>NZ_BMKW01000001.1 GCF_014644535.1 Neoroseomonas lacus
ACTGAATACCCGTCGCTGCATGGGGACGTTCGATAGGGTTGGAAAACCTTATCTCCGTGTCCACCAAACCGGCAGCAGGCCAGATGTGGAATTCTGCCTCGAGGTGCTGGAGGAGGCATTGGCGCGGTTCGCTCGGCCGGAGATCTTCAATACGGATCAGGGCAGCCAGTTCACCTCTCCGCGGTTCACCGGCGTGCTGCAGGCGGCTGGCGTGCGCATCTCGATGGATGGCCGCGGGCGGTGGATGGACAATGTGTTCATCGAGCGGCTGTGGCGCAGCCCGAAGCACGAATGCGTCTACCTGCACGCCTTCGAGAGCGGCTCGGAACTGCGGACCGGGCTGGTAAAGTGGATCGGCTACTACCATGCAGGGTGACCCCATAGCGGGATCGGCGGGCGAATCCCGACGAGGCGTATGGGGTGGACGACGTGATGCGATTGGCGGCCTGACAACAACCAGGACCGAGCTTAGCCAGGCCGGAAAACTGTCCAAAGGTTGGGGGCCAGCTCACCGGCTCATTCGCGCCCTATTCGATTGGTTGCCGTCCCGGCACCGTCGTGCGACGCCCTCGGCGCGATGAACTCGCGCAAATCAATGTCCCGTCAGGCAATGCGTTGCGCAACCGTGGGGGTAGTTTCTTGAGGCAACGTCGCTGCGCCGGCGAGGAAGCCCTCGACGACGAGCAGGTGCCACAGCGCCTGCGTATGGTTGAAGATTCCAGCTTCGTGCTGATCAACCAGCGCCGTGATGGCGCGAAGATCGAACAACCCACTGTCGGCCATCGCTTCGCCGGTGAGGCGCTGTCGGATGCGCTGACCATCGGCTCTGAACCGGCCGCTGAGGTCATCCGCGAAACCGCGCTTGGCGCGCTGCATTAACTCATCCGGCAATAGCGTCTGCGCCACCTCTCGCAAGACGCGCTTGCCGACGCCGCCGCGCAATTTCATCCGGGCGGGCAGTGCCAGTCCCCAACATACGAGATCAGGATCGAGCAATGGCGGCCGGACCTCGAGGGAAACCGCCATGCTGGTGCGATCCACCTTGGCGAGGATGTCGCCCGGCAAATAGGTATGAAGATCGGCGTATTGCGCCTGGAGCAGTGGTTCCTCCGGATCGCACTCGGCCATCAGCGTGGCGAAGCGCGAGGATGGATCGTAGCCGGATAGCCGAGCGCGGAGCGTCGGAGCCAGCAATCCGCGCCGCCGGTCCGCCGCGAGCTTGCAGACCGTGCCGTAATAGCCCATCGCGCTGTCGAGGCTGATCTCGGTAAGCGTCGTCTTGGCTCGCAGCCAGCGCGGCGCGCGGTCGAGCTTCGGGTAAGCGCGCGCCAGCGCGCCGAAGGCGCCACGCCGCAGCCCGGCCGGCAGCAGGCGCCGTGTCGCCTCGGCCAGCGCATGGAAGCGGTATCGGCGATAGCCGGCGAAAACCTCGTCGCCGCCATCGCCGGACAGCGCAACGGTCACATGGCGGCGCGCCAGGGTTGAAACGGCCAGGGTAGGCACTGCGGAATGGTCGCCGAAAGGCTCGCCGAAGATGCGTGGTATCTCGCGCGCCATGGCGAGATAATCCACCGCCGCACCATTCTCGGCGACGTGCCGCGTGTGGTATAGTGCTGCCACCAGCGCGGCATCCGCGCGTTCGTCCGCCGCCCCTGCGAAACCCATGGTGAAGGTTGCGAGAGGCTGCCCGGCCGCGCGGGCCGCGAGCCCCGTCACCACACCGGAATCGATACCGCCCGAGAGGAAGGCCCCGAGCGGTACATCGGCCATCATGCGCGCCTGTACGGCAGCGTCGAGGCGATCGCGCAACGTCTCCATGGCGTCCGCTCCGCCCTGCCCCACCTCCCGCGGCGGCGACCAGAAGCGCAAAGGCACCGCCGCCCCGGCGGGTTCTCCCACCTTGAGGAGCATCATGTGCGCCGGCGGCAGCCGCCGGATCGCGGCGTGGATTGTTGCCGGTTCGGGCACATAGCCAAGCGCCAGGAAGTCATCCAGGGCAACCGGATCGAGTCCACGCGGCAATGCCGGCAATGCGGTCAGGCCACCGATCTCGGAGGCGAAAGCAAGGCTGCCATCCGGCATCCAGGCGTAGTGCAGCGGCTTCTCGCCCAGCGGATCCCGCGCGAGAAACAACCGCCTCCCACAACGGTCCCATAGCGCGAACGCAAACATGCCCACGAGCCTGGCCGGCAAGTCGGGCCCCCAGGCGCGCCAACCATGCAGCAGCACCTCGGTGTCCGACCGGGTGCGGAAGACATGGCCCAGGGCAACGAGTTCCCGCCGCAGCGACTCATGGTTGTAGATCTCGCCATTGAACGTCACGACGATTGCGCCGTCATCGGTGGCCATAGGCTGTGCGCCGCCCGCGAGATCAACGATGGCGAGCCTTCGATGGCCGAATCCAACGTGTGGCTCGGCATGAAAGCCCTCCCCATCTGGGCCGCGATGCCGCTGCGCGTCCGTCATGGCGCGCAGGGCTGACGCCGCGGGCACGGCCGGATTAATGGGATGAAAGAGCCCTGCTACGCCGCACATGCATCCGCCTCCGTGCAGGAAATCGTTATTTTTCCGTTTAAGTCGTGAACGGCGAGCGCGGGACAACCTACACTTGCCGAAACTGCTTGCTCTTGACACCAACGCGCCGGTAGATATGCGGAAGGCAAACGGCACTTCATCCGTGCAATGCCGAACCGTAATTCCCGAAGGGAGCGTTGCGTGAACGTTGCAAAAAAGATCGGCGAGACCCACGACGTGGTCATGCATGGATCCGAAAGCGCGTTCGGGTCGCGAGTCGCGTGGCCGCGTGCGGCTCTGACCATCCTTGGCGTGTCGCTCGCACTCTGGGGTGTGGTAGTGGCCATTTTCTCAGTCGCGATCGGTTAGCGCCGGCGCAAGCAGCGGGCGCCCTGCCCGCATCCACGACATAACGTCGCGAAGCCCGTCGGCGAGTTCCCTGGGCGCCGTCAGTCCCAATGCAGTACGCGATGCCGTCGGGTCACCAAGCGAATGGCGCACCTCGCCGGCACGGGCGGGCAGATGCCTTATCGCCGTATTGCCCCCACAGGTATCGGCGAGGGTTCGGGCCAGTTCCAGGACCGTGGTCGCCCGTCCTGAGCAGACATTGAAAGCCCGCCCTTCCAAGTCAGCAGCCATCATCGCTGCACGAAGGGCGGCAACCACGTCCGATACCGGCACGAAGTCCCTGCTCTGCAATCCATCGCCGAAGATGGCGATCGGTTCCCCGCGCAACAGTCGGTCGGCGAAGATCGAGATCACGCCCGAATACGGCGAGGCTGGATCCTGCCGTGCGCCATAGACATTGAAGAAGCGCAGCCCAAGGGTCGGCAGGCCGTGGACAACGCCAGCCACGCGCGCATGAAGTTCACAGCCTAGCTTGTCAGCACCATAGGCCGAGAGCGGCCGCGTCGCGGCGGTCTCGCCCAATGGTAGGTCGGCATTGCTGCCATACACGGCGGCCGATGAGGCATAGACGACCGGTACGCGCCCCGCGGCGCACGCTGCGTCAAGCACGGCGACGAAGGCGGAGAGGTTAACCCTGTGCGCCTCGCGCCACTCCCGCGTCGCGCGTTCAACCGAGGCGATGGCCGCGAGGTGAAAGCAGCCCGAGACCCCCTCCATGGCGGCGGCAAGCAGCGAAGGATCGCCGACGTCGCCGACCATCAGCGTCGCGCCCGGGGCAAGATTCTCCCGCCGACCCGTGGAAAGATCATCCAACACCCGCACGTGCTGGCCCGCTGCGATCAGGGCGGCGCACAGATGCGAGCCGATGAAGCCACAACCGCCAGTCACGAGCCAAAGAGGCTGTGCGCTCATCTCAAACCGCCTCGGTTCGCCAGGACACCGGCAAAGAGGTCCAGTTGTCCCCGCGTCGTTTCGTCCCAGCTGAACCGCTCGGCATGGGCGCGGGTCGCCATGCGGGGCGGCCGCTCAGCCAGCAGACGCGTCACGGCCGCCGCGATGGCCTCCGGCGTGACCTCATCGAGCACGATACCGGCCTCCGGCGCGGAGATCGCTTCCCGGCTGCCCCAGGCCGGCCCCGCCACAACCGGTGTGCCGCAGGCCAGGGATTCGAGCATCACATTCGCCCAGCCCTCGCGCGTCGAGGCGAGCACCAGGGCATCCGCCGCCCCATAGAGCTCCGCCAACGCATGGTGCGGAAGGGAACCAAGCAACCTGACCCTGTCCGTGACACCGAGCCGCGCCGCGAGGGCCATGAGCGCGCCACGCTCCGGCCCCTCGCCGGCAATCAGCAACTGGATACCGGGCAGATGCCGAAGCGCGGCGATGACATGATGATGTCCTTTCCGTTCGATCAGGTGACCGACCGACAGCAGCGCCGGGCCCGTCAGACCGAATTTCGCGCGCAGGCCCGCCCGGTCCTTCGGCATCCGGAAGGCGGCAAGATCGACGCCATTGCGCAATACCGTCACCTTGCCGGGCGTCGCACCAAGTGGCGGCAATCCCTCAGCCAGGCCGGCACTGACCGCGATCACCGCCTCCGCGCCGTCCAATGCCCCTTTGATCAATCGGCGCGGCAGGACGAAGCGCGGCAGCAGGCTCGTGTCCGATCCGCGAGCGGTGATGACGACGGGCAGACCGACCTCGCGCCCCAGCCAGACCGCGGCGACGCCATCCGGATAGAGGTAATGCGCATCGATCGCATCGAAGCGCGCCCCTTCGTCGTGCAGTCGCTTGAACGCGTCGCGCGCAGCCCTCAGCAACGTCCAGGGACCTGTATACATGCCAATCTTCGGCGGTGCCGCGAAGCGTGGATGCAGCACGCGGATCCCGTGCCGAACTTCTTCCGACGGCACAGCGGCGTAGTTTGCCCACGCCCCGAAGCGGCGATTGCGCGACGGAAACCAAGGGATGGGCGCGATCACCGTGCTTGTGGCGCGCCCTGATGCCAGCAGGTGCCGCAACCGGTTCTCAACGAAGACACCGTGCGTCGGCTGCGCCGCGTTGGGGAACAGGGTGCTGAAGGTCAGCAGTCGGATAGGTAAATCGGAAGCGCGACGGCCACCTCCGGCCGCGGGCCGTGGCAGGCGGGCCGGTGCCTCGATCACGGCCGTCGTGGCCGTCATCGCGCGCCGACCTGACCCAGTACGACCCGCACGGTCGCGAGCATGATCCGCAAGTCCAGCCAGATGCTACGTTCTTGAATATACCACAGGTCGAACGCCAGCTTGTTCCGCGCATCCTCGATTGATGCACCGTACGGGTATCGCACCTGCGCCCAGCCGGTCAGCCCAGGCCGAACGGCGGCGCGGTCCGCGTAGTGTGGAATGGCAGCGGTGAGTTGCGTCACGAAGTTGGGGCGCTCGGGCCGCGGCCCCACGAAGCTCATGTCACCGCGCAGGATGTTGATGGTCTGCGGGATCTCGTCGATGCGGTAGTGCCGGATGAGACGCCCGACCCAGGTCACCCGACTGTCCTGCACGCTCGCCCACACCGCCGTCCCTGGCTTCTCAGCATCGACTGTCATGCTGCGGAATTTCAGGATGCTAAAGACGCGATTGTCGCGCCCCACCCTCTCCTGACAGTAGAAGATGGGCCCGCGTGAATCCAACTTGATTGCCAGCGCAACGAGAAGCAGCAGCGGCAACACCAGCACCAGCAAAGCCAAGCTTGCGACAATATCCAGGCCGCGATGCAGCGCATTTTCCCACGCGCCCTGTCGGACCGCCCGGGTGCTGCTGAGCCAGTCCTCCGGCAAATATTCAGGGACCAGGCGATCCTTCGGGGGCGGTTCCGATCCGAGGGTTTCGGGGGAAATGCCGCCGGTTCCGGGATAGGCGGGGGTTTGCCCTTCCATTGCCCACAGGATCGGCCGCCCCTCTCCCAGAGCCCGGCCGGCGGCTGCAGCAACATGGATAGGGGATGCGAGAGGGCCGGAGGCAAGCATCTGCGTTGCCACCAGCATCGCCCCACAGACAACGAAATAGGCTTCCTGGAGAGCGCACAGATAAAGGACGCTCAATGCACCAGCGATCGCCACGCACATCGTGATACCCGAAGCGGATCCGCCTGCACTGCGGAACCCGGCGGGGGCATGGCTAGAAAGTGTATGCTGCCGTCGGATCATTCTGCATTCCTCGACAAAAACGAACTCCTATCCGGGCGCACCGACGATGCGGGCCAGACGGATGCTTCGTCTCAAATTTTGCTCTGGCGTCACATTTTTGCCGTCACAAAATTAATACATTCGTCTCAGCGCGAAATTGGCACCATTTGGACGCCGTAATCAAGGTGAAAATATGCTATCACGGGTTCGTGTTTTTCAATTATATCCTTTGTTGTATCAACATTAGCGTTTACCCGTTTTACGAGCACAACCAGTCACGGCTTCCCGGCCTTCGGTGGCATGCAATTTATAAGAGCATCGTCGATGCAAAATATTCGACCGGGACATAATTTCTCGTCACATATTGCGTTGCACGATGCGCTTGCTTGCAGGTAGATTAAACAAATGGCGGTCGACTTTGCCCCTAAATGACGCGCTTGCACCACGAGACAATGTGCACCGGGACTGCGGGAGAATTGGGCCAATGAAACTGCGTGGCACCCTGCACTGCATGGCGATGTTGCTGATTCTGGCGGTTACCGCCTGCGCCGCGGCACCGACCCAGCTACCCGAGGCCGCGCCCCCCACCGGCAGCAGCGCTCCCGCCTACGTGATCGGACCGGGCGACACGCTCGACGTCTTTGTCTACCTTGCGCCGGAACTCAGCGCCTCGGCCCTGCCGGTGCGTCCCGACGGCCGCATTTCGCTGCCTCTCGTGCCGGACGTCGTGGCGGCGGGGCGGACGCCGAGCGAACTCGCCAGCGAGGTCGCGGGGCAGTTGCGGCGCTATGTGATTGAGCCGAATGTCACAATCCTGGTGCGCGGCTTTGTCGGCGCGCCGTCGCAGCAGATCCGCGTCATCGGAGAGGCGGCGCAGCCGCGCGCGATGCCCTATCGCGAAGGGATAACCGTGCTCGATGTCATCATCGAGGCTCGCGGCCTCACGCGCTATGCCGCGGGCAACCGGGCCGAGATCATTCGCCGCGATGCCCCCGGCGGTCCGGTGACCAAGGTCCCTGTCCGCCTCGACGACCTGCTTCGCGGCGGTGACATCAGCCAGGATGTCCGCATGCGGCCCGGCGACACTCTCGTCATTCCCCAGGGATGGTTCTGAGCCATGTTGGTTCTCGACCTCGTCCGTCGATACGGTGCGGCGGGCTGGCGGCATCGCTGGTTGGCCGTCGCCGTCATCTGGCTGGTCGCGCTGGTCGGCTGGACCGGGGTGCGCATGCTGCCGGACCGGTATCTGTCCACCGCGCGCATCTATGCGGATGCGGACGCCGTACTAGGCATGCTGCTGCGCGGCATCGCCATCGACACGTCTCCCGCCGGCCAGGTCGAAATCCTCCAGCGCACACTGCTTAGCAGGCCGAACCTCGAGCGCATCGTGGATCGGACGAAACTCGCCGATCGCGTTGCCGCCGGGGAGGATCGCGAGGCTCTGATCAAGACTCTCACCAGCAACCTTCGATTTGCGACGCAGGGGCGGAATCTCTTCACAGTAGAATACAATGACAAGGATCGGCAGGTCGCTCATGACGTTGTAGCGCAGGTGGTGACTCTGTTTTTCGAGCTCGCCAGCGGCTCCGATCGCCGGCAGATAGAAGGCGCGCGTGCCTTCCTCATCCAGCAGCTCACGGTCTACGAACAGCAGTTGCGGGAAGCCGAGCAGCGCCGCGCCGAGTTCACGACACGATACCAGGACCTGCTCGCGCTCAATGGCAGCTCGTCTCGCCTTGATGCTGTCCGCCAGCGCAAGCAGGTCCTGCGCGGCGAGCTTGCCGATGCGATCAGCCACCGGGATCTGCTGCGCGACCAGATCAGCGAGTCACCAGAGAGGGTGCCGGTCCCGGGCAACACCACCGCTGTTGTCGAAGCCGAGCAGCGCCTCCTCGTCCTGCGGCAACGCTATACCGAGCAGCACCCGGAAGTGGCGGCCGCGCGCGCGGCACTTTCCGCCGCGCGTTCCGTGAGTGGCCGCACCCCGGCATCCGCCCCGCGTGCCAACCCTGCGCGGGAGCAGTTGGTATTCCGATTCGTCGAGATCGAATCGCAGATCGCGTCGCTGGAACGCCAGATCCGCGACACCGAGGCGGAGAGCGCAAGGCTCGAGGAGATGGCGCGCACCGCGCCTGAAGTGCAGGCGCAATTCGCCAATCTTGACCGCGACTACAACGTCATCCGCCGCAACTATGAGGAATTGCTGTCCCGGCGCGAGGCGGTGAATATCGCCGAGGCAGCGCGAACCGGCTCCGATCGCGTCACGCTTGAAGTCGTCGACCCGCCAACCATGCCGATGCAACCGGCTGGTCCAAACCGCCTCATGCTTGCGGCGGGCGTGCTGTTGCTGGCGCTCGGCGCTGGCGGCGCGGTGATCTTCATTCGCGTCCAGCTGGACAAGTCCTTCTATGCGCTACGGGAACTGCACCAGATCGGGCTACCCGTGCTCGGCGCCTTCACGACAGCGACCCCACGGCTGCGCACCGGTGATTTGATGTTGCTTCTCCTTTGCCTGCTGCCGCTACCATTCGCATTCGTCGTCGCCGCCGTGGGTCCGCTTAATATCGTCGCGAGGTTCGCCGCATGAACATCACGTCGCCCCGCCGCCCGCATCTCGCCGAGCGCGTCGTCGATGCAGCGCGCACGGCTGCCGCCGCCGCGCGGCAGGCGCAGCGGCCCCAATTCACGACGGTACCACTCGACCCTTATGACTCAGACGGCGCTGGGCAACTGCTCGACGCATCGGCACCCACCCGCGTACCACTCGCCACGCTGCCTCTTCGGGAGGAAGCGCCTCCGATCGGGCGCGACACGCTTGAGCGAGCTGGCCTTGTTGGCCAGGCGCAGACGCGTCGCATGCCGCGCGAGGAGATCGCACTGGTTCGGGAGCAGGTGTTGCGCACCGTGGAGGCAACCGCGCCGGCCCCCGGTCGCGACGGGCGGATCGTGCTGGTGACGAGTGCGCGTGCCGGCGAGGGCAAATCCTTCGCCGCCCTGAATATCGCCGCCAGCATGGCGGAAGGCGCCGGCCGCCAGGTCATCCTTATTGATACCGAAGGTGGTGCCGGCTCGCTGACCGCGCTGTTGGACCTGGAGGAAGCACCAGGCCTTGAGGCGCTTCAGGCTATGGCAGGCGCAGACCCGGCCGCGCTGACGTTGCCAACGGCCGTGCATGGCCTCTCCGTCCTGCCGCGCGGGCGGTCCGGGCCGGCGCAGGCCGACGCGATCGCGGCCGGGCTGCTTCGCCTCGCCACGCGTTTGCCGCAGCACGTATTCGTCCTGGACACCCCTGCCTGTCTGGAGGCCAGCACGGCCGGGCTGCTTGCCGCGGTGGCGGGCCAGGTCGTGATGGTGGTGCGTGCGGAGCGGACGCAGCGCGCCGAGGTGGAGGCCGCGCTCGATATCGTCGATGCCTGCCCGAACCTCCAGCTTCTGCTCAATCTCCTGACGCTCAAGGTCAGCAGCAGTTTCGGGGGACGTGACCAACACACAGAATACGCGGCGGCTCGTGGGCAAGGCTGACGCAGCGTGGGCGATGGGGATCGCAGCCGCGGCGCTGTTCGCCTCCCCGGCGACTGGGCAATCGGCCGGCGGCGGTGGAACGGTCTCGACACCCGCGGCGCCGGCGACCGCTACAGCGCCTGCTGCATCGCCAGAGACAGGCAGCGCGCCGAGCGCCACGACGCCTACGCTCGTTTCCCCGGCGCTTGGCACGCTCGCTGACGTCGATCCAGGGCTGACGCGGCGGACCGCCGACCCCATCAGAATTGGCACCTATGCCGGCTCGGGAAGCGGGCTCGGCCTGTTTGATTTCGGACAGGTACCGCTCAGCCTCACTGACCGGCCCTATGCGATCCGCCCCGCCATCGGCGTCGAGGTCCTTGGCACCAACAACCTGTTCCAAACCCGCCAGGACGCGCGCAGCGACATCGTCACCACCATCGCGCCGAGCATTGCCGCCGCTGTGAGCACGTCGCGCCTGCTGGGTTCGCTGACCTACACGCCGGCGCTGCGCTTGTACGGGACCTATTCGAGCCAGAACGCCGTGGACCAGATCGGCGGCGGACAGTTGCTCGTCGCCGTCGTCCCGGACCTGTTCTATGTGGACATCCGCGGTTCGGCGAGCGTCCAGCCGCAGAGTGGCGGGGTCATTCCCGGCAGCGCGCAGTTGGTCGAAGGGCTGAACACAACCCAGACCTTCAACGCGCAGATCACGCCCTTCCTGATCCACCGCTTCGGCACCGCGGCTACCGCCCAGCTCGGCTACTCCTACCAGTATTCCCAGCAGGACTGGGCGTCTGGACGTAACCAAGGGACAAACCTGTCGGCGCAGTCCTACACGGCGAATCGCGGCTTCGCGATCCTGCGCAGCGGCGAGGATTTCGGCCGGCTCGCGCTGCAGGGCCGCATTGACGGCACAAGTTTCATCGGCGGAGGCGTCTATGACGGGGCCCACCGCTTCGTCACCTCCGTGGAAGGCCGCTATGCGATCCTGCCAAGCGTCGCGGTGCTGGCTGAGATCGGCTACGAGAACATCGAATACGGCGGCACCAACGCCGCGACTATCGAAGGGGCAACCTGGTCGATCGGGACAAGGCTGACGCCTGGTCCTGATTCGATCATCGTCGTCCGCTATGGACGGCATGACGGCTTCAATTCTGTCATGCTCAATGCTGGCGTCGCGCTCGGCGCGCGGACAAACGTCTACGCCACCTACAGCGAGAAACTCTCCACCGGCCTGAGCGAGTCGCAGGACCTGCTGGAGACCATCACCTTCGACGCGCTCGGCAACCCGGTCGACAGCCGAAGCGGCGCGCCTGTGATCCTCGTCAATCCGTTTCTCGCAGTGTCGTCCGCGCTGTACCGCACGCGGCTTGGCACGGCCACACTGCAGTATCGTTGGCCACGTGACAGCTTCACCTTGTCGGCGACCTGGCAGGACAGTGAGCCGGTGTCCTCGGCGTTCGGCGACCCGGCCTCACCGCAATCCGGTATCTATGGAACCTTCGGCTGGGCACATGAGTTCAGCCCCCGCACGACCGGCATCACGACGCTGCAATATGGCCGGCTGTCGCAGGACCAGATCTCCTCGACGAACCAGGATATCTATGCCGTAAGCCTGACCCTGCTGCACCGGCTGACCGACAACCTCACGGCCAGCGCGCAGCTCGGCTGGACCCGCAACACCGCGGAAGGGCCAGTGGGCTATACTCAGACCGTCCTGCGCGCCGCCCTCCGCAGGACCTTCTAGGCGCCGCCATGGACATCGATATCTACGGCTTCCGCGAGCCTCCATTCCAGATGACGCCCGACCCGCGTCTGTTCTTCCCGAGCACTGTCCACAGCCGCGCTTATGCCCACCTGCTCTACGGGTTGTCGCAGCGCGAAGGCTTTGTCGTCGTCACCGGGGAGGTCGGTGCCGGCAAAACGACCCTGATCGAACGGCTCTGCGCCGAGATCGCCCCGAAAGGGCATGCCGTCGCCCGCGTGATGACGACACAGGTCAACGCCGATGACTTGCTCCGCCTAGTGGCCATGTCATTCGGCGCATCGCCGGAGGGCAGCAAGGCCGAGGTGCTGCAAGCGGTCGTCGCCGCCCTGCGGCACGGCATCGTCGAGAAGGGTCTGCGCCATGTGCTGATCGTGGATGAGGCGCAGGCGCTGCCGGTCGCCGCGCTCGAGGAGTTGCGTATGCTCTCCAACGTCACGCAGGGCGAACAGGCGCTGGTGCAGGTCGTGCTGATGGGCCAGCCGCAACTCAGGCACACCCTGGCGCGACCCGATCTCGACCAGCTGCGACAGCGCATCCTCGCCGCCTACCATCTCGCCGGCCTGACGCGGGAGGAGACGCATCTGTACGTCCGCCACCGCATGACCTCGGTGGGCTGGACCGGCCATCCGGCATGGGATGTTGAGGCGCTCAATCTCGTGCATCAGTTCAGCGCCGGCATTCCGCGCCGAATCAACCGGCTCTGCGCCCGCATATTGCTCGGCGGTTCGCTCGAACATGCCGCGGTGCTGGGCACGGAACTGGTCGAAGCGACCGCCGAGGAGCTCGAACAGGATCTCGGCGTGATCTGCGCCACGGAAGAGCGATCGCCACCCGAAGATAATACAATCACCGCTCTTCGCGGCCTGACCGAACGGGTCGGCGCGCTGGAACAGGCAGTCGAGCGGCGGGAGCGCATGTTGCGCCGTCTGCAGGATCTCGTGGAACAGGTGACGGAGGCTCGAAGGCGCTCATGACCGGCACACCCATCCGCAACGCCATGTCGGTCGACGTCGAGGACTGGTTCCAGGTCCAGGCCTTCGCCAGCGTCATTCCCCGCGAGAATTGGGAGAGTTGCGAACGCCGCGTGGAGGCCAACACCCACCGTGTGCTTGACCTCTTCGCCGCGGCCCAGATGCGGGGCACGTTCTTCACCCTTGGCTGGGTCGCTGAACGGCACCCCGCCCTGATCCGGCGCATCGTCAAGGAAGGTCATGAGCTGGCCAGCCATGGCCATGGGCACCAGCAGGTTCATGTCATTGGCGAGGCTGCGTTCCGCGCCGACATCCGACGCGCGCGTGCGATCCTCGAGCAGGCCGGCGGCGTGCGCGTCGTCGGCTACCGCGCTCCCACCTTCTCGATCAGCGCCCGGCACACGCCATGGGCGCATCCCATCCTCGCCGAGGAAGGCTACCTCTACTCATCCTCGGTCTTTCCGGTGCGCCACGATCTGTATGGCGACCCATCCGCGCCGCGGCGGCCCTATCTGCCGCATCCTGATGGCGTCACGGAGATACCGATGACGACCGTCCGCGCCTTCGGCCGTAGCCTTCCCTGCGCCGGGGGTGGCTGGTTTCGGCTTCTACCCTATGGTTTGACGCGAGCCGGTCTCGGCCGCGTCAACGGTACCGAAGGTCAACCCGGCGTATTCTATTTTCACCCCTGGGAAATTGACCCCGACCAGCCACGCGCTGAAGGCGCCGGGCGGCTGTCACGCTTCCGCCACTACACCGGGCTGCGCGGGATGGAAGCGCGGCTGGTCCGCCTGCTCGCGGAATTCCGCTGGGGCCGCATGGATGAGGTATTCGGCGCTGTCATTGCAGCCCCCCTGCCCGCGGCGGCCTGATCGTGACGGTTCGGATCCGCCCGCTGGACGCCGCAACTGCACCAGCCTGGGACGCCTTCGTGCGCCGCGTCCCCGAGGGCAGCTTCTTCCATCTGTCGGCCTGGGCGCGGGTGATTGCGGAGAGCTTCGGCCACGCCACCCACTACGCCTTCGCGGAGCAGGATGGCGCCGTGGTCGGCGTGTTGCCGCTCGTGCGCATGAAGACCATGCTGTTCGGGGATCTGCTCGCTTCCACGCCATACTGCGTCTATGGCGGCGCGATCGCCGCCTCGGTCGAAGCGGCCGAGGCACTCGAAGCGCACGCCATCAACCTGCAGGCGAAGCTGCGCGTGCCCTGCCTCGAATACCGCAGGCTCGGCGTGGCCGATCCAGGCTGGGTCGAGCGGCCGGCCCTCTACTACACCTTTCGCAAGCCGATCGTCGCGATCACGGGGGATGAGGGCAAGGACATGGCCGCCAACATCCCGCGCAAGCAGCGCGCGGAGGTGCGCAAGGCGGCGAAGCACGGCCTTGTCACCCGAACCGACCGGGATGTCGACGCGCTGTTCGCCGTCTATGCGGAAAGCGTGCGCAATCTTGGCAGCCCGGTTTTCCCGAAGCGGTATTTCCGCTCTCTGCTTGATGCCTTCCCCGAGGAATCCGACGTCACGACTGTGATGCACGAAGGCCGACCGGTCTCGTCGGTTCTGTCGTTCCATTTCAAGCAGGAGGTCCTGCCCTATTACGGTGGCGGTACACGGCAGGCGCGCGGCCTCGCGGCCGCCGATGTGATGTATTGGGAGGTGATGCGCCGGGCGGGGCAGGATCGCGGCGCGACCAGCTTCGATTTCGGCCGTAGCAAATCCGGCACCGGCGCCTTCTCTTTCAAGAAGAATTGGGGCTTCGAGCCGGAGCAGCTTCATTACTGCTACCGCCTCGCGCCCGGTGCGGCAGTGCCGGACAATAACCCCAACAACCCGAAATACCGCTACTTCATCGCCGGCTGGAAGCGCCTGCCGTTGCCGGTTGCGAACGCGATCGGCCCGTATCTGGTGCGCGGTCTTGGCTGAGCCTGTGCCGGCCAAGCGGTTGTTGTTCCTCGCCCACCGGATCCCCTATCCGCCCGACAAGGGGGAGAAGATCCGGTCATGGCATATGCTTGAACACCTTTCGCGCCATTGGCGCGTGGACCTTGGTTGCCTGGTCGACGATCCGGCGGATATCGCGCATCTGCCCGTGCTGGAGAGGGTCTGCGAGCGTGTTCACGCAGCACGGGTCACGCGAAGCGGCCGTATGGCGCGAACGCTGCTGGGCCTGCGGCCGGGCCGGCCGCTGAGCCTGTCGTGGTTCCACGAACCCGGCCTGGCGCGTTGGGTACGACGAGGCCTCGCGGAGCAACGATACGACGCCGTGCTCGCCTATTCCTCCGCCATGGCGGCCTATCTGCCCGCCCGCGCCGGGGGACCGTTCCGCGTGCTCGACATGGTGGATGTCGATTCGGAGAAGTGGCGCGCTTATGGCGCCACTAAGGGGCCGAAGGGCCTGCTCTGGGCCCGGGAGGCCCGCACGCTGCTCGCCTTCGAACGCCGCGCCGCCGCAGCCTTCGACCGCACGCTGTTCGTCTCCCCCCAGGAGGCGGCAACCTTCGCCAAGCTGGCTCCCGAGGTCGCCGACCGCATCGACTGGGTCGAGAATGGCGTCGACCTCACGCGCTTCGATCCCGCCTTGTCCTGGCCGGATCCCTTCGAGGCGGGAAACCCGGCCATCGTATTCACCGGCACCATGGACTACCGCCCGAATGTTGAAGCCGTGACCTTCTTCGCGCGGGAGGTCATGCCGCTTCTCGCTTCGCTCACGCCGGCGCCGCATTTCCACATCGTCGGTGCCAATCCGGCCCCTGCGGTTCGCGCGCTGGCGGACCTTCCGGGCGTCCGCGTCGTTGGTACCGTGCCGGATGTCCGGCCCTTCCTCGCCCACGCCGCGGTCGCGGTCGCGCCGCTTCGCATTGCCCGCGGCATCCAGAACAAGGTGCTGGAGGCGTTGGCGATGGGCCGTCCGGTGGTCGCTTCGCCCGAAGCGCATGAGGGCGTGCACGCACTGGCGGGCCAGGATCTGCTGGTCGCCGACGGGGCGGAAGCGATGGCGGCGGCGGTGGCAAAGGTGCTGGCAGGCGAAGCGCCGGGCCTCGGCCCGGCAGGCCGGGCGGCAGTCATCGCCGGGCATGACTGGGAAGGAAAGCTGAGCCGCCTGGACCGCATCCTACTGGACGCATGAGAGACGCCTACGCGCCGATCAGGGATCGCCGGCCGGTCCCTGAGCATCGGGATAGGAGATGCCAATGATCTCCACCTGCTCGACGCCTCCCGGTGTACGGACGGTCCGAAGGTCGCCCAACTGCGCGCCCAACAATGCACGCGCGACGGGCGCCACCCACGACACATCGCCGCGGTCGGCATCGGCCTCGTCCACGCCGACGATGCGGATGGTCACCTCGGCGTCGTCCGACATCCGGGCATAGGTCACGGTCGCCCCGAAGAACACCCGGTCGCGCCTGGCCTGCGCCGCCGGATCCACCACCTGCACGCGGTCGAGCCGCTTGCGCAGGAAGCGCACCCGGCCGTCGATCTGGCGCAGACGCCGCTTGCCGTACTGGTAGTCCGCATTCTCCGACCGGTCGCCGAGAGCGGCCGCCCAGGAGACGACCTCGACCACCTTGGGCCGCTCATCCTCCCAAAGGGTACGTATCTCCTCGCGCAGCGCGGCGGCGCCGGCGGGGGTCATGTAGAAGGGCGTGCCGGGGGGCAGGCCGGGCGGGCCATCCTCCCCTTCGTCATCATCCTCGCTCACGGGTCGAGCAGCGCGTGACGGACCGCCTCCCAGCTGTCGCGGTTCGGCGCGCAGATCAACCCGCCGTCACGATGGACGGGCCGGTACTCGCTGCCATCGAAGCGCGCCGAATACCCGCCCGCCTCGCGATGCAGCAGCCAGCCCGGCAGGTGATCCCACGGCATCAACCGGTTGTAGAACAGCGCGTGGCCATGCCCTCCCGCCGCCCAGCGATATTCATGCGCGGCGCAGCGATAGGCGACCACCCCGGCGAAGCGCGGCAGGCGCGCGGCGACCTGGCCCTTCAGCGGCTGCGGCAGATAGGCCCAGGAGATCGCGCCGACCATCTGCTCGATCGGCACCGGCGCGGCGACGCGCAGATCCGCCACGGCACGGCCTTCCGGGTCGGCGATCCAGGCCCCTTCCCCGCGCAGCGCGATGGCGGTGTCGTCGCCGAGCGGATCATGTATCCAGCCGCCGACCACCTCGCCCTTCACCACCGCCGCCGCCATGCAGGCGAACAACGGCAGGCCGGCGGCGAAATTGGCCGTGCCATCCACCGGATCGACCACGAAGGCGAGGTCGGCATCGGCCAGCCGGTCCATCACCGACGGATCGGCCTCCGCCGCCTCCTCCCCCACCACCACACAACCGGGAAACAGGCGCCGCAGGCCTGCTTCGATCAGGCGCTCGGCGCCCTCGTCGGCATCGGTGACGAGGTCGAGCGGGCCGGATTTGGTCCGCACCGCCCCCAGCGCCAAGCGGCGGAAGCGCGGCAGGATCTCGGCGCGCGCCGCCTGCCGCAACAGGGTCGCAACGTCAACGGCGCGGCTCGCGCTGATCATGTCTCACGGCCTTCAAAACGCGCACGGTCGGCCGGTGAGAGGCGCACCGTCAGACGCACGCCCTCATCACCGTCATCGCGGGCGAGCACCTCGCCATGCTGGTACAGCCAGGCGAGCGCCGCCCCGTCACTGCCGGGAACCGTCAATTCGATCGTCTCCATGCCGGCGGACAGTCGCGCATCGATGGCGCTGCGCAGTTCCTCCAGCCCCTCCCCCGTCAGGGCGGAGACCGGGATGGCCCCGGGTGCGCGCCGCGCCACGGCCTCGACCCCGCCCAACAGGTCGGCCTTGTTCAACACCTCGATGATGCGGTCCTGCCAGCCTGGTTCGAGGCTGGCATGCGGGCCCTCGGACATCTCCTCCATCACGCCAAGCACATCGGCGCGTTGCGCGGCGCTGTCCGGATGCGCGATGTCGCGCACATGCAGGATGATGTCGGCCGCGGCCACCTCTTCGAGCGTCGCGCGGAAGGCTTCCACCAGCTGGGTCGGCAGGTCGGAGATGAACCCCACCGTATCCGACAGGATCGCGGTGCGCCCGGATGGCAGCCGAACCGCTCGCATGGTGGGGTCGAGCGTTGCGAACAGCTGGTCCTGCGCATAGACGCCGGCGCCGGTCAGTTCGTTGAACAAGGTGGATTTGCCGGCATTCGTGTAGCCGACCAGCGCGACCACCGGATACGGCACGCGTTCGCGCGCGCGGCGATGCAGGCCGCGGGTGCGTCGTACCTGGTCGAGCTCCTTGCGCAGCCGGACCATGCGGTCGCCGATCAATCGGCGATCGATCTCGATTTGCGACTCGCCGGGCCCACCGAGGAAGCCGAAGCCGCCGCGCTGCCGTTCGAGGTGGGTCCAGGATCGCACCAGCCGCGTGCGCTGATAGTCCAGATGGGCGAGTTCGACCTGCAGCGCGCCTTCCTTGGTGCGCGCGCGCTCGCCGAAAATCTCCAGGATCAGGCCGGTACGGTCGATGACCTTGCAGTCCCAGGTGCGTTCGAGGTTGCGCTGCTGCACCGGGCTCAGCGCGGCATCGACGACGACGAGACCGACTTCCTGTTCCTTCAGCGCCCGGCCGACCATCTCGACCTGGCCCTCGCCCATCAGCGTGGCGGGGCGGCGTTCGCGCAGCGGGTGGACGGCGGAATGGACGACGGTGACGCCAATCGAGGCGGTGAGGCCGACGGCCTCCGCCAGACGCGCCTCCGCCGCGCGATGGCCGCCCGCGTCGCCAATGGCGACGCGGTTCGGCTTCTCGAATGGCAGGATGACGGCCGCGCGGGTGGGCTGGCCGCCGGGTTCGTCACTCGGTGCCGGCAGGGGGCACCTCACGAGCCAGGGTCATGCGCGTCTCCGAGGCGGGTGCCGCGGCCTGCGCCCCGGCCTGCGCCGTCGCGTCGAACAACATGATCGGCGCACCTGGCATCACGGTGCTGATCGCGTGCTTGTAGACGAGCTGGGTATGACCATCCCGGCGCAGCAGCACCGAAAAATTGTCGAACCAAGTGATGATCCCCTGCAGCTTGACGCCGTTCACCAGGAAGATCGTCACGGGGGTTTTGGATTTGCGAACATGATTCAGGAACACGTCCTGCACGTTCTGGGACTTCTCGGCGGCCATGGGACCGGTCCTTCTTTTTGCTGGTCACCGACCAGACAGCGGTCCGGCGAAAACCATTTCCGGCCGCCGGCCCCGCCGTTTTCGCCGCCCCGTCAGCCCTTGGCAAGCGAAAGCAGGGCCCCGGCGAGAACATCGCCATCGGCGAAGTGCAAGTCCGGGGCGGCTGTGGCAATGCCGCCATCATGCGCCGCATCGCCCAGCAGCACGGCGACGAAGCCCGCACGCCGCGCCGCCTGCATGTCGAGCGCCGTGTCGCCGACGTACCAGATTGCCGGCGAGGGCTGCACGTGCATGGCGTCCAGCGCCATCAGCATCGGCGCCGGGTCGGGCTTGTCGGCCGCGGCGTCGCCGGCACCCACCAGCGCGCCGAACCGCCCTGCCCAGCCAAGATGGGCGGCCTCCGCGCGCAGCAGCGGCCCCTGCTTGTTGGACACGACGCCCTGCGGCGCCACCCGGCCGGCGGCCGCGATGGCCGCGACAGCCCCGGGCATCGGGGCAACGACACCGAGATGGCAGGCCTTCACCTCGGCGTAGAAGATGTCCCGCGCGCGTTCCCATTCGTCGCCGAACATCCCGGGGAAGGTATCGCGCAACGACCCGCGCACATTGGCCAGCACCTGCCGGCGGTCCCACACCGGCATGTCGAAGGCCCGGAAGGTGGCGGCAAGCCCCGATTCGATCGCCGCCCAGCCATCGACCAGCGTGTTGTCCCAGTCCCACAGGACCGCAGCGGGTGGCGTCATCCCTTGAGTTGTCCGAGCAGGCCGAGCATGTCCCCCATCACCCACAGATGGCGGATGCGTCCGGCTTCCAGCCGGAAAAAACCGACCCCTTCCCAGGTGAGGTTGCGCCCGGTCGGCGGAAAATCGAGGAACGGCCCAGCTTCATGGCGGCCGGAGAAGCCGACGCGCGCGGCCACCCGGTCATCCTGCGCGAGCAGGTCACGCACGTCGCAGCGATATTCGGAAAAGGCGAGGCGGACGCTTCGGACATAGGCGGCGAAGGCATCATGGCCGCGCATCACCTGCCCGAAGGTGCCCTGGAAGGCGACTTCCTCATGCATCAGTGCCGGCAGGCGGCTCAGGTCCCCCTGCTCCCACAACTCCGCATAGAAGGCGCGGATCGCGGCGGCATTGGCTTCCTCGGCGGGGCTCACGCCGCGTTCTTCAATCCGCCCTGCACATGGCGGGCGAAGATGTCGAAGAGCCGGCGCACGACCGGCCCCACCGTGCCATCGCCCACTACCTGTCCATCGATTTGCAGGATCGGCTTCACGAAGGAGGTGGCGGAGGTGATGAAGGCCTCCCGCGCGCGACGCATCTCATCGAGGCTGAACGGCCGGTGGTCGACGCCGATGCCGGCCTCGGCCAGTTCGGCGAGCAACGCGGCGCGCGTGCAGCCCGGCAGGATCGTGTAGTCGAGCGGCGGCGTGCGGATCAGGCCATGCTCATCGACGATCCAGAAGGAGGTCGCGGCCCCTTCCGTCACCATGCCGGTATCGGGGTTAAACAGCACCGCCTCGATCGCGCCCTGTTCGCGCGCCGCCTGGCGAGCCAGGCAATTGGGCAGCAGGTTCACGGTCTTGATGTCGCAGCGTGCCCAGCGCAGGTCGGGCTGGGTGATCGCGGCACCGCCCCAACGGTCGACACTGGCTGGATAGGGCGGGATGCGCTTGACCGTGACGACCAGCGCCGGCGGCACCGGCACCTTCGGGAAGGCATGGTCGCGCCGCGACACGCCGCGCGTCACCTGCATGTAGATCAGCCCCTCGGTTACCCGGTTGCGTCGGGCAACCTCGCGCAGCACCAACCGCAGCGCGTCGCGCGTCATCGGCATGGGCAGGCGAATTTCGCGCAGCGAGCGTTCCAGCCGGTCGAGATGGCGGTCCTCATCGACCGTGCGCCCGCGATAAAGGTGGACGACTTCGTAGATGCCATCGCCGAACTGGTAGCCGCGGTCTTCGATGTTCACGCTGGCGTCGGGCTGCGGCAGGTAGCGCCCGTTGACGTATGCAATGCGGGACATGGGTAGGCCTTCAGGCGTTGCCAACGGGGGCGGGCGGGCTGGCGCGGTCCTCGGCCTGGACGCCGAGGAATTTCAGTTTCCGGTGCAGCGCGCTGCGCTCCATGCCGACGAAATTCGCGGTGCGGCTGATATTGCCGCCGAAGCGCAGCAGCTGCGCCTCGAGATACTGGCGCTCGAACAATTCTCGCGCCTCGCGCAGCGGCAGGGTCATGATCTCCGATGAGCGGTCGAGCTTCAGCACGGCCGGCGCGGCCGCGCCCACCTGCGGCGGCAACATGTCGGGGCGGATCCCTTCCTTCGCATCGCCCGGCGCCATGATCAGCAGCCAGTCGATCAGGTTGCGCAGCTCACGCACATTGCCCGGCCAGTCATAGGCCTGCATCGCGGCGAGCGCGTCCTCGGACAGCTCCCGCGACGCCATGCCGGTGGTTTCGGCCGAACGGCCCATGAAATGACGCGCCAACACCGGCACGTCCTCCCGCCGCTCGCGCAGGGCTGGCACACGCAAAGGCACCACGGCGAGGCGATAGAACAGGTCCTCGCGGAACCGCCCGGCGGCGATCTCGGACGCCAGGTCCCGATTGGTCGTGGACAGCACGCGCACATCCACCTTCACGCGGGTGCCGCCGCCGATGCGTTCGAACCCCTGCTCCTGCAGGGCCCGGACGATCTTGCCTTGGGTCTCGAGCGGCATGTCCGCCACTTCGTCGAGCAGCAGCGTGCCGCCATGGGCACGTTCCAGTACGCCGGCGCGACGCGGCTGCGTCGCCGGGTCGGCGCCGGACTCGACGCCGAACAATTCCTCCTCGAAACGCGCCGGGTTCAGCGTGGCACAGTTCAGCATCAGGAACGGACCATCGGCGCGGCGCGAGCGCGCATGGATCATGCGGGCGGCGACTTCCTTGCCCGCGCCGGCCGGGCCGGTGATCAGCACCCGCGATCCGGTGGGCGCGACCTTCTCGATCGCCCCGCGCAGCTGGGCGAGTGGCCCCGAACCGCCGACGAGCTCGGTCTCCGGCCCGGCGCGCAGGCGCAATTCGCTGTTCTCGCGCCGCAGCTTAGCGGCTTCGAGCGCGCGCGAGACGATCAGCAGCAGGCGGTCGGACTTGAACGGTTTCTCGATGAAATCGTAGGCGCCCTGCTGGATCGCCTGTACGGCGGTCTCGATCGTGCCGTGGCCGGAGATCATGACCACCGGAACCTGCGGTTCCTCGACATGCAGGGCCTCGAGGATGCCAAGTCCGTCGAGGCGCGAATTCTGCAGCCAGATATCGAGCACGACGAGCGACGGCCGCCGCTGCCGGAAGGCAGCGATCGCCGTGTCGGAATTGTGCGCCTGCCGCGTCTCATAGCCTTCATCCGACAGGATCCCCTCGATCAGGGTCCGGATGTCCGGCTCATCGTCGACGATCAGGATCTCATGCGCCATGCGCAACCTTCGCTCCCTCGGCGGCCCGGGTCGAATCACGCCCCGAGTCCGGACCCTCGGCCGCGGTCCTGATGGGGAAAATCAGGGCCACTCGCGCGCCGGGGCCGTCTTCGCGATCTTCCAAGGCCAGCCTGCCCCCGTGGTCCTCCATGATCTTCTTCACGATGGCAAGGCCAAGCCCGGTTCCCTTGGTCTTGTGCGTGACATAGGGCTCGGTCAGGCGGTCGCGATCCTCTTCCTTGGGCAGCCCGACTCCGTCATCCTCGACGACGAAGCGAACCTCGCCCGGCGCCGATTCGACGCGGGCGGCGATACGGCCCGCCCCCTCCTCCGCCCGCATCGCCACCGCATCGGCGGCGTTCTGCAGCAGGTTGGTCAGCGCCTGGCTGATCTGCCGGCGGTCGCAGGCCATCACCGGCGAGGACTCGGCATAGGTAGTCTCGTAGGCGATCTCGGGATGCGCGTCGCGCTGCAGCACCAGCGCCTCGCGCAGCAACTGGTTGGCATCCTCCGGCTTGATCACTGGCTGCGGCATGCGCGCGAAGGCTGAGAATTCATCGACCATTCGCCCGATGTCGCCGACCTGGCGGACAATCGTGTCGGTGCATTGGCGGAAGGTGTCGGGGTCGTCGGTGATCTGCTTGAGGTAGCGACGCTTCAGTCGTTCCGCGCTCAGCTGGATCGGCGTCAGCGGGTTCTTGATCTCATGCGCGATGCGCCGGGCAACATCGGCCCAGGCCGCCTTCCGCTGGGCCGAGACGAGCTCCGTCACGTCGTCGAAGGTCAGCACGAAGCCGTCGACGCGCCCGCCCTGCATCTCGGCGCCGAGACGGACGATCAGTGTGCGCCGGGCCGAGGGCGGGCCGGAGCGGATCTCGGCCGTCTGCGCGCGTTCGGGCTGGGCGCGCACGGCCGCGATCAGCGCGGCGAATTCCGGTGCCACCCCCGCCAGCGGCAACCCGATCGCGGCATCGAGATCGACCCCGAGCAGCGCCGAGGAGGATCGGTTCGGCAGGTTCACCCGCCCCTCGGCATCGAGGCCGATCACCCCGGCCGAAACACCGGAGAGCACCGTCTCGGTAAAGCGGCGGCGCTCATCGATCTGGCGATAGGCTTCCATCAGTTCGCCGCGCTGGGCACCGAGCTGGCTGGTCATGCGGTTGAAGGCGCGCGACAGCGAGGCGACCTCGTCATCCGCATTGCCTTCCTGCACGCGGGTGGACAGGTCTCCGGCGCGCACGCGTTCGGCTGCGGTGATCAGGCGGGAGATCGGCCCGGCGATGCGGTTCGCGATCAACAGGCCCAGCAGAACGGCGGCCAACAGCACCAACAGGGTCGCGATGCCAAAGATCAGCGCGAAGGTGATCTGCAGGTCACCTTGGTTGCGGTCCAGCCGATCATACTCCTGGAAGGCCAGTTCCGTGGTGCGCATGTGTTCCAGCACGCCAGGATCGACCGGGCGGCTGATCATCAGCATCAGCCCGGGTGGCACGTTCGGCACCGGCGGGAAGTTGAGCGCGACCAGAGCGCGCACACGTCCCTCCCCACCCTCGCCGGGGAACACCACCACTTCGCCGTTCCGGGCCTGCTCGATCGCCCAGGAGGGCGGCGCATCCACCACCGATCCGGTGGTCAGCCCCGCCGAGGCGATCACCTGTCCGAGAGTCGGTTCGACCACCAGCGATTCGGTCAGCCCGCGGATCGCCGTATGGGTGGCCAGCAGCCGCGCGAAGGCGAGCCCGTTGTCGGGTAGCAGCTGCGGCCCGGCGCGGTTGAGGTCATTGGCGATGGCCAGGATGTCGGCGCGGATGGTATTGCGGTGCTCCTCGAGATAGGCCCGCGAGGCGACCAGCGAGGCCTCGAGCGTGTTGCGCACCCGGTCACTGAACCAGGACTGGATGCCGAGGTTAAAGAACACCGCCGAGAAGCCGGCCACGAAGATAGCCGGCACCACCGCGACGACGCCGAAGAGAAGCACCAGACGCACATGGAGCCGCGCCCCGGCCGAGCCGCGCCGCCGCTCCACCCACATCCCGACCACCCGCGCCGCCAGCGAGGCCGCGAGCAGCAGCAGGATGGACAGGTTGGCTAGGATGATGCCGACCACCTCGCCCGGCCCCGTCGGCCCCAGCGGCGTCCCACCGGACAGCAGCATGAAGGTGGCCAACCCCAACACCAGGGCGACGATCGCCAGGCCGATGGTGATGCCGCCACCCTGCAGCAACTGCGCTGCGCGCCCGGCCCAGGAGCGGTGCGGGGTTTCGGGGGGCGGCTCGCCACCGGCGGGCAGCGCCCGCGCGGCCGGTCGCGCGCCGGCGCGACGCCGGAACAGGCCCATCATGTCAGGGCCCGTACATCGTCAGGTCAGGCCACGCACCACGGGCAGCTCGAGCTCGCGGATCTTCTTGCGCAGGGTATTGCGATTGAGGCCGAGCATCGCCGCCGCCTTGATCTGGTTGCCCCTTGTAGCACCCAGAGCGAGTCGGAGCAGCGGCCGTTCGACCTCGGAGAGCACGCGTTCATACAGATCGCGTACCGGCATGCCGTCCTTGTGCGCGGCCATGAAGGTCTGCAGGTGCCGCTCCACCGCCTGTTCGAGCGTCGCCGGCTGGGATTGCCCGTCCGGACCGGCCGGTTGCACGGCTTCGGCCAGTTCGGCGGCCACGGCATCGCCGCCGATCACTTCCTGCGTGTAGAGCGCGGCCAGGCGACGCATCAGGTTTTCGAGTTCCCGTGCATTGCCGGGCCAGGCATGCGCCTTGAGGCCATCCAGCGCCTCGGGCGAGAGCTGCTTGCTCGGTAGGCCGGAGGCGCGGGCGCGGTCGAGGAAATGGCGCGCCAGCAGCGGGATGTCCTCGATCCGCTCGCGCAGCGGCGGCAGGCGGATCGGCACGACGTTGAGGCGGTAGAACAGATCCTCGCGGAACATGCCCTGGCGGATCAGCTGGCGCAGGTCGCGATGCGTCGCGGCGACGATGCGCACATTCGCCTTGATCGGCTGGCGGCCACCCACCGTGGTGAACTCGCCCTCCTGCAGCACGCGCAGCAAGCGGGTCTGCGCCTCGGGCGGCATGTCGCCGATCTCGTCGAGGAACAGCGTGCCGCCAGCGGCCTGCTCGAAGCGTCCGATGCCCCGGTTGAGCGCGCCTGTGAAGGCACCGCGCTCATGGCCGAACAAGTCGGCCTCGATCAACTCGCGCGGTATCGCCGCCATGTTGATGGCGACGAACGGCCCCGAACGGCGCTTGCCGTAGTCATGCAACGCGCGGGCGACCAGTTCCTTGCCGGTGCCGCTCTCGCCCGTGATCATCACCGTGAGGTCGGTGGTCGTGAGCCGTGCGACGGTGCGGTAGATTTCCTGCATCGCCGCCGAGCGGCCGACCAGCGGCAACTTCTCGCCCTGGTCGTTCTCGTCGATCACCGCGGGCTCGGCCGGGGCGGCGAGCGCGCGCTCCACCACCGAGAGCAATTCCTTCAGATCGAAGGGCTTGGGCAGGTATTCGAAGGCACCGCGCTGGGTCGCCTTCATCGCGGTCGCGAAGGTCGACTGCGCGCTCATCACCACCACGCGCAATTCCGGGCGGATGCGCTTGATGCGCGGCACGAGGTCGAGGCCATTCTCGTCGGGCATCACCACGTCGGTGATGACAAGGTCCCCTTCCCCATCCTCGACCCAACGCCAGAGCGTGGCAGCCGAGGACGTCGCCCTCACCTGATAGCCTGAGCGCGCGAGCGCCTGGCTGAGCACGGTGCGGATGGCGCGATCGTCATCGGCAATAAGGATGGTGCGCGGTTCAGTCATTGAGCAGTTCCGAGGCTTCCCGGCGGGGGCGCAGGCATGGAAAGACGGAACACGGTGCGTCCGGGACGGCTGTCGCATTCGATCAGCCCGCCCTGGTCCGCCACAAGTTTCGCCGCGAGCGCGAGGCCGAGCCCTTGTCCCCCCCGCTTCGTGGAGACGAAGGGTTCAAAAAGCGTGCCGCGCACTTCTTCCGCGATTCCGGGGCCATTGTCGCGGACGCTCACCTGCAATGGCAGGTGCACTCGGTCGGTAGAGCCCGGCACGGCAATGCGCACGCCATGGTGGTAGGCGGTGGAGAGCGAAATCTCACCATGGACCGGATCGACCGCTTCTGCCGCATTCTTAACCAGATTGAGCAGAATCTGAACAAGGAGATCGCGATTGCCCCAGACCGGCGGCAGCGAGGGATCGTAATCCTCCACCACCCGGATGTGGGAGGCGAAGCCCGTCACCGCGATCCGCCGCACATGGTCCAGCACGCGATGGATATTCACCGCGGCGAGTTCCGTCGGGCGGTCGGAGAACATGTCGAAGCGGTCGACCAGCCCGCGAATCCGGTCGGCCTCGTCCTGAATGAGCTGGCACAGCTCCCGGTCGCCCTCCCCGGCATTCTGTTCGAGCAGCTGAGCCGCACCACGGATGCCCGAGAGCGGGTTCTTCACCTCATGCGCCAGCATCGCCGCCATCGCCGAGGCGCCGCGCGCCGCACCGCGGAAATTGAGCTGCCGGTCCAGCATCTGCGCCGTCGAGCCATCCTCGAGCGTCAACACCACGCCGCCGGGCAGTTCCGGCAGCGGCGCGGCATGCACGGTCACGCCGCGGCGCGCCATGCGCGGGCTTTCCAGCAGCAGGTCGTGGTCGGAGATGCGCGCATCCGAATGTCGCACCTGGGCGATCAGCGCGAAGATGCGCCCATCCTCCGGCAACAGGTCCGACAGCCGCATCTGCTCCAGCGACGCGGTTGAGGTCTGGAAGAACTGCTCCGCCGCCGCATTCGCACTGACAAAGCGGTTCTCGGCATCGAGCACCACCACGGGCATCGGCAAGGCGCTGAGGATGGCCGCGGATTCAGGCATGGCGCGCCCCTTCCAGCCGATCGGGCGCACGGCGCGGCGCAGCAACCCGGCCTTCATGCTGCCATCTGCTCCTCGCCTGCCTCGCGGAAAGCGTCGCGCACAGCCTCCACGCCCCGCTCGATCAACGGGTCGTAGAAGGCATGGACGAGATCCGTGACGGCCTCGGCGGTCTCGCAGCGGTTCACCTCGACGCGGAATTCGGCCGAGCCGGGCAGGCCCTTGGAATACCAGGCGACATGCTTGCGCGCGAGGCGCACGCCCGGATGGCGGCCGTGATGCTCCAGCATGTCCTCGTAATGGGCGAGCAGGATGCGCTTCTGTTCCTCGATGCCGGGCTCGGCGGCGTCCTCGCCGCGCAGGCGGGCGGCGACCACGGCGGGGAACCACGGGCGGCCATAGCAGCCGCGCCCGATCATCACGCCATCGGCGCCGGAGCGGCGCAGCGCCTCCTCGGCATCATCGACGGTCAGGATGTCGCCATTGGCGATGACCGGGATCGAGACGGCGTCCTTCACCTCGCGGATGAAGTCCCAATCCGCCGTGCCGGTGTAGAACATCTGCCGGGTGCGACCATGCACCGTGACCATGCGGATGCCGGATTCCTCGGCGATCCGCGCGAGCCGCGGCGCGTTCAGGCTGTTGTGGTCCCAGCCCATGCGCATCTTGAGCGTGACGGGCACGCTCACCGCCCGGACCGTCGCTTCCAGGATGCGCGCGGCGGCGACCTCGTCACGCATCAGCGCCGAACCGGCCGCCTGCCCGACCGCGACCTTCTTCACCGGGCAACCGAAATTGATGTCGACCACCGCCGCGCCGCGATCGACGACCAGGCGCGCCGCCTCGGCCATCGCCTCGGGATCGCAGCCGGCGAGTTGCACCGAGGCCGGACCGCCGAAACCATCGACCTCAGCCATCTTCAAGGTCTGCCGGTTGGTCCGGATCATCGCTTGTGAAGCGATCATCTCGCTGACCACCATCGGCGCGCCGAGCGCCCGGGCCAGCCGGCGATATGGCAGATCGGTCACCCCGGACATCGGGGCCAGGATCACCGGCGTGTCGATATCGACGCCGCCGAGATGTATCGGCGCCAGGCTGTTCGCGCGAGGGTTGCTCATGATTTGGGCAGACTAGGCGCTGCTCGCCTTTTCGGCAACAGCATCCACGGACTCTGCCATGCAACCGCGCACCAATCCGTGAATTGTCATTAAGTGGCAATTTCGGCACGCCGCGGGCCCGAAGCAGTACCGGACACAATTGATGACCTTTCTCGACCGTTGGGCGCCCTACGCGCTCGGCCTGCTGCGCGTCGTCGCGGCACTGATCTTCTTCGAACACGGCACGCAGAAGCTGTTTGGCGTCCCGGCCCGCGCCGACGGTGGAGCCGCGCCCGAATTGCTCTCCATGTACGGCGTCGCCGGCCTGCTGGAACTGGTGGGCGGCGCCTTGCTGCTCGTTGGGTTCCAGGTCCGGCCGGTCGCCCTTGTGCTCTCTGGCATGATGGCCTCCGCCTACTGGATCGCCCATGCGCCGCGCAGCATGTTCCCGGTGGCCAACGGGGGCGATGCGGCCATCCTCTACTGCTTCATTTTCCTCAATTTTGTCTTCGCCGGCGGCGGAGCCTTCGCCTTGGACAACCGCCGGAAGTAGTCTATGCGCCGCCCCCTTCCGGGGCCGGAGCCACGAATGACGATGGATGCCCTGCTGATGGCCGCCGGGGCCGGCAGCCGTTTCGGCGCACCGGTGGCGAAGCAGTACCTGTCGCTGCTCGGCCGCCCCGTGATGCGCCATGCTGCGGAGGCCCTGCTGCGCGAGGGCCTGGTCAGGCGCATCCTGCCGGTCGTCGGCGCCGGCGACGAGGCGCGTGTCGCCGCTTTGCTCGAAGGTCTGCCCATCATGCCGCCCGTCGCGGGTGGCACGACGCGGGCAGAGAGCGTCCGCGCCGGGCTCGAAGCGCTGGCCGCCGATCCGCCGCGACTCGTGCTGGTTCATGACGCCGCCAGGCCGATCATCCCGCCGGGAACCGTCGCCGCCCTGCGAACCGCGTTGGAGACGGCACCCGGCGCGATCCCGGCCCAACCGGTCACCGACACGCTGAAGCGCGGCGCCGAGGGCACCATCCTCGCTACCGTGCCGCGTGATGGCCTGTTCCGCGCGCAAACGCCGCAGGCCTTCCGGTTCGATGCGCTTCTCGCGGCGCATCGCGACGGTGATGGCGGGGCGACCGATGACGCCGCGCTGCTCGAAGCGGACGGCCTGCCCGTGGCGCTGGTGCCGGGCGGCGAGGTCAATATCAAGATCACCTGGCCCGAGGACCTTGCCCGCGTGGAAGCCCATCTCGTCGCCCGCCTGGTCCCGCGCATGGGCACCGGTTTCGACGTACATCGCCTGGAATTGGGCCGGCCGCTGGTGCTTTGCGGGGTGACCATTGCCTCCCCGCTCGGCCTGTCGGGCCATTCGGATGCCGATGTCGGCATCCATGCGCTGTGCGACGCGATTTACGGCGCCCTGGCCGAAGGGGATATCGGCCGCTGGTTCCCGCCCACCGAGGCAGAATGGAAGGATGCCGACAGTGCCCGCTTCCTGCGCCATGCCGCCGGGCGGATCGCCGCCCGTGGCGGGGTGCTCGGCAATGCCGACATTACCCTGATCTGTGAGCGCCCCAAGATCGCCCCCCATGCCGAGGCGATGCGGGCGCGTCTGGCTGACCTGCTCGGCGCGCCGGTCGATGCGATTTCGGTAAAGGCGACGACGACGGAACGGCTGGGCTTCGCAGGGCGGGGCGAAGGGATCGCCGCACAAGCGGCCGTCGTCGTGCTGCTACCGTATGGCCGTTAGTATTGTGTCGATTTTTCGATGGGTGCCCTGTTCCGAGACGCCTTCACATCTTACGTTAACCATCACGCTATGTCGGCGCCTATGGTGGTGAGAATGGAGCGGCTTATCTCACCCTTGCCCGAAGGGGCTCTGGCCTGTTCGGCCTGCACGCAGCATGCGGCGGCGCAGGGAAGCCTTGCCGGGCGCCTGCCATGCATCTGCGATGCCCATGACGTGGCTCTGGAAGGGCTCGTCGCGCGAGCCTCGCTGTCCGACCCGGAGGGGCCCGACCATCCGAAGCGGGTCGGTCAGATCGCCGGGATTCTCGCCGCCGAGATCGGCTTGCCGCTCGATCTGCAGGAACTGCTGATCCGCGCCGCCGCGCTGCACGACATCGGCAAGATGTCACTGCCCGAGGGCGTGCTCGGCCATCGCCATGTGCTGGACCCCGAAGCACGCCGGCAGATGGAACGCCACACGCTGCTCGGTGCCGGTATCCTGGCCCATGTCCGCACGCCATGGATGAAGCTCGCCGCCGTCATTGCCCTGATGCATCACGAACGCTGGGACGGCAGTGGCTACCCGATCGGGCTCGCCGGCGAGGATATCCCGCTCGCCGCCCGTCTGGTCGCGGTGGCTGATGTCTATGACGCGCTGCGATCGGACCGGCCCTACAAGGATGCCCAGGACCACGCACAAGCGCTGGCGCGTATCCTGGAGGGCGACGCCCGGATCAGCCCGGTGCAGTTCGATCCTCACGTGCTCGATGCGTTGCGTCAGCGCGAGGCTGAGATCGCGGATGTGCCGCGACAGGACGTGCCGCGGCCATCCAGGATAGCCTATCGGGGCTAAGGCGCTCTGCACGGCAAGGCTCACGTTCGGCCAGTGCGACCCCGCGCCTGCGAGAGCCGGACCCCTGCCGCCACCAAAGTCACGTCAGCGCCTGCGCGGTGGCTGGCGGCCGGGCGGACTGCCCAAAGCGTTCAATCATCTCACGCACCTTGGCCAGCGGCACCGGGCGGCCAAAGAAGAAGCCCTGCGCGGCATCACACCCTTCGGCGCAGAGCTGTTCGAGTTGTTCCTGGGTTTCCACGCCTTCGGCCGTCACCGCTATGCCCAGGCTGTGGCCAAGCCCCGCAACCGCGCGAACGATCGCCGCGGAATCCTCGCCGGCCGGAAGGTCCTGAACGAAGGATCGGTCGATCTTCAACCGGTCAAACGCGAAAACCCGCAGCTGGGTCAGCGAGGAATGGCCGGTGCCGAAATCGTCCATGGCGATGCGGACGCCACTCTCGCGCAAGGCCACCAACTGGCGCAGGGCCGAATCGGCACTGGCCAGCAGGACGGTCTCGGTCACTTCCAGTTCCAGCCGCGCGGCCGTCAGGCCGGACAGGTGCAACGCCTCGGCCACATCCTCGTTCAGGCGGCCGCTCTCGAGCTGGGCAGGAGCGATGTTCACCGCCACGGTGAGCGGCGCCGGCCAGGCAGCCGCGGCACGACAGGCTTCCTGAAGGACCCAGGTGCCGATCTGGTGCATGACTCCTAGCCGCTCGGCGACCGGCAGGAACTCCGCCGGCGAGACCAAGCCGCGTTCGGGGTGACGCCAACGGATCAGCGCCTCGAACCCGGTCAGGCGGCCGTGTGGCAGAGCGATCTGGGGCTGGTAGTGCAGTTCAAAGGCGGTGCCTTCCTGGACAGCCTGGCGCAGCGCGGCCTCCAGCGCCCGCGTCTCCTGCCAGCGGCGGTCCATTTCCGGGCTGAAGCGACGGAAGCCCCCTGGGCCCTCGGCGTCGGTCTCGTTCAGGGCCATTGCCGCCCGGCGCACCAATTCACCCTTGCTGCGCCCATCGGCCGGCGCGATGGCTATGCCGATGCGCGGGGTGACGACGATCGCCTCCCCCGCGATCAGGTAGGGTCGCCCGAGCAGCGCCACCAGCCGCTCGCCCAGCGCCGCGGCCTGGTTGGGCTCCTCCACCTCGCTTTGCAGGATGGCGAATTCTTCCCCGGCCATGCGCGCGACGAGGTCGGCGTCGCGCACCGCGGCCTGCAGCCGCCGCGCGGCGGCGCGCAGCAGATCCTCCCCGATCGCATGGCCCAGCACCTGGTTGACCGCGCGGATGCCTTCGATGTCGCACAGCAGTACGGCGCTGCCGGCGCGCCGGCGCGGCGGCCCGTCGAGCACCGCGGCAAGCCGCGCCTCGAACATCGCTCGATCCGCGAGGCCGGTCAGCGGGTCGAAGCCTGCCATGCCATTGGCGAGCCGGTCGTCGGAGAACACCGAGAGAACCCAGGAAACGGCCGAGGCGCGGCGAATGCCGAAGCGTAGCCCGGGCGCGCCCGGCCACTGCAGGCCCACGGCCTCCTCGCCACTGGGCAGCGTGGCGGCAAGGCAGGCCGACAACAGCCCCGCCACCGCATCGCGGTCGAGGCGCGGGCTCGCCTCCAGCAGGTCAATCAGGCCATGGGCCTGGCGCCCGGTGCGCGACAGCCCGAGCAATGCGACGGCGCGGCCGCAAACAAGGCCGACATGCAGTTCCGAGTCGAAGCTGACCATGCCTTCGGTCTCGCCAGGCCTGGAACCCTTGGGGTCCGCCTCCCGCCCGCGGCCGGCTTCGGACTCCGTCATCCCATCCATATTGTCCCGCCTGTCTTGCATCGCGGTGGATCGGGGCCGCGCCGTTCGGCGCAGAGACAACCCCAGGATCAACGGTCTTAGCGGGCGAAGGTGAAGGAAGTGTGGATGCGGCTCAGGGGCCGGCGGCGCACCTGCTTCCGTCGACGTGCCGGCCGTCAGGGACGGGGTCGCCCTGACGGCCGTCAGGTTGGATGGTCAGCGCGCGCGTTCGAGTACCGAGACGTAGTTCGCGACCGCCGCTCCGCCCATGTTGAAGACGCCGGCGAGATCGGCCTTGGGCAACTGCATCGCGCCCGCCGCGCCGGTCAGCTGCATCGATGCCAGCACATGCATCGACACCCCGGTTGCCCCGATCGGGTGGCCCTTGGACTTCAGCCCGCCCGAACGATTGACCGGCAACCTGCCGCCGGCAGCCGTCCAGCCTTCCAGCGCGGCACGCCCGCCCTTGCCTTCCGCGGCCAGGCCCATCGCTTCGTATTCGATCAGTTCGGCGATGGTGAAGCAGTCATGCGTCTCGACGAAGGAGAGGTCGGCCACGGTGATGCCGGCCTGAGCATAGGCGCGCGCCCAGGCTTCCTTCGCGCCTTCGAAGCGGACGATGTCGCGCGCGGCGATCGGCAGGAAGTCGTTGACCTGCACCGCCGCGCGGAAGCGCACCGCCTTGCCCATGGCCTTCGCGGTCTCGGCATCCGCGAGCACCAGGGCCGCCGCGCCATCGGAGACCAGCGAGCAGTCGGTCCGCTTCAGCGGGCGCGCGACATAGGGGTTCTTCTCGCTTTCGGTGCGGCAGAATTCGTAGCCGAGATCCTTGCGCATCTGCGCCCAGGGATTGTCGACGCCGTTCTTGTGGTTCTTGGCGGCAATGGCGGCGAGCGCGTCCGATTGGTCGCCATGACGCTGGAAATAGGCCTCGGCGATGCGCCCGAAGACGCCCGCGAAACCTCCCTCGATATCCTGCTCGGTCTTGCGATAGGAGGCGGTCAGTAGGATGTCGCCAACCTTGGGCCCAGGGGTCGAGGTCATCTTCTCGGCCCCGACCACCAGCGCCAGGCGACCGCGCCCCGCGGCGATGAAGTCGCGTGCGCCATGGATCGCCGCCGAGCCAGTCGCGCAGGCATTCTCGTAGCGGGTGATCGGCTTGAAGCGCAGTTCCGGCAAGGATTGCAGCACCAGCGAGGCCGGGAAGCCCTGCGGCGTGAACCCCTCGCCGAAGACCCCGACGAAGCCGGCGTCGATCTCCTCGGGGCCGATGCCGGCATCCTCGATGGCGGCACGCGCCACGCGCGCGATCAGCGTTTCGAGATCGGGCGCGTCCTCAAGCTTGCCGAACGGGCTATGCGCCCAGCCGACGATGCACGGTTCGGTCATGGCGGATCCTCTGGTCGTGTAGCGGCAGTCTACACCGCACCCGGGTCATTCGGGATCCCGGAATGGGGGCACTATCGGTACGGCGGAGGTGAACGGGAAGGCCTCGAGGCGGTCACGCAGCGTGCCGAATTCCGGCCTGGTCTCGGTCGATTGTCGCAGCACCCAACCCATATGCTCGGCCCGCCAGGACAGCAGGGCGCGCAGCGTGGCATCAGGGCTCCGGCGGGGCGCGCAGTCGGGTGCGTCAGGGTGCGGTCGCACTGATTCCACAGCCGCGCCAAAGGCGAGGATGGCGTCATGGCCTCCGAGGACGATCTGCACGATCTCGACCGGCGTCCCGGCAGGTTCTGCCACGACCCCGAGGCCATCCACGAGTGAACCGGCGGCGACGAGCGCACCTTCAAGCAACACGCCGTGGCCCGGCGGTAGCAACAGGTCGTCCTGCGGGGCGCCGTCGTCCAGCGCTTCGGCCCGTATCCTGATCAGCGGGCCATCCCAGCGAAGCCTACGTACTGCCACCACCGCCTGGAACGGGGCCGAACTTCCCGACATGGCCAGCAGCATGGCGCCAGGGGCCAGCGTCTCGACCGGCACCTGGCCGGCCGGCGTCAGCACCATCGTGCCGACCGGAAGGCCGCATTCGGGCGAAGTCTTGTTCACAAGCGTTCCTCATCCCGTAGTGTCGCGTGCAATTGGCTCAGGCATGGCTGGCTCGGCAAAAATTGACCCTGAAACCTGAACCAAAAAGTTGATTTGCGAGGCAGCCGAGCGGTCTATGTCTGCATTCTTACAATAATCGAACAATATGATGATAGGGCTGCAACTGGCCAGCACTGTCCGACCTCTGTCTGCCCATCGGATGTATGTCTTTTCAGCATGCAACCCGTGCGTCTTCGGCACGAGGGAACCGATGCCGACGGACATACTTCCGGGCCGCGCAGAGGCGCGTTGTCCTCAAGACTCGGATGAAAGTGGCACGCCGGCTCGTCTCGCGGAGCCTCCGCCCTCGCGCATGCTCAACCAGCCGCTCAACGGACGAGGGCGGCGAGGACGCCCGCATGGAAGGCCCGACGCTCGGTCCGGAAATCTATTCCATGGGCCGCGGCGAATGGCGGCTGCGGCCAGCACGATAACGTGACGATGACGGTCCGCGCCGCGTGGTTCACGTAGATGCTCTGCCCGGCAAAGCCGACGGCCACCATCGAGCCATCCGGGTCGATCCACCAGCTGTAGCCATAGCCATCGGCACCGTACCCATTGGCCGAGGGGTCAAGCGCGAAATGGCGGCGGCCACATTGCGCGACCCATCCTTCCGGCAGGATGCGGCGATCGCCGACGATGCCATCCTCGAGGATGAACTGCCCGAAGCGGCCGAAATCGCGCAAGGCCAAGCCGGCGCGGCTGCCGCCGATCTCCTGCCCACCATCGGATTCAAGTGTGTAGAAGGCGTCGAACTCCATCCCCGCCGGGCTCCAGATGGCGCGTGACATGGTGGCCGACAGCCCCTCTCCCATCACCGCGCTGACCAGGCAGCCGAGGACATAGGTATCGCCTGTGCAATAGGCGAAGCGGCTGCCTGGCGGGGCCTCCGCCGGCAGGGAGCGCATCAGCGCCAGCACCCCACCCGGCACTTTGTCGCCAAGCGACTTGCTGTAGCGGTTCACCTCGGACTGGCGGTCCGTGTAATCCTCGGACCAGCGGACGCCCGATGACATGGTCAGCAGGTGGCGGATCGTGACCGCGTCGTAAGCCGACCCCCGCAGCGCCGGCAGATGGGCCGAAACGGTTTCATCGAGGCTGCCGATCCGGCCTTCGGCCATGGCGACGCCGACCAGCATCGCGGTCAGCGACTTGACCGTGGACATGCTGGTCCAACGCGTCGCCTCGGCCAGGCCCAGCGCATAGCGTTCGAACCGGATGGTGCCGTCATGCAACACCAGCAGCCCGGCAACCTGGCCGCGGTTCAGATAGTCGGACACGCCGTAGTCGCGCTCGCCGACCTTGTAGCGCGGCGCGATTTCCGCCCCGCGCGCCAATTCTCGGGAGCGCGCACCGCGCCGGATCGTGCGGGTCGCGAATATGGCATCGACATTGGCATAGGCGACCGGCTGCTGGGCGGGCGGCAGCAGCAAGAAGTCTTCTCCGGCAGGGAGGTGGCGTTGGGCCTGGGCGAGGACGCCGCTCATCGGCGAAACCCGTCGGCGCGGCGCGGACATGAATGCGGCATCGGCCAACTCCCGACGGATTTCGGCGGAGTCCCACAGAGGGCGGTCGAAGGGAAATTGGCGCGCCCTGAGGGATTCGAACCCCCGACATTCGACTTAGAAGGTCGATGCTCTATCCAACTGAGCTAAGGGCGCCCGTCCTTACCCCAACACGGGCAAGCGCGGTCAGTGCGACCAGTTCTCGGCGCGGCCGAAGCGGAAGTTGTCCGCATAGACCTTGGGTTTCATCGCAGCCGACGTGGCCGGGACCTCCACCTCATAGGCGATGCCCTGCGCCTCGGCGTAGGCGAGCGCCTGCTCGCGCGTGGCGAACTGCAGGCGGATCTGCCGATTCATGTCACCCGAGCCGACCCAGCCGGTCAGCGGGTCGAGTACCTTCGCCTCGGCCGGGGCGTATTCCAGCAGCCAGCCATGCGAGTTGCCCCTGCCCGACTGCATCGCCGACTTCGGCGGCTGGAAGATGCGGGCCAAGCCCTTGTGCTGCGACATGCTTGCCGTCCTCGGAAAACGAATCGGGGCGACTGGATTCGAACCAGCGACCCCTTGGTCCCAAACCAAGTGCGCTACCAGACTGCGCTACGCCCCGTCGCGGCGCACCCTATGGAAGGGGCGGCCCGGGGGCAAGCGGTGCGGCGGCGTTGCCGCAGAATCTCCGGCTTCGCCCGGGCACGGGCGGCATCGGCCCGGTTGTCGCACCGTGCTCCCCATGCCGAAGCGCTCCATCGGCCTGCAGAACAAGTCGGCGACGAATGATACCAACGGCACGGGACCTTGATGCGTGCCGCCGCCGCGAATGCGGCCCGCCGGGCGTACGGCGGTCATACCGAACGCGTGCCGGTGGCACGCAGCCAGGTGAACCGGAGATTCGCGCCCGGCGTTTGAGGGCAGGAAAATGCGATCGCCGATGGTCAGTAACGTCGACCATCGGTATGAGATCCATACTCACCATTCCGCGACAGGATATGACCAACCTGGCCAAAGGCCTGGGCTGCATGCAGCAAGCTATGCCGGAAGATCGGCCGGCACCGGTGCCGTGTTGCTGCGTGATCAAATCTTCCGGCATTCGCGCCACAGTATAATTTGATTTGGCCGCACAACCTGTGGTGCTAGATCTGGTGCATCAATGCTGTCCTGGGGCAGCTCCCAGCGAGCGTGTTTGCCGAAGCAGGCCGCCGCCAAGGCGACGCCCATCGCCGCGATACCAAACCAAATTGCGAAAGCGTCAGAATGCGCAGGTTCAAGTTGAAGCCATCCGGCCAGCCACTCGCATCCATCGGCCAGGCGCGCGACCCCCGTCGACCCGCCGAGGCCACGCGTAGCAGTCCTTCCTTGCCGGTGGCCGACAACAAGGCGACGAGCGCCGCCATCACCTGCTTCGTCGGCGGGACTATGATCGTGACGGCGCGTGGTGAAATGCCGGTCGAAACTCTGCAGCCCGGCGAGTTAATGATGGACATGCATGAGATGCCGTGCCGCCAGCCGCTGCTACGAATCGGGCGCAGCCGCATCGACCTGGCGCAACTACCGGATCCGACTGCCGTTGCCCCGGTGCTCATCCGGGCCGGCGCCCTGATGAAGGGCTCGCCCATTCGCGACCTGCGCGTCAGCCCCGGCGAAGGCATCCTCCTTGACGGCCGCCTGGTACCGGCGCGACTGCTCGTGAACGGAACGACGATCGTCCAGGAAGTCGACCTTGAGCGCGTGGCTTATTACTACGTGTGGATGGAGGCGCATGCCCTTCTGATCGCCGACGGCACGCTTGCGGAGAGCAGCTTTAACGACGATTGGCAGCGCGACTACAACGATGCTGCCAACGTTACTTCCCTGTCGCCCGCCCCACGCGGCAGCGGTGCCGAACCGCCGCAACGCTGCGTGCCCCTGCTGACCGAGGGGCCCGAACTCCAGTTGATCCAGCAGCGGCTGGCTCTGCTCGCCCGCGGCTCCAACCCGATGCATTGACCATGGCCGCAGCAATCTTGTAGCGGCGAGGCCCTCAAGCCTGGATCAAGGGCCGGTCCCGAACAACGGGTGCAACACCCGGTCGCCGACGCGGATGTTCATTCGTTCCGTCACCCCGGCAGCAAGTTCCAGCGTCGCGCGCACCGGCCCGTGGCTCGAGACGGTCGCCAGCGACTGCGGCACGGTGCGTTCGGCGATGCGATGGATACGCCCGTCCTCCGCGATGAACACCATGTCCAGCGATGAAATGGTGTTGCGCATCCACATGCTGCTCTCGCGCGGGCTGCCCCAGTCGAACAGCATGCCCTCGTCGTCCTTCACCTCGGGGCGGAACATCAGGCCGATCATCTGCTGCTCCGGCCGGATCGCCATCTCGACGGTGAAGGTCAGCCGCCGTCCGTCGCGGGTCAGGATGACCAGCGGCTCGGTCGGCAGGCGCGCCTGCGGTTGATCCACGCCGGGTTGGGCGAGGGCGATGGCGGGAGCGGCGAGAAGGGCGGCCAGCATGGCGCGGCGGAGCATCATGCGCGGACTCATGCCACGTCAGGTGGTGGGGCGGGAAGGTCCACCATGGCCGCGGCCGCCGCACGACGCACCACTGCGCGCACCACGCCGCTACGCGGCGGGTCCACGAGAGTGGTGAACCAGGCCTCGGGCGGGTTGCGCCCCGCCGCACGGGAAAAGGTGAGACCGCGCAACACCGCCTCGGCCGCCGGAGGCAGGCGCTCGGGCATGGCCTGCCCGGTGAGCGTGCCCACACCCCGGCCCAGCAGCGCGCGACCGTCCACGGATTGTACCCGCCGCCACCGAGCACGATCAGCCGCGGCGCCAGCGCCCCCACCGCCGCGACGACCGCCCGATGCGCGTTGTTCGACAGCGCCAGCCTGGCCAGCGGGTCTTCCTCCAGCGCATCGGCCCCGCATTGCAGCATGATGGCTTGGGGGCGCAGATGGCGCGCGATCGGCAGGATCGCCTCATGCAGCACCCACAGCATCTCGCTGTCATTGAACCCCGGCGGCACGGGGATGTTGCGCGCATGCCCCCCGGCGTGGTCCCCCACGGCGCCGGTGAAGGGCCAGCGGCCATCCTCATGCACCGACAGGGTGAAGACGCGTGGGTCATCGTGGAAGGCGTCCTGGACGCCATCGCCATGATGGGCGTCGATGTCGAGATAAAGGATGCGCGTCAGCCCCAGGCCGAGCCATTCGAGCAGCCCAAGCACGGCGTCATTAACGAAGCAGAACCCGCTCGCCCGATCGGGCCGGCCGTGATGGGTGCCGCCACCCGGCACATGGACCACGCCGCCCTGGCCGGTCAGCCGGGCGGCGAGCATCGTGCCGCCGGCGCTGGTGGCGGGGCGGCGGAACATCTCGCGATAGATCGGGTTGCCATCGGCGCCGAGGCGGAAGCGCTCGCGCTCCTCGGGGCTGACCGTCAGGGTCGCCTCGGCCCGCTGCAGCGCCGCGAGATACGCCGGCGCGTGGAACCGGGCGAGGTCATCGAGGCTCGCAATCGGGCTGTCGCGGTACTGCGCCTCGGGCAGCCAGCCGAGCGCGCGGATCAGGTCGAGCGTCACCGACACGCGCGGGATCGCCAGCGGGTGCTTGGGCCCGAAGCTGGAGCGACGGTAGATCTCGGAACCGATCAGGACGGGAAGCATGCGCGCCGTGCAGGGATGGGTCCGCCGCCGCTCCGGCGCAAGCCCCCATCGCCCGCGCCGATCAACGCCACGCCACAACCCGGCCGAGCCTTGACGATAGACCGGAGCGCCCGCCGCGGATAGCGTCCACACAATGCCGTGACTCGCCCGGCATTATGCTCGGAGAGACGTCTTGCGCTTCAGTGACCTTCTCGTCGCTCTCGAACTGCTGTCGCGCCACGACGTCAATGACGCTCTGGAGATGCAATCGCGCTCAGGCCGCCCACTCGGTGACGTGCTGGTCGAAATGGGCCTGCTCAACGCCAGCACCGTGGCCAATCTGCAGGAAGGCCTGCCAGCGCCGCCAGACAGCATCGCGCAGCTCGGCATCGATATGCGCATCGTGCTCGACATGCTGGTGAAGTATCTCAGCAATACCGGCCAGGGCAGCACCGCCTCGATCGCCGAGGTGCTCGCCATCTCGCGGCGCCTCGCCACCGTGTTGATCGAGACCGCCCGCGCGCAAGGGGTGGTCGAGCTCAAGCCTGGCATCGTTGCCGGCGAGTTGCGCGTGGACCTGACCCCGCGCGGGCGTTCCATGGCGGTCGAAGCCTTCGCCAACAACGCCTATATCGGCCCCCTGCCCGTCTCGCTCGATGAGTATTCGCGCCGTGTGCTGCGCCAGAAGATCAGCTCGGAATTGGTGACCGCACAGGCGGTCGCAGCGGCGATGGACCCCCTGGTGGTGGAGGAAAGCCTGCTCGCCAAAGTTGGCATCGCCGCCAATGCGGGTCGATCCATCCTGCTCTATGGCGCGCCCGGCAACGGTAAGACCTCGATCGCCGAACGCATGGTCAAGGCCTTCGGGGCGATGGTGCTGGTGCCGCATTGCTTCGAGGTCAGCGGGCAGATCGTCAAGGTCTTCGACCCGTCGGTGCATCGCCGTTTGGGTGCCGAGAGCAGCCGCGGCACGGTATCAAGCCTTTTCGCGGACGAATTCGACCCTCGCTGGGTGCCCTGCCGGCGGCCCTTCGTCTCGGCCGGCGGCGAGCTCAGCCTCGACATGCTCGACCTGAAATTCGAGGAAACGGCCCGCTTCTACGAAGCCCCCCTGCATGTGAAGGCGATGAACGGCGTGCTGCTGATCGACGATTTCGGTCGCCAGTTGGCGCGGCCGGAAGCGCTGCTCAATCGCTGGGTCGTGCCGATGGACCGGCGCATCGACTTCCTCAAGCTGCACACCGGGCAGTCCTTCCAGATTCCATTCGATCAGCTGCTGGTGTTCTCCACCAATCTCTCGCCGCGCGACCTGATGGACCCAGCCTTCCTGCGCCGGCTGCCCTACAAGATCCACGTCCAAGGCCCGAGCACCGCGGACTTCGCCGTGCTGTTGCGCGCCAAGGCGGAGGACCTCGGCATCGACTATCCCGAGGCCGCGATCGTCTCGACGATCCAGTCGATCATGGAGCACGGCACGCCGCTGGCCTACTATCAGGCGAGCGAGATCCCGCAGCAGATCGCCGATCTCTGCCAGTTCGTCGGCCGGCCGCTGGTCGCCGACGACGCGTCGATCAGCTTCGCCCTGGGCAATCTGCTGGTCGAGTGACGCTACGCGCCCGCCATCGGGCGCAGTCTGCCCGCTGACCGAGCGCAGCTGCACAGGATACCCCGGCCCGGCGCCTAGCGCCGAACCGGGGAGAGGCGTTCGCGCCGGTGCGATCAGCGAAGAATGATCTCGACGCGCCGGTTCTGCGGCTCCCGCGTGTTGTCGGGGGTTGCCACCAGCAGGTTGGTCTCGCCGAAGCCCTGGGCGACGATCTCGTTGCGTGGCACGCCTAGCCGCACGAGTTCCGCCGCAACCGCATTGGCTCGCCGCACGGACAGTCCCTGATTGTACTGCGCCGAACCCGACGTGTCGGTATAGCCATTCACCTCGATGCGGGTTACCGCCTGGCTGGTGCGCGCCTGCGCCGCCTCGCCGATGATCTGGCGTGCGCGATCGTTGAGGTCGGCGCGATTCCAGTCAAAGAACACCAAGAAGGTGCGTGCCGGCGCGGGCGCCGCGGCGGGCGGCGGCGCGGCCGGTGGGGCGACGCCGAAGGAGTACCGCACGCCAAGCAGGATCGAATGGTTGAAGCTGTCCGAGCTGAACTTGCCGCGCGAGACTGCCGTCGGCTGGGCCACGCGGGCCGCTAGGCCATCGAGTTCGGGGTCGATCACCTGCATGAAGCGGTAGTCGAGGGTTAGCGCCCAGCGTTCGTTGAGCGGCACCGCGAAGCCAGCGATCAGCTGATAGGCGAAATTGCTGTCGGTATCATCCGAGCCGATGCGCGCGATGGAATTGGTGCCGCGCACGGCATGCCATTCGGTCCACATGTATCCGGCACCGGCGCCGAGATAAGGACGGAAATGCGGGCTGACCGCGAACTCATAAAGAAGGTTCGCCATTACGCCATAGGTGCGCTGGCTGCCGCGGAACTGGCCGAAACTGCCGCCGCCGAAGCCGGACATACCGTCCACCTCATTGTAGCGGAAGCTGCCTTCGAGTTCGGCGCGCAGCCCGTTGCCGAAGCCGTAGCCCACGGCGATCGCACCGCCATAGCCGAGGTTGAAATCGACCGTACCACTGCTGCCCATGCCGGTCGTCGCCGCACTGCCATTCAGACCGGCCCCGAGCGTGATGTCACTGCTCTGGAGGAAGTTCAGCATGGCGCCGCCGCCGACATACAGACCGGTGACATGTTGAGCCGAAGCCGCGCCACTGACGCCAACCAGTGCCGCTGTTGTGAGGAGCAAATTGCGCATGAGATTTCCTTCGGCTGACTGCTGCATAGGTGTTCCGGAGGCGGTACGGCACCTCCTGTAACCCGCCAACGTGTCGTCTGCGTCAGGGTTTCGTCTCATTCATGAAAAATTTACTACCGCCGACGCTTGGATGACGCGGGCCACGCCGCGATCCCTCCGGCAGGGCAGACGCCAAGCCGTGCTCGTCCCGCACGGCGCCCGCCACCTTCCTTCGGGCGCCAGGGGCACCGCCACCCATCCCGGTCAGTAGACTGACGTGGACGGGACGGCCGGCGATCGGGCATTCAGACCTGCGGCATACCCTCGGGCACGATGGTCCGGATCAGGCTGGCATCGAGCGATTCATACGCGTGGTAATGGATCGTCTCGTACAGCTCGGCGCGCGTCTGCATGCGGTCGATCATCTTCTGCGTGCCGCCGTCGCGCGTGATGGCGCCATACAGGTCCTCCATCGCCTTCGCGGCGACCCGCAGATGGCTCACAGGCCAGATCACCATCGCATAGCCCATCGCCTGGAACTCAGCGGCGGTGAAGAAGGGCGTGCGGCCGAACTCGGTCATGTTCGCGAGCAGCTTCACCCCCGGCATGCGCCTGGCGAATTCGACGAACATCTCCTTCGTCGTCAGCGCCTCGGGGAAGATCGCATCGGCGCCGGCATCGAGGTAGCGCTGCGCGCGGGTGACGGCACCGTCCATGCCCTCGCTCGCCGCCGCGTCGGTGCGGGCGATGATGACGAGGTTCTTGCGCGCCTTGCGGGCCGCGGCGACCTTGGCCGCCATGTCATCCGCGCTGGCCAGCTTCTTGTCGTTCAGATGCCCGCACTTCTTCGGCAGCAGCTGATCCTCGAGATGCACCGCCCCTGCCCCGGCTTCCTCGAAGCAGCGGACCATGTGCATGACGTTCAGCGCCTCGCCATAGCCGGTGTCGCCATCGACCAGCACCGGCAGCGCCGAGGCGCGCACCACTTGGCGGATATGCCAGGCGACGTCATCGACCGTGATCATGCCGAGATCGGGCAGGCCCATGGTCGCCGACATGGCGGCGCCGGACATGTACAGCGCCTCGAACCCCTGCTTCTTCGCCAGCAGCGCCGCGATGCCCAGGTGCGCCCCGGGCATCTGCAGGATCTTGGGACGGTCGAGCAGGCGGCGGAACCGCACGCCCGCGGGTTCGTCGGGGATGTCGTCGGCGATCACGTAGGGCATGCGGCCCTCCTCAGAAGAAGATCAGCGTTACAAGAATAAACAGCGGGATCAGGAACGCCACCGCCCAGGCGCAATAGCCGAAGAAGGAGGGCATGCGCTCGCCATTCTCCTCGGCGATCGCCTTCACCATGAAGTTCGGTGCGTTGCCGATATACGAATTGGCCCCCATGAACACCGCCCCACAGGAAATCGCCGTCAGCGTCAGCGCCCCCTCGTTCATCAGATGCACGGGGTCGCCACCGGCCAGGTTGAAGAAGACGAGGTAGGTCGGCGCGTTGTCGAGGAAGGAGGAGAGCAACCCCGACAACCAGAAGAACACCCACGGCACCGGCTCCCCGGCGTCATTGGTGGTGAGTGCCACCAGCGGTGCGGCCGCCCCCTCCATGCCCGCGCGCAGGATCGCCAGCACAGGGGCCATGGTGACGAAAATCGCCGCGAACAGCTTGGCTACCTCCAGGATGGCGCCCCAGGCGAAGCCGTTCGCCTCCCGCAGTGCCGGCGGTGTGAGGCGGATCGACGCATAGGTGATGGCCAGGAACACCGCCACGCCGAGCAACCGCTCACTGCCGATATGCTGGCCGAACAGCGTCACCTCGCCCGGCTGCCAGGCGCCCTGCAGCAGCACCATCGCCACCACGCCACCAATCAGGGCGAGGTTGACCGTCCCCTCGAGGCGCAGCGGCTCCCGCGCCCCAGGGGCTGGCGCATGGGCCTTCTCCTTCGCCCAGGCGATCGAATCCAACACGTAATAGACGCCAAGCAGCAACACCGCGCAGAACAGAAATTCGTGAAAGAGATGCGTCGTCGTCCAGAAGAACGACACGCCCTTGAGGAAGCCGAGATAAAGTGGCGGATCACCCAGCGGCGTCAGCGACCCGCCGATATTGCTGACCAGGAAGATAAAGAACACGAAGGTGTGGGTCTTGCGCCTGCGGAAGGCATTGGCGCGCAGCACCGGGCGGATCAGCAGCATCGAGGCGCCGGTCGTGCCCATGATCGAGGCGATCACTGTCCCCAGGGCAAGCAGCGCCACATTGGTCAGGGGCGTGCCGACCAGCGAACCCTTCAGCAGCACCCCGCCGCCCGTGACATACAGGGCGAGCAACAGCGCGATGAACGGGATGTATTCCTGCAGGACGATGTGCCAGACGTCTCCGGCCGCCCTTTCGGGCCCAAAGACGACCGCGAAGGGCAGCACCAGCAACGCCGCCCAGCCGGCCGAGATCTTCCCGTAATGGTGATGCCAGACATGCCCGGCGAGCAGCGGCATCAGTGCGATCGAAAGCAGCATGCCGGCGAAGGGTATCGCCCAGAACAGGGAGAGATCGGCCCCGCTCGCCTCCGCCTCCGCCGCCGCCGCCGGCGTCGCGGCCAGCAGGACGGGCAGCATCATTGCGGGAACGGCTCTGGCCAGACGCATCGTTGCTCGATCCCCCATGTTGCCCCGGGGGCGGCACCCCGTTCGCCGTCCTTGCAGGACGCGCGCCACCACCACAAGAGGGGCGCCCCCCTTTTCCGCCCCCGCCCCCGGCCCTAGTTTGCCCGACAGACAGGAGACCACCCCATGGACATGAGCGGCGAACGCCACATCCAAGCATCGCGCCAGCGGGTCTGGGACGCGCTGAACGACCCCGAGATGTTGCGTGCCTCGATCCCGGGTTGCGAATCCGTCACCCGTACGGCCGAGGATGCCTTCGAGGCCAAGGTGTCGCTGAAGATCGGGCCGATGGCCGCGAAGTTCGGCGGCAAGGTTAAGCTCGAGAACATCAACGCGCCGATCTCCTACACCATCACCGGTGAGGGCAATGGCGGGGCGATGGGCTTCGCCAAGGGCGGCGCAGATGTGGCGCTGGAGGAGATCAGCGCCGATGAGACGCTGCTGAAGTATTCGGTGAAGGCGCAGGTCGGCGGCAAGATGGCGCAGTTGGGCGCCCGCCTGATTGACAGCACGGCCAAGCAGATGTCCGACCAGTTCTTCGATCGCTTCGCCGCCGCCGTCGCCCCGCCGCCGCCGGCCGAGGAACTCGCCCCGGCCGCCGCGATGGCAGGCCATGCGGCACCTGCCGCCGCCGCACCGCGTGCGCTGCCGCCCGCACCGGCGGGAATCTCGATCTTCGATCTGCTGCCCGAGGCGCCGCTGGGCATTCCGTTGCTCGCCTGGGCAGGCACGGTGATCTGGCTGGTCATCCTGGTGCTGATGTTCCTGTGACCATGCCCCACAGCGTCGAGGAGACGCAGGCGCTGCTGGCGGCTGGCGGCTACATCGCCGACCGGGCGCTGGCGACGACGGTGCATCTCGCGCTCCGCATGGGCCGGCCGCTGTTCCTCGAAGGCGAACCGGGCACTGGGAAGACCGAGATCGCCAAGGTCCTGGCGAAGATGCTGCCGCGGCACTTGGTGCGGTTGCAGTGCTATGACGGGCTGGACCTGTCGGCGGCGGCCTATGAGTGGAACCATGCGAGGCAGCTCATGGCGATCCGCCTGGCGGAGGCCGCAGGGGAGACAGACCGTGATGCGCTGGAGCGCGGCATCTATGACCGTCGTTTCCTGCAAGCCCGCCCGTTGTTGCAGGCCCTGGAAGGCGAACCCTCGGTTCTGCTGATCGATGAGCTCGACCGGGCGGACGAGCCCTTCGAGGCCTTCCTGCTGGAGATCCTGGGCGACTTCCAGATCAGCATCCCCGAACTTGGCACGGTGCGGGCGGAGACGCCGCCTGTTGTGATCATCACGTCGAACCGCACGCGGGAAGTGCATGACGCGGTGCGTCGGCGCTGCCTGTATCACTGGGTTGATTACCCTGATGCGGTGCGCGAACGCGCCATCCTGCGGGTGCGGGCGCCGGGCCTGCCCGAGAAACTGTCGGCGCAGATCGTCGCCTTCGTGCAGAAGGTCCGTGAAGGCGATTACTTCAAGCTGCCCGGCGTCGCGGAGACGATCGACTGGTCGCAGGCGCTCTCGGCATTGGACGCCAAGGAGCTTGAGCCCGGTGCCGTCGATGAGACCCTGGGCGTGCTGCTGAAATACCAGGACGACATCGCGAAGCTGCGGGGCGCCGAGGCCGCGCGCCTCCTTTCAGAGGTGGCCGCGCCGTGATGGGCCCGGTCTGTCGCGTCGGCCCTGCCCTGGTGACAGACAAAAAAGGGAGGGGGTCCGGGGGAGGTCTTCCTCCCCTGGCCTTTCCCCATGTTTCCTGACCGCGACGCCGCCCGCATCATCGGTGCAGCCCAGGCGCGCGCCGCTGGTGCATCGGCGGCCCCCGGCGGTCACTTCGCCGACAATCTGCTGGCCTTCACCCGCCTGCTGCGCCGGACGGGCCTGCCGCTCGGCCCCGGCGAGGCGATCGCCGGGCTCGAGGCGCTGACCGAGATCGACCTCGCCGAACGCCGCCAGGTCCATGCCGCGCTGCGCGCCGTGATGGTGCACAAGCGCGAGCATTTCGAGATGTTCGACCAGGCCTTTCAGCTGTTCTGGCGCGACCCGGAGGCGGCAGCCCATGCCGCCGCCATGGCGCTGATGGACGCCAACAAGCCGAAGGACGAGAAGCCGCCGCCGGCCTCCCGTCGCCTCGCCGAGGCGATGCAGGAGAACAAGCCGAAGCCGAAGCTGGCCGACGAGCCGCCGCCGCAGCACGACATGACCTTCACGGTCAGCGAGCGCGAGCGGCTGAGCGAGATGGATTTCGAGGCGATGTCGGCGGCCGAGATCGCCGAGGCGAAGCAGGAGATCAAGCGACTGGTCCTGCCGCTCGACGAGCGGCGCACGCGGCGCTTCCGGCCGGACCCGCTGGGGCCGGTGGCGGATTTGCGGGCGACGGTGCGGCAGTCGCTGCGGACGGGCGGCGAGATTCTCGACCTCGCGCGCCGGCGGCGCATCACGCGGCCGCCGCCGCTGGTGGTGTTGTGCGACATCAGTGGCAGCATGTCGCGCTACGCGCAGATCATGCTGCATTTCCTACACGCGGTCGCCAATGACCGGGACCGCGTGCACACGTTCCTGTTTGGCACGCGGCTGACGAATGTGACGCGGCAGCTCAGGCATCGCGACCCGGAGGTCGCCTTCGAGATGATCTCCCACATCGTGCCGGACTGGTCGGGCGGCACGCGCATCGGCGAGAGCCTCGACCTGTTCAACCGGCAATGGGGCAAGCGGGTGCTGGGCCAGGGCGCCGTGGTGCTGCTGATCACCGACGGGCTCGACCGAGAGGGTGCCAAGGGCCTGGCCGAGGCGACCGGGCGGCTGCGCGGTTCGTGCCGGCGGCTCATTTGGCTGAATCCGCTGTTGAGATTCGCGGGCTTCCAGCCCAAATCGCAAGGCATCCGGGCGATGTTGCCCCATGTGGACGATTTCCGCCCGGTGCATAACCTGAACAGCCTGCGTGACCTGGTGGCCTCGCTTTCCGAGAGGCACGGCGCGCAGCGCGGGAGGATGGCGGCATGACGACCGACACCACGAATTCCGAGGACATCCTCGCCACCGCGGCGGCCTGGAAGGCGGCCGGCGAGAGCGTGGCGATCGCGACGGTGGTCGAGACCTGGGGCAGCAGCCCGCGGCCGGCGGGCTCGCGCCTGGCGGTGACCGCCTCGGGGCGGCTGGCCGGCTCGGTCTCGGGCGGCTGCATCGAGGGGGCGGTGGCCGATGCGGCGAAGCAGGCGATGGCCTCGGGCACGCCGCAATTGCTCGATTTCGGCGTCTCGGATGAGCGCGCCTGGGAGGTTGGGCTGTCCTGTGGCGGCAAGGTGAAGGTGTTCGTGGAGCCGCTCGCGTGAAGGCGGAAACCCTGGCCCGGCTGCAGGCCGAGCGCGCCGCGCAACGCCCCGTCGTGCTGCTGACGCGGCTGACCGATGGGGCCGAGCATCTGTGGCCGCAGGATACCGTACCCGAGGCGCTGGCCGAGGCCGCCCACGCCGCGCTCGGCTCGGAGAAAGCCGGTTCCGTCAGCGTCGATGGCGAGCCTTGGTTCATCCACCCGCATAACCCGCCGCTGCGCATCATCGTGGTCGGCGCGGTGCATATCGCTCAGGCGATGGCGCCGATGGCCGCCCCGCTCGGCTTCCAGATGATCGTGGTCGACCCGCGCCGCGCCTTCGCGACGGAGGAACGCCTGCCCGGCGTCTCGCTGAACACCGACTGGCCGGATGAAGCCATGGCGACGCTGAAGCCCGATGCGCGCACTGCCGTGGTAACGTTGACGCATGATCCAAAGCTCGATGACCCCGCGCTCGATGCCGCGCTGAAGTCGGACGCATTCTACATCGGCGCGCTGGGCAGCCGTCGGACGCACGCCAAGCGCGTCGCCCGCCTGAACGAGCTGGGCCATGGTGGGGCGGCAATCGCGCGCATCCACGCCCCGGTGGGGCTCGACATCGAGGCGGTCACCGCGCCTGAGATCGCGCTGTCGGTCATGGCCGAGATCGTCGCCGCGCGACGCGGCGCCACGCTCGGCGCCCCGCGCCCCCTCCCCGCGCCGGCCGAAGGCCGCGTCAGCATTGGCATCTCCGCATGATCTTTGGCCCGACGCCGATCGATGAAGCCAAGGGCGCCGTTCTCGCCCATTCGCTCCGGCTCACCGGAAAGGTGCTCAAGAAGGGCACGGTGCTCGACGACGAGGCGATTGCCGCGATCCGCGAGTCCGGCAAGCGCGACGTGATCACCGCCCGCCTCCAAGCCGGCGACGTGCCCGAGGACGAGGCGGCCGAACGCCTCGCTCAGGCGCTCCTGGCGACGCATCTCGCCAAATCCCGCGCGGCGACCGGGCGGGTCAACCTGCTCGCCGAGACCGCCGGGCTGCTGGTGATCGACGCGAAACGTATCGACCAGATCAACGCGGTCGATGAGAGCGTCACCGTCGCCACCCTGCCCAACCACAGCGTGGTGACGGCGAAGGAAATGGTCGCGACCATCAAGATCATCCCCTTCGCGGTGCCTGGCCCGGTGCTGGGCGTGGCCGAGGCCGTGGCGCGGCGCGCCGGCCCGCCCTTCGCCATCCATCCCTTTCGTGCCCTGAAGGTCGGGCTGGTGCTTACCGAGATTCCGGGCATCAAGGACAAGGAAAGCGTCATGGAAGGCGCGGTGGAGGCCACCGCCACCCGCGTCGAGGCTCTGTGCGGGACCATGCTGCCGGTCGAGCGCGCCCGCCATGAGGAAGGCCCGGTTGCCGAGGCGCTCGGCCGGCTGAAGCGCGCCGGGGCGGAGGTGCTGCTGATCGCCGGCGCCTCGGCCGTGGTGGACCGGCGCGATGTCGGCCCGGCCGCGATCGTGCGCGCCGGCGGCGTCATCACCCATTTCGGCATGCCGGTCGATCCAGGGAACTTGTTGTGCCTTGGGCGGATCGGGGACATCCCGGCCATGGTGCTGCCCGGCTGCGCGCGCAGCCCCAAGCTCAACGGCTTCGACTGGGTACTGCAACGCGTCTTCGCCGGGCTGACCGTCACCGGCGACGACATCATGGCGATGGGCGTTGGCGGGCTGCTGAAGGAGATCGAGGTCCGCCCGCTGCCGCGCGAACAGGCGCCGCGGATGCCGCCACCCGCCCTCGCGCCACGCCGCGCCCGACGCGTCGCCGCGGTGGTGCTGGCCGCCGGGCGGTCTCGCCGGATGGCGCCGCTGAACAAGCTGCTGGTGGCCGATACCCAGGGCGTGGCGATGGTCGCGCGCGTCATCGACAATGTGCTCGCGAGCCACGCGCGCCCCGTCGTGGTGGTGACCGGGCATGAACGCGACCGGGTCGAGGAAGCGCTGGCGAACCGGCCGGTGCTGATCGCCCATGCCGATGACTATGCCGAGGGGTTGTCCGCATCGCTCAAGGCCGGACTCGCGGCGCTGCCGACAGATGTCGAGGGCTTTCTGGTCTGCCTGGGCGACATGCCACTGGTCGCCGGGCCGATGCTGGACCGGCTGATCGCCGCCTTCGACCCTGAGGAAGGCCGCGCCATCGTCATGCCGACCTTCCGCGGCAAGCAGGGCAACCCGATGCTCTGGAGCCGGGAATTCCTGGCGGAGATCCTGACCATCACGGGCGATGTCGGCGCGCGGCACCTGGTGGGCAAGCACGCCGACCGGATGGTGGAAGTCGAGATGGCCGATGACGCCGTGTTGCGGGATTTCGACACGACGGATGCGCTGAAGGGGTTGCCGAAGACAGTGAAGGTGTGAGGTTGGACGTTGGAGGGGCTCTGCCCCTCCAAAGCCCCAGGGGCCTCTGGATACCTTGACGTAGCGCCGGGCACCGAAGGCGTGCGGGTAGCCGAAGGGCGGCCCGGCAGATGACCTAAGCGGCTGATTTTATGAACTTTAAGATTTTAGGATTTTAGGATTTTACTGGGCCACGGCGGCCGGGGCGCGCGGCCAATTTGCCGCGAAACTGCCCGCAATGCATTGTTCTTGCGTTATTTTTGCTCATGCAGATCCGTGTTGCCCGGATCTTTCCCGCGGACGCACGTCTCCGCACCGTGGTGGGAACGTATCACGAACGAGGGCCCCCGATCCATCATTTCACGTCGCGCGCACCTGCCATGGCCGGCGCCCGGGGCCGGCATTCCAAAAGGCCCCCTGCCTTTGGTGCGGGTGGTCCGGAGGGGGGCAAGGCCCTCTCCGGCTCCACCATCGGTCGCCTCGCGCGTATGGGCCGACGCCCCGGCTGCTACAGCGCCGCGCGCACCCAAGCCGCCCAACCGAGCACCGCCGCATCGTCCGCGACCCGCCCGGCAAGTTGCACGCCGAGGGGAAGCCCCTTCGGCCCGCTGCCGGCCGGCACCGTCACGCAGGGCCCGTGCAGCAGCGTCCACAGGCTGTTGAAGGCTGGGTCGCCCGTCCAACCGAGGCCTTCCGGCGCTTCCCCCGGCGCGGCGGGGCACAGCACGGCGTCGAAACCCTCGATGGCGCCAGGCAGCGCGGCGCGGGCGGCGGCGAAGGCGGCGCGGCCTTCCACCAGCCTGGCGCGCGGCTGGCTGCGCCCCCAGTCCATGCGTTCCTGCAATACCGGGGAGATCTGCGCGCGGGCATGGGCCATTTCCCAGCCCAGCGCCTCGGCCGATTCCATGTTCATGACATAGGCATGGGCTTCGTAGGCGGCGGCGAAGACGGCGGGAAGGCTGATCGGCGTGACGGTCGCGCCGGCGCGGCGGCAGGCCTCGGCGACGCGCTCGATCAACGCCAGGGTCTCGGGCGCGGCCTGGTCGGCGGTCGGGCCCATCACCAGGGCGAGGCGCGGCGCGCGCGGCGCCTTGGCATCGGGGGTGCCGTAGTCGAGGCCCGACATCGCCCCCATCGCCAGGGCGCAATCGGCGACCGAGCGCGCCATGACGCCGATGGTGTCGAGGCTTTCGCTCATCACCTTCATGCCCGCCCGGTGCAGCGTGCCGTAGGACGGCTTGAAGCCGACCACGCCGCAATAGGCCGCCGGGCGGATGATGCTGCCGGCCGTCTGGGTGCCGAAGGCCACGGGGAAGAAGCCGGCGCCGACGCCGGCGGCGGAACCGGAGGAGGAGCCGCCCGGGGTGTGCTTCGGGTTCGCTGGATTGGCGGTCGGGCCGGGGTGGCGGGTGGCGAATTCGGTGGTGACGGTTTTGCCCATCACCACCGCGCCAGCGGCGCGCGCGGCGGCGACGCAGGCGGCATCCGAGCGCGGCCGGTGCCCCGCCCAGGCCGATGAGCCGTATTGCGACGGCAGGTCGGCGGTGTCGATCACGTCCTTCACGCCGATCGGCATGCCGGCGAGCGGCCCCTCGGCCGGCGTGGTGCGGCGCACCCCGGCCTCGTCGAACCAGGCAAAGGCGTGGATGATGCCTTCGCGTTCGGCGATGCGATCAAGGCAGGCATCGCGGTAATCGGTGGCGGTCAGGCGCCCGGCGCGGATCGCGGCGAGGGCCTCGGTGGCTGTGAGGTCGGCGGTGTCGGTCATGGGGGGTATGACGGCGCGTTGCCGGGTGCCGGTCAAGCGCCCGGTCGCGGCTGCTGCGCCGGTGCCATGGTGTCGCCAGCATCGTCGCGCGCACGGGCGGACCCGGCCGCGGCCAGGATAAGCGCCGAGATCCGACCTTGCGCACGAAGCGCGCCGAGCGGACACGGCATACGCTCACCGCCCGGCACCAAGAGAAGGCTTTCCAAATGACACTGTCATTTGGAGGGGCGGCGCCCCTCCATTCTTCCACCGGCAGGTCAACCAACAGGAGCGGTGGCATGGGGCCCATGCTTCCGAACCAAGGCTGTTTTCGGCCGACGCGTGCCGTCGCAAGGCTGGCGTTCGGGGCCGCGACGCCCCATTTTGCCCCGATGCCTGAACCGATCCGGGTCGCGCGCAGCCCGGATGGCGTCGTCGCCTATGCCATCCCGCTGCCGCCCGAGACCCTGCCCCCGGTCGCCCCGCGCGACCTCGAATTCGCCTGGGACCGTGCCCGCGACGCCGCCGCGTCGGAGCGCTGGGGCCCGCCGCGCCGTCTGGTGTTCCGCCGCGACGACGGCAGCCCGCAGGAAATGCTGCTCGCCGATGTCGATGCTGCCTGCTGGGCGGAGGCGGTCGACGGGATGCATGACCTCGGCACGCTGGGCGGGCTGTCGCTGTGCCTGCGGCTTCTCGCCCTGGTCGAGGTGATGTCGCGGGCGCGCTGGCTGGCGGGGTTGTATGCGATGACACCGCAGGGGATCGAGCTGCACCCCACGCTGTTGCGCGCGGCGGCGGCGATGCCGCTGGACGCGGCGGCGCGGTTCGACGAAACGGGGTTGAAGCGCCTATTGTCGCGCTCGATTCCTTCCGGAGCTTCCGCATGATCCGCCAGGCCTCCAGGCTGACACTCCTTGCCGCACTGATGCTCGGGGCCTGCGCCAATGCCGATGCGCCGACCTCGATGCGCGCGGCGACCGCGGGTGCCGGGCCGGACAGCATCCTGCGGCAGCGCTGCATCGACGAGGCCGAGCGCGTCGTCGTGTTCCGCAATCGCGGCCAGGCGGTGCGCGACGACGATGCGATGTTCATGACGGATGCGACCAACAACATCCCGACGCTGCGGGTGCAGTCCGACGCCTACAATGCGCGCTCGCAGCGCGAGGAGCTGGCGCGCGAATGCATCCGCGCCGCCCAGGCCGGGCCGCGACCGCAGGACGCTGCCGCGGCCAGGCGGACCACGAGCGGTCGCGGGAACTGACGGCGCGCGTCGCGCGCCATGGCCTCGCTCTCGACGCTGACACGGGCGCTGTCGCACCGTAACTCCAAGATCTTCTTTGGCGCCTCGCTGACCTCCTGGACGGGGCTGTGGATGCAGCGCATCGCGGTCTCCTGGCTCGCCTGGGAATTGACCGGCAGCGCGTTGTGGGTCGGCGCGCTGGCGTTTTGCGACCTCGCGCCCGCGGTCATCGTCAGCCCGATCGCCGGTGCGGTGGCCGACCGGTCGGACCGGCTGCGCATGACCATGCAGAGCCAGGCGGCGATCGGGTTGCTCGCGGCCGCCACCGCGGCGCTGGTGGCGACCGAGATGATGACCATCGGCATCCTGTTGGTGCTGAGCGTGCTGGGCGGCATCGCGGCCTCCTTCGCGCAGCCGGCGCGGCAGTCGTTCATGCCGGGGCTGGTGCCGGCGGCCGACCTGCCGGCGGCGGTGGCGCTGAATTCGCTGACCTTCAACGTGGCGCGCTTCATCGGGCCGGCGATCGCCGGGCCGATCATCGCCCTGGCCGGGGTCTGGCCGGTGATCGCCCTCAATGCCCTCGCCTACCTGTTCGCCACGGTGACGACGCCGATGTTGGTGATCGACGCGACGGAGCGGCGCGGCCATGCGGCGACGGCCAGCCTGTGGGGCGAGGTGCTGGACGGCGTGCGCTATGCGGCGCGCCATCCGGGGCTGGGCCCAATCCTTTGGTTTTCGGCGGTGTCGGCGGTGCTGCTGCGCGGCGTGCAGGAGATCCTGCCGCCCTATGTCGAGCGGGCCTTCGGGCGCGGGGCGGAATCGCTCGCGGTGCTGACGGCGGCGTTCGGCGTCGGCGCGCTGGTCGCCGGGCTGGCGGTGGCCGCGCGCGGGCGGCTGGCCGGCACGACGCGGCTGTCGATCCTGGGCGTGGGCGCGCTGGCGGTCTCGACGGCGGGGTTCGCGGCGACCAATTGGTTTCCCTTCGGTGTATTCTGTGCGGCGCTGATGGGGGCGGCCGGGTCGGTGCATGGGATCGGCGTGCAGATGCTGGCGCAGAGCGCGTCGGAGCCCGCGATGCGCGGGCGGGTATTGAGCCTGTGGGGGTTGATCACCCGCGCTTGCCCGGCGCTTGGCGCGCTGCTGCTGGGCGCGGGGGCCGAATTGTTCGGGCTGCGCTGGCCGACATTGCTGGCAGTGCTGCTGTCGCTGCTCGTGGTTGCCTGGGGGCTTGCCAGGCTCGATCGTATCGCGGCGGTGCTCGAAGGCCCCCCGCCGGACCATACCAACCGTTGAAGATGCAGGAATGACGATGCTCGACACCGCGATCGTGGGAATGGGGAAGTGGGGCCGGACGCTGGTGGACAGCGTCCAGGGGAAGAACTCCTTTGAAGGGGCGTCCGATTCAGACCTCCGGGCTGCACCCTCCGGTCATCTGGCGCCGGCTGGCCTGCGCTTCGTCGCCGGCTGCACCGGCCGGCCGGAGCGCGCCGCCGACTGGGCCGCGCGGCAGGGCATCCGTATCCTGCCCGACTTCGCGGCCGTGCTGGCGGACCCGGCGGTGAAGGCGGTGGTCATCGCCTCCCCGCATCAGATGCATGCCGAGCAGGTGATGGCCGCGGCGCGCGCCGGCAAGCACGTTTTCATCGAGAAGCCCTTCACCATGACCAAGGCCAGTGCGGAGGCCGCGGTGGCTGCCTGCCGCGCCGCCGGGGTGGTGATGGCGCTCGGCCATAACCGACGTTTCCTGCCCGCCATCGCCGAGATGAAGGCGATGCTGGCCGATGGGCGGCTGGGGACGCTGTTGCATGTCGAGGGGCAGTTCAGCGGGCCGGGGGCGGCCGGCTATACGCCAGGGATGTGGCGGGCGAACCGGGCCGAGAGCCCGCTCGGCGGCATGGGCGGGATGGGCATCCACATGGTGGACATGTTCATCAACCTGGCCGGGCGGATCGCCGAGGTGACGGTGCAGTCGCATGCGCGGGTGCTGGACAACGGGCTCGACGACACCACCGCCGGGCTGTTCCGCTTCGAGAGCGGGGCGACGGCGAATTTCGCCACCCTGGCGCTGGCGCCGCGCTTCTGGCGGGTCGGGCTGTTCGGCACCGATGCCTGGGCGGTGCTGCATGGGCATGAATCGCTGACCGTGTGCCCGCGCGACGGCACGCCGGAGACACGGATGTTCCCGGTAACGGATATCGAGGCGGCTGAGCTGACCGCCTTCGCCACCGCGGTGGCCGGCGGCGCGCCCTATCCGCTGCCGCTCGAGGAGGCGATCCATGGGGTCGCGGTCTATGAGGCGATGATCGGGGCGGCGGCGTCGGGCAGCACCTATCGCGTCGCCTGACGCGGTGTCACGAATCGGTACATTTCGGTCGCGCGAATGTCCGGTTAGGCTGCGCGGTGGAAACGAGGGGTCGCCCATGCTGACGCGCCGCCTGCTGCCCATTGCCATCGTGCCCATGATGGCGCTGCCGCGCGCGGCGGGCCTTGCCACCGCCGTGGCGACGCCGGCGCCGGCGACGCGCAATTGCGGCGATCCGGGTGGCAGCTTCATCGCCTGCGAGGCGTTGCGCGACATGCTGCCGCTCGCCACCGGGTCGCGCTGCCCGTTCTGCGGCGGCATGAACCGGCTGATGGGCGACAAGTGACGCCGGCCTGACCGGCCGGGGGTCATTCCCGACCTGTCGATCCTGTTCTAGAACCGGGCCGCGCCACAGGCGCGATAGCAGCGCCCGCGCCAGCGGCGCGGAATCTCAAGGAGCGGCCGCAATGAGCAAGATCACCCGCCAGGGCACCAATGCGATCCTCTCGACCTCGGTCGAGTATCACAACTTCGTCTACCTCGCCGGCATCACCGCCGACGACCTGTCGAAGGACATCAAGGGCCAGACGGCAGAGGTGCTCGCCAAGATCGACGCCGCGCTGGAAGCCAATGGCACCGACAAGACCCGCCTGCTGACGGCGACCATCTGGGTGAAGCACATCGCCGATCGCGGCGCGATGAACGAGCTGTGGACCCCGTGGCTGGCGCCCGGTGCCGCCCCGGCGCGCGCCTGCGTTGAGGCGAACATGGCTGATCCTCGCCACCTGGTTGAGATCATGGTCACCGCCTGCCGCTGAATCATGATGTCCGGCAAGATGTCGGACAGGAAATGTTTCATCGACTCTACCCGCAACGCCCGGCACGATGTGTCGGGCGTTGTTGTTTTCCGGCCACCACACTGTGGCTTGTTCCAATTCTCGCCGTATTCGTAAGAAAATAGTCCGGTTCTGCCTCTTGAAACGGCATGGCCATCGGCAAATCACACCTCGTGACCCTGGTCACGCGTTGATCGGCTTGCGGCACCCCCACCCCATTGTTACCCAAGATTTCAACGCGGGTTGAAAACTCCGCTACAGCGTTTCCAGGGGGCAGTGGGGGCATATGAGGGCAACGGGGGCTGCGATCGCCATGGCGATCCTGTTTGGCGGGCTTGGTGTGCTGGCGCAGGGCGCTGAAGCCAGGGTTCCCGACAATCGCCATGCCAAACCGACGACGCGCGCGGCTGCGCCGGCTTCGACGACACGGGCAGCCGCGGCAACACATTCCCGCGGCAACAACGCCACGCAGCGCAGTGCCAACCAGCGCCGTGACGCGACGGGGGCGCGCAGCGCGGTCGCCTCGCGTGGCGGTCGCGACCGGCGCGGTGGCGGCCGGTCCTATGCCGGCGGCTACGGCGGCGGCATTTCCTGCGTGCCCTATGCCCGCCAGGCGACCGGCATGGCGATCAGCGGCAATGGCGGTGAGTGGTGGTACAATGCCGCCGGTCTCTACGCCCGCGACAACCGGCCAGAGCCCGGCGCCGTGATGGCCTTCCGCAGCTCGGGTGGCATGCGTGCCGGCCATGTCGCGGTGGTCGAGCGCGTGATCTCCTCGCGCGAGGTGCTGATCCACCACGCCAACTGGGGTGGGCCGGGGATCCGCCGTGGTTCGATCATGCGCGGTGTTTCTGTGGTCGACGCTTCGCCGAACAATGACTGGACGCAGGTGCGCGTGCAGGTCGGCTACAGCAATGAGAATTACGGCCGCACCTATTCGACCTACGGCTTCATCCACAACCGCCCGGACACGACCGGCGGGGCGATGTTCGCCGGGACGCAGCTGCGCGGTGGCGCGGCACAGGCGGCGTCCCTCGCGCTCGAGGAAGTGGCCGAGGCCCCGGCTGCCGGCCGCCGCGCGCGTCGCTGAACGGCCGGACCAGCGGCGGGGTTGCGAAGGGCCGTCCCGATTGGGGCGGCCCTTTCGCGTTTAGGCCGCCACCATTTCCTTGCTGCGGTCCCACAGGTTGGGCACCGCTTCATTGTCGTAGCCCGAGATGAAGCGCTTCGTGGCGCCGGTCTCGCCGTCGAAGACCGAGCGCGCAATAGCGCCGATATTGCCGCCATAGACATGGATGCTGATGCTGGCGCGGTCGGCCAGCGCGTTCTCAACCACATGGATGTCGTAGGTGTCGGCGCTGACCGCCACCACCTCCCCTTCCCGCAGCCGGTCCACCTGGCCGGGCAGCATCGGGGCGCCGGCGCGCATCTCGGTCGAGATTTCCTCGCCGCGCAGCATGCCAACCAGGCCCCAGACCGTGTGGTTGTGGATCGGCGTGCGTTGCCCCGGGCCCCAGACGAAGGAGACGACGCAGAAGCGTTCCAGCGGGTCGCAATGCAGCAGGTATTGGCGATAGCGCGGTCCGGCCTCGGCATAGGCTTCCGGCAGCCAACCATCGGTGGCGACGAGCCGACGCAGCAGGCCGGCACCCTCGGTCAGCCAGCGCGATTCGGTCGCGCCCTCATTGGCCAGGCGTGTCATGTCGCGAATGAAATCGCGCAACGGGGTGATGTCGGTCATATGCTGGGGTCCTCCGCACCGTTCACGCATGATGGGCAAAGAGATTCCAGCGAACAAGGTCACCACAGCATGCATGAGCACCGTCGCGATGGCGCGGAGTTGATTTTTCTCCCTGCCGGAGATGCCATCCCCAACAATCCGCGACTGCCCGTACTGCTGCATCGCGGCGCGGTCACCCCCTGCGACGCCGCCGCCGCCGAGGCATTATTCCGGCGCCATGGATGGCGACCTGCATGGCGCAACGGCATCCATGACTGGCACCACTATCATTCCAATGCGCATGAGGCGCTCGCCATCATCGACGGCGCGGTGCGCGTGCAACTCGGCGGCGAGTCCGGTCCGCAGGTGGAGCTGTCGGCAGGCGACGTGGTCGTGCTGCCGGCCGGGAGCGGGCATCGGAACCTCGGCGCGGAGGATGGCTTGCTGGTGGTGGGCGCCTATCCTGAAGGGTCCGCGCCACCGGACCAGTTGCATGGGGCGCCGGAGGAAGTGGAGCGGGCGCTGCGCGCGATTGCGGCGACGGCGGACCCGCTGACGGATCCGGTCTCGGGCGGGGCGTATCCGGCCGGTTGAGGGGCACAGGCCGGAGGGGCGCCGCCCCTCTCCGGACCACCCCGCCAAGGTGCCGGGCACCTTGGAACGCCTTCGATGGGCATCGGGCGCCGTGATGCGCGCCTTCGTCTTGCAGACGCGGCTGGGCGGCTCGCGCATGGCCGCTCGTCGTATCAGGCGAACGTGCCTCTCGAGTCCGTCACTCGGCGTTGGAGGGACCGCCCTGCGAAACCATGGGCACGGAACCGGCTCCCGGCGCCTGTCGTGACCTTGGGGGGGTTGCGTGCGACTGCGCTCACGCAAATCGCTGTAGGCCATTGTCTGATCGAGCGTCGTCACGCGTCTGCCTGATTCCAGTCAGGCGCGATCTGCTCTGTTACCAACGCATAATGTTCGCGACCGCCGGTGTGCACGTCTCCGTGCCATCAAACGCGTCATGCGGCATGCAGGCCTCCGGCGTGTCGGCGGACCGCAGTCGCGCCCTCGGCGTGAGTCACAGCCCCATGCCGTGGGACTGATGCCAGGCGCCAAGTATTGGTTTCCAAAGGCCCCCCTGGGGCCTTTGGTGGGGTGGATTGGAGGAGCAATGCCCCTCAACCCCGCGCGCCAGTAGACGGCGCCCTCGCCTCAGGCCGCGGTGGCCGACAGCACGATGCGCCCGACCACCTTGCCGTCCTTCAGCCGATTCAGCGCGGCATCGGCCTGGTTGAACGGCATGTTGGTGATCGGGATCGCCGGCAGCGCGCCGGATTGGGCGATCTTCACCAGTTCCCGCAGCTCCTTCACATTGCCGACATAGCTGCCCTGGATCGTCAGGGCGCGGATCGGCATCAGCGGCAGCGGGATGTTCATCTCGCCGCCGAACAGCCCGACCTGCACCAGCTTGCCGCCCTTGCGCAGCGCGTCGAAGGCGAAGCGCGCAGTGTCGGTGCCATTCACCAGGTCGACGATGGCGCCGACCTGGCCGCCGGCGACCTCGATGATGCGCTTGGCGGTATCGGGGCCGTCGGCGAGCACCGTGTCGGAGGCGCCCTCCTTCATCGCCGCGTCGAGCTTGCCCTGCGCGACATCGACCACAACGATCCGCTTGTGGCCCTTGGCCTTCAGCACGGCGATGGCGTTCAGCCCGAGGCCGCCGGCGCCGACGATGACGATCGGCTCATCGGCCGGCATCGGCATCACCTTGTTGATGGCGCTGAACACCGTGATGCCCGAGCAGGCGTAGGTCGCCGCCAGCGATGGGTCGAGGCCGCCCAGCGGCACGAGGTGGCGTGGCTCGGGGGCGACGACGTGGGTCGCGTAGCCGCCATTCTGGTAGACGCCGAGCGAGGCCGGCTTGACCCGGCACATATTGTCCTCATCGGCCAGGCATTCGGCGCATTTGCCGCAGCCGACCCAGGGGAAGACAATCATGTGGTCGCCGACCTTGAGGCCGGCGGAATTCGCCTCCGGGCCCCATTTAAGCACTTTGCCGACGATTTCGTGGCCCATAGCGAGCGGCAGCACGACGCCGCGGTCGGTCAGGCGCATCTTGCCGCGGCTGCCGAGGTCGTATTCGCCTTCCCAGATATGCAGGTCCGAATGGCAGACGCCGGCATGGGTGATTTCGAGGAGAACCTGCTTGCCCGTGGGTTCGGGCGTCGGCAGCTCGATTTCCTGAAGGGGCTTGCCGGTTTCGATGACTGCCCAGGCGCGCATGGTGGTTCCTCCGGTTTGGTCCGTGTGGCGCATCGGACCAAGGGGTGGCGGCGGGGTCAAGGTGTGGCGGGACGAGATGACCCAGCGTTCACCCGGGCGGGCCGGCCGAAGCCGGCGGTCCCAAGGGCCGCCACGTCAGGAGGGGAACGCCCCTGCCCTGGCGCAGCGGCGCGCCCAGGTCAGTGCACCATGCCCTGCACCCGGTCATTGGCGACCGACTCATAGGCCGAGACCACGCCGCTGATCTGCGGTGGCGCCGACAGGCGGCTGACCATCTCCCGCGGGCCGACCGGGAAGACGCTGCGCGGTAGGGCGCGGGCCAGCGCCGCCTGGTCATTCGCCTCGATCGCCTGGGCCGCCGCCGACAGCCCGTTGATCACCGCCTGGGCGGCCGCGCGTTCGGGAATTCCAAGGGCCCGGCGTGCTTCCCAGCGCGCCTGCTGCAGGCCGTTCAGGCCGACGCTGCTCGCCTGGTTCCAGCGCGGATTGCGCGGCAGGCTGTCGGCCAGCCATTCGAGGTCGGCGATGGCGCGCGCGGCCACGGCCGGCTGGTTGGGCTGCGGGCTGCGGAAGAAGGCGACCATGGCCTGGCCGACCGGCACGACCGGGTCGGCGGCACCGGCGGCGGTGGTGCCGGGCAGGGTCGGCGCCGGTGACTGCGGTGCGCAGGCGGCGGTCAGCAGGACCAGCAGAAGGGCGGAACGTCGGTGCATGGCGTACTCCTTTTGATGTCGGTGACGCTTCGGCCCGCGCGACCGCCGCGTGGCGGCGAGCCTAGCATGGTCAATGCTACCCGGGAGTGAGAGCGCCGTGAGAATGGCGCACCGGCCGACGCCCGGAGCGGCATTCCGCGATGGGCCGCGATCGGGTCGGCCGCAGCAAATGCCATCCGGTGGAATCGGCCGATCCGGTGACGCTGTGCGACAGAACCATGGCCTGGAGGGGATTTCGCGGGGGTGGCCGCGTGAGCGCCGCCGCCCGGTTGATCCGCGCGGATCGAGCCGGCGGCGCGTCGCCTGCCGATCAGGGCAGCGCAGCGAGGAACCGCAGCACCACCGGCATGCCCTGCCCGCTCTCGTCGTTCAGCACGGCCGGATGCCGGCCGCCCGGCAGCAGGACGATCCTTGCATCGGGCGCGCCGGCGGCAACACGCCGGGCCTGGGTCGCCGTGGTCAGGCGGTCGCCCTCGCTGGCGATGACCAGCACCGGGACGGTAATCGCCGGCATGCGGGCCAGGTTCTCGAAGCGGTGGCGCAGCAGCCAATCGGTCGGTAGCCAGGGATAAGCTTCGGCGGCCAGGGCGGCGACCGAGGTGAAGGGGCTTTCCAGGATCACAGCAGCGACGTCGGGCCGGCCCTCGGCGAGGCGGGTGACGACACCGGTGCCGATGCTCTCGCCCCATAGCACGACCGGGCAGTCCGGGAAGCGCTGATGGATCCAGGCGAGCAGCGTGGCGGCATCGCGGGCGAAGGCGGTTTCGGCAGGGCTACCGGGATTGCCGCCGTAGCCCCGATATTCTGCAAGAACAACGCCATAGCCCGCGTTGTTCAAGACGACGCCAAGATGGATGCGGTCCTCGGCGCTGCCGCCATTGCCATGGAAATGCAGGATGATCGGCCTTCCCGTCGCCCCCGTCGCGACCAGCATGGCGAGTTCCAGACCGTCCGTGCTGCGGAACGTCTCGCGCGACCAGCCGGGCGGCGCGACGATGGGGCCGCCGGCGGGGCGGAAGATCAAGTGTTCCTGCCTGGCCCAGATGCTGCCGCCGACCAGAATCGGCACGGCCATGGCCAGCCCGAGCAGGATCAACACCCAGCGCATGGCTTCGGCATGGATTGCGCGACACCGTCCAGGGATATTGGGGCGGCGTGTGCCGTGCTCATTTCGGCCCGCCGTCGCACGGTTGCGTGCCGATCGCCGCGCCGGCGAGAGCGCCGACCCCGGCGCCGATCAGGGCCCCTCGCCCGGCATCGGCGCTGGCGGAGCCGGCAAGGGCGCCGATCCCGGCACCGATCGCCGCGCCATAGGCCGCGGCGGCGCCCGGGTCCTCGCAGACCGGCGTGGCTGGGATGGCGAGCGGCACGGGCTGCACGACGACGCAGCCCGCGAGGGCGATCAGCAGGGGCGGCAGCATCAGGACCAAGCGCATGGCCTGATGCTCGCCCAGCAATCGGGCCGGAACGTGGTCGTCAGCGGCGATTGCCCGGGGTGGCGCCACCCGACAACGCCCAGGCCGCCTGCATCACGCTCGGCACCGAGGGTGGTTCGGAGAGTTTCTGCACCGTTGCGGCCGGGCCGAGCGTGAAGATGTTGCGCGGCAGGGCGGCGGCGAGGGCGGTCTGGTTGTTCGCCGAAATCGCGGTGGACGCCGCGGACAGGCCGTTGATCACCCCCTGGGCCGGCGCGTTCTGGGGAATGCCCAGCGCGCGGCGGGCTTCCCAGCGGGCCTGGGCGAGGTCGTTCAGGCCGGTGGCGCTTGCCGTCTGCCAGCGCGGGTTGCGCGGCATTGTGTCGGCCAGCCATTCGAGTTCGGCGATGGCCTGGGCGGCGGCGGCCGGCTGATTGGCCTGTGGCTGGCGGAAGAAGCCGACGACACTCTGACCGACCACGACGATCGGGTCGCGCCCGACCATGGCGTTGGAGGCGCCGGGCAGGGTCGGCGGCGGACCTTGAGGTGCGCACGCCCCAACCACGAGGGCGAGCAAGATGGCTGAACGGCGGATCATCGGCGTCGTCTCCCAATACTGTTACGTATCTAGCCCGATAAAACCACAGATTCGCCCGGCTGGCGTGGCCCAGCGTCAGGGGCGGCTGGCCGTCCATGGGCCATCGCCAAGCACTTTTAGTTGAATGACAAGGCCAGCATCTCTCCTGTGGACGCATGCGCGCGGTTTCCGGGTGGCGGCTTGCAAGCCGCGGGGCGGGGCGGGCAGGCCGGGGGAAGCGGTTCGGCGACGCGGCGCGGTTAATTGATGAACGCGACCAGACGAATATGGGCGCCGTTGGCCTGATCGCGCTGGCTCGGTTCGGCGGGGGCGTCTTCGACGGCTCCGGTATCGATCGGGCTGTGGTCGCACCGATCGCCGGTCGGCGATCCTTTCTCCGTCACGGCACTGGCAGGGTCGCAGATGTCGCTCCAATCAGGGCATCGGCGGCCGCGTGATCGGGGAGGGAGCGTGCGACCCGCCGCCCTCCCCCGCAGAAACCCGCCAGGACACGATGCCGGCGGCGCCATGACGCCACTCATGGCTCATCGTTCGCCAGCCCATCGGACTGGATCATGGCGTTCAGTGACGCTGCATGGCGCCGCCGGAAAGCGCCCAATATGCGTGCATGACGCTCGGTACGGAAGGCGGCTGCGACAGGCGCTGCACCGTCGCCTGCGGACCGAGTGTGAAGACGTTGCGCGGCAAGGCCGCAGCCAGCGCCTGCTGGTTGCCGGCCTCGATGGCCCGAGCCGCGCCGGCGAGGCCGTTGATCACCGCTTGGTTCGATGCAGCACGCGGGATGCCGAGCGCGGTGCGGGCTTCCGAGCGCGCCTGCGCGAGCTCGTTCAAGCCGGTGGCGCTCGCGGTCTGGTAGCGAGGGTTGCTCGGCAGGGTATCGGCGAGCCATTCGAGCTCGGCGATGGCACGCGCGGCGGCGGCGGGCTGGTTCGGCTGGGGGGTGCGGAAGAAGTCAACGATTTCCTGGCCCACCGCGACGGAGGGATCGCGTGAAACGGCGCCCTGCGGGCCCAGCCCTTCAGGCAGGGTGGTGCGTTCGGGCTGGGTGCAGGCAGCCGTCGCGAGGAGCGTGAGGAGGATGGCGGAGCGGCGGATCATGGACGCGTTCTCCGATGGAAATGCCTCATATTACATTTTGATAACATATGCGGAACGGGCTGCTTTGCGCCATGTCAACCGTAGCCTTCCTGCCGCAGCCGGTCGCCAAGCACTTTCACCTGTACGGCGAGGGCCGCGCTTTCCTGTTCGCGCAGACGGGTGCGCAGGTCGCGGGCGGCTTCCTCCATGTCGCGCAGCAGCGCGGGCAGGCCGGGCGGGGCTTCGGCGCCGGCGGACAGGCGGCCGGCGATGCGTTCCAGACCGTCGAGGTTCACGCCGAGGAAGCGGCGTGCCTCGGCGAGGCGTTCGGGGCGTCGTTCGAATTCGTCGAGCACGGCGCCGATCGCGACGGCGACGGGGATCAGCCGCGGCTGCTCGACACGGCGAGCGGTGTCGATGATGGCCACGAGCCGGGTGCGGGCATCGTCGAGCGGGCCGGGAGGCAGCGGTTCGGGCGGCGGTGGTGGCGGGGCGGCCTCGATGACGCCGGTATAGAGGAGGCGCGTGCCGCCCCAGGCGCCAGCGCCGAGCAGCAGGGCGGCGACCGGGCCGGCATCGGCGCCGAGGAAGGTGACCAGCATGGCGGCGGCACCCATCGCGGCGGCGGCGAGTTGCGCATCCCCTGCCCGGCCGCGGCGCATCAGCCAGGTCGCGGCCATCGGCAGGACGATGCCGGCGACGCAGCCGAGCAGCGCCCATTCGCGCCCGGCGAAGAGGTTGACCAGGGTTGCCGGCAGCAGCGGCAGGGCGGTGAAGGGTAGCAGCCAGCGCCGCCAGAAGGCCGAGATCACGGCTTCACCAGGGCGAAGATGGCGCGGAACAGCGCGAGCAGCCCGGCCACCCACATGGTGCCGCCCAGCAGGAAGAAGCCGAGCATGCGCGAGCCGAGCGGCGGCGGCGTGGTCGGCGGGGCGACGTAGGGTGCGTTGCGGTGTTCGCTCACGGGGACTTAGATCGCTCAAGGGACCGGCGCGTTCAAGGCGCCGGCGATGGGAAGGACGGCCGGATGCAACGGATTGCGGTGGTGGGTGCGGGGCTGATCGGCAGCGCCTGGGCGATGGTGTTCGCCCGGGCGGGGCATCCGGTGCGGATCTGGGACCCGGCGGCGGGGGCTTCCGAGGCGGTGATGGAGGTGGTGCGGGCGCGGTTGGCCGACCTGCATGCCGCCGGGTTGATCAGCGAAACCGCGGAGGTGGTGGCCGCGCGCGTCTCGGTGGCGGCGACGCTGGAGGATTGCCTCGATGGCGCCGCGCATGTGCAGGAGAACGGGCCGGAACGCGTCGAGGTGAAGCGGGAGACCTTCGCCAGGCTCGATGCGCTTTGCGGGGCGGCGGTGGTGCTGGCGTCGTCAACCTCGGGCATTCCGGCGAGCGCGTTCACCGAGGGGTTGGCGGGGCGGGCGCGGTGTCTTGTCGCGCATCCGGTTAACCCACCCTATCTGGTGCCGCTGGTCGAATTGGTCGGGGCGCCCTGGACCGACCCGGCGGCGGTGGCGCGCACGCGGGTGCTGATGGATGGCGTCGGCCAGGTGCCGGTCGTGGCGCTGAAGGAGACGCGCGGCTTCGTGCTGAACCGGTTGCAGGCGGCGCTGGTCGCCGAGGGCTTCCGGCTGGTGCGCGACGGGGTGATGTCGGTCGAGGATGTCGATGCGTGTGTGAAGGAAGGGCTCGGGCTGCGCTGGTCCTTCATGGGGCCGTTCGAGACGATCGACCTGAATGCGCCCGGCGGTGTGGCGGACTACGTCGAGCGGTTCGGGCCGCTGATGGGCGGGATCACGGAGGAGCAGACGCCGTACCGATATGACGCGCCGACGGTCGAGCGGGTGACCGAGGCGCGGCGCGGGGCGCTGGCGCAGGGCGCGATCGCCGAGCGGTCGGCCTGGCGGGACCGGCGGCTGATGGCGCTGGCGGTGCACAAGAAGGCGCAGCCGCGCTGAGTTCAGCGCGGCGGATCCATCCGTTTGGGGCGGATCGCGCCTGAGGTTCCTTGGTCAGGCGCGTGACGATGCTCGACCTTACAAGGATTGGAGCGGTCTGCGCCGCCGCCGTGTGACGCAGGCCAATCTCGCCCCAGGCGTCCTGTCCGCGACGCGTGCCCGATGGGCATGGGTGGGCGCTCGCCGGCAAGCCGTTGGAGGCGAGGCCGGGAGGCGCCGATCGGACGCTCCCGGATCAGGCCATACGGCGGCCGTCAGTCGACGCGCACCCCGGCGGCCTCGGCGACGCGCCGCCACTTCTCCGACTCCATCCTGACGAAGGTGGCGAATTCCTCGGGTGTGGTCGCGGTTGCCTCGGCCCCCTGGGCCGCGAGGCCGTCGCGCACCTCCGGCGCTTCCGAAGCCCGCCGGGCGGCTTCGTTCAGCCGCGTGACAATCGGCGCCGACAATCCCGCCGGGCCGACCAGGCAGTACCAGTTGTCCGCCAGCAGCTCGGGGAGGCCCAACTCTCCTGTCGTCGGCAGGTCGGGCAGCGCCGGGCTGCGCCGCGCGCTCGCCATCGCCAGCGCGGTGAGCGTGCCGCCACGGATATGCGGCATCAGCACGGGAAGGTCGGCGAACAGCAGCTGGATCTGGCCGCCGACCAGGTCGGTTACCGAAGGCGCGGCGCCGCGATAGGGCACCACCACCACGTCGAGGCCGGTCTGTGCCTTGAAGAGTTCCGCGGTGAGGTGCGACAGCCCCGCGGCGCCGGCGGTGCCGATATTGAGCTGGCCGGGCCGGCGGCGCGCCAGATCCAGCAATTCGGGCAGCGTCCGCACGCCGAGGCCGGGATACGCCACGAGCGCCTCCGGCACCCGCGTGACGATGCTGATCAGCCCGGTGTCGTCCGGGACCTTGTAGGGCACGTTGGCGCTGACATGCGGGCTGATGACGAGGGAGCCGCCGTTGGTGATGACCAGCGTGTAGCCGTCGGGGGCCGCACGCACCGCGGCGTCGGTGCCGACGACGCCGCCGCCGCCCGCACGGTTCTCGACGACGACCGGCTGGCCCAGCAGCGCGGTGAGTTGCGGTGCGTAGAGCCTGGCGATGATGTCATTCGGCCCGCCGGGCGGGAAAGGCACGATCAGGCGGATCGGCCGGCTTGGCCATGCCTGCGCCCGGGCGGGGGCGGAGGCGAGCGCGGCGGCGACTGCCGGAGCGGAGAGCAGCAATCCGCGACGGTCCATGATACGGGCCTCCCTGGTTGTTTTTCTCTGCCCGGAATTCAGGCCGGTCCCGCATCGGTACGCAAGCACGGAGTTGCGGCGCCGAACCGTTCAGCCCCTCCGCCGAAGGGCGCCAGGGCCGTATCCGCGGCTCGCTTTGCGTCGGGACGGGCCGGCTCCTTGCGCTTTATGGGTCAGAAGCGACGCGGCCGAGTTCCGATGGCCAAGGGCCAGGCCGATGCGTCGAGGTCGAGGCGTGCCACTCGGGTTGCCGCCTCCCGCGCGCGATGCGCATCGACCGCACCTCGCCGCACTGCGTCGTGCGGGCCGGGGACATATCGGCCGGCCGAGGCGTGCCGATGGAGCTTGGCGGTCGCCCCGTCGGGTTGGGGTCGCGGTTTGGCGGCCAGGTCGAAAAACCATGATGCGGGCTGGATCGAACGCCCCGGGCTGGGCGATGCTGCGGCTGGGATGGGAGAATGCGGCATGACGGGCATCGGCGGCGATCGAGCCATGGTTCGGGGGCGATAGGCGATGCGCCGCATCCTTCCCGCGTTGTTCCTGCTGATTGGCCTGGCGCTGCTCGCCGGGTCGGGATTCGCCATCTGGTCGGAGGTCAACTTCCGCCGCGGCGCGGTGGAGACCGATGCCCAGGTGGTCGAGATGCTCACCCGGTCGAGCCGCGACCGCGATCGCCGGACCACCAGCTACACCTACGTCCCGGTCTTCGTGTTTACCCTGCCGGATGGGACGAAGCGGCGGGTCGAGGGCGGCGTGGCGTCCAACCCGCCGTGTTGCACGGTGGGCGAGACGATCCGCATCCGCTACCGGCCCGAGGCGCCCGAGCACGCCCAGATGACCGGCTTCATGGAAAGCTGGTTCGTCGCGACGCTGTTGGGCGGGATGGGGCTGGTGTTCGCGCTGGTCAGCAAGGCGATCTGGGGCTTTGGGCGGCCCGGTGGCGTGGTGGTGGCCGGCGGGCCGATCGCCGCCCCGGCCAATGCGATGACGTTCCAGGTGCCACTGGTGGGGTTACGGCGGGACGCGATGGGGTGGGTCCTGCAGGCGCGCTGGTCGGACCCGCGCAGCGGCGTGCAGCGGCTGTTCGAAAGCCCGGCCATTCCCTTCGACCCGGTGCCCCAGATGCGCAGCATGACGAGCGTGAACGTGACCTTCGACCCGGGCGACCCGGCCAGCGCCTATGCGATGGACCTTTCCTTCCTGGTGGCGCCGGCGGCCGCGCCGGCGCCATCAGCGGGTCCAGTGCGGCGGGGCTGATCAGGCCTGCAGGAAGCCGAGGCGGTCGGCCTCGAACACGCCGCAGGTGAGCGGGCCGCCCGACCAGGCGGCGGTGTCGAGGCAGATGCGGTTGTCGCGCACCACCGGCTGGAAGCCGGCCGTGTGGCCGTGGACGACGACCACGCCATGGTCGCGCTCGGAGCCGAGGAAGTCGTGGCGGATGCGGATGAGGTCCTCGCGCGACTGGTCCTCCAGCGCGATGCCGGGGCGGATGCCGGCATGGACGAAGAGGTAGCCACCTTCCTGGTGATGCAGGTGCAGCCGGCGCAGGAAGCGCAGATGCTGCGGGGCGAAGTGTTCCAGCCAGGCTTCGCGCGGGGCGTCGGCGGGCACGCCCCAGGCGTCGAGCGTTGCGCGGCCGCCACCCCAGAGCCAGTCGGCCGCCGCGGCGCCGTCGCCGTCGAGGGCGGCCAGCATGGTTTCCTCGTGGTTGCCGGTGAGGTTCAGCATCTCGATGCCGGGGACCGGGTCCCGCTCGATCAGGTAGTCGAGTACGGCGCGGCTGTCGCCGCCCTTGTCCACGAAGTCGCCGAGATGGAGCAGCAGGGCGGAGGCGACCGGGCGGGCCTTGAGGTCGGCGGCGATCTGGCCGTGCAGGTCGCGCAGTTTGCCGATGGAGCCGTGAATGTCGCCGATGACGTAGATGCGTCGGCCGCGCGGCAGCGTGCCGGGGGCTTGCCGGAGTTCGATCATGTTTTCTCGGCGCGGGGGTCGAGCGCGTCGCGCAACCCGTCGCCCATCAGGTTGAAGGAGAGGACCACGACCATGATGGTAACGCCGGGGAAGACCGACAGCCAGGGTGCCTGGGTCAGGAAGCGCTGCGAGGAATTGAGCATCGACCCCCAGGACGGGTTGGGCGGCTGCATGCCGAGGCCGAGGAAGGAGAGCGCGGCCTCGGCGATGATGGCCTCGGCGATGGCGAGAGTCGCCTGCACCAGCAATGGCGGGATGATGTTGGGCAGGACATGGACGAATGCGATGCGCCAGGCGGGGTTGCCGAGGGCGCGGGCGGCCTCGATCCAATCGGTGGATTTGGCGTCGAGCGCCATGCCGCGCGCGAGGCGCACGAAGACCGGCGAGGCGGTGATGGCGATGGCGAGCATCGCGTTTTCCAGCGCTGGGCCGAGGAAGGCGGCGAGGGCGATCGCGAGGATCAGGAAGGGCACGGAGAGCATCGCGTCGGCGACGCGGGAGATGATGGTGTCGGTCCAGCCGCCGGCCAGGCCGGCGAGCAGGCCGAGCGGGACGCCGAGGATCAGCGCGCCCATCACCGAGACCACGCCGGCCATCAGCGAGGCGCGCGCGCCCCAGATAACGCGGGAGAGGACGTCGCGACCGTTCTCGTCCGTGCCCATCCAGAAACCCCAGGAGGGCGGCTTGCGGATGCGCGTCCAGGACGTTTGCAGCGGGTCGTGCGGGGCGATCAGCGGGGCGAGGATCGCGACCAGGATGAACAACACGACGACGAACAGGCCGAAGACGGCGAGGCGATGACGCAGGAAGCGCTTGATGGCGCGGCGGGTCGGGCTTTCGCCGATGGGGATGGCGGTGGCGTTCGCACTCATCGGCGCGGCAGCCCGGCTTCGAGCGCGGCGAGGTCAGCGACGCCGCGCGGCCATTGCGCCCGCCAGAACCAGCCGACGAAGGCAACCAGCAGCAGCGCAAGAAGGCTGGTGAAGGCGCGGGCGATCCAGCGCTCGACAACATCGCGCGGCGGGTCCAGCCAGACCCAGGCGGCGATCGTCGCCATGGCCAGGGCTGGCAGCGCGAGCAGAGCGGTGAAGATGGCGGTCCAGCCTCGGCTGACGCCGATCTCGATGCCGGCAAGCCGCCCTGCCCCGGCCAGCCGCGCCGCGAGGCTGCGCACGAAGTCAGGGTAGGAGCGCCGCGCGGCCGCGGCGTCCCCCGGATCCGCCATCGGGTCGAGGCGCAGCGTGCTGCCATCGGTGAGGAACAAGCGGAGTTCGGGATGGAGCCCGCGCCCGGTCTGGCCGAATCCGGCGCGCAGGCCGGCGATGTGGCCGATCGGGACAGGCCGGTCGCCGCCCTCGGCGCCGACCAGACCGACCAGGTCGCCGGTGAGCACGACCGTCACCGTCGCGCCGTGGAAGCCCGATTGGCGCAGCGAACGCGGCATGCGGGCGGTGAAGCTGGGGCCAAGGAGGGACATGCGTGCCTAGGCCTGCCGCAGCCGCGGATTGATCATCATGTAGAGCAGGTCGGTGAGCAGGCTCAGTACGACAAAGATCAGCGCGGTCGCCATCACCACCCCCTGCACCACCGGGTAGTCGCGATTGAACACGGCATCGACGATCAGCTTGCCGAAGCCGGGGATGGTGAAGATCTGCTCGGTCAGCACGGCGCCGGCGAGCAGGCGGCCGAATTCGATGGCGCCGAGGGTGACGACCGGGATCAGCGCGTTGCGCAGCGCGTGTTTCCAGATGACGACGCGGTCCTTCAGCCCCTTGGCGCGGGCGGTGCGAACGTAGTCCTGCGACAGCGCCGTCAGCATCGCCGCGCGGGTGTGCCGCATCAGCACAGAGGCGACGCCGGTGCCAAGCACGAAGGCCGGCATGATGGTGGTCGCCAGCGACTGCACCGGGTCTTCGAGCAGCGGCACGTAGCCGGAGGGCGGCAGCCAGCCGAGTTCGACGCTGAAGAACAGGATCATCATGATGCCGAGCCAGAAATTCGGCGTGGAGATGCCGAACAGCGCCGCGCCATTGGCCGCCCAGTCGGCCGGCGTGTCCTTGCGCACCGCGGAGATGATGCCGAGCGGCACGCCGATCAGGATGGCGATGATGAAGGCCATCGAGGCGAGTTGGAAGGTCACCGGCAGCTTGGTGAGGATGAGCTCGGTGACCGGCACGCGGATGCGCCAGGAGAAGCCGAAATCCCCGGTCACGACCTTGCCGATCCAGCGCAGGTATTGTTCGGGGATGGAGCGGTCGAGGCCGAGTTCGGCGCGGATCTGGGCGATGACCTGCGGGTCGCCGCGTTCCTCGCCGGCCATGATCTCGGCCGGATCGCCGGGCATGAGCTGCTGCAACCCGAAAATCAGGATCGAGAGGATCAGCAGGGTGGGGATGATCTGCCCCACCCGGCGCAGCAGCCAGATGCCCATTACTGGAACCGCATGCCCTGCAGGCGGATCATGCCGTCGGAGACGGGCCGGTAGCCGGTCAGCCGCGCCGCATGCGCCATGATGTTCTTGCGATGCCACAGGTAGATGCGGCTGACATCCTGGCCGAAGGCGAGGCGCACCGCCTGTGCGTAGAGGTCGCGGCGCTTTTCGACGTCGAGTTCGATGCGGGCGGCATCGAGCAGGCGGTCGACCTCCGGGTTGGAGTAGCGGCCGTCATTCTGGCCGCCGCCGGTGCGGGTGAAGGTGAAGATGTTGCCGTCCGGGTCGACGCGGCCGGACCAGCCGACCAGGTAGGTCTGGAACTCGCCGCGCGTCGCGGCCTGGAGGGAGGAGGCGAATTCCATCGCGCGCAGGGTGACGGCGAAGCCGGCCTCGGCGGCCATGGACTGGATCACCTCGCCGACCTGGCGCAGGTCGGGGTTGTTGGGGACGGTCAGTTCCACCGGGAAGGGCGTGGTGACGCCGGCCTCGCGCAGCAGGGCGCGAGCGCGGTCCACATTGCGCTCGGTGGGCGGGAAGTCGCTGACATGGAAGGGGTTGGCGGGCGGGAAAGGCTGCCGCGTAGGGGTGTACATGCCCTCATAGACCACCTGGTTGATGGCGGCGCGGTCGATGGCGAGTTCGAGCGCCTGGCGCACCCGCGCGTCACGGCCGAGCGGGGTGTTGGCGCGTTCGCCATTGCCGTTGTTGATGGTGATGCCTTGGTAGCCGAGTTCATCCACCGCGATGGCGCGCAGGTTCCGCGTGCGGCCGATGGTGGCCATGTCGTCGGGTTCCATGCGCTCGACGAATTCGACGGCGCCGGATTGCAGGTTGGCCAGACGCACCGTGTTGTCCGGGATGGGCAGGTAGGTGACGCGGTCGAAGTGGATGTTGGCGGCGTCCCAGTATTCGCGGAAGCGTTCGACGACGATGCGTTCCTGGGCGACGCGCTCGACGAAGCGGAAGGGGCCGGCGCAGACCGGGCGGTTGCCGAAATTGCGGCCGGCGGCCTCGGCGGCCTTGGGGCTGACGATCATGCCGGCGCGGTCGGTCAGCGCGGAGAGGAAGGAGGCCGAGGGGGTCTTGAGGATGATGCGGACGGTGCGCGGGTCCACCACCTCGACGCGGTCGATCTCGGAGATTTCGGAGCGGCGGAAGCTGCCCTGCATCGTGAGATGGCGGTTGATGGAATAGCGGACGGCCTCGGCATCCATCGGCTCGCCGTCGTGAAAGCGGACGCCGTCGCGGAGCGTGATGATGAGGGTGGTCGGGTTTTCCCAGCGATGGGCGGTGGCGAGTTGCGGGACGACCTCCAGCCGTTCGTTGATGTCGAAGAGCTTGTCGCAGATCGCCATGTAGACGATGCGGCCGACATAGGTGCGCGAGAGGGTCGGGTCGAGGATGTCGGGGTCCTCGCGCAGGCCGATGCGCAGGTTCTGGGCTTGGGCAGACCCCATGGGGGCCATGGCGGGGATCAGCAGCGCGGCGGCGGCGATGACCGTGCGGATCGTCGTCTTCATTGTTGTGGCACTCCCGGTTGGGGGCTCGGGGCCCGGAAGAAGGATTGCAGGCGGCGCAGCCTTTGCCCACCGGCCAGGCGGTCGGGCGCCGGGGTGGCGGGCGGCAGGCGGCCGTCCAGATGACAGGCGACGGCGTGAGCGGCGCTGCCGAGGTCGGGCGAGGTGACGCGGCAGCGGTCTTCCACGAAGGGGCAGCGGGTGTGGAAGCGGCAGCCCGAGGGCGGCGAGATGGGCGATGGCACGTCGCCCTCGATGGGCGGGGCCTTGGTGCCGTGGCCAGGGACGGCGGCGAGCAGGGCGCGGGTGTAGGGGTGCTTCGGCGCCGACAGGACGTCGGCGGCCGGGCCGAGTTCGACGATGCGGCCGAGATACATGACGGCGACGCGGTCGGCGATGTGGCGGACCACGCCGAGGTCATGGCTGATCAGCACGAAGGTCAGGCCGAGGTCGCGGATTAGGTCCGAGAGCAGGTTCACCACCTGGGCCTGTACGCTGACGTCGAGCGCGGAGACGGGTTCGTCGCCGATGATGAGTTTCGGTTGGGAGGCGAGCGCGCGGGCGATGGCGATGCGCTGGCGCTGGCCGCCGGAGAATTCGTGGGGCCAGCGGCGGGCGAGTTCGGGGCGCAGGCCGACGCGGGAGAGCAGGTCGGCGACGCGGGCGCGTTCCTCGCTGCGGGGGACGATGGAGTGCAGGCGGAGGGGTTCGGCGACGGCCTGTTCGACCGTCATGCGCGGGTCGAGGCTGGCGAAGGGGTCCTGGAAGATGAGCTGCATGTCGCGGCGGCGGGCGCGCAGGGCGGAGGCGGAGAGTTTGGTGAGGTCCTGCCCGGCGAAGCGGACGGTGCCGGTGTCGGGGGTGATGAGGTTGAGCATCAGGCGGCCGAGGGTAGATTTGCCGCAGCCTGATTCGCCGACGATGGCGAGCGTCTCGCCTTCGGTGATGGAGAGGGAGACGCCGTCTACGGCGTGCACGGCGCCGGCCTTGCGGCCGAGGGCGTCCCTGACCGGGAATTTCTTGGTCAGGCCGTCGAGTTGGAGCAGCGGTTCGCTCATCGGCTTGATGGGCCGGCGCTTTGGGCCGGCGTTGTCCGGCTGACAGACGAAAGAAGGAGGGGGTCCGGGAGAGTTCCCTCCCCCGCTTCTTCCTTCAGCACGCTGTCGAGCGGCGCGCGCCAGCAAGCGGAAAGGTGACTGGGCGCGACCTCGGCGAGTGGCGGGGCCTCTGTGGCGCAGCGCGCGATGGTGAAGGGGCAGCGCGGTTCGAAGCGGCAGCCCGGGGGTGGGTTGCGTAGGTCCGGGACGGTGCCGTCGATGCTGGCGAGGCGCTCGCCCGGAGTCCCCTCCCCTGGTGCCGCGCCGAGCAGGCCGGCGGTGTAGGGGTGTTCGGGTATGGCGAAGAGGGTGGCGGCCGGGGCCTGTTCGGCGATGCGGCCGGCGTACATGACGGCGACGTCGTCGGCGTGGTCGGCGACGATTCCGAGGTCGTGGGTGACGAGGATGACGGCGGTACCGGTCTCGCGCTTCATGTCGTCGAGCAGGGAGAGGATTTGCGCCTGGACGGTGACGTCGAGTGCGGTGGTGGGTTCGTCGGCGATGAGCAGCTTGGGTTTGCAGGCGAGCGCCATGGCGATCATCACACGCTGGCGCATGCCACCGGAGAGCTGGTGCGGGTATTGGCGGGCGCGGCGGGCGGCGTCGGGGATGCGGACGCGGTCGAGCATGCGGGTGGCTTCAGCGAAGGCCGCGGCGTGGTCGAGGGATTGATGCAGGCGGAGGGCTTCTGCGACCTGTTCGCCGGCGGTGAAGGCCGGGTTCAGGCTGGTCATGGGTTCCTGGAAGATCATCGCCATCTCACCGCCGCGGAGCTTGCGGCGTTCCTCGGCGGAGATGGCGGTGAGTTCGCGGCCGGCCAGGCGGATGGCGCCGCCGATGGTCGCGGTGGCGGGCAGCAGGCCCATGATGGCGAGGGAGGTGACAGATTTGCCGCAGCCGGATTCGCCGACGATGGCGAGGGTGCGGCCGGGGTGGACGCGGAAGGAGACGCCGTCGAGGACGCGGATCTGGCGGCCGTCCTGGCGAAAGTCGAGGGTGAGGCCGACGACTTCGAGGGCGGGTACGGAGGATGGGTCCGGTGCGGCCAGCGCTGTGACGGTTCCTGATGCCATGGCGGCAGTAACCCGCGCCGGGTGCGGTGGCGCAAGGGGGAAGGCAGGACGGAACGGCACCGTTTGGCTGCGGCCTGCACAAATGCTGCGCAGTGCTGGCGCGCGGATGGTCAGGCGGCGGGTTGTGCGGCGCCGCCTGGGGACGCTATTCGGCGGCCGGCTTGAGGACGCCGCGGCGCAGCTGGTCGAGCTCGATGGATTCGAAGAGCGCGCGGAAATTGCCCTCGCCGAAACCCTGGTCGCCCTTGCGCTGGATGAGTTCGAAGAAGATCGGGCCGATCACCGTGTTGGTGAAGATCTGCAGCAGCCGCCCGCCGGTGGGCGAGCCATCCATCAGGATGTGGTTGCGCTGGAGGCGGGCCATGTCCTCGCCGGTGTCGGGCAGGCGCTGGGGGAGGAGTTCGTAATAGGTGTCGGGTGTGTCGAGGAAGCGGACGCCGTTGGCGGCGAGGCCCTCCACGCTGGCATGGATGTCGTTGGTGCCCATGGCGATGTGTTGGATGCCCTCGCCATTGTAGGCGCGCAGGTATTCCTCGATCTGCGAGCGGTCGTCGCTGCTTTCGTTGATCGGGATACGGATCTGGCCGCAGGGGCTGGTCATGGCCCTGGACTTCAGGCCGGTCAGCTTGCCCTCGATGTCGAAGTAGCGGATTTCGCGGAAGTTGAAGAGGCGCTCGTAGAAGCCCGACCAGGCATCCATGCGGCCGCGATGGACGTTGTGGGTCAAGTGGTCGATGACGGTGAGGCCGGCACCCTTGGGGTTGTGCTCGACGCCCTCGATCCAGCGGAAATCGATGTCCCAGATGGAGCCCTGCGCGCCGTAGCGGTCGACCAGGTAGATCAGGCTGCCGCCGATGCCCTCGATGGCGGGGATGTTGAGTTCCATCGGGCCGACGCGGCCATGGAAAGGGCGCGCGCCGAGGCTGATGGCGCGCTCGAAGGCGGCGGCGGCGTCGGCGACGCGGAAGGCCATGGCGCAGGCGCCGGGGCCGTGAACGCGGGCGAAACCCTGTGCGAAGGACGTCGGTTCGGCATTCAGCACGAAATTCACGTCGCCCTGGCGCCACAGCGTCACCTGCTTGGAGCGGTGGCGGGCGACGGGGATGAAGCCGAGGCTGGTGAAGACCGCTTCGAGATGGGCTATGTCGGGGCCGGCGAACTCGACGAATTCGAAGCCGTCAGTGCCCATCGGGTTGGCGTCCGAGATGGCGCCGGCGATGGCGGTGCGGTCGGGCGGGACATCCATGGCGCGTTACTCCTGCGAGGGGAGAAGGATCGCCTCGGGCGGCGGGGGACTTTCGGCGAAGTGTGGCCTGAGATGCCGTATGCTGAGGGGATTCCGCTACGGAGTGGTTTCCGCATGACAAATTCCGCCATTGATCTGGATGCGATCGACCGCAAGCTGTTGCGCGAGGTGCAGCGCGACGGGCGTGCCTCGGTGGTGGCGTTGGCCGAACGGGTCGGGCTGTCGGCGACGCCCTGCCAGCGACGGCTGAAACGGATGGAGGAGGCCGGCATCATCGCCGGCTATGGCGCGGTGTTGGACGCGCCGCGGCTGGGGCTGGGGCTGACCGCCTTCGTCGAGGTCAGCCTGGCGTCGCGCTCGGAGGAGACGGTGGAAGCATTCCACGCGGCGATCGGGCGGATGCCGGAAGTGCTCGCGGCCTGGGCGATGAGCGGGGAGACGGATTATCTGCTGCAGGTCGTCGCGACTGACCTTGAGGCCTATGGCGAATTCGCGACCAGGCGGCTGCTGCGGTTGCCGGGGGTGAAGGATACGAAGAGCGCCTTCGTGCTGCGGACGGTGAAGCCGCCGGCGGGGTTGCCGGTGTAGCGGCCCCGCCGGCGAGAGTTCAGAACGCCAGCAGGTTCTCCCGGAACATCGCGTGTTCGTAGGAGCGGCGCGTCAGGCCGCGCTGCTGCAAGGCCGGCACCAAACCGTCGGCAATCTCGGCGATGATGCGGCGCGAGGTCTCGTTGGTGGTGATGAGGAAGCCGTCGCCGCCGATCTCCTCCATCGCCGCGCCCATCTGGTCGGCGACTTGGTCGGGCGTGCCGACCAGCGGGATGGAGCCGGCATCGGAATAGATCTCGGCGGCCTCGCGCAGCGTCTTGTTGCCGGCCTTCTTGAGGAACTCGTCGAGCGACTGCTGGTGGCCGTTGGTGGTCAGCTTGCCGAGCGGTTCGTCGAGCGGCAGGGCGCCGAAATCGAGGTTGGTGATCTTCGACAGATGCGCGAGGCGGACGGCGATCTTGTCCTCGGTCGTGGCGAGGCGGCGCTTGTGCTTGGCGCGCGCTTCCTCCTCGGTATCGCCGAGGACGGGGGAGACCAGGAAGAGCACCTTGCAGTCATCAGGGTTGCGGCCGTGCGCGACCATGCGGGCGCGGATGTCGTCGCGATAGGCCTTCATCCCCGCCGTGCCCTTCACCATCGCGACGATGGTGTCCGCGTGCTGCGAGGCGAAGGCACGGCCACGCGGCGAACCGCCGGCCTGAGCGATGACTGGCGTGCCCTGCACGCAGGGGCCGGAGTTGAGCGGGCCGCGCACCTTGAAGTGCTTGCCGACATGGTCGATGGCGTGGACCTTGGTGTGGTCGACCAGCACGCCGGTGTCGCGGTTGGCGATGATGGCGCCGGGTTCCCAGGAGCCCCACAGCTTGCGCACGACTTCCATGTATTCGTCAGCGATGTCGTAGCGCTCGTCATGCGGCGGCATGCCATCCAGGCCAAAATTGCGCGCGGCGTAATCCGACGAGCCGGTGACGGCGTTCCAGCCGATGCGGCCGGAGGAGATCTGGTCCAGCGACGCGATTTGGCGGGCGAGCAGATAGGGCGGGTAGGCGAAGGTCCCGAGCGTGGTGACAATGCCGATGCGCTTGGTCTCGCGCGCCAGCAGGGCGGCGACGATGGAAGGGTCCTGGCGCGGCGTGGACAGGCCGTGATGAAGGTAGATCTCGCGCGAGCCGCCGTAGGATTCGCCGATATACGAACTGTCCTCGAGCAGCACATAGTCGAAGCAGGCGCGTTCGAGGTTCTTCGTCATCTCGATGAAGAAGTCGGGCACCATCCATTCGGTGCCGATATTGCCGGTCCAGGGTTCGCCCCATGCCTGGGCGGAGGAGCCCTGCAGGAACCAGCCGAGGTGGAATTGACGCGCCATGTGTGCCCCACGATCAGTGCTTTGCGCAGGCTCGCGCGGGGGGGCGGATTGGGCAAGGCGGGCTGGGGCCGATTTGTGCGCCCCGGAACCCGGCATTGCCCGCCGCGAAGGCAGTATGTGACACGCCCGGGGTAGCGATGGCAGCATCATCGGCCGGAGCGGCGACGCCCAGGCCGTGCCGCGACGGGCGACACTGCCGCCGCTCACCCCGAAACGAGGCCATCGGTGACCCGGATGTTCTTCCCCGCCATCGCCGTGGAACTGCTGACAGGCTTGGCAATGGCGGCGTGCCCGAACCTCGTCGCCTGGCTGCTGCTTGGCCAGGACGCCACACCGGCCGGCGCGGGGGCTGCGCGGATCGCGGGGGTTGCGCTTATCGGCTTCGCCATCGCCTGCTGGCGCTGGTCGGAGCCGGTTGGGCGGCGCGCGATGTGGTTGCTTCAACCCTTGGTGGCGGTGCCGCTGGTGGGTGTGGCGCTGTTCACCGCGCTTGGCGGGCCGCTGCTATGGCCGGCCATCCTGTATCACGCCGCCGCCACCATCGTGCTGGCGCGGCGGTAGGCGGAGGGGGCGAGCGCCCCCTCCCCGTTCCTTACAGCTTCACCTTCAGCAGGTTGGCGATCTCGCCCACCAGGCCGCGGCGGAAGGCGAGCACCACGGTGACGAAGATGGCACCCTGGATCACGGTGACCCAGGCGCCCATCTCGGCCAGGTAGTTCTGCATGGCGACGATGACGGCGGCGCCCACCACCGGCCCGAACACCGTGCCGAGGCCACCGACCAGCGTCATCAGCACCACCTCACCCGACATCGACCAATGCACGTCGGTCAGCGTCGCGATGCCGAAGACCAGCGACTTCACGCCACCCGCCACGCCGGCGAGCGTCGCCGAAAGGATGAAGGCCACCAGCTTGTAGTCGTCGGTGCGGTAGCCGAGCGAGGTCGCGCGCGGCTCGTTCTCGCGGATCGCCTTGAGCACCTGGCCGTAGGGGGAATGGATGATGCGGTGGATCATCAGGAAGCCAGCCAGGAAGACGGCGGCGACGAACCAGTACATCGCCATGTCCTCGTTCAAGTCGAACATGCCGAGCAGGCGGCCGCGCGGGATCGCCTGGATGCCGTCCTCGCCGCCGGTGAAGGGCGCCTGGACGCAGACGAAATAGACCATCTGCGCCAGCGCCAGCGTGATCATGGCGAAGTAGATGCCCTGCCGGCGAATGGCGATCCAGCCAAACACCCAGCCTTGCAGGCCGGCGATGACGGCACCGGCGATGACCGCGACCTCGGGCGTGAAGCCCCAGGCCTTGGCGGTATAGCCGGCGATGTAGCCGCCCATGCCGAAATAGGCGGCATGGCCGAAGGAGAGCAGGCCGACATAGCCGATCAGCAGGTTGAAGGCGCAGGCGAACAGCGCGAAGCACAGCAGTTTCATCAGGAAGACGGGGTAGAGGAAATACGGCCCGACGATCAGCGCGGCGACCAGGATGATCAGCGCGACGAATTGCGCTCGGCTGTAGCCCCACATGCCCTGTGCCTCGGCGATGGCGGCCGGCATCGGCCCGGCGGTGGACTCGGATGCCATGGCTCAAGCCCTCCCGAACAGACCGGCGGGTCGTGTCAGCAACACGATCGCCATGATGACGAAAATCACGGTGGCCGAAGCCTCTGGCCAATAGACCTTGGTCAGGCCCTCGACGATGCCGAGGCCGAACCCGGTGATGATGGAACCGAGGATCGAACCCATGCCGCCGATGACGACGACAGCGAAGACGACGATGATCAGGTTCGTACCCATCTGCGGATTGACCGAGTAGATGGGGGCGGCCAGCACGCCGCCGAGGGCGGCGAGTGCGACGCCCGCGCCGTAGGTGAGTGTGATCATGCGCGGCACGTTGACGCCGAAGGCCTGCACCAGGGCGGCATTTTCGGTGGCGGCGCGCAGATAGGCGCCCAGGCGGGTCTTCTCGATCACCAGCCAGGTCGCCAGGCAGACGACGAGCGAGGAGATCACCACCCAGCCGCGATAGACCGGCATGAACATGAAGCCGAGATCCCACGCCCCGGAGAGTTCAGGCGGAATGCGGTAGGGCAGGCCCGATGAGCCGAACTGGTTGCGGAAGACGCCCTCGATGATCAGGCCGATGCCGAAGGTCAGCAGCAGGCCGTAGAGGTGGTCGAGCTTGTACAGCCGGCTGATCATCAAACGCTCGATGACGACGCCGGTGAAGCCGACGATCAGCGGAGCGAGGATCAGCGCCCACCAATAGCCGAGCCCGGCCCAGGCGAGCAGCATCCACGCCACGAAGGCGCCCATCATGAACTGGGCGCCATGGGTGAAGTTGATGATGTTGAGCAGCCCGAAGATCACCGCGAGGCCCAGCGAGAGCATCGCGTAGAAGGCGCCGTTGATCAGCCCGAGCAGAACCTGCCCGAACAGCAGCGGCGCCGGGACGCCGGTTATGGTCTCGATGAGTTCGAGCATTGACGATCAGGTCCTTGTCACGAATGCACGAAGGGGCAGCCGCCCTCGGCGAGGGGGCGGAAGGCCTCCTCCGCCGGGGTGGTGGCGGCGACCTTGTAGTAGTCCCACGGGCCGGAGGATTCGGCCGGTGTCTTCACCTCGAACAGATAGACGGGGTGCAGCTTGCGCCCGTCCTCGCGGATGCGGCCGGGGCCGAAGGCGTCGTCATCGGTCGGCATCGCCTTCATGCGGGCGACGGCGGCGCGGCCATCGGCCTTCGCCGCGGCGGCGCCCATGTCGGCGACGGCCTTGAGGTAGTGCAGCGCCGCGCCGTAGCAGCCCGCCGGCACCTGGCTGGGCGGGCGGTCCTGGTTGCGGGCGCGCACGCGGCTGGACAGCGCCCGGGTGCGGTCGTTGAGGTCCCAATAGAAGGCCTCGGTCAGCAGCAGCCCCTGCCCGGCATCGAGGCCGAGGGCGTGGATGTCGGTGCTGCTCATCAGCAGGGCGGCGAGCTTCATCGTGCGGTGCAGGCCGAATTCGCGCGCCGCCTTGATGGTGTTGATGGTATCGCCCGACGCATTGGCCATGCCGAGCACCTTGGCGCGCGAGGCCTGGGCCTGCAGCACGAAGGCGGAAAAATCGGTGGTCTGCGGGAAGGGATAGCGCGAGGCGCCAAGCACGCGTCCGCCGGCGGCCTCCACGAAGCGCGAGGTGTCGCGTTGCAGGGCGTGGCCGAAGGCGTAGTCGGCGGTGACGAAGTACCAGGTGTCGCCGCCATTGCGCACGATGGCGCCGCCGGTGCCCTTGGCCAGCATGTAGGTGTCGTAGGTCCAGTGCACCGTGTTCGGGCTGCATTGCGACCCGGTGAGGTCGGAGGATGCCGCGCCTGAATTCAGGAAGACCTTGTTCTTTTCCTTGGCGATCTGGTTGACGGCGAAGGCGACCGAGGAGGTCGGCACATCGACGATCGCGTCCATCCCCTGGTCGTACCATTGGCGGGCGATGTTGGCGCCGACATCAGGCTTGTTCTGGTGGTCGGCGCCGATCACCTCGACGGTGAAGCCGCGACCCGCGAATTCCTCGGCGGCGACCTGGGTCATCAGCAGGCTGGCGGGGCCGGTGCTGTCACGGTACGGACCGGACATGTCGGTCAGCACGCCGAGGCGAATGGTCTGCCCCTGCGCGCGGGCGCGCGAGAGCGGCGCGACCGCGGCAAGGGAGCTGGCGGCGAGAAGGCTACGGCGATTGATTTCCATGTCCCCATTCTCCTTGTCGGCGTAGGGCGATCGGCGGGCGGGGGCGTTTCCCCGTCCCGCCGGCCGCCGGCCTGGTTCAGCCACGCACCAGCGGACAATTGCCCTCGGCGAGGGGGCGGAACGCCTCGTCGCCGGCGGTTGTCTGCAGCAGTTTATAGTAATCGTACCGGCCGGTGCTTTCGGCCGGTGTCTTCACCTCGAAAAGATAGGCGGGGTGCAGTTTCCGCCCGTCCTCGCGGATGCGCCCAGGGCCGAAGCAGTCGTCGTCGCAGGGCATCGCCTTCATCCGGGCGACGACCTCGGCGCCGTTGGCCTTGGCACGCGCGACGCCCATGTCGGCGACCGCCTTCAGGTAGTGGACCACCGATGCATAACCGCCAGCATGGTTCATGCAGAGCGGCACATTCGGCTGCAGTTCGGATTGGACGCGGCGGGTGAAGGCGCGCGTCCGGTCATTGAGGTCCCAGTAGAAAGTCTCGGTGCAGATCAGCCCCTGCGTGGTGGCAAGACCGAGGGAATGCACATCCGGCATGAACATCAGCAGCGAGGCGAGCTTGATACCGCGCCGGATAAGCCCGAATTCGGAGGCCTGCTTGATACAATTGATGGTGTCGCTGCCGGCGTTGGCGAGGCCGATCACCTTGGGCCGCGCCGCCTGCGCCTGGAGTAGGAAGGCCGAGAAGTCGGTGGTTCCCGGGAAAGGCGTGCGCGCCTGACCCAGCACTTGCCCGCCGGCTGCGCGGACGAAATTCGCCGTGTCGCGTTCCAGCGCATGACCGAAGGCGTAGTCCGCGGTGATGAAATACCAACTGTCGCCACCGGCGCGAACTGTCGCCCCACCGGTCGACTTCGCCAGCATGAAGGTGTCGTAGGTCCAATGGACCAGGTTCGGCGAACAGGCCCTCCCGGTGAGGTCCGAGGTCGCCGAGGATGAGTTCAGGAAGACCTTGTTCTTGTCGCGCACGACGTCATTGACCGCGAGCGCGACGGAGGAGGCGCCGCCATCGACCACCACATCGACCCCGTCGCGGTCGAACCAGGCGCGCGTGACGTTGGAACCGACATCGGCGCGGTTCTGGTTGTCGGCGTAGACGACCTCGATATTGAAGCCGCGATTGGCGAATTCGGCCGCGGCCTGGCGGACGCAGGCCAGTTCGTTCGGGCCCGTGACGTCGCGATAGGTGCCGGAGAAATCGCACAGCAGGGCGATCTTGATCGTATTCGCCGCCTGTGCCCGGGCCTGCGAAAAAGGCATCGCACCAAACCCGGCACCGGCGGCAAGGACGCTACGGCGGCTGATCTCTGTCATTCTTTGTACCTCCCCTATCGTTGTTGACGCGTCTTGTTGCGCGCTGGGTGGTCGGCAGCGACCTCAGCCGCGTACCAGCGGGCAATTGCCTTCGGCGAGCGGGCGGAAGGCCTCGTTCGCCGGGGTGGTCTGGGCCACCTTGTAGTAGTCCCACGGGCCGGTGCTCTCCTCGGGCGACTTCACCTCGAGCAGGTAGGAGGGCAGCAGGCGGCGACCATCCGCGCGGATCTCGCAGCGGCCGAACAGGTCGTCCTCCGACGGGCGCGCCTTCATGCGGTTGACCAGGTCGACGCCCGAAGCCTTGGCGGCCGGCACGCCCATGTCGGCGACGGTCTTGAGGAAGTGCAGCGCGCCCGAATAGCAGCCGGCATGGATCATGTTCGGGTAGTTGGTCGGCGTGCGACGCACCACGCGCTGGGTCCAGGCGCGCGTCTTGTCGTTCATCGTCCAATAGAATGTCTCGGTGCAGATCAGGCCCTTGGCGGTCTGCAGGCCGATGCCGTTGATGTCGTTGATGAACAGCAGCAGCGCGGCGAGCTTGATGCCGCCGCGGGTGATGCCGAATTCCGCTGCCTGCTTCACGCAATTGGCGGTGTCACCGCCGGCATTGGCCAAGCCGATCACCTTCGGCCGCGCGGCCTGCGCCTGGAGCAGGAAGGAGGAGAAGTCCGAGGTGCCCGGGAAGGGCGTGCGGACATTGCCCAGGATGCGCCCACCGGCGGCGCGCACGAAGGCCATAGTGTCGCGCTCCAGCGCATGGCCGAAGGCGTAGTCGGCGGTGATGAAGTACCAGCTGTCGCCGCCTGCGCGCACCATCGCGCCGCCGGTGGACTTCGCCAGCATGTAGGTGTCGTAGGCCCAGTGGATCGTGGTCGCGGCGCATTGCGCGCCGGTCAGGTCGGCGGTGGCGGAGCCGACATTGATGTAGGCCTTGTTCTTCTCCTTGGCGATCTGGTTGACCGCGAGCCCGACGGAGGAGGTCGGCACGTCGAGGATCAGGTCGACGCCCTGGTCATACCATTGCCGTGCGATGTTGGAGCCGACGTCGGGCTTGTTCTGGTGGTCGGCGTCCAGCACCTCGACGGTGAAGCCGTGGCTGGTGCCGAATTCGGCGACCGCTTCCCTCGTCGCAGCAACCGAAGTCGGCCCGGTGTTGTCGCGATAGGTGCCGGACATGTCGGTCAGCACGCCGATCTTGATGGTGTTGGCCTGCGCGCGCGCACGCGACAACGGCGCGATGGCGGTAGCGGCGGCAGCGCCAGCGAGCACGGAGCGTCGGGTCAATTCCATCGGGCGAAATCCTCCATCATTGGTTTGCTTGTCGTTGCCGGGCGGGGGTCGTTGCCCCGCCGGGGGTATTCGGATCAGGCGCGCACGAGCGGGCAGCCGCCTTCGGACAGCGGGCGGAAGGCCTCGTCCGCCGGCGTCGTCTGCAGCACCTTGTAGTAGTCCCAGGCGCCGCGGCTCTCGCCTGGCGCCTTCACCTCCATCAGGTAGGCCGGCATGATCCGGCGCCCATCGGCGCGGATCGAGGTGGCGCCGAAGGCGTCGTCCTGCACCGGCATCGCCTTCATGCGCGCGACGGTTGCCACGCCATCGGCCTTGGCCGCCTCGGCCCCCAGTTCCAGCACCGCCTTGATGTAGTGCATCGCCCCCGAATAGCAGCCCGCCTGCGCCATGCCCGGGCGCAGCTGCTGCGGCATGTTCGGCAGCACGCGGGCGGTGAAGGCGCGCGTGTTGTCGTTGAGATCCCAGTAGAAGGTCTCGGTGCAGACAAGGCCCTGGGCGGTTTGCAGCCCCAGCGCGTGGACGTCGGAGATGAACATCAGCAGGGCCGCAAGCTTAACGCCGCGGCGGGTCAGCCCGAATTCCGCCGCCTGCTTGATGCAATTGATGGTATCGCCGCCGGCATTGGCGAGGCCGACGACCTTGGCGCGCGAGGCCTGCGCCTGCACCAGGAAGCTGCTGAAATCGCTCGTGCCGGGGAACGGCGTGCGCACCTGGCCGAGCACACGCCCGCCGGCCGCCTTCACGAAATTGCCGGTGTCGCGTTCCAGCGCATGGCCGAAGGCGTAGTCGGCGGTGATGAAGAACCAGGTGTCGCCGCCCGCGCGAACCATCGCACCACCCGTGCTCTTGGCGAGCATGTAGGTGTCGTAGGTCCAGTGGATGGTGTTGGGCGAGCAGGCTGACCCCGTGAGATCCGAGGTGGCGCCCGAGGAGTTGATGTAGACCTTGTTCTTCTCCCGCACGACCTGGTTCACGGCGAGTGCGACCGAGGAGGTCGGCACGTCGATGATCATGTCCACGCCGTCGCGGTCGAGCCACTGCCGCGCGATGTTCACCCCGACATCGGGGCGGTTCTGGTGGTCAGCGACCACCACTTCCACATTCAACCCGCGCAGCGTGGCACCCAGGTCGGCGATGGCCTGGCGCACGCAGGCCACCGAGCCCGGGCCATTCACGTCCCGGTACAGGCCGGACTGGTCGTTCAGCACGCCGATCTTGACGGTATTGGTCGCCTGCGCGCGCGCGCGATGCAGCGGCAGCGCGCCGAGGGCGGCCCCGGCGGCGAGAAGGCCGCGACGATGAATTCCGGTCATTCCTGTCTCCCTGCTCATGCTTGTCGATCCGGTGTGGTTCCGCGCTGTCAGCTGCGCACGAGCGGGCAGCCGCCGGCGGCCATCGGACGGAAGGCCTCATCCGCCGGGGTGGTCTGAAGCAGCTTGTAGTAGTCGTAGGGCGCGCGGCTCTCGGCCGGTGCCTTGACCTCGAACAGATAGGCCGGGGTGATGCGGCGGCCATCGGCGCGGATCGAGGTGTCGCCGAAGGCGTCGTCGACCACCGGCATCGCCTTCATGCGCGCGACCGTCGCGGCGCCATCGGCCTTGGCGGCGGCGGCGCCCATCTCCTTGACCGCCTTGAGGTAATGCAGCGAGGCGGAGTAGCAGCCGGCCTGCACCATGGAGGGCGGCGCATTCGCCGGCATGCGCGGCCGCACGCGGCCGGTGAAGGCGCGGGTCTTGTCGTTCAGGTCCCAGTAGAAGGTCTCGGTCATCACCAGACCCTTGGCCGTTTGCAGGCCAAGCGCATGCACGTCGGTGATGAAGACCAGCAGGCCGGCAAGCTTCACTCCGCGCGAGGTGATGCCGAATTCCGCCGCCTGCTTGATGCAATTCGTGGTGTCCGCCCCCGCATTGGCGAGGCCGATCACCTTGGCGCGCGAGGTCTGCGCCTGCAGCAGGAAGGAGGAGAAATCCGTCGTCCCCGGAAATGGCGTACGGACATTGCCCAGCACCCGCCCGCCGGCGGCGCGCACGAATTCCGAGGTGTCGCGTTCCAGCGCGTGGCCGAAGGCGTAGTCGGCGGTGATGAAGTACCAGGTGTCGCCGCCCGCGCGCACCATCGCCGCGCCGGTGCTGTGTGCCAGCATCCAGGTGTCGTAGGTCCAGTGGATGGTGTTGGCGGTGCAGGCCGCGCCGGTCAGGTCGGAGGTCGCGGCCCCCGAATTCAGCATGACCTTGTTCTTTTCCTTGACCAGCTGGTTCAACGCCAGCGCGACCGAGGAGGTGGTCGCGTCCGTGATCATGTCGACGCCATCACGGTCGAACCACTGGCGCGCGATGGTCGAGCCGACGTCCGGCTTGTTCTGGTGGTCGGCTTCGACGACTTCGACATTGAAGCCCTGGGCGCCGAATTCCTGGACCGCCTGGCGCACGCAAATGGTCGAACCGGGCCCGCCAAGGTCACGATAGGTGCCCGAGGCATCGCCGAGCACACCGATCTTGATGGTGTTGGCGGCCTGGGCGCGGGCGCGCGCGATCGGCAGGGCACCCCAGGTCGCGGCGGCGGCGGCGCCGGCGAGAACACCGCGGCGAGATGTTTCGGTCATGTTCATCCTCCTGTGGAACCGTCGCGCCACGTCCTGGCGCGGCGGTCGTCATTGATGCGGTCAGACGCCGAGATATTCGTGCAGGCGGCCCATCGATCCGGCGAGTTCATCATTGCGGACCATGTCCACGACCTTGCCGTGTTCCATGACGTAGTGCCGGTCGGCGACAGTCTGGGCGAAGCGGAAATTCTGCTCGACCAGCAGCACGGTGAAGCCGCGCTGCTTCAGCGCGCGGATGGTGTGGCCGATCTGCTGCACGATGACCGGGGCGAGGCCTTCCGAAGGTTCGTCGAGCAGCAGCAACTTCGCCCCGGTGCGCAGGATGCGCGCGATGGCGAGCATCTGCTGCTCGCCGCCCGACAGCTTGGTTCCCTGGCTGCGCGCACGTTCCTTGAGGTTGGGGAACAGCGTGTAGATTTCCTCGATCGGCAGGCCACCGGGCAGCACGACCGGCGGCAGCATCAGATTTTCGGTGACGTCGAGCGAGGCGAAGATGCCGCGTTCCTCCGGGCACCAGGCGATGCCGGCGCGGGCGATGACGTCCGAGCGCGCATCGACCAGCTCGCGCCCTCCATAGGTGATCGAGCCGCTGCGCCGCCCGACTACGCCCATGATCGAGCGCAGCGTCGTCGTCTTGCCCGCGCCGTTGCGGCCGAGCAGGGTGACCACCTCGCCGGCATGGATGTCGATGTCGACGCCGTGCAGCACATGGCTTTCGCCGTACCAGGCCTGGAGCCCTCGGACAGTCAGCAGCGGCGCGCCCCCCTGCCCCGTGGCCGGCCGATCGGTGAGGGTCTCAGCCATGGGCGGCCTCCGTGGACGCTTCGTCACCGAGATAGGCGGCGATGACATCGGGGTTGCGCGCGACGGTTGCATAGTCACCCTCGGCCAACACGCTGCCGCGGGCCAGCACGGTGATGAAATCGCACAGGCCGGAGACGACGGTGAGGTTGTGTTCGACGAGCAGCACGGTGCGGCCGGCCGAGACGCGACGGATCAACTGCACGATGCGCCCGACATCGTCATGCGTCATGCCCGCGGTCGGTTCGTCGAGCAGCATCATTACCGGGTCGAGCGCGAGGGTTGTTGCGATTTCCAGCGCCCGCTTGCGGCCATAGGGCAGTTCGCCCGCCGTCAGGCCGGCATAGGCGGTCAGGCCGACATCCTCGAGCAGTTCGCGCGCACGGGCGTCATACTGCCGCAGCAGCGAATCCGAGCGCCAAAAATCGAACGACCCGCCGCGCTGGCGCTGCAGGGCGACGCGGACATTCTCGAGCACGCTCAGATGCGGGAATACCGCCGAGATCTGGAACGACCGCACGAGGCCGAGCCGCGCCACCTCGGCCGGCTTCATGCCGGTGATGTCGCGCCCATCGTAACGGATGCTCCCGCGGGTCGGCTGCAGGAACTTGGTCAGCAGATTGAAGCAGGTGGTCTTGCCGGCACCGTTCGGGCCGATGAGGCCGTGAATCGTGCCGCGGCGGATCGACAGGTTGACGTCGTTCACGGCCACGAAGCCGCGAAACTCCTTCGTCAGTCCGACTGTCTGCAGGATGGCATCAGACACCCTTGAACCTCTCCCCATATCGGCGGTCCGGCTGGCCGCTCGTGTTCTGTTCGTCGATGTAGGCGAGGCGCGGTGGAGCGCGCAAGGCGGGCGAGATGAAAGCCGCACTTTTCCTGCGTTACCGCTGGTCGGAGAATGAATGGCGGGCGAAATGCATGAAAAAGGGGCAGCCTGGTGGGCTACCCCTGTCGAATCAGCGGCCGGGAGATCCCCGGCTTATCGGGCCAAGCGTACACCGGCGCCTGGCGAGAGTTCAGTGGCCGCTAGATCAGTCCGGCGTCCGACCCGGCCGGCGCCGGAGAACGCGCCCGATGGCGCCTTCTCCGACCGGCATTTACGCGGCCGCGGTCGCCTCGGCGTTCAGTTCCTCGGCGGTCACCTGGCGGTCGGTGACCTTGGCCAGTTCGATCATGAAATCGACGACCTTTTCCTCGAACAGCGGGGCGCGGAGATTCTCGGCGGCCTGCGGGTTTTTGCGGAAGAACTCCAGCACCTGCTGCTCCTGGCCCGGATAGCGCGAGGCTTCCTGGAACACAGCACGCTGCATCTCTTCCTGGCCGACCTGGACATTGTTGGTGCGGCCGATCTCCGACAGCATCAGCCCCAGGCGGATACGACGCTCGGCGATCGTGCGGTATTCCGCCTTCAGCGTCTCCTCGTCCTTGCCCTTGTCGTCCTCGTCGAGGCGGCCGGCCTTGAGGTCGGCCTCGACGCGCTGCCAGATCTGGGTGAACTCGGCCTCCACCATGCTCTCAGGCACCGGGAAGCTGGCCTTCTCGGCCAGGCTGTCGAGCAGGGCGCGCTTCAGCTTCAGCCGCGCCAGGCCGTCATATTCGCGCTGCAGCGAGGAGCGGATCGCCTCCTTCAGCGCGGCGAGGTCGGCCATGCCGACGGTCTTGGCCAGCTCGTCGTCGACCGCGCGCGGGGTGCGGGTCTTGAGCGCCTTGGCGTCGATGGTGAAGCGGGCATGCTTGCCGGCCAGTTCGGCCGAGCCGTAGTCGCCCGGGAACACCACATTGATGTCGCGCGATTCGCCCGGCGCCATGCCGTCCATCTGCTCGGTGAAGCCGGGGATGAAGCCCTGGCCGCCGACCTCGATGGGCATGTCGGTGGCCGTGCCGCCGGCGAAGATGCGCGCCTCGGGCTCCTCGGCGCCGGCGAAGACCCGGACCGGGCCGACGCGCAGCGTCATGTCGACCGGCACGCCGGCCGGCAGCTGCGCGATGATGATCGGCTGCACCTGCACCGGGGCCGGCCCGTCGGCGAGCGTCGCCGTGATGCCGTCATCGTCGCTGCCGAGCGCCGACTTCTTGTGGTGATAGACGACGTCGCACCCTTCGGCGGCCTCGTTGAAGCCGAAGCGGACGACGCCCGCCGCCGGCAGCGCGCCGTCGACGATCCGCAGCCGCGTCACCATGGTCAGCACGTCGGCGGCCTTGACCGGCACATCGGTGGCGCTGCCGGGCCGCAGGCGCAGGACACCCTTCTCATCGGGCGTGCCCGTCACTTTCACGTCGAAATAGGGACGCCCGGCCTCGCTGCCGATCGCCGCGATCTCGCTCTCGAGGCCGCTGGTGACCTCGAGCGTCCAGCCGGTCGGCACCTCGCCGGGCTTGCCGGGACGCGCGCCAAGGCCGGGGCCGTTCTTCAGCAGGTCGGCCGGCAGGCGGCCGGTGAAGTCGCAGACCAGCACGTCACCGGTAGTGGCCGGGCGCGGCTCGGCATCGGCCAGCTCGCCATTACGCTCGGCGATGGTGGCGAGGGTCTTGTCGATCACCTCGTCGGTCGGCTCGGCCTTCAGGCGCTCGAGCGCGATACCGGAGAAATCGGGCATCGGCACATCCGGCAGGACCTCGAGATCCATGCGGTATTCAAGGTCGGCGCCCTCGGCGAAGTTCGTCAGTTCGATCTTCGGCTGCATCGCGGGCTTGAGGCCACGATCGGTGACCACCTGACGCGAGGTGTCGGTGACAGACTGCTCCAGCACCTCCCCCAGCACGGCGGAGCCATAGCGCTGCTTGACCACCGACATCGGCACCTTGCCGGGGCGGAACCCGGGCATGGTGACCGTTTTGGCGATCTCGGCGAGCCGCTTGTCGCGCGAGGCGGAAATATCCGCCGCGGTGACAGTGACGGAGTAGGCGCGCTTCAGCCCGTCATTCGCGAGCTCGGTGACCTGCATCGAGGGACGTCCATCCAAAAGGCTAGAGAAAACCAGCGGCGCCGATTGGTGCGGGCGAAGGGAGTCGAACCCCCACGGCTTGCGCCACTGGAACCTAAATCCAGCGTGTCTACCAGTTCCACCACGCCCGCCCACGGAGGCGCCGCGCGGCGGAGAGGCGCGGGATGTAGCGCAGGACGCTCGGCTTTCCAAGGCATGGCTGCACGATGACAGCCCAAAAGGCCTCGCCGGCCCCCTGCCGAGACCGGGCGCCGGGCCGCATTCGCGCCGGAACGGAGCCTGACACACCCTCGGCGCGGCGTGGCGTTCAACCGCAGCAGGCCGCGGCACGCTGCTCCAGATAGGCCCGTTCGCGCGCATTGCGGGTCAGGCCGGCGGCACGGCTGAACGAGGCCCGGGCCTCCGCGAAGCGGCCCGCACGGAACAGGAAGTCGCCTTTTGCGGCGGGCAGCGGTGCGTAGTCGCGCAACGAGCCCTCCGCCTCGATCGCCGCCAGCAAGGCCAGCCCGGCCGGCGGGCCGAAGGCCATGCTGTGGGCAATGGCCCGGTTCAGGTCGACCACTGGCGAGGGCATCGCCACCGCCAGCCGGTCATAGAGGCCGGCAATGCGCGACCAGTCGGTCGCCTCGGCACTCGCCGCCCTGGCGTGGCAGGCGGCAAGCGCGGCTTGCAGGGCATAAGGCCCCTCCCCGCCGCCCAGCGCCTCGGCGCGGTCGAGCGCGGCCAGGCCATGGCTGATCAGCGGCCGGTCCCAGCGGGTGCGATTCTGCGCCGGCAGCGGCACCAGCGCGCCATCGGCCGCCGTTCGCGCCGGCAGGCGCGACGCCTGCAACTCCATCAGGGCGAGCAGGCCGAAGACCTCCGGTTCCTCCGGCATGAGGCCGGCCAGGATGCGACCCAACCGGGCCGCCTCGGCACACAGCGCCGGGCGGATCAGGTCGTCGCCCGCCGTCGCGGCGTAGCCTTCGTTGAAAATCAGGTAGAGCACCTCAAGCACCGAGGCGAGGCGGCCGTGGCGCTCCTGGCCGCGCGGCACCGCATAGCGCAGGCCCGCGTCGGCGAGCGTCCGTTTCGCCCGCACGATGCGCTGGGCGATCGTCGCCTCGTTCGAGAGGAAGGCGCGGGCGATCTCCGCCGTGGTGAGCCCGCCAACCAAGCGCAGGGTGAGGGCCGCGCGCGCCTCGGCGGCGAGCAGCGGATGGCAGGCGGTGAAGACCAGCGCGAGCAGCTCGTCGCCATAGTCGTCGTCCAGGGCTGCTTCCATCGCCTCAGTAGTGGTGTCGCGCTCCTGTTCGATGTCGCGGGCGATCTCGGCATGTTTGCGTACCAGCATGCGCTGCCGGCGAAGGCGGTCGATGGCGCGGCGCTTGGCCGCGGCCATCAACCAAGCCCCGGGCCGGTCCGGAACGCCGCTGCGCGGCCATTCGGCGAGCGCCGTCACCAGCGCGTCCTGGGCCAGTTCCTCGGCGAGGTCGAGGCTGCGGACCAAGCGAACGAGGCCGCCCATGAACCTCGCACGCTCGATTCGGAAGACCGCCTCGATGGCTTGTTGGATATCCGTCTCCGCCACGCCGCCGGTTTAGCCCATTTTCGCTGACGCGGCACCGCGCCCAGGCCCGCTTCCGGCGAGTCACGGCGGGGTGAGATGACAGGACGGACGCCACGGGTGCAGCAATTCCCACCCTGCGGGGTTCAACACCCATGAAGGCGAGGCCAGCATGACAGCGAGGACGACCGAGGCGCCGGAATCGGGGCCGATCGCCTCCCCCTCCGACCTGATCGATGCCCGGATCAGGGAACTGGGCGACTGGCGGGGCGCGATGCTCGCGCGGGTGCGCCGGCTCATCAGGCAGGCCGACCCGGCCGTGGTCGAGGAGTGGAAGTGGCGCGGCGTGCCGGTCTGGTCGCGCGCAGGGATCATCTGCACCGGCGAGACCTACAAGGCCGTCGTGAAGCTGACCTTCGCCAAGGGCGCGTCACTGGAGGACCCGTCCGGGCTGTTCAATGCCAGCCTGGAGGGCAACACCCGGCGCGCAATAGACCTCCGTGAGGTCGATTCGATCAATGAGGAGGCGTTGCAGGCGCTGGTCCGCGCCGCCATCGCGCTGAACCTGGCGAAGCCGAAGCGGTGAATCGCGGCGGGGCCGGCCGGGCTACCCTGCCCGGCCGCGACACGGGCGCCGTCAGTCCCGCAGGCAGCGGGACCGGCGATCGCCCACCTCCGGGCGTCGGGGGGGTCGCCCGGAGGTCGGAAGCGACACACGGGGCGACGCATGCGCGCCGTGCCCCGGTCAACGCCGGGCGATGGAATCGCGGGCGCGGTCGTGGATCTCGGCGACCTCGGGCGTCAGCGCCTCGCTGAAATCGGCCATTTCGTAGAGCGGGCGGATCTCGATCTCGCTCGGGCCGGGCATCGGGTTGGGGCAGCGCTTCACCCATTCGACCGCCTCGGCCATGTCCTTGACCTCCCAGATCCAGTAACCGGCCACCAATTCGCGGGTCTCGGCGAAGGGCCCGTCGATGACCCGGCGTGCAGGCCCGTCGAAGGCCACGCGCTTTCCCTGCCCGCTCGGCTTCAGACCGTCGCCGGCCAGCATGAGGCCGGCCTTGGCCAGCTCCTCGTTGAAGCGGCCCATCGCCTCGAGCAGGTCGGTCGAGGGCATCATGCCCGCCTCGCTGTCGGTCGTCGCCTTCACCATCACCATCACACGCATCGGGGTGTCTCCTTGTCGGCGGGCGGCCGCCACGGCCGTCCTGCCCACACGACGAATGGCGGGCGGCCGGATCGACAGCCGGGACGAAAAGAATCAACGGCCCGTGCTGGCCGATCCGGGGCGCCGCGACCGCAGGCAGGCCGCCCCGAGGCCTAGCAACTGCCGAAGCGCCATCCCGGCGCAGCGCCACAGCATCACATCCACCGCCATCACGCGCCGGGATCCCGGCGCCGCGCAACCGACATGGTCGCGAGGTGGGAGGAGATGACGACATTCATCGCCTCGTCGCGGTCGGCCAGCAGGCGGCGCCAGCCCGCGGCATCCTCGATAATCGAGTTGCGCAGCAACAGGTCGGTCTTGAGGTAGGGGAAGCCCATCTCCTCGACCAATTCGCGCCAGAACGCGTGGGTGGCATTGACTGGCCGCCGGTGCAGCGCCCAGCCCATCATTGCCGCCTCGGCCGGGCTGTCGCGCGGGATGTCGCGGAACAGGAAGGGGTAGAGCGCGCGGAGCCGGCGCCGAGCCGAATCCTGCTGCAAGGCGGCACGCTCGATCGTCTCATAGCCGCACCAGGCCGCCACCGCATGGCCCCGGCGACGCATCCAGGCGCTGAGGCGCACCTCGCCATTGCGGATGGTGCGGCGCTTGCTGGCCGTGACGGTGCAGCCGTCGAGGAAGCGCAGCAGGTCGGCCACCACCGGCCGCCCGCGGGCGAGCAGAAAGTAGGACTGAAGATGCGGCCGCGGCGCCAGGTTCTCGGTCAGGCCGAACAGGCCGTGGCCGGCCGCGCGCATGGCGGCGAGTATTGGCGCCTTGTCGCGGAACGGGCCGCAGACGCTGTCATTCGCCAGCAGCAGCTCCTGCATCATTGGCGCGGTCCGGCGCAGCAGCGGCGCCACGTCGTGCCAAGCACCGAAATCGAGCCCGTGATTGCGCCGCACCACCACCAGCGCGCAAAGCGCGCGCAGCCGCGCCAGCGCCACTGGCGGGACGCCCGGCGCCGAGCTGATGAAGACCACAGCAAATCCGTTGGCGCGCAGTTGCTCGATCCGCCGCAGGACCATGCCGCTGACCGCGGCGACCGGGGCGTAATGCACGAAGGCCGCGACCGACGGGGCCCGGGCGAGCCCCGGCGCGCCGTTGTGGATGGCGAGCAGTCGCGGCGTGTCGTTGACCGCCTCGGCGAGGTCGGCGCGCAGGGCCGCGAGCTCCTCGCGCAGCGCGGCGAGACCGGCACGCAGCACCGAGCCCTCGAAGCGCGGCCGCCGCAGGAAGGAGCGCGCCCGCAGCCAGGGGGAGATGCGGCGGTCGGGACGGTCGACCACGGGCGAGAGGCCGCGTTTCGGGAGCGCCGACCCGTCGGCGAGCGGCAGCGGCTCAGCCCAGGGCAGGCGGTCCGCGGTGCTGAAGAGGGAGCTGGTCGGCATGTCCATCGAAGGGGCCTCGATCTGTCAGGGAGCGAGGTTGTTATACGTGGGACTTTTTCCCACGTCTATTGAACAGGCGCGCCGCTCACACTTCGTAACCCTTCGGCGCAGGCGGACACGGCGCCGCTCAGGCCGCCCGGATGGCGCGCGTTACGCTGCACGGCATTCGTGCGAGGCCACTGTCGGGGGAGGCTGCTTGAGAGGTCCGGCACCGGTTCACAGGCAATCGGGCCGCCGAACCGGCACGATGTCGCCGATCGGCCCGTCGGGCTGGGGCGCGCCGGTGCTGCCCGGTCGGACAATGACTTGGCCCGGCAGCGGGGCCAATGCGCGCCGTGGTGTCAGCGCGGTGGCGGGGCCGCTCCACCGGGCGGCAGGGACAGGCCGCCACCGCTGGGCTGGAGTGGCGGGAAGGAGGGCGCGTCGCCGGACCGGGAAGGCCGGTTCCCACGCCCCATCGGCAATGCGCCGCGGCCACTGCCCGGCGCCGCTGCGCCGCGACCGCCATCACGGATCGGCCCGCTGCCCGGCACCGGGGCGGGTTGGCCCGCATGACCAGGCATTCCGCCGGGGCCGCCGCTCCGGTCCGCCCCCATGGAAAGCGCCGGGCCAGGTCCTTCCCGCCGCAGGCCGGTGGCGCGGAAGCCACCGCCGGGTTGGCGCTCGAATTCCACTACGGCGCGCCGCGGCGCCGCCGCACCAAGGCCCGCCTCGCCCGGCAACAGCGGGCCGGCCCCGAGCCGTACCCCGCCCGCCACCGCCACCGCATAGGATTCAACGAGGATCCGCCGGGTCGTCGCCGGGAAGGCCGCCGCCGGGTCGCTCGCCAGCCGGTCGGGTTGCAATCGGGCATCGGCCAGCGCGCCGGCGCGGTAGCGGCCGGTGGCGGTGGCGAAGCCGCTCGCCTCGACCGGCCCGTTGGGCTGCAGGTCCAGGCCGCCGATCCGCAGCCGGCCGTCGCGCAACGTCGCCTGGCCGCGCACCAGCACCTCCCCCGGCGCGCGTCGGTCCAGCCTCGTGGCCTGCACCACGCCATCCGGCCCGCGCAGGCCGCTGACCGAGAGCCATTGGCCGACCACCGGGTGCCGCTCGCCCAGGGTCGTGGCGGCAAGCTGCACCGGCTGGCCGGCGACGCGCAGCCGGCCATCGGTGCCGACCGCCTCGACCGGACCGGAGACCTCCTGGCGCAATTCGACACTGCGCGCGGCCAGCGCCATGCCGCTGCCTGCGGCATCGATGACGGCGAGCTGGCCGGCCCGCAGCGCGCTGGGGGCAATGGGCTGGCCGTCCAGCGTCACCGGCACGGCGGGGTCCAGCGCCACCTCCACCCCACCCAGGCAGATGCTGGCAAAGCCGGTGATGACGGCGACGATGCCGGTACCGCCGATGCCACGGTCGGCGATCCGCGCGGGCGCGCCGGTGCCGCCGATCCCGCGGTCGGCGATGGCAATCGGCGCCCCGGTGCCGCCAATGCCGCGATCGGCGAGCGGCGGGCCGTCATCGGGGCCGAGCCGGCACAGGCCCGCCGTGGTCGTCATCGGTGGCGGCACGCTGGCGGCGCAGGCACCCAGCAGGAGCAGGCCGGCCAAGCCCATGGCCCCGGACCATCGCCCGAGCCGAGGCGAGCGGCCCACACCACCATCCGGCGGCGTGCCCTGGGGCGACCGGTTGGGAGCCGCCGGCGGCAGGGCGGAAAGCGCCCTATGCCTTGGGCGCATCGGGCGCTTCATCCTCGGCGTAGAGATAGACGCCGAGATTGACGCGGCGCGTCGGCCGGTCGGGGTTGGCGGCGGCCTCGGCCTCATCCCGTTCGGCGATGGCCAGTGCCTGGCGGTTGACCTCGATCAGCAGGCGCTGCGCCGCCTCGCGTGCCACGGCTTCGAGGGCGGCGGCAGCCTCGGTGCCGAGGCGGTCGTAATGCACGCTGCGGTCGAGGAAGGGCCGCACCCCCTGCCCGGCCACATTGGCCGAGGCCGCCGCGACATGGTCGTGCAGGTTGCGGGCGAAATAGAACAGCTGGGCCTCGCTGCCCTCGCGCGGCAGGAAGGCCTCGGCCTTGAGACGGACGATGCCCTCGGCGTCGAGCGTCACAAACCCCTGCGCCAGCAAGTCATCGAGCACGGCACGCGGGCGGACGTCGCGGGTGACCGTGGCGACCAGGGTGTCGAAGGAGGGCGCCGGGCCATTGCGCGGCAGCGGCAGGGGCTTGCCGGCGGCGTCGGTGTAGTCGGGCGCGCCAAGCCACAAGGCGAGGACCTGGCTGTTCAGCGTGACGATGGCCGGCTCTTCGGCCGGCTGCGGGCCGCGCTGGCGGCGCAGTTCCTTGCGATGGACGCCGGTCATCAGGCTGATGCGGCTGTCGGTGCGACTGCGCGGGTCGGGCAACAGGTCGTCGCGCGCGACCTCGACATAGAGGCCGCGCAGCAGGTCGGCGAGGACCGGGAAGGTGACGCCGCTGCGGATCTGCAGGCGCACCAGCGGCCGCAACATCCGCGCCAGAGCGGTGAGCAGAAGCTGGGGGGGCGGCGGCTGGCCGGGGTCAGGTGGGGTGGCGGGAATGAGGGGGTCCTGGGTGTGACGATGCCTTGAAGCATATAAGCTTACGCCCAAGTGGGAAAAGCGCCCACGGTGAAAATCGCCGTTCCGTGGTCGCGCCGCCACACTCAGGCCGGGCGACGGCGGTGCTGGCCGAGACGCGCAGCCTTCCGTGTCCTTCAGGCGTTACGGCATCACGGAACAGGGCAAGGGAGGAGCCGAACCATGCCAGCCAAATCGCAGCAGCAGCAGAAGGCCGCCGGCGCGGCGCTGTCCGCCAAGCGCGGGGAGACGCCCAAATCGGCGCTCAAGGGCGCGTCGAAGAGCATGGCGGAATCGATGACCGAGGCCGAGTTGGAGAAGATGGCGAGCGTCAGCCGCAGGAAGCTGCCGAAATACGCCGGCGGGGACTGAGCGACGTCGCGCCCGGCCGCCCTCACACCGGGACGTGAGACGGCGGCAGTGCCCCGCCGTGCAGCCGTTCGGCCCGCCGAAGCGTTCATTCGACGGGCCCGGCAAGGGCTTCAACCAAGGAGAACGACGGATGAGCGCACAGGCACCGGCCATTCGCGAACACATGGAAATCGTCGGCAATGACGGCGGCCATGTCGGCACAGTGGACAGGGTCGAAGGCGACCAGATCAGGCTGGTGAAGGGCGACGACCCCAGCGGCACCGGCCGCGACCATCACTTCCTGCCGCTCAAGGCGGTGGAAGCCGTGTCGGGGGACAAGGTCCGGTTGACCATGTCGGCGGCGCGGGCCCGGAACACGTCCACGCTGGTGGCGGGCGACGCCGCCGGCACACCGCACCGCAGGCATTGAGCCGGACGGGGCGCAGCCCGGCAGGTCGCGCCCCCCTTGGCCGTTCAGCCCAGCAGCGCCTCCGCGCAGGCATCGAGGATGGCGTCGCTGTCGAGGCCGTATTCCCGGTAGAGGTCGGGCAGGTCCCCCGCCTGGCCGAAGCGGTCGACGCCGAGCGGCACCACCCGCTGGCCTCGCACGGCGCCCATCCAGGCATGCGCCGCCGGGTGGCCGTCCAGCACGGTGACCAGGGCCGCGTCGCGTGAGAGCGGGGCGAGGATGGTCTCGATATGCGACAGGCGAGGCGCGCCGCTGCGCACACCGCGCCGCGCCGCCAGCCATTCGGCATGCATCCGGTCCGGGCTGGTGATGGCGAGCAGGCCAGCCGTCGGTTCCTCGCTGCGCAATTCCTCGAAGGCGGCGACTGCCTCGGGGGCCACGGCGCCCTGATAGGCGATGGCGATGCGCGCCCCCGGCGCCGGCGGCACCACCCAATGGGCGCCGGCGATCACCGCCGCGGGGTCGAGTGCGCGGGCCGGCTGTTCCAGCCCGCGGGTGGACAGGCGCAGCCAGACCGCCGAGCCATCGGGCTTCTGCATATGGTCGAAGGCATGGCGCAGCAGGATGGCGAGTTCGTCGGCGTGGGCCGGCTCGAAACTGGCCAGACGATCCGCCGCCATGCCGATCAGCGGCGTGTTGACCGATTGGTGTTGGCCGCCTTCCGGTGCGAGAGTCAGCCCGGATGGCGTTGAAACCAGAAGGAATCTCGCATCCTGGTAGCAGGCGTAGATCAGCGCATCGAGGCCCCGGTTGACGAAGGGGTCATAGACCGTACCGATCGGCAGCAGTCGCGCGCCATAGAGCCGGTCGGCCAGGCCAAGCCCGGCCAGAACCAGGAACAGGTTCTGCTCGGCGATGCCGAGTTCGACATGCTGGCCCTCCGGCGACATGCCCCAGCGCTGCGCGGAGGCGAGCTTGGCGTCGCGGAACACGTCGTTCTTCTTGTGGCGGTCGAAGATGCCGCGCCGGTTCACCCAGGGGCCGAGATTGGTCGAGACCGTCACATCGGGGCTGGTGGTGACGATGCGCTTGGACAGTTCGGCGAATTCGCCCTGGCCGCGGCCGATCTCGGCTAGGATATCGCCGAAGGCAGCCTGGGTGGATTGCTTGCGGCCCTCCCCCACCTTCGGCGCGGTGAAGGTCGCCGGCACAGGGATGGTCGGCGAAACCAGGCAGCGGCCTTCCGGGGTCAGTTTCTCGGCGAAGGGAACGGCGGCGATGAAGTCCCGCAGTTCCGCCTCGGGGATGTCGAGGCCCTCGAACAAATCCCATTCATGGCCGGGGCGGATGGACATCAGCTCGCGGAAGCTGCCCATCTGCTCCTTGGTCATCAGGCCGGAATGGTTGTCCTTGTGGCCTGCGAAGGGCAGGCCCATGCCCTTCACGGTATAGGCGATGAAGCAGGTCGGCTGGTCGCCCTCGGCATCCTGGGCGCGGAAGGCATCGGTCAGCGTCTCGATGTCGTGGCCGCCGAGATTGGTCATCAGCGTGCCGAGTTCGTCATCGGTCAGCGGGTCGATGATGGCGCGGATGCCCGGGATGCGGCCGAGTTCGGCGAGCACCGCGGAGCGCCAGGCGGCACCGCCCTGGAAGGTCAGCGCGGCATAGAGGCTGTTGGGGCAATCATCGATCCAGCGGCGCAGATGCTCACCGTCGGGCCGCGCAAAGGCGGCTTCCAGCTTGCGGCCATATTTGATGGTGACGACGTTCCAGCCCATGTCGCGGAACAGCCCCTCGATGCGGCCGAAGAGCCGGTCGGGGACGACGGAATCGAGCGATTGGCGATTGTAGTCGATCACCCACCAGACATTGCGGATGTCGTGCTTCCAGCCTTCCAGCAGGGCCTCGTAGATGTTGCCCTCGTCGAGTTCGGCGTCGCCCACCACGGCGACGTGCCGGCCGGCGGGCAGGCCTTCTGGGGCGAGATTGTGCAGATGGACATAGTCCTGCACCAGCGAGCCGAAAGAGGCGAGTGCTACGCCGAGGCCGACCGAACCGGTGGAGAAATCCACCTCGGGCCCGTCCTTCACCCGCGACGGATAGGGCTGGATGCCGTGGAAGGCGCGCAGCGTGGACAGCTTGTCCCGCTCCTGGCGGCCGAACAGGTAGTTGATGGCGTGGAAGACCGGCCCGGCATGCGGCTTCACCGCGACGCGGTCGGCCGGGCGCAGGATTGAGAAATACAGCGCCGTCAGGATCGACACCGACGACGCGCAGGACGCCTGGTGCCCGCCCACCTTCAGCCCGTCCCGGTTGGGGCGGATGTGGTTGGCATGGTGGATCATCCAGGCCGACAGCCAGAGCAGCTTGCGCTCGATCGCGTGCAGCATCTCGACGCGGCGCGCCGCGTCGGGCGTGTCCTGCCGCTTGGCTTTTCCCTGCACGCTCATCTCCGGACGCTCCCACGCATTCTGGTCCGGACTATGGCGTTTCCGGCCTGCGGAGAGAAGGCCGGCCTGTCAGCGCGGGCGGTGCCGCGGGTCGACACGCCGCGCCGCGGCCGGGCGATGCGTCGCGCGCAGGAACAGCGCGAGCAAGGCGGATAGCAGCAGCAGGAACTCGATCATGGCGGGCTTGATCCGTCGGTCTCGGGTCCCGGCAGGATGCGCCATGGCGCCAGCGGCCGCGGTGCGGTGGATCACCCCCCCTCGCGAACTGCCATCCTGTTGCGCAACGCGGCAAAATGCTTGCGATCTGGTCGTACCGAGCGCGACACTGCATGCCGCGAGGAAGAGCCAATCGACGGCACAATTCCCCGGCGTCCCGGCCAGATGGCCAGGCGCCCAGCAGGAGAGCCGCGCCATGCTCGATGCGCCCGTCGTCAATCTGTTTTCCCATGTGAAATCCGGCGATGTGCCGTGGCGGACCGATGGGCTCCGCTCCTTCTTCGCCTATCGCGACCTCGGCATCGCGGCGGCGACCGGGGGGCGCGTCATCGCCCATCTGGTGCGCGCCAATGAGGCGCCGGAGAAAGGCACCGGCTGGCACACCCACCAGGCCGATTTCCACATCGTGCTGATGACCAAGGGCTGGGCCAAGTTCATGTACGAGGACCAGGTAACGCTGGTCGAAGCCGGGGACTGTGTCCATCAGCGCCCGGGGATCGTGCATTACCTGTACGATTACTCGCCCGACATGGAATATCTCGAAGTCGTCGGGCCGGCGAATTTCGGCAGCGCTGATGCGGAAGGCCCCTGCGCGGTGCCGGCCCCCGAGCCCTGGCCGGAAGGGGCGAAGGTCGGCTGACGCGCGCCGGTGCCACCGCTGGGTGCGCCGGTACCGGGCATGGCATGGCTGGGCCGGGTGGATCGAGGCGAGGCTTCGATCCGCGCGGGCGATTACGCGACGGCGCCAGGACGACCCGGCGCCGCGGGTATGCCCGTACGTGGCGCGAAGGTCGGCCGGCTGGAGCGAAACCCTGCCCCGATGCGTGAGTGCGACGGCGCGATTGCGCCACGCACACCCACCGTCGCGCCTGCGTATCACGTCACGATAAGCCGGCCGGTCGAAGGAATCAGGAAAGACTCCCGACAGCCGGACGGTTGGCATGTCTCGGAGGCCGTTTGGAACGTCTGGCTCCGGCCGGAAAACGCGCCAAACGGCGCGATTCCAAACGGGCTCTCAGAACTCGACTTCGAGCTCGGCGATCTCCTCCGGCTCGGCGGCCGCCTCGAGCGTCCATTCGGCCAAGTCCGGCCAGGCCAACACATGACGCATATAGGCCGTGGCCTTGGCGCCGAGGCTGACATCATAGGTGCGGAGCCTGGTCGCGACCGGGGCGTACATCGCATCGGCGATGGTCGGCGCGCGGCCGAACAGCCAGGGGCCGCCGCTGCGCTCCAGGCAGTCATCCCAGATCGCCTCGATCGCATCGATATCGGCGCGCGGCCCGGACCAGATGGCGAAGCCCGGCCGATGCGCCTTGAGGTTCATCGGCAGCGAGGCACGCAGCGCGGCGAAGCCCGAATGCATCTCGCCGGAGATCGACCGGCACAACGCGCGCGCGTGCCGTTCCTTGGGCAACATGCCCGCCTCGGGGCGGATCTCGTTCAGGTATTCGGCAATCGCCAGCACGTCCCACACGCGCACCCCGTCATGCACCAGGCAGGGGTAGCGGATGGAGGAGGAACGCAGCAGCAATTCCTCCCGCGCGCCCGGGTCGTCGGGAGAGATGGTTTCGGCCACGAAATCCAGCCCCGACAGGCGCGCCAGCAGGAAACCCCGCAGCGACCAGGAGGAATAATTGCGGCTGGTGATCAGGAGAGTCGCCTCGGCCATGCCGCGCTCCATGCACTGGGTGTTGCTGCAATGCGAAATCGCGGTGCAACATTAGTACCATGCGCGGATGGCGGACCAGCCATTCGGCATAGGGGTGGCTTCGAACGATGATCTACACGTTGTACGACAGCCATGCGCGCGCGCTCGCCCCCATCCGCGGCCAGGCGGAATGGCTTACCGCGGTGATGCGCGGCATCGGCGGCGAGGCTTCGCCCACGCTGCGGCGGCTGATGGCGGGCCTCGACCTGTTCTCCAGCGCGCGCATCACCCACAAGCGGCCCTCCTTCGGCCTGGAGCGGACGGTGGTGGGCAACCAGGTGGTGGCGGTCGAGGAGGAGGCGGTGCTCACCACCCCCTTCGGCACGCTGCTGCGCTTCCGCAAGGACAGCCCGGTGCGCCAGCCGCCTCTGCTGCTGGTGGCGCCGATGTCGGGCCATTTCGCCACGCTGCTGCGGCAGACCGCCGAGACGCTGCTGCCCGATTTCGACCTGCACGTGACCGACTGGCACAACGGGCGCGACGTGCCGCTCTCTGCCGGACGCTTCGGCTTCGACGATTTCGTCGAGCACATCATGCAGTACGTGCGCGCCACGGGCGATGGCGTGCACCTGCTCGCGGTGTGCCAGCCCTCGGTTGCGGTGCTGGCGGCGGCCGCGCTGATGCATGAGGACCGCGAGCCCACGCGGCCGCGATCGGTCACGCTGATGGCCGGGCCGATCGACACGCGCTTGAACCCGACCAAGGTGAACAAGCTCGCCTCGGGCAAGCCGATGGCCTGGTTCGAGAAGAACATGATTGCGACCGTGCCCTTCGGCAGCCGGGGCGCCGGGCGGCGGGTCTATCCGGGCATCACCCAGCTGACCGCCTTCATGTCGCTCAATCTTGCGCGGCATATCACGGCGCATGAGACCTACTGGCGCAACCTCGCCGGCGGGGAACGCGACGCGGCGGAGGCGCATCGACGCTTCTACGACGAGTATTTCGCGGTGATGGACCTGCCGGCAGAATTCTACCTCGAGACCGTCGAGCGTGTGTTCCAGACCCACGACCTGCCGACCGGCGCGTTGCGCTATCGCGATCGGCCGGTGCAGCCGCGCGCCATCCGCCGTATGGGGCTGATGACGGTGGAAGGCGAGAAGGACGACATCTGCGGCATCGGCCAGACGATGGCGGCGCTCGACTTGTGCTCGGCACTGCCGACGACGATGCGCAGCCATCACCTGCAGACCGGCGTCGGGCATTACGGCGTGTTTGCTGGGCGGCGCTGGCAGCACGAGATCTACCCGCGGGTGCGAGCGATGATGCAGGGATACCGGTAATTCCGTGAGCCTCAAGCGCCGGTGCACGCATCGGCGTGCCTTGCCTGGCCTGCGCGCCGCGCACCGTCACGCTGGCAGCCACTGCTGGTCTGAGTGCATACGCGCCGTGCGCTCCCGGCCCGATGCGAGGCATCGGGTCGAGGGTCATTCGCCTCATCCCCGCGCGAGTTTGCGCAGTGCCGGCGAGACCGCGCGCCGGCCCTCGCCCATGTAGAGCTCGTGGTTCTCCTCGATCCGCTCCGGATCGTAGAGGTAGTTCACCATCAGCCCGAAGGATTGCTTGTACCCGTTCTCCGAGGTGTCCGCCCGCCAGTTCAGCCGCTCGGTACGCGCGCCGTTCGATAGGTGGAAATGCGCCACCGGGTCACGCGCGCGGCCGGGGCGACCCGGGGCTTCCTCCTTCACTAGGTAGCGGGCGCAGAGGCGGCTCAGGATCGGCTCCAGCGCGCGCTGCGCTTCCTCAACCCGCAGCACGCCGCGCCGGGCGATCATGGCGCGCAGGATCTCCTCCGCAGTCGCGTCGCCGGGGACGGTTTCGGGCAGCAGCGGGGCGACGTCGCGCAGCGTCTTGCGTTCCTCATCCGTCAGCGGGCTGTCGGTGCCTGCCAGAATGGCTTCGAGCCAGCGACGATAACCTGGAATGGGAGACAATGTGCAGAACGTCTTGATATTGCGAAACTCATCGGCCAGAAGCGTTACCACTCGCTTGATCAGGAAATTGCCGAAGGAGATGCCGTCCAGCCCGCGCTGGCAGTTGTTGATGGAATAGAACACCGCGGTATCAGATTTGGCGGGGTCGAGCGTCGGCGCCTTCTGGTCGAGCAACCGCTGCACGCTGTCGGCCATGCCCTGCACCAGCGCGACCTCGACGAAGATCAGCGGTTCGTCCGGCATGCGCGGGTGGAAGAAGGCGTAGCAGCGACGGTCCGCCTTCAACCGGTTCTTGAGGTCGCGCCAGCCGCGGATGCGATGCACCGCCTCATATTCGACCAGGCGTTCGAGTTGGAGCGCCGGAGAATGCCAGTCGATCCGGCGCAACTCGAGGAAGCCGACATCGAACCAGGCGGCGAGCAGCGCCTTGAGGTCGGTCTCCAGCGCTTGCAGCAGCTTGTCGTCGTCGCGCCGGGCCATCAGCTCGGCGCGCATGTCGACGAGGAACTTCACGCCGTCCGGAATGGCGGCGAAGGCGGTCAGCAGGCGGATGCGCGGTGGTTCCAACGCGCGACGCAGGCGGGCGGTAGCCACGGCGCGCTCAGCCACGTCGGCGGCGGCGGCGACCGCTTCCATCGCCTGGGCGACGGCCGCCGGGTCGGAGTCGAAGGAGGCCAACGCGTGCAGGAAATCGCTGCGGCCGGTCTCATCCAGGGTGCGATAGGCCTCGGCAAGGCTCGCCGCGCGGTTGCGGGCCGAGACCTCGCCGCCGCGCGCGTCGAGAGCGTCGCGCAGCCGGGCGGTGATGTCGGCGACCTCGCCGTTCGAACCAACGACGGAGGCCATGTCGCGCCACAACGACGAGACGCGGCGCAATGCGCGATCGAGCAATCCGGCCTGGACGGCGATTTCCTGCATACCCCACCCCGTTCGTGACTGCCTGAAACTTACGGAAACAGATGGTGAAATGCCAGTGTCGTCGTGCGGGCTGTCGTAGGCGTGACCCGCTCGTCGGTCAGAGAGAAAAGGGCGCCGCCGCGGTCACGACAATGCCCCCTGGCGGCCCGGCCGCCGCCGGTCGTCGTGGAAGACCAATCTGCCCTTGCCGATACCCAGCAAGGCGGCGCGTACACTCGATACCACGCTGGAGGTTTCCGATTCACTGCGCGGCGCGGGCGCCGGGGCGCGCATCGCCACATTGGCGACGGCGGCCTCGGCGACGGCCGCGACGCGCGGGGCGGGCGCCGGCTTCGGGGCCGGCCCGGCCAGCGCGATGGTGCTGGCCGTCGGGGCGGGCTTGGCGGTAACCGCGGTGGGCGTGGTCAGCGGCGCCGGCGCGGCGGCGCTGGCTAGGTGGATGACCTCCCCGCTGGCTCGGTCGGGTTCGGCGCCCTGCGGTGCGTCGAGGCCGGTGGCAAACGAAGGCTGCGGGTCATACAGCGCCAGCAACCGGCGAATGGCCTCAAGCCGCTGGAACGCCTTCGACGCGCGAAGCTCGGCGACGATCGGACGCTCCTCCAGGTGGAGTACCGAAACAAGATTGCTGCCCAATTACCCCTCGACCACCCCTTGCTGGGCCGGAGGTTACGTCTACAGAAATAGTGAATTCAACACAGTATGCGCCAAAGATCTCAGAATTCCTCTACTACTGCATTTAGTGCCCGTGAGTTGTGTGAAATTACCATATCTTGTCGCGTCTGGACCTTCCAGTAGGCCGCGGCCCGCGCCATCGGCAGAGCCGACCACCAAAATACGCAGCATGAGATTATTAATGCGACTGACCCGTAGCAGCTACCGCCAGCGCCGCGGGAATGGCCCCCGGCAGGTCCTCGGCCAGCAGGCCGGCACCACAGCGGAACGCCGCCTCGCCATGCAGCCAGGCAGCCGCGGCGGCGGCCTCGAAGGGCGGCATGCCGGCCGCCAGCAGCGCGGCAATGATGCCGGCCAGCACATCCCCGCTGCCCGCCGTGGCCAGCCAGGCTGGCGCATGGCGGTTGATCGCCGCCCGGCCGTCCGGCGTGGCGACCACGGTGTCCGGGCCCTTCAGCAGCACGACCGCGCCGGTCAGCGCAGCCGCGCGGCGGGTGGCGGCCAGCCGGTCTCCGCCGATCGCGCCAAACAGCCGGGTGAATTCGCCCTCATGCGGCGTCAGCACGGCGGCCCCGCGCAGCCGCACCGGCTGGCCCGCCGCCGCGGCGAGCGCCCCGGCATCGGCGACCACCATGCGCCCGGCGGCGAGGATCATCGCCAGCGTGTCGAGCGTCGCGGCCTCCGCCGGGAGGCCGGGGCCAACCACCCAGACCGCGCGGCGCGGGTCCGCCAGCAGCGCAGCGCAGCCGGCCTCGCTGACGATCAGGCCCGGTGCGCCGCCCCGCAACACATCGCCGCTGGCGCGGTCGGGCGCGAGCAGCGTCACCAGCCCCGCCCCGGCCCGCCGCGCGCCGGCGCCGGCCAAACGTGCGGCCCCGGTCATCCCCGCGCCGGCCAGGATGGTGACGTGGCCGCGGCTGTATTTGTGCGCCGAGGGGCCAAGTGCGGGCAGCCGCCACAGGCCCGGCGCCGCCGCCCAGCACCGCGGCGCCACACCCGCCAGAACGCTCGCCGGCAGACCGATATCGGCGACCAGCACCTCGCCGCAGCGTTCGCGCCCGGGCATCAGCCAATGGCCCGGCTTGGCGCGAAAGAAGGTGACCGTCAGCGCGGCGTGGGGCGCGAAGCCCCTCACCTGCCCGGTCGCGCCGTCGAGGCCCGAGGGCACATCCACCGCCAGCACCGGCCCGCCGGCAGCGGCGAGCGTCTCGGCCACCAGCCCCTCGACCGGCCGGGCGAGTCCGGCGCCGAACACCGCGTCGATCACCAGGCCGGCGCGCGCGGCCTCGGCCGGGGCGAAGGGCAGCATCGCGCCGCCCCAGCGCGCCGCCGCACCGGCCGCATCGCTGCCGGGCCGGGGCGGCGCCAGCGCGGCGACCGCGACCGGCCAGCCGGCCTGATTGAGCAGCCGCGCCGCGACATACCCATCCCCGCCATTATTGCCCGGCCCGGCCAGCACCAGCGTCCGGCAGGGGCGAAACCGGCGCATCGCGGCGCGGGCGACGGCGCGGCCGGCGGCGGCCATCAGGCGCTCGCCGGAGATGCCGGCGGCGATGGCGGCGGCGTCGGCGCGGGCCATTTCCTCGGGGGTCAGCAGGGCGAGATGGCCGGGGGCGGGTTCCATGCCGGGAGCATCCGCGCCCGCGCGGCGGTGAACAAGGCATCAGACGGATGGCGATGGAGTGCGGTCTGCTATGCTCATGCGGCATTTCAGGAGTCGCGCATGGCCTATGTGATCGCCGTGGCGCAGCGCAAGGGCGGCGCGGGCAAGTCCACCATCGCCGCCAACCTCGCCACGGCCTTCGCCGAGGAAGGCCGCCGCGTCGCGCTGCTCGACATCGACCCGCAGCATTCCCTGCAACGATGGGACGCGCTGCGCGGCCAGTCTTCCAAGGCGAGGCCGCTGCATTTCGAGGCGCCGACGGGCTGGCGGGTGCCCGGCGTGCTCGACCGCCTGCGGCGCGACCAGGACATCGTGCTGCTGGATACCGCGCCGCATGACGACACCGATGCGCGCGTCGCGATCCGCTCGGCCGACCTCGTGCTGGTGCCGTTGCAACCCTCCGCGGCCGATCTGTGGTCGATGGACGGCACGCTCGACCTCGCCAAGAAAGAAGGGCGGCAGGTCGCGCTGGTGCTCAACCGCGTGCCCTCGGCGGGCAAGCTGCGCGAACAAATCACCGCGATGATCCAGGAACGCGGCCTGCCGTTGCTTGACCCGGTGCTGGGCAACCGCACCGCCTTCGCGCAGGCCTTCATGGCCGGGCTGGGCGCGGTGGAATCGGCACCGAAAGGTGCGGCGGCGGGCGAGGCGCGCGCGCTGGCGGCGGCGCTAGCCGCCCTGAAAAGGGATTGAGATGGCGACGTTGCTCTATGTCGCGCATGTGTTGTGCGTGGTGGTCTGGGTCGGCGGGATGGTCTTCGCCATGGCGGTGCTGCGCCCAGCCGCGCATGCGGCGCTGGAAGGCCCGCAGCGTCTGGCGCTGATGGAAGGCGTCTTCCGCCGCTTCTTCCGCCTGCTGTGGCACGTCGTGCCGCTGGTGCTGCTCAGCGGCTGGGGCATGCTGTTCGGCTGGTATTGGGGCTTCGGCGCCAGCATATGGCATGTGCATTTGATGCATACGACCGGGCTGGTGATGGCCGGCATCTTCGTCTTCGTCGCGTTGGTGCCGTGGCGTCGGATGAGGGCGGCGCTGGCGGCCGGCAATGGCCCGGCGGCGGCGGCGGCGCTCGACACGATACGGAAAGGTGTGTTGGTGAACATGGTGATCGGACTGGCGACCGTGGCCGTCGCCACCTGGGGACGCTTCGGCGGATGAGCACGGCACTGCGCGATGGCATCGAGATCGTCGAGGACGCCGCCCCGGAATTCGAGGCGGTGGGCGCGATCCAGCGCGGCCTGCACGATTTCAACCAGGCGATGGGCGGCCCCTATGACCGCGAGCCGGTGACGCTGCTGGTGCAGGATGCCGAGGGCAAGTCGCTCGGCGGACTGCTCGGCCTGACCTTCTGGGGCTGGCTGTTCATCGACTGGCTGTGGCTCGCGCCGGAGATGCGCGGCAAGGGGGTCGGCGCCGAATTGCTGCTGCGCGCCGAGGCGGTGGCGCGCGAGCGTGGCTGCACCAACGCCTATACGGACACCTTCTCCTTCCAGGCGCCGGGCTTCTGGCAGCGCAATGGCTATGTGGAGTTCGGCCGGCTCGACGGCATGCCGGCGGGGCATGCGCGGGTGTGGTTCCGCAAGGTGCTATAGCCCGGGCGAGTCCTATCCATGCCACGCAGTCGCCCGACGCGGTGAACGTGGCCCGTCGCCCTCCCAAGCGAGCGGGGGAGGCGACGTCGCATCGGTGAATGACGTTCGTGCAGGAACTGGGCCGCTCAAGGCCGCGCGGCATCGGTGCAGGCGCGCGGCGCTACCGGTACGCTAGCCGCAGGCCAAGGTCAGTCAGTGCCGGTGACCGTCCAGCAGTGCGATGACGGCATGCATCGAGCGCGCCAATTCATCGGCATCGTCGTTGCACCGTGACGCAGCCGCCTGCTCTGCCGACGCCGTCGCCAGAACGGATTTCGGCGACGGGAACGAGCCGCCGCTCAGATTTGGGCCTGATCCGTTTGAGGTTTCCATGGGCGGAAGGGATACGTCACTTCGGGGAATAACCGTCCGTCAAAACTGCATCAAAAGCGATACTATGGGCATCTTTGCGACGCGTGGTTGCATGCAAACGCCGTAAATCGTCTCAATTTTCATGTCATTTCCCCCGTTTCCTATGCCGAGCCGGTGCCTTCCGGCGGGAACATGCGCCAAGCGCCACCAAAGGGCGAAAGCCAGCACGTCGCCCGACCGTACCGGGCGAGCAGTGCCCATGCCTCGGTCCGATCTCCGGGGCGCCCGTGACGGCGATCCCGGCCGCCACGCCGGCGGAGCTCCTGGACCCGGGCACCGACATGCGGGGCGATGGCCCGTGACCCCTGCGCGGACGGCAGCGGGCCTTGCGGCGGCGCGGCTATCGCCGCACGCCCAGCGTCACCTCTCGGTGCCAGATATAGAGGCCCGCGCCCACCAGCACCGCCATCCCGGCGAAGTCCCACCCCTCTGGCAATTCGGCCCAGATGAAGGCGCCGAGCGCGGTGGTCCAGACAATGCCCGAGTATTCGAAGGGGGCGAGCAGCGTCGTCTCCCCGGTGCGATAGGCGACCGTCATCAGCACCTGCGCCAGCGCCGAGACCAGGCCGATGCCGGCCAGCAACGCCCATTCGACCGGCGTCGGCCAGACCCAGACCGGCACCGCGGCGATCCCGGCCAGCACCGCCGAGCCCGCCGCGAACCAGAAGACGATGGCGACCGCGCTCTCGCCAGCCTCGCCCATTTTGCGGATAGTGATCATCGCCAGCGCCCAGCCGACCGAGCCCAGCAGGCAGAGCGTCACGGCAAGACCCGCATCGCGCATGCCCTCGCCGCCCGGGCGGACCATCATGACCACGCCAAGGAAGCCGACCAGCACCGCCATGCCTCGCCGCCAGCCGACCCTGTCGTTCAGCAGCGGCACCGAGAGCACGGTGAGGAACAGCGGCATGGTGAAGCCGAGCGCGGTGACCGTCGCGATCGGCAGGTGAACGTAGCCGTAGAAGGCGCCGACCATGCCCATCAGCCCGAACAAGGTGCGCGCGGCGTGGCTCATGGGGTTACGCGTCGCCAGGCCGGCGAGGCCGCCGCTGGCCAGCACCACCGGCAACAGGGCCGGCAGCGCGAAGGCATTGCGGAATAGGATGACCTCGGCGACCGGGATGCGTCCGCCGATCGCCTTGGCGAAGGCGGCCGACAGCGCGAAGGTCGCCGAGGCGATCAGCAGCAGGATGATGCCCCGCCGCTGGGCACGCGCGCGCGCCTGCGGGTCCGCCCCGATATCGCTCATGGGTGCCGCCGGGTCCTGGCGTGGCCGCCGTGGCGGACCTGTTCTATCACGCGCCGCACCCCTTCCCGGACCGGTCCGGTGCATGGACGGACTCGGCCGCCAAGGCTAGGGTCCGGCCTTCATGAGCGCCAGACCTCCCAAGGCGAAGCCCATCCCCGATTTTCCCGGCCTGACGGTTCTCGCGGACGAGGTGGTCTGGGACGGGCGGTTTCCGCTGCAACGCGTCCGCTTCCGCCACCGTCGCTTCGACGGCGACGAAGGCGGCGTGCTCACCTGGGAATTGGTTCGCCGCGGCGGGGCGGTGGCGATCCTGCCCTGGGACCCCTGGACCGATCGCGTCGCGCTGATCGAACAATTCCGCCTGCCGGCGCTCGCCGCCGGGATGGATCCGGTGATGACCGAATGCCCGGCCGGCCTGCTCGAGGCCGATGAGGACCCGGCCGAGGCGGCGCGGCGCGAATTGGCCGAGGAGACCGGCCTCGTCGCCGACCGGCTGATGCGGATCGGCCGCTACATCCTCAACCAGGGCAACAGCGACGAGGTGATCACGCTGTTCCTCGCTCGCACGCGGCTGGGCGAAGCCGGCCATGTCGGCACCCACGGCCTGCAGAGCGAGCATGAAGACATCCGCCTGATGGTGCTCGATGCCGATGAGGCGATCGCCATGTTCGACGACAACCGCATCGCCAATGCGACCGGCGCGCTGTGTCTGGCGCAGTTCGCCCGTCGGCGCGCGGGCCTGCTGAAGGAGTGGAGAGACTGATGCCGACGGAACTCGCCTATCGTGACGACGCCTATGCGCGGGAGATCGGCGCGCGCGTCGTCTCCGCCGCGGCCGAGGGCATCGTACTCGACCGCACCGTGTTCTATGCACGCGCCGGCGGCCAGCCGGGCGATGCCGGCGTATTGCGCTGGGCCGGTGGCGAGATGGCCGTGGGCGAGGCCATCAAGGGGCCGGACGACACCGTGTTGCATGTGCCCGTCGCGGGCGCATCGCTGCCGCCGGAAGGTGCCGAGGTGACCGCGGTGCTCGATTGGGAGCGCCGGTATCGCTTCATGCGCCTGCACACGACGATGCATCTGCTGTGCAGCCTGATCCCCGGTGCCGGGGTGACGGGCGGGCAGATCGCGGTGGAGAAGGCGCGGCTCGATTTCGACCTGCCGGAACCGCCGACCAAGGAAAGCCTGACCGAGAAGCTGAACGCGCTGGTCGCGGCCAACCATCCGGTGACAGACAACTGGATCACCGACGCGGAGTTGGATGCCAATCCGGGCATGGTGCGCACGCTGTCGGTGCAGCCGCCGCGCGGGTCGGGGCGCATTCGCCTAGTGCGCATTGGCGGCGATGGCGCGCCGGTGGATCTGCAGCCCTGCGGCGGGACGCATGTGCGCGCCACCGGGGAGATCGGGCGCGTCGAAGTGAGCAAGATCGAGAACAAGGGCAAGGCGAACCGGCGCGTGACGCTGGTGCTCGCCGGGGAGTAAGGCCGATGGAATCGCTGGTTTCAACCGAGTGGCTGGCTGGGGAATTGGGCAAGCCGGATCTCGTGGTGTTCGACTGCTCGACCTTCCTGCCGGGCGAGCCGGGCAACAAGCACGACGCCTTCCGCGCCGCGCATATTCCCGGTGCGCGGCTGTTCGACATCGACAAGATCGCCGATGACGAGACCGACCTGCCTCATATGGTGCCGACGCCGGCGAAGTTCGCGCGCCTGATCGGGGCGCTGGGCGTCTCGAACGACACGCGGGTGGTGTTCTACGACCAGCACGGGTTGCGGTCCTCGCCGCGTGGCTGGTGGATGATGCGGCTGTTCGGGCATGACAAGGTCGCCGTGCTCGATGGCGGGCTCCCGGCCTGGAAGAAGGAAGACCGCCCCGTCGAGAGTGGCGAGGCCCCTGCCCCAGCGCCCGCGACCTTCGTGCCGGATTTCCGCGCGTCGATGCTGAAGGGCATCGGCGACATCAAGCAGATCGTGGCCGATGGCTCGGCGCTGATCCTCGATGCGCGGGCCAAGGGGCGGTTCGATGGCACCGCGGCCGAACCACGCGCCGGACTGCCCTCCGGCCACATGCCCGGGGCCGGCAATGTGCCGGTGAGCGAGATGGCCGGCCCGGATGGGCTGATGAAGGACCCGGCGACGCTGCGCGCCATCTTCGCGGCGGCAGGGGCGACTGGCGGCAGGCCGGTCGTGACCTCCTGCGGCTCCGGCGTAACCGCCTGCGTCATCGCCTTCGGCATGGTGCGTGCCGGCCTCGCTGAACCGGCCGTCTACGACGGCTCCTGGACTGAATGGGCGTCCCGCCCCGAAACCATCAAGGAAAAGACGGCCTGACCATGCCAGACGACGCCCCAAAGATGACCAACCCGCACGCCACCCAGGGTTTCGCTACCCGCATGTCGCATGCCGGCCGCGCCGGCACGCATGCCCATGGCTTCGTCAATCCGGCCGTGCATCGCGGCTCGACCGTGCTGATGCCGAACGTGCGGGCGCGCAAGGAGTTCGCCAAGGACCGCTACAATCGCGTGATGACCTACGGCACCGCCGGCGGTCCGACCCATTACGCGCTTGAGGACGTGATCTGCGAGATCGAGGGCGGCACGCGCTGCGTGCTGGTCGGCACCGGCCTTGCCGCCGTCACGGTGCCGCTGATGGCGTATCTGAAGGCCGGCGAGCATTGCCTGATGCCCGACAGCGTCTATGGCCCCGGGCGCAACATCGCCACCGGGCTCATGACCGCCTATGGCATTGAGACGACCTTCTACGACCCGACGATCGGTGAGGCGGAAATCGCCGCGCTGATGCGGCCCAATACGAAGGTCGTCTACACCGAGAGCCCCGGCTCCCACACCTTCGAACTCCAGGACATCCCTGCCATTGCGCGCGCCGCCCATGCCGGCGGGGCCAAGGTGCTGATGGACAATACCTGGGGCATTCACAATTTCATGCCGTTCCAGCACGGCGTGGATGTGTCGATCCAGGCCCTGACCAAGTATGTCGGCGGGCATTCGGATGTGCTGCTCGGGTCGATCACCACGAATACCGAGGAAGACTATCTGATCATCCGCAACGCGGCGGGGCAGATGGGGCATTTCGCCGCGCCGGACGATTGCTGGCTGGCGCTGCGCGGGGCGCGGACCATGCCGGTTCGGCTGAAGCACCAGGAACAGAGCGGGCTGGCCGTGGCGCGCTGGTTCGAGGGCCGGCCGGAGATCCAGCGCGTGCTGCATCCGGGGCTGCCCTCGCACCCCCAGCATGCGCTGTTCAAGCGGGACTTCACGGGGTCTTGCTCGCTGTTCGGGATCGTGTTCCAGCCTCGCTACACCGAGGCGGAGGTGTTCGGCTTCATCGACAGCCTGGCGCTGTTCGGGATCGGCGCCTCCTGGGGCGGGTTCGAGAGCCTGGCGCTGCCGACCACGGGCTTCATCACCCGCACGGCGACCAGCGATGACCTCGGCGGCTTCACCGTGCGCATCCATATCGGGCTGGAGGATGTGGGCGACCTGATCGCCGACCTGGAACAGGGGCTGGCGACGCTGCCGAAGTGAACGGGTTGGAGGGGGAATGCCCCCTCCACGCCCACCTCTGCCGCGGTAAGCCTTTGGGAAATCACACTGTAAGATCTTAGGAATTTAGACTTTTAAGCGCTTCGGGCGCGCGAGATCCGGTGACGCTCGCGATATTGAGAACGTATCACGAACATCGATTGGCGTCCATCGTTTGGGCGCCTGACCTTGGGGCCGAGAGCCGCTCTCGGCGCCCATCCGGCCCGCGATGCAAAGCACCAAGTATCGGTGTCCAGACGCCTTAGGCCTTTGGTGGGGTGGTTTGGAGGGGCAACGCCCCTCCATGGCGCTCTTCACTCTCAGTTCGACGTACGGGCCTGCCGTTCGCCGCTCTGCACGCCGCGCTGATAGGCGGCGTCGAGCTGCTGCTGGCGCCGTTCGGCTGCCTGGCGTTCGGCGACCTCGTGCTGGTTCCACAGATAGCCGCCGACGACGCCGACACCCGCGCCGATCAGCGCGCCGACGCCGGCATTGGCGGTGAAGGAACCGATCGCGGCGCCGGCCAGCGCGCCGCCGGCGCCACCGATCAGCACGTCACGCCCGCCCGGCGTCATCGAATCACCCGAGCAGCCGCCAAGACCAAGGGCCAGGGCGGCGGGAAGCAGGACCATCTTGCGCATGTTGGGTTCTCCGTCTCAGCGCGTGCCGCGGCGCGCGGGCGGCTGCGGGCATGGATAGGTGGCGACGAACCAGCGGCCGAGGCCGTCCACGGCCAGTTCGTTCGCGGTCTGCGGGTTGGCCTGTGCCCAGGCGGCGAAGCCGGCGGCGGCCGCAGCCCCGGTCGGCGGCGGATTGGGCACGCAGAAGAGCGGGCGGAAACGGGTGCCGGGCTGCGTCATCACGGCGTGGTATTGCGCGAAGCCGCCGATGAAGCCGCGGCACAGCCCGTTCGCCTCGGCGAAATTGGCCGCGGTCGCCGGTGTGGCGCAGAGCGCGGCGAGTTCGGCCACCGTGGCGGTGTTCGAGCCGCGCACGGCGGGCGGCGTCTGGGCCATGGCCGGCGCGGCAGCCAACAGGGCCGCCGCCGTGAGGATGGTCTTGAGGCGCATGTCGGTCTTGTCCTTCCGTCGCGCGATTGGCGGCCCGGGCGAGACTCGGGCGGCGGACGCAGTGTCCAACGTGGCGGAAGGGGACGGCAACGGGGAAGCAGCGCGGGTTGTGCCGGAGCGCCGGGTTGGGCGCCGCCACTGGTGCCGGGGGCGCTGGTTCCTGAGTGACGGAACCGAGCGGCGCTCTGTCCCTCTCAGGCTCTCCCCATCGCGGGAAGCGGTTGACGTTGCGAAGCAAGGCCGATGGAAGCGCACCGCACCTCGGTCAGGATGGGTGCCAAGACCCGCCCTTGTGCAGGAGGCGCACCCTGCCCGTGCCCCAAGCCAAAAGACGGCATTCCAAATGCCACTGGCATTTGGCGGGGTGTTCGAGGGGCGGCGCCCCTCGACCTTCCTCGGCGCGACGGAGGGAGATCCCTCCCCCCCCCCCTCACCCCTTACTGCGACGAACGCTGGCGGGAGTTGCTGATCGCATAGCCGCTGACGCCGCCGACGCCGGCGCCGATCAGCGCGCCCCAACCGGCATTGCCCGACAGCGAGCCGATGGCCGCGCCGCCCAAGGCGCCGATGCCGGCCCCCGTGGCGGTGCCGCGCTGGGTCTCGCTCATGCCTTCGCAGCCGGCGAGGCCGATGCCGAGGAGCAGGATGGCGGCCATCCGGAATGGCTTGTTCATCGTCATGACGTTCTCCTTCCGCTCAGCGGCGACGCCGCGCGGCGGGTGCGGCGGCACAGGGGTAGGTGGTGGCGGCGAAGCGCAGCACGCCCTCGGCGGCGCGAGCGCCGGAATATTGCTGGTTGGCCGCGGCCCAGGAGACGAATTCCGCGGCGACCTGGTCCAGCGTTGGCGTCTGCGCCGGCAGGCAGAAGACGGGCCGCTGGGCATGCTGGCCGGAGGTGTAGAGCGCGTGGGTCTGCCCGACCGTGACGAGCGCCGCGAAGCAGGCCGGGCGCAGCGCCATGGCGTTGGCGTTGTCGGCAGCCGGGCCGCAGAGCCGGGCGAGGTCGGCCGTGGTGAAGCTGGCGGGCGCGCCGCCGGCGGCCTGCCCTTGGGCAAGGGCGGGCGTGGTGACGATGGCGCCGGCGAGGGCGATGGCAACCGTGCCCCGCCGCAGCATCCGGGTGAGCGTGGTGGAAAGCATGACGGTGTTGTCCTCCTGGCCCGGGCCGGGATGGCCCTCGGTTCAACTGGTCTTGCTGCGGATGGTTACGACCTATCGGGCACTGTGCAATGACACAGCGCAAGCCGGCGGGACGGATACGGTAGACGCGGGACGCAGGGACAAGCCCAGGGATGGATAAGGCCACCCATGCTCATTGCGCGCCTTAAGACAGCCCAGATATTCCTTCCCCATGGCGCTGAACCCGCCACCGCAGACGCCACACGGCACCTTTCCGCTCAGCAGACGGCGCGGGCGGCGTCGTTCCCGGAACGCCGGCGTCGATCCGCGATTCAAAGGTGCGGCCTCCATCCGCAGACGTGCCTGGGCGCGACGCCAAAGATCGTCGCGGATGATCCGAATCTCGGGGACAAGGGTCTCGACGAGGTCATCGGCGGCATGGGATCGATAGACATGATGGCCGCTTTCCGGATCGCGGAGCCGCGCGTTCCGCATCCTGTGCATGGCGGACGACTTCATGCGCGAAAGCCTGGCGCTGCTGGCCGATACGTTGTTGTCGGGTGCCTGGGTGGCCCGCGGATCGATGCGATCGCGGCGATCCGCGGCAAGCCCGTGGCGGTGGTCAGTGATACCGCTCCGGAGCTCACATCGACCTCCATCCTGCGCTGGTCGCAGGAACGGCAGGTGAAATCGCAATACATCGTCCCGGCCAAGCCGACCCGGGAGGCGTTCGTCGAGAGCATCAACGGTCGCCTACGGGATGAATGTCTCAACGAGACGCTGTTCACCTCGATGGCTCAGCCAGCACGTCTCTATCAAGTACACCGGCGCTTGGCCCAGGCCGGCATCGAGCCTTCCGTCGGCAGCGTCGGCGACAGCTACGACAACGCTTTGGCCGAGTGCATCAACGGGCTCTGCAAGGCCGGTGTCATTCACTGGCGCGACCCCGGGCGCTCGCTCGAGGTCTCCGAATTCGCCGCCCTCGAATGCGTCTGCTGGTTCAACCATCGGCGGCTGCTGGAGCCCATCGGCAACATCCCGCCCGCCGGGGCCGAAGCACTTTTCTATCCCGCCCGGGACAATCTGCCGCTGGGGGCGGAACTCATACCATACAGCCTCCGGCAAAACCGGAGCGGTTCAGAATAGTCGTCCGGCATATGCGGGGTATGCCCCCTCATGGTCTCTCTTGCCGAACAGATGGACAGGCCAGAAACGCGATCGCGGTTTTTTGGCGTCATCCCCGTTGGCGAGGGCGCCGGCGCCGTTGAGCATGTCCATGAGTTGCCCGACCAGCTCGATGCCCGGCGGTTCGTCGGGATGGTCGCCAGGCGTCACGATGACCTTGTCGATCAAGGCCCGTGCGGCCTCCAGCATCCTGCTCGAACAGAACGACGAGTGGGCCGTGCAGCGCCGCTACGTCAGCCTGACCGCCGTGGCAAGCTGACCGCGGCTCAAGCCCGCAGAAGAGCCCAAGACACTCCTACATTGCTCGCCGGCACACGATCAGTTCGGACGGTTGGGCGGAGCAGACGGTGGGCGTGGCGGACATGCCGGAATAACGATGTCCGTCCCAGATAATTTCCTTGGAATGCAACACAATGCTAGCGTTCGCTCCGTTCCAAGGCGTTTTCCGAAAAATCTTGGCAAAAGTGGGATAGGGCGGCTCCAGATGACTTCACCACTCCCTGCATCGGCCATCCTGTTTCAGGACGACTTCTCGGGAACGCAGGTCAGCAACGTTTACTGGGATTTCAACCAGTGGATCGAAGGACCGAACAATCCGTCCTATCTCGGCCAGACGCAGATGCGGCAGGTACTGCCGGCCGCCGAAAACGGCATGGCACGCATCAGGTTGGATACCTTCAACCCGCCGCCAGGTGGCCCTGACTCGTACTATGGCTCGGAAGCGATCACCAAGCAGGCGTGGGACGTCAGTGCCGGGGGACTTGGCTTCGAAGGCAAGTTCAGGTTCGAGGGCAGCCAGGGCGGCATGATCGCCGGCTTCTTCACCTATGAACAATTCCCCTCGGGCGCGGTGCGCGAGCCTCATGACGAGATCGACTTCGAGATCATCACCACCCAGATGCAGAAGATCTCGACCAACGTCTTCCAGCATCAGGCGACGGGCACGCCGCATTCCTATGCCGTGGATGGCGGCTTGGGGGTCGACCACATCTATCGCTTCGAATGGCTGCCCTCGGTGGTGCGCTGGTTCGTCGACGGCAGTCTGATCCGCGAAGAAGTGGAGCATGTGCCGACCAGGCCGCAGCAGATCCACCTGAACATGTGGGGCGCGCCGCAGGCCGGCGGTCCCGATGGAGGGCCATGGGGGCCCAATCCGGGCGACCCGGGCGGGCCGAACATCACCGATCCGACGCTGCTGATCGCCCCAAACGCGGCTCAGAGCAAAAGCTACTTTTTCGACGTCGACTACGTGAAGGTTGAACGGCTGACGACCCAGCTCGGCAACAGCGCCCACAATAATCTGGTTGCCGGCGCGGCTGGCGAGGCGCTTGACGGCGCCGCCGGCGACGACACGCTCCGTGGCGGCATCGGCAATGACGTGGTCGCTGGTGGCGAAGGCAACGATACGATGAGCGGCGGCGCTGGCAACGACGCGCTCTATGGCGGCACCGGCGCGAACCTCATCAGCGGCGGTGCCGGCGCCGACCGGATTCACGTCGGCCAGGGTGCTGATAGGGTGCGCGACACCCTTGCCGACCTCAACGGCGACACGGTCGTCGCCTTCGGCGCGAACGATATGGTGGACATCCAGGGCACGCTGGCCGGGCGGGGCGATCTTGGCGTCACGCGGGGCAGCGGCGGCGTGGGACCCACCATGCTTAGCCTCGGCGGCTCGAACTTCCAGACGGATGTCGATTTCCCCAGCGGCAATTTCATGATGGTGGCCCGTGGTTCGGGCGCCGACGCGCACACGATGCTGACCTTCCAGAACTTCCTGCCGACCCTGTCCGAAGGCGCGACAGTCGATGCGACCCTGGTCAACGGCATCGCCAACGAGCCGTTCCTGACCGGTGACGCCACGGTCGGATTCACGGCGGAGCTGAAGTCAGCCGCGTCGGCCTACGCCAACACGCTCGGCGCCTACCGGATCGCCACAAATGGCACCATCAGCGATGTCCGCATCCTGTACGACAACACGTTGAACGTGGTGCCCGGCGCACGCACCGTGGACCTCGGCACGCCGGCGGATGGCGAGCGTGTTGCCTTCTTCCTCATCCAGAACGGCTTCAACAGCTTTGGCGCGTTGCCGGACGACCTGTCGTTTGTCACGCCCGGCACGGGGGCACCGTCCGACACCGACATTGGTATCCCACCGCAGCTGCAAAGCGCGACCTTGGGCGCAATCTCCGCCACCATCCTCCACTCGCTCTCGGCGCTCAATCCGGCAGACGCCATGCAGGTCCTCTCCGGCACATCGGCCGGCGGCCACGAATTGCTGATCGGCTTCGAAGACTTGCCGAACGGCACCGGCGATAACGACTTCCAGGACGTCGTGATTGGCATCAGGGCCACTACCGACGATTTTCTCCTTTAGATTGCCGCACTGCGCCGCGCTGCCGGTGGATTGATCGGTGTCGATGATGTTCGTGCGGCGCTGATTCTTCAAGGCAGAGCATAGGTACTTGGTCTTGACTTTGTATGATGCTCACAATGCAATAGTTTAATTCATACCCAGACCGCGACGCCGGCTCGCTGGATGTCCGGCGAAATCCGAGCAAACCGAAGGTGTACGCGTCACGCCGAAGGCGCGTCGCTGGCACGACGCGTCCAAGGGCATGAATGGGCAAATGCCAACGGTCGAAGAATTCGGACCTGGCATGAGACTCTCGGGCCCATCAGCGATGCTCCCAACGTCAGCCTGTCTGCCTGCCGTGGCAATTAAACCGCGGCTCATGCTCCCTCAGGAGCCCTGGCGCTCCTGCGCCACTCCATTCCCCGTCGAGGCCTGGCCCGACCTCGACGTCTCAGGCGGTCGCCTCCGCGGGCATATTTCGGGCGGCGAGCAACTGCCCGGCGAGGCGATGCGCCAGCGCCATGATCGTCAGTGTCAGGTGCTTATCGGGCAACTGCGGGATGACACTGCCGTCGCAGACATGCAGGTTCTCGAAGCCGTGGCAGCGCAGTCCGGCATCGACCACGCCCTCGATCGGGTTCGCGGAAATGCGCGTCGTACCGGCGTAGTGGATGCCGGTGCCCGACGCATCGCGGGTGGCGTGCACCAGCGTCGAGGAGGCGGCGCGTAGGACCCGCCGGCCCCAGGCGTCCATGGCATCCATCGTTGCATGGGCGCGCGGCGATGCGGCGAAATCGACCGAGACCTGGGGCACCCCGTACCGGTCGGTCGCCGCGGCCGGACGGATCCGGTTGCCGGGAAGCGCCTCGCCCGCCGAAAACAGACCCAGCGTCACGTAGCTGCTGAACATCATTCGCGCGACGGTCGGCTTTGCGAAGGGTGGGATGAACGACATGCCGCCAAGGTAGTGCGGCACCTCCGGCGTCCCATGAATGGCATGACCGATGAACGGGAACTCGGCGCCATCGGGCAGTTTGCCGCGCGCCATCAGGATCAGAAGATCGCCATAGCCGATGTCCGGACTCGGCCGCTTGCCCCAGAGCCGCCACAGCGATGTCGAGAGCACAGATTTCGGGTTGTCCTGCAGCCACATGCCGACATGACCTGAACGATTGCCGAGCCCTGCCGGATCCGCCTCGTCGGCGGAATTGAACAGGATGCGTGGGCTTTCGATGGCACCGGCGGCGAGCACGACGCGATCGGCGCGAAGGCGTCGGCGCTCGCCGGTTACCGTATCGATGTATTCGACGCCGTCGACATTCGTTGCGCCGGGCGCGCGCAGCAGGCGGACAACCTTTGCGTTGCTGCGCAGTTCGTAATTGGGAAGCCTGGCGATCTCCGGCAGCAGCCGTGCCGAGAATTTGTAGACGGACCCCACGGGACAGCCGGAGGTGCAAATGCCGCAACTGATGCAGGACGTGGCGAGGCCCGGGCGGGTCTCGATCGCCTTGCGGTTCGGAATCGCCCGGGCGTCTGGTTCGCCAAGGCCATCCACCGCCTTCACGATCAGTTGGTCGGCGAGGCGAAGCGGCTTCGGCGGCACATAGGCGCCATCGGGCAGTGCATCGAGACCTTCCTCGGTACCACAGACTGTGATCAGTTTCTCGACGGCGGTGTAGTGCGGCGCGAGGTCGTCGTACCCGATGGGCCAGCCATCGAAGTCACTGGTGGCGAAACGCACCGACACGCCGTTCCAGAGGTTCTGCAGCCCGTTCACCGCGAGGATCTGGTACTGTTGGAATTGCGTGCTGGTTGTCGAGGAACGGGTGTCCTCCCGCGCGAAGAGCGGATGGACGAACAGGCTGTCGTGCGGCTCGCTCGGCCATACGCTGTTGTCGCGGATGCCGAAGTCGAGCTTGGCGCCTGGCGGATCGATCCGCGCGAAATGATCCGGCTCCAGCATCCGGCCCTGTTCGAGCGAAACGACGCGGAACCCTGCCTGCGCGAGTTGGTGTGCCAGGATTCCGCCGCCGGCACCGGTGCCGACGATGCAGACCTCACAATGATCGGACTCAGACATGGGTCTGCGTTCGTCCCGCCATGCCGGCGCTCGCCAGGAAGGCGGGCGACGCGAAGAAGATGTGTTCCAGAAATGCCATGATCAGCGCGCGGTCCTCGCCGAGGGCGCTGCGGGTCGGTGCGGCGCCGCCGGCGCGCCCGGCGATGCGCGCGACCGCTTCACGGACCTGGTCGCAGATCTGCGCCGCGCGGGCGATCTCGGCGACAAGCGGGCGCAGCCCGCGGCGGTAAGGGCTCATTTCCACCAACGCCGCGATCAGCGCGTGCTCCATCGGTGCGCTCATGCCCTGGCGCCGAGAGGAAGCCCGAGATCACGCAGCGGCAGGCCGCTCATGAGATGCCGCTCGATCTGCTCCAGCGATACGCCGCGGGTTTCCGGCACGGTGCGGACCGTGAAGACCAGCCCCGCAACGCAGACCAGCGCGAACAGGCTGAACACCCCGGTCAGCCCGATCAGGTCGAGCAGCACCGGGAAACTGAAGACGACGACGAAATTCAGGCCCCAATTGCTGATGGAGGCCAACCCCATGCCAACTCCACGGACGTTGAGCGGGAAGACTTCCGACATCATCACATGCGGAAGCGGGCCGAGGCTCAAGGCGAAGGAGGCGATGAACAACGCGACGCCGGCCATCGCCCAGACAGGCGACGACGGGTGGGTGCTCGCCGCGGCATACGCGATCAGCGCCAGGCTCGCGGCGGCGCCGCCAAAGCCCGCCAGCAGCAGCCGCCGCCGGCCGAGCCGGTCGATCAGCAGCATGCCGACGATGGTCATGGCGACGTTCACGACGCCGATCCCGATCGTCGCCATCAATTGCGTGCCGGTCGAGTCGAAGCCCGCATGCGCGAAGATCGTCGGCGCGTAGTAGATCACGGCGTTGATGCCGCACAGCTGCTGGAGGGCGAACAGGCCGACCGCGACGATCAGTGCCGGCCGCACCCGGACCGTGAACAGGTCCCTGACGCCACCGGTCAGGTGCTGGTCGGCCATGACCGCCTTCGCGATCCGCTCCCGCTCCATGGTGACGGCCGGATCATCCGCGGTGGTGCCGGTGAGCCGGGCAAGAGCCTGTTGCGCCTCCGCATCCCGCCCCTTCTGCACCAGCCAGCGGGGTGAATCGCTCATCCGCGCCATCCCGAAGAAGAGGGCGAGGCCCGGTAGGATCCCGCATGCGAACATCAGCCGCCAGCTCTCGCTGAAGGCCAGGTTGACCCCGTAGGCGCTGAGGATGCCGATGGTGATCGCAAGCTGGTAGACGGACACCAGCATGCCTCGCCGGGCGGGCGGCACGCTCTCGGCGATGTAGAGCGGCGCCATGACGCCGGCGACGCCGATCGCGAGGCCAAGGATAAGGCGCGCGAAGGTCAACATCCACATGCTGCCCGCCAGTGCCGCGAGCAGGGCGCCAGCGCAGAACAGCGCCGCCGCTGCGATCAGGAGGGAACGCCGGCCGATCGGGTCCGCCAGGCGTCCGGCGACGATCGCGCCCATGAGGGCACCGAGCGGCACCGCCGCGGTCATGAAGCCTTCGGAGACCGGGGTGATCGGAAAATCGACCCGCAGCAGGTGCAGGGCGCCGGCGATCACGCCTTCATCGAAGCCAAAAAGGACGCCGGCGATCGCCGCGATGGACGCGAGCAGGAAAATGGCGCGTTCACTACCGTGCATCTTGGCATCGCCCCAGAAATTTCAATCGTTGATTGATGTGTAGTAAAATTGGAAATACCTGTCCATTGTTTGACGCGTCGCGCTGCTCGGGCGTGTGCGAACGACAACGCAGGCGCGTGGAGGCGGCAAGAATGACCAATGAAATCGGAACGCTCGGCAAGCTGGCGATCGACGGGGGCGAGCCCGTCCGAACACGTCCGTTGCCCTGGGAACTGCCGGGCGCGCACTGGATCGGTGCCGAGGAGGAGGAACTGGTCGGACGCGTAATCCGCGCCCGCAGTCCGTTCCGGTTCTACGGTCTCGACCCCCAGAACATGGCCGATACGCTCGAGCGCGAATGGAAGGCCAAGTTCGGCGCCACCAATGCGCTCGCCATGGGCAGTGGCACGGCGGCGCTTGGCGTCGCCCTCGGTGCCATCGGCGTTGGCCCCGGCGACGAGGTCCTCGTCCCCGGCTACATGTGGACCAGTTGCATCAGCGCCATCGTGCGCCAGGGCGCGATCCCGCGTCTGGTGGATATCGACGACACCTTCTGCATGGATCCGGCCGACCTCGCCCGGAAGATCAATCCCCGCAGCCGCGCGGTCATCTACGTGAACATGAGCGGCGCGCCGGGCCACGTGAAGGAAGTCGTGCGCGTCGCGCATGCCCATGGCCTCAAGGTCGTCGAGGATTGCGCGCAGGCCGCGAACGCGCATATCGACGGCCGCTGGGCCGGCAGTGACGGCGACATCGCCATCTTCTCCTTCCAGCTGAACAAGAACATGACGAGCGGCGACGGCGGCATGCTGACCAGTTCCGACCCGCATCTGTTCCGTCGCGCCTATGCGCTGCACGACCTCGGCTATCCGCGCAACGAAGCCGGGCGGCTCGACGCCTCCGAACCCGAATTCCAGATGTGGGGCGTCGGCGCCCGCATGTCCGACCTCGCGGCGGCGATGGCACTCGCGCAGTTCCGCAAGCTGGACAAGATCACCGGCGCGATGCGCAACGCGAAATGGTCGATCCGCCGGCAGCTCGAAGGGATCCCTGGCCTCGGCTTCAGGACGATCCTTGATCCTGACGGCGACAGCGGCCCCTTCATGATCACCACCTACCGCGACGCCGCGACGTGCAAGCGTTTCACCGAGGCGCTGCGGGCCGAAGGCATCAAGGGCGAGAAGGGAAGCCTTGCCTGCATCACCATGGCGGAATGGGGCATGCACTGGTACTTCAACGTCCCGAGCCTGGTGAACAAGCGCGAGGCGGCCCGCGGCGGCTTCCCCTGGAGCCACCCGGACAATGCCTTTCATGCAGACATCAGCTACCAGCGCGGCAACCTGCCGGTATGCGACGAGATGTCCGAACGCGCGGCGCTCCTGGCCATCGCTTCCGTGCTGACCCCCGCGGATGTCGATGACATCGTCGCCGCCTTCCGCAAGGTTGCCGCCGTCGTGCTGCCCTGATGGGCTCGCGTACCGGGCTGGTGGCGTTCGGCATCGCCGGCGTCTCCGCCCTGGCCGGTCTGTTGATCGGCTTCAATACCGCCGTCATCGCGGGCGCCTTGCCGTTCCTGGCGACGGAGATGGCGCTCGGTCCGCTCGGCAAGGGCGTGGTCGTGTCGGCCGTGCTGGTCGGCGGCCTCGTCGGTGCCGTCGCATCCGGGCCGATCTCGGCACGCATCGGGCAGCGCCGGACGCTGGCACTGGCCGGCCTCACATTCGTCCTTGGCGCCTGGGCGGGGGCGGTGGCACCGGAAGCCGTCACGCTCGGAGCTTCGCGCGCGGTGCTCGGTCTCGCCGTCGGCGCGGCGACGATGCTGGCCCCGCTCTATGTGGCCGAGACCGCGCCGCCCTCATGGCGCGGCGCGCTTGTCGCCTCCATCCAACTCGCCATCACCGCCGGCATCCTCGGGGCCTATCTCGCCGGCTGGGCGCACACGCCGAGTGGCGACTGGCGTGCGATGCTGTTCGTCGGCATCTGGCCGGCGCTTCTGCTGCTCATCGGCCTCATGTTCCTGCCGGAAAGTCCGCGCTGGCTCCTGCTGCGTGGCCGTGAGGACGAGGCGCGCGTGGTCTGGCGGAAGCTTGGCGGCGTCGAATGGAGCCCGGCCGATCTCGCCGTGCTGCGCGCCTCGGCCGCCGAGAGTGGCGGCTGGCGCGACCTGGTGGGGCCACGCGTGCGGCCGGTGCTCGTGGTCGCCGCCGGGCTGTTCCTGCTGCAGAACCTCAGCGGCATCGACGCCATCCTCTACTACGCGCCTGACATCTTCCTGCGCATCGGGATCTCCGGGGCCACGGGCCCGATCCTCGCCACGGTCGGACTCGGCGTGGTGAACCTGTTGGCGACCGTCGTTTCGATGTGGGCCGTGGAGGCGTTGGGTCGCCGGCGGCTGCTGCTTGGTGGCTCGGCGGCCATGGCTGCGGCGCTCGCCCTGCTTGCCGCGGCGCTGGTCCTGGCACCCGACAGCGGCTTCGCGAACTGGGTCTCGCTGGCCTGCATTTCGGTGTTCATCGTGGCCTTCGCCGTGAGTCTCGGGCCGATCCCCTATGTGCTGATGTCCGAACTGTTCCCGATGCGCGTGCGCAGCCTGGGCATGGGTGTCGCCGCGGCCACCGCCTGGGGCGTCAATGCGGCCGTCTCCCTGGCCTTCCCGGTCGTCGAGGCGTCGATCGGGATGGGCGAGACGTTCGGCGTCTTCGCCCTCGTCTGCGCGGCGACCTATGTCTTTGCCGCGAAGATGGTACCGGAAACGCGCGATCGTACGCTCGAACATATCGAGGCGAACCTGCGTGCGGGCAGGCGCGCGCGCGACCTGGGGGCGGCGTTGCCAGGCGGCTGACTGCCTCAGCCTGGGCGAAGACGCGATCGGCATGCTGACAGGGATATCGCTGCCCGGCGATGGCGCGCGGCGGCATGAGATGTCGGATGGCGTCTTCCAACGAAGGCGCCGGGCATCATGGCATTGGTGGCGAAGCCCGCTGGGCGGGGAATTCCCCGCGCAGCGGCGGCGCGATCAGTGACGTCGCCGCCTGCTACGGCACCTCGACGTCGAAGAGCGGCGCGTATTGCTGAGAACCGAAAACATCCCGCTCACCCGGGCTGCCCGAGGGACGCTCGCGCCGGATCGTGAACTTGATCGCATTCGCCGGTTCGAAGACCACGAAGTCGGTCACGCGCTCGGGTGGTATGCGAAGGAGGACCGCTACGATCGAGGGCGAGAGCACCTTCGCGTCGCGCACCTTCTCGAAATTCGCGCGCTCCTTGAAGATGATGTCGAAGGTGATGTGATCAACGCCGGCGTTCTTGCTGCGGATGGTCGAAGCGAGATCGCGCAGCGTCGGCATGTTGCGGCGCTCCATCATGCGGCCCTCCGGGCGGCACCATCGACGGCGACGAAGCGCGTGCGGAACATCTCGCCCGCCTCCTTCACCGGCATGACGTGATTCAACGTCCATTCGTAGCCAGGCTTGCCGATCAGTACCTCATCCGACATCAGCGCGGCGGCGCCGGCGGTGCCCTTCACCTCGGGCAGGCGCGCGTAGAACAGGTTGCGAGCGGCGAGCGCGCAGATCTCCTCGCCCCGCTTGCCGTCCTGACAGAGGGTTTCGACCACCACGCCGATCTCGTGCGGCTGGGTGGGGGCAGTCGGGTCCATCGCGCCCATCACGCCGTCCCGGCCATAGAGGTGGTAGAAGACCTGCCAGCCGGCCTCCTCCGGCGCGCCGAAGCGCTCCGCCAGGCGCGCGCGTGCCCAGCCAATCGCCTTATCGATATTCTGGATCATGTAGGGGTCGCGCATGCCGACCACCGCCAGGCGACGTTCGCCGACCTTGCCCGCGCCCTCGAGCTTCACCATTGGCGTGGCGGACGGCACAAAGCGGGCGCCGCTCGCGCGCGTCGTCTTCTCACCCATCTGCTCGTAGCGGCATTCGCTCATGTCCACGTAGCCGCTCACGACGTATTCGCGGAACGGGTCGCGGCGTTCATACATGGCATGCGAGGCGAGCGAGGCCGGTGTGCAGCACTGGCCGGGATGCATGGCGGTGACGCGGATATCGTCCTCGCGGATGCGGCCGAAGATGCTCTCCTTGCCCATGAAGGGCTCGCAGCAGAAGGAGGCGCATTCCATCAGCTTGCCGGCGTAGTAGGCCGTGGCCGGCGTCATGCCCGCATTTAGGATCGGCGCCGCGAACAGCGCGCAGTCCGAGGCACGGCCGGCGATGACGACATCGGCCCCCTGCTTTAATGCGGACGCGATCGGTTCCGCATCCATCACCGCGACGACGCGGTCGGTGCGCGCGAGCAGCGCGTCGTCCGCCTCCGGCCTGCCGTCGAGGCCCGTGACGGGCGTGCCGGCGGCCAGCCGCGCGCGCAGGTCGGCGGGCGTGATCTCGGATTCGATCGCTGCCATGCGGAATGGAGCGAGACCATGCTCCGCGGCGATCTCCTCGATCAGCGCAACATACTGCGCGACGCCGCGATCGGTTCCGGTGTCGGAGGCGGAGCCGATGATCATCGGCACGCCGAGCCGGCGTGCGGCGAGCAGCATCACCTCAAGGTCATGGCGTTGCCAGGCCGACGGGCTCGCCTGTCCGTCGGCGCCGAGCGGATAGGGGCCGATGTCGCAGGATCCGGAATCAGCGATGATGAAATCCGGCTTCAGCTCACAACCCGCAAGGAACGAATCCTTCTCGAGCGGCGTGAAGCCGAGATGCCCGGTGGGGCAGAGGATGGTGATTTCGGTCATGTTTCCTGGCCTTCGCTGGCGCGTCGGGCCGTGTATTGCACGCGACGTGCCAGTTCAGCCCGGCACCGCCATGCCGAGCTTCTGCATCTGGTGTCGCAGGGCATGGCGCGACAGGCCAAGCCGGGCGGCGGCCCGGCCGTGCCGCCCGCCGGCCTCGCGCAGGGCCTTCTCGATCAGCGCCTTCTGGAAACGGTCGGTTGCCTCGTGGAAGCGAAGATCGGCCGCGCCTTCGCCCTCCATCGCTTCGGGCAGGGCGCGGCCTTCCACCTCGCGCAGGATGCGGTCGGGCAGGTGCTTCACCAGCACCTGGTCTTCGGTTTCCAGGATGGCGATGCGCTCGATCAGGTTCTCGAGTTCGCGCACGTTGCCGGGCCAGGAATAGCGGCGGAAAACCTCGGCGACGTGGGGTTCGAGGCCGCGGATGAGGCGACCGCAGCGCGCGCCGTGGTGGCGCAGGAAGGCTTCCGCCAGCAGCAGCACGTCGTCGCCGCGCGCGCGCAGCGGCGGGATGTTCACCGGCACCACCTGCAGCCGCCAGTAGAGGTCGTCCCGGAAGCGCCCAGCCTTCACCTCCGAGAGCAGGATCCGGTTGGTCGAGGTGACGAAGCGCACATCGGCCGCGGTCTGCTTCACCGCGCCGAGGCGGCGGAAGCGCTGCGTGTCCAGCATGGTCAGCAGCTTGGCCTGCAGTTGCAGGTCCATCTCGCGGATCTCGTCGAGGAACAGCGTGCCACCATCCGCGGCCTCGACCAGGCCGGGCTTGGCACTGGCGGCACCGGTGAAGGCGCCGCGCTCATGGCCGAACAGTTCGCTTTCCATCAGGCTGGCCGGAATGGCGGCGCAGTTCACGTCCACGAAGGGCTTGGCGGCACGGGGGGAAAGACGGTGCAGCATCCGCGCGACCAGGCCCTTGCCTGTACCGGTCTCGCCATAAAGAAGCACGGTGCGCGCGGGGCTCGCGGCGATGCGCGCGATGAGGTCACGCACCGCGCGGATGCTCTCGTGCTCCCCCAGCAGGTCGGCATAGGGCATCGGTGTGCGCGCCTCCACTGGCGTGGAGTTTACGCCTGCGCGTGGATTTCGCGCCACCCCGAACCATCCGGAACGAAGCGAACCCAGGCGGCCGAGCAGGGCGGGCCGGCGGCGACGCTCGCCGCGCCCGTCCGGCACTCCCAGACCGCGCCGGCCAGCGTTGGGGATGGGTCCGGCGCGTGGCGGCACAGCGCGACCGGGGCATGGGTCGCGAGCAGCGCACGCGGGTCCTGCGCCGGATCGCGCGACAGCGCTACGCGCAGCACGGCGAGCCGCCCTTCGGAATGCTCGACTGGTGCCAGGGCGTCGGGCGCCGCGGTGTAGTGGTTGGTGTGCGCGACCCACGCGCCACGCGTGACGTCCACGCGCCCGTGCCGCAGTTCGACCGCCGCCGCGGCGCCCGAGGCATCGCCCAGCACCAGGGAGCCGCCGCCGGCATGCGGCAGGGAAGCCATCACGGCCAGCGCCTCCTCCACCGTGCCGCAGGCGAAGAGCAGCCGTGTCATTAGGAAATAGCGCAGCACGCCAGGCCCATGATCGGCCGTGGGGATCTGCGTGTCGGCCAGCGCCAGCCCGTCGCTGTTCATGCCGGAGGACCAGGCGCCCGGCGCGCCCAGCGAGCCGAGACAGAGCACGCGCCGCCCGCCCCAGGCCGGGTCCTGGTGCTGGAAGACGCGTTGCAGGCCCGCGTGCTCGGGCCGGAAGTCGCGGTTCTTCGCCACCACGCCGCCGGTGGCGAAGGCCGAGCAGCCATCCGTGTCCGCCGGCGCGGCCGCGAGATCCGCCAGGCAGCCGAGATGGAGGAAGTCGAAGACCTGCTCCGGCGCCAGCGAGAAGCCCTCGGCGATGCCGGCGATCTCCGCGTTGGCTTCGGGGACATGGCGATGCGTCGCGTCCCATTGCGCATCGAGAAAGCGCGCCATGCCCGCGGTGCGCGCCGGCGCCTGAGCGAGCCGGCCGAGTATGGCGGCGCGCACGGCAGCGGCCTGCTCCGGGCAGGCGGCCGCCTGGCCGCGCCCACGCGCGCGGGCGTCGCCCGCAAGGGTGACGAGCAGGTTCATGCAACGCCTCCGTCATGCAGGTGGCAGGCGGCGCGGTGCGCGCCCGTGAGATCGAGGAGGTGCGGCACCTCCCGCGAACAGCGTGGGCCGGCGAGCGGGCAGCGCGGGTGGAAGGCGCAGCCCGGCGGCGGGGCGAGCGGCGATGGCAGGTCCCCTGCGGGCGCGCGCGCGCGCCTTTCCCCCGGTGCGCCGATGCGCGGTACGGCGGCGAGCAGGGCACGGGTATAGGGATGCGCGGGGTGGTTGATGACGGCGTCGCGTGTGCCTTCCTCCACCACCCGGCCGAGATACATGACCGCGATGCGCCCCGCGAGATGCGCCACTACCGCGAGGTCGTGCGAGATGAAAAGCATCGTGAGGCCGAGCTCGTCCCGCAGTTCCCGCAGCAGCGCCAGCACCTGCGCCTGAACCGAGACGTCGAGTGCCGAGACCGGCTCGTCGCAGACAACGAAGTCCGGCTTCAGGATCAGGGCACGGGCGATGCCGATGCGCTGGCGCTGCCCACCGGAAAACTGGTGCGGATAGCGGTCGAGATGCTGTCGCGCGAGACCCACACGCTCCATCATCACGAGGATGCGCGCTTCCGCCGCCGCGCCCTTCAACCCTTCATGCAGCGCGAGCGGCAAGGCGAGGATCTCTCGCACCGTGCGGCGCGGATTCAGTGAGGCATAGGGGTCCTGGAAAATGATCTGCATGCGCCGCCGCAGGGGGCGCAGCGCGGCTTCCGGCAGGCGCGTAATGTCCTGGCCGTCGAAGACCACCTGGCCGCCGGTTGGCGCATGCAGGCGCAGCAGCAGGCGACCCAGCGTGGACTTGCCGCAGCCGCTTTCCCCGATCAGTCCCAGGGTATCCCCGCGCGCCAGCGTGAGATCCACACCCGAGACGGCGCGCACGGCGCGCCCGGGTCGCCCCCGCAGCCGGTCGAGCAGCGCCGGTGGGATGTCGAAGCGGCGCTCGATGCCGCGGGCTTCCAGCAGCGGGGTCATGGCGTCACCTCGACGGCGCGCAGGCAGCGCGAGGCGCGGCCCTGGCCGAGGTCCACGAGCGGCGTCGGGCCCATGCAGGCGGGCTGCGCCATGGCGCAGCGGTTGCGAAAGCGACAACCGCCATCGAGCCGCGCGAGGTCTGGCACCTGGCCTGGAATCGGGTGCAGCGGGCGATCCGGATCCTCGAGCCGCGGCAGGCTTTCGAGCAGGCCGCGCGTATAGGGATGGCGCGGGCTGGCGACGACCTCGGTGGTCGGGCCGGTTTCCACCACCTGGCCGGCATACATCACCATCACGCGCGGGCAGCGTTCGGCCACCACGGCGAGGTCGTGGGTAATGAGCGCCAGCGCGAGGCCGTCCTGCTCGCGCAGGTCATCGAGCAGGTCGAGCACCTGCGCGCGCAGCGTGACATCCAGCGCTGTCGTCGGTTCGTCCGCCACCAGCAGGCGGGGGCGGGCGGCGAGCGAGATGGCGATCATCGCCCGCTGGCGCATGCCGCCGGAGAACTGGTGCGGATAGTCGTCCAGCCGCTCGGCGGCGGCGGGGATACCCACGCGCGTCAGGGCCGCGGCCGCCTGGGCACGCGCATCCTTCGCGAGGCCATGCGCCTGCAGCGTCTCGATCAGTTGCTGGCCGATGGTGAAGGCCGGGTTCAGGGCCGAGAGCGCGTCCTGCATGGCAAGCGCCATCTGCCGCCCGCGCAGCGCGCGCAACGCGCCGCGCGGCAGGCGGCGCAAGTCGCGGCCGTCGAAGAGGATTTCTCCAGCCTCGATCCGCCCGGGTGGGCGCAGCAAGCCGAGCACGGAGAGGAAGGTGACGCTCTTGCCCGAACCGCTCTCGCCGACGACGCCGAGCGCCTCGCCGGCCGCGATCTCGAGATCCACGCCATCGGCCGCGGCGACCGGGCCGCGGCGCGTGGGGAACACCGTGCGCAGGCCGCGCACCTGGAGCAAAGCGCCGCTCATGCCTGGTGCAGTCGTGGGTCGAAGGCGTCGCGCAGGCCCTGGCTCGCCAGGTTGATCGACAGCACCAGCGCGAGGATCGCAAGCCCCGGCAGGGTCGAGACCCACCAGGCATCAACGAGATGCTCCCGCCCATCCGAAACCATCGAGCCCCAGGAGGGTGTCGGCGGCTGCACGCCAAGGCCAAGGAAGGAAAGCGAGGCCTCCATGATGATCACATACGCCATGCGGAAGGTGGCCACGACGAGCACGGGGGAGAGAACGTTGGGCAGGATCTCCCGCAACATGATGTGGCGCGTGCCGCAGCCGAGCGCGCGCGCCGCCTCTACATAGTCCTGCTCGCGCGCCGCCAGCGTTTCCCCGCGCACAACGCGGCAGGAGAAGACCCATTCCTTGTAGATCAGCACCAGCACGATGTTGTGCAGGCCGGGGCCCATCATCGCCATCAGCCCGATGGCGAAGACGAGGTATGGAAAGCCCAGCAGCGTATCAACGAGGCGCGAGATCAGCGTATCCGTCCAGCCGCGCAAATAGCCGGCCGCGAGCCCGGCCAGCGTGCCGATCACCGCGGCGATGCCGATGACCAGCGCCGCGACCATCAGCGAGACGCGTGCGCCATAGAGCAGCCGCGAGAGCATGTCGCGGCCGAGGGAATCGCAACCGAGCGGGAAGGCCCAGTCGCCCCCCTCCTGCCAGGCGGGCGGCTGCAGGCGGCGGAAGAGGTCGGCATCCGCCGGGTCGTGCGGCGCGATCAGCGGCGCGGCGAGCGCGGCCAGGATGAACAACATAATGAGTGCGGCGGCCACGAGCGCCGTGCGGTTGCCCGCAAAGCGATCGAGCCCCAGGCGCAATGGGGAGACCGGGGCGTCCTCCGCGATGGTCGCGCTCACAGCCGCACCTTCGGGTTCAGCGCGGTATAGAGCAGGTCCGCCGTGAAGTTCAGCATCACGTAGGTGACGGCGTAGAGCAGCACGGCCGCCTGCACGAGCGGATAGTTGCGCGCGAAGATGCTCTCCACCACCAGGCGCCCGAGGCCGGGCCAGCCGAACACCGTCTCGACGATCATGTTGCCGCCAAGCAGCGATCCGGTCTCGATCGCGGCGACCGTCACCACCGGGATCAGCGCGTTCTTGAGCGCATGGCGCAGCAACACGCGCCGGTGCGACAGGCCCTTGGCCTCGGCGAAGAGCACATAGTCGGAGGTCAACACCTCCGCCATCGAGCTGCGCACCACGCGCGCCAGCAGGGCCGCTGTCGGCAGGCCCAGCGTGATCGCCGGCAGCGCCAGGTGCCGCAGCGCCGCGAGAAGAGCATCGGCGCGGCCCGCGATGATGCTGTCCAGCACGAGAAAGCCCGTGACGCGCGTGACTTCCAGGTCGAAGGAGGTGCGCCCGCCCACGGGAAAGATGCCGAGCTGCACGGCGAACAACAGGATCAGCAGGATCCCGAACCAGAAGCCCGGCAACGAGACGCCGAACAGCGAGACCGCCGTCAGCGTCCTGTCTATCCAGGTGTCCCGCTTCACCGCCGCGATGACGCCGAGCGGGATGGCGACCGCGATCGCCAGCAGGATGGCCGCGAGGGTCAGTTCGATCGTCGCCGGCAGGCGTTCGGCGATCACGTCCCAGACTGGGCGGCGGTGGAAGAATGAGATGCCGAAATCCCCGGTGAGCGCATTGCCGAGGAAGACGAGGAAGCGCTCCGGCAACGGCCTGTCGAGCCCGAGATCCGCGCGCAGCTGCGCCGCCTGTTCGGGTGTCGCACGGCTGTCGGCGAGCATGATCTCCACCGGATCGCCCGGTGTCAGCGTGATCATCAGGAAGACGATCAGGCTGACGCCCAACAGCACCGGCAGCGTTTGGAGCAGGCGCTCCAGCAGGCGGGAAACGCTCAAGCCAGGCGCACGCGATGCAGGTTGATGCGGCTGTCGGCCTGCGGGCGCCAGTTCTGCACCCGCCGCGCCACGCCGTAGATATCCTGCGGCAGCCAGAGGAAGATCCAGGGAGCCTGCTCGGTCACGATGGCCTGGGCCCGCTTGTACATATCGGCGCGACGTCCCTGGTCGGCCTCGGTCTCCGCGGCGTCGAGCAGCCGGTCCACCTCGGCATTGCTGAAGCCGGCGGAATTGCCGCGGCCGCCCGTGCGCAGCACCGGCACCATGATGTCCGAGGGGTCGAGCGCACCATTGCCCCAGGAGGTGAGGAACATGTCCCGTTCGCGCCGCCGCTCGGCGTTCTGCCACATCGGGCCCAGCACCGCGCCTTCCCAGATCTGCGCGCGCACGCGCAGGCCAGTGCGTGAGAGCAGCGCGGCAATCGCCTCGGCGATCTCCTTCAGCGCGGCGGTGGTGTCGATAACCATCTCCGTGCCCTGCGCCACGCCGGCCTCGGCCAACAGGGCGCGGGCGCGGGCAAGATCGTGGGCGTATTCGGGTATATCCGGGTTGAAGGCGAAGGCGTCCGGACTCATCACCCCGCGCAGCGGCGTCGCGGTGCCGGCGAGGATGCGCGAAATGATCGCCGCCTTGTCGAGCGCATGGTTGAGCGCCCGGCGCACCCGCACATCGTTGAACGGCGCCTTGGCATTGTTCAGCGAAACGAAGAAGGTCCGCGTGCCATTGACCTTCATGACCTGCGCATTGCGCGAAGCTTCGACCTGGCGCATGGCCGAGGCCGGCAATTCGCTGATTATATCGACCTCCCCAGCCAGCAGCGCGGCGATGCGCGCGCTGTTCTCAGGCATGACGCGGAAGATGGCGCGGTCGATCTGCGCCGGCCCGGCGACGGGGATCTCGGTGCTGCCGCCGTAGTACTCGGCGAAGCGCTCCATGATCACGGCCTCGCCGCGCCGCCATTCGGCAAGTTTGAACGGGCCGCAGCCGTCGGGGCGCGTCTGCATGCCTTCCTGCCCGACGCGCTCCACTTGGCGGCGGTTCACGACCTCCTGGAAGGGCAGCATGGCCGGAAGGATGGGCCAGGGGTCGCTCAGGACCATGCGCACGGTGCGGTCATCGGCCATCACCGTGTCTTCGAGCGGTCCAAGCAAGCCTTTGCGCGGGCTCGTCTGGCCGCCCATGGCGCCGTCCTTGACCAGGCGATCGAACGTGAACTTGATGTCCGCCGCCGTCAGCGCATCGCCGGAATGGAAGCGGATGCCCTGGCGGACGCGAAACTCCCAGGTCTTCGCGTCGACCTGGCGGAAGGATTCCGCGATCTCGGGGACGATGCGCATGTCGGCGTCCCGCGTCAGAACGCCGTCCATCATGTTGCGGATGATGGTCTCGGTCTCGCGGTTGCGATGATTGGCGGGGTCGAGCGTCAGCGCGTCCTGCGCCATGCCGACGCGCACTTCTCGCGCGCGGGGCTGCGCGAAAGCGAGACCCGGCGCCGCAAGCACCCCGATACTTGAGAGAAGCACGGACCTGCGCGTTGGCATGTTTCTTCGTCTCCCGGGTCTCAATCTGACTACCCTCAGCCGCGGCAGCAAACATCATGCCATCGAACGGCGGCCTTTCTTGCCACCACCGGCAGCCCCGCAAGGCACATTCCGGAGCCGGCTGCCGGCTCAGGGGCGCATATTCCACGCCTGCGCGTGCATTCGGCGCATTCCGGGAGGCTTCGAGAAAGTTGGTTGCCCGACTGATCCATGCAACCTCGCCGCAAGCCGGCGAGCGCGGCGCCCCGTGTGACCGCCGCGACGCTGCGCACAAACGCTGACCGGGCAAGCTGATGCGTGCCCCCGATTTGAAGCTGCGACCGAACGACCGTTACGCCAGGAAAGGCCGGCAATTATGACAGGCCGAGCCATATTCGGTATATGTGGGCATACGGCCCGAATCCCCTCTTTTGTGTCTGTTGGGGACGACGAGGGGCCATGCCAACAGATGGAACACGGTGGGGCTTGGGGCCCCATCGGCGTTGCGCAGCGACGTCGATGGGCACGATTCGGTGGGAGCGCCCTCCCCCGCCTTCCTTAGGCGAGGCAGCGCGCGCAGGTGCCTTCTATCTCGACCGTCGCCTCGGCCAGGGCGAATCCGGCGCGCCGGGCGGCGGCCTCGATGGCGTGGGCGACGCCGTGGTCGGTGATCTCGGTGGTGGCGCCGCACGTGCGGCAGATCAGGAACTGGTGCGGGTGATGGTGGTCATGGGCGTGGCCATGACCGGCATCAGTGCAGCCGATATAGGCGTTGAGCCGTTCGAGCTTGTGGATCAGCCCCTGTTCCAGCAGGAAATCGAGTGCGCGATAGACAGTGGGCGGCGCCGCGCCGGGGCGGGTCGCCTTCAGCCGGTCAAGCAGGGCGTAGGCGCCGACCGGGGCATCGGCATCGAGGACCAGTTCGAGCACCTGGCGGCGCAGCGGGGTGAGCGTGGCGCCGCGGCGCAGGCAGGCGGCCTCGGCCTCCTTCAGGGCAGTCTCGCGCGTCGCAGTTTGGGTCATGTCACCACCTCGCTTCCTGCACTCTGAGATATTATATCATCGAGCGATGACCAGTATCGCCCCCGACGCCGCCGCCCGGTTGATCGCCGAGATCCGCTTCGACGCCAATGGTCTGGTGCCCTGCATCGCCCAGCAGCACGACACCGGCGAGGTGTTGATGATGGCCTGGATGAATGCGGACTCCGTCGCCGAGACGCTGACGACGGGGCGCGTGTGTTATTGGTCGCGCTCGCGCAACCGGTTGTGGCGCAAGGGGGAGACCTCGGGGCAGCAGCAGCGGTTGATCGACCTGCGCGTCGATTGTGATGGCGATACGCTGCTGGCGCTGGTCGACCAGGATGGCGTTGCCTGCCACACGGGCCGGCACAATTGCTTCTTCCACGCGCTGCGCGATGGGCAGGTGACGACCATCGCCGATCCGCTGGTGGACCCCAAAACGCTGTACGGCGCATGAGGCGGGAGAAGATCCCGGTCACGGTGCTGACCGGCTTTCTCGGTGCGGGCAAGACGACGCTGCTGAACCGGCTGCTGAAGTCGCCGGCGATGGCCGATACCGCCGTGCTGATTAACGAATTCGGTGAGATCGGGCTCGATCACCTACTGGTCGAACGGCTCGACGACGATGTGGTGCTGCTCAATGCCGGGTGCCTGTGCTGCACGGTGCGCGGGGATCTGGTGCGGGTGTTGCGCGACCTCGCGATCCGCGCGGAGGGCGGGCAGAACATCCGTCGCGTGGTGGTGGAGACGACCGGGCTCGCCGATCCGGCGCCGATCCTGCAGACGCTGATGAGCGACCCGGTGGTGCTGGCGGCATTCCGGCTCGATGGTGTGGTGACGCTGGTCGATGCGGTGGCGGGGATGGCGACGCTCGACACCCAGGTCGAGGCGGTGAAGCAGGCGGCGATGGCCGACCGGCTGGTGCTCACCAAGGCGGATCTCGCAGGAGCCGAGGCGGTCGCGGCGCTGGAGGCGCGGCTTGTCGCGCTGAACCCGGTGGCGCCGCTGCTACGCGCCGAGCTTGGCGTGATCGCGCCCGAGGCGTTGCTTGATGCCGGCGGCTTCGATGTGGCGGGGCGGATTCCGGCGGTGGCTGGGTGGCTGGACGCGGAGGCGGGGCATCATCACGGGCATCACCATAACCATGATCCGAACCGGCATGATGCGGGCATCGAGGCGTTCGGGCTGGTGTTCGACGCGCCGCTGCCATGGGATGGCGTCGCCACCTGGCTGGAGATGCTGGCGCTGACGCGCGGCGATTCGATCCTGCGGGTGAAGGGGCTGCTCAACATCGCTGGTGAGGACAGACCCGTCGTCGTCCATGGCGTGCAGCATGTGTTCCATCCGCCACTCAAGCTTGCAGCATGGCCGGCAGGTCACGACCGCAGGTCGCGGCTGACCCTGGTGCTGCGCAACCTGCCGCGCGCGGTGGTGGAGGAAGGCCTCGCCGCCTTCGTCACCGCGGCCCGCGAATCAGGCCAAATCCACGCGCATTGACGATCGTTGCATGTATCGGTGGCGGGAAGGCCTGCGGTAGGCTTCGGGCACTCGTCGGAGCGTTGCATGCTGAAGTGTTCGTCCCTGGCATCGATCTTCCTGATGCTGCTGTTCGCCGGCGACGCTGCCGCGCAGGTGTCACCGCCCGGTTTTCGCGATTGTTCGCATTGCCCCGAGATGGTGGCGCTGCCCGCCGGCACCTTCACCATGGGCGTCCCGGCCGGTGAGGAAGCGCTCGAGGGTGTGCCGGTCACCATGCGCGGACGATCGGAACCGGCGTTGCGCGTGACCATCGCCTCGGGGCTCGCCATGTCGCGCAGCGCCGTGACGGTCGGCGAATTCGCCGCCTTCGTCGCGGCGACCGGCCACGCGCCGAAGGCCGGCTGCTGGGCGGTCTCGAATACCGGCGCGACCTACGAATATCTCGAATCGCCGACGCTGAACTGGCGCAACCCCGGCTTTCGGCAGAAGGGAGACCACCCGGTCGTCTGCGTGAGTTGGAATGATGCACAGGCCTATGCGCGCTGGCTGACGGAGACCACCGGCAAGCCATATCGCCTGCCGAGCGAGGCGGAATGGGAGTTCGCCGCGCGCGCCGGCACCACCACATCGCGCTATTGGGGGGATTCGCGGGCGGCGGCCTGCGCCTATGGCAATGTCGCGGACCTGACGCTGGCCGAGGCGCGGCAACTCGACCGCCGGCCGCAATTCACCTTCCGCTGCAATGACCGCCACGTCTACACCGCGCCGATCGGCAGCTTCAGGCCGAACGCCTTCGGCCTGCACGACATGCTCGGCAATGCCTGGCAGTGGGTCGAGGATTGCGTGAATCCCGACCTGCACGGGCAGCCCGCCAACGGGGCACCGCGGCTGACTGGGGATTGCGCCAACCGCTCGATGCGTGGGGGCTCGTGGAGCCATCTGCCCTGGTATGTGCGGGCGGGGAACCGGGTGCAGGGGACCGGTACGGATCGGTACAATTTCGCGGGGATACGGGTGGTGCGGGACCGGTAGGTCGAGGGGCGCCGCTCGCCCCCCAGCCAGGAAACTCGGTTTCCTGGAGCTTTGCTCGATTTCCGCGAAATCGTGGGTGGGGCCTTCCTTGTGGGGGGCACGGACCCTATGCATCGGGGATGGAGACCTCATCCCTTCGCTTCGAGACATTGCGCGGCGACGCGCTGCGCGCCTGGCTGCCGCGCCTCGCGGGGCTGCGCATCGCCGTGTTCCGGGACTGGCCGTATCTCTATGACGGCGACGCCAGCTACGAGGAAGGCTATCTCGCCGCCTATGCCGACAGTCCGGGGGCGGCCGTCATCGCCGCCATCGACGGCGAACGCGTCGTCGGATGCGCCACCTGCCAGCCGATGGTCGAGGCGGCCGCGCGCGTCGCGGCGGCGTTCCGGGGGCGTGGCCTGGACCCGGCGCGGTTCTGCTATTTCGGCGAGAGCGTGTTGCTGCCCGAGTATCGCGGGCGCGGCGCCGGCGTGCGGTTCTTCGAATTGAGGGAAGCGCATGCGCGGTCGCTCGGGTTACGCGCCAGCGCCTTCTGCGCGGTGACGCGCAACGACAACGATCCGCGGCGGCCGCAGGGGCATGTCCCGCTCGATGGCTTCTGGGTGAAACGAGGGTACACGCAGCGGCCCGACATTTCAGTTGTGTTTGACTGGAAGGAAGTCGGGGACGATCGCGAGACGCCCCACGCGCTCGGCTTCTGGGTGAAGGATCCGCTGTGAGCGCGCCGCTGCGGTTGGGGTTGTTGCAATACGGTGTCGGGCGGCCGGCCTCAGTCGCGGCCTTCGGGCGCGCGCTGGAGGAACGGCTGGAGGAAGGGCGTGCGCGGGCGGAGCTTCTCGTGCTGCCGGAATATGCCTGCGTGGAACTCGGCAGTACGCTGGCGGGCGGCGATGTTGCCGATGAGGCCGGCGAACTTGCCGCGATGGTCGACGCGGCGCCAGAGATCTTGGCCGTGATGCAGGGTGCGGCGCGACGGCTTGGCATATGGCTGCTGCCGGGCACGCTGCCGGTGCGGCGGACGGATGGGCGCGTCGTCAACCGCGCGCCACTGATCACGCCGGAGGGGCGCATGGCAGTGCAGGAGAAGCGCGCCATGACGCGCTTCGAGGCGGAACGCTGGGGTGTCGCGCAGGGCGCCGATCCATCGGTGTTCGAGACGCCGTGGGGAAGGATTGGGATTTCCGTCTGCTACGACGTGGAGTTTCCGAAGCATGTTCGCACGCAGGTCGAGGCAGGTGCCTGGGCGATCCTCGCGCCGTCCTGCACCGACACGATGCATGGATTCAACCGCGTACGCGTCGGTGCGGCGGCACGGGCGATGGAGAACCAATGCTACGTCGCCATCACGCCGACCGTGGGCGAGGCGCCATGGTCGGCGGCGCTCGATGTGAACCGGGGGCATGCAGCGGTGTTCGGGCCGGTCGATCGGGGCTTTCCCGAGGATGGCGTGCTGGCGCGCGGGGCGCTCGACACGGAGGAATGGGTATTCTGCACGCTGGACCCGGCGCGTCTGGCCGCGGTGCGGGAGGATGGGCAGGTGCGCAACTTTCGTGACTGGCCGTCTCGGCCTTTCGCGGCGCCGGTGCCGGCGGTCTTCGCATGACGCTGGTGTATGTCGTGGCCGGCGAGGCTTCGGGCGATGTGCTGGGGGCGCGGCTGATCGCGGCATTGCGCGCACGGCGGCCTGATCTCGACTTCGCCGGCATTGGCGGGCCGCGCATGGCCGAGCAGGGCGTGCCGAGCCTGTTCGATTATCGCGAGCTCGCGCTGATGGGGCTGCTGGAAGTGCTGCCCAAGATCTTCCGGCTGAAGCGATTGATCGCCGATGCCGTCGCCGATGTCGCCAAGCGCCGGCCGGCGGTGCTGGTGACGGTCGACAGCCCGGGCTTCACCTTGCGCGTGGCCAGGCCGGCGAAGGCACTCGGCATTCCGGTGGTGCATTACGTCGCACCCCAGGTCTGGGCCTGGCGGCCAGGGCGCGTGGTGAAACTGAAGGAGGAGGTGGACCGCATTCTCTGCCTGCTGCCCTTCGAGCCGATCTTCTTCGAGCTCGCCGGCGTGCCGGTGACTTTCGTCGGCCATCCGGTGTTGGAGAGCGGGGCGGATCACGGCGATGCGGCACGGTTCCGTGCGGTGCATGGGCTGGGCGCGGAGGAGCGGCCGGTCATCGTCATGCCGGGCAGCCGGCGAATGGAGGCGCAGCGGCTGCTGCCGATCTTCGGCGGGGCGTTGCGGTTGGTGGCGCAGCAGCTGCCTGGGTTGCGGCCGGTGTTGCCGGTGGCGCCGATTGTCGCCGAGGCTGTGCGGGCCGCGGCCGCCGATTGGCCTGCGGCGCCGATCCTGGTGGAAGGGAATGAGGCCAAGCACGACGCCTTCGCCGCCGTCGCGGAATCCCATGGTGCAGGGCTGATCAAATCGGGCACGTCGTCGTTGGAGATGGCGGTGGCCGGGATTCCGCATGTGGTGGCGTATCGGCTGAACCCGATCACAGCGGCGATCGCGAAGCGCTTGGTGAAGGTGCCGCATGCGTCGCTGGTGAATCTGCTGGCGGAACGCGAGGTGGTGCCGGAACGCATCCAGGGGCCGTGCAATCCGGAATCACTGGCGGAGGCGTTGTTGCGGCCGATGCTCGACCCGGCGGTGGCGGCGGCACAGCGTGTCGGCTTTGGCGAGGCGCTGGCGAAATTGCGGGCGCCGGAGGGGTTGCCGTCAGAAGCGGCGGCAATCGCGGTATTGGGCATAGTGGAGGAGCGCGGCGGGCAGTAGCGAGTGGCACAGGGCCACTCCTCTCTCTCGCGAACGACGCCACACCGGCGGTCCAAGGTTTCCGGACCACCTCGCAATACAACGCCTGGGTCAGAGTGGGCTCAGCTTGAGGCAGCCGCGCATGTGCCGTCCGCCTGGACATTCAGCCCGTACGATTTGACGCAAATCAATCCGCATCGTTTGGGAAGCGATCTCTTGACAATATAAGACAGTGAGGATGAACGGCCATGATCCGGGAGGCGCTGCTACTTGGGAGAATCGCGGTTGCCGCCCGTACGCCCGCCGAACCTCCACCCACGATGCCGGCCTCAGCCCCGACGCCGTTACGTCCGATCCCATTCGCCGCGCAGGCCAGGAAGCTGCCAGCTTCTTTCGGAGTCCTGAAGCGAACAAGCCTGCCGCGGCGGCACGCGCCATTGCCGATACCGAGTTCCTCGCGGCGAACGTGCCTGTTGGTCCCCGCTGGCGGTCTTCCTCCCCGACGGCAATCACCCAGTTGGCCCAAGCGCGCAACCAAGGTCGTGCCGCGCTCGACATCCCTGCATCCGCGCCCGCGCAGGGCGTGATCGACGGGCTGCTTGCCGCTGCGGCGGCCCTCGACGTAGACCGCCGGCCGGGCGTCGCGCGGGCTTTGCCGCGCAGTATCTTCCGCGCCGGACCTAATACGACGGTGCAGCGCCTTTCCCAGCCGCCCAGGATCCGAAGCGTCGGACCGGCCCTGGCCGGTTTGTACGGCGGTTCGGCTGGTGGGCGCTGACAGGGAAGGTGCGGCGGTCCTGAGCCGCGCCCGCCGCATTCTCTTTCGCGCGGCGGCGACCGTAGCCGAACTGTCGCGTGAGCCGATAACGCGGCCTACTGCGGACCAGTTCGCGTTGCAGAACATCTGGGCGCTGCGGGTCGTGCGGCGCCCGTTCGCTACGTGAATGCCTCGATCACGGACCAGTTCGTATCATCGGATGGATTGGAGCCACCCGATCGAATGCATCAGACGCGACGGAGTAGTGTTTGGAGTTCTCGTCAGAAGAAGGATGAAGCTCCTCGTGCGGCAGGGAATCCGAGAGATGTTCTGCCTCGCCGTTGTGATCCAGATGTTGCTTTCCGTGGCTGCTTGTAGCGACGCAGTGTCCGGTTCCGGCCCGAGAGGCGTCAACCTGCCGCCAATCGCCTACAACAACGCCAATGGCGGTGCATGAGGATTGGGGCGTCCAGCAGGCCGCAGGCCAACTGGCTGAACACGTTGCTCGTCGAACTGAGGCAATGTGGACAAGTGCATCGCGGCGCTGCCGCATGGGCCGCGGTGGAGAGTCGCTCGCCGCTGATGTCCGCGCCAATGAGGGCAAGATCCCTGCAGTGCGGCTGTCGGAGCGTCAGGGCAGTCGCGTATAAGAGCCGCTTCCCGACCTTGCTGACACGGGCCGAGATCATTCAGAGACAGCCTGGAGGCGCCATTGGCAATGGGTGCCAAAGGCGGGATCAGTTGCTCCCGGGCGCGGCGCATGGCCGTTGCGACGGGCCGCCTGTCCGCATTCGTGATGCCGTTCTTCGATTTCGCAGAAATCGAGCGAAGGTGCAGGAAGCTGAATTTCCTGCGGGTGTTTGAGGGGCAGCGCCCCTCGACCTTCCCTTACGCCTGGGCGTTCAGCGTCTCGAAGAAGCGGCGCTTGAGGGCCGACTGGTTATTGTAGATCGACCCTGCCTTGCGCACCGGATGCGGCATCTTCACTTCGACCGGCTCCATGCGGATGCGCGGGTTGGGCGAGCCGGCGACGAGGCGGCCAGTGTATTCCGGCCATTGCACGCCATAGATCAGCGGCCAGGCGTCGGCGGCGGCGTATTCGTAGAACAGCAGGCGGCGTTCACGGGTGCTGGTGTTGAGCGCGCTGCCATGCACCAGCAGCGGGTGGTGCAGCGTGACGGTGCCTGGCGGGCCGAGCAGCGGGACGGCAGCGGCGGTGTCGATGCGGTCGGGGTCGATGGCGCCGGCGAACCAGCCGTCCTCGTCGTGGTGATCGATCAGGCCGGTGCGGTGGCTGCCCGGGATGACAAGCATGGGGCCGTTGCCTTCGTCGACCTCGTCCAGCATTACCGCGCCGATGGCGAGGTCCATGTTGGTGTGGGGGATGAAGGCCCAGTCCTGATGCCATTCGAGCGGGCTGCCGAAGCGGGCGCTCTTCAGGTTGATCTTGCTGTGGTGGAGGCGGATGTCGGGGCCGAGGATGGCCTGTACGGCTTCGAGCAGCTTTGGGAAGCAGGCGTAGGACCAGTAGAGCGGGTCGACTTCGTGCGGGCGCTTGATGCGGCGGATGCGGGGGTCGTCGGGGGTGTGGCTGTCCTCGACGTCGAAGATCTCGGTCTCGCCGGGGATGCCTTGGGCGCGGGCGATGACGTCGCGCGTTTTGGCGTCGAGGTCGGCGAGTTCGGCCGCGCCGAACAAGCCTTCGATGCGGCAGAATCCGTCTTCGCGGAACTGTTCCGCGAGTTGCCTGGTGTTCATTCCTGAGCCTCCTGGCCTGTGTCGGCGATGATGGCGAGCAGCACGCCACCTGGTGGTGTCTGAGCCTCGGCGCCGCCGGAGAGGAAGATACGGCCATCGCCGGTGAGCGCGGCGATCATGCCGCCGAGGGCGGCGCGGAAGTGGCGGTTGGGGTGGATGTCGCTGTCATCGAGAGCGGCGGGACGGTCGCCGCGCAGCAGCGCGGGCATCTCGCCCTTGGTGATGACGGCGCGCAGGCGCACGGCGTCAGCGGCGGTGAGTTGTGGTGTGGCGGCGAGGCCGAGCGAGGCCAGCAGCGCTGCGACGCCGGGGGCGTCGAGCATGTCGACGAGCATGGTGGCGCCAGCGCGCAGCGTGCCGGCCCAGCCCGGGGCCTGGCCGATGACGAGGGCTTCGGGCGCGGTGACGTCAGTGCCCGCGGCGACGAGAGTGCGGTGGCCGTGCAGCGCGGCCGTCGTGCCGTCGCCGATCTGCGCCCAGGGAATCTCGCCCAGCGCTGCAGCCGCGCCGAGGGAGGCGGCGGCGCGGGCAGAGCCCTTCAAGGCGGCGAAGGCTTCTTCGGTACCGCCGAAAGCGAATGGGCTCGGCAGTGGCGCCTTGACCAGGGCGATGACCACATCAGCAGCGTCGGTGACGCCGGCGGTTCGCATCGCAGCGGCGACCGCGGCGGCGACGGCGCGCGACATGGCGGGGCCGGCGGTGTCGGCCGGGGTGATGGACGGGCCATGGCCCAGGCCGATGGCGAGGCCCCTGCCCGGCTGGCCGCCACCTGCCATTTCGCCGAGCAGGATGATGTGCGGGACCGCGATGCCCTCGGTGCCGCCGGAGGCCAGCATCATCGGCGCGGGGCCGGGGCCGAGGGCGGCAAGCACCTCGCGCGTGGCGAGGGTGCGGGTGTGGTCGTTGGTCAGGCCGTTGCCAGGGGTCTTCAGCAGCACGGCGCGCAGGCCGTCGCGCGCGATGCGGCCGGATGCGATGGCCGCGCGCAGGGCCGCCGCGTCACCGGGGTCTGGCATGTCAAAGCGGAGGCAGAAGGTCTCGCGCGGCATGCCGAAGGGGCATGCAAGCGATACGCCAGGAGGTACCCCGTCAGGCCTCGGCGATGCAGTCGATCGAGACGAGGAAATCCGGATGCGCCAGATGGACCGATTCCGTCGTCTGCCGCGCCGGGAAATTGCCTTCCGCGAACCAGGTGCGGAAGGCTGCGTCGAACTCGGCGTAGCGGGTCAGGTCGGTGACTGCGATGTTCATCTTCACCGCGCGGTCGAGCGAGGAGCCCGCTTCCTCGAGGATCGCGGTGATGTTGCGCATCACCTGGTGGACCTGCGCGGTGAGGTCTCCCTTGTCGAGTTCCGCCGTCATGCGGTCGGGGCCGCGAAAGGGCGTGGCGCCGGTGACAAAGACGAAGCCGTTGCACTTCACCGCATGCGAAACGGCGGAGCGCATCGGCGTCACGCGCGGCGAGTTGATGATCTCTCGTGCCATGGGGACCTTTCCGGAGGTTGGAGCAGATCGTGCCTGACTGGAGTCAGTCAGGCACGTGACGATGCTCGGTCAAATAATCGGTCGGAGCGATTTGCGTGAGCGCGGTCGAACGTAAGCCGCTCTCGCGACAGTTCAGTCCGACGTCAGGCCGATATCGGCGATCAGCCGCCCGAGCCGTTCATTGTCCCGCCGCACCTGCGCGCCGAGTTCCGCCGGATTGAGCGCAAAGGGAGCGACGCCGAGCGGCATCTTCTCGGCGAAACCCGGGGCGTTGACGGTGGCAAGGAATTCCTCGGCGGCCGGCTGCACGATCGCCTGCGCCGTGCCCTTGGGGAAGAAGATGCCCGACCAGGCGTTGAGCATCTGCACATCCGGGGCGGCTTCGCGGAAGGTCGGGATGTCGGGGAAGTCCGGGCTGCGGCGCGCGCCATTATAGGCGATCGGGCGCAGCGTGCCCGCCTTCATGTGCGGGACGGTGATGGAGGCGGAATCCATCGTCACCTGCACGCGGTTGGCGAGCAGATCAGTATTGGCCTGCGCGCTGGTGCGATACGGGACGTGTTGCGCGGGAAAATCGAGCGCGCGGCGGAGCGCCTCAATGTTCAGATGCGGTACGGTGGCGTTGCCGGGCGAGCAGTAGAACAGCGGATTGTCGGCCGGGCGCGAGCGCGCATAGGCGACGAATTCGGCGAGGTTGGTCACCGGCACGCTGGCGTTGACCGCGAGGAAGGCGCTGGAGACCCAGATGCCGGCCACTGGCACCAAGTCGGTGAAGGGGTCGTAGCGCACCGCCTGCCGCGCCGCATGTGGGGCGATGGCGAGTGCGGCGACGGAGACCATGCCGAGCGTCGATCCATCCGCCGGCGCGCGTGCCAGATTGTAGGCGCCAAGCGTGCCGCCGGCGCCAGGCTGGTTGTCGATGACGAGTTGCCGGCCGCCGCGCGTGCCCAGCACCTCGACGAAGACGCGGGCGACCTGGTCGGTGATGTTGCCCGCACCATACGGGACGATCATCTTCGTCGTGCCGCGCACCGATTGCGCGATGGTGGGGGATGGCGTGGCGAGTGCGGCGAGGAGCAGGGCGCGGCGCCGCATCGCGGCGGGCTGGGAGTCGGTCGGCTCGCGCATGGCGTCACCTGCATCGCTGTTGCAGCCCGACTTCACGGGAGCCACCTGCACCTGTCAACGCCAGGCCGGACCTGGAGGAGCAGTTGCCCCTCCAGGATTGACGGCGTCTTAGGCAACTGCCTCCGCCCGCAGCCGCCGTGCCGTTGTGACGAGGTTCGCCATCGCCGGCTTCACCTCCGCCCAGCCGCGCGTCTTGCAGCCGCAATCGGGGTTCACCCACAGCCTTTCGCTCGGCAGGGCTGCCGCCGCCTGGCGCAGCAGGCCGACCATTTCCTCGACGCCGGGCACGCGGGGGGAATGGATGTCCCACAGGCCCGGCCCGATGGCGTTGGGGTAGTTGAACTGCGTGAAGGCGTTCAGCAGTTCCATGCGGCTGCGGGCGGTCTCGATGGAGATGACGTCCGCATCCATCGCGGCGATGGCGCCGATAATGTCGTTGAATTCAGCGTAGCACATGTGGGTGTGGATCTGCGTCGCATCGGCCACGCCGCTGGCGGAGAGCCGGAAGCAGCGGGCCGCCCAGTCGAGATAGGCGGGCTGGTCGGCGCGGCGCAGCGGCAGGCCTTCGCGGAAGGCGGGCTCGTCGATCTGGATGATGGCGATGCCGGCGCGTTCGAGGTCGCACACCTCATCGCGTATCGCGAGGGCGATCTGGGCGCAGACCTCCGCGCGCGGGATGTCCTCGCGGACGAAGGCCCAGAACAGCATCGTCACCGGGCCGGTCAGCATGCCCTTCACCGGCTTGGTGGTGAGGGACTGCGCGTAGCTGGCCCAATCCACCGTCATGGGCTCGGGGCGCGAGACGTCGGCCCAGATGATCGGCGGGGCGACGCAGCGGCTGCCGTAGGACTGCACCCAGCCATGCTTGGTGAAGGCATAGCCGGCGAGGCGCTCGCCGAAATACTTGACCATGTCGTTGCGTTCGAACTCGCCATGGACGAGGACGTCGACGCCTTCGGCCTCCTGCCAGGCGATGGCCTCGGCGGTGAGGTCCTTCATGCGGGTGTCGTAGGCCTCGGCCGTGATCTCGCCACGGGCGGCGGCGGCGCGGGCTTTGCGCACCTCGGCGGTCTGCGGGAAGGAGCCGATGCTGGTCACCGGGAAGCGCGGCAGGTTCAGGCGCTGCTGCTGGGCGACGGCGCGCTGCGGATAGGCGGAGATGCGCTGGGCCATGCGCGGGGTGACGGCGGCCAGGGCGGCGGCGACCGTCGCGTCGCGCAGGCGCGGGTCGGCCCGCCATTCGGCCATGGCGCGGTCGGACTCGGCGAGGGTGGCGGCGATGGCGCCCTCCCCTTCGTCGAGGGCGCGGGCGAGGGCCGAGACCTCGGCGAGCTTTTCCTCGGCGAAGGCGAGGCGGCGCTTCAAGGCGGGGTCGAGCGCGTCCTCGCGGGCGAGGGAATGCGGGACGTGGAGCAGCGAGCAGCTCGGCGCGACCATGAGGTTGCGGGTGCCGCGACGCTCGGCGACGCCGCGCAGCGTGGCAAGGGTCGCGCGCAGGTCGTTGCGCCAGACGTTGCGGCCATCGACGACGCCGAGCGACAGGAAGTGGCCGGCCGGCAGGGCGTCGAGCGCGGGTTCCAGCCCGTCGCGGCCACGGGTGAGGTCGAGATGCAGGCCGGCAACGGGCAGCGCCGCGGCGATCGGCAGATTGTCGCGCAGGCCGCCGAAATAGGTGGCGAGCAGCAGGCGCAGGCCGGGGGCGGCGTCGGCCAGGCGACGGAAGGCGGTGGCGTAGGCCTCGGCGGCGCCGGCGGGCAGGTCGGTGACCAGGCAGGGCTCGTCGATCTGCACCCAGGCCGCGCCGGCTTCGGCGATGCCGCGCAGCGCGGCTTCATAGGCCGGCAGCAGGGCGGGCAGCAGGGCGAGCGGGTTGCTGCCGTCCTCGGTTTTCGAGAGCAGCAGGAAGGAGACCGGGCCAAGCAGCACGGGGCGGGTGCGGCATTGCTCGGCCAGGCCCTCGGCGACGGCATCCGCCCAGCGGTTGTGCAGCAGGCGGAAGCGCGTGGCGGCGGACAGGCGCGGGACCAGGTAGTGGTAGTTGGTGTCGAACCACTTGGTCATTTCGAGCGCGGGGACATCGGCGGCGATGCCGGCGGCGCGTTCGGCCTCGGTGCCGCGGGCGCCCCGCGCCAGGGCGAAGAGGGTGGCTAGGCTGGCCGGGCCCTGGCCGTCCCAGCCATAGCCGTCGGGGATGGCGCCAAGGGCGGTGGCGGTTTCGAGGACGTGGTCGTAGAGCGCGAAATCGGCAGAGGCGACATGGCCGATGCCGTTGGCGCGCTGGGTGACGCGGGCGCGGGCGCGCAGCATGGCGCCGGCGGCAAGCAGGCCGGGTTCGTCGAGCGTGCCGGCCCAATGGGCCTCGAGGGCGGTCTTCAGCTCTCGGCGCGGGCCGATGCGGGGGTAGCCAAGGGTGGCTGCGATGGTCATCGCGAGCGTCTCCGCCCCCGGTGCACCCAGCCCGGCGGCAAAATGGTGGCGCTGCCCGCGGTTGAGTCACGGGTCGGCGGCGTGGGCAGGTTTCCTGGCTCGCGGGTCAGCGCCACCGGCCCGCCTTCCCGCGCGGTTGCCCGCGCAGTGGCCCGCGGTTGGAACCGCGGAAGGGCCGGCGGCTCACCGCCGACAGTTGCTGGGGCAGCCGCCGACTTGCGGGGGGTGTGTTGCCCCCGCGCACGGCATTCCCTCTTGCACCCGCTTGCGCGGGACCAACGCGAAATAAGGATATCTTGATATGTGTCTATTACAAGTGACAAAACGAGGTCATGCCGATGCGCCCACCCCGCGGAGGGCTGGCCGAGAGGATTGAGGCGGCACAGGCATCACTGGCCCGGCCTGCGGGGGCAGTTGCGGTGCCGAGACGCCTTGGCGGGTCCTGCCCGCCCGGCATCACCCACTACGCGTCAGCAAGCTGCTGCTGTCGGTCAGGATGTCGTCACCGCTGCGGCCAGCCGTGTTGCCGGCGAAGCTGCATTTGTCGAGAGTGATGCGCGTGAAGTCGGTGGCGTCGATCGCGCCGCCATCGCCGGCGGCGGCGTTGCTTTCCAACGTGCATGTAGTGAGTTCGGCGGCGGTGTATTCGAGTTGCGAGGCGCGGCTGACGCCGAACAGGGCGCCGCCATGGCCGCCGGTGGCGTTGCCCGAGAAGTTGCAGTCGGAGAATGTCGCGCGCGCCCCATAGTCGAGATACAGCGCACCACCGCGCCACCGGGCGAGATTGTGGTCGAAGGTACAGTTGCGGAAGGCCGAGGTGACACCGACGCGGTCGAGCACGGCGCCGCCATTCTCGGCGCTGTTGGCCGTGAAGGTGCAGTTCTCGAAGACGGGGGCGGCGCGGTCGTAGCTGTACACCGCGCCACCATCATGCGCGCTGTTGCCGATGAAGACGCAGTGCCGCACCGTCGTGGAATAGCCGGTGGCGTCGGTGTGGCGCGGCGCGTTCTGCGGGCCGCGGCGGTAGTTCACCAGGCCGCCGCCCTTGCCGTCATAGCCCTGCCCATCCGCCCGGCCGCCGGTGATGGTGAAGCCGTCCAGCACGGCGCCATTGGCCCCGGTGACGACGTGATAGACGCCCTGGCCGTCGAGCACGGTGCGATGCGCCTCGATGTCACGCAGGCCGTCGCGGTAGCCGCCCTGGACGCGCACGCCCGGCTGCAGCAAGAAGGAGGCATCGCGGTCGGTGCCGGGGCAGTACAGGCCGGCGGCGACGCGGATCTCGGCGCCATCCTTGCCGGCATCCTCCAGCGCCGCCGAGAGCGAGGCATGGGCGCTGGTCCAGGCGGTGCCGTCGCCGCCGGATGGGCGTAACCCGTCTACGAAGACGACCCGCGTGGATTGCGGCGTGGTCGTCGAGGGCGGGGCGATGGCCGGCTCGGGCGCCACGCGCAGTGCGTCGAGCTCGGTGCGCAGACGGTCGATATCCTGTTCGGTCCAGCGGCCGGCGCGGTAGCCCGCATCACCCGACAGGGTGACGCTGCGCGGCCGATTGTCGTGCCACAGATAGATGACCGAGGGGTCCCACGGGCAGGCATTGTCGGCGATGACGCAATCCACCAGCACCGGGTCGTTGGCCGGGCCGGTACCGAGATAGACGCCCGCGCCGAAATCGGTCGAACGGTTGGCGGTGAAGCTGCAATTGCGCATCACCGGGGAGGAGCCGCCGTCACAGCCGATGCCACCCGCGCTGGCCGCCTCGTTGCCAGTGAACAGGCAGTTCAGCAGCAGCGGCGAACAGGCGAAGTCGTTGTACATGCCGCCGCCCTTTTCATCGGTGCGGTTGGCCTCGAAGACGCAGTCGAGAAAGATCGTATCGACACCCAGATCGTTGCTGATCGCCCCGCCGCGCGCGGTGGCCGTGTTGCGGCGGAAGGTGCAGTGGGCAAAGAGCGGCACGCGGGTCTTGCGGTCCGACCCGGTCGAGGAGTGGCCGGCATTGTAGGCGGCGCCGCCCTTGGCGGCCGAATTGTCCTCGAAGATGCAGTGGCGGACCACCGGCGCGACCTGGAAGTTCAGCATGCCGGCGCCGGCATCGGTGTTGGTGCCGGCGAGGATGGTCTCGGGTGTCAGATGCAACGGGTCGCCGGCATTGCCCTGGGTGGTCTCGTGCTGGGTCTCGCCATGGCCGCCGCGGATGGTGAAGCCGTCGAGGACCGCGTCATCCGCGCCGATGACGACGTGATGGGCGACGCCGCCGCCATCGAGCACCGTGCGATGACGCGTGACGTCGCGCGCCTCACGCTGCGCCTCGGTGCCGGCGAAACCGCCATACACCGCCTGGCCGGCCTTGAGCTGGAAGGTGGCGTCGGCGGTGGTGCCCGGCGAATAGCTGCCCGCCGCGACCCAGATCTCGGCGGCATTGGTTGCGAGCGCCGGTTGGAGATCAGGGAAGGCATTTGCCCAACTGGTGCCATCGGGCTGGACGGCCGCGCTTGCGGCGTTCACATGGACCGTCCTCGACGAAAGCTGAGGACGGGTGGGCTCGCTCGTCATGTCGCGCGGTCGCCTTTCAATGCTTGCTCATACATTATCGAGCATTTTGGCGCTGCGTCACACTCACATGTGAGCGAATTCGGTTTCGTTCACGCTATACCAACGGCACGAGGCTTTGACTTGTGCCGATACCGCGAAGGCGGCCCGCTGGTAGTCCGGCGAAAGCCAAATCTATTGATGAATTGTTGAAGTGAGTGAAAGTACGGGGTCAGACGCGCCATGGTGCCGGCCCCGTCATGCTGCAGGCGTTCGCGCGTGATCGCCGGAACCGATGACGTCGCGGATCGGAACCTTCGTTCATGACCCCAGGGGATGGGCACCCTGATTGACGGAGCTGCGCGCGGCCGTCTATCCGGTTGCAACACGGCCGGATGACGTCGGGTCGCCGAAACCTCGGGGACCCTGATTGGCATCGGCCCGCGGGACCGTCGCAGCGAGTGCGGGGCGGCCGGAGGCCATCGGATCGCCAAAGCTGTGCGGGTCCGGATTGGTTGGCACGATGGCCGCGCCGAGGTCCTGCGCCATCGCGGGGGCTGCGGCACCCGCCGCGATCCAGCCCGTGGCCAGCGCGGCAAGAAGCAGCGGAGCGCGGCGTTTGAGCATCATGGTAAATTCTATCCAAGCTCGTCGGAGGCAACTGCGCCCCTGCGCAAGCTATCTGGGGCTGGTTGGCGGCGGTCGTTGCTGCGGATGGATCGCGTCTGCGTCCCGCCCGCTGCATATGCCGGACTATCCCTTCTTGAAATCGGTCATGCCAGTACAGGCATGTACATGGCGGTTAACCTGGCCCCATCATTCATTGTAATCTTATTTTAATTTTCCGTTCATGCCTCGACATATTTTCAGCCGTCTTTACTTTATACGTACTTGATGCAACCACCTCCCCCTCGCCCGCCGCTCTCCTGAACGGGGTCAATCGCGCCGCGCCCGGGCCGGCGAACCGACCGGCAGCACCCTCGGGAGAGCCGCGCGGTGTCGGCCGATCGGGAACATCCGCACTTGGCCCGTCCGCGCGGCGCCCCCGGCGGCGCGACCAACAGGGGGCCGGGGTCCGTCAGACATGCGTGATGCTGCCGCCATCCTCGAGCCAATTCTGGCCGGTGACGAAGGAGGAGGCGTCCGACAGCAGGAAGCAGATCAGCGGCGCCACCTCGGCCGGCGTGGCGATGCGGCCGAGCGGGATGCGCGCCAGGGTGCGCTCGCGGAAGCGGTCGGAGCGGACGGTCTCCGTCATTGGGGTTTCGACTGTGCCGAAGCCGACAGAGTTCACGCGGATGCCGTAGCGCGCCCATTCCAGCGCGCCGGTCATGGTGATGCCGAGCACGCCGGCCTTGGCCGCCGCGTAGTTCACTTGGCCGATCGAGCCGCGCTTGCCGGCGGTGGAGGAGATGTTGACGATCGCGCCCGCGACCGTGTCGCCGGCACGCGCGCGGCTGATCATGTGGCGGCCGACGGCCTGCTGCATCAGGTGCACGGCGGTGAGGTTCACGTCGATCACCGCCTGCCATTGCGGGACGGTCATCTTCTCGATCATCGCCGGGCGCGTGATGCCGGCATTGTTGACGAGGCCATGCACAGCGCCGAAATGGGCGACGGCATCGTCCACCACGCGGGCGCAGAACACTTCATCCGTCACGTCGCCCTGGATGGCGAGGGTGTGGTTGCCGCCGAGTGCCTTCGAGACATCGGCGAAGGTCTCGGGGTTGCGCTCGACCATCACCAGGTTGCCGCCTAGGTCGAGGACGAGCTGCGAAATGGCGCGGCCGATCCCCTGACCGGTGCCGGTGACGATGATGGTGCGGCCCGTCAGGTCCATTGGATTGTGCATGCGGCGTTTCCTTCCTCTGAATACGTTGCGGGGAGGGTCGCGCGGCGGTGGGGCGCTGGCAAGGGCGGGCCGACCGATCGGTCGGGTTCCGGCAGGAAGTCCCGACCGAACGCTCGGGCGGGGTCGGTCAGACGATGGGCAGCGAACCACCGTCGATCCGCATTTCGGTGCCGGTGATCGTCGCGGCACGCGGCGAGACCAGGAAGGCGATGAGGTCGGCGACCTCGGAGGGCTGGTTCGGGCGGCCGATGGGGATGCCGCCGATCGCCTTCATCAACTCGTCGCGCGCGGTGGCGGCATCGGTGCCGGCCTCGGTGGCGAGGCGGTTGACGAGTGCGACGGCGGCCTCGGTCTCGGTCCAGCCGGGGGAGACGCGCAGCACGCGCACGCCTTTCGGGCTGACCTCCTTGGACAGGCCCTTGCTGTAATTGGCAAGGGCAGCCTTGGCGGCGGCATAGGCGAGCGTCGCCTCGAAGACCGGCGACTGCACCTGGATCGATGTGACATGCACGATGACGCCGGCGCCCTGCCCCACCATCAACGGCAGCAGCGCGCGGTCGAGCCGGATAGCGGGCAGCAGGTTCAGGGCGAGCGCGGCCTGCCATTCGGCATCGTCCAGGGCGGCGTAGCCACCGGCCGGCGCGGTGGAACCGCCCAGCGCATGGACGATGATGTCGATGCCGCCGAGTTGCGCCGCCACCGCCTCGGCAACGGCGGTGCAGCCGGAGGCGGTGGCGAGGTCGGTGGCGATGGAGAGGCGATCGGCGTCGCCACTGCGGGCCACGGTGAGGACGGTCGCGCCGTCCTCGCGCAAGCGGTCGGCAACGGCACGGCCGATGCCGCGGCTCGCGCCGGTGACGAGCGCGCGCTTGCTATGCAGGGGGCCGGCCATCAGGCGATCACCAGCATCCTGATGGCGCCGTCGGCCAGGGTGAACACCTGCGACGCATGGGCCGGTGAATTGGGGAAGCGGCCGCTGATGCGGACCGCGACGGTCACGGTGTCGCCCTCGGCCGTGGCGGACAGGATCTCGGTGCGGTGTTGATAGCGATGTTTGGCCTCGGCCATCCAGGCCGCGATTTCGGCGCGCCCGTGGCGCGTAGCGCCCTCGTCGCGCACGATGGCCTCGGGGGCGAAGCAGCGGGACAGGGCCTCGGCGTCATTGGCCTGCTCGGCGGCGTAATAGGCGGCGATCGGGTCGGGCAGCGGCGGCGTCATGGGGCTCTCCTTCCTCGGTTGAGTGAAGGCGGAGGTGCGGATAAACTTCAGCAATGGCAAGCACAGACGAAAAAGTAAGGTACTCACCTGAAAGTAAGGTGGACCGCAGCGGTGCGCCCTATACGCCGCAGACGGCGGCGGCGGATGTCGAGGCGACGCTGCTCATCCTCGAAGGACGGTGGAAGCTGCTGATCCTGTTCCACCTGTTCGACGGGTCGCTGCGGCGCTTTTCCGACCTGGAGCGTGCCATTCCGGCGGTGTCGCAGAAGATGCTGATCCAGCAATTGCGCCAGTTGGAGACGGACGGCGTGGTGCGGCGTGTCGTGCACCACCAGGTGCCGCCAAAGGTCGAGTATGGCCTGACCGACTGGGGCCGGGCGCTGTGCCCGGCGCTCGATGCGATCCTGGTCTGGGCGGCGAAACGCGAGGGCGGGTAGAGTCGGCGCTCCCTCAGCCGGTCAATCGCCGCGTTTCACGGCTTCGGTCGCCTTGACCAGCGTGTGCAGCACGCGGTTCGCCGGGGTGGGGATGCCCAGTTCGGCACCACGGCGGATGACGAAGCCATTGAGGTGGTCGATCTCGGTCGGCTTGCCCATGGCGAGGTCCTGCGCTGTGGAGGAGCGCTGTCCGGGCATGCTGGCGGCCAGGCCGAGCACCGAGGGGAGGATCTCCGGCGAGACGGTCACGCCGGAGGCAGTCGCCACGGCGACGCATTCGGCGACGACATCGGTCATCACTTCGGCGACGCCGCCCATCGCCAGCAGCCGGCCATAGGGGAGCTGCGTCAGCGCCGAGAGCGCGTTGTAGGCGCAGTTGACGATCAGCTTGGCCCAGAGCGCATCGATCGCTGTGGCGGAGACGGTGGTCGGGATGCCGGCGGCGGCGAAGTGCTGGACGATCTCGCTGTCGTGGGGATTCGGACCCATCACCAGGTCGCCGCGGCCGTGGTGGCGCACATGCCCTGGCCCGGCCATGGCGGTGGCGACGTAGACGGCGACGGGCACCACTGTCCCACCGATGACGGCGCGCAGGCGGTCCGGGTTGTCCACGCCGTTCTGCAGGCAGAGGATCGTCACATCGGGGCGCAGATACGGCAGCATGGCGCGGCCGACCGCTTCGGTATCGCCGGACTTCACGCTGAACAGCACGACATCGGCGCCGGCGACGCCGCTCACCTCGGTGGTGGCGGCCATCGGGACGGTGAATTGCTCCTGGCCGATATCCAGCAGGAGCCCGCGTTGCGTCACGGCATCGACATGCTGCGGCCGGCCGATCAGCGTGACCGGCAGGCCCGAGCGGGCGAGCAGGCCGCCGTAGTAGCAACCGATGGCTCCGGCACCCATGACCGCAACTTTCATGATCTGACCCTCATCTCATCCTGGCGTCGCGGGTCACGGTGCCAGCCCACGCGGCGCTTGTCCCCATCCCGCCGGTCCCGATCCGGTGAAGCCGCTGCCCCCGGAGGCGCGCCGGTCCAATCAGTTGAGCCGCAGATTGCGGATCAGGTCGGGCGAGGCGGACAGTTCGCCACGCTCAACGCGCTTGACGATCTCGGTCAGCGCGGCGTTGGCCGGGGCGGCGATGCCGACTTCCGCGCCACGCGCGACGACGAAGCCGTTGAGGTATTCGATCTCGGTGCGGCGGCCCTTCATCATATCCTGGCCCATCGAGGCGCGATGGGCGCCGCCGCCGGGCTTCTGCGTATCGGCGAGGCGTTGCGCGTCGTAGGCCTTGCGGGCGGCGTCATCGCCCTCCCCGGCTTTCGCGATGATCTCGGCGTCGAGATGGAGGATTTCCTCGAGGTCGTAACCGAGGGCTTGGCCGACACGGATCGCCTCGCTGCCGAGCCGAGCGGCGAAGCCGCGGATGGCGTCGTCTGCCGTGGCTTCCTTGGCAAGCAGGCCGGTGGCGGCGGCGATGCCGTTGCCCATCACGTTGGCCACCAGCTTCGACCAGCGCTCGCCCCATAGATTGGTCGTGGTGAGCGCCGAATCGGAGAGCGCGACCAGCGAGGTAATGTACTCGGCGCGCGGGGAGACGCGGCCATGCGGTTCGCCGACGCGATAGACGGTGTGCGAGGCGCCCGACTTGCCGGCGGCGCGCTTCACCAGGGCGGGGGCGGAGAGTTCCACGGTGATCAGCGAGGCGATGGCACCGAGCACACGACCCCAGCCGACGATGCCGGCGATCACTTCCTCATTGATGCAGTTCTGCAGCGAGACGATGTAGCCACCGGGCGAGAGGTACTGCGCGATCATCGTCGTGGCCCAGGCGGTGTCGTAGGACTTCATGCAGACGAAGGCGATGTCGACCGGCTTCTGCTTGGCGAAGGATTGCAGCTCGGTGAGGTGGATCGCCTGCACCGGCACGGTGAAGGGCGGCACATCCTTCAGATGCTCGATGGTCAGGCCGCGCGAGCGCATCGCCTCGACGTGTTCGGGCCAGGGGTCGATGAAGGTCACGTCGTGGCCCGCCTGGGCCATGTAGGACCCCGCATAGGCGCCGACCGCGCCGGCCCCCACGATGGCGATGCGTGGCTTTTCCATTCGTAGCGTTTCCTCTTACGCGCCGCCGATCGCGGCCTCCACGGCGAGCGCCACCTTCAGTGCGCGCCGTCCGGCCGCACCGTCCACCACAACCGGCGCGCCGTCCAGACAGGCCCCGACGAAGGCGGCCTGCTCGGCTTCCAGGCTGTCATGGTCGGTCCAGGTGGCGCGGTCGATGCCCGAGCCCGGCATGGTGGCGACGGGCTCGGCGCCGCCTCGGCGGAGGATGGCGAGCGAACGATCGAGGAAATTCACGCTCATCTCGCCCTCGGTGCCGAGCACGCGCAGGCGGCGTTCCATCGCCAGCGAGACGCGCGAGGCGGTAATGACCGCGGCACGGCCGCCGGGGAAGCGCAGCCGGGCGACAGCGAAGTCGGGGCGGTCGGAGGCGACGGTAGCACCGACCGCCTCGACGGCGTCGGGGTCCTCGCCGGCGAGGGTCAACACCAAGTCGATGTCGTGGATCATCAGGTCGAGCACCACTGACACATCGAGGCTGCGCGGGCGGAAGGGGGCGACGCGGACGGCGTCCCAGGACAGGGCGCGGCCGCCGGCGGGGGCTTCCACCACGGCGCGGAAGGCGGCGGAGAAGCGTTCGATGTGGCCGACCTGCAGGACGCGGCGGGCGGTGGCGGCGGCGGCGATCAGCGCATCGGCCTGGGCGAGCGTGGCGCCGATCGGCTTTTCGATGAAGACGTGCTTGCCGGCGGCGAGGGCGGCCATGGCGAGGTCGTGATGGAAGCGCGTGGGCGCGGCGATGATCACCGCGTCGGCGGCGGCGATCGCCGACACGGGGGGCAGCGCCTCGGTGCCGGCCTCGGCGGCGACCGTGGCGGCGCGGGCGGCGTCGGCATCCGCCAGGCCGAGAAGCCGGATGCGAGGGTTGGCGGCGGCCTTCAGCGCATGGAAGCGGCCGAAATGACCGACGCCGAGAATGGCAAGGGCGAGTCGCGTGTCGCTGGCGTTCATGGGCGCGGTTTAGGGCATTTTTCGCACGGCGGCACCGGCCCGCCGCGCCGGTGCCGGGATGTGGATGGCGCGAGGCGGTTCCGCGCCTGGGAGCGCCGACCGCTACCGGGCGGTGGGCGGCTGGAAGACGGCCCTGGCGTGGGCCACCTCGGCATGGATGGCGCAGCCCGGGTCGTGGTCGTTGACCAGTCCCATCGCCTGCATGAAGGCATAGACCGTGGTCGGGCCGACGAAGCGCCAGCCGCGCTTCTTGAGGTCCTTTGACAGGGCGACGGATTCCGGCGAGGTCGCGCGAAAGCCCGGCACCGCCTGGCCCTCGTAGCGCCAGAAATACGCGGCGAGCGTGCCGGTTTCGGCAAGCAGTTCGCGCGCCCGCTGGGCGTTGTTGATGGCAGCCTCGATCTTGCCGCGGTGGCGGATGATGCCGGCATCGGCGAGCAGGCGGGCGACATCAGCCTCGGTGAAGGCGGCGACGCGGTCGATGTCGAAACCGTGGAAGGCGGCGCGGAAGTTCTCGCGCTTGGTCAGGATGGTTCGCCAGCTCAGGCCGGACTGGAACCCTTCCAGGCAGATCTTCTCGAACAGGCGGCGGTCGTCGGTGACGGGGAAGCCCCATTCGGTGTCGTGATAGGCGACATAGTCGGGGAAGGCGGCACACCAGCGGCAGCGCGGGCGGCCATCGGGGGCGGTGAACAGCTTGTCCATGAGTCAAGCCGCCAGATGGGCGAGGCGCGGTTCGGTGCGGGCGGGAGTGATCTCGACGATCTCCGGGCGGACGACGTCGGCGGCGACGAAGGGGTCGGCGGCGAGGCGGGCCTCGATCTCAGGGCGGGTCGCGCCATGGGCGAGGATGGCGCCGCCCAGCCCCGGCGGCAGGCTGCCGGCGAGGTGGAAGACGCCGGCCTCGAAGCCCTCGCGCAGCCAAGAGTTGTGGGCCTCCATCAGGCGGGGGGCCTCGGCCTTGTTGGTGGAAAAGCGCAGCAGGATCATGAACATGGCGGGATCTCCCGGGTCAGCCAGGCCTCCATCAGGGCGACTTCCGCGCGGATGAAGCCTTCGTCGTGAAAGGCATTGGCCAGAGCGGCGACGCCCTGGCTGCGGGCCAACAGGTGCAGGGCCAACGCGTCGGCCTCACCTGCCCGGTCGGCTTCGGTGAATTGGCGGGCGAGCCAGTCGCGGAACAGGGTGTAGAGGCGCACGGCATCCGGTTGGGCGGGGTGGCCGAGCTTGGCCAGTTCCTGGCACAGCGTGCCGACCGGGCAGCCATGGCGCATGATGGGCTCGCGGTTCGCCACCAGCATCCCGATGAAGCACCGGATGCGGCCGGCCGGGTCAGCGGCCTGCGCCTGCCAGCCGGCCAGCAGCTCGGCGGTGCGGGCTAGGCGGCGGTCGATCACGGCGGCCAGGATCTCGTCCTTCGTCCTGAAATGGTAATAGAAATTGCCGCGCGAGATGCCGACCGCCCGCGCGATGTCGGAGAAGGCGGTGTGGTCGAAGCCCTTTTCGTAGAACAGGGCGTCAGCGGCCTCGATGATGTGGTCGCGGGTCTGCCCGGCGGGCATGGCGGGTTCCTGGGGCGAACGTCCTAATGGGCATGTAGGACGGTCGTCCAATCCGCGTCAAGCATCGCCGCCTGCGTAAGCCCTTGCGCAATCGCGCCGCCTCCGCGATGACGGCGCGGCTTGCGCCATCCCGCCGGCGGGGTTGCATGACCTGCACCCCCTGGCCATTGTCCGGCGCCTGAAAAACCGGGGTTTTTGTTACCCATGCTTCATTTCGCGCGCTGGAAGACCGTCACCATCCTGGCGGTCTGCCTCATCGGGACGCTGATCGCCATGGTGAACCTGGCGCCGCGCTCGGCCTTCCCGAGCTGGTTCCCGGCCCGCCAGGTCAGCCTCGGACTCGATCTGCGGGGTGGGTCGTACCTGCTGCTGGAGGTCGACCTCAACACCGTGGTGCGCGAGCGGCTCGAGAGCATGATCGACGGCGCGCGCACGCGCCTGCGCACGGGCAATATCCGCTACGTGAACCTCGCCGCCGATGCGGCGAACCGGCGGATGGGGCTGCGCGTGCTCGATGCCGCACAGGTGCCCGCGGCGGTCGCCGCGCTGCGCGAGCTGGCCAATCCGGTCACCATGTCGACCGGGCAGAACGTGCCCGATATCGACGTGACCAGCGAGCCGGACGGGCAGATCTGGGCGACGCTGACCGAGGCCGGGCTGCGCGCCAAGGCATCCAGCGCGGTCGAGCAATCCATCGAGATCGTCCGCCGCCGCATCGATGAGACGGGCGTCGCGGAAGCACTGATCGCCCGCCAGGGGCAGTCGCGCATCCTGGTGACGCTGCCGGGCGTCGAGGACCCCAACCGGATCAAGGAACTGCTGGGCCGCACGGCGCGCATGACCTTCCACTTGGTAGATGAGAATGCGGCGCTGGCCAGCACCCCACCGCCGGGGGTGATGTTCCTGCCTGGCGAGCGGCCGGGCGAACGCTTCGCCGTGCGGCGGCGCGTCGAGGTGGATGGCGCCAACCTGACCAACGCCCGCGCCGGGCAGGACAGCCGCAACGGCGAATGGGTGGTGAATTTCCAGTTCGATTCGGTCGGCACGCGGCGCTTCGCGCAGATAACGCGCGAGAATGTCGGCCGCCCCTTCGCCGTGGTGCTGGACGACAAGGTGATCACCGCGCCGGTGATCCGCGAGCCGATCACCGGCGGCCAGGGGCAGATCAGTGGGTCGTTCAACGCGCAATCGGCCAATGAGCTTTCGGTGCTGCTGCGCGCGGGCGCCCTGCCCGCCCCGCTCACCGTGGTCGAGGAACGCACCGTCGGGCCGGAACTCGGGGCGGATGCGATCCGTGCCGGCATGATCGCGTTGGCGGCCGGGACGGCCTTCGTCTTCCTGTATATGGGGCTCGCCTACGGGTTGTTCGGCTGGCTGGCCAACATCGCGCTGGTGTTCAACATCATCCTGATGATGGCGGGGCTATCGCTGCTGGAGGCGACGCTGACCTTGCCGGGCATCGCCGGCATCGTGCTCACGCTGGGCACCGCGCTCGACGCCAATATCCTGATCAACGAGCGGATACGCGAAGAGATCAAGAACGGACGAACGCCGATCAATGCGCTGGAGGCCGGCTATACCAAGGCGTCCGGCACCATCATGGACTCCAACCTCACCAACCTGATCGCCATGGCCTGTCTGTATGGCTTCGGCTCAGGGCCGGTGAAGGGTTTCGCCGTGACCGTCGCGATCGGCACCGTGGTGCAGATGTGGACGGCGACGGTGCTGACCCGGCTGATGGTGTCCTGGTGGTATCGCCGCACGCGGCCGAAGGAACTGCCGGTGATCGAACGGCCGGGGCTGACGCTGATGCAGCGGCTGGCGCGGCCGCTGTTCCGCATCGTGCCGGATGACACGCGCATCCGCTTCATGCGCGGGGCGCGGATCGGGCTGCTGACCTCGGCGGTGCTGTCGACCGCCTCGGTGGCGCTGGCCTTCTATCCGGGGCTGGAGAAGGGCATCGACTTCAAGGGCGGGTTGGAGATGGAAGTCCGCACGCCCGGGCCCGGTGACATCGGCGCGTTGCGCTCGGCGGTAAGCGGGCTGAATCTCGGCGATGCCACCATCCTGCAGTTCGGCGACCATTCGACCTACGCCATCCGGCTGCCGGCGCAGGGCGACGAGGGCGCGGTGCAGAATGCGGTGAATGCCGTGCGCGGCGCGTTGGAGAACGTCGCCGCCGGCACGCGCATCCTGCGCGTCGAGGCGGTGGGCAATCGCGTCTCGGATGAGTTGTTCCTCGGCGGCATGCTGGCGCTCGGCCTCTCCTTCCTGGCCATGCTCGCCTACATCTGGATCCGCTTCGAATGGGAATTCGCCATTGCCGGCGTTGTCACGCTCATGCTGGACACCACGAAGGTGATCGGCGTGATGGTGGTGACCGGGATCGAGTTCAACCTGACCACCGTCGCGGCGATCCTGACCATCATCGGCTTCAACGCCAACGACAAGGTCGTGGTGTTCGACCGCATGCGCGAGAATTTGCGTAAGTTCAAGACGATGCCGCTCGAGCAATTGGTGGACCTGTCGATCAACGAGACGCTGAACCGCACGCTCGGGACGTCGATGACGCTGTTGCTCTCGGCGGTGCCGCTGGCGCTGTTCGGCGGCGAGACGCTGTCGGGCTTCGGCTGGCTGATGATCGCGGGCATTGTGATCGGGACGTCGTCCTCGACCTTCATCGCGGCGCCGATCGTACTGTTCACCGGTCGGACCCGGCTGCGCAAGGACGAGCCGCCGGCGGGCCCGAAGCCAGCGAAGGGCTGAACGACGCCGGGTCAGGCGCCTGGCGTGGTGGCGCGGGGCGTCTCGCTCGGCGGGGCGGCGTGGGTGATGGTCGCGGGAATGGCGAAGCCGGCGCGGTAGTCCTCGACCGCGTTCATAATCTCGAGGATCAGGACTTCCTGCACCTCGAGATAGCCGGCGAGGTCGGGGACCAGCACCTTGGCGAAGATCTCGATATCCACCGAGGATGAGCCGAGGCCTACGAGGCGGATGCGCGGCAGGGTGGCGGATTTCTCCACGCTGGGATGGGCGCTCACCCTGTCGCGCAGCGTCGCGAGCAGATGCTGCAACTGCCCGCGCGAGGTCTCGTAGCGGACCATGATCGTGTGGTGGAACAGCGTCCTGTCGCGGGCGGTGAGGTTGGTCAGCTGCATCTTGGCGAGGTCCGCATTCGGTACCGCCGTCAACGTGCCGTCGAGGCCGCGGATGCGGCTCGAGCGCGGCCCGATCGTCTCGACCGTGCCACTGTCCTCGCCATAGCGGATGAAGTCGCCGACGCGGAAGGGGCGGTCGGCGAAGATAGAGACGCCACCGAAGAGGTTCTCCACAGTCGATTGCGCCGCCAGGGCGAGGGCGATGCCGCCGACGCTGACGCCCGCGAGCAGGCCGACCGCGGGTACGCCGATATCATTCGCGCCATAGATGATCAGGACCGACGCCGCGACGAGCGAGCCGACGCGCGCGAGCAGACGCAACAGATTGGCGTCGTAGAGGTCGTCGGGAAAGATCGGCGAGGCGATCATCGCCTCGGCCAACAGCCAGCAGGTGAGCCAGGCCCCCCAGGCAGCCGAGAGATAGAGCAGGATCATCGCCAGCGTTGTCTCCCAGTCGCCGATCGGGCTGGGCAGGACGAGTTGAAGCGACGCGATGAAATGGATGAAGGCCGTCAGCACGGCGAGCATGAGCGCCGCCGGCAGCCGCAGCGCGAATTTGCGCATCCCGGTAGCGCCCACCGTGGCGCGCATCAGCCAGCGGTTCCACAGCAGGAAGAACCAGCCCGCGAGGAATATGCTGGCCAACAGGAACAACAGCTTCCACACCGGTGCGCCGAGCAGGGTCGCATGCGTCCACGCGGGCAGTTGCTGCACGGGCAGCCATTTGAGCAGGGGTCCGACGAATTGCTGCTGCGCCAGGGTCCAGTTCGACATGTCGGTGCGTTGCGTCACCGGGTCGCCCTCGACCATGGCGCGGAATTCCGGCAGCCGGGCGACAGTCGCGGCGGAGAACACGTAGCTGCCGGAGCGTGGGCCGCTCTCGATGCGCGACATGGTCAGCTCGGTGCCGGGGATGGTCCAATGCGCGGGCGCGTTGGCGCCGCTACCTGAGGGGAAGGCCTCGGGCGGCACGACTGGGATGCGGTTGAGGATGTCCACCAGCAGCGCGACGGAGCGGGCGGCGTCCTTCCAGCGATGGTCGGGGGCGAAGTCGCTGAGGTCGAAGACCGCCGTGCCGAGGCCGATTATCGCCCGCACCACGACAAGCTGCGTCGAGAGGCCCGGATCGGCGCGATATGCCGCGAAGAGGCCCTCGATCCGCCGCGCCTCGGACAGGAAGCTCGCGTAGGTCGCGGCCGGGCTCGACGTGTCGATGGCCGGCCGCAGCGCCGCGCGGCCTACCCCCATGGCCAGCAGCAACAGACACAGCGCCAGGGCGAGTCTCTTCGGCGCGGCGCTCAGCACGGGCCGGACCCCGCGTGCATGGCCGCGCCATCCGGCGGCGCGGCGGCTCCATCGAGGATGGCGATTCCTGGTACCATGGCAGCGTTTCCGTCCCGGGGCGGCCGCATCATGCCCGCTCGGCGCCGGTCAATCACGCCCCTGGTGCATCAGGAGGCATCCGCCGCCCCGGCGGTCCTGGCCCGCGGCGCGGCAAGGTCTCTCACCCCGCCCAGGCGCGCCGGTACAGCGCGACGATCTCCTCCGCCGCCGGCACCGCCGGGTTGTTCGCCGGGCTGCCGGAGGCGAGCGCCTGCTCGGCCATGGTCGGCAACAGCGCGTTCCAGGCCGCCGGGTCGATGCCATAGGCGGCCGGCGTCGGCACGGCGAGGTCCCGGTTGAGGTCGCGCAGTTCCTGCAGCAGCCTGGCGGCGGCGGATTGGTCGCCCTCGGCGGCGGTGGCCACGCCCATGGCGCGCGCGGCCTCGGCATAGCGCGGCAGGGCGGCGTTGAGGCTGTATTCGGTGACCGCCGGCAGCAGCATGGCGTTGGACAAGCCGTGCGGGACATGGAAATGCGCGCCGATCGGGCGTGACATGCCATGCACCAGTGCGACCGATGAATTGCTGAAGGCGATCCCGGCCAAGGTCGCGCCCTTCATCATCGCCGCGCGGGCGATGCCATTGGACGGCTCGGCATAGGCGGTGCGCAGGTTGGGCGCGATCAGCCGCATCGCCCGCAGCGCGTATTCATCGGCCTCGTCATTGGCGCGCTTGGAGACGAAGGCCTCCAGCGCGTGGGTCAGGCTGTCGATGCCGGTATCGGCGGTGATGCGCGCCGGCAGCGAGAAGGTCAGTTCGTAATCCACCACGGCGGCGAGCGGCAGCGCGCCGAGGCCGGCGATCAGCATCTTCTCGTCGCGCTCGGTGTCGGTGATGACGGTGAAGCGCGTCGCCTCGCTGCCGGTGCCCGCCGTGGTCGGGACGCCGATCACCGGCAGCGCGCCACGATTGGCCTGCGCCGGCACCTTGAAGTCGCGCATCTTCGCACCCGCGGGCGCGGCGCCGAGGATGGCCATCGCCTTGGCGGTGTCCATCGGGGAACCGCCGCCGAAACCGACCAGGCAGTCATAGTCGCCCGCCTTCATGGCGGCGACGCCGGCCTCGATGACCGTGTCGGTCGGGTCGGGCACCGTGTCGGAGAACACGCCGGCGGTGATGCCGGCGGCGCGCAGCGGTGCGAGCGCCTTCTCCACCGTGCCGGAGGAAACCATCCATGGGTCGGTGACCACCAGCGGCTTCGAGAAGCCGAACTGGCCGAGAACCTCGGCGAGCTTCCCGACCGCACCGCCGCCGATCATGAGCAGCCGTGGTGAAACAAAAGTCGTCGTCATGGTCACTTGCCTTCACGGATCATCGTGATGATTCCCGAGAAATCCTTGCCGCCTCCGCCGCTTTCCACGAAGCGGTCGAACAGCGCGAGCGCCAGCGCGCCGACCTTCGCATCCACGCCAGCATCCTTCGCCGCCTGCTGGGCGAGGCCAAGGTCCTTGCGCATCAGGGCCGCGGTGAAGCCGGGTGCGAAATCACGGTTCGCCGCACTCGTCGGCACTGGGCCGGGCACCGGGCAGGAGTTGTTCAGCGCCCAGGACATCGCGGTGGATTTGGAGCACACGTCGTAGAGCGCCTGCGCCGGCAGGCCGAGCCGTTCGGCCATGACGAAGGCCTCGGAGGTCACTGCCATGGTGGCGGCGAGCATCATGTTGTTGCAGAGCTTCGCGACCTGGCCGGCGCCGGCATCGCCGCAATGGACGATGGTCTTGCCCATGGCGCTGAGGATCGGCTTCGCGCGATCGACTGCTTCCGCGTCGCCGCCGACCATGAAGGTGAGTGTGCCGGCCTCGGCCCCCATCACGCCGCCGGAGACCGGCGCATCGAGGAAGGGCCGACCCGCCGCCGCCGCGACCTCGCGCGCTGTTGCGACGTCGATGGTCGAGCAATCCATCAGTAGCGCATCGGCGCGGGACGCCTTGGCGAGACCGCCCTGCCCCAGCCAGGCGTCGCGCACCTGCTCGCCGGCCGGCAGCATGGTGATGACGACGTCCGCATCCTGTGCCGCGGCGGCGGAGGAGAAGGCCGCCTTCGCCCCCGACGCGACGACGGAATCGACCGCTGCCTGCACGATGTCGAAGACCACAACCTCGTGCCCGGCCTTGAGCAGGTTGCGCGCCATATGCGCGCCCATCCTGCCGAGACCGATGAAACCGATGCGTGCCATGGCGCTCTCCCTTATTCCGCGCGGATGCCGACGCGGCGGATCAGGTCGCCGAGGCGGATGAATTCACGTTCGTTGCGTGCCTGGTAGACCTCGGGCGGGCCGGGCAGCGGCCGGGCGCCGAGTTCGGCCATGCGCGAGACCGTCACCGGATTCTCCAGCCCGACGCGCAGCGCCTGGTTCACCTGCGCGATGATCTCGGGCGGCGTGCCGCGCGGCGCGACCAGGCCGAACCAGGCGGTCACCTCATAGCCCGGCAGGGTCTCGGCGATGGCCGGGATCTCGGGATTCGCGGGCCAGCGTTCGGCCGAGGTCACGCCGATCGCGACCAGCGCGCCGGAACGGATATGCGGCATGATCGAGGGTAGGTTGTCGGTGCCGAAGTCGATGCGGCCGGGCAGCAAATCCACCATCATCGGCGAGGAGCCGCGATAGGAGACGTGCGTCGCCTCGAAGCCACCCATCAGGCGGAACAACTCGGCAGCGAGATGCGTGGAACCGCCGATGCTCGTCTCGCCATAGGAGAGCGTGCGCGTCTTCGCCAAGGCGATCAGCGCGGCCGCGTCGCGCACGCCAAGGCCCGGATGCGCCGCGATCAGGTTCGGCACTTCCGCGATCTGGCTGATCGGCAGGAAGTCCTTCAGCGGGTCGTAGCCGGCATTGGCATAGAGATGCGGATTGATCGCATTGGTGCCGGGCGAGCCGAGCAACAGCATGTAGCCGTCCGGCGGGCTGCGCAGCACCGCCTGCGCGGCGATGTTCGACCCGGCGCCCGGGCGGTTCTCGACCACGACGGGCTGGCCCAGGGATTCCTGCAGGATCTGCGCGGCGATGCGGCCGAGGATGTCCGTCGTGCCGCCGGCGGGGAAACCCACCACGATGCGCACCGGGCGGTTCGGCCAGGGCGCCTGCGCGAGCGCCGGCGTGGCGAGCAGCGCCGATGCGGCAGTGAGCAGGGATCGTCGGGCCAGGATGGCGGGCGCCGCGCGGGACATGCTTGTTCCTCCGGGTTTGATTGCGGCCAGTGTCGGTAGGGCACCGCCGTCTTGTCAAACCACGTCAGCGCAGCCCGAAGACGCGGCCGAGCACGTCGGCCAACCCCGGATGGGCCGCTGTCGGTCCACGCCAGGCGACATGGCCATCCGGGCGCACCAGCCAGGCACCGGCCGCGCTGCCATACGCCGCAGCGAATGCCCCCGCGGCGTCATGCAGCATCGTGACGCCGTGGCGATCGTCCATGGCTGTCCCGGTGATCGCGACGACGCGCAGCCCGGCGACGCGGGGCAGCTCATTTGGCTGCCCCTGGACCAGCAGCACCGGTTCGGTGCCGTGCAGGATATCGAACAGGCGCAGCGAAAAGCCGACGCCTTGACGCCGCAGCCCGCCGGCATCGGGGGCGCGGTCGCCGGCATGCGGGCCTTCGGCGCCGCCATCGTCGCGCACCCAGACGGAGTCGCGGTAGTTCACCAGGATCTGCGTATCCTCGAGCCGATCCGGCTTGGCGCCGCCTTCGCGGCCGAAGTTGATCGAGGCCGCCAGGGTCCGCGCGACGACATCCGCACCAACAGGGCGCCGTTCGGCCTCATAGCTGTCGAGCAGTGCGGCCGGTGCGCGGCCTGACAACACGGCGGCGAGCTTCCAGGCGAGGTTGCAGGCGTCCTGGATGCCGGTGTTCATCCCCTGCCCGCCGGTCGGCGGATGGATATGCGCGGCATCGCCGGCGATGAAGACATGCCCGTCGCGATAGCGCGCGGCGAGGCGCATGCTGATGCGGAAGAGGGACGACCAGCGGAGGTCCGACAGCACCGGCCGGTCGGGCAGCAGATCGTCAGCGACGGCCTGGAGAGTGGCGAGATCGGGGCCGGCCATGTCCGCCTGGATGCCGTGGCCCGTGCCGGCGCCGGTGGCCATGCTCTCGGGTGCGATCATCGAGACGCGGTAGCGGTTGGGCTCGGGCAGCGGCACCGCGACGAACAGGTCGGGCGGCGCATCCTCCCGCGGGCGCACGGCGCGCAGCGCCAAGCCATAGGGCAGGTCGGCCGCCATGTGGACGTCACCGAGCATGAACGTCATCGGCATGGCCTCGCCCTCGAAGGCGATACCGAGGGCGCGGCGCACGGCACTGTGCGCGCCGTCGCAGCCGATGACATGGGCGAAGCGGCGCGACTGGCCGTTCAGGGTGACCGTGACGCCTTCCACATCCTGGTGCAGGGCCTCAAGGGCCATGCCGCGTTCGATTGCCAGGCCATGGCGCACGAGGTGGCGCGTCAGCACGCGCTCCGTCTCGTATTGCGGAATGCCGAGGCTGGCATAGGGCAGGTCCGACAGGTCGCGCTGCATGTCAAAGGGCGGGTGGCCGGCGATGACCGAGCGCATGCCGGTGATCCATAGCCCGGCATCGATCGCCTCCCGCGCGATGCCCATGCCTTCCCAAATCTCGAGGGTGCGGGGGGTGACGCCGATGGCGCGGCAATAGGGGGAAGGTTGTTCGGCCTTGTCGATGATCCGGCAGCGTACGCCGTGGCGCGCGAGTTCACAGGCCATGGTCAGGCCGACCGGGCCTGCTCCGACGACGAGGACATCGGTCATGTCTGGTGCTCCGGCGATGACGCGACAGTTTGAGCAGATATTTCCAGGCCTGAAACCACCAGCATTGGTGGCGACGCCCGTTCAACGGGAAGGCGGTTCCACGTGGCGTGCCCTCGCGGACATGGGCCCGCCGCGGAACGCACCCTGATCACGCCGCGAGGGCGCGGGCGTAAAGCGCGAGGCGCTTCGCCGCGATCTCCGAGAGACCGCCGCTGAAGTCGAGGCCGGCCGGCGGCAGCGTCTCGGCGAAATGGCAGGCGGCTTCGTGGCCGTCAGCCATGCGACGCAGCGCGGGCGCCTCGATGCGGCAACGCTCCTGCGCGAAGGGGCAGCGGGTGTGGAAGCGGCAGCCGGGGGGTGGGTTCATCGGGCTCGGAACGTCGCCGCCGAGCGGCTTCACCTGCCCGCGCCGCTGCGGGTCGGGGTGCGGGATCGCGGCGAGCAGCGCGCGGGTATAGGGGTGGCGCGGGGTGGTGAAGAGATCGCCCTTGCGCGCCGTCTCGACGATCTGGCCGAGATACATGACCGCGACACGGTCGGCGACGTGCTTCACCACCGCGAGGTCGTGGGCGATGAACAGATAGGCCAGGCCGAAGCGGCGTTGCAGGTCCTTCAGCAGATTCACCACCTGCGCCTGGATCGAGACATCGAGCGCGCTGACCGGTTCGTCGCAGACCACGAGGTCCGGCTGCACCGAGAGCGCGCGGGCGATGCCTATGCGCTGGCGCTGGCCGCCGGAGAATTCATGCGGGTAGCGCTGCGCGTGGAATGGGCGCAGGCCGACGAGGCCGAGCAGTTCCTCGACGCGTTTGCGGCGCGAGGCGGTGTCGCCGATGCCGTGCACGATCATCGGTTCGGCGATGGTATCGGCGACAGTCAGGCGCGGGTTCAGGCTGGCATAAGGGTCCTGGAAGACGATCTGCATGCGCCGACGCATCGCGCGCTGGGCGGCGCCGGCGCTGCGGGTGACGTTCACGCCCTCGAAATTAATGGTGCCGGCGGAGGGTTCGATGAGCCGCAGTACCAGCCGCGCGGTGGTGGATTTGCCGCAGCCGGATTCACCGACCAGGGCGAGCGTCTCGCCGCGATTGACGGTGAAGGAGACACCATCGACGGCACGCACCACGCCGACCTGCCTGGCCAGGATCAGGCCCTCGCGCACTGGGTAGTGCTTGGCGAGGCCGGTCACCTCGAGCAGCGTGTCACTCATGCGACGAAGGCCTCGACAGGGGCGCGGATGCAGGCGGCCTGATGGCCATCGGCGAGCATGCGCAGCGGGGGCTGCTCGGATTTGCAGGCATCCACCGCGAAGGGGCAGCGCGGGTGGAAGCGGCAGCCCTTGGGCAGGGCGAAGGGCGGCGGCACGGAACCCTCGATGGCGAGCAGGGTTTCGCGTTCCTCATCGAGGCGCGGGACGGAGCCGAGCAGGCCGAGGGTGTAGGGGTGCATCGGGTCGGCGAAGACCGCGCCGGCCGCGCCGCGTTCGACGACGCGCCCGGCATACATCACGGCGACGTCGTCGGCCATTTCGGCGACGACGCCAAGGTCGTGGGTGATCAGGATGATCGACATGCCGGTTTCCTGCTGCAGGTCGCGCAGCAGGTCGAGGATCTGCGCCTGCACCGTCACGTCGAGCGCGGTGGTTGGCTCGTCGGCGATCAGCAGCTTCGGGCTGCAGGCGAGCGCCATGGCGATCATCACGCGCTGGCGCATGCCGCCGGAGAGCTGATGCGGGTATTCGTCGAAGCGGCGCTCGGGGGCGGGGATGCGCACGCGCTTGAGCGCTTCGATCGCGCGGTTCTTCAATTCGGCCTTGGAGGCGTGGGTGTCGTGGGCGCGCATCGCCTCAGTGATCTGGAAGCCGACCGTGTGGACCGGGTTCAGGCTGGTCATCGGTTCCTGGAAGATCATCGCGACCTGGCTGCCGCGGACGTCACGCATATCCGCGTTGGAGAGCTTCAGCAGATCGCGGCCGTCGAGCGTGACGGAGCCGGTGGCGACGCGGCCGGGATGGGCGACGAGGCGCATCACCGAGAGGGAAAGGACGGATTTGCCGCAGCCGGATTCACCGACGATGCCGAGGGTGCGGCCGCGCGGGACCGAGAGGTCGACGCCGTCCACCGCGGCGATCTCGCCGCCATGGGTGCGGAAGACGGTGCGCAGGCCGGCGATGGTGAGGAGGTCGGTCATAGGGCGCTGGTGTCGTTTGGGCGGGTAGGCCAGAGAGGGGCGTCGCCCCTCTCCGGACCTCTCCCCACCAAAGGCCTAAGGGCCTTTGGAAACCTCAACCTGGCGCGCGGCGGGGCGGCAGCAATGTCTCCGGCAAACACGCGTTGAGCACAAAGGCGGGTCACGGCATCGATCCTGGCAGCGGCGCCCGGCGCCCATGGATGGCATTCCAAAGGCCCCGGGCCTTTGGCGGGGTGGCTTGGAGGGGCAGAGCCCCTCCAGCCTTGAGGCGCACCCTCACGACCAATGAAACGTCGGCGGCGCAATCTTCTCCGCGCTGCGATGCGCCCAGTCACGCTGGGGCACGCCGCTGGCGATGCGCTTCTGCGCCTCGTTCAGATGCGCGGCGGCCTGGCGGTAGTCCATGGTCAACACCTCGCCATCCTCGACGACCTTGTTGCCATCGACGAAGACGGCCTTCAGGGCGCGATCCCCGGCGGCGTAGATGAGGCTGCGCAGCGGGTCATAGGCCGGGCGGATCATCGGGTGGGTGATGTCCACCAGCGAGAAATCCGCCTTGCAGCCGACCGCGAGGCGACCGATGTCATCGCGGCCGAGCGCCTTCGCGCCGCCGATCGTCGCTGCGTTGAACAGGTCGGTCGTGGTCATGGTGCGCGGGTCGCCGGCCTGGGTGCGGGCGATGTGGGCGGCGAGGCGCATCTCATCGAGCATGTTGTGCGGGTAGGTGTCGGTGCCGATGCCCATGTTCACGCCGCGACGGATGTAGCGGCCGATATCCTTCATCGCGATGCCGCGCCGGGCGAAGACGGTCGGGCAATGGGCTACGGTGGTGCCGGTCTCGGCCAGGCGGTTCAGGTCGTCCTTGGTGTGCCAGGGCGTCGAGGGATGGTCGTCGAGGAAGATGCCATGGCCGATGATCGAGCGTTCGCCGAGCAGGCCCATTGAGTCGAGCCAGCCGATCGGCGTCATGCCGTGGCGGCGGGTGATCTCGTGGAATTCGACGACGGATTGCGCGGCGTGGATCTGCCAGGACAGGCCGCGCTTCTTGGCCTCCTGGTTGCTTTCCTTCAGCAGCCCGGCCGCGCAGGTGTCGATCTGCGCGGGCACGACCATGCCGAAGAGGCGGCCGGACTCATGCTGTTCGGCGCGCTCGACGAGGCGGAGGGCTTCCTCCATCGCCTTCTCGCCAGCCTTCTCGTCCCACTCGTATTCGACGACGTGGCCGTTCTTGGTGAACCAGCGGGCGGAGCGGAACATCGGCGCGATGCAGACGCGCATGCCGGCCTCGGCCAGCAGGTCGAGCCAGCCGGGATGCGCCATGGACAGATCGGCGAGCGTGGTGACGCCGGAGAGCAGCAGTTCGGACAGGGCGACGCGCACACAGCTCGGCACCGCGTCCGCATCGGCGCGGAAGATCGGCATGTATTCATACAGCGAGGAATTGTAGAGGCCGGGCGAGCCGATCTCATCGAGGAAGCCCTTGTTCAGCGGCTCGCTCGACGGGTGGGAATGGATGTTGACGAGGCCCGGCATGACCATCAGGCCGCGGCCGTCGATCACCGTATCGGCGGTGCCTTCATAGCCGCGGCCGACGAAGGTCAGCGTGCCATCGGTAAAGGCGATGTCCGTGTCGGGTGCATAGGTGTGCGCCTTCTCGGAGGTATCCCAGGCGACCGCGAGTTCGGCGTTCTTGATGAGCGTTGTGGCCATGACCTTGGTCCTCGACACGTTCTCGTTCAGTGGGGGCTCACCCGCCGCGCGGCGGCGCATAGGCTGACCGCGCCCGGATCGGGCGAGGCCATCACGACCAGGGGAAGCGCGGTGATGACCAGCCTCCCCCGGTTCGACTCAGCGCGTCAGGCGAATGTCGAGGCCCTTATAGAGCCCGACGCCATAGATGCCGTGGGCGCGCACGCCCTCGGTCCGCGCGGAGGACGCGAGCCACAGCTGTTCGCGCGCCACCGGGAACCAGACATTGGCCCCGGCGACGAGGCGTTGGGCATTGGCGATCGCCGCGGCGCGCGCCGCCGGGTCGACCGCGGTTTGTGCTTCGCGCAGCGCGGCGTCGGTCGCCGGGTCGTTCCAGTTCATGCGGTTCGGCGTCGGCCGATTGCCGCTGAGGAAGTACAGCGACAGTGCGTCCGTCGCGGTGACATAGGGATACGACATCACGAAGGCGTCGAATTCCTGGGTGGCCAGGCGACCCCAGCCCACCGTCGCATCCCACATCTGGATGCGCATCTCGAGGCCGATGCGCCGCAGATCCGCCTGCATCGCCTGGAGGTATTGCTGCGCCGCCTGGGTCTGGATGCCATAGACCAGGAAGGTCGCGCGCTGGCCGTCCTTCACGCGGATGCCATCAGCACCGATGGTCCAGCCGGCTTCGTCAAGCACCCGGCGCGCGCCGGCCTGATCGAAATGCGGCACCAGGGTAGCGGCCTGCGCGTCGAAGCCGGTGACGGCGGGGTTCAGATACGCATCGGCCGGCGTTGCCGTTCCGAACCAAGTGGCGCGCACCATGGCGTCACGATTGACCGCCATATTGATGGCGCGGCGCACCGCCGGGTCGCTGACCACGGGCTTGTCGACCTTGAAGCCCATGAAGTGGTCCCAGAAGTAGTTCACCTGCTGGGACATGCGGACATTCGGCTGGCGACGGAGCTGCTGCACCGCGATGGCCGGGATGTATTGCGTCACGTCGCCCTGGCCGGTCTGCAGCGCAGCGAGGCGCGTCTGGCTTTCCGGCGTCACGCGCCAGACCACGCGGTCCACCTGCGGCGCGGGGTTCTGGTACATCACCGGCGGACCCCAATTGTAGCCCTCATGGCGCCGTAGCACCATTTCCTGCCGCGGCGTCCAGGACACCCAGCAGTACGGACCAGTGCCATTGAAGCCCTGTACCCCGAAATTCTGGCCGAGGGTTTCGACCGAATTGCGATCGACGATCGAGGCGAAGAACAGCGTGAGCTGATAGAGCAGTTCGCCGAAGGGTTCGGTCAGTTCGTATTCGACGGTGAACTGGTCGCGGGCGCGGATTTCCTTCACCGGGCCGGCGCGCCAGCGGACGGGGCTGCGCGTCGCCGGGTCGATCCAACGGTTGATCGAGTACACCACGTCATCGGCGGTCATCGGGCGGCCGTCGCAGAAGGTGACGTCGCGGCGCAGGTGGAAGGAATAGGTCTTGCCGTCGGGGCTGACCTCCCAGCGCTCGGCGAGCATCGGGCGGACCGTCTGCATGTCGAAGTCGAGACCGACCAGCGTGTCGGCCATCATGTAGAGGACCTCGCCTGCGCCGCGCGCGGTGGAGCGCGCGGGGTCGTAGCGGTCGGCGTCGATCTCGCGCAGCACGACGAGCGTGTTGGGCGGGTTGGGTGCCTGGGCGAAGGCCGCTCCGAAGGGCGTGGCCGCGGCCAGCGCGAGCAGCGCGGCCCCGATGGTCTTCTTCATGATTCTATGTCTCCCGATCAAACGCGAAGCCTGGGGTCGAGCGCGTCCCGCAAGGCGTCCCCGAGGACGTTGAAGGCGAGCACGACGATGAAGATCACGACGCAGGGCACGACGGCGATGTGCGGCGCGAAGAACAGGAAGTTGCGCCCTTCCGAGGCCATCGCGCCGAGTTCCGGCACCGGCGGCTGCGCGCCAAGGCCGAGGAAGGACAGCGCCGAGCCGAGCAGGATCACCTGGCCGAAGCGCAGCGTGGCGAAGACGAAGATCGCCGAGAGGCAGTTCGGTGCGAGGTGACGCCAGATCAGCCGCGCATCGGACATGCCGGTGGCGCGCGCCGCTTCGATGAAATCGAGCCGCATCACCACCATCGCCGAGCCGCGCACGATGCGCGCCATCAGCGGCACCGTCGCGACCGACAGGGCGAGGACCACCGAGAAGATGCCGGGGCCGAAGATGGCGGCGATGGCGAGGCCGACAAGGATCGCCGGGAAGGACAGCATGATGTCCACCAGGCGCATGATCGGCCCGTCGAGCCAGCGGCGGTAGAAGGCGGCGAGGAAGCCGAGCAGCGCGCCGATGCCGCCGCCGATCGCGACGGCGGCGAAGCCCATCATCAGCGAGACGCGCAGGCCGTAGAGCAGGCGCGTGATCATGTCCCGTCCCTGGGCGTCGGCGCCGAGCAGCAGGCCGTCACTGCCCGGCGGCGCCATGGAGAGGGCGAGGTCGTTGTCATAGGGGTCGGTCGGCGCGAGCAGCGGCGCGAAGACCGCCGCGCCGACCAGCAGGACGACGAGGATGAGCGAGATCGCCGCGCCGGGTTCGCGCATCAGCCGCGAGAGGATGCCCGGGCGTGGCGGGGCGATCGGCTCACTGGCGTCGGTGGCGGCACTCATGCCGCGCGCACCCGCGGGTCGAGCGCGGCGTAGAGCACATCCACGATCAGATTCACCACGATGAAGCCCATGGAGAGCACGATGATCGTGCCCTGCGCCATGGGAAAGTCGGAGGAGAGGATGGCGCCGACCGCGAGGCGCCCGACGCCCGGCCAGGAGAACACGGTCTCCGTCACCACCGCGCCGCCGAGCAGGAAGCCGATCTGCAGGCCGATCAGCGTGATCACCGGCACCATGGCGTTGCGCAGCGCGTGGCGGCGCACCACCAGGGTTTCAGTGAGACCCTTGGCGCGGGCGGTGCGCACATGGTCGGCCGAGAGCACGTCGAGCACCGCCGTGCGCGTCATGCGCGCGACCGGGCCGACGAAGACGCCGCCCAGCGTGACCGCCGGCAGGATGATCGAGCGGATGCCGTCCATCGTCCACAACGGCCCGCCGCGACCGGTGAAGGGCAGCCACTGCCATTGGAAGCCGACGAACCAGATCAGCACCAGGCCGAGGAAGAACACCGGCACCGAGACGCCGCCGACCGACAGCGCCATGATGAACCGGTCGATCAGCGTGCCGCGCCAATACCCCGCCAGCGTGCCGAGCAGGATGCCGAGCGGGATCGACCAGAACAGGCTGGCGAACATCAGTTCCAGCGTCGGGCCGATGGTGGCGCCGAGTTCCTGTGAGACCGGCACGTTGTTGATGATCGAGGCGCCGAGGTCACCATGCATCAGGCGCCAGACATAGAGGCTGAACTGCACATAAAGCGGTTCGTCGAGGCCGAGATCGGCGCGGATCTCGGCGATGACGTCCGGCGTGGCGGAGGGGCCGGCGCGCACCGTCGCCGGGTCGGTCGGCACCACCTGCATCAGCAGGAAGCCGATCAGCAACACGCCGAACATGACGGGGACGGCGAGCACCAGGCGGTGCAGCGCGTGTCTCAACATGGCCGGATCACTGCGCGGCGACGGCGGTGGCCATCTCTCCGTGGCGGTCAAAGAGCGGGTGGCCGTCGCGCAGGGTGATGTCGGTCTGCGTCGTCAAGATCGCCTCGGGTTCGATGGCGAAGATGTCGGCGGAGAGGACCGTGACGTCGGCCTGCATGCCGGGTTCCAGAGTGCCGCGGCGATCCTCGGCGAATTGCGTGTAGGCCCCGCACCAAGTGTAGCAGTGGACGGCCTCGGCGACGGTCAGCGCCTCCTCCGGCCCCATCACCGTGCCCTTGTTGGTCTTGCGGGTGACCATGGTGAACAGGTTGATGAAGGGGTCGACGGTCGAGACCGGGCAATCCGACGACGCCGCCGGATGGTGACCCTCACCGAGCCAGGTCTTCATCGGATAGGCGTGGTCCGACCGCTCATGGCCGAGGTTCTTCACGTACAGGTCGCCGAATTCGTACATGAAGACCGCCTGCGGCACCGGCAGGATGCCGCGCGCCTTCATGCGGCGGCGCTGGTCGCGGGTGACGAAACCGCAGTGCTCGATGCGGTGGCGACGGGCGGCGAAGGGATAGGCCGGGCTGTCGGCGGCTTCCATGCCGAGCAGCACCTGTTCGATTGCGGCATCGCCGATGGCGTGGATGTCGAGTTGCCAGCCCTGTTCATGATACTGCTTCAGCAGCGCGTGGATCTTGTCATCGGGGAAGGTGAAGACGCCGGTGCCGCCGCCCGCGCTGGCGAGGTAGGGCTCGAAGAAGGCGGCAGTCAGGCCCCCGGCGGAACCGTCGGCGAAGACCTTCACCGCGCCCCAGCGCAGGCTGTCATCGCCCTGCATCGGGCGCAGGCCGGCGGCCCAGGCGTCCTGGGCGATGCCTTCGGGGTTGCCGGCAAGCACCTGCCACATGCGCAGCGGTAGGCGGCCGCTGGCCTTAGCGGTCTCGTAGGCGGTCACTTCCGCCATGCCGGCGGTCATGCCGACATTCATGTCCGTGGCTGAGGCGAAGCCGAGCGAGGCGAGATGCGCGCAGGCGGCCTCGATGGCATCGACCATGCGGGCCTGGTCGGGCTCCGGCATGGCGTCCTTGATGAGGCGCTGGGCGCGTTCGAGGAACAGGCCGGTCAATATGCCGCCACGGCGCTCGATGACGCCGCCCTCGGGGTCGGGCGTGTTGTGGCCGACGCCGGCGAGCTTCAGGGCGGCGTTGTTCGCCACGCCCATATGGCCGCAGGTGCGCACGATGTAGACGGGGTTGTTGGGGGCCGCGGCGTCGAGCTCGGCGGCGGTCGGGTGGCGGCCGACGTCGAGCTCGCCGTGGTCGTAGCCGCGGCCGATGACCCAGGCGCCCTTGGGCGCGGATTGCGCGGCGGTGGAGATACGGCGCAGCACCTCGTCCAGCGTGCGCACTTCCTCGGCGCGCAGGTTCACCTGCGTCAGGCCGAGGCCGTAGGGCAGCAGGTGCATGTGCGCTTCGTTGAAGGCCGGGATGGCGATGCGGCCTTCGAGGTCGATATGGCGCGTCTGAGATCCGGCGGCGGCGAGTGCCGCGTCCCCCAGGGCGAGAACCTTGCCGTCCTTCAAAGCGACGGCGTCAGTAAATCCGCCGGCGAGGCCGCGGAAGATGCGGCCGCCGGCGATCAGCGTGTCAGCGATCACGAACGATAATCCGGCTTCCCGTCTTCGATCAGCCGCAGCGCGGCGGTCCAGGCCATGGCGAAGCCGTCCTGGCCCCTGTTCGGGCGGTTGAATTGGCCGGCGGTGTGTTGCCGCACGGATTCCGGCGGCAGCACGAGCTCAGCGCCGCCCGACATGGCGGAGATCTGCGCCTGGCAGGCGCGTTCGAGGTAGTAGATGTTCAGGAAGGCCTCGGCGACGTGCTGGCCGCAGACCAGCAGGCCATGGTTGCGCAGGATCATCGCGTTGTGGGTGCCAAGATCCTTCACCAGCCGGTCGCGTTCATCGAGGTCGAGCGCGATGCCTTCATAGTCGTGATAGGCGAGGTGGCCGTAGAACTTCAGCGCATGCTGGCTGATCGGTAGCAGCCCCTGGCGCTGCGCGGAGACGGCGATGCCGGCCTCGGTGTGGGTGTGGATGACGACGGCGGCATCCTCGCGCGCCATGTGGATGGCGGAATGGATGGTGAAGCCGGCGGCGTTGACCGGCTTCGATTCGGCACCTTCCTCGACGACATTGCCGTCGAGGTCGATCTTCACCAGATCCGAGGCGCGCATTTCATGAAAAAGCACGCCGTATTTGTTGATCAGGAAATGATGTTCCGGCCCCGGCAGCCGCGCACTGATGTGGGTGTAGATGAAATCCGTCATGCGGAAATGCGCGACCAGGCGGTACAGCGCGGCAAGGTCGCAGCGGACCTGCCATTCTTCCTCGGTGATGCCGCGCAGGGCGGCGGGCGGGCTGACGACGTTCATGGCGGGATCTCCGGGGCGCGCGTGGCCAAACAGTCATCTTGCGCGCCCGCGACGTCAACCGGTCCCACGACAAATTGGGACGCCCGCCACACCGTGTTGCATGCCGGCCGGGCAGCCCTGCCGCCCAGGCGGGCAGCGCTTCAGGCCGCCACCGGACCCTCGGCTTCCTCAAGGTCCACGCCCACTCGCAGCCCGTGCTCGCCGCCGCCGAGGATGACGCCGCTCAGTGGGCTGACGTCGATGAAATCGCGGCCCCAGGCGAGCACCACATGCTCGTCGCGCACCACGATGTCGTTGGTCGGGTCAAGGCCGACCCACCCGAAGCCCTCTCCCATCCAGGCCTCGACCCAGGCATGGGATTGGTCGGCACCGCGGCGCGCGACGCGGCCCGGCGGCGGGCGGGTGCGCACATAGCCCGAGACGTAGCGCGCCGGCAGGCCCAGCCCGCGCAGCGCGGCGCACATCACATGCGCGAAGTCCTGGCATACGCCGGTGCGGCTTTCGATCACCTCGACGACCTGCGTGTTGTTACCGGTGACGCCCGGTTTGTAGGTGAAGTCACGGCGGATGCGGCCCATCAGTTCCAGCAGCCCGACCAGCACCGGACGGCCGGCGGGAAAGGAGGCGGCGGCATAGCCTGTCGCCGCCGGCACCAGCGGCGCGAGCGGGCTTGGGAAGATGAATTCGGCGGCCTCGCTCCGCCGCGCGCCGGCCACGACATCCTCCCAGGGAGGCGTCAGCGCGGGCGGTGGCGGGTCGGGGAAACGCACCTCGACCAACGCCTCGGCGATCACCTCGAAGCGTTCATGCGGCTTGTCGAGGAAGACGCGCGTCGCGGCATTGCCGAAATGGTCGGCCGCCTCGGTGATGTGCGAGGGCGTCGGCGTGATGGCGAGCGTGCTGCGTACCACGTTCTGGCCCGGCAGGGAGCGGGGCGTCAGCAGCAGCAGATGCGCGGCGAGGTCGACCGAATGCGCATAGGCATAGGTGGTGACATGGCGCAGGCGGTAGATCACGCTGCCCCCCGCAACGCCGGTTCGGCGCCTTCCATGCCGAGGGTCTGCGCCGCCGGCAGCAACGCGAAGTACCGTCGCGTCACGCCATCGGAGAGCGCCGCGATGCGGTTGGCCATCGCCTCCAGCCGCGGCGGCAGGTTGGCCGCGGCGACGGCCTGGTCGGTGGCGTCGACCAGTTCGGCAACGATCGCCTCGGCCTCGGCAAGCAATGAGGCCGCTTCATCGGGCAAGGTGGTGTCGTCGGCGGTGGTGACTTCCGACAGGTTGCGGCTGATCGCTTCGAGCTGGAAGGCGAGCGCACGCGGGTTGGAGCCGTCGGCGAGCACCAGGTCGAGGGCCGGGGCCGGCTGCAGCACCGTCAGGTAGCGGCTGCGGTAGGTGATGACGCTGTCGCAGAGTTCCAGCATCAGCCGCAGCCCGCCCTCGATGCGCGCCGGTGGTTCGTCGAGAGCGAAGCCGACCTCCGAGGCGATCGCCTGGGCGCGTTCAACGCGACGGCCGAGGTCGAGAAACAGCCAGGCGCCGCCGCGCACCATGTTCTCGGCGGCGACGCCGGCCACGGCGGTTGCGAAGCGCAGCACGGCAATCATCGCGCGGCTGATCGATTCCAGATTGTCGCCGGCCTGGTCCATCTCGGCGCGGGCGGCCCGCAGCGTCAGGGTGAAGGTGGCGTACATGTCGGCGGTCAGCCGGTCGCGCACGCGCAGCGTGAGGTCGGCGATGCGCTCGCCGAGGCTGGTCAGCGCGCCATCGTCGCGCAGTGCAGCGGCGATCACGCTGGGCAACGCCTGGGCGGCGGCGGAGCCGGTGACCTCCTCGGCACCGTCGAAGCCGGCATGGGCGAGGCATCGCGCCAGGGCGGAGACCTCGGCGGCCTCTCGCGGCAGCACCACGCCGCGCGCGATGCGCGCCTGAGTCGCGCGCACGAGGCGGGCGGCGCGTTCCAGGCGCTCGGTGTAGCGGCCGAGCCAGAACAGGTTGTCGGCGACGCGCGACGGCAGCGCCCCGGGCGTGCGGCGGATACGCATCGGCGGCAGATGCGCCGGGGCCGGGCCGATGATGTCGCTGCCTTCGTCGGAGATCACCCAGACATCCTTCGAAAGGCCCTGCGGCGGCAATGCGCCGCCCAGCGTGGCGCCCTGCCCGATCCGCGCCAGCCCGCCGGGCATGACTTGCCATTGCGTGCCGTCGAACATGGCGAACATGCGCAGCACCAGCGGGCGGGGTTCGAGCCCCTCCGCCGCGACGCAGGGCACCAACGAGGGCGGCGGGACCCGCGCGGCGGCATAGGTGGCGGGGGCGGCGCGGGCGGCCAGCGCGGCGGCCGCGGCCTCGGCGGCGGCAGGCATGGCGCCATCGGTCGCGCGGCGGAGCAGCCAGCCGGACTCACGCGCGACGCGTTCGGCGGCGCCGGGCTCGCCGAGCCAGATCGTCTCGACCGAGGGCAGTTCCAGCGCTTCGCCGAGCAGGCGGCGCGACAGGGCGGGCAGGAAGGCGGCGAGCGCGGGCGCTTCGGCCAGCGCCGCGCCGGGAGCGTTCAAGATGCGCACCACGCCGCTGCGGGCCGCGTCGAGCAGGCCGGGCACGCCGGCTGTGCCGGACCCGGTCATCTCGAGCGGGTCGAGTGCGGCGCCATCGACGCGCGAGAGCAGCACATCGACGCGTTGCAGACCCTGCAGCGTCTTGAGGAAGAGCCGGCCGCCGCGCACCGTCAGGTCGCCGCATTCGACCAGCGCGCAGGAGAGCTCGCGCGACAGCAGCATGTCCTCGAACCAGCGCGGCGCCTGGGAGCCACGGGTCAGCAGGGCCACTGCCGGATCGCCGACCTCGGGCGGGGCGAGGCGTTGCAGCGCGTCCTGCCAGAGGTCGAAGAAAGGCCGCATCGAACGCACCTGGGTGCCGCGGAACGCCTCCGGCATCACGCGGCCGAGCAGGCGGCGGTTCTCCCGCGCCATGCCGGGGCCGGCCGGCGCAGAGGTGCGATCGGCGAGCACGCGCCAATAGCCATCCGGCCCGCGCACCAGGTCGACGGCATACAGATGCAGCAGCGGGCGAGGCGGCGTCGCGCCGGCGCTGTGGCAGGCGCGCAGGAAGCCGCGATTGGCGAAGACGAGTTCGGGCGGCAGCAGCCCTTCGGCAAGCATGTCCTGCGGGCCGTAGAGGTCGGCCAGCAGCGCCTCCAGCAGCCGGGCGCGCTGGATGATGCCGGCCTCCAGCGTGGCGAATTCCGCCGCGGAGAGCACCAAGGGCAGCGGGTCGCAGCGCCAGGCGGCGTCACGCTTGGCGCCGGGCAGCACGCCGGCGATGCCCTCATCCTCGAAGGCACGGTCGAGCCGTCGGGCGCGCTCGGCCAGCGCGCCCTCCCCCATGCCGCCCAGCGTGCCCAGCAGCGGGCGCCAATGGGCGCGTACGCCGCCGCGCCCATCGACCATCTCGTCGATGGGCGTGACGTCTTCCTGATCAGCCATGACGTCTGAGGTCTAGGGTGAAGGGCAATTCGAGTTCGGTCTTCGGCTCATGCGGCGCCATCGGGCCCGGGGTGTGGCCGAAGGGCATGAAGCGGGAGCGGCGTCGTGCCTCCGCTTCATTCGCATTGACCGGGTAGCGGTCGTAGCTGCGCCCACCCGGATGCACGACGTGGTAGGTCAGCCCGCCGAGGCTACGCCCGTTCCAGCGGTCGAACACGTCGAGCACCAGCGGGGTCTGCGGGCGGATCGTCGGGTGCAGGGACGAGGGCGGATTCCACGCCTTGAAGCGGATGCCAGCAAGGTATTCGCCCGCGCGTTCCGTCGCGCGCAGCGGCACGGCGATGCCGTTCACCGCCAGCATGTGACGATCCGGCACCCAGTTGGTGACGCGCGCCTGCACGCGTTCGGCGCTGCTGTCGACATAGCGCGCGGTGCCGCCGGCGACCTGGTCCTCGGCAAGCACATGCCAGGGTTCCAGCGCATGGCGTAGTTCGAGCCCGACATCGCGCACCGTCACCTCACCGATCTGCGGGAAGCGGAAGGCGAGATGCGGGGCGAACCATTCGGGGTCGATCGGCGCGCCCATGTTGCGCAGTTCGTCGACGGCGTCGCGGAAGTCCTGCTCGCAGTAGTAGGGCAGCATGAACTGGTCGTTCAGCCTTGTGCCCCAGCGCACCAGGCGGCGCTCATAGGGGCGCTCCCAGAAGGCGGCCAGCGCGGCGCGCATCAGCAGCATCTGGACGGTGGACATCTCGGCATGCGGCGGCATCTCGAAGCCTCGGAATTCCACGAGGCCACGGCGACCGCTGCTGCTGCCCGGATCGTACATCTTGTCGATGCAGAACTCGGTACGATGGGTATTGCCGGTCATGTCCGCGAGCAGGTTGCGGAACAGCCGGTCGGTCATCCAGGGCGGCACTTCCTGCCATGCATGCACCTTGGAGAAGGCGATCTCCAATTCATGGATGGCATCCATTCGCGCTTCGTCGATGCGCGGATGCTGGCTGGTCGGGCCGATGAAGAGGCCGCTGAACAGGTAGGACAGCGAAGGATGGTTGTGCCAGAAGCCGACCAGTGACTTCAGCATGTCCGGCCGGCGCAGGAAGGGGCTTTCGGCGACCGTCTCGCCGCCCATCACCACATGGTTGCCGCCGCCGGTGCCGACATGGCGGCCATCGGTCATGAACTTCTCGGCGGCCAAGCCTTCCTGGCGGGCTTCCTCGTAAAGCTGGCCGGTGCGCTCGACGAGGTCATCCCAGTTGGTGGCGGGGTGGATGTTCACCTCGATCACGCCCGGGTCGGGGGTGACGGAGAAATGCAGCAGGCGCGGGTCGGATGGCGGCAGATAACCTTCGAGCACGACCTTGCGGCCCATCTCGGCAGCGGTGCCTTCCACCGCGGCGACCATCTCCAGCCAATCCTCGGCGGCGAAGAGCGGCGGGAAGAAGATGTGCAACTTGCCGTCACGCGATTCGACGGTGAGCGCGGTGCGCACCACGGAGGGGTCGGACTGGCCGACCACCGGGATGTTCTGCGGCTGGGGCCGGAAATCCTCGATGGAGGAGGCGACGCCCTCACCAGCATGCGGCGCGCGCAGGGCACGCTGCGGCAGGGGCTCGCTGTCCTGGTTGGCGCGCATCGCCCGCTGCGCCATCAGCGCGGCATAGGGCGGCAGGTCGTCGCGCCAGGCGAAGGGGTCGGCTTCGAATTCCTGGGTGCGGAGCGCATCCTCCGGGCTCATCCAGGGTAGCGAGGAGAGCGGCAGGCGCAGGCCGATCGGGCTGTCGCCGGGGATGAGGAACATGTGCTCGCCGCGGAAGAACCAGCGGCCGGACTGCCAGCGGCGGACGCCATCCTGCATGACGCGATGGATCGGCAGCACCGAGCCGACCTCGGCCGAGAGGCCCTGGCCGAAGATTCGGGCGAGGCGGTCGCGTTCGAGTTCGTCGGCGAGCTTGGCATCCTCGACCACGACATTGGCCGGCAGGCGCTGCTCCTTCCACAGGTAGTAGTGGATGTCCTCATGCGCGCCCTGCACCAGGCCGGGGTCGACCTGCAGGCGTTCGGCCAGCAGCTTGGCGAAGCGGGAGGCATCGGCGGCCGTGGCGTTGTCCTTGTCGTCGTCGGAGGCGAGCAGCGCCGGGTTGGTCCAGACCGGCTCGCCATCGGCACGCCAATGGGAATACAACGCCCAGCGCGGCAGCTGCTCGCCGGGGTAGTGCTTGCCCATGGCGTATTGCAGGGCCGAACCCGGCGACCACAGCTTGACCAGCCGGCGCAGCAGCCGGCCGGCATAGGCGCGTTTGGTCGGGCCGAGGGCATCGGTGTTCCATTCCGCCGCGTCACGGTCGGAGGCGGCGACGAAGGTCGGCTCGCCACCCATGGTCAGGCGCATGCCCAGCGCCTTGAGCTTGCGGTCCACCGCCTCGCCGGCCATGCGGATCGCGTCCCATTGGGCCGGGGCATAGGGCTTGGTGACACGCGGCGTCTCGAGCACGCGGCGGACCGACATCTCGAAGGAGAATTCGGTCTTCACCTCCTCCAGCGCGCCGGAGATGGCGGCGGCCGATTGCGGCTCCGGCGTCGCGGCGAGCGGGATGTGGCCCTCCCCGGTCATCAGGCCGGAGGTGGCGTCGAGGCCGATCCAGCCGGCACCGGGCAGGTAGACCTCGGCCCAGGCGTGCAGGTCGGTGAAGTCCTCGGTCGGGCCTTCGGGGCCCTCGACCGGCTTCTGGTCGGCGACGAGCTGGATCAGGTAGCCGGAGACGAAGCGGGCGGCGAAGCCGAGCCGGCGCAGCAGTTGCACGAGCAGCCAAGCGCTGTCGCGGCAGGAGCCGCGGCCCTCGGTCAGGGTCTGGTCGGGTGACCAGACGCCGGGCTCCATGCGCACGACGTAGGCGATGCGCGACTGCACCATCTGATTGAGCGCAACCAGCATGTCGATGGTGCGCTGTTCGGTGCGCGGCACCTCGGCCAGCAAGGCATCCAGGCGCGGGCCGCCCGAGGGGTCAATACGGCGGAACGGCGCCAGTTCCTGCTCAAGGCCGGGGTCATAGACGAAGGGCCAGGTCTCGGCTTCGGGTTCGAGGAAGAAGTCGAAGGGGTTGATCGTCGCCATGTCGGCGACGAGGTCCACCGTCACGTCGAAATGCGTCACCCGCTCGGGGAAGACGATTCGCGCCAGGAAATTGCCCTGCGGGTCCTGCTGCCAGTTCAGAAAATGAGGCTGCGGCTCGACCTTGAGCGCATAGGCGACGATCGGCGTCCGGCTGTGCGGCGCCGGTCGCAGGCGCACCGTCTGCGGCCCGAGGGTCGCCGGGCGTTCGTAGCGGTAGGTCGTGCGGTGCGTCAGGGCGACGTGAATGGACATGGTGCTACCTGGCCGGGGTTGGGGATGCTTCCCATGGATGGGCTGATGGATGCAATCGGCGGTCCACTCGGAAGGTCATGGGATCAGGTGCGGAACGGGCGCGGGACATTCGTGCGTCGATGCGGATCTCAGAGGGGGGGTGATTTTGGTTGGCGGCGGCCAATCGTTTCGCTAAAACATCATTCCTATCTCGGAAGGATTTAGCGATGTCCGGTCACGGTGGACTTCCCCCGCAGATCAAGGCGGTGCGGGCGGGCACCCTTCGGGATCGCAATCCTAGATTCATGGTCGGCCGGTTCGGGCACATGTTCCCGGCGAGCCTGCAGCGGCCGCCCGTGGTCCCCGATACGGCGCTGAACGATCTTGCCGCGACGATGAAGGATACGAGGCCGGAGAACCAGGGCAACAACGACAACATCCCAGCCGGCTACACCTATCTCGGGCAGTTCATCGACCACGACATCACGCTCGATCTCTCGTCATTGACCGAAGCCGATCGCGACCCCCTCGGGGAGAAGAATTTCCGCACGCCGCAGCTTGAGCTAGACAACGTCTATGCGGCAGGGCCCAGCGGCGATGCCTCGGCGCATCTGTTCGACCGGATGCGGCCGGGCAAGCTGCTCATCGGCGTCGCCGGGCCGGGTGGGCCCATCGGCGCCCCCGAGGTAAAGGCGGGATTGCCGCTCGACCTGCCGCGCAATGCACAGGGCATCGCGTTGATCGGCGACGCGCGCAACGACGAGAACCTGCTCGTGGCGCAGACCCAGCTCGCCTTTCTCAAGTTCCACAATACGGTGTTCGACAACGAGGGTGGGAAGGACTTCGACGCGACGCGCAAGCTCGTCCGCTGGCACTACCAGTGGATCGTGCTGCACGACTTCCTGACCAAGCTGATCGACAACAACGATCTGCAGGACGTGCTGACCGGCGGCCGCCGCTTCTATCTGCCCGAGATCCAGAGCGATTATGGCGAGGCCTATATCCCGGTCGAATTCTCCGGCGCCGCCTATCGGCTGGGCCATTCGATGGTGCGGCAGAACTACAGTCACAACCGGGCGTTCAACCCGACCCGGCCACCACTTCCAGGGGTGGGGCTGACCTCCTCCTTCAAATTCCTGTTCCACTTCACCGGCAAATCAGGCGGCATTGTCGGCACGCTCGCGAACGGGTTGAGCCAGAACGACAACGCGGCCATGGCGGCGCAGCTCAAGCTCGGCCTGCCCTTCGTGTTCCCCGAGCTGCCTGGCGATTGGGCAATCGACTGGCACCGGTTCTACGATCTCGGCCCCACCACCCCGGTTCCGCCTGGCACCACCCCCGCCGACAACGCCTTCGTTCTCAACCATGCGCGGCTGCTCGACCCGTTCCTCGTGCCAGAATTGCACACGCTGCCCGGCGGCGGCGGGTCGCTGCCCTTCCGCAACCTGTTGCGCGGCTACCGGCTGGAGCTGCCGAGCGGGCAGGCCGTCGCGCGGCACATGGGCGTGCCGGTGATGTCCGAGGCGGAGATCACCTCCGGCGACGATGGCAAGATGCTGAAACAGGTCGGCCTGCATGAGGCGACGCCTCTCTGGTACTACATCCTCAAGGAAGCGCAGATGCTGGGCGATGTCGGCAACCGCCTCGGGCCGGCTGGCAGCCGGATATTGGCCGAGGTTTTCGTCGGGCTGCTGCAGACGGATCCTGAGTCCTTCCTGCACCCGGACCAGGATCCGGCCTGGCGGCCGACCCTGCCTTCGGCCTTCGCGGGGCATTTCACCATGCCGGACCTGCTGCGTTACGTCGCGGCGCATGAGCCGGGCTTCCTGAACCCGATCAACCACCCGCCGAATATCCGACCCTGATCCAGACGGATGGTTTGCGTCGCCTTGCGAGCGGTCTCAATGCTCGACCGAAGCTCTGCCAGATGACGCATTGGCGTTTCCGGCACAGGATTTTGCAGGCGGACACTGTGAGCCGTTTCCGTTCGCTCCAGTTCACGGAACCCGCTCCAGGCTGTCGCTTTTCGGAGCATCTTCTCCCGATCAGGTGATTTCACCTGATCGGGATCTGCTCTAGCCTGCCTTCCAACACGGGAAGGAAACACCATCCATGGCCGATCTGGTGATCCGCGGCGGCACGGTCGTCGATGGGACGGGTGCCGCACCCTTCGAGGCGGATGTCGCCTTCGATGGCGGCCATATCACGGCGATCGGACGGGTCGCCGAACGCGGGCGCGAGGAGATCGACGCGCGCGGCCGCATCGTCAGCCCCGGCTTCGTCGACATCCACACCCACTACGACGGGCAGGCGGTGTGGGATTCGCATCTCGCGCCTTCCGCCTGGCATGGCGTGACCACGGCGGTGATGGGCAATTGCGGCGTCGGCTTCGCGCCCTGCCGCGAGGCCGACCGCGAGAAGCTGATCGAACTGATGGAGGGAGTCGAGGACATCCCCGGTCCGATCCTGCATGAGGGGTTGGATTGGCGCTGGGAGACCTTCCCCGAATATCTCGACGCGCTGGATGCCAAGGCGCGCGACATCGACATCTGCGCGCTGCTGCCGCATGGCGCGCTGCGCGTGCATGTGATGGGCGCGCGCGGTCTGGCGCTGGAGAATGCCAACCAGGGCGATATCGCCGCGATGCGGGCGCTGACGGCCGAGGCGGTGCGCGCCGGGGCCTTCGGCGTTTCGACCTCGCGCACCATCAGCCACAAGACGCTGAAGGGCGACCCGACGCCGACGCTGCGAGCCCAGGAGGAAGAATTGCATGGCCTCGCCCTCGGCCTGCGCGACGGTGGCGGCGGTATGCTGGAGATGGTGTCGGACTGGAACACGCCCGACCCAGCCACGGAATTCGCCATCCTCCGCCGCGTGGTAGCGGCGAGCGGGCAGCCGGCCGTGTTCTCGTTGACCGCGCGGCATGACCGGACCGAGGCGTGGAAGGAACTGCTCGCCTTGTCCGACGCGGCGGCGGCGGAGGGCCTGCCGATCCGCCCGGTGTTTCCGCCGCGGCCCATCGGCATCCTGCTCGGCCTGCAGGGTAGCCAGAATCCCTTCGCCGGCTGCCCGTCCTACAGGACCATCGCGCATCTGCCCGCGCCCGCCCGCGCGGCGGCGATGCGCGACCCGGCGCTGCGCGCGGCGATCCTGTCCGAGGACCGCGTCGCGGGGTCGAGTTTTCCGCTGATCACGCGGCTGGGGTTCGAGCGCATGTTCCCCTTCGGCGACCCCCCGGACTACGCGCCGCCGCAGGAGGCCTCGATCGCCGCCATGGCGGGGCGCGAGGGGCGCCGCGCGGAGGAGGTCGCCTATGACCTGCTGACGGCCGATGACGGGGCCGGCTTCATCTTCGCGCCGCTGACGAACTTCGCGGACTACACGCTCTCGGCCAGCGCCGAATGCCTGCGGCACCCGAATGCCATCGCCGGGCTGTCGGATGGCGGGGCGCATGTCGGCTTCATCTCGGATGGGTCGTTTCCGACCTTCCTGCTCACCTATTGGGCACGGGATGCCAAGGAGCAGGTCTTCGCGCTGCCGGAGATCGTGCGGCGGCTGACATCGGACACCGCGCGGGCAGCGGGGCTCGCCGATCGCGGGGTGCTGAAGGTCGGGCTGCGCGCGGATGCGAATGTGTTCGACCTGGCGGCGCTGGGGCTCGACGCGCCGCGCATGGTGGCTGACCTGCCGGCCGGTGGGCGACGGCTGCTGCAACGCGCGCGCGGGTATGTGGCGACCGTGGTGGCGGGCGCGGTGACCTATCGCGACGGGCAGGCCACCGGGGCGCTGCCGGGGCGGCTGGTGCGGGCGGGGCGGTAGGCCCCGAGCCATCGCGGGTTGGCCCGCGCGCGCCGTCTAGCCGGCGGCGCGGGCTTCCAGCAGGCGGACGAGCGCGGCGTCGCGCCGCTGCGCGAGTTCGCCCGTGGTCGCGCCGCCGGTTCCCTCGGCGACGCCGGCCACCAGCATCGCCTGCACCGCTGCATCCACCTTCGGGTCGCCCAGGTCCATCCACCAGGATTCCAACGCGGGCAGCAGGTGGTGCAGGAAATGCTCCATGCCCCCTTCCCCGCCGGCCAGGTGGAACGTGGTGTGGGGACCCATCAGCGCCCAGCGCAGGCCGGGACCCTCGCTGATCGCGGCGTCGACATCGGCGACGGAGGCGACGCCCTCGGCGACCAGATGCACCGCCTCGCGCCACAGCGCCGCCTGCAGGCGGTTGGCGAGGTGGCCGGGGACTTCCTTGCGGATCTCGATCGGGTGCTTGCCGATGGCGCGGTAGATCGCCATCGCGGCGGCGACGGCCTCGGGGCTGGCCTTGGCGCCGCCGACCACCTCGACCAGCGGGATCAGATGCGGCGGGTTGAAGGGGTGGCCGATCACGACGCGTTCGGGATGCGCGCAGCGTTCCGACAGGCGCGAGGCCAGCAGGCCCGAGGTGGATGACGCGATCACCACATCCGGCGGCAGCGCGGCGTCGATGCGGGCGAGCAGGTCCTGCTTGATGTCGAGGCGTTCGGGCGCGCTTTCCTGCACGAAATCGGCGCCTTCGAGCGCGACGACAGGGTCGGCGTTGAAGGTCCAGGCATTCGGGTCGGCATCCGGCTTGCCGCCCAGGCGCATCAGCGTCGGCCAGGCATTCTCGATCATCCGCCGCAGCAGGTCGGGCGCGCCGGGGGAAGGGTCGCTGGCGCTCACCGGCAGGCCGCGGCTGAGGAAATAGGCGGCCCAGGAGGCGCCGATCGTTCCCGCGCCAATCACCGCGACGCGCCTGATTTCCGTCCGCATGGGGTATCCTCCGTTCGTTGCCGCGCAGGATATCGCGGCCGCCCTGCCCTGGCCACGCCCCGGAAGCCGGACTAGCCTTCGCACTTCAGGAGGAACGCCCATGCAAGACCTCGTCGCGCGGATGAATGCGATCTGCGACGCGCAGAATTTCGACACCACCTGGTATGTGAAGGACCTCAAGACCGGCGCCGAGGCGGATCGGGGCGGCGATGTCGTCACGCCATCGGCCAGCACGCGCAAGACCTCGATCCTGATGCATGCGCTGTCGAAGGTGTATGAGGGCAAGCTCAAGCTCGACGAGCCCTGCACCATCGAGGCGCGGCTGCAGGAAGGCGTGGACAGCGGCACCTACCAGTACATGACGCCGGGCTGTGTCATTCCGCTGCGCGATGCCTTCGTGAACATGATCATCACCTCCGACAATGTCTGCACGCAGATGGTGTTGGAGCGGCTCGACCGCGGTGAATTGAACGCCTGGTGCAAGGGCATCGGCATGACGGGGACGACGCATCGGGTGAACTTCCCGCCGCCGGGCCTGCCGTGGGACCACCCGATCGACGCGGTGGCGAGCACCACGGCGCGCGACCAGGGCGTGTTGCTCGACAAGATGGTGAAGGGGGCGAGCGATGCGGCCGCCGCGGCGCATCTGGGCGCGACGCCGGAACTGGTGCGGCTGGGGCTCGACATCCTCTCCTGGCAGCGGCTGCGCAACCTGATCCCGTCGCTGCTGCCGGCCAAGACCAAGGTCGCCAACAAGACCGGGCGCGGGCCGCGCGGGCGGATGGATGCGGGCGTGGTCTACAAGGACGATGCGCCGCGCTTCATCATCACCGCCTATGTCGACCGCGTGCCGGATACGCTGCCTGATGGGCTGCCGGGCTACACGGCCGCCTATGCCACCGCCGGGCGACTGACCCGGGCCTGCTGGGATGCGATGAACTGACATGACAACCGACGCCGAATTCGAAGCCGCCATCGCGGCATTGCAGGACTGGGTCGGCCGCGAGCGCGTGGTCGAGGACGAGATTGGCCTGTCCTCCGCCCGCCGCATCGCGGGGATGCTGGACATCGATCCCGCCTCGCTGAAGCAGGGCGACGCGCTGCCGCCGCATTGGTTCACGATGTTCTTTCCGGACATCGCGAAGCAATCCGACATCGGTCCGGACGGGCACCCCAACAAGGGCGTGTTCCTGCCGCCGATCCCGCTGCCGCGGCGCATGGGCGCGGGGCGGCGCGTGACGATCAACGAGGCGCTGCGCATCGGCACGCCGGCGATCAAGCGCGCCATCGTGGCACAGGTGCTGCCGAAGATCGGGCGCACCGGGCGCATGGCGATCCTGACCATGCGGCACGTCATCGAATGCGAAGGGCGCACCGCCGCGGTCGATGAATTCGACGCGATGTATCGCGAGGCACCGCCGCCGGGCCAGCCGACCGCCGCGACGCCGCCGGTCGCGGCACCCGACAATGCGGCGTGGTCGGAACGGAAGCTGCTCTCCTCGCCGCTGGTGTTCCGCTATTCCTCGGTGACGTGGAATGCGCATCGCATCCATTACGATGCGGACTACGCGCGCGACGAGGAAGGCTATCCCGCCACGGTGCAGAATGGCGGACTGACCATGCAGTTGATGCTCGATGCGGCGTTGAAGCATGGGCCCGGGCGGATCACCGGCTTCACCGCTCGGCTGGCGCGGCCGTTGTGGGTTGGCGACACCGTCATGCTGTGCGGCGCGGCGCCGGCCGATGGCAAAATGGCGTGCTGGGCGGCCGACAAGGATGGCCATCTCTGCGCGACGATGGAGGTCGCCTTCGCATGACCCGCGCCTCCCCGGTGACCTGGCGGTCGCTGATGTTCGTGCCTGCCACGGGCGAGAAGTTCGTCGCCAAGGCGCATACGCGCGGGGCGGATGTGGTGATCCTCGACCTTGAGGATTCCATCCCGCCCGGCGAGAAGCAGGCCGCGCGCGCCGCGCTGCCCGCCGCGGCCGCGAGCGTCGGCCAGGCGGGGGCGGAGGTAGCGGTACGCATCAACCGCGCGCTCGACCTCGCCGTGCCGGATATCGCGGCGGCGGTGATGCCGGCCGTCGGAACGCTGATGCTGCCCAAGGTGATGGGGCCGGAGCATATCCGGCTGTTGTCGGAAGTCGTCGCGGCGCGCGAGGCGGCGCAGGGCATGCTGATCGGACATACGCGCTTCGCCGCCATCGTCGAGACGCCAGACGCGCTGCCGCTGCTCGGCGCCATCGCCGCCGCGGATCCGCGCGTCGTCGCGCTAGGCATCGGCGCGGAGGACCTGTCCACCGAGTTGGAAGCCGTGCCCAGCGGGGACATGCTGTACGTCTATGCGATGATGGTCGTCGCGGCAGCGCGCGCGGCGCGCATCCAGCCGCTGGGGTCGGTCGGGCCGTTTGCCGATTTCTCGGATCTCGCGGCGTATCGCGCGTCGTTGAAGCGGTCGCGGGCGCTGGGCTTTGCCTGCCAGGCCTGCATCCACCCAGCACAGGTGCCGATCATCAACGAGGAATACGGCCCCTCCCCGGCCGAGGTCGAACGCGCGCGCAGGCTGATCGGCGCCTTCGACGTGGCCTTGGCCGAGGGCCGCGGCGCAGTCGCCTTCGAAGGGCAGATGATCGACCTGCCGGTGGTCGAACGCGCGCGACGGCTGTTGTTGCGGGCCCGGTAACGGCCAATGGCAACAGGCTGGCGGGAGGAGTTCGAAGGCTTCCCGGCCAGCCTGCGTCGCCTGGTCGAGGCTGAACTGGCCGCCGGCAATGCCGTCGCCGAGGTCCACCACGGCTTTCCGGCACCGCCGGTCGGCGCCTGCTTGGTGCTGGCGCGGCCGGTCTCGACGCGGCCGCGCGCGAGTGACGGGGTGCTGTCCTTTCGCGCCCGGGAGAGCAGCCTGCTGTCGGGCGAATGGTCCGATACAGCGGGCGCGTTCTTCGTGCTCGAACCGCCGCTGCCGCCGGCCGAACCGCCGGACATGGACGTCATTCGCGCGGCGATGGTCCCTGTGGCACAGCCGGCCGCATCGACGCCGGATGCCGAACTTGAATTCGACTATCGCGGCGAGATGCTGACCTATCGCGAGGACGGGCGCGTCGCGACGATTATCTGCACCTTCGGCGACCCGCCGCGCCTGCTGCCGCGCACCCTGAACGGGTGGAGGCTGCCGGACGGGCAAGGCTGGCGGCCCATCACGCCGGCGGAGCGTGAGCGGGTGGTGAAACGAATCATCGACATCTGCCGCCAAGGTCACGGCATGTCGCGCATCGACCTCAAAGAATGACGGACCGCATCACCATGGCCTGGCTGCCCACCATCCTGCTTGGTTTGCTGATCGGCCTGGCCGCCGGGGCGTACGGGGGCGTCGTCGCCGACGCCGCGGTGCCCTGGCTGCGCATCTCGGCCCGCGAGGGCGGGTCCGGCATGTTCGTCGCGTTGATGATCCTGCTCGGCTTCGTCGGCGGCAGCATCCTCGGCATGGTGCTGTGCCGGCTGACCGGCGGGCCGGGCCTGCCGGGTGTCGCTCGCGGCTTCGGCATCGGGCTTGCCGGGGTGCTCGGCGTCATCACCCTGCTGGGTGGCCTGGCTTGGCTGTCGCGCGAGGTGGAACCGCTGATCGGCGGGAAACCGCTCGATGTCGCCGTCGAGATCCGCCTGGCGGAGGGCGAGGCGCGGCCGGTGGCGGCAGAAGGCGGCTACTCCTACGTCTCGATGCATTCCGGGCCGCAGAGGAGTGGGCGCGCCGGCCCGTTGGACATCGAGGCGGCGCGGTTGGAGGATGAGCGCTGGATCATCCCCGGGTCGGTGCCGATCCACATCAGCGTCGATGACCGTGTGGTCGGCGTGGTGCTGCTCGGTGGCGGCACGCGCTTCTTCACCGTGAATGTCCCGGCGCGACCCGCGCGTGTGGATGGCGATTGGTCCAGTTGGCGCGAGCCTGATGCCTCCTCTGCCGCTCCGCCACCCACTGGGGTGGGGTTCGAGTTGCGTTATCGTGTCGTGCTGCGCCCGCCGCCGCCGCCGCCCGTGGAGATGCCCGCCCCCGCCGGCCCGCCGCCGCTGCCGGAGGCCGACGCGCCCACCGAGGCGTGGCTTGCCTTCACCTCCGTCACGATGCCGAGCGAGACCCGCGACCGCGCCCTCGCTACCGTGCAGGATCGCGCCGATTTCGTGCCGCTGATGGCGGCGCGCATTGTCGAGGGGGATGCCGAGACCGCGCGCGACGCGATGTATCTGGTGGGGCAGATGCGGCCGCCGCCGGCGGTCCTCGGCGACGCCGTCCGCCGCCGTGCGGCCGCGCTCGTCGTCATGATCGAGGCGATAGACCCGGACGATGAGAACAGCCTGGCCCTGCTTTACGACCGCCCCCACACGTTGGCGACGGGGGTGTTCGCGGCGGCCTTCGGCTTGCGTGCCGCGGGCGTCGACATCCGGCCGGAGTTGCACGCCATCGCCACCGCAGCCGCCCCGCGCGAGAAGCAGGCACGCGACATCGTCGGCATGATGGACCGCGTCATCGCCTATTTCGACAAGCTCGACCGCGAGGGCCGGGTGCTGGATTGACGCCCGGCCCCACGTGGCGCGCTACATCTCGCACATGGTCAGGATGCGTTCGGCGATCAGCGGGGTATAGGCCTCGCGCACCAGCGGCATGCGGGGGTTCTGCGTATGCGCCTTCACCGCGGCGCGGTCGGTATAGACCTCGACGAGCATGATGCGGCCTTCATCCTTGCTGCCATCGGCGTTGAGCGGCTGCAGCACCTCGAAGCGCTCGCAACCCGGTTCCTCGGCCTGGGTCAGGCGGGCATGTTCGCGGATCAGCGCATCGAAGGCGGCATGGCTGCCAGGATGCGGGCGGAATTCGACGTGGATGGCGATCTTGGGCATGGCGCTTCTCCCGTTGCGGATGGCGCAGGGTGGCGCGGATCGCGCGCGCCTCCAAGCCCGGGACCGCCGCCACGCCAAATCGCGTCGCCTTGCAGGCGTCGCGGCCACCATGTGGCAATCCATTAACTGCTACGGTGCATCACTGTTCGCCGGCGTGGCGCGATCGGCCCGCCATCCAGTCCGCGGCATGGCGGGCATCAGCGGCAGGAGCATCTCTGCGTGCGCATTCGAACCATTGCGACAACCGCGCTCGGCGGTATCGCAGCAATTGCCCTGGTGGCCGGCGGGCTGCTGCTGCGATCCAACCTCCAGGAACTCGACAAGGCGAACGACGCCACCGCCCTCAGCGCAGTCTTTGCGGGCATCACGCGGCTGCCGCTGCTGGTGGCCGAGGACCGCTCCCGCCTGACCCGCTTCATCACCAGCGACGAGGCGCAGGAGGCGGCCACGCGCGCCCGCTTCGGCGAGGCGCGGAACGAGCTGGACTCGCAAATCAACGCGGTGCGGGGGGCGGTCGACCGGGCCGGGACCATCCTGCCGCGCAGTGTCGGCACCGCCCTGAACGACCTGCAGACCGCCCTTGCCGCCGTGCACCGCGATGCGGAGGCCGGCCGGCGCCTGTCGCGTGACGAAAGGCTGGTGTTGCAGCCCCAGCTCTCGGGACGCACCCTTGTGGCGCAGACGCAGTTCAGCACGCTGATCCCCAGCATCGAACAGCAAATCAGCCGGCTCAGCGCCGACTTGCAGACGCCGGCCGCCATGGCGCGGCTGACGGTGAACCTGCGCGAAGCGATCTCGGGCTTCCTGGTGCCGACCGGCCCGAGCGTGCGCGCCCATCGCGCCGCGACGCCCGAGGAACTGCGCCGCATCGACACCGCCTTCGGCCGTTACGACACGCTGACCGCAGAGATGCAGTCGCGCATGGCCGGCGACGACGCCGCGCCGACCTTGCTGCGTGGCTATGCGACGATGGCCGACCGCGTTCTTGCCCCCAACAAGCAGTTGGTGGACCGCACGGTCGATCAGGCCCGCCAGGGCCCACCACAGACCAGCGAACAGGACTGGAATGCCGCTGTGGATGCGTTCGGCGGCGTCGCTGAACTGCGCGACGTGGCCGCTGCCGTGCTGATGACCGAGGCCGAGGCGGTGCGCGCCCAAGCCTGGCAGGACCTGATCACGGGCCTGGTCGCCCTCGGTCTCGGCCTGGTGGCGCTCGGCATCGGCGGCTGGCTGTTCCGGCGCAAGGTGCTCGGTGCGCTCACCGAGATCACCGCGGCGATGACCACGGTCGCCGCCGGGCGGCTCGATGTCGATGTGCCGCATTTGGGGCGCCGTGACGAGGTCGGGGAACTGGCGCAGGCGCTGGAGACGTTCAAGGAAGCCGGCCTGCGCAGCCGCGCGGCGGAGGCAGCCCGCGAGGCCGAGGAGCGCGCCAAGGCCGAGCGGGCGGCGCGGATCGACAGCCAGGTCAGCAGCTTCGATACCGTAGCGCAGGTCTCGCTGCGGCGCCTGACCGAGGCAACCGAGGCAATGACGCGCGCGGCCGATACCGTCTCGGCGGCGAGCAAGACGACGGGCTCGCGCGCCGGGTCCGTCGCCGCGACGGCCGATCAGTCCTCCAACGAGGTGCAGACTGTCGCAGCGGCGACCGAGGAGCTCAGCGCCTCGGTGGTCGAGATCACGCGGCGCGTCCAGAACGCCAGCAGCATGGCGCAGGAAGCCGTGCGCGAGGCACAGGCGGCCGACAGTTCCGTCCAGGGGCTGGCGGCGGCGGCCAAGGAGATCGGCCAGGTGGTGCAGCTGATCACCGACATCGCGGCGCAGACCAATCTGCTGGCGCTGAACGCCACCATCGAGGCGGCGCGCGCCGGCGAGGCCGGCAAGGGCTTCGCCGTGGTGGCGAGCGAGGTGAAGAGCCTGGCGAGCCAGACCACGCAGGCGACCGAGAATATCTCGCGCCAGATCGCCGAGATCCAGGCGGCGACGGCCGGTGCGGTGACGGCGATCCAGGGCATCGGCCAGCGCATCTCGCAGATGAGTGACGTGTCGGCCGACATCGCCTCGGCGGTCGACCAGCAGGGGCATGCGACGCGCGAAATCGCCGAGAGTGTCCAGCGCACCGCCGTCGGCACCAATGCGATGCGCTCGGAGATCGGCGAGGTCACGCAGTCGGCCGGGCAGATGCATGAGGTGACCGACGAGATGGTGACGGCGATCCGTACCATGTCCAGCGAGTCCGCCGGGTTGCGTGGGGAGATCGGCACTTTCCTCGAACGCATCCGCGCAGCCTGAGGCGGGGCGACGGGGCGCTACGCTGCGCCCATCTGGGCAAGACACGCGCGGCTTGGCCGAGCGGGTCTTGCCTTGTCCTCTTGCCGGCGAGCCGCAGCTTGAACCCCGGCGTGAATCGAAGGACCATCGCGAGATCAGCGCGTGCCACCGGCACAGCGGCACGCCCACGAACCGTCGCGAGGTTTTCCATGCACCGCCGAGCCCTTGTCGCGACCCTTGCCTTGCCGACCCTGCTGTCGCGGGGTGCCGCCGCCCAAGCGAGCCGCGCCGCCACGCTGCGCGTGGTGCCGGAGACGCTGACCACCATCTTCGACCCGCATTTCACCACCAGCTTCACGACGCGCGACGTTGCTTATCTCGTCTATGACACGCTGTTCGCGGTGAATGACCGCTGGGAACCAAAGCCCCAGATGGTCGAGCGCTGGACGGAAAGCCCGGATGGGCGGGATTGGACCTTCACGCTGCGCGAGGGGCTCGCCTTCCACGATGGCAGCCCGGTCACGGCCGAGGATTGCACCGCGAGCATCCGTCGTTGGGGCGCGCGGGATTCGCTCGGCGCCTTCCTGATCGCCGCGACGGAATCGCTCGAGCCGGTGGATGCGCGCAGCTTCCGCTTACGCCTGTCGCGGCCCTTCGGGCTGGTGTTGCAGGCGCTGGCCAAGCCGGGCGCGATGGTGCCGATGATCATGCCCAAGCGGCTGGCCGAGACGCCGCCGGCAAGGCCGGTGACGGAGCCGATGGGGTCCGGCCCGTACCGTTTCGTGGCGTCGGAGTACCGCGCCGGGGACCGCATCGTCTTCGCGCGCAATGAGGCGTATCGGCCGCGGCCCGAGCCCTCGGTCTGGGCGTCGGGCGGCAAGCGGCCGACCTTCGAACGCATCGAGTTCATCGCCCTGCCCGATGTATCGAGCCAGGTGAGCGGGCTTTCCACCGGCGAGGTCGATTACCTCGAACGCGTGCCCGCCGATGTGCTGCCGGTGCTGGAGCGCAATTGCGCGGTGCGGGCGCAGGTCGTCTCGCCCTTTGGGTACCAGGGCATCTTGCGCTTCAACCACACCCAGGCGCCGTTCGACGATGTGCGCGTGCGCCGGGCGGTGATGCTGGCGGTGAAGCAATCGGACTACTTGGCGGCGGTGTCGGGCCGGGCGGAATTCGCGCGCGATTGTCGCTCCATGTATGGCTGCGGCACGCCCTATGAGACCAATGCCGGCATGCCGGCGGCGACCGATTTCACCACGGCGCAGGCGGAGCTGCGGGCATCCGGCGCCGATCTGTCGAAACCAGTCAGCATCCTGCATCCGGCGGATGCGCCGGGCATCGCTGCGTTGGGGCTGGTATCGCAGGATCTGCTGACGCGGCTCGGCTTCACCGTCGATATGCAGACGATGGATCTGAACACCTTCTTCGGGCGGCGGGCGCGGCCGGAGGGGTGGCACATCTTCCACACCACCAACACCGTGCCGGATATGCAGACGCCGTTGCAGAACGCCTATCTCAACGGTGCGGGCGCGCGCGGCTTCGTCGGCTGGCCGGCCTCGGAGGCGGTGGAAGCCGGGCGCAGCGCCTTCGCCGCGGCGGCCGATGAGCCGGCGCGCAAGAGCGCGGCCGAGCAGGTGCATCGCGCCGCGGCCGAAGCCGGCTTCTACATGCCGCTCGGGCAGTTCGTGGCACCCTCCGCCTGGCGGGCGGAGTTGAACGACGTGCCGACCGGCCCGGCGATGTTCCTGTGGAACATCCGGCGCGGAGGTTGAGGCGATGCTGTCCTGGTCGGATTTCCTCGATGCCGTGCCGAAGGTTGAGCTACATTGCCACATCGCCGGCGCGATGCGCGCGACCTCGCTGCATGAGATCGCCGCGGCCAATGGCGTGACGCTGCCGCGCCCGGCCGAGACGCTGTACCAGTGGAAGGATTTCTACGGCTTCCTGGAAGTGCTGCGGCTCGGCGCGCTGGCGGTGACGCGGCGCGAGGATTTCGAGCGCGTCGCCTATGAGTGCATCGAGGACATGCACCGCCACGGCAATGCGCGGCATGTCGAGATCTTCTTCAACCCGCATTACTATGCGCCGAATGGGGCGACCTATCCGCTGATCGTCGAGGGTCTCGCCGCCGGGCTGGAACGCGCCGAGAGGGATTTCGGCGTGTCGTCGCTGATGATTGCCTGCATCGACCGCAGCGTGTGTCTTCCCAGCGAGGCATTGCAGATGCTCGATTGGGTCGCGGCGCATCCGCATCCGCGCGTCGTCGGCGTCGGGCTGGATGGCGCCGAGCGCGGCGGGCCGCCGCTGGTGTGGTTTGAGGCATGGCGGCGCGCCGGGCGGATGGGGCTGTTCCGCACCGCGCATGTTTGCGAGGACAACCAGACCCTCGCCGAAGGCCCGCCCAGCCACGTGATCAACTGTCGGCACGCGCTGGGCTGCGACCGGCTCGACCATGGCTACAACATGCTGGCCGACCCCGACCTTGTCGCGCGCATGGTCGAGGACGGCACGCCCTTCACCATGGCCTGCTGGTCCTCGATCGTGCCGAACCGGGTGCCGCGGCTGGAACGCATCAGGCGGATGGGGGAAGCGGGGCTGAACATCGTACTCGGCACAGACGACCCGACGATGTTCGCGACGACGATCGGGCATGGGTGGCGCGTAGTGTTCGACCATGCGCGGTGGGGTGTGGCTGAGGCGCGGAAGCTGAGCCTGGCCGGCGTCGATGCCTGCTGGTTGCCGGCGGAACGCAAGGCGGCGTTGCGGGAGGCGTTTGTCGCGAGATTGGATGCGCTGGAGGCGCGGGTGGATCCGGTTGATCGGGTGGTCGATCTGGCGATCGAGCGGGCGCGGCCGGGCGCTTGAGGGGGACCAGAGAGGGGCTTTTCCCCTCTCCGGACCTCACCCCACCAAAGGCCTAAGGGCCTCTGGACACCATTTTCCGGTGCGGGGCCGGGCGGGGTTGCAGGAACGACAATGTCGCGTCGTGCCCCGCGCCCAGACGCATTCCTGGTACTGCGCAGCTCTGGTGTTCTGCTGCCGTGAGAGGCCTCTCCCCGCCCAACACGAAGTATTGGTGTCCAGAGGCCCTTAGGCCTTTGGTGGGGTGGCTTGGAGGGGCAAAGCCCCTCCAACCTTTTCACGCCGCCGCGTAGCGCGCCAGCGACAGATCCGCCGCCTCGATCTCCGGCTTCTTGCCGGTGACCAAGTCCGCCAGCAGCCGCCCCGACCCACACGCCATGGTCCAGCCCAGCGTGCCATGGCCGGTATTCAGATGCATGTTGCGGAAACGCGTCGGCCCGACCACCGGCGTACCGTCCGGCGTCATCGGGCGCAGGCCTGTCCAGAAGGACGCCTCGGCGACATTGCCGCCGCGGGGGAACAGATCCGTCACCGAGTGTTCCAGCGTCTCGCGCCGCGGCTTGCGCAGTTGCAGCGAGAAGCCGGCGAGTTCCGCTGTGCCGCCGACGCGGATACGGTCCCCGAGGCGGGTGATGGCGACCTTGTAGGTCTCGTCCATCACGGTGGAGACCGGGGCGCCGGCCTCCTCGCGGATCGGGATGGTCAGCGAGTAGCCCTTCACCGGATAGATCGGCACGCGGACATTCAGCGGCGCCAGCAGTTCCGGCGTGAAGCTGCCGAGCGCGATCACATAGCTGTCGGCCGTCTCGGTGCCGGTGTCGGTGACCACGCCGGTGATGCGGTCGCCTTCGGATTGCAGGCCGCGCACGGTCACTCCGTAGCGGAACGTGACGCCGGCCGCCTCGGCCATGGCGGCAAGGCGCTGGGTGAAGATGTGGGCGTCGCCCGTCTCGTCGCCCGGCAGGCGCAGGCCGCCGAGGAACTTGCCCTGAACGTTCTTCAGCGCTGGTTCGGCGGCGATGCAGCCGGCTGGGTCGAGCAGTTCGTAGGGCACCTTGAAGGTATCGAGCACGGCCGTGTCGTCGCCCACATGATCGAGCTGCTTCTGCGTGCGGAACAGCTGCAGCGTGCCCATCGAGCGTCCGTCATAGGCGATGCCGGTCTCGCGCCGCAGGTCGCCCAGGCAGTCGCGGGAATATTCGGCGAGGCGGACCATGCGCGTCTTGTTGATGCGGTAGGCGGCCTCGGTGCAGTTGGCGAGCATCGAGGCGAGCCAAGTGTAGAGGCGCCGGTCGGCGCGCGGCCACATCACCAGCGGACGGTGGCGCATCATCATCCACTTCAGCGCCTTCACTGGGATGCCGGGGCCGGCCCAAGGCGCGGAATAGCCGTAGGAGAGCTGGCCGGCATTGGCGAAGGAGGTCTCCATCCCGGCCGCCGACTGGCGTTCGAGCACGGTCACCTCATGCCCCGCCCGGGCCAGGTACCAGGCGCTGGTGACGCCGACGACGCCGCTGCCGAGAACGATGACGCGCATGGGGGGCACCCTTTGCCGGATGATGCTGTGATGCGGCGATGGTGTGACGGTTTGGTGTCGCATGTGCTGCGGAATCGCCGCAGATTGCGCCATTACGCTGGCCCTACGCCGCAGACTCTGCGAATTTGCCGCAGATCATGCCAAGCCTCGATGATGCCGACCTTCGAATCCTCCGCGCCCTCCGTCAGGATGGGCGGATGACCAATGCGGCACTGGCCGAGGCGGTGGGGCTCTCGCCCTCGGCCTGCCTGCGGCGGTTGCGGCTGCTGGAACGCAGCGGGGTGATCCGCGGCTATACGGCCATCATCGACGAACCCGAGGCGCGGGACACGGTGACGGTGATCGTGCAGATCACGCTGGACCGGCAGACGGAGGAACATCTCTCGCGCTTCGAGAACGCCGTGCGGCGGCTGCCAGAAGTGCGCGAATGCTACCTGATGACGGGGATGTCGGACTACCTGCTGCGGGTCGAGGTGCGCGACGCGCCGGACTACGAGCGCGTGCACAAAGAGCAGTTGTCGCGGCTGCCGGGGGTGGCGCGGATCCAATCCGCCTTCGCGATCAGACGGGTGATCGGCAGCCGGGGCTAGGGCAGATCGCGCCTGACTTTACCCGGTCAGGCGCGTGAAGATACCCGCTCAGACAAAAGGTTAGGCCGGCTCGGTGGAGAGCCACCACCCATCGCCGGCGAACCAGCAGGAGGCGTCGCGCACCGGATCAAGGCGGAGCGCGCGCACAGCCTCCCAGCCCCCATCGTCGAAGGCGGCGGCGAGGCCGGCGTCAGCCCCGCCGGGCAGGTCCGTCCGGCAGCCGACGAAGGCCGCGCGCTGGATGAAGCGCGCCGGCCAGGCGAGCCCACCCTGGCGCGGCTTGCGCACCAACAGCATGCCGCCATAGCCGCCCTCTGGCTGCAGCGGGAAGATCAGCCGGCCATCCGGGCGCAGCGCTTCCAGCCAGCCCCAGCTCGGTTGCGCCAACCCGGCACTGACATAGATCGCATCGGCCGGCGGCAGGCCCTCCACCGCGCCGGAGCTGGCGACCACGCGCACCCAGGGCATGGCGCGCAGGTTCTCGGTCGCACGCGCGGCAAGGGCGGGTTCGATCTCATAGGCGGTGACCGAACCGCCCTCCCCCACCAGATGCGCCAGGATCGCCGTGTAGTACCCGCTGCCGGCGCCGATATGCAGCACCGCTTCGCCGGGTCGCAGTGCCAGCGCTTCGAGGCAGCGGGCGTGGAGCACGGGCTCGCCGATGTTCAGGCCTTTCGACACGTCCAGCGCGACGAGGTTGTCCTGGTACAGGTAGGCCGGGTCGTCGTCCGGTGTCTGGACGTAAGCCCGGCCGGAGGCGCCGTACACCGGGATCTGCCAGGGACCGGGGCCGGCGAAGACCTCGCGCGGCACGGCGGCGAAAGCGCGCCGCACCGCGCCGGAGGCACCGGCGCGATGGGCGGTGACGGCGGCGAAGAAGTGCCGCAGCCGCGCGCTGCGCGCATCGCCATCCTTGGCCATGCGGGGCGCCGTCAGGCCGCTGCCGCCAGTCGCTCCGTCCGCGCGAGGCGGGCGAGCAGGTAATCCACCTCGCCGGCCGTCTCCTTCGACATCTTCGGCCCCGGCGCGCGCAGGGTGTCGTGGGCGATGATGCCGCGCTTCACCAGCACGTATTTGCGGATGGCGAGGCCAAGGCCCGGCTGCACCTCGGTGCGGATCAGCGGCAGGTGGAGATCGAACAGGTCCTGCGCCGCATCGCGGCTTCCGGCCGCCATCAGCGCACAGACCTTCACCAGCATTTCGGGGAAGGCGTAGCCGGTCATGATGCCATCGGCGCCGCGGGCGAGTTCCTCCGGCAGGAACTGGCCGCCGACGCCGCCGAGGATGGAGACGCGCGGCATCTTGCCTTCGGCCTCCAGGCGGCGGACGGCCGTCAGCTTGTCGAGGCCCGGCCAGTCCTCGGCCTTCAACATCACCATGCGCTGATCCTGCGCCATGCGCGCGATCATCGGTGCGGTCATGGTGATGCCGGTCAGCTGCGGGTAGTCCTGCAGCACGAAGGGCGCGTCCACCACATCCATCGCCTGGGCAATGTAGGAGATGACCGCCTCGTCGCCCTTCAGCCCTGGCGTGGGGGAAACCATGATCCCGGCGGCGCCAAGATCGATCGACCCGCGGGCGATCGCCTTCATCTGCGCGAAGCCGGGCGCGGAAGCGCCGACCACGACGGGGATGCGGCCCGCGACGCGCTTCAGCACGCGATCGACGAAGGCGAGGCTTTCCGCCTCGGTCAGCTTCGGGGCCTCGCCCATCACGCCGAGGATCGTCATGCCCGAGGCACCGGCCGCGATGAAGGCGTCCGTCATGCGGTCGGTGCTGGCGACGTCGATCGCGCCATCCGGCAGGAACGGCGTGGGGGCGATGACGAATACGCCCTTGGCGGATCGGTCGAGCATGGGCATTCCCTTCGCGGCTGGCTATGTGACCCGACCATAGCGCCGAAGCGAGGAACCGTCACATGGACCAGGCCTTCATCCCCGCCGTCTTTCTCCGCGGTGGTTCGTCCAAAGGCGTTTTCTTCCATGCCAAGGACCTGCCGGCCGACCGCGCGAAGCAGGATGCGATCTTCCTCTCGGTGCTTGGCAGCCCGGACCCCTATGGGCGGCAGCTCGATGGGATGGGGGGTGGCATTTCCTCGCTGTCCAAAGCCGTCATCATCGGGCCGCCGACGCATCCCGAGGCCGATGTGGACTACACCTTCGCGCAGGTCGCAGTGGACCGGCCGTTGGTCGATTGGTCGAGCAATTGCGGCAATCTGTCTTCTGCCGTCGGGCCTTTCGCGGTGGATGAAGGCTTGGTGCGGGCGAGCGATGGCGAGGCGCTGGTGCGTATCCACCAGGTCAACACGAAGCGCATCATCCATGCGCGCTTCCTGGTACGCGGCCGGCGCGCGGCGACGGAGGGGGATTTCGTCATGGCCGGCGTGTCGGGCAGCGGCGCGCGTATCCGGCTCGACTTCCTCGCACCCGGTGGTGGCGCGACAGGCACGCTGCTACCGACCGGCCATGCCATCGATGTGTTGGAGCATTGCGGGCGGCGGTATCGTGCGACGTTGGTCGACGCCGCCAATGCCTGCGTCTTCCTCGATGCCGCGGAACTCGGCCTGGCCGGCACCGAAGGCCCCGACGCGATCGAGGCGCAGCCGACCATCATGGCATTGCTCGATGCGCTGCGGCGGGTCGCGGCGGTGCGCATGGGCTTGTGCGCCACGCCCGAGGCCGCGCCGCTCGCGATCCCGAAGGTCGCCGTCGTGTCAGCCCCGGCCAATTATCGCGCGCTGGACGGGCAGACGATCGGAGCCACCACGCATGAAGTCGCGGTGCGCATGATCTCGATGGAACGCGCCCATCGGGCGGTGCCGCTGACCGGCGGCATGGCGCTCGGCGTTGCCTGCCGGATCGAGGGGTCGCTGCCGCAGTTGATCGCCGCGCCGTCTCGGGACGATGAGGTGCGCCTCGCCAACCCCTCCGGCATTCTCTCGGTGGGCGCGGAAGTACGGCGCGACGGTGCCGGCTGGTTCGCTGAAAGTGCGGTGGTCTTTCGTTCCGCGCGGCGGCTGATGCAGGGGTCCGTCGCGGTGCCGACCCGCCTGCTATGACGGGCGCGCGCGGCGTGGCATATCTCGGGGGTCCAGGAAATCCGGAGGAAACATCCGATGACCAGCCGCCGCCAGGTGCTCGCGTTGAGCGCTGCCCTTCTCGCGTCAGGTAAGGCCGTCGCGCAGGCGGCCTGGCCGGACCGGCCCATTCGCGTCATCGTGCCATTCGCCGCGGGCGGCAATGCCGACACCATCGCCCGCCTCCTGCAGCCGCGCCTGCAGGAGAAGCTCGGCCAGCCGGTGGTCGTGGAGAACCGGCCCGGTGCCGGCGGCGGGGTTGGCGCCGATGCGGTCGCCCACGCCCGGCCGGATGGCTATACGTTGCTGATCGGCTCCAACGGCCCGCTTTCGGTGAACCCAGTGGTGCAGGCGCACCTGCCCTATGACGCCGCCAAGGATTTCGCGCCGATCGCCATGGCGATGCAGGTGCCGCATTGCCTCGTCGTGCAGCCCAATGCGCCTTATCGCACCGTGTCGGATGTGGTGGAGGCGTCCAAGCGCACCCCTGACGGATTCGGCATCGGCACGGCCGGGGTGGCGAGTGCGACGCATCTCTCCCTGGAGGCCTTCAAGGCGCGGACGGGGGCGAACCTGCTACATATTCCCTATCGCGGCGGCGGGGCGGCGATCCCGGATTTCATCGCCGGGAACCTACCGATGCTGTTCACCGAATTTTCCACCGCCCTGCCGCTGCACAATGACGGCAAGGCGCGCATCGTCGCCGTGGCCTCGGCCGAGCGGCTCGCCGCGCTGCCCGATGTGCCGACGATGAGCGAGCAGGGCGTGGAGGGCTTTACCGCCGGCTCCTATGTCGGGCTGGTGGCGACCGCGGGCACGCCACCCGAGGCGATGCGCAAGCTAGGCGATGCGATGGCGGCCATCGTGCGCGAGCCTGAATTCCGCCGCCGCATGGAAGCGATGGGTGGCGAGGCGGCGTCCGCCGCGCTCGCCACGCCGGATGGCTTCGCCAGCTATATCGCGGCCGACCTTGCCGGCTCGCGCGTCATCGCGCGCAGCGCCAATATCCGGGTGGAGTGACCATGCGCGAAACACCACCAGGCGCGACCGACTGCCATTGCCACATCTTCGGCCCGGCGGCGCGGTTCCCCTATGCCGAACCGCGTTCCTACACGCCGGAGGATGAGACGCTCGAGGACTATCTCGCGCTGCTCGACCGGCTGGACCTCGATCGCGGCGTGATCGTGCAGCCTTCCGCCTATGATCGCGACAATGCGTGCACACTCGATGCGCTGCGGCGCGCGCCGGATCGGTTGCGCGGCGTCGCGGTGGTCGGCGTGGAGGCGACGCCCGACACGCTGCGCGCCATGCATCGCGATGGCATCCGCGGGTTGCGCGCCAATGAATACCGGCGCGACGGCGCCGCCGCGTATCATGGCGGCGTCCGGCTGACGGAGATTGAGCCGTTCTTCCCCATAATGGAAGAACTCGGCTGGCACCTGCAACTGTGGATCGATGCGCGGCATTTGCCGGAACTGGAACCGCGTCTGGCCAAGGTGCCGGTGCCGATCGTGGTGGACCATATGGGGCGGCTGCATCACAGCCATGGGACGAACGACCCGGGCTTCCAGGCGCTGCTGCGTGGCGTGGGCGCTGGGCGGTACATGGCCAAGCTGTCGGGCACCTATCGCCTCGGCGCCGTGAAGCCGGACTACATCGAGGCCAAGCCCTTCCACGATGCGCTGGTCGCGGCGAATCCCGATGCGCTGGTGTGGGGCACCGACTGGCCGCACCCGCGCCCGGATGGCGGACGGCCGGATGCAGCGCGGTTGCTGCGCGTCTTCCTCGACTGGACGACCGACCCTGTGCAGCGACGGAAAATCCTGACGGATACGCCGGCGCGGCTCTATGACTTCCCGCGAGGCTGAGACGATGCGCCGTCCGAGTTTCACGTTGCCGCCCGGCACTTGCGATACGCATGTGCATGTCTGGGGGCCTTTCGATAGGTTCCCTGTCGCGAAGGGCGCGCCCTATACGCCGCCCGAACGCAACAAGGCGGACTTGCTGGCGCTGCATGCGCGGCTTGGCGTGCAGCGCTGCGTCATCGTCCAGACATCGGTGTACAAGGCCGACAACCGCGCGATGCTCGATGCCATCGCCGACAACCCCGTTACCTATCGCGGCGTCGCGCTGGTGGATGAGAGCTTCGGGGATGCCGAGTACAAGGCGCTGCATGATGGCGGCGTGCGCGGCGTGCGCTTCGGCTTCGTGAAGCATCTCGGCGGCATCCCGGATCTCGACCTGGTGCGTCGCACGGCGCATCGGATCGGCGAGATGGGCTGGCACCTCGTACTGCATCTCGACGCCGCAAATATCCCTGACTTTGAGGTGCTGTTCCGCGCCTTCCGCTTGCCGGTGGTGGTCGATCACATGGGCAGGCCACCGGCACAGGATGGGCTGGAGCAGGCGCCGTTCCGCATCCTGCTCGACCTGCTTAAGGCGCCGAACTGGTGGGTGAAGGTGTCGGGGTCCGAGCGCATTTCCGCCGAGGGGCCGCCTTTCCATGACGCCGTTCCCTTTGCGCGCAAACTGATCGAGGTCGCTCCCGACCGCACGCTGTGGGGCACCGACTGGCCGCACCCCAATGTGCGCTGGGAACCTGATGAGGCTGATCTCGTGGACATGCTCCCGCAATTCGGCGACGAGGCCGCGCTGCAGCGCGTGCTGGTGGACAACCCCGCGCGGCTCTACGGTTTCCAATGACCGGTGACATTCATGAATGGGTCGGCCGCAAGCGTCGCGTGAGCGACGAAATGGCCACGCCGCTGGTGCGCCGCATGGCGGCGCTGACCGACCGCAGCGACGTCGCACTCGACCGTGGCGCGCCGGTGCCGAACCATTGGCTCTCCATCCTGTTCGACGATGCGGCGCCGCAATCGCAGCTCGGCCGGGACGGGCATCCGACGAAGGGGGATTTCCTGCCGCCGGTCCCCCTGCCCCGCCGAATGCTGGGCGGGCGGCGCGTGACCTATCACGCCGCGCCGCGCGTCGGCGACACGCTGGAACGCGAAACCGAGATCGCCGCCATCACGCCCAAGGTCGGGCGCTCGGGGGCGATGATCTTCGTCATGCTTCGCCACTCCATCACCGGCCCGAACGGGCTGGTGGCGGTAGAGGAACAGGATACCGTCTATCTCGAAGCCAAGCGCAACGCGCCCGCACCGGTCGAAAAGCCGATCGTCACGCCGAACAGCGCCTGGCGCGAGCCATGGACGCCGAGCCCGGTGGTGCTGTTCCGCTTCTCGGCGCTCGCCTTCAACGGCCACCGCATCCACTACGACGCGGATTACGCGCGCGATGTCGAGGGCTATCCGGCGCTGATCGTCAATGGCAGCGTCAGCACGCTGTTCCTGTTCGAGGCGTTGCTGCGTCGCGCGCCGGGCAAGCAGATCCGCCACTACGAGGCCCGCACCATGCAACCCGTCTTCTGCGACCGCCCGGCCTTCCTGTGTGGCGAGGCACCCGATGCCGAGGGCAAGCAGGCCCTGTGGGTCGAGGCCGCGGACGGCGCCATGGCGATCCGCATCGTCACGAGGGTCGGCTGAGATGGCCGGTCCACTCGACGGCGTGCGCGTGCTCGACCTTTCGGCGGTGGTGGTGGGGCCGATCTGCACCCACGTGTTGTGCGAACACGGCGCGGAGGTCATCAAGATCGAGGGGCCGCCCAGCGGGGACCTGCTGCGCTCGCTCGCCGGCAAGGGGCGGTCGCCGGGGATGAACGGCAAGTTCCTGAACTTCAACCGGGGCAAGCGGTCGCTCGGCATCGATTTGAAGAAGCCCGCTGGCATCGCCGCACTACAACGGCTGGCCGCGACGGTTGATGTGTTCGTCACCAATATCCGGCCCGATGCGCAGGCGCGGCTCGGTGTCGATGCGGCGAGCCTGCGGGCGATGGCGCCGAAGCTGATCCATTGCTCGATCACCGGCTTCGGCAGTGACGGGCCTTATGCCGGGCGGCCGGCCTATGACACGGTAATCCAGGGGGTGTCGGGTGTTGCCGGCGCCTTCGAGGCCTCGACCGGCGAGCCGCGCTACGTGCCTTTCCTTGTGGCCGACCACACGGTCGGGCTGGTCGCCGCGCAGATGATTGGCTTCGCGCTGTATCGGCGCGAGAAGACGGGCATGGGCGAGGCAATCGAAGTGCCGATGTTCGAGAACATGGCCGCCTACATCATGCAGGAACATCTGGGCGCGGCGTCCTTCCGCCCGCCGCTGGGACCGGCAGGCGACCATCGCGTGCTCAGCCCCGACGGCAAGCCGCTGCCGACCAAGGACGGCTTCATCTGCGTCTCGGCCAATACGGATGCGCAGGCGCATGGCTTCTTCGACGCAATCGGGCGGCCGGAGCTGAAGACGGACCCGCGCTTTGCGCGCGTGGCCCAGCGCGTGCAGCATACCAAGGAGTACTTCCACATCCGCGCGACCTCGCTGGGCGGCCGCACCACGGCGGAATGGCTGGAGATTTTCGACCAGGCCGATGTGCCGGCCTCGCCCTACAACACCATCGGCTCGCTGATCGACGACCCGCATCTGCGCGCCGTCGGCATGGTGCGCGAGGAGGAACACCCGACCGAGGGGGCCACCTGGGCCATCGGCGCGCCGAACCGCTTTTCCGGGGGCGTCGCGCCGCCGCGGCCCCCTGCCCCGCGGCTTGGTGCCGATGGCGCGGCGGTGCTGGCCGAGGCCGGTCTTACAGCGGATGAAATAGACGTGCTGCGCCAGGACGGCGTGCTGATCGAGGGAATGTCATGATCCGCTTCACCCGACGCGCGGCCATCGCCGGCGCCACGCTCGCACCCCTTGCGGTCGCCCGCGCGCAGGGCACCTGGCCGGACAAGCCGGTGCGCCTCGTGGTGCCCTTCACGCCAGGTGGGTCGACCGACATCCTCGCCCGCGCGATGGGCCAGCGGCTGGGCGAGATCTTCAACCAGCCCTTCATCATCGACAATCGCCCCGGTGCCGGCGGGACGCTGGGATCCGAGCAGGTGTTCCGCGCCGCTCCCGACGGGCAGACGCTGATGATGGGCCACATCGGCACGCTGGCGGCCAACCCCGCTCTGTACCGCAATCTGTCCTTCGACATCGGCGCCTTTGTCCCGGTCGCGCTGGTGGCCAATGTCGCGAATTTCCTGGCAGTGACGAACCGGCTGGAGGCGACGGACGTGCCATCGCTGGTCGCGCTGGCGAAGCGGCAGCCGGGCATCCTGACCTACGGTTCCGGCGGCAATGGCAGTGCCGCGCATATCTCGATGGTCGCCTTCATGGAGGCGACGGGGACCGACATGACCCATGTGCCCTATCGCGGCACCGGGCCGATGATGACGGACCTGATCTCGGGCACCATCAACCTGACCATGACGGGCGGACCGCCGGTACTGCCGCCGATCCGGGCGGGGCAGTTGCGCGGGCTTGGCATCTCCTCGTTGGAACGCCTGCCGAGCGCGCCGGAGATCCCGACCATCGCCTCCCAGGGCGTACCGGGGTTCAACGTACTGCAATGGTACGGCATCGTTGCCCCGCCGGGCACGCCGGTGGCGATCGTCGGCAGGCTGAACGAAGCCTGCAACGGCATCCTCACCGAGGCGCCGTTCCGGGCGCGGCTGGAGACCGAGGGTGCCACCGCCGACCCCATGACCCCCGCGCAATTCGGCGACTACATCGCGCGTGAACGCGAATTCTGGGGCACGCTGATCCGCCGCAACAATGTGAGCCTCGGCTGATGACCCGTCCCTTCGAAGGTATCCGCATCATCGATGCAACGCATGTGCTGGCCGGGCCCTTCGCGGCCTATCAGCTCGCATTGCTTGGCGCCGAGGTCATCAAGGTCGAACACCCCGAGGACCCGGACCAGAGCCGCGGCAGCGGCGGCGACTGGGACCTCAACCGCGCCGGGATGGGCACGTATTTCCTCACCCAGGGGTCGAACAAGCGGTCCCTGACGCTCGACCTCAAGCAGGAGGCGGCGCGCGAGGTGTTCCGCAAGCTCGTCGCCGAGGCCGATGTGCTGGTGGAGAATTACCGGCCCGGTGCGTTCGAGGCGCTGGGGTTGGGGTATGAGGCGCTGTCGGCGCTGAATCCACGGCTGATCTATTGCTCGATTTCCGCCTTCGGGCAGACCGGGCCGCGCGGCGGGCAGACCGCCTATGACCATGTCATCCAGGCGACCTCGGGCATCATGGCCTGCACCGGCACGCCGGAGGTGAATCCGGTGAAGCTCGGCGCACCGGCGATCGACTATGCGACCGGCACGATGGGGGCCTTCGCGCTGTCGGCGGCGCTGTTCCAACGGGAACGCACCGGACGCGGCCAGCGCATCGACCTCGCCATGCTGGATGTGGCGATGATGATGATGGCCTCACACGTCACGGCGCATTCGCGCACCGGCAAATCGGCCAGGCCGCGCGGCAACGAGCATGAATACGCGACCAACTCCGCCTATGCGACGAAGGACGGGATGGTGATGCTCGGCGCCTCCAATCTGCGCCAGCAGAAGCGGCTATGGACGGCGCTCGGCCGGCCCGAGATGGCCAAGGCGACGAATGAGGAGCGCGTTGCCGGCCGCGCCGCTGAGGCCGCGGTGCTGCGCGAGATCCTGGCCACCCGCACCGCCGATGAGTGGGAGGTCTTCCTGCAATCGCGCCACGTTCCCGCCGGCCGCGTGCGCCGGATGGACGAGGCGCTGGCCGACCCGCAACTCGCCGCGCGCGGCCTGACGCATCGCTTCGCGGAAGCGGAGGGCGTCGCCGGTCCCTTCAGCGTGCCGGTCGCCGCCTTCGGCTTCGCCCACGGCGGGCCGCGCGTCGATGCGCCGCCGCGCCCGCTCGGCGCGGACAGCGATGCCATCCTTGCCGAACTCGGCTACGACGATGCGGCGCGTGCCGCCCTGCGCCGCAGCGGCGCGGTCTGATCCCCCAGGAGCGAGCCCCATGGCGACATTCACCTTCGATCACATCCACCTGCGCAGCCCCGACATGGAGGCGACCGCCGCCTTCTACGAACGCGTCTTCGGTGTCGAGCTGAAGCGCAGCGCGCAGCGGATCGACTTCAATCTCGGTGGGCAGCCGGTCTTCGTCTCGCCGATCACGGATACGACGACGGGGGATGCGCCCTCGGCGCCCTATCGCGGGCTGGAGCATATCGGCCTCGCCGTGACCGGCATCGATGCCGTGGTCGCCGAGCTGAAGGCGAAGGGCGTGACCTTCACCATGGAGCCGAACACCATTCGGCCGGGCGTGCGCATCGCCTTCCTGCGCGGGCCGGAGAACATCTCGATCGAATTGCTCGAACGGAGCGCCGCCTGACCGTCGCGGTCATCGGCGCCGGCCCCGCGGGGCTGATGGCGGCGGAGGCGGCGGCGGAGGCCGGTGCGTCCGTCACCGTCTTCGACCACATGCCCTCCCCCGCGCGGAAGCTGCTGATCGCCGGGCGGGGCGGGTTGAACCTGACGCATTCCGAACCGCTTGAGCGCTTTCTTGATCGCTACGGCACGGCGCGGGGACGGCTTGCGGCGGCGATCCGCGCCTTTCCACCCGAGGCGCTGGTCGCTTGGTGCGAGGGACTGGGGCAGCCGACCTTCACCGGCAGTTCGGGCCGCGTCTTTCCCAAGGCGATGAAGTCGTCGCCGCTGTTGCGCGCCTGGCTGGCGCGGCTGGCGGGGCGCGGTGTCACCTTGCGCACGCGGCATCGGTGGCTGGGGTTTGCCGCGGATGGTGCGCTGCGTTTCGCGACGCCCGAAGGCGAGCATCTGGAACGCCCGCGCGCGACGGTGCTGGCGCTGGGCGGCGCGTCCTGGCCGCGGCTGGGCTCGGATGGCGGCTGGGTGTCGTTGCTGGCGGATTGCGCGATCGCACCGCTGCGGCCGTCCAATATGGGCTTTGCGGTGGCGTGGTCGGGGGCGTTACGCGCGCGTTTCGCCGGGACGCCACTGAAGCGGATCGCGCTGAGCTTCGACGGCACGACGGTACGCGGCGAAGCGGTGGTGACGGAACGCGGCATCGAAGGCGGAGCGGTCTATGCGCTGTCGGCGGCGCTGCGCGACGCCATCGCGGCGATGGGCGAGGCGACTCTGCTGGTCGATTTGCGGCCGGACGTGGCGCGCGAGGAATTGGCGCGCAGACTTGGCGGGCGGCCGGGTGCGGTGACGCTGTCCAACCATCTGCGCCGCGCGGGCGGGCTGGCGCCGGTTGCCATCGCGCTGGTGCAGGAAGCGCTGCATGCGGGGGCGGCGCGCGATGACCTCGCGGCGCTGGTGAAGGCCGTGCCGGTGCGGCTGACCGCGCCCTTCGCCATCGAACGCGCCATCTCCTCCGCCGGTGGGCTGGCCTGGAGCGAGGTAGACGAAAGCTTCATGCTGACACGCCACCCCGGCGTCTTCGCCTGCGGCGAGATGCTGGATTGGGAAGCGCCGACCGGCGGCTATCTGCTGCAGGCCTGTTTCGCGACAGGCCGCGCGGCGGGGCGCGCCGCGGCGGCCTTCGCGCGCTAAAGGCGCTCGCCCGCGCCGATACCCTCGAACGGCGTCGGCACGCACCATTCCTCACCGCGCGCAGTGGTGGCGTATTCGGGCCAGCGCAGGTCGACCGGCGGAACGAAGTCCTTTTCCAGCAGCGGCGCGACCCAGTCAGACCCGCCCATGCCGCCGCCCGTGCGCTGGCGCCATTCGGCCTGCGCGGCGTCAAGCAGGCCGGGCTTGGCGGCGAGGTCCACCAGCGTCAGCGCCATCGTCTTTGCCGCGACGAACATGCCCGGGTCGATCGCCGCCGGCAGGCCGCCGAGCGCGTTGTAGGACCACATCGGGTAGTCGAAATTTCCATCGGGCACGCGTAGCCGGGGCCGCGCGGTGAGCAGCCGCACCGTCGGGCAGTGCCAGCAGAATTCGACGTAATCATCGGCCGAGAGATGCATCTGCCAAGGCGGCAGGAAGTGGCGCATGCCGGCTTCGAAATCGGCCGGCGTCGTCAGCGTCGTATTGGCAGCGGCGAAGGGGTCATCCATCGGCGTGAGGCCGAGCCCCTGCTGGATCTCGCGCGCGAAGACCTTGGCGGCGGCGGGGTATGCCGGCGGGCCGACCTCCTGGAGGTTCGCCCAGGTCGCTTCGGTCAGCACGGTGTTGGCGAGGCCGACACGCGTCTTGGTCACCCAGCGCCAATGGGCTGTGCAGGCAGTCGCGGCGGCTGCGGAGCGCGCATTGGCCATCAGCACATTGGCGATCTGCTGCGCCATCGGCAGCGAGGGCGTGCGCCAGGAATACTGGATCTGGGTGAAGCGCGGCGCGAGGTTGTCTGACGTCGCATCGCCGCCATGCATGATGAACTCGTTCAGCGTCCAGGCGCCGGCGTGGGGGAACATTGCCTCCTTGGTGTATTTCGTCGTCGTGTACATCAGGCACAGCGCGTCGGTCGCACCCGGCGCGCGGGCGGCGGCGTGGCCAACATCACGGATCGGCAGCAGGGATTTATCGATCCAGGATTCCGGGCTGTCGCAGGTGAAGGTGACGATGCAGGACCAGTAGGCGCCAAACTGGGTCTCTGCCGTGACGGTGTTCTGCATGTGCGGGTGATAGACGACAGCGGCATCCAGCCCGTCGTAATACCCCTTCGCCGCATGGACGGGCTTGGAGCCGCAGACCTTCTCGGCCGGTTCGCCGAACAGCACGAGCCGGCCCGGCGTGCCGGTCGCTTCCAGCGCGGCCTTGGTCGCGAGGATCGAGGTCAGCGCCGCGGTGCCGAGGGAGGAATGCGGGTCGGTGTGCCCGGCCGCGTAGGGGTGCATCCCGGCGCGCGGCTCCCGGCGTGGCACCACCGCCTGGCAGTTGCCGGGCACCGCATCGTATTCCGAGAATGACGCCAGAACCGGCCCGGAACGGCCCCAACGCGCGCAGAAGGCGGTGGGCATGCCGCCGGAACCGGCCTCGACCTCAAAGCCCTCGGCGCGCAGCAGCTCGACATAGGCGGCGGATGATTTGTATTCGCGCCAGGCCGGCTCGGCGAAATGCCAGATGCGCTCGTTGAAGGCGGACATCCGCGATTCATTCGCGGTGATCCAGTCGAGCGCGCTGCGGCGCAAGGCAGAAAGGTCGGTCATGCGGGGCCCTCGGTGGTTGGCCGCGTCATGATGCGACGGGCGTCAGCCCCGCGCCAGACGCCGGGCCACGAACTCCAGCCGGTCCTGGCCCCAGAAGATGTCGTCGCCGATCACGTAGCAGGGTGCGCCAAACACGCCGCGGTCGAGCGCCGCCTGGGTATCGGCCAGGCGCCGTTCCTGCCAGTGCGGATCGGAGCCGAGCGCCATGACTTTCTCGGCGTCCAGCCCGACATCGGCGATCAACGCGGCGAGCGTCGCCGGATCGGCGGGGTTCCTTTCCTCCTCCCACAGCGCCTTCAGCACGCGATGGGCGAGCGCGATGGCCGGTGCATCGCCCATCGCCTCGCGCAGCCCGATGACGCAGGCGGCGGCGGGGATTTCATTGTGCGGGAAATGCTTCGGATGAATCTTGATGGGGATGCCGAGCGTGTCGCGCCAGCGGGCCAGTTCCTGCAACCGATAGGCTTGGCGCTGCGGGGACCGCTTCGGCAGCGGCAGCCCGCCCGAGCCCGCGAAGATCGTGCCGAAATCGACCGGGAAGATGCGCAGCGTCGCGCCATGCTGCGCGGCCAGCGCCTCAATCCGTGCCGCGCCGAAATGCGTCCAGGGCGAGTTCAGCGAGGCGTAGTAGTCGATATGCGCCATGCGACTTACTCCGTAACCGGAGCGGCGGTGGCGGCGCGGACCTCGTCCAGCGTCACGCCCGGCGCGAGGTCCCGCACCGCGAAGGCGGTGCCGGTGGGCGCGAACAGGCCGAGATCCGTCGCCACCAACTTTACCACGCCGCGCGCGGTGATCGGCAGCGAGCAGGTAGCGAGCAGCCGTGGCGAGCCGTCGCGCGTACGGTGTTCCATCATCAGGTAGACGTTCTTCGCACTGGCCGCGAGGTCCATCGCGCCGCCGATGACGCCGCCCTTGGACCCCTTCACCTTCCAATTGGCGAAGTCGCCATTCGCCGCGGCCTCATAGCTGCCAAGCACGGTGACATCGATGCGCCCGCCACGGATCAGCGCGAAGCTGTCGGCGTGGTCGACAATGGCGGCACCAGGGTTGAGGGTGACATAGCGGCGGCTGGCGTCGACCAGGTGGATGTCCTCCTGCCCCTCGGGCGCCACGGGACCGAAGCCGATGACGCCGTTCTCGGCGTGGAAGAACACCTCGCGGTCACCGAGCGGCACATCCGTGATCAGTGTCGGCATGCCGACGCCGAGATTGACGATCCAGCCGTCCTGGAATTCGCGCGCCAGGCGTTCGGCGATCTGTGTGCGGGACCAGGGCATCAGCGGGTCTCCTTCAGCGACGGCCAGATCGCCGCGGGCGCGGGCGGGATGTGCACCAGGCGATGGACCAGGATGCCGGGGGTGTGGACGTCGTCCGGGTCGATGGCGCCGGCAGGGAGGATGGGCTCCTCGACCTCGACGATCACCAGCTTGGAGGCCATCGCCATGATCGGGCCGAAATTGCGCTGGGCGCGGCGGAAGCGGAGGTTGCCCGCCTCATCGGCCTGGTAGCAGCGCAGCAGCGCGACATCGCAGGGCAGCGCGTATTCCAGCAGGTACTCGCGGCCGTTGATCATGCGCGTCTCGCGGCCCTCGGCGAGCTCGGTGCCGACCGCCGTGGGCGTATAGAAGGCGGGAATGCCGGCGCCGGCGGCGCGCAGGCGCTCGGCCAGCGTGCCCTGCGGGACGGTCTCCGCATCGACCTCGCCGCGCTCGTAATACGGGGTGAAGGGAAGCACGTCCGAGGCACGCGGCGCGGCGGTGAAGGAGCAGATCACCTTCGCCACCTGGCCGTTTTCCACCAGCATGCCGATGTCCGGATTGCGCGGCTTGCGCGGACCACCGGTGGTGTTGCCGACGCAGACCAGCCGTTTGGCCCCCTGCCGCAGCAGCGCCGCCGTCAGGTTGAAGGGTGAGCCCGGCAGCGCGAAGCCGCCAAAGGCGATCGTCGAGCCGTCCTGTATGCCGGCCACCGCCGCGTCGAAATCCGCCACGACCTTGCTGCGTCGCGCCATCGCATCGTTCCCTTACCCTTTCCGCCATGGTCCGGCGGCTGGGCGACGATGTCCAGAGGGGCGGCGGTAATCACTTTCGCAGTGAGGCGCGCGCGGGGGCTGGCGCGTGGAGAAAGTTCTAGTTAAGAAATTTATGCCAAAATGGCCTCGGGCGCGCTGATGGCGGCGCCCACCACCGCATCGCGGGAGTGGCTTATGGCAGGCGGTGGGGCTGACAAGCCCCTCATGCGTATCAATGGCATCGGTGGACGCATCAGTGTCTATGAGGACCGCGTGGTCCTCCAGCGTCGGGGCATCTTCTTCACCCTGGTCAACCTGGCCTTTCATCTCGAACGCGAGATGGAAAGCGAGATTGTGCTGAGCAGCCTGACCGCCGTGCATTTCGTGCGCTCCTTGCTGTTCGTGCAATTCATCCGCTTCAGCTACGCCGGCTGCCCGCAGCCGAGTGGCCACTACCTTCGCGATGCCTTTGCAGAGAACGCCTTCATGCTCAGCCTTTTCGACAATCGCCGCCTGGTGGCCTTGCTCCACTGCGTCTCGGCGGCCGCGCTTCGGTCCGGAGCGCGCCTGGCGGACCGCGCATGAGGGCGCTGACACGTGCCCTCGCCGTGGCACTGCTGCTCGCACCCATGCCAGCCCTGGCACAGGAGGAAGGCAGCTGGCGGGACCGCTTCAACCGGACTGTCTTCGCCCTGAATCACGACATCGAGGAAGCCGCGCTGGTGGTGCTCGACGCCGTGCCCGACTACCTCCGGCTGCCGTCATCGGTGCAGACCGGCTTGCTGAACATGCTGCACAACAGCGTCAATGAACCACTCAGCGCCATGGGCCATGCCATCGCCGGCCGCTACGACCTGGCAGGGCGGCAGATGCAGCGCGTCGGCATCAATCTCGTCGCCGGCTATGGCGGCTATGTGGACCGGGCGACCCAGCGCGGCATCGATGTGCCGTTGATCGATATCGGCACCGCGCTTTGCGTGCGCGGGGTCGATGCCGGCCCCTTCTTCGTCCTGCCGGTGATGGGCCCGCGCACGACGCGCGATGGCCTGACCGATCTGACGGCGTCCAACGTCGTGATCTACGCGATGGTGATCCCGTTCGTCGGCATGGCGCCGTCAATCGGCATACTGATCGTCATCGAGGCGGTCAGCGACATCGCCGCACTCGCGATGGCGCGCAACTTCGACCCGGGGCGACCGACCGGGACGGATTTCGAAGCCGTGCGCGATGCCTATCTCGAACACCGGACTCGCCTTTGCGCCGAGGCGCAGGCCCGCGCGCCGGCGTAGGGCGGATTCCGTTCGCCACACCTCGCGGAACCCGTTCCAGGCTGTTGTTTCTGCGAGCATCTCCGCCCGATCAGATGGTTCCACCTGATCGGGATGTGCTCAAGGCAGGCGCGTCAGGCCGGCACCGCCGTCAGGCGCCGGAACCAGCGCTCGGAACGGAACGGCCAGAACCCCTCGGCCCTCGGCTCCAGGCCGGCGGTCGAGGCAATACGCGCGGCGCGGGCCTTCGCGTCCTGTTCGCGTAGCGTGCCGCCGGACAGCCGGCGATACAGCCGCCCGGCCTCGCTCACATCCGCGCGCCCGACGCGCCCCCGTGCATCGGCGCGTGAAGCCAGGAAGACCGAGATGTCGCGCTCGGCCACGGCGCCGCTCGGCGCGCCGACTTCGCCACGGATGCGTCGCGCCTCATCGGCCGTCAGCCCATATTCGCGAATGCCGGTGGCGAGCAATTCGCGTTCCTGCGCCGCATCAGGCTGCGCACCCGGGGCGCTGCGCAGGCGCACGAGTTCGGCGAAGGCCTCAGGCTTGCGGTTCGGCGACGGCTCCGGCGTGGGCGGCATGACCACCTCAGCGCGCAACCCCTGCGGCGCGCAATGCAGGCAGGGCAGCGACTGCACCGCACCATCAAGCTCCATGAGCTTGATCTCGACCTCCATGTCGGGGTGGCGGCGGCGCACCTCGGCCGCGGCGCGATTCAGCAAGTCCGTATGCACCCGCAACTCGTCCGCCGGGTCGGCGGAGAGCTTGCGCCCCGCCCAGGCATTCACCGCGCCGCAATCACGGTGATTGAGGAAGGTCACCCGCCGAACGCCATGCAATTGACGCGACGCGGCGAGGTTTTCCCACAGCGCGGTGCCCCAGGCGGGCCGCGTCTCGTCCACCGCGGCCAACGCGGCGCCGCCGATACGCAGTTCGCTGTACCGCCCGGTGCGGCCGAGCATCTGCAACAAGGCCGAGGGCTCCTCGACGAAACGCGGGTCGATGCAGGAGACGACGAAGGTATCGGCGACCGAGGGCGGCCGCGCATTCCGAGCAACGGTCATTTCAGGATCTCGACATGAGTGATGCCGGCCAGGCGGTGATGCAGCAGCGACCAGCACAGGCCGGCGGCATAGACTAGGCTCACGACTCCCAGCGGCATGATCGCGAGGCCTTCGAGGCTGAAGGTGTCGAGGTCGGTCAGCCGGGTGAGCGTGATCCAGCTGCAGAGCACGGCGGTCGTCACCATCGCCACGCCCTTCTTGCCGAAGGCCCCGAACAGGGTGCCGAGGATGGCGGCATGGACGAGCAGCAGCAGCAGACCGACGGTCAGCTTGGGCCAGAAATGCCCGTGGCCATCCCACAGCCAATGCCAATAGGAGCGGCCGCTCGGGTTATAGACGGCAAAGACGACGAAAAGGCTGAACAGGACCCGCGCCAGGGCCGCCTTCCAGTCGAAATGCATACTCACCGCCCTCCGCTGGCCGATGGGCAGCCGGCCAGGCCGGCGGTGATCTCAGGGCGACGCGCCGCGATGGCGCGGCGCGTGGCATCGTCCAGCACGGCGACATAGGCGGCCTCGGCACGGCCGATCGCCTGCATCGCCCGGGCTTCGAAATCAGTGCGGTTCAGCGCGGCATCGACGCGGTTGAACCCCCAGTCGATCGCCCAATAGAGCCCGACGCCGCTGGCCGTCCCGATGACCAGCCCCGGCGCGCCGCCGATGGCGAAGCCGGCGGCACCGCCGGCTGCCAGCAGCGACCCGGCCTCGCTGGCGCGGACGGCAACGGCGCTCAGCCTGGCGGCCATCGGGCGCATGGAATGCACGAAGACCGATGTCGGATCCGAGCCGGGCTCCGGCCCCGCACCGGGCCCCAACCCCGTGACGCCGGCGGTGACCTCGGAAGCCAGGCCGTTGATCGAGACGGCAAGGTCAAGGCGCGGCGGCGCGGGCGCGGCAGTGACGGGTGCCGCGTCGATGATCGGGCGCACTGCGTCCAGCAGCCCGCGCCGCCAGAACAGCTCGACCAGGCTCGCGGCATTGGCGGCATCGGCGGCGAGGCCGTCCGCCATGCCCGCTGGCGCCAGCAGACGCTGATGAAAGGCGCGACGCATCGGCTCTGCCATGCGCTGGACCAGGTCCTCCGCTTCGACGATGTCGCCGCCCGCCGCGCTGTCGGCGACGCCGCGCAGCATGGCGCCCAGCATGCGGAAGGAATTGATGTAGGACTGCACCCAGTCGAAGGCCCAGCCGCTGAAGGCCGGCACACCTTCGCGCGCAGTGGCGAATCGGGCCGCCGCGGCGTCATTGGCGATACGGCCCATCAGGGCGGCGCTGTCCTCGGCCGCGCGGGCGAAGCCGACGCGCGCCCCTGCGAGCGTTTCCGCACTGACGGCGCGCAGCAGGCAGCGTCCATCGGGCAGCACCAAGGCGACGGCGCGCACGCGCTCGCCACCCGACGGCACTTCCGCCTGGGCGGCAACCGATAAGAATGCGACAGCGATGACGCCAAGCCCGGCAATGCGTGCTAAAAAACCACACGAGTAGGAGTGAGAGCGGCCAGGGTGTCCGAGACGACGATTGCGTTTGCCCTTGATGCCGCGGCGATGCTGTTGGCCCTGCTGATCGCGCTCGGTGCGATGCGGCTCGGCGCCGCACAGTTCAACCTGCTCGCCCCCGCTGATGCCGAGGCGGTGCCGATCTTCCACGTCTCGGCGCTGATGGCGGGGCTGATCTGCGGCGCGGTGCTGCTCATTTGTTCGCCGAATCTGGACGCCTTCGCGCCACGCCGGATCTTCGCCGAGGATTCGCCGTGGGCGATCGACTTGAAGGAATTCCTCACCTCCTATGCGCTGCCGCAGGCCGCGGCGCTGCGGACCTTCTGGGGCGGACTGCGTGGCGAGTCCGGCGCGCCGGTGATCATGGCCGCCTGGACGGCCGTGGCGAGCATCCTGTTCGGCTGCTTCGCCGCGCTGCGCTTCTGGCGCGGCTGGAGCCGGGTGCGCGCCCTGCTCGCCTTCTTCAGCCTGGCCGGCTGGATCACTCTGTTGCTCGGCTATGGCGTGCATCTCGCTGCCTGGGTGGCGGCGCATCTCAGCTTCTGGATCTTCCTGCTGCTGCTGGTCGCATTGCAGCGGTGGCGCCATGGTCGCCGCTCCGCCGCGCATTAGCGGATATCCATCAGCATGATGAAGGGCCGCGGCGAGAGCAGCGGATCATCGCCCACGAAGGGAAAGGCGAGCTTGAGTGAGACGAGCAGCACCAGGCCCACGATGATCGCGATCACCGCCCCCATGCCGTAGTGGACGCCGAGGCCTCCGCTGCCGATGAACCACTGGAACACCAGTACCGAGACCGAGACGCTCAGGATCAGCATCCAGATCAGCAGCGAAATGGTCCGCGTGCCCACGGACAGCCGGTCGATGCGTGCCTCGGCGACCTGTGCGACCCATTGCACCGTGTTCTGTGCCAGGGCCTGCTGCGCCTGGGTCACCGGCTCAGTGTCGAAGAAGACGCGCGACAGGCGGGTGAAGGCGGCGTCGGAACTGCCGGAACCGATGCCGGCGCCCTGGCGCAGGCGCGGCCAGTCATACGCCACGACGGCTTCGGCATAGTCGCGGATCGCCCCGCGCATGGCCTGGCGCGCGCCGGTCTGTTCGGCGCCGTTGTAGGTATCGACGGCGTGGGCGAGCATGTAGAGCGCGCCGCTTTCCTTCTGCAGGGTGTCGCGCGATGTCGTATAGATGTCCCAGGCACCGACCAGCGTGAGGGCGGCGACGACGGCATAGACCTCGACGACGAAGCTGAACTTGACCGAGCCGATACCGCTGCTTGCCGCGAGTTCCTGCGGCGTGAAGACGGCGAACATCACCGCGCCGACCGACATTGCGATCAGCACGGGCACGCCGATGGTCACGATCACGCCGAACACGATCGGCATCGCCGCGATGTCCTGTGCCATCAGGAAGTCCATGATGGTTTCTCCGGATCGGGATTGCGTGGCCCTTGGGCCGGCGTCATTCGCCGATCTGGCGATACCAGCGCCGCGTGCGCAGGATGCGGCCGCTGCGCGCCGGCTTGAGGTCGGCCTCCTCCATCAGCCGCTTGACGCGGCGCTGGGCATCGGCGGGCGCGACGTTGCGCCCCGCCCTTGCGCGGTAGAAGGCGGCGGCCTTGTCGAAATCCTTGCGCGTGACCCGGCCATGCCGGTCGGCGAGGGTTTTCAGGAGCTGCGCGGCAGAGGCATTCACCTCATGCTCGAGCGACATGTCCTCCTCGGCAGCGGCCGCGCGGATCATGCCGCGCGCCTCATCCAGCCGGAGACGGTAGCGGGTCACGCCCTCCTCGAGGAGGCGGCGTTCCTCCTCCCGGTCGAGAAAGCGGCTGCCTTGCGTGTGCAGCCTTACCAATTCGCCGAAGCGCGCCGCATCGGGATTTTCCGTCATCGCCATCGTCGATCCTCTGTTTTGGAGGCGTTCTGTGTCGCGGACGCGCCACGCCCGCTCGGTTCAGTGCATTACCTGCATGCCGACGGAGCGCAGCGGCGGGTCCTGCCGGCGCATCTGCAACTCGGTCTCGCCATGCAGCGCGCGGGGTGCCTGCAGTTGCTCGCCCAGCCGATCGATCGAGCGAATCAGCCGGCCCGCTTCGAGCGACATCGGCGCATCCCGCGGCACCAGTGCCATCTTGATCTGCGGCAGCGGGAAGAGATCGATCTCGACTCGCTCGACCGAGAGGTCGCCGATCTCGGAAGCGGCGACCACGGCGCCGACGATCGCGCGCTGTACACGCGACAGCGGCCCGCCCTGACGCTGCGCATGGCGTTCAAGCTGACGTTCAATGTAGTCCCGATCGGCATCGGTCAGCTCGCGCGCCTGGCCGAAGGTCATGCGGGATCCGGGGATCAGGCCGATAGAGGTTTCGATCTCGCGCAAGCCGTAGCCCGCCGTTTCCATCAGCGCGACGAAGTCATCGCGCTGCTGAATCTGGCTTCGAAGGGTCTCGGCACCGAGCCGCGCCGGACTCGCCGAAGCCTGGCCCGACGAGAAGATGCCGAGGAAGCCATCGAACATCCGCCCGATGCGTTCGAACACCGTGTCGCCCGAGGGTAGGTCCTGCAGCGGCAAGGTCACGACCGAGCCATGTTCCGCCTGCTCGCCGCCGGGCCGGGCGGTCGCGGCGGGGATCGCGGCGCTCCAGAGCGCGGCGATCAGAATCAGGCTGGCGGGGGCACGCAGGCTCATTGTTGTCGCTCCGAGTCCGGGGGGCTCATCTCGTTTGGATCACGGTCATGCGTTCGGCGGCGATCCGCTGCGCCAAGCGATCGGCGGTCGGCAACGGCACCAGGCCGGCCTGACCGAGATAGCCCGTCGGGCCCACCGATGCCTCGCTGGTCGCCTCGTCCAGGAACTCGGCAATGCCGCGCACCACGCCGACGCCGCCACGCGTGCGGGCATGCTGACGCTTGGCGTAGAGATAGATCGTGCGTGTCGGCTCGTATTCGCCCGAGGCGATTGAATTGCGCGTCGGCGACACATCGTCGAGCGGCAGGGCGACGAGATTGCCGCCGCTGCGCGTCACGTCGTCAAAGGAGGTCACGGCAATGGTCCCGCGCGGGCTGGCGACGAGCCGCGCCGTGATCTCGCTCGCGGGCAATTCCGTCACACGGCCGTCGACGCGCAGCGTGATGCATTTTTCGCGGCGGAAACCGGCCTCGAAGATCATGCGGATCTGGCGGACAGGACGGCAGCCGGATTCCAGCACCGTATCCTCGAACAACTCGCGCAGGCCGCTGCCAATCGCAGGCAAGATGAAGCGTATCTGCTCATTCGGCAGCCCGATGGTGAGCTGCGACCAGACGATGGCCCGGTTCGCGTCGAAGCCGCGCTCCCCGGCGGTCTCGGCGGCCAGCGCCTCATAGACCTGACGGGTGGTCAGGGTGGGTTGCGGGTCGCCGCGGCGCACCGCGAGCACCACCGCCCCAAGGCCGAGACGCAACTCGACCGCTTCCTCGACACCATTGGCGCCGCAAAGCTCGCGCGCCGAGGAGGACATGCGACGGGACGTCACCAGCATGTCGGCCATCGCCACGCCGACTCCCGCGCAGAACAACGCAACGGCACGCGAGGTCGGCAGCGCCTGGATCACGGGCGCCGCCGCCTCGGGGTAGCGCTCCAGGAATCCCTGAGTCACCAGGGCGGCGACGCGCTCCGCATTCGCAGCCGCGACGATGGTCAGCCGGTCGCGCAGGATGGTCGGCCTGGCCTGGGCCAGCGCGCCGCTCGGCAGCGCGACGAGGCTCAGCGCCGCTGCACCGAACAATGCGCCCAGGCGGCGCAGGAGGTCGGTCTTCCGGGTCATGCGCGTCACCCCTGCCGCCCTGTACCGGCAAGCAGACCCAGGATGGCATCCTGCAGCGATTGTTCCACGGCGACCCTGGCGCGCATCTGGGCCAGCCACCCGGCGAGAAGCGTCTGCTGTTCGTCATCGAGGGTCGCGACCTCCGCCAGCGCGCCGGCCAATTCACCCCGCCGCAGATGCTCGCGAATGCTGGCAAACGCGGTATCGACCAGACCCGGCTCGACCGGCGCGACAAGGCCGACACCAGACAGCGTGGACCGGACCGCATTCATCGCGCGTTGCAGGAAGTCCTTTTCGGAGCCGGCGCGTGCGGCGATCGCCGGCGCCAGCAATTCGAAGCGCTCGGCCAGATCGCGCGCCGAGGGCAGGCCCCGCGCGGCATGGCTGCCCAGCACTTCAAGGTAGAGTTGCGGCATCAGGGCCGGGCCATCCAGCGACAGGATCAGTTGCCATTCACGCGCCCAGGGCCGCCCGGTGCTGACCACCGTCTCGAGATGCAGCAATGCTAGCGCGAGGCGGTCCGCCTGGATGCCACCCATGGCCGCGCGCGCCTCAGTGGCGCGGTTCAGCCGTTCGTCGAGCGTGCCGAGACCTTCCTCCAGGCGCCGGACGCGGGCATCCAGGGTCACGGGTCGTGGGCGGCTATCGGCGACAGCGGTGGCGCCGCCCTCCGGCGTGAGGGACTGCCCCTGCCCGCTCAGCGGCATGACGACCAGGCCGGCGAGCAATATGCCGGCCAGGGCGCTGCCCCCGCGGCATCGGGCCACCAGGGGCACGAGACGCCGGGGCGCGCCGGGCGCCAGGGCCAGGCTGCTGCCCGGACCGGGAGGCTGTTGCGGGATCAGGTTGCTGATTTGCTTCATGCTGCGCCGACCTGGAGCGTTGCCCGCCATTCTTGGCAGGGTGATTCCGGTAGGCCCGTTATCGCCGCGCAGTGGTTTATGCGTCGTGAATGGAGTGGGCCTCGCGCCAATTACCTTGCGCCGCAGCACGATTTTCGGGATGCCGGCGAGGCCAGACGACCGGTGCTACCGATAGGCATAGGCAGCCAGCACCGCTGCGACGCGGTCGGCCATCCGATCCAGCGCGATGCGCTGGCGGCTTGCCTCGACCCAGCCCGACAACGCGGCCGCGGCATCGGCATCGAGCGGCGCGAGCGCCGCCATGGCTTCTTCCAGCAAACCGCGGGCGGCGGCGTCGCGGGCGGTCGCGAAGATCTCGCTCCGTCGTGCCTGGATCGCGACGCGGCTGTCGCTGCGGACCAGCGCGACTATCCGCTGCGCCATCCGGGTGGTCCAGCGTTGCGGTTCCTCCTCGCCGAGGGCCAGCACGCTGGCAGCGATGGCATCGAGCTGCGCCGACAGACCCGCCCGGTCCGGCACGCCATCGACATCGCGCAGCAATGCGGCCGATAGTGGCGCGATCGCATCCTCGCCGGCATCCAGCCCGCGCAACGCGGCGAGCGGTACCGCATAGGAGCCGCCGGCGCGCAGCCCCTCGCTCAAGGCGAGGCCGGCGCGCATGAGTGAATCCGCTTCCTGCCGGCTGCCGCGGAAGCGGACATAGTCGCGCTCGGCATCCGCCAGGCGTTGCATTTCGAGGGCCATGTCCGCCGCCAACCTGGCCAGGTTCGCCTCGGAGACGGCGTAGGCGGCGAGCGCCAGCGGCGTGGCCGTGGCGGGCACCGCGGCCGGCCGCATCAGGGCGACGCCATAGCCCGCGACGAAGCCGAGGCTGACCGCCCCGGCCGCGCGCAACGCGCGACTGCGCCACGGCGCCGGCGCGGGGCCGACAGGGGGCTGACCGGCATTCGTCTCGGCATCATAGGCTATCGACAAGGTCCGTCTCCGCTCATCTGGTCCGACGACCACGCCGCGACAGGACCCGGGGCGCCGCGGGAAGCCGCGCAGGGCCATGGATGCGACGATCCGCCCCAGAAGACACCAACAGGATGGAGAAATCGCTTACGCCGCGGCGCTGTGACGATGCGGCAGGCGCAAGGATCTTTGCCGAAGCCGATCGAGCAGCCGGGAAAATCAATCCGGATTTAACGCGACTGGCGGACGGTATGGGCGAGATCGACCAGGAGCTCGTCAGCATGGAACTTGCGACCATCGGCCTACTGTCCGCCATCGTCTTCGGCCTGATCGCCGGCGATGCGGTGATCAGCGCCAACACCATGGCAGTGGGCATCGGCCTGCCGCCCACGGTGCAGCAATCCGGCCTCACCCGCCAATCGGCCGAGGAGATTTTCGTCACCGAACTCTCCCGCATCGCTGCCATCCCGTCGGGCGTACCGGTGCCTGTGCCGCGCGTTTCCTCCCGCCGCACCGTGATCGGCGCGCTGGCCGAACCGCTCAAGCTCACCGACCTGACCGTCGCCCTGCAGGACCTGTTCGGGCTTGAGCCGATCCGCGTCTCCGCGACGATCATCCAGCGCGGCAACGGGCTGGTGATGGAAGCCATCGTGGCGCAGGAAGGCCATCCGTTGCAGCGGCTCTCCTTCGAACGGCCCGATGGCGACGCGGTGGCGCTGATCCGCCAGGCGGCGATCACCACCTTCGCCGAGATCGCGCCCTTTCGGGTGACCCTCGCGCAGCTGCGCGACGTGCTGCAGGACCCCAATCTCGATGTGGGGCGGGTCCGTGCCCATGCCGAGCGCCTGCTGCAACGCGACTGGGGGGTGGATTCCGATGTCGAACGCTCGGCGCTGCACAGTCTCGTTTCCGTCCTCGCCCTGCTGCATGGCGATGTGGACGGAGCGCGCGACGAAATCCGCCGGGCCGAAGCCATCGATGGTGCGCTGCCCACGGCACGTTCCTTCTATGCGCTGAACGGGTCCTTCATCGGCATCCTGGAGGGCGACCTGCTGCTGGCTGAACGGGAACTGAACCGCGCCGCGCAGATCCCGATGCGACAGATCATCCCGGTCTTCCCCGCCTATGTGGAAGTGCAGCGCGGCTTGATCAGCTGGGCCACCGGCAAAACTGACGACGCAGACGCCGCCTTCCAGCGCGCGCTGGAAGTCGATCCGCGGAACAACGTGGCGCTGATCTATCGTCACTGGATCGCCCAGAGCCGCCTCGGCATCGCGCCCAATGCGGCGGACCGGCCGGCTATCGCCACCACGCTGTCGCCACAGATCCCGGGGCTGATGGCCTCGGCCTTCCTGCTCGACCCGCGCACGCGCACAGTCTCGCGCGCGCGCTGAAGAACGCGTGCCGCCGGGTCAGCTCGGCGGCGCGGCGCGGCGCCACAGCACGGCAAAGCGGTTGCGCCCGTCGTCACGGCTGTAGCGCTGCCACTCGGTCATCTGCATGACCAGGTGAATACCCAGTCCACCCACCGTGCGTTCCTCGACCGACGCATCCGTATCGGGCACCGGCCGGGCGGTCGGGTCGAAGGGGATGCCGTCATCCTCGGTCGCGAGTTCCACCTCGACGCCATCGTCACGCCGGGTGACCACGGTCGAGACGGTGAAAATGCCCGGCACCGCTCCGGCAGGCCAGGCATAGCGCGCCACATTCGTCACCATCTCCTCGGCAACCACGAGGAAGGCGGCGCAGGCGCCGGGCGTGCAGCCGGCATCGGCCAGCGCCTCCTCAAGCCGTGCCAGCACGGCGGCGATGGCGGCATCGTCCCGCGCACAGGCGAAGTCGAGCCTGCGCGTCGCTGTCTCGTCACTGGTCACGCCGGGCGCCTCAGGCGCCGATGAGGCGGCGGGCGTCTTCCTCATCGGCGCCGATCGACAGCACCTTCGAGAAGCCGGAGATGTCGAACACCTCCTGCACCGCCGCCGGCAGCCCGAACAGCGCGAGCCGGCCATCCGAGGCCTTGGCCCGCTTCGCCGCCATCAGCACGACGCGCAAGCCGGCCGAGGAAACATAGGCAACATCGCGCATATCGAGGATGACGCGCGGCGCCGGCCCGGCGAAGCTGCCGAGGATCGCACCCTCCGCCTTGACGGTCGCGTTGTTGTCGAGCCGGCCCTTCAGCCGATGCAGCACAACGCCGTCGGTCGCCTGGGTATAGATGTCCATCGCGATGGTCCCTTCCGGATGAGGTCGCGTTCGGTGGAATCATCCGAACGCGTGAGGATGTTAGCCAAACAATGCCCGGGGCAGGCTGTGCGCATGCTTGTGAACGCGGCCTGCGCTAATCGCCTGCGACGGCCACCACCTCGCCGGCATAGGCGAGGCAGAGCAGTGTGATGTCGTCGGCCTGCGGGCAGCCTTCGGCGAAGTCGTTCACCACCGCGGCGATGTGGCCGACCAGCTGGGCGGGGTCCGATCCCGCAGCGGCGATCAGCGCGGCTGTCAGGCGGTCGTCGCCGAACAGGCTGCCATCGGCACGGTCGGCCTCGGTGACGCCATCGGTGAACAGCACCAGCGTCTCGCCCGGCGTGAGCCGCGTCTCGCGGTCGTCGAAAATGAAATCCTCGACGACGCCGAGCGCGATGCCATCCGCCCCGCCCAGCGCGCGCTGGCAGGCGGAGGCGCCGACCACGCGCGGCGGGTTGTGACCCGCATTGGCGTAGCGCAGATGGCCGCTCTCAGGATCGAGGATGGCGACGAAGGCGGTGGCGAACATCATCGTCGGGTTGTCGGCGGCGAGCGCCGAATTGGCCTGGAACAGCGCCTCGGCCGGGCTCGCCCCGCGCGACATCGCCGCGCGCAACAGGCTACGCGTCATGGCGACGAAGATCGCCGCGGCGACGCCCTTGCCGGAAGCATCGCCCACCATCACGGCGAGACCGCCATCGGGCAGCCGCATCACGTCGTAGAAGTCGCCGCCCACTTCCTTGGCCGGCCACATCGCCGCGTGCATCTCGAAGGACGAGGAAACGGGGAAGACCGAGGGCAGGCTTTCCAGTTGCAGCCGGCGCGCGACTTGAAGCTCCTGCACCATGCGTTCGAGCAGCACGCGCTGGTCCAGCGCCTGGCGCACTGTGTCGAGGTCGCGCGTGCGCTCGGTCAGCAGGGCCTCGAGCTTGGTATGGCGGTTCAGCACGCTCTCGACCATGCTCTGGAACGCCTCGGCGAGGCCGGCGCCGCCCTGCCCCTCGCCCTGTTCGAGGCGGCGCAGCACCGCCGTCACCGCCGCGCGTTCCGAGGCTTCGAACACCTCCGCGAGGCGCGTCAGTTCACCGCCGATCAGCGCGAGGTGACGGCGGCGGGCCAGGCGGTCGCGCGTCTCCATCCGGTCGAGCGCGAGGCCGCTGCTGCGCAGCACGCCGAGGGCACGGGCGATCTGGCCGATCTCGTCGTCGCGTTCATCGACCGATGCGCTGGCCAGCCGGTCACCGCCGGCGATGGCGCGCAGCACCCCGGCGAGGTCGGTCAGCGGCTCCAGCGCCGCACGCAGCATGCGGTACAGCAGGATGCCGGCGGTCAGGATCACCACCACCAGCACCAGGCCGGCGACCAACAGCACCACCTCATACCGCTGCGCCGATTGCGACACATCCTGCAGCACGAAGAGCCGCGCCACCGGCACGCCGCTGCTGCCCATCAGCATGGTGGGCACGATCTGCATCCAGCGGCCGTCATGGCGGAAGCTGACCGGCATGGCGGCATCGCGCGCGCCGGCCGCCTCGATGCTGTGCCAGGCGCTCGCCCCCTGCGGCAGCAATGGACGGCCGGCGAGGTCGGCGACCAGCGCCTGCCCCCCCAGCGCGGCACCGATCACCTCCAGCGTCGGCGCGAAGGCGGCCCCGGCGGCGACCACCTGTGGCCCCTGCCCGCGCGCGAAGGCCACCAGATGCAGCCCACCGCCATCGGGTATCGGCTCGATACCGCTGTCCCCCGTGCCGGGCTGGTATTCGCGCAGCACCGCGGCGGTGTCGATCATGCCTTCGACGGCATGTTCGGCGGGCTGGGCGAGCAACACGCGGCCACCGCGCGCGATCACTTCGATGCGCTCGATAGGCGCCGCACCCTCGCGCAACACCTCCAGCCGCGCCCGGGCGGCGGGGATGTCGCCCCGCTCGAGTTCCTGCGCCAAGGCGGCATCGGTGGCGATGCGCTCTACCGCCTCGGTCAGCGGCCGCGCGGCGCGCAGCATCTCGCGCGAAACGACGGCGACCTGGCGCGCGACGGTGAGCTCGCCGACGCGCCCGTCGCGTTCCTGCAACAGCAGCCAGGCCGGGACGGCGACGGCCGCGGCGACGATCGGGACAATGGCGGCGGCGAGCGCGATGATGCGGGTGCGGAGCAGCATGATGCGTCTAGACCGCCTCGGCGATGCGCAGGAGTTCGACCGGCGGATAGGCGCGCAGCCGCCGCGCCGTTTCCATGCGCACGAGATAGGAGAAGCGTGACAGCGTCTCGACCGGGATCGCCGCCGGCGACACGCCGCCGAACAGGATCTGCTCCGCCTTGAAGCCGGTGAAGGCGCCGACGCTGTAGTAGCGGCTGACCAGCCCGGCCAGCCCATCGGCGAAGGCGACGAAACGCTCCGACGCGGCGAAGCTCGGCAGGCCCTCCTGCAGGGCGGCGGCGGTCAGCACGGCGCGATGTTCGTTGAGGAAGGTGTCGGGCGGGATGTAGAGCCATTCCGCGCCGGCCTCGCGCGCCGCGGTCACCAGCCCCGGAATGGCGTCGGGTTGCGGGCGGCCATCGGCCAGCGGCACCGGGAGGCTGTGCAGCACGGCACCGCGCGTGGCGAGCTGTTCGGCCATCTCCTCCAGCGTCACAATCGAGTTGCGCTCGCGCGGGTTGAACAGCGCAGCGGCGCGTTGGAAGGGCCGATAGGATTCCATCGCGCGCAGCTGCACCGCGACCGGGGCGATGTATTCGGTGCCGGTCACCGGCCGGCCCGGCGCGGCGCGGCTGCGCACGACGCGATTGCGCACCGGGTCGGTAACGATGTTGAAGACGACAGGCATGCCGTTCAGATGCCGCGCCGGGTCATGCGCATCCCACGGCCCGAGCGCCGCCATGGTCAGCGTCGTGCCCCACAGGTAAACGAGGTCCGGCCGCATCGCCTGCGCCTGCCGCACCATGGCCGGCACGCGGGAGAGGTCCTCCTCGGCGTTACTCACCACCAATTCGACATCGAGCCGGCGTGCGGCGAAGTAATCGCGGAAGCCGTCGCAGGCTTCCTCCCAGCCGCGGAACAGCATCATCAGGATACGCGGGCGGCGCTGGGCGCGCGCGACAGCCGGCGCAACGAGCCCAAGCGCGGCGGCGGCGACGAGCGGACGACGACGCATCACGGCGCACTCCCCATGGCGGCCGCGCGTCGGCCGGCCTGCTGCACCACGGCGTAGGCCAGGCCTGCCAGCGCCGTCACCGCGCCGAGCACGCCCATCGCCCAGACGGTATCGCCGCGCGTCAACAGCCATGCGGCGGCGAAAGGCCCGATCACGCTGCCGATGCGCTCGCCCAGCCGCAGGAAGGAGAGCAGCAATGGCGTCGACCCGCTGCCCGTCGCCGCCGCGGCCGCGAGCATCGGCGCCGAGGCGAGGCCCTGCGCCGCACCGGTCACCGCGATGGCGATGGGCAGCGCCACGGCCTCCGGCAGGATGGGGATCATCAGCAGCGCCGCGCCATTCAGCAGCGCACCACCCCAGATCAGCCCGCCACCGATGCGCACGCGGTCGGCCAGCCAACCGCCCAGCGTGATGGCCGGCAGCATGCACAGCCCGTACAGCATGACGTTGCGCCCGATCGCCGCCTGACTCTCACCCAGGTCGCGCAGCGCGAGCGGCGCGAGGTAGAAGATCACGCCGGCCAGCACCACCTTCGCCGGCACCGCGGCGAGCAGCAGCAGCGCCGTGAAACGCGCATTGCCGAAGGCGGCACGCGCGCCAGCGAGCACGCTCTCGGCGGCCGCCCCCGCCTCGGCGAGGCCGCGCGGGATAGCCCGCAGCGCCACCAGCATCACCACGACCACCAGCGCCACCGAGGCCACGAATGTCGCCGCATAGCCGAGCCGGTCGGCGATCACCGCGCCGATCGCGGTGCCGCAGACCGCGCCGCTCATTACCGCGCCGGTGAAACCGCCCAGCGAGCGCGCCAGCCGTCCCTGCCGCGCGGCGAGCGCCATCTGCGCCTGGCAGGCGATGGTCAGCACCGCATAGCCGATGCCACACAGCACGCGCGCGGCGGCGAAGGGCAGCAACTCCGTGGCGAGCGCCGCGCCCAGATAGCCGAGCGCCGCGAGGCCGCCACCGATCAGGATCGCCCCACGCGGCCCGCGCCGCGCCGTGAGCCGCCCGCCATAGGGCGTGGCCAGCGCCACGGCGGCGACGAAGGCGGAGATCGGCAGCGCTGCCAGCAGGTCGGGCGAAAGGAAGGGCGGTGCGCCGCGCGCCAGATCCCGACCGAGCAGCGGGATGAAGGAGGTGGAAAGCTGCTCGGCGACGACGAAGAGGAAGAGCGGCAGCCTTGCCGCGCTCGCACTGCCCGCCAGCGGTTCCGGGACCGCGCCGCCGTCGCGAAAGCGCAGCCGGTCGTGCAGGCCGTCGAGCACCGCGGCAGCCTCCCTTGCCGCCCGGCCACCCGCCGAAGCTGCCTCCGCCGCCAGCCATTCGAGATAGGCCCAGCGGTCACCAAGCCGCCGCACCAGCGCGTTCACCGCGCGCGCCACGGCGCCGGCCTCATCCGTCGCGCCGGTAACGGCCTGCGCGGTGCAATCGCCGGCACTGAGCCGGCGCGCCATGCGCTCGATCATCGAGAGCGGCCCGATCACCGTGCGGTCGATGACGAAGCGCAGCAGTTCCATCGCCAGCATCACCGCGACCAGCAGCACGATCACGAGGTCCCAGCTTGTATCCTCGATGACGCCATCGACCGCGGCGCGGCTGACGCCGACCAGCAACCAGCCCTGCGGCCGACCGCCCGGGGCTGCGACGGCCACCGCCGTCTCGTAGATGCCGGGCAAGGCGCGGCGCAGCATCCCATCGCCGGGCAGCACCGCCGGCGGCACCAAGGGCTCGAAGCTGGCGGCGGCCGGCCCGGCGGTGGCGCGCGGCTGGCCCGCCAGGTCGGTCAGCACCAGATAGGCGACCGCCGGCTGGCTCGCCGCCATGTCCGCCAGGTATTCGCTCGTACCGACCAACTCGTCGAAGGGAATGCCGAGGCCGAGCGCGCGCTCGAGTGGGTTGGCGACCACGACGCCGATCACCGCCGCCTCGCGCTCGATCGCCGGGCGCACTTCGCGGTCGAAGGCGCCGAGAGCCGCGAAGGAGACCGCGACCACCGTGCCCAGCAGCACCAGCGCCGCGATGATGGACAGGTTGCGCACCAGGCGGCGGACGATGTGCTCGGTGCTGATCATGCGTTGCGTTCCGGGGCGCGGGCGGCGATGGCTTCAAGCTGGCGCTCGGCATCGTCCAGCGTTGCGCCGTGGCGATGGATGGCCTCCCGCAGGCCTTGCAGCATCGCCTCCTCCGTCGCGGGTGCACCGCCGCCTGCGAGCAGCCCGGCCAATTGCGCGAAGAGCGCGCGCGTCGGCCGTGCCACCAGGAAGATGGCGAGCCAGGCGAGCGGCAGGCCGATCGCCAACGCGGTTAATCCGGGCCCGGCCATGGCGAGCGCGACCGCCGTCAGCCGGTCGGCAATGCCCGCCCGGCCATAGCCGAGCAGCAGGCTGCCTTCCCGCTGGCCGAAGCTGTTGACGACGGGCATGCCGATCCAGTCGAGCCCGCCGAACCGCGCGAGGCGCCGCGTGGTGCCCGCCGGCAGCAGCGCAGGGGCGGCGGCATCGCCGATGCGCACGCGTTCGGTGTCGAACAGCACGCGCCCGCCGGCATCGGCCACGGTAATGCGTTGCAGGTCCACATCGCGCCCGAAGGCACGGTCGAGTAGCGACTGCGCCCCCGGCACGTCGGCCAGCCGCACACCGATATTCATCCCGCGTTCGAAGGTATCGACGAGGTCGGCGCCGATGGTGGTGAACATGCGCTGATGCTGGATCAGGAGTAGACGCTCGAACTTCAGGTAGTTGAGCGCGGTGACCAAGGTGCAGGCGAGTACGGTCAGCGCCGTCAGCAGCAGGCCGATGCGGGTGGCGAAGGACGACCCCGTCATGCCGGGACGGCGCTGCACAGGGTTGGTGGCAGCAGCGCTTCCGCCAGCAGCCCGAGATAGTCGACCGCCGAGACCAGCGGCATGGCGCCGCGTTCGAACGCATCGAAGGCGGTCGCGTCGGGCATGCGGAAATACTGGCCGCCGGCGGGCTGCCCATGGCCGCGCGGCGGATGCCCGGCCGCCGCCGCGCGCACCGCGGCGGCAGCGAGCGTCGCACCGCCGCGATACAGCTCGGCGATGTGCCACAGCAGGCAGCGCTGATCGTCGCGCGCCACGCTGTGCTCGGCGATCAGCGGGCCGGTGTCGATGCCGGCATCGACGATGTGCAGGCTCGATGCAAGGCGCGATTCACCCAGCGCCGCCTGCCAGAAGGGCGCGAACAGGCCGCGATAGCGCGGCAGCGGACCGGGATGGACATTGAGGATGCCCATCGGCACCGCATCGATGACGCGCTGGGGGAAGATCAGGCTGAAGCGCATCGACACCACCATGTCCGGGCAGCGGTCGAGCAGGCATCGCGCGCCGCCGTCGCGGCGCAGGTCGGGCAGCGGCAGCCAGGATTCCGGGCGCAGCGATTCCGGCGCGCCCGCCCATTCGCCCATCGTCGCCGGATGCAGCGTGCCGATCGGGAATTCGCGCTCCAGCGCGCTCAGCAGGCGCAGGCCCGGCACGCTGTCCTCGGCCGGGCGGACCTTGGTGCTGCAGAAGACGTCGACCTCCGCCGCATCGCCCAGTTCGCCGAGAAAGCGGCGCGCGGCGATGACGCCGAAAATGTCGCGCTTCACGCAGAGGGCAACACGCATCGCGAGCCATTCCCGAACCGTTGCATCGTGGCGTGAGGCAGGCCGATGCCCCCGCCGCATCGGACCCTAGGCCGGCGACCCTTACGTCTTGTTGAACAAATCGGCCGTAAGACGGTTCCGGTTCGAGGGGAGCCGACGGCGCCATGGCAATCATCTACGGTCTGGAATCGCGGCCGCCGCTGCGCGTGCTGCTGCCCGCGGCCTTCCAGCATATCGGCCTCGGCGCCGTCACCCTGGTCTTCCCGCTGCTGGTGGCCGAGGCCGCCGGCGCCGATGAACGCACCACCGCGAACTATGTCAGCCTGGCGATGATCGCGCTGGGCATCGGCACCCTGCTGCAATGCTGGGGGCGGCGGGGAATCGGTTCAGGCTTCCTGCTGCCCTCGGTCTACACCGCGATCTTCCTGCCGCCGGCGATCGCCGCCGCGCATGTCGGCGGGCTGGGCGCGGTGGCGGGGCTGACCATGGTCGCCGGGCTCACCTCCATCGTGCTGTCGCGCGTCATCCAGCGCATTCGCGTCTTCCTGCCGGCCGAGGTGGTCGGGCTGGTGGTCACCGTGCTCGGCATCATCCTCGGGCTGTTGTCGCTGCGCCTGGTGCTCGGCGTCGACGAGATCGGAAATGGCGGCACGCGCGACCTGCCGGCCGGGATCGTCGCCTTGCTGGTCACCTTCGGTGTCGCCGTCTGGGGTGGTGCGCGGCTGCGCACCGTCGCCGTGCTGGTCGGTCTCGGGGCCGGCTGCCTGACGCATCTCGTGCTGCTGCTCGCCGGGTTGCTTCCCGGCAGCGCCGCGCCGGAGATCCACCTGACGGTGATATCCTGGCCGCTCGCCGCGCCGAACCTGCCGCTGGTCTATCTGCCGGGCTTCATGGTCGGCGCGGTCGCCGCGGCGGTGCGCGTGATGGGCGACGTGGTGGCCAGCCAGCGCGCCAATGACCCGGCCTGGAAGCGCACCGACTTCCGCACCGTCCAGGGCGGCATGATGGCCGATGGGCTCGCCAACGTCATCGCCGGCGCGATCGGCGTGATCGGCATGAACAGCTATTCAGCGAGCGTCGGGCTCGCCGCCGCGACCGGGATTACCGCCCGCCGCGTCGCCGCCGCGGCGGGGCTGGGCTGGATCCTGCTCGGCCTGACGCCCGGGGCGGCGTCGCTGGTGATGGCGGTGCCGCGCGGCGTGCTCGGCGCGGTGCTGCTCTACGCCGCCTCCTACATCCTGATGTCGGGCATGACGATCATCACCCAGCGGCTGCTCGACACCAGGCGCACGTTGACCATCGGCGTCGCGTTGCTGATCGCGCTGTCCTACAGCGAGATCCCCGGCATGTATGCCGCGTTGCCCGACTACCTGCTGATGACCATCGGCTCGGGCCTGGTGCTCGGCATGGCGGCGGCGTTGGCCCTGAATGCGATCTTCCGCATCGGCGCCACGCACCACGCGGAATGGAGCTGGGACCCGGCGCAGGGCACCGGGGCGCTGTTGGACTTCGTCAACGAGGCCGGGCGCAGTTGCGGCGCGCGGGCCGAGGTCGTCGGCAAGGCCGCGCATCTGCTCGAGGAATTCGCCGATGCCGCGCCGCTGGTGGTCGACCCCGGCCAGACGGTGCTGGTGCGCGCCCGCTTCGATGAGCTGCACCTCGACATCGACCTCGCCTGGCAGGGCGAGGCGATGGCCGCCGGCGCCGCGGTGGACCTGGATGCCGACATTGAGGCCGCGGGCTTCGTCTCGGGGCTCGCCATGGTGCTGATGCGCCACCACGCGGACAGGTTGGAGCCGACCACCCTGCCCGACGGCCGGCACGGCCTGACCGCGACGATCGACGATCACTGACGCTTCGTTAGGGGCCGGTTCAACCTATCCGTCGATACTGCCGGCGATAGAAGGAGGGTGCCCCCATGATGACGATCGGCACCCTGGTCGCCGGCCGCTACGAGATCCGCGATCGCCTCGGCCAGGGCTCACAGGGCCATGTGCTGGAGGCCTTCGACCGGCAACTCGGCCGCCTCGTCGCGCTGAAGGTCCTGCCGATCAGTGGTGGTTCCGCGGAGGAGCGCGCCGAACGCCGCCGCCGCTTCCTGACCGAGGCGCGGGCGGCGGCGCGGCTGCAGCATCCGGGCATCGTTGCCGTCCATGACGCCGGCGAAGCGGAGAACGAAGCCTGGATCGCGATGGAACTGGTCATCGGCCAGACCTTGCGTGACGCCCTGCGCGAACCGGCGCGCCTGCCGCTGCGCGAAGCCTTACGCATCGGCCGCGAATTGCTCGACGCGCTGGACGCGGCGCATGCGCGGGGCGTCATCCATCGCGACGTGAAGCCATACAACATCATGCTGGCGATGGATGCAGGGGATGGCCATGGCCGGGTGCGGCTGACGGATTTCGGCATCGCCAGCCTGGTGGCGGGGCAGAAGCCCGGGGATTTTGAATTCGTTGGCACGCCCTCGGTCATGGCGCCCGAGCAGATCCGCGGCGAGGCCTGCGACGAACGCACCGACCTCTGGTCCGCCGGCGTCGTGCTCTATGAATTGCTGACCGGCACGCCGCCCTTCGCCGGTGGCGTGCCGGCGGTCTATTCGGCTGTCCTGGCGCGCGATCCGCTGCCACCGACATTGCTCAACCCCGACCTTCCTCTCGCCTTCGACACGGTGATGGAGACGGCGTTGGCGAAGTCGATCAGCCGCCGATTCCAATCCGCGCGGGAGATGGCGGCCGCGATTGATGACGTGGCCGGCGCCCTGCTCGATCCGCGTCAACCCGAGACGATGTTGCCGCCGGCTGGCGCGGTACCGCCGCCGCCGGCATCGCGGAGCGCGCGGACTTCAACCGCACTCGCCTTCCTTGCCGGGGCAGTCGCGGCCTCGGCCGGGTTCGTCTGGCGCGACAACGACTGGCGGGGCTGGCCGGGCCACGCGGTCATTGCCGCCGCCCTGCCGCCGGAACCGGCATCCGTCGAGTTGCTTCGGATCGCGAAGGACGATGTGGCTGCATCGCCCCTCCCGGGCAGACCGCAAGCCACGGACCTCCTCGCGGCGACATCCGTGGAACCCCTGCCGGCCGATGCCGGCCTCGCGGGCGTCGATACGGCCGCCGGACCGGTCGTGCCGCCATTGCCCGAGCAACCGCCCATCGTTCTCGCCGAAGGAGCGGCGGCCACGGCACCCCTCCCCGACCCTCTGCCTGCCGAGGTGCCGCGGCCCAGCGCTGCCGCCGAAGCATCCCTGGAGGCCCCCGCAATCCGTGCCGAGGCGGTGCCGACCGCGACGTCCGCGATCGTCGCGGCCGAGCCCGAGCGTGACGCGGCACCGCCGCAGGTCTTGCCCGCCGAGCCTGTCACCTCGCTCGCCGAGGCGACGGACAGCGAAAACGCCCCGCTTGTCGGCGACGAGCCGCGAGGTCCATCACCCGCCAACACCGCCGAAGCGCCGCCCGAACCGGCGCAGCCTGCCGCCGAACCCTTGATGGCGGCCAGTCCCCGCCGACGACCATCGCCACCGAGCAGGCGGCAGCTCCACCCCCCGCCGTGCCGGCAGTCGCCCATTGTGTCGGAAGGCCGCCGCAACTCGCCACGGGAAACCACCCAGGCTTCGGCCGCCTCGTGCAGCGCTGGTCGCAGCCGGTACGCTACAGCGCGACGGTCCTGCCGGACGGGATTCGCCTCCAATTTGCCGAGCCACTCTGCATCACGGTCAGCCCGACCGCCGCCCTGCCGCGCAACATCCGCGCGGTTGCCGGCGCGCCGGGCGTGATCGAGATCGGTGCCATGCCAGGCAGCACCATCCGGCATTTCACGCTCGACCGCCGCACGGTGATCGACGTCGCTGACCGCCGCTGACGCCCCGTCAGGGCACGGTCGCCAGCGCCAATCGCGTGGCAGCACCGACACGCCCAGGCCGAGACCCGGGAGGCCATGTCGTGGTGGAATGTTTGGTGTGCCCGGTGGGACTCGAACCCACGACCTACAGATTAAAAGTCCGTTGCTCTACCGGCTGAGCTACGGGCACGCCGGACCCGGCGCCGGGTCTTGGTGGCGCCGGGTACATAGTCTCAAGCGGCGTCGGCCGCCACCTTCAGGCTGCGGATCTTGTCCGGGCCCTGCACCATGCCCGAACCGCCCGCGCCGCGCTTGATCTTGTCGATCGCTTCCATGCCGGCCGTCACCTGGCCCCAAATGGTATACTGGCCATCGAGGCTCGGTGCCGGGGCGAACATGATGAAGAACTGGCTATTCGCGCTGTGCGGATTCTGCGTGCGGGCCATGCCGCAGGTACCCCGCTGGAAACGCGCTACGCCGGGCTGGCTGAACTCCGCCTCGATGTCGGGCAGCTCGGAACCGCCGGTGCCAGTGCCGGTCGGGTCGCCGCCCTGGGCCATGAAGCCCTCAATGACGCGATGGAAGGGCACGTCGTTGTAGAAACCCTGGCGCGCCAGGGTCTTGATCTGCTCGACATGCTTCGGCGCCAGGTCTGGGCGCAAGGCAATCGTCACGGTGCCGTGCTCGAGTTCGAGGATCAGCGTGTTCTCGAGGTCGGTGGCCGGGGTCTCGCTCATGGATTCTGCTTTCGGCAATAAGGTCAGCGGACATCCGCGGCGATGCGCGCCGTGCGGATGCGGTCGGGATTGGTCACGGCGCCGGAACCCGGCGCGCCGGGCTTGATCTTGTCCACGGCGTCCATGCCGGAGATCACGCGCCCCCAGATGGTGTATTGGCCATCGAGGCCCTGGTTCGGCGCGAACATGATGAAGAACTGGCTGTTCGCGCTGTTCGGATTGGCCGTACGGGCCATGCCGACGGTGCCGCGGACGAAGCGCGCGCGCGAGGCCGGGCTGAATTCCGCGGCGAGGTCGGGCAGGCGCGAACCGCCCGTGCCGGTGCCGGTCGGGTCGCCGCCCTGCGCCATGAAGCCCGGGATCACGCGATGGAACGGCGTATTGTCGTAGAAGCCCTGGCGCGTCAGCGTCTTGATCCGCGCAACGTGGTTCGGTGCGAGGTCGGGCAGCATCTGGATGACCACGCGACCGCCCGGGATCTCGAGGATCAGCGTGTTCTCGGGGTCGGGTGCGGCGGCCGGGGCCGGCGCGGGGGTTTGCGCCGGCGCGTTCTGCGCGCAGGCGGCAAGGCCAAGCGCGGCAACAGTGCCTCCGATGAGCGTCCTGCGGTCCATGTGTGGGTTTCCCTTCAGCCTTGTGTTGCGCGCAGCTTGGCCATGGTGCGGTCAAGCGTCGTCTTCGGCACGAAGCCGGAAATGTCGCCGCCCAGCTTCGCGATTTCCTTCACGAGGCGGGAGGCGATGAACTGGTTGGTCTCGGATGCCATCAGGAAGACCGTCTCGATCTCCTGGTCCAGCCGGCGGTTCATGCCGACCATCTGGAATTCATAGTCGAAATCGGAGACCGCGCGCAGGCCGCGGACGATCATTCGTGCCCCGATCTCGCGTGCATAATGCACGAGAAGCCCCTGGAAGGGCCGCACCTCGATGACCGCGCCGGTGCGCGCGGCGATCGGTGCCACTTCGAGCCGCACCAGGTCGACGCGATCCTCGAGGTCGAAGAGCGGGCCCTTGCCGATATTGATGGCGACGCCGACCACCAGCCGGTCGACCAGCCGCGCAGCGCGGCCGATCACGTCGAGATGCCCGTTGGTGACGGGGTCGAAAGTGCCCGGATACAGGGCGATCCGCTCAGTCATTGTTGGTTGCCGTTTCCTCGTCATCGCCTTCGTCGGCGACCGGGAAGCAGGAAATCACGCGCTCCCCGTCCGACAGGCGCATTAGCGTCACGCCCATCGCCTGGCGGCCGGTCATGCGCACGGCATCGGCCTGGAGGCGGATAAGCTGCCCACCATCGGTGACCAGCATGATGTGGTCGCCGGCATGGACGGGGAAGGTGGCGACCACCTCCCGCCCTGTGCGGGCGGAGAAGGTGATGCCGTTGATGCCCTGCCCGCCGCGGCCGGTCACGCGGTATTCATGCGACGATGTCCGCTTGCCGAAGCCGCCATCGGTCACCGCGAGGATCAGTTCCTCGGCCTCGGCCAGGGCGTCGAACCGCTCGGGGCTGAGCGCGACATCGGCGACCGGCTCCTCGCTCTCCTCGATCGGCGCGGCATCGGCTTCCTCGCCGGCGGCGCGACGACGGGCGGCAGCGGCCTTGAGATAGGCCACGCGATCTTCCGGCGATGCATCGCTGTGGCGCAGCACGGATAGCGCGATCACGCTGTCGCCCTCGGCGAGACGGATGCCGCGCACGCCAGTCGAATCGCGCCCGGCGAACAGCCGCAGCGTGTCCGGTTCGGCCTGGAAGCGGATGGCCTTGCCCAAGCGCGTGGCCAGCAGCACGTCATCCCCTTCGCGGCAGGTGGCCACACCCACCAGGCTGTCGCCCTCGTCCAGCTTCATGGCGATGAGGCCGGAGGAACGGACATTCTTGAAGTCCGACAGCCGGTTGCGGCGGACATTGCCCTGCACGGTCGCGAAGACCAAGTGCAGCCCGTCCCACAGCTCCTCATCGAGGGGCAACGGCAGCACCGCGGTGACGCTCTCGCCTTCCTGCAGGGCCAGCACCTGGCGCAGCGAGCGGCCACGGCCCGTGGCGCCGCCTTCGGGCAGCTGCCAGACCTTCTCGCGGAAGGCGATGCCGCGGCTGGTGAAGAACAGCACAAACTGATGCGTATGCGCGACAAAGGAGCGGATGATGACGTCATCCGCCCGCGTGCCGGCGCCTGTGCGCCCTTTCCCGCCGCGTCCCTGGGCGCGGAAGGTGTCGAGCGGCGTGCGCTTGACGTAGCCGTCGCGCGTCAGCGTCACCACCATGGTGCCGGGCTCGATCAGGCTTTCGTCATCGACATCCGAGTAACCGTCGACGATCTGCGTCATGCGGGCGGAGGCGATCTTCTCCCGCACCGCGCGCAGCTCGTTGTCCATCACCTCCATGCGGCGCGGACGCGAGCCGAGGATGTCGAGCAGGTCGCGGATGCGTTCGCCGACTTCGCCGAGCTCGCCGGTGATCTTCTCGCGTTCCAACCCGGTCAGGCGCTGCAGACGCAATTCGAGGATGCCGCGCGCCTGTTCCTCGGTCAGGCGCACGGTGCCTTCCGGGGTGATGACGTTGCGGTAGTCATCGACCAGTTCGAGCAGAACGCCAACGTCGCCGGCGGGCCAAGCGCGTTCCATCAGCGCGGCGCGCGCCGTGGCGGCGTCGCTGCTGGCGCGGATGACGCGGATGACTTCGTCGATATTGGCGACGGCAATGGCGAGGCCGATCAGCAGGTGACCACGCTCGCGCGCCTTGGCCAGCCGGTAGCGCGACCGCCGCAGGATGACATCCTCGCGGAAGGCGATGAAGGCGAGCAGTGCCTCGCGTAACCCCATCTGCTGCGGGCGGCCATTGTTGAGGGCAAGGAAGTTCACCGCGAAGGAGGTCTGCAGCTGCGTCATGCGATAGAGCTGGTTCAGCACCACCTCGGGTGTCGCATCGCGCTTAAGCTCGATGACGATGCGCATGCCGGAGCGGTCGGATTCGTCGCGCAGGTCGGTGATGCCCTCGATCGCCTTGGCGCGCACCAGCTCGGCGATCTTCTCGAGCAGCGTGGACTTGTTGACCTGATACGGGATCTCGGTGACGGCGATGAGGTGGCGACCGCCCTTCATCTCCTCGATCTCGGCCCGCGCGCGCAGCGGGATCGAGCCGCGCCCGGTCTCGAAGGCCGCGCGGATGCCGGAGCGACCGAGGATCATGCCGCCGGTCGGGAAATCCGGCCCGGGGATGATCTTCATCAAATCATCGAGCGTCAGCGAGTTATCCGCCACAAGCGCGAGCGTCGCGTCGATCACCTCGGTCGGGTTGTGCGGCGGGATGTTGGTCGCCATGCCAACGGCGATGCCGCCCGCACCGTTCACCAACAGGTTCGGGAAGGCGGCCGGCAGCACGCGCGGCTCATGCGCGCTTTCGTCGTAATTGGCCTGGAAATCGACGGTGTCCTCGTCGATGCCTTCAAGCAGCGCCATCGCCGAGGGGGCGAGGCGTGCCTCGGTGTAGCGCATCGCCGCCGGCGGATCGCCGTCGACCGAGCCGAAATTGCCCTGCCCGTCGATCAGCGGCACCCGCATCGAAAAAGGCTGCGCCATGCGCACCATGGCGTCGTAGATCGAGGCGTCGCCATGCGGGTGATACTTACCCATGACGTCACCGACGACGCGCGCCGATTTGCGGTATGGTTTGTCCGACGTGTAGCCGGCTTCCTGCATGGCGAACAGGATGCGCCGATGCACCGGCTTCAGCCCGTCGCGCACGTCCGGCAGGGCGCGCGCGACGATCACGCTCATCGCGTAGTCGAGATAGGAGCGGCGCATCTCCTCCTCGAGCGCGATCGGGGTCGTGTCGAAGGGGGTGTCGCCAGGGGTGCTGGGGTCGCTCACGCGGTTGGGCTCGATCCGGTCATGGGGGCGCGGCGCGGCCGCGCGCGGGTTTGGGCGTCATAGGCACCGCGCGGCGGCCTGCGTCAACCGCCGCGCCGGGCCGGCTCAGAAGGGGATTTCGTCGTCGAGGTCGGTCTTCTTCGAGTCCCAGCCGCCACCGCCACCGCCGCTGCGAGGCGCCGGACCGGAGCGCGCCGCGCCGCCGCCACCCTCGTAGCCGCCACGCGAGGCGCCACCGCCGCTGGCCGGACGTTCGGCATAGCCGCCCTCATCCGGCGCGCCGCCGGCGCCGCCACGCCCGCCGACCAGCTGCAATTCGCCGCGGAACTGACGCAGCACGATTTCGGTCGTGTAGCGCTCCTGGCCTTCCTTGTCCTGCCACTTCCGGGTTTCGATCTGGCCTTCGATGTACACTTCGCTGCCTTTGCGCAGGTACTTCTCGGCCACTTCGCCCAGGCGCTCATTGAAAATGGCGACGGCGTGCCACTCCGTGCGCTCCTGCTGGTTGCCTTCGCGGTCCTTGAATCGCTCGCTGGTTGCGATGCGCAGGTTCACCACCTTGCCGCCGTTCTGGAAGTTGCGCACTTCCGGATCGCGACCCAGGCGGCCGAGGATAATGACCTTGTTGATTCCCGCCATAGCAGCGATTCCTCAGTAATTTAGCCGGCCAGCCTACTCGCTTCTGGCCGTCGCGGCCATCCCCCCGCAGGGCACGCGGCAGCGCAGCAAACCCTTTCCAGACGCCCGGTCAGGGGGCATATAGATAGAGAACATCACCGGAACACTCCCGGCCGGCCCCGCCGTGCCCCGGGCGGAGCCCCCATCGCATGACCGGCCAGATCCGAATTCGCGGCGCCAGGCAGCACAATCTCAAGGATGTCGACCTCGACATCCCGCGCGACAAGCTGACCGTCGTCACCGGCCTGTCGGGGTCGGGCAAGTCGTCCCTCGCCTTCGACACCATCTATGCCGAGGGACAGCGGCGCTATGTCGAGTCGCTATCGGCCTATGCGCGACAGTTCCTGCAATTGATGCAGAAGCCCGATGTCGATTCGATCGAGGGGCTGAGCCCGGCGATCTCCATCGAGCAGAAGACCACCAGCCACAATCCACGCTCGACCGTGGGCACCGTCACCGAGATCCACGACTATATGCGCCTGCTCTGGGCGCGCGTCGGCGTGCCCTACAGCCCGGCGACCGGGCTGCCGATCGAGGCACAGACCGTCTCGCAGATGGTCGACCGCGTCATGGCGATGGAGGAAGGCACGCGGCTGCTGCTGCTCGCCCCCATCGCGCGCGGCAAGAAGGGCGAGTTCAAGAAGGAACTCGCCGAACTGCAACGCCGGGGCTTTGAGCGGGTGAAGGTGAATGGCGCGCTGCACCTGATCGCCGAGGCCCCGAAGCTCGACAAGAAGCTGAAGCACGACATCGAGGCGGCGATCGACCGCATCGTGGTGCGCGAGGGCATCGCCCAGCGCCTGGCGGACAGCTTCGAGACCGCGCTGGGCTTGGCCGACGGCATCGCCTATGCGGAGAACGCGGACACCCAGGAACGCACCGTGTTCAGCGCGAAATTCGCCTGCCCGGTCAGCGGCTTCACCATCGAGGAGATCGAGCCGCGGCTGTTCTCCTTCAACTCCCCGCACGGCGCCTGCCCTTCCTGCGATGGCCTCGGGACGGAGACCTTTTTCGATGCCCAGCTGGTAGTGCCGCAGGATGATGTGTCGCTGAAGGACGGCGCCATCATGCCGTGGACCGGTGCGCAATCGCCCTACTACACCCAGACGCTCGAAAGCCTGGCGAAGCACTTCAAATTCCCGATGAGCACGCCCTGGCAGGATATCCCGGCCGCGGTGCGCCAGCAGATCCTGCATGGCACGGGCGATGACGTCGTCACGCTCCGCTACAAGGACGGCCTGCGTGCCTACGAGGTGAAGAAGGCCTTCGAAGGCGTCATCCCGAACCTCGAACGTCGCTTCAAGGAATCCGACAATCCCTGGGTGCGCGAGGACCTCTCCCGCTACCAGGCGCAGAAGCCCTGCCAGGTCTGCACCGGCTACCGGCTGAAACCGCAGGCGCTGTCGGTGAAGATCGCCGGCAGGCACATCGGCGAGGCGAGCGAATTGTCGATCCGCCGCGCGCGGGAGTGGTTCGCCACGGTGATGGAGACGCTGACCCCGCAGCGCCAGGAGATCGCCCGGCGCATCCTGCGCGAGATCGAAGAACGCCTGCAGTTCCTGGTCGATGTCGGGCTGGATTACCTCAGTCTCAGCCGGTCGTCGGCCACGCTGTCGGGCGGCGAATCGCAGCGCATCCGGCTCGCCTCGCAGATCGGTTCCGGCCTGACGGGCGTGCTGTATGTCCTGGACGAACCGTCCATCGGTCTGCACCAGCGCGACAATGAACGGCTGCTCGGCACGCTGCGCAGGCTGCGCGACCTCGGCAACACGGTACTGGTGGTCGAGCATGACGAGGATGCGATCCGCCAGGCCGATCATCTGGTCGATATCGGCCCGGCCGCCGGCAAGGGCGGCGGGCATGTCATCGCCCAGGGCACGCCGGCCGAGGTCGCCGCCAACCCCGCCAGCCTGACCGGGCAGTACCTGTCCGGCATCCGCCGCATCGAGGTGCCGGCGACCCGTCGCAAGGCCGACAAGAAGAAGCAGCTGCGTGTCATCGGCGCGACCGGCAACAACCTGAAGAACCTGACGGCCGCGCTGCCGCTCGGCACCTTCACCTGCGTCACCGGCGTGTCCGGCGGCGGCAAGTCCACGCTGGTGATCGAGACGCTCTACAAGGCCGCCTCCCGCCGCCTGATGGGCGCGGCCGAGGTCCCTGCCCCGCATGAGCGCATCGAGGGGCTGGAACATCTCGACAAGATCATCGACATCGACCAGTCGCCGATCGGCCGCACGCCGCGCTCCAACCCGGCGACCTATACCGGCCTGTTCGCGCCGATCCGCGACTGGTTCTCGGAAATGCCGGAATCGCGCGCCCGCGGCTACAAGGCCGGCCGCTTCTCCTTCAACGTCAAGGGAGGCCGCTGCGAGGCCTGCCAGGGCGACGGCCTCATCAAGATCGAGATGCACTTCCTGCCCGACGTCTACGTCACCTGCGACACCTGCAAGGGCAAGCGCTACAATCGCGAGACGCTGGAGGTGAAGTTCCGCGGCAAGTCGATCGCCGACGTGCTCGACATGACGGTGGATGAGGGGGTGGAGTTCTTCTCCGCCGTGCCCTCCATCCGCGACAAGCTGAAGGTGCTGAGGGAAGTCGGCCTCGGCTACATTCATCTCGGCCAGCAGGCGACGACGCTGTCGGGTGGCGAGGCGCAGCGCATCAAGCTGTCGAAGGAACTGTCACGTCGCGCCACGGGCCGCACGCTCTACATCCTCGATGAACCCACGACGGGCCTGCATTTCGAGGATGTGCGCAAGCTGCTCGAAGTGCTGCATGCGCTGGTGGAACAGGGCAACACGGTGGTGGTGATCGAGCACAATCTCGAAGTCATCAAGACCGCCGACTGGGTGCTCGACCTCGGGCCGGAGGGCGGCGAAGGCGGTGGGCGGATGATCGCCGAGGGCACGCCGGAGGTCATCGCCGCGGTGGCTGAAAGCCATACGGGGCGCTTCCTCGCACCCCTGCTGGAACGGGTGGAGCCGCCGGCGCGCAAGCGCAAGCGCGCCTGACGCCTCAGCTTCCGGTCGCGCGCTGGAAGTCGCGCATGCGCACGATCTCGCGCCGCAGGTCGCGCATGGTCGTGCGATTGGCATGGCGTCGCAGTATCGGCGGCGGCACGATCCGCCGATCGAGCATCAGCAGCCACAGCGCGGCGATGTCCTCCTCGGTCGCGATGCGGTCGGGGTCAACCTGCACCGCCTCGATCCTGTCGAGCAGGGGTTCAAGATTCGAGCGCCGGAAGCCCTGGTAGAATCCGTGGTCGCGGCGGGCGATGCGCTGCGCGTCCTCCTCGGTCGGGCCGATCATGGTGAACGCCTTGGCCTCGGCCCAGCGCATGGTGTCGAAGGCCCGCCGGCGAAATACCTCGGGCGTCGAGTTCTCGCCCTGCTCGCCGATGTAGCGTGCGAAGGAGACATCGGTGTTGATCCGCGCCAACTGCAGCGAGGCACAGGCGAGCGATGTCGCCGTATCCTGCCCGACGCCCTTGAAGGCGACATCCCAGCCTCGATAGACCTTCAACAGGCGCGCCTGGTTCTTGGCACGGTAGTCGGTGCGCCGCACTTCCTCCCACCAGGACGGCAGGAAGGCCTGGATGCGCCGCCAGGCCGCACGTCGCAATCCGAAGCCCCAATTGTGCTCGAGTTGCGTCATCCGGACCTCTGGCCCCGGCAATGGCTTACGTTGGTCACCCAAGGCGGCGAAATACCCGACCGCATCGGAGAAGGGCTCCGTCCGCAGGCGAAGCGCCTCGAGCGCCGCGAGGTAGAGCGGACCAGGCTCCAAATCATCCTCGAAGAAGTAGGCTACCTCCTCATCCAGGGTCTCGAAGATATGATGCTGGCCGCGCAGGATATTGTCGGCGATGCCAAGATTATGGTCGGCCGGCAACACGGTGCCTTCCGGAAACAGTGACCGGAAGACCTCGACGGACCGACGCAGCATGACGGGTCGACCGTAGCGTGTGCCGGTGCGCGGCGAGACTGCGCCGTCCTGCATCAGATAGACCCGAGAGGGATCGACGCGTACCTGCGTCTGCGCCAGCAATCCTCGGCCCAGCCGTTCCAGATACTCCGGCCGATCGAACGAAAAGATCACTAGAGGAACCCGGGTCACCCCAGGCTCCACACCAACGATGCGCATGTCGTGCTCCCGGAACGGGACGATGTTCGGATGCCGCCATGAAGCACGTCAAGCGCAGCCGATCAGCTGCCGGTCACCCGTTGGAAGGCGCGCATGCGCACGATCTCGCGCCGCAGGTCGCGCATGGTCGTGCGGTTGACATGGCGCTCAAGGACCTGCGGCGGCACGGTCCGCCGGTCCAGCATCAGCAGCCACAGCCCGGCGATGTCTTCCTCGGTCGCGATGCGGTCGGGGTCGGCCTGCTCCGCCTCGATCTTCGCGATCAGTGGTTCCAGGTGGTCACGCCGGTAGGTGACGTAGAATTCGCGCGCCCAGGCGACGATACCATCCAGCGTGTCGGGCGCGATCGGCAGCAGGGTGAATGCCTCAGCCTCGGCCCAGCGCATAGCCTCGAATCCGCGCCGACGGAACAGGCCGGGCGTGAAGTGCTCGCCATGCTCGCCAATGTAGCGGGCGAAGGAGACATCAGTGTTCAGCCTCGCCAGCCGCAGCGACGCACAGGCCACCGCCGTCGCCGAGTCCTGTCCCACACCGAGGAATGCCGCATCCCACCCCCGATAGACCTTCAGCAGGCGCAGATGATTGTTGCCGCGATAGTCGACCCGGCGGACTTCCTCCCACCATGGGGCGAGATGGTCCTGGATGCGTCGCCACGCTTCGCGGCGCAGGCCGAAGCCCCAATGGTATTCGAGTTGCTTGACCGTCACCACCGGCCCCGGGCGCGGCGCTAGGTGATCGCCGATGGCGGAGAAATGCGCGACACGCGCCGCGAAGGGCTCGGTCGCCGCGCGCATCGCCTCCAGCGCGGCGAGGTAGAGCGGGCCGGGTTCGAGGTCATCCTCGAAGAAATAGCCGAGCGGCTCGTCCAGCGCTTCGAAGACATGACGCTGGCCGCGCAGGATATTGTCGGCGATGCCGAGATTGTCACCGGCCGGCACGACCGTCCCGTGCGGAAACAGGCTCCGGAACACATGGACGCAGCGCTGCATGCGCGCCGCATCCCCGTAGCGGCGGCCCGAACGCGGCGAGACGGCGCCGTCCTGCATCAGGAAGACACGCGACGGATCGGGCCGGACCTGCACCTGCGCCAGCAGGCCGCGGCACAGACGCTCGAGATAATCCGGCCGGTCGAGCGAGAAGATAACGATCGGCACCCGGCTCACCCCGGGCTCGACCCCGGTGATCCACATGGTGGCGGTCCCTGGCACGTCGGGCGATAGTCAGGCAGCGGCGAGCGCATCGTCAAGGCGCAGGGGCCGACAGCCGGGCGACCGATCAGGCCGAGGCCGGCACCCAGCGGGAACCGTCGATGCGCGCCCGCTCCTCCTGCGTCAGGGTGACGAAGCGCAGCTTTTCATCCAGCGGGAAGGCCGGCCCACCCGCGGGGTCGCGCAGCGCCAGCACCAGCCCGCGTTGCGCGTCGAGGATATAGGGCTTGTCCGACTTGCGGACCGGCCATTCGAAATGCGCGCCGTGCTCGTCGCGTACGCGCCAGGTCGGACCCTTGCCCCAGCCATCGAACACCACCGGCACCGGCTGCAACACCCGGCCGGACAGCGCCGAGACCTCGCCGCGCTTGGCCTGGGCCTGCCGTGCGGTGAGGAATAGCCCGACGATGATGGCCAGCGCGAAGACCACGCCGCCGATCGCGGTGGCGACCCGGTTCCACAGCCGGTCGAGCCCGAGATCCGTCGTCACCAGCGCGGGCCGCTGCGGGTCCATCATCGGGGTGGCGGTCCAGGAGCCCATATGCGGCTCGACGAACATGTAGCTGAGCTTGCGGGTGTGGCTGCCGTCCTTGTCGCGCCAGTCGAGCGTGATGTCGCAGCTCTGGAACAGGAACATGCGCGAACTGCAGCGCCCCTCGCTGACGCGGGCGAAGGCGGCGGGCCGGGCCTGGTCGCGCACCGCGAAATCGTCGCGGATCGCCGGGCCGATCTCGATCGCCATGAGGACCAGGAAGCCGCCGAACAGCACCACGCCCAGCAGTGCCATCATCCAGCCGCCGAACGCACCGCGCCCGGGCTTGAGGGTCAACGGGCGCTGCGGGAAGGCGGAGAGAATGGGGAACATCAGGGCATACTCCATCGGGCGGGCGCGCCGCCCCATTCGTCACGGTAGCGGAAACGGTATCGGCGCAAAGCCGCCGTCATGCAGCGAACCCCAGGCAGTGAGCGGCATCTTCGGCAGCACGTCGAAGCTCCCCAGCGCGACCAGCGAGGGCTTCCATGCCGCGAAGTCGCGCAGGCCGGGGATGAAGTTCTGTGAAATCTCGTAGCCGCCATGCCAGGCGAGCGGCACGCCCTGCTTCTCGCGCACCGCCGGGTCGGGGTCTTCCATGACGGGGAAGCCGCGGCCATTCCAGGCGCGCAGGGTATCGCGCACGATCACCCAGAACAGCGTGTCGGCGACGCCGAAATCCGGGGTCAGCGCCAGCTTGATTCGCACCATGTGGTCGATCGGCGTGCCGGAATCCTCGCTGCGCCCGCCGATCTCAAGGAAGGTGCTGCTCGTCATCCACCACGGCGAGGTGAGGTTCACCCAATCGGGGATCGGGTTGCCGGCCTGGTCCACGGAATGGCCGATGCGGATCAGCACCTCGCCGGGGCGGATCTTGACCTGTTGGGGGAAGGAAATGCCGCCGCGCGCCGAACGCGTCGCGGGATTCCAGCCCTGGGCGAAGGCCAGGTTCCGCTCGCCGGTCGCGCCGCCGAATTCAGTGTCGTTCGCCGCCATGGGCCGTCGCCGCTCCTGTCGCTGATGCGGGCGCAGGGCTACCCGGCTCGGCGCCACCGGGCGACGAAATGGATCACACGGCGTGACGCAGCCCTGCCCAACTTACCGCGAGCCGGTCGCCCACCCCGCGCAACGCCGTGGGCCGACCCCGAGCGAGACGCCGCAGGTCGCGCCGCGCGAGCACCGCCGGCAGCGCGGCGGCGATCACCCCGGCCGGCACGTCGCGCCGTGCCGAGGCAAGCGCCTCCAGCCCCTCCCGCGCCATCGTCCGCAGCATCGGCGCCAGCGCAACGCTCTGCGGGTCGGCGATGACATGCTCCGCCAGCAACCCGGCCTCGGCGAGCCGGTCGAGCGGCAGCAGGCAGCGCCCCTGGGCGGCATGGGCAGGAACCGAGCGCAACACCCCGGCGAGCCCATAGGCCGCCCCCAGCGCCCTCAGCAGCTCGGCCGCCTGGGCATCGGCGCCGAGCGCGCGCCCGGCCACCGCCGACCAGCCGCCCGCAGTGCCGCGCAGCCAGGTCACGAAATCCTGTTCGGTGGCGAAGCCGCCCTCCTCGGTCTCGACCTCACGCGCATCCATCAGCTTGATCAGCGCATCGGGGTCGAGCGCGCCGGCAGTGACGGCCTCATGCAACGGGCCGGCCACCTCGTGGTGGCGGGCGGGGCGACCGTCGCGCGCTTCCTCGACCGCATCGCGCCACCATTGCAGGCGGATCAGCGCGGCCATGGGGTTGGTTGCCGCCTCCCGCGCACGGGCGAGCTCGTGGTTGAGCGCGATCAGGGCGAAGATCGCCTCCCGCCGCTCCGCCGGGGCGAAGAGCGCGCAGAGGAATCGGTCGGGGTCGTGGGCGCGGGCGAAGGCGCCGATCGGGGAAAGACTCACGCCGCCGATATGCGCGCGCGCGGCGCCCGGCGGAACCCCATGCGGTTGACGCGCGTTACACCCCCGCCTACCTCGCCTGTGTGGCGCGGCCCGCGCTTCGTCCGACGATCGGGAGAGACCCCATGGCCTTCAGCCTGCCTCCGCTGCCTTACGCGACCGGTGCCCTTGCCGCGACCGGCATGTGCCAGGAGACGCTCGAACTCCATCATGGCAAGCATCACAACGCCTATGTCACCGCGCTGAACGGCCTGGTCGAAAGCAAGGGCCTCGCCGGCAAGTCGCTGGAGACCATCTGCGCCGAAGCCGGCAAGGCTGGCGCCGATGGCCTGCCGGTGCTGAACCAGGCCGGCCAGCACTACAATCACTGCCTGTTCTGGCAGGTGATGGCCCCCGGCGGCGCGCATGGCGACAGCCTGCCGGCCGCGCTGGCCGCGAAGATCGATGCCGACCTCGGTGGCCTCGCCGCCTTCAAGGACGCCTTCAAGGCGGCCGGTGCGACGCAGTTCGGCTCGGGCTGGGCCTGGCTGGTAATCGGTGGCGACGGCAAGCTGAAGGTGACCAAGACCCCGAACGGCGCCAACCCGCTGGCGACCGGCGAAGGCCAGCCGATTCTCGGCTGCGACGTATGGGAGCACGCCTACTACCTCGACTTCCGCAACGTCCGCCCGAACTACCTGGCGAACTTCCTCGACAAGCTGGTGAACTGGGAAGTCGTCGCCGACTTGATGGCGAAGGGCTCCTTCACCACCGGCCAGTCGGCCTGAATGACAGGAGGGCCGCGGCCCTCCCCTGGCTGATCAAGGCGCCGCGGCAGATCCCTGCCCGGCGCCTTTTCCCGTGCCGGTTACAGTGGTGGGCATCGTCGGCCGGCCCGGTCGGCCGCACCAAGTGCTGCGGCCCCAGCGCATGCGGCTTTCGCATGCGTTCACAGCGACCACTCCAACCATTCCCTGATGAGCACCGTCACGCACTCGGATGAGGCCAGCCGACCGCGACGAGCCCTAGGCGCGTACCCGAACCGCGTCGGCGACGGCCCGCAACAACGTGTCGCGGTCGATCGGCTTGGCGATATGGCCGTCCATGCCGCTCGCCAGACAGGCCCGCTCCTCCTCCGGCCCGGCCTCGGCGGTGACGGCGAGGATGGGCACGCGGCTTGCCGGCCCCGGCAGGGCACGGATGCGCCGCGCGGCCTCATAGCCATCCATCTCCGGCATGAAGATGTCCATCAACACCACATCGGGTAGCGACTCTTCCTCGAGCAGCGCAATCGCCGATGGCCCGTCGGCGACGCTCTGGACCCGGTGGCCGAGCTGGCCGAGCAAGGCCTCGGCTACCATCCGGTTGGCGGCGATGTCATCGACGACGAGAATGCGGAGCGCTTCGGTCCGCTTCGGTGGTTCCGGGGCCGGCGGCTCGACTGGCGCGGGCGGGGCGACCGCGGGTAGCGGCAGCGTCACGCTGAAGCAACTGCCAACCCCGCCCGGGCCAGGCGCATACCACGCCCGGCCGCCCATGGCCTCGGCCAACGCGGCGGTGATGGCGAGGCCGAGCCCGGTGCCCTCGGTGCCCGCGGCATCGGCGCCGACGCGCTCGTAATCCTGGAACAGCCGCGCGCGGCTTTCCTCCGGCACGCCGGGGCCGCTATCCGTGATGGCAATGGTCAGCCCGGCCTGGCCGGACAGCACGGAGACCGCGATCTGGCCGCCCTCGGGCGTGAACTTCACCGCATTGCCAAGCAGGTTGAGCAGGATCTGGCGCAGCCGGACCGGGTCGACCAGCACCGCGTCCGGCAAGGGCGGCAATGGCTGGAGGCTGAGGGCGATGCGCTTCTCGAGGCTGCTCGGGCGCATGAGCTCGACCGCCTCCTGCAACTGGGCGCGCAGGTCGACGGGACGCGGTGCCAGTTCCAGGCGCCCGGCCTCGATGCGGCCGAGGTCGAGGCTGTCGTTCACGATCGCGACGAGGTGCCGGCCCGCCCGCTCCAGTGTCTCGGCGCGGTCCCGCTGCGCCGGGGTAAGCGCCGGGTCGCTGGCCAACGACTGCGCCATGCCGAGGACGGAATTGAGCAGCGTGCGCAATTCATGGCTCATGCGCGCGAGAAAGCGCGACTTTTCTTCGTTCGCCCGTTCCGAAGCGTCACGCGCCGCCGCCAGCAAAGCATTGGACCGCTGCTCGGCCTGCTCCTTGGCGAGCGAGACCATCAGCATCGCGATGCCGACGAAGACGACCACCGATGTCATCGAGACGAAGCCGAAGGCGACCGACATCGTGGGCAGCCCCATGCCGACCTCCGGGTGCGGCAACAGGTGGAACAGCGGGATTCGCGACACGACGAGCGTAGCGTTGACCATCAGCAGCGCTGCAAGCGGCCTGCTCGATGGCAGTCGCGCGACGGCCGGCCCCTGCAGCAATTCCCACGCGCCCGCAGATGAGTATGCCCCGCAGACCAGGGAAGCCAGGATGAGGCGCAGCGAGAAGCTCTCGTAAAAGGCCGGCACTTGGCAGGCCAGCACCCAGAGCACCGACCCCAGGGCCATGGCGGCGGGTCGGGGCGGACGTCGCATGAACTGCCGCATGCCAGTCCAGATGAGCGCGTAGGCGAACAGCACCAGAGCGTTGGCGACGACGACCGACACGAAATCCGGGATGTGGCCGCGCGCCGAGAGCAGTGCCGCGCCAGCCGCCGCCGACAGGAATCCGCCACCGATCCATGCCAGTGGCCGCTGCTTGCGATCCTGCCGCCAGAGCAAGAGCTGCAGCGAGCCCAGGATCAGGGCCAGCAGCCAGGCGATGGCGAAGATGGTTGGCGGATGCAGCGGCATGCTCGTCAGAGGTGAGTCGTAGCGATCATATATGAACTGAGAGTAGAAAAGAGACAAACTCCCAAACAATTCCACGTGTCGAGGCAGCCAGGGGCGGCATGACGGGTGCTTGAAATGGCAATCGCCTGCTGGCCTCTGCCCCGGGCGGCCGTCTCGGCGGGGCTACGCCCCGTCGGACGCCGCGTGAGAACGCCCACCACGGCCTGCCGATGGCGCAATCGCGAAGGGCGCCGGGGCTGTCCCCCAGCGCCCGATGTCAGTCGCGGGAGGTGATATGCGGCGTTCAGCCACTCTTGACCGCCGAGCCCTGGTCGTTCGCCGCCTGCGGGCGGACTACGCTGGTGATGGTACCGCGCACCAGCATCACGCGCACATTCGGCGCGATCTCGGCCTCGATCTCGTCCGAGCCTTCCTTCACCTTGGTGATGGTCGCGACGATGCCGCCCGCGGTGACCACCCGGTCATTGCGCTTGAGCTGCGTCAGCATCTCCCGGTGATCCTTCATCTTCTTCTGCTGCGGGCGGATCAACAGAAAGTAGAAGACGACGAAGATCAGCACGAGCGGCATGATCTGCATGGCGATGCCGGCGGCGCCACCGGCTGCGTCCTGGGCGTGCGCGACCGAGATCGCGAAGGGGTTCCACATGGTGCTTGTTCCGTCTTCCGGCGTGATGGCGCGGAACCTAGCGGCCCGCCCCTTCCCGTCAATAGCGTCCCGTCCTATGCCCGGGAAACCATGGATGATACCCCCCTGCTGCCCGCCCTCACCCGCATCGCCGAAGCGCTTGAGCGCTTGGCCCCGCCACCGGTCTCCTCGCTGGAGCTGACCTCCGCGGATGCCTTCGTCTGGCACCCCGAACCGCGTCCGCACCTCGCCCCGGTGCCGCAGGTCGCCGCCGTGCCGATCGCCCTGCTGCAGGGGATCGAGAGCCAGAAGGCGTTGCTGCTCGACAACACGATGCGCTTCGCTCGCGGCTTTTCCGCCAACAACGCCATGCTGTGGGGCGCGCGCGGCACCGGCAAGTCATCCATGGTCAAGGCCGCCCATGCCACGGCCAATGCCGAGATCCCCGGCTCCCTCGCGCTGATCGAGATCCATCGCGAGGACATCCGCACCCTGCCCGACCTGCTGGGCCAATTGCGGCTGCAGCCTCGCCGCTGCCTGGTGTTCTGCGACGACCTGTCCTTCGAGAAGGACGATGCCGACTACAAGGCGCTGAAATCCGTGCTCGATGGCGGCATCGAGGGGCGGCCGTCCAATGTGCTGTTCTATGCCACCTCGAACCGCCGGCACCTGATGTCGCGCGACATGATCGAGAATGAGCGCAGCACCGCCATCAATCCCGGCGAGGCGGTGGAGGAGAAGGTCTCGCTGTCGGACCGCTTCGGCCTGTGGATCGGCTTCCACAACGCCGACCAGCCGACCTTCTTCGCCATGATCGAGGGCTATGCCGCCCATTTCGGCCTGCCCATCTCCACCGAGGACCTGCATGCCCAGGCGATCGAATGGTCGGTGACGCGCGGCGGCCGCTCGGGGCGGGTGGCGTGGCAGTTCATCCAGGATCTGGCGGGCCGGCTTGGAGTGAAGATCGACCCGTGAGGGGCGCGGGGCGCGACCCGAACGGCCGCTTCCTCAATCCGGATGGGTCCTCGGGCGGCAAGCGGCTGTCCGAGGTGGTCCGGCTGATGTTCGGCGGCAGCGGCGCGCCCTGGCCGGCGCCGGCGCCGGTCCACCCGCAGCCGCCGCCCGTGCCGCCGCCGGCGGGCCATGTCGCGGTCACCGCCATCGGCCATGCGAGCTTCTGCATCGCCTTCGCCGGTGGCCCGGTGCTGCTGACCGACCCGGTCTGGAGCCGGCGCGCCAGCCCCTTCAGCTTCATCGGCCCGCATCGCCATCGACCGCCGGGGCAGCCGCCCGACGCCTTGCCGCGGCCTGACGCGGTGCTGGTCTCGCACAACCACTATGACCATCTCGACCTCGCCACGCTGCGGCGGCTGGCGGGGATGGACGCGCCGCCGGTGATGACCGGCCTCGGCAACGCGCCGCTGATCCGCCGGTCAGGGCTGCGCCAGGTGACGGAACTCGACTGGTGGCAGGCTCATGACCTGCCCGGCGGCCACCGCATCACCTACCTGCCGATGCGGCACGGCTCAGCGCGCGGCCTGCGCGACCAATGCCACGCGCTGTGGGGCGGCTTCGCGATCGAGACGGCCTCCGGCGCCCGCCTGTTCTTCTGTGGCGACACCGCCTGGGGGCCGCATCTTCAGGAGATCGGCGACCGCCTGGGTCCCTTCGATGTCGCCCTGGTGCCGATCGGTGCCTATGACCCGCGCTGGTTCATGAACACGGTCCACATGAACCCGGAGGAGGCGCTGCTGACGCATCACGCGCTGCGCGCGCGAACATCGATCGCCATGCATTTCGGTGTGTTTAAGCTGACGCGCGAGGCGATCGACGAGCCCACCACCCGTCTCGAAGCCCTGCGCGGGGACGCCGATTTCCGCATCCCCACCTTCGGCGAGACCATCACCCTGCCGGTCACGACGACCGGCTGAGGCCGTTCAGCCGATCTTCTCACGCCCGCCCATGATGGGCTGCAGCACCGCCGGGATACGGATGGACCCGTCTTCGTTCTGATAAGTCTCCATCACCGCGATCAGCGCTCGGCCGACGGCGACGCCCGACCCATTCAGCGTGTGCAGGAACACATTGCCCTTGCCTTCCTTCGGCTTGAAGCGGCCGTTCATGCGCCGAGCCTGGAAGTCCCGCGTGTTGGAGCAGGAGGAGATCTCGCGCCAGGCCTGCTGCCCGGGGAGCCAGACCTCGAGATCATAGGTGCGCGCCGCGCCGAAGCCGGTATCACCGGCACAGAGGAACACCCGTCGCCAGGTCAGGCCGAGATCGGTCAGCACCCGCTCGGCGCAGCGCGTCATGCGCTCATGTTCCTCGACGGATTGCTCGGGGGTGGTGATGGTGACCATCTCCACCTTCCAGAACTGATGCTGGCGCAGCATCCCCCGTGTGTCGCGCCCGGCGCTGCCCGCTTCGGAGCGGAAGCAAGGCGTCAGCGCCGTCAGGCGCATCGGCAGGTCCGCCTCGGGAATGATCGTATCCATCGCGAAACCGGTCAGCGGTACCTCGGCGGTCGGGATCAGCCAGCGTCCGTCGGTGGTGCGGAACAGGTCGTCGGCGAATTTCGGCAGCTTGTCGGTACCGTAGGCGACGGCGTCGTTCACCAGCAGCGGGACCGAGGCCTCGGTGTAGCCGTGTTCCTCGGTGTGAAGCGCCAGCATCCATTGGCCGAGCGCGCGTTCGAGCTGCGCCAGCGCGCCCTTGAGCACGGTGAAGCGGGCGCCAGCGATCTTCGTCGCAGTGGCGAAATCCATCAGACCGAGGGCTTCGCCGAGCTCGAAATGCTGCTTCGGCTGGAAAGCGAGCGACGGGATCTCGCCATGTTGGTGCAGCACGACATTGGCGGTCTCGTCGGCGCCATCGGGCACTTCGGGGTCGAGGGTATTAGGCAGGACTTCCAGCAGCGCTGTCTGCTCGCGCTCGGCCTCGGCGGCGGTCGTCTCCAGCGCGGCCATCTCGTCGCGCAGTGCGATCGCCTCGGCCTCCAGGGCGGCGGTGTCGCCCCCCTGGCGTTTGGCCATGCCGATCTCCTTGGCGATAGCGTTGCGGCGCGCCTGCTTCTCCTGCTGCGCGGTCTGCGCGGTGCGGCGCGCTTCGTCACGCGCCAGGATGGCGGCCGACGCCGGCGCAATTCCGCGCCGTGCCAATGCCGCATCAAACGCCGCGGGGTCGGCGCGGACGGCCCTTATGTCATGCATCGCCGGCTATCCCTCAGGCGTCGTCGTTGCGCTTGGGCGCCATCCAGCGCGCCGCGAAGATCGAGATTTCGTAGAGCAGGATCAACGGTACCGCGAGGCCGATTTGGCTGATGATGTCCGGCGGCGTGATGATCGCCGAGACCGCGAACATGCCGACGATCGCATAGCGTCGTCCCTTGCGCAGCGTCTCGACATTCACGATGCCGACCTTGACCAGCAGCGTCAGCAGCACCGGCAGCTGGAACGCCGCGCCGAAGGCCAGGATCATGTGCATGACGAGCGACAGATACTCGCCGACCTTCGCTTCGAGCTGGATCGGGATGCCGCCGGAACCCGCGGGCGTCTCGAAGGAGATGAAGAATTTCCAGGCCAGCGGGAAGATGAAGTAGTAGGCGAGCGCCGCCCCCATCAGGAACAGGAAGGGTGAGGCGATCAGGAACGGATAGATCGCCCGCTTCTCGGACCGGTACAGCCCCGGCGCGATGAACAACCACAGCTGCGTCGCCCAGATCGGGAAGCTGAAGAACACCGCGCCGAAGAAGGCCACTTTAAGGTAGGTGAAGAAGGCTTCGTACAGGGCGGTGAAGATCATCCGCCGTTCGCCGCCCGATTGCTGCGCGAGAATCCGCGCCAGCGGCTCCGCGAGGAAGGCGTAGATCTGGCGGGAAAAGTAATAGCAGACGGCGAAGGCGATGATGAAGGCGCCAACCGACCACAGGACCCGAAGGCGCAGTTCCTTCAGGTGATCCATCAACGGCATCGGCTTGTCGTTGATCGGATCTTCTTCTTCGGTATTCGAAGCCAAGGACACTGTCCCCTACACGCTTGGGGTGGTGGGGGCGGGCCGGGGCGGCTCGGGCGGCGGAGACGGCTGGGCGGCCGGCGTGGCAACCGGTTCGGCCATCGGCGCGGACGCCGTGGCGGGAAGCGGCGCAGGCGCCGTGGTGAAAAGCGGCGCGGAGGACGCCGAGGGGGCCGGCTCGGAGGGCGGCACGAAGGCGGGTGCCGCCACGGGCTCGGGCAGCGGCGCGGGCGGCGGCATCGGCGCGGCCCAGCGCGCCACGTCGGGCGGCACGAAGGCGGGCGCGTTCTCGGGCACCGGCGGCGGCTCATAAGGCGCCGGCGGCGTATAGCTGCTGCCGCCCATCATCGGGTCATCGAAGGCCTTGCGCACTGAGCCATCACCGTCGACGGCCTTCTCAAGGTGCCCCTTGATGTCGAATTTGCGGATGTCGCTGATGGTGTTGCGCACATCGGCGATCTGGTTGCGCACGTCGTCGAGCTTCGCTTCCCGCACAAGCTCATCGGCCTGCTGCTGGAACTCGGCAACCTTCCGGCGCAGGGACTGAATCCCCTTCGCCACGCCCTTGATGGCATCGGGCAGGTCCTTGGGCCCGATGACGACAAGCGCCACCACGGCAACCAAGGCGATCTCGGACCAGGCAAGGTCGAACATGCGTTCCTTATCCTCCGGCGTCTTTCTCTGCCGGCAGGGGACGCCCCGTTAGCAGGAAGCCGGCATCACGCCAATGCGGTGACGGATATCTAGGGTGCCTCGGGCGGAAACACGAAGGCCCGCTCGGGGTCAATCGCAACTGTTACACGTTCGCCACGTGACAACCGTCGACCGGGCGGCAGCCGGGCATGCAGGTGCAGCAAGCCCCCTGCCCCATCCGGCAGCGACAGATGCACCAGCGTCGTTGCGCCCAGCAGCCGGCAGGCATCCACCGTCGCCTCCGTGCCGGAATCGGCGCCCAGGCGCAGGCCTTCGGGGCGGACCAGCACCTCGACAGTAGCGCCATCGGCCATGCCCGGAGCAGGCAGGGCACCGACCGGGGTCTCGGCCAGGCCACAGATCACTCGCGCCGTCAGGCGGTTCACCTCGCCGAGGAAGGTCGCGACATAGGGGTCGGTCGGGCCGAAATAGAGCTGTTCCGGCGGACCGAGCTGGAGAATCCGCCCCTCCCGCATCAGGGCGATGCGGTCGCCCATGAACATCGCCTCCTCTGCGTCATGGGTGACCAGCAGCGTGGCGATGCCGGAGGTCTGCAACACATGCAGTGTGTCGTCGCGCACCTGCTCACGCAGCCGGGCGTCGAGGCTGGCGAAAGCCTCGTCCAGCAGCAGCACCGCCGGACGCGGTGCGAGGGCGCGGGCCAGCGCCACGCGCTGCTGCTGCCCGCCCGAGAGCATGTGCGGAAATGCCGCCTGAAATGCCTCGAGACCGACCCGGGCGAGCGCATCCATCACCCGCCAGCCACGTTCGCCGCGCGGGGCGAAGCGCAGGCCGAAGGCGACGTTTTCCGCCACCGTCAGATGCGGGAACAGCGCGTAATCCTGGAACACGAAGCCGACGCCGCGGCGTTCCGGCGGCACGTCCCGCCCCGGTTCGGCGATCACCTGCCCACCGAGGTCGATCCGCCCGGCCTGCAAGGGTTCGAGCCCCGCCGCCAGGCGCAGCAGCGTCGTCTTGCCGCAGCCCGAAGCGCCGAGCAGGCAGACGATCTCCCCCGGCGCGACGGAAAGGTCGATGCCGCGCAGCACCTCCTGGGCGGAATAGGCGTGGCGAATGCCGTGAAATTCGAGAGACATGCTTTATGCCCTCAGACGGCGGGCGCCGGCCATCCGGCCGGCTTGCCTTCGCGCATCCAAGGCGCATTGGCGGCGGCTGGCGGGCGGTCGCGCGCGCTCGCGCTCGCGCTGTGCGCACCGGGCCGGCCTTCGGCCTGCCTGGGGGGTGCTTTTCCGGTGATGGTGGTCATGGTCCCGCCGGGGCGGCCGGCGGCTCGTCCTGCTCCGGTTCCGAGGTGGTTTCGGGCTCGGCAGGGGGCTCGGGTTCCGGCTTCTCGGGCCGCATTCCCTGCAACGGCAAGGGCGGGCCGGTTTCGGCGGTCACCAGTTCCTCCTTGCGCGGCAGGTCGGACAGCGCGCGCAGGCTGAATTGTTCGAGGAATTTCGGCGTCGTCCCCCACAGCGTCGGGCGGCCGGGCACTTCGCGCCGGCCGCGCGGGGCGACCAAGCCCAGTTCCAGCAGCGCCTCCAGCGTCGTCTGCGCCAGCGCGGCGCCACGAATCTCCTCGATCTCGCCGCGCGTGCAGGGCTGGTGATAGGCGATGATGGACAGTGCCTCCATCGCCGCACGCGGCAGCCGGCGCGGCGCCTGCACCACCTTGGTCAGCCGCTGCGCGAGGTCCGGTGCGGTACGGAAGGCCCAGCCGCCGGCGACCTCCGTGAGTACAACGCCACGGCCCTCGCAGGCCTCGGCGAGCGCCGCCATGACGATGCCGGCGGTCAGCCCCTCGGGCAGGATGGCGCCGAGCATGGCCGGTGTGACCGGCTTGTCGGAGGCATAGACCAGCGCCTCGGCCAGCCGCACGGCGGCGGCGAGCAGCGCCGGGTCGGGCGCGACGTCATCGGCCGGCACGCCTTCGGCGACCACCTCCTCCACCGAGTCCATCCCGGACCCGGCCGTCGTGTCGCGGTCAGTCGATTCGCGCGGCGCGGCGAGCGCCACGTCCGCGGGCTGCTCCGGCGCGTCCGGCCTCGGCTCGTCAGCCTGGTTGGTCATCCGCGGTCCCTTCCTCGGTCCGGCGGCGTACCATGATAGGACCGAAGGCCTCCTCCTGGCGGATCTCGATCCCGCCGCCGCGCGCCATCTCCAACCCCGCAATCAGCGTGCTGGCAAGGGCCGCGCGACGTTCCAGCGGGTCCATGATTGTATCGGGCAGGAATCCCTGCAGCACCGTCCAGGACGGCAGCGCGCCGACGAGCCGGGTCAGCCGCTCCAGCGCCTCCTGCACCGAGAACAGCTTGCGCGGCTTCGGGCGATACGGCCGCTTGGCCAACGCCCGCCGCCGCGCCGCGACATAGGCCTGTAACAGCGACGGCAGGTCGGCATGCAGCCCGGACCGGTCCTCGACGCGCAGACTCTCCGGCGCGCCACGGCCGAACACGTCATGGCCGAGCCAGGGCCGCCGGTTCAGCCACAGCGCGGCGGCACGCATGCGTTCCAGCTCAACCAGTCGGTCGGCGAGCTGTTCGGCCAGCGCCTCGGCATCCTCGCCCTCGGCTTCCTCGGGGGGGATCAGTAAGCGGGACTTCAGCCAGGCCAGCCAAGCCGCCATCACCAGCCAATCGGCGGCCAGTTCCAGCCGCACCCGCCGCGCGCCCTCGATCACCGCCAGATACTGGTCCACCAGCGCGACGATCGAGATCCGCGCGATATCGACCTTCTGCGACCGCGCCAGTTCCAGCAGCAGGTCGAGCGGCCCTTCGAAGCCGTCCAGCGTCAGGTGCAGCGACTCGCTCACCCGCCGCCCCCATGCCCGGCGGTCAGCAGCACGAAATCGAATACCGGGGCGACGATGTTGCGCAGGAACAGGTTCATCGGGTCCCAGGCCGGCACGGCCATGGGCAGGATGAACAGGAACATGATCACCACCAGGATGCCGTAGGGCTCGACCCGCGCCAACGCCATTGCCGGCCCGCGCGGCAGCAGGCCCACCATGATCCGCCCGCCATCAAGCGGCGGCAGCGGGAGCAGGTTAAACAATCCAAGCACCAGGTTCGACATGATGGACAGGCCGACGAAGCGCAGCAGGAAGCGCGTCATCTCCGGCCCCAGCTCCCCTTGCCCCCAGAACACCAGATGCGCCAGCAGCGCGGCGATGACGGCGAGCACCGCATTGGTCGCCGGCCCGGCGGCGGCGACCAGCACCATCCCCCAGCGCGGATTGCGCAGCTGCCAGATGTTCACCGGCACCGGCTTGGCCCAGCCGAACACCCCCTGCACCTGGCCCATGGCGAGCAACTGCCCGGCCACCATGACGCCCGGCAGGATGATCGTGCCCATCATGTCGACATGGCGCAGCGGGTTGATGCTGATCCGCCCGGCGCGCTGTGCCGTGTCGTCGCCGAGCCACAGCGCGGCGTAGCCATGCGCGGCCTCATGCAGCGTGATGGCGAGGATGGCGGCGATCGCCGCCGCCGCCACCTCCGGCAGCCAATCGGGCATCATGCCGGCCGCGCGGTCGGGTCGTCGCCGGGTGCCACCGCCGCCAGGGCGCCAAGCGCCGCATCGCGCAAGGCCCGCAACGCGTCGGGCCGGCGGCCATGGAAGGCCTCGGTCATCGCCCGAGCCTGGGCCAGCCGCTCGGCCGCGCGGTCGGTCAGCGTCGGGCAATCGGCCAGCAGCGCGGCGGTGTCGCCCAGCCGGCCGGTGCAATGCAGCACCAGGTCGCAGCCGGCCGCCAGCGCCGCGCTGGCCAGATCATTCGACGCACCGGCCAGCGCACCCATCGCCAGGTCATCGGTCACCAACACGCCCTCGAACCCGATCTCACCACGGATGATGTCCCTGATCACGACCGGGGAAATGGTGGCAGGCAATGCCCGATCCCAGGCCTCGTACAGCACATGCGCGGTCATCGCCCAGGCACCGGAACCCGCCAGCGCTTGGAACGGGGCGATATCCGCGGCGAGGTCGGCCACCGAGGCCGTCACGCGCGGCAATTCATGGTGGCTGTCGGCCAGCGCCCGGCCATGGCCGGGAATGTGCTTGATGACCGGAATCGCGCCGGCGGCCTGCAACCCCGCCACAAAGGCGGCGCCGAGTCGGGCGATCACGGCGGGGTCCTCGGAAAAGGCGCGGTCGCCGATCACGCCATGCGCGCCGGGCAGCCGCAGGTCGAGCACCGGGGCGCAAACCACGTCGAGCCCGACCTCCCGGCAGACACGCCCGAGCAACTCGGCATTGGCCCGCAAGGCCGCTTCCGGCGCATGCTCGAAGGCGGCGGCGGGCGGGAATCGCTCCCACTGCGGCGGCTTCAGCCGGGCGACGCGGCCGCCCTCCTGATCCACCAGGATGGGCGCCTCGGCCCCGAGGATGTCGCGGATCTCGCCGGTCAGAGCGCGCAACTGCCCCGGCTCGGCGACATTGCGCGCGAACAGGATGGCGCCGACCGGCCGGCGGGCGCGCAGCAGCGCGGCCTCCTCGGCCGTCAGGCGCAGGCCGGACAGGCCGATGATCGCCGCGCGGGGGGTCACGCCGGCAGCGTCAGCGGACCACGACGCAAGGCATCCGCTTCGCCTTCGCCTGCTCGCAGAAGGCCTGCGCGGTGGCCGTGTTGGCAAAGCCGCCAGTCCGCAGTCGGTACAGTGTCGTCTGGCCTTCGCGTTCGAAGCGCACCACCTGTGGCTGGAAGGCGCCGAGCAGGTCGGCATGTGCCCGCGCCAGGCGGTCCCATTCCCCGCGCGCCGATTCCTCGGAGGTCAGCGCGCCAAGCTGCACGCGGATCCGGCCATTGGCCGCCGGGGCAAAGGTCGTGGGCGCGGCGGGTTGTTCGGCCGCCGGTGCGGGGGCAGGCGCGACGGTGGCGGCCGTGCGCGGCACCGCGGCCGGCAGCTGCGGCTGCGGCGTGGCGGCAGGGGCCTCCGGCGCGGCAGCCCGCGGCGGCGGCTGCGCTACTTGGGCGCGCAATGCCTCAAGGCTCGGCGCCTCCGGCTCCGGCGCCAGGCGCGCGTCGCGGGGCTGCAGGTTGCTGCCGCGGTTGCGCTCGAAGATCAGTTCGTCCTGGTTCGGCACGCGCAACCCGCCGGGGTCGTCCGGGCGCACCTTGAAGGGACGCGGGTCGGGTTCGATCACCGGCACCGAACGCGGCCCGCCGGCACGCGACAGCCCCCAATAGATGCCGCCGCCCACCACCAGCACCGCGGCCACGCCGCCGCCGAACGCAACCATCCGCCACGGTGCCCCGCCATCATCGGAACGCCGCACGCGATAGGATGGCACCGGTACATCTGTCACGCCCCACCCCCCCTGACTGCCCCTGGGGCCATGGTCGAGCCCGTCAGCGCATTTCCTCCACCGGCGTCACCCCCATGACGCCGAGGCCCGAGCGGATCACCGTCGCGGTCGCCGCGACGAGGGCCAGCCGGGCCCGGGTCGCCCCCCGATCCTCCGTCCGGATGAACCGAAGCGTCGAATCGTCGCGACCACGGTTCCACAGTACATGAAAATCCCCGGCCAAGTCCGCTAAATAGAACGCGATTCGATGCGGCTCGCGCGCTGTTGCAGCCGCTTCCACGCTGCGCGGCCAGGCCGCCAGCCGGCGGATCAGCGCCATTTCCGACGGATCGGCCAGGGCCGTGAGCGGCACATCGGCCAGATCGGCGACCAGCGCGGCATCCGCGGCCTCCGCCTGGCGCAGCACCGAGCGGCAGCGCGCATGCGCGTACTGCACGTAGAACACCGGATTGTCGCGCGACTGCTCGACGACCTTGTCGAGGTCGAACTCCATCTGCGCGTCGGATTTGCGCGTCAGCATGGTGAAGCGCACCGCGTCGCGACCGACTTCCTCGATCAGGTCTCGCAGGGTGATGTAGGTGCCGGCGCGCTTGGACATGCGCACGGGCTCGCCCGCCTTCATCACATGCACGATCTGGCAGAGCACGACCTCGAGCGGCACGCGGCCGTCCGAGACCGCGCGCACCGCCGCCTGCATGCGCGAGACATAGCCGCCATGGTCGGCACCCCAGACGTCGATCAGCAGCTCCTGCCCACGACCGACCTTGTCGGCGTGATAGGCGATGTCATTGGCGAAATAGGTGTTGGTGCCGTCCGACTTGCGCAGCGGGCGGTCCACGTCGTCGCCGAACTCCGTGGCGCGGAACAGCGTCTGCGGGCGCGGTTCCCAATCATCGGGCGTCTTGCCCTTGGGCGGCTCCAGCACGCCTTCGTACAGCAGCCCCTTGTCTTCCAGCAGGCGCACCGCGCCCTCGACGGCACCGGCCTCGACCAGCGAGCGTTCCGACACGAACACGTCCTGCTCGACGCCGAGCAGTGCCAGGTCCTCGCGGATCTCCGCCATCATCATCGCCACCGCGATCTCACGCGCGGTGTCGAGCCAGGCGGATTTCACCAGCCAGCCGCGTTCCAGCGCCGGGGCATAGGCTGAGAGCGTCTCCTCCTCCGGAACGGTGCCGCCCTCGACGCGACGCGGCATCATCCCTGCGCCGTGGCGCTCGGCCAGCGCATCGCCCACCGCGACCAGGTAGTCGCCGCGATATTGCAGCGTCACGCCGAACCGCTGTTCGGTGTTCTCGGCATTCCACTCATCGGCATCGAGGGTGACCGCGCGCAGATACCGCCAATAGGACGCCCAACCGAGGGCGCCGACCTGGTTGCCGGCATCGTTGACGTAGTATTCCTTGGTGACGTCCCAGCCGGCCTTCTTCAACAGATTGGCCAGCGCATCACCCACCACCGCGCCGCGGCAATGGCCGACATGCATCGGCCCGGTCGGGTTGGCCGAGACATACTCGACATTCGCCCGCACCCCGGCGCCAATCGTGCTGTCGCCATAGGCCTCCCCGGCGCGCAGCACGGCCGGCAACTGGGCGCGCAGGAAATCCTCGTCCAGCCGCAGGTTCACGAAGCCGGGGCCGGCCGGCGTCGCCTCGGTGACCATCGGCAGCGCGGCGAGCTTCTCGGCCAGCGCGGCGGCAAGCTTCTGCGGCGGCATGCGGGCCGGCTTCGCGGCGATCAGCGCGGCATTGGTCGCCATGTCGCCATGCGCAGCATCGCGCGGGGGCTCCACCTGCACGCGCGCCAGCGCCTCGGGCGGCAGATCGGGCACCAGGGCGGCAAGCACGCCGCGCACCTCCTGCGTCAGCAGGGCGAAGATATTCTCGGTCATGTCATACTCAGGCAGGGATGTCGGGGCGCTTGATACGCCATGCCGGCGCCGGGGCGTAGCCACCCTGGCCCCGTCATCGACGATTTGCCGCATCCGTGGCCTGGCCCGGGCACCGTCCTGGCCCGACTGGCGCTACAGCGTCCGGTCGAAGCGGCTCTGATCCATGGCGGCGAAGTCCTGGATGTCGGACTCCTTCAACTTCCACTTCTCGACGAGGAAGGTCTTGAGGCGCAGCGATACCGACCAGGCCCCGCCGGCGAGCATGGTGTTGCGGGATTTCTTGGTCGCCGGCGTCTTCGGCCCGATATTGAGCAGGCCGAGCATGGTCGAGCACTGCACGCAGCAGGGCTTGCCGACGCAGTCCAGCGTGACCGAGCCTTCCTGCAGCACCGCCTCGACCGCCTCGTTGCCCATGCTGCCGATCAGGAAGTCGAGCGCATCCATCTCCGCATGGCCGTGGCCGTTGCCGGTCTGGCCTTCATAGCCTTCGGGGTCGGAGTCGAACTCCTCGCTGTCGACGAAAATGACCGCACGGCACTGGGCGGAATGGTCGTCATGGTCGCCAGCCTGTTCCTCGGCGGCGAAGCTGTCCCAGGCTTCCGCGACGTCGAATTCGCGATATTCACGTCGCGAGCGCTTCGGTCGCCCGCTGGTCAGATTGCCCTGGGACGCTGTCCGCTTGGCGCCGCCGTCCGCTGATCCACTCATCGAACCGTTTCCTCAACCTGCCCGCCGGGAAGCGAGGCTAGCCGAGCCGGACGCGGAATGGAATGTGCGAAGGCCCGTGGCCAGAGCGGCTTGCGATCGACTGCGCTCACGCCAGCCGTCCAAGACACTGCCTGATCGGAGATCGTCACGCGCCTGGCTCACTCCGGCCGGGCGCGACCACCTCTAGCCTGGCACATCCGGGTCGGTCAGGCGCCGGTGTTCCTCCAGCGCGTAACGGTCGGTCATGCCGGCGATGTAGTCGCACACGACCAGGGCGCATTGGGCGCTGCCGGCATCCCCGGCGCGGCTGCGCCAATCGGGCGGCAGCATCTGCGGCCCGCCATGCAGCAGGCTGAACAGCATCTGCACCACGCGCTTGGACTTCGCCATGGTGCGGTTGACCCGCCAGTGGCGGTACATCCGCGTGAACAGGAAGTCGCGCAGCGCCAGGTTGGCCTCCGCCATGCGCGGCGAGAAGGCCACCACCGGTTCCCTGGCGCGGCGGATGTCATCGACGCTGGCCGGGTCCAGCACGGTGAGGCGCCGGCGCGTCTCGACCTCGACATCGACGACCATCAGGTTGATGACGCGGCGGATCATCTCCGGCGCCACGCGGTCCGGCGCCATGTCCGGGTTGGCCTGGCGGGCCTCGGCCAGCGCCTCGCCGATCAACGGCAGCGTGCCGACTTCCTCGAGCGTGAACAGCCGCGCCCGCAACCCGTCATCGAGGTCGTGGTTGTTGTAGGCGATGTCGTCGGCCAGGGCGGCGACCTGCGCCTCCGCCCCGGCATGGGTGTCGAGGTCGAGCGGGTGCCGCGCATCGTAGTCGGCGATGTAGGGGGATGGGCGGCGCAGCGGGCCATTGTGCTTGGCCAGGCCCTCCAGCGTCTCCCAGGTCAGGTTCAGCCCGTCGAACCCGCCATAGCGCGTCTCCAGCAGCGTCACTGCCTTGAGCGACTGCGCATTGTGGTCAAAGCCGCCATAGGGCTTCATCGCGCTGTTCAGCGCATCCTCCCCGGCATGGCCAAAGGGCGGGTGGCCGAGGTCATGGGCCAGCGCCAGCGCCTCGGCGAGGTCCTCGTCCAGCGCCAGCAGCCGGGCGATCGAGCGCGCGATCTGCGCGACCTCGATGGAATGGGTCAGCCGGGTGCGGAAATGGTCGCCCTCGTGATAGACGAAGACCTGCGTCTTGTACTGCAGCCGGCGGAAGGCAGTGGCGTGCACGATGCGGTCGCGGTCCCGCTGGAAGGGCGAGCGCGCGTCACCCCCCGCTTCCGGATGAAGCCGGCCGCGGGAAGTCTCGGGGCGGACGGCATAGGGTGCCAGAACCATGCCGCGGGCCGTAGCACCGCGCCGCACCCGACGGCAACCGCAAGGCCGTCGTTGGAACCGGCGCCCGGAAGCCCTATCTTGATCGCCAAGGAGTCCAGACCGCCATGCCCGACGGGTCCATCACCGCCCCCGCCTTCCGCGTCACCGAGCGCGCCCACGCCCAGATCACCGACATCGCGGCGCGCGAAGGCCGCCCCGCAGCCGGGCTGCGCCTGGCGGTCGAGGCCGGCGGCTGCTCCGGCTTCCAGTACAAGTTCGGCCTGGAGGACGGCCCGGCCGAGGACGACCTGATCGTCGGGGAGGGTGCCGGGCGTGTTTTCGTCGACCCCGTCTCGCTCGACCTGCTGGCCGGAGCCGAACTGGATTGGGCCGAGGAACTGATCGGCGCGCATTTCGCCATCCGCAACCCGCAGGCGGTCTCCGCCTGTGGCTGCGGGACCTCCTTCTCGGTCGGCTGACGCGTTTGAGCGTGACGACCGCCGCTGCGGCTGCACCGAAGGTCTGAATCGCGCGATCATTCCCGGGTTCGGAAGGTGATGCGCGAACCACATCGAATGCGTCACGTTCTATTGCATCGCAGCATTTTCATTGAAGGTCAGTATTGCTGACCTATAAGCTCCCCATGGCAGGCCGCCAGCCGGTGGCGGCCCCAAGCGGAGGCTGCATCGATGCCCGAACCGATCAATGCCTATGGCGTGATGCCCGCGATCATCGCGCGCATCGGCTTCTTCCTCGGCTGCATGGCGCTGGCGGTGGCGGCCTGACGGCCCCCGCCTGATCGACGTGCCTTGACCGCGGCTTCGGCGGAAGGGGTATGGTGCCCCTCCCCTGCATCGAAGCCGGCATGAAACTCGCGACCTTCAACGTCAATTCGATCCGCCAGCGGGCGGGCCATGTCGCGCGCTTCCTCGACCGCGTGAAACCCGAGATCCTGTTCCTCCAGGAGACCCGCTGCACCGCCGAACAGGTACCGGCCGGCGAGTTTGAAGCCCTCGGCTACACTGCCCATGCGGTCGGCCAATCAGGCGGGCGCAACGGCGTGGCGGTGATCGCCAACATCCCCTTCGAGGTGGTCGCCGAGGTCCTGCCCGGCGATGCCGAGGACAGCCAGGCCCGCTACATCGAAATCCGCGCCGGGGGGCTCAACGCCGCCGGCATCTACCTGCCCAACGGCAATTCCGGCGGCGAGGCCGGCTTCGCCTACAAGATCGGCTGGATGGAACGGCTGCGCGCGGTCGCCGCCGAACGGCTCGACACCTTCACCCCCTTCGCGATGCTCGGCGACTTCAACGTCTGCCCGACGCCGGCCGACCTCGCCCCCGGCGCTCTGCCGCCGACCGATGCGCTGGTGCGGCCCGAATCGCGCGCCCAGTTCCGCGCCCTGCTGCATCTCGGCCTGACCGACGCGCTGCGCGCGCTGCACCCGGCGGAGACACTGTTCACCTACTGGGACTACGGCGCCGCCTTCGAGACCAATCGCGGCCTGCGCATCGACCATGTGCTGCTCAGCCCCGACCTGGCGGAGCGGCTCGAAGCCTGCGAGGTCGACACCATGCCGCGCAGCGAGACGCAGCCTTCCGACCACACGCCGGTGATCGCGACGCTGCGCTGAACCCGTCTCACCAGCGCCGGTAATACCCGCCCGGCCGACCCCAATAGCCGCGGGGGCGGCCGTAATAGCCCGGCCCCCAATAGCCGCGCCCCCAGCCCAGCCCGATCCCGATGCCAACCGACGGCGCCACCACCATGGGCGACGGCTGCGGCGCCGGCACGACATAGACCGGCGCCCCGGGGTAATAGCCATAGGAGGGTGGCGAATAGAGCACCGGTGGACCGGGCGGCGACGCATACGTCACGGCCGGCTGCGCTACCGGTGGTGGCCCCCAGGTGCCATCGGGGTACTGCACGCAGCCGGCAAGGGCGACGGGCAGCAGAACGGCCAAGGTCGGCCAAAGCTTACGCATCAACTCATCCTTCCGCGCCGGACGGCCCGGATGGCCGCCTCAGACCCAGCGCCAATGACCTCCCCAGCACCGGCCATAGGCATCACAGCGTCGCGGCACCCACACCCGGCGACGCGGCGCAGGTTCAACATACACCGGCGGTGGCGGTCCGGGGGCGGCATAGACGACCCGCGGCGGTGGTGGCGGCGGTCCGGCCACCGGATAGGCAACGCAACCGGCCAGGCCGATTCCGGCCAATAGGGGCAGCAGCAGGCGGGACGTCATCATCACGGTCTCCCGTATGGGGGCGGCGGTTGATGCCGCAGCCCCTCAACGCACGGGTTAAGTGGCGCGTTGCCTGTGGCGACGCGATGGCACCACGATGGCTATTGGTCGGCGTAACAATGCGTCTCGGCGGCGCCACCGGGGTTGGTGACAGCACCGAGATAGGCCGGCCCCACAAGCTGCGCATATTTCCACAGCGCGCCGGCATTGTAGTCATGCGCGCGAGGCTTCCAGGCAGCGCGGCGGCGGGCGATCTCCTCGTCAGGCACCAGCATGTCGATGGTGCCCTTTTCGGCATCGATGACCAGCCTGTCGCCGTTCTGCAGCAACGCGATCGGCCCACCGACCGCCGCTTCCGGCCCGACATGGCCGATGCAGAAGCCGCGCGTGGCACCCGAGAACCGCCCATCGGTGATCAGCGCCACCTTGTCGCCCATCCCCTGGCCGTAGATCGCCGAGGTGGTGGACAGCATCTCCCGCATGCCCGGCCCGCCCTTGGGGCCCTCATAGCGGACGATGATGACGTCACCCGCCTTGTAGGCGCGGGCGTCGACCGCGGCGAAGGCGTCCTCCTCGCAATCGAAGCATAGCGCGGTGCCTTCGAAGCGCAGGTTATGCATGCCGGCGATCTTCACGATGGCGCCTTCCGGGGCGAGATTGCCATGCAGCGCGACGACACCGCCGATCGGGCTGATCGGGTTGCTCGTCGGATGCACCACATCCTGGTCCTTGGGGATGATGACCTCGCGGTGGTTCTCCGCCAGCGTCTTGCCCGTGACCGTCAGGCAATCGCCTTTCACATAGCCGCCATCGAGCAGGGCCTTAATGATGACCGGCACGCCACCGATGCGGAACACATCCGCCGCGACGTATTTCCCGCCCGGCTTGAGGTCGGCGATATGCGGCGTCTTGCGCATGATCTCGGCGACATCCTGCAAGGTGAAGCGGATGCCGGCCTCATGCGCCATCGCCGGCAGGTGCAGCGCCGCGTTGGTGGAACCGCCGGTCGCCCCGACAATCGCCGCCGCATTATGCAGCGCGTCGAGCGTGACGATGTCGCGCGGGCGCAGGTTGCGGCGGATCAGCTCGACCACCGCCTTGCCGGACGCCACGGCGTAGTCGTCGCGCGTCACATCCGGCGCCGGCGCGCCGGCGGAAAACGGCAGCGCGAGGCCGATCATCTCCGACACGCAGGCCATGGTGTTGGCGGTGAACTGGCCGCCGCAGGCGCCCGCCCCGGGGCACGCATGGCGTTCCAGCTCGTCCAGTTCCTCATCCGACATGTTCCCCGCGGCGTGCTGGCCGACCGCCTCGAACACATCGAGCACCGTCACGTCATGGTCGTGGTGCCGGCCCGGCATGATCGACCCGCCATACATAAACACGCTCGGCACGTTCAGCCGCAGCATGGACATCATCACGCCCGGCAGCGACTTGTCGCAGCCGGCGATGCCGACCAGCGCGTCGTAGCAATGCCCGCGCATCGTCAGTTCAATGGAATCGGCGATCGCCTCGCGGGATGCGAGGGACGACTTCATCGACTGGTGCCCCATGGCGATGCCATCGGTCACCGTGATGGTAGTGAATTCGCGCGGCGTCGCCCCCGCCGCCTTCACGCCGACCTTTGCCGCCTGCGCCTGGCGCGACAGCGCGATGTTGCACGGCGCGGCCTCGTTCCAGCAGGAGGCGACGCCGACCAGCGGCTGTTCGATCTCCTCCTTGGTCAGCCCCATCGCGTAATAATAGGAACGGTGCGGCGCGCGCTCCGGCCCCATGGTGGTGTGGCGGCTCGGCAGGCGGGACTTGTCCCAGGCGGTCATGGACGATTTCCTCACGCGGGGGTCGGGGGCCGGTCGCGGGCCGGCTTCCCCCCTATCGAAGGCCGATCGCGCGGCGCGTCAAGCGGCGATGCCCACCATCGCCTGAGCCTTCGCGAGGATTTCGAAGGATCGCAGCCGTGCGCCATGGTCGTGGATCTGCGCGGTGACCATCAGCTCATCCGCCCCGGTCCGCGCGGCGATCTCGGCGATGCCCTGCCGCACCGTCTCGCGCGTGCCCACCACCGAGCAGGACAAGGCATTGTCGAGCATAGCCCGCGCATAGCGGTCGAGTTGTCCGTCGAACCCCTCGACCGGCGCCGGCAGCTTGCCCGGCCGGCCGCTGCGCAGGTTCACGAAGGCCTGTTGCAGGGAGGAAAACAGGAAGCGCGCCTCATCCTCCGTCTCCGCCGCGAAGACGTTGACGCCGACCATGACATGTGGCGCGGCGAGCCGTTCGGAGGGCCGGAACCGCTCGCGATACACCGCGATGGCATCCATCATCTGCGCCGGCGCGAAATGCGAGGCGAAGGCATAGGGCAGCCCCAGATAGGCCGCGAGCTGCGCGCCGAAGGTGCTGGAACCGAGGATCCAGGCCTCGACCGCTTCGCCGGCACCGGGGACCGCACGCAAGGCCTGGCCGGGCTCGGCCGGGCGGAAATAGCTCAGCAACTCCACCACATCCTGCGGGAAGGCGTCCTCGCCGCTGGTGAGGTTGCGCCGCATCGCCCGCGCCGCCACTTGGTCCGTCCCCGGCGCGCGGCCGAGGCCGAGGTCGACCCGCCCCGGATACAGCGCCGCCAGTGTACCGAACTGCTCGGCGATGATCAGCGGCGCATGGTTGGGCAGCATTATGCCGCCCGCACCGATGCGGATGCGCTGCGTGCCCTCCGCCACATGCGCCAGCGCGACCGCGGTCGCCGCACTGGCGATGCCTGGCATGTTGTGGTGTTCGGCCATCCAGAAGCGCCGGTATCCCAGCGCATCGGCATGACGGGCGAGATCGCGCGAGTGTCGTAACGCTTGGCCGGCGTCACTGCCCTCGGGGATCGGGGAGAGGTCGAGAATGGAGAGCGGGATCATACCGTGCATATGGGCGCACCCGCGCGGCCCGGAAGCCCGGATCAGAGCCGCGAGATCAGCGCCATCGCCGCGGCAGGGTTGCGTTCCTTCTCGCCACTGATCACGAACAGGAACACATCACGCGGGGTCGGCGGACCTGGCTCCGCGACAGGCGCGGCCAAGCCGTCGAGCCCCTGCCCCGCCGCCAACCGTCTCGCCCGTGCCGCCCAGGCGTCGAGCGCCGCGGCATCATAGCCCTCCGGGTGGTCGGCCGTGGTGCCCATGATGCGCAGATAGGCGAAGGGCGCCGTCAGGTCGGTGAATTGCGGGTACTCCCCATCCGCCGCGGTGACGATCGCCACGCCGTGTCTGCGTGCAATGGCAACGAAGTCCGGGTGTCGGAAGCTTTCATGCCGCGCCTCGATGGCGTGGCGCAGCGTCAGCCCGTCCAGCGCCTTCGGCAGCAGGCCGAGAAACGCGTCGATATCGGCCGCGTCGAATTGCTTGGTCGCGGCAAGCTGCCAGTTGATCGGGCCAAGCTTCGCCTTCAACGCCGTAAGCCCGCTGGCGAAGAACTTCTCCAGCGACGGCCCCGCTTCGGCCAGCACGCGGCGGTTGGTGACAAAGCGCGACCCCTTCAGGGCGAAGACGAAGCCTTCGGGCGTCTCGTCATGCCAGCGGGCGAAACTATCCGGCGATTGCAGGCGATAGTACGTGCCGTTGACCTCGATGCCGGTCAGCTGCCGCCCGGCATGCGCCAGCTCGTCCTTGTGCGGCATCCCCTTCGGGTAGAACACGCCGCGCCAAGGCGGAAAGGTCCAGCCGCCAATGCCGACATGGATGCGTCCGGGGGTGGCAGGCATGGTGCGATTTCTCCTGCGGCAAGCATGGACCGGACCGGGTCCGGCGCCACATCACCTTCGGCGGCGGGACGGCTCAACCGAGCGCGAGCGGGAATCCCACCGCCACGAAAATTCCCACCAGGCCCGCGACGGATTGTGCCACCACCCTGGACAGCCCCTGCCGCACCAACAGGTCACGACCGCCAACCGTGACGAACACGACGACCGTAATCGCCACGAACAGGTTGATCGTGGCACCATCGAACATCGCCCGTCAGCCGGTGATGCGCGCGATGGCGGCCTGCAGCCGCGCCATCTCGGTCTGCGCGGCGGCCAGGCGGTCCCGGTTTTCCTGCACGATCTCCTCCGGCGCGCGGGAGATGAAGACCTCGCTGGACAGCTTCGCCTCAGCCTTCTGGGCCTCGCCGGCGACGCGCTTGAATTCCTTCTCCAGCCGCGGCGCGGCGGAGGCGAAGTCAAAATCGTCGCCGAATTGCAGGTCGAAGCGGTCGCCCGACACGGCGAATTCGGCACCCGACGACGTGCCCGTGCTGGCCGGCTCGACCGCCGACAAACCGCCCAGCCGTTGTAGAATATCATTGTGCCGCGTCAGCCGGTCACGCAGCCGCGCCTCCTCGGCCGGCGGCATATGCGCGGCCAGCCGGCCCTTGATCTTGTAGCCGATGTCGAAATCCGAGCGTATCGACCGGATTTCCGACACCACGCCGACCACCCAGTCGAGTTCCGCCCTCGCCTCGACCACACCCTCGACCGACACGGCTTCCGGCCAAGCCTCGCGGATCAGGCTGCCCTCGGCGCCATAGCCGAGCCGGTGCCACAACTCCTCGGTCAGGAACGGCATCACCGGGTGCAGCAGGCGCAGCACGGTCCCGAGCACATGCTGGGCAACGCCCTTCACCTCCTCCTTCTCCGCCCCATCCGGGCCGAGCAGCACCGGCTTGGCGAATTCCAGGAACCAGTCGCAGAAGGTGTTCCAGGTGAAGCGGTAGCAGGCGCCGGCATAGTCGTCGAAGCGGAAGGCTTCGAGCGACGCATTGGCTTCCGCCACCGCACTGTTCGCCGCGTCGAGAATCCAGCGCGACAACGGCAGCGTGACCGCCGAGGCATCGAAATCGCTACGTGGCGCAATCCCGTTCATTTCGCAGAAGCGCGACGCGTTCCAGATCTTGGTGGCGAAGGCGCGATAGCCCTCGATGCGCTGCTTCGCCAGTTTGATGTCGCGCCCCGGCCCGGCCAGCGCGCACAGCGTGAAGCGCACCGCGTCGGCGCCATAGGCATCGACCAATTCCAACGGGTCCATGACGTTGCCGCGCGACTTGGACATCTTCTGCCCCTTCTCATCGCGCACCAAGCCGTGGATGCACACCGTCTTGAACGGCGTCTCACCCATGAAATGGATGCCCATCATCATCATCCGGGCGACCCAGAAGAAGATGATGTCGAAGCCCGTCACCAGCACGTCGCCGGGGTAGTATTTCGCGAGTTCCGGCGTCTTCTCTGGCCAGCCGATGGTTGAGAACGGCCACAGCGCAGAACTGAACCAGGTGTCGAGCACGTCCTCGTCGCGAACCAGTTCCACATCCCGGCCGAATTTTACCCGCGCGAGGTCAGCCGCCTCCGCTTCAGTGAAGGCGACGAACACCTCGCCATCCGGCGCGTACCAGGCCGGGATCTGATGCCCCCACCAGAGCTGGCGCGAGACGCACCAGGGCTGGATGTCGCGCATCCAGGCGAAAAAGGTGTTCTCCCACTGCTTGGGCGTGAACACGGTCTGGCCGGTCTCGACCGCCTTGATCGCCGGCGCGGCCAGCGTCTTGGCATCGACATACCATTGCATGGTCAGCCGCGGTTCGATCGGCACGCCCGAGCGGTCGCCATGCGGTACCGCATGGGTGTGCGGCTCGATCGCCTCGACGAGTTCCATCTCTTCCAGCCGCGCGACGATCGACTTGCGCGCCGCGAAACGGTCCTGCCCGGCCAGGCCACGCACGAAGTCGAGGTCGCTGACGCCATCGACAGCCGCGAAAGCGCCGGCGATCTCATCGAGGAACACGCGCCCCTCGGCATCGAGCACCGAGGGCATCGGCAGGTCGTGCCGCTTGCCGAGCTCGAAATCGTTGAAGTCATGCGCGGGGGTGATCTTCACCGCGCCGGAGCCCTTCTCCGGGTCGGAATACTCATCCGCCACCACGGGAATGGAGCGGCCCACCAGCGGCAGAATCACCCGCTTGCCGACCAGTGAACGGAACCGCTCATCCTCCGGATGCACCGCCACCGCCGTATCGCCGAGCATCGTCTCCGGCCGCGTCGTCGCCACCACCAGGAAGCGCCCCGGCTCGCCCTCGATCGGGTAGCGCAGGTGCCACAGATGCCCCTTCACTTCCTTGCTCTCGACCTCCAGGTCGGAAATCGCGGTCAGGAACTTCGGGTCCCAATTCACCAGCCGCTTGTCGCGGTACAGCAGGCCGTCCCGGTACAGCCGCACGAAAACCTCGCGCACCGCAACGGAAAGCCCCTCATCCATAGTGAAGCGTTCGCGCGGCCAATCGAGCGAGGCGCCCAGCCGGCGCAACTGTCGCGTGATGGTGCCGCCCGATTCCGCCTTCCATTCCCAGATGCGCTTGACGAAATTCTCGCGCCCCAAGCTGCGGCGATCGGCATTGCCTTCCTGCACCAGCAGGCGTTCGACCACCATCTGCGTTGCGATGCCGGCATGGTCGGTGCCCGGCTGCCACAGCGCGTCGCGCCCCTGCATACGCCGCCAGCGGATCAGGATGTCCTGCAGCGTATTGTCGAGCGCATGCCCGATATGAAGGCTGCCCGTGACATTGGGCGGCGGGATCATGATGGTGAAGGGCTTGGCCGGCGAAGCGGGGTTCGCCGAGAAGGCGCCAGCGCCCTCCCAGCCCTCATAGAGGCGCTGTTCGATGGCGGCGGGGTCGAAGGACTTGTCGAGCATGGCGCATCCCTTCCCCGCCCGGCCGCCCCGCGTCAAGGGCTGCGCATGCGGGTTGGACGAGCGCCGGGCGCCGGGCTAATGCGCTGAAGCCTCCCGGGGACCGACCATGAACACAAAGCGCCGCCCTCTGCTCGCCCTGCCCGCCGCCGCCCTGGCGCGGCCGTCCCTGGCCCAGGCGCCCTGGCCGAGCGGGCCGATACGCCTCATCGCTCCCTTCCCGCCCGGCGGATCGGTGGACACGCTGAGCCGCCTGCTGCAGCCCCACCTCTCGGCCGAGCTCGGCGTGCCGGTGGTGATCGAGAACCGCCCCGGCGCTTCCGGCGCCATCGGCACTGCCACGCTGGCCCGTTCACCGGCGGATGGACTGACCTGGGCGATGGTGTTCGACACCCATGCGGTGAACCCGGCACTGATCGCCAATCCCGGCTACGACACGAAGCGGGACCTGACGACGGTGATGCTGGTCGGCACCTCCCCGATGCTGATCACCACCCATATCTCCCGCCCCTGGCGGAGCCTGCAGGAGGTCGTCGCCGCCGCCAAGGCGCGGCCCGACACGCTGACCTACGGATCGATCGGCAACGGCTCGCTGGCGCATCTGACCATGTCGCTGATGCAGAAGGCCGGCGGCTTCCAGGTGGTGCATGTCCCCTATCGCGGTGGCGGGCCGATGAGCGCGGCAGCCGCTGCCGGTGAACTCGACATGCCGATGGCGACCAATGCCGGGCTCGGCGGCCAGGTGGGCCAGACGTTGCGCCCGCTGGCACAGACCGGGGCGCGGCGGTCGACCCTGTTCCCCGACCTGCCCACCGTCGTCGAATCCGGCATTCCCGGCATCGATGCCCTGGCCTGGTGGGGCGTGATCGGCCGCGCCGGCGTGCCGGAGCCGGTGCTGCGCCGCTTCCATGTGGCGCTGGGCAAGGCGCTGGAGATGCCGGAGGTCCGCGCGCGGATCAGTGGCCCGCTCGGTATCGAAATCGTCGGCTCGACGCCCGAGGCCTTCGGCAGCTTCCTCGACACCCAGATGGAGACCTGGGGTCGAGTGGTGCGCGAGAACAACATCCGCTCGGAGTGATGCCGGGCGGCCGTCGCGCCTGAGGGGCCGCCTGGAAAACCCGGCACTACCCAGCCACCCAGGTCAGCATGCAGGAGGGGGCGGTCGATTGCGGGTCCGGACCGGCCTCGGAAACGCGACCAATGGACACTCAGGACAAGGCGCGCCCGACCACCCGTTCGATCTCGGCCCGCACCAAGCGCTCGACCATCGCCGGCAAGTGATGGTCGAGCCAGTCCTTCAGCAGCGGGCGCAGTTCCTCGCGCACGACATCCTCGATACTCGGTCCGCCACGATGGACCATCGCGCCGCGTTCGGTGCTGACAGCGCGCAGCAACTGGCTGACCGAGGCGGCTGCCGCGGCGGCGACGGCCGGCGCCAACAGCCCTTCGGGATCCACGGGCTGCGGTGTCTGGGACGGCGTTGGTACCGGCGGCGTTTCCACCTCGGCGATCGGTCCGGCCACGGGCGGCGCGGGGTCCATGGGCTCGGACACCATCATATCCTCCGTCAGCAACAGGGGCTCGGGCTCGCCAGGCTCCGCCGGCGCAACGGCGGACGGCGCGGCGTCAGCCTCCGCGCCAGCGGGGGTCGCGATCTCATCCTCGTTCAGAATGCGGCGGATGGAGGCGAGAATATCCTCCATCGACTGGTCCGAGGCCACCCCGGGCGGCGTGCCACCGGGTGTTGGGGTGCCCTCGCCGCTCATGGCTGCCGGCGCGTCGGCTGAGCAGGCTGGGCCGGGGTGATGGGGACCAGCGGCGTCACCGCGATGACGGTCTGCGGCACGACCGCGGCCTGCGGCACCGATTCGTTGTAGTCACCGGTGCCGACCCAGCGGTCGCGCACGGCATTGTAGTAGTTCCGCGGGTCATAGATCTGCACCGGCAGCGACAGATCCTGTGCCGTTAGCCGCCCGAGCGACGCGGTCAGCTCGTAGGAGGAATTGATCAGCGTCGCCAGTGCGCGCACCAGGCGCACGCGGGCATTGAGCAGTTCCTGTTCCGCATTCAGCACGTCGAGCGTCGTGCGGCTGCCGACCACGGCCTCGCGTTGCACGCCATCGAGCGCGATTTCCTGCGCGCGGATTTCCGCCTGCGAGCTTTCAACCTGGGCGCGCGCCGTGTTCAGCGCCTCCCAGGTTCGCGTCGCGTCCTGTTCGGCCACCCGCCGCGCATCGGCCAACACCTGGCGCGCCTGCTGGGCCTGCTGGCGCGCCTGGCGCACCGCGGAATGTTCGGCGCCGCCCTGATACAGCGGTACGGACAGGTTCGCGGTGATCTGCGCGCCGGTCTGTCGCGACCCGCGCACGGTATTGTTGTCGAGCCGGAAAGCCTGCGCCTGCGCGCTGACAGTGGGCAGCAGCGCGCCGAATTGCAGGTCGATATTGTCCCGCGCCGCCGATTCGTTGAACGTCGCCTCGACCACCGCCGGGCTGTTCGCCGTCGCGCGACGAATCGCCTCCTGCAGGTTGCGCACCGGCGGACGGATCGGCGGCGGCGGCGAGACCCTCGTCGGCTCCATCCCGATCACACGCACGAAGGTGGCGCGGGAAGCCTGCAGCGTCCCGAGCGCCTGGTCGAGCTGGAAGCGGGACGCGGCGAGGCGCGCCTCGGCCTGGGCGACGTCGGTACGGGTGATCTCGCCGACCCGGAAGCGTTCGTTGGTCGCCTGCAGCTGGCGCAGCAGCACCTGCACGTTGTTCTCGTTGAGGCGAACCTCCTCCTGGTTCTGCACCACAGAAATATAGGCGCGCACGCCATCGAGCAGCACGGTCTGCTCGGTCGCCAGCAGCCGCGACCGCTGGGCGTAGACCTGATTCTCCGCCCGCCGCGTCGCCGCCGTGGTGCGGCCGCCGCGATACAGCGGCTGGGTGACGGTTGCCGTCACATTGGCGGTGTTCCGCGGTGCATCCGAATACAGCGAGAACGGCACGCCGGCGGTGTCGAGGTTCACCACATCGCCCGAGGCGGTGCGCTGCACCGCGACGGTGGACTGGTTGCGGTACTGGGTATCGGCATACCCGCCCGCGGCCCCCAGGACGACGGTCGGACGCCAGCCGGACAGCGCCTGGGGCACGCCCTCATCCACCGAGCGGGTCTGGGCACGGGCGGCGAGCAGCGTCGGGTTGTTGGCATAGGCGGCGGCGAGCGCTTCCTGCAGGGTCTGGGCCCAGGACGCAGCAGCGGGCAGCACGGTCAATGCGGCGGAAAGGAGCATGGTCCGTCGCAGGCTGGTCATCACGTCCGCAATCCCCCAACTGGATGGCGCGCGGTCACGGACAGGGTCCGCGCGGCGCCCGAAGCCTAACGTGGGAGTCTTAACGCACCGCAACAGGCCTGCGCCAGCCCGGGGTGGGAAAAGAAAGTGCTTCAAGGCATTGGCCGCCCTGTCCGGGCAGGCTGTCACCCCCGGCAGGCGCCATCGGGCACCTGCCGCCAACGATACTCAGAAGGCGAAGGCCGGCGCCGGCGCGAAGCCGGGCAGCGCCGCCGCATGCGCATCGAAATCAACGATGGTGGTCACCGTCCCGCCAGCGCGCCGCATCAGCAGGGCGCGCCCCGGCGGGCCACCGGCCAGGCTGATGGTCACCAGGCGGCCACCCTCGACAAGTTGCTCCTGTACCGCCTCGGGCACCACCTCGACGCCGCCCTCGATCATGATGACGTCATAGGCACCCGCGGCATGACCGGCCGAGGAGGGCCCTTCCACCAGGGTGACCGCGCCGGCCGGCAGGCTCGCCGCGATCGCCATGCGCGCGATCGCCAGCAACACGGGGTCGGATTCGACCGCGGTGACGCTGGCGCCGATCGCGGCCATCAGCGCGGCGCCGAAGCCGGTGCCGGCGCCGAGCACCAGCGCCCGCTCGCCGCGCCGCAGCGCCGAGAGCTGCACCAGTCGCGCGAGAACCATCGGCTTCATCATCGCCCGCCCGCCCGGCAGCGGCACATCCGCATCGGCATAGGCGCGCGAGGCCATCGCGGCCGGCACGAAGCGTTCGCGCGGCAAATCGCGCAATGCCGCGACGATGCGCGGGTCCTCGACGCGGTTCGGCCGCAATTGACCTTCGACCATGAACCGGCGCGCTTCGGCGAAATCCATCTGTGAGCGCCCTTGCAAACTGAGCGGGCGTTATAGGTCTGCGGGTAGCCTCACGCCAAGCCGGCGCTTGACCCGGCGGCGCGATGCCCCGATAGAGGCGCCCGCGCGGTCCGGTGGCCGAGTGGTCAGGCAAGGGTCTGCAAAACCCTCTACAGCGGTTCGATTCCGCTCCGGACCTCCACCGCGCAGGATGGGTTTACACTGGTGTCGCGCCAGACTATACGCGGCGCCCGGCTCCTTCCCCGATAGCTCAGTTGGTAGAGCGCGGGACTGTTAATCCCTAGGTCGTAGGTTCGAGTCCTACTCGGGGAGCCAAGCCACTTCCGATATCCCGCCATCATCCCCCGCACCGGTGCAAGTTCCCGGTGCGCGGGGAGGCGCGACGTCCGTTGCGCGACGTGCCCGAATCCGCCGCCCCGGCCCGCCATGAAATTTTGACGACGCCCGCCCAGCCCCGGATTCGGCGGCTAGTGTCCGGCCGCATCCAGCCGGAGACATTCATGCGCCGACATCACCTCGCCACGCTCGCCGTCATGGCGGTGCTTGCTGCCCCCGCCGTGCAGGCGCAGACCATCTTCCCGGTCGACCGCGCGGAAATCCTCGCCGGCAGCCGCTTCGACCTGAAGGTCGAATTCCCCGGCCTCGTCGCCGCCGACCGCGTCGCCGTCACGGTGAATGGCCGCCCTGTGGCCGGGGTGTTCGGCCGCGCGCCCGACTTCATCGAACGCGAAAACGACCAGCCCGCCAGCAGCATCGTGCTGCGCGATGCCAGCCTCGCCACCCCGGGCGTCTACAACCTGCGCGCGACGGATGGCGAGCACACCGCCTCGGTAACGTGGGAAGTCTATGCCGGCGGCCAGCGCCAGGCGCGCAACGTCATCCTCTTCGTCGGCGACGGCATGACGGTCGCCAACGTCACCGCCGCGCGCATCCTCTCCCGCGGCATCAGCGAGGGCCGCTACAACGGCCGCCTGGTGATCGACGGCTTCCCGGTGATGGCGACGGTCGGCACCTCCGGCGTCGACAGCATCGCGACCGACAGCGCCAATTCCGCCGCCGCCTACAACACCGGGCACAAATCCGGCGTCAACGCGCTCAACGTCTATCCGAGCCGCGCGCGCGACACCCTCGCGCATCCGCGCGTCGAGACGCTGGCGCAGATCGTCCAGCGCACCCGCGGCATGTCCGTCGGCGTGGTGACCAACACCGAGATCCAGGACGCCACCCCGGCCGCGGTCTTCGCCCATACGCGCCGCCGCTCGGACTACCTGCCGATCACCGACCAGATGCTGGCCTCCGGCGTCGATGTGCTGATGGGCGGCGGGTCCGCCTCCCTGCTGCCGCAGGGCACGCCGGGGTCGCGCCGGCGCGACCAGCGCAACATGCTCGATGCCTTCCGCCAGCAGGGCTACGTCTTCGCCGAGGATGCCGGCAGCCTGGCCGAGGCCGCCGCGCAGACCGGCACGCGCCGCCTGCTCGGCCTGTTCAACCTGAGCAACATGGACGGCCCGCTCGACCGCTTCTACCTGCGCCGCGGCACGGTGGAGCGCTTCCCGAACCAGCCCGACCTGACCGAGCAGGTGCGCGCCGCGCTGCAGGTGCTCGAACGCAACCCGGGCGGCTTCTACCTGATGGTCGAGAGCGGCCTGATCGACAAGGACAACCACCCGCTCGACTGGGAACGGTCGGTCTACAACACCATCATGCTCGACAACGCGGTGCGCGTGGCGCGCGACTGGGCGGCCGACCGCAATGACACGATGATCGTCGTCGTGCCCGACCACACCCACGGCATGGCCATCATCGGCACGGTGGACGACAACCGCCCCGGCCGGGACATGCGTGAACGCGTCGGGACCTATGCCGAGGCCGGCTTCCCCAACTACCCGCCGGCCGATGCCCGTGGCTATCCGCCAAGCGTCGATGTCAGCCGCCGCCTCGCGGTGTTCTATGCGGCCTACCCCGACTATTGCGAGACCTTCCGCCCGAGCCTCGACGGCCAGCGGGTGCCCGCGGTGCGCCAGGGCGAAAACTACGTCGCCAACGAGGACCTGTGCCGCCAGGCCGGTTCGCTGCGGCGCGAAGGCAACATGCCGCGCTCGGTCAACCAGGGCGTCCATGCCGTCGATGACGGCATCCTGCGCGCCTGGGGCCCAGGGAGCGAACGCTTCCACGGCTTCGTCGACAACACCTACGTGTTCCGTGGCATGGCCGAGGCGCTCGGGCTTGGCCAGTAACGTCCATCGCTGCGGCCGGCGCGCCATCCTTGGTGCGCCGGCCGGCCTGATATTCTCCTCCGGCGCCCGGGCGGCGGAGAGGATCGGCTTTGACGACCTCTACGGCGCCTGGTCGGTGACCGGCCTACGCTTTTCCGACAAGGTCCAGCGCCTGGCCGGCCAGGATGTGACGATGCGCGGCTTCATGGCGCCGCCGCTATCGGCCGAGGCGATCTTCTTCGTGCTGACCCGCGAACCGCTCTCGATCTGCCCCTTCTGTTCGTCCGACGCCGAATGGCCGCCCGACATCGTCGTGGTCTATCTGCGCCGCCGCGCCCTGCCGCTCGACCCCTCGATGCGCATCGAGGTGACGGGCCGGCTCGAAGCGGGCTCCTGGACCGACCCGGAGACCGGTTTCGTCAGTCAACTGCGGCTTCGCAATGCCAGCTTCGCCCGCGGTTGAACCATCGGGTACGCTGAGCCTGCGCGGTCTCGAGATCGCCGTGCCCGACCGCGCGGCGGGCTGGCGCCCGCTGCTCACCGTGCCGGAACTCGACCTGCCAGCCGGCGCCAGCCTCGGCATCGAGGGCGGCTCGGGGGCCGGCAAGACCACGCTGCTGCATATCCTGGCCGGCATCGCCACGCCACGCGCCGGTCGCGTCGCCTGGGGCGAGACCGACCTCGCCGCCCTGCCCGCGCCGGCGCGCGACGCCTGGCGGCGACGCCATGTCGGCATGGTGTTCCAGGACTTCCACCTGGTGGAGGGCCTCAGCAGCCTGGCCAATGTCCTGCTGCCGGCGCTGTTCGGCCGCACGCGCGCAAGCGCCGCCGAACGCGCCGCCGCGATGGCGCTGCTCGACCGCCTCGGCGTGCGCGGCGATGTCGCCGATGTTGCGGCGCTGAGCCGGGGTGAACGCCAGCGTGTCGCCCTCGCCCGCGCCTTGCTGTTCCGCCCGCCCGTGCTCATCGCCGACGAACCGACCGCGAGCCTCGACGCCGAAGCCGGCGCCACGGTTGGTGACCTGCTGGTCGGCCTCGCCGCCGAAACCGGCGCGACGCTGCTGGTCGCCAGCCATGACCGGGCGCTGCTCGGCCGGCTGCAATGGCAGTTGCGCATCGTCGGCAATTGCCTGGTGACGCCATGATGAATCCCTGGCCAGTGGCGCGCGCCGCGCTGCGGCGGCGGCCCTGGACCTCAGCCGCGCTGGCCTTGCTGGTTGCGCTCGCGGTCGGCCTCGGCGTCGCGGTCGGCGCGGTGGAACGCGCCGTGCGACAAGGCTCGATCGGCGCCGTCGCTGGCTTCGACCTGGTGGTCGGCGCGCCCGGCAGCCCGACACAGCTGGTGCTCGCCTCGGTGTTCCTTCGGCCGGAAGCGGTGCCGCTGCTGGCCGGCGAGACGCTGGCGCGGCTGATGGCCGAGCCCGGCATCCGCTGGGCTTCGCCGATCGGCTTCGGCGATTCCTGGCGTGGCCACCCGATCGTCGGCGTCACCGAGGCTTTCGTGACGCGCGGCGGCCGCTGGACGCTCGCCGAGGGCCAGCCGTTCGGCGCACCATTCGAAGCGGTGGTGGGCGCCGCGGTGCCGCTGGCGACGGGGGCGGAATTCGAGCCCGGCCATGGCCATAGCAGCGCCGATGAAGCGCCGCGCGGCCATGACCACACCGACTACACCGTGGTCGGCCGCCTACCGCCGCAGGGCAATGCCTGGGATCGCGCCATCCTGGTGCCGATCGAAAGCGTCTGGGAACTGCACGGCCTCGGCGAGGGCCATGGCGGCGACGAGACGCGCCTCGGCCCGCCCTGGATCGCGCCGCCCGGCGTGCCGGCCGTGGTGGTGGCGCCCACCGGCATCGCCGATGCGTATCGGCTGCGCTCGCAATACCGCTCGGGGACGAGCGTCGCGGTGTTCCCCGCCGAGGTGCTGGTGCCGTTGCTGCGCGCGCTCGGTGATGTGCGGGGGCTGGTGGCCGGCATGGCCTGGGGTGGCTTCGCCCTGGTGCTGGCGGCAGTGTTCCTGGCGCTGTCGGCCAACTTCCTCGCCCGACGGCGTGATTTCGCGGTGCTGCGGGCGATCGGCGCGCCACCAGGCTTCATCGCCGGCGCGGCATGGCTGGAAGCAGCCGCGATCCTCGGCGCGGGCGTCGCCACCGGCCTGCCGCTCGGCTGGGCGCTGGGCGTCGGGGCGGGCATGCTGGCGGGCGGTTCGCTTGATCTGTCCGTGGTGGCGGCGCCGGCCTGGGAGGACCTATTGGCGCCGGCGGCGGCGCTGCTGGTCGGGCTGCTGGCGGCCGCGCTGCCCGCCCTCGCCATGGGGCGGCGAACGGTGGAGACCGACCTGCGGCGCTGAAGGAATGTCGTGGATGCGCCGTGCTGCGCCGGTTGATGCGGCGTCGCCGCGTCAGCGCGCGTCGAACATGACCGACAGAAGCCGGTCGCAAATCGCCTGCCAGGAGAAGCGCTCATGCACCAGCGCGCTGCCCGCCGCGCCGCCGACCGCGCCCGGCCGGGTGATCGCCGTCTCGATGCTGTGCAGCAGCGCGTCGAAATCAGGCTCCAGCGTCCGGCGCCGCCCCTCGGCGACGACGCGGCTTTCGACCGCATAGCCGAGGCGCGGATCGAAATAGCTGTCGGTCGATCCGCCGCGCGTCACGATGATCGGCACACCACAGGCCGCGGCTTCGAGCGGGGGCATGTTGAAGCCCTCGGCGCGGTAGGGCGAGACGTAGCAATCCGCCGCGACATACAGCGCCTGCATCTGCCGCACATTGAGGTTGCGGGAGATGAAGGCGATGCCGCGCAGCGCCGCCTCTGTGAAGTCGCCGGCATGGGGGCCGGCCATGAGGCCGCGCAGGATCCCCTGCCCCTGCCAGCCATAAAGGTCGGCCGAATCCTTCAACGCCAGGCGCAACTGCGGGTAGCGCCGCTTCAGCACCGCATAGGCCCGCAGCAGCAGGTCCACGCCCTTGTTTTTCGACATGCTGCCGAGCGAGAGCAGGACGACCTCATCCGGGCCGAAGCCCAGCATGCTGCGCAGGCGCTCGCGCCCGGCCGGGTCCGCCGGCCGGAAGACGCCCGGATCGACCCCATGCGGCACGACATCGATGTCCGATTCGGCGAATCCGAAGTCGAGGAAGCCGATTTTCGACCAGTCGGACGGGGTGACGATGCGCACGCCATTGCGCCGCGCCTGTTCGAAATCGAGCCCGTCGCGCACCATGCCGTCGATCGAACCATCCTCTGCTGTGCCGAAAACGAAAAGACGACCCAAACGGGCCGCCGAGAAGTCGTATGGATAGGCAATACGGAAGGTGGCATCTATTGCTTCTCCGTAATCCGGGGCTCGTAGTGCCGCTATTTCTCCTGCCTGATCCTTGTCAAATCCGCCTGAATTAGTGTGTCTGTTCCATTGCTGCTTGAAAAATGGCGTGTCTCTGAAGCGTATCGACTGTCCTCGTCGCAGCAATTCAAGAATCTGCCATTGATTCACCATGGCATAGGAATGATTAATTCCACGCCATCCTTCGACAAGGATTTTTAGCCCGACTGTCACCCGCGATGCCTACGATCTTCTCCCGTTACATGATGGATGGTCGCCGATTTTTCGCCAGCGCGCATTTGGCAGTGCAACAGTTTGTAATGTGGCAGGCTCGTCCGCCAGGCGGCGACCGGGAAGCGATGTCGCCCGTCACGGCGCCGCGTTGGGCGCGATATGATCAATTTTCAACATCACGGCGATTATTTTTGCCTATGCACTGGCAACATTCCTGCCATACGCGGCTACACTGCCGCACGGCCTCCGGGCCCAATGAACAAGGAGGCTGAGAATGGGCGAGGCGCTACGAGACGCCTACGCGCGTGCTTGTATTGAACACACCGCAGCGTGCGACGCGCTGGAGGCGGTGAAGCTCCGCGTCCGCCGGGCGCGCGAGGAGTGCGAGCGATTGGAAGCCGCCTTGCAAATGACAGGTCTTTCCGGCGGGATCTTCCCGCAACTCGGCTGCGCGTTGGAGCAGCCCGCGCGGCAGGACGTCGTGCCGCCAAGGAAACGCAGAGGCTCCGGCTGACGCAACCTCAGCGATGAGCGCGTCCGGCCGGCCCGGCCGTCATGCCGTCGACGCCCCGTCCAGATCAGGTACCAACTTATAGGCATATTCCGGCGGCACGTAGTCGCCCGGCTTCTGTCGCTTCGGCAATTCGACCTTTTCCCGCTTCGGCGCCTCATAGGGAATGTGGCGCAGCAGGTGCCGGATGATGTTCAGCCGCGCCCGCTTCTTGTCGTCCGACTGGGCGACGAACCACGGCGCCCAGGCGGTATCGGTCGCCAGGAACATCGCGTCACGCGCGCGCGAATAGTCGTACCAGCGACTGTAGGATTTCAGATCCATGGCGGTGAGCTTCCACAACTTCCGCCCGTCATCGATGCGCGCGGTGAGCCGGCGCGTCTGTTCCTCCGGGCTCACCTCAAGCCAGTATTTCAGCAGGATGATGCCGGAATCGACCAGGGCCTTCTCGGTCGCGGGCGCCATCTGCAGGAAGCGCTCGACTTGGTTCTCGGACGTGAAGCCCATGACGCGCTCGACCCCGGCACGATTGTACCAGGAGCGGTCGAAGATCACGATCTCGCCGCCGGCCGGCAGGTGCTGGATATAGCGCTGGATGTAGAGCTGCGACTTTTCCCGCTCGGTCGGCGCCGGCAATGCGACGACGCGGAAGACGCGCGGGCTGACCCGTTCGGTGATCGCCTTGATGACGCCGCCCTTGCCGGCACCGTCCCTGCCCTCGAAGACGATGCAGACCTTCGCGCCGGTCTTCTGCACCCACATCTGCAATTTCACGAGCTCCACATGCAGGTCGTGCAGCAGACGTTCATATTCCTTGCGCGCCAAGCGGCCATCGGCGCGGAAGCGCGCATCACGGGCGGGCGTCACCTCGCCATCCGGTGCGGCGTCATCATGCTTCCTGTTCTTCTTCGCCATCTTGTCTGCCTCCCCAGTGGTCGTGACGCGGGTTGTCAGCCTTCCTCGGGATGCTGCCAAGTCAGGTACCAACCGACATCGCCGGGCATGCCGCCGGGCCAGTCGATGATCTCGAACTTCAGCTGGAAGCCGCGCTGGGCCAGTTCCTTGGTGTAGAAATCATAGGCGCGGCGCGGGAAGCCATCGAGTTTCTCATGCCAGTTCGGATTATGGGTGGTCAGCGACCGCCCCGAATCCGGCAGCCATTCGGACGGGAACTGCAGCACCAGCGCCTGCTTCTCGCCATTCTCGACGGCACGGCGCACCACGGTGGCAATGCGGTCCATCGCCTCGGGCTGCACCTCGCGCGTGACAAAGGATTCGCGGATCAGGTCGCGCTCGGCCCTCTTCGCCGCTTCCTGCGCGCGCGCCTCATCCGCGGCCCGCTTCTTCTGCTGCGCGATCTGGTCCCAGATCGCCTGCGCGCTCAGATTGTCGCCGGTAACGCTCATCCGCGCTCTCCTCCGCTTGGCGGGCCATCGCAAAGCCGACCCGCCACGGATTCCTAGGCGTAACGAAATGCTCATACCTTGACGCGGATCAAGACTTTCTCGCCCGGACCGCCATCAGCCCGCCAAGCGCGCCGCCGCCCCCGGCGCAATCCAGGCCAGGCGGCCGGCGGCAAACACGGCGACCGGCGCCGGCTGGTCGGGGTCCACCACTACCACGTCCCCGCGCAGCCCCGCCGCCAGCCGGCCACGATCGGCCAGCCCGCACGCCGCGGCCGGATTCGCCGAGACCAGCGCCCAGGCGCGCGGCAGATCGAGCACGCCCCGCTTCACCATGGCAAAGGCGGCTTCCAGCATCGCCGGCCAGACGTAATCGGAGGCCAGCACGGTTACGAGCCCGCGCTCGGCCAGCGGCGCGGCGGAGGCCCAGCCGAGATGGCTGCCGCCGCGCACCACATTCGGCGCGCCCATCACCACATGCTCGCCGGCCACGCGCGCATCGGCGGCGACCGCCTCGGCCATCGGGAATTCGCAGATGCGCGCACCGATGCCGCGGTAGAGCGCGCGATCCTCCAGCGTCGCATCATCGTGGCTCAACATGGGAATGCCGGCTGCCTGCGCCGCATCGGCCAGCCGCCGCCGCGCTACCGGAATCTCGTCCCGCCGCCCCGCGACGGCCTCGGCCAGCGCGCGATAGTCGCCCGCCGCGACGCCGGCCCGGCCAGCGTATTTCGCCGTCTGCACTGGATCGCCGAGCTTCTTCACGATCGCCATGGTGTGGTCGTTGAAGCCAAGCAGATGCACCGAGCCATCGGCGATCCCCGCCAGCGCATCATCGAGCGCGTCGAAATTGTCGGCCTCAAAGCGCAGATGGACGCGCAGGTCGGTCGCTGCTTGCGCCCGCGCCGCCGGCAGCGCCGCCTTCAACGCCCGCCACCCGGCCAGCGAACGCAGCCCCGGCTCCCAGGACAGCGTGACGCCGAGATACGCCGTGGTGATGCCGCAGGCGATCAACTGCGCGGCGGAATCGCGCAACGCCAGGCCGACCGGCAGATCGACCCCCGGGCGCGGCTGCAACTGGCGCTCATGCGCATCGCCATGGATGTCCACCAGCCCCGGCAGGACCAGCAGGCCGGACGCATCGAAGCGCGCCGCATCGGCCGACGCCGTCTCGGCCACCACACCGTCCACCAACGCCAGCGCGTCAGCATCCATCGCGCCGTCCCGCAGGACGGTGCCGCCATTCAATACCCAGTTCATGCCGTCAGGGCTCCACCACCAATTGCACGCGACCCGCGGCATAGACCGCGATGGTCCAATCCACCGGCTGGCCAGCCGGATCGACATTCAAGGATTCCGCGACGAGGACCGGGCGCGACCGTGATTGCTGCAACAGATCCGCCTCATCGGGCGTCGGCAGCCGCGCGGTGATGCGCGAGGATTGCCGCCGATAATCAGGAATGCCGCAGGCCTCGAGCGCCGCGGTGATCGACGCCTTGCTCTCCAGCACCTCCTGCGCCGCCGCGCAGCGCGGCAGCGGCAGGTGATGCGTGCCGAGCACCACAGGCCGTCCATCGGCAAGACCCAGCCGATCGACGCGCAGCACGAGCCGCCCGCGCCGGACCCCGAGCGCCTCGGCGAGCATCGTCTCGGCCTGGATCTCGGCGACGCGCAGGATGCGCCCGGCGGGTTCGCGATTCTCCCGGCGCACCAGTTCGGAAAAACGCGTTCGCGGCCCGAGGCGGTAATCCACCACATCCTCGGCGACAAAGGCGCCACGCCCCTGTTCGACGCGAATGAGGCCTCGCGCCTCAAGGTCCTCCAGCGCGCGACGCACCGTGTGGCGATTCACCCCGAAGCGCAGCGTGAGCGCCGCCTCGGTCGGCAGCCGCTCGCCGGCAGCCTTGCTGCCACGGGCGATCTCCGCCTCCATCGTCGCCGCGATCTGGCGCCACAGCGCCACCCCCTGGCCGCGGGCAAGCGGCGCACCTGTCATGGAAACTTCAACCATCACCGATCATGTCCGTGGGATATCCGTGTGGACTAAGTGGCGGATGGATGTCTATCTGTCTAGACAAATCCGATGACCCAATCCGCCCCACATCCCGCCCCCGAGCGCCGCCATTGGATGGCGGTTCTCGCCCGTGCCGAGGCCCAGGCGATCACCGCCCTCCTCGCCCCTCTCCCCCCCTTGCCGGCGCATGAAAAGCTGCGCCCGCCCGAGACCGGCCTGGTCATGGTGCGTGGCCGCGCGGGCGGCGACGGCACGCCCTTCAACCTCGGCGAAATGACCGTCACGCGCTGTGCGGTGCGGCTCGGCGCGCAGGTCGGCCACGCCTATGTCGCCGGCCGCGACAAGCAGCAGGCGGAACTCGCCGCGGTGCTCGACGCTGCCTTGCAGGACCCGGCGCGGCACGACGCGCTGATGGACGCCGTCATCACGCCGCTGGCCGCACGCCAGCAGTCGGCACGCGAGGCCGAAGCCCGCCGCGCCGCCGCCACACGGGTGGATTTCCTCGCCATGCAGACCACGCGATGAACGGCCTGACCCCCGGCTTCGCCGATGCTGGCTTAACCCCCGGCTTCGCCGACCCCGTCCTCGACGGCCAGGCGACCTTCCGCGCGGTACTGGAGGCGATGAGCCGCCCCGGCCGTGTGCAGCGTGCCGGCAGCGCGCTGCGCCCACCCGCACCGCTCAACCAGGCGGCGGCGGCGGTGCTGCTGACGCTGGCCGATGCCGATACCGGCTTCGCGCATGACGCGGGCGTGGCCGCAGAAGCTTGGCTGCGCTTCCATTGCGGCATGCCCTTGGTCCCGGGCGCTCAGGCCGCCTTCGTGCTCGCCACCGGCACACCGCCGGCGCTCGCGTCGCTCGCCCAGGGCAGCGAGGAGGAACCGCAGGCCGGCGCCACGCTCGTGCTGCAAGTGAATGCCCTGACCGAAGGCACCGGCTGGCGCCTGATCGGTCCGGGCATCGAGACCGAACACCGCCTGCATGTCGATGGTGCGCCGGCCGGTTTCGTTGCCGCCTGGGCGGTAAACCGCGCGAGCTTCCCGCTCGGTGTCGATGTCGTGCTCTGCGTCGGGGACCGGCTCGCCGCCCTGCCCCGCACCACCATGATCGCGGAGGGCTGAACGATGTATGTCGCCGTCAAAGGTGGCGAGCGCGCGATCAGCGCCGCCCATGCCTGGCTGGACGAGACGCGGCGCGGCGATCCCGCCGTACCGGAACTCACCGTCGCGCAGATCGAACAGCAGATGGGCTTGGCAGTCGATCGCGTCATGGCGGAAGGCTCCTGCCATGACCGCTTCCTCGCCGCCCTGGCGATCAAGCAGGCCAAGGGCGATTTGATCGAGGCCGCCTTCCTGCTGCGCGCCTATCGCACCACGCTGCAACGCTTCGGCGCCTCCGAGCCGCTGGAGACCTCCCGCATGCGCCTGCGCCGCCGCATCAGCGCAACCTACAAGGATTTGCCCGGTGGCCAGGTGCTCGGCCCGACCTTCGACTACACGCACCGTCTGCTCGACTTCGCCCTCGCCGCCGAAGCCGGCGACGCAGTCGCGGTACCCCAGGCCGAGACGCCGGTGGCCGAGGTGCCGCGCGTGACCGAACTGCTCGCCCGCGAAGGCCTGATGCAGCGCGAGGCGGAGCAGGACGAAGAACCTGGCGACCTGACGCGCCAGCCCCTCGCCTTCCCGGCCGCGCGGCCGCTGCGGTTGCAGAACCTCGCGCGCGGCGATGAGGGTTTCTTACTCGCGCTCGGCTACTCGACGCAGCGCGGCTATGGCGGCAACCACCCCTTCGTCGGTGAAATCCGTGTCGGCCATGTCGCGGTCGAATTCACCCCGCCGGAACTTGGCTTCCCGATCGAACTCGGCGAGATCGGCATCACCGAATGCCAGATGGTCAACCAGTTCAAGGGCAGCCGTACCGAGCCGCCGCAATTCACCCGCGGCTACGGCCTGGTCTTCGGCCATGGCGAACGTCGCGCCATGGCGATGTCGCTGGTCGATCGTGCCCTGCGCGCGGGCGAGCTTGGCGAGGATATCACCGCCCCGGCACAGGATGAAGAATTCGTGCTCTATCACTCGGACAACATCGAGGCGACCGGCTTCGTCGAACATCTGAAGCTGCCGCACTACGTCGATTTCCAGAGCGAACTCGAGAACCTGCGCACCATCCGCCGCAGCGCCGAACAGGCGATGCAGGAAGCCGCCGAATGAGCACGACCTTAGAGGGCTACAACTTCGCCTATCTCGACGAGGCGACGAAGCGGATGATCCGCCGCGCGCTGCTCAAGGCCGTCGCCATTCCCGGCCACCAGATCCCCTTCGGCGCGCGTGAAATGCCGCTGCCTTATGGCTGGGGCACCGGCGGCATCCAGGTGACCGCGGCCATCCTCGGCCCGACCGACACGCTGAAAGTGATCGACCAGGGCGCCGACGACACCACCAACGCCATCTCGATCCGCCGCTTCTTCACCCGCGTCGCTGGCGTGGCGACCACCGAACACACCGCCGAGGCGACCGTGGTGCAGACCCGCCACCGCATCCCCGAAAGGCTGCTGCGCGAGGACCAGATCATCGTCTACCAGGTGCCGCAGCCCGAGCCGCTGTCGCGCCTCGAACCGCGCCGCACCGAGACCAAGCGCCTGCATGCGCTGGCCGATTACGGGCTGATGCATGTGCGGCTGTACGAAGACATCGCCCGCTTCGGCCACATCGCCAAGGCCTACGATTATCCGGTGATGGTCAATGGCCGCTACCTGATGTCGCCCTCGCCCATCCCGGCCTTCGACAATCCGAAGATGCACCGCATGGCCGCGCTGCAATTGTTCGGCGCCGGGCGCGAGAAACGCATCTACGCCATCCCGCCCTATACCGATGTGCGCAGCCTGGATTTCGAGGACCACCCCTTCCGCCCTATCCGCGCCCCGCATGCCTGCGCGCTGTGTGCCAGCACGGACACCTACCTCGACGAGGTGATCACCGACGATGCCGGCGGGCGCCTGTTCGTCTGCTCCGACACCGACCATTGCGCGGAACGCCAGGCAACCGCGCAGGAGGCCGCCGAATGACCACCCCCCTTCTCGACGCGAAGGGCCTGACCCTGCGCTTCGGCGCCATCCCCGCCCTGATCGATGTCGACATCGACATCACCGCCGGCGAGGTCGTCGCCATCGTCGGTGAATCCGGATCGGGCAAGACCACGCTGCTGCGCGTCCTGTCGGGCATGATGGCGCCCGATGCCGGCAGCGTGCTCTGGCGCGGCCAGGATGTGCTCGCCATGGGCGAGGCCGCGCGCCGCCGCCTGATGCGCACCGAATGGGGCTATGTCCACCAGAATCCGCGCGATGGCCTGCGCCTCGCCGTCTCCGCCGGTGGCAATGTCGGCGAACGCCTGATGGCCGTCGGTGCCCGCCACTACGGCAATATCCGTGGGGAAGCCCTGTCCTGGCTCGCCAAGGTCGAGATCGACGCCGACCGCATCGATGACCTGCCGCGCACCTTCTCCGGCGGCATGCAGCAGCGCCTGCAGATCGCCCGCACGCTGGTGACGCAGCCGAAGTTGGTGTTCATGGATGAACCGACCGGCGGCCTTGATGTGTCGGTGCAGGCGCGCCTGCTCGACCTGATCCGCTCCCTCTCACGCGAACTCGGACTTTCAGTGTTGATCGTGACGCATGACATCGCCGCCGCCAGGCTGCTCGCCGACCGCATCCTGGTGATGCGCCGCGGCGTGGTGGTCGAACAGGGGCTGACCGACCGGGTGCTCGACGACCCGCAGCATCCCTACACGCAACTGCTCGTCTCCTCGGTGCTCGCGGCATGACCCCCGTTCTCCGCACCGAAGGCCTCGGCAAGGCCTTCACCCTGCACCTCCAAGGCGGCACGCATATCCCGGTCCTCGGTGGCGTCGACCTCGCCGTCCATCCGGGCGAATGCGTCGCGCTGTGGGGCCCGTCGGGGGCCGGCAAATCGACGCTGATGCGTTGCCTCTACGGCAACTACGGCACCGGGACGGGGCGCATCATCCTGCGCCATCGCGGGGCTGACCTCGACCTCGCCACCGCCGACCCGCGCACGGTGATCGAGGCGCGGCGCGAGACGCTCGGCTATGTCTCGCAATTCCTGCGCGTCATTCCGCGCGTGGCGACGCGCGACATCGTCGCCGAACCGCTCATCGCCCGCGGCATGGCGCGTGACGAGGCGCTGGCCCGCGCCACCGCCCTGCTGCACCGCCTCAACCTGCCCGAGCGCCTGCACGCCCTGCCGCCCGCCACCTTCTCGGGCGGCGAACAACAGCGCGTGAACCTTGCCCGCGGCTTCGCCCCCGGCTACCCCGTGCTGCTATTGGATGAACCGACCGCCAGCCTCGATGCCGCCAACCGCGCCATCGTCATTGCCCTGATCCGCGAGGCGAAGGCCGCGGGTGCCGCCATCATCGGCATCGTCCACGATGCCGAAGTTCGCGAAGCCGTGGCCGACCGCCTTTTCGACGTGCTCCCCCAGCAGGACGCCGCATGACCAACGAGACCATCCTCACCAACGTCTTCCTCGTCCTGCCCGACGAGGTGATCCACGGTACGCTGGTGATGCGCGACGGCCGCATCGCCGAAATCCAGCCTGGCCGCAGCCACGCGCTCACCGCGCGCGACCTCGATGGCGACCACCTGATCCCCGGCGTGGTCGACGTGCACACCGACAATCTCGAACGCCAGGTCCAGCCGCGGCAGAACGCCCGCTGGCCGTCGCGCTCGGCGATGATCGCGCATGACGCGCAATGCGCCGCCGCCGGCGTCACCACGGTGTTCGACGCGCTCTGCCTCGGCGACCTCGGCTTCGACCAGGGCCGCGGGCAGACCTTCCTCGACGGCGTCGCCGATCTCGACGCGCTGGCCGATACCGGCGTGCTGCGCAGCGAGCACTTCCTGCATCTACGCTGCGAATTGCCCGCCGCCGACATGGTCCCCGCGCTCGACCCGGTCGGCGACCATCCGCGCGTACGCATGGTCAGCCTGATGGATCATTCCCCCGGCGTCGGCCAGTACCGCGACATCCCGCGCTACGTCACCATGCGCCGCAAGCAGACCAGCCTGACGATCGACCAGGTGCAGGGCCGTATCGACGAATTGCTCGCCCAGCGCGAACGCCTGCGCGAACCGCAGCGCGCCTGGCTGCTCAACCGCATCCGCCATCGCGACCTGCCGATCGCCTCGCATGACGATGATTCGCCCGACGAGGTGCGCCGCAACCTCGCCGACGGCATCGCCATCAGCGAATTCCCCGTCGCCATGGAAGCCGCCGAGGCGGCGCGCGATGCGGGCGTCGCGGTGATCGCCGGCGCGCCCAACATCGTCCGTGGCGGCAGCCATTCCGGCAATGTCGCCGCCGCCGACCTGGTGCGCGCGAGCGCCGCCGACGCCTTCGCCTCCGACTACGTGCCGGCCTCGATGATCGAGGCCGCCTGGCGCACCGTGGAACAGACCGGCATTTCCCTACCGGCTGCGGTGGCGATGATCGCCGACGCGCCGGCCCGCATGGCCCGCCTGCCCGACCGCGGCCGGCTCGAAGCCGGGCTGCGCGCGGACCTCGTGCAGGTCCGCCCGGTGCAGGACATGCCCGTGGTGCGCCGCGTGTGGCGCGAGGGCAACCGCGTCGCATGACGCCCCATCGCCTCGCGCTGTATTGGGCGCCGCCGGATGACGACGCGCTGCATGCGCGCGGCTCCACCTGGCTCGGCCGTGACGCGGCGGCCGGTGCGCCGTTGCTGCAGCCAGCCCTGCCCGGCCACGACATCGCCGCGCTGACCGCCGACCCGCGCGGCTACGGCCTGCACGCCACGCTGAAGCCGCCCTTCCGCCTCGCCCATGGCTATGCGGCGGCGCGCGAGGCGGCGGCCGCCCTCGCCGCCCGCACCGCACCCTTCGACCTGCCGCCGCTCGCGGTGCATGACCTCGACGGCTTCCTCGCCTTGCGCGAGACCGCGCCCTGCCCGGCCCTGCACGCCTTCGCCGATGCCTGCGTCACCGGCCTCGACGACCACCGCACGCCGCCCGACGAGGCCGAACTCGCCCGCCGCCGCCCCGACCGCCTGACCGCCCCGCAGCGCGAACACCTGACCCGCTGGGGCTACCCCTACGTCTTCGAGGAATGGCGCTTCCACGTCACGCTGACGCGGCGCCTGACCGCCGGGGAGAAGGCCGTGGTCATGCCGGCCGTCACCGACTACCTCGGCGATGCGCCGGGTCTCGCGCGGCGCGTCAGCACGCTCAGCCTCTTCGTGCAGCCCGCCCCCGGCGCGCCCTTCACGATCGCCGAGCGTCTTCCGCTGCGCGGCTGAGTTCCGCGACGACGCGCGCCGCACCTTCCTCGGGTGTGGCGTCATTCATCACCGTGGCGATGTCGAGGCCCGGCGCCAGTGTCATCTCGCGCTGCAACCGCGCCTTGATATCCGCCACGCTCTCGCGCCCGCGCGCCGTCAGCCGAGCCGCCAGCACCGCGATCGGCGCGCTCACCACCAGCACGCGCAGCGGGTAGCGCGACGCCGCTTCGGCCAGCACGCCGCGCGACAAATTCGCCACCACCACGCGCCGCGCCGCGAGATCCTGCTCGATGTTACGCGGAATGCCATAGAACAGACCGTGCACGTTCCACCACAGCGCGAAGTGGCCGGCCTCCCGCTCTGCCTCGAAGGCGGCAAGGTTGAGCGGGCGATGCGCCTCGCCCCCCGCCTCAGCCGGCCGCGTGATGGCGCGCTGCACGAAGCGAAAGCGCGCATCGCCTTCCACTTGCGTGCGCGCCAGCGCCATCAACGTGTCCTTGCCGGCACCCGAAGGCCCCACCACCGCCATCAACATCGTCGCACGCCCCCGCGTAGGATTGACGCGCCCCCTCTGCCGCGCGACGAGTTTCACCGCAAGATCGAGGAACCGCCCACATGTCCGTCGTCACGCCGGAAATGATCGGCTTCCCCGCCAAGGAGGCGCCGAGCATGTTCACCACCCGCCCCGAGATCATCGGCACTTTCGGCGCCGTTGCCTCGACCCATTGGATCGCCAGCCAGGTCGGCATGTCGGTGCTCGAACGTGGCGGCAATGCCTTTGACGCTGCCGCCGCCGCCGGCTTCGCGCTGCAGATCGTCGAACCGCATCTGAACGGCCCGGGCGGTGATTGCCCGATCATCCTGCACAGCGTGCGCACCGGGACGCAGCAGGTGATCTGCGGCCAGGGCCCGGCGCCATCCGGCCTCACCGTCGGCCTGATGCGCGACAAGCTTGGCATGGAGATCATGCCCGGCACCGGCCTGCTCGCCACGCCTGTCCCCGGCGCCTTCGATGCCTGGATGGTGATGCTGCGCGACCACGGCACCTGGTCCGTGCGCGAGGTGCTGGCCTACGCCATTGGCTATGCGCGGAACGGCGCGCCGATGGTCCCGCGCATCCGCGCAACGATCGAAAGCGTCCGCCCACTGTTCGAGACGGAATGGACCACCTCCGCCGCGCTGTGGCTGCGCGATGGTGGGCCGGAGCCCAACGGCCTCTATGCCAACCCGACATTAGCCGATACCTACGAACGCGTCGTGCGCGAAGCCGAGGCCGTCGGTGGCTCGCGCGAGAACCAGGTCGATGCTGCGCGCGATGCCTGGTATCGCGGCTTCGTCGCCGAGGCGATCGGCAAGTTCGTCGCCGCGACCGAGGCGATGGACACCTCCGGCCGGCGCAATCGCGGCGTGCTGACCGCCGACGACATGGCGCGCTGGCATGCCGGCATCGAAGCCCCGACCACGCTCGACTATCACGGCCACACCGTCCTGAAATGCGGCCCCTGGAGCCAGGGCCCGGCGATGCTTCAGACGCTGGCGTTGATGGGCGGCTTCGATGTCGCCGCGATGGACCCCGTCGGCGCGGACTTCATCCACTACGTATTGGAAGCGCAGAAGCTCGCCTTCGCCGATCGCGAGGCCTTCTACGGCGACCCGGCCTTCACCGATGTGCCAATGGCGACACTGCTCTCGCCTGCCTACAACGATGCGCGCCGCGCGCTGATGGGCGCCACGGCGTCGCTGGAGTTCCGCCCCGGCCAGCCCGACGGCCTGGTGCCGCGCACCGACTACGCCGCGGCGATCCGTCGTTCGAATGACCTCGCGGCGGCGATGGGCTCGGGCGAGCCGACCGTCTCGCGCCTCGGCGCTTCCGGCGGCGACACCTGCCATGTCGATGTCATCGACAAGCACGGCAACATGGTCAGCGCGACGCCATCGGCCGGCTGGCTGCAATCCTCGCCGGCGATCCCGGAACTCGGCTTCTGTCTTGGCTCGCGCTGCCAGATGTTCTGGCTCGACGAAACGCTACCGAACGGGTTGAAGCCCGGCAAGCGGCCGCGCACGACGCTCTCGCCCTCGATGGTGCTGCGCGACGGCAAGCCCTGGATGTCCTTCGGCACGCCGGGCGGCGAGCAGCAGGACCAGTGGCAGCCCATCATGCTGATGCGCATGATCCATCACGGGCTGAACATCCAGCAGGCGATCGACCTGCCCTCCTTCCATTCCGAACATTGGATCAGCAGCTTCTGGCCGCGCGGCGCCAAGCCCAACAAGGCGGTGATCGAAGGCCGCTATACGCAGGCGGTGCTGGATGACCTGATCGCCCGCGGCCATGCCGCCGAGATGGGCGGCGAATGGTCGGAAGGCCGGCTGACCGGCGCGCGGCGTGAAGCGGACGGCACCATCCGCGCCGGCGCCAATCCGCGTGGCATGCAGGGCTATGCGGTCGGCCGCTGATGCGTGTCCTTCTCGCCCTGCTGCACTACTTCAAGGGCGAGGCCGATTCGCGCCATTCCTCCACCGATGAACGCCGCCGCGAGCAACGCGCGGCGGTGCTGCGCCGGGTCATCGATTCCTGGCGCGGCACGCTTGGCGCCACCACCACGCTAAACATCGAGACCAAGCGCTTCGAACGGATGCGCGGCGCGGTTGATGGCCTCGACATCGTCGTCGTCACCAACGGTACCGACCATCTGCTGAATGAGGAGCACGCGAAGGCACGCGGCGTGCGCCACGTGACGGCGCAGGTGGACAACCCGCGCATGCTCGGCTTCGCCGCCCATCGGCTGTTTGCCGACATGCGCCATGCCTACGACCTGTTCTGCTATTCCGAGGATGACCTGCGCATCGCCGATGCCGGCTTCATCGACAGGCTGCGCGCCTTCCAGGACGCCTTCGGCCCGAAGCGGCTGCTGATGCCGAACCGCTTCGAATGGAACCCCGCCGGGCCGACGCTGAAGACCTGGATCGATGGCGACCTACGTCCCGGTGCCATCGAACGCTGGCGCGACCCGCTGCCGGATGAGGATTTCCTCCATCTGCCGATGCCGGGCCGCGCCCCGGTCACCTTCCGCCGCGCGCCGAACCCCCATGCCGGCTTCTTCGCGATCTCGGCGCCGCAACTCGCGCATTGGATGCGGCAGAAGCACTTCCTTGATCTCGACTGCGGATTCATCTCGCCGCTCGAAAGTGCCGCGACGCTCGGCATGCTGAAGACCTTCGCCATCTACAAGGCCTTCGGTCCCGATGCCGGCTTCCTCGAGATCGAACATCTCGACAATCGCTTCTCTTCCATGAAGCTGCCGGGAGCATGACCATGCGTATCATCGACGCGCAGGTGCACATCTGGGCCAGCGGCACGCCGAGCGGCGACCATCGCCAGGTGTCGTCCTTCACCGTTGACGAACTTCTCGTCGAAATGGCGGAAGCCGGCGTCGATGGCGCAGTGATCCACCCGCCCGTTTCCTGGGACCCCGACGCCAATGCGCTGGCTGAAGCTGCCGCCGCGCGATACCCCGGCCGCTTCGCCGTGCTCGGCCAGGTGCCACTCGATACGCCGGAGACCAGCCGCGCGCTGCTCGAGGGCTGGCGCGACCGCCCCGGGCAATGTGGCCTGCGCTACCCGCTGATCCGTGCCGACCAGAAGGACTGGCCCTTCGACGGCACGCTCGACTGGCTCTGGCCCGTAGCGGAAGCCGAGGGCCTTCCCGTCGCCACCATGGCCTGGCGCTTCCTGCCGGAATTCGCCCGCATCGCCGAACGCCATCCGCAACTGCGCCTGATCATCGACCATTGCGGCCTGATCCGGCACGAGAAGGGCGCCGCCGCCTTCTCCAACATCGACGCCGTCACGGACCTGGCGCGACTGCCGAATGTCGCGCTGAAGGCGACGGGTGCACCGGGCTATTCGCAGCAAGGCTACCCCTTCCGCGACATCCATGACGGCTTGCACCGGCTGTATGACGCCTTCGGGCCGGATCGATTCTTCTGGGGCACCGACATCACCCGCATGCCGTGTTCATGGACCCAATGCATCACACTGTTCACCCAGGAATTGCCCTGGCTGCACGGTGCCGCGCTGGAGCGTGTGATGGGTGGCGCCGTCTGCGATTGGATCGGCTGGCACCGCCCCTGATCGATTGCGCAGCAACCGCCCGAAGGTCCAGGAACCTCCGTTTCCTGGCGGGGTGCTCGAGGGGCGGCGCCTCTCGATCTTTCCTCAGAACATCCCAATCGCCAGCCCGGCGGCGATGGTCGCACCAAGTTCCTCGCAGCGCGCGATGTCCTCTGCTGCGATCGTCTTCGGCGCGAGGATTGCCTCCGGCGTCTGTGCATGGGTGCACACGATGATCGGCTCGGCGACGGCCCGTAGCCGCCACCCCGTCGCGATGCGCGCCACCTGCCGCACCGCGTTGCTCCCATCGCTGCCCGCACAGACCATCAAGCCGTAGGCGCGCCCCTCGACCCGCCCCAGCGCCGCGTAATAGGTGCGATCGAAGAAGTCCTTCATCATCCCGGCGATGGCGGCGAGGTTTTCCGGCGTTGCGAAGATGTACGCATCCGCCGCCAGCACATCCTCCGCCGTCGTGTCCCGCGCTTCCAGCAACCGCACGGCGACGCCCTCGCCCGCCGCCGCGCGCGCCGCCGCCTGCGCCATCTGCCGCGTCCCGCCGGTCATCGAATGGAACACCACCAGCAGCGTCTTCGTCATCGCAGGCCCTCGCGTCTATGCTCGCGTCCCATCATGCAGGAGGAACCACGATGACCGACAAGGCTGCGCATGACGCGCTGCAAACGACCGGCCGCCAGGCGATGACCGAGGTCCTGGGCGAGGCCTACACCGCCCGCCGCGACACCACCACCACGCCGCTGAACCAGGCGCTGCGCCATTTGTCGGAGGAATTCCCCTACGCCTCGCTGTGGACGCGCGACGTCATCACGCGTCGCGAACGCTCCATGGTGACGATCGGCATGTTGGTCGCGATGAGCCAGCACCACGAACTGCGCGGCCACTTGGTCGGTGCGTTGAACAATGGCTGCACACCCGAGGAGATCGCCGAGGTTATTACCCATGCCTGCGCCTATGCCGGCTTCCCCGCCGCCATCGCGGCGATGCGCACGGCCGAGGACGTCCTGCGCGAGGTCGGCGCGACACCGACCTCGCCCTAAACCGCCTCTTCCTTGTTCGAGCATCGTCACGCGCCTGACTGAGACCAGCCAGGCGCGATCTTCCTTAGCGGATGCGTGGCCCGGTGCGCCGCGGTGCGGGTGCGGGCGCCGTCCGGCTAGTGGCCGCCGGCGCCGCGGCACCCTCCGACTTCGCCGCCTGCGCGCGCAGGTCGGCGATGGTGGCGCGATTGGTCACCTGCTCGGGGTTGGTGCGCACCTCGACCAGCGCCGGCTTGCCCGACGCGATCGCCCGCTTCACCGCCGGGACCAGTTGCTCGGTGGTCTCGACGATCTCGCCATGCCCGCCGAACGCCTCGATGAATTTGGCGAAATCCGGGTTGGTCAGCGCGGTGCCGGAGACGCGGGCAGGATAGGTGCGCTCCTGATACATGCGGATCGTGCCGTACATCTGGTTATTGAACACCAGGATGATCGGGTTCACCGAATGGTGGAACGCGGTGGCGATCTCCTGCCCTGTCATCATGAAGCCGCCATCGCCGACGAAGGCGACCACGGTGCGATCCGGATGGGTGATCTTCGCGCCGATCGCCGCCGGCACCGAATACCCCATCGCGCCATTGGTCGGGCCCAGGAAATCCTGCTTCTCGCTGAAATGCATGAAGCGGTTCGGCCAGGTGGCAAAATTGCCGGCATCGGTGGTGAAGATGGTGTCCTTGGGCAGCACCGCCTCCAGCTCCTGCAAGGCAGTCGCGAGGTTCAGCGGCCCCTCATAGACCGGCGGCACCGCCTGAGCGACGCGCAGCGCGCGCAGTTCCTTGGTCCAGCCACCCCAGGCTGGCTTGGCCACCGCCCCGGCCGCCTTGGCCGCCGCGGCGAAGGCATTCACCTCCGACACGATGCCGAGCGCGGGCCGATAGACGCGCCCGATCTCCGCCTGGTCCGGATAGACATGGACGATCGGCGTCGCCCCCGCCATGTCGAGCAACGTGTAGCCCTGGCTCACCGGCTCGCCGATGCGCGTCCCGATGGCGAGGATGAGGTCGGCCTCCTTCGCCTTGGCGACCAGTCCGCCATCGGCGCCGACACCCAGGTCGCCGACGTAATTCGCCGAGGTCCCGTCAAATAGCCCCATGCGGCGGAACGCCACCGAGACCGGCAGGTCATTGGCCAGCAGCCAGTCGCGGATGTCGGCCTTGCCCTGCTCCGACCAGCGCGACCCGCCCAGCACCACCAGCGGCTTCTTTGCCGCCGCCAGCATCTTCATCACCCGCGGCATCGCCTCGGGCGCGGGGTTGGCCGGCAGCACCTCGGCCGGGCCGATATCCGGCACATTGGCGAGACGCTTCTGCATCTCCTCGCTGATGGCGACCACCACTGGGCCAGGTCGGCCCGAGGTCGCGACATCGAAGGCATGCGCCATCAATTCGGGGATGCGCTTCTCGTCATCGATCTGCGTCACCCATTTGGCCAGCGGGCCGAACATCTGGCGGTAATCGACTTCCTGGAAGGTCTCGCGATCCGTCTCATCGACCGGAATCTGCCCGACCAGCAGCACCAGCGGCGTCGAATCCTGGAACGCCACATGCACGCCGATCGCGGCATGGCAGGCACCCGGGCCCCGCGTGACGATCGCCACCCCCGGCTTGCCGGTCAGCTTGCCGTAGGCCTCGGCCATATGAACCGCGCCGGCCTCGAAACGGCAGGTCACCAGCTGAAGCTGGTTGCGCACCGAATAGAGACCGTCGAGCAGGTCGAGATAGGATTCGCCCGGCACGCAGAAGGCGTGTGTCACACCCTGGGCCACCAGCGCATCGGCCAGCAGCTTGCCCCCCGTGCGCCCCGTAGTGGCGCGCCGACCCTCAGTCATACGGACATCCTTCCCGTGATTCGGAAACCATCGGGGCGGAGGCTAGCCTCTCCCGCCCCGCCCGTCACTCCGCCGGCTGCGACCCATGGCCATGGCCGGCAGGGCCGTGTCCGGCCTGCAGATCCGCCAGCTTCGCCGCGATCGCCCCGATCGGCTTGGTATAAGGTGCCAGCAGCAGATACAGCGCCGGCACAGCATAGAGCGTGACGATGGTGGACAGGCTGATGCCGCCCACGATGACGACGCCGAGCGCCTGCCGGCTTTCCGCCCCCGCCCCTGTCGCCATCGCCAGGGGGAACGCCCCGAACACCGTCGCGATCGAGGTCATCAGGATCGGCCGCAGCCGCACGACAGAGGCTTCGAGCACCGCGTCGCGAATGGTCATGCCGCGGTCGCGCAACTGATTGGCGAATTCGACGACCAGAATGCCGTTCTTCGCCATGAGCCCGATCAGCAGGATCATGCCGATCTGGCTGAAGATGTTGAGCGACTGCCCAGTCCACCACAGTGCCAGCAGCCCGCCGGTGATGGCGAGCGGCGTGGACAGCAGAATGACAAAGGGGTGGATGAAGCTCTCGAACTGCGCGGCCAACACCAGGAACACCACCAGCAGCGCCATGGCGAAGGTGACATACAGCGCGCCCGAAGATTCCTTGAACTCCAGCGACTGGCCGCGATAGGCGATACGCGCCTCGCTCGGCAGCACCTCCCGCGCGACGCCGTCGAGGAAGCCCAGCGCATCGGCCAGCGAATAGCCCGGCGCGAGGGAGGCGGTGATGGTGATGGCGCGCACCCGATCCTCACGCGCCAGGGTCTGGGCGCGGGCGCGTTCGGAGATTGTCACCACATTCGACAACGGCACCAGCCCGCCCGACGAGGTCCGCACGAAGACATTCTGCAGGTCATAGGGCGACAGGCGCAGTTCCTCCGGCGCCTGCAGCAGCACCTTGTATTCCTGCCCGCCGACCACGTAGGTCGTCACCTCGCGCGAGCCCAGCATGGTCTCGATGGTGCGGCCCACCGCGGCGATGGACACACCCAGATCGGCCGCCTTGCGGCGGTCGATGCTGACGCGGATCTCCGGCTTGGTCTCCTTGAAATTGTGGTCGAGGTTGAGCAGCCGCGGATTGGTCCGCGCCCGCTCCAAGAAGCGGTCGCGCCAGTCAACCAGCGTATCGTAGTCCGGCCCGCCGATGACGAACTGCACCGGCGGCTGGAAGCCGCGCGCGCCGAGCGAGGGCGGGTTCAGCGCGAAGCCCCGGATGCCGGGGATACCGGCGATCAGCGGGAAGACCTCGGCGGCGATGACCTGCTGCTTGCGGCTGCGTTCCGCCCAGGGTGCGAGGCGGATGAAGATGTTGGCGATATTGCCGATGGCCGGTCGCTGGAAGCCGCCGACCGTGGCGAAGACCGCACTCGCCTCGCCGCTGTCCACATAGCGCTGCAGCAGGTGCTCGATCTGCATCACATGGTCGATGGTATAGCCGAAGGACGCCCCCTCCGGCCCGGTGGTCGGAATGATGACCACGCCACGGTCCTCGGTCGGCGCGAATTCCTTGGGCAGGATCGCATAGAGCACCACCGCGAGCCCGCACAGCGCCGCCGCCCCGCCAAGCACCAGCACCGGCGCGCGCAGCGCGCGGTCCAGCGTCCAGCGCAGCGACCCGTTCAGGCCGATGAAGAAGGGCTCCGTCACCCGCACGAACCAGGTCTCGCCCTGATGCGCCTTCAGCAGCTTCGAACACATCATCGGCGTCAGCGTCAGCGCGATCAGCCCGGAGAACAGCACCGAGGCCGCCAATGCGAGCCCGAATTCCGTGAACAGCCGCCCTGTATTGCCCCCCATGAAGGACAGCGGCACGAACACCGCGACCAGCACCAGCGTCGTCGCGATGACCGCGAAGGCGATCTCCCGCGCGCCGAGCAGCGAGGCAAGCAACGGCTCCTCGCCTTCCTCGATGCGGCGATGGATGTTCTCCAGCACGACGATGGCGTCGTCCACCACCAGGCCGATCGCCAGCACCAGCCCCAGCAGCGTCAGCACATTCACCGAGAATCCCAGCGCCGACATCGCGATGAAGGAGGCGATGATCGAGACCGGGATGGCGACCGCCGGGATGATCGTCGCCCGCACCGAGCGCAGGAACAGGAAGATGACGCCGATGACGAGCGCGAGGGCGATCATCAGCGCGTGCTCGACCTCATAGATCGACTGGCTGATGAACAGGCTCTCGTCATAGCCGGTGATCACGTCCACGCCCTCGGGCAGGGATGGGGTGATCAGCGCCATCTCGGCCTTCACGCCATTGGCGACGGACAAGGTATTGGCCGTGGATTGCCGCAGGATGCCGAGGCCGATGGCCGGACGCCCATTGATGCGGTAGCCGCCGCGGGTGTCCTCGGCGGCGACCTCGATGCGCGCCACCTCGCCCAACAGCACCTGGGCGCCGCCGGCATTGCGGCTCACGACGATCTCGCGGAACTGCTCGGGACGCGACATGCGGCTGTCGGTGCGCACGGTCAGCTCGCGCTGCTGGCTCTCGATGCGCCCGCCGGGCAGCTCGACATTCTCGCGGCGGATCGCCTCTTCGATGTCCTGTACCGTCAGGTTGCGCGCCGCCAAGGCCTGGCGGTCGAGCCAGACCCGCATCGAGAAGCGCCGCTCACCGGAGATGATGACCTGCGCGACACCCTCGACGATGGCCAGGCGGTCAACGATGCGCCGCCGCGCGAGGTCGGTGAGGTCGAGCGGCGTCAACCGGTCCGAGGCCAGCGCGATCCACAAGATCGGGCGGCTGTCGCCATCCACCTTGGCCACGACGGGGGTGTCGGCCTGTTCGGGCAGCCGGGCCAGCGCGCGGGCGACCTTGTCGCGCACGTCGTTCGCCGCGGCATCGACATTGCGCGTCAGCTGGAATTCCAGCGTGATCTGGCTGCGCTCGTCGCGCGACTGCGAGGAGATCGTCTTGATCCCCTCGATCCCCGCGACGGCAGCTTCGAGAAGCTCGGTGATCTGGCTGTCCACCACCGGCGCCGAGGCGCCCGTATAGGTCGTGGTGATCTGGATGACGGGCGGGTCGATCGCCGGGTATTCGCGGATCGGCATGCGCAGCAGCGCGAAGATGCCGAGCACCGTCAGCATCAGGCTGATGACGGTGGCGAAGACCGGGCGCTTGATCGAGACGTCGGAGAGAACCATCGGCGCCTCGCTCCCGTCAGCTCGTCGGTCGCGTCAGGGTCTCGGTGACCCGGACGGGAATGTCGTTGCGCAGCCGCTGGACGCCGCGCACCACCACCGGCTCGCCGGCATTCAGCCCGTCGCGGATCTCGACCTCGCCGGGCAGGCGCAGGCCGAGCCGCACCTCCTGCCGCCGCGCGCGGCCATCGCGAACGACATAGACGTAGGCATGGTCGCCAACCGGGTCGATCGCCTCCTCGGCCACCAACAGGGCGCGGTCGCGTTGCTCCAGCACCAGTTCCACCGTCAGGAACAGGCCGGGGCGCAACGCCTCATCCGCATTGTCGAATTCGCTGATCACGCGCACCGAGCGCGTCGCCGGGTCGATGCGCGTATCGATCACCGCGACCGTGCCCTGGAAGCGTCGTCCCTCATAGGCGCTGCTATGGGCGGTCACGCCGCTGCCGACGCGGATGCGCGCGAGATAGACCTCGGGCACCGAAAATTCGACGCGCACGCGGACGGTGTCGTCGAGCGTGGTGATCACCGTCCCCGGCTGGATCAGCGCACCGGGGCTCACTTGGCGCAGGCCGACGCGGCCGGCGAAGGGCGCTATCACGCGCAACTCCTCGAGCCGCGCCTCCGCCTGGCGCACCCGCCCCTCGGCCTGGCGGGCCACGGCTTCGAGGGTTTCGAGCCGCTGGGCGGCGATCGTCGCCCCCGCCTGGAGCTGGCGCCCGCGCACCAGCTGGCTTCGCGAATCATCCAGCATGGCGCGCGCCTGGTCGAGTTCCGCGCGCAGCGCCGCGGCGTCGAGCTGCACCAGCGTCGCCCCGGCGTCGACCCGCTCGCCTTCGGTGAAGCGGATCGCCTCGACGATGCCGGCGACCTTGGTGGTGATGGTGACGGCTTCGCGGGCGCGCACCGTGCCGACACTCTCGACCCGCTCGACGACCTGGCCGACGCGCACCGGCTGCACGATGACCGCGACCGGGCCGCCCTGCACGCCGCCACGGGCCCCGCCCTGGGTCGACGCCTGGCGAAGGCCCAACATCTCGAGCGGCGGCCGCAGACCGAACTGCTCGCCATAGATCTGCCAGCCCGCCCCAGCCCCGCCGATCGCGGCAAGGATCGCCAATTGCGTCATTGTTCTCATGGTGAGCCCACCTGCCGACGCCGAATACATGACCGCAAGGCAAGCATTCGGCAAGACGCCGATGGGCAGCGCGTCAAGAAGTTCCGACCTTGATGCAACGAACCATCCGCCCGCCACCCAAAGGCCGGATTGCCGGCACGCCATCGAGGCAGGCCGGTTCGGCGATTTCGCAGCGCGGCGCAAAGGCGCAGCCGGTCGGCAACCTGTCGAGGCTCGGCGGCGCGCCGGGGATGGTCGTCAGCCGCTTGCCGCGCATGCCGCCATGCACCGTCGCGCCCAGCAGGCCCTGCGGATAGGGGTGCAGCGGGCCGGCCATGAACGGCACGACCGGCCCTTCCTCGACGACGCGCCCCGCATACATCACGGCGATGCGGTCGGCGATCTCGCCGGCGACGCCAAGGTCGTGCGTGACGAAGATGACGCCCATGCCGAGTTGCTCCTGCAACTCGCGCAACAACAGCAGCACCTGGATCTGCACCGTGGCGTCGAGCGCGGTGGTTGGTTCATCTGCCAGCAGCAACTTTGGCTTGCAGGCGAGTGCCACCGCAATCATCGCGCGCTGACGCAGCCCACCTGACAACTCATGCGGGTAGGCGGCGAGGCGTCGCTTGGCCGACGGGATCTGCACCAGTTCCAGCAATTCGAGCGCCCGCGCATCGGCCGCCGAACGCGACGCGCCCTCATGCCGCTGCACCGCCTCGGCGATCTGCCCGCCGATGGTGAAGACCGGGTCGAGCGCGGTCATCGGCTCCTGGAAGATCATCGCGACATCGCCGCCGCGGAAGGCCGAGAGCTGCCCCTCCGACATCGCCTGCACATCGCGGCCGGCGACCTCGATCGAGCCGCCGACCTTGGCCTGCTTCGGCAGCAGCTTCATCAGCGCGCGCAGCGTGACCGACTTGCCCGACCCCGATTCACCCAGCAGGCACAACACCTCCCCCTGCGCGAGGTCGAGGTCGACACCATTGACCGCGTGCACCGTGGTGTCGCGATTGACAAAGCGCACCGACAGGTCGCGCGCGCGCACCAGCGGCGTGGCGGCGTCCATCTTCACCGCCGCGCTCATGCCGCCATCCTCGGCGCGAGCGTGTGCCCGCTGCCGGGCGTCACCGCATGGCAGGCGGCCTCATGCCCGGGCGAGAGCGTCGCCGCGATCGGCTCGCGTTCGGCACACACCCCCTCGGCCATCGGGCAGCGCGTGCGGAAACGGCAGCCGGAAGGCGGGTTCACCGGGTTGGGCGGGTCGCCGGTCAGCGGCGGCACGGTGCGCCGCTTCGTCGGGTCCATCGAGGGGCGCGAGGCCAGCAGCGCGCGGGTGTAAGGGTGCGCGGGGCGTTCGTAGATCTCGTCCACCGGCCCCTGCTCGACCACCTTGCCCAGATACATGACCAGCACGCGGTCGGAGATGTACTGCACCACGCTGAGGTCGTGGCTGATGAACGCATAGGTCAGGCCGAACTTCTCCTTGAGATCCATCAGCAGGTTCAGCACCTGCGCCTCGACCGATTTGTCGAGGGCGGAGACCGGTTCGTCCAGGATCACCAGCCGCGGCTGCAACGCCAGCGCGCGGGCGATGTTGATGCGCTGCCGCTGCCCGCCCGAAAGCTCATGCGGGTAGCGCTGCGCGAATTGCGCCGGCGCGAGGCCGACGGCGGCGAGCAGCTCGCGCGCCCGCTCGCGCGCCTCGGCGGCCGGCACGCCATGCACCTTGGGGGCGAAGGCGATGGTCTCCTCGATGGTCAGGCGCGGGTTCAGCGAGGCATAGGAATCCTGGAACACCATCTGCACCTGGCGGCGATAGTCGCGCAGCGCGACGCCGCCGGTCTGGTCGTTGCCGCCCACTTCCTCGCCATCGAAGACCATGGTGCCGGCATTGGCATCCATCAGGCGCATCAGCAGCCGCGCCGTGGTGGACTTGCCGCAGCCGGATTCACCGACGATGCCGAGGGTCTCACCCTTGAGGATCGACAGGTCCACCCCGTCCACCGCCCGCACCACCGCCACCTGGCGGCCGAACAGCCCGCCATTGATCGGGAAGTGCTTCACCAGCCCCGTCACGGAGAGGAGGGGCTGCGCGGGTCCGCCACGGTCGGGCGACTGGGAGATGCTGCTCATGGCCAGGAGGCAAGCAACCGCCATGCCGCGCCCCGGCAAGGACCAACTCCGCCCGGTGCGGCCAGGTTGCACAAGCCATGGGCGGTCCGCCCGCGCGAGCGGCATCGCGGTTACGCAACACTTCATGGGCAAGGCCGCCGATTCGATGCCAGTTTCAACGCCGGATCGGACCAACCAGCCTGGCAGGAGGCTTCATCATGTCGCTCACCATCGGCGCCCATCGCTTTCCGGGGCGCAGCCGGTCGAATGCCATCTCCTCAAGCGGACCGTCGCTGGTGCTGGACGTGCCGGTGGTCGGCCAGGTGCGGTCGATGGATTGCTGGTACGCCGCCGCCTGCATGGTCGCCTACTACCAGGAAGCCGGCCCGCGCCTCGGCCTGCCGCGGGAATGGAACGCGGATAGCGGCATTGTCGAGCAGGACTTCCCCCGCCTCGCCGCCGTTGAGGGGCTGGAGCCCGTCCCGCTGCCCACCGGCGCGCACACCGCCACGAATTGGGACATCTTCCGCTGGCTCGTGCAGTACGGCCCGATCTGGGCGGTGGGCGACTGGTACGGTTTCGGCCATGCCATCGTGCTGACCGGCATCGAGGGCGATACGCTGCACATCAACGACCCCGATGACCAGCAGGGCGGCGACGACGGCCGGCGCGGCACCGAGACGGTGGCCTGGTTCAACAGCCACCTGTTCTGGGACTGGGACCGCTGCATGATGTACAAGCCGGCGAAGTAGGCGCCGGCACTCACGCCGCGCCGCAGCGACGGAACCGGCGATGCGCGCGATATTCGTCATGATCAAATGCGAGATGGGCCAAGCCTACCGCGTGGCCCGCGACATGGCCGACACCATCGAGGAATTGTCGGAGATGCATTCCATCTCCGGCCAATACGACCTGCTCGGGAAATTCTACCTCGCCCCCGACCGCGACATCGGCGAATTCGTGGTCGAGACGGTGCAGACCGTCCCCGGCGTGAAGGACACCTACACGCTGCAGACCTTCAACGCCTTCTCCGGGGCGCGGGGCTGACGCCATGCGCCCTGCCATCCAAACTTGGCCGGCACTGCTGCTGTGCGCCACAGTCCTGGTGGGTTGCGGTGGCACGGGAACGGGCACGACGCCGACAGCGACGCGCCCGGGGTCGCTGACCATGAGTGTAGGCGGGTCGGTCGGCACGGCGGGTGGGGCGGTGTCACAGCCGCGCACGGACGCCCGCGACCGGCCCTGACGCCCTGCCCTCAGCGTGCCGGTGGCGGGTAGTGGACGCCGCCATCGGTCCATAGCCGGTTCACCCCGCGCTGCAGACCGAGCGGCGCGACGTTTCGATCCCATTGTTCGGCATAGTTGCCGACCTGCCGGACGATCTGGAATGCCCAATCGTCACCCACGCCCAGCATACCGCCGAACCCTCCGCTGCGTCCGAGGAAGCGCCGCACCTCGGGGTCGGGATCGTCGAGCCGGGCCTCGGCATTGGCGGAGGTGATGCCGAATTCCTCGGCGAGCAGCGGCACGAAGCCGGCCCAGCGCACCAGGTCGAACCAGCGCTGGTCCCCCTTGCGAACCACAGGCCCGAGCGGCTCTTTGCTGATGACGTCGGGCAGCAGCATGAAGTCCTGCCCCTGCTCCCCAAGACCGGCACGGAAGGCGGCCAATGCTGCCGTCCCGATCGTGTAGGCGTCGCAACGACCGCCGAGGAAGGCGGTGCGCAATTCCTCCAGCGTGTCGATGACGAGTGGTGTCAGGCGCATTCCGCTTCGGCGGAAGTAGTCGGCCAGATTCAACTCAGTCGTGGTGCCGGGCTGCACGCAGACCGTCGCGCCATCCAACTGCCGCGCGGCGGACACGCCAAGCGAGCGGCGAACCAGGAAGCCTTGTCCGTCATAAAAGGTGACCCCCGTGAATTCGAGGCCGAGGCTCGCCTCGCGCGTCAGCGTCCAGGTGGTGTTGGAGGCAAGGATATCGATCTCGCCCGCCTGCAACATCGGCAGCCGGTTCTGCGTGGTGGTAGCGACGTATCGTACTTTCGACGCATCACCGAACATCGCCGCGGCGACGGCGCGGCAGACATCGACATACAGACCCGACCAGGCGCCTCGGCTGTCCACCGCGGCAAAGCCCGGCAGGTTGGGGGCAGTGCCGCAGACGACGTGTCCACGCGCGCGCACCGCATCGAAGGTCGGCGACAACGTCGCCGGCGCCTGGGCCTGCGCCGCACCGCCGAACAGCAGGGCAGCGACGCCGAGTGAACGAAGCAATCCGATCATGCCAATCTCCGATTTGTCGATTGTCGAAAATCAAACACCGAGGGCATCCGCCAGGGCGGCCAGCGAGGGCACCCGCGCCGCGGGCTGGGCGGTATTCGCGATGGTCGCGCCGATGCCGCGCTTGCCATGCCGCCGATCAACCCAAACCGTGGGTATGCCGAGCCGCGCCGCCGGTTCCACATCATGGTGGCGGCTTTGGGCAACATGCAGGATCGCTTCCTTGGGCACGCCCTGCTCTTCGAGCTCCGCCACCGCGGTCTCGAAATGCGGCAGCCCGGGCTTGTAGGACCCGACACGCTCAGCAGTGACGGTCAGCAGGAAGGGAACCTCGAGCAGCCGCAGGCTGCGAGCCAGTGAGGCATCATCCACGTTGGACAGGATGCCAAGGGCGAAGCGGGAGGCCAGGCGCCGCAGCGCCGCGACCGTATCGGCGAAGGGCGGCCAGTCGCCGCAGGATTGCGCGAAGGCCTCGCATTGCGCCGCGTCCTCCGGCAGGCCGAAACTCGCTTGGACATCCGCCCAACTGCGAGCCAGCACCTCCCGATAGGGCAATGCCGGCCGCGGCTGCTGGTGCCGCGACTGATGCAGCGCGAAGGCGACAAGGATGAGGTCGGGCGGGATCTCGCGACGCCCCGCTTCGGCGATCCAGGGGCCGACGCGCGCGGTGATGCCGCTCTCCCAATCGATCAGCGTGCCGTAGCAATCGAAGGTCAGGACGCGCCGGTCGGTCGCGTCGATGGTCGTGTCGAAGGTCATGCCTGTTCCTGTGTTGCGAGCCATTGTGCAACGCGTGCGCGCGCCTCCTCGACCTGGCCGGCGTTCATTGCCGCCGCGCCGGCGGCGTCGCCGCGCCCCGCGAGTTCGAGCATGTCGCGATGGGACCGCACCCATCCGACCGACAGCCCCGCCGCGGTCCAGGCCGGCATCAGGTAGCGCGACACAGCGATATGCAGGTGCTCCATCTGCGCCATGATCCGCGGTCGGTCGGCGCGGGAGGTGAGGATGCGGTGAAAGCGCCAATGCAGGTCGGACTGCCGTATGGGGTCGGCGGGCGCGGCCTCGGCTTCCGCCAGCACGGCCGCGGCGGCGTCCTTGTCGGCACGGGTCAGGTGCGGGATCGACAAGCGCATGGCATGGCCTTCGAGCAGGCTGCGCAGTTCGGTGATCTCCTGCAGGTCCGCCGGATCTGCGGGTGCGACGGCGATGCCACGATGCCGGCTGACGGTCAGTAACCCCTCCCCCGCCAAAACCTGGAGCGCTTCACGGACCGGCGCGCGACTGGTGCCGAAATGGCGCGCCAGGTGATCCTGCTTGAGTTGCGCACCCGCGGGCAGCAGCCCGGTCAGGATGCCTTCCCGTAGCGCTTCCGCCACCGCCGCCGGGATGGAGCGGGTGGCAGCCAGGTGGCGTGTGGCGAGTGAGGCGAGGATGTCGGTCGGGCTCATGAAGCCAGGAATGACTCGATTTGCGATTTTCGACAATCGATTCTTTGCGGACATCAATGATGGCGGCGCCGCCGCAAAGACACCGCCGCCATGCCATTGTTCCGCCTAAGGACCGACACGCCGCCGACGGATGATGCGCAAGCCAGGAGAACCCCCGCCATGCGCCTGCTCCCCGCCATCGCCCTTTCCGCCAGCCTCGCCCTCGGCGCCTGTCAGACCCCGGACGGGCAGACCGACTGGGGCAGCACCGCCGCGCTCGGCATCGGCGCGGCGGCCCTGGTCGGGCTGGTCGCGGTCGCCGCCAATAACAACAACCACAACGACCGCTACTACCAGCAGCCCCGCTATCGCGGTTATCCGCGCTATGCCGAGCGCGACCGGGGCTACTACCGCCGCTGGTAAGGGCTCAGTCCCAGCCGACCGCGCCCGGCATCGCCTTGACCGGCTGTGCCGCGGCCAGCGCGGCGAGGTCCGGCACCGGCCGCCGCAGCACGGCGTCACCGGCGAAGGCTTCCTCGATCGCCGCCGCCACGCGCATCACTAGCGCATCGCCGCCGCGCGGCCCGACGATCTGCAAACCGAACGGCATCCCTAGCCGATCCACGCCCATCGGCAGCGAAATCGCCGGATGCCCGCACAGCGTCACGTAATAGGCGCAGGCGAGCCAGTGGTAGTAGGTGCGCGTCGGCTTGCCGTCGATCTCGGCCGGGTACAGCTCCTTCCACGGCCGCGGTGAGAGCGTGATCGCCGGCGTGATCAGCACGTCATGATGGGCGAAGAAGTGCTGCCAGGCGCGATACATCCGCGTCTGCGCCGCCGCCGCTTTCGACCCATCCTCCAGCGTGTAGCGTAGCCCTTCCTCGACATTCGCCCGCACATTGGGGCCGACCATGTCAGGCTTGTCGCGCACCTTCTGCGCATGGGCGGTCAGGAAGGCCATGGCACGCAGCACCTCGAAGGCCTCGTCACCGCCACGGCAATCCGGGTCAGCTTCCTCGGCCGCGCCGAACAGCGGGGCGATCGCCTTGGCACGGATGGCAAAGGCCTCGCGGATCAACTTCTCGACCGGCGCCTGACCGAAATCGACGCTGATCGCCAGCCGCAGCGACGCCAGGTCGATCGGCTGCATCGGGAAGAACGCCTCTGGCACGCCGCGCACCGGCCCTTCCGGCAGGGTGTAGGCGAGCGGATCCATCGCATCATCCGACGCCATGGCGGCCAGCATCAGCGCCGCATCCGGCACGTTGCGCGCCATCGGCCCGAGCACCGGCAGCCCCGACCAGCCATGCGCGCGCTTCTCCGACGGCACCAGCCCCGGCGACGGCCGATACCCGACAATCCCGTTGAACGCCGCCGGGTTGCGCAGCGACCCGCCGGTATCGGACCCCGAACAGATCGGCGCCATCCCACAAGCCAGCGCCACGCCCGACCCACCCGACGACCCGGCCGCCGACTTGGTCTGGTCGAACGGATTGCCCGTCACGCCATAGACGGCGTTGCGCGTATTGGCGCCCGCGCCGAATTCCGGGGTGTTGGTCTTGCCGATGACGACCGCACCCGCGTCGCGCAGGTTCGCGACCATCATGCAATCCGCCTCGGGCACGAAATCCTCGAAGAGCGGGCTGCCATAGGTGGTGCGCAGCCCCTTCACCTCCTCAAGATCCTTGATGCCGACCGGCAAGCCGTGCAGCAGGCCGAGCGGCCCGCCCTGCATCACCGCCTCCTCGGCGGCCTTGGCCCCGGCGCGCGCCGCGACCTCATCCATCGCGACCATCGCGTTGACGGCGTGGTTCACCTCGCCGATGCGCTTGAGGCATGACTCCATCAGCTCCACCGGGGAGAGCGCCTTGCGCCCGATCAGGCGCCGCGCCTCGAGCGCGGAGAGGTCGCAGGGTTCAGTCATGACGCAAGTTCCTTCCGGTAGAGATCCAGCATCGCCTGGTCGAAACAGGCGAAGGTGATGTCGAGGTCACCGTGGCGCGCAACATCCTCCCGGACCGCCGCGACGGCAATCCGGGTCGCGCGATCGGCCGGATAGCCGAAGATGCCGGTCGAGATCGCCGGGAAGGCCACCGACCGACCGCCGGCCGCGCGCAACAGGGCGAGGCTCGCGCGATAGCAGGCCGCCAGCAGCGCCGGCTCCCCTGCCCCGCCACCCTGCCAGACCGGACCGACCGTATGGATGACGTACCGCGCCGGCAGGGCAAAGCCGGGCGTGATGCGCGCCTGCCCGGTCGGGCATGGCGCGACCCGTGCGCAGGCTTCGGCAAGCGCCCCGGCCCCCGCGGCACGGAAGATCGCGCCACAGACGCCGCCGCCCATCAGCAGCCTGTCATTCGCGGCATTGACGATGGCATCGACCGGCAGCGTGGTGATGTCGGCCTGGATCGCGCGCAGGGTCATGTGGTGGCACCTCCCTGCCCGGCTGCGTGGCATGACGGCGCGCGGGCCTCAAGCCGAAACGCAAGATCGGCCGGGCGCGCGGAGACGCGGCACGCCATAAGCGCCACATGACGACGAACGACGCCGCCGACCGATACCGCGCCCGCATGCGCCGCGTGCTGGCCCATATCGACCGGCATCCGGCGGCCGATCTCGACCTCGCCACGCTTGCCGACATCGCGGCCTTTTCCCCCTGCCATTTCCATCGGCAGTTCAGCGCCTGCACGGGCCTGCCGGTGCACCGCTATGTGCAGCTCGGCCGGCTCGGGCGCGCGGCGCATCAGCTCGCCTATCTGCGCTGGCAGCCGGTGACGGAGATCGCCCTCGATGCCGGCTATGAAAGCCCCGATGCGTTCGCCCGCGCCTTCCGCCAGCGCTTCGGGCAGACGCCCTCGGCCTTCCGCGCAGCGCCGGACATCGCCGCCTGGCGCACCACCCTCGCCCCCTTCAAGACGGCCCGGAGCCTCCTCATGACGCAGAGCTTTTCGACCGACCAGGTGACCATCGTCGCGCTGCCCGACACCCCCGTCGCGGTGATGACGCATCGCGGCCCGCCCGAGGGGATGGCGGAGACGATCCGCCGCTTCATCGCCTGGCGCCGCGCGGCCGGCCTGCCGCCCAAGGTCAGCACGACCTGGAACGTCTTTCACACGCCGCCCGACATCGAGCCGCCCGGGGCTTTCCGTCTCGATCTCTGTGCCGGCACCGACCGCCCCGTCGCACCGAACGACCAGGGCGTGACCGCTGGCATGATCCCCGGCGGGCGCTGTGCCGCGCTGCGCGTGGTCGGCAATGGAGAGGATCTCGAACCCGCCGCCCTGTTCCTGTATCGTGACTGGCTGCCCGCCAGCGGGGAGGAAGCGCGCGACGCGCCGCCCTTCTGCAAGCGGGTGCACATCTTCCCGGACGTCCCGGCCCACGAGGCGGTCACCATGCTGTACCTGCCGTTGCGTTGACGCCGCGGACCTGCCTGTGGCGGCATGCTCGGACCGGACCTGAGGGAAGACAGCATGCTCCGCATCATCGGCCTCGCGTCCATGGCGTTGCTGTCCGCGACGAGCGCCCGGGCCCAGAGCGCCGATGCCATCCGCGCGCATATCGCGCGCGCCAATCACGGCTGCGACATCTACCGGCCGGAGGAGACCTATCGTGGCCCCCTGCCCGGTGCACCCGGCCCCGTGGTGGTGGTGGTCTATACGCTCGAGGGCTGCGGCGGCAGCAACGACTGGAACCGCGTCTTCGGCGTGTTTTACGAACAGGACGGCCGCGTCACCGAAGTGCCGCAGCCGCACCCGCCGGGCTTCATGGTGGACGCGGCGACCGTCACCCATGGCGCGATCGAGGTGAACGGCCTCGCCTATGGCCCCCGCGACCCGCGCTGCTGCCCGAGCCAGCGGCGCAGGGAGCGCTTCCGCCTCGTGGACGGGGCCATGGCCCCCGCCGGCTGACCCGCGCCGGGGATCAGTACCCCAACGCACACCCATCCTTGCGCGGGTCCGACCCACCCACCAGGCAGCCCTTCTCGCGGTCGATGAAGATCGCCTGGCCACCGCCATGCGGCTTGTCCACCAGTTCGCAATCATGGCCGAGCCTGTTCAGCCGGTCGACCACCTGGCCCGGAATGCCGCGCTCCACCTGCACCTTGTCGCCCTTCGGCCCGTCCTGCGGCATCAGACGCGGGAAGTCGATCGCCTCCTGCACATCCATGCCGAACTCGAAGTGGTTGGTCAGGAACAGCGTGTGGCCGGTCGGCTGGAAGCGCCCGCCCATCACGCCATAGGGCATGATCGCCTGGCCATCCTTCATCACCATGCCGGGGATGATGGTGTGCAGCGGCCGCTTGTTCGGCGCGATGCAGTTCGGGTGGCCTTCCTGCAGGCGGAAGCCGAAGCCGCGATTCTGCAGCATGACGCCCGCGCCCTCGGCGAGAATGCCTGTGCCGAAGCCTTCGAACAGCGAATTGATGAAGGAACAGGCATTGCCGTCCTTGTCCACCACGCAGAGGTACACCGTGTCCTTGTGCTTCGCGAGGTCGCTCTCGCCGGCCGGCGGCAGCGTCGCCATGGCCTGCTCATCGCTGATGATCTTGGCCAGCCGTCCGAGATACTCGTCCGAGAGCAGCTTCTCGACCGGCACATCCACCATCGACGGATCAGCGAGGAAGGCGTCGCGATCGCGATACACCAGCCGCGCCGCCTCGATGTGGCGATGGAAGCGCTCGGCGCTCAGCGGCCCCTGCTCCGGCGTCGCCTTCTTGCCGAGGATGCCGAGGATCTGCAGCACATGCATCCCCACGCCGTTCGGCGGGCACTGGAACACCTCGACATCGCGCCACTTGATCGAGATCGGCTCGACGAACTCGGCGACATCCGCCCCGCGGGCGAAGTCCTCCTCGGTGTGCAGCCCGCCAGCGGCGCGCAGCGTGGCGACGATGTCGGCCGCGACCTCGCCCTCATAGAAGGCCTTCTTGCCGCGCGCCGCGATGGCCCGCAGCGTCCTGGCCAGTTCCGGCTGGGTGAAGCGGCTGCCCAGCGCCGGTGCCTCCCCATCGCGCAGGAAGCGCCGCGCCGAGGCCGGATGCTTCGACAGCTTCCCCACCGAACCTTGCCAGTCCCAGGCCACGCGCGGGGAGACGGCGAAGCCTTCCTCCGCATAGCCGATCGCCGCCTGCAGGATGCGGTGGAGGCCGAGCTTGCCATGCGTCCGGTTCAGCAGGTCCCAGGCGCTGATCGCCCCAGGCACCGTCACCGAATGGGCCGAGGTATTGACCATGGCGGTCATCCCGGCGGCGCGCAGCGCTTCCGGCGTCGCCCCCGCCGGCGCGCGGCCCGAGCCGTTCATCGCGATGACCTTCGACGACCCCGCCGGGACGTAGAGGCAGAAATTGTCGCCGCCAATGCCCGTCGAGGCCGGCTCGATCACACATTGCACCGCGCAGGCGGCGATGGCGGCATCCATCGCATTGCCGCCGGCACGCAGGATGTCGAGCGCGGCGAGCGTCGCCTGCGGCATCGACGTGGCGGCCATGCCGTTGGTGCCATAGGCGGCCGAGCGGCCAGGCAGATGGAAATCGCGCATCGGAGGGTCCGTTTCCAGCAAGTGTTACCCTCTCCATGCAACGGGACGGGGGCGTTGGAAAGGCCGGGCCAATGGCTGGCCTGCCCTGCACCGGAGGAATGGCCGGCCGGACGGCTATGTCGCTCCGTCGCAACCTCCGGGCCGAACCCCACGACATCGTGCCCGCGCGCATCGTTATTCCAATTCTCAACCATGACGCGTCATGCGCTAGCCTTGTGCCCCTCGTTTAAGGATGGGAGCGACCGGTGCGGCAGCAGGAACGGACGTCACCCCTGGCGGGCAGCGCCCTGCCGGCGCATCTCCTGAAGGCCCGGACCGGCGCGGCCGATCCGGAGCAGAGGCTCCGTGTCACGCTACGCCTTGCGGCACGCGGCGGAGACCAGGCGCTGCTCGACGCTGCAATGCGTCTCGGCGGGCAGATGCCGGCGGCTCGCCGTCACCTGCCGCGTCCATCGCTCGCCGCGGCATTCGGCCCTTCGCCCGAGGCGGCGAAGGCCGTCGCGGCATTCTGCGACGACCACAGCCTTGAGCTGCAACGCTCGGCCCTCGGCGGGTTGTTCGTCACCGTCGCCGGGCGTGCCCAGGACCTCGGCCGCGCCTTCGGGGTCGAACTCGGGCTCTACCGGATGGGCGGGCACCTGCTGCGCGCCTATGAGGGCGCTCTACGCCTGCCCGCCGAACTCGCACCACATGTCGCGGCGGTGCTTGGCCTCGACGAGGTGTCACGCCTCGCCGCCGGACGTCGGGCGGGCATGGAATACACCGAACCTCCCTCGATCCCGGGCAACCTGCCGACCACCGTTGCCTTCGATTACTACCAGTATCCACAGGGCGTGACCGGGAAGGGCGCGATCGTCGCCTTCATGGAATCCGACCTCGTGGTGGACCTCGCTGCCATCCAGGCCTTCTTCGCCAGCCTCGGCCTGCCGCCGGTGACCATCGTGCTGGAGCGACCGGATGCAGCCTCCGCCGACGGCGACACACCGACGCTCAACGGCGAGGCGATGATGGACCTCAAGCTCGTCGGCGCGGTGGCGCCCGGCGCGACCCTGGTCGGCTACAGCCTCGCGCAATCCTACGGCTATTCCTCCGATCCCTGGATCGATGCGCTCGTAGCCGCGCTCGACAATGACACCGACCCCTGCAACGTCATGTCGATCAGCCTGGGCCAGCCGGAATCAAACTGGTCGGAACAGACCGCACTCGCCGTGCACGTGCTGTTCGCCATCGCCGGCCTGCTCGGCGTCACCGTCTGCGTTGCCTCGGGCGACTACGGCGCGCCGGGCAATCCGGACGGCGCCTATGCCCAGAACTGCGCCTTTCCGGCCTCCTCGTCCTATTGCCTCGCTTGCGGCGGCACCGAGTTGCTGCTGCAGGATCAGGGTGGCGCGCGCGTCCTCACCGGCGAGGTCGTGTGGAACGAAATGCAGGCTCCCGGCGAGAAGCGGGCAACCGGCGGCGGCATCAGCACGCTGTTCACCGTCCCCGAGTACCAGCAGGGGATCACCCTGCCGCCGCCGTTCAATCCGGGCCAGCCCGCGGGGCGCGGCATGCCGGATGTCGCGGGCAATGCCGCCAGCCGAAGCGGTTATGCGCTGAGCCCCCAGGGCACCGGCGACGGTTTCGGCACCAGCGCGGCCGCGCCGATATGGGCCGCCCTGGCGGCGTTGCTGGTCGAACGCAACGCCGGACAGGCGATCGGCTTCCTGACGCCGCTGCTGTACGCGCAGCAAGGCGCCGGCGCGGCCTGCTGCACGCCGATCCTCAATGGCAACAACGGACCGCCGCCCGGCCTTGATGGTCAGATGACGCCCTACGCCTGCTATCCGGCCGGCGCGCCGTGGAATGCCTGCTGCGGCCTTGGCTCACCGCTTGGCAATGGCATCGCTGCCGAGCTCGGCCTTGGCGCGACGGCTGGCACGGCCGCCACCGCGTCGTAAAGCCCGGTCCGGACGGCGTCGATCACGCCGTCACGGGTCGCACCGTGCCGCCGGCACCAGCCGATTATCGGCCATCGCAAGACGAGAGGCCCGACCACCCCTTCCCGGCCGCGCTGGAGGATGCCATCGCGGTCTGGCGCGCCCTGGTGGCCGAGCGCGCCCCGCGCCGCATGGGCATCTTCGGCCGTTCGGCCCGGAGGCGGGCCGCTGAGCGACACGGCACGCGCCCACCGCGCCCTGCGCCGCGCCGGAGTAGCGGCCGCTCTGCAAATTCTCTGAGGAACAGGGCGCAGTTCCGCGACGCCGGTGTACCGGCGCCAGCGGAGGCCTTCGCGGAGATCGTACGATGCCTCGGGCGGCATCTGATGCGAGTGTCCGTTTGAGGATGCGCCCAATGGCGCATTCTCATATCCGGCAGTGGCCGGCCCCGAAGGCCCATTCCGGGATGTGGCATTCGGCGCTTCGTTCGCGATATGTTCTTTTCAGCCAACGGCAGCCCTGCGTCTGTCACGTCGATGTCGAAAAGAAGTAGAATCCTAAAAGTCTAAAAGTGAAACGAACGGGGCGCGCGCTTTGCGCTGGCGCCGGGAACGGAGGGGCGCCACTGTCGCCAAGGTCCGGGCGGGACAGAACCCGCCCCACTCCTGCAGCGTCACTGCCCCTCGCGCATCCGCCCGTTCCGGTCTAGACGCGAGACATGGACACAGCCGCGACCATCGAGGATTTCGACCGCCTGGACATCCGGGCCGGCACCATCGTGGATGCCCAGCCCTTCCCCGAGGCGCGCAAGCCCTCGATCCGGCTGTGGGTGGATTTCGGCGGCACCATCGGGGTGAAGCGCTCCGCCGCGCAGATCACCGTGCATTACGCGCCGGACCGGCTGATCGGCCGGCAGGTCATGGCGGTGGTGAATTTCCCGCCCCGGCGCATCGCCGGCTTCGAGAGCGAGGTGCTGGTGCTCGGCGTGCCGGATGAAAGCGGCGCCGTTGTGCTGGTGAAGCCGGACCTCCAGGTGCCGAATGGCGGAAGGATGTTCTGAGATGGCGCCGCGCTACTATACGGTCACCTGGGACCAGCTGCACCGCGACAGCAAGGCGCTGGCCTGGCGGCTACTGGAGAAAGGCCCCTGGCGCGGCATCGTCGCGATCACCCGTGGCGGGCTGATCCCCGCGGCGATCATCGCCCGCGAACTGGATTGCCGGCTGATCGAAAGCGTCTCGATCGTCACCTATGACGAGGAGGTTCGCGGCGAACCCAAGGTGGCCAAGCCGCCGGCCGCCGCCGGCGATGGCGAGGGCTGGCTGATCATCGACGACCTGGTCGATACCGGCACCACCGCCCGCGTGGTCCGCACCCTGCTGCCCAAGGCGCATTTCGCCACGGTCTATGCGAAGCCCGCCGGCAATCCGCTGGTCGACACCTTCATCACGGAAGTGTCCCAGGACACCTGGATCATGTTCCCGTGGGACACCGAGCCGCAATTCATCGCGCCGATCGCGAAATCGGCGGCGAAGTAGCGGCGTCAGGCCACCGCCTCTTCCTTGCTGGCCAGCACCTTGTCGACGCGGCGGCCATCCATGTCCACCACCTCGAACCGCCAGCCGGCCCAGACGATGCGGTCGCCCTCCTTCGGCACCCGCTTCAGCAGCGCCAGCATCAGCCCACCCACCGTGTGGTAGGTCCCCGCCCCCGGCAATTCCGGCAAATCGAGCCGCGCGCGCAATTCGTCCGACGGCATCGAGCCATCGAGCAGCAGCGACCCGTCAGCCCGCTCGATCGCCACGCCATCCTCGACCGGCTCCATCGGGCCGAGGTCGCCGACGATCGCCTCCAACAGGTCGGACGCCGTGACCACGCCCTCGAAGGACCCGTATTCATCCATCACCAGCGCCATGCCGAGCTGGTCCCCACGCAGCCGCTCGAGCGCATCGAGCGCGGTCAGCGTATCGGGCAGCACCAGCGGCTGGCGCAGCGCGGCGGCGAGCGACATCGGCGCGCCTTCCAGTATCTGGTCGAGCAGATCCTTGGCCGCCACCACGCCAACCACATTGTCCACCCGGCCATCGGCGACCACGAAGCGCGTCACGCGGCTGGCGCGCAGATGCGCCGCGATCTCCTCGGGCGGGTCGGAGCGGTCGAGCCAGGCGAGGTCATTGCGCGGTGTCATCAGCGCGCGCACCGGCTTGTCGGCGAGGCGCAGCACGCGCTCGATCATGTGCTGCTCCTCGGTCTCCAGCGCGCCAGCCTGGGCGCCCTCGGCGACCACGGCCTTCACCTCCTCTTCGGTCACCGACTGCTCGCCGGGGACGGCGGGGCCGAACAGCCGCAGCACGACGGCCGAGGATTTGCCGAGGACCCAAACCACCGGCGATGAATAACGCGACAGCGCCGCCATCGGCCGAGCCACGAAGACGGCCACGCGTTCCGGATTGCGCAGCGCGACCTGCTTCGGCACCAGCTCGCCCAGAATCAGGCTGAGATAGGTGATGACGATCACGACCAGCGTGAAGGCGATCTCGGGGGCATAGGGGGCGAGCAGCGGGACGACGCTGAGCGCCTCCCCCAGCGTGCCGGCGAGCCTGGCGCCACCGAAGGCGCCGGCGAAAATGCCAACCAGCGTGATGCCGACCTGCACCGTGGGCAGGAATCGTTGCGGGTCGTCGGCCAGCGCGAGGGCGGCCTCCGCCCCGAGGCTGCCGCGCCGCTGCAGCGCCATCAGGCGTGAGCGCCGCGAGGAGACGATCGCCAGTTCGCTCATGGCGAAGCCGCCATTGACCAGAACGAGCAGCAGAATGACGCCGATTTCGAGGGCTGTGCCCATGGGTGAGAAAGACCCTCCGCGCGGCTTCTAGAGGAAAACCGCACCGGATGGAACGCATCGGCCGTGCTGGCTGGCTGCCCGGCCTGGGCGATGGGCCATCACGCTTGCCGTGAGAGCCAGGGGTGCATTCGTAAATGCCTGATGACCCGGACCGTATCCCAGGCCATCGCATCGCGTCGAGTTCATCGTTTTTCGAGACAATGCTCGATTTACGCGACAATTTTTGCTCGCATCGGTCGCAACTCTCGATTAAGAAAGCCTTAACACGCGAGTTCGAGGCCCCATGCCGGATCCCACTACAAAGACCGACGGTGCCGACGCGACGATCGTCGCTGTCTTCCCGCAGCGCCCCGAGGATCGGCTCCGCTTGGCCCTGCGCCGGCTGGACGAGGCAATCGGCGAACAATCCATGGCCGCCGCCGGCTTGCGGGATGCGATCGGCGACCTGTCGCGCACCATGTCCCGCCTGGGCGAGTCCGTGGCCGGCTTCCGCGGCGCGCTCGACAATGCCGCCGGCGAGATCGAACAAGCGCTGGCCGCGAGCCGCCGCCTGCAGGCCACCGCCGACCGCATGGTGGTTTAGCGCCCCCCTTGCCGTCGGGCCTCGGCCCGGCCCAGCATGGCCGCCGGAGGAACCGCCGCCATGCATCCCCTGATCCCGCGTCTGCGCGAGGCCCGCATCATCCCGGTGGTGCGTACCTCCACCGCCGCCCGGGCCGCGACAGCCGTCGCCTGGCTCCAGGAAGCCGGGCTGCGCGTGTTCGAAATCACCATGACGGTGCCCGAGGCCCCCGCGCTGATCCGCGCCCTTGCCGCCGACCCTGACCTGCTGGTCGGCGCCGGCACCGTCGCCGATGCCCGCATGGCCGAACAATGCCTCGATGCCGGAGCGAAATTCATCGTCGCACCCTGGGTCGACGCAACACTCGTCGCACCCGTGCAGGATGCCGGCGCCTGCCTGATGCTCGGCGCGCTGACGCCGACCGAGGTGCGCGCCGCCATCGCCGCCGGGGCCGATGTGGTGAAGGTGTTTCCGGCCAGTTCGGTCGGCGGGCCGGCGCATGTGAAGGCACTGCGCTCCGTCTTCCCCGATGTCGTCTTCTGCCCGACCGGCGGGGTCGATGCCCGCAACGTGCCGGACTACATCGCCGCCGGGGCGGCCTTCGTCGGCATGGGCGGCAGGCTGGTGGACGAAGCCCTGATCGCCGCCGGCAACCGTGCCGCCGTGCAACGCGCCGCCGAGGAAGCCCTCGGCATCGTGAGGACCTGACATGGCCGACCTGCTCTGCATGGGCGAACCCATGCTGGAGTTCAACCAACAGCCCCCTGACCCCGAGGGGCGGCTGCTGTATCTTGAAGGCCATGGCGGCGACACCTCCAACACCGCCATCGCCGCGGCGCGGTCGGGTGCCTCGGTCGGCTACATCACCGCGGTCGGCACCGATGCTGCCGGCGAGAGCTTTATGGCGCTGTGGGCGCGCGAGGGCGTCGAGACGGCGACAGTCATCCGCCGCCCCGAGGCACCGACCGGGATCTATTTCGTCACCCATGGCCCGGCCGGGCACCACTTCAACTTCTATCGCAACGGCAGCGCCGCCGCGCGATACCGACCGCAGGACGTGCCGGAGGACGCGATCCGCGCCGCGCGCATCCTGCATGTGTCGGGCATCAGCCAAGCCATTTCGGAAAGCGCCTGCGACGCCGTGTTCCATGCCATCCACGTGGCGCGGGCGGCCGGGGTGCGGGTCTCCTACGACACCAATCTGCGGCTGCGCCTGTGGCCGCCGGCGCGCGCCGCCGCCGTGATCCATGCAGCGATCGGGCTGGCCGACATCGCGCTGCCCTCGCTGGACGATGCGACGGCGCTGACCGGCCTGACCGACCCGGATGACGTGACGGATTTCTACCTGCGGCTCTGCCCGCTGGTGCTGCTGAAATGCGGTGTCGAAGGCTGCGTCGTCGCCACGCGCGACAGCCGCAGCCGCATCCCCGCGCATCGCGTGAATGCGGTGGATGCGACCGGTGCGGGGGATACCTTCGCCGGCGCACTGCTCGCGCGGCTGCTGGCCGGGGAGGACCCGCTGGCCGCCGCGCGCTACGCCAATGCGGCGGCCGCCTTGTCCACCACCGGCTATGGCGCGGTCGCGCCGATACCGCGCGAGGCGGCGGTGCGCGCGTTGCTCGGCCCATGAGCGCGCGCCTCGCCGCCCTGCTGGTGCTGCCGCTGCTGTTCGGCGGCGCGAGGCAGGCGGCGGCGGAGGATATCGTCAGCTATTGCGGCGGCGGCGTCACCGGCGGTGGCGGTGGCCTGCGCATCGAGGCAGACAGCGCCGTGCTGCGGCTGGGCCGGGCGCGGGCCGGCGCCCCGATCGAGGAGACCAGGCTCGACACCAACGCGGCCTATGACCGCATCGCGGTGCTGCTCGACGAGGCAGGCTCCGAGCGGATGCCGCCCGACGCGCCGTCCGACATGACCTGCTCGATCACCCGCCACTGGCAGGGCAAGGCGCATGCGGTGATGTGGAGCATGGGCCATGCCCCGCCTGTGCTGCGGCCGGTGCTGCGCGAGATGGAGGCGGCCGGCCGCTAGAGCAGATCCCGTCCGGGTGGAATCACCCCGGCGAGTGAAGATGCTTGCTCAAACAAGGAGAGAGCGGTTCCACTCTCGGGGGGAACCGCTCTAGACGTGCCGCAGCGTCAGGGCATGCGTCGCCACCGGATCCCCCGGCAGCCGCACGAAGCCCAACGCTTCCCAGAAGGCGAAGGCAACAGCGGGCGCGCGGAGCCGGACCATGGTGATCTCCGATGCACGCGCATGATCGAGCGCCGCCTCGGCCAGCGCACGCCCGACGCCGTCGCCACGCGCAACAGGCCGGACGTAGAAGCGACGCATGCGCAGCGCCTCCACCCAGGGGTCGCGCGTGATGCCGCCCATGCCGAGCAATCGACCCGCACCGTCATGCGCGGCGAACAGCGCCTCGCCTGTTGCCGTGAAGCGGTTGGAGCCATCGGCCCAGTCGCGCGCCAGCACATCAAGCATGCGGAACCCTTCCGCCGCAGCGATGCGCGCAAGGTCCGGCAGCCCCTCGGGCAGCGTCGCCACGCGACTGATCCGCATCTCCGGCGCGTCAGCCGGTACGCCGATTGTCCCCCGGCCGCAGGCGCAACCCCGGCCGCAGATTGGTGAAGGGTAGCACGGCCGGGTCGGCGACGACCGGGCCCGGCGCGGTAACGACGATGACCTCCGAGGCGATCGGCTGGAAATCTGCGCGGAAATGCACGCTCGACTTCACCGCGACGATCTTTTGGTCGGCCGGCTCAATGCCGATGAAGCGGAACAGCGCCTGGTCATGCGCTTGCATCTTGCGGCTGACGACGATCACGCGCACGCCGGGTGCGACGCGGATCAATGCCGAGGGGCCGAGATCGGCGGGGTTGCCCTTGCCCATCGGGCCGGTGAGCGTGAAGCGGCCATCCGACAACTTCTCGACCAGCGCTGTGACGCGCAACGGCGCGCCGTCGCTCTTGCCGCCGAGGTCGAGGGTGATTTCCGCTCCCTCCCCCGCCGCGTGGCAGGCGGCGGCGGCTTCGGAGTCATTCATCGGCGCGAGCACCGCACCCTGCGCGTCCTGCCGGATCAGTTCGGCGAGCAGGCCCGTCGTGTCGCCATGGCCGCCGCCACCGGGATTGTCCTGCGTGTCGGCCAGGATGACCGGGCCGGTCGCATCGCGGGTCGCCATGGCGCGTGCGACGCCCTCGGCCGCGGGTGCGACACCGAGGGCGAAGTCGGGCTCCTTGCTCGCGATGAAACCGGCCAGGGCTTCGGCGGCAGCGACGGCCTGGTCGGGCGTGTCGGCATAGGAGGCGATCGCCATGCCGCAGCCGGGGAAATCCGCATAGGGAAAGCCGAAGCAGAAGCCGAGTTCCCAGACGCCATCAGTCTCGCCAAGGCGCGCGCGCTCGGCCATCACATCGGCCATCGGCGCGACCATGGTGCATTGGCCGGGGAGCGGGGTCCAGAAGTCGAGTTCGCGAAACGCCTTGGCCGGGCGGGAGCCGTCGCGCGCCATGCGCAGCAGCAACCGCATCGCCTGCGCGCCGGCCGGCTTCATGTCGATATGCGGGTAGGTGCGATAGGGCACCAGCACATCCGACAGCGCGACCATCGCCGCGGTCTTGTTGGCATGCGGGTCGAGGCTCGCGGCGATCGGCACATCGGGGCCGACCACGGCGCGCACGCGGCGCAGCACTTCGCCCTCGGCATCGGGGAAATCCTCCGAGACCATCGCGCCGTGCAGTTCGAGATAGACGCCATCCAACGGGCCCGCATCGAGCGCGTCCGACAGGGCGGCGACGATCAGCGCGGTGATGCGTTCGAAGGCCTCGCGCGTGACCGGGCCCGCCGGGTTGGCGAAGGCCCAGGCGAGCGGGACGAGGTCCACCCCCTCGGCCTCGGCTGCGGCGATGGCGCCGGCGGAAGGCACGCCGGTCGGGCGCAGCGTGTCGAGCAGGGTTGCCGCGTGTTGCACAGGCGGAAAGCCGCCGGGCTTGACGAAATCCATCCACGCCGTCGGTCGCGGGGCGAAGGAATGGCTTTCGTGCTGAAAGCCGCCGATGGCGATACGCATGGTCACTGTTCCTTCGCAACGCCCGCGGTGGCGAGCACCGCATCCGCCATCACGCGCAGGCCGGCCTCGGCCCATTCGGGGGTGATGCTTTCGGCTTCGTTGTGGCTGATGCCGCCATGGCACGGGCAGAAGATCATCGTCGCCGGCAGGCGTCGCGCGACATAGACAGCGTCGTGGCCAATGGCGGTCGGCATTTCCATGTAGGGCAGGCCGAGACGTTGCGCGGCATCGCGCACGCGGCTGACCAGCGTGGCGTCGAACGGCACCATCGGGGAGTGCCAGAAATCCGCGACGGTGATCGCAACGCCACGCGCGGCGGCGATGGCGGTGGCCCTGGCGCGGATCTCCAAGCCCATCTTCGCGAGCAGGTCCGGGTCGGCGTGGCGCGTGTCGATGCTGAACCAGATGCGCGAGGGCGCGATGTTGCGGCTGTCGGGATAGACGGTCAGGCGCCCGACCGTCGCGCGGCCAGGTTCACCGCTGGCGGCGACGGCGTTGAGCGCGATCTCCTCGATCGCAGCGATCAGAGGGGCGGCGGCCATCATCGCGTCGTGGCGGCCCGCCATGGGGGACCCGCCGTGGGATTCCTCGCCTTCGACCGTCACCTCGTACCAGGTCTGCGCCAGCGCCTGGGTCACCACGCCGACCTGCTTGCCGGCATCCTCCAGCAGCTTGCCCTGTTCGATGTGCAACTCGAAATAAGCGCCGATGGTCTGCAGCGAGGCCGGGTCGGCATCGCCTTGCCAGCCGATGCGCGTCAGTTCCTCGCCAAACAACTTGCCGTCGGAATCCGCGGTGGCAAGCACCTCGGCTTCCGTGAAGATGCCCATCGCCGCGCCGCTGCCCATCATGGGCGGGGAGAAGCGCGCGCCTTCCTCATTGGTCCAGTTAACCAGCATGAGCGGGGCTTCGGTCTCGATGCCGGCCTCTTGCACCGCGCGCAGGATTTCGAGCCCGGCGAGCACGCCGAGCACGCCATCGAACTTGCCCCCGGTGGGCTGTGTGTCGAGATGGCTGCCGATAGCAACCGCCTTGCGCGACGGATCGCGGCCCGGGCGGGTGAGGACCATGTTGCCGATGCGATCGACCTGCATGGTGCAGCCGGCGGCCTCGGCCCAGCGTTGCAGCAGGTGACGGCCTTCGGAATCGAGGTCAGTCAGCGTCTGCCGGTTGCTGCCGCCCTTCGCGGTGCCGCCGATGCGCGCCATCTCCATCAGGCTGTCCCACAGGCGGGCGCCGGAAAGCGGGATGTTGGTCATGCGAGGCCTCCTGCCGTCTCGATCACTGCCGGGCCCATGGTGTTGAGGCCCGCCGCGCACCAGTCGCGCGAGATGCTCTCGGAAGGGTGGTGGCTGACGCCGCCATGGCAGGGGATGAACATCAGCACCGACGGCACAACGATGCCGACATGCAGCGCATCCTGCGGGATCGGCCCGGGCATGTCGCGATGCTTGAGTTGCGCGGCATCGGCGGCGCGGCGCAGCGTGTCGAGCAGCGGCGGCGCGAAGGGTACGCGGGGATAGCCGCCGACGCGGTCGATGTGGACCCGCACGCCGCGTCGCGCGGAGAGTCCCGCCGCGGCCTGGCGGAAGGCGGCTTCCATGCGCGCATTGCCGTCCGCATCCGGGTGACGGATGTTCGCCGCGAACCGCACCATCGAGGGGATGTTGCCGCGCGCATCCGGCTGCAGCGTGATGCGCGTCGCGGTGCCCATGCCGCCGGTCTCGATGGCCGTGCGTTCCAGCGCGAGGATGAGTTCGGAAGCCGCCGCCAGCGCGTCCTGCCGCCCCGCCATGGGATAGCCGACATGGCCATCGGTGCCGGTCACCGTCACGTCCCATTGCTCGACGCCGATGCAGTGGGTGACAACGCCGATGGGAATGCCCTCGCGTTCGAGGATCGGGCCCTGCTCGATATGCGCTTCGTAATAGGCGGCGAAGTTTCGCGCCTCGGCGGGGTCGGTCGTGCCGGCCCAGCCGGTCGCCTGCAACGCGTCGGCATAGGTGAAAGACGGGTCGAAATTGTCCGGCGCGGCGAGGACCTTGGCTTCCTCGATCACACCCATCGCGCCGCCGCTCGCCGACATGGCGGGACTGAAACGCGAGCCTTCCTCATTCGTCCAGTTCACCACGACGATCGGTGCTTTCGTCCGGCGCCCGGCTTCATGAAGCGCGCGCACGATCTCAAGGCCGAGCAGTACGCCATAAGGCCCATCGTACTTGCCGCCCGTCGGCACGCTGTCGAGATGGCTGCCCACCGCGACCGGCGCGGCTTGCGGATCGGCACCCGGATAGGTGCAATACATGCTACCGAGACGATCCACGGTGACGGTGCAGCCGGCGGCGGTCGCCCAGTCGCGCAGCAGCCTGCGCGCATGGTCATCCTCGGGCGAGAGCGCGAGGCGTTTCACGCCGCCATCGGGCGTCGCGCCGATGCGCGCCATCTGGTCGAGGCTGTCCCAGAAACGGTCGGTGTTGAAGGCGATGGTCATGCGGCTTTCTCCACCCCGCACCATTCGGCCATGGTCAGCGCGATGGTGCGGGTGATGTCATGCATCGAGTCCAGCCCAACACTTTCGTCGATGCCGTGGATTTCCTGCGCATCGGGACCAAAGCAGGCGACAGGCGTGTCCTGGTACAGGGTGAAGAAGCGACCGTCGGTCAGACCCGTCGCGGGATAGTCGCGCAGGAAACCGCCGGAGACATCGGCGAAATGGCCCTTGGCCATGGTCACGATCGGCGCATTCATGTCGAAGACGCAGGGGTCGGCCATGAAGCCCTTGAATTCCAGCTTCACCGTCGCGCCTTTGAGCGCGGGGTCGAGCGCGGCCTCGGCGACCAGGCGTTCGATGTCGGCTTTCGTCTGCGCCGCCGTGTAGCCCATCATCACCCCGACGCGCATGCCGATACGGGCACGCGTCGGCACGGAGGAATTCCACTCGCCGCCTTCGATCGTGCCGAAATTGACGTTCACCGGATGGTTCACGCCGCGAAAGCTCGCATGGATGCGCTCGGCCTTGTTCATCTCGGCCTGGTAGTCCTCGAAGCGCGCGGCGATGGCGTTGGCGGCCTTGATGGCGTTGAGCCCCGCCTGCATGTCGCGCACATGCGCCGGACGGCCGGAGACGGTGACCCAGGCCCAGACCACACCGACCTCCGCCGAATACATCGCCGGCAGACCCGGGCCGGGTTCGGGGATGATGACGGCATCGGTGCGCGGCATGGCCAGCATGGCGGCGAGCGCGCCATTGCCGGTGCATTCCTCCTCGATGACCGATTGCATCTGCACCTCGGCGGCCGGTTGCAGGCCGGCGAGGCGCAGCGCCTTGAACGCGCTGACATAGCTGACGATGCCCGCCTTCATGTCGCCGGCGCCGCGGCCATACAAGCGGCCATCGCGGATGACGGGCTGGTAGGGTGGCGTCTCCCACATGTCGGCGGCGCCTTCCGGCACCACATCGACATGGCCTTGCAGGGCGAGGCTGCGGCCCTTGCGTTCGCGCGGCACATGCACGGCGACGACATTGTCGCGACCCTCATAGGGGACCAGCGGCGGCGAAAAGCCAGGATGCGCGGCGAGTTGTTCCGGCACCGTCGGCACGCGGCGCGGCGTGAGACCCAGCCCCTCATAGACGCGCGCCATCTCATTCAGCGCCGAGGCCTCATTGCCCAGGGTGGACGGGCAGCGCACCAGGCGTTCGAGCGTATGCACCGCGTCGTCACGCAGCGCGTCCACGGCTGCCAGGATCGCGCGGCGCGCGCCGGGGTCGAGCGGTTCGGTCACAGGCCTACTCCTCAGGCAGCGATGACGGGCGGCGTCCAGGCACGGCCCGGAATGCTGTCCAGCAGCTGTCTCGTATAGGCGTGCTGCGGATTGCCGAAAACCTCCGCCGTCGGGCCCTGTTCGACGATGGCGCCGCGCTGCATCACTGCGATTCGATCGCAGATCTGCGCCGCGACACGCAGGTCGTGGGTGATGAACAGCATCGTCAGGCCAAGACGTGCGCGGATATCGGCAAGCAGATCGAGCACCTGCGCCTGCACGGAGACATCCAGCGCGGAGACCGGCTCATCCGCGATCAGCAACTCCGGCTCCATCGCCAAGGCGCGCGCAATGCCGATGCGCTGCCGCTGCCCACCGGAGAATTCATGCGGGTATCGGTCGATCGCGCCAGGGTCGAGTTGCACCAGCCGCAGCAGATCGCGGGCCCGCGCCATCGCCGCGCCACGTTCCAGCCCGTGCGTGATCGGCCCCTCGGCGATGATGTCGCCGACCCGCCGGCGCGGGTTCAGCGAGGCGAAGGGATCCTGGAACACCATCTGGATCTTCTTGCGAAACGGCTTCCACGCGCCGCGCGACAGCGGGCGCAGATCCTCACCTTCGAAGATGATCTCACCCTTCTCCGGTTCCACAAGCTTCACGACGCAACGCGCCAGCGTGGATTTGCCGGAACCGGATTCGCCGACCAGGCCCAGCGTCTCGCCGCGACGCAGGATGAAATCCGCATCGTGCACCGCCCGCACCACCGGCTTCGGGCCGAACCAGCCACCCGGGCGGCGATAGGTTTTCTCGACGCCGCGCGCTTCCAGCACCAACGGAGCGGTCGATGCCCCGGCCGTCGATGGCGCGCCATGCGGCACGGCGGCGATCAGCGCACGCGTATAGGGGTGCTGTGGGTTGTTCAGCACCTCCGCCGCGCTGCCCTGTTCGACGATGCAGCCCTTCTGCATCACCGCGACACGGTCGGCGATCTCGGCCACCACGCCGAAATCATGGGTAATGAACATGACGCCCATGCCGCGACGCGACTGGATCTCGCGGATCAGCCGCAGGATCTGCATCTGCGTCGTGACATCGAGCGCCGTGGTCGGTTCATCGGCGATCAGCAGCGAGGGTTCCAGTGCCAGCGCCATGGCGATCATCACGCGCTGCCGCTGCCCGCCCGAGAGTCGGAACGGATAGGACCGCGCTGTCGCCGCCGGGTCCGGCAGGTTCACCGCCGCCAGCAATTCCGGCACACGCTTCGCAGCATCGCCGCCAAAGCCGTGCACGCGCATCGCTTCGGCGATCTGTTCGCCAACGCGCATGACAGGGTTCAGCGCCGTCATCGGCTCCTGGAAGATCATGGCCAAGCGGTCGCCGCGCAGCCTGCGCATCGCCTCGGTGCCGAGCGTCAGCAATTCCCTGCCTTCGAAGGAGATGCGTCCCGCGCGCACCGGCAGCGCCTTCGGCAGCAACCCCATTACGGCATTGGCGGTGATCGACTTGCCGGAGCCGGATTCACCGACGACGCAGACGATCTCGCCCGCATCGACGGAGAGCGTGATGTCCTCCACCGCAAAGGGACGGTCACCGCCCGGCGGCAGCGCGACCGACAGGCCTTCGACACTCAGCAGGCTCATGCCGCGCCTCCGCGTTGACGGGCGAGGCGTGGGTTCAGCGCATCCGACAACCCCTCTCCCACCAGATTCAGCGCCAACACGGTCACGAAAATGGCGAGTCCCGGAAATACCGACATCCACCAGGCGATGCGGATCACCGATCGCCCCGACCCGATCAGGAAGCCCCAGGTCATCAGGTTCGGGTCGCCGAGACCGAGGAAGGACAGCGCGGATTCCAGCAGGATCGCCGAGGCCACCATCAGCGAGGACAACACCACGATCGGCGACATCGCGTTCGGCAGGATATCTGTCACCACGATGGCGATGCGCGACTTGCCCAGCACCTCCGCCGCCTGGACGAATTCGCGCGAGCGTAGCGACAGGAATTCCGCCCGCACCACGCGTGCGACCGGCGGCCACGACACCACGGCGATGGCGAAGACCACCGACCCGATGGTCGGCGTGAAGATCGCCACCAGCAGGATCGCGAAGACGAAGGAGGGGATGGTCTGGAAGAATTCGGTGAAGCGCATCACCGCATCATCCACCCAGCCACCGAGATACCCTGCGACGGCCCCGAGCGTGACACCGATGAACAGTGCAGCGACGGTCGAGACCGCGCCCACCATCAGCGAGATCCGCGCGCCATGCGCGATGCCCGCCGCGACGTCCCGCCCTAGGCTATCGGAGCCGAGCAGCATGCCTTCCTCGCCCGGCGGCACGAAGGGTGCAGTCGCCATGTCCCACGGGCTGCCCGGGAACAGCACCGAGGCAAAGGCCGCCATGGCGAAGACCAGGGCCAGGATCACCAGCCCGACCACCGCGCCGCGATTGCGGCGGAAGCGACGCCAGAAGTCGCTCATCCTTCCACCTCCACGCGCGGGTCCACCACGGCGTAGAGCAAATCCGTCAACAGGTTGAAGCCCACCACCATCACCGATGTGCAGAAGAACACGCCCATCAGAACGGCGTAGTCGCGTGCCAGCAGCGCATCGAAGGCGAGCCGCCCGATGCCCGGCCAGGCGAACACCGTCTCGACCAGGATCGATCCGCCGACCAGTTGGCCCGCCTGGATGCCCGCGAAGGTGATGACCGGCAGCAGCGCATTGCGCAGCACATGGCGGCGCACCACCTGGCCTTCCGGCACGCCCTTGGCGCGCGCGGTCTTGACGAAATCCTGGTCGGCCACCTCCAACATCGTCGCGCGCGTCAGCCGCGCGTAGACGGCGAGGTAGAACAGCCCGAGCGTCGCCGCCGGCAGGATCAGGTGCTTGCCTAGATCAAGCAGCACATCGATGCCGTGCATCTCGACGCCAACGGTCCCCATGCCGAAGCTCGGCAACCATTCCAGCCAGACGGAAAAGAACAGCACCAGCATCAGCCCGACCCAGAACAGCGGCGTGGCATAGAAGGTCAGGGCAATGACGGTGATGACCGAATCCCACCAGCTGCCGACGCGCCGTGCCGCCAGCGTGCCGAGCGTGACCCCCGCCACGATCGCGAAGGCGAAGGCCGCCCCGGTCAGGATCAGCGTCGCCGGCAGCCTTTCGCTGATCAGCGTCCAGACCGGTTGCTGCTGGCGATGGCTGAAGCCGAGGTCAAGCGTCAGCACGCCCTTCAGATAGATCCAAAGCTGTTCGTACAGCGGCCGATCGAGCCCGAACTGCTCGCGCAGCTGCGCGAGGAAGCGTTCATCGGCCGCACCCGACTGCCCGGCGATGACGCTCGCCGGGTCGCCGGGGGCGGCGTGGATCAGCAGGAAATTGCAGACGACGATCGCCAGGATGACGATCATCGCCTTGATACCACGCCGCAGCAGGAAGCCCGGCAGCCGGGACAGCTCCATCCGTCAGCCGGCGATAAAGACGTCGTCGAAGGACTTGCTGACGCCAAGGCCCGTGGTGATGACGTTCTGCACCTTCTTGTCGTGCACAGTCGGGAAGGACAGTTCCGTCAGCCAGATCTGCGGCACTTCCTGCACCAGGATCTTCTGCACCTCGCTGAACGCGCGTTGGCGGTCGGCCGCCGCGGCCGCGCTGCGCGCCTGCAGGAACAGCGCATCCACCTGCGGGTTGGAATAACCGCCGGTATTCGTGAAGGTCACCTTCTGGATGTTGGTCGAGACATAGGTGCGCTCGACACCGAGCGTCGGGTCGCCGAACTGATAGACGAAGTTGATCGTCGTCTCGTATTCCCAGTTGCCGACGCGCCGCGCCCAGGACCCGGCATCGGTGCTTTCGAGGTCGAAGGCGATGCCGATCTGCCGCATCGCCTGGCGCAGATATTCCGACAGCCGCGTCCAGATCTCGCCATAGGGCAATGGGATGTGCTTCAGCGTGAAGCGCGTGCCATCGGCCTTGCGCGGATACCCTGCGGCATCCAGCAGCGCATTCGCCTCCCGTACATTGAAGGCGGCGATCTTCGCATCGGCATCAAAGAAACGCGTGGTCGAGGCGACCGGCCCGGTCGCCGGCTTGCCGACGCCGAACCAAAGTCGGTTGACGATGAAGGCGCGGTCGATCGCCATCGACATCGCACGCCGCACCCGCGCATCGTCGAGCGGCTTCACGCGATGGTTGAGCTCGACCCAGGACAGCGGCGAGAAGTACTCCCAACCCTTGATGTTGACCTCAAGGTTCGGCCGCTGGCGCAACTGAGGAATGTCGAAGGGCTCGATGTCCGAGGCCTGGCTCAGCAGCACCTGCCCGGATTCCAGCGCCAGGCGCCGGCTCTGGCTGTCGGGTATGATGCGGTAGATGATGGTGTCGAGGTAAGGCTGCCCCGGCTTCCAGTAATCGTCGAAGCGGTCCATGCGCACGAAGTTGCCGCGCTGCCACTCCGTGAACTTGAAGGGGCCCGTGCCGATCGGGTGCTGCACCGCCGGCGCGGTGCGATAGTCGCGCCCGTCGAACAGATGCTTCGGCACGATCGCCGCCGCCGTCGCGTCGAACATCAGCATGAAGGGCTGGAAGGCCTGCTTCAGCACGATCCGCACAGTCAGCGGGTCCTTCGCTTCGCAAGTCTCGATCAGCGTGAAGATCGCCCGCGCGCGCGGCGACAGTTCCGTGTGGAACTTCATGATCGAGAACACGACGTCGTCGGCCGTGAAGGGCTGGCCATCATGCCACTTCACGTTCTCCTGCAGGCTGAAGACATATTCCTTGCCGTCCGGGCTGGTCGTCCAGGACTTCGCCAGCAGCGGCAGCGGCTCGAGCGTCGGCGAGAAGGTGACCAGCCCCTGGAACATCTTGGGCGCGGCCGCGAGCGTCGGGCCCTGCTGGTTCACGCCGATCTGCAGCACCGGTGGCTCCGGGGTCAGCATCATCTGCAAGGTGCCGCCGCGGCGCGGGGCGATGCCCTGCGCCAGCGCGTCGGAGGCACGCATCAGCACGGGCGCGGAAGCAGCGGCGGCCATCAGGCCGCGGCGCGAGAAGGCCATCGTGAGTTCTCCCAGAACGATGCGGCGAGGCTATCCCCCCGACGCACACCGGGACAAGGTGCCGATCCATGCCTCGCATGGACAAGGCGCACGCCGCTGCCTAGCCTCGCATCACCATGAAGACCTTCGCGCATGCCGATCAGGCAGGGCACACCCCGACCTTCTTTCTCCAGCGTGGCCAGGTGCGCCGCAATTTCGAGATCCCGGCACGTGCCGCCGCGCTCGAGACGGCGCTGCATCGGCTTGGCCTGCCACCCGCCGCACCGCCGCCGCTGCCGCCGCGCGCCATCGAGGCGGTGCATACGCCCGACTACCTCGCCTTCCTCGCCGGCGCGGCGGTTGCCTGGGCGAAGCTGCCCGAACCGGGGCCGGAGGTCGTCGCCAACATCCATCCCGCACCCGAGATGATCGCGCAGGGTGCGCGGGTCGGTGCCAGCATCATCGCGCAGACCGGCTGGTACACGGCCGATACCGCCTGCCCGATCGGCCCGGGTTCCTGGGCGGCGATCCAAGGCGCGGCCGCCTGTGCGCTGGCCGCGGCCAGCGAGGCCGCGCAGGGCCGCACCGCCTATGCGCTGTGCCGCCCCCCTGGCCACCATGCCTATGCCGCGCGTGCCGGCGGTCATTGCTATGTGAACAATGCCGCCCTTGCCGCGCAGGCGCTGCGCGATGCCGGGGCCGGCCGCGTCGCCGTGCTCGACATCGACAGCCATCATGGCAACGGCACCCAAGGCATCTTCTGGGAACGCGGCGATGTGCTGACCATCTCGATCCATGGCGACCCCGACAATTATTATCCGTGGTTCGTTGGACGCACCGCCGAACGCGGCGCGGGTGCCGGTGACGGGCGCAACATGAACATGCCGCTCGCCTTCGGCACCGCCGATGATGGCTGGCTCGACGCGCTGCGCTACGCCCTCGCCGCCATTCGCGACTTCAAGCCGGATGCGCTGGTGGTCCCGCTCGGCTTCGATGCGTCGAAGGACGAACCGCTCGGCGCGCTGGCCGTCACCGAGGATGGCTTCGCGCGGGCGGGTGCCATGATCGGGGGTTTGAAGCTGCCGACCGCCATCACCCAAGAGGGTGGCTACAATGTCGATACGATCGGCACCCTGCTTGAACGCTTCCTGACCGGCTGGAGCAGCGCCGCATGACCGACGCTGCCACGATCCACGCCGCGGCGCTGACCCTCGACACCCATATCGACATCCGCTGGCCCGAGCCGCCGGACGCCACGGGCGAGACCGACCGTCGCGTCGATTTCCCGAAAATGCAGCGCGGCGGGCTAAAGGCGGCGGTGTTCATCGCCTATACCGCCCAAGGCAAGCGAGACGATGAAAGCCTCGCGGCCGTCGCCGCCCGCGCCGATGCGATGCTGCGCCACATCCGCACCCGCGCGAATGGCACGACCCGCCATTTCTGCACCACCGCCACCGAGCTTGAAGCCGCGCATGCGGCCGGCGCGCTGGCCGTGCTCAGCGCGGTCGAGAACGGCAATGCCCTGGCGCGCGACCTGTCGCGACTGAAGCTCTGGCGCGATCTCGGCGCCATCTACCTGACCCTCACGCATGACGGGCACAACGATCTCGCCGACGCGGCGCGGCCGAAGCCCGACCTGGGAGATGGTGTCGCGGAGCATGGCGGGCTGTCCGCCTTCGGGCGCGATGTGGTGCGCGAGTTGAATCGCCTCGGCATGCTCGTCGATGTCTCGCACAGCGCGAAGTCCACCATGATGCAGGCGGCCGACTTGTCGCGCGTGCCGGTGGTGGCGACGCATTCCTGCTGCCGCGTGCTGTGCGACCATCCGCGCAACCTCGATGACGAACAACTCGACATGCTGCGGGCGACCGGTGGGCTGGTGCAGATCACCGCGCTCGATGCCTTCCTGCGCGCGGCACCGCCGGGCGGCAAGTCGCCGGCGACCGTGACGGACATGGTCGATCACGTCGATTACGCAGTGAAACGGATCGGTATCGACCATGTCGGCCTGTCGTCGGATTTCGATGGCGGCGGTGGCATCCCGGGCTGGACCGATGCCTCGCAGACGATGAACCTGACGGCGGAACTGCATCGTCGCGGCTATGGTCCGCGCGAGATCGACCTGCTCTGGTCGGGCAATTTTCGCCGGATGATGCGGCTCGCGCGGCACGCGGCCATGGGCTGAACCGCGTCTCTCCAACACGTCAGGGAGATGCACGCCCATGCGACATGTCATCCTCGTCGCTCTTCTGCTCATCGCGGCCCCGCTCGCCGCCCAGCAATGGCCGCTGGCCGCGCGCGTGACCGCCTTCGACGCCGGCGTGTCCGCGCCGGTCGTTGCGAATGACAATGGCCAGGGTCGGGCGAAAAAACCGGTTACCGGAAATCGTTCGTCACTTAATTCTCGCGTTGGTTGATTTTCCAGCAAAGTCACTTCACCCTGACCGGGCATCATGACCATCGCCCGAATCGCCACCTTCGCCTTTTCCGGCATCGAACCGGTGCCGGTCGAGGTGCAAGTGCAGATCGCCCCCGGCTTGCCTGCCTTCCTGTTGGTTGGCCTGCCTGATAAGGCCGTGGCCGAAAGCCGGGAACGGGTGCGCGCGGCGCTCACCGGGCTCGGCCTGTCGCTGCCGCCGAAACGAGTGCTGGTGAACCTGGCGCCGGCGGACATCCTGAAGGAAGGTTCGCATTTCGACCTGCCCATTGCCCTCGCCCTGCTGGCCGCGATGGACATCATCCCGAAGGAGGATGCGGCGGGCTATGCGGCGCTCGGCGAATTGTCGCTCGACGGGTCGATCATGCCGGTGGCCGGCGTGCTGCCGGCGGCGCTCGGCGCCAGCGCGCGCGACCTCGGCCTGATCTGCCCGGCCGCGCAGGGTGGCGAGGCCGCCTGGGCCGGACAGATCGAGGTGCTGGCCGCCCCCGACATCCTCGCCCTGCTGAACCATTTCCGCGGCACGCAGATGCTCTCCCCGCCGGCGCCGCCGAACCTCGATGCCGCGCCGCGCGCCGGCCCCTGCCTATCCGAGGTCAAGGGCCAGGAAAGTGCGAAGCGCGCCATCGAGATCGCCGCCGCCGGTTCCCACAACCTGCTGATGGTCGGACCGCCAGGGGCGGGAAAGTCCATGCTCGCCGCCCGGCTGCCGGCCTTGCTGCCAGACCTTTCACCGGCAGAGGCGCTGGAGGTCTCCCTGGTGCATTCCATCGCCGGCAAGCTCGAAGGCGGGCGGCTGGTGACGCGACCGCCCTTTCGCGAACCGCATCATTCGGCCTCGATGCCGGCGCTGATCGGTGGCGGGCATCGCGCCCGGCCTGGCGAGATCAGCCTCGCGCATCGCGGCGTGCTGTTCCTCGACGAATGGCCGGAATTTCCGCGCCCGGCGCTGGAGTCGCTGCGCCAGCCGATGGAGACCGGGCGCACCACGATCAGCCGCGCCCATGCCCATGTCACCTACCCGGCACGGTTCCAATGCATCGCGGCGATGAATCCCTGCCGCTGCGGCTATCTGGGCGATGCGGGACGTGAATGCGGCCGCGCGCCGCGCTGTGGCGAGGACTACCAGGGCCGACTCTCCGGCCCGCTGCTCGACCGCATGGACCTGACGATCGAGGTCATGCCGATCCCCGCCGCCGAGCTGACCCGCGCGCCGGCCGGCGAGACCAGTGCGGTCGTCGCCGCCCGCGTGCAGGCGGCGCGCGATGCCCAGCGCGCGCGCTGGGGCAATGATGGGCCGCGCAACAATGCGGAGGCCGAGATCGGTCACCTGATGCCACTGTTGGATGCCGAGGCCGGCGCGCTGGTGGAAATGGCGGCGACGCGGCTGCGACTGTCGTCGCGCGCGCATGTGCGGACGCTGCGCGTCGCCCGCAGCGTGGCCGACCTCGCCGCCAGCGCGACGATCCGACGCGCGCATGTCGCCGAGGCGCTCGCCTTTCGCCACCGGGTGCCGGGGCGCGCGGCGGTCGCGTAGACCACGTCACCTCCTGCCGGATACGGCATTGGTCCTCGCACCCGCCCGGCCATTCAAAGACGAGATACTGAATGGTTGGCTGGGTTGGGATACGGGGCCAGCGCGCGCTGATCCGGGCCTGCAGCGGGCCCCGTTCACTCCGGTTGACGAGTTGCGCTTTTGCTCATTGTGGTAGCGAGCGTCGTCACCCGATCATGTCGCTCCATCTGATTGCGCCCTGCTCCAGACGGCTGCCGAAGTTCGATTTCCGACGGCGGCCGACGCAGCATTGATTCATGGGTCTCTCCCGGCACGAGAGGACGATTCAGGCGACGACGCGGATAGATTCCCTGGCGTCGGTCGCTGCGCGTCCGATGGAGAGATTCCGCAGCCTGCTAGTCCCCGAGCCGGAATGCGTCCGCGATGCGTCGGGCCGTGCCGTCCGCCGCCACGATCACCACATCGAACCGCATCCCCGCCGCGCCATGGCTGGGATTCGCACCAAGCCAGCATTCCGCCGCCGCCATCAGCCGCGCCCGTTGCCTGGCCCCAAGCGCGAAGGCCGCCTCGGCCAGCGACGGCCGCGCCTTCACCTCGACGAAGGCCAGCAGCCCATCACGTTCCGCCACGATGTCGATCTCGCCGGCCGGCGTGCGGGCGCGCCGGGCCAGCACGGCCCAGCCTTCACCCAGCAGCGCCGCAGCCGCGATGCCCTCCGCATCCCGCCCGGACGCCTCGGCGCGGCGGCCGCGCAACAGCCGAGGTGCATGCTCGTCGCGATCGCTCATTGCGCTATCCTGCCGCGATGATCCTGCGCCGCGCCATCTTCCTGCTCCTCCTGGTGACCGGCGCCGCCTCGGCGCAGGCACCCGCACGGCATTTCATGGTCGCCGCTGGCCATCCGCTCGCCGCCGCCGCCGGCGTCGAGGTGCTGCGCGATGGCGGCAATGCCGTCGATGCCGCCATCGCCGTACAAATGGTGCTGACGCTGGTCGAACCGCAATCCTCCGGCATCGGCGGCGGCGCGTTGCTGTTGCAGTTCAATGCCGGCACGGGCCGCGTGACCGCCTGGGACGGGCGGGAGGCCGCGCCCGCCGCCGCCGGCCCCGACCTGTTCCTGCGCGACGGCCGCCCGATGCCCTTCATCGAAGCCGTTGTCGGCGGCCGGGCCGTTGGCGTGCCGGGCACCGTCGCGATGCTGGAAGCCGCGCATCGCGAGCATGGCCACCTGCCCTGGCCACGCCTGATCGCCCCCGCGATCCGCCTCGCCGAGGACGGCTTCCCGATCAGCGAGCGTCTGGCACGCGACATCGCCGCCGATGCCGGCCGGCTTCAGCGCGACCCGGAGGCCAGGGCGTACTTCTTCTCGGAGACCGGGGCGCCGCTGCCGGCCGGGCATCGCCTGCGCAACCCCGCGCTCGCCGAAACCCTGCGCGCCATCGCCACCCAAGGCGCGCAGGCGTTGGCGCGCGGCCCGGTCGCGGAGGCCATCGTCACCGCCATCACCAGCCACCCGACCAATCCCGGCCTGATGACGGCGACCGACCTGTCGAGTTATGCGCCGCATCGGCGCGAGGTCATCTGCAGTGGCTATCGCCGCTATCGCGTCTGCGGCTTCCCGCCGCCATCCTCGGGCGGCATCGCGGTCGCGCAGATCCTCGGGCTGCTGGGGCATTTCGACATGGCGCGGCTCGACCCGCGGGGTGCCACGGCGGCGCATCTGCTCGGCGATGCCGGACGGCTCGCCTTCGCCGACCGCGATGCCTATGTCGCCGATCCGGATTTCGTCTCGGTGCCGACGCGTGGCTTGACCGACCCCGGCTACCTCACGGTGCGCGCGCAATTGATGGATCGCGACCACGCGGTGGCTGCGCCGCGCGCCGGCAACCCGCCCTGGCGCGAAACCAGTCTCGCCCCACAGATGCAGGATTTCGAGACCGGCACCAGCCATGTCTCGATCGTCGATGCGGATGGCAATGCGGTTTCGATGACCACCACGGTCGAGGCGCTGTTCGGCGCCCGGCTGATGGTGCGCGGCGTCATGCTGAACAATGAGCTGACCGACTTCTCCTTCTCGCCTGACCGCGACGGCCGGCCGATCGCCAATCGCGTGGAGGGCGGCAAGCGGCCGCGGTCCTCAATGTCGCCAAGCATCGTGCTGGATGGCGAAGGGCATCTGAATGCGGTGGTTGGCGCGCCGGGCGGGGCGCGCATCATCATGTATGTCGGCCAGGCGCTGGTGGCGCTGCTCGATTGGGGCATGACCCCGCAGGAGGCGGCGTCTCTGCCGCATGTCGGGACGCTGGGCGGGCCGATCGACCTCGAAGCCGGCACGGCGGCCGTGGCCTTGGCCCCCGCCCTGCGCGCGATGGGCCACGAAGTGCGGCCTGCCGAGATGAATTCGGGCCTGCAGATCATCCGCGTGACGCCCGACGGGCTGCTCGGTGGCGCCGACCCGCGTCGCGAGGGCGTGGCGATCGGTGACTGAACGGCCCCTGGCGCGTTGTAGGATGCGGATGAAGGAGCAACCCATGACCCGAGCCGCCCTTGCCGCCCTGCTGGCGCTGACTCTCGCCACCCCCGCACGGGCCGAGGAGACCCGCCAGATCGGCTATGTGAACACCGCCATGACCAATCTCGGCCTGACGCGCAGCCATCGCGTGGTGGTCGAGCGTTTTGCCGACCCCGAGGTCTCGGGCGTGTCCTGCTACATCAGCCAGGCGCGCACCGGGGGCGTGTCCGGCATGGTGGGGCTCGCCGAGGATCCGGGGCGCTTCTCGCTCACCTGCGTCAGCACCGGCGAGGTGCGCGTGTCCGATGCCGCGCGCCGCGGCGAGCGCGGCGCGCAGGTCTATGAGAGCAACACATCGCTGTTCTTCAAGGAGACACGCGTGCAGCGCTTCATCGATGAGGAACAGCACGCGGTGGTCTATCTCGCCTGGTCGACCCGGCTGGTTGAAGGGTCGCCGTTCAACGCGGTGGCGGTGGTGCCGTATCGGTGACGCCACGGTGGCACGGAGAAGGGCGCCGTCCCTCTCCGGACCTCATCCCGCCAATGGCCCGCGGCCCTGGAAACCGAAACCTGGCGCCTGGGTCCAGCGGCGACGCCGAATCAAGTCTCTGATTTTACTCATTTTAAGATTTTAGGATTTTATCGGCCTCGACGTCCGTTGCCGCTGGATGCGGAACGCCATGCGATGGAGTGAACATACCAAGAACTCACGACCAGATCCAGCGATGTCTCTCGGGCAGGGCGGCAGGGGGCTTTCCGTAGGCCCCGGGCCCTTTGGAAGGCTACGTGCCAGGTGGCATGGCCGCCAGGATCGGTGCCAATATTGGTTACGCTGTCCCGGGCGACACTCACATGCCGGGACAAGCAGTCGCGCCCGACACTAAGTCGAGGTTTCCATAGGCCCTCAGGCCTTTGGCGGGGTGAGGTCCGGAGAGGGGCGAAGCGTTCTTCGGTTCCACCGTGGGGCTGCTGGAGGTGATTCCGGTCGCATGGGCTCACGGAAATCGCTCAGACCATTTGTTGTCGGGCGTATCGTTACCCGACCTGATGATTCCACCTAATCAGGATCTGCCCCGGCGCCCTCCCCGACCTCACGCAGCGTCGCGCGCGATCGCCGGCATCGGCATGGCGTCGTCGCGGCCTTCCTCTACCGCGTGGCAGGCGACCATCGCATCGCCGGCCGGCTTGAGTTCCGGCCGCTCCCGCTTGCAACGGTCATTGGCCAGCGGGCAGCGCGGATGGAAGGCGCAGCCCGACGGCGGCGTGATCGGCGACGGCACTTCACCACCGACCGGGATGCGTTCGCGCCCCGTCATCTCGAGATCCGGGATCGCCTCCATCAGGGCGCGCGTATAGGGGTGGCGCGGGGTGCGGAACAGCGTCTCGGCCGGGGCGAGTTCGGCGAGGCGCCCGAGATACATCACCCCGATGCGGTCACTGACCTGGCGCACCACAGCAAGGTTGTGGCTGATGAACAGGTAGGTCAGGCCCAGCCGCTGCTGGAGTTCCTTCATCAGGTTGAGGATCTGCGCCTGGACCGAGACGTCGAGCGCGCTGGTCGGTTCGTCGCAGACCAGGAATTCCGGGTTGGAGGACAGCGCGCGGGCGATGGAGATGCGCTGGCGCTGGCCGCCGGAGAATTCATGCGGGAATTTCTGCCGGTCGAGCGGGGAGAGCCCGACCTGCGTCAGCAGTTCGGCGACACGGTCCTGCTGGGCGCTGTGCGACGTGACGAGGCCGAAGGCGCGGATCGGCTCGGCGATGATGTCCGCCACGCGCCAGCGCGGGTTCAGCGAGGCGTAGGGGTCCTGGAAGATCATCTGCATGCGCCGGCGCTGGTCGGCCAGCGCGCGGGCCTCGGCGAGGTCGCGTCCGTCGAAGATCACCGCCCCGGCGGTGGGCGTGTAGAGCCCGACCGACAGCCGGGCGACGGTCGATTTGCCGCAGCCGGATTCACCCACCAGTGACAGCGTCGTGCCCTTGGGAATGGCGAAGGAAATGCCGTCCACCGCGCGCAGTATGCGCTTCTCCTCGCGCGCGACGAGCCGTTGCAGGAAGGGGCGGGAGACGTCGAAATGGCGCGCGAGGTCGCGCACCTCGAACATCGGGGTCGCGTCAGCCACGGGCGGTCTCCGTGTCATACAGCCAGCAGGCGGCGCGGGTGGTGACGGCATCCAGCAGGTCCGGTCGCAGTTCGCGGCATTTGCCGAAGACCTGCGGGCAGCGCGGATTGTAGGCGCAGCCCTGCGGGATGGCCGACAGGCGTGGCATCGCGCCGTCGATCTGCGCGAGGCGCTCCACGCGCCGGTCGAGCGGCGGGATGGAGGCCATGAGGCCGGCGGAATAGGGGTGGTTGGCGTGCTTCACTACTTCCCGCACCGGGCCGATCTCGGCGATGCGGCCGGCATACATGACGGCGACGCGGTCGGCGGTCTCGGCAATCACGCCCATGTCATGGGTGACCAGCATCATCGCCGTGCCCTTCTCACGCGCCAGCGTCTTCAACAAGGCGATGACCTGCGCCTGGATGGAGACGTCGAGCGCGGTGGTGGGTTCGTCGGCGACTATCAGCTTCGGTTCGGCGCAGAGCGCGAGGGCGATCACCACGCGCTGGCGCATGCCGCCGGAAAATTCATGCGGGTAGCTGTCGATGCGCTGCGCCGCCGCCGGAATGCCGACGTGTTCCAGCCATTCGATGGCCCGCTTGCGGGCCTCGGCCGGGTTGAGCGGCAGATGGGTGGTGATCGTCTCCACCAGCTGGTGGCCGACGGTGTAAAGCGGGTTCAGCGTGGTCAGCGGGTCCTGGAAGATCGCGCCGATTTCCTTGCCGCGGAGGCGGCGCATCTGCTCGTAGCGCAGGTTGTCGATCCGCTTGCCGGCGAACAGGATCTCGCCGCGCGCGATGCGGCCGGGCGGTTCCAGCAGGCCGATGATGGCGGCACCGGTCATCGACTTGCCGGCGCCGGATTCACCGACGACGCCGAGCACCTCGCCGGGCGCGATGTCGAAGGACACGTCGTCGAGCGCGACCAGCGTGCCGCGCCGGGTGGGGAATTCGACGCGCAGGTTCTTCACCTGCAACAGGGGGGCGGTGTTGGACATCAGCGGAGCTTCGGGTTGAGGGCGTCGCGCAACCAGTCGCCCAGCAGATTGACAGAGAGCACCATCGCGACGAGGGCGAGACCGGGGAAGATGGTGATCCACCATTCACCGGAGAACAGGAAGTCGTTGCCGATCCTGATCAGCGTGCCGAGGGAGGGTTGGGTCGGCGGCACGCCGACGCCGAGGAAGGACAGCGTCGCTTCCGCCAGGATGGCTAGGCCGAGATTGAGCGTCGCCACCACCAGCACCGGGCCGACGACATTGGGCAGCACATGGCTGGCCATGATGCGCAGCTTCGGCACGCCGATCACGCGCGCCGCCTGGACGTATTCCTTGTTGCGCTCGACCAGGGTGGAGCCACGCACGGTGCGGGCGAATTTCGGCCATTCGCTGATGCCGATGGCGAAGATGACGACGAAGAGCGCGATCTGGTCATGAACCTCGCGCGGCACGACGGCGCGGACGACGCCATCGACCAGCAGGGCGACCAGGATGGAGGGGAAGGTGAGCTGGACGTCGCAGATGCGCATCAGCAACCCATCCACCGCGCCGCCGACATAGCCCGCCAGCAGCCCGACCGAGACGCCGAGCAGCGTGGCGAACAGCGTGGCCGACAGCCCGACCAGCAGCGACACCCGCGCGCCATACATGATGGCCGAGAGCATGTCGCGGCCCTGGTCGTCGGTGCCGAGCAGGTATTCCGCCGTGCCTTCCTCGGCCCAGGAGGGCGGCTTGAAGGCGTCGATCAGGTTCAGCGAGGCGAGGTCAAAGGGGTTGTGCGGGGCGATGAAGGGCGCGAGTGCCGCGCCGATGATGCAGATCGCCGCGACGATGGCCGAGGCGACCGTGACCGGCGACCGCTTGAACGACCACCAGACGTCGGAATCGAAGAAGCGCGCGATGGCAGCGGCCATGGTCAGTGCCCCCCCTTCCCGCGACCGATCCGCAGCCGCGGGTCGACGGCGTAGTAGAGCAGGTCGACGATCAGGTTGATCGAGACGAAGACCAGCGCGATCAGCAGCAGGTAGGCGCTCATCACCGGGATGTCGGCGACGCCGACCGACTGGATGAACAGCAGCCCCATGCCCGGCCATTGGAACACCGTCTCGGTAACGATGGCGAAGGCGATGATGGCCCCCAGTTGCAGCCCGACGATGGTGATGACCGGCACCAGCGTGTTCTTCAGCGCATGGCCGAAATGCACCGCCCGGTTCGGCAGGCCGCGGGCGCGGGCGAATTTGATGTAGTCGGTGCGCAGCACTTCCAGCATCTCGGCGCGCACCAGGCGCATGATCAGGGTGAGTTGGAACAGACCGAGGGTGATCGAGGGCAGGATCAGCGCCTTGATGCCCGACCAGGTGAGGAAGCCCGTGGACCACCAGCCGAGTTGCACCGTGTCGCCCCGCCCGAAGGAGGGCAGCCAGCCGAGCCACACGGCGAAGACCAGGATCAGCAGGATGCCGATGAGGAAGGTGGGCAGCGACACACCGACCAGCGAGAAGGTCAGGAAGAAGCGCGACAGCCAGGAATTACGGTACAGCCCGGTATAGACGCCCATCGGCACGCCGACCGCGAGCGCCAGCACCGCAGCGCAGAAGGCCAGTTCCAGCGTGGCCGGCGCGCGCTCGCCGATGAGTTCGGCGACCGGGCGCGAAAGACGGTAGGACAGGCCGAATTCGCCGCGGATGGCGTGGCCGGTGAAGGTCGCGAACTGCACCCAGAAGGGCTGGTCGAGACCGAGGTCATGGACCAGCGCGTCGCGCTGCGCCTCGGTGAAGTCCTGTCCCAGCATGATCGCCACCGGGTCGCCGACATAGGCGAACATCGCGAAGGAGATCAGCGCGACGGCGAGCATGACCGGGATGGCCTGCAGGATGCGATTGATGATGAAGGCGAACATTCATTCACTCCGGTGCAGGCGCGGCCGGCCATCCCGCCGCGCCTGCGATGCTGTTCAGTTCATGCGCGCCCAGCGGAAGTAGGGCTGGTTATTCGCCATGTGCGGGATGGTGAAGGTGGACCGCATCGCCCAGGGGATCATCTGGTGATGCAGCGGGATGTGCGGGACGTCCTCGCGATAGAGGCGCAGCGCCTCGCGGATCGCCTCGTTGCGCGGCTCGCCCGACTGGGTCTGCATGCGCACGATCAACTCGTCCATGCGCGGGTTGGAATAGCGGCCATAGTTCCAGATGCCGTTGCCCGCGCCGCCATCGCGCGAGCGCAGCAGCGACTGGAAGGAATACAGCGCATCGAGCGTCGGCACGCCCCAGCCGAGCAGGTAGATGGAGGTGTCGTCGCGCTGGATCTTGGCGAAGAAAGGGGCGAGCGGCATGGAATTCAGCCGCGCGCGCACCCCGACGCGCGCCCACATCGCCACCACCGCCTGGCAGATCTGCTCATCGTTGATGTAGCGGTTGTTCGGGCAGTCGAGGGTGATCTCGAAGCCGTTCGGATAGCCGGCCTCGGCCAGCAGGGCGCGGGCGCGGGCCTGGTCGTAGGGCAGGCGGACATCCTCGGCGGCGGTGTAGCCATTGACCTGCGGCGGGAACAGCGTGCCGGTCACCACCGACTGGCCGCGCATGGTGGTGCGGTGGATCGCCTGGATGTCGATCGCCTGGTAGAGCGCCTGGCGCACCCGCAGGTCCTTCAGCGGATTGCGGCCGCGCACGTCCGAATAGAGCAGTTCGTCGCGGTTCACATCCATCGCGATGAAGATGGTGCGGACCTCGGGCCCTTCCGTCACCTTGATGTTCGGCGCGGCGCGCAGTCGGGCGAGGTCCTGCAGCGGCGGGTCGAGCACGAAATCCACCTCGCCCGACAGCAGGGCGGCGACGCGCGTCGCATCCGAGGTGATCGGGCGGTAGATGATCTCGGTGATGTTGGCCTCGCGGCTGGCGGGTTCGTTCCAGCCCCACCATTCCGTGTTGCGCACCATCACGGTGCGCACGTCCGGCTCGCGGGACTGCAGGCGGAAGGCGCCGGTGCCGTTGGTGTTGCGGGTGGTGAACATCTCCTCCCGCGCGCGGGTGTTCTGTGGGCGGGTGGCGTTGTGCTGTTCCGACCAGGCGCGCGACATCATCATCACGGAGGCGATCTTGTTCGGCAGGATCGGGTCGGGCGTGCTGGTGATGACGTCCACGACCATCGGCTCGGCGAGGACCGCGCGCTCCACCGTGTCGACATAGATGCCGTAATTCGAGGTCGGCTCCCGCGCGCGCATGATGCTGAACACCACGTCCTCGCCGGTGAAGGCCTGGCCGTCGTGGAATTTCACCCCGTCGCGCAGCCAGAAGCGCCAGCGGTTGGGCTCAACCTGCTCCCAACGGGTGGCCAGGCCCGGGGCGAGGCCGAGTTCCTGCGTGCGCTGGATCAGCGGGTCGTAGATCTGTTGCAGCACCATGGTAACGGTGCCGACATTCTGGCTGTGCGGATCCATGGTGTTCGGGTCGCCCGAAGCGGCCCAGCGCACCGTGCGCGCCTCCGCCATCCCGGCACTCAGCCCCACGGCCAGTGCGGCCGCCATTAGCAGCTTACGCATCCCTGTTGCCTCCATGTCTCCCGGCCCCCGGCACCTTGTGGGCCGGATTTGGCGCAAGTCTTCGGCTATAGGGCCGGCGGTGGCGGCACGGAAGAGGTTTGCGAGGCTTCCTCCTCGACACCACTCGCAAATTCGAGCAGCAGGGTATAGCCCACCGCCAGGACCACCGGCCCGAGGAACAAGCCGAGGAAGCCGAAGGCCAGCACGCCGCCCAGCGCGCCCATCAACGTGAGCAGCAGCGGCAGGTTCGCCCCGCGCGCGATCGCCCAGGGGCGGATGATGTTGTCGACCGAGGAGATCACCAGCGCCCCGTACAGCGCCATGAAGATGCCCCAGCCGGTCTGGCCCTGGGTCAGCAGCCAAAGGCTGGCCGGGATCCAGACCAGCGGCGCGCCGACCGGGAAGATCGAGATCACCCCGGTGACCACGGCCAGCAGCCCCGCCTGCGGCACTCCGGCGATCGACAGGCCGATGCCCGCCAGGATGCCCTGCGCCACCGCGGTGCCCACCAGGCCCCAGACCACACCCCGCGTCACGTCGGCGGCGAGGTTCATCATGCGGATGCCGGTCGCGCCGCCGAGGCGGTGCATCAGGCCCTTGGCGCGGACGGCCATGGCCGGCCCGTCGCGATAGAAGAAGAAGGCCAGCAGGATCGCGAGCAGCAGTTCCGCCAGCCCCGACAGCACCGCGAGCAGCACGGACAGCGCCTGTTGCGTCAGCGTGCCGGCGTAGGGCCGCAGCAGGCCGGCGAGGCCGAGCAGGTCGAATTCCGTCTCGCCGATCCAGGTGTGTATCCAGGGGCCGACCACCGGCAGGCTCGACAGCCAGGCGCCAAGGCCGGGCAGGCCTTCGGTCAGCAGCGCCTCGATGCTGGCGCGCAGCGATTCGACCTCCTCGCGGCTGGTCGGCGCGGCGAGCACGATGGGCAGCCCGATCAGCAGGAACAGGGCGGCCACCATCAGCACCGCGCCGGCCCCGCGCGACAGACGGGCGCGCTGGCAGACGAAGGTGAAGACCGGCCAGGTGGAGAAGACGAGGATGACGGCCCACAGCAGGGCGGACATGAAGGGCCGCAGCACCAGCAGGCACGCCGCGGCGAGCGCGGCCAGCGCGGTGATCCCGATCATGCGCGCGGCGCGCGGTGTATCCATGGGCATGCGGTCATCCTGCCCGAAGCGCGGGGCTGCGGCGAGCCCGGGGCTGGCCCGCCGGCCATGGTGGCGGTAGCCTGCCGGCATAACGCTTCCTTGGGGGAAAGCCGGAATGCCTCGTTTTGCCGCGAACCTCTCGATGATGTTCAACGAGGTGCCGTTCCTCGACCGCTTCGCGCTGGCCGCCAAGTCCGGCTTCAAGGCGGTGGAGTTCCTTTTCCCCTACGACTTCCCGGCCGCCGAGATCGCCACGCGGCTGAAGGATAACGGCCTGTCCCAGGTGCTGTTCAACGCGCCGCCGGGCGACTGGACAAAGGGCGAGCGCGGCATGGCCGCCCTGCCCGGCCGCCAAAGCGAGTTCCGCGACGCCATCGCCCGAGCGCTGGAATACAGCGTGGAGCTCGAATGCCCGCGGCTGCATGTGATGGCCGGGTTGAAGCCCGAGGGTGTCGCGCATGACACGATGACGGCGGTCTATGGCGCCAACCTCGCCTGGGCGGCGGAGCAATGCGCGAAGGTCGGCGTGAAGCCGATCATCGAGCCGATCAACCACCGCGACATTCCCGGATTCTTCCTCAACACCACCGACCAGGCGGCGGCGATCATCGCCGCGGTCGGGCCGGAGAAGCTCGGGATGCAGTTCGACCTCTATCACTGCCAGATCACCGAAGGCGACGTGGTCAAGCGGGTCGAGAAGCACCTGCCGCTGATCGCTCATATGCAGGTGGCCGACAATCCTGGCCGCAACGAGCCGGGCACCGGGGAGGTCAACTGGCCCTTCGTGTTCGAGCGGATTGATGCACTCGGCTTCCGCGGCTGGATCGGCTGCGAATACCGGCCGGCGGGCGAGACGGTGGCCGGGCTGGGCTGGTTCGCGCCGTACAAGGCGTAGCCGGCCCGCTTCGGCCGCCGCGCCGTCAGCCTGACGCGCGGCCCTCCGCCCTCGGAGGCGAAGACCGTCATGACGGGACGCCGAGCCTCGCATGTTCCCGCGCGCGAGACTCCGCTATCTGTGCGGGCCGGCTCCGGATGGCGCCGATCCATGGGCCTCGCCGCCCGCCCCTTACGGAGAGAAACGCATGAAGATCGCCTTCATCGGCCTCGGCATCATGGGTCGCCCCATGGCCGGCCACCTCAAGGCCGCCGGCCATGACATCACCGTCGTCGAGCGCGCCAGCCTGACCGCCGAGGACCGCGCCGCCTTCGCCGTCGCCCCGGATGCCGCCACCGCCACCGCCGGGGCCGAGGTCGCCATCCTGATGGTGCCCGACACCCCCGATGTCGAGGCCGTGCTGTTCGGCGCGAAGGGTGTCGCCGAGGGGCTGAAGCCCGGCACGCTGGTGATCGACATGTCCTCGATCAGCCCGACCGCGACGAAAGCCTTCGCCGAGAAGATCGCGGCCAAGGGCGGCGACTACCTCGACGCGCCCGTCTCGGGCGGCGAGGTCGGCGCCAAGCAGGCCAGCCTGACCATCATGGTCGGCGGGTCGGACGCCGCCTTCGCCCGCGCCAAGCCGCTGTTCGATGCGATGGGCAAGAACGTGACCCTGGTCGGGCCGGTCGGCGCCGGGCAGACCTGCAAGGTCGCCAACCAGATCATCGTCGCGCTGACCATCGAGGCGGTGGCCGAGGCGCTGACCTTCGCCTCCAAGGCCGGTGCCGATCCCGCCAAGGTGCGCCAGGCGCTGATGGGCGGGCTGGCTACCTCGCGCATCCTGGAACTGCATGGCGAGCGGATGATCAAGCGCACCTTCGCGCCCGGCTTCCGTATCCGGCTGCACCAGAAGGACCTGAACCTGGCGCTGCAGGCCGGGCGGGACCTTGGCGTGGCGCTGCCCAACACGGCCTCGACCCAGCAGCTTTTCGCCGCGGTGTCGGCGGCGGGCGGGGCGGAGCTGGACCATTCCAGTCTCGTGAAGGCGCTTGAGACGCTCGCCGCCCACAAGGTTGCCGAGGACGCCTGAGAGTCCGTTCGGCACTGGCCATCCGGCGCGTTTCACGTCCGGCACCGGCCCGCAGCCTTGCCCATTCCAGGATACTGACCTGGACGGCTGGGTGGGGATGCGGGTCGATGTCGTTTGATTGGAGGACGCCATAACATATTGTTTTTACGAATATTTTAATCCGACCGAGCGATTCCGGCTGATCGGGATCTGCTCCGAGCGGCGAGCCGGACGCAGCGTCGCGCCGTGTGGCGCGTTTCGTCGCGCGCCTAGCCGTTCGGGCGACGACCCACGGGGTGACGGCTCGGCATTCGGTGCGCGCGACCCGTGGATAGAAATCGTCACGAAGCCGCGTGCGTGAGATTATGTCTCGGAAATCAACCTGAAACCCAGTAACGTGAATTCTCTCCGACGACGGGATGATTGAAATGCGATTCGCCGAAATCGGTCAGCAACTGCGGGCCTACCGCCTGGAATCCGGCCTTCGTGCCGAGGAAATCGCGGCGCGTCTTGGTGTGTCACGGGCGGCGCTCTATCGCTACGAGAAGGGCGAGGTGATCAAGCTCGACACCATCCGCCGTCTCGCCGAATTGCTGAAGATCTCGCCACTGTCCCTGCTGGGGATCGGCGTCGAATATTTCGGTCGCCCGGCCGCCTTTCAGGAACGGCTGCGACAGGTCGAGGAACAAGCTGACCAGGTGCTCCAGGTCGGTGGCGGCCTTTGCTACCCGGTCACGTCCGAAGCGTTCGACGGCGCGCTGGCGGAGGCCTGGACCGAGCATGCTGACGGCCAGCCGGACCGCCTGCTGGCCCGGACCCAGGTCGAGCAGATGCTCGGCCTGCTGGCCGCCCGCAAGAAGCTGCAGCAGGCGCGCAAGCCGAACATCATCGCCTTGCTCGGCGAGACGACCCTTGCGCGGCTGTTGGCCGACGGGATCGCCGCGGGCCTGCCGCTGTCCGAGCGCGCGCGCATGCGCTGCCGTCTCGCCGCGCGGTCGGAAGCGGACGCCATCGCCGACCAGATGGAGACCGTGCCGATCGGCCTGCAGCTCGGCCTGATCGCCGGGTCCGAACCCAGCGGGCCCTTCCTGGTGCTGCGTGGGCGCGAGCGCGCCAACGTCATCGGCAGCGCCTTTGCCCCGGACGCGCATCCCACCGCCGCCGCCGGCGTCGCCTTCATCACCTCGGCCGACGAGGCGGTCGGCACCCATCAGCGCGTCGCCGAGGCCGCCTGGCGGGACGCCCTGAAGGGCGCCGAGGCCGCGGCGCGGGTGCGCCAGCTGATCCGCCTGCACGCCGCGGCCTGACACCGGGCCGGATCAGTCGGTGCCGCCTGTCGCCGGGACAGGTGCGCCGGAGCTGAGGGGCGGATCGACCTTGCAAGGGCGGCGGCGCAGTAGCGTCAGCGAAGACAAAACATTTAAAGGCATATAGTTAGATATGTTATTTGATGTTCTTTCCAACCTGGAGGGGGCAGCCCTTTCCGAAGACACGACCGTTCCCGGACCCCCTGCCGTGGGCTTCCTTGATCCTGCCCCTCGTATTGCGCCGCGGGCTGTCGCGGGTGCCGTTCAACCCGTGCCGCCAGGACGCAGCCGGGGCGGTGCCCCAGTCCTTACAGCTGCTTGCGTGCCTCCATGATGTCCGGATCCTCGGCGCTGATATGCAGTTCGAAGCCCAGGGCGCGCACGAAGCCCAGCATCGGGCGGTTCGTCGCCAGCACCTGGCCGACGATCGCCTTCATGCCGACCAACCGGCCCCACTCGAACAGCCGCTCCATCAGGTGCCGCGCCAGGCCCTGGCCCTTCCAGCTCGGGTCCACGATCACCGCGAATTCGCCGCTCTCGCCCCCCGGTTCACGGATCAGGCGGGAGACGCCGACCGTCAGGTCCGGCCCGCCCTCGACATGCTCGGCGGCGACGAAGGCCATCTCCCGGTCGTAGTCGATCTGCGTCATCCGGGCGATCTGTGCCGCGCCAAGCTCGGTCATGGCGGAGAAGAAGCGGTAGCGGACATCCTCGGCCGTCAGGCGACGGAAGGCCTCGGCATGGGCGGCGGCATCCTCGGGGCGGATCGGGCGGACCACGACGCTCCGGCCATCCTTGCCTCGCCACGAGCGCGCCAGCTCTGCCGGATAGGGCGGGATGGCGAGCAGGGATGACTGGCCCGACGGGCGCAGCAGCAGGGAGGCGTCGAGCGCCAGCACACCCTGAGCATCGGCCGCCAGCGGATTGATTCCAAAGAATTCAATCTCGGGAAAATCCACCGCGATCTGCGACAGCCGCACCAGGGCATCGGCGATCGCCGGCACATTGGCCGGCGGATGGTCGCGCCAGCCGTCCAGCAGCCGCGCGGTGCGTGTCTGGCGGATCAGCGCATGGGCCAGGGTAAGGTTCAGCGGCGGCAGGTCGAAGCCCTCATCGGGGTCGATATCGGCCGCGGTGCCACCGCGGCCGAAGGCAATCCAGGGGCCGAACATGGTGTCATCACCCAGGCGCAGACGGAGTTCCTGCACCCGCCCGGCCTGGCGCTGCACCAGGAAGCCGGTCAGCCGCGCCTCGGGCCGCGCCGCCGCGACGCGGGCCGCCATCGCCTCGGCCGCCACGCGCACCGCCGCCGGACTGGACAGGCCGAGGGTGACGCCGCCGACCTCGGTCTTGCGGCCGATATCGGGGCTGAGAATCTTCAGCACCACCGGGAAGCCGAGCATGGCGGCGGCGTCGGCGGCTTCCGCCGGCCCGGCCACGGCGCGGCCCGGCACGGTCGGGATGCCATAGGCGGCGAGCACCGACAGCGCTTCCTCCTCGGTCAGTTCCCGCCTGTCGGCGGCGCGGGCGGTTGCGAAGATGCGCGCCACGCGGGCGCGGTCCGGGGCGAGGTTGAGCACCGCGCGGGGCGGCAATTCGGCCGCAGCGGCCCGGTTGCGGCGGTCCTGCGCCAAATGCAGCGCGCCGCGAACAGCGGCCTCGGGGGTGGGGAAAACGGCGACCCCGGCTTCGGCCAGACGCGCGCGCTGAGAGCCGGCGGTGGCCTGGCCCGGCCAGCCGACCAGGATCGGGGCGCCACGGCTGGCCTTGACCGCGGCCGTCAGGGTTTCGCGCACCAATGCGGGGTCGCTGTCGGGCTCGGGGGCGCAGAGGGCGACCACGGCATCGACGCCGGGCAGGCCGGCGAGCATCGCCGCCGCCTCGCCCAGACGCGGCGCCGAGCCGGCCGCCAGCGCGAGCGGGTTGCGACCGCTCCAGCCGGCCGGCAGGCCGACCGCGATCGCGGCCATCGCGTCGTCGTCGATCTCGGCCAGCCTTCCGCCACCGGCGAGCGCCGCGTCCGAGGCCAGGCTGCCGAGGCCGACTCCGTTGGTGACCACCGCGATGCGGTCCCCCGCCCCGGCCAGCGGGCGTGGCGAGACGCGCACCCGTGCGAGGGTCTCGGCGGCCGAGAGAAGGTCCTCGAGCCCGGCGACGCGCAGCACGCCGGCGCGGCGCAGCGCGGCTTCCATCACCGCATCGGCCTGGCCGGAGGCATCGGCGAGGCGCCCGCCGGCGCGGATTGCCACCACGGGGCGGGTGCGCGCCGCGGCGCGGGCGGCGGAGATGAACATCCGCCGGTTCTTGATGCGCCGGATGTCGAGCAGGATGGCCCCGGTGCCCGGGTCGCGCGCCAACCAGTCGAGCACGCCGGCGAAGCCCTGCCCCTGGTTGCCGCCGATGCCGACGACATGGGTGAAGCCGACCGCCTCGGCGGCCGCCCAGTCGAGCACCGCCCGCGCGATGGCCGAGGACTGCGTTACCAGCGCGAGACGCCCCTTGGCCGGCTGGACATGCGACAGCGTGGCGTTCAGCCCGATCGCCGGCACCGCGATGCCGAAGGAGCCCTGCCCCAGCGCCCGCATGCCGGTGCGCCGCTCCAGCGCGGCGAGGTCGGGGGCCGGGCCGGGCACCATGGCGGCATGGCAGCCGCGTGCGGCCAGGGCCGTCATGGCGGCTTCCAGCGCCTCGGGCGGCAGGCACAGGACGGCGAGGTCGGGTGTCACCGGCAGCGCGGCGATGTCGGGGAAGGCTTCCAAGCCATCCGGGCTGGCGCCGACGGCCATCAGCCGGCCGCGGAAGCCGCCAGCGGCGAGGTTGCGGGCGAGGACGGGCGCCTCGGCACTGCCCTCACCCACCACCAGCACGACGCTGGACGGGTGGAACAGGGCGGAAGGGCGGAAGCCACCACGCGGGGCAAGGGTCAGGAATTCGGGCATTGTGCAGTGCAACATGGCGTTGAGGGCGCGGCGCGGCAACCCGGGATTTCGTATCGGTGCCGCCGGCATCTTGCCGGTTTCGTCCAGGCGTCTTCCACTGCGCCATCATGAGGGATGGTGGAATGAGCCAGGATCGTTGGGACCCCGAAATGCGCGCCTTCACCGCGATGATGGAGGAGCGCGGTCGCGCCTTCCCGCCGGTGACGCTCGCATTGCCGCTCGATGGGGCGCGGGTGTCGAATGACGGGCCCGGGGCAGCGCTGGCGGCGGTCAGCGGGCCGAAGATGGCCGAGAGCGGGGATCGGTGGCTCGCGGTGCGCGGGCGGCGGCTGGCATGCCGGGTGCACAAGCCGAGCGGCGACGCGCCGCTGCCGGTGATGGTCTATATCCATGGCGGCGGCTGGGTCTGGGGCAGCATCGACACGCATGACCACATTATGCGCGGCTATGCCGCCGCCGGGGGCTGCGCGGTGGTCGGGCCGGATTACGCGCTCTCCCCCGAAGCGCCCTTCCCGCAGGCGCTGGAGGAATGCGCGGCGGTGGTGCGCTGGGTCGCGAAGCACGGCGCGGAGTGGGGGCTGGACCCGTCGCGCATCGTGATCGGCGGCGATTCGGCGGGCGGCAACCTGGCGATCGCGGTCGCGCTGCTGCTGCGGCAGACCGACCCGGAGCTGAAGCTCGCCGGGCTGTTGCTGAATTACGGTGTGTATGATTCGCGGCTCGACACGGCGTCCTATGAAGAGTTTGCCACCGGTCACACGCTGACGCGCGAGAAGATGGATTTCTACTGGCGCTGCTATGCGCCGCGCGAGGCGGACCGGCTGCATCCCCTCGCCGCGCCGTTGCGGGCGGATTTGGCCGACCTCGCCGCCCTGCCGCCCTGCCTGATGCATGTCGCGGAACTCGATGTGCTGTCGGGGGAGAACTACGCGATGGAAAAGCGGCTGCGCGAGGCGGGGGTGAGCGTTGAAGCGACCACCTTCCCCGGCGTGCTGCACGGCTTCCTGCGGGCGATGGGGCATGTGGGCGCGTCGGATCGGGCGGTGGCGGAAGCCGGCGCCTGGCTGGGGCGCATGCTTGGCTGACGACGTGCCGGCATCGGCGCGGGCGGGATCTGGCGTCGTTGGTTCGGCGACGCGGTCTTTCTGACGCGGCACGCCGGGGCGGTTCAGCGGCTGGATTTTGCGCGCGCCTCCCTGGCCCTACCTAGGTGCAGGGTTTAGGAAGTGCGCGTCAATCCGAATACGGGACCGTCCATGACTGAGATCGCACGTCGTGCCGCGCTTGCCGGCCTCGGCACCTTCCTCGCCGCCCCTGCCCTGCGCGCCCAGCCCTGGCAGCCGAGCCGGCCGATCCGCATCGTCGTCACCTATCCGCCGGGCGGGGTGAACGACATCGTCGCGCGCATCGTCGCCGAACCGCTGGCGCGGGAGCTCGGCCAGGCGGTGGTGATCGAGAACCGCGCCGGCGCGGGCGGCAATATCGGCACCCAGGCGGTGGTGCAGTCGGAGGCCGACGGGCTGTCCATCCTGCTCGGCACGACGGCGTTGTTCGGAGTCAACCCGATCGTCTATGCGCGCTCCGGCGTCGATGCGCTGCGCGATTTCACCTCACTCGGCATGCTCGGCGAGGTGGCGAATGTGTTCTCCGTCATCCCCGGTCGGGTCGAGGCGACGAATGTCGCGGCCTTCATCGAGGAAGCGAAGCGCCGGCCGCTGGTCTATGGGTCGGTGGGCAACGGTTCCTCCTCGCATCTGTCGGCGGCGCTGTTCCTGCAGATGACGGGGATCGAGGCGACCCATGTGCCGTATCGCGGTTCCTCGCCGCTGGTCGCCGCGATGCTGGCGAAGGATGTCGATTTCGGCTTCGACACCACGGCGACCTCGACCGCGCATATCCGCTCGGGCGCCTTCCGCGCGCTGGCGGTGACGACGACCCGCCGGGCCGGCGCGCTGCCGGATGTGCCGACCATGCAGGAAGCCGGGGTGGCGGGGTATGACCTCGGCATCTGGTTCAACCTCGCCGTGGTGAAGCGGACGCCGGAGCCGATTGTCGCGCGGCTGCGCGAGGCGGTGGGGAAGATCGGCACGCCGGAGACGGCGGCGCGGCTGCGCACGGCCTTCGTCGAGCCGATCAGCGTGCCGGTGGCCGAAGGCGATGCCTGGATCGCGGCGAGCGCGATGCGGTGGCAGGCGATCGCACGAGATATGCATCTCTCGGCTGATTGAGCGGACGATTGCCCGGTGCGCGCCGCGCGGATCGACCTCCTGCCGGGTTAGCGTGACTCGTGGATGGCAGTGCGATTGACCACCTCCCCCGGCCTGCGGTTTGGCTTGCCGTGCGCGATGGAGCGCGCCGCGTCATCGGGCCGGGCGGTAGCGAAAGCCGCCGCCTTGCTCGACGAGCCACTTGCCTGACACCCTGCGCCAGCCGCCATCAGGGAGGAACCATCATGGCCGACGCCCAGACCCGCGCCCGCATCGAGGCCCAGAAAGGCGACCCACGCCTCGCCTCGCATTACCTCACGCCCGATGCCATGCCCTGGCAACCGACCGAATTCCCGGGGATCGACATGAAACTACTATGCCGCGACGAGGCCCGCGGCATGTCCACCATCCTGTTCCGCATGGCACCAGGCAGCGAAGTGCCGCTGCATGAGCACACCGACATCGAGCAGACCTTCGTGCTGCAAGGCGCGCTGGAGGACGATGAAGGGCGCTGCGGGCCAGGCGAATTCGTCTGGCGGCCAGCGGGGAACACCCATGTGGCGCGGGCGCCCGAAGGGGCGGTTTTCCTGTCCGTGTTTCTCAAGCCGAACCGGTTCGTTGATGCGCAGCCGGGGTTTGCGCGTTAGGAAAAGCAAGGTCGGGGGAGAGAACTCCCCCGAATCCCCCTCCTTTTTCTGGCTGTCGGCCCGCCTTCAGCGGGCCTCTGGGGCAGCGAAGGCGAGGGCGTGATGGCCGCAGGTGCGAAGCCACCGAAGGTCTGAATCACGCGATCAGACAAACGGTCAGAGCGAGGTTGGTGAACCAATCGCGCTCTATAACGCGACGCCAGGCCATTCATCGCCGGTGATCTCCGGCTCGTCGAAGGCGGCGTGGCGGGCGGCGTGGTGGACGATGTCGGCGGCCAGCAGTCGGGCACAGATGCCGCGCGCGAGCTTCTGCGCCCCGGCGCTGATTGCCGGGATGTCACCGGTCAGCTTGCCGTGGCTCAGCGTGGCGGCGAAGTTCAGGCAGTGCAGCCGGGCGAGGTGCGGCGCAGTGCCAGGCATCCGTTCGGTGAAGGCGAAGGCGTCGTCGAGCCAGGGATTCAGCCCGAGCGTCGCATCGCGTTCCGCCTCGGGCGGCGCATAGGCATCGCGCCACAGGCGGATCTGGCCAGCGATGATGGCGAGTTCCGGCCGCAGCACCGCATCCTGCAGGAAGCCGGTGCCAAGGATGGTGAAGTCGGCCCGGTATTTCCCGCGCGGCGTTGTCAGCAGAAGGGCATCGCCATCACGCGCGACAGCCTCGATCCCGGCCCCGGTCAAAAGCGTGGCATGGGCGTGGGCGGCGACGCGGCGGACGCTTTCATGCGGCGGCGGGGTCTGGCGGCGCTCGACGGCGAGCGCCAGGCGCCAGCGCCATTCGGACGGCAGGTCGTGCCAGCCATGCCAGATGCCGCGGCCCTCCAGCGCCTTGCCGGAATTGACCCGCGGAAGAGCGGCACGGCGCAGCAGCATGGTCAGGCGGCCGCAGCCGGCTTCCAGCGCCTCGGCGGCGTTGTCGAAGGCGGAGGCGCCGGCGCCGATGACGACCACATGCTTGCCGGCCAGCGCCGCGAATTCCACCGCATCGGCGGAATGCGCCCAGAGCGCGCCACGCCATTCGGGGGCGAAGCCCGGCAGCAGGCGCGGCCCGCCCAGGCCGTCCCGCCCGGTGGCGAGCACGACATAGCGGGCGAAGACCGTGGCGCCGTCCGACAGCCTCAGGCGAAACAGCGCGTCGTCCGGTTCGATCAGCGTGACGGCGACGCCGCTGCGGATATCGAGCCCCGAGACGCGGCGATACCAGCGCAGGTAGTCCATCCACATCAGCGTCGGGATCTTACCCAGCGCCGCGAAGCCGGCGGCGCCATGCTGCGCCTCGTGCCAGGCGCGGAAGGTGAGGTCGGGCAAGGAGAGCGCCGGACCGGCGAGCTGTTTCGGGCTGCGCAGGGTGCGCATACGGGCATAGGTGGCCCAGGGGCCTTCCTCGCCTTCCGGTGCGGGGTCAAACAGGGCGACGCGCAGCACGCCGTCCCGCTTCAGCGCGAAGCCGGCCGCGAGCCCGGCCATGCCGGCGCCGAGGATCGCCACGTCCAGCGCGGTCGAGCCGTCCGGCGCGAAGGTCGGCGGCACCCAGTCGGTGGCGGGTTCCTGGAGGCGTTCCAGGCTCTCGGCGAGGCGGGCTTCGAGTGCGCGGAGGCCGGGCGGGGGGTCATGCTGCATCGCGTCAGGATAGCCTTGGCTGGCGGCTGGGCGGAATGGCGCGGGGGCGGCTATCGTCCCGATGAATCAGGAGGAAGCGCGACATGGGCAGCATCGAGGACCGGCTTCGCGCGGTCGAGGACCAGCTTGCCATCGCTGATCTGCGGGGGCGGTACTGCCATCTGCTCGATGGCCGGCAATGGCCTGCCTTCATCGACCTGTTCACCGAGGATGGCGTGTTCGAGGGGCTATCGGCGGTGCGTGGCCGGGCGGCGCTGACTGAGTTCTTTGCCCATCGGGTGCCGGCGATGACCGAGGAGTTCTGGCATTTCTGCTCGAACGGGACGGTGGTGCTGGAGGGTGACCGAGCGAGCGGCCGGATCTCGATGGAGTATCTGTCGGTGATGAACGGCGTGTCCTACGTCTCGGCCGGGCATTACGACGATGAGATGGTGAAGCGGGACGGCGTGTGGCGCTTCGCCGCGCGGCGGCTGACCTTCTACTTCCTGGCGCCGCTGCATGAGGGTTGGGCGGGGCGGCCGTTCCACAATCCGGCTGCCTGACCGGATTGTGCGTGTCGCCGCCGCCGCGGCTCAATCGACTGTGACGCCCGACGATTGCACGACGGCACGCCACTTGGCGGTCTCGCTGGTGATGAAGGCGGTGAAGTCGCGGCGATTGAGGAAGGTCGGGGTGAAGGATTGCTCGGTCAGGCGCTGGCGGATCTCGGGCTGTTCCAGCACCTTCGCCACCTCCGTCTCGAAGCGCGCGGCGATGGCATCAGGCATGGCCCGCGGGCCGAGCAGGCTGATCCAGCCCACCGATTCATAGCCCGTCACTCCCTGTTCATGGATCGAGGGAACATCGGGGAAGAAGGGCGAGCGTTCCTTCGAGGTCACGCCGATCGCGCGCACCCGACCGGTGCGCACCATCTCGCCCACCGCCGCCAGCGTGTCGGACATGAAGGGCACCTGGCCGGCCATCAAATCGGCCAGCGCGGGGCCCGAGCCGCGGTAGGGCACATGCGTCAGCCGCGTGCCGGTCATCGAGGCGAACAACTCGACATTCAGGTGTTGCGTCGTGCCATTGCCGGAGGAGGCATAGAAGACACCGCCCGGATTGGCCTTGGCGCGCGTGATAAGGTCCTGGATGCCGTGTACCGGGAAGTCGTTGTTCACGATGAACAGCTGCGGCACGGAGGCGATCAGGCAGATCGGCGTCATGTCGCGCAGCGGGTCATAGCCCAGGCGCGGATAAAGGCTCGGCGCGATGGTGGTCGGGCCGCTGCCGCCCATGATGATGGTCGTGCCGTCGGCCGGCTGGCCCGCACCGTATTCCATGCCGACGGTGCCGCCGGCCCCGGCGCGGTTCTCCACCACGACCGGTTGGCCGAGCAGCGGTTGCAGCCGCTCGGCGAGCATCCGCATCAGGATGTCCGACCCCTGCCCCGGCGGAAATGGCATGACGATGCGCACCGGCCGGGTGGGGGCCCAGGGCGCCTGCGCGGCGGCCGGCAGCGCGCCAAGAGCAAGGGTCGCAGCGAGCGCGCCGCGGCGCGAGATGGTCATATCGGTGTTCCTCGATCGATCGCGCGACGTCATGCCGCCACGCCCCAGACGCGTTCCAGCAGCCGCAGCCAGTTGGCGCCGAGCAGCTTGACGATGGTGGCCTCGCTCCAGCCACGCCGGAGCATCGCCGCGGTGATGTGCGGGATCTCGTTGGTGCGGCTGATGCCGCGCGGCTTGTTGATCTTCGCCGTGGCGAACTCGGTCAGGTTGCGCGCATAGCCTTTGTCGCGGCTGGCGTAGTTCTGGTACGGCCCGGGGCGCGGGTGGTCGAGCGAGAAGTCGCAGCCGAGCCCGACATGGTCCTCGCCCACCAGGGCGATCACATGCTCCATGGCGTCAATGTAGTCCTCGACCGTCGCGTCGTTGCCGGCGCGCAGCCCGGGGGCGAACAGGCTGATGCCGATCAGCCCGTCGCGCTCGGCGCAGGCGGCGAGCAGCGCGTCGGTCTTGTTGCGCGGCACGTCATGCATCGCGCGCGGCAGGACATGGCTGATGCAGACAGGCTGCTTCGACCAGGCGATGGCATCGAAGCTGGTCTTCTCGCCGACATGGCTGAGGTCGCAGAGCACGCCGACGCGGTTCATCTCGTGCACCACCTCCCGCCCGAAGCCGGTCAGGCCGGAATCGGTCAGTTCGAGATAGCCCGCGCCCGAGTAGTTCTGCGTGTTGTAGGTCAGTTGCATGATGTTGACGCCGAGATCCTTGAAGATCGCGACGTCGTGCAGCCGGTCCTCGATCGGCGAGGTGTTCTGCCAGCCGATGGAGATGCCGGTGCGGCCCTCGGCCTTGGCGGCGTGGATGTCGGCCACGGTCTTCACCGGCCGCAGCAGGTCGGCGTGTTCCTCGAACATGCTTTTCCAGAACAGCACGTTGTCGAGACCGCCGCGCAGATCCTCCCACAGCAAGGAGGCGCAGTTCACGGCGGTGACGCCGCCGGCGCGCATCTCCTCGAAGATGGTGCGGCTCCAATTGCAGGTACTCAGGCCGTCGAAGACCACCGCGCTGGCATGCAGCGCGGCGGCACGGGCCATGATCTCCGGATCATCATGGGCGAGCGTCATGGGCGGGGATCACGCGGCTTCATGGCTGTCTTCTCCGAGCGGACCTTCCCAGGGCGTCCATTCATCCCCGAGCAGTTCCCGCGTGTCATAGGCGTCGAAGGCGGCGCGGATCGCTGCGCGGTCCTCGACGAACAGGCTGCGGGCGATTGCCTCGGTCAGGCGCCGCGCGGCCTCGGTGACCGAAGGGATGCCGCTGGTGACCTTGCCGTGCGACAGCACGGCGGGGAAGGCAAAGCAGTGGATGCGGTCGAGCCCCGGGCAGGCGCCGGGCGTGCGTTCGAGGAATTCGAAGCCGGGGCCAAGGTCGGGGTGCGCGGCAAGGCCCGCATCCTCCTGCCCTGGCGGCATGGCGAAGGCATCGGACCAGCGGCGGATATGCGGCGCGATGGCGGCGAGTTCCGGCCGCTTCTCGGGTGCCACCTCGAAGCCGGTGGCGAGGATCAGGAAATCGAGCCGCAGCGTGCCGCGCGGCGTGGTCACGCGCAGCCCGTCGCCCTCCTCGCGCGCCGCCAGCACCGGGCAGGCGAAGTGGAAGCGCGCATTCGGATGGCGCGAGACGCGCAGCACCGAGGAACGCGGCGCGGGCAGCTGCGCCTGGTTGCCGGCATGGAACAGCGCCCATTTATCGGCCGGCGGCAGGCCCAGATAGCCATGCGCCATGCCCTTGCTGCCGATGCCGGTGAACTTGTCCACCAATGGCATGGCGGCGCGGCGGATCAGCAGGTCGACCGAGGCCGCACCGGCTTCCAGCGCGCTCGCCGCATTGTCCATCGCCGAGGCACCGGCGCCGATCACGCCGACCCGCTTGCCGGCCAGCGCGGCCAGGTCGATCTCGTCGTAGGAATGCGCGCAGACCGCCCGGCTCAGCCCGGCGAAGACCGCCGGGATGGCGGGGCCGCCAAGCCCGTCGATGCCGGTGGCGAGCACCACCCGTCGCGCATGCAGCGTGCCATGCGCCTCGGTGGCAATGGCGATCGGCGCCTCGCCCTGCGGCCGGATCGCGGTGATGGTGACACCGTTGCGCACCGGCAGCGCCATGACGCGGCGATACCAGACCAGATGGTCCATCCACATCGCCCGCGGGATGCGGAACATGCCGGTCCAGGCCTCGCGGCCGTATTGTGCCTCGAACCAGGCGCGGAAGGTCAGGGACGGGATGCCGAGGGCGGGGCCGGCGGCCTCCTTGGCCGTGCGCAGCGTGTTCATGCGCGCCGTCGTGATCCAGGGCCCCTCGCGCCCGGCCGGGGCGCGGTCGAGCACCGCCATGCGCGAGACGCCGTTGAGCTTGAGCGACGCGGCCGCGCACAACCCGTTCAGCCCGCCACCGATGATGGCGACGTCGAGCAATTCACCCCCGGCCCAGGGCGTCGACGGCACCCAAGGCTTGCCCGGCAGGTTGAGGAAGACGAGTTCCTCGGCCAGCCGCGCCTCCAACGCACGCAACCTGTCGGCCGCGTCCGGCAGCAGGTCGAAGCTCGGGAGCGGGGCGGGCAAGGATTGCATGCGGACAGCCTAATTGTCCTGCTGCGATGCAGCAATGTGCCCGTGATCCGGCCCCGCAGGCTATTGCCCGGCCAGCGCCCGCTTCGCCGTCTCCGCCAGGAACTTCGCCGCCGTCGGCAGCACCTCGTCGTTGAAATCATACCGCGGGTGGTGCAGTTCCCGCCCGTTATCCGCCGGCCCATTGCCGATCCAGACGAAGGCGCCGGGAACGCATTTCAGGTACCAGGCGAAATCCTCACCGGTCATCGCCGGCAGCATGTCCCGTCGCACCTCGGTCACGGCGGCGGCGGCCTCGGCGGCAAGGTCGCGTTCGGCCGGGTGGTTCGCGGTGACCATCACGCCGGCGCGGAAGGAGAAGGTGGTCGACACGCCATAGGTCGCGGCGACGCCGTGGGCGATGCGCGACAGGCCTTCCTCGATGGTCGCCTGGTCCTCGTCGCGCAGCCAGCGGGCAGTGCCCTTCAGCGTGACGCGGGCGGTGATCTGGTTCTGTGCCTCGCCGCCCTCGACGACGGTGATCGACACCACGCCGCCGGCCAGCGGGTCGAGGTTGCGGGCGATGATCGACTGGATGGCGACGATGGCGTGGCCGGCGGCGATCATCGGGTCGCGCGTGAGGTGCGGCAGCGCGGCGTGGCCGGCATGGCCGTCGAAGACGATCTCGAACCGCGCGCCGGCGGCCATCACCGCGCGGTCGTGCACGGCGATGGTGCCCGCCGCGAGGCCGGGCCAGTTGTGCCAGCCGAAGATGCGTTCCATCGGGAAGCGTTCGAACAGGCCGTCGGCGATCATGTTGCGGGCGCCGCCGCCACCTTCCTCGGCCGGCTGGAACACCAGGCGCACCGTGCCGGTCCAGCTCGGGTCGTCCATCAGCACCCGGGCGGCGCCGAGCAGCGCGGTGGTGTGCCCGTCATGGCCGCAGGCGTGCATGACGCCCGGATTCGTGGACTTCCAGGGGATGTCCTCGTTCTGCTCCTGGATCGGCAGCGCATCCATGTCGCCGCGCAGGCCGACGGAGCGGTTGCCGCCGCCGCGCTGGATCGTGGCAACCACACCGTGGCCCCCCACGTTCTCCACGATGTCGGTAAGGCCGATCTCCTTCAGCCGGGCGACGACGAAGGCCGCCGTCTCTCCTTCGTGAAGCGTGAGGCCTGGGTTGGCGTGCAGATGGCGGCGCCAGGATGTAAGGGTCGCGGCGAGATTGTTGTGCATGACCAGAAGAGCCTATCCCGCCGCGCCGTACCGCACCACAGCCCACCGCTCGGCGGCGGCGCTGTTTGTGGTGCTGTGCGCCGCCCCTGCCTTCGTCGAGGGCGAGGAGGCGCCGGCGACGACGCCGGATGAGGCAGCCGCGCCCGCCAGCACCGAGCCGCCCAATGTCGACTACACCGCCGAGGTCCGTGCCGGCGACGAATCGGGCTTGGCCGCGACGGCGCAGGCGGTGGCGCAGACGGTGACATTGCGCGAGCGCGCGCCGACCGATGCCTTCGGGTTGATCGGCCGGGTACGGGCGGATCTGCCGCGCCTGCAGGAAGCACTGCGGGCCGAGGGGTATTGGGGCGGCCAGGTCGGCGCGACGATCGATGGCCTGTCGCCCGAGGACCCGGCGCTGCCCGCCCGACTGCAGGCGGCGCGCGCGCCGGTGCCGGTGGTGATCACGCTCACGCCTGGGCCGCGCTACAGCGTCGGGCGCGTCACCATCACCGCCGAGCCGGCGGCATACACTGATGTGGTGCGCGAGGCGGCGCAGGCGGCCGGCTTCATGGAAGGCGATCCGGCCCGCGCCGAAGCGGTGCTTGCCGCCGAGACGGCGATGCGCGACGCGCTGCGCAATGCGGGCCATCCGCTGGCCGCCGTGGCGGGGCGCGAGATCACGGTGGACCATGACCGCCGCGCGATGGACATCGCTTGGCGCTTCGCGCCGGGGCCGCGCGCGCGCTTCGCCACGCCCGATGTGCGCGGCCAGGACCGCACCGATACCGGGCTGCTGCGGCGGACCGTCGCGCGGCAGGTCGAGGGGCGGGATTATTCGCCCGCGGCGGTCGAGCGGGCGCGGCGCGCGCTGGTTTCGCTCGGCGTCTTCGACAGCGTGCGGGTCGAGGCCGGCACCGAGGTCGGGCCCGATGGGACGCTGCCGATCGCCTTCGTGGTGAGTGAACGGCCGCTGCGCGCGGTGGGCGGGACGGTGGCCTATGAGACGAATTTCGGCCTCGCCGTCAGCGTGTTCTGGGAACACCGCAACCTGTTCGGGGGGGCGGAGCGGCTGCGGCTGGAGGCCGAGGCGTCGCGCATTTCCGATGGCAGTTTCGGCAATGCGACGTACCGGACCTTCGCCACGCTGACGCTGCCGGAACTGTTCGAGCGCGACTACCAGATGGTCGCGCGGGTCGGCGCGGTGAAGGAGAACCTCGAAGCCTATGACCGCGATGCCTTCATCGCCTCGGCGATCGCACAGCGGCGGCTGACCGAGCGGCTGACCGCCCAGGCCGGACCAACCTTCGAGACGGGGCGGATCGGCCGCTATGGCGTGCTGGAGGATTATACGCTGCTCGGCTTCGTCACCGGGCTGCGCTACGACACCACCACGAGCCTGCTGAACCCGACCAGTGGCTACCGGATCAATGTGAACGCCACGCCGTACTACTCGCTGCTGGATGGCACGAGCTATGTGCGGCTGCAGGCGACCGGCAGCACCTATCTCGACGTGACCGGGGACCAGCGCGGGGTGCTGGCGCTGCGGACATCCGTCGGTTCGGCGCTCGGGGCGAGCTTTGACCAGATCACGCTGGACAAGCGCTTCTATGCCGGCGGCGGTGGGTCGGTGCGCGGCTATACCTATCAGTCGATCGGGCCGCGCGATGCGGGCAACCGGCCATTGGGGGGGGCGAGCCTGCTGGAACTCAGCGCCGAATGGCGGCAGGTGATCTCCGGCCCGTGGGGGGCGGTGGCCTTCGTCGATGCCGGCACCGTCAGCGAGGACCAGACGCCGGGAACCGGCACGCTGCGCGTGGGCGTCGGCGCCGGGCTGCGGTACCTGACCGCGATCGGGCCGATCCGCGTCGATATCGGCGTGCCGCTGAACCCGCAGCAGGGCGACCCGGCCTATGGGCTGTATGTCGGCATCGGGCAGGCCTTCTGAAATGCCGCGAGTGGCCGGGATGATGCGCCGCCTGGTTCCGACGCCACATGGCGTGCTGCGCGCCGGGCTGCGCCTGGGCATCTTCCTGTTCCTCGGCATGCCGATGCTGGTGCTGGTGCTGGTCACCGGCGCGCTGGTCTGGGTGAATACCGGTCCCGGCCGTGCGGCCGTGGAGCGGCTGGCGGGCAGCCTCGTGCCGGGGCTGACCATCGAAGGGATGAGCGGCCCCCTGCCCGGCCGGCTCGGCGTCGGGCGGCTGGTGATGGCCGATGCCGATGGGCCGTGGCTGGAGCTGGAGGACGCCGTGCTGGCGCTCGACCTGCCGGCGCTGCTGCATCCGCAGGCGCGGGTCACGGCGCTGACGGCGCGGCGCGTGGCCGTGCACCGACTGCCGCCCGCCGCCGAGCCGCCGCCGCCCGACCCGGATGCGCCGCTGATCCCCGCCCTGCCGCAACTGCCGGTGGCGGTGCGGATCGACCGGCTGGCGGTAGAGCGGATCGAACTCGGCGAACCCGTGGCCGGGGTGGCGGCGGTGCTCGGGCTGGATGGCGAGGCGGTCTATGCCGAGGGGCGGCTGTCAGCGCGGGTCGACGTGCTGCGGCTGGATGCGCCGGCCGAGGCCAATTTGACGCTGGACCTGGCCCCCGGGGCGGATCGGCTGGTAGCGCGGCTGCAGGCGCGCGAACCGCCGGGTGGGCTGCTGGCGACGATGCTCGGCCTGCCCGACCGCGCCACCGAGGCGTTGCTGACGCTGGATGGGCCGGCGAGCGGGGCGCGGCTCGATCTGCGCGCGACGCTGGGGCCCGACATCACGCTGACCGCGACGGGCGATGTACATGCCGCGCCCGATGGCGCGGCCGGGGCGCGGCTGACCATGGATGTCGCCGCCGCGCCGTTGCTGCCGGCGGATCTGCGCGCCGCCGCCATGCCGATGAGCGTCACGCTCGATGCCGGGATCGATGCCGCGCAGAAGGTTGCGCTGCGTGGGCTGACGCTGCGCGCGCCGTTCGGGCGGGTCAGCGCGCAAGGCAGCGCCGATCTCGCGGCCGGGACGATCGACATCGGCGGGACGGTCGAGGCCAGGAGCAGCGCGGTGCTCGGCGCGCTGGTGCCGGATGCGGCGCGCTGGGAATCGCTGCGGTTGGAGGCGCGGGCCACGGGGGCGATGGCGGCGCCGGCGGTGGCGCTCGACCTCACGACGCAGGGCTTCGGCAGCGCGATTCCGCAGGTGGTCGCCGCGTTGGGGCCGTCGCCGCATCTGGCCGTGCGGGCCACCCTGCCTGATCGGATCGAGGCGCTGACGCTGGAGGGTGCAGCGCTGCACGTCACCGCCGAGGGCCAGGTGGGCGAGACGCTGGATACCACACTGCGCGCGACCGTGGCGGACCTCGCGCCACTGGTGCCGGGACTGGCCGGCGGGCTGCAGGTGGAACTGCGCGCGACCGGGCCGCGCGGCGATCCTTCCCTGGCGCTGACGGCGCAGGGCGAAAGGCTGGAACGCGGGGGGCAGGCGCTGGAGGCGCTGAACCTCGACCTGCGCGTCGCCACGCCGCTGTCGGCGCCGCGCGCGGAGGGGACGCTGCGGGCGACTTATGCCGGGTTGCCGGTGACGCTCGACCTGCGCGGCCTGCCGGAGGGCGAGAAGCTGCGCATCGAGGCGCTGACCGCCGGCTTCGGGCCGGCACAGCTGGCGGCGCAGGGGCTGCTCGACCCGCAGGCGGCGAGTTTCGTCGGCGAGGCGAGCCTCGATGTGCCGGAACTGGCGCCCTTCGCCGCGATAGCCGGCACGCCGATGACCGGCAGCGGGGCGATGCGCGCGACGCTCGACCTGCGCGACGGGGTGCAGGGCTTCGATGTGTCGCTGGACGTGCCGCAGGCGAGCATCGGCGGCACGCCGCTCGGCGGCACGTTGAAGGCGGCGGGCACGCTGGCCTCGTTGGAGGCGAGGCTGGAAGGGCGGGCGCAGGATGCGCGGCTGACCACCCAGGCGCGCATCACGCAGGATGGCGCGGCGCGGCGCGTCGAGGTGCCCGAACTGCTGTTGCGCCGGGGGGCGGACAGCCTGCGGCTGGTCGCGCCGGCGCGCATCCTCGTCGCGGCGGATGGCGGGGTGGCAATCGAGGCGCTGGCGCTGACCACCAGCCGCGGCGGCACGCTGCGCGCCGAAGGGCGCTGGGGGCCGGAACAGGCGGATCTGCGCGCGACGCTCGCGGCGCTGCCGGTGGCGGGGTTGGCGGCGCTGGCCTCACCCGAATTGACGGCGGAAGGCAGCATCAGCGGCGAGGCAAGCATCACCGGACCGGTCGGCGATCCATCCGCTCGGTTCCGGATCGAGGGGGGCGGGTTGCGCGTGGTGAACCCCAACACCCGGGGGCTGCCGGCTGCACGGATCGTCGTAGAAGGCACGGCGAGCGCGAAGGCGGCGGAGGTGCGGATGGAGGCCAATGCCGGCGCCGCACTGCGCGCCACCGGCACGGCCCGGCTGCCGGGCGGCTTCGCGGGGAATGCGCCGATCAGTGCTCAGGTGGACGCCAATGCCGATGTCGGCGTGATCGCCGGGCCGCTGCTGGCCGCCGGCGCCCAGCGCGTAAGTGGCCGGGCGACCTTGCGCGCGTCCGTGACGGGCACCGTCGCCGCGCCACAGGCGTCGGGGCGGCTGTCACTGGCGAATGGGTCGTTCCGCGACCTGGCGCAAGGGGTGACACTGTCGAACATCACCGCCGAACTGCGCGGCGAGGGCGACCAGGTGCTCATCGACCGCTTCGAGGCGCGCACGCCGGGCGGCGGCACGCTGAATGCGGGCGGGTCGCTCTCGCCGGCCGCACCGGGGTTGCCGGCCGAGATCACCCTGACGGCGCGCAATGCACGGCCGCTGCGCTCGGACATCGTGACCGGATTGTTCGATGCGGATCTGCGCCTGTCCGGGCGGTTGTCGGAGCAGGCGCGGGTGACCGGGACGGTGACGGTGCGGCGGCTGGACATCACCGTGCCGGAGGGGTTACCGCCGAGCGTGCGCACGCTCGAAGGCGTGCGGGAAGTCGGGCAGCGGCCTGCGGGCACGCCGCCGCTGGCGCCGCCGGCGCCGGTGACGGCGGGGTCCGCCTTGCCGGATATCGCGCTGGAGATCGAGGTCGCGGCGCCGCGTGCGGTGTTCGTGCGCGGGCGCGGCATCGATGCGGAATTCGGCGGGACGCTCGGCATTGGCGGCAGCATCGCCGCGCCGCTGGTGACCGGCGGGCTGACCATGCGGCGCGGGCGGATTTCCGTCTTCGACCGGCAACTCGATTTCCGGCGCGGGACCATCAATTTCGATGCCGGGACGCTGGTGCCGTCGCTCGACTTCCTGGCCACGGCGCGGGCACGCGAGGTGACGGTGAATGTGACGGTGACCGGGCCGGCGAATGACCCGAAGCTGGAATTCTCCTCCACCCCGGAATTGCCGCAGGACGAGGTGCTGTCGCGGCTGCTGTTCGACCGGCGGGCCAGTGAACTCAGCCCGTTCCAGTTGGCGCAGCTGGCGCAGGTGCTGGCGGGGGCGGCGGGGCTGGAGACGCCCGGGGCGGGCGGCATCCTGGATCGCATCCGGCGGTTCCTGGCGCTGGACCGGCTGGCGGTCGGCACGGACCAGAGCCAGGAGAACAGCAACAGCCGGAACCAGGGCGCCTCGCTCGAGACCGGGCGGTATGTCGCCGATGGCGTCTATCTCGGCGTGCGGCAGGGGACCGATGGCGGGCCGCCGCGCGTCGGCGTGCAGGTGGATGTGCTGCCGCGCGTGCGGGTGGAAGCCGAGACCGGCGGCAACAGCAGCGCGGGGGACCGGATCGGGCTGTCCTTCGAGTTCGAGTATTGAACACGAGGGGCGGCGGCCCCCTACCTACCCCGGCGGCGTGCCCAGTGCCGCCATCACCGCGCCGCGCTTTTCCATCCACCAGCCATGTTGCGGCGGCCAGGGGGCGAAGACCTCCTCGGTGTTGCCTGGTTCCAGCACACCGCGGGCCATCAGCGCCCAGTTCGGGTTGTTCATCGCCTCGCGGCCAATGGCGATGAGGTCGGCCTCGCCGGCGGCGAGGGCGGCCTCGGCCTGGTGCGGGCCGATGATTAGCCCGACGGCCATGGTCGCGAGACCGAGGTCGCGTCGGATCTGGGCGGCGTAGGGGATCTGGAAGCCATAGCCGCGCGGGATACGCTTCGAGCCCGTCGCCGAGCCGCCGATGCCGCCGGAGGAGCAGTCGATGACATCGACGCCGAGAGGCTTCATCGCGGCCGCGAAGGCGAGGCTGTCCTGCATCGTCCAGCCATCATCCACGCCATCGACGGCGGAGATGCGCACGAAGACAGGCAGGTTTTCCGGCCAGGCGGCCCGGACGGCCTCAATGACCTGCAGCGGGAAGCGCATGCGGCCGGCGAGGTCGCCGCCGAAGCCGTCATTGCGCGTGTTGGTCAGCGGGGAGAGGAACTGGTGCAGCAGGTAGCCATGGGCGCAGTGGACTTCCACCGCGTCGAAGCCGGCGGCGCGAGCGCGGCGGGCGCCGATGGCGAAGCCTTCCACGATGCGCGCCATGCCGGCGGCATCGAGCGCGGTGGGCGTCAGGTGGCCCTCGCCGATCGGGGTGGCGGCGGCGGAGACGATGTCCCAGGGGGTCTCGCCGCGGGCGAACTGGTCGGGGCCGAGTGGGCCATTGCCCTCCCAGGGGCGCTGCATCGCGCCCTTGCGGCCGGCATGGCCGAGCTGGACCGCCGGTACCGCGCCCTGGCCGCGGATGAAGTCGGTGATGCGCTTGAGCGGGGCGATGTGGTCGTCCGACCACAAGCCGAGATCACCATGGGTGATGCGGCCCTCGCGCAGGACGGAGACAACCTCGGAGAAGACCAGGCCGAAGCCGCCGACCGCGAAGCGGCCGAGCTGGACCATGTGCCAGTCATTGGCCATGCCCTCGACCGCCGAATACTGGCACAGCGGCGGGATGGTGGCGCGGTTGGGGATGGTCAGGCCGCGCAAGGTCAGCGGCGAAAACAGCTTGGATCCCATGCGGGATGTCCTCCTGGGCGATTGGTTGCGCGCAGGATGGAACGGGTGGGGCTACCCCGCCAGATGCCGCCGCCGCAGCAGCCGGTGCGCCAGCCCATCGACCGGCCCCACCAGAACCGAAACTGCCCAGATGCCCCCCGCGATCAGCACGATGGCCGGCCCGGTCGGCACATCCACATGGTAGGACACCAGCAGCCCGGTGACCGAGGCCAGCACCGCGATGCCCACCGCCGCATAGGCCATGCCCGAGACCTGCCGGGCCCAATGCCGCGAGGCGATCGCCGGCAGCATCATCAGCCCTACCGCCATGAGCGTGCCGAGCGCCTGGAAGGCGGAGATCACGTTCAGCACGACCAGCGCCTGGAACACCAGGTGCCAGGCGCCCCCCCGCGCGCCGACCGCGGCGGCGAAGGACGGGTCGAAGCATTCCAGCACCAGCGGCCGCCAGCCCAAAGCGAGCACCGCCAGCGTCAGCGTCGCCACGCCCGCCATCAGCAGGAGCGCAGGGTCATCGACGCCAAGCACGCTGCCGAACAGGATATGGGCGAGGTCCACCCCGCCGCCGCCGCCGATCGAGATGATCGCCACGCCCGCGCCAAGCGCCAGCAGGTAGAGCGCGGCGAGGGTCGCATCCTCCCGCCCGCCGGTCGCGCGAGAGAGCGCCCCGGCGCCGACCGCCACCAGCAACCCGGCGACGAGCCCGCCGAACCAGAGCGCGGGGGCGGAGAAGCCGGCGAGCAGGAAGGCCAGCGCGACGCCGGGCATGGCGCCATGGGCGAGGACGTCGGCGGTCAGGCTCATGCGCCGCAGCACGAGGAAGACGCCGAGCACGGGCGCGGAGACGGACAGCGCCAGGCAGCCGACGAGCGCGCGGCGCAGGAAGCCGAACTCGACGAAGGGGGCGATCAGGAGGTCGTGCATGGCGCGTCAGAGGGGGCGTTGCCCCCTCCGAACCTCCCCCACCAAAGGCCCGGGGCCTTTGGAATGCCATTTATGGGTGCCGGGCGGGCGAAGGGCGCGCCGTGCACAAAGGTGGATTTCGGCACTGATCCTGCCCGCGGCGCCAAGCGCCAAATCGAGGTGTCCAGAGGCCCTTAGGCCTTTGGTGGGGAGGGTCCGGGAGGGGCAAAGCCCTTCCCGGTCACGCTGCGCGGTCGCAGACCTCCGCCTCGTCCGACCAGGCTTCCGCCATCATCCGCGCCTTGAGACGGTTGCCGGCCGTCAGCGCCTGCGCGGTCGGCCCCCAGGCGATGGCGTCGCGCGCGATCAGCAGCGTTTCGGGGAATTCGCGGGCGACGAGGTCGAGGTCGTGCAGCACCGCCACCACGGTGCGCCCCTGCCCGTGCCATTCGCGCACCAGCCGCAGCAGGTCGGCCGAGGTGCGGGCATCCACCGCATTGAAGGGTTCGTCGAGCAGCAGGATGTCGGCGTCCTGCACCAGCAGCCGGGCGAAGAGCAGCCGTTGCGTCTGGCCGGCGGAGAGCGAGCCGACCGGGCGCTTCTCGAAGCCATCGAGGCCGACGGCGGCGAGTGCCTGGGTGGCGCGCGCGCGGTCCTGGGTGGAGGCGGCGCGGAAGGCGCCCAGGCGCGGCCACAGCCCCTGCATCACCACATCGAGGCAGGCGATCGGGAAGGCACGGTCGAGGGCGGCGAGTTGCGGCAGCAGGGCGATGCGGGCGGTGCCGTCCTGGGCGATGGTGCCGCTCTCGGGCTTGTGCAGCCCGGCGAGGGCGCGCAGCAGCGTAGTCTTGCCCGCCCCGTTCGGCCCGACCACGGCGGTCAGGCTGCCTGGCGCGAAATGGCCCGAGACGTGATGGACGGCGGGGCGGCGGCCGTGCGTCAGCGTCAGGTCGACGAGCCGGATGCCGGCGGGGTTGCGCGTGGAGGTCATGCCGCCAACGCCCAGGCCACGGCCACCCACAACAACACGGCCACGCCGCCCGCCATGACGAGGCGGGACGCCACGCCGGAGGACAGCGCCAGGGGATCGGTCGGGAGCAGCGTCATAAGGTTATGATGTAACATACGGCCCCGGCTGGGCAAGGGCGGCGGGGCGGCTAATCTGCGCGTATGATGCAAGGCAGCCTGACGATCCCCGACCCCGATGCCGACCTTCGCCGCAGCCTGCGTCGCCACCGGTTGTTGGCCACCGGCATGTTGGGAGGCATGGCGGGGTTGCTGGTCGGCACCTATTTCATGCCTGCGGGGTATTGGACGGACCTGCTGCAGGCCTCGGCCAAGGCGGGGGTGGTCGGCGGCTTGGCGGACTGGTTCGCGGTGACGGCGCTGTTCCGCCATCCGCTTGGGATTCCCATCCCGCATACCGCCATCGTGCCGAACCAGAAGGAGAGGCTGGGGCGCGCGCTGGGGCGCTTCGTCTCGTCACATGTATTCACCGAGACCGAACTGCGGCGGGTGATCGCGCAGTTGGATCTGGCGCGCATCGTGCAGAAGTTCCTTGCCGACCCGGCGGCCTCGCGCCCGGCCGCCGAGGCGCTGGCGGCGAGCATGCCGAAGCTGCTGGCGAGCCTCGAGGATGGCCGCGCGCGCAAGCTGCTGGTGCGGCTGCTGCCGCGGATCGTCTCCGGCCCGGCGGGGGCGCGGCTGGTGGCGCGGGTGCTGCGCGCCTTCGTTGCCTCGGGGCGGCATCAGGAGGTGTTCAGCCTGGCGATCGGCCAACTCAAGGTGCTTCTGACGGCACGCGAGGAATCGCTGCGCACGGTGATCGAGCAGCGCATCCGCGCCGAGGGTGGCGCGGTGATCGGCTGGCTGGCCGGGGCGACGGTCGCCAAGCGCGTATTGGCAGCAATCAACAACGAGCTCGGCAAGGTCGAGCCCGAGGATTCCGACCTGCGCGCCGCCTTCGCCGAATGGCTGGGCCATGAGATCGAGCGGCTGGAAACCGACCCGGAACGCGCCGCGGCGATAGGGCGGGTGTTGCGGGAGGCGCTGGCGCATCCTTCGGTCGCGGTGTGGCTGCTTGACGTGTGGGGGCGGCTGCGTGCCGCGCTGTTGGCTGATGCGGCACGGCCGGATGGGCGGACTGTGACGCTACTGTCGGGGTTGTTCGCCAATGCGGGGGCGCTTCTCGCCGACGACCCGGCGGCGCGCGAGAAGCTGAACCGCAGTGTCGAGGGTGTGCTGCTGCGGCTGCTGCCGAGCGCGCAGGCGCAGCTATCGGATTTCATCGCCGGCGTGGTTGGCAATTGGGATGCGAAGTCGGCGGCGGACAAGATCGAGCTGCGGGTGGGCGCCGACCTGCAGTATGTGCGCATCAACGGGACGCTGGTGGGCTTCCTCGCCGGCGGGGCGCTGTTCGCGCTGCTGAGCGCGGTGTTCGGGCGGGTGGCGGGGTAGGCGCGGCAGCCGGCGCTATTGGTGGCGCCTTGTCAGAACCGAGGCATGGCCGGCACGCGATCGAGCTTCTGCGGCCGGTGATCGGGGGCCAGCCGCAGCGTGAGATAGGTCGCCGCGCCGATGGCGAGGAGCGCACCGAGGAGAATAAGGAAGGCAACCCCATAGGCGCGTGGCGTTGCGCGGGGCCTGGCGGGTGGCAGGAAACGGCTGGAGGCATACGGCCCAAAGTGCGGGTCGCGCGCGTCGCCGTCGAACACGGCAGGGAGGTCGGCAATGGCGCCGGAATCGGCGCTCCCCTCGACGGTGTAGCGGCCCGTCACCAAGTCGATCTCCAGCGCGAACGCGGTGCCGCGGCGATAGGAATGCATCGAAAGGCGCACCGCCTGCTCACGCGGAAATGTCGCGCCGGCGTGCCAGTCCGACCCCCTGAGGTCAAGCAGCCGGCGGCCTGTCGCGAGTTCGGTGACGCGCGGCGCCTGGACCCAATCGCCGTTGCGCCATTCTATGGCTTCCAGTTCGACCATCAGGGAACCATCCGGCGCCGTGAGACGGGTAACCGCGGCATTGGCCCGCAGGGGGCCGTCATCATGCGCCGGGGCCGGGCGAGCTGGCGCAAGAACAGTCGCCCCTCGCCTGCCGCGCAGCACGCTACCCAGGGTGAAGCCGGTGAGGCCGGCAACCATCCAAGGCAGGACCAGGACTGATCCGATCAACGCCAGGCCCTGGAGCAGTTTGGCCAGGTCGTCCTGCGTCGGGTTGCTCGCGGCTTCGATCCCACCAAGCACCAGCAGCACGACGGCGGGGCCGAGCAACCACAGGATCAGCGCCACCACCCGCCAGCGCTTCGGCATCCACAAGCCGATCAGTGCCGGAATGCCAAACCCGAGCAAAATCGACAGCAGGTTCTGTACGGCACCCATCGCGACGTCGCCTTGTCCTGCCCGCCCGGCCGCCATGCGGCGATGCCGCGGCGGTGGGATCACGCCATGCGGCGGTCCCGGCAGGCTGTCACCCTATTGCCCCGATACCGAGGCCCCGCGGGAATTGTTTTCGCCGCAAGGCCGATCGGCCGCGTTGCCCGGTGATCCAGCACACGGCCCGGCGGGATTCAGTCGAGGACGCGCAATTCCTCGTAGGAGACCATGACGTGCTCGCGAAAGGCAGGGCGCATCGCCAGGGTGTCGTAGTACCGCCGCAGGGCCGGACGGTCCGGGCGGGCAATCGGGATGTCGAAGTAGCGGAACAGCACATGGCCCAGTTGGATATCGGCCAGGGTGAACGCTTCCCCGGCGAGGAAGGCACTGCGCGCAAGCTGCGCCTCGGCGACGGCGAGGATGCGGTCGAGCGCCGCCACGGCCCGGTCGATCGCCGCCGGGTCCCGCTTCGCCGGTGCTGTGCGGACCACCCGCCAGAAGACCGGCTCGGTGAAGCCGAGGGTGACGTTGATCTTCGCCCACTCGGCCCATTTGTCGATGTGCGCCCGCGCCAGGCTCTCGGCCGGCCAGAACGGCGCGGCTCCGTAGCGGCCGGCCAGGTAGCGCAGGATGGCGCCGGTCTCCCACAAGGGTTCGCTGCCGCCGTCACGCAGGACGGGCACGGTGCCGTTGGGGTTCATGGCCAGGAATTCGGGCGTGTCGGTGCCGCCGAAGCGGTGGCCGGCATCGTGCCGCCGATAGGGCAGGCCGAGTTCGCCGATGCACCACATCAGCGCCTGCACGTTGGACGATGTCTTGCGCCCCCAGACGGTCAGCATCGGCACCCACCCCTGTCCGGCCACGCCGCATCCTGCGCCGGGTGCGAGGCCCCGGCCAGCGCGTCAGCGCCGCCATAGGCCGCGGATCACCGCCAGCAAGACACCGAGCACGCCGCCGATCATCCCCGCACCGATCGCGAAGAGCGGGATGCCCATGGCGCAGCCACCGGAATTGCCGGAGCCCGCGCAGGTCGAGTCGAGCGCGATCAGCGCCATCGCCCCGACGGTGCCCAGCAGCGTGCCGGTCACCACGCCGGCGAAGCCGAAGCCGATGATGCGCATGAGGGCCGCTGCCACGCCGCGGGCGGTGACCTCGCGCGGCAGGTGGGTGAGCCGGGCGGCGATGAAGCCGGCATCCTGCACGGCGAGGCGCAGCGCGTCGGGCGGCTGGTCCGATTGCACGATGAGCAGGCCGCGCGGCCAATCGGCATCGACATGAGCGGCCTGGTCGCGGCCGCGAATGGCGGACAGCACGGCGGCCTGGTCAGCCGCGCCCTGCAGGCCGCTGACGGCCAGCAGCACCGCGCCAGGTGGCGGCGCGACGGTCATGGGGTGTCAGCCATGGCGGCGGATCAATCCGTGGACCAGCCCGGCGAGCGCGCCCAGCGGCAGGCCGCCGGCGCCGAACAGGAAGCCGAACACCCCGACCCCGATGGCGCAATTGCCGCTGCTGCCGGGCCGCGTGCAGTCCGGATTGAGCAGGGAGTTCGCCAGGCCGACGCCGACGCCGAGTGCCACGCCGAGCACGGCGCCGAGCACGGCATAGAGCAGGATCCGCCCGAAAATGCCGCCGACACTGCCGCGCGCCGCCGGCCGGCCATCGGCGCGCTGAACCAGCACGCCATAGCCCGCGCCCTGGACCGCCGCGCACAACGTCTTGACCGAGGCGGCTGACTGGATGGCGACGCGGCCGCGCGGCCAGTCGGTCCACATCCGGATGGTCGGGTCGCGCCGCCGCAGCGCGGTTTCCACCGCGGCGCCGTCGGCCGGCCCCTGTACGCCGGTGACGGCGAGGATGAGCGCGCCGGGGGGTGGGCCGCTCACGACGGCACCTCGCCGGCCTGGGGCGTCGATTGGTGGATCGCCGGTGCGCGCGGGCGACGCCTTGGTGCGTCGCGGGCCGGCATGACGGTGCCTCGCATGAACCCTGCCTCCGCCATCGATCCTCCGCCGCGTTGTGCTTCGCATCTTCACCCGATCGCATAGCCCGATGCGAGAACGAATTGTCCGGTCAGCATTTGTGGCCGGCGAGCAACAGCGGCGGCTATCTCACAAGGATCGCAAGACGAGCCCTGCGCACACATAGGTTGAGCCTTGCCCGCAACCCTGCGGCGATTCACTATTCGTCATGCACGTTCACTAGTTCTTGGCCTGCGTTGCAGGTGGCCGGTCATCGCGGGAGGGCGACATGGATCATCGGCTGATCGAGGAACTCCGACAGGAGGAGCACGCCATCCTCATGTCGCTGCGCGCCACGGCGCCGTTTCAGCGGTTGGAGGCGTTGCGCCGGGTGCTGTCGCATTACGATGCGCCGCCACCGGTCGGCGCCCAGCTCGACGCGCTGCTGCCGGATGGCGCGCGCCCCGCGATGCTGTCGGCCGCCAGCCAGGCCGCCGTGATCCCCCTGCCCGGCCCGCACGTGGACGTCGCCTGAGAGCTCGTTCGGCAGCGCGTCCTAAGACGCATTCCCAAGGCCATTATGTGCCCGCACCCCTACTCATGATCCTTGGCCGCATCGTCGGCCGATCAGGTGATCCCACCCGATCGGGATCTGCTCTAGGCTTACGGGCATGACCAGGTTCACGCTGTCCGCGCTTGATCAATCCTCCGTCGCCTCCGGCCGTACCCCGGGCGAGGCGGTTCGCGAGACCATCGCCCTCGCCCAGCATTGCGACGCGCTGGGGTTCCGGCGGTACTGGTGCGCCGAGCACCACAACAGCGCGTCCCATGCCGGCACGGCGCCGGAGGTGCTGCTCGCCGCCATCGGCGCGACGACGAAACGCATCCGCATCGGCAGCGCGGGGGTGATGCTGCCGCATTACGCCTCGCTGAAGGTCGCCGAGCAGTTCCGCATGCTGGAGGCGATCGCACCGGGGCGGGTGGATCTCGGCGTCGGGCGGGCGCCGGGCTCGGATGGGCGCACCGCCTTCGCGCTGAACCCGCAGGCCAACCAGGCGGCCGACAAATTTCCGCAGCAGGTGATGGAAGTGCTCGGCTGGCTTGGCGACGGGCTGCCTGAAAACCACCCGTTCCGGTCGATCATCGCCCAGCCGGCGGTGGAGACGCGGCCGCAGATGTGGATCCTCGGTTCATCCGACTACGGGGCGCAGGTCGCGGGGTATTTCGCCCTGCCCTATTGCTTCGCGCATTTCTTCTCCGATGGCGGCGGCTCGGAACAGGCGGTCGCGGTCTATCGCGAGAGTTTTCAGGCCAAGCCGGACATGCCGGGACGCCTGGCGGCGCCGCATCCGGCGCTCGGGGTCTATTGCCTGGTGGCGGATACCGAGGCCGAGGCGAAGCGGCTGTTCCGCTCGCGCGAGCTGTGGCGGCTGAAACGCGACCGGGGGCTTTACCTGCCGCTGCCCAGCGTCGAGGAGGCGGAGGACTACGTCTATTCAGAACTGGAACTGGCCCGCGTGGAGACGATGCGCGCTGGTGCGATGGTCGGCACGCCGGAGCAGGTGAAGGCAAAGCTGGAGGCGCTGTCGGAGGCCCATGGCGGCATTGCGGAATTCGCGGTGATCACCCATTGCCACGATCCGGCGGCGCGGCGGCGATCATACACACTGCTGGCGGACGTCTTCGGCATGCGCGCCGATGACGCCGCGATGGCGGCGGCGTAGGCGCCGTCACACGACGGGTTACGCAGGGCGCTTCGCCGCGGCAAAAGGGCCAAGGCCGTTCTAGGCCGATTCCGGGCTCCGGGCTGGTCGAGCTGCCCTGGCCGGACGGGGATTCCATCTCGCGAGATGCCGGAGCGCTGAACGGCGCGACGAGAGATGCCGCGTCGCTTGAGGCGCACGAGCGGCGGCCATTGATGGGATCTCGTCGTACTAAGCGCCCAGATGGTCGAAATACCGTTTTTTGGTCAATTCCGCTACTTAAATTACGAAAGATCTCAGATCGAGACGATCGACGCGCAAGGCAGGGTCATCATATCTTTCATCAATCTGCTTATTGATCTCTAAATGCATTCGAAACGGATTTTCGATAACTGACTCAAATTCCGCACAGAACAATCTTCCTCTGAATGTTCACTGCGCTTCCTTTCGCGCTCCATACTGTGATTATGGCATCGCCTGAAAGACAGTACGGTATTTGCTTGAAATCGGATGTGGCAGATTCTAATAATGGATATCAGAACTTACGAAATCCGCGCAAATGGATAGCATGACCGAGCCTGGTGTCCGGCAAGACGCTCTTACTTAGCCATTTCTATAACGCTGGAGCAAAAAATGATTGCAGGGACAGCTGAAGTAATAGCAGAAACGTCACGAATTCAGGTTCTTTATCAACCTGGAGAGGCTGACGGTCTACTTATGGCCTTTGGCGGACTCAAATCACGGGCAGACGGGGTCCGTTTTATCGGCCAGCCTGTGGCGACCAGTCTCAATATGCCCGCCATTGGGTTCATGCCAAAGCAAGGAAACTGGTATCCCAGGGCGGATATTGAGGTCGTCCTGCCGTTATTGGAGCCGATATTGGCACAGTATCCTCGCCGGATCTCCTATGGTTTCAGCATGGGGGGCTACGGCGCGATCAAGCACAGTCGAATTCTGGGAGCGACTCACGTCCTTGCCATGTCTCCGCAATGGTCTATCCGACCCGACGTTGCGCCCTGGGAACGCCGCTATCTGCATTTCCTGGACGAATGCGTGGAGAACATGGAAGTTGTTAAAGATGATTGTGGGGGAAAAATATACCTAATCTACGATGATATGAATTCTGATAGTCACCACGCCAAGAGAATTGCCGCCGCAACTGACATCATTGAAATTCCAGCGTCGCTGGCCGGACATGATACGTGGGCTTTGTTCTTGTCATCTGCAACAATGCGCGCCCTTTTCGACGCCATCTTCGCCGATGATGTATCACGCATTTACAGGATTGTTCGTGAAAGGCGACGGTTACTCCCTGATCTTGAAACGCGTATCTTGTGGGCACGCGCCCGACGGTACTTTCGGTTGAAACGCTTGGACGAAGCCGAACGCGCTGCGCGTCGGGCCGATCGGCTGACGGCACGTGTACCTGGCGCCGCATGGCTGCTGACTGCCATTCTGATTGAAATGAACCGCCCGGAGGAAGCCGAGACGGTGATACGGCTGGAAATGGAGCGGTTCCCGACAATTCGATGGCTGGGAATCCATCTCGTCAAGGCTCTCGAATCGCAGGGACGATTGCGGGATGCCCTCGATGCCCTGGCACCCATGTTGGCGTCGCAGCCGCACCGTTCGGATCTGAAGCGATCCGCCGATCACATCACACGGAAGCTGCACGCGCAGGGCGGCCGGATTGCCGCCATCCCGCCACGACCGGACCGCACGAGCGATGGCGGTCCAGTGTGGAGCAAGGCCGGCGGGTCGAGCCCTGCAGTCGGCACCCCACAAGCACGCGACTGACATGGCGACGCGTGAGGGTTCCGTCGCGACTGTCGCAGCCGACTTCTGAGGCCCCTGCCGGCAGTCGCCCCATGGCTCAGTGGCGGCAAGCCCGGAACCCGGCGGCGCGGTTCGTGCCGCGCGCTCAGGCCGTTGGTTTCGAACAGCCAACTTTCTTGTGGATGGTCGTGACAATCACGCTGGAATGTGCCGACCGGCCGCCCTCACCAACTCGTCCAGATCGTGTCGCGCAGCGACGCCATTGAACGCGACCCTTTGGCGAGGCGGGGTTGCGGCATCCAAAGTCCTCGGCCGTTCGGCGGGGTGGTTTGGAGAGGCAGAAGACCCTCCCTGTTTGTCAGCCCGCCATCACATTGCGCAGCGTGCCCACGCCCTCGATGCTGACCTCGACGGTCATTCCCGCCCGCATCGGCAATGCGCCAACCGACGTGCCGCAGGCGATCAGGTCGCCCGGTTCCAGCGTCACCTCGCGCGAGATCAGCGACACGATCCGCGCCGGCGGGATGATCATGTCGGCCAGCGGATAGTCCTGCCGCACCCGCCCGTTCAGCGCCACGCGCACATGCAGCACCGACCAGTCGAGGCCGGTCGCGATCGCAGGCCCGACCGGGCCGAAGCTGTCGCAGGACTTGGCGCGCGCCCATTGCGGGAAGGACGCGTCGGAGGTGAGGATGTCGAGCGCGGTGACGTCGTTCACCGCGGTCAGGCCAAAGATCGCGGCAGCGGCCTCGGCCTCGCCGGCATCCTTGCAACGGCGGCCAATGACCAGGCCGAGTTCGCCTTCATACAGCACCTTGCCGGTGTAGCCGGTGGGCGGGCGGATGGTGCCCTCGGGGTCGAGCAACGACGTGCCGGCCTTGAGGAACCACAGCGGCGTCTCGGGGATCGCCGCGCCGGTTTTCGCGGCGAGGTCGTGGAAGTTGTTCCACAGGCCGATGAACTTGCCCGGACGAAGGGGGGCCAGCAGGCGGATGGCCTCGAGCGGCAGCGTCTCGCCGGTAGGGGTCGGGCTGTCGAAGATATCGCCGACATGGGCGGCGACGCTGCCGGCCGCCTCGCCGAGCGTGCCAAAGCCCTCGGCCCCGTCATGCCGCGCGAATCGAACCCAAAGCGCCATGCGCCGCCCTCCCCAGGTTTTCCGGGCGAGAAGCTATCGCGGCGCGGGCCCGCTGGCGATTGTCAGCGGCGGATGAAGACGAAGCGGACGGATTGGCCGCCATGGCGGCGCATGCGCCACCACAGCGACCCGGCGCCAATGAGGCCGGCGATCAGGGCGATCGGCAGCAGCACGCTCAGCGCCAGCACGGCGAGGCCGGCCAGCGCCAGCACCCCGGCGCCGAGCGCCACCAGCATGGCGATGCCGCCGATGCGGGCGAGCAGCCGGTCGAAGGTGCCCATGGTGCGTGGCGGGACGGGATCTCGGAACTGTCCGTCCGGCGTCATGTCGATCACGGGGGGGCGGCGATGCGTTTCCATAGCCTCAGTGACGTGGCCCATGCCCGGCCCCGGATCAAGGGCCGTTACGATCCGTGACGCAGCGCATCCAGCCGCTCGAAGACTTCCGCGACCGGCAGGGCGGTCAAATCACGGTGTTCCTCACCGGCCAGGGCCTTGCGGAGGTCATTCGGCAGATGCTCGCGGATCGCGGTGGCCACCGGCGCGGGGGCGACCAGCACGACGCTTTGCACCGTCCCGGCGCGCAGCGCGGAGGCGATCTCCTCGGCCATCAGCCGCGCCAGGTCGCGCTTGGCGTGTTCCTTGGGGCTGTCGTCCTTGCCGTCATATTCCATCGCGCTGCGCGCGGTCGCCCCGGCGCTGGCGAAGGCGCGGCCGGGCCGGTCCTCGCCGAGCGTCGAGTCCTTCGCACGCGCATCGGGCGACACCCAGACCAGGACGGCATCGTAGCCGGTCTCGCCAAGGCGCTTCAGATAGGCCTTGCCGTGGCTGCCATTGGCCACGACGAAAAGCCGGTGCGCGTGGCCGCCTTCGATGGTTGCTTCGGTGGTATTCATGTGGAACCTGGCTCCCTCAACAGCGTCAGCATGGTCATTGCCGGGGCCGCGTGCCTTGATCGGGAACAAGGCGGGCTATTCAGGACGCACCACCAGCGTCGTGCCGTCAACGCCTTCCACCCGCACCCGCGTCCCGGCCGGCACGCCGGCGAGGTCGCCGGCCAGCCGTGCCGCCCAATCGGAATCGCCGACCCGCACGCGCGGACCGGTGGAATTCGGCTCGGCCAGCACGCCGATGCGGCCGACCAGGCCGGAACTTGGCGTATTCACCTGCGGCCTGGTCGGGCTGGTACGCCGCAGCCGCAGCGCGAGGCCGATCCCGGCCGCCAGCAGAACGATGAACACCGTCACGACCACCCAGAAGGGCGGCGTGATCAGCAGAAGCATCAGGCCGGTGCCGATGGCGGCGAGCCCCACCCACAGCAGGAAGACGCCGGGGATGAGCGTCTCGGCGCCGAGCAGGACCAACCCGGCGAGGATCCAGATCAGCGCTGGGTCCATGGCGAGGGCACCTCCGGCGGGGCGGCGGGCGGGCGCGGCGTGCGGGGCGGGAACTGGCCATCCGGCGCGCGCAGCAATTCCATCGCCTGGGCGATGCCGCCGGCCAGCGCGCTGCTTTCCATCGGCACGATCACCAGCTTCTGCGCGGTGTTGCCGGCCAACACCTCGAATGCCTTCACGTATTTGTCGGCGATGAAGTAGCGCAGCGCGTCGGTGCCGGCGCCGGCGGCGACCTCGGCGACCATGCGCGTCGCGTTGGCTTCGGCCTCGGCGGAGCGTTCGCGCGCCTCGGCGTCGCGGAAGGCGGCTTCCTTGCGGCCCTCCGCCTGCAGGATGAGCGCCTGCTTCTCACCCTCGGCGCGCTTGATCTCAGCCTCGCGCTCGCCTTCCGCCTTGGCGACGGTGGCGCGGCGTTCGCGCTCGGCGGTCATCTGCAGGTTCATGGCGCGGATGAGGTTTTCGGGCGGTTCGATCTTGCGGATCTCGACGCGGGCGATCTTCACGCCCCAGGGGTCGGTCGCGCCGTCCAAGATTGCGAGCAGCGAGGAGTTGATGCGCTCGCGCCCCGATAACGTGGCGTCGAGTTCCATCTCGCCGATCACGGCGCGGATGTTGGTCATGGTCAGCGCGGTGAGCGCGACGCCGAGGTCCTGCACCGCATAGGCCGCCTTGGTCGCGTCCATGACGCGGTAATAGACGATGCCATCGACCGCCACCGTCGCGTTGTCGCGGGTGATGACGGATTGCTCGGGGATGTCGAGCACCTGTTCCTGCACATTCACCCGCCGGCCGATGCCGTCGACGAAGGGGATGATGAAGTTCAGGCCCGGTGCGAGCATGCGGGTGAAGGCGCCGAAGCGCTCGACCGTCCAGACCTCGCCCTGCGGCACGGTGCGCACGCCGCGCAGCGCGACCAGGATCGCCAGGATGATGACGGCGATCCAGACGATGGTGACGAGGGAGACGAACTCGGTGGTGTTCATGGGCCGAACATAGCCCGGATAAACAGCGCAACGAAACGGCGGCCTTGCCGGCTACCTCGCCTGGCGGGACCATGGGTGAAGCGTTTCACAGGGGAGAATGCGTGATGCAGGGCAGCAACCAGCCGCTGACGGTGGACCTGAGCGGCCTGAGGGTCGCGATCAGTGCGGGGGCCGGCGGCATCGGCCGTGTCATGGCCGACAGTTTCGTCGCCCGCGGGGCGCGGGTGTTCGTGTCGGACATCGATGCCGAGGCGCTGGCCGACTGTCCGCACCCGAAGATGCGCGCCGACATGGGCGAGGTCGCCGATTGCGAGGAATTCGTCGATGTCGCGGCCTCGACGCTCGGCGGGCTCGATGTGCTGGTGAACAATGCCGGCATCGCCGGGCCGACCGCGCGCGTGGAAGACGTGACGCCCGAGGCGCTGGAAGCGACGCTGCGCATTGACTTGGCCGCGATGTTCCATTGCGCGCGGCGGGCGGTGCCGCATCTGCGCCAGGCGGGGGGTGGGTCGATCGTGAACCTGTCCTCGGCGGCGGGGCGCTTCGGCTTTCCTCTGCGCAGCCCCTATGCGGCGGCGAAGTGGGGGGTGGTGGGGTTCACCAAGTCGCTGTCGATCGAGCTGGGGCCAGATCGTATCCGGGTGAATGCCATCCTGCCCGGGCTGGTGGCCGGGGACCGCATCCGTCGCGTCATCGAGGCCAAGGCGCAGGCGCAGGGCGTGGCGTTCAAGGAGAAGGAGGCCGAGCTGCTGCGGGATGTGTCGCTGCGCTGCTACGTGACGCAGCAGGATATCACCAACATGGCGCTGTATCTGTGCTCCCCATTCGGGGCGACAGTGAGCGGGCAGGCGTTGTCGGTGGATGGGGATCAGCAGCGGTTGGGATGAGGCGGGAAAACGCTGGGGGCCGCCCCTCCAACGCCATCATGCGCTGTTGTCGGCATAAGGGCGGAGGGGATCGGCGGCTTGCAGCTACTTTTCGGCGGGATGGATGCGGCCTTCCCTGAGCCCATCCACTATGCCGCCGAAGCACTTGCTATCGCGGCCGAGGTCGACACTCAGTTCGCGCGCGGCCGGTAGTACACGCACGAGGAGTCGTCGGGCACGTTGGGCGGCGGGAGCGCGCCGTCGCCGCCGTATTCACGCCAGACCCTCGCGAAGACTTCCTTGAATTCGCGCTGTGCGGCCTGCATTGCCTGTGCGCCTCGTTGATCCCCAGTTGTGGCGATTCTGTCCAGCGATGCGAATAGTTCCTCCGCTATCGCTTCGAGAGCGACGCGCGGCTGATCCGTCAGAGCGAGCTCCGCTCGCAGAGCCTGCTCGATGGCGATGGAGACGGCGCTGCGCTGCATAGGGTCCTTCCGGGACTGGACGGTCCACTTGTCGATCGTTATTCGGGCGCCGCCACGATTGTGACGCCTAACCCATTGGCGAATGGGTGCGCCCGAAAAATCCGCGAAAACGGCGTTTCCCGTCGCCACGCGAAGCAGACGCCCATTAATACTGCGTCAAACGAGCGTTACGAGACAACGATAAAATCCCACAAAACTAATCATCTCAGTCGATTGGCTAAATGTGCGAACGCATACAACCACTGAGGGCATTCAATCGTATTGCGACACGCGGCATCCGCGACCTAACGCTATGGGCGAGCGAATACTGCAACAAGCGATAGCGATAGGGTGGTTGTTATGAACATGGTTTCTACGACCCGCGCAAATGCCGTGTTGCCAGCGCCGAGCGCGGCAACGTCGCTTCCGCACCGCGCGGTTGACTCATCGGCCACTGGCTATCTGGCCGCCGTGACACCGGCATTGGAGAGTGCGCTCGCCAACGCCCACGAAGCAGGCCACGAGCGCGCCGTGCGCATCCTGCACGCCGTACTGGCCATTCTGGACGACCCCAGCCTGCGCTAGGCGGAGGATCGATTGGCCGGGCCTGGAGACTGTCCATGCCGAAGCGATCGAACACGCCTCGCCGGCGGCAGCGCGCGAAGCGATGGTGGAGCGTCCTGTAAGGGCCTGTCGCCGGCACAGGCGTCGCACCACCGCAGGCCGTGGTGGAGCGTCGCCCGAAGCCATTGATGGCCCCAGGACCTTTGAGGGCAGAGGTTCAGAGAGGAGCAGCGCCCCCGCCGAGACGCTCTAAACCGCCTGCGCCATCGCCCGTGAGAAGGTTTCGCGGAAGCGGATCGGGTCGCGGTCGGTCTGGTTGCGGCCTGGTTCGTTGTCGATCTTCACGCCGATCACATGCGGCCCGTCGGTGGTCAGTGCCTTGGTGACCAACGCGTCGAATTCCGCCTCATCCGCCGCCCAGGCGGCCGAGGCGATGCCCGAAGCGCGAGCGATCGCCACCATGTCGGTGCGCGCGGCTGCCGCCGGTGTGCCCTGCCCGCCGGTGATCTGGTAGATGCCGTTGTCCCAGATCACGATGGTGAGGTTCGCCGGCTTCTGCGCCGCGATGGTGGACAGGCAGCCGAGTTGCATCAGCAGCGAGCCGTCGCCTTCCAGCGCGAAGACGCGGCGCTTCGGCTGGGCGATGGCGACGCCGAAAGCGATCGGCGCGGCGAGGCCCATGCTGCCGAGCATGTAGAAATTCTCGCCGCGCTCCTTGCCGGCGCCCCAGAGGTCCCAATTGGAATTGCCAATGCCGCCGATCACCGCCTCGCGGTTTTCCAGCTTGCCGACGAGGCGTATTGTCAGCGCGGCGCGGTTCATCACATGCAGGTTGTCGGTGGTGTCGGTCACTTGCGGCCTCCGCTCAGCAGGGGCGAGATGATCAAGCAGGCCGGCCAGCGCGTGGCGAAGGCCTGGCGGATGGTGCGGTCTGCCATGAAGGCGGCCTCGTCTAGCCTTGTCATGGTGTGGTGCTCGATGCCCATGCTGTCGAGGATCGGCCGCATGGTGCGGCAGACGATCGCCTGGCCGGGGTTGAATTCGCCCATGGTGCCGCGTTCGGAGACCACCATCACCACCGGCACCTGGAAGGCGACCGGCAGTGAGGCCAGTACGTTGGGCAGGGTGGCGAAGCCGGAGGTCTGCATCATCACTACGCCGCGCATGCCGGCCATGTTGGCGCCGGTGACGATGCCGACGGCTTCTTCTTCACGCGCGCAGGTGAAGGCGGTGAAGTAGGGGTCGGCGTGGATGCCCTCGATCAACGGCCGCAGCACGTTGTCGGGGACATAGGCGACCAGGCGGACGTCGTTATCCTTGAGCGCCTGGCGCAGAATATCGTGCCACGCTGGGGCCGGTGCGGCCTGATCCGTCATGCTGGTGTATCCCCCCTGAAGGCAGCTCGGTGCCTGTATATGAGAGGATGGCGCGGCCGCCCAGCCGTCGTGTCCGCGCCGCCGCAGCGGCTGGCCGATCTCCGTTGTCGATGCCGCAGGGCGTGTCGCGGCCGGGTGGCGCCGGCCTCATCATGCATCGGGCCGATTCCAGCCGCGTCAGATCTGCTTTAGGTGTGGAGGATGGACCAACCGCCCCGCTTCCTCGTCGATGCCGATGCCTGCCCCGTTCGTGAGGAGGTGGCGCGCGTCGCCGGCCGCCTCGGCGTCGCGATGGTGCTGGTGACCAACGGATCGCGGCCGGTGCGCCCGCCTGCCCTGCCCAATGTGCGGCTCGTGGTGGTCAGCGAGGGCGCCGACAAGGCGGATGACTGGATCGCCGAGGAAGCGCGGCCGACCGATGTATGCCTGACGGCGGACATTCCGCTGGCGGCGCGCTGCCTGGCCAAGGGTGCCTTCGCGCTGTCCTTCAAGGGCAAGCCCTGGACGACGGACAATATCGGTACCGCGCTCGCCGGGCGGGAACTGTCCCAGCATCTGCGCGAGAGCGGCGCGATGACCGGCGGACCGGCGCCGATGACCGCAGCGGACCGCTCGCGTTTTCTCGGCGCGCTCGACACCATGGCGCAGGCGGCGTTGCGGCGCGCGCGGGGCTGATCCGGGCGTCGAAGGGATATGCCACCCCCGGCGCCGCGGGGGTTCAGGGTCTGTTTGGAACGTGCGGCACCTGCCCGCGCGCTACCCAGCCGCCCATTCCAGGATGCTCCCGCGCGCGGCCGGTGCCGGATTTGGGAACGTGCCGGATCGCGCGTTCCCAAATGGACGTTCAGCGCGGCGCTTCGGCCACCTGACGGTCATCGAGGCAGGCCGCGGCGGTCTGCGTGAGCCAGGGCCAGGGGTCGACCGGGCGGCTGTCCCGCCGCAGTTCGACATGCAGATGGGCGCCGGTCGTCCGCCCGGTCCGGCCGACATTGCCGATGCTGGCACGCGCCGGGACCGGCGCGCCCGGGGCAATGCCCGGCGCGATGCGCGACAGATGCGCGTAGCGGGCAATCGTGCCGTCGGCATGCTGGATGTCGACGATCAGCCCATAGGCATAATACCGCCCGGCATAGACCACGGTGCCGTCACGGGCGGCCTGGATCGGCGAGCCGTAGGGTGCGCGGATGTCCACGCCGGGGTGGAAGCCGCGGCCGCGATAGCCGAAGCCCGAAGAGAATTCGCCGGCAACCGGCATGGCAATGTCACAGGGAGAGGCAAAAGCTGCCGCCGGGGCGACGGTCAGGGCGGCAATCCATGCCGCGCCGATGCCAGCAGCCGTGGCCGAGACGCGAATCAGGCGGGCGTGGCGGCGCGTGTTGCGCATGCAGGGGATTCTCCCACTCATTTGTCGTGAAGCCGGTAGCGACGTGTGACCTGAGTTGCATAGGCCGTGCCAGGCTCGCGCGGTCAACCGGCAGCCCCTTGAAATTCCGTGGAAAATACGTATCCGGAACGGTCCGGCCGGCGATGGCCGGGCGCGTTACTGGCGCTGCCGATGGCGCCAATCCCAAGGGGCTTCGAAGCGGCCGGCCCAAAGGCCGCGGCCTTGCGCGCGGGCCGTCTCCTCCTGCGCCACGTAGTCCATCGAGTATTCCCGGTAGGCCATCGCCCAGCCCTGCGCGACCAGTGCGGCGGCGATATCCCGCCCATCCGCCCCGGCGCACCGCACCACACGGCGGCTGTAGCGATCGACGCCGATGGATTCGCAGGTCACGGCGCCGTTGCCGACGATGCGCGCCATGGCGGCGCGGGCCGCCTCCCCGCAGGCATAGAGGGCGCCGCCGCGCTCGCACATCTGGTGCATCTCCGGCGCGTCGATGCCGTTGATGCGCAGCCGGTCGCTGCCGGTCGCGAGGGTGTCGCCATCGACCACCGCGACGCGGACGGTGAAGGCCCCGGCGGGTCCGGCGGCCTCTGATGCCGGTGGGGTCGTGCCATAGATGACGCGAGGGATCGCCGGAGCGGCGGGTCGGGTCATGGGGGGCAACTGGCTGGCGCTCGGCGTCACAACGGTGGGCAGCGCGATGGTCGGCGGCGCGCCGCGACCAGGTTGCCAGACCAAGTAGCCGATGATGATCAGCAGGGAGGGCACCAGCGCGCCCGGCAGCACCATGGCGAGGCGCCGTCGCCAGAGTCCGGGGCGCCGCGCGACGCGCTCCGCGCGCTCGGCCGCCGTCAGCGCCTGGCGGAGTTCGGGCGGGAGCTTGCGGCGACGAAACAGCATGGACAGCAGGTACCAGACTTCGAGAGGAACGCAGCCGCCGACGGGCGATGCGGCGGTTCGGCAGGCCGGCGTACATACGCCCGGTCAGTGCCGCCTTCCATGCGACGCCGATCCCGGCGGTGTGCCATGCGGGAATCACGGCCCGACCGGGCGGGGACCGTCGCGGCCGAGGCCTGGCCGCGACAGTGGGGAGGGTCAGTCGGCGCGGATGTTGTTGTCGCGCACCACGGCGCTCCACTTCGCCACTTCGCGCTGGAGGAAGACGCCGAGGGCGGCTGGGTCGGACATGATTAGGCGCGCCTGCTGCGTCTCCTCCATGGTGCGGCGCACCTGCTCGGTCATGAGGGATTCCTTCAGCGCCGCGTTCATGCGCATCACCGCTTCCTGCGGCGTGCCGTGCGGGGCGAAGACACCCCACCATGCCTCGGCCTCGAGGCCCGGGAAGCCGGCCTCGCCGACCGTCGGCATCTGCGCGAGCGCCGGCAGGCGTTCGGGGCCGAACTGGGCGAAGGTGCGCAGCGTGCCGCCCTGCACATGCGGGCTGACCACCGCGGCGGAGCCAATCATCATGTCGACATGGCCGGCGACGGTGTCGTTCACCGCGAGGCCACCGCTGCGATAGGGCAGATGCGTCATGCGCGTGCCGGTCTGCGCCTGCAGCAGCACCATGGTCAGGTGGCCGATCGTGCCGTTGCCGGTCGAGCCGAAGGAGACCGCCTCAGGCCGTGCCTTCGCGCCGTTCACCACGTCGGCGATATTCTGGAACGGCTTGTCGGGCTTGGAGGCGAGCACATAGGGCGCGCCGCCGATCAGCATGACCGGGTCAAGGTCGCGATCCGGGTTGAAGGGCAATTGGGGGATCAGTGCGGCGAGCGTCGAGTGGCTGTCGAAGGTGAGCAGCCAGGTCTGGCCGTCGGGGCGCGCCTTGGCGACGACGTCGGTACCGATGGAACCGGCGGCACCGCCCCGGTTCTCGACCACCACGGGTACGCCGAGGCGCTGGGTCAGGCCCGGGGAGACCAGCCGGGCCACGGCATCGGTGGAACCGCCGGGGGCGAAGGGGACGACGATGCGGATGGCGGTGCCCTGCGCGCGCACGGCGGGGGCCGCGAGGGTCGCGGCGGCGGCGCCGAGGACGGCGCGGCGGGTCAGTGTGATCATTGGATGTTCTCCCAGGACTGCTGGCGCCTTGATGCGGCGCCAGCGCAGGGCAGGCAACCCCTTACGCCGCATCCATCAGGTCGAGCACCGAGGGGTGGAACAGCGCCTCGGGCTCGATCTCCCGGGCGGCGAGGCCATCGGCGACGGCGTAGCGGATCATCGCGGCGACCTCGTCGCGGTTGCGGCGGAAGCCATAGGGCCAGGGGTTGCCGCCCATGGCGGCGATCTGCGCCTCGGCCTCGGCGGCGATCCAGGGGAGCGAGACGCGCAGCACGTTGACCAGGCGCAGTTCGGCGATCGAGGCGGATTTGGCGGCGGTGAAGGCGCGGAACAACTCGACCGGCAACCAGGGGTGGCGGTCGGCGATGTCCTTTCGCACGGCCAGGCAATGCATGATCGGGAAGAAGCCGGTCGTCGTGAACCAGGCCTGTTCCTCGGCGCGGGTGTCGGGCCACAGGCGGTCCACCGGGACGGAGCGGTCGGTGAAGCAGGCGGGCGGGCGCGGGGCGATCAGAGCGTCGATCTCGCCGGCGGCCAGCGCCGCTTCGAGGTCGCGGCCGAGCGGCTTTACGTCGAATTCAGGCGCTAGGGTGATGGCGACGCGCTCGCCCGCGGTACGCCAGGCGATGGATCTGGTGTCCACGCCGTATTGCTCGCGCAGGAAGCCGCGCACCCAAAGCGCCGCCGTCTGCTGGTATTCGGGCAGGCCGATGGTACGGCCGGCGAGGTCCGCCGCCGTGCGGATGCTGCGATCGGTGCGGACATAGACCGCGGAATGGCGGAAGGCGCGCGAGAGAAACACCGGAACGCCGACATAGGGGCTGTCGCCGCGCGCGGTGGTGACGATGTGGCTGCCCATCGACAATTCGCTGATGTCGAACGCCTTGTCGCGCAACGCGCGGCGAAAGATGTCCTCCGGTTCGCCGGGCAGGAAGGTGATGTCGCAGCCGGGGACGCGAAAGCGCCCATCCATCAGCGGCCTGGTTCGGTCGGAGGATGTGCAGGCAAGGGTGAGCGGGATCATGAAGCGGCGAGGTTCCCCGGCGTGAAGGGCATGGCGCGCGGACGGATGCCGAGCGCGTCGTGGATCGCATTGGCGATGGCGGCGACGGTGGGCGAGAGCGACGCCTCCCCTGCCCCAAGCGGCGGCAGGTCGGGCCGCGCGATCAGGCGCGATTCGACAGTCGGCACCTCGGAGAAGCGCAGGATGGGGTAGGTCTCCCAAGCGTCGCTGGTGACGGCGCGGGCGTCGAAGGTGACCTGTTCCTTCAGCGCCATCGACACGCCGTGGATGGCACCGCCTTCGTATTGGTTCAGCACGCCATCCGGATTGATCGCCTCCCCGACATCGGCAGCGATCCAGAGGCGGCGGCAGACGACGCGGTCGAGCGCCTCGATCTCGGCGGCGACGGCGCAGTACGCGCCGGTGTGTTTGTAGCGGGCGTAGGCAAGGCCGAGACCGAAACCTTCGCGCTTTGTGCGGCCGCGCCAGCCGGCCATCTCGGCGGCCAGCGCCAGCACCTCGCGGCCGCGCGGGTCGTCGAGGTGGCGCAGGCGGAAGTCCAGGGAATCCTCCCCGGCCATGGCGGCGAGTTCATCCATGACGGATTCGATCGCCAGGACGTTGGCCGGCGCGCCGAGGCCACGCAGGGCAGAGACGCGCAGCGGCATGCGCGCGATGCGCTTCAGCCCAATGGTGAGTTTCGGGATGCGATAGGCCGGCACCGCGTTGCGCTGCGCGCCGCCACCGGAGGCGAGCGGCGGGTTGATGGCGTTCGGGATGTCGCGCGGCGGGTCCATGTATTCGACGGCGAGCAGCGTCGCATTCGGGTTGCGCCCCGGGCGGGAGGAATGGCCGTGGCTGGTCACTTCCTCGCGCCAGGCGGCGATATTGCCCTGCGCGTCCAGCGAGGCTTCGACCTCCACCAGCATGGCCGAGGACATCGGGCCCCAGCCGAGTTCCTCCGCCCGGGACCACAGCAGGCGAACCGGCCGGCCCGGGGCGGCTCGGGCGGCGAGGGCGGCGTCCAGCGCGACGTCATCGGCGCCATTGTGGCCGTAGCAGCCCGCGCCCTCCATGTGGCGGACGAGAATGGCGTCCTCCGCCATGGCGAGCGCTTTCCCGAGGTCGGCGCGGAGATTGTAGACGCCCTGGGAATGGGTCCAGACCTCGAGTGTGCCGTCCTGCCAGCGCGCGACGGCGCAGGAGGTGCCGATCGACGCGTGGGTCACGTAGGGGCGGGTGAAGCTGGCGCGCAGCGTCTGCGCGGCGAGCGGTGCCGGGTCGTCGCGGTCGAGAATGACAGCGTGTTCGCCCGGTTCGTCGCGCAGCCAGTCGGTCAGCGCGGCTTCGGGCGGCAGGGTGTCCTGCGCATCCCAGGTGACGTGGGGGGCGAGGCGTTCCACAGCGCGTTCGGCGGCGTGCTCGGTCTCGGCGACCACTGCGAGGAAAGCGCCGTCGTGCGCCAGGGTGACGCCAGCTGGCAGCGCACCCTCGGCGATAGCGAGCAGCAGCGCATGACGGGCCGGTGGACGGACCACACGGGCGTGCAGCATGCCCGGCAGGCGCAGGTCATGGACGAAGCGGGCGGCGCCGAAGACCTTGTCCGGCAGGTCGAGCCGCGCCACCGAGGCGCCGGCGATGCGGCGCGCCTCGGGCGGCTTGGCGCGCGCTTCGACTGGCGCCTCGCAGGCGAGCAGCCCTGCCCCGGCCTGCGACCAGTAGGAGCCGACCTCGCTGCCGTCGGGGGTGAGGAAGGCGCCATCCTCGATGCGCAGCGTGTCGAGCGCCGCGCCGCTGCGTTGGGCGGCGACCTGCAGATGGATGGCGCGCGCGGCTGCGGCCGCGTGGCGCAGCGCCATGCCGCTGTCCTGCACCGAGAGGCTGCCGGAGGTGACGCCCTCATTCGGGCTGTCGGGCGTCGCGGCCGCGCGCAGGCGGATGCGGGGCAGCGCGACGTCGAGTTCCTCGGCGACGATCTGCGCGAGCGCCGTCAGGATGCCCTGGCCGAGTTCGACCTTGCCCGGTGTGACGGTCACGTGACCGGCCGCGTCGAACGTCAGCCAGCGATCGAGGCGCGGATTGGTGGCGAGGTTGCCAGGCAGCTTGCCCGGCGGCGCGGCGCGGCGGTCGAGGTCGCTGGTCATGCGTTGTCGCCCTTCGGCCGGTTCACGCCGCCGGTGCTCGCTGCCTGCGGCTGCTGTGCCCTCTGGCGATCGGACGCCCGCAGCTCCGCCGCCGCGCGCTTCACCGCGCGGATGATGCGGTTGTGGCTGCCGCAGCGGCACAGATGCGGATCGAGCGCGGCACGGATTGCCAGGTCATCCGGGTCCGGTTCGCGTGCCAGCAGTGCCGCCGAGGCGACCAGGATGCCCGACAGGCAGAAGCCGCACTGCCCCGCCTGTTCCGCCAGGAAGGCGCGCTGCAAGGCGTGTGGCGCCTCGGGCGTGCCGAGGCCTTCGACCGTCGTCACGCTGCGCCCCGCCACCGATACAGTGTCCAGCGTGCAGGCATAAGCCGGCGCGCCATCCAGCAGCACGACGCAGGCGCCGCATTGCTCCGTGCCGCAGCCAAAGCGTGGGCCGGACAGGCCGAGCGGGCCGCGCAGCGCGTGCAGCAGCGACGTGCCGTCCTCGACCGCCGCCTCCACCGCCGCACCGTTCAGGGTGAAGGCGACCATGCGGGCCTCAATTCGCCTGGATGCCGGCGAGGCGGATGCCTTCGGCCTGGCGGGTGATATCCTCGCGCAGGAAGCGGTCGAAGGCAGCGATGTCCATCGGGTCGACCAGCGCGCCCATGCGCGTCTGCATCGCCTGCGTTGCCGGCAGCGCCATGATGCGATTGACCTCGGCGTTCAGCTTCTGGCGGATCTCCATCGGCGTCGCGGCGGGGGCCATCAGTCCGAGCCAGATGCTGGCCTCGTAGCCGGGCAGCACCTCGGCGACGGTGGGCACGTCGGGCAGCAGCGGGCTACGCCGCAGGCCGGTGGTGGCGAGCGCGCGCACGCTGCCGGCGCGGGCCTGTTCGGCCATGGTCGGGATGGCGTCGAACATCATCGGCACCTGGCCGGAGATCAGCGCGGTGCGCGCCTCGTTCGAGCCGCGGAAGGGGATGTGGGTGATCTCGATGCCGGCGCGGGCGCGGAACACCTCGCCGGCGATGTGATAGGGCGTGCCGGGACCGGAGGAGGCGTAGTCGATCTTGCCGGGATTGGCCTTCGCGTAGGCGATGAGTTCCTGCAGCGAATTCGCCGGCAGGGAGGGATGCACCGCCAGCACATGATGCGCGACATTGATGAAGGCGACAGGCGAAAGGTCGCGCATCAGCACATAGGGGCGGTTGGGCAGCAGCGTCTCATTCGCCGTGTGGGTATTGGACATCAGCAGCAGGGTGTGACCGTCCGGCGCGGCCTTGACCACGGCGTCGGCACCGATGGTGCCGCCGGCGCCGGGGCGGTTCTCGACCACCACCGGCTGGCCGAGCGCCTGGGTCAGCAGTTCGCCGAGGAAGCGGGCGGCGACGTCCGCCGACCCACCCAGGCCGAAGGGCACGATGATGCGGATGGGCCGAGACGGCCATGCCTGCGCCGAGGCGCCGCGCGCCACCGCAGCGCTTGCCAGTGTAGCCAGCGCCAATGTGGCCCTGCGTCCGATCATGGTGCCATCCTCCCGCTTCGTTTCCGGCATTAGGGGCATTGCCGGCGGGCGGAGGCAAGCGGTCAGGTCGGCACCCAATCCGGCACCGGCATGGCGCGGTAGGCCTCGCGCAGGCTGTTCGACCAGCCTTCGCGGACGGAGCGGAAATAGGGTTCGTCCTCGGTGATGCGCTTGCGCAGCGTGGCGCAGCAGCCGCCTTCCCGATACACGAGCAGATCGAGCGGCATGCCGACGGTGAGGTTCGAACGCAGCGTGGAATCCATGCTGATGAGGGAGAGCTTCACGCCGTCGACCAGCGTTGTGTCGGGGGTGACGACGCGGTCGAGGATCGGCTTGCCGTATTTGTGCTCGCCGATCTGCAGGAAGGGGGTGTCCTCGGTGGCTTCGATGAAGTTGCCGGCGGCGTAGATCATGAACAGGCGCATCGGCTGGCCGGTGATCTGCCCACCCAGCAGCAGGGCGACGTCGAAGCTGAAGCCCTGGGCGCGCAATGAGGGGCCGTCGGCCTCGAACACGGCGCGGACCGCGGCACCAATGAGCTGGGCGGCGCGGAACATGGAAGGGACGTCGCGCAGAGTGTGCCGTTCGCCGTCGAGCCAGACGCCTTCCTGCAGGCGCGACCAGACCTGCTGGCTGATGGCGAGATTACCCGAGGAGAGCATGGCGATCATGCGTTCGCCGGGCACTTCCTCGACATGCATCTTCGAGAAGGTGGAGATGTGGTCGACCCCGGCATTGGTGCGGGTGTCCGACAGCAGCACCAGCCCTTGCTTGAGATAGAGCCCGACGCAATAGGTCATGACAGGTGCCTCCACAGGGTTGGAGAGACGGTCATCGCGGGCGGCACGTCAAGTGCGAGGACGCCGTTCCGCCCTGCCCCGCTCCACCGCGAGCACCGCCGCCCTCCTTCGGCCCGATGCGCCGCATCGGGCCGCGAGCGCACGGTGCGACCGCGCCCAGACCACCCACCGCCCCCAGCGCACCAGTGCACGGCGCGAAGCCAAGGCCCGCGGATGCGGGCCGCCCGGCGTCTGAGGGTAAAAACTACGCCTGGAGATAGAATTCCTGGATCTGCTTGCCGAGTTCGAGATTGCGATTGATCGTCGCAGTCAGGAACTCGTGCAGCCCGCCCTTCATGATGTCCTCGATGCGTCCGAAGCGGAGCCTCGCATGCATCTCGCCGGCCAGGCGGTGGCATTCGCCGCGCCGCCCTCCATGCAGGGCGGCGATGCCGTCGAGCGTTTCTTCGATACGGGCGTAACAGGCGATCATCGAGCGCGGCAGTTCCGGGCGCAGGATCAGCAGTTCGGCGATGCGCTCGGGGTCCAGTCGCGAATGGTACACCCATTGGTAGGCGCGCAGCGCCGAAACCGAGCGCAGGATCGCCTGCCACTGCACATAGGCGACCGCGCCGCCTTCCTCGGTGCCCGCCAGCGCGTGGTGATGCACGTCGAGCACGCGGGCGGTGTTGTCGGCGCGTTCGAACATCGTGCCGAGCCGCACGAAGCTCCAGGCCTCGTCGCGCAGCATGGTGTCGGCATAGGCGCCGTTGAACAGGATGGTGCGCGACTTCACCCAGTCGAGGAAGGCCGGGAGGTTGTCGGGCGTGAAGGTCGCCTCGGTGGTGCGGCGGCCTTCCGACCAAGTCTCGTTCACCGCTTCCCACATGTCAGTGGTCAGCGCGGTGCGCACGCGGCGCGCGTTACTCCGCGCCGCCTCGATGCAGGACAGGATGGAGGAACCGTTGGTGGCGTCCGCGGCGAGGTAGCGCACCACATTGGCCTGCGACATCTCCGCGCCTGTCTCGGCGAAGCCGGGCGCGCAGCCCGAGGCGGTGAGCAGCGCGCGCCAGGCATTGTCGCGCCGGTCGACCGCGCCGGTCAGGCTCGCCATGCGCAGCGTCACCTGCAGGCCGCGCGCATTGTTGCCGGCCCGCTCCATGTAGCGGCCGAGCCAGTAGAGGCTGTCGGCGGTGCTGCTCAGCATGGGGCCGTCCCTTGCGTCTGGGACTGGGATTGCCCCTTCGACGGTCCCTGGGATTGCGATTGGGTCTGCGGCGATGGCGCGACCGCCGGCACATCAGCGGGGTCGTCCTCGAGCACCCAGGTGTCCTTGGTGCCGCCGCCCTGCGATGAATTGACCACCAGCGAGCCCTCCCGCAGCGCCACGCGCGTCAGCCCGCCGGGGACCACGCGCACATCCTTGCCGCACAGGATGAAGGGCCGCAGGTCGACATGGCGCGGCGCGATGCCGCTCTCGACCAGCGTCGGCACGGTGGACAGGGCGAGCGTCGGCTGGGCGATGTACTCGTGCGGCTTGGCCTTGATGCGGGCGGCGAAGTCGGCGCGCTGTTCGGCGGTGCTGTGCGGGCCGACCAGCATGCCGTAGCCGCCCGAGCCATGGGTCAGCTTTACCACCAGTTCATGCAGGTGTTCGAGCACATAGGCGCGGTCGTCGGCGCGTTCGCACAGATAGGTCGGCACGTTGGACAGCAGCGGTTCCTCGCCGAGATAGAAGCGGATCATCTCGGGCACATAGGGGTAGATCGCCTTGTCGTCGGCGATGCCCGCACCTGGCGCATTGGCGAGGGCGACGTTGCCAGCCTTGTAGGCGGCCATCAGCCCGGGGACACCGAGCACGCTTTCGGGGCGGAAGACGCGGGGGTCGAGATAGTCGTCGTCGATGCGACGATAGATCACGTCGACGCGGCGCGGGCCGGTGGTGGTCTTCATGAAGACGACGTCGTCCTCGACGAAGAGGTCTGGACCCTCGACGACTTCGACGCCCATCTCGTCGGCGAGGAAACAATGTTCGTAATAGGCGCTGTTGAAGGAGCCCGGCGTCAGGATGGCGACGCGCGGCCGGCCGCGGCAATTCTCGGGTGCTACGGATTTCAGCGTCTCGAGCAGTTCCTCGGGGTAGTGGCTGACCGGGGCGATGTGGTGGGCGGCGCAGAGGCCGGGGAAGAGCCGCAGCATCGCCTCCCGCCCTTCCAGCATGTAGGAGACGCCCGACGGCGTGCGGCAATTATCCTCGAGCACCCAGAAATCGCTGGCGCCGGTGCGCACCACATCGATGCCGGCGATATGGGTATAGACGCCGCCCGGCGGGACAAAGCCGGTCATCTCGGGGCGAAACGCTTCATTGTCGCGCACCAGCGCGCCGGGGATGCGGCCGGCCTTGAGGATCTCCTGCGCGCCATAGGCGTCGAGCAGGAACAGGTTCAGCGCCTTGACCCGCTGCACCAGCCCGCGTGAGAGAGACTCCCATTCGGCGCGCGCGAGGATGCGCGGGATGATGTCGAAGGGGATCAGCCGTTCCGGGTCGCCACCCTCGCCATACACCGCGAAGGTGATGCCGATGCGCTTGAACAGCAATTCGGCCTCGTGCCGTCGTCGTTCCAGCGCCTCGCGCGGGGTGGCGGCGAGCCAGCGGGCGATCTCGGCATAGGGTCCGCGGAACAGACCATCGGCCGTCATCTCGTCGAAGGTTGGGGTCGTTTTGGTCACCGTCGCGAAGTCCTCCGGTCACCAGCCTTGCCGGGGCGGGGGTGCCGGCGCAAGCCTGCGTTGCTGTCACGGCGTGGCAACCACGACGGTTTTGCCCAGGAAGCGGGCGAACGCTGGTCCCCGGATGGGCAGCGCGCGCCGTCGCCCCTATCGTCGTGCGTCCATAACGCCGGAGTGCCCGATGACCGAGCCTGCCCCGACCACCGCCGCCGAATCGATTGTCGCCGCCTTCGCCGCCGCCGGCACCAGGCGCATCTATGGCGTGCCCGGGGGTGGCTCGAGCCTCGATCTGGTCGCCGCCGCCAAGGCGCGGGGGATCGACTTCGTGCTCGCCCGGCATGAGACCTCGGCGGTGATCATGGCGGCGACCGAGGCGGAACTTGCCGGCACGCCGGGCGTCGCGCTGTGCACGCGCGGCCCGGGGGTGGGCAATGCGGCGAACGGCATGGCGCATGCGGCACTCGACCGCGCGCCGGTGGTGCTGCTGGCCGATGGCTTCGCGCCGACGGAGCGCGCCTTCGCCACGCATCAGTATTTCGACCATGCGGCGATGCTCGCGCCGGTGACCAAGGTGCAGCTCTCGGTCGGGCAGATGGCGGCGGGCGAGGCGGCGAGCCGCGCGATCGACGCCGTGCTCGCTGCGCCGCGGGGGGCCGCGCTGATCGAACTCTCAGCCGGGGCGGCGAAGCAGGCGGCGGTGCTTCCGGCGCGCGTGGCGCGCCCTGCCCTGCCGATGCCCGACGCGGCCGCGGTGGCGGCAGCGCGACAGGTGCTGGCGGCTGCCAGGCGCCCGGTGGTGGTGGTTGGGCTGGAGGCGGTGGACGCCGCGCCGGAATTGCGCGCGCTGGTCGCCGCGCTCGGCTGCCCGGCGCTGGTCACTTACAAGGCCAAGGGCGTGATCGCCGACACCGACCCGCATTTCGCCGGCATCTTCACCTGCGGCGCGGCGGAAGGCCCGGTGCTCGATGGCGCCGATGCGGTGATCATGGTCGGCGCCGATCCGGTGGAATTCATCCCCAGGCCGTGGCGCTGGCCGGTGCCGGTGGTCGAGGTGGCGACGGCGCCGCGGGCCATGCCCTATGCCGTGGCGGCGGCAGCGCTGTCTGGCGCGATCGGGCCGGCGCTCGCCGCGATCGCCGAAGGGGCGAAGCGCTCGGATTGGGACCCCCAGTCGATCGCGGCGCTGCGCGAGGGCTGGCTGCTGACGCTCGCCAACGACCCGAAGCGCGGTGGCGGGATCGGGCCGCAGCGGCTGGTCGAGATCACGCAGGCGGCTTGCCGCAAGGCCGGGTTCGATCCGCGCGTCGCGGTCGATGCCGGGGCGCATATGTTTCCCGCCACGACTTTCTGGCAGTGCGAGCGACCGGGGGATCTGCTGATCTCGAATGGGCTGGCGACGATGGGCTTCGCGCTGCCGGCGGCGATCGCGGCGGCATTGCATGACCCGGCGCGCGGGGGGCTCGCCTTCACCGGGGATGGCGGGTTGCTGATGGGGCTCGGGGAGCTGGCCACGGCGGCGACACTCGGCGTCAAGCTGGTGGTGGTGGTGTTCAACGACGCGACGCTCTCGCTGATCGACATCAAGAAGGAGAAGCGCGACCTGCCGGAGGGTGCGCTGGGCTGGCCGCGCGCGGACCTCGCGGCCGCGATGCGGTCGATGGGTGGCGTCGGGCTGAGCGCGAATACCGAGACCGAACTCGCCGAGGCGATGGCATCGGCCTGCGCGGCGAAGGGGCCGGTGCTGATCGATGTCGCGGTCGATCCGTCGGGCTATCCGGCACAGATCAAGGCGCTGCGCGGATGATGGCGCTGGCCCGGCTACTTGTGGCCTTGGCGCTGATGGCGCCAGGCGCGGCGCTCACGCTGGACGAACGCACGGCGGCGCGGGCCCTGTTGGCCACGCCCGGACAGGACGCGCCGACAGGCGAGCCACCCTGCATCGCCTTCGCCCCTTGGGGCGCGCCGGCGGAGGGCGTGTTCCTCGTGGCGGTGCCGAATGACCGCGAGGAGATCGTAGTCGCGCTTATGCGCGATGGCGCCGATGGCCAGCCTGCCATCCTCGCCGGGCCGGCGTCGTTCGAGCCGATCACGCTCGGCCCGCTCTGGGCCTGCCTGCTGACCGCGGTGGAGCAGGCGCCGCTTGGTGTGCGGCCGACGATCGGGATTCGAGTGTCCAATTCCTACACCTCGACCGGTCGCAGCACCTCGACCGCAGCGTTGCATCTGCTGCTGGTCGAGGGCGCGGTGCTGCGTCCGGTCTTCGGCAGCCTGGTTTCGGCCGTGCACAGCGAAGGCGAGATCGGTGGCCGCCGCACCGGCTGGACGCGGCGATACCAGGTGGAGCGCCGGCCGGCACCGCAGGGCGCGATGCCGGAGATCACCATCCGCGACGCGCGGACCCGACGGGTGGTGAGCCGCCACCGCTGGCGCGGCGAGGCCTATCACCCGCCCGTCTTCGACCGCTTTCCGCCGGTCGGGCCGGGCTGACCGGTCAGGCCAGTGGTGGCATGCGGGCGTGCCAGTCGGTGTCCTGCTGGTAGGCATCGGCGACCATCAGTGCGCGGCCCTCGCCGAAGGGGCGTGCCGAGAGTTGCAGGCCCATCGGCAGGCCGCGATCGTCGAGCCCGCAGGGCACGCTGACCGTCGGCAGGCCGAGATAGTTGAAGGGGCGCGTATTGGCCGAGACGGCCATGTGCCGCGCCCAATTAGCCGCGGGATCGACGTCGATGTCGGTCTCGGCCAGCGTGGGCACGCGCATGCGCAGGGTCGGCGTGGCGACGATGTCATGGTCGATGAAGGCCTCCTTGCAGAATTGGCGCAGGAGGGCGCCGCGCCGTGACAGCGCTTCCAGGTAGTAGGTACCCGGAATGGCATAGCCGCCGTAGAGGCGGCCGGAGAGGTGGATCGCGTAGTCGCCCGGATGATCGCGCATCCAGTTGGCGTGGATGGTGGCTCCTTCGACGCGGCTGACCACGGCGACATAGGCGCCGATCGCGCGCAGCGACGGGCAGGCGACGTAGTCCACCGTCGCGCCGCGCGCCTTCAGCACCTCGAGCGCGGCCTCGAAGGCGGTGACCACGATGTCATCGGCGCTGTCGAAGAACCATTCATGCGGCACGGCGATGCGCAGCCCGCGAATGTCGCCGGTCAGCGCGGCTTCATAGTCCGGCACGGCTTCCGGGGCGGCGGTCGGGTCGATGTCGTCGCTGCCCGAGATCACCGTCATGACGCGCGCCGCGTCGCGCGCGGTGCGGGTCAGCGGGCCGACATTGTCCATGCTGAAGGAGAGCGGCATCACCCCGGTGCGCGGCACGCGCGTCTGGGTGCCCTTGATGCCCGTCACGCCACAGATGGAGGCCGGCAGGCGGATCGACCCGCCGGTATCCGAGCCCAGCGCGGCGGCGAAAAAGCGCGCGGCGACGCCGGCACCCGAGCCGGAGGAGGAGCCGCCTGTGCAGTAAGGCAGATTCCACGGATTGTGACAGTCGCCGAAATGGGCGTTGTGGCCGGTCGGGTTCTGGGCGAACTCCGCCATGTTCAGCGTGCCCATGTCGATGGCACCGGCTGCATCCAGGCGCTGCAACGCGGTCGCGGTCACCGTCGGGGTGAAATCGCGGCGGATCTTCGAGCCGCAGGTCGAGACCTTGCCGGTGCGGTAGTACATGTCCTTGTGCATCATCGGCACGCCGGCCAGCTTGCCGAGCGCCACACCGCCGGCACGCGCCTTGTCCTGCGCAGCCGCGGCTTCGAGCGCGGCCTCCCGGTCCAGGCGGATGACGGTATTCACCTTGACGTCATGCGCATCGATGCGGGCGAGGCAGGCGCGCACCATCGCCTCGGCAGTCACCTCGCCCTTCGCGAAGGCCGATGCGGCGTCGGTGACGGAGAGTTCGGCGAGGTCGCTCATGCGCCGGGCTCCGCTTCGGCGCGCAGGGCGGCTTCGAAGCTGGAGGGCTCGTCCTCAAACACCAGCGTGCCGCGCAGCGCCTCGAATTCCTGGATCAGCGCCGTGAAGTCGTCGAGGCTCCGCAGACCGGCCGCGTTGGGGCATTCGACGCCGGTCCAGAGGCGGATCGCCTCCATCACGGGAGGGACGGGTTCACTCGCCATTCTGTCACTACTCCTGCATTGCCAGGCCGCATCCTGGGCATGGCGAAGGGCAGGTTTGCAAACCGCGTGCCCGGCTGGCAGCCTCGACCGCAACGAACCGAGGAAACCTGCCGATGAAGATCGTCGATGTGCGCGCCTACCCGACCTCCTTCCCCTTGCCGCCGGGGGGGCCGCGGCTCGGCATCGGCCAGGCGGTCAAGCGCGATGCTGTGATGGTGAAGGTCACCACCGAGGACGGCATCGTCGGCTGGGGCGAGGCGCATCATGGCCGCGCGCACACCGCCGTCGCGACGCTGATCCAGACGACGCTGCGGCAGTTGATCCTCGGCATGGACGCCTTCGACACCACCGGCATCAATGCGCGCATCTACAAGTACCAGTTGGCGAGCCACGGCATGGGGGCGGGCTGTGCGCTGGCGATGTCGGGCATCGACATGGCGATCTGGGATGCCAAGGCGAAGGCGCTGAACCTGCCGCTGTACAAGCTGCTGGGCGGGGCGGCGCGGGCGGTGCCGGCCTATGCCGGGGGCGTGGCGCTCGGCTACCAGGAACCGGCGGAGTTGATCGACGAGGCGGCGCCGCACATGGCGGCCGGCTACAAGGCGGTGAAGCTGCGCGTCGGCGATACGGTGAAGGACGATGTGGCGCGCATGGAGGCGGTGCGCGACGCCTTCGGCAAGGAGCTGACGATCCTGACCGACGCCAATATCGGCTACAACATCGACCAGGTGCGGCAGGTGATGCCGGAGATGGACCGGCTCAACATTGGCTGGCTCGAGGAACCCTTCCCCGCGCACGACCATCATTCCTATTCCCAGGCTCGCGGCTATGGCTCGACGCCGCTGGCCGCCGGGGAGAACCACTTCACGCGGTACGAGTTCACCCGCGTGCTGGAGGATGGCGTCATCACCATCTGGCAGCCGGACCTGTCGAAATGCGGCGGCATCACCGAGGCGCAACGCATCGCCGCCATGGCGAGCGCCTTCAAGATCCCGATCCATCCGCATTCATCAATGACCGGGGTGAACCAGGCGGCCTCGATCCACTTCCTCGCCGCAATCGAGAATGGCGGGTATTTCGAGGCTGACATCTCGCGCGCCAACAAGTTCCGCGACGAGTTGTGCAGCACGCCATGGACGATCGGGGCGGATGGCCATGTGCGGCCGAACGAGACGCCGGGGATCGGGGTCGAGGTGGATGAGGGGTTCCTCGCCGCCTATCCGGCGATCGAGGGGCCGGGCTACGTCTGATAGCCGGCCAGGCTGCAGAGACGTTGCTTCGCGCGCGGCCGACCCGCAAGACCCGCGCGCCAGACCGTTCGCCTCGCCGTTGACCCGGTCGTCAGCCAGGCCCGGCGGCAAGATCCCCCCGCGATGACGACGGCGTGCTCCATGATTTGGCGCCCGACGCAGTTCCAGGTGGTGATGCCGCCGACCGGGATGCACCGCACCAGCCCCTCAGCGAGTTCGGGTAGCGTCAGGCCCTGGCGCAGCGCATTGGCGGCGTGGACCTCGGCGCCGCCCTGCACATCCAGCAGCGTCAGGGCCAGGTCCTTGATATTGAGGTCAAGCGCGCCACCGGTATTGGGCGCGCCCATCGCCGCCTCGCGCGGCAGGCCATAGCCGGCGAAGGTACCCGGGGCATGGGTGAGCAGCGGGCGGAAGCCGTCCGGCACCTGGTCCGGTGGTCGCCTCGAAATTCGCGATGCCGCAGGCCACCGCCACCGCCACCGCCAGGAGCTGATCGGCCGTGCTGCCGTCACCCGGCGATGGCATAGGCCGGGCGGCGCGGATCGGCACCGGCGCGCACGAGGCCGGCCTTGGGGTCGGACAGCACCGCCTCGACGCTGCCGGCGAGCCAGGTGATGTCCGGCCATTCCTTCACCTCATGCCCGCGTGCGGCAAGGTCGTCGCGAACCGCCTGCGAGATGCGCGATTCCACCGCGATGCGGGCGGGGAAATAGTCGAAGGGCGCGAAGGAGGAGGGGAAGGCATAGGAAGCGAGGCGCGGCGCCTCGATGGCGTCCTGCAGCTCCATGCCGAAATGGAAGACATTCAACATGACCTGCAGCATCGCCTGGATCTGCACGTCGCCGCCCGGCGTGCCGAAGGGCATGACGCCGCCATCTTCCGTCACCAGCATCGCCGGGTTGGGCGTCAGGCGCGGGCGCTTGCCGGGCGCGACACCCGAGGGATGCGCCGGGTCGGGCCGTGATTGGCTGCCGCGGTTGGACGGGATGAGGCCGAGGCCGGGCACCACCGGGGAATTCCAGGAGCCGTCCGACGGCGTCGCGCTGAAGGCATTGCCCCAGCGATCGACCACGGCGACGTAGGAGGTATCGGCCTCGACCTTCGGCAGGTCGGTGCGCTGTGGGCCATCGGCGGGGGTGCCCTGGCCGAGCAGAGGTTCGTACATGGTGGGATGGGCTCGGGCCGGGTCGATCTGCGCCAGCCGGGCGTCGAGGTGTTCGGGCGAGAGCAGCCCGTCGAGCGGCACCTGGGTGAAGAGTGGGTCGCCGAAATGGTATTCGCGGTCGGCCATCGCCGCCTTCACGCATTCGGTCAGCAGGTGCAGGTAGTCGGCCGAGTTGTGCGCCATGCCGGAGAAGCCGGCACGTTCCATCAGCAGCAGCGCCTGGGCGAGTGCTGGCCCCTGGCACCAGGGGCCGCAGGTCAGCAAGGTGTGGCCGCGCCAGGGGCGGGCGACGGCGGGCTCCAGCCGCGACCGGAAGCCCTCCATGTCCTCCATGGAGAGGAAGCCGCCCTCGGCCCGGATGAATTTCACGATCTCCCGCGCGATGTCGCCGCGATAGAAGGCGGCGTGGGCGGCGGCGAGGCCGGCCATGCGCCCGCCCTTGGTTGCAGCGCGGCGTTCTTCCTCTACCATATATGTAAGAGTACGGGCGAGGTCGGATTGCACGAACCGGTCGCCGACCTTGGGCGGTGCGCCATTGGGCAGGAAGATCGCGGCGTTCGAGGGGTAGCGCGCGTAGTCGGCCTGGTGCAGCGCGACGGTCTCGGCGAGCAGCGGGAAGACGGCGAAACCCTCCCCGGCGAAGCGGATGGCGTATTGCGCGACATCGCCGAAGCCCATCGTGCCATGACGTTCCAGCGCAGTGATCCAGGCATCGGGTGCGGCCGGGACCACGGTGCGGCGGACGCCGTTCGGGATCTTGCCGCCGTGTTCGCGCATGAAGATGTCGGGCGGCAGGGATCGCGGCCAGTGGCCCAGGCCGGCGATGGTCTCGACCGTGCCGTCCGCCATGCGGATCATGATGGGTGCTACGCCCGCGACATTGACCAGGTCGGGCAGCAGCACGCCGAGGGCCATGCCGGCCGCGCAGCCGGCATCGATGGCGTTGCCGCCGGCCTCGAGCACCGCCATGCCGGCGGAGGCCGCCAGGTAATGCCCCGCCGAGATGGCGTGGCGGGGACCGGAAAGCGTGGGGCGGCTGCTGGCCATGGCGGGGCCTCCTGACTGACGGGGGAAGCCTCGGCGCGCTGCGGCCATGCGTCAACGGCGGCTTGGCGGCGGGGCGCCGCGCGGCAAGGATGCGCAGGTTCGAATAGGGAGAACCGCCATGTCAGACCCCGTCCTGCTGTCCGTCGACGAGCGTGGCATCGCCACCGCCACGCTGAACCGGCCCGCCAAGGGCAATGCGTACAATGAGGAATTGCTCGGCGCGCTGATCGCCGGGCTCGACAAGCTGCATGACGATGACAGCGTCCGCGCGCTGGTGATCCGCGGCGCGGGCAAGCATTTCCAGGCCGGGGCGGATCTCGACTGGCTGGCGCAGGCGGCGACCTACGGGCCGGAGCAGGCCTACACGGCCTCGATGGCGACGACGCTGGCGATGCAGAAGTTAAACGAGTTCCCCAAGCCGACCTTCGCCCTGGTGCATGGCGCCTGCTTCGGCGGCGGCTGCGGCGTGGTGTGCTGCGTCGATGTCGCGATCGCCACGCCCGCGGCCATCTTCGGCCTGACCGAGGTGCGCGTCGGCGTGGCACCGACGCCAATCTCGACCCACATGGTCCATGCCATGGGGCTGCGCCACACGCGCCGCTACGCGCTGACCGGCGAGCGCTTCGATGCCGCCGAGGCATTGCGAATCGGTCTGGTGCATGAAGTGGTGGCGGCCGAGCGGGCCGATGCGCGGCTGGCCGAGATCATCGACCAGACGATGTTGTCCGCTCCCTCGGCCATCGCGATGACGAAGGATTCGTTCCTTGGTGCTAACGGACTGAAGCTTTCGGCCCGCGAGATGTCATTGCTGGCGCATGAATCATGGATGCAGCGGGCCAGCGCCGAGGGGCGGGAAGGCCTTGCCGCGTTTCGGGAAAAGCGCCGGCCAGCCTGGTATCGCTGAGGCCAAGTGGGCGCGGTCCGGTGGGCCGCGCCTGGCGCAGAGCAGGGATGACCGCCTCGGTTGTCGCACCGGCTGTCATCGAACCATCATAAAACTGCAATCGTGACGTCTTCCACCCCGCCTAGAAGCCGCGGCGTTGGCGCTATCATCGAAGGCGCCGCTGAAACATCTACGGAGTGACGCTCATGAACAGGCGGTCCATCCTTCTCGGCGCCGGCGCGGTACTGACCCTTCCGCTCGCTGCCCGAGCCGAAGACGCGAACATCACCGGCGCTGGCGCGTCGTTCCCCAACCCGGTCTACCAGAAGTGGGCCGAAGCGGCCCGTCCGGCGATCGGTGTGCACCTGAACTACCAGTCGGTGGGTTCGGGCGCCGGCATCAACCAGATCAAGAACCGCACCGTCGACTTCGGCGCGACCGACGCGCCGCTGAACGCCGACCAGCTGACCGAAGCGAAGCTGCTGCAGTTCCCGACCGTGATGGGTTCGGTGGTGCCGATCATCAATGTCCCGGGCATCGCGAACGAGCAGCTGAAGCTGACCGGCGAGGTGCTGGCCGAGATCTTCATGGGCAAGATCACGCGCTGGAACGACGCCAAGATCGTCGCGCTGAACGCCGGCGTGAGCCTGCCCTCGCTCGCCATCGCGCCGGTCTATCGCGCCGACGGCTCGGGCACGACCTTCGTGTTCACCTCCTACCTCTCGGCGGTGTCGGCCGATTGGCGCGGCGGCCCGGGTGCCGCCACCTCGGTGCGCTGGCCGGTCGGCAATGGCGCGCGCGGCAATGAAGGTGTGGCTGGCGGCGTGCGCAACACGCGCGGCGGCATCGGCTATGTCGAGAATGCCTATGCCAGCCGCAACAACCTGGTCACCACGCAGCTGAAGAACAAGGACGGCAACTTCGTGAAGCCGACCATGGAGAACTTCCTGGCGGCGGCGTCCAATGCGGATTGGTCGGTGCCGGGCTTCGCGGCCAACATCATCGACCAGGCGGGTGCGACCTCCTGGCCGATCGTCTCGCCGACCTTCATCCTGCTGCCGACCGACCCGCAGGATGCGGCGCGCAGCGCCAATGTGCGCAAGTTCTTTGACTGGGCCTACAAGAACGGCGACGCGCTGGCCCGCGAACTCGAGTACATTCCGCTGCCGGAGGCGACCAAGACCGCCATCCGTGCCGCCTGGACCCGCCAGTACGGCGCCTGAACCAAGGATGGGGCCCGGCCATCGCGCCGGGCCCCGCCTCCCTTCCCTCCTGATGGGCAGATTCCGTGAGCCAGGCCGCAACCGCTTCCTCCGCAACAATCAGTCACAGCGCTAGACGCGGTGGCAATCTCGGCGACCTCATCTTCGAATGGGCCTGCCGGGGTTCCGGGCTCCTCGTCCTGGTGCTGCTGGGCGCCATCATCATCGAGTTGTTCATCGCCGGGCTGCCGGCGTTTCGCGCCTTCGGGATCGACTTCATCTGGTCGACCGACTGGGACCCCGTGCAGGAGGTGTTCGGCGCCGGCGTGTCGATCTACGGCACGATCGTCACCGCGGTGCTCGCCATCTTCCTCGCCGTGCCGCTGGCCTTCGGCGTCGCCTTTTACCTGACCGAACTCGCGCCGACCTGGCTGCGCGGGCCGGTCGGCACGGCGATCGAGCTGCTCGCCGCCGTGCCCTCGATCATCTACGGCATGTGGGGCTTCTTCGTGATCGCGCCGGCCTTCGCCGCACATATCCAGCCCTGGATCATCGACAATGCCGGCGAACTGCCGCTGATCGGCTTCCTGTTCCAGGGCGCGCCGTTCGGCACCGGCATCTTCACCGCCTCATTCATCCTCGCGATCATGATCCTGCCCTTCATCGCGGCGACGATGCGCGACGTGTTCCAGCAGGTGCCGCCGGTCTACAAGGAAAGCGCCTACGGCCTGGGTGCGACCACCTGGGAAGTGATGCGCGGCGTCGTGCTGCCCTATACCCGGATCTCGGTGGTCGGCGGCATCATGCTCGGCCTCGGCCGTGCCTTGGGCGAGACGATGGCGGTCACATTCGTGATCGGCAACGCCAACCGCATCAGCACCTCGCTGTTCGGGCCGGGCAACACCATCGCCTCGTTGGTCGCGCTCGAATTCGGCGAAAGCGAGACGGGCAGCCTGAAGCTGGCATCGCTGCTGGCGCTCGGTTTCATCCTGTTCGTGCTGTCCTTCATCGTGCTTGCGACCTCGCGCTACCTCCTCCGCTCCCGCCTGAAGGCCTGATCCGATGAGCCTCTCCATGACGGCCGGTTCGGTCCCCGGCCCCCGCAAGGACCCTGAGGTGGCGGCAGCCCTTGGGCGGCGCCGCAAGCGCGCCGACCGGATCGTGCGCGCCTTGTGCGTGGGCTCGACGCTGATCGGCCTTGCCTTCCTCGCCTCGATCCTGATCACGCTGACCTATCGCGGCTTCACGGCGATGGGCCCCAACGTGTTCACCCGCGTCACCGCGCCGCCGGGCTCGGACGGTGGCCTGCTCAATGCCATCGTCGGCAGCCTGATCCAGGCGAGCCTCGGCACCGCCATCGGCACGCCGATCGGCATGCTGGTCGGCACCTACCTCGCCGAATACGCGCGGGGGTCGAAGTTCGGGAACATGGTCCGCTTCGTCTCGGACATCCTGCTCTCGGCACCGTCGATCCTGGTGGGTCTGTTCGTCTACCAGATCCTGGTGCTGCCCTTCGGCGGCTTCTCGGGCTGGGCGGGCGTGGTCGCACTGGCGATCATCGTCATCCCGGTGGTGGTGCGCACCACCGAGGACATGCTCACCCTGATCCCGAACACGCTGCGCGAGGCGGTGATCGGCCTGGGGTCGCCCAAGTGGAAGATGATCGTGTTCGTCTGCTGGAAGTCGGCGATGTCGGGCATCATCACCGGCATCCTGCTGGCCATCGCCCGCGTCGCCGGCGAGACGGCGCCGCTGCTCTTCACCTCGCTGGGCAACAATGGCTGGGCGACCGACCTGACGCGGCCGATGGCGAGCCTGCCGGTGGCGATCTACTCCATGGCCGGGTCGCCCTTCGAAGATTGGATCGCCCTGGCCTGGGCCGGTGCGCTGCTGATCACGCTGAGCGTGCTTGCTCTCAACATCCTGGCGCGCACCCTGCTGCGCGGCCGCAAGTAGGCGGAAGGAAACAACCCATGTCCACCACAGCAGAAACCGGCACGGCCGGCGCCGGCACGCAGGGCTTCGGCGGCGTCCAGGCCCGTTCCGACGTCACGCTGAACGCGCCGCGCATCGCCATCAAGAACCTCGAATTCTTCTACGGCGACAATCGGGCGCTGAAGGGGATCGACTTCAACATCCCCGACCGCCAGGTGACCGGCATGATCGGGCCTTCGGGCTGCGGCAAGTCCACCCTGCTGCGCGTGCTGAACCGGATGTACAGCCTGTATCCGGGCCAACGCGCGACCGGCGAGGCGATGATCGACGGCATGAACATCGTCGCTCCCGATGCCGACCTCAACGCCCTGCGCGCCAAGATCGGCATGGTGTTCCAAAAACCGACGCCGTTCCCGATGACGATCCAGGAGAACATCTCTTTCGGCATCCGCCTGCACGAGAAGCTCTCCCGCAGCCAGATGGATGAGCGCATCGAATGGGCGCTGACCCGCGCCGCCATTTGGGACGAGGTGAAAGACCGGCTCGATGCATCCGCGCTCGGCCTGTCGGGCGGGCAGCAGCAGCGGTTGTGCATCGCGCGCACCATCGCCGTGCGCCCAGAGGTGATCCTGTTCGACGAGCCGACCTCGGCGCTGGACCCGATCTCCACGCTGAAGATCGAGGAGCTGATTGACGAGTTGAAGCGCGACTTCACCATCGTCATCGTCACGCACAACATGCAGCAGGCGGCGCGCTGCGCCGATCAGGTGGCATTCTTCTACCTCGGCGAGCTGATCGAGGTTGCTCCGGCGGCGCAGATGTTCACCGCGCCGAAGCACCCCAAGACCCAGGAATACATCACCGGCCGCTTCGGCTGAGCGGCGCGAGGAACACCCGATGCCCAACGAACATATCGTGCGTAGCTACGACGAGGATCTCCGCCGCCTGCGTGACATGGCGGCGCGCATGGGTGGCCTGGCGGAACGCCAGGTGGCCGATGCGACCCGCGCGCTGGTGCGCCGCGACACCGACCTCGCCTCCGAGGTGGTGCAGCGCGATGTCCAGATCGACGCGCTGGAACGCGAGATCGAGGCCTTCTGCGTGCAGCTTCTTGCGCTACGCCAGCCGGTCGCCTCCGACCTGCGCGTCATCATTTCGGTGATGAAGGTCTCGAACGACCTGGAGCGCATCGGCGACTACGCGGCCAATGCGGCCAAGCGCGCCATCGTACTGGCCTCCCTGCCCGCGCTCGGCAGCCTCAACGGCTTCGAGCGCATGACGCATCTGGTGCAGGAGAACCTGAAGGCGGCGATGGATGCGTTGGTCAACAACGACGCCGAGGCCGCCGGGCGCGTCTGGGCGGCGGATGAGCCGATCGACACCATCTACAACGGCATCTTCCGCGAATTGCTGACCTTCATGATGGAGGACCCGCGCAACATCTCCGCGGCGACGCACATGCTGTTCATCGCCAAGAACCTCGAACGCATCGGCGACCACACGACCAACATCGCCGAACGCATCCACTACGCCGTGCGCGGCGACAGCCTGCCCGACGAGCGCCCCAAGGCCGATGATTCGGCCTATGCGGTGGTCCGTCCGGCCGGCGAATAACACACAAGGGAAACGCCGATGGCCGAGGCCTATTCGACGCTTGCCAAGCCCACGATCCTGGTGGTCGAGGATGAGGCGCCGCTGATGACGTTGCTGCGCTACAACCTCGAGAAGCAGGGGTTCAAGGTCGATGAGGCGGCCGATGGCCAGGAGGCGCTGCTGCGCGTCTCCGAAGCCAGGCCCGACCTCGTGCTGCTCGACTGGATGCTGCCCGCGCTGTCGGGCATTGAGGTGTGCCGCCAGCTCCGCCGTCGCCCCAATACGCGCGACCTGCCGATCATCATGGTCACCGCCCGCACCGAGGACCAGGACGCGGTGCGTGCGCTGGACACCGGCGCGGACGACTACATCGCCAAGCCCTTCGTGATGGACGCGCTGCTCGCGCGCATCCGGGCGCTGCTGCGCCGGTCAGGCGGGGCGGCGACCAAGGGAACGCTGACCTATCGCGACCTGACCATGGACCAGGATTCGCATCGCGTGTCGCGCGGCGGACGGGCGCTGCATCTGGGGCCGACGGAGTACCGGCTGTTGGAATTCTTCCTGCAGCACCCCGGGCGGGTGTTTACACGCGAGCAGATGCTCGATGCGGTGTGGGGGCGCGACATCCATGTCGAACCCCGCACCGTGGATGTGCACATCCGCCGGCTGCGCAAGGCCATCAACGGCGAGCATGAGGTGGACCTGATCCGCACCGTGCGGTCGGCGGGGTATGCGTTGGACGCCGAGGATCATTGACGGAAGGTCGAGGGGCGCCGCCCCTCGAGCACCCCGGCAGGAAACTCAGTTTCCTGCACCTTCGCGCGATTTCCACGAAATCGATGGGATCGTGGCGCGGGCGCATGGCCGTACCGTCGGCAGAAGCCAGCATCGGCTCTGATGACCGCGCGATGTTTAATCCGGGAACCGAGAGCGATTGTGTCTACTCGGATTCACCCCAATACCTTGCCTCGCGACGCAACGAACAGCGCCCCGGACACTCCGGCACCGAACCCCACCCCTACGCAAGGCATGCATGCCGCAGGAGCAGCATGCCTTTACTGCCCGGCGCCAAAGGACGGCATTCCAAATGCCCCTGGCATTTGGCGGGGTAGCTTGGAGGGGCAGCGACCCTCCAACCTTCCTTCGCCGCTCATACCGGAGCACCACGCGACTCACTCCGGCGGCGGCAGGAACTCCACCTCGTATTCCGACGCGATACGCACCACCTCGCCCGGATCGGCGACGTTGTGGATGCGCGTGAACAGCGTGTAGAGCCCTTTCGCCGGCGTCACCCAGAACAGCGCACGCACCGGCGCCCCCGACTTGTTGAAAATGCCGTGCATGATGCCTGCCGGCATGCGGATCAGGTCGCCCGCCGTCGCGGTCAGCGGCTGGCCGTCAAGCACCAGGTCGAAGCGGCCCTCCAGCACGCGGATGAATTCATCCTGCGAGGCGTGGATATGCGGCGGCACGAAGGTGCCATCGGGGAACAGCGTGTCGAAGGCGAAGCAGGATTCGCCATGGGCGACCGGCTTGTAGGTCTGGCCCAGGATGTTCCAGACGACGCCGTCGATCCCCTCTCCGGCCGGGGTGATGCCTGCGGTCAATGCGGTCATGGGTCTCGTCCTCCCTCAGACGTGAAGATAGGTGTCGCGCACTTCGGGTGCGGCCGAAAGGGCCTCGCTGCTGCCGGTCCAGACCACGCGGCCCTTCTCGATCACCACATGCCGGTCGGCCAGGCGCTGGATCGCGGCGAGGTTCTTGTCGATCAGCAGGATCGCCAACCCCTCGGCTCGCAGCGCCGCCAGCACAGCCCAGATCTCGGCCCGGATGATCGGCGCCAGGCCTTCCGTCGCTTCGTCGAGGATCAGCAGGCGCGGGTTGGTCATCAGCGCGCGGCCGATGGCGAGCATCTGCTGCTCCCCTCCCGACAGCCGTGCGCCGAGATTGCGGCGCCGTTCCTCCAGGCGCGGGAACAGCGCGAGCACCGCGGGCAGCGTCCAGCGCGGCGCCCCGCCCGAGCGGTTGGCGGCGGTGGCGACGAGGTTCTCCTCGACCGTCAGCGTCGGGAAGACCTGGCGGCCTTCCGGCACCAGTCCGATGCCGCGCTGGGCGATGCGGTAGGGCGGCAGCCCGGTGACGTCGGTGCCGTCGAAGGCGATGCGCCCGCCCTGCGGGGCCAGCAGCCCCATCACCGCGCGCACCGTCGTCGTCTTGCCCATGCCGTTGCGGCCGAGCAGCGTGACGACCTCCCCGGCCCCGATGGTGAAGCTGATGCCGTGCAGCACGCGGCTGTCGCCATAGCCGGCAAGAAGGTTCTCGACCGCCAGCATCACGCGTCGTCCTCGCCGAGATAGGCGGCGCGGACCTCGGCATTGCCGCGGATCTCGGCGACCGTCCCGGTAGCGATGATGCGGCCGTAGACTAGCACCGAGATGCGGTCAGCGAGCGCGAAGACCGCCTGCATGTCGTGCTCGACCAGCAGGATGGTGTAGGCAGCTTTCAACCGGGTCAGCAGGGCGATGAGGCGCGCCGTCTCCTCCGGCCCGGCACCGGCCAGCGGTTCGTCGAGCAGCAGCAGTCGGGGACGCGTGGCCAGCGCGGCCGCCATTTCTAGCGCGCGCTTTTCGCCATGGGAGAGCGCGCCGGCCAGCACTGTGGCGCGATCGGCGAGGCCGACCTCGGCCAGGACGGCCAGCGCCGCTTCGTTCAACGCAACTTCGCTGGTGGCGGCGCGGAAGAAGCGGAAGGAAGACCCGACGCGCGCCTGGGCGGCCAGCGCGACATTCTCCAGCGCCGAGAAGCCTGCAACGACATTGGTGATCTGGAATGTCCGCGCGAGGCCAGCGCGAACCCGCGCCGGGCGCGACAGCCGCGTGATGTCCCGCCCGGCGAAGACCACTTGGCCGGAATCCGGCGCGACGAGGCCGGTGATCTCATGGATCAGTGTGGTCTTGCCGGCGCCATTCGGGCCGATCACGGCGTGGATCTCGCCCGGCATGACATCGAGCGAGACGCCGTCTGTCACGGCCAGCCCCCCGTAGTGCTTGCGCAGGTCAGCAAGGCGCAGCAGCGGCTCAGCCATGGCGCGGCGCCACCAGGGAGGACAGGCCGCCGCGCAGCAGCAGTACCGAGACCACAAGCAGCGGCCCGAAGATGATCTTCCAGTGCGGCGTCAGTTCCGCGAGCCACGTCTCCAGCAGCACGAAGACCAGCGCGCCTAGGATCGCCCCCCAGAGTCGCCCGACGCCGCCAAGGATGACCATGAACAGCAGTTCGCCCGAACGCTGCCAGGACAGGATGGCGGGGGAGACGAATTCGGTGGCATTGGCCAGCAGGAAGCCCGCGACGCCACCGAAGCCGCCGGCGATGACATATCCCACCAGGCGGAAGGGATAGGGCGCGAGGCCGACCGCCTCGACGCGTTGCGCATTCTCGCGCGCGGCGCGCAGCACGCGGCCGAAGCGCGACGCCAGCAGCATCGCGCAGGCCGCCCAGGTCAGCGCCAGCGCACCGAGGCAGATGTAGTGGAAGACGAGACGGTTCTCGAGCAGCCGCGTGCCGGCGAGTTCGGTGCGGCTGTACAGCGTAGTGCCGTCATCGCCACCATAGGCCGAGAGCGAGGCGGCGGTGAAGAAGGCCATCTGCCCGAAGGCCAGGGTGATCATGATGAAATGCACACCGCTGGTGCGGATGGCGATCGCCCCCGTCAGCAGCGCGAAGGCCGACGCGGCGCCGATCGCCGCCGGCAGGACGCGCAGCGCGTCGGTGATGCCATGGGCGTCGAGGATCACCACCGCATAGGCACCGACGCCGAGGCAGGCGGCGTGGCCGAGGCTCGCCAACCCCGCCCCGCCCACCAGGAAGGAGAGCGAGACGGCCGCCATGGCGAGGATCATCATCCGCGCCATCAACGTCATTTCGTAGGAGGCCGCGAAGCCGGCCAGCGGCGCGATGCCGAGGGCGGCGAGCAGCAGCAGCGGCAACCAGGCCTCGCGCAGGCGCATAGCGGGTCAGCCGGCGCGGACGGGAAACAGCCCCGCCGGGCGGAAGGCCAGGATCGCCGCCATGGCGATATAGACCAGCATCGAGGCGAGTGCCGCGCCGGTCTGCCGCGCCGGTGACGCGTCGAGGAACAGCCGCATCACGTCGGGCATCAACGACTTGCCGAGCGTGTCGATCAACCCGACCAGCAGGGCGGCGAGGAAGGCGCCACGGATCGACCCGATGCCGCCGATGACGATAACCACGAAGGCGAGGATCAGGACGTTGTCGCCCATGCCCGGTTCGACCGAGAAGATCGGCCCCGCCAGCACACCGGCGAAGCCCGCCAGCATCGCCCCGAAGGCGAAGACCATGGTGAATAGCCGGCCGATATCGACGCCCAGGGCGGAGACCATGGCCGCGTTGGTGGCGCCGGCGCGCACCAGCATGCCCGCGCGGGTGCGGTCCACCAGGAACCACAGCCCGCCGGCCGTCGCGATGCCTGCCGCCAGCACCGCGATACGATAGATCGGGTATTGCAGGCCGGGCATGATCTCGATGCCGCCGGCGAGCAGTGGCGGGATCGGCACCTGCAACGGCGAGGCACCCCAGAGGAGTTTCACGCCCTCATTCAGGAACAGGATCACGCCGAAGGTCGCGAGCACCTGCGAGAGATGGTCGCGTGCATAAAGGTGCCGGAACACGAGCACTTCCAGCACCAGCCCCGCCGCCAGCGCCGCCGGCAGGGCGAGCAGCAGCCCCCACCAGAAGGACCCCGCCGCCGCCGCCAGCCAGGCGCCCAGATAGGCACCCAGCATGTACTGCACGCCGTGGGCGAGATTGATGAAATCCATGACGCCGAAGACCAGCGTCAGCCCGGCGGCGACCAGGAACAGCAGGATGCCGAGCTGCAGGCCGTTGAGTACCTGCACCAGCAGCAGTTGCGCCGTCACGAAGCGCTCCTGACGTGCTCGTGCATGTCAGTCGCTGCCTTGGTCTCGCGCGCGGCCGCCCCGCCAACCCCACGCGCAGGGCCCTTCGCGCGCCGCCGCGCGAAGGGCATCAGCGCATGCGGCATTCGGCGGCCCAGGGGTCGACCGCATTGGTGAAGATCTTGCGGTCGGTCTGGGTCTCGAGCTTGCCATCGGCGCGGCGGCCGACCTTGAGCAGCCAGAAATCCTGCACCGGGTAATGGTTCACGCCGAAGCTGAACGGCCCGCGCACCGAGCGGAAATCGGCGGCCTTGATCGCGGCACGCAGCGCGTCCTTGCCGGCAAGGTTGCCGCCCACCTTGCGGATGGCGGAATCGAGCAGCATCGCCGCGTCATAGGCCTGCGCCGCATAGGTCGCCGGCACCGCATTGTGGGCGGCGATGTAGTCGGCCACGAACTTCACGTTCTGCGGGTTGTCCATGTTCGGCGCCCAGGACGCGGCGGAATAGAAGCCGAGCGCGGCATCGCCCTGCGCGGGCAGCGTCGCCTCATCCACCGTGAAGGTGGACAGGAACGGAATGGTCTGCAGCCCGGCCTGGCGGTACTGGCGCACTAGGTTCACGCCGAGCCCACCGGGCATGAAGGTGAAGATCGCATCCGGGCGCGCGGCGGCGATCTTCGCCAGTTCGGCGGAGAAATCGAGCTGGGTGAGCGGGACGAAGACCTCGTCCACCACCTCGCCCTTGAAGCGCGACTTGAAGCCGGCGACGGCATCGCGACCGGCCTGGTAGTTCGGCACCATGACGAAGACGCGCTTGTAGCCGGCATCTTCGCAAGCCTGGCCGATCACCGAATGGACCTGGTCGTTGTTGTAGGAGGTCGTGAAGAAATTCGGGTTGCAGCCGCGTCCAGCGAAGGTCGAGGGGCCGGCATTGGTGCTGATCAGGAAGGTGCCGCTCTCCGTCACCGGGCGGATGATCGCGGCCAGGATGTTCGAGAACACCACGCCGACGATGAAATCCACCTTGTCTCGTTCGAGCGCCGCGCGGACCTTGGTGACGCCGACATCGGGCTTCAGCTCGTCGTCGATCAGCACCGTCTCGGCGGTCAGGCCACCAAGCTTGCCGTCGAGGTGGCGCAGCCCGAGCGCAAAGCCCTCCTTGAGCTGGTTGCCGAGGGCTGCCTGCGGGCCGGTCTGCACCGCGACGACGCCGATCTTCACGCCGCCCGCGGGCTGCGCGTGCAGGATGCTGGGCGCGGCCAGCAGCGCCGTCGTTGTCCCCAGAAGCCCGCGCCGTCCGATCCCGACCATGAAAACCCCCCTGTTTGCCTGGATTCCAGCTTCTCTTAAGCGCGATCCGTCAGTCGGGCGCAAGTCGGCCCGCCATCGCCGCCGCCCTTGCAACCAGGGGATGTGCCGGATCGGTGAAGGGGTCGAGCACGGTAAAGTGGTTGGCGCCGGGCAGGACCTCCTGGCTGCCGGACCAGGCGGCGGCGAAGTCGCGGGTCTGACGGAGGAATTCATTGCTCTCCACGCCGCCGACCACGGCGTGCAGCGCGCCCGGTGCGGGGGGCAGCCAGCGAGGAGAGAGGGCGCGGGCTTCCTCGGCGGTGAGACGCAGGGCGGCGCCGAGGCTGGTGGGCAGAACGGGTTCGAGTTCGAAGACGCCGGATACCGGCAGCACCGCGCCGGCCAGATCCGCCGGCAGGGATGGGTCGATGGCCTTCCAGTCCGTCGCCATCAGCATCGCCGCCAATTGCCCCCCCGCCGAATGGCCGGCGACCAGCAACCGCCGCCCGGTCCGCCGGTGCAGGGCGGCACAGGCCGCCTGCATCTGCTGGACGATGCGCCGGAGCGGCACGGCGGGGCACAAATCATAGGACGGCACTGCCACCGTCACGCCATGGCCGAGCAGGCCACGCGCCCAATGGCTGGCGAAGGATTTGTCGAGCGCCTGCCAATAGCCGCCATGGATGAAGACGGCGACCGGACCGGGCGTGGCCGCCTCGAACAGGTCGAATCGCTCGCGCACGCCCTCGCCATAGGGGATGTCGAGCGTGGTTGCCGCCCAGGCGGCGCGAAAGGCGGCCGCGTCTTGCGCCCATTGGCCGATGATCGCGCCGCTATCCGCGACGCGCGCACGGTTGTTGTATTCAGCTTCGAGGTCCATGGCGCGCATTCCGCATGGCGCGGCGTGGCCGGGCAAGGCAGGATCGGCGGTGATGCGTGTCTATCTCGCCGGCCCCGAAGTCTTCCTTCCCGATGCGCTCGAGATCGCCGCGGCGAAGAAGCGCATCTGCGCCGCGCATGGGCTGGAGGGGGTGTTCCCCTTCGACACGCCGCCCCAGGCGCCGCCGGCGGAACGGCCTTATTGGATGCGCATCTATCTCGGCAATGAGGCGCATATCCGCTCCTGCGGTGGGCTGATCGCGAACCTCACGCCGTTTCGCGGGCCATCGGCCGATGCGGGTACGGTGTTCGAACTCGGCTTCATGCGGGCGCTGGGGCGGCCGGTGATGGGCTACAGCAATGCCGCGGCGGCCTTCCTCGACCGCAGCCGGGATTTCCTCGGCGCCGAGGCACGGCCACGCGAGGATGGTGGGTGGGAAGACGCCGAGGCTATGGGGCTCGAGGATTTCGGGTTGGCGGATAATCTGATGATCGATGGCGGCATCGCGGCGGCAGGCGGGGCGTTCGAGCGCACCGAGGCGGCGGCGGGTCGGCGCTGGCATGACTTGCAGGCGTTCGAGCGGTGTTGCGCGCGGCTGGCGGCCCTGGTGGGGAAGGCAGGTTGAGAGGGCGTCGCCCCCTCAACCTCCCCCACCAAATGACCGTGTCATTTGGGAAGCCGCCTCTTGGTGCGGGACCGAGTGGGCATGTCGCCTCCTCCTCAGCCGGGTCCCGGTGCAAAATACTGGTGTCCAGAGGCCCTTAGGCCTTTGGCGGGTGGGGTTCGGGGAGGGCAGCGCCCTCCCCGTCTTGCCTTCAGCCGCCCTTCTTCCGCGCCATGAACCCGCCCAGCATCCGCACCGGCTCATCCGTCCGCCAGGACGCCGCGAAAGCGTGGATCCCGGCCTCGATTGCCTGGCTGACCGTCAAATCCTCCCATTGCCGGATCAGCGCCTTCTGTGCGCGGATCGCCTGCGGCCCGGCTTCCAACAGCAACTCGACCCAGGCCTCGACCGCGGCGTCCAGACCATCGCCCGCCACGACGCGCTCTACCAAGCCCCAGTCACGTGCCTCGGCCGCGCCGATCGTCTCGGCGAGCAGCAGCAGGCGACGGGTGCGGCCCCAGCCGATCAGGCCGGGCAGCAGGGCGGCCTCGACCACCGAGGGGATGCCAACGCGCACCTCCGGCATGCCGAACTTCGCGGCCTCGGCGGCGAGGCGCAGGTCGCAGGCGGCGGCGATCTCGAGCCCGGCGCCGAGGCACCAACCATTGATGCGGGCAAGCACCGGCACGGGGCAGTCGCGCACGGCGCGGCAACAGCCGTGGACCAGGCGGATGAAGGCTTCGCCGCCGGCGGAATCCTTCACGGCGGCCATCACGGAGATGTCGGCACCACCGATGAAGGCACGCGGGCCGGCGCCGGTCAGCACCACGGCGCGCAGGGAAGCGTCCTCGGCGAGGCTGGCGAAGCTGGCGATGAACGCCTCCATCAGCGCCGGGTTCAGCGTGTTCAGCTTGGCGTCGTGGTCCACCGTCACCGTCGCGACCTGCCCGCCATGCGAGCGTCGCACATCAATTCGTCCTGCCATGCGATTTCCTCCGAAGCGGCGCATCCTGCCTGCGCGGCGGGAGACTGCCAATGTGGCGGGTCAGGCCCGCCAGCAGGGGTGCTCCGCTTCGGCCTGCGCCTCGGCCCGGGTCAGGCCGATGTCGCGCAACAGATGCGGGTCGAGGGTCGCAAGCCGCAGCCGCTGCTCACGGCGGTCCATGGCCGCGCCGAGCCAGGCCAGCAGCCAGGCCCAGGGGCGCCGCGCCCGCCGCACGGGCGGCGATGCCGTCATGAGGTCGGTGTGTGTGGTCATCGTCTTTCTCCAGCTCGTGGGCTGGAGAGATGCCGCAATCGGCCGCCGCGATGGTGCGGCCGGGAGCGAAACGGGGCCTCAGCGCGGCGCGGCGAATCCCGCCATGCGCGCATAGCCGCCGGCGATGGCGGCGAGCTCGTCACGGGCGATCACGTCCTCGATGCGCGCGAAGCCCTCCGGGGCGCGTTCGGAGACGACATCCACCACGCGTTCCGGGCCGCCGCGGCGATTGCTACGGACGATCTCGGCGGTCTTGGGCAGGCGCTCGGCCTCATAGGCGGCGAGTGCCGAGACCGGGTCGCCCCCGGCGAGCAGCGCAGCGAGGCAGCGCGCATCGAGCACCGCCTGCGACGCGCCGTTCGAGCCCACCGGATACATCGGATGCGCCGCATCCCCGAGCAGCGTAACGCGCCCCTGGGTCCAGAAGGGCAGCGGGTCACGATCGCACATCGGGTATTCCCAGAAGGTCGGCGTGGCGCGCACCAGCGCCTCGACATCGAGGAAGGGGATGCGAAAGCGCGCCACATGGGGCAGCACCTCGGCCAGGCTGCCGGGGCGCGACCAGTCCTCGCGCCGGGGCGGCGGGCGGGTGGCATCGCCGATCTGCGCGCAGACCACCCAGTTGGTCAGGCGCGTGCCGGGCGTGGCGCCGGCGGCGATGGGGTAGAGCACCAGCTTCTCCGCCATGTCGCCGGCGACGATCATGGTGTCGCCGCCCTCGAATGCCGGCCAGTCGATCGCACCGCGCCACATCTGGATGCCGTTCCAGCGGATGCCACCATCATCGGGGTGGAGCGCGGCGCGCAGCACGGAATGGATGCCGTCGGCCCCCACCAGCACGTCGCCGCGCGCGCTGCGGCCATCAGCGAAGCGGGCGGTGACGCCGGTGGCGTCCTGCTCGACCGCCGCCAGCCTTGCGCCGGTGACCAACGCCGCGGGACCAAGCCGTTCGTGCGCCGCGTTCCACAGCACCTCATGCAGATGGCCGCGATGGATGGAGAATTGCGGCACGTCATGGCCTGCCCAGGTGCCGCGCGGTTCGACCCAGATCTCCTGGCCGAAGCGGTTCAGGTAGCGCAGCTCGCGCGTGCGCACGGCCACCGCGTCGAGCGCCGGCAACAGCCCCAGCGCGGTGAGTTCGCGGATCGCATGCGGCAGGGTGTTGATGCCGACGCCGAGCGGGCGGACCTGCTCGGCGGCCTCGAACACGGTGCAGGGGATGCCGCGCTCGTGCAGCGACAGGGCGAGCGTCAGCCCGCCAACCCCGCCACCCGCGATCAAGACCTGCATGGCATCCTCCCGTTCCGCGCCGCCTGTCTTAGCGGCTGGCGCTGGCAGCGGGGAGTCAGGGGTCCGTGGCGGGTTCGGGCGCCGGGCCGGGTGGGTCGGCCGGGCTTTCCGCCGGCCAGGCGGCCTTGGCCTTGGCGCGGCGCCGCATGGCACAGGCGGCGACCGCGGTGCCGGCCACCAGGGCGCCCGCGGCGGCGGCCGTGGCGGTCATCACCACCATGCCGGCGAGGCCCAATCCCGCAATCCGCAGCAACATGCCGTCCTCCTTCTCATTCACGCGAGGATGATCAGCGACGGCACACGCCACGCTGGCATTTCGCGCGGCAGGGACGATAGCCTGCCGGCGCGACGTCGCCCACCAAGCATGGCGATGCGCTTCAGGAGGAAAAACCATGAATCTTCGCCGCCGCGCCCTGATGGGCGCCGGATTCGCGGCCGCGGCGCTGCCGCTGTTCCGCGCCGAGGCCGCCGCGCCCTTCGTCGGCCGGGGCGCGCCCGCTTGGTACCGCTTCCGCTTCGGCGACTATGAGGCGACGATTGTCTCCGACGGCTCGCTGCCCCTGGGCAAGCCGGATGACAGCTTCACCGGCGCCCAGCCGGGGCAGATCGCCACGCTGCTGCGCTCGGAATTCCTCGACCCCGCCTCGGCGACGCTCGAACAGAATGCGCTGATCCTGAATACCGGGCGGCAACTCATCCTGTTCGACACCGGTATGGGCGACAGCATGGGCGAGGCCAGCAAGATGTTCGGCCCGACCACTGGGCGGATGCTCGCCAACATGCGCGCGGCGGGCATCGACCCGGCGCAGATCGACCTGGTCGTGCTCTCCCACGCCCATTGCGACCATTGCTGGGCGCTGGTCGATGGCCAGGGCAACCGCAACTTCCCCAACGCCCAGGTGGCGGTGACCGAGGCGGATCTGCGCTATTGGACCGATGACGCGAACAAGCGCGGGCCGGCCTTCATGGTGCCCTTCATCGACGGGGCGAAGAAGAACCTCTCGGCCTATCGCGACCGCATGATCATGGTCCGCGACGGGCAGGAAGTGACCGCCGGCGTCAGCGCTATCTCGGCGCCGGGGCATACGGTCGGTCACACCATCTACGCCATCAGTTCCGGGCCGAACACCATGGTCTATACGGGCGACCTAGCGCATCATCAGGTGCTGCTGTTGCGCCACCCGATGTGGGAATTCGCCTTCGACACCGACCCGAAGCAGTCGGCGCAGTCGCGCTCCCGGCAACTAGAACGTTTTGCCACCGACCGGACGATGCTGCTGTCCTATCACTTCCCCTGGCCGGGGCTTGGGCATGTGGCCAAGCAAGGCGAGGGCTATGGCTGGTATCCGGCGGGGATGGACGTGACCAGCCTCGGCTGAGTGGCCGTTCGAGAATGCGCCAGCCGGCGCGTTCTCGTGTTCGGCACCGGCCGTGCACCCGGCCGGGCCGTCAGGAGGGGCGGTCCTGGCGGTCCGGCAGGGACTTCGGCGCGTGGATACGGGGGGGCGGGCTTGCCGCCCCCGCCGAGGCGGTGCAATTTCCGCGCGCATCGGCCGCCCCGCGCGGGCGAACCCGCACCCGCACGCTCCGCAGAGGACAGCTCATGGCCAAGATCAAGGTAAAGACCCCCGTCGTCGAGATGGACGGGGACGAGATGACCCGCATCATTTGGGGTTTCATCAAGGACAAGCTGATCCTCCCGTATCTCGACATCGACCTGAAGTATTACGACCTCGGCATCGAGTATCGCGACCAGACCGACGACCAGGTGACAGTGGACGCGGCGAACGCGACCAAGCAGTACGGCGTCGGCGTGAAGTGCGCGACCATCACCCCCGATGAGGCGCGCGTCGCCGAATTCGGCCTGAAGAAGATGTGGCGCAGCCCGAACGGCACCATCCGCAACATCCTCGACGGCACCATCTTCCGCGAGCCGATCATCTGCCAGAACGTGCCCCGCCTGGTGCCGCATTGGTCGAAGCCGATCGTCGTCGGCCGCCATGCGTATGGCGACATCTACCGCTCGGTCGAGATGAAGGTGCCGGGCGCCGGCACGGTGAAGATGACCTACACGCCCGAGGGCGGCGCGCCGCAGGAAATCGGCCAGTTCGACTTCAAGGCCGGCGGCGTGGCCATGATGATCCACAACCTGAATGCCTCGATCGAGGGCTTCGCCCGCGCGTCGCTGAACTACGGGCTGGCGCGCAACTACTCGGTGTACTTCAGCCACAAGAACACGATCCTCAAGGCCTATGACGGCAACTTCAAGGACATCTTCCGCACCATCTACGACAACGAGTTCAAGGCCGAGTACGAGAAGCGCGGCCTGACCTATGAGGACCGCCTGATCGACGACATGGTCGCCTCCGCCCTGAAGTGGGAAGGCGGCTACATCTGGGCCTGCAAGAACTACGATGGCGACGTGCAGTCCGACATCGTGGCGCAGGGCTTCGGCTCGCTCGGCCTGATGACCTCGGTGCTGCTCTCCCCGGATGGGCAGACGGTCGAGTCCGAGGCGGCGCACGGAACGGTGACGCGCCACTACCGCGAGCACCAGAAGGGGCGCGAGACCTCGACGAACCCGATCGCCTCGATCTTCGCCTGGACGCGTGGCCTGGCCTATCGCGGCAAGTTCGACGGCACGCCGGACGTGACGGCGTTTGCCGAGACGCTGGAGAAGGTCTGCATCGACACGGTCGAGAGCGGCTCGATGACCAAGGACCTCGCCATCCTGATCGGCAAGGACCAGCCCTGGCTGACCACCCAGGCCTTCCTCGCCAAGATCGACGAGAACCTGAAGAAGGCGATGGCCTGACGCGGCGCGCGCCACCCCCGACCAGAAGGGGTGGCGCGACCGGAAGGGCCACCCGCCGTGCGGATAACGGGGCGCTCCCGCGCCTGCGTGTTCGCCGCGGCGGGCTTCACGATGATTCGGCCATGACGTGGGCGGCCGCATGAATCACTCCGGTGCGCTCGCCGTCGCCCGATGGGCTGGCCCGCGGCCCAGCGTTGTTCAAGAACATCGACGGCAGCCCCATCGCGCATCGGCGGCGCCCTGGCATGTGCCTGACGCCACGTGACCGACGGCACGGGCGCCGACCACGGCACGGGAATCACTTGCGAATGGCCGCGGCGCGGGTGCCACTGCGCCAACGCGCCCGCCTCCCCCGCCCCGCATGGTGCCCGATGAACCTGCCCCTCACCCTACTCGACTGGATCGCCGTCACGATCTTCGCCGCCGCCTGGATCGGCTACGCCTCGGTCGTCGACCGTGTGCCCTCGATCCGCGCGCGAAGCGTCATCGCCGCCATGGACGTCCATCGCGAGCGCTGGATGCGCGCTTCGCTCGGGCGGGACAATCGCATCGCCGACATCGCGGCGATCGGCAACCTGATGTCCTCGACGTCCTTCCTCGCCACCACCTCGATCCTGGTGCTCGGCGGGTTGATCGCGATGCTGGCCGCGCCGGACCCGGCCCGGCGCGTCGTCGCCATCCTGCCCTGGAGCGCGGTGCCGGATGAGATGATGTGGGAAGTGAAGATCGGCCTGCTGCTGGTGATCTTCGTGAACACCTTCTTCGAATTCACCTGGGCACTACGGCAGTTCAACTACACCTCGACCCTGGTGATGGGCATGCCGAACGACGTCACGGCCCTGTCGCAGGCCAGTGCCGCGGCGCGGCTCGCCAATCGCGGCGCGCGACATTTCAACACGGGGCTGCGGTCGTACTACTTCGGGCTGGCGGCCCTGGCCTGGATCCTCCATCCGCTGGCGCTGATCGTCGCCAGCCTGTTCGTGTTGCGGGAGTTGCATCGGCGCGAATTCCGCTCGGCGGCGCGGGATGCGCTGGCGACGCGGGAGATCAGGTGAGGGTCAGCGGCGCCGAGGGCATGTGACGCGCCGCCGACGCTTATAGCGGCGGCGCCCCTGCCTGGTCGTTCTCTCAAGGCACGCGCAACACCACCCCCGGCATGCCCCCGCGCCCCAGCCGGCAGGTCGCTGCCACGGCTGCGGCCGGTGGCTCGATGGCGATGGCCGAGGGTTCGCAGCTGCTGCGGCCGAGTTCATCGAACCGGCGTTCGATCGCGAACGCCTCGCGCAGCGTGCCCTCGGCGGTGATCTCGTGGAAGGTGTAGTCCACGCTGCAACAGCCATTGCGCCCGAGCGTCACCAGCCGCCCCGCCGCGTCGCGCGAAAAGGCCAGGCCGCTCACCTCCCCTGCCCGGCGGAACCGCGCCTGACCAGGCTGCATGAGCCACACATCCCAGGCGGTATTCGCATTGCCGCCGATCACCGGCACCCAGAGGTCGAGCGCGCCATCGCCATTGGTATCGGCAAGGCGCGGCAGGCTGTCCGGCAGGTCCGACTGTACCTCGATGCGCTGGCTTTCGACGCCACCGTCGAGCACCGCAATGGTCCAGTATTCCGCGTTGGAGACGGCCTGCAGCGTGAGGGGCGGCGCGCCGGGGCGGGTGGCGCGCAGCGTGGCACGGGCAGCCTCGGCGACCGGCAGCGCGAGCGCGAGCAGCGCAGCGGCGAGCAGCCAGCGCCTCATCGCCCATACCTCGCGAGGATGGCGCGCAGCGCGTCGAGGTCGATGGCGTGCCCGGTGGCGCGTCGACCCGTGCGGCCATCGCGGCCGATGGTGGTCGTCGCCATGGTCAGCGCGTTGAGCACGGCTTCCTCCACCGCCTCGGCCGCGGCGACGAAGAGCGGCGACATGCGGTCATTCGGCCAGTCGGCGATGACCGCCTGTTGCGCACGTCGCTCGGCATCGCGCCGCACGCCGGGATGGGTGGAGAAGGCGATGGCGTAGTCGCCCGACCCGTCGCTGAAGGCCGCGCCGGTGCGCGCCAGCCCGGCCATGGCACGGGTCGCCAGGCGAGTGAGGTTGCGGTCCGACAGCGGCGCATCGGTGGCAATCACCACCATCACCGAGCCATCGGCATCGCCGCGGTCGGTGTGTTCCTTCAGGTACCATTTGCCGAGTTCACGGCCGGCCGGGATGCCATCCATCGTCAGCACGCCGCCGTAATTGGCCTGCACCAGCGCGCCGATAGTCCAGCCGCCAAGACCTTCGGGCAGCACACGGGAGGATGTGCCGATACCGCCCTTGAAGCCGAAGGCCATGGTCCCGGTGCCGGCGCCGACGCAGCCCTCGGCAAGCGGGCCATCCGTCGCGGCGTCGAGCGCGGCGAGGACATGCTCGGCACCCACGCCACGCGCGCGGATATCGTTGAGCCTTCCGTCATTGGTCTCGCCCACCACGGCATTGACCGAGACGGCGTCAGGATTGCGCGCGAGGGTCCAATCCACCAGCGCTTCCACCGCGCGGCCGACGGCGAGGGTGTTGGTCAGGATGATCGGGGTTTCGAGTTCGCCGAGTTCGGCAAGCTGCGTCGCGCCGGCAAGCTTGCCGTAGCCGTTGATGACGGCGAGGCCGGCCGGCACACGGTCGGTAAAGGGGTTGCCGGCGTGCGGGATGATGGCGGTGACGCCGGTGCGGGTCGCCTCGCCGTCGATCAGCGTGACATGGCCGACCGCGACGCCGGCCACATCGGTGATGGCGTTGTGCGTGCCGGTGTTGAAGATACCTGGCGTGAGGCCGAGCTCACGGGCTCGGAGGCGGGCCTGCTCCACGATTCAGCCGCGGTCCTTCAGCGCGTCGAGGATCAGCTCCAGCAGCTGGTCGGGCCGAGTTGCAAGCCCCTGGGCGCCTGGCGGCAGGTCACGCGGCTGCCCGACATAGAAGATGAAGGGCGTATCGGACTCCAGGCCACTCAGAATAGCGAGCAGCGCCGGTCCGGCCGCGGGGCTTTCCGGCCGCGCCCAATCGGAGAGGACCAGGTCGAAACGACAGGGACGGGCGCGTAGCAATTCCTCCGCCTCTGCCGTGCTGGCAGCGAAGGTGAGATGCGCACCGAGCGCCATCAGTGCCTGCGCCTCGTTGTGGTTCCCCGAGGGGCGGTCATCGACCCACAGGATCTCGGCCCCGTTCAACCGCTTGCCTTCCTTCGCCAGCCTGTCGCGCAGAGGGCTGCCCTCGGGCCCGGCCAGGGGGATCGCAACCTGTTTCTCGGCACCCGCCGCCGCCAAGGCCTTGAGGGAGACCTTGATGCCGAAGGCCTCGAACTGGTCGGCCTTGCCGAACAGGCCACGGATCTGCGGCAGCAGCGTGACGAAAGCGCCAGCCGCGAGCAGGCTCCAGATGATGCCGGCGCTGGCCTGCATGATCTGGACGGCGATCTGACCGGCAGTGGGCGGGTCGGCAGCCATGGCCGTGTCTCTTGAACTGTTGCGCTGGCGAACGGTAGCCTGAAGGCGGTCCATCGTGAAAGCGGGAGTGCCGCCATCATGTTGGTGCAATGGTGCCTGCGGGGCGTGCGGTCGTCGGCGTCGGTACCGCGCTTCGGCGATGCCGAGGCAACGGCGACGATGAATACGCTGGGAATTCGTTCCGCCTGGGTATGGGATCCGTCCACCTCCGCCACAGGCAGATTTTCGCGCGAAGATGTATTCGCCGACGCGCATGCCGCGCTTTCGCCCACGGCGCTCGACGACCACGTCAACAATTTCGGCGCGGTAAAGCGTACCACGCCCTATCTCTCACTGACGGCAGGTGTCGTCACCTGGGGCGGCAGTGGCGTCGCAACGCCGCATGGCGCCTGGACCACGGCGGCAAACTTCGCGACCGGCGGCGGGCAGGTCGAAGGCTACATCTTCGAATGCTGGGTGCTGGTCGGGCCGAAGCCGGTCCCCGAGTTGCCCGGCTTCGGGGAGGAGGTGCGGGACCTCAACGCTTCAGCGCAGTTCTCCATCTGGCATTTTGAGGGTGAGATCGCCGCGAAACTGGTGGTGCCCCCGCGGCAGATCCGCCGGGTGGTGAAGATCGACGCGCAGGGCATGCCGGTGCAGGAACCGGCCCCGCAGCCCCGCCACGCGGGCGAGACGATCGATTGGCAACGCCCCAATCCCGATTTCGTCGAGCCTCATCGCATCACCAATCTGCGCGATTTGGTGCCCTGATGGCACTCCTGCACACCCTTGCTCGCTGCGCGCCAAGCTGGGCGCGTCAGGCGGCATGGCTCGCCGAGATAAAGCCTGGAGCATTTGCGCGGCTTAGCGGCGCCGACGAGCGATCGTTGCAGCTTTCGACCGCCTGGGCGCGCTTGCAGGCTGTCGAGTTGTTTCTGGCGACACAGAACGTCCCCGACGCCCTCAAGGCCGCGGCTGCCGCCCTGGACGTTCTGCGGACGATGCCTGCGCCGCCTGCGACTGCCGTCGCGCTCACTATCGGCCTCACCGCGGCGGCGGGCGTCAGCCTCGTCAGGCCGGAAGGGTTCAAGGTGCTCGATGACGTACTCAGCAGCAACAGCCTGCCGAACAACTTCGCGGCGTTGCAGAATGCTGCCGGACTGCTCCTCGCGGCTACACTGGCGGCATCGCCCGACATTCGCGGGCACGAATTGTTGCTGGAGACGCCACCGCCCCCGAGCGACAACAGCGTCGCGGCCAAGCTGCGGCACGCCTTGGGGGCCTGCGCGGAAGCGGCCGTCCTGCCGCACTTCGGCCTGCGCCGGATGCCCGGCAATCGCTTCGAGCCGATGGGCTTGCATTTGACCTACTCCGACTGGCCACCCGAGATGCCGGTGGACGAGGGCTGGTCTGATCCCGCACAGAAGGCCGGCGCGACAGCCTTTCTGCATGCCCGCGGCACCGCCTTCGAGCAGCGCCTCACCGGCCTCGCGGCACGGCTGCGCGAGCCCGAGGATATCGGTGACGGCCACTTGCCATTCCAGCCGGCGCCGCCATTCGGCGGCCTGATCGACTGGCCCTTCCTCCTGCTGCTAGTTGCGCACTACCGCAGCCTTTCGGACGAACTGCCGCGTTGGAGCGGCGAGACCTCGCTGACCCTCCGGCGGCTCGCCGCCGAGATTGTACGAGGCAGTCGCGAGCGCCGCTGATAACCCTACCCGCCTATCGCCGCCTTTATCGCCGCCAGCGCCTCGGCCGACTTGGTGGCATCCGGCCCGCCGGCCTGCGCCATCTCTGGCCTTCCGCCACCGCCCTTGCCGCCCACCGCCGCGCTTGCGGCGCGCACCAGCGCCACGGCGTCGGCCTTGCCCTTCGCCGCCTCGCCGATGGCGACGACGATCGACGCCTTGCCCTCGGCGGTAGAGACCAGCGCGACGACATCCGTCGTGCCGCCCTTCAGGATGGCTTCGGCCAAGCCCTTCAAGTCGCGCGCCGGTACCTCGCCGAGGTCGCGCAGGGCGACGCGCAGGCCGGCGACCTGCTCGACTTCCGCCCCGGCGCCGCCCGTGGCGAGCTTCTTGCGCAGATCCGCCACCGCATGTTCCAGCTTGCGGCGTTCCTCGACGAGCGCGCTGATGCGGCCGGCCAATTCACCAGGCTGTGCCTTCAGCACCGCGGCGGCGGCGGTGAGGCTCTCCTCCATGCCGGCGACGAGGGCGAGCGCGGCTTCACCCGTCACCGCCTCGACGCGGCGCACGCCGGCGGCGACGGCGCCTTCCGAGACGATCTTGAACAGGCCGATATCGCCGGTGCGCCGCACATGCGTGCCACCGCACAGTTCCAGCGAATAGACGCCGTGCTTCTCGACTGCCGCAGGGTCGTGGGCCATGCCGACGACGCGGACTTCCTCGCCGTACTTCTCGCCGAACAGCGCCATCGCCCCCGCCTCGACGGCCGCTTCGGGCGTCATCAGCCGGGTGATGACCTCGGCATTCTCGCGAATGCGGTTGTTCACCTCGGCCTCGACCCAGCGCAGGTCTTCCTCGGTCATCGGCGTGGGTTGGGAGACGTCAAAACGCAGCCGGTCCGACGCGTTCAGCGAGCCCTTCTGCGCCACATGCGTGCCGAGGCGGCGGCGCAGCGCCTCATGCAGCAGGTGCGTCGCGGAATGGTGGGCGCGGATGGCGGAACGTCGTGCGTGGTCGACCTCCGCCTGCACGGCAAGGCCGAGCTTCGCCTCTCCATGCACCACCGTGCCGATATGGACATAGAGCGCGCCGAGCCTCTTCTGCGTGTCGCGGATTTCGATGCGGCAGGCATCGCCGGCCTGGATGATGCCGGTGTCGCCGACCTGGCCGCCGGATTCGGCGTAGAAGGGCGTCTGGTTCAGCAGCACCGCGACCTCGGTGCCGACCGGCGCGGTATCCACCGGCTTGCCGTCGGCGACGATGGCGATGATCTCGCCCTCGGCGGTCTCAGTGGTGTAGCCGAGGAACTCGCTGGCCCCGACCTTCTCCTTGAGGTCGAACCACACGCTTTCGGTCGCCGCCTCGCCGGAGCCGGCCCAGGCGGCGCGGGCGCGCTTGCGCTGTTCGGTCATGGCGGCGTTGAAGCCCTCGACATCGACCGGGCGGCCCTCGGCGCGCAGCGCGTCCTGCGTCAGGTCGAGCGGGAAGCCGAAGGTGTCGTAAAGCCGGAACGCGACATCGCCAGGAAGCGTCTGCTTGTCACCGAGCCGGCCGGTTTCCTCCGCCAGCAGGTGCAGGCCTCGTTCGAGCAGCGAGCGGAAGCGGGTTTCCTCCAGTCGGAGCGTCTCGCTGATCAGCGATTCCGCGCGCACCAGTTCGGGGTATGCCGCGCCCATCTGGCGCAACAGCGCCGGCAGCAGGCGGTGCATCAACGGGTCGCGCGAGCCCATCATGTGGGCGTGGCGCATGGCGCGGCGCAGGATGCGGCGCAGGACGTAGCCGCGGCCTTCATTGGAGGGCAGCACGCCATCGGCGATCAGGAAAGCGCCAGCGCGCAGGTGGTCGGCGACGACGCGGTGGCTCGAGCGGAACGGGCCGTCCGGTTCCTGGCCGGTGGCTTCGGCCGAGGCGAGTATCAGGGCGCGCAGCGTGTCGGTGTCGTAGTTGTCGTGCTTGCCCTGCAGGATGGCGGCGAAGCGTTCGAGGCCCATGCCGGTGTCGATGGACGGGCGCGGCAGCGGGTTGCGCGTGCCGGCCGGCTCCTCGAGGAACTGCATGAACACCAGGTTCCAGATCTCGATGAAGCGGTCGCCATCCTCATCCGGCGAGCCAGGCGGGCCGCCGGGGATCTTGTCGCCATGGTCGAAGAAGATTTCGGAGCACGGGCCGCAGGGGCCGGTGTCGCCCATGCGCCAGAAATTGTCGGAGGTGGAAATGCGGATGATGCGGCTGTCGGGCAGGCCGGCGACCTTGCGCCAGATGGCGGCCGCTTCCTCATCCTCGGAATAGACGGTGACGAGCAGCTTGTCCTTGGGCAGGGCGAAGTCACGGGTCAGCAATTCCCAGGCATAGGGGATCGCCTGTTCCTTGAAGTAATCGCCGAAGGAGAAGTTCCCCAGCATCTCGAAGAAGGTGTGGTGGCGCGCGGTGTAGCCGACATTGTCGAGGTCGTTGTGCTTGCCGCCGGCGCGGACCGACTTCTGCGCCGAGGTCGCACGCGTGTAGGGGCGCTTTTCCTGGCCGGTGAAGACGTTCTTGAACTGCACCATGCCCGAATTGGCGAACATCAGCGTCGGGTCGTTGCGCGGGACCAGCGGGCTCGATTCCACGACGGTGTGTCCGTTGCGGTGGAAGTAGTCGAGGAAGGTCGCCCGGATGTCGTTGCTGCTGGTCATGTCCCGCCCGTCGCGTCACCCGGGAAAAGCCCGTCCCGGCAAGGTGTTGGCCCAAAGGGAGCGACAGGTAGCGCGCGGGCGGCCGGGCGTGAAGGGGCGCGTCAGTCTGGCGGGCGTTTGTCGGCATCGGGGACGGGGTCGGCGCCGTCGCGCCGTGACTTCTCCCGCTGGTGGCTTTCCTTGCCGTAATCGGGTCCGCCTTCCTTGCGCTCATCGGGCCGGAAGCGCGGGTCGGGCTTGTGCGGGGGCGGCGGTTCCGGCGCGATGGCGGGAAGACGAGGGCGGCGGGGCTTGTTCATGGCGGCGTGCTCCTTCCTCAGAGGAACACGGCGCGGCGGCGATGGTTGCTATGCCGCCTGGCTTGCCGGCCAAAACGCGGGAAGGGCGCCGCCGGCCACCCGGCCGGGCAGCGCCCTTCCCGTTCAGCTGCGGTCGCCGGGCCTTATTCGGCCGCCAGCGCCTCGTCGTCGTCGGTGCTGTTGCCCACCAGCATCTGCTCGGCCAGCAGGCCGGCCTGGCCGCGGACGCGCTGTTCGATGGAGGCGGCCATCTCGGGATGGTCGCGCAGGAACTGCTTGGCGTTCTCGCGCCCCTGGCCGATGCGCTGGCTGTCGCAGGAGAACCAGGCGCCAGACTTCTCGACCACGCCCGCCTTGACGCCGAGATCGATCATCTCGCCGACCTTGGAGATACCTTCGCCATACATGATGTCGAACTCGACCTCACGGAACGGCGGGGCCATCTTGTTCTTCACCACCTTGACGCGGGTGTGGTTGCCGGTGACCTCGTCGCGATCCTTCACGGCGCCGATGCGGCGGATCTCCATGCGGACCGAGGCGTAGAACTTCAGCGCATTACCGCCCGTGGTGGTCTCCGGATTGCCGAACATGACGCCGATCTTGAGCCGGATCTGGTTCAGGAAGACCAGCAGCGTGTTGGATTTAGAGACCGAGCCGGTCAGTTTGCGCAGCGCCTGGGACATCAGCCGGGCATGCAGGCCGACATGGGTGTCGCCCATCTCGCCTTCGAGTTCGGCGCGCGGCACCAGGGCGGCGACGGAATCGACCACCAGCACGTCGATCGCCCCCGAACGCACCAGCGTGTCGGCGATCTCGAGCGCCTGTTCGCCGGCATCGGGCTGGCTGATCAGCAGGTTGTCGACATCGACGCCGAGCTTGCGGGCATAGCCGGGGTCGAGCGCGTGCTCGGCGTCGATGAAGGCGCAGGTGCCGCCATTCTTCTGCGCTTCCGCGATGACATGCAGCGCGAGCGTGGTCTTGCCCGAGGATTCAGGCCCGTAGATCTCGACGATGCGCCCCTTGGGCAGTCCGCCGATGCCAAGGGCGAGGTCGAGCCCGAGAGAGCCGGTGGAGACGACATCAATGGCCCCATCCTGCGCCTGGCGGGCGCCGAGGCGCATGATCGAGCCCTTGCCGAAGGCCCGTTCAATCTGACTCAGCGCGGCGTCAAGCGCCTTTCCCTTATCCATGCCCTTCCCCCGATCGGACGACGATTTCTCAACCATAGGGCGATTTCTCCATTCGGTCTATCGCCCATTCGTTGCGGACCAACCGACGGTCCGACCCGTCGGGCCGGTCTGCACCGGCACATGACGGCGCGATTCGGCGCAAGCGAAAGATGCCCCCGGCCTGCCGGAACCGCAAGAACAAATTAAGAACCAGCGCCAGCTATTGCCGCCAGCAGCGACTTCATGCGGAACGGCTTCTCCAGGAAGACATAGTCGCGGCCGGCCAGCCCCTCCCCCACCGCGCGCTCGGCATAGCCCGAGACCAGCACCACCAGCAGATCCGGCAGGCGAGCATGCAGCGCATCGGCCAGGGCGAGCCCGTCCATCTCCCCGGGCATGGTCACGTCGGTGACCAGTACCTCGGGCACGAAGCCGTCCGCCACCGCTTCCAGCGCGACCTCGGCATCCTCGGCCTCGCATACCTCGTGCCCGGCCGCCTTCAGCGCATGGGCGGCAAGCCGACGCAGCGGCGGCTCGTCATCCACCAGCAGCACGCGCCGGGGTGCATCGGGCGCCCGCCTGGCCACCGGCGGGGATGACGCGGGCACGGCCGCCGGCGCCACCACGGCGGGGAACCACAGCCGGAACGCGGTGCCCTCGCCCAGTCGGGAGGCCACCGTCACATGCCCACCCGACTGGCGCAGAATTCCCAGCACCGTGGAAAGGCCGAGCCCGGTGCCGCCTTCGGTACGGCGCGTTGTGAAGAAGGGCTCGAAGATCCGCGGCAGGTCGGCCGGCGCGATGCCGCGACCCTGATCCGCCACCGTCAGCACCACCCAGTCGCCGGGCGGCACGACGGCGCCGGGCTCGACACGCTCCTCGGCCAGGGTGACCGCCTCGACCCCGAGCCGGATGCCGCCACCGCCGGGCATCGCATCGCGTGCATTCACGGTGAGGTTCAACAGCACCTGGTCGAGTTGCGACGCATCGACCCGCACCTGCGGCCCCGGCCGCGCCGGCAGGTCGAGGGTCAGCAGGTGCCGGCCGCCGAGCAGCCGGTGCAGCAGCGGCGCCATCGCCTCCACCGTCGCAGCCAACGGCAGCACGCGCGGCGCCAGCGCCTGACGGCTGGCGAAGGCCAGCAGTTGCCGCACCAGGCGCGCCCCGCGCGAGGCGCTGTCGAGGATCTGGCGCAGATCCTCGGCCGTCGGCGCATCCGGCTCGCGCGACAGCGCCGCCTCGGCCGCGCCGGAGATCGCCGCCAGCAGGTTGTTGAAGTCATGCGCGACGCCGCCGGCCAGCCGGCCGACCGATTGCAGCCGCGCGCCTTCCTCCATCTGCGCCTGCATGCGCTGCCGGGCCGTCACATCTGCCACGCGCAGCAGCGCGCCGGCTTCGCCACGCAGCGGGCGGCAGGCGACCTCAACCTGCGCATCGGCCGGCAGGGCGGCATCGGCCAGCCTGGCGAGGACCACCGCCGGCGCCGGCGGGCCGGCAAGGGCGGCGCGAACGATGTCGGCCACCGCGGTGGCCGTCTCCAAGGTGAACAGCGCAGCGGCGGCGATGCCCGGCTTGGGTCCCGGCCCATCGCCGCAAAGCCGCCCCAGCGCCGCATTGGCGAACAGGATGCGCCCCTGCGGGTCCAGCACGGCGAGCCCGACCGTGTCCTCGGCCTCGAACAATTTCCGGAACGCCGTCTCGTCCGGCTCGCGCCCGCGCAATTCGCTCACTCTGCCTGCCCCTGCCCGCCGAGCCGCCAGACATAGGCGATGATCTCGGCCACCGCCTGATAATGCTCCGGCGGGATCTCCGTCTCCAGTTCAAGCCGGAACAGTGCGCGTGCCAAGGGCGGGTTGGAGACGATGGGCACGCCGGCCTCCCCGGCCACGGCGCGGATGCGGGCGGCGACCTCGTCGGCACCCTTGGCGACGATGCGCGGAGCCGATTCGCCACCCTGGTCATAGGCGAGCGCCACGGCGAAATGGGTCGGGTTGGTGATCACCACTGCCGCCTTCGGCACCGCAGCCATCATTCGCCCGCGCGCCCGCTGCTGCCGGATCTGACGCTGGCGCGCCTTGATGTGCGGGTCGCCCTCGGCCTCGCGCGCTTCCTCCTTCTGGTCCTGGCGGGACATGCGCAGGCGTTGCAGGTGCCGGTGCCGCGCCATCAGCCAGTCGAATGCGGCGATCGCGGCGAAGGCCATCAGCGCCGCCACCACCAGGTCGCCCGCCGCCCGGCCCAGCCGTTCCAGCAGCAGCGCCGGCGGCAGGAACAGCAGTCGCGGCAGTTCCGCCGGGTCGCCGACCGCGTGCCACAGCGCCGCGCCGACCAACGCCAGCTTGGCGAGGGTGCGCAGGAATTCGATGGCGCCATCCATGCCGAAGATGCGCTTGATCGCCGCCGCCGGGTTGAGGCGCGAGAATTGCGGCGCCAGCCCCTTCGCCGAGACCAGCCCGCGCGTCTGCAGGAAGGTCGCCGCCAGGGCGCCAATGGCGGTCAGCAGGGCGATCGGCAGGACGACCAGCATGCCCAGCCGCGCCATCTCCATCGCGCCATCGATGGGCGGGATGTCATGCGCGCGGGACATCACGCCCCCGAGCCCGCGCACCATCTGCGCGCCGAGCGGCATCGCCAGCACCATGCCAAGCACGCCGCCCGACAACGCCCCCAGCCCCGCCAATTCCCGCGACAGGGCGACCTGGCCGTCATCGCGCGCGCGTTCGATCCGCCGTGGCGATGCGGCTTCGGTCTTGTCGTCGGACTCCGCGCCGCCTTCGGCGTCCCCGGCCATGGCTCAGCGCAGCCCGGGCAGGTTCATGAAGGCCCCGCGCGCGGCTTCCTCGAAGGCGCCGAGCAGCGCGGGCATTACCAGCGCGAGCAGCGCGACGCCCGCCAGCACCTGCCCCGGCACGGCGAGGAAATAGACCTGCACCTGCGGCGCGATGCGCGTCAGCAGGCCGAGCGCGACGTTGATGACCACCGCCGCCAGGACGAAGGGCGCGGCCAGCCGCAGCGCGAGCGCGAAGCTCTCGGCCGCCGCCGCGGCCATCGCCTCCGCCCCTGCCCCGGCGGGGAACGGCTCGCCCACCGGCAGCACGGCGTATGATTCGGTCAGCGCCCGCAGCGGCAGCGCGTACAGTCCGGTGCCGAGCACCACCACCACTGCCGCCAGCGAGAACAGCCGCCCCGTCGCGGTGCCCTGCCCGCCGAGTTCGGGGTCCGGCACCAGCGCCTGCGCCAGGCCAAGCAGGAGCGCGACGGCCTGGCCCGCCATGGCCATCGCGATCGTCACCAGCCGCGCCAGCCCGCCGAGCCACAGGCCGATCACCACCTCGATGACGATCAGCCGCGTCGCCGTTCCGACATCGTCAGGCGCGGCCGGCAGGCCGGGGGCCAGTGCCGGCATCAACAACAACACCAGGCCGAGGCCGAGGCCGAGCCGGATGGTGGCCGGCACTTCCTGTTCGCCGAGGCCGGGCAGCAGCATCACCGCGGCGCCGAGGCGGGCGAAGAGCAACACCGCCTGGAAGGCCAGCACGGGCAGTTCGGCGAGGAAGCCATCGGCTTCCATCAGCCGCGCAGGCCCACATCCACCATCGCCTGGAACAGTTCGCCGGCATAACCGCGCAGCACGCCGACGAAGAACGGCCCAAGCACCAGCAACGCGCCACCCAGCACCACGACCTTGGGCAGGAAGGCGAGCGTCGCCTCGTTCACCTGCGTCAGCGCCTGCAGCACGGCGATCACCAGCCCGATGGCGAGCAGCAGCACCAGCAGCGGCCCGCCGATCTGCAAGGTGACCCACAGCGCCTGGCGCGCGGCGAGGGCGGTTTCATTCATGGCCGGGATTTTCCCAGGGGGTGGCCGCGCGTGGCGACCCGTCAGATCGGCATCCGCATCACGTCCTGATAGGCGGCGACGACGCGGTCACGCACCGCCACCGCCGTCTGCAACGTCAGTTCCGCCCGCCCGACCGCGAGCACCACATCGGTCACGCTGCCCTGCCCGCTCAACGCCGCGGTGGAGGCTGCATCGGCCTGGTGGCCGACATCGACGGCCTGTTCCATCGCGCGGGTGAGCGCGGCGCCGAAGCCCGCGCCGCCGGTCGCGGCCTGCGGCAACGCGTCGGCACTGCGGTAGGCAGCAGCTACGCCAGCGGCGGCGAGTGGCGACACCATCAGCGCAGCGCCTCGATGGTGCGGGTCAACATGCCGCGCGTCACTTCCAGCACCTGCAGATTGGCGGCGTAGGAACGCTGCGCCTCGCGCATATCCATCGTCTCCATCATGCTGTCGACATTCGGCATGCGGACATAGCCGCGTGCATCGGCAGCCGGATGCGACGGGTCGTAGCGCTGCGGGAAATCCCCAACGGCGGTGCCGATGCGCCCGACCTGCACCATGTTGGTGCCGAGTTCGCGGTCCATGCGGTTGCGGAAGGTGATGGTCTTGCGGCGATATGGGTCCGCGCCGGGTGTCTGCCCCGTGCTGTCCCGGTTGGCGAGGTTTTCGGCCACCACGCGCAGGCGCGCCGATTGCGCCTGCATGCCGGCGGCGGAGATGCGCAGCGCGCGATCGAGGTCCATGCCCATCGTCCCTTACTGATTACGCCCGAGCGCCGTGCGGAACATGCCGATGTAATGGCGGTGCAGCCCGGTCGCGAGGGCATGCGCCGTCTCGGTATCGGCGATGCGCATGGCCTCGCGGTCGAGGGCGACGCCATTGCCGTCCATGCTGCGTTCGACGCGCCGCTCACGCTGGATGCGGGCATCGCGCGTCGGCGCCAGGTGGCGCGGATCGGTGCGCGCCATCGCGCCCTGCGCGCCAGCCAGCGCCTGGGTGAAGGGTTGCAGGTCCGAAGGACGGTAGCCGGGTGTATCGGCGTTGGCGACGTTCTGCGACAGCACGCGCTGGCGCGCATCGAGCCAGCGCAGGCGGGTCTCGGCAAGGGCGATCGGGCCGGAGCGGGTCGGGTCCATGACGCATCAGGTCGCATGGACGTGACGAAGGATCGGTTAACGACCGTGGCCTTCCGCGCTGGCCTGCCGTGGATGTCGGCGCCTCGACAACCTCGCGGTAACCACAGCCGGTGTTGGATGCGTCGATGGACAGCATCGTGATCAGCACCGACGCGGAGGCACGACAGGCGGCCGTGCTGCTTGCCGCGATCGAGGCGATGGAAGCGACGGTCGCCGTCGCCGATGCGCTCGCCACCGAACGTCGTCGCATCGACCTCGCCGGGCTGGAGGATGAGGTCGGGCGCATTTGCGTGGCCTGCCTCGCCGCTCCGCGCAGCACGGTGCCGGCGGTGCGCGCCAGGCTCGAAGGGCTGCTGCGGCGGCTCGACCAGCTGCGCGGCGCGCTCGCGCCGCCCTGACGTCACCCCGAACCGCCGGCAGGAGGCCGCGGCATGACCATGGACCCCACCACCTGGATCACAGCGGCCGCGGCGCTTGCCGGCGTCGTCGCGCTGATCCTGCTCGCCGGGCGGCTGGCGCGGCGGGCCGGTCTGGCGCCGCAAGGCAGCGGCCGGCTGCGCGTGGAGGAGACGGTGGCGTTGGATGCGCGTCGGCGTCTGGTGCTGGTGCGCTGCGACGGGCGGGCGCTCCTGCTGCTGACCGGCGGCGCGCAGGACCAGGTAGTCGGCTGGCTGCCCGAGGGCAGCGCATGAAACGCTGGCTGCCGCTGGCGCTGCTGCTGCTGCTGGTCCTGCCGGGCGCCGCGATGGCGCAATCGGTGGCGATCGACCTCGGCCAGACCAGCCAGCCCGGCGCGACCGCGCGGCTGGTGCAGCTGACCGCGCTGATCGGCATGCTGTCGCTGGCGCCGTCGCTGCTGGTGATGGCGACAGCCTTCGCGCGCATCGTCATCGTGCTGGCCCTGCTGCGGAGCGCGATCGGCGCACAGGGCATCCCGCCCAATCCGGTGCTGGTGGGGCTTGCGCTGTTCCTCACCTTCTTCGTCATGCAACCGGTCTTCGAAGCGTCCTGGACGCAGGGCATCCTGCCGATGACCGAGGGGCGGCTCGCCGAATTGCCGGGGCTGGAGGCAGCGGCCGAACCCTTCCGTCGCTTCATGGCGGCCAATGTGCGCGAGGATGATCTCAACCACTTCATCGAACTCGCCAACCTGCCGCAGCCGGCCAGTGCCGGGGCCGCACCCTACCGCGCGCTGGTGCCCGCCTTCATGATCAGCGAGTTGCGCCGCGCCTTCGAGATCGGCTTCCTGCTGTTCCTGCCTTTCCTCGTCGTCGACATGGTGGTGGCCTCGGTGCTGATGTCGCTCGGCATGATGATGCTGCCGCCATCGGTGGTGGCGCTTCCCTTCAAGCTGATCTTCTTCGTGCTAGTGGATGGCTGGCGACTGGTCGCGGCGAGCCTGGTGCAGGGTTTCGCCAGCGGGTGAGGCCTGCGGACAGATGCATCCGCCGCTGGCGTCGGCGACGGGTGTCCCCGCAAGCGCCGGACCGCCGGCGGGGTCTGGTCGGGCAGCGGTGTTCCGGCGCACAACCCGCACGCGCGACGGTCCGCACGGTCTCGCGCTTTGTGGACATGCCGCGCAGCAGGCTGATAGCGTCGGTCTCAATGATGGGAGTTCACGCGACATGCGCGGCTTGCTCGCAATCCTGTCGATGGTGGCCTTGCTGGGTGCCGCCGCCACCGCGCAGACGCCGGCCCAAGCGCCACTGACGGCGACGACACCGCCCGCGACGCAGGACCGGCCTCCGATCCGCGCCGGAAGCTTCATCTTCTGCGGCACCAATGAAGGCACCGTGCTGCTCGACAATGGCCAGCAGCACGCGGCCACGCCCTACATGGATGAGGAACAGGTCGCCCGCTACCTGCGCACGAATGCGCCGCGCCTGGTGGTCAAGGCCAGCCGGCAGACCGCCAAGGCGATCGCCACCGTCGAATTCCGCCTCAGCCGGCCGGAGACGATCAGCGAAGCGGATTGGACGCGCGCCTGGCTCGAGGCCGTGCTTTACCCGTCCAATATCGCCCGCACCGAGATCACCGCCGGCAGCCTGATCGCCGGTCGCGTCCAGCCGCCGACACCAACGGCGGCCGACACCAACGTCACCGTCGAATTCCCCGACATCAGCGGCGGCTGGCTGCCATCGAGCTGGGAGGTGGCGCTGCTCGTCTGCGTCGATCGCGGCGTCGGCGCGAACCCCAATCTCGACAATAACCACCTGGTGCGGGAATACGGGCGCGTGCCGCTGTATGTGTCATCGCTGAAGCTGTCGGCGGCGATCGGCATTGGCGGCTTTCTCGCGCTGTATGTGGTACTCGCCTTCACCGCCGCGCTGCTGCACCGCCGCCAATTCGAGGTGGCGCGCCGCGCCATGGAAGCATCCTCAGGCCGCTCTGTCGCCGCCTGGACCTTCGCGCTGCGCCCGACTGTGATCGCGCAGGACGCCTTCGGCTTCTGTTCCCTGGCACGCTTCCAGGTGCTGATGTTCACGCTCGTGCTCGCCGGTGTCTATGCCTATGTCATGGCGCGTACCGGCAGCCTGCCGAACGTCTCGAACACGGTGTTGGCGTTGCTCGGCATCACCCTGTCGGGCTCGACGCTGGCACGGGTGATCGAAGGGCCGGTGGTCGATACGCCGAACCGGCTGTGGCTGCTGGGTACCGGCATCATCGACCCCTCCCCGCGCGTGCCGCGGTGGCAGGACATGCTGGCTGGCGACGGCGAGATCGATGTGACGCGGGTGCAGGCGCTGGCCTTCAGCCTCTTCGCCGCCGTCGCGCTGGTGGTGCAAGGCACCGGCGACCTCGAACATTTCGAGATCCCGGAGCAGCTGAACTACCTGATCGGCTTGTCGCAGGCGGTCTATGTCGCGGGGCGCGCGCTGCCGCGGGAATCGGCGAAGCGGCTCAACGAGGAAGTGCGCGCGACGCGCGAGGCGGAAACCGCCGTCTTGCTCAAGCCGGACGATCAGAACGCGCAGCTTGCCTTCGAGACAGCGCGCAATGCGCTCGCCACCTCGCTGTTCGACTTCTTCGGCGAACGCTTCCAAGCCCCACGCCTGATGGCATTGCGGGCCGGCGAACGTCCGGAGCCGGTGCTTTACTAGAACGGCTTCCGCTCGCTCCGGCTCGCCGAATTCCATGTCTAGGCGAGCATCTCCAACCGATCAGGTGAGTCCACCTGATCGCGACCTGCTCTAATCCGCCGGCAGATGCTCGGCGATATAGGGCGGCAGGTGGAAGGCACCGACATGGATTTCCGGCGTCCAGTAGCGCGTGGTGCCGAGGATGCCGGCGGCCTCGGCACGACGGCGGATCTCGGCCACCGGCACAGTGCGGCAGGCGGCGTCCTTGCCTGACCAGCCCAGCGTCATGAAACCGCCGACATAGGTCGGCACGGCAGCGAGATAGGCCCAGATGTCGGGGAAGAACGTGCCGCGACGGATCGAGGTTTCGCGCAGTTCATCGGCCTGCATCGCCGGTACGCCGCACTGGTTCACCACGATGCCGCGCGGGGTCAGCAGGCGCGCGCAATTCGCATAGAATTCGTCGGTGAACAGCACCTCGCCCACGCCGATCGGGTCGGTGCTGTCAACGATCACCACGTCAAAGGACGCATCGGCCGCCTTGCGGACGAAGTCGATGCCATCGGCGACCAGAACTTCCGCACGGGGGTCGTTCCACGCATCGCCGGCAATACGGGGCAGGAATTCCTTGGCCAGGCGGATCACCTCGCCATCGATCTCGACCATCACCGCCTTTTCGACGTTCCTGTGCTGCAGCACGCGGCGCAGCACGCCGCCATCCCCGGCACCGATGATGAGCACGCGCTTCGCCTCGCCATGCGCCAGCAGCGGCACATGGGCGATCATCTCCTGGTAGGAGAATTCATCCGCCTCGGTGATCTGCACCACACCATCGAGCATCATGACGCGGCCATGCGTCTCGCTCTCGAAGATCATGATGTCCTGGAAGTCGGACGTGACGCGGGCGAGTTCGCGCTTCACTCGGAAGCGCTGGCCCCAGGCGTCGTACAGCGTCTCATTCACCCAGAGATCATAGGCCATGAGGATGGTCCCCCGTTGCAACGAAGAAGGGCCGGGCGTTGCCGCCCGACCCCTTGCAGACGTGCTGATTGAAGCCTGGCGTCAGCCGATCAGGCCGCGCTTGTGTTCCGACAGCTGCACGCGTTCGGGCAGGAAGCCGCGCTTGAGCGCCGGGATCGCCTTGTACGGATCGCACTCGCCGCAGACGAAGATGTCGAGCGCGGCGTAGTCACGTTCCGGCCAGGAATGGATCGACACATGGCTTTCCGCCAGTACCAGCACACCCGACACGCCGCCATTGGGCGAGAAGTGATGGAAATGCCCGTGCAGGATGGTCGCCCCGGTCGCCAGCGCGGCTTCACGCAGCACCGCATCGATATGATCGGGGTCGTCGAGATTCGTCGCCCCCCACAGGTCGATGATCAGGTGCGTGCCGGCATAACGAATGCCGTTGCGCGCAATAAAGTAGTCCTTCTCGGGGTGCACCGAGCGGTCTTCGTCAATGTTCCGGGTGTCGCTCGGCAAATCCGAGACCATCCCCGGTTGGACGAGAGCATCCATGTGAGGGCTCCTTCCAGCCAGCAGATGACCAGGGCGATCGGTGAATTCCGATCATTGGGTCAACGGCCGGCGCATATGGGGCAAGGGGTCCGACAGCGCAAGTGAAATTACGAGACAGCGCCGGAAAATTTGCAGATGTCCCCCCGGGGGGACACGCATCTCAGCGCGCGACCTGCACCCCTGCCCGCAAGGCATCCAGCCGAGATGGCAACAAGCGCATCATGCCGAGTTCCCGTTGCAGACGCGGCAGGTCGGACAGGCCGCGCACCGGGTCGGATGTCAACACGCCGAATGCCTCGGCCAGCGGCCCGTTTGCCATGCGCGTACCCTGCGCGGCGCGCAAGGCGGACAGCCCCGCATCGTCGCCGGCCAGCGCGAGATAGGCGGCCTGGCGCGCCAGCGCAGCCCGATCCCCCTGCCCAAGTGGTTCGGACGCAACCGGCAGCATCGCGGCGAGATGGTCCGCCATCGCCGCCGCGGCGCCTGCCCAATCCCGCGCCTCGGCACGCAGGTCGGCCAGCGGCGCGGCGCCGGCGTGTCCGAGTGTGGCGAGCAGCGCCTCGGCCTCCGGGCGCGCGCCACTGCGCGCCATCGCGCGTGCGCGCAACACCGTGCGCCGCATGGCCAGCGACGCTTCAGGATTGATCGATTCGCTGGCATCCAGCGCGGCGATCGTGCCCGCACTGTCCCCCTCGGCCGCGCGCACGGCCGCGAGCCGCGCGCCGATGGCCGCCCGCGCCGTACTGTCCGTCGTTGCGCCCATCGCACCTTGCAGCAAGGCCGCCGCGCGCTGTGGAAGGTCGAGACCGGCCAGCCTGTCGGCCAGCACGAGCACCGCCGCCTGACCGCGTGCCCCGGCCGGCAGCAGGTCGGGGCGCGTATCGAACAAGGTCGCGGCGGCAAGCGGCGGTGCGGTCTCCAGCGCCGAGGCGAAGGCATCCTGCAAGGCTGGACGCAGCGCCGCCGCCTGGTCGGGGAACAGCTTCCCCGTTTCATCGATCAGCGCGAAAGCCTGTTCACCCTGCCCCGCCTCCTGCCGCAACTCGGCGATGCGTCGGCGCAACGCGGGCTCCTCAGCACCGCCCCGCCAGGCATAGAGGGATTGCTCAAGCGCCTCAGCCGCCCCGGGCTTGTCGATGATGCCGGCGGTCAGCCGCAATTCCGCGAGGCGACGCATCGCTATCGCACGATCGTGGCGGTCTCGCCCGGCCACCAGCGCGCCATAGGCCGCGATCGCCGCATCCCGTTCGCCCCGCGCCTCAACCACCATGGCGCGCGCAAGGTCGAGACCCGGCGCGTCCCCCGCCTGGGCCAGCAGGGCGGCTGCCGCGGTCGCTTCCCCGCCGCTGGCCATGGCTTCAGCGGCCATCGGCAGCGTTCTGGCGCGCAGCGCCTCGGGGTAGGTCAGCAGCACCGGGGCACTCGCACGCAACGCGGCCGCGGCGTCCTGGCCACGGGCGATGGCCAGCAACGCGCGCCACACCACGACCTCATCACGCGACGGCAGCCGTGGATCGTCGATCGACCCGGCATCCTCGAGGCGACCGGACAGCAACGCGGCCACGCCATGGGCAAGCAGCAGACGAGGATCCTCCCGCGCCTCGGGGGATTCGCGGAAGGCGATGGTGCCCATTGCCTGACCTTCCTGCGGCATGCCGAGCGCCAGGAGCGTCTCCGCCGCATCGCGCCGCACCGGCGCGCGCGCAAGCGGCGGGGCGGCGTTCACCGCGGTCAGCACATTGCGCAGCCGTTCGAGCAAGGTCTGCACGGAACCCGATGGCAAATCGAGCAGACGCGTCATCGCCGTCGCCGCGGCTGGCGGTTCGCGCCCGAGTTGCGGGCCGAGGCCGAGCGGTTCCGTCCCCGTTGCCTGCAGCGAGAAACGGTTCTCGGTCGTCACGCGCAGCGCCAGCCGATCCGACCGTGCCACGATCGCGGCCCCCTGCATGCTCGGCAGCAGGTCGAATTCCGGCAAGCGACGGGCCTGGTGCACGCCAGGCCCGGGCTGGCGCAAGGTGCCGACCAGCAGGGTTTCCCCGGTTGCCGGGTCGGCCAGGGTGACGCTGCCACCGGGAAGGCCGCCCTGCAGCAACAGGCGCGTCGGCGGCCCGGCATCGGCAATCGCACGCAGGTTCGCCGAATCGACGCGACTTGCTTCGGGCGTGACTTCCAGCACCCATGCCGCGCCGTCGCGTCGCACCGCGAGGTGCGCAGGGGCAGACAATGGCAGGCGGAGGGCAGTGGCCTCACCGGCCGGCTGCGCTTCCAGCCCGCCGAAGACTGGGTGGCCCCGCAAGGCGGACAGGTCGGTGTCGATGGCGCGGTCGAGCACGACATGGACCCAGTCACCGCGTCGGAACACAGCGAGGCCCGCCTCGGCACCGGCATCCAGCGCGATCGCAGGGGCGCCAGGAAGCAGCCTGATGGATGAGGGGCGCGCGCCAGGGAGCGCCGTCGCGCGGGTCGCCAAAGAGCGTGTGGCGGCGGGGCTTGCTGATGCAGCAGCCGTCACGGGTACATGCGCTGCTGGCGTGGCGCCATGAGCGGCCGGCGCCACCGCTTGGCCGGGTGCCACGGCAGTTTGGGCCAAAGGCGCGGCTGCCTGGGGCAGCGCGGCGGCAATGGGTTCGGCAGCGGGTGGCGGTGCTGCTGCTGCCAGCCGCGTCCGGGTCGGTGGCGGCGTGGGTGCGCGGGCCGGCGGTGCCGGCTCGGCAGCCGCGACGGGGTCGCGCACATCCACCACGATGCGGTTGCCGAGGCGGAAGGCCAGCGGCCGCGCGCCCGGTGGGATGCGAAGCGCGATCGCCTCGCCATCCTGGTCGATGGCCAGCACATTGCGCGGCGGGCGTCGCACCGCGGCAAGGTCGATCCGTGCCGGCGCGGCGAAGCGTATGACGACCCGCCCATCCTGTTCCTCAAGGCTATACCCGACCCGGGACGGCCAGTCGAAGACCAGCCGCCCCCGATCGGGATGGGTACCAACGCGCACGCCGATGCGCGGCGCCTCCTGCCCCCACGCCACCGGCATGAACGCAAGCAGCGCGAGAAACAGCAGCGCCGGTAGACGCATCAATCGAAACTCGCCAGCAGGCGGTCGATCTCCTCCTGCGAGGAGCCACCACCGGGCAGCTGCGGGCCATTCGCCAGTTCCTGGCCCTCGGTGCGTGGCGCGGACGGGGGCGGTGGCACCGCCATCGGTCGCCCCGTGGCGTTGGAGACGGCTGCCTCGACGCGAGCTTCGATCGCCTTCAACGCGGAGACCACCTTGCCGATGCGCTGGCCGGTGATGTCTTGGAAGGAGCAGGCCTCATAAATGCGTGTCACGGCGTCTTGCAGGGCGGCGGCCGCGTCCGCGGGCACCTGCGACTGCAGCCGTTCGAGCACTTCGCAGCAGTCGAGGATCTCGTTGGTCGCCTCCGCCGTGTGGCCGACGATCGCGTCGAGTTCATCGGTCGCCGAGGGAATGTGCGCGCCGGTGATGTCATCCACCGACAGCGCCGCGATCTCCGCCTTGGCGCGGGCGATGGTGCGGCCGAGCGCCTCAAGCTCGGCCAACAACGCCGCTTCACGCGCCGTGAGGTCGCCCGACATGGAGCCGAGCACGGCACGCACGGCCGCTTCGACGCGGTCGCCTTCCGGATCCCCGGGGATACCGTCAGGCATGGACCGACACCTTCTCGATCTTGTCCTTCAGCGTCTCGGCGTTGAAGGGCTTCACGATGTAGTTCGAGACGCCGGCAGCCTTGGCCGCGACCACGTTCTCGGTCTTGCTTTCGGCCGTGATCATGATGAAGGGCATGTTCTTCAGCCGCGCGTCGGCACGAACCTCCTTCAGCAGGTCGAGCCCGGTCATCGGCGCCATGTTCCAGTCGCTGATGACGAGGCCGAAATTGCCGGCGCGCAGCTTGGCCAGCGCCTCCTGCCCATCGGTCGCCTCATCGACATTGTTGAAGTCGAGCTGCTTCAGCAGATTGCGGATGATGCGCAGCATCGTCCGGTAGTCGTCCACGATCAGGACGTTGGTATTCCTGTCCATCGGTCCGGTCTTGCCTCCTGTCTGGTAAGTTCAATCCGCCACGGTCTGGCGTGCGCGATGGCGCGCCAACTCCGCCGTCACCATCCGCGCCCGTTCCGGGCGCATCGCGCCGATCACGGGTGCCGCCTTGCGCTCGCTCATGCGGTCGAGAATCTCTACCAGCACAGGCATTTCGAGTTCGTTGAAGATGGTCGCCGCATCGCGCGGGCGCATCGTTTCATAGGTGCGCACCAGGCCTCGCCAGCCTGCCTCCTCCTGTTCGCTGTGCGTGCGGTCGAGGGATTCGATCCGCCGTTGCATGGCAGTGAGTTCCTCGACGCGCCGTGCCAGGCGCTGCTCGGTCGCCTGCAACACGACCTCCTGCGCGGCGACCGCTTGCTCGCGCGCTTCCAGTTCCGTCCGTCGCGCACGCAGCTGTTCGAGCAACGCGCGTTCGGCCACCGCCGCCGGATCGGGCGGCGACGGTGCCGGCGGCGGTGCCTGGGGCCGAGCCGGGGTCACCGCCGGGCCCGGCGCATGGGCCGCCGGCGCCGGTTCCGAGGCCCGCGCCGGGGCCATCACCGGCAATGCCGGCGCGCGCAAGGCGGTCAGCAACGCCTCGGCCTTGACCAGGAACAGCCCCGCCATGGCCAGGATGGCCGCGGGCAGCAGGCGCGGGCGCCATGTCATCGCGCGGCCCGCGCCCCGAGGGTGATGGCGCGCAGCAAGTCGCGCTCGGCCTGGCTCTGCAAGGGGACGGGCTCGGCCGGGCGCGGCGTCTCATTGGCGATCGGCCGGCCGGCACGCACCAGGCCCTCAAGCCGGTCAGCCAGGGCTTCGGCACGCTCGACGAGGTAGCGCAGGTCGTCGCGCAGAGGCTCGGCCGTCGCGGTGCGCTCGGCGACCTGCCGGCCGGCCAGTTCCGCCGAGGCGCGCAGCCGCACCATCGCCGCCTCGGCCATGCGCGCGGCCTCGCTCAACCCCTGCGCACTGCCCTCCAGTGCCGATCGGTCGGCACGGATTTCGCGCAGCGCGCGTTCCAGCCGCAGCGCGAACGGGATCGCCGCGCCGAGCATCAACAGCAGCGCCAGTTGCAGGACCCATTCGAGCATCGTCATGCCGCCGCCCCCGCCACGCCGCGACCGCGTTCCAATTCCCGCGAAATGCGTACCGCAAGGCGCTGTTCCTGCCGGCCGAGTTCACCTTCGAACAACGGCACCTCCCCGCAGCGCAGTCGCACCGGCGCGCCCGGCGAAACGCCGAGGGCAATGCGGTCGCCGACCTTCAGGCTGATGACCGAGGAGAGCGGCACCATCTGTTCATCGAGCACGACGTCGAGCGCGACCTCGGTCGAGCGCAACTCCTCGGCGAGGTGGGTCTCCCAGATGCTGTCGCGGCCGAATTTCTCGCCCATGAACTGCTGCAACAGCAGCTCGCGCACCGGCTCCAGCGTGGCATAGGGCAGCAGCAATTCGAGCTTGCCGCCACGGTCCTCCATGTCGACGCGCAGCCGCACCAGCACGCAGGCATTGGACGGCCGCGAGATGGCGGCGAAGCGCGGATTCACCTCCAGTCGCTCGAAGCCGAACACCACGGGGCACAGCGGTTCGAAGGCGGCGGTCAGGTCGTCGAGCACCACGCCGATCAGGCGTTCGACCAGGGTGCGTTCGATGGTGGTGTAGGGGCGGCCTTCGATGCGCATCGCCGCGGTGCCGCGCCGCCCGCCCAGCAGCACGTCCACCACGGAATAGATCAGCGCGGAATCGACCACGACCAGGCCGTAATTGTCCCATTGCTCGGCGCGCGTCACGCCCAGCATCGCCGGCAGCGGGATGGAATTCAGGTAGTCGGCGAAACGCAGCGAGACGATGCCGTCGATCGACACTTCAACGTTGTCGGAAGTGAAGTTGCGGAGCGTGGTGGACATCAGCCGGACCATGCGATCAAAGACGATCTCCAGCATGGGCAGGCGTTCATAGGAGACGAGGCCCGAGGAGATGATCCTCTGGATTCCGCTCTCCTCGCTGCCGTCGCCGCCCTTGCTGTCGAAGCCGAGCAGGCTGTCGATCTCGGCCTGGTTGAGCACCCGCGCGGCATCCGGCCCCGGTGAGGCTTCCCCGGCGCCGGCGGCCGCGGCGGCATCGCTGCCGGTGCTCTCCTCCTCATCCAATGCCGCGCCCCAGGCGGCGGCGAGGTCGTCGTCGGATTGCTCGCTGCCGGACTCCCCGCTCATTGCACGAGAATCTCCGTGAACAGCACATCGGTGATGCGCGGGGCGGGCTGCGTGCTGCCCGCTGGCGGCGCGACGGCGATATTGGCGCGCGCCATCAACTCCTCGCGCAGGCGCTGGGTGCCGGCGGAACCGCGCAGTTCCTCGGGGCGCATCTCGCGCAGGTGGGTCTGGAACAGGTCGAGCAGGCGGGGCAGCGCGAGCTGGATCGCCGCCGCATCCTCGGCCCGCGTGATCTCGAGCTTGCTACGCAGCTTCACATAGACCGGCCGCCGCCCGGTGGCATTCAGATTGGCGATGATCTCGGGCATCTCGAAAAAGGCGGGCGGGCGCGGCGGCTCGGCCGCCGCCGTCCGGCCGTGTTCGTCCGCCGGATGCGCTCCCACGCCGAACATTGATGGCAGGATGTCGCTGAACCACAGCCCCGCCCCGATGCCGCCCAGCAGCAACGGCAGGGCAATCAGGATGAGCTTCTTCCTTCCCCCGCCGCCCTTGCCCGCTGCCATCTCGACTTGCTCGGCCGCTGCCGCCGCTGCCATGCCATGCCTCCTGTAAGGGGGCAGCATCCACGGGCCTCGTTAAGGAAGGCTTGCGGCGGCGGAAACCGGCCCTGGACTGCCGGGTACCAGGCCGCCCCTGCCGGCTGCCGGCAGCAAATGCCGCCCCACTGGGCGCCCCGGACTGGCACGGCGGTTGCCCCGCCCGGCTGCCCCCGACGGACGATGCCGGGGCGACGGAGACCACGGCATGGACAACCCCGGCTACATCATCCTCTCGCGGCTTTCGTTGCAGAGCCGTGCCACCGAGATCCTGGCGCACAACGTCGCCAATGCCGACACGCCAGGCTACCGCGCGCAGCGCCCGGTCTTCGCCGAATATGTCGCGCGCCAGGAAGCTGGCGCCGTGCCGCCCGGCGGCCGGCCGGTCGCCTATGTGCAGGACCGCGCCACCTGGCGGGAGATGGAACCGGGCGCGATCCAGTCCACCGGCAACCCGCTCGACGTCGCGATCAGCGGTGAGGGCTTCTTCGCCGTCGAGACCCCGCGCGGCGAGCGCTTCACCCGCGCCGGGCGCTTCTCGCTCAGCGGCGACGGCCGCATCGTCGACATGGAGGGCCATGCGGTGATGGGCGCCGGCGGCGCGCCGATCGCCGTCTCGCCCAACGACACCCGCATCACCATCCAGGGCGACGGCACCGTGCGCAGCGAGAACGGCACGCTCGGCCAGTTGCGCGTGGTGCGCTTCGACAATCCACAGACACTGCGCGCCGAGGGCGACCGGCTGTTCGACCCGGCCGGCGAGCCGCCGCAGCAGGTCGACCGTCCGCAGGTCGTCCAGGGGGCGCTCGAGGGCAGCAATGTTCGCCCCATCATGGAAATGACCCGCCTGACCACCGAGCTGCGCGAATTCCAATTCGCCGCCCAGTTCGCCGAGAAGGAAGGCGAACGCTTGTCCACCGCCGTCGAGCGCATCCTGCGCCGCCGCTCGTAAGGATCACGCCCGATGCGTTCCCTCACCATCGCCGCCACGGGCATGATGGCCCAGCAGAACAACGTTGAAGTCATTTCCAACAACATCGCCAACATCTCGACCACCGGCTTCAAGCGGCGTCGGGCGGAATTCCAGGACCTGATTTACCAGAATCTGCGCCGCACCGGATCGCAATCGGCCGACACCGGCACGACGCTGCCCTCCGGCGCGCAGATTGGCCTCGGCGTGCGCACCGCCGCGGTCTACCGGATCAGCGAACAGGGCAATCTGCAGCAGACCGAGAACCGCTTCGACCTCGCCATCCGCGGCAATGGCTTCTTCCAGATCCAGATGCCCTCCGGCGAGACGGCCTATACCCGCGACGGCACCTTCGGCCTCTCGGCGGAAGGCACCATCGTCACGGCGGAAGGCTTCATCGTGCAGCCGGGCATCACCATCCCGGCCAATGCGCGCGACGTCACCATCAACGCCAATGGCGAGGTGCTCGCCAAGATCGACGGCCAGGTGGCGCCGCAGAATGTCGGGCAGATCCAGCTCGCCATCTTCGCCAATGAAGGTGGGCTCGAAGCGGTCGGCGACAACCTGTTCCTCTCCACCCCTTCCTCCGGTGAGTCGCAGCAGGGCTCACCCGGTGCGGTCGGCTACGGCCAGACCATGCAGGGCTTCATCGAGACGTCCAACGTCAATGTCGTGCAGGAGATCACCTCCCTGATCACCGCCCAGCGCGCCTATGAGATGAACTCGCGCGTCATCACCGCGTCCGACGAGATGCTCTCGACCCTGACGAGGCTGCGGTGATGCGCCGGCGCGCGCTTGCCCTCTTGCCGCTGCTCGCGCTGCCGGCGCGCGCGCAGGGCGTCGCCCAGGGGTCGCCGCCCGCGCCCCGCCCGCTCGTGGTCGCCGAAAGCGCGACGCTCCGGCTCGCTGACCTGTTCGAGAATGCCGGCGATGCCGGCCAGGCCGTGCTCGGCGCAGCCCCCGTGCCGGGGCGACGGATGATGCTCGATGCCGGGCAGCTCGCCATCATCGCGCGGCGCTACAACCTGGCCTGGCGGCCGCTCTCGGGCGAGGAACGCAGCATCATCGAGCGGCCCGGCCACCCCTTGCCGCGCGACGAGGTCGAGACGCTGCTGCGCGAGGAGTTGGTGCGTCTCGGCATGGATCCGGAAGCCGAGTTGGAACTGCCCGGCTTCGCCGCGCCCTCCGTGCCGCTCGGCACGCTGCCGCAGCTGATGCTCGAAGCCGCGCAATACGACAACGGCACGCGGCGCTTCGCCGCGACGCTGGTGGTCGCGGCCGATGGCATGGCGAGCTGGCGCGGGCGGGTGACCGGCCGGGCGCTGCCGACCGCGCCGGTGGTGGTGGCGACGCGCCGGCTCGCGGTCGGTGACATCGTCGGGCCGGAGGATCTGCGCGAGATCCGCCTGCGCAGCGAACGCGTCCGCCCCGGCGCCGCCCAACAGGCGGAGGAAGTGGTCGGCCGCCAGCTGCGCCGGCCGATCGGGGCCAACCTGCCCTTCGTGCTGGTCGACCTCGTCGCGCCGCGAATCGTTGCCCGCAATCAAGTGGTGTTGATGGTGCTGGACGGGCCGGGCCTGGCGATGACCGCGCAGGGCCGCGCCATGTCGGCCGCCGCGCACGGCGAACGCGTGCCGGTGATGAACCTCGGCTCCCGCTCGATCGTCGAGGCCGAGGCGATTGGGCCGGGCCGCGTGCGTGTGGTCACCGGCAGCGTGCCGCTGCAACTCGGGCGGAGGAACTGAGATGCGCCGCTACCTGCTGCTGATGCTGCCGCTGGCGACAATGGCGTGTTCGGGGGCGGAGAGGCTCGCACGCCTGGGGGACGCGCCGGAGATGGCCGGCGTCACCAACCCGACCCAGGATCCGCGCTGGCGGCCGGTCACCATGCCAATGCCGAACCCGCAGGACCCACCGCTCGCCAATAACTCGCTGTGGCGGCCCGGCAGCCGGACCTTCCTGCGCGACCAGCGTGCCGCCACGGTGGGCGATATCGTCACGGTGCTGGTGAAGATCGCCGATGAGGCCGAATTGCAGAACCGCACCATTCGTTCGCGCGACAACAGCGAGGGGATGGGGCTGCCGCAGCTGCTTGGCCTCCAGGCTTCCTATCCCAGGCTGTTCCCGGCTGGCATCGACCCCTCCCGCCTGGTGGAGGCGAGCTCGACCAGCGGCGTGAACGGCATTGGCCAGATCCGCCGCAACGAGACGGTGACGCTGCGCGTCGCCGCGACCGTCTCCCAGGTGCTGCCCAACGGCAACCTGGTGGTGACCGGCCACCAGCAGGTGCGGGTGAACAGCGAATTGCGCGACCTGACGGTGGGCGGCGTGATCCGGCCGCAGGACATCGCCTCCGACAACACCGTGCAGCATGACCGGCTGGCCGAGGCGCGCATCGCCTATGGCGGACGCGGCACGCTCAGCGACGTGCAGCGGCCACGCACCGGGCAGGAACTGCTGGATATCATCCTGCCGTTCTGAGGCACCGCCGGATGGGTCCCCCCTCCGGCGCCTTGCCCCCCGGGGGCCGGTGCGGGCAAACAGGGTGGATGTGCGGGCGGTATTTCCAGCAGCGGTCGTCGGGCGACGTCGCGCGGCACTTCAAGGTGACGGGCGCGATCGCGAACCTGCCACCCTCCTTCAACCGCGCGCCGACCCAGGATGGGCTGGTGCTGCGGCGCCACCCCGAGACCGGTGCGCGGCACCTCGACGCGCTGCGCTGGGGGCTGGTGCCGCGCTGGGCCAAGGATGCCTCGGGCGGCGCACGTATGATCAATGTGCGCAGCGAAACCGCCGCCGAGAAGCCGGCCTTCCGCGATGCCTTCGCCAAGCGCCGTTGCATCGCAGTGGCCGACGGCTTCTATGAATGGCAACAGCATGGCCCGAAGGGCGCCAAGCAGCCCTTCGCAGTGGCGATGGCCGATGGCGCGCCGATGCCGCTCGCCGCGCTGTGGGAAGGTTGGCGCGCCCCGGACGGCACCATCCTGCGCAGCTTCACCATCCTGACCACGGCCGCGGTGCCCGAATTGGCGGTGCTGCACGACCGCATGCCGGTGATCCTGCCGCCCGAATCCTGGGCCGCCTGGCTCGGCGAGGCATCGGCGGATGAGGCGGCGCTGCACGCCCTGCTGCAGCCCTACCCGCGTGCCGGCCTCGCGGTGTGGCCGGTGGGGTCGCGGGTCGGCAGGGTGGCGGAGGATGATGCCGGGCTGATCGCGCGTGATCCCTTGGCCGTGGCGCCGCCCGGTCTCGACGACCCGCCATTGCGCTTCGATGGCTGACTGACCCGAACCTGCCCGAGGCCCGCTCTCGGGCCGCGAGCGCACAGCGCGACGGCGCCGAGACAGCCTGTCGTCGCCAGCACAGCGGTGCTCGGCGCGAAGGCAAGCGGGCCGGCTCGCCCGCGTCCGGCGTCCAAGGGCAATAAAAAAGGCCGCCACACGCGGCCCGGGCCGTCAATCGTCGCGGTGGACGCGTTCCATGCGCTCGTGGCGTTCCTGCGCCTCGATGCTCATCGTCGCGATCGGGCGGGCTTCGAGGCGGCGCAGGCCGATCGGCTCGCCGCTCTCCTCGCAATACCCGTAGGTGCCGGTCTCGATGCGCTCGATCGCCTGGTCGATCTTGCTGATCAGCTTGCGGGCCCGATCGCGGGTGCGCAGCTCAAGGGCACGGTCGGTCTCGACACTCGCGCGATCGGTGAGGTCCGGTTCGGTGATCCCACCCTCGGAGAGGGAGGACAGCGTCTCGCCCGCCTCGCGCAGCAAGTCCTGCCGCCAGCGCATCAGCTTCTGCCGGAAATACTCCTGCTGAAGCGGGTTCATGAATTCCTCGTCGTCCGAGGGGCGGTAGTCCGGCGGTAGCGTCACGAGCATTTCTATCCATTCCCCCGGGCCGAAGGGGCGTCCTGCTCGGGTCAGAGCGGACACCCCCCCTCAATGCGGGCGGAACATAGACGCGTGCCATGGCGGAAGCCAAGAGGGGAGAACGAGACAAATCCCTGAAACAGCGCGCTTTTCAGTCTGATGACGATGCGGCCTCCAGACCGTGCCGCGCCAGTTCCACCCTGGCGCGCAGGCGGATCGCCGAGATTGCCGCGGCAAGTGCCGGATCGGCCGCCTCCTCGCCTGGGACGAGTGCGGCCATGGCACGGAGTCGCGCCGGGTCCAGCCGGCCACCGAGCAGCCCGAGTTGCAACTCGGACAGGGATTGCAGCAGCGCCTCCCCGCGCTTGCGGGCGCGGGAGTCGCGCTCGGCGACCGGCCCGGCTTCCTGCAGGGCGAGCAGGCCAACCGCCTGCGCCGGTGCCGCGGCCTGCGCCGCGGCCGCCGCCCCGGTCGAGGCGCTGCCCAGGCTGAAGCCGGACGCGCCGTTGCGCACCCGCCGCCCCTTCCCCGCCGCCGTCCCTCCCGTCACGCCACTGACGCCAACCATGACCCTTCCCTTCCTCATGACCGGCAAGTCCCGGCCCATCCCCGGCAAAGCCTGCCGGTCGATTCCGTCCCCGCGGCTGGCATGCGCCTTGCGCTTTCACCACCACCAGCCCCCGGGACCTCCCGCGGGGCCCGATCCGGTCAGGCGTGTCGCATTCATTGCGTCGCGCGGGAGACGCATCTTGGGCTGCAATGCTTTCGCGAGAACGAAGAGGCTGCTGGCTGGCCTTCTCCTCGCCCTGAGCCTGGTCCTGCCGGCCAGCGCCCAGGTCCGCATCAAGGACATCGCGGATGTCGAGGGCGTGCGCGACAATCAGCTGGTCGGCTACGGGCTGGTGGTCGGGCTGAACGGCACCGGGGACCGGCTGCGTTCCTCGGTCTTCACCCGGCAGTCGCTGGTCGGCATGCTGGAACGGCTCGGCGTCAACACGCGGGACAATGAACGCCAGCTCGACACACGCAACGTCGCGGCGGTGATGGTCACCGCCAACCTGCCGCCCTTCGCCCGGCCCGGCAGCCGGATCGACATCTCGGTCTCGGCGCTGGGCGATGCCACCAACCTGACCGGCGGCACGCTGCTGGTGACCCCGCTGCTCGCCGCCGATGGCGAGGTCTATGCCGTCGCCCAGGGGTCGATCGCCACCGGGGCGATCAGCGCGCGCGGCGCCGGCGCCTCGGTGACACGCGGCGTGCCGACCGCCGGGCGGATCGCCAATGGGGCGATCGTCGAACGCGAGGTGCCCTTCCAACTCGCCTCGCGCGACCGTGTGCGGCTGTCGCTGCGCAACCCGGACCTGACCACGGCCCGGCGGATCGCCTCCGCGATCAACGGCGCGATGCGCGGGCAGGTCGCCGCGGCGACCGATTCGCGCACCGTCACCGTCGCTCTCAATGGCCACAGCGCGGTGGATTTCCTCAGCCGGATCGAACAGCTGCGCGTCGAACCCGACCAGGTCGCCCGCGTCGTCATCGACGAGGCCTCGGGCACCATCGTCATGGGGGACAATGTGCGCGTGTCCACCGTCGCGATCGCGCAGGGCAACCTGACGATCCGCGTCACCGAGACGCCACAGGTCAGCCAGCCCAATGCGCTCGCCCAGGGGCGCACGGTGGTCACCCCGAATACCAATATCGAGGTGGATGACCAGAACACGCGGCGGATGGGCGTGCTGCCGCGCTCGGTCACGCTGCAGGAACTGGTGCGCGGGCTGAACAGCCTCGGCGTCGGGCCGCGCGACCTCATCACCATCCTGCAGGCAATCAAGGCCGCCGGCGCGCTGCAGGCCGAATTGGAGGTCCGCTGATGGACACCCCCGCTGCCGCCATGGCCCCCGCCCAGCCCCGCGCTCTGCGCGCGCCGGGGGCCGCGGGCAACGAGGCCGCGCAGCGCCAGGCCGCCCGCGACTTCGAGGCACAGGCGATGGGCATGCTGCTGCAACCCATCTTCGCCACCGTCGATACCTCGAAATCCCGCTTCGGCGGCGGCGCGGCGGAGGCGCAGTGGCGACCCATGCTCGTCGATGCCTACGCCGCCGCCGCCGTGCGCGCGGGTGCCGGCATCGGCCTCGCAGATTTCGTGCTGCGGGAGATCCAACGCATCCGCGGCGCGCAGCCCACCTCCAATACGGAAGAGACCACACCATGATGGACAGCCTGATCCTTGCCGGCCACCGCCTCGCCGAGGCGTTGCGCGCGGAGAACGAGGCGCTCGCCAAGCTCGACCTGTCGCGCGCGGCGACGCTGGCGAGCAGCAAGATCGCCGCCTCGGACGCCTTCGCCGCCGCCTATGCCGCGCAGGCCAAGCACGGGATGGCGCCAGAGGCGCCGGTGCGCCAGGCGGCTGCGCTGCTGACCCGGCGGCTCGAGGAACTCGGGCGGGAGAATCGCCAGTTGCTCGAACGCGCCGTCTCGCTGCAGTCGCGGGTGATCGAGACGATCGCCGGGGCGGCGCTGCCGCGCATGACCACGCAGGGCTATGCGCCGGCCGGCACGCGGGTGGGGGGGCAGCGGCCGCCGGCGCTGGCGCTGTCGGCGCGCATCTGACGCCGTCGGTGGGCGCCGGCGCCGATGGGCAGGCATCCGCGCCCCCACAGCCGATACCAGCATCGGGCAATCTGCTCTAAGCATCCCTGACACCGGGATGCCCGCGACCATGCAGATCGTCTCCACCGCCTGGATCGACGCCTCGCTCGAGGAATTCGAGCTGTCGGTCGGGCTCGGCCTGCATGCCGAGCATGGGCGTGCCTCGGCCGCCGCGCCGCTGCGCGTGCTGGTGCTCGACGGCTTCGCCAAGGTGACGCCGGCCTACGCCGCCCATCTTGCCGCCGGGCATGTGCTGGTCGAGGACGCCACGTCGCTGGTCGCGGCCTGGCGGGCGCGGCTGCCACATCTCGGCCAGCGCCTGAACCGCTACGAGACGCTGTGCTTCCTGCGCTGGCCGGTGCTGCGGGAGGCACTGGCGGGCGCGCCGTTCCTCCACATCGACCTCGACCTGTTCCTGCAGCCCTCCTTCGCCTCGATCACGGCGGCGCTCGCCGGGCGAAGCGGGACGCTGGGCAGCCCGTGCTTCATGGCGATGTCCGACACCGGCTGGCTCGATACCTGGTGCGCCGAGATCGAGGCCTTCGACCACGACCCGGAGGCCACGCAGGCGCGCCTGCAATGGCCCGGCACGCCGAGCCGTCGGCAGATCGGCAGCGACCAGAACCTGCTGGGCGCCCTGTTGCGCGCCCGCATCCTGACGCGCGGCGACCTCGGCTCGCTGTTCCAGGATTACGCGGCCTTCGACAATCCGCTGATGCCCCGGTTCCACGGCGCCGCCGCGCCGATCGTGGCGACCCGCGCCGATGGCATCGACCGGTTCGGCGGCCGGCCCGTGCTGTACTGGCACATGCAGAATAATTTCGCGCAGTTCGCCGGGCAGTTCCTGATGGTCGAGCAGCATCTGCGCACCCGGCCGGACAGCCCTGCCCTGCGGCTGCAGAACGCCTTCGCGCAGCGCTTCCCGACCCCGGAGACCATCGCCTTCGGCGCGCTGCGCGCCGCCATCCGGCGCGAACACCGCCGACAGATCGCCACCGGCGCGCTGACGCTCGAGGCCATCCTCGGCCTCGTCGCCCGCGCGCCGACCGACTTCCTCGCCCGCGCCGTGGCGACGCGTCATTTCGCCCTGCGAGGCGAAGGCCGCGAGATGTTCACGGCCGAGCGCTGGTGGGAGCCGGGCCTCTTCGCCTGACAGTCTCGTCGCGCAGGCGAATTCGGGCATTGTCCTGCTTGCGGCGCTATGTCGCAGAAGCGGCGCCGACCCGAGCCCGGTGGGCTTGCCGGCCGCCGCGGCCCGGCGCAGGTTGCGCGCGTGATCAATCTGCTCCGCCGCAATGCCAGCCTGATGGTGATCGCCACCATCGGAGCCGCCGCCGCGGCCGGCCTGTGGCAACGCGATGGCGGCGCCGCTGTCGGCCATGCGCTCTATCATGCGTGGGAGCTGTTCCTGTTCATCGTGCCCTCGCTGCTGGCCGGGCTGTTGCTCGCCGCGGCGCTGCGGCAATTGATGTCACCCGGCGCGCTGGGGCGCTGGATGGGGGCGGAAAGCGGCTGGTTCGGCCTGTTGGTCGCGACGGTCGCCGGCGGGCTGACACCCGGCGGGCCGATGGCGGCCTTCCCGCTGGTGCTGGTGCTCGGCGGCGCGGGGGCCGACCGTGGCGCGCTGATCGCCTATATCCTGGGCTGGTCGCTGAACGGTTTCCAGAAGCTGCTGGTCTATGAAGTGCCGCTGCTGGGGCCGGAATTCGCCATCATGCGCACGCTGATCACCCTGCCAATGCCAATGCTGGCGGGCTGGCTCGCGCGCAAGCTGCCGATCGTGTGGGAGCCGCCCAAGTGACGCCGGGGCAAATGTTCCTGTGGCTGGTGGCGCTGGTCGCGCTGGGCTTCTGCCTGCGGCGCGGGCCGGGCATGCTGCGCCGGGTCGGCACCGAGACCGGGCAGAGCCTGGTCAAGATCCTGCCGCTGTTCGCCGTCGCGCTGCCGATGGCGGCCTTCCTCGCCGAGCTGATGCCGGCCGATGCGGCAGTCACCTGGATCGGGCCGGAGTCGGGGCCGCTGGGGGTGGTGATCGCCTCGGTCGCCGGCGGCTTCATGCCGGGCGGGCCCTTCGTCACCTTCCCGCTGGTGCTGGCCTTTGCCAAGGCCGGCGCGGGCGTGCCGCAGATGGTCGCGCTGATCACCGGCTGGTCGATCTTCGCGGTGCACCGGATCATCAGCTGGGAATATCCGCTGCTGGGCTGGCGCTTCGTGGTGCTGCGGCTGGTCTCGGCCCTGCCGCTGCCGATCCTGGCCGGGCTGCTGGCCGAGCTGGTTGTCGAATTCCTGCCGATGACCATCGGCACCCCCTGACGCTCGATCGCGATGGGTTCACCCATCACGCCCTAACCTATTGTCTGATGGCGTGATTCAGACCTTCGGTGCTGTCGCACCGACGGTCATCACGCTCTGGCGTTGGCCTGCGGCTTCGGGCATGAGGCGCGAGCATGGACAGCCCCCCCGAGGACCCCGACTGGGCCGCGCTGCTGGCCGCCCGCGATGGCGGGCCGGCGACCGGAGCGCTGGCGCCCCTGTTCGCGCCGCTGCTCGCACCCGCCCTCGCAGCCGATGGCTGCCGCGTGGTCGGGCGGCTGGCGCAGACGCTGGATGGACGAATCGCCACCGCCTCCGGCTCCAGCCAGTGGATCGGCGGGCCAGGCGACATCCTGCACACCCATCGCCTGCGCGCGCTGTGCCACGCGGTGGTGGTGGGTGCGGGCACGGTGCGCCATGACGACCCGCGGCTGACGACGCGCGAGGTGCGCGGCCCCGACCCGGTGCGCGTGGTGATCGACACCGACCGTCGGCTGTCGGCGAACTATGGCGTGTTCCGCCATGGCCCGCCGACGCTGTTGGTCTGCGCGGATGATGCCCCGGGTGGCGACCGCCACGGCACCGCCGATGTGCTGCGGATCCCGCGCACGCCGACCGGCGGTATCGCGCCGCCTGCGCTGCTGCGCGCCCTCGCCGCGCGGGGGCTGACGCGCATATTCGTCGAGGGTGGCGGGCTGACCGTCTCGCGCTTCCTCGCCGCCGGCTGCCTCGACCGGCTGCATGTAACGATCGCGCCGGTGCTGCTCGGTTCGGGCATCCCGGCCTTCACCCTGCCGGAGGTGCCGCGCATCGCTGACGGGCTGCGCTTCACCTGGCAGGTGTATCCGATCCCGCCGGACATATTGCTCGACATCCCGGTGGATCGGGCACGGCCGGGAGGTCTCGCATGATGGCGCGCGCGCTCTGGACCGTCGCTGAGGGGCGCTGCGAGATCCGCGAGGAGACGCTGCCGTCGCGCGCGCCCGACCATGCGCTGATACGCACGCTAGTGAGCGGCATCTCGCGCGGCACGGAGCGGCTGGTGCTGACGGGCCGCGTGCCGGAAAGCCAGTACGCGGCGATGCGCTGCCCCTTCCAGGCCGGCGATTTCCCCTTCCCGGTGAAGTACGGCTACAGCGCCGTCGGTGTCGTCGAGGACGGGCCGGCGGCGCTTCTCGGCCGCCGCGTCTTCTGCCTGCACCCGCATCAGGACCGCTTCCTCGCCCCGGCCGGCATGTGCATCCCGGTGCCGGACAACGTGCCCGACGCCCGCGCCGTGCTCGCCGCCAACATGGAAACCGCGGTGAACATCCTGTGGGATGCCCGGCCGCTGGCGGGCGAGCGCGCGCTGGTGATCGGCGCCGGGGTGGTCGGGCTGCTGGTCGCCGCCCTACTCGCGCGCATGCCGGGGATGGAGGTGGTGGTCTGCGACCTCGACCCGCTTCGCCGTGCCATGGTGGAGGCGCTCGGCGCGACCTTCGCCTCGCCGGAGGACGCCCCCGCCGAGCGCGACCTGATCATCCATGCCAGCGCCGATCCGGCCGGGCTGCGCCGCGCGCTGGAACTCTGCGCCTTCGAGGCGCGCATCATCGAAGCATCATGGTACGGCACCCGGGAAGCCACGCTGCCGCTCGGCGAGGCCTTCCATGCCAAGCGGCTGCAGATCGTCTCGACCCAGGTCGGCGCGGTGGCGCCGGCGATGCGCGGGCGGCGCAGCCATGCCGAGCGCATGGCGCTGGCGCTGTCCCTGCTGGCCGACCCGCGCTTCGACGCGCTGCTGGCACCGGCCACGCCCTTCGCCGGGCTGGCCGCGGCGATGCCGGGGCTGCTCAATCCGCCGCCTGGCGCGGCGACACCGCTTTGCCCGGTCGTCGCCTATGGCTGACCTCACGCAAATCTGAGCGGATTCACTCATCCTTCCACTGCGGTCCAGCAAACTTCCGCGGTCGGCTGGCGTTGTTTGCGCGGAGCGATGCGCGATGCGTGGCCTGCCCGTCTCCGACCAGGAAGGACAGCCTATGACCGACCCGAAATCCGCCATGTCACCCGACGTCGTCGACGAGACGACGGCAGTCCGCCAGGGCCAGACACTCGGCTCGATGCGGTGGGTGCTGCTGGTCTCGCTCATTGCCGTGGTGACATCCTTCATCGTCGCCTTCGCTGTCATGCCGATGCCATGAATCGGCGCCGCGTGACGGGAGGCTGAGGCACCGCTAAACAGGCTGCATGTTCAGCCTGACCGTCGTCGACCACGTCATGATCGCCCATTCCTTCCGCGGGGAGGAATTCGGGCCAGCCCAGCGCCTGCACGGCGCCACCATGGTGGTGGAGGCCGAGTTTCGCGCGCCGAAACTCGACCGCCTGAACCTGCTGGTGGACATCGCCGCTGCCAAGGTGGAGCTGCGACGCATCCTGGACGGGTTCGACTACCGCAACCTCGATGCCGAACCGCAATTCGCCGGGCAGAACACCACCACCGAGTATCTCTGCGCGCATATCCACAGGCTGCTCTCGGCGGCGCTCGCCGAAGGCCGGCTCGGGGATGGCGGGCGCGCGGTGACGGGGCTGAAGATCCTGCTGAAGGAAAGCCACATCGCCTGGGCGGCCTATGAAGGAGCACCGGCGGCGTGAGCCTGCATCTATTGGTGCCGGGGCCGTTCGACGCCATCTCGGGCGGCTATATATATGACCGGCGCATGGTCGAGGGCCTGCGCGCCCTGGGCGAGAGCGTCGAGGTGGTGGAACTGCCCGGCAGCCACCCCGCCCCGGACGAGGCCTCGACCGAGGGAGCGCGGGCCGCGTTGCGTGCCCTGCCGGCCGATGCGCGGATCGTCATCGACGGGCTCGGCCTGCCGGCCTTCCTGCCGCTGACGCAGGAACTCGCCGAACGCCGCGCGGTCGCGCTGATCCATCACCCGACGGCGCTCGAACATGGCGCGTCCGAGGCGGCGCGCACCGTGCTCAAGGCCCGCGAACGCGCGCTGTTCGGCGCCATGGCGCGGATCGTCTGCACCTCCCCGCTCACGGCGCGGCGCCTGCCTGAGGAATTCGGCGCCAATCCCGACCGCATCGGCGTGGTCGAGCCCGGCACCGACGAAGCCACGCGTGCGGCGGGGTCGGGCGGGCCGGGCTGCGCCATCCTCTCGGTCGGCACGCTGGTGCCGCGCAAGGGGCATGACGTGCTGCTGCGCGCCCTGGCCCGGCTCACCGACCTCGAATGGAGCCTGACCATCGTCGGCGACAGCCGGCGCGACATCGTCCATGCCGATGGGCTGAAGGCGTTGGCCGAGGAACTCGGTATCGCCAACCGTGTGACCTTCGCGGGTGAACTGACGGGCACGGCGCTGGAGGCGCTGTATCACCGCGCGGACCTCTTCGCCCTAGCCACGCGATGGGAAGGCTATGGCATGGTCGCCGCAGAAGCGATGGCGCGCGGCCTGCCGCTGGCCATCACCGCCGGCGGCGCGATCGCCGAGGTGGTGGTGCCGGGCTCGGCCATCGTCTCGCCGGTCGATGACGTGGTGTCGCTGTCCAAGGGCATGCGCCGGGCAATCTTCGACGCCGACCTGCGCGCCGAGATGGCCGAGGCGGCCTGGTCCGGCGGCCAGGCCCTGCCGCGCTGGCCCGACCGCGCCACGGCGTTCCGTGCCGAGATCGAGAAGGCCTACGCCTGATGTCGGAAGGCTTCGACGGCGATTGGCTCGACCTGCGCGAACCCTATGACGCCGCGGCGCGCGACATCGACCTCGCCTTCCGGCTCGCCGAGGCCTTGCCGGCGCGGCCGCGGCTGCTCGACCTCGGTTCGGGCACCGGCAGCCTGATCCGCTGGCTCGCCCATTTCATCGACCGCGCCCAGGCCTGGACGATGGTCGATGCCGACGCCGAGCTGATGTCGCGCGCCTTTGACACCATCGCCGAACGGGCCGAGGCGGTGGGCGTGGCGGCCACCTTCCCGGGGAAGAAGACGCTGCTGGTGCATGCGCCCGGCGGCGCTTGGCGGATCGAGGGGCTGCTCGCCGACCTCGCCGAGGCGCCGGAGATGCTGCCGCTCGACAAGGCCGACGCGGTGGTCAGCACGGCGTTGTGCGACCTGGTCTCGGCGGCCTGGGTGGAGCGCATGGCCGCCGCCTGCGCCGCGCGCCGCCTGCCCTTCTATGCCGCGCTGAACGTGACGGGGCGCGAGCGCTTCTGGCCGCCGCATCGCGCCGATGCGCTGGTGGCGCGTGGCTTCCGGCGCGACCAGCGGCGCGACAAGGGCTTCGGTGGCGTGGCGCTGGGCCCGGCCGCGCCTTCCGTGATGGCGGCGGCCTTCGCGGCACATGGCTATACCGTGCTGCGCGCGCCGTCCGATTGGATCATCGACCGCCGCGCGCGCTTCTTCACCCAGGAGATCGCGACCGGCCACGGCACGGCGGCGCTGGCCTGGGAACGGCGCGGCGCGGCCGCCATCGAGGACTGGATCGCCACGCGACGCGCCCAGGCAGCCGATGGGCTGCTCTCGGTGCGCATCGGCCATCAGGATCTGCTCGCCTTGCCCCCTGGCTGAGAGGACGCCGTCCATGAGCGACAAGCCCCCCATCGCCGTCACCGCCGCCGAAGTGCCGCCGCGCGCGCGGCCGTCGAACTATCCGGCCGATTTGGTCGACAAGATCGGCGGGCGGCAGAAAACGATCCTCGGCGACCTGTTCGGGCTGAAGAATTTCGGCGTGAACCTCACGCGCCTGCCGCCGGGTTCCGCCTCGGCGCTGCGCCATGCGCATGAGAAGCAGGACGAGTTCGTCTACATCGTCGAGGGCGCCTGCACCCTGGTCACCGATGCCGGCGAGACGCCCATGCAGGCCGGCATGTGCGCCGGCTTCCGCGCCGGCACCGGGGATGCGCACCACCTGGTCAATCGCGGCACGGCCGATTGCGTCTATCTCGAAATCGGCGACCGCACGCCCTTCGAGAAGGTCGACTACCCCGACGATGACCTGATGGTCCGGCCCGGACCGGACGGCAAGAGCGTCTATTTCCGCAAGGACGGCACGCCCGTTTTCTGAAGGAGGGCGACAATGCCCCTGCTGCTCGGCTGCATTGCCGATGATTTCACCGGCGCGACCGACCTCGCCAATACGCTGGTCAAGGGCGGCATGTCGGCCGTGCAGGTGATCGGCGTGCCCGATGGGCCGTTGCCCGAGGCCGATGCCGTCATCATCGCGCTCAAGACGCGCACCGCGCCGGTCGCCGATGCGGTGGCGCAGTCCCTAGCCGCCTGCGACGCGCTGACCAAGGCCGGCGCGAAGCAGTTGTTCTGGAAATACTGCTCGACCTTCGACAGCACGGACCAGGGCAATATCGGCCCGGTCGGCGATGCGCTGCTGAAGCGCCTCGGCTCGGGCTTCGCCATCGCTTGCCCGGCCTTCCCGACCAATGGGCGGACGATCTATCTCGGCCACCTGTTCGTCGGCGGCGCGCTGCTGAATGAGAGCGGGATGGAGAACCATCCCCTCACCCCGATGACCGACGCCAATCTGGTGCGCGTGCTGTCGCGCCAGGCCGAGGGCGGCGTCGGGCTCGTGCCCTTCAACACGGTGGAACAGGGTGCTGCGGCGATCCGCCAGGCGATGACGCGCCTGGTCGAGGCCGGCCGCCGCTGGGCTATCGTCGATGCCGTCACCGACGAGCATCTGATGGCAATTGGCGAGGCGGTGGCCCCGCATGCGCTGGTGACCGGCGGGTCGGGCGTGGCGATGGGGCTGCCGGAGAACTTCCGCCGCGCCGGGCTGCTGCCGGCGCGACCGGATGCCGATGCGCTGCCACCGATGCAGGGTTTCGCCGCCGTCGTCGCCGGGTCCTGCTCGCGCGCGACGCTCGGTCAGATCGGCCTTGCCCGCGACCATGTGCCGGTGCTGGAACTGGATGCGCTCGCCACCCCCGATGCGGCGGCGATGGCTGCCCAGGCGCTGGCCTGGGTTGATGGCAAGCTGGAGGCATCCCGCCCCGTGGTGATCGCGGCCTCCGCGACGCCGGAGAAGGTGGCGGCCTTGCAGGCGAAGCTCGGCCGCGATGCCGCCGGCGCGCTGGTGGAGAGCGCGGTCGCAACCATCGCCGCCGGGCTGGTGGAACGCGGTGTCGGCCGGCTGGTGGTGGCGGGCGGCGAGACCTCGGGCGCGGTGGTGCAACGTCTCGGCGTGACCTCGCTGCGCATCGGGCCGGAGATCGACCCCGGCGTGCCCTGGACCTATGCCAACCCGACCGGGCTGCATCTCGCGCTGAAGTCCGGCAATTTCGGCGCACGCGACTTCTTCCTCAAGGCGTTCAGCCATGGATGAGGCCGCACTCCGCGATCAACTGGCGATGCTCGGCGCCTCGCTGTTCCAGCGCGGCTATTCGGTCGGCACGGCGGGCAACATCTCCGTGCGCCTGGCCGACGGGTACCTGATGACGCCGACCAATTCCTGCCTCGGGCGGCTCGACCCGGCGCGGATCAGCAAGCTCGCGCCGGATTGGTCGCATATCGGCGGGGACAAGCCGTCGAAGGAAGTCTTCATGCATCGCGCGGTGCTGACAGCGCGGCCGGATGCCGGCGCCGTGGTGCATCTGCACTCGACCTATGCGACCGCCATCGGATGCCTCGCCGAACCCGGCGAGACGGCGCCGATCCCGCCGCTGACACCGTATTTCGTCATGCGCGTCGGCCGCTCGTTGCCGGTGATCCGCTACTACCGGCCCGGTGACGGCGCGATGGAAGGCGACATCCACGAGGCGGCGAAGGGCGCGAAGGCGGTGCTGCTCGCCAACCACGGCCCGGTGGTCAGCGGCAGGACACTCGCCGATGCCGTCGCCGCTGCCGAGGAACTCGAGGAATCGGCCCGCCTCGCGCTGCTGCTGCGCGGCGTGGGCGCGCGCGGCCTGACGCCGGCGCAGGTGGACGACCTGCTGACCACCTTCGGCTGATGTGGATCATGGTCGCCGGGCCATACACCAGTGGCGATGCCGATGAGGCGACCCGCGCGGTACGCGTGGCCGAGATGAACCGCGCCGCGCTCGCGCTGTTCCGCCTCGGCCATGTGCCGGTCATCGGCGTGAACATGGCGCTGCCGGTCATCGAAGCGGCCGAGTGCGACGCCTTCGACGAGGTGATGATGCCGCTCTCCCTCGCGCTGGCCGAGCGCTGCGATGCGGTGCTGCGCATCGGCGGGCCGAGCGCCGGGGCGGATGCCGAGGTGGCGCGGTTCACCGCCGCCGGCAAGCTGGTGTGCCACACCATCGAGGAAGTTCCGGCATGCCCTTGACCCTCGCCCTGGTCGCGCATGACCGGATGAAGCCCGCGCTCGCCGCCTGGGCCACGCGCCACGCGGCGGAACTCGCCCCGCATGCGCTGGTCTGCACGGCGACGACCGGCGGGACGATCCGTGAGCAATGCCCCGACCTGCCGATCCGCCTGGTGAAGTCCGGCCCGCTCGGCGGCGACCAGCAGATCGGCGGCATGATCGCCGAGGGAGAAATCCACGCGCTGATTTTCTTTCCCGACCCGCTCGCCCCCCAGGCGCACGACGTCGATGTGAAGGCGCTGCTGCGCATCGCGCTGGTCTATGACATCCCGGCGGCGTTCAGCCCGGCGACGGCGGATCTGCTCGTAGCCGGCGGGTTGCTGACGCCACCGAAGGCCGCCGGCGGCGATTGAACTCAGTGCCCGGCGCTGGGCGCCTCCTGCCCCGGCTCGATGACCGCGCATTCGACGAGACCATTCGGAATTTCGTGGCAGCGGATGACCGGCTCCGGCGGTGGCGGCGGGGCAGCGGCACAGGCTGCGAGGCAGGCGAGCCCGGCCGCCAGCGCGTGCCAGCGCCATCGACGCGCCCTCTTCGCGGTCATTCACCCACCTCCGCCCAACCCGCCCGCGTCACGGCGGGCTCCAGGCTCAGCCGGCCGGTGATCGCCTCCAGCCGTTCCTCGGCCGCGCCGCCGACCACCACCTGCGCCGTCAGGGCGACGCGCGCGGTGCCGCCGTCAGGACATGGCAGGTCCTCGCTGTCCAGGCGCCGCAACCGCGCCTCGCTGGCGGCGATCTGCTTGACCAGCAGAAGGCGCAGCGCCGCCTCGCTCTCGGCCGCGCCGGTCGCCGTGATGCGAAAGACACGCTCGACCTCCGCCCCCGATCGCGGCGAGCGGTCGATCGCCGCGACCAGCGGGCGGACCACGATGTTCACCACCACGATCAGCCCCGCCACCAGCGTCGCCAGCGCGAAGAACCCCGCCCCGCAGCCGACGCCCACCGCAGCCGAGCACCACAGCGTCGCCGCGGTGTTCAGCCCCTTCACGTTCAGCCCCTCGCGCATGATCGCCCCGGCGCCGAGGAAGCCGATGCCCGAGACCACCTGCGCGGCCATGCGGGTCGGGCTCGCCTCCCCCGCCATGGAAAATCCGACCAGCGCGAAGGCCGCCGCCCCGAGGGCGACCAGCGCATTGGTGCGCAGCCCGGCGGCGCGCTGGCGGTATTGGCGTTCCACACCGATCGCCCCGCCCAGCAACAGGGAGATGACCAGCCGCAACGCGGCATCCTCGAACGACATGGCGGCATCCTTCCCGGCACACCGGATGTGCCCCGGTCAGGAGCGGCACGGCAAGGGCGGCGTCTTGACCCGGCCGAGCCGGCAGGCGAGAGGCCACGACAACGCGCCATCCAGGCGCCGGAGGAACTTCACCAATGACCGACCGCACCGCCCCCGCCGCGCATCCGATCGCGCCCGTCCTCGCCGCGCGTTGGAGCCCGCGCTCCTTCGAGGACCGCGCCGTGCCCGACGCGGCGCTGGCGCAGGTGCTGGAAGCCGCGCGCTGGGCGGCCTCCTGCGTCAATGACCAGCCGTGGAACTACATTGTCGCCCGCAAGGATCGCGAGCCGGAGGCGCATGCCAGGCTGTTCGCCTGCCTGTCGGCGAACAACCAGGGCTGGGCCGGGCGCGCGCCGGTGCTGATCCTCGGCATCGCACGCACGCATTTCGCCGCGAACGGCAACCCGAACCGGCATGCGGCCTATGACCTCGGCCAGGCGACGGCGAACCTCGCCGCGCAGGCGGCGGCGACCGGCCTGCAGGTGCACCAGATGGCCGGCTTCGATGCCGCCAAGGCGCGCGAGGCCTTTGCCATTCCCGAGGGCTTCGACCCGCTGGTGATGGTCGCCCTCGGCCACCCCGGCCCGGCCGAGGCGCTGCCGGAAGCGCTGGCGGCGCGCGAGACGGCGCCGCGGATGCGCAAGCCGATCGGTGAGTTCGTGCATCTCGGCGCCTGGGGCAGCACCGGGGCGCCGTGACGCGCGGGCGCCTTGGGGAAGGCGCCGCGCCAATTGCCGTCGGCGATTGGAGAGGGGCGCTGCCCCTCTCCAAACCTCACCCCGCCAGGGTGCCGGGCACCCTGGACCGCCGGGACGTGGTACTGGGCAGCATAGGCACGCTTTCGAGCATAGTGCCGTGAATCGCGACCACGTTTCGGGCGCGGCGGCCGCATCGTCCCGGCGCAAATCCCGGCCCGCGCAACGCCCAGTATTGGTGTCCAGAGGCCCTTAGGTCTTTGGTGGGGGCGTGAGGCACTGCCTCGCGCGGAGGGGGCAAAGCCCTCTCCGCTTCTACCGCGCGGCCGCACCTTCCTCACGCCTGCGGTCCAACGCCCCTCCAGTGCTTCAGCGGCACTCCCCCCGTCAGGGCAGCATCTTGCCAGGATTCATCATCCCCGTCGGGTCGATCACCGCCTTGACCGCACGCATCAGGTCGAGCGCCACCTTGTCCTTGTGCGTCGCCATCGCATGCCGCTTCGACTGCCCGATGCCGTGCTCGGCGGAAAACGACCCGCCGAGATCGACGGCGATCGCGTTGACGACCTCCTCCGCCCCGCTGGCGCGGACGCTCCAGGCGGCATAGTCGGTACCGCGTGGCGCCATCAGGCTGACATGGATATTGCCGTCGCCGGCATGGCCGATCGCGATCAGCCGCCCTTCCGGCCAACGCTCGGCCAGCGCCGCCCCGACCCGCGCGCAGAAGGCCGGCACCGCCGAGACGGGCACCGCCGTGTCAGTATTGACCGAGGGCGCCTCGCGCCGCCCGCAATCGGGCCAGTCCTCGCGGATGCGCCAGATCATCGCGCGCTGCGCCTCGTTCTCGGCGATGGCGGCGTCAAGCACCTCCTCCGCCTCGGCCCCGGCGGCGAGCGTGTCCTCCAGCATCTCGCGCAGCGGCACCGAGGGATGCGCGGCGGCAAGTTCAACCATCACATACCAGGGGCTGCCGACCGGCAGCGGGATACGGATGCCGATGCCATTGCGGCTGACGATCTCCATGCATTCGCCGATGATGAGTTCGAAGGCGATGACATCCGCGCCGCTCTCCATCACGCGTGAGAACAGCGCCAGCGCGGCATCCGGCGAGGGCACCGCGACGAAGGCGGTCTCGACCCGCTTGAGCGCCGGCACCAGCCGCAGCGCGGCGGCGGTGATGACACCGAGCGTACCCTCCCCACCCAGGAAGAGGTGGCGCAGCGCGTAGCCGGAATTGTCCTTCCGCACGCGGCGCAAGTCGTTCAGCACGCGGCCATCGGGCAGCACCACTTCGAGACCCATCACCAGGTCGCGCGCATTGCCCCAGCGCAGGGTTCGGATGCCGCCGGCATTGGTGGACAGCGCGCCACCGACCATCGCCGAGCCCTGCGCGCCCCAGGAGAGCGGGAACAGCCGGTCCACCGCCACCGCCGCCTGCTGCACGTTCTGAATGACGCAGCCAGCCTCGGCGACCAGCGAGAAGTCGCGCGCATCGACGTCGCGGATGCGGTTCATCCGTTCGAGGCTGAGCACCACCGAGGGCGGCCCGTTCTGAGCCACGATGGCGCCGCCGCACAGGCCGGTGCGGCCGCCTGCGGGCACCACGGACAGCCCCTGCGCGGCGCAGGCACGCAGCGTGGCGGCGACCTCCTCCGTGCTGCCCGGCCGCAGTACGGCGCGCGGCGTGCCGTGCCAGGTGCCGCGCCAATCCACGGCATAGGGGGCGATGTCGTCCGGTTCGGTGAGGCAGTGGCGCGGGCCGAGCGTTGCGGCCAATTCGTCGAGCGTTTCCATGCCCGTGATCCTGCGCCCGCGGCGCGGCCGGTCAAGCCGGCAGGTAGCTGAGCAGGTCGTCGGCGCGCATCACCTCGCAATAGATGCGGTTGAGGATCTCGATCTCGCGCGTGTGCAACTCCATGGTCCCGGCCGCGCAGGCATCCTCGACCACGATGACATCGAAGGATTCATCGGCCAGCGACCGCACGGTGGAGGACACGCATTGGTCGGTGAAGATGCCGGTACAGACCACATGGGTGACGCCCATGTTGTGCAGGACCAGCCGCAGATTGGTGCCGGTCAGCGCGGAATCGGTGGTCTTGGTCACCACCACCTCGCCGGGACGCGGCGCGAGTTCGGCAACGATCTGCGAGGCCTCGGCATCCCTCGGCAGGAAGATGTTGTTCCAGCCCGGCTTCTTCTGGCTGAGCGAGCGGTCGGCGCCATCGGGCGTCAGGCAGGCGATGCGCGCGAAGACCACCGGGTTGCCATCGGCGCGGAAGCGCTCGACCAGCCGCGCGATGGTCGGGATCACCGTGCCATGCATGCGGTCGTGGAAGGGCGCCCAACCGGCAATGCGCGCCTGCTCGGCCGGTGGCAGCCCGGCCGGGTTGGCCTGGACCAGGTAGGTGTTCTGCACGTCGATCACCAGCAGCGCGACGCGGCCCTTCACTAACACCGGGTCCTCCGCCTCGGGCGCGCCGTCGTAGTAGAAGGAACGCCAGGCGGTCTTCCAGCCGGCCATCACGGCTTCTCGGGATACATCGCAGCGATCGCCTCGGCCGTCGCCGCGATGCGGCCGCGTTCGGTGATCAGCCCGGTCACCAGCCGCGCCGGCGTCACGTCGAAGGCCGGGTTGGCCGCCGGGCTGTGCTCGGCGACGACGCGGATGGTCTCGATCCGGCCATCCTTGGTGCGGCCGGTCAGGTCGGTCACTTCAGACTGGCTGCGTTCCTCGATGGGAATCTCGGTGACGCCATCGGCGACGCGCATGTCGAGCGTCGAATGCGGCAGCGCCACCCAGAACGGCACACCGTTATCCTGCGCCGCCAGCGCCTTGAGATAGGTGCCGATCTTGTTTGCCACATCGCCGTTGCGCGTCACGCGGTCGGTGCCGACGATGACGATGTCGACCTCGCCATGCTGCATCAGGTGCCCGCCGGCATTGTCGGCGATGACGGTGTGCGGCACGCCATGGGCGCCGAGTTCAAAGGCGGTGAGCGCCGCACCCTGGTTGCGCGGCCGCGTCTCATCGACCCAGACATGGATCGGCAGGCCGGCATCATGGGCCATGTAGATGGGCGCGAGCGCAGTGCCCCAGTCCACCGTGGCGAGCCAGCCGGCATTGCAATGCGTCAGCACGTTGACCGGCTGGTTCGGCTTGCGCGCCGCGATGGCCTGCAACAGCGGCAGGCCGTGGCGGCCGATCGCCTCGCAGGTGGCGGCGTCGTCTTCGGCGATGGCGGCCGCCTCGGCATAGGCGGCGGCGGCACGGGCCGCCTCGGGCAGGCTGCGCAGCGCGGCAAGCATGCGCTCGATCGCCCAGCGCAGATTGATCGCGGTCGGGCGCGTCGCCGCCAGCTTCGCGCAGACAGCCTCCAGCGCCGCCGGGTCGCGCCGCATCGCCAGCGCCACGCCATAGGCCGCAGCGGCGCCGATCAGCGGTGCGCCGCGCGTCTGCATGGACCGGATCGCGTGCGCGACCTGCGCTTCATCGGTCAGGCGCAGCCATTCGACGTGCCAGGGCAGTTTCGTCTGGTCGAGCATGCGCACGGACCAGCCGTCATCGGCATCCACGCGCACGCTGCGGTACCAGATGCCGTCGATCTTCATGGCGGGGGTGTCCTCAGCGATGCATGCATGGTCCGATGCATCCGCAGTCGCACGACTGGATGCGGGACGACAAGCGCAACCGGTTGCAGCTCGATCCGCCCGGCACGCTTTTCGATCGGACGGCTCCGGCCCAGGGCGCCTGTCACGGTGACAATCGCCCGAATGGGTGGCCGAGCGAGGGGGAGTGACGCGTCCGGAAGGTCGGACATCGCCTTGGTGTCCTGCCGGCAAAGGTCACTGACATTCCAGCGAACCGTAGGAACGGGCAGGTCACCGAAAACCATGTCGGGTGGTGCGAAAACCAGCTCCGCAAGACGTCGGGTCAGGAAATCAGATGCGCTGGTGCAACGCGCAGACCAGGGTGAACAGCCGCCGCGCCGTTTCGAAATCGACGTCGATCCGCCCCTTGAGGCGCTGTTGGAGCAGTTCGGCACCCTCGTTGTGCAGCCCGCGCCGGCCCATGTCGATCGCCTGGACACGGGACTCCGGGCCGCTTTCGGCGACCGCCCGCTCATGCGCCTCGACCACCATGTGGTAGTCCTTGATCAGCCGGCGGAACGGGCCGAGCGCCAGCGCCAGAACATGCAGCGGCCGGTTGTCGACATCGCGGATGTCGAGCACCAGCCGCCCTTCCCGCACCGACACCGCCAGCGCATAGGGACCCGGCGGCAGGTTGGGCGGGTCGAAGTGGTTGCCCGACAGCAGGTCGGCGATCGCCTGGCGACGGTCGGCCTCGGCGAAGGCGGAAGGTGCCGGTGCTTCCTCCGGCAGTTCCAGCCGGATCAGACGCTGTTCAGGCATCGCGCGGCACCGTTCGGGTCGGCGGGGTCGGGATCTGCGCGCCCTGCTCGGTGCCGGTCAGGCCGAGACGCATCATCCAGGCCACCACCGCCCCCTTCACCGGGCGCAGGAACAGCGCGCTGAGGATGGCGAACAGCGGCAGCCACACCGCCATGTGCACCCACATCGGCGGATGCCAGGCGCGCTCGACGACGAAGACGATCGGCACCAGGACGTGGCCGACAATCAGGATGGTGAAATAGGGCGGCGCATCATCGGCGCGGATGCGGCCGAGCGGCGTGTGGCACTGCGAACATTCATCGACCAGCCGCAGATAACCGTTGAACAGTTTGCCTTGTCCGCAGACCGGGCAGCGGCCCATCGCGCCACGCGCCAGGGCGGTGCCGATCGGCGGCAGGGCGGCGGCGACAGCGGCGGGGGCCGGCTCGGAAGTCCAGGGCATGTGGCGTTCCTTTCGCTGACGCTCTCGCGGCGCCGATTGTGCAATGCAACATAAACACGTTTCGTGCCGAAAATTCAAGCTTGACGCACCAGGACGGGCTTGAAGCAGCCATGCACTCGGCGCGAGGATGCGTGATGGCCGAACGCATCTTGGTGATCAACCCGAACTCGAGCCTGTCCTGCACGGACGGAATCGCTACCGCCATCGCGCCCTTTGCGGCGCCGGGGCTGCCGCGCTTCGACGTGATGCGCATCGCCGAGGGGCCGCCCGCCATCGTCACCTGGCGCGACTGGTACGGCATCGCCGAACCGCTGTGCCGCGTCGTCGAGCGCGAGAAGGCCGATGCCTATGTCATTGCCTGCGTCTCCGACCCTGGGATCGAGGCGGTGCGCACCGCGACCGACAAGCCAGTCTTCGGGACGCTGCGCTGTGCCGTCGCCGCGGCGATGATGCGCGGCGAACGCTTCGGCATCGTCGCCTTCACCGACAAATCGAAGCCGCGCCAGCGCCGGGCGCTGCAGGCGCTGGGGGTGGAAGGGCGGCTCGCCGGCACGGTCCCGCTCAACCTCGACATGGAAGTGCTCACCGACCCGGTCGCGCCACGCGCCCGGCTGGCCGAGGCGGCGCGCGAATTGGTGGCGATGGGGGCGGAGGCGATCATCCTCGGCTGCGCCGGCATGGCCGGGCATCGCGCCTTCGCCGAGGATGCCTGCGGCGTGCCGGTGATCGAACCCTGCCAGGCGGCGGCAACGCAGGCGCTGCTGGCGGTCGTGGCGGCACGCGGCGGGCAGGTCCGGATGGCGGCCGAGTAGGCATCGCCGTTCCCGGGCTTCGCGGTCGGAACAAGCCTGGCCGCTTGCATCGGCAGCGCCGGGCCGACGAGGCATCCCCCAACCGCGTGCTGCGGAGACCTTCCGCCATGGCGCCGGATGACGGGGCGCCGCGCTAGAAGTTGCGGAAGGCCGGCGGGACCTGGTCCGGCATCACCGGCCCCTGGCCCGAGCCACCGATGTCGAAGGGCGCATAGCCGGGTTCGCCGCTCGGCTGGGCGGTTGGTGGGGGGCGGCGCGCGCCCTGCTGCTCAGGGGCGCTGCGGGGCACCGGGGCCGGCAGTGCCGCGGCAGGCGGCATGGGCTGTTCGGCACAGCCAGCGGCGAGCACCGCGGCCATCAGGATCATGCGGCGCATTGCTTCCCCTCCTCAACAAGCATGTCGGACACGACACCGGCCACGCCACGGCAGGCGGCACCGCGCCCCGCACGGACAACGTCGCGAGGCCGCGGTCAGATGCCGCTGAACGGGATGCCTACCTGCGGCACAGCCCCACCGACGTCGTTGCCACCCACATCGAGGTCGGTGGACGGCGTCGGCATGCCGGACATCGAGGCGGCATAAGGGTCGGCATCCTGCGCACGATCCTGCCGCGTCTCCTGGTTCATCGCCCGGTTCAGACGTTGCGAATCCTGCTGCGCCGCGGTGCCGGCCGCGGCCGGAGTCGGCGCCTGCGGCACATAGGTGATCGGGATGGGCGGCCGCTGCTCGCAGGCACCGATGAGGAGAATGGCCGGCAGCAGAAGGCGAAGCATGGGGTGTTCGTCCTGAGGAATGTCGGCCACGATCCTAGAGCAGATCCCGATCGGATGGAATCACATGGTCGGGTTAAGATACGCATGAAAACAACAAGCTAGGGCGAACTGCGCGACGCTTGCGAAGGGCGCCGCGCCAGGCGCCCGTGGGCGCGGCGCGCCGCTGTTCAACGCGTGGTTGCCGCCAACCCTCTGCCCCAGGTGCGGCTATTCCGCCGCCCGCGCCGGGGACCACACCGCCGGCGGCTCGCTGCCGACCTGCGCGGTGATGCGGCCATAGGCCTCGGGCCGGCGGTGCTTCTCGAAATTGAAGATGGTGGTGCGGCCGAGGTCGCACATGCCGAGGTCGGCTTCCGCGACGATCAGTTCGTCGCCCCAGGAGGTCGCCTGGGCCATGATCTCGCCCTGCGGATTGACGATGATGGAATGGCCGAACAGCTCGTGGCCGTCCTCGGTGCCCGCCTTGGCGGTGGCGACGGCGAAGCAGGCGTTCTGGTAGCAGCCGGCCTGGATCGTCAGGTGCGAATGGGCGACGCGCAGGTGATGCGCCTCGAAGCCGCGGTTATCCATGTTCAGCGAGGGCGTGTTGTAGCCGAGCATGACCAGCTCGACCTGCTGCAGCCCCAGCACGCGCCAGGCCTCGGGCCACCGCCGGTCGTTGCAGATCAGCATGCCGACGTTGACCTCCTGCCCGGCGACCGGGGCGCGGATCACCGGGAAGCCGAGATTGCCGACCTCGAAGTAGCGCTTTTCCAGATGCTGCACCTTGCGGATCGGGTCGTAGTCCTTGTGCCCGGGCAGATGGACCTTGCGGTATTTCAGCATGATCTCACCGCCCGGACTGACGAAGACGGCAGTGTTGTAGCGATGGCCATCCGCCGTCTTCTCGGCATAGCCAAGATGGAAGGCGATGTCGTATTTGCGCGCAGCCTCGAACAGCGGCGCGGTCTCGTTCGACGGCAGCGCCGATTCGTACCAATGGTCGGCCTGAGCGATGTCCTCCTCGTACCAGCGCGGGAAGAAGGTGGTCAGCGCCAGTTCCGGGAAGACGACGACCTGCGCGCCCATCCGGTGCGCCTTTTCCATCAGCCGCACCATGCGGCCGACGGCGGCGTCACGGCCCTCGGCCTTCTGGATGGGGCCGAGCTGGGCGGCGGCGAGGACGAGGCTGCGGGTCATGGGCGGGAGCTCCGAATGGCTCGGCGAGTCCTAACCATCCAGGTCCGCTCGGTCGAGGCCCGGCGGCACTGCCCTCAGGCCTCACGCGAGAGAACCCGGCACACGGCGGGACGGGCCATCATGCGTGCCCGATGCGCGGTGTAATGCACCAGCGCCTCCATCGGCAGGCCGGCCCTTAGCCCCCAGCCGTAAAAGACGAAGGCATAGCCATCGGCAAGCGTATAGGTGTCGAAAAGCCAGACCCGCCCGGCGAGCCGAGCATCGATGTCACGGCAATGCTCATGAAAGGTCGCGAGGCCGCGCTCCCGCACCCCGGTTTCGCCCACCGGGTCGCCGGTGAAGCGCTGCGGGGCGAAGAAATGCGAGAAGGCCGGGTGCACCGCGGTGGCAAAAAGCGCCATGATTGCCAGTACCTGTGCCTCGCCGGCCGGATCGGGTGGCAGCAGCGCCGCCGCCGGATTGCTGCGCGCGGCGTAGAACTGGATGGCGATGTTCTCGACCAGGACCGAGCCATCCGGCAGGCGCAGCGCCGGCACCTTGCCGCGCGGATTGATCGCGAGATAGGGCGGGCGGCGATGCTCGCCGGCATCCTCATCGATGCGCTGCACGTCGAACTCGATGCCGGCTTCCTCGAGGGCGATATGAGCGGCAAGCGAGGAGGATCCCTGCGCATAGAACAACCGGTGCACCCGCTGCCCTCCACCTCGCGCCGCCTCACCGCGGCTCGATGATCGCCGCCCCATGCTTCAGCCGCGCCCGGGCGGCGGCGGCGGAAAGCGCTTCCTCCCAGGCTTCCAGCATCAATTCCGCAAGGTCATCGGCCGCCGGGCGCGTGCGGGCGATGCCGAGCGTCTCGCCGCGCAGCGTCACCACGCGGAAGAAGCCGGTCTGCTCATCCTGGACGACCTCGATCACGCGACCATCCCCAATTCCCGCGCCTTGATCTGCAAGGCCAGCACCTTCGAATAGATGCGGCATTGTGCCAGCCCGCCGGCATGGAACCACAGCCCATTCTGGCCGGTGGGGCGCCACATGCCGTGCAATTCACCCTCGTCGTCGAAGCCCCAGACCTGCCCGACCCGATCGCCCACCGCATCGCCGAACAGCCGCCGCGCCGCCGCCGCCTGGCCCTCATACCCGGTGGCGAGCACGATGAGGTCGGCCGGCGTCACCGAGCCATCCTTCATCACCGCCCCGTCAGGCCCGAAGCGCTCGATATCGGCGAACTGCAGCAGCCCGACGCGGCCATCGATGATCATCTGCGAGCAGCCGGCATCGAAGTAATACCCGCCGCCCCGGTTCTGATACATGATCTGCCAGCCGGTATCGTCCTCGCCGAAGTTCAGGCGGAAGCCGCGCCGTTCCAGTCCCTCCAGCAACGCTTTGTCGGCCTGGCGGTTCATCACCACAATGCGCTGGTGCGCCCGCCGCATCACCGGATAGGGGAAGGAGGTGGCGAGCAGGTCCTTGTCCTCGAAGCTGATCTCCTCGTCGTAAAGCATGTAGGGCGCCTGGGCTTCCTTCAGGCTGACCACCAGCGAGGGGCGGTTCTGGATGATGCTGACCTCCGCCGCGCCCGAGACCGCAAGGTCCTGCGCCACGTCATGCCCGGAGGTGCCGGTGCCGAGCACCAGCGCCCGCTTGCCCGCCCAGTCGCGCCCGCTGCCGAGCTTGCTGGAATGGCGCACCGCGCCCTTGAAGTCCTTCAGCCCCGGAAGGTCGGGCATGATCGGCGTGGTGGAGACGCCATTGGCCATGATGATGTGGCGCGGGCGCATCCGCCGCGTCAGGCCATCGGCGCGCCGCAGCGTCACCTCCCAGCATTGCGCCGCCTCGTCCCAGGACCCGCCGGCGAGTTCCGTGCCGGTCCAGACATTCAGCTCCATCGCCTCGGCGTAGAGCTCGAACCAATTGGCCAGCATGTCCTTCGGGATGAAGACCGGGAAGGATTTCGGGAAATGCATGTAGGGCAAATGGTTGACGCGCGTTTCGTTGTGCAGCGTCAACGCGTGATAACGCTGCCGCCAGCTGTCGCCGATGCGCGGGTCGCGGTCCACCACCAGCGTATCGACGCCGAGCAGCCCCAGCCGCGCCGCGACCGACAGCCCGGCCTGCGCCGCACCCACCACCAGCACCGCCGGGTCGCGGGCGGCATAGGCACGCGCCTTGTTGCGCCGGTCGAGCCAGTTCTCGCCGCCGAAATTCCGCTTCCAGTCGACATCCCGCCAACGCTTGCCATTGGCCGGATCCTCATGGCCGCGGATCTCCTCCAGCGAGGTCATCAGCGTCCAGGCGCGCGCGGCGCCGCCCTCAGTCACCAGGCGAACCACGCCCGTACAGGGACCTGTCGCGGTCTCGAAGGTGAAGATGGCCTCGATCGCCTCGGTCCCCGCGCGGGTGACGCGGTGCGGCGGGGTGCGGTCCATGGCAAGGGCGAGACCGCGCGGTGTCGTGGCCGCTAGCCTCGGCAGCAGCCGCCCGGCGATCGCCGCCGCCCCCGAGACGGTGCGCAGGTCCCAGGTGAAGGCGAGGATGTCGCGCCAATGGCACTCCGCCCCGAACAGCGCGGCGAGACGCCTGGCGTCGGCGGCTTCGAGCGCCGCCGCGAAATCCGCGATCCAGGCCCGTGCCGCAGCCTCGGTCGATGTGCCGGTGAGGATGCCGTCCATGGCGCCGCTTCCTCCATCCCTATGATTGTTGGGACGGAGTTTGGGCGCCACGCAACGGCGCGGCAAGCGGCGCGCGCGGTCAGGCCGGCGGGACGGCGCCCACCTGGTCGATGATCGGCCGATACCATTGCGGCCGGCGATGGGCGGCGAAGTTGAACATCTTCTCCTTGCCCTGGCGGCAGGCGTCGAGGTCGGCATCGGCGACGATCACCTCGTCGCCGAGCGTCTTCGCCTCGGCGACGACGATGCCATTCGGGCTGACGATCACCGACCCGCCGATCAACCCGGAGCCATCCTCATTGCCGGCCTTGGCGACCGAGACCGCCCAGGTCGCATTCATATAGGCATTGGCCTGCGCGGCGAGCGTCGAGTGGAAGGTGCGCAGCGAGGCGTCCTCGGTGGTCCCGCCCATCGGGTCATAGGCGGCGGAGTTGTAGCCGATCAGCATGAGCTCCACGCCCTGCAACCCATAGACGCGCCAGCCTTCCGGCCAGCGGCGGTCATTGCAGATCAGCATGCCCATGATGGCGCGGCCCCAGGATTCCGGCCCACGGAAGGCCGGGAAGCCGAGATCGCCATACTCGAAATACCGCTTCTCCAGCTGCTGGAAACGGTCGCCGATGCGCGGTTCCACCGTGCCTGGCAGATGGATCTTGCGGTACTTGCCGAGGATCGTCCCATCCGGCCCGACGGTGATCGACGTATTGAAATGCTGCCCCTGCGGGGTGAGTTCCGCGAAGCCCACATACATGCCGACGCCGAGCGCCTTCGCCCGGTCGAACAGCGCCTGGGTGTTCGGCCCGGGCATCGATGTCTCGAACCAGGCATCGACCTCAGCCTGCGTCTCAAACAGCCAGCGCGGGAAGAAGGTGGTGAAGGGCAGTTCGGGGAAGACGACGAGCTGCGCGCCCTGGCCGGCGGCATCGTCCAGCAGCGCGATCATGCGATCGAGGATCTGGCGGCGGCTGTCGGCCTTCTGGTTGGCGCCCATCTGGGCGCCGGCAAGGCGGATGATACGGCTCATTTGAAGAGATCCCTGAAATCCTGAAGCGTGCCACCAAACGCGCGCCACACCAGCGCGGCACCAAGACAGAAGCCACCGCCGAGCAGCAGCCCGGGCACGCCTTCGCGCACCCCGGCCTGGGCCGACAGGCTGGCACCCAGCAGGCCAAGCCCAAGCCCGACCGCGATGGCGATCATCGCCGGCCCGAAGCCTGGCTTCTGGCGCGGCGGCGGCGCATCGCCGGCGCGCGAGGGCCGCGGCGGGCGCTTCACCCAATGGCCGGGTGGTCGCTTGTCACTCATCGCCGAGATAGGTCCCGTTGTGCTGGCGCGGCACGAACTGCCCGGCCCCCGGCTTGGCCAGCACCGTCTTGCCGTCCCAGATGCACGCACCGCGCAGCCAAGTCGAGGCAACGCGCGCCGACATCCGCCGCCCGTCATAGGGCGACCAGCGGGCATCCTCGTCGTCCTGGATCTCGCGCGCGTCGAAGGTGAAGTCGCCGGTCTCCATCACCACGAAATCGGCATCCGCCCCGATGCGGATCGCACCCTTCTTCGGGAACAGCCCGTGGAACTTCGCCGGCCGCTCGGCGCAGTACTTCGCCATCAGCGTCACCGGCAGCGAGCGTTCGGTAAGCAGGGTGAACATCAGCGGCGCGAAGGACTGCATGCCGGTCAGCCCGGCGCCCACGGTGAAGATATCACCGGTATAGGTCTTGCGATCCTTCGGCCAGGGCGCGTGATCGGTCGAGACATAGGCGATCTTGCCGGCGGCGAAGGCGTCCCACATGCGGGTGACTTCGTCCGCCGTGCGGAACGGGGGGTTGCACTTGCCGAAGCCCTCGAGGCGGATGATGTCCTCCTCGGTCATGCACAGGTACTGGATGCAGGCCTCGCCGGAGGCCTTGCCGCCCATCCTGCGGAACACCTCGGCGATGTCGAAGCCACGCGCCAGCGATGAATGGGCGATATGGACATGCGCCCCGGTCTCCAGCCCGATCTCGAAGATCTCGAGGTCCGCCATGGTCTCGCACAGCGGCGGGCGGGTGCGGCAATGCCAGATCGGCGAGGTATGGCCGGCGGCCTTCGCCTCCGCCGTCATGCGGACCACGATCTCCTGGTCTTCATTGTGAATGCCAACCATCAGGTTGGTCTTGGCGATCTCGCGAAAGGCGGCGACCATGGTCGGATGGTCGATGCGCGGGAAGCGCACCGGGTCATACTCATATGTAGACAGCTTGAAGGAGCAGACGCCGGCTTCCGCCAGCCCGGCGATGGCGTCTACCCCGCCTTCCTTCCTGATGGTGCCGTACAGCGCCATGTCGACATGCGACAGGCTGTTCACCACCTCGATCTTCTCGGCGAGGATCGAGGCATCGGTGACCGGCCGCGGCACGTCATAGGGCATGTCGACGCAGGTGGTCACGCCACCGGCCGCCGCCGACATCGACGCCCCCTTGATCCCCGGCCAGCCGCGCGAGGAGGAGGTGTGCATATGCCCGTCCACCAGGCCGGGCATCACATACTTGCCGGAGAAATCCACCACATCCTTGGCCGGCGGGATTGCCCCTTCGCCGATCGCGGCGATGGTTTCGCCACGGATGGCGACATAGCCGTCGCGCAGCACCCGGTCGGACAGGACGATGTCGCCGCGGATGACGCGGTCGAAGGGGGCGGCGTCGGACATGGGCTGGGACTCCCGGCAAGAAGGAAGGCGGGAAGCTACCGCCAGCCGCGCGCCATGCCCACCCCGGGCCCGGTTGTCCGTCTTGATGCGATGGCCGCGGCGGTGGAGCATCGCGGCATGCAAACGCCCGCCGCGCTGCTGCGCGCCCGCCTCACCCCCGACAACCCGGCCATCGCCATGTCGGCGCACAATCCGCTCTCCGCCAAGCTCGCCGCCGAGGCCGGCTTCGGCGCCATCTGGGGCAGCGGCTTCGAGCTCTCGGCCGCCCATGCGGTGCCCGATGCCTCGATCCTGTCCTGGGAGACGCATCTGGCCGCCATGCGCGCCATGGTCGAGGTGCAGGACGCCCCGGTCGTCGCCGATATCGACACCGGCAGCGGCAATGCCGTCTCGGTCGCCTACCTGGTGCCGCGCTACGCGGCAGCCGGCGTCGCCGCCGTGGTGATGGAAGACAAGACCTTCCCCAAGGATTCCTCCCTGCGGGTCGGCGGAAGGCAGGAACTCGTGCCGGTCGAGGAATTCCAGGGCAAGGTCGAAGCCGCGCGGGTGGCGGGCGGCCCGCTGGTCATCGCCCGCACCGAGGCGCTGATCGCCGGCCTCGGGCAGGACGAGGCGCTCAGGCGCGGCATCGCCTATGCCGAGGCCGGCGCCGATGCCGTGCTGATCCATTCCAAGCAGAAGACGCCCGATGAGATCATCACCTTCTGCCAGTCCTGGCCCGGCCAGGTGCCGCTGGTGCTGGTGCCGACCTCCTATCCGCAATTGTCCTTCGGCGACATCGCCGCGCTGGGCAAGGTCGGCCTGATCATCTGCGGCAACCACGCGATCCGCGCCGCGGTCGCCGCGATGCGCGACACCTTCGGGCGCATCCTCGCCGAGGGTGGCATCGCGGGCGTCGAATCCCGCATCGCCTCGGTGCGGGACATCTTCGCCCTGCAGGGGGACGACCACATGCGGGACCTCGAGCAGCGCTTCCTGCGCTGATCGCCGAAGACGGCCGGTCGCACGCATCGAAAGGATGCATGGTCGGGCGAAGCGGACGGCATGCCCGCCCTTCGACCGGCCGGATTGGACGATCGCGCCAGACGAGGGCACAAGGCATCATTCGTGCTCTTTAGTGCTCTGTTGAAGGGAGAACGCCCGTGAAGCTCCACCCCGTGAAGGTCCACCCGTCCAAGTCGCTGCTCAAGCGCGAGGACCAGCTCGCCTGGAAGATGGCCGGCGTCGCCACCGACAAGGTGCCGGTCGAGAAAGACGTCCAGGAGATGATCATCAACCGGGTGATCGACAACGCCTCGGTGGCCATCGCCGCGATCAACCGCCGCCCGGTCGTCTCCGCCCGCGGTATGGCGCTCGGCCACGCCAAGAAGGCCGGCGGTGCGCAGGTGATGGGCGTGAAGTCCTCGACCACCGTCTCCCCCGAATGGGCGGCCTGGGCGAACGGCACGGCGGTGCGCGAGCTCGACATGCACGACACCTTCCTCGCCGCCGACTACTCCCACCCCGGCGACAACATCCCCCCCGTGCTTGCCGTGGCGCAGGCGATGGAGAAGTCGGGCAAGGACCTCATCCGCGGCCTCGCCACCGGCTACGAACTGCAGATCGACCTGGTGCGCGCGATCTGCCTGCATGAACACAAGGTCGACCACATCGCCCATCTCGGGCCCTCGGCCGCCGCCGGCATCGGCACGCTGCTCGGCCTGAAGCAGGAGGTGGTGTTCCAGGCCATCCAGCAGGCGCTGCACACCACCGTCTCGTTCCGCCAGTCGCGCAAGGGTGAGATCAGCTCCTGGAAGGCCTACGCCCCGGCCCATGCCGGCAAGCTGGCAATCGAGGCGGTCGACCGCTGCATGCGCGGCGAAGGCGCCCCCTCGCCGATCTATGAAGGCGAAGATTCCGTCATTGCCTGGGTGCTCTCGGGCCGTTCCAATCGCGACGACGTCTATGGCCCGGTCTACTACAACGTGCCGCTGCCCGAGCCCGGTGAGGCCAAACGCGCCATCCTGTCGAGCTACACCAAGGAACACTCGGCCGAGTACCAGTCCCAGGCGCTGATCGACCTCGCTTTCCGCATGCGCGAGCAGATCAGCGACTTCGACGCCATCGAGAGGATCATGATCCACACCTCCCACCACACCCACTACGTGATCGGGACCGGGGCAAACGACCCGCAGAAGATGGACCCGAAGGCGAGCCGCGAGACGCTCGACCACTCGATCATGTACATCTTCGCCGTCGCCCTGCAGGACGGCCGCTGGCACCATGTCGACAGCTACGCGCCCAAGCGCGCCGGCCGCGCCGACACGGTCCGCCTGTGGCACAAGGTCGTCACGACCGAGGACCCGGAATGGACCCGCAAGTACCATTCCAAGGACCCCGACGAGCTGGCCTTCGGCGGCCGCGTCGAGATCCTGTTCAAGGACGGCTCGAAGCTGGTCGATGAACTGGGCGTGGCGAATGCCCACCCGAACGGCGCCAAGCCCTTCGGCCGCGAGGACTACATCCGCAAGTTCCGCACCATCACCGAGGGCCTGCTCACGGCCCGCGAGACCAACCGCTTCATCGAGGTGGTGCAGAACCTGCCGAAGCTGAAGGCGGGCGAACTCAGCGCGCTCAACGTCGCCCTGCCGGCCGGCACGCTGGCCGAGAGCAAGCCCGGCATCTTCTGATGCCGACGGTTCAGGCCGTCCGCGCGGCCTGAACCGTCCCATAGGCGCGGCAGAACACGGCGGCGGCATGCTCCGCCGCCGCCCGCAGCGCGGCGTCATCCGGCACGCCGAGCCCAAGCCCGGCGCGCAGCCAGACATCGCCGCGCAGCAGCCCGGCGAAATCCACCGCCGCCACATCGGCATCCACTGTCGGATCAAGCCGGCCGCGCCGCTGCTCATCCGCCAGCCACGCGGCCAGCGCGCGGCGCCCCGCCATCGGCCCCGCCTCGTAGAAGGTCGCGGCGATCCCCGGTGCGCGCGGCCCCTCGGCCATCACGATGCGGTATATCGCCAGCGTGCCTGGCGAGACGAGGAACCGCAGCGTCGCCGCCCCGAAGCGCGCCAGCCCCTCGCGCAGCGACGTGCCGTGCCCCGCCAACGCCACCGCCTCACGCGCCATGGCGTCGCAGCGTTCCGTCACCACCGCGCCGAACAGCGCATCCTTGCTCGCTATATGCGCATAGAGCGTTGCCTTCGAGACATCGGCCTCGCGCGCCACCGCATCCATGCTGGTGCCGGACAATCCCTCGGCCATGAACAGCCGCCCCGCCGCCGCCAGGATGGCTTGGCGCTTGGCGGCCTGGCGCGGCTTCAAAGGGGCGGTCATGCGGTCCATCGGCTGGCAGGTTTCAGCTTTTTTACTTGCCCCTTTCCGTTCGGCGGCGCAATCAGAAACTGAACTGAACGGTATGGTTCATATGCCTGACGCCCTCCCTCCGGTCTTGCCGACGCGTACCGCCCCCGCGGTCAAGCGCCGTCGCCGGCTGTCCCCGCGCCTTCTCGGCCTGCTCTGCATCCCGCTGCTGGCGGCCGCCGGCGGCGGCTGGTGGTGGCTGCATCGCGGCGAAGTCACCACCGACGACGCCTATGTCGCCGGCGACATCGCGCCGATCTCCTCGCGCATCGAGGGCGACATCGAGGCCATCCTGGTCGCCGACAATGCCACCGTCACCGCCGGCCAGCCGCTGATCCGCCTGGTCGATGCCGATTGGCAGGCGCGCCGCGACCTCGCCGCCGCCGCCGTCACCGAGGCGCGCGCCGCCCATGCCGCGCTGCTCGCGCAGGAAGCCCAGGCACAGGCCAACCTCGATGCCGCCGCCGCCGCCGTGCCGCAAGCCCAGGCCGGCCGCGAACTCGCCGTCGCCGAGGCCGCCCGCTTCGGCTCGCTGGCGGCGAGCGGCGTCGGCTCGCGCGAACGCGCCGAGCAGACCCGCGCGGCGATGCACCAGGCCGATGCCACGCTGGCCGCCGCCCATGCCGGCCAGGCCGCCGCCGCCGCCGCGCTGCCCGTGCTCGCCGCGCAGACCGAGAGCGCCCTCGCCCGCATCGCCCAGGCCGAGGCAAACCTCGCGCTGGCCGAGAACAACCTCGCCTACACCATCATCCGCGCGCCCTTCGACGGCACGGTGAGCAACCGCGCCGCCCAGCTCGGCCTGCATGTGAAGCCGGGCCAGGGGCTGATCTCGCTGACGCCGCCGGCCTCGCGCCAATGGGTGGTGGCCAACTTCAAGGAAACGCAGCTCGCCACCCTGCGCGCCGGTCAGCCCGTCTCGGTGGTGCTCGACGTAACCGGCGAGACGCTGCGCGGCCATCTCGACAGCTTCGCGGGGGCGACCGGCGCGCTGTTCAGCCTGCTGCCGCCGGAGAACGCCACCGGCAACTTCACCCGCATCATCCAGCGCCTGCCGGTGCGCATCGCGCTCGACGACAGCCACGCCATGCTGCGACCGGGCCTCTCGGCGACGGTGACGGTCAACACCGACCCCGCTCCCGCGCCATGAGTGCCAGCGCCGCCCCGGCCACGGCGCCGGTCGGCGCGCGCACCACCCTCGCCTTCTTCGCGATGGTGCTGGGCATGTTCATGGCGGTGCTCGACATCCAGATCGTCTCCGCCTCGATCGCCGACATCCAGGCCGGCCTCGGCGCCAGCGCGGATGAAGCCTCCTGGGTGCAGACCAGCTACCTGATCGCCGAGATCGTGATGATCCCGCTGTCGGGCTTCCTCTCGCGCATGCTCTCGACGCGCGGGCTGTTCGTGATCTCGGCGATCGGCTTCACCATCTTCTCCTTCGCGTGCTCGCTGGCGACCTCGCTGTCGATGATGATCGCCTTCCGCGCCGCCCAGGGCTTCCTTGGCGGGGCGATGATCCCGACCGTCTTCGCCGCCTCCTTCCTGCTCTTCCCCGGCGCGGCGCGGGTGCGCGCGACGGTGATTATCGGCCTGACCGCGACGCTCGCGCCGACCCTCGGCCCGACGCTGGGCGGCATGCTGACCGCGGCGTTCTCCTGGCACGCCTTGTTCCTGATCAACGTGCCGGTCGGCATCTTCATCGCGGTGACGGTGTGGCTGACCCTCGACCTCGACCGGCCGGACCTCACCCTGTTCTCCCGTTTCGACTGGTTCGGGCTCGGCCTGCTCGCCCTGTTCCTCGGCAGCCTCGACTACGTGCTGGAGGAAGGCGCGCGCTGGCAGTGGCTGCAGGACGACACCGTCGCCACGTTTGCCGCCATCGCCGCGGTCTCGGGCGCGCTGTTCTTCTGGCGCAGCCTGACCAACCCGCATCCGGTGGTGGATCTGCGCGCCTTCACCGACCGCAACTTCGCCATCGGCAGCATGTTCGGCTTCATCCTCGGCGTGGCGTTGTACGGCAGCGTCTACCTGGTGCCACTGTTCCTCGGCTCGGTGCGCGGCTACGACGCGCTGCAGATCGGCCAGACCATGTTCGTCACCGGGGCGGTGATGTTCGTCGCCTCGCCGGTGGTGGGCATGCTGTCGCGCCGGGTGGATGCGCGCTGGCTGGTGGCGCTCGGCCTCGCCATCACCGGCATCGCGATGCTCCTGACCGCGCGGCTGACCAACCAGTCGGCGCTGCCGCAACTGTGGTTTCCGCTCGGGCTGCGCGGGCTCGGCATCATGCTGGTGATGGTGCCGGTCACCACCCTGGCGATGGGCACCCTGCCGCCACCGGCGATCAAGAACGCCGCCGGGCTGTTCAACTTGATGCGCAATTTCGGCGGCGCCTTCGGCCTGGCGCTGATCAACACCATGGTGATCGACCGCGGCGCCGCACACCGGCTGCATCTGGCCGAGGGCATGACGACCGGCCGGAACGAGGCGGTGGCGATGCTCGCCCACATGCAGGACGGCATGGCCACGCATGTCCTGAACGGCGTCGATCCCGACCTGGTGGCCTTGCGGCGCCTAGCCATGATGGTGACGCGCGAGGGCAATGTGCTCGCCTACAACGACGCGCTGCTGATGATGGCGGCCTTCTTCGCCGCCGCCCTGCCGCTGGTACTGCTGATGCGCGCGCCGCGCGGCCCGGGGGGCGCCCCGGCGCATTGACAGCGGCGCCCTGTTGCCAGGGGTTCGCCCCGGCCTATTCTGCTGCGCCGCACACGTTCCACCGCGCCGAACGGCCAGCATGAGGAAAGCCATGAGCGATACCCCCGACATCAAGAAGGGCCTCGTCGGCGTCTATGCCGACGTCTCCAGCATCTCGAAGGTGATGCCGGAGACGAACAGCCTGACCTATCGCGGCTATGCCGTGCAGGACCTGTGCGAACTCGCCTCCTTCGATGAGACCGCCTACCTGCTGTGGAACGGCGAATTGCCGACCGCCGCCCAGCTCGCCGCCTTCCAGGCCGAGGAGAAGGCGAACCGCGCGCTCTCCCCCGCCCTGCTGCGGGTGATCGCCGACTTCCCGAAGGACGCGCATCCGATGGATGCGATCCGCACCGCCGTCTCCTTCATGGGGATGGAGGACCCCGAATGGGCCGACATCGGCGACGCCGCGCAGCGCCGCAAGGCGATGCGCCTGCTGGCCAAGATCCCGACCGCCGTCGCCGCCGCGCACCGCGCCGGCAAGGGCCAGGCGCCGATCGCGCCGGACGCCTCGCTGTCCTTCGGCGCCAACTTCTTCAACATGGTGTTCGGCAAGGTCCCGCAGCCGGAGGTCCTGAGGGCCTTCGACGTCAGCATGATCCTGTACGCCGAGCACACCTTCAACGCCTCGACCTTCACCGCGCGCACCGTCACCTCCACCCAGGCGGACATGCATGGCGCCATCACCGCGGCGATCGCCGCGCTGAAGGGCCCGCTGCATGGCGGCGCCAACGAGGCCGTGATGCACATGCTGAAGGAGATCCCGTCCCCCGAGGCGGCGGAGAGCTGGCTGGAAGGCAAGTTCGACCACAAGGCGCTGGTGATGGGCTTCGGCCACCGCGTCTACAAGACCGGCGACAGCCGCGTCCCCACCATGAAGAAGTATGCCGAAATCATGGCCGAGGTGGTCGGCGACAAGCGCTGGATGAACACCTCCAACGTGCTCGCGAAGGTCATGCTGGCGCGCAAGAACATCCACCCCAACCTCGATTTCCCGGCAGGGCCCGCCTACTACCTGATGGGTTTCGACATCCCGCTCTTCACGCCGATCTTCGTCTGCTCGCGCATCACCGGCTGGGCGGCGCATGTGCTGGAACAGGCGGCTGACAACCGGCTGATCCGCCCGCTGTCGGTCTATACCGGCGTCGAACAACGCCCCGTCGTGCCACTGCCGCAGCGCGGCTGACGCCTGCGTCCTTCCGTGGCGCGCACGCAGCGCGACGGAAGGACAACGCGTGCTGCGCTGATGCGTTGCACGACACCATCGCGCCGCGAACGCGACACGCGCGCAACACAATCAGCATCGCGACGTGCGCGACGTGCAATTTGCACGCGCGTGCGCACGGATTCTGTTGACACGCAATATGCGCGTGCAGATAGCGTGGACTGCGCGCGAATCATCTTGCGCGATTCGTCGAACTCGATCTCTCGCACGTCGATCCAAACGACTTGGTCGGATCGTCAAGCAGCGGAGAGCAACGACGCATCGCGACGGGTGACCGCCGCAGCAGGGAAGGACGGTCGATGGACCGCAGGCACTTGGGATGGACGGCGCAAGAGACCACCCATCCCGCATCGCCGGATCATGCAGCGCAGCTGCTGCCATCCGGCGACGGCGAAACCGGCAGCGTCAAGCGGTGGGGATTTACCGCCAACGCGCCGCATTGCGTCGCCCGCATCCAACTGATCGCCAGGCAGCCGATGGAGCGCGCCGCGGGGTCCGCGCGCCTGAAGCCGACCCGTTCCCACCTGCTGTCCCCCACGGAGCCGCCGCCCGCATATGCGTCGCGCCCCACTCACCGGAACGCTCGGAGACACCAGACACCATGACAGACATCATCGAGACCACTGAGACCGAAGAAGGCCTGCGCGCCCAGCCAATGGCGATGGCCGCCGCGAAGAAGAAGGCACCGGCGAAGAAGCCGGCCGCCAAGAAGGCCGCCGCCAAGAAGCCGGCTGCCAAGAAGGCCGCCGCGAAGAAGCCGGCCGCCAAGAAGGCCGCGGTGAAGAAGCCCGCCGCCAAGAAGGCCGCGCCGAAGAAGGCCGCTGCCAAGAAGGCCGCGCCGAAGAAGGCCGCTGCCAAGAAGGCCGCGCCGAAGAAGGTCGCTGCCAAGAAGGCCGTCGCCAAGAAGGCCGCGCCGAAGAAGGCCGCGGTGAAGAAGGCCGCGCCGAAGAAGGCCGCCGCCAAGAAGGCCGCGCCGAAGAAGGCCGCTGCCAAGAAGCCCATCGCGAAGAAGGCCGCGGTGAAGAAGGCCGCGCCGAAGAAGGCCGTCGCCAAGAAGGCCGCGCCGAAGAAGGCCGCCGCCAAGGCAGCCCCGAAGAAGGCCGTCGTGAAGTCCAGCGCTCGCGTCGAAGCGGCGAAGAAGGCCGCCGCGACGCGCGCCGCGAACAAGGCCGCCAAGGCCGCTGCCGCCGCCGCTGCCGCACCGGCCCCCGAGCCGATGTCGGAAACCCCGGCCGACTGAGAGCATCGCCGATCCCGGCGAAGGGGCGCCGTCCGCCATGCGGGCGGCGCCCTTTTCGCGTGAGGCTCCATCATGACCACCATCCACCCCCTGCCCCCGGCCGAGCGCCACCGTCTCGCCGCCCTGCTCGAAACCTATGCCGGCGAGATGCGCGACACGTTGGCCGGCAGCCGGCCCGCGCCCGGCCCGCAGGCCGCCGCGCTGCTCGCGGCAGACCCGCGCACCGAGATCCTCGTCGCGACCGAGGGTGACGACATCCTTGCCTTCGCCATCTTCTTCGACCTGCCCGAGGTGGTGTTCGCCCGTCGTTGCGGCGCGCTCGACGACCTCTTCGTGCGCCCCGACCAACGCGGCCGCGGCCTCGCGCGCGCGCTCATTGCCGCGCTGTGCGACCTCGGCCGCGCGCGCGCCTGGTCGCATCTGCGCTGGATCGTGCCCGAGGCCGACAAGGGCGCCATCGCCCTGTATGACCGCATCGCCGAGCACACCGACTGGCGCTCCTACGTCATTCGGCTCGACCCGGACGCCTCTCTGTGACAAACACTCCCCCATCGCGCGCCCGACGCGCCGCCCGCGCAGGCGCTACGCTCCGCCGCGCTCTCCGGAACCTGCCTCATGTCTTTTGACACTTTGCCCGCGCCCCTGCGCGACGCACTCACCGCCCGCGGCTATGCCGAACCGACCGCCGTGCAATCGGCCGTCCTCACGCCGGAAGCGGCTGGACGCGACCTGCTCGTCTCCGCTCAGACCGGCTCAGGCAAGACCGTCGCCTATGGCCTGGCGCTCGCCCCCGAGCTCATCGGCGACGCGCCGCGCCTGCCACCGGCCGGCCCGCCGCTCGCGCTGGTCGTCGCCCCCACGCGCGAACTGGCGCTGCAGGTGAAGGCGGAACTCGCCTGGCTCTATGCGCCGGCCGGCGGGCGCATCGTCTCTTGCGTTGGCGGCATGGACCCGGTCGCCGAGCGCCGCCTGCTCTCCCAGGGCGCGCATATCGTCGTCGGCACGCCGGGCCGCCTGCGCGACCACCTCGAACGCGGCAACCTCGCCCCCGCCGCGCTGCGCGCCGTGGTGCTGGACGAAGCCGACGAGATGCTCGACCTCGGCTTCAAGGAGGAGCTGGAGGCGATTCTCGACGAGACGCCGGCCGAACGACGCACCCTGCTGTTCTCCGCGACGGTGCCGCGTGGCATCGCCGCCCTGGCCAAGGGCTATCAGCGCGACGCGCTGCGCATCGAGGCCACCAGCCAGTCCGAACCGCATGGCGACATCGAATACCGCGCCGCCGTGGTCGCCCCGCATGAGATCGAACGCGCCGTGGTGAACGTGCTGCGGCTCGAGGATGCACGAATCTCCATGGTGTTCTGCGCGACGCGCGCCACCGTGGCCCGCCTGCATGGCAACCTGTCCGAACGCGGCTTCTCGACCGTCGCGCTATCGGGTGAACTCTCCCAGGCCGAGCGCAATCGCGCCCTGCAGAACCTGCGCGACGGCCGGGCGCGAGTCTGCGTCGCGACCGACGTCGCCGCACGCGGCATCGACCTGCCGGATCTCGGCCTCGTGATCCACGCCGAATTGCCGCGCGACCCGGATACGCTGCTGCATCGCTCCGGCCGCACCGGCCGCGCCGGGCGCAAGGGCGTCTCCGTCCTGCTGGTGCCGCACACGCGTCGGCGCCTGGGCGAAAGGCTGATCTCGGCCGCGCGCGTGAAGGCCAGCTGGGGCCCCGCGCCCTCCGTCGAAGCCGTGCGCGCGCGTGACGATGAGCGCCTGGGCGAACAAGCCCTCACCCTGGTCACCGAGGAGCCGGACGATGCGGATATCGCCCTGGCGCGCCGCCTGCTCACCGACCCGGCCTTCGCCGCGCATGGGCCCGAGGCGGTCACCGCGGCGCTGCTGCACGTATTGCGCGGCCCCTTGCCGGCCCCCGAGGAGCTGAGCGAGATCAACGACCGCCCGGCCCCGCGCGAGGCCATGCCACGGCGCGAGAACACGCCCCTGGTCGCCGACGGGCAGGAAGGCATCTGGTTCCGCATGGATGTCGGCCGTGACGGCCGCGCCGACCCGAAATGGCTGCTGCCCTTCCTGTGCCGGCGTGGGCATGTGACGCGGCAGGAGATCGGGCGCATCCGCATCCTGTCACGCGAGACGCAGTTCGAGGTCGCGCCCTATGCGGCGGCGCGCTTCGCCGCGGCGGCGCGCAAGGCAGATGGGGATGACGCGCATATCCACATCATTCCGATGCAGCCGGTGAAGGCGCCGGCGCGCCGGTCGCGGCCACCAATGAAGTGAGAAGGTTGGAGGGGCGCCGCCCCTCCAAACCACCCCGCCAAATGACGGGGTCATTTGGAATGCCCTCTTTTGGCGCCGGGCAGGATGGGATTGTTGCTTCGGCGTGACGCGCGCCGTGCGTTCGGGTGGGGCTCGGCGCCGATCCTGCCCGCCCATCATGCGCCGGAGTGGGGTGGTCCGGAGGGGCAAAGCCCCTCTGGCCTTTCGTCCTACAGCGCCTCCCAGTGCTCCCCGTCGCGAGCCGCAGCCCCCTCACTCTCCAGCTTGATCAGATGCGCCAGCAGGCTGCGCGCCGCCGCCGGCAGCAGACGTGCATCGAGTGCCGGACCATAGACCGGCGGCACCAACTCCTGCGCTGTCGCCCGCCCGGCACGGCGCAGCGCCGCGTGGACCATCGCCTCGCGCTCCATCCGGTGCGCGGCCAGCGCGCTGGCGAAAGGCCCCGGGTTGGGCAGTGGCGGCCCGTGGCCGGGCAGGTACAGCCGGTCGTCGCGCGCCTGCAGGCGCGCCAGTGACGCCATATAGGCCGCCATGTCGCCATCCGGCGGGCTGACGACGGTGGTCGACCACGACATGACGTGGTCGGCGCTGAACAGGATGCGGGTCCCTTCGAGCGCGAAGCAGAGATGGTTGGCGCAATGGCCCGGCGTATGGATCGCGCTCAGCCGCCAGTCATCGCCCTCGACGCTGGCGCCGTCGGGCAACAGCACGTCGGGGTGGAAGCTGTGGTCACCACTCTCACCGCCCTGGTCGGGTGGCGTCACGTGCGGGCCGAAGCCGTAAGAACGCGCGCCGGTCGCCGCCTGCAGCGCCGCGACGCCCGGCGAATGGTCCCGATGCGTATGGGAGACGAGGATGTGGGTGATCCGCTCCCCCGCCGTCGCGCGCAGGATGGCGGCAAGATGCGCGGCATCCTCCGGCCCGGGGTCGAGCACCGCGACCGATGACCCCTGCCCGATGATCCAGGTGTTGGTGCCGCGCCAAGTGAACGGCCCGGGATTGTCGCACAGCACGCGACGAACGCCTGGCGCGGTCTTCTCGACCTGCCCCGGCGGCAGGGCGTCTTCCTTGAGGAAGGGGATGCTCACTGGTTCCTCCGCATCGCCGCGCGCTTGAGTTCCCGGTGCAGGATATACAGACCCGAGGCGACGATCAGCACGGCGCCCGCCAGGGTGCTCCAGCTCGGCTGATCCGAGAAGACTACCCAGCCCAGCGCCACCGACCACAGGATCGAGGTGTAGGAATACGGCCCAAGCGCCGAGACCTGCGCCGAGGCATAGGCTTCCGTCAGCAGGATCTGCGCGACCCCGCCGATCAGCCCGACCAGCACGAGCAGCGCGAATTCCCCCAGGCTCGGCGTGGTCCAGAAGAACGGCAGCGCCACCAGAGTGAAGGCGGTCATCAGCAACGACTGCCACAGTACGATGGTCGTCGAGGATTCCGTCGCGGACAGGCTGCGCACCAGCAGAGTGGTGATGGCCGACCACACGCCCTGCACAACGGCGGCCGCCATGCCGACCGCGACGATCCCCTGCGGCATGCCGCCGCCCTGGAACGCGCCCTCACCCAGCGCGATCACCAGGATGCCTGCGAAGCCCAGCAACACCGCCGACCAGCGATGGATGCCGACCTTCTCGCCCAGGAACGGGATCGACAGGATCGTGACGAACAGCGGCGTCGTGTAGGACAGCGAGGTCTGCTCGGCGAGCGGCAGCACCGTCAGGGCGAAGAAGGAACAGCCCTGCGCCATGGTGCCGGTGAAGGCGCGCACGACATGGCCCTTCAGCCGCTTGGTGCGCAGCAGGTTCCAGTCATGCCGCCGCGCCGCGATGGCGAACATCACCGGCAGCGCGAAGGCCGAGCGGAAGAACATGATCTCGATGAAGTGGATGTCGTCCGACACCCCCTTGATGATCGCCGACATCACGGTGAACAGCGCCGTGGCGCCGAGCATCATCAGCGCACCGCGGCGAATATCGTGGCGAAGCGGCATCAGTGAAGGCCGTCGCGCCGCTCGGCGGCCCGTCGGACCCTTTCGCGATGCAGATTGTAAAGGCCGGCGACGATGACGACGGCCGCGCCGGCGATCGTCGTCCAGGCCGGCACCTCCGACCAGATCAGAAAGCCGAGGACACCACCCAGCAACAACGGCGAATACTCATACGGCGCCAGCGCCGAGACCGGTGCGAGGCCGAAGGCGCGGGCAAACAGTATATGCGCGATGGCGTTGGCCACGCCGAAGAACAGCAGCGCAACGAGCACGCCGGCCCCGGGCATCACCGGCGGCGGCGGAAAGCCCGGCAACAGCAGCAGCCCGGCCGGGATATGCGCGACCATCAGCCAGAAGGCAACGGACGCCGGCCCGTCGGTCGCCGAGAGCACCCGCGTCCAGATCCGCGTCACCGCCATGGCGACGACGGCCACCATCAGGAACGGCGTCTCGAACCGCCACAGATCGCCTTGCGGCTGCAGCATGAACAACACACCGAGGAAACCGACCAGCGTCGAGGTCCAGCGCCGCCAGCCGACCTTCTCGCCCAGGATGGGAATGGCGAAGATGGTCATCAGCAACGGTGCGGCCGAGGCGATGGCATATGAATCAACCAGCGGCATGCCGCGCGACCAGGCCCAGTACCAGGTCGCCGAGACGCCGCAATGCAACAGCCCCCGCATCGTCAGCAGACGGCCATTGACCGCCCGGATGCCGCGCCCCCGCGTCAGGACCAGGACGGCGATCGCCCCCACCACGCCGCGCGCGATCATCGAGACGGCGACGCCGACCTGCGGCAGCGCCCACTTCACCGAGGCATCGGCGCCGGTGATCACGAAGTAGGCGAGCAGGATGAGCAGTATGCCGCGGATTGATTCCGCGCCCGTGGGAATCGTCAGCCCGCCGTGTCGCCTAGGCTCAAAATCGGCCATGGTGCCGTACCCGCTCCAGCGTCAGGGTTGCCGCAGGAACAGGCGGTAGCCGTCGATCTCACCCGCCGGGCGGTAGTTCCGAAAGGCATGAAGGAAGCTTGGACTGCGCAGGAAATAGTCGAGCAGATCGAAGCGGGCGCCGCAATCATGGATCTTGGCATCGCGCTGCACCACCAGTGCGCGCGGCGGCGCGGCGGCGAAATCCTCGGCAGTGCGCAGGAAGAAGCTCCTCTCGGCCTGACCCATCTGCTCAAGTTCGTGATAGGGCGAGGCGCCATCCGGGCAATGCCGATAGGTCGCCTGCAACATCCAGGTGCTCATCGGGCGTAACCGCTGGCGCGCGCCCGCATAGGTCAGGGCTGGCTGCACCGGAAAGATGTCGGGACTGAGCACCAGCACATCCGAACCGCCCGCCTGCTGCCGCAACCAGGTCGCGAGGCGGTCGGCGGTGCCGTCGGCATATTCGGCCTCCCGCCAGGGCGTTTCGCTGCCATGCACGGTGTAGAGGAGGATGGCGATGGAGGCGACCGCCGCCAGCACCGGCGCCACCGCATACGCGCTGGCGTGGGGCAGCATCCGGTCCACCCAGCGTGCGGCGGCAAACACGACCGCCCCACAGGCCAGGATCGTGACCGGAATGACGTGATAGGGCCACCCCTTGTGCTGCATCCAGGCGCTGAAGAAGGCGCCGCAAGCCGCCACGGCCAGGGCCTGGGCGAAGGCGCCGGCCTGCCAGCGCATCGCCGCCACCACGGCCACCAGCAACAGGAACGTGGCCGCGCCCATCATGTCGGTGACGAGTACGCGCCAGGGACCCGGCCCATGGATGCCGCCATAGACCTCCCAGGCGAAGGGCAGGACCTTCTGGTAGAAGGCCGGAAAGGCGGCCAGCACCAGCAGCAGGTAGGCGAACCACACCATCGCCATCAGCCAGGGCACCGGGTCACGCGCCGCGCGGGCGAAGCCACGGCGCCAGCCAACCAGCCCCTCGACCATCAGCGGCACCATCAGGAAATAGGGCTTCAGCGCGAAGGCCAGCGCCGCCAGCACGACCACGCCGATCGCCAGCCGTCCCGGCGCCGGTGGCCCCTCGATCCGCCGCGCGGCGAGCAGGCAATACGGGATCGCCGCCATCGCCATCAGCACGTCGCGCTGGCCGAAATCCGAGCCCGCCATGACCAGCAGCAGCGGCAGGCAGGTGGTCAGCACCGCCGCCTCGACCTCGCCCTCCGTTTCGCGGACGCGCAGGCTGGCACACAGCCACCACACCAACCCGGCGACGCCAAGCAGGCACAGCACCAAGGCCTGCGCCGGCCCGAGCGGGGTCCATCGCGCCAGCGCCGCCGGCACCAGGTTCAGGATGAAGATCAGCGGCGGGTTCACATCGATCAGGTCGATGTAGAGCCGTTCACCGGCCAGCCAGCGGCGGGAGAAGTCGAGCACCGCCGCGGCATCGTGGTTGAGCGGCGGCAGCATGACGATGACCAGGAAGAACAACGCCGGGGCGAAGCCGGCCCAGCGCACCATCCGCGCACGGCTCGCCGGCACCTCCCGTGGCACGGCCGGGCTGTGGGTGGTATAGGGCTCGACCGGGCCGGACTCGGGTTGGCGCTGCAACTGGCTCATGGACGCCGTGCATCCTTATGACGGAAATGCGAGGATGCAACCGGATTACGGCGGCACCGGGCATCGCCATGCCATGTTCCGGCCTTGCTGCGATGCAATGAACTGGTGCCGTGGAACCCGCCGAATACGACCTGATGGACGCGGCCGAGGAGCGCATGTGGTGGTACCGCGCGCTCCATATGCGTGTCATGGATGCCTTGCGGCGCCGGCCGGGCCCTGCCGGCGCGGTGCTCGATGCCGGCTGTGGCACGGGCGGGCTGCTGCGCCGGCTCGCGTCGCTCGGCCAGCCATTGGCGGGGCTCGACTTCAGTCCGCAGGCGGCGGCGCGTGCGGGTGCGAAGTCCGGCGCGCTGGCGTCGGCCGGCGACGCCAACCGCCTGCCGTTCCGCGATGGGGCCTTCGGAGCGCTCACCTCCTGCGATGTATTGTGCCACCGCGCCGTCGATCCGCCCTCGGCAGTCGCGGAGTTCCACCGCGTCCTCGCCCCGGGCGGGACGGTCGTGCTGAACCTGCCCGCCTACCAATGGTTGCGCTCCACCCATGATGAGCGCGTGCACAATGACCGCCGTTTCACCGCCGGCCAGGGCCGCGACCTTCTGGTTCAGGCAGGGTTCACGGCGATCGAGGCACGCTACTGGAATGCCATCCTTCTTCCGCTGATGATCCTGCAGCGCAAGGTATTGCGTTCGGATGAAGCGGCGAAAAGCGACGTGGCGCCCTTCCCGCCCTGGCTCGACGCCGCCTTGTACGGCACCACGGTTCTCGAGCATGGGCTCGCCCGGCTGGGCCTGCGCTATCCTGCCGGCGGATCAATCCTTCTGGTCGCGACGCGACCTTGATGTCGGAGACGGACTTCATGACCACCCTTTCGGCCGGGGCGACGCACCCGGTCGGCCTTTCCATCGTCGTGCCCGTCTACAATGGCGCGACCACCGTCGGCACGCTGGTCGCCGAACTCTCGAAGCTGTCGCCCGAAGGCGGGCTCGAGGTCGTGCTGGTCAATGACGGCAGCCCGGACAATTCCGGCGCTGTCTGCCGGGAGCTGGCGCGCATCGCCACCATTCCGCTGACCTTCATCGAACATGCGCGCAATTTCGGCGAGCACAATGCGGTCATGACCGGGCTGCGCCATGCCCGCGGCGCCTATGTCATCACCATGGATGACGACCTGCAGAACCCGCCCGAGGAGGTGGTGAAGCTGTACGACCACGCCCGGCTCGGCGGCTTCGACGTTGTCTACACCCGCTATGCGGTGAAGGAGCATGAGGGCTGGCGCAACCTCGGCTCGCGCTTCGCCAACTGGGTGGCGGACCAGCTGATGGACAAGCCGGCGGGGCTGTACCTCTCCTCCTTCCGCTGCATGTCGGCCCTGGCAGTGTCCGAGGTCGTCAAATATCGCGGCCCCTACCCCTATATCGACGGCCTGCTGATGCAGATCACCCAGCGGCTCGACAGCATCGAGGTGAAGCACTTCGCCCGCGCCGAAGGCCGGTCGAACTACACCATGCGCCGGCTGATCCGGCTGTGGCTGAACCTCGCGACCAATTTCTCGGTGCTGCCGCTGCGCATGGCGATCTTCGCGGGCGTTGGAATGGGCACGCTGGGGCTGATCGCGGCGTTCTGGACCATCATCGAGGCGATGATCGGCGAGACGCCCTCCGGCTGGGCCTCGCTGATGACCGTCACGCTGCTGATCGCGGGGGTGCAGTTCCTGATACTCGGCGTGATGGGCGAATATGTCGGGCGTGCCTTCATGTCGGCCAATGGCAAGCCGCAGGGCGTGGTCCGCGAGATCATCCCGGCCCGGGACGACGCCCGATGATCCTGTACTGGCTGGCGCTGGCGGCGGCGATCAGCGCCTCCATGATCGGGCAGGTGCTGCTGAAATACGGCGCGAGCCACTCCGTCGCAGCCGAGGGCAGCTTCATCGACCAGCTGTTCCGCATCCACACCATGGTCGGCATAGTGTTCTATGGTGGTGCGTCGCTGCTCTACATCATCGCCTTGCGGAAAATCCCGATGAGCGTGGCGCTGCCCTGCACCGCCATCTCCTATGTGGTGATCGCGCTCATTGGCTGGTGGGTGTTCGGCGAAACGATGGGCGTGCACAAGGTTGGCGCGATCGCGTTGATCGCCGCGGGCGTGGTGCTGCTGGCGACCTCGGCGTGAGGCTGGCGGCGCTTCTCCTGGCCGGCCTGGCCGCGGGTTGCGCCGGCCTTGAGCCGACCTGCCCCGCCGGGACGCAGCGCGCGACGGTCGCCGAGGCCTATTTCGGCCGCGACGTGCGCGGCCGCGCACCGGTCACCGATGCGGAATGGCAGACGTTTCTCGACGACACGGTGACGCCCGCCTTCCCCGACGGGCTGACAACGGTGGACGGCGCCGGGCAATGGCGCGGACCCGATGCGCGCATCCTGCGCGAAGCCAGCAAGGTGGTGACGCTGGTGCTGCCAGGCGCCAGTGCCGAGCAGGCCCGCGCCCGGGTTCGGCCGTTGGAACAGGTCTGGACGTCGCGCTTCCAGCAGGATTCCGTGCTGACCGTCTATCGCAGTGCCTGCGTCGGGTTCTGAGACCACCGCTCGCTATTCGCGACCATTGGCATCCACATGTACGTGCCCTCACACGCGTCGTGCCGGAGGCGCGCCCAGCGTGACGCGCAAACCTCCGTTTGCCGAACCTTCGCTGGGCTGCTGGCGGGCCGCATTCGCGGCCTCGGGTCGCGTGTCCGTTTTAGACATCCGGCCCCGCTCGAATGGTCCCGGCGTCAATCGGCATCCCCGATGCGGAAATAGCGCCCGGTAACGGTGGCAACAGCGCCGCAGAAGGGTTGGTGACCGATGACCAACTGGCGGATACGCAGCATCGGGCCGTCCCATGTGAGCTCAAGCGCACCGTCATCGGTCTCCAACCGATCGGCCCGGTCGGATTGCCCTTCGCCTTCATATTCGCAGGTCGAGGCCAGGGCGTAGGGTTCCACCGTGCTGATCGTCACCAGGTAGCGGCCGCCATTGCGCCGCCGGATCACCGCCTCGCCGGTGAGGTTGAACCAGATCCCTTCCATGACGGCAGGGGGGTCGGGCTGTAGCCGGATCAGCCGCATCAGCCAAAGCTCCATCCGCCAGCGCAGGCCCGGGACGCTGTCGGGTTCCACCGCGCCGTCGGGCGTGAAGAACAGGTCCCGCGACAGCACGCGGCGCTGGGCGACATCCTGCGCCGCGAGTTCCGCCGCGCCGGCCGGTCCCAGCAGATGCGACAGCTCCGCCATGCGCATGCGCCACGCCTGGTCGATCAGCGTCATCCAGGGGTCGGCGGCGATGGCGGCGGCGATGGCGCGTTCAGCCCCGGCGCAATCGACATGCCGCCGTGTGGGGCAGCGTTCCTCGGCCCCGGCCGGCCACGCCATGAGAAGAACAACCAGCGGCGCGAGCCAGCGAAGCACGACCATGGCCGAACCCTGCCGCGCCGCCACCCCTGACGCGCCGAAACGCTTCACCCAAACGCGCCGACCTCATGACTGATCACCGCCGAGCATTCCCGCACCAGCCCGAAGATCACCGCCATCGGCCCGAAGATCGCCGCATGTTCGGCGGCGTAGGAGGTCCCGTCGCGCGGCCCGGCCGGCTCGCCGAAATCCAGCCCGCTTGAGGGGTCCGGCGCCGCGGGGAATATCTCGCCCAGCAGGTCGAGCACCGGCGGCACATCCAATTGCAGCAGCCGCGCCACCAGGCTGTCGCGCGTCGCGCCATGGCGCGGGCTGAATTCCGGCAGCGAGACCGCCAGCAGCCACAGCCGCTGCGCCAGGCACAGCCGCACGGCATGCGCCAGCACCAGCCGGTCCTGCATCACCGGCAAATCGGGCCAGGCGGCGCGCAGCGCCTGGTGGTCCGCCTGCAACCGGCGGAACATCCGCCGCGTCGCCGAGGCGAGGCCCAGCCGTTCCAGCGCACTCGACACCGCCGTCAGCGCCTCCCGCCGACCTGGTCGCTTGGTGAAGCCGGCACGATCGAGCCAGGGCGACGGGTCGAGCATATCCACCGCCGCACGCAGCACCCCGAGGTCCGAACAGGCTGCCGCCCGCTGCGCCATCGCCATCGCGCGGGCGAAGCGCGGCGAGCGCACCGCGAGGTCGGCGAAGGCCTCCGGGTTCGCCGCCGCCGCGGCACCGAGCCCATGCAGTGTATTCGCCAAGAACCCCATCTGATGCAGGATCGCGTTGTTCGGAATGGCGCGCAGCTGCGACGGGTGGGTGATGCGCACTGGCCCGCCGCCGCCATCCGCCTGCCGCGCCGCCGGGCGCGAGCCGGTCCTGTCAAGCAGCCCCGGCCCGAAGGCGCCGAGCAGCGCGGCATAGCCCGGGTCTTCGACCAGCGTTGCCATTTCACGCCGGATGGTGGCGAAGAAATCGGTGCCCCAATCCGCCTCGGCATAGATCGGATCGTCGGCCTCGCCGGGTGCGGCGAAGGCGTGCTCGGCAATGCGCGCGACCGTCGCCAGTGCCAGCCGCTCGGTGCCGAACAGCAGATAGCCGTCACCACCCTGGAAGGCGGTCTCCTCGCGCAGCGGCAGGTTCGCCGCCGCCAGCGCCGCCCGTGCGGCGGGCGGTGACAGATAGGCAAACCGATCCGCGAGGCTGTCCGGATGCCCGCCACGGCCGATGCTCTCGCCATGGGTGTCGAACAGCACCAGCTCGATGCCTTCCAGCCCGTGCCGGCGCATCTGCTCGGCGAGGCGGATCTTCAGCCGTTCGGCGAGATAGGACGCCGCCAATTGCCCGACATAGCGCCCCGAATCCGAATAGCCGAATTGCAGGCACAACCGCCCATGCAGGCGCAGATAGTCGCGGAAATGCGGGCTGCGCAGGGCTTCCTCCAGCACCCGCTCGCCGCGCTCCAGGGCATCGGCCGTCTCGAACAGCGGCGAGATTTCCACCCGGTCGGCGATGCCGAAGCGCCGGGCCAGCCACAGCGCGGCGAGCAGCGTGTAGCCCGTCTCGGTCTCGGCGATCAGGAAGCGGATCGGCTGGCTGCCATCGACATGCTTGATCACCTGCGCACAGGTCATCACCAGCCGCACCGCCGAAGCCTGCTCGCTCAACAGCGCGCCGAAATCGAGTGGCACCGTCTTGACCTCCGCCAGCGCGGCGTTGATCTGCGTCAACAACCCGCGCCGCGCCGCGCGATCCTCCGGCGCCGCCGCGATGCCGAGCCGCTGGCGCAGCGCGTTGTGCACCTGCGTCGAGTTCAGCCGCACATGGGTATGCGCCAGCGCCAGCCCATGCGCCGCCAACCCCGCCCGCTGCACCGCCAAGGCGAGACGCGTGGCCGCATCCGGCGCCGCCTCGATCGCCGCCGGAAACAGCGCGAGCAGCGGCTCGGGCGCGGTCAGCGCCGCCTCACGCCGATCGATCATCGTCAGCGCGAAGGCCCGCGTGCTCTCGGCATCGGGCTTCACGGGCGCGGCGGCTTCCTGCGCGGCGACGGCGGCCTCGGCTTCCCTGGCGCGCGCGACAACGGGCGCCGCGCAGGCACCGAGCGGTTCCAGCCGATCCGCCAGCCGCGCCAATTGCAGCCGCTTCATCCGCAGCCGCAGCCGCAGCGTGTCGTTCCAGCCGATATCGGTGCGCCCATCGGTGTCGTAGCCGACCCAGGTCGTCAGGATGACCGGGCGCGGCCGCAATTGCAGCGCGCGTTCGCCCCAGACCACACATGCCGCTTCGAACAACGCGGCGGACAGCGCATCGAGCGCATCCCGCCCGCGCGCGATCGCCGCGCCGGCCTGGGCGAATTCCTCCTCCAGTGTCACCGGCGCCGGGCGATTCGACAAGCCCTCGGGCAGCGCCACGCCACTGGCGGCCTCGGCGAGCGCCGTGCCGGTGGCGAGCGGCATCGAGAAGGTCGGATGCGCGGTGAACACCGCGGCGAAACGGGTGCGTTCCACCGCCTCGCGAAAGGCGGCGTAGGGCACCGGGCTGTCCTCGGGGTCGGGCCGCACCAGCCGCGCGGCGATGCGCGCCAGCGCCGCCGCATCGTCACCCATGCAGGCATAGGCCGCCAGCCGCGCCGCGCGATCCTGCGCCGCGTCGCGCGCCATGCGGGCGATCAGCCCGGCCAGCGCATCCGTGGTGACGCGGCCTTCATCCAGCGCACGGCTGATATCGAGCGCGACGAGCAGCACCGGGTCGCCGAACGGGTCGGCCGAAGCAGCTTCCCGCGCCGCCCGCAGGCGGGAGAGCAGGTCGGCAAGGAGATCAGTCGGGACAGCATCATCCATGCCGTCATGCTGCACCCGCGAACTCCACCCTGGCGAGTCGAAACGCGCCGGCCGGAACATTGTCGCGCGCCCATCCCCCATGCGAGCCTCGCTCCCAACCGCGCCGGCAGCGCGACGGAAGGAGACAGCCTCATGCGCGTCCCGGCACCCCTCGACGCTCAGTGCAGCATCCTCGCCGGGGGACGCCGATGAACCGCTACCGCCCGACCCGGCTGCCCGGCAATCCGGTGATCCGCCCCGAGATGGATGCGCGCATGGGCGGCAACATCCAAGGCCCCTCGGTGATCCGCGTGCCGGATTGGGTGCGCGACCCGCTCGGCCGCTACTACCTGTATTTCGCCGACCACAAGGGCGCCTATATCCGCCTCGCCTACGCCGATGCGCCGGAGGGGCCTTGGCGCGTGCATGGCCCCGGCAGCCTGACCCTGGCCGACAGCCTGTTCCCCACCGACCCGCCAGCCATCCCCGCCGATACCGGCGGCGGCGACCGGCTGCCCGGCCGCGCCCCGCCCGGCACCCCCGGCGTCGAGGACCCGCTGGAGGACGCCACCCACCCGCACATCGCCTCGCCCGACGTGCACGTGGATGAGGCGAACCGCCGCATCGTGATGTATTTCCACGGCCTGGTCGGCTTCCGCACCCAGCGCAGCCGAGTGGCGCTGAGCAGCGACGGCATTGCCTTCCGGGCTCTGCCGGAACTGCTCGGCCCCTCCTATTTCCGCGTCTTCCGCCATGGCGGCTGGACCTATGCGCTGGCCATGCCGGGGATCATGTTCCGCTCGAAGGATGGGCTGACCGGCTTCGAGCGCGGCCCGACGCTGTTCCCGCCAACCCAGCGGCACACCGCGCTGCGCCTGCGCGGCGACCGGCTCGAGGTGTTCTGGACCCGCGTCGGCGACCTGCCGGAAAGTATCCTGCTCAGTGAGGTCGATCTCACCGGCGACTGGATGTCCTGGCGCGCCGAGGGCGAGTGGCCGGTGCTGCGCCCGGTGGAACCCTGGGAAGGTGCCAACCTGCCGCTCGCGCCCTCCTGGCGCGGCGCGATCAACGCCCCGGTCAACCAGCTGCGCGATCCCTGCATCTTCGAGGAAAGCGGCCGGGTCCTGCTGTACTATGCGGTGTGCGGGGAAGCCGGCATCGCTGTGGCCGAGTTGCTCCCCGCCTGAGCTCCCGTTGGGCGGCCCACAGGGCGCCGTATTTCCCGCATCGGCCCCGCCGATCGCCCCGTCCAGGATAGCGCCGTGGCCGGGCAGGCGCACCTGGCGTTGCTGGATTGTTCACCAATCCCCACGAGCCCGCCGTTGCGCCGGGGCGCCCGAGCGCCCATCGTCCCACGCTCAGGTCAACAGGCAGGAAACACCGTGCAACGTCGTCACCTTCCCGTCGCGCTCGCCGCGACGACGATAGCCCCCGCCGCGCTGGCCCAGACCGTGGTGAATGACGCCTCGCTGAACGTCGCCGCCTTCGCCCTCACGGCCCTGCCCGGCGAGACCTCGCTGCTCTTCGAGGCCGAGGGACCCAAGGGCCGCATCCGCGTCGCGCATCGCGAGGCGGCGCCGATCTTCGTCGGCAGCGTGGTGAAGACCTTCATCCTCGCCGCCTACCTGCTGGCGGTGGAGCAGGGCCGCCTCTCCCTGACCGAGCAGCTGCCGGTCAATGACGATGTGCGATCCCCGGTCAGCCCCGTCCTGGGCAATCTGACCGGCACCGCGTCGGCGGTCGTCGCACTGGAAGCGATGATCACCCATTCCGACAATACCGGCACCGACATGGCGCTGCGCCGCGTCGGGCCGGATGTGGTGCGGTCGCTGATCGCGTCACGCCAGCTGGCAGGCACGCGCATTCCTGACTCGACGCGCATCATGGTCTCGGCCCTGGCGGGCGCGCCGCCGGGGACCGATCTCGGCTGGGCCGGCATCCAGGCACTCGACAACGGCGCGCCGATGCCCTCGCCGCGCAAGCCGTTGAACGATGTCTCGACCATGGCCAGCACCGGCCAGGACATGGTTGCCTGGTACGACTACGTCCTCAGCGGCCGGCTCTTCGCCAAGCCCGAGACGCTGGCGACCTTTAAGCGCATCCAGTCGATGGCGACCTCGATGCCCGAAATCGCGCCGCCGGACATCATCGCCTATGGCAAGGGCGGCAGCATCACCTGGGTCGACTCGCAGGCGCTCGCGGCCGCCGGGCAGATGGTCGCGGGGCCGGTGCGGGCCACCTTCTCCTTCGGCGTAAACTGGACCGGCGACGATGCCTCCATGGCCCGCACGGCCGGCATCGCGGTCGACCAGTTCCGCATCCTGCTGGCCCGGGCGCTCGCCGTGCTCGCCTGACCGGGAGGGGGCGCTCGACAAGCGGGCCACAACCGGCGACCTTTGGCCAAAGTGAACCGAGGGAACCCCATGACCCTGATCGACGCCCTGAAGGGACGCCTGCGCCTGCCGCTGATCGGCTCGCCGCTGTTCATCATCTCGGTGCCCGACCTGGTGGTCGCGCAATGCACATCGGGCGTGATCGGCGCCATGCCGTCGCTGAACGCGCGGCCGGTCGAACAGCTCGACGACTGGCTCGCCGAGATCAAGGAACGCCTCGCCGCACACGACGCAGCGCATCCGGACCGGCCCTCCGCCCCCTTCGCGATAAACCTGATCGTGCACCGCTCGAATGACCGGCTGGAGCAGGACCTCGCGCTGTGCGTGAAGCACAAGGTGCCGCTGATCATCAGCAGCCTCGGTGCGCGGCCGGAGGTGAACGACGCCGTCCATTCCTATGGCGGCCACATCATCCATGACGTGATCAACCAGAATTTCGCCCACAAGGCGATCGAGAAGGGCGCGGACGGGCTGGTGCTGGTCGCCGCCGGTGCCGGCGGGCATGCCGGCGCGCAATCCCCCTTCGCCCTGCTGCAGGAAACCCGCGCCTGGTTCGACGGGCCGATCGCGCTGTCCGGGGCGATGGCGCATGGCCGTTCCATCCTGGCCGCCGAGGCGATGGGCGCCGACTTCGCCTATATGGGCAGCGCCTTCATCGCGACGGAGGAAGCCCGCGCGGTCGATGAATACAAGCAGATGATCGTCGGCAGCGCCGCCGAGGACATCATCTACACCAACCTCATCACCGGCGTTCACGGCAACTACCTGAAGCCGTCGCTGCGCCGCGCCGGGCTCGACCCGGAAAACCTCGCCGGCGTCGAAGGCTCGACGATGAACTTCGGCACCGACCGCAAGCGCAAGTGGAAGGACATCTGGGGCGCCGGGCAGTCGGTGTCCGGCGTGAAGGAAGTGGTGCCGGCGGCGACGCTGATTGACCGGCTGGCAGCGGAATATGCGGCGGCCCGCCAACGGATCGGCGCCGGGTCGCCGATGGTGAATACGTCCTGGGGGCGGCGCGCGGCGGCGTGACGACGGGGGATGGGGGACCGTGGAGAGGGGCTCTGCCCCTCTCCGGACCTCACCCCGCCAAAGGCCTAAGGGCCTCTGGACACCAATACTTGGCGATGGGCGCGGCGGGGGATTCTGTCGTGTTTGGTTGCGTTGGGCGTAGTGTGCATTTTGATGCCGGCGCCAGGCGAGGCAGATGTCTTGATCACGGTGAGTGACGCCCCGCGCCAAGACCTCCCGCTTGTTCTGCCCAAATGCCCTCGCCGAGCCGACGACACGCATAATGCTGCCGGGCGCTGGCCCAACCAGCTCCTCCAATCAAGCCAAAGCCCGCCCGACACCTCTGCCCGCTCACCCGCACGATTGCGCAGCAATCGCCCGAAGGTGCAGGAAACTGAGTTTCCTGCCGGGGTGCTCGAGGGGCAGCGCCCCTCGACCTTCCTCAACGACGCAAGCTGAGTTTCGCGCCATGGCGTCCCCCTACCTTCACCCTCCCCGCCCCGTCCCCAGCCGATACCCCAACGCCGCGACGCTCGCGGTCAGCACGGTGCCCCAGACGAGGTCGATGACCGTCACGATGGTCGGCCAATCCCGCAGCGTCGCCTGGTTCGTCAGATCGTAGGTGCCATAGGCGCACAGCCCGAACACCGCGCCGCGCCACATCGCCCCCTTCCAGTCAGCGGCCGGCAACTGCGCCAGCACCAGGATACCGACCAGATACAGGAGATAGAACGCGATGGCCGGTCCCAGCGCGAAGCCCTCACGCAGCAGATGGCCCAGATGCGTGCGGTAGATCGGCTCGGCCGTCAGGGTCAGCCACACGGCGTCGATCGGCAGCATGACGAGGCCGCTCACCAGATAGAGACGCAGCCACCGCATCACACGGCCTCGTAATGGATGGGCGAGCCATCCTCGCCACGAAAGCGCAGGCCGAGCCATCGCGGCGTCTCGTCATACCACGTCTCAAGATCGACATCGCCGCTGAGGACGAAGCGCGTGCCCCGCCGCTGCGGCGCCCAGGGCAAGGATTCGACACCCTCCCGAGCCACCGCGGGACGCATCACCGCGCCGGTCTGCGTATTGATGAAGGGCCCGTCGAGCATGCGACGGTTCCAATGCGTCGCCGGCAGCGCACCGGCGGGTGCGACGTAGCGGCCGGCGCGATTGCTGTCGACGGCGAGCCGATCGCCCTCGCGCCGCATCGTCGTGGTGCTGATCGCACCGTCGTCATTGGTCTCGGCCTGGAAGGCGACCACGGTATCGGCCTCCCACTGCTCCACCGCACGGTGGCGGTAACGATACAACGTGATCGGCCCGATGCCGACGGCGAGATCGACCGTAATGCGCACCGTCAGCCGATCGCCGCTGCCCTCGAAGGCAAAGACGTGCTGCCCGATGGCGCTGCCCTTGCGCAGCACGCGGAAGCCGAGTTGCCGCGTGGCCGGGATGGGCAGCGATGCCGAGGCGCGCGCCGCCGGCAACGCCGCCAGGCCCGCGAGTGCCAGGCGCCGGCCGATCATGCCCCGCCCTCCCCGCGCCGGATCCGATAGAAGCCGACATCGATGGCCCCGGCGCGGAAGCCACCCTCGCAATAGGCGAGGTAGTAGCGCCACAGCCGCTGGAAGCGCTCATCCAGCCCACAACGTGCCACGTCGGGCAGCGCATGGACGAAGCGTTCATGCCAATCCGCGAGGGTACGGGCGTAGCTCTGGCCGAAGGTCTCCTCATGGTCGAGCACCAGGCCGGCCTGCGCGACCTGCTCGCGCAGCACGGAGGGCGAGGGCAGCATGCCGCCGGGGAAGATGTGGCGCTGGATGAAATCCGCGCTGCGGCGATAGCCGGCGAAACGGTCCTCGGCGATGGTGATCACCTGCAACACCGCGACGCCGCCTGGGTTCAGCCTCTCGCGCAGCGTACGGAAATAGGTCGGCCAATAGGCCTCGCCCACCGCTTCGAGCATTTCGATCGAGACGATGCGGTCGAAGCGACCCGGCACGTCGCGGTAATCCTGCAGCCGCAGTTGCGCGCGCCCGGCGAGACCCGCTTGCAGCAACCGATCCTGCGCATGGGCAAGCTGCGACGGGGAGAGCGTGACGCCGGTCAGCGTCCCGTCATGCGCCTGCAGGATGCGCTCGGCGAGGCCACCCCATCCGATTCCGATCTCCAGCACGCTTTCGCCGCCACGCAGGTCGAGCAGCGCGATGGCGCGGTCCTGCTTGGCGCGCTGCGCGTCATCGAGCGTCGTCGAGCCCGTGTCGTAGAGGCCCGATGAATAGGACATGCCCGCATCGAGCCAGGCCGAGAAGAAATCATTCCCCAGGTCGTAATGCGCGATGATGTTGCGCGCACTGCCCGAGCGGCTGTTCGGCCGCCGCAGATGCAGCAGGCGATTCAACAGCCGCGCGAGTGGCGTGCCGGTGAGCCGCCCCTCGAAATCCGGGCCATTCACCGCGGCCAGCTCGACCACCTTCGCGAGGTCCGGGCTCGACCAGTCGCCATCGCCATAAGCCTCGGCGAAGGCGATGTCGCCACCGAGCACCAGGCGCCGCAGCGCCCGCCAGCGATGCAGCACGACGCTCGCCTCCGGCCCTGGCAGCGCGGCGCGATGCGCCAGCCGCGCGCCATTGGGCAGGGTGACGTCCAGGCTGCCGCGCCCCAGCCGCGCCATGATGCGGCTGGCCAGCGCCGCCTGAAGCCCGGCCAGGCGGGTGATCGGCGCAGCGGCGCGCGGGATGCGCAAGGCTTGGCTCATGTCCTGTGTCCCTCGCGGTGAATGGTGACGGCCTCGGCCGGTGGCCCCGGTCGCGGCCGCAGCCGCAATCCCTTCATCCAGAGCTTCAGCGCTTCCCAATGGATGCCGCCCATCACCCGTCCAGCGAGGAAGGCATTCGCGAGGAGGGCGGCGAAAAGCTGCGCGTCGGTCAGCGCCCGACGGCGGCCGGTGAAGGCGGCGAACAGCAGCGGCCCGTCCTTGTCGCGCGCTTCGATGGCCAGGCTGACCGCCTCGGCCGGGACGTTGACGCGGAAGCTGTAGGACAGCCCCATATCCATGAAGGGCGAGACATAGAATCCCTTGTCGCAGCGCTGACGGATGGTGCCGCCGGCCGTCTCGCCGATCGGGATCAGATAGGTGTGGCGCTGGCCGAAGGTGTTGTTCACCTCGTACAGCATGGCCTGCACGCCACCATCGGCGGCGTGGCAGAAGAACACGCTGATCGGGTTGAACACCATGCCGAGCACCCGCGGCATGCACAGCACGCGAATGCGCCCGCCCGAAGGGTCGAGCCCGGCCTCGCGCAGCCGCGCCTCGACCTGCACGCGCAGCGGCACAGCACTGCCATCGCCATGGTCGGCATCATGGAAGGTGAACAGCCCGCGCCTGTTGTGCGCGAACAGCGCGAGCCGCCGCCCAAGCCCCGGCAATTCATCGAGGTCGAGCAGCAGGTTCAGCATGCGATAGCGCAGCTTGTGGCGCACCGGCCGCACCCGCGAATGCACCACCGTACCGCGATAGATCGCCGAGACCGTCATGCGGCGACCATCGCCGGCGCATGGATGCGCGAACTGCCCGCCGGCACCTGCCACGGCCGCCGTACCCCACCCAGCTGTTCCGCCACGGCCAAGCCGGCCTGCAGCCCATCCTCGTGGAAACCGGCGCCGAACCAGGCACCGCAATACCAGGTCTGGCGCGTGCCCTGCAGCGTCCATAACGCGCGCTGCGCCCGGATGGCGGCCGCATCGAACAGCGGATGGGCGAAGGATTCCTCGTGCAGGATCCCGGCCGGGTCCTCGGGCGGGTTCAGCGTGACGAAATGCCGCTGCTCACCCGGCAGCGATTGCAGCCGGTCCATCCAATATGTGACGCAGAGCCCGCCATCCTGCCGCCCGATGTAGTTCCAGCTTGCCCAGGCGCCGCGCCGGCGCGGCATGAAGCGTACATCGCGATGCAGCACCACGCGGTTTGGTGTCGTGCGCATCGCACCAAGCAGGGCGCGTTCGCTGTCCGACGCATCCTCCAGCATCGCCAGCGCCTGCGGCGCGTGGGTGGCGATCACCACGTCATCGTACTGCGCCGTCTCGCCCAGCGTGTCCCGCAGCACCACGCCAAGACCGTCGCGGCGCACCGAGACCACGCCGCAGCCCAGCCGCGTCGAACCCGCGAAGGGTTCCGACAACCGGCGGACATAGGCCTGGCTGCCGCCGACCACCGTGCGCCAGACCGGCCGGTCGCGCAGTTGCAGCAGGCCGTGATTCTCGCAGAAGCGGATGAAGGCGGTCGCCGGATAGGTACCCACCTCGGCCGCCGGCGTGGACCAGATCGCCGCGGCCATCGGCAACAGATGGTCCTGCACGAAGCCCGGCCCATAGCCTTCGCGCGCTACATAATCATCCAGGCTGACCAAGTCGCGTTCCAACGCCGCCGCATCACGCGGCGCCTCGCGATAGAAGCGCAGCAGGTCGCGCATCATCGACCAGAAGCGCGGCCGCAACAGGTTCGACGGCTGAGCCAGCAACCCCTTGAGGTCGGTACCGGCATATTCCACCCGGCCGTCATCGATCGACACGGCAAAGGACATGTCCGAGACCTGCGTCTCGACGCCTAGATGGCGGAACAGCGCGATCAGGTTCGGATAGGTCGCCTCATTGTAGACGATGAAGCCCATATCGACCGGAACGCCACCCGGCGTCGCCGTAACCGTGCGACTATGCCCGCCAAGCCGCGAGCCCTGTTCATAGACGGTCACATCATGCGCGCGGGACAACAGCCAGGCCGCCGACAGTCCGGCTATCCCGCTGCCGACCACCGCCACGCGTCGTCGTTGATAGTTTGCCATGTCGTGTCCGGGCTCCCGCGACTGCCGCTTACCCGAACACAACGAAGCTGGCGGGCGATTGGATCACCGACGATCGCCTGTGATCCAATCGGGCCGGTCACGCGTTAAGGGGATGATGATTGCGCTGCACCTTCACCAGAGCGGCCGGACCCAAGGGCAGCGCTCCGCCACTGCCCGGGGGGAGACCGTGACCGACGGCCAGCCAGCAGCCGATGCCGGCGCGCTGCTCGCGGCGATCGCCGCGCGTGGCGATCGTGACGCCTTCGCCGCCCTGTTCGATCATTTCGCCCCGCGCGTGAAAGGCTACCTGATGCGTCTAGGCCTGCCCGCCGCGCAGGCCGAGGAACTCGCGCAGGAAGCCATGCTCACCGTCTGGCGCCGGGCCGAGCAGTTCGACCCCGCGACACACGGCGCCGCCGCCTGGATCTTCACCATCGCGCGCAACCTGCGCGTCGATGCGGTGCGGCGCGACCGGCTGGTGCCGCGCCTCGATTTGATGGCCGAGGAACCGCCCCCGCCACCCCATGCCGACGCCGCTGTCGAGGCCAGCCAGCATGGCGAACGGGTACGCGCCGCCCTCGCCAGCCTGCCGGACGAACAGGCCGAGGTGGTGCGCCTGTCCTTCTTCGACGACCGGCCCCATGCGGAGATCGAGCGCGCGCTCGGCATTCCCCTCGGGACCGTGAAATCCCGCCTGCGCCTCGCCATGGCGCGGCTGCGGACCCTCCTGGACGACATGAAATGACCCGCCACCCCTCCGAGGCGACGCTGCTGGCCTATGTCGCCGGCACCCTGCCCGCCCCCCACAGCATCGTCATCCGCACGCATCTCGCCCTGTGCGGCGATTGCCGCGCGCTGGTGCGTCAGGCGACCGAGCTGGGTGGTGCATTGCTTGAGGACCAGGCACCGGCCGCGATGGCGGGCGATGCGCTGGCACGCACCCTCGCCCGGCTTGGCGAGCCGGACCGCGCCCCGCCCCCCGCCCGCGTACCGGTCACGGTCGAGGATTTCGCCACGCGCCGCTGGTGGTGGATCGGTCCCGGCATCCGGCTGATGCCGCTGATCCGCCGTGACCGGTCCGATGCGCGGTTGGACCTGATCCGCGTCGCCCCCGGCCTGGCCATGCCGGGCCATGGGCATACCGGTTCGGAACTCACCTGCGTGCTGCAAGGTGCCTTCAGCGACGAGACCGGCGAATACCACGCCGGCGACGTCGCCGAGGGCGACGAGGATCTCGACCATTGCCCGGTGGCGATGCCGACCGGGCGCGACTGCATCTGCCTGATCGCGACGACCGGCAGGCTGCGCGCCCATAGCTGGCTGGCGCGGCTGGTGCAGCCGCTGGTAGGCGTCTGACCATGCTGGCCAGGCGCCTGCTCGCCGGGCTGGGCTCGCTGCTCGCCGCCGGCTGCTCGCCGACCACGGTACTGAACGCGCTGGCGGCGCGCGACGGCGTGCGCACCACCACCGACCTCGCCTATGCCCCCGGCGACCGGCATGGCGTCGATGTCCATGCACCCGAAGGCGCGCGGGACGCACCGACCGTCGTCTTTCTCTACGGTGGGTCCTGGGACAGTGGCGATCGCGGCATGTACCGTTTCCTCGGCGCCTCCCTGGCCAGTGCGGGCGTGGTCTGCGTCGTGCCGGACTACCGCGTCTATCCCGAGGTCCGCTTCCCCGACTTCATGCATGACGCGGCCCGGGCCCTGGCCTGGGCGCGCGAACATGCGGCCGAGCATGGCGGCACGCCCGACCGTCTCGTGCTGATGGGCCATTCGGCCGGCGCGCAGATGGCGACATTGCTGGCGCTGGACCCCGAATACCTCCAGGCCATGGGGCTGGAGCCGAAGGCCACCCTGCGCGGCGTCATCGGCCTGTCCGGCCCCTACGACTTCCTGCCGCTGCGCAGCCCGACCCTGCAGGCGATCTTCGGCCCCGAGCGCGACTGGCCTGCCTCCCAGCCGATCAACTTCGCCACGCCCGGCGCGCCGCGCATGATGCTGGCCACCGGCCAGGATGATTCCGTCGTGCTGCCGCGCAACACCGAGCGCCTCGCGGCCAAGCTGCGCGACACTGGCAACGCTGTGCGGACCATCGCCTACCCCGGCATCGGCCATACGGAAATCATCGGCGCCTTCGCGCCGACGCTGCGCTTCCTCGCCCCGGTGCGCGAGGACGTGCTGCGTTTCGTGACAGAGGCGACGGCGTGACCATGCTCGCGGCCATCATCTTCCTCTCGCTCGTCATGGCGGCGGCCTGGTGGGTGCAGCGCCTGTTGCGCAATGCCGGCTGGGTGGACGCCTTCTGGACCTTCGGCCTCGGTGCCGCCGGCATCTTCGTCGCCGTGGTGGCGGGCGAAGGGCCGCGGCGCTTCATCGTCGCCGCGCTGATCGGTGCCTGGGCGGTGCGGCTCGGCCTGCACATCGTCGCCCGCAGCCACGGCGCCGCGGAGGATTCCCGCTACGCCCAGTTCCGCGAGGAATGGGGTGCCGATTTCGAACGCCGGATGTTCGTCTTCCTGCAGATCCAGGCGGCCGCCTCGGCGGTGCTGCTGGTGCCGATCCTGCTCGCCGCCTCCTCCACGCGGCCGCTCGGCTGGCTCGACGCGCTCGCCCTGCTCATCGCCGCCATCGCCGTGCTCGGAGAGGGTATCGCCGACCGCCAGCTTCAGGCCTTCCGCGCCAACCCGGCCAATCACGGCAAGGTCTGCGACCACGGGCTATGGGGCCTGTCGCGCCACCCGAACTACGTCTTCGAATGGCTGCACTGGTGCGTCTATCCGCTGCTCGCGATCGGCGCGCCCTGGGGCGTGCTGGCGCTGGTCGGGCCGGCCCTGATGTTCTGGCTGCTGGTCCATGTCTCGGGCATCCCGCCGCTGGAGGCGCAGATGCTGCGCAGCCGCGGCGATGCCTATCGCGCCTATCAGCGGCGCGTCAGCGCCTTCCTGCCTCTGCCGAAGGGATGGTCCATATGAGCCTCGTCGCCAGCGCGGTCACCGCCGTGGAACGCCTGCCGCTTCCCGACAGCCTCACCCGCGCCGGCATCGCCGCGCTGGTCGGGCGCACCGCGCGCAAGCTGCGAAGCGCCCCGCCGGACAGCGAGCACGCATTCGCCGAGGCGATGCACCGCCACCCCATCGCGCTGTTCCCGGTCGACGCCAACGCGCAGCACTACGAAGTGCCGCCCGCCTTCTTCCGCCAGGTGCTCGGTCCGCGCCTGAAATACTCCTGCTGCCTCTACCCGAACCCCGACACGACGCTGGCCGAGGCCGAGGAACTCGGCCTTGCCGAAACCGCCGCGCATGCCGACCTCGCCGATGGCCAGGACATCCTGGAACTTGGCTGCGGCTGGGGCTCGCTGACGCTGTGGATGGCCGAACACTTCCCCGCGGCGCGCATCACCGCCGTCTCCAATTCCGCCCCGCAGCGCGAGCATATCGAAACCGAGGCCGCCCGCCGTGGCCTGCTCAACGTCACGGTCATCACCGAGGACATGAACCGCTTCTCGACCGACCGACGCTTCGACCGCGTCGTCTCGGTCGAGATGTTCGAGCACATGTCGAACTGGCCGCATCTGCTGGACAACATCCGGCGCTGGCTGCGGCCGGATGGCGCGCTGTTCCTGCATGTGTTCAGCCACCAGGCGACGCCCTATCGCTTCGACCACACCGACCAGGCCGACTGGATCGCGCAGCATTTCTTCACCGGCGGCATCATGCCGAGCCACAACCTGATCCGCCACGTCGCCACGGGCTTCACGCTCGACAAGGAATGGCGCTGGTCCGGCACGCATTACGCGCGTACCGCCGAGGACTGGATCCGCAATTACGACGCCCATGCCGGGACGATCGAGCAGACCCTGCGCGCCACCTATGGCGCCGAGTGGCAACTGTGGCGGCGCCGCTGGCGGCTGTTCTTCCTCGCCACCGCCGGGCTGTTCGGCGCCAGGGGCGGGCAGGAATGGGGCGTCAGCCATTACCGCCTGCGACCGGCGTGAGGGTCTTCGCCGCGCTCGGCCGCTACATCGACCACGCCGACCCCGCCACGCGCATCGCCAATTCCGTGGCCCTGCTGGTTGGCTCCAACGGCCCGTTCTACCCGGCCTATGTCTGGTACCTCGCCCCCGAGGCCGGCCCGGTCTCGCTCGCGACCATGGCGGCGAGCCCGTTCTTCCTCGCCATCCCGTGGCTGAGCCGCCGCAGCGCGGTCGCCGCCAGGGTGGCCCTGCCCGTGGTCGGCATCGCCAACACGGTATGGACCGCAGCGCTGCTCGGCCCGGCGACCGGGGTGGCGGTGTTCCTCTTCCCCTGCCTGTTGCTCGCCATGCTGTCCTGGCGGGAAAAGACGGCCATGTTCGTGCTGCTGGGGGCCGGGCTCGCCGCGCAGCAAGCGTTGCTGCGCTGGCCTTGGCCGGCGCTGTCGGGGCTCGACCCGATGGTCCAGGGGAACCTGGTGGCGCTGAACGCGATGAGCGTCGGGGCGCTGCTGGCCGTGCTGGTCGCCAGCCTGGCCGGGTTGCTGCGCGACCACGACGTGGCGGACGGGCGCGGCACCCCTCCCTGATGTCAACGCTCGCAGTTCGCGGCCGTTGACATCCTTAGCTTAGGCCCCTCACACGCATCGTGCCGAACGCACGCCTGCGGCGTGACGCCGAACGTCCGGCGGGCCGCATCTGCGGCCTCGGCATGCGTCAAAGCCTCGTGCCGTCGGCCTGAGTCCGGCCCTCGGCTTGCGCCACCGCCGGTATGAAATGCCGCAGACCGGGCATGTCGCTGTGACCTGAATCGCTACCATCGGACTGGGCTCCGACGTATTCCGCCGCACCGATTTTCGACGGCTGGAAGGCGACGATGTACGACATCCTGAACATGGCAAGAATTGCGGACGACATCTACAATGACACTGCGAATTCAAGCATGCTGCGCGACTGGCACACCAGCCAGATCCAGGACCTCTACGAGAACGACAACTTTCGTGCCCGCGCCTATTGGAAGGGCTCCGGGCATAAGATCGCCTGCGTGTGCTTCCGCGGTACGGCGAACCTGAAGGATGCGGTGGCCGCGGACCTTGGTGGCATCGGCCTGGGACTGAACGCGCTGGCGATGAAGCTGAACGACGCTGTCGAGTTCACCGCCGGCGTGGCGCGCCAGGCCGAGGTGGTGTGGCTCACCGGCCATTCGCTCGGCGGCGCCTTCGTGCAGATGGTGGGCGCCATCCTCGGCCTGCCGGGGATCAGTTGGAACGCGCCGGGCGCGCTGGCCTTGGTCAACCAGCTCTCGTCCAACCCGGTGCGGGCGGCGATCGGCGGGGCCGGTTCGGCCGGCGTCGGCTTCCTGGCAAGCCTGGCGACGCTCGGCCTCGGCGGCCGTATCGTCACCGCGCTCAACCAGGCGGCCGCGGCCTATGGCGACGAGGCCTTCGCGCCCATCGCCAATTTCCGCGGCAACTGGGACCCGGTGAGCCAGTTCGGCTCGCATGTCGGCATGCCGTTGCAGACAATCGACTGCCCGACCCAGGCGCCGCATCCGCACAGCATGGTGCCGATCATCCTGGCACTGGAAAGCCGCTGACACCGCAGCGGCAGGAGGGGCCAACCGCCCCTCCTCCTTCCGTCAGAGCGCCTGAAGCGCCGCGCAGATCCGCTCCACCTGCGCCTCCGACAATTCCGGATACATCGGGATGCTCAGCACTTCTTCGGCGGCGCGCGCCGTCTCGGCGCAACCAGCGGGGCCGAGCGGCGAGCGGTCCTTGTAGGCCGGCTGCAGATGCACCGGCACGGGGTAGTGAACGCCTGTGCCGATCCCCTGCGCCTTGAAATGCGCCTGGACCTCGGCGCGGTTCTCGCAGCGCAGCACATACTGGTGGAACACATGCCCCGCGCCCGGCCGGCGGTACGGCGCCGCGATCGAGGCCCCCGCGAGCGCCGCGTCATAGGCCGCCGCGATCGCCTGGCGCTTCGCATTGCCAGCATCGAGCGCCGTCAGCTTCACCCGCAGGATGGCCGCCTGCACCTCATCGAGGCGCGAATTCACGCCCACCATCGCCGAGATGTAGCGGTCGACCCAGCCATATTGCCGGATCGCGCCAATGCGGTCGGCCAGCTCGGCGTCATTGGTCGCCAGCACCCCGCCATCGCCCAGCGCGCCGAGGTTCTTGGTCGGATAGAGGCTAAAGGCCGCGGCGGTGCCGAAGGTGCCGAGCTTCCGCCCGTCCAGCGCCGCGCCATGCGCCTGGGCGCAATCCTCGACCAGCGGGATGCCGGCCGCCCGCGTCGCTTCCAGCATCGGCCCGAGGTCGCAGGCCTGGCCATAGATATGCACCGGGATCACCGCCTTGATCGGCGGCAGGCCCGGCGGCGGATCGTCCAGCACGGAGACCAACTCATCCGCATCCATGGTGTAGGTGTCGTGGTCGATATCGAGCAGCAGCGGCGTCGCCCCCACCATCTCGACCGCCGCGACGGTGGCGACGGCGGTGTGGGAGACGGTGGCGACCGTCATGCCCGGCCCGATGCCGAGGCCGCGCAGGATCAGCGCCAGCGCATCGGTGCCATTGGCGCAGCCGACCGCGCGGTTCAGCCCCAGCCAGGCGGCGAACTCGTTCTCGAATGCCGCCCCTTCCTTACCAAGGATGTACCAGCCTGACTCGAGCGCACGCGCGACGGCGGCATCGATCTCGGCCTTCTGGGCGCGATAGCCGGCACCGGGGTCGGCCTGGGGGATGGTGGCGAGGGTGGGCGCGTTCATGGCAGCAGGCCTCAGAGCGTGATGGCCGCAGGTGCGAATGCACCGGAGGTCTGAATCACGCGATCAAACAAAGGGTTAAAGCGGGATTGGTGAATGAACATGAACCAACCACGCTCTAAAGATAGTCGGCGAGGCGCGGACGATACCACGCGAGCGAGCGGCGCAACCCCTCATCGAGGCTGACCTTCGGCGCCCATCCTGAAGCATTTCGGAAGGCGGTGTCGTCGGCGGCATAGGAGCCGATGTCGATCGGCGCGCGGTCGGCCGGGAATTCCTTCATCTCGAAGGAGCCGCGGCCGCCATTGGCCGCGATCAACCGCTTGGCGAGGTCGGTCAACGAAGTCGGTGGGCTTCCACCAAGATTGAACACCTGCCCCGAAAGCGCTGGTTCAGAAGCTTTTTCTGCCGCGGCCAGGAAGGCGTCGGTGACGTCCTCGACATAGGTGAGGTCGCGCAGCTGCGCCCCGCCCCACACCTCGAAGGGCTCGCCTTCCAGCACCCGGCGGATCCAGATGCCGAGGAAGGTCTGACGCGCATCGCGGATGCGCAGCCGCGGCCCATAGCAATTGGTCAGTCGCAGCGAGACCACCGGCCGGTGATGCACCCGCTGTTCGAGCAGCCAATACTGCTCGCCCGCCCATTTCGACACGCCATTGGCGTCGGGCGGATTGACCGGGTGCAGTTCATCGACCGGCAGGGCGCGCGGACGGCCATAGAACTGCCGGGTCGAGGCATGCACCACGGCGGCCTTGGGGGCGACCTCCCGCATCACGCCGATCAGCCGCACCTGGGCTACGGCGTTGATGGCGATATCCGCCACAGGGTCCTTCTGCCCGCCCATGTGGCTGGTCTGGGCGGCCATGTTGAACAGCACGTCGACGCCCTCGCAGAGCGAATGCAACTCGGTGTCGCGGATATCCCCGCGCACCAGCAGCACCCCCGCCCCTTCGAGGTTGCGCGCCGAGGCGCCGCCATCGGGCATCATCGCGTCGAGTGCGGTCACGCGCGCGCCGAAGCCAGCCAGCGCATGGCACAGGTTGGACCCCAGAAAGCCCGCGCCGCCGGTGACCAACACCCGCCTGCCGCGCCAGAACTCCGCCGTACTCATGTTTCAGCCTTCCAAGCGATCGGGCGCATTCTGCGCGTGATTGCGGCGGAATGAGGCCGGCGCCGCGGCATCCTTGCGCGCGCCGACCGCCAGTGCCGCTCAGGAGCAGGTTCGGTCGAGGGTGCGTAGCTCGAGCTCCCGGGGGCCGACCAGACCCGGCTGGCTCGCGGCGTGCCGACGAGGGCGATATCGACCCTCCAGCACGCGCCGGAGACGCGCCACACATCGTTGCGCAGGAATTCGATGCACGCGACGGGGTCGTTGATCACCGCGCGGAACTTGGCAAGCCGCTGATCGGTCGGCGTCCGGGCGGCCGAGGCCGGCTGGTCCAGCACGGGGGCGGTCGTCAGGACCGGCAGCGGCATGGCGGCTTCCTTGGAGTGGATCGCGCCGGCGCGCGAGGGATTCTTGTTTAAACAAAAGGTTAGCCTACCCGACGGGAGCATGGCCGAACACCAGGCGCGCCTGGTTGCGCATGGCGCGAGGCGGCCACCGTCAATCCCCCGTAGGGCCATGGCGACGTACCGCGGCATCGCTGGCCTGCACCCGCCTGGTGCGCATGATCTCGGCGAAGCCGAACAGCAGCAGCACCTGGCCCGCCACCACCTGCAGCGATGCCAGCAGCCGGATGCCTTCGTCATGCGGCGTGACGTCGCCGTAGCCGACCGTCGCCTGGGTGACGAGGCTGAAATACAGCGCATCCGGGAAGGGCAGCGGCACCGGCCCCTGCGGCCCATGGAACAGCGCATGCAGGGAAAGCCCCTGGGCAATCCGGTATAGGCAGGCAAAGACGATCACCAGCATGGCGTACATGGCCAGGAAGGCGACCACCGGCACCAGGATGCGCGCCGCCCGCCCGGCCAGTTCCTCGGTGATCAGCGCCATGTCCGTCAGCAGCAGCACGACGCCGCGCACCGAGGCGGCGACCACCGCCGAGATCACCGCCATCGCCGCGATCACCGCGACACTCTGGTCGAGCACTCCGAGGCGATTGACCGGCAGTGTCAGCGACAGGGCGCCGACCGACCAGACCGGGATCAGCCAGCGCGCCATGCGCGGCAGATGCCCCAGATCGAAGGGATGGGCCGCTTCGGCCACCAGGCGCAGGGTCCGCCGCCGCCACCAGACCGCCACCAGGAAGGACGTCACCGGCAGCAGGAACGCGACCGCCCGCGCGGCGCCATCGGCCGAGGGAAACGCCGCCCGGCCCATCACGGCGAACAGGCAGGCATAGACGGCCAGCCCCGCGCTGGTGCCGAAGGCGAAATGCAGCCCGTGCGGGAACAGGAGATAGAGCGTGGTCAGCCCCAGCGCCGCGACGCCGATGACCATGAAGGGAAAGATCGTCCCCTGATCCGCCACCCCGCCCGCCACCAGCAGGCCGAAGCCCAGGGTCATCAGCGTCGAGCGCAGCCAGCCCTCGGGCGGCCGATAGAATGGCGGCGCCTGGCTCACGCCGGCGCCAGCGCCACGCCGGTGATCTCGACCTTCCAGGCCGGGTCGACCAACGCCGCCTGGATCGTCATGCGCGCCGGCTTGTGGCCGGTGTCGAGCCAGGCATCCCAGGCCCGGTTCATCGCCGGCGCATCGGCGATGTCGGCCAGCACGATGGTGCAGGAGACGAGCGCGCGCTTGTCGGTGCCGGCCTCGGCGAGCAGGGCGTCGATCTGGCGCAGGATATCGGCGGTCTGGCCCTCGGCATCGGCGGTCGCGTCATCGGCGACCTGGCCGGCCAGCCAGACCATGCCGCCCGCCACCACCGCGCCGGACAGGCGCTGTTCCTCGGCCATTCTGCGGATTGCCATTGCGCGTCGTCCCCCCATGCCGGTCATAACCCGGGACGGAGGTTCATCCCATGCGCTCGATTCTCGCCAAATTCATTCTGGTTAACCGCTGGCTCGCCGCGGTGTTCCTGGTCGGGCTGACGGTGGCGCTGGGGCTCTTCGCGGCGCGCTTCATCACCAAGGTGGTGAAGTTCGGCGCCAATGTCTTCCAGTCGCAGGAAGACCAGGCGCTGCTCGACCTGCTGCACCTGCTCGACTGGACGCTCGTCGCCTCGCTGGTGGTGATGGTGATCCTCGCTTCCTGGGACAGCCTGGTCTCCCCCTTCGACCCGGCAAGCCGCGCCGGCGGCATGTCCTGGATCCGCAAGCTCGACCCCGGCAACCTCAAGGTGAAGCTGGCCGGCTCGATCGTCGCCATCTCCTCCATCCAGCTGCTGCAGATGTTCCTGCGCGGGGACGGCTACTCGGACCGCGCGATCGGCTGGGCGATGGGGCTGCACGCGCTGTTCCTGGTCGGCGCCGTAGCGCTCGCCCTGACGGACCGGATTTCGGCCGGAAGCCGCCCGGCAGACAAAAATGAGACGCCGGAGCCGTAACATTCGCGGCGCGATGACGATCCTCGAAAACGCGACTCTCTGGAATCTGTTGCAGACTCTACTTGAGATATCAGGTGAAGATTGGGCCCGACGCCACGCCAGTGCCGTGCGTTTCCTCTCCGTCAAAACGCGGAAATCTATCCAAATGGTTGATATTTTTCCTTGTTGATCCTCCAATGGTTGATATTGATTCGCCTATAAGTTGAATAACAGGGTGAAATCTCGTTCCATGAGCGAAATCCGGCCATTGCTGCGTCGTCCCAAGCGGCTCGACAACGTCGTCCGCGACCGGCTGAAGACCTGGCCCCAACGCCCGCCGGGCGCCGGCAGCCTCGGCGCCGATGGCGCCTGGCTGCGCGGGCGCCCCTGCGATGGGGAGCCGGTCGCCCAGCCCTATCTCAAGATCCCCGGCTCGGATCGGATGCGCACCATCCCCGACGGGCTCTGGCTGCATTTCGGCGGCTCGTCGGAGGACCCCTATGCGGACATCCTCTGCATCGAGGCCTGCTCGACCTTCCAGAACCTGCTCGACAAGCGGTCGCGCTTCGCGCCCTCCACCGTCTCGCTGCTGGCGCATTGCCCGCTGGCCTGGCTGCTTGCGCCCCTGCAGGCGAATGACACCACGCCGCGCTGGCGGATCATTCCCTTCCTCAGCGCGGAACCCATCGCGGGGTTCAGCCTGCCGGTGCGCGACCTGCGGGTGCTCTATGGCCTGCAGCGGGACCACTATGACGGCTTCGCCCGCCACCAGGTGCCGCACCCGCACGAGTATTTCTGCCCGATGGAAGCGCTGACGGCCCATGAGGGTCATGCCAATCCGGCGATGCGCTCCCTGCTCGGGCGGGCCTGCGCGGCTTCCGCCTTCATGGTGCCGCCCTGACCGGGCCGCGCGCCCAGTCCCAGGCCCGCTCGACCTCGGCCCGCTCGAAATAGCGTAGTTCCGTCTTCATGAACGGCGCGAACAGCGTCGCCAGCCAGGATTGCCAGGTGCGGTCGCCGATCATCGCGACCCGCCGCAGGTCGCCGCGATGGGTCAGGCCGAAGCGCGCATCCTCGAACAGCGCGCCGGCACCGTCCCATCCGTGGAAATCCCGCATGTCGACCACCATGGCCGGGTGCGGATGGCGCGCGAGCTGTTCGTCCAGCCAGGGGATGATGCGCGCATAATCCGCCTTGCTCAGCCTGCCGCTGACGCGGATCGCGAGCAGCTCCGGGCTTGATTCGGTCATGATCTCGAACATCGGCCGTCTCCGTTCGCGATGGGGTGGCCTCGGCGCGGCGATCGGCGCCGCCCGGCGCCACTGCCAGGCAGATGGTAGCCGCCGCACCCCGCTGCGACCCGGCGCCCGCATCACGCGCACTGGTTGCCCGCAATTTGTGCGACCATCGCCTCCGCGCGTCATATTCGGCGGCACGCCCCCACCGATGCACCTTGCGGGCGCCGCGCCTGATGCCGCACAGATCGACCCGGACGGCACCAGCCGAAGTGCAGGGAGACGCAGACATGGTCCATCGCCTCAACCGACGTTCGGCCCTGCTGGCGGCCGGTGGCCTGTTGGCCGCCCCGCGCCTGGCGCAGGCCCAGGCCACACGCGTGCGCATGACGCTCGACTGGGCGTTCCAGGCGCCCAACGCCTTCGCCCTGGTGGCGCGCGAGAAGGGCTATTTCCGTGCCGCCGGCCTCGATGTGACGGTCGACCGCGGGCAGGGCTCGGGCGGCGTGCCGGTGGCGCTGGCCGGCGGCGGCTACGACATCGGCTATGCCGACCTCAACCCCGCCATCCGCTTCATGGCGGAAAATCCCGACCGCGGCATCGTTGCCGTCGCCGTGCTGCATGACCGCAGCCCGCTCTGCGCCATCGTGCGCGCCGATGGCCCGATCCGCACGCCCAAGGACCTTGAGGGCACGAAGCTCGCCGCGCCGGAATTCGACGCCGGGCGCCAGCTTTTCCCGGCCTTCGCCAAGGCCGCCGGCGTCGATGCCTCGAAGGTCACCTTCCTTTCAGTCACCCCCGCGCTGCGCGAACCCATGCTGGTGCGCCGCGAGGCCGATGGCGTCACCGGCTTCGTCACCACCTCGGCGCTCGCGCTGAAGGGCATCGGGCTCGGCCTGAACCAGCAGCGCACCATGATGTACTACGACCACGGGCTGGACCTGTATGGCGGCGCGATCCTGACCACCCGCGCCTATCTCGAACGCAACCCGGAGGTCGTGCGCGGCATGACCGCGGCGCTGATGAAGGCCTTCATCGAGACGGTGAGGAATGGCCAGGAGATGCTCGACATCCTCAAGCGCGTCGAGCCGCTGACGGATGTGGCGCTGGAACGCGAACGCCACGAGCTGAACGTCGAGAAGGTGATCATGAGCGCCAATGTCCGCGCCAACGGCATCTCGGCGGTGGACGCGACCCGGCTGCAGACCGGCATCCGCCAGGTAGAGGAAGCCTACAACCTCCAGCCCCGCCTGCAGGCGGCGCAGATCTACACGCCCGACTTCCTGCCCCCGGCGGCGGATCGGCGCCTCTGAGCCGGAGCGGCGCCGCCCTTCCAGACGACCGATCGGCGCTGCCCGCACCGCCAATGGGACCGTTGCGGGACCGCGCCCTTCGAAATACCGACAGCCATTGCCTGGCGAGGCCATCCGGATCGATCTGGGAGCCCGACACGGCGCCCCGCGCCGGCCGTGACGTTTCGCACCGACGCCCACGCCCGGCGCCAAATCGAGGTGTCCAAAGGCCCTCAGGCCTTTGGTGGGGTGGCTTGGAGGGGCAAGGCCCCTCCAACCGTCCTCGGCCCATCACGGCACGCCACATGCCAGGACAGCCCGCATGACCCCACCCTTCGTCCAGATCGACGGCGTCTCGATGCGCTATGGCGGCGTCGAGGGCACCCTGGCGCTCCGCGATGCCTCCCTCGACGTGGGCGATGGAGAATTCGTCGCCGTGGTCGGCCCCTCCGGCTGCGGCAAATCCACCCTGATGCGCCTGGTCACCGGCCTGTGGCCGCCGACCGAGGGCACTGTGATCGTCGATGGCGCAGAAGTGGACGGCCCGCTTTCCATCGCCGGCATGGCCTTCCAGAACCCGACCCTGCTGCCTTGGCGCAACATTATCGACAACGTGATGCTGCCGCTCGAGGTGGTGCAGCCGCATCGCCGCCAACTGCGCGCCCAGCGCGGCACCTATGAACGCCGCGCCCGCGACCTGCTGAAACTGGTCGGCCTCGACGGCTTCGAGGCGAAATTCCCCTGGCAACTCTCGGGCGGCATGCAGCAGCGCGCCTCGCTGTGCCGCGCTTTGGTCCATGACCCGCGGCTGCTGATGCTCGACGAGCCCTTCGGCGCGCTCGACGTCTTCACGCGGGAGGATCTGTGGGACGTCATGCAGGCGGTGTGGCTGGCCAAGAAGCCCACCGTGATCCTGGTGACGCACGACCTGAAGGAGGCGGTCTACCTCGCCGACCGCGTGCTGATCATGTCCTCCCGGCCCGGGCGCATCATCGCCGAGCGGCGCGTCCCCTACCCCCGCCCGCGCCGGCTCGAACAGACCTACGAAGCCGAGTTCCAGGCCATCGTCCACGAATTGCGCGACCGCATCAGCGAGGCCCGCAAGGGGGAAGCCACCGATGTCCGCTAGGTCCGCCCGTTCCGCCGAAGCCCTCGCCGAGGCCGCCCGCCGCCGCCGTCGGCTCGAGAACGCGCTGCCCTGGCTCGTCACGATCGGCATGTTCGCCGTCTGGGAGGCCGCGGTGCGCGCCTTCGACATCCAGCCCTTCATCCTGCCTGCCCCCAGCGCCATCGCCGAGAGCATGGTGAAATGGTGGTACCCGCTGATGACGAATTCCTGGGCCACGCTGCTGACCACCTTCGTCGGCTTCATCATGGCGGTCGGCTTCGGCCTGTCGCTCGGCGTGCTGATCGGCTCCTCTGTGCTGGTCTATCGCGGGCTGTACCCGCTGCTGATCGCCTTCAATTCGGTGCCCAAGGTGGCGGTGGTGCCGATCCTGGTGATCTGGTTCGGCGCCGGCTTCTGGCCCGCCGTGCTGACCGCCTTCCTGATCTCCTTCTTCCCCATCGTGGTGAATGTCGCGACCGGCATCGCCACGGTGGAACCGGAACTGCGTGACGTGCTGCGCGCACTCGGCGCCCGGCCGATCGACATCATCATGAAGGTGGGCCTGCCGCGGGCAATGCCGTATTTCTTCGCCTCGCTGAAGGTCGCGATCACGGTGGCGTTCGTGGGGTCGATCATCAGCGAGACGGTCGCCGCGAATGAGGGTATCGGCCACCTGATGCTGGTCGCCTCCTCCCGCTTCGACGTCCCCCTCGTCTTTGCCGGGCTGATCGTGACCGGCGTGATGGGCGTGCTGATGTACTGGGTGGCGGTGACCATCGAGGAACGCACGACCGGCTGGGCGACGCGCGGGCAGAACGACCCGCGCCTCGCCACGGGGGGATGATGGACGCAGCCATACGACTGGGGATGCTCACACCATCCTCGAACACCGTGCTGGAACCCGCCACCGCCGCGCTGCTCGCGGCCACGCCCCACATTACCGCGCATTTCCAGCGGCTGCGGGTGCTGTCGATCACCCTCGAGGGCGGCTCGACCGGCCAGTTCGACGCCGGGCCGATGGTCGCCGCCGCCGAGATGCTGGCCGATGCCAAGGTTCACGCCCTGTGCTGGAACGGCACCTCCGGCGCCTGGCTCGGCCTTGAGGCCGACCGCGCCATCTGTGCCGCGGTCACGCGCGCGACCAGCATCCCCTGCACCACCGCGACCCTCGCCCTGCATGACGCGCTGCACGCCCTCGGCGCACGACGGGTCGGCCTGGTGACGCCCTATCTCGGCGCGGTCCAGGCCGCGATCCTCGCCAATCTGCGCGCCGAAGGCTTCGTCACCGCCGGCGAGCGTCATCTGGAAGACCCCGGCAACTACAGCTTCGCCGACCACCCGCCGGCCCTGGTCACGCGGCTGGTCGGCGAGGTCGCCGCTGAAGGCTGCGATGCCATCGCCATCCATTGCACCAATTTCCGCGGCCTCGAGGCCGCCGCCACCGTGCCCGGGGTGGCGGTGCTCGATTCCGTGGCGGTGTCGCTGTGGGGTGCCTTGCGGGCGGCCGGGGGAAATGCGGCCAGCGTGCCAGCGCTTGGCGTACTGTCCCAGGTCGCTTGAAGCGGCGCCGCAATCGCGTTGATCCGGCTCTGGCACTTCAGGCAAGACGTGACAAATAACGCAGCAAACACGCAAGCTTGGATTGCTTTGGCGTTGCGGCTTTGGCATGCCCCCATGGGGGCTTGTTGGGGGTAGAATGCTCGGAATTGATTGGGGCACGTCAAGCCTGCGTGCCTACCGCTTTGCGCCCGATGGACGCGTTATAGGTCGACGCGACACCCCCCGAGGCATCCTCACCGTCGCGCCGGGCGAATTCCCCGACACGCTCCGGGCGGTGGTTGGCGACTGGATCGAGGACGGGGAGCGCCGCATCCTGATGTGCGGCATGGTCGGCAGTCGCCAGGGCTGGCAGGAAGTGCCCTACCTGCCCTGCCCGGCCGGCCTCGACGGCCTCGCCGCCGCCGCCGTCGCCGTGCCCTTCCCCGATGCCGATGTCCGCCTGCTTCCAGGCCTGTCCTGCCGTGACCGCCACGGCGTGCCCGAGGTGATGCGCGGCGAGGAGACGCAGATGCTCGGCGCCGCCATGGGCGACGGCGAGACGACCATCTGCCTGCCCGGCAGCCATTCCAAATGGGCGCGGGTGCAGGATGGGCGGGTGATCGATTTCACCACCCACCTCACCGGGGAGGCCTTCGCGGCGCTGTCGGCCCACACCATCCTCGCGCGCATGATGAATGACCGCGCCCCTCACCATGCCGGCGGCTTCGAGCGCGGCGTGGCACGCTCCCGGCAGGGCGGCGGGCTGCTGCGCCACCTGTTCGGCCTGCGCGCCGCCGCCCTGTTCGACGAGATGCAGGAGGAGGAAGCGGCCTCCTACCTGTCGGGCCTGCTGATCGGCCATGAGGTCGCCGCCGCGCTCGAGGATGGCGTCGCTCCGCCGATCCTGCTGATCGGCGCGGACCGGCTCACGGCCCGCTACGGCGCAGCCCTCGCCGCCTTCGGCATTCCCCACCGCAAGGCCGACCCGGATGCCGCGGCCCATGGCCTGTGGCGCGTCGCGTCGCGCCTCGCATGAGCCTCGCTCCCTGGCTCGATGCCTGCCCCGTGGTGGCGATCCTGCGCGGCATCCGGCCGGAGGAGGCCGAAACCGTGGGGGCCGCCCTGCTCGCCGAGGGGCTGACCATCCTCGAAGTACCGCTCAATTCGCCGAACCCGCTCGACAGCATCCGCCGCCTGCATGCCGCCTTCGGCGAGCGGGCGCTGGTCGGCGCCGGCACTGTGACCAGCGAGGATGAGGTCGCCGCCATCGCCCGCGCCGGGGCGCGGCTGATGGTCACCCCGCATTGCGACCCGGCGCTGGTGCTCGCCGCCCGCGCGCGGGGGATGGTCGCCTGCCCGGGATTCTTCACGCCCGGCGAGGCCTTCGCCCTGCTCGCGGCCGGGGCCGATGCGCTGAAGCTGTTCCCGGCCGAGGCGGCGAGCCCGGCCGTGCTGCGCGCGCTGCTCGCGGTGCTGCCCAAGGGGACCGCCGTGCTGCCGGTGGGCGGCATCGGGGCGGACAATATCCCGGCCTGGAAGGCGGCCGGGGCGGCCGGCTTCGGGGTCGGCTCGTCGCTCTACAAGCCGGGCGATACAGCGGCCACGGTGTCGGAGAAGGCGCGCGCGCTGCGCCGCTCCCTCGTCGCCTCTTGAACGGTCCCGCCGGTTTCGCTTGAAGCTTGCGGCGAAGCGGGGGCTCAATCCCGCCGAGGCCGAATCAGGGAGAAACGATCCGATGTTCCGTCGTCGCCTGCTGCTGACGGGTGCGGCGATCGCCGCGCCGGCGCTGCTCGTCTCCCACCGCGCCGCCGCGCAGGAAGTGACGCTGCGGCTGCATCACTTCCTGCCGGCGGTCTCCAACGTCCATCGCCATTTCCTGGTGCCCTGGACCAACAAGGTGCGCGAGGAATCGGGCGGCCGGCTGCGCATCCAGATCTACCCCTCCATGCAATTGGGTGGCGCGCCGCCGCAGCTCTACGACCAGGCGAAGGACGGCGTCGCCGACATCGTCTGGACGCTGCCGGGCTACACCCCCGGCCGCTTCCCGCGCATCGAGGTGATCGAGCTGCCCTTCATCGCCCATCGCCGCGCCAGCGTGAACGCCCGCGTCACCTGGGCGTTGTTCGACCAGCACATGCGCACCACCGAATTCGCCGAGACGCACATCATCACCGCCTGGGCGCATGATGGCGGCCTGATCCACGCCAAGCGCGACGTGAAGACGATGGAGGATCTGCGCGGCCTCAAGCTGCGCTTCCCGACGCGCCAGGCCGGCGAGGGCCTCAAGGCGCTGGGCGCGACCCCGATCGGCATGCCGGTCCCGCAGGTGCCCGAGGCGATGTCGCAGGGCGTCATCGACGGCGCCGTGGTGCCGTGGGAGGTGGTGCCGGCGATCCGCCTTCAGGAGATGGCGCGCTACCACATCGGCATCCCCGGCAGCCCGACCTTCTATTCGGCGTCCTTCGTCCTGGCGATGAACCCGGCGCGGTATCAGGGCCTGCCCGATGACCTGAAGCGGGTGCTGGACGCCAATTCCGGTGACGCCGCCGCCGTCATGGCCGCACGCGTCTGGGACGAGGAAGGCCCAAAGGTGGAGGAAGCCGCCCGCCGCCGCGGCAACACGATCAGCGAGATAGCCGAGGCCGAGAAGGCGCGCTGGGTCGCCGCCACCGCCCCGGTGACCGAGACCTGGATCGCCCAGATGCGGGAGCGGAACATCGATGGCGCCGCGCTGGTCGAACAGACTCGCGCGCTGGTCGTCCGGTTCGGCCAGGGCGTGTCCTGACGCCCCCGGCGGGGCCCGTCGCGCGGCTCACCGGCGCCGTCGCGGTGGCCGGCGGGCTGATGCTGCTCGCCACGGCCTTCATGGTCGCCGCCTCGGTGCTGATGCGCTGGCTGGCCAGCGCGCCGATCACCGGCGATGTCGAGATGGTGCAGATCGGCGGCGGGCTCGCGGTGCTGGGCTTCCTCGCCTATGGCACGCTGATGCGCAGCAACATCTTCGTCGACAGCTTCACGACCTGGCTGCCGCGCCGCGTCACCCAGGCGATCGACGGCTTCTGGAACCTGGTGTGGGGCGTCACGGCACTGGTGCTGGCCGAACGCATGGCGGTGGGTGCGACGGAGGCGCTCGGCAATGGCTCCACCACCATGGGACTGCTCGGCATCCCGATCTGGTGGGCGATCGGCATCGGCGCGCTGTGCTTCGCGGTGACCGGCCTGATGGCGCTCACCTGGGCGGAGCGCCTGGCGCGCGGGCGCGGCTGAATGACCGAGGAATTCATCGTCGCCGGCGCCGGCTTCGCGGCGCTGCTCGGGCTGCTCGCGCTGCGCTGCCCGATCGGGCTGGCGATGCTGGTGGTCGGTTGCGCCGGCTATGCGCATATCGTCGATGCGACGCGGCTGCTGGCGTATCTCAAGACCACGCCCTTCTTCCTGTTCGCCAACTACACCCTATCGGTCATTCCGCTATTCATCCTCATGGGCGCGCTTGCCGAACGCGGCGGGCTGGCGCGGGACCTGTTCACCGCGGCGAATGCGCTGGTCGGGCACAAGCGCGGCGGACTGGCCATGGCGGTGATCGGCGCCTGCGCCGGCTTCGGCGCGGTGTGCGGCTCATCGGTGGCGACCACCGCCACCTTCGGCCGCGCCGCCCTGCCGGAACTGCGCCGCTACGGCACAGAGGCGGGCTTCGCGACCGGGACCATCGCGGTGGGCGGGGTGCTCGGCATCCTGATCCCGCCCTCGGTCATCCTCGTCGTCTATGCCATCAGCACGGAACAGAACATCGCCCGGCTGTTCATGGCCGCGCTGATCCCGGGGCTGATGGCGACAGCCTTCTACATCGCCACCATCGCGGTGGTGGTGCGGCGCCGGCCTGACCTTTGCCCCCCCGGCCCGCGCGTCTCGGCACAGCACCGGCGCGCCGCGCTGCGCGCCGTGGTGCCGGTGCTGCTGATCGCGGTCGTGGTGGTGGGCGGCATCTATGGCGGCATCTTCACGCCGACCGAAAGCGCTGCCGTCGGCTGCGTCGCCACCTTGCTGACCGGCCTGCTGCGCCGCTCGCTCTCCGCCCGCGCAGTGGTCGAGGCGCTCAAGGCCACCGCCGAGACGACGGCGATGATCTTCGTCATCCTGCTCGGCGCCGAGGTGTTCAACGCCTTCCTCGCCCTCTCCCAGGCGCCGGACCTGTTGGCGGTATGGGTATCCGAGCAGGGCTTCCCGCCGCTCGGCGTGCTCTGCGCCTTCCTCGCCGTCTATCTCGTGCTCGGCGCGGTGATGGACGAGCTGGCGATGATGCTGCTGACGCTGCCGGTGTTCTTCCCCGTCATCACCGCGCTTGATTTCGGCCTGACCGGGGAGGAGACGGCGATCTGGTTCGGCATCCTGGTGCTGATCGTCGTCGGCATCGGGCTGACGGCGCCGCCGATCGGGCTGAACGTCTTCGTCGTCAGCGGACTGGCGCGGGACGTGCCGATCGGGGCGATCTATCGCGGCGTGCTGCCCTATCTTCTGACGGATTTCATCCGGCTCGGGCTGTGCATCGCCTTTCCGTGGTTGTCGCTGGCAATGGTGCGGCTGCTGAGTTGAAAGGCGCAGCGGCTGGAGGGGTTGCCATTCGCCATGGCTCACGCCATCCGCACCAGCCCCTTGCCTGATGCGGGCGCCTTCACCGGACCAAGTGAATCTACCTGATCGGGGCGCGCATCCTGAAGCCCTCGGGCGCTCCCTTCGGGTCGGTTCCCGCCCGGAATGTCGGCCACACGCCCCCACATGCAATCGCTTCCGCGGCCCGGCGAAATTGTCGTTCCTTGATGCGAACATTCTCCTATTGTCCGTCCGGAACGGATGGGATCACGCGATGAGCGACAATCTCGGAACCATGGGTGAAACGGCCAAGGCGCTGTCGCGCAATCCGCTCGGCATCATCGCGTTGTTCATCGTGCTGGTCTACGGCATGGCGGCGCTGGTGCTCGGCGTGGCTGCCACCGGGCTCGGCGCTTTCGAGCGCGTGTTGCTCGTGCTGTTCCTCGTGAGCTTCCCCCCCGGCGTGCTCTGGGTGTTCCGCGACCTGGTGATGAACCACACCGGCAAGCTCTACAGCCCGGCCGATTTCAAGGAGGAGAAGAACTTCATGGAGGTGGTGGCTGCCCTGGCTGCCGCCGCGGGCCGCGCCGAGGCCACGCCCGGCCAGGCTGCCGCCCCGCCGGCCGATCCCGTCCGCCTGTTCAACGCTGCGCGAATGGCGACTACCGCCGCCAGGACCGCCGCGCGCGTGCCGAAGGTGCTGTGGGTCGATGACCGCCCCACCAACAACGTGCATGAACGCCGGGCGATGGAAGCCGCCGGCATGTCGGTGCAGACCGCCCTGACCACCGACGATGGGCTGGCGCGCGCAGGCGGCGATCGCTTCGATGTCATCGTCTCCGACATGCGGCGCCCGGAGGGCGAGCAGGCGGGCTACGACCTGCTGAAGGCGCTGCGCGCCCGCGGCGACGCCACGCCCTTCATCATCTATGCCGGCCCGGCCAACGCCGCGCAGAAGGAGGAGGCGAAGGCGCTCGGCGCCACGGGGCGCGCCACCAGCGCGAATGAACTGCTGGAACTGGTCACCAAGGCATTGCCAGGCTGATCCTTCCGCCATGGGGTTGCGGCGCCGACCCGGGCGACGCAAAGCTGCGCGGCCATCACTCGGAGCCACGCCATGAAGACCCGCGCTGCCGTCGCCTGGAAAGCCGGTGCCCCGCTGACCATCGAGACCATCGACATCGGCGACCCCAAGCCGGGCGAAGTGCTGGTCGAGGTGATGGCCACCGGCGTCTGTCACACCGACGCCTACACCCTGTCGGGCGCCGACCCGGAAGGCATCTTCCCCGCCGTGCTCGGCCATGAAGGGGCGGGCATCGTGCGCGAGGTCGGCGCCGGCGTCACCTCGCTGAAGCCCGGCGACCACGTCATCCCGCTCTACACGCCGGAATGCCGGCAGTGCAAAACCTGCCTGTCCCAGCGGTCCAACCTCTGCACCGCGATCCGTTCCACGCAGGGCAAGGGCGTGATGCCCGACGGCACCTCGCGCTTCTCCTGCGACCAGGGCACCGTGTTCCACTACATGGGCTGCAGCACCTTCGCGAACTTCACCATCCTGCCTGAGATCGCCTTGGCAAAGGTCCGGCAGGACGCGCCCTTCGACAAGATTTGCTACATCGGCTGCGGCGTCACCACCGGCATCGGCGCCGTCATCAACACCGCCAAGGTCTGGCCGGGTGCAAATGTCGTGGTGTTCGGCCTCGGCGGCATCGGGCTGAATGTGCTGCAGGCCGCGCGCATGGTGGGTGCCGACAAGATCATCGGCGTCGACCTCAACCCCGCGCGCGAGGCGATGGCGCGCAAATTCGGCATGACGCATTTCGTCAACCCGAACGTCGTCGGCACCGACAAGGTGGTGCAGGCGATCCAGGACATCACCGATGGCGGCGCCGACTTCTCCTTCGAATGCATCGGCAATGTCCACGTCATGCGCCAAGCGCTGGAATGCACCCATCGCGGCTGGGGCACCTCGATCATCATCGGCGTCGCGGCAAGTGGCCAGGAGATCAGCACCCGCCCCTTCCAACTGGTGACCGGCCGCAACTGGCGCGGCACCGCCTTCGGCGGCGCGCGTGGCCGCACCGACGTGCCGAGGATCGTCGACTGGTACATGGAAGGGAAGATCGAGATCGACAGCCTGATCACCCACACCATGCCGCTCGACGAGATCAACACCGCCTTCGACTTGATGCATGAAGGCAAATCGATCCGCAGCGTCGTCATCTACTGATCGTCGCGCGTGACCCCGGTCACGCACTTTCCGCCGGTTCGAAGCCGGGCCGGCGGGCCGCTATGCTACGATGCCGCCGGTCATCCCGGGGGCATCGGAGGTCGGCATGTCCGGCAATATCGCGCTGCTCAACCAGCCCGGTGATTTTCGGTCCTGGGTGCAGCTTTCGCCTTACCTCTACCCCTTCTGCCTGCGCGAGCTGCGCTACCGCATCGGCCTGGCGCGCGACGGCGTGGAAGTCATCGAGGTCTGGGCGCCGATCAATGCACCACGCGTCGCCGTCGCGATCGACCGGCGCAGCCTGTACCTGTTCGGCCTTCGCGCCCTGCCCGATGGGCCCTGGTACTGCTTCCGCGACTACGCCCGCCCGGCCGATCCGCCCGGCGCGCCCGTGGTCGAGATCGATGAGGAACTGAACTACGCCCGCCTGCTCGGCGCCGCCCCCTCGGCCATCGCGATGACGCCGGTGCAATTGCTGACACTCGCATCGGATTTCGGCCGCGCGCGCGCCTCGCCGCGGCAATTGCAGGCGCTCGCGGCACTGATGTTCCTGGTGCCGGAGGCGCTGCGCTTCGATTCCGTCATGCTCGCGGCGATGCGCTATTTCGACCAAGGCTTCCTGCCGGTCGCGGAGCTGCTCGAGACCGTCCAGAACTGGGCCGGCGCGACGGCGGACGAGCATGACAACGTGCTGATGCCGCATCTCGGGTAAGGCCCGCGGAGAGCGCCGTCGCCCAACGCCCCCCTTGCGCCACGCCCGCGTCCCGGCTTCATGGCTCGACCAACGGCCAGCAAGGAAACGCCCATGCCCGTGAACCCCGCCGATGGCGCCGTGCTCGGCGCGCTCTACGGCACCGACGTCATGCGCGCCGCGATGGGCGAACACGCCTTCCTCCAGCGCATGCTGGATGTCGAAGCGGCGCTGGCCCGCGCGCAGGCACGCCTCGGCATCATCCCCGCCGAGGCCGCCCCCGTAATCACCGCGGCGGCCGACGCGAAACGGCTCGACCTCACCGCCATGGCCGCGGCGACGCGCAATACCGGCTATCCCGTCGTCGGCCTGGTCAAGCAGCTCTCCGCCCTCGCCGGCCCCGATGCCGGCCGATGGACCCATTGGGGTGCCACCACCCAGGACATCATGGACACCGCCGTGGTGCTCCAGCTGCGCGACGGCCTGGCCCTCATCGAGGCCGACCTTCGCGCCACCATCGCCGGCTTCGCGACCCTCGCCGCCACGCATCGCGACACCGTCATGGCCGGCCGCACACATCTCCAGCACGCCCTGCCGGTGACTTTCGGCTACAAGGTCGCGGTGTGGCTGGCGCCGCTGGTGGCCTCGCTCGACGGCCTGCCGCGCGTGCGCGCCCGCGCGCTGCGCCTGTCCTTCGGCGGCGCCGCCGGCACGCTGGCCTCGCTCGGCGACCAGGGCCTCGCCGTCACCCGCGAACTCGCCGCCGAACTCTCCCTGAATGAGGCCGACATCCCCTGGCACGTCGCGCGCGACGGGCTGAACGAGGCGGTCTGCTGGCTCGGCATCCTGTGCGGCACCCTGGCGAAGATCGCCACCGACGTGATGCTGATGATGCAAACCGAACTCGCCGAGGTCTCCGAACCGCATGTGCGCGGCCGCGGCGGCTCCTCGACCATGCCCCAGAAGCGCAACCCGATCGCCTGCGAATACGTGCTCTCGCAAGCGCGCGGCGTCCACGCGCTGGTTCCCCAGATGCTGGCCGGCATGGCGCAGGATTTCGAGCGCGGCACCGGCCCGTGGCAGACCGAATTGCTGGCCCTGCCGCAGGCCTTCCTGCTCGGCCATGGCGCGCTGTCCCAGGCGCGCTTCATCGCCGAGGGCCTGGTCGTCGATGCCGCGCGCATGCGCCGCAACGTGGACGCGACCGGCGGGCTGATCGTCTCGGAAGCGGTGATGATGGGTCTCGCGCCGGTCTTCGGCCGCGGCGAATCGCATCACATCGTCAACGATGCCTGCGACCTCGCCATCGCCGAGGGCATCGGCCTGACCGAGGCGCTGATGCGCGACGCGCGCGTCTCCGCCCGGCTCGATGTCGCCGCCATCGCGAAGATGACCGACCCGGCCGCCTATCTCGGCAGCGCGGGCGCGTTCGTCGATCGCGTGCTGGTGCGGGTGCACGCGATGGGGTGAGGCGGGGCACTGGTGATTGGAGCGGGCCCCTGCCCCTCTCCAAACCTCACCCCGCCAGGGTGCCGGGCAGCCTGGACCGCCGGATTGGGGCCCCGGGCGTCAGGGGGCAGGCCTCAATGACAAAGGACGCGGCGGCTCCTTCGGCTGCCTGCCGCCACGATCAATCCGCCGCCTCGGCCATTTCCAGCAAGGCCTGGCCGTTGCGTCGGAACGACGCCATCTGCGCCTGCGTGCCACGGCAGCGTTCGGCGAACAGATGGCTGTCCGGCGCCACCACGTCGATCTTGCTGCGCACACGGCAGACCAGCCACGTCGCCTGGCCGAACGACCCGCCATGCCAGCGCACCAGGGCCATGCTCCAGTCGCCATAGGTCTCGTAGTGCTGCAGCAGGTAGTTCGCCGCCCAGGCCGTCGCCTTGTAGGGGTCGAGCGGCCAGTCCTGCCCGGCGCGCGCATGCACGGCGTAGTTGATCTGCACGCAGCCCACCATGGCGCGCCCGCCGGAAGCACGGATCAGGCGCATCGCTTCCTCGCGGCTCGCCGGGTAATAGGCGCGGCCGTCGATACTCAACGCATTGGCATGCAGCCCGCTCTCATTCAGCGCAATGCCGACGAGCAGTCCCTCGGGCAGGCCGTAGTCGCGTTCGGCCGCGCGCGCGGCATTGAGGCAGGCGGCGCGCGGGGAAAGGTCCTCGCGCAGGATCGGTGCGACCTGGGTGACCGGTTGGGTGGCCTGGGCTGGCGCGCAGGCCACCAGGCCGAGCACCCCCGTGATCGCCGCCGCCCAAAAGGGTGACAGCAGGCGGTGGCGGCGGCGGCTGGCGAGACCCCGGATCCGGCGCAGCCGGGTGCCGAGGTGGCGGGCGCCCCGCGCCAAAGCGCGCGAGGTGGCCGCACCATGTCGCCGGCAAGGTGAGGCCGGCAATGCATTCGCGGTTGTCATGGCCGCTACCGACCACAAACCGACAGAAAGATCAAACCCGCATCCGTACCAAACGATAGTCAGGCCATGTCGAACGCAATGTGGCTGGATTGGGGCGCAATGTTGATCAAGTAATTTTACTTCGCCTCTTGATGACCTTTCATCCCCCTAGAGTAATTCTTACTTCATAATTCAATAGACCGCGCGGAGCCGACACGCGGTCACCTTTCCACGACCAGAACCATGCCGCGGCCTATGTCGGCCCGCCGTCACCCCCGGCCCGAAGCCCGCCCCCTCACCCCATGCGGATCGAAGGCGCCGCCTGGCCGGCGATGAGCACATTCACGCAGGCCGGCTTGCCGGAGGCGAAGGCGCGCGCCAGTGCCGGCGCCAACTCCTCCACCTGCGTGACGTATTCCCCATGGCCGCCGAGCGCCGCCACCACCAGGTCATACCGCGTGCCCGGCGCCAGCTCGCAGCCATGCGCCCGCGCCGCACCGTATTCGCGCAGCTGGATCTGGTGCTCGGCATTCCAGCGCGCATCGTTGCCGACCACGGCGACAAAGGGCAGGCCATGGCGATGCGCGGTGTCGAACTCCGCCATGTGGAAACCGAAGGTGCCATCGCCCAGCACCGCCAGGATGCGCGCCTCGGGCCGCGCGCATCGCGCCGCCAGCGCGAAGGGGATCGACGGCCCGATCGCCCCCGCCACGCCGTTGATCAGCCGCGCGGGCGCCGAGAGGATCGCCTGCGCCCATTGCCCGATCTCGCCGCCATCGCAGACCAGCACGGTATCCGGCCCGGCATCGAGATAGGGCAGCAGCGCCTGGCACAGCGTCGCCGGATGGATCGGCCCTGCCGGCGTGCCGGCCAGCGCCGCCCACGCGGCCGGGCGGTGCGCGACATGCGCGCGCAGCCGCTCCGCCCAGGCGGTGTTGGGGTGGGCGGCGGCCGCCCCGGCCAGCGCCGCGACCGCCTCCGCCGCCCCGGCCATGGCGGTGATGGCGATGCGCGCACCCAGGCTTTCCACGGCCCGCGCCAGCACCGCCTCCTCCGGCTCCACCACCACGAAGCGCGCGGTCGCCGCGACCGCCGGCGCCCGCCCGAAGCGCAGCGTGAAGTCGAGCGCCTTGCCCAGCAGCACGACCAAGTCCGCCTCCGCCAGGGCCTGGGCATAGGCGCCGAGCGAGGGGTCGCCCAAGCCGCGCGGGCTTTCCATCGGCACCACCGGCAGGCCGGTGCGCGTGGCGAGCGCGGCCACGCCAGCCTGCCCGGCCGGCGTGCACAGCGCCGGCGGCACCACCAACACCGGCCGCTCGGCGACGGCGATGACGCCCGCGATCGCCGCCGCCGTCTCGGGCGAAAGCGGCATCGGGATCGGCGCGAAGGCGTCCGGCTTGGGCAGCGCCGGCGCCTCAATGCGCGCATCCAGCACATCGGTCGGCAGCGACAGATGCACCGGCCCCGGCCGCCCCGACCGCGCCAGGGCGATCGCCTGCGCGACCTCCTCGGCGATCGCCGCCGCCGAACTCGCGTTGAAGGCCGCCTTGCACAGCGGCTCGGCCATGCGCGCCTGCTCCAGCTCCTGGAAGGCGCCAAGGCCGAGTTCACCCAGCGGCGCATGACCCGAGAGCAGCAGCACCGGCACCTCGCCCGCCTGCGCCGTCGGCAGCCCGGCCACCGCATTGGTATGCCCCTGCCCGCCCGTCACCAGCGCCACGCCGCATTCGCCGGTCAGCCTGGCCCAGGCATCGGCCATGTGCACCGCGGCGGCCTCGTGGCGGGTGTGGATGATCTCGATGCCCGAGGCGAACAGCGCGTCATAGACCGGCATGATGTGGTTGCCGGACAGGCTGAAGATGCGGCTGACGCCGGCCTGCTTCAGCGCCCGCACCAGCATCTCCGCACCGCGGATCATCTCGACCATCGTCTTCCTCCTGTGTGGTGGCCGCAGCACGCCACGGGCTGGACAGCCTGTCCAGCACCGGTAGTCTCGCGCCAACCAGTGGGGAACGCGCATGGCCGAAGCGGCCAGTCTGACGGTCAGTGTATGGCGTGGCGCCGAGCAGGGCAGCTTCGCCCGCTTCGAGGTGCCGGCCCGCGCCAACCAGACCGTGCTCGACGTCGTCACCTACATCCAGCGTGAACTCGACCCGTCGCTCGCCTATCGCTTCGCCTGCCGCGTCGGCATGTGCGGCTCCTGCGCGATGACCGTGAATGGCCGCGCGCGCTGGACCTGCCGGACGCATGTGCGCAAGGTCGTCGATGCCGATGGCGCGCTGGAACTGCGCCCGCTCGCGAACCTGCCGGTGATCCGCGACCTGGCCGCCGACCTCGCCCCCTTCTTCGACAAATGGTCGCGCGCGCGCGGCACCTTCCAGCCGAAGGACGCGCCGGACGGTGCGGTGCCGGAGGATTTCGCGGTGGTCCCGCCGGCCTCGAAGCAGCGGCGCGAGGCCGATGCCGGCATCGAATGCATCGGTTGCGCCGTCTGCTATGCGTCCTGCGACGTGGTGGCGTGGAATGACGAGTATCTCGGCCCCGCCGCCCTGAACCGCGCCTGGACGCTGGTCAATGACGTGCGCGACGGCGGGCGGGCCGAACGGCTCGATGCCGTGGCCGGCGATGCCGGCTGCCATTCCTGCCATTCGACGCAATCCTGCACCGAACGCTGCCCGAAGAACCTCGACCCCTCCTCGGCTATTGCCGGGCTGAAGCGGGCGCTGTTCTGGGACACGCTGCTGGGCCGGCGATGAGCGCAACACGGCAGCCGGCGAGCACCAAAGGCGTGAATCGGTCGCATCGGACCCGCGCTCGCGCGCAGACACATCTGTGGGTCGTGCAGCGCGTCACGGCGATGCTGCTCGCCCTGGCCGTGGTCGTGCATCTGGTGATGATCGTCACCGCCGTGCGTGGCGGGCTGTCGGCCGCCGAGATCCTCTCGCGCACCCGTGGCAACGAAGCCTGGCTGGCCTTCTACGTCACCTTCGCGCTCGCCGCCGGGCTGCATGGCGCCATCGGCCTGCGCAACATCGCGTCGGAGGCCATCGGCCTGCGCGGCCGCGGCGCCGACCTCGCCTGGCTCACCGCCGGCCTCCTCACCGCCGGCTTCGGCATCCGCGCCGCGATCGGTCTCTACGCCTGATGGACATGCGCCCGCGCTCGCATCCGACCTACCTCGCCTTCGTCGTGCATCGCGTCTCCGGCCTGTTGCTCGCGCTGTTCCTGCCGCTGCATTTCTGGGCGCTGGGCACCGCGATCTCCGGCGAGGCGCGGCTCGACGGCTTCCTGCGCTGGGCGGAGAACCCGCTCGCCAAGGCGGCCGAGACCATCCTCGTCATCCTGCTCGCCGCCCATCTCGCCGGCGGCCTGCGCGTGCTCGCGCTGGAATTCCTCGGCTGGCGGTCGCGGCAGAAGGACATGGTGGCGGCCTCCGCCGGCATCGCGCTGCTGGTCGGATTGGTGTTCCTGCTCAATGTGGTCTGAAGCCGCGCTGGTCGCCGGAAGCTGCTTCATCGCCGCCTTTTGCGCCGGCATGGCGGGCTTCGCATTCGTGCTCGTCGCCGCAGGCATCCTGCTGCATGTCGTCTCGCCCAGCCTTACCGCCCCGGTGCTGGTGCTGGGCAGCCTGATGGCGCAGTCGATGAGCCTGCCGGCGTTGTGGAAACACATCGAATGGCCGCGCATGACCTTCTTCGTCGGCATGGCGGTGCTGGGCCTGCCAGTCGGCCTGCTGGTGCTGACCTACGGGCCGGGGCGGATGATCGTGGCCGGCGTCGGCGTGCTGCTGGTGGTCTATTCCGGCTACATGCTGGCCCGCGTGGCGCTGCGGATGGCGCCGCCCGAGGTCGCCGGCGGCCGAGGCATCGACGGCGCGGTCGGCTTCGCCTCGGGCATCCTGGGTGGCATCGGCGGCTTCGTCGGGGCGCTGCCGGCGATGTGGGCGGACATCCAGGGCTGGCCGAAGGACCGCGCCCGCGCCTTCATGCAGCCCTTCATCGTCTTCATGCAGGCGATCACCTCGGTCGGCCTCGCCATCGGCGGCTTCTTCACCGCCGAGGCGCTGTGGCTGACCGCCGCCGCCACCCCCGCGCTGGTGCTCGGCACCATGCTCGGCCTGCGTGCCTATATGAGGCTGCCGGCGCAGGCGTTCCGCGTTATCCTGCTCGCGCTGCTGCTGGTCTCGGGTATCTCGCTACTGGTCTGACCGGAGGAAACAAGGCGCCATGACGCTGATGACGAAGCCGGGTGTCGAACCCCTGCGCATTGAGCCCGAGGCGATCGAGGAAGCCGCCAAGCTCCTCTACATCCGCGCCTGCAAGATCCTGCCCAACGACATCAAGGCCGGCTTCGCGCGCCTCGACGGCAGCGAGACGGATGCGACCGCCAAGACCATCCTCGCGACGATGATCGAGAACATCGGCGTCGCCGAGCGGCTCGACAATTTGCTGTGCCAGGACACCGGCATCCCGATCTTCAACGTCCTCATCGGCCGCAACGTGCAGGTCGATGGCTGGGCGCTGAAGGACGCCATCGCGAAGGGCACCGCGCGCGCCACCCGCGAACACCCGCTGCGCTCCTCCGTGGTGCACCCGATCACACGCAAGAACGAGCACACCTCCTGCGGCGAACGCGTCCCCGTCATCAACATCGACTTCACCGATGCCGAGCGCGAATTGCGCCTCGAGATGATCCCGAAGGGCAGCGGTTCCGAGAACGGCTCCTTCCTGCAGATGCTCATCCCCGCCGATGGCGTCGCCGCGGTGAAGCGCTTCGTGATCGACCGCGTCATCCAGGCCGGCGGCAAGGTCTGCCCGCCCACCATCGTCGGCGTCGGCGTGGGCGGCACCTCCGATTTGTGCATGCATCTCGCCAAGGTGGCCGCGACACGCCCGCTCGGCTCGCGCTGCACCGATGCGGAAGGTGCGAAGCTGGAGGAAGCGCTGTCCGAGGCGGTCAACACGCTGGGCATCGGCCCGCAGGGCCTGGGCGGCGATTCCACCGCCTTCGCCGTGCATGTCGAAACCGCGGCGACGCACATCACGATGAATCCCGTCGCGGTGAACATCCAGTGCCATTCGGCACGGCGGGCGAGTGCGACCTTCACCCCCGCCGGCATCGCGATCGGGTTCTGACGCCATGACGCACCACGTCCTGCCCATGCCGATCACCGAAGCGCAGGTCCGCGCGTTACGTGCCGGCGACACCGTGACGCTCGAGGAAACCCTCTACGGCATCCGCGACGCCACGCAGATCCACATGTTCGATCACGGCCGCCGCACCAAGTTCGACCTGCGCGGCCACGCGGTCATCCACACCGCGCCAAACCTGCGCAAGGTCGAACGCTCCGGCACCAACCACTCCGGCTATGAGGCGGTCTGCGTCGGCACCACCACCTCCGACCGCATGGAACGCTTCACTCGCCCCCTGATGGAACGCGAGGGCGTGCGCATCATCATCGGCAAGGGCGGCCTGCGCGACGGCTCGCTCGAAGCCTTCCGTGAAATCGGCGGTGCCTATCTCGCCGTGGTCGGCGGCGCGGCGGCACTCGAGACCACCTGGATCGAGGCGGTGGAGGATGTCGACCTCGACGACCTCAACCCCGAATCTCTCTACAAATTCCGCATCAAGGGTTTCGGCCCGCTGCTGGTGGCGATGGATTCCCACGGCGGCAGCCTCTACGCCACCGTGAACGCCGAGGCCGCCAGGCGCCGCCAGGCCGTGCTGGAAAAGCTGGGCGCGGCATGATGGCCGCCCTGCCCCTGGTCCTGCTGCTTCACCTCGCCACGCCCGCGCTACCCATCGCGGCACCCAGTCCGGTCACCGCGCCATCCGCGCCCGCCCAGCCACCCGCCCCGCACGAAACGACCGCCACCCTGCCGGCCACACCGCCCGCCCCAGCCAGCGCGGAGGATTGCCGCTGCGGCGTCCCCGCCAGCCCACGAGGCCCGCGTTGACCACCATCGAACGCCGCCGCACCGACATCCTGATCCTCGGCGCCGGTGGTGCCGGCCTGCTCGCCGCGCTGCATGCCAAGGACACCAACCCGACGCTCGACGTCACCATCGCGGTGAAGGGCCTGCTCGGCAAATGTGGCTGCACCCGCATGGTCCAGGGCGGCTACAACGTCGCCATCGCCGAGGGCGATTCCGCCGAGCGCCACTTCATGGACACGCTCGACGGCGGCAAATGGCTGAACGACCAGGACCTGGCCTGGACGCTCGTCGTCGGCGCGCAACAACGCATCCGCGAACTGGAGAACCGCTGGGGCTGCTTCTTCGACCGCAACGCCGATGGCTCGATCCACCAAAAAGCCTTCGCCGGCCAGACCTTCGACCGCACCGTCCACAAGGGCGACCTCACCGGCATCGAGATCGTCAATCGCCTGGCCGAACAGGTCTGGGCGCGCGGCATCAACCGCCTTGAGGAACACCGCGCCGTCGCCTTCATCCGCTCGAAGGACGGCGCGCGCCTGTCCGGCGTGCTGCTGATCGACATGCGCACGGGCGCGCTGGTCTTCATGCAGGCCAAGGCGGTGCTGCTCGGCACCGGCGGCGGCCCGACCATGTACAAATACCACACGCCATCGGGCGACAAGGCGTGCGACGGCATGGCGATGGCCCTGCGCGCCGGCCTGCCGCTGCGCGACATGGAGATGGTGCAGTTCCACCCGACCGGCGTGCTCGCCGGCCCTGGCACGCGCATGACCGGCACCATCATCGAGGAAGGCCTGCGCGGCGCCGGCGGCTACTTGCTCGGCGGCGATGGCGAGCGCTTCATGCACAAATACGACCCGCGCAACGAGCGCGCGACGCGCGACATCGTCAGCCGTTCCATGCAACGCGAAATCCTCGCCGGCAATGTGAACGCCGAAGGCGGCCTGTGGATCGCCATGGCCCATCTCGGCCCCGAGCGCGTCGCCCGCGAGTTCAAGGGCATGGTCGAACGCTGCGCCGACAACGGCTTCGATCTCGCCGGCGGCCGCGTCCCCGTCGTGCCCACCGCGCACTACATGATGGGTGGCGTGGTTTTCCACGCCGACGGCTCCACCGACCTGCCCGGCCTCTTCGCCGCCGGCGAGGACACCGGCGGCGTGCATGGCGCGAACCGCCTCGGCGGCAATGGCGTGGCGAACTCCACCGTCTTCGGCGGCATCGCCGGCGACACCATGGGACGCTGGGTCCCGCGCGAGGGCGCCTTCGAGGACCCCGACCCCACCGCCCTCGACGAAGCGCGCGCCTTCATCGAAGCCCCCTTCGCCCGCCCCGCGCGCAACCTCTCGCCCATCCGCGACGCGCTGCTCGACCTCATGTGGGACAAGGGCGGCATCCTGCGCGACGCCGCCGGCTTGGCCGAAGCCGCCACCGGTCTCGACGCGCTGGAAGCCGAGACGGACGCCGCCGGCGTCGATGGAAGCGACCGCGCCTTCAACCTCACCTGGCATGACTGGCTGAACCTGAAGTCGCAATTCCTGGTCAGCCGCGCCATCGTCGCCGCCGCCCAGGCGCGCGAGGAATCCCGCGGCGCCCATTGGCGCGAGGACTTCCCCCGCACCACCCCCGACGCTCAGGGCCTCGCCGCCACCCGCGTCACGCTGGAGGCCGGCGCCGTCACCCTCGGCTGGCAACCGGTCGCCTTCACCCGCTTGCGCCCGGGCGAGAGCCTGCTGGCCGCCGAATGACCGCGTAGGGGCTTTCTTCACCTTCATCATGCACGCTCCGGCCACTCCAGAACCCGGACGTGACATGAAACTGACCTCCATCGGCTCCCGCATCGCGGCCGCGGCAACGGCCATCGCTTTGCTCGCCTGCGTCGGCTTCGGCACCATCGTCGTACTGCGCAGCGATGCCGCCAGCACGGCGCGCACCGAAGAGACACTGGAACAGGCCCGGTCAGGCTTCGACGCCGCCCTTGCCGCCGAAGCGCGCGAACTCGCCTCCGTCGCGGCCACCCTCGCCGCCATGCCGCCCGTCACCGACGCGCTGGCTCGCCGGGACCGCGCCGTGATGCTGGCCCTGCTGCGCGACAGCCAGGCCGCGGTGGAGGCCGGCGGCGCGCGGCTCAACGTCCATGCCGCCCCGGCGGTGAACTTCCTGCGCGTCTGGCGGCCCGAGCAGAATGGCGACGACATCTCGGCCCGCCGCCGCACCGTGGTCGACGCCGTCCGCACCGGCCAGACGCAGGTCGGCCTCGAACGTGGCCTGCGCGACATCAGCATCTTCGGCGTGGCGCCGATCCGCGGCGCCAATGGCGTGATCGGCGTCGTCGACGTCGCCCTCAACCTCACCCCCGCGGTGCTGCAGCGCATCCGCAACGCGATCGACACCAACGTCGCCGTGCTCCGCGCCACCGAGCAGGGCTTCGAGCCGATCGGCAGCACGCTTTCCGCCGCCGCCAACGGCCTGGGTACGGCCGAGGCACGCGCGGCCGCCATGCGCGGCCAGCGCATGCGCAGTACGGCCGAGGCCAATGGCCAACAATACGCCGTGCTGACCTTCCCGCTGCATGACGTCGCCGGCCAGGCGATCGGCGTGGTCGAACTCGCCATCGACGGCCGCGCCGCCGGCGCCGCCCGCGCCGAGGTGCTGCGCTTCGTGCTGATCACCGCCGCCGTGCTGCTCGTCATCGCCATCCTGCTCGGCCTGCTGGTGGCGCGCTCCATCGCCCGGCCGGTCACGGCGCTGACCGCCCGGATGCAGACCCTCGCGACCGGCGACCTCACCGCCGGCGTCCCCGGCCGCGACCGCGCCGACGAGATCGGCGCCATGGCCCGCACCGTCGAGGTCTTCCAGCAGGGCCTCGCCGAGGCCGAACGCCTGCGCGCCGAACAGGCCCAGGCCCAGGCGAAGGCCGAGACCGCGCGGCGCGAGGCGACCCACGCCCTCGCCGAGGAAGTCGAGCGCTCCCTCTCGGGCATCGCCTCGGGCCTCGCCATCGCGGCGGGCGGCCTGGCCGAGGCCGGCGCGCGCCTGACCACCGCCGCAGAACGCTCGGGCGCAGCGGCGGAGGAGACCGCCGGCGGCGTCTCCCGCGCCTCCGACAGCGTGCAGACCGTGGCGGCGGCGACCGAGGAACTCGCCGCCTCCACCGCCGAGATCAGCCGCCAGATCACCGAAGCAGCCTCGGTCGCCTCGGAAGCGGCCCAGCAGTCGCGCACCACCGACAGCACGGTGCAGTCCCTGGCCGAGGCCGCGGCGCGGATCGGCGACGTGGTCCGCCTCATCAACGACATCGCGGGCCAGACCAACCTTCTGGCGCTCAACGCCACCATCGAGGCGGCGCGCGCGGGCGAGGCCGGCAAGGGCTTCGCGGTGGTCGCCTCCGAGGTGAAGAACCTGGCCGGCCAGACCGCCCGCGCGACCGAGGAGATCGCCGGCCAGATCACCGCCATGCAGGCGGCGACCAATGCCTCGGTCGTCGCCGTGCGCGCCATCGGCGAGACAATCCAGCGCATGGACAGCGTGGCGACCGCCATCGCCGCCGCCATCGAGGAACAGGGCGCGGCGACGCGCGAGATCGCCCGCGCCGTGCAGCAGGCCGCCGAGGGCACCTCCGGCGCCTCCACCTCGGCCGGCCGCGTGGCGGAGGAAATGGGCGACACCGTCACCTCCATCCGCGGCGTCTCCGACGGCGCTGCCGAGGTGCGGCGCCAGGGCGACGGCCTGCGGGATGCGGTGGCGCGGCTGATCGGCGGCCTGCGCGCCGCCTGACATCACGGACGTCCTCCTTGACTTGGCGCCGCCGACTTCCCATCGTCTGCGCCAAGGGGATGTCCGCGATCACCCCGTGAGGCTCCGGCCGAAGCATCGCGTCCCATGCTCCCGTTCGGAGAGGACGCCACAATGCCGGCTCCCACCATCATCACTGTCCAACAGCTTGCCCGGCGCATCGGTCTGCCCGATGCACCCGTGCTGATCGATGTGCGCACCGCGGAAGATGCCACGGCAGACCCTCGCCTGCTGCCGGGCACGGTCCGTCGCTCTCATGCCGACGTCGCCGATTGGGCGCCAGGATTTGCCGGCCGTGAGGTGGTCGTGCTGTGCCAGAAAGGCCTGAAGCTGAGCCAGGGCACGGCCGCCTGGCTGCGCCACGCCGGCGCCAATGCGGAATCCCTCGACGGCGGCTTCGAGGCCTGGCGCGAGGCCGGCCAGTCCCTGATCCCGCCCGCCCCCCTGCCGCCGCGCGACAGCGCCGGGCGCACGCTGTGGGTGACGCGCGCACGGCCCAAGATCGACCGCATCGCCTGCCCCTGGCTGATCCGCCGCTTCATCGACCCCGCCGCGGTCTTCCTCTTCGTCGCACCTTCCGAGGTCGCCGCCGTCGCCGAACGCTTCGGCGCCACCCCCTTCGACATCGAGGGCGTGTTCTGGTCCCATCGCGGCGACCACTGCACATTCGACGTGATGCTCGACGAATTTGCCCTGCATTCCGAGGCGCTGGACCGCCTCGCCCTCATCGTGCGCGGCGCGGATACGGCGCGGCCCGACTTGGCCCCCGAGGCGGCCGGGCTCCTAGCCGCCTCGCTCGGCCTGTCGCGCATGCATCGCGACGACCTGACGCAGCTCGAAGCCGGCGTCGCGCTGTACGACGCCTTCTACCGCTGGGCGCGCGACGCGACGGATGAAACCCACAACTGGCCGAGCCCGGGAAAGCCCGCATGACCACCCCCGCCTTCCCGAGTTTCGCCGAGGCGCTACGCGTCTGGCTGCGCGTCGGTCTGCTGTCCTTCGGCGGGCCGGCAGCGCAGATCGCGGTCATGCACCGAGAGGTGGTGGATGACCGCCGCTGGGTCTCCGACGCACGGTTCCTGCATGCGCTGAACTTCTGCATGTTGCTGCCGGGGCCGGAGGCGCAGCAGCTCGCCACCTATCTCGGCTGGCTGATGCATGGCGTGCGCGGCGGCCTCGCGGCGGGGCTGCTGTTTATCCTGCCGGGCGCGGCGGTGATGCTGGCGCTTTCGATCATCTACGCCACGCTCGGCGCCGTGCCGGTGGTCGCGGCGCTATTCTTCGGCCTCAAATGCGCCGTGCTCGTGCTGGTGGTCGAAGCGCTGCTGCGCGTCGCCAAACGCGCCCTGCGTGGCGCCCTGCCCTGGGCGCTGGCGGCGGCGGCCTTCCTGGCGCTGGCCGTCTTCGCCGTGCCCTTCCCGCTGGTAGTGCTGGCGGCGCTCGCCATCGGCTACGCCCTGCCCACCGCCTTCGCCGCCGGTGGGCATGGCCGCGCCAAGGAAGGCCCACCCGCGCTGCTCGACGCCGCCATCGCCGCCGAGCCCGACCGCATCCCCCGCATGGCGCCGGCCGCCCGCCGCGCCGGCCTCATCGCCCTCGCGCTGTGGCTTTGGCCCGTCGTGCTGCTCTTCGGCACGCCGGTCTGGGGCGACATCGCCTGGTTCTTCTCGAAGATGGCGGTGGCCACCTTCGGCGGCGCCTATGCGGTGCTCGCCTATGTCGCGCAGGAAGCGGTCGACCACTACCATTGGCTCACCGCGCCCGAGATGCTGGCCGGGCTCGGCCTCGCCGAGACCACCCCCGGCCCGCTCATCCTCGTGCTGCAATTCGTCGGCTTCCTGGCCGGCTATCGCGAGGGCGGCGTGATGGGCGGCGTCGGCGCCAGCCTGCTGACGCTGTTGGTCACCTTCGCGCCCTGCTTCGCCTGGATCTTTCTCGGCGCCCCCTACGTCGAGAAGCTGCACGAGGCACCACGGCTGAAGGGCGCGCTGGCGGGGGTGACGGCCGCGGTGGTCGGCGTCATCGCCAACCTCGCCTTCTGGTTCGGGCTGCGCGTGGTCTTCACCGAAGTGCGGCGCATCACGTTCGGCCCGGTGACGATCGATGTACCGGTGCTGGCAACGTTGCAACCCGCCGCGCTCGGCCTCGCGCTGCTCGCCGCCCTCTTGCTGTTCGGGCTGAAATGGGGGCTGGCGCGGGTGCTCGGCGTCAGTGCCCTGGCGGGTCTGGGGGTGTCGTTCCTGGCGGGGTGATGGCCGTAGGCGCGGCGGAGGACGCGCCGGAGAGGGCTTTGCCCCCTCCGGACCTCCCCCACCAAAGGCCTAAGGGCCTTTGGAAACCAATACTTGGCGCTGGGCCAGGGACTTTGTCTCCGGGAACGAACGGCGCGTCAGGCAGGGGAACGGGTCTTGGCGCCGATCCCCGCCATGATGCCCGGCGCGAACCAAAGGCCCGCTGGCCTGCGGTGGGGTGGATTGGAGAGGCAATGCCCCTCCAACCTTCATGTCCACGGGGCAAAGCCCCTCAATTCCTCACCGCGCCGCCTTGCGGATATTCCACGCAATGATCGTCCCCGGCATCGCCAGTACGCCCGAGACGCGCGGGCTGACCGCCGAGGGCAAATACCACTGCCCGAACGGCACATAGGGCACCAGGCGATACGCGCTGGTCTGCAACTCATCGAGAATCCGCTGCCGCTCCGCCGGGCTCGCCGCATAGGGGAAGGCATCGATCAGCGCCTGATGCGGCGCGTCACACGGCCAGCCCGGCCAGGCGCGGTCGCAGGATGCCTGCATCGGCACGTTGCCCACCGGGTCCGAGGCGCCAAGCCCGTTCCAATAGGTCAGCCCGATATTCCACCCGCCCTCGGATGGCGGCCGCCGATTGGCGCGCCGCCCCGCCATGGAGGCGAAATCCATCGCCTGCACATCGGTGCGGAAGCCGACGGATTGCATCTGCTGCGCCAACACCAGCGTCGCCGCATGGACGAAGGGATTGTCGGTCGGGTCCATGATGACGACAGGCGTGCCATCATACCCGCTCTCGCGCAGCAGGGCGCGCGCCCGCTCCCGCGCCGCTGGCGAGCCGAGCCCCGCCGGCACGCCGGCCTGCGTCTCCTGCGCCGACCCGCAGATGAAGAAGGCGTGGCAGACCTGGTACAGCGCCGGGTCGGGGAACATCGCCTGCAGCATCTCCTCCTGGTCCACCAGCAGCATCAGCGCCTCGCGCGCGCGGGCGTCATTGAAGGGCGGCTGCACATGGTTCGGCCGGATCATCCCCGGCGCCCCCAGCGTATTCGTGCGAATGATCTGCATGCCGCGCCGCTGCAGCATCGGCAGAAAATCCACGCCAGGGCTCTCGATGTAGTCGAGTTCGCCCTGGATTAGCGCCAGCACCGCGGTCTGCGCATTGGCGATGTTCAGCCACTCGACGCGATCGACATGCGCGACCTTGCCTCCCGCCGTCCCCGAGGCGGGCTCCCCGCGCGGCACGTAGTTCGGATTGCGCCGATACACCACGCGCGACCCTGGCACCCATTCATCCCGCACGAAGATAAACGGGCCGGAACCAATGGTCTCGGTGATCGCCGTGAAGGGGTCGGTGGCGGCGATGCGCGCCGGCATGATCGCCGGCATGTTGCCCGCCGGCTTCGACAGCGCATCGAGCATCAGCCCATAGGGCCGCCGCAGCCGCCAGACGAAGGCCTTGCCATCGCCCTCCGGCTCCAGCGCCTCGGTGATCGCCATGATCTGCCGGCCATGCGGGTCGCGCGCGCCCCAGCGGCGCAGCGAGGCCACCACATCCGTCGCGGTGACCGGCGCGCCGTCATGGAAGGCCAGCCCGTCGCGCAGCGTGAAGCGCCAGGTGAGCGCGTCCTCCGAGACCGTCCAGGCACCGACCATCTGCGGCTGCGGCCGCTGGTTCGCGTCGCGCCCGAACAGCTGGTCATAGATCATGTGCGCGTGCGACTGCACGACCCCGGCCGTGGTGTTGATCGGGTCGAGCGTCTGCAGGTCGGCATTGGGCACCATGCGCAGGACCCGGTCCGGCAGCACGGTTTGCGCGGCCAGCGGCGCCGCGACGAACGCGGCGGCGGCCACCAGCAGGGCGCGGGCGGTGCGGATGATCATGCGAGGCTCTCCCGGTCGCGCCGAGCATGGCGCGCGTGTTTTATGGACCGATCGCTACAGAATTCAAGACAACGGCAGCGTAACCGCCTCCCGCACCGTGGCGAAGCCCGGCCATGGACGGTGGAATTGCCAAGGCATGATCGCGACAGCCGCACGGCGCAGCCTGTTCGCCCTCGCCCTGCCGGCCCTGCTGCCGCACCGCGCCACGGCGGTGGAACCGACGCTCGACGCCCTGCTCGCCCGCCATCTCAGCCTGCCGCCCGATGGCATCGCCCGCGTCGACTACGCCGCCTGGAAGGGCGACAGAAACGCCCTCGCCTCGCTGCATGCCTGGATCGCCGGCGCCGCCACGTCCCAGCCCTCGGCCATGCCCCGTGCCGAGGCCTTCGCCTTCTGGACCAACCTGTACAACGCACTGACGCTGAGCGTGGTACTCGACCGCTACCCGGTCGGCTCGATCCGCGACATCCATTCAACCGGCGTGCCCTTCGACCCGCGGCAATTCTTCGGCCCCTGGCGCACGCGCCTCGTCACCGTGGAGGGGCGGCGGATGTCGCTCGACGACATCGAGCACGGCACGATGCGCCCCACCTACCGCGACCCGCGCCTGCACTACGCGGTGAACTGCGCCTCGCTCGGCTGCCCCAACCTGCGCCCGCGCGCCTGGCGCGCCGCCACGCTCGAGGCCGATCTCGACGAGGCCGCCCGCGCCTACATCAACCACCCGCGCGGCGTCGGCGTGCTGTCCGATGGAAGGCTGCGCGTCTCCTCGATCTATCACTGGTTCCGCGAGGATTTCGGCGACAGCGAGGCCGGCGTGCTCGCCCATCTGGCCCGCTACGCCGCCCCGGCGCTGGCCGCGCGCCTGCACGGCGCGCGCATCGCCGGGCATGACTACGACTGGACTCTCAACGACGTCGCCGGCCGGCGCTGAACCGCCGCCGGCCCCGACAGGCCAAACAACGGCCGTAGCCGGATGCCCAGCCAACACCCCGGCAGCACCGCGACGAACCACACGAACCCATGCAGGCTACCTGAGGAAACCCCACCGAGGAACGCGCCGATATTGCATCCGAAGGAAAGCCGGGCGCCGATCCCCAGCAACACCCCGCCCAGCGCCGCCCCCGCCGTCCCGCGCGCGCCGATCGCCACCCCGTGGCGCAGCCGCCCGGTCGCCGAGGCTGCCCCCAGCGCGCCCAGCACCAGACCGACATCGCCAAGCGAGCCATGCATGGCCAGCAGCGGCTCGCTCAGGATCCGCGCCATCCCCGGGTCGGACCAGAATTCCGTCCCCGCCAGCACCGGCACCACGCCCTCGATCGCCTGCGCCCCCCACAGCGTCAGCCCCATGGTGATGCCCCAAGGGTCGCCGGTGACGAGGAACACCACCACCGCCAGCGCGCCGATCACCGCGCCCCCGCGCAGCGCGGCAGCACTCGGCACCGCCCCGCGCAACACCACCAGGGCCATCACCAGCAACAACGCCTCGGTCGCCAGCAAGCCACCCCAGGGGCCGAACAGCGCGGCGAAATCCACCGACACCCCGGGCAGCCGCATCGCCGCCGGCACCATCAGGCTGCCCAACACCCCACCGAGGCAGAAGAAGGGCAGCGCCACCCACATGCGCCGCGACCCCTGCCCCGCCGCTGACAGCGCACCCGAGCCACAACCATTCGCCAGCATCATGCCAATGCCGAAGACCGCCGCACCGACCAGCAGCGACGGCCCAACCGGCATCACGAAGCGCCCATAATTCTCCGACAGCGCGCCGACCGGCAGCACCACCAGCGCCGCCACCGCCGGCGCGATGAAGCCGGCGCCGAGCCCGCGACCGTCGCCCTCGGCAAGGAAGCTGCGGAAGCCGCCACTGAAGCCAAAATCCAGCAGCACGAAGGCGGCGCCGAGCGCGATCGTCACGGCCAGCAGCGGCACCAGGGCGGGATCCGGCAGGCCGCGGATCCCGGCCAGCACCGCGACGGTCCCGGCGACGGCGAGCACCAGGCCCGGGCGATGGATCGCCACGCTAGCCGGCCGCCTTGCGCACCAGCGTATCGAGGAAGGCATCGGTCGCCTGCCGCGCCTCCGGCGGCATAGCGATGCCGTGGCGGGCGAAGACGCGCGTGGCGATATCCTCGCCCGTGCTGCGGGTGACCTGCGTCTGGCCGGCATCGTCCTGCCACACCAGCACGCGCATCGGCAGGTCGAGCGCCAAGGTCGGATTCGACGCCATCGCCCCGGTGCCCGCGCGCGGATTGCCGAAGAACACCACGATGCGCGGCCGCAGCGTCATGCCGACCGCTTCGGCGGCGGCGGCGTGGTCGATCTCGGTGAAGACCACCCAATTCGCCTCCCGCACCGCGGCGGCAAAGCGGTCCAGCGTCACCCGCACGGGATGCGCGCTCGGGTGCGTCACCAGGCCGACCTCCTGCGCCGCGGCGGGGTGGCTCGCCACGATCAGCACGGCGGCGGCGGCCACGCCCAACTGCCGGCGATCCAGGCCCGCGCGCAGCGTCTCGTCGATGGATGGCGTCATGGCGGCATTCTCCCCTGGCAACCCATCTGGGCCATCCGGGACTTCGTCGCGCATCGCCCCGACGTTACGGAGGGGTTCACTGTACCGGGCGAGAGGTCCGGCAGAGCGCGCGGTCGAGCCCGCCACCTGCCGGCATCAACAAGCCGTCGCCCCCGGGCCGGGACATCGACCGTCGGTCCTCCCCCTCAGCCCGGCGTGAACGCCTCATGCACCGAGGTCTGGATCCCGCCGCCGACGATCGGCCCGCCGCCCGCCACATGGATGCTCCCGCCCAGCAGCGCCGCGCCAAGGCCGTGGCGCGGCGTGGGCATCGGCGCGTGGCTCATCCAGCTGTCGCTCGCGGGGTCGTAGGATTCCAGCGTGCCGATGACACGGTCGATGGGCCGGTTCTGTGCGTCATACAACCGTTCCTCGCCGCCGAAGCACCACATCCGCCCGTTCAGCAGCACCATGCCGTGGCCCGACCGCGGCGTCGGGATGGGCGCGCGCAGCCGCCAGGTATCGGCCGCCGGGTCATAGACATGGTGCAGGTTGGTGTTGTTCTCGAAGGTGTTGAAGCGGCCGCCGATGATGTGGATGCGCCCCTCCCACACCGCGATGCCGACATGGTCGCGCGCAGCGGGCATGGCGCGCAGGATGCTCCAGCGGTCCGCCTGCGGATCATAGACCTCGGTCCAGCCGACGGAGGCGCGTTCGGGCGCCGGGTCCGAGGCACCGCCCACATGATAGATCTTCCCGCCCACGGCGACGACGCCACCGGCCCCGCGCGGGCGCGGCATGGGCGCGACGGTCTCCCATTTGTCCTCGGCCACGACATAGACGAAGGCAAGTGCATCGGAGGCGCGGTTCTGCTCCTGGAAGCCGCCCAGCGCGTAGATGCGCCCCGCATCGGCGACCACGCCGACATGGTTGGCGCCACGCGGCAACGGCGCGACTTCCTGCCAGCGATCCGTCGCGGGGTCATAGACATGGTGGTACGGCTTGTTGACCTCGCCGGTCGCATAGCCGCCGATGACGTGCAGCCGGTCGTTCCACGACGTCGCCCATGCCATTTCGCTGCGCGGCAACGGAAGCGGCGCGCGCGACACCCAGCGTCCGGGCGGGCCGGCCGGCGCCGGGCTGTCCAGCACGCGCTGGGCGAGTTGCTCCGGCGTGAGCCCCTGCGGGTTGGGGCCGCGCAGGGCGGTCATCTGGTCAGCCGGGATATTGCCGCCATGGTGCTGCGCCCTCGCGGCGCCGACGCCGGCCAGCAACGCTGCCCCAGCCCCGACCAACGCCCTGCGGTGCATTGCTGACCCCTCCTCGCCCGGTTGATCTCGATCTTGGCGCATGATCGCGCCCGATCAAGGCTCCGATATTGCGATGGGCCGTCGCCATGCCATCCTGCCGCCAAGCCGGACAGGACAAGCATGATGCGCCCGACAAGCCTCGCTCTTCTCCTCGCCGCCGCCTCGGCCCTGCCGGCGGCAGCACAGACCCTGACGATGGGCGCCGGCGCGCCCTCCACCTCGCTCGATCCGCATTTCTTCAACGCAGCGCCGAATGCCTCGGTCGCCTCCCACCTCTTCTCCCGCCTGGTCGAACGCGACGCGCAGGTCCGCCCGCAGCCCGGCCTCGCGCAATCCTGGCGCGCCGTCTCCGACACCGTCTGGGAATTCAAGCTGCGCCCCGGCGTGAAATGGCATGACGGGCGGGACTTCACCGCCGACGACGTCGTCTTCACCTTCGAACGCGCGCCCAACGTGCCAAACAGCCCCGGCGGCTTCGGCGGCTTCCTGCGCATGGTCGAACGGGTCGAGGTGGTGGACCCGCTCACCCTGCGCATCCACACCAAGGCACCACACCCGCTGCTGCCCGTTGACCTCTCCTACATCTTCATCGTCTCCCGCCACATCGGCCAGGGGGCGACGACCGACGACTACAACAGTGGCCGCGCCGCCATCGGCACCGGCCCCTATCGCCTGCGCGCCAACATGGCGGGCGAACGCGTGGAGTTCGAACGCAACGACACCTATTGGGGCCCGCGCGAACCCTGGGCGCGCGCCACCTGGCGCGTCATCGCCAATGATTCCGCCCGCACCGCCGCCCTGCTCGCCGGCGATGTGGACCTGATCGACCAGGTGCCCTCCTCCGACCTCGAACGCCTGCGCCGCGAAAGCCGCGTCGCCCTGCACCAGATCCAGGGCCTGCGCATGATCTACCTGCAGGCCGACTTCTCCCGCGACGGCAACCTGCCCGGCATCACCGACAACGCCGGCCAGCCCATCGCCACCAACCCCTTCCGCGACGTCCGCGTGCGCCGTGCCCTCTCGATCGGCATCAACCGCCCGGCGCTCACCGAACGCGTGATGGAAGGCACCGCCGAACCCTCCGGCCAATGGCTGCCGCCCGGCGTCTACTCCTACAACCCCGCTGTCCCGCCACCCGCTTTCGACCCGGACGGCGCAAGGCGCCTGCTCGCCGAGGCCGGCTTCCCGCAGGGCTTCCGCGTGACGCTGACCTCGCCCAACGACCGCTACCCCAACGACGCCCGCACCGCCCAGGCCGTCGCCCAGATGTGGACGCGCATCGGCATCCGCACCGAAATCCAGGCGCTGCCCTGGTCATCCTTCTCCGCCCGCGCATCACGGCAGGAATTCGCCATGCGCCTCGCCGGCTGGGGCTCCTCGACCGGCGAGGCCTCCTATGCCGCCATCAACATCATCGGCACCTACAACCGCGAGCAGCGGCGCGGCGCCTCGAATGCCGGCCGCTACTCCAACCCGACGATGGACGCGCTGGTCGATCGCGCCACCACCATCCTCGACGACGGCGAGCGCGAGCGCGTGCTGCAGGACGTGATCAAGGTCGCGATGGACGACATGGCGGTCATCCCGCTGTTTCACCTGGTGAACACCTGGGCGACACGACGCGGCATTACCTACGAGGCGCGGATGGATGAGAGCACCCGGGCGATGGCGGCGCGGGCGGCGCCGTGAAGGGCGGGGGAGGAGAACTTCCCCCGCACCCCCTCCCTTTTTTTGTCTGTCACCAAGCCGCGCCCGGCGCGGTGGGGGCGCCCATCATGTTGTGAAGCTGCGGATCAGGCTGGTGGCCGAGAGCGCGACGATGACCACGCCCACCACACCCATCAGGGGGCGCGTCGGCATGTGGCGCGTCGCCAACGCGGCGAAGGGCGCGGCAATCGCGCCGCCGATCACCAGCCCGATCACGATCGGCCAGACCCCAATGCCGATGCTGGTCATGAAGGCCGCCGAGACCGCAACGGTGACGAAGAACTCCGCCGCGTTGGACGACCCGATCGCAATCTTCGGGTCCAGACCGCGCCCGATCAGCGTGGAGGTGACCAGCGGCCCCCAGCCGCCGCCACCCACCGCATCGAGGAAGCCCCCGCCGAAGCCGATCGGCGCCGCGTCGCGCGTGGCCAGCGATGGGTCAGGCCGACGCCCCATGACGGCGCGGCGCAGCACGATGAGCCCCATGATGACGAGATAGAAGCTGACCGCCGGCTTCAGCAGATGCATCGGCAACTCGCTGGCCACCAGGGCACCGAACACGCCGCCGACCACCCCGGGCACCGCCAGCCGCAGCACCAGACGCGGGATGACATGGCCAAGCCGCCAATGAGCAGCCCCCGACAAGGCGGTAGTGACGACCTCCGCCGCATGGACCCCGGCCGAAGCCATGGCCGGATGCACGCCCTGCGCCAACATGACCGAGCTGGCGGTGAGCCCATAGGCCATGCCGATCGCCCCATCGACGAACTGGGCGAGAAAACCGACGACGGCGTAAAATAAGACATCCTGGGACAGATGCGCCTCCGCTGAAACGGAACCGCGGTGCCATCGCCGCGTATCCGGCGACGCCTCTTCCCCTGGAGGTAGTATCCCGTATCACGCCTGCCCGTAGCAAGCGGTGTCGCTGCAGCGCGAAGCTGCAGCGACGCGGCGTTACCGCTGCAGCGCCTGGACGATCTCCTGAGTCACCTTCTTGGCGTCGCCGAACAGCATCATGGTGTTGGGCCGGAAGAACAGCTCGTTCTCCACGCCAGCATACCCGCTCGCCATGCCGCGCTTAATGAAGAACACCGTCTTGGCGCGCTCCACATCGAGGATCGGCATGCCGTAAATCGCCGAGGACTTGTCCGTCTTCGCCGCCGGGTTGGTCACGTCATTGGCGCCAATGACGAAGGCCACATCCGCGTCGGCGAATTCCGGATTGATCTCCTCCAGCTCAAACACCTCGTCATAGGGCACGTTCGCCTCGGCCAGCAGCACGTTCATGTGGCCGGGCATGCGGCCCGCGACGGGGTGGATAGCGTACTTGATGTCGACGCCTTCCTTCTTGAGCAGGTCGCCCATTTCGCGCAGCACCTGCTGCGCCTGCGCGACCGCCATGCCGTAGCCTGGCACGACGATGATCTTCTGCGCGTTCTTCATCATGAAGGCGGCATCTTCCGGCGACCCGGCCTTGACCGGCGGCCGGTCGGCATCGCCGCCGCCCGCCGCGGCCGCGCCGGATTCAGACCCAAAGCCGCCCAGCAGCACGTTGATGATGCTGCGGTTCATGCCCTTGCACATGATGTAGGACAGGATGGCACCCGAAGCGCCGACCAGCGCGCCCGTGATGATCAGCAGCAGGTTGCCGATGGTGAAGCCGATGCCCGCCGCCGCCCAGCCCGAGTAGCTGTTCAGCATGGACACGACGACCGGCATGTCCGCCCCGCCGATCGGGATGATCAGCAGGAAGCCGAGCGCGAAGGACAGCAGCGCGATCATCCAGAACAGCGCCGCATTGCCGGTCGCGACGAAGCTGATGATCAGCACCAGCAGCAGCAACCCGAGGCCGAGATTGAGCCAATGCTGCCCGCCGAAGGTGATCGGCGCCCCCGACATGCGCCCCGCCAGCTTGGCGAAGGCGATGACCGAGCCCGAGAAGGTGATCGCACCGATCGCCAGGCCGAGTGACATCTCCACGAGTGACTGGCCATGGATATGCCCATGCGTGCCGATGCCGAAGCTCTCCGGCGCGTAGAACGCGGCCGCGGCGACGAACACCGCCGCCATGCCGACCAGCGAATGGAAGGCCGCCACCAGTTGCGGCAGCGCCGTCATCTGGATGCGCCGGGCGACGACGGTGCCGACCGTGCCGCCGATCGCCAACCCGGCGATGACCAGCACGATGCCGCCGAGATCCATGCCGTGATGGAACAGCGTGGCCAGGATGGCGATGCCCATCCCGATCATGCCGAAGGTATTGCCGCGGCGGCTGGTCTCCGGATGGCTCAGCCCGCGCAGCGCCAGGATGAACAGGACGGACGCGACCAGATACGACAGTGTCGAGAGCGTGGCACCCATGGCGTCAGCTCCCCTTCTTCTTGAACATCGCCAGCATCCGTCGCGTCACCATGAAGCCGCCGAAGATGTTCACCGAGGCGAGTGTGACGGCAATGAAGCCGAAGATCCGCGCCGCCGCCCCATCCGCCGTCCCTGCCGCGAGGATCGCACCCACCACGATCACCGAGGAGATCGCGTTGGTCACGCCCATTAGCGGCGAATGCAGCGCCGGCGTGACGTTCCACACCACGTGGTAGCCGACGAAGCAGGCCAGGAGGAAGATCGTCAGCAGATAGAGAAAGGGCTCGGCAGCCGCGGCGACCGGGGCCACGGCCTCGGCGGCGGCGCGCGCCTGCGCGGCCAGTTCCAGCGCGCGCTGCGCGGTCGCCTGCGCCTGGTTGGCGAGTTCCGTTGCGTTCATCGTCCGTGCCCCTATGCCGCCGGCTTCATCGCGGGGTGCACGACCGCACCCCCGCGGGTGAGTGTGACGCCCTTCACGATGTCATCATCCTCCGGCAGCTTCGGCGCCTTGGCTTCCTTGTCCCAGAAGGTCGACAGGAAGGTCAGCAGGTTGCGCGCATACAGTGCCGAGGCCGCCGCCGGCAGCCGCCCCGCCCAATTGGTGTAGCCGAGCACCTTCACGCCATTGTCGGTGACGAACAGCTCGCCCGGCTTGGTCAGTGCGCAATTGCCGCCGGCATCCGAGGCGATGTCCACGATCACCGAGCCCGGCTTCATCGAGGCGACCATCGCGGCGGTGACCAGGATCGGCGCGCGCCGTCCCTGTACCAGCGCCGTGCAGACCACGACATCCTGCTTGGCGATATGCGTCGCCACCACTTCCGCCTGCTTGGCGTAGAACTCGGCCGAGAGCTGCTTGGCGTAGCCGCCCGCGGTCTGCGCCGCCTTGCTCTCCTCATCCTCGTAGCCGACGAAGCTGGCGCCGAGGGACTTGATCTCCTCCTTCGCCGCCGGCCGCACATCGGTCGCGGATACCCGCCCGCCAAGCCGCCGCGCGGTGGCGATCGCCTGCAACCCGGCAACGCCGGCCCCCATGATGAATGCATTGGCCGCGGGCACCGTGCCGGCGGCCGTCATCATCATCGGGAAACCCTTGTCATAGGCGCCCGCACCCTCGATCACCGCGCGATACCCGGCGAGGTTCGCCTGGGACGACAGCACGTCCATCGACTGCGCGCGGGTGATGCGCGGCGCCAGCTCCATCGAACAGGCCTCGATGCCGAGATTGGCGTAGGTCGCGGCACCCGCCGCATCGGCGCCGAGCGTGCCGATCAGCAGCGCCCCGCGCGGGATCAGCGACAGCTCATCCACCGCGCCTTCCCCGGTGCCGAGCGGTGCGCGCACCTTCAGCACGATCGCGGCGCCGGCCAGCGCGGTGGCGGCATCAGCGGCCATCGTGGCGCCCGCCTCGGCATAGGCCGCATCGGTGAAGCCGGAGGCGACACCCGCCCCGGTCTCGACCGCGACCTCGAGCCCCATGCCGATGTATTTCTTCACCGTCTCGGGCGTTGCCGCGACCCGGGTCTCCCCGTTCCGCCGTTCCGTCAGAACCGCAAGCTTCATGCGGGAGATCTCCCTGCGCCGAGATATGAAGCAACGCACCTACAGGGGGCGCGGCGGGGTGTCCAGCGCACTGCCTGGTGCCACCGGCTGCAAGGCGCTTTTCAGTGGCGCGAGCCCATGGGGACCGAATATATGCACACCATGGCATTAATTCGCGCACTACGATTCCTGGCTTGCGCCCTGCCATTTCTGCTCGGCTTCAGTGCCGTGCTTCTTAATGCTTCGTATCGACGCCCGCTCTGGATCGACGAGGTCACCCAGTTCGTCTTTGGGGCCGAACCCAGCACTGCCGAAGCATGGTCCCTGTTCCTGTCGATCGCGGATACAATCCAGCATGGCCATACCGGCATCTACATCATGCTGAACTACTGGACATTGAACTATCTTGGACTTGAGACTTTGCTATTGCGCCTACCCTCGATATTTTCAGGATTATTTTTGTTGTCGGCGGCAATCCTTCTGTTTCGGACCCTGGGTTTCTCTGTTTTATGGCAGGTTATCCTCGTACTAGCCCTAAGCGGCCAGCACATGCTGCTGTATTTCATGGGCGAGGCGCGCGCCTATGTACCCATCGCCGCCGCCTCGATGGGGTTGCTGCTGTTCTACGTCGCCTACCCGATGCATCCCGCAAGCCGCGCGGTGCTGCTGCTCGGCATTGTCTCGGCGGTGCTGGGCGCGACCATCCATCCCTATTTCGCCGTCTACTGGCCGGCGGTCTGTCTCGTCGCCTATGTCCATCGTGTCGCGACCACCGAAGAAGCCGTCAGCCTGCGCGGGCTGATCCTCTTCTCCAGGCCCTGGCTGGTTGCCCTGGGTGCGGGCCTCTACCTGCTCCTCGCTGCGATCACCTGGCTACGCGGTCATCCAGTGTTCAGTTACGACCCGTTCCAATGGCTCTGGGCGGTCGGCCCGCTCACGCATTTCACCGACTACAGCCACACACAGTTCCTGGATGGGAGGTATCTGAAGGCTGCCGCCTTCACGCTCATCGCCGTCGCCGGCGCCCTGCTGTTGCCCATAAGGCTGCGTGGAGCGGTGGGGGCCCTATGTGCACCCATCCTGTTGATGTTGCTGTCCATCGGCATTTCGCTGCTGCTCAGCTGGATCTCCTACCGCGCCAACTACTGGATCCTGCCCCGCCAATGGGTAGGTTCCGTCGCGCTGTTCGCCGTCGGCGTGGTCTGGCTCTGGGCCGAGGCGGCGAAGATCTGGTCGAGGCTGTCGCCACTGCTCAGCCTCACGGCCGCCGCCATCGCCGTCTCGCTCGTCTTCGGCCAAGCATTCCAGATCCACCGCCTCCGGGTGGCTGAACTGCGCGCGCGCCTCGCCGAGCCGAGCCTCGCCCTGTCCGCTTCGGATTGCACTCCCGTGACGCGTCTCGACACCTCGGCCATGACGAACGACCAGAGGAACGACGCCTTCGTCGCCCTCGCCAACCGCAACGTTGCGTGTGGCGGCCGGGTCTGGCCGGTATTCAGGGCCTACTACCGCCCTGGCTAGAGCAGATCGCGCCTCACTGGGATCAGCCGGGCGCGTGAAGATGCTGGATCAAACGGGGACTTATGCCAGCGGCATGATGCCATGATTCCTGCCGAGGCCGCCACTGCGGCCCGCCGGAGGCGGGCCTTCGGCACGACGCTAGGCAAAGCGGAGATTTGCGCCCGGCGTCTGGGGGCTTGAGAAGGTTCATACCAGCGGTCCAAGCATTCGGCCCCTGGCATCGGAACGGTCTGCCAGAGCGCCGTCGCACGCAAGCCGCAACTAGGAGGGTTGATCCGTCCGCACCGCCGGCACGCGCGCCTCGGCCAGCGCCGCCGCCTGTCGCTCGGCGAGCTTCGCCTCGTCGAACCCCTCGATCAGCTCATGGAACAGATTGTGCCAGTTCTGCTTCGCGTCGAGCCGCACGAAAACCGAACCAAGCCCGATCGCCGCCCGGTCCATCAGCGGGAATTCGCGCGGCACCCGCACACCCCCGGTGCGCTTGAGGCCCGCATGGACTTCCTCGGCGATCCTGCGGCCGAACATCGGGTCGTCATTCGGCTGGATCGGCCGCACCCGGTCATCCAGCAGCGGCTCGTACAGGAACCGCGCCCACATGTTCAGCACGTCCATCGTCTCGCGGCTGAGATTCTTGAAGCCCCAGATCCGATACGCTTCGGCGGCCTTGTCCATGTCGTCGTCGCGCATCGCCTCGTACAGCATGATGACGCCGCCGATGAAGCTGGGCGGGAACACTCGCACCACGCCGAAATCGAGCAGGTTGATGCCGAAGCCGTCATTCTCCGGGCAATCGCCGCGCACCTGGTAATTGCCCAGATGCGGGTCGCCATGGATCACGCCATAGCCGTACAGCGGCACATACCAGGCGCGGAACAGCGCGCGGGCATAGGCGTTGCGCTCCTCCGCCGGCGGGTTCTCGTCGATGCGGGCCTGGATGGCGCGGCCATCGAGCCAGGTCATGGTCAGCAGCCGGCGGGTGGAATGCGTCTCGATCGGGCTCGGCACATGCACGCCCGGCACGTCCTTCAGCATCAGCCCATACAGGCGCTGCTGTGCCGCCTCGCGCAGGTAATCCAGCTCCTCGCGCAGCCGGTCCTGTAACTCGCCGAAGGCGTCCTCATTTTCCAGCGTCGAATCCATGCGCCGGTACAGCGCCATGGCGATCTTCAACTGGCGAAGATCCGCCTCCACCACGCTCGCCATGTCCGGATATTGCAGCTTGCAGGCAACGCGCGTGCCGTCATGCAGCACCGCGCGATGCACCTGGCCCAGCGAGGCCGCCGCCGCCGCCTCCCGCTCGAAACTGGCGAATTTGATTTCCCAGTCCGGCCCCAACTCGCTCGCCATCCGCCGGCGCACGAAGGGCCAGCCCATCGGCGGCGCATTGGCCTGAAGCGTGGCCAGTTCCTTGGCGTATTCCGCCGGCAGCGCATCCGGCACGGTGGACAGGAACTGCGCCACCTTCATCATCGGGCCCTTCAGCCCGCCGAGTATGGCCTTCAGATCCTCCGCATGCGCCGCCTTGTCGGATTTCATCCCAAGGAAGCGCTGCCCCGCATACCGCGCGGCAATGCCGCCCACCGCCCCCGAGGTGCGCAGCATCCGCCGCGCCTCCCCGAAAATGGTGCTGCCCTCGCGATCAGCCATCCGTCTTCTCGAGCTCGTCGATAAAGCCGGAAATGACGTCCAGCCCCTTCATCCAGAAGGACGGCTCCGCCGCATTCAGCCCGAAGGGCGCGAGCAGCTCCGTATGCCGCTTGGTCCCGCCCGCGCGCAGCATGTCCAGGTACTTGCCCTGGAAATCCTTCACGGTGCCGTCGCGATAGACGCCATACAGCGCATTCACCAGGCAATCCCCGAAGGCATAGGCATAGACATAGAAGGGCGAGTGGATGAAGTGCGGGATATACGCCCAGTACACCCCGTAATCCGGCGTGAACTCGAAGGCCGGCCCCAGGCTCTCCACCTGCACCTGCATCCACAGCTCGGCGATCCGCTCGGAGGAAATCTCCCCCTTCCGCCGCTCGTCATGCAGCAGCGTCTCGAAACGGTAGAAGGCGATCTGCCGGACCACCGTGTTCAGCATGTCCTCGACCTTGCCGGCCAGCATCGCACGACGCCGCCTGGGGTCGGTCTCGGCATCGAGCACGGCGCGGAAGGTCAGCATCTCGCCGAACACGGAGGCCGTCTCCGCCAGCGTCAGCGGCGTGGACGACAACAGATACCCCTGCGCCCCGGCCAGGATCTGATGCACCCCATGCCCCAGCTCATGCGCCAGCGTCATCACGTCGCGCGCCTTGCCGTGATAATTCAGCAGCAGGTACGGATGCGCCGAGGGCACCGTCGGATGCGCGAAGGCGCCCGACGCCTTGCCCGGCCGCAACGCCGCGTCGATCCATGGCTTGTCGAAGAACCGCCGGCCGATCTGCGACAGCTCCGGGCTGAACGCCGCATAGGAATTCAGCACCCGCTCCACCGCCTCGGACCACGGCACCAGACGGTCATCCTCATCCGGCAGCGGCGCGTTGCGGTCCCAATGCTGGAGCTTCTCCATCCCCAGCCATTTCGCCTTCATCGCATAATAGCGATGCGACAGCCGCGGATAGGATGCCGTGACCGCGCTCACCAGCGCGTCCACCACCTCGTCCTCGACCATGTTGGACCGGTTTCGATAGGACCCCGGGCGCGGATAGTGGCGCCACTTGTCCTCGATCTCCTTGTCCTTCGCGAGCGTGTTGGTGATCAGCGTGAACAGCCGCACCCGCTCGGCGAATGCCGCCGAAACGCCCTTGGCCGAGGCCGCCCGCTTCGCCCTGTCCCGGTCCGACAACCCGTTCAGCGCGGCGGAGACCGTCACCTCCTCCTCGCCGACCTTTACCTTCATATTGGCGATGGTCTCGTCGAACAGTCGGTTCCAGGCCGAGGCGCCGGCAACCTCCTTCTCATGCAGCAGCTTCTCCATCTCGTCGGAAAGCTGGTGCGGGCGGAACACGCGCAGGTCGCGCAGCCAGGGCCGCCAATGGCCAAGTGCGGCCGACCCGCCGATCTTCTTCTCCAGCGCCGGCTCTTCCAGCCGGTTGATCTCCAGCGTGAAGAACAACAGATGCGAGGAGATCGTCGTCACCCGCTCCTGCATGGTCTGGTAGAAGCGGCCATTCGCCGCGTCCTGCGCATCGCCGCTGAACACGAGCCCGGCGAAGGACGTCACGCGCCCCAGCCGCTCCCACAGCGCCTCATACTCGCCGATCGCCTGCGCCAGCGCATCGCCGGCCAGCGCCGCGAGCCGGCCGGACAGCCGCTTCTCGAAGGCGCGGGCATCGGCCTCCGCGCGGTCAAGGTCAGCCGCCAGCCGCGGGTCATCCACCCCGGCATAGAGGTCCGACAAATCCCAAACCGGCAGCGCGGCATCGCCGGCTGCGGCATCAAGGGGGGAACGGGCGAGGGAGGGAGCGGTGCGGTGGGTCACGTCCGTCCATATAGGCCAATCGGAGTGATGGCCAAGCGCCGCGCCGCACCTTACATCGTCCCCAGGGTGCAACACGGGGGGAACCGGACGCCACATGTCACACGCGCCCGAGAATTGGCCGACGCTGCCGGCGATGATGCTGGCGCGCGCCGCGCAATGGGCCGACCGGCCGCTGTTCCGCCATTGGCACGGCGGCGCGTGGCGCAGCCTGAGCTGGGGCGACTTCGCCCTGCAGACCGCCTCGGTGGCCGCCTTCCTGCGCGCCCGCGGCATCGGCCCGGGAGACCGCGTCCTGCTGGTCAGCGAGAACCGCCCGGAATTCCCGATCGCCGACACCGCCATCATGGCGATCGGCGCCATCACCGTGCCGACCTACACCACCAACCTGCCGGGCGACCACGCGCATATCCTGCGCGATTCGGGCGCGCGGGCCGCGGTGGTCTCCACCCGCAAACTGGCCGAAAAGGTTCTCGAAGGCGCCGCCCTGGCCGAGGGCCTCGACCTGCTCATCTGCATCGAGGAACCGCCCACCGCCGCCGGCCTCACTGGCCACCGCTGGGAGGAAGCCATTGCCACCCCCGGCGACGTCGCCATGCTGGCCGCCGAATGCGCCTCGGCGCCCACCGACAGCCTAGCCTGCCTGATCTACACCTCCGGCACCGGCGGCCTGCCCAAGGGCGTCATGCTGCCGCACCGCGCGCTGCTGGCGAACCGCGCCGGCGTGGTGCCGCTGGTCAAGCGGCTCGGCATCGAGAACCAGCCCTACCTCTCCTTCCTGCCGCTCTCCCACGCCTATGAGCACACGGTGGGTGGCTTCCTGCTGCCCTCGGCCGGACTGGAGGTGGTCTATTCGCGCGGCGCTGACCGCCTCTCCCACGAACTCGCCGAGATCACGCCCGCCATCCTCACCGCCGTCCCCCGCCTGTTCGAGCTGCTGCGCGCGCGCATCCTCGCCGGGCTGGAGAAGGAGAGCCCCTTCAAGCGGCGGCTCTTCGACCGCGCGCTGGCCCTCGGCCTGCGCCGGATGGACGGCCCGCCGCTCAACCTGTTCCAGAAACTGCAGGACCGCGTGCTCGACCGCCTCGTGCGGCAGAAGATGCGCGACCGGTTCGGCGGCAAGCTGCGCGCCATGGTCTCCGGCGGCGCCCGCCTCGACCCCGACCTGTCCGGCTTCTTCATCGCCCTCGGCCTGCCCGTCATCCAGGGCTACGGCCAGACCGAGGCCGGCCCCGTGATCAGCGTCAACCTGCCCTGGGCCAACCGCCGCCACACCGTCGGCCCGGCCCTACGTGGCGTCGAATGCCGCATCGCCGAGGACGGCGAAGTCCTGGTGCGCGGCGACCTCGTCATGACCGGCTACTGGAACAACCCCGAGGCCACCGCCGCCGCCCTGCAGACCCTGCCCGGCGAGGACACGCCCTGGCTGCACACCGGCGATGTCGGCGTCATCGAGGACGGTTACCTGCGCATCACCGACCGCAAGCGGGACTTCATCAAGACCCTCGGCGGCGACATGGTCAGCCCCGCCAAGGTCGAATGCCTGTTGATGGCCGAACCCGAGATCCACCAGGCGCTCGTCGCCGGCGAAGGCAAGCCCGCCCTGGTCGCCCTGCTCGTCCCGGCCGAAGGCATGGCGGATAAAGTGGCCGACGCCGTGCGCCGGGTGAACGCCAAACTGCCCACCATCGAACGCATCCGCCACTTCAGCGCCACCGAAGCCTTCACCATCGAGAACGGCCTGCTGACCCCGACGATGAAGGTGAAGCGCCGCGCGGTGATCGAGGCGCGCGGCGCGGAGGTGGAGGGGATGTATCGCTGAAAGCTTGAATCGGCGCAGGGCCACACAGTTCTGCCAGGACGGAAATGTGGCACCGGGCAGGACCCGGCGCGGCACGACGAAAGGGCGGTCCGGCGCCGACCTTGGCCTCCACATATGATTCATATATAGTTTAAATATGAATCATACGCGGAGGCCCCAATGGGCATCGTGAACATTGATGACGATCTGCACGATCTGCTGCGCAGGGCGAGCAAGGTATCGCTTCGTTCGATCAATGCGCAGGCCGCCTACTGGATCAAGGTAGGCATGCTCTGCGAGACCAATCCGACGCTCAGCTTCACCGGGATCATGGCGCGCGAGCTCAGTGCCGCCGGCGTTTCGGTGCAACCACTGGCCGTCATCGACGCATGACGAAGCGGCCCCAGGAACTGGCATTGCTGGCCGAATCCGGTCGGCTACTGGCCTCCGTGTTCCGGTTGCTGGACCGAACCTCGCTCGGCGGGCTGTCGACCCTTCAGATCAATGACATGGTCGATCATTTCATCGTCCACGACCTCCAGGCCCGGCCCGCGAGCAAGGGCCAGTATGGCTATGGCTTCGTATTGAATGCCTCGTTGAACAATGTGGTCTGCCACGGCGTTCCATCGCCATCGGACGTGCTGCGGGACGGCGATATCGTCAACTTCGACATCACGCTCGAGAAGAATGGCTACATTGCCGACTCAAGCAAAACCTATCTCGTCGGCGATGTAGAACCTGCCGCCAGAAGGCTGGTCCAGACCACCCACGAAGCCCTGTGGAGGGGCATCCGGGCGGTTCGTCCGGGCGCGCGGCTCGGAGACATCGGCTGGGCGATCGAACGCCATGCCAAGCGACACGGCTACTCCGTGGTGCGCGAATACTGCGGCCACGGCATCGGCAGAGAGATGCATGAGCAGCCGCAGGTCCTGCACTTCGGAATGCCGGGAACCGGCCTCGCCCTCCGCGAGGGCATGGTGTTCACCATCGAGCCGATGCTCAATCGAGGCCGACGCCGCGTAAGAACCGAAGCTGACGGCTGGACTGTCGTGACGAGCGACGGGTCGCTTTCCGCGCAGTTCGAGCACACCGTTGCCGTGACGGCTTCCGGCGTATCGGTGCTGACGCTGCGTCCTGACGAACTGGGCCTCGGACCGCCGGAGTGACGACCGGTGGCGCAACGGCCAGGTGAGGCAGCGCCGCCACCGTCATCTTCCGGTGCTGATCAATGGGTCCAGAGCCTGGACGGCCGCTGCCGTTGGCGCGACGCTCGCCCCATGACCACGACCCCACAAACCGCCCTCGCCGACCTCCTCACCCTCGCCGGCCTCCCCACCGCCGAAGCCACCCTGACCGGCGCCGACCCGCTGATGCCCTCGACCTATGCCGTCGGCACCGCCGCCTCGGCTTCGATCGCCGCCGCCGCCTTGGCCGCCGCCGCCATCCATCGCGCCCGCGGTGGCCCGGCGCAAACCGTCTCGGTCGACATGCCGCATGCGCTGTCCGAGTTCCATTCCGAACGCCACATGCATGTCCCCGGCTTCGAATCGCATGAATGGGACCCGATCGCCGGCCTGTATCGCTGCGGCGGCGGCCGTTGGATCCGTCTCCACACCAACCACGAACACCATCGCGATGTCGTGCTCCGTGTCCTCGGCTGCGCCTATGCGCGCGAGGCGGTCGCCGCCGCCCTGCAATCCTGGAATGCCGAAGCCGCCGAAACCGCCATCTACGCCGCCGGCGGCGTCGCCACCATGACGCGCTCCCTGGCGGAATGGCAGGCGCACCCGCAGGGCATCGCCGTGGCGGCCCTGCCACCCGTGCTGATCGAACGCATCGGCGACGCCCCGCCAACGCCCTTGCCGCCACTCGCCGCCCGCCCGCTCGAAGGCATCCGCGTGCTCGACCTGACCAAGGTCATCGCCGGCCCGGTGGCCGGCCGCACGCTCGCGGCCCATGGCGCCGATGTCCTGCATGTGACCGCACCCCACCTGCCGACCTTGCCGGCACTGTCGATGGACACCGGCCGCGGCAAGCGCTGCACTTCGCTCGACCTGCGCGATCCGGCGCAGCGCGGGACGCTGCGTGCCCTGGCTGCCGGGGCGGACGTATTCCTGCAAGGCTACCGACCCGGCGCGATCGGCGCCCACGGCTTCGCGCCGGAGGCCCTGGCGGCGCTCCATCCCGGCATCGTCTGCGTCTCGCTCTCGGCGTTCGGCCATGCCGGCCCCTGGTCCACCCGTCGCGGCTTCGATTCCCTGACGCAGAACGCCAATGGCATGAATGACGAGGAACGCATCGCCGCCGGCGAGGACAAGCCGCGCCCCCTGCCCTGCCAGGCCCTGGACCATGCCTCCGGCTACCTGCTCGCCTTCGGCGCGATGGCGGCCCTGCTGCGACGCGCCGAGGAAGGCGGCTCCTGGCTGGTGCGGGTATCCCTGGCGGGCACCGGCGAATGGATCAAGCGCCTGGGCCGGGTCGAGGCTGGCCTGTCGGCCCCCGGCATCGCCGATGTGACGCCCTGGCTGGAGCAGCACGACAGCGGCTACGGCCGCATGACCGCGCTGCGCCACAGTGCGATCCTGAGCGCGACGCCGGCCCATTGGTCGCTGCCCTCGGTGCCCCTGGGCAGTCACGCGCCTGCCTGGGCCTGATGGGGCGGGAACGCAGCCCCGCCTCACTGGCTCCCCCGCCGAGGAACCGCAAAATGAGCAGCCCCGGGCTCATCCTTCCTTCACGCCGAACGCATGGCCACGCCCGCCGCGCCGTTCGGCAGTGACCATGAAGCGCACGCCCGCGCGGCCCTGAATGCGCGGGCGCAACCGGCGCCGCCAAGGCCTCGAAGCCTTGGAATCGTGGCCTTGCGCACACACGGCGACGTACCGCCTGTGATCGCCGCATTTCTGTGCGCGTTCGCATCGAATTGCCGGCGCTCCCCTCGCATTCTCCCCTTACCGCTTCGGCGAAGGGTCGTCGGGCGAGCAAGGAGACAGGCAATGACGCTCACCAACAACACGATGCGCTCCGCCATTCTCGCGAGCGCGCTTCTCGGTCAGCCGGTCCTGGCACAGGATCGTGTCGCGGTCTTCGTCGGCAGCGGCGAAGGCGCCGAGGTCATGTATGTCGCCCCGGGCGATCCGCGGGCACGCAGCGCCACCGGCAACGTGGCTGACCTCAAGGCGCCGCTGATCGCGACCTGGGAAGGCCAGGGCGAGAGCGGTGGGGTGGCCTACTTCGAGGCGACCTCGGCGCGGACGAACGTGACGCCATCGGCGTTCGGCGTGATGCCGCTCAGCGGCCAGCAGCAGACGCGGCGCATCGCGACCTATGTTGGCTCGGGCGAAAGCGCCGAGGTCGTCTACACCGAGGTTCCGGTCGACTAGGCCCGTAGCCTCGGGGGCGGGCATGGCGCCCGGCATGGAGCATCGCCCAATCAGGCCCGGCCGCCCACGCGGTCGGGCCTGTGATGCGCGTGGAGGCACCGCACCGCGGCCTTTTCATCCCCCACGATCGACCCACGGGCGAGCACCTGTCGCAGCACCTCTACACGAAGCATTTCGCTCGCGGCATGCGCCTGGCCGACCCTGGTAATCCAGCCCGTCCTCAAAAGCCTGGCATCTTCGTTTCACGATCGCCATGATACCGGCGAGCGTGGCGCATGATCGTCACGCCGGGCCGGCGACCATGTGGGGATCGCTGCTGTGATGGCCATTGCTGCGACATCGGGTCGAGGCCCATGGATCCCACGCCTCGACCAACGGCGCCCGACGGCGATCGCCGTCGCGGAGATGGCCCGCTGCTCCTCCCTGATGCGGTCGGCGCCGCACCGCACCGACGCGCGCCGGTTGGCGCTGCCACGCATGCTGATCGCGCGCGCAGGCGGGAAGCGGATGCCCGCCCATGTCCTGCCCACTAAGTTCGTTGGGTTTCCAACGAACAAATCGGACAGGCAGGCCACTGAATACAAAGGCTGATGGCCTGAGAACGACGTCCGCAGGACGTCAGAATCAGGACACCAGCAACCGCGCAAGGGAGCCGGGGATGCCCTCAGACGATGCCACTCACCGGAACCCAGGCCCCACCGCGCCAGGCACCCCGCCCCGCGCCGACACCTCCCGCATCGACCAGCTGCGCCGCATGCCCGTCCTGCGCGACGCATCCGAGGAAACCCTGCGGCGCGTTGCCGCCGCTGCGGCTTGGCGCAGCTACGGCCCAGGCGGGATGATCCTCGATCTCGATGACCCATCCGGCGATGTCTGGTTCGTCCTGGAGGGCGTGGTCCGCATCCAGGTCCGAACCCCGTCCGGGCGCGAGGTGATCCTCAGCGATATCAGCGCCGGCGGCATGTTCGGCGAAATCGCGGCGATCGACGGTGCCGCGCGGACGGCGGGTGCGACCGCGCTGGTGCAGTCGCGGCTCTGCACTGTTCCCGCCGCCGCCTTCCTCGACGCCGCGTGCAGCACGCCGGCGGCCTGCCTCGCGCTGCTGCGGACGGTCACCGCGATCCTGCGACGGCAATCGAAGCGCCTGATCGAGCGCGAGACCCTGCCCGTTCGCCTGCGCATCTACGCGGAACTCCTCCGCCTGTCGCGCCCGCGCCTCACCCAGGCCGCGGCGGCGAACCCCGATGAACGCGTGGTGAGTCCGCCGCCGCGACGGCACATCCTCGCCGCGCGGATCGGCGCACGACGGGAAGCCGTGTCGCGCGAATTCGCCGACCTCACGCGCCGCGGCCTGATCGCCAAGGAGCGTGGCGCGATCGTGCTGCTCCAGCCGCAGGCGCTGCGCCATGCGGTCGAGGCGGAACTGGAAGCGGAAGCGGGCCTGTGACGGTGGTGGCACGCCGCACGGCAAGCTGCCTGCCGTTCCTGGACAACCCCGCCCCCGGCGCGTCCAGCCCAGGTCGAGACCAGGCCCCGCGACTTGGAACGAGGCTTCGGTCGTCGCTGATCCGGCCCCCGGCATAAGTCAAAGCCTCATGCCGTCGGTTTTGCTCCCATGCCCTCACATGCCGAACGGGGCAGTGCCGTCTTCCCGGGCCTGCTTCAATCGGGCAGCACGGAAGCATCCAGCGGCAATACCGCCCCCATCCACAGCGCGTGGTGCAGATGGTCCGCCTTGGCGTGCCCGGTATCGGGATGCACCAACACGGTCAGCCCCTCGCGGTTCAACGCGATGAAGGGCAGCAAACCGGCCAACAGGCCCGGCGCGAAGGCCACCTGGTACATCGCCCGCGCGTGCGGCCCAACCGGCACATCGTGCCAGCGCCCGAGCACCGCCTCAGGAAACGCCAGCCCGATCGCCTCGCGCAGCCGCTCGGCGGCCGGGCGCGAGGCGGGGTCGAAATAGACATGCGCATGCCAGCCACTGATCGTATCGGGTGCGGCGAGCATGCGCTGTCCCCTCACATGCCGAGGGCGCGGCGATACAGGTCGAGCAGCGCTTCCTGCTCCTCGACATCGGCCGGTTCCTGCTTGCGGATGCGCAGGATGGCGCGGATCACCGCCACGTCGAAGCCGGCCGACTTCGCCTCGGCCATGATGTCCTTGATGTCGGAGGAGAGGGCCTTCTTTTCCTCCTCTAACCGCTCGACCCGCTCGATGATCGAACGGAGCCGATCGGCCGCGATGCCGCCGACCTCGGTATCCTGTTGTTTCTCTGCCGTCTGCGACATGTTGCGCGCCTCTGTCTGAAGGGCGGCGGGTTTAGACCTCGGCTTCCTCGCCATCAACCTTGCCCCTGTTAGTGGCCGGGATTCGCGGCGACGAACTTGGCCTTCTGTTCCGCAGTCGCCTCCTTCTGGTGCAGCGCCTGCCATTCCTTGTACGGCATGCCGTAGACGATCTCCCGGGCATCGGCGTCGGCGATCGCGATGCCCTTCGCCTCGGCACCTTCGCGATACCAGCGCGACAGGCAATTCCGGCAGAATCCCGCCAAATTCATCATGTCGATGTTCTGCACATCCGACCGTTCGCGCAGATGCTGCACCAACCGGCGGAAGGCCGCGGCCTCAAGTTCAGTGCGGGTGGCGTCGTCCATTTCGGGTACGGGCATGACATGGTCTCCTCGTCCGGTGTCAATCTGGTGCAGACGCCCCTCGGCGCCAACCTCCGGTTTCGACGGATTTGCCGCCCCGGCCGCCGGGCGGGCGGTGTAGGCTCCTCCTGCGCGCGGCGGAACGGCCGCCGCGCCGGCAGGAGAGGCCAGGATGTCCACCGCGCAACGCGCCACGGCCGCCTTCGATCTCGCGGCCCTGACCCACGCACTCGAAACCAGCGACGCAGCCTCGATCGTCTCGTTCTACGACGAGGACGCCGAGATGGAGATCATCGACCGCAACCGCCCACCCAGCGCGCCGATGCGCCTGGTCGGCCGGCCGGCGATCGAAGCCTTCTGGCGCGACGTCTGCGCCCGGGAAATGACCCACGCGGTGGGGGAGGCGATTAGTGATGCGCGCCGCGCCGCCTTCGTCGAGCGCTGCGCCTATCCGGATGGTTGCCATGTGGTCTCGGCCATGACGCTCGAACTGCATGACGGGCGCATCCACCGCCATCTGACGGTGCAGGCCTGGGACGAGACGAGCTGCGGGTAACGGGCCCGCCCGTCGCGCCGTCATCGCACGGCATTGCCTCGCGGGCCGGAGAAGCGATGATGTGGCCTGCCGGAATCGAGGACGGAACGCATGGCCCTGGACGACGTATCGGCCCGCGCCGTGCTGCGGCGCCTGTTCGACGCTGCGGTTGCGAGTGCTGATCCGCGCGTCGTGCTGGCGCGCCACCTGCCCGACAGGCCGCCCGGCCGCGTCCTGGTGCTCGGCGCGGGCAAATCCGCCGCGGTGATGGCCGCCGCCGTCGAGGCCGCCTGGCCCGACATCCCCCTCTCCGGCCTGGTCGTCACCCGCTACGGCCACGGCCACCCGACGTCGCGCATCGAGGTCGCCGAAGCCTCCCACCCCGTCCCCGATGAGGCCGGCGCCCGCGCCGCCCAACGCATGCTCGACCTCGCGACGCAAGCCGGTCCCGACGACCTGGTCCTCTTCCTGGTCTCCGGCGGCGGCTCCTCCCTCACCACGCTGCCCGCCCCCGGCCTCTCCCTGCCCGACCTCATCGCAGTCAACCGTGCCCTGCTCGCCTCCGGCGCCACCATCAACGAGATGAACTGCATCCGCCGCCACCTCTCCGCCTTCTCCGGCGGGCGCCTGGCCGCCGCCGCCCACCCCGCCCGCGTCGTCACCCTCGCCATCTCCGACGTCCCCGGCGACGACCCCACCGTCATCGCCTCCGGCCCCACCGTCCCCGACCCCTCCACCTTCGCCCAGGCCCGCGCCCTCGCCGCCCACTACCGCATGCCCCTCCCCGACGCCGTCACCACCCACCTCGCCGCCGCGGCCGATGAATCCCCCAAACCCGGCGACCCGCGCCTCGCCACGACCGACTTCCGCTTCATCGCCACCCCTCTCATGGCGCTCCAAGCCGCCGCCGAGGCCGCCCGCCCCCTCGGCCTCACCCCCCTCATCCTCGGCGACGCCCTCGAAGGCGAGGCCCGCGAACTCGGCACGGTGCTGGCCGGCATCGCGCTGTCCGCCCACACCCACGGCCACCCCTTGCCCGCCCCCTGCGTCCTCCTCTCGGGCGGCGAGACCACTGTCACCATCCGCACCACCCCGCCCGGCCGCGGCGGCCGCAACGGTGAATGCCTCCTCGGCGCCACCCTCGCTTTGGCCGCCACCCCCGGCGTCTATGCCCTCATGGCCGACACCGACGGCATCGACGGCTCCGAAGACAACGCCGGCGCTATCGCCACCCCCACCACCCTCGCCCGCGCCCACACCGCCGGCCTCGACCCGCGCACGCTGCTGGCCGCCCACGACAGCCATACCCTCTTCGCCACCCTCAGCGACCTGCTGACCACCGGCCCCACCCTGACCAACGTCAACGACTTCCGCGCCATCCTCATCACCTGACGTGCAACTTAATTATTGTAAGTAAAAATAAACCTCGGCAGCCGTCGCTTAATCAGGGTAAGACACGCCCATGCGCGACCCAACCCTCGAAGACCTCTTCGCCCGCCGCGGCGCCATCACCCGCATCGCCACCGAGCTCGGCATCTCCACCGCCGCCGTCTCCCAATGGAAACGCGTCCCCGACGACCGCGTCACGGACGTCGCCCGCATCCTCGGCGTCGCCACCCAAACCCTGCGCCCCGACCTCACCGAACCGCCCGCCCCGAAGCCGGAAGGATACGTCCGCATGGTCGCCCGCCCCGTCCTGCGCCGCCGCCGCCGCACCAAGATCATCGCGACCCTCGGCCCCGCCTCCTCCACCATCGAGGTCATCGAACGCCTCTACCGCGCCGGCGCCGACGTCTTCCGCCTCAACTTCTCCCACGGCTCCCACGAGGACCACGCACAGCGCATCCTCATGATCCGCGAAGTCGAACGCCGCGTCGGCCGCCCCATCGGCATCCTCGTGGACGTCCAGGGCCCCAAACTCCGCGTCGGCCAGTTCCAGGGCGGCCGCGTCCAACTGCAAACCGGCCAGACCTTCCGCCTCGACCTCAACCCCACCCCGGGCGACGTCCGCCGCGTCAACCTCCCCCACAAGGAGATCATCGCCGCTGCCCAGATCGGCACCACCCTCCTCCTCGACGACGGCAAGCTCCGCCTGCGCGTCACCCGCGTCCGCCCCGACCACCTGGAAACCGAAGTCGTCGTCGGCGGCCCGCTCTCCGACCGCAAGGGCGTCAACGTCCCCGACGTCGCCCTCCCCATCCCCGCCCTGACCGAAAAAGACCGCGCCGACCTCGACTTCGTCCTGCCCCTCGGCATCGAATACATCGGCCTGTCCTTCGTCCAACGCGCCGAGGACGTCGCCGAAACCAAGCGCATCGCCGCCGGCCGCGCCTGGGTCATGGTCAAGATGGAAAAACCCCAGGCCGTCGAAAACCTCGACAGCATCCTCGCCCTGACCGACTGCGTCATGGTCGCCCGCGGCGACCTCGGCGTCGAACTCCCCCCCGAGGAAGTCCCCCTCGTCCAGAAGCGCATCGTCCGCGCCGCCCGCGCCCTCGGCAAACCCGTGGTCGTGGCAACCCAAATGCTCGAATCCATGATCACGGCCCCATCGCCGACCCGCGCCGAAGTCTCCGACGTCGGCACCGCGGTCTTCGACGGCGCCGACGCCGTCATGCTCTCCGCCGAGACCGCCGCCGGCCAATACCCCTACGAAGCCGTCAACATGATGGACCGCATCGTCGCCCGCGTGGAACAGGACCCCGACTGGCGCCGCCTCACCGACACCTCCCGCCCCGCCCCCGAACGCACCAGCGCCGGCGCCATCGCCACCGCCGCCCGCCAGGTCGCCGAAACCATCGAGGCCGAGGTGATCGCCACCTTCTCCTCCACCGGCTCCACCACCCTGCGCGTCGCCCGCGAACGCCCCAACTGCCCCATCCTCGGCCTGACCGCGAGCGGCACCGCCGCCCGCCGCATGGCGGTCGTGTGGGGCGTCCACCCCCTCGAGGTCAGCGAAATCCACTCGATGACGGAAATGGTCGCCCGCGCCGTCCGCGCCGCCCAACACGAAGGCTTCGCCCAGACCGGCGACGAAGTGGTGGTCACCGCCGGGGTGCCCTTCGGCACACCAGGGACGACGAACGCATTGCGGGTGGCCGTGGTGAGGTGAAGGACCGTGTCGCGCCGATGTCGAGCGCGTAACACGCAGGCGCCCTACCCCCGCGCCCCGGCAGGAAACTCAGCGTCCTGCACCTTCGGGCTGCGGTGCCGATCGCACGGCGGTGCCCATCCCGCCGCCACGCCAAACGGCGCCTGACCAAACTCAGCCAGGCGCCCGCCTCTCTCCGCTCAACCCGCGCGATCGCGGCTGAGCGCCATCCGCCCTACCCGCGGGCCGGCGGAACCGGCGCCGGCGCCGGCGCGACATAGGCAGGCGCCGGAGGCGGCGGCGGCGGCGGCGACGCACAGGCCGCGAGCAGCGCGAGGGGAACCACAAGAGCCACCAACTTGGAAACGCCGGACATCTGCTTCTCCATCACTGACTTACGCATCGACAACACTGAATTGAACGGTAATTCTCAATGCGAAGTCAAACGACCAATCACGCCGGCCGCCAAATTTGTGAGGACGTCGAACACCCCCATGCACCCACCCACAGGGTCAACACTGATCCCGACGAACCATCAATGACCACCCACCGCCCCATCTCCCGCCGCACCGCCCTCACCACCGGCCCGATCGCCCTCGCCGCCGCCTGCGCGCTCTCCGCCTGCAGCGCCACCCCGCGCCCATCCACAACCCTGCGCGCCCCACCCGCCGACAACCGCCTGCGCGCCCTGCGCGACGCCTCCACCGTCACCGTCGCCGGCGAACCCCTCAACGCCGACCTCCTCCGCCGCTTCTACGAACGCCACGACTACGACTGGGTCTGGTCCACCCGCCCCGCCGAGGCCGACGCCCTGATGGAAACCGTCCTGCGCGCCAACACCCACGGCCTCGACCCCGAACTCTTCCACGCCAGCCTGCTCCAACGCCGCAGCACCTTCCCCGCCCTGCGCCGCGAACTCCTCCTCTCCCACGCCTTCCTCACCTACGCCGACACCCTCGCCACCGGCGCCATCCCCCCCGAACGCCGCAAGGACGGCGAAACCCTCACCCCCGACCACATCGACGTCCCCGCCGCGCTCGACCGCATCATCGCCAGCCCCGACCCCGCCGCCGCCCTCGAAGCCCTCGCCCCGGCCACCCCCTCCTACACCGCCCTCCGCCAGGCCCTGCGCCAGGCCCGCACCCGCCCGGCCCCGCGCGGCATCAACCCCGCCACCCGCATCCGCACCATCGAGGTCAACCTCGAACGCCAGCGCTGGCTGCCCCGCCCCCTGCCCGCCAACCGCGTCTGGGTGAACGTCGCCGACCAGCGCCTGACGCTCTTCCGCGCCGACGACCCCGTCTTCACCACCCGCGTCATCGTCGGCGACCCCGCCCCCATCAACCAAAGCCCCGAATTCAGCACCCTCATCCAGGCCAGCTTCTTCAACCCGCCCTGGGTCATCCCGGCCGACATCGTCACCGCCGAATACCTGCCCATCATCAACCGGGACCCGACCTACCTTGACCGCAACAACATGGTCCTGCGCCCCAACGGCGAGGTCGAACAACGCCCCGGCCCCACCGCCGGCCTCGGCCTCATCATGTTCGACATGCCCAACCGCTTCGACGTCTACCTGCACGACACACCGGACCGGCAACTGTTCAACCGCGACAACCGCCGCCTCAGCCACGGCTGCATCCGCGTCCAGAACCCCATCGAACTCGCCGCCCTGCTGATGCAGCAACCCGTCGACGCCATCCACGACGGCATCGCCGCCGGCGGCACCACCCACCACAAACTGCCAACCCCAGTGCCGGTCTTCGTGACCTACCAGACCGCCTTCGCGGACACCGCGGGCAAGGTGGAATTCCGGCCGGACTTCTACGGAAGGGACGAGGATGTGTGGCAGCGGATGCAGCGCCGGGGGGCGGCAGCGCAGGAGCGGCCCTTATGGTGATGGTGCCGCGCGGCGCGGCGTCGCGCTGATGGTAAGCGCGTCAGACGCAGAGGCTCTGCCCCTGCACCCCGGCAGGAAACTCAGTTTCCTGCACCTTCGGGCTATTGGCTTTCACGCCGACTGGAAATTCAGCCCCATCCTGCTCCATGGAGCACAGCGAAGCCGTTACGCAATTGCGGTGGCCTGCCCTCTACATGGAAATCGCGCCGACCGAAGACGGAACCTCTTTCCTTGACGCAAATGAGCATATAACGTGCAATCTGAACGTATAATTCAACCGAGGCGCAAGATGGCTTTAGATTTTGACAAACTAAGGGCAGGTTCAACAGCAAAACAAACAGATCCGCGCAAAATATTCACAACCCTGAAGCGCGATGCGCGATTTAAGCGACCCTTAGATGAACAATCCGACGTTCTAGATGCTTGGTATGCAAGAAAAAATTCAAAAGATATTACAATTAAAATGAATACTGGAGGCGGAAAAACGGTCGTTGGCCTTCTCTGCCTTCAAAGTTCATTGAATGAAAATTTGAAACCAGCGGTATATATTACGCCGGATAATTTCCTAGTAGCTCAAGTTATAGAAGAGGCATCAGCACTCGGAATCGCCGCAACGGACAATGAAAAAGATCCTGATTTTTTGTCTGGACGCTCGATTTTTGTCGCCAATGTTCACAAGTTAATTAATGGTCGCTCAGTTTTCGGGGTTGGTGAGAAAAAGATTCCGATAGGCGCCATAGTAATCGACGACGCCCATGCCTGTTTAAATGTAGTTAACGAACAGTTTTGTATTAAAGCAAAATCTGGGAGTAAAGTTTACGAAAGTCTTCTATCATTTTTTGAAGAAGACTTAAAATTCCAATCTCCGGCCGGCCTGCTCGATCTCAAGGCTGACGAACCGTCGAGCGTGATGTCCGTACCGTACTGGTCTTGGCAGGCACATCAAGACGAGGTAATTGCGTTATTGCATAGTGAAAAAAACAGCAAGGAGCTCGAATGGACATGGCCGCTATTAAGTGAGTCAATTCCGCTATGCACCTGTGTATTTGGAGGTGGTCGACTGGAAATTGCCCCACACTTTGTTCCTATCGACCGCATTCCAGCCTTCTCGAGCGCGCAACGGCGCATATATATGACGGCAACCCTGGCTGACGATACAATACTTGTAAGTCATTTTCAGGCAAATGCCGCCGAAATTGAGAAACCAATCCGCCCGAAGGGAGGCGGGGACATTGGAGATCGAATGATTCTCGCGCCCCAAGAGATAAATCCAAACTATACAGATGTAGAAATTAGACAGTTAATATCTGAAATTTCCAAGTCTTTGAATGTTGTTGTCATCGTTCCCTCCAAACAGCGCACTGATTTTTGGAAAACAGCGGCCTCTCAAATATTGGATAAAGATAATATTCAAGAAGGTGTTGGCTTTTTGAGAGCAGGGCACGTCGGGCTTACCGTATTAATCAACAAATATGATGGTGTTGATTTACCTGGTGCTGCCTGTGAAATGCTCGTGATAGACGGTCTTCCAGAAACAAACGGCCTACTGGAAAGATTGGAAATGATCTATCTGGACGGGACGAAGAGGCAGCTTGTCCGTCAAGTACAGAGAATAGAGCAAGGTATGGGTCGCGGCGTTCGATCGAGCGATGATCACTGCGTGGTACTGCTCCTCGGCGCGAGATTGACACAGCGACTGCATCAACCGGAAGCGGATGCGATGTTCTCGTCAGCTACCCGAGCTCAGATTGCACTCGGCAAAGACGTGGCTTCACAAGTCAGAGGAAAATCTATTAAGGAGTTAGAGTCAATTTTGAATTTATGTTTGACGCAAAACGACGAATGGGTTGAAGCAGGTCGCAATGCAATCGTAAACGCGCCACCCATTACCGACGCCAATCTCGACAAATCTCAGGTTAAGCTCCGAGAAGCCTTCGATGCCGCCCGCATACACAGATATGACGTAGCGGCCGAACGGGCTCAAGATGCGGTCAATGGAACCGCAGACCCGCAACTAAAAGGCTATTTAAAACAACAATTGGCCGAGTACATTAATTTCAGGAACCCTGCAATGGCTCAGGAATTGCAGTTATCCGCGCTCGGCATAAATTCGCGCCTCTTGAAACCAATTGCAGGTGCCACCTACAACAAACTCAACGCACCCACCGTAGGCCAAGCAGCCGCAGCAGTTCGGTTTAACGAACGATTTCTTGAGGCAAATGACCTAGTAATATGGATAAATGGCCTTCTCGATGATTTGGATTGGGGCGAAGAAGGGTCGAAGCGCTTCGAAGCCGCTGTGTCTGAACTTGGTAAGTTCCTGGGTTTTGGTTCACAACGACCTGAGGACGAAGTCGGCCGCGGACCTGATAACCTCTGGGCTCTCGGCGGCCTGAAGTACCTCGTGATCGAGTGTAAGAGCGGAGCAGTCCTAGCTGACAAAATTTCGAAGGCTGACACCAACCAACTGAACGGATCAATGATTTGGTTTACCGAAAAATACGATAATTCATGCTCCGCCACACCATTAATGGTTCATCCCAAGACCGTTTTTGAGTACGCCGCCTCGCCTCACGCCGATTTGCGCATCATCAACGGACTTGGCCTCAAACGACTGCGAGATGCAGTGCGCGCATACTCTGTATCGCTGGCAACCTCTGGACGATTTAAAGAACAAAGAGAGGTGGAAATTCAACTACAACATCATAATTTGTCGGCGAATTCGATCGTTGCTTTATGCAGTGTTGCCCAGTGGACAAAATGACGATTCAACTTCGAGGCTTTCTATCGCAACAGCGACTGATTTAGCCATCTCGCCTTCAGAGGACTCAGTTGCGACCTGACGGCCGCAACTGGGGAGCAAGTTTGCCTATCTGCGAGCGGCGGCGTAATATAGGATTTTATTGCTTTTTATCTGCCGATTGCGCATACTCCCCCCATGCGCCCCCACCCCCTCACCCACCCCCAATTCCTCGCCATCCTCCCCTACATCCTCCCCGCCTCCCCCGCTGGCCGTCAGATCGGTGACCTCCGCGCCCGCCTGAACGCTATATTCCACCTGGCCTGCACCACGGACCCCTGGCGCTGCCTCCCGCCCGAACACGGCAAGCCCGACACCGTCTCCCGCTACTTCCGCCGCCTCACCCACGCCGGCACCTGGGAAAAACTCCTCACGGCCATCAAGGAATCCCCTCCCAACAGCCCCTTGCGAGAGATCGCCCCCCTCATCTGCCGCGCCTGCCGCCGTGCCATCCGCCTCAGGGGGCTGAAATTCATCGCCCTCGCCCGCCGCCTCGGCTTCCTCTCGGCCCTGAACGGCCCGCCGGGCAAACTCCCCAACCCCGATTTGTCCGAAAAGCTGAAGCGCCTGCCCCTGCCGCCCAACCCCCGCTCGAAAAAGGAAACCAAGGCCTTCCTGGCCCTCATCAGGACGCGCCGCTACCTCCACCGCCTGGCCGGAGGCATCAAGCACATCCCCCGCCGCCTCCGCCTCGGCTGGTCATGAACGCCCCGCGGCCTCACCCCACCGCCGGCACCACATTCCCCGGCCGCTCCCCGGCGAAGAACGCCGCCAGCGCATCCAGCATCACCTGCGCCTGCGCCCGCTGCGCGGACAGCGTGAAGGCCGCCATATGCGGCGTCAGCACGGCATTCGGCAGCGCCCGCAACCGCTCCGGCACCTCCGGCTCATGCTCGAACACATCGAGGCCCGCGGCGGCAATCACCCCGCCCTCCAACGCCTCGATCAGCGCGGCCTCATCCACCACCAACCCGCGCGCGACATTCACCAGCACCCCATCCTTGCCGAGCGCCGCCAACACCTCGCGCCCCACCGCATGCCGCGTCTCCGCATTGGCCCGCACCGCGACCACCAACACGTCGCACCACGCGGCAAGCCCCAGCAGCGTCGGATGATAGGCAAACCCCACCCCCTCCCGCGCCGCCCGCCCATGGTAGCCAACCTCCATCTCGAAGGCCGCCGCCCGCGTCGCGACCTTCATCCCGATCGCCCCCAGCCCATAGATGCCGATCCGCCGCCCCGCGAGCCCCGGCACCAACGGCATCCGGTCGATCCGCCGGCTCGCCCAGTCCCCCGCGCGCACCAGCCGCTCGCCCTTGCCCATGTCCCGCGAGGCCGCGATCACCAGCCCCATCGCGAACTCCGCCACGCTCGTCGCATTGGCATCCTTCGCATGCGTCACCATGATGCCCCGCGCGGCGGCGGCCTCCAGGTCCACCCCCTCGAACCCCGTGCCATAGCAGGCGATCAGCCCGAGCTCCGGCAGCGCATCCATCATCGCCCCATCGGTCCGGTGCCCCCCGAGGGTGATCAGCGCCCTGGCCCCCCGCGCACTCTCCGGCACCGCCTCGGGTGTGACGGGCGTCAGCGGCCCATGCACCTCGTACAAGGCATCAAGCCGCGACCGCAGCCGAGGCGTCACAGGCATGGCAAGAAGAATAGGGGAGGTCATGGGCTTCACTTCCGGCTGCGGTTCGGCGCCGACGTTTCATTCCCCGGGGCCCATCGCAGCACGCCCCCGCCAACCCCTCAACCCCCTGCCGCGGCGACGGCCCTCACCGCCACCCCGCCCGCCCATCGACCCACGCAACCCACCGCCGGCGCCCGGATCAACCCTTCCCCGACCGCGCGGCGCGCTCGCCTGCGAGCAGCGCCCGCTTGCGCTCCACCCCCCAGCGATACCCCGTCAGGTCGCCATCCTTCCCCACCACCCGGTGGCAAGGCACGGCGAGCGACACCTTGTTCTGCGCACAAGCCCGCGCCACCGCCCGCGTCGCCCGAGGCATCCCCATCTCCGCCGCGAGCCCGCCATAGCTCCGCGTCTCCCCGAGCGGGATGCCCCGCAACGCCTCCCACACCTGCCGCTGGAACGCCGTCCCGCGCAGGTCCAGCGGCAGGTCCAACGCCGCCTTGGGTTCGGCGATGAACGCCACCACCTCCCGCATCGCCCCCGCCAGTTCCTCCGGTGCATCAACGATCTGCGCCATCGGGAACCGATGCATCACATCCCCCCGCAGCCCGGCTTCATCCTCGCCGAACCCCAGGAAGCAGATCCCCGCCTCCGTCGCCCCGATCATCAACAGCCCCAGCGCACTCTCGGCCAGCGCGACGCGGATCACCTCCCCCGCGCCACCCCGCCGTGCTGCCCCTGGCGTCATCCCCAGCACCCGGCCGGGCTCCTCATACACCCGGCTCTCGCTGCCATACCCCGCCTCCGCCACCGCATCCGCCACGCGCGACCCGCCGGCCAGCGCCGCCGACAACCGCCGCGCCCGCACGCTCTCGGCAAAGGACCGGGGCGTCACCCCGGTGATGTCGCGGAACAGCCGCAGGAAATGGTGCCGCGCATACCCCGCCCGGTCGGCGAGCGTGGCGAGCGATGGAATGGTCTCGCTCCCCTCGATCAGGTCGCAGGCGGCGCGGATGGCCGCGGCATGAATGGCGGCGCGCTCCCCCTTCGGGTCGCAGCGCTTGCAGGCCCGGAAGCCGGCCGCCTCGGCTCCTGCGACATCAGCGAAGAAGCGCGTGTTGCGCCGCAGCGGCGCGCGCGAAGGACAGCCAGGCTTGCAGAACACGCCCTGCGTCGTGACGGCATACAGGAACGTGCCGGTTGCGGGGGCCGGGTCGCGGGCCAGCACGGCGGCCCAGCGGGCGGCATCGGGATCAGCGGGGGCATGATCGTCAGGCATGGTTATCGTGTGCCATGGACGGGACCGAGCGGGCCATCCGCGCGTTGCTTCGGCACGGCCCGAACCCCGCCCCCGGCTGTCGTACCCACATCCGGCCTTCGGGCAGGTCGATCGCAGGGAGCGGAATCCCGCCGCGATTGTCGTTTCTGTTCAGTACAACGGTGCGCACGTCACCAGACGATGCACGCTCGCATTGCTGGCACAGGTAGTATCAACGGCCGAGGAATCCAGCCGTGATATCAGGTCGCGTCGCCCTCCGCCTTGCGGCGCAATTCACGCACCCGTTCCGCGCCGCCGCGCAGACGCGGGTTCAACGCCAGCGCGGCCTGCATGCTGCGCAGGGCGCCGGCCGCGTCTCCGCGCTGCTCCTGCAGGATCGACAGCGTGATCAGCGCGCCGAAATGCCGCGGCTCCAACCGCAGCGCCTCCTGCAGGTCGCGCGCGGCCGCCGGCGCATCGCCGAGCGCGGCATAGGCCTGGGCGCGCTGGTGCCAAGCCTCGGCACTGTCCGGGCTGAGGATGATGGCGGCGTCGAAATCCTCCAGGGCCTCGTCATTGGTGTGGGCCGCGAGGTTGCGCGCGCCGCGGCGCAGCAGCAGCACGGCGGCCGGCGAGGCGCTCTCGATCCACAGGGTGCGGATGCGGCTTTCCATCACCAGCGCCGTCGCGTCGTCCGGAGCTGTCTTGAGGGCTTCCAGCAGGCTGTCCAACTCCGCCTGCCGGCTTTGCTGCTGCCGGGTCGGCGCCGGCTGTGCATCGGCAACGGCGGGCAGCAACAGCAACGGCAGGGCGATCAGGGCGGCGCGCATGGCGCCATGCTCGGCCATCGCGCGTGGGCGGGGCAAGCGCCGCGTCGTCACGCCGCCGCCCGAGCGCGGGCGATGGCGGCGGGTTCCGGGCCGCCGGCCATCCAGTCCAGCAGTTCGACGGTGTGCACCGCCGGGATGGTGCCGTCGCCAAGCTGCGTCAGGCAGCCGATATTGCCCGAGGCGATCAGCGCCGCCCCGGTGCGCTCGATGTTGGCCTGCTTGCGCGCCTTGAGCTGCCCGGCGATCTCCGGCTGCATCAGGTTGTAGGTGCCGGCCGAACCGCAGCAGATATGACCCTCCGCCGGTTCCTTCACGGTGAAGCCGGCGGCCTTCAGCAACGCCTTCGGCTCGTTGGTGATCTTCTGGCCATGCTGCAGCGAGCAGGCGGCGTGGTAGGCGATTGTCAGCCCTGGTGCGGGCCGGCTCGGCGCATAGGCGAAGCGGGTCAGAACCTCGGAGATGTCGGCGGCCAGGGCGGCGACCTTCGCGGCGGCCTCGCGCTCCGGCTCCTCACGGAACATGAAGCCGTAATCCTTGACCGTGGTGCCGCAGCCGGACGCGTTGATGACGATGGCATCGAGCCCCTCCCCGGCCATCTCGCGGCTCCAGGCGGTGATGTTGGCGCGGGCCAGGCGCATCGCCGGGTCGTGGTGGCCCATGTGGTGGTCGAGCGCCCCGCAGCAGCCCTGGTCTCGGGTGACGACCACCTCGATGCCCATGCGGGTCAGCAGGCGGATCGTCGCCTCGTTGATCGAGGGTGCGAGCACCTGTTGCGCGCAGCCGGCCAGCAGACCGACGCGTGCGCGACGCGGGCCGATCGCCGGATGTACACGGGGCCGTTCGAAATCGGATGGCGCGGGCACCGAGGCGGGAGCGAGCCGCAGCATCGCACGCAGCCGCTGCGCGGTGGCGGAGCGGCCCGGCACCAGGCGGGCCATCGGCCGAGCCAGCCGGGCACCGACCAGCGCCAAGCGGAAGCGGCCCGGATGCGGCAGCACGAAGGACAGCACGCGGCGCAGCGCGCGATCCGGCCAGGGGCGGGTATAGGTCCGGTCGATATAGGCCCGCGCATGGTCGACCAGATGCATGTAGTTCACGCCCGAGGGGCAGGTCGTCATGCAGGACAGGCAGGACAGGCAGCGGTCGACATGGCGGACCACCTGCTCGGTCGCCGGCTGGCCGCCTTCGAGCATTTCCTTGATCAGGTAGATGCGCCCGCGTGGGGAATCCAGCTCGTCGCCGAGCAGCAGGAAGGTCGGGCAGGTCGCCGTGCACATCCCGCAATGGACGCAGCTGCGCAGGATGCGGTTGCTCTCCGCCGTATCGGGATCGGCCAGTTGGGCGGGTGAGAAGGTGGTCTGCATTCGGTCAATCTAGGAGCGCGCGCGCCGGGCCGCCAGCGTTCCGCCCGATGGACGCCGCCATGCACCGAGCCCTATCGTCACGGCGCCACCCGGAGTCTCGCGGCATGCTGAACCAGACCGTCCTCGTCATCGCGAGCCAGGGCGTGTTGTATTTCGCCGCGGGGCTGGTGGCGGTGCAGATGCTGTCGAAGGAGATCGGCTACTTCTTCGGCCATCGCCTTGCCCAGCGGCGGGAAAATCCGGGGGAAGGCGTCAGCGTCGTGGTCGGCGGCATGCTCGGCCTGCTCGCCTTCGTGCTCGCCCTGACCCTGTCCTTTTCCAGCGCGCGGTTCCAGGAACGGCGCGAGGGCACCCTCGCCGAGGCCAATGCGATCGGCACCGCCTGGTTGCAGGCACAGGCCATCGGCCACCCGCGCGGGGCGGAGATCGCCCGGCTGCTGGAGACCTACACGGTCCAGCGGCGGGACTTCGTGCGGGCGGACCACGGATCCCCGGTCCTGGCCGAGACGACGCAGCGCACCAATGCGCTGCAATCGGAAATCTGGGGCCATGTGACGGCAATCGTGCGGGAAAGGCCGGACCCGGTCGCGTCGTCGCTGATGAACGCGCTGAACACCGCCTTCGACATGGGCACGGCGGAACGCTTCGCGTTTTCCACCACCCTGCCGCCACAGCTGTTCTGGCTGCTTATCGGCATGGGGGCGATCTCGATGGCGGCCCTGGGCTTCCAACTGGGGCTGCGGCAGAAGCCGCTGCGGCTGCTGACATTGCTGTTGCTGTGCATGTGGTCAGCGACGATGACCGTGATCCTCGACATGGGCTCGGCGCGGATCGGCAATGTCCGCATCAGCACCCAGGCGCTGGACTGGACGATCGAGGGTTTCCAGGGCGGCGTGACCATCCCGCCGGCGCCCGGGCGCTGACGGGCCCTCCCGCCCGGGCTGCGTCTGTGCTATCGGCGGCCTGAGAATGGCTCGCAACATCACCTTGGAGCGGCTGCCCCCCATGGCACGACGGCGGCGCGCCCCGGCCTGGGCCTGGGGCTCGCTGCTGGTCGCCGGCGCGATCACCGCGCCAATGCTCGCCGTGGCGTTGACCGCCGTCTCCCTGCCCGGCGCAAGCTTCTTGCACATCGCCACTACCACCCTGCCCGAGATGCTGCGCAATTCGGTGCTGCTCGCACTGCTGGTCGGGCTGATGGCGGGGTCGGCCGGGGCAGTTTCGGCCTGGATCGTCTCGACCTGCGACTTCCGCGGCCGCCGGGTGCTGGAGGTGGCGCTGCTGCTGCCCATGGCGATCCCGGCCTACCTCAACGGCTACGTCTATACGTGGCTGCTCGATGTCGCGGGGCCGGTGCAGGAGACCTTCCGCAGCCTGACCGGTCTGCGGTATGGCCAGTACTGGATGCCGGAGATCCGTTCACTGCCCGGAGCGGCTGTGATGCTGGCGATGGTGCTCTATCCCTATGTCTACCTGCTGTGCCGCGCCGCCTTCCTGCAGCAGAGCGTCTGCCTGCTGGAGGCCTCGCGGACGCTGGGGCATGGCTTGCCGCGCACCTTCATCCATGTCGCGCTGCCGCTCGCGCGTCCGGCGCTGGCCGCGGGCATCGGCCTCGCGCTGATGGAGACGCTGGCGGATTTCGGCACGGTGCAGCATTTCGGCGTGCGCACCTTCACCACGGGCATCTACGAGGCCTGGTTCGGCATGGGCGATCGCGGCGCGGCGGCACAGCTTTCGGTCGCGCTGCTGGGCTGCGTGTTCCTGGCGCTTGGGTTGGAGCACATCTCGCGCGGCGGGCGGCGCTTCCATGCCACCACGACGCGCCACCCGCCGCTGCGGCCGGTGCGGTTGCATCGCTGGAAGCAGGCGGCGGCGATACTCGCCTGCGCCATGCCGGTGTTGCTCGGCTTCGTGGTACCGGCCGCGGCGCTGGCCTGGCTGGCGGTGACGGCGGGCGACCCGCTCGACCCGCGCCGCTTCCTGCCCTTCGCCATCAATTCACTGGTCCTGTCGAGCATCACCGCGGTCCTCGCCGTGATGCTGGCGGCGATGATGGCCTGGGCGGCGCGGATGCATCCCTCGCCACTGCGCCACGTCGCCAACCGCATCGCGGCGCTCGGATATGCGCTGCCGGGGTCGGTGATCGCGGTCGGCACGCTGGTGCCCTTCGGGGTGTTCGACAATGTGCTCGATGCCTGGATGCGGCAGAGTTTTGGGGTCTCGACCGGGCTGCTGCTGTCGGGGACGATCGTCGCGCTGGTCTTCGCCTATCTGGTGCGCTTCCTGGCGGTGGCACTGTCGGCGGTGGAATCGGGGCTGGCGCGGCTGCGGCCATCGCTGTTCGCCGCCGCGCGGGTGCTGGGGCGCACGCCCGGCCAGGCGGTGCGGGAGGTCGAGCTGCCGCTGGCGCGCGGTGCGCTGTTGACTGCCGGCGTGCTGGTGTTCGTGGACACGATGAAGGAATTGCCGGCGACGCTGATCGTGCGGCCCTTCGATTTCGACACGCTGGCGGTGCGGCTGTACAACCTCGCCTCGGATGAGCGGTTGGCGGAGGCTTCGACCGCGGCGCTGCTGATCGTTGTGGTCGGGCTGCTGCCGGTGGCGGCGCTGACGCGGGCGATGCGGCGGCAGGACTGAAGGCGGCCGATCGAAACCCATCGGCCCGCCCGGGGTGGCCGGGAGGGGCGCGCGCCGCCAGTATGCCCCCATCATCATGACAGTCCCCTTCGACTCGACACCATTCCTGAGGGCCTTCGCCGTACACCGGCTCTGGCGGTTGCGCGGCATGGACCCTGCCGCCGAGCAGGAAGGTCTGCTGTTGGCGCTGCTGCGGCGGGCGGCGGATACGCAGTTCGGGCGGGATCATCGCTTCGCCGCCATCCGCTCCGTCGCCGCCTTCCAGCGCGCCGTGCCGCTGCGGCGGTATGAGGCGCTGCACGACGCCTACCTCGCCGCCGAGCTGCCGGTGCTGGAGAATGTGCTGTGGCCCGGGCGGACGCCCTATCTGGCGCTGTCCTCGGGCACCACGGCGGGGCGGACCAAGCGGATACCGGTGACGCGGGAAATGCTGCGCGCCAACCGCGATGCGACGCTTGACCTGATGGCGTGGCATGTCGCGGCGAATCCGGCCGCCCGGCCGCTCGCGGGCATGTCCTTCATGCTGGGCGGTTCGACGGCGCTCGACACGGTGGCGCCCGGCGTGCGGCAGGGCGACCTGTCGGGCATCGCGGCCCATGAGGTGCCGGCCCTGCTGCGTCCCTGGACCTGGCCGCCGGAAGACCTCGCGCTGATGCCGGACTGGGATGCCAAGCTCGACGCGCTGGCCCGGCGGACGCCGGTCGATGACATCACTACGTTGTCGGGCACGCCATCCTGGCTGCTGGTGCTGCTCGAGCGCCTCGCCGCCCGCGCCGGCACGCCGCCGCTGCCGACGCTGGAACTGCTGATCCATGGCGGCGTTGCCTGGGCGCCCTATCGCGACCGCATCGCGCGCTACCTGCCGCCGGGGTGCAGCACCCGGGAGGTGTACGCGGCGAGCGAGGGCTTCATCGCCATCGCCGACCGTGGCGATGGCGAGGGGATGCGGCTCAGCCTCGACCATGGCTGCTTCTTCGAGTTCGTGCCCGTTGCGGAACTCGACTCCGACAATCCGACGCGCCACTGGGTCGCGACCATCGAAACCGGCATCGACTATGCGGTGGTGGTGTCGTCCTGCGCCGGGCTGTTCGGCTATCTGATCGGCGACACGGTGCGCTTCATCGACCGTTCCCCACCGCGGCTGCTGGTGACGGGGCGGACGTCATGGACTCTGTCGGCCTTCGGCGAACACCTCTCGGGCGAGGAGATCGAGACGGGGCTGCGCGATGCCGCGGACAGCGCCGGGATCGCCGTTGCGGAATATGCCGTGGGGCCGGAATTCATCGGCAGCGCGGGCCGGCATCGCTGGTTCGTCGAGCCCGTCGGCGCCGCGCCGGCTGGCACCGCCAGGCGCATGGCCGCCGCCCTGGACGCCGCCTTGCGGGCAACGAATGACGACTACGCCGCGCATCGCGATGGGGCGCAACTGGCCCCGCCGCAGGTGGTGGTGGTCTCCGAAGGCGCCTTCGCCGCCTGGATGCGGGCTGAAGGCAAGATCGGCGGCCAGCACAAGGTGCCGCGCGTCATCGCCGACCCGGACCGATTCGCTGCGATGGCGGCCGCGCTTGGCGCAGATCGCGCCTGACTGGGATCAGTCAGGCGCGTGCAAATGCTCGATCAAACTAGAGGTTTGGAGCGGCTTGCGTGACCGCAGCCGAACGCAAACCGCTTCAGTGCCCCTGGTCGGGGGCGGCATCCGAGTTGAGCAACGTGTAGCGCTCGATGCCGATGCGTTCGATCAGGTCGAACTGGGTATCGACGAAATCGGCGTGGTGTTCCTCATCCTTCAGGATGGAGGCGAAGAGGTCGCGCGAGATGTAGTCGCGCACGGATTCGCAATAGGCGATGGCCTCGCGCAGGTCGGCGATAGCCTTCTCCTCGAGCTTCTGGTCGCATTCGAGGACCTCGCGCACGCCCTCGCCGATCAGCACCGGGTTCAGACGCTGCACGTTCGGATGGCCGCCGAGGAACAGGATGCGTTCGATCAGCGCATCGGCGTGGCGCATTTCCTCGATCGATTCCTCGTACTCATGCTTGCCAAGCTTGGTCACGCCCCAGTGACGCAGCATCCGCGCATGCAGAAAGTACTGGTTGATGGCGGTCAGCTCGTTGGTGAGCTGGGTGTTCAGATGCTCGATGACTTTGGGGTCGCGCAGCATGGTGGCCCTCGCATTTGCGTGACGCGCATTGGCGCGCCGGTCCTCATCTTTGAAGACTGGCGCGCCGGGCTGTCAAGCAAAGCGCGAGCATGCTCCTTGGCCGTCTCGCCAGCGATTCAGCTCGACTGGCAGGCACCTTCGCCGCCGCGCAGCAGGTCGAGGATGGTGCGGCAGCAGCAACCGCATTGGGCGCCGCAGCCGCAGCCGGCATAGACCTCTGCCGGGCGGGAGGCGCCGGCGGCGATCACCGCCGTGATCTGCGCATGGGTCAGGCGATTGCACTGGCAGACGACCATCGCCGCGGCCTCCTCAGCGCCAGCCGGAACGCTGCATGATCTGCAACGCCTCGGCCGCGCGGGCCGGGTCGAGCAGCGCCGCGATGGAGTCGGCGCGGAAGCTGCCCATGGCTGTCAGGATTGGGTCGGTCGGCGCGCCGGGCACGGCGGGGTATTCCATGTTGCCCAGTGCCACGATGCGCTGTGCCTCGTCGGAGACCAGGAAGTCGAGGAAGCGGCGCGCGGCTTCGGCATGCGGCGCCGTCTTCACCAGCCCCGCGCCGGAGACGTTGATGTGGGTGCCGCGGTCGCCGGCGGCCTGGTTGGGGAAGATCACGCCGATGCGTTCGAAGATCGCGCGGTCCGCCGGGCTCTCCGACTTGCCGACATGGCCGAGATAGTAGGTGTTGGCGATGGCGATGCGGCACTGGCCGGAGGGGATGGCGCGGAACTGGTCCCGGTCGCCGCCCTGCGGCGGGCGGGCCAGGTTGGCGGCGACGCCGCGCGCCCAGGCTTCGGTCGCCTCGGTACCGTCGGCGGCGAGCATGTCGGTCGCCAGGGCGATGTTGTAGGGGTGGTTGGAGGCGCGCACGCAGATCTGGCCGCGGAAGCGCGGGTCCGCCAGGTCCTCGTAGCGGGTCAGGCCTGGCGGCGGGCCGGCTTGGCGGTCATACATGATGACGCGGCCGCGCTTGGTGATGGCGAACCACAGCCCGTTCGGGTCGCGCAACCCGGCGGGAACGCGCTCGTCCACATGTGGGATCGCGTAGGGCTGCAGGATGCCGGCCTGGGCGGCGCGGGCGAGGCGCGTGGCATCGACGGTGATGAACACATCGGCCGGGCTGTTCGCGCCCTCGGACTGGATGCGCGCCATCAGCTGGTCGGCATCGCCCTGGATGGTGCGGACGCGGATGCCGGTCTCGCGGGTGAAGGCCTCATAGAGCTGCGCGTCGGTGTCGTAGTGGCGCGCCGAATAGACATTCACCTCCTGCGTCTGGGCGGAAGCGGCGACGGGTGCGGCGATGACGGCCAGGGCAAGCAGGTGGCGACGGAGCATGAAGACCTCGTGGCTGGTGGCGCTGGCGTATCGCAGATGCGACGCGTTCGCAAGTGTGGTTGCCATGCGCCGGCATGGATCGCCTGACGGGGCCGGACCGCCCCGCCTGGCCGCCCTGCCCTACTTCTTCAGGCCGCGCAGGAACTTCGCTCGCGCCCCGCTGCCGGCCATCAGGAAGGCGTGGTCGGAGCCGGACAGCACGAAATGCGCGCCGAGAGCGATGTAGTCGGGTGCGACTTTCTCATCATAGACGCCGCCCATGCCCATGTACTTGCCATGCGCCGTGCAGGCAGCGGCGACCTTGGCATAGGCGGCGCGCACATCCGGGTGGCCGATCTGTCCGGCAATGCCCATCGAGGCGGTGAGGTCGGAGGTGCCGATCATCAGGCTGTCCACGCCGGGCACGGCGGCGATGGCGTCGGCATTCGCCACGGCCTCGGGCGTCTCGATCATGACGCAGACTAGGATTTCTTTGTTCAGTTCGACCTGCGCGGCGGCGGTGTCGGCGACGACGAAGCCGTATTGCGCCGGCGGGCCGCCCCAGGAGCGTTCGCCGATCGGCGGGTAGCGGAAGGCGCGCACGACCGTCGCGGCTTCCTCTGGCGTGTCGACATGCGGGACGACGACGCCCATCGCGCCGTTGTCGAGGCAGCGCGTGCCTTCGAACAACGCGTCCTTGCAGCAGCGCACGATGGGGGTGACGCCCTGCGAAAGCGCGGCCATGCACATCTTCGTCGCATCATCGATGCTCATCGCGCCGTGTTCCATGTCGATGAACAGCCAGTCGAAGCCGCCGGCGGCAGCGATCATGCCGACAGCGGGCGTGCGCAGGTGATGCACGCCGAAGCCGAGGGCGAGTTCGCCCTTCTCAAGCCTGCGGCGGGCGAGGTTGGGTGCGAGCGGCATGGTGGCGTTTCCCCTTTGTGGCACTGGCGCCACGGCACCACGCGCGCGGGGGGTGGTCAATCGGCGGCGGGGCGGTTCTCGACGAGGGCCATGACGGTGGCCAGGTTGTCCGCCTCTTCCACCGGCTTATCGCGGCGGATGCGCGCGATGCGCGGGAAGCGCAGCGCGACGCCGGATTTGTGGCGCGATGAGAGTTGCGCGGCGTCGAAGGCGACTTCGAAGACGATGCCGCGCTCGACTTCCCGCACCGGGCCGAAGCGGTTGATCGTGTTGTTGCGTATCCAGCGGTCGAGCCAGCCGAGTTCCTCATCGGTATAGCCGGAATAGGCCTTGCCGATCGGCACCAGCTCGCCGTCCTCGCGCCAGACGCCGAAGGTGTAGTCGGAATAGAAGCTGGACCGCTTGCCGTGGCCGCGCTGGGCGTACATCAGCACGGCATCGACGGTGAGCGGGTCGCGCTTCCACTTCCACCACAGGCCTTTCACACGGCCGGCGACATAGGGTGCGTCGGCGCGCTTGAGCATCAGCCCCTCGATCGAGGCGGCGCGGGCGCCATCGCGGATGCCGGCGAGCGTGTCGATGCTGTCGAACGGCACCAGGGCGGAGAGGTCCATGCGCGGAGGCGCTGTGCGGGCGTGCCAGGCTTCCAGCCGCGCGCGGCGGGCGTCGAAGGGCAGCGCGCGCAGGTCCTCTTGGGCCTCGAACAACTGGTCGTAGAGGCGCACGACGGCGGGGTGGTCGCGCTGCATCTTCGCCGTGACGGTCTTGCGGTTCAGCCGCTGCTGAAGGTCTGCGAAGGGGGCGACGGCCCCGTCGCGCGCCACCAGCAATTCGCCGTCGAGCACGGCGTGGAAATCCATCGCGGCGATGATCTCGGGGAAAGCCGCCGAGATGTCCTCGCCGCCGCGGGAGAAGAGGCGCTTGCCGCCGGGCCCGGCGGTCAGTTGCACGCGGATGCCGTCCCATTTCCATTCGGCGCGCCATTCCCCGGGGCGCAGCGCGGCGAGGTCGGCTTCCTCCAGCGGATGAGCGAGCATCAATGGGCGGAAGATGGGTGCGTCGCGCGGGTCGGGGGGCGCGCCCTGCCCTTCCAGCCAGCGGAACAGCGGGGTGTAGGGCTGGGCGACACCGTGCCAGACTTCCTCGATCTCCTCGACTGCCTGGCTGGACCATTCGGCCAGTGCGACCCGCGCCAGACGCGCCGAGACGCCGACGCGCAGCCCGCCGGTGACCAGCTTGATGAGCGCCAACCGCGCGCCGGCGTCGAGCGTGTCGAGCCAGCCGGCGATCAGCGCGGGGATCTCGGCCTTGGGCGTCGTCTCCAGCGCCTCGACCACCTCGGCAAGCGTCGGTGGCGGGGCGTTCACACCCGCACGCGGCTGCCAGATCAGCGCGACGGTCTCGGCCAGGTCACCGACGTAGTCGTAGGACAGGCGCCACAATTCGGGATCGGTGCGGCTGGCGACCAACTCGCGGATCATGGCGGGCTTGGCGGCGGTGAAGGTCAGCTCGCCGGTCAGCGCGGCGAGGCCTATGCCGCGGTCAGGGTCCGGCTGTTGCGCGAACCATTGGCCCAGCAGGGCAAGCTTCGCGTTGCGGCCGGGCGTGAAGACCAGGCGTTCGAGGAGTTCGGCGAAGGCGGGTAGGCTCATGTGGCGGCCGGCTCCTCGGCCTCGTCTTCCTCGCCGCGGCCGACCAGATGCAGGGCGCGGCCACGGATGCCACGCAGAGACAAGGCATGGATCAGCGCGTCCTCGCGGCCATGGGTGACCCAGATCTCGGGGGCCTCGACCTGCTCGGCGGTGGCGAGCAATTCGTCCCAATCGGCGTGGTCGGAGATGACCAGCGGCAATTCCACCCCGCCCTGCCTGGCGCGCTGGCGCACGCGCATCCAGCCCGAGGCGACGGCGACGACGGGTTCCGCGAGCCGCCGCGCCCAGCGATCCGCCACCGCCGCGGGTGGGGCGAGCACGATGGCACCCTGCAACTCCTCCTTCTTCGCGACGGTCGCGGTGCGCAGCTCGCCGAGCCTGATGCCGAGCTCCTCGTACACCCGGCACAGCGCGACATGCGCGCCATGCAGATGGATCGGCCGGTCCCAGCCGGCCTGGCGCAGCATGGCGATCAGCCGCTGGCATTTGCCGAGCGAATAGCAGCCGACGACATGGGTGCGCTCGGGGAACAGGGCGACGGAGCGGAGCAGCCGGGCGATCTCGGCCTCGGCCGGTGGGTGGCGGAACACCGGCAGGGCGAAGGTTGCCTCGGTGACGAAGACGTCGCAGGGCTCGACCTCGAAGCCGGCGGCGGTTGGGTCGGGGCTGCGCTTGTAGTCCCCGGAGACGACGGCGCGCGACCCTTGCCATTCCATGCAGATTTGCGCGGAACCGAGCACATGCCCGGCTGGGCGCAACCAGACGCGCACGCCATTGATCGTGACCGGGTCGCCGAATGGCAGCGCCTGCTGGGTGGCGCCGGCCCGGCCCTCGCCCATCCGCGCGGTCATGATGGCGAGCGTATCGCGGGTGGCCAGGACGTGCCGGTGGCCAGGGCGGGCGTGGTCGGAGTGGCCGTGGCTGATGACGGCACGGTCCACGGCGCGGGTGGGGTCGATGAAGAACCCGCCGGGCTCGCAGAGCAGCCCGGCGGGGGTCACGCGCAACCAATCCTGGGGGTGTGGGGCGATGCCGGCCATCCCGGCAGAGGTGCGCCTCCGCCGCCCCGGATCAAGCCCCGGTCAGGCCGGCATGAGCAGGAAGAAGCGGCCATGGGCTGCCCACTCCCGCTTCCAGGCCTGCGCGGCGAGTGCCACGGAGCTCACGCCCCAGAACACCAGGTACTCGATGCCGCCGAGGTTCCACAGCCAGCCCATGCCCTTGGTCATCAGGGTCGCATAGACCGCGATCCCCATGATGCCGGCCGAGACCAGGCCCAGCCACTTCACCAGGATGTTCAGGGTCAGCCCGACCAGGCAGGCGGTCTCGGCGACGAGGGCCAGGTAGAGCATCACCTCCCCATAGGGCAGCACGCGCCCGAAGAAGGCGGCCGAACCCGCCATGTTGCCGAGCTTGAACAGGATGTGCGGGGCATAGAACAGGCCGCACATCAGGCGAAGCACGACGGACGGGTCGGAGAGGTCGAAATCGGATTTGCGCATCACACGGATCTCCCATCCTCGATGGATGTGGGGCCTGCGTAGGCCCGCCCCGCGCGCACGGATTTGTTGCAGCGCAAACGGCTTTCGCCGGCCGTGAATGGCCGTCATAGTCAGTGCGAATGAGAACATTGCCAGAACCATTCGCCGGCTGGTTCGCCGCGCGCGGCTGGACCCCGCGCAGGCACCAATTGGCCCTGTTGGACGCCGCGAAGCAGGGCGAGCATGTGCTGCTGCTCGCGCCGACCGGTGGTGGCAAGACGCTGGCGGGGTTCCTGCCCTCCCTGGTGGATCTGGCGGGTAATCCGCGCGACGGGCTGCACACCATCTACATCTCGCCGCTCAAGGCCCTGGCGGTGGACATCGCGCGCAACCTGACCGCGCCGGTCGAGGAGATGGGCCTGCCCATCACCATCGAGACCCGCACCGGCGACACCCCGGTCAATCGCCGCGCGAGGCAGCGGGAGAACCCACCCAACCTGCTGTTGACCACGCCGGAGAGCCTGACGCTGCTGCTCTCGCTGCCTGAGGCGCCGGCGCTGTTCGGCGGACTGGCGGCGATCGTGGTGGATGAGGCGCATGCGCTGGCCGGGACCAAGCGCGGGGACCAGCTGGCTCTGTGCATCTCCCGGCTGGCGGCGCTCGCGCCGGGGGCCCGCCGGGTTGGGCTTTCGGCGACCGTGGCGCATCCCGAGGCGTTGCGCGCCTGGCTGTCCCCGACCGCGCGAGCCGAGGATGTCCGGCTGGTGGAGACGCGCGGCGGCGCGCTGCCTGTCTTCGATCTGCAATTGCCCGAAGGCCGCCTGCCCTGGGGCGGGCATATGGGGCTGGCGTCGGCGCCCGAAATCTATCGGCGCATCGAGGCCGCGCGGGTGACCATCGTCTTCGTCAACACGCGTGCCCAGGCAGAGCTGATCTTCGCCGCGCTGTGGCGGCTGAACGAGGCGGCGCTGCCCATCGCCATGCATCATGGCAGCCTGGAGATCGGCCTGCGCCGCAAGGTGGAGGCCGCGATGGCCGAAGGGCGGCTGCGCGCGGTCGTGGCGACGGCCTCGCTCGACCTCGGCATCGACTGGGGAAATGTCGACCAGGTGATCCAGGTTGGCGCGCCCAAGGGCGTGTCGCGGCTGTTGCAGCGGGTCGGGCGGGCCAATCATCGGATGGATGAACCCTCCCGCGCCGTGCTGGTACCAGCCAACCGTTTCGAGGTGGTGGAATGCGTCGCTGCGACCGAGGCCGTCGAGGCCGGCGATCTGGATGGCGAGGCACCGCGGCCCGGCGGACTCGATGTGCTCGCCCAGCATGTGCTGGCGGTGGCGTGCTCGGCGCCGTTCCACCCGGATGAGCTGTACGCCGAGGTCATCCACGCCGGCGCCTATGCCACGCTGACGCGGCGCGACTTCGACGATGTGGTGGGCTTTGTCGAGGATGGCGGCTATGCGCTCGCCGCCTATGACCGCTTCCGCCGGCTGTTCCGGGATTCCGAAGGGCGGCTGCATGTCCGCGGCAAGCAGGTCGAGCGGCAGTTCCGCATGAATCTCGGCACCATCGTCGAGACGCCGATGCTCAAGGTGCGGTTGCGCGGCGGCGGCGTGGTGGGCGAGGTGGAGGAGTGGTTCGTCTCCACGCTGGAGCCGGGCGACTGCTTCCTGTTTGGCGGGCAGGTGCTGCGGTATGAACGGCTCGATCCCGGCGCGGTCATTGTCGGGCGCGGCGGGGAGGGTGAACCGCGCGTGCCGGTCTATGCCGGCAGCCGCATGCCGCTGACGACCTATCTCGCCGCCCGGGTGCGCGCCATCCTGTCCGACCCGCGCCGCTGGCGGCAACTGCCCGAACCGGTGAAGGAATGGCTGCGGCTGCAACGATTGAAATCCGAATTGCCGCCCGGGGACGGGTTGCTCATCGAGACCTTCCCGCGCGGCGGCAAATGGTTCCTGGTCGCCTATACCTTCGAGGGCAAGCTGGCGCATCAGACGCTCGGCATGCTGGTGACCAAGCGGATGGAAAAGCTCGGCATGGCGCCGCTCGGCTATGTCGGCACGGACTACGTGCTGGCGATCTGGTCCGCCTTCGAGCCGGCCAACGTCGAGGCCCTGTTCACCGAAGACATTCTCGGCGACGAGATGGAGGAGTGGCTCGCCGAATCCTCCATGCTGCGGCGGACCTTCCGCAACATCGCGACGATCGCCGGGCTGATCGAGAAGAACCACCCTGGCCAGGAGAAATCAGGCCGCCAGATGACGATGAATTCGGATTTGATCTACGACGTGCTGCGCCGGCACCAGCCGGACCACATCCTGCTGCGTGCGACGCGTGCTGAGGCGGCGCAGGGGCTGACCGATGTCGCGCGCATCGCGACGCTGCTGGCACGCGTGAAGGGGCGCATCCGGCATCGGGTGCTGGAGCAGGTCTCGCCGCTGGCAGTACCCGCGCTGATCGAGGAAGGCCGCGAATGGGTGGCCGGCGGGGCGGAGGATGCGCTGCTCGCCGAGGCCGCCGCACTGGTGGAGGAGGCGACCGATGGCGCCGAGCATTTCGCCGAGACGCTGGCCGAGGTGACCGACCCCCTGCCGGTGCGCGGTACCTCCGTCGCGCGGGCGAGGTCGCGCGACAAGCGGCGGTCGCGCTATATCCGCGGCGCTCCGAAGATGGTGACAGGCTGATGATCGCGGCTCCGATTCACATCGCTGGCGAAAGGCTGATGCTCGACCCGGCCGGCGTGCTGCACTGGCCGGCGCGGCGGACGCTGGTGGTCGCCGACCTGCATCTGGAAAAGGGCAGCGCCTTCGCCGCGCGTGGGCAGTTGCTGCCGCCCTTTGACACGCGGGAGACGCTGGCGCGCTTCGTGCCGCTGCTGCGCCGCTACGGGCCTCGGCGCGTGGTGTTCCTTGGCGATTCGTTCCACGACGATGACGGTGTCGCGCGCTTGCAGGCGCAGGACCGGGTGGCGCTGGTGCAGGCGCTGGAGGGCGCCGAGGTGGTCTGGGTCGCCGGCAATCACGACCCCTCCCCGCCGGCCGGATTGCCCGGCGTGGTGGTGGCGGAATTGCGCGACGGCCCCTTCACCTTCCGCCATGTGCCGACGGCGGGCGCGATGGGCGAGGTGGCGGGCCATCTGCATCCGAAGGCGACGGCGCCGACGCGGGCTGGTGGCGTCACCCGTGCCTGTTTCGTCACCGATGCGCGGCGCGTGCTGATGCCGGCCTTCGGCGCCTTCACCGGGGGGCTCGATGTCGGCGACATGGCGATCGCCGGGCTGTTCCCGCGCGGGTCGCGCGCCTTCCTGCTCGGGCCGGAGCGGCTGTACAGCTTCCCGCTCGCTGCGCGCCGGACGGCGGCGCGCAGCGTGACCTACACGCAGCCGACACTGACGATCGGGTAATGCCGCGTCAGACGCCCCGGCGCTGGCCGGTGGCGAGCCACTGCGCGGCTTCCTCGCCCAGTTCGGCCCGCGCGCGGGCTTCATAGGCGCGGCTGTCCTCGGCCGTCAGCACGTCGCGCCAGCGGCCATTGGTGCCCTTGTTGATGAAGACCTCGGGGCCGCCATCCCAGAACACGCCGCCGAGCGGCGCGGACATGGCCGCATGCGCCTTCATCCAGTCGAAGCTGCAATGTTCGAGGATGGCGGGCCAGCGATCCTCCTCGACCTGGATGTCGAGGAATTCGGCGATGCGGCGCATCTGTCCGGGCAGATCGGATTTCAGCGTCTCGAAATGCAGCAGCATCAAGTTCGGCAGGTCGCGGATCGCCCACCAGGACCGGACATTCTCCCAGAACGGCCAGAAGGGATGCCCGTCCCGCGCCAGCCATTCGAGGAAGTAGTCGCGCACAGATTCAGGCGGCGGTTCGATCGGCGGGCCGACGCGGCCGGGCGAATCGTTCAGCGCCTCGTACCAGAGCGCATTCGCATTGGCGTGGTGGTTGTGCATGCTCCAGACCACGTCGCGGCCGTCGCGCGCGATGTAGATGTATTTGACCTTCGGTGAATAGACGAGCGCATCCACCGGCAGATGGGTCTTGAGGAAGCGCCGCCCCTGCTGCGCATCGATGGCGGCGATCTTCTCCGCCTTGGGCGGCACGCGCAGATCAACCCAGGGTGAGACCGCGCCGACATCGACCTCCGGATCACCGCCGGACAGCAACTGCCCGACGATCTGCTGGGTCCAGGTGGTGCCTGACTTCGCATAAGTCGCGATGACGATATCGCCGTCACGGATGGCGAGGTCGTTCCACACCGTGGAATCGAAATGGTGGTTGTGCAGTTCGCGCGTCTTGCGCGGCCAAGCGACGGTGCCCGCGCTCGTCAGGGAAGGCGTCGCGTCGGCAACGCCGAGATCAGTCCTGTGTTCCAGCATGTCCATGATCCCTGCCAGCATCGCTGGGCCGACGCTGCGTCACGTCCGTCGCGCCGCGATGCGGTCGCGGCGAAACATGGCGCCATCGCCGTCGCGACGCCAGAGGCGAAACGTTCCCCGTTCGTGCGCGGGATCACAGAATGCGAAGGGTCAGGCGGCAAGGAACTTCGCCGCCGCGTTGCCCAGCACCTGGCAGCACAGGGCCAGATCCTCTTCCTTCGTGTCCTCCGCCCAATGGTGGCTTATGCCGCCGATGGACGGCGTGAACAGCATGGCCGCGGGCATGCGCTTGGCGATGTATTGCGCGTCATGGCCAGCGCCCGAGGGCATCCGCGTCCAGGCGCCCGGCGCTTCCTCCTGCGCTGCCGCTTCCAGCGCGGCCATCATCGCCGGGTCGCAGATCGCCGGGGTGGCGCGGGATTTCTGCATCAGGGATGCCAGGCACTTCTCGCGCCGGTTGTTCTCCTGCACCAGCGACCTCAGCGTCGCCTCCATCCGTTCGAGCACCGGGACGGAGACGTCGCGGAACTGGAAGAGCACCTCGGCCGTGCCGGGGATGATCGAGGGCGCACCGGGGTCGAGACTGATCCGCCCCGTCGTCCAGGTTGAGCGTTCGCCACAGACGCGGGGGAATTCCTGGTCGATCGCCGAGAGCAACCGTACCGCCGAGAGGCCGGCGTCCTTGCGCTCGGCCATGGAGGTGCCGCCGGCATGGTCCTGCTGGCCCTCGAAGCGGATCAGCCATTGCCAGATGGCGACGATGCCGGTGACCACGCCGACGCGCAGACCCTTCGATTCCAGGTTGGTGCCCTGTTCGATGTGCATCTCGAAGAAGCCCTTGTGGCGGCCTGGTTCGAGTTGCATGCGTGGCTTGCCGGCGAGGCCCGCCTCGGCCAGCGCGTCACGCAGGGGCTGGCCGTCATTGCGGCTGCGCGAGCGGTCGATCTCTTCTTCCGACAGTTCGCCAATGATCGAGCGCGAGCCAAGGAAACCGCCCTCGAAATGCCCTTCCTCATCGGCGAAGGCGCAGACATCGACGGGCAGGCCGGCCCGGGCCAATGCAACCGCGGTCATGACGCCGAGCGCGCCGTCCAGCCAGCCGGCCTGGTTCTGGCTTTCGATGTGGCTGCCCACCAGCAGATGCGGCCCGGGCCCCTTGTGTCGGCCATAGACATTGCCGATGCCGTCGATTGAGGCTTCCAGCCCGCATTCCGTCAGGCGTTCCATCAGCCAGCGGCGCGATTCCATGTCCTGCGGCGAATAGGTCGGGCGATGGACGCCGGTCTTGTACGCGCCGATCTTCCGCAACTCGTTGAGGTCGCGCAGGAAGCGCTCGGTATCGATCCTCGGCATGGGCATGGTCCTTCACTTTGCCGGCCATGCTGCGGCGCAAAATCGCCTGCTGCAAGACGCAAGCTTAACGCTTCGGCAAGGTTGTTGGTCTTTCGTAGGGAGGCCGCAAACCGCGGCGATCCTGTCGGAGGCCGAAAAAATGACCGCCCTCGCGCACCCCCATCGTCAGCCCGAAGACCTGTCCTCGGTTGCCCTTCTCGAATCCGCGAAAGGGGCCGAACTGCATCTGCGTGGCCAGGCCGGAACGCTGCTGCGCGTGCCCCTTGGCAAGGCCAACCATCGGCGCGGGCTCACCGCGCTGGCGATGATGGCGGGCGCCCTGGGCGGCAAACCGGGCGGGCGCGCCTGACAGCGGGCTATCGCGCCGCTTCCACCTGCCGCTAGGCTTCCCCCGAACCCGCGACCACAGCGGGCCGGAGGAAGCGCATGAAACGACGTTGTGCCGCGATCATCGCGGCTGTGCTGCTGGCCGCGACGCCCGTGCGGGCGCAGGTCCAGATGATCGTCAACTTCTCCGCAGGCGGGCCGACCGACATCGTCGCCCGCCTCATGCAGAACGAAATGGCCGCCGCCCTCGGGCAGACGATGGTAATCCGGAATGTCGCCGGCGCGGGCGGCACCATCGGCACGGCCGAAGCGGCGCGCGCCAGGCCGGATGGCCAGACCATCCTGTTCAGCCCGGTCGGGCCGGTGGCGATCCAGCCGCATTTCCGGCGCGACCTGACCTATACCCTCGCGAACCTCGCCGCGATCTGCCAGGTGGCCGACAGCCCGGTCGTGATGATGACGCAGAAGAATTCCGGTCTGCGCACGGTGGCGGATGTGGTGGCGCGCGGCCGTGCCCAGGGGATGGACTTCCCCTTCGCCTCGACCGGCGCCGGTTCCATCCCGCATATCTCGATGGTCGGGCTGATGCGGCTGGCGAACATGCAGATGAACCACATCCCGTATCGCGGGTCGGGCGAGGTGATGCTCGCCTTCCAGCAGGGCCAGGTGCAGCTGTTCACCGACCAGACGCTGCTGATCCGGCAATACGACCTGCACCCGATCGCCTTCCTGACCGAGGCGCGCAATCCGGACTTCCCCGATGTGCCGACGATGCGCGAACAGGGCTACGACCTCGTCTACACTATCTGGTCGGGCCTTTACGCGCCGGCCGGTACGCCGGAGGCGGTGATGGCGCGCCTTGAGGCCGCCTGCGCGCGCACCATGCGCCACCCCGAAGTGGTGGCCGGCATGAACCGCGTTGCGCAGCCGATCCTCTATCGCGACCGCGCTGCCTTTGCCGCCTTCTCGCAAAGCGAGAGCGAGAAGTTCCGCTCGCTGATCGAAGCCGCCGGACTGCGCGCGGCGGAGTGAGAGCGGCGCGGTGGATCTCCAGGTCGAACGGCCTCGGCCCTCCTCCAGACCGCCCGCGGCCTGGGACGCCTGAACGCCCCTGGGCCTCGTGCCCTGGAGCCTGCCGAGGCAGGTGCGTCATGTTCCCAAGCCGGGCGGGGTGACGCAGGATGTGCGCGGTACAGGAGACCACGCACATGGCGCTTCGCTGCGACCTCGTCATCCGCGACGCGACGATCATTGACGGTTCCGGCCGCTCCGGCTTTCGCGGCGATGTGGGCGTCGATGGCGACCGCATCGTGGCCGTGGGTGATTTGGGCGCCGCGGTCGGGCAGCGCGAGGTTGCAGCCGGTGGCCGTGTCCTCGCCCCGGGCTTCATCGACGCGCATACCCATGACGACCAGATTGTCCTGCAGGGTGCGCAATGCATGTGCTGCAAGCTGTCGCAGGGCGTCACCAGCGTCGTCGTCGGCAATTGTGGCATCAGCCTGTCGCCGGTGCGGATGCCGACGCGGCCGCCCGCGCCGCTCGACCAGATCTGCGCGCCTGAATGGTGGCACTTCGGGTCGTTCGGCGAGTATGCGGAGCATCTGCGGCGCGAACCGCCGGCGGTGAATACGCTGGCGCTGATCGGCCACATGTCGCTGCGCGTCGGCGCGATGGGCGGCGATACGCAGCGTGCCGCGACGGACGGCGAGGCGGAACGCATGCGCGGCTGGCTGGCCGAGAGCCTCGCCGAGGGAGCGGCGGGATTCTCGACAGGCTTGTTCTACCCGCCATCGAAGCATGCGCCGACCGATGAGGTGATCGCCGTGGCCGAGGCGCTGCGCGCGCATCGCGGCCTCTACGTCACGCATATGCGCGACGAGGCGAACCACGTCCTCGACAGCATCGAGGAGACGCTGCGCATCGGCGAAAGCGTCGGCGCGCCCGTCATCATCAGCCATCACAAATGCGCCCAGCCGGAGAACCACGGACGGTCGCGCGAGACGCTGCCGCTGATCGAGAGCTACGCGGCCCGTTACCCGGTCGCCTTCGATGTCTATCCCTACACCGCGTCCTCGACCTCGCTCGCCGCGCGCGACCCGCGGCCGGATGTGCCCGTGCAGGTGACCAATTCCCTGCCCCACCCGGCCATGGCCGGGCGCATGCTGGCCGACATCGCCGGCGACTGGGGTGTGTCACTGATCGAGGCGCGCGACCGGCTGCTGCCGGCGACCGGCGTCTTCCACAACATGGCTGAGGAGGATGTGCGCCGCATCATGGCGCATCCGCTCTCGATGATCGGCAGCGATGGCGGGCCGCTCGCCAGCAAGCCGCATCCGCGGTTGTGGGGGACGTTCCCGCGCGTGCTCGGCCACTATGTGCGTGAGCTCGGGTTGATGGATCTGGAGATGGCGATCCACAAGATGACCGGCCGCACCGCGATGGTCTTCGGCATCGCCGATCGCGGCACGATCAGCCCCGGCGCCTTCGCCGATCTCGTGCTGCTCGATGCCGCGACGGTGAAGGACCGCTCTAGCTGGGACGATCCGATCCAGCCGGCGGACGGGATCATCGAGACCTGGGTAAACGGGCAGTCGGCCTATGTGCACGGGGCCGGCGTCACCGGGGCATGCGCGGGGCGGCTGCTGCATCGGCACGCGTGACGCAAGGAGGGCGCGCCCTCCCCCGCCGCGCGGTCGGACGGCGGGCTCAGGCCTCGGGTAGAGGGTCAGCGCCGTTGATCTCCAGCGCCTCCAGCACCCGGGAGACGCAGTTGTAGCCGGCGATGGTGACCGTGAGTTCCACCAACTCGCGCGGGGGGAACAAGGCGCGCACCGCCGCGGCCACATCGTCGGGCACATGCACGTGCCGCGTCATCGCGTCGCAATAGGCAAGGGCTGCGCGTTCCGTCGCATCGAAGGCATCGCTGCCGTGCCAGTCGCGCAGCGCGTCGAGCTGCGCCTGGGTCGCGCCCTCCTTCAAGGCGATCGGCGCATGGGCCTCCCACTCATAGGGCGCGTCGTTGATCGCCGCGACGCGGCACATCATCAACTCGCGGATCTTGCCAGAGAGCGTGGAGTTCCAGCGCACCGCGTCGAACATGGTGATCCAGCCCTGCGCGACCGGCGGGGCGTGCAGCAGCATGCGGTGCAGATGGCCGATCTTCCGGCGCGATGCGCGGATCGTCTCAGCGGCCTCGCGCAGATCGGGCTGCGCGGGGTCGGCATAGGGAATGCGGGCCATGGGGTTCGTTCCTCCGTTGCGCTGAGTGTGGCGCGGCGGAGGATCGCCGTGAAGTCAGTCGGGACGACGGCGCAGCAGGTAGCGCTGGCGGCCATCCATCACCAATTCGCCCTTCTGGTTGTGCACGGTGCTGCGCAAGCCGATGACGCCGGTGGACCGCTGCGGCGTCACCTCATCCACTTCCAGCGCGGCATAGAGCGTGTCGCCGACGAAGACCGGATGCAGGAAGCGGCTGGATTGTTCGAGGAAGCCCTTCAGCGATTCCTCGACCATGTGCGGGAACATTCCCGCCCCCGCCGCGGTCTGGATCACCACCTGGAAGCCATGGGCGAGCATGTGCGGCATGCCGCGGGCGCGGCAATATTCCACGTCGTAATGGACGGGATGGTTGTCGCCGGAGGCGGCCTGGAAGGCGAGGAAGATCGCCTCCGTCATGGTGCGGCTGGGCAGGATGAAGCGTTCGCCGAGGACGAAATTTTCGAACCAGCGCTGCTGCGGCACCATGTGGTGCGCGGTGGGGTCGAAGTCGGTCATGCGTAGCCCTGTTCTGCATCGCGCGTCCGCGCCGCCGGGTCGCGTGCGGCCGGCGCGCCGAAGCCGCCGCCGCCCGAGGTCTCCAGCCGCACGATGTCGCCCTTGAGCAGCCGAACGCCATCCGACTTCGGCGGGATCGGCGTCTCGACGCCGTCGCGGATGCGCAGCAGTCGGCCGAGGCTGCCTGGCTGCCCGCCGGCCAGGCCGTAGGGCGGGAAGCGGAAGCGGTCCATGTTCGCGGTGAACACGCCGGCCGGGCTGTCCACCCGCCATTCGCGCACCAGCCCGAGCCCGCCGCGATGCTGCCCCGCCCCGCCCGAACCGGGCACCAGCCCGTAATGGGTGATGGTCAGCGGCATCTGGCTCTCGATCATCTCGACCGGGATGTTGGAGTTGTTGTGCATACCGAAGGACCAGGCGTTGACGCCATCCTTCGCCGGGCTCGCGCCGGTGCCGCCGATCTCGATCTCGACCAGCACCTCGCGCGATCCGTCCTCGCCCTCGGTCTGGAAGGTCGCGACATAGGAGCCGCCGTAATAGGCCGCGGGCATCCGGTCCGGCAGTGCCTGGTGCAGGCAGCCGAACATGACATTGGCCAGCCGGTGCGAGACCGCGACCCGGTGCGCGACAGAGGCCGGCGCGCGGCATGACGTCACACTGCCCTCGCGATGGATGATGCGGATGGGCCGATAGCAGCCGGCATTGGCCGGCATCGCGCCATCGGTCGCGGCGATGATCGAGTAGTACACAGCGCAATTGGACATCGCCGGCGTGCAGTTGATCGGACCGCGCTGCTGGTCAGCGCAGCCCGAGAGGTCGACGGTGATCTCGTCTCCCGCGACCGTCAGCGACACATGCAGCCGCACCGGATCGGCCGAGATGCCGTCATCGTCGAGGAAATCCACGAACTCATAGGTGCCGTCGGGCATGTCGCGGATCGCGGCGCGCATCGCCGTCTCGCTCATGTCGAGGATGCGCCCCGCCGCCTCGATCAGCGCCGCCGCGCCATAGCGCGTGGTCAGCCTCCGGATCGACGCCGAGCCGACCTCGAGGCTCGCCAACTGCGACTGCAGATCCCCCAGCATCAGGGCCGGCTTGCGGACGTTCTGGCCGATCATCGCCCAGAGCGCCTTGTTCAGTACGCCCTTCTCGATCAGCTTCAGCGGCGGGATGCGGATGCCTTCCTGGAACACCTCGGTCGCCGTCGCGGCGTAGGAGCCAGGCGCCATGCCGCCCATGTCGATGTGGTGGCACAACGTGCCGACATAGGCGATGCGTTGGCCTTGGTGGTCGACCGGCTTGAAGGCCAGCACGTCGTTCAGGTGCTGCCCGCCGCAATAAGGGTCGTTGGTGATGACGACATCGCCCTCATCCCAATCCGACGCATCGACGAAGCGGTCGAGCAGCGTGCGCAACGCCGCGCCCATGGAATTCAGATGCTGCGGGATGCGCGCGGATTGCGCGACGTTGTTGCCGGCCGCGTCGAACACCGCGGTCGAGTAATCCAGCAACTCGCGCACGGTGGTCGATCGGCTGGTGCGCCAGATGGTGATGTCCATCTCGGCGGCGGCGGCGGTCAGAGCATTGCGGATGACCTCGATTTCGATCGGGCCGAGCGTCATGGCGTCTCCCTCCGCGCGATCAACGTGCCCGCGGCGCCAAGACGCGCGGTCCAGCCGCGCGTGATCCAATGGGTGGCGAAGGCTTCCTCCACCACGGCCGGGCCTTCGATGGTGTCGGCCGCGGTCATCGCCTCGCGGTCCCAGATGGGGATGTCGCGCCAGGCACCGGTCTCGAAGACACGGCGCGTGCCCTTGCGCGCCGGGCGCTCGGCCGGTGGCGGGTCGCCCAGTTCGGGTTTCTCCAGTAGCCCGGTCGCGATGGCGCGCAGCGTGACGATCTCCACCGGGTCGCCCGGATTGGCATAGGAGAAGCGCTGGCGATGGGTGTCGTGGAAGGTCTCGACCAGCGCGGCGAGATCCGCGGCGTCCGGCGCGCTGAGCTCGCCCCAGCGAATCAGCAATTCAAAGGCCTGGCCGTGGTAGCGCATGTCGGCGGCGATCGTGATGCGCCGGCGCTCGGACGGGATGCCGTCCTCGGCCAGCCGCGCATCGGCCTCCGCCCGCAGGGCGGCGATCGCTTCGGTGATGGCGGTGAGGTTCACCGGCTCGGCGCGCACCAGGCGCGACCGCGCGATGTCCTGCGTCAGGTCGGAGAACAGGATGCCATAGGCCGACAGCGTGCCGGGCTCGCGAGGAAAGGCGACCTCGGTGATGCCGAGTTCGCCCGCCACCTCGGTCGCATGCAGCCCGCCGGCACCACCGAAGGACAGCAGGCAGAATTCCCGTGGGTCGAGCCCCTTCTCGAACAGCGACAGGCGGATCGCAGCACCCAGGCTCGCGTTGGTGACGGTCAGGATGCCTTCCGCCGCCTGCTCGACGCCGAGACCGAGCGGCGTGCCGACGCGCAATTGCAGCGCCGCCCGCGTGCCCGGCATGTCGAGCTTCATCATCCCGCCGAGGAAGAAATCCGGATCGAGCCGGCCCAAGGCGAGGTTGGCATCTGTCACCGTCGGCTCGGTGCCGCCGCGGCCATAGGAGACCGGCCCCGGCCGCGCGCCCGCGCTGCGCGGCCCGACCGTCAGGCGGTTTCCGGCATCGACCGACGCGATGGACCCGCCGCCGGCACCGATGGTGCGCATCTCGACCATCGGCAGGCGCACCGGCAGGCGGTCGATCTCGCCCTGGGTGATCACTGCGACGCGGCCATCCTGCACGACCGACACGTCGAAGGACGTCCCGCCCATATCGACCGCGACGAGGTTCGGCCGGTCCAGCAACCCGGCGAGCCGCCCCGCCGCCAGCGCCCCACCCGAGGGGCCCGACAGCAGCAGCCGCGCCGGCTGGTTGGCGGCCATGCGCAGGCTGCACACCCCGCCATTGGACTGCACGAGGAACACCAGCGGCCGGAACCCGCCCTCCCCGAGCCGCGCTTCCAGCCGGTCGAGATAGGCCTTCACTACCGGCACCAGCAGCGCGTTCAGCACCGTGGTCGAGGTGCGTTCGTATTCGCGGATCTCCGGCGATATCTCCGACGACAGCGAGACCGGCAAGTCCGGCCGCGCGGCGCGCAGCATCGCCGCGAGGCGCTGTTCATGCGCCGGATTGGCGTAGGCATGCAGCAGCGACACCGCGACGCATTCTGCTCCGAGCGTGGCTATGCGGTCGAGCAAGGCGGGCATCGCGGCCTCGTCCAGCGCTACCTCGACCGTGCCATCGGCGCGCAGGCGTTCCGGCACGCCGAGGCGCCGGTCGCGCGGGATCAGCGTCGGGAACGGGTCCGGCGACAGGCCGTAGATGTCGCGGCGGACATGGCGGTTGATCTCGAGCACATCCTCGAAGCCGGCCGTGGTTAGCAGCACGCCCTTGGCCAATCTGCGTTCGAGCACCGCATTGGTCGCGATGGTGGTGCCATGCAGCAGCAGCCCGACCTCGGACAGGGCGAAGCCGAAGCGTTCCGATGCCTCGGTCACCCCGCGCAGCAGGCCGATCGAGGGGTCCTCTGGCGTGGTCGGCGTCTTCCAGGCCCGCGCGATGCCGTGCCGGGCGTCGAGGATCTGCAGATCGGTGAAGGTGCCGCCGATGTCGACGGCGATGCGCACGGGACGCGGTGTGGCGGCAAGTGTCACGCGGGGCCTTTCCCAGCACGGTTCGAGTGAGCGCGGCGGCGCGCGGCGCATGCGCGGCCTTCGCGCACTCGACCATGCGAGGACCGCCACGTCGAGGGCCGGCCTCCCGCCGAGCCGCGCGGCGCGCCGACGCGGCGTTCAGCAGGGGTCGTTGCGCACGCGGTCCGCGGCGCCAACCAGGCGGAAGCTCCACGGATCGACGGCCTCGGGGTCCACCGTCACCACCACGGCCCGGACATCCCGTTCACCAGGAACCATGATGCGGGTGAGATTCGTCGCGGTGGCGAATGGGCGGTCCTGCAACCAGGTGTGGCTGTCGCCATGGATCAGTAGCACGGGGCGGCCGAAGGCGGCGGCCTCGCTCGCCAATGCGGCGCGCATGGCGACCAGGCCGCTGGTCTGGCCACGGCCGCAGCGGGCCGGGTAGTCGATATCGGCTTGCATCGCCAGCACCACGGCGCGGGCATTGCCCTGCCGCGCCGCCGCGAACGTGGCGGCCAGCCAGACGCGGTTGGCGGCGTCGCGCGCCTCGAATTCGGCCATCGCCCCTTCCGGCGGGCGCGAAGCCGGGCGTTCATCCGGGTCGGTCGGCCGGTTGTTGTTGCTGCCGATCACATGCAGGGTCGCGAAGACGACGCCGCCGCGCTCCCAGCGGGCGTTCTCGACGAAGGCGGCGTGAGTCGGGTCGGCATCGGCCTGGCGGGTGACGGGCATGGGCCGGCCCAGGCTGCGCGCGTCGCGGAAGAACCGCGCCCGGATCAATGCCAGGCGTTCCAGCGGGTCGAAGCGGCCGGCGCGGTCCTGCCAGCAATCGGTCCATTCATTGTCGCCCGGCGTATAGACCAGTGGGTGATTGGCGAGGGTCATCCAGGTGAAGGCGCGCAGCACGCGTTCATCGGTGCAGAGTTCCGACCCACCCTTGGTGTCGCCGACAAAGATGGAAAACGCCGGACGTGCCGCGTTGATCTCGCGCATCAGCGCCGCGACACGGCCTTCCTCGGCCGGGCAGTCCTGCGGCGCACCCGGAGTGCAATAGGGCATGTCGCCGAAGGCGACGAAGTGGAAGGGTTCGGCCGAGGCGGGCATGGCCAGCAAGGTGGCGATCAGGGCAAGGGCGTAGCGCATGCGGGCCTCCGTGGAAGGTCAGGTTGGCCGAGCCGCCGGGTCCGCACCATCCCACCTTCGTGACAATTGGCGCAGCTCGATACGCAATCCATCCGTTCCGATATAGGATTGATGATTTTCTCCCTGATGTAAGGAGCCGCCATGCACGCCACCCTATTTCTCGCCCTCGCCCTTTCCGCCCCGGCTGACTTGGTGATCCCGGTCCAGGCCAGCACGGCCTTCGACGGCACCTGGTCGGGCACCGGCACGCTGACCCAGCGTCGCGGCCGAGGAACTTCGTGCGGCCCGGAGACCACCAACCGCCGCTTCACGATCCAGGGCGGGCAGATCACCTGGGCGTATGACAACCGCTATGGGGTCAGCTTCAGCGGCCCGATCCAGGCCAATGGCAGCTTCGATCTGGCCAGTGGGAACAATCGGCTGCAGGGCCAGGCCACCGGGTCCGACATGACCGCCACCTACACCAGTTCGGAATGCGTGCGCAGCTTCCAGATGCGCCGGCGGCGGGACTGAAGCGCGGCGGTTGCGTCAGGCGGCCGCGCGGGTTACCGCCCCGCCCGTGACCGCCACCCCCAGCGCGCCCCTGCGCACCGCCGATTTCGACTTCGACCTGCCCGATGCCCTGATCGCCCAGGCGCCGGCCCGGCCGCGCGATACCGCGCGCCTGCTGGTGGTGCGGCCTGACGGCGTGGCCGATGCCGGCATCCGCGCCCTGCCCGACCTGCTCCGCCCGGGCGATGTGATGGTGGTGAACGACACCCGCGTCATTCCCGCCAGACTGCGCGCCAGGCGCGGCCAGGCGCGGATCGAGGTGATGCTGAACCGCGCCGAGGATGGCGGCGTCTGGCAGGCGCTGGTGCGCAATGCCCGCCGCCTGCGCGAGGGCGACACCATCGTGATCGAAGGGGCCGAGGATTGCACCGCGACGGTGCTCGGCGCGCCGGAGGACGGCGCGGTGCTGCTCGATTTCGGGCGCGACCCGGCGGTGCTGGCGCGCGCCCTGGCGACCGCCGGCGAGATCCCGCTGCCGCCCTATATCGCCCGACCCGACGGCCCGCGTCCCGAGGATGCGGTCGACTACCAGCCGATCTTTGCCGCCCGCCCCGGCGCGGTGGCGGCGCCGACCGCCAGCCTGCATTTCACCGAACAGCTGCTGTGGGCGATCGCCGACCGGGGCGTGACGCGGGCGACCGTCACATTGCATGTCGGCGCCGGCACCTTCTTGCCGATGCGCGGTGATGACCCGGCCGCCCACCGCCTGCATGCCGAATGGGGCGAGGTTTCGCCGGAGGCGGCGGCCACCATCAACGCGGCGCGCGAGGCCGGCGGGCGGGTCGTCGCCATCGGCACCACCGCGCTGCGCCTGCTGGAGTCCGCGGTGGATGAAGCGGGGCGCATCCAGCCCTTCCGCGGCCTGACCGACATCTTCCTGCTGCCGGGGCATCGCTTCCGCAGCGCGGATCTGCTGATGACCAATTTCCACCTGCCGCGCAGCACGCTGTTCATGCTGGTCTGCGCCTTTGCTGGGACCGAGCGCATGAAGGCCGCCTATGCCCACGCTGTGGCCGAAGGCTATCGCTTCTATTCCTACGGCGATGCCTCGCTACTGGAGCGCGCGCCATGACGCTGCATTGGACGCGGGACGCGGCCGACGGCGCGGCTCGCGCCGGGTTGTTGCACACCGCGCATGGCGAAGTACCGACGCCGGTCTTCATGCCGGTCGGCACCGCCGGCACGGTGAAGGCGATGACGGCCGATGCGGTGCGGTCGACCGGCGCGCGTATGGTACTCGGCAACACCTATCACCTGATGCTGCGCCCCGGGGCCGAGCGCGTGGACCGGCTCGGAGGGCTGCACAGGATGATGGATTGGCATGGGCCGATCCTGACGGATTCCGGCGGCTTCCAGGTCATGTCGCTGTCCGGCCTGCGCAAGATGGATGAGCAGGGCGTCACCTTCCAGAGCCATATCGACGGGTCGAAGCACCGGCTGACGCCGGAGCGCAGCGTCGAGATCCAGCGGCTGCTCGGCGCCGATGTGACGATGTGCCTCGATGAATGCACGCCCTTCCCGGCGACGGAGGCACAGGCGGCGGAGTCCATGCGGCTGTCGATGCGCTGGGCGGCGCGATGCCGGGAGGCCTTCGTGCCACGGCCGGGGCATGGGTTGTTCGGCATCGTGCAGGGCAGCACCTATCCCGAATTGCGCGCGGAGAGCGTCGCGGCGCTGACCGGCATCGGCTTCGAGGGCTATGCGGTTGGTGGCCTCGCGGTGGGCGAAGGGCAGGCGATGATGTTCGCCGTGCTCGACAGCACGGTGCCGCTGCTGCCGGCCGACAGGGCGCGGTATCTGATGGGCGTTGGCACGCCGTCGGACCTGGTGGGCGCGGTGCGGCGCGGCATCGACATGTTCGATTGCGTGATGCCGACGCGCTCGGGCCGCACCGGGCGAGCCTATACGCGGCGCGGCGTGCTCAACATGCGCAATGCGCGCCATGCCGACGATGCTGGCCCGATCGACCCGGATTGTTCCTGCCCGGCCTGCGCGCGGCATTCGCGCGCCTATATGCATCACCTGTTCAAGGCGGGGGAAATGCTCGGGCCAATGCTGCTGACCTGGCACAATATCCAGTACTACCAGGACCTGATGCGTGACCTGCGCGAGGGCATCATCGCCGGCACATTTGAGGAAACCGCCGCGCGGCTCGAGGCCGGATGGCGCGCGGATGACGAGGAGAAGGCGGCATGAGCGGCGGACCGGACCATGAATATCACGGGCTGACCCAGCTCGGCCGCCCGACCGCGCTGCCGGCGAGCCCTGCGGAAGCGGTGCTCGAGAAGGTGCGCGCACCGCATCCGGACCTGCGCTATTGCGTGCGCTTCACCGCGCCCGAATTCACATCGCTCTGCCCGCTGACCGGCCAGCCGGATTTCGCGCATCTGGTGATCGACTACGTTCCCGGCGAATGGATCGTCGAGAGCAAGTCGCTCAAGAACTACCTCGCTTCCTTCCGCAACCACGGGGCGTTCCACGAGGCCTGCACGCTGGATATCGCGCAGCGGCTGGTGGCGTTGCTGGCGCCGGTGTGGCTGCGCATCGGCGGGTATTGGTATCCGCGCGGCGGCATTCCGATCGACGTGTTCTGGCAGTCGGGCGCGGCGCCTGAGCGGGTGTGGATCCCGGCGCAGGAGGTCCAGCCCTATCGTGGGCGCGGCTGACCCGCCGCGTCAGATCTCCGCGTAGATCTCGATCACGTTGCCGTCCGGATCGCGGAAGAAGATCGTGCGATGGCCAAAAGCGTGGTCGGTCGGTGGCGAGACCAGCGTGACGCCCTGCACTTCCAGTTCCGTCGCGCAGGCGGCGACCATCGGCGGTGGAACGCGGAAGGCGAGTTGGACGGACAAGGCACCCTTGGGCGGCGGCGGATCGTCGAATCGTCCGCCATGCGTCGTCAGTGCCAGCAGGGTGGAGCCGATGCGGTATTCGAACCAGCGCTCGCTGAGTTGCCGTTCCAGGGAAAAGCCCATCACCTCCCCGTAGAAATGGCGCATGGCGGCAAGATCGCGCGCAAAGATCACGGTGTAGTCGATCTGGCGGATGTGGCTGAGGGCACGCATGCGACAAGTCTGGCAGAGCACGCACGGCGGGGCCAGACCGGGCGGCCTGATTGCGCTATGAACCCGGCATTCGATGATGGACCACCGTAGCGACATTCGCGACCAGGCCCTCTCCCTCGGCTTCGACGCCGTGGGCTTCACCCGCGCGCATCTGGCCCCGGAGGTCCGCGCGCGACTGATGCATTTCCTCGCCGAGGGTCGCCACGGCTCGATGGGCTGGATGGAAAGCCGCGCCGAGCAGCGCGCCCATCCGCGGGTGCTGTGGCCGGAGGCGGTCTCCGTCGTCGTGCTCGGGCTGAACTACGGCCCCGAGACCGACCCGCTCGAAACCCTGGCGCGGCGCGACCGTGCGACGATCAGCGTCTATGCCCGCAACCGCGACTACCATGACGTGCTCAAGAAGCGGCTGAAGGCGCTCGGGCGCTGGATGGCGGGGCGCTGGCCGGAAGCGGGGATCAAGGTGTTTGTTGATACCGCGCCGGTCGCGGAGAAGCCGTTGGCGCAGGCGGCGGGGCTTGGCTGGCAGGGCAAGCACACCAACCTCGTGTCGCGCGGGCTCGGATCGTGGCTGTTCCTGGGCGAGGTCTTCACCACCCTCGACCTCGGCGATGGTGTGCCGGACCGCGACCATTGCGGGTCCTGCCGCGCCTGCCTGGATGCCTGCCCGACTAAGGCCTTCCCGGCGCCGTATGAACTCGACGCGCGGCGCTGCATCTCCTACCTGACCATCGAACATCGCGGGCCGATCGACGTTGAACTGCGCCCGCTGATGGGCAACCGCATCTATGGCTGCGACGACTGCCTCGCGGTGTGTCCGTGGAACAAATTCGCCCAGGCGCACGCCGAACCTGCCTTCGCCCCGCGCGAGGCGCTGCGCGCGCCGCTGCTGGCCGAGTTCGCCATGCTGGATGACGCCGCCTTCCGCGCGCTGTTCTCGGGCAGCCCGATCAAGCGCATCGGCCGCGACCGCTTCGTTCGCAACGTGATGGTGGCGATCGGCAATTCGGCCGATGCTGCGCTGCGCCCTGTCGCGCAGGCGCTGACCGAGGATGCCGACCCGGTGGTGGCCGATGCCGCCCGCTGGGCCGCCATCAGGCTGGAGGAGACCGAATGAGGGACGACGCAGCCCTGGTGCTGTTCAGCGGCGGGCAGGATTCCGCCACCTGCCTCGCCTGGGCGCTGGACCGCTTTGCCCATGTCGAGACGCTCGGGTTCGATTACGGCCAGCGCCACCGCGTGGAACTCGATTGCCGCGCCGGCTTCCGCGACGCCCTGCCGGCCATCGAGCCAGGTTGGGCAGCGCGGCTGGGGCCGGACCACACGTTGCGCCTCGATGCCTTGGGCGAAGTCTCCGACACCGCCCTCACCCGCGATGCCGAGATCCGCATGGGCGCCGAGGGCCTGCCCAACACCTTCGTCCCCGGCCGCAACCTGGTTTTCCTGACCTTCGCCGCGGCGCTGGCCTACCGGCGCGGGATCAAGCACATTGTCGGCGGCATGTGCGAGACGGATTATTCCGGCTACCCCGACTGCCGCGACGACACCATCAAGGCGCTGCAGGTGGCGCTGAACCTCGGCATGGAGCGCCGCTTCGTGCTGGAAACCCCGCTGATGTGGCTGTCCAAGGGCGATACCTGGCGGCTGGCGGAACAGCTTGGCAGCGCGGGTCTGGTGGCGGCGGTGGTCGAGCACACCCATTCCTGCTACCTCGGCGACCGGACCAACCGTCATCCCTGGGGCTTCGGCTGCGGCACCTGCCCGGCCTGCGAGTTGCGCGCCAAGGGCTGGCAGGATTTCGTGGCGGAGAGACTATGACCCTGACCCCCCGCGCCGAGGGCGTGCTCGCCCTGATCGGCTTCGGCCTGTGCATCCCCGCCGCCAATTGGCTGATCGGCAATGTAGGAACCTTCTGCGTGCCGAATGGGCCCTGTCTGGTACCGGTCGCGCCGGGGCTGATGGCGCCCTCGGGCGTGCTGATGATCGGCCTCGCGCTGGTGTTGCGGGATCTGGTGCAGCGGCGGCTCGGCGTCGGCTTCTCCGCCGCGGCGGTGCTGGCCGGCGCGTCGTTGTCGGCCTTCCTCGCGCCGCCCTCGCTGGTGCTGGCCTCGGCCGCCGCCTTCCTGCTCAGCGAATTCGCCGACCTCGCCGTCTATACCCCGCTGCAGAAGCGCCGGCTGGTGCTGGCGGTGGCGGCGAGCGGCGCAGTCGGGCTGGTGGTCGATAGCCTGGTTTTCCTGTGGCTAGCCTTTGGCAGCCTCGACTTCCTGGCCGGCCAGGTGGTCGGCAAGGCCTGGATGGTACTGATCGCCCTGCCCTTCGTGCATCTGATGCGCCGGCGCGACGAACGGCTCGGCATCCAGCCGGCCTGACCGAGACCCATTGACCACACCGGCGGGGCCACGTTGAGCTTGCCTCCGCCGCAACATGGTGAACCCTGCATGACCAACCTGCCGATCCCCGACGCCGATGCCGCGACCAAGGCCGAGATCATCGACTGGCTCGAACGCTTCTTCGCCTGCGTGCGCGAGGTGGATTTCAAATCCGCCTACCCGTTCTGGCACGACGACATCGTGATTTTCGGCACCTTCCAGGAGCTGGTGCGCAGCCGGCAGGCCTGGACCGACACGCAATGGTCGAATGTCTGGCCGCGCACCAAGGACTTCACGCTGGATGCCGCGAATACCGAGGTGCTGGCCTCGGGCGACGGGTCGATGGCGGTGGCGATCCTGCCCTGGACCAGCACCGGCTTTCACCCCGATGGCAGTGAGTTTCCCCGCCCCGGCCGTGCGACCATCGTGCTGCAGAAGCAGCCGGACGGGCGCTGGCTTGGTGTCCATAGCCACATGTCGCTCGGCCGCGGCGTGCCGCAGGACAGCCACGGCAATCGGCCGATCAAGGCCCGGTAGAGCCCGTCGCATCAGGCCGGGATCAGCCCGATGGTGATCATGCTCGCTCAACCGGATTGAGCCGCATCATTCACCTGTAGGGTTGGCCCGGACAGCCCACCTACGCCTGCCCTGCAGGACGTGCCTGGTGCCGCCAACCGCCCCGGGGGCGGCACCACGTCACCGTCCTACAGACGATAGAAATCGCCCAGGAACCGTTCCCGCAGCGTGGCCGAATAGGCGTCGCGCTGGCGCCGCAGTGAAACCCGCAGGACCGGTGCCGCGACCGACAGGCCAAGCTCGCCGAGCAGACGGCCCATGCTGGCGGCCGGGTCCGCTTCCATTTCCTCATAGGTGACGTGGAACGGCATGATCCCCGCGCAGGCAAAGAAGTCGTCCCACAGCCTGTCATGGAGTTCGATCTCGTGCAGGGCCTCGCGGATGGCCTTGAAGTCGTAGTCGAGTTCCGGCTCCGCCCCCTGCGCATAAACATGCCAGCGCCCGGAATTCTTGGCGCGCCAGAAGGAGATGGCCTGGTCGACCTTGTCGGCCCGGCGCACCTGCACCCATTGCGTCGGCCCGAACAGCGCCGCGAAGGCAGCGGCTTGGTCACGGCCATGTCCCGTGGCCTCGGCGAGCCGGGCGATATGCGGCCACATCACCTTGCTGGCGAAGCATCCGTCCTGCGCGCCGGCGAAAACATCGCGCAGGAAGGTGGCGAAGGCCTCGCCGGGCGGGGCGGTGATGTGGCGCCAGGCTTCGGCGAAACGTTCAAGATCGAGCCCGGGCATGCCGTTCTCCCGCAGCAGCGACGACACATAGGTGCTGCCCGAGCGGAAGGTGCTCGCGACGATCACTGCCCGTTCGATGCCGTGCTCGGCAAGGGCGTCCCGCCAGATGGCGCTCGCCGCGGCGCGACGCTCGGCGGCCGCCTCCGGCGGCGGCGCGCGACGAGGCAGCATGCGGTCGGCCACGGGTTTCAGCTCGGCTTTTGCCGCGCCACCGACGCGCGTCGCGTTGTGTTCGACCACCAGCAGCTTGCCCTGGCCGCTCGCGGCGGCGAGCAGAAAGCGGCGCACCGGTTTGAGATAGGCGCAGATGTCGTCGGCGAAGGCCTCGGTGCTGACGTCGTCGAAGATGAGCAGCGCCTGGTCGGCCGCGAGCTCGGCGATGCGCGGCATGGTGCGCGCCGCCTCGGCCGCACCGTGCACGGCGTCGCAGAATATCATGCCGTAGCGGCGCCCCAGCGGTGCCGTGAGCAGGTCGCCACGCAGGATGCCGTTGACCTGGCCGAGCAGCGCATTGCGACGCAGATTCTCGATCAGCACCGCGATCGACCCGCCGGGATGGAACACCGCCGCGGCCACGCTGCCGCCGGCATTGTCGAGGTTCAGCTTCTGGCCGAAGCGTTCCTGCCATTCGGTGGCGGAACACGGCCCGAAATCCACGATGTCAAAGACCGGCGCCGGGTGGCGGCCGCCGTCGCGTAGCCCAGCCGCGATGGCGCTGCTGGAGCGCCCGATCCAGGAACCGACCTCCAGCACGGGCCCCGCCGTGCGGCGCGCGAGGGTATAGAGGATGCGGAGCTCGATGGGCCGCATCCAACCATCCGGATAGGGGTAGGGCAGCTTCGGCAGCGGGTCGAGCCGATCGAGTGCGAGCCCATCCGCATCCCATGGGTCGCCGAGGTCGGGTTCTTCGATATCGGCCATGGCTCAACGCACCGCCAACAGGTTGCAATAGGTTCGCGCGGCGAAATCCGCCGCGGTCAGGGGTGTGCCGGCGGCGGGGTCGGGCCCTGCCTCGGCCTCGAACAGGCGATAGCCGGCGGCTTCGAGCAGCCGCGGCGTCTCCATCGGGTCGAAGCCGGCCTCGCGCAATTGCGGCACCGACCATTCGATCACGAGGCGCAGCCCGTCGCGCGCCAGTGTTTCGGTCGCACCACGCAGCACGGCGGGCTCGAAGCCCTCGACGTCGATCTTGATGAGGTCGACGCGTGGTTCATCGCGCAGCACGTCGTCGAGCCGCGTGACGGTCACGCGATGGGTGCGCAGCGTGCGCCCCTCGGCCGCGATCGGCGCCAGCGTGCCATTCGCCGAACGGTCATCGGGGATGGTCAGCACCATCGCGCCGGGGCTCTCCGCCACGGCTACCGGCTCGATGCGTACCGGCGCGCCGGACCAGTTGATGCCGACATTGGCGTGCAGCAGCCGCAGCAGATCTGGGTTGGGTTCGATGGCGATCACGCGCGACCCCGCCGCGCGCCCCAGCCGCGCCGCGAGCAGGCAGGTGAAATAGCCGAAATTCGCCCCCACATCGACGAAGACCGACCCGGGCGGGCAGAGCCGCGGCAGCAAGGCCGAGAGCTGCGCCTCCCATTGCCGGTAGACGACCAGTTGCGGCGTCATCACCATGTCGCGCGCCGGCACCAGGTACTTCACCTGGTGGATGGTCTGCACGAGCAGATCATCCGGCCCCATCGGCACGGCGAAGGGGCCGACGAGTTGGCGGATCTCGCGCAGCACGCGCTCCATGCCGACCAGCCGCTGTTCCATCGCGGCAAGGCGCGCCGCCATCGCCTCGATGCCGTCGGGCGCTTCGGTTTCCACTAATGCCCTCCAGGCGCGATGCGCAGATGCAGGTCGAAGCCGCTCACCGGACGCTCGGCCGCATGGGCGCCGAGTGCGGCGGTCAGCGCATCGCCGGCCGCGCGCACGGTCGCTTCCGCCTGCGTCAGCGCGGCGATCGCGGCGGCCAGCCCTTCCTCGGTCTCGCGCAGGCGGATCGCGTCAGGCCCCTGCGGCCGTGGTGAGGCAGCGCCTCCGCGCGGACCTGTCGCGGCCCTGATCGCGCCGGCGACATCGCCGGGCACGCTGCCACGACGCAGCAGCAGATACGCCAGCAACTCCTCCCACGACCCGACCAGCGCGGCGAGGCGCTCAGCTTCCCTGGGGGACGGCACGGGTTCGAACAAGGCGATCGCGTCGCGGGCGGCGGCGGCGTCCAGCTGACGCATCATTCTGCCGCCTGCCGGGCCGCGCGCTGCCCGGTGGCGCGCCGATAGGCCGCCTCGATCGCATCCAGCATGTGGTCCATCCTGTATTTGGTCTCGAAGCTGTGGCGGGCGCCGGCGGCCAGGCGCTCGCAGGCGTCGCGGTCGCGGCTGAGGTCAAGAAGCGCGGCGGCGATGGAAGCGGCAGCCTCCGGCGTATCGGGCACCAGGCGGCCATCGACGCCATCGGTGACGACCTCAGCGAGGCCGCCCGCCGCCAGTGCCACGACAGGGCGCCCCGCCGCCATCGCCTCGATCGCGACGAGGCCGAAGGACTCATAGCGGCTCGGCACCAGCACAACGTCCGCCTCGCGATAGGCCTGTTCGAGCGCGTCACGCGGGAGAAGGCCCAGGAAACGGGCGCGCGGGTGGTGTTCGAGCCGGCTCGTCGCCGTCTCGGTCATCACCGCGCGGGCCTCCTCGTCGAGTTCGCCCCCGGCGAAATGGATCTCGACGTCGGGCCGTTCGGCCAGCAGCGCGGCGCCGGCGGTCAGGGCGAGGTCAAAGCCCTTGCGTGGCTCGAACCGCCCAACGAAGAGCACACGGAAGAAGTCGCGCCGGGGGGCGGGGCGGGTCCGGGCCAGCAGGTCCGCGGTGCCATGCGGCGCGATGACGCTGCGCCCGGGCGCGAGACGTATGCCGTAGGCCGCCTCGATATCGGTGAGGATCGCCTGCGAATTCGCCAGCAGCATCGGCGCGCCGAGCAAGGCGCGACGCTCGGCGCGGATCATGCGCTGGACCATGAAATGGTCGTAGAGCGGCCGGGCCAGCCATTCCGGCTTGTGCGGCCGCGCCAAGGCGTAGGTGGTGTGCAGCGACATCACCAGGGCGATGTCCGGATCATCGATGCAGGCCAGCGCCTCCAGGTCCCAGATCGGGAAGGAGACGAGGTCGAGGCCGAAGCTCTTGATAGCCTGAACCTCCCGCCAGACGCGGCGGTTCCAGGCGGCGATATTGGGCGGCAGGTCGTGGGTCAGCATCGGCCCGGCCGCGCCGGCCGCCTCCGGCCGCAGGGCATGGATCCACAGGCCACCTTCGAAGTGGACCGACTCCTCCTCCTCCTCCGCCGCCGCGCGCGTGATGACATGCACGGCATGCCCACGCGCGGCGAGGCCGCTCGCGACTGCCTCGCTCCAGCGGGCGATGCCGGCCTCGGTTGCGGGGGGCCAACCCTGGCTGACCAGGCAGACCCGGAGGCCGGGTTCAGGTCGGGGCAGCGGCCTGAAGGGTTCGGTCACGGCCTCTCGGCGCAGGTCGCCGCCCGAGATCGCGCCGCGCCGGCGGGCGAGCGTCTGCCCTTCCATGATGCCTGCCTCGAGGTCTTGGTCGAGCGAGGCTCGGTGTGTCGGGTGGATCAACCGTTCCGTCTCGAGCCAGCGGTTCGAGTCGAGGAGTTCGCGCCGATATCCCGCGAGCGCTTCCGCAGCGCGGTCCATGCTCTGCGCCGCGCCATGGCGCATGATGAAATAGGCCTTGCTGACCGCGGAGGGATACAGCGTGCGGGCGATGCGCCGGGTGTCGCGGATATGGCTCGCCGCATATTGGTGGAACACGAGCGCGGTCGGTTCATAGACCACGCGGTGCCCGGCATCGACCAGGCGCAGGCACACATCCGTCTCGTCAAGCAGATAGGCGAAGGCGTGGTCGAAGCCGCCGATGGCCGCGAGCGCGGTGCGACGGAAGCTAGAATTGGTGCCCAGCAGGGAGGGGTAGAGCGGCGTGCCCGGTCGGCACAGCGGGCGTTCGTCGAAGAAGTCCGAGACGTGGTGGGCGTGGCCGAAGCGGTCACACAAGGTCTTGCGCGCCTGGAAGCGCATCCCGGTGTTGTCGACCGTGAAGCCGCCGACCGCGGCGACGTTCGGGTTGCGGTAATGCTGCACGATGTGCGCGAGCCAGTCGGGATGCGGCACGGCGTCGTCATCGAGAAAGGCGACGACGTCGCCAGAGGCGGCAGCGATGCCGATATTGCGCGAGACGGACAGGTTTCGCTCGGCGCAATCGCGCTGCTTGATGCGTCCACGCCAGGCATTGAGCACGGCGGCAGTGTCGTCTCCGGACGGGCCGTTGACGACGACGACCTCGAGCGGGCCATAGCGCAGCCCAGCGATGCCGAGCAGCGCGTTGCGTAGGTATGCCGCGCGATCGCAGGTGTTGACGATGATGGAGACGGACGGGATAGCCATGGACGGTCTCAACGCTCCGCGGCGAGGAGGGTCATGAGGTCGGGGTTGGCGCGCGTGAACGCTGCCTGTGCGACGAGGGCGAGGACGACATCGCGCCGCCGCGGGCAATCCCGCAGCAGGGAAAGGGACTCCGCCGGCCCGGTTGGCGCCCGGTGCAGCAGGAGGGCGAGCAAATCCAACACGTCGTTCAGCGTCGGCGGCAGATCGATCGGATCGGCGGCCTGCGGCACCGGCATCGGCAGGCTTGGCGGTTCGTCACGCGCCTGGGCGCAGGCCGCGATATGGCGGTGCAGGTCCGCAGCCGGGCCGCCGAGCGCGAGAGCGGAGCGGTAGTGGGCCTCGGCCTCCGCCCATTTGCCCTGCTCCTTCAGGCAATGGGCATATTGCGTGATGTAGCCGCAATGCAGCCGGTACAGGCCGAGTGCGCTCCAGTAGAGAAACTCTCCCTGGAGGAAGTTCCGAGCATCGCGCGCCGCGTCTGCTTGCGCCACCAGGGACAGGAATTCGGGGTCGAGCGCCGTCGCGGCAAGCGTCGTTTCGACCGCCACGGCCCGGGAGGCGGCCTTGTCGGGCAGGGCCCGCAGCAGGAGCAGGGCCTCGCCGGTTTCGCCGCCGGCAAGCAGGACGGCGGCCCGTGCGATATCGTCGGACAGACCGGCCATGTTGGCGGCGAGTGGAGGCGCTTCGGCACGTCCCTCGCGGATCAGTGTGATGCTGTCGGTCGCCATTTCCTCACAGGCGCCAACCGGCGCCCTCCTAATAGTTGATTATTTCTTCTGTTTCTCAACTTCCGTATGCTGGCGACGCCTTCCCGACGCAACCGTAATCAAGGCATCGCGAGCTTGGCATGGTGGACCAGGGTTGGAGGCCAGCGGCGCCGGGATCAGGCGGCATTGTCTTCGGAACAGGATGAAGGACTGGTTACCGCGCCGTAAGTCTGGCGCGCCATTCCATGGCAAGATCGGCATATTTCCGTTGCCGCCGGCCATACCGCGCGGTCGGCGATAGCCTCATGGTCGAGCGAACTGGCGTGGTGGCGCGGGTGTGGCACACCGTCCCCGGCGCTGGTCCGGTCGAGTTGCACGCCATCGTCACCGCGCTCGCCGATGCATATGGCGTGGCGGAAGCGGAGGAGACGACGCGGGTTCAGGCCAACGCCAAGCGAGCGCGCGTTGCTCTGCCAATTCGGAACAGGCCCCCGATAATAAGGACCGCGAAATGCCAGCAGCGGGCGGCAACCGCGCGGTCGTGACCGCACCCTTGGCAGAGGTTGAGGAGCGTCCAAGTCCGCGGATCAGCATCAGGAAGATGAAGATGCCCAGCGAGTTCGAGAACGTGATAGAGGAACTGAGGGTCGGCCAAGCCATCACCAACCGGTGCGCCGGCTCGCACAATTTCCTCTGGTCGCCGCCGGGCGGCCGGTCTGATGCCGATGCCCGACGCCAAGCGTGGAGCAGGCCAGCAGGGCCGGCATCCCCTGTCGGCGGCGAACCGGAAGCGGGTTCTCGCCGGCCTGATGCAGCGGGCGGAGGACGGTGACGCGGCTTCCGCCGAGGCGCTGGTCCGCCTGAGCCTCTCCGTGGAGGCCACCGCGGCGAAGGGACCGCGCCACCGCGGCCGTACCGCCAAGGCGACCTCGCCGCGCAGCGAGTAGCGCCGCCATCGACGGCAAGCCGACCTTGCCCGAGCTTTTCCACTACGGCCGTCAGGACATGCGCCTGACGGTCGCAGGCTTTGCGCGGCTTTGACGATCGGCCCGCGACAAGCGACCGGAGCCGCATGAAGTCTGATGGCTTTGCAGCGGGTGCCCGGTTGGCGCCGAAAATGCCGGTGAGGAACAGGCCCCACTCACGCTGGCCGGCCACGAATGAAGAAAGGTCTGCGCACGCTGGCTTCTCGACCACCCGCGCACGATGTGTGCGAGAAGACACGTTTTTCCGTTGAAGATTGTGGGCAAATTGTGGCGAGATGTTGCGGCGGAGCAACGGCCATGGACTTCAAGCTGATCGTGGAGAGCCTCGGCGACCGGGAAGTAAAACTTTCTTGGTCGACGCGGGATCCGGATTGGGATGCTGGTACATACATGGTCGACCGCGCCAATCTGTTGCGCGCGAGTGAGGATCTACGTCGAGAGCTGCGAGACATCACCAACCTCGCGCTCGACGCCCAGAGGAGAGGCGCCGTACCGGATTTCGTCGCCCGGCTGGAGTCGCTTCGCAGCGCCGGCGCGGTATTGTTCAGTGCTATCTTCGACGCGCAGGGTGGTGAGCAAGACCAAGCGAGGGCGATCCGGGACGAGTTGCAGAACCATGCCCGCCGGATGGCCGCCGGCGAGGCCACATCGGTCAATCTTGCAATCGTGCTGCGCGACGACGGTGTGCTGGTGCCTTGGTCCTTTGTCTTCGATGCAGACGCCGTGCCGGACAACGTCGATGAGGCTCCGGACAGCCGCCGCGCGCTGCGCCTTCGCGATTTCCAAGGATTCTGGCTTTCGGATTTCCGCATCCGCCAGCGCTTCGCGGGTCTCGACCGACTGCCCAACATGCCCCGAGCGACGCCAGATTTCCGCGGCCTGCACATCGTCAATGAACAACTCTTTTCTGACGCGATGAGCGTCTTGCGCGATCGTGCAAACGCTGCGGATCGAGTGAAGGATGTCTTTTTCCGGCCCGTGCGCGGAAGCAGTCTTGTGCGCGACTGGGCGGCGACGCGGGCGGAATGGGCGCGCATCAGGGACACCAACGACAGCTTGGTATTCGTGTTCGGTCACTCCGATGGCGAGACGCTGGAGCTGGGCGAGACGTCCGCTGGTCAGGATCGCCGACGGTACGCGATGAGTTCAGCCGCTTTCCGCGACCTGATCCGGAAAGTGAACGCGAACAGCGCTTCAATCTGCTTCCTGAACGCCTGTCGCACCGCCTCGCCGGACCCGAACGCCGGCGGAGCGCTGTTCAACGCAAGCTTTCTTAAGGCAACGCGGCAGAAGGGCTTCCATGGCTTCATTGGCACAGAAGCCGAGGTCGGGAACGCGGATTCACTGCAGTTCGCCTCCGAGTTCCTGTACCTCGTCTACGCTGAAGGCTTCTCGCTGGGCGACGCGTTCGATGCGCTTGCCTCTCGCGAAGACCTGCTGCCGTTCAATCTCTACTACTCATGCTTTGCGGTGCCGGAATTCCGCATACCGAAGCCTGAAGTCGTCAACACGGGAGCTGCATTCGACCCGCCGGTCTTGGCGGAGCATGGCTAATGGCAATCCTGATGTCCGCGCCGGAAGCTTTCTCAACCCAGGAGGCCCCCCCCGCATCGGGAACGCGGAGCGTCTGGCCGCGCGAACCCTACAAGCGACTGGACTTCCTTGAGGCGCGCGACGCTGCGTTGTTCAGCCAACGCGACCGGGAAGTTCACGAAGTGGCCGGTTTGGTCGAGGACGCGTCTACTCGGATCCTTCTGCTCCATGGTCTTAGCGGCGTCGGCAAGTCCTCGTTTCTGCGGGCGGGGTTGGTGCCGCTGCTCTCAATGCCGGATCGTGATGTACCCTTCTTCCTACTGCGCAAGGAGCGTGGCAGCGGCGAGCCAATCTTTCTCCGCGCGACAGACGATCCGATCGGTCAGCTGCATGCGGCCGTGCTCGACGCAGCCGAGGGCGACCGGCGAATTGCGGACGATGTGCGTGTGCACATGCGCAAGGAACTCGCCGTGCCTGACGGTCCGCGCGACGGTCTCGACCGAAACGTCCTCGCGGCCGGGCTGACGCGTGCGATCGCCCACATGCAGCGCCGGTTGCCCGGCAGCCTTCTTCTGATCGTCGACCAGGCCGAGGAGGTGCTGACGCTGGGGCAGTCCCGCGACCCGCAGGACCGCGCCGCGGCGTTCTTTGCCTGGCTCGAGGAGATTGTGCGCGAGCGCCTCGACATTCGGCTGATCATCACGCTGCGAACGGAATATGTCGGCCAGTTCGGCGCACGTCTGTCGATGCAGCCAACACGGACCGTCACCGCGGCGGTAAACGCTCGCGCCGGGCTTGAAGATTATCTCCTCAATCCGCTGAACGACGAGAATCGACTGGTCGACATCATCCTGCGGCCGACGCAACAGGAAGCAGTCGACGCATATCCACCGCCCTTCGAGACCTATCACTTCACTTTTGAACCGGGCCTCGCCGAACACATCGCCAGGGATTGCCTGAACCAGGCGCGCGGCACCAGCGCGCTGGCGCTTGTGCAGGTGGTCTGCGCCGACCTCTACGACGCTGCCCGTGCGCGCGTGGAACGCCGGAATGGCGGCGCGGTCGTGGTCACGGCTGCAGACTATAGGGGCCGCGGTGTCGATGTGGCACTCGATTCATACATCGACACCGGCATCACGCATGCGGTGGACCTCCGGGAGCCCGCGCGCATCAGCCCCGACCAGCTCGAGCGTTGGCGCGAAGTGCTGTCGGCCCTCGTCGCGCGTGACGAGGGCGGCGCCGTTCGCACCCAGATGCTGCCACGCGCGGCGTTGCTGGATGCGGCCGGTCAGGTGCGTCTCGGCCGGGATGCCGTCGCGGTGATCGATCGCATGCCAGGGCAGCGCTGGCGCCTTCTGCGTCGCGCACCCTGGCAGGGTGATGGCGATGCCGGATTGAGCCTGGGCCATGACGTGATCGCCGGCGCCCTGGCGCGCTGGAAGGAAGCCGAGAAACCTAGGCGGGAGGCAAAACGCAGCCGCCGCCGGGCACGCCTTGCCATCGTTGCCGCCCTTGGCGTGACCATTCTGTCCGTTGTCGGCGTTGGCGCCTGGAGCATTCTGTCGACAAAGCAGACCATGCACCGACTGACCGAGGCGGCCCGGCTGAACAACGCTGAACTTCGCTTGCCGCTGCTGTTGGTGGCCGAAGCGATGAACGAGGCGCGCGACGCTCCCTTCTTCGTCAGCCCGTTCATCAGCGCTGACCGCGAAGATGCCCGCCGCGTTATGGTGGAAACGTTGATCACCTCGCCAGTGCTGGGCGACACCTTTGCGGCGGTCGGTTACGACCGGGCGCGACGGATGGTGGCGACATTGTCCCGGGAGGGTCGCCGGCAGGTGATTCGCGTTCACGCCTTCGGGGCCTCCCGCGCCCCGCCGGTGACCGTGCTCGATGAGGCTTGGCTGCCACCTAATGACCCGCCGGGCCAACCGCCGGCACTGGGAATCCTGGCGCCATCCGCCGGCATGCCACCGCTGGTCGTGCTGTATGAAGACCAGGTCCTTCGGATGTGGCCGCTGCCCATTCAGCCGGGTGGCAGCACACAATCGGCTGCGCCGACAGGCGAACTGGCGGCCACGGTCGTCACATGGCGCGGTGCGGGCCCACGGGCGCCGGTGCCCGGCGCCCGTGAGCTGCTCCTGCCGTCGGATTTCATCGAGAACCCGCCCTTCCCGCCGATGGGTGAGGTCGACGGCGGCAGGCTGCATTTCCTCCATTGGGTCATGGTTGGCGGCCGGCTGGAGAGGTTGCGGATTTTGCGCACCTCCGCCCGGGCTCCGCAGGACGGGCTGCCGGTGATCGAACCGGTCCATAGCGAGAATAACCGCATGGCCTGGGAAACGAGTGGCTCCTATGGCGGTACCCGCATGCCGGTGATCGACGAGGGATGCGGAGGTCGGTACGCGTTCCTGGGAATTCCGAAGGGGCAGCCCGGCACCAGCGCGACCCTGAACGTCTACCGCGGCGGCTTCGGCACAACCCAGGTGATCGAGACCCCGCTGAGTGACGCTGGCTCATACGACCCGACGGCCCCTTCCGCCTGGTCGGTCGCTCACACGCCCGATTGCCGCTATCTCGTGGTCCGCGACGCGTCCGCGTCACTGCGCGTGATCCCGGTGGCCGAGCCCGATGCGCCGGCCGGAGCGGGCCCCCTGCGCCGCACATTGAGGCGCCGGATCACGGTGCCATCACAACTCGCGCAAGTCGTACCTGCCGGCTATTCGATGGCGCAGCCGTTCCTGGCCGCGGCCACCGCTTCCGCGGCGGACGGGGCCGAAATGCTCCGCGTCGCCTGGTTGGTGCCCAGCGGGGTAGCCATGATCGAAGCGGGGTTCGCACTCGGGGAACAGGCCGAGTTGGATCCTTCACGCCTGCTTTTTGCGGACCTTCCTCGCGGCTCCGGCTGGGGACGCCTTTCGTTCAGTGAAGACGGTGCGCTGCTATTCGTCGAGGCGCGCGCCGGCTTCGCGGATCAGGCTGTGCAGCTGCGCGTCTTCGATCTGCGCAGTGAGGCACGCCGTCGTGCGCTGCAGTCCCGCAGCGATGCCGAGTTGTTCGCCCTCGGCTGCGATACGGCCGCCACGGCAGGGGAGCTCGGCAACCAGATGACACTGGTCGAACAACTGGCATGGCTAAATGAACGGCCGATCATCAAGAATGGTAGGTCGAGCGCGCGTCAACCATGCCCCCAGGCCGCGCGGTAACCCGCGAGCTGGATTGCACCTGAAGGGAGCCATGCCATGACGGCCGTCTTGGATCGCATTGCGCGCTTCGTCGGCGGGCTGACCGCCGGACCCACGCCACTTCCGACCGTCGCGACCCTGCCGGCCGCGCAGTGCCTGCCGCCCGGCAGCGCGGAAGCCGAGATCCCGCGCGACGCAGCGTATTTCACGCTGCGGGTGAACGAGCTGCATCTGGCACAGGGGCGTGAACTCTGGGCGACCTATGACCCGATGGTGATCGTTACCTCCAACTTCATCCACGGCACCGAGCGCATCACGGTGCCGTTCGTCGTCGGCCCTTCGCTCCTGAAGGAGCACGCTGGCGCCGGCGTGCCCCACGGCGTGCTGATTCAGGACACCACGGTCGCCGGTCCCTATCCCAACCGAGGCGGGTCTGTGGCAATAGCCATCGTGCTCTACCGCGTGCGACGGGACGACTACGCGCGTAAGCTGCTGCAAATCGTCGAGGGTGTATCGGGCGCAATCGGCCCAGCGGCAGACATGGGATTGCTGTCGAAGGTTGGCGGCCCGATGCTCGATGGGCTTGAGGCCCTGCTGGGCATGGGCGCAACAGTACCGATTGCCGGACATCGGATCGAGTATGACACGATGATCCAGGGCGGCCTGCGTTCCTGGTACGCGGCCCTGATCGACGCGCCACGCGTCGATCCCAAGGCGCTGTGCGTCGAGCATGGCCGGCTCCTGCATGCCAACGGGGAAGGCCGGCAGCCGGTTCGCGATGCTGACTACGTTTTGTACAGCCTTACGGGTCAGGTCAGCCGCGAAGACGAACGGACCTTGCCCTTCTATGCGATGTACCTGCGCGCCGTGCGCGACGCCGCCGCCGGGACGGATGAGGCATGGAAGGCGGCAAAGGCAACCCTCGCTGAATGCTGGCAGCAGATGGCCGTTAGTCCGGACCTCACTCCCGGCCAAGCCGGATCCCTGATCGACAGCTATCGTACCGAACTGCTGGCCACCCGCGATCGCGCGCGCAAACTGTCGGAACTCTCGGTCGGCCGACCGTCCGAAGTGCCAAAGGACGCATCGCGCTTTTCGACAGCGTCCGCGCTGCTGGATCTTTAGAGGGATGTCCGACGTTCATGAATCAGCGCTGGTCGCGAAGGCACTGCGCCGTTCTCGGGTATCGCGCTCTGCCGATCGAACCCGACGGGAGATCCATGCACGCTTGGCACGAACTCCGTAAGTGTCCTCCCTCGGCTGGCTTGTGGCGCGGTGCGCTGGTCTGCTGACCTGCGCGGCTGCCGGGCGGCGCGGATGTCGGTTGTCGCCCTTACGCATAGGGGTATGGACGTTGCCGGACGTCAGCGGGGTGAGTTGATCAGCGTGGTGCAGCCGCGTCGCCGCTGGCCGACGGAGCAGAAGCTGGCGCTGGTTGAGGAGGCGATGCGGGCGGGCTCGTCGGTGGCGGGTTCTGGATCAACGCCACACCGTCCACCGTGCGCTCCACACCGACGCAGGCCAGCGCTGGAGCCCGCTCCACATGCGGACCGACGACGACCCCGTCCTCACCCAGCCCTGGGCCGTGGACTTCACGATCGCCGTTAACCGATGGTCGGTTGCGTGGCGCCCCATGTTCGAACGCAACGACCATGTCGGCCTCATGCTGTCGATCATCCCCTGCGAGGCCGCCGAGGAGGTCGAGAAGCTCATCGCCGGACGCCCGCCCGCAGTCCGCAACCTCATTGGCCGCGCCTACCACCACACCCCAAGAGCCGTCTGCGCCATCCGCGCCTACCGGCGACAACACGCCGCACCGCCCTGAACCGACCAACGTCGACCCGGGCCAGCCGTGGGTTCCAGGGAACGGCTACAGCGGATCGGTGGGGAGCCAATTTCAGCTAGCGACGGAGCAGAACGAGAGCCATGACGCGCTCATCGACAGAACGCGGGCCGTCGGTGTCGCCATCAGGCCGTTTATCCAACCCGGTCTCGACAACCCGTTGGAAGCACGGCTGTCCTGACCATCTAACCGCCGTTGCGGGACAGGCTACGGAGACCGCTCTGCTCCGCCGTCACGGTGGCGCTGAGACCCTCATGGCCCGGCAGCCGACATTGTTGGACTCCGGGCTCGTCACCAGGACCCGCCAGAAGGCGGCGAGATCGGTGATGTCCGTGAGCTGCGCCTGCGGGTCGTTGTCGGTGCCGGCCAGCGCCAGCAGCAGCATGCCCTTGTAGGCCTGGCCGGGCGCGACATCCGCCGGCGCGTCGAAGATCAGCCCGGGCCGTGTGAAGCGGGAGGCATTGGCCGGAACCGTCACAGTGGCCGTGCCGATCTCCGTCCATCCGCCGGCCTGCTGGAAATTCGGGAAGACGGCGCGCAGCAGCCGCACCCTGATCTGCTGCTGCGCCGCCTGGCGATTGTGGACGCGGACGAAGATATGGTTACGCGTACCCGCCCGAAGCGTGTCCCCGAGCCGCCGGTCGGTCAGTGAGGCGAAGGCGGTATCAGGGTTGGCCTCGGCCGCCTGGCGCACGACGATGTCGTGACTGCGCGCGCCCCAGGCGATGGCGCCAACCTCGCCGGTGTCATCCACCGCGTCGCGCGTGAACAGCGCACCCTGGCTGCGCACCAGCCGCATTGCCGCGCGGCGCTCGGCACGCACCAAGCTGGCCGCGCCGTGGGCCCGCGGATCGACCTGCAGGGTCGGCGCCGGTGCGCCCAGCGCATCGCGGGCGTGGCTGGCGAGCGCCAGCAGCGCAACGTTGCGCGGCAGGTCGAGCGGCGCATTCCAGACGAAGCGCGCCACCTGCGGCTGCTCCGGACCGACCTGGCTGAGCGTCACCTCGCCGGCGCGCTGCCACACGCGGTCCGGTGCCGGGGGCGCGGGATAGGTCGTCCAGAAGTCGGCATCGAGGTCGGGCGCATCGCCGGCCCCGTCCGGCCGCGCGAAATACAGCCCGACCCGCACGTCATCCACACGGTCGAAGCCGGTGTTCTGCACCTGCACATAGACGTGGTTGACGTCGCCGCGCCGCAATACGCCGTTGCGCAGTTGCTCGTCGAACTCGGCGCCGTCCATCACCTGGCCGACATCGAAGGAAACCGGTGCATCGACGCGGATATCGAAGCCACGCTGGTGGTCGAGCGTCACCTGCGGCGCCGCGGCGGGCCCACGCAGCCGCGGGTCGAAAGTGAGGTCCGCCGCACCCGCATGCACCCGGCCGTCATCGACGACGCTGGTGCGGATCAGCAGCCGTACCGCCGGGGTGCCGGCGAGATCCACCTCGAACATGCCGCGGCCGAAGCTTGCTGCGCGCAACAGGCGCTGAGTCACATTGCCGCCGCCGTCGCGGAATTCGGAGAAGGCGAGATCCTGCACCAGCACCAGCGGCATGCCCGCATTCAACGTCCGCCACTGCGCCTGCGGCGCGGGCCCGGCCGCAGCACCCGGAACGACGCCCCGCGCGACATAGACCCCCGCAGGCGTGCCGACATAGAGCGTCTGCGGATCGGTCAGTGCCGCGCCGGCCGTTGGGTCGAAGCGGATACAGGTGGCCGCACTTGGCGGCAGCGAGTCCGCCGCCACCGCCCTGTTCGAGATGTCGAACCAGTTGGCGCCCGCATCGCGCGACAGGAAGGCAGTCGTCACGGGGTTGTCCACCACCACGGCGACGATGTTGGTGTTCTGCGGATGCACCGCGATGTCGGCGATCCGCGTGCCGGCCGGGATCGGCGCCGCGTGCTGCGGTGTCCAGGCCGTGCCGCCATTGGTGCTGCGGAAGATGTCGCCGACGCTGCTGCCGATCCACCAGGTGTTGGCCGCGTCGCTCGCCGCGACCGCGATCGCCGAGACCTCCCCCGCTGCACCGAAGGCCGGCGTGCCGAGCGGGTTGAACACCGTGCCGTTCACCGAGCGGTAGGGCCGATTCTGCCGCGCCACGATCCAGGTGTTGGCAACGCCGGTCACCGCCTCCAGCCGGCCGCCGAACACGCCGCTGTCGGCGGCGACGAAGTTGTTGAAGATCTCCGTCGTGGTCGAGCGCATGGTGCCCATCCCGGGCGTCTCGACATCGGGAATCGGGTTCACCATCGCATTGGGCCCGCCGACGGTGCCTGCCGCGGGTGAATCGATGCGGGAGCGGCGGAGGCCGAACTGCGTGCCCCCCACGCCCTGCGTCGTGGTCAGGAAGCGCCGCGGATCGCCGGGCTCGAAGCCCATCGCCCCGCCGTCGGCAGTGTCGAGATAGTACCAAGATGGCCCGCCATAGCCGACCCAGGTGCCGTTGTCCTGCAGCCCGCCACCGCTGATGAAGGGAAAGGTCGGGTGCACGGTCACGTCGTAGAACTGCGCGCCCAGTATGCCGTGGCTGCGCTTGCGCCAGCGCGTCGCGCCGGCCTGGTCGCTCGCCAGCGCGATGCCGCCGTCATTGGCCGACCAGAGCCGCGTGGTGCGCTCTGCGGCCTGGCGCTGCGGCGTGCCGACCCCGGTATTGGCCAGGAGTTGCCGCACATCCGCGAGATCGAACGTTGCATCATGCTGGTCGGCATGCTGCGAACGGTCGCCGCGGTCGTAATTCGCGCTGTCGATGATGCGCGTCCAATTCGCGCCGCTGTTGACCGAGCGCGCCAGATGCACCGACCCGGCCGCCAGGATCGCCGGATTGGTCGGATGCACCGCGAGCGTCAGGGCGTACCATCCGATAACGCTGCCCTGCTCCGGCCCTGAGGCACGCTGGCGCCAGCGCGCACCACCATTGTCGGAATGGAAGACCCGGCTCGGCGCCCCGCCGGCCAGGGCGGCGATGTAGTAGAGATGCTGCGGCTGCGCCTCGCACAGTGCGAGCTTGATGCGCCCGCTGACATTCGTGACCGCCGGCACCGGCAATGCGACGAAGCCGGCACCCGCTGCCGCCGCCCCGAGCCGTGCCCAGGCGACGCCGGCATTGAGGCGATAGATGCCGGTCGCCGTGTCAAAGGTCGCTCGGAACAGGCCGCCGCCCCGCACGGCCGCGTAGACCGTGAAGGTCGCCGGCGGCGCCGCCTGGGTGCGGTCGCCGAAATCGATCATGACATCCGTGACATCCTGCGGCGCCGCACCGGCCGCGGGGTCGTCGATCACATCGGCCGTCGCGCCGAAGATCGGCGCCGCAGCCGCATTGGCGCCCGGCCCGCTGCGCCACAGCCCGGTCGGCGCGGCGATCCAGGCCCGCTTCGGCTGCCACGGGTCGACGAGGATGCGCTCGAAGCGGTCGGCCAGGATCGGAGCGCCCGCCGCACCCGAGGAAGGCGGCGCAATGCGCGTGAAACGCGCGCCGCCATCGTCCGAGTAGAACAGCCCATGGCCGGCGAAGAAGCCCGGTACATGCTCCCCGGTGCCGACATAGAGGTGCTGCGTCGCGCGGTGGCAGAGGGCGATGGCGCCGACTGGCGCCGCGACCTCCTTGCCCTCGCGCAGCAGCGTACCGAGCGACCGCCAGGTGTCGCCGCCATTCTCGCTCTTCCAGATCCCGCCCTGGCCGCTGCCCGCATAGAGAATGCGCGGGTCCTGCGGATCCTGCACGAAGCAGCGGATGCGCCCGCCGATGTTGCGCGGCCCGATCGGTGCCCAGACAAGCGTGGCGCTCTGCGCGTCGCGCCGCGGCACATCGGCGGCATGGTCGATCGCGGCATCGGATATCCCTGCGAAGGAGGTCTCCGGCAATGGCCGCACAGGCCCCGAGGTGATCCGCGCCTGCGGGTCGTCCTCGGTGAATGGCAGGGGTTCGTCGGCGGCCATCTCTGCCCCCTACGGCGTTGTGAACAGCCAAGTCTCGTGCACGCCGCCCGCGCCCTTGAGCGTCCGCGCCCCGGTCGCGGCGTCGAGGGCGTCGGAGAACATGCGGCCGTCATCGGCCATCAGGTGGCCGGCGTGGATGCGGATCAGCAGCCGTCCACCGGGCCTCATCAGCGCCGCGATCCGCTCGGTGTTGTCGCTCGTGCTCCAGTTGACGACATCCGGCGCGATCTTGGTCGTGCCATGGATCGCCAGCAGCGGCAGGGGCGAAGCCGGCGTCGTGCCCGCCGCGGCGTTCACGGCGAACCACAGCTCGACGATCTGCGGCTGCTGCTCCTGCGTTCGCGCATGGATCGGCCGGGACGGCCGCATCTCCAAGTTCTGCAGTAGCGGCAGGACCTGCGCGAGCGGCAGCGTCACGCCGTGCTGCCAGTTGAGGCGTTCCAGGAAGGGCCAGTCCGCTGCCAGCCCGGGGCCAGCGGGCCCGACCGGCCCACGTGCTCCGGTCGGCCCGGGCTGCCCCTGCTCTCCCGTAGCGCCCGGCGGGCCCGGTGGCCCTGGCGGGCCAGGATCTCCCTGGGCTCCGGGCGGCCCCGGTTGTCCCGCGGCGCCTGTCTCGCCCTGCGCACCGGCAGGGCCGGGCGGCCCCGGCGGCCCCTGCGGACCGGCCTCACCTTGCGTCCCCTGCGGACCAAACGGTCCCGGCAACCCCGGCTCACCCTGCGGGCCAGGCGGCCCGGCCTCTCCCTGCAAACCCGGTGGCCCGGCTGCCCCGGCCTCGCCTTGCGGGCCGGCCGGGCCGGCATCGCCCTGCGGACCCGGTGGCCCGGCTTCGCCCGGCGAACCGGGCGGTCCGGCAGCCCCGGCCTCCCCCTGCGGCCCCTCCGGCCCGGGCGGCCCCAGACCCGCCTCCAGCACAGGCCCGTCGAAGCGCCAGGCGCCGAACTCGTCCTGCACATGCTGTCCCGTGTGCCGGTGATGCCCGGTCGCGGCGAAGATCGCGTCATCTTGCAACAGGCTGCGCGCGCCACCCTCCGCCGGCGCCGGCAGCCGCGCCAGCACCAGCCGGTCGGGGCCTATCGGCGTACCGTCATCGGCCTCGATCGCCGGCGTGGCCACGAGCGTGATGAACGTCGGCTGGCCCGCGACCCGCAATGCCGCCCGGTCCGCATTGACGGCGCCGAGCACCAGTCTGAACGCGCCCTCCCCCGCCGGCAGCGGCAGGGCCGCCTCGGCGTCCAGCGCCAGCCTGACGCCGCCCGGCGCGAAGGCGACGCCGGGGCTCAGCCGCACCACTCCATCGGCCAGGATGGCGCGCAGCCCCCAGGCCACGCGGCCGAGGCCGACCGTGCGGCGCAAATCCATGACAGCCTCGCGCAGCCGGTCCTGCAGATGCTGCAGATGGTCGGCCGTCACCCGGAGGCCGTCGACGAAGATGGATCGGGCATCATCGACCATGGGAATCTCCGTCAGCCCGTCGTCACCAGATCGATCTCACTCAGGCTCAGCAGCATCGCGGCGCCGGCGACGATGGACAGCGCCACGCCGCCCGAAACCGGCACAATCACGCGCAGGCCGGAATCGCCGGGCGTCGCCTCCACAGTCGCGGCGCCGGCGCCGAAGGAGACAGCCGCTATCGGGGTTTCCGCAGCCGGCGTGCCGAACAGACGCACCCGGCCGCGCAAGCGTCCGAAGGGATTGCCCGGCAGCTCCGCGAAGAGGGCCGGCAAGCCGTACCAAGGGCCGGCCTGGGCGCCGGTGCGCAGCGTGCCTGCCGCCTGACCGGCATCGGCCGGGTCGATGGCAGTCGGCCGCCACACGAGGCTGCCGCGCGCCACCAGCAGCGCCGCCCAGAGTGGTGTCGCCGGCATCGCCACCGGTGCGGCGAAGAGGAAGGTCACCCAACGTTCGGGGCCGGCGTCGAGCGCGACCGGCTGGCTCGTGCCCTTGGGCAAGGCTTGGTCCGGAACCCCGGCCTGGTTGCTCGACCACAGGGCGACCGTGGCCTCGGCGCCGCCCACCCCCGCCGCCAGCGGCAGCCGCAGCGCATTGAGCAGGCCGAGCCGGCTTCCCATGGCAAGCCGGACGATCGCCGCTCGGTTCGGATCGACGATGATCTCCGCGAGGTCCGATGCCTCCGGCCCGACCGGCGGCACGGCGCGCTGCGGCGGCGGCGCCCCCTTCACGGTCAGGCGCAGTTCTGTCGCCACCGCTTCCGCCGGCAGGGCTTCAACCTGCGGCAGTAGGCTCCGTGGACCTTCCTCCTCGAAGCCGATGCGCGGCTCCGCCTCGCCATCGATGCGCGCACGCCAGATGCGCCGCAGGCTGCGCCGCGCAACCGGCGCCGCCAGGTTTAGCCGTCCTGCGCTGCGGCTCGTGAGTTCGAGGCGGAAGGATCTCGTCGCGCTCTGCAGAGCATCGCCGGTCAGCGCGCCGAAGGCAGCAGCCAGGTCCACCAGCCGATGCCCGTCCTCGTTGAAGCCCTCAAAGCCCAGCGCCGTACCGGGTTCCAGCCGCACCGCCCCGGGATGGCGCCAGACCGGTGGCCCGCCATCGATGCGCAGCTCGAGGTCGGAAGGCGCATCGGGCAGCACCAGCAACAGCCCCGCGATCAGCTCCGCGGCGTCGCCATTCCCGTTCAGGAGAAGCTGCAGCCGCTCGGTGCGCACCTCGCTCAGCACCGCGGTCGTGCCGCGCGTGAGCGGCCGCGGCACCACATCGGTGAAGGCCATGCCGTTCCAGCTCTTGACGGTCGCGACGGTGAAGCCGCCGGCGGGACGGATCATGCTCACCGTCCGCGGCGTGCCGAAATCGACCACCAGATCCTGCCCACCGGCACCGAGGCGCAGCTGCGCGACGGCGGCGGCGAGCGTCGCGCTTGCCGGCCGCGCGGTGACAATCACCTCCAGCCGATCGACTAGCGCATTGGCCGGCAGGTCCAGCGCCAGACTGCCCTGCAGCGTACCCTCGACGACCAGCTCCGGTTCTCCCAGCCGGTCGATCAGGCGCGAGTGATCCTGCACGAGGAAGGGTCGCGAGCCCTCCTGCTCCAAGATGAAGTCGCCGATGCCTTGGGAGACCTGAACCATGGCGTCAGCGGAAGGCGGCCGCCGATTTCAGCGTCCGGAAGGCGGAACTGAAATCGCGCGCCGGATCGCCGTCATCGACCGTCAGGTCGCGCTCGGTGAAGGCGTTGCGGATGCGCTGCTGCGCTGCCGGCGAGAGCGCCTCCGGCGTCGACGCGTCGAGGATCGCGTTGCGTATCTCGGCATCGCCAAGGAAGTCGTCGGCGATCGCCTGCACCGTGAAGCCGCGGTCCACCAGGCCGCGATGCGGCCGCTCCAGCACATCGAGCGGGATCAGCCGCGCCTCCGCCAGCAGGAGATCGACGGCCACGCCGCGTGCCACGCGCGTGCCCGCCGGTATTGTCTGGGACACCACCCGGCGCAGATCCTCCACTGGCCTGATAACGCCGAGATTGAGCCAGTTCTGCAACGCCGTGGCGTTGGTGGTGACGGCGGGGACCAGCTTGCCCTCGCGCACCACATTCGCCTGTGCCGGCTTCTCGCTGACGTCGATTACCTTAATCGCGCCGCTGACGAAGCGGGTGGTGGAAGTCGTCGCGCTGATGCCGCTCAATCGATCAGACATGGCTCACTCCCGAATTGACATCTCAGCTTCTCGTCGTCACGCGGCCGAGCACGAGGCCGAGTTCGTCGAGCACGCGCCGCGCCTCGTTCAGCGTGAGGCCGGCGAGCGACGGCATCTCCACCGTCGCCTCGACCTCGAGCGCGGCCGAGATGACGAGCTGCGCCCCGGTGCTTGCCGCCACCGGCTCGCCCGGATCCGGCAACTGGACCAGCACCAGGGACTCGCCGAACTCCGCCCCCGGATTGGCGGGCGGCACCTCCCGCCCCGTGATGTCGACGACCCGGCTCGGCACGATGCCGGCAGTCTGCAGGGCCGTGAGCGCCTGGCCGAGGGTCTGCCCGAACAGCGCCGGCATGGCGGGCGCGCTGCGCGCGAGCGTCAGCGTCACGGGCGCGGCCGCGGGCACCGTCACCGCCGCGGTGGCGGGGGTGAAGCCGGGCGCCTCGGCGCGGACCGTGTAGGGGCCCGGCAGCAGATCGAGCAGGGTGAAGCTCTCGCCGGGCGGCACCGGGGCCGCCGCGTCGGTCACGGCACCATCCCCCGCGATGGCGCTGACGCGCACCGCGGCGCCGGCAGGCGGCCCGGCGACGCGCACCTCCAGCCGCGCGCCTGTCGTCGCCTCGATAAAGGCGCGAATATCGACGACCGCGCGGACGATGTCGTTCCATGCCTGGGCAGTGACTGGCTCGCCGGCCCTGGCTTCCCTGGCGGTGAACGGTTGCAGCGCCATGCCCTCCCTCCTCGTCTCAGCCGCCCGAATCCGGGGGCGCCGGCCACAGCGCCATCCCGCCGGCGAGTGCCGCCACGGCGGACGTCTCAGCCGTCCCCAGCGTGCCTTCGCCCAGCACCCAACGCTCGTCTATGAAGGCGACCTCGAGCGCTACGCCCGCCGGCCGGAAGCGATCGACCGCCTGCGCCACGCGGCGGCGCACCTCGGTGCCCTCGGGGTCGTCCACAAAGCCCCGGAAGCGTGCCGGGATCACGAGGCGCAGCTTGTAGGCCTCGTGCTCCATCCAGCTTAGCGCGACCAGCGCGGCAACTGGGGGCGTTTCGCCCGCACCGGCGGTGAAAGCCGATTCGTCGAAGACGCCCTGGAAGGGATGCGGCGTCGCCTCCAGCACCTCGCCGGCCGGATCGCCGGCGGCGAAATGGGCGTCACGCACGAAGAAGGCGAAGCGTGTGACACCGACCGCGACGCCGGGCACGGTGATCGCCTCCCCGGCATGCGGAAAGCTGAACTCGCGGTCGAGCGCCCCGGCCGGCGTCGCCTCGGCGAAACGCGTGGCCTCGTCGTCGAAGCGGAAATCATGCGGGCTCTCCTGCCCGGCCTCGGCGAATACCGCGCCGCGGAAGGCGAAGGCGAAAGAGGTCACGTCCGCTCCGTCGAGCGTCACGCGGCCCTCCTCGTCGAAGACCAGGGTGGCGCCGGGCGGTACCTCTCCCGCGAAGCCGATGCCGTGGCCTTCGTCGCGGTTGACCAGCATCGGGCCGAGGGTGCGCGGCGCCGTCTCGCCCGCGCCGGTGACGCGAAGCTGCAGCAGCGAGCGCTCGAAGCCGCGGCGCAGCAGGTCGAAGAGCTCGCCGGAATGCCGTTCCGCGGGGTCGGTGCCGGTGCGCCGCAGCGGGTTCTCCACCAGGCCCAGCACTTCGGCCGCCGGCGGCAACGGCGGCAGGATGATGGGCCGCGCATCGGGCGTGGGCGCCGGCAAGGGTGGCGGTGTCAGCCGCAGCCTGTCGCGCGCGAAGGCGGCGTGCAGGAACCGGTCGGCGCTGTGCTCGACAGGGCCGAGGTCGAGATCGAGCGCGATCGCCGCCCCGTCCATCAGCGCCGACACCGTGCCATTGCCCTCGGCATGGCGGCGGCAGATGCGGATGACGCGCGCGCGCGCCGCGCCGATGCGCTCGGCATGGCGCAGCGACGCCGTGATGGCGGCGCCGAGCCGGGCGAGCGCATCCGCACCGGCTGCGCCGGCGAGGTCCGGCGCCGGCCCCATCGCGAAGGCGGCCAGCACCGGCGCCGGGACATCGAGACCCCAGAGGGACAGCATATCCTCCGCCGCTGCCAGCGCCGCCGCCCGGTCCGTCTCGGCCTGAAGTGAAGCAAAGGCCGCCGCGACGCGGTCGAACCGTAGGGCAAGCATGGCGAGCTCGCCCTGCCGGATGCCATGCAGCGCGGCCAGCGCGTGGAGGTCGGCGAACTCGTCCGCCTCGCCCAGCCGATGCGCGCGCCGAACCCCGGCGAGTTGCGCCGCCAGCACATCCAGGTCGCGCGCCAGCGCGGCCGTCACCTCGCCGAGCAGCTTGCCGGGCCGCGTCGCCTCCAGATGCGTCGGCAGCCGCGCGAGCATGGTGAGCGGGCGGCTCATGCCCCGGCCTCGCTCGCCAGAGTGACGCTGCCGATCCAGAAGCGCTCCAGCCCCGTCACCGGCAGGGCCGGGTCGCGCTGCAGGACACGCAGTCCGGCATCCTCGTAGCTTACCTGCGTGTGCAGTTCCTGCACGTCGTAGCTGTCCGCCACCACCAGCTTGCCGAGCAGGTAGGCGGGCGTCAGCACGACCGCGCCGCCGCTCTCCTCCGGCGACAATGCGGCCAGAATCCCTCGAAGCTGTGCCTCGATATCCTGCAACGCCGCCTGGCGGTTGGCGTCGACCGGCTCGATCAGCCCGACCCCCTTGAGCCTTATGCGTACCGAGACATCGATCAGCACGAGCAGCCCGCCCACCCGCACGCTGATCGCCCCTGCGGCGGCCCGCGCCGCCGGCAGCGCCGGCAGGATGTTCTTGCGCCGTGGCCCGGCGACGCCCGACGGGCTCATCTCCGCCGCGACGTCGAGCACGCCTTCGATCGCCATCAGCAGCGCGACGAGCTGGTTGTAGACCAGCGCCTGGCCCAGCCCGGCCTCCTCGATGAAGCCGCGCACCGCCGCTTCGCCCGCGACCCGCAGCGCCGTCTGCTCCGCCGCCGAGAGGCCAAGCCTCGCCGGCGCCAGCACGACATCGACATCAACCGGGTAGAACAGCGTCTCGCCGGCGACGATGCGGACAGGATCGAGCCCCTCATCCGGCGCACCACCGGCCGGCGGCGGTGCCGGGCCACCCGGGCGCGGCGGCGCGGCCAGCCGCGCCAGCACCCGCACCCCGGCGGGCCGCGTCGTCTCGATCAGTTCCAGCGCGCGTACCGCGATCGCATCCAAGGCGGGCTGCGCGTCCTCCGGCTGCGGCGGCAGCGTCACGTCGATCTCGATCAGCCCGGGCCGGGCGATCGGGTCCTCGGCCACGCGGATATCCTTCTCGCGCACGCCGGGAATGCTCGACAGGGCGCCAACCAGCGCGCCGGTCGTCGCCTTGCCCGCCGTCTCAAGTGACCGGCGCAACCGCGCGCGCAGCGCCGCATCGTCCTCCGCGCCGGTCGCGAAGGCCGTTGCCTGCGGATTGGTGATGGTCTCGATGCCGAGCAGTGGACGGTGCAGGATGCCGATCGCCCGCGCCGGCACGATCCCGGCACGGCCGGGAACCAGCGCGCGGATCGGTGCCTCGGCGGAGAGCTCCCCGCGGCGCAGGCTCCGCTGCTCGATGGTCTCGAACAGTACGGGCGGCGCATCGGCGGTCGAGACACGCGTGCCGGCGGGCAGCACGATATCGGCCGGCGCCGGCGTCGCGCGCGCGAAGACGACGCTGCCCGCCGCCGCCCCGGCCGTGACGCGCGCAGCACCCAGCAGCAGGGCGATCTGGTCGAGGTCCCGCCCCGTCGCCGTCTCCAGGAAGGCCGCCTTGTAGATGCCGTCAAGCTGGCCCGACAGCACCGCGTATTCGCGCGCGAAAGTCTCCGCCAGCAGGCGCGTGACGCTGCCGGGGTTGCGGTCGGTAAGGCGCGGCGCGGCCTCCACCAGGCCCTGGTGCTCGTAGTTCACCCAGAAGCGGCTGCCGGCGTCGGGCAGCACCGCGCCGGCCTTGGGCGATCCATCGGCCTGCTGCTGCCACAGCACCATCGCCAGCGCATCGATCTGATAGTCCGTGCCGCTGCGGAAGACGGTGTGCGCGCCGCCCGCGATGCCGTGCACGCGGACCGTGTCGCGCAGCACCGGCGCCGGTGGATCGAGCCGGAACGGCGCCTCCTCCGGCAGGAAACGGAAGCCTTCGCGAACGGTCCCGCCGGTCAGCCCCGTCAGCAGGTCGTCGACGAAGAGGCCGAAAGGCTCGGCGACGAAGGTCATGCGCCGCCCTCCAACATGAAGGGGATAACCAGGTTCAGCGGTACCTGCCGGCCGATCGGCCGGATCGTCAGCTCGATCCGCACGGTCTCCCGTGGCGGGTCGTGATCGGCGCGGACATCGGCGCGCAGCACCTTCTCAATCCGCGGCTCGTCCCGCAGTGCTTGCAGGATATAGAGCTTGATCAGGTTGCGCGTGCGCTCGACATTCGGCTCGCCCATCAGTTCATGGTGGCGCGAGCCGTAATCCGGATGCCCGAGCCCGGCGAGTTCGCCCTTGCGCGTCTTCAGCCGGTTGAACACGGCCTGGGCAAGGTTGCTCTCATCCTCCACGACGTCGAGGTCGGTACGCCGGATGCCGCCCGGCCGCAGCGGCCTGAGGTCGGCATCCTCGCGGAAGGCGCCGAGCAGCCAGTCCAAGGCGAGGTCGCGGCCGAGCACGGGCTTCCTGGCCATCACGGCGCTCCCTGGTCGGTCACGAAGGGCGCTGCCGGCGGCCCGATGATGCTGAGCACGCCGGGGCCCGACGGAATCAGGTCGCCCATCCGCACGAGCGCCTGGCCGTTGATGGTAAGCGAACCGGATCCGCCGCCCGGCCCGATCGGCAGCGGATAGGGCACGCCGCTCACCGAATTCACCATCTGGCAGAGGCTGCCTACGGTCGCGAGCGGCATCCCGTTCGCCGTGGCGACGGTCTGCATCACCTGCGTGATGAAGCCGCTGTCCGGCGGTCCCGCGGCGCCGGGGCTGAGGACGACGGCGCAACCGATACTGACGGGGGAACCTGGCATCGCTTCCTCCCTCATGCCGCCGAGAAGCTGGTCATGCCGGCGATCGTCACCGATGCGCCCTTCAGCTTCGCCTCGCTTTGGCCCTCGATGGTGACCTGGGCGCCCTTCAGGGTGAGCGACGTCGCCGCCTCGATCGTCATGTCGCTGCCCGCCTTCAGCGTGATGCTGCTCTCGGCCTCGACGCTGACCGCCTTGGCGGAGGTCACGGTCACGTCGCCGTCCTGCGCGATCTCAAGCTTGGTGCCGCCGGCCTCGAAGCGCAGCCCGGCATCGTCGATGGTGAGCACGCCACCGCCCGGCGTCGCGATGTGGAAGCGCTTCACCGCCGAATCCTCGTCGTCCGGCGGGACGAAGGAGGCGTCGAGCGCGCCGGCCTCCGGCGGGTGTCGCTCAGCATCGTACAGGCTGCCGACGACGACCGGCGCATGCACGTCGCCATCCACGAACAGCACGACGACGAGATCGCCCGGCCGCGGCAGCAGCGAGAAGCCGAGCCGCGGCACAGCCACCGGGACGCGCGCGAGTTCGAGCCCGCTCGCCCTCAGCCGCAGATCGGCCTGGTGGTTGCCCGCATCGCCGTCGCCCGGATGCACCTGTGTGACGATGCCGAGCTCCGGCGGTCGCCGGGCGGCGATCTCGTCGCGGATGATGGCGCGCAGCACCTCGATCAGCGAGCTCATGGAAAGCCTCCGGCGGAATCGCCTCCGCCCTCGAGCTCCGCCAGGGTGACGAAGCCCGTGCTGCGGCCGAAGGCATGGCGCACGCGGGTGGCGCGCCAGCCCGGCGCGCCCCCACCCAGGCCCGCCACGGCAGCCGTCGCCGCGCCGAGCAACCCGCCCTCGCCGCCTGGCATGTCCTGCAGGTCGACGCCATCTCCGGGCCGCAATTCCGGCCGGCCCCAGAGGGCGATGCGCCCGCATTTCGCCCGCGCCGCGGCCCGCGCGCGCGCAGCCTCCGTCGCCGCATCGGCGGCGGCCTCGCTGGCGATGGCGCCGCGTATGCGGGCCGGTTCCGATGCCGGTCCGAGCGGATCCGCGTTGACCCAGTGCCACCGATCGGTCCCCGCGCTGCTCGCGCTGCCATGCGCGGCCTGCGCCGGGGCCGTCGCCTCCACCGACTGCCCATCGGTAAAGCCGAGCAGGTCGGCGCCGTAGCGGAATCCATGCGCGTCACCACGGCCGCGCGGGCGGAACACCAGCCCGCCATCGACCGCCGCGGCGAGGTCGCATCCTGCCAGCATCGCGAGATCCCGCAGGTGCCACCACACGCTCCGCCGGTTCTCGACGCCGTATTGGCCGAGTTCGAGATCGGAATCCGCCTCCGCCACACTGACGGGGCCGGCCAGGTCGCGCACGATGGCGGCGACCGTCTGATTGAGATAGGCGCGGCTGAGGAACGCGCGATGCAGCGCGACGGTCGGCTCGAGTGCGTCCACCATCACCGTCGTCGCCGTGCGGGCGACGTGCTCCACCACGCCGGTGAACACCGCCGCCTCGCTGTCCGTTGCGCCGAGTGCCAGTTCCAGCCGCGCCCCCGGCGTGGCGTCGGCGAGCTTCGAGCCTGGCCACAGCAGCAGGCGCAGCTCGCCCAGTTCGCCGAGCGCCGTCTCCATCTCCAGTTCGACGAGCCCGGCCTCGGCCGCCGTGAAGCTGCGGCCATCGAGGGTGAGAACGGCGTTCGGGCGGAAGGTGTAGGTCATCCCGCGCCTCCCTCATCAGGCACGCCCTGCCGCCGCGCCTCGCGCCGCAGGATCCGGGCCAGCCGGTCGGAGAGTTCGGCATCGGTTGCGGCGACGCCATTCACGCGCGACAGGATCGGCGCGATCGCATCCGGCGCGGCGTCGGCAGCAAAGGACAGGCCCGGCATGAGCTGCGCGGCCGAGTCTGCCGGCGTGCCGTCGAGGCTCTGCCTCGGAGTCTGCGCCGCACCACCGCCGAAGCGCGCCGCCAAGCGTCGGAAGCCGGAGGCCGGTGCATCCGCCGGCGCGGAAGCCGGGCCGCCCCGTTCGGCGCCGGAAGCGTGCGGCCACGCCGCCGTGCGACGCGTCGCCTCGACCCGCCCGAGGATGCGCAGCAGCCTCTCCTCCACCGGGCCGGCCTGCTGCGCGGCCACCCTCTGCGTCGCCTCTGTCTCATCGAGCGCGGCGAGAAGGGTCGAAACGGGCGGCTGAATGCCGTCCAGCAGAAGCGCGACGGCCTGACGGCCAGCGGCGTTCGGCACGGCGGCGGCGATCGGGCGGCGTGCGGCCTCGGACGCCAGCGCCGCGACCAAACGGTGCGGGATCACATGATCCGGCGCATGCTGCGGCGGCATCGTCGGAAGCGAGGCGTCGGGCAACGCGTGAACGAGAGGCCGGAAACGCACGGCCGGCGCCGCCTGACGTACCGGGCCGCGGTCTTCGGCCGGCATCGCCGCCACGGCTCCCACCGCGGGAAGCGCCGGCCTCGACACGGCCATGGAATGCGCCGCTGCCGACCCCGGTGTCGCCGCCGCGCCCTGCTCCATCAGGCCTACCCGGCGCCGTGCCGTCGGCGCCACGGAGGCCGGTACCCCCACGCTCCGCAGCCTGGCGAGCACGCGGCTGATCGCATCCTCCTCGGCCAAGGGATCGAGCAAGGGCGCGAGCTCCGCCGTCGCCGTGAGGTCGGCAAACCCTTCCGCCATCAGCGGCCGCAACCCTCGTTCCGGCGCCGTCAGCGCACGCATGGTCGCCGCCGGCGCCGCCGCGGCGCGCCACAGATCGCGCAGCAGCGGATGCGGCGCGCCCATCACGGCGCCTCCTGCGGCGCTTCGCCGCGCGCCAGCATCTCGAGGTAGAGCAGCACCTGGCCGAGCGTGAGGTCGCTGCACTGCTGTGGCGTCCAGCCGAACTCGCGCGCCAGCACGAAGCAGGCCCGCGCGATCGGCGCGCGCACCGCCGTCTCCAGCTCATCCTCCCCGACATCGAGGCCCGAAAGCCGGTTGACCTCCTGCACCAGGAAACGCACCAGGCCGGCCGGCAGGCTCGCCACCTGCTCCGTGGTCAGTTCCGGTACGGTCAGCGCCTGCTGGACCATCAGCGCGCTCATCAGCACCTTCTGGTCCTTCGCCGCCTGGGTCAGCCGCTGCACATCCCTGAGCGTCAGCGGGCGCAGCGTCACCTCGCCCATCGCGGCGCCAGAAGCCGCGCCGTCGCCGCCGCGCAACAGCGCCTCCGGGATCGCGACGGTGCGGGTCTGGCCGGCGCCGGCCAGCAGTTCCTGCGCGCTGAGGGGACGTGCCATGATCGTCTCAGCCCGCCGAGCCGTCCTCGATCTTCACCCAGAGCGCTCGGAACCCGACATTCTCCAGCACGAAATCATCCTCCGGCAGGTTCAGGTTCCATTCGGACAGCTTCACGCCCATCACCGTCACCGCGGAGAAATTTCCCGGCAGCGCGGGGTTCTCCAGGCGGATGCTGAGGTTGAAGGCCGGGTTCGGGAAGGAACCCTGCGGCCGGCTCTGCGCTGGCCCCTGGCCCAGCATCAGCTTGAGCAGCGCGCCGTTGACATGCGCCCGCTCGATCGTGCCGTAGACGTTGAGGTTACCCGGCCGCAGCTCGGTCGCGAAACGCTGGCCAAGCTCGTGGAACGGCTTCACGTCGTTGGTCACGCGCAGCGTGACGCCGCTGACGCGCCCGACCGGCGCCAGGCCATAGGCCTGGTCCACCTCGCCCGCCAGGTCGCCTTCCGCCCCGGCCTCGACCGCGACGGAAAGGCTGCCGTCCGAGCCGCGATAGACATTGTTCGCCATCTTCGCTCTCCCCGGGTTCGGTTATTGGAGGATCATCGTCACGCGGATGAAGTCGATCGAGAAGGTCGGCTGCAGCGTCATCGTCACTGAGCAGATTCCCTCAATCTCCTGCCGCCGCGTCGCGCTGACATCGAGCGTGTACGCGGTCAGCATCTCGTCCTGGACCATCTGCGCCAGGAAGCCGTCGAGCGTGGCGCGCAGCGCGGAGCGCACGCGCGGATTGTTCAGCCGCCCGATATAGGGGTTGGATCCCTTGCGCACGCCCGCCTTGGCGTAGTCGACGATGCGGCGGACCGAGATCTGCCGGAACGGCCCCGTATCCGTCGTCAGCCCGCGCAACGCGCGAAAGCCGAGGTTGCGGAACAGCACCATGATGCGGTTTTGCAGGAGCTGCTTCTGCTGCGCCCGCGTGTAGAGCTGCGTCAGCCCCTGCGTCGCGACGTCCTTGTTGGTCAGGCTGACATGCGGTGCCAGGGCGGCGAGCTTGCCGGCGACGAGCGCCGCCGCATAGGCCGGCGGCAATGGCACCAGCGGCGCGCCGGCCCGCGCCGCATCCGTCGCCTGGATGCCCGGCGCCACCAGCACGATGCGGCCGTTGCTGATGGCGGCCGCATCCTGCCCGATGCCGGCAAGCTGGTCGCTCCGCGTGCCGAGGATGGCGATGCGCTCGCGCCCCGCGGCCTCGGTCCGCTCCAGATGCGCGAGCGCAGCCCCACCCGCCGTGTCGGCGCCGTAGCCGGCAATGACGAGGATGTTGATCTCCTCGCCTTCCAGCAGCGCGAGCCCGTCGGCGATCTCGGGGATCAGGGTGCCCATCGCGCCGGAGCCATCCGGCCCGCCGCGATTGGCCTCGGCCGCCGGCGTGATGCCGGTAGGTGCCGTCGCGGCCTGCCCGGCTGCCACGGCGCCGGCACGCACGAAGGAACTCTCCTGGTTCACCTCACGCGCCAAGTCGGTCGCCGTCGTGGCCTCGAAGGCCTCGCGGATGCGGCCGAGCTGCAGGGTCAGGCGCGCCGGCGCGCCATCGGCCCCGGCGGTCAACGTGGCCTGGATGGCATTCGCCCAACTGCCCGCCGAGGTGGCGGTCAGGGTGAAGAGATCCGTCGCCCCCGCGGTGACGCGCCAAGTCATCGCGCGCATCGTCACATCCGCGGCGAGGCTTGCGACGCGCACTGCGAACACCGTTGCGGCGCCGCCGGCGAAAAGCTGCTCCAGCGTGCGCACCAGGGTGAGGTGCGCGGTCGCGGCGGGGTCCGCCGGCCAGGGGTCCGGCGTGCCGAACACCGCCAGCGCCTCCGCATAGCTGCCGAGGATGACGACCTCGTTCAGCGGCCCACGGTTGGCGGTGCCGACCACGCCGACATTGCCGGTCGCGATGCCGCCGACGCCGATCAGTCCTTCGGCTCGAACCTCGATATAGGTTCCAGGGATGATCAGCTCGCCGATCGTCTCGCCCATGCTGCCACTCCTCCCAGAGCAGTTCCCGTCCGGATTGAAGCACCCGGACGGGTGAAGTTGCCCGCCAATCACATGGCCGGAGCGGTTGCCCTGCGCCGCGCGGCGCAGCGACCGCCCTAGCCGGTCTCCGTCTCGCGCTCCTCCACGACCACGCCGCTCGCACGGTCCAGACGCAGCGCGTTCAGGACCGTGGTCAGCGGAATGCGGCGAATGATGCCGCCCGCCGAGGCGGGGTCATCGACCACATGCTCATACTGGAAGCGGAAGCTGGCCTGCCGCGCGCGCGCGCCGGCGAGTGCTGCGTCCGGTGTCCCGATCGCGCCGAGCCCGACGAGGACCAGCTTGCGCAGCCCCGGCAGCCCCGAGGCGAGCAGCGCCCGCGTCGCGGCGACGCTGAGCTGGCCGGCATCCGCCGCCGCGCCCGCATAGGCGGTCAGCGTCAGCTCACCGGCCAGCATCGTCGTGCGGCGTTCCCAAAGCCCGACATTGTATCGCGCGACCACCGTGCCCGTCGGTGGCAGGGCCGTCCCAAAGGTCAGGCGGCCTTCGAGCGCATCGGCGCTGACCTGGCCGTTGCCGGGCGGCGCCGCTGCCAGCGGCACCGGCGCGGCATCGAGCGTCACGGCGATATCCGGCACGCCGAGCGGCCCATCGGTCCCATCGGCGCGCACCAGGCCGCCATGCGGCAGGATCAGCTCGCGGCGATCCGCGCTGACGAGGCTGAAATCCTCGAGTCCCGGCAGCACCGGATTGGCGAGGTCGGTGCTCGCCACGACCGGCAGTGCGCCGGTAACCGGTTCGCCCGCGCCGCCGGCACCGCCGCTGACCCGCTCCACCGATGGCAAGGCGAGCGCCAGTGCGGGAAGCTCCGTCACGGCGACCGGCACCGCGATGCCGACCAGCGCCGGCGTGGGGACGAGCCCCGCCGGCCCTTCGAGGAAATTCGCCAACGCGTCGAGGAAGGCCGTCTCGGGCATGGCGGCCTATCCATTCACCCGCGTCGCCGGCTCGGGCAGGTCGAGGAGCCATGCGACGGCGCGGCTGAGCGCGCGGTTGGTCGGATCATCGGGCCTGAAGGCGGCGGCCGCATTCGGGTCCTGGGCAGGCTCGCGCATCACGTCGAGCCATTTGCGGAAGGCCGGAACCCAGCCCTGGGCCAATGCAGTGTTCTCCGCCTCGCCCGCCGCTGCTGCGCCGATCGGCGCGCGCCAAGCCGCCTGGTCGGCCGGCCCATGCGCGCCCTGCGGCATCGCGGCGTCATAGCGGTCGGGGCCTGTCTTCTCGCTCCAGGCGCGCCCGGCGATCAGCATGCGCCATTCGTTGACGCGCCGGCGGTCGAGGCTCCAGTTGCGGAAGACCTGGAAGATCCGCTCATTGTCCGGACCGCCGAGATGCGGCATGGCGCCGAGGCAGAGCAGCGCGCCGAGATCGCCGGCGAGACTCATCAGCGAATCCGAATCGATGCGGCCCCGTCCCTGCGCCGCGTTGTGATCGTGGACATAGGCGTAGCCGTTCGCGGCCTCGATGCCGGTCTGCTCACCCTCCCGGTCGAGCACGGTGCGCGCGACGGGCGCGAGCGGCCCAAAGCGGATCGATTGCCAGACCTTCGGCGCGTGCTGAAGGACATGGGCAGCGTCATCATCTGCGGTGCCGAGGGCGATGAGGCGCGCGGCTCCGTCTCGCACCTCCTCCTCAGTGCTGCCGCCATCGCCATGCGCGGCGAACACCGCGCCGGGAGGAAGCTCGTAATCCTCCGCCGGCTGCAGGGCGCGGGCCTGCAGGCTGCCTGTGGCGCCGGCATGGTCCTGGATGGTGGCGGTGAGGAAGGTGAGGTACTCGGCGAGGGTCATCGGCGCGACCGGCGCCGGCACCACCTGGTCCGGCCGGTCGGCGCCGCCATGATTCAGCCGGAAGACGAGCCCGAAGCGGTCGGATCGGATGCTCATCGTGCCCTCCCCCGTCCACCAGAGGCGCGCCAGCGCGCGACGGCCGGAGGGGAAGACGCGTGGGTTCGGCGCGACCGGATCGAGGTAGAGCGTCTCCTCGTCGAACAGCCGCACCACATGCCGCTTCTGCGCCGCGAACAGGTCGGGCGTCTCCGGCAGCTTGATGTCGCGCAGCTTGAAGGAGGCCCAGACCCACAGCACGATGCCGAGCACGAACCACGCCACCGCGGCGATCCAGAAGGCCGGCGCCACCGGGTTGAAGCCATCGTCGCTCGCCAGTTCCGCGATGCCGCTGATGGTCGCCGTGATGGCGAGGAAGCCGACGAAGACCAGCAGGAAGACGGCCCAGACGACCAGCATGCCGATGGTGAAGAGGGGTGGCAGCAGCGTCGTCACGGCCCGCCGCTTGTGCAGCTTGGAACCTTCCGTCTTGCGCGTCAGGTCGGCGATGGTGAAACCCATGAAGATGCCCTGGATCGCGAGCGGCAGCGCGAAAAGCAGCGTCCATCGGACTTCCGGCGGCCAGGCTTGGCGCCCGGATTCGACATAGAACAGCACCGCCGGGATCAGGTGCACGATCAGGCTGACCAGGCTCAGCACCTGCCGCGGCTTCTCGCCCCGCATCGAGACGCTCATGGAAATCGCCTGGTAGATCACACCCGACAGCGTCGCCGGGTAGATCGCATGCGCGATCATCTCGAAGACCTGGCGCTCGGTATCGGCCTCATTGCTGTTGAGCGGCAGGAAGCGCAGCCCGGGCAGGGCGAGCGCCAGGAAGGGCAGCGCGATGATGGGCAGCATCGCCGGCGTCAGCAGCAGCGCCCAACCCGGCGCGCCGCGGTCGTAGACATGGCGGATGATGCCGCTCTTCAGCGTCTCGTAGCCATCCTTGATGAAGCCGTCGTCGAGTACGGGCGGTTCGAGCGACTGCAGGATGCGCTCGAAATCGGCCAGCCCCTTGGGCCGGTTGCTTTGCGCACTGAGGACAGTCTCCAGTGCTTCGGTATAGGCGGCGAAGAGCTGGTCCGGCACCTCGTCGCCAGGCTTCGGCCAGGCGCCTTCCCAGTCCGGCCCGTCGCGCAGGCCGCCCCGCCCGAAGACGCGCTGCGCCGAGGCGGCGTCGTGCGAGCCCTCGCCATCCGCGTGGGAGAGCTTCTCCCGCGCATCGGTGCCGAGGTGCCATTCGATGTCGGCGATGAAGGGATGCGAGACGAGATCGCCGGCGACGTGGCAGAGATGCCCTAGGACATAGGCGCGCACGCGCTGCAGCGCGACATCCTGCTTGTCCTGCGCCACCTCGGCGCGGATGCGCGGCAGGGCCTTCGCCCAGATGTCGAAGGCGAGGTCCGTGGTATGCGCGATGACGAATTCGCGGTCGGAATCCGGGCTGGCCTTGTGGACGGTGTCGAACAACCAGGCCTGGCCGGGCTGCAGCAGGTTGGAGAAGGCCGGGATGTCCGGCCCCATCGCCCCCATCACCGCGAGTTTCGAGACACCGGCGCCGAGCGCCGCACCACCCAGCACGTCCTGCGGCGCGAGCGGGTCCGCCGCGAAGGCCGCGATCGCCTGATTCGCCAGGTCGAGCAGCCGGCGCTCGAGCACGAGCGGCTGCTGATTCGCCGGATAGGCGCGGATGCGCGCATCGAGCACCGCGCTGAGATCCTTCAGCCGCGCCCGCGCCAGCAACATGATCGCGGTGTGGGTGGCGACGGCGGGCATGCTTCCCCTCCCCCCCCTAACCCACGCTGACCGAGGCGCTGGCACCGACGCTGGTGCCGCCGACACGGTCCGGCAGCGCATCCTGCAGCCGCTTGAAGGCTCCGAAGGTGTCTTCGAGCCCGGCCTGCACCTGCGCGGCGAGGGCGTCGAGCTGATCCAGCACCGGGGTGAGCAGCCGGTCGACATCGAGCCGCGTCAGCGCCTCCATGATGGCGGCAAAGAGCTGGATCGGCTGCTCCAGCAACGCCCCCAGATCGAGCTTGCCGAGGATGCCGACAATCCTCGCCTGCAGCCGGTCGAGCGCCTCGGTCACGGCGCCGAGCGGATCGAAAGCCGCAATCTCGGCCTTGGCGGCGGCGAAGGCGGCAAGCGGCTCGGCCAGCAGCGTGCTCGGGCGGAAGCCCGAAATCTCGGCCTTGGCCGCCGCGGTGATCGCCGCCAGCCGCTCGCGCAGGGGCGACAGGTCGAAGATGCCGACCACCTCCAGCAGGTCGTCGATCGCGGTGCGGATCGGCCCGGTGATGGCGGCGACCAGCGCATCGAGCCGTCCGCGCAGGGCGGCGACGAGCGGCGTCGCGATCTGGGCGAGGCGCTTAGGCGAGGCGACCGCGAAGATCTCCTCCATCAGCCCGGCCAGACCGCGATCGAGCCGGGTGAGGCCGAGCGGGCGTAGGATCTCGCGGGTCAGCCGCCCGATCGGCGCCAGCGGTGCGACGGCGCCGGCCAGACGACGGGCCGCGGCGTCGGCCTCCGAGAAGCCCTCGGCGCCAAGGTCTCGGGCGGCCTGCCGCGCGGCATCGAGCGCGGCGAGATACTGCCGCCATGGCGCCTGCATCGCGGTGAGCGCGGCCAGCGGTGCCTCGATCGACAGCGACGCCTCGAGTTGCAGCCGCGCCGGCCCCGGAGGATGCGCCGCGATCGCCGCCGAAAGGCCCGAGAGCGATGTCCGCAGGCCGGCCGCGAGCGCGCCCGGGTCGGTCGCGGTGACCACGGCCGCCGCTTCGTCGATGCGCGCGCGGATCGCACCTGCCCGCTCGCCCAGCCGCGCCGCCGCGCCGCCACCCTCCTCCAGCCAGGTGGCGGCGCGGGCGAGCGCATCGCGGGACCCGGCACCGCCGAGCAGCGGCCCGAGCAGCGCCAGCAGGGCGTCGATCATGCCGAGCCGTGGCGCATCGGCGAGTTGTGACTGGAAGGCGCGAAGAGCGACGGTCAACTCGCGCTCCAGCGTGGTGATGTCGAGCAGGCCGATCAGCCGGCCCAGCTCCGCCTCCGTCTCGTCGATCCGGTCACGCCAGTCGCGCAGGCCGACCAGCTCGATGAGGCTCTCCCGCGCCGCGTCGATCCGCTCGTCGAGCGGCGCGACGAGTTGATCGGGCGAGAAACGGTCGATCGCCGCGAGCAGATCGTCGAAGGCCTGATCGACCGGCTGCAGCAGGTCGGCCGGATCGAGCTCGGCAATGGCTGCTTTCGCCGTGTCGATCGCCTCGCGCAGCGGTGCCAGTTCCAGATCCGGCCGGATCGCCGCGACCTGCTGGCGGAAATCGTCGAGCGGCGCCTGCAGCGGCGCGGCCAGCACCTCGGGGTCGAGTGCCCGAACTTCCTCCACCAGCGCCGTCACCTGCTGCTTGATGTCTGCGACCGCCTCTTCCAGCGCCGGGCGCAGGTTGAAACGGCCGTCTTCGATTTCGAGCGTCACCTCGATCTGCTGCCGCGCGCCGTCGACATCCACCTGCTTCACCGGGCGGATGGCATCCACCACCTCCTGCTCCATGGAATCAGGCAGCAGATCGAAGGGCACCTGCTCCACCACCCCGGCGGCGGTGCCGATGGCGCCCGATGCCGCATCAAAGAAGGGCGTCATGTCCGCCTGGGCGACGACGTCGAGGAAAGCGCGGATGTTCGTCTCAATCTCGCCGGCGACGGCGTCGAGGTCGGCCGTCTCGACGATCTGGCGCGCGCCGGCAAAGGCGCCGTCCACCGCCGACTTGAAGCCGTCGATCCCCTGTTCCGCCGTCGCGAGGACGCCGTCCGCCTGGTCCGCCGCGTCGCGCAGGACATCCTCGACGCCGCCGAGGATGCGCGTCAGCGTCTCGATCGCCCCGGCGATCGCCGCCATGACGCCGCGAAGCTGGTTCGCCACGTCGTCGAGCGGCAAGGCCCGCACCGCATCGCGAAGCTGGTCGAGCGCGTCGCCGATCGGCGCCGTCGCCTCCTCCAGCACCGTAACGAGCCGCCCCGGCAAGCCAGTGACCAGCGCCAGCCCCTCGCCGATCGGCCCGAGGAGTTGCGCGATGTCGATCTCGCCGATCTTCTCCGACAGCGCCTCGAGCTGGCCTTCGAGCTGCGTCAGCATCGCATCGAAGCTCTGCGCCGGCGCCAGGCTGAGATCGAGGGTGAAGACGCCGGCCAGCCGTTCGGCGATCCCCAACACGGCGCGCTCCAGCGGCGCGAGGTCGGCGCCGCGGATTTCGCCGCGGATCACTTCGACCGTCGCGCGGAGCGTGGAGAGATCGAGATGCGCGACGGTCGCTTCGCCGAAGGCCATACCACCGCGCAGCGTCGCCGCAATGCTGCCGACCCGCTCGGTAATGACGGACAGCTCGCGCGATGCCGTCGCCACGGCCGCGGCGTCATCCAGGTCGAGGCCCGCCACGAAACTGCTCAGCGCGGTCGGTCCGCTGCCGAGCCTCACCGCGATTTCGGCCTGAAGCCCGTCCAGCGCGGCACGGTCCAATTGCTGCGCCGCGAACCCCGCGACCCGCTCCGCCTCCTCCAGCGTCCCGTCGAGCCGCGCCAGCGCGCCGATCGCCCCGGCCGCGCCCGCCAAGGCGGGGAGCAGTTCCCCGAAGCCGCCAAAAGCCTGGCCTGAGATCGGCGCGCCGCCGGAGACCAGCCGCTCCAGTCCGGTGGCGACGCCGCGCAGCAGATCCGCCTCCGGCGCCTGGCGCACCACCTCCAGAATGCGCAGCACCAAGCCGAGCGTGCCGCCCTGCTCCGCAGCGACGCTCGCATCCAGCCCGACGACCAGGGCCTCCACGCGCCCGGCGAGGTCCGGCGTGGCCGCTTGCTCCAGCAGCAGGATCGCATCCTCGATCGCCGGCAGCATCGCCGCCGCGCTCGGCACGCGCCCGAGCAGCGGCGTGATGGCGCCCGTCAGGCGGGTCGTCGCGCCGAGGACGGCGTCGAGCGAGATCCCGGCGGTTGCCTGGGTCGCACCATCCCGGGCCGCGGGATCGACCGGCGGGACGATGCTGCCGAGATCGGCGCCGGACTGGCCGAGCAGCGTTCCCAGCTCGGCAACCACCCCGCCGATGTCGAGCTGCCCGCCGAGGTCGGTGCCGAGCCCCATGGCGTCACCCGAACAGCCGCTGCATCGGGGCGAGGAGTTCGCCGGCGCCGCCGAGCGCATCCTTCAGGGAGGCAGCACCCTCCTCCACCGGTGCGAGAAGATCGCCGAGCGGCGGCACGCCGCCGATCAGACCCGCGAGGTCCAGCAGGTCGAGGCCAAGGTCGATGTCCAGACCGAGGTCGCCCAGGTCGCCAGGCAGCCCCAGCGCGGGCGGCGCCGGCGGCTCAGTGTATTCGACGAGCACGATCTCGTAGCGGAAGCGGTCGGCATCGCCGGCCCGCTCCTCCAGCCGGAACGCGCTGATCAGGACCTGCTCGAGCTCCGATTCCGCGACGATGTCGGCGACGAAATCGACCGGAACGCCGTCCTTGAAGCGGCTGCGCAATTCGATGAGGTGCTCGTCGCGCATCTCTTCGGCGGCCAGTGAACCGCAGATGCGCAGCGCCAGCGCTTCGCGCCCGATATCCTGGTGCAGATCCCCGACGAGGCCAGGAACGGGAAGGCGAACCAGCCGGCGCGCTTCATCGGTCGTGATGGCGGCGATGCCGCGCGGCTCCCATCCGCCGATGATCGGACGCACAGCCATACGTCGTCTCCCACGCAGCGCGAGGTCCGACAGCAACAATTCAGCGATCACTCAGGATGGTTCTGCACCGGTGCGGTGCATTGCTGCCCCGATGATCTCTGTTACGGTTCCGAATTACACTAGAAGCTTACCGCTGGACGAAGCAAGCGTCGTGATGGATACCGCTCGGCGATGCCGCGGCTGAAGGTTACGCACGGAAAGAGCGCCTGCATGGAAACGGAAGCGTGGGCAAAAATTGCGACAACCGCGCGAGATATTCGCGGCCGACGTGACCCATTGCTGCGACAACTTCCCATATATTGAGCGTCAGCCGTCCCACTCAGTTGCGCGAAAACGTGAAGCCTGACGGGCGGCGCGGACCGACCTCAGGCAGGATCACCGCATATCGGCCGGCTCAACGCCGACGATGAGACGCCTGAGGAGCTGTATCGCTGCGTCCAGCACGAACCAAGTTGCCAGGAAGGCTGCGCATTCCAGCGTGAAGCTCTTGAATTTGAAGAAAAACTCCGCGATGACCCAGGCGATTGCCAGGGCAGGCAACTGCTCGGCGGCCAGGCGCCGGAGCGGCAGCAGATTCAGCAGGGTGTACATTGCACCTTTCCTTTCTGGTGGTGGCCCTGCCGCATCCCGCTTCTGGTTCGGCGGGCAGAAATTGGCCCGGGCTGGCCGATAATGATCATTTCCGCGCGCAACCGGAACAAGTTCGCGGAGAAGTGCGGGTGTCGTCGCCGGCGCGGTGGTGGCAGGTGCGTTGCGGTAGATCGAGTTGAGCTCTTCGCACCCTGCTTGCTCGGCCCAACCTGGCGGATGCGCTCCAGCACCTCGACGGTGACGCCCTTCCGCTTGAGGCTGGCCAGAAAGCCGCGAACGGTGTGCTGCCGCCGGGCAGTGGCGTCCATGACCTGGGCAATGGTCGCGCCATCATCCCGGCGCAGGAGAGCAAGGACCAACTCCTGCTTGGTGCCGGTGCGGGGCTGGCGCGGTGCAGCAGGTACGCGGGGCGCCAGCGGTCCCATGGCCAGCGCGTCGCGCAGGGCCGTGATGGCGTCGTTCATCCCTGCCTGCTCCGGGGAATACCAGGCGGCGAGGACGGTTGCAGCCGCCATGTGCAATGCGGCCGCGTGGCCATTGCGCCCTTGGTGACTCACGGGCGACCGCTGGTGCCCCTCGAACGTCTCGCTGGTGGCAGACAGCGGCGGAGGCAGAAAGGCCGCCTGTGAGTCTCCCCGGCCCGCCGCGGGGACGAGGACAGCTTCCGCCGGCTGGGCAGGCGCCGCTTGCTGGCCTTCCGGTTGGTGCTGGGGTGGCTCGACCCCGATCGCGACCAAGCCAACCGGCATGATCTGCAACGCGAACTGGACGCCGTCTTCGTCCTGCCGCAAGGCAAGATCGATGTGCTCGCGCGGCGCGGCGATCTCCTCCAGCAGGCCCTTTGCCATCAGGCTGCGCAGGACGCTCTGCCGCGCCGCGGCCGGCAGATGCTCTGGCGGCTCCGCCAGCAGTGTCACATGCTGCGCGGCCTTGTTGAGGATCACACGCTGGGTGTCGGAATGCTCCGCCATCGTCGGGCTCCGGTGTTGCACCCGATGATCCAGGTGCTACCAGCGCGAGCCCCGCGGTTTGGACCTCAGCGGGGCAGCGCGGCGTTCTCGGCGCCAGCGACCATTCGCTCCGAACCGGCGCGAAGCCAAGCGAAGGTCGCGATCATCTTGTTGCCTTCTGAACAAGCGCCACTGCAGCGCCAGCGAGCACATGCGTTTTGACGGCGTCCTTGACGTGGCTGTTAGGATCCCCGCCTCCATCGCCTCGCGGCTTCGTTCGCCAGCCCTTCGCGCCGGATTGTGATGCGGAGGTAACATTGCGCCCGACCCGCCTCACAACGGTGCGACGCGGGAATCTTCTTCCTGCCCCGTGGTACCTCAACCTCTGGCAATCTGCCGCGAGATCTCCGTGGCCGTACTGCGGAGCTGCGTGAGATGCCGCGGCGCGGCAGGGTCGCCGAACATCGATGTCATTCCGGACAGGCTCAGGGCGCCGAGGATTGATCCGTCCTGCGCCCGGATGGGTACGCCGAGCCCAGCCAACCCAATGACGAAATCGTCGCGCGCGAGATCCCAGCCGCGGGTCGCAATGGTCTCAGCATCGCGAAGCAGCGCCGCGCGGTCCGTTTGGCTCGCTGGTGTCCGTACCGACAGCGGCATCGCCAGCGCCCGGTTGCGGTCCTGCGGCGAAAGGCCGGCGAGCAGGACCCGCGGTCCCGCCCCACAGTTCATTGGCGACCTCGCGCCAACCGAGAACCAGACCGCATCGACATTCGGCTGCGGGGCGATCACGCGCGCGAGGCACAGCGCCATCCCGTCCTCGGCCATCCAGAGGAAGGCGGTTCCCCCGGTTCGTCGCGCCAGGTCGTGCAGCGCATCGCCGCTGGCGGCGCGCAGGGCGGCTCCGGTCTCCACCGCTGCGGCCATGGTCAGCACGCGGGTCGTGAGGGCGTAGCGCTGGTTGGCGGCGTCGTGTCGGACCCAGCCGGCAAGCTGGAGCGTCTGCAAAAGCCGCCGCGCCGTGCCCTTGTCGAGCTGTGCGGCACGCGCGAGGTCCGTCAGCGTCAGAGCTGGCTGTTCCGGCGAGAAGGCCGCGAGCAGGGCGAGGCCCCGGTCAAGGGCACGGACAAGCGGCACGCCGGATTTCAGGGATGGCGGCTGTTGTTCGAGGATCATTAGATGATACTATCATATCATTCATTGACACCTCAAGCGTCTCACCCCTAGCCTCTGCGTTGTCCTGACCAAGGAGGCTTGCGGGTGCCCATCCCCGATCGGATCGCCGCGCTGACGCACGAGATGACCGCCTGGCGGCGCGATTTCCACGCGCATCCCGAGCTCGGCTTCGAGGAGATACGCACCGCCGGCCTCGTCGCGGAGCGGCTACTGTCCTGGGGGATCGAGGTCCATGCGGGCATCGGCCGGACCGGCGTCGTCGGCGTGTTGCACGGCCGGCAGCCGGGGAACCGCAGGATCGGCCTCCGCGCCGACATGGATGCGCTGCCAATGCCCGAGACGAACGACTTCGGGCATCGCAGCACGCATCCAGGCGTGATGCATGCCTGCGGTCATGACGGCCACACCGCGATGCTGCTCGGCGCCGCGAAACACCTAGCCGAGACGCGCGACTTCGCCGGCACCGTCCACCTGATCTTCCAACCAGCCGAGGAAGGACTGACCGGTGCGCGGGAGATGGTCGAGGCCGGGCTGTTCCGTCGTTTCCCCTGCAATGCCGTCTATGGCCTGCACAACCTGCCGCAACTGCCGCTCGGCGTGGCCGCGATCCGGGCGGGGACGGTTCTCGCCGCGGTGGACTACTTCGCGATCCGGCTACGCGGGCTCAGCAGCCATGGTGCCGAACCGCATCGTGGGCTCGATCCGCTGCCGGGTGCGACGCAACTCTACGGCGCACTCCAGTCGCTGGTCAGCCGACGCGTCGATCCGCATGGCACCGCAGTACTGAGCATCGGCCAATTCCATGCCGGTACCTCCGACATCGTGATCCCCGACAGCGTCGAGATGCGCGGCACCATTCGCACCCTGCTGCCCGAGATGCGGGCGCATATGGAGATGCTGTTCCGCCAGGCCGTGGCCGGCAGCGCGGCCGCGCATGGCCTCGAGGTGGAACTGGACTACCGCCGGTCCTATCCGCCCACCATCAACACGCCCGGGGAGTCGGCGCTTGCGGCGCGGGCGGCGGCCAGGGTGTTCGGCGCAGATGCCATACGCGACGACTTCCCCTCGCTGACCGCCGGGGAGGATTTCGCCTATATGCTGCACGAGGCACCCGGTGCCTTCGTGCTGCTCGGCCAGGCGGGCGACGCCGAGGGCAGCGCGGTGCCGCTGCACAACGGCCGTTATGACTTCAACGACGACCTGCTGCCCTACGGTGCAGCCTGCCTGGTCGAGATCATCCACGACGAACTTCGTGATCGCGGGTCATTGCCCGGGCACTCCGCCCCGGCGGCGTGACACGGCACCACAAGCACCACCCCCACCACTGACAGGAGAGTCCTTCATGCCCTACGTGACCACGACCGACGGCCTTGAGATTTTCTACAAGGATTGGGGCGCGAAGGACGCCCAACCCATCGTCTTCCATCATGGCTGGCCGCTGAGCGCGGATGACTGGGACGCGCAGATGCTGTTCTTCCTGCATGCGGGCTTTCGCGTCGTCGCGCATGACCGCCGCGGCCACGGCCGTTCGACGCAGACCGGCGACGGCCACGACATGGACCACTATGCGGCCGACGCGGCAGCCGTGGTGGAGAAGCTCGACCTGCGCAACGCGGTCCATGTCGGCCATTCGACGGGCGGCGGCGAGGCATTGCACTACACCGTGAAGCACGGGCAGAAGCAGGGCCGCGTGGCGAAGCTGGTGATGATCGGCGCGGTGCCGCCGCTGATGGTGAAGACCGATGCCAATCCGGGCGGCCTGCCGATCGAGGTCTTCGATGGCTTCCGCGCCGCGCTCGCCGCCAATCGCGCGCAGTTCTTCCTCGATGTCCCGAGCGGGCCCTTTTATGGCTACAATCGGCCCGGCGCGACGCCGTCCCAGGGTGTGATCGAGAATTGGTGGCGCCAGGGCATGATGGGCGGCGCGAAGGCGCATTACGACGGCATCAAGGCCTTCTCGGAAACCGACTTCACCGAGGATCTGAAGGCGGTCGCGGTGCCGACGCTGGTGATGCATGGCGATGACGACCAGATCGTACCCTTCGCCGATTCAGCGCCGCTGTCAGCGAAACTCGTGAAGGGTTCGACGCTAAAGGTCTATGCCGGGCTCAGCCACGGGCTCTGCACGGTCAATGCGGATGTCGTGAATCCGGACCTGCTGGCGTTCATCCGGAACTGAGGCCGCGGCCCGCGAGTCCGCCGGTTGCGATGGCACGACATGCCATCCGGACCCGGCGGCCGCACCGTCCTGGGGAAGGATCAGGCGGCGCGTCGCACGCCGCGCGATCCGCCCGGTCTTGAGCACAGACGCCAAAGGAGCACCGAGCATGCCGCCATCGATCTCAGCACATGCGCAAACCCAGCACGTCACGCTTGACGGCAACCGGATAGCCTATCGTTCCATGGGAACGGGACAGCCGATGCTGCTGCTCGACAGCATGCGAGCGGCCGCCACACTCCTAGAAGCTGAAATTTAGCGCGAGGTAGGCGCCGCTCATGGTCAAGTCCTGCACCAGTGAATTGCTGCCCTGGTTGTAGGACATGTAGCGCCAGCCCAGCTGAACGCCCGCCCAGCCGGACTGGTAGCCGATGCCCGCGAAGGTCTGCCAGGTGAAGTTCGAATCGCCCGTGCCAATGTCGAGGTAATACGGGACGAAGAAACCGGACTCGGCGATGTTGATGCGTCCGCGCACGCCAACGATGCCATTCCAGATGTTGTCGGTGCCGGACAGGCGCCCGGCGCCGCCGAAGGTGGGTCCCGCATTGCCGCGCGGCCCGACCAGCGTAACCGCGACGTTGTAGTCGGTGGTGGAGTCGATGCCGAGGTAGCGGAAGCCCGCAAGCACATCGACATTGCCCCACGTGCCGGACGCGACCGTATAGCCGCCGGCCAGCGTCCAGAGCGTTGTCTTGAGGGTCGAGTTGCCGCTGGCGTCCACCGTGCTGGAGATCGGGTCACGCCCGACATCCAGGAGGTTCACGGATTGGACGCGGCTCGATCCCGCACTGGCGCTGACATACATGATGTCGGTTATCAGCGAGAAGCGGTCGTAGCGGACCGTCCCGGCGAGGGCGAGGGCCGCGTTCAGGTTCGCGAAATAGTCGTCGGCATTGGCCTTGACGTCCGCCGTACCGCCGGCGTTATTCGGCAAATTGTAGCGCAGGTTCGCGCTGACCGATGGCAGCCAGACATAGGGCGCGATCTCGAAGCTCCAGCCCGGCCGGAGGCCGGTGTCCTGCGCCGCGGCGCCGGAGGTTGCGCCGATGGCGATCAGCGCGGCTGCTGCGGCAAGGTTGCGTCCGGAATGGTTCGTCATGTTCGGTCTTTCCTATGCCTGTCGCTTCGCAACCCTAGCGTATCCAGGCGCGGCGAAACCCGCGGCGTGCGACGCCGGCGAAGGAGAATGGTGTGCGCGGCATGCCGATGATGTCGATGAAGACCGAAACATCCTCGCCGGCATCAGGCATCGTCCCGGACAGGACCTGCACGACGTAGGCGAGGCTGCCGCCCTCCAGCACCGGGTTGCGCAGCATCACCACGATCTGGCGAAGTTCGCCGCCCTCGACGATCGACACGTCTGCGTTCGGCGGATCGGACAGGAAGCTGTCGTGCCCTTGGCTCCAGAAGGGCACGAAGGCGGCCGTGCGCATGTTGCCGGCGATGCGGTCCGGGCGGTCGGCGAAGAACAGCGTGACCGGGCTGACATCGTGAAGGGTAAGCCGGCTGGCCCCACGGTCGAAGGTCATGCGCCGGGCGGTCTGCACGAATAGGAAGTCGGCAATGCTGGAGGCGTCCGCCGCGGCTGGCGCCTGCGCCGCCGCGGGAGAGATGGCGGCCGCGAGCGCCGCGGCTGCGGCGGCCGTTCTGGTCAGATCACGCCGCGTTGTCATGGTTTCGAACCTCCAGTTGCTGCCTGCCGGGCGCCTCATGCCCCGCAGTCCAGCGTCGCGCGGGTCGTATCAGGATCCCCGGGCGGAACGGCCACCCGGGGGTGTCAGCATCAGTTCCGTCGTTGTGGCGCAGGTGCGGCTGGCGCTGCCGGCGCTGCGGGAGCCGCCGCCGGCGCCGTCCCCGGCGCGGGCCGTTCGGCGTCGCGGGCCCGTGCCTGGATCGCGGCCAGGAACCGAATCACTGCCTCGGTCGTCGTCGTCGTCTCGCCTGTGTCGATGGTGATCCGGCCGATCCGCCCGGTGAAGTTGAACGGCACCTGGTAGTCGCGGTCGTCCACCGGCGTGCCGGTATCGAGCCCGACATCGAAGGTCTCGTCCCAGGCGAAGGTGAAGGGGATCGTCCGTGGCATGCTGCGCTGCGCGACCTGCGTGCCGTTGACGGAAAGCGTGCCGGTGCCACCATGCGCGAAGGGAGCGGGCCCCTGCGGGTCGAGCGCGAAGTCGAACACCACCGTATGGCGCCCTGGCGGAAGGGCCTGCGGCGCCTCCCACTTCACGCGCTCGAGGTCGAGCATGTTCATGGTGAAGACCGGCCTTCCCTCTCGCAGGTAGAGCCCCCAGCCCGCGAAGCGGCCGCCTTGGGTCACAAGCATCCCGCTCGCGCCGCCCTGGGGCACCTCGATCTCCGCCGTGATGCGGTAGGATCGGTTGAGGATGTTGGGCGCGGCATTCGCCTGCGTGCAGCAGGAGGCGCCGGTATAGACGAACTGCCGCCGCCCCGCCGCGGGTCCCGGACGCGTCGAGATCATCGCCGCGATCGAGTTGTTCAGCGGGAAGACCTGGTTGCGCGTAGCCTCCATGATGAAGAGTTCCTGCATGCTGCGCAGCCGCTCGGGCTGCTCAGCCGCCAGGTCGCGGACCTGCGTCGGGTCCGCGCTCATGTCATAGAGTTCCCAGCGGTAGCCGTTCATCACGTCCGACGGGAGCGGGGAGGTCGCCCCGGCCCAGGGGGTCGAGGGCGGCGTGGTGCTGGCGATCCAGCCATCATGGTAGATGGCGCGATTGCCCAGGATCTCGAAATACTGAGTGCGGCGGGTGGAGGGCGCCTGCGCTGCCTCACGCGGCAGCGTGTAGGCCATGCTGACCCCGTCCATCGGCCGCTGTGCGATGCCGTTCACCATGTTCGGCTGCGGGATGCCGGCGAGGTCGAGGATGGTCGGCACGATGTCGATCACATGGTGGAACTGCGTGCGGATGCCGCCACGGTCGGTGATGCGCGCGGGCCAGGAGACCGCCATGCCGTTACGGGTGCCGCCGAAATGGGAGGCGACCTGCTTCGTCCAGCGATAGGGCGTGCCAAAGGACCAGGTCCACGGCACCGCCATGTGGTTGTAGGTGCGGTCGGTGCCCCAGACCGGGATGAAGGGCATCTGCTGCTCGGCGGTGAGTGCGACGCCGTTGAAGTACATCACCTCGTTCGGCGTGCCGTTGAGTGAGCCCTCGGCGCTGCTGCCGTTGTCGCCGCTGATGTAGATGATGAGCGTGTTGTCGCGTTGGCCGAGCCGCTCAACCTCTGCGATGACGCGCCCGGTCTCGGCGTCGGCGTAGGCGAGGTAGGCGGCGTAGACCGTGACCTGGCGGATGAAGAGCCGCTTCTCGGCGTCGCTCAGGCTGTCCCAGCGCGGCAGGAAGTCGGGCCAGGGCGGCAGGACGGCGTTGGCCGGGATCACGCCGAGGCGCTTCTGGTTCTCGAAGATGCGCTCGCGCAGGCGCTCCCAACCATCGTTGAACAGGTTCAGCGCCTCGATGCGCTGGATCCATTCCTGCGTCGGGTGATGCGGCGCGTGCGTCGCGCCCGGCGCGAAGTGCACGAACCAGGGGCGGTTCGGGTCGATCTCGGCGCGGTTGCGAATATAGGTGATGGCGTCGTCCGCCATCGCGGTTATCAGGTTCCAGGTGCCGGGCGCCGCCCCGAGATAGGGGTGGATCGGCGTGGTGTTGCGGAACAGGTTGCCGGGCTGCCACTGGGACGTATCGCCGCCGACGAAGCCGTAGAAATAGTCGAAGCCCATGCCGGAGGGCCAGTTGGTGAAGGGGCCGGCGGTGCTCGCTTCCCAGGGCGGCACGTTGTGGTTCTTGCCGAACCAAGCGGTGGCGTAGCCGTTCTGCTGCAGGATGCGCCCGATCGTCGCGGTCTCGGGCGGAATGATAGAATTATAGCCGGGATAGCCGCTCGATAGTTCGGCGACGTTGCCGAAGCCGACCTGGTGGTGGTTGCGCCCGGTCAGCAGCGCGGCGCGCGTGGGCGAGCACAGCGCAGTGGTGTGGAAGGTGGTGTAGCGCAGGCCGTTCTGGGCGACGCTGTCGAGCGTCGGGGTCGGGATCACCCCGCCGAAGGTGGACGGCGCCGCATAGCCGACATCGTCGGTCAGGATCAGCAGCACGTTCGGTGCGCGTTCCGGCGGCATGGTCTGCGGCGGCCAAGCCGGCGCACTGTCGATGGCGTTGGGCAGGATGGCGCCGGTGAAGGGCGGCGTCGGGGCGGGCAACTGCAGGCCCTGCGGCGTCATCACCGCGCTCGGCGCGCCCGGCGTCCCGCGGATCTGCTGTGCGGAGGTCGAAGAAACGCCCGCTCCGAACACGACGGCTGAGAGCAGCAGTGCGCGCGTGAGATGAGTTATCCTCAACATTCTGGGCCCTCTCGGCAAACTCTTGCAGAAAGCATGCGCTGCCGCGCTCGCCTACCCTTGCACGCCCGGCTACGGGGGCGTGATGAATCCTTATCCATATTCGGCACAAACGCCCGACGCCCTGAATTCTAGGCAATCGTTCTAATGAATATGCCGCTGCGTGCATCTGAGTATTGATCTGCATCAACCGCGTAACGGCCCCGCGGTCAGATCGTTAGAGTTGTTTGATCCCGGGGTCTGACGGTGCAGTCTTTTCCCAGGCATGGAAGGACGCGCTTTGGGCCAAGTTCTCCACGGCTGCGCCACCACGACAGAGGCGGTCCGTCGCGCGATCCAGCATAGTCAAGCGAGCCTGAGGGAGTTCGCCCGACGCTATGGGGTGAACCCGAAGACAGTCGCCAAATGGCGCAAACGGACCTCGGTCGCTGATCTGCCGACCGGTCCATGTGAGGCGCACTCCTCCACCCTGTCGGCCGAGCAGGAGGCCATCATCGTCGCCTTCCGCCGTCACACCCTGCTGCCGCTGGACGACTGCCTCTACGCGCTCCAACTGACCATACCGCGCATCACACGCTCGGCGCTGCATCGCTGCCTGCTGCGCCATGGCATCTCCCGCCTGCCGGAGGTCGAGGGCGACAGGCCCGCCAAGAAGGCCTTCAAGGCATATCCCATCGGCTACTTCCACATCGACATCGCCGAAGTGCAGACCGCCGAAGGAATGCTCCACCTTTTCGTGGCTTTCGACAGCACCAGCACGTTCGCCTTCGTCCAGCTGGTCGAGAGCGCTACTCACGCCAGAGCCTCAGCCTTCCTCGAAGCCCTCGTCGCCGCCGTGCCCTACCGCATCCACACCGTGCGCGCCGACAATGGCATCCAGTTCCGCTTCGCGCCGCGCTACGCTGATGGCCCCACCGCCCGCTACATGACCCACATGTTGGCTATGCGATGCCAGGAGCACGGCATCGAGCATCGCTTCACCCGCATCAACCATCCCTGGACCAACGGCCAGGTCGAGCGGATGAACCGCACCATCAAGGACGCCACCGTCAAGCGCTTCCACTACGACAGCCACGACCAGCTCAGCCGGCACCTCGATGACTTCGTCGCTGCCTACAACTTCGGCCGGTGCCTCAAGCGGCTACGCGGCCTCACGCCCTGCGAATTCACCTGCAAGGTATGGGCAACCGAGCCCCAACGCTTCACCGCAAACCCAGACCACCAAATACCGGGACCAAACAGCTAACCCGCTGACCGACAACCACGTGAGAGCTTCGCCGCTGACTGCGATCCATGGGAACTCCGAACGGGGGAGCCCAGCCTAGTAGTTTGTCCACCTTGCGCTGAATCCAGCGCGAAACCGTTCCGACGGGCTTTGATGCACCTGCAGACAGCGCGTGCCCGATCCCCCCCGAGCATCGCTGGCCTTTGGGTCTGCTGCGTCTGATTCGGGAACCGCCACCATGCGCCTGCGGTTTGCCGCCCTACCTTCTCGATCTCGTCCTCGGCGGACCACTGGCCTCGGCGCAGGCGCCGCAGCCACCGCAACCACAATTCATGTTCGTGCCGGTCGCCGAGGACATGCGCGCCGATGCCTCCACCCTGCGCCTGATCGGTATCGCGCAGCAGACGGTGTACTTCACCGACCGCCCGGCGCGCACGGCTGGCCACCTGCCGATGGCCGCCCATCTCGAGGAATGGACGACCGCCGCAGGACGGGACAATTTCACCATCGATCCGCCGAACGCGATGCTGTCGGTGTTCGAGCCCGGGCAGCCGCATCCCAAGACGCTCGACACCATCTCCGCGATGGTTGAGCCGATGGACATGGTCGAAATCCGCGCGGCGCGCGAGCCGCATTTGTATGCGGGCAAGCCGCTCCCGCTCATCATGCGCGGCTGGGTCTCGACCATCACCCGTGACGAGTCCATTGCGCAGGACGGCACGCCGCAGCGCCTGTCGCGCGGCGACCTGGTCAGCGCCGCCTACATGACTCGCATCGCGCACCAGATCGCACCGTTGCAGGGATGGACGACTTCCGTGGCGCTCGAGCGCGGCACGGGCTTCCTCGACCGCACCAAGCGGCAGCAGACGCCATACTTCGGCGAGTCCGGGCGGGGGCCGTTCTCGTGATCCCGTCCTTCGACACCACTGCGGCCGCCCCGATCGGCGCCGCGCGCATCGACCACGCCGTCAATCCCATGCGGTCGCGTGCGGAACGCGCCAAGCGCGTCTCAGCCGGGCAGCGGCCGTGCATTTCCGGCGCGTCCAATCCAATTACCCGCACCCGTTCGACGCCGTAGGCGAGGGTATCACCATCGACGGCGCGACATCGGAGCTGCGCTTCCGCCTCGTCCGGGTGAATCGCGGCCGCCAAAGCGACAGCAAGAATGAGTGCGGCTGTGCGAAGCATGGCGCCGGCATAGTCTCCTCGGCATTGCCCGTCGTCAGCGATGTCGGGTTGGTCAACCATGGCGCGAAGCCTCCAGTCCGCTGCGACTGGCTATTCCAAACTCCCCAGCCGGACCGATTGTCGTGATTTCGTGTTCGCACGCACGCTGACCGCGGCGCCGCCCGGGCGTGTTGAGCAGCGGGCGGGGTTGTGTGCTTTGATGCTTCCGCCGGCGTCGAGCGATGACCCGTGGATGGCGCTACGCAACGAGCCGGGGCCCCCGCGGCATCGATGGGAGGAACCCATGAACGATCGGCGCTTGGCGACTGTCCCGACCGCAGGCTCGCACCACGTCGTTGTGATCGGCGGGGGCTTTGCAGGACTGGCGACCGTCCTCGGCCTCAAAGGTGCGGCCGTGCGGATCACGATGATCGATCAACGTAACCACCACCTTTTTCAGCCTCTTCTCTACCAGGTGGCCACGGCCTCGCTCGCGACGTCCGACATCGCGTGGCCGATCCGGTGGCTTCTCCGCCACCGCCCGGACGTAACAACATTGCTCGGTACAGTCACGGGCGTGAGCCCCTCTGATCGGAGGGTCCGTTTGGACGATGGCCAGACTATCGACTTCGATTCCCTCATCGTCGCAACGGGCGCACGTCATGCCTACTTTGGTCATGACGAATGGGAGCCCTTCGCGCCGGGCCTCAAGACCCTTGAGGATGCGACCACCATCCGCCGCCGCATCCTGGTGGCCTTTGAACAAGCCGAGAGGGAAGTTGATGTGCGGCGCCGCGCCGCGCTGATGACCTTCGTTGTCATTGGCGGCGGACCGACCGGTGTCGAGTTGGCCGGCACGATTGCCGAGCTGGCTCACCACACCCTGAAGGGAGAGTTTCGACGTATCGATCCGAAAGCAACGCGGGTTGTGCTGGTCGAAGCCGGGCCGCGAATCCTGCCAGGATTCCTGCCCGACCTCTCCGCCTACGCACAGAGGGCTCTCGAACGGCTCGGCGTCGAGGTCGCACTCGGCGCGCCCGTGACGGCATGCACCGCTGAGGGTGCCACCTTCGCCGGCGATCTTCTGCCGGCGGCAACCATTATCTGGGCCGCCGGCGTACAGGCTTCGCCTGCGGCCGAGTGGCTCGCTGCGCCATCCGATCGTGCTGGACGTGTGCTTGTCGAACCCGATCTGACGGTTCCGGGCCATCCCGATATCTTCGTTATTGGCGATGCGGCGGCCGTGAAAGCACCGGACGGGTCACCTGTTCCCGGCATCGCGCCGGCAGCCAAGCAAGAAGGGCGACACGTCGCCGCTTCGATACGAGCGCGCCTGGCCGGCGACACGGCGGCGCGGCCCTTTCGGTACCGTTATGCTGGGAGCCTCGCAACCATCGGCAAGCGGGAGGCCATCGTCGATTTCGGATGGCTGAAGCTGCGTGGTAGGTTTGCGTGGTGGCTCTGGGGCATTGCGCACGTCTACTTCCTGATCGGTGCGCGGAACCGCTTGATGGTGTCGCTCAACTGGCTGTGGATCTATCTGCGCGACCAACGAAGCGCCCGACTTATCACGCAGGGGCTGCCCGGCGAGAGGCGTGCCGACACAGAAGCCGTTCCACCCATACGGGTTTCATGAGGCCTTCGCATGTGCAACCTCCACAGCCTGACCAAGGGCCAGCAGGCCATCCGCGACCTGGTGAGCGTGTGGAAGGACAGCACGGGCAGGCGAACGAGATCCTGCGCAAGGCGTCGGCGTATTTCGCCCAGGCGGAGCTCGACCGCCGGTTCAAGCTATGATCGGCTTTATCGATGATCATCGCGGGGCATACGGGGTCGAGCCGATCTGCAAGATCCTGCCGATCGACCCGTCGACCTATCGCGCGCAGGTGGCCCGGCGGCGTGATCCGGCGAAGCAGCCGGCCCGTGCCAGGCGCGATGCCGCGCTGATGCCCGAGATCGCGCGGGTGTTCGCGGAAAACTTCCGCGTCTATGGCGTGCGCAAGGTCTGGCGG
>NZ_BMKW01000002.1 GCF_014644535.1 Neoroseomonas lacus
AGGTCGCCGATCAGCCCAGGAGTAGGCGCGCTTGCGATGGCCCACTAAAATTCCGCCTGGATCACTCGATGGGGGCTGGTCACCGAGCATATGTGCATATTCTTCGGGGTCCGCAGCCCATGATCTGAGCGGCCGCAGCTCGCCAGAGGACATGAAAAAGGGAGTGCGGAACCGGCGCTCAGAGACGCGGGGTCACGATATGGCCAGCATCCGGCATAGAGACTGCCACCAGAGACGCTGGCGCCGGCCCTCATTCCCCGAACACCGCGGGAAACCGCCGCCTCCGGCGACTGTGCCAGAAACAAGAATTGTCTTTTATATCAATAACTTAGGTCTGGCGGAGAGGGTGGGATTCGAACCCACGGTACAGTTGCCCGTACTTCGGTTTTCGAGACCGACCCGTTCGACCACTCCGGCACCTCTCCGCTGTCGCCGGTCATCTCCGGCAGGGGTCCCTGGTCGAGGGGTCCCGCCGTATAATCGTCCTCTTCGTGCCATGCAACGCCCCCTCACCGTTGACGGCCGACCTCACCCGGCGCTATTACGCCGCTCCCACGGCGGCGCCTCGGTGCCGACGACGCTCGTTTTTGGGCCGACACCCAACTTTCATGGGTCGACGCCCGGAAGCCACACGCAGTTTGAAAGAGTCCCGGGGCGACCCATGACCTATGCAGTGATCCGCACCGGCGGCAAGCAGTACCGCGTCACCCCTGACGCCGTCCTCACCGTCGAGAGGCTCGAAGCCGAACCCGGCTCGACCGTGACCTTCCACGATGTGCTCATGGTAGCGGGCGAAGGCGGCCTGACCGTCGGCGCGCCGACCGTCCCGGGCGCCTCCGTAACCGCGACCGTCGTCGAGCAGTCGCGCGGCGACAAGGTCCTCATCTTCAAGAAGCGCCGCCGCCAGAACAGTCGGCGCAAGAACGGCCATCGCCAGCACCAGACGGTGCTGAAGATCGCCACCATCACCGCAGCCTGAGCGGAGAAGGACACAAGTCATGGCTCATAAAAAGGCAGGCGGCTCGTCCCGCAACGGCCGCGACTCCGCAGGCAAGCGCCTCGGCGTGAAGCTGTTCGGCGGCCAGACCGTCGCCGCCGGCGCCATCATCGTGACTCAGCGCGGCACGAAGATGATCCCTGGCGAGAACGTCTATGCCGGCCGCCAGCACAGCCTGCACGCCAACGTCGCCGGCCGGGTGAAGTTCATCCGCCGCGCCGAAGGCCGCGTCCATGTCACCGTCGAGCCAGAAGCCCTGGCCGCCGAATAACGACGCGCGCCGCGCTGTCGTATCAGCGGGGGCCGTATGGCCCCCGTTTGCTTTTCAGGCACCCTGATCCATGAAATTCCTCGATGAAGCCAAAATCTGGGTGAAGTCCGGCGATGGCGGTGACGGCGTCGTCGCCTTCCGGCGCGAACGCTTCATCGAATATGGAGGCCCGGACGGCGGCAATGGCGGCAAAGGCGGCGACGTGATCGCCGAGGCGGTCGACGGCCTCAACACCCTCATCGACTTCCGCTACATGCAACATTTCAAGTCCCGCAAGGGCGGCAACGGCGCAGGCTCCGACCGCACCGGCGCCGGATCGGACGATGTCATCATCAAGGTTCCGGTCGGCACCCAGATCTTTGCAGAGGACAAGGAAACCCTGCTCGCCGACCTCGACACCCCGCGCAAGCGCGTGGTGCTTGCCAAGGGCGGCGATGGCGGCTTCGGCAACGCCAATTTCAAGACCAGCACCAACCGCTCCCCCCGCCGTGCCGACAAGGGCTGGCCTGGCGAGGAACGCTGGCTGTGGCTGCGCCTGAAGCTGATCGCCGATGCCGGGCTGGTCGGCCTGCCGAACGCGGGCAAATCGACCTTCCTTGCCGCGGTCTCCGCCGCCAAGCCGAAGATCGCCGACTACCCCTTCACCACCCTGCATCCGCAGCTCGGCGTGGTGCGGCTGAACGCGACCGAGGAATTCGTGATCGCCGACATCCCCGGGCTGATCGAAGGCGCGCATGAAGGCGCCGGACTCGGGGATCGCTTCCTCGGCCATGTCGAGCGCTGCGCCGTACTGCTGCATCTGATCGACGGCACCCAGGCCGACCCGGCCGAGGCCTATCGCACCATCCGCGCCGAACTGGCCGGCTACGGCAATGGTCTCGACGAAAAGCCCGAGATCGTCGCGCTGAACAAGGTGGATGCGATGACGCCGCAGGCGCGCGCCTCCCGCGTCAAGGCGCTGGAACGCGCCTGCGGGGGCAAGGTGCTGCTGATCAGCGGCGCCACCGGGGAAAACGTGCCGCAGACGCTGCGCGCCCTGGCCGACACCATCTACGCCGAGCGCGAGGCGCGTTAACACCGCGCGGCGGGGCCTCGCGAGAGGCCCCGCCGGCGTCCAGCCTCAGCCGGCCTTCAGCGCATCGCGCAGCTTCGTCTCCTGCTCGGAGGTCAGGTTCGTGCGCAGCACCGTGCCGCCGAAATGCGCCATCGCTGGCAGCACCTTGTCGGCCGTCACCTTGCGCACCAGCACGCACAGCGCCGCCTGGCCAGGTGTCAGTGCTTCCCCGGCTTCCTTGAGGAACTTGTCGTCGATGCCGACATCCGTGAGGTAGCCGCTCAGCGCACCACCTGCCGCACCGGCCGCGGCACCCAGCAGCGGGTTGAGGAACAGCAGCCCGATCAGCGTGCCCCACATCGCGCCGCCGGCGGCACCCGCCGCCGTGGTGTTGATCAGCTGATGCAGCTTCACGGCACCATCGGCCTGGCGCTCCGCGACCACCGCGTCGCCCAGCTCGATCAGGTATTCCTTCTGAAGCTGCATCAGCTTCGCGCGCGAGGCCTCGGCGGTCGCGAGGTCGGGGTAGGCGATGATGATCAGGTCGGCCACGGCGTGCTCCTTCTAGGTCATGGAGATGCTCGCCAACCGACGCCACCCCCCTTCCCTCATCCTAGAGCCTTCTTCGTCGGAGCGGCAGCAGGATCGCATGACATATGCTCACACGGCTCAGCCTTGGGACGCGCCCTCAACGCGGCGTCGCGGCACGCTGAGTCCCGCGAAGGCCCGGCGGTATTCCGCAGGTGTCATGCCTGTGTGGCGACGGAACACCGTGCGGAAAAAAGCGATGTCCTCGTAGCCGATCCGGTCACAGACCGCCTGCACCGAACTGGCGCCCTGTTCCAGCATCTCCTTGGCGGCCTCGACGCGCAGCACCTGCAGATAGGTGAGCGGCTGCCGGCCAGTCGCCGCCTTGAAGCGTCGGATGAAGGTTCGCGTCGCCATGCCGAGATCGGCGGCGAGGGCATCGAGCGAGACATCCGTGTCGAAGTGCGCCTGCAACCATTCCTCCGCCTCGCGAATGCGCGCATCGTCGTGCGGCCGCGCGATGGTCAGCACCGCATAACCCGATTGCCGCGCGCGCGGCATGCCGACGAGCAGCGACTTGGCGCAGCGAACGGCGATCTCATGACCACAGAAGCGCTCGACGAGATGCAGCGAAAGGTCGATCGCGGCATAGACGCCACCGCTGCACAACACACGGCCATCCTCGGTCACGAAACTGTCGGGCTCCCATCGCACGGCCGGGTAGCGCTGACGCAGCATCTCCGCTGTCGCCCAATGCGTGGTGGCGCGCCTGCCGTCGAGCAGCCCCGCCTCGGCCAGGAAGGCAGCACCACTGCAGATGCTCGCGACGATCGCACCCTCCGCATGGCGCGCCCGCAGCCAGGGCAGCAGCGGAGCATGCCGGCGCATCTGCGCATCGAGGTCGAGCCCGCTGGCCGCGACGATCACGATGTCCTGCCGCGCGATGTCGTCAAGGGCGTGCTGCGGCACCAAGCCAACGGCACAGGCGCTCTGCACCGGCTGGCCGTCGACGGAGGCGACGCGGACGTTGAAGCGTGGCTCGGGCGCGTCCCCGCGGAACGTGTTCCACAGCAGTCCGGCGGAATGCAACACCTCGATCGGCGCGACGGCCGTCGAGGCGAAGCTGCCCTCGGTCAGCACCACGGTGACGTCGATCACCGCCGCCATCTTGTCGTATTGTCCATCAAGCGTTGCCCTGTCACGCCGGGACATCAGCCTGCCGCTCCTCGCGCGCCGCGTCCTCCTGCCGGAGGCCGACCAACGCACCGACCACATCCTGGACCAGCGCGATCCGCACCCGGTCCGAGGCGGCCAAGGGTGGCACGATCACCCGCCCGCCGCACGCGGTGATGCGCCCGATCACCTGCTCGAGCGCAACGACACGCAGATAAGGCGTCCAATGCGACGGCACCCCGGCCGCGAGATGGCGCTGGCGCAGTTGATAGGCCGACGCGACGTCGCGTCCCTCGTGCCGGAACCGGATGATGGTACCGCCGGCAACGCGCTCCTCGCGCGCGCTCCACCCGAAGGCACCTGCATAGAAGCCGGCCGCCGCGCCGACATCCGTGGCCGCCAGGTCGACCCAGCCGAAATGCCCAGATAGAGCGTCGAACATTGCCAGAGCCTCCTCGGCTTGCCCGCGCGCGCCGTGGGCAGGGCGGCGCGCGCGGGGCTCACTCAGGCCACGGCCGTCATGGGGCTGATGACGCCGCGCACCTCGGTGACCGTGTTGGCCGGGAAACCGCTGATGCGGGCGTGTTCCTGCACCAGGGCCTGGTCCTCGGCCAGATAGACGCAGAAGGTCTTGTTGTCGGCGACGAATGACTCGACCCACTGCACCTTGCCCTGCAGCTGCGCTAGGGCGTCGTTGGACGTCGCGGCGGCCTGCTTGAGCTGGCCGGCGTCGAAGCCGCCGACGCCGGGCAGTTCCCGCTCGATGATGAAGCGCTTCATGTCGGCTTTCCTCCTGTGGGGTTGCGACGACCTGATCGGACACCAACGCGCCGCGGGAAGGCAGACGGGATTCCCGACTTTGATGAGGGGCATTTCTGCCATGCCGGACGCGAGGGGCGGCACGTCGCCCCTGTTCCGCCCCGGGTCGGAATGCACTAAGGCTAGCCCGCCCTTCACCCATCCGCCGTGACATGGATAGCAAGCTCCCTTCCCTCGCCAGCGCCCGGCGCATCGTCGTCAAGATCGGCTCAGCCCTCGTGGTGGAGGAGAAGACGGCGGCACCGCGCGCTGCCTGGCTCGCCTCCGTCGCCGCCGATGTCGCCGCCCTGCGGGCGCAGGGGAAGGAGGTCGTGCTGGTCTCCTCCGGCGCCATCTCGCTGGCACGCCGCGCGCTCGGGCTGACGCGCCGCGCCTTGCGGCTGGAGGAAAAGCAGGCCGCCGCCGCGGTCGGACAGATCCGCCTGGCCGGCGCCTGGCAGGAAGCATTGTCGGCGCATGGCATGAATGCCGCGCAGCTGCTGCTGACGCTGGAGGACTCCGAGGACCGCCGCCGCTACCTCAACGCGCGCGCGACGATCACGACGCTGCTGCATCTCGGTTGCGTGCCCGTCATCAACGAGAACGACACGGTCGCCACCGCGGAGATCCGCTTCGGCGACAATGACCGCCTCGCCGCGCGCGTCGCCGAGATGATCAGCGCCGACGCACTGGTGCTGCTGTCGGATATCGATGGCCTCTATACCGCCGACCCGCGCAAGGATCCGGCCGCCGCGCATATCCCCACCGTCGAGCGCATCACCGACGAGATCATGGCGATGGGGGGCGAGCCGCCGCCCGGTTATTCATCCGGCGGCATGCGCACGAAATTGATCGCCGCGCGCATCGCGACCGGCGCGGGCTGCGCGATGGCGATCGCCCTCGGCCAGCGCGACAATCCATTGGCGGCGTTGGTCGACGGTGCGCGCTGCACCTGGTTCCTGCCGGCACCGGAAGGGCGCACGGCGCGCAAGCGCTGGATCGCCGGAAGCTTGGCGCCGCTCGGCGCGCTGGTGGTGGATGCCGGCGCGGCGCGCGCGTTGCACCGTGGCTCGTCGCTGCTGCCCGCGGGCGTGCGCAGCGTCGAAGGTGACTTCTCGCGCGGCGACCCGATCAGCGTGCGCGACGAAACCGGACGCGAAGTGGCGCGCGGCCTCTCGGCCTATGATGCCGAGGCCGCGCGCCTCATCGCGGGCCATCGCAGCGAGGAACTTGAAGCGCTCCTCGGCTGGCGTGGCCGGGACGAGATCATCCACCGCGACGACCTCGTCCTGGCATAGCGCCGCCGCGGATCGACTGATCCGGCGGCGGCACGGTGCCTCAGCCCTGCGGCGTGTTGTTGCGCAGGACGTAGGTCACCGACTGGTTCTCCCCGGTGCCCTCGACCACGGCGACCCAAGCGCTCGGCGCCGTGTAGATGGGTGCCGACAGTTCGACCGAGACGTTCTCGCCGCTGCCCGTGACGCGCGCCGGCGCCGCGGTCACGCCCTGCGGGCGCGCCCCGACATAGGCAACCGACTGGTTGTCGCCACTGCCGGAGACATAGGCGCCGCCGGCATCGCGATTGTCGTTCATGAAGGCGGTGACCACGCCGTTGGAGGCGTTGGCGTTGCCCGTGTTCTGCAGCGGCGCGGCGATCGCACCCTGCGCGGCAACGAGGCCCAGCGCGGCGACGGCGGCGATACGAATGATGTTGCGGTTCATGGTCTGATGCTCCTTGAGCAGATGTCGTGATGGAGGAAGCTTCCTGGTCATCACTTCGTCACAGGAGATGGGTGGGTAACGACGTAACCCCAACGCGCATGCGTTATTACCGCCATGCGTTTGGCGAATGATGACTTGTCGCGCCGCGTCACCATGCGAAACTGCGTCACAACAACATGATCGACCGGGACGAACATCTATGATTGAGCGCGTCAATCGCCGCATGCTTCTTGCTGTTGCAGCAACGAGTTTGGCCATACCTGCCATCGCGCAGGAGGGCTTTCCGAATCGACCGCTGCGCCTGCTGGTCGGCTACACGCCGGGCGGCGCCGTCGACATCGCCGCGCGCAGCTTCGCGCCGAAAATGGGTGACGTGCTCGGTCAGCCCGTGGTGGTCGAGAACAGGCCAGGTGCAGGCAGCAACATCGCGTCGGAAGCCGCGGTGCGCAGCCCGGCCGATGGCCACACCATCCTGCTGGCGACGATCGGTGCGCTGGTGATCAGCCCGATGGTGATGCGGCTGTCCTTCGACCCGCAGCGTGACCTGGTGCCGGTCTCCGTCGCCGTCGATCTCTTCAACATCCTGGTGGTGCCGGCCGACCGGCCGTGGCGCAACGTTGCGGAGCTGATCGCCGCGGCGAAGGCCGAACCGGGCCGGCTCTCCTATGGCCACAGCGGCATCGCCGGTGGCCCGCATCTCGCGGGGCTGCTGTTCGACCGCATGGCGGGGATCGAGACGATCCCCGTCTCCTATCGCGGCGGTGCGCTGGTCGCGACGGACCTGCTGTCGGGGCGGATCGATTATTCCTTCGCGACCGCGGCCTCGGTGCTGCCGCATGTGCAGTCCGGACGGCTGCGCGCACTCGCGGTGCCGACGCTGCAGCGATCGCGCCTGTTACCCGATGTGCCGACGGTCGCCGAAAGCGGCGTGCCCGACTTCGACGTGCCCGGCTGGTATGCCGTCGTCGCGCCACGCGGCACACCGGAAGCGGCGATCGAGCGTCTTGCCGGCGCAATGCGCATCGCGCTCGACGATGCCGCGGTGACGGCCTCGCTGAATCGCAACGGGCTTGAACCGATGCCGACGACGCCCGCCGGCCTCGCCACTGCCTGGGCAGCGGAACGCGCGAAGTGGGAACCCATCATCCGTGACAGCGGCATCCGCATCGAGTGACGCCGCAGGGCGGCGCAGCATGACACCGCGCCGCCCTGCCGCATGGTTCAGCGCCGCGCCGGCGTCATCGGCACTTCCGCGACATAGATGACCATCTCGTTCGAACCGGAGCCGACCGTGACGGCGCGGCCCGGAGCGAACGGAACCGGAGCGGTCATCAGCGCGGTCTGGGTCATCGCCATACGCCCGTTGGCATCGCGATAGATCGTCATCGCGCCTTCGCCGACGCCGATCGTCACCGCTTCCAGCGGTCCCATCGGCCCGGCGCCGGCGCCGCTCGGACCGGCTGCGGTGCGCGGCATCATCGCGGTATCGACATAGATCACCATCTGATTCTCACCGCTGCCGATCGTCAGCGCGAAGCGGCGCGGCTCCGGGGCTGGGGCCGGGGCGGTCTGGGCCAGCACGGGCCCGGCAGCGAGCGCGCCAAGCAGCGCGGCCCCAACCAGACGCAGGGTCCTGTTCGACATGGTCGTCTCTCCATCGTGTCCTGGTGTGAAGGCACCGGGCCCTGTGCCGCTCATTGTTTCGTCACCGGCGGATCATTGGTTACGCGGCTCGAAGAACCAGGCGTAGAATCGCCATGCGTGCGCCTCACAGACGCGCCGACACCTGCACGGTCGACACGACAGCGACGGCGTGCGACGTGGCGTCAGTGTCGTCAGCGCGCAGTCGAGGAATCTCCGATGTCGTTGTCCCGTCGTTCGATTGTCACTGCAACGCCGCTCGTCGCCGTCTCGGCAAGCGCACAGGGCACCACGCCGCAGGCGATCCCGAAGGTCGCGCTCGAGGAACACGTCATCACGCAACCGCTGATGCCGTATCTGGAGAAGGCCTTCCCGCCCACGCCGCGTGAGGCGCATGACACCATCGTGCGCCGCCTGTCGGATTTCGGCGATGAACGCATCGCCGCGATGGATGCCGCCGGCGTCGCCATCTCGGTATTGTCGATCTCAGGCCCGGGCGTGCAGATCGAACCCGATGCGCGCCTCGCCACGCGGCTCGCCGCCGGCGCCAACGACACCCTCGCGCGGGAAATCGCCAAGCGCCCGACGCGCTACGCCGGCTTCGCGCACCTCGCCATGCAGGATCCCGCTGCCGCCGCCGATGAACTTGAACGCTGCGTCACGCAACTCGGCTTCAAGGGCGCGCTGGTGAACGGGCACACCAACGGTGTCTATCTCGACGACCCGCGGCATGACGTGTTCTGGGAAAGGCTGCAGGCGCTCGGCGTGCCGCTCTATCTGCATCCCGGCGATTCCTTCCAGATGCCCTTCGTGTTGCAGGGCTTCCCTGAATTGCAGAAGCCGGTGTGGGAATGGACGACGGAAACATCGTCCCATGCGCTGCGCCTCATCGTCTCCGGCGTCTTCGACCGTTTCCCGCGCGCGCAGATCATCCTCGGCCATATGGGCGAGGCGATCCCCTACGAATTGTGGCGCCTCGACAGCCGCTACGCCTTCACCGAGACGAACCGTCGTGTGAAGCGCAAGCCGTCGGAGTATGTGCGCGACAATGTCTACGTCACCACGTCAGGCCAATTCGCGAATGTGCCGCTGATGGCGGCGATCGGCGCGATGGGGCATGGGCGGGTGTTGTTCTCGATCGACTACCCCTATGAATCCTCAGACGCCGCGGCGCAGTTCATCGCGGCGGCGCCACTGACGGCGGAAGCAAGGGTCTCGGTGGCGAGCGGGAATGCGCGGGCGCTGCTGAAACTGCCGGCGTAGTCGCCGAAACGATTGGAGGGGCGTCGCCCCTCCAAGCCACCCCATCAAAGTGCAGTGCACTTTGGAATGCCATCTTGGGCGATGGGCGCCACAGTCGGGACCAACGCCCGCATCCGTCCTGCGCCAAACGCATGCCATGCGCGCGGGAATGACGCCTCTGCCCAACGCCAAGTGTCGGTTCCCAAAGGCCTCGGGCCTTTGGCGGGGTGAGGTCCGGAGAGGGGCGGCGCCCCTCTCCGCGCGCCCCCACCCCATCAAACGCTTCCCCCCGCCGCCCTGTCGCGATACTTCTCCGCCCCGGAGAACCACACCGTGAACGCCATCCCGCAGGACGCCGCCCGCCTTCTCGACACCGCCGCCCGCGCCGCGCGCGAGGCTGCCGCCGTCATCGCGCGCGCCCCGACCCCGGCGAAGAACTTGGCACTGCTCGAAGCCGCCGCCGCCCTGCGCCGCAATGCCGCAACAATCCTTGCCGCCAATGCCGCCGACCTCGACGCCGCGCCGAACCTTACCGCCGCCTTCCGCGATCGCCTGACGCTCACCCCAGCGCGCATCGAGGCGATGGCCACCGGCATCGAGGATGTCGCCGCCCTGCCCGACCCGGTCGGCCGCCTACTGGCGGAATGGACGCGCCCCAACGGGTTAGTGATGCGCCGCGTCGCGCAGCCGCTTGGCGTCATCGGCATGATCTTCGAAAGCCGCCCCAACGTGACGGCCGATGCCGCGGTGCTCTGCCTGAAATCCGGTAATGCGGTGATCCTGCGTGGTGGCTCGGAAAGCACGCGCTCGGCCACCGCAATCCATGCCTGCCTGGTCGAGGGCCTGCGCACCGCCGGCCTGCCCGAATCCGCCATCCAGGTCGCCCCCACCGCCGACCGCGCCTTCGTCGGCGCCATGCTGCGTGCCTCCGGGCTGATCGACCTGATCGTGCCGCGCGGCGGCAAGGGCCTGGTGACGCGGGTCATGGAAGAAGCCCGCGTACCGGTGCTCGCCCATGCCGAAGGGCTCTGCCACACCTACATCCACGAAGCCGCCGACCCGGCGATGGCGCGCGCCATCCTGGCCAATGCGAAGATGCGCCGCACCGGCGTCTGCGGCGCCACCGAGACTTTGCTGATCGACGGCGCCATCGCGCCCTCGCTGCTGCCGCTGCTGGTGGCCGATTTGCGCGCGCTCGGCTGCAGCTTCCATGCCGATGGCCGCGCACGCGAGATCATCGCCGACCTGCCGCCGGCAACGGAGCAAGACTTCGCCACCGAATGGCTCGACGCCATCCTGTCGGTGAAAGTGGTCGATGGCGTGGACGAGGCGCTCGCCCATATCCGCCGCTACGGCTCGGAACATACCGAGGCGATCATCACCCAGGACGAGACTGCGGCGCGCGCCTTCCTCGACGGGCTCGATTCCGCCGTCGGTATGTGGAATGCCTCGACGCAGTTCTGCGACGGCTTCGAATTCGGCTTCGGCGCCGAAATCGGCATCGCCACCGGGCGCATGCATGCGCGTGGCCCGGTCGGGCTCGAACAGCTCTGCACCTATCGCTACCACGTGATCGGCACGGGCCAGACGCGGCCATGACCCGGGGCGCGGCCGCGCTGTTGCTGCTTCTCGCGGCCGCCGCGCCGGCCCGCGCGGCCTGCCCTGACATCCCGACCGTCGCCCACTTCGCCCGCGCCCTGTTGGAGCGCGAGGTGCCGGCGCCCTTGCCCGTCACGACCTTGGCCGAGGCGCGCTGCGCGCAGGACCGGCTGGTCGCCCTGCTGGCGCAGCCCTGGGGCGATGTGCAGGGCTTCGTGCTGGCCGCCGAAGCCCAGCCGCCGCTGCGTGGCGTGCTGTTCTTCGCCTCGCTGCGCGCGCGGTCAGGCGAGACGCTCGATATCCGCTATGCCGCCCGCCCGGCCATCGCACCCGGCATCGTGTTGCACATCGGCGAGGACGGCCGGGCAGCCATGGCCAGCCCCTATCTCGCGCTGCTCGACCTCGTCGCCATGCCGGATGGCGATGGCGCGCTCGCACGCATCGCAGGCAATCTGGGGCTACGCCTGGGCGTGGTGGGCACGCCGGCACCGCTGCCGGCCAGCGCGCCCGATGCGCTGCTGCAGGCCGATGGCAGCACTGTCGCAGCCCTTGCCCAGCTTGGGTTCGCCGCATCGCCGCAGGACCTGCTGGCGGAGTTGGCGCGCGAATTGGCGGCCGAGGGGCGCCCGCTGCGCCCGGGCGCCAGCGTCGCGCTGCTCGCCGCCCCCGCACCAATCGCGCCGCGGTCGGGCGAGACCTGGCGGCTTTCCGTCTTCGGTCTTGGCGTGGTCTCGGTAACCTTCCGCTGAAGCGGCCTTCCCGTCCGGCCTGCGACACCGGTAGCATCCGCGCATCACGGAGGAACGACACCATGCGCCGCTTGCTGCTCGCGAGCCTGATCGCCCTGCCTGTCGCCGCCCACGCCGCCTGCCCGGATGCCGATGCGATCGGGCAAGTGGCCGAGGCGCTGCTCGACAACCGCCCCTCGCCCGCCTTCACCGGCATGACCTCGCTGGCCGACGGCTTCTGCGCGCAGGACCAGCTGGTCGCGGTCCTGCGTGAATCCTGGGGCCGGCCGATCGGCTACAAGGTCGGTCTGACCAGCGCGCCGGTACAGCAGCGCTTCGGCGTGAACCACCCGGTGCGCGGCGTGCTGATGGAAAGCAGCGTCAGCTTGCGCGACGGCGCCACCGTCCCGGCCCGCTTCGGCGCCGTGCCGGTGATCGAGAGCGATTTCCTGGTCCGTGTCCGCGACGGTGGCATCAACCAGGCCGGGCATGACCGGTTGGAGATCCTGCGCCATCTCGACCAGGTGATCCCCTACATCGAATTGCCCGACTTGGTGCTGTCGGGCGGCTTCGACGGACCGAACCTGCTTGCCATCAATGTCGGCGCGCGGCTTGGCGTGGTCGGTGCGCCGATCCCGGTGGAGCCGACGCAGGACTTCGTCGATCGCCTGGCCTCGATGACGGTGACGATGGTCGATGACCGCGGCCAGGAACGTGCCCGCACGCCAGGCTCGGCGGCGCTCGGCCATCCGCTCGACGTCGTCGCCTTCCTGATCGAGGACCTCGCCCGCGCTGGCAAGCAGTTGGAGGCCGGGCAACTGCTCTCGGTCGCCGGCTACTCCCCGACGCTGCCCCTGGAAGCCGGGCGGACCTACACGGTGCGCTATGACGGGCTGGTGGCGCAGTCGGTCAGCGTGAGCGTCCGAACGCGGTGACGCCCGGCCGGTTCGGGGATGAGCGGCGGCGGCGGATCGGGCTGCTCGGCGGGTCGTTCAACCCGGCGCATGAGGGGCATCTCCACGTCGCGCGCATGGCGTTACGGGCGCTGAAGCTCGATGAGGTGTGGCTGCTGGTCTCACCGGGCAATCCGTTGAAGCCGGTTGCCGGGATGGCGCCGCTGACGGAGCGGCTGGCCTCTGCGCGGCGCATCGCCGATGGGCGGCGCATCATCGCGACGGATATCGAGCGCCTGCTCGGCACGCGCTTCACGGCCGATACGGTGGCGGCGCTGCGCCGGCATTTCCGCTGCGCGCGCTTCGTCTTCGTGATCGGCGCGGACAACCTGGTGCAGTTGCCGCGGTGGAAGCAGTGGCGGGACATCGCGCGGCATGTCGCGCTCGCCGTGCTGCCACGGCCGGGCTGGACGCGACCGGCCCTGGCGGGGCGCGCGGCGCATGTGCTGCAACGGCATCGACGGGCACCGGGAGGGCTTTTGACGGAATCCTTTGCACCCCACGCCGCTTGGTGCTTGGTTCCGGCGCGAGAACACGCCGCATCCGCCACCGCCATCCGACAAGCGCGGTCTGGCGGTGCCACGGGCGAGAGGAGGGGGCCATAGCCCGCACACCGAAGACCACCGAGACGAAGCCTGCCGCCAAGGCCAAGGCAGAACCTAAGGCAAAGGCCAAAGGCGCCGCAGAGACTGAGCCGAAGGTGAAAGCCAAGGCCGCCGCCAAGGACGAGCCAAAGGTGAAGGCCAAGGCTGCTGCCAAGGACGCGCCAAAGGCGAAGACCAAGGCCGCCGCCAAGGACGCGCCAAAGGTGAAGGCCAAGGCTGCTGCCAAGGACGCGCCAAAGGCGAAGACCAAGGCCGCCGCCAAAGACGAGCCAAAGGTGAAGGCCAAGGCCGCCGCCAAGGACGCGCCAAAGGTGAAGGCCAAGGCCGCCGCCAAGGACGCGCCGAAGGCAAAGGCCAAGGCCGCCGCCAAGGACGCGCCGAAGGTAAAGGCCAAGGCCGCCGCCAAGGACGCGCCGAAGGCGAAGGCCAAGGCTGCTGCCAAGGACGCGCCGAAGGCAAAGGCCAAGGCCGCCCCCGTCGCCGAGGCTCCCGCCGCGCCGCGCCCGAAGCGCACCAGCAAGCGCGAAAAGCTCACGCCCGACCGCCTCACCACCATCGTCGAAGCGGCGATGGCGAGCCTCGAGGACGACAAGGCCGAGAACATCGTGCTGCTCGACGTCACCGGCCGGGCCGACTACGCCGACCGCCTGATCATCGCCACCGGCCAGGTGGAGCGACAGCTCCAGGCCATGGCGACGCATCTGGACGAGGCGCTGAACAAGGTCGGCATGAACATCAAGCGGGACGCCATCCAGGCCTCGCCCGACTGGGTGCTGATCGATGCCGGCGACCTGGTGATTCACCTGTTCCGGCCCGAAGCGCGCGACCTCTACCGCATCGAGCGCATGTGGGGCCCGGAAAGCCCGGGGGCCTCCAACGCCACGCCCGGCTAGGATCATCGCCGTCGGACGGATGAAGGCGGGGCCGGAGGCGGCGCTCTACGCGCATTACGCCGCCCGGCTGCGCCCCGCGCCTGAGGTGACGGAAATCCCCGAAGCCCGCGGTTCGGCGGGCGAAATCCGCAAGCGCGAAGGGGCGGCCCTGCTGGCCGCCCTGCCCGCCGATGCGGTCGCGGTCGCCCTCGACCTCGGCGGCGAACAGCCCGACAGCGAACGCTTCGCCGCCCTGCTGGCCCGCTGGGAGGAGGCAGGCCGCACGCCCTGCTTCATCATCGGCGGCGCGGAGGGCCTCGACCCCTCAGTCACCGCGCGGGCGGACCACCGCATCGCGCTCGGCCCGCTCACCTGGCCGCATTTCCTGGTGCGCGGGATGCTGGCCGAACAGCTCTACCGCGCCCAGGCGATCCGGCAGAACCACCCGTATCACCGCGCCTGGCGGCCGTAACGCCAGCGTGCTGGACGCGTCGGCGGCGGTGCGGCGATGATATCCGCATGCTGTTCCTCCTCCTCGCCGCGCTGCTCTGGGTCGGTGTGCATGTCGGCATCGCCGGCACCGGGCTGCGCGGGCGCATCGTCGCCAGGACCGGCGAGAAGGGCTTCACCATGGCCTTTTCGCTCGCCTCCTTCGCCCTCATCGCCTTGCTGATCCGCGCCTGGCAGGGGGCCGAGACGGTGCCACTGTGGTTCGCGCCCGCCTGGTTGCGCTGGGTGATCGCGGCGCTGATGCTACCGGTCTTCGTGACCTTCACCTGCTCGCTGGTCGGCAACCCAACGGCCCAGGGCGGTGGGGCGCTGGTCGCCAAGGGGCCGCATGGCATCCAGCGCGTCACGCGGCACCCGATGCTCTGCGCCTTCGTCGCCTGGGCGGCGCTGCACATCCTGGCCAATGGCGATACGGCGGCGACCGTCTTCTTTGGCGCCTTCCTCGTCACCGCACTCGCCGGCATGCCCTCGATCGACGCCAAGATGGCCCGTCGCCACCCCACGACCTGGCCAGGCTTCGCGGCGGCGAGCTCGATCATGCCCTTCGGCGCCATCCTCGGCGGGCGCAACCGCTTCTCCGCCACCGAGATCGGCTGGGTCGCCCCGCTCATCGGCGTCCTGCTCTGGGCGGGGGTGCTGCACGGGCATCGCATGCTGTTCGGCATGCCGGCACTGATACAGGGTTAGGCTCGGTGGCCTTGCGGCTGCGCCACCGCGGGGGCTAATCCGACCCCGAAGCCGAGGAACCCGCCATGCCCGCCAATCGTCCCCGCCCCGTCATGCTCGTCATCCTGGATGGCTGGGGCTGGCGCGTGGACTCGGCCGACAATGCGGTCCGCCAGGCCCGCACGCCCGCCTTCGACCGTCTCTGGGCCGAATGCCCGCACGCCTTCCTGCGCACCTCGGGCGCGGATGTCGGCCTGCCGGACGGGCAGATGGGTAATTCGGAGGTCGGCCACCTGAACATCGGCGCCGGCCGCGTGGTGATGCAGGACCTGCCGCGCATCGGCCGCGCCATTGCCGATGGCTCGATCGCCAAGCTGCCCGCCCTGACCGGCCTGATCGAGAAGCTCAAGGCCTCCGGCGGCACCTGCCACCTGATGGGGTTGCTCTCACCGGGTGGGGTCCATGCGCATCAGGATCATGCGGTGGCGCTGGCGCGCATCATCTCGGGCGCCGGCATCAGGGTCGCCATCCATGCGCTGACTGACGGCCGCGACACTGCCCCCAAGTCGGCGCCGGACTTCTTTGCCCGCTTCGAGGCCGACATCGCGCCCCTGCCCGGCGTGGCCATCGCCACCGTCATCGGCCGGTACTTCGCGATGGACCGCGACAATCGCTGGGAACGCGTCGTCACCGCCTATGACGCCATGGTCTCGGCTGAAGGCGCCCGCGCACCGACCGCCCAGGCCGCCATCGCCGCCGGCCACGCCGCCGGTAAGACCGATGAGTTCATCCCCGCCACCGCGATCGGCAACTATGCCGGCATGCGCGATGGCGACGCCCTGCTGTGCTTCAATTTCCGCGCCGACCGGGTGCGCGAGATCCTCGCCGCGCTGGTCGACCCGACCTTCGACGGCTTCGCCCGCCGCCGCGTGGTCCGCCTCGCCGCCGCCGTCGGCATGACGGAATACAGCACGGCACTGAACGCGCATCTGGCGACGATGTTCGCCGCGCAATCGATGGCGGACATCCTCGGCGCGGTGGTCTCGGCCGCCGGGCTGCGCCAGCTGCGCATGGCCGAGACCGAGAAATACCCACACGTCACCTACTTCCTGAATGGCGGCGAGGAGGTGCCCTATCCGGGCGAGGACCGCACCATGGTCCCCTCCCCCAAGGTCGCGACCTATGACCTGCAGCCGGAGATGTCGGCCCCCGAACTGACCGACAAGGCCGTCGCGGCGATCGGCTCGGGCAGCTACGACCTCATCGTGCTGAACTTCGCCAATGCCGACATGGTCGGCCATACCGGCAGCCTCGCCGCCGCAACCAAGGCCGTCGAGGCGGTCGATGCCGGACTCGGCCGCATTGCCGAGGCCATCCGCGCCACCGGCGGCGCCCTGTTCGTCACCGCCGACCACGGCAATGCCGAACTGATGCGCGACCCTGCGACCGGCGGGCCACACACCGCCCACACCACCAACCCGGTACCGGCCATGCTGCTCGGCGCGCCGGCGGCCAGCCGGCTGGCCGAGGGGCGGCTCGCCGATATCGCGCCGACGCTGCTGGCCCTGCTCGGCATCGCCCAGCCGGCGGCGATGACCGGCGTGTCGCTACTGCGCGACGCGGCGACGGCGGCGGCTGCTGACTAGCGGGCAACCGGAAGGGGCCTCGTCCCCTCCGCACACCTCGCTCCGATGGCCCGAAGGCCCTTGGGCGGCGATCCGTGTTGTCCTTGCCGGCGCCTCATGCTGTGGGCGCGAGCGTTGGAGCGGCCTTTCCCGGTACGCGCAAAGGTTGGACGGGCTTTGCCCCTCCAAGCCACCCCCCCAAAGGCCTAGGGGCCTCTGGACACCAATACTTCGCGCTTGGCGGTGCAGATCGGATCGGCGACGGGCTTCGCTCCCATGCCCATCGCGACCGTTGTTGCCGGAAACACGCCCCCCGCCCAACGCTAGGTATTGGGTTACAGGGGCTCCCCTCGGCATTGCCGCGCAACGCCCATGGGCACGAGTGGTGGGGAGAGGTCCGGAGAGGGGCAAAGCCGCCCTCCCCAGCCACTTCCACGTCCTGCTCCTCCTGCTGCTGCTCGCCGTCCCCGCCGCGGCCCAACCCTCCCGCGAGGCGGTCCAGGACGCCCGCCGCGCCGCCGAGGCCGAACGTGCCGCCGCCGCCGACGCCGCCCGCCTCGCCCGCGAGGCCACCGAGATGGAGCGCGGCCTCGCCCGCCAGCGCGTCGCCATGGCCGAGCGCGTCCAGCAGGCCGATGCCGTGCTCGACATGGCACAGGAGCGCGAGCGCCAGGCGGTCCTCGCCGCCATCGCGGCGCGCGAGGAGGTCGGCCACCGCGCCGCTGCCCTCGCGCCGATGATGCCGGCGATGCGCCGGCTGTCGCTCTGGCCTGCCGAGACGCTGCTTGCGGTGCCCCTGCCGCCGGATGAGGCGCTGCGCGGCGTGCTGGTGCTCCAGGGCATCGCCCGGCAGATCCGCCACGAGCTCGACGCCCTGCGCGCGGCCGATGAGGAAGCCGCCCGCCGCGCCCGCATCGCCGCCGCCGAATCCGCCCTGGTCGCCGCCGCGCAGGAGGAGGCTCGCTCCGCAGCCCGCGCCCTCGATGCCGAGATCGCCGGCGCCCGAATGCGCGAGGCCGATGCCCGCCAAGCCGAGCGCGAGGCCGGACGCCGTGCCCAGGAAGCACTGGCCAGGGCCTCGGACCTCGCCGAGATGCTGACCCGCCTGGAACGCGAGGCCGCCGCCGCCGCGGCACAGGAGCGCCAGGAAGCCGCCGCGCGGGCCCGGACGGAACGAGCGGCCCGGCGCGCCGGCCGGCCATTGCCGGAGCCGCCACCCGCCGCACCGCCCGCCCAGCAAACGGCCGCAGTGGCGACCGGAGCCGCCCGTGTCCAACCGGTAGCCGGCCGCGTGCTGCACGGCTTCGGCGACCAGACGGAAGGCGGCACGGCGCGCGGCCAGACCATCGTCGCGCCGGCCGGAGCACGGGTGGTCAGCCCCTGCGCGGGCCGCGTCGTGTTCAGCGGTCCTTTCCGAAGTTATGGCCTATTGATGATTGTCGACTGCGCGGCAGGCCACCATGTGGTGCTGGCGGGGCTCGGTCGACTCGACACGGCAACCGGGGCCCGGCTGCTCGCCGGCGAACCTGTCGGCGTGGTGGGCGACGGGCAGGGCGGCCGGGGTCGGCTCTACCTGGAATTGCGCCGGGATGGGCATGCGGTGGACCCGCAACCCTGGCTGGCCGGGGCGCGCGGCAGGGGCGGCTGAGGCCCAGTGGCAGAGGCCCAGCGCCCGGCTTGCCAAACGGTAAGAACCGGGGCGGCCGAGCGGTAAGGGCGGTAACAGCAATGTTTCAACGCGGTTTCGGGCTGCACCCGGGGGCGCGTTGGGCTACAGATTGGTCATTCTCGCCGGGCATTTGCTCGCCCCGCGATGCTGAAGGAAGGATTTCGGATGCGGCGCAGGAGCGTGACCTTCGCGGCGGTGGGCGCAGCCTTCGCTGCCGGCGTGGTCGTCGGCCCGATCGTTGGTGCCTGGGCCCAGGATCCCGGTGGCCGGGCGGAAACCTATCGTCTGCTGAACCTGTTCGGCGACGTGTTCGAGCGTGTTCGCGCCGAATATGTCGAGCCGGTCAATGACCGCGACGCGATCGAGAACGCCATCCAGGGCATGCTTTCCGGCCTCGACCCGCATTCCTCCTACATGAACCCGCGCATGTATCGCGACATGCAGGTGCAGACGCGCGGCGAATTCGGTGGCCTCGGCATCGAGGTCACCCAGGAGAACGGCTACATCAAGGTCATCAGCCCGATCGACGACACGCCGGCGGCACGCGCCGGGGTCAAGCCGGGCGACCTGATCACCCATCTCAACGGCAATTCCGTGCAGGGCCTCTCGCTGCAGGACGCCGTCGAGCAGATGCGTGGCGAACGCGGCACCGCGATCCGCATCACCATCCGCCGCGAGGGCACCGACCGGCCGATCGACCTGTCGATCACCCGCGCCGTGATCCGGCCGCAAGTCGTGCGCTTCCGCCTGGAAGGCAACGACATCGGCTATATCCGCCTGACCTCCTTCAACGAGCGGACCGAATCCGGCCTGCGCAACGCCATGACGCAGCTGCGCCAGCAGGCCGGCGGCAACCTGCGCGGCATCGTGCTCGACCTGCGCAACAATCCGGGCGGGCTGCTCGACCAGGCGGTGCAAGTCTCCGACGACTTCCTGAGCCAGGGCGAGATCGTTTCCACCCGCGCCCGCCGGCCTGAGGATGCCCAGCGCTGGAATGCCCGCGCCGGCGACATCGCCGAGGGGCTGCCGGTGGTGGTGCTGATCAATTCCGGCTCGGCGTCGGCCTCCGAGATCGTCGCCGGCGCGCTGCAGGACCATCGCCGCGCCATCATCATGGGCGTGAAGTCCTTCGGCAAAGGCAGCGTGCAGACCGTCATGCCGATTCCGGGCAACGGCGCCATGCGGCTGACCACGGCGCGCTACTACACGCCGTCGGGCCGCTCGATCCAGGGCACCGGCATTGAGCCCGACATCGAGGTTCTCGCCACGCGCGAGGATGCGCAACAGGTCGCCGCCGCCCGGCGCGACCGCGAGGCCGACCTGCGCCGCGCGTTGACCAATGACAACAACACCCCGGGCCATGCGGCGCTGCCGCCGCTCCCACCGCTGAACCTGCCGGCCGGCGTGGTCGACCAGGTGCAGCGCATGCCGGCCGAAGGTGCTGCCGCCTTCGACCCGACCAAGCCTGAAACCGACTTCCAGTTGCAGCAGGCGACGACCCTGCTGCGCACCCTGGCCGCGGTGCCTGCGCCACAGCGCCGCGCCGCGCGCTGACACTGCCCGGGATCGGCCGGCCGATGCGTATGCCCGGCTGGCGCGCCCTGGGGCTGTTCTGGGTTGTCGTACTCGGCGCCGGATTGGGTGGCGGGCTGTGGTTGCAGCATCTCGGCCCGCCCGCGGCGGCGGTGACGGAGGCCGCGGCGCCGGGCGCCAGCCATGGCGCGACCACAGCCGACCCGCCCGGCACGGCCGGCACGCCAGCGGTGGACGGGAATGCCACCGCCGCGGAGACTGCGCCGGCCGTGCAAAGCGCCGAACCACCGCCCGCCACGGAAGCGGCCGAGGCACCAGCCGCAACGCAGGGCGCACCCGCAGCCGACGCCACAGCGCCGGTTGCGTCGGCGGCGGCCGCACCGCCCAGCGCGCCGGAACCACCCCCCCTCGCCGCCGCCAATACCCCGCGCGCCGCCACCCGACCGATCGCCGCGCCCGATCCGGTGCTCCTTGAAGCCAGCCGCCACGGCATGGTGCCACGCGCCGGAGCCGATGGGCGGACCTCAATCCGGGCCTATGGCCGCAGCTTCGACCGCCGCGACACTCGCCCACGCATCGGCATCGTCATCGCCGATATTGGCCTGAACGCCACCCATACCGAGGAAGCCATCCGGCGCCTGCCGCCGGCCGTCGCCCTCGCCCTCTCGCCCTATGCTGCACGGCCCGGCCAGGCCGCCGACCGCGCCCGCGAGCGCGGCATGGAGACGTTGATCTCCCTCCCGCTGGAGCCGGCTGGCTACCCGCTCAACAACCCAGGCGACCAAGCCCTGCTGACCGGGCGTTCGATGGCCGAGAACATGGACCGGTTGCTATGGGTGCTGTCGCGCGCCCAGGGCTATGTCGGCGCGATCGGCGCTATCGGCGGCATGCGCGGCGAGCGCTTCGCCGCGCTGCCCGACGCGATGGCCACGGTGCAGGATGCGCTCCGGCTGCGCGGGTTGCTGTATCTCGACCCACGGCCGGGGGCCCCGCCGCCCTCCAATGCCTGGGGCCGCAGCGTCGATGTCCTGCTCGATGAACCGGCCGGCACGCGCGGCGAGATCGACCGCCGGCTCGCCGAGCTCGAAACCATGGCACGCGACCGCGGCGCGGCACTCGGCCTCGCCGGGGCGGCGACACCGGTGCTGGTGGAGCGCATCGTCGCCTGGGCGACGGGGCTGGAAGCCCGCGGCCTGGTGCTCGCCCCCGTCACCGCCCTAATCCGTCGCCCGGACGGCATCACCGCCGATGCGGCGAGCCCCCCTATCCGTCCCGCGAGCGCACCATGAAGACCCTGCCCTATCGCGACAATGTCGGTGCCGTGCTGTTCAATGCCGCCGGGCTCGTGCTGGTCGCCCGCCGCGCCGACCTGCCCAATGCCGAAGGCGCCCCAGGCGGGTGGCAACTGCCCCAGGGGGGCATGGATCCCGGCGAGGACCCCGCCATCGCGGTGTTCCGCGAAATGGAGGAGGAGATCGGCACCGCCCGCGCCGAAATCCTCGCCGAACATCCGGACTGGATGTTTTATGACCTGCCGCCCGAACTGCTCGGCCGCGCGCTCGGCGGGAAGTACCGCGGACAACGGCAGAAGTGGTTCGCACTGCGCTTCACCGGGGTGGAGTCCGACATCCGGCTCGACCTCGACCCGCATCCGGAATTCGACGCCTGGCGGTGGGCCGGGCTGGACGAACTGCCGGGGCTGGCGGTGGCCTTCAAGCGCGAGATCTATGAGCGGCTGGCGCGGGATTTCGCGCGGTTCGCGGGGTGAGGGAAAGACGGCTGGCACAGCCCAGTCGCAGTAGCCGGACCTGTCGGACGGGCACGTCAGGACTGTCGCAGTGAGGCGAGATACTGCTGCAGCGCGCTGTGGCGTGTCCGCGCCGCGGATACCGCCTGTTCCGCCGACACGGCTCGAAAGGCCACGCTGTCGCGGCTGCGTAGCTGTGCGAAGCCGTCCTGGTCGACCGAGGCGAGCACCGCGATCTTCGGGTAGCCGCCCGTCGTCTGGTGGTCGGCCAGCAGGACGATGGGATCGCCGTGACCAGGCACCTGCATCGAGCCGCGCGGTATGGCCTCCGAGGGCATGTCGAGCGCGCCCACGATGGGCAGCTTCGGCCCCTTCAGCCTGACACCCATGCGGTCGTATTCATTGCTGAGGATGAAGGATTCGGTCAGCAGGCGCCGGATCGTCTCTGGCGCGAAGAAGCGATCCTGCGGCCCAAGGACCACGCGCACCTCCTGCCGCGGCCGCGACGTTACCGGCAAGGCGAGATCGCGCTCGCGGTCAGGACGCCGCTCGGCATCGCGGATCTCGACATGCTGCCCCGGTGCCAGACGCTGGCCGCCGAAATCCGAGAGCACATTGGTCGCGCGGCTTCCGAGCCAGGCGGGGGCGATGATGTCGCCGGCGAAGGCCAGGTAGGTCCAGCTTCCCCAATAACCGGGACGAACCGACAGCAGCGAGCCTTCGCGAAGGCTGAACACGCCCCAGGCACCAACGGGCTTGCCATCGAGGAAGCAGTGGAATCCGCCACCGACGCTCGCGACGGTCACCTCACCCTCGATGCACCGGAGCGCGACGCCGCCGATCGTCGTCTCGATCGCCGCCGCGTCGTCGGGATTGCCAAGCGCCGCCTGTGCGATGGCGAAGGCCTGGCGATCCATCGGCCCGGCCTCGGTCACGCCATAGCGCAGATAGCCGAAGCGGCCGCGATCCTGCACCGTGGTCAGCGGCCCGGCATGCTCGACCAGCAAGACCGCGCGGCTCATAGCGCGCTCTCCAGCGCATCGAACGCGTCGCGCCCGATCCGCCGGAAACGGATCTGGTCGCCCACCTCGAACAGGAACTGGCGTTCGCGGTGGATGCTGACGATCTGCGCGGGCGAACGGCCGATGACCCACCAGCCGGTCGGTGCGATCACCGTGGTGACGAGACACATCGGCCCCGCAACCACCACGCTGCCCGCCGGCATGCCACGCACCGGGTTCGCCTTGCGCGGCAGGCGGATCGCCTCCGGCACGCCACCCAGATAGCCGTATCCCGGCGCGAAGCCGAACATGAAGACGCGGTATTCGCCGGAGAGATGCGCGGCGATCACCGCCTCCTCGCTCATGCCGCAGCGCTGCGCCACATCGGCGAGGTCCGGCGCGAAGGGCTGTTCGTAGCAGACCGGAAGCTCATGAAGCGCGACGCTGGCCTGCCGCGCATGGGGCTCGGCCAGCAGCGCCTTGACATGCGCACGCACCGCGGCGGGCGCAACCGCCAGGGGATCGTACCCGACCAGCAGCGCAGCATAGGACGGGACGCTCTCGGTGAAGCCGTCGAAGGGCCGTGCGCGCAGTGCCGCGTCGAAGGCAAGGACGCGCTCGCTGACCGCGACATCGACCGAATTCCCGAATTCGACCAGCAGCCCCTGGTCGCCAGCCGGACGCAGGCGAGGGAATGGGTCCGCCGGCACCGCCATCAGATCCGTTCGGCCGGCAGGAAGGATTTCAGCGTGACGCCCGCCTGTTCGAGCGCACGGCGCACGCCGCGCGCCATGGCCACGGCGTGGTCGCTGTCACCATGGATGCAGATGGACACAGCATCGAGGGGCACCTCGCCACCATCCACCGTCTTCATGCGGCCCGTCTCGAGGAAGTGCAGCAGCCGCGCGGCGGCCTCCTGCGTGTCTTCGATCATGGCGCCGGGCTGGCCGCGCGCGACGAGCTGGCCCTGCGGCGTATAGCCGCGATCGGCAAAGATCTCGGCGTAGGTCGTGAGCCCGGCGGCGCGCGCCGCGCGTTCGAACTCGCTACCCGGCATGGCCAGCACCGCCAGCCCATCGAAGGCGCGCACCGCGCGCGCGATCGCCTCGGCGACCGTGCGGTCCTCCGCCGCAACATTGCCGAGCGCCCCATGCGGCTTGACATAGCCGACCCGCACGCCGGCCAAGCGGCCAATGCCGATCAACGCGCCGATCTGGGCCGCGACGAAGCGTTCGATCTCGGCCGGCGGATAAGGCAGGCGGCGGCGGCCGAAGCCCTCGCGATCCGGGTATCCGGGATGCGCCCCGATCGTCACACCCCGCTCGCGCGCCTGGGTGAGCGTTCGGAACATCGTCTCAGGATCGCTGGCATGTCCGCCGCAGGCGACGCTCGCGCTGGTGACGATGTCGAGCATCGCCGTGTCGTCACCCATGCGCCAGGGGCCGTAGCCTTCGCCCATGTCCGCGTTGAAGTCGATGATGCGTTCTGACATCGCTTGGCAGTCCTTGTCCGGCGGTGCGGTGGCAGCAGAGTGTGCCTCCATAGGGGCTGGCCGCCGCCGGCGGAAGGGCACGCGACCGGTCCGGCGTCGCGCCTGATGCGCGAAGGAGCGGCACCCAGCCGCCCCGTTGCACCGGCCCGCGCGAAGGATCAGGCAAGCAGGTTCCGCGCATGTCCCCTGTTGAGCCCGGCATCCTTGAAGAGTGCCTTGAATGATGACCGTGGACCTTGGCGGCGAGCCCCCAGGGCCCGCCGCGCGTTCTCGAGGTCATGTGAGCTTCGGTGAGGCACATCGATCCAGAGCGAGGCCCGGATCCGTCCATTGTTGGTGCCCGAACGGTTGCCAGGGCAGCAGGCGGGAGATCGAACCGCCTGGTTACCTTGTCGAAATCACGCGAGTCGGCGGCGCTGTCATGCCCGCGAAGGACGTCGCCGTTCGCAGCACCCTCGAAGCCATGGCAGCAGATTCGCTGAAAGGGGATGCAGAGTTCAGCGCCCCTTCAACCGTCATATCCGCCCGAGCCGCCGCGCGCCCATCAGGAACACGCCCACCCCCAGCCCGAACGCCCCGTTGATGACCACGCTGCGCCACCAGCGATTGGGGTCCATGCCGCCAAGCATCGGCTGCCCCCTGAGGCCCGCCACCACGATGAAGCCCACCAGCACGCAGGCCACGGCGCCGATCGCCAGCCCGACCAGGATCGGCGACCAATCCGGCCGCGCCGCGACGATCGCCGCCGTGGCGATGCCCCACAGCCCGCCCCAGAAGCAGGCGGAGACCAGCGACGGCACACCAAGCGGTGGCAGGGGCCGCAGTTGAAAGGGCGGGTTGGGCAGCGCGCCCAGGGCGTGCAGCAGCCCCACCATCCCCTGGTGGAACACCAGCACGGCAAGCACGCCGACAACGAACCCGACCGGAATGATGCGAACCGCCCTCATGGCCTGCCGCCAGCGATGCGGCGATGGGCACTGGTGGTGGATGCGCGCATGGCGTTCGATCCGCTGAGATGATGCGCGATCATGGAGGCAAGCACGGCCGTCCCGCAATGGACGCGTGCCGGGCCATCTTGCCCCGCCGGCCATCCCCGCGCAGGCTGCGCGCCGCATTGAATTCGGGAGAGACGCGGTGAACGGTGCAGAGAGCCTGGTCCACACACTTCTTGGCTGTGGCGTGGAAGTTTGTTTTGCGAATCCAGGCACGAGCGAGATGCATTTCGTCGCCGCGCTGGACCGCATCCCCGGCATGAAGTGCGTGCTCGGCCTGCAGGAGAACGTCGTCACCGGCATGGCCGACGGCTATTGGCGCATGATGGAAAAGCCGGCGGTCACGCTGCTGCATTGCGGCCCCGGCCTCGCGAACGGGCTGGCCAACCTGCACAATGCGCGGCGCGCGCGCTCGGGCATCGTCAATTGCGTGGGCGACCAGGCGACCTATCACCGCCCCTTCGACGCGCCGCTGACCGCCGATACCGAGGCACTGGCGCGCACCGTCTCGCAATGGATGCGGACCTCGACCAAGGCGACGGATGTCGGTGCCGATGCGGCGGCCGCGGTGCAGGCGGCGCGCACCTCGCCCGGCCAGGTCGCGACGATGATCCTGCCGTCGGACACCTGCTGGGATGAGGGCGGCGTGGTGGCCAAGCCGCTGCCCGTGCCGGTGGCGCAGCAGGCCGACCCGCTGGCGGTGCGCAACGCGGCGCGCATCCTGCGCGAGAAGAAGAACGTGCTGATCCTGCTCGGCGGCACGGCACTGCGCGAGGGCGCGCAGGCGCTGGCCTGGCGCGCGTCCCAGGCGAGCGGGGCGAAGCTGCTGGCCGAGGGCTCGAACGCCCGCGTCCAGCGCGGCCAGGGGCGGCTGCCGCTCGAACGCGTGCCCTATCCGGCCGATGTGGCGATCAACGCGCTGTCCTGGGTCGAGCACGTCATCCTGGTGAATGCCAAGGCGCCGGTCGGCTTCTTCGCCTATCCGGGCAAGCCGTCGAAGCATTACCCGGAGACCGCCGAAGTCCATGTGCTGACGCGCTACGAGCAGGATGCCGAGGCGGCGCTGCGCGCGCTGTGCGAGGAGCTGGGCGCGCCGGCAGCGGCGATGCCCGATGTCGGCGCCCGCCCCGAGCGCGGCCGCGGCGCGCCCACGCCCGAGGGCCTGGCGCGCACGGTGGCCGCGGTGATGCCCGAAGGGGCGATCATCGCCGATGAGAGCGTCTCCTTCGGCCGCGGCTTCTACAGCGAGACCTTCGGCGCGCCGAAGCATGACTGGCTGCACATCACGGGTGGCGCGATCGGCTGCGGCCTGCCGCTCGCCACCGGCGCCGCGATCGGCGGCGGCGGGCGGCGGGTGATCAACCTGCAGGCCGATGGCTCGGCGATGTACACGGTGCAGGCGCTGTGGACCCAGGCGCGCGAGCAACTACCGGTGACGACCGTCATCCTGTCCAACCGCAAGTACCAGATCCTGCTTGGCGAGTATCAGAATGTCGGCGCCAATCCGGGGCGCACGGCGATGGACATGCTCGACCTCGGCAACCCCGACATGGATTGGGTGAAAATCGCCAGCGGGATGGGGGTGGAAGGCGCGCGCGTCACCACGCTCGAACAGGTGGGCGACCTGATGGCGCAGTCCTTCTCCCGGTCGAGGCCGTTCCTGATCGAACTGGTGATCTGAGGCGCATCCTCTCCGTGCCATGGTCGATTGGAGAGGGGCGCCGCCCCTCTCCAATCCTCACCCCGCCAGGGTGCCGGGCATCCTGGACCGCCGGGATTTGCCGCGGAGCATGACCAGGGTTCCCCCTGCCGAGCGTCGGTCGATGTTCAGCGGACGCGACGGCTCCCCGACATGTGCCGCCCCCCGCTGCGCGTGGCGGCGCTGGTTCAGGGCAGATCACCTTCGGACCGCGGCATGCTCGCGAGACCCATCCTGACAGCGGCGTACGAGACCAATGGATGGCATTCCAAAGGGCACGGCCCTTTGGTGGGGTGGTTCGGAGGGGCAAAGCCCCTCTGACCTTAGCGCCGCCGCCCTCCCCCCCTTGCGCCTTCCCACCGGCGCGGGATGCTGTCGGCACGACACACAAGGGGAGGACGCAACATGGACATGCAGCTTCAGGGCAAGACGGTCCTGGTGACCGGCGGATCAAAGGGCATCGGCCTGGCCTGCGCCGAAGCCTTCGCCGCCGAGGGGTGCGACGTCATCCTCGCCTCGCGCGATGCCACGACGCTCGCCACCGCCGCCGACGCGGTGCGCGCGGCGCGCCAGGTGCGCGTCGAGACCTTCGCCGCCGACCTCTCGCTCGATGCCGAGCGCGAGCGGCTGCACGCCGCCTTTCCCGGCATCGATATCCTGGTGAACAATGCCGGCGCCATCCCGTCCGGCCGGCTGCAGGACATCCCGATCGCGCGGTGGAAGCAGGCCTGGGATCTGAAGGTGATGGGCTACATCCACCTGTGCCAGCTCTACCTGCCGGGCATGGAAGCGCGCGGCGCGGGGGCGATCGTCAACATCATCGGCATGGCCGGGCGGGCGCCGCGGGCGGGCTACATCGCCGGTGGCGCGGGCAATGCGGCGCTGATCGCCTTCACCTCGGCGATCGGCGCGGCTGCGCAGGCTTCGGGCGTGAAGGTCGTCGGCATCAACCCTGCGGTGACCAAGACCGAACGCATGATGACCCAGGCGCGCACCAACGCGAAGCTGAAGTTCGGCGATGAGGAACGCTGGGCCGAAACGCTGACCAACCTGCCCTTCGGCCGGCCGATCGAGGCCGCCGAGATCGCCGACCTCGCGGTGTTCCTCGCCTCACCGCGAGGGCATTACGTGAACGGCACCGTGGTCGATGTGGATGGCGGCGGGATGTTCCGCGCCTGACCTACGCCGGCCGCGGCGCCGATTGATCGGCGTCAAGGCGGCGGAACATCGGTCGACGCTTCTATTTCCTGCGCGAAGGGTCCAGCCTTGCGGCGGTCCCCTGGCAGGGAGCGAAGGTCATGACGAAACCCACCAAGATCCGCCTCGTCCCGCCGCCAAAGGAGGCGCCGGCGGGACCGGCGAGCCCCAAGGCCACGGCGAGCCACGATCGGTCAGTCGATGAACGCGTCGAAGCCGGCAAAGCACTGCGCGCCACCATCTCCCGCAGCGCCCATGCGGCCTGGAAGCGCCCGGCGAACCGACCGGACCCAATAGCCCTGCTGCAGGCATCCGATGAGGAGCGCCTGCCAGAACTGGTGCCGATCCGCTATGGGCGGATGCTGCAATCGCCCTTCGCATTCTATCGCGGCGCGGCGGCGGTGATGGCCAGCGACCTCGCGCAGACGCCGAACACGGGGATTCCCGTGCAGGCCTGCGGAGATTGCCACTTGGTGAATTTTGGCGGCTTCGCGACGCCCGAGCGCAATGTGCTGTTCGACATCAATGATTTCGACGAGACCTTGCCCGCCCCGTGGGAATGGGACCTGAAGCGGCTCGCTGCTTCCTTCGTGTTGGCTTCGCGCTCCAACGGGTTGCCTGACAAGGTGGGGCGCGAGGCGGCGGTCGCGACAGCGCGCAGCTACCGCAGGCGGCTGCGGGAATTCGCGCGGATGGCGCCGCTTGACCTGTGGTATGCGCGGGTGACGGCCGAGGATATTGCCCAGCTGATGCCCGCCACCACGCGCACGCGCGTACGAGCGCGGGTCGAGAAGGCGATGAGCGGCAGCAGCGCCGAGTTCGACTTTCCGCGCCTGGCCGGCGTGGTCGGCGGCCGCACCACCATTCGCGACGCGCCGCCGCTGATCTTCCACCCCGATGTCGCGCGCACGCCTGATTTCACGAAGACGCTGGACGAAGTCTTCGCCACTTACCACGATACGCTGTCGGATGACCGGCGCGTTCTACTCGACCGCTATCGCGTAGTGGATGCCGCGATCAAGGTGGTGGGCGTGGGCAGCGTCGGGCGACGGTGCTGGATCGCGCTGTTGATGTCCGCCGCCAACGACCCGCTGTTCCTGCAGTTCAAGGAGGCCGTGCCCTCGGTGCTCGAACCCTATGCGGGCGCCAGCCGTTACGCTCATCACGGCCAGCGGGTGGTGGCCGGGCAACGGCTGACGCAGCCGGCCTCCGACCTCTTCCTCGGCTGGGTCACCGCGCCGAATGGGCGGCAGTTCTATGTGCGCCAATTGCGTGACGCGAAGATCAAGCCGCTGGTCGAGACCTTCGACGAGGAAGTGATGGTGCTCTATGGCAGGATCTGCGGCTGGTCGCTCGCCCGCGCGCATGCCAAGAGCGCCGAGGTTTCCGGCATTGCCGGTTATCTCGGCTCGAGCGACCAGTTCGACGAGGCGATGGGCGATTTCGCGGTCGCCTATGCCGACCAGGCGGAGCGCGACCACGCGGCGCTGAAGGCGGCGGTGCGCAAGGGGACAGTGACGGCGACGATGGATGCCTGATCACGGAAGGCCAGAGCGATTCCGTCCTTGGCGGAACCGTCCTGGCCGCGGATCCTGGGGAGAGTTGGGCGATGAAGGCGTATGTGATCGCGGTCGAGACGGTCCACGACAAGGCGATGTTCGACAGCTACCGCCAGCAGGTGATGCCGACGATCGCCGCCTTCGGCGGCGAGTTCGTGGTGCGCGGCGGCACACTGACGGTGCTCGAAGGTGAATGGCCGCATGTGCGGACGGTGATCATCGCCTTCCCGTCGCGCGCGGCGGCCGAGGACTGGTATGCCTCGCCCGCCTACCAGGCGGTGATCGACCTGCGGCACAAGAGTTCCACCGGCAGCCTGGTCATCGTCGACGGCCCAGCCTGAGCCGGGCAGACACCCAGGTCCGGAGCGCTGCCGACCCTTGGCGGGGCGAGTTGCACAGCGGCGTTGGCGCGCCCAGGCGTTACCGCCGCCAGGGGCTGCTGCGCCACAGCGCGCCGTATTCGCGCGCATTGTCCTCGACGAAGCGCGTCATGGTCGCGCGGTCCATGTGCCGTACGATCAGGAAGTCGCGGTCGGCGAGCGCACGGAATTCCGGGTCGCGCGCGGTCTTCGCCACCGCCTCCTCCCACCGAGCGACGATCGGTGCGGGCGTTGCCGCCGGCAGCGCGAAGCCGCGCGCCGAACCCGCCGCCACATCCACCCCCTGCTCGATCGCGGTCGGCAGATCGGGTGCCTTGTCCCAGCGTTCGCGTTCCATGATGGCGACGACGCGCAGCGTGCCCTGGATATGTGCGCGCACCGTCAGGCTGACGGTCGAGATTGACCCGGCCACATGGCCACCCTGGACGAGTTGCATCGCCTGCCCGGCACCCTGCGTCGGCACCCAGGTGAAGCGCACGCCGGCGGCACGTTCGATCGCCATCATCGCCAGATGCGGCGCGCCGCCGATGCCGGCACCGGCGATGGTGACCGTCTCGGGTTGCGCGCGCGCAGCCTCGACCAGGTCCCGCAGGGATCGGAACGGCGTGTCGGTGCCGACGAAGACTGTATAGGGCTCATCCGTCAGCAGCCCGGCATAGGTAAAGCTGTCGACGCGATAGCGCGGCGTGTTGTCGTACAGCGCTGTCACCAGCGCTGGAAACGACACCAACGCGACATGCCGCCCGTCCGGCGCGGCGGCGGCGACCTCATTCAGCATCAACATCCCGCCCGCGCCGGGCTTGTTGACGACGATGATCTGCGTGCCGCCGCCGAGATGCTTCTCGAGGAACGGCGCCGCCATCCGCGCCGCGAGATCGATGTTCCCGCCTGGCGCGAAGCCGACATAGATCTGCACCGGCCGGTCCTGCGCGCGGGCGGCGAGGGCGGGCAGCGCGAGGCCACCGGCTAGCACGATGCGACGCGTCGTCATCACCAGTCACCCCCGGTTGTGTCAGCAAAGGCTGCATGGCCTGTCCGCCGTGTGCAAGTGCGAAGGTTGCGTGATCGTGCGGTTCCGCTACGCTTTCCCCGCCCCACCGCGGAGATGTCCGGATGCTGCGCTTCAGCAACTTCATGTTCCCGGAAAGCCGCGACCCCGCGCGCGACGCCGATGTGATCGCCGACTGCATCGCCGAGGCGAAGCTGTGCGACGAGCTCGGCGTCGAGGTGCTGTGGCTCGCCGAACACCATTTCGACGGCAACTGCGCCTATGTCGATCCGGTCACCTTCGCCGCCGCGGTGCTCGCCGCGACGAAGCGGATCAAGGTGGGTTTCGCGGTGGCGCAGGTCTCGCTGCATCATCCGATGCGGCTCGCCGAACAGATGTCGCTGCTCGACAACCTCGGACGCGGGCGCGTCATCGTCGGCCTGGGTCGCGGCACCGCCTACAACGTCTATGAATACCAAGGCTACGGCATCCCGCATGAGGAAGCCGCCGAACGCTACGAGGAGGCCGAGGGCATCATGCTCAAGGCCTGGACCAGCCCCGACGGCTTCACGCATGAGGGCAAGCACTGGTCGCTGAAAGTGCCGCGGCTTCGCCCCACGCCCTTCACCCAGCCGCATCCCTATCTGATCCGCTCCGCTTCGTCCGAGGAAGGCGCGTTGCATCTTGCGCGCCGCGGCCTGCCCTTCCTGATGAACGTGCAGTCGAACGAGACGACGGCCAAGCGCCTCGCGCTGTATGGCGCCACCATGGCCGAGGCCGGCTACGACGCCGCGCATGTCGCGCGCTGCCTCGACGAATCCTGGGTATGGCGCAATGTCGTGGTGGCCGCGACGGATGAGGAAGCGCGCCGCATCGGCATCCCCGCCTTCGAGGCGATGCAGGAGCACCGCAAGACGCTGCGCGAGAAGATCTACGCCGAGCAAGGCATCATTATGAAGCACGAGACGGTGCCACCGGCACGCGTCAATCATGAAGCCGCGCTGATCGCCGGCTCGCCCGCGACGGTGGCGGCGAAGATGGCGGAGATCGAAGCGACCGGCGTCGGCGGCGTGATCTGCTCCTTCCGCCTCGGCCCCATGCCGGCGGATGTGGCGGCGGGGTCGATCCGCCTGTTCATGGAGGAGGTGGCGCCGCGCTTCGCCAACACCGTCGCCGCAGCGGCGGAATAGCGTTCCGCCGCGGACGCCAGCCGGACGGATCGCCGGAGGCCGTCTCGACAATCACCGGGGGTGACGTGCGGCAGTCGGTGCCGGTGTGTCAGGCCAGGCTCCCAGTGTCCGTTCGATCAGCCCGGCACAGGCTTGCACAGCCAGCCGTCCCTGTCAGCATCCTGGGATTGGTGCCCTGCGGGCCGGCGGCGGATGCGAGGATACGCCAGATGGCGCATTCCCGAACGGACACTCAGCCCGGCCCCGCCCGTGCGCGCGCCAGCGGCAGGGAGATGTCGCAGGTCAGGCCTTCTTCCGGCCAGCGCCGGTCGACCACCCCGCCAAGCTGGCCCGTCACCGTGGTCTCGATAACGCGCGAACCGACGCCGCGGCGGGTCGGGAAACCCGGTGGCGGACCGTCGGTCTCGGTCCAGCGCATGCGCAACAAGCCGGCGACCTCATCGACCGCCCAGCGAACCGCGACGCGTCCCTCGGGGACCGACAGCGCGCCATGCTTGGCCGCATTGGTCGCCAGTTCATGCAACACCATGCCGAGGGGCTGCACCGCCTCGGAGCGGACGCGGAACGCCGGGCCCTCGAGGTGGAAGCGGCCACCATCGTCGCTGTCCGGCTGGTCGACCGTGCCGAAGGGGGCGAGTTCATCGGTGATCAGCGTGGCGAGCGGCGCGCCGGACCAGCCCTCCGCCGCCAGCAGTGACTGCGCGCGCGCGAGCGCGGCGATGCGACCTTCGACCAGCTGGACGAATTCCGCCGGCGTTGCCGCATGCGTCACGCGCAGGATCGCCTGCACGATGGCGAGCGCGTTGCGGGCGCGGTGGTTCACCTCCTGAGTCAGCAGTTCGCGCCGTTCCTCGGCCGCGTGGCGGTCGGTGATGTCCTGGATGGTGCCGGCCAGGCGCAACGGCTTGCCGGTCTCGGGGTCGGCGCGCACCACGGCGCCCGTACTGTCGAGCCAGCGCCAGCTGCCATCCGCGCGCAGGAAGCGATACTCGACGTGATAGACAGCCTGGCGACCGGCCACCAGGCGGTCCCACGCGTCGAGAACCCGCCGGCGGTCGGCGGGATGGATGCGCGACGACCAGTCATCGACCGGCGTGGTGGCGAGGTCTGGCCGGAACCCAAGGATCGCGATCGAGCGGGGCGAGCGGGTGGACTGGCTGGTGCGAAGCTCGGTCTCCCAGGTGCCGAGTTGGCCGGCATCGACGGCCAGGCGCAGCCGTTCCTCCCCTTCGCGCAGCGAATTGGTGCGCTCGGCGACGCGCTGTTCGAGCCCGTCCAGCGCCGTCTCGAGCGCATCCTGCTGGCGGCGCACCACCAGCGTGAGACCGATCAGCGCAAACAGCGCCGGCAGGCCAACGAACAGCAATGGCACCATCACCTGCTGCCAACGCTCGAGGATGTCGGTGCGGCGGCGGCCGACCGCAACCACCAGATGGGGGAACGCCTCGACGCGGCAGAAGGCGATGGCCACCGGATAGCCGTCGCGTGGCGTGGCGCCCATCAGGCTGCCTTGGCTCGCCCCGGCAGCGAGCAGTTGCATCATCGGACGCTCCGGACCGAAAGGTGGCAACGGCTCGTCGAAGGATGGCTGCCGGGCGAGGATCTGCCCGTCATCGCGGATCAGCGCCACGGAATCGGTCTCGCTGTCCGTATGGCGCGCGAGTGCGATGCCGATCTGGGCCGCGTCGAGCACGAAAATTACCGCCGGACCGGCCGGCGCGCGGCGCCACCCCAGTGCGAGCAGCATATCGGCGGCGGACCGATAGGCGCGGCCCACGGCGACCTGCCCCGGCGGCGTGCGCGACAGGGCTTCCTCGATGTCGCCGCCGGGCGGATCGGCACTCGGGCCGGCATTCAGCCGAACATCGACATGCAGAAGCTGCCGGCCCGAGGCGCCGATGATCACCACGGCGCGCACCAGCGCCTGTTCGCGCACCATGTCGAGAATGCGGTTTCGAAGGGCGGCGCGCCCCTCATCGGAAGGCGGCGCCTCGATCCTGTCGGTATCGACGGTCAGGCGTTCGGCGGTGCGGGCCAGGCTCTCGATGGCCAGCCTCACATAATTCGCATTGACGTCTGCGCCGCGGATCAGATCCCGCTCGGTCTCCGTCCAGGTCAGGTGCCAGGCGCCCCAGGCGCCGGTCCCCAGGATCGCCGCCGGCAACAGCAGCGCCGCCGCCAGTAGGCCCCACAACCGCCACGCGCTGCTCCTTGGCCGGGGCGCCAAGGCGGGCATGCCTTCACGCGAGACGCCGCCATGCGTGGCCGGGTTATCCATGGTCATGCGCTGACGCCGACCGACGGCAAGGCCGGCGCCGGCCGGGCCCCACAATGACACCCCCGCGCTCCGTCACGGGATGCAAGGCGAATGACCGCCATGCGATGGCTCATGCGGTGGCCCGGCGACGCATCAGTCGACCCGGATGATCAGCTTGCCGAAATTGGCGCCCTTCAGCAGGCCGATGAAGGCCTCCGGCGCCTGGCGCAGGCCATCGACCACGTCCTCACGCCAATGCAGCCGGCCCTCGGCGATCCAGCCCTCCATCTGGGTACGGAAACTGCCGTAGCGGGCCCACCCGGTATCGCTGACGATGAAGCCCTGGATGCGCAGCCGCTTCCGCACCACCGGGCCGAGATTGGGCCCCGGCGGCGCGCCCGAGGCATCCGCCCCCGGCGCTTCGTTGTACTGGGCGATCATGCCGCACATCACCATCCGGCCGAAGTCGCGTAGGCGCGGGAAGACAGCGGCCTGCACCTTGCCGCCGACATTCTCCCAATAGACGTCGATGCCCTCGGGCGCCGCGGCATCGAGTTGGGCGTCGAGGTCGCCATGGTGGTCGAGGCAGGCATCGAAGCCCAGTTCCTTGACCACGAAGTCGCATTTCTTCGCCCCGCCGGCGATGCCGATGACCTTGCAGCCGCGGATCTTCGCGATCTGCCCGACCACCTGCCCCACCGCGCCGGAGGCGGCGGAGACGACCACCGTCTCGCCGGGCTTGGGCTGGCCGATATCCTCAAGCCCGCACCAGGCGGTCAGGCCCGGCATGCCGAGCACGCCAAGGCTGCTGGACAGCGGCGGATTGTCGGCCGGCACCTTGAACAGCCGCTCCGGCCCGACGACCGAGAAGCGCTGCCAGCCATAGCCGCCGAGCACGACATCCCCCACTGCGAAGCCCGGCGCGCGGGAAGCGACGACCTCACCGGCCGTCTGGCCTTCCATCACCGCACCGAGTTCGACCGGCTTGGAATATGACTTCGCATCGGACATGCGGCCGCGCATATAGGGGTCGAGCGAGAGGAAGCGCGCGCGCACCAGCACCTGGCCCTCGCCGGGGGTCGGCACCGGCGTCTCGACGATGTCGAAATCCCCGGCCACCGGGGCGCCCACCGGGCGGCGCTTGAGCAGGATCTGGAGGTTGGTCTCGGGCATGGCGTTCTCCGTTCGCACGGAGAATGCCATCCCTGCGTCATCAGGGCGAGCGTGACCAGGGCGGCAGGGTGGTGGTTGTGCCGTTGTTGCGGCTGGTCCAGCCTGACATGTCGATCACAAACATGCGGGCGGGCTCGACGAGACGGTGCGAGGCTCGACCGGGCTCGAGCCACCATTCCAGGTAGCCGGGGCGCGGGAAGCGGTCCCACCGTGCCAGGCCGCGCTGGACATCGACCATCGCCGTGGCCGGCGCCCAGACGATCTCCATGCCGCGATGATGCATGCGCCGATAGGTGTGCAGATGCCCGCAGGCGATGACGCGCACGCCGCCGGCCGCGCAGGCGTCGAGGAACGGGCCACGGGCCGCATGCGGGATGACCGAGGTGGTCGGCGCCGGGTCCGCCGGGTCGTCCATGAAGGGCGGCATGTGCATAAACACCATCACCGGCCGCGGGCCGCGCGTGGCCAGTGCCTCGGCGAGGAAGTCCCGCTGTTCGGCTTCCGCCGGCAGGTCGCTGCCCATCAACGCGGTGTCGAGGCCAACGAGCCGCCAGCCGCCGGCGTCGTGCCGCCACCATTGCGGCCCGACATGGCGCTGCCAGGCCGCCATGCGCGCCGCATCCACCGGCTGATCGAGCCGCGAGAAGGCGGGCGCCTCGCCGATGTCGTGGTTGCCGGGGATGGCGCGCCACGGTACGCCGAGCGCGCGGACCGCCGCCGCGCCATGGGCGAGGTCGGCTTCCGCCTCGGGTCCGTTGAAGGACAGGTCGCCGCCATGCACCAGAAGGTCGGGCGGCGCCGCTGTCATGGCGTCGCGGAAGGCATCCCAGTTCACCCCGAAATAGGCGTGGGTCGCGGAGAGATGCGTGTCGCTGACCTGGACCAGGCGGATCGGCGTCATGGGGTCATCATCCGTTTGAAAAGTCCGGCACCGGCCTACGCACTAGCCCGGCCGCCCACGCCAGTTTCCTGGAAGCGGCGGCCGGACCAGTGCCGGACGCGGAAACGCGCCGCATGGCGTGCTTCCAAAAGGACGCTCAGCCGAAGGCCAGGTTATCGGGGCGCAGGTCTATGAAGTAGAAGGTCGTCGGCCGCCAGCGAACGACACTGCGCACCGCGTAGAATTCCGCCGGCTGGTAGAGCACCGTGCCGGGGGCGGCATCCTCGAACGCATTCAGCATGCGTTCGAACAGCGCCTTCCGCTTTGCCGGGTCGGTCTCGCCTTCCAGCGCCTGGCCGGCGGCGTTGAACTCGGCTGTGGTCGCGAAGGCGCCGGACTTCTGAAACCACGAGGCCGGGCCCCAGGAGACCCACAGCGCGCCGAGCGGGTCGGGCAGCCGCGTCGAGTTGGAGTTGTTGCCGACCTGCTGGCCGTCGGCTCGCATCTGGTTGAAGTTCTCGACCACTTGGAGCCGGGCATTGATGCCGACCGCCTTCCACATCTCGACGATCACCTGCGCCGCGCGCAGCGCGTTGGTGTAGTAGTTCGGCATGGTGCGGTAGGTGATCTCCTGCCCGCTGTAGCCGGCCTCGCGCAGCAGCCGGCGCGCTGCTTCGGGGTCGTAGCGCAGCGCGCGGCCCTGCAGGAACATCTGGCCATATTCGGGGTAGTTGTGGCCGGGCGGCACCACCGCCTTGCCGTCCCACAGCGTGTCGATCAGCAATTGCCGGTCGATGGCCAGGCCAAGCGCCTGGCGGATGCGCTTGTCCCCCATCTGCGGGCCGCGCTCGTCGAAGGTCAACACATGGACATTGGCGAGCACCACGTTGCGCACATCGATGCCCGCGGCGCCGCGCAGCGTCACCGCCTGGTCCGGCGTGACGTTGGTGATGAGGTCAACGTCGCCCGATTGCAGCGCGGCGACGCGGGCGGCGAGTTCCGGCACCTGGCGGAACTCGACGCCGCGCGCGGTGGGGCGGCCCATGAAGTAGTCGTCATGCGCGTCGAGCGCGATGAGCTGGTCGCGTTGCAGGCGCTTCAATTTATACGGGCCGGTGCCGACGGGATCGAGCGCGAAGCCCTCGAAGCCGCGTTCCTCATAGGCGCGCTTGTTGACGATCCAGGACGCCCAGGAAGCGAGGCGCTGTTCCAGCAGCACATCCGGCACGCGGGTGCGGAAGCGGACGGTGCGCGCATCGAGCGCCTCGACCGAGGCGAGCGTCGCGAAATAGGAGCGCGCCTCGGGCATCAGCGGCCGCTCGCCGAACATGCGCGGTGCGGTGAAGGTATAGACCACGTCCTCGGCGGTCAGCAGGTCGCCATTGTGGAAGCGCACGCCCTCGCGCAGGCGCACCACCAGCTCCTGCGGGCCGGCGCGTTCCCAGGCTTCGGCGAGGTGCGGCTTGAGCTCGGAGCCGCCGCCATCGGGCGCGCCGAGGAAGTCGCGCCGGATCAGCGTATCGAACATGGAATAGGTGGTGCGGGTGCCGACATTGGAGAGCTCCTTCGCCGGTTCCAGCGTCGGCGGCAGTTCCGGCACCGCGATGCGCAGCAGCGGGCGCGCGCCGGCCTGGGCAGCGGCTTCCTGCGCGAGAGGGATGGCGAGGCTCGCGCCGATCAGGCCGCGTCGGGTCAGGGTCATGGCCGGTCTCCGTGTTTCGCGGGCCGCCTTGCCAGACGCAGATGATCCCCGCGCGACAATCCTGTTGCGATCGGATGACGATGGGGCGCTGACACGGGCGCCATCCCGTCGCAGTCTGCGCGCCCGTCAGAGACGTCCGGCACCGGCCCGCACCCCCACCCGGCCACCCAACGACAGTATCCTGGATGGGTGGCCGGATGGGGGTGCGGGCCGGTGCCGGAGCCTGGAACGCGCCATGTGGCACGTTCTCAAACGCTCTCTGCGGCCAACCGAATCAGGAGGATGCCCGATGGACCTGCCGCAATACGAGACGCTGCAGCTTGAGATGCCCGAACCGCATGTGCTGGTGGTGCGGCTGAACCGCCCGCATGTCTCGAACGCGCTGAGCACGCAGATGGGGCGCGACCTGCATGCGGTGTGGATGCACCTGACCGCCGAGCCGGGCGAGACGCGCTGCGTGGTGTTCACCGCGGCGGGCGAGAAGGCATTCTGCGGTGGCGGCGACCTCAAGGAACGCCATGGCATGACCGATGCGCAGTGGCGCCACCAGCACGAGATTTTCGAACGCGCCTTTTGGGCGCAGCTCGATTGCCCGATCCCGATCATCGCGGCGGTCAGCGGGCACGCCTTTGCCGGCGGGCTTGAGATGGTGCTGGCGTCCGACTTCGCCTACGGCCTCGCCGCCGCGCGCTTCGCTCTGACCGAGGTAACCATCGGCATCATGCCCGGCGCGGGCGGCACGCAGACGCTGCCGCGCGTCGTCGGCGAACGCCGGGCGAAGGAGATCATCCTGACCGGCCGGCCGTTCACTGCGCAGGACGCCTGCGACTGGGGCATCCTGAACCGGGTGTTCGAAACGCGCGAGGCGCTGACGGAAGGTGTGATGGAAACCGCGCGCACCATCGCGCGCAACGCGCCGCTCTCGGTGCGCCAGGCCAAGCGGTCGATGCATTTCGGCCTGCAGATGGACATCCGCACGGCGCTTCGCTTCGAGATCGAATGCTACAACCAGCTGGTCGGCACCGATGACCGTCGCGAGGGCATCGCGTCGTTCAACGAGAAGCGCAAGCCGGTCTTCAAGGGGCAGTGATCGCCGTCCGGGTCGAGACGCCGTTGCAGGAGGCCGTCGCCGCGCTGCTGCGGCAGTCAGATGCGGTGGCGGCGGCGCTCTACCCGGGCGCCTATCGCCGGGCGATCGACCCGCGGGGCCTCGCCATCCCCGGCGCGCATGTGTTGGTGGCGCGGGTGGAAGGCGTCGCCGCGGGTTGCTGCGTGTTGTTCGAGCAGGGCGAGGCGACCGTCGAGCTGAAACGCATGATCGTCGATGACGCCTTTCGCCGGCGCGGCATCGGCGAGGCACTGTTGCGCGCGGCCGAGGCGGAGGCGCTCGGTCTCGGCATCGCCACGCTGCGGCTGGAGGTCGGCACGCGCAACGAGGCGGCGCATGCGATGTATCTACGTGCCGGCTTCACGCCGCGTGGGCCCTTCGGGACCTACGCGGCGTCGCCGATCAGCCGCTTCCTGGAGAAGCCGCTCAGTTCGCATTCGCCCCGGCCCGCGCCAGGATAGGCCGCCACTTCGCCGTCTCGGCGCGGATGATCTCGGTGAATTCCTCGGGCGTACTCGGGGCCGGTTCCAGCCCGTGGCCGGCCAGGCTGGCGACCACGTCGGGGTCGCGCAGGCTTTCCACCAGCGCACCATGCACACGCTCCACGATCGGGCGCGGCAGGGCACGCGGGCCCATCATGCCGTACCAGTTGGCGACCTCGTAGCCCGGCAGGCTGGCGGCCTCGGCGACCGTCGGCACGTTGGGCAGCAGCGGGCTGCGCCGGGCAGTCGGCACGGCGAGGGCGCGCAGCCGGCCGGACTCGATGTGCGGCAGCACGGTCGCGGCGGTGGCGATGGAGAAATCCACCTTGCCCGAGATGATGTCGGTGATGAGCTGGCCGCCGCCGCGATAGGGCACATGGACCGTCTTGATGTCGGCCATGGAATCGAGCAGCGCGCCGCCGACATGCCCCGCGCCGCCGACGCCCGAGGAGCCATAGGTCAGCGTGTCGGGCCTCGCGCGCGCGGCGGCGATCACCTCGGGCAGGCTGCGCCAAGGGCGGTCGGCCGGCACGACGAAGACGTTGGTGACTTCGACCGAGCGGCCGATCGTCGTCAGGTCCGTCAGCACATCGAAGGACAGCGGCGTCATGATCGGGTTCATCACCAGCGAGGCGATGGTGCCCATCATCAGCACGGAGCCATCGGCCGGCGCATTGACGGTAGCCTCGCTCGCGATGTTGCCGCCCGCGCCGGGGCGGTTCTCCACGATGATGGGCTGGCCGAGCAAGGTCTGCATCTTGCCGCCGATGGTGCGGGTCGTGATGTCGGTGCCGCCACCCGGGGCGAAGCCGACGAGGACGCGGATGGGGCGTGTCGGCTGCCATTGCGCCAGCGCGGGGCGCGCCAGCAGCGCAAGGGACGTTGCGCCGATCAGGCGTCGTGTCAGCATGGTTCTGTTTCCTCCAGCCCATTCCCGGGGGCTTGGCGGCAAGGCTAGCGTCACTTGCACGCGAGCACCAACCGCGGCTCACGCCCCGGCCAGGCGCAACACCTCGGCGGCGCTGGCGCCCGACGCCCGCAGGTCGCGGATCGTCGCCGCCCGGTCGCGCTTGGCCAGGCGCCGTCCGCTGGTATCGGTCAGCAGACCGTGGTGGGCATAGCTCGGTTCCGGCCAGCCCATCAGCGCCTGCAACAGCCGGTGCAAATCAGTCGCCGGTTTCAGGTCGACCCCGCGCGTCACCAGCGTCACGCCCTGCAGCGCGTCGTCATGGGTGACACACAGGTGGTAGGAGGCCGGCACATCTTTGCGCGCCAACACCGCATCGCCGAAGCGCGCCGGGTCGCAGCCCAGGCGACCCTCGCCGGCTTCCTCGAAGGTGAGCGGCGCGGGCAGCGTCGCCAGCGCAGCTTGCATGTCGAGGCGCAGCGCATGCGGTTCCCCGCGCGCGAGGCGAGCGGCGCGTTCATCGGCCGACAAGCGGCGGCAGGTGCCGGGATAGACCGGGCCGTCCGGGCCATGCGGCGCGGCAACGGAGGCGGCGATTTCGCGGGCGATGTCGGCGCGGGTGCAGAAGCAGGGATAGAGCAGGCCGCGCGCCGACAACGCATGAAGCGTCGCGCGGTACGCCGGCAGATGCGCCGACTGCACCCGCACCGGGCCGTCCCAGTCGAGGCCGAGCCACGCCAGATCCTCCAGGATCGCCTCGGTGAACTCGGGCCGGCAGCGCGTGGGGTCGATATCCTCGATACGCAGCAGGAAGCGGCCGCCGGCATCACGCGCCTGACGCCAGGCAAAGGCGGCCGAATGCGCGTGGCCGAGATGCAGATACCCGGTCGGGCTCGGTGCGAAGCGGGTGACGATGGCGGTTGCGCCCATGCGCCACAGCCGGTAGCGGGCGGGGACGGACATCGGCAAGGGGGATCGCGCATGGACGTGCTGGATGGGCCGCGTTTCGGCCCGCTGAACGGGGCGGCGCCGGATGCGCTGGTGGTGCTGGTGCACGGCTTCGGCGCCGATGGGCAGGACCTGATCGACCTCGCCCCGGTCTGGGCGGAGGTGTTGCCGGGCGCGGCCTTCGTTGCCCCCGATGGGCCGGAACCCTGTGCCGGCGGGCCGTTCGGGCGGCAATGGTTCTCGCTGTGGGACCGCTCGGCGGCGCAGCTCGAAGCCGGGGTGGCGCGCGCGGCGGCAGTGCTCGGGCCCTTCGTCGCGGCCGAGGTGGCGAGGCTCGGCCTCGCCCCTGGGCGCGTCGCGCTGATGGGCTTCAGCCAGGGCGCGATGACGGTGCTCGAGGCCGGGCTGTGCGGCGCGGTGCCGGAGGCGGGCTGCATCCTCGCCTATTCCGGCGGGATGATCGGCGCCGATTCGCTGGCCGGGCGGATCGCCGCCAAACCCGCCGTGCTGCTGGTCCATGGCGAGGCCGATGAGGTCGTCCCCGTCGCTGCCTCGCGCATGGCCGAAGTGGCGCTCGCCGATGCCGGCGTGCCGGTGCGCGCGTTGTATCGGCCGGGGCTCGGCCATGGCCTCGACGAGGTCGGGCTGGCGGCCGGGGCGGAGGTGCTACGCGGGCTTTTGGGGCAAAAATGACAGCGCATTGAAACCTCACGCAGGAGGGTTGCAGCCCCCTGCGGCGCATGTCATGCATGCTCCCGATACGCGGCGGCGCCACATTATCTGGGGCCTTTCCGCCGGTCAGGCCCCTAGGTGTTGTTGGCGCTCCGCTGGAAGGAGCGGCGCTTGCCTGACGGCGGACAGTTCTCCAGTGGCCAGTCCTACCCGGCCCTCGTGCTGAATGCGGATTTTCGCCCGCTTTCGTATTTTCCGCTCTCCGTCTGGTCCTGGCAGGACGCGGTGAAGGCGGTGTTCCTCGACCGTGTCTCGGTGTTGTCGGAATACGAGGTTGAGGTGCATTCGCCCTCCCTCGCCTTCAAGCTGCCCTCGGTCATCGCGCTGAAGGAGTACATCCCGTCGGCACGACGGCCGGCCTTCACGCGGTTCAACGTGTTCCTGCGCGACCGTTTCGAATGTCAGTATTGCGGCGAAGGCCGGCCGACGCCGGACCTGACCTTCGACCACGTGATCCCGCGGTCGCGCGGCGGGCGCACCAGTTGGGAGAACGTGGTCACCGCCTGCGGGCCGTGCAATCTCCGCAAGGGCAGCTTCCTGCCGCGCGAGATCCGCATGATCCCGCGGCAGGAACCGCGCCAGCCGACATCGTGGGAATTGCAGGATAATGGGCGAGGGTTTCCGCCGAACTACCTGCATCAGTCGTGGCGCGATTATCTGTACTGGGACAGCGAACTGGAAGGGTGAGCGAGGTTGGAGGGGCTCACCTCGCCAGCGCCGCGACGCCGCGATAGGCGCCGACGCCCTCCCCCAGCTTCGCGTTGTTCGCTTCGCGGATGCGCGCGGCCGCGTCGTCATACAGGAACGGCAGGAAGGCGTAGCTTCGCCCGGCGGTTACCGGCAACGCCTGGTGCAGCAGGGAGCAGGAGAACACCGCCGCCCCGCCGGTCGGCGCGCGCCAGGATCGCGGGCCGTATTCGGGAAAGCGCAATTCGCCGCCTTCGAATTCCTCGGCGTTGAGGTTGATCGTAACGGCGAAGCGACGATGTGCGGTGCCGGCCGTCGTGTTGTCGCGATGCGCGCCGAAATGGCCGAGTTCGGCGGAATCGTAGCAGGCGACGATGTGGCGCTCCATGCGGGTGGCGCGGAAGTGATGGGCCTTCAGCAATTCCGGCACGACACGGCGCAGCACGCCATCGCGTACGGCTTGGCGCAGGCCTTCATCGGCGATGTCGCAATCGCGGCGGCGCTTCAAGGCGGGGTCCTGCAGGCCGACGGTCTTGCCGTTGACCTCGCGCATGAAGCCGGAGGGGGTGCCGCCCTGATCCTCGTAATAGGCGATGAGGGCGCGGCAGAGTGCGGGGTCGAAGACCCGCGGCAGCACCAGAACGGGTGGTGGGATCTCGACACCAGCATCCAGCGATGGTGGCGGGAGGGAGGCCAAGCGGTCGAGGATGGCCTGTGATTTGGTGATCGGGCGCGTCTCGATCACCCGCAGCATTGGGTCGAGCAGCACCCAGGACGGGGCGCAGATCGCCCGGCCGTCGGCGCCCGCGGTGTCGCGGAGCGCGCCATAGGCGCGGGCCACCCGGGCGTCGAGGTCGAACAGGAAGCGGATGCCGGGGATGGAGGGCTTCAGGCGGCCCTGGTCGCGATCGGCGGGGTCGGCTCTGATGCCGAAGACGCAGGCGTTGCCGTCATCGAACAGAGCGCGACAGGCCGCGGTGGCGGCCAGCGCGGCCTGTGCTTCGGGTCGCGTCGCGGCGCTGATGAAGGCCCGGCAACACATAGCGTCCCGCCACCGAATGGAAGGCGTAGCAGGGGTTGTCGGTCGAGGGCAGGTTGAACCAGGGGGCGGGGTCGCCGGGTTGCAGATGCATGATGGTGGCAGGGCATTTCCTTCCCCCCGCTTCGGGCAACCGGGCCGTGCTGCGTCAGCCCTTCACCGCGCCGGCCATCAGCCCGGCGACGATGCGGCGCTGGAACACCAGCACGAGGACCAGCAGCGGCACGGTCACGATGACCGAGGCCGCCATGATGCGCCCCCAGGGCAGTTCGAAGGCGCTCGACCCGCTGATCAGGGCGATGGCGACGGGCACGGTGCGCATCTCGTCGGTCAGGGTGAAGGTCAGCGCAAAGAGAAACTCGTTCCACGCTGCGATGAAGGCGAGCAGGCCGGTGGTCGCCAGCGCCGGGCCCATCAGCGGCAGGAAGATTCGGGTCAGCACCACCCAGGGCGTGGCGCCGTCGATCATGGCGGCTTCCTCCAGTTCGCGCGGCATCTCGCGCATGAAGGTGGTCAGCACCCAGACGGTGAAGGGCAGCGTGAAGATCAGGTAGGAGAACACCAGGGACAGCAGGTTGTTGTAGAGCCCGAGCCAGCGGATCAGCTCGAACAGCCCCGACAGCACGGCGACCTGCGGGAACATCGAGACGGCGAGGATGGCCGCCAGCATCACCCCGCGCCCGCGGAAGGCGACGCGCCCCAGGGCGAAGGCCGCGCTGGCCCCGAGGGCGAGCGAGACCGCCACCACCGACCCGGCGACGACGACCGAGTTGAGGATGTTCCGCCCGAAGGGCCGGTCGCGGAACACGGCGGCGTAGTTGCCCCAGGCGGGGTCGGCGGGGAACAGCTCGGCGCTGAACAGCGCGCTGCCCGATTTCAGCGAGGAGACGATCGCCCAAAAGAAGGGGAAGACCGTGTAGGCGACGATCACCAGCAGCAGCAGCGCGAACAGGGCGCGGGCCGCCAGGCTACGCAGCCGGCGCCCGCTCATCGCCCGTCCTCCGCCGCGCCGAGGCGCACGCGGCCGAGCGTCACCAGCAGCACCGTTGCCGCCGCGATCACCAGGAACAGCCCGGTCGCCGCCGCGGAGCCGAAGCCGACATCCTGGAAATCCACGAGATGCTGGCGCGCATAGACCGACATCGAGGCGGTGGCGGCGCTGTTGCCGGTCAGCACATACATCAGGTCGAAGACGCGCAGCGCGTCGAGCGCGCGGAAGATGACGGCGACCATCAGCGCCGGGCGGATCAGCGGCAGGGTCAGGCGGAAGAAGCGGCCGACCGGGCCGAGGCCGTCGATCTCGGCCGCTTCGTAGATCTCGCCGGGCAGCAATTGCAGCGCGGCCAGGATGAGCAGCGCCATGAAGGGCGTCGTCTTCCACACATCGACGGCGACGACGGCCCATAGCGCGAGGTCGGGGTCGGCGGTGAAGGCAAGCGGGCGGGCGATGACGCCGAGCGCGAGCAGCGCCTCGTTCACCACGCCGACCTGGTCGTGCAGCATCCAGCCCCACATCTGCGCGGAGACCACGGTTGGGATCGCCCAGGGGATCAGCATTGCCGCACGCAGCAGGCCGCGCCCGCGCATGCGTTCGTTCAACGCCAGCGCGATGACGAGGCCGAGCAGCGTCTCCAGCGAGACTGAGACGATGGCGAAGGAGACGGTGTTGCGCACGGCGTTCCACCAGTCGGGGTCCTGGATGAGCCAGGCGTAGTTCTCCAGCCCGATGAAGGCGGGCGCGGCGGTGTCGTCGAGCCGCGCATCAGTCAGCGAGAACCAGATGGTGCGGGCCAGCGGCCAGCCGGCGACCAGCAGCACCGTCACCACCATCGGCACCAGGAACAGCCAGGCGGCGCGGCGGCGCTCCAGCGCGAGGGCCGACAGGCCGCGGGCGGCGGGCGCTACCATGGGCCGTGCCGCCGCACGCGCTCGAGGCTGCGTGCGAGGCGTTGGAGGACCGCGGGGGCCTCGCCGTGGTCGGACAGCACGGTGTGCACGGCGTTCCAGAACTGCGCGGAGACCTGGTTGTAGCGCCCGGCGGTGACGCTCGACGGGCGCGCGACGGCGTTCTCGAAGGCGCCGCGCAGCGTGCCGAAGAAGGGGTTGGCGGCCAGCACCTCCGGGTCCTCGTACAGGTCGCGGATGGTCGGGTTGAGCGCGGCGGTGATGGCGCGGCGCTTCTGTTCGGCGCGGGAGGTCAGGTAGGTCACCAGCGCCACGGCTTCGTCCGGGTGGCGGGAGTAGCGCGAGACGGCGAGTTGCTCGCCACCGAGCGTCGCGCTGTGGCGCCCACCCTCCCCCGCGCCGCGTGGCAGCAGGGCGACGGCGACACGGCCGCGCACCGGACTGTCCTCGGCGTTCACCAGCGGCCAGGCGTAGGGCCAGTTCCGCATGAAGACGGCGTTGCCCGATTGGAACACGCCGCGGGCTTCCTCCTCGCCGTAGTTCAGCACGCCCTCGGGGGCGATGGTGCCGACCCAGCCGGCGGCCTGGGCCAGGGCGGTGGCGGCGCGGGGGTTGTCGATGGTGATGGCGCCATCCGGGGCGACGATGGTGCCGCCGTCATGGCTGTTGACCCATTCCAGCGCGTTGACCGTCAGCCCCTCATAGGCGCGGCCCTGGAAGACGAAGCCCCACATTCGCGCATGGCCGGCGGCGCGCTCGGCCTCCTGGATGCGGCGCGCGGTGTCGGTGAGTTGCCGCCAGGTTTCGGGCACCGGCAGGTGATATTGGTCCAGCAGGTCGCGCCGAACATAGAGCACGCCGGCATTTGTGAACCACGGCATCGCCACCAACCGGCCCGCCACCGTGTTGTTCGCGAGGATCGCCGGGAATTGCTCGGCCCGCGCCACGGCATCGAGCGCGCCGGACAGGTCGAGAAGGTGCGCCGCAAGGATGCCTGGCCAGACGACGTCGATCTGCAGCACGTCGATGTCGCCCGACCGGGCGGCGAGGAGCTGCTGGTACAGCGCCAGGCGTTCCGAGCTGCCGGCCGGCGTCGAGATCATCGTGACGTGATTGCCGGTGTCGCGCGCCCAGGCCTCCGCGCCCTCGCGGCAGAGCCGGGCCTCGATGCCCACCGACCCGCAGGACAGCGCCAGGGTGACCTCAGCCCGCGCCGGCGGGGCCAGAAGCGTCGCGCCGATCAGCAACAGGATCGCGCGCATCTTGTTCCTCCCGGTTCACCTGTTGCGTGCAGACACACAACACGTGACGGGGCGGAAAGATGCAGCGGGGGTCAGATCCGTTCGCTGAGCCGGATCGCCACTTTGCAGCCGGCCTTGATGGCGGCAGAGAGCAGTCGGTAGGCGGGGGCCTGTTCCGCCTCGTTGGCGAGGCCGATGTCGCGGTGTTCCAGTTCCTCGGCACGGAAGGTAGCGATATGGGCCTTGAGCGCGGCCTCATCCTCGCCGAGTGCGGCTTCCTGGGCCTGGTAATGTTCGTCGATCGCTTCCTCGACCGCGACGGTGCAGGCCATGGCGCCGCGATGGCCGAGCAGCGCGGTCGCCGCCCCCAACGCGAAGCCGGCGACATGCCAGACCGGCAGCAGCGCGGTCGGCCGCACGCGGCGTTCGCCGACCAAGCGGGAGAAGGTGTCGAGATGGACCTGCTCCTGGTCCTTCATGTGTTCGAGCGTCCCACGCCATTTGGTGCGGCCGAGCACGGCGAGCTGACCTTCGTAGATCCGCTTCGCCCCGTATTCGCCGGCGTGGTCGACACGGATGGCGCGCTCGACCATGGCGCGCGGGGTGGGGTCGGGGTGGGTCATGGGCGGGTGCTCCGGCGGGCCAACACCAGCGCCAGCGCGCCAAGGCTCAGCCCGTAGATAAGGTTCATCGCCGCCATGGTCAGGGGCAGGCCCTCGATCAGATAGGTCGCGGCGTCGCACGGCTTGGTGGGCGCGGCGGCGAGGCTGCGCATCATGTCGTCGATGCTGCCCGCAGTGCCGGCCGTCGGCGCCTGGCAACTCGGCAGCGGGGAAGGCCACCAGCCCTGCTCGACGCCGACATGCAGCGCGCCGATGCCGGCCGAGACCAGCGCGGCAAGGCCGGCCAGGCCGATCAGCACGGTGCGCGCCCGGCCAGGGATAAGTACGCCGAGGGCGGCCAACCCGGCCGCCGCCCAATAGGGCCAGCGCTGCCACAGACAGAGCTCGCAAGGGGCGAGACCCCACCAGGTTTCGCTGCCGAGGGCGAAGAGCGGCGCGGCCGCGGCGAGGACGACGATGAGAAGCGCGTAGGGCATGGCGCCCATGTTGCGCCGCAGCGGCGCCGGCGCAACTGGACCGGTACGCGGGCCGCGCCTAGCCTCGCCCCGACGCGAGGGAGAGAGCGATGCGCAAGCTGTGGGGCCGGGCCAGTTCCAGCAATGTCATGAAGGTGCTCTGGGCGCTGGATGAGCTCGGCCTGCCCTATGACCGCATCGACGCCGGCGGCGCCTTCGGCCGCACGCGCGAGCCCGAATACCGCGCCATGAACCCGATGGGCCTGGTGCCGACCCTGCAGGAGGAAGACGGCTGGTCGGTGTGGGAGGCCAACACGATCTGCCGCTACCTGTGCAATGAATACGCGCCGGACAGCCCGCTGTATCCGAAGGCGCCGCGCGCCCGGGCCGAGGCCGAGACCTGGATGGATTGGGCGCTGGCCCATGTCACCAGCCCGATGGTGGTGATCTTCTTCACCCATATCCGGCTGAAGGAGAACGAGCGCGACTGGGCGGCGGAGAAGAAGGCACGCGAGGATTGCGGGCGTCTATGGAAGATTGTCGACGCGAAGCTCGCGGGCCGGCGCTTCCTGTGCGGGGATGCGCTGACGCTGGCCGACATCGCGCTGGGCTGCTGGGTGCACCGATGGTTCGCGCTGCCGATCGAACGGCCTGACCTGCCGAACCTCGCGGCATATTATGAAACGTTGAAGACCCGGCCAGGATTCGTGCAGCACATTGCCCTGCCGCTGGAGTGACGGAAGGTCGGGGGAGAGAACTCCCCCGAATCCCCCTCCTTTTTCTGGCTGGTGGGGACTGACGGCGGGGGGGTGGAATCCTGCCCCCGCTCTTTTCGGGAGGATGCAATGACACAGACCACCACGAGCCACGCCGAGGGCGCCCATTTTGAACGCGGGCTGCGCGCTTTCTTCGAGTATCGCGACCTCGGCATCGCCAAGGCCACGGAAGGCGCCTTCGGGGCGCATGTCATCCGCGGCATCCCGGGCGAGCACGCCACCGGCCAGTGGCACACCCATGACCTGCCCTTCCAGATGTTCTTCGTGCTGAAGGGCTGGGTGCGCTTCGAATACGAGGATATCGGCGAAAAGACCTTCAAGGCCGGCGATTGTTGCTACCAGCCGCGGCTGGTGAAGCACCGCGAGATCGAGCATTCCGACGATGTCGAGATCCTGGAGATCACCGGGCCGGCGGAATTCGAGACGAAGGTCGTCCCGGCCCCGGCAAGCGCCGCCGCCGCGGAATAAGCGGCGAGGCTCTGGACGACTCACGTCGCCCCCGGCTACCAGGGGCGGCGCAGGCCCCTGTGGCGGAATGGTAGACGCAGGCGACTCAAAATCGCCCACCCGTAAGGGTATGGGAGTTCGACTCTCCCCGGGGGCATACCCACCCTGGCAAACGGCACGCCGGGCCGTGCCTAAACGACCTCGATGCTGAACCGATCGGCATAGAAGGCCAGATACCCCTCGATCGCCTTCATCGCGTCATGGGGCGCCTCATAGCTCCAGACCGCATTCGCCGCCTTTTCCCCGAGCAGCGGCACGCTGAAATACGATGCCTCCCCCTTGTAGGGGCAGTAGGTGTGGTGCGCGCTGGGCTCGAGCTGCGCCATGTCCACATCCCCGCGCGGGATGTAGTGCACCGGCGGATACCGCGCCTCGCACAGCGTCAGCGCCGCCGCGCTGTCGGCGATGACAACCTCGCCCACCCGCACCGCTACCCGCCCGGAAGCGGGCGCGATGCTGATCGGGTGGTCGGCATTGGGCAGCCTGATCGGCCTGTCGGTCACTCAGCCCTCCTCATCCCGTCGCACAGCCGCGCCATGGCCGTCGCCACCGCTACGGCCACCAGCACCGGCAATGCGAAGTCATCGTCCGCGCGGGTGAGTTCGAATCCCAGCACAATCGCGGTGATCGGCATGCGCATCGACACCGAAAGGAACGCGGTGGCGCCGACCAGCGCGTAGGCCCCGTGCCCGGCCCCAGAAGGCCAAGCCAGGCTCCACACCCCGCCCAGCACCACGCCCAGCAACGCGCCGATCGTCATCCCCGGCGTCAGCAGCCCGCCATCGGCCCCGGCGCGCAGCGCCCCGGTGGTGGCCAGGATCTTCAACACCATCAGCATCGCCGCGACCCCGATCCCCAGCGTGCCATCCAGCCCGAGTTGGATCGGCCCCTTGCCATTGCCCGGCAGCGCCGGGAAGGGCATGGCGGCCAGCCCGATCAGGCCGAAGACCAGCAGGCAGAACAAGATGCTCCGAGCGTCATGCACCGCCCCGGTGCGGGCCCGTCGCATGGCGTGGCGATACAGCCAGCCGCCCAGCCCGAGCACCGGCCCGCAGGCCGCCGCCCAGGCCACCAGCGAAGCGCTGACCGCAAGCGGCGGCAGCCGGTACTGGTAGATATCCCCCAGCCCGACCCAGGCCACCGCCGCCGCCACCGCGGCTGCCCCGAGCGCCGGCACCGCCACCGCCGGGGCGAAGCTCGCGAGCAGCACCTCCATGGTGAACAGCGCCCCGCCGAGCGGCACGTTGTAGACCGCCGCCAGCCCCGCCCCGGCCGCGCAGGCGATCAGGACGCGCGCTTCCTCCGCCGGCAACCGCAACGCGCTGGCAAGCCGCCCGGCGGCCAGGGCGGCGAGCTGGCGCGGCGCCCCTTCCCGTCCCAGCGGTGACCCCAGCGCGACGGTGACGATCTGCAGCAGCACATGGCCGATCGTCGTGGCGGCCGGCATGGGCGTGGCGGGATCGGCCATGGCAGCCTCCACCGAGACGAAAGGCCGGCAGAACCGATGCAGCACCCACCAGCCGAGCCCGGCTACCGTGCCGCAGCCGACCAGCACCACCAGGCGACGCCATGGCGGGGCCGCCCGCACGCCGTCGAGGAAGCTTTCCATGCCGAGCAGCGCGTGCGGGCTGTAGCCGAAGGCCAGGTGCTGGATGGCATGCAGCAGCAGCGCCAGTGACACCCCGGCCAGCCCGCCGGCCAGGCCGGTCAGCAGGACGGCGAGGACATAGGCGACCGGTCGGCGCGTCCCTTCCGGGGCGTCAGGGGCCGCCGGACTCACGCCAAACCTGCCGGGTCACCGCCCATGCGGGCCTCGAAACTTGCCATCCGGCCTCATTCGCGCCAAAGACGCCCCCCAATCCCTTCCCCACCCCGGATTCCCCACGGAGGGCCACCCATGGCCTCGTCCTTCGACCGCATCGCCGACATCATCGCCGAAAACAGCGAAGTCGAGCGGGACAAGATCCTGCCCGACAGCCATGTGATCAATGATCTCGGCATCGACAGCCTGGACTTCCTCGACATCGTCTTCGCCATCGACAAGGCCTTCGGCATCAAGGTCCCTGTCGAGGCCTGGACGCAGGAAGTCAACGCCGGCACCGCGCCGGCGGAACAGTACTTCGTCATGAAGAATCTGGCCGCGCGCATCGACGAGCTGGTCGCCGCCAAGGGCGGCTGAGCCGGCCGCGGCCGGGGGGAACCCGCCTTGAAGCTCGAATACTTCCAGATGATCGACCGCGTCGTCTCCTTCGACGGCGAATCGATCGTGGTCGAGAGCACCATCCCTGACGCCTCCCCGGTGTTCGAGGGGCATTTCCCCGGCTACCCGCTGATGCCCGGCGTGCTGCTGGTCGAGACCATGGCCCAGGCTTCCGGCTGGCTGCTGCTCAAGCTCGGCAATTTTGAGCGCATGCCCTTCCTGATGGGCGTTAAGGAAGCCAAGTTCCGATCCTTTATCGGCCCCGGCACGCCGGTCACGGTCCATGCGCAGCGCCTGCATGACGGGTCGGGCTACGCCGTGACGAAGGCGCGCATCGAGGCGAATGGCAAGCGTATCTGCGACGCGGAGCTGACCTTGCGCATCATGGACTTTCCCGCCCCCGAACTTGCCGCCGCCATGCGTGGCCGCGGGCAGGAGCTTGGCCTCGCATGACCCGCCAGGACGTCGTCATCACCGGCATCGGGCTGGTCTCCTCGCTCGGCGAGGGGGCCGATCTGCATTGGTCCGTGTTGTCGCAGCCGGGTGCGACCCCGGTGCTGGACGAGACCGCCTTCGCCCCGCATGCGGTCCACCCGCTGCCGCCGCTCTCACTCGACGCGCAGATCCCGAAGAAGGGCGATCAGCGCCAGATGGAACCCTGGCAGCGCCTGGGTACCTATGCCGCCGGGCTCGCCATCGACCAGGCCGGGGCACGCGGGCTGGTCTCGGACATGCACCTGATCGTCGCCGCCGGCGGTGGCGAGCGCGACGTCGCGGTGGACGAAGCCGTGGCGAGCGCGTTCTGCACCCTGCCGCCCGACGAGGCCGGCCGCGCGCTGAACGACAAGCTCGGCACCGAGCTGCGCCCGACGCTGTTCCTCGCCCAGCTGTCGAACCTGCTGGCCGGCAACATCTCGATCGTCCATGGCGTCACCGGCTCCTCGCGTACCTTCATGGGTGAGGAAGCTGCCGCCGCCGACGCGGTGCGCATCGCTGCCGCGCGGCTGTCGGAAGGTCGTGGCGGCATCGCCCTGGTGGGCGGCGCCTATGCGTCCCAGCGCTGGGACCTGGTGCTGTTGTATGGCGCGGGGAATGCGCTGTGGCGCGGGCCTTTCGCGCCGATCTCGGCGCGCGACGGGTCCGGCGGCTTCGTCGGCGGGGCGCTCGGCGCCTTCCTGGTGCTCGAGACCGCCGAACACGCAGCCGCCCGTGGTGCCAAGCCCCTCGCGAAGCTGGCCGGCGTCGCCACCGATGCGGTGCATGAGCGCGCCGGCAGCTCCTCCGCGACGGCCGCCGCGCTGTGGCAGAAGCTCGGCGCGCCAGAAACTGGGCTCGGCGTGCTCTCCGGCATGACCGGCGTCGCCGAGGCGCGCGTCGAGGAGGAAGCCTTCCTCGCCGGCGTGAAGGCCACGGCGGTGCGCCGGACCGGCTCGCTGCTCGGCCATGGCATCGAGGCGACCTTCCCGGCCAATGTCGCGCTCGGCGCCCTGGCGCTGTCGCGCGGGGGCTTCTATCCGGCGATGGACCCGGCCGATATCGGGGACGGGCCGGTGGAGCGCATTCTCATCACCGGCTTCGGCCAGTGGCGGGGCGAGGCGCTCGCCCTTCTGGAGCGCGTGGCATGAAGGACCATCTCGGGCGTCCGCTGGTCGCCGTCACCGGCATCGGCCTCGTCACCCCCCTCGCCTGGGGGCGGGAAGCCAATTGGGCGGCGATCGTCGCCGGCAAGTCCGGCATCTCCCGCATCCGCCGCTTCCCGGTCGACAAGCTGCGCACCATCATCGCCGGCACCGTCGAATTGCCCGAGGAAGCCGCCGGCGGGCCGCCGGTCTCCTCTGCCATCCGGGTCGAGCGCATGGCCGCCGCTGCGGTCGAGGAAGCCCTGGCTCAGGCTGCCCTGGGTGAGCCCGGCGCCTTCCCTGGCCCGCTGATGGTCGGCATGCCGCCGGTCGAGATGGAATGGCCGCAGCGTTTCGAACTCGCCCGCCAGGCCAATGGCAACGGCGCCTACACCGCGATCACCCAGGTCGCGACCGGCCGCACCGACATCTACGAGACCTTCCTGTTCGGCGGCGTCGGCGAGCGGCTGGCGGCCCGTTTCGGCACCCGTGGCGCGCCGATCGCGCTGACCACGGCCTGTGCGACCGGCGCCTCGGCCATCCAGATGGCGGTGGAAGCCATCCAGCGCGGCGAATCCGACGCCGCCATCGCCCTCGGTGCCGATGGGTCGGTGCAGCCTGAGGCGGTGATCCGCTTCTCCCTGCTGTCGGCGCTGACGGCGCGCAATGACGACCCCGAGGGCGCCTCCCGCCCCTTCGAGAAGTCGCGCGACGGCTTCGTGATGAGCGAAGGCGCGGCCGCCCTGGTACTGGAAAGCCTCGAACACGCGACGGCGCGCGGCGCCACCGTGCTCGGCATCGTGTCGGGCTGCGGAGAGCGGGCGGACAGCTTCCACCGCACCCGCTCGAACCCGGATGGCCACGCCATTATCGGCGCCATGCGCAACGCCATAACCGATGCGGGGCTCGCGCCCACCGACATCGGCTACGTCAACGCGCATGGCACCAGCACGCCCGAGAACGACCGGATGGAGACGCTCGGCATGCGCGCCGTGTTCGGTGACGCCCCGCCGCCGATCTCGTCCAACAAGTCGATGCTCGGGCACACGCTGTCGGCCGCCGGGGCGATCGAGGCGGCGCTCTCGCTGCTGACCATCCGCGACCAGGTACTGCCGCCGACCATCAACCATCATGAGCCGGACCCGGCGGTAACGCTCGACGTCGTGCCGAACGTGGCGCGCAAGGTGTCGGGGCTGAAGCATGTGCTGTCGAACTCGTTTGGGTTCGGCGGACAGAATGTTTGCCTCGTGGTGAGCGCGGCGCCGTGAACAGGAAGGAAGGTCGGGGGAGGACACCTCCCCCGAATCCCCCTCCGTTTTCTGTCCATTGGCGCCGTCCCCAGATGTCAGTCTCCAAAAGTCAAAAAAAGGAGGGGGTTCGGGGGAGTTCTCTCCCCCGACCTTTCTGTTGAATGCGCGCACTCCGCCTCCACGCCGACCGTGACCTCCGCCTGGAGGACATCCCCGCCCCGCCGCCCCCCGCCGCTGGCGAGGTGACGCTACGCATCCACGCCGTCGCGCTCAACCACATCGATGTGTGGGGCTTCCGCGGCATGGCCTTCGCTAAGCGCGAGATGCCCCTGATCGTCGGGGCCGAAGCGGTGGGCGAGGTGGTTGCCATCGGCGAGGGCGTGACCGGCTGGAAGATCGGCGACCGCGCCGCCCCCTATGGCGCGCTGACCTGCGGCAAGTGCCGCCGTTGCCTGGCCGGGCAGGACAACCTCTGTGAGGACGTCCGCGGCGTGAAGGGCTTCCATGTCGGTGGCTTCGCCTGCGAGCTGGTGAACCAGGAAGCGCGGCTGATGGTGCGGGTGCCGGACGGCATCAGCTGGGAAGATGCCGCCTGCGGTCCAATCACCTTCTCCACCGTCGAGCACATGCTGTTCGACAATGCGAAGCTGGAACCGGGCGAGACCATCCTGGTGCATGCCGCCGGGTCGGGGATCGGCACGGTGGCGGTGCGCATCGCGAAGGATCTCGGCTGCACGGTCATCGCGACCGCGGGCGATGACGAGAAGTGCGCGAAGGCCAAGGCGCTCGGCGCCGATATCGTGGTGAACTACTCGACGCAGAACTTTCCGACCGTGGCGCGCCGCGCGACGGGGAAGGTCGGCGTGGATGTGGTGTTCGAGCATGTCGGCGCCTCGACCTGGGCCGGGTCGCTGCTGTCGCTGCGCATGGGTGGGCGGCTGGTGACATGTGGGTCGACCAGCGGCGTGTCAGCCGAGACCAACCTGATGATGATCTTCCAGCGCCAGCTGCGCATCTTCGGGTCCTTCGGCGCGTCGATGCGCAACATCGCCGATGGCTACGCCAAGATGGCGCGCGGCATCCTGCCGGTGCTCGACACGGTGCTGCCGGTGGAACGCTTCACGGAAGGGCTCGACCGGCTGGAAAGCCGGCGCGTCTTCGGGAAGATCGTTGTTACGCTTTAAGTACCGCCTCTGGCTGTTCGCCGACCGCCTGTTCGGGCTGCTCGTCCGGGCGGTCTTCGCGCTGTTGCGCCTGCTGGGGCCGGATGCCGGGCCGCGCATCGGGGCGTGGATGGCGCGCAGGCTCGGCCCGCTGACCTCCGCCAACCGCATCGGGCGGGAGAACATCGCCGGCGCCTTCCCGGAGAAGACCGAGGCGGAACGCGCAGCGATCCTGACCGAGGCATGGGACAATCTCGGCCGGGTCGCCTGCGAATACGTCCATATGGACAGCATCTGGGATTTCGACCCCGAGAACCCCGAGGCCGGGCGCATCACCGCCAGCGCCGAGACGATGGCGCTGTACGAGAGGCTGCGCGAGGACGGCAAGCCGGCAATCGTCTTCTCGGCGCATTTGGCGAATTGGGAATTGCCGGCGATCGCCGCCGCCAAGCACGGCATAGAGAGCGCGGTGCTGTACCGCACGCCAAACAGCCCGGCTGTGGCCAAGGAAATCCTGCGCCTGCGCCAGGACAGCATGGGCATGCTGGTGGCGGCGGGCATGTCCGCGCCGTTCAAGCTGGCGCGAGCGCTGGAACGCGGCAAGCATATCGGCATGCTGGTGGACCAGCGGTTCGGGCGCGGGCCGCGCATCACCTTCCTCGGCCGGCCGGCCTTCGCCAATCCCTTGCTGGCGCAGTTGGCGCGGCGCTTCGACTGCCCTGTGCATGGCGCGCGCGCCATCCGCTTGCCGGGCGGCCGCTTCCGGCTGGACCTGACCGAGGAGATCGCCCTGCCGCGCGACGCCGAAGGTCTGATCGATGTCGAAGCCGCGACCCAGGAGATGAATAGCGTCATCGAAGGCTGGGTGCGCGAATATCCGGGCCAGTGGCTGTGGATGCATCGCCGCTGGCGGTGAGACGTGGCGCATTGCGCCTGCGGGCGTATCGGCACCACCCTGGCCGCGCCGATCCCACGCGAGGCCACCCCATGCGACGCATCGCCTTCCTGCTTCTGCTGCTGCCCGGCACTGCCGGCGCGGCGGAGATCACCTGCCCGGCCGCCGTCACCACGCCGCTCACCGCCGAGGCGATGCCGGGCTGGATGGTGGACCCGCATCCCTCCCCTACCGGCTTTCCCTATCGCGGCCCGGACTCGGCCGGCCGCAAGCGCTTCGAGGGCGTGACCATCGTCGATGGCGGCCCCGGCGACCTGCGCGCCGAGGCGCCTGGCTCCCTGGTGCCGGATGAAAGCGCGATGCAGGGCGGCCAATTGCGGCAGCGCTGGGATGTCTCGCAAGGCAGCCCACGTGGCTTCCTGATCGTCTGCCGGTACGAGGGCACGGCCACGGTGCTGGCACAGGTGCTGCCCGCGACGGCGCGGGAATGCGTCCAGATGCTGCCGCCACGCGCCAGGGGCCGGGCGCTCTCGGCGCTGTGCCGCTGACCCGGTCGAATGAGAAGGAGAGAAAGCGTGTCCCATGTGATGGTCACCGCCGGCGCGCTGGATGTCGCCGTCGAACTGCACGGCCCGGAAGACGGCCAGCCGGTCGTGCTGCTGCATGGCTTCCCCGACGATGTCCGCACCTGGGATGGGGTAGCCCCGCCGCTCGCGGCCGCCGGCTATCGGGTGGTGGTGCCCTATCTGCGCGGCTATGGCCCGACGCGGTATCGCGACCCGGCGACGCCGCGATCGGGCCAGCAGGCGGCGTTGGGGGCGGATCTGCTGGCGCTGATGGACGCTCTGGGCATCGGCCAGGCGCTGCTGGCGGGCTATGACTGGGGCGGGCGGGCCGCCTGCATCGTCGCCGCATTGTGGCCCGAGCGGGTGCGCGGGCTGGTCTCGGCGACCGGCTACAACATCCAGGACATTGCCCGTTCGACCGAACCACGCGAGCCGGAGCGGGAGCTGCGCTACTGGTACCAATGGTACCTGCACACCGAACGCGGCGTGGCCGGGCTCACGGCCAATCGCGCCGCCTTCTGCAGGCTGCTGTGGAAGATGTGGTCGCCGACCTATCCGATGACCGATGCGGAATATGCGGTAACCGCGGCGAGCTTCGACAATCCGGATTTCGTCGCGACGGTGGTGCAATCCTACCGCCACCGCCACAAGGCCGCCGCGGGCGACCCGGCGCTGGAAGGGATCGAGGCGCGGCTGGCCGCGCAGCCGCCCATCACCGTGCCCACCGTGGTGCTGCACGGGGCGGAGGATGGGGTGGATCCGCCGGCCAACAGCGAGAACGAGACGCGGCGTTTCCTCGGCCGCTATCGGCGTGAGGTGATTGCAGGTGCGGGCCATTTCCTACCGCGCGAGGCGCCACAACCCTGGGTAGTTGCCCTGCGGGAGCTGAGGGGTCCATCCTCCCGCTCATGATGTCTCTTTTGTTGGGTTCGTTTACAAAATCAGGTTTACGGGTTATTCTTGAACCCGCTTGTTGGTGAAAAACCGCTTGATGATGCACGTATAGGTGGTACCTTATCGCCTGTAGCGTGAGAGGGCACCAAAATGCGCGTCTTGTTAGTTGAGGATGATCTCACGACTGCGCGTGGCATCACAATGATGCTCCGCCAGTCAGCCATGATCGTCGACAGCGCCGATACCGGCGAGGAGGCGGTCGAACTGGCCCGCCTCTACGACTACGACATCGTCATCCTCGACCTGATGCTTCCCGATATCGACGGTTCGGAGGTTGTCCGCCGGCTGAGGGCTGCGCGGATCGAGACGCCGGTGCTGATCCTGTCGGGCGTCAGTCGCCCGCAGACCAAGGTGAAGGTCTTCGGCATGGGGGCCGATGACTTCATCACCAAGCCTTTCGACCAGCAGGAACTGGTGGCCCGCATCCAGGCCATCGTCCGCCGCGCCAAGGGCTTCAGCCAGCCGACCCTGTCGGTCGGGCCGCTGAACCTCAACCTCGGCTCGCGGGAGGTGACGGTCGAAGGCCGTACCGTCCATCTGACCGGGAAGGAATATGCGATCCTGGAGTTGCTCGCCCTGCGCAAAGGCGTGGTGATGACCAAGGAAGCCTTCCTCAATCATCTCTATGGCGGCATTGACGAGCCCGAGGTGAAGATCATCGACGTCTTCATCTGCAAGCTGCGCAAGAAGCTCGCCCAGGCCGGTGCCTCCGACCTGATCGGCACGGTCTGGGGCCGCGGCTATGTGCTGCGCGACCCCACCGCGTCCCGCGCTGCCGGCTGGCAGACCAGTGCGGCTGGCATCACCGGCCCGGTTGTCCTCGACGTTCGCGCGGCCTGATCCGCGCCGGACGGCTGCCCGGCCCCGCCGATGCGGGCCGGGCCCGACCACCACCACCAGCACATCGTCGAGCCTCGAGGCCAGGCAGCGTCGCGCGCCCGGCCTGCTGGCACGCGGATGGCCGGGCGCCGTGGCCAACATTCCAATCCGTGGATCCACGGGGTGTCAGCCCGTCCGTGCTGCCGGCCGGGCCGCTTCATAGACGCCGCGCTCGCCGGGCGTGGGCACCAGGCGGTCGGTCAGGCCAAGCACCGTCTCCGCCCCGCCGAGATAGACCACGCCATCGGCCGCCACCAGGCTGGCCAGCGCCGCCAGCACGCGCGACTTGGTCGGCGCGTCGAAGTAGATCAGTACGTTGCGGCAGAACACCACGTCGAACCGGCCAAGGCCGCGCGGGTCGTCCAACAGGTTGAAGGCCTGCCAGCACACCATGGCACGCAGCTCGGGCGCCACCTGCCAGCGCGTACCCTCCTGCCGGAAGTGCTTGACCAGCATCTGAACCGGCAAGCCGCGCTGGACCTCGAACTGGGTGTAGACACCCTCCCGCGCGCGCTGGAGCATCTCCTGCGACAGGTCGGTGCCGACAATCTCCACGCGCCGCCCCGCCAGCGCCGCGCCGAGACCGACCGCGGTGATGGCGATGGAATAGGCTTCCTGCCCCGAGGAGCAGGCAGCCGACCAGATGCGGATGGCCTGGCCCGGCGGCCGCGCCGCGGCGAGCTTCGGCAACAGCTTCTTCAGATGCTCGAAGGGTTTGCCGTCGCGGAAGAACGAGCTTTCATTGGTGGTCAGCGCCTCGACCATTTCCGCGGCCAGCGCCTCAGACCGCGGCGCGCGCAAGCGCAGCGCCAGCGCGTCGAGGCCGGCAATGCCCTCCCGCCGCAGCATAGTGCCCAGCCGGGTCTCCAGCATGTAGCCCTTATCGGCCGTCAGCACGATGCCAGAGCGCACCTTCACCAGGCCCGCGAGAAAGTTGAAGCTATCCGGCGTCATGCGACGATCCTCTCGGCCGCAATCGCGGCAATGCGTTCAGCCAGGGCTTCGGGCGGGGCGAGCCACGACGTCAGCCCGGCACGCGCCACCGCCCCGGGCATCCCCCAGACCACGGAACTCGCCTCATCCTGTGCGAGGATCTGGCCACCGGCGGCGGCAACCGCGCGGCAGCCTTCCAGACCGTCATGGCCCATGCCGGTTAGGATCACCGCGAGCACCTTGCCGCCGGCGGCGCGCACCGCGCTGCGGAGCATCGGGTCCACGGCGGGGCGGCAGAAATTCTCTGGCGGATCGGTGGTGATGCGCGCACGCATGCCGCCCGCCGCCGCTTCAACCAGCAGATGCCGGTCCCCGGGGGCCAGGTAGGCACGGCCCGCCACCAGCACCTCGCCCTCCTTCGCCTCGGCACAGCGCAAGGTGCCCAGGCGGTCGAGATGCTCGGCGAGCATCGCGGTGAAGCCGGCCGGCATGTGCTGCACCACCACCATCGGCACCGGCAGGCGCGGCAGGCGCTTCAGCAGCGCGGCCAGCGCCTGCGGCCCGCCGGTCGAACACCCGATCGCGACGATGGCCGGCCGCGCGGCGGGCGCAAGACGGGATGTCGGACGTGGCGGCGGCGGCCCTGGCGCCGGCCGTGCCAGGGGCTTGCCCTCGCGCCGCTTCATCCGCGCCCAGCCGCGCACCTTGGTGATCAATTCGGTCCGAAAGACGGGGTCCGCCGCGCCACCCGTCGAACCCTGCGGCTTCGGGATGTAATCCGCCGCCCCGGCGGCCAGGGCGGCGATCGCCGCCTTCGCACCGCGCTGGGTCAGGGCGGAGGCGACGATCACCGCCGTACGCGGCGCCGCCTTCAGGATCAGCGGCAGCGCCGTCATCCCGTCCATCACCGGCATTTCAAGGTCGAGCAGCACCACATCGGGCCGCGCCTCGGCGAGCGCGGCCAGCGCCGCCTCGCCATTCGGTGCGCGGTGCACCACGCGAATGCCAGGCTCGGATTCCAGCAGCCGCGCCAGGATGGCGCGCGCCGTCGCGCTGTCGTCGCACAGCATCACCCGCACCTCCTCCATCGAAGGGGGCGCAGGGTTCATGCCACTTCCTCCAGCAGGCCGACCTGGGTGAATTTGTCGCGGATGATGTCCGCGTCGAACGGCTTCATCACGTATTCCTGCGCCCCGGCGCTCAGCGCCTCGATGATGCGGGCGATCTCGGCCTCCGTCGTGCAGAGCACGATGCGCGGATGGTCGGGCCCGAATTCCGCCCGCGCGGCGCGCAGGAAAGTGATGCCGTCCATCACCGGCATGTTCCAGTCGAGCAGCACGCCATCGGGCAGCTGTGCCCGGCAGGCATCCAGCGCTTCCTGCCCGTCCTTCGCCTCGCGCACGGCGAAGCCGAAGCCTTCGATGATGCGGCGCGCCGCCTTGCGCACCACAAGGCTGTCATCCACCACTAGGCAGGTTCGCTGCGTCATTGTCGTTCCCTCAGCCGATCGCCAGGACACGCCCGACGTCGAGCGCGATGACGAGATGTCCTTCCTGCCGATGCACCCCGCGCGACACCTCCCGCCACATTGGGTCGAGCGTCGGCGGATTGGCCGTGAAGCCGCTGGCGGGCATCGGCACCACCTCGCCCACCTGGTCGACCAACAGGGCGTAGAGTTCGTTGGTTTGCTCGACGACAACGCTCATTGCCGGCGGTGCCTTGGCGTCGCGCGGCGGCAGGCCGAGCCGCAGCCGCAGGTCGAGCGCGGTGACGATGCGGCCGCGCAGATTGAGGCTGCCCGCCACCTCCCCCGGCGCGAGCGGGATGCGCGTGATGGCATGGGCGCCGAGCACGTCGCGCACCGCCAGCACCGGCACGGCGCAGGCCTGGCCGGCGACGGTCAGGGTGAGGAACACATCCTCCTCCGTCGGGGCGGCGGCGGTGGAAGCGGGCGGCGGCGGCCGCACGGCAGCGTCGGCGGCCGCGGTGGTGGTCTGCATGGCGGTCATCCCTTCACGCCTGGATCGGCGCGGACAGGCATTCGGACAGCGACCGCAGCAGCGCATCGCGGTCGTATTTCGCGACATAGTCGGTAAAGCCGGCCTCCCGGCCGCGCGCCACATCGGCGGGTTCGGCACGCGACGAAAGCGCGATCAGCGGCGACTCCGACCACGCGCCGCCGGCGCGCACGGCGCGAGCGAAGGCCAGCCCGTCCATGTCCGGCATCTCGATGTCGGAGACGATGGCATCGAAGGGCACGCCTTCCTCGCGGACCCGCATCGCCGCGACCGCACTCTCGACCGCCATGACCTCATAGCCCGCGGCCGAGAGGACCGGCACGACGAGATGGCGGAAGAAGGCGCTATCCTCGACCAGCAGCAGGCGCGGCCGCGCGGCATTGCTGCGCGCCGAGGGCGCGGCGCGGAACCAGTCGTCGCCGGCCTGAGACAGCCAATAGGCGGTGTCGATCACCTCGGTCACCCGGCCGGCAATCACCGCGCTGCCGATATAGCCGGGACGACCCGTGCCGGGCTCGATCTCGAGCTTCTCCTCGAGCACGTCGAGGATCTCCTCGACCGCGAGGCCCATGGCGCGGTCATTCTCGGTGAACACCAGCACGGGCTGGCGGGCATCGCCCTCCGGCGCCATCCAGTGGCCGCTGATCGGCACGATCGGCATCAACGCGCCGCGGTACTGCACCACGGGCGTCATGCCCGACATCTCGATCCGCTCGCCCGGGATGTCCTCGAGTCGCGCGACCAGGCCGAGCGGCACCGCCTTCGGCCCGCCATCGCCGGCGCGGAACAGCAGCAGCGAGGTATGCGCATTCGACCGCATGTCGATCGAGGCCGGCAAGTTGCGGCGCTCCTCCTCGGTCGCGGCATCGAGGCCGACACCGGCGGCACGCGCAATCCCGTTCGGGTCGAGGATCATGATGACGGACCCGTCGCCGAGGATCGTATTGCCGCTGAACATGGTGATGTGGCGCAGGATCGGGGCCACCGGCTTGACCACGATCTCCTCGGTGTCGAAGACGCGGTCGAGGATGATGCCGAAGGCCTGGCCGCCAACCTGCATCACCGCGACGAAGCCCTGGTCCTCGCTGGCGGCGTGCAGGCGCAGCAGCCCGGCAAGCGAGACCAGTGGCAGCAGCCGGTCGCGCAGCCGCAGCACCGCCGCATCCTTGATCCGTTCGATGCGCGGCGCGCCTTCCTGCGCTGCGCCGACGCGCACCAGTTCCACCACGCCGATCTGCGGCAGGGCGAAGCGCTCGCCGCCCGCCTCGACGATCAGCGCGGAGACGATGGCGAGCGTCAGCGGGATCTTGATGGTGAAGGTGGTGCCGCGACCTTCCTTCGAGATCAGTTCGACGGTGCCGCCAATCTTCTCGATGTTGGTCTTGACCACATCCATGCCGACGCCGCGGCCCGACACCGAGGTGACCTGCTGCGCGGTCGAGAAGCCGGCGGCGAAGATGAAGCGCAGCACCTCACGCTCGCTCATCTGCGCGAGTTCGGCCTCGGTCGCGAGGCCATTGGCCAGCGCCTTGGCTCGGATGCGGTCGACCGGCAGTCCGCGCCCGTCGTCGCCGACCTCGATGATGATGTGGCCGCCTTCATGATAGGCGTTCAGGATGACGCGGCCGGTCTCTGGCTTGCCCGCGGCGCGCCGCTCGGCCGGCTTCTCAAGCCCGTGGTCGCCCGAATTGCGCACCATGTGCGTGAGCGGGTCGCGGATGAGTTCCAGCACCTGGCGGTCGAGTTCGGTCTGCGCGCCGCGCATGTCGAGCTCGATCTTCTTGCCCAATTCATGCGACAGGTCGCGCACCAGCCGCGGCAGCTTGGCCCAGGCATGGCCGATCGGCTGCATGCGAGTCTTCATCACCCCTTCCTGCAGGTCGGAGGTGATGTGCGACAGCCGCTGCAGCGGCACCGCGAAGGCATCGGACTGATGCGCGCGCGCCAATTGCAGCAACTGGTTGCGCGTCAGCACCAGCTCGCTGACCAGCGTCATCAGGTCTTCCAGCACATCGACCGAGACGCGGATGGTCTGTTGCGTGACGGGCGCACTGCCATTGGGCGCCATCACCTCGGTGGCGGGCTCGTCGATGGCCGAGGTAGCGGGACGGGCGCTGGCAGGTGGGGGCGCCTCGACCGCCGGTGCCTCGCTCGGCGCCACCGAGGGCGGAGCAGCGGCGGACGGCGGCGCCGGTGCCAGTGCCGGTGCATCCTCGCCCTCGGCCGCGGCGTTGAGCGCCGCGATCAGCGGCACGTCATCGCCCACCGGCTCGGTGCCGCTCGCCTCGATGCCGCTGACGATCGCCTTGATCCGGTCGAGCGCCGAGAGGATCAGCGTGATGCCGGCCGGCGTGACCGCCAGCGTGCCGTCGCGATAGCGGCCGAGGATGTTCTCGCCGGCATGGGCCACCGCCTCCAGCCGCGACAGGCCAAGGAAGCCGCAGGTCCCCTTGATGGTGTGGACCAGGCGGAACACCTCGGACAGCGTCGGCTGGTCATCGGGTGCGCGTTCCAGCCGCACAAGCGCCGAATCGAGGGCAACCAGCCCCTCATTGGTCTCGGTGAGGAAATCCACCAGCAAGTCGTCCATCTCAGCCCTCGCGCTTCGAGGGGGACAACGTCACCCGGCCGGACGAAAGAATCCGTAAAGCCCGGCCAGCCTCAGGCGCCGAAAATGATCATCAGCGGTCCCATCGTCTGGCCCGGCGGCATGGCGATGGACAGGCGCAGCCGGGCCGCGGTAGCGAGGCTGCACAGCCAGACAACGGTGAGGTCGCGGCCCATCGGGTCCACCGGCATCTCCCCGCCCAGGGCGCGCAGCAGCGACGGCGGCCAGGCCGCGCGTGGCCCGTCGGGCCAGATCGCCAATTCGCCGCCCGGGTCGCCGGCCAGGCAGACCCGGCCGCCGCGCGGCAATGCCTCGCCAGCCAGCACCATGGCGGCCAGCAGCGCCGGCACCACCGCCTCGGGCAGGCTGACGCCGAGGTCGAGCGCGCCGGCCTCGGCCGTCGCCCGCCCGCCGGCGAGTTGCCCATCGAGCAGCGCGAGGGTGCTCCCGAGCGTCGCCTCCCCCTGCCCGCCGAGCATGGCGCGCCACAGTACCAGGCGGCGGCGCAGCACCTCGGCCGCGTCCTGGGCGAGGGTCTGCGCCTCCCCCCCCACCTCGGAAATCATGTCGAGCGCGTTGCCGATGGTGCCGACCACGCCGCCCAGGTCGTGGCACAGGCGCAGCCCGACCATCCGCGCCAGGTCGATGTTGGCGGTAGGCTGGAGGGTCATCGTTCGGGCATCCCTTGCGTCATGACGGCGAACGGTATCCTCTGCGCTCATTGACGCCACATTAGCGCCGGGGCCGTGAGCGCAACCATTGAACCAGGCATGCGAGTCCGTCTTCCGTCCCGCCCTGACTGGGGCAGTGGGCAGGTTCAATCCGTGGCGGGTAGTCGCATTACGGTGAATTTCGAGCATGCGGGCAAGGTATTGATCAATGCCGCCGTGGTGGACCTCGAGATTCTGGAGGATGACCGGCGTTGAGCAGCCTTGCCGAGTCGGCCTGGCCGGTCCTGGCCGACTGGCGCCTGTTGGCCGCCATCGTGGCGACCGCCGTCGCGGGCGTGATGCGCGGTTATTCCGGCTTCGGCACGGCGGTGATCCTCGCCCCGGTCTATTCCCTGCTGTGGGGACCGCGCGCCGGGGTGCCGGTGATGCTGCTGATGGAACTCGTCGTCTCGGTGCAGCTGCTGCCCTCTGCCATGAAGGAAGCCGACCGGCGCGTGGTGCTGCCGCTGGGCGGCGCCGCGGCGCTCGGCACCCCGCTCGGTGCCTGGTTCCTGTTCACGGTGGATGGCGAGGTGCTGCGCCGCTTCATCGGCGGATTTGTGCTCGTGTTCGGCCTGCTGCTGATGTCGGGCTGGCGCTACCATGGCACGCGGCCGCTTTCGCTCAACATCGCGATCGGCGCAGTGGCCGGGCTGCTCAAGGGCTCGACGGGCATGAGCGGGCCGCCGGTCATCCTCTACCTGCTGGCCGGGCTCGAGGAAGCGAAGCGCCATCGGGCCAACCTGATCATGTTCTTCGCCTCCATCGCGATCGTGTCGGTAATCGTGCCGCTGCTGGGCGGTCTGGTGGGCGTGACGACGCTGCTGCGCCTGGCGGTGCTCCTGCCGGTCATGGCGCTGACGGTGCCGGTCGGCACGCGTCTGTTCCATGTCGTCCCGGTACGGCTGTACCGCCCCTTCGCCATGGGAGTGCTGCTTGCGGCCGGCGGACTTGCATTGTTTGGATAACGAAATTAATTCTCGGTACAGTAACTTGCGGGCGTAACCTGCGTGGCGGCCGGCCATAAGACGGCCGCCAGGGAGGAAACCATGCCTCATTTCATGTATGAGTGGTCATTCACGGCCGCACAGGCGAAGGCGCTGGTGGAAAACCCCCAGGACCGCGAGGCCCCTGCGCGGCAGGTGGTCGAAGCCTTTGGCGGCCGCCTGCTCTGCTACTACTTCATGCTGGGTAAGCGCGACGGCATGCTGGTCGCCGAATTTCCCGACACGGAGAGCGCCGCCGCCTGCAGCATGCGGGTGGCGTCCAGCGGAGCCTTCACGGCCTTTCGGACCCATGCGCTGATGACCTCGGCCGAGGCCCAACGGTCGATGCAGAAGGTCAAGGCGGCATCCTTCGCATATCACCCACCGGCAGGCTGACCCGCTGCCCGCCGGCCGCGGGGCGGCACCTGCTCGCCCCGCGTGCCGATGGGGGCTTGCAGCCATGGGGCGTCCGGCCCCAAATCCCGACCATGCAGGACCTTGATCCTTCCACCACCGGCCTGATCGACCCCTTCGGCAGGGCGGTGACCTATCTGCGCGTCTCGGTGACGGATCGTTGTGACCTCCGCTGCGTCTATTGCATGGCCGAGGACATGACCTTCCTGCCGAAGAAGGAGATCCTGACACTCGAGGAGCTGGATCGGCTCTGCGGCGCCTTCATCGCCCTCGGCACCGACAAGATCCGCCTGACCGGCGGCGAGCCGCTGGTGCGCAAGGGGGTGATGACGCTGGTGCGCAGCCTCGGCGCCCGCATCGGCGCCGGTGGCTTGCGCGAGCTGACCGTCACAACCAACGGCACTCAGCTGACCAAGATGGCCGAGGATCTGTATGCGGCCGGCGTGCGGCGCATTAACGTGTCGATGGACACGCTGGACCCGGGCGTCTTCGCCGCGGTCACCCGCTGGGGCAAGCTGGAACAGACGCTCGACGGCATCTTCGCCGCCAAGGCCGCCGGCCTCGCGGTGAAGATCAACGCCGTGGCGCTGAAGGGCGTCAATGAGGATGAATTCGACCGCATGGTCGCCTGGTGCGGCGAGCACGGCTTCGACCTCTGCCTGATCGAGACCATGCCGCTCGGCGATATCGGCGGCGACCGCACCGACCAGTACCTGCCGCTGTCGCTGGTGCGCTCGCGCCTGCGTAAGACCTGGACGCTGGAGGACACCGACTACGCGACCGGCGGGCCGGCCCGCTACGTCACGGTGAAGGAAACCGGCGGGCGGATCGGCTTCATCACGCCGATGACCCATAATTTCTGCGAATCCTGCAACCGCGTGCGGCTGACCTGCACGGGCACGCTGTTCATGTGCCTCGGCCAGGATGACGCGGCGGAATTCCGCGACCTGCTGCGCGCGCCGTCGACCGACGACGCCGTGCTGGCCCAGGCGATCCGCGAGGCGATCACGCGCAAGCCCAAGGGCCATGACTTCGTCATCGACCGCCGGCACAAACGCCCGGCTGTCGCGCGCCACATGAGTATGACAGGCGGCTGAGATGCTTCAGGATTTGGTCGAGCGGCTGACGATCCCCGGCATGCCCTCCTGGGTCGCGCTGGTGCTGCTGGGGGCGATCACGGTGTCGCTGCTGGCCTTCCTGGCCATGCCCTTCGCCGTCTTCGGCGTGAAGTCGCGGCTGGAGGCGATCGAGGCGGAACTGGCCGATTTGCGCATGGAACTGAGAGCCCTGGTGTTGCAGGGGCCAGGCGCCAGCGTGGCGCGGGCGCCGGTCGAAGTCGATTACGTCGCCCCGCCGGTGCGCGGCGCGAAACGGGCACCGGAATTCGACACCCGCATCGCCCCGCCGGTGCCGCCACCCGCCGCGCGGCCGGCGGCACGCTCGACCAGGGCCGAGCCGCGACTGGATTGGCCGAAGGCGGATCGGGGAGCGTGACGGACAGGGAGTCGCCGGAGAGGGCTTTGCCCCCTCCGGACCACCCCCACCAAAGGCCTAAGGGCCTCTGGACACCAATACTTGATGCCATCCCGCCCCACCCGGCCACCCCCACCAGGAGCGCACGGCGCGACCGCGCCCAGACCAACAAACGCCGCCCGCGCAGCAGTGCATGGCGCGAAGGCAAGCCGGCCGGACGGCCGGCGCCCGCCGTCTGAGGAATCAAACACCGTGCGCGTCTCCGTCATTCAGATGAACCAGGGCAGCGACAAGCCCGCCAATCTCGATCAGGCGCGCCGCCTGATCGAGGCAGCGGTGGCGGCCGACCACCCCGGCCTCGTCACCCTGCCCGAGACCTGGACCAATCTCGGCGGCGGGCGCGACAGCCGACGCGCGGCGGCGGAGGTGCTGCCCACGCCCGGCCAGGCCGGCGGCGCGGCCTATGAGATGCTGCGCAGCCTGGCGCGCACCCATGGCATCACCGTCCATGGCGGCTCGATCATCGAGGATGGCGGCGACAAGCTGTTCAACACGACGCTGGTGTTCGGCCCGGATGGGTCGGAGATCGCCCGGTACCGCAAGATCCACCTGTTCGACATCACCGCCCCGGACGGCACCGGCTACAAGGAGAGCGCGCTGTATGGCGGCGGGTCGGAACCGGCCTTCTTCGAGGCGGGCGGCATCCGCTTCGCCTGCACCATCTGCTACGATATCCGCTTCCCCGAACTGTACCTGACGCTGCGCCGCATGGGCGCCGAGGCGATCCTGGTGCCGTCCAACTTCACCCTGCAAACCGGCAAGGACCATTGGGAGGTGCTGCTGCGGGCGCGGGCGATCGACACGCAATGCTGGATGATCGCCGCCGCTTCCTACGGCAACTACGACGAGCGCGGTGCCACGCGGAGCGTCTATGGCCATTCGCTGATCGCCGATCCCTGGGGTCATGTCGTCGCCAAATGCAGCGACGGCATCGGCTGGGCCACCGCACGCATCGACCCGGCGGTGACGGCGCGGGTGCGCGCGGGCATGCCGCTCAAGGAGCATCGCGAGGCCGCCCGCGCCTGGCACGCCAAGGCCGCTTCGTGAAGCTCGCCATCCTCGCGGCGCAGAACGAAGCGGCGCGCGAGGCCCAGGAGACACTGGCCGCGCGCTACGGCGCCGCCGCGCCGGAGACCGCCGAGGTCGTCGTCGCCCTGGGTGGCGACGGCTTCATGCTGGAGACTTTGCACCGCTTCCTCGGCCGCGGCACGCCCGTCTATGGGATGAATCGCGGCTCGGTCGGCTTCCTGATGAACGACTATGCGGCGGAGGACCTGCCGGCGCGCATCGCCGCCGCCCAGGCCACGACGCTGCATCCGCTGCGCATGCGGGCCATCACCAATGGGGGCACCCCGGTCGAGGCGCTGGCGATCAACGAGGTCTCGCTGCTGCGCGAAAGCCGCCAGGCGGCGAAAATCCGCATCCTGGTCGATGGCCGGGTGCGGCTGGCGGAGTTGATCTGCGACGGCATCCTGGTCAGCACGCCGGCCGGCAGCACGGCCTACAACCTGTCGGCCCATGGCCCGATCGTACCGCTCGGGGCGAGCCTGTTGCCGCTGACGCCGATCTCGGCCTTCCGCCCGCGGCGCTGGCGCGGCGCGCTGCTGCCGGCGGATGTCGAGGTGGTGTTCGAGATCCTCGAACGCGACAAGCGCCCGGTCGCGGCGGTGGCAGACTACACCGAGGTGCGCGACGTCTCCCGCGTCGAGGTGCGCGAGGCGCGCGACGTCGAGCTGACGCTGTTGTTCGACCCCGACCATGGGCTGTCGGAACGTATCATCGCGGAACAGTTCACGGTTTGAGGTTATTCTGCCTCCCGCAGTCGATGCCGAGAACGGGACAAGGAGGGGCGTCGCCCCTCCAAACCACCCCACCAAATGACAGTGTCATTTGGAAAGGCGTCGTTTGGCACTGGACGGTGCGGGATTGCGGCGCCCACGACGAGCGCTCTATGCCCGAAAGCGGATCTAGGCGCCGATGCCGGCCGGGACGCCAGGTGCCAGGTATCGGTTTCCAACGGCCCTCAGGCCTTTGGTGGGGTGAGCACGAGAGGGGCGCCGCCCCTCTCGGTTTCACCCACCGCGCCCCATGACACCCCCCACCGGCATCCCCGACCGCACCCTGTTCTGGGGCATGGCGCTCAGCCAGTTGATCGGCTGGGGCACGGTCTATGTGCCCTTCCCCCTGCTGGTAGGGCCGATGGAAGCCGAGCTCGGCTGGTCGCGCGTACTGCTCAATGGCGGCTTCACGGCGGGGCTGCTGGCCTCGGGGCTGGCGGCGGTGCCGGCCGGGCGCTGGCTCGACCGGCACGGACCGCGGGCGATGATGAACAGCGGCATGCTCGCCGCCGCCCTGCTGCTGCTGGCGATGAGCCTGGTGCACCAGCCCGCCGCCTATGTCCTGGTCTGGGTGCTGATCGGCGTGGTGCAGGCGATGTGCCTGTGGACCACCGCGATGGCCGTGGTGGTGGCCGAGGCGCGCGACGTCACGCGCACCGTCACCGCCATCACCTTCGTCACCGGCTTCACCGCCACGCTGTTCATCCCGCTGACCGGGGCGATGATCGACCTGTTCGGCTGGCGCGGCGCGCTGCGGGCGCTGGCGGCGCTGCAACTGGCTGGCTTCGCGCTGACCGTCTTCACCTTGCGCCAGGCGCGTGGGCCGGTGCCCGGCGCGATGCGGCGCAACGGGCCGGGGCTTTGGGCGCGGCTGCAGCAGCCGGCCTTCCTCGGCCTGGCGCTGTGCTTCGCCGCCCATGCCTTCATCAGCACCGGCCTCGGCGCGCATCTGATCCCGTTGCTGCGCGAACGTGGCTGGCCGGAGGCGACGGTGCTGCTGCTCGCCGCCGCCCATGGGCCATGCCAGGTGGCGGCGCGCGCGCTGATGTTCGCCGCCGGCCGACGCGTCACCATGCGCGCGGTGGGCCGCTTCGCCACCGCGCTGCTGCCGGTCGCCATGCTCGCCCTCGCCCTCGGGCGCGACAGCCTGGCGCTGACCATCGTCTTCGTCCTGTGCTTCGCGATGGGCGACGGGCTGCTGACCATCGTGCGCAGCGCGGGCTCAGCCGAGATCCTGGGGCGGGAGGGCTTCGGCGCCATCTCCGGCGCGCTGTCGGCCGTCTCGATGCTGCCGCGCACAGCGGCGCCGTTGCTGATCGCGCTGGTTTGGGAGGGTGCCGGCGGCTACGGGCCGGTGCCCTGGATGCTGGCTGCGGTCGGGCTGCTGGCTGCGGCAGGCTTCATCGCGGCAGCACGGCCACGATGAAGTGTCACCGTAGGTCAGTCTCCACGTACTCCGTGGCGCACTACGGCTCCGGTGCGTAGAGAAAATCGACCGTCGAGAGCGCCTGGAGTTGGCGGTAACCGAGTGAGCGCAGCATTGCATCGCCCGGTTCGAATTCGCCGTGCTTCGCGCGCAGTTCGATCCAGATCAGCGGCCTGTGGCGCTGTACCGTCTCGCGCGCGCCTTCAAGCATCGTCACTTGCGTGCCTTCAACGTCGATCTTGAGGAGGTCGAGTCGATCGAGTGGCAGCGCATCGAGCGGCATCACCGGATAGTCGGTCCCACCCGCAAGCTTGAATTGGGAGGCGGCGATATTTTGGGTCGGAAAATGCGCGAGCGATCCACGTCCGGCGACAGCACCGAGTGCCATGTTGTGGCAATGCACATTGACGAGACCGTTGAGGGCGACGTTCTGTTTAAGGATGGCGAAGATGGTGCGCAGGGGTTCGAAAGCATGGACCTCGCTCGCGCCGCAAACCTTGGCAAAGAAAAGCGTATGGTTTCCGATATTGGCGCCGGCATCGACGATCACCGAACCTGGGCGGATCAGTTGGCGGGCGGCCGCCATCTGGTGGGTCTCGTAGAAGGTGTTGCTCAGCAAAATGATACGCTGCACCGCATCGGTCGCCGCATAGGGCAGATGCATGCGAATCGGAGTGTCGAAAGCGGCGAATTCGAGGACCCGCTCTGGACCCATTGCCTGCAACAGGACGGCAGCGCGCAAATCGTCCATTTTCCGAGATACGATTCGGAGGGCTTGGTCAAAGTCTTCGGCCATGCTGCATTCCTGTTCTGGATTTGGCGGTTCAGTGCGGGACGGGTGCGGAGCGCCCGACCTAGCTGTGGCCCCTATGCCGCGTCGTTCAGATGGCAGGCGCTGCGCTGCCCGGGCGCGACGACCTTCAACTCCGGCTTTTCGACCCGGCAGCGTTCCATCGCATGCGGGCAGCGCGGGTGGAAATGGCAGCCCGGCGGCGGGTTCAGCGGCGAGGGAATCTCCCCCTTCACCACCGCGAAGGCACGCTTGCGGCTTTCGATGCGCGGCACCGAGGCGAGCAGCGACTTGGTGTAGGGGTGGTTCGGGTTGGCAAAGACCGTCTCGGACGGCGCCTCCTCGACCACGCGGCCGAGATACATGATCACGACGCGATCGGAGATGTGTTCCACCACGCCAAGGTCGTGGCTGATGAACAGGTAGGTGAGGTCGAGCTCTGAGCGCAGCCGGATGAATAAGTTGAGGATCTGCGCCTGGATCGACACGTCGAGCGCCGCGACCGCCTCGTCGCAGACGATGAAGTCTGGCTTCACGGCCAATGCGCGCGCGATGCCGATGCGCTGGCGCTGGCCACCGGAGAACTGGTGCGGGTAGCGCCGCTTGAAGGCGGGGTCGAGCCCGGCGCGGCGCATCTGCTCATCGACATAGGCGTCGTAGCCGCCGCGGGTGGTGATGCCATGCACCAGCGGCGCTTCGCCGACGATGTCAGCGACCTTCATGCGCGGGTTCAGCGAGGCATAGGGGTCCTGGAAGATCATCTGCGTGCGCAGCTTCATCTCCCGCGAATCGGCGGAGTTGCGGTTCAGCAGGTCGATGCCGTCGCGCAGGATGCGCCCTTCGGATGGCGGCAGGATGCCGGCCACGATGCGACCGAGCGTCGACTTGCCGCAGCCGGATTCACCGACCAGGCCGACCACTTCCCCCTTGCGGATGGTGAGGTCGACATTGTCGACCGCGTGGACGACCTCCTCGCGGATATTGGCGCCGAGACGCTTGGCGATGCGGCCGGCGAAGTCGAGCTTCTTCTCGAAGCGGCGGGAGATGCCGCGCAGTTCGACCATTGGCGAACCGTCATCGATGCCGTGCGTCTGGGTAGCCATGGCCGCGCTCATGCTGCTTGCTCCGCGGCTTCGCTCATCGGGCGGAAGCAGCGCACATCGCGCCCAGGGGCCAGTTCACGGATCTCGGGTTCGGCCATGCAGACCTCGGCAGCGCGCGGGCAGCGGGTGCGGAAGGCGCAGCCCGGCGGCAGGTTGAGCAGAGACGGCGTCATGCCCGGGATCTGGCGCAGCGGCTCGCCGCGCTTGTTGCGCGACGGCACTGAGCCGATCAGGCCGTAGGTGTAAGGGTGCAGCGGCGTGTCCAGCACCTCGGAGACCGCGCCGTGCTCGACGATGCGGCCGGCATACATCACGGCGACGTCGTCGGCGAGGCCGGCGACGACCGACAGGTCATGGGTGATCCAGAGCAGCGCGGTGCCGGTGGTCGAGGCGAGCTTCTGCACTTCGGCCAGGATCTGCCCCTGGATGGTCACGTCGAGTGCCGTCGTCGGTTCGTCGGCGACGATCAAGTCCGGTTCGTGCAGCAGCGCGATGGCGATCGCGACGCGCTGGCGCATGCCGCCAGAGAACTGGTGCGGATAGGATTTCAGCCGTTCATCCGGGGACGGGATGCCCACCATGCCAAGCGTGTCGCGCGCGCGCTGGCGGGCTTCCTCGCGGCTGACCTTCTTGTGGGCGAGCACCGTCTCGATCATCTGCGTGTCGACGCGCAGGACCGGATTGAGCGTCATCATCGGGTCCTGGAAGATCATGGCGATGCGGTTGCCGCGCAGGTCGCGCATCTCCGACTCGCTCATCGTCACAAGATCGCGGCCCTGGAACAGGATCTGCCCGCCGACGATGCGGCCAGGTGCGTCGACGAGGCCAAGGATGGAGAAGCCCGTCACCGTCTTGCCGGAGCCAGATTCACCGACCAGGCCAAGCACTTTGCCGCGCTGGATGGAGAAGGAGACGTCATCCACCGCCTTCACCACGCCACCGCGGGTGAAGAAGTGCGTACGGAGGTTGCGGACTTCGAGTGTCGGCGTTGCCATCGTCACTTCTTCAATCTCGGGTTCAGCACGTCACGCAGCTGGTCACCGACCAGGTTGATCGAGACGATGGTGATGAGTAGCGCGATGCCCGGATAGAAGCTGATCCAGTACTTGCCAGACAGCATGTACTCGTACCCGTTGGCGATCAGCAGCCCGAGCGACGGCTCGGTGATCGGCACGCCGAGGCCTAGGAAGGACAGCGTCGCTTCCAGCGCGATGGCCCGGGCCACCTGCATGGTGGCGACCACGATCAGCGGCGGCAGGCAGTTCGGCAGCAGATGCCGGAACAGGATGCGATAGGTCGGCAGGGCGAGGCATTGCGCGGCCTCTATGTATTCGCGCCGGCGTTCCACCAGCGCGGTACCGCGCACGGTGCGCGCGTAATACGCCCATTCGACGATGACCAGCGCGACGACGACATTCATCACGCCCTTGCCGAGAAAGGCGAGGATCATCAGCGCGACGAGGATCGACGGGAAAGAGAGCTGCAGGTCGACCAGGCGCATGATGACCGTGTCGGTCCGCCCGCCGATATAGGCCGCCATCAGCCCAAGCGAGGCGCCGACGAGGCAGGCGATCAGCGCCGAGCCCGCACCCACGGTCAGCGAGATGCGCAGCCCGTACATGATGCCCGACATCATGTCGCGGCCCTGGTCATCGGTGCCGAGCCAATAGGTGAAGCCCGCGCCGCCCACCGTGCCGGGCTCCATCCGCCCGTCCATGATGTCGAGCTGGGCGAGATCGTAGGGGTTCTGCGGTGCGATCCAGGATGCGAAGATCGCGATCAGCGCGATGATCGTGATGACGACCAGCCCGCCCAGCGCGATGCGCGATTCACAGAATTCCGAGACGAAACGCCGCAGCGGCGTCTCGACCTTGTCTTGGCGTGGGGCTGCGGGGGTTGTCCCGCCGATGGCGACCTCGCTCATGTGCCCTTGTTCTCCAGCCGTACGCGTGGATCCAGCAGCGAGTAGGTCAGGTCCACCACCAGGTTGATGGTGATGAACATCATCACGATGATCATCAGGTAGGCGACGATGACGGGCCGGTCGAGCACGTTGATCGAATCAATGATCAGCTTGCCCATGCCCGGCCAAGCGAAGACGCTTTCCGTCACCACCGAGAAGGCGATGGTGGAACCGAGCTCCAGCCCGACCACGGTGACGACCGGGATCATGATGTTCTTGAACACGTGCACGAAGGTCACGCGCGCGGGGGAAAGCCCCTTGGCGCGGGCGAACTTCACATAGTCCATCAGCATCGTCTCGCGCACGCCGGCGCGGGTCAGCCGGATCACCAAGCTGATCTTGAACAGCGCGAGATTGACCGCCGGCATGACCATGTGGGAGAGGCCGTCGATGGTCAGGAACGACCATTGCACCCCGCTGCTACAGGGTTGCAGCCCGATGAAGCCGAGCACCGAGCAAGTGGTGCCGCGCCCGGTCGAGGGCAGCCAGCCGAGTTGCACGGCGAAGACCATGATCATCATCAGCCCGACCCAGAAGGTCGGCAGCGAGAAGCCGAGGATCGAGCCGGCCATGATGGTCTTGCTGGCCGAGGCGTTCGGCCGCAGCCCGGCATAGAGGCCGAGCGGCAGGCCGATGACCAGCGCCAGGAAGGTCGCCCCGAAGGCGAGTTCCAGCGTCGCCGGCATGCGTTGTAGGATCAGCCTCAGCGCCGGTTCATTGAACACGAAGGACCGCCCAAGGTCGCCCTGCACCGCATTGGTCAGGAACACCAGGTATTGCTGCCACAGCGGCAGGTCGAGCCCGAGCGCCACGATGGCGCGCTCGCGTTCGATCTGGTCCGCATCCGGGCTGATCAGGATCTCGACCGGGTCGCCGATGGCATAGACGCCGACGAACACGATCAGCGACATGGCCAATACGACGAACAGGGCCTGGATCAGGCGCCGCACAAGATAGACGGTCATCGGCGGCGCCCCTGCCCTGGGTTAGCGTGCTGCGGGACGCAGATCCTGCGCCCGGGTCAGTTCATCACGACGCGCGGTGTGCTCGAAGCCGCGCCGCACCGCCCAGATGTTGGTCTGGATATGCAGCGGGATCACGCCCACATCGGTCATGGCGATCCGCATTCCGTCGACCACTTCACGCTCGCGCTTCGCGTTGTCGAGTTCCGACAGCGATTGGAGCAGCAGCGCATCCACCTGCGGGTTGGAATAGCGCCCGCGGTTGGACGCGCCCCAGCCGCGGTCACGGTTCACCGTGGCGAGGATGTTGCGCAGCGGATGCGAGCCATCCGGGTTCGACCCCCAGCCGATCAGGAAGGCGGAGAAGTCCTGCCGTCCGGCGCGGCCGACGAAGGTGGTCCAGGGCTGTGCCTCGACGGCGGTGCGCACGCCGATGCGCGTCCACATCTGGCCGACCGCCTGGATAATGCGCGAATCATTGATGTAGCGGTCGTTCGGCCCGTTCAGCTGGATGCGGAAGCCGTTCGGGTAGCCGGCCTCGGCCAGCAGTTGCTTCGCACCATTCGGATCGTAGGTCGGCGCGGGCAGGTCGGCGACATAGCCGAACACCCCCTCGGGCAGGAACTGGTTGGCCGGCACGGCCGCCCCTTCCATCACACGCTCCACGATGGCGCGACGGTCGATCGCCATGGACAGCGCGCGGCGCACCCGCACGTCCTGCAGCGGATTGCGCCCCAGTGGCTTGCCGTCATTGTCGGTGATCAGCGGCGAATTCTCATTTGCCTGGCGCAGGTGGTCGAGCCCGAGGAACACCAGCCGCAGCCCCAGCGTCTCCGACAGATGCACGCTGTTGTTGCGCCGCAGATTGGTCAGGTCCGAGGTCGGCACCTGGTCGATCAGGTCCACATCGCCGGCCAGCAGCGCCGCAGTGCGCGCGGCGTCATTGGTGATCATGCGGTAGTTGACGCGCTGGAACGGCGCGCGCTCGCCCCAGTAGCCATCGAAGCGTTCGAATTCGATGCGGTCGCCGTTGCGGTGGGCGACTGCACGGTACGGGCCAGTGCCGATCGCGGCGCGCAGCGAGTTGAAATCCTCGGTCGTCGCGTTCTCGCTGACTTCCTTGTCGATAATGCGGACATTCGTCATGTCCAGCGGCAGCAGCGGGTAGGGCTCCGCCGTGTGGAAGCGAATGGTCAGCGGGTCGACGATCTCGATGCGCGTGATCGGACGCGCATAGGCCGCATAGGAGGACGGGCTGTTCGGCACATTCGGCAGCCGCGCGATGGTGAAGGCGACGTCCTCGGCGGTGAAGGCATTGCCATTCTGGAAGCGCACATTCGGGCGCAGCTTGAATTCCCACACGGTGGGTTCCGCCGCGCGCCATTCGGTGGCCAGGCCTGGGGTCTCGCGCGACCGGTCGTCGACATTCACCAGCCGGTCGAAGATCGTGTCCGACACCGCGTTGTTCGGCGACAGCTGATGGTAATGCGGATCGAGCGAGGTCACCGGTGCGCCGACTGCGATCGTCGCCGTCTGCGCCGAGGCCTGGCCCGCGGCAAGCACGAAACCCGCTGCGGCAATGGTGGAAGCGGCGAGCATGCGCCGGCGGATATTGGGTTTCATGGAGCACTCCCAGGCAAAAAGCGTCATGATTGTTTGTAGCAGCCAGCCAGGGGCACCGCTAGGCTCGCTCAGGGCGCATGGCACCGCCGCGCCCCGAGCGCATCTTCGCGCAATTCGGGCGTCCGGCCTGCTTGCTAGCCCTGGCGACCCGCCACGAAGCGTTCCAGCCAATGGATGGTATAGTCGCCCGACTGGAATTCCGGGTCGTCCATCACCGCCTGGTGCAGCGGCAGGGTGGTGCGGATGCCCGCCACCACCATCTCGTTCAGCGCGCGGCGCATGCGCGCGATCGCCTCCGGGCGCGACGGCGCATGCACCACCAGCTTGGCAACCAGGCTGTCGTAATGCGGCGGCACCGTGTAGCCAGAATACAGCGCGCTATCGACCCGCACGCCGAGGCCACCCGGCGCGTGATAGGTGTTCACGCGGCCCGGGCTGGGCGCGAAGGTGTCCGGGTCCTCGGCGGTGATGCGGCATTCGATCGCATGACCGCCGAAGACGATGTCCTTCTGCGTGTAGCCAAGCGGTTCGCCCGCCGCGATGCGGATCTGTTCCTTCACCAGGTCGATGCCGCAGACCATCTCGGTCACCGGATGTTCAACCTGCAGGCGAGTGTTCATCTCAATGAAGGCGAACTGCCCGTCCTGCCACAGAAATTCCAGCGTGCCGGCATTGCGGTAGCCGAGCGACGCCAGCCCCGCCGTCACCCGCGCGCCCAGTTCCTCGCGGTCAGCGGCGGTCAGCACCGGGCTACCGGCTTCCTCCACCAGCTTCTGGTGGCGACGCTGCAGCGAACAGTCGCGCTCGCCGAAATGCACGACATTGCCGTGGGTGTCGGCGAGCACCTGCAATTCGATGTGGCGCGGCCGGTCGAGGTACTTCTCGAGATAGACGCTGTCGTCGCCGAAGGCCGACTTCGCCTCGGTGCGGGCGACGCGCCAGGCTTCCTCGATCTCGGAAGCGTCGCGCGCCACCTTCATGCCACGCCCGCCACCGCCCGCGGCGGCCTTGATCAGCACGGGGTACATGATCTGCTCGGCGATCGCGCGCGCTTCTTCAAGCGAATCAAGCGCCCCCATCGAGCCCGGCACCAGCGGCACGCCCAGCCGGCGCATCGCGTCCTTGGCGGCGATCTTGTCACCCATCATGCGGATATGGTCGGGCGACGGGCCGATGAACTTCAGGCCATGCGCTTCCACCATCTCGGCGAAGCGGGCGTTCTCCGACAGGAAGCCGTAGCCCGGATGCACCGCATCCGCGCCGGTGATCGTCGCCGCCGACAGGATCGCGGCGACATTCAGGTAGCTGTCGCGCGCGGCCGGCGGGCCGATGCACACGCTTTCATCGGCGAGGCGCACATGCATCGCCGTCGCATCCGCCGTGGAATGCACGGCGACGGTGCGGATGCCCATCTCCTGGCAGGCGCGATGGACGCGCAGCGCGATCTCGCCGCGATTGGCGATCAGGACCTTGCCGAACATCAGGAATGCCTCGTCGCGCGGCTCATTCGATGATGATCAGGGGCTCGCCGTATTCGACCGGCGTGCCGCTCTCGATCAGGATGCGCGTCACGGTGCCCGCGCGCGGTGCCTTGATCTGGTTGAAGGTCTTCATCGCCTCGATCAGCAGCAGGGTCTGGCCCTGGGTGACCTTGGCACCGACCGTGACGAACTGCGCCGCGCCAGGTTCCGGCGCCAGGTAGGCGACGCCCACCATCGGGCTCACCACCGCACCCGGATGGTCGGCGTCCAGCATCTCGGCCACCGGCGCGACCACCGCAGCGGCGGCCGGCGCGGCCACCGCCACCTGCGTCGCCACCGGCGCGGCGACCACCGCCTGGCGCACCACGCGCAGGCGTGACTCGCCGTCCATCAGCTCGATCTCGGTCAGATCCGTATCGCGCAGGATCTGCGCCAGCTCGCGAATCGCGGCCGCGTCAAATTCGATGAAGTTCTTGCCCATCATTCCTCGTCCTGCTCGACCAGATCCGCCATGGCGCGCATCGCGAGCGCATAGCCCGCCACGCCCAGCCCGCAAATCACCCCGGTCGCCGCCTTGGATACATAGCTGTGATGCCGGAATTCCTCCCGGCGATGAATATTCGTGATGTGGACCTCGATCACCGGCACCTCGGTGGTCAGCAGCGCGTCCATGACCGCAATGGAGGTAGTGGTATAGCCCGCCGGGTTGATGATGATCCCCGCGGCGCGGCCCCGGCATTCCTGCACCCAGGTCACCAGCTCGCCTTCCGAATTGGTCTGGCGGAAATCGATCGCCAGGCCGAATTCCTCCGCCGTCTCGGCGCACAGCGCCTCGACGTCATCCAGCGTGGCGGTGCCGTACTTCTCCGGCTCTCGCACGCCGAGCATGTTCAGGTTCGGGCCGTTCAGGACGACGATCAGTGGGGGTGTCACGGGCGATTCCCGCCAAAAATGGGGCTGGCTGGGCTAGCACGGGCACTTCACGCGGGGCAAGCGGTCGGGCACCCCTGCCATGCAACCCCCCTTCTTGCCGCCGCCCCCGCCCTTCGCCACATTCCCCCCAGCATGTCCGAGACAATAGCCATCACGGTGAATGGGGAGAGGCGCGAGGTCGCCGCCGGCGAAAGCCTGGCCGCCCTGCTGCGCGCCATCGGCCTCGACACCCGCAAGGTCGCGGTCGAGCGCAACGAGGAAATCGTGCCCCGCTCGACCTATCCCGAGGTGACGCTCGCCGCCGGCGACCAACTCGAAATCGTGCATTTCATCGGCGGAGGCTGAAGGCCATGGACGGAACCCCCGCAATGACCGGCGACGATACCTGGGAAGTAGCCGGGCGCCGCTTCCGCTCGCGCCTGATCGTCGGCACCGGGCGCTACAAGTCGCTCGAGGAAACCGGCGCGGCCATCGCCGCCTCCGGCGCCGAGATCGTCACCGTCGCGGTGCGGCGTGTAAACCTGTCCGACCCGGGCGCGCCGATGCTGCAGGATTTCGTCTCGCCCAAGGACTACACTTATCTGCCCAACACCGCCGGCTGCCACACCGCCAGCGAAGCCGTGCGCACCCTGCGCCTGGCCCGCGAGGCCGGCGGCTGGAACCTCGTGAAACTCGAGGTCCTCGGCCCGCCACCGTATCTCTACCCCGACATGGCCGGCACCTTCGAAGCCGCCGAAGCCCTGATCAAGGACGGCTTCGAGGTCATGGTCTATTGCGCCGACGACCCCGTCGCGGCCAAGCGACTGGAAGACATGGGCTGCGTCGCCATCATGCCGCTCGGCGCGCCGATCGGCTCAGGGCTCGGGCTGACCAACCCCTTCATGATCCGATCCATCAAGCAGAACGCGAAGGTGCCGGTGCTGGTGGATGCCGGGATCGGCACGGCATCGGACGCCGCCAAGGCGATGGAACTCGGCTGCGACGCGGTACTGCTGAATTCCGCCATCGCCCACGCGAAGGACCCGGTACGCATGGCCATCGCCATGAAGGCCGCCGTCGAGGCCGGGCGCGGGGCGTTTCTCGCGGGGCGGATGCCGTGGAACTACAATGCGGATGCGTCGAGCCCGATGACGGGGCTTATTCGCTGAAGCAAAGGTCGGGGGAGAGAACTCCCCCGAACCCCCTCCTTTTTTTGGCTGTTGGGCGGGCGGCGCCGCGCGACGGGCGCTCGCCATCACCAGTGTAGGGATCGCAGTTTTTCCGGATTGCGGACGACATAGACGGCCCGAATCAGACCCGCCTCGATCTCCAGGGCCGTCGTCTGCACGGAGCCATCCTCGAAGCGGGTCACATAGCCCGGCAAGCCATTGATCCACGCCGGCGAATGATCCCGGCCCATCCGCGCCTTGCGCGCCAGCCCGGCAAAGAACCGCGCCACCCGATCCCGGCCGACCACCGGGTTGATCGCCGCCGTCACGACCCCCCCACCATCCGTGCGCAGCACCGCATCCTCGGCCAGCAGCCGTCCGAAGGCGGCCGCGTCGCCCGTATCCATGGCCGCGCGGAAGGCCCCGGCGATGCGCTGCCCCTCCTCCGGCGTCACCGGGAATCGCGGCCGGGCCTCCTGAACATGCGTCCGCGCCCGGGCCGCCAATTGCCGCACCGCCGCCGGGCTGCGCCCCAAGGTCGCCGCCACATCCTCGAAGTCCGAGCCGAATACGTCATGCAGCAGGAAGGCAGCCCGTTCCAAAGGCGACAACCTCTCCAGGGCCAGCATCAGCGCGACCGACACCTCCTCGGCCGCCGCACGCCCGGCCAGCGGGTCGGTCTCGACCACCGGCTCAGGCAGCCAGGGGCCGATATAGGTCTCGCGCCGGCGCCGCGCCGATTTCAACTCATCGAGGCACAGCCGCGCGACAATCCGCAGCAGATACCCTTCGGCATCCTCGACGGCGCCACGATCCACCCCTTCCCAACGCAGCCAGGCGGACTGGACGACATCCTCGGCATCGGCGACCGAGCCGAGGAAACGGTACGCCAGCGCCCGCAGCCGGGGACGCAGGGCGACAAAGGCCTCCGCCCCGGCCGCGGCGCCCGACATCAGGTCGCCGCCCGCGCCGGCTCGGCCCGGAAGCCAACGGCGAAGCGGTTCCAGCCATTGATCGTCACGATCGCCAGAGTCAGGGCCACCTGTTCCTCCGGGCTGAATTCGGCAGCCATCGCCGCATAGGCCGAATCGGGCGCGCCGGTGGCCGCCAACAGCGTCAGCGATTCAGTCCAGCTCAACGCGGCACGCTCACGCGGCGTATAGCAGGTCGCCTCCTCCCAGGCAGCGAGCATGGTCAGACGTTCCTCCGTCTCGCCGGCGGCACGCGCCTCGCGCGTGTGCATGTCGAGGCAGAAGGCGCAGCGGTTGATCTGGGAAGCGCGGGTCTTCACTAGTTCCAGCAGGGGCGGCTCCAGCCCCTGGCTGCGGCTGGCCTTCTCCAGTGCCATCATCGCCTGGATCACCTTGGGCGCGGCGGCGGCGTGGTTCAGTCGGGTAGTCATGCGGTGCTCTCCTGCATCCGGGGTTCGGAAGCAGGACGAGGCAGCCAAGGCCGTTGTGACATGGCGCCGCAACTGGACCATGTTCAGCTCACTCTGAACCGGCACCGGCCCGCATCCTCACTCGGCCGCCCATCCAGGATGCCATCGTCGGGTCGCCGGGAGGGGATGCGCGCCGGTGCCGTCTGATCAGAATTTGCCTTATTCCTCGGCGGCGGCACGCAGGCCGCGGATCTCCTCGGCAATGCGCTCGGTCGGCAGGTCGGCCACCCAACGCGCCGGCACCTCCAGCGCTGCCGCCAGACGGGCCTTGTACTCGGCCTTCGGGATCTCGACGGCGCCGAAGCGCGCCAAATGCGTCGTCAGGAACTGCGTGTCGCACAGCACGTAGCCACACAGCCGCAACCGGGCGACCAGATGCACCAGTGCCACTTTCGAGGCATCGGTGACGCGGGAGAACATACTTTCCCCGAAGAACGCCCCGCCCAGGGCGACGCCGTACAGCCCGCCAACCAGTTCACCATCCGACCAGGTCTCGATCGAATGGGCATAGCCGCGCCGATGCAGTTCGATGAACAGGCCTTCGATCTCGCCATTGATCCAGGTGTCGGTGCGCCCGGGCGCCGGTTCCGCGCAGCCGCGGATGGCGCCGGCGAAATCGCGGTCGGCAGTGACGGTGAAGCGGTCGGACAGGGCGGTGCGGCGCAGCCGGCGCGGCAGATGGAAACCGGCATCGATCGGCAATACCCCACGCAGCGCGGGGTCGAGCCAATACATCCGGTCCGACCCACGGCTCTCGGCCATCGGGAAGACCCCCACGGCATAGGCGCGAATCACCAGATCGGGCGTGACCTCAAGCGGCCGGCGGCTCATCGCCGAAGCCTGCACCAGCCCTCTGGCGCCGTCACTCTTCGTCGTCGTCGGGCGGCGCCACCGGCAGGATCGCCGTCTCCTTGGCGGTGAGCAGGGCGAGGACGGTCTCGGTCCGTTCCACTCCGGCGCAGCGGCGGATCTCCTGGCTGACCAGGGCTTCGAGCTCACGCAAGCCGGCGGCGCGCAACTTCAGCATGTAGGACCAGGGGCCGGTGACCGCGTGGCATTCCAACACCTGCTCCAGCGGCAGAATCGCGTCGCGGAAGGCCTGGTCTCGGGCATCCGTGCGCAGGGCGACGAAGACCCAGGCGAGCAACGAGCAGCCGACGGCGGTAGGGTCGAGATCGGCGCGCCAGCCGCGAATGGTGCCACGTTCCTCCAGCCGCTTGACCCGCTCGGCCGTCGCGGAGACCGACAACCCCGCGATCTTGGCGAGTTCCGCCAGCCCCGCGGCGCCATCATGCTGCAACGCGACCAAGATGTTCCGGTCTATACTGTCCATCGCCGTATGCTATCCGGCGACGCGTCCAAATGGAACGCAGTATCGAGCGTGAAGCCCGGCGACGCCCCCGCGATTTCGCAGAAATCGAACAAAGGTGCAGGAAACTGAGTTTCCTGCCGAAGTGCTCGAGGGGCGGAGCCCCTCGCCCTTCACCAACCGCGTGAACTGAGTTTCCTGCCAGGGAGCTCGAGGAGCGGCGCCCCTCGATCTTCCGCGGTTGCTCCTAGATGTAGTGCTCCGTCAACGGCTTGAACCCATTGAACGCTTGCGACGCATAGGTAGTGACATAAGCGCCGGTCGACAGCAGCTCCACCCGGTCCCCGCAATCGAGGGCGAGCGGCAGGCGGTAGTTCGACTTCTCGTACAGCGTGTCGGTGCTGTCGCAGGTCGGCCCGGCGATCGTCACCGGCCCGTCCGCGCCGTCGTCATGGGGCGTGCGGAAGGCGTACTTGATCGCCTCGCCCTCGGTCTCGGCGAGGCCGCCGAAGCGGCCGATGTCGAGATAGACCCAACGCACCGGGTCGTCCTTCGACTTGCGCGAGACGAGCACAACTTCGCTGGAAACCACGCCGGCATCGCCCACCATGAATCGGCCCGGCTCGATCACCATCTCGGGCAGGTCATTGCCGAAATGCTGGGTCATCGCACCCATGATGGCCATGCCGAAATCGTCGATCGCCGGCACCTCGGCGCGGTAGCGCACCGGATACCCGCCGCCGAGATTGACCATGCGCAGCTTGACGCCCGCCTCCTTGAGGTCGGTGAACAGCATGGCGACGCGGGCGATGGCGCCTTCATAGGCGGCGGTGCTGGTCTGCTGGCTGCCGACATGGAAGGAGATTCCGTAGGGATCGAGGCCGAGGTCGCGCGCCTGCATCATCAGCTCGCGCGCCATCTCCAGCTCGCAACCGAATTTGCGCGACAGCGGCCATTCAGCGCCCTCGTTCTTCACCAGGATGCGGCAATAGACGCGCGCGCCGGGCGCGTTCTTCGCGATCTTCAGCAGTTCGGGCTCGCTATCGAAGGCAAACATGGTGACGCCGGCCTCATGTGCCGCGCGGATGGCGGAGACCTTCTTCACCGTGTTGCCGAAGGAGATGTCGCGCGCTTCCGCCCCTGCGGCGAGGCAGGCCTCGATCTCTTCCCACGACGCAGCGTCGAAGGAGGAGCCGAGCCCGGTCAACCGCGCCAGGATCGGCAAAGCCGGATTGGCCTTCACCGCGTAGTAGACGCGCGCCAGCGGCAGCGCGTCCTTCAGGCGGCGATAATTCTGCTCGATCCGGTCGACATCGACGACCAGGCACGGCGTCGCAGGCGCGGATTCGCGCAGGTACTGGGCGATCTTTGGGGTCACCGCCACACACTCCAGCTCCGGTGGGCCGCCTGCTGAGGCGACGGCCCAAGGTTGACGAAACGGTCGAACGAACCAGCGACCAAATTGAGCCGCCCGGCAGATGCCGGACGGGGTTGCCAGAACGCTTGACGTCGTTGCGTAAACCCTTTGGCCGGGTAGGCCGGGGGCCAGAGGCACGTGCGTACTGCGTCTAGGCGGGCGCTATAGGCCCAGCCGGACCCGCCGAAAAGTGAAAAATGAGGCCATCCCGAATTTTTTTCTCAATCCCGGCACAAAGCCCGGAAAGGGGCCAGGGGAGTGATGCGGGGCCGGGAGTTTCGCCCCGTAACAAAGCCGAATCGCAGGAAGCTTGCCGGTCGGTCGGGCCCGGCGCTTTGCCCCACAGCGCGCTCGGCCTTCGGCATCCCGGTGTGATGCTGGGTCGAGGGACAACGCCGGCCCCTCGGGGCCATCAGACGCGCAAGGGTACAGTGGGGGACGACCGCGGCGACGCGGCGCCTCGCCACGGCACAGGCGCCGAACTCACGCATCGATCGGTCGTGAAGCGGTGGTGCGGAGGAGTAAACGCCCCTCCCTCGTCGCGCGGTCAGGCCGCCGCGGCCGCGGCCCCGGCATTCTCGTTCACGGCCCGCTGCAGCGCCTGCTGGTAGCGGTCGCGCCGCCAGCACAGCAGGCGCCAAGCCCCCTTCGCGGCGATGTCGGCCATGCGCCCACGCGGCTGCAACCCGACCGACTTGAAGATCATGCCCATGCTGCGTTCAATGTGGCGAAACCGATAGAAGCCCATCGCCCGGCCCATATAGCCGGCGATGCAGCGGTCATGGTCATAGGCCATGCCCTCCGGCTCATTGCCGCAATGAAAGGCGAAGGCAAGCTCGTCGTCCTCGCTCTCGCCGATCCGCCCAAGGGCGACGCGCAGCCGCTTGGGGAAGGAAAGCTGCTCGCGCGCCAGGTAGCGCCTCATATGGTCGTAGAACAGCTTGAAGTGGCGGTATTCATCCGCCGCGATCAGTTTGCAGACCTGCTTGAGCGCCGGCTCCTCCGTCGAGTCGGCGAGCGCGGTATAGTAGGAGGAGGTCCCGGTCTCAACCATGCATCGCGCGATCAGCTCCCCCGTGCGGGACCCGCGAATCGAGGCATCGGCATCGAGCTGGATCTGATACCCGGCGCGATACCGCGCGAAGGCGGCCTGGAAGTTCCAGCCCGGATCGGCGATCTCGCCCCAACGGCCCAGCGCGTCGCCATGCTGGGTTTCCTCGACGCCCCAATGTTCCACCGCGGCCTTGAAGTCAGGATCGTCGACGAACACGCGGGTCAGGTAGGTCACGTAGTCGGCCGCGTTGCGCTCGACCATCGCCGCGGCCTTCACCAGCGGGACGACCTGCGGGTCGACCTTCGACGGGTCGAACTGGTCCCAGCCCACCTCGTCGATATGCCAGTGCTTCATGCAACCTCGCGCGCTGGTGGCCACGGGCGGGCCCGGATGCCCGGTTCAGCATTCTGGTCCAGGCCGTGGCAGTTTCAAGACAGCCTGTCATAGACGGTTCACGACGCCCGGCAATCTCTACCGCATGCGCCTCACGCCCACTTGCGAAAACTGTCGCGGGGGCATGATGGCGTGCGAACAGGGCAATCATGTGACGTGCCGACAGGTGCCGCCCCCGCCGGTGAGGGTCAGGCCGCCTCGGCGGCTTCCAGCATGGCCCGGGCAGAGAGCAACCGGTCCATCGCGGCATCGCGCTTCTCCGGCGTTCCGTCCTGCGCCGCGGCGAGCGCCGCTTCGCATTCGGCGATGCGCGCCTCGGCATCGGCGCGCGACAACTGCGCCACCGGCGTCGCATCATCGGCCAGGATGGTGACGCGGGTCGGCGTGACCTCGGCGAAGCCGCCGGCGACGAACAGCCGTTCGGTGGTCTGCCCGCCTTCCTGCACGCTGATCACGCCGCCGCGCAGCGCGACGATCATCGGCGCATGGCCGGGCAGCACGCCCATCTCGCCCTCGGCGGCCGGCAACGAGGCCATCTCCACCGGACGCGAGAGCAGCAGCTTCTCGGGGGAGACGAATTCCAGCTGGAAAGTGGCCATCACGAACGCTCCCGAACCTGCATCAAAACACCGGCGCCAGGCGCCACATCCAACAACGCACCAACGGTGCGCCACCTTTGGACGTTCCGGCCGCACAGCGGCCGGCGCCACCCACAAAACTCAACCCCCAGGCGCGCCAGCGGTGCGGCGAAGCCAAGGCGGCCGGATGGCCGCCCCCCGGCGCCTGAGGGTCGAACGAAGCCCGCTGCTTATGCGGCGGCCTTCATGCCTTCGGCCTTCTTCGCCGCGTCCTCGATGGTGCCGACCATGTAGAAGGCAGCTTCCGGCAGGTGGTCGTAGTCACCCTTGCAGATCGCGGCGAAGGACCGGATCGTGTCCTCGAGCTTCACGAAGACGCCCGGGGTGCCGGTGAAGACTTCCGCGACATGGAAAGGCTGCGACAGGAAGCGCTGGATCTTGCGCGCGCGCGCCACGATCAGCTTGTCCTCTTCCGACAGCTCATCCATGCCGAGAATGGCAATGATGTCCTGCAACGACTTGTAGGTCTGCAGGATGCGCTGCACTTCGCGCGCCGTCGCATAATGCTCCTCGCCGACGATACGCGGATCCATCGCGCGCGAGGTGCTGTCCAGCGGGTCGACGGCCGGGAAGATGCCCAACTCGGCGATCGAGCGGTTCAGCGTGGTCGTCGCGTCAAGGTGCGCGAAGGAGGTCGCTGGCGCCGGGTCGGTCAAGTCGTCGGCCGGGACGTAGATCGCCTGCACCGAGGTGATCGAACCCTTCTTCGTCGAGGTGATGCGTTCCTGCAGCGCGCCCATGTCGGTGGCGAGCGTCGGCTGATAGCCCACCGCCGACGGGATGCGGCCCAGCAGCGCCGAGACTTCCGCGCCCGCTTGGGTGAAGCGGAAGATGTTGTCGATGAAGAACAGCACGTCCTGGCCCTGCTCGTCGCGGAAGTACTCCGCGATGGACAGGCCCGACAGCGCGACGCGGGCGCGGGCACCCGGCGGCTCGTTCATCTGGCCATAGACCAGCGCCACCTTGGACCCTTCGGTAGTGCCTTCGCCCAGCTTGATGACGCCGGCGTCGCACATCTCGTGGTAGAGGTCGTTGCCCTCGCGGGTCCGCTCACCCACCCCGGCGAAGACCGACACGCCGCCATGGCCCTTGGCGATGTTGTTGATCAGTTCCTGGATGGTCACGGTCTTGCCCACGCCGGCGCCGCCGAACAGGCCGATCTTGCCGCCCTTGATGTAGGGCGCGAGCAGATCGATCACCTTGATTCCGGTAACGAGGATCTCGGCGCTGGTCGACTGATCCTCGAAGGACGGCGCTTCGCGATGGATGGTGTAGTACTTCTCGGCGTTCACCGGGCCGCGCTCGTCGATCGGCTCGCCGATGACGTTCAGGATGCGCCCCAGCGTCGCCGGGCCGACCGGCACCGTGATGCCCTTGCCGGTGTCCACGACCTCGGTGCCGCGAACCAGGCCGTCGGTGGTGTCCATGGCGATGCAGCGCACGGTGCGCTCGCCCAGGTGCTGCGCCACCTCGAGGACCAGCGTGCGGTCCTCGACCTTGGTGTGCAGCGCGTTCAGCATATTCGGCAGGTCCTGCGGGAACTGCACGTCCACGACGGCGCCCAGCACCTGCGTGACCTTGCCAACGTTGTTCTTCATCGCGCGGTTTCCCTGCTCAAAGGGCTTCAGCACCGGAGATGATCTCGATCAGCTCCCGGGTGATGTTGGCCTGGCGTGTACGGTTGTAGTTCAGCGTGAGCTTGTTGATCATCTCACCGGCATTGCGCGTCGCATTGTCCATCGCCGTCATCTGGCTTCCGTAGAAGCCGGCGCTGGTCTCCAGGATCGCGCGATAGATCTGCACGGCAAGATTCTGCGGCAGCAGCGCGGCGAGGATCTGATCCTCCGCCGGCTCGTATTCATACAGCGCCTGCGGACCGGCCGCGGGCGCATCGTCGCCGGCTTCCGGCAACGCCGCCGGGATCATCTGCTGCGCCGTCGGCACCTGGCTGATGACATTGCGGAAACGGTTGTAGACCAGCGAGCAGACGTCGAAAGCGCCCTGGTCGAGCAACTCGGTGACCTTCGCCGCGACCTCGGTCGCATCCTCGAAGCCCACCACCTTCTTGCCGGCGAAGGACATCTCGCCGACGAAGCGGGAGGCGAACTCGCGCTTCAGATAGGTCGCGCCCTTGCGACCGACGGCGAGGATCTTCACCGTCTTGCCATGGCTCTCCAACTCCCGGATGCGGGCGCGCGCGAAACGGCCCACATTGGTGTTGAAGGCGCCGGCCAAGCCACGATCGCCGCTGATCACGACCAGCAGATGCACGGCATCGCCACCGGTGCCGACCAGCAGACGCGGCGCGTCCGGCTGCCCTGCCACAGCGGTGCCGAGCGAGGCGAGCATGCGCTCCATCCGCTCGGCATAGGGACGGGCGGCTTCGGCGCGCGACTGCGCGCGACGCAGCTTGGCCGCCGCCACCATCTTCATCGCCTGCGTGATCTTCCGCGTGGACTTCACGCTGTTGATCCGCATGCGGAGGGACTTAAGGCTCGCCATCTATGGCTCTCCGCGCCCTGTCCGCTCAGCCGAAGGACTTGGCGAAGGCGTCGAGGAAAGCCACCAGCTTCGCCTCGACATCCTTCTTGATCTCGCGATCGGTGCGGATCGAGTCCACGATGCCCGGCTCGCGCAGCTTGATGTCGGCCAGCATGCGACGCTCAAACTCGCCGACCTGGCCGACCGAGATGCGGTCGAGATAGCCGCGGGTACCGGCGAAGATCGAGATCACCTGCTCCTCAACCGGCACCGGCTTGTACTGCGGCTGCTTCAGCAGCTCGGTCAGACGCGCGCCGCGGGCCAGCAGCGCCTGCGTCGTGGCGTCGAGGTCCGAGGCGAACTGCGCGAAGGCCGCCATTTCGCGGTACTGCGCCAGCTCCAGCTTGATCTTGCCGGCAACCTGCTTCATCGCCTTGATCTGCGCGGCGGAACCGACGCGCGAGACCGAAAGGCCGACGTTCACGGCGGGTCGGATGCCCTTATAGAACAGCTCGGTCTCGAGGAAGATCTGCCCGTCGGTGATCGAGATGACGTTGGTCGGGATGTACGCCGAGACGTCGCCCGCCTGCGTCTCGATGACCGGCAGTGCGGTCAGCGAACCCAGGCCGAATTCCTCGTTCATCTTCGCCGCGCGCTCGAGCAGGCGCGAATGCAGGTAGAACACGTCGCCCGGATAGGCTTCGCGGCCCGGCGGACGGCGCAGCAGCAACGACATCTGGCGATAGGCGACCGCCTGCTTCGACAGATCGTCGTAGAAGATGACCGCGTGCATGCCGTTGTCGCGGAAGAACTCGCCCATCGCGCAGCCCGAATACGGCGCGAGGAACTGCATCGGCGCCGGGTCGGACGCCGTCGCGGCCACGATGATCGAATATTCCAGCGCGCCGTTTTCCTCGAGCGTCTTCACCAGCTGGGCGACGGTCGAGCGCTTCTGCCCGATCGCGACATAGATGGTGTAGAGCTTCTTGGACTCGTCGTCCTGCGCGTTGATCGGCTTCTGGTTGATGATCGTGTCGATGATCACCGCGGTCTTGCCGGTCTGGCGGTCACCGATGATCAGCTCGCGTTGGCCACGGCCGATCGGGATCAGGGCGTCGATCGCCTTGATGCCGGTCTGCATCGGCTCATGCACCGACTTGCGGGGAATGATGCCCGGCGCCTTCACCTCGACGCGGGTGCGCGTCACGTCGGTGAGCGGGCCCTTGCCGTCGATCGGGTTGCCAAGTGCATCGACGACGCGGCCGAGCAGGCCCTTGCCCACCGGCACGTCCACGATCGAGCCGGTGCGCGAGACGGTGTCGCCTTCGCGGATGCCCTGGTCGTTGCCGAAGATCACGACGCCGACATTGTCGGCCTCGAGGTTCAGCGCCATGCCGCGCAGACCGGCGGCGGGGAATTCCACCAGCTCGCCGGCCATCACGTTCTGCAGACCGTACACGCGGGCGACACCGTCACCCACGGTCAGCACGGTACCCACCTCGGCCACATTGGCGTCGGCGTCGAACCCGGCGATCTGCTGCTTCAGAATCTCCGAGATTTCGGCGGGACGAATGTCCATGGTCAGGCGGCCCCTTTCATAGCGTACTGCAGACGCTGCAGCTTCGACTTGATGCTGTTGTCGTAAAGGCGGGAGCCGATCCGGACGATCAGCCCACCGAGAATGGAAGCGTCGATGCTTTCGGACAGCCGCACGCCGGAATGCCCGGCCTCGGTCAGCCGCGCGACGATCGCGGCGCGCTGCGTGTCCGTCAGCGGATGCGCGGTGACGACCTCGGCCGTCTGCTGGCCACGGCGTTCCGCGAGCAGCGTGCCGAAGGCCTGCGCCACAGCCGGCAGCTGGGACAGCCGGCGATTGGTGATCATCACGCCGATCAGGTTGCGCACCTCGGCGCCGATGCCGGCACGGTCGAGCACGGCAAACACGCCAGCCCGCTGCTTGGCGGCATCGAAGCGCGGATCGGCGACGAAGTCGCGGAACTCGGCATTGTCGCGCCAGAGGCCGAACAGCGCCTCCAGGTCGGCGGCAATGCGGTCGAGCGCGCCCGGGTCAGCCTGGCGTTTGTCGTCGGCAAGGCCGAGCAACGCCAGCGCATAACGCATGGGGGCCCCTCCATACGCATTGGAGGAGGAGGAAGCGGTTTGGCTTGTCTCGGCGGTGGCCACGGGCGATCGCGGTCCTGTTTCTTGTTGGGCTGCGGCATACAACATGGCCACGCGAGGTTCCCCTCGGGCGGCGGCCGGCGCTTAACATAGGGTTTGCGGCACCGCAACCGATCCACCACGATTTCGCGCGTTTCGGACCGATTCAGCATGGTGCAATTATGCGTCGCGCGCCCATCTGGACGGCCTTGCCGGGCCGCGCGAGGCTCCCGCCCCATAAGCCAAGGGGAATGCGCCATGCTCGACAATCCGCCGCTGCTGACCATCCATCGCGGCCACCGACGGCCCGATGCCGCCCTCGTCGAGGCGTTCCGCGGAGCCCAGACCTCCCACCTGGTCGATGCCATGGAAGGGCGCGGGGCGCTCGACCACCGCATCAAGCCGATGGACCCGGACAATGCCGCCTTCGTCGGCCCGGCGCTGACCGCGCTGTCCTACCCCGCCGATGTCGTCGGCGTGTACGGCGCCCTGGCCGAAGCACAGCCCGGCGACGTCGTGGTCATCGCCAACGACGCCTATACGGCGACCGCTGTGGTCGGCGACATCGTCGCGGGCATGATGAAGAACAAGGGCATCGCCGCCTTCGTGACCGACGGGCTGGCGCGCGACCGCGCCGGCATCGTCGCCACCGGCCTGCCGCTGTTCGCCGCCGGCATCATCCCGGCCTCCCCGGCCGCCAACGGCCCGGCGGTGGTAGGCGCCCCGGTCACCCTGGGCGGCCAGCATGTCCGGCCGGGCGACATCATCGTGGGCGACGCCGATGGCGTGGTGGTGGTGCCGCTCGACCGCGCGGCGGCGATCCTGGACCGGCTGCGCGCCGTGCAGGCCGCCGAGGTGACCGCCATCGCCCGAGTCGAGGCGGGCGCGACCGACACGGACCGGATCCGCGAGATCGTCGCGGCCGCCCGCATCATCGGCCCGTGAGCGGGTCCCACAGCGGCATCCCGAGCACCGCCGCGGCCAGGATCAGGCCGTAGGCGGTACGACGGAAGGTGGTCTCGCTCGCCAGGCCGAACAGCGCCGACCCGACCCACAGCCCGGCCCCATAGGCCGGCCCGGCCGCCAGGGCGAGCCACAGCGCCGAGCCGGTGAACAGCCCGCGCCAGGCAAAGGCGGCGACGATGGCGAACGTCAAGACCACGAAATATAGGTTCATGCTGGCCCGCAGCACCCGGGCGGTGGCGCTGCGCCCGAGCCACCAGACCGCCGGCGGCACGCCGCCCAGCATGGCCGCGCCGCTCATCACCCCGCCCAGCGCGCCGACGCCGACCGTCAAGGGCACCGAATCCGGCCCGCGGTAGCGCCAGCCCGAGGCCAGCACCACGACCGCCACCAGCACCAGGGCCGTCAGCCCCCAGCGCAGCGCCACCGGGTCGCTATGGGCCAGGATCAGGCTGCCGATCGGCACTGCGAGGATCGCCCCGGTTGCCATCGCCGTCACCTCGCGGCGGGCGGCATAGCGCCAGGCCCCGGGCAGGAAGACCAGGCAGGCGACGCTCTCCAGCAGCGCCAGCACCGGGATCGCCGCGCGCGGACCAGCCACCGCCGAGGCCAGCGGCACGAAGACCAGCGCCGCCCCGAAGCCGGAAAAGCCGCGCGACAACCCGCCGGCCAGCGCCGCGATGGCGATGCCGGCAAGCACGCCCGAGGGCGGCAGGTGGGACAGCAGGTATTCCATGCCGCAAGCCTCCGGCGCCGCGCCCCTCCCGTCCAGGCCGCCGGGGACATGGCCGGCCTGCGGTTGTCGCCTGCCCGGGCGCGGGCTACAGCATGCGCCGTCATGACCCCTCCCCCGGACGCCATGTCCGCCGCCGCGGGCCCGTATCCCCTCGCCCTCGCCGAAGGCCCCCTGCCCGCCCTGCGCGCGCGCATCGCCGCCGGCGCCATCGCCGCCGACCCGGCCCAGGAACTGGCCGCCGAGAAGCTGCAGGACCTGTGGCGCCGCACCCGCGGCTACGACCCCAAGGTCGAACCGCCGGACACCGGCGGCTTCCTCGGCCGCTTCTTCCGGCGCAAGGCGGTGGACGAGGCCGCCTCCGAGGCGCCACTCGGCCTCTACCTCGTCGGCGAGGTCGGGCGCGGAAAGTCCATGCTGATGGACCTGTTCTTCGCCTCGGCCGAAGTGCCGCGCAAGCAGCGGCTGCACTTCCACCAGTTCATGCAGCAGGCGCATCGGCGCATCCATGCCTGGCGCAAGGAACACGGCGACACCGCCGACCCCATCCCGCCATTGGCCGATTCGATCGTCGCCGAGGCCGCGCTGCTGTGCTTCGACGAATTCCAGGTCCATGACATCGCCGATGCGATGATCCTCGGCCGGCTGTTCGAGGCGCTGTTCGCCCGCGGCGTGGTGGTCGTCGCCACCTCCAACACCGAGCCGGACAACCTGTTCAAGGGAAAGCCCGGACGCGACGCCTTCCTGCCCTTCATCGCCATGATCAAGAAGCGGATCGAGGTGCTGGTGCTCGATGCCGCGCGCGACTACCGGCGCGAGCGCATCCGCGGCATGCCGACGTGGCATGTGCCACCCGACGGCCGCGCCGAGCGCGCGCTGGACACCGCCTTCGCCGAGCTGACCGGCGACACGCCCGCCGCGCCGACCAGGCTGACCCTGCTCGGCCGCGCGGTGGAGGTGCCGCAGGCGGCGCGCGGCGTCGCGCGCTTCGAGTTCAACGACATCTGCGGCAAGCCGCTCGGCCCGGCCGACTACCTGGCGGTGGCGACGCATTTCCATACTGTCGTGCTCGACGCCATCCCCCGGCTGGGGCCGGAGAATTTCGACAAGGCGCGCCGCTTCATCACGCTGATCGACGCGCTGTACGAACACCGGGTGAAGCTGGTCGCAAGCGCCGAGGACTACCCCGACCGGCTGTATGAGCGGGGCGAGAACGCCGCGATGTTCGAACGCACCGCCTCCCGCCTCGTCGAGATGCAGTCGCAGGAATACCTGGCGCTCGCGCATCTCACCTGACGGGGCGCGGGCCGGCGCTGGACTCGGGAATGCACCTTCTGGCGCATTCCCGAACGGACAGTCAGACCGCCGTGCGAGCCTTGTGCTGGTCGAAGTATTGGTCGAAGGCCTCGATCGCCTGGGCGGCGTACATCACCGACGGGCCGCCGCCCATGTAGATGGTCACGCCCATCGCCTCCATCACCTCCTCCCGCGTCGCGCCGAGCTTCACGGCGGCTTCGGCATGGAAGGTGATGCAGGGGGCGCAGCGGATCGCCACCGCAATGGCCAAGGCAATCAACTCCTTGGCCTTGGTGTCGAGCGCCCTGGCCTCGAGCGCAGCGCTGGACATCGCGGAGAAGCCCTTCATCACCTCGGGGGTGCCGCCCCGCAGCTCCTTCAGCGGCCCCGAAAGCCCCGCGGCAAGGCCCGGCCAATCCTGATGCATCGCGTCGATCTCCCCTGCCGATGAACAGGTGAGTTCTTATGCAAACGGCCCCGGATCGGCCTTGACGCGCATCAATCACCGCCCGGGCTTTTCCCCCGGCCGCCGTGACGGTAGACTCCCGACATATTGCGAAACGGAATGAGAGGTTCGGCACATGCGGATTTTGGCCTTGGCGTTGCTCGCCCTCGCCACCCTGGCGTCGGCCACCACCGGGGCCGAAGCGCGGAGTCGGACCCAGCAGGCACAGGCCCAGGCGCAGACCCCCGCCGCCGCCGCCCCACAGACCGCGCGCGCCACGGCGACGCGCCGGTCGGTCGCGCCGCAGCGCCAGCTGGCCGGCACGCGGGCCCCGGCCTCCCGCCAGGCCGCGAACCGGACCGCCAGCCGCGCCAGCGCACAGCGCAGCGGCACGCGCCGGCAGCAGGTCGCCACCACCACGACCCGGCAGGGGCGGAGCGGCGAACGTCGTAATGTCGCCTGGCAGTCAGGCCTCGAGCCCGCGACCAACGCCCAGGCGCAATCCTGCCCGGCGGGCACGCTCGCCACCCTGGCGCGCGGGCATTCCGACGTGGTGCGCTGCCTGCCGCTGTAGCGGCAAACCGGCGCCCACGGCCGCGAAACCGCTCCCAGCCTTGCCGCCGCGCAGGCCAGGGAGTAGGTAGCGGCGCTTTTCGCACTGCACCACATTCCCCCAAGGAAGGCACATGGCCCGCAAGAAGATCGCGCTGATCGGCGCCGGCAACATCGGTGGCACGCTGGCCCACCTGATTGGCCTCAAGGAACTGGGCGACGTCGTCCTGTTTGACGTCTTCCCCGGCGTCGCCGCGGGCAAGGCTCTCGACATCATGCAGTCGGGGCCGGTTGACGGCTTCGATTCCGCCATGGCGGGGGCCGGCGACTATGCTGCCATCGCCGGGTCGGATGTGGTGATCATCACCGCCGGCTTCCCCCGCATGCCGGGCATGAGCCGCGACGACCTGGTGTCGAAGAACGCCGGCGTCATCGCGCAGGTGGCCGAGGGCGTGAAGACGCATTGCCCGAACGCCTTCGTCATCGTCATCACCAACCCGCTCGACGCGATGGTGTGGGTGTTCCAACAGAAGTCGGGCCTGCCGCCGCACAAGGTGGTGGGCATGGCCGGCGTGCTGGATTCCAGCCGCTTCCGCCTGTTCCTGGCGCATGAGTTCAATGTGTCGGTCGAGGACGTCACCGCCTTCGTGCTCGGCGGCCATGGCGACACGATGGTGCCGCTGACCCGGTATTCGACCGTCGCCGGCATCCCCGTCCCCGACCTGATCAAGATGGGCTGGACGACGCAGGAGAAGATCGACGCGATCGTCGCCCGCACCGCCAATGGCGGCGGCGAGATCGTCAAGCTGCTGGAGAAAGGCTCGGCCTTCTACGCGCCGGCCGCCTCGGCCATCGCGATGGCCGAAGCCTACCTGAAGGACAAGAAGCGGGTCCTGCCCTGCGCCGCCTGGCTGACCGGCCAGTATGGCGTGAAGGACCTGTATGTCGGCGTGCCGGTCGTGATCGGCGAAGGCGGCGTGGAGCGGATCGTCGAGATCGACCTCGCCCCCGCCGAGAAGGCGGCCTTCGACAAGTCCTGCGGCGCGGTGCAGGAACTGCTCGACGCCTGCAAGAAGCTGGTGGGCTGATCCACCCGGGCCCGGCGGCAACGTCGGGCCCTTTTCCTGTGCGCCCCTTAAAGGGAACTCGGCATGAACATTCATGAATACCAGGCGAAGGAACTGCTCCGCCGCTATGGCGTCGCCGTTCTCGACGGTCACGTGGCCTGGACGCCCGAGGAGGCCGCCAAGGCCGCCGAAAGCCTGCCGGGTCCCGTTTATGTGGTGAAATCGCAGATTCATGCGGGCGGCCGCGGTGCCGGCCACTTCGCCGAAGACCCGACCGGCAAGGGCGGCGTGCGCGTCGTCAAGTCGATCGCCGATGCGAAGGCCGCCGCCGAGGCGATGCTCGGCAAGACGCTGGTCACCAAGCAGACCGGCGAGGCCGGCAAGCTGGTCTCCCGCGTCTATGTGGAAGATGGCTGCGACATCAAGCGCGAGCTGTATCTCGGCCTGCTGGTCGACCGCGACACCTCGCGCGTGACCATCATGGCCTCCACCGAAGGCGGCATGGAGATCGAGGAGGTGGCCGAACACCACCCCGAGAAGATCCTCAAGGTCGCGGTGGACCCGGCCTCGGGCATTTCCGGCTTCCATTCCCGCAAGCTCGCCTTCGGGCTGGGGCTGACCGGAAAGCAGGTCGCCTCCTTCACCAAGTTCGTCACGGCGCTCTACGGCGCCTTCCTCGAACTCGACTGCATGATCGTCGAGATCAACCCGCTGGTCGTCACCGGCGCGGGCGACATCGTGGCACTCGATGCCAAGGTGTCCTTCGACGACAGCGCGCTGTACCGCCACAAGGACCTCGAGGCCCTGCGCGACGACAGCGAGATGGACCCGAAGGAACTCGACGCGGTCAAGAACGACCTGAACTACGTCGCGCTCGACGGCGAGATCGGCTGCATGGTCAACGGCGCCGGCCTGGCCATGGCGACGATGGACATCATCAAGCTGTACGGCTCTTCACCCGCTAACTTCCTCGATGTCGGCGGCACGGCGAACGCCGCGCGCGTCACCGAGGCGTTCCGCATCATCACCTCCGATGCGAATGTGAAGGCCATCCTGGTCAACATCTTTGGCGGCATCGCCAAATGCGACATGATCGCCGAGGGCATCGTGGTCGCCAGCAAGAGCCTGTCGCTGAAGGTTCCGCTGGTGGTGCGGCTCGAAGGCACCAATGTCGAACTCGGCAAGAAGATCCTGGCCGAGAGCGGCCTCGCCATCATCCCCGCCGACAACCTGGCCGACGCTGCGCAAAAAGTCGTCGCCGCCGTGAAGGGGGCCTGAGCCATGGCCGTTCTCATCGACAAGAACACCCGCGTGATGACCCAGGGCTTCACCGGGGCACAGGGCACCTTCCATGCCTCGCAGGGCATCGCCTATGGCAGCACCTATGTCGGTGGCACGACGCCCGGCAAGGGCGGCACGATGCACCCCGAGCTGAACCTGCCGGTGTTCGACACGGTAGCTGAGTGTGTGGCCAAGACGCAGGCCAATGCCTCGGTGATCTACGTCCCCGCCCCCTTTGCGGCGGATGCGATCCTCGAAGCCATCGATGCCGAACTGCCGCTCATCATCTGCATCACCGAGGGCATTCCGGTGCTCGACATGGTGCGCGTGAAGCGCGCGCTTTCCGGGTCGAAGTCGATCCTGGTCGGGCCGAACTGCCCCGGCGTGATCACCCCGGACGCCTGCAAGATCGGCATCATGCCCGGCCACATCCACAAGCGTGGCTCGGTCGGCGTGGTCTCGCGCTCGGGCACCCTGACCTATGAGGCGGTGGCACAGACCACTGCGGCCGGTCTCGGCCAGTCCACCTGCGTGGGCATCGGCGGCGACCCGGTGAAGGGCATGGACTTCATCGACGTGCTCGAACTGTTCCTCAAGGACGACGAGACCAAGTCGATCGTCATGATCGGCGAGATCGGCGGCCAGTCCGAGATCAATGCCGCGGAATACCTCAGGCGCGAGAACTTCGCCCCCGGCAAGCCGAACAAGCCTGTGGTCGGTTTCATCGCCGGTGCCACTGCCCCTCCGGGTCGCCGCATGGGCCATGCCGGTGCGGTGATCTCGGGCGGCAAGGACACCGCCGCGGCGAAGATGGAAGCGATGGCCGCGGCTGGCATCCATGTTGCTGACAGCCCCGCGGCGCTGGGCTCGACCATGGTGCGCGCGCTCAAGGGCTAGAGCGTGATGGCTGCAGGTGCGAATGCACCGAAGGCCTGAGTCACGCGACCAAACAGAAGGTTAGAGCGAGATGCGTGAACCACGGTGGACGCATCCCGCTCCAAAACCCCGCGCCGCGTATCGTGCGGGCCTTGGGCCTGCCATGAAACGGCCGCAGGGCCTATATTAACGACCGCTGCCGCATCCTGGATCCCCGGGGGCGGCAGCGACCCTTATGCAGACCAACAGAGCGTGACACCGGCGGCGCTGCCCGCCGGCACGGAGAAAAACGATGGCCGGAGTGGACATCCTCGCAACCGCCATGACGGGGGCGAATGCCGCCTATCTTGCGGATCTCTACGCCCGCTGGGCGGAGAAGCCCGACAGCGTCGACCCCTCCATGGCCGAGCTTTTCGACGCGCTGAACGATGAAGCGCGCTCGGTGCTGACCGACGCGACCGGCGCCTCCTGGGCGCCGCGCATCCGCGGCGCCTTCGGACCGGACCCGGAAGCCCCGGCCGCCGCCAAGGGTGCGAAGCCAGGTGCCGCCGCCGACCCGGAAGCGACCCGCCGCGCGGTGCTCGATTCGATCCGCGTCCTGATGCTGATCCGCTCCTATCGCGTGCGCGGGCACCTGGAAGCGCAGCTCGACCCGCTCGGCCTGACCAGCCCCAAGCCGCATCCCGAGCTCGACCCCAAGACCTACGGCTTCACCGAGGCCGACCTCGACCGCCCGATCTTCCTCGACATGGTGCTGGGCAAGGAGACCGCGACGCTCAAGGAGATCATCGCGATCTGCCGCGCCTCCTATTGCGGGTCGATCGGCGTCGAGTTCATGCACATCCAGGACCCGGAGCAGAAGTCCTGGATCCAGCGCCGCATCGAGGGCGCGCCCTGGCTCGCCGCCTTCGACCCCGCCGCCAAGACGCGCATCCTCTCCGACCTGACCGAGGCGGAGGGCTTCGAATCCTTCTGCGCGCGCAAATTCGTCGGCACCAAGCGCTTCGGCCTGGAGGGCGGTGAATCCACCATCCCGGCGATCCAGTCCGTCATCGAGACGGCGGCGATCGGCGGCGTGAAGGAAATCGCCATCGGCATGGCCCATCGCGGCCGGCTGAATGTGCTCGTGAACGTGGTGAAGAAGCCCTTCGTGCAGGTCTTCTCCGAGTTCAAGGGCGTCGGCGCCAACCCTGATGACGTGCAGGGCTCGGGCGACGTGAAGTACCATCTCGGCACCTCGACCGACCTCGAGATCGCCGGGCAAATGGTGCATCTGTCGCTGCAGCCGAACCCGTCGCATCTCGAAGCGGTCAACCCGGTGGTCGCCGGCAAGGTGCGCGCGCGCCAGGACATGGCCGGCGACACCAAGACCCGCCGCTCGGTGATGGGCATCCTGCTGCATGGCGATGCCGCCTTCGCTGGCCAGGGCGTGGTCTATGAGACGCTGGCGATGTCCCAGCTCATCGGCTACCGCACCGGCGGCACCATCCACATCATCACCAACAACCAGATCGGCTTCACCACCGTCGCGGCGCACGCCTATTCGGGCCTGTACTGCACCGACGTGGCGAAGGCGATCCAGGCGCCGATCCTGCATGTGAATGGCGACGACCCGGAAGCGGTGGTGTTCTGCGCCCGCATGGCGGCGGAATACCGCATGCAGTTCGGCGCCGACATCGTGCTCGACATCGTCTGCTACCGCCGCCATGGCCACAATGAAGGCGACGAGCCCGCCTTCACCCAGCCCATCATGTACAACCGCATCAAGGAGATGCGCACGACGCGCACCCTGTACGCGGAGAAGCTGGCGCGCGAGGGCTCGCTGCCGGCCGACGCCTCCAAGGCGATGAACGACGCCTTCAACGCCAAGCTGGAGGAGGCCTTCCAGGCTGCCCAGTCCTTCCGCCCGAACAAGGCGGATTGGCTGGAAGGCCATTGGTCGGGCCTAAAGCCGGCCACCGCCGGTGAGGAAGTCGAGCAACTGCACGAGACCGCTGTCTCGCTCGACACGCTGCGCGAGGTCGGCGGCGCGCTGTGCCGCGTGCCCGAGGGCTTCAACGCCAACGCCAAGATCGTCCGCCAGCTCGAAGCCAAGCAGCAGGCGATCGACACCGGCGAGGGCATCGACTGGGCGACCGGCGAAGCGCTCGCCTTCGGCACCTTGCTGCTCGACGGCCACCGCGTGCGCCTGTCGGGCGAGGACGTGCAGCGCGGCACCTTCTCCCACCGCCATGCCTATCTGATCGACCAGGCGACCCAGGCCGAATACGTCCCGCTGAACAACATCCGCGGCGAGCAGCCGAAATTCGAGGCCTTCAACTCCCTGCTCGCCGAGTTCGGCGTGCTCGGCTTCGACTACGGCTACACCCTCGCGGATCCGCAGACGCTGGTGCTGTGGGAAGGCCAGTTCGGCGACTTCGCCAACGGCGCGCAGGTCATCATCGACCAGTTCATCGCCTCGGGCGAAACCAAGTGGCTGCGCATGTCCGGCCTGGTGATGCTGCTGCCGCATGGCTACGAAGGCCAGGGGCCAGAACATTCCTCCGCCCGGCTCGAGCGCTACCTGCAGATGTGCGCCGAGCGCAACATGCGGGTCTGCAACTTCACCACGCCGGCCAATTACTTCCACGCGCTGCGCCGCCAGCTGAAGGCCAATTACCGCAAGCCGCTGGTGCTGATGACGCCGAAGTCGTTGCTGCGCCACAAGCTGGCGGTCAGCTCCCTGGCCGATTTCGGGCCCGGCAGCAGCTTCCGCTACGTGATCCCCGAAATCGACGCGATCGCGCCGGACGAAGAGGTGAAGCGCGTCGTGCTCTGCACCGGCAAGGTCTATTACGACCTGCTGCAGGAGCGCCGCGACAAGGGCGTCACCGACGTCGCCATCGTGCGCGTCGAGCAGATGTTCCCCTTCCCCAAGAACAGCCTGGCCAAGGCGCTGTCGCCCTACCGCAACGCCGATGTGGTATGGTGCCAGGAGGAACCCGAGAACATGGGCGCCTGGACCTTCATGGACCGGCGCATCGAAAACGTGCTCAAGACGCTCGACATCAAGGCCAAGCGTCCCGACTTCGTGGGCCGTGAAGACGCGGCGAGCCCGGCCACGGGCCTCGCCAGGATCCACCAGCAGCAGCAGACAGCCCTGGTGCGCGCGGCCCTCGGGCTGTGACGGCGCGCCGGGCAGATAACGGACGGTAGACATGACCGACATCCTCGTACCAACGCTCGGTGAGAGCGTATCCACCGCAACCGTCGCCCGCTGGCTGAAGAAGGCCGGGGAGACCGTGGCCGCCGATGAGCCGTTGGTGGAGCTTGAGACCGACAAGGTGACGGTCGAGGTCAACGCCCCCTCCGCCGGCGTGCTGGAGGCCATCGCCGTCGCCGAAGGCGCCGAGGTGGAGCCCGGCGCGGTGCTGGGGTCGATCACCGCCGGCGGTGCCGCCGGCGCGCCGAAGCCCGCCGCCCCCGCACCGGCCGCCGCCACGCCGGCGACGCCGCATGTCGAGGCCCCGCGCGCCGTGACCGGCCCGGTCGCCGTGCCCGGCACCCATGCGCCGCTGCCCGCCGCCGCCAAGATGATGGCCGAAAAGGGCGCCACCGCTGAGGCCGTTGGCGCCGGCACCGGCAAGGATGGCCGCATTACCAAGGGCGACGTGCTCGACTACCTGGCCCGCCCGGCGCCTGTCGCCGCCACCTCCGCCGCGCCGAAGGCGGCGCGCGCCCTGGAAGCGGGCGAGGAACGCGTGAAGATGACGCGCCTGCGCGCCACCATCGCGCGTCGCCTGAAGGAAGCGCAGAACACCGCCGCCATGCTCACCACCTTCAACGAGGTCGACATGGGCGCGGCAATGGCGCTGCGCACCGAATACAAGGACGTCTTCGAGAAGAAGCACGGCGTGAAGCTCGGCTTCATGTCCTTCTTCGTGAAGGCCTGCGTCGCCGCGCTGAAGGAGTTCCCCGCGGTCAACGCCGAGATCGACGGCGACGAGTTCGTCTACAAGAACTTCGTCCATATGGGCATCGCGGTGGGCGGGCCGTCGGGCCTGGTCGTTCCGGTGGTGCGCCATGCCGACCAGATGTCCTTCGCCGAGATCGAGAAGACCATCGCGGGCTATGGGAAGAAGGCGCGCGACGGCGCGCTGAAGCTCGACGAGCTCGCCGGTGGGTCCTTCACCATCACCAATGGCGGCATCTACGGCTCGCTGATGTCCACGCCGATCCTGAACCCGCCTCAATCCGGCATCCTGGGCATGCACAAGATCCAGGAACGCCCGATGGCGATTGGCGGCAAGGTAGAGATCCGGCCGATGATGTACATCGCGCTGTCCTACGACCACCGCATCGTCGACGGGAAGGAGGCGGTCTCCTTCCTGGTACGGGTTAAGGAGAGCATCGAGGACCCGCGCCGGCTGATGCTCGACATCTGACCCGCCAACCGTCGCCATGGACGGGGGCGTGCCCCCCGTTGATGGGGCGGCACACCCCCGTTCATCCGGGCCTCGCGGAGCATTCCCGCGGGGCCAAGCGCCAAGGCCGCCCGTATCGAGGCGGCCTTGGTGTTTCCCGCGGCTCGCACCGGGCGCGCCGCGCCATCGTCACACGCAGGAGAATCCATCATGCGCAGCCGGGAAGGCCAGTTTTCCGACACACGCCCCATCCAGCGCAGCCCCGCGGAGAAGGAAAAGCTGCTTCGCGAACTGAAGGACACGCTGGCGGGGCTGAAGCCGCACGCTTCGGCGTCGATGCGCACCACGCTGCAGGCGCGCGTCAAGGAACTGGAAGCGGAACTCGCCGCCACGCGCCGGTAGAGCGTGATGGCCGCAGGTGCGAATGCACCGGAGGTCTGAATCACGCGATCGAACAAACAGTTGGATCGAGGTTGGTGAACGAAGTGAACCAATCGCGCTCTGATGGCGACCATGGAGAGGGGCGCCGCCCCTCTCCGCACCGCGTCCGCACCGAGGGCGCGGAAAGCGGCGGCCCCTCCGCGTGAGGGCCGCGTGAATAGTTGCACCAGCCCCCACACGCCCTGAACCACTTCAGCGCCAGGCGATGCATCCGTCCCTAGCTTCCGCCCGTAAGGCCTGTCGAGGCTGGAGGACGCCATGGCTCCGATCATTCGCACCGCCCTGACACTGCTGCTCGGCGCCGCGCCGATGGTCGGCGCCTCGGCCAACCCCCTCGCCGGCACCTGGCGCGCTACGCAGGGCGGCCAGTCGGTCGAGATCACCCTCTCCCCCGATGGTGCCTTCGCCCGCCGCGACCGCGCCCCGGACGGGACGGCGATGACGGTCTCCGGCCATTGGACGCTGAACGGTTCCGGCCCCTGGCTGCGCCTCGTGGTCGAGGATTGGGCGCCGCGCCGCGCCTGCGGCCTGTTCGGCTGCACCGACATCCGCATGCTGCCCGGCGAGACCTATCGCTACATCCTGCGCGACGGTGATCGGCTGATGCTCGAGGACACCGGCGGGCGCACCGAATTCCAGCGGGCGAGTTGACGCCATGAGCATCACCCCCGAATCCCTCGACCCCGCCTTCGCCCTGGCCGTCGACCGCGAGCAAGGCCGCGCCGGCTTCGGCGCCCTGCTGGCCCGCGCCGACCTGTCGGCCGCTACCGGCGCCGAGTTGCGCCGCCGCTACGATGAACCGCACCGCGCCTATCACGACGCGGCACATGTCGGGCTGATGTGGCTGCGCCACCTGATGCATGGCGGCGACCCGGGCGACCGCGACATGGCGCTCGCCATCCTGTTCCATGACGCGGTGTACGAGCCGCTGGCGCGCGACAATGAGGCACGCTCCGCCGACCTGGCCGCGCGGCTGGTGCGCGGCGATACCGGCTGGGTGCAGGCGGCGATCATCGCCACGGCCGACCACCTTGCCTATGCCGGACCGGATTGCCGCGTGCTGCGGCTGCTCGACCTCGACCTGACGCCGCTGGCCGAGGCGCCTGAGGTCTTCGCCCGCAACACCGCGCTGTTGCGGCACGAATACACCGCGGTCGCCGAGCCAGCCTGGCGAGCCGGCCGCGGCCGGGTGCTGGCGCGTTTCCTGGCGGCCGACCGGCTGTTCCGCACGCGCATGTCGGCGATCTACGAAGCGCCGGCGCGCGCCAACCTCACGGCGGAGATCGCAGCGCTGTCATCGGCGGCATGAAGCGAAAGGCGCTGGCCGTCACCAGGCCGAGCGCCAGCCCCTCGAGCACGGCGCCGACCACGATCGGGACAAGCTCAACACCCATCAGGCCGAGCACCCAGCGCAGGCTGGCCACCACGGAAGCCAGCACCCAGCCGAGCGTGACCAGCCACACCCAGCGGCTGCGCGCCTCGACAATCCCGTCGAGCACGAGGCCCTGCCCCAGGCCATAGAGCAACCCGCCGAACAACCCCGAGATCAGCGGGCCGGCCAGCATGAAGGCCAGCACCGGAATGCTCTCGAACTGCAGCATCAGCAGCCCGTAGGTCGCCATGCCGACCAGCGCGGCGAGGTAGCCGGCCACCGCCGTCGCGCCGATCCACCGCAGCGACGACAGCCGCGGATAGAGCCGGCGCAGCGCCCAGGCCTGCGCGCCGCCAAGGCACCCGCCGACGACCGCGCCGCCCAGCGCGCGGAGCGCCATCGCCGGCACGCCGACGTGATACCCCGCCGGCAGCAGGTCGCGCATCAGCATCACGCCCCACAACGTGGCGAGCGGCAGCCCAACACCAAGCCCGGCCACGCAGGCCAGGAGCCATCGCGTGGTTGTGCCGGCCGGTGGTGTCCAGCCGGCCATACCTCATGCCTCCTCGGGCAAGGTCACCGTCACCCAGCCACGGCCGTCCATCTGCGCGACGTCGCCGGCCAGCAACAGGACGGTGGTGGTGTCGCTTTCGATGATCGCCGGCCCGGCGACCTCCTGGCCGGGGGCGAGCGCCACGAAGTCGTAAACCGCCAGGTCCTGCTCGGCGCCGCCAAGCCGTGCCCGGCGCGTCGCGAAGGGCGCGGCCGGCGCGCCACCGGCGGTGGCCTGCGGCGCCGACATCGGCGGCAGCCGCCCGATCACCGCGAGGCGGGCATTGACCAGCACCACCTCCTCCTCGCGAAGCGCGTAGGTGAACAGGCCCTCATGCCGCGCGTGGAAGGCGTCCGTCACGCGGCCGGTCAGGCCCGGCGTGTCCCAGTCCACATCCTCGAGCGGCACGGCGATCTCGAAGACCTGTTCGCCGTAGCGCATGTCGGCCGCGCGCTTCGTCTCGACTTCGCCGCCGAACCAGGAGGCGACGCGGGCCCGGCCTTCGGCTTCCAGCCCGGCCCAGATGCTGCGCAGCGTGGCATCGTCCGGCACGCCGCCGGTGTCGATCTCGCTGCGCGCCATCTCGTAGCGCAAATCGGTGTGCAGCATCCCCCAGGCCGACAGCCCGGCGGCGAAGACCGGCACAGCGACGCGCCGCATGCCGAGTTCCCGCGCCACCGCCGAGGCATGCAGCCCCGCCGCGCCACCGAAGGCGAGCAGCGTGAAGTCGCGCGGGTCGACGCCGCGGCGCACGGTCGCGACACGGATGCCATCGGCCATGCGCACGTTGGCCAAGCGATGAACGCCCTCGGCCGTCGCCATCGCATCGATGCCAAGCGTCGCCCCCAGCCGTTCGAAGGCCGCCAGCGCGCCCTCGCGGTCAAGCTTGCGCGCCCCGCCAAGGAAGTTCGCGGCATCTAGATAGCCGAGCACCAAGTTGGCGTCAGTGACGGCGGGCTCGGTGCCGCCCTGGCCATAGGCTACCGGCCCCGGAACGGCACCGGCGCTGCGTGGCCCGACCTGCAGCGTGCCGGCGGCGCCGACATGGCCGATCGACCCACCGCCGGCACCGAGCGTGACGATATCGAGGCTCTCCAGCGCGATGCGTTCCCCGGCGACGGTGCGGCCGCGGCCCAGCGCCGCCTCGCCTGCCTGCACCAGCGCGATATCGGTGGAGGTGCCGCCTACATCGAAGGTGATGAGGTCGTCGCCCAACCCGCGTTCGGCCAACGCGACACCCGCCGCGACACCGCCCGCCGGGCCGGACAGCGCGGTGCCGGCGGCGAGGCGCGCGGCTTCCTCGACCGGCGCGACGCCGCCATGGGACAGGATGACGAAGACCGGGCCGGAATAGCCGGCTTCCGCCAGCCGCCCGCGCAGCCGCGCAAGATACCGTGACACCACCGGCCCGACATAGGCGTTCACGCAGGCTGTCGAGAAGCGCTCGAATTCCTTGATCTGCGGCAGCACTTCCGCCGACGTCGTGACGAACACGCCCGGCAGCGCGGCGCGCACCGCCTCAGCGGCTGCGCGTTCGTGGCTGTCGTCGCGCCAGGAATGCAGGAAGCAGATCGCCACCGCCTCGACCTGTTCGGCCTTCAGCGTGGCGATGGCGGCATCGAGCGAGGCACGGTCCAGCGCCACTTCCACTCGCCCATCCGGGCGGATGCGTTCGGCCACCGGCAGGCGCAGCCGGCGCGGCACCAGCGCGGGCGCCGCGGGCAGGCGAAGGTTGTAGCGTTCCGGCTTCAGCCCCTCGCGCATTTCGATGACGTCGCGATGGCCTTCCGTCGTCAGCATGGCCACGTGCGCGCCCTTGCGTTCCAGCAGCGCGTTGGTCGCGACCGTGGTGCCATGGACGATGCGTTCAGTTCGCGCGAGCAGGTCGGGCAGCGCCAGCCCGAGCCGCCCCGCCAGCACGACCAGGCCATTCACCACGCCCTCGCTCTGGTCGGCCGGCGTGGAGGACGCCTTGGCAAGGGTCGTGACGCCATCAGCGGCCACGCAAACCACATCGGTAAAGGTGCCGCCGACATCGACGCCGATACGGTAGGTCATGCAGAAGGTCCTGAAAAAAGGAAGGTCGGGGGAGAGAACTCCCCCGAGCCCCCTCCTTTTTCTATCTGTTGGTGATCAACCGCGGAGGCGGGGCGCCAAGTGACAAAAAAAGGAGGGGGGTTCGGGGGGAGTTCCCTCCCCCCGACCTTCTGCCCCGCCCTCATAGCAACCCCTCCTCGGCATCGCGCGCGCGCGCTGCCGGGTCGCGCTTCTCCGGCGGCCCCCATCCACCGCCACCACCGGCGCGCACATGCAACGTGTCGCCAGGGGCCAGCGGAATGCCGACCTCCTTGGTCTTCAGATCGCGTGACGTCCCATCCGCCCGGTCCAGCGTGTAATGGTGCGGCGCGCCGTCGCGCCCGCCGAGCATCCCCGCCGCGCCATAGCGCACACCATCACCCGCCGTGTTCGCCACGGAAGGGCCATCCGTCTCCAGCCGCATTACCAACTCACCACCCAGCCCGCCGCGATACGTCCCATCCCCCGCGCTGCCGGGGCGGAATTCATGCTTGGCGAAGAACAGCGGAAAGCGCGCCTCCGCCATCTCGACGGACCCAAATTTCAGCCCGCCGGCCGAATGCCATTCGCCCGCCGTGGACCAGCCATCGCCGCCCGATGACCCACCGCCGCCCGGCCGCGCATGGAACAGATGCCACACGAAAGACCGGCCCGGGCGCCGTGCATCGCTGCCCTTGATCGCCACGCGGAAGCGTCGCCCCCAGCCGCCCATCGCGCGGTCCGGGCAGGCATTGGCCAGCGCCTTGACCACCGCCTCGACGATCTCGTTCGAGCAATGGGAGGTGCACATCGTCACCGGCGCACCCTCGCGCGGCAGCACGATGGTGCCTTCCTTGGCAATGATCTCGATGGGCCGGAAGCAGCCATCGTTCTTCGCCACCTCCGGGTCGAGCAGGAAGGCGATCGCCATGCGCACCGCGCTCGCCGTGTTCGGCCAGGAGGAATTGAGGAAGGACGGCACCTGCGGCGCGGAGTCCGACAGATCCACGGTGATCGCGTCGCCCTGCTTCGTCACCGTCGCGCGAATCGCGATGTCGTTGTGGCCGAAGCCGTCATCATCGAGGAACGCCTCGCCCTTCCAGGTGCCATCCTTCCAGGTGGCGATGATGCGTCGCGCATGCGCTTCCGACAGCGTCAGGATGGCGGCCGCCGCGGCCTCGGTCTCCGCCGCGCCGTGCTTGTCGAGCACGCTCAGCAGCCGCTTCTCACCCAGATGCGCCGCGCCGATCATCGCCATCAGGTCGCCGCGCACCTCACGCGGCAGACGCGTATTGGTGACGATCATGCGCACCAGGTCGGGCCGCGCGACGCGTCCCTGCCCCAGCAGGATCGGCGGCAACCGCAGCCCTTCCTGGAAGATCTCAGTGGCGGCGGGGTTGTAGGCGCCATGCGTGCCGCCGCCGATATCCGTGTGATGCGCGCGCACCACCGAATAGAACATCAGACAACCCTCGGCGAAGACCGGCACGATGATCGTCAGGTCCGGTAGATGCGACCCGCCATGATAGGGGTCGTTCAGCAGGTAGATGTCGCCCTCGGCGATGACGTCACCGAAGGCCTCGACCACCGCCTGCACCGCGAAGGGCATCGCACCCACATGGATCGGGATGTGGTCCGCCTGGGCGAGCAGCCGCGCCCCGCTGTCGCACAGCGCGATCGAGAAATCGCGCGAGGAGTTCAGGATCTGGGAATAGGCGGTGCGCAGCATCGCCTCTCCCATTTCCTCGACAATGGCGCGGAAGCGGTTGTCGAGGACGGAGAGCGTGACGGGGTCTGGGGCGGTCATGACCGTGAAGCCTCTGTTGCAGCGCACATGGCGTCAAGCCTTCGCAGCACGCCCGGTCCGCGCCATCATGGGCACCAAGTCCAAGGGAAAGAATCCACCATGACCGTCACCGTCGACGCACCCGATCTGCGCATCGTCACTGAGGGGCTGCGCTTTCCCGAAGGCCCGGTCTGCATGCCGGACGGCTCGGTGGCGCTGGTTGAGATCGAGGCGCGGCGCATCACCCGCGTCGCACAGAACGGCACCAAGAGCACCATCGCGACCGTCACCGGCGCGCCGAACGGGCTGGCCCTCGGCCCGAACGGGTTGCTCTATGTCTGCAACAATGGCGGCTTCTCCTGGCACGAGGAACCGGGCCTGCTGCGCCCCGGCTTCCAGGCGGCGGATTATTCGGGCGGCCGCATCGAGACCGTCGACCCCGCCACCGGCGCAGTCGAGACGCTCTACCGCACTGTCGATGGTCGCCCGCTGCGCGGCCCCAACGACCTGATGTTCGATGCCCATGGCGGCTTCTGGTTCTCCGACCTCGGCAAGGTGCGCGCGCGCGACCGCGACCATGGTGGCGCCTATTGGGGCGCGGCCGATGGCTCGAAGGTGGTCGAGGCCGCCTTCCCGGTCTTCGGTGGCGCCAACGGCATCGGCATCAGCCCCGACGGCAAGACGGTCTATGTCGCCGAAACCGAGACCGGCCGGCTCTGGGCCTGGGACGTGGAAGCACCGGGCGTGCTGAAGAAGGAACCCTGGCCGTCCTCCAATGGCGGCCGTGTGCTCTGCCAGTTCCCCGGCTATCGCCGGCTCGACAGCCTGGCGATCGCTGCCTCGGGGAACATCATCGTCGCCACGCTCGTCGCCGGCGAGATCACCACCGTCTCGCCCGCCGGCGAGATCCTGCGTGTGGTGAAGATGCCCGAGCGCATGCCGACGAATATCTGCTTCGGCGGCGCTGACATGCGCACCGCCTACATCACGCTGTCGACCAGCGGAAAGCTAGTCGCGATGCAATGGGACGAGCCGGGTTTCCGCCTGCCGCACGGTTGACAGCCCGCCCGTCGCGGGCCGACACCTTAGCTCTGCAAATGAACCGGCGCCCGTGCAGGCGCCGGACCCTCGAGGGAGAACGATCCATGCCCGGTCCCATGATTGGCCGCCGCACCGCTTTGGCTGCGAGCCTCGCCCTGCCCTTCATCCGTCCCGCCTTCGCCCAGCAGGCCGAGCCCTACGTGATGGGCTCGCTGTTCCCGATGAGCGGCCCGAACGCGGAGTTCGGCGAAGCCTTCACCCGCGGTGCGCAGGTCGCCATCGCGCACATCAACGCCGACAACATGCTGCGCCGCCCCGTGCGCCTGCAATCCGAGGACAGCCAGGCACTGCCGCAGCCTTCCGTGATCGGCATGAACAAGCTGATCAACATCGACCGCGCCTCCTGGGTGCTTTCCTCCTGGACCGCGACGGCCAAGGCGATCGCGCCGATCGGCGACCGCGCCAAGACCATCATGGTCAATGGCGGCGGCGTCGGGCCGGACCTGTCAGGCCTGTCGCCCTATTTCTGGAACGTCATCGCGCTGGCACATCTTGAAGTGCGCGCGATCGTGCCGTTCCTGGTGAACCAGCGGAACGTCAAGCGCGTCGCGCTGATCTATGTCGATGATCCGCTGGGCGATGCCATCCTCGGCCAGTTGCGCGAACAACTGCCGCTCCATGGCGCCACGCTCGTTGGCAGCTACTCGGTGCCGCGCGCGGCGCAGCAATTCGGCTCGGTCGTCGCGCGGGTGCGGCAGTCGCGGCCGGATGCCATCTACATCGCCTCCTTCGGTGCGCAGCAGGCACAGATCGTGAAGGGCCTGCGCGACAATGGCGTGACCCAGATCATCTGTTCATTCTCCGGCTTCGGCCTCGATGGCATCCGTACCCTGCCCGAAGCCGAAGGCGCGCTGTTCACCACCCAGAAGCTCGACTTCGCAAGCAGCGACCCGATCACCAAGCGCTTCGCCGATGATTTCCAGGCGCGCTTTGGCCAGGCGCCGGTGACCTATCATGCCAATTACTACAACGCGGCCTATCTGTTCGGGCTGCTCGCCCGCCAGGTGGAGCAGGCCGGCGGCGAGGTGAATGGCGAGACGATGCGCGCGGCCATGCTGGCGACGCGCAAGTTCAACCTCGTCGGCGGCGAAGGCGAGTTCGACGAACTGGGCAATATGCTGACCCAGTTGCAGGTCAATGAGATCCGCGGCCAGCGCGTCATCGCCGTCGGCTGATCGCAGGTCTCATGCTGTTTCTGCAACTGCTGCTGAATGGGCTGCAGACCGGGGCGATCTACGCCCTGACTGCAGCCGGCTTCGCGCTGATCTTCGGCGCGACGAAAATCTTCCATGTCGCGCATGGCATCGCCTTCACCATCGCCGGCTACGTCTTCCTCTTCGCCTGGCGCGCGGACTGGCCCAGCTGGCTGGGCGTGCTGGCTTCCATCGCGGCAGCGATGCTGTTCGGCATCGTCATGGAGCGCCTGGTCTATCGCCCCATACAGCGGCATGAAGGCTCCTTCTTCACCGTCTTTGTTGCCGCCTTCGGCGTGAGCATCGTGGTGCAGAACATCATCGGCATGATCGCCGGCCGCGGCTTCGCGACGGTGGATACGCCGCTGTCCTTCTCCGCCGAGATCCTGCCGGAGATCTTCGTCGCCCCGATGCTGTGGATCGCGCTCGCCACGGCCGCGGTGCTGTTCGTCGCACTGACGCTGTTTCTCACGCGCCATCCGGCGGGTGTGGCGCTGCGCGCGCTGGCGCAGAACCCGGACCTGATCCGCACCTATGGCCTCTCCTCGAACGGCCTGTCGGTGCTCGCCTTCGCGATCGGCTCCGCCCTCGCCGCACCGGCGGCGATCGTTACCGCCATGACCACTGGGCTGAACGAGGCCATCGGCCATCACGTGATGCTGATCTCGATCGCCGCGACCATCGTCGGCGGCATCGGTTCGCTGCGCGGCGCCGCGCTGGCGGGCATGATGCTCGGCATCGCCGAAAGCCTCGCCCTCACCGTGGTCGATACGCAATGGGCGGAGGCGGTGTCCTTCCTCGTGCTGTTCGGCTTCATCATCTTCCGTCCCGCCGGAATCTTCGGAGTGACGCAGACGCGATGACCGCCTTCCTCATCAATCTCGCGACGCTTGCCGCGATCTCCGGCATCCTCGCCTCGACGCTGAATTTCATCGTCGGCTATGCGGGCATCTTCTCGGTGGCGCATGCGGTGTTCTTCGGCCTCGGCGCCTATGGCGGCGCGCAGGTCGCGCTGCTGCTGGTGCCCAACCCCTTCCTGGCCTGCCTGGTCGCGGCGGTGATTGCCGGCGGGCTATCGCTGTGCCTCGCTTTGCCGGCGCTGCGCGTGCGCGGTGAATATTTCGTCGCCGCCTCGCTCGGCCTGCAGATGGTCGCGGCAACCCTGTTCGCCGAACTCAAGCCGCTCACGGGCGGCATCGGTGGCCTTGTCGGCATCCCGCGCCCTGAACTGTTCGGCATGGTCGTGCCGGTGCTGCCGCTCGCGCTGGTGGCGCTGGCGCTGATCCTCTGGGCCACCGCAAGGCTGCAACGCGGCGCCTTCGGACGCACGCTGCAATCGATCCGCGACGCCGACACCGCCGCCGAGGCGCTCGGCAAGAACGTCAATGCGGCGAAGACCCTCGCCGTCGCCTTCGCCTGTGCCGGCGCGGGCATCGCCGGCGCGCTCTATGCGCTGCACCTGTCCTTCATCAACGTCGAATCCTTCACCCTCGACCAGTCGATCCAGATCATGGCGATGGTGATCATCGGTGGTGCCGGGACGCTGTGGGGCCCGCTGGTCGGCGCCGTGATGCTGCTGTCCCTGCCGGCGGTGATCTCCTTCATCCCCTTCATCCCACCCACCGAAGTCGGGGCCGTGCAGCAGATCATCTACGGCTCGGCGATGACGCTGCTGATGATCTTCCGCCCCGCCGGCCTGCTTGGCGACATGAGCAAGGGGAAGTCCACGTCATGACCGAGGTATCGCTGCGCTGCGCGGACCTCGCCCGCGCCTTTGGCGGATTGCAGGCCGTCGCCGGCGTCTCGCTCGCGCTCTATGCTGGCCAGGTGACCGCGCTGGTCGGGCCGAACGGGGCGGGCAAGACCACCACCTTCAACCTGATCACCGGCAACCTCCGCGCCGATTCCGGCACGGCGGAGATCCGCGGCAAGCCGATCATGGGGCTGAAGCCCTGGCAGGTCGCGCGGCTCGGCGTCGCGCGGTCGTATCAGGACCTGCGCCTGTTCACCCATATGACGGTGCGCGAGAACGTGCTCGCCGCCACCGAGGTCTCCGCCTGGTTCTGGCAACCCGGCGGCCGCCGCGCGCAGCAGGAACGCGAACACCGCGCCGAGGCCGCGCTTGACGCGACCGGCCTCACCAGCCTCGCCGATGCGCGCGCGGTCGACCTCGCCTATGCCGAGCGGAAGTTTCTCTCGATGGCGCGCATTCTCGCCGCCGAGGCGCATATCTGGCTGCTCGACGAACCGGCATCGGGGCTCGACCTCGCCTCGCGCATCCGCTTCGGCTCGCTGCTGAAGGAAGCGCAGACGCGTGGCGTGGCGATCTGCCTGATCGAGCACAATCTCGACGTGGTGGTGGAACTCTCCAACCGCATCGCCTTCCTCGACCAGGGCCGGGTGCTGGCCGAGGGCGACCCGGACACCATCCTCAAGGACCCGGCGCTGGCCGCCATCTATTTCGGCGACCGCCCGCAGGAGGCCGCATGACCGCGCCCGCCATCCAGGCCACCGGCCTCTCCGCCGGCTTCGGTGGGCGAGAGGTGCTGCAGGACGTCTCCCTCACGTTGAACGATGGCGAGATCCTCTGCCTGATCGGCCACAACGGCGCCGGCAAGTCGACGCTGCTGCGCGTGCTGTTCGGGCTGCATCGCCCCTCCGCCGGATCGATGACCGTGTTCGGCAATGCTCCGTCGCAGCATTCGCCCGCAGCGCTGGGCGCGGCCGGCGTCGCGCTAGTGCCCGAGGGCCGCGGCGTCTTCCCCGACCTCACCGTCGAGGAGATTTTCGGCCTCGCCCTGTGGTCGGCCGGCGTGCCGAAATCCGGCCAGCGCGAGCGCATCGAGGAAGTACTCGACGTACTGCCGCGCATCAAGGAATTCCGCACCCGCCGCGCCGGCACGCTGTCGGGCGGGCAACAGCAGATGGTCTCGATCGGCCGCGCGCTGCTGACACGCCCGAAGGCGCTGCTGCTGGACGAACCCTCGATCGGCCTCGCGCCCAAGTTGTTCCAGGACCTCATCCGCCCGATCGCCGCGCTGCGTGAATCGCGCGGCATGGCGATCCTGCTGGTCGAACAGAATGTGCGCGAAGCCTTCGCCGTGTCGGATCGCGTGGTGGTGATGCGGTCGGGCCGCTTCATCTTCGAAGGCGCGCCCAGCGAACTCGACGATCATACGAAGCTGATGGAGCTGTTCTGACGGGGGCGTCGCTCCAGGCGCGCGAAGGTTGGAACCGGAGAGGGCTTTGCCCTCTCCGGACCTCACCCACCACGGGGACCCATTGACGTTGCGAAGCAACGCCGATGGGAGCCCCTCGGCCCGAGGCCTTTGGAAACCGATACTTGGTGTTGCGCACAATGGGGCTTTCGCGGTGACAACGCCTCCGCCGTGCCCGATTCGAGGTCGTCTCCTCGGCACTTTGCGCGAAGCGACTTCCTCGCATGGGTCAGCCTGCAGCGCCCCGCACCAACTCAAGGTGTCCAGAGGCCCTTAGGCCTTGGCGGGGTGAGGTTTGGAGAGGGGCAGAGCCCCTCTCCATGGCCCTCACCGCCGATGCCCGGACACTTCCTCCCCCGCATCCGCCGCCAGCCGCGCATGCAACGGCACCGACAACAGCACCACCGCCGCCGCCACCAGGAAGCCGCGCGAGAAATCCACCGGCAGCAGATCCACCCGCCCCGCCATGGCGGAGGAGACTTCCAGCGTCGTCGTCGCCAACACCACGCCAAGCGCCGGCGTCAGTTGCTGCAAGGTGCCATACAGCGCGGTCGCCGCCGACATCCGCTCGGTCGGCACCTCGGCGAAGGCTAGCGTGTTCAGCGCGGTGAATTGCAGGCTGCGCGCCAGCCCACCAGCCGCCAGCAGTACAAAGATCGCAATCGACGGCCAGCTCGGCCCGATGAGCGACAGGGCCGCGATCCCCAGCGCCGCAACCACGCCATTGGCCATCAGCGCGCCACGAAACCCGGTGCGCTTGAGCAGCGGCCGCACCAGCGGCTTCATCGCAAAGGCACCAAGCGCGGTGGCGAAGGAGACGAGCCCGCTCTGCGACGCACTCATGCCGAAGCCGATCTGCAGCATCACCGGGATGAGGAAGGGCACCGCCCCCGCGCCGCTGCGGAAGATACTGCCGGCCACCGCCGGGTCGCGAAAGGTCGCGATCGAAAACAGCGACAGATCCAGCGCCGGTCGCGCCACCCGTCGGCAATGGCGGATCGCGAAGCCTCCGGTCACCAGCCCCAGCGCCAACCCCGCCCAGGACAGCCCGCCGGGCACAACATGCCGGCCCACCGTCTCCAGCCCGAACATGACCAGCGCCAGCGCCGCCCCGGTCAGCCCCAACCCGACCAGGTCCGGCGGCCCGGGCTTGGTCGGCGCCACATGCGGGATTTTCCACGCCACCAGCAGGAAGCCGATCAACCCGATCGGCACATTGATCCAGAACACCGCCCGCCAGGAAAACAGGTCGGTCAGGAAACCGCCCACCGGCGGCCCTGTCACCGGCCCCAGCAGCGCCGGCATGGTTAGCCAGGCCATCGCCGAGAGCATGTCCTTCTTCGGAATCTCCCGCAGCAGCAGCAGCCGCCCAACCGGCACCATCATCGCCCCACCGAGGCCTTGCAGGATGCGAAAGGCGATCAGCTCACCCAACCCCTGCGACCGCCCGCACAATACGGAGGCGAAGACGAAGGTCAGGATCGCCAGCATAAAGACGCGCTTCGCCCCGAAGCGGTCGGCGATCCAGGAGGAGAAGGGGATGAAGACCGTCAGCGCCACCAGGTACGACGTGATGGCGGCACCGAGCCGCGCCGGGTCCTCGTTCAGGTCGCGCGCCATCGATGGCAGCGCGGTGGCGAGCACGGCGCTGTCGAGATTCTGCATGAACAACGCCGAGGCGACGATCAGCGCGATGGAACGATGGTCGCGAGCCTGCGTCATGCGGCGCGACGCAGGTCAGAGGGGCTTTGCCCCTCCGAACCGCCCCACCACGGGCTCCCATTCACATTTCCTCGCAATGTGAGAGGGTACCCGCAAAGGCCCAAGGCCTTCGGAAACCGATACGCGGACGGCCAGCCCCGCGGGCGCGCCGGCGGCGCCCGTCGCCACAGTCGCATGACCTCTGTGCCCGGTACCAAAAGGAGGTTTCCAAAAGCCCTTAGGCCTTTGGTGGGGTGGTTCGGAGGGGCAAAGCCCCTCTGACCTTGTCCCCCGCCCGTCACGGTCGCAGTACCACGCGCCCGGCGCTGCGCCTGCCACTGACCTCCGCCATCGCCTCGCGGAACTGTTCCAGCGCGAAGCCGGCATGCACTTCCGGCTTCAGCGCCCCTGCCTCCCACCACGCCATCAACTGCGCCCACAGCGCCCGCGCGCGCGGCGCGTGAAGCTGCCGGTTATCCCCCGGCGACCACCCGACATAGGTGCCCCAGTTCACCCCCGCGACGGCGATGTTCTTCAGCAGCAGGATATTCGCCGCGACCGTCGGAATGCCGCCCCCGGCGAAGCCGATCACCACCAGCGTCCCGCCATCGCCCAGGCACCGCACTGAATCGGCGAAGGCATCGCCACCGATGGTGTCCAGCACGCAGGCGACACCCTGCCCGCCCGTCGCCCCCCGCACCGCCTCGCGAAACGGCGCCGCGCTGTCGAGCACCACATCGGCGTCGCGCGCATGCAGCAACGGATGCTTCGCCGCCGCCGCGCGGGCAATGACGCGACAACCCATCGCCTTGGCGATCTCAACCCCCGCCAACCCGACGCCACCGGCCGCGCCATGCACCAGCACCCAGTCGCCGGGCGACAGATGCGCACGCCACAACAACCCCGCCCCGGCGGTTGGGTAGGAAATCGGGAAGCCCACCGCCGCCTCGGCCGGCAGGCCGTCGGGGATGGCGACGACATGGATGTCGTCGGCCACCACCTCCTCAGCATAGCCGCCCCAGTCGAGCACCGCGAAGACCCGCGTGCCGACCTGCGGCGCCTCGGCATCCGGCGCTGCCTCGATGACCGTGCCGACCACCTCCGTGCCGGGGATGAAGGGCAGCGGCGGCTTGCGCTGATACTTGCCCTCGACGACGAGTTGCGTGGCGAAGGACACGCCACTCGCCTCGATGCGGATGCGCACGCCGTGCGGCCGCATCTGCGGCCGCGGAACCTCCTTCAGCTCCAGCGCATCGAAGGGTCGCCAGGTCTCGCAGACGACAGCGCGCATCACTCAATCCATCCGGATATTGGCATCATGCACCAGGCGGCCCCACCGGTCGTATTCCGCCTGGACGAAGCGCGCAAACGCCGCCGGCGTATCGGCCACCGGCTGGGCGCCCAACGCATCGAGCCGGGCGCGCAACTCCGGCGTCGCCTCGGCTGCCGCGACGGCCTGCTGCAGCCGGTCCACGATCGCCGCCGGCGTGCCGCGCGGCGCCCAGATGCCATACCAGGTGGCGATCTCGTAACCCGGCACGCCCGCCTCGGCGACCGTCGGCAGGTCGGGGAAAGCGTCCACCCGCGTCGGCGTCGTCACCGCCAACCCGCGCAACTGCCCCTGCCGAACGGCGCCGGCGCTGCTCGGCATCGAATCGAACATCACCTGCACCGTGCCGGCCATCAGATCCTGCACCGCCGGCCCGCTGCCGCGATACGGCACATGGGTCATGTCCACCCCGGCCATCAGCTTGAACAACTCGGCCGCCAGATGCGGCGCGCCGCCCTGCGAGGATGACGCATAGGCCAGCCGCCCCGGATTCGCCTTGGCATACGCAACCAGTTCAGCGATCGAGCGCACCGGCAGGGACGGGTTCACCACCACCATCAGCGGCACGGCGGCGATATTCGTCACCGGCACGAAATCGGCGATGGCATCGAACGGCATGCGCGGCGTCAGATGCGGCACGATCGCATGCGCCGAGGCATTCACCAGGAAGGTCGCGCCATCCGGCGCGGCGCGCGCTACCGCCTCGCTGCCGATAATGCCATTGGCGCCGGCGCGATTCTCCACCACCACGGGCTGGCCGAGCGGCCCCTGCACCGCCTGGGCGACGATGCGCCCCATGATATCTGTCGGCCCGCCCGGCGGATAGGGCACGATGAAGCGCACTGGCCGCGTCGGCCACTCCTGCGCAAGCGCCGGCATCGCCAGCGGCGCGAAAGTCATTCCCAAAGCCGCGCGTCGGCTGAGCCTCATGGTCGTCCCCTTCCCATTATGTCGCTTCGCGTCAGGATAGGCCCGGACCGTGACGGAGGAAATGCGATGGACGAGGCGATGAAGCCCTATAAGGGCCTGCGCGTGCTGGATGCCGGGCAGGGCATCGCCGGGCCCTATTGCGGCATGATGCTTGCCGCCTGCGGTGCCGATGTCATCAAGCTGGAACCGGCCGAAGGCGACTGGTCGCGCGGCCTCGGCACGGCGAAGGACGGCGTCTCGGTGATGACGGTGTGCTTCAACCGCGGCAAGCGCTCGGTGGTGCTCGACCTGAAATCCGACGACGGCCGCGCCGCCACGGCGAAGCTCGCCGCCTCCGCCGATGTGCTGATCGAAGCCTTCCGCCCCGGCGTCGCCGCGCGCATCGGCCTCGGCCCGGAGAACGCGAAACCCGATGCCGTCTGCCTGTCGATCTCCGGCTTCGGCCAGACCGGACCGTATTCCGAACGCCCCTGCACCGATTCCGTGGCGCAGGCCTTCTCCGGTATGGTGTCGCTGAACGAAGGCGCCGATGGCGTGCCGCACAAGGTCGGCGCCTTCGTCTCCGACATGGCGACGGGCATCTATGCCTTCTCCGCGGTGCAGGTGGCCCTCGCCGCGCGGCTGCAGGACAGCACGCCGCGCCGGCGCGTCATCGACATGTCGCTGATGGCCGCCACATCGAACCTGCTGACGCACCAGATCGGCGAATGGGGCGTGCAGGGCAAGCCCGCCGCGCCGCCCAATGCACCGGCCGGCGCCTATCAATGCGCCGATGGCGCCTGGGTGATGGTGACGCTGGTGCGCGAGAGCGAATGGCTCACCATCTGCGACACGCTCGGTATCGAACACGCCAAGACCGACCCGCGCTTCACCACCTTCCCGCTGCGCTGGGAAAACCGCGAGGCGCTCTACGCCATCGTGCGTGCCGCCTTCATCCAGCGTCACTCGGCGGAATGGGTCACGCTGCTGCAAGGCGCGCGGCTGCTGGCCGACCGTGTGAATTCGCCGCTCGACTGGCTGTCGAACGAGCATGTCGTCGCCTATGGCGGCGCCGCGCGCATCAAGCAGCCGCAACTCGGCGAGGTGCCGCTGCCGATGCTGCCAGGCCTCGGCCATTGGCACGCGCTCGCGCCCACGCTCGGCCAGCACACCGCCGACGTCCTGGCCGAGATCGGCGCGTGACCCTCGCCGACGAGCAGGCGCGCACCGCCGCCCTGCTCGACCGGCTCGCAGCGATCGGCGCCGACCCGCCAGGCATCACGCGCCACGCCTTCGACGAGCGCGAGAACGCCGCGCACGCACTCGCCATCGCCGAGGCCGCGCGCCTCGGCTTCGAGGTCACCCGCGATGCGGCGACGAACCTCTACCTCACCTGGCCGGGCACCGACCGCGCGGCCCCGCGCATCCTGCTCGGCTCGCATTTCGACAGCGTGCGCCACGGCGGCAATTTCGACGGCGCGGCCGGCGTGCTCGCCGCGCTCGCCGCCGTCTCCACCCTGCGCGCCGAGGGCTTCGCCCCGCGTGCCGACATCACCATCGCCGCCTTCCGCTGCGAGGAGGCGGTCTGGTTCGGCCTCGGCCTGATCGGCAGCCGCGCCGCCCTCGGCATGCTGCCGCCCGATGCGCTCGACCGTCGCCGCGCGGATACCGGCCTGACGCTCGCCGAGCACATAGCCCGGTGTGGCGGCGACCCCGCTGCGATCGCACCTGGCCGCCGCTTGTCGCCGGCCGGGCCGATCCGCTGCTTCCTCGAAGCCCATATCGAACAGGCGCCGAGCCTGATCGAAGCCGGCCTGCCGCTCGCCATCTGCACCGGCATCCCCGGCAATATCCGCCACGCCGCCATCCGCATCACCGGTGAGCACGCGCATGTCGGCCTGCCACGCCGCTTCCGCCACGACGCCGCGCTGGCCGGCGCCGATCTCTTCACCGCACTCGACGCGCTATGGACCGGGGAGGAAGCCGCCGGCCGGGCCATGGCCTTCACCATCGGCCGCTTCCACACCGACACGACGAAGCACGAGATCACCGTCGTCGCCGGCGACTTCACCTTGTCGCTCGACCTGCGCGCCTACGACGCGACGCATCTCGCCGCCCTCGAACAACGCCTGCACGCGATCGTCGCAGAGGTCGCCACGCGGCGCGGCGTGACGATCGACCTCGGTCCGCGCAACGCCGCGCCGGTTGGCCCGTGCGACCCGGCCTTGCAAGCATCGCTCGCGGCAGCGGCGTCGCGCATCGGCATCACGACCATGCCGCTCGGCTCGCCGGCCTCACACGACGCGGCGAATTTCGCCGCCGCCGGCATCCCGACCGGCCTGCTGCTCATCCGCAACGCCAATGGCAGCCACAACCCGCGCGAAGCGGTGGACCCGGCCGACCTGATGGCCGCCGCCGCGACATTTGCCGAATGGCTCCGCGCCGAGGCCGCCGCCTGACCGCTTCATGCCAACGGCATGAGGCTTTCACTCCTGCCAAGGGCGCGAATGCTGCCCGCCGTGAGTCCGGCGAAAGCCAAGCAAACCGCTGGTTTGAGCGTCACGCCGGAGACGTGCCTTCGGCGTGTCGCGTTTGGCGGCACGAAAACGCGGATGCCAACGGTCGCGAACAGCTAGCGATTGGTATCATCGGGGCGGCGCCGGACAGGCGCGATGGTTGGAAGCGGAGAGGGCTTTGTCCCCTCCGCGTGAGGCAGTGCCTCACGCCCCCACCAAAAGCCCGAGGCCCTTGGAAACCGATACTTAGTGTCGGGTGGAGCGGGGCTTTCACGGCGACTAGACTCTCGCCCTGCCCGGTGCCACGCGAATTGCCAGGCTTTGTGCCCGGCGTGACAGATCCTGCCTACTTACGCCGTCGGGCCCGCACCAATTCAAGGTGTCCAGAGGCCCTCAGGCCTTTGGCGGGGTGGCTTGGAGGGGCAGCGCCCCTCCAATCTCGTCCCCGCCGGTCATCACGTCGGCATCAGGCCGGCTGCACCCCCAGCCGCCGCACCAGCGCGCCGTAGCTCTCTCGCTCGCGCGCGACGCGTGTGGCGAACACCTCGCCGCGCTCAAAGACCGGCGCCATGCCCATCGGCGCCATCCCCGTGGCCGCCACCGGCATCGCCAGCGCCTCGCCGATCGCCGTAGCCAGCCGATCGACCACCTCGTTCGGCGTGCCGGCCGGCGCGGCGACGCCATACCACGGCACCGCCAGCGCGTTCGGATGGCCGAGCTCGGCCAGCGTCTTCACATTCGGCAGGTCCGGGTTGCGCTGTTCGGCCAGCGTCGCCAGCCCCAGGATGCGCCCGTCCTTCACCGCCGGGATCGCCACCGGGTCGAACAACAGCTGCACGCGCCCCGCCAGCAGGTCCGTCAGCGACGGCGCCGACCCGCGATACGGGATGTGTTCCAGCCTGATGCCCACCGCCTCGGCGAACAGCTCGCCCGAGAGCTGCGTGATTGTCCCGTTCCCCGCCGAGCCGAAACGCAGCGCGCCGGGATTGGCCTTGGCGTACTCGATCAGCCCCGCCACGTCGCGGAACGGCACCGACGGATGCGCCGCAATCACATTGTAGGCGACCGAGGTCATCGCCACCGGCACCAGCGCCGTCGCCGGGTCGAAGGACAGGTGCATCACATGCTGGGCGATCGTCATCACCGCCACCGGGAAGCCGAGGAAGGTGTGCCCGTCGCGCGCCTGCGCCACATATTGCGCGCCGATGGTGCCTCCCGCGCCGGGCCGGTTCTCGATGACGATGGGCTGGCCCAGCAACCGGCCGAGCGGTTCGGCGATCGGGCGGACCGACAGGTCGGTCGTCCCGCCCGGCGGGTAGGGCACCACCATGGTGATCGGTCGGTTCGGCCAAGCGCCCTGGGCGTGCAGCGCGCGCGGCGCGGCAAGCACGGCGGAGGCGGCCAGCAGGGACCGCCGGCGAATCTGCGTGGCGATAGTCATGACTACTCTCCCTTGTCGCCAGCCTTGCCGGTGGCGTTGTCCGGCAGGTTAAACACCGAAACGCCAGGAGTGAAACGCTTCGCACACCTCGCACATGCATCATCGTCTCGTCCGATGCATCGGGCAGCACGCCATGCCATGCTGCCCGGACGCGCGAACAGACCCGGGAACGCCAAACATGCGCCTTGTCCGCCTGCTGATGATCGTCATGCTGTCCCTGCCGGGTCTCGCTCAGGCGCAATCCTTCGACCTACCTGGGCTCAGCCGCGACAGCGGCCAGTATTTCGAAGAGATGCGCCGCCGCTTCCCCGCCGGCGGCTCACCGCAGCAGCGCCTCGCCGCCGAACAACGCGCCCAGCAGGCCGAGGCCCGCCGCGACTACGCCGCCGCCGCGACCGCCTGGGAGGAACGCATCGGCATGGGCCAGCCCAATGGCGACCATTGGCTGTCGCTCGCCCAGGCGCAGGCCAGTCGCACGCCGCCCAACAACCAGCGCGCCCTGCAGGCCGCCTGGCGCGCCTTCCAGCTCGCCCCCTATGGCGAGCCCGAGATCGCGCCCCTGCTGGTGATCGCCGATGTGCTTGGCCGCATGGACCGCCCGGTGCAGCAGATCGAGGCGCTGGAGACCATCCTCGAACGCTCCGACACGCCCGAATACCGCCAGCGCCTCGAAGCCGCGCGCCGCGCCGCCGGCATGCTGGTCCGCCGCGTCACCCCGGAAGCCGAGGCCGAACCCGCCCGCGCCTGCCTCACCTTCACCAATCCGCCAGCCCGTCGCACCGACTGGAACCCCGCCGACTGGATCCGCGCCGACCCGCCGATCCCCTCGCTCGCGGTGGAACGCGAGGGCGACCAGCTCTGCATCGCCGGCCTGCCCTGGGGCGCTACGACGCGGCTGGTCCTGCGCGCCGGCCTGCCCGGCGAGGACCGCCAAAATCTGCGCCAGGACACCACGGTCGGCATCGCCATGCCGAACCGCGACCCGCGCATCGCCTTCGACACCCGCGCCTTCATCCTGCCGCGCGGCCAGGAACCGCGCATCGGCGTCGCCACCGTCAACGTCAACGCCATGACGATGCGCCTGGTGCGCGTGGCCGAACGCAATCTGGTGCCGCTGCGCCGCGACTGGACGCCAGGCCAGGCGCTGGAATCCTGGTCCGCCGACACCATCAGCGACGACATGGGCCGCATCCTGTGGGAAGGCCGCGCCGAACTGCGCGGCATGCAGGTCAACCGCACCCTGCGCTCCATCCTGCCGCTGCCCGATGTGATGCGCAGCGCCGGCCCCGGCGCCTATCTGGTCGTCCTGCGCAATGCCGATGCGCGGCGCGGCAGCGGCGAGACCGCCGCCCTGCCCTTCTTCGTCTCCGATATCGGGCTGACCGCCTGGCGCGGGGCGGATGGCCTCGCGGTGCAGGCGCGCTCCCTGCAATCGGCCGCCGTCACCGCCGGGCTGCGCCTGATGCTGATGGCGCGCAACAACGAGATCCTGGCCGAGGCGCGCACCGGTGACGACGGCCTCGCCCGCTTCCCCGCCGCGCTGATGCGCGGCACCGGCCCGCTCGCCCCGGTCGCCGTGCATGCCGAGACCGCCGACGACCTCGCCGCGCTGTCGCTCGAAGCCGCCTCCTTCGACCTGTCCGACCGCGGCGCCACCGGCCTGCCACAGCCCGGGCCGGTCGATGCCTTCCTGTGGCTCGACCGCGGCATCTTCCGCCCCGGCGAGACGGTGAACGTCGCCGCCCTGATCCGCGACCCGGCGGGCCGCCCGCTCGACCTGCCGGTGCGGCTGCGACTGCGTCGCCCGAACGGCCAGGTCGCCGCCGAATACGTTCCACCGCGCCAGGATGGCGGCGCCATCTACTGGCCGATGCGGTTGTCAGCCGGCGCCACCTTCGGCGTCTGGTCGCTGGAGGCGCTGACCGACCCGGATGCGCCGCCGGTCGGCCGCACGACCTTCCGGGTCGAGGCCTTCCTGCCCGAACGGCTCGCCGTCACCGCCGGCCCCGTCCCTGGCCCGCTGGTGCCCGGCCCGCAAGGCCTCCCCGTGCCGGTCACCGCGCGCTTCCTCTATGGCGCGCCCGGCGCCGGCCTGACCGGCCAGGCCGAGATGCGCCTGCTGACCGACCCCGAGCCCTTCCCCGAATGGCGCGGCTGGCGCTTCGGCCTCGCCCAGGAACAATTCGCCCCCGACCTGCTGACTTTCGATATCCCGGCGACCGACGAGCAGGGCCGCACCACCCTGACGCTCGACCTGCCGCAGGCGCCGGACACCACGCGCCCGGTGAAGGGCGAAGTCTCGGTCTCGATGAGCGAACCGGGTGGCCGCGAGACCCGCACACGCTTCACCGTGCCGATCCGCGCGCGGGCCAATTTCATCGCGGTGAAGCCGGCCTTCGAGGGCGACGCCATCGATGCCGGCGCGGAAGCTGCCTTCGACATCGCCGCCGTCTCGCCCGAAGGCCGCTCGGTGCCTGCCGTGCTGCGCCTGCGCCTGGTGCGCGAACGGCCGAACTGGCGGATCGTCGTGCGCGGCTCGATCGCGAGGTGGGAAACCGTCTGGCGCGACGAACCGGTCGATGCGCAGGAACTGACCGTCAACGCCGGGCAGCCCGTCCGCTTCGCCCGCTCGCTTGCCTTCGGGCGCTATCGCCTGGAAGTGTCCGACACCAAGGGCCTCGGCATCACCTCGATCCGCTTCCGCTCCGGATGGGCCGGCGTCGAGAGCGCCGAAATCCCCGACCGCGTCGATGTCGCCGCCGACCGGCAATCCTATGTGCCGGGCGCCACCGCGCGCATCCGCATCACCCCGCCCTTCGCCGGCCATGCCTCGATCGCCGTGCTGACCGACCGGCTGGTGTCGCTGCGCGAGGTGGACGTCGCCGCGGGCGGCACCGAGATCGAGGTCCCGGTCGATGCCGCCTGGGGCCCCGGCGCCTATGTCGCCGTCACTGTCTTCCGTCCCGGCGAGACGCGCTCCGGCGAGCCGGGCCGCGGGCTCGGCCTCGCCTGGGTTGGGCTCGACCCGGCGCCGCGCACGCTCGGCGTCGCCATCGACACGCCGCCGCTGGTGCGCCCGCGCCAGCGCGTCGAGATCCCGGTGCGCGTCACCAATGCGAACGGCCAGGTGCTGCTCACCCTCGCCGCTGTGGATGAGGGCATCCTGCGCCTGACCAACTTCGCCAACCCCGACCCGGCGGCGCATTTCCTCGGCCGGCGTGGTCTCGGCGTCGACATCCGCGACGATTACGGCCGCATGATCGCGCCCGCCGAAGGCGAGCTCGCCCTACTGCGCCAGGGAGGCGACGAAGGCGACGGGGCGGACGTCATCCAGCCGCCGCAGCGTCTCGTCTCGCTGTTCTCGGGCGTGGTGCGCGCGGGGCCGGATGGCGTCGCGATGGTACCGCTCGATATCCCGGATTTCGCCGGCGAGCTGCGGCTGATGGCGGTGGCCTGGGAAGGCACCCGCATCGGCGCCGGCGCCCATGCGCTGACCGTGCGCGACCAGGTAGTGGCCGAGGCGCTGCTGCCGCGCTTCCTCGCCCCGGGTGACGAGGCGCGGCTGTCCGTCCTGCTGCACAACATCGAACTGCCGGCCGGCGAGGTCGCCGCCGAGCTGTCCACCACCGGCGGCCTGTCCATCGTCGGGCCGACCCGCCTCGCGGCGAACCTCGCCACCGGCGCCCGCGCGCAGCCCTTCACCACGCTGCGCGCCACCGAGGGCGGCGAAGGCGTCGTACGCCTCGCCGTCACCGGTCCAAACGGCTTCCGGGTTGAGCGCGAGAGCCGCATCACCATCCGCTCCTCCCGCCCGCGCGTGACGGAGGTCGCCGGCGTCGAATTGCCGCCCGGCGTCGAATTGCCGTTGACGGTCCCGGCGGACCGCTTCGTCAACGGCGCTTGGCGGGCCAGCGCCTCCTTCGGCGCCGTGGTCCGCTACGACGCGGCGGCGATGCTGCGCGCGGTCGAGGACTTCCCCCTCGCCTGCCTCGAGCAATCGGCCTCGCGCGCGCTGGCGCTGTCCACCGACCTCGCCGCCGAGGCCGGCTCCGACCGCGCCATCCGCCTGCAACGCGCGGTGGATGCCATTCTCGACCGGCAGCGCTTCGATGGTTCCTTCGCCATGTGGAGCGCCGATGGCGAGGCGCAGCAATGGTTGACGCCCTACGCGGTCGAGGCGCTGCTGCGCGCCCGCACCGCCGGCGCCACCGTGCCGGAAGGCGCGCTGCGCGAGGCGCTGCGCTTCCTCGACGACGCCATCGAGGATGCCGGCGGCGACAGCCCGACCGATCGCGCGGCGCAGGCCTATCGTCTCTATGCGATGGCGCTGGCCGGGCAACCACGCCTTGGCGCGGCACGGCGACTGATAGAATCGCTGAATGACATGCCGACGCAGATCTCGCGCGCCCAACTCGCCGCCACCTTCGCGCGTGGCGGCGACACGGTGCGCGCGCAGCAGGCCTTCACCGCCGCGCTCGCCACCACCGGCCGGCGCTTCTGGTCCTTCGACTACGGCACCGCGTCGCGCGACGCGCTGGCGACCACGCTGCTGCTGCGCGAAAGCGGGCTGCTCACCGACCGGCTGACCCAAGCCATGTCGGTGCTGCCGGGCGCCGACTTCACCCCCAATCGCAGCAGCACCCAGGAACAGGCCTGGGCGGTGCTCGCCGCGCAGGTGCTCGGCCAGGGCATGCGGGCGGCGAGCGTCGCGGTGAACGGTTCCGCCCTGCCGCCGCGTCCGATGGTGGTGACGGCGCTCACCGCCTCGGGCACCGCGCGCAACCTCGGCACCGCGCCGGTCTGGCAGGCGGTGTCGATCACCGGCATCCCGCGCCAGGCGCTGCCCGCCGCGCGCGAGGGCTTCCGCGTCACGCGCCGCTTCTTCGCACTGAACGGCGAGCCGCTGAACCTCGACACGCTGGCGCAGAACACCTCCTTCATCCTGCTGATGGAGTTGCGGTCGGAGACCAACGACCGGCATGAGGCGATGATGGTCCAGGGCCTGCCGGCCGGCTGGGAAATCGCCTCCCGCCTGCCGTCCGGCGACATCGCCGGCATGCCATGGCTCGGCACGCTGACCGCGGTGGACAGCCAGCCGGCCCTCGATGACCGCTACGCGGCGGCCGTAACGGTCACCCCGGCCCAGCCCTTCGCGCGCGTCGCGGTACGGCTACGGGCGGTAACGCCGGGGGCATTCGAGCTGCCCGGCGCGGAAGCGCAGGACATGTACCGGCCGGGGATCTTCGCACGGCAGAACGTGGCGCGGATTACGGTGCTGCCGTGAAGGCGGCGGGCGGCAATCGGAGGGGCTCTGCCCCTCCGAACCTCCCCGCCAAAGGCCTCAGGGCCTCTGGACACCAGTACTGGGTGTTGGGCGCGGCGGGGGTTTCGGGAGTGCAAAGGGCCTGCCCTGCGCGGTGGCAGGGGATTGCTCGGGTACCGAGCGCGGCGGGGCAAGTTCCGTCGGTATTATGGCCCATGGAGGCTGTGCTCGGCCCTGCCGCGCAACGCGACCACACCACGCCAACGCGCCCGCCATGCCCAACACCCAGTACTGGTGTCCAGAGGCCCTTAGGCCTTTGGTGGGGTGGTTTGGAGGGGCAAAGCCCCTCCAGTCTTCGCGCCGCCCCATGTTCCTGACCCGCCGCCGTGCGACCCTCGCGGCCTGCATCGCCGCGATCATCGCCACCCCCTTCGCCCTCGACCGCGCCTTCCCACCCGACCTGTCGCGGCTCGCCACGACTGGCACCGAGGTGCTGGACCGCGAGGGTCGCACGCTCTCCGTCCTGCCGGTCCCCGGCGGTACCTGGCGCCTGCGCACCACCACGGCCGATGTGCCGGCCACGCTCACCGACCTGCTCATCGCCGCCGAGGATCGCCGCTTCCGCCACCACATCGGCGTCGATCCCATCTCCCTGACCCGCGCGGCGTTCCAGTGGCTGCGGGCCGGGCGCGTCGTCTCCGGCGGTTCGACGCTGACCATGCAGGCGGCGCGGCTGCTCGAACCGCGGCCGCGCAACCTGCGCTCCAAACTCATCGAGATCTTCCGCGCCCTGCAATTGGAAGCCCGCTTCAGCAAGGATGAGATCCTCGGCATCTGGCTGACGCTCGCCCCGCAGGGCGGCAATATCGAGGGGATCCGCGCCGGCAGCCTTACCTGGTTCGGCCGCCAGGCGATGCGGCTCGATGCCGCCGAATCGGCGTTGCTGATCGCGCTCGCCCGCCGCCCGGCATCGCTGCGCCCGGACCGCCACCCTGTCGCGGCGCGTGCGGCGCGCGACGCGGTGCTCGCCCGACGCGGCGGCCCGGCGGCCGGGCTATCGGCGGCGGATCGCGACCTGGCACTCGCCGCCGCCATGCCGGAACGCCGCCAGCCCATGCCGCGCCTCGCGCCGCATCTGTCGCGCGAGATGGCGCGCGGGGCGACCGCGCCGGTGACCCTGACGCTCGATGCCGGGCTGCAACGCGCGACGGAACGCCTCGCCGCCGACGTGCTGGCGACTTTGCCAGACCGCGCCGCGCTCGCGATCGTCGTGACCGATATCGAAACGCGCGAGGTGCGCGCGCTGATCGGCGGCGAGTGGGGCGCGGAATCGCGCGCCGGGGCGCTGGACCTGACGCGGGCGGTGCGCTCGCCCGGTTCGGCGCTGAAGCCGTTCCTCTACGCCATGGCCTTCGAGCGCGGCATCGTCACGCCCTCCACCATCATCGCCGACCTGCCGCGGCATTTCGGCGCCTATGCGCCGGAGAATTTCTCACGCGACTTCGCCGGCCGCGTCACCGCCGCCGATGCATTGCGGATGTCGCTGAACCTGCCGGCCGTGGCATTGCTCGACCAGGTCGGCGCGCTGCGCTTCGCCTCGGCGCTGAAGCTGGCCGGCGCCGCGCCGCGGCTGCCGCGCGGGGCGGATGCATCCCTGCCGCTCGCCCTCGGCGGCGCCGGCACCACGCTGCGGGAGATGACGGCGCTCTATGCCACCATCGCCGACCACGGCCGCTCATTGCCGCTGCGCCTGACGCCTGGCGACAGCCCCGAGGCTCAGCAGGCGCTCGAACGCCGCGCGGCGGATGCCGTCGCCGCCATCTTGGTGCAGCGCTTCCCCGACGGCGGACGGGCGGGCGTGGCGTGGAAGACCGGCACCTCCTGGGGCGGGCGCGACGCCTGGGCGATGGGATTTGACGGCCGGCATGTCGCCGGCGTCTGGGTCGGCCGGCCAGACGGCACGGCCTCGCCGGGGGCGACCGGGCGGCATGCGGCGCTGCCGGTGCTGGCGCGGGTCTTCGCCCTGTTGCCCGAAGCCCCGCGCGAGGGGCTGCGCGTGATGGCCGATGCGCCACGACGGCAAGCACCGGCCGACCGGCTGCGGCTGCTGTTCCCGCCGGCCGGCGCTGCGCTGGCCGAAGGGGCGGGCCCGGTGACGCTGCGCGCGGCAGGGGGTCGGCGGCCGCTGGCCTTCCTGGTCGATGGCGCGCCACTGCCGCATGAACCGGCCCGGCGGGAGGTCGCCTGGACGCCGCCCGGCGCCGGCTTCTACCGCATCACGGTGCTCGATGCCGATGGCGGCGCGGCCTCGGTGGCGGTCAGGGTGCGCGCGCCGGATGCACCAGCGGTGCCGACTGCCGTGCTGGTCCCGATCTCCACGGGGCGGTAGGGTGGAGGGGCGCTGCCCCTCCAAGCCACCCCGGCCAAGTGCCGGGCACTTTGGAATGCCCTATTTTGGCACCGCGCCCCACTGTCAGGATGAATGCGAAACCCGCCTGGGTGCACGACGCGCGTGACGACGACGTGGCCGGCGCTTGTGCCCATCGCCCAGGGTCGGCTTTCCAAATGACACTGTCATTTGGTGGGGAGAGGTTCGGAGAGGGGCAAAGCCCCTCTCCGGTTCACCCGCCCGCCCCTACACCACCATCCCCAACACCCAGATCGCCGCCACCCCCACAGCGATCGCCACCGCCAGATTGCGCGTCACGGCCTGCGCCAGCACCACGAGCGCCGCCGCCACGAAGCCCTTCAGCCCCTGCATCGCCAAGGCCGGCGCCACATAGGCGACAAAGATCGGCCCTGGCAGATGCTGCAGCGTCATCTCGACGAAGCGTGGCGGGCGCAGCGCTCGGAACAGCGCATAGCCGCCGGCGCGGCACAGATAGGTCGCCAGCGCCATGCCCAAGATCGCCAACAGCACATCGAGGCGAAGCGTCATGCCCGGCGCATCTCCAGCCAGGCGCCAAGCACCGCCCCCGACAGCGCCCCCGCCAACAGGGGCCATGGCGCGCCGAGCCCGGCCGACCATGCGACCAGCGCCATCGCCGCCGCCAACAGCCACGGCAGCAGGTCGCGCCGCACGCCCTGCCAGACAGGTACCAGGATGGCGCAGAAGGTCGCCACTGCAGCGAAATACAGCGGGTGCCCGGGTGGCAGCCTCACCACCGCCCCCAGCACATGGCCGAGCCCCACCGCGATCATCCAGAAGAACCACAGCGCGAGCGAAACCCCCAGCAGGAACCCCGCATCCCGCCCGCCGCGCCGCATATCGGCGACTGAGAGCGCGTAGGAATGGTCCACCAGCGTCGCCAGCGTGCCCCACAACCGCCAGCCCCGCAGCCGGTTGAGCCAGGGGGCCAGCGCCGCGCCCATCGGCGCGAGGCGCATGTTCACCACCAGCGCGGCGAGCGTCGCCGCGGCAACCGGCGCCGGGTCGGTCCATAATTCCAGCGCCAGCAGCTGCGAGGAGCCGGCAAAGACCAGCCCCGACATCAGCAGCGTCTCCAGCAGCGACAGCCCCTTCGCCGCCGAGATCACGCCGACCACCAAGCCGAAGGGAAAGGTGCCGATCACCAGCGGAATCGCCTGCCGCGCCCCGCGCAGCACCCCCGCGCGGGTGAAGCTGATACCCGGCCCGCTCATGCGCGGCGGGCGGCGAGCAGCCGGTCCTCAGCCTCGGCCGGGTCCATCGCGAGGGCGCGGCGGGCGACGGGCTGGGCGAAGCCGCCGCGGGCCAGCGCCGCCAGCGCCTTGCGCCGCCTGTCGGCATCCTCCGCCTCCCGTGCGAAGGGGCCGATGCGCCGGCGGCGGCAATAGGCGAGGGCGGCGTCAAGCTCGGCCTCCTCGTCCTCGGGCAGTGCGGCGGCGGCGGTCTCGGCGGCGATGCCCTTGGCCGAGAGATGCGCCGCGATCGCCCGGCGCGACCGTCCGGTACGGGCCAAGCGCCGCGCGCGGCTTTCGGCGAAGGCGGCATCATCCACCGCGCCGGCAGCGACCATGGCGGCGGCGACCTCGGCCGCGGCGGCTCGGGCGAGCGCGGCGGCCGCGGCGGTGGCCTCGCGCGCCTGCCCCTCGGCTTCCGCCGCACGGGCCCAGCGATCGACCCGGCGTTCCAACACCCGGCGCAGCGCGGCCTCGGTCGCCGCGAAACGGGCGAGATGCGCCAGCGCCGCCTCCCGCAGGCGGGACGCGGTGGGCGGCTTGCCCGCCGGGCGCGGCGCTCGCCGCTCACGCCTGTTCTGTCCTTGGCCGTCAGCGATCATGGGCGCCTTCTCGCATGGGCCGGCGGCGCACCCAAGCGACGCGTGCGGCCGGCGCCGCACGCAACCGCCGGCTCGCCCCCGGCGTTGCCCCTCCACCAATGCCGGAGGACGCCATGCGCCCCTTTCACCTACTGCCCGCGCTGCTGTTCGGCGCAACCCTCGCCGCCGCCCAGCCCGTCGCGCCGCCGCAGCATGGCGGCCCGCAGCCAGGCCAGGTCGACGCCGTCGGCCGCGATGCCGGGCCCGCCAACCAGCCGCCGCGCACCGATTCCCCCCATGCCGTCAATCGCGGTACGGACGGCTCGGCGGCCGGGCTCGACGCCCCCAATGCGACCGGGACGACGCCTCAGGGCATGCTGGGCGGCGCCACCGCCGGGGCGCGCGAGCCGACCACGCCGCCGGTCACCACGCCGTCGCCGCCCGCCACGGGGCGCTGAGGGTCGGTTCGGAACGCACCATCCGGCGCGCTTCCACCGCCAGCCAGGCTACGGGCGTGGACGTGCCGGCGCTTCCAGACAGCCTCGGGCCGGCGTCGCTGGACGGCCGCGGCCGCGCCGCCTATCGGGAAGCGTACCGATCACGGAGACACGTCCATGCCCCAGCCCGCCCATCCGGCCGCCATCAATGGCCTGACCCTCGCCCAGGCGGAGACGATCGCCGCCGCCGCCCTCGCCAAGGGCCGCGCGCTCGGGCTGCTGCCGCTCTGCGTGGTGGTGCTCGATGCCGGCGGCCAGTTGAAATCGGCTAAGCGCGAGGACGGCGCCTCGATCCTTCGCCCCGAGATCGCCACCGGTAAGGCGTTCGGCGCGCTGGCGATGGGCTTCGGCACCCGGGAACTCGCCCGCCGCGCCCAATCCGTGCCGGGCTTCACCAACGCCCTGTCCGACTTGACCGGCGGGCGCGCCGTGCCGGTGCCGGGCGGCGTGCTGGTGCGCGATACGAACAACGTGCTGCTCGGCGCGGTGGGCATCAGCGGCGATGCCTCGCCGAAGGATGAGGAATGCTGCATCGCCGGTATCGAGGCGGCCGGCCTGTTGGTCGACACCGGCGACCCCGCCTGATCCTCGGCGCAACCGGCGACAGCGCGCCGCGTTGAACGGGCATCATCCTCGCCAAGGAGAGTTCGATGCCCCGCCCCAACCTGCCCCGCGCCGCCGCTCTGTTGCTGGTCGGTAGCCTCGCCGCCTGCGGCGTCACCGATGGTCAGCCTGGTGATCCGCCCGGCTCGGCGACTGGCCGCGCCACCGACCGCGTGCTCGGCACCAACATGTCCGGCGCCTACCCGGCGCAGAGCGACGGGACGGCCCGCAACCCGGCGGGGACGATGGTCGAACGCGCCATCGACCCGGCGCATGTGCCTGTGCGGCGCGACCCGCGCGCGCCCAACCTTTAATTTCAACCGGCCTGTTGGATGGCCCGCGAAGGAAGATTGGAGGTGCTTTGCCCCTCCAAACCACCCCACCGAAGGCCCGAGGCCTTTGGAGACCGATACCTGGTGCCAAGCATTACACATCGGATCGGTGCCGGGAGTCGTTCCCGTGCCCAACGCGACTGTTGTTCTCGCAGATACCCCCGCCCAACACCCGGCATTGGTGTCCAGAGGCCATCAGGCCTTTGGTGGGGGTGTGAGGCGCTGCCCCACGCGGAGGGGGCAAAACGCTCTCCGGTTCTGCCGCGCGACAACACGTCCCTCACGCGCATCGGCCGACGCCCTGCCCGGTTCCACGGGTCAAGAGGCAAGGCCGCCGGTACAAGCCGCCGCTCGCGAAGGCGTGGCCGGGGCCCGCCTTCACCCCATCTTCATGCCGCGCAGAACAGCTTCGCATTCCAGACTCTTTTGCCGCGCGCGTAATTGGGTCATTCTCCCTTCTTTCCCATGGGTCCGTGCCGCGATCGTCGCGGTGGCGCGCCCGATGGAGACTGCGGAGAGTGGATTCAGTGATCCCCGCCCTGATGCCGACCTACAACCGTGCCGACCTTGCTTTCGAGCGGGGCGAGGGCGCGCGCCTGTGGACGGTCGATGGGCGACGATTCCTAGATTTCGGCGCCGGCATCGCCACCAGCAGCATCGGCCATGGCCACCCGCATCTGGTGAAGGCCATCGCGGAACAGGCGGCGCGCGTCATGCACGTCTCCAACCTGTACCGCGTCCCGCAGGCCGAGGAACTGGCCGCGCGCCACGTCGCCGCGTCCTTCGCGGATTCCGTCTTCTTCTGCAATTCGGGCGCCGAGGCGAACGAAGGCATGGTGAAGGCCGTCCGCAAGTATCACGCCGAGAACGGCCACCCCGAACGCTTCGGGATGATTTGCTTCGAGGGCGCCTTCCATGGCCGGACGCTGGCGATGCTGTCGGCGACGGGCAATGAGAAGTACCTCGCCGGCTTCGGCCCGCCGGTCGAAGGCTTCTCCCATGTGCCGTTCGAGAACATGAATGCCGTGCGTTCGGCGATCAATGCGCAGACCGCCGGCATCATGATCGAACCGATCCAGGGCGAGGGCGGCGTGCGCCCCGCCTCGCTCCGCTTCCTCAAGGAACTGCGCCAGGTCTGCGACGAATACGGCCTGCTGCTCGCCCTTGATGAAGTGCAGACCGGCATGGGGCGCTCGGGCAAGCTCTGGGCGCACCAATGGGCCGGGATCGAACCCGACGTCATGTCCGCGGCCAAGGGCATCGGCGGTGGTTTCCCGCTCGGCGCGGTGCTGGCGAAGGAAGCCGTCGCCAAGCACCTGAAGCCGGGCACCCACGGCACGACCTATGGCGGCGGGCCGCTCGCCTGCACCGCCGGGCTCGCCGTCATGGACGTGATCATGGCGCCGGGCTTCCTCGATGGCGTCGACCGTGTCGCCCGTCATCTGTGGAGGGGGCTGCTGGGCCTCGCCGAGCGTCATCCCTCGGTGGTCGAGGGCATCCAAGGGGCCGGCCTGCTGCTCGGCATCAAGCTGAAGCCGGCAGTCTCCAACGGCGAGATGCAGACCGCGACCGTCGCCGAGGGCCTGCTGACCGTCGCCGCGGGGATGAACGTGCTGCGCCTGGCGCCGCCGCTCATCATTACGGAAGCCGAGGCGGATGAGGCGGTCGATCTGCTCGACCGCGCCTGCCGCCGCATGACGCCATCCAACGCCAAGGTAGCGGCAAAGTGAGTGCCGTGTTGAAGCCGATCGACGGGGGGCCCGGAGCCCCCCGTCACTTCCTCGAGATCATGGATTTCGACAGCGCCTCGCTGCGGCGCATGCTGGACCTCGGCGCCCGCACCAAGCGCGGCGAACTGAAGGACAAGCCGCTCGCGGGCAAGACCGTGGCGCTGCTGTTCGAAAAGCCCTCCACCCGCACCCGTGTCTCCTTCGAGGTCGGCGTGCGCCAGCTCGGCGGCGAGGTGGTGGTGCTGACGTCGCGCGACATGCAGATGGGCCGCGGCGAGACGCCGAAGGACACCGCCCGCGTCCTCTCCCGCTATGTCGACGCCATCATGCTGCGCACCGACGATGTACGGAAAATTCGCGAATTGGCGGAATACGCGACGGTGCCGGTGATCAACGGCCTGACCGACATCTCGCACCCCTGCCAGATCATGGCCGATGTGATGACCTTCGAGGAACATCGCGGCCCGATCGCCGGCCAGGTCATCGCCTGGACCGGGGATGGCAACAACGTCGCGCAATCCTTCATCCAGGCCGCGGCGCGCTTCGGCTTCATCCTGCGCATCGCGACCCCGCCGGAACTCGCCCCGCCCGCCGCGCTGGTGGATTGGGCGCGCGCCCAGGGGGCGAAGATCGAGCTGACCAACGACCCGATGGTGGCGGTGGCCGGCGCGCGCTGCGTGGTGACGGATGCCTGGGTGTCGATGTCCGACGAACGCGACGGCCGCGCGCCGGCGCGGCACAATCTGCTGGCGCCCTACCAGCTCAATGCCGAGTTGCTGAAGCACGCCGCCCCGGATGCGATCGCGATGCATTGCCTGCCGGCGCATCGCGGCGAGGAAATCACCGACGAGGTGATGGACGGCCCGCAAAGCGTGGTGTTCGACGAGGCAGAGAACCGGCTGCACGCGCAGAAGGGCGTGCTGCTCTGGGCGCTGGGGGCGGGGTGACGGCGTTGCTCCACGAAAGTCCGACCCTGCTGCACTGACTTCGGTCTAGGTGGTTGGTGCGGTGGCGCAGCGCAGGCCGTTCGTTCCTGAGGCAATCGAGCCCACGTTTGACCAAGGATCACCTTGCGTCGTTCCTGTGAACCTGAACATTCGGTTGGTCCACTCCCGAAGCCCCCTTGCGCAAGGACGGGTCGGCATGGAACACGCCGGCACCCCCGCCGAGGCCGTCGTCATCGGTCTCGCATCCGGCGGGATGTTGTTGCGCGCTGACGCGGAAATGTCGCCAATACGCGCGGCAATCGGAGGCGATCGGTGCCACAGCTGAGGCCGGAGCCGCCCTCGCTCGAATCGGCAGTCGTGTTCGCCACCGCCCGGCGAGAGCTCGGCGAGGCGGATCGCGCCGTGCTACTGTCGGCCAGCGCACGCGGCGTCGACTGGACCGCGGTGGTCCGCGGGGCGCTGGCGCATGGCACGGGCACCCTGCTCTGCCACCACCTGTTGACGCTGCCTTCGGACAAGCTGCCCGCAGCGATGCACGCCGCTGCGGAGGCCGTCGTCGCCGGTCGGCGGGCCGCCAATGCCGCCGTCGTCGAGCAGCTGTTCGGACTGCTCGATGCGCTCGAAACTGCAGGCATAGAGGCGGTGCCCTTCAAGGGGCCGGCGCTGGCCGCGGAAGCCTTCGGCGATATAGCCCTGCGCGAGTTCCGCGACCTTGATCTGCTGATCGACGAAGCCGCGATCGACGCCGCGATGACGGTGCTGCGCCACCTCGGCTACCGTTCGCAGGCGGAGGGCCTGTCGCCGCAGCAGATGGCCGCCTATTACCGCTATAATGGGCAGGACATTCTGTTCCGTGACGGCAGCCTGCCTGTCGAGCCGCACTGGGCCTTCGCGCCGAGCACCTTCAGTGTGCACTTCCGCGCCGCCGACGTGATGCGACGGGCGCAGCCCGCCCCCCTTGCCGGACGCATGCTCCGCCTGCCGACACCAGAAGATGCGGTCATCATCGCAGCGGTTCATGGCGCCAAGGAACGCTGGCACCGCCTGCTTTGGGTCGCCGACATGGCTGGCTTGATTCAACGCCATCCGGCGATCGACTGGGATGTCGCGCTGCGGCGGGCGACAAGCGCCGGGGTGCGACGCATGATGCTGCTCGGCTTGGCGCTCGCCGATGACCTGCTGGGGGCACCGCTGCCCGACGAACTGCGACGGGTCGTCGCCGCGGACACAGGCGTCACTGCGTTGCGGTCCGAACTGCGCATGGCGGTGCAGGGCGCCGCCGCGCCGTCCCATTCGATATTCCGGCTGTCGCGCTTCGGCTGGCGGGTGCGTGAGCGCTGGGCCGACAGGCTGCGTTATGTTGTCGCGACCACGACCACTGCGCGTCTACACCACTATCGGATGTTCGAACTGGCCGGCCCCCTTGCGGTTGCCTATCCCGGCGTGAAGTTGGCGCACGACTATGTCGCGGCGCCGCTTTGGTCGGCGCTGAAGGCACTCGGCCTGGTGCGACGGGAGTAGCGGAATGCCGGCGCGTGAAGCTGCCACATCGCGGCCGGCCCCCGGCACGCACACCCTATTCCTGGATGGGGACTGCCTGGTGTTCTCGGCGCCGCGGCAGGAGGTGCACGTGCTCAACAGCTCGGCCGGCGTTGTCTGGTGCGCGCTGGAGGATGGCCTCTCCCCGACAGAAGTCTCGGATGTGCTCGCCGAGCGCTTCGGCCTGGCGCCGGACGCGGCGCGGGCGGGGCTCGCCGCGGCGCTCGCGGCGCTTCGCTCGTACGCACTGCTGGACGGCGGCGCGGCACCGCCAGTCGCGGCGGCGCCGGCGCCGGCGGCGCCAGCCGGGCTCCCGCCGCTCGGCACGCCGCATTTCGTCGCCGACACGCAGTACGCCCTGCTAGGCACGCGGTTCCGGCTGCGCTGCACCGACACGGCGGTGCTGGGGTGGGTGGACCCGGTGCTACGCCACCTGGCCACGCCGCCGGGCGCTGTGGACATCGTACTCGCGCTGGTCGGCTCCGCGACCGCGGGTCGATACGTTCTGTACCAGGACAATCTGCCGGTCGGCGAGTGCTCAGCGGTGAACGGCGCGGCACCGCTGGTGAAGGGCGCGATCTGGTCCAGCGCCGTCAATCGGTTCGACTTCCTGATCGGGATCCATGCCGGTGTGGTGGGTGGCGCCGATGGGGGCGTCATGTTGCTGCCCGGCCGTCCGGGTCGCGGCAAATCGACGCTGACAGCCAAGTTGTTGCGCGCCGGCGGACGCTATTTCAGCGATGAAATGGCGCTTTTTGGGACGACCGACCTGCGCATCACGCCACTGCCCCTGCCGCTGTGTGTGAAGGCCGAGGGGCGCGCCGCCCTGGCCGAGGACTATCCCGATCTGGCAACATTGCCGCTGCATCTGAGGGCCGATGGCCGGCGAGTGGCCTACCTGCCTCCGCCGCCCGCGTCATTGCCGGCGCCGGGCACCTCGGCGCCGTTGCGCGCAATCGTATTCCCCCATTTCCGCCCTGGCGAGGCGAGCCGCCTCTCGCCATTGCGGAAGGCCGAGGCACTGCGGCGGTTGATGGCGGAATGCATGGTCAAGCGCCGCCCATTGGAGCTCGGCCACATGCGGTCACTGCTTGGCCTGATGCAGCAGACGGCCTGCTATGATTTCAGCTTTGCGACCTCCGCCGAAGCTTTGCGATTGCTCAGGCCAATTTTAAACTTGGGGTAGAGGCTCAGAAATGCTACGCAGAGGTTCAGGGCCCGTTGGCGTCCCGAAACAAGTGACAGGAGGTTCGCATGCAGCAGGACAATGGAGAGCGCGAACCGCTGGACGGCGCCGGTGCTGACCGGCGGAATTTCCTTGAGGCCGCCGGCAAGGCCGGGTTTGTCGCGCCCGCAGCCATGCTCTTGTTTGCCGCCGCGTCGCCAAGCGCGCTGGCCGCACCGTATGGGCGGCCGACGCCGCCCCGTCCACCCGGTCGACCGTACGACTGGAGTCCTCCAGGGCCGACGCGTAACCCCTGACCACCGGCCGGCTTGGACGCCACGCTCTTTATCTATCTGAAGCCGGTAAACCTTTTCGTGTCGGGGCAGCTGCTGTTGGCTGGCTGCTCTTGGACGCTGGGTGCAGCCATAGCTGGCGCATGCGCGTCGACGACATCTCGCGGGATCAGGCCAGGTTTTTGAACCGTGGCTTGCCTGTTCTGGTTTCGACGATGTCGCAGTGATGGGTCAAGCGATCGAGCAGCGCGGCTTCAGTTTGTTGTCGCCGCAGGCCTCGCATGTCGCGGCCTCGGCATGAGCCACACCCCTATGCCGTTGGAATTGCCTCGCGGGCGAAGGTGGCGCCGGAACGGCGGCCGAGAAGGCATCCGCGTGCCAAGGAAAACGGATGCCGCTCGTGGTGCTGCTGGGCGAGCCAGTACCGTGGGATCGCTTGGGGATTACCCTGGGCGGAGCGTCACGATTGCCAGTTGAGCGGGTATTTTTTTGATCCGTTCAAATTGAACGCACCCCAGTAACGTTCGAATTGGCCGGGGCCTGTATCTTTCTCGTCCTCATCAAAGGTCTCGAACAGGAAGCAGCCGATCTTCTTGCCTGGAATCCGGGGGGTTCCGGCGCCGCTCTTGCAGTGATTGATCAGGTTCTGGTTGAAGGTCTGGGCATTGGCCACGGTGGCTTCGTCGTTGCCGGCCGTTGGCCAGCCGCACTCGCCGATCACAATCTCCATGTTGCCGAGCCCGATCTTGCCGAGTGCGACGTGCAGCGCATCGATCATCGCGTCGAAAATGTTCTTGTAGGTATAGGCGCCATCCCGCACCCAATGGTTCGACCCCGCCGTGAACAGGCAGTAGTCCAGTGGAACGTCATTGAGGTTCTGTATCCGTGTCAGGAATGGATAAATATTCACCAGAAACGGCGCACCGCTCTTTTGCATGATGGCGCATGTTTTACTGATGACGGATTCCAGCTCCGGCTTGATGGAGCCCGCTGACGGCGGATAGGAGTTCGCCATGAACTCGAAGTTCTGCGGGACAGTGACGCCGATCCCGGTCAGTCCGGCAGCCTGCAATGCGGCATAAACATTGGTGACTGCCGGCGCCAATATGTCGTTGTAGGCGCCATTGTGCCATGAGCCGAGCGGCTCGTTGCCGACGCATATCCAGCAGATATTCTTGGCGTAGGGTCGGATCCTCTCGATGAAATCCGACGTCTTGCCGTTGGCGAAGTCCTGGATCATGTCGTTCGGCGTGCCGACGGCCAAGCGTACCGGCATGTTGTGTGCCGTTGCCGCCGCGATGAATTCCATGCTCCGTGAACTCAGCGAAAACGTCTTTGCCATATAGACATGCGTGGCAATTTCATTGACCGCTGCGTGAGCGTCGACAGGCGACGACTGGAAGTCGTTGCTGAAGTTCAATCCCATGACGAATTGCGGTGGTACCGGCGCCATATTGTCCTCCCATTGTGATGAAACCGGACCTTCCACGAATATCCGGGCAGTGAGCCGTGGGCGTGTCGGTGACCCGACAGCCTATGCACCGACCACCACGCCGGCATGGCGCGCGCGGGGGTATGACCCGTCGGTGGTTGTGGTTTCCGCGAGGATGCTGCGCGTTCGGCCCAGACCGCGCTACCGTTCACGCGCCACCGCCCGGCGCGACCGATACCGAGATCGACGCTCGTCATCGCGGCCGTAACGGCCCGGGGCGCAGCCGGCCGTGCGGAAGGCGACAAGACGGCCACGCCGGCCGGATCTCGCCCGACGCGTCCCGCGGCGCGGTCAGGGCCCAATGCTTGCCCATGTCGGGCAACGCCAGAGTTTTGGGAGCCGGCCAAATGTACACAAGTGGGAGGGTGTCAAACTGGACTGACTAATGCCAGTTCAATATCGCATGGCGGGCGAGGTTTCCGTTCGCCTCGCCAAAAGGTTGGCAGTTCGGCGTGGCGCGAGGCCCACGAACGGAGCGGTTCGTCACCAGCCCGCGGACCCAAGCGCGCGGCGGACCGGTGTGATGGCGTGGGAGATGTCCGCCCTTGTCGGGACGGCGCCATCAGCCGGCGCCCAAGGCCCAGAGCAACAGGCCTCTCTGCGCGTGCAGCCGGTTCTCCGCCTCGTCGAACACCACGCTTTGCGGACCGTCCATCACCTCGTCGGTGATTTCCTCGCCGCGATGCGCCGGCAGGCAATGCATCGCGATCGCATCCGGGGCGGCGTGCTTCAGCAACTCGGCATTGAGCTGGTAGGGCGCCAGCAGATTGTGCCGCGCCGGCGCGCGGCCGTCGCGTTCGTCGGACATCGACACCCAGGCATCCGTCACCACGCAGCGCGCGCCGCCGGCCACCGCCACCATCGGGTCGTTGGTCAGCTCGATCTTCGCCCCCTGGGCGCGCGCCCAATCCACCGGCGTGGCGGGTTCGGCCACTCGCCAAAGGCTGGATGGTCATCGGGTGAATCGAGGGTTCGAGGTCGCGCCCCCGTCATCGCGCGCGAGCTGATCCGGAGCCGACGCGCTACCAGCGGCAATCCAACAAGCACGCAGCGGGACGCGCTTCCCCATCCCGTGTCGCGCGCAGGCCGGCTCTGGACGGCAAGAGACGCACAGTCGTCAGCGACACCTTGGACGTCAGCCCCCTCCCGCCCTATCTAGGACCCGTGTCCAGCCCCACCGAACCCTCCCGCACCCCCGATTTCCTCAACCATGACCGCCCCCCGGTGCCCGACATCGTGGTCCCGCGTGGCGTGCAGCCCTTCCACCTGCGCGACAAACCGGTCCGCGGCCGCCTCGTCCGCCTCGGCGCCCTCGCCGATGCGCTGTTGACGCGCCATGACAACGACCCCGCCGTCACCACCCTGGCCGGCCAGGCCCTCGCACTCACCGCCGGCCTCGCCGCCGCCCTGAAGTTCCGTGGCTCCTTCTCCCTGCAGGCCAAGGGCGACGGCCCCGTCCCCATGCTGCTCGCCGACTGCACCGATTCCGGCGCCCTGCGCGGCTATGCGAGGGCGGACGCGGAAAAGCTCGCCCCCCACCTCGCCGACGGCGCCACCCCCACCGCAGCGGCGATGCTCGGCCAGGGCTACCTCGCCTTCACCTGCGACCAGGGTCCTGAGATGGAGCGCTACCAGGGCCTCGTCGCCATCGAGGGCGATAGCCTCACCGAGATGACCGGCTCCTATTTTCGCCACTCGGAACAGCTCGCCACCCATGTCCACCTCGCCTGCGCCCGCACGCCCTCCGGCTGGCGCGCCGCCGCGCTGATCCTCGAACGCGTCGCCGGTGCCGGCGGTGTCGGCGAGGAACTCGACGAGGACGCCCAGGACGACGCCTGGCGCACCGCCCTCGCCCTCGCCGCCACACTCACCGACACCGAATTGCTGGACGACACCCTGCCCGGCGAACGCCTGCTGCATCGTCTGTTTCATCTGGAGGGGCTTGCCCTCGACCGCGCCCGCGCCCTTTCCTACGGCTGTCGCTGCTCGCGCGCCCGGCTGTCCGGCGTGCTGGCGGGCTTCGGGGCGGACGACCTCGACCACATGGCCGAAGACGGGGTGATCACGATGACCTGCGAGTTCTGCAACCTGGGCTTTCGCTTCGACCGCAGCGACATCACCAGCGCGGAGCAGGGCTGATGGCCGTGGCGATCGACCGCCGCGCCGCCCTGGCCGGCCTGCTCGCCACCGCCGCCTGCGGCGGGCGGGGACAGCCGCTGCCCACGGCGGTGGCGGCTGCCGGCCCGCCCTCCTATGCCTATCTGACGCCGCTGCGCCTGGCCGTGGGCCGTATCGAGGTCGTCCCCGCCGCCGACCCCGCCGCGACGCGCACCATGCCGCCCGCGCCTCTCTCCCCATCCATGGTGGTCAGCGCCATGGCGCAGGACCGGCTGTCGGCCGCCGGCGGCCCCGGCTCCGCGCGCTTCCGCACCCAGGTCGCCACGCTCACCCGCGAAAGCGCCGGTTCAGGCGGCGTCTTCACCACCGCGACCGAACGTCTGACCTGCGTCCTGCGCTGCCGCATCGAGATTATCTCCGATGAAGGGGCGCCGGCCGGATTCGCCGAGGCCGAGGTCCGCCGCACCGCCACGCGCCCCGCCGGCAGCGAGGCCGAGCGCGCCCAGGCCGCCGATGAGATCGTCCGCCTCGCCGGCAGCGACCTCAATGTCGAATTCGAATACCAGCTTCGCCGCAACCTGCGTTCCCTGCTGCGCGCCCCGCCCTCGACCGACGCCCCCGAAACCCCCGCCGCGACGGCGCCCGAAACCTCGGTCGAACCCGCCTCGCTGGACATCTGAACGGAGCATTGGCCATGGCCCACGTCACCTTCTCGAACCCGCCCGGCGCCCCGGTGCCGGCCTCGCGCTATTCCCAGGCCGCGCTGATCGAGGGTGAGGGCCGCCGCCTCGTCATCTCCGGCCAGGTCGGGCTGCGCCCCGATGGCACGCCGGTCGCCGAGGCCGAGGACCAGATGACACAATGCCTCGCCAATCTCGCAGCGGTGCTCGCCGCGCATGGGATGGCGGTGGAGAATCTGGTGAAGATGACGGTGTTCCTGACCGACGCGGCGCAGATCCCGGCCTGGCGCCGACAGCGCGATGCCTTCCTGGGCGGCCATGCGCCGACCAGCACGCTGCTGATCGTCGCCGGCCTCGCCAGCCCCGCCTTCGCCGTCGAAGTCGAGGGCGAAGCCGTCGCCTGACGGCGTCCTGCGGTCGTCATGGCGCACGTCGGCGCCACGGCGACCCGGGAGGCGAATGCGCCTCGGGGCGCATTCCCGAACGGTCCCTCAATAGGGAACGCGGTCGGCCTTATCCTTGTACTTCTTCCAGACCTCGACGGCTTCCGCCTGCATGATCTGCTCGCAGCGGATGGAGCGGTCATGCACGGGCTTCTTCAGTTCGCCGTAGATCATGCTGTCGTCGAAATCGCCGTATTTGAACGCGTCCTCATTCGTCGAGGCGTAGAACACGCGCTCGATGCCCGCCCAATAGCTGGCGGCCATGCACATCGGGCAGGGCTCCGCGCTGGTGTAGAGCGTCGCGCCGGTCAGCTTGAAGCTGCCGACCTTCCTGCAGGCGTTGCGGATGGCCTCGATCTCGCCATGCCAGGTCGGGTCGTTTTCCGCGACGACGCGGTTCGCACCCTCCCCGATGATCTCGCCATCGCGCACGATGACGGTGCCGAATACCCCGCCGGCGCTGTCGATCAGCGAGGTCTTCTCCGACAGCGCGATGGCACGCCGCATGAACTTCTCGTCGTCACTGGTCATCGTGATTTCCTTTTGAGGTGAACGCGCATCATCCGCCGCGCGGTCAGAATAGAAGGGACAGAATGCCGATCTCGGCGGCGTAGAGGGCGATCATCACCGCCGCGCCGCCAATCTCATTCCTCCAGCGATGCGCGGCCGGCGGCTTCAGCCACCACGTCATCGCCGCCCCCGCGAGCCCGGCCAGGGGCCACGACACCAGGCACACGCTGAGGGCGTTGCCGATGAAGGTGCCGACGGTGGTCGGCAGGCCAGCGAGATAGGGGCTGAGAAAGCGCATCTCCAGGATCACCACCGGGAACAGCACGAGCAGGACCACGGCGGTCTGCTTCCAGGCCGGGGGCGAGGTGCCGGCTGCGTCGGGCTCGAACCAGCTCCCGAAGCCGCCGGCCAGCCGTCGGCTGGACCAGCGGGACATCGTCGGATCGGCCCGGTCGAGCAGGCCGCGGCGTTCGCCCGACCCCAGCCAGGCGTCGAGTTGCGCCGGGGTGGCGAACCGCACGAGCGTCGCCCAATGCGGCGCCTCCCCGGCAACCGGCGCCTGCACGAAACTGCCCAAATATCCGGGGAAGCGCGCCTGGGCAGCCTGGATGGCTTCGGTCCAGACCAGGAACTCGGGCTCGCGGCCCGGCTCCACCACCGTGGTGATGACTTCCGTCACACCGCCCAACGCGTGGTAGTCGGGGGCGATCTCCTCCCGCACCGCGGCGCCGTCTGGGGCCTTGAGGGTCATCAGCTCGGCCATCAGGGCCTGTCGCTGCGCGTTCGCCATCCATCGGTCCAACGCGACCGCGTGGGTGAAGCGCTGGACGATCTGCCATTGGGCGGACCCTTGATGGGTCGGCAACATCTCGACGCTGAGGAAGTCCGGCTGGGATGAGATCAGCCGCGTCAGCGTCGATTGCCACGACAGGAACGGATCCATGCCACTGGCGCTCAACTGGATACTCGTGACTATGGCGCAGGCGCCAACATCCGCAGATCCGATACCCGCCAGCGACCTAGCCCCCTGCTGCGCCCACGAGGCTATCACGATACGAGCCTCGGCATAGGTTGAATTCCTGCGGCACCACCATATCGGTCGCACTCTCGCGGCCCTGAACCTCGCACCCCCGGCATGAATGCTGCGACAGGTCTTCACCCCCGGACGCGCGCCACCGCGCATGACAAGGCCGGAACTCCCAGGCTAGCCTGCCCGCAACGAGAGTGGAGGAGCCTCAGGATGCGGCGTCGCACGACCCTGGCCGGGATGGTTGCGCTGGCGCTGCCGAGCGCCGCCCGCGCGCAGGATGCGTTCCCCAACAAGCCGGTCCGCCTGGTGGTGCCCTTCGCCCCGGGCGCGTCCTCCGACACGCTGGCCCGGCTGATCACCGCCAAGGCGGCCGGCCCACTAGGCGGGTCGTTCGTCATCGAGAACCGCGCCGGCGCCGGCGGGCTGATCGCCGCGCAATACGTCGCGCATGCCGCACCCGACGGTTACACGCTGCTCTGGGGCGGCGGGACAGCGATCACCCATGCGGTGATGCAGGCCAATCCCGGCTACGACGTGCTGCGCGACTTCACGCCGGTCATCGCGCTCTCGGCGCATCCGGCGGTGCTCGCGGTGCGCAGCGCCTCGCCCCTGCAGGACATGTCCGGGCTGCTCGCCGCGGCCAAATCCACGCCGGGCGGGCTGCGCTACGGTTCGGGCGGCATCGGCACGCCGGCGCATATGGCCGCGGCGGCGATGCTGAAGCTCGTCGGCGCCGAGGGCATCCATGTCCCCTATCGCGGCGCCAACCAAGCGACCCTCGCCGTCGAACAGGGTGAGGTGGACTTCGCTTTCGCCATCAGCAACATCGCCCTGCCGCGCCAGCAACAGGGGGTGGTCCGCATCCTCTGCACGGCGGGTGCCGTGCGCATGACCGCCCTGCCCGCGGTGCCCACCCTGGCCGAGAGCGTGCCGGGCGGGCCGGTCGTCACCAGCAACTCGTCCGTCGTCGGCCCGGCCGGGCTGCCGGAAGCGGTGACGCGCCACCTGCATGCCGCTTTCCATGAAGCCGTGGCCCATGACGCCGCGCTGCGCGCCGGGCTGGTCGCCGAGGGCGGCGAGATCACCCTCTCCGCCAGCCCCGCCGCCTATGCCGCCGAATGGCCGGTCGAGTTGCAGCGGCTGCGCGACCTGGTGGGCCTGTCGGGTGCGCGCGTCGAATGAACCCCGCCGGATTTTTCGCCGACTACGATGCCTTCGGTGACCGCCGCACCGGTGGCGAGGGCGATGCCGCCGCCGCCGCCTGGCTCCGCGACAAGACCGCGGCGACAGGTGCCGAGGCCCGGCTGCTCCCCGCCCCCTTCACCCGCCTCACCCCCGGCCGCGCCACACTCGAGGGCGCCAGCTTCGCCTTCGAAGGCCTGCCGCTGTTCGATGGCGGCCTGACCGGGCCGGACGGGATCGTCGGACACCTCGGCCCGCTCGGCTCCGACGCGCCGATCGGCATCGCCGAGATGGACCCCGCCGCCGCCAGCCTGCCCGGCAACGCCTTCGCCCGGGCCCGCGCCGAGAGCCGCCATGCCGGCATCGTCATCGCGTTGCGGACCAAGCCGGATGGCCTGGCGCCGCTCAATGCACATGACCTGGCGGCCCCCTTTGGCCCACCGGTGCTGCAACTGGCCGGGCGGGACGCGCCCCGGCTGATGGCGCTCACCGAGGCCGGCGCGCAGGCGCGGCTGGTCGCCACCGGCACCCGCGCGCCCGGCCTGTCGCAGTCCATCCGCGCGGAACTGGCCGGCATGGCGCCGCCGCTGGTGCTGCTGACGCCGCGCACCTCCTGGTGGACCAGCACGGCCGAGCGCGGCGGTGGCATCCTCGCCTGGCTTGCCGCGCTGAAGGCGCTGGCCCAGGCCCCCCGCGCGCGCGGCGTGGTGGCGCTGGCGACCTGCGGGCATGAACTCGGCCACATCGGCGCCCACCAGGCCTTCGCCGCCGAACCGGAACTGGCGGCGCAGGCCCGGCTGGTAGTCCATCTCGGCGCCAATCTCGGCGCGGCGGAGGATGCTCGGCTGACCGTGCGTTCCAATGTCCCGGGGGTTGCCGAGCGCATGGCCGCGCGGCTCGAGGCGGCCGGCTATCCGGCCGAGGCGCTGGAGGTGGTGACCGGCGGCAAGGCCAATGGCGAGGCGCATGAGGTCGAGGCGCGCGGCGGCCGCTACCTGTCGCTGATTGGCAAGAACCCGTGGTTCCATGCGCCGGAGGACCGCTGGCCGGTCAGCGTCGATTGCGCCCGCGCCTCGGCCATCGCCGGCGCAGTGGCGGCGCTGTCGGTCGAAGCCGCGCGTTAGCGCGGGTTCCGATCAGGCGGCCCTCACAGCTGGTGGCCGCGCCGGGCGAAGGCCTGGTACGCCGATGTCACCCCTCGCGCATCCCGCGCTGCCCCTGGATCATCGACAGGAATTCCTTGCGCGTCGACGGGTCGTCCCGGAAGGCGCCGAGCATCCGGCTCGTCACCATCGACACGCCGGTCTTGTGCACGCCGCGCGTGGTCATGCACTGGTGTACCGCCTCGATCACCACGGCGACGCCCTTGGGCTTCAGCACGTCGTTCAGCGTATTGGCGATCTGCGCCGTCATCTTCTCCTGGATCTGCAGCCGCTTGCCATAGGCCTCGACGACGCGGGCGAGCTTGCTGATGCCGACCACGCGGCCCGACGGCAGGTAGGCGACATGCGCCTTGCCGATGATCGGGCACATGTGGTGCTCGCACATGCTCTCGAGCCGGATGTCGCGCAGCACCACCATCTCGTCATAGCCCTCCACCTCCTCGAAGGAGCGGGCGAGCAATTCGACGGGGTCTTCCTCATAGCCGCAGAACCATTCGCGATAGGCGCTGGCGACGCGCTTGGGCGTATCGAGCAGCCCTTCCCGGTTGGGGTCGTCACCGGCCCACAGCAACAGGGTGCGGATGGCGTCCTCGGCCTCGGCCTGGGTCGGGCGGGGCAGTGTCGTCGCCTTGTCGTCCGCGGGGGCGGAAGCGGGCAGATGGATGTTCACGGGCAGGCTTCCTTCCAGGATCGCGGCGCGATGGGCGGGTCCGTCCGCGCCGTTTCCGCGAGGTCGCCCTGCCGAGGCAGATGGGGCGATCCCACGGGTCCGCAACCCATCGGCCTGAGCGCGGTCAATGCACCCGGCCCGAAGGCTGGTGTGGGCTGTCCAGGCTGAAAGCGGGAATCGCGACGTCGAAGGCCTCCCCGCTATCGGCCACCACCATGTGGTAGGCGCCCTGCATGAAGCCCGAGGCGGTCGGCAGCGGCGTGCCGGAGGTATATTCGAACCGCCCGCCGGGTTCGAGCAGCGGCTGTTCGCCGATCACGCCCGCGCCATGCACGGTCTGGGTGCGGCCGAGCCCATCGGTGATGTGCCAGGTCCGGCGCAGCAGCTTCACCGTCTCGCGCCCGATATTCTCGATCTCGACGCGATAGGCCCAGACGAACTGCCCGCGCTCGGGTTCCGACTGGTCAGCGAGGTAGAAGGCGCGCACCGAAACGCGGATGTCGCGCGTGGTCGCGCAGTAGCCGTCGTTCTTTGCCATGGTGACCCTTCCTCAGAGGCTGCCTGGAAAGTCCGGCACCGGCCCGCACCCCCACGTCGGTATCCTGCAATGGGCAGCCGGGCGAGCGTGCGGGCCAGCGACCGGACCAGGAAACGCGCCGGACAGCGCGCTTCCCAACGGACCCTCAGCTCGCGATGAAACGTCCGGGCCGGGCGTTTGTCCATCGCCGCCTGCGGCCGTCGTCAATGGCTGCGCATCGCCGCGGTGGCGAGCCCGGCGCCCACCAGCACCGTCCCGCCGCAGCGGTTCAGGGTGCGGCGCACGTCCGACCGCCGCACCGCCCCCGACAGCCGCGCGGCCAGCAGCGCATAGACCGCCGCATTGATCGCCGCCAGGGTGACGAAGCTCGCCACCAGCACCGCCGCCTGCGGCAGGAAGGGGCTGCCCGCATCGACGAACAGCGGCACGAAGGCGACGAAGAAGGCGATGCCCTTGGGGTTCAGCGCGGTCACCACATAGGCGTCGCGCATCGCCCGCCGCGCACTGACCGGCGCGGCGGCGGCGGCCTCGACCGGCGCCCGCCACAGCTTCACGCCGAGCCAGACCAGATAGGCCGCGCCGGCGAACTTCAGCACCATGAACAGCGTCGCCGAGGCCGCCAGCAGGGCACCCAGCCCGGCCAGCGACAAGGTCATCGCGGTGAGGTCGCCGAGCGCCACGCCGGCGACCAGCGGCAGCGCCGCCCGCCGGCCGGCGCCGAGCGACTGCCCGATCACCAACAGGATGGTCGGGCCCGGGATCACCAGCATCACCGCCGTCGCGGCGAGGAAGGCGAGCCAGGTGTCGATCGCCATGGCGCGCTACTCCGCCGCGCGCGCCGCGGGGGCGGCGGCATCGAGCGCCTCGGACAGGTCGTCGATGATGTCGGCGACATCCTCGAGCCCGACCGACAGCCGGACCGTGCCGTCGGTGATGCCCAGGCGCGTGCGCTCCTCGGCGCCGACGCGCATATGCGTCGTGGTCGCCGGATGCGTCGCCAGCGACTTCGCATCCCCGAGATTGTTCGAGATGTCGATCAGCCGCATCGCGTCCATGAAGCGGAAGCAGGCCTCCTTGCCGCCCTTCAGGTCGAAGGTGACCAGCGTGCCGCCCGCGCTCATCTGCGCCATCGCCAGCTTCTGCTGCGGATGGTCGTCGCGGAACGGGTAGAGCACGCGCGAGACTTCCGCCCGCTCGCCCAGCATGTCGGCGACCGCCGCGGCGGAGCGGCACATGGCGGGCACGCGCAGATGCAGCGTCTCCAGCCCCTTGAGGATGGTCCAGGCATTGAACGGGCTGATCGACGGGCCGGTGTTGCGGATGAAGGGCTGCAACACCTCCTCGACCCACTTCTTCTTCCCCAGCACCGCGCCGCCAAGCACTCGGCCCTGGCCATCGAAATGCTTGGTGGCGGAATAGACGACGACATCGGCGCCGAAGGCCATCGGCTTCTGCAACAGCGGCGTGGCGAACACATTGTCCACCACGACGATCGCGCCGGCCTTGTGGGCCAGCGTGCAGACCGCGCGCATATCCACGATCTCGAGCATCGGGTTGGATGGCGTCTCCAGCAGCACAAGCGCGGTCGGCTTCGACAGCGCGGCTTCCCACTGGGCGAGGTCGGCGCCATCGACGAACTCGGTCGCGATGCCGTAGCGCGGCAACAGCGTCGAGACGATCCAGTGGCAGGACCCGAACAGCGCGCGCGAGGCGACGACGCGATCGCCGGTCTTGAGGTGGGACAGCATCGCGGCGTGCACCGCCGCCATGCCGGTGGCGGTGGCGCGGCAGGCCTCGGCGCCTTCCAGCGCGGCGATGCGTTCCTCCAGCATCACCACGGTCGGGTTGCCGAAGCGCGAATACTGGTAGTGCTGCACGGTGCCGGCGAAGGTCGCCTCGGCCTGGGCGGCGCTGTCGTAGACGAAGCCGGAGGTGAGGTACATCGCCTCGGAGGTCTCGTCGAAATCCGAGCGCATCTGCCCGCCGCGCACCAGCAGCGTGGCAGGGCGGAGCGGACGGTCTGAACGGGACTTGGCCATGAGGGCGCACCTTCGCGACAATGGGGCTGTGTCCGGCCCTTCGCGGGCGGCGGACGCGTGGCGCCCGCACGGCCGTTTAGCGCGTTTGTTTTCCGCATCCCTGGAGATGCGCCCCGGTGAAGGGACCTCGCCGCAAGCTGGCCGGACAAATCGCGAGGGGCGTTTCCGCCGAACGCGTCGTTACGCCCGGCCGGGGCCGGCGGTCAAGCAGGTGGCTTGCCCAGCGCCCCCGGGGCCGCTTATACGGGGGGCGTTGCGGGCGTAGCTCAATGGTAGAGCTCTTGGTTCCCAACCAAGTGACGAGGGTTCGATTCCCTTCGCCCGCTCCATCCTTTCCGCGGCGAACGTCGGCCGGGGCGCACATCGAACCGCCTATCTTCCTGGTTGAATTACATGTTCCTCACGAGCATGCTCGCGCCCGGTTCTTTTTCTCTGCGCGGCGGTGAGCCGGCGCCCCAATACCGTTGGCAGAGACGAGGTCGGGAGACGTCGCCGCATGTCCACCTCGCTCAACCAAAGTTCTGACGACGAGGAATCTTCCGGAAGCGAATCGTCTGATCCAGGCAGCCTGAGCGCCTATGTCCTCGTGAAGTGGAGCTTCTTCAGGGACAACACCATCGTCGGATCCGGAGAGAACATCTCGCTCGACGGTGATGGTGGGCTGGATGACCTGATCACCTACCTGGTCGATGACCTTCGCAAGACGGACATCGTGATCTACAGCGGCGTCCATGGCACACCGTCGGGCATGCTCCAGATAGACGACCCCGACTTCGTCCAGGACGACATGGATGCCCTTGCGCAGGACGCGGACGGCCTGCGCATCGTCATCAAGCCTGTCGATTTCGACGTCGCGCAGCACCGCATCCCTGACGGCATGCGCAGCGATCTCGACGACCCCAACACCTGCGTTGTTCTGGGTTGGTGCAACAGCAGGTACTACCTGAGCTTCATGCAGTACCTCTGACCCGCCTCGATCCCCGCACGGCGGCGGAACGGTATCGCGCGGCCCGGGCACGCCAGGGCCATCAGGGCTTGGCCGCTCGCCTGATCGCATCAAGGCGAGTGCCGGCGGCATGCCGAAGGGGGAAGGCCCGGGATGCCAAGACCCGCCCGATGCGCAATGCTCCGCCGCGATTCGACGGAGGACGCCCCATCATGGCCCATCACCCACAACGCCGCGCGCTGCTCGCCGGCCTCGCCGCCGCGCCGCTCGCCGCAGGCACCGCCCGCGCCCAGGCCGACTGGCCGAACCGCCCGGTCCGCCTGATCATCCCCTCCGCCGCCGGCGGCGCGGCGGATTTCATCGGCCGCACCCTTGGCCGCTTCCTCGAGCCGCATCTGCGCCAGCCCGTGGTGGTGGACAACCGCCCCGGCGCCGGCGGCATCACCGGCACCGAGGCCGCCAAGCAGGCCGCGCCGGACGGCTACACCTTCCTCATCGCCACCAACTCGACCCATTCGGCAAATGCCTTCCTCTATCGCCGCCTGCCCTACGACCCGGTGCGCGACTTCGCCCATGTCGGCATGCTCGGCACCTTCGCGACCATCGCCGTGGTGCCCGCCGAGGCGCCCTACAAGACCATCCCGGCGCTGGTCGCCCAGGCGCGCGCCAATCCGGACCGGATGTTCTTCGGCTACTACTCCTCCTCCTCGCTGGTGCCGTCGGCGCTGCTCAAGGCGCGCGCCGATCTCGAGATCACCGGCGCGGCCTATCGCAACATCACCCAGATCATGCCCGACCTGATCAGCGGGCAGATCCAGTTCGCCTTCCTCGACAGCCTCTCGGCCGCCGCCGCGCTGCAATCGGGCCGCCTGACGCCGATCGCCGTCACCTCCCCGCAGCGATCGCCGCTGATGCCGGAGCTGCCGACCGTCGCCGAGACGATCCCCGACTTCGTCGTGCAGGGTTGGTTCGGCCTCACGGCGCCGGCCGGCACGCCACGGCCCATCCTCGACCGCATGCAGACGCTGCTGCGCGAGGCGGCGGCCGACCCCACCCTGGTCGAGGCCGTTACCCGCCAGGGCCTGACGCCCGGTTTCATGACCGGCGCCGAGATGGATCGCTTCCTGGTCGATGACCGCGCCCGTTGGCAGGAATGGGTGCGCATCGCCGGCATCGAGCCGGAGTGAGCATCGCCCCACCCGCCGGCCTCGCGTCGCCCGGCACGCGCCGCCCGGCCGGCGACCGGGCGGCGTTCTTCGCCACCAAAGGTGTCGGCCCGACCATCCTGTGCATCCCCGGCGGCTATCACGGTGCCTGGTGCTTCGCCGCCTGGATGGCGATCTTCACGGAGGCCGGCATCGCCGCGGCGGCGCTGGAGACGCGCGGCAAGGGCAGCCTGGCCACCGCCGCCGAGCCGGCCACCGGCATCGAGGACTACGCGACCGACGCCGTCGCCGCCGCCATGGCGCTCGGCGGCCCGGTGGTGCTGCTCGGCCATAGCCTCGGCGCACTCATCGCCATGCGCGCCGCGATGCGCCTGCCGCGCGTCGCCGGCCTGTTGCTGGTCGCCCCCTCCCCGCCGGGCAACATGCCAGGCGTCGCCGCCGTGCCAACCGTGCCGGAGGGCGCGCTGATCCCACCGCCGGCCGAGGCCCTGGCCGTTACCCGCTTCCTTGGTGGCGAGCGGCCGGCGGGGCTGGCTGGCTACCTCGCGGCGCTGTCGCCAGAATCGCCACGGGCGCTGAACGATCGTTACGCCCTGCGCGTGCTGGTCGACCCGGCCCGCTTCGCCACCATCCCCAGCCTGGTCGTCGAGGCCGGGCGCGACGATGCCGAGCGCCACCCGGCCGGCCAGGATGCCGCGATCAGCCGCTTCCTCGGCGGCGAGCACCTGCTGCTAACAGCCATGCCGCATTGCATGATGCTCGGCCCCTGGGCCGTGGAGTCGGCCGCGCCGTTGATCGCCTGGCATCGCGCGCGGTTTGCCCGAGGCGAGGAACGGTAAGGCTGGCGGGGCGGCGCCCCTCACGCCCGAAGGTTTGGAACCGGAGAGGGGCAGAGCCCCTCTCCGCGGGTCAGCGCGGCGCCGGCGTCGCAGCGGGCGCGTCCGGCACCGGCGCGATGACCGTCACCGGCGAGCCCTGCAGCGCCTCCCGCGCCACACGCAGCCGCGTCTCCACGTCGTTCAGCTCGCCGCGCCGGTCATTCAGCCGCGTCTCCGCCGCCGCGACCTGCCCGGCCAGTTCGGCCCGTCGCCGTTCGGAAGCCGCGATTTCGTTGCGCGCCGCCTCGGACTGGGTGGTCAGCTCCGCGCGCTGGCGCTGGGCGGCGGCGAGTTCGGCACGCGCGGCCTCGGCCTGCCGTTGGGCCGCCGCGGCCTCGACCCGGGCCGCCTCGGCCTGCGCGCGACCGCGGGCGGCTTCCTCCTCCGCCCGCCGGATCAGCTCGGCCGCGCGGCGATCGGCCTCCCGCGCCGCGGCCTGCCGCTCGGCCAGGGTGCGCTCGGCCGTCTGCCCCTGGTCGCGCAGCGTGGTGACGCGGCGCTCCTCGGCGGCGGCCGACTCGCGCAGCTGGGCGAGCTGGCGCTCGGCCTCGGCCACGCTGCCGCGCAATTCGGTCACCCGCGTCTGCAGGCCACGCAGCTCGGCCGCTGTCTGGTCGCGGGAGGTGGTCAGCCGGGCGACCTCGCCGCTGAGCTGCGTCGCCGCCGTCCGTCGCGTGGCGGCCTCGGCCTGGGCGGCGGTCGCGGCGTCGCGCGCGGCGGCGAGACGGGCCTCCTGCTCGGCGATGCGTGCCGCCTGTTCGGCGGCGCGGGCACGCAATTCGGCGAGGCGGCGCTCCTCGGCCCCGGCGTTGGCGCCAAGCTGGGAAAGACGCTGTTCCGCGGCGGCCGCTTCAGCGCGGAGGCCGGCGAGGCGGCGTTCCTCCCCGCTCGCCTGCCCGCCCAGCGTCCCGACGCGGGCCTCGAAGGCGGCAATGTCGCCACGCAGCGCGGTGATGCGTTGCTGTTCCGTCGTCATCTGCTGGCGCAATCCGCTCAGGCGGGACTCGGCATCGGCCACCCCGGCGCGGCGCTCGTCGAGCATCATCTGCGTCTGCCCGGCTTCCCCGCGCAGGCTGGCGAGGCGTCGCTCCTCGGCCTCGGCCTGCTGGGCCAGCCCGGCGGCCTGTTGTTCGGCCGTGCCGCGGCCACGCTGGGCGGTGCCGAGCGCGGCGCGGGCCTGCGCCACGCTCCGTTCGACCTGCCTCAGGTCGCCGCGGGCCTGGCGCTCGGTGGCCAGCGTGCCTTGCAGCGTCGCCACCTGGGCGGTGAGGTCGCGGCCGCGCGCTTCGGACGCGGCAAGGTCGCGTTCAAGTCCCTGGACACGTTCGGTGCGTTCAAGGGTCAACCCGCAACCTGGCAGCAGCGCGACAGAAGCGAGCAGGGCCAGGCGGGGCAGGATGCGGGTGGCGGTCATCAGCATCGCTCCGGACGGCGATCCCGCCAGGCCGGGACGCACGGTGAATCATAGGACCGCGGTCGTGGCCTGAGTCCAGCCCGCCACGGTTGCAATCTGGCGCAAAGCGTCGCCCGACGAGAATGAGGCACGACCTGTTGCCGAAGGGTTGACCGCCGGTTGCCTGCGCCGTCGTCATCGCGTGACGCGCTGATCAATCCGGTCCCTGGTCGAGCCCCGCGCGCAGCATCCCGTCCGGGTCGGCGACCAAACCCTCTCGCAGGAACAGGTCGATCAGCACCAGGTTGACGTTGAACTTGATGCCATCGCCCTCGCGCACCGCCTCCAGCAGGCGGGTCGCGGGCCACAGTTCGAAACGCTCGACCTCGTCGTCATTGGGGATGGGCAGTACGCCCTCGGGGATGTGGAGGTCGTAGCAATGCAGCACGTCGCGCCGCAGCCCCTCGGCATTGGCCATGACGTAGGAGACCCGCCCGGCCGGCCGTGCGGCGATGGCGAGCTCGGGCGGCAGCGAGGCTTCCTCCGCCGCTTCCTTCACCAGGCATTCCTCGGGCGTAAGCCCGGCCGGGATGCCGCCGGCGACGATGTTGTCGAGCTGGCCGGGGGCGACGGCCTTGTCCTTGGCGCGCAGCCCGACCCAGACATGCAGCCCATCCGCCCGGCGCACCAGCCCGTTCACATGCACGCCCTGGGACATCACGCCGAAGGCCGGCAGGGCGCCACGGTCGAGTGCGGCGAGCGCCGGCCCGGTGCTGGTCGCGCGCACGTCGAAGGCCTCGCGGCGGATGCGCAGGAAACCGCCGGCGGCCAGGGCGGGCAGCACCTCCGACAGCGCCTCGCTGCGCATGCCCGGGCTGCGCAGCCGTGCGGCGAGCGCCACCCCGTCGCGGTCGAAATGGAAGTCGCGCGGCCGGAAGGTCAGCGCCTGGGCGAGGTCGGGGGAAACCCAGCCGACCTGCGCCGCGCCGATGCGGAACGGGATCAGCCCGGCGGGCGAGCCGATGTTATTGCAGGCATCGATGTGGCGCTGGAGGGCGGGGTCGGGCATGCGGCCTCGGATGTTGGCGCGGGACAGGCTGCTCAGGAGCGGGGCCGGACGCGGGCGTAGGAGAGGTAGTGATAGGTATCGCGTGGCCAGCGATCGGCAAGCACCGAGGCCGGCATGCTCATCTCCTCCTGCCACGCATCGGCGAGCACCGCGGTATCGGCCCATTGGTCGAAGGGCGGTTCCTTCTGGTTGCCCGAAACATCCGGAATGCCCAGCACCGCGACGGTGTGGTTGCGGAAGAAGCGCGGCCCGCTGCGCGGCAGGATCAGGATCAGGTCGAGCGGCGCCACCCCCGCATGGCGCATGAGCGCGAAGGCGGTCGAGGCGATGTAGCCGCAATTGCCCGCACCGTGCCGGATCGCCAGATGCGCGATCTCGTCCAGATGGTCGATCCGGTAAGGATCGAGGTTGGACAGCGTCATGGCATAGGCCTCGTCGTAGTCGAGCTCGCCCACGCCGGTATCGACCTGGCCCGTCGCGATGGTGGAGGTCATCCAGCGGTCCAGCTCGGCGCCGAGGCGGCGGATTGCGAAGGGGTCGTCCGGCCGCTTTTCCGGCCGGTCGAAGCTGCGCAGGCCGCGTGGCCCGCCGGCGGGAACCTGCCCGCCCCAGCTGCCGCCGCTGAAGGGTGCGATCTGGTTGGACGGGCCGGCCGAGATCAGGGCGCGGGTGATCTTGATCGCGGTTGTCGCCGCGATCGGGAGGTTGCCGGCGATCGGCCGGATCGGCCCGGCCAGCGCCGCGATGCGATGCTGCTTGGCCTCGAGTTCGGGTGTCATGCGGAGTCCGGCGGCAAAGACGTGAAACAGGGGCGCGTGGTGGTCACGCACGCGGCCCGACGGAAGAACGATGTTCAGCGCGTGGCCACCCCGCTGGCAATGCACGGCTTCACACCGCGGGGCCTTGCATCCGGCGCGTGGATGGCGCCCATGCGTAGCGGGCGCTTCCCCAGATCGCTCGCCCACCCCATCTGGCGGGTCCCGACCGGAGTCCGAAACGCGTGCCCTCAGCAAAGCCTGCCGCCGGCGACAACCATGTCCGCGCCCTGATGCGCCTGGCCCCCTATCTGTGGCCGAAGGGGGAGGTGGAGCTGCGCATCCGCGTCGTCGCCGCGCTGCTGCTGCTGGCCGCGGCCAAGGCGGCGAATGTGCTGGTGCCGATGGTCTATGCCCATGCGGTCGATGCGCTGGCGCCGAAATCCGGCGTCGGCGCGGCCGTCACCGTGCCGGTCGCACTCCTGCTCGGCTACGGAATCCTGCGCGTGATGTCCTCGCTGCTCGGGGAAATGCGCAACGCCGTCTTCGCCAAGGTGCAGGCGCGCGCCGGCCGCCGCGTCGCGCTGATGGTGTTCGAACACCTGCACGCGCTGTCGATGCGCTTCCACATGGACCGCGCCACCGGCGGCCTGTCGCGGGTGATCGAGCGGGGCGTACGCGGCATCGCCACCTCGCTGAACTTCCTGCTGTTCAACATCATCCCGACCATCGTCGAGATCCTGTTCGTCGCGGCCATCCTGTGGTGGATGTTCGCCGTGTCCTTCGCGCTGACCATGGTCGGCACCATCGTCGCCTATGTCGCCTTCACCCTCACCTTCACCAACTGGCGCCTGGCGTTCCGCCGCACGATGAACCAGGTGGATGAGGAGGCGAACACCAAGGCGGTGGACAGCCTGCTGAACTACGAGACGGTCAAGTATTTCGGCAATGAGGCGCATGAGGCGCACCGCTACGAGGACAGCCTGACGCGCTACGAACGCGCCTATGTGCGGTCCGAGACGACGCTGAACATGCTGAATGCCGGCCAGGCCTTCATCATGGCGGTCGGGCTGACGGTGACGATGCTGCTGGCCGGCTCTGGCATCGCCGCCGGCACCATGACGGTGGGTGACCTGGTGATGGTCAACACCTACCTCATCCAGCTGTACCTGCCGCTCAACATCCTCGGTTTCGCCTATCGCGAGATCAAGCAGGGGCTGACCGACATGGAGCAGATGTTCGGCCTGCTCGAAGTCCCGCCCGAGGTGCGCGACGCCCCCGATGCCGTGCCCCTGGCGCGTGGCGCCGGCGAGATCCGCTTCGACGATGTCCGCTTCGGCTACCGGCCCAACCGCGAGATCCTCAAGGGTGTCTCCTTCACCGTCCCGCCGGGGCGGATGCTGGCCATCGTCGGCCCGACCGGCGCGGGCAAATCCACCGTCTCCCGCCTGCTGTTCCGCTTCTATGACGTGACCGGCGGCGCCGTCTCGGTCGATGGCCAGGATGTGCGCGGCGTGACGCAATCCAGCCTGCGCCACGCGATCGGCGTGGTGCCGCAGGACACCGTGCTGTTCAACGACACCATCCGCTACAACATCGCCTATGGCCGCCCCGGCGCCACCGATGAGGAAGTGGAGGCCGCCGCCCGCGCCGCCCAGGTCCACGACTTCGTCCTCCGCCTGCCCGAGGGCTACGCCACCCGCGTGGGCGAACGCGGCCTGAAGCTGTCCGGCGGGGAGAAGCAGCGTGTGGCGATCGCGCGCACCATCCTCAAGGACCCGCGTATCCTCATCCTCGACGAAGCCACCAGCGCGCTCGACACCCGCACCGAGCAGGAGATCCAGACCGCCCTGCGCGACGTCTCGCGCAACCGCACCACGCTGGTCATCGCCCACCGCCTGTCCACCGTGGTCGAGGCGGATGAGATCATCGTCCTGCAGGATGGCCGCATCGCCGAACGCGGCACCCATGCCAGCCTGATCGCCGCCGACGGCCTGTATGCGGAGATGTGGCGCCGCCAGGCCCAGGCCGTCGCCGCCGCCGAAGCCGCCGCCCGCGCCCAGGCCGAGGCAGATCTCGACCGCCCCCGCGCCGATCGGCTCGGCGAGAGCGTCGGCTAGAAGCCGCGGCCGGGGGTTACACCCCGGCGCCCCCGTTCCAATCTTCAACAGTCACTCAATGGAGTACGCCGCATGCAGCAGGACCCCGCGGACATGACCCCGGAGGATCTGAGCCACGCCGGTTCGGTCGTAGACAAGGCGATCGAGTACATGATGGAACAGCAGATCGCGCCGATCTCCATCGCCTCCGCTCTGCTGGGCGGCGCGCTTGGCCTGCTGGCGCGCACCATGGACGACCGCGCGGTCGCCTCGGTGCTGCGCAACGCGCTCGCCTCCGTCGAAAGCGGCGAATTGAACGAAGCGCGCCAGCCGCCGGGCGACACGCGCCCGGCGTGACCGCCGCCGCCCACATCGCCGCCTGTGCCTGCGGGCAGTTGCGGGCTGAATGTCGTGGCGAGCGTCGCCTGGTCTCGCTGTGCCATTGCCTCGATTGCCAGCGCCGCACCGGCAGCGCCTTCGGCATCGCCGCCTTTTTCGGGCGGGACGATGTGACCAACGAAGGCCGGGCCAGCGCCTGCATCCGGCGCGGCGACAGCGGCCATGCGCTGCGCTTCCATTTCTGCCCCGATTGTGGCTCGACGGTCTTCTGGGAGCCGGAACGGCGCCCCGGTGACCTCGCCGTCGCGGTCGGTGCCTTCGCCGATCCGGGCTTTCCCGCCCCGGCGAAAAGCGTGTTCGAACACCGGCGCCACCCCTGGATCCAGAGGCCATAAGAAGCCGTCACGGACTTGACGCGGCGGCCCGTCTGGGCCAAAAGCCGCGCCTTCCTCATTTCCACCCGCGTGCGGGGTTTCCCTCGCGCGCCCTGATCGTTTCGGGAATACCACCATGGCCCGCCGCTGCGGCATCACCGGCAAGGGCGTCCTGACGGGCAACAACGTCAGCCACGCCAACAACAAGACCCGCCGGCGCTTCCTGCCCAACCTGCAGGAAACCTCCTTCTGGTCCGACGTGCTCGCCGCCCAGGTGCAGATGCGCCTGACGACGAACGGCATCCGCACGATCGAACACAATGGCGGTCTCGATAGCTTCCTGCTCGGCACGCCCGATCGGCGCCTGCCGGTGGAAGCCATCACCCTCAAGCGCCGTATCGAGCGCGCCAAGGCAAAGAAGGCGGCCTGATCCGGGCCGCGGGGCCTTCGGGTCCCGCCGGTCCGGCGCAGGCGCAAGCCTCATGCCGGGAACTGACAAAGGCGGCATCCCTCGGGATGACCGCCTTTTTTCTTGCCCGGACACCTGGCCAAGGGCGGCGCCGCCCCTTCCGGGATGACGCCCCAGGGGGCAGGATCGGCCCTCTCGCGGAGGAAACCGTCATGTCCAAGGTCATCATCTCCTGCGCCGTCACCGGCGCGATCCACACCCCGTCCATGTCGGACCACCTGCCGATCACGCCGCAGCAGATCGCCGAACAGTCGATCGCCGCCGCCGAGGCGGGTGCGGCCATCATCCACCTGCATGCGCGCGACCCGATCGACGGCCGCCCGACGCCCGACCCGGCGGTGTTCATGCAGTTCCTGCCCGTCATCAAGCAGTCCACCGACGCGGTCATCAACATCACCACCGGCGGCGGCCTCGGCATGTCGCTCGACGAACGCTTGGCGGCGCCGCTGCAGGCCAAGCCGGAGATGTGCAGCCTCAACATGGGCTCGATGAACTTCAACATCGCGCCTTCCGCCGCGCGGGTGAAGAAGTTCAAGTACGACTGGGAAAAGCCCTATCTTGAAGGCACCACCAACTACATCTTCCGCAACACCTTCCAAGACATCGAGCAAGTCGTCGAACGGCTAGGCAAGGCGCACGGCACGCGCTTCGAGTTCGAGTGCTACGACATCGGCCACCTCTACAACCTGGCCCATATGCTGGACCGCAAGGTGGTCGAGCCGCCGCTGTTCACCCAGACCATCTTCGGCATCCTCGGCGGCATCGGCGCCGAGCACCGCAACCTGATGTTCATGAAGGAGACGGCCGACCGGCTGTTCGGCAAGGACTACGTCTGGTCCGTGCTCGCCGCCGGGCGCAACCAGATGCCCTTCGTGACCATGGCGGGCATGATGGGCGGCAATGTCCGCGTCGGGCTGGAGGACAGCCTGTGGATCGGCAAGGGGCAGGCCGCGACGTCGAACGCGCAGCAGGTAGCGAAGATCCGCCGCATCCTCGAGGAACTGAGCCTCGAGATCGCATCGCCCGCCGAGGCACGCGAGATACTGAAGCTGAAGGGCGGGGATCTCGTCGGGTTCTGACGCGGGCAAGGGGAAGGTCGAGGGGCGCTGCCCCTCGAGCTTCCCGGCAGGAAACTCAGTTTGCGCAGGTTGTGACGGTCGAGGGGCGCTGCCCCTCGAGCACCCCGGCAGGAAACTCAGTTTCCTGCACCTTCGGGCGATTTCTGCGAAATCGATGCGCCCTCAGTGCCCCGGGCCGACCAGCGTCACCTCGGTGCGCCGTTTCCGGCCCCGCCCTTCCTCCATGGTTTCCGCCGCAGCCGGCTTGGCCGGGATACCGACGACTGCCGGCTGTCGTCATCGCCCTCTATGACGGCGATAATCCGCGTCGCGTCGCCATCCGGCGCAGCCTGACGCCAAGCCGGGAGACCAATCAGGGCGGCACCGGAACGAGCCGTGTGCCGCAGACCGCAAAAACCTGTCAGGCCTCGCCGACGCAATCCAGCATCGACGCCGCCAGCGCCTCCGCCGGCGCCTTGCCGCCCCACAGCACGAACTGGAACGCCGGGAAGAAGCGCTCGCATTCCGTGATGGCGATATCCACCATGTCCTCGAGGCTCTCGGCACTCGCCCCCTGCGCGCCGCGCAGCAGCACGGAATGGCGGAACACCGGCACCCCATCCTCGGCTTCGATGCCGAAATGACCGATCCACAGCCGGTCATTGGCCAGCGCCAGCAGCTCATAGAGCTTGTCGCGCGCTTCCGCCGGCACCTTCAGGTCGAAGGCGCAGGTGAAGGCCATGGCGCTGATCTCATGCGACCAGGAGAAATGTAGGCCGTAATCGCACCATTTCCCGGGAGCCTCGGCCGCCATCTCCCCATCGGAACGGCGCTCGAAAGCCCATTCATTGGAGGCGATGATCTGCTCGAGGATGTCCAACGGGTTGGTCGCGCGATCGCGGTCCAACTGGAGAGAGGCGGACATGCGGCACCTCCTTGCCATGAGGCACCGCCCGAGGCCCACAAGATGTGGGGGGCGAATCGGGCGGGCGACAACTAATGGCAGACTACGCAGACGCGAAATGACGCTGCAAGCCCGCTGCGGTTGCAAAGCCTTCTTCAGCTTTCGGGTGAGCTGTCCGAGCCAGCCTCAAGCGCGGCAAGCCGCTCCTCCAGCGCGGCGACCCGGGCCTCCAGGGTTTCCGCCTGCTCGCGCGCTCGCCGGGCGACCTCCATCGCTGCGTCCAGTTCGTCCCGCTTCACCAGGTCGAGCTTGCGCACCAGCGCCTCGGTCTGGGACTTCGCCATCTGTTCGGCCTCGGTACGCATCCCGGCGAGCACCGAAAAGGCACCCCCGGCCATGCCCGCAAGGTCGTCCATGAACTTTGTGCGACCGTCATCACCAGCCATTGGGTGCTCTCCTGTCATGCCCGTTTGCTTGCCGGGCCGTCCCACCGGGGCCTATACCCCCCGCGCCCCTGCCTCAAGCGCGAGGGCTGCAACGGGACCAGCTGACCATGCATATTGTGACCGGCGGGGCCGGATTCATCGGCTCGAATCTGGTTGCCGCGCTGTGCGCTCGTGGCGTGGAAGTGGTGGTGGTCGACCGCCTGCGCCAGGGTGTGAAGTGGCGCAACCTCGCCAAACACCCGATCGCGGCCATCGTCGCCCCCGATGACCTGCCCGGGTTCCTCGCCAAGGCGCCGCCGGTCAGGGCGCTGTTCCACATGGGCGCGATCAGCGCCACCACCGAGACCGATGGCGACCTCGTCGCCGCCACCAACATCGCCCTGCCGCAGATGCTGTGGGACTGGTGTGCCGGCGCCGGCGTCCCCTTCATCTATGCCTCCTCGGCGGCGACCTACGGCGATGGCAGCGAGGGCTTCGACGACGATTTGCGCGTCGAGGCGCTGGCAAAGCTGCGCCCGCTCAACCTCTATGGCTGGTCGAAACTCGCCTTCGACCGGCGCGTGGCGCAGATGCTCGCCCTCGGCCATCGCCGGCCGCCGCACTGGGCGGGGCTGCGTTTCTTCAACGTCTATGGCCCGAATGAGCACCACAAGGGCCGCATGGCCTCCGTCGTGCTGCACAAATACAGGCAGATCATGGCCGGCGACCCGGCCACGCTGTTCGCCTCCGACCGCCCGGGGATCGCCGATGGCGACCAGCAGCGCGACTTCGTGCATGTGAATGACTGTGTCGCGGCGATGCTCTGGCTCGCGCGCAACCCCCAGGCCGCGGGGCTGTACAATATCGGCTCCGGCCAGGCGCGCAGCTTCCTCGACCTGACGCGGGCGATCTACGCGGCGCTCGGCCGAAACGCCGATATCCGCTTCATCCCGATGCCCGATGACCTCAAGGGCAAGTACCAGTATTTCACCGAGGCGCGGATGGACCGCCTGCGCGGCGCCGGCTTCGACCACCCGCCGACATCGATCGAGGACGGCGTCCGCTCCTACGTCCAGGACGTGCTGATGAACGCCGAGGACCCTTACGCCTGATGCTCTTCGCCATCCCTTTCCCGATGATCGACCCGGTGCTGATCCAGGTCGGGCCGCTCGCCATCCGCTGGTATGCGCTGGCCTATATCGCCGGCATAGTCATCGGCTGGCGGCTCGCCCGCGGGCTGGTGCAGCGCACGCCGGCCGTCGCCACCGCCGAACAGGTGGATGACTACGTCACCTGGGTGACGCTCGGCATCATCCTCGGCGGGCGGCTCGGCTATGTGCTGTTCTACCGGCCCGGCTACTACATCACCGCGCCGTGGGAGGCGCTGGCGGTCTGGCATGGCGGCATGTCGTTCCATGGCGGCGCGCTCGGCGTCATCATCGCCACCTATGTCTATTGCCGCCGCACCGCGATCGACTGGGTGGCCTTCGGGGACCGCATCGTCTGCGTCGTGCCGGTCGGCTTGTTCTTCGGCCGCATCGCCAATTTCATCAATGGCGAGCTGTGGGGCCGCGTCGCCCCGGATGTGCCATGGGCCATGGTGTTCCCGACCGGCGGGCCGGAGCCGCGCCACCCCTCGCAGCTGTACCAGGCCGGGATGGAGGGCATCTGCCTCTTCGTCCTGCTGATGAGCCTCGCCAGCAGCGAGCGCCTGCGCGCCCGGCGCGGCTTCCTCGCTGGCGTCTTCCTCGCCGGCTATGGCGTGGCACGCATCATCGGCGAGTTCTTCCGCCAGCCAGATGCGCATCTCGGCTTCCTCTTCGCCGGCGCGACCATGGGGCAGTTGCTGTCGCTGCCGATGATCCTGGTCGGCGCTTGGCTGATCCTACGGACCAAGCCCCAGAGCCATGCCTGACGCGCCTGCCGGCATGACGCCTGACGACGCGCCTGCCGGCGCGATGCCGGAGCGCCTCGACCGCTTCATGGCCCGCGCCGCCGCCGCCTATTACGCCCGGCGCCAGGCCTTCGGCGCCTCCGGCGACTTCATCACCGCCCCCGAGATGACCCAGGCCTTCGGCGAATGCCTCGGCCTCTGGGCGGCGATCGCCTGGCAGGCGATGGGCAAGCCCGACCCGCTGCTGCTGGTCGAACTCGGCCCCGGCCGCGGCACGCTGATGGCCGATGCGCTGCGCTCCCTCGCCGAGATGGTCCCGGAGTGCCGCGCCGCCCTGCGCGTCCATCTCGTCGAGACCTCCCCCCGCCTGCGCGCCCTCCAGGCCGAGCGCCTCGGCCCCGCCGTCGCCGCCTGGCATGACGACATCACCACCCTGCCGCCAGGTCCGGCCATCGTCATCGGCAATGAATTCCTCGACGCCCTGCCGATCCGCCAGTTCATCCGCCGCGACGGCAACTGGCTGGAACGCTTCGTCCAGGCCGGCGCCTTCGTCGAGGCGCCCGCCATCGACGCCCCACCCCTGCCCGAACCGGCTGAGGACGGCGCCACCCAGGAGGTGAACGAAGCGGCCCGCGCGGTCACCGCCGCACTGGCCGCCCGCCTGGCCAGCCAGGGCGGTGCCGCGCTGTTCCTCGACTACGGCCCGGCCGAATCCGGCTTCGGGGACAGTCTCCAGGCCATGGCGGCGCATGGCGTGGCGGACCCGCTCGGCCCGGCCGGGACGGCCGACATCACCGCCCATGTCGATTTCGCCGCCCTGGCCACCGCCGCCCGCGCCGCCGGCGCGACGGTGCAGGGGCCGCTGCCGCAGGGCGTGTTTCTCGGCCGGCTCGGACTGTTCTCCCGCGCGGCCATCCTCGCGCGGCTCGACCCGCGTGGGGCGACACGCCACCTCGCCGCCGCCCAGCGCCTTACCGCCCCCGAACATATGGGCCGGCTGTTCAAGGCGCTTTGCCTCTGCCATCCCAGCCTGCCGACCCTGCCCGGCTTCGAGGAATCCTGATGGCCGAATTCGTCACCGCCGAATCCCTCGCCGGCCTGCCCGGCCTGGCCCATGGCTTCTTCACTCGCCGCGGCGGCGTCTCCGCCGGGCCCTTCGCCGCGCTGAACTGCTCGCTATCGGGCAAGGACGACGCCGATGCAGTGCGCGAGAACCGCCGCCGCGCCGCCGATGCCCTCGGCGTCCCGGCCACCGCCCTGGCCGGGCTGACCCAGGTGCACGGCATCGATGTTGCCGTGCTCGACACCCCCTGGCCGGAGAATGACCGCCCCGTCGCCGATGCGCTGGTGACGCGCCGGCCGGGCCTCGCCCTTGGCGTCGTCACCGCCGATTGCGCGCCGGTGCTGTTCGCCGATGCCGAATCGGGCGTGATCGGCGCCGCCCATGCCGGCTGGCGCGGCGCCGTCGCCGGCGTGCTGGAAGCCACCATCGCGGCGATGGAAGCCCTCGGCGCTCGGCGCGGGCGCATCGTCACCGCCGTCGGCCCCTGCATCCGCCAACCGTCCTATGAAGTCGCCGCCGACCTGCGCGACGCCGTGCTCGCCCGTGACCCCGCCGATGCTCGCTTCTTCGCCGATGGCGTGCGGGAAGGGCGCTGGCAATTCGACCTCGCCGGCTATTGCGCGGCGCGGCTCACCGCCGCGGGCGTCGCCGCCGAAGTCACCCCGCACGACACCCTCGCCCTGGAAGACGCCTTCTTCAGCCATCGCCGGCGCACTCTGGCGGGCGGCGGGCCGATCGGGCATCAATTGTCATCGATCGTGATCGGCGGCTAAGGCGGTTTCCCAAGGCCGGAACCGCTCCGGCCTTCATGCCGCGCACATCTTCACCCCGCGGGTGATTCCACCCGGGCAGGATCTGCTCTAAGCATCGCCCGCCCCATCAGGCACAGCCGGACCAGCGCCATGCCCTATCTCTACATGCTCGGCCTGCTGACCTTGTTGACCCTGCTCGCGACCTGCGCCGCGATGATCTAGCGCGACTCGCTGGCACCGGGACGGAAGCGGGGACGCCCATGGTGTCCTGCCCGCGACGTTCGCTGGATGTCCCGCGAACCGAACGGACAAGCAGGCCACTGAAGACACAGGCTCATGGCCTGACAACGACGTCCCGAGGACGCCGGGATCAGGCCAAGAGCGAACGACTTATCGGAGTGCCGCGGCCCATGACCCTGTCCTTCCGCGCCTTGCGCGGCGCCGCCCTAGCGCTGATCCTCGCCTTGCCGGCCTGCGGCGACCTGCCGCAGCCTTTTCGCGGCAATCCGGGCGGCCAGGCGGCGCAGTTGGCCGCCCCGCCGGCCTATCGCCTGGCGGTGCCCAAGCCGGCCGGCGCCCTGCTCGGCGACGCCCAAGCCCAGGGCTTCGCCGAGGCGCTCTCAGCCGCCCTGCTGACCGCCGAGGTGCCGGCCTCCGTCACCGACCCCCTGCCGCTCGACTGGCGCCTGACCATCGAGGCGACGACGCAGGGCAATGCCGTGGTGCCCCGCTACACCCTCACCGACCCGGATGGCCGCCAGCAGGGGGCAACGCTCGGCTCGCGCATCCCGGCGCGCGACTGGTCCGACGCCAGCCCCGAAGTGCTCGCCCGTGTCGCCCGCGACGCCGCGCCGCGCATCGCCGACCTGCTGTTGCGGGCCGAGGCGGCGCTGAAGGGCAACGACCCGGCCGCCCTGCTCGCCCATGGCCCGCCGCGCATATATGTGCCGATGGTCCGCGGCGCCCCCGGGGACGGCAACCAGGCGCTCACCGCCAACATTCGCGCGGCGCTGGCCCAACAGGGCATGCTGGTACAGGACACCACCCAGGGCGCGCGCTTCGCCGTCACCGGCCAGGTCGATGTGGTGAACCAGCCCGGCAACCGGTCGCAACGGGTGGAACTGCTGTGGACCATCTCCCGCCAGGACGGGCACGATCTCGGCCGGGTGCTGCAGCTCAATGAAGTGCCGGTCGGCGTGCTCGACCGTTTCTGGGGCGATGTCGCCTACGCCGCGGCGACTGAGGCCGCAGGCGGCGTGCAGACCGTGGTGCGCAATGCCGGTGGCTTCCCGACGGCGCCGGGCACCGCCGCGGCCGGCACGGCCCCGCAGCCGGGCCAGGGGCTGACCCTGCCGCGCGACGGCAACGCCCTGCCGGCGCCGCAGCCCGCCGCCGCGAATTGACCGGAAGGGAGGGGCGCGCGGCCCCTCCGCCCCTCACACCAGGACGGGCGCCCGCTCCGCGGCGGCGCGCTGCCACGCCTCGGCGGCATCCTCGTCGAACAGTTCGGCGAGCTTCTTCATCATGGTGCCGCCCAACTCCTCGGCATCCACGATCGTCACCGCGCGACGGTAATACCGCGTCACGTCATGCCCGATGCCGATGGCGATCAGCTCGACCTGGTTCCGCCCCTCGATCTCATGGATCACCTTGCGCAGGTGGCGTTCGAGGTAATTGCCCGGATTGACCGACAGCGTGCTGTCATCGACCGGCGCGCCGTCGGAAATCACCATCAGGATGCGCCGATGCTCGGGCCGCGGCAGCAGCCGCTTGTAGGCCCATTCCAGCGCCTCGCCGTCGATGTTCTCCTTGAGCAACCCCTCGCGCAGCATCAGCCCGAGATTCTTGCGCGCCCGCCGCCACGGCGCATCGGCCGCCTTGTAGATGACGTGGCGCAAATCGTTCAGCCGCCCCGGATTGCGCGGCTTGCCTTCCTGCACCCAACGCTCGCGGGACTGCCCGCCCTTCCAGGCACGCGTGGTGAAGCCGAGGATCTCGGTCTTGACCGCGCAGCGTTCCAGCGTGCGCGCCAGGATGTCGCAGCACATCGCCGCGACGGTGATCGGCCGCCCGCGCATCGAGCCCGAATTGTCAATCAGCAGGGAGACGACGGTGTCGCGGAAATCCGTCTCGCGCTCGCGCTTGTAGGACAGCGCATGCATCGGGTTGGTCACCACGCGGGTCAGCCGCGCCGCGTCCAGCATGCCTTCCTCAAGGTCGAAATCCCACGCCCGCTGCTGCTGCGCCAACAAGCGCCGCTGCAGCCGGTTCGCCAGCTTCGACACCACGCCCTGCAGATGCGACAGCTGCTGGTCGAGCTGCTGGCGCAGCCGGTTCAGCTCATCCGGGTCGCACAGATCCTCGGCCGAAACAATCTCGTCGAACTGCCCGGTGAAGGCGTGGTAGCGCGTGGTGTCGTCGACCTGCGGCACCTCGCGGCGCTGCTGCGGGCCGCCGGGCTTGTCGTCGCCATCGGCCGCGGCGCCGTCCTCCTCGGTCTCCTCGCCTTCTTCCTCGGCGGCCTCGCCCTGCATCTGCTCGGGCTGGGCGCCGAGCATCTGCTCCTCCTGCTCGGACTGGGACTGGCCTTCGCCGGACTGGTCCTGCTGCGGGCTGCTCTCGCCGCCCTCCTCGCCTTCCTCGTCCTGCTGCTCGGATTCGGCCTCGACCTCGGCTTCGGCGAGATCCAGAGCGGTCAGCAGCTTGCGTGCCGCCTTGGCGAAGGCGGTCTGGTCCTCGGCGGAGGTCGCCATCTCGGCGAGCGCCTCATCCGCCTTCTCGCCCAGCGTGTCGCGCCACAGATCGAGCACCCGATGGGCGATCTCGGGGGCCGGTTCGCCGGACAGCCTCTCGCGCGCCAGCATGGCCAGCGCCGCGGGCAGCGGCAGCTGGTCCTTGCGCGTCATGCGATCGTAGCCCTCGGCCTCGCATTCCTCGGTCAGCTTGGCGCGCAAATTGGCCGCGACGCCGGACATGTGCTTGGAGCCGACCGCCTCGACGCGTACCTGCTCCAACGCGTCGAACACTTCCCGCGCCTCGCGCCTGCCGGGGATGCGGCTGGCATGCAGGGATTCGTCGTGGTGGCGCAGCCGCAGGGCGGCGGCGTCCGCCGCACCGCGCAGCTTGGCCATCTCGGCCGCCGGCAGCGCCCGCGTCGGCAGCGGCAGGCGCACGCGCTTGCCGGCAACGCCGGACGGGCCGGGCTGGAACGCCACCTGCACCTCGGGGTCGGCATGCGCGATGGCGCGCAGGGCGCCGGCGGTGGCGCGCTTGAATTCTTCCTGACGGGTCAGGTCCTGCTTGCCGCTCATGCGGGCGCCTTCATGGCAAGGGCGCGCTGGCGCGCCGGGCGGGCGTTGATCGCCCCAATATAGCGGGCAAGCACCGGGGAAGGCTGGATCAGGCCGAACATCGCCATATAGGCGAGCAGACCACCAACCGTGAGGTCCGCAGCGGTGAATCGGTTGCCGACCAGCCAGTCGCGGCCGTCGAGCGCGCCCTCGATCCGCGCCAGGACCGTCGGCAGGTCGGGCCAGCCGAGCGCCATGGGCGGCGCCGGCTTGGCGCGCGGGAAGGCGGCATCCGCCATGGCGGGTTCGGCCACGCCGGGCCCATAGGCCATCCAGAACTGATAGGCGGCGCGCTCAGGCGTGCCGATCGTCGGCGCCAGGCCGGCCTCGGGGCACAGATCCGCGACATAGGCGGCAATCGCGACCGCCTCCGTCACCACCACATTCCACGACCCGTCCGGCCCGCGATCGACCAGCGCCGGCAGCTTCCCGGCCGGGTTTACCGCCAGGAAGCCCGGCGCCTTGTGCGTGCCGGCCTCAAGGTCGTGCCACTGCACCTCATAAGGCGCAGACGCCTCTTCGAGCAGCCAGAGGCTGCCCATGGACCGTGACTTCGGCGCGTGGTGGAGAAGGAAGCGCGGCGCCATGCCTCACCCCGCCTTGCGCAGCAGCCCCGTCGAGACTTCCTCGTTGAAGCAGCGCTGGTAGTACTCGGCCACCGTCGAGCGCTCCGCCTCGTCACACTTGTTGAGGAAGGTCAGCCGGAAGGCAAAGCCGATATCGCCAAAGATGCGCGCATTGTCGGCCCAGGTGATGACCGTGCGCGGCGACATGACGGTCGAGATGTCACCGGCGATGAAGCCGGCGCGGGTCAGGTCGGCCAGGGCCACCATCGCCTCGACCTGCTTCTTCATCTTCGGGTCGCCCTCGGCGCCCATCTTCGCCAGCACGATGTCGGTTTCCTGCTTGTGCGGCAGGTAGTTCAGCGTGGCGACGATAGACCAGCGATCCATCTGGCCCTGATTGATCTGCTGCGTGCCGTGATACAGGCCCGTCGTGTCGCCCAGGCCGACCGTGTTGGCGGTCGAGAACAGGCGGAAATACGGGTTCGGCCGGATCACCTTGTTCTGGTCGAGTAGGGTGAGCTTGCCCTCGACCTCCAGCACGCGCTGGATCACGAACATCACGTCCGGGCGGCCGGCATCGTATTCGTCGAACACCAGCGCGCAGGGGTGCTGCAGCGCCCAGGGCAGGATGCCTTCGCGGAATTCCGTGACCTGCTTGCCGTCCTTGAGGACGATCGCGTCCTTGCCGATCAGGTCGATGCGCGAGATGTGGCTGTCGAGGTTCACGCGGATGCAGGGCCAGTTCAGCCGCGCGGCCACCTGCTCGATGTGCGTCGACTTGCCGGTGCCGTGGTAGCCCTGGATCATCACGCGCCGGTTGAAGGCGAAGCCCGCGAGGATGGCGAGCGTCGTCTCCTTGTCGAAGCGGTAGGTGTTGTCGATCTCCGGCACGTGCTCGGTGCGGATCGAGAACGCCGGGACATCCATGTCGATGTCGACGCCGAACACCTCGCGCGCCTTCACAGTGATGTCCGGGGCCTCGATGGCCGAGGTCGGGCGGATTTCGGAAATCTGGGCAACCTTGTTCATCGCAAGTCCGGTTCCGTGACGGTCGAGGGACATACTAGGAGGGGTCGGGCAATCCCGCTACCCGGCCGCGGCAGCTTCCGGCTGGGCTGGCGCAGCCGCACGGGGCGGAACCCGGCGCTTGAGCAGACTATACGCCCGATTGATGTCCTTGAGCTTTTCTTCTGCAGCCCGGTCACCGCCGGTCGCATCCGGGTGGTAGCGCTTGGCCAACTCCTTGTAGCGGCTGCGCAAATCCACCTGGTCGAGCGGCCAGACCAGTTCCAGCAGGTCGAGCGCGGCACGCAATTCGGGCGGCGCCTGGTTCTCCTCGCGCTGGCGGCGGCGCGGTGTCGGCGCTTCCTGCCCCAGCACGGAAAAAGGGTCGCGCAGCAGATCCGCGTCGAACCGCCCGGCGCCGCCGAGCCGCCCGAGCGGCCAGGACGGCCGCTGCCAGGAGCTGTCGGAGCGCAGCGCCTGCTCGATCTCGTTCGGCCCCATGCCTTTGTAATAGTCCCAGGCGGCGTTGTAGGCGCGCACATGCGGCAGGCAGAACCAGTGGAATTCGCGCAGGGTGCGGTCGCGCGGGGCACGGTACAGGCCGGCCTCGTCGCAGCCGGGATGCTCACAACGACGCATCGGTGCGCCGTCATCCACAGGTTCCGGCGCTGTCTTCCTGCCAGTTCGGCGCATCGGACCGTTATGGGTAGGCACGACACGTCACGCAAGCCAATGATGCCCCTTGGCAGCGCGGGCCAGAGGCGGGACAAGCGCGCATCATGACATCCCGCGCCGACCGCATCCGCACCACCCTCGAAACCGCCTTCGCCCCGGCGCAGGTCAGCGTCACCGATGACAGCCACCGCCATGCCGGCCATGCCGGGGCGCGGCCGGAAGGCGAGACGCATTTCTCGGTCGCCGTGATCTCGCCGGCCTTCGCCGGGCAGTCCCGCGTGGCGCGCTCGCGCGCCGTGCATGCGGCGCTGGCCGCGGAATTCGAGGGCGGCCTGCACGCGCTGGCGCTGCGCCTCGCCACGCCCGAGGAAGCGGCCAAAGCCTGAGAGTCCGGTCGGTAACACGCCTGCCGGCCTGTTTCCGGGCCGGCGCCGGAGTTTCCAAACAGCCTCTGACGCGTCGGCGCCATCCGGCGGCGCCCGCTGTTCAATAAGTGAAGGGCAGCCGCAGCCGCGCCCCAGCCGCGGGCTGGCGCAGGAAGCGGTCCTCGCGCGCCCGCAGGCTGCTGGTGTCGCGCTGCGTGCCGGTCTGCGGTGCGTCGGGATCGATCAGCGCCGGGTTGAGCTGCGGCGTCGCGCGCTGAACGTTGCGGCTTTGCGGGTCTTCCATGTCGCGGTCGGGCACCGGGGCCGGCTCGCCACGGCTGGCGAGGTCGGGTGGCACCGGCGGTGGCGCGGGCGGCGGCAAGGGCAGCGGATCGTTGCGGTGCGCGCCGGCGCGCGGCCGCGCCGCCTGCTGCGGGGTGACGACCGTCGTCTCCGCGGTCAGCTGGGCCAGCGCCGGGGCGGAGAAGAAGCTGGCGGCCGCGCTCAACAAATGCCGGCGCGCGATCACGCCGAGCCGCCAGGCAGCGGGCGAACCCCGCGCGGGTCCTCGGCCGGGTTGAGCGCGACGCCGCCGGCCGAACCCTCCCGCCAGGCCTTGAGCGCCCAGCGGACCGAGGGGAAGGCGATCTCGTCCCACGGGATCTCATCCCAGGTGAAGCGGCGCACCTCAAGGCTTTCAGGGCCGGGCTCGAAGCCCGGCTCGGCGAAGCGGGCGCGGAAGATGACCTGCACCTGGCCGAGCCGCGCGATGGAATAGACCGCCAGCACGCCGTCGAGGGCGATGCGGGCGCGCGCTTCCTCCCAGGCTTCGCGCCTCGCCCCTTCCTCGACGGTCTCGCCCATTTCCATGTAGCCGACGGGGATGGTCCAGAAACCGTGGCGTGGTTCGATTGCGCGCCGGCACAGCAGGACAGTTTCGCCCTCGGCGACGATGGAACCGACGACGACCTTCGGGTTTTCATAGGAGACATGCCCGCAATCAGCACAGATCAGTCGTTCGTGGTCATCGCCGTCGGGAATGCGCCGGACAAAACGGGACATGCGGGAATCATTCGCGCGCCGCCGCGGCGGACGCAAGCGGCGCTTGCAGACCCTCCGTGAATTGGGGCGCCGACGTGGTCCTTCAGACCCGCAGGTCGAGCAACGATCCGCGCGGCAGGTTGCTGCCCGCGGGCGGAGCGCTGCCGGCCGGCGGGGCGCTTTGCAGGATGCGCTGCGGCTGCGCCGAGGCGCTGCGCGCTGCGTCCGTCCGGTCGGTCCCGCGCACCGGCTGGATGCCGGCATTGCGCGTGACTTCCTGGGTGAAGGCCGACAGGGAATTGAGGCTCAACATGGACAGCATTGTCCAACCGAGCCGTGAAGAATGGCTTAACCGCGGCCAGCGACGATCGACGGGGCGGACGGAATGGATGCGCATGCCCGCAAGCTGCGCCGCAACTCCGTTAACCTTCCAGCAACCATTGCGTGCAAGCCGGGCAAGGCGCTCGGCTGAAAATCACTTGTTCGTGAGCGCCGCCACCCCCGGCAGCGTCTTGCCTTCCAGCCACTCCAGGAAGGCCCCACCGGCGCTCGACACATAGGTCATGCGGTCGATCACCTCGGCATGGCGCAGCGCCGAGACCGTATCCCCGCCGCCGCCGATCGACTTCAGCGCGCCCGATTGCGTCAGGGCGGCGACGATCTGCGCCACGGCCACCGTAGCCGTGTCGAAGGGTGGGATCTCGAAGGCGCCGAGCGGGCCGTTCCACACCAGCGTCGAGGCGCCGCGCAGCCGCTGTTCGATCGCCTCCTCCGATTTCGGCCCGACATCGAGCGCCATCCAGCCTTCCGGCACGGCATCGGCGCGCACCGTGCGGGTGGCCGCATTGGCGCGGAATTCCTCGGCCACCACCAGGTCCACCGGCAGCAGGATCTCGCAGCCCGCCGCCTGCGCGCCCGCCAGGATCTCCCGCGCGGTGTCGTGCATCTCGGCTTCCTGCAAGGACTTGCCGACCGGGTGCCCCTGCGCGGCGAGGAAGGTGTTCGCCATCGCCCCGCCGATCACCAGCACATCGACCTTCTTCATCAGGTTGCCCAGCAGGTCGAGCTTGGTCGAGACCTTCGCCCCGCCGACGATCGCCACCACCGGCCGCGCCGGGTTGCCAAGCGCGGCATCGAGCGCCTTGAGCTCGGCCTCCATCAGCCGCCCGGCAAAGGAGGGCAGCAGATGCGCGACGCCCTCGGTGCTCGCATGGGCGCGGTGGGCTGCCGAGAAGGCGTCATTCACATAGGCATCGGCGAGCCTGGCCAGCGCGGCGGCCATGGCGGGGTCGTTCTTTTCCTCGCCGGCATGGAAGCGGGTGTTCTCCAACAGCAGGATTTCGCCATCCTGCAACGCCGCGACGGCCGCCTCGGCCTCCGGCCCGATGCAGTCATCGGCCCAGGCGACCGGCCGGCGCAGCGCGGCCGCGAGCGCCTCCTGCAGCGGCTTGAGCGACATCTCGGGCACGCGGCGGCCCTTGGGGCGGTCGAAATGGCTGCACACGATGACGCGGGCGCCGTCATTGGCCAGTTCGGCGATGGTCGGGCAGAGCCGCTCGATGCGCGTGCGGTCGGTGATGAGCCCGTCCCGGACCGGCACGTTGAGGTCCGCGCGCAGCAGCACGCGCTTGCCGTGGGCATCGAGTGCGTCGATCGTTCGGTAGGACATCGCGTCAAATTCCCGGGCGAGGAGAGTGAATATGGTCCGCTGGCTCGCGGCGTTTCTGCTGTTGCCGGTCGTAGCATCGGCGCAGGAAGCCTTCCAGTTGCCCTCGGGCAACATCCACTGTGCATTGTATGACGGCACCCTGCGCTGCGACGTCCTGCAATCGACCTTCCCCCGCCCCGCGCGGCCGCGCGACTGCGAACAGGATTACGGCGACGCGGTCGAACTCGGCGGCAAGGGCCCGGCGGCGATGCTCTGTCACGGCGATACGGTAGCGAACCGCGCCTCGCCCGTGCTGGGCTATGGCCGCGCCTGGCAGGGGCCGGGGATGGCCTGCACGGCGTCGCAGACCGGGCTGCGCTGCGTGAATGGCGATGGGCGAGGGTTCGAGATGGCGCGGGCGCGCCTGTGGCTGTATTGACGCACATGGCCGCCTGCCCCGCCTCGTCCCGGCCGCCGTGCAACCGGCGCAATGGCGGGGCGAGCATCACACGCAATAGTTGTGGGCGGACGGCGTCTATCGATAGCATGCGGCAGGCATCGATAGTGGCAATGCCCTCATGAACACACTTCGCCGCTACCGCGTCCTGGAGACGGGTTCCGTCATCACGGCCCGCGACAACAGCCCCCATTTTGGCAGGTCAGGCTTGCGGCCGATCGGACGCGACGACGACTTCCGTATGATCGTTAATTCCATGATACTGGATGGAATTCGCTTAAGCGCGGTCGGCACCACCGGCCACAGGATCGAGCCGGTGGATTCGGAGAACGTCACGGTCCTTTCCCCATTGCTCGGCACGCTGGAAACCAATGACGGCCAACGACGCTTGGTTGTACGCGAAGGCGAGGTCGCGCTGCCGCGGCCAGGGCGCCGCAGGACAACCATTCCAGCACGCTATGTCGGCTTGGTCGCGCAAGTGCCGCTTGCCCGCCTCCAGGCCCGTGCGGCGCGGAACCCCTTGGACTGGTGGCAGCTTGATCGAGACTGGGCGGAGGTCAGCGGCCGCAGTGCCGCGCTGCTGCGCTACCTGCGCTACCTGGTCGACGAATTCGATGGCGGCGATACGCTGCTGACGTCCGAGCGCGCCAGCCGCTCCGCCGCCGCCATGCTGACCGACCTCATCCTCGACGCCGTACAGCCCGCCGCCAAAGTTGTCTCCGACACGGTGCTGCCGGCCGATTGGCAGGTCCGGCGGGCCGAGGACGCCATCCTCGCCCGGCTCGCCGAGGATATCTCCGTTGCAAGCCTCGCGGCCGATCTCGGCGTCAGCACGCGGGCCCTGCAGCTTGCCTTCCAGCGACATCGTCGCATGACACCGAGCCAGGTCGTCGCGGCCGCCCGGCTCGATGCCGCCCACCGGCGCCTGTCTCATGCGGTGCAGGGGGATACTGTCACGGCGATCGCGCTGGAATGCGGGGTGACGCATTTCGGCCGCTTCGCCGCGCGCTACCGGGCGCGGTTCGGGGAGCACCCTTCCACCGCCCTCGCGCGACGCCTGCGCCAGGTCTGATCGCAGCAATTCGCGGCGTCCTTCGCATTGTGGATAGCGGCTTCGCCTGCCGGATCGCGGGCGTTTGCCGGGTGTTTATGTTTGGGCTCCGTTTCAATGAAGTGGATGCCACGGCATGCCGATCCGCTCTCTTCCCCCCCCTCGCCGGCGTCGCCCTCGCTCTCGGGCTCGTGGCCTGCGGCAGCCCCCCGCCTGCGGCAACGACGCCGGTGGCGGCGCCTGTCGTGGCGCCCGCCCCGGCGGCAGCCGCCCCCGACTTCGCCTCCATGCGCGGCGCGCGCGCCGGGCAGGCGGAGATGGGCATGGAACGGATGGGATTCACGAATGTGCGCCAGCGCGGACTGACCGCGTACTGGCTCCATGCGGCCTCGAACACCTGCGTGCGCGTCGTGACCTCCCAGGGCCGCTACCAGACGGTCGACCAGGTCGCGCCGGCGAACTGCGGGCGCTGAGAGTCTGCCCGGCCCGCCCGGTACTGACCCGGCGTGAATTCGGCGAACCCAATGCACCACCAATTAAGGAACGCGATCGATGAGCACGGCCTCCCTCAGCCTGGTCAGCCTGACGACCCCGATCGACGTAACCACCGCGGAAAGCGCGACGGTTAACTATTCCCTCGATAGCGGGGCGCAGACGGTCTCCTTCATCGTCACGGCCACGCCGGTGGGCGGCGGTTCGCCCATCGTCGTCGGGCAGTCCGGCGGCTTCAGCGGCGCCGGCGGCGGACAGACGACCTTCGACCTGACCAACATCAGCGCCCTCGACCCGAGCCAGGACTACGTATTTTCCGTCGAAAGCTCGGACGGCGTCGTCGGCGGCAACCCGATCGGCCCCATCGACGTCGCCTGCTTCGCCGAAGGCACGCTCATCCTGACCGAACGTGGCGAGGTGCCCGTCGAACAGCTGCGTGTCGGCGACCTGGCGATGACGATGCACGGCGGCACGGCGCCGCTGCGCCCGATCCTCTGGATCGGCCACACCCGTCTCGACATCGCCCGTCATCCCGACCCGGCCAAGGCGGCGCCGATCGTCGTCAGCGCCGGCGCGCTGGGCAACGGCATGCCGCGGCGCGACCTGCGCCTGTCCCCCGAACATGCGTTGTTCCTCGATGGCCTGCTCGTGCCGGTGAACCTGTTGGTGAACGGGACGACCATCGTCCAGGAAGCCTGGTGCCAGACGGTCACCTACTGGCATGTCGAACTGCCCACCCATGGGCTGCTGGTGTCCGAGGGCGTCGTGTCGGAATCATATTTCGACGACGGCAACAGGCAGTTGTTCGACAATCGCGGCGCCACCGTCCTGGTGAAGGACTTCGTCACGGCGCGCCAATCGGGCCGCTACGACGATACGGCCTGCGCGCCCGTGCTACGCGGCGGCGTGGCGCTGGACCGTCTGCGGGCACGAATCGCCGAGCGCGCCGAAGCGATGATGGACGGCCGCCGGACGGCCGCCTGAACCCGCGCCGCCGGATGCGCTCGCCTGGCTGTACCTGACCATCGTCGCCATCATCGCCGTGCAGTCGGTGCTCTGGTACGGCGGGGGGGGTTGCTGCTGTCCACCGAGACGGCAAGGCGGTCCTATTTGCGGCTGGCGCGCCGGCTCGACCTGGTCGCGGGCGGCGTGATGTCGGCGCTGAGTCTGCAGCTTGCCGAGGACGTGCGGCGCGAGATCGCGGTGCGGGCAGCGTCCTAGTGCGCCCGGCGGGCTGAATCGAGAGGGGCTTTGCCCCCTCCCGGACCCTCCCCACCAAAGGCCCGAGGCCTTTGGAAACCGATACCTGGGGACCTCCATGGGAACGGGTCGCAGCGCCGGAGACGATATGGATGCCCGATACCGACACCGCGTCCTTTGGCGGGCGGGACTGGTAGGGCGGCGCCCCTCGTTGCGAGATCAGGCCTTGTCGGAGGCCAGCCGGATGGTCCGCCCATCCACGGCAAACCTGCCCCAGCCCTGGTGATGGATCGTCTTCGCGTCGCGCCGCTCAGGGTCGATCCAGGCGTGCACGACCTCCAGCACGAACATGCAATACGCGCTGACCATCCGCGTATCGACCACGCGGCATTCCAGATTGGCGAAACAGTCCGGCAGCAGCGGCGCTTCGACGTGACGCGCTGGCCTCGTCGCGATGCCAAGCGTGGCGAATTTGTCGGTATCGGCGCCGGAGCAGTTGCCGATCGCCACCACCGTCTTCGCGAATGCCGCCGGCGGGATGGCGATGACGCATTCCTTGATCCGGCGCAGCGCCGTGAAGGAGTGGTTCCGGTTGCTGACGATGCAGGCGATCTGCGGCGGCGTGAACTCGACCATCATGTGCCAGGACATGGTCATGACGTTCGGCGTGCCGCGCTGGCTGGTGGCCACCAGCACCACCGGCCCCGGCTCGATCAACTGATAGACCCGGTCCAGCGGCAGGGTCCGCATATGGCCGGAACCAAGGGCCTTGCGGCCCCTGGCAGGTCGTCGCGAGGGAGCCGTACCCCCCCGCGTCACGTCACAGCGACCCGAACAGCGCCGTCGTGTCGCTCATGCGGTTCGAGAAGCCCCACTCATTGTCGTACCAGGACATCACGCGCACCAGCCCGCCATCGACCACCTGGGTCTGCGTCGCGTCGAAGGTGGACGACATCGGGTTGTGGTTGAAGTCGATGGAAACCAGCGGCGCCGTGTTGTAGCCGAGGATGCCCTTGAGCGGCCCGCTCTCGGACGCGGCCTTCATCACCGCGTTGATCGCTTCCTTGGTCAGCCCTTCGGTCTTGGCCGGCACGAAGTCGAGCGACACCAGCGAGACATTCGGCGTCGGGATGCGGATGGCGGTGCCGTCCAGCTTGCCCTTCAGCTCCGGCATCACCAGGCCGACGGCCTTGGCCGCACCGGTCGAGGTCGGGATCGCGGACACGGCCGCCGCACGCGCGCGGTGCAGGTCCTTGTGCAGCGTATCGACTGTGTTCTGGTCGCCCGTATAGGCGTGGATCGTCACCATGTAGCCGCGGACGATGCCGAAATTGTCGTGCAGCACCTTCGCGACAGGCGCGAGGCAATTGGTGGTGCAGGACGCGTTGGAGATGACCGTCATCTCCTTCGTCAGCGTCTTCTCGTTCACGCCATAGACGATGGTCGCGTCGGCGTTGTCGCCGGGGGCGGAGATAACGACCTTGCGCGCGCCGGCGGTCAGCAGCGCCGAAGCCTTTTCCTTCGACGTGAAGATACCGGTGCATTCCATCGCGACATCGATGCCGGCGAGCGGCAGCTTGGACGGATCCCGCTCGGCGGTGATCTTGATCGGGCCCCAGCTCTTGCCGCCGTTCTTGATGGTGATGGTGTCGCCCTCGACGATCACCTCGCCCGGGAAACGGCCATGCACGCTGTCATAGCGGAACAGATGCGCATTCGCCTCGACCGAGCCGAGGTCGTTGATGGTGACGAATTCCAGGTCCTGCCGGCCCGCCTCGCAGGCAGCGCGCAGCACCAGGCGACCGATGCGCCCGAACCCGTTGATGGCAACCTTCACGGCCATAGTCTTCGTATCCTTCCCGTCAGGAACTCAGTGGATCAGGCGAGGCGCTTCTTCACCGCCGCCGTCACGGCATCGGAGGTGATGCCGAAATGCTTGTACAATTCCTCGGCCGGCGCCGAAGCGCCGAAACCGGCCATGCCGATGAAGATGCCATCGGCACCCAGCCAGCGCTCCCAGCCGAAGCCGATCAGCGCCTCGACGCCGACGCGCAGCGCGCTGCCCAACACCTGCTCGCGATAGCCCGCATCCTGCAGGGCGAAGATCTCCCAGCAGGGCAGCGAGACAACGGCGGTCGGGATGCCCTCGGCCTCCAGCGTCTCGCGGGCGGCGATCGCCAGATGCACTTCCGAGCCCGTCGCGATCAGCGTGGCTTTCCGCGGCCCGGAGGCCTCGGCTAGGATATACCCACCCCGCGCGCAGCGATTCTCGCCGGTATCGCTGCGCAACGCCGGCAGGTTCTGCCGCGACAGCGCCAGCATCGACGGCCCATCGGCGCGCTTCACCGCTAATTCCCAGCACTCCGCCGTCTCCATCGCATCCGCCGGGCGGAAGACGAAGACATTCGGCATGGCGCGGAACGACGCCAGGTGCTCGACCGGCTGATGGGTCGGCCCATCCTCGCCCAGGCCGATGCTGTCATGTGTCAGCACATGGATGACGCGCGTGCCCATCAGCGCCGCGAGCCGCACGGCCGGGCGCAGGTAGTCGCTGAACACCAGGAAGGTGCCCGAATACGGGATGATGCCGCCATGCAGCGCCATGCCGTTCATCGCGGCGGCCATGCCGTGTTCGCGCACGCCCCAATGGACGAAGCGCCCTGCGAAATTGCCCGGCGCGATGGCCGGGACGCCCTTCACATTGGTGTTGTTCGACCCGGTGAGGTCGGCCGACCCGCCCACCATCTCCGGGACGGACGGCACCAGGGCTTCCAGCGCGCGCTGCGAGGAAACGCGCGTCGCGAGCTTCGGCTTCTCCTCGGCATGCTTCACGCGCAGCGCGGCGAGCGCCTCATGCCAGGCTTCCGGCAGCTTGCCGGAAATGGCGCGGTCGAATTCCGCCTGCTGCGGATGCTTGGCCAGCCGCTTCAGCCAGGACCGGCGCGTGCCCGCACCGCGGCGCCCGGCCTCTTCCCATGACGACTTGATGTCCTGCGGCACGGTGAAGGGCGCCGCGGTCCAGCCCAGAGCTTCCTTCGCCGCCGCCGCCTCGCCAGCCCCGAGCGGCGAGCCATGCGACCCGGCGGTGCCCGCCTTGGTCGGCGCGCCGAGGCCGATGATGGTGCGGCACGCGATCAGCGTCGGCTTGCGGTTGCGCGTCGCCCAAGCCATCGCACTGGCGACGGCCTCGGGGTCGTGGCCATCGACGCGCCGCGTCGCCCAGCCATAGGCCTGGAACCGCTTCAGCGTGTCGTCGGTAAAGGACAGCGCGGTGTCGCCGTCGATCGAGATGTGGTTGTCGTCCCACAGCACGCAGAGCTTCGACAGGCCATAATGCCCGGCCAGCGACGCCGCCTCATGGCTCACGCCTTCCTGCAGGTCGCCATCGGAGGCGATGACCCAGGTGCGATGATCCACCAGCGACGCCCCGAAGCGCGCCGCCAGCATCCGTTCGGCCAGCGCCATGCCGACTGAAGTGGCGATGCCCTGCCCCAGCGGACCGGTCGTCGTCTCGATGCCCGGATGCTCGCCATATTCAGGGTGGCCGGCGGCGGGCGAATGCAACTGGCGGAAGCGCTTCAGCTCCTCGATGCCCATGCCGGCATGGCCGGTCAGATGCAGCAGGGAATACAGCAGCATTGAGCCATGCCCGGCCGACAGCACGAAGCGGTCGCGGTCGGCCCAGCGCGGGTCGGCCGCGTCGTATTTCAGGAACTTGGTGAACAGCACCGTCGCCACATCGGCCATGCCCATCGGCATGCCCGGATGGCCGGACTTCGCCGCCTCCACCGCATCGATGGCGAGCGCGCGGATGGCATCGGCCAACCGCCTTGCGTCCGTCACCGGCCGGGCGAGGATCTCTGCCTGGGCAGCGAGTGCCGGGTTCATGGAGGCGTCGGGCGTCGGGGCGATGCTGGCCAAGTTACACCTAGGGCTGCGTCGGGGGGTCGGGCCGCTATAGAGGCGGGGTCGCCCGGCGGCAACCGGGCGTGACACGGGGCGGTCATGCGCGGCGCACGCCCTCCCCGCCCGCCGCGTCGGGCTCGAGGAAGACGATGCCCGCCGCTTCTAGCGCCTGGCGGATCGCCGCGAGGGTCGCGCGGTGCAGCACATGGCGGCTGGATTCGAAGCCGCGCACCGTGCCGGGACTGACCGCGGCACGGTGCGCCAGCTCGGCCTGGGTCCAGTCCAGCAGGGCGCGGGCAGCGCGGCATTGCGGCGCGGTGAGCAGCATAGCGGTCAGATGGGGATGTTACACATGGACGTCAATATTGACTAAAAACATTGAAATACCGACCACCACCCCCCAGCTGAACCTGACAATTCACCGCGCGAGGAGGGCCGATGCCCGACCATGGTACCCCCCTGATCACGACCATCGTCGTCGGTCTTGCGCTGGCCTTCGCCTTCGGCCTGGCGGCGCAGCGGCTGCGCATCTCACCGCTGGTGGGTTACCTCCTGGCCGGCGTCGCCGTCGGCCCCTTCACCCCGGGCTTCATCGCCGATGCCTCCCTGGCCGGCGAACTGGCCGAGATCGGCATCATCCTGCTGATGTTCGCGGTCGGGCTGCATTTTTCCTGGCGCGACCTGATGTCGGTGGGCGCCATCGCCATCCCCGGCGCGGTCGTGCAGATCGGCGTGGCGACCTTGCTCGGCTTCGGCCTCGCTTGGCTGCTCGGATGGTCGCTCCCGGCAGGGCTGGTCTTCGGCCTGGCACTGTCGGTCGCCTCCACCGTCGTGCTGGTGCGCGCGCTGCAGGAACGCCGGATCATGGACAGCGAGCGCGGCCGCATCGCCGTCGGCTGGCTGGTGGTCGAGGACCTCGCCATGGTCATCGCCCTGGTGCTGCTGCCCGCCCTGGCGGGGTCCAGCCTCGCCGGGCAGTTCGGCGCCGGGGACCTCGCTTTGACACTCGCCCTGACCTTCGGAAAGGTCGCGCTGTTCGGCGCCTCGATGCTGGTCATCGGCCGCCGCGCCATTCCCTGGCTGCTGCACTACGTCGCCCATACCGGCTCGCGTGAGCTGTTCCGCCTCGCCGTCTATGTCATCGCCCTCGGCGTCGCCTTCGGCGCGGCCAAGCTGTTCGGTGTCTCCTTCGCGCTCGGCGCCTTCTTCGCCGGCATGGTGCTGTCCGAGAGCAAGCTGTCCCAGCGCGCGGCAGAGGAAGCCATGCCGCTCCGCGACGCCTTCGCGGTGCTGTTCTTCGTCTCGGTCGGCATGTTGTTCGACCCCGGCGTGCTGCTGCGCGATCCGCTCGGCGTGATCGGCACGGTGCTGATCATCGTCGTTGGCAAATCGGTCGCAGCCTATGGCATCGTGCGCGCCTTCGGCCATGGCCACGGCACGGCGCTGACCATCGCCGCCTCGCTCGCGCAGATCGGCGAATTCTCCTTCATCCTGGCCGGGATCGGCGTGTCGTTGGCGGTGCTGCCGCCGGAAGGGCGCGACCTCGTGCTGGCCGGGGCGATCCTGTCCATCCTGGTGAACCCGCTGTTGTTCCTGCTGGTCGAACGCCGCCTGCCGGCCGCCGTGAAGTCCCCGGTGCCGCCGCCCCCCACCCCCGCCCCGGCCGAGACGGGCCATGAGATCGTCGTCGGCTACGGCCGGGTCGGCGGGCTGGTCGGCAAGCGCCTAGCCGCAGCCGGGCGGACCGTGGTGGTGATCGAGGCCGGCGAGCAGGCCGCCGAAGCCGCCCGCGCCGACGGCGCCCGCGTCATCTCCGGCAATGCCGCCGACCCGACGGTACTGGCCGAGGCCGACATCGCCGCGGCGCGCCACATCTTCGTCGCCATTCCGGAGACCTTCGAAGCCGGCCAGGTCGTCGAACAGGCCCGCGCCGCCAAGGCGGGGCTCGAAATCCTCGCCCGGGCGGATTCGGACGAGGCGGTGGAACACCTCACCAGGCTTGGCGCGACGCTGACGGTGATGGGCGAACGCGAGATCGCGCACCGGATGTTGGAACGGGCGCTGGGGCGGCCGGGGGCGCGACCGGCGTCAGCAGCTCCTGCTGGAGGGCACTGAGCCTGGGCACCGCCCCGTAGGCGCGAAAGTTGGGACCGGAGGGGGTTCGTCCCCTCCGGACCACCCCCACCACGGGCTCCCATTGACGTTGCAGAGCAACGCCAATGGAAGCCCCTCGGACCGAGGCCTATGGAAACCATGAGCCGCCCTGGCAGCAGGACAGTGCTGGAAACACCCTGATGTTCATAGTACGTTCCAACAATCAATCGTGCGCAAAGCGCGCTGGGCCACCCAACCCGCCCGGGCAGATAAAATCCTAAAATTTTAAAGTGTGTCGATTCAGGGACTTACCGTTCGCCGCACGTGGGCTCTCCCGTGCCGGCCGATGGTTCCCCATGGCTTCGCCCCCTGGGCGGACAAGGATAAAGCCCACCCCGCCCTCATCGGGTCACAGAAAATCCCGCAACAGCGCCACCAGCGGCCGGTCCGCCGGGGGCATCGCGTAATCCGCCAGCTTCTGCGGCCGCACCCAGGCCAGCGCCTGGCCTTCCATCGCCGTCACCACCCCTTCCCAGCGCCGGCACAGGAACAGCGGCATCAGCAGATGGAACGCCTCATACCCATGCGAGGCGAAGGCGAAGGGCGCGAGACAGGCCTCGGTCACATCGATGCCGAGTTCTTCCTTCAACTCGCGGATCAGCGCCGCTTCCGGCGTCTCGCCCGCATGCACCTTGCCACCGGGGAATTCCCACAGGCCCGCGAGCGGCTTGCCCTCAGGCCTCCGCGCCAGCAGCACGCGGCCATCCGGGTCGATCAGCCCGACGGCGGCCACCAGCAGGATCCGCTTGCCTCCGCCTTCGGGCAGCGCCAGCGCGGCCGGCGCGGCGGGGGCGGCATCGATCACCATATCCGCCCGCCCGGCCTCGAAGCGCCGCACCGGCATCGCCTTGCCGCGCGAGAGGAAATCCTGCGCCCCCGTCCCCGTCTCGCGAAACCCGATGCGCTTGAGCACCGCCGCCGAGCGCGCATTGTCCAGCAGTGCACTCGCCACGATCCGGTCGAGGTCGAGATTGGCGAGCGCCCAGCGCGCCAGCCGCCCGGCGACTTCGGGCGCGATCCCCTGCCCCCAATGCCGCCGCCCGACCCAGTAGCCAAGCTCGGCCGAGCGGCCCTCACGGTCGCGCGTCAGCCCGACGCAGCCGACCAGCACGTCATCCTCCCGCCGCGCGATGGCCAAGTGATAGGCCTCGCCCTCGTCGATGCGTTCGACGGTCGAGGCGATCCAGTCATCGGCAAGGTCGCGCGGATAGGGAAACGGCACGCGGGCCAAGGTCTTGGCCACCTCCCAGTCATTGACCAGGCGATGCAGTTCGGCGGCATCCGTCGTGCGCAGCGGGCGCAGCAGGAAGCGCTCGGTCTCGAGGGGGGCGAAGGTCAGGGTGGAGTCGGGCATCCGGCCGCCAGGAACGGCGAGGCCGCCGCCCTCGTCAAGGTTTGCGGGCCACCAGCAACACGAACATGGGCGGGGCGTTGCGCGGAAGCGGCAGCAGCGCCGCCGCCACCCGCCCCAACAGGAATGACACCGCCAACGCCACATACCAGGACCGCCGCGCGGCGAACCAGGGCCCCTCCGGCCGCGTCTTCAGCGGCGCGAGCCGGCCCATCCAATGGATCAGCGGCTGGGCCGCGACCGGCGCGAGCGGCCGCACTTCCTCGACCACCAGGCCCAGGCTGTCGGCCAGCGCCCGCATCGCGCCTTCATTCCACCAGGACAGATGATGCGGCGGCGCGTTGAAGACGAAGTTGGGGATCGCCGTCATCGCCGAGGGCCAGATCGGCGCCCCCAGCATCAACAACCCGCCAGGCTTGAGGCAGCGCACCATCGCCGCCGCCATGGCGCGCGGCTCGGCGACATGCTCGATCACCTGGAAGGCGCAGGCGGCGTCATAGGTGCCCTCATGCGTCGTGGCGTGGACGTCCAGGCTTTCCGCCCGGACCTCCCCATCATGCTCGGCATAGGCGCCGGCGTTGGGGTCCAGCCCAACATAGCGCGCCGCGGGGATGTGCCGGGCGAAGGCGCCGGCGCCGGCGCCGACCTCCAGCACCGCATCGCGGGGTCGGATACGCGCGGCGGCATGGGGGTATTCAGCGCGGTCCCGCCCGGCTGCCCGCACCCGGCCGCCGGCATCGAGGCGGCGATACAGCGCATCGTAGAAGGCCCCGTCCCCCGCCTCGGCCGGTGCGAAGAACACCAGCCCGCAGGGTGCGCGATACAGGCCGATGCGCCCGGCCGGCGACGGCGTCGGCGCCACCCCGAAGACGCGGCGCCACAGCCCGCGCAACAGGGCGGGCGAGACCTCCTGCACCAGCTCGGCCGGCGCGGCGGTGATCGGGCAGACGCCCGGCGTCACGCCGCGTCGCCGGGGGTGCGGCGGTGCAGCACGCGCACCTGTTCCGGCCCCAACACCTCGTAATCAATGTGACGCCAACGGATCACCCGCGTCCGCGCGCTGGTCCAGAACAGCGATGCAGCGGCCGGCGCGGTGACCGGGGCGAGTGCCCCCAGTGCCAGTTGCGCGAGCCGCGCGGCCACGCCTTCACGGATGCCGACCGCTCGCGTCACCCGATCATGCAAGGCGGCGCGCAACAGCCCCACCGACGCGATCGCCGCCAGGAAGCCGAGGGCCACCGCATCCCCCGCCACGCCCAACAGCGCGACCGGCAGGGCGAGCGCCTCGGCATGCAGCGCCACCCCCAGCCACACCCACAGCGAGGGTACATAGACATGCACGATCTGCAATTGCCTGGTCTTGAAGGCGATCGCCTCGCGGTCGCCGCCCTCGGGCGGGGTGGGCAGCAGCACCGCGCGGCGCGTCAGCACCCGCAGCCCCAGCGCCCGCGCCCGCCGGCTGATCGCGCCGTCGGTCGAGAAGGTGCGGCTCAGCGCCCCCGGCAGGTCCATGCGGGCGAAGGCGTCGCGGGAGACCGCCACCGAGCCGCCCCAGACCAGCCCCGAGGCCAGGAAGCGCGGCCCCAGCGCCAGCGAGCGGTCGAGCCACGCCACCACGTGCCGCCCCGGCCCGGCGCCATCGAGCGCATGCCACCGATAGCCGGTGACGACATCTGCGGCCCCGTTCATGGCGGGCGTGGCGAGCCAGGACAGCCAATGGTCCTGCGGCAGGATATCGGCGTCGAGCAGCACCAGCGCGTCGTCGCCCGCGTCCACCCGCGCGCAGGCGGCCATCATGTTGGTCGCCTTCTGGCTGCGCGTGTCGTCGAGACCGGCAATGACGATTTCGACCGGGAAGGGCAGCAGGTGTTCCAGTTCGCGGACCTGGTCGAGCGCCGGGTCGGTCTCGGCCTCCACCGCCACCAGCAGGCGGCGCGGGCGCAGGGTCTGCCGCGCCAGGGCGGCGAAGAGCTGCGGCAGGCCTTCGGTGCGGCCGGTGACGGCGAGCAGCAGGGTGACCTGGCCGGGGACCTCGATGGCGGGGGGGCGGAAAAAGCGGATGAACCAGATGACGCCGGCAAGCCAGGCGAGTGTGGCCAGCAGGGCGGTGGTGCCGAGGGCGATCGTCATGGGGCGTGCGAAGGTTGGAGGGGCGCCGCCCCTCCAAGCCACCCCGCCAAAGGGCAGTGCCCTTTGGAATGCCGTCTGTTGGCGATGCGCGCCGTCGTCAGCATGGATGCCAAGGCGCATCCTTGTGCCCGCCGTGTGGCAGCGTGGTCGTCCTGCCGACCGGGGCCAGACACCAGTTGCCTAGCCAGCCGAATCGCTGCGCGGTCGCCCGCCTCGGCTACGCTCCCCGCCCAATCCCTTAAGTCGAGGGTTCCAAGGGCCCCAAGCCCTTGGCGGGTGGGGTCCGGGCAGGGCAGAGCCCTCCCTGGTTCCGCCCGTGCCTGCACTAGCTCCGATACGACCCGTTGATGTCGATATAACCATGCGTCAGATCGCAGGTCCAAACCGTGGCCTTGCCCTTGCCGAGCCCAATATCGACCGTGATCTCCACCTCGCGCCCCTTCATGTGGGCGACGACCGGCGTCTCGTCATAGCCTTCGACGACGCCGCCATCGCGCGCCATCCACACACCACCGACCGCGATCGACAGACTGTCGCGGTCCGCCGGTTCGCCCGACTTTCCCACCGCCATGACGATGCGGCCCCAATTGGCGTCCTCGCCGGCGATGGCGGTCTTCACCAGCGGCGAATTGGCGATGCACATGCCGATCTTGTGCGCGGACCGCGCGGTGACGGCGCCCGTCACGTCGATGCGGATGAGCTTCTGCGCCCCCTCGCCATCCCGCGCGACCATCAGCGCTAGGTCCATCAGCACCGCATTCAACGCGCGGGCAAAGTCCTTCAGCATGGGCCCGCCCTCGGCCGGCACGCGGGGGTGCTTGGCCGCACCCGTCGCGAACAGCAGCACGGTGTCCGAGGTCGAGGTGTCGGAATCCACTGTCACGCAGTTGAAGGACTTGTCGCAGCCCTTCTTCAACATCGCCTGCAGTGCCGCCGCCGGGATCTTCGCGTCGGTCGCCAGGAAGGACAGCATCGTCGCCATGTCCGGCGCGATCATGCCCGAGCCCTTGGCGATGCCCGCGATGGTCACCGTCGTCTCGCCGATCACCGCGGTATGCACCGAAGCCTTGGGGAAGGTGTCGGTAGTCATGATGGCGGCCGCAGCGGCGGTGAAGCCGGCCTCGGTCGCCGCGTCGAACACCTTGGGCAGGGCGCCGACCAGCTTTTCGGTCGGCAGACGCTCGCCGATCACGCCGGTGGAGGCGAGAAACACCTCCTTCGGCTTGCAGCCCAGGATTTTCGCGGTCGCCTCAGCGGTCTTCGCGCAGGTCTCGCGCCCGGCCTTGCCGGTGAAGACGTTGGAGTTGCCCGAGGTCACCACCAGCCCGCGCGCCTTGCCCGACTTGAGCGCCGCGCGGGACCATTCCACCGGCGCGCCGGGGCAGCGGTTCTTGGTGAAGACGCCAGCGACGGTCGTACCGGCCGGAAAAGCCATGGCCATCACGTCCTCACGGGCGCGATAGCGGATCTCCGCCATGCCGGTGGCGACGCGCACGCCGGGGATTGGCGGCAGCGCCGGCATGGGCAGCGCGAGGGGGGAGACGGGATGGGCCATCGGGCGCGTCCTCTGGTTTCTTGCCTGAACGTCGGGTCTCAGCGGCGGATCGGCCCGCCTGGCCGGGCAGCGGGGGCCGCCGGGGCGGGCGGCTCGGCGCTGTCGGTTGGGCGCGGGGCGGAACCGTCGAGGTTGAAGCGCTCGATCCGGGCAGCGGCGCGGGCGCGTTCGACCGCCCCCTGCACCTCGGCCTGCACCAGCTGCTGGCGGATCGTCTGGGCGACCTCATCGAAGGGCGGCGGGGCGGCCTGGCGGCGCTCCTCCACCTTGATCACGTGCCAGCCGAAGGGCGACTGCACCGGATTCTCGCTGACCTGCCCGGCCTGCAGCGCGAAGGCCGCATTGGCGAATTCCGGCACCATGTCGCCGCGGCGGAAGAAGCCGAGGTCGCCGCCCTCGGCCGAACCCGGCCCGGTCGAACGCCGCCGCGCGACATCGGCGAAATCCGCCCCGCCGCGAACTTCCGCCAGCGCCTCGCGCGCCGCGGATTCGGTCGGCACCAGGATGTGGCGCGCATGCACCTCCTCATCGGCCGGGCGGCTGGCGATCTGCTGGTCGTAGCGGGCGCGCACCGCCTCGTCGCTGATGCGGCTGGCGAGCTCGGCGGTCAGCCAGGCCTGCTGGAGCTCCTGTTCCTCCGCGCGGCGGATGCGCGCGCGCACCGCCTCATCCCGGTCGAGCCCGGCGCGGCGGGCCGCCGCGGTCACCGCGCGCCCGGCGATCATTTGGTCGAGCAGCAGCGGATAGAGCACCTGCGGCGGCGTGCCGCGCAGTTCCTGCGGCAGTTCCTGCGCCGCGGCGGCGAGGTCGGCCATGGTGATCGGCTCGCCGTCGACCCGGGCGAGCACGGTATCGCCCGCCGGGGTGGCGGGGGTCGCTGCCTGCGAGGGCGCGGGAGCCGGCTGCTGTGCACTGAGCGGCTGGGCGGCGCAAAGCGCCACCGCGAGGGCAAGGCCCGCACGAAGGGGATGGGCGGGACGGCGGCGCGGGGACATGGAACCTCGGGGGCGGGAAGGGCAGGAACATGGCCGATGCGTCTGGGGGCGACAAGGTGACGGCATGCCCACCGGCGGGATAACTTGCCGTAACATCGCGGAAACCGCCGCGTCAGCCGGCGAAAAAGGCGCCCGCCTCGCGGGGCCGCGGCGTTGACCCACCCTGTCCGCCCGCCTATCTGTCCCGGGGTCGCGTTGCACCCTGGCCGGAGCCCTGATCGGTCCAGCCGGGCGCTGCGCGTCCCGAGTCCATGCCCCCCGGTGGGGGCGCGCTCGACCGGGCACCCAGCCCGACGGAGACCGACACCCCCGATGTTCGCCCGCCTCGCCGCCGCCATCTTTGGCACCTCGAACGACCGCGCCCTGAAGCGCTACCAGGGCCGCGTGCCGGCCATCAACGCGCTTGAACCCGCGATGGAGGCCCTGTCGGACGAGGCGCTGGCCAACCAGACCGTGGTCTTCCGCGAACGCCTCGCCAAGGGCGAGACGCTGGACGACATCCTGCCCGAGGCCTTCGCCACGGTGCGCGAGGCCGCGCGCCGGGCGCTGGGGATGCGCCATTTCGACGTGCAGATGATCGGCGGCATGGTGCTGCATGACGGCCGAATCGCCGAGATGAAGACCGGCGAGGGCAAGACCCTGGTCGCCACCCTGCCGGTCTATCTGAACGCGCTGCCCGCCAAGGGCGTGCATGTCGTCACCGTGAACGACTACCTCGCCAGCCGCGACGCGGAGTGGATGGGCAAGCTGTACGGCTTCCTCGGCCTGACCACGGGCGTCATCGTCCATGGCCTGACGGATGAGCAGCGCCGCGACGCCTATGCCTGCGACATCACCTACGGCACCAACAACGAATACGGCTTCGACTATCTGCGCGACAACATGAAGTACCGGCTGGAGGACATGGTCCAGCGCGACTTCGCCTATGCGATCGTCGACGAGGTCGACAGCATCCTAGTGGATGAGGCGCGCACGCCGCTGATCATCTCCGGCCCCTCCGACGACAGCTCCGACCTCTATCGCCAGGCCGATGACGTGGTGAAGGAGCTGGTCAAGGACCCGGCGACGATCGAGAAGGACGAGAAGCAGCGCACCGTCACGCTGACCGAACTGGGCAGCGAGCGTATCGAGCAGATGCTCAAGGATGCCGGCCTGCTGACCGAAGGCGACCTGTACGACATCCACAACGTCACGCTGGTGCACCACGTCAACCAGTCGGTGCGCGCGCATGCGCTGTTCAAGCGCGATGTCGAATACGTCGTGCGCCAGGACAAGATCGTCATCATCGACGAGTTCACCGGCCGCATGATGGAAGGCCGGCGCTATTCCGATGGCCTGCACCAGGCGCTCGAGGCCAAGGAACACGTCACGGTCCAGCCCGAGAACCAGACGCTCGCCTCGATCACCTTCCAGAACTATTTCCGCCTCTACCCGAAGCTCGCCGGCATGACCGGCACGGCGGCGACCGAGGCCGACGAATTCGCCGAGATCTACAAGCTCGAGGTCGTCGAGATCCCGACCAACGTGCCGGTGGCGCGCGAGGATGGCGATGACGAGGTCTATCGCACCGCGATGGAGAAGTACGAGGCCGTCGCCGCCCTGATCGCCGAGGCGCGCGAGCGCGGCCAGCCCTGCCTCGTCGGCACCACCAGCATCGAGAAGTCGGAGCTGATCTCCGAACTGCTGAAGAAGAAGAACGTTCCGCACCAGGTGCTGAACGCGCGCTACCACGAACAGGAAGCCGGCATCGTCGCCCAGGCCGGCCGGCCGGGCGCGGTGACCATCGCGACCAACATGGCCGGCCGCGGCACCGACATCCAGCTCGGCGGCAACTACGAGATGCTGGCGCGCCACGAGGCCGGCACCAATGAAGGCCCCGAATACGAAGCGCTGATCATCAAGCACAAGGCCGAGGTCGAGGCGGTGCGCCCGGCGGTGAAGGCGGCCGGCGGCCTGTTCGTCATCGGCACCGAGCGCCATGAATCGCGGCGCATCGACAACCAGCTGCGCGGCCGGTCGGGCCGCCAGGGCGACCCGGGGGCGAGCCGCTTCTTCCTCTCCCTCGAAGACGACCTGATGCGCATCTTCGGGTCGGACCGCATGGGCGGGATGCTGACCAAGCTTGGTCTCAAGGAAGGCGAGGCGATCGTCCATCCCTGGATCAACAAGGCGCTGGAGAAGGCGCAGAAGAAGGTCGAGGCGCGCAACTTCGACATGCGCAAGAACCTTCTCAAATACGACGACGTCATGAACGACCAGCGCAAGGAAGTGTATTCCCAGCGCCGTGCTTTCATGGTCGCCGACAACGTCTTCGAATCCATCCAGGAAATGCGCCAGGAGACGATCGGCGACCTGGTCGCCCGCTGCATTCCCGAGAACGCCTATCCCGAGCAATGGGACCTGGCGACGCTGGAACGCCAAGTGCAGGACGTGCTGAACCTCGACGTGCCGGTCGCCGACTGGGCGCGCGAGGAAGGCATCGACGACGAGACCGTGCGCGAGCGCCTGCAGGAAGCCGCCGACCGCGCCTATGCCGCCCGCGCCGCCAATGTCGGCCCCGACATCATGCGTCAGGTCGAGAAGTCCCTGCTGCTGCAGGTGTTCGACCAGGTGTGGAAGGAACACCTGCTGGCGCTCGACCATCTGCGCCAGGGCATCGGCCTGCGCGCCTATGGCCAGCGCGATCCGCTGAACGAGTACAAGTCGGAAGCCTTCGCGCTGTTCAACGGCATGCTCTCGGACCTGCGCGAGCGGGTGACCTCGCTGCTGCTGCGCATCGAGCTGCGCCCGGATGCGCCGCCACCCTCGCCTGAGGGCCTCGGCTTCATGGACATGCGCCACCCCGACCCGGCGATGGCCGCGGCCGAACTGGAAATGGTCAGTGGCGGCGGCACCACCTACGAGGCCGTGCCGATGGCGATCGGCACCGCCGCGCCGCGCCCGATCGCCGAAGGGGTCGACCCGAACGACCCCTCCACCTGGGGCCGCACGCCGCGCAACGCGCCCTGCCCCTGCGGGTCTGGCAAGAAGTTCAAGGCCTGCCACGGGCGCGGATGAGCATGCGCGCCTGCCTCGCGGCGCTGCTGGCGGCCTGCTTCGCCCTGGCGGCCGGGCCGGCCGACGCGCATTGGGAAAACACCCGATGGGGCATGTCGGAGGCACAGGTCATCGCCGCCCTGCGCGGGTCGGTCCGCGCCCTGCCGCCGGCGGATCGCCGACCCATCCCCGGGGCGCGCATCGAATACCGGGTCGGCGGCGAATTCCGCAGCGGCACCCTGAACCTGCGCGTCGCTTTCGCCTTTGACGGTCGCAGCGGTGGGCTGGTCTGCGTATCGGCCCAGGCCGATGAAATCCAGGGCCCGACGCTGCGGGCCCGGCTCGAACGCCAGTTCGGCGCGCCGCAGGAGCGCGGCCAGGACCCGCCGACCGGCGGGGGGATCGAAACCCTCGGCTGGACTCGGCCCGACGAGATCGATCTGCAACTGGCCCCGGGACGGCCGGCCACCCTGCTGCACTGCGCGCGCGGGGTTTGACGAGGCGCTGCGGCACCGCCGCCGATGCGCGTCGAGCCTCACGCCGCGGACACAGGCGACCGGCCCGCTCTCGTCAATACCGGTGATGAGCGGAGCCTGCCGTGCCGATGTCGCCCCCGACGAGGCCGACATGCTCGTCCACAAGGGCGCCGGAAGGTCGGGCAAGCGGCCTCGCAGGATCACCACGTCCGGCCGGCTGCGTCAGACGAGGTGCGGCCATCGGCGCGCCCGTTAGGCGCAAATTCATCCGCCTCGGATCACCGATGCGGTCGCCACGCCAGGGCATGAACCGTCTGGCGTGTTGCCGACGCCCCACTCAGCCTGTCAGCATCCGTAGGCCTTCATGATGCTCGCAATCTCGCCGACCTGGGTGGCGCTGATCTTCCAGGAACCCGGCAGATGCGCCGAGACCGGACCTGCCTTGATCAAATAGATCGGCGTCGTATCGGACCCGACAACCACATCCGGAAGGTCGTCCGCTTTCAATGCGAGCGTATGGAATTTGGCGCCGGAATTGCGCGCCTCCTCGATCCTTTGCATTTCCTTGATGCAGGCCTCGCGTTCAAAATAGTCGCTTGTCTGAACCTGCAGCAGAATCTTCGATTGGTTCAGGGCCGTCTTCCACATCTCGAACCATGCTGAGTGGACCGCACCGATCGTCAGATAGCGGCCGTCATTCGCCACGCCGATCTGATTGAGAGTGACGTCCCGCTGGAAGGTATTCGGCCCAATGATGGAAACGCCTTCGTTATCCGCACTCATTTGGAATGGATTGACGCCTCCACTATGGCGAATGGCACCAGGTTCCTGTCGTGACGCTACATTATCAAGGTAGATTGCATTTGGAGAAAAGTATCCGAGTTCCTTCATCAACTCGCCCCGGAGCCAATGAGCGAATACGTCGCCACCATTGGTATTTGCGAAGCTGAGTACAGCCTTCGATGCGTCGCCGGTGTAGGGGCTCCGTGACGTTCGGCGCGTCTCCTGTTCTGGCCGCCTGCGCACGAATTGCACGCTGGTCGAGCCGACGCGTGCCATGGCCACCAGAAACAAATCGGTATGCGCCCGATTTCCGGCCAATCCTGCGTATGTCCTGACATGAGCACATGTCCGTGTTCTCAACAACACGCATCCGTGACGATTCACGAGCAGCTGCCGCCCACGCCGCGGCTCGCAGCACCGGCGGGTGCCGCCGAACGCCCGGACGCGGCAACGGTGGCGACCGGAAGAAACACCTCGGCACCGCCACCGCCCGAACGGTCCCGCCCGCAGGCCCGGCCGGGTATCGCCGAAGAAGGCCTGGCCGCCGCATGGTGACCACTGCCCGAACCTTGCGGAACGGCACATGAGGACCTCGGCCAGTGCAAGGCCCGGCGGGGGAAACCGCCCTCACCACCGCCGTCCCGCCCGGCGATCAGCCGTGCGGCGCGGCGGGCACCGCGTTGCGGACATAACCGACCGACCGGTTCTCGCCGCTACCGGTGACGATGACGGTGTAGCCCGGCGTGCGGAAGCCGCCCTCGACCGGGCCGACATGCTCGGCGGTCTGGCTTTCGCCGCTGCCGGTCATCACGCCCGCCGATGTTTGCCGCACCGCCCCCGCGCCGTCCGGATAGGCGACCGAGAGGTTCATGCCGCTCCCGGTCGCGATGGCCTGTTGCGCCGGGGCGCCCTGGGCATCGGCCAGGCCGATGATGGCCACGGCGATCCGCAGGATGCGGCGGTTCATGGTCTTGGTTCCCCGGTTTGATTGATGGATCGGGTCGTCGCTTCCCCCCGGGACGGGCGGCGCGGAGGGGGGCAGTTGCTCCGCGCGGGGTGCAGTCGCGCCCGGTCCCGGGGGTGCGCCGGCATCACCGCATCGCGGCGATGTCGATCACCTCGGCGCCGGGCAGGCCGGTCACCGGGCCCGTGGCGGTCGCCATGCCGGTGTCGAGGTTGACGCCGTGCAGCGTGCCGGCGGCGAGCAGGAAGGTCATGTTGGCCCCCTGCCCGTCCGACAGGATGTCGAATGCGACGCCGGCCGGCAGGCTCGCCGCGAGTTCGCCGCGCGGCTGCTGCACGCCGTCGTTGGGCGGCGCCTGCAGGTTGAAGCGGCGGGTCAGCGTGTCGATCGTGTACAGCGCGGTCTGCTGCGCGCCGGCCATGCTGTTGGTGTAGGCGCCGGCGACGACGCGCGGCGTGGTCTCGGCATAGGGCGTGCCGGCGGCATATTTCACCGCGCCATCGGTCACCGCCTGGCCGGTCTCGACATTCACCCGCAGGTTCACGCCGTTCATGCCCATCAGGCGCAGGCGATTGGCGACCGGGTTGAAATCCACGATGGCGCGACCGCCCGATTCGAAGGCGGTGGCGAGCCGGCTGACCTGCATGGCGCGGCCGCTGGCGACGTCGATCGTGACGATCTGGCCGCGGTCGGTCACGCCATACAGCTTTCCGTCCTGCGGGCGCTGGTCGATGCCGATCAGCCGGCCATCGGTGCCGGTGATGCGGATCGGCGGCGCGGCACGGCGCGTCTCGCTGTCGATCACGACCAGCGCGTTATCGGCGGTCAGGCCGACCAGCGAGGTGGCCTCGGCGGCCTGCGCGGCGGCGATCGTGCCGAAGGCGGCGAGGGTGTAGCGAAGGGTGGTGTTCATGGCGGTCTCTCCGGGTTGCGGCGAGGCCGCCACCGGCCCCGCTGACCGCCTTACGGAGGTAGATGCGGCGCAGATGCGGAGAGAACGTTCACGAGTTTGCGAGGCCGTATTCGGAGAGGCAGCGCTCCCTACGCCCCGCGGGCCGCCGCCAGTCGCCCGATGAACAGCACCGGCCCGGTCGGCCGCCCCGTCGGCGACCCGCCGGGCGGTTCCAGCGAGATCTCGATCAACATCCCCGGCTCCGGCCGGATGCTGGACGGCGTCACCGTCAATCGCCCCTGCGCTGCCGGGATCAGGCCGAGCGAGGTCGGCGCCGTCGCCCCCTGCGGCAGTGCCCAGAGCTGCATCACCCGGTCCGCCGGCACCGGCTGTGGGTTCAGCGAGGCCAGGCGCAGCGCCCCGCCATCGGCTTCCACCAGCCAGGCCGGCTGGTCGCGCTGGGTCAGCAGCACGGTCATCAGCCGCTCCTCGGGCACTGGGCGCAGCAGCAGCAGAGCGGCAAGGCCGGCCGCGACCATGCTCGCCCCCAGCGCCCAGAAGCGCCAGAACGGCGAGGCCCGCGCGGCGGCAGGCGCCGGCGCGGCCGGGCGATCGAGGGTTGTCGCGATGCGGCCCCACAGCCCCGGCGGCGGCGCTTCCGGCACGGCGAGAGCGGTCAGCGGCGACAGCCGCGCCTCCCACGCCGCCACCATCTCGCGCAGCGCGGCGTCGGTCTCCATCGCCTGCTCGACCTGTCGCGCCGCGCGAGCATCCAGCGTGCCGAGAACGTATTCCGCAGCCAGCGCGTCGCGTTCGACGGGATCGGTCGGGATCACGCCAGGCACTCCTTCAGCGACTGCAGGCCGCGGCGGATCCAAGACTTCACCGTCCCCAGCGGCGTGCCGAGACGCTCGGCGATCTGCGGGTGCGACAGGCCATGCACGAAGGCGAGGATGATCCCGTCGCGGTTCTTCGGTTCAAGCCCGTCGAGGCAATGACGCAGCCGCTGGCCCTCGACGCTGGCCGAGAGCCGTTCCTCGGCCTCCGGCGCCACTGCCTGGTCGCCGAGCGCGGGGTCGTCGGTCGGGACCTCGCGGCCGCGGGCGCGGATGATGTCGAGCGCGGCATGGCGGACGATAGCGCCGAGCCAGGCCTCCGGCGCGCCACGCGTCGCGTCGAACTGCGCGGCGCGGCGGGCGATGCGGATGAAGGCGTCCTGCAATGCGTCGGCGGCGGTGTCGCGGTCGCGCAGGATGGCGTTGGCGACGCCGAACAGCCGCACCGACTGGCGTTCATAGACCGCGCGCAGGGCCGCCCTGTCGCCCTCGGCAACGGATGTCAGCAGGGTGGAAAGGTCGGTCTCGGCATCCATGCGGCGCGCGAACAGGCCATGCCGCCGTGCGCCTGGTCAAGCGCAATGACCCATTGCGCCGGGGCCCCGCCGCACCGATCATCCCCGCCAGCAGGGTTTCCAGGAGACTTCCGCATGACGCGCATCACCCTTCCCCGCCGGGCGCTCGGCGCCGCGGCGCTCGCCACGCTGGCGCGGCCGGCCTTCGCGCAGGCGACGCCGATCCGCATCGGTGAGCTCAATTCCTATTCGCGCATGGCCGCCTTCGCCGTGCCCTACCGCAATGCCATGCAGCTCGCGCAGGATGCGGTGAACGCCGCCGGCGGCGTGATGGGCGGCCGCCCGATGGAGCTGGTGTTCCGCGACGACGGCTCGACGCCCGGCGATGCGGTGCGCGTCGCCGAGGAATTGCTGACGCGCGAGAACGTCGCCTTCCTCGCCGGCACCTTCCTGTCGAATGTCGGCCTGGCGGTCGCGGATTTCGCGAATCAGCGCAAGCGGCTGTTCCTGGCGACCGAACCGCTGACAGACGCGATCACCATGGCGCAGGGCAACCGCTACACCTTCCGCGTGCGGCCGGGCACCTACATGCAGACGAAGATGCTGATAGAGGCGATCCGCGGCAAGACCGCCAAGCGCTGGGCGATCGTCGCGCCGAACTATGAATACGGCCAGTCGGCGGCAGCGAACTTCAAGCGCATGCTGGGCGATGCAATCCCGGGTGCCGAGATCGTGGCGGAACAATTCCCCGCGCTCGGCCGCGTCGATGCGGGGGCGACGGTGGGCGCGCTCGCGCAGTCGCGCCCCGATGGCATCTTCAACGTGCTTTTCGGCCCGGACCTGACGGCCTTCGTGCGCGAGGGCAACACGCGCGGGCTGTTCGAACGCCGCACCGTGGTCTCGCTGCTGACCGGCGAGCCGGAATACCTCATCCCGCTCGGCGACGAGACGCCGGAGGGCTGGATCGTCACCGGCTACGCGCCCGACCAGATCGACGCGCCGCCCGCGCACAAGGCCTTCATCGAGGCCTACAAGGCTCGCTTCAACGACACGCCGCGGCTCGGTTCGCTGCTCGGCTACGTGACGGTGCAGATCATCGCCAACCTGCTGAACAAGGCGAACACGCTCGAGACCGAGGCGCTGGTGAACGCGCTGGCCGGGCTCGCCACCGACACGATCGTCGGCGGCGTGTCGATGCGCGCGCTGGACCACCAGGGCACGCTCGGCACCTGGGTGGGCGAGACCACGCTTAGCCGCGGCAAGGGTACCATGAAGAACGCCCGCTACGCCGATGGCGCCAACTACATGTTCTCCGAGACCGAGGTCCGCGCCGCGCGTCCGCCGGCCTGACGCGGGGTGGAATGGAGCTTCCTGCTGGTCCAGGCCCTGTCGGGCCTGGCCAGCGCTTCATCGCTGTTCGTCATCGCCTCGGGGCTGACGATCGTCTTCGGCGTGACGCGCATCGTCAATTTCGCGCATGGCTCCTTCTACATGCTGGGCGCCTATCTCGCGGTCACCATCGTGCCGTGGCTGCTCGAGTTCGACCGCTCGCCGACACTGTTCTTCGTCGGCGTGCTGGCCTCGGCGCTGGTGGTGGGGCTGCTCGGCGTGGCGATGGAGATGCTGCTGTTGCGGCGCATCTATCGCGTGCCGGAACTGTTCCAGCTGCTGGCGACCTTCGGCGTCGTGCTGATCGTGCAGGATCTGGTGCAACTGGCCTGGGGGCCGATGGATATTCCCGGGCCGCGCGCGCCGGGGCTGCGCCATGGCGTGACCATCCTCGACCAGCGTTTCCCGGCCTATGAGCTGTTCCTGATTGTCGTCGGCCCCGCGGTGCTGGCGCTGCTGTGGCTGCTGATGCACCGTACGCGCTTCGGCGTGCTGATCCGCGCCGCAACGCAGGACCGCGAGATGGTCGGCGCGCTCGGCGTCAACCAGGCGATGCTGTTCACCGGCACGCTGTTCCTCGGCGCGGCGCTGGCGGGCCTGGGCGGCGCGCTGCAGATCCCGCGCATCTCGGCCAATGCACATATGGATCTGTCGGTCATCACCGAGGCCTTCGTCGTCACCGTCATTGGCGGCATGGGCTCGGTGCCGGGAGCCTTCATCGCGGCGCTGCTGATCGGGCTGTTGCAGGCCTTCGGCGTGCTGATCTTCCCGAAGATCACGCTGGTGCTGGTGTTCCTGCTGATGGCGGCAGTTCTCGTGGTGAAGCCCTGGGGGTTGCTCGGAAGACCGGAAGCGGCGGCCGGACGGGCGGTGCTGCCGGAAGGCATTCTCGACCCCGGGCGGATGGATTGGGCCGGCAAGGTGCTTGCCGTCGTCGCGCTGGCCGTGATGCTCGCCTTGCCGCTGATCGACGCCTATGCGGTGAAGGTCGGCACGGAGGTCCTGATCTTCGCGCTCGCCGCGGTCTCGCTGAATTTCCTGGTGGGCAATGGCGGCATCGTCTCCTTCGGCCATGCGGCATATTTCGGGCTCGGCGCCTATGGCGCGGGGCTGCTGGTGGTGAAGGCCGGGCTGCCGATGGAACCGGCGCTGATCGCCGCACCCATCGCCGGCGGGCTCGCCGCCGCGTTGTTCGGCTTTTTCGTTGTGCGGCTGTCGGGGATTTATCTCGCGATGCTGACGATGGCCTTCGCGCAGATCGCCTATGCCGTTGTGTTCCAATGGGTAGAGGTGACCGGCGGCGACAACGGGCTGGTCGGCGTCTGGCCATCGCATTGGGCGGCGTCGCGCGAGGTCTATCACTACCTGACCGCTGTGCTGACGCTCGCCGCCATCGTCTTCCTGCGCCGCGTCATCCACGCGCCCTTCGGCGCGACGTTGCGCGCGGCACGGGATTCGGCGCAGCGCGCGGATGCGATCGGCATCGATGTGCGCATGCATCGCTGGCTCGGCTTCACCCTGGCGGGTGCGGCGGCGGGGCTGGCCGGTGGCCTTTACGCGTTTTCCAAGGGCTCGATCGACCCGACGCTGCTCGGCATTCCAATGAGCGTCGATTTCCTGTCGATGATCCTGCTCGGCGGCATCCAGTCGGTGCTCGGGCCGGTCGCCGGCGCGGCGGCGTTCCACTCGCTGAAGGACTTCTTCCTCCCGCTGACGGACCACTGGCGGCTGCTGCTCGGCCTGTCGATCATCGCCATGGTGCTGGTGTTCCCGCGTGGACTCGCGGGTGCCTTCGCCTCACTGCGGCGGCGGCCGGCATGACGCTGCTCGCGGTCGAGGGGCTGACCAAGCGCTTCGGCGGCGTGCTCGCCGCCAAGAGCGTGAGTTTCGCGCTGGATGAAGGCGAGATGCTCGCCATCATCGGGCCGAACGGCGCGGGCAAATCGACCACCTTCAACATGGTGGGCGGGCAGCTTCGTCCGGATGGTGGTTCCGTGATGCTGGCGGGGAAGGATGTGACCGGCCTGCCCTCGCGCGCGCTCTGCCGCATGGGCGTCGGACGCACCTTCCAGGTGGCGCAGACCTTCCTGTCCTTCTCCGTGCTCGGCAATGTGCAGATGGCGCTGCTGGCGCATCACGGCCAGACGCGGCAATTGCTGAGTGACGCCGCGGTGATGCATCGGGACGCGGCGCTGGCGTTGCTCGACCGTGTCGGCATGGCGGCGCAGGCGGGGCGGCCGATCGGCGAACTTGCCTATGGCGATGTAAAGCGGGTGGAACTCGCCATCGCACTCGCCGCCGCACCGCGCCTGCTGCTGATGGACGAGCCGACCGCCGGCATGGCGCCCTCCGAACGCACCGCGCTGATGGCACTGGTCGCCGGCATCGCGCGCGCCGAGCGCATCGGCGTGCTGTTCACCGAGCACGACATGGACGCCGTCTTCGCCCATGCCGACCGCATCCTCGTTTTGGTGCGCGGCGAGATCATCGCGCGCGGATCGCCCGAGGAGGTGCGCGCCGACCCGGAAGTGCAGCGCGTCTATCTTGGCCATTCCGGTACGCGCGCCGCCGGCCGGGCGCGGAGGCCCGTCCATGGTTGACACGGTGCTTGATGTCACCGGCCTGCGCGCCGGCTATGGCCCGGCAGAGGTGCTGTTCGGCGTTGACCTGACGCTCGCGCGTGGCGAGGTTGCCGCGTTGATGGGCCGCAATGGCGCTGGCAAATCCACCACGCTCAAGGCGATCATGGGGCTGCTCACGCCGCGCGCCGGCACGGTGCGCTTCGCCGGGCAGGAGATCGCAGGGATGGCGCCGTATCGCATCGCGCGGCTCGGCCTAGGCTATGTGCCGGAGGAGCGGCGCATCTTCACCGATTTGACGGTGATGGAGAACTTGGCGGTCGGGCGCCGCGCCGCGCCGCCGGGGCGCGAGGCGTGGACGCCGGAACGGCTGTTTGCGTTCTTCCCCAACCTCGCCGAGATGCGCCACCGTCGCGCCGGCGCGATGTCGGGCGGCGAGCAGCAGATGTTGACCATCGCGCGCACGCTGATGGGCAACCCCGAGGCCGTGCTGCTCGATGAACCCTCGGAAGGCCTAGCGCCGGTCATCGTCGAGCAGATGGCGGACGCCGTGCTGCGCATGAAGGATGAAGGCCTCGCCGTGCTGGTCTCCGAACAGAATCTCGACTTCGCCGCCGCCGTCGCCGATCGCGCGCTGATCCTGGAAAAGGGCACCGTGCGCTGGCAGGGCGATATCGCAACGCTCGAGGCGGATGAGGACATCCGCCGCGCCTACCTGACGGTGTGACGCGCATGGCCCGACGGATCGCCGGCATCGATGTGGGCGGCACCTTCACCGATTTGGTGATGCAGGACGCCGATGGCTCCATCCGCATCGCCAAGGTGCCGACCACCAGCGCCAACCAGGCCGGCGGCGTGCTCGCCGCGATCGAAGCCGCCGGCACCACGCCCGCCGCGCTCGATCTCATCGTGCATGGCACCACGGCGACGACGAATGCGGTGCTGGAACGCAAGCTGGCGAAGGTCGGGCTGATCACCACGGCGGGGTTTCGCGACGTGCTGGAACTTGGCCGCCGCACGCGGCCGCGCGCCTATGGCATGACCGGGTCCTTCGAACCGCTGATCCCGCGCGAATGGCGGCGCGAAGTCGCGGAGCGGATGGATGCGCGCGGCGGCGTCGTCACGGCGCTGGACGAGGCCGCGGTGGAACGCGAGGTGCGCGCTTTGCTCGCCGAGGGCTGCGAGGCATTGGTCATCCATTTCCTGCATGCCTACGCCAATCCCGAGCATGAAATCCGCGCCGGCGAGATTGCCCGCGCGATCTGGCCGAACAGCTACGTTACGCTCGGCCATGCGCTGCTCTCCGAATTCCGCGAATACGAACGCGGCACCACGGCGAGCGTAAATGCGGCGGTGCAGCCGGTGCTCGATCGCTACATCCGGCATCTGCAGGACAGGCTCGCGGAAGCCGGCCATGCGCGCGACCTGCTGGTGATGAACGGCAATGGCGGCACCGTGCCGGCCCGCGCCGTGGCGGCGGAAGCGGCGAAGACGGTGATGTCCGGCCCGGCATCCGGCGTGATGGCCGCCGCAGCGACGCTCACGCAATCGGGCGTACGCAATGCTATCACCTGCGACATGGGCGGCACCTCGACCGATGTCGCGCTCATCGCCGGCGGCGTGCCGGAAGTCTCCGCCGAACTGTCCATCGCCTACGGCCTGCCCATCCATCTGCCGATGGTCGATGTGCGCACGGTCGGTGCGGGCGGCGGATCGACCGCCTGGATCGATCGCGGCGGCATGCTGCGCGTCGGGCCGGAGAGTGCGGGCTCCACGCCAGGGCCGATTTGCTACGGGCGCGGCGGCGTGCGGCCGACCGTCACCGACGCGAACCTACTGCTTGGCCGGCTCGACCCCGATGCGCTGCTGGCGACCGGGCGGCGTGTCTCGGTTGATGAAGTGCGCCAGGCCTTCAGGCGCGAGATCGGCGACCCGCTCGGCATGACGCCCGAACAGGCGGCCGAAGCCGTGATCCGTTTGGCGAATGTGTTGATGGCGGGTGCGATCCGCATGGTGTCGCTGTCGCGCGGGCATGACCCGCGGGACTTCGCGCTGTTCGCCTTCGGCGGCGCCGGCCCACTGCATGCCGTCGCACTGGCGCGCGAGATCGGCATCCCGGAGGTCATCGTCCCCTTCCGCCCCGGGCTCACCAATGCGCTGGGCTGTCTCGTCGCGGATCTGCGGCAGGATGTGGTGAACACGCTGAACCGTGGGCTCGACGATATCGGGGAGGCGGAGATCGCCGCCGTGCTCGCCGCGCAATCCGCGCGTGGCCTTGCGGGCGTCGAGGCCGGCGGCGCGGAGGTGGAGCGCATTGAAACCCGCCACGTCGCCGAGATGCAGTTCCGTGGCCAGACGCATCTCATCCGCGTGCCGCTCGCTTCCGCCACACCGTCCCGCGCCGAGGTGCAGACCGCCTTCGAGACCGCGTATTTCGCACGCTTTCAAGTCGCGTTGCCGGAAATCCGCGCCGTGCTGGTGAACCTGACGACGAGCGTAGTCGGTCGTCGCCACGCCTTCGATCTGCGCGCGTTGGCCGCCGGTCCGGCAGGCGAGGCGCGATTGGGCACACGGCGCTTGTATGCCGATGGCGTCTGGCACGATGCTTCGGTGTGGCGACGCGAGGCGCTGGCTGAAGGCGCAGGCATCGCCGGGCCGGCCGTACTGCAACAGGCGGATGCAACGATCATCCTGGAACCGGGGTGCGAGGCTGCGGTGGATTCACTCGGCAATCTGAGGGTGCGGGTGTGATGGAGAAAGAAAGTCGGGGGAGGAGCACCTCCCCCGAATCCCCCTCCGCTTTCTATCGGTTGGGAACTGACAGCGGGGGACGGCGCCAAACAGATAGAAAAAGGAGGGGGTTCGGGGGAGTTCTCTCCCCCGACCTTCCTGCCTGATGGACCCCCTCACCCTCTCCGTCATCTCGGCCGGCCTCACCCAAGTCTGCAACGAGATGGACCTGGCGTTTTCGCGCTCGGCCTTCTCGCCCGTGATCGCCGAGGCCGATGACCGTTCCGATGGCATCTACGCCGCCGAGGATGGCGCGCTGATCGCCCAGGGCGAGGGTGGCCTGCCGGTCTTCGTCGGGGCCATGCAGCATTCTGCCGGGCACATCATCCGGCTGATCAACGAGGGCGCGGTGGCGGCGCCGGAACCGGGCGACATCTACATCGTCAACGACCCCTATCTCGGCGGCACGCATCTGATGGATGTGCGCTTCGCCAGGCCGTTTTTCGTCGAAGGCGCGTTGTTCTGCTGGCTGCAGAATACTGGGCATTGGCCGGATACCGGTGGCATGGTGCCGGGCGGGTTCAGCGCGCATGCGACGGAGGTCGAGCAGGAAGGCCTGCGCCTGCCGCCGGTGAAGCTGTTCAAGCGCGGGGTGATGGATCGCGAGATCCTGTCGATCATCCAATCCAATATCCGCGTCCCCGACCAGCGCATCGGGGACATCAAGGCGCAGGCCGCCGCCTTGCTGGTGGGCGAGAAGCGTCTGGCGGAGATCGTCGCACGCTATGGCGCGGAGACGCTGCGCGACGCCATCGCGCTGATCCGCGAACGCGCCGCCGAACGCATGCGCGCGGAGATCCGCCGCATGCCGGAAGCGACCTGGCACGCCGAAGCCTTCGTCGATTCCGATGGCGTGGTGAACGAACCGCTGCGCATCGCGCTCGCGGTCACGCGCGCCGGCGATACGCTGACCTTTGATTTCAGCGGGTCCTCGAAGCCCTGCGCGGGGCCAATGAATTCGGTCTGGGCAACGACCTATTCGGCAGTGTGCCTGGGCGTGAAGCACATCTTTCCCGATGTGCCGATCAATGCGGGAACCTTCGAACCGCTCGACATCATCCGGCCGGAGGGGACCTTCCTCGATGCGCGGTATCCGCGACCGGTGTCGGGCTGCGCGGCGGAGGTCAGCCAGCGCATCGCGGAAGCGGTGTTCCTGTGCCTGGTGCAGGCGCTGCCGGACGAAGTCACCGCCGCGCCGGCCGGCACGTCGGGCAACTTCGCCTTGGGTGGGAGCGATCCGGCGCGGGGCACCTCCTATGTGATGTATCAGATCACCGGCGGCGGCTATGGCGGCAATGCGCGGGAGGATGGGTTGTCGAATGGCTGCTCGACCATCGGCATCAGCAAGACGGCGCCGGTCGAAGTGATGGAGCAGTACTACCCAATTCTGTTCACGCGGTTTGCGTTGCGTGAGGGATCTGGCGGCGCGGGGGCGCATCGCGGCGGCTTTGGCGTACACTACGAAGTCGAGCTGCTGCGCGGCGAGGCGCGGGCGTCGTTCGTGATGGACCATGGCCGGTTCGGGCCGCCGGGGGTGCTGGGCGGTGGCGATGGCGCACCGAATGAGGTGCGCATCCACCGCGACGGGACCACGACGGTGCCGCTGCATCTGTCGAAGGACCAGGGCATCGCGCTCGCGCCAGGCGATCGGGTGGAAGTAATGACGCCCGGCGGCGGCGGCTATGGCGATCCCTTGACGCGTGACCCGGCGCTGGTCGCGCGCGATGTGCGCCGTGGCTACTACACCGCGGCTGAGGCGGCCGCCTTGTGGCGCGTCGTTCTGACCGGCGCCGGCGACGTCGACGACGCCGCCACCACCCTTCGCAGAGGCGTGGCCACCGGCCGCGCCGATAGCCAGAAAAAGGAGGGGGACCGGGGGAGTTCTCTCCCCCGGCCGCCGGAGGCCGCCGCATGACATCCCGCGCCGCCCGCAGCGATAAATTCGGCGTCGCCGAGGGCGATGGCATCATCCGCTGCGATGCCTGCCCTGTCCTGTGCCGCATCCGCCCGGGCCGCGCCGGCGCCTGCTCACGCTACGCCAACCAGGACGGCGTGCTGGTGCGCACCGACCCGGCGCTGACACTGGCGCGGGCGATCGAGGGCAACCGTCCCGTCGTCGCCTTCGCTGGTGCCGACTGGGACGGCGAGATGCTCGACCCGTCGCGCGCCTTCGTCACCGGAGTCGGCGCCGGCACGACCTATCCCGACTACAAGCCAGCACCCTTCATCGTCGGCAGCACGCATGAAGGTGTGGACACCGTCACCGTCGTGACGGAGGGGATGTTCAGCTACTGCGGCGTGAAGGTGAAGATCGACACGGACCGCCACCTCGGCCCGGAGGCCGCGCCGGTGCGGGTGAATGGCGAGCAGGTCGGCCATGTGACGACGGCCGAGTACGGCTCGCAGATGCTCTCGATCGGCGGCGTGCGGCATCTGACCGGCGGGTCGAAGAAGGAGGGTGTGGTCACCTGCGACACGCTGCTGAAGCTGTGCGGTGCCGAGCCTGTCGAGATGAGCATCGATGGTGGCCACGGCGTCGTCGTGCAGGCAGGCGCCGCGCCGATCGTCGACGGCGTGCCGGAGCGCCGCATGCGCGTGGGCTGCGGCAGCGCGACGGTCGGCATCTTCGCGCAGCAATGGCTCGGGCATGTCGATGAAGTCATCGTGGTCGACGACCACATCACCGGCGTGCTGAGCGAACACCAGGCCGGCAAGGTACTGAACATGCGCCCGGCCGGCATCCGCGTGCGCGGCCGGCGCTCCACGCCGGGGCGGTATTTCCAGGTGGCGCAGCCGGGGATGGGTTGGGGCGGGACGGACATCACCGACCCGCTCGCCATCATCGAGCGCATCGATCCCAAGACCGCCTGGCCCGGTCTGCGACTGTTGCTGACCAGCACCACCGGCGAGGATGCGCTGTATTGCGTGCTCGACGACACGCTGACGCCCGTGGCGGCTGAGATGCCCGCGCCGGTGCGCGTCGTCGTCGACCGCATCGGCGAGAATTGCGAGCCCTCGCTGTGTTCGGTGGTGTTCGTGGCCGGTGCCGGTGGGTCACTGCGCGCGGGCGTGACGGGCAATCCCGTGCTGCTGACGCAATCCGTCGCGCGGGGGGAAACGCGCGTCACCATGGGCGGCGCACCGGTCTATCTGTGGCCGGGCGGCGGCATCACCGTCATGTCCGATGTGCTGCGCATGCCGAAACTGTCCTTCGGCCATGTGCCGACGCCGGCGATCGTCGCACCCATCGAATTCACCTTGCCGCGGGTGCTGTATGAACAACTTGGCGGGCATATGGAGGAGATCGTGCCGGTGGAGGAGGTGATGCGGGGGCTCGGGGCGGATCTGCGCGTCGAGACCTGGCATCCGGAGAATCCTTGGCCCTTCGGGCGGTGACCGGGACGGGCGTCGCCGCTCTGCGGACCGCAGCCCACGCCACCCAACCATTGAGGGTGCACGGCGGGCGCCGGGCGCCACACCGGGTTGCGCGGGATGGCGAAGACCGGATGTCCCCCTCCAGAAATTCGTTGGCAGGTCGCGCAGCGGGCACCGGCCCTGCATGCCGATGACCGGCCCTACGGTCCAACGGCTCAGCGACCGACGCCTGCATCTCTCGCACGGGCCTATCGACGTGGTGCTGCGTGTCTGGGGCAGCGCCGACGCCGTGCAGGCCGCCGAGGCCGCCGCCATCGGGCTGTTCCCCGGCATCCTGCCCGGCTTGGTCGCCGAATTGCCGGTCCTGCGTCGCCCGATGGCCGAGTTGCCACGCGTCACGGGCCCCGTCGCCCGCCGCATGGTTGCCGCCTGCGCGCCTTTCGCGCCGATCTTCCTGACGCCCATGGCCGCCGTCGCCGGCAGCGTGGCGGATACGCTGCTGGCCGAGATGCGTGCGGCGGCCCCACTGTCACGCGCCTACGTGAATGACGGGGGCGACATCGCGCTGCATGTCGCCCCCGGCGAGACCCTCGCCATCGGGCTGGCAGCCGACCCGCCGAGCTTCGCGCTGGATGGTGCGCTGCGCGTCACCGCCGGGTCGGGGATCGGCGGCGTGGCCACGTCCGGCCGGCACGGGCGATCCTTCTCCCTCGGCATTGCCGATGCGGTAACGGTGCTGGCGCGCGATGCTGCGACCGCCGATGCGGCAGCGACGCTGGTCGCCAATGCGGTGGATTGCGACAGCCCCGCAGTGCGCCGGACGCCGGCGCGGGCGCTCGATCCGGACAGCGACCTCGGCGACCGGCTGGTGACGGCCGGCCTCGGCCCGCTCAGCGATGCCGAGGTCGCCCAGGCGCTCGCGGCCGGGCTGGCGCGGGCGGAGGCCTTCCGCGCCGCCGGCCACATCATCGGCGCGGCACTGCGGCTGGGTGAAGCCCTGCGCACCACCGGCATCGCGACCCTGCCAAGCCCCTGAACGCAGAAAGGGCGCCTCGCGGCGCCCTTCCCACTCTCCGCGACTGATCGGCTGATCAGCGCAGGATGATTTCCACGCGGCGGTTCTGCGGCTCGCGAGTGTTGTCCGGGGTCGGCACGAGCAGGTTGGTCTCGCCGAAGCCGCGGGCGACGATCTCGTTGCGCGGCACGCCCAGGCGAACCAGCTCGGCAGCCACGGTGTTGGCGCGACGGACCGACAGGCCCTGGTTGTACTGCGCCGAGCCCGAGGTGTCGGTGTAGCCGTTCACTTCGATGCGGGTCACAGCCTGGGTCGTGCGGGCCTGGGCCGCTTCGCCGATGATCTGGCGAGCGCGGGCGGTCAGGTCAGCGCGGTTCCAGTCGAAGAACACCAGGAAGGTGCGCGCCGGNCTGGCCGTTCACCGTCGCGTTGCTGTTGAAGCGGCCGTCGATGTCGTCACCCGTCGTGCCCATGAAGCGGCCTTCGGCGGTCAGCGCCAGGCCAGGGACAGACTGGATCGGGAAGGCAACACCGAGGATCGCCTGGTAGCCGAACGCACCGTTGGTGCCGCCGGCATTGAACGAGGCGTTGTTGTTACCGTTGCGGACCTGGAAGCCGACGCTGTCGTAGTCGTTCCAGACGTAGCCGCCGCCGACGCCGACATACGGCATCACAGGGCCGAGCACGAAGTCATACAGCACGTTGACCATGGCGCCGTAGCTGCGGACCGTGCCGGTCGTGCGCGGCAGGTTGCCGCCATTGGTCGAGATGGTGTCGACGTCGTTCTGGCGGTAGTTGCCCTCGACTTCGAGGCGCAGGCCGTTGCCGAAGCCGTAGCCGACGGAGACCACACCGGCGAAGCCCCACTCGAAGGAAATCGAGATGTTGCGGTCGCTGTCCGAGTCGTCGAGAAAGTTGAAGCCGGCGCCGGCGCCAACATACACGCCCGTCACCCGCGGGTCCCAGCTCTGCGCGTTCGCGGTCGCGACCATCGGCACCGACAGCAGCGTCGCGGCAAGAAGCGTCTTCCTGAAGCTCATCGTCATTCCTCGCATCCGGATCCCGCACCGACACCGCCGGTGCTCATGGCGTCCCCCATGCAGGGGTTCGATCAGTACTTAATCACAACTCGACATTGCTTGCTGAGGTGATCATCGCCTCGCTGCAACATCGCCGGGACAGTGTGGCGACAGCGCCACACCCTGTGGCACCGGGGAGTCCGCGGGCCGGCCGCCCCCGGCACCGGCCCGAATCCGGTTCTGACAGGATTTTCGCCGCGCCCGCGGCGCGCCGGGTCTAGTCTCCTCCGTGGCGGCCCTCCCGCCTGGCCGCCGTCGCACACGGCCGGTCCACGGCCGGGCAAAGGAGGAAACGTCGCCATGAGCGCCATGACCAATGGTTCAGCCAAGGCCACCCCCGCGTCGAGAACGCCAAGCGGGGCCGGCCCGCGCGCCGTCGCCCTGATCGGCCCCCAGGGCAGCGGCAAGTCCAGCCTGTTCGACGCGCTGCTCACCGCCGCTGGCAGCTCGCCGCCCCGCCGAACGGAGGCGCGCGCCCGCGTCATGGGCACCGAGACACGACTCGGCCATTGCACCTGGATGGGCGAGGACTGGGCCTTGCTCGACTGCCCCGGCTCGGTCGAATTTGGCCAGGAAGCCACTGCCGCACTCGCCATCGCCGACATCGCCCTGGTGGTCTGCGAGCCCGACCCAGCCCGCGCCGCCGCGCTGGCGCCGGCCTTCCACGCTCTGGAGCGCGCCGGGCTACCGGCGATGGTCTTCGTCAACAAGGCCGATTCGATGGGCGAGGGACGCATCCGCGACACCATCGCCGCCCTGCAGGCGCATTCCCGGCGGCCGCTGGTGCTGCGCCAGGTGCCGATCCGTGAGGCAGGCGAGGTCGCCGGCTATGTCGACCTGGTCAGCGAGCGCGCCTATCGCTGGCGGCGCGGCGAGCCGTCCGAGCTGATCCGCATCCCCGAGGCGATGCAGTCGCGCGAGGCGGAGGCCCGCGCCGCCCTCGCCGAGGCGCTGGCCGACCATGACGACGCACTCCTCGAAAAGGTTGTCGAGGACACCATCCCGACACCGGAGGACCTCTATCGCCCGCTGCATGCCGATGTCGTGGCCGGCGGCCTCGACCCCGTGCTGTTTGGCTCGGCCGAGCGCCGGCATGGCGTGATGCGGCTGTGGAAGGCACTGCGCCACGACGCCCCGTACCCGGCCGAGACCGCCGCGCGTCATGGTGTCGAGGCCGAGGGCGAAGCGCTTGCCCAGGTGTTCCGCACGCTGCATGCCGGCCATGGCGGGCGGCTCTCCTTCGCCCGGATCTGGCGCGGCACACTTAAGGATGGCGCGACCGTCAACGGCGCGCGGATCGGCGGCATCACCCGTTTTCCCGCCGGCGAGGCCGCCAAGGTCGCCGAGGCCGGCGCCGGGGAGGTGGTCGCCCTCGGCCGGCTCGACACGGTCTCAACCGGCGCGACGCTGTCGCCCTCAGGGGCGGCGCCCGCCCTGCCCTTCCCGGCGCCGCCCGCGCCGGTCTATGCGCTCGCCATCGTCAATGAGGACCGCAAGGACGATGTCCGCCTTTCCGGCGCCTTGCAGCGCCTGGCGGAGGAAGACCCCTCCCTCACCGTGCTGCACGATGCCGAGACCGGGCAGATCCTGCTTGGCGGGCAGGGCGACATTCATCTCGGCCATGCGGTCGCGCGGCTCGCCGAGGCGCATGGGCTACGCGTCACCACGGCACGCCCGCGCATCGCGTTTCGCGAGACGATCCGCCAGGCCGCCCGCCACCATGCGCGGCACCGGCGCCAGACCGGCGGCCACGGCCAATTCGCCGATGTGACGCTGGAAGTGACGCCGCGGCCGCGCGGCGAAGGCTTCGCCTTCGAGGACCGCATCGTTGGCGGCGCCATCCCGCGCAAATTCATCCCCGCGGTGGGCGACGCGGCTGCGGAGGCCTCCCACCAGGGGCCGCTCGGCCACCCTGTGGTGGATATCGCCGTCGCGTTGCTCGACGGCGCCTTCCATTCGGTCGATTCATCCGACATGGCCTTCGCCACCGCGACGCGGATGGCGATGCAGGAGGCGCTGGCCAAGGCCGAGCCCGTGATGCTCGAACCGATCGACCATGTGACGATCCTGGTACCGCAGGACGGCACGCCGGCGGCGCAGCGGCTGCTCAGCGGCCGGCGCGGGCAGATCCTCGGCTTCGCGGAAAAGGAGGATTGGCCCGGCTGGGACGAAGTGCAGGCGCTGGTGCCCGAGGCCGAGTTGCACGACCTGATCATCGAGCTGCGCTCGCTCACCATGGGCCTTGGCACCTACACGCGACGCTTCGACCACCTGGCGGAAGCGCGCGGGCGATAGGCAGCGTTGCGGGGGAGGATGCCCTCCCCCGCGTGGGCCGGGACTTTGCAGCGCGGCCCGACGTGGCACACTCCCGCCCATCAAAGGGGAAACGCCACATGGCCAGCCATTACACCGTCGCCGATCTCGTCGCAGATTTCCTGCCGCAGATCGGCGTCTCGACCGTCTTCGGCATCGTCTCGGTCCACAACATCCCGATGCTGGATGCGATCGGCCAGCGCAATGCGCTGCGCTACGTGATGGCGCGTGGCGAGATGGGCGGGGCGCACATGGCCGATGCCTATGCGCGGGTGAGCGGGCATCTCGGCGTGGTCTTCACTAGCACCGGCCCCGGCATGGCCAACGCCATCCCCGGCCTGGTCGAAGCACGCTTCGCCGGCTCCCCGGTGCTGCACATCACCGGCCAGACGGCGACGAAGCACGTCGACCGCGATGTCGGCACGGTGCATGACGTGCCGGGCCAGACGGCGATGCTCGCCGCCGCCTGCAAGGCCGCCTTCCGCGTGCGCAGCGCGAACGAGGCCTTCGGCGTGCTGGTGCGCGCGGCGGCCGCCGCACTGTCCGCGCCGCGCGGACCGGTGTCCGTGGAAATCCCCATCGACCTCCAGCGTGCGACGATCACGCGGCCGGCCGGACTCGACGCGCTGGTGCTGCCGATCGCCGCGCCGCTGCCGCCCAACGCCGCCGAACTCGACGCCGCGGCCGAGATTCTGGCCGGCGCGAAACGGCCGATGCTGTGGCTCGGCAATGGCGCGAAGCAGGCGCGCGACGAAGCCCTGCGGCTGATGGGCCTAGGCTTCGGCGCGGTGTCATCGTGGAATGGGCGCGGCACCATCCCCGAAGACCACCCGATGAGCCTGGGCGGCCTGCACGGCAACGGTTCGCCGCGCGTGCAGGAGTTCTACGGCAGCGTCGATGCGATGCTGGTGGTCGGCTCGCGGCTGCGTGGGCACGAGACGGGCGACTTCTCGATGAAGCTGCCCGCCACGCTGATCCATGCGGATTGCGACGCCACCGCGAATGGCCGCACCTACCCCAACAGCCTGTTCGTGCATGGCGACGCCGCACTGGTGATGGCGGGCATCGCCGATCGCCTGGCCGGGCGCGCTTCCGTCGAGCCTGGCTACGCCGCGGATTTCGCCGCGATGAAGGCACGCGCTCGGGCGGAATACCTCGCGACGCTCGGCCCCTATGCCGGCTTCCCCGAGGCGATCCGCGCTGCCCTGCCGCGCGACGGCGTCTGGGTGCGTGACATCACCATCGCCAATTCCACTTGGGGCAACCGTGTCTTCCCGCTCTATGACCCGCGCAATTCCGTCTATCCGGTGGGCGCGGCGATCGGGCCGGGGCTGGCGCTGGGCATCGGTGCGTCGGTCGCCGCACAGGGACGCAAGACGATCGCGATGTGCGGTGATGGCGGCTTCTCGCTAGGCATGTGCGAGCTGTTCACGGTGGCGCAGGAAAAGCCCGATTTGGTGACGATGGTAATGAACGACGGCGGCTACGGCGTCATCCGGCACATCCAGGACGCGGTCGCCGATGGGCGACAGTTCGGACATGACCTGCTCACGCCGGAACTGCAAGGCCTCGCGTCGCTGGCGGGGCTGCCGTATTTCAAGGTGAGCAGCGCGGAGACAGTCGGCGACGTCCTGGCGCAGGCACTGGCGGTGAAAGGGCCGGCGGTGGTCGAAGTGGACATGCGCGCGATCGGCGCGGTGCCGCCCTACGCACCCTATGCCACCATGGGCAAGCATGCGGAGCGGGCGCGGCAGTAGCATCGACCGCGGGGCTTCGACCCCTCCACAGGTACCATTCACGTTGCAGTGCAATGTGAATGGGGCCCGAGGCCTTTGGAAACCAATACCTGACGCCGGGCGCGACGTAGCCGTTACAGCATGATGCGGAAGCGCAGGCCCTCGGCGTCGCCATAGGCCGCCTCCTTTCGGAAGCATCCCAATAACACCCCGCCATTCGCCGTGATCACCCGCTGCGACGCGACATTCTCCGGGTCCGTCGTCAGCTCGACATGCCGCAGCCCGAGCGCCCGCGCCTCCGGCAACATCAGCGCCAGCGCCCGTGTCGCATGCCCCCGCCCTCGCTTGCCCAGCACCACCGCATAGCCGATATGGCCGAGCACATGCAGCGGCAGCGCCTCGGTGCCGTCCTGCCAACGCAGATGAATCGCGCCGCAGAATTCGCCATCCCAGATCCAGCGCGTATAGGCCGGCAGCCGCGGAACGCTGGACCCATCCGGCAGCGTGATCGGCGCCCCGCGCGCCTCGGGATCATGCAGGCTGCCGAGAAACGCATCCGCATCGCGCTCGATGGCCGCGAGATGCGCGCGCACCACCGCATCCCCCGCGACATTCGCCGGCGACCAACCCCCGCGCAGCGCGGCGACATAGCCCGCCAGCGCCTCCCGCCCCGGCCGGATCAGCGTGGTCGCGTTCACGGCGCCAGGACGCGCCGCGCCGTCCACCCCGCCACGCCGCAGCCCGCGATCACCAGCGCCATCGGCACCGCCGTCCCGTTCTGCAACGCGCCGAGCAGCGCCCCCACGCCCGCTCCGATGCTGAATTGCAGCGTGCCCATCAGCGCCGAGGCACTGCCCGCCACCGCCCCATGCGGCCCCATGCCGAGCGCGACCGTCAGCGGCATCACCGCCCCGATCATCGCGATGTAGCCGAACAGCGTGACCAGCAGCGCGACGAATCCGCCAATGCCCGTCGCCGAGACGAACAGCAGCGCAAGCCCCGCGACGAACGGCACCCAGATCACCACCGGCAGCAGGCGCGCCGGCGCGATGCGCTGCGCCAGCCGCCCCACCACCTGCCCCATCACCATGATGCCGAGCGCATTGGCGCCGAAATAGAAACCGAAATGCTCGGCACGCACGCCATGCAGTTCCATGAACACGAAGGGCGAGCCGCTGATATAGGCGAACATCCCGCCGATGATGAAGCCGCCCGTCAGCGCATGACCGACGAAGCGACGATTGCCCAGCAGTTCGCGCCACACGCGGACCACCGCAAACAACCCGTCACGGCGGCGACGTTCCTCCGGCAGCGATTCCGGCAGGAACAGCGCGATGAGGGTGAGCATCGTCGCACCATAGATCGCCAACAACCAAAAGATGCCGCGCCAGCCAAAGGCCGGCAGCACCGCCCCGCCGACCATCGGCGCGACGATGGGGGCGACGCCCATCACCAACATTAATTGCGCCATCAGTCGTACCGCGCCGCGTTCATCCGTCACGTCGCGCACCACCGCGCGGGCGATCACCATGCCCGCACAACCGCCCAGCGCCTGCACCAGCCGTGCCGCGGTCAGCGCCTGCACATCCGGCGCCAGCGCGCAGGCGATCGCCGCGAGCGTGTAGAGCCCGAAGCCGACGAACAGCGGCGCACGCCGCCCATACCGGTCCGACAGCGGCCCATAGAACACCTGCCCGAAGGCAAGCCCCAGGAAGTAGATGGCAAGCGTCCCCTGCACCGCGCCGGCCGTCGCGTTGAGCGAAGCGCCGATCGCCGGCAGCGCCGGCAGGTACATGTCGATGGAGAATGGCCCGATCGCCGCCATCGCGCCCAGGATGAGCGCGAGCCTCCGATGATGCGGCGCGCTCACGCTGTTGGCGCAGCCGCGAAGGCCATCACGTCACGCCTATCCGTCACGCCGGCCCCTCATCCATCTCGCGCAGAATCACCAGCACCTCCTGCCGCACCGGTTCGGGCAACCCCTGCATGGCCGCCGAGACTTGGCGCAGCGCGCGACGCAACCCATGGATCTGGTCGAGCAGGCCGAGCGCCACGCCGACACCCTCGTCATTCACACCCATCGCCTCGCGCAAGTCGCGGATCAGGCAGGCACGGGCGAGGTCGGAGTCGCTGTACTCCGGCTTCTCCGGCGCGATCCAGCCGACCGCGACCCATTGCTCCAGCGTCGCGGCCTCGATGCGCAGCCGGCGCAGCTTGTCACTGTCCTCGGCCATCTCAGCTCTCCATGCCGGCACGCGGATTCTGTGCGCGCCCAGCCTCCCAACCTTCGGCGAAGGCTTCCAACTCGGCATCCGGCGCATCGGGCAGCACGACGCGCAGCGTCGCGAAGGCATCCCCGCGCGTGCCGTCGCGCCGCTTCACGCCGCGCCCCTTCAGCCGCAGCACCGTGCCGGTGTTCGAGCCCTTCGGGATCTTCATCGCCACAGGCCCGGCCGGCGTCGGCACCTCGACGCGGCCGCCAAGCACTGCCTCGCTGAGGCTGATCGGCAGGTCGAGCAGGATGTCGTCGTCGCGCCGGGTGAAGTGGCGATGCGCGCCGACCATCACCTCGACCAGCAGGTCCCCCGGCGCCCCGCCGCCGATGCCCGGCGTCCCCTTGCCGCGCAGCCGCAGCACCTGGCCTTCATGCGTGCCGGGCGGCACCGTGACATCGACGACGGTGCCGTCCGGCAGCGTCACCCGCTTCGTCGCGCCGTTGACGGCATCGAGGAAGTCGATGTCCAGCCGCGCCGTGATGTTGCCGCCCTTCATGCGGATGCCCGCCCCGTGCCCCCGCCGCGCGCCACGGCCGAAAATATGCGCAAGCAGTTCATCCTCATCCACCATGTCGGCGAAGCCGGCGTCGCTGCCATAGGACGGGTTCGCCCCGGCATGGTCGCGGTAATAGCCCGGAGGCGGGCGTTCGGCGCCGGTGGCATCGATCTCGCCACGGTCGAAGCGCGCGCGCTTCTCGGCATCGCCCAGCAGGTCGTTGGCGGCGGAGATCGCCTTGAAGCGCTCCTCCGCCGCCTTGTCGCCGGGGTTGAGGTCGGGGTGATGCTTGCGGGCCAGGGCGCGATAAGCCTTGCGGATGTCATCCTGCGAGGCATCGCGCTTCACGCCCAGCACGGCATAGGGATCGTCACTCATGCTGCTGTCCCGCACCTCATCTGGTCAGGCCGTCGCCAGCGCCGCGAGCAGCCGGACATGGCTGTCGATGCCGCGCTCGAAACAGACGACGTCGAACTTCTCGTTCGGGCTGTGTACCTGGTCATCGTCAAGCCCAAAGCCGACCAACAGGCAGTCGAGATCGAGAATCTCCTTGATCTGACTGACCACCGGCAGCGAGCCGCCACCGCCCTGCAACACCGCCGGCTTGCCGAATTCTGCGGTCAACGCGACCTGCGCAGCGCGGATGAACGGGCTGTCCGACGGGATCTTCAGCCCTTCACCAATGCTGAAGACCTGGATCTTCACCTGCGCATCCTCGGGCAGGCGGGCGACGATGAAGTCGCGGAAGCCGGCCAGCACCTTCGTCGCGCTCTGCCCGGCGACCAGGCGGAAGGAGACCTTGGCATGCGCATCGGAGGGGATGACAGTCTTCGCCCCCTCCCCGGTATAGCCGCCCCAGATGCCGTTCACATCGACGGTCGGCCGCGCCCACAGCCGTTCGAGCGGGCCGCGCGTCATCTCGCCGGCCGGCACCGACAGGCCGACACTGCCGAGGAATGCGCCCTCGTCAAATTTCAGCGCGTCCCACTGCGCGCGCTGCTCGGCGGAAAGCTCCGGCACGTCGTCGTAGAAGCCAGGGATCAGGATCTCCCCCGTGTCATCCTTCAGGTCGCCAAGGATGCGGGTGATCAGGTTGATCGGGTTCAGCGCCGAACCGCCGAACAGCCCCGAATGCAAATCCTTGTTCGCCGCAGTGATGTCGAGCTGCGTGTAGAGCAGCCCGCGCACGCTGGTGACGATCGAGGGCGTGTCGATATTCCACATGTTGCTGTCGCTGATGACGACGACATCGGCGCGCAGCGCATCGGCATGGGCCTCGAGGAAGTCCGGCAGGTTCTTCGAGCCGACCTCCTCCTCGCCTTCCACCATGACGGTGATGCGGCACGGCGGGCCGCCCTGCGTGTCGTGCCAGAAACGCAGCGCCTCCAGCCACATCATCACCTGGCCCTTGTCATCCACCGCACCGCGCGCGACGACGCGCGGCCCGTTCGGCCCCTCGACCATCACTGGCTCGAAGGGCGGGCTGGTCCACAGCTCCATCGGCTCGGCCGGCTGCACGTCGTAGTGGCCATAGAACAGCAGGTGCCGCGTCGCCCCTTCCGGCCCCGAGTGATGGCCAAGCACGACGGGGTGCCCCGCGGTGTCCTTCAGCTCGGCAGTGAAGCCGATACCGCGCAGTTGCTCAGCCAGCCATGCGGCGGCACGGCGGCAATCCCCCGCATGCGGCGGCTGCGCCGAGACGGAAGGGATGCGCAGCCATTCGAACCAGCGCGCGCGAGAATCGTCGCGCCGCGCGGCGGCATAAGCGAGGATGGTGTCGACTGAGGTCATGCTTCCTTGGCCTGACTACGCAAGACGTGCTTCTGGATCTTGCCGGTGGAGGTCTTCGGGATCTCGGCGAAGACGATGTGACGCGGAACCTTGAACCCCGCCAGATGCAGCTTGGCAAAGGCGATCAGTTCCTCGGCGGTGGCGGTGGCGCCCGGCTTCAACTCGACGAAGGCGCAGGGCGTCTCGCCCCATTTCTCGTCCGGCCGTGCCACCACCCCCACCATCGCGACGGCGGGGTGCTTGTACAGCGCATCCTCGACCTCGATGGAGGAGATGTTCTCCCCGCCCGAGATGATGATGTCCTTCGAGCGATCCTTCAACTGGATGTACCCGTCCGGATGCTTCACCGCGAGGTCGCCGGTATGGAACCAGCCACCCTTGAACGCCGCATCCGTGGCCGCGGCGTCCTTGAGGTAGCCCTTCATCACGACGTTGCCGCGCATCATCACCTCGCCGAGCGAGGCGCCATCGGCCGAGACCGGCTGCATCGTCTCGGAATCCATCACGTCGAGGCCTTCGAGCGCGAGATACCGCACCCCCTGCCGCGCCATCAGCGCCGCCTGTTCATGCACTGGCCGCGCCGTCCATTCCGCATGCCATTCATTGACCACCGCCGGACCATAGACTTCGGTCAGCCCATAGACGTGGCAGACCGCGAAACCGGCCTCCTGCATCGCTGCGAGCACCGCCTCGGGCGGCGGCGCGCCGGCGACGACGAACTGCACCTGGGTAGGCAGGACGCGCTTCTCCGCCTCCGGCGTCGCCAGCAGCGTCGCCATGACGATGGGCGCGCCGCACATATGCGTTACCCCCTCGTCGCCCATCAGCTGCCACATGTCCGGGCCGCGCACCGCGCGCAGGCAGACATGCACGCCCGCCTGCGCCGTCACCGTCCAGGGAAAACACCAGCCATTGCAGTGGAACATCGGCAGCGTCCACAGATAGACCGGATGCTTGCCCATCCCCGCCGAGAGCACATTGCCCACCGCCAGCAACTGCGCGCCGCGATGGTGATACACCACGCCCTTCGGCTTGCCCGTGGTGCCGGAGGTGTAGTTCAGCGTGATGGCATCCCACTCATCCGCCGGCAGCTTCCAGGCGAAGTGTTCGTCGCCTTCATGCAGCAATGCCTCGTAACCGATGCCGCCCAGGGTCTCGGCCTGGACGGCGGCGGGGGCGAGCGGGTCATCCACCTCGATTACCAGCGGCCTCGCCTTGGCCTGCACCAGAGCGAGGCGCAGCACGGGCATGAATTCCCTGTCCGCGACAACAACCTTCGCTTCCCCATGGTCGAGGATATAGGCGATCGTCGCCGCATCGAGCCGCGTGTTGATGGTGTTCAGCACTGCGCCGGCCATCGGCACGCCGTAATGGCATTCCAGCATCTCGGGGATGTTGGGCAGCAGCGCGGCCACCGTGTCGCCGCGCCCGATGCCGCGCTTCGCCAGCGCATGGGCCAGGCGCACGCAGCGCCTGCGCAATTCGCGATAGGTCCGCCGTGTCGGCCCATGCACCACCGCGAGGTTGTCCGGATAGACCTGCGCCGCGCGTTCGAGAAACAGCAGCGGCGTCAGCGGCTGGTGGTTCGCCGCGTTGCGGGCGAGATGCGTGTCGTAATCGGCCATGTTGCGTTCCTCAACGATCTTCCCAGACGGGCCGGCGCTTCTCGAGAAATGCGCCGATCCCCTCGCTGGCGTCATGCGCCATCAGATTATCCGCCATGACGCAGGCGGCTTCGCGATAGGCCTCGGCCAGCGGCAGGTCGATCTGGCGATAGAATCCGCGCTTGCCCATCCGCACCGTCAGCGCCGAACGCGCCGCGATGCGCCCGGCCAGATGCAGCGCGGTCGCCATCACCTGGTCCGGCGCCACCACGCGGTTGACCAGGCCGAGGCGCAGAGCCTCCTCGGCGCCGACCATGTCGCCCAGCATCAGCATCTCCATCGCCGCCTTGCGCGGCACCGCGCGCGCCAGGGCGACGGCGGGCGTCGAGCAGAACAGCCCGATATCCACCCCCGGCGTGCAGAAGCGCGCCTGGTCGGAGGCCACCGCCAGATCGCAGGTCGCGACCAGCTGGCAGCCGGCCGCGGTCGCCACGCCCTGCACGGCGGCGATAACCGGCTGCGGCAGGGCGGTGATCGCCTGCATCACGCGCGAACAGGTCTCCATGGCACGGCCGTAGAAGCCGCGACCCTGGTCGGGGTCGGCACGATGCGCGATGATTTCGCGCAAATCATGCCCGGCACTGAACACCGGTCCCGCCGCGGCCAGCACGATGCAGCGCCGGCTGGCATCTTCGCCAATGTCGGCCAGCGCGACCTCAAGCGTCTCCAGCATCTGCAACGACAGGCTGTTGCGCGAGGCCGGTCGGTTCAGCGTCAGCACCGTGACGCCGTCGGCGTGATCGCCGCGCAGCAGCATCGGTGCCGCCTGTGCCTCGGTTGCTGCGCTCATTGTTCGAACCCTTACGCCATGACGCGCCATCCTACCGGGTTTCGCGCCCCCGCGGTATGGCCGCCGGGCCTTGCCGCCCCGCGCCGTCCGGGCCAGCCTCCGGGAAGCATCTTGGGGGAACCACCATGGCCTGGACCGCACACACCATCATCCAGAACGGAAAGGCGATTCCCTTCGAGGAAGCTCGCATCCATCCACTGGCCGTCGGCCTCGCCTACGGCGCCGCGGTGTTCGAGGGCATCCGCGCCTACATGAACCCGGCCACCGGGCGGCTCTCCGTATTCCGGCTGGAGGAACATCTGGTGCGGCTCGACCAGGGCATGAAGTTCATGCGCTTCGACAACCCACCCTCGCGCGACGCGCTGCGCCAGGGCGTGCTCGATTCGGTGCGCGCCAATGCGCCGGATGACGATTGCTACATCCGGTTGCAGGTGCATATCGAAAGCATGGGCAACCAATCCACCACCGGCATGGTCGGCTGGGTCTGCGCCGCCATCCCGCGTGAGCGTTCGCCCAAGCGCGAGAGCGGGCTGTCGCTCGGAGTCTCCTCCTGGACGCGCATCGCCGACAACACCATGCCCGCGCGCATCAAGGCGACGGCGAACTACCACGCCGGACGCATCGCCACGCTGCAGTCCAAGGCCGATGGCTATGACGCGCCAATCCTGCTGACGCGCGACGGCAAGGTCAGCGAATCCGCCGGCGCGTGTCTGTTCATGGTGCGCGACGGCGTCGTCATCACCCCCGCGCGCGACAGCGACATCCTCGAAAGCGTGACGCGCGACACGGTGCTGGCCCTGGCCGCCGAGCTCGGCCTGCCGACCGCCGAACGCCGCACCGATCGCAGCGAGCTCTACGTCGCCGACGAGGTCTTCCTCTGCGGCACCGGGCAGGAGCTGGTGCCGGCGGCGATGGTCGATCGCCTGCCGGTGGGGGACGGCAAGCCGGGGCCGATCACCATGCAGTTGCAGGCGGCGTATGAATCCGTGGTGCGGGGTACGACGGATGCTCATGCGCAGTGGCGCACGGCGGTGTGAGAAGAAAGGTCGGGGGAGAGAACTCCCCCGATCCCCCTCCTTTTTTTGTCTATTGGCACCGACCGCCGAACTCAGTCTCCAACAGATAGAAGAAGGAGGGGGTTTGGGGGAGTTCTCTCCCCCAACCTTCAAATGGAATGGCGCACGCCGGTCTGATGACCAACGTGCGCCAGTGGGGAGCGGACCGTCTTCGGGGGAAGTTTAAAGGCGGCTTCCCGCTCCGATCGGCGTATCCGGCAGGCTGAGGGGGATCGTACCCGCCGGACGCCGTTTCCTTACGCCGCGCGCAGCGGCAGGGCGATGAAGCGGCGGGCGCCGTCGCGTTCCACCTGGAAGGCGATGGAAGGCCGGCCCGCCTCACGGGCGCTGCGCACTGCGGCGACCACATCCTGCGGGTTAGCGGCTTCGCGCTCGCCGGCCCGCAGCACCACGTCACCAGGGCGAAGGCCACGTTCGGCCGCCACCGAGCCCGGCTCGACGCGGGTGATCTCAACACCGCCGTCACGGCGCGGCGCCAGGGCGATGCCGAGCGAAGGCTGGCCCGGCTGGCCCGGCTTCGTCGCCGCGGCGACGTTGGCCGGGTTGGTGCCGACCTCGACGCGCTGCTCCATCGCCGTGCCGTCACGCAGCACCGCGAGGGTCGCGGTCCCACCCGGGGCCACATCCGCCACGCCGGCGGCAAGGTCACGCGGGCTGGCAACCGCCTGGCCGTTGATGCCGGTGATCACGTCACCGGCCCGCAGGCCGGCCTTGGCCGCCGGGCTGTCCGGCTCCACTGCGGAGACCAGCGCGCCCTTGGTATCGGCTGCGCGCATCGCCGTCGCCAGCTCCTGGTCCATCGGCTGCAGGCTCACGCCCAGCCAACCGCGCTGCACCGAGCCATGGTCGCGCAGCTGGTTGACGATGTGCTGCACCATCTTCGACGGCACCGCGAAGCCGATGCCGATATTCCCGCCCGAGGGAGAGAAGATCGCCGTGTTCATGCCGACCACCTGGCCCGCCGCATTGAACAGCGGCCCGCCGGAATTGCCCGGGTTGATCGAGGCATCGGTCTGGATGAAGTCGTCATACGGACCCGCGCCGATCTGCCGGCCGCGCGCCGAGACGATACCCGCCGTCACCGTGCCGCCGAGGCCGAAGGGGTTGCCCATCGCCATCACCCATTCACCGACGCGAGTGCTGTCGGAATTGCCGAAGGCGATCGCGGGCAGCGGCGAGCCGGCATCGACCTTGATCAGCGCCACGTCGGTCGCGGTGTCGCGGCCGATCACGGTCGCCGGCAGCTCGCGGCCATCGGCCATCACCACCTGGACCGCGGCGTTCTCACCCACCACATGGGCGTTGGTCACGATGTAGCCGCCGGCGTCGATGACGAAGCCCGAACCCTGGCCGGCGCGACGCTGGCCCTGCTCAGGCTGCTGCGGGCCCTGGCGGCCGTCGAAGCGGCGCATCATCTCTTCTAGCGGGTTGCCGCCCTGGCCGGGCCGCATCTCGGCGCGAGCCGGGGTCGCACGCTCCACGGTCAGCACGCGCACCACCGAGGGGCCGACGCGGGCGGCGACATCAGCGAAGTCCGGACCAGCCGGCCGCGGCAGCGCCACGCCGGCGACCGGCGCCGGCTGGGTCTGCGCGGTGCCCGGGATCGCGGTCAGCGCGGTGGTGCCGAGCGCCAGCGCCAGCACGCCGGCAATGATCGCGGGGCGGCGGAGGTTGAAGCGGGTCGTCATCTCTAAGGTCTCTCCCAGTCGAAGGTCTCGATGCCGCGCCGCGAGGGCTTGGCGTGACGACAGAAAGCACCTCGCCGCCTGCTCGCCCCCTGTCGCCTCCCTTACTGATCCGTATGCTGGTGACGTCGGTTCAGGCGCGGGACAGCATCCCCATCCGGGATAATGTCGTGGCCTGAATGGGGCACGGGCCGATGCCGGCCTGCCCGAGTGATCGCAAGGGGACGAAGCCACCGTGAGGATCCTGCTGGTCGAGGATGACGCCGAGACCGCCGCCTTCGTGGCGCGCGGGCTGGAGGAGGCGGGCCATGTCGTGGACCGCGCGGCGGACGGCCAGGACGGCCTGTTCCTCGCCACTGGCGGCGGCCATGACGTGATGGTGGTGGACCGCATGCTGCCCAAGCTCGACGGGCTGTCGATGGTGCGCGCCGTGCGCGCCGCGGGCATAGCGACGCCGGCGATCTTCCTGACCGCGCGCGCCGGTTTGGGCGACCGCATCGAGGGACTGGAAGCCGGCGGCGACGACTACCTGGCCAAGCCCTTCGCCTTCGCCGAACTGCTCGCGCGCATCAATGCGCTGGCCCGCCGCCCGCCCTTGCAGCAGGAAATCACCGTGCTGCGCGTCGGCGACCTGGAGATGGATTTGATCCGCCGCAGCGTCAGTCGCGCTGGCAAGCGGATCGAGTTGCAGCCGCGCGAATTCCGCCTGCTCGAATTCCTCATGCGCCGCGAAGGCCAGGTGGTGACGCGCACCATGCTGCTCGAAGGCGTGTGGGACTTCCACTTCGACCCCAAGACCAGCGTCGTCGAGACCCATATCAGTCGGCTGCGCGGCAAGGTGGACAAGGGCTTCGGGCAGGAACTGCTGCACACGGTGCGCGGCGCCGGCTACGTCATTCGCGCCGATGGCTGAACCGTCGTCCCGCTGGGCCTTCGCGCGCACCACGGCGTTCCGCGTCACGCTGTTGCATCTGTTGCTGACGCTGACAGGGACGGCGCTGGTCGGCGGTGTCGCCTGGTGGGTGACGGCCGGTTACGCGATCCGCCAGGCGGGCGAAGAGATCGACCGCGGCATGGGCGTGCTGCTGCAGGCCGGCGCGCTGTCCGGCGCACGCGGCGTCGCGCTGTCGATCGAGGCGCGGCTCGCCGCCGATCGCAGCGGGCAGGAATTCTACCTGCTGGCCGCACCCGATGGGCAGCGTCTCGCCGGCAACCTTTCCGGCGTCTCCAGCGAGCGTGGCTGGCGCGAGGGCACGATCCGCCAGCCGGACGGGACCGCCGCGCCGGTGCTGATGCTTGCCGCGCCTCTGCCCGGTGGCGGCGCGCTGGTGGTCGGGCGTGACCTGACCAATGCGCGCGCCCTGGAACAACGGCTGCTGACCAGCGCCGGCTGGGTCGGCGGGGCGGTGCTGCTGCTCGGCCTGGCCGGTGGGTTGCTTATCGGCCGCTCGGTCGCGCGGCGCGCGGCGGCGATGGAGACGGCGCTCGCAGCAGTGCAGGGCGGCGACCTCGACCGCCGCCTGGCCGTGCGCACCGGCGGCGATGAATTCGACCGCCTCGCGCTGCGCATCAATGCGACGCTCGACCGGTTGCAGGCCCTGATGGCCGCGCTGCGCGAGGTGACCGATGACATCGCCCATGACCTGCGCACACCGCTCACGCGGCTGCGCCAGCGCCTCGACGACGCCGCCCGCGCACCGACCACCGAAGCGATCGAAGCGGCGCAGGCCGAGGCCGACCGGCTGCTAGAAATCTTCGCCGCGCTGCTGCGCATCGCGCAGGTCGAATCCGGCACCCAGCGCGCGGGCTTCGCGACGGTGGATCTCTCGGCCATCGCCGACTCCGTCGCCGAAGTGTACACGCCCGCCGCCGAGGAGCGCGGGCAGGTGCTGGCGAGCGAGATCGAGCCCGGCGTTTCGATCACCGGCGATCCGGCGCTGCTGACGCAGATGCTGGCGAACCTGGTGGAGAACGCGATCCGCCATGGCCGCGCCGAAGGGCGAGTGAGCCTTGGCGTCACCACGGCGGGCATTACGGTCGCCGACGACGGCCCCGGCATTCCCGAGGCGGAACGCGAGAAGGTGTTCCACCGCTTCCACCGGCTGGATGCCTCGCGCTCGACGCCCGGCAGCGGGCTTGGCCTCGCGCTGGTGCGCGCCGTCGCCGAGCTGCACGGCATCGCCATCACGCTGGAGGATGCCGCGCCGGGGCTGCGGGTGCGCCTCACCCTGCCGCCGCCGTGACCCGTCAGTCGAGAACGCGCGACAGGAACAGCGTGCCGGCCACCGGCGTGTCGTAATAGGGCTCGATGCGGACGAAGCCCGATCGGGTGTAAAGTGCGATCGCCTCGGTCATGCTGGGCAGGGTGTCGAGGCAAATCTCGCCATAGCCGAGGCGCCGCGCCTCGGCGCAGATCGCCTCCACCAGCGCCCGCCCCAGGCCGAGGCCACGCCCCGCCGGCGCGACGTACAACCGCTTCATCTCGCACCGTCCGGAGGCCTGCATCGGCCGCAACGCCACGCAGCCCAGCGGGTCGCCCGCCGCATTGCACGCGATCAGCAGCGCCCCCGTCGGCGCCTCGTACTTACCGGGCAGGCCAGCAAGCTCCGTCGCGAAATCCTGATAGGCCAGATCGACGGGCAGGGAGTCCGCATAGGCGCGAAACAGACGCGCCACCGCGGCGACTTCATCCGCCGTACGGACCGTGCTGATGCGAAAGGTGGGTGCCGTCATGGCGGGATTATGCGGCCGCGGGCTGGCGCGTCGCAATGCAGGCTGGCGTACCGCAGGCGATGCAGAGAGATGGGGCGGCCTGGCCCCCTCATGGTCCCTTTTGCCGAACACGAGGACAAACCAGCGACAAGATTGCGGCTCTTGGCGTCATCTCCGTTGGGAAAGGCGCCTGCGGCCCTTCGACCACAGCCGTGCCTTCGCCCGTGCCGCGCTGGCGGCCGGCTTCGATGTCATCCATGGCCATTCCGCCCACATCCTGCATGGCGTGGAGGCCATGGGACGAGGGCTTACACTCTACGACACCGGCAACGTCATCGATGATTACTGGCCCCTGCCGTTCTTCGACCAGCATTGGGGCTGCATCTTCCTGCTCGACCTTCTGGACGGGCGGCCATCTCGGCTGCGCCTGGTGCCGATACGCACGCGGCCCTGGCCTGTCCGGCTGGCACAGGGGCGCGAAAAGCAGGCCATGATGGCGCGCATGCGCACCGCCAGCGCCGCTCTCGGCACGCGCCTTCAGGAAACGGCAGAGGGATTGGAATTGCGCCTGCCCGCAGGCGCGGGCTGACCGGCGCCAGGCGCCAACCGGGCGTACGTCGACCCGCCATGGGCCTGCAACCGCGGCGGCCGCCGGCGAAGACGGCGCAGTAACGGGTTGGCACCGTGGCCGCGCCTCACGCGGAAATCCCGCGATTCACCACGACTTCTTCAGCCCGTCTCAAAGCCTCCGCGGCCACCGCCGGGTAGGGTCCGGACACGTCCCCAAGGGCTTTCGCCCGGGAAGGCCGGATGGTCCGGCGCGGGGCGACACACCAGTGAAACCGGCCGGCATCCCCCGATCGTTCGGCCAAACCCTTGGAGACAGATCATGCCCAGCATCTTCCTCCGCATTGCCGCCGCCGCCGCGGTAACGTGCATCGCCGGCGCACCCGATGCCCATGCCTTCCGTCAATCATCGACCTCTGCGCCGCGGGTCAGTGGTTATGGTGAGAACCAGTCCGTCGTCGCGCCGATGGACGTGATGGGCACCATTCAGCCACGCGCGATCATCGCCGGCACGGGCGAGAATCTCTCCGTGCAGCATCTCGACGTGCCGCCCCCGACGTCTCCCGGCTACGTCGCCGTGATCGCCGGAAGCGGGGAGAACATCTCCGTGGTGCATGTCCCGACGGGGAATTGACCCCGTTCGCACCTGTCAGACGGGTCCCGATCCCATGAACCACGGGAACGGGGCCCGCGCTGACGCCCTGTAACCATTGGCTGGCAGATCCGAGGGGCATCGCCCCCATCAAGCGACATTCCTTCAGGTGACATCATCCGAACGAATGCCGGGCTCCCGGGAACACCGCATCCGGGACGGATCATGTGCCGCCGGCTGCCACTACAATGCCGCTTGCCAAGAATATGGAGCCAAGTCTGCATCCCTCGCGCTCGCCGACAGGTCCGGCACATGCGCGTAGTTGAGTGCCATCCACCGAATCCACGCCGGCAAAGCCACGGGTCGACCCGTTCGCTTCCGTCACGCTGCGCGCCATACGGTCCTCGCTACACGCCGTTCACGCACGCTGCTGCCCCGCGGCGTACCTGCCGCAGGCGTGCGGCCAAGCCAGGCTTCCCGGCCGAAATCCACAGCTTGGCAAGCATTTCTAAAGATCGTCTCCAAGCGCTGCACGCCACGCCTCCCTAGGGTTTCGCCACGTCACCGACGCCGTCCTGCCAGGCAGCCGGACCAGCGTCGGAGGACGCGACCACCCGTCGCAACCCATTGCGCCGCGCAACCCGCCCGCAACAGAACCCTGGAGAGCATCCATGAACGCCACCACCGCTGCCGTCGAAGCCCCCGCTCCCGCGACGAAGAAGGAAAAGCCGCCGCTTAACGGCGTGAACACGCCGGCGCTGCTCGCCACCATCGGCGTCGTCGCCAGCCAGCCGGCACTCGCCAAATTCCAGTTCCGTGCCCATGGCCAGTGGAAGTCCGGCACGCACATGCAGGGTACCATGCTCGGATTCTCCGGCGCCGGCGGGGACCATGCGCACAAGTTCGCCACCATGGCCCATACCGACCACCCCGCCGTGCTGTGCGGGGAGGATGAAGGCCCGACCCCGGTCGAGTGGATCCTGCATGGCCTCGCAGGCTGCCTCACTGCCGGCATCGCGAACATCGCCGCCGTCCGCGGGGTGAAGCTGCATTCGGTCGAGGCGATGGTCGAGGCCGATATCGACCTGCAAGGCATCCTCGGGCTGTCGGATGTGGTGCGCAACGGCTTCAGCGACGTGCGCGTGACCTTCAAGGTCGCCGGCGATGCACCGACCGAGACGCTGAAGGCGCTGGTCATGCAATCCAAGGCGCGCTCCGCCGTCTTCGACATCCTGACAAACGGCGTGCCGGTCTCCATCGCCGTGGAGGCCTGAGCACACCCGGCCGGCGGCGCGCCCCCTCGCCGCTGGCCTCCTCCTTCACCCGAGGACGCCATGCGGAACACCGACGCCATCATCATCGGCGCCGGCCAGGCCGGGCTCGCCATGAGCCATTGCCTCGCCGCGCGCGGCATCGACCACCTGGTTCTGGAACGCGGCCGGGTCGCCGAGCGCTGGCGCAGCGAACGGTGGGACAGCCTTCGCCTGCTGACCCCGAACTGGATGACCCGCCTGCCCGGCTGGTCCTATCGCGGCGACGATCCCGAAGGCTTCATGACGATGCCCGAGGTCGTCCGGTTCCTCGATGGCTATGCCGTGGGTGCCCCCATCGCCACGGGCGTCGCGGTGCGGGCGCTGCGGCCGGCGCCCTTCGGCTATCGCATCACGACCAGTGCCGGCGACGTGCTGGCTTCGGCCGTCGTGATCGCCACCGGGCAATGCGACCTGCCGAACATCCCCGCAATCGCCGCATCCTTGCCCAAGGCGGTGCGGCAGGTCACGCCGTCATCCTATCGTACCCCGGATGCGCTCGTGCCGGGCGGTGTGTTGGTGGTCGGTGCCTCCGCGTCGGGTGTGCAGATCGCCGAGGAGATCCACCGTGCCGGTCGTCCGGTGACGCTCGCGGCGGGACGGCACACGCGGCTGCCGCGACGCTGGCGCAGCCGGGACATTCTCGACTGGATGGCCCGCGCCGGCGTGCTGACCGAAGCAGCGGAGACGGTGCGCGACCTCGACGCGGCACGGGCGCAGCCTTCCCTGCAATTGGCTGGCCGACCGGATCACGCGGACCTCGATCTCGGCACGCTGCGCGCCATCGGCGTGCGGGTGGTGGGCCGCGTGGTGGGCATCGCGGATGGCCGCGTCGCGCTGCGCGACGATCTGGCGGAAACGACCACGGCCGCACACCGCAGGCTCGACCGGCTGATCGCGCGCCTCGCCGCCATCGCGGACATTGAAGGCGCGCCGCAGGCGCCGCCCCCGCGGCCCCTCACGCCATTCCCGCCTTCGCCACCTGCCATCGACCTGGCGGCGGAAGGCATCCGCACGGTGGTCTGGGCCACCGGCTTCCGTCGCGACTACGACTGGCTGCAGGTGCCCGTCCTCGATGATGCGGGCGAGATCCGCCACGCCGGCGGCGTGACACCTGCGCCGGGACTCTACGTGCTCGGGCTGCGCTTCCTGCGCCGCCGGAACTCGAACTTCCTCGACGGCGTCGGTGCCGATGCCGAGGCGCTGGCCGCCGAACTCCACGCCCATCTCGCCACACGCGGCCGCATCGCGGCCTGACGGAGGAGAATGCCATGAAGCCGATGGAACGCTTCGATGTCCTGGTCGTCGGCGCGCGCTGCGCCGGCGCCGCCGCAGCGATGCTGATGGCGCGGCACGGCATGCGCGTGCTCGCCGTTGATCGCGGCGCCTATGGGTCCGACACGCTGTCGACCCATGCGCTGATGCGCGGCGGCGTGATGCTGCTCGCCCGCTGGGGCCTGCTACCGCACCTGATCGAGGCCGGCACGCCGCCAATCCGCCGCACGACCTTCCACTACGGCGCGGAGGCCATTCCGGTCGACCTGCGTCCGGGCGACGGGATCGATGCGCTGTATGCGCCGCGCCGGACGTTGCTCGACAGCACGCTGGTGGATGCCGCCTGGCAGGCTGGCGCGGAGATCCGGCATCACCAGACGCTCGCATCGCTGCTGCGCGACGCAACCGGCCGCGTCAGCGGCGCCGTGGTGGTCGATGACGCGGGGCGCGAACACGTCATCGCGGCCGGCCTCGTGGTCGGTGCGGACGGCGCCGGATCCACCGTCGCGCGTCTCGCCGGCGCAACGGTGACGCAAGCAGCGCGCCATGCCGCGACATGCCTCTACGCCTATGTGGCCGGACTGACCGATACCGGCACGCATTGGCATTATGCGCCCGGCGTCAGCGCGGGACGCATCCCGACCAATGCAGGGCGGCACTGCATTTTCGTCTCGGTGCCGCGAGCACGTTTCCGCACGGAGATGCAAGGCGACCGTCTCGCGGCGCTGCGGCGCGCGCTGGCGACCGTGGCGCCGGCGCTGGCAGAAGATCTCACCGCGCTGGAGCCGGATGGCGAGCCGCACGCCTTCGCCGGCCGCAAGGGTTACCTGCGCCGCCCCACCGGGCCAGGCTGGGCGCTGATCGGCGATGCCGGGTACTTCAAGGACCCGATCACCGCCCATGGCATCACCGATGCACTGCGCGATGCCGCGCTTCTCGCCGATGCCGCCGCTGAGGGCAGTGATGCCGCCCTCGCCCGCTTCGCCGAGCAGCGCGACGATCTCTCGCTGCCGCTGTTCCGCGTCACGGATGAGATCGCCGGCTATGGCTGGACGCTGGACCAGGCGAAGGAACTCCATCGCGCGCTCAACCAGGCGATGAAGCGCGAGGTAGCAGCGCTGGCGATGGAGGCGGTGTCATGAGCGACGCCTGGTCCCGCACCATCGCCGGCAGGCCGAGTCCGCGCCAGGCGGCCGAGCGCACGCGCCGCACCACCATGGCCGATGTCGAGGCATTCACCGCGATCACCGGCGACCGCAACCCGCTGCATTACGATGCGGCACTCGCCGCCGCGTCGCCCTTCGGCGGCCTGATCGTGCAGGGCGGCGTCACCTCGGGCCTGCTCAACGCCGTGGTGGCGGAGGACCTGCCGGGCCCGGGCAGTGTTTTCCTCGGCGTCGAATGGCGCTTCGTGAAGGCGGTGCATGTCGGCGAGACCATCACCGCGCGCGTCGAGGTGTTGAGCGTGCGGGACGACAAGCCGATCTGCACCCTGGCCACCTCCGTCCGCAATGCGGCAGGCGAGGCTTGCCTGACCGGCACCGCCGTGACCTGGACCGCGCCTCTGCGGCCCCCCGCATAGAGCGGATCGCGCCTGGGTGGAATCTCGCAGGCGCATGAAGTTGCTCGCCCGAACAAGAGGCCAGGGCGCCTGGCGTGAGCAGAGGCGAACGCAAGTCGTTCTAATGCCCACGCCATCTCCATGTCGCCGCAAGCCATTCTTCAAGCGATGCGACGGCCAAGCCGCGAGACTTCCACCCGGCCCGCCATCACCGGATCGGGCATGGAAGCGAGGAGAACAACCATGAACACCACCGACGCCTTGAAGACCGCCACGCCGCGCCGGACGGGCCCTGAATGGACCCTTCACATAGCCGGCAGGGCGATGTCGGAGCGTGACAGGAAGCACGAAGCACTGTCCTGGATCGACGAGTTGGCCCTGCTCTTTCCGCCCGGCTAGGCGCCGGCCGCGACGGGCGGGCCATCGTCGAGGCCCGCCCGCCGCAGGCCCTCGAGGCAGCGTTCGATCAGCGTCTCATCCGCACAGAAGAAGAAATCCGCGCGGGCGGCGCTGAGGGTGTAGCCCGGCGCCTTCTCCAGCAGCCTCGACAGCGCGCGGCCCGCCTCCTCCTCCCGCCCGAGCAGCCCGAGTGATGCGGTCAGCATCATGTGCGGCCAGGATTTGGCGTTCGGCACCCGCGTCGCGCGGCGGGCGTCGTCCACCGCTTCGTCCAGTTCGCCGAGATCGATATGCGCGAGAGCGCGCGCTGCATGAAAACTCGACAGATGCGGGTCGCGCGGGCTGAGTTCCACGGCGCGATCGATATGCACGATCCCGTCCCGCGGCCGGCCGCTCCAGATCATGGTGCAGCCCAACGCGTAATGCGCCTGCGCGAAACTTGGATTGAGCGCCACGGCCTCGACAAGCAGCGCGATCGCCTCCTCGTAATCGTGGCGGAACGCATGGACACGACCCAGCACGCAAAGATTCATGCAATCCTGGTTGTCGAGTGAAACGGCGTTGCGGCTCGCGCGCAACGCTTCCTCGATCCGAACCCGACGCTCCGCAGGGCCATCCACCACAGCCTCCTGCAGCAGCACATAGGCCAGCCCGCCATGGGCGCGCGCGAAGGTCGGGTCCAGCGCGATGGCGCGGCGGAACATCGCCTCCGCCTCGGCCATGCCTGGCTGGGTGAAGCCCCACAGATGGAACAACCCGCGCTGGTAGCAGTCCCAGGCGCCAAGATTGACCGGCGGGCGTCGCGCAGCCGACTCGCGTTCAAGCCGTGCGAGCTCGGGTTCGATCGCTGCGGCGATCTGCTCGGACATGGCGCGCTGCACGTCGAGCATGTCGGCAAGAGCCAGATCATAGGACTCGGACCAGAGCTGCCGCCCGCTCTCGCAGGAAACGAGGTCGGCCGCGAGCCGCACATGGTCGCCGCGCTTGGAGACGCTGCCATGCACCAGGTATCGCACCCCGAAGGTTGCGCCGATCTCGCGCGGATCCACGTCCCGGTCGCGAAAGGCGGCCGCGGTGTGGCGGCTCAGCACATCCATCCAGCGATGCCGTGCAAGCAGGCGAATGACATCTTCCGTCAGGCCATAGCTGAAATAGTCGGTATCGGGCTCGGCGCTGAGATTGGCGAAGGGCAGCACGACGACGGAGGGCCGGCGCGACGGTTCTTCGGCAGGGGCCTCCGGCGCCGGCGCCGGCGCCGGTTCGGGAACCGGCTCCTCGGGCAGGTCGACGACTTCGCCCACGAACCGGAAGCCGCGCTTGTGGATGGTCTTGATCAGGGTCTGCCGTTCACCATCGTCGCCCACGGCCTTGCGCGCGGCATTGATGCGGCTGCTCAGGGCCGCCTCGGAGACGATGCGCCCGTTCCAGATCTCGTCGAGCAGTTCGTCCTTGCTCACCACCCGGTCGCGATGGCGCAACAGGTGAACCAGCAGGTCGAAAACCTGCGGCTCCACATGCACGCGGTCACCACCACGACGCAATTCCTGCCGGCGCAGATCAACTTCGTGCCCGGCGAAGGTCAGAGGCATGGCCATCCTCCCCGCAAGCAACCGCCATGGGACGGATGACGCCCCGGCATCAGGCGAGACCCGCGGCGATGCCGCGAGACGATGAGTATCCGCTACTCGCACGGCCCGGCTCAACAACCGAGTGCGCTAGGTCACGCGGATCGCCGAATCCACAAGGAAATCTCCAGCGCCCGGCAAGCGCGGCGCCAAGCGCGCCGCAGCGCCCCGACGCACAGTCCATGGGCCGCACGACGCTCCTGCCGGCGGCAAGGAATGGAAGGAACGCATGCCATGACCACCATCGGAACGCTGATCGACGGCTTCGCTCTCATCCGGGAGCGCGCCCGGGGGCGGAAGCTGCTGCTCGAGATGGATGCCCGGTTGCTGAAGGACATCGGCATTTCACGGGACATCGCCGCGGCGGAGGCCGCCAAGCCCTGGTGGCGGGACTGACGCGCAAGCGTCGCCCGCCGCCGGCAAGACCGGAGGCATCCGACATGACCAATACGCATTCATCTTTCGGCGTCGTCGCTGGGCTCGCCGCGTCGGCGATCTGGGGTGGCGCGCTCGCCGTGACGCGCCTCGGCGTCTCGGGCGAGGTGCCGCTCGATCCGATGGACATCGCGATGCTGCGCTTCATCGGCCCGGCGCTGCTGCTGTTGCCCGTGCTGCGCCGTGCCTGGCCACGGCTGCGCCAGGTCCCCGTATGGCACCTTGCGCTTTTGCTTGCCGGCGGCGGCGCGCCCTTCGTGCTCGTTGCCGGCAACGGCCTGCGCGTCGCCGGCGCCGCCGAGGCGGGGGCGCTGCTGCCGGGGACCGTGCCGCTTTGCGTGGCGCTGGTCTCCATGGCGATGGGTGAGCGGATCAGCATGCTGCGCGTAGCCGGGCTGGTGCTGATCGGCGGATCGGTCGCGGCGGTCGTCATGCCTTCGATCGCAGATGGCGCCGAGGCGCGCTGGCCGGGCTATCTGCTCCTGCTCCTGGCTGCCTTGTTGGCGGCAGGATACACGATCGCGCTGCGGCGCAGCGGCATCGGCGCGTGGGAGGCGGCAGCCTTCGTCAGTGTCGGCTCCGTGGTCGTGCTGGGCCCGTTCTACCTCCTGGCAATGGAGCCCGGCATGGGAGGGGTGCCACTGCATGACATTGCATTGCAGGCGGCGTTCCAGGGCCTTGCCTCCGGGATCCTTGCCCCGGTGGCCTTCGCCGCGGCGGTTCAGCGGTTGGGCGTGTCGCAGGCCGCCGCCTTCGGCAGCCTCAGCCCCGGTGCGGCCTGCGCTGGTGGGTTCGCGCTGCTCGGCGAGGTGCCGGACGCGCCGACCGTGACCGCGGTGGTCGCCTCCTGCATCGGGGTCGCACTCGCGGCCCAGGCATCGGGCGCGCGCCTTCGTGCCAGTACCATTGTGCGCAAGTAGTTCTGCTCGCGCTTCCAATCCCCGCAGCATTTCAACCCTGAACCTCACCGTAGGCACGAACAGGCGGAACAGGGCGGCGCTCAGATTGTGAGCGCCACGTATTGGGATCGTCGGTTGCGGGTCCACACTTGAACCTGCAATCGGACTGTCGCCCTCGGGAAGGCCCGCCGTCATGACGGATGAAGGCATGTTCGGAATGAGTGGATATGCCTCTCCAACCACCCCCCAACTGACAGTGTCATTGGGAAAGCCGCATTCTGGTGCTGGGCGGGGCGGGTTCGCTGCTTCGGCGTCGCGTGCGCCGTGCGCAAGGGCGGGTCTCGGCGCTGAGTCTGTCAGCAGCGCCCGGCGCCAGATAGTGGTGTCCAAAGGACCTCAGAGACCGTTTGAAAATGCGCCAGGGGGCGCATTTTGAAGTCCAGCACCGGCCCGCACCCCCACCCGGCCACCCACGTCAGTATCTGGAATGGGTGGCCGGGTGGGGGTGCGGGCCGGTGCTGGGCTCTTCAAACGGTCTCTTAGGCCTTTGGTGGGCTTGGCGGCTCCGCCGCCAAGGTGAGGAGAGGGGCAAAGCCCCTCTCCGGCGCGCCCTCTCAGATATGCACCGCCTTGTCCCACGCCGCGAGCGCCGCTTCCTTCACCGCCTCGTTCAGCGACGGATGCGCGTGGCTGGTCCGCGCCACATCCTCGGCGCTCGCGCCGAACTCGATGGCCAGCGCGACCTCGGCGATCAGCGTCCCGGCATCCGGCCCGATGATATGCGCGCCGAGCACCTTGTCCGTCGCCTTGTCGGCGAGGATCTTCACGAAGCCATCGGTCGCCCCCATCGCCCGCGCGCGGCCATTGGCCGTGAAGGGGAATTTGCCGACCTTGTAGGCCACGCCAGCGGCCTTCAGGGCTTCCTCGGTCGCGCCGACGGCGGCGACTTCCGGCCACGTGTAAACGACACCCGGAATGGCATCGTAATTGATGTGCGGCTTCTGCCCGACCAGCATTTCGGCCAGCGCATAGCCTTCATCCTCGGCCTTGTGGGCCAGCATCGCGCCGGTGATGGCGTCGCCGATCGCGTAGATGCCCGGGATGCTGGTGGCAAAATGCGCATCGGTCTTCACGCGCCCGCGCTCATCCAGCGCCACCCCCACGGCGTCGAGGCCGAGCGCCTCGACATAGGGCCGCCGGCCGATCGCCAGCAGCACGACATCGGCGCGCAGTTCCTCCGCCTCGCCACCCGCGGCGGGCTGCACCTTCAGCGTCACGCCCGTGTCGTCAGCGACCGCGCTGGTCACCTTCGACTTCAGGCGGAACTTGAAGCCCTGCTTGGTCAGCAGGCGCTCGAACTGCTTGCGCACCTCGCCATCCATGCCGGGCAGGATGCCGTCAAGGAATTCGACCACCGTCACCTCGGCACCGAGGCGCCGCCAGACCGAACCCAGTTCCAACCCAATGACGCCGCCGCCGATCACCACCATCGACTTCGGCACCTCGGCCAGTTCCAGAGCGCCGGTCGAGGTGACGATGCGCTTCTCATCGACCTCGACGCCGCGCAGCGGGGTGGATTCCGAACCAGTCGCGATGACGATGCTCTTCGCCGCGTAGTCGGTGCCGGCGACGTTCACCACGCCCGGCGTTTCCTGGTCCGCGCGCCCGGGGGGCGCGACAATGCGCCCCTCGCCCTTCAGCCAGGTGACCTTGTTCTTCTTGAACAGGAACTCGACGCCCTTGACGTTGGCCGAGACGACCTCGCCCTTGCGCACCTGCATCTTGGCGAGGTCCAGCCCGACCTGACCGACGATGATGCCCTGCTCGGCCAAGTGGTGCGTCGTCTCCTCGAACACCTCGGAGGAATGCAGCAGCGCCTTGGACGGGATGCAGCCGATGTTGAGACAGGTGCCGCCGAGCGTCTCGCGCTTCTCGACGCAGGCGACCCTCAGCCCGAGCTGGGCCGCGCGAATGGCGCAGACATAGCCACCAGGGCCGGCGCCGATGACGATGACATCGAAAGTTTCGGGCATGAACTGGTGTCCTGCGCTCGGGGTTCCGTTGAGGCGGGCGGAAACTGCCCCTCCCGCGCTGCGGGATCAAGGCTCGGAAAAGCCTTGGGTGCCGTGCCGGGCCTTGCTTATCCTGCTTTCCGTGTGGGCCGGCGCCATCAGATGCGCCGCCCGGAGGAGGAAGACAATCCAATGAACGACCGGGAATCCCGCGCCGTCCCCATGACGCGCCGCCTGCTGGTCCTGTCCGGCGCGGCCACAATCGCCATGCCGGCCATCGCCCGGGCCCAGGGGCGCTATCCGGACCGGCCCATCCAGCTCGTGGTGCCCTGGCCGGCCGGCGGGTCGGCCGATGTGCAGTTGCGCTCGATCGGCGACCTCGCGGGCCGCGCCATCGGCCAGCCTGTGGTGATTCAGAACCGGCCGGGCGCCGGCGGCACGCTGGGCCCGCTCTCGGTCGCCCAGCAGGGCCGCCCCGATGGCTACACTCTCACCCAGATGCACCTCTCGGTGCTGCGCCGCCCCTGGATGATGCGGACCCCGCAATGGGACCCGGTGGCGGATTTCACCCACATCATCGGCATGACCGGCTGGCTGTTCGGCTGCGCCGTGAAGGCCGACAGCCCGTTCCAGACCTGGCCGCAGATGATCGCCTATGCCCGCGCCAATCCGGGCAAGCTGACCTTCACCACCTCGGGCATCGGCACCACCAACCATCTGGCGATGGAGACCATCCAGGAAAAGGACGGCGTGCAACTCACCCACGTCCCCTATCGCGGCTCCAACGAAGCCGTCACCGCGGTGCTCGCCGGCCAGGTGGACATGGTCTGCGACAGCTCGACCTGGGCGCCTTTCGTCGAGAACAACCAGATGCGCGCCTTGTCGGTCTGGACCGCCGAGCGGGTGCGCCGCTTCCCCACCGTGCCGACGCTGGTGGAACTTGGCTACGACCTGACCGTGACCTCGCCCTATGGCGTCAGTGGCCCGAAGGGGATGGATGAAGGCGTCGTCCGCGTCCTGCACGACGTCATGAAGGACGCTCTCATGACGCCGGAGAACACCGAAGTGCGGTCGCGCTTCGACATGCCGCTCGTCTATCAGGACACCCAGACCTACCGCGCCTTCATCGCCGAGCGGACCGAATACGAGAAGGCGATGGTACGGCGCCTGAATCTGAGCCTCGACGGCTGAGCGGCGCGCCATGATCCAGCGACGCCTCCTGCTCGCCGGCGCGGCGCTGCCGCTGCTGGCGCGGCCTTCGCTCGGCCAGGGGCGGTTCCCCAACCGCCCGGTCCGCTTCCTCATCCCCTGGGCGCCGGGTGGCGTGCTCGACGGCTTCATCCGCCTGCAGGGCGAGATGTTCCAGCAGGAATTCGGCCAGCCGCTGATCGTCGAGAATCGGCCCGGCGCGCGCGGCACGCTGGCGGCGCGCGCGCTGCTCTCGGGCACCAGGCCCGATGGCTACACCATCGCGCATCATCATCTTTCGGTGATCCGCTATCCCTTCCTGACCAAGCAGCCGAGCTGGGACCCGGTCAACGACTTCACCTACATCATGCAGCAGACCGGCTTCGTATTCGGCCATGTGGTGCACCCGGCCTCGGGCTGGAACTCGCTGGCCGACATGTGGGCGGCCGCCCGCGCCCGGCCCGGGGCGCTCACCTACGGAACCTCGGGCGTCGCCACCACCAACCACCTGGCGATGGAGGAACTGTGCGAGAAGGAAGGCGTGCAGATGCTGCACGTTCCCTATCGCGGGACCTCGGAGAACATCACCGCGATCCTGGCGCGACAGCTCGACTGCATCGCCAACGCCAATTCCTGGGCGCCGAATGTCGAGGCCGGGCAATTGAAGCTGCTCGCGGTCTGGACACGCACCAGACTGCGCTCCTTCCCCGATGCGCCGACGCTCTCCGAACTCGGCTACGGCATGGTGGTGACCTCGCCCTACGGCGTCGCCGGGCCGAAGGGGATGGAGCCGGAGGTGACCGAGTTCCTCCATCAGGCCTTCCACCGCATGCAGCAGAGCGACCGCATACAGGCCTACATGGCGCAGAACGACATGCCGGATGAATATCTCGGCCCGGCGGACTACCTGGCCTTCGCCCGCGAACGGGCGGTGTATGAACAGCGGATGGTGACGCGGCTCAACCTCAGCATCGACTGACGCATGGCCTGGAGGGGCGGCGCCCCTCCAGCGCTCGTCACGGCACGCCGAGCATGATCGCCGGCGGCGGTGTGGTATCGAAGATTACCTGCTTCACCCCCGGCACGCCCTCGGCGAGCACACGCAGCGCGACCGCCGCCTGCTGCCCCAGGAAGCCGTGGAAGGTGACGACGCCATCCTTCACCGCGGGAAACACGAAGCGCGTGCTGATCCAGGATTCGGCGGCCATGCGGGCGAATAATTCCCGCCGGATGCGCGGGTCGGAGGCATCCTCCGCCGCGCCCGAGGCGACCGGCGCCATCACCGCGCGCAACAGGTCGGCACGCGAGACGACGCCCACCAACTGCTTGCCGCGCAGCACCGGCACGCGACGGATGCGCCTGCTCTCCAGGAGATGCGCCACTTCCTCGACCGTCGCCTCCTCGGAGACCGTCGCGAGGTCCGTGCTCATCACGTCGCGCACCAGACGCCCATGCGCGCGGGCATAGGCGATCGCCTGATCCGCATTGGCGCCGAGCAGTGCCGCGAAGAAGGAGGCCGGCTTGTCCTCCTTGGCCGAGAGGCGCCGCATCAGGTCGCCATCCGTCACTAGCCCGACCAGCTGCCCGGCTGCATCGACCACCGGCAGGCCGGAGATGGCCCGTTCAGCCATCAGCGCCGCCACGGCCTCGAGCGGCGTCTCCGGCGGCACCGTCACGGGGTCGGTGGTCATGATGTCGCGTGCGCGCATGGCTTCCTCCAACGTCAGGGCGGCTTCCGTTCGCTCCGGCTCACGGATTGCGCCCCAGGCTATTGTTCTTGCGAGCATCTTCACCCGATCAGGCGATTTGACCCGACCGGGATCCGCTCCGGTCACGCCAGGATGGCGCGCCGCACGGCCGGCAACCTTGACGCGGATCAAGAAGATCCGCCCCCGGGCCGCGACGCCTCGTCTCAACCCGCCTCGATATGCGCCTCGCGCACCAGCCGACCCATCAGCGCCCGCTGTTCCTCGAGATACCGCGCGAAGACCACCGGGTCGGTGCCGATCGGCAGCGCGCCGAGCGTCGCCAGCCGCTGGCGGACCGTCTCATCCGCCAGCGCGTGCTTCGCCGCTTCATACAGCCGCTGCACAACCGGCGCTGGCGTGCCGGCGGGGGCATAAAGGCCGTTCCACTCATTCAGCTCGAAGCCCGCGAAGCCCTGCTCGGCGATGGTCTGCACATCCGGCAGCGGCGCGATGCGCTCCTTCGTGGTGACGCCGAGCGCCACCAACTGCCCGTCGCGCACTAGCTGCAGCGTCGATGACACCGTGCCGAACACGAAGGCGATGTTGCCGCCCAGCAGGTCCTGCAGGGCCGGGGTGCCGCCACGATACGGCACATGGGTGATGTCGAGCCCAGCACGGTTGAGGAACATGGCCGCCGCCAGGTGCGCCGCGGTCGCATTGCCCGAGGAACCATAGGACAGCGTCCCCGTGCGGCTCCGCGCCCAGGTGACGAATTCCGGCACGGTCTTGGCCGGGCAATGGCGCGGGTTCACCGCAAGGATCTGCGGCAGCACCACCACCTGGCTGATCGGCGCGAAGGCCGTCGCGTAGTCGAAGGCCAGGCCCCGGATCAGGTACTGGTTCACCGTATGGGCCATGGCGTCGATCATGATGGTCTGGCCATCCGGCGCGCTGCGGGCGACCTCCCCCGCGCCGATCGATCCGCCCGCGCCGCCCCGATTCTCAACCACCACCGCCTGACCGAGAAAGGCCCCCATCGGCGTCGCGAGCAGGCGGGAGGTGGTGTCGACGCCGCCCCCCGGCGGATACGGCGCGACCAGGCGGATCGGCCGCACGGGCGTCCAGGGCGCCTGGGCGAGGGCAGGCGTGGCGATGGTGGCGGCGAGCAGGGCGCGGCGAAACATGTGGTTGTCCTCCCGGTGATGGGAATTTCATGCCCCGCCGCGCCGCGACTGTCGAGGCGAATGGCCGGGCCAGGCGGCGTGAACGCAACCGCGCGCCACATGCTCCTGTGCCGCCCTGGCAGCCAGCCGGGCCGTGACCGGTGTCCGGGGCCATGACGGGGTTCCCCTGCCGGTGAAGCGCGCCATGGTGTACCGGCGGCCTGCATGGATCGCGCGGCGATCCGGGGGCAATATGGCGGGCATGGCCAACCCCCCGCCCTCAATACCCGACCTGTTCGGCGCCACCGACGAACCCGCGACCGAGGCCCGAAACGCCGCACGCCCCCTTGCCGACCGGCTGCGCCCGCGCGTGCTGGCGGAGGTGGTCGGCCAGGACCAACTCCTCGGCCCGGAGGGCGCCATCGCCCGCATGCTCGAGCGTGGCTCGCTCGCCTCCCTGATCCTGTGGGGCCCGCCGGGTGTCGGCAAGACCACCATCGCCCGCCTGCTGGCCGAGGCCGCCGGGTTGCGTTTCACCGCGCTGTCGGCGGTGTTCTCGGGTGTCGCGGACCTCAAGCGCGCCTTCGACGAAGCCCGCGCCCGCAAGTCGAACGGCCAGGGCACGCTGCTCTTCGTCGATGAGATCCACCGCTTCAACCGCGCCCAGCAGGACGGCTTCCTGCCGGTGGTCGAGGACGGCACCGTCACGCTGGTCGGTGCGACCACCGAAAATCCGTCCTTCGCGCTGAACGGCGCGCTGCTGTCACGCTGCCAGGTGATGGTGCTCAAGCGGCTGGACGACGCCGCGCTCGACCTGCTGCTGGCGCGCGCGGAAGAGGAGACCGGCCGCTCCTTGCCCTTGCTGCCCGACGCGCGCGTCACGCTGCGCGCCATGGCCGATGGCGATGGCCGCTACCTACTCAACATGGCCGAGCAGCTCTTCGCGCTGCCGGAACGCACGAAGCCGCTCGACGCCGCCGCGCTCTCCACGCTGCTGGCCAAGCGTGCCGCGCTCTACGACAAGGATCGGGAGGAGCACTACAACCTCATCTCCGCCCTACATAAGTCGATGCGCGGCTCGGACCCAGATGCGGCGCTGTACTGGCTCGCCCGCATGCTCACCGGCGGCGAGGATCCACGCTACATCGCCCGCCGCCTGACGCGCTTCGCCGCCGAGGATATCGGCATGGCCGACCCACGCCTGCTGCCCTTCGCCATCGCAGCCTGGGAGACCTATGAGCGGATGGGCTCGCCCGAGGGCGAATTGGCGCTGGCGCAGCTCGTGGTGCATCTGGCGACGGCGCCGAAATCCAACGCGGTCTATACGGCCTTCGGCGCGGCGATGCGCGCGGCGAAGGAAACCGGGTCGCTGATGCCGCCCAAGCACATCCTCAACGCGCCGACCAAGCTGATGAAGGAGATCGGCTACGGCAGCGGCTACGAATACGACCACGATGCGGATGAAGCCTTCTCGGGCCAGAACTACTTCCCCGAGGAGATGGCGCGGCAGGCCTTCTACCGCCCGACCGATCGCGGGGCGGAGGCCGCGATCGGCGAACGCATGGCGCGATGGGAGGAGATGCGCCGCCGCCGCCGCTGATCAGTCACGCTCGACCTGGAACTGGTCGAAATAGTTCACGCCCAGGAAGCTGCTCTCATAGGCGTCCATCACGCCTCGCAGGAAGGGCTGCATGTCGTCCGTCCCGATTCGGTATTCGCCCATGTTCGGGTCGAAGAAGTAGAAGTGCCGGTTGAACCCGAGCCCGAACGTCCCGTGCGACATGCAGGATGCGACCATGTGCGCCGCGCCGCCGCCCGCCGTGGACAGGCCCATGTTGTACAGGCAATAGGCGCCCGAGGAACTCGCCCCATCGACAAGCGCGTCCATCGAGACCGGGCTTGGATTGTCGAGCACCGACCCGCCGACGATCCGCAGCACATGCGTCGCGAGCGAATCACCGAACCAGCCGCGGTACAGGTCCTCGACACCGCCATCCGCGTCGCCCTTGGCCATCATGATGTCCTGGCTGCGCCCGCCGAAGCGGAAGCCGCCATGGCTGACCGGCGCCTGCTTGCGCTGCTCGGGCGGTTTCGTCGTGGTAAATCATGCGTCGCGCCGCCCAGATCATCGACAGGCCGCAACAGATGCCCTGCCGCTTTCCGTCGGTCAGCCGCGCGTTAACAGCGCCTGGGACTCCTGGTCGTTCCCGAGGATCGTGCCCTGGTTCATGTCGAAGGTCTTGGTATAGCCACGAACGTCCATGGATCTGCTTTCCGGAACCAGGGAGCGGGATGAGCCGGTAGGCTAGGCTCAAACACAGTGCAACCTGGCGCGCATCGCCGGATCCCCATGCTGGTGGCAGGTCAGCCGCGTTCGACCTCGAAGGCGGAGAAGTACGTCACGCCGGAGAAGGCGGCCTCATAGGCCTCGACCCATTTGGCGAGGAAGCTCTCACCGTCGCTCAGGCTGATGCGGTACTCGCCCATGTTCGGGTCGAACAGGTAGAAATGCCGGTTCAGGCCGAGTGTCCCGCCTGAGGCATAGGAAGCCACCATGTGGGCGGCCGGACCCGACGCGGTGGTGAGCCCGATATTATAGAGGCAGTAGGCGCCCGAATGCTTGACCGTGGGCCAGATCGCCGAGGCGTCCCCGGCGCCCGAGGTGTGGTCGCAATTGACGACCGACTTCGCGATGATCCGCAGCGCGTAGACCGCAAGCTGGTCACCGTGCATCGACTGGAAATATTCGGCCCAATTGCTGCCGACAACCCCGCCCATGCCGTCCTGCGTCTTGCCGCCCCAGCGGAAGCCCGCGCCGGTGAACAGCGCCTGGTAGCGCTGCTCGGCGGATTCATCATGGAACATCATCCGCCGGGCCAGCCAGATCATCGAGAGCCCCGAACAGATGCCCTCGCGCTTGCCGTCCGTCAGCGGCGCATTGTAGAGCGCCTGAAACGTCTGGTCATTGCCGAGGACCTGTCCCTGGTCCATCGAGAACGTCTTCTTGTAGCCATCCACCTGCATCGTCTGTTCTCCCTGGTCGCTTGATGCCGGGCGCCGAATGACGGCGCCTGAATGCGGGCAACCCTTGCCCGTCAGCCGTATTCCACCTCGAAGGACGCCAGCCACAGCACGCCAAGAAAAGTGTTGTCATAGGCCTTGAGCCAGGCCTCCACGAACTTCGCGGTGTCGCCGGTGTCGATCTTGTATTCGCCCAGGTTCGGGTCGAAGAAATACAGGTGCCGGAAGAAGCCCATCTTCCCGCCCGAGGCATAGGACGCGACCATGTGCCCGGCCGAACCGCCGGCCGTCTTCAGACCGATGTTCCACAGCCGATAGGTGCCCTTGTCCTTGACGTGCGGCGCGAAGTTCGCAGCCGCGCCGGCCAAGGTGGAGACATCGACCTCCACCGTGCTCTTGGGTGAAATCACCAGCGAATAGGCGCGCAGCGGCTCGCCATAGGCATGGTGGAAGAAGCTGTCCATGCTGCCGCCGGGGTCTCCGAGCGCCAGGTGCTGGTCCTGCGTCCTGCCGCCCCAGATGAAGGCGGCTTCGTTGAGCGCCGCCTCGCGCTTCTTGGCGTTGTCGTCAGGGAAGGTCATGGTCCGCGCCAGCCAGATCATCGACAGGCCGGTACAGATGCCACTCCGTTTTGGGTCGGTCAGCGGGGCGCCGTACATGGCCTGGAAGTTCTGGTCGTTGCTCAGGATCACGCCCTGGTCCATGGCAAACGTTTTCTTGTAACCTTCGACTTCCATGTTCCGGATGATCCCCTGTCCACCTTCGGCGGGAGGCTAGAAGCCTCGGCATGGAACGGCAACGGCACAGCGGAGCGATGACGGCCAACCTATGCAAGGTTTCACATTGCTTTCCCTTACCCTGGTCGCGGCGGGCGGCGCGACCGGTTCGCTGGCGCGCTATGTCACCTCGGTGCTCGCGATCGAACTGCTCGGCCCGGCTTTTCCCTGGGGCACGCTGGCGGTCAACGCCCTTGGCAGCTTCCTGATCGGCGCGCTTGCCGGCGCCGATGTCGAAGGAGGGTCGAGGCTGCTGCTGGTGACAGGCTTCCTCGGCGGCTTCACCACCTTTTCCGCCTTCTCGCTGGAAGCGACGATGCTGTGGTCGCGCTCTCCGGCCCTGTCGGCCGGCTACGTCGCGGCCTCGATCATCCTCGGCGGCGCCTTCTGCCTCGCCGGCATCTGGCTGTTCAGGCGGTAGGCTTGCCGCCCCACACCCGCGCCGGGATGAACACCTCCCCGGCCATCAGCTTGCGCGCCGTGCGCAGCGTGCCGCCGCCGAGCACCTCCACCGCCTCGTTGCCGCTGCGGCGGGTCGAGATCACCGCCTCCATCAGCCCCGTCGGATGTTCGAGCGCGATCGTCTCGCGCTCATGCGGCCCGATCTTCGCCAGCCCGTCCGCCACCGTGCCCGGCAGCATGCAGGCGGTGGCGATGCAGATGCCCCCGGTCACCGCCATCGCCTCATGGCAGGCGAGTGGCGTGAAATAGCGCGCCGCGATCCCCGCCCCGCCCGCCGGCTCGGCGACCATGGCGAATTTCGGCATCACCTTGCCCTCGGCATCGCCCATGCCCATCGCCAGCGAGGCGGCGCGACGAATGGTCTCGATGCGCGCCATGAACGCCTTGTCGGCGTCGAGCTCCTTGGCACTCTCGCGCGCCGTCTTGCCGAGGTCGGCCGCGCGGGCGATCACCACCGGCATGCAGACGTCGAGGCAGGTGACCTCCACCCCCTCGATCATATCCTTCGCATTGCCCGTCGGCATCAGCCTGCCGGTCGCCCCGCCGACCGCATCGGCGAAGTTCAGCACGATGGGTGCGGCGGTCCCCGGCACGCCGGCGATCGCCGTGTTGCCGTCATAGGTCACCCGCCCGCCGGGCGTCTGCACCACCGCCTCGATCAACGCGCCGGTATTCACCGCGCGGATGCGCACGGCGGTCTCGCCATCGGCCACCGGCACCAGGCCCTTCTCGATCGCGAAGGGGCCGATGCCCGCCAGCATGTTGCCGCAGGTCGGCCCGAAATCGACGAAGGCCTTGTCCACCGACACCTGGGCGAACAGGTAGTCCACCTGCTGCTTCTCCCCCTCGGCCGCCGGGGAGACGATGCACACCTTGCTGGTCAGCGTCGTCGCGCCGCCCAGCCCGTCGATCTGCCGTGCATCGGGCGACCCCATCGCGGCAAGCAGCACCTCGGCAATGCTTGCCCGGCTGTCGGGCAGGTCGGAGGCGAGGAAATACGGGCCGCGGCTGGTGCCGCCGCGCATCAGGGTGCAGGGGATCGCGGTCTGGGTCATAAGCGGCACGATAAGCCCGCCGCGGCGCGCCGTCAGCACCCCCGGCGTTGTCGTGCTATGGAGCACCCATGCCTGTCACCAATCGCACCGTCCGCGCCTCCGATGGCGAAGTCCGCCTCGACCGCTGGTTCCACCGTTACTTCCCGCTGCTTACCCAGGGCGCGCTGCAGAAAATGCTGCGTTCCGGCCAGATCCGCGTGGATGGCAAGCGGGTGGAAGCGAATACCCGCATCCTCCCCGGCCAGGTCGTCCGCGTCCCGCCGATGCCCGAGGGCCAGGCGCCGATGGCCGAACCCAAGCCGGTCGACCCGCGCGAGGCGAGCGCCCTCGAACGCCTTGTCATCTACCGCGACGACAGCATCATCGCGATCGACAAGCCGCAGGGCATGGCCGTCCAAGGGGGGCCGGGCATCGCCAAGCACCTCGACGGCATGCTCGACGCGCTGCGCTTCGGCAGCGAGGACCGGCCGCGCCTGGTCCACCGGCTCGACCGCGACACCACCGGCGTGCTGGTGCTGGCCCGCACCCCGGCGGCCGCCTCCAGGCTCGCCGCCGCCTTCCGCGGCCGCGACACGCAAAAGACCTATTGGGCCATCGTCGTCGGCCGGCCGCACCCGCTGGAAGGGCGCATCAGCATGCCGCTGGCCAAGCATGCCGGCGGCCACGGCGAACGCGTCGTCGCCTCGGACGCGAAGGACGCGACGCATGCCGTCACGCTCTACCGGACCATCGACACGGCGCAGAAACAGGCCGCCTGGCTGGAGCTGACGCCGCTCACCGGCCGCACCCACCAGTTGCGCGTCCATTGCGCCACCGCGCTGTCCTGCCCGATCCTCGGCGACGGCAAATACGGTGGCGCCGCCGCCCACCCGGACGGCTTCGGCGACCGCACCCTGCACCTGCATGCCCGTGCGCTGAAACTGCCGCATCCCGAAGGCGGGTTCGTCGAACTCGCCGCCCCCCTGCCGCCGCATATGAAGGACACCTTCACCTTCCTCGGCTTCGACAAGCCGCGCACGCCGGCCTGCAAGCGAGTCCGCTGAGATGCAGGCCAAGCGCGCGATCAAATGGGTGGCCGGGCTGCTCGGCGGCGTGGTGGTGCTGGCCGCGGGCGGCATCGCCGCGCTGACCTACGCGCTGGATGCCGGGGCGTTGACGCCGCGCATCCTCGCCGCCATCGAGGCCGCGACCGGCCGCGCCGCCACGCTCGGCCATGTCTCGATCGGCCTCGGCCTGACGCCGCGCGTGACGGTGGAGAACGCGACGCTCGCCAACCTGCCCGGCGGCGCGCGGCCCGATATGGCGCGCATCCGCCACATGGAGGCGAATCTCGCCCTGTGGCCGCTGCTGAGCGGCGACATCGCCTTCACCCGCATCGCGGTCGAGGGCGCCGACATCCTGCTGGAACAGCGTCCCGACGGCACGCCCAACTGGGACTTCCATCCCGCCCCGCGTGACGCCGCGCCGACCGCCCCCGCCGGTGCCCCGCCCGCCGCCGAGCGTCCGCGCCGGCGCCTTGCCATCGACGTGGTGAACATCACCGACAGCCGCGTCACCCTGCCCGACCCGCGCCTGGGCACCGTCGCCATTGAGGCGGCGCGGCTGCAGGGCCTGGGCAGCGGCGGGCCGGAGACCTTCACCGCAAGGCTCGGCGTGCATGGCGCCACCCTCGCCTTGATCGGTGAGGTGCCGAACGACCCCGCGCCCATCCGCGCCACCATCTCGACCGGCGGCAACCACCTGACCGCGCAGGGCCGGCCTGGCGCGGCGATCAGCTTCGAGGCCACCATCCCCGACTACGCCGCGCTGCGCCCGCTGCTCGCCGCCCTCGCCCCCACCATGGCATTGCCGCCCGCCCTGCCGCCGATCACCGCGACCTTGCGGCTCGGCCCCGACCTGCGCCCGGTTGCCGCGACGCTGCAGGCCGGGGAGGTGGACCTCGCCGCCTACCGGCCGGGCCTGCGCCTGGCGCGGCTCAACCTCGCCGCGCCGGGCCTTGACCAACCCGCCGAAGTGACCATTGAGGCCAGCCAATCCGGCCTGCCCTTCACCGCGACGCTGCGCCTCGACCGGCCGGGCACGCTGCTGCCCTGGGCAGCCGAGGCCCCGCTCGGCGTCACCCTGCAGGCCGAGGCCGCCGGCGCGCGGGCCGAGGCGACTGGTACCATCCAGCGCCCGCGCCGGCTGGAAGGCGCCGCCTTCGACCTGCGCCTGTCGGTGCCGGACATGCTGGCGCTGGCCGCCGTGCTGCCGGACCCGCTGCCGCTGCGGGACGCCACCATCGCCGGGCGCATCACCGCCGAGGGTTCCCTGCGCGGCCCCCTGCGCATCGAGGCGCTGCGCATCGATGCGCCCGCCCTGGTGGCGGAAGGCGACATCCGCCTCACCCCCGGCAAGCCCTTCGGCATCGACGGGCGGCTGGTCGCTGCGCGGCTCGACCTCGACGCCCTGGCGCGGCGCGTCCCGGCGGCGCCGGCGGAGACCGCATCCACCCCGGCCGTGCCTCCGCCCGCCCTGCCCGCGACTCCACCCGCGCCCGCCGCACCGCCCCCCGCCGCCGACGGGGAGCGCCGCGTCATCCCGAACATCGCCCTGCCGCTCGCTGCCCTGGCCACCTGGCACGGCCAGCTCGACCTGCGCGCGACGCAAATCCGCATCGAGGACATGGACTGGCGCGACCTGCACGCCGCCATCACGCAGGAGAACGACATTCTGCGCATCGCGCCGCTCACCGTCACCAGCCCCGGCGGCCCGGTGCAGGGCGAGTTGCGCCTCGACCGCCACGCCAACCCGCCCGCCCTCGCCCTGACCTTGCGGAGCGAGGGGCGCGGCCTCGATCTCGGCGCCCTGCGTCGGGCCCGGGGCGAAGCCCCCAGCGTCGAAGGCCGCGCCCAGGTCACCATCGAGGTCACCGCCCGCGGCGCCACCACCCGCGCCCTGGCCGCCAGCCTGACCGGCGAGGCCGGCCTCGCCATGGTGGATGGCCGGCTTGCCCGCCACGGGCTGCTGCGCCTCGGCCCCGACCTGGTCGCGCTCCTCTTGCCCGGTGCGCCGCAGGATGGGCTGGCGCTGCGCTGCCTAGCCCTGCGCGTCAGTGCCCAGGATGGCGTCGCCACCACCAGCGCCCTGTTGGCCGAGACCTCGGCCGGTGAGGTCACCGGCATGGCGGCGGTGAACCTGCACAGCGAACGCATCGCCGCGCGGCTGCTGCCCGATGTGCAGTTGTTCGGCGTGCGGGTACGTGCGCCGGTCGGCATCGGCGGCACGCTGGCGGCGCCGCGCATCGGCGTGGAACCGGGCCGCGCCCTGGTGCAGGTGATCGACGACACCGTGGCCAACCGGCTGTGGCGCGACCCGACGGTGGAATGGCTGCGCGGGCAACTGCCGGGCGGACACCCGGCAGGGGCCTGCGTCGAGCAGCTGCGACTCGCGCGCATGGGCGCGGCAGGGCCGGCGCCCTCGGCACCGGAGGTGGTGCCGGGCGTGCCACGGGAATTGCAGGGGGCGGCGCAGGAAATGCTGCGCGGGTTGTTCGGTGGGCCGCGACGGTAAGGGCGGAGGAGCGCCGCCCCTCCAACCTTGCACCCCGCCGCGCTAAATACACCTCCATGAAGCGCTTCTGGACCCATGCCGTTGCCGTCCCCCGTCCGGAGGGCGGCCATGCCGTGCTGCTCGACGGCAAGCCGCTGCGCCTGCCGGGCGGTGCGCCGCTGGCCACCGGCTTCGCCGCCCTGGCCGAGGCGATCGCCGCCGAATGGCAGGCCGCGGGCGGCGCGAAGGATGGCGAGATGACGATGGAGGCGGTGCCGCTGACCCGCCTACTGGGCACCGCGCAGGACCGCATCGCGCCCGATCCCTCGGCCATGGTCATCGGCCTGGCGAAATACGCCGAGACCGACCTGCTCTGCTACCGCGCCGAGGACCCGGTGCTGGCGGCGATGCAGGCGCGCGAATGGCAACCCCTGCTCGACTGGGTTGCCGAGACGCATGGCGCGCCCTTGGCCGTCACCGCCGGGCTGATGCCGGTGGCGCAGCCGTCCGCGAGCCTCGATGCCCTGCGCGATGCCGTCGCCACCCACGCGACCGAGGAACTCGCCGCGCTGGGCCTGGCAGTGCCCTCGCTCGGCAGCCTGGTGCTTGGCCTGGCGCTGTCCGCCGGGCGGCTGGACGCGGTGACGGCGCACCGTCTGGCAACGCTCGACGAGGCCTGGCAGGAACAGCGCTGGGGCACCGATTGGGAAGCCGAGGAGCGCCGCATCCGGGCCGCCGCCGACCTCGACCTCGCCGAACGCTTCCTGGCGCTGGTGCGGTCATGAGAGCGCGCCGGGTCATCATCTCGGGCCGCGTCCAGGGTGTCGGCTATCGTGACTGGATGGCCGGCGAAGCCGCACGGCTCGGCGTGCAGGGCTGGGTGCGCAACCGCCGCGACGACACGGTGGAAGCGCTGGTCGCCGGCGAGGAAGCGGCGGTGCAGGCCTTGCTCTCGGCCTGCCGGCGCGGACCATTGCTGGCGCTGGTCATCGACATCACGGAGGAATTCGCCGACCCGCCCGCGGAGCCCGGATTTCTCCGCCTACCGACGAGGTAGAGCGAATCTCCTGCCGATCGAACCACCCGGCGGCGTGACCGCAACGCGCTCGAGCCCGGCCGCGCGATCCGCCAACGCCTTCCGGTTGTTTTTGTAGTGGTTGATTCGTGTTTTGCGAGCGATCTTCGCGCCCGATCAACCAGCAGGCGGATACCCATGCTCCGAACTCGTCGTCGCCATCTCCTCGCCGCCGCCCTCGCCGGGATGCTGCCGGCGCCGGCCATGGCCTGCACCCGCGTGCTCTATCGCGGGTCGGACGATGTCGTGATCACCGCCCGGTCGATGGACTGGATGGAGGACATGGCGACCGACCTCTGGGCCTTCCCCGCCGGCATGACGCGCGACGGCGCCGCCGGGGCCGACACGCCGCGATGGACCGCCCGCTACGGCAGCGTCATCGCGGCCGCCTACAACATCGGCACGGCGGAAGGGCTGAACGACCAAGGCCTCGCGGCCCACGCGCTGTACCTGGCGGAATCGGACTACGGCCCGGCGGTCTCCGGCAAGCCGCGCCTGTCGATCACCCTCTGGGCGCAATACGCACTCGACAACTACGCCACGGTCGCCGAGGCGGTGACGGCATTGCGCGCCGAACCCTTTCGCATCGCCGCCCCAGCCTTGCCGAATGGTTCCGCCGCCTCGCTGCACCTGGCGCTGTCCGACCGCAGCGGCGATTCCGCCATCTTCGAATACATCGGCGGCAACCTCGTCATCCATCATGGGCGCGACTACGTGGTGATGACCAATTCGCCGAGCTACGACCAGCAGCTCGCGGTCAACCGCTACTGGACCACCGTCGGCGGGACCAACTTCCTGCCCGGCACCAACCGCGCCGCCGACCGCTACGCTCGCGCTTCCTTCCTGCTCGGCGCCATCCCGACCGAGGTCGCGCCGGCCTATATCGCCGGCGTGCCGGGCCATGACTTCGCCACCCAGGCGCTCGCCTCGGTGGTCAGCGTGATCCGTGGCGTCAGCGTGCCGCTCGGCATCACCACGCCGACCGAGCCGAACATCGCCTCGACCATCTGGCGCTCGGCGGCCGACCAGAAGAACCTGACCTACATGTTCGACAGCGCGACGCGGCCGAACGTGTTCTGGGTCAGCCTGGCCGCGCTCGGCCTGAGGGCCGGCGCGCCGTCGCGCAAACTGCCGCTGGCCGGTGGCGAGATCTATGGCGGCGAGGTCTCGGCGAAGTTCGTCCCGACGCCGCCCTTCGCCTTCCTTCCGGCCGGCTGAGCGCCGGCGGCCTGCTCAACAGGCGCTGACCATCGTCCCCGCATCGGGCCAGGCGATGCGGCGATAGCGCGTCGGCACGCCATGCAGCACGGCGTCATAGGCCGCACCGGCGAGGCCGCCGAGCCGCTCATAGAAGCGCAGCGCGCCGTCATTGCCTTCGATGATGGTCAGTGCCGCGTGCGTCGCCCCCTGCGCCATCACTGCCGCGACGGCGCGCCCGAGCAGCAACCGACCGAGCCCGCCGCCGCGCAGGCCCGGGCGCAGGTGCAGATAGTCGACATAGGCCTCGCCGCCATCGAGCCAGGTGGCGCAGAAGCCGCGCAGCCCGTCGGCCGCTTCGGCGAGCAGCACCACGCCCGGCCGTGGCGCGCCGAAATGCGTGCGCCACATGGCCCGATGCAGCCCCGGCAACTGGCGCTGCAGCAGCTCGGCCGGCAGCAGCGCGGCGTAGCTCTCCTGCCAGGAGGCCGTCAGCAGATCGGCGATGGCATCGGCGTCGGATGCCATCGCCGCACGAAACGTGGTGGTGCCGTCCACCGGCACCGGCGCCGCCGTCAGGCCGTCACCGGCACTTTCACCACGCTGGTCCAGCCATGCGCGTCATTGGTGCGCCCGTACTGGATGCCGACGATCGCGTCGTAAAGCTTCTGCGTCAGTTCGCCGGTCTGCCCGCCATTGATCTGCACATCCTCGCCCTTGTAGCCGAGCGTGCCGACCGGCGAGACCACCGCCGCCGTGCCCGTGCCCCACATCTCCTTCAGCGAGCTGTCGCGCCCAGCCGCCATCACCTCGTCGATGGTGATCGGCCGCTCGGACACCTTCAGCCCCCAGTCGCGCATCAACTGGAGCGTGGAGGCGCGCGTCACGCCATCGAGGATGGTGCCGGCCAGCGGCGGCGTGATCACCTCGTCGCCGATCTTCACCATGATGTTCATGGTGCCGACCTCGTCGAGATACTGGCGGTGCACGCCATCGAGATACAGCACCTGGGTGTAGCCGGCCGCCTCGGCATCGCGTTGCCCAGCCAGCGACTGCGCGTAGTTCGCCGCCGTCTTCGCCTCGCCCGTGCCGCCCTTCACGGCGCGCACATGCTTGTCGGTGGCGAGGATGCGTACCGGCTTCACGCCCTCCTTGTAGTAGGAGCCGACGGGCGAAAGGATCAGGAAATACAGCAGGCTGTGCGCCGGATGCACGCCCAGCATCACATCGGTCGCGATGATCGTCGGGCGCAGATACAGGGAGGTGCCCGCCTTGTGCGGCACCCAGTCGGCGTCCAGGCCAACCAGCGCGTCGAAGCTGTCGCGGATCACATCCACCGGCAGTTCCGGCATGCTCATCAGCTTGGCGGACCGGTTGAAGCGCTGCGCATGGCGGTCGGCGCGGAACAGGCGGATCTGCCCGTCATCGCCGCGGAACGCCTTCAGCCCGTCGAAGATCGCCTGGCCGTAATGCAGCACCGAGGTCGCCGGATCGAGGCTGAGCGGGCCATAGGGTTCGATGCGCGGATTGTGCCAGCCCTTCCCTTCCTCATAGTTCATCAGGAACATGTGGTCGGTGGTGACCTTGCCGAAGGTCAGCGTGTCGTCCGCCGGCTTGCGCTTGGGCGCGGTGGTGCGGGTGATCGGAAACTGGCCCATGCTGCGTATCCTTCCAGGGTTTCTTATCTTAAGCCTGCGACACGGCGCGGCGAGGGTGCAACAAGCCATGACGGCAGTTCCGGGGCGCGGACGGCGACAGCATCATGATGTATCCTCCTGCTCCGTGTTTCGGCCCATCGGCTTGCAATGCGAACGCCATGTCGAACGAAAGAATGTTGCTTCAGACGGCCATAAGTTAAAATGACACGCCGTATGCGTCAATGATACTGACCAAAGTGGAGGCCCACGCCCGAACATGCCAGCCAAGAGCAGCGCGCAGATCACCGACGTCCCCGAGCGCAGCACCCTCGCCGCCGGCCGCAACCTGCTGTTCCTGCGGGAGGAGGAGCTCCGCCTCGCTCAGGACCTGCTGTTCTTCGGCTATCGGGACTTCACCGCCGGCGCGGACGAGATCCTCGCCGAGCTCGGCATGGGCCGCGCCCATCACCGCGTGCTGCACTTCGTCGGCCGCCGCCCCGGCATCACGGTGGGCGACCTGCTCGGCATCCTGGCCATCACCAAGCAGAGCCTCGGCCGTGTCCTGCAGCCCCTGGTCGAGGAGGGCTATGTGACGCAAACACCAGGCCGCAGCGACCGCCGCCAGCGCCTGCTGACCTTGACCGAGAAGGGCGCCGCCCTCGAACGCCGGCTGTTCGATCGCCAGCGCGAGACGGTGATGCGCGCCTATCGCGAGGCCGGCCCCGCCGCCGTGGAAGGCTTCCGCCGCGTCATGCACGGCCTGATGGGCGACCAGGCGCGCGCCGCCTGCGACACGCTCGAAGGCCCGCCCGCCCTGGGGCCGGCCCGATGAACGGTTCGGTCGATACCGCGCATCTTCTCGTCGTCGATGACGATGCCCGGTTGCGCGACCTGCTGCAGCGCTTCCTGAACGAGCAGGGATTCCGCATCACCGCCGTGGCCGACGCCGCCGCCGCGCGGCGCGCCATCGCCTCCATGATGTTCGACCTGATGGTGCTCGACGTGATGATGCCCGGCGAATCCGGCCTCACCCTCGCCGAATCGCTGCGCCGCGACGGCAACGAAGTCCCCATCCTGATGCTGACCGCGCGCGGCGCGCCGGAAGACCGCATCGCCGGCCTCGAACACGGCGTCGACGACTACCTCGCCAAGCCCTTCGACCCGCGCGAGCTGGCCCTGCGCATCCGCACCATCCTGCGCCGCGCCGCGCCACCCGTCGCGACGCATGGCCTCCCCATCGCCCCGGTGCAGCTCGGCCCCTGCTGGTTCGATGTCGAACGCGCCGAACTGCGCGGCCCCGAGGGCGTCATCCGCCTGACCGGCGGTGAATCGGCGCTGTTGCAGGCACTCGCCCGCCGCGTCGGCGAAGTGCTGAGCCGCGAGGAGATCGGCACCGCCCTCGGCACGCCCGAAGCCGGCGAACGCGCGATCGACGTGCAGGTGACGCGGCTGCGCCGGAAGGTGGAGACCGACCCGCGCGAGCCGCGATTCATCCAGACCGTGCGGCATCGTGGGTATGTGTTGAGGCCGGGGCCGTGATGAGGAAAGAGCGGGGGAGGAACACCTCCCCCGAATCCCTCGCCGTTTTCTATCAATTGGCGCCATCCCGCCGATGTCGGTCGCCAACAGTCAGAAAAAGGAGGGGGTTCGGGGGAGTTCTCTCCCCCGACCTTTCCTGCCCATGACCCCCACCCGCCTCTGCCGCTACCTGGTCCCGCGCGGCCTGCTGGGTCGCGCGCTGCTGATCATCCTGGTGCCGCTGGTCGCACTGCAGATCATCGCGCTCTTCCTCTTCTATGGCAGCCATCTCGATGTCATCTCGCGCCGCCTGGCCGGCGCCGTGGCCGGAGACATCGCGATGGTGGTCGAGCTGCTGGCGCGCAACCCGCACCCCGAGGACCGTGGCTGGATCTTCCGCGAAGCCGCCTGGCGGCTCGACCTGTCGCTGGCCTTCGAGACCGGCGCCGCGCTCGGCAGCACCGGCAACCGCCAAGCCTCCCTGCCGCTGCTGCCGCTAGAGGAAGACCTCGACGACGCCATGCGCGAACGCGTCCGCCTGCCCTTCGACACGGATTGGCAGACCGACAGCCGCAGCGTGATCATCCGCGTGCAACTGCCCGACGGCGTGCTGCATGTCGAAGCCGCACGCAAACGCCTGTTCAGCAGCACGCTGTACCTGTTCGTCATCTGGGTGGTGGGCTCGTCGCTGCTGCTGTTCCTGGTGGCGGCGCTGTTCATGAAGAACCAGGTGCGCGCTATCCGCCGCCTCGCCGAGGCCGCCGACGCATTCGGCCGCGGCCGCGATATCGGCCCGATGAAGCCCGAGGGCGCGGCCGAGGCCCGCCAGGCGGCGATCGCCTACAACTCGATGCAGTCGCGCATCCGCCGCTTCGTTGAAAGCCGCACGGAAATGCTCGCCGGCATCAGCCACGATCTGCGCACGCCATTGACGCGGCTGCGCCTGGGCATCGCCATGCTGCCCGCCTCGGTGCAGGACGACGCGGCGGCGATGACCCAGGATGTCGAGGAGATGGACCGGCTGATCGCCGCCTATCTCGCCTTCGCCCGCGGCGAGGGCACCGAGCAATACGCTCCGGCCGACCTTGCCGAACTGGTCGAGGAAGCCGCCGCCAAGGCCCGGCGCGACGGCGCCCAGGTGGATCTTGCCTTGCCGACGGAACCGCTGGTGCTGCCGGTGCGCGCGGATGCGCTGCGCCGCTGCCTGGGCAACCTCCTCGACAACGCGCGCAAGCACGCGCGGCGTATCGCCATCGGCCTGACCAGCGTACCGCGCGAGGAATCGGGCAGCTGGGCCATGGTGACGGTGGATGACGATGGCCCCGGCCTGCCGGAAGACCAGCGTGAGGACGCCTTCCGCCCCTTCGCGACCTTCTCGGCCGGCGGCACCGGGCTTGGGCTGGCCATCGCGCGAGACATCGCGCGCGCCCATGGCGGGGACATCGTCCTGGAGGACAGCCCGCTCGGCGGCTTGCGCGCCCGGATCAGGCTGCCGGTCTGACAGGAGATGCTGTCGATGGAGGGGCTTTGCCCCGCTAGACCACCCCGCCAAATGACAGTGTCATGTGAAAAGCCGTCCGTTGGCATCGTGCGCCGCGGGCGGGATAGGCGCCGAGACACGCCCTTGCGCCCGAAGCGCCTCCCACGGGCCGGCGTGACCGCGATACCCAGCGCCAAATCGAGGTTGCCAAGGGCCCTTGGCAGGATGAGGTCCGCAGAGGGGCGGCACCGCTGCCCGTATTCCGCCACCCCGCCAACGCTTTCGCTTGCCTTTCGCACCCGCGAAGGCGCATACACCCGTCATCGCGTGGGTCCCCTGCGCGCCACGCGCCACCCGGCCGCGTGATCGGTCCCCGTCGCTCACTAAGAAGCGCGGTGCGGGCCCGGGTCGGGAACTGGCGCGCCACCCACCGGACTGTCCCTATCCCGCGGGGCTTTCTTACCGCAGCGACGTGCGCCGCGAATATCGCCGCGCGCGTGCCACAGGATTTATCTTGACCAATACCTTCGAGGCCCTCGGCCTCGACACTCGCATCCTCCAGGCTCTCGCCGAGGAGGGTTACACCACCCCAACCCCCATCCAGGCGCAGTCCATCCCCATCGTGCTCGAAGGGCGCGACCTGCTGGGCATCGCGCAGACCGGCACCGGCAAGACGGCGGCCTTCGCGCTGCCGATCCTGCACCGCCTGTCGCAGACTTCCGGGCGCCCGCCGCGCGGCGGCTGCCGCGTGCTCGTGCTGTCCCCGACGCGCGAACTCGCCTCGCAGATCGCAGACAGCGTGAAGACCTACGGCCGTCATCTCGGCCTGTCGGTCGCCGTCATCTTCGGCGGCGTCGGCTTCGGGCCGCAGCGCCAGGCGCTTTCGCGCGGCGTCGACATCCTCGTCGCCACGCCGGGCCGCCTGCAGGACCTGCTCGACCAGAACGCCGGCCGGCTCGACATGGTCACCACCCTGGTGCTCGATGAAGCCGACCAGATGCTCGACAAGGGCTTCCTGCCGGCCATCCGCCGCCTGCTCAAGACCATCCCCAAGGAACGCCAGACGCTGTTCTTCAGCGCCACCATGCCGCAGGAAATCAACCGTCTCGCGGCCGAGATGCTGAAGGACCCCGCCCGCGTCGCCGTCGCCCCCGTGGCGACGACCGCCGAGAAGGTCGCCCAGCGGGTCATCAACGTGCCGGCTTCCGGCAAGCGCCGCGTGCTCGCCGAAATCCTCAAGAGCGAAGGCGTCGGCCGCACCCTGGTGTTCAGCCGCACCAAGCACGGCGCCGACCGCATCGTGAAGCAACTCGACCAGGACGGCATCGCCGCCAACGCCATCCACGGCAACAAGGCGCAGAACGCCCGCGAACGGGCGCTGGCCGCCTTCCGCGACGGCTCGGCGCCGGTGCTGATCGCCACCGACATCGCCGCTCGCGGCATCGATGTGGACGGCGTCACCCACGTCATCCAGTTCGACCTGCCGGAAGTGCCCGAAACCTACGTCCACCGCATCGGCCGCACCGCGCGCGCCGGCGCCTCGGGCGAAGCCGTGGCCCTGTGCTCGCACGAGGACCGCGACAAGCTGCGCGCGATCGAGAAGCTGATCCGCCAGACCATCCCGTCCGAACAGCGCCCCGGCGCGACGGCCGAGGAACTGGCCGCCCGGCCGCCCGAGGCTCCGCGCCCGCCGCGCCAGCAGCAGCAGCGCAAGCCGCAGCAGCGTCAGGCCCAGCACCGCCCGGCTGGCCACGGCACCTCCTTCAAGCCGACCGGCAACGGCAAGCCCGCCTCCCAGGGCGGCGAACAGGCCCGCCGCCGCACCGCCACCGCCGGCGTCGGCCAGGAAGAACCGCGCCGCGACCGCTCCTGGCGCGAAGGCGACTTCCGCGACGGCTCCTCCGCCCCGGCCTTCCTGCGCCGCGGCCGGTAACCCGGCACACGGGTCGGGGGAGCCCGCCTCCCCCACCCACGCCGCCCCCGGGCGGCAAACCAGTTCTTCACCGGTAATGACACAGACTTCAGGCCGTTAGCGCCCCGTCATCACCGGTGAGGACACCAATGCTGTCACGACGATCCGCCCTCGGCGGCATGGCCTGCCTGGCTTGCGCCGGCCTCTTCGCCGCGCCACGCGTGCGCGCCAACACCCCCGTCGCCCGCACCACCCTCACGCCCGACCAAGCGATCGAACGCCTGCTCGACGGCAACCGCCGCTTCGTTGCCGACGACCCCTCCCCGGTCGACATCGGCCGCGGCCGCCGCGCCAGCCTGACCGCCGGCCAAGCCCCCTTCGCCACCATCATCTGCTGCGCCGACAGCCGCGCCGCCCCCGAAACCCTGGTCCACGCCGGCCTCGGCGAAGTCTTCGTCAGCCGCGTCGCCGGCAACACCATCCCTCCCGTCGACCTGGCCACCGTCGCCTACGGCGTCGAAGCCCTCGGCACGCCCGCCATCATGGTGCTCGGCCACGAAGGCTGCGGCGCCGTCACCGCCGCCGTCGACGTCGTCACCCGCGGCGCCATGGTGCCCCCCATCATGCAACCCATGCTCGGGCCCATCATCTTCGCGGTGAACGCCGTCCGCGACCAACCCGGCGACATGATCGACAACGCCGTACGGGAAAACGCCAAGGCCGGCGCCCGGTCCCTGATCCGCCAGCCGGATTTCGCGGAGAAGATCAGCGCCGGGAAACTGAAAGTGGTCGCAGCGCGGTACGACCTGCATGAGGGGAAGATCGAGTTGCTGGACCTGTGAGGCGGGCTGAAGGCCGGGGGAGAGAACTAACTCCCCCGCCCCCCCTCCGTTCTTTGTCTGTCGAATGGATGCTCGGGGGGCGACGGCCGCACCCACCCGCTGCGGTTAGGCCCAGCAGTAGACAAAGTTCGGGCGCACTGACCTTCCCCCGCCCCTGCTTTTCAGTCTAAGCCCTGCCTTAATCAAAGGGGGGCCGGGCTGTTGGCAGACACGCGTTCAGTGACAGACACCGTCAACACCGATGTCGACGACATGGAGTTCGCCTCCGCGCGGCGAGAGCTGACCGGCTGGCAGGTCCATCTCTGGCGTGCCTGCGCCGCGGCCTTTGTCTTCTGGCATTTATGGATTCTGCTGGTCGAACCGGTGGACCCCACCGTCTCGCGCGCCGTTCATGTCTTCTTCGGTGCGGCATTGGGCTTTTCGTTGTTCGCCCCGCGCAGTTCGGGCCAGCCGGGCAACAGGGTGCCCTGGTATGAGCTGATCTTCATCATCCCGGCCTTGCTGATCCCTCTGCACTACATCTTCGATGCCGATGGCATCGAGATGCGGACCTTCATGGGCCCCAACACGCAGGACCTGCTCGCCGCCGGCGTGGGCATCCTGTTGGTGCTGGAGTTCGCGCGGCGCACGGCCGGGCTGGTCATGCCGCTGATCGCCATCACCTTCATCGCCTATTGCTTCGTCGGCCCCTGGCTGCCTGGCATCCTGTGGCACCGTGGCGTGTCGTTCGACCAGGCACTGGTCGAACTCTTCAACAACAACGGCGTGCTGGGCACCATCGTGCAGGTCAGCGCCACCTTCATCATCATGTTCGTGGTCTTCGCGACCTTCCTGCAGACCTCGAAGGCCGGCGACTACTTCAACGACTTTGCCCTCGCCTTGGTCGGCCGCCTGCGTGGCGGCCCCGCCAAGGTCACCGTCATCTCCGGCATCCTCTTCGGCACCATTTCCGGCTCCGCGGTCGCCAATGTGGTCGCCTCCGGCGCCTTCACCATCCCGATGATGCGGCGCGTCGGCTATGACCGCGCCACCGCCGGCGCGGTGGAGGCCACCAGCTCCACCGGCGGCCAGATCACCCCGCCGGTGATGGGCGCCGGTGCCTTCATCATGGCCGAGGTGCTGGGCATCCCCTACACCGAAATCGCGCTCGCCGGGCTGATCCCGGCGCTGCTCTTCTATGTCGCCAACTACATCCACTGCGATCTGAACGCGCGCAAATCCGGCATCCGCGGCTTGCCGAAGGAGGAATTGCCGCGTTGGGTGAACCTCGCGCGCCATGCCTACATGGCCGCCCCCTTGGTGTTGCTGATCTACATGCTCGTGCAGGGCTTCTCACCCTTCCGCGCCGCTGCCTGGGGCATCGCGGCGACGCTGGTGATCATGCTCGGCACCGCGCTGACTCATCGCATCACGCGCCAGGGCCAGAATCCCCTCGTGGCGATGATCGGCGCGCTGCACGAGACGTTGGCATCCATCTACGCGACGCTGCATGGTTCGATGAAGGAGATGATGCAGCTCATCGCCGTCTGCGCCGCCGCGGGCATCGTCGCCGGCGTTATTGGCGTGACCGGCGTGGGTGGGCGCTTCGCGACCATGCTGCTCGATGTCGCGGGCGCCTCGGCCTTCCTGGCGATGGTCTTCGCCATGTGCGTGGCGATCATCCTCGGCATGGGGGTCCCGACGACAGCAGCCTACGCGATCGCCGCCGCCGTGGTTGCACCGGGGCTGATCCGTATCGGCGTGCCACCGCTCTCGGCGCATATGTTCATCTTCTACTTCGCGATCCTGTCGGCGATCACGCCACCGGTCGCGCTCGCCTCCTTCGCCGCCGCCTCGATGGCGAGGGCGGATATGTGGAAGACCAGCGTGATCGCGCTGAAGCTGGGCCTGGCGACCTTCATCGTGCCCTACATGTTCTGGATCTCGCCGGCCCTGCTCGCCCAGGGGCCGCTGCCAGACATCCTGCAGGCCTTCATCACGGCGACGCTCGGCGTCTATCTGCTCGCCTGCGCGACAGAGGGCTGGATGCAAAACGGCCCCCTGCCACTGCTGCTGCGGCTGCTCAGCGGCGCCGCAGGGCTGGGGCTGATGGTGCCTGAACTGATGACGGACGTGGCCGGCCTGGCCGTGGCGGGGCTGCTGTGGTTCCGGCAGCAACGTCTCTACCCGAAGGAGGACGCGGGCCGAGCGGTGGTGCAGAGCTGACGGCGCGGCCGGCGCATCGCTGCCCCGGCCGCCCGTTGTTCAGGCCAGGACCAGGTTGTCCGGGATCGTCTGCCCCACCTCGCGCAGGTAGCGCGCGGCACCAGGGTGGAACGGCAGGAAGGTGTTCTTGCTGGCGTTCGACGCCAAGGTCTCCGATCCCGCCGCGATCACCTGCTTCAGCCGCGCATTCTGGCTCAGCACCGCCTTCACCATCTCATAGACCAGGTCATCCGACAGCGACTTGTGGCCGATGGCGAAGTTGAACATGCCGACCACGCGCAGGTCGCGACCCGCGGTGCGATAGGTGCTGCCCGCCACGGTACCGGCGGACAGTTCCGGAAAGGCCTGGGTCAGCTTCGTCACATCCTCGGCGGTGAAGTCGAGGAAATTGACCTCACCCTGCGTCTCCGCCTCGCTGAAGGCCGGGATCGGCACGCCCGAGGCGAACAGGAAGGCGTCCAGCAACCCGTCCTGCAACTGCCCCGACATGTCAGACCCCGACCCGAAGCGTATCGTGGCCGGCTTGTAGCCGAGCCGGTCGAGCATCAGCGGGAAATAGGTACCGGGCGTGCCGCCGCGCGGCCCGACGCCGACATTCTTGCCCGCCAGCTGCGACATCTGGGTGATGCCGCTGCGCTTCAACGCGATGCCGTGGAATGGCGTGTCATACATCGGGAACAGGGCGCGGATATCGCGGAACTTGTTGCCTTGCGTCCAGGCGCCCTCGCCGTTCCAGGCCTGCAGCGCGACACCCATGGTCACCATGCCGAGTTCGACCTCGCGACGCTGGACCAGGATGATATTCTGGTTCGGCCCCTGCGTCGTGCGAAAGGAAATGTTGATCCCCGTCGCTTCCTGGACGATCTGGCCCCAGGCCGGACCATACAGCGCATAGGTGCCGCCGGGCGCCGCGGTGCCCATGTTGAGCGCGCGCGGCCAGGCCGGGTTGCGCGGTTGGGCAGTGGCCTGCCGGCCAAGCCCCAGCACGGCGAGGCCAGCGCCAGCGCCGGCCATCATGTTGCGTCTATTGATTGTCATCGGATCCTCCCGGTGATCTGGATGTAGATTCTGTAATGCCTGACAGGCGGCACGCATGGCAATCATTGCCCGGGCGGCCATGGCGTCAGCCGAATACCTCGCCCCAAGCCGCCTTCAGTGCCGCATCCGCTTCTTCCATCGTCGCCAGGACCCCCTGCCCATGCAGGCTGGTCACCCCGAATTCACTGATCCCGCACGGTACGATCCCGCTGAAATGGTCGAGATCCGGGTCCACGTTCAGGGCAACCCCGTGCCAGCTCACCCACCGGGTCACCCGCACGCCGATCGCGGCGATCTTGTCTTCCCCGCCGGCGCGGTTGGCCACCCACAGCCCGACTCGGCCCTCGCGCCGTTCCGCCCTGACGTTGAACCGGTCCAGGGCGCGGATCATCCATTCCTCCAGCCCATGGACATAGGCGCGGATGTCGCGGGCGGGCACCGACCCGTGAGCGTTCTGCAGGTCAAGCATCACGTAGCCGGTGCGTTGTCCGGGCCCGTGATAGGTCCATTGCCCGCCACGCCCGGCGTTGAACACCGGGAATCGGGCGTCGCGCAGGTCGTCGGCCTTGGCCGAGGTGCCGGCGGTGTAGGTGGGGTCGTGCTCCACCAGCCAGACGCGTTCGCGTGCGCCCTCGGCGCGGATCGCGGCGACGTGGGCCTCCATGGCCGAGAGCGCCTCAGCATAGGGGGTTCGCCCCTCGCTGACGATCCAATCGAGAGGGCATGTTGATGGCGGCGCGGTCATGGGTTATACGCCGCGCCCTCTACCCGGTTTGCGGTCGTGGCGGAATGGTAGACGCGCCAGCTTGAGGTGCTGGTAGGGGCAACCCTGTGGAAGTTCGAATCTTCTCGACCGCACCATTTTCTAACGCTAACAATTTGAATTTACTCGATAAAATTAACACTGCACGCATCGGCGCCCACATTAGTCCCCACGTTTGGAATGCGCTGGTCTGATCCGCAGTGATACGATGTGACGCCGCCTAACCTCCGCGTTTGACGTCGATTTGGCCCTTCACACTTTCCATGGCGCAAGGCACCGCGCGCTTACGAAGGGTTGGCCGGTCAGATCCGTGCTGTCCGATAGGATGCATTGGGCCTCTTCAACCGTGGTTATGGGCCTCATAATGCCGGGGTCGGCGGTTCAAGTCCGCCCGCCGCTACCAACGAGGATATTCGGGGACGTGCAGGGGACACTTTGGGCCGGCCGGGGACACCCCCGGCGGGCTTGGGGACGGCCGCCGCTGTCCCGGCGCTGCTCCGGGCTGCCGGGTCGGGCTGCCCCGCGGGGCCGGTCCCGGGCCGCTCAGGGGACGCGCAGGGACGGGCCCCGGCGCCGGGGCGGGGAAAAAGGCCCCCGGGCGCGGTCCGGCAGGCTCAGGGCCAGCACGGGCGGCGGCTGGGAGGGCCGGGGCTGGCTGTCCGGGCCGGGGCGCCGGGAGCCGGGCGGGTCAGCGGCATTGGGTCAGCAAGAGGCGGCCCCGCCAATACAGCAGCAGCCCATCCCGAAGAACCGCAGGCCTAACCCGCTGGTCGTCGCGGCCAATGACCTCAACGTGCACAGGCACCCGAAAGGCCGATGCCAGGGTGGCGACCCCTCGCTTGTGGCAGCCTGACCACGTCAGGGCCTGAGCCCAAGCGACATCGCCCCGAACCTGCCGCAGAAATTCCGGGTCAATGTCGTGGGAGACGGCGAGGTCGATATCGCTATCCGGCCGGTGGTCGCCGCGCGCCCTGCTCCCGAAAAGCCAGACGAAGCGGATCAGCGGTTCCAGCCGCGCCCAGTCAGCCTCCGCGGACAGGATCGCCTCAATGGGCGGATCAGGGAGCATGTCCCTTCAGTTCCGCCCAGGGTCCCGCTGGCCGGCATAGAACGGCACCCGGATCATTCATCCGGCCCCGCCGGCAGATTGATCGGCGCGAGCAGTTCCGGCCCGTCATTCCGCACATCGCCCACCGCCCTGCCAACCGCCCAGGCGCGCAGGTACGTGTCCGGCGCCGACACCATCAGGCCCGCGGCCGCGTCGGCATCCTCCCCGATCCAAGTCTCCACATCATCATGCCGGACTATCACCGGCATCCGGTCGTGAATCTTCGCCAGTGGCTCGTTCGGCACGGTAGTGATCAGCGCGATGGTCCGCAGGATCGCGCCATCCGCGCCCGCCAGCCGTCCCAAATCGCCCCGACAAGGAACTCGTGGCCGTCGCGCCGCCCGATCGCCCAAGGCTGCTTCGGCGGCTTCTCGCCCGACCATTCGTAATAGGCATCCATCGGCACGAGGCATCGCCGGCGCGCAAAGCAGTCCTTGAACATGCCCGAGGTCCGTACCGTCTCCGACCTCGCGTTGATGGGCTTGCGGGCCTGCTTCAGGTCCTTGGTCCATCGCGGGACGAGGCCCCACAGCAGCGGGTCGGTCAGCAGTTCATCCGTCTCGGGGTTCCGGCGGATCGCCTTGATCGTCTGGGCCGGGCCGATGTTGAAGCGGCCCCGCGATAGCCGGCCATCCGGGTCGGCGCCTTCGCGCCCCGGCCTAGGCCGCCATTCCTCTCGGATCGATCGCCAGTCCTCCGCCCGCATGGCAGCACGCTCGGCGCTGGATGCGAACTTCGCGAACCTGCCGCACATCGCCCTGGCCTACCCGGGCGCCGGCGGGTTGATGAGGGAGTTCAATCCCACAAGGTCATGGCTGCGTTTGGTCATCCTGCCCTCCATTGGTCGCCCTCGCCGCGCCGGGCCTCCCGCGCCACCGCCTGGAGGATCGCCGACAGCCGGGACAAGACGGGGCTGGCCGCCTGCGCCGTGAAGCGGTCGGCCTCGCCCAGCCGCGACATCGCATGCCAACGCCTGCCCAGGCTCATGGTGAAGGCCTCGTATCCCGGCGGCATCAGCGTCTAGGCCATCCCGGGGACGGTGGAATAGGGTGGCGGGTAGCCCGGCCGGCCCAGGGCTGCATGGATTGCATCATCGGCGAGGCGGGTGCCTGCCGCGACCACCCACAGGTGGCGGTTGCAGGCTTCGAGGTGGGCGTGGTTCATCGCCGCGAAGGCTATGGCGGCTCCGTGCATTTTGCACGATCGCATGGCTATCTTTCCGGCCATGTTCGCCGATGCCGCCCGGCCTGATGCCCGAAGCCGTAGCTATCATCGGCACTAACACTCAGAGGAATGCGCGGTGACGGGACGATACTTATCCACGCGCGAGTTTGGCCGCCTGCTCGCAGATCTGAAGATCCGAGAGAATATCTTCCAAGACCAGATTTTAGAGTTTCTTGAATGCGAGCGAATGGTGGTCCCGGTGGCTCGCATCCGCTGGCCGCGCGGGATGATCGTTGAGGACCATGACGGTATTCCCGACCCGCCAGTCACGGCGGAAGCAAGGGCGGAGGCGGACGCTCTGATGAGCGCTTTGCGTCGCTGGAGAGGTCCCGATGCCGAAGCCGAGGCGGAGCACCCGCTGGACGTAGTTGGCTCCCCGGGCGCTTCACTCATCACAAAAGATGTCGCTGTCGAAGCGTTCGAAGCGTGGGAGCTATTCAGGACGGAGGTGCCCAATCCTGGCCATCCGGGCCACTTCGCGGATGGCGCCGTGGATACCTACTATCACGACTGGCAAGCGTTGCTGGTTGCAGATGCCGTTGAAACGGGCGTGCGGGTGATCGTTGATACCCGCAGAACCGAAGTGAACACCATCGTCCACAATGGATCGCTCGCAGAACTCCAGGGATTTCCGAAATTCCGCGAGATCCCCTACTGGGCACCTCGCGGCCTCACGACAGGAACTCGGTGGAGCGGATATTTTGATGCGGCAGCGCGCACGCTTGAGGTTCGGCGGCGCAAATTGTGGTCCATCTCCCTCCATCATGTCGGTCCGCCCGCCCCCGTAAGCGAGATCGAGCAAGTTGACCTTGACCGAGCCCAGCGCGAAAGGGCTCTACAGGCGCTCGACGCGCTCGGTGCGACCGAGGATTCAGTAGTCGAGTTCATTCGATATCTCTGCGAACGCTGGGGCGAGTGGCGAAATCGCGACCGCTCCTTGCTGGCGGCCGAATACCGTCGGCAGATTGCGCTGGCGACGAATATGGCGATGACGGCCTACAGCCTTGATCGCGAACTTCTGGCGCAACGGGTCGGGCGCGTGACAGGACATTTCGGGCTCACGCTCGATGCTGTCTTTCCTGACTGGTGGCGCGGAGCACGCGAGCGTCTTGAGCAAGCGCTACAGCACAGCGTACTCCCCAACGCGCCGGCCGCAGGCGCCTTGTCCCTAACCAGTTCAGACGTGACGGATCTGTGCGATTGGCTTGAACGTCGACAGTCATTCAGGGTGGCGCTGTCGATCGCGGAGATCATAAGGCGCCAGTTCAGCGGTGACCCTGTCGATCGAGAGGCTTTGTCCAAGGAGGTGCAGTCCCTTGGCGACGCGGTGGAACTGCTTCTCAACGATATGTTTCGTGAGGTCGGCGTGCCCATGCCGGACCAGCTCATGGCGAAGATGCGTCGCTTCTGGCGTGAGGATTCAGAGGTTTCCGGCCTTCTCACCGGAAACAGGGGCTTAGTCGCAACCTGGGGTGAAACCACCCGCGCGGATCAACTGCTCAGAATCGCGGCGATCCCGCCCGGTGTCCCGCAGCGTGAACTGGGCCAGACCCTTCTCCGGGTCGTCCTGAACCGCAACGTCGGGACACACCAGGGCACGACCAGTTGGACGGAGCCGGAGCTGCATGATGCGACCCGCGACTTCTTGTCCGCCATGATGTTCTGCCGAAAGCAGATGCTTCTGAATCCACCGCGGCCAACGCCGTAGCCCGACGATCGCATCGATATCGCCTTGTTGAACGAGCAGTCCATGCGCGGTGTCTTGGATGTGTAGTCCGTTGGCGAATGACTTACCGGAGATTGCGGCCATGCTGATTGTCCGTGCTTGCAATCGCGGTCATCCGGGGTGCCGGCCTTCTGTTAACCCGGCCCATACGGCAGAAGCACATCGAGGAGGGCATGGGGAACTGGCCGGTGATCCCCAGTTACGAGGTCGAGACCGACGTCCCTAAGCGAATAGTTCTCGCTGGACGCGGCGAGCGCGGCCTCGCTCCAACGACGTACTGCCTCTCCCTCCACCCCGGCGGCGGCGAGCAGGCGGGGGATTGACGCCCTTTCGCTTGCGGTAGCGTCGTCGCCATTTAAGCGGGTGAGGAGGGTTCTCCCGACTTCCTCGTCCGCCCGAAGGATTCGGATCGCCGCCGCGACGACCTCGGGCACCAAATCCCATGTGTCACCCGTGATCTCGTCGATGCTACGCAGGATGGCTCTTGTCCGTCCCTCAGACGTGCCGAAGACGGAGAGAAGACTCAGCGCGCTCACGCGCGGCATTTGCATCCCCTGTACCCTAGCAGCCTGCTCGTAAGACGCGAGGTCCGGGCTCCGCGGCCAGCCGATCGTCAGGCCGACAACGACCCCGACGGAGTCGGTCTCCAGTTCGCGCTGCAGACACCGTGCCACTTCCGCGTCGGCGGAGAAACTTGTGCCGAGAATTATGCCGGCCTCCACGCTTCGCTGGTATTGGTGCAGGTTAGCTTGACCGGGCCGCATGCGCACAGCGCGGAGCGAGTGGTCGCGTAACAGCGCCGTATGTGGCGCGAGGCGCGCCAGCGCTCGCAAAGAGGAAGGTTCCAACGCATTCTCGACGCTCGAGCAGTAGTCCAGGAACGGTTGCCGGGCATCGGAGCCGCCAGTCAGTTCCGTGGCCAGTTGGTCCCAGATATAACCATTGTCACCTCCGTCGCGGAGAAGACCTTTGATGACGTCGTCGCCCAGGACGCTGCGTAGGTAGCTCCACTTACGGAGAAGGGTTGTCAGCAGTCGTCCGTTCTCGCCCATCCTGAGGTGACTTAGGGAGGAGAAGATTGGCCCGCCTTCGGGCGATGCGATCGCCAGCACCTCTCCCAGGCATTCACATTCGATCGCGGCCGCGATAGCCGCCCCGCGCACGACGTCCAAGTCGGGTCCGACGGCCCGAATCTCGGAGGCAAGGCGGCCCAGGTTTTCCGGGCTCGTCCGTTCGTCCCTCGACAGTCGGCGGTGATACCCCGTCTCGGCGGACGCCCTGACGATAGGGTTTCTTTCGGCGACGTACTGCGGGAGGAGCGCCCGCAAGCTCGGGGAAGCCGAGGTCTTGCGGGAGACGTGATCAGTCAGCTTCGACCTCAACCGGTCAGGGAGGGGACGGGCGCGCGCGAGGATCTCCTCTTGCATTTCCGCGTCCGTCGCAAACGCCTTGGCCATCTCCGCGAGGGGAGCTCCCTTCTCCCCGACAATGGAGAGGGCGAATGCCTTCGGCCAGCACCAGGCAGAAGTGATGCAGGACTGGCTAGGGACGCCGGCGTGACCCGCGAGGTGGATATCGACCGGGCCCGTGCTGCATTCGACCGCGCGGCGGCCGGACGCCAGGAACAATTCGGGAACTTTTTCCTCGCGCGGTTCCTGGGTCTCCAGATTACCTATCCGGGCGATGCCTGCGAGGTGGCCTTCGACGCGGAGGACTTCCTACTCAATCCGCAGGGCACGCTCCATGGCGGCGTCCTCGCCACCGCGCTCGACATCGCGATGGGGCATCTGATCCACAACCAGGCAGGGGCAGGCACGACGCTCGAAATGAAGGTGCAGTTCCTAGCGGCAATCCACACCGGGCGTGTGATCTGCCGAGGAGAGGCTCTGCGGCGGGGCGGCACTTGTTTCCTACGTGCCGAGGCGCGCGACGACGCAGGCCTGCTGATCGCCTACGCCACCTCCACCTGGAAGCTACTCAAGACGGCCGAAAGAGCCGCGAAACCGTAGGAGACGCCCAAATGAGCACCCGAATTCTCCTGGCAGCCGCACTCGGCCTGGCCACCGCCCCCGCATTTGCCCAGGCACCCGCCTGGCCCGACCGTCCCATCCGCATCGTCGTGCCCTATGGTCCGGGCGGTGGGGTAGATAGCTTCACGCGGCCGGTAGCGGCGCAACTCCAGGCACAACTCGGGCAGTCCGTCGTCGTGGATAACCGCGCCGGCGCGGGCGGCACCATAGGCGTGCTGAATGCCGCGCGCGCTCCGGCCGATGGCTACACACTGCTGTCCGGCGGCGTACACCAGCCGATGGCAGAGGCGCTCTATCCGCAGCGAGGATATCGCATCGATGCGGATTTCGTCCCGGTGGCGATAACCGCTGTCGTGCCCAACGTGCTGGTGGTGAACCCGGCTTCGGGGTTGACCGACCTTCGTACCCTGATGGACCGCGCGCGGGCGACGCCGGACAGCCTGACCTACTGTTCCTCTGGTAGTGGCACATCTCAGCACATCATCGCGGAGATGTTCCTGCGCGAGACCGGGCTGCGCATGCTGCATGTCCCGTATCGCGGTACCGCACCAGCGATGAACGACCTGCTCGCCGGAGTGTGCCCGATGATGTTTGACGGCATGGGCACCTCGGCGCCGCAGATCCAGGGGCAGAGGCTTCGGCCGATTGCCCTCACAGTATCGCGGCGATCGGCGCTCTTCCCGGATATCCCGACAATGTCCGAGGCGGGCGGGCCTGCGATCGATGCCGGCACCTGGTATGCGCTTTGGGCACCGGCCGGGATCCCCGTGCCGATCCTGGCGCGGTTGCGGGCGGAGGTACGTGCGGCCCTTGCCTCTCCTGCCGTGCAGCGGGTCTGGCAGCAGCAGGGCGCCGAGCCGTCCAGCGTCGGCGAGGATCGCCTCGAAACCTATGTCCGCGAGGAGACAAGCCGTTGGAGCGGTCTGGTCACCTCGCTTGGGCTGCGCGCGGAGTGAACGCAATGGCTGAGGACTACGATTTCGGCACTGCCCGCGGCGCCTGGCCGGCGGCGATTCATACCGCGCTGACCGCACGTGGGGTGCGTCTCCTGGCGCATGTGCCCGACGGCGGGAACGCCCCACTTATCGCCCGTTGCGAGGCGGATCCCGCCATTACCGTCGTTCCGCTGACAACCGAGGAGGAAGGGGTGGGCGTCATTTCTGGCGCTTGGCTCGGGGGCATGCGGTCCGTGCTGGCGATCCAGTCATCGGGCGTTGGCAACTGCGGCAATCTCTTCGCGATGCTGCGCAGTTGCACGATGCCGGCGCTGTTGATTGTCTCGATGCGTGGCGACGGTCCTGCCGACGGCGGTCATCACCCCGGCGAGCAGGCCAGCGCAGGCAATGCTGCTCCCGATCTTCCGCGACGGCGCTACGCCATCCGAGCCGGTGAACAATGCCGGACGGCGACCAGGCGCTTCCCTGGCGTAGAGGAGGCGCCCGGTCATGGCGGCGTTCGTCACCACCGCCAGTTCGGTGAGCGGGCCACGGGTGACCGCCAGGCGCATGTCCTGATACCCGGCGCACGAAGGGCTGACCCGTGGGCTTAAGGCGACGCGGTCGGGTGTAATTCATTGGCGGGTGTGGCGTCGGGGAGCGGAGCATGTCAGCGCTGATGATCCGAGAGGACAGGCCGCCCGGTGAACTGCGAGGACTGGCGAAGGTCGAGAGTGACCCACGCGTGGCGCGGCGGCTGCTGGCGATTGCGGCGGCGCGGGAGGGCATGAGTCGACAGGCGGCGGCGCGGATTGCGGGGATGGACCGGCAGACGTTGCGGGGCTGGGTCATCCGCTACAATCGCGGCGGGCCATCCGATCATTGGCCGACTTCCATTGAGCCCGACCGGTCATTCCTTAGTACGCTCGGTATGAGACCGCAGTGGAACATCTCGGGGAGGAGATCGGCGGAAATGGCGCGGCTACTCGCCGGTGGGGCGGACGCGGCGGCGCGGTCCCTTCTGCGCCGCCGCGTCCGCCGTCAAGCCGAGGCGGATCAGGGCCTCCGCCCCGGCCACGTCGCCGATCTGGGCCCGGTCCAGCAGTCCGGCCAGTAGGTGCCGGCGGGTTGACTTGGCCAGGGGCGTCGGCCTTCGCTGGCCGCCCCCGCCCTGGGTGCTGGTGGTGGGCATCAACGGGGCTGGCCCGCGATCTGCGTAGCGCGGACCCGTGTCAGTAAGATTGATCGCGCGGATCGGCTTTGCACACCGCACAGTTTCCGCATTTGGAGTGCCGTTGCGAACGGGTCGCTCCCGCTTCGACTACACCTTAATCCCGTGTTTAGCGATTTCCTGCGCAAGGTACTGCGAAAGGGCGGCCTCAACGACCTCCCTCTTTGCGCGCCGGGTTGCACCCAGGAGCCAATCTAGTTGGACGTGGATACGCTCGTTGATTCGCGCGTTGCACGGGATGGTGCGGTCGTCGCGGACAGACGCGGCATTCCACGGCGCATCGCGCCACGGCTTCGCCGTCGGGGTCGGGGGCGGAGTGAGGGTGGGGATGGGCTTATGGATCGGCACCGCTTCGAGACGAGGAGGCTCCGCTACGCCATCAGCTTCGATGCCGCGCTGGATGAGAAGGCGCGCAGCCTTCGAGCGGTCCGGCAGGTCAGGGTGGCGACGCCGCCACGCATCCAGATTGTCGTCCAGCTCTTTTGAAACATGGAATTCGAAGCGGCGGGTTTCGGGCATATCGCGGTCCTCAAGGAATGATGTTACGTAATGAACGAATTTACCGGATATCGATGTTGCCGTAATTTTCGGAAACTCGCTAACCCCCATTGATTGCCGCTGCTGCAGCAGGAGCGGCTTTGCTGGCATTGCCAGCGAGCCGTACCCCGAACGGCGACGGCTCGGCATGGGTGCTCGACTACATAAGTGCCGCAGCACAGGAGACATGCCGGCGAGCACCGTGTAGGCGCGGCAGGGCATCGGGAGGGTCGCGGTGTTAGTCGACCCGTCAATGGCCGGCGCAACCAAGCGGCGAGCAACGGTCGAACCCGCGCACTCAACAACGGCGCGGAGCGAGCCCACACATACGAGCTTCCCGAATTTGGCAGATCTGCTCCGCGATTGTTGCATTGATGGAATGCAGCGAATCGCACGACAGCTAGGCCACAATCTCTAGCTTGCACAGAAAGGGATCATGTGCGTGGTCGGTTGGGATAGCGACGAGGTAGAACTTAAAAAAGTGGGGACAAGCGAAGGCGAGTTCTGCATCTCCGATGTCGGGAAAATGCTGCGCTTCACGAAGCTTCGGCAGCTCTTCGATTTCATGAGCACGATCGGGTGGATCCAAAGGTCCAACGGCGGCGCGTGGGTGGCTACCCAGTTTGCCGTCGAATTTGGCTTCATGCGGAGGCGCGCGCACGTCACAGCGCGCGGCCTCGAGCAACTCGCGCGCCGCATTAATGGCCTCCCCGATACGTCGGCAATTTACAAGCGCGTCCTGGAGGAGTTCCGATCCCAATTGGACCGCGGGTGCGCAACCCTTCAGTAAAGGGGATGAAGCGTCAGTTCGAATTCTACTAGGGATGTCTTAATTTTTGTTACGAATCAGGTTCATATCACTCTCGGACTGCGAATGGGGGGAGCCACCGCTTACCGGGCTCCCCCAGTCCAACTAGGCAAGCCGGGACGCGGGCACCGCTTACAATGCTCGCTGCAACAACGGTCCGATTCATTTGCGCAGATGCGGAATTCTACAAGGCATCACGCCCCGGCTTAACGGTTGTCGCTGGCACCGCCTTGCCGGCAATAGCCGCGGCTTTCGTCCATCTGAACGGCCCTGGATTGCTGATATACGATGTTTACGGAAATACCGAGTGTCCAGCGTCATCACCTCTGAGACAGGATGGCGACGTTGAAGAGCGGAGGATTTCTGGCTCATCGTAACCCCCAAGAGAGTGAAGATGAGCCAGAATTCCTCCGCCCCTGCCTCAAGGTCGACGGCCGAAAAGGTGGTGCGCGACATCCGCCGCGCGACCCGCAAAGCCCCGCTCGGCCGAGGACAAGATCCGCATCGTCCTCGAAGACCTACGCGTCGACGACAGCATTGCTGCCTGTACCGCCGCGAAGCCTTCGCCGAGAGCCTGTACTACGTCTGGTCGAAGTAGTTCCTGAAGGCCGGCAAGCTCCGCCTGACCGGCGACACTGCGTGCGCAGCCACTACCGACGAGGGCAAGGAACTCCGCCAGGAAGCCCGCGCGCTGAAGGAGGTCGTGGCCGAACAGGTACTTGAACTACGCCTGCTGAAAAAAACATTCTCGCGGCTGGCGATAACCAATTCGTGAGATACCCCGCCAACGAGAAGCTCGAAGTCATCCGCACCGTCGCGCAGTCCCACTTGCCGGCGCGGCATCGTTTGCCGGCCGCGCCCCCGGACGCCCTCGAAAGCTGGAGGACGGCCTGCGGTCGGAGACACTGCTGTAGAGGTTGCACATGGAGGGAACCGGCCCGGATGCGGCGGCTGAGCGACATTCGCGGCAAAACGCATATTCTGGCCTGCCCCCATGACGTGGTCCGGGGTGGAAAATAATGTATCGACCGCTTGTCTGCCACGTCCGGGGTGACCGGTATGGCAGGCTGAGCCCGTGTCGGCGGCCAGCTCAAGTCACTTGGTGCAGGTGGCTTGTATGCGAGCGACGAGTGTGGACGCACTGTGTTTTGGTGCTGACGCCAGCGCTCAATGACGACCCGCGCCTTGGCCGGCGAGTAGAAGATCTCCCCATTCAGCAACTCGTCGCGCAGCTTGCTGTTGAAGCTCTCGCAAAAGCCGTTCTCCCAAGGCCAGCCCGGCTCAATGAACGCCCCCTGCCCGCCAACCGCGGCGATCCAGTCACTCACCGCCTTGGCGATGAATTCAGGCCGATTGTCCGAGGGGATATGGCCCCGGCGCCCCGCGCAAGATGAACAGATCCGACAGCACATCGATCACGCCTGTCGACTTCAGCTTCCGGTCAATCCGGATGGCCAGGCATTCCCGGGTGAACTCGTCGATCATGTTGAGCATGCGAAACCTCATACGGTCCCGCCGGTAGCACCAAAGTATGGTCTGACGATGCTTCCCGCTGATTCATTCCCGGCAGGCAGTCTTCTAAGACTCTGGCCACGGGAACAACGCCCGTCAGGACCAGCCCGCAGACCGGCACGACGCCGGTGGCGGACGAACCGGCGGACGGAACCGAACCACGGAGAGCCACGATGACCGACACCACGCTCGCGACCCGCAAGACGGCGCCGCTGCGCACGCCGACCGACCTTGGCACAAATGCCACGAAGGACATCGCCGCGGCGCTGACCGGCGTACTCGCCGACATGTTCGCGCTCTACCTCAAGACCAAGAATTTCCACTGGCACATGTCCGGGCCGCATTTCCGCGACTACCACCTGATGCTGGACGAGCAGGGCGAGCAGATCTTCGCGACCACCGACGCGCTGGCCGAACGGGCGCGCAAGGTTGGCGGCACGACCCTACGTTCGATTGGCCACATCGCACGCCTGCAGCGGCTGTCCGACAATGACGCCGACTACGTCACGCCGGAGGGCATGCTCGCGGAGCTGGCCGAGGATAATCGCCGCATGGTCGGTTTCCTGCGCGCCGCTCATGCCGTGTGCGAGGCTCACAATGACGCCGCCTCGACGAGCCTGCTCGAGGTCTGGATCGACGAAGCCGAACGCCGCGCCTGGTTCCTATTCGAATCGACACGCGCCCCGCGCTGATCACGCCATCCCGCTCAGCGAGGTTCCCCCGATGTCCTCCCACCAACCCGATGCGGCGCTGCGTGCCGGGGCAACCGCCCCGGCGTTCAGCCTGCCCGCGACACCCGATCAGATAATCTCCCTCGGCGATCTGCGGGGCAGTCCGGTGATCCTGGCGTTTTATCCCGCGGATTGGAGCCCGGTCTGCGGTGACCAGATGGCGCTGTACAACGAGATTCTGTCCGAGTTTCGCGGCCTCGGCGCGCAGCTCGTCGGCATCTCGGTCGATGGCGTCTGGTGCCATGCTGCCTTCGCAGCGGAGCGCAAGCTGCACTTTCCGCTGCTCGCCGATTTCGAACCAAAGGGAGATGTCGCGCGACGCTACGGGGTCTATCGCGAGAAGGAGGGCATCACGGAGCGCGCCCTTTTCGTCATCGATGCGGATGGCGTCATCCGATGGAGCCATGTCTCCCCGCTCGGCATCAACCCCGGTGCCGACGGCATCCTTAAAGCGCTGCAGGACATCGCGGCGAGCACCGGCAAGACGGAGACCGTGGCATGAGCCGCCTCAGCATTCCGGTCAGCGCCAGCGACCATGCGCAGGGCGCCGACAACGCCGCGGTCACCCTCGTCGAGTACGGCGACTACCAATGCCCCCATTGCGGGGAGGCTTATCCGATCTTGAAGGCCGTCCAGCGTACGATGGGGGACGGCCTGCGCTTCGTCTTTCGCAACTTTCCGCTGACGGAGATGCACCCGCACGCGCTGCGTGCCGCCGAATTCGCCGAGATGGCGGCTGGCGCCGGGCTGTTCTGGCAGGCCCATGACCTGCTGTACGAAAACCAGGAGGCGCTCGGCGAGCGCGACCTTCTCGCCTATGGCCATCGCCTGGGCCTGCCCTCGGACGTCGTGGCGGGCGCCTTTGACGGGCGCTTCGACCAGAAGATCCGCGACGACTTCCGTGGCGGCGTGCGCAGCGGCGTCAACGGCACACCGACGCTGTTCATCAACGGTTTGCGATACGACGGCCCGCGCGATGCCGACAGCCTCATCATGATCCTGCGGCAGGCAGAAGCCTTGTCGTCCGCGGCCGGCGGTGGGTGAGCAGTCTGACACGGCCGAAACCCGCCACCCTCGATCAACCCACATTGCGAGACGTGACACCCATGCACAGCAATTTTGTCACCACCCAGGACGGCGTTTCCATCTTCTACAAGGATTGGGGCCCGAAGGATGCCCAGCCCATCGTGTTCCATCACGGCTGGCCACTGTCGTCCGATGACTGGGACGCGCAGATGCTGTTCTTCCTCAAGGCGGGCTACCGTGTCGTCGCCCACGATCGTCGTGGGCATGGCCGGTCCCAGCAGGTGGATTTCGGCCACGACATGGACCACTACGCCGCGGATGCCGCGGCTGTGGCGGAACACCTCGACCTGCGCCGCGCCGTTCACATCGGCCATTCGACCGGCGGTGGCGAGGTGGCGCGCTATGTCGCGAAGTTCGGCGAGCCGCGCGGCCGCGTGGCCAAGGCCGTCCTGGTCAGCGCCGTGCCGCCCCTGATGCTGAAGACCGCGGCGAACCCCGGCGGCCAGCCGATCGAGGTGTTCGATGGCTTCCGCAGCGCGCTCGCCGCCAATCGCGCGCAATTCTTCCTCGATGTCCCGACCGGGCCCTTCTACGGCTTCAACCGTCCCGGCGCGACGAGCTATCCGGGCGTCATCCAGAACTGGTGGCGGCAGGGGATGATGGGCGGCACCAACGCCCATTACGACGGCATCAGGGCGTTCTCTGAGACCGACCAGACCGAGGACCTGAAGGCGATCGGCGTGCCGGTGATGGTGCTTCATGGTGAGGACGACCAGATCGTTCCGATCGCCGACGCCGCACTGCTGTCGGTGAAGCTGCTGAAGAATGGCGTGCTGAAGACTTACCCTGGCTATCCGCACGGCATGCTGACGACCCACGCCAATGTGATCAACCCGGACTTGCTGGCCTTCGTCAGGGGCTGAACGCGCGATTGAGGGCTTCCTGGACAAGGCGGCGGTAGCGCTGGAACGTCCGCGGCTCGCCGAGATCGTTGCCAATGCGCGGGCACGCGAAGATGCGCGAGGCGCGATGAGGTGAGCACGCGGGCGCAGAGGTCCCATGCGCCGGCAAATCGGTCATGATGAGACCCTGCGCGCGCGCAGCCGGGAGCCGGCGGAGACCGTCATGCCGATCTGCGCGGTCTGCTGAATCAGCCGGACCTTTTCCTCAACCGTGCAGCATTTGCGGCGGTGGGTTCGGGTGATGATCTCAACGCGGTCAAGGGCTTTAGCATGGACGTATCCTTCCGCTTGAACTCAGGACCTCTGGGCTATCCACGGGTCCGGGCGCATTAGGGGCCGCTCCACCGTGACAACACGCAACTCTGTACCGCTTCGCAAAAGCAGGAAGCGCTGCAAAGCATACATACTGTGTCTCGACGTGATGCGGACGGGTATTGCCTGACAACGATATCGGCGAGCCAAAAGTCCCGCCGTCAAAGCCATTGCTGAGCACCCTCGGGCGCGAAAGGCGCGCCGACAGCCACACAAGATCGCTGGATAGCCGGGCGACGCGCGTGATCCCGGATTTAGTCACACCTTTCTGCGCCGCGAATTCGTTCGCAGTATCGCCATCATCGTCGACAAAGCGATCGCACAATGCATGGGCGCGGAAGACCAAGCTGATGGGTACGAGGTCCATGCGACACGGTGCCGCGTCGCCCTCCACGACCAAAGCCATCTCGACATTGGCTCGCCGTAGCCGTGCGGGACTGGCGCGCATCCCCCGATGTCGATTGGCGGTATCGCGACCGCCCGCGCTGGGTTGTCTGCAAAGCATTTCGGGTAGAGGTCGATGCGACTACTGCAGCTACTGATAGCGCTTCTCGCCTGCATGACAGCATGCCGGCTTTCGTCAGCCGCCGGATTGCAGTCGGAGCTCGACACCTCGAGCCCGATCAGCACTTATCGTTCCTTCATTGCCGAGACGCAGCGCATTGAAGGCCTGTTCCGTGCCTATCAGCAGAACCCAACCTACGCCAATGAGATCGCGGTCGCTCGCGCCCATCTCCGCCTCGGCACCGCAGTCTTCGACCTGCGCGAAGTGCCAGCGGCGACCCGGCTCAAGCACGCGGCCACTGGCGTCGGCTATCTTGCGGACATCCTCAATCGGCTCCCCGAATATACCGGCGGCTCACCTTCGGGCGACCCGCCCGCGCATTGGACGCTGCCGGGCACTGAGATTCGGCTTGTTCGCCTGACGGATGGTGTGCGCGCAGGCGACTACGTATTCTCCGCCCATACTCTTGCCACCCTCCCGAGCTGGCATGCTGACATCATCAATGACCCCCCGGTCCGCGATACAGTGATTTTTAACTGGCGAGGCATGCAGCGCAGTGCGACCGGACCGCTTCTCTCGCATCTGCCTACCAATTCGCTACCCGCCTTCCTGCATTTCACCATCGACGAGACCCCGCTCTGGAAAGCACTGGCGACTCTTCTCGCCTTCCTCGTGACGCTAGGCGTAACCAGCATGTGGTGGCGCCGAGTGCGGCAATGGAGCGCGCAGCTCTCGCCATGGAAATCCTATGCGGTCTCGTTCACAACGCCCTTGCTGATGGCCGCGCTGGCCGTCCTCACCTATTCCTTTGTCCTGTTTGAGGTGATCCCGACCGGCATCGTGTCAGATATCGGAATGTTGACAGTGGTCATCATTCTCTACATTGCGGCTGCCTGGGCAGCATGGCTGGGCTGGTGGCTGCTGGCCGAGGCGGTTGTCGCCTCACCATTGTTCTCAAACGAAATGTACGACGCAAACCTGATTCGCCTCGTTGCACGGGTCGGATCGCTGCTCTGCGCAGGCGGGCTCCTCATGCTTGGCGCGAACGACATAGGAATTCCAGCACTCGGCCTGCTAGCCGGCGTTTCGATCGGCGGTGTGGCTCTGGCTCTTGCCGCGCAGTCCACGGTAGAGAATCTTTATGGTGGTGTCTCGATCTTCGCCGACCGCCCGTTTCGGGTTGGCGATATCATTGCCTTTGGCAGCGCGACCGGACAGGTCGTTTCAATCGGCCCGCGATCGAGCCGGATCCGGGCCAGCGACGGCCGGATTACGACCGTGCCGAATGCGGACTTGGCGAAGACGCATGTAACCAACCTCTCCGCGCGCGAACGGTGGACTTTCCAGCACCGCATCGGGGTTCCGCGCCACACCAAACGCGAAAGGATTCTCGCTCTGTTGGAGGATATCCAGGCAAAGCTGGAGGCGCATGAAAGCGTCGCCATTCTACCCGGCTGGCCCCGCGCTCGATTGGTCGCTGTGACCGAGACATCGCTCGAGATCGACATCGCGGCTCAGATCCTGACGTCGCAAGAGGCGACCTTTCTTGAAGTTCAACAGGAACTAATCCTGGTCATTCTGTCGTCATTGGACGGGGTAGGCGCATACGAGCCCGTGTCGGACATGCCCGCGTCAAATTCTAATGCCGAGCCTCTGTGATGAGAACTCGGGCGCGTGGTTGCGCCGGCAGAGCACCTGATTTGTCGGGATCGTGCGGCGAGCTGTTGCTGGGCCCGGTCTCGTGATCGGCGAGGCGTCATGGTCTGGGAACACTCGGTTTGAGAGCTAGTTTTCTCGCATGAATTGCTAGACGAACGGTTTTGCAGGCGGCCGGCGGCGCCATGATCAAGTTGAAGCACGACGAGCCGCGCGGAGACGTGCTGGGTTTAGCAGCAGCGGACGAAGCCTGCCTCGGGCTGGTCGCGCGGGGCGCAAGGCGTGTCCCTCGTCCGGGCCCACCATCGGGTAATTTTGCTCTGCCGGCAGATGCAGGCCATGCACCAGATTGCGCGCCAGTAATGGAGCCCAGTGCCAAGGGTCGAACACCACGTGGCCGCACCCAGACGCCCAACGATGCTCGCCGACTATGCGCCCGTCCTGGCGCAGATCGATTTGATATGCATAGGCGCGCACCTCGTCGGCCTCACATCATTCGGGCTCGCCTTTGAGCCGGCGGAATTCAATAGCCTCCTCGGTAGTTCAAGGTTGGATGCCATCCCCATGTACGGCGTCACTCGGAATGCGTCGCCGTAGCCGGTTTAGCGCAAGGTAAATGACAGGCGTGGTGAAGAGAGTCAGGACCTGGCTCACAGCCAGGCCGCCAACGATGGCAAGGCCGAGAGGCACACGCAGTTCCGCTCCTGTTCCAGTCGCAAGCATGAGCGGAACGGCACCGAACAGCGCCGCGGCGGTGGTCATGAGGATCGGGCGGAAGCGCAACAGGCAGGCCTCGCGGATGGCTTCAGCGGGCGCCTTGCCGTCATTGCGCTCAGCGGACAGAGCAAAGTCCACCAGCATGATACCGTTCTTCTTGACGATGCCGATCAGGAGAATGACTGCGATCATGGCAATCAGGTCGAACTCATGCCCGGTGGCCCAGAGGATGAGAATCGCGCCCAACCCCGCGGACGGCAGGGTGGATAGGATTGTCAGCGGGTGGATGAAGCTTTCGTAGAGAATGCCGAGGATCAGGTAGATGACGCACAGCGCGCCGAGGATCAGGAGCGGCACGCTACTCAGCGAGGATTGGAAGGCTTGGGCGTTGCCCTGGAAGCTTCCGCGCAGGCCGCCTGGAAGCCGGAGATCGTTCATGCTTCGGTCGATCGCTGCGACCGCCTCGCTGAGCGCCACACCGGGCGCAAGGTTAAAGCTGAGGGTTACCGAAGGGAAAAGCGCCTGGTGATTGACCGCAATCGGCCGCGTCGGCCGCGTGGTCCAGCGCGCCAGGGATGACATCGGCACCGGGCGGCCAGTGACCGGCGAAGTGATGAAGATTTGCTGGAGCGCGGAGGCGGAAGCCTGGATCGTCGGCAGCGCCTCGAGCACGACGTGGTAGGCGTTGGTCTGGGTGAAGTATTGCGTGGCCTGGCGCTGGCCGAAGGCGTCGTAGAGCGTGTTGTTGATCTTTTGGGGGGTGATGCCGTAGCGGCCCGCGGCGTCACGATCGATCTCAATGGTAAGGGTGGTTCCGCCGCTCTGCTGGTCGCTGGCCAGGTCTCGCAGCTGCGGCAGCGCGCCGAGCGCAGTGGCGATGCGAGGCGCCCATGTGTCGAGGGCCTCGGCATCGGCATCCTGCAACGTATACTGGTACTGCGTGCTCGCCAGACGCCCGCCCACATTGAGGTCCTGTACGGACTGTAGATAGCTCCGAACGCCCGGCACGCCGGCGAGCTGTGGTGCGAGACGGCGGATGATTTCATCGGCCGATGCGGCCCTGTCGTCACGCGGCTTGAGGCTGATGAATAGGCGCCCCTGGTTCTCCGTCAGCCCGGCGGCGCTACCGAGGCTGAGGCCCACGGTGGCGACATCGGGATCCTGCTGCACAAGGCTGGAAAGCCGCAGCGAAAGCCGTGTCATTTCGCGGAAGGACGTCTCGGGCGCGGACTGGATGGTCCCGAGGATCAGCCCGGTATCCTGCTGCGGGAAAAAGCCCTTCGGGATATTCATAAAGGCCACGCCGGTGGCGATGATGCTCGCGAGGAAGACCATGAGGGTCAGCGCGTGGTGGCGCAGCGCAGTATCCAGAAGGCGTTCATAGCCGGCCTGCAGTGTGTTGAAGCCGCGCTCGGACATGCGCTGGAACGCCCCTGGGCCTGACGCCGCGCCCCGTGGTGGCAGAAGCCGTGCCGCCATCATCGGCGTCAGGGTCAAGGATACAATGACCGAGATCACGATCGTGGCCGCAACGGTCACGGCGAACTCGCGAAACAACCGACCGACGACCCCTGGCATGAGGAAGAGCGGTATGAAGACGGCCACGAGCGAGAGGCTGATGGACACGATGGTGAAGCCGATTTCAGCCGATCCCCGCAGCGCCGCCTCCCTGGACGCAAGTCCGGCCTGGCGATGCCGCTCGATGTTCTCGAGCATCACGATGGCGTCGTCCACGACGAAGCCCACCGCGATGGTGAGCGCCATTAGTGAAAGGTTGTCCAGGCTGTAGCCCAGCACGTAGAGCACGCCGAAGGTCGCAACCAGCGCCAAGGGCACCGACAGTGTCGGGATCAGTGTCATACGCGCGCTGCCGAGGAAGAAGAAGATCACGACGACGACAAGGCCGATTGTCAGCAGCAAGGTGCGTTGGACGTCCACCACGGCGGCACGGATGGTCTGTGTCCGGTCGCTCAGCACGCTGATCGTCACCGTGGGCGGGATGGCGGTCTGAAGCCGCGGCAGGGCGGCACGTATCCGCTCCACCGTGTCGATCACATTGGCCCCCGGCACGCGGCTGATCGCCAGCAGGATCGCCGGCCGGCCATTGGCATAGGCGGCGAGGCGTTCATTCTCGGCGGCGTCCACGGCCTGGCCCACATCGCGGACGCGTACCGGCGCCCCGTTGCGGTAGGCGATGATCGCATCGTTCCAGGGTTCGGCATTCAGCAGCTGGCCATTGTCGTAGATGGTGAAGCTGCGGGTGTTGCGTTCCAAGGATCCCTGTGGAGCAATGGTCGTCAGCGCCCCAATGGCGGTGCGCACATCCTCAAGCGACAGGCCAAGCGAAGCAAGCTTTGCCGTATCGATCTGAATGCGCACGGCGGGCTTCTGCTGCCCATTGACGCCGACCTGAGCGACGCCTTCGATCTGACCGATATGCTCGGCCAGGACTGTCTCGGCGTAATCGTCCACCTGGATGAGCGGCAGCAGGTCCGACTGCACGGCGAGGACGAGGATCGGCGCATCGGCCGGATTCACTTTCCGGTATTGCGGTGGGGCTGGGAGGTTCGAGGGAAGTTGTCCCGCGGCCTGGTTGATCGCGGCCTGGACGTCAAGGGCCGCACCGTCGATGGCTCGGCTGAGGTCGAACTGAACCGTGATGATGCTCGTGCCGAGCACGCTGCTGGATGTCATGGACGAGACGCCCGGGATCTGCCCGAACTGGCGTTCGAGAGGCGCCGTGACCGAGCTGGCCATGATTTCAGGGCTCGCGCCGGGGAGCTGTGTGGTGACGGTGATAGTCGGGAAATCGATCTGCGGCAGGGGAGCAACGGGTAACAGCCGATAGCTGATGAGGCCGGCCATCAGCAGCGCCACCATCAGCAGGATGGTCGCGACAGGCCGAACGATGAACGGAGCCGAGATGTTCACTCCGGCCTCGCCGCAGGTGCGCTGTTCGTGGCCAGGATGCGGCTTCCGGGTTGGAGGCGGTACTGACCCGCGGACACCACCCGCGTGCCGACGGGAAGGCCGTCCTCCAGCGCAGCAATCCCGCCCGCGAGATGACGGAGCCGCACGGGATGTGGCGTGACCGTCGCCTCCGACCCCACCACATAGACCCAGTATCCGTCGGGGCCGCGCTGGATCGCGCTGGATGGGATGGTTGGTACGCCCGCATCGGTCCGCACCAGCAAGCGCACCGTGACGAACTGGCCGGGCCACAAGGCTCCGTCCGCGTTGGGCAGGCGCGCCTTCAATCGCAGTTGACCGGTCGAGGGGTCGATCTCGTTGTCCACCAGCAGCAGGGTTCCCTCGCCGAGCGTCCGGTCGCCCTGGCGCTCAAAGACTGTTGCCTCCAACGCACCGCGGGCCATCGCCTGCCGGATCTCGGTCAGGTTGCCGGCCGGCAGGGTGAAGATCACGTCGATCGGCTGAATCTGGGTGATGACGACGAGCGTGGTCGCCTCCGCGGCACGCAGCAGGTTGCCGGGGCTCACCTGCCTGATGCCGGTAATGCCATCAGTGGGTGAGGTCAGCGTTGTGAACCCGAGTTGCACGCGGGCTTGGGAGATGGCGGCCTCGTCACCTTGCACCTGCGCCTGAAGCTGCGCGACCATTGCCTGCTGGTTTGTGAGTTGTTGCCTGGAGGCGAAGTCGTCCCGGGCCAAGGTGGCGAAGCGTTGAAGGTTGAGCTGCGCGTTTTGGAGCTGCGCCTCATCCTGCGCCTTTCGGGCCAAGACCTGATCGAGCACGGCCTGATATGGCCGAGGATCGATCTGGCCCAGCACGTCGCCGGGGCGCACCCTCTCTCCCTCTCGGAAGCGTACCTCCTGCAGGATGCCGTCAACCTGCGCGCGGATACTGACGGTGTTCGCCGCCTGCACCGTGCCGATACCTTCCACCGTAATCGGGACATCCGCGAGACGGAGCGTTGCGATTTCCACCGGGATCGGAGCCACCTGCGCGGCGGCGCTGCCCGGCGCGGCCACCGCGAGGAGCAGTAGTAGCAACCTGATCCGTGCGGAAAGCCTGTGGGCCATGGTCACCTCCTCACGCCGCGCCGGATGGTGAAGCGCGTCAGGCTGCATACTTTCCGGCGACCGCCCCGTGCTTCCTAATCGCACCACGCTTTGCCGGGCCACACGACGATCAGTTGGCCTCGCCCGACCATCCTTTCGTTTAGGTCACGCCATCCGCAGGTTCGACGCGCACCCCCAAGCGTAGAATTTCACTACGGTCCCGGCTGTCGTCATATGGGTGCACCAATACGATAGCGAGGGAAACAGACTGATGATGATCGGACGCCAGGCGAGCCCCGCATCCGCCCACGACCATCTGATGACTGAGGCCCTCCTGCCGCGCCGCGATGGCCCTGGCGATGCGGCGATGGCGAGCTTCGTGCGGCACTTGCTGCCATCACAGGAGGCGGAGGAGGTACTCAGCGGGTTCTACACAGATGCATTCCACGCCAGCTTGCTCAGCCGCCTCGCCGCGCTTCGGGGGGACACTACCCAGACGAGCCGGCGGCGGGTCTGTCCGCTGCCGAAGTGGAAGCTTCGCCAGGTAGAATCGCATGTGAACGACAACATCGGCGAGCGGATCACCCTTGCCGATCTCGCCGGCGCCGCGGGGCTGAGCGAGATGCACTTCGCCGCGCAGTTCAGGCTCGCGACCGGGCAGAGGCCGCATGACTACGTGATGCATCGCCGGATCCAGCACGCACGGAGGATGATGATGGAGACAAACGAATCCATCGTGCAGGTGGCGCTGGCGGTTGGCTTCCAAACTCAGGCGCATTTCACAACAACCTTCAAGCGAGTGGTGGGGATAACGCCGTATCGGTGGCGCCAGTCGGCGCTGACCGAGGACAAGGATCGCTCGACAGCGCGGCTTGGCCATGTAGTCGCAGCCGAATGATGGGGACGATAAGGGGAAGCACCGCCGCCTGCGCGGCTCCCCCAGCAGCTTCTATGCACGTGACGTTGTCGTGCGTCTGGCCTGCTTCCGGATCGGTGATTGGAAAGCCCGTGGGCCGTTGTCGCGATAGGCAAGACGATGCGGGAAGGAGCCAGGATGGCCATGATCGATCAGGTGGACAGCGCCGCGCTTCATTTGAAACGGCGCATCGCCCTCGCCGCCTCGCACCACGCGGGCGCGGTATCGCCCCGTGCCCGGCCGCTGCGCCAGATCGCGGAGGAAGTGCCGGTGGCCCTGACCTACAACGGGCTATCCCATGTGGTCATGATGGCGACGCCGCAGGACCTTGAGGATCTCGCCTTGGGGTTCTCGCTGACGGAAGGCACTATCGCCGGCGAGCACGAATTGCTGGACATCGAGGTGAAGCCGGCGTTCCGGGGCATGACCGTGGAGATGACCGTCACCTACGAACGCTTCGCGGCGCTGCTGTCGCGGAGGAGGAATCTGGTCGGGCGAACCGGCTGTGGCCTGTGCGGCGTCGAGAGCCTGGACCAGATACGCTTCGGCGGTGAGGTGGCCGGGACGGGGCCGACCGTCGCGGGCGATGCGATCCGCCGAGCTGTGGCGGGGCTGCCTGGTCTGCAGGCGTTGCGCAAAAGGGACCATGCGGTACATGCCGCCGGCTGGGCCTCCATCGGCGGTGAGGTGGTTCTGCTGCGTGAGGATGTCGGTCGGCATAATGCCCTCGACAAGCTGATCGGCGCGATGGCGACACAGGGCGCGGACCCCGCGCAGGGCTTCGCGCTCATCACCAGCCGCTGCAGTTACGAGATGGTGCAGAAAGCCGTGGCCGCCGGCATCGGCGTGCTCATCGCCATGTCGGCACCGACGCAACTTGCGCTGGATGTTGCGGCGGAAGCGGGGCTGACCTTGGCGGCATGGGCGCGCGGCGATCGCTGGACGATCTGCACGCATCCGCATCGCATCAGGGGCGCGTAGCGGCCGCTACCGCCGAAGCAGCGGTGCGGCTCGCAGGATGGCGGTGGCGGCCCGCTCCACCTCGGCTTCAGTCGTGAAGCGGCCGAGACCGAAGCGTAGGCCGCCCAAGGCCTCCTCCGCCGTCAATCCGATCGCTCGCAGCACTGGCGAGGGGTGCAGCGTCGCCGATCCGCACGCCGAGCCTGATGAGAGGGCGACATGGTCGCGGAGCAGGTCGATCAGATCCCGCGCCACCAGCCCCGGCCATCCGACATTGAGGTTTCCCGGCAGCCGGAATCGCATTCCGCCATGCACGCGCAATCCCGGCAGGACGGCCAGGCGGTCGAGCAGCCGGCCACGCAGCGCGGCGAGGTGCAAAGACTCCTCGGGCATCGCCTCGCGCGCGATCTCCGCCGCGGCGCCGAAGCCAACGATCAACGGCACTGGCAGCGTGCCGGGTCGGAAGCCGCGCTCCTGGTCGCCGCCGAAGAGGATGGGGCGAAGATGTCGGCGTGCCTGCCGGGTCACGACGAGTGCACCGACACCCGTCGGTCCATGCAGTTTGTGGGCCGAAAGGCTAAGGAAATCAGCCTGCAGCGCGGGTAGGGAGACCGGGATGTGTCCGGCCGCCTGCGTGGCATCGACATGGAATAGTATCCCGTGCCGCCGCGCCAGGTTACCGATATCGTCAAGCGGCTGGATGGCTCCGATTTCGTGATTAGCCAAGGCAATCGAGATCAGTCCGGTGTCGGGCCGGATCGCCGTCGCGACCTGTGCCGGATCGATGCGGCCGTCGCGATCGACGGGAAGGATGGTGATGGGACCGCCTCGGCGTTCGCGTTCGGCAGCGCAAGCCGCCACGGAGGCATGTTCGATGCCAGTCGTGATCAGATGCCGCTTCGCGTGGTCACCGCTACCCATCAGGGCGATGTTGTTGGCCTCGGTTGCCCCTGAGGTGAAGACGATCTCGGCGGATCGCGCCCCGACCAGTGCCGCGACCCGGGCCCGGGCATCCTCGACCGCTTCCTGCGCGCGCCATCCATATCGATGTTCGGCAGAGCCGGCATTGCCAAATAGGGCGTTGAAGAATGGCAGCATGGCGTCCTGCACGCGGGGGTCGAGTGGGGTCGTCGCATGGTGATCCAGATAGATCGGCATGCGGCGCGCCGCGATGCCGGTATCAGGATCGATTGCCTGGACTGAAATCATGCGGACCTCCGGCTTCAGGCGCGTCGTGGCGTGTGCCGCCCAGCGTCAAGTGGCGCAGACGCGCACGATCACGTCGCCGGTGCCGACATGCTGGTTGTCGGTGATCGGGAGCGACATGAGGTTGCCCGAAACTCGGGGTGCGATGGCAATCGGTCCCGCCGTGATGAAGGCGTCGTCCATCGCGTCGAACCGGCGCGCGTGGTCCCGGTGGACGACGCCGCCGGCAAGAAACAACACCCCTAGGAGGGATGCCGCCACGGCGTGTCGCGGATGGCACACAAGGACGCTGGTGCGCCCGACCGGCGGCCGCATTGCGGGCGTGGCATCCGCAGGCCTCGCGACGGGGAACAGCATGGCGGCATCATCACCCATGGGACGGACCTCATTTCCTACTGACGAGACCATCCAGCGGCTGTTCGGGGGACAACCCAGCGCTCGTCAGTCGCCATTCTGATTCTTGGATCGATCCGCGGCTTCCGTGACACCACGCTTGTTTGCCATTCCTAACGGCGGCGGGGCCGGCAGAAGCCTGATCACATGGATGAAGCGGCCGGATCGACGCGCGAAGGTCCTGCTACACATGCGTCTGCAAGGGCGTGCGCCAGGCACTGCGCGATGGTGTCGCCATCGACGGGCTTGTTAAGATACGCACGGGCACCGGCCTGCATGACCTGTTGGCGCACCGCCTCGGTGGGGAAGCCGGTCATGAAGATGATCGGGATCGAACGGCCCGAGGCGGCCAGGCTTACCTGCAACTCCGGCCCGGTCATCCCCGGCATCTGAACGTCGAGAATGAGGCAGGCCGGCGGCCGAGGTTCCTCGGTCCTGAGGAATGCGTCCGCAGAGCCGTAGCAGCGCACGCCATAGCCCAGTGACCGCAGCAGGCTCGAGAGCGAACCCCGTACGGCCTCGTCATCATCGACGACGGCAATCAGGGGAACGGGATGCATCGAGACGTACCTCCGCACCGCATGGCTCGGGACAATACCCGGCGCGGCGTGGGTCGGTTATGGCGCAGCGCGGAAGGGCATGGAATCATACGGAGGTTTGCCCCCGCCAATCATGGTCGTGGCAGGCCTAATGTCTCTGCCTGGCGGACCAACTCGGCCAGGGACCTTGCCAGCATTTTCCGCATGGCGTTGCCGCGATGAATCTTCACCGTGATCTCGCTGAGTCCCAGCCGACCCGCGACCTGCTTGTTCATCAGCCCGTCGACGACATGGACCATCACCTCGCGCTCGCGGGCCGTCAGCGTTTCGTATCGGGCGCGAAGACCGTCCACCGCCTGCGTCTCGCGACGGCGCTGCCGGTCGCGCGTGATCGCCACCGAGGCGGCGTCAAGCATGTCCTGGTCCCTGAACGGCTTGGCTAGAAAATCCACCGCGCCTGCCTTCATGGCTCGGACGCTCATCGGTATGTCACCATGGCCGGTCATGAAGATGATCGGCAGTGCGATGCCGCTGCGCGCCAGTTCGCCCTGGAGGTCCAGCCCGCTGATCCCCGGCAGCCGCACATCGAGGATGATGCAGCCGGGCAGATCCGGCAGCGGTGCCGCAAGCAGCTCGGCGGGGGCGGCATGGAGCCGCGTTGCGAAACCGACGGAACGGAACAGGCTGTCGAGGGACTCCCGCACCGCCGCGTCGTCGTCCACGATAATGATCATTGCTTCCGGGGTCGGCTTCGCGGGCGTTGCACCGCTCTTTCCTGAGGGCATCATGCCAGCTCTGTCTCCGCTGCGGGTAGGCGCAAGATGAAGGCGGTACCCTCACCCTGGCAGCTCTCGACGGCAAGCCGGCCGCCATGCGCCTCGGCCGTCGTGCGGCAAATAGCCAGGCCCATGCCCAAGCCTTCCTGCCGCGTGGTGAAGAAGGGCTCGAACAGGCGTGGCAGGTCCTCTGGCGCGATGCCTGGCCCGGTGTCACCGACCGTGATCAGGATGCGATCCTCGCCGTCGCGGTGTGCGGCGATGCGTAGGCGCCGCGGCGCCGATTGCGCGGCCATGGCCTGGCTCGCATTGACCATAAGGTTCACCAGGATCTGCTGAAGCTGGATCCGATCGCCGCGCAGCGCCGGCAGACCCGGTGCGACAGCACGGTCAAGCACGACGTGCACGGTCGAAAGCTCGCTTTCGACCAACAGCACGGAATCCTCGACGAGCGTCGCGACGTCGAGTAGTTCCATCTGCACCGGCGCCTTCTTCACGAAGGACCTGATGCGCGCGACGATCTGGCTGGCGCGGCGGCCTTCGGCAACGATACGCGTGATCGACTGCTCGACTTCGGCAAGATCGGGCTCGTCGCGCCGCAACCAGCGCAGACCGGCCTCACCGCTGGTGACGACCGCCATCAAGGGCTGGTTCACCTCATGCGCAATCGAGGCCGAAAGTTCGCCGAGGGTGGCGGTGCGCGCGGCGTGGGCCAGTTCGGCCTGGGCGCGCAGCAGCGCGTGCTGTGCCTGCCGTCGTTCGGTGGTGTCCACGACGAAGATCAATACCGTTCCGTCGGGGTCCTCCCGCGGCGGGAAGGTAATAGAGAGAAGCGCAGGAAGCGTGTTGCCGTTTGCACGCATGATCTCCGCCTCAGCCTCGAAAAAAGCGTCGCCGCGCAGATAGGCGTCGAGCGTTTCGGCGAAAATGCGCTCGCTCACCATCAGAAAGTTGTGCGCGGTGCCGATGATTGGCGCAGCGGTGTCCCAGCCCAACATGACAAGCATCGCTGGATTGACGTCGACTATGCGGATCAATCCCCGCAGTCGTCGTACAGTGGCGTCTCGGTCTTGCGGTGCCCCGCCAACGGCACTGCGGATTGCGCGCCAATCCTCCTCCACGATGCCGATGCGGCTGGCATCGAACATACGCCTATAGCGCCGCTCGCTGCGCAACAAAGCGCCAGCGGCGGTCTGTCCCTGGAGCACGAGCACGCCGGCGATGGCGATCGCTGCGAGGCTGACGAAGACACGAAGGGTTGGTGAGCCGATGTGACGAAACCCATGCGTGTCGGCATAAGCGTAGATGGTCAGCAGGATTGCCACGCCGGCAGCGATCAGGGTGTCACGCCGGCGCCCCGAGCGGCCGGAGATCAATACCACCACGACGTAAAGAACGGCGACCGCGCCGTCGATCGGCGTGAGGATGTCCACGAGGAATATGGCCAGGGTCAGCAGGCCCGCCGGGATCCAAAGGTGGCCGAGGCGCGGCGCGTGATGAGAGGGTCGAAGGCCTGATGACCACTCATCCTTCGCTGTCCCGCTGCTCTGCATATTCCCGATCCCCAACTGTCCAGCGGACACAGAATGTCCCGCCGAAGGAATGGCCGAAACCATACTCAGGTTTGACCGTGGGTGAGGCAACCCGGAGGCCGGATGTCATGCCTTCAGGAAAGATTTGGTGCTGCAGATCGAAAGACCGCCGCCGTCCAACATGTGTGAATGGCCTTGCAGGCAAAGTCGTGCTTGCGCAGTCAGAAGGGGCCATGATGTCTTCGATCAGCCGTCGCAGCCTGACCGGCATCGCGGGTGCCACGCTCGCCATCCCGGCTTCCGCCACCGGTTTCGGCAATCCCGACCGCCCCGCGGAAGGCGCGGTGAACGCCTCGCCCCAGGCGTTGAGCGACCCGGGGCCGCGGACACCGGCGATCACGCGGCAGTTTCCGTCCTCCTTCTCCCCGCCCCCGACCGATGTCGGGACGATGCAGCCCTTCTGGAGTTCCTTCAACATTGCGCATCGCCGGATCCAGGGTGGCGGATGGGCACGCCAGGTCACGCAGGAGGGGTTCCCTATTGCCACGACCATCTCCGGCGTGAACATGCGGCTCGCCGCTGGCGGTATCCGTGAACTGCATTGGCATACGGCCTCCGAATGGGCCTACATGACCGCGGGTCGATGCCGCATCACGGTGATGGACGCCAAAGGACGCGCCTATGTCCAAGATGTCGGCGTCGGCGATCTGTGGTTCTTTCCGGCGGGCCTGCCGCACTCGCTTCAGGGGCTCGGCCCGGACGGGTGCGAATTCCTGATCGCCTTCGACGATGGATCCCAGTCGGAATACAATACGCTGCTGTTGAGCGACTGGGTGGCGCATACGCCGCCGGAAATCCTTGCCGCCAACTTCGGCGTGCCAGCCGACAGCTTCCGCGACATCCCGCTCACAGACCTGTGGATCTTCCAGGGCACCGAACCGGGGCCACTCGCCGCCGACCAGGCGGCAGTACGCTCGGGCGGCACGCCGCCCGAACCATTCACCTTCTCGCTCGCCTCGCTACCGCCGCTGAAGGAATCCCGCGGAGGATCAATCCGGCTCGCCGACAGTTCGAACTTCAAGGCGTCGAAGACGATTGCCGCCGGGCTGGAGACGATCAAGCCCGGTGGCGTCCGCACCATGCATTGGCACCCGAACGCGGATGAATGGCAGTACTACATCCAGGGGCAGGGTCGCATGACCGTTTTTTCGGCCGGGCCGCGCGCGCAGACCGCAGACTTCCATGCCGGTGACGTGGGTGTCGTACCTCGCGCCAGCGGTCACTATGTGCAGAACACCGGCGACACGGACCTGGTCTTTCTCGCGCTGTTCCGCGCCGCCGAGTACCAGGAAGTCTCGTTGATCGAGTGGCTGAAGCGCACGCCATCGGCGATGGTCGCGCAGCATCTCCGTATGGATCCGACCGTGCTAGCGCGACTGGCATCCGAAGACCCGGGCGTCGCGCCACGATAGATCGTCAGACGAAGGCATGAACGGAGCATGCCTTCCTCCGATTCACCTGATCGATCGGGAACCCCAGCGTTTCCGGCAGCTGTCCGGGGTTTGGCGCGACGTATCGTGCGCTGATGCCGGCCGGGCCCACGAAGGAGAGATGCGATGAATGACACCGTTCGTGCCGCCCGACGGAAGGCGCCTCCGCGCACACCGACCGACCTGGGCCCCAACGCCACTAAGGACATCTCGGTCGCGCTGACCGGCGTCCTGGCCGACATGTTCGCGCTCTACCTCAAGACCAAGAACTTCCACTGGCACCTCTCCGGCCCGCATTTCCGCGACTACCACCTGATGCTCGACGAGCAGGGCGATCAGATATTCGCGACGACCGACGCGCTGGCCGAACGTGTCCGCAAGGTGGGCGGCACGACGCTGCGGTCGATCGGTCACATCGCTCGGCTGCAACGGCTGTCCGACAATGAAGCGGACTACGTCCCGCCCGAAGATATGCTGGCGGAACTGGCGGATGACAATCGCCAGCTGATCGGCTTCCTGCGTGCCGCTCATGCGGTTTGCGACGCGCACAACGACGTCGGCTCGACCAGCGCGATCGAGGTCTGGATCGACGAGGCCGAACGTCGCGCATGGTTCCTTTTCGAATGCACGCGTTCAGCTGCCTGACGACCTGCCTAGCCACGTTCCTCACCACCGGAGGGCCCGATGTCGGAAAAGCCACGTATTCGACGCTATGACGAGCCGGCCGGCGGCTGGGGCGCCTTGTGGGCCGTTGGAAGCCATTTGATCGAGCAGGATATCCCCATCAAGGGTGCCACCACCCTACTGCGCATGAATCAACCCGAGGGATTCGACTGCCCCGGCTGCGCCTGGCCCGACCCGAAGCACACTTCGTCCTTCGAGTTCTGCGAGAACGGCGCGAAGGCCATCGCCTGGGAGGTCACGACCAAGCGCTGCACGCCCGAGTTCTTCGCGGAACACAGCGTCACCGATCTGGGTGGCTGGAGCGACTATCAGCTCGAGATGGCCGGGCGCCTCACACACCCCATGACGTATGACGCAGCAAGCGACCGTTATGTGCCGATCGGCTGGGACGATGCCTTCGCGACCATCGCGCGGCATCTGATCGCGCTGCCCGACCCCAACATGGCGGAATTCTACACCTCGGGCCGGACGTCGAACGAGGCCGCCTTCCTGTATCAGCTCTTCGTCCGGGAATTTGGCACCAACAATTTCCCCGACTGCTCGAACATGTGCCACGAGGCAACCAGCGTCGGCCTTCCGCAATCGATCGGGGTCGGCAAGGGAACCGTGCTGCTCGAGGATTTCGACAAGACCGACTGCATCTTCATCTTCGGCCAGAATCCGGGCACCAACAGTCCGCGGATGATGACAAGCCTGCGAGACGCCTCGCGCCGCGGGGTGCCGATCATCTCGTTCAATCCCTTCCGCGAACGTGCGCTCGAACGCTTCCAAGCACCGCAGAATCCGGTCGAGATGCTTTCCTTGACCTCGACACCGATCAGCGAGGCGTTGCATCAGGTCCGGGTCGGTGGCGACATTGCCGTCCTCAAGGGCCTGATGAAGGTGATGGTCGAGGAGGATGAACAGACCCGCAAAGAGAATACGGGCCCGATCCTCGACTGGGACTTCATCCGAGGCCACACGACAGGCGTAGAGGCGCTCATCGTCGACCTGAAGACGACCACCTGGCCGGATATCGAGGCGCGGTCTGGGCTCCAGCGGTCTGCCATCGAGGAAGCCGCGCACATCTACATGCGTGCGCAGCGCGCCATCGTCGTCTATGGGATGGGGCTGACGCAGCACCGCCATGGCGCGCGCAACGTTCAGCAACTCGCCAATCTCTGCCTGCTGCGCGGCAATATCGGGAAGGACGGTGCCGGGATCTGCCCGGTGCGCGGCCATTCCAATGTTCAGGGTGACCGCACCGTCGGCATCACCGAGATTCCGACGCCGGAATTCCTTTCGCGGCTGGGATCTCATTTCGGGTTCACGCCGCCCCAGGCCCATGGCCACAACGTCGTCACCGCGCTGGAGGCGATGGGGCGCGGCCAGTCGCGCGTCTTCTTCGCCATGGGAGGCAATATCGCCGCGGCCATCCCGGACTGGCAGGTCACCCATGCCGCCTTCCGCGGCCTCGACCTGACAGTGCATGTCTCGACCAAGCTCAACCGCAGCCATCTGGTGCACGGGAAGGCGGCACTGATCCTGCCCTGCCTCGGCCGCACAGAGATCGACCGCCAGGCGGGCGGCCGGCAATCCGTCAGCGTCGAGGATTCGATGTCGATGGTTCATGCCTCGCGCGGGATGAACCGCCCCGCTTCGGAGCACCTGAGGAGCGAGCCGGCCATTGTCGCCGGTATTGCCCGCGCGACGCTCGGCAAGCGCTCGGTGGTCGATTGGGAGGGGATGGTGGCCGACTACGACCGCATCCGCGACGCCATCGAGGCGGTCTTCCCCATTTTCCAGGGCTACAATGACCGCATCCGGGTTCCCGGCGGCTTCCATCTGACCTCAATGGCACGCGAGCGCATCTGGGCGACGCCGTCCGGCAAGGCCAATCTCCTGCTCTATGATGGCCTCTCCGAGGATCCCGACCCGGAGGATGCCGAAATCCTCTGGCTGACCAGTGTCCGCAGCCACGACCAGTACAACACGACGATCTATTCCATGTCCGACCGCTACCGCGGCGTCTTCGGCCGGCGCGACGTGCTGTTCATCAGCGAGGCCGAGATCGCCCGGCGGGGCCTCTCACCCGGCGATCGTGTCGACCTCGTGACAGAATCGTCCGATGGGATCGAGCGCGCCGTACACGGTTTCGAACTCGTCCCCTACGCTTTTCCCGACCGGAGCTGCGCCGCCTACTACCCGGAGACCAATCCGCTGGTGCCGCTCGGGGCCTACGATCCCATGAGCTTCACGCCGTCCTACAAGGGCATACCGATCCGCATCCGGCGCGCCCAGCCCGCGACGGAGGTGCGCTGAACATGGACGCGGTTATACTCGCGAGGCTGCAATTCGCCTTCACCGTCGGCTTCCACATCTTGTGGCCGACCTTCACCATTGGGCTGGCGGGATTCCTGGCGCTGCTCAGCGTTCTGTGGTGGCGCACCGGACGGCCTGTCTATCGTGACCTGTTCCGGTTTTGGAGCCGGATCTTCGCTCTGGCCTTCGGCATGGGCGTGGTGACCGGCCTTGTGCTCAGTTACCAGATAGGCACCAATTGGGCCGGCTTCTCCCGCGCTGTGTCCAATGTCATCGGACCGCTCTTCGCCTATGAGGTGCTGACCGCCTTTTTCCTCGAAGCTGGCTTCATCGGCATCATGCTTTTCGGCGAAGGTCGCGTCAGCCGGGGCGCCCATGCCTTCGCCTGCTGCATGGTGTCATTCGGCACGCTGCTCTCGGCAACTTGGATCCTCGCCGCTAACAGTTGGATGCAGACGCCGGCTGGTGCGGTGGCCGATGCCGACGGCATCTTCCATGTTGTCGACTGGTGGAGCGTCGTCTTCACGCCCTCCTTCCCACACCGCCTCGCCCATATGGTCGTGGCGAGTTTCATCACGTCGGCCTTTGTCATCGCCGGCGTCTCCTGCTTCCACCTCTGGCGCGGCCGCCATCCGGAGGCGAGCCGGCTGGGACTTTCCCTCGCCATGTGGATGGCGCTGATCCTGACCCCGACCCAGATCCTGCTGGGCGACATGCATGGGCGGAACACCTTGGTCCATCAGCCAACCAAGCTGGCCGCAATGGAAGGGCTCTGGCAGACCACCCGCGGCGCTCCGATGACAATCATCGCCTGGCCGGATATGGAACAGGCGCGCAATCTCTATGCGATCGAGGTGCCGCATCTGGCGAGCCTCTACCTGACTCATTCGTGGAACGGCGAGGTACGAGGCCTCGATGCCGTGCCGCGCGCAGACTGGCCGAACGTGCCGATCGTCTTCTTCGCGTTCCGCATCATGGTGGGCATCGGCGTCGTGCTGTTGGCAACGGCGGTGACGGGCGCAATCCTGCGCCTGCGCGGTCGGCTCTACAGCAGTCGCTGGTTTCATTTCCTGGCCATGGGAACCGCGCCGCTCGGCTTCATCGCGGTGCTTGCCGGCTGGACCACGACAGAGGCTGGGCGTCAGCCCTGGGTCGTCTACGGCGCGCTCCGCACCGCCGATGCGGTGTCACCGGTCGCAGCCCATGCGGTGCTGCTGAGCCTGCTGCTCTTCGTTGTGATCTACGCGGCGCTGCTGCTGGTCTTTCTATGGTTCATCGCACGCATCCTGTTGCGCGGACCGCAGATTCTCGGCCCCGGCGCGCCCGTGCCTGCGCGCCGGCCGACCGTGATGGCCGGGACCGTGGCCGACCTCAATCCGGGAGACTAAGCCAATGCCGATCGAGATTGCGGCCAACCTGCCGGTCCTGTTCGCGGCGCTCGTAGCCTTCTGTGTTGTCGTCTATGTGCTCGCCGACGGCTTCGACATTGGCGTCGGCATTCTGCTCCTTCTGGCCCCGCGTCCGGCCGAGCGGGACATGATGCTGGCGAGTGTCGAGCCGACCTGGGACGGCAACGAGACTTGGCTCGTCATGGGCGGGGTCCTGCTGTTGGCGACCTTTCCGGCCGGCTACTACGTCCTGCTGCCGGCCTTCTACCTGCCGATCATCTTCATGCTCTTCGCCTTGGTCATGCGGGGCGTCGCGTTCGGCTTCCGCCAGGAGTCGGTCGACTTGCAGAGGGTGTGGGACGTGGTCTTCGCCGGCGGTTCGCTCGTCGCGGCGCTGTGCCAGGGAATTGTCCTCGGTGGGCTCATCACCGGCGTCACGATGCGCAATGGCGCCTTTGCCGGCGGTACTTTCGACTTCCTCACGCCTCTGGGGCTGGCCTGCGGGTTGGGGCTGGTCGGCGGTTATGCGCTGCTCGGCGCCGGATGGCTGATCATGAAGACCGGCGGGCAGACGCAGCTGTTTGCACGTGAGGTTGCGCATTCGGCCCTGATCCTCACGGCGGCCATGCTGTGCACCGTCAGCGGGCTGAGCGCCCTTCTGGTACCCGAGGTCGCAGCCCGCTGGATCTCCTGGCCCGACAGCCTGTGGCTGGCGCCGGCACCGATCGTGACTGCTGTCGCGCTGGTCACAGCGTGGCGGCGCATCTGGACCGGGCGGGACGGCCTGCTGTTCCTGATGGGGTTGGTAGTCTTCGCCATGGGCTTTGTGGGTTTGGTCGCCAGTCTCTGGCCCTATGTGGTGCCGCGACACGTCACAATCTGGGACGGGGTCGCTGATCGCCAATCGTTGGTCTTCATCGGGGTCGGCGTAGCCTGCGTATTGCCTGTCGTCCTCGCCTACCAGGCGCACGCCTATCGCGTGTTCCGCGGCAAGGTGAGGCCCGGCCAGGGATATGGTGCAGCGGCCAGTGCCAGTGAGCCCTGACTCCGCCGCGCCGAACGGGATCCAGCATGCACTAACGTCCCCCCTGAAATGAATCTCTCCGGGTCGTGTCCCGTGACGTGGTGTAGGAGCGCCCTGGTCTCCTGAGCGGGTGTGAGCCGCGGTCAGGTTGCCAGGGCGGGCAGGCTGACGTTGGGAGCATCGCTGATGGCGCGAGGGTCAAGGCTCATATAGCGGCGCTAATGGCCCAGACACCCGACGAGGCCTACGGGCTGGCCGGGATGATGAGATTGGCGGCCTGACGACAACCAAGACCGAGCTCAGCCAGGCCGTCAAACTGTCCGACAGAATGAGACCACCTTATCAGGCCGCCGGCGGCGCCCATGCGCACCGCGCCGGACGTCACGATGCCCCCGGCGCGCGCCAGATGGGCAGCACCACGGCGTCGGGCAATGTCTCGTGCAGGCGCTCGATCGGGCGGGCGAGTTCGCGGTACATCGCGGCCTAATTGCAGCACCTCCTCGTCCTCCACCGGCCCGCTCCCCCACCGGCCACCCGGAGCGCGCGCTGGTCCGCCGGCTCAACCTGCTGCCTTCGTGAGGACGGCCTTCCCGTCCTCCGCCTCGTCCGCGCCACGCTTCAGAGCGCGGGGCGCGCCGCCATGGCACGCGTAGTCTCGTCCATCCGTGCCTCGTAGGTCACGCCGCGCCGCGTCGCCCAGCTGTTCACCAGATGAAACAATGGGATGACGGCGACATCCTCCATAGCCATGCGCACCACCTCGTGCAGCACGACCTCGCGCTCGCCGTCATCGAGGATGGTCGTCGCGCGATCCACCAGTGCATCCATTGCCGGGTTGGAATACCGCCCGATATTGGACGCGCCGCGCCGCTGTTCGCGGTTGTATGTGCCCATGATGTGAATGGCGGCAAAGGAGGCCTCGCCGGTCGAGGATCCCCAACCGCTCAGCCGCATACCGAATTCCTGCCGCGAGCTGCGTCCGGAGAAGGATGCCCAGGGCAGCGCCGCGACCTCGGTGCGGATGCCCACGCGCGTCCACATTTGCGCAATGGCCTGCGCCGTGCGCGCGTCGTTCGGATAGCGGTCGTTGGGCGTATGCAAGGTCAGGCGGAAGCCCTCCGGGAAGCCGGCCTCGGCCAGCAGGCGGCGCGCTGCCTCGGGATCGAAAGCGGGCACCGGGACAGCCGGGTTGAAGGAGTAGACGCCGGGCGGCAGCCACTGGCCCGAGGGCACAGCGCTGCCTTCCATCACGCGCTCGGCCAGCGCTTCGCGGTCAATGGCGGCGGACAGCGCACGGCGCACGCGCAGGTCGCGGAACGGATTGCCGGCGATGGGCTGGCCGGCATGGTCTGACACGCCCGGCACGTTGTCGTCGCGTGAGAAATCTGCCTGCAGGCAGATCATGCGGAGGCCCTGGACCTGATGCAGCGCCACCCGCGCATCGCGCCGCAGCCGGTCGACGTCCGATGACGGCACCTGGTCGATCAGGTCCACATCGCCAGCGATCAGCGCGGCGGTGCGCGCGGAATCATTGGCGATCACGCTCCAGGTGGCGCGCGCCCAGTGCTCGCGCGGGCCCCAATAGGCGTCGTTGCGCTCGAATTCCACGCGTGAGCCGGGCATGTGTGAGCGCAGCCGGTAGGGGCCGGTGCCGATGGCGGCGCGTCCGGCATTGTAGTCCTCGGTGCTCGCCGCTTGGCCGGCATGGCGCGAGACGATGAAGATGTAGGAGAGGTCGACCGGCAAGAGCGGGTGCGGCGCGTGCGTGGTGATGCGCAGCGTCAGCGGGTCGGCAACCTCGACGCTCTTGATCATGCGCAGGAAGCCGCCGAAGCCGCCGGGGCTGTTGGGCACGTTGGACGCGCGGGAGAAGGTGAAGACCACGTCGTCCGCCGTGAAATCCCGCCCATCATGCCACTTCACGCCCGGACGCAGCCGGAACTCCCACACGGTGGATGATACGGCGCGCCAGGATTCCGCCAGGCCCGAATAGGGGCGCACCAGCGCGTCGCGTTCGACCAGGCGTGAGAAGATGTGCGAGGCCACCGCGGTATTCGGCGCCGCGTTGAAGAAATGCGGGTCGAGCGAGGTCGAGGGTGCGCCGACCCCCATGATCAAGGTCTGCGCCGCCGCCGGCGCGGGCAGGACGGCGGCCGCGAGCAGGGCGATGAGGGTGTGGCGCATGCGGTTCACCTCGGCCGATGGGGCTTTCAACATGCCACGTCGCCGGGGCCGGGCGCAGCCCCGGAATGGTCCGTGCCACCGGCCGGGCCGCGCGCGTCAGCCGCCAGCGTCGTTCAGCGCCCAGTCGTAGTCGTGCCCCGCGATCGTCGTGGCAGAAGCCAGCCGCGCGGCCAGCGGCGGGGCGGCCAGGCTGCGCAGATGCGTGACCAAGCCGGCATAGCCTCCGAGTCGGGCTTCGCGCCCATCGTGTCGGCGATGTCGATACCGACGCTCAGCTAGGCGCCCGCGCCGAAATCGCCGGCACGGGCGGCGCATTGCTTGCGACGGTGCTGCTGGCGATCCGGGCCTCGGCGGCATAATCGTGCCACCAACCGGGCGCGGATCCGCGTCGCTGTATAACTTCTGAGTCAGGCTCTCAGCCCGTGAATCCCTATCTGGTGCAGGTCACCCGAATGGGGCGAAAGAGTCGACGACGGTGACGGGGATTCCCGAAAGAGCGGAGAGCAGCATGGAAGCCTCGAGGCAGCGTTGTGCCCACCAATGCAACGCATGTCGTCTCGGCGCTCATCCGAGACATCCGCCACAATTGATGAGGTGACCTTATGCCAACCCGCCGCGCCACTGCCGCCCTGATCCCTGCCGCGGTTCTTGCTCTCGCCGGACCGGCAGCCGCGCAGGCCATCCCGATCAGGAACGTCGTTCTTGTGCATGGTGCCTGGGTGGATGGCTCCGGCTGGAAGCCAGTCTATGAACTCCTCCGGCGGAGGGATCTGAACGTCTCCATGGTCCAGGAACCTGAAACCTCCTTCCGCGCCGATGTCGACGCGGCCCGGCGCGTGCTCGACATGCAGAATGGGCCGACGATCCTGGTTGGGCATTCCTATGGGGGATCGATTGTCACCGAGGCCGGCGTGCACCCGAAGGTTGCCGGCCTCGTCTATATCGCCGCCCACGCGCCTGATGTCGGCGAGGATGAGGCCGCCTTGGGCAGAAGGATGCCCAGCGTGCTCGCGCGGACGGAAGGTGCGATCAAGCGCACCCCCGATGGCTACACCTATCTGGACCCCGAACTGTTTCCGCGGCTCTTCGCGCCTGACCTGCCGCGCGAGCGGGCTGAGTTCGTCGCCCGTTCTCAGGTGTTCGCCAAGGCAGAGGTGTTCAGCACCCCGCTGACCGAGGCCGCGTGGAAGACCAAGCCGAGCTGGGGCATCGTCGCGGGCAACGACCAGATCATCAATCCCGACCTTGAACGCTTCTATTACGAGCGTGCCGGCGCACCCTTCATCGTCATCCCGGGCGCGAGCCACTCCGTCTATGAATCCCATCCCGTGCAGGTTGCCGCGGTCATTGAGGAAGCCGCGCGAAAAGCTCTGGAAAGAACGCGATAGGCATCGCCGGATCCGCCCCGCGCCGTTCGCCGGGGCGGGCCGCCTTCTGTGAAGCAGGGCCGTCAACTCAGGAAAGACCGATGACGATCATCCTCTATGCGACCAGGGTTTCCGCGGCTGGCGGTCGGAAAGGCCGGATCCACAGTGCGGACGGCATACTGGATCTGCAGCTTGCCATTCCAAAGGAACTGGGCGGCATGGGTGGCGCAACGAATCCGGAGCAGCTCTTTGCCGGAGGCTATGCGGCCTGCTTCGAGAATGCGCTGCTGCGCGTCGGGCGCCAATCAGGCCATCGCTTCGCTGACGGCGATGTCGAGGTGATCGCCGAGATCGGCCTCAGCCGCAACGAAGCCGGCGCCTTCGTGCTGCATGCAGCGCTCGCCGTGACCATCGCGAGCGTCGATCAGGGCACAGCCGAGACGCTTGTGCGCGGTGCTGACGACATCTGTCCCTATTCCAACGCCATCCGCGGCAATGTCGAAGTCGCCATCTCAGTCGCCGTGCGATGACGACGCAGCGGGGCGAGGGATCAGCGTCGCTCTAGCAGGCCAGGAAAATTGGCTGCAGCCGTTCCAGCGAACGATACAAGAGGATTGCGTACTGCCCGCGTTTGAACACGCCTTCCGAGTCGGAGGAGTTTGACGCAAATGGAGCGCGCGTCATTGCGCGCGATCGTCGCGTCTGTGCGTATGGCGGACCGGAATACCCAATTCATACGCGACGCGGACAAGGTCGGCGAGGGAAGTCGCTTGCATTTTCTGCATGATCCTGCCGCGATGGATCTGCATGGTGACCTCGCTGATGCCGAGTTCAGCCGCGGCCTGTCTGGTTCGGAGCCCGCTGACCACAAGTGGCAATATCTCCCGTTCCCGGGCGGTGAGGTTGGCATAGCATCCCCGCATGACGGCAAGCTCCTGGCGATCGCGCCGCGCGGCCCGGTCCTGCGTGATCGCGGCCGCAATGGACGCCAGGAGTTCCGACGCGTCGAATGGCTTCGTTAGGTAGTTTACGGCGCCTGCCTTCATGGCGCGCACCGAGGATCGAATGTCGCCGTGGCCGGTAATGAATATGATCGGTGGATGGCCGTCTCCTGCCTGCTCCTGGAACTCCAAGCCGTTAATGTCAGGGAGGTTGACGTCAAGGACCAGGCAACTTGGCTCGTCAGATCGCCGATGCTCCAGATAGTCGGAGATCGAATGGAAAGCTTTCGACGAAACGCCGATTGCTGACAGAAGCTCGCCCAGCGCCTCGCAAATACGCCGATCATCATCGACGATATAGACGATCCCACTCTGCATCTGAGTCATGCGTCGTCCAAAATTGTGGGCAGAGTGAAGTCGGGAATCGCCGGATGCGCCCAAATCCTCGACAGTCGACACCGGGCGCGAACCACGCACTGCGCCTGCCTGATGATACTTATCGTCGCTGATAGCACGGCCCTCAAAACACCTGCCTTGTCATTCTATTCCGGGATCAGAGTCATAGAAATCCATAATAGACGCCTGCCATGCTTCGTCTATTTAGACCTGTGGCTGGGAAAGCGTCGCTCGCAACGCTGGACCCCTCGTGGGCATACACCGGAACGTGGGACGGGAGGCGCTTGGCATGCAGGCCGACGGAGCCTTTCGAGTAGCCCTTCCCGCGTACGTCCATGGCGGCTGGGTGATCGACACGGCTCGACGGGAAATGCGTAACGGCGGTGTGGTCTCGCCCTTGGGCGGCCGCGCCTTCGACATCCTGCATCTCCTGGTCAGCGCCAACGGCCATCTCGTCGCCAAGTCTGCACTGATGGCCGAGGTCTGGCCCGGGGCAATCGTGGAGGAGAACACCCTCCAGGTGCATATCCGCGCTATCCGCAAGGCTTTGGGGGCCGATCATGGCCTGCTCCGCTCGGTATGGGGGCGTGGCTACACCCTCTCGGGTGATTGGCGACGGCGAGACGACACCGCCCCCGCCGCGCCTCCGACCGCCGAAATCGCGGTCACGCCCCCCTTTGCGAGGGGCAGTGGCGACATTCCCTTGGCGCCGGGTCCGCTCATCGGCAGGACTGATGCGCTACGTCGGCTGGATGATTATCTGTCCGCCTACCGCCTCGTCACGCTCACTGGTCCCGGCGGTATCGGCAAAACCCGTCTCGCGCTCGAAGCGGCGGGACGCCTGGCAAAGAGGTCCGATCAGGATGTGCGCTTCGTCGATCTTGCCGCCCTGAGAGATCCCGGCGTGGTCCACTCAGCCCTTGCCGTCGCCGTCCGGCTCGACCTCGGCACCGCCGATGCTTCGCCGGCACGGATCGCGGAAGCAATTGGTGATCGCGCGATCCTGATCGTACTGGACAACTGCGAACATGTCCTCGAAGCGAGCGCCTCCATGGCGGACGCCATCCTGCGGCGCTGTCCAAACGTGCACCTTCTCGCAACGAGCCGCGAGATGCTGCATATCGACGGCGAGTTCTGCTTTCGTGTCCCGGCGCTCGACACACCGCCCGAGCGTTTGCGAGATCCTCGGGTCCTCGCGGAACACAGCGCCGTCCGATTGCTGCTGTCGCAGATCGCCGCCCAGCGCGGTGAAGGGTCGATTGGCGATGCGGACATGCCGGGTTTGGCTGCGATATGCCGCAGGCTGGACGGGATTCCCCTTGCCCTTGAACTCGCGGCCGGCCGGATCGCATCGCTCGGCACTGCCCCCGTCCTGGCACGGCTCGATGAGCGATTCAGCTTACTGACCGGAGGCCGCCGTACCGCGCTGCCGAAACACCGCACGCTGCGCGCGACCCTCGACTGGAGCTATGACCTACTGGACGCGTCGGATCAGAGGCTGCTGCGGGCCATGTCGGTGTTTCCCGCTTCCGCGACCATGGATGCGGTCCTGGCCGTGGCTGGCAATGTCGTTGGCGACGCCAGCACCGTCGTGGATGGACTTTCCAACCTGGCGGCGAAGTCGATGATCACGCTCGAAGATGCGGCGGGCCGCTCGCAGTGGCGCCTGTTGGAGACGACGCGCGCCTACGCCATGGAGTGCCTGACGGAGGCCGGCGAACTGAATGGAGTGAGGCGGCGGCATGCCGCGCATGTCCATGGCCTCATTGTCGCAGCCACCTCGGCCGGGGCAGCCCAGTCGGACCTCGCGCGGCTGGAGCTGGAACTGGATAATGTCAGGGCGGCCATCGCCTGGTCGTTCGGACCCGACGGAGATCCGCTCATCGGCGTAGAGCTGACTGCGGCCTATGTCCCCGTATGGTTGGCCCTCCTCCTCGCCGCCGAGTGCGCTGATGCCGTTCGTCGAGCCTTGGGGTTCTTCGAGTCTGGTTTGGCCGTGGATGACATCTCCGCGATCGATCTGCGCACGAATCTCGCGTCAGCGATGTTATACAGCTTGGGGCCGGCTGATCACGCGGGTGAGGTCCTGAAGCGGGGGCTCGGACTCGCCGAGCAGAGCGGCAACGCCGAAGCGCAAATGCGCGCGCTGAAAGCAACTTGGAGTTTGCATATCAATGAGGGCCTCTTTGAAGAGGCATACCAGGCCGCTCAGCGGCTTTCCCAGCTTGCCGAGAGGCGCGGGAATCCTTCGGACACGAGGGCAGGACTAAGGTTCCGGGGGACAGCATTGCATTATCTTGGGCGCCAGACCGAGGCGCGCCTACTGTTGGAGCGCGCGCTTGAAGCACGGCAAACGAGCCGGGAACCAGAGCGCGCGACATGGTACTTCGCGCGCGCCATGCTCGCGCGCGTCATGCTGCTGCAGGGCGACGTAGAGTCGGCACAAAGCACAGCGGAGGAAAGCCTCGAAGAAGCCCATCGAACGGGGAGCAAGCTTTCGATCTGCCACGCCTTACGCAATGCGGTCTTCCCAGTGGCGCTCACGTCGGGGAACTTGTCGCGTGCAGAATCAGCCATTGCGCTCCTCTCCGAACTCACCAACCTCAGCGGCATTACCTTCTGGCACGGTTGGGCGCAGTGCCTGCAAGGCCAGTTCGAACTAAGGCGTGGGCAACCGGCACGCGCAATATCGTTGTTGCGCGCCGGGATACAGCCCCGCGCCCGTGCGGGCTGGCAGATGCGCAACCCGGAATTCATGGGCAGCTTGGCCGAGGCGCTCGCGCTCAACGGTGATGTCGTTGACGCTTCCACAACCATCAGGCGTGCCATCGCACTTGCGGAGGCCGGTCGGGAGCTCTGGTGCCTTCCGGAGCTTCTGCGGATCGCCGGCGAACTGAGGAAGTCGCTGGGCCAGGACACCGAAGCGGAGATATGCGTCCGACGTGCCCTCGAAATGGCCCGCGAGCAAGGCGCCGTGCTTTGGGAGCAGAAGGCGGCAGAGAGCTTGGCCAACATCTAGTCCGCACGGCGTCGGGGAGCGATCAGAACCGGCTTGCTGCCGCGTTGGTCTCCGTCGGGGAAGAGACGCCGGCTTCGAACGACGCACCTGCGGCGGTCTCATCCCGCCCGCCCCGACGCCATTGATTGGGCGTCACGCCGACAACACGCTTGAAGACCGTCGTGAAATGCGCTTGCGTCTGGAAGCCGACCGCGAGGGCGATTTGCACGATCGGTTCGCGCGAATTGTGCAGAAGCTGGCGTGCGACAAGGATCCTGCGATGCGTGACGTAGTCATGCAGCCGTTGGCCTGCTGCGAGCCTGAACTGCGCCGCAAAATGCATTGCGCTGAGTCCAACGTGGCTCGCAACCTCGGCAAGCAGGATGCGGTCGCCGATGTTCGCGTCGATATGCATGACCACCTTGCGCAGCTTCCAGCGCGGCAAGGGAGAGATCCGTCGGCCGCCTCGCAGGCGCGGCTGCACCCGCAACGCCGAGAGGCATTCCATTAGTCGCCCGTGGAACGCTTCGGTGTAGTAGCCATGGATCACCTCCTCGGCCTGATCCTCCGGCAGGATCGCCCGGGCGAAGTGCATGATCGCGAGGTCCATCCGGCCGTCCGGAATTGACTGCTCCCAACTCACTTCCTGAGTCGAACACTCTTGCCAGTTCCCTGGGAACTGCGGGGGGGTGCCGATCGCGTGCATGGCGTCGATTCCTTCTGCTTGGCTCCTCAGGAGGGATCCAGACGTTGTCGCTGCCTGGACCCAAGGGGGCCCGGGACTGACCGTAGTTGTCGAGGGCCGTGGAATCCCGGACGCAATCCTGAAGAAACCTGAAGGCGTTCATCCGCGAGGATAGCGACATGCGAAGTGGCAAGTTCTGCGTGGGGTCGGAAAAGCCCGATCGCCGCAGCCGGTATCGTTCGACGCGGGACGACACGCAGTCGGGAGCGAGGGAAGAAGGTGGCACGAACCGAGATCCAGCGCCGTTTAGCGGGCCAAGTCTGATCATGAACGGTTGGAACAGACAGAAACAGGACCGGGATGCTCGCCTCGGCGCGGCGGCAACGTCGGCCTCCCGCAAGATTGTGGCGGCGGACCAAGCGAAGGCGCTGCTCGAGGCGGTCATCAGGCCCGGTGACAGGGTCTGCCTCGAAGGAGACAACCAGAAGCAGGCGGATTTCCTGGCGGAATGCCTCGCGGCCGTCGATCCCCAGCGCATCCACGACCTGCACATCGTCCAGTCGGGGCTTGTGCTCCAGGCCCATATCGATCTCTTTGAGAAGGGCATCGCGCGGAAGCTAGATTTTTCGTACTCCGGCCCGCAGGGCGCGGCCATTGCGCGCGCCCTGACCGGCGGGCGGATCGAGCTTGGCGCGATCCACACCTATATCGAACTTTTCGCTCGCTACTTCGTGGACCTGACGCCCCATGTCGCGTTGATTGCGGCGGTGGAGGCCGATCACGCCGGCAACCTCTACACCGGCCCGAATACGGAGGACACGCCGACCATCGTCGAGGCGACCGCCTTTAAGTCGGGCATCGTCATCGCCCAGGTCAATCGGATCGTCGATACGCTGCCGCGCGTGGACATACCTGGCGACCGCGTGGACTTCGTGATCCAGGTCGACCGTCCCTTCTATGTTGAGCCGCTGTTCACCCGGGATCCCGCGGCGATCACCGAAACCCAGATCCTGATGGCCATGATGGCGATCAAGGGCATCTATGCCGAGTATGGCGTCACGCGGCTCAACCACGGCATCGGCTTTCCCACTGCGGCGATCGAATTACTGCTGCCGACCTATGGCGAGACGCTCGGCCTGAAGGGCCGCATCGCGACCCATTGGGCGCTCAACCCTCATCCGACCTTGATCCCCGCCATTGAAAGCGGCTGGGTCCAGCAGGTCCACTGCTTCGGCAGCGAGGTCGGCATGGACAACTACATGTCGGCCCGCCCCGATGTGTTCTTCACTGGCCATGACGGGACGCTACGGTCCAATCGCTTGCTGTGCCAAACGGCCGGTCTCTACGCTTGCGACATGTTCATCGGCTCGACCCTGCAGGTCGATCTCATGGGCAACAGCTCCACTGTCACCACCGGACGTATCGCGGGTTTCGGCGGCGCACCAAACATGGGCTCGGACGCTCGCGGCCGTCGCCATCCGAGCCCCGCCTGGCTGAAGGCTGGACGAGAGGCGGTCGACGAACCCACGACACTCACGCGCGGGCGCAAGCTGGTGGTCCAGATCCTGGAGACCTTCGGCGACAAGATGACGCCGAACTTCGTCGAAACGCTCGACGCCGTCGCCATGGCGAAGGATCTGCATTTCGAACTCGCGCCGGTGATGATCTACGGCGACGACGTGACGCATATCGTCACCGAGGAAGGTATCGCCAACCTGCTGCTCTGCCGCGGTCCGGGCGAACGCGAGCAGGCGATACGCGGGGTGGCAGGCTACACCGAGGTCGGTCGCGGCCGCGACCCTGTGGCGGCAGAGGATCTACGCCGGCGCGGCATCATCCGTCGGCCGGAGGATCTCGGCATCGATCTCCTCGCGGTGAGCCGGCAGCTTCTTGCCGCGCGGTCCATCGAGGATTTGGCGCGTTGGTCGGGCGGTCTCTACCGGCCGCCCTCGCGCTTCCGGAACTGGTGAGGAGAGACTCGCATGGAGCAGTTCCAACTCCAGGGCAAGGCGGTGCGTCGGGCCGGCGGGACGCGGCGCCAGGCACTGACCGGCGTGAATGCGTCCGGCAATCTCGAGATCCTGGTGGAACGTGTGCTTGCCGACCACGAGTGCATGGTCGAGGTGACGACCGCTGTCGCCGGCTTCCGCGGAACCTGGGATGCGGTCGCGCAGGATTTCTTCACCCGCGCCTCGCCGGGCGGCCTGCGCTTTTCGATCAACGACGGCGGTGCGCGGCCCGATACCGTGATGCTGCGCTTGTTGCAAAGCGTGCGGCTGATGGAGCGCGAGCCATGATCGCCGCGGTTCAGATCGGTCGCGCCGATTGGTACGAGGCATCGGCACGAGATCGTATCGCCGGCCTTCTCGATGCAGGGAGCTTCGTCGAGTTCCTCGGTCCCGAGCAACGGATCATGAGCCCGCATCTGGCCCAGTTCGACCTGACCGGTGCCTTTGATGACGGCATCGCGGTTGGGCGCGGGACGCTCGATGGACAGGCGGTGCTGGTCGCGGCGCAGGAGGGTCGCTTCCTCGGCGGTGCCTTCGGCGAGGTCCATGGGGCGAAGCTCCTCGGTCTGTTGCGCGGAGCGCGCGAACGCCCGCCACGCGCCGTCCTTCTGCTGCTTGATACCGGCGGCGTCCGCCTGCAGGAGGCGAATGCCGGGGAACTCGCGATCTCCGAGGTCATCCACGCGATCCTGAACCTGCGCCGTTCCGGCGTTCCGGTCATAGCGCTGATCGGCGGCCGCGCCGGTGCCTTCGGCGGCGGCGGCATCATCACCGCCTGCTGCAGCCGCATCGTGGTGGCCGAGCATGCGCGGATCAGCGTCAGCGGTCCGGAGGTAATCGAGACCAACAAGGGTGTGGAGGAATTCGACTCCCGCGACCGCGCGCTGGTCTGGAGGGTCTGCGGCGCTCGATCACGCTACCTGCTGGGTGGCGCTGATGGCTACGTGACCGGCAGCATCGCCGCAATGCGCAAGGCGGCCGCCGCGATGATCGCCGATGTGCCGTCCTTTGGTATGACGATGCTGCAGGCCGAACAGCAGCGCCTCACGGACCGGTTGCATCGCTTCGGCGCCTGCCGCGATGCACCGGAGATCTGGCGGGCAGCCGGCCTGCCGGAGCCCGACCGCGTCGGCGACATTGATGACGAGGCGTTTCTTACCATGCCACGGATAGCGGGGGCGGATCATGACGCTCGATGAGGTTCTGGCCGCCCTGTTCCCTGGCGGCCATACGGTACAGCCTGGCCCTTTCGGCACCATCGACGGCACGGCGCGCATCAAAGGGGCGGGCGAGATCATCGTCGTTGGCATCGCCGGCGGCACGCCGCTCGGTATCGGCGGGGCCCTCCTGCTCGCGGGTCATGTCCTCGATGCCGTGCGGGCCGGCCGGAAGGAGCCGATCATCGTGCTGGTCGACACCTCCAGCCAGGCGATGGCGCGGCGCGAGGAACTGCTCGGGCTCAACGAATACCTAGCCCATCTTGCCAAGAGCCTGGCCTTCGCCGCGATGGAGGGGCACCGGACCGTCAGCGTGCTGTACGGCCCGGCCGCCGCAGGCGCTTTCATTGCCGCCGCTCTCTCCAGCCAGATCCTGGTCGCGCTCCCCGGCGCCGCGCCGAGCGTGATGGACCTGCCATCCATCTCCCGCGTCACCAAACTGCCGCTGGACCGCCTGGCGAGCCTGGCGCAGACAACGCCAATCTTCGCGCCGGGCGTTGTGCCGCTCCTCGCCACCGGAGCGGTGACGGAGGCGTGGCAGGCCGGCGATGACTTCGCCGCGCGTTTGGCCGTGCTGCTCGCGGGCGACCATGCGGCGGTGGATACGCGGGACCAGCTTGGGTTCGAGCGGCATGGCCGCCTGCTGGCTGGGGAGGTCGCACGACAGGTCGCCGCGGCCGCCGCCCATGACTGATATTCGTGACAGGTCCTGGCAGCGGCACGATCTGCTTCAGGTGGCGCCCGTGGCTTGGCGCCTCGCCCTTGGCAGCGCGCCCCTTGTCGCCGAGCTGCCCTTCGTGCGTGGTTGGTCCGAGCGCGGCTGGCCCGTCATCCTGCGCCGACACGCCGAGCATGAGGATAGCGACCTCGTGCCAGTCGGTCTGCCGCTGCCGCCCGGGGCAGGGCGACATCGCGTGGCACTCCTGCTGCCACGCGCGGCGATCCTGCATATCCGGCGACCGCCAACTCTCCGGGCGGCGGCCTGGGCAGCCGACCCGGCCTGGCGTGCGACGATCAATGCCCTGCTCGAGCTGGGCGAACGGCGACACGTCGAACCTGCCGTCGTCGGCAGCCTGCTGTGGCAGCACCTCACGGGCCTGCCGTACCTGACGCCCAGTTCGGATCTGGATCTCCTCTGGCCGATCCGGTGCCTTCGCGACGCGTATCCGTTGCTGGACGGCATCGCCCGCGTTCAGCAGACCGCGTGCCTGAGGATAGACGGCGAATTGATCCTGCCCGACAGCACGGCCGTGCAGTGGCGCGAGCTTTGGAATGCGAGGCTGGGCTCGGACGATGCCGAGATCCTCGGAAAGAGCCTGGCTGGTGTGCGGCTAATCGCGCGGAGCAGCGTTGTGCCATCCGGGTACGACGCATGATGGCCGCGCCGTCTCGCCGGCTTGCTGCCATTCCGCCGCGGCCCGAAGCCTCGCGCCTCATTGCCGATTGCGCGGTGGACGCGCTGCTGAAGGAACTTGACGCCTGGCCGAAGCCGGGTCTGGTGAGCCGCATCGACAGTGGCAGCCACAAGGATATGGACGCCGACATGTTGGCGGAGAGCGCCGAGGCGCTGCGCCCGTTCTTCGCCGAACTCGCACTGGCCGGGCAGGCTGGCGCGGCGATGGGTGAATTACGGGCGATCGGACTACGCGCCGAGACGGCGATGCTCGCGGCGACGGGCGGTGTGAACACGCATCGCGGTGCGATCTTCGGACTAGGGCTGCTGTGCGCCGCCGCGGGGCAAATGGGGCGCGCGATCGTGCCGTCCGGCCTGGGCGAGGTGGTACGGCGATGCTGGGGGCATGAGATAATGCGCGGCCCAGTGCCGCTCTTCAGCCATGGCACCGCCGCGCTACGGCAATACGGCGCTGGAGGCGCGCGGGCCGAAGCCGCCAGCGGCTTCCGCAGCGTCCACGACATCGGCCTGCCGGCCTTGCGTCGGGGTCGCGCGCTGCAGCCAAAGGACCGGGATGCGGCGGCCGTCCACGCATGCTTTGCCCTCATCGCACGCGTGCAGGACACCAACCTGCTGCATCGCGGCGGGGTGTCCGGGCAACGCATGGCTGCCACGATGGCAGACTTCTTTCTGCGGTGCGGCGGGGTCGGAAACAGGGATTGGCGCGCGCGGGCGACGGCGGCCCATGCGGTCTTCGTCGCTCTGGGCCTGAGCCCGGGCGGCTGTGCCGACCTACTGGCCATGACACTGTTCGTCGACACCGTCGGCAGCTTGGGCGGCCTGGACGCGCCGCAATGACAACCATCCTGCTCAATGCATTGGCGCCGATCTTCGCCGTCATGGCGCTCGGCTACCTGGCGGGCTGGATGCGGGACATCGACAATCGTCATGTCGGAGAACTGACCGCGCTGGTGATGGACTTTGCGTTGCCTGCCTCCCTCTTTGCCGCCACCGCCGCGACGCCACGCGCCGTGTTGCTGGACCAGCTACCACTCGTTGGCGTCTTCGCTGGTTCGATGCTGCTGCTGTATACGGTGTCCTTCGCAATGCAGCGCACGCTGTACGGCCTCGGCGCAGCGGCGGCATCCGTGCAGGCCCTGACGGTGGCGCAGCCCAACTATGCCGCCGCGGGTCTGCCGCTGAGCGCTGCCGTCTTCGGTCCGGCCGGCACCCTCTATGTGGCGCTAGCCCTCGCCACGGCCTCCATTGTGCTGTCACCTCTCACGCTCGCCGTCCTCGAAGCCGGCAGTGCCAGGGGTCCCCGCGCAGCCGGACCTGCTGGTGTGATCCGGGCCATCAGCCGTTCGCTGTGCAAACCGGTCGTGCTGGCGCCACTGGCCGGCATCGCCATCTCTCTGCTCGGTATCGAGCTGCCCGATGCGGCGGAACGCTCCTTTGCGCTGATCGGCCAGACGGCTGGGGGCGTTGCACTGTTCCTGACCGGGCTAATCCTCTCTGCCCAGCGCACCGCACTGGGCACCAATGTCTGGAGCGGCGCGCTTTTGAAGAACGTCGCGCACCCCGTGCTTGCTATGGTGCTGCTTGCGGCGCTGCCCCTGGATGCCGAGGCACGGCGAGCGGCGATCCTGCTCTGTGCCTTGCCATCCGGCTTCTTCGGCGCGCTGTTCTCCTTGCGGTACGGCGTCGATTCTGGCCTAGCCGGATCGACGCTGATCGTCAGCTCCCTCGCCAGCGCCATCACCCTTCCCATCGCACTGATCCTGACGTGACTGATCGCCCTTTGGCGATCCTGTGCTCCGGTCAGGGCGCGCAGAATCCGGGGATGTTCGACCTGGTCGCGACCTGCTCCGAGGCGGAACCCGTTTTCGCCGCTGCGTCACTGATCCTCGGGCAGGACCCGCGCGATTTCGTGCACAGGGCGGATGCGGCGGACCTTTACTCGGACCGGATCGGTCAGATCCTCTGTTGCACGGCTGCGATGGCGGCATGGGAAGCGCTCGGATCGGCGAAACCGCGCTCCACGGTCATGGCAGGCTACAGCGTTGGCGAGGTCGCGGCCTGGGGCTGCGCCGGCGCGATCGACGTCGAGCCGCTGCTCCGCCTGGTACAGCAGCGGGCAGTGCTCATGGACAACGCGGCCCCGGCCGATGGCCGCCTCGTCGCCATCGTCGGCCTGCGCCGCGCGACCTTGGAGAGCATCGTCACGCGTCACGCGGTCTCCATCGCGATCATCGACGACGTGGATACTTTCGTCATCGGCGGTGCCGGAACCGATCTCGATGCGGCCTGCCAGGATGCCGCGGCGGCGGGCGCAAGGCGGGTGGTGAGGCTACGGGTTGCGGTCCCATCGCACACACCACGGCTGGGCTCTGCGTCGGCGCCGTTCCGGGAGGCGCTGCGCGCGACGGCGCCGCGCCTTCCGGCCTCAGCTTGCCGATTGCTGAGCGGCATCGACGGCACAAGCGTGCGGGACATCGAGGCCGGTGCCGACAAACTCGCGCGCCAGATCTCCTGCACGATCGACTGGGCGGCATGCCTGGAAAGCTGCCAGGCCTGCCTTGCGGAGGCCGCGTTGGAGCTTGGGCCTGGGACAATACTGAGTCGTGGAGCTGCGGCGTGGTTCCCGGCTCGAAACCTGCGCGCGGTCGAGGATTTTCGCAGTATCGCCGGCCTGCGCGACTGGGTCCAAGCGGCGACGCGCTGACGCCGGATCCGCACGACGCATGGGAACCGGCAATCCCGGCGTGCTGCACGAAATATCCCAAGCCCTGCGCGAGACGAAGATGCGGCACCGCGGTCGAGGCCGCCCAGGAAGGATCTGATCCGATGCTGCAGGGCTTCACCGTCCCGCTGACGCCGCAGGGCAACTCCGCGCTCACGCCGCCGCCGCCCTGGCATTATTCGAGCGACTGCATGGCGATCGAGTACTGGGCCGACCCGGCGGCGGTCGCGGCGCTGCTGCCGCCCGGCATGGTGCCGGATACCGCGTCGATGGGCCGGTGCTTCCTATGGTTCCTCGACTGGCAGTTCACCGGATCCAATGACGAGCTCACGGATCCCGCCCGTTACCAGTACCGGGAGGCCTTCATCCTCGCCGAGGCTCGCTTCGAGGGAATGGCGGTCAACTACTGCCCCTTCATCTTCGTCGACAATGATGCCGCCCTTGCGCGTGGTTGGATCCAGGGCTTTCCGAAGAAGCTTGGCAGCATCTTCCAGACCCGCAGCTTCGCTGCGCCGAGCCCGGCGGCCGCGCCGCTCGCGACGGGCAGTCGGTTCGGCGCCAGCGTCTCCGCGCATGGGGAACGCATCGCGACAGCACGTATCCAGCTTGAGGAGGCGATCGCCGACCCTACGACCGTCTTCAGGCGCCCGACGACGATCCGTCGCTATTTTCCGCGCCTGACTCTGACCGATCGCGACAAGCCGCCAGTGAACGAACTGACACTTTCTCTGACCGACAACCTGACCATCGTCGACCTTTGGGCGGGCTCCGCCGAGCTCCAGCTTCCTGAGGTGCGCGGCGAGGAGATGCACACCCTCGCCCCGCTCAAGGTCGGTCGCGGCTATCGCTTCAGCATGGCCTATTCCGTGACCGATCTGCAGATCCTCAAGGACTACACGGCGTGACGGCCAACAACTGGTTCGGGGAGCAGTAGGATGAGCACGAGCGCTGCCGACTATCTCGCGAGGACGCTGGCCGATATCGGCGTGCGTCGCATCTATGGCGTGGTGGGTGACTCCCTGAACGGCTTCACCGATGCGCTGAGGCGACTCGGATCCATCGATTGGATCCATATGCGCCATGAAGAAGGTGCCGCCTTCGCCGCCGGAGCGGAAGCGCACCTGACAGGAAGCCTGGCCGTCTGCGCAGGCAGTTGCGGGCCTGGCAACCTTCATCTCATCAACGGTCTCTTCGACGCGCAGCGCAGCCGGGTACCGGTCCTGGCTATCGCGGCCCACATCCCGAGCAGCGAAGTCGGCATCGACTATTTCCAGGCTACGCATCCCGAATTGCTGTTCAAGGAATGCAGCCATTACACGGAGCTGGTGAGTCACGCGGAGCAGCTTCCGCAGGTTCTGGCACGGGCCGTGCGCGTGGCAGTGGCAGAGCGTGGCGTGGCCGTCGTCGTCATCCCCGGGGACGTCGCCCTCCAGCCGCTCGACGCGCTCGCGCCATCATGGATGCTGCCAGCGCCGCCCGTCGTCCGCCCTGCCGAAGACACGCTGGCGGAATTGGCCGGGATGCTGAACGCAGGGGAGCGCGTAACCCTGTTCTGCGGTGCAGGCTGTCGCGATGCTCACGACACGGTCGTGGCATTGGCTGACGTGCTGAACGCACCGGTCGTCCATGCCCTGCGCGGCAAGGAGTACCTCGAATACGACAACCCGTTCGATGTCGGCATGACCGGCCTGCTGGGCTTCGGGTCCGGCTACCGCGCCATGATGGAATGCGACACGCTTCTACTGCTCGGCACAGATTTTCCTTACCGGCAGTTTTTTCCGAAGGGTGCGCGGATCGCGCAGGTGGATATTCGCGCTGCCGCGCTAGGCAATCGCTGTCCGATCGAACTCGGCGTCCTTGGGACCGTTGTCGACACGCTCGATGCATTGCTGCCGTTGATCGACCGGAAGGAAGACAGGACCCATCTCGACGCCGCACTCGCTGACTATCGCCGATCCCGCGGTGGTCTCGACGCGCAGGCGGTCGAGAAGCCAGACGGCCACGTGATCCATCCGCAATTGCTGTACCGCCTTGTCAGTGAACTGGCGACAGAGGATGCCATCTTCACCTGCGATGTTGGTACGCCGGTCGCCTGGTCCGCTCGCTATCTGGCGATGAACGGACGCCGCCGGCTCGTCGGCTCCTTCAACCACGGGTCCATGGCGAACGCCCTGCCGCATGCGATCGGCGCTCAGGCCCGCTTCCCGGACCGCCAGGTGATCTCCTTTTCGGGTGATGGCGGCTTCACAATGATGATGGGCGAGTTCGTGACCCTTCTGCAGCACGAACTTCCGGTGAAGGTCATCGTGCTGAACAACGGCACGCTCGGCTTCGTCGAGCTGGAGATGAAGGCATCGGGCTTCCTCGACGCCGGCTGTGACCTGAAGAATCCGAACTTCGCGCGGATGGCGGAGGCGATGGGCATCAAGGGTGTCCGCGTCGAAGCCCCCGGTGACTTGCGCGCAGCGGTGCAAGAGGTCCTCGCGCATGATGGCCCGGCCCTGCTCGATGTCGTCAGCGCACGCCAGGAGCTCGTCATGCCGCCGACCAAGACCCTGGGCGAGGCCCGCAGCTTCGGGATGTTCATGCTCAAGGCGGTGTTGGATGGCCGCGCTGGGGAGCTCATCGACCTCGCTCGGACGAACGCCTTCCGATAACCGCCGACGGATCCAGGAGTGGATGCGATGCCTCTCTACACAGTGATGACTGAGGCCAAGTTGCTTGACCAAGCGAAGCGATCGGACCTCGTGCGCAAGCTGACCACGCTGCATTCCGAAGCCGCCGGCGTGCCGCCCAGCTGGATCCATGTGGTTTTTCAGGACTACGCGCCCGGTCATGGTTTTACAGCCGGCGTACCTGCACCGGTACTGGCGCTGACGCTCGTCATCCGCACGGGTCGGTCGTCGGACTACAAGCGCGACCTCCTGCAACGCATCTGGGCGATCGTCCAAGTAACGACACGCCTGCCGGATGACCAGATCGTCCTCGATATCCAGGAAGTGCCGCCCAGCCAGGCCATGGAGATGGGCCGCACCATGCCGGACGTCGCCGATGTGTCGGCGGCGCCATAGGATGGCCCAGGCGATGACCGAAGCCCGGCGAGCCGCCCCTCTGGCCACGGTGCTGTTGACGGGATGCGCGCCGCAGGGCGCCCCGTCGCTCGTCCTGTTCGGGTCCTATTTCCCGGCCTGGATGCTCTGCGCGCTGATCGGAATTGCCGCCGCCTTGGCAGCACGCGCGGCCTTCATCCTGGTCGGCCTCGATGCGATCATGGCATTTCGGCTGTTCTCCTACAGCGCGATCGCCGTGACGGTCGCGGCTGTGTGCTGGCTGATCTGGTACGGTCCCGCGCCATGAGGGCGGTCGGGCTGCAACGCCGCAATCTCGTCGGCACCCTCCTGGCGCTGCTGCTGGTCGGTGCTGCCGTTGGCGTCGGCATCTATGTCGATCGCCGCGTCACCGCCTTCCCTTCGTCCGATGATGCGAGCATCGATGCGGATATCGTGCAGGTCGCGGCCACGGTCGGTGGCCGGGTGATCGAGATCCCCATTCGCGACAACCAGCTGGTGGCGCGGGGCGACCTGCTGTTTCGCATCGATCCAGAGCCCTACCAGCTTGCCGTGGATCGGGCCGAAGCAGCGCTCGCGATCTCGCGGGCGGCGCTGGACACAAGGCGGCGCGTGGTCTCGACTGAAACCACGGACGCCTCCATCGCGCAGGAGCAGGTCACTCGCGCCCAGACCAATCGCGACCTCGCCGCGCGGACCGTGGAGCGGCTGGGGCCGCTTGCCACTCACGGCTACGTTCCCGCACAGCAATTGGACCAGGCACAGGTCGCGCTGCGGGACGCGGATACCGCGCTGACCCAGGCGCGCGAACATGAGGCCGCGTCGCGCACCGCCATTGGCACCCTGGAGGGCGCCACCGCCGGCGTGCAGGCGGCCCAGGCGATGCTTGCCACGGCGCAGCGCGATCTGCGCCATACCCAGGTCCATGCCACCGTGCCCGGGCGGGTCACCGGGCTGACGAAGACTGTCGGCGAGATCCTGGCGCCGTCGCAGCCCCTGTTCACCCTTGTCAGCACCGCGGAATGGTTCGCCGTAGCAAATGTACGGGAAGTGGATCTGCGCAGGCTCACTGTCGGCGACTGCGCGACCGTCTTTTCGATGATTGATCGCCGGCACCCGATTGCAGGCCGCGTCGAGAGCATCGGTTGGGGCGTGCAGACAGATGACCGCATCAACCTGCCGCGCGCGCTTCCAGTCGTCGCACGAACCATGGATTGGGTCCGGGTCGCACAGCGCTTCCCTGTTCGCATCCGGCTGGAGGCGCCGCCGGAGCAACTGGTGCGCCTCGGCGCCACGGCCTCGATCGAGATCCGCCATGGCCCGGCCTGTCGTTAGCTCCGCGGTCTCCCCCAGGAGTCTGGCGCACCTGCTGGTGGTGCCGTCACCCGGACGCCTTGAATTCGCCTTGCGGCTGACCGCGATCACCGTGGTCGTCGCGTTGGTGGGGGAGGTCTACCAGCTCCCCGATCTCGCGCTCGCCGTCTATGTCGTCTTCTTCCTGAACCGGCCGGACCGCACCAGCAGCATCATCGTTTGCGTGACGATGACGCTGCTGCTCACATTCTGCATCACTCTCATCCTGGGCGTCCTGCTGCTGACGGTCGATCAGACTTTCTGGCAGGTCATGAGCATCGGCATGCTGTCCTTCCTGCTGCTCTTTCTGGGATCGGCAAGCAAGCTGCGGCCCGTCGCAGCCACCGTTGCACTGATCGTCGGCTATGCGTTGGACACGCTTGGCCAATTGCCGGTGGGCGAGCTGGCCACACGGGCAGTGCTCTACATTTGGTTGGTGATCGCCGTGCCGGCGGGGATCTCGATCGTTGTGAACCTACTCGTCGGGCCGACGCCGCGCAGTCTGGTCCAGCGCGCGCTCGCCGTGCGGCTTCGGATCGCCGCGCGTTTCCTCCGTTCCCCTGACGATGAAACCCGCAGCGCCCTGACCACAATGCTGCGCGAAGGCGATGCGGAGCTGCTCGGTCTGCTGAAGCGCGCTGCACTGGAACACGTTTCGGCCGAGGGCGATCTCGCCAGCCTGCGCCAGGCCTCATCCTCCAGCGTCGCACTTCTGGCGCTGCTCGACCTCACGAGCCAAGCGCCGGCGGCGGCCCTGCCCGAGGCGACGCGGGCGGCACTCGCTGAGGCGATCGACGAAATGGCGGTGATCTTTGCCGCCGGCGGCGTCCCAGTCTCGGCGGCGATCCCAGCCGACAGCACCGGCGCCGGACCCGTAGCGACGGAGTTGTGGGAGATAGTGGGCCGTTTCACAGTGACCGACGCCGTTCATGCGCCTGCCATGCCGCGCGACAGCTTCTTCCTGCCGGACGCGTTCACCAACCCCGATCACGCGCGCTATGCGCTGAAGACCACGGCGGCGGCACTCGCCTGCTACTTCCTATACATGATCCTCGACTGGCCGACGATCCACACGGCCTTCCTCACCTGCTACGTCGTCGCCCTACCGAGCATGGCGGAGACGACTCAAAAGCTTCTCCTACGGATCACTGGCGCGATAGCCGGCGCGGCGGTCGGGATCGGTGCGATCATCATGGTGGTCCCCGCCATCACGGGGATCGATCAGCTTCTGCTCGTCATTGCCTTCTGCACGCTCATCGGTGGGTGGGTTGCCGCGGGAAGCCCGCGCATAGCCTACGCCGGCTTCCAGTTCGCCTTCGCCTGCTACCTGTCGGTCATCCAGGGCTACGGACCGGCCTTCGACATGGAGACGGCGCGAGACCGCGTCATCGGGATCCTGCTGGGCAATGTCGTGGTCTATGCCGTCTTCACAACGGCCTGGCCGACCAGCGTGGCGCGCCGGATCGATCCCGCACTGTCGCGGGTCGTGGACTTGATGCGAGCTCTCGTCTCGTCATCGCGGGCGCAGCGTGTCGCGGCGATGGGGCCGCTCCAGGCCGAGCTTCGTGCGGCCGAGGAAGCGTTCGCGCTGATCCCGCTGGAGCCCGCCAACATCAGACCGCAGCCCATGCTGGTGGCGCGCCGCACGCGTGCGATCGCCGACATGGCCGCGCTCTCGGCCGCGTTGATGGTCGGCTTGCGGGCGGGTGACCGCCCCGTCGTGGATACCAGGCTAGCGCAGATCGAGGCGTGCCTGGCCTCCGCAATGAACGGCAGGAGGCGGCCGGAACCCATCCGGCCTGTGCTCGATCCGGGCATCGAGTGGCGACTGTCGCGGATCGAACGTGACCTACTCCGGCAGCCCATGCCGCCGTTGGGAGTGCAACATGCCGTGGCGTCTTAACCTGCAGCGCTTGCTGCCTGCCGCATCCATCGCTCTGGCCGGCTGTGCAGGGACTGCCGACCTCGCTCCACCGCGGCCAGACGAACCTTGGGTGCCGCCGACGAATGCGAGCGGAGAGATCGTGCCGGGTCGCCCGGTGCTACCGGCGGCGGGGGCACAGGGAGGGTTCGTTCTGCCCTCCAACAGGGCGCTGCCACCCATCCCCGAAGCGGCTGGCGCCAATGCGAACCAGGCCCACACGCTCGCCGAACTCATCGACATCGCGCAACGCAGCAACCCATCCACCCGCATCGCCTGGAACGCCGCACGTGAGGCGGCGCTGGCCGTGGGCCTTGCGCAGAGCACCTTCCTGCCGCGACTGACCGCTGTGGTCGTCGGCGGCTACCGCTACGGCAGCGGGGATGACACGACACAGCTGGGCCGACGCGCCGTGAGCAGCCAGTCGGACGACAACCTCACGGGCGGCGCCGCGGTTCTCGGGCTGCAGTGGCTGATCTTCGATTTCGGGCAGCGGGCGGCGCTGGTTGATGCGGCCGGACAGACGGCCATTGCCGCAAACGTAGCGTTTACGGCCGCGCACCAGCAGGTCATCTACGACGTGACCTTGGCCTACTACATGAATGCCACGGCGCGGGAGCGCGTTGCGCTGCTCGAACGATCCCTGGCGAATGCCCGCGCGGTCCAGGCGGCAGCTGAGGCGGCCGTGCAGCAGGGCCAGGGAACGGTCGTCGAGGTGGCGCAGGCGCGCCAGGCGACGGCGCAAACGGAGCTGCGCCTGGTCCAGGCGCGGGGCCGCGCCCAGGACAGCCATCAGACCATCGTTACCGCGACGGGGCTGCCCCCGCGCGCGGCTCTGCGCGTTGCCACGACGGCTCGGCGCCCGCTGCCCCCGAATGTGGACACGCTGGCCGAGGCCACCATGAACGAGGCGGTGGCGCGGCGTCCGGACGTACTCGCCGCCTTCGCCAGGCTGCGCGCCGCCGAGGCCGGCATAACCGCAGCACGCGCATCCTTCTTCCCGAGCTTCTTTGCCACCGGCAATATCGCGGGAACCGATGGGCGGCTCGGCATATCGTCCTTGCCGGCCGTAGGCGAGATGGGGACCTCGACGCTCAATCTGTCGGGGCGCCAGTTCAGCTCGTTGATCCTCGGCGGCCTTGCCGTGCCAATCTATGACGGCGGCGTCCGCAGCACGACGCTGCGTCAGGCGCAGGCGCGAGCGGATAGCGCCGGGGCCGCGCTGCGGCGAACGCGCGACGACGCGGTGCGGGACATCGTCATGGCCGAGAATGCGCTGCGAACGAGCGTGGCGTCGCACGTGGCGGCGACAATCCTGGAATCTGCCGCGAACACGACTTTCGACGCGGCCCTGGCGAGCTATCGGAACGGCACGGGCACGCTGACCGCTGCCACAGTGGCGCAGAATGGCCTTCTCGATGCGCGGATGGCCCGCGAAGATAGCTACAGCGCAGCGCAGATCGCTGCTGCCGGGTTGGCTTTCGCGATGGGGATGCTACGTGGCGGACCGTGAGCCGACGGGCGAGCCGATCTTCGACCAGAGCGGCAGGATCAGCAGCCACCAAAGCAGAGGACTCTGCGCGTGACTGGAAGCATCCAGGGGCCACGTCGCCCAGCATCAGTCGTTGGCGCCTTGGCAGGACGATGTTTGACAGGCTGCTGAAGATCCCGCAGACGTAAGTCGTGGCTCGCACATGTCAGGATCCGCGTGCGTCGATGAGACGTGCTCGGACACCAGAATGCGCGGCGGCAGGAGACTACCCGCATGCGGGTCTCACTAAGACTCCAGCCGTGCCCGTAGGGCCAGTTCGGCGAGGTCCGTCTCACGCAGGAGTTTATGCGCCACATCGTCTGAAAGACGACCATGCAGCGCTAACCCGGCGATCGCTGAGCGCTCGGCGCGAACCGCGATAACCCGTACACGCTCCGTCTGCCGCTCCTGGTTGCCTCCCGTCTGGGGCATGGAATCGTCCGTACGCAAAGAATCGAGGCGCTGACGGTAATGGTCGGCGACGACTGCCAGCGCGCCGTGTAACCCCTCTTCGCTAGCCGTTGTGGCTTCTGTACGGGCCGTGAGTACGGCAATCGCCGCTTCGGCGGCGGCGATCCGTGCCTGTTTCTCCTGTCCGTCGATTACAGCCTCTGGCAAGGCGCCGAGGGAACGAAACATACGGGGCAACAAGATGTTTGCCGACAGCAGCGACAACAGGATCACGCCGGCCACGATGATGATCACAAGGTCACGCGATGGAAACGCTCCGCCATCCGGTAGCGCGAGAGGAAGACTCAAAGCACCGGCAAGACTTACTGCGCCGCGCACGCCAGCCACAGACATCGCTGTCGTCAGCCGGCAACTAGGCCACTCGCGCCGCTGCTCCCGTGGCCGAATTACGCCCTGCCACACGAAGATCGAGGTCCATACCCAGGCGAAGCGAAGGAGTGCCAACGTTACGGTGACGATCAGTACAGTGAGGGCGAGCCACGCGGATTTGTCGCCGCTACCTGCAAGAATTTCCGCGCGCGCCAGTATGCCTGGCAGCTGCTCACCAAGGAGTAGGAAGATCGCACCGTTCAGCACGAATTGCAGAGTCTGCCAGACAGCGTTGCGCTGGATCCGCGTCTCGGCCAGTGCACGGCCACCAACTTCCACCCGGCTCATCACCAAGCCTGCGGCCACCGCAGCGAGTACCGAGGAGCAATCTAGGGAATCGGCCAGGATGAACGCACCGTAAGGCGTGAGAAGGCTAATGAGGATCTGCACCGGTGCCTCCTCCCCAAGACGCACGGTGACACGGAACTTGAGTATGGAGACGAGAAAACTGAAGGCTGCGCCGACGGTGATGCCACCGGCGGCGGCCCATACCACTTCCCCCGCCGTCCACCAGACCGAGAAGGCACCGGTCATCGTGGCCACGACGGCAAGATGCAAGCAGACAAGCCCGGATGCGTCGTTGAACAGCGCCTCCCCCTGAAGGATTCGAAGGACCCGATTCGGGACGCGCACTTTCGCTAGCATGGCCGTCGCCGCCACCACATCGGTTGGCGCGAGTACCGCCGCCAGCGCGAAGCAGACTGGCAATGGCGTGAATACCAGAAGAAAGTGGAGCAGGTAGCCGAGGCCGAGCACGGTGAAGAACACCAGACCGAAGGCTAGAGATAGCACTGTGCGGGCATTCGCCCGCAGATCCCGCTGCGGCACCCGCCAGCCGTCGAGGAAGAGCAATGGCGGCAAGAAGAGGACGAAGAAGAGCGCCGGATCGAGTTCGAGGCGGAGATCCATCGCCAGGCCGAGAATCGAGCCCGCCAATATCTGCACAAGAGGCAAGGCGATGCGATTGCCAAGGACCTTTGCGATCCATTGCGTCAGAACCACCACAGACAAAAGGAGGAGAATGTTGCCAAACTGACCCATGACGCGTCAGGCCGGCGCGGACCATACGCTCGCAGCGACGGCGCCGATCAGTGTAGGCAGGGCGACCTCCATTCGTGTCGGAGGCGAGACACTCGGTGACATGGAACACTCCGGGTGATCACGCTTCGTGGGGGTGGTCCGCCTCCGCTCATCCGACCAACATTAACCAATGGTATGTGCCTCAACCCATCGGATATTTCCAATCATTGGTATCGTTGCGCGATCGCATGTCGGAGTTGGTCTCGAGAGAGTTGACCTGCGCAAGGTGTAATACCAACTCCCGTGGCGTGTGACTCACGGGAGGGATTCCCTGATGCGGCGGTGATGTGATTCAAGGTGGTGATCCTCGGAGGCTCACCATGGCGCGCGCCATTGCCCTGCGTTCCGACTTCAGCGCTACCGAGCTTCGCCGCCTGGCGCGGCGTAGCAAGGATGCCGCCCAGGCCCGCCGTCTGCTGGCGCTGGCGCTGGCAGCGATCTACGACGGCGGCACGCGCTCGGAAGCGGCGCGGATCGGCAACGTGACGATGCAGATCGTCAGGGATTGGGTGGTGCGGTTCAACGCCGAGGGGCCGGACAGGCTGACCGACGTGCACCGTCAGGCGCTGGCCGCGCAGATCGACCGCGGCCCGATCCCCGCAAGCCACGGCGTGGTGCGCTGGCGGCTGGTCGATCTCGGCCAGTGGCTGTGGGAGGAGTTCGGCGTCTCGGTCTCGATGCAGACATTGAGCCGGGAGGTGCGCGCGATGGGCTACCGCAAGCTCTCGGCGCGCCCGAAGCACCATGCCCAGGCCGAGGGCGCCATCGAGACGTTCAAAAAAACTTCCCCGCCACGCTGGCAGGCATCGCGCGCGAGCAGGGCCTCGGTCTCGACGCGGTAGAAATCTGGTTCGCCGACGAGGCCAGGGTGGGCCAGAAAAACAGCATCCCCCGGCGCTGGGCCCGGCGCGGGACCAGGCCCTGCGCGCCGCAGGACCAGCGCTACGCATCGACCTACATCTTCGGCGCCGTCTGTCCCGAGGGCGGCAAGGGCGCGGCCCTGGTCCTGCCCTTTTGCAACACCGCGGCGATGAACCTCCATCTGGCCGAGATCGGCGAGATGGTCAGCCCCGGCAAGCACGCCGTGCTGCTGCTCGATCAGGCCGGATGGCACCTCTCGGGCGACGTCGCGGTGCCGGACAACATCACTCTGCTGCCGCTGCCGCCGAAATGTCCGGAGCTGAACGTGATGGAGAACGTCTGGCAGTTCATGCGTGACAACTGGCTATCCAACCGGGTCTTCCAGGACCACGACGACATCGTCGAACACTGCTGCCATCACTGGAACCGCCTCGTCGACCAACCCTGGCGCATCATGTCCATCGGACTGCGCGATTGGGCACATCGGTTCTAATCAGCAGGAGTTGGTATAAGGCGACTGCGAGGATGCGCGCCCGTCGCGCCGCCCCACCTTCCGCGACCACCTACTTGCCACCTCACAAACACCCGGCCGGCACTGGCGCACTGCCGGGCGTGGCAGGTCCCGAAGTTTCCAATCTGCGGTTGTTCCGATCCCGCCAGCAGCCTCATCACCGACCGAGCCTAGAAACCCGGATTTCCTCACATTCTCATCACTGACGGCGAACTTTTCCCACGAGTGGACCTGTTGATAAGTCGCGCAGCGCAGCACCGGCCTAGCTTTCAGCCAACCGCCGCGCCGTGATGAACAGGCGAGGGTAAGGAAGTCGAAGGCGCCTTTCCTCACCGATCCGAAGGGGTGCGCCGCGGCTTCATCACCGGCGCCGGGCAGCGTTGCTTCGTAAGCGTCAGCCCTTCCCCACTGGAGTTGCCCCCATCAAACCGGACATGCGGCTTGGGTTGCTAATTGCGCAGCGATGAATTCACGGGCGAGCGCATGCGCAAGCCGCTGTGAGGGTGGATGGTGTTGTAGTCCTCGAACCATTCGACCAGATGCTGGAGGACCGAGATGGCGTCTGGCCTGGGGCTCACGCGGACGTAGTCGCGCTTGAAGGTCTTCACGAAGGCCTCGCAGACCCCGTTGCTTTCCGGGCTGCGCACGGGCGTGAAGCAGGCTACGAGGTTCAGTGCGACGGCGAAGTCGGTGGTCTCGCCGGCGGTGTAGGCGGAACCGTTGTCGGCGAGCCACTGAATGGGCTGCGGGGGCACAGGGAATCGAAGCGCCGTTCGACGCAGTCGAGCATCATGTCGCGGATCATCTCGCCGCCGATGCCACCGCCGGTGGTGGCGACCCAGGCCATGACCTCGCGGTCGTGGGTGTCGATGGCGAAGGCGACGCGCACGATCTCGCCATTCCAGCAGGGGATCTCGAAGCCGTCCGAGGACCAGCGCTGGTTCGAGGCCGCGGTGACGACGGTGCCTTCGTGCGCGCGGATGGCGCGCCGGCCGGTGTGGGGTTGCAGCAGCAATGAAGCGTGGCGCATGAGGCGGAAGACGCGCTTGTGATTGAGCGGGGCCTCGCCCGAGCTGCGCCTGGCGCGGTTGAGCAGCGCCGTGACGCGGCGATATCCGTAGGTCGGGCGCGCGTCGGTGATGGTGCGGACCTCGGCCAGCACGGCATTATCCTCGGCGCGGCGATAAGGGCCGCGCCGCGGCCGCTCGGGGCGGCGGAGATGGTCGGCCAGGTTGGACCTGGCGACGCCGATGGTGTCGGCCACGGCTTTCACCGCGAACCTGCCGGTGGCGGCGACGGCAAGCGCCACGTGTGTCTTTTTGGGCGGGCCTGCTCGAGGGCCTCGCGCAGGATCTCGGTTTCCATCGTCTTGCGACCGAGCAGGCGCTCGAGCTCGCGGACGCGGTTCTCGAGTTCCCGGACGCGGCAGATGGGTACGACCTCCTCGTCGGCCCTGACCGCCTCCTGCCCGCCCTCGGCCATGCGCCGCCTCCACTGGAACAGCAGGCTGGGCGAGACGCCGTGCAGCCGCGCGACGGCGGATACCGTCATGCCGGGCTGCATGGTCTGCTCGACCAGCCGGACCTTTTCCTCGGCAGTGTAGCGCCGGCGGCGGTGGATGCCGGTGATGATCTCGACGCGCTCGATGGGCTTCGACATAGGCGTGCGCCTAGGCTTGAACCCAGGCCCTCCCGGCTCTGCCACCTGTCCGGTCGAATTGGGGGCCGCTCCACCCACGGCTCGCGGTTCTATGCTGATGTTCCACGGCATCAGATCATCGATCCTGGTGGCGAGGTGCCCCTTGGCGAGGCGGTCGAGCACGGCGGCGATGTAGGCCTCGGGGTCGCCTATGCGCGCACTACAGGGCATGTCGCCATTCTCTCGCACCGTTGCTGCATTCCAGGGTGCGTCTCGCCACGGCTTTGCCGTCGGCGCCGGGATTGTATGGTCGGCGACAGTTGCACCCGGTGCTACGGCCGCCAGCGCGTTGTCGGCTTCTGTGCCGCGCTGAACTAGAAGGCGCGCAGCCTTCGAGCGGTCTGGCAGATCGGGGTGACGGCCCGCCAGGCGCTGAACTGAGCATCCAGGTCCTTGGAGGTATGGAGTTCGAACCGGCGAGTTTCCGTCATCGGCACCGATCATAAATTTACGTATATTACGTAAATATAAATATACGAATTGTACGTAAATATCGAAGGCAACCGAATCTGATCGGAGCCGCCGCTGCCAGGGGTCGCCAGTCAAGGACGGGCTAAGATCGCCCGTGCGCTGCTAGCAGTGCGGATCGCGCGAGGCTGGCCGATAGGGAGGCTCGTGCGGGCCGAATGGGGGAGTTGGACGCCTCCAGAAACCCTCTCGTCATGATGCCCACGAGCTGATTCGCAGATGAGATCGGGGCGGGAGAAGGCGATGATACGGCCGCCTGGGTTCTTCGATGTTGAGGAACCGCTGCGCGAATCATCAGCCAAAGGCGATGACCTCGAGCGGATCGCCGTGCTGGTGGATTTCGCTATGTTCCGCGCCGAGCTGGAGCAGGCCGTGCCGCGTTCGGAGGGTACCAAGGGCGGCCGGCCCGCCTTCGATCACGTGCTGATGTTCAAGATCCTGCTACTGCAGACGATGCATGGGCTTTCGGACGAACGCTGCGAGTACCTCATCAAGGACCGTCTGGCGTTCATGCGCTTCCTCGGCCTCAGGCTGGCCGACCCGGTGCCGGATGCCATCACGATCTGGGCGTTCCGCGAGGCGCTGAAGCGCACCGGCGCGGTCTAGCGGCTGTTCGCGCAGTTCGATGCCACGCTGCGCGCTGCCGACTACCTGGCGATGGGCGGACAGATCGTGGATGCGACCATCATCGCCGCGCCGAAGCAGCGAAACACCGAGGCGGACCGGGCGGCCCGATCGCCTCGCACGCTTCCTGAAAGTGCTCGCCGAGCCCCTCGATCGCGTCCATCAGCCAGCGCCATTCGGGGGCGGCTGGGTCATTTGACGCGACCATGAGGCGGCGCATCGCAATGTTCGCGCGCGCCACGACGACGAAGCGGCTGGAGGCGACGCTGAAAGGTGCCGCCGGGCCGGCTATGCCGCGCACGCTCTCCGCCGCCCTCCGCCTGGCCGCCGAGCACCAGGACCAGCTCGAGGCGCAGGCTGGTGATGTGGCGACGATCGCCCTGCTGCGCGTGGCAATGCCTTGAAGATGCTGGGTTTGCGCGAGGCGCATGTCGCGGTGGTTCAACTTGAGTGCGACCACAGGTTCAACTTAAGTCGAACCTCGGGTGAGGTGCCCCCACCCCGTGGTGGGCGAAGTGGGGGCTACGGAACTTCCGATTGCTGCGCCATCTGGTCGCGGCCGGCCGAAGCCTGCCCGGTTGCCATCGCCTTTTGGGGCGGTATCCGCTCGCGGCACGGGCCTGATAGCCGGCATGACATTGTCCGTTCAAGCGGAAGCCGCCATAGAGGGTGCGCCTCAGCCGGACGCCCTCCTTCGCGGGAGGCGGTGGCAGCGGAACGCCAGGAATGGCGGTGGGCCTGGCGCCCTGAAAACCGTGTAGAACTGGGCGAGCCCCGCCCTATGGCGGGGTTTCGCGTTTCTGGATGCGGTTGCGATCGCGAAGCTCCTGCCGGTTCAGCCGCACCGCATCGGCGAGGGCCCGGTCGAGACCATCGCCGCGACCAAGCTGCACACCTTCCTCGAGCTCGCGACCGCGTGCCCCCTATGGCTCGAGCGCCGCATTGAGGAATACGGCTTCAGCGAAGGTGTTGATTTTGTGCGCGATTCTTTTCCTTCAAATCTGAAGGAAAAGGGAAAGCGGGGCCGCCCGGCGAAGGAGTGGTTTCTGACCCTCGACATGGCAAAGGAGCTGGCCATGGTCGAGAAGAACGAGAAGGGGCGTGAGGCGCGGCGCTACTTCATCGGCTGCGAGCGCCGGCTGAAGGCGGCGGCGGACGGCGACCTGTCGGCCCTGCCGCTTGTCAACGCGCCCGCCGTCATGGCGCCGCCGGCGGCGATGCCCTTCGTCTTCGAGGGCGCCGAGGTGCGCGTCGTCATGCGCGACGGCGCGCCGTGGGTTCGTCCTGGCGGATGTCTGCGCGGTGCTGGGCATCACGAATGTGGGGAACGCCGCCGCCCGCTTGGACGACGATGAGAAGGGTATCCACACCATGGATACCCCTGGCGGGCCGCAGAAAACCGGCCTTGTCAACGAGTCTGGCCTCTACTCCACCGTGATGACCAGCCGGAAGGAGGGCGCCCGCCGGTTCAAGAAGTGGGTTACGGGCGAGGTGCTTCCGTCGATCCGCAAGGATGGCGGCTACATGCTGGCGCGCCCGGAGGAGACGGTTGAGGAGCTGGCGGCGCGCGCCATGGGGATGCTTCAGGCCACCGTCGAGCGCCAGAAGGCGCAGCTCGCCGTCGCGGTGCCCGCTTTGCAAAGGCCCTGAAAGTGGAAACCCCGCCGAGTGAGGGCGGGGTTTCGGAACAACCATTCCTGGTATTCGACAGCTCCGTTACCGGCCAGTCGGGTGCCTTTCAGCGACCCCCAGGGCGCACCACACGGGTAGGAAGCAGCACCGCGGCGAATATCAGGCGAAGCGCCGGGCGTTGCAAGCGCGCCGAGCTGGTGCTGTGGCGATCGGGTCCGTCCCGGGGCCGCCTTCGCCAATGCCGAATGACTCGCTGACGGAGAGAGGGCTGCGGCGACATCGGCGCGTGCCGCACCCGCCTCCGCCCGATGAATCCGCCATGCCGCCGATAGGCGAACTGCGTGCGCGCCTTCTCGACCTGGCCGCGCTGGCGGCGGAGACCCATGCGGCGGAGCGACGCATCCTTGTCGCGGCGAAGGAACGGCTGGCGGTGGCGCTGGCCGATCTTGGCCACCCCTGCATCCCCGCCCGCCGCCGGCTGCTGGTGGTGGAACGGCGCCAGCTCGAGACCGTCATCGCCAGCGCGCGGCGTGTCCTGGCCGATTGAGTCCAGTTCTGGCGCCAAGGTCGGCCGGCCGCTAATTGCCGCGCCGCTCGCCGCCGGGGTCTCCTCCTCCATCTGAGAGGCCCGGATAGCCGTGGCACTACCTGATAGGACACCGTCTTGCACCATAACCGGCGGCTGAGTGAGGCCGATCCAGCGGGCCTTCACCGTCCGCAGCGACACGCCGGCCTCGCCCGCCACTGCGGCCTGGGTGACGCGCTTTGCCCCTTCGCGCAGCCGATCCATCGCGGCGGCGATCTTCGCATCGGTCGTGGCGGCCCGTGCGGCGGCTGAAACGCGACCGGCGACGATCTGGCGCGCCTCGATGGTCAGCCCTGCACCGATGGTGCTGTCCCGCCCGCGCGTGCTGCTGGCGCCGGTGCCGGGCCGAAACCGGGACAGCATGAACCTGGCGATCGACTTCGCCGTGGCCGTCACCTCAGCGGCGGGCAGCGGCTCGGCGAAGGTGGCGTTGACGCGCATCGCCTCGGCCAGGATCAGGCCACCGTCGCGTTCATCGCGGTCGTAGGCCCACCACCGGACCAAGTCGAAAAGCGAGCAGTTGCGGCCGAGGGCCGAAGGTTCCGGCCGGGCCTTCCGGCGGCGTTCGCGCCGGGCGCGCTCCCGCGCCATCTCCTTCGCTTCCTCGCCATGCTCCTCGGCGAGCGCCGCGATGATGTCGCGCAGCTCGACCGGGCCGGCGCCGGGGATGGTGTGCCACACAAGCCCGGTGCCGGCTGCCTTCCACGCATCCCATACAGCCGGCGTCTCCGGCCTGACGCCGCGCAGAAGTCGTTCGCCGGCCAGGTCAGACACCAAGCCAAGCGGGTTCTTCACCAGGCACCGGTGCCCCAGCGGCGTGGCGCGGAAGAAAGCCGCCAGCAGGCGGATCGTATAGTCGGCGGCCCATTGCGCTTTTCGGCTTGCGTCCTTGCCCATCGCAACGGGAGTGCGGAGGAAGAAAATCGCATGGCTCCGGCCGCTGCGCGGGTCGATCACCAGCATTGGCCGGACGTGCGGAGGCAGCGCCGCGGCCAGCTCGATTACGTCGGCGTGGTCAATGTCGAGGACCAGGGCGTTGCGGCGCGTCTCGCTGTCGAGGGACACCCAAGGGATGGTGGCGGCGATATCCAGGCCGATCTCAAACGAAAAGCGGGCGCGGCAACTGGTGCGATGATTCTGGCTGCACCGCACATTGCGGGGCAGGCGCGGCAGGATTTCGTGAGCGAGGCCCAGCGCGGCCGGCGCGGTTCGGCGAACCCGATCGAGCGCCGCGCTCAGGAGGTCGGGGCGGCGGCGGTTCCAATCACCTACGCGGCCCGCCGCGCGGAAGCTGGCGCGGGGGGCAGTAGGCTCGATGGGGATGGGGAGGATCGCCGCCATGGGAGGCTGGCGACACCACAAATAGTAGGGCTTGAAACGGAGGAGGCACTATTAGTAGAATGGCGCCGTCGAACTCGACTTCTTTGTGCTTTCCCCCGGTCGGTGCCCTTGCGGTGCCGGCCGGTTTCCTTTTCTGGGCCTTCCCCCTTACGCCGCGGCCGTGGCGCCGCAGAACTTGCGGAGGCTGTCGCCATTCACCAGCGTGCGCTTGCCGGCATTCACGAAAGCCAGCGCGCCATCCTTCTGGCGGCGGCGGAGCGTCGCGATCGACAGCCCGCTCATCTCGGCCGCATCGGTCAGCGTGTAGGAGAAGGCCAGGGGGTTGATACGGCGCGCGCCCGGCGTGTTCTGCTTGCTGTCGGGGGTGGTCATGTCGGTTTCGCCTCTGCGATATGGCGCGATGTGCGCCGGTCCGACACGCCTAGTAAGCGTATGATTTTGTTTATGGAAATGGATAGTAGGCACCCCCTAATTTCCATTTCTAGGGGGCTACTTGGAGGGGGCCTTCGGCCTTGTCTCTAGCTTGATCCCGACTGCCTTCGCAGCAGTTTCGGCGCGGCGGCGCAGGCGATCATTTCTCGTCTTGGCTGGCTCCTCGATAAACTCCTGGCCGGGCAGCAGCGATGCCCGTTCCCAGCGGTCGAGCACGGCCACGGCTTCGGGCAGGGTGCCCGGCTGCTCGTGCTCCAAAATCCAGCCCTCATGCTGGATTGCAGCGGAGTCCGTGGCCTTTGCAGCCGCCGGCACGAACCCGTTGGCGAGGAAGCCCGACAGGCGCCCCACGACGACGGTGTACTGGTTGGAGGCGTAGGAATCGCCGCCCCGGCCGATGATGCGGAGGAGCCGGGCGACAAGCCCCGCGACAGCACGATCCCATGCCTGTTGGGTTTTCGCAGACGCGAGATCGTTCATCTGGGGGTCTATCCCTTTGGGACCGGTCAATTCGGGCGCTCCGATGGCGAGGTGCCGCCGGAGCTGGGCGAAGTCGTACTCCCATCGCTTCCGGCGCCCGGCCGCGGCCTTTTGGGTGGCCTTGCCATCGGCCCGCGCCCGCTCGGCTTTCTCCGCTGGGATCATCGCCCCGCGCTCTTGCCTTTCCCCGCTTCCTCGCTGTCCACGCCCAAGCAGTGGGAGGCCCACGCCCCCATAAGGCTGATCCGCCGATCGAGCATGTCACTGCGCCGATACGCCGCTGACGCGGAGTTTGCGATCTGGTGGGCCAGCGCGCGTTCGGCGGCTTCCCGTTCGTGAGGCCGGGTGTCGTCAACCCATGTCGAGAACGAGGAGCGCAGGCCATGCGGCACCGCCTCACGCCCGTCCGGGTCCCTCCACGGCGCCGGCGCGCCGTTCGGCCGATCGGCGTTCATGCGTCGCATGACGGCGGACAGCGACATGTCGGACAGCGGCACGGTGCGCTTCCGGCCCTGAAAGATCATGGCATCTCCGCGCAGGGCGGCCAGGGCGGGGAGCTTCTCTGTCGTCGCCGCTATGCCGGTGGCATCCGCATAGGCCAAGGCGAGAACATCCAGGGCGGCGGGCACCAGCGGAACCCGGTGCGCCACCCTGTCGGCCGTCTTCCGTCCCTTCATGACCTCGCCGGGAATAGTCATGACTGGCGTAGCACCGTCGAACGATAACCAAGACCACCGAGCCTGCCGCACCTCGCCAGAGCGAAGTGCCGTCAGGCCGAGGAAGCGCAGCGCCAACGCCGACGCGCCCTCGACCTTCTTCAGGGCCGTGAAGAATGCAGGCACCTTCAACCAAGGGAGGGACGGCTGTTTCTGCTTCCCGCGAAGCGGCGCCAGCCCGGTGTAGCGCAGCATCTTGGGGTCTGCGGGGTTGTCGTTGGCGCGCCAGCCGTGCGCCGCGGCGAACCGAAGGATGACGGCGACATACTGCAACGTCTTCTTGGCCACCGCCGGCGCCGACGCCCAAACGTCGCCTATGGCGTCGCGCACCGCGGCCCGGTCGATATCTGCAACGGGCGTGTCACCGATCTTCGGATAGATGTGCCGTTCCAGAGCGGAACCCCACTGCTGCGCAGTCCGCGGGCTTTTCCAGCCCGGCATCTCGGCTTTGATGCATCGCTCTGCGACATGCCGGAAGGTGCGGGCGATGGCCACGTCCTCGGCCGCACGCTGATTGCGCTTCTCCTCCTTCTCAGCCCGCGCCGTTCGGATCGGATCATCACCGGCCCGCGCGGCCTTTCGCGCGGCATCGGCGCGCTCCTGCGCTTCCTTCAGGCCGATATCGGGATAGCCACCGCCGAGGCCCATGTCGCGGCGCCTCCCGTCGATCACGATCCTGGCGATCCAGGTCTTGGTACCGGAGGGCTTCACCACCACCAGGAGCCCCTTCCCCGCGACGACGCGATAGGGCTTCTCCCGACCCTTCAGAGCATCTAGGGCCTTCACCGTCAGCGCCACGTTCCGCACTCCGGGCATGTGGGCACCGTCATCGGGGCCTTGATCCGGAGCCCACAATAGTGCCCACATCAAGCCTGCGCTAGCCTGATCTGATGTGATCCGTGTTGGCGTAGAATACGGCGGATTTTCTAGCTAATACCTCAGAAATCGAATCAGCCTGATCCGGTCTGATTCGCTATTTTGGTTTCTCTCGACCGCACCAGTTTTCTCCTGAGCCTCTGAATACTCTGGCGTCGTGCGTCTCATGGCCGCCCTATCGTCGCGCCGGCCAGGCGCCGCTGCGTCACATGGGTCTCGCGCTCTCCTTCGGCGAGTCTTGCCGCCGCGCCATTAAGCGTTCCGCAGCAAGAACCGACGCATGATGCGGCCTCAGAGGATGAGGCTCTATGAAACTCCTGAACCGCAACAGCGCCAGCCAGGACCTGCGCAATGCAGCCGAATGGCTCGAAGTCCTGTCCAGCCATGCCGGCGTCGGCCTGTGGGACGCCATCCTGTACAATGGCGACGCCATGCACCCCAAGGCGCGCTGGACCTGGTCCGCCGAGTTCCGCCGCTTGGTCGGCTTTTCCTCCGTCGCTGAATTTCCCGATGTCGTGCAGTCCTGGTCCGACCGCCTGCACCCCGAGGATGTGGACGCGACCTTCGCCGCCTTTGGCCAGGCGCTGGCCACCGGCGCCGGCTATGACGTCACCTATCGCCTGAAGGTGCGCGACGGCAGCTATCGCTGGTTCCGCGCGACGGGCGGGGTGATCCTCGATGCCAACCGCACGCCGCGCCGCGCCTGTGGCAGCCTCGTCGACATCCATGACGCGCGCGAGGCGGAGGCCAGGCGCCGCAACATGACCGAAACGCTGGCGCGCCGCTTCGAAGCCGAGATCCTCGCCGCCGTGGGCGATGTCGCCGCCGCCGCCCAGCGGCTGGAACGCGATGCCGGACTGATGAACGGCTCGGCCGGGGAGGCCTCGCGCCGCGCCGGCCAGGTCGCCACCGCCTCCGAGGCCGCCGCCGCCAATGTCCAGTCCGTCACCGCCGCGACCGAGGAGGTCACCGCCTCGATTCGCGAAATCGCCCAGCAGGTGACGCGCAGCACCCAGGCAACGAGCACCGCGACCAACCAGGCGCAGCAGGCGACCCAGGTGGTGCATGGTCTGGTCGGCGACGTACAGAAAATCGGCGATGTGGTGAAGCTGATCAGCGATATCGCCGGCCAGACCAACCTGCTCGCCCTCAACGCCACCATCGAGGCGGCCCGCGCCGGGGAAGCCGGCAAGGGCTTCGCCGTGGTCGCCTCCGAGGTGAAGACCCTGGCCGCCCAGACCGCCAAGGCGACTGAGGAGATCACCGCCCGCATCAGCGCGGTGCGCGACGCGACGGGCAATGTCTCCCTCGCGATCGACGCCGTCGCCCGCACCATAGACCAGCTCGCCGAAGCCGCAACCGCGATCGCCGCCGCGGTCGAGGAACAGGGTGCCACCACCGCCGAGATCGCCCGCAACGTCCACCAGATGGCCGGCGCCACGCAGCAGGTCGCCGGCAGCATTCAGGCGGTCAGCGGCGCGGCATCGGAAACCGGGAAGGTGTCCGGCGGCATGACCCAAGCCGCACAGGAACTGGCCCAGCAGGCGCAGACCATGCGCGCCCGCGTCGATGGCTTCCTCGGAGAGCTGCGCGCGGCCTGACGGCCGCCCTGCGGGACTGACGCTCCGGCGCCAAAGGCTCTATCCTCCGCGCCGGAGGTACCTGATGGACGACGATTTCCGGCGCGCTGCGCTCGACTATCACCGGCTCCCGCGCCCCGGGAAGCTGGCCGTCGAGCCGACCAAGCGCATGGCAACGCAGCGCGACCTCGGCATGGCCTACTCGCCTGGCGTCGCCGCCGCCTGCGAAGCGATCGTCGCCGACCCCGCCGCCGCCTACGACTACACCACGCGCGGCAACATGGTCGCCGTCATCACCAATGGCACGGCGGTGCTGGGCCTCGGTGCCATCGGCGCACTCGCCTCCAAGCCGGTAATGGAGGGCAAGGCGGTCCTCTTCAAGAAGTTCGCCGGCATCGATTCCATCGATATCGAGATCGAGGAACGCGACCCGGCGAAATTCATCGAGATCGTCGCCGCGCTGGAACCCTCCTTCGGCGCCATCAATCTCGAGGACATCAAGTCCCCCGAATGCTTCATCATCGAGCGCACGTTGCGCGAGCGGATGAAGATCCCGGTCTTCCATGACGACCAGCACGGCACCGCCATTATCGTCGCCGCCGCGGTGCGTAACGGGCTGCTGGTGCAGGGCAAGCGCCTCGAGGATGTGAAGCTGGTCAATACCGGCGGCGGCGCGGCCGCCCTCGCCTGCCTCGACCTGCTGGTCTCGATGGGGCTGAAGCAGGAGAACATCACCGTCTGCGACATCGGCGGCGTGCTCCATACCGGACGCAACGACCTCGACCCCTACCGCGCCCGCTACGCCCGCGACACCGAGGCCCGCACGCTGGAGGATGCGCTGCCGGGGGCGGACATCTTTCTCGGCCTGTCGGCGCCGCGCGTGCTCAAGCCGGAATGGTTGAAGCTGCTCGCGCCGAAGCCGCTGGTGCTCGCCCTCGCCAACCCCGAGCCGGAGATCCTGCCCGAGGCGGTGCGCGCCGCGCGGCCGGATGCGATCGTCGCGACGGGGCGCACCGACTACCCGAACCAGGTCAACAACGTCCTGTGCTTCCCCTTCATCTTCCGCGGCGCGCTGGATTGCGGCGCCACCACGATCAATGAGGAGATGAAGATCGCCGCCGCCGATGCCATCGCGGCGCTGGCACGCGTCGAGGCCTCGGAAGTCGTCGCCGCCGCCTATGGCGGCCAGGCGCCGGTCTTCGGCCAGGACTACATCATCCCCAAGCCCTTCGACCCGCGGCTGATCCTTGAGATCGCGCCGGCCGTCGCCCGCGCGGCGATGGAATCCGGCGTGGCGACCCGCCCGATTCCCGATTTCGACGTCTATCGCCGCGAGTTGGAGCGCAACGTCTTCCGCTCCGGCAACCTGATGCGCCCGGTCTTCGAGGCCGCCCGCAAGCGCCCCCGCCGCGTCGCCTATGCCGAGGGCGAGGACGAACGCACGCTCCGCGCCGTCCAGTCCGTGGTGGATGAGGGCATCGCCGAACCGATCCTGATCGGCCGGCACGACATCATCGCGGCGAAGGTCAAGGCGCTCGGCCTGCGCATGGCGCTGGGCGACAGCGTCCGCATTCTCGACCCGTCGCAGGATGCCGATGTCTTCGGTCCGCTCGCCGAACTCTACCGCGTCAAGGTCGGCCGCCGCGGCACGCCGCCGGACGCGGTGGACCGCCGGATGCGCACGCGCCCGGCCGTCGCCGCCTCCCTGCTGCTCGAAGCCGGGCATGTGGACGCGGCCATCTGCGGTGGCACCGGCGACTGGATGGGGCAGTGGAAGCATGTGCTCGACGTCATCGGCAAGCGCGACGATGTCGGGCGCGTCTACGCGCTGTCCGGCGTCGTCACCCGCGCCGGCGAGCACCTGTTCGTTGTCGACACGCATCTATGCCTTGAGCCGACCGCCGAGCAGATCGCCGAAATGACGCTGCTCGCCGCCGAGCAGGTGCATGCCTTCGGCATCACGCCCAAGGTCGCGCTACTGTCGCATTCCTCCTTCGGCGCGTCGCATGCGCCCTCGGCACGGCGGATGCGCCAGGCGCTGGCCTTGATCCGCCAGCAGAACCCCGACCTTGAAGTGGACGGGGAGATGCACGCCGATGCCGCGCTGATCCCCGCCATCCGAAGCCGCGCCGTGCATGATGGCCGGCTGGAAGGGGCGGCGAACCTGCTGGTGATGCCGGGGATCGACGCCGCCAACATCTCGTTCAACCTGGTGAAGGCGGCGACGGACGGGCTGCAGCTCGGCCCGCTGCTGCTGGGGATGAACAAGCCGATCCATGTGCTGGTGCCGAGCGTCACCGCGCGCGGCATCCTGAACGTCACGGCGCTCGCCGTGGCGCAGGCGAATGCGATGGCTTGAGCCGGACGGAGAGGGGCGCCACCCCTCGCCGGACCTCACCCCGCCACGGGTACCCAATGACGTTGCGAAGCAACGCCAACGGGAGCCCATCGACCTAAAGGCCTCTGGACACCTCGACCTGGCGTTGGGCCCGACGGTCTGACCGAGAAGGTAGCGTCTTGCCGGGCCCGATGCCCCGCAAGACGCATGGCTCCTGGCGGGGTGAGCATCCCGCCCTGCCCTCAACAGGTATCGGTTTCCAAAGGCCGCAGGCCTTTGGTGGGGTGGCCCGGAGGGGGCCATGCCCTCTCCGGTTCCACCCCCCGCGCGCAAGGAGCGCCGCCTCTCCAACCCGTCACCGCGCCGTGGCGGTAATCCCCAGCACGCGCTGCATCTCCGCCGGGCTTGGCGGCACGGCCTGCATCTGCTCCACGCCGATCGGCTGCGGCGGCTTCAGCTGGATCTGCACCGACTGCGCCTGCCCCCGGATGAAGCTCAGCACCGCCTCGCGGATCGGGTCGAGCGCCACCGCCCCCGGCTGGCTCAACGTGCCGCCGACCATGGCGGCGAATTGCTCGCGCAGCTGCGGCTCGGGCGTGCGGGTCTGCGTCGACTGCATGGCGAGGAACCGCCCGAACAGCGAGGCATCCGCATATCCCAGCGCGGCTGAGACCAGCCGCGCCTGCGAGAAGTCGCTCGCCTGCAGGCGCTCGGCCGTCACCCCGTCCACAGTGACCGAGAAGGTCAGCGTACCGGCCTGCCGCGCCGCGATGGTGAGGTCGTTGACCTCGACCCGACCGGTGCTCGCGTCATGCACGGTCGAAGCGGAAATCTCGCCCTCGATCCCCTGGTAGCCGAACTGCGTCAGCCAGGGCGCGATCATCGGCAGCGGTTCCACCCGGATGCCCCGGGCGGCGAAGGTACCGCGGCCCGAACCATCCTCGGCGGTCAGGTCGGCCGCCATCTGAAGCTCGGAGATGCCGCCGACCGGCTGGCCGGCTCCGGTCAACTCAAGGCCCCGCATCTCGAGGCTGGAATGGCCGACCAGGCTCGGCACCCGCTCGCCGCGGATCACCGCACCGAGGATGCGCGCCGCATCCACCCCGTTCATGGCCAAGCGGGCCATGCGCACGCCGTCGACCACGCCGGCGCCGGGCTGGGCGGTCTGCAACCCTTCCATGACGAAGCGGGTCGGCTTGCCCGCCGCCCAGCCGCCCAGTTCCAGCGAGGCCAGCGTCAGCGTCGTCGTGCCGGACACCTGAAGGTTCGACAGTTGCAGGGTATCGAGGCTCACCTGTTCGGGCTGCGGCGGCCCGCCGCCCGGGTTGCGCGGCACCGTCAGCCCGGCGACGCGCAGCATGCCGATATTGACGGTATTGCCGTCCTCGGTGGTGGCGAAGCCACGCAGCACCGCCTCGGCAACGCCATCGGCGCGCAGGCCGTTGAGCGCGACCTCGTCAATGGTGGCGCGCTTGCCGGGGCGTTCGAGCACCACGGCGGTCATGCGCACCTGCTCGCCGGCGGCGCCATCGAGCGTCTCGACCGTGGCGTAGGAGAGCCGCGTCTCCGGACCGAACAGCCCGCGCAGCCGGGTGACCGCGGCCGGCTCATTGGGCGGGATGACCTGCGGCCTGGCGATCGAGGGCGGGGGCGCCGGGGCAGGCGCCTGCACCACGGGCGGGGTGGGGCGGACCGGGTCCGGCGCCACCTGCTGCGGCGCGCCGAGCGGCGGCGGCTTGGCGGTCGGCAAGGCAGGGGCCGCGGGCGCGCCCAGCGCGGAGGGCTTTTGCGCCATCGCCGCGCCCGACAGGGCGAGCCCCGCGACCGTCGCCAGCGCCACGGCCCTGAAACCCATGCTGCGTGCTGCGTTCATTCCCGACGCCCTTCCTGTTGCGGCGCCGCAGTAAAGCCCACGGCCCGCGATGCCGCTACCTTCGCCTGTCCCCCCTTGGCGTGGCGAGTGACGCATTTCACATGTTCGACAACGAATGCCACCATGGGATGCAGCATGCCTCGCCCCCCGACGCGTCCAGGCCCGAGTGCCGAAGTCGCCGCCTTCCTCGACAAGGTGGCCCGCATGCCGGCTGTCCGCGCCGCCAGCACCAGGCCCGGCCGGCTGGTCTTCGCCGTCGATGCCACCGCCTCCCGCCAACCGGCCTGGGACCGTGCCTGCGCGCTGACCGGGGAGATGTTCCTCGCCACCCGCGACCTCGGCGGGTTGGCCGTCTCGCTGGCCTATTGGCGCGGCTTCGGCGAGTTCGCCGCCACCCCCTTCCTGACCGACGGAGCGGAGCTGGCGCGGCGGATGTCCACCGTCACCTGCCTCGGCGGCAATACCCAAATCCTGCGCGCGCTGCGCCACGCATTGGCCGAGACGCAGCATGAGAAGGTCGGCGCCCTCGTCCTGGTCGGCGATGCGGTGGAGGAGGATATCGACGCGCTGTGCCAGGCCGCCGGCGAACTCGGCCTGCGCGGCACGCCCGTGTTCTGCTTCCACGAGGGCGGCAACGCCATCGCCGGCAATGCGTTCCGCCAGATCGCCAAGGTTTCGGGCGGGGCCTATGCGCCCTTCGATTCCTCGGCGGCCGGGACGCTGCGCGACCTGTTGCGCGCCGTCGCGGTCTTCGCCGCCGGCGGGCGCAGCGCGCTGGCCCGGCTCGGCGGGCCGGCCGCCGCGCGCATCGCCGGGCAATTACCGGCCCCGAAGGCAGCCCGATGACCTGGCTTGCCCTTGGCGGCCTGGCGCTGGTGGTGTTGATGATGGCGCTGAACGCCTTCGCCAACGCCCCGGTCCGCACCGTGAAGGCGGCGCTCGCCTGGATTGCCGGCGGGCTCGGCGTCGTGCTGCTCGCCGCGCTGCTGCTCAGCGGGCGCGGGTTGCAGGCGATCTGGTCCCTCGGCTTCTTCGCCCCGCTGCTGCTGCGGGCCTGGCAGTCCTGGCGGAGCGCCCGCACCTTCTCCCGTGGTGGGCAGGCCAGCCCCGGGCAGGAGACGCGGGTCGATACGGCGACGCTGGAGATGGTGTTGCACCACGACAGCGGGCGGATGACCGGCACGGTGAAACGCGGCGCCTTCGCCGGGACCGACCTCGCCGCGTTGTCGCTGCCGGACCTGCTGGGCCTGCGCGACGATTGCACGCGGGAGGACGCGGAAAGTATACCGCTGCTCGAAGCCTGGCTCGACCGCGCGCATCCCGACTGGCGGGAGGCCGCGCCGCCGACCGCCGATGGCCCGCTCGACCGGGCGGAAGCGCTGGCCGTATTGGGGTTGGCCGAGGGCGCGACCGAGGCGGAGATCAAGGCCGCACATCGGCGCCTGATGCGCGGCGCGCATCCGGACCAGGGGGGCAGCGCCTGGCTGGCGTCGCGGTTGAACGCGGCGCGGGACCTGTTGCTGGGGGAATGAGGGGAGCCGGGGGCTCATTGGCGCTGAGGTCGGAGGGGCGCTGCCCCTCCAAGCCACCCCGCCAAAGGCCCGAGGCCTTTGGAAACCGTTACCTGGCGCAGGGCATGACAGGCAGGACGGATACCCGAATGTACGCCCGTACCCGGCTCGGCGTTCATGAATGGGCGCACTCGTCGGGCCCAACGCCACGTATTGGTTTCCAAAGGCCCCGGGCCTTTGGTGGGGGAGGTCCGGAGGGGGCAAAGCCCTCTCCGGCTCCCACCGCCTCGCCGCGCAAGCTTCGCGCCCATGGGGCAAGGGCCCCGGCACGAGACGCCGCCATGGCTGTCCGTCGCCCGGGCTGGTAGAAGGCCCGGCGTCATTGTTGTTGCCCCGTCACTCTGGCGGACGGACAGAATTGCCGCTGCGACCATCGCTTCTTGACCCGCGGACACAATGACGAATACCCAGGATTTCGAGATCTTCCTCGCCACGGCGCCGGGCCTGGAGCCCGTGCTGCATGACGAGGTGCGCTTCAAGGGTTTCAAGCAGCCAAAGCAGGTGCCTGGTGGCGTCACCATCAGGGGCGGCTGGCCGGTCGTCTGGCGGGCCAATCTGTGGGTGCGCGGCGCCGGGCGTGTGCTCGCCCGCATCGCCTCCTTCCGCGTGGTGCATCTCGCGCAGCTCGATGACCTGGCCCACCGCGTGCCCTGGGCCGATGTGCTGCGGCCCGATGTGCCGTTCCGTGTCGAGGCCTCCTGCGCCGGGTCGCGCATCTATCACAGCGGCGCGGCGGCGCAGCGGATCGAGACCGCGATCCGCGACACACTCGGTGCGCCGTCCTCACCTGAGGCCGCCGTCGTGGTGATGGCGCGCATCGAGAACGATCTCTGCACCATCAGCATCGATACCTCGGGCGAGCCGTTGCACAAACGCGGCTACAAGGAGGCGGTCAATGCCGCGCCGATGCGCGAGACCATGGCCTCGCTGTTCCTGCGCCAATGTGGCTTCGACGGCAGCGAGCCGGTGCTCGACCCGATGTGCGGCTCCGGCACCTTCGTCATCGAGGCGGCGGAGATCGCCGCGCGGCTCAACCCCGGCCGGGCGCGTGCGTTCGCCTTCGAACTGCTCGCCACCTTCGATGCCGAGGCCTGGCAGACGATGCGCGCGGTCAAGAGCGCCCGCGTGCCGGCATGCCGCTTCTACGGCAGCGACCGCGATGCCGGGGCGGTCGAGATGAGCCGCGCCAATGCCGCCCGCGCCGGCGTCAGCGAGTTCACCGAATTCCGCCAGGCGACGATCAGCGAGATTGTCCCGCCCGAGGGGCCGCCGGGGCTGGTCATCGCCAACCCGCCCTATGGCAACCGGCTGGGCGACAGCAAGAAGCTCGCGCCGCTGTACCAAGCCTTCGGGCAGACGCTGATGACGCGCTTCAAGGGCTGGCGCATCGGGCTGATCGCCAATGAAGCGCGGCTGGCCCACATGACCGGCTTGCCCTTCCTGCCGAACGGGCCGCCGGTGCCGCATGGCGGACTGCGGGTTGCGCTGTACCAGACCGCGCCGCTGGCCTGACAGTCCTGGCGCGCCGCCTTGGCCCCGCCTCGCCGAGGGAGGCCGTCACGAAAGCCCGACAGGCCGCCGGCGGTCTCGACCTCGCCGGATCGCCGCCACGCCCTTGCCCCAACCATGGGCCAAGCTGCGCCCATGCCACTCTCGCGCCGCTCCGCCATGCTCGCCTGCCTCGCTCTTACCGCCGCGCCGGCGGCCTTCGCCCAGGCCCCTTCCAACCTTTCTGGCCACTGGCGTACCGACGCCATCGGCGCGGCGCGACTGCCCGCCACGCCGCACCCGGACATCACCTTCGGCGCCGAGGGCCGCGCCTATGGCAGCAGTGGCTGCAGCCGCTTCATGGGTGGCTTCACGCTGGACGGCGCCGCGCTGCGCTTCGACCCGATCGCCGGCACCCGCATGGCCTGCGAACCGCCGGCGATGGAGGTGGAACAGCGCTTCCTCGACGCCCTGGCCGCGGTGCGCGGCTGGCGGCTCGAGGGGCCGGCGCTGCTGCTAACCGATGGCACGGGCGCCACGGTGCTGCGCCTGCTGCGCGCCGAGGCTGGATGATGCTTGATTCTCGACACTCAGTCCTGTCATAGGAAATTTTTCAAGACCGCGATTGCCGCGCACGCCGCTCCCGCACCACGCGCAGCGCCTCGACCAGCACCTCACGGGTGATCGCCTGGGTGCTGAACAGCGCTTCCGCCTCGGCCGGACTGGCCGCCAGGGCCGGCCGCAGCATCAAGGTCCCGTTCTCGATCCAGGCTTCGAAGTGGCGCGGATCCTTCAGCGCCGCCCGCATCGCGCGACGCAGCGTGACCTGTCCCTGGGGCGAGACCTTGAGCAGAACCGGCACGGCGGGCATCGGCAAGTCTCCTTCCTGCGGGCGGGATATAAGACAAAAATCCTAATTCCGTCAAGAACCGCGTCGCGGCAAGGCTTCCTTCACCAAACCCTGCCTTGATGGCGCCCATGGCCACACCGTCGCGACGCGAGCCTCTGGCCGAGGTCCAGCCCTGGGACGCACAGGACAGCCTGTTGCGGCGCGTGGTCGCCTCCGGCCAGCGGCTGCTGCGCGGCTTCCAGGCGCCGGCCCTGTCCCCGGCCGTACCGAGCACGACCGTCCCGACGACCGCCGCGACACCGGCTGCCGAGGCATCACCCCACCGGCCGGCGGCTCCTTTCAGTCGCACCATCTGGACGGACCGGCTCTGGGGCGAGGGCATGGCCATGCCGGGCGGCGCGGAGGAAGTGCTGCGTCTGGCCGCCCTGTTGCCGCTCGCGCCCGCGCATACGGTGCTGCTGGCGGGGCTCGGCGCGCAATCGGCCGGCACGGTGATCTCCGGGGCGCGCGGTTGCTTCGTCGCCGCCCATGACCTGATCGTCCCAGGCGAGGCGGCACCGCGCCGCCGCAAGCCGCCCAAGCGTGTCACCGCTGCCGACTTTTCGCCCGACGCCCCGGAATTCCGCCCCGCCTATCACCAGCACGCGTTGCTGCTCGAACCCTTCCGGCACGGTGGCGCGCCCGAACGCCTGCTGCGGGCGACCGCCTCGGCCCTGCGCGACAGCGGCGAGGTCGTGCTGCTCGACCTCGTGGCGCGCGAACCCATCACCGAGGCGCGTTGGCTCAAGCTGGAGGACCGCCTCTCGCCGCCGGGCGAGACCGTCATGACCCGCGCCCTCGAAAAGTCTGGGTTTCGCGTCCATGTCGTCGAGGATGCCGGGGCTCGGCACCAACGGTCGGCTTTGCTCGGCTGGGCCGCGCTTCTCGAGGCGCTGCGCCATGAATCGGAACGCCCGACCCCACAGGCCGCCATTGCCCTGGTGACCGAGGCCGAGGCGTGGCTGCTCCGCCTGCGCCTGATGCAGCAAGGCCGGTTGCGGCTGCTGCGCTGGCACGCCACCATGATGCGCCGGCCAAGTTAGCGCCTGTTCGGATCAAGCGGCACCGGTCGCACGGCCGCCCGGCCACGCACGCCAGTGTCCTCGAATGTGTGGCAACTACCGGGCTGATCAAACGGCCTCTGAACGCGACCCGCGATCAGGCGGCTGGAGCGGTTTCCGTTCGCCCTGGCTCACGAAAACCGCTCCGTAGATTTGTCTTCACGAGCATCTTCACCCGATCAGGTGATTCCACCTGATCGGGATCTGCCCTACTCCGCCGCGTCCTGCACCAGCCACGGCCAGCGCATCTTCACCACCGGGGATGACGGCTCATAGGCCAGGCAGGTGCCGATGATGCGCGGCCTCTCCCGCACGCCGGTCACCCCCTCGCGCGCCAATTCCTTCTGCCGCCGCACCGGATACAGCGTCTGGTAGGCAACGGTGGCGATCTGGGCCAACATCTCCCGGATATGGGTGCAGCCGAGCACGCCACCCACCCGCTCCTGCACCGCCCGGTTGAAGCCCGGCCCGATCTTCAGCCCGGCCAGGCGCGCGAAATTCGGCGCTGCCTGCGGGCAGACGGCATAGGGCGTGTGGTCTGACGCCGCCTCGCAGTGATGGATCAACAGGTCGTCGTCGATGGTCAGGCGGATCCACATGCCGTGCAGCGGTGTGCCGGGGGCGAGGTAGCCCTTCTCCTCATTGTCGAAACCATAGGCCTTGGTGTCGAGTAGATGGCCCTCGATGTCGAACAGCCCATCGGCCCGGCGATAGCCGTGCATGTCGATCTGGCGGCGATGCAGGGGCTCGCGGTCGGCAGGGGCTGAAAGAGGCATGGTTCGTTCCGGTCTTGCTGCGACGCATCATATTGTCGCCGCGCAAGATCGGGAAACCCGCGACTGGCCAAGCACGGCGCGGGGCAGGCATGTCGGTGGGCGCCGGAGGCTCGACGGGCACACGGAGAGCGGCGCCGCCACGCTCCGGACTTCACCCCGCCACGGGTACCCATTGGCCCAACGGCCTTTGGAAACCTCGATTTGGCGCCGGCGTCACGGGCCAACCCGGCCCGAGGAAACCGCCGGGCCCGAAAGTGGGTCCAGGCATTCATCGCGCCAACGGCGCTCGACGCCGAAGATGGCATTCAAGAGGGCGTGGCCCGGTTGCGGGGTGGCTCGGAGGGGCGGCGCCCCTCCAACCTACCCGACCGCCCCCTCATCCCACAGCAGCGCCGTCACGGCCTCCGCGGGCACATCCGCGCTGGTGAACACATCCCCCGGCCCGCGCAGCAGCACGAAGCGCATCCTGCCATCGCGGTTCTTCTTGTCCTTCGCCATCCGCCCCATCAGCGCCTCCACGGTGAAGCGCCGGTCGAGATCGCCGATCCGCGCCGGCAACCCGCAGGCCGTCAGATGCGCGATGACCCGCGACGGCCATTCCTGGCTGCAATGCCCCAGCCGTGCCGAGATCGAGGCCGCCAGGCCCAGCCCGATCGCCACCGCCTCGCCATGCAGCAGCGTGCCGTCGAACCCCGCCTCGGCCTCCAGCGCATGACCGAAGGTGTGACCGAGATTGAGCAGCGCGCGGCCGCCCTCCACACTTTCCTCGCGCTCATCCGCGGCAACCACAGCCGCCTTCAGCCGGCAGGATTCCAGCACCGCATGGGTCAGCGCGCCAATGTCGCCAGCCACCGCGGCGGCGCCATGCGTCTCGCACCAGTCCCACAGCGGCCCCTGCAACAACCCGTGCTTGGCGACCTCGGCATAGCCGGCGCGCAGTTCACGGGCGGGCAGCGTCGCCAGCGTGTCGGTATCGGCCAGCACGATGCGCGGCTGGTGGAAAGCCCCGGCGAGGTTCTTGCCCGCGCGCAGATTCACCCCCGTCTTGCCGCCGACCGAGGAATCGACTTGGGCGAGCAGCGTCGTCGGCACCTGCACGAAGGGCACACCGCGCATCGCCACGGCGGCGGCGAAACCGGCCAAATCACCAACCACACCGCCGCCGAGCGCGACGACCGCCGTCCGCCGGTCCAGCCCGGCGCCGAGCATCTGCTCAAGCACATCCTGCAACCGCTCGAAGGCCTTGGAGCCCTCCCCGGGCGGCACGGCGATCTCGGCCAGCACGTGGAAGCCCGCCACCTCCAGGCCGGCGCGCAAGGCCGGCAGATGGATCGCGGCGACCGAGGCGTCGCTGACCACCACCACGCGCCGCGCCGGCAGCACCGGGGCAATCAGCCCGCCGGCGCGCGCCAGCAGCCCGGGCCCGATCACCACGTCATAGGCACGGTCGCCAAGGCCCACCGGCAGGCGCTGCGGCGGCTTCGCACCCTCCACGGCGTCCTGCACGCGGCGGGTGGTCACCTCGGGGCTTTCATCGGTGCAGGTCACGGTCAGGTCGGCCTCGGCATAGAAGGGGTGGCGCGTCGTCATCAGGCGCTGCAGCACCACGGCGGGGTCGGCATTGAGGAACATCGGCCGGTGTTCGCGCCCCGCCACGCGGCGCAGCAGGGTCGGCAATTCGCATTTCAGCCAGACGGTCACGGCGCCGGAGGATTTGATCGCCGCGCGTGTCGCCGGGTCGGCGAAGGCGCCGCCGCCGGTTGCCAGCACCAGCGGCGGGCCGGCCAGCAGGCGGGTGATCACCCGGCGCTCGCCAGCGCGGAAATGGGATTCGCCGTAGCGGGCGAAAATTTCCGTGATCGGCATGCCGGCGGCCGATTCGATCTCGGTATCCGCGTCGCGGAACGGCAGGCCGAAGCGCGCGGCGAGTCGCCGCCCGATCGCCGTCTTCCCGGCGCCAGGCATGCCAACCAGCACCACCGCCCGCTGCGGCGCGGACGGGGGCAGGACATTCGGGGGGTCTTCATCATGAAGATCGAGGGCGGAGTTGCGCGACACAGGGCCGGAGGCTAGAGCAATATCCGTTCGGATGAAATCGTCCCAACGAATTTCGGGCCCTGAAATATCCCGATTCTTGAGCATCTTATGTCCGTTGCCCTGGCAATCTGACGACTATCCGCAAGGGAGAAGCCGCGCCCGATGTCCCGCAGCCCATTCATCCTCATCCTGCTGCTGGTCCTGGGCGCCGTTGCCGTCGGGCTGCTGGCGCTCGGTGCCTTCCCGCCGAATGTGCCCCCCGAGCCGGTTCAGCGTACCATCCCGAACGAACGGTTCCAGTCGAGCCGCTGAGCGCCATGGCACGCCCCGACCGCGCCGTTCCGGGTGGTGGCGCGGCGGCGTCGCGCCATGTCGAGGCCTTCCTGGAAATGCTGGTCGCCGAACGTGGCGCGGCGCGCAACACGCTCGCCGCCTACCAGGCGGACCTCGATGACTTCGCCGGCTTTACCGCAGCGCGCGGCATCGCCATCCATGCCGCCGATGCCGATGCGCTGCGCGGCTGGGTGCGGCAGCTCGCCGGCGCCGGCTATGCCGCGCGCACCCAGGCGCGGCGCGTCTCCGCGATCCGCCAATTCCACCGCTTCCTGGCGCGCGAGGGCGTCCGCCCCGACGACCCGACCGAATTGCTCGAAAGCCCGCGCCTGCCGGCCAGCCTGCCCAAGGCGCTGAGCGAGGCCGAGATGGAGTCGCTGATCGCCGCCGCTGCGGCCCTGCCTGGCCGCAAGGGCCTGGTCGCCGCCGCCGCGGTCGAGCTGCTGTACTGTTCCGGCCTGCGCGCCAGTGAATTGGTCTCGCTGCCGGCCGGTGCGCTGCGTGCCGAGGAAGGGCTGGTCGCCGTGCGCGGCAAGGGCGGCAAGGAACGCCTGGTGCCCGTCTCGGCCCGCGCGCGGGACCTCGCGCTCGCCGCCCGCACCGAGGCGGCGGAACGGGCCGGGGCGAAGGGCGCGCGCTGGCTGTTTCCCTCCCGCGCCGCCTCGGGGCATTTGACGCGGCAATCGCTCGGGCTGCTGTTGAAGGACGTGGCACTGGCGGCCGGGACCGACCCGGAGCGGGTCAGCCCGCATGTGCTGCGGCATTCCTTCGCGTCGCATCTGCTCGGGCGGGGGGCGGATCTGCGAAGCCTGCAGGTGCTGCTGGGGCATGCGGATATCGCGACTACGCAGATTTATACGAAGGTGCTGGAAGGGCGGTTGAAGGCGCTGGTGGAGGCGCATCACCCGCTGGCGAGGTGAAAGAAAGGCCAGGAGGGGATTTGCCCCTCACGGACCCTCCCCACCAAAGGCCAAAGGGCCTCTGGACACCAAATACTTGGCATTGGGCACACGACATCCGGAGACCCGCCGTTGTGCACGGCGCGCGTGCCATCGGGCAGCCAGTCACCATAGCCCCGTGCCAACAGATGGCTTTCCCAATGACACTGTCATTTGGTGGGGTGGTTTGGTGGGGCAGAGCCCCTCCAACCTTCCACCCGGCCCCACCTCACGCCCTTCCCCGCACCCAGGGTCTCGCGCCCGCCCCCGAATTCCGCTAACCCCCGGCCCGCCATGCGCCATTTCCTGGATTTCGAAAAACCGATCGCCGAGCTCGAGGGCAAGATCGAGGAGCTGCGTCGCACCACCGACGCCGGCGGCATCGATGTTGCCGAGGAGGTCGGCCGGCTGCGCGACAAGGCGCAGGCCCTGCTCAAGGGCACCTATGCCAAGCTGACCCCGTGGCAGAAGGCGCAGGTCGCCCGCCACCCGGATCGCCCGCATTGTTCCGACTTCATCGCCGCGCTGATCGACGACTACACCCCGCTCGCCGGCGACCGCGCTTATGCCGATGACCAGGCGATCATCGGCGGCATGGGCCGCTTCCGCGGCCGTGCGGTGATGGTGCTGGGCACCGAGCGCGGCAATGACACCGAAAGCCGGGTGAAGCACAATTTCGGCATGGCGCGGCCCGAGGGCTACCGCAAGGCGCGCCGGCTGATGGAGCTGGCCGGCCGCTTCGGCCTGCCGATCCTGACCTTCGTCGACACCGCCGGCGCCTTTCCCGGCATCGATGCCGAGGCGCGCGGCCAGGCCGAGGCCATTGCGCGGTCGATCGAGGCCGGGCTCGACGCCCCGGTGCCCTTCATCGCCACCATCATCGGTGAGGGCGGGTCCGGCGGCGCCATCGCGCTCGCCGCGGCCGACCGCATCATCATGCTGGAGCACGCGATCTATTCGGTGATCAGCCCGGAAGGCTGCGCCTCCATCCTGTGGCGCGACGCCGCCCAAGCCTCCACGGCGGCCGAGGCACTCAAGCTGACCGCCGAGGATCTGCGCCGGCTGAACCTGGTCGATGCCACGGTGCCCGAACCCCTCGGCGGCGCGCATCGCGACGCGGCCGCGACGATTGCAGCACTTGGCGACAAGATCGCCGAACTGCTCGCCCCGCTGGTCGAGCTGGATGGCGCGACGTTGCGGGCGCGGCGGCAGGAGAAGTTCCTCGAAATGGGGCGCAGCGGGAGTCTGTAGCCCGTGCCGCGCCGCCCCGGGACTGGCGGGGCGAATGGACGGCTGGCGGCTTGCGGGTATCCTGCCCGCCCTCAATGAGCGCCCATGACCGCAGCCGCTGACCCCGACGCCATCGCCCTGCGCGACCGCTTCATGCGCGCCTTCCCGGCGGTCGCGCTGGTCATTTTCCTCTCCGCCGTCGACCAGACCATCGTCGCGACCGCGCTGCCCGCCATCGCCGCCAGCATGGGGGGTATCGAGCGCACCTCCTGGATCCTGGTCGCCTATCTGGTGGCCGCCACCTGCGCGGCGCCGGTCTTCGGGCAATTGGGCGACGTATTCGGCCGGCGCACCATGCTGTTCGGCGCGCTGGCGGTGTTCTTCGCCGGCTGCCTGGGCTGCGCGCTGTCAACGACGCTACCGGTGCTGGTCAGCGCGCGCATCGTGCAGGGATTCGGCGGCGGCGCGCTGCTGACCCTCGCCCAGGCGCTGATCGGCGAGGCGGTGCCGCCGCGCGACCGTGGCCGCTACCAGGCGCGCATCGCCGGTTCCTACGCCTTCGCCTCGGCCTTCGGGCCGGTCGCCGGCGGCTACCTGACCGAGGGCTTCGGCTGGCGCTCGGTGTTCCTGACGCTGCTGCCGCTGGCGGTGCTCTGCGCCGCGCTGGCGGTACGGCTGCCGCATGTCGAACCGGCGCGCCGGGGGGTGAGGCTGCGCTTCGACTGGAGCGGCCTCGGGCTGTTCGTGGTGATGGTGGCTTCGGCGCTGGTGGCGCTCGACCGGGCGCGACGGCTCGACCCGGCCTTGCTGCCGCTGGCTGGCGGGCTCGCCGTGCTGGCGTTGGTCGCCGGGGCGCTGCTGCTGCGGGTGGAGCGCGCGGCGCGCGACCCGCTGCTGCCGATCGCCGTCTTCGCCGAACCGTCGATCTGGCGTTCCTACGCGGTCTCGGCCTGCGTAGTGGGCGCACAGGTGGGCGTGGTCTCCTTCTTGCCGGTCTGGTTGCAGACGGTGCGCGGCCTGGCGCCGGGCCAGTCGGGGCTGATGTTGCTGGCGATGTCAGTGGGGGGTGCCTCGGGGGCCTTCTTCGCCGGGCGGATGGTGGCGCGCAGCGGCCATGGCATGCGCTGGCCGGCCATGCTCCTGCCGGTCGGCAGCGCGATCTGGGCGGGCCTCGCCGCCTACGCGCCGGACCTGCCGCTGACCGCCTTCGTCCCGCTGCTCGCCGCTGCCTCCTTCTGTTCGGGAAGTTCCTTCCCCGTGGTGCAGGTCACGGTTCAGACGGCGGCGGGGCGCGAGAGGCTTGGCGCCGCCTCGGCCGGGGTCGCCTTCTCGCGCAGTATCGGCGCGGCGACGGGCACGGCGCTGATCGCCGCCATCGTTTTCGCTGCCATCAGCCTGTCCGGCCCGGGGACGGCGCCGGCCTTCCAACGTCTGGTGGCGGAGGGCTCGGGCTTCGTCGCCGCGATGGGGCCGGAAGCGGCGGCCGTGCTGCGCACCGAGTTGGCCGAGGCGTTCCGCATGCTGTTCGTCTGCGCCGCGGTGCTGACGGCGGCCGGTGCGGTCTTTGCCCGGCGCGTGCCATTGCAGCGGTTCTAGAGCGGCTTCCAATCAGCCTGCACCGGGTCGCATCCGACCGGATCCGGGATGACCGGCCTGGCGGGGGTGCGGGCCGGGGTGCCGCATCCGCCGGGTCGGAAACCGCTTCTAGCCGCCGGCCATCGACGCTCCTAGGGTATTGCCATGAACGAGACCCTCCCTGACCTCCTTCTGATCGGCTGTGGCAAGATGGGCGGCGCCATGCTGTCCGGCTGGCTCGAACGCGGCCTGTCGCGCGCCGTGGTGGTGGAGCCGTACGCGCCGGCCGCCGAGGCCTTCGCCGGGCGCGCCACCATCGTGCCGGACGCCGCCTCGATCCCCGCCGATTTCCGCCCCGCCGCGGTGATCCTCGCGATCAAGCCGCAGGAAGCGCCGGCCACGCTGCCCGCCTTCGCCCGCTTCGCGACCGGGGAGACACTGTTCGTCTCGATCATGGCCGGGCGCTCGGTCGCCTCGATGCGTGCCGCGCTCGGTGCGCAGGCAGCGGTGGTGCGCGCCATGCCGAACACCCCCGCCGCGGTGCGCCAGGGTTTCACCGCCGCCTTCCCCGCCGCCGGCGTGACGGAAAACCAGAAGGCCCTGGCCGATGCCCTGCTCCAGGCGGTGGGCGAGGTCGCCTGGGTCACCGAGGAGGACCAGATCAACCCGGTCACCGCCGTCTCGGGTGGTGGCCCGGCCTATGTCTTCCTGCTCGCCGAGGTGATGGAGAAGGCAGCGATCGAACAGGGCCTGCCGCCCGACCTCGCCCGGCGCATGGCGCGTGCGACCGTCGCCGGGTCCGGCGCGCTGCTCGCCGCCAGCACGCAGGATGCGGCGGACCTCCGCAAGGCCGTGACCAGCCCCAAGGGCACCACCGAACGCGCGCTCGCGGTGCTCATGGAGCCCGATGCTTGGCCGGCGGCGATGTCGAAGGCGATCCAGGCCGCGACCGATCGCGCCCGCGAACTGGCGGGTTGACCCCGTCACCCCATATGCTGCCCCCATGAGCGAGACCGAAGACGACACCGTGATCGCGGCGCTGTGGCGCGTCATCGCGGCGCATGGATGGTGCGGCCTGACCATGGGGCGCCTCGCGGCGGAGGCCGGCCTGCCGTTGTCGCTTCTGCGCGAACGCTTCCCCAGCCGGCTCGACCTGCTGGTGCTGCACGGCCGCGTGGTGGACCGGGCCGTGCTGGCCGGCACCATCCCCGGCCAGGGAGGCCTCGCGCGTGACCGGCTGTTCGACGTGCTGATGCGGCGGCTCGATGCCATGCAGTCGCATCGCACCGGCATCCTGCGCTTCCTGCGCGATGTGCCGCGCGACCCGGGGCTTGCCGCGCTGCTCGCCCCGCACTTGGCGCTGTCAATGCGCTGGATGCTGGATGCGGCCGAGGTCGAGGCCGATGCCGGGCTACGGCGCCTGCTGGCCCTTGGGCTGGTCGGCGTCTGGGGCGGTACGGTGCGCGCCTGGGCCGAGGATGACAGCGAGGATCTCGGCCACAGCATGGCCGCGCTCGACCGCCTGCTGGACCGTGCGGGGCAGGTCGCGCGGACCTTCCGGCTGTTGCCCGCCGAGGCGGCGCCGGCGGCGGAGGCCCCGGCCGAGGCCTGACCCGCCACGTGCCACGGGGCGCATCCGCGTCGGCGGCCTCAAGCCTTCGGGCCGCGCCCGTCCGACCGTGCAGGGCGTCATGGCCTGGAATGCATGACACATGCCGTTCATGATGCAGTGCGGCGAAATTGGGTCTAGGCTGTCTCCGCAACGCGCGGGAGCAGGCGATGTCTGACAAATTCGGTTTCAAGCCCGATTTCGACATGATGAAGACGCTCGGGGAGTTCCGCATGCCGGCGCTGCCCAACATGGAAGCGCTGGCGGCCGCCCAGCGACGCAATATCGAGGCGCTGTCCACCGCCAACCGCGTCGCGCTGGAAGGCGCGCAGGCGGTCGCGCGGCGGCACATGGAGATCATGCAGAACTCGGTCACCGAGATGACCGAGATGATGAAGGCCTTCTCCACCGCCGATGCCCCGCAGGACAAGGCGTCCAAGCAGGCCGAGATCGCCAAGCTCACCTATGAGAAGGCGGTGGGCAACCTGCAGGAGATCGCCGACCTCATCCAGAAGTCGAACGCCGAGGCGCTCTCCGTGCTGAACAAGCGCTTCGCCGAGGCGATGGATGAGGTGAAGGGCCTCGTCACAAAGGGCTGAATGCCCGGCCGGCATGTGCAGCACGGCGCGTGCCGGCAGCGTCATGGCAGCCATTTCGGGTCGGGCATCGCCGCCGGTACGGCGGCGCCTATCCGCACGGCAGCTGTCCTACCGGTCGGGCACTGGCCCAGTGCCGCGGCCGACAAGGCGCCCCTGCGCGTCATTGCGGCGCCAGCCGTCGCCGCTGCGCTCGATGCGCCCGGTGCTGCGGCCCGAGGAATCATGAGGAATCATACAGCCGCGCACGATCCCCCGACCATTCCGTGCGCCCCACCGAACGCCCCGATGAATCATAGTGGCGCAGCGTATCGCCGCGCTGTTCGCTGCGGCCCTGCGACCGGCCGGCCGCGTCGTAGCGGCGCGTGGTGTCGCGCCGCGTCTCGGTCCGTCCGGTGAGCCGGCCCGCGGCGTCGTATTGCCGCTGGGTTCCCTGCCCTTCGGCCCGGCCAACGGAACGGCCCGACGAGTCGTATTGCCGGCCCACCTGCGCCGCGACGCCGCCCGGCGCGGTGACCAGCGCGGCCAGCACCAGGAAATAGGCGAAGCGGTTGATGGTGGCGGGCATGAAGGGTCCTCCGTCCCAACAAAGTCGCGTCAGGCTGCGGCGGAGATATGGCCATCTGATTTACACAATCGCGTCACGTTGCTACCAACCGCCCGCCCTTCTGCCACCGTCGCCTCCGCGGCGCCCGGAGCCCCCCCGGCCATGAAAATTGTCGCCTGCAACAGCAACCGGCCGCTGGCCGAGGCGGTCGCCGCCGCCTGCGGAATACCGCTGACCAACGCCTCGGTCCGCCGTTTCGCCGATATGGAGGTGTTCGTGGAGATCCACGAGAACATCCGCGGCGAGGATGTCTTCGTGGTGCAGTCCACCAGCTACCCGGCGAATGACAACCTGCTCGAACTGCTGATCACCCTTGATGCGCTGAAGCGGTCCTCCGCGCGGCGCATCACGGCGGTGATCCCGTATTTTGGCTATGCCCGGCAGGATCGGAAATCCGGTCCCCGCACGCCGATCAGCGCCAAGCTGGTGGCCAACCTGATCACCGCCGCGGGCGCCAACCGCGTGCTGACGATGGATCTGCACGCCGCGCAGATCCAGGGCTTCTTCGACATCCCGGTCGACAACCTCTTTGCCGCGCCGCTGTTCTCGCGCGACATCCAGGAACGCTACGCCGGCCGCGAATTGATGATCGTCTCGCCCGACGTCGGCGGCGTGGTGCGTGCGCGCGCGATCGCGGCACGGCTTGGCGTCGATCTTGCCATCATCGACAAGCGGCGCCCGCGCGCCGGCGTGTCGGAAGTGATGAACGTGATCGGCGAGGTCGAAGGCCGCCACTGCCTGCTGGTCGATGACATCGTCGATTCCGGCGGTACGCTGTGCAACGCCGCCGAGGCGCTGCTGAAGAACGGCGCGCAGTCGGTCGGCGTCTATGTGACGCATGGCGTCTTCTCGGGCGGCGCCGTCGCGCGGATCGGCGCCGCACCGATTGAGATGATGACGGTGACCGACTCGATCCAGGCGACCGAGGCGGTGCGCGTCTCGCGCAACCTGCGCCAGCTCACCATCGCGCCGCTGCTCGCCGAGGCGATGAAGCGGATCAGCGAGGAATCGTCGGTCTCGTCGCTGTTCAACTGAGCCGGATCGGCGGGCGCCGCTTCTGCGTGCCGCAACAAGGTTTGGAGGGGCTCTGCCCCTCCAAACCACCCCGCGAAATGACAGTGTCATTTAGAATGCCATGTTTGGCACGGGCATCATCGGCATGCTGCCCCCGCGTCGCACGCACCCTGCGCCAAGGCATTGATGCCGAGCATCAGGTATTGGTGTCCCGACGCCCATAGGCCTTTGATGGGGAGAGCCCGAGAGCGGCAAAGCCCATCTCGTCCGGGCAGCCTCCATCACCCCATCCCACGCGCGCCATGAACCCAGCCGACACCATCATCGACCTCTACACCCGCCACGGCCTCGCCTGGGTTGCCATGCGCGGCACCGCGGCCGCCGAAGGCGCCTGGCCTGCCCGCTTCATGGCCCTGCTGCCACCGGGCGGAACTGTGCTCGACCTCGGCTGCGGCGGTGGCGAGCCGATCGCCGGCACGCTGGTCCGCGCCGGCCACCCGGTCACCGGCCTCGATGCCTCCCCGCCGCTGCTCGCCCTCGCGCGCGAACGCCACCCGGCACAGCAATGGATCCTCGGCGACATGCGCGAACTCGCGCTCGGCCGGACCTTCGACGGGCTGGTCGCCTGGGACAGTTTCTTCCACCTCGACCATGACGCGCAGCGCGCCATGTTCCCCCGCTTCGCCGCCCATGCCGCGCCGCGCGCCGCGCTGATGTTCACCTCGGGCCCGTCGCATGGCATCGCGCTGGGAAGCTTCGCCGACGAGACGTTGTTTCATGCGAGCCTCGACCCGGCGGAATACCGCGCCCTACTGGCCGCGCAGGGATTCGCCGTGATGGATCATGTGCCCGAGGACCCGTCCTGTGGCGGCCGCACCGTATGGCTCGCCCAGCGCGGATGACCGCCTTGCCAAGCCTTCCCAGCGGCCCGATCTTCCCGCCGGGCCGCCTTGCGCGGATACGGAAGGAACACGGCATGAAGCTCTACTATTCACCCGGCGCCTGCTCGATCGGCATCCATGTACTGCTCGAGGAGATCGGCGCGCCGTATGAGGCCGTGCTGGTCAACCTGCGCGAGGGCGCGCAGTTCAAGCCGGAATTCACCGGCGTCAACCCGAAGTCGAAGGTCCCAACCCTCGAACGCGACGATGGTTCGGTGATGACCGAATACCCCGCCATCGCCTTCTGGCTCGCCTCCCGCTTCCCGACCGCGGGGCTGATGCCGGCAGGGATGGACGCCCAGGCGCGGGCCCTGGAATGCGCTGACTACTGTGTCGCGACGATGCACATGCAGGGCTTCTCCCGTATGTTCCGCCCGTCCAACTTCGCCCCCTCCGAAGCCGATGCCGAGGCGGTGAAGGCACGCGGCGCCGAGATCTTCTCCAAGGGCCTGGCGCTGATGGACAAGGCGCTGGAGGGCAAGGAATGGCTCGCCGGCACCTATTCCTTCGCCGACAGCGCGCTGTTCTATGTCTCCTTCTGGTGGAACGGCCGCATGGGCAAGGAATTGCCGGCCAATGTCGCGGCGCACTTCGCGCGCATGAAGGCGCGGCCCGCCGTGCAGCGCGTGCTGGCGGCCGAAGGCCTGGCGTGAACGACACGCCCTTCGCGATCATCGGCCATCCCGGCCCCGGTGAGCGCCGCCCCTTCAGCCGGGCGACGCGCGCCGGTGGCCTGGTGTTCGTGTCGGGGCATTCCGCTCCGCACGACCCGGCCACCGGCATCGACCGCGGTGCAACCGCCGCCGAGCAGACGCGCAACGCCCTAGCTATGGTGGACAGCATCCTGCGCGAAGCGGGCAGCAGCCTCGACCGCGCCGTGCAGGTGACCATGCTGATCACCGACCCGGCCGACTATGCCGAGTGCAACGCCGAATATGTGACGCATTTCCCGAACGGCCTGCCAGCGCGCCACACCGCGCGTTTCGGCGTGCCGACCGAGGCGAAGGTCGCCTTCGCCTGCATCGCCCTAGCCGGAGACGCGTCATGACCAGGCCGATCCTGTGGACCTCGACCCACACCAGCGGGACCATCGTGCACCAGATGGCCGCGGCCTCCGGGCTCGACATCGACGTGCGCTTCATCAGCCTGCGCCAAGGCGAGCACAAGACGGCCGACTACCTTGCCATCAACCCGAAGGGCGAGGTCGCGGCCCTGCAATTGCCCGGTGCCGGCGTGACCATCACCGAAATCCCCGCCATGGCGCTGTGGCTCGCCGAGGCCGCCCCGGCGTCGGGCCTGCTGCCCATCGACCCGCTCGGCCGGGCGAAGGGCATGGAATGGCTCGCCTGGTGCCATTTCCGCATGGCCAATACCTTCACCCTCGCCTTCCAGGCCAAGCGCCTGACCGGCGGGGATGAAGCCGCCGCCGCCGCATTGCGCGCCACCGCCACGACCCGCGCGCGCGCGGCGCTGGTCTTCGCCGAGGCGCAGCTCGCCAAACAGTCGAATGGCACGATCCTCGGCACGACGCAGGTGAGTGCGGCCGACATCTTCCTCGCCGCGATACTGCGTTTCGCGGGCTTCCTCGCCGTGCCGACGGATGACCTCACCCACCTCACCGCCCTCGGCACCAAGGTCGCCGCCGTGCCCGCCATTGCCGCCGCCATCGCGCGGGAACAGGAGATCGGATGACCCTCGTGCTGAACCCCATTCCCTTCTGGTTTCTCCGCCACGGGGAGACCGACTGGAACGCCGAGGGCCGCAGCCAGGGCCGCACCGACATCCCGCTGAACACGGTGGGGCTGGCGCAGGCGCGGCGCGCGGCGCTGGCGATGGTCGATCGCGACATCACCACCATCGTGGCCTCGCCGCTGTCGCGCGCGTTGCGCACCGCGGAGATCGTGGCCGAGGCGCTGAACCTGCCGGTCGGTACGGATGCCGAGTTGCAGGAAGTCTGCTTCGGCACTGAGGAAGGCAAGCCGATGGGCGACTGGTACGACGACTGGGTCGCCGGCACCTATACGCCGGACGGTGCCGAGACCTTCAACGGCCTGCATGACCGCGCGGTCGCGGCGATCAACCGTGCCACCGCGTTGCCCGGGCCGGTGCTTGTGGTGGCGCATGGCGCGCTGTTCCGGGCGCTGCGCCGCGCGCTGGGCCACGCGCCGAATGTGCGCACGCCGAACGCGCTGCCGACCCTCTGCGCGCCGCCGGCGAGCGGGAAGGTGTGGGACATCAGCCCGGTGACCTTGCCGCATCTGCCGGCCTGACTGTTGGTCCCAGGCTTCCCTGCTCATCCTCTGCACACAGAAGGGGCTTTGCCCCTCTCTGGTTCCTGGAGCAGATCGCGCCTGACCGGAGTCAGTCAGGCGCGTGAAGATGCTCGATCAAACAATGGCGTAGATCGTTTTGCCTGGGCGCAGTCGAACGCAAACCGCTCTCACCGCCGCACCATGGGTCGCCCCGCCAACTTTTTGGCATCATAGGAACCCCACCGGGTCCACATCCACCTGCACCCGGACGCTACCGGGCACGCTGACCTTGGCGAGCCAAGCCTCCAGCAGCGGCTGCACCGCGATGTCCCGCCGCGTCTTCAACAACAGGCGTCGCCGATGCCGTCCGCGCAGGATGGCCAGCGGTGCGGGCGCGGGGCCGAGCACCTCGATGCCCTCCCCGCCCGGCGCCGCCAGGCCAAGGTCGCGCGCCGTGCGGTCGGCGGCGCGTTCATCCTCCGCGCTGACGATCAGCGCGGCGAGGCGGCCGAAGGGCGGCCAGTGGCCGGGGCGACGGTCATCCGCCTCGGCCGCCATGAAGGCGTCGAGGTCGCCTGAGACCAGCGCCTGCATCACCGGATGCTCCGGCGCGAAGGACTGTAGCAGGACATGGCCGCGATGCTCCTCCCGCCCGGCCCGGCCGGCCACCTGGTGCAGCAGTTGCACCGTGCGCTCGGCCGCGCGCAGGTCGCCACCGGCGAGGCCGAGATCGGCATCGACCACGCCGACCAGCGTCAGATGCGGGAAATGCCAGCCCTTGGCGACGATCTGGGTGCCGATGATCAGGTCCACCTCGCGTCGCTGGATGGATTGCGCGGCGGCGGCGGCGGCGGCGGGGCCGGGGATGGTGTCGGACGCCATGACCAGCCGCCGCGCCTCAGGCCACAGGGCGGCGGCTTCCTCCAGCACGCGCTCCACACCCGGGCCGATCGGCACGGTGGAGTGGGCGGCGCCGCATTCGGGGCAGGCCTCGGGCGGGGCCTCGACATGGCCGCAATGGTGGCATTGCAGGCGACGCTGGGCGCGGTGTTCGACCAGCCAGGCGGTGCAGTTCGGGCAGCGCATGCGGTGGCCGCAGGCGCGGCACAGCGTCATCGGCGCATAGCCGCGGCGGTTCAGGAACAGCATCGCCTGTTCGCCGCGCGCCAGGGTTTCCGTCACCGCCGCGACCAAGGGCGGGCTGAGGAACCGGCCGCGTTCGGGTGGCGTGCGGCGCAGGTCGATCAGTGCGACATCAGGCATCTCCGCCCCGCCGTGGCGCGCCGGCAGGTGGACGGTGGCGTAGCGGCCGGTGGCGGCATTGGTCGTGCTCTCCAGCGAGGGGGTGGCACTCGCCAGCACGCAGGTGGCCGAGGACAGCCGCGCGCGCACCACCGCCATGTCGCGGGCGTGATAGACGACGCCTTCCTCCTGCTTGAAGGCGGTCTCGTGCTCCTCATCCACAACGATCAGGCCGAGATCGGGGAATGGCAGGAACAAGGCCGAACGGGCGCCGACCAGCACCGGGGCCTCGCCTTCCGCCACGGCACGCCAGGTCTCGCGCCGGGTGCGGGAAGTCAGCTCGGAATGCCACAGCGCCGGGGCCACGCCGAAGCGGGCACGGAAACGGTCGAGCCATTGCGATGACAGGGCGATTTCCGGCAGCAGCACCAGGGCCTGGCGGCCTTGCGCCAGGCAGGCGGCGACGGCCTCGAAATACACCTCGGTCTTGCCCGACCCGGTGACGCCGGTCAGCAGCGTGGTCGAGAAGGCGTGGCGGCCGACCGCCTCGCGCAGGGTGGCCGCGGCGGCCGCCTGTTCGGGGCCGAGCGCCGGGCCAGGATGGGCCGGGTCGGGGGTGGCGAAGACGCGCCGATGGGGCAGCAGGGCGGGTTCGATCAGCCCGGCATCGGCCATGCCGCGCAGGATGGCGGGGGTGACGCCGGCGGCCTCGGCGATCTCGCCGCCCGCGCGTGGGACGCCATCGGCCACCGCATCGAGGACGCGCCGACGCGGCGGGGTCACGCGCGCGCCCTCGGGCGGGTGCGGCGCGCGACGCCAGCCGGCCTGCGGGGCGCGCGCTTCCAGGGCGGAGGGCGCGCTCATGGCCATGCGCAGCACGGCGCCGGGCGGGCTGAGCGTATAGGCCGCGACCCAGGCGACGAAGCGGCGCAGCGTCTCGGTCATCGGCGGTGCGTCGAGCACCTGCTCCACGCCGCGCAGCCGGGATTCGGGCAGGCTGGGGTCGGGCGTGCCGTCCCACACCACGCCGATCGCCTGGCGCCGGCCGAGCGGAACCACGACGAACGACCCGAGCGGAACAGGTGGCCCGGCCGGCGCGCGGTAATCATATGCATCGGCAAGTGGCAGCGGCAGCAGGACACGCAGCCGTACCGTGAACGGAACAAGCTCTATTTTGTCTTCATGCTGCTCCTTTTTTGCATGCATCATGAGTTACACTGTGATCCCGAACACGGTCTTCGTTTCACGGATGCCGCAATCTGCCGTTGGAAGGTCTCCAAGCATGAAGTTCTTCGTCGATACCGCCGAGGTTGCCGACATACGGTCGCTTGCCGAGGCAGGCCTCGTCGATGGTGTCACGACGAACCCGTCGCTGATCGCGAAGTCCGGCCGCGACATGAAGACCGTCGTCGCCGAGATCTGTGCCATCACGCCCGGGCCCGTCAGCGCCGAAGTGACCGCGACCGATGCCGCCGGCATGCTCGCCGAAGGCCGCGTGCTGCGTGCCATCGCCCCCAATGTCTGCGTGAAGGTGCCGTTGACCGAAGCCGGCCTCGTCGCCTGCCGCACGTTGTCGGGCGAGGGTGCCATGGTCAACGTCACGCTCTGCTTCAGTGCCGCACAGGCGCTGCTGGCCGCCAAGGCGGGTGCCACCTTCATCTCTCCTTTCGTCGGCCGGCTCGATGACATCGCAACCGACGGGATGCGGCTGATCGCGGACATCGTCCAGATCTACCGCAACTACCCCGCGTTGAAGACCGAGGTTCTGGTCGCCTCGGTGCGCCACCCGATCCATCTGATCGAATCGGCGAAGCTCGGTGCCCATGTCGCAACCCTTCCGCCTTCCGTCATCCGGATGCTGCTGAAGCACCCGCTGACCGATCGCGGCCTGGAGGCCTTCCTGGCCGACTGGAACAAGACGGGTCAATCCATCCTATGAGACGCTCCCTCCGCGCCACGGCTGTCCCGATACCGGAACTCCAGGCGGAGGAGGTAGAGGCCTTCCTGCGGGCCCATCCCGGATTCCTCACGGAACGGCCGGATATCTACCGCGTACTGCTGCCACCACGGCGCGTGCACGGTGAATCGCTCGCCGACCATATGGCGGCGATGCTTGCCGCCGAACGCAATCGCGTGCGGGCGGTGGAGGCGGAGGTGCATTCGGCACTGGAAGCCGGGCGCGCCGGGGCCGGGCTGACGGTGCGGGTGCGCCTCGCAGTGCTGGCACTGATGCGCGCCTCTGATGTGATGGAAGCGGTGACACACGAGATCCCGGCGCTGCTCGGGGTCGAGACCTGCACCCTGGCATCCGAACCCGCCTCGGGCCCCGGCGCCCTGCCGGCGGGCGTGTTGCGTCTGCCGCGTGGCGCGGTGGCGCGGCTGGTCGGCCATGGCCGCGACGCGGTGGTGCGCAGCGCGCCGACCGATCTCGACCTGCTACATGCCGAGGCCGCGCCGCTCGTGGTGCGCGACGCGCTGGCCCGGGTGCCGCTGCCGATCGGGCCGCCGACGCTGATCGCGGTCGGCGCGCGCGACCCCGCCGCGCTGCCGTCGCGGCAGACTGTTGCGGTGCTTGCCTTCCTCGGGCGTGCCGTGGCTGCCGCGCTGTCGCGGTGACCGGCGACCAGGCACGCAGCGCCTGGCTCGACTGGCTGGCGCGTGAACGCCGGGCGAGCGTCAATACGCTCGAAGCCTATGGCCATGACGCCGCCGAATTCCTTGGATTCCTGACCCGTCATCTGGGGGGGGAGGTCGACCTCGCCGCCCTCGGCGCGCTGCGCCCGGCCGATCTGCGGGCTTTCCTCGCCGAGCGGGCGATGCAGGGGGATTCCACCGCCACGCGGGCGCGACGGCTGGCGGCGATCCGCGGTTTCCTGCGATTCCTGACCCGGCATCACGGCATGACGGCGCTGCCGCTCGGCGCGATCCGCGGGCCGCGGCCGAAGCCGCCCATCCCGCGCGCGCTAACGCCCGACCAGGCGCGCGCGGTCGCACGGGATGCCGGCGAGGCCTATGCGCTCGGGCACCACGAGAAGCCCGAGATGCAGGCGGCGCGGGACACGGCGCTGTTCGCCCTGCTGTATGGCGCCGGGCTGCGCATTGCCGAGGCACTGTCGCTCAACTTGCGCGACGCGCCGCTGCCGGGGCAGGATTCGGCGCTGCGTGTCATCGGCAAGGGATCGAAAGAAAGGCTGGTGCCGGTGCTGCCCGCGGTGCGTGCGGCGATCGCGCTGTATCTGCGCCAACGCGGGCCGGGTGGGCCGGATGAGGCGCTGTTCCTCGGCGCGCGCGGCAAGCGCTTGGATGCGGCGGTAGCGCAGAAGGCGCTGCGCGATTTCCGTCGCCTCGCCGGCCTGCCGGAGCATGCGACGCCGCATGCGCTGCGGCATTCCTTCGCGACGCATCTGCTGGGGGCAGGGGCGGATCTGCGCGCCATCCAGGAACTTCTCGGCCATGCCAGCCTGTCCACCACGCAGCGCTACACGGCGGTGGATGCGGCAGGGCTGCTGGCGACGTGGAAGAAGGCGCATCCGCGGGCCGGGTGACCGCGTCGTGGGTCGATGTGGCGGTCGCCTCGGGTCGGATGGCATGGATCAGGTCGTCGTTGTGGCGCGCGATTCAGCCCTTCGGCGCCGTCGCGCCTGCGGCCATCGCGCTCTATCGCGACGCTATCGCCTCATGCACCATGACAGTTCAGTGAAGCGCCCAACCCGAGGCGCGCGGCAGGAGGGTGACGCGATGTTCGAAGCCGCCGAGCTCGACCACAAGGTAGCCAAGGCCGACTACAAGCGGGAGGAGGCCGACCTCCGCCGCACCCTGTTGGACGCGCAGCGCGCCTTGGGCGAACAGCGACGCTTTCCGGTGCTGATCCTGATCGCCGGCGTCGAGGGGGCGGGCAAGAGCGAGACGGTTCATCTGCTGAATGAATGGCTCGATCCGCGCTTCATCGAGGTGACCGGCTTCGCCCTACCGACAGAGGAGGAGGCCGCCCATCCGCCAATGTGGCGCTTCTGGCGCGCGCTGCCGGCCAAGGGGCGCATCGGCGTGTTCTTCGGCGCCTGGCAGACCATGCCGATCCTCGAACGCGTGCTCGGCAAGCTCGGCGCCGGCGGCTTCGCGGCGCGGATGGAGGAGATCATGCGCCTGGAACGCATGCTCGCCGCCGAGGGCGTGCTGCTGATCAAATACTGGTTCCATCTGTCCAAGACGCAGCAGAAGAAGCGCATCAAGGCGCTGGAGAAGCGGCGCGAGACGTCGTGGAAGGTCAGCCGCTACGACCACGCGCTGTTCGAGCACTACGATGAGTTCATCGCGGTCTGCGAACCCTTCCTGCGCGAGACCTCGACCGGCGAGGCGCCCTGGACCGTCGTGCCGGCAGCCGATGACCGGTACCGCGCGCTGTTCGTCGGGCGGCATCTGCTGGGGGCGCTGCAGGCGCGCCTGGCCACGACGACGGCGCCGGCCGTGCCTCCAGCCTCCACCACGCCCGTGCCGGACAAGGTGAACATCATCCGTTCGCTCACATTGAAGCAGCCGATGACGCGCGAGCAGTATGACGACGCGCTGGTCGAGGCGCAGGGCAGGCTCGCGCGCGCCACGCGGCACAAGCGCTATGGCGACATCAGCGTCATCGCTGTGTTCGAGGGCAATGACGCCGCCGGCAAGGGCGGCGCCATCCGCCGGCTCGGCGCGGCGCTGGATCCGCGCGCCTATCGCATCGTGCCGGTCGCCGCCCCCACCGAGGAAGAGCGCGCGCAGCCCTATCTCTGGCGTTTCTGGCGGCATGCGCCGCGGCCTGGCCGGCTGACGGTGTTCGACCGGTCCTGGTATGGGCGCGTGCTGGTCGAACGCGTCGAGGGGTTCGCCGCCGAGCATGACTGGCGCCGCGCCTATGGCGAGATCAATGATTTCGAGGAACAGCTCGCCGGCCACGGCGTGGTGATAGCGAAGTTCTGGCTCGCCATCAGCAAGGATGAACAGCACCGCCGCTTCAAGGAACGCGAGGCGACGCCGTTCAAGCAGCACAAAATCACCGCCGAGGATTGGCGCAACCGCGAGAAGTGGGATGCCTACGAGGCGGCGGTGTGCGAGATGGTCGAACGCACCTCGACCGGGATGGCGCCCTGGACGCTGGTCGAGGCGGACAACAAGCTGCACGCGCGCGTGAAGGTGATCTCGACCCTGGCGGACCGCGTGGAGGCGGCGCTGCGGCGGTAGGCGGCGTTCAGGCGAGGGCGGCGGCGCGCCGGGCGCGGTTCGCCGCGTCATGCGCGGCACGGATCGGCGCGGCGAGGCGGCGCCCGCGCGTTGCCGCCAGCACGATGGCGACCGCCGTGCCCAGCGACACGCGATGGCCGACCGAGACATAGAGCGGCTTCGCCCCGCGCCGGCTGCGCAGCGCCGTACCGATGCGCTCGCCCTTCCACAGCAGCGGGGCGGTGTCGCCGGGCTCGGGGCCGGGCTCGCCGACGCCCACGAGCAATGACTTCGCCACGCCGATGGTCGGCACGCCGAGCACCAGGCCGAGGTGGCAGGCGAGGCCGAGGCCGCGCGGATGTGCCATGCCCTGGCCGTCCACCAGCATGACATCGGGCTTCGTCGCGAGCCGCGACCAGGCGGCGACCAACGACGGCACCTCGCGGAAGCCGAGATAGCCCGGCACGTACGGAAAGTCGGCGATGCGGGTCTCGGTCGCGGTCGCCAGCGCCGCATCGGTCGTGGCATCGAGGGTGACCAGGGCCGCATGCACGCGCTTCGTCGGATCGAAGCGCGTGTTGGAGACATCGGCACCGCCAAGGCAGGCGAGGTTGAGTGGCAGATCATCCGTGGTGATGAGGTGCGCGGCCATCTCCCCCTGGGCGGCGCGCGCCTCGGCGATGTCGCGCGGGTGCAGCCAGTGAAACGGGGTCTGCGGCCTCATGGGCCGGAGCATCGCATGATTCGGCAGGCGGCGGTGAAACGGCCCGCCGCCCCCCGGAAACGGGACACGCCCGGCCACCCGATCACCTGTAGTCTTATCGTGCCGTTTCGCCGCGCATGGCCGGGACCAGCAGGCCGACATTGTTGCGGAACATCGCCTCATAGGTGGTGGCCGGGCCGCTCGGCAGTGACAGCGCATCGGAGAACAGCCGGCCGCCGAGATGGACGCCGGCCTCTGCGGCAACACGGCGGATCATCGCCGGGCTCGTCATGTTCTCGAGGAAAATGGCGGTGACGTGTTCGGCGCGGATCTGGCGGATCAGCCGGGCGACCTCAGCGGCGGAAGGTTCCGATTCCGTCGAGACGCCCTGCGGCGCTGCGAACTCGACGCCATAGGCGGCGGCAAAATAGCCGAAGGCGTCATGGCTGGTGACGACGCGGCGGCGGTCCTCGGGGACAGTGGCGATCTGCTCGCGCACCCAGGCGTCGAGCACGGCGAGGCGGGCGGCGTAGGCCTCGGCGCGCTGGCGGTAGAACGCTTCTCCGGCCGGGTCGGCGGCGATCAACCCGGCAGCGATGTTGCGAACATAGACCTGGCCGAGGCGCAGATCCTGCCAGGCATGCGGGTCGAGCACGCGATGCGGGCCGGTGCCGCGCGGCTGGGCGCGTCCGGTGCCGCGGGCATGGCCGTGGTCGTCGTCATCCGCGTCCATGGTGCGCGGCGTGATGCCGTCGGTCGCCGTCACCAGCGGGCCGCGGTAGCCGGCCGCGCCAACCATGCGGTCCATCCAGCCATCGAAGCCGAGGCCGTTGCGCAGCACCAGCCTTGCCTGGCGCAGCGCGACGACATCGGAAGGCCGGGGCTGGAAGCCATGCGCATCGACATCCGGCCCGACAATGACGCGCAGGCTGATCCGCTCGCCGCCGACCTGCGCCACCATGTCGCCGAGGATGGAGAAGGAGGCGACGACGGGCAGCGTCGTCTGCGCCGCGGCGATGCGCGCGGCGAACAGCGCCGGCAAGGCGAGAAGGGAGCGACGGTTCACGGCAGATAATCCTGAAATGTTATACCATAACATTGCCATTGCGCCGGAAACTCCGCAAGAGTCGTGCCTGCCTGGCGTCAGCCCTTGCGGAACAGTCGCTTCAACCAGCCGACAATACCGCCGCCCGTCGTGGAGTCGCGGCGACGATGCGTCGCATGGGGGCGGCGCGCCGGTGGCGGCAGCGCGCTGGCGACGGTGTGCCGGCCGGCATCCTTGGCCGCGACCAGGCGGCGTTCCAGCGCGATGACATGCCCGACCGCCTCGGGCGGGGAGAGCATGGTGAGTTCGGCTGCCGTGGCTTCGGCATCCTCCCATGCTTCGGCGCGGCGCAGCGCGTCGATGATGCGTACGGTCTGTTCGGCATCGAGCGGCGGGCCGCTGCGCCACAGGGCGATGGCTTCCTGCCGCCAGAGATGGGCGAGGTCGGCCTTGCCGGCATCATCGGCGACCCAGGCGGCGTGCAGGGTGGCCTCGGCGGCGGCGTGCAGCGCGCCGGTTTCCTCGAGCACATGGGCCCAGGCGAGGAAACGCCGCGCCAGTGGTGGGTGGCCGGCATCGAGGATCAGCGCGCGGAACGGGGCGGCCGAGACCGCCGCGGCGGCACCCGGATGCGCGCGGGCGATCGACGGCGCGGTGTAGTGGCAATGCGGGCATTGCTGCAGCCAGCGCGCCATGGTCGAGCGCACCGGCTCGCCCGGGCGCAGGTCGAGGTCGGGCGCCTGCTCGGGCGGCGGCGGGCGGAAGGGGGATTGCCGGCTCTCGCGTCCGCAAACGCCGCAGACGACCTGGCCTGCGGTGGCGGAACGGGGCTGGGCGGAGGACGACGCGGCCATGGAATAGTCATCTTAGACCAATTCGCGCGGCGCCGGTATCGGGTTGCGCGTGCCCGTCGCGATCTGAGGCATCGCCGTATGCCGTCACGGTTTCGCGAGACGATCGATTCACGCTGGTGGCGGCCCTTCCACAACCGCTGCACCATTGCAGTGCGGCTCAGGCTTGGGCACATGGTGTCCATGCCCCGCGGCGACCTATTCCCCGATATCGCGCCCTACGAAACCGGCTTGCTACCGCTGTCGGGGGGGCACGTCATGTATTGGGAGCAGGTCGGCAATCCGCGCGGCCAGCCGGTGCTGTTCCTGCATGGCGGTCCGGGCGCCGGGGCCGGGGCGGTGCATCGGCGTTTCTTTGACCCGGGGCATTGGCGCGTCATCATCTTCGACCAACGCGGTGCCGGGCGGTCGCGCCCGCTGGGCGAATTGCGCGACAATACGACGCCGCATCTGGTCTCGGACATCGAGATGCTGCGCCGCTTCCTCGGCATCGAGCGCTGGCTGCTGTTCGGCGGCTCCTGGGGGTCCACCCTGGCCTTGGCCTATGCGCAGGAGCACCCGGAACGGGTGGTGGGCTGCGTGCTGCGCGGCGTCTTCCTCGGGCGCCAGGCGGAGGTGGAGTGGTTCCTCCATGGGCTGAAGCGCGTCTTCCCCGATGCCTGGGCGTTGTTCGTCGAGCATCTGCCGGAGGCCGAGCGCGGCGACGTGCTGGGCAATTACCTGAAGCGGCTCTGCCACCCGGACCCGGCGGTGCATCTGCCGGCGGCGCGCGCCTGGAGCCAGTATGAGGGGTCATGCTCGACCCTGCTGCCCTCCCCCGACACCGTGGCGAGTTTCGCACAGGACCGCACCGCGCTGGGGCTGGCGCGGATCGAGGCGCATTACTTCGCGCATGACCTGTTCTTGCCGGAAGAAGGGCTGCTCGGGCGCATCGGCCGGCTGACCAATATCCCGGCCGAGATCGTGCAGGGGCGCTACGACATGGTCTGCCCGCCGGAGACGGCCTTCGAACTGGCGGCAGCCTGGCCGGGGGCACGGCTGACGGTGGTGCCCGATGCGGGGCATTCGGCGCTGGAGCCGGGCGTGCGGACGGCACTGGTGGGCGCGGTGGATCGGTTCCGGCGGCGTTAGTCGCGTGGTATAGGGCGCGGCGGTGGGTCCCCGTAGCTCAGCAGGATAGAGCACAGGATTCCTAATCCTGGGGCCGTGAGTTCGAATCTCGCCGGGGACACCACAGATTTCTTGGGTTTCAGCCCAACCGCCCGCCCCTGCCCTGAAGCACGCCGACCACTGCGGACTTATCTGCGAGCCCCTGCCCAGGGCGGGCGAATGACTGGCGCACCGCGAGGATCACCAGCGGTCAGGAACAGGACGAACAGCATAAGCTGTTGTTTTTGTTGAAACATTCAGCGACCGACCGCGCCGCGAAATACCTGCGGTAGCCAACCCGCCGGGAAGGACCCGCCACCACATCTAGGCCGAATGTCGCCCAGCACCATTTCCGGATCACTCGGTGCAATCCGAGCCTCAGCCTCGCTTACCGTGCGGAGCGCGACCGGAACGTCAAATCGTTACCTCCCGTGTCGCTTCAGATATCTTCCAGGGCATGAGCTTGCGTTCGGCGATGCGCACCATCGCGTTTAGCGAAAACGCCAGCATCATGATGGCGATAAGGGCGGCGAAGACCCCGGCGGTGTCGAACTGACCGGAGGCACTGGCCAGTACGAAGCCGAGCCCCCGATTGGCGGCGATCAACTCGCCTACGATCGCGCCGATCAGCGCATAGGGGACCGAGATCCGCAGCCCGGCGAAGACCCAGGTAATGGCCGATGGCAGCACGATTTTCCCGAGGACGTGACGCTCATTCGCTCCCATCAGGCGGACGATGGTCACGAGCTCCCGGCTGACGCTGCGCACGCCTGTGAAGGTATTGAGGAAGACGAGAAAGAACACCACAGTCGCGGTCAGCACGATTTTCATTGACATGCCGATACCGATCCACAGCACGAACAGCGGCGCGAGAGCAATCTTTGGCAGGCTGTAGAAGGCCAGGATGAACGGTTGCAGCAGGTCCGCCAGGAAGGTGCTCCGGCCCAGCAGCACCCCGGCCGCGATACCGATGGTGCCGCCGATGATGAAGCCCGCGAAGGCCTCGCTCGCGGTAACCGCGGCATGGAAGAACAGATCGCCGCTGACGATCAGCCGCCGAAAGGCAGCAAGGATGGCGCTTGGCTTGCTGACGAAGAACTCGGCAATCAGCCGACCTGAGGCGAGCTCCCAGGCGACCAGGATCGCCATTGCCAGAATCAACCGGTAGACGACCATGCGCGTTGGGGTGATCTCGGAGGTCATGAACTCTCTCCCCTCGTCTGGGTGAGCATCGGGGTGATCATGTCCCACAGCTCAGCCGCGAGCGCGACATAGCGGCCATCGTGACGGAGCCGCAGCAGGTCGCGGTCGCGTGGCAGCGGCGAATCGAGGACCGCGCGGATCGTTCCCGGACGGCCGGAGAAGACGACACAGCGATCGCACAGCGCCGCCGCCTCATCGAGGTCATGCGTCACGAACAGCACGGTCTTGTTCAGCTGCCGGCTCAGCCGCAGAAGCTCGATCTGCATGTTCAGCCGCAGCTGCGCGTCGAGCGCCGCGAAGGGCTCGTCAAGCAGAAGGGTCTCGGGATCATAGGCCAGCAGCCGTGCCAGCGCCGCCCGCTTGCGCATGCCGCCCGAGAGTTGCGAAGGATAGGATTTCTCGAAGCCGGCCAGACCGACAAGCTCCATCAAGGCGGCCACCCTGTCGCGCATCTCGCCACGCGGCCGACCATGGATCTCGAGCGGCACCTGGATGTTCGCCGCGACGGTACGCCAAGGCAGCAGGTGGTCGCTCTGCGTCATGTAGCCCGTGCGCAGATTGACGCCCGTCACCGGGCCGCCGTCGTACTGCACGGTGCCGCTGCTTGGGGCAAACAGACCCGCCGTCATGTTCAGCAGGGTGGATTTTCCGCAGCCGGAAGGTCCAACTAACGTCACGAACTCACCGCGCCGGACGTCGAGATCGATACTGCGCACCGCCTCAACAACCCGGTCGCCGACAGTGAAGGTCTTGCCGACGCCGCGGAACGCAATGAGCGCTTCCGCCGTCATGTCTGCTGGAGCGCTGCCGCGGCGTAGTCGTTCGTCCACGCGGAGCGCGTCGCCTGGGCATCCAACGGCTCGGGCTGGGTCTCGTTCACGAAGGCGACGATACGGTCGATCATTGCCGGCTCGACCGCCACGCTGTGGGGATATGCAGGGATAGCGTTGCGCCAGACCTCGTCGAACAGGCCCTTGTCGGTCCGCGAATGCCAGCCGTTCCAGACCGCCTCCCGGGCGCGCATGCCTTCCTCGGCGTTGTGGACGGCCGTCATGGCGCGCTGTTGCGCGCGCAGGAACCGGATCGCGACCTCGCGATTGCGCGTCAACCAGGATTCCCGCGCAATGACGCCGATGTAGACGAATCCGTCGAGCTGCGGGACCTCGCCGCGGCCGGCCCAGATCAGTGGCTGCGCGCCGTGATTGCGCACCGCATCCTCCCCGGTCGGCGGCGGGATCACGAAGCCGTCGATGCGGCCGCGCGACATGGCCGCCAACATGTTCGCTCCGTCCGGGATGGCGGTGATGGTCAATTCGCGATCCGGGTTGATGCCGGCCTGCTTGCACAGGAAGCGCACGAGCTGGTCCGCTCCACCGCCCACGGAGGAGACGGCGAGTGTCATGCCGCGCAGCGCGCGCAACCGGTCCTGGTAGGTGCTCTGCGCGGTGATGCCCTGCTTGCGCGCCCAGTCGCCGGACATGGTGATGTTGTCGACGTATTGCACGACAGCCGGGGCGATCATCATCACGTCGCTGCCGCGTGCCCGTGCCCGGAACGCCGATGCCGGCGCGCCGATGTTGAACTGCGCGTCGCCGCCGGCGACCGCGGCCAGCGAGCGCGCGCCACCATTGGCCCGCACGATATCGACCTCGAGGTCCTGCGCGCCGAAGTAGCCGAGCGCCTGGGCAGTCAGCGTCACCCAGAACAGCATGTCGAAGCTGGACATCACGACGGTCAGCTTGTCCTTGGCGAAGGCGAGCCGGGCCGGCGCGCCGAGCCCCGCGGCCGTTCCAATACTCAATGCGCGGCGGGTGATGCGTGTCGTCATGTCCTGTCCTCCCTTACGCCTTCAGGCGCTTCATGGCGGCAGCGAAGCCCTCCTGGAGCACTTCGACATCGCTGGAATAGGCGAGCAGCAGCGCTCCGGCCTCCTTCCATTGCCGCACCTGCTCGGGGCTGAAGCACAGCATGGCGCAGGTCTTGCTGTGCCGGCGTGCGGCATCGAGGATCAGGTTGCGCTTCTCGTCGATCATCCGCGCCTGGTCCGGCGTGCCGAAGACGCCCAGATCCTGCGCGAGGTCTGCCGGGCCCAAGGTCAGTGCGTCGATGCCGTCCATGGCAGCGATCGCATCGAGGTCTGCGAAGGCAGCCCCGGTCTCGAACATCACCGTGACATGGACCTGTTCGTTGGCGAAGGCACGGCGTTCGGCTACCGGCATGTTGCGATATTCGGTCATCGCGCTCAGGCCGCCATTGCCGCGCAGACCGCGCGGGGCGTAGCGCGACGCCGCCACGATTTCCCGCGCATGGGCGGCCGATTCCACCTGCGGGCAATGGATGTTCCAGACCCCGACATCGAGCAGCCGCGTGATCCATTCCCGGTTGGCGCGCGGTGGGCGCACCGCGATCGGGAAGTCGAGCGCGCGGGCCATCGCCGCCATGTCGGCGATCGTCTCGATGGACATCGCCGCATGTTCCATGTCAATCCGAGCGAAATCGACGCCGGAAGCCTTCAGCAACATCAGCAAGGACGGGTTGCGCACCATGGTCACCCAGGTGCCGATCTGCACTTCGCCGCGCGCAAGCGCCGCGCCCATTCGATTGGCTAGCATGGTGTTCTCCTATTCCGCCCGGATATTCGCCCGGCGCGCGACCTCACCCCAGCGCCGCGTCTCGGCGGCGACGAAAGCGGCCACTTCGTCAGGCGTCAGGGCACGCGTGGTGATACCGAGCTCGGCGAAGCGCGAGGCCACCTCGGGCATCTGCAGCACCGCGTTCACCTCCCGATTGAGTCGTTCGATGATGGGTCGCGGCGTTCCGGCCGGCGCAAACAGCACTCCCCACGTCAATGATTCGAACCCGGGCAGCGTCTCCGCGATGGTGGGTGCGTCCGGCGCGATGGCGACGCGCGCGGGGCTCGCCACACCAAGCAGCTTCATCGTTCCGGCGCGCACATGCGGCAGGCCGGAGGAGATGTTGTCGAAGGCCATCTGGACGTTACCCGCCATCAGCTCGGTCATGAGCTGACCGGAGGAGCGATAGGGCACATGCTCCGCCGTCGTGCCGGTGAGTTGGGTGAACAGCGCGCCGGCCAGATGGATCGAGGTTCCGACGCCGGAGGAGGCATAGTTGAACTGCCCCGGATGCGCGCGCATCTGAGCCACCAGCTCCGCTACGCTATTGGCCGTTGAGGAAGCCGGCACGAACAGCGCATTCGGCTGCAGGCTGATCAGCGCGATCGGTGCGAAGTCCCGCAGATTGTCATAGGGCATGCGCGCATAGACCGCGTTATTGATCGCATGGCTGCTGATCGTGCCGACGCAGAGCGTGTAGCCGTCCGGCGGCGCCTTCGCACAGGCATCGCTGCCGACATTGCCGCCGGCGCCGGCGCGGTTTTCCACCACCCAGGGCTGGCCCAGACGCTGGGCCAGCGGCGCGCCAACAATGCGCGCGGTGAGGTCGGTCGTGCCACCAGCGCCGAAGGGCACGATGACGCGGATCGGCCGCGACGGCCAGGCGTCCTGCGCCGCGACAGAGGCGGTGACAGCCCACGCGGCCGTGAGACCGATCAGGATACGACGGAACATCGGCCAGCCTCCATCAACGTGGCGGAGCCTCGCGCTCGGCGCCGATCGCCCGCGCGGTCTCCTCCCATTTGCTCACCTCGCTCGACATGAAGCGCGTCGCTTCCTCGGGTGAGCATGTCCAGATCGTCGTGCCGAGGCTGTCGTGCCTCGCCACGATGTCGGGGCGGTGCAGCAGCGCCATCGCATCCGACTGGATCCGCCCGATCACCTCGGGCGGCGTGCCGGCCGGGGCCATCAGGATGCCCCAGACGGTACTGGTGAAGCCGGGCAGGATGGTCTCGCCCACGGTCGGGATCTCGAGCGCCTGCGATGCGCGACCCGCACCGCACGTCGCGAGCATCTTCATGCGGCCCGCGCGCACATGCGGCAGCGTCGGCGTGACGGTGTCGAGCATCGCGTTCACGCGCCCGGCGATCAGGTCCGGATGACCCTGCGTGGACCCGCGATAGGGTACGCGCGTCATCTGCAGCCCCGCCTGGTGGCAGAGCAGTTCCATGCCGAGGGCCCCGAAGGTCGCGTAGCTCGTCTGGCCGGGCCTCGCCTTCACATACGCCACGAACTCCGAGGCGCTGTTCGGCGGGAAGTCGGGAGCGACGATCAGCGCCTGCGGCGTCTGCGACGTCGTCGTGATGTAGGCGATGTCCCGCATCGTGTCGTAGGGCGTGCGGTACAGTGCCGGGCTGATGGAATGCGCCGTGCCGGCGAGGCACAGCGTTGTTCCGTCCGGCGTGGCGCGCGCCATCGCCTCGGCGCCGATCATGCCGTTGGCGCCGGGGCGGTTCTCGACCGTCACCGCCTGGCCCCAGATCGGGGTCAGATGTTCCGCAAGCAGGCGTGCGGTGATGTCCGATACCCCGCCGGGCGGATATGGGACGATGATGCGTACCGGCCGCATCGGGCGACCCGACTGGGCCCAGGCGGATCCGGCACCGAGTAGCAACGCTGGCGTGGCGAGCAGGCTTCGTCGTGCGACCATGTCCCGCTTCCTCCTCAGCCGCCTTTGGCGAGGCGCGCCGCCTCGCCAATACCCTTGCCGGCACGCACATGCTCGAAGATCCGCTGATCCATCGCCTCGGCCTTCTCGGCGCGCTCGAAGACTTCCATCAGTCGGGCGCGCGGGATGCAGACGACGCCGGTACTGTCACCGACCAGGATGTCGCCGGGATTCACCGTCACACCTTCCAGCTTGATCGGGACCTGCGTCACGGCGGTGCGCACGCGGGTGCGGCCGCTGACCGGCACGGCGTGCTTCACGAAGAGGTCCATGCCGCTGTCGATGATCTCGCCGAGGTCGCGCACGCCGCCATCGATCACGATGCCGGCGATGCCGCGCAGCTTCGCCGCCGTCGCCGCCGCCCCGCCCATCATCGAGACATGGGCGCCACCGGCATCGATCGCGATCACCTCGCCCGGCGCGGCGTTGTCCACATAGGCGGGTATGTCGAATTCCTCCGGCGCAAAGGTGCCGAGCGCACCGACCGCGACATTCACTGTGAAGGCCGGTCCGGCGAATTTGCGGTCCGCCGCGACGGGGCGGATCGGCGGCACCACCAACCCTTCGATGCCGAGCGCATCGAGTGCGCCGCCCACCGTGCTCGGACCGATCTCGCGCAGGCGGGCGCAGATGGCGGACATGTCAGTCGCGTTCATGCTGTATCGTTTCCTTGGCGGTCACTGAGGTTCGATGCGCGCCAGCCGCACCAGGTCGCCCCAGCGCCTGGTCTCGCTGCGTATGAAGTCGGCATAGGCTTCAGGGGAGTCGGAGAGGGACACCTCGAAGCCGAGCGCTGCGTAGGTGCGCCGCACCTCCTCCGTGTCGTAGCGGGCGCGCAGCGCATCGAAGAGGCGACGGATGATTGCCAGATCGGTGCCGGCCGGCGCGGCCATGCCCTGCCAGGGCACAAGCTGGAAGCCGGGCAGCCCGGCCTCGGTCAGCGTCGGCAGGTCGGGGGCGAGCGGCGTGCGTGCTGCCGCGGTGACGCCGAGACCGATCGCGCCGCCCGAACGGATATGCGGCAGCGCATTGGCCGGGTCGGCAAAGGTGAAGGAGAGCTGCCCGCCCAGCAGGTCTGTCACCTGCGGCGGGATCGAGCGGTACTGCACGCCGAGCGCTTCGAACTGTCCGTCATGCGTCAGCATCACCGCCGCGATCTGCGACGAGCTGCCTGAATAGCCGTAGGTCAGCTTGCCGGGATTGGCGCGGCCATACGCCACCAGTTGCTGCACGTTGCGCACCGGCAGGGAGGGATGGCTGAGCAGCACCAGCGGCCCAGTCGCGAGGTTAGACACCGGCGCGAAATCCGCCACCGGATCGTATGGCAGGTTGCGGAAAAGCGCAGTGTTCGCCGCGTGGGTCGAATTGGTGACGACGAGCAGCGTGTAGCCATCGGGCCGCGACCGGGCGACGGCCTGGGCACCGATGATGCCGCCGGCGCCGGTGCGATTCTCGACGACGACCTGGCCGCCGATCGCCTCGGAAATCGCGCGCGCCGCCTGACGGCCGACCACGTCCGTGGAACTGCCCGCGGCGAAAGGCACGATCAGGGTGATGGGTCGGCTGGGATAGGCTTGCGCCGTCGCGATGCGGGGCAAGCTCAGCAGCGTGGCAGCACCCCCCAGCAACGCCCGGCGGGACGGTCGAATGGACATCGGCGTTTCCTCGCCGCCCGATCTGAGAACCCTGTTCCGGATCCTTCATGGCGGCGACGTCATCTAAGGAGCAGCTCGACTGTTCGACAAATCGGAAGATTCAAAGCATTCTTCCATTTCGCTTATGAGTCCGACGCTCCGCCAGTTCGCCGCCTTCCTCAAGGTCGCCCGCCTCGGCTCCTTCGCCCGCGCGGCGGAAGCCCTCGGCATGTCCCAGCCCGCACTCAGCCAGGCGATATCGCAGATGGAGGGCACGCTGGACGCGCGGCTGTTCGACCGCACGACGCGCTCGGTTCGGCTGACGCGGGAAGGCGCGCTGCTGGTACCGCATGCGGAGGCCATCCTCGCCAGCGTCGAGGACGCGGTCGGCGCCGTGCGACGGCAGGGCGCTACGCTGCGGCCCAGGATCTCGGTCGGGACGCTGCCGTCGCATGCGACGATCTTCCTTGCCGATATCCTCCGCCTGTTCCGGCTGCGCTATCCGGCCGCCGAGGTTGCCGTGACCGATGGCACCTCGGACGTGCTCTATGCCGGCATTGAATCGGGCCAGATCGACCTTGCCCTCGCCAGCCGCCTGCGAGAGCGGGACACGGTGCGCTTTCGCCCACTGTTTCGCGAGCGCTTCGCCCTGGTGCTGCCGCGCAGCCACCCGCTCGCACGCCAGGCTGCCGTGAACTGGAACGACGCCCTCGCGCACGACTTCATCGCCTTCCCCACCGGCAGCGCCGGTTATGAGGCGCTGCACGATGGGCTGGAGCGGGCAAACCTGGCGTTGCGCCCGGTCATGACGCTGGCGCAGTCGGCGACGGTGCTGAAGATGGTCGAGGCCGGCGTCGGCGTGACAGCATTGCCGATGCTCGGTGGCCCAAAGCCTGACCATCCGAACCTGACGATGCGGCCCTTGGCCGACCCTGTCATCGAGCGCGAGGTGGGCATTCTGCAATCCTCGGCGTTTGTGCCTACGGCCGGCATGCGGGTCTTCGAGGAAATCATGTGCGCCTGCATCAGGCATTGCGAATTGCCGGGCATTGCTGCGACCACCGCCACGCAACGAAGGCACCGATAGCATCGCCGGACGCCGCCGTGATCGGCGACGATGCATCGGGCACCTTCGCGTCGCCTATCGAGCCGTACGCATGTACCGACGTGGTGGGGGCAGCCAGGTCGGTTCAGCAGGTAGGTGCGCAATGCGTGCGGCGCGCCTTTCTCCACAAGCGAGCGAGTCGCCGGCGACGTCGATCTGTGGTGAGGTCGCCGAGGGTCAAGGTCGAGTTATAGGATCAGCCTGCCACACCTACGTTGGAAGAAGGCAGGTCATTGCGATTGCGGGAGCGTTGGCTGGCTCTCGCGTTCAATCGCGTTCAGCACTTCCGTGGTGTGTTCCCCAAGTGCGGGTGGGCTGCGTACCGGGCCTTCGCGCGCCACATCGCGCCAAGGCATGCCCGCCGTACGGATGCGGTTGCCGGAACCCGGGGGATACTCCACCTCGACAAGCATCCCGCGTTCGACAAGTTGCGGCAGCGCGAGCGTCTCGGCGAGCGTGTTGATCGGTTCGACAGGAATGCCCGCGGCGTCGAACACCGCGATCCAATGCGTTGCCGGGCGTGTCATCAATATTGCCTCGACTGCCGGCACCAGAGTCGCGCGGTTGCGGTTGCGGGAGGGCTGATCTTCGTATCGCCGATCGGCAGTGAGTGGGGCAAAGTCGGGCAGCGCCACAAGGCCCGTCCAGTTCTTCTCGTTGGTGACAGCGATGACGATTTCGCGGTCGGCAGTGCGGAAGCTCTCGTAAGGTGCCATCAGCGGATGCGCATTGCCCCAGCGGCTCGGCACCTTGCCGCTCATGCCCCAGGCGGCCACCGACTGGCCCATCAGCGCGACCAACCCGTCGAGCATGCTGATGTCGAGATAGCGACCCTCGCCCGTGCGTCCTCGTTCCATCAGCGCGCCGAGGATTGCGATGGCCGCAGACAACCCGCCCATCGTGTCGGCCACCGGCGCGGCGGCCTTCATTGGGCGGCCATCGGCCTCACCAGTCTGCGCCATCAGGCCGCCTACCGCCTGAACCATGAGGTCGACCGCCGGACGTGACGCCATCGGCCCGGTCTGCCCATAACCGCTGATCGAGCAGTAGATGACGTCGGGTCGGACGACCCGCACCGCGTTGTAGTCCACACCGAAGCGCCGGACCGTGCCGGGCCGAAAATTCTCCACGAAGATGTCGCAACTGCGCGCCAGGTCGAGGCACGCCTGTCGACCTTCGGTCGTGCGCAGGTCGATGGCCACCGACTTCTTGTTGCGGTTGTAGCCGATCAGTGTCGGCCCGGCGTCTCCGGCGAAGGGAGGTCCCCAGAAGCGTGTCTCGTCGCCCACGCCGGGGACCTCCACCTTGAGCACTTCGGCGCCGAGATCGCCCAGGACCATGGTCGCGAGCGGCCCTGCCAGGGCGCGCGTCGTGTCGAGAACGCGGATGCCCGCGAGAGGGCCCCCGCTCATGCCGCGCCCACGACGAACACCGGCAGCAGCTGACCGAGTTCCAACACACGGAAATCCACCGTCACAGGTGCGTCGATGGCTATCGGCTCCGGCTCGGCGATCAGCCGTGTGAAGAGGTGCACCCCTTCCTCCAGCGCCACGATCCCGACGGTGTAAGGCGTGGAACCCGCGAAGTCGCCGCTCGGCGCGCGATGCACCTCGCTGTAGCTGTAGACATGCCCCCGGCCCGAGGCAGTGCGCCAGGCCAGGTCAGCAGAGCCGCAATCGGTGCAGACAATGCGCTTCGGATGAAAGCACTTGTCGCAGGCTGGGCAGTATTTCAACACCAGCTCGCCGTGCTGCACGGCATCCCAGAACCCGACCGTCTCTGGCGACGGTTGATAGAGACCGATGAACCAGTCGCCGGCCCGTAGCGGCACGCCGCGTGACCAATCGACTTTTTGTGGCGCGAAGCTCATCGCGTGGGCTCCCGAGTGAGGATGACGACGGAATGGCAGGCCATTGGACCGCCATGGCCGTGCACGATGCCGGCCTCGACGCCGGGCACCTGGCGGCCTTCGGCGCGGCCATGGATCTGGTCCACCACCTCCTGGAGGTTATAGAGGCCCTGGGCGACCTGGCCGAAGGACAGGTAGCCGCCCATGGTGTTGAAGGGCAGTCCGCCGTCGAACGCGATGCCGCCATCCGCCGCGAACCGCCCGCCCTCACCGAAGGGGCAGAAGCCGAGTTCTTCGAGTATCATGAGGTTGGCGAAGGAAAATGGTGCCGAGCTTTGCGCGATATGCATGTCATGCGCGCTGAGGCCCGACATGGCATAGGCCTGCTTCGCGGCAAGCGCGGTCCCGGTGCGGACAAGGTTTGGGCCGTCCTCAAGAGGCGCGAACCCCCAGCTGCCCATGCGTTCGCCGACCCATTCATGGGTGCTGCATTGGCCAAAGCCCGCGAGCCACGTCGCCTCGGCGTGGCGGCCGCCACGGGCAATGTCCGCGCGCGTCAGCACGATCGCCGTCGCGATGCCGCCCGGATACCACACAGCGCAGTCGAGCATACGCAGCGGCGAGGCGATCATGCGCGAGGCGAGAACATCCTCGATGGTGATCGGCCCCTTGTGGCGCATCGCAGCATACGGGTGTTGCAGCGCCCAGTGCCGGTTTTCGACCGACACATGGGCACACATCTCGGGCGTGGTCCCGGTCTCATGCATGTAGCGGCAGGCGAACTGAGCGTAGATGGAGGGTGTCGAGGGACCGTAGGGCGCTTCGAACTGCAGGTCGCCCTCCCAGGCGGCATTGGAACCGACCTGGTCCATCCACAGGCCGCTCGCCTCGTTCGTCACGCAGAGTGCGTAGTCGATGACCCCGGCATGCAGGGCGAGCGCCGCAAGTTGCAGCGTACCCAGCGCGCCGCCTCCGTGTGCCGTGACCTCGGTATTGAACGTAGGACCGATCTTCAGCTCGTTGAGCAGGGCCTGATTGTATTGCAGCACCATGTAGGATTGCGGCGTGCGGCCGGTGAACAGCGCGCCGACCTCGGCACGGGTGATACCGGCGGCAGCCATGGCGCGCCGAGCGGCGATGGCACCGAGTTGAAGCGGGGTCTTCGGCCCGTCCGGATCGTCGCGTTGGCCGAGTGCCCGGCCCATGCCAACGATGGCTGTCGCGCTGCCGATGGTGGTCGTAGCCATGCGCGTCAATCCACCCGCGCGCCGGAGGCCGTGATGACCTCACGGTACCGCGCAATCTCGGCCTGCGTGAAATCAGCGAGCACCAGTGGGCCGGCGAACCATGGCTCGGTGCCGGTGGCGGCGAGTGCGGCGCGCAGGTCTGGATCGGCGAGCACTCGCTCCGTGGCGGCGCTCAGCGTTGCCACCGCGGCCTGCGGCGTGCCGGCTGGGCCGAACAGGGCGAACCAGGGGATCACAACGAAATTCGAATAGCCTGCCTCGATCATGGTTGGCAGGTCGGGCAGCCAGGCCGGCCGTGTCTCACCGGTGGTGGCGAGCGCCCGCAGCCGTCCTGCATCGATATGCGGCTTCAGTGGCTGATAGGGATAGAACATCAGCTGTGTGCGCCCAGCGAGCAACTCGGTGAAGACCTGCCCGCTGCTCGCATAGGGCACATGGACGATGTCGATCGCCGCTTGGCTACGCAGCGCCTCCCCCGAGAGATGCGCCGAGGTGCCACTGCCTGTGGAAGCGAAGTTGAGCTCGCCCGGACGCGCCTTCGCGAGCGCGACGAGTTCGGCCACCGAGCGCACCGGCAGGTCGGGATTCACGACCAGCACCATGGGCTGGGCGGCGATGCGGGCGATCGGCGTGAAGTCGGTCTGCGGATTGTACGGCAGCGAACGATAGAGGCTGACATTGATGGCGTTCGTCTGGCTGCCGGCGAAGCCCAGCGTGTAGCCATCCGGCGTGGCGCGCGCGACGGCTTCTGCGCCGACGATGCCGCCTGCGCCGGCGCGGTTCTCCACCACCATGCGTTGGCCGAGCACATCGGAGAACCGTGGCGTGAGCGTGCGCGCCAGCAGGTCCGTGGCGGTGCCAGGTGCATAGGGTACCACCAGACGGATCGGGCGGTTCGGAAAAGGCTCGGTTGTCTGCGCCCACGCCGAGGGAGCGAGCACGGGTGACACGAGCCACGCGCTGAGCGCGATGCGGCGAGAGAACATTGAACGTCTCCTGCGCCGTTGTTGGAGCCCCCCCCTGCGGCGCTGGCGCTGCGTCCGGGAGCGATGTAAACTTCCGCATTCCGGAAGATGATCCGCTTACCGGAAGAAGCCTGCAAGGAGAACACACCCCTGTCAACGCGCTTTGGCGGGCTTGAGCCCGACCTCGTCCAGTCTTTGGCAAAGGGCCTTGCCGCCATCGAGGCCTTCGATGTCGAGCATCCGCGCATGACGTTGAGCGAAGTGGCGCGTCGCATCGGCGTGACGCCCGGCTCAGCGCAGCGGATCCTGCGTACCCTCGACCGGCTCGGCTATGTCGGGTGCGCGGACGGGCACTACTCGCTGCGGCCGCGCACGCTTCAGCTTGGCTATTCCTACCTCGCCTCGCTGCCGGCGGTGGCGATCGCCCAGCCGTTACTGACGGCAACCACCGGCGCGACCGGGGAGACGGCCTATGTGGCGGTGCTGGACGGGATGGATGTGGTCTATGTTGCGCGGGCCACGGGTCGGCATCTGCGGCGCGACTATATGTCGGTCGGTACGCGCATGCCTGCGCACGCAACCTCGCCCGGCAAGGTACTGCTCGCGGGAATGCCGCATGGGGATCGGCGCGCTATGCTGGCGGGGCGGAAACTGCAGCGTCTGACCCCCTGTACCGTCACGGATGTCGAGGAACTGCTGCGGCAGATCGCGATGGTGGCCGAACGTGGCTACGCGCTGAACGACCAGGAGACCATCATGGGGCTGCGCTCCCTCGCCGTACCGGTGACGGTGGGCGGACGCGTCGTCGCCGCGCTCGGCACCAGCACCGAGGTTTCCCGGAATTCAGTGTCTGAGATGGAGGCACATTTCCTGCCGCGCCTGCGCGAGACGGCCGTGTCTCTCGCGCAGGCGCTGAAGGCTCGCGACGCCGACAGCCTGCAAGGACGGTGATGCGCGGGCACGCGAGCGAAGACCGACGCGCCGCGTCCCGGCTTCTGTCGTGCCGCGCTCAGGCGTGCGAGTACATGGCCCGACCGGGCACGTCCATTGGCACCTGCATCACCGACCCGGTATGCGCCTCCAGGATGAACAGCGTGCGGCGGTCTGGGCCGCCGTACGCAACGTTGGTGACGTACATGCCGGTGCAGGACCGAATGCGCAGGAGGGGTTCTCCATTGGGCGAGAACTGCCAGACGATGCCGTTGCGTGCGTGCACGACGATCAGGTTGCCGGCCTCGTCCAGCGCCATGCCGTCCGGCCCGAGCCCGCCGCTCAATTGGATGAACAATTCGATCTGACGCGACGTGTAACCGCCCGCGACAGGGAAGCGCCACACGGCGTTCCCCCGCGTCACGCCGAGCAGCAGATGCGTTCCTGCCTGATCCAGCACCAGGCCGTTGGGCGTTGGTACGTTGTCCACCAGCAATTCCAGGATCGCGCCGTCCGGCGAGGCGCGAAACACGCGGCCGGTCGGATCGCCGAGATGGCTCCGGCCGGGATCCGTGACATAGAGCGATCCATCCGGTCCGAAGAACAGATCGTTGAGGCCGCGGAAACGCTCGAAGTTCGGCCGCGTGGCGAAGGGGCGAACGACGCGCTCCACCGGGTCCATCACCATGATCCCATGCTCGCGATCGGCCAGGAAGATGCGCCCGTCCCGGTGGATCTTTAAGCCATTCGGCTCGCCATCATACTGCGCGGCCAGCGTCCAGCATCGGTCACGATCGATGCGGAAGATGCGGCCATGCGGGATGTCGACGCACCAGAGCTGCCCCTCACGATCGAAGGCGGGACCCTCGAGGAAGGAATGTACGGGGCCCATCGCCGCGGGGCGCGTCCGTGCCCAAAGGCTCGGCGGCCCCTTCCAGTGCAGCGCGTCGGGCAGGGCTGTGTAGAGCTCGGCACGGACTTCGCGCGGTGGGGCATACATGCGGTTGCTTCCTCCGATGACGGCGAGCCTTGGGCGGTGGGTTCGCCGCCCTGAGGGTATTGAATTAGATTGATCAGTCAACTTCATGCCGATCATTGGCACGGTGCTGCGACGATGCCAGCAGTCCGCAATCGCTGCGATCTCGATATCGCCGTGAAGCGCGCATATAATGAAACGGCGGGTGATCCGTGCTCGAAAGCCTCGGACAGCCACCGCCAGCAGACCACAACCTGTCGCGATATGTGTTGACACATCAACGACACGATGATGTCGTTCCCGGGTCCAGGATAATCCCCCCGCGCTGACAATGGCGCGGAACGTCGCGTGCAGGAGGAAACATATGATCCGCATCGTCAGCGCGGTCGCTGCGTGTTGTCTCGTCGCCACCTCGGCCCGAGCGGAGTTTCCCGACCGCCCGATCCGCATCATCGTCCCCACCGCACCCGGCGGCAGTTCCGATATCGTCACGCGCATCATCGCGGAGGCGGCGACACCGTTCCTGGGTCAGCGAGTGGTGGTGGAAAGCCGGCCTGGTGGGAACGGGAATGTCGGCATGGATGCCGTCGCGAAATCGGCGCCGGATGGCTACACGCTCGGCAACTGTGCGATCGGCACCTGCACGGTGAACCCGTTCCTCTACCGCATGCCCTACGACATCCGCACCGAGATCCAGCCGGTGTTCTGGGCGGTCAGCCTGACCAACGCGCTAGCCGTCAACGCCCGCCTGCCGGTGCGCAACGTGGAGGAGTTCATCGCCCTCGCACGCACGCGGACGCTCTTCTACGGCTCTTCCGGCATCGGCAGCCTGCATCACATGTCGGCGGAACTGCTGGGACCGCAGCTCGGCGTGCGCTTTGAACACGTGCCCTATCGCGGCGCCGGCCCGGCGATGCAGGATCTCATGGGCGGCCGCATCGACTTCATGATCGAGAACATCTCGACCGTGGTGGGTCCAGCGCGCGACGGCGCCATCCGCCCGCTCGCCGTCACTGGCCCGACGCGCAGCGAGGCCGCACCCGACCTGCCGAGCTTCACGGAACTCGGCTATCGCGACATGGTGGTGCTCGCCTGGTTCGGCTTCGTCGGTCCGGCCCATATGCCGCCGGCGGTCGTCGCCACGCTGAACAGCGCCTTCAACCGGGCCCTGCAGACCGAAATGGTGCAGACGCGCTTCCGCGAAATGAGTCTGGTGGCGGAGGGCGGCTCCCCCGAGCGCTTCCAGCAGCATATCGATAGCGAGCTGGCGCGCTGGGAGAGGATCGTCCGCGAGCGCGGCATTAGGGCGGAGTGACGGGATCCGCCCCAAGGAAATCCAGGTCGGCGCGGTACACCGCGCCTTCCTGCGCCTCCAGGATATAGAGCGCGCCGCCATCCGGGCTGAAGGCGCAGGCGGTGGTCCAGGCGCCGCCCGGCGTCCTGATGCGGCAGAGCAAATCGCCCAGTGCATCGAAAACATAGGCGCGCCCGGCCTGCGACTGCGCCACCGCAACGCGGCCCCTGTTGTCGATGGACAGCCCGTCCGGCCCGTTGCCGCCGGACAGATGCGCGAAGGTGCTCACCATCGGGAAGACCGGATCGGGCGCATCCGCGAGCAGCCGCCAGATGCAGTTGGCGCGCGTCACCGAGACGAAGACCTGCCGTCCGCTCGCGTCCAGCGCCACGCTGTTGGGATAGGGGATGTTAGCGAGCACGATCTCGGGGCCGGCCGCCCCGCGCCGCAGCCGCATCAACCGCCCCGTCGGATCGGATGGGCTGCTGCGACCGGGGTCGGTGAACCAGAGATCGCCGTTCGGCGCCACAGCGACGTCGCTCAAAGCGCGAAAATTCTCGAAGTTCACGCCGCTACAGATCACGTCCATGGTGCCGCGCGCGGGGTCGAGCCGCATCAGCCCACCGCGGCGATCAGTCACCACCAGGCGGCCATCGCCGAGATGCGCCAGGCAATGTGGGTTGCCGTCATAGGCATGTGCGACGGTCCAGCCGCCGTCGGGGTCGATGCAGAAGATGCGGCCATAAGGAATATCGACCAGCCAGAGATTGCCATCGGCATCGAAGGACGGGCCTTCGAGGAAGGAATGCATGCTCAGGCCGGGGCGATTCATTCGCGCCCATTCGCTGGGCTCGCCGGTATGGCGCAGTGCGTCGGGTAGGCGGGCCCAACACGCCGCCTCCACGTCGAAGGGCTGCTCCAGGCGGGTGACGCGCTGGCCCGTCATCGCCCGACGCTCCGTACCGTCACGGCCTGACCTCGGGGTGCAACTCCTTCACCACCGCCTGCAGCCGCGTCGCCAGGATGTAGACGGCGTTGAGGCACAGCGCTGTGGCGCCGGCGGCACGGATCGCGGGGATGTCGGCGGCGGTCTGAATCGTTGTCGCCAGCGCCGGCCCTTCAGCGGCCAGCACCTTGCGGTGGATGGTGTCCAGCGCCGCCACCACGTCTGGATGCTTCGGATTGCCGATGCGGCCGAGCGAGGCCGACAGGTCGGACGGCCCTACGAAGATCGCATCCACGCCCGGCACGCGGGCGATTGCATCTACTTCCGGGATCGTCGCCGCATCCTCAATCATCAGTACGATGCTGGTCTGCTGGGCCTGGGACGAGAGATAGTCGGCCGGCCGGACCATGCCGTGCATGGCGGCGCGCGTTCGGCTGCTGATGCCGCGCTCGCCGAGTGGCGAGTAGAGAGCGTGCTTCACGATCTCCCGCGCCTGGTCGGCATTGCGGACATGCGGCACCTGCACGCCGGCCGCGCCCATCTCCAACACGCCGAGGATGTGGAACTCCGATGCGGAAGGCACGCGCACCAGCGCTGGGATGCCGGCGACATCCGCGGCGCGGATCATGTGCACCATTGTCTCAGGTGAGATGGTGCCATGCTCCGCATCGATGATCACGTAATCGAAGCCGGCGTAGCCGATCATCTCCACCATGTCAGGCGAGGGCATGCTGCAGAAGCAGGCGAACATTGGCTCGCGGGCGCGCAGTTTGGCCTTCAGCGTGGCGCGCTGGCTCATGGCGTTGCGCTCGGAGGGGCGGTGATCACTCGCGGCTGGCGTCGAAGCATTCCTTGATCCTCCCGAAAGGACCGGAACGCTAGGTCCATACCATTGACTCGTCAATCATATGCAGCTTGGCATTGATCGTTCTCTAGCCAACTATCTTCTTCCCTGCTTGCTCTCCCATCGAGCCACATGTTAGTTGATCGATCACCTAATTTGGCCGTTCGGCCAATCCTCGGGAGGAAGAAGCATGAGTGCCACTGACATCGCCATCCGCGTCACGCCGCTGCATCCCCTCTTTGGTGCGGAAGTTGCTGGCGTCGACCTCGCCCGCCCGCTGCCCGACGCGGTGTTCGAGGACATTCGGCAGGCCTTCAACGAGCACCAGGTGCTGGTGTTTCGCGGCCAGGCCCTGGACGACGAGAGCCAGATCGCCTTCAGCCGCCGCTTCGGCCCGCTGGAGAAGACTGAGCCGCACGCCGCCAACAACTACACGCCGTCACACGTCGCGGTGATCACCAACGTGGACGAGAACGGCCAGATCATGCAGCTGACCGACAAGCGCGTGATCCTGCGAACCCGCAACGAGCAGTGGCACAGCGACAGCTCCTACAAGCCGGTCTCGGCCATGGCCTCGTTGCTGTCGGGCCGTGAGGTGCCGCCGATCGAGGGTGACACCGAATTCGCGACCATGCGCGGCGCCTACGAAGCGTTGCCGGAAGCCCGGCGCCGGCAGATCGACGACCTGATCGGGATCCACCAAGTGGAGACCTCAATGAAGAGTGTCGATGCGGACATGTTCAAGCGCGAGGCGAAGCGCCCGCTCGCACCGGTGCAACATCCGTTGGTGCGTCGCAATCCGGTGAACGGGCGCAAGTCACTGTTCGTTGGCGCGCATGCTGGCGGCATTGTCGGCATGCCGGAGGAGGAGGCACGCGCCCTGCTGGCCGAACTGATGGCGCACTGCACACAGCCGCAATTCGTCCACACCCATCATTGGCGGCAGGGCGACCTCGTCATGTGGGACAACCGCTGCACGCTGCATCGCGCGACGACCTTCGACAAGGCAAAGTACCGACGCACCCTGCATCGCACGACGGTCGCCGGTCTGCCCGAGGCCGAAGGGGCGCAGACCGCGGGCTAGCCCTTCCGGCGGCGGGGCTCGGCCGGCGGCTGCCGGTCCTCCAACTCCGCCGCCTCATCCGCCCGCAGCGATTCCGACGCGACGAAAAGGCGGTCGAGCATTTCGTTCAGCTGCTTGCGCTCGCGTGCCGTGATGCAGCCCAGCACACGAGCCTGCCGCGACTGGCGCCGCTGGGCGAGTTTCTCCACCACATCCTGCCCGACCGCGGTGAGGGTCCAAACGCGCTTGCGGTGGTCCTTGGAGTCGACGGTGTCGGCAACGTAGCCGCGCTTGACCAGCCGTTGCATCACCCGGCTGACGAGTGCCTTGTCCATGGCCGCAATCTCGACCACCTCGCTCGACGCCAGCGGCGCATTGTCCGAGATCACCCACAGTACGCGCATCTCGGGCACGCCGAGAGCGAAGCGCGGCACGTAGTAGTTCGTGGAGGCCTTGAACAGCGAACGGGCCAGCCGATGAATCCGGTATAGCGTCGAATCCTGAATCTTGTGACGTCCGCCTGTGGAAGTCTCGCTCATGGCCTCTCCGAACGGCGCGTCCCAGCAGCCGCGTTTGCGTTTCCAAGCCGGGGGTGGATCAGCGCGAGGGTACCCGGATCCCGATTGCAAGGCTTGCTGGCCGTTATCGCTGATGAATCGGCGGCTTTCCAGCACAGAGCGGGCATTCAGTGATCGCGTCGGAGCGGAACGGGCGCGATGCGAGTCTCCACCCTTTCGAACCCCTCCTTGGCTAAGAGCCCATCCGGGAAGAAGTTGAATCCGTTGAACTGGATGCAATTCGCTGTCCCCCTGGACGATTCGCGGTAGCTGACGGATGGGATGGACAGCGCAACATCGGCGCGGCGGATCGGCGGGGGGTTGCGCTACCCCTCTGACCTGACCGACGACGTATGGGCGTTGGTGGCGCCGCTGATCCGCCCTGCGAAGCGCGGTGGCAGGCGGCGCACCGTGGATGTGCGCGGGGTGCTGAACGCGGTATTCTACGTGCTCACCAGCGGCTGCCAGTGGCAGGCGCTGCCCACGGATCTGCCACCGAAATGCACGGTGTGGGATTGCTTCTCCCGATGGGAATGGGAAGGTACCATCGAGCGCATCAATCATGTTCTCGCTGTCGCGGTGCGCGAGCAGGCCGGGCGCGAAGCCAGCCCGACGACAGCGATCATCGACAGCCAGACGGCGAAGACGGCGCAAAAGCGGCTCTACGGTGGACCCGTCCGCCTACGATGTGGGCAAGCATGAATCAGAACTACCCGGATGGGCTCTCAGATCTTTGAGTGAAGATCTTCAGTGGTATGGTGACACAGCCAGATCCCTGTTTCCGCCCCGACGCACCCTCGCCACGAGCTTAGGATTTCCTCCAAGCCAGCGCGACGACGTCGCGCGCGGACTCATCCGGAAGGGGGCATTGTGAGGGTGCATGGCGATAACCAGCGACACTATGCCGGCCAACCACTTGATTTCAAAGACTATGGTCGACGGGTGTCGGAACGTGACGGCGGCTAGCAGTCTGTTCCTAATCCTGGGGCCGTGAGTTCGAATCTCGCCGAAGACACCACCTTTTCTGCGGCTCGGCCCGGCCATGGGCCTCGCAGCGGCAACGATCACGATGCCTTGCGGCGTCCTGCCGCACGGTACTGACCCTGCTCATCATCGTTTTCCCGCCTATTTCACTCCGCGCTTGCGGCCAAAGCGCCAGGTGCCGTTGCACGCCCTCCCCTTCCGCCTCTAGCCTTCCTTCCGGCCTGCGAAAGATGGGCCCGGGCGGCAAAGCGCCGCGGCATTCGAAGGGGGAGTCCGAAATTTGTTGACCGTTTGGCTGATCATCGTGATCGCGCTGGGGGCGTGTTCCGTCGCCTATGGCGTATACACCGCCAAGGACGTGCTCTCCCGGGATCCGGGCAATGAGCGCATGCAGGAGATCGCCCTGGCGATCCAGGAAGGCGCTTCCGCCTATCTCAAGCGGCAATACACCACCATCGCCATCGTCGGGGCGGTGCTGTTCGTGCTGGTCGCCTGGCGGCTCGGCATGACCGTCGCGTTCGGCTTCCTGCTTGGCGCGGTGCTGTCGGGGGCGGCCGGGTTCATCGGCATGAACGTCTCGGTGCGCGCCAATCTGCGCACGGCGCAGGCCTCGATCGGCTCGCTCGCTGCCGGGCTCGATGTGGCGTTCAAGTCGGGCGCGATCACCGGCATGCTGGTGGCTGGCCTCGCGCTGCTGGGCGTCGCCGTCTACTTCTTCATCCTGGTCGTGCTCGGCGGTCATGCACCGAATGACCGGCTGGTGATCGACGCGCTGGTGGCGCTCGGCTTCGGCGCCTCGCTGATCTCGATCTTCGCGCGGTTGGGCGGCGGCATCTTCACCAAGGGTGCTGATGTCGGCGGCGACATGGTCGGCAAGGTCGAAGCCGGCATCCCCGAGGACGACCCCCGCAACCCCGCCACCATCGCCGACAATGTGGGCGACAATGTCGGCGACTGCGCCGGCATGGCGGCCGACCTGTTCGAGACCTATGCGGTGACCATGGTCGCGACCATGGTGCTTGCGGCGATCGCCTTCGCCGGTACGGAGTTCCTGCGCGCGGGCATGATCTATCCGCTGGCGATCGGCGGCGTCTGCGTCGTCACCTCGATCGTCGGCACCTATTTCGTGAAGCTGCCGGCGAACAACAACATCATGGGGGCGATGTACCGCGGCTTCGCAGTGACCGGCGCGCTGTCGCTCGTCGCGCTGCTGCCGCTCACCTACCTGATCTTCGGCAGCGGCACGGCGACCGCGGCGGGGGCGAGCTTCACCGCCTTCTCGCTGTTCCTGTGCGGCACGGTGGGCCTGGTGGTCACCGGGCTGATCATCTGGATCACCGAATACTACACCGGCACGAATTTCCGCCCGGTGAAGTCGATCGCGGAAGCCTCGGTGACCGGGCATGGCACCAACGTGATCCGCGGTCTGGCGGTCTCGATGGAGTCCACTGCGCTGCCGGCGCTGGTGATCATCGCCGGCATCTTGGTGGCCTATGCGCTGGCCGGGCTGTACGGCATCGCCATCGCGGTCACGACCATGCTCGCCCTGGCGGGAATGGTCGTGGCGCTCGATGCCTTCGGGCCGGTGACCGATAATGCCGGCGGCATCGCCGAGATGGCCGGGCTACCCAAGGAGATCCGCCAGACCACCGATGCGCTCGACGCGGTGGGCAACACCACCAAGGCGGTGACCAAGGGCTATGCGATCGGTTCGGCCGCACTCGGTGCGGTGGTGCTGTTCGCGGCCTATACGCAGGACCTCAGTTACTTCATCGCCAATTCGGTGCAGTACCCGTACTTCGCGGGGATCACGGCGATCGACTTCTCGCTGGCCAATCCCTACGTCGTCGTCGGGCTGCTGTTCGGCGGCATGCTGCCGTACCTGTTCGGCGGCATGGCGATGACGGCGGTCGGTCGCGCGGCGATGTCGGTTGTCGAGGAAGTCCGCCGTCAGTTCCGCGAGAAACCGGGGATCATGCTGGGCACCGAGAAGCCGGATTACGGCCGCGCGGTGGACATGCTGACCAAGGCGGCGATCAAGGAGATGATCATCCCCTCGCTGCTGCCGGTGCTCTCGCCGCTGGTGATCTACTTCGGCATCCAAGCGATCGCGGGCAAGGCGCAGGCCTTCGCAGCCCTCGGCGCGATGCTGCTCGGCGTCATCGTCAACGGCTTCTTCGTCGCGGTCAGCATGACCACCGGCGGCGGCGCCTGGGACAACGCCAAGAAGTACATCGAAGACGGCCACCATGGCGGCAAGGGGTCGGACGCCCACAAGGCGGCGGTCACCGGCGACACGGTGGGCGACCCGTACAAGGACACCGCCGGCCCGGCGGTGAACCCGATGATCAAGATCACCAACATCGTCGCCCTGCTGCTGCTGGCGATGCTGGCGCATAGCTGAGCCTGAACACCGGAGGGGCCAAGCCCCTCCGGACCGGCCTGTCTGTGGCGCAGCGGGCCTTGCCGGACCCGGATATTGTCGCGCCCCTTCATAACCTTTGCGTCAATCGCGGTGGCAGGTCGCTGAGTGGCGGACCATCCTCTGGTCTCTCAGCAGCAGATCGGACAGCCGCATGAATTCCCTGACCACCCGCGAGCACCAGATGTTCCCCGTGCTCGACGCCGCGCAGATCGAGATCGCCCGGCGCTTCGCCAGCGGCCCGGCCCGGCACTTCGCGGCGCATGAGGCGCTCTATGCCATCGGCGAGCAGGACGCGCCGGCCTGGTTCGTGCTGGACGGCACCATCGACATCGTCCGCCGCGACGGGCTGAATCCCGAGGTCCCGATCACCACGCACCGGGTTGGCCAGTTCAGCGGCGAGGTCAACCAACTCGCCGGCCGCCCCTCGATCGCGGCCGGCCGCGCCGGGCCCGAGGGATGCCTCGCCCTGCCCTTCGACGCGGCGCATCTGCGCGCCCTGATGGTCGGTTCGGCCGAGTTGGGCGAGGTCGTGATGCGGGCGCTCATCCTGCGCCGCGTTGGCCTGATCGAGGTAGGCGGTGCGGGCACGATCCTGATCGGGCTGCCGGACAGCCCGGACATCCTGCGGCTGCAAGGCTTCCTGACGCGCAGTGGCTTCCCTCATCTTGTGCTCGATGCGGCTCGCGATTCCGAGGGTCGGGCGCTGGTCGAACGACTCGGGGTGCTGCCCGACGAATTGCCCCTGGTCGTCTGCCCGGGCGGCGCGCTGCTGCGCAACCCGAACGACGCCGAACTCGCCGGCTGCCTCGGCATGACACCCGCACTGGACCCAACGGTAGTCTATGATGTCGCGATCGTCGGTGCGGGGCCGGCGGGCCTTGCCGCCGCCGTCTACGCCGCATCGGAGGGACTGTCGGTCATCGTGCTTGATCAGCACGCGACGGGCGGGCAGGCAGGCGCTTCGGCCAGGATTGAGAACTACCTCGGCTTTCCCACCGGGATTTCGGGCCACGCCTTGGCTGCCCGCGCCGTCAACCAAGCGGTCAAATTTGGTGCCGAAATCCTCATCCCGGTCACGGTCGAAAACCTTGCCTGTGCGGACGACCGGCTGACCCTGACGCTGTCCGGCGACCGCCAGGTGCGGGCGCGCAGTGTCGTGGTCGCCTCCGGCGCTCGCTATCGGCGACCCGCCATTCCCAACCTGGCGACCTTCGAAGGCGCAGGCGTCTCCTACTGGGCGTCGCCCATCGAGGCACGCATTTGCAGCGGCGAGGAGGTCGCCCTGGTCGGCGGTGGCAATTCGGCAGGCCAGGCCGTGGTGTTCCTCGCCCCCCATGTCAAACGGCTTCACCTGATTGTCCGGCGCGATCTCGCGGAGACGATGTCCCGCTATCTGGTCGACCGGATCGCCGCCCAGCCCAATGTCGAGATCCATGTCGGCGCCGAGATCACGCGGCTGGAAGGCGATCGCGCGTCAGGTCTGTCCTTTGTCACCATCATGAATCATGCGCGTGGGACGGTGCAGCGCCGCGCTCTGCGCCACATCTTCTTGTTCATCGGCGCCGACCCCAATGCTGAATGGCTGGGAGGTCGCGCGGCCACCGACGCCAAGGGTTTCGTCGTCACCGGCCAGGGCGCCCTGCCGCTGGAGACGACCATGCCGGGGGTCTTCGCTATCGGCGATGTGCGGGCCGGTTCGACGAAGCGCGTCGCGGCCGCGGTCGGTGAGGGCGCGGCGGTCGTCGCGCAGATCCACGCCATGATCGCGACCCGGGCCGCCAAGCGGACGGCATGACACTTTCCTGACAGCACACCACGACGCCGCCCGCCTGTTAGGATGCGAGCAAATTCCCTCCTGGCCGGCGAGTCCTCGTTTTGCGCTTCGTTGAAACCGTTCACCTGCTGCCCGTCCTGGACAGCATCTTCAGCCTGTTCGTCGCCTTCGTCCTGGGGACGCTGATCGGTGTCGAACGGCAATTCCGCCAGCGCAGTGCCGGGCTGCGCACCAATACGCTGGTCGCCGTGGGCGCCGCCGCCTTCGTCGATATCGCCCAGCGGCTGGCTGGCGATGCCGAAGCAGTGCGCGTGATCTCGTATGTCGTCTCCGGCATCGGCTTCCTCGGCGCCGGTGTCATCATGAAGGACGGGCTGAATGTACGCGGCCTGAACACCGCGGCGACGTTGTGGTGTTCGGCGGCGGTCGGCGCCGCCGCCGGGTCGGACTTGGCGGTGGAGGCAGTGCTGATCACCGTCTTCGTCCTGGCCGGCAATACGCTGCTGCGGCCGGTGGTGACCTGGATCGAACGCATCCCGGTCAATGACGCGACCACCGAAGCGCGCATCGAGGTGCGCGTGACCACCGAGCCGGCCAGCCTGCCCAGGGTGCGCCGCCACCTGATCGATCGCCTGCAGGCAGCGCATTACCCGGTCGCGGATATCGAGGTGACCGAACACAGCGACGGCACGACAGAGGTCACCGCCGTATTGGTCAGCACTACGGTGGTGACGGTGGAGATCGAAGGGGTGATGCGCGAGCTCGCCGGCCATCCGGGTATCAGCCACGCCACATGGGAGAGCAGCACGTTGGAATGACGCGCCCTTCGCAGCGGCCTTGCGCAGGCGCTGGCCGATCGGCCGTGGCCGCTGGGCGGGTTTGGCGGGCGGGCACCCTACGCCGCTTTCACCGAAAGGGGACTTGCGTTGAGCCGCCCCAGACCCTTCATGCACTCCATGTTGCGCCTGCTCGCCCTCCTCGCCACCGTGATGGCCTTCACCCCCGCGGCGCGGGCGGTCGAAAGCACCCCTGTCCGGTCCCCGCGCGCCACCGTCACGCTGATGGCCGACCAGGCGGCGATCGCCCCAGGCCAGGCCTTCCGCGTCGCGCTGCGGCAGCGCCTCGCGCCAGGCTGGCATACCTACTGGATCAATCCGGGCGATGCCGGGCAACCGCCGGAAGTGACCTTCGCGCTGCCTGAGGGTGCCACCGCGGGCACCATGCGCTTCCCGGCGCCGCAACGTATCCCCTTCGGCCCGCTGGTGAATTTCGGCTATGAGGGTGAGGCGGTCTTCACCATCCCGGTCATCGCATCCACGTCGCTGCGCCCAGGTGATACCTTCACCCTGACCGCCGACGCGACCTGGCTGGTCTGCGAACAGGTCTGCATTCCGGAGGAAGGCGCCTTCCGCCTCGACATCCCCGTCGAGGTCACGCCGCGCCCCGACCCGGTGACCGGCCCGGCCTTCATCGCCGCCGAGGCCGCCGAACCGCGCGCCGGCCCCTTCGCCGCGCGCGCCGGTTTCGACGGGCTGCAAGGCGCGGTGGAACTCGCCGGTCCGCTGATCACTGCCAATGCGGTACGCGAGGCGTTCTTCTTCCCGCTGGAGGTCAACCTCCTCGACAATGCCGCGCCACAGCCGCTGACGCTGCGCGACGGCACGCTGCGCCTCGGCCTGACGCGGGCGCGGGCGGATGCGCTGCCGGCCAGCATCGAGGGCGTCGTCGCCATCACGGATGCCGCGGGGGTACGCGGGGCCTATCTGGTCTCGGCCGCGCCGGGGCCGGTGCCTGCGGCGGGCGGGCTGCCGTTGTGGCAGGCGGTGCTGTTCGCCGCGCTGGGCGGGCTGATCCTCAACCTGATGCCCTGTGTCTTCCCGATCCTCGCCATGAAGGCGGTGGCGCTGGCGCGGCTTTCGGGGCAGGCGCGCGCCGCCGTGCGGGCGCATGCGGGCTCCTATACGGCCGGGGTGGTGCTGTCGTTCCTCGCCCTAGGCGGGGTGATGATCGGGCTGCGCGCGGCCGGCGGCGTGGCCGGTTGGGGCTTCCAATTCACGTCGCCGGTCTTCGTGGGCGCGATGGCTTGGCTGATGCTCGCGGTCGGGTTGAACCTGTCGGGCGTCTATGCGGTGGGTGGGCCGGCCGCGGCCGGTGGGGCGCTGGCGGCCAAGGGTGGGCATGCCGGGTCGTTCTTCACCGGGGCGCTGGCGGTGCTGGTCGCCACGCCCTGCACCGCGCCCTTCATGGCGGCGGCGATCGGCGCGGCACTGGGGCTCGGCGCGGTCGAGGCACTGGCCGTCTTCGGCGCCATGGGGCTCGGGATGGCGCTGCCCTATGCGCTGCTGGGCCTCGCGCCTGGGCTGGCGCGGGCGCTGCCGAAGCCGGGGGTGTGGATGGACCGGCTGAAGCAGGGCCTCGCCTTCCCGATGTATGGCGCGGCCGCCTGGCTGGTCTGGGTGCTGGCGGAACAGGCCGGGCCGTCGGCGGTGCTGCTGGTGCTGATGGGGGCCGTGCTGATCGGCTTCGCTGCCTGGGCGGTCGGGCTGGCGCAGGGGTCCGGTGGGCGGCTGGGGCGGCTGGCTGGCGGTGTCGCCTTGCTCGGCGCGCTGGCGCTGCTGCCGGTGCTACATGCCGCCCCGGCGCCGGCGCAGGCCGCCGAAGCGGCGGGCGGAGAAGCGTGGTCCGAGGCCCGCCTCGCCGAGTTGCGGGCCGAGGGTCGCCCGGTCTTCGTCAACCTGACCGCGGCCTGGTGCATCACCTGCAAGGTCAATGAACGTCTCGCACTATCGAGCGCTGGGGTACGGCAGGCCTTCGAGCAGCGCGGCATCACCACCCTGGTCGGCGACTGGACGCGAGGTGACCCGGCGATCACCGCCATGCTGCGCGCGCATGGGCGCGACGGGGTGCCGCTGTACCTGTTCTACCCGGCGGGCGCGACGGCGCCGCGCATCCTGCCGCAGATCCTCACCGAGGGGATCGTGCTGGACGCGCTCAACGCATCAGGTGCGGCGGGATCGTAAGGCCGAGGCGGGTCGGCACCGGCCAGATTTCACGCACGGTGCGTAGCCGCTGGAAGCCAGCCGAGACATAGGCCGGCAGCGCGCGGGGATGGTCGGCGGTGCAGGTATTCACCGTGATCGCCGGCCGGCCGGCGGCCCAGGCGGTGTCTATAGCGTGGCGTAGGAAGGCACGGCCCAGCCCGCTGCCGATCGCCCAGGGCATCAGCCCGAAATAGGCCAGGTTGACGGAATGCGGATGGCGCCGGTCGAGTTCGTAGAACCCCGCCGGCTCGCCATCCTTCATCAGCACATGGATCGACACGGCCGGCAGCGACAGCAGCGCGGCGAGGTCGGCATCCGAGGCAGTGCGGCGCATCCACCACAGCCAGGGCTCGCCCACCGTGTCGTAGAGGTAGCGGTAGAAGGGCACCGAACAGTGGCGCGCCTGCTCGACCCGCACGTCGGGCGGCAGCGGCCGCACCGGGTCGGTCGGCCGGGATTCCATGCGCAGGAAGGTGACGTCGACCATCACCTCCTGAACCGCATTCATCGTTGCCGCCATGGCGCGGGCCCCTCCTGGTGGCGCGAGTCTCGCGGAGGCGATGGGGGGCGGTCAACAGCGGTCGCTGACCCTGGGGCCAGGCCCCCCGCACATGCGGCCCAGCCGCCGAACCGCGATCAGTTGTCGAGGAAGGAGCGCAGCTTCCGCGACCGCGAGGGGTGCTTGAGCTTGCGCAGGGCCTTGGCCTCGATCTGCCGGATGCGTTCGCGCGTCACGTTGAACTGCTGGCCAACTTCTTCCAGCGTGTGGTCGGTGTTCATGCCGATGCCGAAGCGCATGCGCAGCACGCGTTCCTCACGCGGGGTGAGGCTGGCCAGCACGCGCGTCGTCGCCTCGCGCAGGTTGGACTGGATGGCGGCATCGAGCGGGATGACGGCGGCCTTGTCCTCGATGAAGTCGCCGAGATGGCTGTCTTCCTCGTCGCCGATCGGTGTTTCGAGGGAGATCGGCTCCTTGGCGATCTTGAGCACCTTGCGGACCTTCTCGAGCGGCATGCCGAGCTTTTCGGCGAGCTCCTCGGGCTGCGGTTCGCGGCCGATCTCGTGCAGCATCTGCCGCGAGGTGCGCACCAGCTTGTTGATCGTTTCGATCATGTGCACGGGGATGCGGATGGTGCGCGCCTGGTCGGCGATCGAGCGGGTGATCGCCTGGCGGATCCACCAGGTGGCGTAGGTGCTGAATTTGTAGCCGCGGCGGTATTCGAACTTATCGACCGCCTTCATCAGGCCGATGTTGCCTTCCTGGATCAGGTCGAGGAACTGCAGGCCGCGATTGGTGTATTTCTTCGCGATGGAGATCACGAGGCGGAGGTTTGCCTCGATCATCTCCTTCTTGGCCTGCGTCATGTCGCGCTCGCCGCGCGAGACGGTGGCGTAGACGCGCTTGTATTCGGCAACTGGCATGCCGGTCAGGTTGGCGACCTCGGCGATGCGGGCGCGGATCACCTCGACCTCAGTGCTCGATTTGGCGACGAAGGCCTTCCAGTACTTGGACGGCAGGGCTCCGACGCGCTCGAGCCAGGCCGGGTCGAGTTCCGAGCCGCGCCAATGCTGCAGGAAATCCTCGCGCTTGACCTTGTGCGCCTCAGCCTGGCGGAGCACCTGGCCTTCGAGCACGGTCAGCTTGCGGTTGAGGCCCTTGAGCTGGTCGACCAGCTCCTCGATGCGGTTGTTGTGGAGATGCACCTTCTCCACCAGCGCAATCAGCTCGCGGCGAAGCTTCTCGTAGTTCTTCTCGCCGCGGCCGGCGAGTTCCTCGCCCGCATGGTAGGCATCCATCCGCTTGTTCGAGAGCTTCTGGAGCTTGCCGTAGAGGCTTTCGATCTGCTCGAAGTTCGCCAGTACCTCGGGCTTCAGCTTTTCCTCGAGGGCGGAAAGCGAGAGGCCCATGCCCTCATTCTCGTCGCCTTCCTCGAATTCCTCCTCGGCGGCCTCAGGCGGGGGGCTGTCGGGGTTGCCGGCGGTCTGGGTGGCTTCGAGGTCGATCACGTCGCGCAGCAGCATGCGCGGCGGGCTCGCGCGCACCGCCTCATGCCAGCGCAGGATGGCCTGGAAGGTCAGCGGGCTTTCACACAAGCCGCCAATCATCATGTCGCGGCCGGCCTCGATGCGCTTGGCGATGGCGATCTCGCCCTCGCGCGAGAGCAGTTCGACCGAGCCCATCTCGCGCAGGTACATGCGCACGGGGTCGTCGGTGCGGCCGAGGGTTTCCTCATCGACGTTGCCGCCGGATTCCTCCTCCTCCTCGCCGTCCTTCTTTTCGGCCGGCTTGGCGACGGCCTCGCCGTCCTCGGTTTCCTCGGCCTCGACGACGTTGATCCCGGCTTCGCTCAGGTTCGCCATGGTGTCCTCGATCATCTCGGAGGAAACCTGTTCGGAGGGCAGCGCGGCGTTGAGCTCGTCCACGGTGACGTAGCCCCGCTCCTTGCCACGGGCGATCAGCTTCTTCACGGCCGCGGACTGGGTGTCGAGCAACAGTCCCTCGACCTGCTCGTCCCGCGTCTCGGTCGTCTCAGCCCCGGTCGCCGCCTTGCTCGCCATGCGCATTCCGCTCCGTCCAACGGTTTCGGGCATCCGGGGTAGCCGGATGCCCGAAAAAAAACTCTCTATCCTATGCGGCGTCGCCTGCCGCCCCCGAGGCCGCTTCCCCACGGCGGATGGCGTCGAGCGCCTCCGTCACCAGGATAAGCCGGCGCTGCGCCGAGGCATCATTCGTCTCGGCCAGTGTCTGCCGGGCTTCCTGCTGGTCCTCGATCAACTCCGCCTCGCCACGCAGGCGCAGGAAGAAATGCCAGAAGCCTTCCTCGACTTCACCCGGCAAGGCCTCGGGCCTCGCTGCCAGGGGCAGTCCTGTGGGCATCAGGGCCCAGGCTACCGCATCTTCCACACCGTACTTGGCGAGGTGGGCGATCAACCCTTCGGAGTCAAGCGGTTCCGCAGCCACAGGCCATGCGAGAATCGCGGCCCGCAATTGCGCGGCGGGGCCTTCGGGCAGGTCGAGCAGGCCGATCGCCTCCTCCACCTGCGACAGAATCCAGGGGTGACGCAGGATGATGGCGAACATCATCCGTGCCCGTTCGGCCCGCACAGGGCCGGCTTCGATGACCGGGCGGGCCGGGCGGCGCGGCGGCGGCGGCCGTCCGCCGGGCTTGATGCGCGAGGCGGCGAAGAAGCGGTCGAGCAACACCCGCCGGTATTCTGCCGCCAGGGATTTGTCGGTGATTGTGCCGGCGACGCCGGCGAGCCGATTGCGCAACGCGGCGCGCTGTTCTGGGGTGGCCGAGGGGCGGCCCTCGGTGATCAGGCCGAACAGGGCGTCGGACATCGGCCGCGCGGCGTCGAGCACGCCCTGGAAGGCGGCAGGGCCGCGCTTGGCGGTCAGCGTGTCGGGGTCCTCGCCGGCCGGAAGGGTGGCGAGGCGCAGCGTCCGCTCGGTCGAGATCAGCGGCAGGGCGAGTTCCGCCGCCCGCGCCGCCGCCCGCGCGCCGGCGGCGTCGCCGTCGAAGCACAGCACCGGCTCGGGGGAGATCCGCCACAATTCTTCCAACTGTTCGGGGGTCAGCGCCGTGCCGAGGGGTGCGACCGCCCCGGTGAAGCCCGCCTGATGCAGGGCGATCACGTCCATGTAGCCCTCGACGGCGACCACCGTGGCGCCGCGAAAGGCACCTTCGCGGGCGAGGTCCAGCCCGTACAGCCCGAGTCGCTTGCGAAAGAGCGGGGTCTCCGGGCTGTTGACGTATTTCGGCTGGCCATCGCCGAGGATGCGCCCGCCGAACGCGATCACCCGGCCACGCCGGTCGCGGATCGGGAACATCACGCGGGAGAAGAAGAAATCGCGCGAAGGCTCGCCGCCCTCGCCCTCGCGCAACAGGCCGGCTTCGATCAGCTGGTCCTCGGTGATGTCCTCGCCACGCAGGTCGGCGGCGATGGCGCCGCGCCCGCCCGGAGCCCAGCCGAGCAGGAAGTCGCGGATCGTCTGTTCCTTCAGCCCGCGCCGCCGCAGGTAATCGAGGGCGGGTCGGCCCTCGGGCAGGAACAGGCGGCGATGATAGGCCTCGGCGGCGGCGGCCATCACGGCGTGCAGATCGCGCGCCCGGCGCTCCCGCGCGGCGTCCTGGGCGGACGGCTTGGGCACCTCCAGCCCGGCCTCGGCGGCCAGGCGCTCCACGGCTTCGGGGAAGGCGGCGCCCTCCGCCCGCATCAGGAAGGAGATGGCATCGCCATGCGCGCCACAGCCGAAGCAGTGGAAATGGTCGTCATAGACGTAGAAGGAGGGCGTCTTCTCGCCATGGAAGGGGCAGCACCCCTTCCAGTTGCGCCCGGACTTCAGCAGGCGCGTCTTGCGGCCGATCAGGCCGGGCAAGGGCGTGCGGGCGCGCAGCTCGTCGAGGAATGCGGGACTGAGGGCCATCGGTTCCTGGGCCTTTAGCACAAGGCGGGGGTCGGGTTGGATGGCCCGGAAAGAAAAGCGTGGGCGGGGCGGCCCGCCGCCGGCAATTTGCGCCGCCGTGACGGCGGAGCTATCCAGCCGCCCGATCCATACATGAGGACCCCGCCATGACCCCGGCTGAACGCGCCGCCGTGCAAGCCCATCTCCGCCGCCTGTTCGGCAACAACCGGATTGCCGTGATGGCTCCCGAGCGTAAGGGCGCGAGCGTCGAACTGCGCGTCGGCGACGAGTTCATCGGCACCATCCATCGCGACGCCGAGGATGGCGAAGTCTCCTACGCCGTGCAGATCGTTGTGCTGTCCGAAGACCTCGAGATGCCGAACTGAGGCGACGGCGGGGAAACCGCCCCACCGGGTTCCCCGCCCCCCTCAGGCCATCTTCCGCGGCTTCTGCGGCAGCAGAAAGACCGAGGCCAGCGCGAACATGAGCAGCGCCATCGCGGCCAGGATCCAGGGCGTCACGCCCGGCCCGCCTTCCAGCGCGGAGGCCTGCTGCACCGTCTCCGGATGCGCCGGGTCGTAGACGACAGTCACGCGGTTGCCGCGCCGCAATTGGGCGGGTTCGGCTGAAACGCCTGACGCCGCCTGCACCCGGCGGCCGTCCGGCGTAGTGAACTGAAACACCGGATACCAGGTCGTGCTGCGGCGCCCGCGGACCTCGTCATAGCCGACGATGGCGGCCTCGGTACGCTGGCCACGGGAGGCGAGCGACCAATGGGCACTCGCCTGCGACCAGGCATACCAGGCGAAGAGTCCGCCGAGGCCGAAGCAGAAGGCGAAGTAGACCCAGCGGCTTTGCGATGACGATGCGGTGGCCATGCCCGGCGCTCCAGCGCGATGGACGCCTTGGGCATCCGGTTGCGCCGCGAGGCTAGACCGCGTTGCGGCAGCGGAATAGCCGGAGGCCATCATGGGGCGATCGCGAAGCGCCGTCCCCCATCAGCCGCCGAGTCGCGCCTTCACCATCGGTCCCGCCTTGGCCATGTCGAGCACCGCGGCATACTTGCCCTTCAGCACCGCCATCACCTTGCCCATCTCCTTGACACTGGTCGCGCCGGCCTCGGCCACGGCGGCGTCGACCGCGGCCGCCATCGCGGCATCGTCCAGCTGCTGCGGCAGGAAGCTGTCGATGATCGCGATCTCGGCTTCTTCCTTGGCCGCCAGCTCCTCGCGGCCGCCCTGGCGGTACATCGTCACGCTCTCGGCGCGCGACTTCGCCATGCCGCGCAGCATGGCGATGATGCCGGCCTCGTCGATCGGTGGGCCGGGGCGGGCGGCGATGTCGCTGTCCTTCAATTTGGCCGTGATCATGCGCAGGGTGGAGACACGGGCGGCCTCGCCGGCGCGCATCGCGGTCTTGAGCTCATCGGTGAAACGGTCGCGGAGTGACATGGTCGAGGTCCTCGGTCTGGTTGGCACGGATATAGCGCTTCAGTCGCCTGGGAGGAAATTTCCCATCCACCTGAATCAGCTTGCACTGGGAAATCAGTTCCCGGCATAACCCTGCCCATGCGCACCGTGGAAGATATCATCGCCCTGCTCGGAGGTCCCGAGGCGGCGGCGTCGCATTGCGGCGTCGGCACCGAGGCGATCCGCAAATGGCGCCAGGCCCGGGCCATCCCGGCCAAACACTGGCCCGCGGTTCTCTCCGCGACCGGCCTTTCCCTGTCCGACCTGCCGGGTACGCCCGGCGAAACCCTGAAGACGGAGCCGACCATGGCCTCTGCCGATACTCCCCCCGATGGTGCCACGGGCTGCCTGGTGCTGGCCGACGGGACCATCATCTGGGGCCGAGGCTTCGGCGCCGAGACCTCGGCGGTCGGCGAGGTCTGCTTCAACACCGGCATGACGGGGTATCAGGAGACGCTGACCGACCCGTCCTATGCCGGCCAGATCATCACCTTCACCTTCCCCCACATCGGCAACGTCGGGACCAATATCGAGGATCTCGAAAGCGTGACGCCGGCCGCTCGCGGCCTGATCGTCCGCCAGGATGTGACCGAGCCGGCCAATTACCGTTCGACCAAGCATCTGAATGGCTGGCTGGTCTCGCATGGCATCGCCGGGCTCGCCGGGGTGGATACGCGGGCGCTGACCGTGCTGATCCGCGATGGCGGGGCGCCGAATGGCGTGATCAGCCACCGGGCGGACGGCAAGTTCGACATCGCAGCGCTGAAGGCGCAGGCCGCCGGCTGGCCGGGGCTGGAAGGGATGGACCTGGCCAAGGAGGTCACCTGCCGCCAGAGCTTCGCCTGGAACGAGACCGAATGGGCCTGGTCGACGGGTTTCGGGCAGCAGACGGCGCCGACGCACAAGGTCGTTGCGGTCGATTACGGGGCGAAGCGCAACATCCTGCGCTGCCTGGCCTCGGCCGGCTGCGACGTGGTGGTGGTGCCGGCGACGGCGACCGCCGAGGAGATCCTCGCCCACAAGCCGGATGGGGTGTTCCTCTCGAACGGCCCGGGGGACCCGGCGGCGACGGGCGAATACGCCGTGCCGGCGATCCAGGGCGTGATGGCGAGCCAGGTGCCGGTGTTCGGCATCTGCCTGGGGCATCAGTTGCTAGCGCTGTCGTTGGGGGCCAAGACCTTCAAGCTGCCGCGCGGCCATCGCGGGGCGAACCAGCCGGTGAAGGACCTGACCACCGGCAAGGTCGAGATCACCAGCCAGAATCACGGCTTCGCGGTGGACCCGAAGACGCTGCCGGACACGGCGAAGGTCACCCACGTCTCGCTGTTCGACGGCACCAATGAAGGCATCGCGGCGACCGACCGGCCGGCCTTCTCCGTGCAGTACCACCCCGAAGCGAGCCCGGGGCCGACCGATAGCCACTACCTGTTCCATCGTTTCGTCGAGATGATGGCGGCGTCCAAGGCTGGCCGGGCCTGAACCCGCCGGCGCAGAACCGCGACCGGTGACCGCAACGCCCCAGGCCTGACGGTCCGCACCGGACGCGTACAAACGGGAGAACGGCATGTTCGATCTGAAGGGGCGCGCGGCGCTCGTCACCGGCGGAAATGGCGGCATCGGACTCGGCTTCGCGCGGGGGCTGGCCAAGGCCGGCGCATCCGTGATGGTGGCCGGGCGCAATGCGGCGAAGAATGCCGCCGCGGTGGCTGAGTTGCGGGCGCTCGGCGCGACGGCCGATGCCGTGGAGGTCGATGTCACCGATGAGGCGTCGATCCGCGCCATGGTCGCGACCACGGCCGAGCGGCTCGGGCGGCTCGATATCCTGGTGAACAATGCCGGCACGAACATCCGCAACCGTCCGGAGGTCTACCGGATGGAGGATTGGCACACCGTCATCGCGACCAACCTGACCAGCGGCATGATCGCGGCGCAGGCGGCGCATCCGTGGCTGAAGAAGGGCGGCGTGGGCCGCGTCATCAACAACGGGTCGATGCTGTCAATCTTCGGCCTGCCTTTTCATGCCGCCTATGGCGCGTCGAAGGGCGGCGTGGTGCAGATGACGAAGTCGATGGCAGTGGCCTGGGCGGAGGACGGCATCACGGTGAACGTCATCCTGCCCGGCTGGATCGACACCGACCTGACGCGCAAGGCGCGCACCGACATGGTCAATCTGAACGAGGACGTGCTGCGACGCACGCCGACGAAGCGCTGGGGCACGCCCGGCGATTTCGAAGGCGTCGCGGCGTTCCTCGCATCCGACGCGGCGGCCTTCATCACCGGGGTGGCGATTCCGGTGGATGGCGGGTTCTCGGTTCACGGCTGATGCCCTCCATTGAGACGCTGCTGGTCTTCGCCGCGCTGTCCTTCGGCCTCGCGGCAACGCCGGGGCCGAACATGCTCTATCTCGTCTCCCGCGCGCTCGCGCAGGGAACCGGGGCGGGCATGGTGTCGCTCGTCGGCTGCCAGGCCGGCTCGCTGGTCATCATGCTGTGTGCCGCCGCCGGGCTGACCGCGGCGCTGTTCGCCGTGCCCTATGCCTGGGATGTGCTGCGCCTTGGTGGCGCGGCCTATCTGGCATGGCTCGCCTGGCAATGCCTGCGCCCCGGCGGGCAGCCGATCTTCGCGCCCCGCGCGATGCCGCGCGAGCCAGCGGCGCGGCTGTTCTCGGTCGGCTTCGCCACGGCGGCGCTGAACCCGAAGGTCGCGCTGTTCTACGTGGCCGTGCTGCCGCCCTTCATCGACCCGGCGCGCGGCGATGTCTTCACCCAGGGCGTGGTACTTGGGGCGGTGCAGGTCCTCGTCGCCATCATCTTCGACGGCGCCTTGATCTATGGCGCGGCGGGTGTCGCGCGCTTCCTTGGCACGCGGCCGGGCTGGATGGCGGCGCAGCGTTGGGTTCTCGGCGCGGCTCTGGCGTTGATCGCCGTGAAGCTCGCCAGCGAGGGACGGCGATGAACTATTATGGCCTCGATGCACTTGCGCATGGCGCGACGGCGGCGCTGGTCGTCTTCCTGCCGGCGGTCGTGCTGTTCTGGCGACTGACGCGCAGCCTGACCGGGATGCGGCCATTGCGGCCCTTCGTCGCCGTCTGCGCGGCCTATGGCATCGCCATCGGTGGGGCAGGCCTGTGGGCCGCGAATTTCGAGCGCGCGAGCTTCGTCGACGAAGCCATGGGCGGCGGTCTGCTCGGCGGCGCGATCTTCGCGTTGCTCGCCTTCCTCGTGCTGCTGCTGTTTCCGCACAGGCGATGACAGCGATGATCCATGACCTCCCTGCCCTGCCCGGCCATGTCGTGCTGTTGCTGACCGTGACGCCGGCAACGGGACACCACGCGTGATGCTGTTGCTCCTCGTGTTGGTCCTGGCCGAACTGGCGGCGCTGGCGCTGTCCGCGCTGGTTTATCGGCTGCGGCCAGGCTTCCTGCCGCGCTGGGCGGCGGCGCTGCTCGCGCCGGTGCTGGTCATGCTGGCGGGGTTCACCTTTGTCGGCTGGTCGGCATCGCGCCTGCCGCCGGATGGCTTCGACCTGCACCTGCTGGTGCTGTCCCCACCCTTCGCCTTCGCCATCTTCGCCCCTGTAGGCGTGGCGCTGCTGGGCTGGGTTTTCTTCACGCGCGGCCATGCGCCGTGAGCGACATCGCGATCGATTTCACGCCGCTCTATGTGGTGCTGCTGCTGGCCGCGGTCGCGGCGCTGCTGGCGTTGCCACTGGCCTGGTGGTGGCTGCGTGACCTGGCGACGATCTATCGCGCGCCGGCCGCTGTACTGGCGGCCCTGGCGCTGGCCGGCCTCGGCGGCGTGCTCGGCGATGCCGTGCTGCGCGACGACGAGGTCGCGCTGCTGACCCTCGGCGCCACCTTGCTGTTGCAGGTGATGGTGCTGCCCATACTTCTCATTTTCTTTCGCAGAGGCTGACCGACCCAATGCCCAAGCGCACCGACATCAAGTCCATCCTCATCATTGGCGCCGGCCCGATCGTCATCGGCCAGGCCTGCGAATTCGACTATTCCGGCGCCCAGGCCTGCAAGGCGCTGCGCGCCGAGGGCTACCGCGTCATCCTGGTGAATTCCAACCCGGCCACGATCATGACCGATCCCGGGCTGGCGGATGCCACCTACATCGAGCCGATCACGGTCGAGATCGTCGAGAAGATCATCGCCAAGGAGCGCCCCGACGCGCTGCTGCCGACGATGGGCGGGCAGACCGCGCTCAACACGTCGTTGAAGCTGGCCGAGGCCGGCATTCTTGAGAAATACGGCTGCGAGCTGATCGGGGCGAAGGCCGAGGTCATCGACAAGGCCGAGGATCGCCAGAAGTTCCGCAATGCGATGACGAAGATCGGCATCGAGAGCCCGCGCAGCGAGATCGCGCACACCATGCCGGAAGCCTGGGATGCGCTGAAGGTGGTGGGGCTGCCCTGCGTCATCCGGCCATCCTTCACGCTCGGCGGCACCGGCGGCGGCATCGCTTACAACCGCGAGGAATTCGACCAGATCGTTGCCGCCGGCCTCGCCGCCTCCATGACCAGCGAAGTACTGGTCGAGGAAAGCGTGCTGGGCTGGAAGGAATACGAGATGGAGGTCGTCCGCGACCGCGCGGACAACTGCATCATCATCTGCTCCATCGAGAATCTCGACGCGATGGGCGTGCATACCGGCGACAGCGTCACCATCGCCCCGGCGCTGACGCTGACCGACAAGGAATACCAGCGCATGCGCGACGCCTCGATCGCGTGTTTGCGCGAGATCGGCGTCGATACCGGCGGGTCCAACGTGCAGTTCGGCATCAACCCCGCCGATGGACGCATGGTCGTCATCGAGATGAATCCGCGCGTGTCGCGCTCCTCCGCACTGGCCTCGAAGGCGACCGGCTTCCCGATCGCCAAGATCGCGGCGAAGCTCGCCGTCGGCTACACGCTCGACGAATTGCAGAACGACATCACCATGGTCACGCCGGCGAGCTTCGAGCCGACGATCGACTATGTCGTGGTCAAGATCCCGCGCTTCACCTTCGAGAAGTTCCCCGGCACGCCGGCAACCTTGACGACCTCAATGAAGTCAGTCGGCGAGACCATGGCGATAGGCCGCTCCTTCGCGGAGGCCTTGCAGAAAGGTCTGCGCGGGCTGGAGACGGGCTTCACCGGCCTCGATGACCTGCCGGTGCCGGGCGACGGTTCGGCCCAGGCCTTCCACGCCGCGCTGGCGACACCGCGGCCGGACCGCATCCTGATGGCGGCGCAGGCGATGCGCGCCGGCGTCTCGCTCGACGAGATCCACGAGGCCTGCAAATTCGACCCGTGGTTCCTGCGTGAAGTCGAGAAGATCGTGCTCGCCGAGAACGAAATTCGCGCCAAGGGCCTGCCACAGAGCGCGCCTGCCATGCGCAACCTGAAGGCGCTCGGCTTCTCCGACATGCGGCTGGCGAAGCTCGCCGGCGTGAAGGAGACGGAAGTCACGGCGCTGCGCGGCAAGCTTGGGGTGCAGCCGGTCTACAAGCGCATCGACACCTGCGCGGGCGAATTCGCCTCCGACACGCCGTACATGTATTCGACCTATGAGGGCGGCTTCGGCACGCCTGTCTGCGAATCACGACCGACGGCGCGTAGGAAGGTCATCATCCTCGGCGGCGGGCCGAACCGCATCGGCCAGGGCATCGAATTCGACTATTGCTGCGTCCATGCCTGCTACGCGCTGCGCGATGCCGGCTATGAGACCATCATGGTCAACTGCAATCCCGAGACTGTGTCGACCGACTACGACACCTCCGACCGGCTGTATTTCGAACCACTGACGGCCGAGGACGTCATCGCCCTGATCCGCAAGGAACAGGAATCCGGTGAGGTGCTCGGCTGCATCGTGCAATATGGCGGGCAGACGCCGCTGAAGCTGTCCCAGGCGTTGCACAAGGCGGGCATTCCGATCCTCGGCACCTCGGCCGAGGCCATCGACATCGCCGAGGACCGCGAGCGCTTCCAACAGCTGCTGAAGGGCCTCGGCCTGAAGCAGCCGCAGAACGGTACGGCGCGCACGCTGGACGAGGCCGTCAGCGAGGCCAACCGCATCGGCTATCCGGTCGTGGTGCGCCCGTCCTATGTTCTCGGGGGCCGTGCGATGGAGATCGCGCATAACGACGAGCAACTGCGGCGCTTCGGCGCGGAGGCGGTAAAGGTCTCGGGCGAGAACCCCATCCTGATCGACCAGTATCTGGCCGACGCGATCGAGGTCGATGTCGACTGCATCTGCGACGCCGTCGGCCAGGTCTATGTCGCGGGGGTGATGGAGCACATCGAGGAAGCCGGCATCCATTCGGGCGATTCCGCCTGCTCGCTGCCGCCCTATTCGCTCCCGCCCGCCATCGTGACGGAACTCAAGGCCGAGACGGAAGCGATGGCCCGCGCGCTCAAGGTGCAGGGGCTGATGAACGTGCAGTACGCCGTCAAGGACGGCGAGATCTTCGTGCTCGAAGTAAACCCCCGCGCCTCGCGCACCGTCCCCTTCGTCGCCAAGGCGACCGGCATCGCCGTGGCCAAGATCGGCGCCCGCGTCATGGCGGGCGAGCATCTGTCCAGCTTCAAGCTCGATGACGATGCCGTCTCGCGCCATGTTGCGGTCAAGGAAGCCGTTTTCCCCTTCAACCGTTTCCCCAATGTCGATGTCATTCTCGGGCCGGAGATGAAGTCGACAGGCGAGGTGATGGGCCTCGACCATTCCTTCGAGCGTGCCTTCCTCAAGGCGCAGCTCGGCGCCGGGGTGAAGCTCCCGGAGGAAGGCACCGCCTTCATCTCCGTGAAGGAGAGCGACAAGGCGGCGGCGGTCACCCTCGCGCGGCGCCTGTCGGATATGGGCTTCCGAATCCTTGCGACCCGCGGCACCGCGGCGCGCATTCGCGAGGCCGGGCTGGAGGTGCAGATCGTCAACAAAGTGCTGGAGGGTCGGCCACATTGCGTCGACGCCATGAAGTCCGGCGACATCCAGCTGGTGATCAACACCACCGGCGGCGGGCAGTCGGTGGCGGACAGCTTCGACATCCGGCGCTCGGCCCTGACGCATGGCATTCCGCACTACACCACGGCGGCTGGAGCGCGGGCTGCGGTGCATGCGATTGCGGCACTGAAGGCCGGAACCCTTGATGTGGCGCCCCTGCAGGCGTATTTTGATACATCATTCTGACCGCATGGGGGCCTTTCGGGCCCCCGTGGCGTCTCTCCCCCCAGCGCCGTCGGGCCTGGCTGAACCGGACCGAGGGTCGGCTTTGGGGGGCGCTTTCTATGGGAAGGGTTTGCTGTGCAGAAGTTCCCGATGACCGCCGAGGGCCTCGTGCGCCTGGAGGAGGAGTTGAAGGTCCTGAAATCCGAAGAGCGCCCGGCCATCATCCGGGCGATCGCGGAAGCGCGCGCCCATGGTGATCTGTCGGAGAACGCCGAATACCATGCCGCGCGCGAACGCCAGTCCTTCATCGAGGGCCGCATCGGGGAGCTTGAATCGATTATCCCCTCGGTCGAGGTGATCGATGTCGCCCGGCTTTCCGGCAACAAGGTGCTGTTCGGCGCGCATGTCACGATCGTCGACGAGGAAAGCGAAGACGAGAAGACCTACCGCATCATCGGCCAGTATGAGGCCGACATGAAGAACGGGTCGATCTCCGTCACCTCGCCGCTGGCCAAGGCGCTGATGGGCCGCAAGATCGGTGATTCCGTCGAAGTCCCCGCCCCTGGCGGCGCCCGGTCGGTCGAGATTACCGCCGTGCGTTTCACCTGACCGCCGGTTCCATTGCCGTGCGGCCAGGGCGCTCCGGGGAAACCCGGTGCGCCCTTCTTCTTTCTTGTCCACCACAGTGAGGATCACCAATGTCCGCCGTGAATGCGATCCGCGGTCTTGCCGCGGCCACCGAGGCCCCTGTCGTGCCGAGTGTGACGCTCGCCGACATTCGTGCCGCGGCGGAGCGAATTCGCGGGGCCATTCTGCGCACGCCGACGATTGAGAGCCCGGCCGTCAGCCGCGCCGCCGGCACGCGCGTGATGCTCAAGCTCGACAACCTGCAGGCGACCGGCGCCTTCAAGGAACGCGGTGCCGCGAACCGTCTCGCGCTGCTGAGCGCGCACGAACGCGCCGCCGGCGTCATCGCCATGTCGGCCGGAAACCATGCGCAGGCGGTGGCGCGGCATGCGCAGCTCGCCGGCGTCGCGGCCACGATCGTGATGCCGAAATTCACCCCGGCGACGAAGGTGGTGCGCACCGAATCCTGGGGCGCGCGCGTCGTTCTCCACGGCGAGACACTGGCCGAGGCTGCCGCCCATGCGCATGACCTCGCCCGCCGCGAGGGGCTGGTGTTCATCCATCCCTATGACGATGTCGGCGTCATCGCCGGCCAGGGCACCATGGCGCTTGAGATACTCGAGGATGCGCCGGAGATCGAGGTGCTGGTCATCCCGATCGGCGGCGGCGGGCTGTGTGCCGGGGTCGCGAGCGCGGCCGCCGAACTGCGCCCCGGCATGAAGGTCTATGGCGTCGAGGTGGAAGGCTATCCCGCCATGGCGCAGCGCCTGGCGGGGCAGCCGGTCTCGGTCGGCGGGCCGACCATCGCCGAGGGCATCGCCGTGCGCGATGTGGGCGAGACGCCGCTTGGGATCCTGCGTGACCTGGACGTCGAGGTGCTACTGGTGCCCGAACGCGCGGTGGAGCAGGCCGTCGCCCTGCTCGTCGAGGGTGCCAAAGTGGTCGCCGAAGGGGCCGGCGCTGCGGCGCTGGCGGCGATCCTGACCTATCCGGAACGCTTCGCCGGCAAGGTCACCGGCACAACGGTCTGCGGCGGCAACATCGACGCGCGGGCCCTGTCCAACGTGCTGCTGCGCCAGCTGCTGCGCGACGGGAGGATCCTGCGACTGCATTTCGACATCCCCGACCGCCCCGGCGTTCTCGCCGACATCGCTGCGCGCATCTCGGATCTTGGCGGCAATGTGATCGAGGTGAAGCACCAGCAGTTGTTCGGCGCGCCGACGGTGCAGAGCACGGAACTGCATCTGATGGTGGAAGTGCGCGATCAGGCCCAGGGCGACGCCATCATCGCGGCAATGGAAGCGGCGGATTACGTGGTGCGGCGCGGGTGATGCCGGGGGACCGGAGAAGGGCTTCGCCCCCGCTCCGCACCTCACCCCACCACGAGGACCCATTGACGTTGCTATGCAACGCGCATGGGAACCCGCCAGTTAAGGACTTTGGAGACCTTGCACCTGGCGATGGGCAGGGCTGGGGTTTCACTGGTTCAGGGCGCACACCGCGCCCGGTACCAAGCGCATTACCGGGCATCGTGCCCGGAACGACTTCGTCTTGATATGACCGTCGGGCCCGGCGCCAAATCGAGGTGTCCGGAGGCCCTTAGGCCTTTGGCAGGGTGAGATTTGGAGAGGGGTGGCGCCCCTCTTCAAGGCGTTCAGCCCCCGGCTTGGCTCCCACGGCTCAGAGCCCCACCAAGCCGTCTGCGCACGCAAGGCCGAGGCTCGCGCCCCTCACCCGATCGGCACGCCCGCCGCGTCCTTCGCCGTCCGGATGGTCTGCAGCGTTTGCACCCGCTGCACGGCGGCGGCGTTTGTCAGCCGCGTGGTCAACTCGTTTTCATGTGCCGTGTCGCGCGCCACGAGGCGCAGTAGGAAATCGCCTCCGCCGCGAATCATGTGGCATTCGCGCACTTCCGGCCAGGCGGTCGCCAGCGCCTCGAAGGCGTCGAGCACGGCCAGCTTTTGCGACTCCAGCCCGACCAGGGCGAAAAAGGTGATCTCCCAGCCAAGCGAGACCGGGTCGACATCGGCGTGATAGCCGCGAATGATGCCGGCCTCCTCCAGCCGGCGCACGCGGCGCAGGCAGGGCGGCGCGGACAGATTCACCCGCCGGGCCAGCTCGACATTCGTCATCCGTCCATCCAGCTGGAGTTCGGCCAGGATGTGCCGGTCAACCGAATCGAGATCGGGATCATCTTCGCGGTTCATCGTGCCAACTCGTTTGCTTCATTGCTCAGGCGCAGCGTCTGGCGCAATATCATTGCAAGGACGCGGTCCTTCAAGGCATTGGGTTGTGACGGCGCCGGGAGTGCCTGATATCCAGAGAATTGCAACTAGGTATGGATTGCCTGCCGTGGCCGAGATTCATCGTACCCGCCTCCTGATCATCGGCGCCGGCCCGGCGGGGTATACGGCCGCGATCTATGCCGCGCGAGCCGGGCTTGAACCGCTGATCGTCGCCGGGCTGCAGCCGGGCGGGCAGCTGACCATCACCACAGATGTCGAGAACTACCCAGGTTTCGCCGAGGCGATCCAGGGCCCCTGGCTGATGGAGCAGATGCAGAAGCAGGCCGAGCATGTCGGCGCCCGGGTGCTGTTCGACATCATCACCGGCATCGACCTCTCGGCGCGGCCGTTCCGCGCCATCGGCGATTCGGGCGACAGCTTCGAAGCCGAAGCGGTGGTGATCGCCACCGGCGCCCAGGCGCGCTGGCTCGGCATTCCCGGCGAGAAGGAACTTGGCGGCTTCGGCGTTTCCGCTTGCGCAACCTGTGATGGGTTCTTCTATCGTGGAAAGGATGTCGCGGTGATTGGCGGCGGCAATTCCGCGACGGAGGAAGCGCTGTATTTGTCGAACCTTGCCCGCCACGTCACGTTGATCCATCGCCGCGACAGCCTGCGCAGTGAAAGGATCCTGCAGCAGCGGCTGTTTGCGAAGCCGAACGTGACCGTGATGTGGGATACCGTGACCGAGGCTGTGCTGGCCGACCCCTCGGGCCGCGTGCCGGTGGCCCGTGCACTGGCGCTACGTGACGCACGCACCGGCGAGCGGCGGGAGCTCGCGGTCGATGGTGTTTTCGTCGCCATCGGCCATGCGCCGGCGACCGCGCTGTTCCAGGGCCAGGTCGAGATGGATGCGGAGGGCTACATCGTGACGCGGCCGGGCACCACGCGAACCTCGATCCCTGGCGTCTTCGCCGCGGGCGATGTGCAGGACAGGATCTATCGCCAGGCCGTCACCGCGGCGGGCACCGGCTGCATGGCGGCGCTGGAGGCGGAGAAGTTCCTTGCCGCCTCGGATGCCGAGACCGAGCAAGCAGCCGCCTGATGCCGATCGACTGGGACAAGCTGCGCGTTTTCCACGCGGTCGCCGAGGCGGGCTCCTTCACCCATGCGGGAGAGACGCTGAACCTCAGCCAATCCGCCGTCTCGCGGCAGATCCAGGCGCTGGAGGAAGCGCTGACGGTGCCGCTGTTCCATCGCCATGCGCGCGGGCTGATCCTGACCGAGCAGGGGGAGACGCTGAACCGCACCGTACGGGAGGTCTTCGCCAAGCTGGCGATGACTGAGGCGCTGCTGACCGAAAGCCGAGAGCGCCCCGCCGGCCGGCTGAAAGTGACGACGACGACCGGCTTCGGCAGCGCCTGGCTGGCGCCGCGATTGCGCCGGCTGCTCGACCTGCATCCCGAGATCAGTGTGACGCTGCTGCTGGACGATTCCGACCTCGACCTCGCGATGCGCGAAGCCGATGTCGCTATCCGCATGCATCCCCCGCGGCAGCCGGACCTGATCCAGCGCCATATCGCGACCTTCGGGTGGAAGGTCTGCGGTTCGGCGGCCTATCTGAAGACGACGGGCATTCCGCAGCGTGTCGAGGAGCTCGATGCGCATCGGCTGATCGTCTATGGCGACTACCGCCCGCCGATCGACAACATCAACTGGTTGGCCGAGGCCGGGCGCCGTGCCGGCACGCCACGCCGCGCGGCGATCGAGATCAACTCGCTGCCCGGCATGCTGGGCGCGGTGCGCAGCGGGCTCGGCCTCGCTGCACTGCCCGACTACATGGAGCAGGTGGAGGACCTGGTGCAGGTGCTGCCCGAGGTGAAGGCGCCGCGCATTGAGGCCTTCTTCGTCTATCCCGAGGAGATGCGTCATTCGAAGCGCGTGGCGGTGTTCCGCGACTTCCTGATGGCGGAGTTGGTGAACGCCGGGGGCTGAGCCTACCGGCAGCGGCGATGCGCCGGGCCCGAATCGCGTCACGGGGGCTGCCACGCACATCACGCAAGGGTGAGCGCCAGCCATGCGCCTCTGGTATATCCGGGTGGTGCATATCGAGAATCACGCATGCCGATTTCGGGATTAGGATTTCTTCATCCGGCGACTAGGTCGGAAGGGGTCTTTGGATCCCTCGTCTCCCAGACGTGAAGCCTCCCTGTTGACTTAGGCCCGGTCCCCCAAGGGGTTCCGGGCCTTTCTTTTTGCGGTGCGCGAAGATACGCCATTGTGCGGCGCCGCCCGGGCAGGCGGAATTGACGATGAGTCCTGCAACTTTTACGGGCATCAAACTGCATTATTACGCATATTTTGGCGATTCGAGGCGAGGCGTGAGCAACTTGCGGTGGTCGTCGTTGGTGCGATTCTTGCTTGATGAAATCAGCGAGAAATCGACCGAAGTACCGCATCAGCGTGGGCGTCGCTCCGCCATGCCGATATCGCGACCATCGACCCTCTCGATGTGTTCTTGAATTGTTCCTAAATCCCGACCAAGCTGCATGCATGCACCCGGAGCCGCCAAGCTGGTTGGATAAAGCAACGCTGCGCCGTCTGCGCGCCTCGCCGCCGCGCGGCCGCAACACGCCGTCCAGCGATGCCGAAACCCGTGACCACCTCTGGGCGCGCTACCCCGCGCTGCCACTCACCGCCATCGAGGACGCTGCCCGCTTCCTCCATCCAGCCCCCGCTGGCGAGCGTACTTCCGGCATGCGTCTGCTCGCCAGGCGCCTCGCGCGCATCACGGCGCGCTTCCGCCCGCCGACCTGAACGCCACCGCCAGCGCCTCGCCGCCGACCAGGAGCCACCGCCATGCCCGACCGCCCCCGCTGCGCCTGGGCTTGCAAGAACCCGATCGAGCGGGACTACCACGACGCCGAATGGGGCGTGCCCGAGCGCGACCCGCGCGCGTTGTGGGAATGCCTGATGCTGGAAGGCTTCCAGGCCGGCCTCGCCTGGATCACCGTGCTGCGCAAGCGCGACGCCTTCCGCGCCGGTTTCGCCGGCTTCGACCCGCGGCAGGTCGCCCGCTTCACCGAAGCCGATATCCTCCGCCTGCTCGCCGATCCCGGCATCATCCGATCCCGCGCCAAGATCGAAGCGACCATCCGTGGCGCGCAGATCTTTCTCGAGATGCAGGCGTCCGGCGAGGACTTCGCAGACTACTGCTGGTCCTTTACCGATGGCGCGGTGCGGCACGGTGACGGCCGGACGCAGGCGCTCTCGGCCGAGCTTGCCGAGCGCGTCTCGAAGGATCTCAAGCGCCGCGGCTTCAAATTTGTCGGGCCGACCATCGTGCAGGCCTGGCTGCAAGCGGTCGGCATCGTCAACGACCATGCGCTGGGTTGCTTCTGCCGCGACGTGACCAGCCAGGGACCACACCTCGCCACCGGCTGACCGCGCCACCGCCGCGACGGCAGACAAAACTTGACGCGGCGGGTCCGCCTCGTCTGCCATGCCTCCAAGCCCGGCCCGACCGGGCGTTTGGGGAGAAGACAAATGGACCAGGATCACCGCCGCATGGCGACGCCCCGGCGCGCCATGCTCATGCTCGGTGCGGCTGCCCTCGGCACGCCCGCGCTCGCGCAGCCGGCCTGGCCCACCGGTCCGGTCCGCTACATCGCGATCTTCCCGCCCGGCGCCTCCACCGACCAGTTGTCGCGCATCTGGTGCAACCGGATGACGGAGATCACCGGCCAATCCTTCGTCGTCGAGAACCGCTCTGGCTCGGGCGGCAACATCGGCACCGAAGTGATCGCGCGCGCCGCGCCGGACGGCACCACGATCGGCCTTGGCTCGGTCTCCTCGCTGTCGATCGCGCCGACGCTGTACCGGCGCCTCGCCTTCGACGTGATGCGGGACTTCACCTATGTCTGCGGCCTGTGGCAATTGCCCAACCTGCTCGTGGTGCGCCCCGACCTGCCGGCACAGACGGTACCTGAACTTGTCGAGCTGTGCCGCGCCGACCCTGGTCGGTATTCGTTCGGCAGTTCGGGCGCCGGCACCACGCTGCACATCGCCGGAGAGATGTTCAAGCAGCTTGCCGGCGTAAACATCCTGCACGTGCCCTATCGCGGCGGCGCGCCGGCCTATGCCGACCTGCTGGGTGGCCGGCTCGACATGATCTTCGGCAATATCCCCGAGGCGCTGCGCCTGTCGCGCGAAGGCAAGCTGCGCCCGCTCGGCGTAACGGGCGCCACCCGCAGCCCGCAAGCGCCCGAGGTGCCGACCATGGCCGAGTTCCTGCCGGGCTTCGAGATCAATTCCTGGGGCAGCGTGATCGCGCCGGCCGGCCTGCCGCCTGCCATGGTCACCCGCATGGCCGAGCTGGGTCGCGCGGCGGTCGAAAGCCCACCCGTGCGCGACCGCTACGAGACCGCCGGCGCGACCGCCTGGTGGGTCGGGCCGGAAGGCCTCGCCGATTTCCGCCGCGAGAACGAAATGCGATTCGCGCCTCTGATCCGCGCGTCTGGTGCCGTCGTGGAATGACGCCACGCCCTTGACGCTGGCCGGTGCGGCATCGTGACATGTCGCTCATCCGGTCCCGAGAACCGGCAGGGAGAGACATTCCATGACGTCACTATCACGCCGCGCACTGCTCGCGGGCGCTGGGCTTGCGCTCGCGACACCGGCAGTCAGCCAGTCTATCTGGCCGAACACCACCATCCGCTTCATCGGCATCTTCCCGCCCGGCGGCGGCACCGACATCCTCTCCCGCCTGTGGTGCGCCAAGATGGGTGAGATCACCGGCCAGCAATTCGTCGTCGAGAACCGCTCCGGCAGCGCCGGCAATGTCGGCACCGAGGCGATCGCCCGCGCCCCGGCGGATGGCAACACCATCGGCCTCGCTTCGGTCTCCTCGCTTTCCATCGCGCCGACGCTCTATGCACGCCTGCCCTTTGATGTGCGGCGTGACTTCACCTTCGTCTCCGGACTGTGGCAGTTGCCGAACCTGCTGATCGTCAACAACGACCTGCCGGCGCACACCGTCCCCGAACTCATCGCGCTGCTGCGTGCCAATCCCGGCAAGTACACCTATGCCTCCTCGGGTTCCGGCACGACCGTTCATCTGTCGGGGGAGATGTTCAAGCACCTCGCCGGGCTCGACATCCTGCATGTGCCCTATCGCGGCGGCGCGCCGGCGCATGTCGACCTGATCGGCGGGCGCGTGCACATGATCTTCGACAACATCCCGCAGGGCCTTGCCGAGGCGCGCGCCGGCCAAGTGCGGGCCCTGGCGGTGACCGGCGCCGAGCGCAGCCCGATGGCCCCCGAAATCCCGACCATGGCGGAATTCCTGCCCGGCTTCGAGATCACCTCCTGGGGTGGCGTGTTGGCGCCGGCCGGCGTCCCGGCCCCGATCGTCCAGCGCATGAACGCGCTGACCAAGCAGGCGCTGGAAAGCCCGGACCTGATGCAGCGTTTCCGCGAAAACGGCGCGACACCGTGGTGGACGACACCGGAGGGGCTCGCGGATTTCCGTGCGGCGAATGAGGCGGCCTTCGCGCCGCTGATCCGCGCGTCGGGCGCGCGGGTGGACTGAGCGGGCTGACTGGAGGGGCAAATCCCCTCCAGTCCGACTACCGCACCGCCGGCAGCGCGTTGATGCCCAGGCTCCGTGCCGCCTCGACCAAATTCCTCCACGTCGTCGTATCGACCGGGATGCCGCCGGCGAGGCGCGTTGCCTTGGTGATGCGCTCCTTCTCCCCGGCCACCAGCACCGGGTAATCCGGGTCCGCGGCGGGCGAGGCCTTCACATCGGCGATCACGGCCGCAAGTTCCGCGCGGAATGCAGAGACGTCGCCAAAGCGCGCCGGGTCGAGCACGAAGGCGAGCCAGGAATTGACAATGCCGCGCTCGCGCATCTCCGGCCGCCAGGCGGTCGCGCCACCCAGCAGCGCGCCGGCCAGGATCTCGCAGACGAGCGCCAAGCCGTAACCCTTGTGCGCGCCAAAGGACAACAGCGCGCCGCGCGGATTGTCACGATACAGCACGCCGGGGTCGGTGGTGGGCTGGCCCTTCGCATCGACCAGCGCGCCTTCGGGCACCGGCCGGCCTGCATTGAACGCCACCCGGCATTTGCCGAGCGCGATCGCCGAGGTCGCGAAATCCAGCACCAGCGGCTGCCCGCCCGCCTCGGCCGGCGGGATGGTGACGCAGACCGGGTTGGTCGACAGCCTGCCGTCCGACCCGCCGAAGGGGGCGACCGAAGGCGGCCCGGACACGCCATTGACGAAGTGGACGGAGATCATCCCCGCTCGCGCCGCCTGCTCGCCATAGGTGCCGACACGGCCGATGTGATGGACGTTGCGCAGCCCCATCACCGCATGGCCGTGCTGGCGGGCAGCCTCGATCGCCCAGTCCATCGCTTGGCGGCCGACATGCTGGCCGAAGCCCATATTGCCGTCGAACAGCGCGAGCGAGGCTTCCTGCCGCACCGGCGTCGGCGTGACATCCGGGTGCAGCTTGCCTTCGCGCACATGCTGCACGTAGCGCGGCAGCAGCATGATGCCGTGGCTGTCATGCCCTTGCAGATTGGCTTCCAGCAGATGGGCGGAAACTTCCTCCGCCTCCTGCCGGCTGCTGCCGGTCGCACCCACGATGGCACGCAGGAAGTCGCCGAGGGCCTGCGCCTCGACGTGGACGGTATCGGCTTCGGTCATGATTCCTTCCAGGGCCGGCGCTGCCAAAGCCCGCGCAGGCTGGTCTCGAGCGTCGCGACATCGTTGCGGAAGTCGGCGCCGATGCGCGGAGCGAGCGGCAGGCCGAGACGCTGGGCCTCCCGCACGAAATCGGTGTCCGACAAGGCGGCGCGGAAGGCCTCTTCCAGCTTGCCGGCGATCTCGGCCGGCAGGCCCGGCGGGCCGACAATGCCACGTGTGGCGCCGCTGATGAGGTCGATGCCCTGCTCCTTGAAGGTCGGCACATCCGGCGTGCCGGACCAGCGCGTCGCCGCCGCCTGCCCCAGGCCGCGGATGCGACCGGCCTGCAGCAGCGCGAGGCCTTCGCTCATGTTGAAGGCGCCGAGCTGCAAATGCCCGCCGACCAACGCGGTGGACAGCGGCGCCATGCCGTTGAACGGCACATGGGTCATCGGCGGCAGGCTCAGCTTGTCCTCAAGGCCCAGCACCAGCAGATGGTCATCCGAGCCGATACCCGTGGTGCCATAGCTGAGCCGCCCGGGATTAGCCTTGGCCGCCGCGACCAGGTCCGCCAGCGTCCGCAGCGGCGAATCGGCGCCGACGAACAACCCGCCTGGATCGTCGACGACATTGGCGATGAAGGTGAATTCCATCGGCCGGTAGCGCACCGTGCGCTCCATCGGATAAGTGATCATCGCCGGCACCGACGTCGCCGCCAGGGTGAAGCCGTCGGGCGCGGCATTGAACACCGCTTCCCAGCCGAGCTGCCCGCCCGCGCCCGCGCGGTTGACCACGACGAAGCGCGCGCCGGGCAGGCGGTTCTGCACCACCGGCAGCACCATGCGCGCCATGGTGTCGACGCCGCCGCCGGGGGGATAGGGCACGATCACTTCGATGGGCCGGTCGGCCGGCCAAGCGGCCTGGGCAATGCGCGGCAGGGCGAGGGCACCGGCAGCGGCGAGCGTGCCGAGGGCGGCGCGACGGGTGGTCATGGTGTTTCCTCCGGGTTTCCCGATTGTTATGAGACTGGCCGATGGCGCCCGTCGCGTCCATCCACGCAGGCGTTGGCATGTCGCCCGCCGCCGGCCCGGTCTATGCTGCGCCTGCACGTCAGTCAGGATCAGGCCCCCATGGCCATCGCCAAGACCTCGCGCCGTTCCCTGTTCGCCCTTGCCGCCGCCGGCGGACTGCAGGGTTGTGCCGCGCTCGAACGCGGCCCCGCCGTTCCACGAGCCCGCACCAGCGACGCCACGGTGCTGGGCCTGCCGAACGAGCGCTTCCTGGTGCTGTCCCGTGCCGGCCTGGCCGCGATGGATGCCGAGTTCGTCGCCGCGGGTGAACGCACGCGGCGCCGCCTGGCCCTGCGTCCCGGCGTGCCGCTGCCGCCGATCAATCTGCTCGCCGTCTCCGGCGGTGGGGAGAACGGGGCCTTCGGCGCCGGCCTGCTCTGCGGCTGGACCGAGAACGGCACGCGCCCGGTCTTCAATCTGGTCACCGGCGTCAGCACGGGGGCGCTGACGGCGCCCTTCGCCTATCTCGGCCCCGCCTATGACGCAAAGCTGCGCAGCGTCTATACGGAGCTGTCGCCGGCCGACATTCTCGAAAGCCGCAGCCTGCTGCATGCGGCCCTCTTCGCCGACGGGCTCGCCGACACCTCCCCGCTGTTCCGCACCATTTCGCGCGTCATCGACGAGGCCATGCTCGCCGACCTCGCCCGCGCCCATCAGGAAGGCCGGCTGCTGTTGATCGGCACGACCAATCTCGATGCGCAGATCCCGGTCATCTGGAACATCGGCGCCATCGCCGCCAGCGGCGACGCCCGCGCGCCGGACCTCATCCGCCGCGTGCTGCTCGCCTCCGCCTCCATCCCCGGCGCCTTTCCGCCGGTGATGTTCGACGTGACGGTGGATGGCGAAGCGAAGCAGGAAATGCATGTGGATGGCGGCGCCTTCGCGCAGGCCTTCCTGTATCCCGCCGCCCTCGGCGAGCAGCGGCGCGCGCGCATCCGCCAGGGCACCGCCGCTCGGCAGGCCGAGGCCTACATCATCCGCAATGCGCGGCTCGACCCCGACTGGGCCACGGTGGAGCGTCGCACGCTGGGCATCGCCGGTCGCGCCATCTCCACCATGATCACCACCAGCGGTTACAATGATATCGGGCGGATGTGGGCCAACACCCAGCGTGACGGGATCGGCTACAACCTCGCCTTCATCGGCTCGGACTTCACCGAGGAACTGCCCTCCCCTTTCGACCAGACCTATATGCGGGTCCTGTTCAACTACGGCCTCGCGGCGGGGCGGCGCGGCTATGACTGGGCGCATCGCCCGCCCTTCTGAGCATGGCGTCGGCTGCCGGCGTACCGGGTGGAGCCTTCGGCCAGGCGGCGGCGGCGCAAATGCCCGCGCGGCGCGGCGGCCTGCCACGGCATCCGAACGGGGTCGTGCCGCGTCGTCCTGGTGTACGGAATCCGATCCGCCTCGTTGACGATCGGGACGCCATGACCGGTTCAGGTGATGTCACCGGATCGGGAACTGCCTTAACCTGGACGCCATGCATGAAGCAGAATGCTGGCTCAGGCTGGCCCGGCGCGCTGTCCTGGCAGGTGGCATGTTCTCGTTGGCCGGCTGCGCCATCCCGCGGCGGGTCGATCCGGTGCCGGCCGCGCGCGTGCGCAATGCCCAGGTGCTCGGCGTGCCCAATGAACGCTTCTGCGTCACCGATCCGCACGACGTTCCGCGCATCGTCGAGGAATTCAACGAGGCCGGGCGCCGCCAGCGCCGGCGTTTCGGCCTCGGCCCGCGCGACCGGCTGCCGGACGGGCACATCATCGCCTTCTCCGGCGGCGGGGATGACGGGGCGTTCGGGGCCGGACTCGCCTGCGGCTGGACCGAGCACGGCGATCGGCCCGAATTCACCCTGGCGACGGGCACCAGCACCGGCGCGCTGACCGCGCCGATGGTCTTCGTCGGGCCGCGGCGCGACCCGCAGCTGCGCGCCGCCTATACCGAGATCACCGCGGCCGATGTGCTGACCAGCCGCGGACTGCTCGCCGCGCTGGTCGACGATGCCCTGGCCGACAGCGCGCCGCTCGCCCGCACCATCGCACGGTTCATGGACGACGCCCTGCTCGCCGAGATCGCCGAGGGCTATCGCGGCGGGCGGCAGCTCATCATCAACACCACCAATCTCGATGCGCAGCGGCCGGTCGGCTGGAATATCGGCGCCATCGCCGCCAGCGGGCATCCGCGCGCGCTCGAGCTCACGCGCCAGGTACTGCTCGCCTCGGCCTCGGTGCCCGCCGTGTTTCCGCCGGTGATGATCGATGTGACGGTCGACGGCCGGCCCTTCCAGGAAATGCATGTGGATGGCGGCACCTATGCGCAGGCCTTCCTCTATCCGCCCGCCCTCGGCGAAAGCCGTGCCGAACGCATCCGCGCGGGCCTGACGCCGCCGGCCGTGACCGCCTATATCGTGCGCAACGGGCGGCTGACCCAGAGCGGCGGGCCGGTTCCGCGGCGCGCCTTCACGATTGCCGAGCGGGCCATCTCGACACTGCTCGGTGCCTCGGGCGTCAACGACATCTTTCGCATCCAGGCAGCGACGCAGCGGCACGACATTGGGTTCCGCCTCGCCAATATCGATGACGACTTCACGACGACGGCAGCCGAATCCTTCGACCAGGACTATCTGCGCGCGCTGTTCGACTACGGCTACGGCAAGGCGCGGCAAGGTTATCCGTGGAAGCACACGCTGCCACCCTGACCAGCCCGGAAAGGCAATCTCAACCCTGCCGACGCCAGCCTGTGCCATGCCCGTTGCCAAGGACTGCTTCGCCGCCTGCGCTGCAACCGTGATGACGGCGCATGGCGGGTTCAGGCTGCGCGATCCGCTGCTTGACGGGCCGGCCGCGCATGGCATCGGGCTTGGGCTGCTCTCCGTCTGGATAGGCGGTCCGGCCGATGCCCCGGCGCTGCGCGCCCTGGGGCGTGACGAGGCGGGGCGCATCCTGCGGGCGATGGTCTGGGCGCCGCTGGGTGCGAGTGCACTGCCGCCAGGCCCGGACCTCGCCTTGTTCGACTATGCGGTGGAGGCCGGGACGCTGCAGGCCCTGACGGACCTGCAGGTGGAACTCGGCGTCGAGGCGACCGGCGCGCCCGATGCAGCAACCCTTGCCGCGGCCCGGATGCGCGAGCCCGCCGCACTGGCCCATGCCATCGCCGCCGCCCATGCCGCCTGGCGCGAAACGCGAGGCCTGCCGGCCGCGACATCAGGCCGGGCCCGTCGCATCGCATCGGCCCGAAGGGACCTCACGCCCGTCTGCTGAGCAGGCCGGCCGCGCCCCTCTTGGCAGACGGCTCTCGGGCGGCCAGCCTATCCCCGAGAAGAACTTGGGAGATGATCGCTGATGCGGCTGGACCGAACCTGCCTGCCTGCGGATATGGCGCGTGGCACCTTCGCCGCCCGCATCATGACGCCGGACGGGCCCTGCGTCGTCGGCCTGATCGGCGGCGCCGCCTTCGACATGACGCCCATGTGGGGCACCATGTCCCGCTGGATGGAGGCGGAGACGCCCACCGCCTGCATCCGCACCCGCGGCGTACCAATGGCGCTCGACCTCGACGCGCTGCTGGCCAATTCGGCGCATGACGCGCGCGACCCGGCCAAGCCCTGGCTGCTCGCGCCGATCGACCTGCAGGCGGTGAAGGCCGCCGGCGTCACCTATGTCCGCTCCATGCTGGAACGCGTCATCGAGGAGCGCTGCCGTGGCGATGCCTCGCTCGCCGCCGCTGTGCGGGTCGAGGTGCGCGAGATCATCGGCGATGACCTGGCCGCCCTGGTGCCCGGCAGCGCCGAGGCGATGCGCGTCAAGGCCGCGCTGGTCGAGAAGGGCTGGTGGAGCCAATACCTTGAAGTCGGCATTGGCCCGGATGCCGAGATCTTCACCAAATGCGCCCCGATGGCCGCGGTCGGCACCGGGTCGAAGGTCGGCGTCCACCCCAATTCGCAATGGTCCAACCCGGAACCCGAGGCGGTGATGGTGGTGAACAGCCGCGGCCGCATCCAGGGGGTGACGCTCGGCAATGACGTGAACCTGCGTGACGTGGAAGGGCGCAGCGCGCTGTTGCTGGGCCGGGCGAAGGACAACAACGCCTCGGCCGCCCTCGGGCCGATGATCCGCCTGTTCGATGAGGAGTTCACACTGGAGGATGTGCGCCAGGCCGAGATCACCCTGACCATCAGCGGACGCGACGGCTTCGCGCTTGATGAGCGCGGCGCGGTCGGCTCGATCAGCCGCGACCCCACCGACATCGTCGGGCAGATGATCGGTGCGCACCACCAATACCCGGATGGGGCGGTGCTGTATCTCGGCACGCCCTTCTCGCCGTCGAAGGATCGCGGCGCGGCGGGGATGGGGTTCACCCACCAGGAAGGCGATGTGGTGCGGGTATCGTCGCCCCAGCTCGGCGCGCTGGTCAATGAGGTGGACCGGACGGATGAATGCCCGCCCTGGGTGTTCGGGACCGGCGCTCTGTTTGCCTCGCTGACGCGGCGCGGGCTGCCTCGGGCGTGACGGGCGGGACAGCGGAGAGGGGCGTCGCCTCTCTCCGGACCTCACCCCACCAAAGGCCGGGGGGCCTTTGGAAGCCGATACCTGGTGCCGGGCAGAGCAGGCAGCACACGTTGCAGGGGCATCAGCCCTGCCCGCTGCCTGGCGATCTTCCTGGCGCCACGCAGGGATCGTCCTCCGCCATGCTGGCCAGCCCGGCGCGCCCATCGCCCATTCAAGGTGTCCAGAGGCCCTTAGGCCTTTGGCGGGGTGAGGTTTGGAGAGCGGCGGAGCCCCTCTCCAACGGTTGCACGGCGCCACCCCCATGAAGGAGCAGACCGGCACCCTCGACCGCGGCGACGGCATCCACCTCGCCTGGCGCCGCATCGCGGGCCGGGGCACCGGCGTCGTCTTCCTCGGCGGCTTCAATTCCGACATGGCCGGCAGCAAGGCGGAATTCCTCGCCGGCTGGTGCGAGGCGCGTGGCACGCCCTTCCTGCGCTTCGACTATTCCGGTCACGGCACCTCAGAAGGGCGCTTCGTGGATGGCACCGTCGGTCGCTGGGCGGAGGACGCCGCCTGTGTGCTCGACGCCCTGGCGCCGGGACCGCAGGTGCTGGTGGGGTCGTCCATGGGCGGCTGGATTGCGCTGCTGTTGGCGCGACACCGCCCACCCCGGGCGCTGGTCGGCATCGCCCCGGCGCCGGATTTCACCGAAGACCTGATGTGGGCCGACTTCACGCCCGAGATTCGCGCGACCATCGAGCGCGAAGGCGTCTGGCACCGCCCGAGCGAGTATGGCGCCCCCTACCCCATCACCCGCGCGCTGATCGAGGATGGCCGCAACCACGTGTTGCTGCGCGCCCCGTTGGCGGTCGACGTGCCGGTGCGCATCCTGCAAGGCCAGCGCGACGCGGATGTGCCCTGGCGCCACGCCCTGCGCATCGGCGAGGCGCTGACCGGCGAGGATGTCCGCATCCATCTGGTCAAGGATGGCGACCATCGGCTGTCGCGGCCGCAGGACCTGGCGCTATTGGGCGAGACCCTCGCGCCGCTCCTGCTCCAGGATGGCCGCTAGGCCCTCGCGGTAGGTTGGATAACGCCAGGCAATACCGAGCGCCGTCTTGGTGGCGGCATTGGCGACGCGGCGATTCTCCGACCAGAAGGACAGTGCCATGGCGGACATCGTCGCGCGCACCGTCTCGAAGGGGATGCCCGGCGGTGGGGCAATGCCCAGCAGCCCGGCGGCGAATTCGATCACCTCGGCGCTCTCGGCCGCTTCGTCATCCACCAGATGCAGAACGCGCGGCACCCGCGCCCGGTCCTGCGCCATGGCGGCCAGCGCCGCCAGCGCGATGTCGTCGCGATGGATGCGCGAGAAAGCATGGCCAGGCTTGAGCACGCGCCGCGCCGCCCCTGCCCGCAGGTCATCGAGGGCCGAACGCCCCGGCCCGTAGATACCGCCAGCGCGCATCAGGTCGAGCGCGGCGCGGCCGTGGGTGGCGTCGCGCCAAGCCTGTTCCGCGGCGAGGCGGCGGAGGCTGCGCGGCTGGCCGGGGGCTGGCGGCGTCGCCTCATTTACCTCGGCACCGCCGCGATCGCCATAGACGCCGGTGGTGGAGACATAGCCGACCCAGCGCAGCGTGCCGGTGGCCAGCGCCGCCGCCAGCGCCGGCCCGTGGATGGCGAGGATCGGGTCGCCGGCCTCGCCCGGCGGCGCGGTGACCAGCAGGTGCGTGGCATCGCGAATCGCCTCCCCGGCGGCGGCGAAGGGGATCGCAAGGGCCCGCGCCGCCGGTGGCAGGGTGGCGGGGTCGCGTGCCGTCCCGCGCACCGCCAGGCCGGCCGCCTGTGCCTGCCGCGCCACCGCCAACCCCGAATAGCCAAGACCCAACACCAGAAGCATGGCCGCCTCCCACACAGCGATCTGGCACGGACCGGATCCGAACACTAGATTGACGACCATGAAGCCCTTCCGCCTCCTTATGGCCGGGGCCGCGATGGTGATGCTCGCGGCGGGTGGTGGCGCGTGGTGGTGGTTGTCCGGGCCTGAGCAGGACGACATCCTGCCAACGCCGCCCGAACCGCCGCGTCTGGTGGATTCACCGGAATACGAACGCTGCCTGCAGATGCTGGATGACGACCCGGAAGGCGCGCGGACACTCTCCGACAACTGGGCCATGCAGGGCGGCGGCGAGGGCGCGGCGCATTGCGCGGCCTTGGCGATGCTGTCGTTGGGCGAGGCCGAGCGCGCCGCCGAGGCGTTGGAACGCATCGCCACGCGCAGCCAGGCGGGCATTGCCGCACGTGCGGCGGTGTTCGGCCAAGCCGGTACGGCGTGGATCGCCTCTGGGCGCCCGATGCGCGCCCATGCCGCCCTGACGCTGGCGCTGGCGCTGACGCCGGCCGACGCCGAATTGCTGACGGAGCGAGCGATGGCGTCGCTCGCCCTCGACCGTCCGGCAGATGCGCTGGCCGATGTTGATCAGGTTGTCGTTGTCGAGCCGTCATTGACCCAGGCCTGGATCGTCCGCGCCTCGGCGCTGCGGCGGATGGACCGGTTGCCTCCGGCCGCCGAGAGCGTGACGCGGGCGCTGCAGCTTGACGGGGACAATGTCGAGGCGCTGCTGGAACGTGGCATCATCCGCCAGGCGCAGGGCAATGCCGCTGGCGCACGGACGGATTGGGAACGGGTGATCGAGTTGGAGCCCGATGGGGCGACGGCGGACCTCGCCGCGCAGAACATGGCGTTGATCGAGGCCGGCCCCGCGCAGTGAGGCGTGGCGCCTGAGGGCGAAAAAGGACTCAGCCGCCCGCCGTCGCAGCCCTCAGAAATCGAGATCCGCGTAATGCGCGGGCGGCGTCACGCCGCTGACGCGGTCGGTCAGCAGAGGGCGGAAGGAAGGGCGGGATTTCATCCGCGCATACCAATCCTTGGCGGCCTCGTTCAGCGACCAGTCAACGTCGCCGATGAAGTCGAGGGCGGAAAGATGTGCCGCCGCGGCAAGGTCCGCCAGCGTCAGCGAGGTGCCGGCCAGCCAGGGGCGGGTTTCCGCCAGCCAGCCGATATATTCGAGATGCGGGCGCAGATTGGCGTAGCCGGCACGGATCGCCGTGGCGTCCGGGTTGCCGCGCCCCATCACTCGCTTCATCTGCTTTTCGTACAGCAGGTTCATGCCGACCTCAGCGTGGAACTTGCCGTCGAACCAAGCCACCAGGCGACGCACCTCGACGCGTTCGGCCAGGGTACGGCCGAGCAGCGGCATGTCGGGGTAGGCTTCGTCCAGATATTCGCAGATCGCGGTCGAATCGGCGATGGTGAGGCCGTTGTCCTCCTGCAGCACGGGGACGGTGCAGGCAGGGTTCATGGCCAGGTAGTCGTCACGCCTTTCCCACACGCGCTCGACGCGCATGTCGAAGGGGATGCGCTTCTCGGCCAGGGCCAAACGCACCTTGCGGGAGAAGGGGGAGAGGGGAAGGTGGAACAGCAGCCTCACGATGGGCCGCTTATGCCACCCTGCCCGCCGCGGCGCAAAGGCCGCCGTTCAGCCGGGGTTTGGTGCCAGCGCGTTCAGATACGCCGGGCGCAGGCCAGGAAGGCGTCGGTCACTGCGCGGGTGCCGCGCAGATCCGCGCCCCAGGGTTCCACAGTCTCACCAGGGAAGATCACCTGCATGCGATTGCCGAGCGCGAAGGCGCGGACGAAATTGATGAAATTGTCGAAGGCGCCGCGGTAGGAGGCCTCGATCATGTCGGGCCGGTTGGTGCCGGTGTAGTGGAGTTCGGCACGCTGCCGGTCGATGCCGATGATGATCTGCCCTGTGACGCCGTCGCGAACCTGCCAACTGCGGTCGCCTACCTGGACGAAGCCGTGCAACTCGGGACCCAACCGTTCGACCTTGATCCAGAGGAATCGGCCCTGGGAATTGGCTTCGGTCCCCATGCCGCAGAGCGGGCCGTTGGCGCTCTGCGCGAGATAAGCCACCCAGCCATTGACGGATGCGAGGTTACGGACCTCCTGCGCCTTGGCCGGCACGACCAGGGCCAGGGCGGCCACCAGGGCCAGGGTCAGACGGCGCATGGCTCTATTCCCTTCCTGCGACGCGCCGGACGCGCATCGGTCGGGGCAAGATTACCGCGCCGTCATGGGAACGGAAGGTATCGCGACACCGCCCGGTGAAACGCTTCACCGGGCGGTGCTCAGGCTCACTCGGCGGCGACGGCCTCGGTCGCGGCCATCGGGACCGGCAGGTACTTCAGGTATTCGCGCGGCACGACGTGCCAGAAGTGGCCGCGTTCCACCGCCCATTCGTTCAGCAGGCGGGCGGCGAAGCGACTGCCCGTCTCGGCGACATGCCGGGCGATCAGGTCGCACAGGACACCTTCCCAATGCGGATGGGCGAGGCGCGTCCAGACCAACGTCTCGGGGTTCACGCGCACGCCGAAATTGTCGTCGGCGTCATAGACGAAAGCTTGGCCGCCGGTGAATCCGGCGCCGAAATTGTCGCCGACCGCACCGAGGATCGCGACGGTGCCGCCCGTCATGTATTCGCAGCCATTGGCACCGCAGCCTTCGACCACCGCGGTGGCGCCGGAATTGCGCACCGCGAAGCGCTCGCCAGCCTGGCCGGCGGCGAACAACTCACCGGCCGTCGCGCCATACAGGCAGGTGTTGCCGATGATGGTGTTGTCATTCCACACCAGCGGTGAGGACGGCGCCGGCCGCACCACGATCGACGCGCCGGACAATCCCTTGCCGACATAGTCATTGGCGTCGCCGAAGACTTCCAGCTTGAGCCCGCGTACGCCGAAGGCGCCGAGCGACTGGCCGGCCGAGCCACGCAGGCGAACATTCAAATGTCCGGGCTGCAGCCCGGACATGCCGAACTGCCGGGTGATGCGCGACGACACCTTGGTGCCGATCGCACGATGCGTGTTCCGGATGTTGTACTGCAACTGCATCTTCTCGCCGTGGCGGAACAGCGCCTCGGCGTCGCGGATCATCTCGGCATCCAGCGTCTCGGGCACCTCGTTGCGGCCCTCGATCGTGCAGTAGGGCGCATGCGGGCCGGCATCGGCCTGCACCAGCAGCGGGTTGAGGTCGAGGTCGTCGAGGTCCTCCGACCCGCGGCTGACCTGATGCAGCAGATCCGTCCGGCCGATCACATCGGTCAGCTTGCGGAAGCCGAGCGCGGCGAGGATCTCACGCACATCCTCCGCCACGAAGGAGAACAGGTTGATGACCTTCTCCGGCGTGCCGGTGAACTTCTCGCGCAGCGCCTCATCCTGCACGCAGACGCCGACCGGGCAGGTGTTGGAATGGCACTGGCGCACCATGATGCAGCCCATCGCCACCAGCGAGGCGGTGCCGATGCCGAATTCCTCGGCGCCGAGCATCGCCGCGATCACCACGTCGCGCCCGGTCTTGAGACCGCCATCGGTGCGCAGCCGCACGCGGTGACGCAGCCGGTTGAGCTGCAGCACCTGGTGCGTCTCCGACAACCCCATCTCCCAGGGCAGGCCGGCATATTTGATGGAGGATTGCGGCGAGGCACCGGTGCCGCCGGAATGACCGGAGACGAGGATCGCATCTGCCTTCGCCTTGGCCACGCCGGCCGCGATGGTGCCAATGCCCGAGCGCGAGACCAGCTTTACGCACACGCTCGCATCGGGGTTGATCTGCTTCAGATCATAGATGAGCTGGGCAAGATCCTCGATGGAGTAGATGTCATGATGCGGCGGCGGGGAGATCAGCATCACCCCCGGCGTCGAGTGCCGCAGCTTGGCGATCAGCCCGGTCACCTTGAAGCCGGGCAGCTGCCCGCCCTCGCCGGGCTTGGCACCCTGGGCAACCTTGATCTCGATCTCGCGGCAGTTGTTGAGGTATTCCGCGGTGACGCCGAAGCGGCCCGAGGCGATCTGCTTGATCGCGGAATTCGCGTTGTCGCCGTTCGAGCGCGGCTTGGCGCGCGACGGATCCTCGCCGCCCTCGCCGCTGTCCGAACGCGCGCCGATGCGGTTCATCGCGATCGACAGCGTCTCATGCGCTTCCGGCGACAGCGCGCCGAGCGAGATGCCCGGGGCGATCAGCCGCTTGCGGATTTCGGTGATGCTCTCGACTTCCTCGATCGCGACCGCGGTGCGGCCGTCCATGCGGAAATCCAGCAGGTCGCGCAGCGCCACCGGCGGCAGGCGCCGCACGGCCTCGGTATAGCGCTTGTAGGTCTGGTAGCTGTCGGTCTCGACCGCCTTCTGCAGCGTGTGGATCAGGCTGCCGTCGAAGGCATGGACCTCGCCACGGCGGCGCAGCTTGTACAGCCCACCCACCGGCAGGGCGACGGCGCCGATCTGCCAGGCCTTGTCATGCAGCGCGAGGACACGCCGCGCGATGCCCGACAGGCCGATGCCCGAGATGCGCGAGGGCGTGCCGGGGAAGAATTCCGCCACCAGCGCGCGCGACAGGCCGATCGCCTCGAAGTTCATGCCGCCGCGATAGGAGGACAACACGCCGATGCCCATCTTGGCCATGACTTTCAGCAGGCCCTTGTCCACCGCCTTCTTGTACTTGGTGACGGTATCGCCGAGGCCGACATTGCCGAACAGCCCGCGACGATGGCGGTCGGCGATGCTCTCCTGCGCCAGATAGGCGTTCACCGTGGTGGCGCCCGCGCCGATCAGCACGGCGAAGTAGTGCACATCCATGCATTCGCCGGCGCGGACGTTGAGCGAGGTGAAGGTGCGCAGCCCGTGCTTGATCAGATGCGTCTGCACGGCGCCGACGGCGAGGATCATCGGGATCGCCACCCGCTCGGCGGACTGGCCTTCATCGGTCAGAATGACGTGGGCGCAGCCGGAGCGCACGCCTTCCTCGGCCTCGCGCCGGATGCGTTCCATGGCGCGGCGCAGGCCGGTCTCGCCGTCGCTCACCGCCCAGGTGCAGTCCACAGTGCAGACCGTGCTGCCCATGTAGCCGCGCATCGCCTCGAACTGCGCATTAGTCAGCACGGGGCTTTCCAGCATCAGCATCTCGAGCTGCGACGGGTCCTCGTCGAGGATGTTGCCGAGATTGCCGAGCCGCGTCCGCAGCGTCATCACCCGCGTCTCGCGCAGGCTGTCGATCGGCGGGTTGGTGACCTGGCTGAAGGTCTGGCGGAAGTAGTGGTGCAGGCCACGATACTGCGAGGACAGCACCGCGATCGGCGTGTCGTCGCCCATCGAGCCGGTGGCCTCGTTGCCGTCCTCGGCCATCGGATGGAGGATGCCTTCCAGCTCCTCCAGCGTGTAGCCCATGGCGAGCTGGCGGCGGCGCAACTCCTCGACGCCGAAATGCGAGCGCTGGTCGAGTTCAGGCTTGAGGATCTCGTCGATGCCGGTGGTGCGCGCGGTCCACTTGCCGAAGGGCTTGCGGGCGGCGAGCGCATCCTTCAGCGCCGCATCCTCGTAGAAGCGCGCCTCGTCGAGATCGACGCCGATGCACTGTCCCGGACCGAGGCGGCCCTTCTGCACGACGCGGTCCTCGGCCACCTTCACCATGCCCGTCTCGGAACCGACGATCAGCAGGCCGTCGGAGGTCACGGTATAGCGCATCGGGCGCAGGCCGTTGCGGTCGAGCCCGCCGATCACCCAGCGCCCATCGGTCGCGGCGATCGCCGCCGGCCCGTCCCAGGGTTCCATCACCGCGTTGCAGTACATGAACAGTTCGCGGTGGTTCTCCGGCATGGTCGCATTGTTGCCGACGCTTTCGGGGATCAGCAGCGCCTTGGCCATGGGTGCGTCGCGCCCGCCGCGCACCAGCAGCTCGAACACGTTGTCGAGCGTCGCGGTGTCGGACCCGCCCGCCTGCACGATCGGCTTGAGGTCATCCATGAAGGGGTCGAGCAGCGAATGGGCGAGCCGCGTCTCGTGGCTCTTCATCCAGTTGGCGTTGCCGTGCAGCGTGTTGATCTCGCCATTATGGGCGAGCATGCGGAAGGGCTGCGCCAGGCGCCAGGTCGGGAAGGTGTTGGTGCTGTAGCGCTGGTGATAGATCGCGAAGCGCGAGACGAAGCGCGCATCGAGCAGATCCGGGTAGAAATCCGTCAGGCTCTCGGCGAGGAACATGCCCTTGTAGATCAGCGACCGGGCCGACAGCGAGCACAGATACAGCTCGGGGATCTGGGCGGCGATCGCCTGCTTCTCGATGCGCCGGCGGATGACGAACATGTCGCGCTCGGCGGTGGCGACATCGCGCTGCTCGGGGTCCCAGATCAGGATCTGCTCGATCTCGGGCCGCGTCGCATTGGCCTTCTCGCCGATGCAGGCGACGTTAATCGGCACCTGGCGCCAGCCATAGATGCTGTAGCCGGCATTGAGAATCTCGGTCTCGATGATCTGGCGGCAGCGTTCCTGCGCGCCGAGGTCGGTCTTGGGCAGGAACACCATGCCGACGGCGATGCGTCCCGGGCGCAGCCGGTCGCCGCCGCGCTCCACCACCTCGGCGAAGAAGTCCTGCGGGATCTCGATGTGGATGCCCGCGCCGTCGCCGGTCTTGCCGTCGGCATCGACGGCGCCGCGGTGCCACACCGCCTTCAGCGCATCGATGCCGGCCTGCACCACATTGCGGGAGGCGACGCCGTCCAGCGCGGCGACCAGGCCGACGCCGCAGGCGTCATGCTCGGTCATGTCGATATGGGCCGCACCCTCCAGCGCGGCGCGGCCGGCGGCATAGGAGGCGACGAAGGCGGAACCGGATTCGTGCTGCGTCATGGTCGTCACTCCGCCGCAATGGCCGGGCTCTCGCCGCGTGCCTGGATGAAGCTGTGGATCTGGTCGGCGGCATCGCGCCCGTCGCGGATGCCCCACACCACCAGGGAAGCGCCGCGCACGATGTCGCCGGCGGCGAACACGCCGGGCAGCGGTGTCATCATCGTGCGGTAGTCAACCTTCAGCGTGCCCCAGCGCGTCACCGACAGCGCGGGTTCGCCAAAGGCGGCGGGCAGGTCCTCGGGGTCGAAGCCGAGCGCCTTGATGACCAGTTCGGCCTGCAGGTTGAACAGCGCGCCGGGGATCGGTTCGACCTGCTGGCGGCCGGTCGCGTCCGGCAAGCCGAGATGCATGCGCTGGGCGCGCACGCCTTGCACCTTGTCTTCGCCGAAAAATGCCTCGGGGCCGGCGAGCCATTCGAAGCGCACGCCTTCTTCCTCGGCGTTCTTCACCTCGCGCATCGAGCCCGGCATGTTGGTCTTGTCGCGCCGGTACAGGCAGGTGACAGAGGCCGCCCCCTGGCGCACCGCGGTGCGCACGCAATCCATCGCGGTATCGCCGCCGCCGACCACGACGACATGCTTGTCCGCGGCATCGAGTGCACCGGAGTCGAATTCGGGCACGCTGTCGCCCAGCCCCTTCCGGTTCGACGCGATCAGGTAGTCGAGCGCCGGCACGACGCCCGGCAGGTCGCCGCCCGGATTGTCGATGTCGCGTGCCTTGTACACGCCGGTCGCGATCAGCACGGCGTCGTGCTTCGCCCGCAATGCGTCGAGCGTGATGTCCTGGCCGATCGCGACATTCATGCTGAAGACGATGCCGCCCTCGGCATATTGCTGCTGGCGGCGCTGAACGATGTCCTTCTCCAGCTTGAAGTTCGGGATGCCGTAGATCATCAGCCCGCCGGCGCGGTCATGCCGGTCATAGATCGTGACCTGATAGCCCATGGTGCGAAGCCGTTCGGCCGCCGCCATGCCGGCCGGGCCGGCGCCGATGATGCCGACCGACTGCGCGCGCTCGCGCACCGGCATCGGCGGCTTGACCCAGCCTTTCTCCCAGGCGGTGTCGGTGATGTATTTCTCGACCGCGCCGATGGTGACGGAGTCAAAACCCTTCTCGATGACGCAATTGCCTTCGCACAGCCGGTCCTGCGGGCAGACGCGGCCGCAGATTTCAGGGAAGGTATTGGTCGCCGCGGCGATTTCGTAGGCTTCCTCGAGCCGGCCTTCGGCGGTCAGCTTCAGCCAGTCCGGGATGTTGTTGTTGAGCGGGCAATGCACCTGACAGAAGGGCACGCCGCATTGCGAACAGCGTGATGCCTGGGTCGCGGCGGCTTCCTGCGCGAAGGGCTGGTAGACTTCCGCCCAGTCGGCGCGGCGGGCGCCGGCATCGCGCTTGTCGGGCTGGCGCTGCTGCAGGCGCACGAACTGGAGCATCTTCTCGGCCATGCAAACCCCCGCGGCGGCATAATTCTTGCGTGAAAATTACGGACTGCATCCAAGCAAGGTGGCAGGCGGGCATGCGTAAGGCACGATCCGCCACGGCGACCCTGGCTGAGGGTCACATAAGGCATGGAATCACCTAGCGCGAGTCCTTTTTGCGCTGATAGGTCAGTTTTAATGTCCTAATTCAATGCCGGATACCGTACGCCATGATCCATCAACCTCATGGTGCCATCAAATTGGTCCGAATTGGACCAATTATCGCCCGAAGACCGTTTGCCGCGCCCCACCCCGCCGGTAACGCGCCAGATAGGCCGGCACCACCGCTTCCGCCGCCTTGGGCGCAATGCCGAGCGCCTCCAGCCCCGCCGCATTCGCCGCCACCACATTGTCGCGCGCCAGGAGGATCAGCTGGTCGCGCGTCAGCGGCGGGGTCGGCAGGAATTCGCCAAGCCGCGCCTGGATGGCCACCAGCGCCCGCGGCAGCGGCACCATCATCCGCCGGCGATGGGTATGTTCCAGCACGAAGCCCAGCACGTCCCGCATCGTCATCACCCGCGGGCCGCCAAGTTCGAAAACTCGCCCCGCCGCGTCGTCGCGCGCGATTGCCGCCATCACCGCATCGGCGACATCGCCGACATAGACCGGCTGGAAGCGCGTCTGTCCTTCCACCACCGGCATGAAGGGCAGCACCGCCGCCAGCCCCGCGAAACGATTAAAGAACTGGTCCTCAGCGCCGAACACGACCGAGGGGCGCAGGATGGTCGCGCCCGGAAAGGCTTCAAGGACCGCCTTTTCGCCCGCCGCCTTGCTGCGCGCATAGTGGCTTTGGCTGCCCGGATCCGCGCCAATCGCCGATATATGTACCAGCTTGCGCACACCCGCCGCCGCGGCCAGCCGGGCGACACGGCCGGCACCCTCGGCCTGGATGCGCTGAAAATCGCCGGGCTTCCGTTCGAACAGGATGCCGACCAGGTTCACCACCACGCTCGCCCCGGCCACCGCCCGCGCCACCGAGGCCTCATTCGTCACCGAGGCGGCGACGGGCACCACCTGCCCGACATCGCCCTGGGTGCACAATTTGGCGGCCGCGACCGTGTCGCGCCCGGCGATGCGGACGATGAAACCCTGCCTGGCGAGTCGCTGGACGACATGGCGTCCGATAAAGCCAGAGCCGCCGAACACCGTCGCTACCTGCTGCATCATTCCGCCCTCATTTCCATCACCGCTTCTCCATATGGTCCGGCCCCACCGCACCAAGTGGCCAGCGGATCATGCACCTCGCTCGCACAATCAGGTGAGACACGCATCGACAGGCGCGATAAGGAAATTCCATCCGCCCGAGAGGAAACCGTCGTCGATGAAGCTGCTCTCCCATCTCCTCCGCCGCTTCGTCCGGCGCGGCAGGCTCATCGTGCTGGACCACACGGGCGCCACCCACCGCTTCGGTTCGGGGGAGGACGGGCCGGAAGTGACCATCCACCTGACCGACAAGGCGGTGGAGCGGGAGATCTTCCTCAACCCCGAACTCAAGACCGCCGAAGCCTATATGGATGGGCGGCTGGTGATGGAGGGCGGCGCGCCGGTCTTCGACCTGCTGTATCTGTTCTCGATCAACCGTTCGGGACTTGCCGCGCATCCGGTGCAGCAGATGCTGCGTCGCGCCTGGCGGTCGGTGCGGCGGTGGCAGCAGCGCAATCCGCTCGGCCTCGCGGCGAAGAACATCCGCCACCATTACGATATCCCGCCTGCCTTCTACCGGCTGTGGCTGGATGAGACGATGACCTATTCCTGCGCCTATTACCCGACGCCGGAGACCTCGCTGTACGACGCACAGATCGCCAAGCTGCGTCACATCGCCGCCAAGCTGCGGCTCGAGCCGGGCATGACGGTCGCCGAGATCGGCTCGGGTTGGGGCGCCCTTGGCACCTTCCTCGCGCGCAACTACGGCGTGACGGTCACCTCCGTCACCCTTTCGCCCGAGCAATGCGCGGTCGCCAAGCAGCGCGCCATCGATGAGGGCGTGACCGACCGCGTCGAGTTCCGCGAGCAGGACTATCGCGAGTTGGAAGGCACCTATGACCGCGTCGTCTCGATCGCGATGATGGAGGCGATCGGCATCGACGAGTTCGACACCTATTTCCGCAAGATCAAGGCGCTGACCAAACCGGGCGGATTTGCGCTGGTCCACTGCATCGGCCGGATGTCGCCACCTGGCACCACCGCCCCCTTCATCCGCAAATACATCTTCCCCGGCGGCTATGTGCCGGCGCTGTCGGAGGTCTTCGCCTCGCTCGAACGCACCGGCACCTGGTGCGACGATTGCGAGAGCCTGCGCCTGCACTACTACTGGACCATCAAGCATTGGCGCGAAGCCTATGACGCCCGCCGCGACGAAGCCGTGGCCATGATGGGCGACCGCTTCTGCCGCATGTGGGATTTCTACCTGGCCTCGGTCGAACTCGGCTTCCTGCACGGGTCGAATTTCGTCTTCCAGCTGTTGCTGTCCGACCGTCGTGACGACGTACCGGTGGTGCGCGACTTCATCCAGGACGAGGAGCGGCGGCTGGCGGAAATCGGCGCGCGTTAAGGCGCGTCGCACCCGGGCGGAACGCCCCCGCCCGAAAAGCGCGCGGGGGCGCTTGACGGCCCGCACCGCCACGGGTAATTCCCCGCCCCTCGCCGAAAGGCGCCGGCCCCCTTGCCCAGGTGGCGGAATTGGTAGACGCGCTGGCTTCAGGTGCCAGTGACCGCAAGGTCGTGAAGGTTCGAGTCCTTTCCTGGGCACCAAGGCTGGCAGAACACGGCGCGCAGGCTAGTCCTGCGGCGGTTCGAAAACCTGGAACATGTCAGCCACGACATGCCAGCCCGCCGTCAAATTCTTCAGGTACAATATCGAATGGGCACGCCGGTGCTGCGGGACTTGACCCGGGCGTGCGATGATTGTCGCCCAGGTCCAGGAAATCACGCCAAATCGGGGGCCCCCACCCGAATGCGCGTTGACCAGCCGTGTCGGCGGCGGACCGGAAGCGACCCTGCAGGCAAAGGCCTCACGAATGTGGTCGCGGCCCTGAATGATCTGTCCCTCCGAGGTCAGCAGCATCGCCTTATCCGTGTAGAACCCGGCGATGCGGTCAGGATCGTGCGCGATGATCGCTGCGGCGAACTGCTCTATCAAGTCCTTCGGTGTTGTCGGCCGGGTCTGTGCCGCCGCGGGACCGGCGCCAGCCAGCAGGGACGACATCATCGTCGCGCCGGCGCACAACACACCACGGCGCATCGCTTCGACTTCCGACATGGTTTTCCTTTCATGGCCTTCTCGCGCGGCGCGGCATGCGAAACGTCCTGCCATCATGCCGTACCGCGGGCGCCGCTTCACGCCTGCGCCGTTCTGGTCTAGGGCCGGTACATGGCCGACGCCTTTCCATCGGTGCGGGCATCAAACAACGTCAAGGGCGCGCATTCCGTGGGCACCACACTCTTCACCCATGCCGGCGTGACGATCCGCCTGCATCGTAATGATCTGCCGGACGGGCTCGATCTCGGCCGCGTCGTCGCCATCGACAGCGAGACAATGGGCCTCAACCCGCATCGCGACCGGTTGTGCCTGGTGCAGCTCTCCTCCGGCGACGGCTCCGCCCACCTTGTGCAACTGATCCCCGAGAGCCTCGGCGGCCAGGGCTATGCCGCGCCGAACCTCAAGAAGCTGCTGGCCGACCCGGCGGTGACCAAGCTGTTCCACTTCGCCCGCTTCGATGTCGCGGCGCTGTACCGCTATCTCGGCGTCACCACGGCACCGGTGGTCTGCACCAAGGTCGCCGCCAAGCTGGTGCGCACCTTCACCGACCGGCACGGGTTGAAGGATCTGTGCAAGGAGTTGCTCGGCGTCGACCTGTCGAAGCAGCAGCAGACCTCCGACTGGGGCGCGCCGGAACTGTCGCCTGAACAGCTCGCCTACGCCGCATCCGATGTGCTGCACCTGCATGCGCTCTGGGCGAAGCTGGAAGGGCTGCTGAAGCGGGAAGGCCGGCTGGATCTCGCCGAGGCCTGCTTCCGCTTCCTGCCGGCGCGCGGCAAGCTTGACCTGTTGGGCTACGAAGACCCCGACATCCTGAGCCACTAGCTTTTTTCGCCCCTCATACGGCGGGCGCGGCCTATCTGGGCCGCTTGCCTTCGCGCCCATGGTTGTCGCATCGGGGGCGACGGGCCGGTTGGGCGCGATCCCGCCGTGCGCTCGCGGGCACCTGTGCAGCGTGTTGGTTCACGCGCCCAACGCCGATGCCCGCCAGCTTGGCCGCCTCCTCTCGCACCACCGTCGCATCGGCCGGCGGCGCGGTCGCACTTCGCCCTCGCGGGCTCCGGCGCAGCCACAGGCCGCGCGCCGCGGCCCACCGCCCCGTCCCCGGCCCGATGCCCTCGATTCGCTCGCCGAATGGCCTTGGCACGGTTCTTGATAGACCGCAGCGACTTTTATTGACCCTTAGGCCCCGCGGCACCATACAGGCGTCGTGAACGCCCCTATTCCCCACCCCGATCTCGACACCGCGCGCCGCGTCCTGGCGCTCGAATCCGAAGCCCTGACCGCCCTGGCCGACAGCCTGGACGATCGCTTCGCCCAGGCCGTCTCGGTGCTCGCCGCCACCACGGGGCGCGTCGTCGTCTCCGGCATGGGCAAGTCCGGCCATGTCGCCCGCAAGATCGCGGCAACCTTCGCCTCCACCGGCACGCCCGCGCTGTTCGTCCACCCGGCCGAGGCGTCCCACGGCGACCTCGGCATGATCATCCCCGGCGATACGGTACTGGCACTGTCCAATTCCGGCGAAGCGCCAGAACTCGCCGACCTGATCGGCCACGCCAAGCGCTTCGGCCTTCCGCTGATCGGCATCACCGGCCGGCCTGGCAGCACCCTCGCCCGCGCCGCCGATGTCCCACTGCTGCTGCCTGAAGCGCCCGAGGCCTGCCCGATGGGCCTCGCGCCGACCACCTCCACCACCATGCAGATCGCCCTGGGCGATGCGCTGGCAGTCTCGCTGATGAACCGGCGCGGCTTCACCGCCGCCGATTTCCGCGTCTTCCACCCCGGTGGCAAGCTGGGAGCGCGGCTGCAACGGGTGCGCGACCTGATGCATGGCGAACAGGAACTGCCCCTCGCCCCGCCCGAGACGCGCATGGATGCCGCCATCGTCGCCATGACGGCCCGGCGCTTCGGCTGCCTCGGCGTGCAGGGCGCGGATGGCCAGCTGCTCGGCATCATCACCGATGGCGACCTGCGCCGCAGCCTCGAAGCCGGCGGCACCCTGCTCAACCGCACCGCCGGCGAGGTCATGACCCGCGCGCCGCGAACCGTCCGCCCCGATACCCTCGCGGCCGAGGCGCTGCACGCGATGAACACGCGTGCCATCACCACCCTGTTCGTGGTGGATGAGGCATCGCGCCCGGTCGGCATCCTGCATATCCACGACCTGCTCCGGGCCGGTGTCGCGTGAGCGGACGGGACGAGCCCACCCCCCAACCCGCGCCGGCCGTGCCGCTGCGCGCGGTGGCGACGGAACGCGGCCCGGCGGTAGTCTCGCGCCACATGCTGCCGCCATCGCGTCGTCGCTGGGCGCCGTCGGCCGGACAGATCGCCCGCCGCCGCTTCGCCGTGCGCGTCGCCAAATGGTTCCTGCCGCTTGCCGGCGTCGGCCTGCTGCTGGCGATCGCCGTCTGGCCGGAACTCGACCGCATGGAAGACCGCGCCCGTGTCTCCTTCCGCCGCGTCATCCAGGCCCAGCCGGAAGCGGTTCGCCTGGTCGAGCCCCGTTACCAAGGCCTCGATGAACAGAATCGGCCCTTCACTGTGACCGCCACCGTCGCGACGCAGACCGAGGACCCCGACATCGTCGACCTCGACCGCCCGCGCGCCGATGTGCTGCTGACCGATGGCAGCTGGGTGCTGCTGGAATCCAACCAGGGCCGCTTCGACAAGGGGCGGCACCTGCTCGACCTCTCGGGCGACGTCACGCTGTGGCAGGATGGCGGCAACCTGCTCGTCACCGCCGCGGCGCAGGTGCAACTGCAGGAGGGTTCGGCCTCCGGCGACAAACCGGTGGCGGCGCAAGGGCCCTTCGGCACGTTGGTGAGCGAGGGTTTCCGACTGCTCGACCGCGGCCAGGTCGTGATCTTCACCGGCCGGTCCCGTGCCGTGCTCGAGGGCGGGCAATGAGAACCATCATGCGACGGACCATCCTCGGCCTGGCTGCGGCGCTGCTGTCATCGGCGGCCTTCGCGCAGGGTCTCGACCTCAGCCAGGGCGGCCCGATCGAGGTCACCGCCGTCGACGGCATCGAATGGCGGCAGCAGGAACAGGTGATCGTCGCCCGCGGCGAGGCCCGTGCGGTGCGCGGCGGCGTCACCGTCGAGGCCGACCGCCTGATCGCCCGCTATCGCCCGCGTGGCGGGGAGTCCGGCGCCGCCCCGCGCGCACCGACCGATGGCCCCACCGGCGGCGGGGAAATCTGGCGCCTGGAGGCCGAGGGCAACGTCGTCGTCACCTCGGCGACCGACCGCGCCGAGGGCGACCGAGCCGTCTATGACATGGACCAGTCGGTCATGGTGATGACCGGCGGCAACCTCCGCCTGATCTCGACCGACAACACGCTGACCGCGCGCGACAGCATCGAATACTGGGCGCAGCGCCGCATGGCCGTGGCGCGCGGCAATGCTGTGGTGGTCACCAATGACGGAAGGCGCGTGCGGGCCGACACACTGGTCGCCTATTTCGTCGAGAATGCCGCCCCCGGGGCGACACCGACCCCCGAACGCACCCCGCGCGCGCAGCCGGCCGCCACCCTGCCCGGCCAGCCGCCCGGCACCGAGGCCTCCTCGATCGAACGCGTCGAGGCCTATGGCAATGTCGATATCCGCACCGCCGAGGAAGTCGTGCGCGGCGACCGCGGCGTCTACAACCCGAATTCGGGCCTCGCGCGCCTGCTGGGCGCCGTGCGCATCACGCGTGGGGACAACACACTGACTGGTCAGGAAGCCATCGTGAACATGAAGACCGGCGTGGCTCGCCTCGTCTCGGCGCCCGGCGCGCGCGTGCAGGGCCTCGTCGTGCCGCAGCAGCAGGGCCAGCCCATTCCCGGGCCGCAACCCGCGCCACAGCCGGAGGCGACACGATGAGCGACGCCCTGCGTGTCGTCGAAGGGGCCGCCACTGGCGGCGGGCTGGTCGCCCGTGGCCTCGGCAAGCGCTACAAGAAGCGACCGGTAGTGCGGAACGTCTCGATCTCGGTGAAGCGCGGCGAGGCGGTCGGCCTGCTCGGCCCGAACGGCGCCGGCAAGACCACGACCTTCTACATGATCACCGGCCTCGTGCGCCCCGATGAGGGGCAGGTGATGATGGACGGCCACGACGTTACGACCCTGCCGATGTATCGCCGCGCGCGCCTCGGCCTCGGCTACCTGCCGCAGGAAGCCTCGATCTTCCGCGGGCTGAACGTGGAGGACAATATCCGCGCCGCCCTCGAGGTGGTCGAACCGCTGCGCGACCGGCGCGAGCAGATGCTCGATGCGCTGCTGGCGGAATTCGGCATCTCGCACCTGCGCCGCGCGCCGGCCCTCGCGCTGTCGGGTGGTGAGCGGCGGCGTTGCGAGATCGCCCGCGCGCTCGCCACGCATCCTTCCTACATCCTGCTCGACGAACCGCTGGCCGGGATCGACCCGATTGCGGTCGGCGAGATCCGTGACCTGGTCAAGCATCTCAAGGATCGTGGCATCGGCGTGCTGATCACCGACCACAATGTGCGCGAGACGCTCGAGATCATCGACCGCGCCTATATCCTGCATGACGGCCAGGTGCTGATGGAAGGCAATCCGCGCGACATCGTCGCGCATGAGGGCGTTCGCCGTGTCTACCTCGGCGAAAGGTTCAGCCTGTAATTTGACCGCCATGCCTGCAGCCGCCGCACCGATCCTGCATGCGTGGCGGGAACGCGCGGCCTCGCCACGCGTGTCGCCCTGATGGCGATCGGCCCACGCCTCGACCTGCGTCACTCGCAGCAGCTGGTGATGACGCCGCAGCTGCGCCAGGCGATCAAGCTGCTGCAATCCTCCAACATCGAAGTCACCAGCTTCGTCGAGGAGGAGCTCGAACGGAACCCGCTGCTCGAACGCGATGAGCGCGCGACACCCGGCCCCGATGCCGGGCGCAGCACCGACCCGCTGCCCGCCGCCGCCGAGGCGCCCGACACCGCCACCGCCGCGGCATCGGACGTGCTGCCTTCGGAAGCTGCCGCGCCGCTCGATACCGAGTGGGACAACGTCTATGACAGCGGTACGCCGCCGATGGGTCGCGGCGGCCGCGCGGATTTCGACGACGACCTGTCCGGCATCGATGCCATGGCTGCGCCGGAGAAGAACCTGCGCGAGCACATCGGCGAACAGGTGCGGCTGACCTTCGGCACCCCGCAGGAGCGCATGATCGCGGCGAACCTGCTCGCGCTGGTCGATGCGGCCGGTCGGCTCGCGGTGCCTGATGCCACCATCGCCGCCGCCCTCGGCTGCGACCAAGCCGTGGTCACCGCCGTGCGCCGACGCATGCAGCGCTTCGACCCGGTCGGCATGTTCTGCGCCGACCTGCGCGAATGCCTGATGGTCCAGTTGCAGGACCGCAACCGCTTCGACCCGGCCATGGCCGCGCTGCTCGACAACCTGGACCTGCTGGCGCGGCGCGACCTGCGCGGCCTGCAGCGCGTCTGCGGCGTCGATGGCGAGGACATCGCCGAGATGGTGGCCGAGCTGAAACGGCTCGACCCCAAGCCCGGTGCGAGTTTCGACGCGCCGCCGGCGATGACGCTGGTGCCCGACGTGCTGATGCGTCGCGGTCCGGCCAATGACTGGATCATCGAGCTGAATCCCGAGACGCTGCCGCGCGTGCTGATCAATCGGGGCTTTCATGCCCGCGCCGTGGTCGGCGCCAAGTCGCGCGACGAGAAGGCCTGGGTCGCCGAACGCTTCCAGACCGCGTCATGGCTGGTGAAATCGCTGGAGCAGCGGGCCAATACCATCCTGAAGGTCTCGGCCGAGATCGTTCGGCGGCAGGATGGCTTCTTCCGCCATGGCGTCGCGCATCTACGCCCACTGATCCTGCGCGATGTGGCCGAGGAAGTCGGCATGCATGAAAGCACCGTCTCGCGCGTCACCTCGAACAAGGCGATCGCCACGCCGCGTGGCACCTTCGAGCTCAAGTATTTCTTCACCACGGCCATCGCCGGCACCGCCGGCGGCGAATCGGTCAGTGCCGAGGCGGTGCGTCACCGCATCAAGGCCATGGTCGAGGCCGAAGGCGTGGCCGATGTCCTGTCGGATGACGCGATCGTCGAACGGTTGCGTGCGGAAGGCGTGGACATTGCCCGGCGGACCGTGGCCAAATACCGCGATGCGTTGCGCATCCCATCATCGGTGCAGCGCAAAAGGGAGAAGGCCGTCCCGGCCTGATCCGGTCCTGCCTGTACGGCCCGCGCGGAGGATGCGGACCGGCGTCCGGTCGCCATACGGGGCGGCCCCTCCCCTTCACTGGAAGAAGGAGGGCATAGCCCCATGCATGTCACGGTCGCAGGCAAGCAGGTCGAAACCGGCGAGGCGCTGAAGGTCCATGTGCGCGACGGCCTCGATGCCATCACGCGCAAATACTTCGACCACGCGTTGGAAGCGAATGTAACCTTCCACCGCTCACGCGCGCATTTCGCTTGCGACATCAATCTCAAGGCCGGTCGAGGGCTGACCATGCGGGCCGAGGGCGAGGGCCCGGACGCCCATCGCGCCTTCGAGGAAGCGGCCGAACACCTGGCCAAGCGGCTCCGCCGCTATCGCCGCCGCATGAACGAGCATTCCCGCTCCGTCGCCCCCGATCGCGACGCCGAGGCGCCCAGCGGCCGCGAGCGCGTGCTGCAGGCCATCGAGGAGGAGGAGGGCGAGCAGCCGGTCGCCACCAACGGCGCCGACCATGGCGCGATCATCGCGGAGCATGCGACCGCCATCGCCCTGATGACGGTGGGCGAGGCGGTGATGCGGATGGATCTCGCCCATGTTCCGGTCTTGATGTTCCGCAACAAGGCAACGCGCACGCTGAATGTCGTCTATCGGCGTGGCGACGGACATGTGGGCTGGATCGACCCGGGCGAAGGGTAAGCACGGGCAGGTTTCCACTACGGAAGGGCCTGGCGCGGCAATCCGCGCCAGGTTCCCGATCACTGGCCGGGGATCGGCACACTTTCGGCCGGCGCCGGCAGATCAATATCGAGTGCCAGCACCGCCCCGACGTCCGCCGGACTGTGGCTGAGGTTTTCCAGCGCCGCACTCCGCGCCAGCGCGATTTCTCGAGGTCCGGCGCGCGCCTGCAACGCCTGCAACAGGCCCAGATGTGCCGGCGCAAATCGCGGCGCCGTCTGGATCGCGCGGCGGAAGCACTGGGCAGCTCTCGCGGGCAGCCCACGGCGGCGCAAATACTCGCCAAGATGCACCAACGCCTGGACCTGGCGTCCCTGTTCTTCGATCGCCGTATTGATGAAGGCGATGGCCTCGCGCGGCCGGCGCATCGCGAATAATGCCATCAGCCTTTCGCGCAGGGCCAGGGCGCGGACCGCGGCGATGCCGCCAGGCCGGGCGCCGAGCGCCTGCGCCCGTGCCCAGAGCCGCTCAGCCGGTCCGAGATGACCGCGTGCCGCCGCGGAGCGCCCGATCCAGAGGTGCAGTTCAGCCGATTGCGACCGCCCCCGGCGCAACTCCTCCCGCAGCGCGGCGGCATCGCCAGCCAGCACGAGGTCGAGCACGGAGGCTATGACGCGCGTCGAGGTGAGACGATCGATAGCCGCATGGCGCATGAAAGGCAGCGGGATGACGTGTACGCCCGGCAATGTCGCCGCCTGGCGCAGATGCAACCCATCAAGGTCCCACATCGTGTCGCCGACGACGAAGCTGATCGGCGGTGGGTCCGGCGCCACCACCGCCATGTTGGCATGCAGGACCGGGTCGTGATGCGGGCGAAACCGTCGTTCCTGCGGCACATCCGCCGGGTCGATGCTGACCTGCGGCGATACCGCCAATCCATGGGTCAGCCCGAGCAGCCGCCCGTACTTCAGCACGGCATAGCCGCCCATGCTGTAGCCGTAGCCGATGGCGCGTGGGCGCAGCAGGTCGCGGATGACCGGCGCCGCGGCCTGCATCGCCGCGGCCGGAAACCAGTTCGGGCGATGGGCGATGATCCCGATCGCCTCGATGTCGAGCTTTTCGATGGGCGGGCCAGCCCAGATCCAGTCGCCGTTCGGCCGATGGCCGAGTGCCGCGAAGGTGACCAGGCTGTAGTCGCTGGATCCGGGCCGATGCACGACCCGGATCTCCGCATCCTCGAACACGATATTGCCGGCCATCCGGCAATGATCCCGCGCCGCCGGTCAGTGGACCAGCGCCGCACCCATCCCATGCTGGCGGATTGCCGCCGTCGCGAGGGCCAGCGTCGGGGCCGCGCCGATCGGCGTACCATCCGCCGCGTGGATCGCGACCGCCGCCTGGCCGTTCACCAGAACAGGCCGCGCATAGGCCATGCTCCGGGCGCCGAAACGGGCCCAGTCGAGCGGCGAGAGGCGCCGCATCTCAACCGCGGAGGGCATCATCACGGCAGTTTCGTCGGTTTCGTCGAAGTCGTCATGGTCGTCGGTCATCACTGTATCCTCCTGCCGCCACGTCCGCTGGGGCCCGTGTGGCACTGGGTCCGGCCCGGATAGGCCCGGTTGGGGAAAACGGTCGGGCTTCAGCCCGGTTCGGGCAGCCGTTCCGTGATTGTCGTGGCGCCATTGGTGCGGGCGCCGATGCGAATGGTCTTCACCCGCGTCTCGGGCTGCGGGCGCTTGAGTTCCAGGTGCAACAGCCCATTGTCGAGCCAGGCGCCTTCCACATCCATCCCTTCCGCCAGCACGAAGGCGCGCTGGAATTGCCGCGCGGCAATGCCGCGATGCAGGAAGATGCGGCCTTCACTGTCATCCTGCTGGCGCCCGCGGATCACCAGTTGGTTGTCTTCCTGCGTGATCTGCAGGTCGTCCATGGCGAAGCCGGCGACGGCGAGGGTGATGCGCAGCCGGTCTGGGCCGATCTGCTCGATATTGTAGGGCGGGTAGCCATCGGCATTCTTGCCCACGCGGTCGAGCATCTGTTCGAGATGGTCGAAGCCGAGAAACAGGGGCGAACCGAAAAGCGGTGGTCGAGACACGAAGGCAGGCCTCCTCATCCGAGAGCGAAGCGGGCGGCGGGACCCGAAGCATCCAGCCGCTACGTGATTTTGGCGGGGGGGCCGGCGGTTGCAAGGGGGGGCGGCCAAGGCTACATCCGGCCAGCCCCGCCATGACCGATCCCGCCGCCACCTTGCCGATCCTGCTCGTCCCCGATGCGCGCTTGCGCGCCAAGGCGAAACCCGTCGCCGCCGGCAACAGCGACGCCGTGCGCGCTCTGTCGGAGAAGATGCTGGCGACGATGTATGCCGCGCCCGGTATTGGCCTGGCCGCGCCGCAGGTCGGCGAGATGCTGCGCCTGGTCGTGATCGACCTGCAGAAGGAAGATGCGCGCGCGCCCCTCGTCCTGGTGAACCCCGAGGTCGTGGCTGAGAGCGACGAACTCGCGACACGCGAGGAAGGCTGCCTGTCGTTGCCCAACCAGTATGGCGACGTCACGCGCCCCGCCCGGGTGAAGGTACGCTACCAGGACCTGACCGGGGCGAAGCGCGAGATCGAGGGCGAGGGCCTGCTCTCGGCCTGCCTGCAGCATGAGATCGACCATTTGAACGGCGTGCTGTTCGTGGATTATCTGAGCGTGCTCAAGCGCAACATGTTGCTGCGCAAGTTGGCCAAGGAACTGAAGGCGAAACAGCGGGACTGACGGCGCGGTCGTCCTCGGGAAGGGCTTTGCCCTCCCCGAACCCCATCTGTCATCGGGGAGGGCCTGCCCTCCCCGAACCCCACCGGCCAAAGGCACAGGCCCTTTGGAAACCATCACTTTTCGGGAGCACCCTGCCCATGTGGCGCACCCCAATTCGAGGGTTCCAAGGGCCCTTAGGCCTTTGGCGGGGTGAGGTTCGGAGAGGGGCGGCGCCCCTCTCCGGCGCGTGACGCTATGCGAATCGCCTTCATGGGCAGCCCGGACTTCTCCGTCCCGGCGCTGCGCGCCCTGCATGCCGCCGGCCACGATATCGCCGCCGTCTATTGCCAGCCGCCGCGCCCCGCTGGCCGCGGCCAGAAGGAAACCCCCTGCCCTGTCCACCGCGCCGCGCTCGACCTGGGGCTGGAGGTCCGCACTCCCACCCGGCTGAAGCGCGACACCGCCCAGCATAAGGCCTTCGCGGCGCTAGACCTCGATGTCGCGGTGGTCGCCGCCTATGGGCTCATCCTGCCCAAGGCGATGCTCGATGCCCCCCGTCGCGGATGCATCAACATCCATGCCTCGCTGCTGCCGCGCTGGCGCGGGGCGGCGCCGATCCATGCCGCGATCCTCGCCGGTGACACCGAAAGCGGCGTGACCATCATGCGCATGGAGGAAGGCCTCGACACCGGCCCGATGCTGCTGACGGAAGCCACGCCGATCGGCTCGGACACCACCGTCCAGGCGCTGCACGATGCATTGTCGGAAATCGGCGCGCGGTTGGTGCTGCGCGCCCTGGCCGAGGACCCGCCCGCCATCCCTCAGCCGGAGGAAGGCGTCACCTACGCTGCGAAATTGACCAAGGAGGATGGTCGGCTCGACTGGATGCTCGACGCCGCCGCGCTCGAACGCCGCGTGCGGGCGCTGAACCCCTGGCCGGGCACCTACTTCACCCAGGCCGGCGAACAGATCCGTTTGCTCGCCGCGCGCGTCGAGGCCGGTACCGGTGCGCCCGGCACGCTGCTCGACGATGCCGCGCTGGTCGCCTGCGGGATTGGCGCCTTGCGGCTGCTGCGCCTGCAACGCCCCGGGCGGGCCGCGATGGAGGCCGAGGCCTTCCTGCGCGGCTTCGCCCTGCCCGCCGGCACCGTGCTCGGCTGATGCCCTCCTACGCGCTGCTCTTCGAATATGACGGCACGCCCTTCGTCGGCTGGCAGCGCCAGGCGACCGGGCTGTCCGTGCAGCAGGTGCTGGAGGAAGCCGCCGCGCATTTGAATGGCGGCGAGGTGCCCACCGTCATCGCCGCCGGGCGCACCGATGCCGGCGTCCATGCGGAAGGCCAGGTTGCCCAGGTGACGCTGGCCGGTGATCTGCCGCCCGAACGGGTGCGCGAGGCGCTGAACTTCCACACCAAGCCCCACCCCATCGCCGTGCTGGGCGCGGCGGTGATGCCGGAGGATTGGTCGGCGCGCTTCTCGGCGATCGGCCGGGCCTATCGCTTCCGCATCCTGAACCGGCGGGCCCGGCCGGCGCTCGATCTCGGCCGGGTGTGGCATGTGCAGCGGCGGCTCGATGCGGCAGCGATGCATGAGGCGGCGCAGGGGCTGCTCGGAAAGCATGATTTCTCGGCCTATCGCGCCACGGCCTGCCAGGCGAAGTCACCGCTGCGCACGCTCGACCGGCTGGATGTGGCGCGGCTCGGCGATGAGGTGGTGATCACCGCCGCCGCGCGCGCCTTCCTGCACCACCAGGTGCGCAACATGGTCGGCACGCTGGTGGAGGTCGGCATGGGCAGGCGCCCGGTCTCCTGGCCGCGGAGCGTGCTGGAGGGCCGCGATCGCGGCCGCGCCGGCCAGACCGCGCCACCGGAAGGGCTGGTGCTGACCGGCGTGCGATACCCCGAGGCGATCGACTGGCGCTGAGGGTCAGCCCAGCGCGAACTTCGCCGCCAGCCCCGACAGGAACAGCGATATGCCGAGGTCGAGCGCCACGAACGCCGCGGCGCGTGGCCCGGAGAGGCCAAGCGCGAGGCGCGTCGCAAACCACTGCAACCACATCGCATAGCCAAGGCCGAGCAGCGCGAGCGTATCCGCCATCAGCCCCGGCAGGCCGAGCAGTTCGGGCAGCGACAGCAGCGCCACCACCACATACTGGACCAGATTCACCCAGTTCCAGGCGGCAATGAAGCGTGGCCACAACACGCGACGCCCCATCGCCTCGGTCAAGGGCAGCGAGGCCAGGGCAAAACCGGCCCAGGAGCAGATGAAGGCGATCAGGTCGGCGGCCAGCGCACGCACCGGGTCGACGGCGACCACGGCCGGGCCACCACCCATGCGCAGCAACAGGAAGATCGGCAGGCACAGCAGCGCCGCGAGGAAGGAGACGCGCGCATCCTCCATGGTCGGCTCGAAGGCGTCGATGCCATCGACCTTGCCGCGGGCGAGCAGCAGCGCGCCGGCGATGCCGCGCACCGCCGGGCCGGGCGGCGGGGGGGCTGCGCCGCTCAGCCGAGAATCTCCGCGATGATCGTCTGGTAGGCGGCGGCCAAGCGGCGCAACTCCGCCACCGAGGCGTGCTCGTTCACCTGGTGCAGCGTGGCGCCGACCGCGCCGAATTCCGCCACCGGGCAATAGCGCGCGATGAAGCGCGCATCGGAAGTGCCGCCGCCAGTGTCGAGCGCCGGCGTCACCCCGGTGCTGCGCGCGATGGCGCGCGACAGCGCATCGACGAAGGGGCCGGGCCGGGTAAGGAAGGACTCCCCCGAACAATCCACGTCCAGCGCGTAGGCACAGCCGGCGGCTCGCAATGCAGCGTGCAGCCGCTCGGTCAGCGTCGCGCTGGTGTGGTGGTCGTTGAAGCGGATGTTGAGCATCGCCCGTGCGGTCGCCGGGATGACGTTCGAGGCGCGATTGCCGACATCGAATCCCGTCACCTGCAGCGTGGTCGGGGGAAAGAACTCCGACCCGTTGTCGAGCGGCGCGGCGAGCAGCGGCCCCAGGGCGGCCACCAGCCGATGGATCGGATTGTCGGCCAGCGCCGGATAGGCGCTGTGCCCCTGCTTGCCCTGCACGGTGATGCGCCCGGTCAGGCTGCCACGCCGGCCGATCTTGATGGTGTCGCCCAGTGCGCGCCGGCTGGTCGGTTCGCCGACCAGCGCCATGTCGGGCACCTGGCCGTTCGCCTGCATCCATTCCAGCACCTTCGCGGTGCCGTCGACCGAACGGTCCTCCTCATCCCCGGTGATCAGGAGGGAGATCGAACCGGGATGGTCCGGATGCGCCGCCAGATAGTCGGTCAGCCCGGCGATGAAGGCAGCGATGCCGCCCTTCATGTCGCAGGCGCCTCGGCCAAACAACAGCCCGTCGCGCACCTCGCCGCTGAACGGGTCATCGGTCCAAGCGGCGACATCGCCGGGCGGCACCACATCAGTATGCCCCGCGTAGCAGAGATGCGGGCCCGCCGTGCCGCGCCGGGCGAACAGATTGTCCACCCGGTAGTCATCGGGTCCATAGACCAGCCGCGTGCAGGTGAAGCCAAGCGGTTCCAGCGCCCGTTGCACCACATCCAGCGCGCCGCCATCGGCCGGTGTGACAGACCGGCAGCGGATCAGCGCCTGGGCGAGCGGGATCGGATCAGTGGTCACCGGGGCGATCAGTCGCGCAGCAGCTCGTTGATCGCGGTCTTGGCCCGGGTCTGCGCATCGACGCGCTTGACGATCACCGCGCAGTACAACGAGGGCCCCGGCGACCCGTCCGGCAGCGGCTTGCCCGGCAGCGCGCCCGGCACCACCACGGCATAGGACGGCACGCGGCCGATGAAGATCTCGCCCGTCGCGCGGTCGATGATCTTGGTCGAGGCCCCGAGATACACGCCCATCGACAGCACCGCGCCGCGCTCGACGATCACGCCCTCGGCGACTTCCGACCGAGCGCCGATGAAGCAGTCATCCTCGATCACCACCGGATTGGCCTGCAGCGGCTCCAGCACGCCGCCGATCCCCACGCCGCCCGACAGATGCACGTTCTTGCCGATCTGCGCACAGGAGCCGACCGTCGCCCAGGTGTCGACCATGGTGCCTTCGTCGACATAGGCGCCAAGATTCACGAAGGAGGGCATCAGCACCACATTCTTCGCGATGAAGGCCGAGCGGCGCACCACGGCCCCGGGCACGGCGCGGAAGCCGGCCTCGCGGAAGCGGTTCTCGCCCCAATCGGCGAACTTCAGGGGCACCTTGTCATAGGCGCCGGCGGCGGTGTCCATCGGCGCCGAATCAACCAGGCGGAAGGACAGCAGCACGGCCTGCTTCAGCCACTGATTGACCTTCCAGCCGCCCTGGCCGTCCGGCTGCGCCACGCGGGCCTTGCCGGAATCGAGCAATTCCAGCGCCGCCTCGATCGCCGCGCGGTCGTCGCCGCCGGTGGCCGAGGTGATGCGGTCACGGGTCTCCCACAGCGATTCAATGCGGGCCTGCAGGGCGGTGATGTTCATGGCGTCCTCGGGCGATCGGAAAGGGCAAGGCTGCTTGGCGCCGCCGCGGCTGCCTGTCAACGCGCCACGGTAACCGGGCATTCATTGCCGATGCCGTTCCATGCCGCTGATGACGACGGCCCTGCGCCCTGAGGAACGATCGGCGACCATCCCGCCCGCGGCTGCGGCGGCGGCGGCGCTGCATGGCGCCTTGCTGGAATCCCGGCAGCGCTGGCAGGACCTTACAGGCCTCGCGGCCGATTTCGTTTTCGAGACCGACAGCGCCGGCCGTTTCAGCTTTCTCTGGCCCAACCACATCCTTGGCCATGCGGCTGCCGGCTTGTTGGGGCGGCGGGCGGCCTCTCTGCTGCTCGGCACCGCGACCGACCCTTTCGACCAGCGCCATGCCATACGCCACCATCGGGTCTGGATGGCCGGAGCAGGTGGGCGGCCGCGCTGCATTTCCCTGTCCCTGGCGCCGATCGGCGATGCTCGCGGCCAGTTCGCCGGGCTGCGTGGCGCCGCCCATGACGTCACCGACCAGGAAGCCGCCGCCACCGCGGCCGCCGCAGGGCTGCGCCGCGCCGCCCTGCTCGACGCGCTGGGCGAGACGGTGCGCCATGCCGGCACGGCGCGCGAGGCGCTGGCCAATGGCCTCGCCGAATTGCGCGACGCGCTGGGCTGTGTCGGGACGGCCATGGTGGTGCCGGGCGGGAACGGCGCCGAGATCATCGGCGCCACCGCCGAGGTGCCGCCAGGGCTCGGCGCCATTGCCGGCGAGACGCTCGATACGGCGCGGGACTGGCTCGGCGAGATCGATGGCCGTCTACCTGCGGCGCTGTTCCACCACCATGGCCGCCCGCCTGCCATCTCGGCGCTGGCCGCCTGGCGGGCCGCCGGGGCCCGCGGCTGGGATGCCGAAGATCTCGCGGTGCTGCGCACCATGGCGGCCACGCTCGGCGCCGTGCTCGGCTTCAGCCGGCTGCAGGCGACGCTGGAACTCCAGGCCGGCACAGACCCGTTGACCGGGCTTGCCAATCGGCGTGCCTTTCTCGACGCCTTGTCGAATGCCCTTGGCGATGGCACGAGCGGGCCTCGCGGCGCCCTTCTTTTCGCCGATCTCGACAATCTCAAGCCACTCAATGACCAGCACGGGCATGAGGCCGGCGACGTCGCTCTGCGAACCACCGCGCAGATGCTGCGCGAAGCCGCCGGCAGCAGCGGCATCGCCGCGCGCTTCGGCGGGGATGAGTTCACGTTGTGGCTGCCCGGCGCGACCGCCAAGGAAGCGGTCGCCTGCGCCGAAGCGCTGATCGCCGCCGCCGCGGCGTTGCCGGCCGACCGCCCGGCGCCGCGCTTCAGCATTGGCCTCGCCTGCCGCGCACCAGGCAGCGGGGATGGCGCCGACGGCCTGCTCGCCCGCGCCGATGCCGCACTCTATGACGCCAAGCGCAGCGGGCGCGGCGGCTGGCGCATGGCGGAGCCGGCAGCATGACAGCCATCACCGACATCGTCCGCATTCTCGAGGAAGGCCCGGCGAGCGAACGTGCGTCGCTTGCCGCCAATCCCGATGCACCGCCCGAGGCGCTCTACTACCTGATGGCGGACCGCGCGCCGCAAACCCGTGCCGCCGTCGCGGCCAATCCCGCGAGCCCGCACCAGACCTTCACGACGCTGGCGGTCGATGATGACGAGGGCGTGCGGCAGGCCTTGGCGATACGCCTCTCGGACCTCGCGCCCGGCCTGTCATCGGGGCAGCAGGATCGCGTCGCGCAGCTTGCCTGGACGGCGCTCGCCAAGCTGGCCGAGGATACCGTCGAGGAGATCCGCGCCACCATCGCCGAGGCGGTGAAGGACCTGCCGGAGGCGCCACGGTCGATGATGCTCGCTCTCGCCCACGACACCAACCTGCGCGTGGCCGAACCGGTCATCCGCCTGTGCCCGCTGCTGACCGAGGAAGACCTGCTGGGTCTCGTCGCCGCGCCGCCGGTGGCCGCGACGCTGACCGCCATCGCGCGCCGGCCGGCCATCAGCGAGACGGTGGCCGATGCGCTGGTGGCCACCGGCGACCCGGGGACGATCACCACGCTGCTCGGCAACAACACCGCAGCGATTCGCGAGAGCACGCTGGATGCGCTGGTGGTGCAGGCGGCCGAACACACCGCCTGGCAGGAACCGCTTGTTCGCCGTCCTGACCTGCCGCCCCGCGCGGCGCTGGCGCTGGCGCGCTTCGTGGCGGAAGAACTCCTCGCACCGCTGGCGGAGCGGAGCGATCTGCCAAGCGAGATCGCCGCGCGCATCCGCGGCGCCGTGGCGGGGCGGCTCGCCGGCAAGCCCCGGCCTGGCGAGACCGCGGAGGATGCCGCCGCGCGTGCCTCATTGCTGCTGCGCGCGCGCGCGCTGGATGAGGAGACAATGGTGCGCGCGTCGCGCGGCGGCGAGGCACCCTTCGTCGCGGCCGCGTTGGCCGGGCTGGCCGAGGTGCCGCAGGGCACGGTGGACCATGCGGTCACGACGCGGTGCAGCAAGTCCCTGGCGGGGCTGTGCCGCAAGGCCGGGCTGAGTGACACGGCGGCCGAGACCGTCATCGCGCTGCTCGCCCCCACGCCGCCGGCCGCGGCCACGGTGGCGGTCGCGCCGTCGTTGGTGGGCGATGGCGAGTTGCGCTGGCGGATCGACGCGCTGTCACGCGCCGCCGCGCGTTGAGACAGGTTCCGCGCACCCTGGACGGTGACCGACCCAAGGCCGCCAGGCGTGCCGCGGCGTTGTGCCGATGCAGACCGTGCCGGGCCGGCGCCGGAAAGGAGCGGCGGCCCGCCCGTCTCAGGGCCGGATCAGGGTGCCCGGGCCGGCATCGGTGAACAGCTCGGCCAGGATCGCATGCGGCACGCGGCCATCCAGGATCACCGCGCCTTTCACGCCACGCTCGATCGCGTAGATGCAGGTCTCGACCTTCGGGATCATGCCGCCGGCGATCCAGCCAGCGGCGATACCAGCCTTCACCTCGGCCACCGACATCTCCGGGATCAGACGCTTCTCGGGGTCGAGCACGCCGGCCACATCGGTCAGCATCAGCAGCCGTTCGGCGTTCAGCGCGCCGGCGATCGCGCCCGCGGCGGTGTCGGCATTGATGTTGTAGGTCTGGCCATCGGCGCCAATGCCCACCGGGGCGACCACCGGCACGATGTCCGCGCCGATCATCAGCTGCAGCACCTTCGGATTGACGCTTTCGGGCTCGCCGACGAAGCCGAGGTCGAGCACCTGCTCGATGTTGCTCTCGGGATCACGGTAGGTGCGCTGCAGTTTGCGCGCGCGGATCAGCCCGCCATCCTTGCCCGAGATGCCCACCGCCATGACGCCGGCGCGGGTGATCGCCTCGGCGACCTGTTTGTTGACCGGGCCGGCCAGGACCATCTCGACCACATCGAGCATTTCCTCATCCGTCACGCGCAGGCCCTGGACGAAGGTGGACTTCACGTTCAGGCGCTTGAGCATGGCGTTGATCTGCGGTCCGCCGCCATGGACGACCACAGGGTTCACGCCGACCTGCTCGAGCAGGGCGATGTCGCGACCGAAGCGCAACGCCGTCTCCTCCTGGCCCATGGCGTGACCGCCATACTTCACGACCACGGTCGCGTCGTCGTAGCGCTTCAGGAAGGGTAGCGCGCCGGCCAGGATGTGCATGGCGTCGAGCGTTTCGGCGGTCTCGGTCATCGGCGTTCCTCGCCCCATCGCAGGGGTGCCGGTTTCTGGCGGCGCATGGTAGGGCGGTCAAGTCGGGATGGCGCGGATGGATACAACCTAGGCGCACAGTACCCTGGCGCGCTATGCCAGCCGGAACGAACTTCGGTGAGTTCCGCATGGCCCGTACCATCGCCCTGGTCCTCGTCCTGGCCCTGGCCGCCTGCGGCCCGCGCACGGCCGCCGGTCGGGTCGAGGCGGGCCCGCAATTCTGGCGCCCCAGCACCACCAAGGATGCCTGGCGGATCGCTGGGACGCTGGAGACGCGACGCGTCCGGTCCGGCCTTGTCTCACGCCCGGAACATGAAGTGTTCATTACAGTCAACGGCCAGGTCGCGATGCACGGCGCCATGCCGCGCGACCGCACCGTCGAATTCGCCGGCCGTGCCGAAGGGTCCGCTGTCGGCGCGATCTGCACACCCAGGATGGTCGCGCAAGCGACGCTGCAGGTGACCTGCATCGTCATGGTGGCGTACGAGCGGGCGACCTCCCTCTCCTTCACGGCCGGGACAACGCCGCCAGGCTGATCGAGCCTCGCGGCACCGGCCCGCACGACATCTCACGGCATCACGATCCTGCTCGGACGGCCGGCTCGGGATGTGGGCCGGGGAGCCGCGCCAGGATGCCTTCCGAGGGCATTCTCTCATGCTGTCGGGGCACCGATTCGCGGATGCCGCGCGGTTCGCGACCTGATCCGGCCCACCGCTTGCCGCCCCGCCATGCGGCCCGCATAGTCGCCGCAACACGCCGAACGCCAACACGGCCCAACGGAGACCGGAGGTCCCATGGCCCGTCCCACCCGCCGCCTTGCCCGCCGGATGCGCGCCGCATGACGCAGCGCCGCATGCATCTCGTCGCCTATCTCAAGACCGGCCCGACAGCGAACCATCCCGGCGCCTGGCGGCATCCCGAAGCAGCCCTCGACGATATCTTCAGCCCCCAACGCTACGAGCACATCGCCCGGGTGCTGGAGGATGCGCGCTTCGATGCCTGCTTCTATGCCGACACCTTCGGCCTGCCCGACATCCATGGCGGCAATTTCGACGCCTACCTGAAGCGCGGCGGACAGATATCCTATCTCGATCCGCTGGTGGTGATGCCGCTGATGGCACGGGTGACGAAGCACCTCGGCCTCGGCGCGACGCTGTCCACAACCTTCATGCATCCATACTACCTGGCGCGGACGCTCGCCTCGCTCGACATGATCACCGGCGGGCGCATGGCGTGGAACATCGTCACCTCGGCGACCAATCTCGAGGCGAAGAATTTCGGCCAGGACGGCATCCCGGCCAAGGACGAACGTTACGACCGCGCCGACGAAGTGCTCGCCGCCTGCATCGCCCTATGGGAATCCTGGGACGCGGACGCAATGGTGAAGGATCGCGAGGCCGGAATCTTCATCGACCCGTCCAAGGTCCGCTACACGAACTTCGAAGGCAAATGGGTCAAGACGCGCGGCCCGTTGACCATCCCTCGCACGCCGCAGGTGCGCCCCGTCTTCATGCAGGCCGGCTCGTCCGACCGCGGCCGCGACTTCGCCGCTCAATGGGCGGAATTGATCTTCTGCACGCCGCACAGCAAGGCCGACACCATCGCCTTCTACAACGACGTGAAGGCCCGCATGACGAGGCTCGGCCGGGCGCCCGATGCGTGCAAGATCCTGCCGAGCTTCGCCGTGGTGGTCGGCGAGACGATGCAGATCGCGCAGGAGAAATACGCGCATCTGCAGTCGCTGATCGACCCCGAGGCGCAGCTGATGCTGAACTCCTCCCTGATGGGTGCCGACCTGTCCCGGCATCGCGACGTCGCGAGCTTCGCCGCCGCGCAGGGCAACCAGGGCATCAGCGGCTCGATCGACCGCGTCATGCAACTGATGCAGCAGGAAGGCATCAGCTTCACCGAAGCGGCGAGCAAGCCCCGCGGGCTGCTGGTGGGCACGCCGCAGTCCATCGCCGATGAGCTGGAGGATTTCTTCACCGCCGGCGCCTGCGACGGCTTCATCATCTGGCCCACCATCCACCCCCGCATGTTCGAGGATTTCGGCCGAATGGTGGTGCCGGAACTGCAGAAGCGCGGCCTGTTCCGCAAGGAGTATGCGGGCACGACGCTGCGGGAGAACCTGGCCAACCCGTGACGGGCGCGCCGGGAGATTGTCTTGAAATCCCGGCGCCGGCCCGGCCACCCAACGACCGTATCCGTGGCCGGGTCGAGGTGCGAACCGCTGCCGGCGAGACACACCCTCAGCCGGGCGGCTCGCCTTCATTGGGCCAGATCCCCGGCGTCGCGAATTCGCCCAGATGCCCGTCGGGGTCGCGGAAATACAGGCTGATGCCGCCGCGCGGCCACCGTGTCCGCCCTTCCTCGGCGATGCCATGCTCGGCGAGCCGCGCGGCCCAGGCCGGCAGGTCCGCCGCAGCAATCGACAGGGCGTAGTGAATGCGCCCTGCCGCGTCATGCGGCGGGAGGATCCCGCCCGGCATCACCACCGGCTCCGTCGTCCCGCCGCGCAGGAAGACCAACAGCACTGAGCGGCCCACCGCATAGGCCACCAGGCGATGATCGGTGAAAACCGGCGCGAGACCCAGCACCCCTTCATAGAACGACCGGGCGCGCGCCAGGTCGGCGACGTAGATCGCGGTCTCGAGGACACCGGCGATGGGCGGAGTGCTCATGGCCGCATCTTGCTCCCGCACCGCCGCTGGGGGAACCTCCGCGCGACACCCCCAGGAGAGATACCGCCATGGCCCATGCCCTGGGCGCGCCCGCCGCCCCCGCCATCCTGCGCAACACCGAGCTCGACGCCGACACGGTGCGCCAGGCGCGGGTCGACCTCGCCGCCTGTTTCCGCATGGCCGGGCGCCTCGGCATGCATGAAGGCATCTGCAACCATTTCTCCTTCGTGGTGCCCGGCCGCGACGACCTGTTCCTGGTGAACCCCTATGGCTGGGCGTTCAGCGAGATCACCGCCTCGCGCCTGCTGGTGTGCGACTTCAACGGCCATGTCGTGGCCGGCGACGGCGTGCCGGAAGCGACAGCCTTCTTCATCCATGCCCGCGTGCATAAGAATGTCGGGCGCGCCAAGGCCGCCTTCCACACCCACATGCCGAATGCGACGGCGCTGGCCATGCTGGAAGGCCCGCCGCTGGTCTGGGCAGGTCAGACCGCGCTGAAATTTTATGGCCGCACCATGGTCGACGAGGAATATGGCGGCCTCGCGCTCGATGAGCAGGAGGGCGACCGCATCGCGGCGAGCATTGGCGACGCAGACATCGTCTTCATGAAAAATCACGGGGTGATGGTGGTCGGCGGTTCGGTCGCCGAGGCGTGGGATGACCTGTACTACCTCGAACGTGCGGCCGAGGTGCAGCGCATGGCCATGGCGACCGGCCGCACCCTGAAGGTCGTGCCGGAGGCGATGGCGGCGCGCACCTACGCCCAGATGCGCGAAGGCGACCGCGAGAGCGCACGGCTGCATCTGGAAAGCGTGAAGCGCATTCTCGCGCGCGAGGAACCGGACTTCATGCATTGACCCTGCCCGAGGCGCGCCGCGGTCGTCCCGGCAGCGCGGCGGCGAGCAGGTCGAGCGTCGCCACACGTGACGCGTCTTGAGCGCGCCCGGACGGTCGGGGCCGGATGGGGCCGGGTTGGCGCTGCTCGCCGTCACCACGCTCGGCTGGGGCCTCAACTGGCCCGCCATGAAGGTGCTGCTGGCTGAATGGCCGGTGCTGACGACGCGTGCCTCGGCTGGCGCGTTGGGGCTCACGCTACTGCTGACGGTCGCGCTGGTGCGGCGGGAGAAGCTTACGGTGCCGCCCGCACTCTGGCCGCGCCTCGTGCTGACCGCGTTGCTCAACGTCACCGCCTGGATGGGGCTTGCCTCCTTTTCGCTGCTGTGGCTGTCGGCGGCCGAGGCAACCATCATCTGCTACACCATGCCGGTCTGGGCGACGCTGATGGCCTGGGCGATCCTGGGTGAGAAGCCCCACCCGGCGCGCCTCGCCGGGCTGGCGCTGGCGCTGTCGGGGCTGGTGGTGCTGGTGCTCGGCCACGGCGTCGCGGTGGGGCTGGAAAAGGCCCCGGGCGTCGCCTTCGGGCTTGGCTCGGCCATCCTGTTCTCGCTGGGCACGGTGGTCACCAAGCGCTGGCCGCTCGGCCTGCCGCCGACCAGCGCGACGGTGTGGCAGGTCGGCATCGGCATCCTGCCATTGGCGGTGCTCGCGCTCATCTTCGACCGGCCCGAGGTCGGACGGCTGTCGGTAGGCGACTGGGCGCTGCTCGCCTATGGCGGGGTCTTCGCGCTGGGGCTCTGCTACCTGTCCTGGTTCGCCGCGCTGCGACGGCTGCCGGCCTCGCTCGCCTCTCTCGGCACGCTGCTCACGCCCATGGTCGGGGTGGCGAGCGCCGCGCTGTTCCTGGGCGAGCCCTTCGGTTGGCGGGAGGCGACAGCACTGGGGCTGACGTTGTCAGGCGTCGGGCTGGCGGTGCGGGGGTGAGCCTCGTTCAGGGATCTTGCGGCGGCGGTATGCGGATATCGGGCACGACGTCGCGCAGGTCTGGTGCCGCGATGCGCGCCCAGACCGGCGATCGCCACCGCCACACGTCACCCGTCGGCCGGCACGCCGCAATCCATCGCGCCGAGGAAGCACCACGCATCTGGTGGCTGGAGCATTTCCCGATCAGACGGTGCCGGCCCACATCCCTCGGGCCGGGAAGTGCCCTGAACTGACAATATCAGCACCGAAAGATGCGCAAGTTCAGTCCACCGGGACGTTGTCCAGCAGCCGCACCGTGCCGAGCCTCGCCGCAGCCACCAGCCGCATCGGGCCATCCACGCGCCGCGCCGTCAGTGACTTCAGCGTCTCGGCCTCGACCAAGGCGAGGTAATCGGGCGCGAAGCCATGATCGCGCAGCGCCTGCACACCTTCGCCAAGCGCCGCCGCCACGTCGCTGCCGGCCGCGATCGCCGCCGCGGCCTGCGTCATCACGCGCAACAGCACCGGGGCGGTGGCGCGATCCTCGGGCGAGAGGAAGCGGTTGCGCGAGGACATCGCCAGCCCATCGGCCTCGCGCACCGTCGCGACCGGCAGGATGCCGATGGGAATGTCGAGATCGGTCGCCATGCGCGTGACGACCTGCAATTGCTGCCAGTCCTTTTCGCCGAAAACGGCAACGTCGGCCTGGCATTGTAGGAACAGCTTGCAGCAGACAGTTGCCACGCCGCGGAAATGACCCGGCCGCGCATCGCCTTCCCAGCCGTGAGTCGGGCCGGCGACCTCGATCACCGTAGCGCTGCCCGGCGGGTACATCGCCTCGACCGGCGGCATCCAGACCAGGTCGCAACGGGCGCTGCGCAGCTTGGCGAGGTCGCCTTCCTCATCGCGCGGATAACGCGACAGGTCCTCATTCGGATTGAACTGCAGCGGATTGACGAAAATCGAGGTGACGACGGCATCGGCCGCCTGGCGCCCGGCGGCGACCAGGGCCAGATGCCCGTCATGCAGCGCGCCCATGGTAGGCACCAGGGCGAGGCGCTTGCCAGCCGCGCGCAGGGCGGCGGTGGCGGTGCGGAGGGAGGGCAGGTCTCGGCAGATCAGCATGGCCGGTTTGTAGTCCGGATTGCGATCCGCCGGAATCTCAGCCGCGGCGCATGGATGCCTGCATCGCGCGGGGCGACGCACCAGGTGTCGGGTCCAGGATGTCGTCCTCCCAGATATGGAGGATGCCAAGCGGCGGGCTCGATCGTTCGCGCAGCTTGGCATGGGCTGCGGCCTCGATGCGCGGGCGCGCCTCGGCGAAGCGCGTCATCAGGTCGGTGCCGTGGAATGAACCGCCACCGCTGACGCCCAGCAAGGCGAGGCGCGAGATGGCGCAGCGCACCAGCGTGCCGTCATCCATGTTCAGCTCGAAGATCAGCCGCTGGCCATCCCAGCGTGGTGGCGCCGGGGTTTCCATCTCGGTCATGACTGTGGCCTTCCATTGTCGGCGAGCGCCGCGGCGAGTTCCGCCGGCGTGATCGCCAGCGCCTGCACCAACCGCCCGGAGGCGAGGCCATGCCGCGCGATCGTCAGGCTGATTCGCCGCCAGGCGGGGAAGGAGAGGCTCTCGATCATCTCCTCCTCCGTCTCGACCCGGTACTGACCCGCGGGCAGCGGGCCGGAACGGGAGGAGACGAGGAACGGATGATGGAATTCCATCACCTCGCTCGTCGTGCGGGCTTCCATCAAGGGTCACCGCGCCAGAAGATCCGCGCAGGCGCGTGCCACATCGGGGTCGATATTGGTGCCGCCGGCCGGGTTGGTGGCGAAGCGACGCGACAGCGTGTTGCGGGCCGACCAGTCGAGTTCCTTGGCGCCGGGCGTCTCCACCCGCGCACGATCGGCGCAATACATCGCCTGCTGTGCGACGACGCCATTATGGGCGAGGGTCTGCGCCGTGCTGGTGCGCATCTGGAAACCCACCATGCCGGAGATGATCGGCCCGGCGACCAGCCCGACGCCGAGGGCGAGCAGCAGGGGCTTGGCTTTCGTCCAGCGCGCGCCGCAATCAGCGGAGAAACGGGCGAAGGCGCTCGGGGTGCCAGCCGACATGGTTGATGCTCCTGGCGACCATATCGCGCAGGTAAAACTGCCGGCCCTGCGGAGACGGGAAAAGTATTCCTGATCAATTCCGCAGGCATGGTCGCAACATTCAGATGGCAATTTTCTTCCGGATATACAATGTTTGATTTGAAATTATTTCGGCATTCGAGCCCTGGCGGGCATGGCCGATCCGGCCACAGACTTGCCCGTAACGACGGGAAGGATTAGGCGGCGGCATGTCCCTCGACCGCATGACCCTCCGCCTGCAAGCCGGCCGCGACCGTCGCATCAAGGCCGGCCACCCGTGGGCCTTCTCCAACGAGATCGTCATGACGCCGGCGGCCAAGGCGCTGCCGCCGGGCAGCGTCGTGCGCCTCGAAGGTGATGACGGGATGAAGCACGGCACCTTCCACTTCAACCCGCATTCGCTGATCGCCGCGCGGCGGCTCTCCACCGATCCCGATGCGGCCTGCGATGCCGGCTGGTACCGCGCCCGCCTCGGCGAGGCGCTGGGTCTGCGCGACCGGCTGTTCGACGCCCCGCACTACCGCCTGGTGCATGCCGAGGCCGACGGCCTGCCCGGGCTGGTGATCGACCGCTATGGCGATGTGGTGGCGTTGCAGGCCAATACCGCCGGGATGGAGGCCGCGACACCGCTGATCGTCGAGGCGCTGACCGACCTGATCGCCCCGCGCGGCATCGTCGCCCGCAACGACAGCGCCGTGCGTGCGTTGGAGGGCCTGCCCGAGGCAACTTCTCTGCTGCACGGCGATGCCGCCGGCGCGGTGGTCGAGGAGAATGGCCGTCGTTTCCCCGTCGATCTGCTTAGTGGGCAAAAGACAGGCTGGTTCTTCGACCAGCGCGAACACCGCGCCCGCGTGTCACGCCTCGCCAAGGGGGCGACGGTACTCGACGCCTTCTGCCATACTGGCGGTTTCGGCATCGGCTGCGCGGTCGCCGGGGCGGCGCAGGTCAAACTGCTCGACCGCAGCGAACATGCGCTGGCCACCGCCACCGAGGCCGCCGCGATGAACGGCGTCGCCGACCGCGTCACCACCCAGCGCGGCGAGGCGATGGAAGCCCTGGAACGGCTGGTCGGCGAGGGCCGTCGCTTCGACGTGGTGATCACCGACCCGCCCGCCTTCGCCAAGACGCGAAAGGACCAGCCGGCGGCGCTGCGCGCCTATGGCAAGCTGGCGCGGCTGGCGGCGACGCTGACCGCGCCGGGCGGCATGCTGTTCATCGCCTCCTGCAGCCATCATGTCGGCCTCGGTGACTTCGCCGATGCCGTCGCCTGGGGCACGCATCGTGCCCGCCGCGAAGCGCGCATCCTGCACATGGGTGGTGCCGGGCCGGACCATCCGCTGCATCCGATGCTGCCGGAAAGCCAGTATCTGAAGGGCATGCTGCTGCACCTGCCGTGAGCCTGCCGCACGTCCGCTTCCTGCACCCCGCGCCATTGCCGGTCGGGCCGCGCCTGGCCCGAGGCTGGCGCCTCACCGCCTATGCGGCCGGCGGAGCGGCGGTGCGGCTCGGTCGGCGATCGGCGGTGGTGGATGCACTGCTGACCGCTGCCGGCGTTCGGCAGGGTGCCTTCATCGGGGCGTGGAACCCGTTGAGCCGCGCCATGCCGCGACGCTGGAACGACCGCGCCCTGGCCCGGCTGCGTGGTCTGGCACAGCGTGGCGGACGCCGCTGCATCGCGGGGCGCGGCCATGCCGCCAAACCGCCCTGGGCGGAGGACCACCTGCTGATGCTCGGCGACCTGCGGCCCATCACCGTCCTGGCGCGGCGCTTCCGCCAGCACGCCATCCTGCGCGTGCGGCTGCGCGCGGCCTCCCGGTTGCTGGTGTTGCGGTGAAGGGCGCGATCGGTTTTCTGGCGGCCGTCTTCGCGCTGCGCGCCGCGCTCGGCGTGCTGTTCCAGGCGCCGGGCGCCGCCGGGCCGGTGCTCGTGCCGGCATTCGGCATGGACTGGACGCAGTTCGGCACGCTGGTCGGGCTGTTCTGGCTGCCGGGGCTGGTGATCGCCGTCCCTCTCGGCCTTGTCGCGCCCAAACTGGGCGACCGCGCTGTCGTGCTGTTCGGCATGGGGCTGCTGGTGACCGGGGGGCTGGTCTCGGCCATGGCCGGCAGCGGCGTGGCGCTGCTGTATGCCGGGCGATTGCTGATGGGCAGCGGCACCGTGTTGGTCATCGTGCTGCTGACCAAGATGATGCAGGATCGCTTCAAGGGCGCGGACCTGTTCCCCGCCATGGCGATCTACGTGCTCGGCTGGCCGGTCGGCATCGCCGCGGCACAGGCGGTGCTGCCGGGGCTGTCGGTGACGTTCGGCTGGCAGGTACCCTTCCTCGCCGGCGCGGCAGCGATGCTGGTCGCCTCCATCAGCCTCGCCACCGCCTCAAGGCCGGCCTCGCGCGCCCCGGCGCCGGTCGCCGCCTCGGGTCGGCTGACCGGGCGGGAGATACGGTTGATGTGCCTAGCCGGTGCCTGCTGGGCGATGGTCAATGGCACCTACATGGTGCTCGTCACCTTCGCGCCACCCTTGCTAGTCGCGCGTGGGCTGTCGGTGGGCGAGGCCGGTTTCGCGACATCGCTGATGTCCTGGGTGAACCTGATCGCCGTGCCGGCGGGCGCGATGCTGGCACGCCGCCCGGCACTGGTGATGCCAATGGTGCTGGTCTGCATCACCGCCTCGGCCGCGCTGGCGGCGGCGCTGCCCTTCGCGGGGCTGGGCTGGGCGGCGGCGATCCTCGCGGCACATGGGCTGTTGTACGCGCTGCCGATCACGGTGTTCTCGGCCCTGCCGGCGCTCGCCGTGCCACCGGAACGGCGGGCGCAGGGCCTCGGCGTCTATTTCGTGTGGTTTTATGGCGGCTGCACGGGGTTTCCGCCGCTTGCCGGATGGCTCGCTGACCGGACAGGCGGCGCGACGGTGCCGGTGATCTTCGCGGCCCTGCTGCTGCTGGCGGCGATGGGCATGTTCCTGGCGTTCCGGCGGATGGTGGCGCGGGGGTGACGCCGCGGCCGCCGTCAGTTCACCCCCAGCGCGCCGCCCATCACATCGCCGATCCCGTCATGGATCACGAGGTCCGCCAAGTCATCGAGCGGCGTCTCCTGCCTGTTCACGATCACCAGCCGCGCGCCGCGACGTTTGGCGATTTCGGGAAAGCCCGCTGCCGGATAGACGACCAGCGACGAGCCGAGCACGATGAACAGATCGGCCGCGAGGGTTTCCTCCTGTGCCCGGCGCATCGGTTCTTCCGGCATCGACTGGCCAAAGGAGATCGTCGCCGTCTTCACCAGCCCGCCGCAGGCCGCACAGGCCGGCACGTCGCCCTCGCGCTCGAACACCGCCCGCAGCGCGCCGATCTCGTATCGCGTGGTGCAGTCGAGGCAATGGGCGTAGGTCGAATTGCCGTGCAACTCGATCACCTGCGCCTCGGGAATGCCCGAAGCCTGGTGCAGCCCGTCGATGTTCTGCGTGATGACGGATCGCGTCTTGCCCTGCCGCACCAGCATCGCCACGGCGCGATGGCCACGATTGGGCTGCGCCGCGCGCATCGTGTCGTCGCCGGCGAAGCGGCGGCGCCAGGTCTCGCGCCGCGCTTCCGGCGAGGCGACGAAATCCTGGAACAGGATCGGCTGCATCTTGGTCCAAACGCCGTTGGTGCCACGGAAATCCGGAATGCCGGATTCGGTGCTGATGCCCGCGCCGGTGAAGACCGCGACGCGCCGCGCCTCCTCGATCATGCGGCGGAGCGTCGCGGCGTCGCTCACGGCAGCGTCGCCAGGATGAACAGGCGACGGAACGGCAACAGCACCACGCCATCGGCCTGCGGCGGATAGGCCGCGCGCATCGCTGCGCGATAGGCGTCGAGGAAGCCGTCGCGCTCCGCCCCCTGCAACGCATCGAGATAGGGACGCAGGGAGGTGCCCATGGCCCACTGCACCACGGGGTCCTCGCCGCGCAGCACATGGACGTATTCGGTGATCCACAGGTCCAGTGTCGCAACACGCGGCGTCAGCAGGTCGTAGTAGTCGCCGGGGGTGAGAATCGGCGGTGCGCTGGTCACGCGTGACAGCGTCGCCGCCCAGGGGCCGTCGCCCGCGATGCGGTCCTGTTGCGCGCGCAGCGGCGCGGCGTGCATCGACGGCATCTGCACGGCCAGCACGCCACCCGGCGCGATGCCCGACAGCAGGCGCGAGAACAGCGTGTCGTGGTCACCAAGCCATTGCAGCGCGGCGTTGCTGAACAGCACATCGACCGGTTCGGCCGGTGCCCATGTGGCGATGTCGGCCTGCGCCGTCGCGAAGCCGGTCGCCGCCGCCTTGGCGAGCATCGCGGCGGAACCATCGACGCCGGTGACCATCGCATCGGGAAAGCGCGCGGCCAGCGCCGGCAGCGCATTGCCAGCACCGCAGCCGAGGTCGACGACACGCTTCGGCGCCGCATGCGGGATGCGGCCGATCAGGTCGATGGCCGGGCGCAGGCGCTCGCCCTCGAAGCGCAGATACTGCGCGGCGTCCCAGGTTGAGGCGCTCATGCCGAGACCTCCGCGGTTGAATGGAGGGGCGCCGCACCTCCAAACCACCCCGCCAAAGTGCCGGGCACTTTGGAATGCCGAATATTGGTGCGGTGCGCGATGGGCGGGATATCTCCCCCACAACGCGTCCGCCGCGCAACAGGCGTCTCGGCATCGCCCTTGCCCGACGCGCGCGGCACCAACTCAAGGTGTCCAGAGGCCCTTAGGCCTTTGGTGGGGAGGGTCCGGGAGGGGCAAAGCCCCTCTCGGTTCCGTCTGCCGCGCATCACAGAAACCTCGCCCTGATATCGACCGAACTCTCCCGCCCCAGCTTGTCGAAATGCTCGCCCAGCCAGGCATCCGCCGCCTCGCGCCCGTACTGGCGCAGCATGCACAGAAATTCCCAGTCGCCATTGAACTTGGTGGACAGCTTGAACCCGCGCAGCCGTTCCTCATCCTCGATCAGGTGGATGAACAGGCGTCGGTAGCGTGGCTGTTCCAGCCGCCCGGTATCGAGCAGCCGCTGCACGAAATCGATGGCGCGCATCTCGGCCATCAGGGATCCGTTGAAGGTGATCTCGTTCAGCCGGTTGACGATGTCGGACGCCGAGGTCGGGTGCTCGTCGCGCACCTGCGGGTTCAGCTGGATCAGGATGATGTCCGGCGGCCCGCCCTGGTCATAGAGCGGCCACAGCGCCGGATTGCCGAGATAGCCGCCATCCCAATACGGCTCGCCATCCACGTCCACGGCCTTGAACACCTGCGGCAGGCAGGCGGAGGCAAGCAGCGCTTCGACGGTCAGTTCGCGACGGGTGAAGACGCGCGGCTTGCCGGTGCGCACCGAGGTGGCGGAGACGAACAGCCGCGGCGCCTTGGCCTCCATGCGCAGCCGGTCGAAATCGATGCTGTCCGACAGCGCGTCGCGCAGCGGGTTGAACTCATAGGGGAAGGGGTTGATCTGATAGGGCGACAGCACGCGCGAGAGTGTGTCGAAGGTTCGGTAGGCGACCGACCAGGTCAGGTCGTGGCCCCAGACCAGTTTCTCGAGTGGCGTTGACTGGATCGGGCTCATCGCCAGGCGGCGCGCCATAGTGCGCCAGAAGCGGTCGAGGGCGGCGATTGCCGCTTCGGGCCCACCTTCCAACAGCCCCTGCACCAGCATCGCGCCGTTGATCGCGCCGGCCGAGGTGCCGGACAGGCCGTCGATCTCGAGCCGGTCATCCTCCAGCAGCCGTTCCAGCGCGCCCCAGGTGAAGGCGCCATGCGTGCCGCCGCCCTGCAGGGCGAGGCTGACGCGGCGCTTGGCCACCGGCCTGGCGACGGCGGGCGTGGCGGGCGTGGTCTCCTCGCTCACGTGGAGGCCCGGGCCGGACAATCGGTGGGCGCGAACCCCGCGGGCCGGGGAGCGGTGGGGGCGGCCGGGCGGCAATGGCGGGTGCGGTCCATCGACATGGGACCTCCAGAATTATGTGGGGGTGACGGTGGGCGGGTTGCCGGGCGGCGCATGGTGCCGAAGCGGGCGGTCGCGGGGAAGCCCCACGGTCGTCGGGACGTTAGGCGGAATCGTGGCGAGGGCGTACACTCGTCCTTAAGGGTCCAACGGCGCTCATCTGTGCCCCGAGTTGCTTGTCGTCGTCGGCGGCCGTGCGACTGTCGCCATTTCGTCCCCCAACCGCCAAATCGATCACATCGCCGACAACTGCCTCCCCGCCGTCGAGGACCCCGGGCCCGCCAGGCCGCGCCCCAATCCGACGCCTGCATTGGGCCGCGGCCGCCAAGGGCGCCGCGTCGTTGCCCGACACGACAGCCGGGTTGCCAATGCCTTGCCCCGGGTCGCCACGACCAGGGGCAAGGCGTCAGGGCAGGTACTTCAGCAGCCCGACCAACCGCTTGACCGGCGCCGAGAGCAGCTTCGGCGTGTAGAATTCCGAGGCGGCGCGCTTGGCCGCCTCCTGCGTTGTCGGATAGGGCAGCACCGACCCCGCCAACCCCGATAGGCGCTGGCCGATCATCAACACGAACAACCCGGCCATGTCGCCCACCCCCGGCCCAACCAAGGAGACGCCCAGCAGCCGCCCCTTGCTGTCCGTCACCAGTTTCACCAGACCTTCGGCGCGACCTTCGGCGACCAGTCGATCATTTTCGGCCAGCGGCCACCGCAGGATCGTCAGGTCCTTCCGGCCGGCGGCGCGCAGCTCGGCCTCGGTCGGGCCGATCTGGGCGAGGCCCGGGTCGGTGTAGGTCACCCGCGGCAGGGCGTCGTAGGACAGCCGCGCCGGCAGGCGGAACAGCATGGACCGCGCGATGATGCCGGCATGCTGTGAACAGACATGGGTGAAGGCGCGCGGCCCCAGCCCCTTCGGGTCGGCGATGTCGCCCGCCGCCCAGACCCGGCGATTGGAGACGGAACGCAGGGCCAGGTCGGTGGTCACCCCGCGCGGGGTGAAGGCGATGCCGGCCGCGGCGAGGTCCAGCCCCGCCAGCCGTGGCACGCGCCCCACCGCCAACAGCAGATGCGTCCCGGTCAGGCGCGTGCCGTCGTCCAGCAGTAGCGCCACGCCTTCGTCATCCGGCTCCACCGCCTGCACCCGGCTGCCCTCGCGCAGCACCACGCCCTCGGCGGTGAGCGCCTCGCGCAGCGGCGGGATGCATTCGGGGTCATCCCGCCCGGCGATGGCGGCGGCCTCCACCACCGTTACCCGGCAGCCGAGCCGGGCATGCGCCTGGGCCATTTCCAGCCCGATCGGCCCGCCGCCGAGGATCAGCAGGTGCCCGGGCCGCTCCGTCAGGCTGAACAACGAGTCATTGGTCAGGAAGGGCACCTCGGCGAGGCCCGGGATCGGCGGAATGATGGCGGAAGACCCGGCGGCGACCACCGCGCGGCGAAAATGGTAGCGGCGCCCGCCGGCCTCAATGACGTCGCGTTCGGCGAAGCGGGCCGAGGCGCGCACCACCGTCACCCCCATCGCGCCGAATCGTTCTGCCGAATCATTGGGCGCGATGGCGGCGATGGCGCCATCCACATGGGCGCGCACGCCGGCCCAGTCGACCTCGGGGGCCGGCAGGCGGATGCCGAAGCGATGGGCGCGGCGGGCCTCTGCGGCGGCGTGGGCGGCCGCCAACAGGGCCTTGGAGGGCACGCAGCCGGTGTTGAGGCAGTCGCCCCCCATCGTCCCGCGTTCGAACAGCGCCACCTTCAGCCCGAGCCCGGCCGATATCGCCGCCACCGAGAGCCCCGCGGCCCCGGCGCCGATCACCGCCACATCGACATCAGGCATCGCGCTTCCTTTTCCGCCACCAGGCCCCGAGCAGGGACAACGCCGCCAGCCCAAGCAATGGCAGCAGGATTTCCGGCGCCAGGATCACGCCAAGGTCGGGCCGGCCACCGGCCGCCAGCACATCCCCCAGCCCCGACCCGATGGCGACGAACACCGCCGTGCCAGGGATGATCCCGATCGCCGTCGCGGCGACATAGGCGCCGAACGGCATGCCGACCAGGGCCGGAGCCAGGTTGAGCAGCCAGAACGGCACCACCGGGATCAACCGCAACGTCAGCAGGTAGAAGAAGCCGTCCTTCTCCAGGCCGGGTCGCAGCCGGTCCACCAGCCCCGCCGCCCGCCCCGTCACCAGCGGGGCCAGCGCGCTGCGCGCCACCAGGAACAGCAGGCAGGCGCCGATGGTCGCCCCCAGCACCGTCAGCGCGGTGCCGAGCCAGGGGCCGAACAGCAGCCCGCCGGCCAGCGAAAGCACCACCGCCCCGGGCAGCGACAGGGTGACGGCGGTGATATAGGCCACCACATAGCCCACCGCGGCGATGGCCGGATGCGCGGTGACGAGGGCGACGAGGTTCGCCCGGTGTTCGGCCAGTGCCTCGAATGACAGCAACCGGGTCGCGCCGGAGGCCCAGGCGACCAGCAGCAGCGCCGCGATCAGCAGGATCGGCCAGGAGCGGGCCAAGGTAGGGTGGGGTCTCAACATCGATTTGGCCTTCGAACCCCACTACGGAACGGTTACATACAGGAATTGCGGCCCTGCGCGGTTGACGGGCGGCGATCCTGCTCCCTATACCTCCGCCCCTCGCCGGGGCGCCTCTTGAAAGGGGACCGCCGGCGCGTCTTGCTGGCGGCATCGTCCCCGCGCGCCGGCACCGAGGTTCAGGAGACCTGTCGTGAAGCGTACCTACCAGCCCTCGAAGATTGTCCGGAAGCGCCGGCACGGCTTCCGCGCCCGCCTCTCGACCGTGGGCGGCCGTCGGATTCTGACGAATCGTCGCGCCAAGGGCCGCAAGCGCCTTTCGGCCTGACCATCCGCGCCGCGGAGCACCCCATGTCGGGCAGCGCCAACCCGGCCCCGCCCCAGACGGGTGTTCCAGCCGGACGGCTCAAGAAGCGCCGGGAGTTCCTGCGCGCCGCCTCGCGCGGCAAGCGCGCCGCGCGGCCGGGCCTGGTGCTCCAGGCGCTGGCCGGCGAGCCCGGATCTCTGCGTCTTGGCTTCACCGTGACGAAGAAGGTCGGCAACGCCGTGGTGCGCAACCGCGCCCGGCGCCGGCTGAAGGAAGCTGCGCGCCTGTCTCTGCCCAGCCTTGGCCTGTCCGGCTGGGACCTGGTGCTGATCGGGCGTGACGGGACCGGCAAGCGCCCCTTCGGCCAGTTGATCGGCGACCTTCGTGGGGCGCTGAAGCAGGTCGGTGTGTTGCCATGACCGCCGCGGCCATTGCGCTCAAGGGCTGCGTCCACGCCTATCGCTACACACTGCGCGGGGTCATTGGCAGCCATTGCCGCTTCTACCCGTCCTGCAGTGACTACGCGCTTGAAGCCATCACCACCCATGGTGCCGCGCGCGGCGCCCTGATGAGCGCGACGCGCATCCTGCGCTGCAATCCCTGGAACCCGGGGGGCTACGACCCAGTGCCCCTTCCGCCGAAAGGCTGAGATTTTCCCCGATGGACCAGAAGCGCCTTTTTGCCGCGATCGCGCTGTCGATCGGCATCCTGCTGATCTTCGACGTGTGGAACCGCACGAACCGGCCGCCCGCCCCGCTGCCCGCGCTGCCCGCAATGCAGACGGCCCCCGCCGTGCCCGTGCCCTCGCCGGCCGCCGCCGGTGGCGTGCCGACACCCGGCGTGACGGCCCCGGTGCAGACCGAGGCTTCCGCCACCGCAGCGCGGCCGCCCGCCGCGCGCGTGTCGATCGAGAATGCGCGCGTCGCCGGCAGCATCAACCTGCGCGGCGCGCGCGTCGACGACCTGGTGCTGACCACCTATCACGAGACGCTCGCCCCTGATTCGCCGCGGGTCCGCCTGTTCGACCAGCGCAGCAGCGCCAATCCCTATTTCGCGCAATGGGGCTGGACCGCGGCGAGCCCCGCCGTCCGCGTGCCGGACAGCGAGACCGACTGGACCGCGACCCCCGGGCCACTCACCGCCAGCAACCCGGTCATCCTGTCGTGGGATAACGGCCGGGGGCAGGTCTTCGAGATCGCCCTGTCGGTCGACGACCAGTACATGATCACGGCCGACCAGCGCGTGCGCAACAGCGGCGCCGAGCCGGTCTCGGTGCTGCCCTGGGCGCGCATCCGCCGCGAGCACACGCCGATCGGCGCCGGCTACTACATCCTGCATGAAGGCTTCACTGGCGTGCTCGGCGACCGCCTGCACGAGATGACCTATTCCAGCGCCAAGACGGAGGCGACCCGCCGCTCCGGCGTGGCGCTCGACCAGGAAACCGCGGGCGGTTGGGCCGGCTTCACCGACAAGTACTGGCTCGCCGCCGTCATGCCAGCCGCGCCCGACCAGACGCTGCGCGCCTCCTACCGCTTCGCCAACGATGGTGGCGGGGATGCCGGCGACCGCTGGCAGGTCGACATGGCGACGCCGCAGCCCATCACCATCGCCCCGGGTGCCACCGGCCAGATGGCGACGCGCGTCTTCGCCGGCGCCAAGGAGGTCCACCTCCTCGACAGCTATATGGACCGGCTGCACATCACCGATTTCGACAAGGCGATCGACTTCGGCTGGTTCTACTTCCTGGTGAAGCCGTTCTTCCTGGCGCTCGACTGGATCTTCCGCCTGACCGGGAATTTCGGCGTCGCCATCCTGATCTTCACCGTGCTGATCAAGGCGGCCTTCTTCCCGCTGGCCAACAAGGCCTATCACTCGATGGCCCGGATGAAGGCGCTCGCGCCGAAAATGGCCGAGTTGAAGGAACGCCACAAGGACGACCCGCAAAAGGTCCAGTCCGAGATGATGGCGCTGTACCGGTCGGAAAAAGTCAACCCGGCCTCGGGCTGCCTGCCGATCCTGATCCAGATCCCGGTGTTCTTCGCGCTGTACAAGGCGCTGTTTGTCACCATCGAGATGCGCCACCAGCCCTTCTTCGGCTGGATCCACGATCTGTCCGCGCCGGACCCGACCAACCTGTTCAACCTGTTCGGGTTGCTGCCCTTCGACCCGGTGCAGTACAGCCACTTCCTGCACATGCCGGCCTGGGCGCTCATCATGGGCGTGACCATGTTCGTGCAGCAGAAGCTGAACCCGGCGCCGCCCGACCCGATCCAGGCGAAGATCTTCCAGTGGATGCCGATCGTGTTCACCTTCATGCTCGCGGGCATGCCAGCGGGGCTGATCATCTATTGGGCATGGAACAATACGCTGTCGGTGGCGCAGCAGTATTACATCATGCGGCATGACCGCGCCGCGGCGAAGGCCGCCAAGTCCACGGGCAAGACCGCCAAGGCGAAATCGTAAAGGCGGGGGAGAGAACTCCCCCGCACCCCCTCCTTTTTCTATCCGTCACCAAGGGGCGCCAACGCGACAGGCACGGCCCATCTAGCGAGAGACAAGCGATGACTGGGCTGGCAGAGGCACGCAACGACGAGGAACGGGCCGAGTTGATCGAGGCGGGGCGGTTGCTCTTCGCCAGGCCCTGCAACTTCTTCTACGCGGCGCAGAAATCCGATCAGTTGCCGGAGCCGGGCTTGCCGGAGGTTGCCTTTTGCGGGCGTTCCAATGTCGGCAAGTCCACGCTGGTCAATGCGCTAGTGGGGCAGAAGGCGCTCGCCCGCGTGTCACAGACGCCAGGGCGCACACGGCAGCTCAACTTCTTCAACCTGGCCGACCGCATCGTGTTGGTGGACCTGCCCGGCTATGGCTACGCCAAGGCATCGAAGGACATGCAGCGCGACTGGCAAGGCGTGATGTTCGACTATCTGCGCGGCCGGCCGAACCTGATGCGCGTCATCCTGCTCCTCGATGCGCGGGTCGAAACCAAGTCATCCGATCGCGCGGCGATGGAACTGATGAACGTCGCCGCCGTCGCCTTCCAGATCGTGCTGACCAAGGCGGATGACGTCGGGCCGGTGAAACTGGCCGCCCGAATCAAGGAAGCCGAGGCCCTTGCGCGCGAACATACGGCGGCGCACCCGCTGGTGCTGGTGACCAGCAGCGAAACCGGCCAGGGCATCGCCGAACTGAGGGCCGAGATCGCGTCGTTGGCCGCGTAGCGGGCCGGCCGCGCGCGTGAAGGCGGAAGGGCGCTGCCCCTCGGGCACCCCGGCAGGAAACGAAGGCTTCTGCACCTTCGCTCAATGTCTGTGAAATCGTCGGAGCGGTGCGAAGTCGAGGCACCAGTAATTGCAGCGCCCTCCGTATCTCGCCGCACCAAAGGCATGAAGCTCTTGGAAACCTCATCCTTGGTGCTGGGCAGAATGGGGCTATCCCCGCGATCGGCACACCCGCACTGCCAAGTGCCAAGCGTCTTGCCGGCTATCGAGCCCAACTCATCTCTACCGTCCCGGTTCGTCCGGCTGCCCCGCGCCAACTTAAGGTGTCCAGAGGCCCTTAGGCCTTTGGCGGGGTGAGGTTTGGAGAGGGGCAGAGCCCCTCTCCATGGCCCGCAACGTCGCGCGCTCCTCAGCCATCAATCTCCCGCGACAGCAACCACCTCTCGCCGCCCCGCCCCGCGCCGCTCCAGCGCACGGCTGCCGAGCGCCGCGACGAGCGCCACCGCCGGCATCGCTGCCGCCACCCACGTCACCGCACCGAGCCCTGGCCCGTGGTCGATGACCGCCCCGCCCAGCCACGCCCCCAGTGCATTGCCGAGATTGAACGCGGCGATGTTCAGGCTAGAGGCCAGGGTCTGCCCGGCCCCGCCCGCCGCTTCCAGCACGCGGAGCTGCAACGGCGCGACCGTGGCGAAGGCCGCCGCGCCCAGCAGCCCGACTGCCACCACCGCCGCCACGCGGTCATGCAGCACGAAGGTCGCCGCGACCAGCACCACCGCCAGTGCCGCCAGCGTGCCGAACAGGGCCGGCATCAGTCGCCAATCCGCCAGCTTGCCACCGACCAGGTTGCCCAGGATCAGGCCGACGCCGAACACCAGCAGGATCGGCGACACGGCGGCTTCGGAGAAGCCGGTGATCGTCACCAGGATCGGCTGGATGTAGCTGAACACCGCGAAGACGCCGCCGAAGCCCAGCACCGTCATCAACAGCCCCAGCAACACCTGCGGGCGGCGCAGCACGGCGAGTTCCTCGGCCAGGGGCACGGTATCCCGCCGCGCAGCGTCCCGCGGCACGATCAGTGCCAGCGCCGCGAAGGCCAGGACGCCGATCGCCGCGACCGCCCAGAAGGTCGCCCGCCAGCCATGGTCGAAGCCCAGCCAGGCGCCGAACGGCACGCCCAGCAGCGTCGCCACCGTCAACCCGGTGAACATCAGGGCGATGGCCGAGGCGCGACGTTCCGGCGCGACCAGCCCGGCGGCGACGACCGAACCGACGCCGAAGAAGGTGCCGTGGGCCAAGGCGGTGACAACACGCGCGGCCATCAGTGCGCCATAGCTCGGCGCGACGGCGCAGGCGATGTTGCCGATGGTGAAGATCGCCATCAGCGCCATCAGCACGGTCTTGCGCGGCAGGCGCCGCGTCGCGATGGTCAGCACCGGCGCGCCGACGAAGACGCCGAGCGCATAGCCCGACACCAGCAGGCCGGCGGCAGAGATCGAGACGCCAAGATCGGTCGAGACCTGCAGCAGCAGGCCCATGATGACGAATTCGGTGACGCCGATGCCAAAGGCACCCGCGGCAAGGGCATAGACGGCGATGGGCAAGGCAGCCTCCGACGGCTTCAGTTGTGATGCACTGCAACATGGACGCCGCGGAGCTGTGAACTATACGGAAGGATGGAACATCACTTGTGAGGTGACGTCACATGCCCCGCCCGGAGATCAATCGTAGCGCCGAGATGGAGGTCTTCACCCAGGTCGTCGCCCATGCGGGCTTCTCGGCGGCGGCGCGAGCGCTTCGCATGACGCCCTCGGCAGTCAGCAAGCTCGTGGCGCGGCTGGAGGCACGGCTCGACGCGCGGCTGGTGAACCGGTCGACGCGGCGGATGCAGCTGACGGCAGAGGGCTTGGCCTTTCACGATCGCTGCCAGCGTATCCTCGCCGATATCGAGGAAGCCGAGCGCGAGGCGGCCGCCGGCGCGGCGCCGCGCGGGCGGGTGCGCGTCAATGCCAGCGTGCCTTTCGGCACCCATCACCTGCTGCCGCTGGTGCCGGGCTTCTTGGAGCGCTTTCCCGAGGTGACGCTCGACATCGTGCTGAGCGACCAGGTGATCGACCTGCTGGAACAGCGCGCCGACGTCGCCATCCGGGTCGGGCCGCTGCGCAATTCGCAGCTGGTGGCGCGCAAGCTCGGCAGCAGCGCGATGGTGGTGGTCGCAGCACCCGCCTACCTCGCCCGCCACGGCATGCCGGGCAGCTTGGCGGCGCTGACGACGCATAATCTGATCGGCTTCAACTTCGCTCGCAGCTTCGAGGAATGGCCGTTCCTGGAAGATGGCCGCATCGCCACGGTCGCGGCCTGCGGCAATGCCCAGGTGGGCGACGGCGAATCAGCGCGGCAATTGGCCCTGGCGGGTGTCGGTCTGGCGCGGCTGGCGCATATTCATGTCGGGCCGGACATCGCCGCGGGCCGGCTCGTGCCGGTGCTGGAGGCGCTCAACCCCGGTGACCGGGAGGAGATCCATGCCATCCACGCCAGTCAGGCCGGGCGCATGCCCAGCCGCGTCCGCGTCTTCATCGATCATCTGGTGAAAGCGATCCGCCTGGGGTGACCCGGCGGGGCGATCTCACTCAGCTGCCTCGGCGAGTTCGACGGGCACCACTTCGACCTGCGCCACGCCGCTGCGGATCATGTCGAGATTCTGGGCGATGCGCGGGCTGAGGTCGACGATGCGGCCACGCGACCAGGGGCCGCGATCCTGCACTGTGCCGGTCACCGACAGGCCGTTCTGCAGATTGGTCACGCGCACAATGGTGCCAAATGGCAGGGTGCGATGCGCGATGGTGTCGGACGCCGGGTCGAACCGCCCGCCGCTCGCCATGCGCCGGCCTGTGAAGCGGCGCGAATAGTAGGAAGCCGTGCCAACCTGCGGGTCACCCACGGCGCGGCCGAGATCAGGGGAGGCCGTGACCGGCCCCGAGGAACCATCGGCGATGCCCTCGGCCGATTGGGCGCAGCCCATGGTCAGCGCCGAGAGGCTGATCACCGCGCAGCTGGCCGCCGCCCGCAGGGCAGTCGTCCGCATCCGCCCGGCCCGGGATGCGGTCGCGGCGCGGGGGAGCGCAACGCGGCCGTCACGGGCCTGAAGAGAGAAGCTTTGGAACCCCATGAGGGAATCTCCTTGGTGGTCCTGGCTGCGCGAGCCGTTGGGGGGATGCGTCCGGCGACGCACGAGAATCTCCAAAGGGGAGAAAATGACAGAAATGATAGACACACCTGCGCCTTGTCCTGCTGCCATGCAACAATTCCTGGCGACTGGCAACAGTCCCGCCCAACCATGGCAACATCAGGGCAGGGGCAACGCCTCCGCCGACTGGCCGCCCTTCAATCTATTCGTGAAGTACTGACGTCAATTTTATATTGAGACTTGCCCAAGCCGGAATTGAATTGATCGGCATGTATATTGTATTCGCACCCAATTCACCGACCCACCGAAAGCCTCGCCCCGCCACCTGTGGACAGCCGCCGGATCAAGGCTTAGTCCCCTGATTTTCCGAAGCAGGACGGGCACGACGATCCATGAGCGGCACCAATCAGCGCATCGACGGAAAGCGGCTGTGGGACAGCCTGATGGCGATGGCCGAGATCGGCGCGACGCCGAAGGGAGGCGTGAAGCGCCTGACCCTGTCCGATGTCGACAAGAAGGGTCGCGACCAGTTCAAGGGCTGGTGCGAGGCGCTGGGCCTGACGGTGCGCGTCGATGCCATCGGCAACATGTTCGCCCGGCGCGAGGGGCGCGACCCCAAGCGCCTGCCGGTGCTCCTCGGCAGCCATCTCGACAGCCAGCCCACCGGCGGCAAGTTCGACGGTGCCCTCGGCGTGATTGCCGGGCTCGAGGTGATGCAATCGCTCAATGACCTGAACATCACCACCGAGGCGCCGATCGAACTGGTCAACTGGACCGATGAGGAAGGCTCCCGCTTCGGCCATTCGTTGATGGGTTCCGGCGTGTGGGCCGGCATCTACACGCAGGACAAGGCCTACAACCTTCGCGACGTGGATGGCGTGTCGGTCTCCGAAGCGCTCGACCAGATCGGCTACAAGGGCGAGCACGCGGCGAAGCCTTTCCCCGCTGATGCCTATTTCGAGTTGCATATCGAGCAGGGTCCGATCCTCGAGCGCGAGGGCAAGCAGGTCGGCATCGTGACCGGAGCGCAGGCGCAGGTCTGGTACGACGCAGTGATCATCGGGCAGGAAAGCCATGCCGGCACGACGCCGCCCTCGGCGCGCAAGGATGCTCTGGTCGCCGCCGCCCGGGTGGTGACGTTGGTCGACCAGCTGATGCGCGCGCGCGGTGAAGATGGCCGCGGGACGATCGGCTTCCTGCAGATCGCCCAGCCCTCGCGCAATGTGGTGCCCGGCGAGGTGCGCTTCTCCGTCGAGTTCCGCCACCCCGACGATGCCGAGATCAAGACGCTGGCCGCGACCTTCCCGGCCGAGGCGCAGCGCCTGGTGGCCGAGACCGGTTGTCGGCTCGAGCTGACCGAGTTGTTTCACATCCCGGCGCAGCCTTTCGACCCGTCCTGCGTGGACCTGGTCCGCCAGGCGACGCAGCGGCTGGGCTTCTCCTCGCGCGAGATCATTTCCGGCGCCGGCCACGATGCGGTCTATGTCGCGCGTTCGGTCCCGACGGCGATGATCTTCACGCCGTGCAAGGACGGCCTGTCCCACAACGAGGCCGAGAGCATCCAGCCCGACGAGGCCGAAGCCGGCTGCCAGGTGCTGTTCGAGGCGGTCCTCGCCCGCGCCAATCGCCTGCTCTGACGCGCTGGGTCATGCGTACCGCGGCGAACCAGCCCCTCTGGCGACCACCGGGGCCGGTTCGCGCGCGCATCTGCGAGAGGGGATGACGGCGGTGCGTCCCGGCCGCGCCGAGAGCCTGGCTGACGGGATCGCCCCATGCCAGGGCCACATCACCGCTTGCGTCAGGAACACGACGCTGCTCGTCCGGACACCGGCCGGCACCCCGACGCAATGCCATCCCCGGAGGCCGAGCTCGACCTCCAGGGTACGCTTTTCTTCCACGACCGGCCTGAGAGGGTCGCTGGCGGCGCGTGCGTCTTCGGCCCCCCATCGGGGCAAGCCGCTGCCGGCGCCCCGCCGGCCTTCTGTCCCTTCGCACATGTCGACGCGGCGCAGCAGCCTGGCGCACGATGCGGCCACGCGCGACATGTCTGGTCCGGCCTGGTCCCGCCTGCGCCGTCAGGCGCCGCCTGAAGGGGGTTCGATGATCGGCACCACCGAGCCAAGCCACCCGCAGCACTTCGTCCGCGACTTCGCCAGGATCGCCGGCCCATACTGGACCGGGCGGGGGCGTTGGCGGCCGCGGCTGCTGACCACGATGCTCGCCCTGCTGGTAGTCGCCCAGGTGGCACTCGCGATCCGGCTGAACATCTGGAGCGCGGATCTGTTCGATGCGCTGGAACGGCGCTCGACTGACCGCGCGATGACCCAGATCGGTATCTTCGGCCTCATCGTGCTTGGCACCATGGCGACCAACACCGCACATCTCGTCGTGCGACGTCATCTGCAGTTCGATTGGCGACGCTGGCTGACGACGCGGGTGATCGGCGACTGGATGGAGGATGCGCGGCACTACCAGGCCGACCTCATCCCCGGCGACCACGCCAACCCGGACGGGCGGATCGCCGAAGACGTCCGCATCGCCACCGAAGTCGCCATCGAGCTGGCCAGCACCCTGTTCTACTGCATTCTCCTGCTGATCACCTTCGTCGGCATCCTGTGGTCGCTGTCAGGCTGGATCAGCGTTGCCGGCCTCGACGTGCCCGGGCACCTCGTCGTGCTCGCCTTCGTCTATGCCGGCACGGGCGCCGTGGTCGCCTTCCTGCTGGGCCGTCCACTCGTGCGCGCCACCGACACGCGGCAGACGAAAGAGGCCGATTTCCGCTTCAGCCTGGTGCGCGCGCATGAGAGCGGCGAACCGATCGCCGTCGCGCGCGGCGAACCGCTGGAGCGCGAACGCCTGGAGACGGTCTTCGAGACCATCGCGCGATCCTGGTACGACCAGTCCATCGGCCTGGCGCGGTTGCTGGCCTTCTCCTCAGGCTATGTGGCGCTGGCCGGCGTGTTTCCGATCCTGGTCGGCACGCCGCGCTTCCTCGATGGCTCGCTCTCGCTCGGGCGGTTGATCCAGTCGGGGCAGGCGTTCCAGCAGGTCACCGCCGCGCTGTCGTGGCCGGTCGACAACCTTGCCCTGATCGCCGGATGGCGCGCCTCGGTGGAGCGTGTGCTGATGCTCGACGAGGCGGTCCGCATCGTTGCGCTGGAAGCCGCACGCACCGGGGAGACCGCGCTCAACCTCGACCGCGTGCCGACATCGCAACTCGGGGTCCGCGACCTGTGGGTCGCAACACCCGACGGCACCACCATGCTGTCGAACCTCACCTTGCAGGTGGAGCCGGGCCAGCACGTGCTGGTTGACGGCGACCCGGAGGCGGCGAGCGCGTTGTTCCGCGTGCTGGCCGGCATCTGGCCCTGGGGCCGCGGCCAGGTGGTTCTGCCGGCCGATGCCGGGATGATCGCTGTCGGTCCCTGGCCGTTCCTACCGCAGGGATCGCTGCGCCAAGCGTTGGCCTTTCCGGGGACGGCGGACCGTCACGATGATGCGGCGCTGCAAGACGCGCTTGCCGGCGTGGGTCTCGCACATCTCGCGGCGCGGCTGGACGAAATGGCCGACTGGACGCGCGCATTGACCCCGGCGGAAGTGCAGCGACTGTCCTTCGCGCGGATCATTCTGTTGCGTCCGCACTGGATCGTACTGGGCGATGCGACGGATGCGCTCGACCCGGACTCAGCCGATGCCATGCTACGCGTGATCGCTGAACGGTTACCGCAAGCCGGCATCGTCCTGATCGGGCGACACCCGGGATCCGCGGAGATCTTCAGCCGGCGCCTGACGCTGGAGCGTGCTGCCGACGGCGAAGTCCTGCTCAATGAGGTCTACGCAAGGCGGCAGGCGGCCAAGATGCCGCGCCGCCGGCCACTCGGCGTGATCGATCGGATGCGAGAAGGGTACGGGCGCTGACGGGGAAGGCTTGCGCTACTGACTGGCCTCACAGGCGAAGCAGCGTCACCGCCGTTCTGCCCGTCGTGCTTCATCCAGTCATGGCTCGAAGGTCCTGCGATGCGGGAAGGTTCGAACCGAACCGGTTGCATTGCCTGTCAGTGACAGTGGCGCGGCCATCCCGCATCGGACGACACCGGTCTGCCATCTACGTCAACAAACGGCGGCGTACCGGGAGGTCTCTCCCCCGCCCCTCCTGCCACTCGATCGTGATTGGTTCACATTCGTTCACCCACCACGCTCTAACCTATTGTTTGATTGCGCGATTCAGACCTCCGGTGCATTCGCACCCGCGGCCATCACGATCTAGGCTGAAACCAGCACCTCGCCGCGCGTGACGACCGGCGGCTGTGGCAGCAACTCGGTGAGGTTCGCCGCGACGATGCCGCGCACGGCCTCATGCGCCGCCTCGGCATGTTCCCGGGTATCGAAGAGACTGACGGAGAACACCCCCTCCTCGCTGCGCCCGGCCCAATAGGCCTGGAAGCCCGGGTGCCCCTTCAGCATCGGCAGGACCAAGGCTTCGACGTGACGCACGATCTCCTCGACCGATCCGGTCGCGGCGTAGCTGCGGATGGTGACGTACATGTTTTTTTCCCTCCCCGTTGCGGTTTGCCGCCCTGCAGTGCTGCGCCCGCAGCGCGGTCTGCGTCAATCAAACGATGCATCACCGCGGCGGCGAGTTCGGCCCGAGGACCTTGCCGGTTGCCGGCGGCGACGCTTCCGGTCGGTCAGCCAGCCACAGCCCTGGCCACCATGGCGGCCGCGGCCGCGGCGCTCGCGCCGATCATCACGGCCTGGACGGCCCCGCGCAGCGCCGGCAGGCCGGTGGCGCAAGCGCGCAGCCAGCCAAGCCCTGCCATCGCGATCCCGGTCAGCGCCGCGGAGATGGCGAGGGCGGTGGGCGCCCCAGTGACCAGGATGAAGGGCGCGAGCGGCACCAGCCCGCCCGCCACGCTGGCGAAGCCGGTGGTCAGGGCGGCTTGCGCCGCACGCTGCGGCTCGGGTTCCTTCAGGTCGAGTTCGAAACGCATCATGAAATCGACCCAGCGGCGCTGATCGGCACAGATGGAGTCGACCGACAGGCGCAGCGCATCCCCCCGCACGCCGTAGCGATGCAGGATGGCGGCAACCTCCCATCGCTCGCGGTCGGCGTACTCGACCGTCTCCTCCTCCTCGCGCCCGCGCTCGGCCAGGTAGTGGTCGGCCTCGTTGCGCGCATCGAGGTAACCGCGAAGGCTCCGGGCGATGCCGCCGGCGGCGATCACGGCGAGGCCCGCGGTCACCACCAGCGGGTTCGCCGCGCCGGCGCCCGACAGGCCGGCGGCCAGGGCAAACGGCAGGGTCAGCGCATCCGCCGCGCCGATCACCAGGTCGCGGACGACGGCATTCTGGGCGACGTGCATTTCCTCATGCGGCGGGCCGGCCGGCATGGCCCAGAGGCCGTCTCGGTTCAGCGTCTCGGCAGCGGGGCTTGGTGCGGGCGTGTCCATGGCGGGCAGGCTAGCGGATCATCGGCGGCGCGACAGGTTCGCAACTGCCGGGACCGGCAAGGCCATGCTAGGCACGGTCATGGCCGGCGCACCGACAGACCGAATCCCGCTTCACACCATCCTGCTGCCCGTGCTGGGCGTGCTGGCCTGGGTCGTTATCGGCAAGGCCGGGCTCGGGCTGGTGGCGCTGCTGCTCGCGATTGTGCTGCTCGGCAGCGTGCTGGCGGCCGTCCACCATGCCGAGATCGTCGCGCTGCGCGTGGGCGAACCCTACGGCACCCTGATCCTGGCCCTGGCCGTCACGGTCATCGAGGCCGGGCTGATCATCTCGCTGATGCTGGGTGGCGACCCCAATCCGGGGCTGATGCGCGATTCGGTGCATGCCGCGGTGATGCTGGTGCTGCATGGCCTGGCCGGCGCCTGCATCGTAATCGGCGCCTGGCGCCACCGCGGGTCGGAATTCCGCGTGGACGGGGCGAATTCCTTCCTCGCCGTGCTCATCCCGATGGCGACGCTGGTGCTGGTGCTGCCCAACCATGTGCTGTCCACCGAGGGGCCCTACCTGACCACAGCGCAGCTCATCTTCATCTCGGGGGCCTGCCTCGCGCTCTATCTCGCCTTCCTGTTCATCCAGACCAACTGGCATCGCGACTACTTCCTGCCGGTCGGTGACGGTCCCTCGGCCGGCCATGCCCGCCCGGCGGGCCGGATTGCCGCAGGCTCCGCCGTGCTGCTCATCGTGGCGCTGACCTCGGTGGTCTTGCTGGCCAAGGCCCTGGCGCCGGCGCTGGAGGAAGGTGTCGCCGCCGTCGGCGCGCCGACGACGGTGGTCGGCGTCATCGTCGCCGCGATCGTGCTGATGCCCGAAAGCGCTGCGGCGATCCGCGCCGCCGCCCATAACCGCCTGCAATCGAGCATCAACCTGGTGCTCGGCAGCGCCGTCGCCTGCATCGGGCTGACCGTGCCCGCGGTGGCCGCGGTTTCCTTCATGATCGGGCAACCGCTCGCCCTTGGCATTTCTGCCGGGCAGACGACGCTGCTGGCACTGTCCTTCGCGGTGGCGATCATCACCTACGGCACGGGCCGGACCAATCTGTTGTGCGGGATCGTCCATCTGGTGCTGGCGGCAACCTACGTCTTCACCGTCTTCGCGCCGTGATCCACCTCGGGCCGGAAGGCCCGAGGTGAGATATTGTTTGTCCCTCAGGCGGCGGGCGCCGGCCATCCGGCCGGCTTGCCTCGCGCCCTGCACGGCTGCGCTGGACGCTTCTCTCGGTCTGGGCGCGGTGGCGCCGTGCGCTCCCGGACCGAGGCTGCGCCTCGATCCGAGGCATCGTCTGCCCCTCGGAGACCGTTCGAAAAGCCCGGCACCGGCCCGCACCCCCACCCGGCCACCCACGTCAGTATCCTGGAATGGGTGGCCGGGTGGGGGTGCGGGCCGGTGCCGGACCTCAAAATGCGCCCCCTGGCGCATTTTCAATCGGTCTCTCGGACCGCGAGCGCCGAGCGCGTGCCTTCTCCCCGCGCAGCGGCGGCCCCATTGGTCTGCCGGCGCGTCCCGCCTATCCTCGCTGCCTCTGGAGGATCCCGCCATGCCCAACCCGACCGCCTGCCTGCTCATCATCGGCAATGAAGTGCTGTCGGGCCGCACGCAGGACGCCAACCTGAAATTCATCGCCACCCGCCTCGGCGAGATCGGTATCCCGCTGCGCGAGGTCCGCGTCATCCCCGATGTACCGGCGACCATCATCGGCACGGTGAACGAGGTGCGTGCCAAATACGACCACGTCTTCACCACCGGCGGCATCGGCCCGACGCATGACGACATTACCAGCGAATGCGTCGCCGCGGCCTTCGGCGTGCCCTGGGAACCGCATCCGGAAGCCTGGCGGCGGCTGGAATCCCATTATGCGCGGCAGACGCCGCCGGGCGATTTCAACGCCGCCCGCCAGCGCATGGCGACGATGCCGCGCGGGGCGACGCTGATCGACAACATCATCTCCATCGCCCCCGGCTTCACCATGGGCAATGTCCACGTCATGGCCGGGGTGCCGCGCATCATGCAGGCGATGTTCGAGGCGCTCGCCCCCACGCTCCAGGGCGGCCCGCCCATCGTCTCGGCCGCAGTGCACGCCAACGGGCTGATGGAAGGGCGGATCGCCGAAGGCCTCGCCGCCATCCAGGCGCGCTACCCGGACATCGATATCGGCTCCTACCCCTATTACCGCGCGGGCGGCGGCGGTGTCGCGGTGGTGGCCAAGGGCATCGAACCCACGGCAGTGAAGCAGGCCGCGCATGACGTGCTGGTATTCATGCGTGCCTGCGGCGGACAGCCGATCGAAGGCGAACCGGGTTGATGTCGGGGCGCTTGGCATGAGCACCACCGCCGTCGCACCCGCGCGTCTTGGGCTGTTCGAGCGCTACCTCTCCCTCTGGGTCGCGCTGTGCATCGCGGTGGGCATCCTGCTCGGCCATCTCGCGCCGGGCGCCTTCGCCATGGTGGCGCAGGCCGAACTCGCCAAAGTCAACCTGCCGGTCGCCGCCCTCGTGTGGCTGATGATCGTGCCGATGCTGCTCAAGATCGATTTCGGCGCCCTGGGCGGCGTGCGGGAACACTGGCGCGGCATTGGCGTGACGCTGTTCGTCAATTGGGCGGTGAAGCCGTTCTCGATGGCGCTGCTCGGCACGGTCTTCATCGGCTGGCTGTTCGCCCCGCTGCTGCCGCAGGCGCAGATCCCGTCCTATATCGCCGGGCTGATCCTGCTCGCCGCCGCGCCCTGCACGGCGATGGTCTTCGTCTGGTCCGAACTCTGCGGCGGGGAACCCCACTACACGTTGAGCCAGGTGGCGCTGAACGACGCCATCATGGTGGTGGCCTTCGCGCCGCTGGTCGGGCTGCTGCTCGGCGTGGCCTCCATCACGGTGCCGTGGGACACGCTGTTCCTCTCCGTGGTGCTGTACATCATCGTGCCAGTGGTGGTGGCGCAGGTCTGGCGGCGGTCGCTGCTTGCCGGTGGTGGCGCAGCGGCACTGTCCAGCGTCCTTGCGCGGCTGCAGCCGGTCTCACTGTTGGCGCTGCTGGCGACGCTGGTGTTGCTGTTCGGTTTCCAGGGCGAGCGTATCCTGGCGCAGCCGCTGGTGATCGCGCTGCTGGCCGTGCCGATCCTGCTCCAGGTCTATCTCAATGCCGGACTCGCCTATTGGCTCAGCCGGCGCTTCGGCGTCGCCTGGTGCGTCGCCGCGCCGGCGGCGCTGATCGGCGCGTCGAATTTCTTCGAGCTGGCGGTGGCGGCGGCGATTTCACTGTTCGGCATCGATTCCGGCGCGGCGCTGGCGACGGTGGTCGGCGTGCTGGTGGAAGTGCCGGTGATGCTCTCCGTCGTGCGCATCGTCACCGCGACGCGCGGCTGGTACGAGGCCGGCGCGACGCGCTGAGGTCTCGGGCCAACCGGGACGACAAGCGTACCGGGAATGCCCGTGCCAACAGCCGTGGCGGGCGCCGGCTTCCGGACAGAATCCTCGTCGCGCGCACGGCTCGACCGTACCCGGGCGACACAACCACGTCGCTCCAGACAAGAAGAAATCAACCGGCCAGTTCGAACAACAGCATCAGGCTGCGCTGATTCGGCATGTGGTTGTCGTCGGCGACGATGGCGACCAGGGTTCGCCCGTCATGGCGGCGCGCCGTGACGCCCTCGAAATTCTCCGCCGGCACGGGGTTGCCGTCGATGCGCAGGATCTCTTGCCCCTCCAGCACCGCGCCCGGCCTCATGGCGCCGGCGGGCAGGCGGACCAGGCGGCCGGAAAAGCCGCTGTACCAACGAAAGCGGCGCTCCAGGACCAGCGCCCCGCCATCCGGTAAGCCGGTGGCGTCAACCGGCACGAAGCCCTCTGCCGGGCGATAGGTGAGCGGCGCCCAGAGTCCCGGCCCGCCAACCCAACCCTGACGCAGGGAAGGGCTGCCGGTCGGCTGCAAATCCTCGGCAATGGCAAGCAGGCGGCCATCGGCCAGCAGGGCCAGCGATTCCAGCCCGCCATTCGCTGGTGCACGATCGAGGCCGGTCGGGGCCTCGACATAGAGGCCCGCATCGTCAAGCCGACGATAGGCGCGGATGCGATGCCATCGTTCGAAAGCGACCAGCCAAGTGCCGTCGGGCAGGCGCGTCAGCGCCTCCGCGTCGCCACCAAAGCCGCCCGGCAGAGGCCGTCCGCCGCCATCATTCAGGGGACCGGACGCGATCGGCGCAAGTCCCGCCGGAAGCCCGTCCCGCAGCACAAGGCGGGCCTGCGCCCAGCGCGTTCGGTCATCGACGAATGTCGCGACCAGGCCGTCATCCAGATACAGCCCGGACAGGCCACCGGCCCCAAGGTTGGCATTGTCGATATCGAGGCCGCCCAGGCTGCGCAGCGGGCCAGCGAGCGGCAGGGGCGGCAGGGCATTGGCGGCACCGCCTGCGGGGGGCGTCGGGTAGGGGTGGAGGCACCCCGTCGTGGCCAGTGCCGCGGCGAGCGCGGCGCGTCGGGAGAGGCCCTTGCCCTGCCCTGTCTCCCCACTAACCGGAGGCCTGGCGCATGATCGCCAGGTTTGGTGGTGAAGTCGTTTCCAGGGCACGGAAGGAGGCACGACGGGCCGGGTTCTCCGCGTCAGCGTCGCGCCGACACAGGCGGTCTGTCGCCCGGCCCAACATAGTCAGAGGAGCCTGGGTGTCCATCGGCGCAAGGGTGAAGCCGACCGTCGAGAGCCACCACCGCGTCGAGCCCGGGTACGGCGGGCAGCGCCTCGACGGCTTCATCGGCCCCTGAAACGCCGGCCAAGGCGCCGGCGAGGCCTCGCACCCGACGCACTCATCCGCAGGACGCGGCAAACGGAAATCCGGGGCCTCAACGCACATCCGCACCACCGAATGTCCACGCAAGGATCTAGTGTCCTGCGCGAAGAATCGAGAGGAAACGACATGCGTGTCCTGGTGCTGGGGGCCGGTGCCCTGGGTGGCTATTTTGGCGGGCGGCTTGCCGAGGCCGGTACGGCGGAGGTCGCCTTCCTGGTCCGCCAGGCGCGCCAGGCAGTGCTGGAGCGCGACGGCCTGGTCATTGAAAGCCCGTTCGGCGCCTGGCGCGGCCCCGTCGCCACGATCGGCGCCGAGCGGGTCGGGCCGGGATGGGACGTGATCCTGCTCTCCTGCAAGGCCTATGACCTGGACGATGCGATTGCCGCCATCCGCCCGGCCGTGGATGGTCGGACCGCCATCCTGCCGGTGCTCAATGGCCTGTCCCATATTGAGAGGCTGGGCGAGGCCTTCGGCGTCGATCGCGTCCTTGGCGGTCTGGCAAAGATCCAGGCGACGCTAGCCCCCGATGGGATGGTGCGGCAGCTCAATGACTGGCGCTGGATCACCTTCGGGGAAACCGGCGGCGGGCTGTCCGACCGTGTCCGCGCCATCGAAGCCGCCTTCGCGCCCGCCCGCGGCGTGGTCGCACAGGCAGTGCCCGACATCATGGCACGGATGTGGGAGAAGCTGGTGCATCTGGGCACCAGCGCGATCGGCACCGTGCTGATGCGCGCCAATGTGGGGGAGATCGTGCGCGGCGGCGGCAGCGCCTTCCTGCACCGCCTGCTCGAACGCAATGCGGCCATCGCGGCCGCCCATGGCTTTCCGATGCGCGAGGCCTTCATGGCCGAATACCGCACGCTGTTTGCCGACCCGGCGAGTGCCTATGCCACCTCGATGCTGCGCGATATCGAGGCCGGCGGGCGGATCGAGGCCGACCACATCCTTGGCTTCCTGCTGGCGGCCCTCCGGCGCGCCGGCCTGCCCGAGGAGGTCCATGAAGCCGCTTTGCTGCATGCCCACGCCTATGAGCAGCGCCGCGCGGCCGATCGACTGCCACGAGGCTGAGAGACGCACCCATCATATTGCGACGCACAAACGATCGTCTCAAACTGGCACCGAGGCACCGATAATGCCGCACGCGGACCTGCATCACGAAATATATGCATGCAATGCGAGACATCGCAGGTCCGAAATGGTTAATGTACCGCCTTCCATCGGGGTGGATCGCCATGGACACGGAACACACATCGCCTCGCTTTGTAGATGATTATCTACTTTCGCTACTTGCGCGTGCATCGCATGTCGTTTCCGCGGAGTTCCACGACCGAATTCGCGCGCGTGGGGTCTCGGTTCCGGTGTGGCGTGTGTTGGGCACGCTGTCAGGCGGGCCCGAGACCGTGACCGTGCTCGCCGACGCGTGCCTCCTGCAACAGCCGACCATGACCAAGGTGCTCGACCGCATGGAGCGCAGTGGCCTGGTGACACGCCAGCAGGATGCGCGGGACCGGCGGCTGGTACGGGTGCACCTCGCCCCCAAGGGAGAGACGATGCTGGCCGAATTGCTGGTCGCCGCGCGTGCCCATGAGGCCGAGGTTGTCGCCCGCCATCCCGATGCGGCCGCGATCAAGGACCTGCTGCGTGCGCTGATCGCCCGGCAAGGGCGCAAGCACCGACCCCGCGCCTAGAACAGGCTCCGGTCGAGAGGCCGCCGCCTGGTCGTTCGATTGAGTATCGTCAGGCCGAACAATGATGCCAGCCTCGGCCGATCTGCTCTAGGCTTCGGGCAGTGCCGTCCTGACGCCGGCACTGTTCAAGCCGAGACCGCCATGCCTTCCATCCATCGCCTGCGGCAAATCGCGCTGCTGCTCATGGTCGTCTTCGCCGTCGTCCAGTTGCTGGTCGCGATGACGCGTTGACCGCCCGCCGTGACGACGCCAGCTTGCGCCCCTCACACGGGGTCAAAGACATGAAGGTCGGCGTCATCGGGTTGGGCAGCATGGGCATGGGCGCGGCGCTGAGCCTGTTGCGTGCCGGGCATGACGTGACCGGCTGTGACATGCGGGAGACCGCGCGGGCGGAATTCGCCGAGGCCGGCGGCGGCGTCGCGGCCAAGGCCTCCGAACTGCCGCAGGGGCTCGAGGCGCTCGTCGTGCTGGTGGTCAATGCCGCCCAGACCGAGGCGGCGGTGTTCGGCGCCGATGGCGCGCTGCCGCGCCTGGCCCCGGGCGCTGTGATCGTGAGTTCCGCCACCATGGGGCCGGATGCGGCGCGCGCCCTGGCCGAGCTGGCGGCGGCGCGACAGTTCCTGTTCCTCGACGCGCCGGTCTCGGGTGGCGCGGTCAAGGCGCGGGCGGGCGAGATGACGGTGATGGCCTCCGGCAGCGCGGCCGCCTTCGCGGCGGCGGAACCGGTGCTCGGCGCGGTCGCCGCCAAAGTGTGGAACCTCGGCGAGGAACCCGGGATCGGCGCCACGGTGAAGGTGGTGCATCAGTTGCTCGCCGGCGTGCATATCGCGGTGGCGGCGGAGGCGATGGCGCTGGGCATCCGCGCCGGCGCCGATCCGCAGCAGCTTTACGACGTCGTGACGAGCGCGGCCGGAAATTCCTGGATGTTCGAGAACCGCATGGCCCGCGTACTCACCGGCGATGACGAACCGCGATCAGCCGTGGACATCTTCGTGAAGGATCTTGGCCTGGTCGCGGACATGGCGCGCGGGCTGAACTTCCCGGTGCCACTGGCCTCCCAGGCGCAGCAGCTGTTCACCGCGGCGCGGGCGATCGGCCAGGGCGGCAAGGATGATGGTTTCGTCATCCGGGTGTGGCAGGCGATGACCGGGATCAAGCTGCCGGGCGACGGCAAGGGCTGAGAGCCTGTTGGAAAGTCCGGCAGCGGCCCGCCCCGGCCCGGCCACCCACGCCAGCATCGTGAAATGAGTGGCCGAGGGGCGGGCCGGTGCCGTACGTGGAAACGCACCGGAAGGCGCGTTCCCAAACGGACTCTCGGCCTCACGGCAAGTGCACCGCCAGCCAGATCGCCTCCACCGCCGGGTCGGTCCAGACGACGCGATGTCGGCAGCAAGCCGGCAGATGCACCCAGTCGCCAGGGGCGAGCGGGTGTTCGGTGCCATCGGCGAAGCCCAGCCGCGCCGCCCCGGCGACGAGCAGGACGAATTCCGCCCAGCCCTGTTCGTACCAGTCGCCGTCGCGGACGGCGCGGGAGGCGATGCGTTCCACCCGCGCTCCGCCGGCACGCAGCAATTCCGTGAAGGTTTCCGCCCCCGGCGCGGCGGGGGCGGGCCCGTCATGCAGGCTGCCGAAGCGCGGTGCGCTCACGCCGCCAGCACTGCTTCCACCGAAGCCGCCGCCTGGAACAGCCGGGCATCGCCCATGTGTTCGCCGGTCAGCATCAGCCCGACAGGCGCCTCACCCGGCGCGTGGCAGGGGATGCTGATCGAGCAGAGGTCGAGGAAATTGCCGACACTGGTATTGCGCAGCAGCATCATGTTGATGCGGTTGTAGTCGGCCTCGTCCTCCACCTCGGCGATGCGCGGCGGGATGATCGGGCAGGTCGGGCAGATCACCGCATCGAAGGGCGCGGTGCGCGGGGCGGCGGCGGCAATGATGCGCGCGCGGGCCTGCAGCAGATCCACGTAATCCGCGGCGGACATCTGCTCGCCACGACGGATGCGCTTGAGGATGCGCGGGTCGTAGTCATCGGCCTTGGCGGTGATCAGCGAATGGTGCCAGGCCCAGGCCTCGCTGGCCGCGAAGCCACCGGCGGCATTGGCAACGGGTATCTCGGCCAGCTCCGGCAAGTCGAATTCGATGATCTGTGCCCCCGCGGCGGAAAGACGCGTGAGGGTGCGGCCGAACACCGCCGCGACGGTGCCGTCCATGCCATCGGTCAGGAAGGTGCCGCGCGGCAGGCCGAGGCGCAGGCCCTTGATCGGCAGCTTCTTCGGCGCGACAGGGTCCTCGGCGCCGGCCATCAGCGCATCGACGACGGCGCAATCCGCCACGCTGCGCGCCAGCGGACCGGCCGAATCGAGGGAGGTGGCGAGCGGCAGGATACCGGTGATCGGCACGCGCTTGGCCGTCGGCTTCCAGCCGACCACACCGCACAGCGCGGCCGGGATGCGGCAGGAACCGCCGGTATCGGTGCCGAGGCCGGCGAAGCCCATGCCATCGGCCACCGCGACGCCGGCGCCGGAGGAGGAACCCCCCGGCAGCCGCCCGCTGGCCCGGTCCCACGGGCTGCGCGGTGTGCCGAAATGCGGGTTCACGCCGAGGCCGGAGAAGGCGAATTCCACCATGTTGGTGCGGCCGAGGATCACGAAGCCGGCGCGGATCAGCCGCTGCACGGCGGGCGCGGTGGCCTTGGCCGGCGGCGCACCCTTCAACGCCATGGAGCCCGAGCGCGAAGTGACGCCCGCCTCGTCGTACAGGTCCTTGATGCTGATCGGGATGCCGGCATAGGCCGAGGGCGCTCGGCCGGCGACGCGCAGCGCATCCATCGCGGCGGCGGAAGCGCGCGCGGTCTCCGCATGCACGGCAATGAATGCCCGTGCGCCCTCGCCTTCAGGCGCGGCGATGCGGGCCAGCGCGGCATCCGTCAGCGCGGCGGCGGTGGTGTGGCCGGCCGCGAGTGACGCGGCGGCCTCGACAAGCGTTTTCATGCTGGCGCTGCTCCTGAACCTGGCGGGCATTCTTCCGCCCTGCTCGAGGATCGACAAGGGCGCTCGGGCAGGCGAGAATTTGGCGTGCGCCGCCATCGGCGGAGGCGTAACTTCTCAATCAGGCTCCGCGTAGGGATTGCAATGTCCCGCCAGCAGGGAGGCACCCCCATGTTCGATCTCGACCGCTTCATCGCCGATTGCCGCGAGGCCATCGCGCAGGACAGCAGCCACAAATCGGTGCGCGAGGTCGTCGCTCGCGCCGTCGCCGACCATGCCTCGGTCATCAAGGCGCTGGGCGAACCGACCAAGGCCGGGCTGGTGCCGCTGTACCGCTCACCGGAACTGACCATCCTGAACCTGGCCTGGGGGCCGCTGATGACGCTGCAGCCGCATGATCACCGCATGTGGGCGTGCATCGGCATCTATGGCGGGCGCGAGGACAACATCTTCTGGCGCCGCATCGCCGAGGGCGACGGGCACCGCATCGAGGCGGCCGGCGCCAAGGCCCTCGGCACCGGGGATTGCACGGTGCTGGGCAAGGACATCATCCATTCGGTGACCAACCCGATCCCGCGCCTGACCGGGGCGATCCATGTCTATGGCGGGGATTTCTTCGCCGCGCATCGCAGCGAATGGGACCCGGAGACGCTGGAGGAAGGGCCGTATGATTCGGCCAAGGTGATGCAGCGGTTCGAGGACAGCAACGCGATGCTGGCGCATCGGTGACGGTGGGCGGAGAGGGGTGCTGCCCCTCTCCGGACCTCACCCCGCCAAAGGCCCGGGGCCTTTGGAAACCGATACTTGGCGCTGCAGATGACATCTGCGCCAGGAGGTCGGAAGCTGGCTTTACCCAGTTCTGATTCGCCCAGGCGCTACTGGCGAACGACTTCGGTCCAACGGTTCCACGGCTCCGCTACTCCCGGCGGCGTCGGCACGAGCATATCCCGCACGTTCACGGGACACAGCCTGACCAGCCCTCGTGAAATGCCCGCGGCGATCAGCCATTCGGCAACGGCTCTGGCGCGTTGCTCCCCAACGATCGAGAGCCCGCGCTGCACCTCGGCACCGTCGATATGTCCGATCACGTCAACCCGACCCATCTGTGCCGGTGCCATTGTGCCGTCCGATGGAATCCGCGCCGGTGCTCGCCCGTCCCGACGGCGTTCCCATAGCGCCAATGCATCCCGCAGGACTTGCTCGCACCGCGCGTCGATAGCGTCGCTTTCGGGTTCAAAGAAGCAGCGATGGTTGATTTGCTCGGCGGATGCCTCCATGCGGGCCGAGAACAAGCTGACGCCAACAACGAGGATCGCAAAAGCGGCCCGACAGCCCTTCATGCGCGTTGCCCTTCGTGGACACGTGCCAGGACGCACCGCAGCACGTGCGACGGGTCGTCCTTGATCGGATGTGAGCACGTGCCGGTATCTCTCCAGTCCGGCTCGGCTTGTCGAACGAGCCGGGAGCCCCGTCCCGCAATTGACCAGGCCGGCAAAGCTTCTCTCCGCGTCCCTCAGTAGATATCCGGCTCCGGCGTCGGCGTCGTCCCTTCCAGGAACTTCATGTCGCAGCCCTCATCCGCCTGGGTGACGTTGTCGAGATACAGCGACGTCCATCCACGCCCATAACGCCGTGCAGGCGGCGTCCAGGCGGCGCGGCGCCTTTCCATCTCCGCCTCATCCACCAGCACGTCGAGCCGCCGCCCCGCCACATCCAGCCTGATCAGGTCGCCATCCTGCACGAAGGCCAGCGGCCCGCCGACATGGCTTTCCGGCGCCACATGCAACACGCAGGTGCCGTAGGAGGTGCCGGACATGCGCGCATCCGACAGCCGCACCATGTCGCGCACACCCTGCTTCAGCAGCTTCTGCGGCAGCGGCAGCATGCCCCATTCCGGCATGCCCGGCCCGCCCTGCGGCCCAGCCTGCTTCAGCACCAGCACTGAATCCGCCGTGACGTCGAGATCGGGGTCGTCGAGACGCTTCTTCAGATCAGCATAGTTTTCGAACACCACCGCCGGGCCGGTGTGCTGCAGCAAACGCTGCTCGGCCGCGCTGGTCTTGATGACCGCGCCGTTCGGCGCCAGCGAGCCCTTCAGCACGGCAAGCCCGCCCTCGGCCTGCAACGGCTTGTCGACCGGCAAGATAATCTTGTCATCGAAGACCTCGGCGCCCTCGATGTTCTCGCCCATCGTCCTGCCGGTGACGGTGCGCGCGGACAGGTCGAGATAGTCGCGGATGCGGTTGAGGAAGGCGCGCGCTCCACCGGCGTAAAAGAAATCCTCCATCAGATATTCACCGGCATTGGGGCGCAGGTTCGCCACCAGCGGCACGCGTCGCGACAGCGCATCGAAGCGTTCGAGATCCAGCATCACCCCCGCGCGCCGCGCCATGGCGATCAGATGCGGGATGGCGTTGGTCGAACCGCCGAAGGCCATCGCTGCGGTGACGGCATTATCCACACTGCCCTCGGTGATCAGCGATTGCGGCGTCGCATCCTCCCACACCATCTCGACGATGCGGCGGCCGGTCTCGGTCGCCATGCGCGGATGGGCGGAGTCAGCGGCGGGGATGGACGACGCCCCCGGCAGCGTGAAGCCGAGCGCTTCCACCGCCAGCATCATCGTCGCCGCCGTGCCGGCCGTCATGCAGGTGCCGAAGGACCGCGCGATGCCGCCTTCCATGTCCTTCCACTGCGCCGGGGTGATGTTTCCCGCGCGCAATTCGGCATGGTATTTCCACACATCGGAACCGGACCCCAGCGTCTTGCCGCGCCAATTGCCGCGCAACATCGGCCCCGCCGGCACCATGATCGACGGCAGACCCGACGAGATTGCCCCCATCATCAGCCCTGGCGGCGTCTTGTCACAGCCGCCCAGAAGCACCAGCCCGTCGCAGGGATGGCTGCGCGCGAGTTCCTCCGTCTCCATCGCCAGCATGTTGCGATACAGCATGGAGGTCGGCTTCTGGTACTGCTCGGTCACCGGATGCGCCGGCAGTTCGACCGGGAAGCCACCCGCCTGCCACACCCCGCGTTTCACTTCCTCCGCCCGGGTACGGAAGTGGAAATGGCAAGGGCTGAGTTCGGACCAGGTATTGATGATGCCGATCACCGGCTTGCCGCGGAAATCCTCCTCGGCATAGCCGGCCTGCAGCATGCGCGACCGATGGCCGAAAGCGCGCAGGTCATCCACGCCGAACCAGCGATGGCTGCGCAGTTCCTCGGGGCGTTTGCGGGTCATGGGCTTTCTCCTCCTGGCGTCGGCTTGGCTTCCGCCGGAGGCTGCCAACTGCTATGGCAGTTGTCCATGGCCGCTGCGAAGACAGCCCGAGGGAGGATCGCGCCGCTCGCCGAGGAGGATACGCTCTCCCTCGGGGAGCGCGCTTATCGACGCCTGCGCGAATCCATCGTGCAAGGCGTGCTGCCCGCCGGACACAAGATTTCCGAACGCAGCCTGGCCGTGGAACTCGGCATCTCCGCCCAGCCGGTGCGCGAGGCGCTGCGCCGGCTCGAACAGGATGGCATGGTCGTCACCCTGCCCCGCCGCGGCACGGTGGTGGCCGAGGTCGGCCCGGCCCAACTCGGCGAACTCGGCCGCATCCGCGCCGCGCTGGAGGGCGTCGCCACCGCGCTCGCGGCGGAACGCATGGATGCCGGCTCGATCGCCGCCATCGCCGCCATCCTCAAGCGCATGCAGGCCGGCACCGAGGCGCGCGACACCGATGCCCTCGATGAGGCGAATGAGGAATTCCACGCCCTGATCCATCGCGCGACGGGCAATCTGTTCCTGATGCGCTCGCTGGGGTCGCTGCGCGCCTACGACAACCTTGGCCGGCACCGTGCGGTGGGCAGCACGCCACGCGACCTGCCCAAGGCGCTGGCCGAGCACAAGGGCATCGTCGCCGCGCTGAAGAAGCGCGACCCCGCACTCGCGGAGGCACGCATGCGCCATCATGTGCTGCGCTCGCTGGTGACCAATGGCGTGCTGCCGCCACCACCTCGAAAGGAACGCCGGACATGACCTTGGAACAGGCACTGACCGGCATCTCCGGCATTCTGGTGACACCTTTCGACAGCGACGACGCGATCGTCCCCGCCCGCCTCGCGCCTATCGTCGGGCGCTGCGCCGCGGCCGGCGTCGATGCGCTGACGGTGAATGGCAATACCTCGGAATTCTATGGCCTGACCTTCGCCGAGGCCGAACGCATGCAGGCCGAGGTGCCGGCCATCGTCGCCGGTCGCGCCCGCGTGGTCGCCGGCATCGGCCGGTCCGTGAACGAGGCCGTGCGCCTTGCTGCGCGCGCGAAGGCCGATGGCGCCGATGCGGTGATGGTCCACCAACCGCCCGACCCCTTCGTCAGCCCGCGCGGTGTCGCCGAGTATGTGCGGCGCATCGGCGACACGGCCGGGCTGCCGGTGGTGCTGTATCTGCGCAATGCCGGCATTGGCGACGCCGCCATCGCGGCGCTGACCGCCATCCCCGGCGTCGTCGCGGTGAAATGGGCGAGCGTCGACCTGATGGCCCTGGCGCGCGCCATCCGCGCCGCGCCAGGCATTCGCTTCGTCTGCGGCCTCGCTGAACCCTGGGCGCCGCCAATGACGGCGTTGGGTGCGCAGGGCTTCACCTCCGGCCTGATCAATGTCGCGCCCGAACGGTCCGTTGCCATCCTCGCTGCGCTGCGGGCGGCGGATTTCGCGACCGCGAATGCGCTGATCGGGGAAATCGGCCCCTTCGAAGCCCTGCGCTCGGAGGAACAGAACGGCGCCAATGTCTCGATCGTGAAGGCGGCGCTGGCACTGGCGGGCAAGGATGTCGGCCATGCCCGCCCGCCCGCCGCCTGGCCGGTCGCGCCGGATTCCCTCGCAAGGCTGCGGGCGCTCATGGCAGGCTGGTCATCGGTCTGACGGGGCCGTTGACGGCTGCCTGAAAGACGCCCCAATCTGCTATCTGCTATCTGCTATTGCAGTTAACCACCCGAGGAGCGGACCACCGCCCCCGTTCGAGGAGACTTCCATGCCCCCCAAGACCACGCGGCCCCGCCGCGTCCTTTTCGCTGCCGTCGCCGCCGCGGCGCTCGGTATGCTCGGCCTCGGCGCCGCCCCCGCTGCCGCGCAGGAATGGCGCGGCTGGAACATCCATGCTGCCGACTACCCCAACGGCATCGGTATGGATGCCTTCACCCGGATCGTCGGCGAGCGCACCAACAACCGCATCCGCATGCGCACCTTCCATTCCGCGCAGCTCGGCCAGCAGGACGAGGCGATCCAGCAGATGCGGCTGGGCACCATCGACTTCGCGAACTTCAACCTCTCGCCCTTCAACAACCTGGCGCCGACGACCAATGTCGTGACGCTGCCCTTCCTGTTCCGCAATGTCGCGCACATGCAGGCGGCGATCGACGGGCCGGCCGGCGAGGCGATTGCCGCCGATCTCGAGAAGATCGGCATCATCGCGCTGTCCTGGTACGACGCCGGGGCGCGCAGCATCTACACGACGCGCCCGGTGCGCACGCCGGCCGATCTGCGCGGCATGAAGATCCGCGTGCAGACGTCGGATCTGTGGATCGACCTGATGCGCAACCTCGGCGCCAACCCGACGCCGCTGCCCTTCGGCGAGGTCTTCACCTCCCTGCAATCGGGCGTGATCGACGGGGCGGAGAACAACTGGCCGTCCTATGAATCGACCCGCCACTTCGAGGTGGCGCGCTTCTATTCCACCACCGAGCATTCCAACGTGCCGGAAGTGCTGGCCGTCTCGGCGCAGCGCTGGGGTCGGCTGAGCCCGGCGGACCGCACCATCCTGCGTGAGGCAGCGCAGGAATCCGCACGCATCCAGCGCGCTGCCTGGGCGGAACGCGAGCGCGTGTCGCGTGAGCGCGTGGTCGCCGCCGGCGTGACAGTCATCGAGATCACCGACCGCTCCCCTTGGGCCGCACTGATGGAGCCGGTCTACGCGAAATACGCCTCGGAAGCGCGCCTGGCCGCCCTGGTGCGCCAGATCCGCGAAATGCCGTGAGCACTGCGGACACCACGGCGCCGCGGGCCCGTCAGGAGCCCGCGGCGCTACGCGCCTTCTCCCGTGCCTTGGGCTGGCTGTCCGCCCTGACCATCACCCTGGCCGGCATCGCCCTGGTCGGGCTGGTGGCGATGATGGGCTGGCTGGTGTTCGGCCGCTACGTGCTGAACGACACGCCGACCTGGATCGAGCGCGCCGCGACGCTCGCCATTCTCGCCATCGCCATGCCGGTGGCGGCGGTGGGGGTGCGTGAACGCTTCCACCTCTCGGTGCTGGGCCTGCGTGAGATGCTGCCGCTCGGCATGCAGCGCTGGGTGGCGCTGGGCTGCGATGTGCTGATGGGCGCCTTTGGCGCGGCCATGGCCTGGTGGTCGTGGGAACTCGTGTCGATGGTCGGCGCCTTCAAGATCCCGCTGCTCGGCATCAGCCAGGGCTGGACCTATGCGCCCATGGTCGTCGGCGGCGGGCTGATGGTGCTCTACGCCATCGAGCAGGTGCTGCACGACATCTTCTCGCCGGAGGGACCGGAACAGCGCGGCATCTCCGCCGCCTTCCTGGAGTAGTCTGCGTGGAACCGGGTCTCCTGCTGATTTTCGCGATCTTCGGCATCGGCATCGTCGCCGGCGTGCCGGTGGCCTTCTGCCTCGGCATCGCCGCCGTGGCGGGCTTTCTGTATGAAGGCCTGAACCCCGCTGTCGCCTTCCAGCAGATGGCGAGCGGGATGAGCATCTTCTCGCTTCTCGCCATCCCATTCTTCATCTTCGCCGGCGAATTGATGCTGCATGGCGGCATCGCGCGGCGGCTGGTCGCGCTCGCCTCGGCCGCCGTCGGCTGGATGCGCGGAGGGCTCGGGATGGTCGATGTCTCGACCTCGATGCTGTTCGGCGGCATCTCCGGCTCCGCCGTGGCCGATACCTCGGCGACCGGCGTCATCCTGATCCCGGCGATGAAGGCCAAGGGCTATGGCGTGGACTATGCCGTGTCCCTGACGGTGACGTCGTCGATCGCCGGCATCCTGATCCCGCCCAGCCACAACATGATCCTGTATTCGCTGGCGGCTGGCGGCGGCATCTCGGTTACCGCGCTGTTCATCGCAGGCATCGTGCCGGGCATCCTGATGTGCCTGCTGCTCGCCGTCGCGGCCTATGTCATGGCGGTTCGGCGAGGCTACCCGGCCGATGGTTGGCAGGGCTTCCGCCACCTGGCCTGGGCCTTCGTCGATGCGCTGCCCGGGTTGCTCACGGCGGTCATCATCCTGGGCGGGGTGTTGAGCGGCATCTTCACGGTGACCGAAAGTGCCGCCTTCGGCACGATCTGGGCGCTGCTCGTCACTGTCTTCGTGTATCGAGCACTCAGTTGGGAGAGCTTCGTGGTCGCCGTGCGCGCCTCGGTGCGCACCACGGCGGTGGTGTTCCTGCTGGTCGGCACCGCCACCGCCTTCGCCTGGCTGCTGGCGATGTACCGCCTGCCGGACCTGCTGACGGAAGGGATGCTCGCGATCAGCGACAACCCGATCGTCATCCTGCTGATGATCAATGTGTGCCTGCTGCTGCTCGGCTGCGTGATGGACATGGCGGCGCTGATCCTGATCACCACGCCGATCTTCCTGCCGGTGGTTGTGGCGATCGGCATGGACCCCGTGCAGTTCGGCATGGTGATGATGATGAATCTCGGCCTCGGCCTGACCACGCCGCCGGTCGGGGCGGTGCTGTTCGTCGGCTGCGCGATCGGCAATATCCGCATCGAGCACATCATGAAGACCATCATCCCCTTCTGGGGGGCGATCCTTGTCGCGCTCGCACTCACCACCTATTGGCCTGCGGTGTCCTTGACCCTGCCGCGCCTGCTGCTCGGCTACGGAGGCTGATGCCATGACCGCACCCACCAAACCCGTCCTGCTGACGGGCGCTTCCGGCAATCTCGGCCGCCATCTGGCGAAGACGCTGGGCGACCAAGGCTGGCGGCTGCGCCTGACCGACATCACGCCCTTCCCCGACCCGTTGCCCTCCGGCGCGTCCTTCGTGAAGGCGGACATCAACGACGGCGTGGCGCTGCTGCGCCAGGCCGAAGGCTGCGGCGCCATCCTGCATTTCGGTGGCGTCTCGGTGGAACGGCCGTTCGAGGAAGTGCTCGGCCCGAACCTGCGCGGCCTCTATCACGTCTATGAGGCCGCCCGCCGTGAAGGTGCGCGCGTGATCTTCGCCAGTTCCAACCATTCCATCGGCTTCCACGAACGGCCGAGCGGCAATGCGGAGCGGCTGGACTACGACTGCGCCTTCCGCCCCGACGGCTATTACGGCCTGTCCAAGGCCTATGGCGAACTCATGGGCCGGATGTACTGGGACAAGCACGGCGTCGAGAACGTCAACCTGCGCATCGGGTCCTGCTTCCCCAAGCCGGTCGACCGGCGGATGCTGTCCACCTGGCTGTCCTATGCCGACCTGACGCGGCTGTGCGAACGCTGCGTGCTCGCCGAGCGCGCCGGCCATGCGGTGATCTGGGCCTGTTCCGACAACCCCGCCTCCTATTGGGGCCGCGACCACCGCGAGCGCATCGGCTGGGCGCCGCAGGACTCCGCGGAGCCATACCGCGCCGAGGTCGGCCACATCACCGCCGACCCGATCACCGAGCGCTACCAGGGCGGCGGCTTCCCGACGATGGAGTATTCGCGCGCCACGCCCTCCCCGCGCGACCCCTTCGCGCTCGAGGACTGAGGTGGCGCTGAGCCTCGATGGCGGCGGCTGGTCCGCCTGGCTGGCACCGGAGGATGGCGGCGGCATCACGGCGCTGCGCTTCAGCGGCCAGGACATCCTGGTGCCGGCGCCGGTTGGCACCCCGCTCGGCGGTCCTTTCGGCGCCTTCTGGATGATCCCCTGGGCGAACCGCCTCGATGGCGGGCGGCTCGGGCCGCATCGCCTGCCGATCAACCGGGCGCAGGACGGCACCGCCATTCACGGCCTGTCGCGCGACCGACCCTTTCTGGTCGAGGGCCAGGCACCGGACCGCGTCCTGCTGACCCAACAGGTCGATGCCGCGCCTTATCACTACGAGACGCTGCTCGCCGTCATGCTTGATGCGGCGGGTTTCTCGCTTGACTTTACCGTGACCAATCGGGGCGAGGCACCGATGCCCTTCGGCGCCGGCTGGCATCCCTGGTTTGTCCGCCCGCCCGGCACGCTTCTGTCCTTCCGCGCCACCCATCGCTGCACCCATGACGAGCGCTGCCTGCCTGTCGCCGCGACGCCGAGTCACGGGCTGGATGGCGGGGAGGACGCGTTTCTCGGCCTCGACACCCATTTCGCCGGATGGGACGGGGTGGCGACCATCACCTGGCCGCACCTCACCCTGCACATGCGGGCGACCGGGGCGCTGGCGGGCAACCTGCAGGTCTATGCCCCGCCCGCGCTTCCGGTGCTGTGCGTCGAGCCATCCTCCCACTTGCCCGATGTGGCGAATCGGCCGGCGATGGCGTCGCTCGGCCCGATGCGGCAGCTCGCCCCGGGTGAATCCATGACCGGACGCATCACGTTGCGCGCGGAGAGTTCACACCAGCCCTGAGGCACGGCATAGGATGGGGGCATGGGAACGCCTCGCACCGCCCTTGTCCTGGGCGCCGGAATCATGGGCCTGTCCGCTGCCTGGGCGCTCACGCGCCAGGGCTTCGCGGTACGCATCGTCGAACAGGACCCGGTGCCGAACCCGCGCGGCGCCTCGGTAGACCACCACCGGCTGATCCGCCACGCCTACGGGGCGCAAGCTGGGTACATGCGCATGATCGACCCGGCCTATGCCGCCTGGGACCAGGTCTGGCGCGAATTGGGCGAGGTGCTGCACATCCCGACCGGGGTGCTCGCCGTCTCCGGCACCGCCTCGGGCTGGCTGGGCGACAGTCGCGCCACGCTGCGGGGCGATGGCCACGCCGTCACCGACCTGACGGCGGAACAGGTCGCCAGCCGCTTCCCGATCTTCACCGAGGCCGGCATCGGCGCCGCCTTCCACATGGCCAGCGGTGGCGTGCTGCTGGCCGAGCGCATCATCGCAGGGCTGGTGCGCGCCTGCGCTGACCGCGGCGTGGAGATCGAGCAGGCCCGCGCCGCCTCCGTCGACCCGACCCGCGCCACGTTGCTGCTGGAGGACGGCAGCGAGCGCGCCGCCGACCTTCTGGTCGTCGCCGCCGGTCCCTGGGCGCCACGCCTGCTGCCGGCCGCGCTGGCACCGCGCGTCGTCGCCTCGCGCCAGATCATCGTGCGGCTGGAACCGCCGGCGCCGCACCGCGAGGGCTGGTCGCGCGCGCCCATGTTGCTCGACCTGGCGGAGGATGGCGGCTTCTACGCCGTGCCGCCGGTCGCCGGCACGCCGCTGAAGATCGGCGACCATCGCTTCTCCCGACGCGGTGATGCGCAGGCCGACCCGCGCGAGGCAACGGCGGATGAAGCCGAGGAAATCCTCGCCTTCGCGCGCCCTCGCCTGCGGGACATGGCGGGCTACCGCATCCTCGGTGCGCGGGCGTGCTACTACGATGTCGAGGATGGCGAGCGCTTCGTCATCGAACCGCTGAGCGAGCGCTGCCTGGTGATGTCCGGCTTTTCCGGCCATGGCTTCAAGTTCGGGCCTCTGCTGGGCCTGGCCCTGGCCGCCGCTGTCGCCGATCCCGCGCTGATGCCCGCTCTGCCCGGCTGGGCGGCGGGCGAAGCACCCCCTGCCCCTGGCCTGCTCGCCGCCCTGGAAGGTGCCACCGCATGAGCTCCACCGCCGCCACCGACCTGATCTTCGGCCTGACCCGCGTGGTCGGCCTGCCGGCGCTGACCGAACAGGCCGGCGCGCCGCTCGGCGCCGAGGACATCGCCCAGATCGTCACCGAGGCCGACCGCTTCTGCACCGAGGTGCTGCTGCCCAACGCCGCCGCCGCCGACCGGCATGGCGCGATCTACGCCAATGGCGTCGTCACCACGCCGCCTTCCTATCCGGCGTCCTACGCGCAATGGGTCGAAGGCGGCTGGCAATCCCTCGCTGCACCCGAGGCGCATGGCGGGCAAGGCCTGCCGGCCTCGCTGTGGATCGCGATGACCGAGCTCGGCATGGCGGCGGATACCTCCTTCATGCTCGGCCCGCTGCTGACCGCGGGCGCGATCGACTGCCTGGTGCACTACGCGACGCCGGACCAGGCCGACCGCTGGCTGCCGAAGATGGTGACCGGCGAATGGACCGGCGCGATGTGCCTGACCGAACCCGGCGCGGGCAGCGACCTCGGCGTGCTGAAGACGCGGGCGGAGCCGCTCGGCAACGGCAAATACGCCCTGCGCGGCGAGAAGATCTTCATCACCTGGGGTGAGCACGACTGCACCGACAACATCGTCTACCTGGTGCTCGCCCGCCTGCCCGATGCACCGCCGGGCTCGCGCGGCATCAGCCTGTTCGTCGCCACCAAGCTGAAGGAGGACGGCACGCGCAACGACCTCCGCTGCGGCGGCATCGAGCGCAAGATGGGCATCCACGCCTCGCCCACCTGCGTCATGCTGTTCGAGGGCGCCGAGGCCGAACTGGTCGGCGAGCCGCATCGCGGCCTGAACGCGATGTTCGCCATGATGAACAATGCGCGGCTTGGCGTCGGCACGCAGGGTGTCGCGCATGGCGCGGCCGCGCTGCGCCTCGCCGAGAGCTACGCCGAGATGCGCGTGCAGGGCGGCCGCCCGATCGCCCAGCACCCCGATGTGCAGCGCATGCTGATGGAAATGCGCGCCATCACCCTCGCCGGCCGACTGCTGGCGCTGGAGACCGCGCTCTGCGTCGACCGTCACCGCTTGCTGGGCGACGAACATGCACAGACGCGCCTCGCCCTGCTGACGCCGATCCTGAAGGCCTGGTGCACCGATCGTGGTGTCGAGACAGCGTCCACCGGCATCCAGGTGCATGGCGGTATGGGCTTCGTCGAGGATACCGGCGCGGCGCAGATGCTGCGCGACGCGCGCATCGCCCCGATCTACGAAGGGACCAACGGCATCCAGGCGATCGACCTGCTGGTGCGCAAACTCGCGAAGGATGGCGGCGCGGAGATGCGCGTCCTGCTCGACGAGGTCCGGCGCCTCCCCGACCCCCGGCTGCGCACCGCCGCCGACCGGCTCGACACCGCGACGACCCTGGTGCTGGACGCGCAGGGGCGCGATGCGGAGGCGGCGCAGTCGGTTGCCGTCACGTACCTTGAAGCGGCAGGCTGGCTGCTCGGCGGCTGGATGCTGGCGCGGGCGGCGGCCGAGGACGGCAAGGCATATGGCGCTCTGGCGGAATTTTATCTGCGCCGGTTGCTGCCGCGCACGGCAGGGCGCATCGCGGAGATCGAGGGGGCGCTGGCGGCTTGAACGGCCCAGCGCGGGAACTGGAGGGGCGTCGCCCCTCCAAGCCACCCCACCAAAGGCCTAAGGGCCTTTGGAAACCTCCTTCGGGCGTTGGGCAGGACTGTCGCGGTGGCCCGCATCGCGGACGCCGCGCACCGAGGCGGGTCACGGCGCCGGTCCTGGCCGTGAAGAACGGCGCCGACAGAAGTGTGCACGGCACGTTCAGGACCCGATCGGGGATGCGCAGCATTGTCGATAGGAGCGTGAAGCCGTGGTCTGAAGGGGCAGCGCTCCTCCAAGGCTGCCGCGCCCGCCCCGAGCCAACGACACCATGACCCTCGCCGCCACCCCCCCAACTCGCGATGCGGGCAGCGAGAACTTCCCCGTCGCCTCGCGGCTCATTGCACCTGCGCTGCGCCCGAAGGTGCTCGGCTTCTATCGCTTCGTGCGCACCGCCGACGACATCGCCGACAGCCCCGCGCTGACATCCGACGAAAAGCTCGCCCGCCTCGACGCGCTGGACCGCGCGCTGGATGACCCCGCCACGACCGAACACGCCGCGCAGGTCCTGCACGCCAACGCCGCCGGCACGGCCGAAGCGCGCCGCATGCTCCATGCCTTCCGCCAGGACGCGACGCAGCATCGCTACGCCGATTGGGCGGCGCTCGAAGCCTACTGCGCGGCATCGGCCAATCCGGTCGGGCGGATGCTGCTGCGCCTGCATGACGAAGCGGCGCCTGACGCGGCAGAGGCCGCGGATGCGCTCAGCACCGCCTTGCAGATCCTCAACCATCTGCAGGATCTGGTGCCGGACCTCGCCGCGCTGGACCGCGTCTATCTTCCCACATCCTGGGTCGCGCTGTCCGGGGGCGAGGCCGCCTTCTTCGCCCCTGCCAACATCGCACCGCGCCGCGCCGTGCTTGATGCCGCGCTGGACCGCGTGGCCGAACGGCTCGACGCGGCCGCCGCGCTGCCGCGCCTGGTCGCCTCGCGCCGCCTCGCCATGGAAGCCGCCGTCACGCTGGCGATGGCGCGTCGGCTGCTGGCGCGGCTGCGCGCAGCGGACCCCGTCACCACGCGTGTCGCACTCACCAAGGCCGATGCGCTGCGTGCCTTCCTCGCTGCGCCCTTCCGCGGGCGTTCCGATGCCGCGCTGGTGCGTGCGCGTGTCGCCGCCGCCGGGTCGTCCTTCACCCGCGGCATGGCCGCGCTGCGCGGCGACCGGCGTCGCGCGCTCTGGGCGGTCTATGCCTTTTGCCGCGTGGTGGACGACATCGCCGACGGCGCCATGCCCGATGCCGAGAAGCAACGCTTCCTCGCAGACTGGCGCCGCAAACTTGCGCGGCCAAACTGCGCCCTGTCGCGCGAGCTCGCCCGCGCGCGCGACCGTTACGCGCTGCCGGTCGAGGAATGTCACGCGATGATCGACGGCATGCGGACCGATGCCGCGCCCATCGTCCGCCTCGCCGATTCCGCTGCGCTGGCGCTGTATTGCCGCCGCGTCGCCGGCAGCGTCGGTGCGATGGCGGTGCGTATATTCGGCGCGCCCGAGGCGGTCGCGTTTGGCCACGCCCTCGGCCAGACGCTGCAATTGGTGAACATCCTGCGCGACCTCGACGAGGATGCGACACGCGACCGGGTCTATCTGCCACTCGACATGCTGGCGGCGCAGGGCATCGACGATGGACCGGCCGCGCGCATCCTCGCCGCGCCCGGCATCGCCTCCGTCGCGCGGCAGATTGCCGCCCGGGCGGAAGCCGGTTTCGGGCTGGCAGAGGCGGAGTTGCACCGTCTCGGCAGCCCCGCGCTGCTGCCGGCGCGCATCATGATGTGGGGTTATCGCAGGCTGTTCGACCGGCTGGTAGCGCGCGGCTTCGCCCCACCCCGCGCGCGGCCGCGCCTGACCACCGCCGAGAAGGCGCGCATGGCCGCCTTCGCCCTGCGCCTGGCCCCGATCGCCGCGCGATGAGCGTGCATGTCGTCGGCGCCGGGATTGCCGGGATGGTCGCGGCTCTCGCCCTGTCCCGCGCCGGCCATGCGGTGACGCTGCATGACGCTGCCCCGTTGGTCGGCGGCCGCTGCCGCGCGCTGCCGGACGGCACCGACAACGGCACCCATGCGCTGATGGGCGCGAACCACGCGGCGCTGGGCTTCCTCGACGCCATCGGCGCGCGGGAAGGCTGGGTCGAGCCCGAGCCAGACGGGTTGCCGCTGCTCGACCTGGCGGATGGTGCCGCGCGCCGCATCGCCGCCGCGCCGCTGGCTTGGCGGGACCCAGCGCGACGGCCGCCGGGGCTCAGCTTCGGTGGCCTGCTGGCGCTGGGCTCCATGGCGGCGGGGATCACCGACCGGCCGGTGGCGGCGGTGATGGCCAGGCACCCGGCGCTGCTGCGCGGCTTCGTCGAACCGCTGACCGTCGCCGCGCTGAACACGCCGGTCGCCGAGGCCTCCTCGGCCCGGCTCGGCCAGGTATTGCGGCGCCTGGGGGGCGCCGGAGCGGCACGGCTGTTGGTGGCGCGCGACGGGTTGGGACCGAACCTCATCACTCCGGCCATGGCGGCGTTGGAGGCCGCCGGCGTGGCGCTGCGCCTCGGCGCCCGGCTGCGCGCGATCACCACGGCCGAGCAGCAGGCCGTCGCGCTGCATATCGGCGGCGAGACGCTGACGCTGGGCACCGGCGATACCGCCATCCTCGCGATGCCGCCGTGGGAAGCCGCGCGGCTGATCACCGGCCTGCGCGTGCCGGAACGCCACGCGCCGATCCTGAACCTGCACTTCCCCCGCGCCGGGGTGGGGCCGGTGCGTTTCCTCGGTGTGCTCGGCGGGCTGGTGCAATGGGTGCTGGTGCGGCCATCGGGCATCAGCGTCACGGTCAGCGCCGCCGATGCGGAGGCCGACGAGGCAATCGAGACCCTCGCGCCGCGTGCCTGGGCGGAGATCCGCACCGCCGCCGCCGCCTTCGGCCTGCCGGGCGATTGGCCCAAGGCGCCACCGGGCTGCCGGGCGGTGAAGGAACGCCGGGCCACGCCGCGCCACGGCGTCGGCTTTCCGCCGGTCGCACCGCGCCTGCCACTGCGTAACCTGGCCCTGGCCGGGGACTGGACCTGGCCCGGCCTGCCCGCAACGATCGAGGCCGCGGCGCTGTCGGGCGAGGCGGCGGCGACGGCCATTGGCCGCCAATTGACACGTGGTCGCCGGGGGTAATCCCGGTCAGGCCTGCATCGCCGGGCGCTGGCGCAAATTCCGCCCAAGCTGAGTCTGTACCGGCCCGCACCCCCGCGCGGCCATCCATTCTCAATGCTGTCGTTGGGCGGCCGCGCGGGGGTGCGGGCCGATTTCGTCCGATCAGGATATGCGCGACGTCGGCCATCCCGACGCCCCAGCCTCGGCTGAGGTCAGTCGTTCAGGCGAGGAACGCATCCAGCCAGGGCAAGGATTTCATACCGGCACGACCTTGCGGCACGGGTCCGGCATGGTGGGCTATCGCCGCCACGGTTATTTGACCCGTCACGACAGGCGATTGCCGAGAAATTGCTCAACTTTCTGGTACCATAATCCTGAAAAAGGCACTCTCACCATATGGTCGTGGCTACGCAAACACTTCCGCCCGTTGATACGGAACGGCTTCGCTTGCGCTGCGCTGAAGAGCGCGATGCGATGTCGCTCGCCGCGCTCATGAGCGAGGCTATCAGCCGACGCTTGGCCTCCTGGCCGGTGCCGTACACGCCCGTCATGGCGTTAGACCGCATCTCCGGCGTGCGCATGGCGGCGGCAGAGCGCCGGTCCCTGCCACTGATCGTCGAACGGCGCGCCGATGGTGCCGTGATGGGTTGGATCAGCATCTCTCGCGCGCCGGGCGCTCCGGAGACCGGCTTGATCACCTATTGGCTCGGCGAAGGCTTCCATGGTCACGGCTATATGCGCGAGGCCGCGCCGGCGGCGATGCGCGAGGCCTTCGCACTGATGGATATCCAGCGGCTGCGCGCCGCGGTGCAGGGGGACAATGCGCCGTCTCTCGCGGTGGTCCGGCTGCTCGGCATGGCGCCGATGGGCGAGGGGCGCATCTGGTGCCCCGCGCGAGGGCGGGACGAGCCCTGCCTGTGGTTCGAATTGCCGCGCGAGCAGGCGCTGCTGGGGCAGACGGCCGGCGCCGAGGTGACGCCATAGCCCGGCATCGAAGGATTTGCCCGCCGCCGGACTCGAACCGGCATGTCCTTGCGGACTGCGGATTTTAAGTCCGCTGCGTCTACCATTCCGCCAGGCGGGCGCTGTAGATCCCCTCGGCAGCACGATCAGCCCCGACCGAATCGCCGAAGAAGGGAAGTATCCCCGCTAACCCCGCTCTGTCACGGGGCCATGGCCCGGCACCTCGATCCGCTGCGGTGCAAGCAACACCAGACCGCCATCGGCCGCCGGCGCCAAGGCATGCAGCCAGAAATATCGCGCTTCATGGTCCAGCGCGCCCATCACCGGTGAGGGTCCCGAGATGATGCGCAACGCCCCGCTGCGGCCCATCCAGTCATAATGCCGGTGGCCGTGCAGTACCACGATCCGCCGCGCATGCCGCCGCAGCCGCCGCAGCACCCAATGTCCGTTGACCAGCGCGGTACCGATGCGCTCCGCGAGCGACGCCCCGGGGCGCGGATATTCCACCAGGTGATGATGCAGCGCGACCAGCCAGCGCGCCTGCGGCCACTCGCGCATCGCCGCCTCCGCCGCGCGCAGCTGGCTCATGCCGAGGATGCCGAGCGCGTTGGTGAAGGAAAAATGCGTCTCGGCATTGGAATCGAGCAGCACCACGCCGAGCCCATCGGGCGTCGGCGGCGGGGCGATCAGCGGGAAGGCCTCGTTCCAGGTCGCGCGCGCGGCGAGGCCGGCGCGCAGCCCGCCATCATCCATGAAGCGCGCCAACGTCTCGCCGCGGCCATCCTGCGCGAGCCAGGCATCGAAGGTCGGACCGACGCGCTTGCTGTCATGGTCGACGACGCGCACCCGCCGCCCCTGCAGCCGCGCCATGGCCGAGAGGAAGCGCAGCCGCCGCAGCGGCCCGCCCGGCGCGATCGGCAGTTCCAGCCGCGACGGATTGGCACGATCGACGATGTTCACGTCGTGATTGCCGGGGATGATCAGGATGCGGTCGCGCAGCGACGGGTGGCGCGCGAGGGCTTCCTCGAAGGCGATGAACTCGGCATTGCGAGCGGCATCGGTGATGTCGCCGGTGATCAGCACGACATCGAGGCGCTGCACGGCATCCTCCGCCTCCAGCAATTCCAGCACCCGGTCGAACCGCTCATTGCCGCGCGGCCCGTCGCGCCCGCATTCAAGTCGAAAGCCGAAGGCATCGCCAACGAGGTGGATGTCCGACAGATGCGCGACACGCCAACGCGGCTCGCCAATATCGGGTGGGCCGATGTCCTGTGGCGTGCCGGCGAGCGCCTCGGCAATGCTCCAGGCCGGCGCGCCGACCATCAGATAGACCGCGATGACCCAGACGCCGTTGCGGATGGCATCGAGCGCGATGCCCACGAGATCACCGGCACCGAAGGCAGCGACGCGCAGGGTGGGCAGCGGCCCCGCCCACCAGGCGACGGCGGCGCCCAGCAGCGCGATGATCACGCCGGCGACGAGCCCCGCATCGCGCCGCGTCGTCGCGAGCGGGCGGTCGGGTGCGGCAGATTCCAACGCGAGGCGCGTCGCTTCCCGCAGTGCCGTGTAGAGCGGCTGCACCAGGCCCGCATTGAGCGCCCAGAAATTGCGCTCGACGACACGGAACAACGTCCGGCCCCAGCGCCAGACAGCGATGCCGGCGATCAACGTGAAGCTGACCAGGGCGATGATCACCCCGAAACGCGCGACACCATGCCAAGCCGTCTCGGTCACCCACAGCACGAGTTTCGGCACGGCGCCGAGAAACAGTGCCGGCACCACCAGCAGCATGACCGCCGCCAAGGCGAGCTTGGGCAGGCTGATCTCGAGCAGCATGCGCGAGGCATGGCCGAGCAGCGAATGACGCGAGGTGCTGGAGGCGTCGTCCTCGAGGTCGCCGTCCCGCGGGTCGATGAAGCTCACGCGCCCTCGCGCAGGATCCGTCGGCAGTGTTCCAGCGAGGCCTCCAGCAGATTGTCCGTCGCTTCCGGCGTGCGGAAGGCGGAATGCGAGGTCAGCGTGACATTGGGCAGCGCGGCGATCGGATGCCCCGCCGGCAGCGGCTCCTCGACGAACACATCGAGCCCGGCGGCGCCCATGCGCCCGCTGCGCAGCGCCTCGATCAGCGCGGGCTCATCGACGATCGCCCCGCGCGCGGTGTTCACGAACAGCGCGCCGGGGCGCATCTTCGCGAGACGTTCCGCGGAGAGGAATCCGCGCGTCTCGTCATTCAGCAGCAGATGCAGCGAGACGACATGGCTTTGCTCGAGCAGCGTGTCGAGATCGGTGAAGGTCACGCCCGGATGCGTCTTTGCCGTCCGGTTCCAGGCCAGCACTTTCATGCCGGCTCCGTTGCACAGCCGCGCCATCTCCGCACCGATGCCACCGAAACCGACGATGCCGACAGTCTTGCCGGTCAGTTGCATGCCCTCGTCGCGCGGCCAGCCGCCGCCGGTCATCGCATGATGGGTGGGACCGATGCCCCGTGCCGCCGCCCACATCAGGGCGAAGGCCATCTCAGCCACAGCCGTGTCGCCATAGCCCTTGATGATGTGGACCTTCACGCCGCATTCGGCCTCCAGCGCCTCGGGGTCCATGTAGGACCGCGCACCGGTGCCAAGGAAGACGATGTGCTTGAGGTCCGGACACCGCTTCACGACATCGACGGGGAAATGCGTGTGGTCGTCGATGGCGATCTCGACACCCTTCAGCAAGGCGGGCAGCGCCTCGGGCGCGATGTCGGGGTCTTCATGGATGGCGACAGGCAGGTCATCAGCGCGGTGCAGGCGCCGCATGATGGCGGCGAGTGAGGCATTGGCATCGACGAAAGCGGCACGCATCGGGCTCTCCTGTTCACACATCCGCGGCGTGCTGCGTCAGCGCCGCCTCATTCCACACAATGCCCATGCCGGGCCGGTCTGCCACCAGCGCCATGCCGTCGCGCACCGCCAGCGGTACATCGAGCAGCGGCGCCGCCACGTCCAGATGTTCCAGCAGATGCGCCGTCGGCGTCACATTCAGCAGATGCGCGCTGGCCTCGATGAAGATGTGGGAGGACATCGGCACGCGATGCGCGGCCGCGATCGCCGCCGCGCGCATCCAACCCGTCACGCCGCCGATCTTCATCGCATCCGGCATGCACAGATCGACCGCGCCGGCGGCGAGCGCGCGCTGCATGCTCGCCGGTCCCCACCAATTCTCGCCGCCCTGCACCGGCACGGTCAGCCGCCGCGCCAGTTCCGCCAGCCCGGCGTCGTCCTGCACGGGCAGCGGTTCCTCGAGCCAGCGAATATCCAGCGCCTCCAGCGCGCGGCCGCGTCGTTCAGCCTCAGGCAGCGACAGCGCCTGGTTGTAGTCCACCAATATGCCGACTTCATCGCCGACGGCCTCGCGCACCGCGCGCACCGTGTCGAGGTCATCCTCCAGCCGCGCATGGCCGATCTTGAACTTCAGCCAGCGCGCACCGAGCGTCGCCACCGCTTTGCCGGCCTCCTCGGCCAGCATCGCCGGGCCCCAGCCACGCAGGGACGCATAGATCGGCACCGGCCGCGCTTCGCCACCCAACAACGTACAGAGCGGCAGCCCGGCACGCACCGCCAGCGCATCCCACATCGCCATGTCGAGCGCCGAGAGGGCGATCTGCACAAGCCCCTCGGTGCCAAGGATGCGCCCAGCATCATGCAACTCGCGCCAAATCGTCGCCGGCGCCAGCGTCCGTCCGACCAGGCCGGCACCGAGGCTGCGCGCCAGCGCGGCGGTCGGCCCCAGCGCCGCCGGCGTATAGGGAAACACATAGGCCGTGCCGGCGGCACCGCAGGCCGTCCGCACATCGACGATCACCAGAGGCGCGCGCGGGATGACGTTGAGGCTGTTGCGCAGCGGCGGGTCGAGCGGTGCGTCCACCGCGCGCACGCGGATTTCGGCAATGACCGGCAGCGTCATGATGATGTTCCTCCGGCCGCGATCCTGCCCGCCCCTCAGCCCGGCGTCGAGGCGCGCAGCTCCGACAGGGCGACATTCAGCTCCGCCCCCAACAGCACGACATAGACCGACACCCAGAACCACATCAGCAGCACCACCACGGCGCCGAGCGGCCCGTACATCAGGTCATAGGTCGCGAAGTTCGACACATACAGCGTGAACCCGAAGGAGGCCGCCGCCCAGATCAGCGTCGCCACCACCGCGCCAGGCAAGGTCCACAGCAGTCCAGGATGCTGGCCCGAGGGGCCCAGCCGATACACCACGATCAGCCCGACAAAAACGAACAGCAGCAGCGTGGCCATCGACGTGCCGCGCAACGCCCAGGCCTGCGGTGCCGGCAGGCCGAGCAGCGCCGCCACCCCCGGCAGCGCCACCAGCGACGCGATGGCGAGCGTCGCCGCCAGCGTCACCGCCAGGGTGATGCCGATGGCCAGCGAATGGTAATGCAGGAAGCGGCGCGTCTCGGCGACGTTGTGCGCCATGTTGAGCGCACCGAGCATCGCCCGCGTGCCGGCCGAGGCCGACCAGATCGCCACGCCGCCCGAGACGATCGCCCCCCAGTTCATCGCCGGTCGCGGCTGCGCGACCAGCGCATGCAGCCGGTCGGCGATCAGCAGATAGGTCTCGGCCGGCACCAACTCCCGCAACACTTCGAGCTGCGGTTCCACGGTCGCGCTGTCGAACGCCAGGCCGTAGATCAGCACCAGCAGGAAGATGCCGGGGAACAGCGCCAGCATGGCGTAGAAGGCGCAGCCCGCGGCGGTGAGGGAAATGCGGTCGGACGCGGCAGCGTGCATCACCCGCCGGCCGATGGCGATCGCGCCCCGGCGACGAGACCTTCGCGGACGAACCGGCGGCATCACATCCATGCCGTCACAGCTAGAGCAGATCACCGTTGGATGGAAACTTCCGAACGCGTGAAGATGCTCGTCAGGGAACGCCCGGAGCAGGCGGCGTGAACCCACGTGAGCGTCGCACGCTCTCGGCCTGAATCAGGCAGGAAGGAATCGTCGCGGCGCCATCTCGCCTTGACGTCTACGGCTCCCGCGTGGTCCCGGCCGCTTTCGGCGGTTCCTGCCCGTCAGAAGCGGCGCGCAGCTCCAGCGACGTGATCCGTCCATCCTGGTCGGTGTCCAGTCGCTGGAGCAGAGCGGCGAGCGTGTTGCCCGTGGATGTACCTGGCCCCGCCATATTGGCGGGACGTTGCTGCAATGTTTGCAGCCTGGCGGCGAATTCCTGTGCGCCGCCTTCAGCCTGAAGCCGAGCCGCATCCTGCTGGCTCTGCATGCGGAAGGCCCGGATCGCCTGTGGCGCTGTCAGCGAACGTTCCGGGATGATCTGCATGGCTGCATACTCCTTGTTGGTCTGTCGCCCGTCCTTCTGTCGGGCCACGCCGTCCTGGCGCGGACAGGGCATTGCAGCCGCCGTGCCAGAGCGTACTCAGGCGAGCAGCGCGAAGGTCAGTTCATGCTTGTTGTGGAAACCGTGGAACAGGCAAGCTCCTGGAATCGCGGCGAATTCCGCGGCGGTGGCGTGATCGGTCTCGCCCTGGAACTTCAGCGTGCAGACGAAATTGCGCGCCGCGCCGGCCTCCATCCACCGCCGCACGAGGCCGAGCAGGCGGTCCGGATAACAAATGATGTCCGAGAACAGCCAGTCGACCGGCACTTCCTGCCGGGGGTCGAGGCCAAAGGCGCTTTCCTGCCGGCAGGAAACGCCGGGCATGGCGGCGATGGCAGCATCGAGTGGCGCCTTGTCCACCGCGGTCACCCGCGCGCCAAGCCGCGCCAACACCCAGGTCCAGCCACCCGGCGAGGCGCCGAGATCGAGGCAGGTCTCGCCCGGGCCGGGATGCCGGCCGATGCGGGTCAGCGCTTCCCACAGCTTCAGATAGGCGCGCGAGGGCGGGCCTTCGCGGTCTTCGGCGAAATGCACCTCGCCATTGACGAAGGGGCTGGTCTTGGTCGGGCTGGCCAGCATCCGGTCGGTGGCGAGCAACGTCCAGGCACCGAGATGCCCGGTCGGCGCCGGTTCGGGAAACACCAGCGGACGCGCCTTGACCGGCGGCAGGCGCTCGGCCAGCAGCATCGAGCGGCGATGATGCAGCAGCGGGTAATGGGCCCAGTTGCGCTGGATCGTCCGCAGCGCATCGGCGCCGGCCTTCACGGACGGAACGGCGATCTCGCGCGCATCGGTCCAGGCCTCCAAGGCCCAGGGAGCGGTGACCGGCAGGTCTGGCGAGAGCGCCAGTCGTCCATGCCAGGTGTCGATGCGGGCGCCGGCGCGGTGGAGATCCTCGGCGAGGTCAGCCTCGAACCCCTCGGCGGCGAGATAGGCGCTGCGGATCACCGCTTCAGCGCCGCGACGGCGAGCAACGCCCAGCCGGCCATCAGCGTCATCCCCCCGGTCGGGGCCACCGGCCCCAGCGAGGGATGCCCCAGCACCCCCCACCACACCGCCCCGCAAAACAGCGCGGTGCCGATGGCAAAGGCCGCGCCGGCGAGATGCGCGAGGCGGCTGCCGCGCTCGGCCATCAGGCCGGCGGCGAGCAGCGCGAAGGCATGCCAGCCCTGGATCATCAGTGCATTGTCCACCGCGCGGCGCGGTGTGGTGGCGAAGCCTGCCGGCGCGCCATGCGCCGCCCAGGCGGACAGGGCGACGGCGGCAAGGCCCACGAGGGCACCAAGGAACAGCCAGAGACGATGCATGGGTGAGCCTTTAGATCAGATCGCCGGGGCCTGAAATCAGCCATCGGCGTGACCATGCGCGGCCTGGCGGGCTCAGGCATTGCCGATCAGACGCAACCGCGCCTGTCACGGCCGGCTGAACAGCCGCCACACCCGCTCGCGGGCGCCGGCGAGACGGCGGCCGAGAGACGCCTCCATTTCCTCGATGCGGGTGACCTGCTGCGGCCAGCGCCCGGCCACCCAGCCCCAGCGCCGTGCCGCCCAGATATGCTGGTCGCGCAGCACGAACACGCCCATCGCGAGGAACAGGAAGCCCTGCAGGAAGGGTAGCACCAAGCCGAGCGCGCCAATCGTGAGCAACGACCAGCCGAACGTCTTGCGGGAGAGTGAGGGGCGCAGGATGACCATGCGGACGCAGATGGGCCGCGGCACAGGCTGGCGCAATGTGCGGCCGCAATGGTGCGTCGGAGAGGGGGCTTCCTCGACCCCTCCCCGACCCTCAGCCCAGGCGTCGTGGCCTGACGCCGGCCCTTATTGGCCCCACCACGGCTGCACTGGCGCGCCGTGGTCGCGCCCCTGTCGAATTGCGCGCTCGGTATCGCCGCGATGGATGCCGATGTCGCGCAACATGCGGTCATCCATCTGGCCGACCAGTTTACGTGCCTGGCGACGCTCGATCGCGACCACAGCCGTGAACCAAAGGCGCGTCATGAGCCCCGGCGCCGCGGCCGAAACCCGGTGCCCTGCGGTCCGGAGGGGGTTGGCGATGCGGTCGACGGACATGATCTGCTCCTGCGGCGCGGGGTTGCGGAAGGCGCCGTGCCGACAAGCCTTGCGCACATGGCATGGCTCACGAAAGAGCCTCGCATTCACGCCAGAGGTGAGGAATACTCACGGCCATGCGCCCGACCCGCCTGCCGAGCATGGAGCAGCTTCGCGCGCTCGATGCCGCGTTGCGCGCCGGCAGCTTCGGGCGGGGCGGCGCCGCGCTCGGCCTGACGCACGGCGCGGTCAGCCGGCACGTCGCGGCGTTGGAGACGATGCTTGGCGCGCCGCTGTTCCTGCGCAGCCCGCGCGGTGCCGAGCCGACCGCCCTCGCCACGCGGTACCATGCCGAGGTCGCCCCCTTGCTCGCCGGCATTGAGGAAGCGACACGCCGCGCCGCCTCGCGCGGTCGCCGGCGCGGCCAGGAGGGCGCCGGGGAGGTGCGGGTCGGCGTCGTGCCGACCTTCGCCGCGCGCTGGCTGCTGCCGCGACTGGCCGGCTTCACTCGGTCGCATCCCTCGATCCGCGTCGAGGTGGTGGCCACCACGGCGTTGCAGGACGCGCAGCGTGACGGGCTCGACTTCCTGGTGCGGCACGGCCTGCCCCCCTGGCCGGGGCTCGAGGCCGAGTTGTTGATGGCCGAGACCCTGCGCCCGGTGTGCTCGCCGCAGTTCCGTCTGCGCGGCACGCCCTCGCTCAAGGCGATCGCCGAGCGCCTGCCGTTGATCTTCGACGTCAATCGCGACCATTGGGCGGGCTGGCTCGCCGCCGCCGGCTGGCGCGGGGAGGCGCCGACCAACGGCCTGGTATTCAGTGATTTCGGCCTGACGCTCGAGGCTGCGGCGGCGGGGCTGGGCCTCGCCCTGACGCGCGGGGATCTGGCGGAACGCGAGATCGCCTCGGGTCGGCTGGTCTATGCACATCCCTTCGCCGCACCAGGGCCGCGCGCCTTCCATCTGGCGCGGCCGGTCGGTCCGCTGCGTCGCCCGGCGAAATTGTTCTGGGACTGGATGCGCGCCGAAGCTGCCGGGGTCGCTTGAGTCGCGGCGCCGCCCTGGTCGATCAGAGCGCGGCTCCAACATGCTCGATTGAAGCGCGGCTCCGCCGCGACAGCTTGACGGGCGGGCGCACCACGGCGCACAGGAGCCCCGCGTCAGACGGCCGGACGGCCGCTGGTGCGGGAGCGATCCCGCACTGGAGGAAAGTCCGGGCTCCACGGGACTACGGTGCCGGTCAACGACCGGCGGGGGCGACCCCAGGGAAAGTGCCACAGAGAACAGACCGCCGCGGCGTATTGCCCCTCGGGGCAACACCCCGCGGCAAGGGTGAAACGGTGGGGTAAGAGCCCACCGCGCTTCCGGCAACGGCGGCGGCACGGCAAACCCCACCGGGAGCAAGGCCGAATAGGGGTGGACGGCGAGGCGCCTTCGGGCGTTGTCGCAGGGGCGGTCCCGCCTCTCCACCCGGGTTGGCCGCGCGAAGCCCGCAGCGATGCGGGTTCCAGAGGAATGGCCGTCCATGCCCGGCAACGGGTGTGACAGAACCCGGCTTACAGGCCGTCTGACGCTACTCCACGGCCTCGCGGCAGCGAGGCCGTGCGGTTATTGTTGTTGATGCCCTCAAACGGCGGGCGCCGCGCATCCGCGCGGCTTGCCTTCGCGCCATCCGCTGTCGTTCTTTCGGCGGTTGATTGTCTGGGCGCGGTCGCGCCGTACGCTCCTGGATGGAGGCTGCTGCCTCGATCCGCTGTGTTCGGCATGCCGCGAGCGCGCCTCTGCCCGCGGATCGGCTATCGTCGCTTCATGGATGCCGATGGGCCCATCCTCATCTTCGACACCGACTGCGTGCTGTGCAGCCGTATGGTCGTCTTCATCCTCGCCCATGAGCGGTCACCGACGCTGCGCTTCGCCGGCGCCTGGTCCGACGAAGGCTTGGCGCTGGCCGCACGGCACGGCTTCACCCGCGCCGACCTCAACGAGACCTTCCTGCTGCTGAACGGAAGCCAGGTGTTGGTGCGCTCGGATGCCGCCATCGCGCTGCTGCGCCATCTGCGACGGCCCTGGCGATGGCTCGCGGCCTTGGCCGTCCTGCCCAGACCACTGCGCGATGCCGCCTATGGCGTCATCGCCCGGCGCCGCTACCGGTGGTTTGGCCACCGCACGAATTGCACCCTGGTTCCGGCCGACCACCGGCACCGCTTCACCGGCCTGCCGGCGTCGTCAACGCGACGCTGACCGCGGCATGTGGCCGCACCGCCGCAGCGCCTTGATGCGTCGGCTCGCGGCCGGGTGGGCCCCGCAGGACACACCATTCCAAAATTCGTCGCAATTGCTGAACAAATGCTGCAAGCTCTGCTCGCAAGCATCCGTATTCACTATGTTTTTTCGATAATATCTGAATGCCGCAATGATTCTTCTCCCTTGCTGTCCCGTGTTTTCCCATGTTATCCCATGTCATCCCGTGAGGATCCCAGTACGCTCGGGGGGGCGAGAGGGTTTCGGAGCGGGATGGTCGGGCGAGCCGGCGAGGTCGGGGGGCCTCGCCGGCCGCTGATCCGGAACGGAACAGATTTCAATCGCGGCATCGCGGGGCCGTCAGCGGGGGGCGATGACCCAGTTCCTGGGCACGCACAAGGGCAAGTTGGACAAGAAGGGCCGCATCTCGGTCCCGGCCTCGTTCCGCGCTGTCCTCGAAGCCCTGGGAACCAGTGACATCGTGCTTTTTCCGTCCTTCCGGCATCCTTGCATCGAGGTCTGGCCGCAGCCGGCTTTCGCCGTGCTGTCGAGCGGCCACAGCAGCCTCGACATCTTCTCCGACGCTTCCGACAACCTCGGCGCCGCGCTCTTCGCGACCGCCCACGCCGCCCGCCCCGATGGCGAGGGCCGCATGGTGCTGCCCGAGGACCTGATCGAGGAAGCCGGCCTGTCCGACACCATCGCCTTCCTCGGCGCCAATCAGAGCTTCCAGATCTGGAATCCCGAACGCGCCGCCGCCCACATCCGCGACGCCCGTGCCAGTGCCCGCAATGCCCGCCTGACGCTGCCCTCCCCCGCCGCTGTCTCCCGCTCCGAGGGAGGCGCGGCATGAGCGGCCACCTCCCCGTCATGCTCGCCGAGGTGATCGCCACTCTCGCCCCGCGCGATGACGCAACCTATCTCGACTGCACTTTCGGCGGTGGCGGCTATGCCACGGCTATCCTCGACTCCGCGCCACGCTGCACGCTCTTCGCCATGGATCGCGACCCCGACGCCATCGCCCGCGGCGCCGCCCTCGCCGAACGCTACGCGCCGCGGCTGCACCTCATCGAAGGCCGCTTCGGCGACATGCTCGGCCACCTCGCCGAGCGCGGCGTCACCGCGCTCGACGGCGTGGTGATGGACCTCGGTGTCTCCTCGTTCCAGATCGACCAGCCAGAGCGCGGCTTCTCCTTCCGCGCCGACGGCCCGCTCGACATGCGCATGGAAAAGCACGGTCCCTCCGCCGCCGACATCGTCAACACGCGCTCAGAGGCGGAGATCGCCGACATCCTCTACCATCTCGGCGAGGAACGGTTCTCCCGGCGCATTGCCCGCGCCATCGTCGCCCGCCGCGCCGAGCAGCCCTTCACCACCACCGGCGACCTCGCTGCCCTGGTGCGTTCCAAGGTGCCGCGCGACCCCTCCGGCATCGATGGCGCCACGCGCTCCTTCCAGGCACTGCGCCTCGCCGTGAATGACGAACTCGGCGAGGTCGAGCGCGGCCTGGCCGCCGCGGCGCAACTGCTCGCCCCGGGTGGGCGGCTGGTCGTCGTCGCCTTCCATTCGCTCGAGGACCGCATCGCTAAGCGCTTCATGGCCGAAGCCACGGGCCGCGCCGGCGGTGCCTCCCGTCACGACCCCGGCGCACTCGCCGCGCGCGTCGCGCCGCGTTTCCGCATCCTCACCTCGCGCGCGCTGCGCCCGGGTGGGGCCGAGACCACGAACAATCCCCGCGCGCGATCGGCCCGGCTGCGCGCCATGGAACGACTGGAGGAGGCCGCATGATCCGCCCCCTGACCCTCATCACGCTCTGCGCCGCCGCCGGTGCGGGCCTGTATCTGTACCAAGTCAAGCACTCGGTCTCGGAGCTTGACCGCGAGCTGCGCGACGTCAATCGCCGCACCGAACAGGCGCGCGAGCGCACCCAGGTACTGCGTGCCGAATGGGCGATGCTGAATGAGCCGGACCGACTGCGCCAGGTTGCCCAGCGCTATCTGCCGCTCGATGCCATGATGCCGACGCAGTTCGTCCGCCTCAGCGAAATCGAGCGCCGCCTGCCCAATGCCCGGCAATTCGCCGGGCCGCCGTCGCTTTTCATGCCCACCGAGCCTGCCGGCGACGGCAGCGCGACCATGATGGCGATCGCCACCGCCCAACCGCGCACACTGCCGGCCGCGACCCTCGCCGCCGCGGCAGCAGCCGTCGCCACGTCCGAGCCTGCCGCCGCACCGGTCCGCGCGCCGGTCGCCGCGACCCCCACCCCGGTCACCGCCGCCCCGATGATGGCCGCGGTCGAACCTGCGCGCGTCGAGCCTGCGCGCGTCGAAGCGGCCCGCGTCGAGCCCGCGCGTACCCCGCCGCCGGCCACCCCTCGCGCGGCCGCCCCGACGCGCGTCGCTGCGGCGGTGCAGCCGGCCGTGCATGTGGAACATCGCCCGGCGCCGGCGCGGCCGCCCCGGGCGCCGCAGGCGCAGACTGTCGCCGCCAATGTCGTGCGGCCGACGGCCTCCGCGGTCAGCTTCTCCTCGCTCGGCGGCAGCGGCATGCCCGCCCTCGCGCCGCCGGTGCCGATCGCCCGCGCCGCGGCCTCGACGCTGCCGGCCGGCATGACGCGGTAGGGCCGCACTCCGCCGATGACCGACCTCCCACCCAGCGCGACGATCCGCCCGCCGCAACCGGATTCAGTCCCGGCCAGCAATTACGGCTTGCACCGGCCGGTGGCCGTCGATGCCGGCCCGCGCGCCCTGGTGCGCGTCACGCAGCCGGACCTGATGCGCCGGGCGATCCTTGAAAAGTCGCGCGGCCGGCTGGTCGTCGCCGCCCTCGGCTTCACCGCGATCTTCGGCGTGGTTGCGGTCAAGCTCGCGCTCGCGACCGTGCTGAACCCGGCCGATGGCCGCCGCGCCGCCGCGCTCTCGCGGCCGCCAGCGCCGGCCGCCGAGGCGCCGGTCGCGCGCGCCACCATCACCGACCGCAATGGCGAGATCCTCGCCGTCTCGCTGCCGCTGACCGCGCTCTACGCCAATCCGCGCGAGATCCAGAACCCGGGCGAGGTCGCCGACCGGCTGCGCGGCATCCTGCCGCAGCTCGACCGCGAACGGCTGATCCAGCGCATGAGCGGCGAGCGGCAATTCGCCTACATCGCCCGCGCGCTGACCCCGCGGGAGATGTCGCAGGTCAATGGCCTCGGCATCCCCGGCCTGTATTTCGAGGAAGCCGAGCGGCGCTATTTCCCGCAGGGGCGCAACGGCGCGCACATCATCGGCGGCGTCGACGTGGACGGCCACGGCATCGCCGGCGTTGAACGGCATTTCAACGCGCGGCTGCGCGACAATCCGACCGAACGGCTGCGCCTGTCGCTCGACATCCGCGTCCAGCTCGCGTTGCGCGACGGCGTGCAGCGCGCCATCACCGAATACAACGGCATCGGCGGCGCCGGCGTGGTGATCGACGTCAATACCGGCGAGACGCTGGCATTGGTCAGTCTGCCCGACTACGACGCCAATGACGTCGGCGCCGCGACGACGGACCAGCGCTTCAATCGCGTCACCGTCGGCGTCTATGAACCGGGCTCCACCTTCAAGCTGCTGACGGCGTCGATGGCGCTCGAACACGGGCTGCAGACCTGGCAGGGCTACGACGCGTCGCAGCCGATCCGTGCCGGCCGCTTCACCATCACCGATTATCGCGGCAAGGGGCGCTGGCTCGCCCTGCCGGAAATCCTTGCCTATTCGTCCAATCTTGGCGCCGCTCGCATGGCCGCGGCGGTCGGCGCGACGGACCATCGCGACTTCATGCGTCGCATGGGCATGACGTCGCGCCTCGGCATCGAGATCCCGGAGACGGCGCTGCCACTGGTGCCCTCGCAGCGCGCCTGGCACGAGCTGAGCACCATGACGATCGGCTTCGGCCACGGCATCTCGGTGACACCGCTGCACGTCGCGACCGCGGCGACCGCCATCGTCAATGGCGGCATCCTGCGCCAGCCGACCATCCTGGCGCAGCCGCCGGGCGTCGAGCGCCCGGGCACGCGCGTCATGAGCGAACGCACCTCCTCGATCATGCGCCGGCTGATGCGCCTGGTGGTGACCGACGGCTCCGGCCGCAACGCGGATATCCCGGGCTATTTCGTCGGCGGCAAGACCGGCACGGCGCAGAAGACCGGCCCGCGCGGCGGCTACCTGCCGAACAAGCGCATCGCCGCCTTCGTCGGTGCCTTCCCGATCTATGCGCCGCGCTATGCCGTCTATGTCATGATCGATGAGCCGAAGCCGAATGCGCGCAGCCATGGCTTCGCCACCGCCGGCTGGGTGGCGGCGCCGGCGGCGGGGATGGTGATCTCCCGCATCGCGCCGATCCTCGGCATGCTGCCCGAACCGGCCACGCCCGAGATCACCCGCGCCATTTCCATGCCCATGAATGGTCGCGGCGTGCCGGCCTTCGTCCCGCCGGGCGGCACGCCCGCCGCCGAGACGCCTGTCCCGGTTCGCCCCGCCACCACGCGCCCCGCCGCCGCCACGCCCCGCCCGGCCGTGCAGCGGGAGGCGAATCTTGCGCCTCGGTGAGATCATGCATCGAGCGGGCCTCACCGGACCGGCCGCCGAGATGGCGATCGCCGGGCTGACGGCCGACAGCCGCGCGGTCGGTGCGGGGATGCTGTTCGCCGCCCTGCCGGGGGCACACGCCGATGGCCGCGATTTCATCGCCGCGGCCGTGGCGCGCGGTGCGGCAGCGGTGCTGGCGCCCGAGGGCACCACATGGCCGGCGGGCGTGCCGGTACGCCCGCTGATCACCGCGGCCGATCCGCGCCGCGCGCTGGCACTGATGGCGGCAGCCTTCCACGGCGCCCAGCCCCGCCACGTGGTGGCGGTGACGGGCACCAACGGCAAGACCAGCACGGCGGATTTCCTGCGTCAGATCTGGATCGCCGGCGGCGAGCGCGCCGCCTCGCTCGGCACGCTCGGACTGGTGGCGGAAGGCTTCCCGACAGGTCCGACCCTGACCACACCCGATCCGGTGGCGCTGCAGGCGACGCTCGCGGCGCTGGCCCGGGCGGGGTTCGGCGCGGCGGCGATCGAGGCCTCCTCGCACGGTCTCGACCAACGACGCCTCGACGGCGTGGTGCTGGCGGCGGCGGGGTTCAGCAACCTGACGCGCGACCACCTCGACTATCATGGCGGCATGGCGGCCTATCGCGCCGCCAAGCTGCGGCTGTTCGACACGCTGCTGCCCGAAGGCGCGCCGGCGGCGGCCTGCACCGAGATGGACGCCGAGACATTGGCCGCGCTGCGCGACATCGCGCGGCTGCGTGGGCTGCGCCTGCTGACCGTGGGCGAGGCAGGCGAGGCGATCCGCCTCCATGCCGCACGGCCACTGCCGGATGGGCTGGCGCTCACCATCACCGCCTTCGGCACACGGCAGGAGATCCACCTGCCATTGCCGGGCCGTTTCCAGGCTGACAACGCCCTGCTCGCCGCGGCGCTGGCGGTCGGCGCCGGCCAGCCGGCCGACCGCGTGCTGGCGGCACTGCCGAATCTCGTGGGCGTGCGCGGCCGGATGGAACGCGCCGCCGTGCTGGCCAACGGCGCGGTGGTCTATGTCGATTTCGCCCATACGCCGGATGCGCTGGAACGGCTGCTCGCCGCTCTGCGGCCGCATACGACGGGGCGGCTGCATGTGCTGTTCGGTGCGGGGGGCGATCGCGACCCGGGCAAGCGGCCATTGATGGGCGCCGCCGCGGCGGCGAGTGCCGATGTGGTCTGGGTGACCGACGACAATCCGCGCAGCGAGGATGCCGCCGCGATCCGCGCCGCCGTGCTGACCGGCGCGCCCGGCGCGATCGATGCCGGCGCGCGGGAGGCGGCCATCGCCGCCGCCCTGTCAGAGCTGCGCCCGGGCGATGTTCTGGCAGTGGCCGGCAAGGGCCATGAAGCCGGGCAGGAGATCGCCGGCGTCAAGCATCCCTTCGACGATGTATCGGTGGTGCGTCGCCTCGCGGGGGTGGCGTCGTGACGGCGCTGTGGACCGCCACCGAGCTGCGCGCAGCGACCGGCGGCACGCTGGCCGCTGATGTCGGGGTCACTGGCGTGTCGATCGATACGCGTAGCATCGCGGCGGGCGATCTGTTCGTCGCCCTGCGCGATGTGCGCGACGGGCATGAATTCGTCGCCGAGGCGCTGACGCGTGGCGCCACCTGCGCCCTGGTCGATCGTGACCCGCCTGGCGTCGCGCCGGATGCGCCACTGCTGCGCGTCGCCGATACGCTGGCAGGACTGACCGCGTTGGGCGCGGCGGCGCGGGCGCGCAGCGAGGCGGTGTTCGTCGGCATCACCGGGTCGGTCGGCAAGACCACGACGAAGGAGATGATGCGCGTCGCCCTCTCCGCCTACGGGACCACGCATGCCGCCGCGGCGTCCTACAATAACCATTGGGGCGTGCCGCTGACCCTCGCCCGCCTGCCGCGCGACGCCGATTTCGCGGTCATCGAGATGGGCATGAACAATCGGGGGGAGATCGCGCCACTCGCGCGCCTCGCCCGCCCTCGTGTCGGCGTCATCACCAACATCGGCACCGCCCATATCGGCCGTCTCGGCAGCGAGGAAGCCATCGCCGAGGAGAAAGGCGACATCATCGCCGGCATCGCCCCCGGTGGCGCGCTGGTGCTGCCGCTCGACAGCCGCTTCGCCGCCCGGCTCGCGGCGCGGGCGCGCGAGACAGGCCTCGACGTGCTGACGCATGGCGAGGCGCCGGGTGCTGATGCGCGGCTGCTCTCCTATGACGGCAGCGACGATGGCGGTCGCGCCGAGATCCTGCTGCGGGGCGAGCGCATCGGGCTGACGCTCGCCGCGCCGGGGCGCCATGTCGCGCTCAACGCCTGCGCGGTGCTCGCCGCCGTCGCCGCGCTGGGTCTCGCACCGCGCGTCGCCGCCGCCGCGCTGCCGGCCTTCGGGCCGCCGGCCGGGCGCGGTCGGCGCATGCGCATCGCCGTGGCCGGCGGCGAAGCGCTGCTGATCGACGATTCCTACAACGCCTCGCCGCCCTCGATCCGCGCCGGCCTCGCCGTGCTCGGCGCGCAGGCGGCGGGCCGTCGCCTTGCCGCGCTGGGCGACATGCGCGAACTCGGCGACGACGCGCCGGCGATCCATGCATCGCTCGCGCCCGACGCCGCCGCCACCTGTGATCTTGTGTACTGCTGTGGGGAATTGATGGGTCATCTGTATCGCGCGCTGCCGGAGTCCAAGCGCGGCGCGCATCTCGCCGATTCCGCCGCCCTCGCCCCGGTGCTGAAGGCCGCGCTGCGACCGGGTGACGCGGTGCTGGTGAAGGGGTCGCTCGGCTCTCGCATGGCAGTGGTCGTCGCCGCGCTGACCGAAGGCGCGCGGGCATGATCTACAACCTGCTCACCCCCTTCGCCGATGACTTCTTCCTGTTCAACCTGGCGCGCTATCATACCTTCCGCGCCGGCGCCGCCTGCATGACGGCGCTGTTGATCAGTCTGATCTTCGGCAGTTCGATCATCCGCTGGCTGCGCAGCTTCCAGCGCGGCGGCCAGCCGATCCGCGACGACGGACCGGAACGCCACCTGATCGAGAAGAAGGGCACGCCGACCATGGGCGGCGTGATGATCCTGCTCGCGCTGGTGGTCTCGACGCTGTTGTGGGCGGATCTGCGCTCGGGCATGGTCTGGGCGGTGCTGATGATCACCATGGGCTATGGCGCGCTCGGCTTCGCCGATGACTGGCTGAAGGTGACCAAGCGCAATACCAAGGGCGTGTCGGGGCGCATGAAGCTGGCGGTGCAGGCCGGGCTTGGCCTAGTCGCGGCGCTGTGGATCACCGCGCTGATGCCCGGCCCGCTGGCCGACAGGCTGGCGGTGCCCTTCTTCAAGGAGTTGCTGATCCCCTTCGGCCTGCTGTTCCCGCTGATCGGCATGCTGGTGATGATGGGCGCGTCCAATGCGGTGAACCTGACCGATGGGCTCGACGGCCTGGCCATCGTGCCGGTGATGATCGCCGCCGCGGTCTTCGCGCTGATCGCCTATCTGGTTGGCAACCGGCTCTTCGCCGACTATCTGCAACTGCATTACGTGCCGGGCACCGGGGAACTGGCCGTGCTGGCTTCGGCGGTGATCGGCGCCGCCCTCGGCTTCCTGTGGTTCAACGCGCCACCGGCGGCGGTCTTCATGGGCGATACCGGCTCGCTCGCGCTCGGCGGCGCATTGGGCGGGCTCGCCGTGGCGACCAAGCATGAGATCGTGCTGGCGATCGTCGGCGGCCTGTTCGTGGTGGAGACCGTCTCGGTCATCATCCAGGTGTTCTGGTTCAAGCGCACCGGCCGGCGCGTCTTCCTGATGGCGCCGCTGCACCATCATTTCGAAAAAAAGGGCTGGGCCGAACCGACCATCGTCATCCGCTTCTGGATCATCGCCATGATCCTCGCCCTGGTCGGGCTGAGCACGCTGAAAGTGCGATGAACGCGCCGGAACCTCCCTTCACCCCGTTTCGCGGCGCGCGCATCGCCGTGGTCGGGCTCGGCCGCGCCGGGCTGCCGGCCGCGCTGCGCCTGGTCGAATGGGGCGCCGAGGTGGAGGCATGGGACGATGGCGAGGCCGCCCGCCGCGCAGCCGAGGAAGCCGGCCTCACACTGCACAATCCGGCCGAGGGCCGCTTCCGCGCCGATGCGCTCCTGCTCTCGCCGGGTATCCCGCACCGGTTGCCCCAGGCGCATCCGGCCGCGCGCGCGGCCGAGGCGGCCGGGGCGCCAATCCTCTCGGATGTCGAATTCCTCTATCGAGCCGTCCTGGTGGCCCATGCCCAGGCACGTTTCGTGGGCGTGACCGGCACCAACGGGAAATCGACCACCACGGCACTGATCCACCACCTGCTGACCGGCGCCGGGCGGCCTTCCCTGGCAGGGGGCAATCTCGGTCCCGCCGCGCTCGGATTCAACATCTTGGGGTCCGACGGGGTCTACACCCTCGAAATGTCGTCCTACATGTTGGAGCGAATCGCCACGCTGCGCTTCAACGTGGCTGTCATGCTGAACCTCAGCCCCGACCACCTCGACCGTCATGGTGACATGGCCGGCTATGCCGCTGCCAAGGCGCGAATCTTCGCCCGGCAGACGGCGGAGGACGTCGCGGTGGTCGGCCAGGACGACCCTGCGACGGTCGCGATGGGCCGCGGCCTCGCCGCCCGGATGGTGCCGATTTCTGGGCTGACACGGCAGGAGGGTGGCATCTGGGCCGAAGGGCGGCTGCTGCGCGACGACGCCGGCGCGATCCTCGACCTCGATGCCGCGCTGGCCCTGCCGGGCAGCCACAACGCCCAGAATGCCGCCGCCGCCGCCGCGGCCTGTTTCGCGCTCGGCCTGACGCGCGAGCAGGTCGCCGCCGGCCTGGCCAGCTATCCAGGCCTGCCGCACCGGCAGGAGACCGTCGCCAAGGCGCGCGACGTAGTCTTCGTGAATGACAGCAAGGCGACCAATGCCGACAGCGCGGCCCGCGCGCTCGACTCCTATGACCGCGTCGTCTGGATTGCCGGCGGCGAGGCCAAGCAGGGCGGTATCGAATCGCTGGCGCCGTATTTTCCGCGCATCGCCCGCGCCTTCTTGATCGGTCGCGACGCGCCGGTGCTGGCGAAGACGCTGGCGGCCCACGGGGTGGCGCATGAGGTGGTCGGCACGCTCGATGCCGCGGTGGATGCCGCCGCCAAGGCCGCCTTCACCGGCGCGGCGCCGGTCGTGCTGCTCTCGCCGGCCTGCGCCTCCTGGGACCAGTTCACCGGCTTCGACGCCCGTGGCGACCGTTTTCGCGACCTCGCGCGTCGCATCGCGCAGGAGACCGTCTGATGGCATTCTCCCGCGCCGATACCTCCGTGCTGGGCCGCTGGTGGTGGACGGTGGACCGCTGGACGCTGGCGGCGCTGCTGGCGCTGATCGGCTTCGGCTACATCATGATGCTCGCCGCCTCCCCGGCGGTGGCCGAACGCATCGGCGCCTCCTCGCGCAACATGTTCTTCTTCAAGCAGGTCGCCTATCTGATGATGGCGGCGGTGCTGATGATCACCGTGTCGCTGCTCTCGCCACGCGGCGTGCGGCGCTTCGCGCTGGCCGGCTTCGCCATCGCGCTGGTGCTGACGGCGGCGACGCTCGTCGTCGGTGTCGAGATCAAGGGCGCGCGGCGCTGGCTGCCGATCCCCTTCCTGTCGCTGCAGCCTTCCGAATTCCTCAAGCCCTTCTTCGCCGTGGTCGCCGCCTGGCTGATCGCCGAAGGGCGCATGCCGGGCTCCAGGGTCTGGGGCGCGTGCATCGCGCTGGGGCTGTTCCTCGTCGTCGGCGCGATCCTGAAGGGGCAGCCGGATATCGGCATGCTTCTCGTCGTCTCGGCGGTGTTCTTCGCGCAGTTCTTCGTTGCCGGCATGAACATGTTCCTGGTCGGCGCCGTGGGCGGGGTGGGCATCGCCGGCGCGGCGGGCGCCTACCTGCTGTTCCCGCATGTGCAGTCGCGCGTGCAACGCTTCCTCGACCCCGCCTCGGGCGATTCCTACCAGGTCAATGTCGCGCTGGAGGCCTTCGCCAATGGCGGGCTGCTCGGCCGCGGGCCCGGCGAGGGTCGCGTCAAGAACGTGCTCCCCGACGCCCATGCCGACTTCGTCTTCGCCGTCGCCGGCGAGGAATTCGGCATGGTGATCTGCCTCGTCATCCTCGGCTTGTTCGCCTTCATCGTGGTGCGCGGCCTCGCGCGGCTGTTGTCGGAGACCGACCTGTTCGTGATGCTCGCCGGCACCGGGCTGCTGACGCAGTTCGGCCTGCAGGCCTTCGTCAACATGGCCTCGACCCTGCACCTGATCCCGACCAAGGGCATGACGCTGCCCTTCGTCTCCTATGGCGGTTCCTCGGTGCTCGCCATCGCGATGGGGATGGGCATGCTGCTGGCGCTCACGCGCCGTCGTGTCGGCGCGCGCAGCGGCGACAGCACCGCCGACCACAGCCCCGCCCCCGCCCTGGCGGCGGGAGGGGCGCGGTGAGGGGCCCGGCCGTGCAACCGATCATCATCGCCGCCGGCGGGACCGGCGGACATCTGTTTCCGGCCGAGGCACTGGCCGCCGAATTGCTGCGCCGTGGCGAGCGCATCGCGCTGATGACCGATGCGCGCTCCGCCGCCTATGATAGCGCCGCCTTCGCCAATGCCGAGCGCTTCGTGCTCTCCGGTGCCGGCCTGTCCGGACGCGGCTTCCGTCGCGCGGCGCGCGGGGCGATGCAACTGATGGCCGGTACCATGCAGGCGCGGCGGCACCTGGCGATGCTGATGCCCTCGGCCGTGGTCGGCTTCGGCGGTTATGCGTCGTTTCCGCCGCTGGCCGCCGCGAGGTTGATGGGTGCGGCACGGCGGCCGGCGATCGTGCTGCATGAACAGAATGCGGTGCTCGGCCGCGCCAACCGTCTGATGGCACGCGCGGCCGACCTGCTCGCGCTGTCCTTCGAGGGCACCACCAATGTGCCGGCCGGCACGCGCAGCGCGGTGGTGGGCAATCCGGTGCGGCCGGCACTCGCCGCGCTTGCCGGCCAACCCTATCCGATGCCGCCCGAGGGTGGCGCGCTGCGCCTGCTGGTGACCGGCGGCAGCCAGGGCGCGCGCATCTTCGCCGATGTCGTGCCCGCCGCGGTCGCCGCGCTGCCCGAAGCGATCCGCGCGCGGCTGCTGGTGACGCAGCAATGCCGTGCCGAAGACCTGGCTCGCACGGAAACCGCCTATCGCGCCGCGGGCGTCGTCGCCGATCTCGCGCCCTTCTTCCCCGACATTGCGGGGCGTCTCGGCACCGCGCATCTGGTGGTGGCACGCGCCGGCGCGTCGACGGTGTCGGAATTGGAATGCGCCGGCCGACCCTCGATCCTGGTGCCGCTGCCCTCGGCGATCGACGACCATCAGAACGCCAATGCGCGCGCCCTGGCCGAAGCCGATGCCGCCTGGGTCTATCCACAACCGGCCTTCACACCGGCGGCGCTGACGGAACGGCTGACCGCGCTGTTCAGCGTGCCGGAACGCCTGGCGTCGGCTGCTGCCGCCGCTGCCGCCCTCGCCCGCCCGCAGGCGGCGCGAGACCTTGCTGACCAAGTGCTGGCGCTGGCGCGTCGCGCGACGATGGGGGTCGCCTGATGCGCGCGCTGCCACTGAATATCGGGCCCATCCATTTCGTCGGGATCGGCGGCATCGGCATGTCCGGCATTGCCGAAGTGCTGCATGTCCTGGGCTACCAGGTGCAGGGCAGCGACCTGAACGAGAGCGCCAATGTCGTGCGGCTGCGCGACGCCGGCATCCCGGTCGCGGTCGGACATGACGCCGCCAATCTCGGCGATGCGCAGGTGGTGGTGGTCTCCACCGCGGTGAAGCGCGACAACCCCGAGGTCGTCGCCGCGCGGAAGCGCTTCATCCCGGTGGTGCGTCGGGCCGAGATGCTCGCCGAGCTGATGCGCCTGAAATGGGCCATCGCGATCGGCGGCACCCATGGCAAGACGACGACGACCTCGCTGGTCGCCGCCGTGCTGGAAGCCGCGCGGCTCGACCCCACCGTGATCAATGGTGGCATCATCAACGCCTATGGCACCAACACGCGCATGGGCGGCGGTGACTGGATGGTCGTCGAGGCCGATGAATCCGACGGCTCCTTCCTGAAACTGCCGGCGGTGGTTGCCGTTGTCACCAACATGGACCCGGAGCACCTCGACCACTGGGGCACCGGCGAGGCGATGAAGGAAGGCTACGCGCAGTTCGTCGGCAATATCCCCTTCTACGGGTTTGCCGTGCTGTGCATGGACCATCCGGAAGTGCAGGCGATGATCCCGCGCCTGTCGGACCGGCGCATCGTCACCTACGGCTTCTCGCCGCAGGCGGATGTGCGGGCGGAGAAGATCATCACCGACCGCATGGGCGCGACCTTCGAGGTGACGATCACCGACCGCGCCACCGGCCGCGTCCGCCAGATGAAGCCGTTCCGCCTGCCGATGCTCGGCCAGCACAATGTGCAGAACGCGCTCGCCGCCATCGCCATCGGTGTCGAGATGGATGTGGACGAAGCCACTATCCGCACCGCGCTCGCCGGCTTCAAGGGCGTGAAGCGCCGCTTCACCCGCACGGGTGAGGCCGGCGGCATCTCCGTGATCGACGATTACGGCCACCATCCGGTTGAGATCGCCGCCGTGCTGAAGGCGGCACGCCAGGCCGGGGCGCGCGATGTGATCGCGGTGGTGCAGCCGCACCGTTATTCGCGGCTGCAATCCTTGTTCGAGGACTTCTGCACCTGCATGAACGATGCCGGCACGGTCATCGTCGCCGATGTCTATGCCGCTGGTGAGCAGCCGATCGAAGGTATCGACAAGGATGCGTTGGTCGAGGGGTTGCGCGCCCGCGGCCACCGTTCGGTGGTGCCGCTGCCGGGGCCGGATTCGCTGCCGGAGATGATCCACGCCATCGCCAAGTCGGGCGACTACGTGGTCTGCCTCGGCGCCGGGAACATCACGACCTGGGCGCATGCCCTGCCGACGCAGCTGCAAGATCTACAGCAGCGTTCGCGCGGCCGGCTCGCCGGGGCGATGAAGTGAGGCCCGGCATGCAGGCCCACGCCACCCTCCCCCCGCTGCGCGGTCGCGTGCAGCGGGATGCGCCGCTCGGTGCGGCGACATGGTTCCGCGTCGGTGGGCCGGCGGATGTGCTGGTGCGCCCGGCGGATGTCGACGACCTGCTGCTGCTCCTTCGCGACCTGCCCGATGACGTGCCGCTGACCGTGCTGGGCGCTGCGTCGAACATGATCATCCGCGATGGCGGCGTGGCCGGCGTGGTGGTGCGCCTGGCGCGCGGATTCGGCGAGATCGTGATCGAAGCCGACGGCATCGTGGCCGGCGCGGCGGCGCTGGATGTGACGGTGGCGGAAACCGCCGCGCAGCACGCGATGGGCGGGCTTGAATTCCTGGTCGGCATTCCCGGCACCATCGGCGGTGCCGTGGCGATGAATGCCGGTGCCTATGCTGCCGAGGTGAAGGACGTCCTGGACTGGGCCGAGGTCGCCACGCCGACCGGCCTGCTGTGCATGACGGCCCATGAGCTTCACTTCGCCTATCGCCGTGCCGATCTGCCCGCGCGGGCCGTGGTCACCCGCGCGCGTTTCCGCACGACGCCGGACGATGTTGCCGTGATCACCGCCCGGCTGAACGAGATCCGCACCGCGCGCGAAGCGACGCAGCCGGTCCGCGCCCGGACCGGCGGGTCGACCTTCAAGAACCCGCCCGGCGCGAAGAAGGCATGGGAGTTGATCGACGCCGCAGGCTGCCGCGGCCTCGCGCGCGGCGCGGCACAGGTTAGCGAGAAGCACTGCAACTTCCTGCTCAACAACGGTGGTGCCACGGCCTGCGACATCGAAGCGCTGGGCGAAGAGGTCCGTGCCCGCGTGAAAGCAGCGTCGGGTGTCGAGCTCGAATGGGAAATCAAGCGCGTCGGGAGGCACCTCCCCGCCGAACCGACCCAATCCTCCGGGCCTGCGGGCCCTCCGGCCATCGGAGCGGTGTCATGACGCAAAAAGTCGCGGTGCTCTATGGCGGCAAATCGACCGAGCGCGAGGTCTCCCTCTCCACCGGCCGCGAATGCATCGTTGCGCTGCGCGAAGCGGGCTTCGAGGTCATCCCCATCGACGTGACCGACGACCTGCCCGCCGTCATTCACGCGCTGACGCATCCGCGCCCCGATGCCGTCTTCAACGCGCTGCATGGCCGCTTCGGCGAGGATGGCTGCATCCAGGGCGTGCTCGACTGGCTGGGCATTCCCTATACGCATTCGGGGCTGCGCGCCTCCGCGCTGGCGATGGACAAGGCGGCCGCCAAGGCGGTGTTCCGCGCGGCGGGCCTGCCGGTGGTCGAACATCGCCTGGTCACCCGCGACGAACTCGAAGCCGCCGACCCGCTGCCGGTGCCCTATGTAGTGAAGCCGGTGAATGAGGGGTCCTCGGTCGGCGTGCATATCGTGCTGAAGGGCAGCAACCAGCGCGCCGAGATCGCCCGCAACTGGCGCTATGGCGACCACGCCATGGTGGAGAGCTACGTGCCCGGCCGTGAGCTGACGGTCGGCGTGATGGGCGACCGCCCGCTGGCGGTGACCGACATCATCGCCGATGCCGGCACCTTCTACGACTACGATTCGAAGTATGCCGCCGGTGGATCGCGCCACGTCATTCCCGCGCAGATGCCGCAGGAGGATTACGCCCGCGCGCTCGACATCGCGCTGCGCGCCCACCAGGCGCTGGGCTGCCGCGGCGCCTCGCGCGCCGACCTGCGCTATGACGAATCCGCCGAGGGCGCGCGCCGCTTGGTGCTGCTCGAAGTGAACACCCAGCCCGGGCTCACGCCGACCTCGCTGCTGCCGGAACAGGCCGCGCATTGCGGCATCCCCTTCCCCGCGCTCTGCGCCTGGATGGTGAAGGAAGCGCGCCATGGCGCGTGACCCCGCCCGCGCCGCGGCTCGCGAACGCCTTGCCCGCACCTCGGTGCCGCACAAGGACCCGGCGCGGCCATCGCGGCTGCGCATCTGGGTCAAGCGGCGCCGGTCGCTGCTGCGTCCGGCGATCTATGGCGCGCTCGGCTGCGCCGCGCTCGGGGTGGTGGTGCTGGCGGTGCGCGCGGTCGACCCGGCCGGGCGCGTGCGTTCCATCGCCGAAGCCTTCGGCGGCGTCGGCGAAGCCTTCGGTCTTGAGGTGCAACATGTCATCCTGGAAGGCCGTCGCAATACACCGACCGACATGATCCGCGCAGCCCTCGGCGTCGCGCGCGGCGACCCGATGCTGGAATTCTCCCCCGAGCAGGCGCGCGCCCGCATCGAGACCATCGCCTGGGTGCAACAGGCGCATGTCGAACGCCGCCTGCCCGGCACCATCCTGGTGCGCATCGAGGAACGGCGCCCCTTCGCCATCTGGCAGAACAATGGCCACTTCGTGATCATCGATCGCGAAGGGCGTGTCGTCGCCTCCGACGGGCTCGACCAGTTCGGCCCGCTGCCGCTGCTGGTCGGCACCGGTGCCGATACCACGGGCGCCGCGCTGCACGACGTGCTGCGCCAGCAGCCCGAAGTCGCCGAGCGCGTGCAGGCGATGGTGCGCATCCACGAACGTCGCTGGAACCTGCGCCTGCACAACGGCACCGACGTGCTGCTGCCCGAGAATCACGAAGCCGTGGCCATTCAACGCCTGGGCGAGTTGCAGCGAGAGGCGCAACTGCTCGACCGGCCGCTCGCAGCCATCGACCTGCGGCTGCCGGACCGGCTGGTGCTGCGCCCGACGCGCCAGGCGGAACCGGCCGAGCAGCCAGCCCAGCAACAGGCAACGAGGGCACGGCGCGGATGAACCAGATGACCCGCCTTCCGGTTCCCATCGATCCCGGCGCACCGCAACGCCGCCGCCGTCATGCGCGCAGCGGCACCTTCGGTGTGATCGACATCGGCTCGACCAAGGCCGTCTGCCTGATCGCGCGCATCGAGAGCGACGGATCGCCGCGCGTGCTCGGCTTCGGGTGGCAACGCGGACGTGGCGTGAAGGGCGGTTCGATCGTCGACCTCGAGGAAGCCGAACGCGCCATCCGCGCAGCGGTGGGCCAGGCGGAGGAGATGGCGGATACCCGCATCCCCGGCGCCATCGTCAACCTGTCCTGCGGCCAACCTGATTCGCGCCAGCTCAACATCCAATGGGGCATCGGTGGGCGCGCCGTCACCGAGAACGACCTGCGCGCCATCCTGCATGAAGGCCGCCGCCGGACCTCCGAAGAAGGGCGCGAGACGGTGCATGCCATCCCGCTCGGCTTCACGGTGGATGCGACGCCCGGCGTCGATGATCCGCGCAGCATGATCTGCGACACGCTCGGCGCGCGGCTGCACATGGTCAGCGCGTCGCAGGCATCCCTGCGCAATCTCGGCGCCTGCCTGATGCGCTGCGACCTCGAGGTCGAGGAACTGGTCTCCGCCCCCTTCGCCGCCGGCCTCGCCACACTCGTCGAGGATGAGAAGCAGCTCGGCGCGACGGTCATCGACATGGGCGGTGGCACCACGTCGCTCGCCGTGTTCAGCGAAGGCCACCTCGTGCACACCGCGCAGGTCGCGATCGGCGGTGGGCAGGTGACCAACGACCTCGCCACCGTGCTGTCCACGCCGGTGGCGCATGCCGAACGCATCAAGACACTGCATGGCAGCGTGCATGGCGGTTCGGATGACGACCGCGAATACCTGCCCGTGCCGCTGCTCGGGGAGGATGAACACGCGATTGCCCGCATCCCGCGCGCCATGGTCGTCGGCATCATCAAGCCGCGGATCGAGGAAACCTTCGAACTGGTGCGCGAGAAGCTCGATGCCGCCGGCCTCGGCAAGGAAGGCGGCACGCGCGTGGTGCTGACCGGCGGCGGCAGCCAACTCGTTGGCGTCCGTGAACTCGCCGCCCGAGTGCTGGACCGCCAGGTGCGCGTCGGTCGCCCCTTGCCGGTGCGCGGCCTGGCCGAGGCCGCATCGGGCCCGGCCTTCGCATCCGCCATCGGATTGCTGCTGTGGGGCGCCGGTGAAGGCCGCCCCGTGCTGGACATCGCACCGGGACCCGCACGGACAAGCGGTGGATTCCGACGCTTCGTCAACTGGATCAAAGACCGCGTGTGATTCGGCCCTCGCCACGAATCGACGCGATCCCGTAGAGAATCTCAAGGAGGCCCGCCCCATGACCCTGAACCTCACCGTGCCGCCGAGCACGCATACGGATTTCAGCCCGCGCATCACGGTCGTCGGCGTCGGCGGCGGTGGTACCAACGCGGTCAACAACATGATCGCGATGGGGCTCGACGGCGTCGAATTCCTCGTCGCCAACACCGACAGCCAATCGCTGTTCCACTCGCGCGCCGAACGGCGCGTGCAGCTCGGCCCGCATCTGACGCAGGGCCTCGGCGCCGGCGCGAAGCCCGAGATCGGGCGCGCCGCCGCGGAAGAAGCGATGGAAGAACTCGCGCACCACATCGAGGGTGTGCACATGATCTTCATCACCGCCGGCATGGGCGGTGGCACCGGCACGGGGGCCGCTCCCGTCATCGCGCGCATGGCGCGCGAGCGCGGCATCCTGACCGTCGGCGTGGTGACCAAGCCGTTCGACTTCGAAGGCCCGAAGCGCAAGAAGTCCGCTGATTCCGGCATCGAGGAACTGCAGTCCTTCGTCGATACGCTGATCGTCATCCCGAACCAGAATCTGTTCAGGCTGGCCAATGAACGCACCACCTTCCAGGAAGCGTTCAAGATGGCCGACAACGTCCTGTACATGGGCGTGCGCGGCGTGACCGACCTGATGGTCAACCCGGGCATGGTCAATCTCGACTTCGCCGATATCCGCACCGTGATGGCGGAAATGGGCAAGGCGATGATGGGCACCGGCGAGGCCGAGGGCGAGGATCGCGCCCGCAAGGCCGCCGAAGCCGCCATCAACAATCCGCTGCTCGAGGACATCTCGATGGCGGGCGCCAAGGGCGTGCTGATCAACATCACCGGCGGCCTCGACATGACGCTGTTCGAGGTGGACGAAGCCGCGAACCGCATCCGCAAGGAAGTCGACGAGGACGCCAACATCATCTTCGGCACCTCGGTCGATGAGGACATGAACGGGCGCGTGCGCGTCTCGGTCGTGGCCACCGGCATCGACCTGGTGGTGAAGGAGGAAGCGGTTCGGCCGAAGCTCGTCGTCAATGGCGGTGCTGCGCCGGTCTCCGCGGTGTCGACGCAGAATGTGGCCCCCGTCACTGCGCCGCGCCCGGCCGCCGCCTCCTTCGTGCGCCGCGTGGCGGATGCCGGCCCGGCCCCCGTCACCGCCATGCCGACGATGCGTCCGGCAGTGGTCGAAGCCGCACCCGAACCGCAGTATCATGAAGCGCAGCTGGCCGAGACCGCCGAAGCGCAGACCACCATGGAGCAGGCCCCGGTGATGATGTCGCCGGCGCCGATGCACCACGACCCGATGCCGGCGATGCGCCCGGCTGTGGTCGAGGCGCAGCGCAACGCCGGCGCCGGCTTCCGCGGCCTGTTCCAGAAGGCGACCGGCCTGGGCAGCATGATGCGCCGCACCCTGCCCGAGGCGCCCGCGCCGGTGCAGCAGCATCACGGCACCGCCCCATCGGTGCGTATGGAGCCATCGGTGGGCGCCCCCCCCATGGCGGCGGCACCGGCCCGCCAGGCGCCGCGCCCCGCTCAGCAGCAGGATGAGATGGGCCTCGAAATCCCGACCTTCCTGCGCCGCCAGAGCAACTGACGCGACCTCTGAGCACCGCCCTGTTTGCACGCCCCGAAGGCCTCACAGCTTTCGGGGCGTGGTTTTTTGTTCGGCGGTTCAGAACGTCGCAATGCAACACGCCCCAATTTCGCCCCATTCCGCGACGCACCAATTCAATAAAATCAATATCTTGCAGCGTAATACGGAGAAACAAGGCTTGAATGGCATCCCGCATCGCACAGTGCTTCTGTAGGCCTGGGTGTTAACCACCGCTGCCTTCCGTACCCGGCCTTCCTGGCCTGGGCCGGCCAAGGCAGCGCGGATCACCCCGGAAAGGCGACGGGTTTGATGGACGGTTTCATCACGGTTGAGACGGGGCGGCGCAGGACGCTGAAGGCACCCATCGGGTGTGTCGGCGTCGGCCTGCATTCCGGCCTCCGCGCCACCGTCACGCTGCGCCCCGCCGCGGCCGGTACCGGTATCGTGTTCCGCCGCATCGACCTCGGCGGCATCGAGATCCCCGCGCTCTTCGACCATGTGGTCGACACCCGCCTGTGCACCGCGATCGGCGCTGGCACCGCCCGTGTATCGACCATTGAGCACGTCATGGCCGCCCTCGCCGGCACCGGCATCGACGACGCGATCGTCGAGGTCGATGGCCCCGAAGTGCCGATCATGGACGGTTCCGCCGCCCCCTTCGTGTTCCTGATCGACTGTGCCGGCATCGCCACCACGGCCGCGCCGCGCGCGACGATCGAAGTGCTGCGCCCTGTCAGGGTCGAGGAAGCCAACGGCGCCTTCGCCGAGTTGCTGCCTGCCTACGAGGCCGCCTTCGACGCCGAACTCGAGATCGACTTCCCGAATACCGCGATCGGCCGCCAGGACGTCACCATGCGTGTCTCCGAGCGCAGCTTCCGCGAAGGCCTCGCCGACGCGCGCACCTTCACCCTGGCCGAGGACGTCGCCCGGCTGCGCGCCGTCGGCCTGGCGCAGGGCGGCAGCCTCGCCAATGCGGTGGTGGTGGACGGCCCGCTGGTGCTCAATCCGGGCGGTCTGCGTCGCGTCGACGAATTCGTGCGCCACAAGCTGCTCGATGTGGTGGGAGATCTGGCGCTGGCCGGCGCCCCGCTGCGTGGCCGCTTCCGCGGCAGCCGGTCCGGCCATGCACTGAACAATCGCTTGCTGCGGGCGCTCTTCGCGGACGCATCCGCTTGGCGTTTTGTCGGCCAGCCCGCCTTTGCGGAGGGGTTTTCGACCTCCCCCATGCGCGCTGCCGCCGCCCCCGCGATCGCCTGATCCGCCTTCCGCTCACGCGGCGACTTGGCGGGGCAGCCCCGTCGCATGATATAGAGCGGCGCGTCATCATGGCTCACGAGATGCCCCGTCGATTCCTGCCCATCCTCCTTGTCGCGTTCCTGGCCGGTTGCGGCTCCAGCAGTTTCCGTCAGGGAACCGGGGCCGACCCGTCGTTGAACCCCAACACGGCACCCGCCGACGCGGCCGAGCAGTCGCCCGAAGCGCTGTACGCCGCCGGCATGCAGGAACTGCGCAACAACCGCTACCAGCGTGCCGTCGACCTGTTCGACGCGGTTGAACGCGAACACCCGTATTCCACCTGGGCCACCAACGCCAAGCTGATGGCCGCCTACACTGAATATCACCGCAACCGGTATACCGAGGCGATCGGCGCGCTCGACCGCTTCATCCTGCTGCATCCGGCACATCGCGACATTGCCTATGCGTATTATCTGCGCGCCCTGGCGCAGTACGAGCAGATCAACGATTCCGAGCGCGACCAGCAGCAGACCATCACCGCCATGGCCTCCCTGCAGGAGGTGGTGAACCGGTTCCCGGACACCGCCTATGCGCGTGATGCGCGCCTCAAGATCGACCTCGGCCGCGACCATCTGGCTGGGCGCGAGATGCATGTCGGCCGCTGGTATCAGCGCCAGGGCCTGATGACCGCCGCAATCGGCCGCTTCCGCCGCGTGGTGGAACAGTACCAGACCACCAATCACGTACCCGAGGCGCTGCACCGCCTGACCGAGATCTATCTCTCCCTCGGCTTGACGGAGGAGGCACGGACCACCGCCTCGGTGCTCGGCCACAACTATCCGGGCAGCCCCTGGTACCAGGATTCCTACGCCCTACTGGTCGAGGGTGCGCCGCGGTCGGGCGATGAGCGCCCAGGCTTCCTCACTCGCTCGCTCAACTGGCTGTTTTGAGCAGGGGCACGGCGCAACCGTGCTCGCCAGCCTCGCCATCCGCGATGTGGTGCTGATCGAGCGCCTGGACCTTGCCTTTGGTCCAGGCCTCACGACCCTGACCGGCGAGACCGGTGCGGGCAAGTCCATCCTCCTCGACAGCCTCGGCCTCGCCCTGGGTGGTCGGGCCGAATCGGGCATGGTGCGGGCCGGCCAGGCCCAGGCCTCGGTCGCCGCCGCCTTCCATCCGCCGGCCGGCCACCCTGCCTTCGACCTGCTGCGCGAACAGGGCATCGAGCCTGAGGACGATTTGGTGCTGCGCCGCGTCGTGCAGGCCGATGGCCGCTCACGCGCCTTCGTCAATGACCAGCCGGTCGGTGTCGCCCTGTTACGCCGCCTCGGGGCTACCCTCGTCGAGGTGCAGGGGCAGCATGACCAGGTCGGCCTCGCCGATCCGGCGAGCCATGGTGGGCTGCTCGATGCCTTCGGCGTATTGGAACACCGCCGTGCAGCCTCCGCAGACGCCTGGTCCGCCTGGCGCATCGCCGGCAAGCGCCTGGTCGAGGCGCGCGAGGCCATCGCCGCCGCACAGCGCGAGGAGGAATGGCTCCGTCACGCCGTCGCCGAGTTGAAGGACCTGAACCCCGAAGAAGGCGAGGATGAGCGTCTGGCAGCCGAGCGCCAGCGCCTCCAGCAGGGCGAGCGCCGCGCCGAGGCCATCGCCACAGCCATCGCGGAGCTCACCCCGCGCGACCGCCGCGCAGTCTCCCCGTCACGCGCGCTGCGCGAGGCCGCCCGCGCCCTGGAACGCCTGCCGCCACCCAATGAGGAGGCGCAGCCGGCCCTGGTCGCGCTCGCCACCGCCCAGGATGCGCTGGCCGAGGCCGAGACCGCCCTATCCCGCCTGTTGCAGGAAGCCGGCCCCGACCCGCGCCGGCTGGAAGTGGTCGAGGAGCGCCTCTTCGCCCTGCGCGCCGCGGCGCGCAAGCATTCCGTGGCCGTGGTGGACCTGCCGGCGCTCGCCGCCGACATGCGCGCGCGGCTCGAGGCGCTCGATGCCGGTTCCGGCCGCGTCGCCGCGCTGGAACGCGATGAGGACGCCGCCCGTCGCGCCTATCTCGCCGCCGCCACCGCCCTGACGGAGGCGCGCCGGGAAGCCGCCGGCCGGCTGGAGAAGGCCGTCGCGAAGGAATTGCCGCCGCTCAAGCTCGACCGCGCCCGCCTGGCCATCGATATCGGCGCGCGGGACGAGAGCGCCTGGGGCCCCGACGGGCAGGACCGCGTCGCCTTCCTGGTTTCCACCAACCCGGGCCAGACGCCGGGGCCGCTGGCCAAGATCGCCTCCGGTGGTGAACTCTCGCGCCTCATGCTCGCGCTCAAGGTCGTGCTCGCGCGCGGCTCGCCCGTACCCACGCTGGTCTTCGACGAAGTCGACTCCGGCATCGGCGGCGCCACCGCAGCCGCTGTCGGCGAACGCCTCGCCCGCGTCGCGGAACGGTTGCAGGTCCTCGTCGTCACCCACTCGCCCCAGGTCGCAGCACGCGGCGCAGCCCATATGCGCGTCGCCAAGCAGGTGAAAGGCGGGCGCGCGGAAACCCGCGTCGAGATCCTGCCGGATGGCGAAAGGCGTGAGGAACTCGCCCGGATGCTGGCCGGGGAACGCGTGACGGACGCGGCGCGCGCGGCAGCGGAATCGCTGCTGGCCGATGTGCGGTGATGCAGGAAGCAGCGGGGGAGCGAACTCCCCCGCACCCCCTCCTTCTTATATCCTTCCGCCCTCGAACAGGGACAGCGCCATGATCGCGCGCAGGGCAACGGCACAGGATGCGAAGGCACTCGAACAACTGATCGCGGCGATGAACCGCGAGCAGCACGATCCCGACGACAGGCTCCCGGCAAGCCAGATCGAGCGCGACCTCATCGGGCAGGACAGCAGCATCGTCTTCGTCGCCGAGGCCGCCAACCACAGCCTGGCCGGCTACGTCACGGCCCATCGCACCTACGAGACGGCGCACGCCGAACACGGGCTCTATGTCGGTGATCTCTACGTCGCGCCGGGTCATCGCCGGCAGGGCGTCGCCCGCGCCCTGCTGGCCGCGCTGGCCCGCCACGGGCATGTCACCGGCGCGCGTCATCTCTGGCTGACGGCGAAGCCTGACAACACCGCCGCCCACGCCTTCTACCGTCACCTGGGCAGCCGCGGTGAACCCGTCATCGCCTTCGCCATTGTCGAACAGGATTTCCGCAACCTCGCCGCCGAGGCCGTCCCATGACCACGCTCCGCGCCCGCGACGTCGCCACCCTGACGGAAGCCGAAGCAGCCGACGAACTCGCCACCCTCGCCACCGAGATCGCCCATCACGACGCGCTCTATCACGGCAAGGACGCGCCAGAGATCAGCGATGCCGACTACGACGCGCTCGTCCGTCGCAACCGCGCCATCGAGGCGCGCTTCCCCTCCCTGACCCGCGCCGACAGCCCGTCCCGCCGCGTCGGCGCGGCAACCGCCGAGGGCTTCGCCAAGTCGCGCCATGGCGAGCCGATGCTCTCGCTGAACAACGTCTTCTCGGAAGAAGACTTCGCCGAATTCTGCGCCTCGATCCGCCGCTTCCTCGGCCTGACCGCGGAGGAGACGCTGCGCTTCGTGGCCGAACCCAAGATCGATGGCCTGTCGATCAATCTGCTTTACGAGAACGGCCACTTCGTGAAGGGCGCCACGCGCGGCGATGGCACCGAGGGCGAGGATGTCACCGCGAATCTGCGCACCATCGCCTCCCTGCCCGAACGCCTGCACGCCCCCTTCCCCGCCCGCATCGAGATCCGCGGCGAGGTGTTCATGGACAAGGCCGACTTCCTCGCCTTCCGCGCCACCCAGGAACAGGCCGCAAACGACCGCGAAGAGCGCCGCGCCCGCGGCGAGAAGCTCGGCGACGCCATCGTCATCCCCGCCAATCCGCGCAATGCCGCGGCCGGGTCGGTGCGCCAGCTCGATGCGCGCATCACCGCCTCGCGCCCCCTGAAGCTCTTCGCCTACGCCATGGGCGCGACGAGCGAACCGCCCGCCGAGAGCCACCACGCCTTCCTGCAACGGCTGGAACAGTGGGGTTTCGCCGTGAACCCGCTCTCCACCCTGCTCGACAACGAAACAGCGGCTGCGACGTTCCAGCGCAGTCTGGGCGAACAGCGTGCCGGCCTCGACTACGACATTGATGGTGTTGTCTACAAACTTGACCGGATCGACTGGCAGCGCCGGCTCGGCTTCGTCGGCCGTGCGCCGCGCTGGGCGACCGCCTGGAAATTCCCCGCCGAGCAGGCGATGACGGTGCTCGAAGCCATCGAGATCCAGGTCGGCCGCACCGGCGCGCTGACGCCGCGCGCGGTGATGCAGCCGGTCACCGTAGGCGGCGTCGTCGTCCGCCACGCGACGCTGCACAATGAGGACGAGATCGCCCGCAAGGATGTCCGCATCGGCGATACCGTCATCCTGCAGCGCGCCGGTGATGTGATTCCGCAAATCGTCAGCGTGGTACTGGAAAAACGCCCACCCACCGCCGTCCCTTTTGTCTTCCCCACCGTCTGCCCGGTCTGCGGCAGCCACGCGATCCGCGATGGCGAGGACGTCGTGCGCCGCTGCACCGGCGGGCTCATCTGCGCCGCGCAGACCGTCGAACGCCTCAAGCATTTCGCCTCGCGCCGCGCGATGGATATCGAGGGCCTCGGTGAGGAGAACATCCAGCTCCTCTTCGACCGCGGCCTGGTGAAATCCCCCGCCGACATCTTCCGCCTTCGCGACCACCGCGACGCGCTGCTCGCGCTGGAAGGCTGGGGCGAGCGCAAGGTGACGAAGCTGCTCGATGCCATCGAGGCGCGACGTCATGTTGCGCTGGAGCGCTTCATCTTCGCCCTCGGCATCCGCCGCATCGGAGAGCAGACCGCCAAGCTGCTGGCGCGCCACTACCACACGCTCGAAGAATGGCGGGACCGGATGATCGCCGCCCACATCATCGGCTCCGAGGCGCGTGAGGAACTCGGCTCCATCCAGGGCATCGGCCCGGCCATCGCCGAAGAGCTGGTGGAGTTCTTCGCCGAACCGCGCGCTGTCACCGCGCTGGATGACCTGGTCGCCCAGGCATCGCCGCTGCCGGCCGAGGCCACCGCCGCGTCGGACAGCCCTTTCGCCGGCAAGACGCTGGTCTTCACCGGCACGCTCGAGACGATGTCGCGCGACGAGGCCGAGGCGCAGGCCGAACGCCGCGGCGCCAAGGTCACCAAATCCGTCTCGAAGAAAACCGATTTCGTCGTGGTCGGCGCCGATGCCGGCTCGAAGGCGACCAAGGCGGCCGAACTCGGCCTGCGCATCCTGACCGAGGCCGAATACCGCGACATGGCCGGGATGTGACGCGGGGCGAGCATGGCGACGTCCGTCTCGATGCGGGCGCGGCCCACCCAATCGTCATGCCCGTGACGCTTGCCGATGCCGCCTTGCGCCCCAGTTCAAGGGTCGCCACCACCGAGGAGAACCGCCGCCATGGACAAGATCGACCCGAAATTCACCGCTCTCGCCACCGCGACCGGCGGCCGCAACGGGCACACCGCCTCCGATGACGGCATCGTCTCCGTCAACCTGTCCGTGCCCAAGGCGATGGGCGGCCCCGGCAAGCCCGATACGGCGACGCCGGAACACCTGTTTGCCGCGGGCTATGCTGCCTGTTTCGGTGGCGCGCTCGACTTCGTCGGCAAGCAACACAAGGTGAATGCCGCCGGCGCCTCCATCACCGCGGCGGTCTCGATCGGCCCGCGTGAGGGTGGCGGCTTCGGCTTGGCGGTCACGCTGAAGGTCGAAGACCCCTCCGTTCCCCAGGCGACGCTCGAAGCCCTGGCGAAGGAAGCGCATGAGAAGATCTGCCCTTACTCCCACGCTACGCGCGGCAATGTGGACGTGACGCTGGCCGTCCACGGGGGCTGAGAGACCGATTGAAAATGCGCCAGGGGGCGCATTTTGAGGTCCGGCACCGGCCCGCACCCCCACCCGGCCACCCATTCCAGGATACTGACGTGGGTGGCCGGGTGGGGGTGCGGGCCGGTGCCGGGCTTTTCAAACGATCTCTGACACCCGCATCAACGCGCCTGATGCCTCCCATCAGTCCAATGCGTTGGACGAATGAGGCGTGGGTGCCGCATGACGCTGCCCATGCCCGTCGACCCCAGCCTCCTTTCCGGTTACCTGCTCGCCTGTGTGGTGCTCGTGCTGACGCCGGGACCGGACATGGCTTTCGTGCTCGGCCAGACATTGTCTGGCGGCGCGCGGCGCGGCTGGGCCGCGACGATCGGCGTCTTCACCGGCGCCTCGGTGCATATCCTGGCCGCCGCGGCTGGCGTCGCCGCCCTGGTCGCCGCCAATCCGCTGCTGTTCACGGGCCTGCGGATCATCGGCGCGCTCTACCTGCTCTATCTCGGCTTCCATGCCATTCGCGCGGCCCTGCGCGGGGTGGGCGGGCTCGGTGAGGCAGGCGCGCCCACCACGTCGCTGATCGCCGCCTGGCGCCAGGGCTTCCTGACCAATCTGCTGAACCCCAAGGTCGGGCTGTTCTTCCTCGCCTTCGTGCCGCTCTTCGTGGACCCGACACGCAGCGCGCCATGGGTGCAGATGCTGATCCTCGGGCCGCTGCTGCCGGCGATCTCGATCCCGTTCTTCGCCGTGCTGATCGCCGGGGCCGCGCGCATCGCCGGGCGGCTCCGCGCCTCATCGGCCGGGCGTTGGCTGGATGGCGCGGCAGGGACGCTGTTCCTTGGCCTGGGCGTCAGGATGCTGGCGGGAATGCCCCGGTAGCAACGATCCCGCCAGAGCCGGCGAACAGCGCCTCCAGCCCCGCCCGCATCACCGCCACCGGATCGCGTCCCGGTCCCCGACTGACGCTGGCAATATGGCTGCCCGGCAGCACGACATGCCGCGCCCCGGGGATCAACGCACTGTCCACCGGCACCAGCCCGTCATTCGGCCCGTAGCCGCGTCTCTCCATCCATTGCGCTGCCGCCAGATGCAGCCTTTCACGCCCCTGCGCCTGGCCATCCTCGAGCGCCGTCGCCACGCAGCACACCGGCAGCGCGGCGATCAGCCGGGCGATCGGCGCCTCGGCCGCCGCCATCCAGGCCCGCCGGGCCGAGGTGGTGAGGTCGCGCACCCCTTCCTCCGACCCGATGCGCAGCATGCGCGCCAGCCCGCCGGCGGCGGCCTCCAGCGGCTTGGCGCCGATCACCACATCGGCGATCGGGCTGCCATAGAAGGGCGACTGCATCGCCAGGAACCCCACGCAATGCGCCTGTGCCGCCGGGTCAAGCAGCGCCGCCAGCGCCTCCAACCCACCTTTGCTGTGGGCGATCACCAGGGCGGGGGCCGGGTCGGCGAGAAGCTCGGTGCGCAGCCGCGCCGCATTGGCTGAAACCGATTCGGCCGTGCGCAGCTTCACGACCGAGGGCACCGCCCCCTGCGCGCGCAGCCAATCGGCCAACGGATGCATGTATTCCAACCCAAATGGCTGGAAGGCGGCGACCAGCTCGCCCATCAACCCATAGACGAGCAGCACGCGCTGCCCATCCAGGCGCAGGTCGCTATTCCCGATCGGCATCGAGGCGACAGGCAGGATCACCCATCTCCGTCACCAGCCGCGCCGTCGCCTTCCCGTTCCCGCGCCGGTCCAGCACCGGCGGGAAGGGGTCGTCGGCATGGGCCGAGATGCACAGCAGGACGGCCAGCGCCCTCGGCCCATCCGCCACGGCGCGCGCCGTGCCCCAGGGGTCCGCCCATTCGCGGAGTGGCGCATTCGGGTCACCGCCGATGCCGCGATCGGCGACCCACGGGACCTCGACCGGGCCGACCGCATCGTGCCTGACCGCCAGGCGCAGCGCCGGGGCACCTGCGCGAGTGCGCTCATCGTCACGCAGCCGGGACCAGCTGCCCCGCCAGCGGCTGGGGGCGTTCTCGCTGGCGCGTTCATGGCCGGATTGTAGGGTGCGCAGAGTTTCTGCCGCGGCCGGCAGCGCCGCGCAGGTGAGCGCGATGGCAACAGCCATGCCTGCGATCGATCTCATCCGTCCCGGTCCCCATTCCTGCTCAGACGAGTCCGGCATCGACAGGAGCGCTGGTCTCGACGGGATCGACAAGGGCGCCAGACCGTCACGCTTGCGTTCCATCGCCTGCACCACACCAGGTCACAGCGGGGCGCAGGCAATGTTCAGCCATGCCGCCGTCACGTCATCGACCTGCGGGGCGACCTCGGCCAGCACCCGCGCGTGATAGGTGTCGAGCCAGTCGCGTTCGGCCGCCGTCAGCAGCGTCGGTTCGATCAGCGCGCGGTCGAAGGGCGCCAGCGTCAGCGTCTCGAAACACAGGAAGGGCTTGGTCGCCTGTGGCAGGTCGGCCGGCACCACCAGCAGCAGGTTCTCGAGCCGGATGCCGTATTCGCCGGCAGCGTAGAATCCTGGCTCATCGGACAGGATCATGCCCTCGCGCAGCGGCACGATTCGCGCTGCGCGGCTGAAGGCGACCGGCCCTTCGTGCACGGACAGGAACGAGCCCACGCCATGCCCGGTGCCGTGGTCGTAATCAAGCCCGGCATCCCACAGCGGCCGCCGCGCCAGCGCATCGAGATGCGGCCCCGCCACACCGGCCGGAAAGCGCGTCGTGGCCAGCGCGATATGGCCCTTCAACACCCGCGTCACGCGGTCCTTCAACCTGGCCGGCGCCGGGCCGGGCCCCGACCACAGGGTGCGTGTGACGTCCGTCGTGCCGTCGACAAACTGCGCACCGGAATCGATCAGGTAGCACTCATCCGGCGCAATGCCGCGGTTGGTCTCCGGCGTCACACGGTAGTGCACGATGGCGCCATGCTCGCCGGCGCCGGAGATGGCGGGGAAGGATTCCGCGCGGAAATGCGGAACCTGCCGGCGGAAGGCCAGGAGCTGCGCGGCGGCCGAGATCTCGGTCAGCCCACCCTTCGGCGCCTCGGTGGCGAACCAGCACAGGAAGCGCGCCATCGCCGCAGCGTCACGCCGGTGCGCGGCCCGCGCGCCATCACGTTCGACCGGGTTCTTGCAGGCGCGCGGCAGGCGGCAGGGGTCTTCGCCGGGGCTGATCTCGGCGCCGGCCTCGCGCAGCCAATGGGTGAACCAAGCCGGGGTGGTCTCGGCGTCGATGCGCACGCGCTGACTGCGCAGGGCATCGAGCGCGCGGGGCAGTTCCTCGCGCGGGCGCACCACCACCTGGTTGCCGAGATGCATGCGCGTCTCGGCCGGCACTTTCTCGGGCGCCATGAACAGCTCGACCCGCGCATCCGCATGCAGCACCGCGAAGCCGAGGGCGAGCGGCGTATGGTCTAGGTCGCCGCCACGAATGTTCAACAGCCAGGCCGCCGAATGCGGGTCGGCCAGAACCACCGCCGCCTCGCCCGCCTCACGCAGGGCGGCGGCCGCCTCGGCCCGCTTGTCGGCGGAGGATTGGCCGGCATAGGCCAGCGGATGCGGCACCGCGGCGGCCATCGGCGCGGCCGGGCGGTCGGTCCAGGCGGCGTCGAGTGGATTGGTCGCCAGCGCCACGAAGTGCACGCCAGGGGCGGCGAGCCGCTCGACCGCCGGCACCGACAGCAGCCAGGGGTCGTAGCCGATGGCAAGGTCCTGGGCGTGCGCCTTCAGCCAGGCGCTCGCCGGTTCTTCCGTGATGTGGCGGCATTCCCAGAGGGTCGGGTCGGTCTGGTCGCGCACCTGCAAGGTGTAGCGCCCATCGGTGAACACCGCGGCGCGGTCGGGCAGTACGATCGCCATGCCGGCCGAGCCGGTGAAGCCAGTCAACCAGGCCAGGCGTTCACCGGCAGGTGGAACGTATTCGCCCAGATGCTCGTCGGAACGAGGGACGATGAAGCCCTGCACCCCGGCCTCCAGGAGGCGGGCGCGCAGCGCGGCAAGGCGTTCGGTCGGTGACAGGGCTGTGATCCTCGTTACCGCGTTGTTGCATATATCCACAGGAAGCTCCGCGTTTGATGCATGTCTATAGCGTGACCTTGGCGCATCACCTGTGGCCCGGGCGCACTTAGATTGCGCACACGAAAGGTTGGCGTCCCCCATGACGGGGCGCCGCCCTCACCAAGGACACTTATCATGGACGACCATTTCACCAAGGCCGAGGCCGCTCTGCTGATGCCCGCCACCACCGCCGCTTCGCGCCGCCAGAGCGATGCCGAGGCGATCCGCCTCGCCGCCGTCGCCGCGCGCGATGAGGCCGTCGCCGCCTGGATCCTGGGTGGCCTGCGCGCCACGATCCGCTTCGTGGCTTCGCTGCCGGCGCGCATCGCCACCTACAACGCGCTGCACGGCCTGTCGGATCGCGAACTGCGCGACATCGGCATGAACCGCTTCGACATCGGCCGCGTCTTCGAGCCGAACTTCAATCCGCGCCCGGCGAATGACGCCGGCCGGCAGCCCTCCCCCCGGGTTGCCTGATGCGCGGCGGGGCCGCGGCATCGCCCCCCTCGTCGCGGCCCCACCCTTCGCGCGCCGGCAGGCTCCTTGACGGAGCGGCCGACGCGTAGCTGCCATGCCGCAGCACCGTTTGCGGCAGCGGGGCACGACGGCTGAGATGCCATCATGCCCGCCGCTGCCTGGATCATCGTCCTTTCCGCCGCCGCCTCGGTCTCGCTGTCGCTCGGCGCGCGGCAAACCTTCGGGCTGTTCCTGTTGCCGCTCGGCATCGAGCACGGCATCGCGGCCACCGTGCTCGGCGCCTCGGTCGCCATCCACAACCTGATCTGGGGCATCAGCCAGCCTTTCGCGGGCGCGCTGGCCGACCGGCTCGGCACCGGGCGCGTCGCGCTGGGCGGCGCCGGTATCTACGCCGTCGGCCTGCTGATGCCGGCCATCTACCCCTGCGCGGCGACCCTGATCATCGGCATCGGCATCCTGACCGGCCTTGGCACTGCGGCGGCCGGCGCGGGCACCGTGCTCGGCGCCGTGGCGCGGGCGGTACCGGAAAGCCGACGCGGCGACGCGCTGGGCCTTGCTTCCGCGGGCGGATCGGTCGGCCAGGCGGCGATGGTCCCCTTCGCGCAATGGGGCATCGAGACGGGCGGCACCTCCTTCGCCTTCGCCATGCTGGCGGCGACCATGCTGCTGGCGTTGGTGATCTGTCCGCGGCTCGAATGGCGTGCGCCAATCCGCGTCGGCAATGCCATGCCCGTGGGCATCGCAGGCCTGCCGGACCTGGCACGTCGAGCGCTGGCCGACCGGGATTTCGCGCTGCTGACGCTCGGCTTCTTCGCCTGCGGCTTCCAACTCGCCTTCCTGACTGTCCACTTGCCGGCGCACTTGGCGCTATGCGGCTTTCCGACCGGCCTCGGCGTGACCGCGCTGATGCTGATCGGGCTGTTCAACATCCCCGGCTCCTGGCTGTGCGGGCGCCTCGGCAACGTCGTCCGGCCGGAACTGGCGCTCGGCGGCATCTACCTGCTGCGCACAATCCTCGTCGGCATCTTCGCGATCACCGTGCCGACCGAATGGGGCACCATGATCTTCGCGGCGGCGATGGGCTTCATCTGGCTCGGCACCATCCCGCTGACCTCGACCGCCATCGCCCGGCGCTTCGGCGTGGCCGACCTCGGCTCGCTATACGGGGTGTGCTTCCTGTCGCACCAGGTCGGCGGCTTCCTGGGCGCCGGCGCGGGTGCGATCGTGGTCGACATGACCGGCTCCTACGCCGCCTTCTGGCCCGTGATGCTGGCGGTAGGCGTGGTCGCGATCGTCAGCAACTGGGCGACGCGGGCGCCGCGCCTCGCGCCGGTATGACGCTGGCGGCACGCCGTCATCTCAAGCGCGCCGCCACTCCATGGAGCGTGATTCAGACCTTCGGTGCGTTCGCGACTGCGGTCATCATGCCCTAGGATCGGTCGGGTCCAGGGAAGGAAGCCGCCCGATGCAACTCGGCCTGTTCATGATGCCGCTGCACCCGCCGCACCGGCCGCTGCACGAGACGCTGGCCGAGGATACGGAGAAATCCCTCCTCGCCGACCGCCTTGGCTTCAACGAATTGTGGGTCGGCGAGCATTTCTCGGCCAGTTCGGAACCCATCGCGTCGCCGCTGATGTTCATGGCCGGGCTGGTCCACCGCACGCGGCTGACCTTCGGCACCGGCGTGGTGAACCTGCCCAACCACCACCCGGCGATCGTCGCCGCCGAAATCGCGCAGTTCGACCACATGTCCGGCGGACGGCTGATGTTCGGCATCGGTCCGGGCGGGCTGCCCTCCGATTCCGAGATGTTCGGCGACCTCGCCCCGCCCGAACGCGGCAAGCGGATGATCGAGGCGATCACCACCGTCCAGGCGATCTGGGCGCAGGACCCGCCCTATGACATTCCCGGCGCGACCTGGCCGATCAAGCTGTCGCGCACCGTCTCGCCCGAATATGGCGTGGGCTTCATGCCCAAACCGTTCCAGAAGGGCGGCCCCTCCATCCATGTCTCGGCCCGCAGTGCGGAAAGCCAGGGTGTCGCCGTCGCCGCGGCGCGCGGCTGGGGCGTGATCAGTGCCAACTTCGTCGCCCACCGCATCATCGCCGGGCACTGGCGCAGCATGGCCGCCGGCATGGAAAAGGCGGGGCATCCGGTCGATGGCGGCAAGTGGCGCGCGGCCCGCAACTTCGTCATCGCCAGAACGGATGCCGAGGCCAAGGCTCGCGCCACCGCCCCCGAAGGCGCGACGCACTACTATTTCGACTATCTCGGCTCCATCGCGAAGCGCGCCGGCTTCGGCGCCACCATGACCCCGCGCGACAACATGGACCCCACCACCGCCACCACCGAGGACATGATCGACGCCTGCGTCATCGCCGGCAGCCCGGCCACGGTGCTCGACCGGCTGGTGGCGCTGCGCGAGGAGGTCGGCCCCTTCGGCCACCTGCTGATGGCCGGGCTCGACTGGTCCGGCGTGAACGCGGCGTGGGAGGCGGAGACGATGCAACGCCTGGCGCAGGAGGTGATGCCGCGGCTGCGCCAACACGTCATGGCCACGGCGAAGGCCGCGGAATAGCCGGCGGTGCCAGGCGACGCGCTGTTCTGGGCCCTCGGAACCGGCTGCTGGCTGCTCGTCGCGAACAGCTTGGCGGTGATCGCCTTTCATCACGACAAGCGCATGGCACAGGCGGGAGGCTGGCGAATCTCCGAACAGACCCTGCTCATGCTGGCGCTGCTCGGCGGGTCAGGCGGCGCGCTGCTCGCGCGGCAGGCATTCCGCCACAAGACGCGCAAGCAGCCTTTCGGCGCACAACTGCATGCCATCGTCGGCCTGCAGGTCTTCGGGCTTGCCGGGCTCGGCATGTACGGCGTGACGATGATGGTCACACCGTGGGTCCGCTGACGGCCGCGGCGAGATTAACCCGCGGTCAACACTCGTCTCGTACGGTGAAACGATGCAGATCGGGTCCACCGCCCCCATCCAGGGCATGCAGCGCGCGACCGAGAAGCTCGACCGCGCCGCTGCCACCATCGCCAGCCCCGTGTCGGAGACGGCACGCGGCAGCGATCCTTCCCCCGCGCCGCCTTCTGGTAATCAGGGTCTCACCGCCGCCCAGGCCAGTGGCGACGTTGAGAGCGCCATGGCCGACGCGGCCCAGGCACGCCGCGCCTATGAGGCGAACGCGAAGGCAATGGAACGTCATGATGCGATCGAGCGCCGGGCGATCAGCCTGGGCGCCTGACCCCGGTCAGAAGAACAGGTCCGGCCCATCCATGCTGGGGATCTCGATCTTCGCGTCGTTGAACGAGAACTGCTCCGTCGGAACCGGCCCGGGATCATCCGCGGCAAAGGACTGATCCCCAGGGCCATCATCCACCGCGCGTACGCTGCCGTCGCCCCAGGTGATGTTGACGCCGCCCGAATGCGTCCCCTTGCCCGAGGCGTCCGACGCCTGGAACCGCAGCGCGTTACCCTCGGGGAGAATGGTCGCCTTGATGTGGAGTTCCTTGATCTCGACAGGCATGGCGCGTCTCCTTCAACGCACCGTCCCGCGAAGCCATGCAGCGCGCAGCGAAATGCTTCACGCCCCGCGCCGCAGCACCAGCGTCGTCCACGGCCCGACATCGATCCGCCGTTCCAGCACCAGCCCCTGCCGCCGATGGGCCACCAGGACCATCCGCGCCTGTGTGCCGAGCAGCCCCGCGAGGATCGCCGTGCCACGCGGCGCGAGGTGCAGCCCGAGGTCCCGCGCCATCGCACACAAGGGCCGGGCGAGAATATTTGCGAAAATCAGCTCGTAGCGCACGCCCTTCATCAGCCGGGGCTTCCAGCCATCGGCGAGGATGGTGCGCATGCGCCGCGGGACCAGCTCGTTCATGCGCGCATTCTGCTCGCAGACGCGCACGCTCCACGGCTCGATATCCGTCGCCAGTACCGTACAGGGCAGCGTCTTCGCTGCCGCCATCGCCAGGATGCCCGACCCGCTGCCGAGGTCGCAGACCGTGCGCGGGCGACGATAGGCAATGCCCTCGAACGCCCGCAGGCAGCCTTGCGTCGAGGCATGTTCACCCGACCCGAAGGCCAGCCCCGCATCGAGCTTCAGCACCACGCGCCCATAGGTCACCGGGTCCGGCACATGGGTCGGGCGAATGACGAAGCGCCGGCCGACCGGCATCTCCGGAAAGGCCTGCACGGTGCGGGCGAGCCAGCCCTCGGCCTCGACCGGCGCGGCCTGCAGCACCGGCGGGTCGATGCCGGCCACGGCGGCGGCGAGCGCGAGCGCGTCATCCAGTTGATCATCATGCGCGCCGGCCTCGCGCACGCCTTCGATGCGCCAGGTGTCGGTCGGCTCGTCGCGGAACAGCGCAACGGTGGTGCAGACCTGTTCCAGCGCGGCCTCGAAGACCGGCACGGCATGCTCGGGCAGCCCGTCGATCACCAGGGCTTCCAGCGGTTCGGCACGACGGCGCGACAAGGCGCCGGGCGCATCAGGGCCTGACGGCCGCATCAGGTCTTCTCCACGAAACTGTCGAGCAGGCGCTTCTCGCCGGCTTTCTCGAAGGCGATGTCGAGACGGTTCTCATCGATCGCGAGGACGCGCCCATAGCCGAATTTCTGGTGGAAGACACGCTCGCCCACCTTGAAGGCGGAGGATGCGGCGGGCCGCGGCTTCACTTCCCACGCACCGGCCTCGATCATCCGCCGTGGACGCTGGGCGAACATCCCACCGCCGGCGAAAACCGAGGCGCGGGGGCGGTTGTCCCGCTGCGTGCTGCCTTCGCGAATGATCTCGCTCGCGGGCAGTTCGTCGAGGAAACGCGACGGGATCTGCGCCTGCCAATTGCCGAAGATATTGCGGTTCGCCGCATGGCTGATCACCGCCACGCGCCGCGCCCGGGTGATACCGACATAGGCGAGGCGTCGTTCCTCCTCGAGCGCCTTGTCGCCGCCTTCGTCGATGCTGCGGCGGGAGGGAAACACGCCTTCCTCCCAGCCCGGCAAGAACACCATGTCGAATTCCAGCCCCTTGGCGCCGTGCAGCGTCATCAGCGAGACCCGCTCGCCTTCCGCCGCCTCATCGTTGTCCATCACGAGGGCGACGTGTTCGAGGAAGGCGGCCAGACTCTCATAATCCGCCATGGCGCTGACGAGTTCCTTGAGGTTCTCCAGCCGCCCCGGCGCCTCGGGCGATTTGTCCTGCTGCCACATCGGCGCATAGCCGCTCTCATCGAGCAGCGTCTGCGCCATTACGATATGGCCCTCGACATCCAGCATCGCGCGCCAACGCTCGAAGCCCTGCAGCAACTCGCGCAGCGCCTCGCGCGCCTTGGCCTGCTTGATCGCGCCGGTCTCCAGCGCGCGCGACGCGGCGAGACAGAGCGGGATGGACTCACTGCGCGCGATGGCGTGCATCGCCTGCATCGCCGTATCGCCCAAGCCCCGCTTGGGCAGGTTGACGATGCGCTCGAAGGCGAGGTCGTCCGCCGGCTGCGCGACGACACGGAAATACGCCATGGCATCGCGGATTTCCGCGCGTTCGTAAAAGCGTGCGCCGCCGATGATGCGATAGGGCAGGCCGATCGCGATCAACCGTTCCTCCAGCGCGCGATGCAGGAAGCCGGCGCGCACCAGGATGGCGATCTCGCCGAGCGACTGCCCCTCGCGCTGCGCGGCCTCGATGCGTTCGCCGATCATGCGCGCTTCTTCCTCGCTGTCCCAGGCCGAGATGACGCGGACCTTCTCGCCCTCTGCATCGTTGCGGCCCGCGCGCAGCGTCTTGCCGAGACGATCGGTGTTGTGCGCGATCAGCCCGGCGGCGGTGGCGAGAATGGGCTTGGTCGAACGATAGTTGGATTCCAGCCTGACGACCTGCGCGCCGGGGAAGTCCTTCTCGAAGCGCAGGATGTTCTCGATCTCGGCGCCGCGCCAGGAATAGATCGACTGGTCGTCGTCGCCGACGCAGCAGATGTTCCTGTGCCCCTGCGCCAACAGCCGCAGCCAGTAATACTGCACCAGGTTGGTGTCCTGGTATTCGTCGACCAGGATATAGCGGAAGCGGCGATGGTACTCGGCGAGGATGTCGGGATGGTTGCGCAGCAGCGTCACCACATGCATCAGCAGGTCGCCGAAGTCGCAGGCGTTGAGCGCTTTCAACCGGTCCTGGTAGGCGACGTAGAGTTCGGTCGCGCGCCCGCCGGCATAGTCGGTGTCCTCCGCCGGCGTCACCGCGGTGGGTTCGAGCCCCTTGTCCTTCCAGCGCTGGATGACTGCCATCAGCCCGTTGGGCGGCCAGCGCTTGGTGTCGATGCGCGCGGCTTCCATCACCTGCTTGAGCAGCCGGGTCTGGTCGTCGGTGTCGAGGATGGTGAAGTTCGAATTCAGCCCGAGTTGTTCGGCATGCCGGCGCAGCATGCGTGCCGCCAGCGCATGGAAGGTGCCGAGCCACAATCCTTCGGCCGGCTCGCCAAGCAGCGCGGAGACGCGTTCGCGCATCTCCCGCGCCGCCTTGTTGGTGAAGGTGACGGCAAGCACCTGCGACGGATAGGCCTTGCCCTGCAACAGGATGTGGGCGAAGCGCGTGGTCAGCACCCGCGTCTTGCCCGTCCCCGCCCCGGCCAGCACCAACAACGGCCCATCCACAGCCTCGACCGCGGCGCGCTGCTCCGGGTTCAACCGCGCCAGATAATCATCCCCGCTCATGATGGGCGGTGCCCCTTCCCCTTGCGTGCCCTGGTGACTGACAAAAGAAGGAGGGGGCGCGGGCGCATACCCACTTATACCGAACATACCTGCATCCGTCATGACTGCCGCCATCGCGTGGATCACGGACCGGCCACAGGTTTAAATCGGAGATACACAACCGACGATCCCAATACGTGACGATTTCGATCTGATCGCCGCCATCGTAGCCACGCGAGGTTGGCTCGGGGCCGAGAGTTCGAATCCCCACCGCTGCAGCGGTGGGAACTGAGAACACAACTCTCTCTGGGCGTTGCCCGGGTGCCGGCGCTGGCCGAGACGGCCAGCGGGCTTCGCACGCCTGATCAAGCAGCGGGCCGCCCCCGGCCCGCACCGGCCGGTCGGCCCGCCTGCATAGTGTCGGCGACGTCTGCCTGACCTACGGCTTCGCGATGGACTGACCAAGCATCATCGCCGCGGCCTTCGCTGCGATCATCATCGTCGTCGCATTCGTATTGGCCGAGACGATCCGTGGCATGACCGAGGCATCGGCCACGCGCAACGCGTCGATGCCGCGCAACCGAAGTTCTGGCGTCACGGGCGCGCCGTCGCCACCCATGCGGCAGGTGCCGCACAGGTGATAGACGGTCGATCCCTTCGCCTGGGCGTAGGCGAGCAGAGCCGCGTCATCCTGCCGCGCCGGACCGGGCGCGGTCTCCGCCGCCGACCAGCGCGCGAGGGCGCGCGCGCCCAACAGCCGGCGCGCGACGCGCAGCCCGGCGACGGCCGCCTCGCGATCCTCGGTCGCCATAAGGTAGTTCGGCTGGATGGCCGGTGCTTGGCGAGGGTCCGCGTCCCTGGCGCGCACGAATCCACGGCTCTCGGGCCGGCACTGCCAGACGCCGATGGTCATGCCCGGCACGTCCTGCAACCGCCCTGTCACGCCTTCCTCGGAATAGGAGGCGGGGGTGAAGACAAATTGCAGGTCGGGCTCGTCGAGTGTCTCACGCGACCGGGCGAAGGCGCCGGCATGGGCGGGGCTGAAGGCGAGCATGCCACGCCGCGTCAGCAGCCAGCGCGCCATCTCCCACCACAGGCGCGGCGGCCGCGCCTGCTCGTTCAGCGTGACCGGACGGGTGACGCGATGCACCACGCGCGTGGCGTAATGGTCCTGCAGATTCTCGCCGACACCCGGATTATCGGCGATGACCGGCGCGCCGAGCGCCCGCGACAGCGCCGCCGGGCCGAGGCCCGAGACCTGCAGCAGATGCGGTGTCCCGATCGCGCCCGCGGCCAGCACGATGTCGCCCTTCGCATGCGCCGTCAGCGTACGGCCGTCACGGGCGAAGGTGACGCCAGTGGCGCGGCCCGCCTGCGTCTCGATGCGCAGCACCTGCGCGCCGGTGACGACGCGCAGGTTGGCGCGGCCGCGGACCGGGGCGAGGAAGGCGCTCGCCGCGCTGAGGCGCCGGCCGCGGCGGATGCTGCGCTGGTAGGTGAAGACACCCTCCTGCGCTGCGCCGTTGTAGTCCGGGTTGCGCGCCAGGCCGCATTCGGCGCCGCCCTGCAGGAAGGCGTCCACGATCGGATGCAGCACGGGGATGTCGGAGACATGCTGCGGCCCACCGGCGCCGCGATGCGCATCGTCGCGGTAGTCCTCGAGGCTGCGGAAGTGGGGCAGCACATCCGCATGCGACCAGCCCCGGCAGCCCGCCTGTGCCCAGTCGTCGAAGTCCCGCGCCGATCCGCGCACCCAGAGATGCCCATTGATCGCCGAGGAGCCGCCCAGCACGCGCCCGCGCGGCGTATGGAGCATGCGCCCATTCACGCCGGGGCCGGGTTCAGTGGCGAAGTTCCAGTTGAAGCGTGGATCGCGGAAGGTCTTGAGGAAGCCGGCCGGCACCTGGAGGTAGGGGTGTCGCGCCTCACCACCCGCTTCCAGCAGCAGCACGCGGCGGCGCGGATCGGCCGAGAGGCGATTGGCCAGCACGCAGCCCGCGCTGCCCGCGCCGACGATGATGTGGTCCCAATCGCCCTCGAAAGTCTCCGCCGTCATGCCGCCGCAGCAAGGGTCGGCGCGGTGCCGGCGACGCAAGTGCGAACCATGTGGCGCCGTTCCGTCGTCGTCGCGAAGGGGGTGGCACGGTGCAGCACGGCGCGGTTGTCCCACATCACCAGATCATGGGGCCGCCACCTGTGCGCGTAGGTGAAGGCAGGCTGCGTCGCCAGCGCCATCAGCCGATCGATCAGCGCGCGCGACTGCGCCTCGCCCATCCCCTCGATGCTGCGGGCATGCGCGCCGAGATACAGGGCCGGGCCATGCGGGTTCTCCTCGAGCACCAGCGCTTGGCGCACCGGCGGGTGCTGGCTGTGTTCGGCCTCGGTCACCAGCGCGGCATCGACACGCGTGCGCGACCAGCCGAAATCGTGGATCGCGACACGGCCCCGCAAGGCGTCCTGCTCGGCCGGATCGAGCGCCGCGAAGGCCGCGCGCATGGAGGCGAATTCCGTATCCCCGCCGGCCGAGGGAATCTCCCGCGCCGAGAGCAGCGAGGCCCGCGCCGGCAGCGGCTTGAAGGATGAATCATGGTGCCAGAACCGGTTCGCCTTGTTGTTCAGCACCTGCTTGTCGGTGGGCGCCGTGATCGCGCCGTCCGGGCCGATATTGGACAGGATGATCACCGGGCTCCCCGCCCCGGGTGCGCCGGGACGGGTGCGTTCGAGCGGCCCGAACCCCTCGCTGAAGGCGATCTGCGCCGCGTCGTCGATCCGCTGGTCGGGAAAGACCAGCACCGAGAAGCGATCGAGCGCGTCGCGCAGTGCGGCCATGCGCGCCGCGTCCACGCCGCGGGCGATATCGATGCCGGTGATGCGGGCGCCGAGAACGGGGGTGAGCGGGGTTGTCTCGATCATGGGGCGTTTCCTCCTTCCCCCACCTTGGCGCCGCGTCGCATTCGGGCGCCAGCCGCCATCTTCGCAAAACACTCTGCCGTCAGGCGGCAGGATCCGCGACGGCGAGCAGATGCGCGACGAAGGCAGCGATCTTTGCCGGCAGGCGATCGGCGCGGAGATGCACAGCATGAATCTCGGCCTGGTAGCGCCCGGGCCAGGCCGGCAGGCCGGGCAGCAGCGGCGTCAGGCGACCGCTGGCGACGTCCTCGCCGAGCATCCATTCGGGCAGGAGCACCAAGCCCATGCCATCCAGCGCTGCCTGGCGCAGCGCCTCCCCGCTATTGGAGCGGAACGGCCCGGACACCGCGACCTCCTGCCGCGCGCCGTCGGCGGTGGTGAAGACCCAGATCGGCGCCTCGTCGGCCTCGCGATAGATCAGACAGGGGTGCTGCAGTACGGCCTCGGGCGAGGCCGGGGCGCCGTGCCGTGCGATGTAGCCTGGGCTGGCACACAGGATGCGCCGGCCCGATGCCAGCCGGTGCCCGATGAAGGATTTTCCCGCCGGCAGGCCGAGGCGGATGACCAGGTCCACCCCATGCGCGGGCACAAGCCCGGTCTGCTCGGTCAGCTCCAGGTCGATCTCCACCCGCGGATGCGCGGCGCGGAAGCCGGCGAGATGCGGCACCACATGCCGCAGCGCATAGGAGCGCCGCGCGACGACGCGCAGCGTGCCGGTTGCTTCCTCGTGCATCTCGCGCGCCTCGACCATGGCGGCGTCGAGGCTCTCGAGCAGAGGCATGATGCGGGCAGCCAAGCGCCGCCCCGCCTCTGTCGGCGCGACATGGCGCGTCGTGCGGTCGAACAGCCGCAGCGCGAGTTCATCCTCCAGGTCACGCAGCGCCCGCGATGCGGCAGTTGCTGACAGCCCGAGCGAGCGACCCGCCGCGGCGATGCCGCCCCGATCGAGGGTGCGCAGGAAAAGCCGGAGAGCGGTCAGCCGGTCCATGATGCAACGCTAGGGCGGCCACGCCGGGGCCGGAAGCGGGGTTGATCGGGCGCGGGCCGGGGGTGTGCCGGCTGCCTAACCATCCTGACGCTCTGGGGGCGCCCTCTGACGATTCCTCCCATGTGGCGACGCCTACCGAGCACTGCGGAAGTACCTTTGCACCAGGGCAGCCCGGAGAATGTTGTGAACAGAATCTGTTGGCCGACTGATCTCTACCCGCAAGCCGTCCATGGAAGCGGGGTAACTTCAACTCCAACTTCAGTGTTTTCATTGCGAGAAGAGTCGGATGACCGCTACGCTGGTCATCCAGTGGACTGATCGCCCCGCGATCTGGGACGTGCTGCCCAAGGCCGGTCCCAGGGAGCGCGAGTGACCATGTCCCATCCATGCGTCGTCCTCGGTGTGCTAGTTCTGGCGCGAACGGCCTACGGCATGCAGTACCCCTCGCTCGGTGCCGTCGGGCCGGCGGTGATGGGCAGCCTTGATCTCACTTTTGCGGCGCTCGGCACGCTGATCGGCGCTTACTCCGCCTTAGGCCTCTTCGTAGCCCTGCCGGGCGGGTGGCTGATCGGCCGCTTCGGGGACCGGCGGATCCTGTTGCTCGGGATCGGCCTCATGATGGCGGGCGGCGTGATGCTGGTCAGCGCTCCAATCTTCGAGGTCGCCCTGCTCGCCCGACTGCTGTCTGGTGGGGGCAGCGTACTGGTCGTCGTTGTCGCACCGAAGATGGTAATGGACCGGTTTCCCGCCCCGCAGTTGCCGGCGGCGATGGGCGCGCTAATCGTCGGCTATCCGCTCGGCAACGCGCTCGCGCTCGGGCTGCTCCCGATCACGGGATCTTGGCGCCCTGCGATGGGCTTGGTCGCCGGGCTCTGCGCGCTGGCGCTGGTCGCGGCTGCCTTCATTGTCCGCAAGGTGGACGGCGGGCCCGCTACGGTGGTCGGCCGTACGCCCTGGCCCGACAGGCGGCCCCTGCTCGCCCTGCTGGCTATTGCCGGCGTCTGGGCCCTGCTCAATTGCGGCTTCGCTGCGTTCCTCGGCTTCGCCCCAGCGTTCTTCGTGGCGCAAGGCATGCCGCCCGCCACGGCAGGCCTGCTACTTAGCCTTGCCCCGCTCATCATCGTGCCTTTCGCCCCCGCGGCGGGGTGGCTGGTCGGGCATATCGGGCATCCGTTGAAGATCGTCGCGGCCAGCCTCGTCATGAGCGTCGCCGCACTGCTTGCGCTGGTCAGTGAATGGCCGGCGGTACCAGCGCTGTTCCTGCTCGGTGCGGTGACCGGTGTCATGTCCGGCCCCATCATGGCGCTGCCGAATGAGGTCCTGGCGCCGCAGCAGCGCGCACTCGGGATGGGCATCTTCTACGCTGTCTTCTACGGCTCCCTCACCGTGCTGCCGCCGCTGGCCGGCTACGCGGCGGATGCGACGGGAAGCGTCGCGGCGCCGCTCTTCGTCGCGGCCGGGCTCTACGGCTTTGGCGTTTTGGCACTGATCGGATTCGTGGTCCTGCGCCCAGGTAAGCCTGCCGCAGTGGGCTAGTTCGTCGCCGATACTCGGGCGTGAACAGGCGCCGGCGGCCCGCTCAGTCGGGCGTGCCGACATCCAGGAATAGGCCACGACCCAGGAGCCGGTGCCGCCGGCAGCGACCGGGGCGGCTCGATCCAAGCGCCGCACAGCAGCGTGGCGCTGGCGAGAACGAAGAGGCGCATCAGGCGCCGGGGATGGAGCGTCTGCCGCCGTAGTCGCTGGCGGCAACTGGCTTTCGACTCAAGTCGGGAATCAAAGCCCGCCTCACGCGTGCGGCCGTGGGCGTGGCGCAAGCGCAAGGTTCGCGATCCTTCGGTCTCGGTGCCGTCGGGTAGGATCAGCGGCCGGCGGCGATGGCGGCGGCTTCGCTGATGCTGACGACCGGGCCGGCCTTCGCGCCGTCGACCAGGCGCAGGCGACCGCGCAGGTCGATCGCGATGCGCGCGTGCTTCGCGTCGATCCGCATGACCAGCGGGCTGCAGCCGGGCGGCGCCTTGCCGGCGAAGGTGGCGGCCGTCCAGCCGCGGCTGACCTTCGACGCCGCCCTGCATCGCGCCTTCAGTTCGTTCACTGCCAAGTAGAAGGCCGCGCGCTGCTGGGCGTTCGCGCCGGCTGGCGTCGACAGTGGCGCCGGCTCCGGCCGCGGTAGGTGGCGGAAATCCACGTCCCGCTGATCCTGCATCTTTGCCGCCGCGCGCATCGCCCTTTGCTCCTGCTGATCGCCGTCGATGAGGCCGACAAGATGAAGGACGGCACTGCGCTTCACCTCGACATGGAGGCCGGGCACGGCACGGTCATGGACGGGATGGCGACCCTGCGGCAGCCCCTCTATGTCGGAGGCGCCAAGGCGGGGTGTTGCTGCGTCGTTCTGCTTGGTCGGTCGCGGCATGGTTGGGCGGACCCTTCATTCGCCCATCCGCCCCCCCGGATCTCCCCCGGTCCTGTCGAAGCGCGGGTTGCGGACGATTGTGGACCGTTCGCGCTGTAACCCAAGAAAGACCTTGGGTTCGGTGTCTGGTAGGGGATGGCTTGGGGAGGTTCTGGCGAAGGAAGTGCGACTCGGTACAGGCGGTCTCCAGGCTGGAGCCTTGGAGAGCAATTAAAGGTGCGGCTACGGCCAAGTACCTACCAAATCTCAACATCCGTCTTTGGGCGGCGGCGCCCTGTGTGAGCCACGATCATGAGGAACGACGACGGGTCCGCGTGGCGGGCTTGGCCGAGGGCTCCGCGCCGATGAGGCGCGAAACCACCTCACGGTCATCCTTCTGCATGTCCTTCCTGACGCAGTCTCGGATCCAGGATAGGAAAGCCTGGTGACGAGGAAGGCTTGCCCGCTCTGCCTCGCAGATGAGGTAGTAGCCTTCGCCGCTGACGACCGTCCTCTCGAAAGGCGCGACCAGTCGCCCGCTTTTCAGGTCCGCCTCAACGTAGACACGCTGCGCAATGGCCACGCCAAGCCCGTCCATCGCTGCCTGGTAGGCAAGCGAGGCGTTGGCAAACTGCCGTCCCGCCGTTGCATCAACACCCTCGACACCCGCTCCATCGAGCCAAATTCGCCATGCCTCCGGGCGCAACATCGAATGCAGGAGCGTGGCCGATCTGAGCGCTGCTGGCTCATGCGCCGTGCGCGCAAGGTGGCTCGAACAGACGGGGACGAGGGCGTCGTGAAAGAGCAACTCGGCGTGTACGCCACGCCATGAGCCATCTCCCTGCCATGCGACGAAATCGTCATCGGGACGCAGGGCCGCCGCCCGCTCGGCAGCAGTGGACACCTCGATATTGATGTCGCCATGGCGCTCGAAGAACTGCCCCAGGCGAGGAACAAGCCACCTGATCGCAAGCGTCGGCAGCATGCGGACCCGCAGACGCTGTGGCCCGCTTGCAGTCATCGCGTCGCGTGTTGCGGATTCCATCAGATCGAAGGCTGGAGTGAGCCTGCGTAGCATCGCAGTGCCCTCCTCCGTGAGCGTGAGGCGTCGATCAGGGCCGCGTGAGACGAGCGGCACGCCCAGCACCACCTCGAGCGTGCGGAGCTGCTGACTGACTGCCCCTTCCGTCACGCACAGTTCCAGAGCGGCGCGACGGACGCCGCCAAGACGAGCGACGGATTCGAAGGCGCGTAACGCGCCAAGGGGCAAACGCGCTCTGTTTGGCATCAGAAAAACTAAACACGACCGCAGGAAGAATGACTAGGGATTCCTTGCACGTCCGATGATCTTCAGGCCGCAAACCAACGAGATCGAGCGACCACGCGTGAGCGAACCATCGAATCTCTTGCCGAAGCCCGTGCCTGGTGGCGAAGCCGCCGAAAAAGCCTTGCCGCCGTCAGGTCATTCGCCTGCGGCGGCCACGCCGCAGCTCGTCGCGAGCACGATGCCTGCAGCGCCGCCGCCATCACCCGCAACCCGATCGCCCATTGAAGGAGCAGCGCCATGTCAACACGAGGGGTGACCATCACGGTCAACGGTGAAGCGCGATCCATCGAGTGCGATCCGCGGACTTCCTTGCTCGACGCGCTGAGGGAGCACCTGCACCTAACTGGCACGAAGAAGGGCTGCAACCAGGGCGCATGCGGCGCCTGCACGGTGCTTGTCGATGGTCGGCGAATCAATGCCTGCCTCACGCTCGCGTTCATGCACGACGGCGCGGAGGTAACGACGATCGAGGGCCTCGCGACCGGTGACGCCCTGCATCCGCTGCAGGCCGCCTTCATTGATTGTGATGGGCTGCAATGTGGCTTTTGCACGCCGGGCCAGATCGTGTCGGGCGTCGCTTGCATCAACGAGGGGCACGCGAGTTCCGCCGCGGAGATTCAGGCATGGATGAGCGGCAACATATGCCGCTGCGGTGCCTACCCGGGGATCATCGCGGCCATCTCACAAGCGGCCGGGAGGAGCTGAAAATGTTCCCTTTCAGCTTAGAGAAGGTCCGCACCGAGGACGAGGCGCTACGGGCCGCGGCGGCAGGTGGGCGCTTCCTGGCCGGCGGAACGACCCTCATCGACCTCATGCGCGAAGAGATCGAGCAACCTCGGCACCTGGTCGACATCAATGCGCTGCCGCTGGCGGAAATCCGAGCGGAAGGCAGCGATCTGCTGATCGGTGCACTTGCCCGCATGGCCGACGTCGCGGGCCATCCGGAGACGTTGCGGCTGCATCCACTCATCGCTGAGAGCCTGCTCGAAGGCGCATCACCTCAATTGCGCAATGCCGCCTCGATTGGCGGCAACCTCCTGCAGCGCGTGCGCTGCCCCTACTTCCGCATGCGCGACGCAGCCTGCAACAAGCGCATGCCAGGAACCGGCTGCTCGGCCATCGGCGGGCTCAATGCCGGCCATGCGATCCTGGGCACGAGCGAACACTGCGTCGCAACGCATCCCTCGGACCTGGCCGTGGCACTTGTCGCCCTCGACGCGACGCTGCGGGTGCGCGGGCCGGAAGGCGAACGCAGCTTCCCGGTTGAGGATCTCTTTCGTCTGCCGGGAGAGACGCCACACCTCGAGCACACGCTGATGCCCGGCGAACTGATCGTCGAGGTACGGGTGCCGGACGGTCCACCGGCCCGGAAAGCCCGCTACCTCAAGGTGCGCGACCGGGCTTCGTACGAGTTTGCACTCGTCTCCACGGCAGTGGTACTCGACATCCAGGATGACCGGATCCTGAGCGCGCGCATCGCCGCCGGTGGCGTCGGCACGCGGCCCTGGCGCATGCGCGCTTCCGAAGCCGCACTCATCGGCAAGGCGCCGGTTCGGGAAGCATTCTCGGCCGCCGCGGAACTGGCCGTGAGGGGTGCGCGGCCGCTGTCCGGCAATCACTACAAGGTCGACCTGCTGCGGCGGACCATCGTCCGCGCCCTCGAAATGGCCGGAGATATGGCATGACCACGAACATCATCGGCAAGCCACTCGCTCGCGTGGACGGGCGCGCGAAGGTGACGGGAAGCGCCCAGTATGCGGCCGACTTCAACCAGCCGGGCCAGGCCCATGCGGTCATCGTCGGTGCGACGATCGGCCTGGGCCGCGTCTCGGGCATCGACGCCGAAGAGGTTCTCGGCATGCCGGGTGTCATCGCGGTGTTGACGCATCTCAATGCGCCCCGGCTCGCCTACCTGCCCCACAAGGCGGTGATCGACCCGGCGGTCGGCGAACGCCTGCACGTGCTCCAGGACGATCTCGTGCACTTCCAGGGCCAGCCGGTCGCGGTGGTCATCGCCGATACGCTCGACCATGCGGACCATGGCGCTGCCCGCCTCAATGTCCGCTACATCGCCGAGGAGCCCATTGTCGAACCGGTCGGCCCAGGCGCGACAACCGTCATCCCTGCAGCGGGCATTCAGCCGGATGCCTGGATTCGCGCGGACACCTCGCGTGGCGATGCGGACGTCGCGGTTGCGCGCGCGCCCGTGCGGATCGATGCGGCCTACGGCATCGCTCGCGAGAACCACAACCCGATGGAGCCTCACGCGACCGTCGCTGCGTGGGACGGCGACCGGCTGACGCTGTGGAGCAAGAGCCAGTACGTCGTGAACGAGCAGGCCGAGATCGCCGCCGTCTTCGGCATTCCCGCCGACGACGTGCAGGTGATCTGCCCCTTCATCGGCGGCGCATTCGGGACGTCGCTCAGGACCTGGCCGCATGTGACGCTGGCAGCCATGGCGTCACGCGAGGTTGCGCGGCCCGTCAAGCTCGTTCTCACCCGCAAGCAGATGTTCTCGCTGACGGGCCATCGTCCGCGCACCCACCAACGCATCGTCCTTGGTTCGACCGCAGATGGCAGACTGACCGGCCTCGTGCATGAGGGCATGGGCGAGACGAGCCGACACGAGGAATTCATGGAGGCGCTGACCGCAGCCTCGGGCCTCATGTATGCCTGCCCCAACCTGCGCACGCGCTATCGCCTGGTGCAGCTCGACACCGGCACACCGAACCACATGCGCGGACCGGGCGAGGCGAGCGGCATCTTCGCACTCGAATGCGCGATGGATGAGCTTTCCTACGAACTCGGCATCGACCCGATCGAACTCCGGCGCCTGAATGAGCCCGTCGTCGACGAGAGCAGCGGCAAGCCCTTCTCCAGTCGCTCGCTGATGGAATGCTACGCAACGGCGGCTGAGCGCTTCGGTTGGTCGCGGCGAAACCCGGCGCCTCGCTCCATGCGTGATGGCCGGCTGCTGATTGGAATGGGTACGGCCTCCGCGAGCTATCCGGCCTACCACGCGCCGGCCAGCGCGCGGGTCCGCCTGCAGGCCGACGGCACCGCCGAGGTCGAGGCTGCGGCGAGCGACATGGGGCCCGGCACCTACACGTCGATGACGCAGGTTGCCGCCGAGACGCTGGGTCTTCCGCCGAGTCAGGTTCGCTTCCGGCTGGGCCGCTCGGACTATCCGCCGACGCCGTCGCATGGCGGCTCCTGGACCATGGCGTCCGTCGGTTCGGCGATCCGTGCGGCCTGCATCGCGGTGCAGCAGGAGGCGGCGCGCCGCGCCATTGCCGACCGGCGCTCCGCCTTCTTCGACGCAACGCCCGACGCCTTGCATTGGCACGAGGGACGCCTGCGTCGCCACGGCGACTCATCGTATGGCGAGAGCTACCAAGACATCGTGGTCCGTGCGGGTGAGGCGATCGAGGCCGACGCATCGGCGCAACGCGATCCGGAGGTGGCGGGCCGGTACTCGATGCACGCATTCGGCGCCGTCTTCGCCGAGGTCGCAGTCGATCCCGATGTCGGGACCATCCGTGTGCGTCGCGCGGTTGGCGCCTATGGGGCCGGCCGCATCATCAATCCCCGCCTTGCTGCCAGCCAATGCACCGGTGGCATGGTCGGCGGGATCGGCATGGCGCTCATGGAGCGCACCTTGCTCGACAAGCGAGACGGCCGCCCGGTCAATGCGCACATGGCCGAGTATCTCGTGCCGGTGAACCTCGACATTGGCGCACTCGAGGCGTTGTTCGTCGAAGAGCACGACCCGCATGTCAATCCGCTTGGCGTGAAGGGTCTCGGCGAGATCGCGCTCGTCGGCATGGCGCCCGCAATCGCAAATGCGGTGTTCCACGCGACAGGCAAACGTGTGCGCGACCTTCCGATCCGCATCGAGGACGTGTTGGCCGCATGACGAACCAGCATGCACGGCACGACCGGCGCGAGGGTGAGGCGGCCGAAGCCCGAACCGCCGATGAGGCAGCAGTCATGGTGCTCGCGTCGCGCCGGAGTCTGCTCCTGTCGGGTGCCGCATTCACCGCCGCAGCCACGCTGGCCAGCGATCCCGCACACGCAACACATCCCGGCACCCTTGCCGGCACCGGAGCCACGCCCATGCCCAGACTCACCACGCGCGATCACGTCGAGATCTACTTCAAGGACTGGGGCCCGAGCAATGGCGAGGTCGTCATCCTCAGCCATGGCTGGCCGCTCAGCTCGGACAGCTGGGAGGCGCAGGCCTTCCACCTGGCCAGCAACGGGTTTCGCGTCATCACGCATGACCGCCGCGGCCATGGCCGATCCAGTCAGCCCTGGGACGGCAACGACATGGACCACTATGCCGATGACCTGGCGCAGGTGATCGAGGCTCTCGACCTGCGTGCGGTCTCCTTGTTCGGGTTCTCGACCGGCGGTGGCGAGGTCGCGCGCTACGTCGGCCGCCACGGGACGGGCCGGGTCGCGCGGCTGGGCCTGATTTCCGCAGTGCCGCCACTCATGCTGCAGACCGAGGCCAATCCAGGTGGGCTGCCTATCGCGGTGTTCGACGGCCTCCGCGCGGCCAGTATCGCCGACCGCTCCAAGCTCTATCAGGACATCGCGAGCGGGCCCTTCTTCGGCTTCAACCGGCCCGGCGCCACGCCCTCCCAGGGTATGATCGACAGCTTCTGGCTGCAGGGCATGATGGGTGGCCACAAGAACACCTACGACTCGATCAAGGCATTCTCCGAGACGGACTTCACCGATGATCTCAGGAAGTTCGACAAGCCGACCTTGATTGTGCACGGCGACGACGATCAGGTCGTGCCGATCGATGCAGCCGCCCGAGCTGCAAAGCGCCTCGTCCCGCATGCAGGGTTGAGAGTCTATGCCGGGGCCCCGCATGGGATCACCGATACGCACAAGCAGAAGCTGAACGATGACATGCTCAGCTTCCTGCAAAGCTGATCGCGGCGCGATGATCTCGCGCCGGTTAGCGCAGCGGCACGTCCACGCCGCACCAAGCGGGCAGGACGAAGGTCCCATATGCCAGCCGCAGCAGTTGCCGCGTCCGGGCAGGACGATGGCGGATGCCGACCCGATTGACCCGGATTCGGATGCAAAGGAAGGACGGAAGTTGACGATGATGACCCCAGCCCCGCGCTCGGGCGGCGGCCTCGGCGCGCGAACTCATCTCGGCCCAGACGCCTTCAAGGACATCTCCGACGCGCTCAACATGCTGCTCGCTGACAGTCTGGCGTTGTATTTGAAGACGAAGAATTTCCATTGGCACGTCTCCGGTCCGAACTTTCGGGACTATCATCTCCTGTTCGATGACCAGGCCGACAAGATCTTTGCCATCACCGACGACATTGCCGAGCGCGTCCGCAAGATTGGCGGCACAACGCTCCGCTCGATCAATCAGGCGGCCGTGATGTCTCGGGTCAAGCCGAACGAAGTGGACCACGTTGGCCCCGCGGAAATGCTCGCCGAGCTTTTGGAAGACAATGAGGCTTACGCTGCCGTGCTGCTTGCAGCGCATGATCTTTGCAACGAACACAAGGACGTGGCGACGGCGAGCCTCATCGAGGTATGGGTCGACGACGCTGAGCGCCGCGCTTGGTTTCTCTGCGAGACATTGCGGTCCGCGTAGACCATTGTCATCGATGATGGCCCAGAGGTTGCGGGCGATGGAGAAACCTTCTTCACCCGCTCCAATTTGCTCGTGAGCGCCATTAGGTCCTGCGGGGAAGCAGGCGCGGCGACGACCTCACGGGACCCCATGCACAAGCAGAATGCCAGAACATGGAATCGGGATCCTGTGCCTCTGCTTTGTCGTAGCGCCGGCCGGCCCGACAGGCTGCTAATGATCGCCAGCCGCGTGTTCTGAGCTCGTTCACGGCACCCGCCGCTTCGTCACGGCCACGGATAGTGTCGCCGCCGCCAAATCGAACGTTGCCGGCGAGATGTTCCTGGCCATGACGCGCGCCGTGTTGTTGGACCAAGTCGCGGCGTTGAGCTCGACGAAGCGCGTCGACGAGGCCAGCGCCGCCTGGGCAAGGTCCCCCTGCCGAGCACCGTTGACGGTGACGTCGAGCAGACTGGTCGCCCCCGGTGCGAGGCTCGGCAGGTCCCAGGACACCTCGGCGGAGAACTCCCGCTGCCCCGCCGGTAGAGCGGGCGTGCCACACAGCAGGGCAGGCGCCGCCTCGGGCAGCCCGTAGAGCCGCAGCGCTTCGAGCTCGATCTGCCCGTCAAAGCCGACGATGCCGATCTGGGCGAAGGCCACGCCTGCGCCGAGCCGCACCGTCATACGCCTGTTCAGCGATGCGTCGGCCATGGCCGCCCCGCCGGTCCACGCCTTGGACGGGACGTTCCACAGCAGGGTGGTGATCGAGGCCAGCGCGTCGCCGGCGCCATTCTCCCGCACATTCATCGACGCATCGAAGCAGCGCACGAAAATACGCCCGCCGTCAGCGCCGCCGACCAGGGAATGCACCAGCGCGAACTCCTTGGCCTGTGAGCACTCCACCACGAAAGCCAGGCCCCGCTGTGCCGCGAGCAGCAGCCCGCGCCCTGTCGGCGTGATGTCGTCCAGGCCGTTGAAGGACAGGCCGGAGAGCGTCGTGGCGCTGGTCGTGGACGTGGCGACCACCGCCAGCCCCTCGACGCCGATCTCGGTGGCGCTGTGCCGGAAGGCCTGGGCGCGGACGTTCGGCACCGCCCCGAGCAGCCGCAGATGGCGCGACGCCGGCGCGCGGTGGCGGTTGATCACGGTGTTGCCGCAGCGGGTGGCGGTGGCGGTGTAGTCGATGCCAACCTGGTAGGTGTTGGACCAGGCGATCTCGTACTCGCAGTCCTGCGCCGCGGCGGTGTGCCGGGCGACGATCGGCGAGCAGGCCTCCATGCGCAGCGCCCGGCCGATGATCGCCGAGCCGCTGGTCTCGTTCAGGAAGGGGATCGCCACATTCGGGTCGAGCTGGCGCAGCTCGAAGTTCGGCGCGTCGAAGACGTGCCGGTTGTGGTTGGAATAGGCTCCGTCCGCCTTGGACAGCCGGATTCCGAAGCGGTCGATGGTGGGGTTGATCCCGGTCGCGATCGCGAAGTGGCCACCATAGTAGCGGATGGAGGTGTTCCAGGCGGTGGCGGTGGCGCAGTGGATGTCGAGGCCGATGCGGTTGTTGAGGATGCGCCCCAGCTGGAAGGTGCTGTCCTCGACACCGCGGCCGTCGCCCAGTGTCCGCATGCCGATGGTGAAGCCCGAGACCAGGCGCAGCTCGACCACCGAGGCGTCGATGTTGCGCACCAGGATGCCGATATCGGCCTCGTCGAGCCAATCGGACTGGGTCTGCCGGATGACCTGCAGCCCGGCATAGTGCTTCTCGCCATTGCGGGTGGTGCCGCCGTCGCCAAGGGTCAGCACGGAGGCCGCGGCCGATCCCGTGTAGCGGATGATGCCGTGCATGATCAGGCCGCGGGCGCTACCGCTCAGGGTGACGCCGGCAGAGACGTTCCAGGTGCCGGGCGGGATGGCCGCGAACTTCTGGTCCGCCGCGGCGCGATCGAAGGCGGCCTGGATGGCGGCGCGATCGTCGGCGACGCCATCGCCGAGGCCGCCGAAGTCATTTGGCAGCACGGTCTCGCGGTCGCGCAGGTACTTGGCGAGATCGGTCTTGCTGACCGCGGTGTCGAGCACCAGCAGGTCGTCGATGCGGGCGGGCATGTGGGATGCTCCGGCTCAGAGCGCGGTGGCGGTGACGGGGCCGGCCAGGGCGGAGACGTTGCCCTCGGCCGAGACGGCGCGCAGCCAATACCAACGGGTGTCGCCGACACTGAGGCCGGTGCGGTCCCAGAAGAGGCTGGTCGGCTCGGTGGGCAGCTTGGTTGCTGCGGCGAGGCTGTTCGAACTGGCCTCGAACACCTGCAGGCGGACGGCGTCGGCCGGAAAGCCACCAGCGAGGCGGATGCCGCCGGCAATTCCCGTCGCCGTGGGCGCCGCCACCGCGGCCGGGACGAGCGCCTGCCGCCAGCCTGACACGGCGCCGCTACGCGCCACGGCACGCACCCGGAAGCCGGTCGGCTCGGCCGTGGGGAGGACCGCCGCCGTGGCGCCGAGCGACCCACCGTAGCCCTGCCAGGCCGCCACGGAGGCCGGCAGGAACTCGACCTGGTAGCCGGCGAGATGGGAGGAGCCGACCGCGGCCCAGGACACGGCCAGGACGGCAAAGGCCGTCGTCTCCGGCGTCTCCACCGCGATGCTGGCGGGGGCGGCGATGACGCCCGGGTTGGGCAGCACCACGGCGGGGTTACTGCCGGTGGCGCGTTCATCGACCGCCGGGTTCCAGTCCCATACCGCGGCGTCCTCCTCCTCCAGGGTGAGGTCGACACCGCCCTCGGCCGCCAGCGACCAGGCGGTGACCCGCGCCGGGAAAGGCGTCAGCCGGTCGAGGGCGACCGCTGCCGCCTCCCAGGGCCGTAGCCGCAGCGCCGAGAGGTTGGCGGGGAAGGCGACGGTGCGTTGGCGGCGGTTGCGCTCCAGCTCGACCTTCATGAGCCGCTGCACCGTGCTGACCGAGGTGGTCAGCGGGAATTCGAGGTCGCGGTAGATCATCTCGCCGCCATCCTGGGCGACATAGTTGGAGGCCAGGAGCGGCGGCGCGTCGGTCGGCTGCCAGTTGGCCGCTGGCTCGACATAGACGGCGCGCACCCCGTTGAAGAGATCCCGCCGCGGCCGCGCCCCCTGGATGGTGACGTCGCCGCGGAGATCGTCGGAGGTCAGGGTGGCCGCCGGTAGCGCCGGCGCCCCGGCATGGATGAAGAACCGCCCCCCACTAACAACCAATGCTCCAGCCATGGAGGCGGCGAGTTTGCGGGTGATGGCGATCTTGCCCTCGGCGAGCGACAGCACGCCATTGGCGGTGTAGCGGCGCTCGTAGACCCCGGCCCGGGTGCCAACCAACTCGTCGCAGATGTTGGCCGCGGCGATCAGCGCGGGGATGTCGATGTCGGACCACGAGGCCCGCCAGCCGAAGGGCGCGGTGAGGTACCAGGCGAGCAGCAGGGCCGGGTTGTCGGACCAGCCCACCATCCCCGTCCGCGGGTCGAGGATGGTGTCGGTGCCCTCGACGATGGCGGCGATATTGGGCGGGCCGGCTGGGAAGGCTTCGGCGGTAAGCTTGAGCCGGACGGCGACATAGGCGCGGCCGCGACCGCGATGCTCGCTGGTCCACTGGCCGCCGGTCTCGGCGATCAGGTTGGCATCGGCCGCCTGGTCGGGATCACCGAGATGGCGGTCGATGCGGGCCAGCCCGGCGAGCGAGCCATCGCTCTCGACCTTGTCGCCGAGATAGACCGCGCCGATGGCGCGGACGCGGTGCGCGGCGAGCACGACCACCGAGTAGAAGTAGCCGTCCGTGCGGCCCTCATCGTCAGTCGCCGAGTGCAGGAAGACGATCGGGCCGGAGACCTTGCAGCGGCCGAGGACGATCTGGTGTTCGGTGACGGGCTGGCGGAAAGCCTGGGTGCGGCCGGCACCGGGCTGGCCGGCGTCGAAGCCGGCGATGGCCGCCGCCTGCGGGCTGAGGCTGGCCTGCCTTTTCTGCTTCTGGGGAAAGACCGACTGGCCGATGGCGGAGACGATGAAGGCGGCGCCGGCGCCGACCACGGCGCCGATGATGCCGCCGCCGACGGCGGTGGAGGCGATACCGGCGGCAGCGACGGCGATGAGGGGGACGGCGGCAGGCATCGGGCGCGGTCCTCCGAGACGTCAGTCGATGCGCCAGGCGGTGGTGCAATCGGTCAGGGAGATGCGGATCAGGCCGCGGGGCCCGACGAAGGCGGCGCGGCCGCCGTCGACGACGACGCCGAGGCGCGGCGGATCGCCCGCCAGGACGACATCCCCAGCCCGTGCGAAGGTCGGCGGGATGCGCGGGAAGCCGGCGCTGTCGGCCGTGGCCTCCAGCGAGGTGAGGCTGCGCCACCCCGGCCGACGGCCGGTCGTAGCCATCACCGCCGCCAATGCAAACCGCCCGCAGTTCCAGCGATGCGCATCAAAGGGACGCGTCTCGGCGGCGGCCAGCAAGGCTGCCAGCCGCGCCGCCCAGTCCGGACGGCGGGCGATCACCATGCATCTGGGCTCCGCTTCAGTCGGCCTGGCCCGCGGCCGCGCACTACCGAGGCTCGGAGCGTGTGGCTCCGGCGATTGGCACGCGCAATGTGCTCGCGCAGGCTGTAACTCTCGACCGTTCAACGGCGAATGCCGATGCGGAGCCGCTTGAAGCCCGGGGAGAGCCAGTGACGATCAGAGCTATCACACGCGACGACATGCCCGGCCTGAAGGCCGTCATTGATGCGACTGGACTGTTTCCCGCCGAGATGCTGGACGAGATGACGGCCGGCCACTTCGACGGCGGCTCACCCAGCGAGATATGGCTCACGGTTGACGAGGACGGCCCTGTGGCGGTCGCGTACTGCGCCTCCGAGCGGATGACCCACGGGACGTGGAACCTCCTGCTAATCGCGGTGCACCCGGCGCGGCAGGGACAGGGTGTCGGGGCGAAGCTGACGCGGCACATCGAGACCACGTTGGCCGCATCCGGCGAACGGGTGCTGCTGGTCGAGACGTCGGGTCTGCCCGAGTTCGAGCGCACCCGCGCGTTCTATCGGCGGCTTGGCTACGCCGAAGAGGCACGCATCCGGGAATTCTATCGGGCAGGCGAAGACAAGATCATCTTTCGCAAGGCGCTTATCCCGCCAGCGTAGTCGCCACTCAGGCGCCACCGCATCGGCCTGTGGGTCCCTCAGCCGGCTCCCGGCAGCCGGATCTCCGCCTCCTGCAGGGCGGGGACGAACTCGAAGAAGCGATCGCCCGGATACTCCGCCTGCTGGTCAGCATCGGTGTAGCGGCGCACCTCGGCGCGCTCGAGGTCGACCAGGCGGCTCTCGCAGGTGAGCGAGATGCGCGGCTCGGCCCCGTCCACCACCTGCATGGTGTCCATCAGCCCGGCCCAGAGCGGGAACGGGTCGGCGACGAACGCGCCCTCGGCATCGAGCAGCGCGCCCCATAGCCGCGCCGGGCGCAGCCGAAAGGACTGCTCGGCGAGTGCGATATCGACCACCTCCTGCGGCACGGGCGACAGCGTGAGGGTGATGCGCACCGCCCTAAGTTCCGCGGTCTCCTCGATGTCGGAGACGGCGCCGATGGTGCCCATGCCCTCGTACGTCACACCGGCCCAGTGCAGCGGCCCGAGCCCGGTCCAGGCGCGGATGGGGCCGGAGGCGAAGTCGAGTTCGACAAGGACGACGGGCGTCGCCACCGGGGCGCTCGCCGCCGCCGCGGCCTGGGGCGAAAGGCGCGGCGTGGCGGCGATACCGTCGGTCATGGCAGCACCTCCTCCAGGCGGATGGTGATGGCGGTGAAGCGGCCGGGCCGGGTGGGATTGGCGCCCTCGTCATCGGAGGCGAGGCGCATCGCCACCGTGGGTGTGGTCAGCACCAGCAGCTCGTCGAGCGGGGCGGCGGCGCGCAGCGGCGGGGCGATCGGGATGGTCGCGGTGCCGGCGCCGGAGGCGATCACCTGTTCCGTCGCCATGTAGAGCCGCCCGGCGAGGCCGATATGGTCGCCGGCGCCGACCGCGACCGTGTTCGGCCACCAGCCCTGGGTTTGCAGGGAGAGGGCGCCGCGCGCCGCACCGGCGGCGAGCGACGGCGTGCCCGATCCCACCACCATCCCCGTCCCATCGGTGAAGATGGTCGCGTCCGAGAAGGAGTAGGGTCCGCTCGGGACCTCGCCCTGGCTCCGCGGATCGCCGGTGCGGTATTCGCGCCGCCAGTCCCAGATACGGACCGTGTTGGCAGAGCCGGCCAGCGCGGCGAGCAGCCCCTCCAGCTCGCCGGCCTGGATACGGTTCAGCGGATCGAAGCTGGCCTCGGCGATCCAGCGGGCCCCGTCGCGGCGCAGCACCTGGGTGGCGCGGCTGACCGGCGAGACGAAGCGCAGCGTGTTGTGCTGCAGGTAGAAGCTCAGCCGCGACGGTCGCAGCGTTGTCGGCCAGGTATGTTCGGTCACAGCACCTTCTCTCGCGGAATGGCGATGAGCCGCGCCTCGGCCAGGGGCGCGAAGCCGGCCTGCCGATCAGCGCGTGAGTCCGGGGCCCTTGCACTCAACAGCGATGGCGCGATTGGTCATGGACGCGCGGCGACGATCCAGAAGGCGCCTGGAAGCACCACCCCCTCAGGGCCCTCGAGCTGACGATAGGTCTCCGTGATAGCGGCGAGGATCTCGCTTCGCAGTGCAGGCGCGACCTCGTCCAGAACGCGCGTCAACGGCCCAAACTGGATGGAGAAATCGGCGGCATCAGCGGCGCCGCCCGGGCCGGCCAAGCGCATGGGCTCGTCATGCGCCGTCAGTTCCACCTCGGAAAAACCGGCGCCCTCAAGGATGCGCCGGACCCGCGCTGGGTCGGCAAATGAAAACATGCCCGGCTGATCCGGCCCTGGCACCGGCACCGCTCCGGCCGGCAGTAGCGGCAAGGCCGCGCGCACGGCGGCCGTGATGTAGCCATTCTCTGCGGCCGTGCGGCAACAGACGAAGACGAGGCGCCCCGAAGGACGCAGCGCACGACGCAGGTTCGCGAAAGCGGCGACCGGATCGCCAAAGAACATGACGCCGACCCGGGAGAAGATCAGGTCAAAGACGGCCGGCTCGAAAGCATGGCTGGAGGCGTCCGCTAGCGTGAGACCCACCTGTGGAAAATCTCCCGCGGCAACGCGCTCTCTCGCTCTGGCCAGCATCTGTGCCGAGATGTCCACGCCTTCAACTCGACCAGACGCGCTGACACGGTGGGCGAGAGCCAGGGTCGTGTCGCCGCACCCGCATCCCACATCGAGCACCTGCTCGCCTGGACCGGGCGCCGCCCGATCAAGAGCGACGCGCGTGAGCGGTGCGAGCAGTTCGTCTAGCCGCGTCTGAAGGCTCACCCAGGGCGCCGTAGCCGCGCTGTTCCAATAGCGGGCCTGCCACGTGTGTGGGTTGTCCGTGGGCGGTGAAGCGGGTTGATCAGCCTGGTCGTGCATGGCCTGACGAGCTCCGATCCGCATCGAATGCCGCGCAGATCGTGCCACGGTGGCGGTGTAGGACTCAACGCCGCGGTCACCACGCCGATGATCCAATGGAACAGATTGGCTGCTACCCGCGCACCGTGTCGTAGGCCGCCCCACCACGACGGATCGCGTCCAGCGTCATGGCCGAGGCCTGGCGGGCGATCTGCCCGGCCAGCAGGCGCAGCCGGGCCTCGACGCCGGCATCCGCGCCACGGGCGTCGATGGTGATGCTGGTGTGGATGGTCGGGCCGCCCCCACCGGGCACCACGCCGTTGGGGAGCACCGTCCCGGCCTGCCGTGGCACGAACCATTCCGGCCCGCGCTCGCCGACGACATAGGGCTGGCCGGCGGTGACCGGTCCGCCCTCGGCGCGGAACAGCCCGCCCAGCCAGGAGCCGACATCGGTGAACATGCTGTCGAAGGAGATGCCCGAAAGCCCGGCCGAGACCGCATTGCCGAGCGGCTCGGTGATGATCTTGCGGGCGAGGATGCGCGTGATGTCCTGCAGCAGCCCTTCGAGCACGGAGGAGAACTTCTCGCCCTTGACGATCGCGTCCTCGAAGGCGCTGGAGAAGGTGAGGCCCAGCTCGCGGACGGTGTCGGAGGTGCGTTCCGCACCGCGCTGCACACGCTCCTCCGCCCGTTCCAGCTCCTCCATCGCTGCGACCGCCTCGCGCTGGATGGTCTCGTCGGGCACCGCCCGGCCGGCCCGCTCCGCGCGCTCCACCAGGCTGGAGAGATTGGCGAGGCGGCGCTGGTAGCGCTCATAGGCGGTCTCGTTCTGCTGGATCAGCCGCTCGCGCTCCCGCAGCAGCTCGTTGAGCTCCCGCTCGGCCTCGCGCGCCTCCCGCGCGCCCTCATTGCTGGCGCGGCGAACGGCGGCGACGCGGGGTTCGAGGCGACGCAGTGCCTCGTCGCGCTCCTGCAGCGCCAGGGTCTCGAGGCGGGTGCGCTCGGCCGCAGTGACGCCACCGGCGGCCTCGGCCTCGCGCAGGCGGCGGACCCGCTCCTCGTATTCCCGGTTGATCCGGAAGCGGTCGTCGAGGTCGCGGGTGAGCTCCTGGACGTCCTGGGTCGCGCGGCGGCGGCGGGCCTCGGCGGCCTGGGCGGCGGCGCTCTCCTGCTCGCTGCGCAGGCGCTCGCCGGCGGCCTGCTCGCCGCGGGTGATCTCGGTCTGGAGGTCCGTGTACTGCCGGCGCAACTCCTCCAGCCGGGCGGTACGATCGACCCCGGCCTGCTGCTCGGCGGCGCCGACCAGGCCGGGACGGATGCTGCCGCGGCGGACCGGGGCGGTGAGGCTGGCGCGGCCGTCCTGCTGGCTCTCCAGCCGAGCGATCTGCGTCGCCAGCGCCTCGGCCTGGCGCCGCATTGCGGCGAAGCGTTCCTCCTCGCTGAGCATGCCGGCACCCTGGCGGACGCCGTCCACCGCGCGGGCGGCGGCCGAGAGCGCCCGGGCCAGCGCGGTGGACAGGCCGATGGCGCGATCGAGCTGGCCGAGGAAGTTCTCGGTCGCCGCCGTCAGCTGCCCGAAGGCGCGGCCGAGCGAGAGGGGCGCGCGGTCGAGCTCGGCGCCGAGGCGTTCGGTGGCGCGCAGCAGGGCCGGGAAGACCCGCTCGGCGGTGAGCTTGCCCTCGGAGCCGAGCTTGCGCAGTTCACCGATGGAGACGCCAAGTTCCTTGGCCAGCCCCTCGGCCAACAGCGGCATGGCCTCGAGGATGGAGCGGAGCTCGTCGCCCTGCAGCACGCCGGAGGCCAGCGCCTGGGCGAGTTGCAGCGTCGCCGAGGAGATCTCCTGCGTGGAGGCGCCGGAGACGATGGCGACCCGCTGCAGGCCGCCGACCAGGCGGACCACCTGATCGGAGGTGGCGCCGATCTCCCGTGCTGCGATCGAGAAGCGCTGGAAGGCGTCGACACTTTCGGAGACGGCAACGCCCGTGACCAGCGCGTTGCGGTACAGCGCCTCGTAGACCGAACTTGCCCGCTCGACAGAGCCGGTGGCGTTCTGCAGGCGGGAGAGGCTCTGCGTCAGCGCGTCGCCGGCCTGGACCAGCGCGCGCACCGCGACCGCCACGCCGGCGAGATGGATGCCGCGGACCGCGACGTCGAGCAGGTCGAGCGAGCGCGAGGCGCGCTCGGCGCCGCCCATGATCTGGTCGAGGGAGCGCTGGCCGGTCTCGCCGACCTCGCGTAGCCCGGCCTTGACCCGGGCAGCGTCGTCCAGCGAGAGGCGGACCGAGACGCGGCGCGTGCTATCCGCCATGCGGCTTTCCCTCCCCGTCCCGGCGGGCGGTGCTGCCCTCGGCCATGCCGATGCGGACGGCAAGCAGCAGTTCGGCGGCGGTCCAGCCGGTGGCGCCCAACTCGCGTGCTGCGGCGAGTGCGCCGGCGGTGTCGAGGGTCAGGCCAGCCATGGTCGCCTCGGCGCAAGCGGTGCCGGCGGACCAGCAGGCGTGGCCCTGGATGCTGGTGGGGGCGTGCGCGGCGTAGGGGCAGGCGTCGGCGCAGTCGCGCTCCAGGGCGGCGCAGCCGCGGCAGTAGTCGGGCCCGCGGCCGAAGTGCCAGGCGGCGCGGGCCCTCAGCCGTTTCCCTCGGTGGCCACTGCGGCGGCCGGCGCCGTGGCGCGGTCCCAGAACGACGCGGCGATGTCGTCGAGGTCCATCAGGCGCTCCACCGCCTCGGGCGAGAGCGGCAGCGGCTTGCCGGCGGCGTCGCCAACGCCGTCCCAGGCGGTGACGGCGTGCCGGGCCAGCGCCTTGACCAGGAAGGCGAAGGACAGGCCGCGCGACATGTCGGGGTCGAGGTCCGGATCGGCGATGCGGATCGCGGCGAGGCGGCGCGCGGCAGCGGCCTGCGCCGCAGCCATGACGGCCGTCGTCACCGGGCGGATCTCCACACGCACGTCGCGTGGCAGGTCGAGCCAGTACGGCTCGGCCGGGAGGTCAAGGGTGAGCATGGGCTTCTCCAGCCTTGAGGTCGTCAGGAACTGCGGCCACACCGTCCGCGAGATGGCTGCGCGGCTGTGTTGCCGACGAGTGATTCACCGGCGAGAGAACGCCGCGTCAGCCGAACACCCCTCTGTCCGAGGGCAGCATGCCGTCACCAACGTCCGTCGCACGGCTGGCCTCGACCTGTTGCGGACATGCCAGTGGGGCACGGACCACCGCCGGGGCCATCATTCGTCATTGCGCGCGAAGTCTGCGGACCCACACTGCCAGATCAGTCGCGGGCGCGGCCTGGACGAAAGCGGGGCCCGGCTCGCGCTGGGGCGGCGCGCCGGCTCCCCTTCGCAGACTTTGCGGAACATCAAGGGCGGGCTGGGGGCAGGCGAGTTAGAATTTCACACTAGCCCGACCGTCCGACATGGCGGTGAGACGACGGCCGGCAAAGCCGTCGCGGAACGTTGTCCTGCCTGTGCGCTGGATTGCGAGGTTGCAAGGACTACGCCCATGATGGAGCCGCGCAACCGGGTTGTTCGAGTCAGGCGCTTTGGCGGTCCCGAAGAGCTGGAGGTGGTCGACGCCCCTCTGCCGACGGCCGGCCGGGGCGAAGTGCGGGTCCGCGTGCTCGCCTCAAGCCTGAATTACACCGACGTGCTGATCCGGCGCCACCTCTACCCGCAAACCGCGCGCCGCCGGCCTCCGTTCGTGCTGGGTTACGATGTCATCGGGGAAATCGATCAGCTCGGCGACGGCGTGACGGACTTTCAGCTCGGCGACCGCGTGGCCGACATGACGGTCCTCGGATCGAACGCCGCCTACTGTACGCTCCAGGCCGACCGTCTGGCCCGCGTGCCGGCGGGTCTCGACGCGGCGGAGGCGGCCACGCTGATCCTGAGCTGGACGACCGCATACCAGCTCTTGCACCGCGCCGCCCGGGTGCAGCGAGGCCAGCGCGTGTTCGTGCACGGAGCCGCCGGCGCCGTCGGCCAAGCGCTGCTCGCGCTCGGCAGGCTGGCCGGCCTCGAGCTGTGGGGCGCCGCGCGCGGCGAGCACGCGGCGCTGATCCGCGAGTTGGGTGCCTCGCCGATCGACTACCAACGCGAAGACTTCACGCGCGTCCTGCCGGACGGGTTCGACGTCGTCGTCGACGGCATCGGCGAGGACGGCTACCGCCGCTCGTTCGCGGCGCTCAGGCGCGGCGGCCTGCTTTGTGCCATTGGCTATTCGGCGGGCGTGCAGGCGCAGCGCAGCATGCTCAGCATCTTGATGTGGATTGCGCGCCTGTACCTATGGAGGTGGTTGCCTGGCAGCAAGCGTGCCAGCTTCTACTCGATCAACGTGATGCGGGCGCGCCATCCCGCCTGGTTCCGGGAGGACCTAGAGCGGCTTTTCGAGCTGTTAGATACTGGCGCCATCCGGCCACGCGTCGCTGAGCGGATCTCTTTCGACGAGGTCGCCGAGGCGCACCGCCGTCTCGAAGCGGGCGGTCTCGCGGGCAAGCTCGTCCTGTGCCCAGACCTCCCGCTGCGGCGCGACGGGACGGCCTTGCACTAAGGTCTGAAATCTGCCCGAAGCCGTCTTCACGCAGCGCCATGGACGTCACGCATACTCCGTCCCCGCCTGCTGGTTCTTCAGCACGGCGGTCATCATGCGCGTTGCCGTCGCGTTGAAGGCCGCCCGGAACTCGAAGCTTGCCTCGACCCCGCCCGGCCCTCCGACCGGGGTCTTGGCCAGCGCCAAGTAGACCTCGTGCAGCGTGAAGGTCAGGCTGCGGTTGGCATCGATTGTGTAGCTGAAGGCGAACTCCGCCGGTGCGTTGTTCTGCGCCTGGGTCAGCAGCGAGGTGTCCGCGAAGCGCGCGGTGATCTGGCCGGTGGCGCGGGCGATGCCGGGATCCACGCCCTCCACCTTCCGGTCGGCGCGGATGGTGCGAACCATCTCCATCCCATTCGCGTAGGTCAGCCGCGCCCCGGTCACCTGGGCGAGCGCGGAACCGTTCCGGCTGATCGCCCCCTGCGCTTTGTTGAACGCGGTGTAGGCAGCGCTGGTCGGCGTGCCGCCCGAGCTTGACGCACCGCGCGTCGAGCCCTGCCCCATCAGCCCGAAGGTGGCGGTAGCGGGGCCGGTCGGCGAGAAATCGATCTCCAGCGTGTCCGCGCGCACACCAGTGCACAGGTCGTAGTTCGGCACGTCGGGGTAGCCGATCTCGATGCTGTTCGAGGGCAGCGCCGCGGCGCCCGAGCCGAAGCTGTGGATGAAGTTCGGGCTGGTGCCGGTGGTGGTCGGCGGGCCGAGCAGCAGGCGTAGCCAGTGGCCGATGTTGACCAGGTCGACCGGCACCACCGCCTGGCCCTGCACGGTGACGGTGTCGAGGAAGGGCGCGGCGGGATCGCGGCTGCTGCCGACGCCGATGACGTCGGCATCGAGCAGCGGTTGCTCGGCGCCGAGATCGCAGGAGAGGAACGGCATGCGCAGCCAGTCGCCCGCGGGCGCGGTGCCGTAGGTCGCCTCGGGGGTCATGAGCAGACGGCAATTGGCGCCGATGGCACGGGGCATCGGAGATCTCCGGGATCAGCGGGAGGGGGAAGCGTCAGGCCAGCGGCGAGCCGGCGACGGTGAAGAACAGCGTGACGGGGAAGGAAGCCGCGCGGGCCGCGGCAGCGCCCTCGAACTCGACATCCTCGAAGTCGGGCGCACCGGGCTGCGCCCATTCCACCGCACCACCGAGGGTGCGGTCGGCGGTGATGGCGGCGGCGATGTCTACCAGCAGGGCGTCGAGCAGGATGGCGCGCGCCGCCGGCGTCGCGCCACCAACAGTGACCTCGACCTCGGCGCGATGCTCGATGGCCCAGGTGAGCGGCGACAGGATTGCCGTCTCCTCGACCGTCTCGCCGTCGCGGATGACGACCAGCCCGCCCGGCGGCAGCCGCTGCGGTATGGTCTCGCCGCGCAGCACCAGCGGCGCCGGACTCCTGTCGGCCAAGGATGTGGCCAACCGGCCGTGCAGCGCGGCGATTGCGGCCTCGCGCATGCTCACGGCGCCGCCCTCCCGCTCTCGCGCTCCCAGGCCGCCACGAAGCGCCCGGGCAGACGACGCAGGCCGCGTTCCGCCGCACCCTTCACGTCCAGCCGCTTGGCGAGCTTTACCTGCGGCAGCAGCAGGAACATCGGCACCATGCCGCGCTGGAGCATGCCGCGCGCCCAGGCCTCGCGGCCCTTGCGGTTGCCGGTGCCGATCTCGGCCAAGCCCCCGGCGAGCAGACGGGTGCGGCGTCGCCTGCCGGTTTGCTCGCCCTGGCGCAGCGGCAGGCACCACACGAAGCCCCGGCCCGACTGGAACGGCCGAAGGAAGGCCTGCCCCGACGCCACCATCTGCGCCGGGGTCACCCGCACGCCTTTCTCCCCACGCCCTCGGCGTCCCCTGGCCGCGTTGAAGCCGGTCGGGATGGCGAGGAACTTCCGCCCGCCCTTGGCGCGGATCAGCGCCCCGCGCTCGAAGGCGTCGATCACGTTCGGCACCTTGGTCCAGACCAGCCCGGCGGGCCGCAGCGACTGCCCCGAGCGGGGGAACACCTGCGAGCGCCAGGCATTGGCGATCCCGCGCGCGTTGCCGCCGAAGCTGCTGGTGACCTGCCGCCGCAACTCGGCCTTCACCTGCTCCGTCTCGGCGCGGATCGCCGCCATCGCGGCGCGCTCGCCGGCCCGGACCTCGGCCGCGAGCACCTGCCGCAGGTCGCCGACGATACGGGCGGCGAGCCTCACGGCGTGCCGCCGCCGCCGGGCGGCAGGCCGGCGCGGTGGCGAATGATGGCGACGGCGAGGTCGTGCAGCGCCGCCTGGCCGAGGTAGCCGAACACGAAGGCGAAGAGGAACCGGCCGTATTCGTTGAACTCGAGAAAGCCGCCGAGGGCATAGCCGGCACTGCCGACCAAGGCCGCGGAGGGCACCTCCCAAGCGAGGCACCAGCCAAAGCGCCGGCGCTCGGGGTTGTTCCAGCGCACGAAGCCACCGGCCAGGCCGGCGGCGGCGCCGAGCAGCAGGTCGCGCAGGATCTCCAGCAGGGTGAGAGCGTTCTGCGGCATGGCGAACTCCTATCGCTGGCAGAGCACGCGCCAGGCGGTGCCGGAGGCGTCGCGCTCGGCGTGGGTGACGGTCAGCAGGTCGGGACCGAGGGCGAAGCTGTCGCCGGCGGCGAGGTCGGGGAGCTGGGCGATGGCGACCGAGAGGATGTCTGTCGCGGAGAGGATCTCGGTGCCGAAGGCATCGGCCACGCGATCCGGAGAGGAGCGCAGCACCCGAAGGGCGATCGGCATGCCACTGCCGCCCTGGCGGTAGACCGCCTCGACCCCGAGATTTGGATCGGCGACCAGGGTCGCCATCGCGTCGGCGAAGGCGCTCACTGCTCGCTCCCGTCGGCGTGGTTCAGCCGTCGCACCGCCGCCAGCCGCCCGGCGCAGTCGGCGTAGGCCGCGTCGTAGGCCAGCAGCAGCTCCGCCACCTGCCCCTGACTCAACTCTTGCGTGGCCGGCAGCTCCGGCGCGTCTGCACACACGAGCAGCGCGTCAGGGAGGCGCAGCGGCAGCAGCCGGATCTCCGGCGGTACGGCTGGCGCGCAGGCGCTCGACAGCATCGCGCAGCACAGGGGCAGCGCCGGCAGCGTGGCTCGGATCACGGCGGAGGGCCTCCAGGTTGGCGCCGAGGCGCGCGGCCTGGGCACGGGCGCGCTCGGCATCGCCGGTCAGCGCGGCGACATGGCGCGCGTGCTCGGTGGTGGCGCGGGCCAGCGCCGCCGCGTTCGCCTCCGCCGTGCGGCTGGCCGTCGCGGCATCGACGCGGGCGGCGTCGCGCTGCGATCGGAAGTGCCAGGCGGTCAGCGCCATCATGGCGACGGCTGCTGCCAGACCGATCGGCAGCGCGTGCCGGCCAAGCAGCGTGAGGATCGCGGCGCCGGTCACGGATACGCCGTGCGGTCGAGCTCGAAGTGCGGCCCGTCGCGGAAGGAGGCCCAGTCGCCGCCCCAAGCGATCGGCACGCCGAGGTCCTTCGCCGCAGCCTTCATCGCCGCACCGATCTGCTCGTACAGCGGCCAGTCCCAGCGGATCTCGCCCTGTTCCACCGCGCCGTCGCCGTCGTCGAGCCAGTAGGCCAGATCGACGGCATGGCCGGTGAGGTGCCGGCTGTTCATCGTGCGCGAGGCGCCGATCGCGACCAGCCGGGCCTGGCGTTCGCGCGAGCGCAGCCCCTCCGTGACGATGAAGGGCACCGCCAGGCGGGCCCGTTCGACGACGCGCACCAGGTCGCGGTGCACGCCCTCGAGGCGCGCGCGGTCGCGCGGCAGCAGCGCGCTCATCACGCCCCCGAGGCCGGCACGCGGGCCAGCATCACGCGGACCGTGGCATCGGCGGCGAGTGCGGCGACGGTGCAGAGGCCGACCTGGAAGTTGCCGGTCGCCGTGGTGGTGATGCGCCGGTTCGTGTTGTCCCAGAACACCCGCGCACCCTGGGTGATGGCGAGCGCGGGCTCTTTGGTCAGTTCGAACTCGCCGCGGGTCTCGCAGTCGACGCTGGCGTTCTGCGCGGCGTCGGACGCCGCCACCCCAAAGAACGCGCCGACCAGCATGCCCTGGCCGGAGAGGATCCCCCCGGCATAGGGCACCACCATCGGGATGGAGCGCGCGTCGGGACGAATGCAGTTGCGCATGGAAGGGTCTCCTGAAACGCCGAAGGCGCCCCACCCCGCCCAGCCAAGCGGATGCTTGGCTGGGGACCCGGGGGACGGGCGCCCTCGACGAAGCTGCTGCGTGGTGGGAAGGATCAGGTGCCCGGATTGAACCAAGCGCCACGCCAGTCGATGGCGCCGACGCCGAAGTCGAAAATCACGCTGACTTCGACGCCATCCGCGCCATGCACCGGGCCGGTCGTCACCTGCGGCCCCTCGGCGCCGTTGAGGTAGCCGTAGACATAGACGGGTGCGGCGACCGGGTCGGAGAACAGGTACCAGCGGTTCGCCTGGATCAGCGGCTCGATCACCGGCTGCACGAAGCCGGCAAAGACGTTCGCCTTGCCAATCTCGCTCGCCTGCACCACCACCGTCGCCTGGCGCGCGGCGAGCTCGAGGTTCGGCCCGACCAGCAGGCGCATGGTCTGGCCCATGGAGATCGGCAGGCCGTCCAGCGTGCGCTGCTTCATGATGGCGGTGCGGCCGGCGCCGATGGTCGAGGTGTCGAGCACGGTGCCGGTGCTGGCCTTGTTGGCGCGCGCCGCACCGGTGGCAAACACGGGCGCGCTGCCGGTGGAGAGCGTCGGGCCGTCACCATTGGCCGAGTTCAGCAGGTTGTAGGCGGTGGCGTTCTCGAACTCGGCGACGCGGCGGCCGATGGCGGCGGCGAAGTCGGTGAAGGCGCCGAGGTCGTCATTGACCAGCATCGGCCGCGTGACGCGGATGCGCCGCGCGAAGGTCTGCAGCAGGACGATCTCCTGGCTCTCGGACATGGTCCCGACCTGGATCTCGCCGTTCTCGGCGAGCGGCAGCAGGGTCGGAAAGTCGCCGATGCGCAGGTGGCGGTGCGGCTTGAAGTCGCGGAAGTCGCGCCGGAGGAAGACCTGGCGGTAGGTGGGCTGCGCCGGCTGATAGGCGGCGAGCAGCATCTTGTTGGCTGCCGCCGCCAGCAGCAGCGGAAAGTCAGAGCTGGTGTGGAAGGCGCGCTCGGCGAGCAGGGTCGGGTTGCGGGGCACGCCGCGCTCGCCGCGGGCACGGAGCAACTCCCCGATCATGTCGGAGGGACGCCAGCCGATGAACTCGGCGTGGCGGCCGCTCCGACCATTCTCCCCCTGGGGCTGGTAGCCCGGCATCGCGCGGGCGGCGAGCGCCTCGGCCATGGCGTCGAGGATCTGCGCCGGGTCGTCGTGGCCGGCGCCGGTCTCAGGCCGGGCGGGAATGGACGGCCGCGGGCCCTGCACCACCAGGGCATCGAACAGAGCGCGGCGGGCCTGGTCGCCGGTCCAGCCCTGGGCGATGGCCTCGGCACGGACCGGGGTGATGCGGTCCGCCGGCAGGAGGGCACGGGCGGCGTCGACCGCGGCGTCGATGCCGGCGATGCGCTCGCGCTCGGCGCGCTGGGCCTCGGCGCGCACCGCGTCGAGGTCCGGTGCTGCGCGGGTTGGCGCGGGCACCGGGGCGCTGAGCGTGGTGGTCACGGTGGCCTCCTGGGGCGGGGTGGTGGACGGCGCGGCGGACGGCGGCGCCGACGGGGCAGCAGCCGGGGTCTCCGGCGTCGTCTCGGGCATGGGTGGATCCTCATCAGGCAGGGCGGGCTCGATCGCTGGCGCGGGGAGGCCCTGCTCCCCCTGCGCGCGGACTGCGGCGTCGCGGTCCACGGGGACCGGCACGACGGAGATCTCGAAGGGCTCCCAATCCACCGCACGGTGGACGGTCTCGCCGGTGGCGGCATCGGGCCGCGGCTCGTAGCGGTGCACGCGATAGCCGACGCTGACCGCGCGCAGCGTGCCGTCGGCGATGCGCTGCCAGACCGGCTCCACATCGGCAGCGGTGCTGAACTGCAGCGTGGCGTAGCCGCGCCCGCGCTCGAGGCGGGCAGCGGTGACGCGGCCGAGCACATCGCGCGCGCCGCCACGGCGGTGGGTGTCGAGCACCGGCGCCTGGCCGGAGCGCAGCGCGTCCATGCGCACCGCGTTCGGCGACATTTCCAGCTCCTCGGTGATCAGGCCGAGGGCGGGGACGAAGTTGCGCGCGCGGGCGCCGGTGGACCACACGACCTCGACGGAGCGTGCGGCGCGATCGACAGTGGCCGGGGCCGCCAGTGCGCGCTGCGCCACGATGGTCATGGATGGGGCATCCGGCGCAGCATCGCTGCCGCCCGGTTCGGTGGTCTCGGTCATGCTCAGCCCTGTGCTGGGGTCTCGCGCGGCGGAGCCGCGGCGCCGGTGGCGTCGATCTCGACCGCGCCCAGCTGCGTGCCTTTCTGCGCCGCGCAATTCGGCGCTACGGGGCTATCCCGTGGAACCCTATCCCGCGATACGCTGCAGGGCAGGTTGGCAAGGGAGGGTATGATGCGGGACGCAGATCTTGCGGATATTGAGCGCGTCGCTTGGCTCTACATGGACGGCATGCACGAGTGCGACCCAGAGAAACTGAACGCTGCTTTCCATCCGACAGCTCGGATCCAGGGATACCGAGGCGGCGACTGGCGAGGCCTCACACGCGAGCAATTCGTGGGTTACGCCGCGGACCTGGGATCCAGGCAAGCGGTCGGTGAGCCATTCGACATGCAGATTCTCTCGATCGAACGCGCCGGGCGTGCTGCTGTCGTGAGAGTGTCGATGCGCTGGAACGGTCGGGACTACACCGACTTCCTCTCCATGATCCGGCGGGATGATGGCGGGTGGTCCATAAGTGAGAAGACCTTCTATTCGGCGACATAGGAGCGCCCCGCGGCGTCGCCGTCCGAGATGATGCGCGCTTCATCGGGTCGCGGCCGGTCAGCGGATCCTTGGGTCGCAGCACCCGTTGCAGCGATCTCCACCGCAGCCATCTGCGCGGCGTCCTGGGCGGCGCCGGACTTCGCCACCCGGCGCGGATCGGTGTCGAGCGAGATGCCTATTCCCTCGGTTGCGCGTGGACAGGGAGCAACTGCATCAGTAACGATTTCGGTGACAGGCTGAGTGGCGGCACACCGCTGAGATAGGTCAGGGAGACTCGAATGGTCGATTGCCGTCGGAGCGCAAGTGCTCTTGCCTTGCTCCTGGCGCTCGCTGGATGCACTGCATCAACCAGCTCTACGGCTCCTAGTACAGGGGCATTGCCCCAAGCTGCCTCATCGTATGACGGCCGATATCAAGGGACAGGTCGCTTCGTTTCTGGGACTGGCTGCCCGGGCGGCAATGCCGAGTTCCCGGTTACAATGAACGTCGCCCGAGGTGCTGCGAGTATGCTGCTGCTTGGTAACGGCAGAGGTCTTTTCGGCCCGGTAAGTGCTAACGGAGGCCTTGAACAACTCCGGTGGGAGGGCGACAGCGGCGTGGTCGGTGAATCGCGTGGTCAGATCGACTATGGCAGCTTCAATCTCGAATATGTCTATGACTGGCCACCGGCCAATGCAGTCAGGTGTCGATTTCGCTACGCGGGCCGCCGTGCCGCCTAACTGATCTGTGTCTACGAGAACGCTCAGGCATCGTTGCCTCTGACCGGTGCCGCGGCGCCGGTAGCGGCGATCTCGACCGCGGCCATCTGCGCCGCGTCCTGCGCGGCGCCGGACTTCGCGACCCTGCGCGGATCGGTGTCGAGGGAAATGCCGGCCTCGTCGAGCAGGGCATTGGCCTCACGCATCATCTCCACCGCGGCGCGGAAATCGTAGCCGAAGGCCCCGGCCGCCTCGGGCTGCGGCACGAAGCCGGCGCGCACCTGGGCGATGAGCGCGGTGGTGTCCTTCAGCGGGTCGATCATCTCGTGTGCGGGCGGGACGTGGCTGACGCCGTCCGGCATGTCCGCGCCCCACAGCCCGAGCAAGGCGCCCTGCGCATGGAAGCGCTCCGCGATGGGGCGCACCAGCATGGGGATCAGCATGCCGTACTGGACCTGCTCGCAGAGGCGGCGGAACTCGATCTTGCCGGCGCGCAGGCTGGAGTAGTTCGCCTGGGTCAGGTCGCCAGACACCTGGTCGTAGGTCAGGCCGGCGCCAACCGCGGCGGCCTCGAGGGCGCGACGGGCGAAAGCGGCGTGGCTGCCGCCGCCCGAGGGGTTCACGACTTCCACCGAGCCCATGCCGCGGCGATACAGGATCATGCCGGGCTCAAAGCTCTCGACCGTCCGGCCCTGCGCATCCCGGAGCAGACCGGCGGCCGCACCCGTCAGCGCCTCCTCGCCTTCCTCGGTCACCACCGCGGCGAGGCACGCCTCGATCTTGGCCTTCATCAGCAGCGCGGCCTCATAGTCGCCGAGGTCGCGCAGTCGCAGCAGCACCGGGGCGAGCCACGAGACGTCGCGCAACTGGCCAGGCCGGCGCTTGCGATAGACGTGCAGCACCTCCGACGCCGGGATGCGCTGGCTGCTCTGCCAGGTCGCGCCCGGCAGCATCCAGGCGGCGCCGGGATGCACCAGATGCAGCCAGTAGCCGACCGGCTCGCCGGCCTCGCCGAGGGTGATGCCCTGGATCGTGGCGGCGCCGTCGACCATGCCGTTGCGCGCGGTGTCGAGATGGTCGCTTTCCAGCATCTGCAGCCGCAAGCCGATCGGATTGGCAGACGATGGCGGCACCATCAAGAAGCGCACGAAGCACTCGCCGCTTTCGACCACCGCCCGCATGACCAGCGCCTGCAGACCGTACAGATCGAGCCGCCCCTCGGCATCACAGGCGGTGCTCTCCGCCCAACGCTGCCACGCCCGGCCGTGCGCGTCGTCCGGCCAGCGCGTGGTGATGCCGGCGCCGACAGCATTGCCGGTCCAGAGATCGACGATGCGGCTGGCATAGGGATCGTTGCGGACAGCGTCGCGGGCGCGCCGCGCGACCGTCGCAGCGGCCATGCCGACCTCGGCATTGGCGCTGCCGCCCGAAGGTGCCCAGGCCGAGGTGCGGTGGTCCTGCGCGGCGGCATAGCCGCGCAGGACATTCCATGCATCACGGAGACGGCCCATCACCTGCTTCCCTCGCGCGCGAAGCTGGCGAAGGTGACGCTCGGGCGACGCGCGGCGCTGTTCTCCGCCGCGTGGAGCACCGCGAGCGCCCGCCCGAGTTCATCCAGCGAGCGGTATTCGACTGTGCGGCCGTCGAAAGTCACACGCGTGGTACCGCCGGTGTAGGCGGCCGCGAGGGTGGCGGCACGGCTGCCGGAAGGTTGCGCCAGCGCCCAGGCGAGAACAGCAGGGTCCATCACGCCGCCCGCAGCGTCGGCAGCGGTGCTGCGGCGTTCACCAGATAGGACAGCCCGGTGGGCGGGTTCGGCATCATCGGCACGCCGGCCTGATGGGGCAGCGACGCGAAGAACCCGTTCTCGCTCCCGGTGGTGCCACCGCCGGCGCCGCCATCCGCCGCGGCCGAGCCGAGCAGCAGCGTGTTCCCCCCGCTGAACGCCTGCGTGCTGGTGCCGCGCACCGAGGGCGCTCCCGAGAAGTACAGCAGCAGCCACCAGACCCCGGCCGAGATCCAGCGCGGCTGCGCAAAGGGGCAGAGTGCATTGCCGGCGGAGGTGGTGTCGGCGTCCGCGAGCGGCTCCTCGATCACTGCCCCCGGCCGGCCGGCGAAATTGTCGGCAGCCAGCGCCATGCGCAGAACGCCCGAGGCGCCCGTCGTCACGCTCACCGCCATGGCCGAGAACAGCCCGGGCCGCGCCAGCACGTAGGGGACGCAGTACAGCCGGTTCGCCGTCATCGCGACCGCGCCGCCCACCGCGCGGGCGTGCTGCGAGGCGTAGAAGCGCCCCGAGACGTAGGGCAGCATCGCTGGCGCGGGCGGCAGGTAGTGCTGGAACAGCGCGGTCATGCGAGCGGCCGGATGCCGAGGGTGAGGAGGCGTTCCGCTGCCTGATTCACTGGCGCGGCGGCAAGGCCGGAGCGCAGCCGCAGCCAGCGCCAGCCAAGCAGCAGCGTCGGCGGTAGGGTGAGCGCCCGGCCGGCGGCGGCCGTCAGCACCACCTCATTGCCGAGATGGTCATGCAGGTCGGCCCAGGCCGCGGGCTCGCCCTCGTCGAGTGAGCCCTGCAGGGTCAACGGGGCGTCGGTCCAGGCGACGGGCAGCAGCAGCAGGCAGACGCCGTAGCCGACGCTGGCGACGGGTCCGCTCAGCGCCTGGCCGGCAGCGATGCTGGTGCGCACGGGCACGATCGCGGTCATCAGAATCTCCAGTGTCAGCGCAACCAGCCCTGGCGCGGGGCGAGCCAACCACGCGGGCGATGGGCGCTGGGTGGTGTTGCGGGCGTCGCCAGTTCGGCCTGCGGTGACGCCGGTGGGTGGGCGACATTCCCAGCGGCGGGAAGCTCGCTCGGCCGCAGCGGCGCATCGGCGATCTGGTCCCGCAGCTGCTGCCAGAAGCGCTCGCCGTAGCGGTCGGCACCGAGCAGCCACAGGGCGGCGCGTGCGAGCACCGCGCAGTCCAGCGCTTCGTTCCGTTCCCTGAGCTTCGCCCATTCCTGCCGGGCGAAGCCGCGACGATCGTTGGTGGTGCGCAGTTGCTCGGCGACCAGCTGCTTGACCCACTCCGCCTCGATGCCCCGCGGCAGATGCACCCAGCCGGGCGGCACCTCCTCCGCGTCGCCGCGGCCGAGCCAGAGCCGGCGGTACAGGTCGGCCTTCCAGGTCGAGACCGACACCGTCCATAGCTTCAGGCCGCGCCGCAGCTTCTGGCCGTTGACCAACGCATCCACCGGCGTCGGACCCTGCACGGGCTGCGCCCGGTTCCAGCCGTCGATGCCCTTGGTCGGTGCGATGCGCGGATCCCGCAGGCGGCGCAGGTGGCCATAGACGGCGGCGGTGTCGCGGCCGCCGGTGTCGACGCAGAGGCGGGCGATGCGCATGGCACCGCCGCCCTGCCGCGGCCAGTCGCGCGCGAGCAGCTTCGACAGATCGTCCCAGGGCTCGCGGTCCCGCGGGCTGCCGGTGATGACGACGTGATCAACGAGCCAGGACGAGAAGCCCTCCGCCCAGCCCCAGACATCGCATTCCAGGCGATCGTCCTGCACGTCCACGCCCGCGGTGAGGCAGAGGGCCCCGGCCGGCACGACGCCCATCCGGAAGTCCTCGCGCCGCTCGACCAGGCGCTCCCAATCCGGCGCCTCGCCCTGTTCCTGCCAGGTCTCGCCCAGCACGGTGTTGCGAAAGGTCTTGATGTCCTCGGGCTTGCCCTGGGCCGCCTCCCAATCCCGGGCGATCTGCGCCCAGGAGAGCCAGCCGACCGGCGAGTAGAGCGCCGAGATGTGGAAGCCGATCGTGTGCGGATCCTGGCCCTCGGCCGTCGCCCGCCATTCCCCGCCGCCGAGCATGGCGGTCTTGTCGTGCTCCTGCATCGGATGGTCGCAGGCGATGCAGTGATACCGCGCCGTCTCCGGCGCACCCTTCTCCCAGAGCAGCCGCTCAAAGCGCAGCCCCTGCATCTCCCCGCATTCGGGGCACGGCACGAAGAACCGTCGCTGGTCGGAGGCAGCGTATTCGCGCTCGATGCGGCTGCGGCCTGCGATGGTCGGCGTCGAGACCAGGAAGGCCTTGCGGCGCCAGCCGAAGGTGCGGGCGCGCGCCTCGGCCAGGGCGATCGGGTCACCCTCTCCGGCGACATCACCGGGATAGGCGTCCACCTCGTCCAGGAACAGGAAGCGCGCCGTCATCGAGCGCAGCCCGACCGCGCTGTTCGCCCCCGTCAGCACCAGGATCCCGCCCGGGAATTCCTTCGACAGCATGGTGTTGCCGCTGTCGCGCGCCCGAGCCGGGGCGACGCGTTCCCGCAACGCGGGTGTCTCCTCCAGCAGCGGGTCGATACGCTGGCGCGAGAAGCGCTTGGCCAGCTCCACAGTCGGCTGCACCGCCAGCGCGGGTGCCGGCACGTGGTGCATGATGTAGCCGAGCCAGTTGTTGCCGCTTTCGGTGTTGTGCGTCGGGATCCAACCTTCGCCACAGAGATAGAGGTGGTTCGGCGAGTCCACCTCGATGCAGCGGACCGGCATGCTATTGGTGGGTTCGATGCTGACGATGCGGCGTCGCCGGCTCTTGCCGGGCCTGCCGCGCGCGATAGAGCGCATCCGCGCCACCTTGCGGGAGAGCCGGAACATCGGCTCCTCGCAATAGGCTGTCCACGACACCCGCCAGTAGCCGAGAGAGCTCCGGTCCTGACCGTTGATGACCTTGCGCCGCGACGCCGCAAAGTAGACGGTCGGCTTGTAGCCGAGGCTGCGCAGCAGCTCGAGCATGCCATCCACCAGGCGGCGATCGGCATTCGAGAACTCGCAGCGCTTGCCGTCCGGCGTGATGGTGCCGTCCGAATCCATCATGCCGCGGATCAGATCGAGCCGCTGCTCCCGGCTCGCGCGCAGATACGCGGCGGGGATGTGCTTGTTGTCCAGCACGTCCAGCATTCGCAGCCGCGTCGTAAACTGCGAGCGGTGCTGAATGCTGGCCAGCGTCTCGCCATCGTCGGCCAGCCGGAATGTCGGGTCGATGACGATGTTGGCACAGCGGCCCTTGCGCCATCGGGGCAGACGAAATTGCGCGACCACGCCGCAGGCCTGGAGGTGCTCGGCGGCTTCCGCATCCTCCTCGTGGACGCTGATATGGTTCATGGCCGAGGAGCCATCGCCCAACCACATCCCGAGCACGTAGGGATGGATGAGCAGGTCCTGGTCCGGCAGTTCCGCATGAGCACAGCAGTCGATGGCATAGCGATAGCGCGGGCCACGCCCGATGCGGACCCATTTGATCATCTCCCGCGTGTGCAGAACCCGCGCGGCCGGCTTCTCGCCATCGGTGAAGTCCCAGACTGGCCAGCGATGCTCACCATCGCAGACAACGCTCTCACCATCGTCGAAGGTGATCCGGTAGCACGCACGGCCAATGATGATCGGCGACACGCCGGTGACGCGGCAGGGTCGACCGCGCTCATCGAACAGCGTATCGCCGACGATAAGCGAGCCCATTGCCGCCCAGCCTTCCGCCGTCGGGATGGGCGTGTCGATGGCCAGCGGCGCGCCGACCTGCGCGCCCTTCATGAATACGACGCGCCGAGCGGGATGCACCGCCGACAGCGCGTCCATCACGTCCTTCAGGTAGGGCGTGCGGCTGGTGCGCCAGGGGCCCGGTTCAGCCGAGGCGCGGCTGCCGAGCATGCGATGCCGTTCGGCCCATTCCGAAACCGTGAGCTGCGGCGGCGGGCGGAGCATGGCGCCGACACGCCGGCGCACATGGTCACGGCTGCGAAGACCGGTCCCCTCCGAGGCCTGCTGGGTCGAAGCGATCGGCCGCCTCCGTCAGCAGGTCGTTGATGTGGCTCTGCAGGATGGTCTGCAGCAGGTGCGGGTCGACGCTGATCTCGGCAGCGATCAGGCCTGAGACGCGGGCGGGCCAGTTCAGCAGCGCGTCGCGCATGGTGCTGCCGATCTCGTCGAGCGCGGCATTCGCCTCAGTGACGTCGAGCAGGCGGCGCTTGGTCTCGTCGAGCGAGAGGCGCTGCGCCTCCACCTTGAGGGCGAGCTGCGCGACCTTCAGCCGGGCGAAGGGCGTGCCCTCCGCGCCGCCACCGCTGGCCAGGGGCGAGCGGGCGGGATCTGCAGTTTCCGCCAGGCGGCGTCGGGTCTTGTCGATGTCCCACTGACCATCCGGCTCGCGGGCGATGCGTCCCGCACGCTCGGCCTTGTGGATGGCAGTGTCGCTCACGCCAAGGCGCCGGGCGGCCTCGCGGGTAGATGGGGTGAGCTCGGGCATGGCGGCGACCTCCCGCCGCGCGTGATGGCGATGCCGGCCTTCTCACAACGGACGAAGGTCGCTAGTCGACGAAACCTGACGCTTGGTACCCATGGCCACAGGTCAGCTTGTGGTGGGAAGCGGTCATAGCTCCCGTGTGCGGCAGGGGCCGCAACCGTGCCTGAGCCATTCCCGTTTTCCCATCTGCGTCGAGCAACTTCGGGAAAGACGATTTGGGAACAGGTTTCGGGAAAGGGATACCCGCTCCCGCCGTCCTGCCCCGCTTGGGAAGCGGGCTTCCCGCTGGACATTCCTAATCGGGAATGGCCGAAAGGCTCAATCGGTACGCTCGTCCCCGTCTATCCGGCGCCCAATTTCCGCTACTGTTGGGAATACAGATAGCGTGAGATAGTGACACATCTCAGTAGGAGAAGATGCATGCTCTTCCACACCATGGTCGGGTCCAACGACATTGATCGATCCAAGCGCTTTTACGACACCGTCCTCGGCACCCTTGGGGTGGGAGAAGCGATGCTAAACGTGGCCAATAGTGGTCATACCCGGCTTATCTACCGTGGTCAGGATGGTACCGCCTTTATCGTCACTCAGCCCATCAACGACGAGCCAGCAACCGTCGCCAATGGTGGCACCGTTGCGTTCCAGTGCAATTCGCCTGAGCAGGTAAAGCAGTTCCACGACGTCGCGGTAGCGTCCGGCGGTACGTCGATTGAGGCTCCCCCCGGACCTCGGGAGACAGCTTCCATGGGCACGATCGAGCTGGCTTACGTTCGTGATCCTGATGGCAATAAGCTTTGCGGCATTCACTTCCCAAAGTGATTTGAGGCGTCGCTTAGGACCTAGCCGATGGCGAGATGGCGGCTTGGACGGCCAAAGGCGTTCAGCCGTGATCGAATTTTGCCGCCGCTCGACCATTCCCATTACACCATCCTTTTCGGAAACGCCGGGGTGTCGTCGGGAAGGCGGCGAGCGTCGGCTTCGGGTCGAAAACAGCCATATTCGTCGGGTGCCACGCGTCAGGTCTTATCTACTAGGTTTTCGATGGTCGCCGAGACGCGCGATGTGCAACATCGTGGGGCGAGCAGAGGACGGCCGAGATGCCACAGCGGAACGTACCGAAAGACATCGAGAAGATGATCTACGCGACGGCAAAAGCGCTGGCTCTGGCGGGGAACGGTGTCGGCACACCGCGTGTTGTGAAGCTGTACATCGATGATGCGCGCGAGGTGCTGCAGGGCGTTGCCAACGCTGCGAAGCGTCAAGGATGGACAGTGGAGGAATTGCTGTTGGCCCTCGATCCCCCGAAGCCGAAGTTGAAGCCCTGGGAACGGCATCAGGGTCCGCCGCCTTCCAGCGGCGATCCCTGACCAACCGCTCCCGGCTTTAATCTGCCAGGGCGTAGATGGTGAAGGACCCATTCGCGCCGGTCTTGTTCGGGCCGACCATCCGCTCGCGCGACTTCACCTCGATCGTGTGGCCCTTCTTCTTCAGCCCGGCGAAAAAGCCGCGGACCGTGTGCTGTGCCCAGCCCGTGGCCTCGGCGATCTGCGCGACCGTCGCCCCCTCGGGGCGGCGCAGCATGGCCAGGACCTGCTCCTGCTTGGTGCCCTCGCGCGGCTTGCGCGGCGCGCCAGGCTCGCGCAGGGCGCGGGCGGGCTTGCCGACGAGCAGGGTGCGCAGGGCTTCCATCGGCGCGTTCAGGCCGCCGATCCCGTCGCCCGCACGGTTTGCCTCGTCATCCCAGGTGGCGAGCACCGCCGCGGCGGCGTCGCGCAGGCTGGTCCGCGGCGCGACGGCGCGTGCCGCGAGGGCCTGGTCGAGCATGGCGATCTCCTCCGTCAGGGGCGCGGCCTGGGCGGCTTCGGCAACCGTGGCGTCCCGTGTGGCGGGCTCCGCAGCCGGCGCCACCGTGGGCGCCGTGTAGGGCACGCTGCCCTCGATGCCGGAGCAGTCGGGCTCGCCGGCCCCTGCGTCGCCCTCGTTCGGGTCGATGCCGATGGCGCGCAGCCCCTCGTCGGTGATGCGCGCCACGATCCAGGTGCCGTCGTCGTCCTGGCGCCAGCCGAGACCGACATGCTCCCGCGGCGCGTTGATCTCGGTCAGAAGGTTGTTCTTGATCAGGCTGCGGAACACCGCGTTGCGGGCCGCGGCCGGCAGAGTTTTTGGCGCGTGGGCTATGCCCATCTCATGCTGCGCGGCGGCGAGCAGGATCATCGATTGCGTGTCGGAAAGCTTGGTCATCGTGGTGGTCTCCGGTTTCGGGTGCCGGTCATCGGCCCCTACTGCCGGGAGCCCCGCCGGCCTCGTCGGTCGGGGCGGTGCGGGGGCAGTCCGCTTCAGCAGGCGTATTCGCCGCGGCGGAAGTGCTGGTCCGCGATGTCCTTCAGCTTCGCGGTGGCATCCGAAAGCCAGGCCGCTTCGCCCCAAACCACCGTCTCGGGGTCCGCGCCGAAATGGTCCGCGCTGGCCTGGGTGAGTTCCGCGAGGAGGGCGTCGAATTCAGCCTTCTTCGCGAGGAAGGCGACCAGGCTGCGTTCCTGGTTGCGGGCGGCGCAGGCTTCGCGGTCGGTCATGGTCGTCTCCGTCGTGGTGCAGGGCATCCCCTGCGTGTGACGGACCATTCGCGCTGTGGCGCGCACGAGCCAAGCGCGATACAGCGTTATCTTGTTGCTATGATTGGGTATTCTGGATCGACAGATGATCCTGTCCGTTCACGATACCGGCGGCCTGGTGCTGAGCGACGCAGGGGCCATGTCTGCGGCATGAACACGTCCAGCGCCGCGCCCACCACGACCGTCTACTACGATGGCGCGTGCCCGATCTGCTCGCGCGAGATCGGTCAGTACCGCAAGGTCCCAGGCGCGGAACGGCTCGACTTCGTTGACGTCACCGCGTGCGATGCGAATGGTCTCGGTCCTGGTCTGTCGCGCGACGCGGCGCTGGCGCGCATGCATGTCCGGCGCGCCGACGGCAGTTTGGCGTCCGGTGCCGCCGCCTTCGCCGAAATCTGGCAGCAACTCCCGAAGCTCGCATGGGCCGGGAGGCTCGCAGCATCGCCGATCGTGCTTCCCGTCCTGGAGATCGGATACCGCGTCTTCCTGCGCGTCCGCCGCCTCTGGCGCTGACAACCTACGTCGAGGCGGCAGCCCGGCACGACGCGATGTCCGCGAAGACCCGCTCGTCACCCTCCAGCACCGCGGCTTCGCCGGTCGTCTCCTGCCAGCGCCGTACGATCACATCGGCATAGGCGGGATCAATCTCTAGCAGCACGGCGCGCCGCCCCGTGCGCTCTGCCGCGATCATGGTGGTGCCGGAGCCGCCGAAGCAATCCAGCACGGTGTCGCGCGGCTTGCTGCTGTTGCGGATGGCGCGCTCGACCAGGGCCACCGGCTTCATCGTCGGATGCAAGTCGTTCCGCGCTGGCTTGTCGAAGTGCCAGACGTTCCCCTGGTCGCGCGCGCCGCACCAATAATGCTGCGCGCCGGCCTTCCAGCCATAAAGCATGGCCTCGAACTGCTGGTGGTAGTCGGCACGGCCGAGCGCGAAGGTATTCTTTGCCCAGATGATCGTGCTGGACCATTTGCCGCCCGCCTCCTGCCAGACGCGATGCAGCGTCGGCCACTCCGACGACGACATGCAGACGTAGCAGGCGCCCTTCGTGACCGAGAGCAGGTTGGCCAGGGCCGGACGCAGGAACTCGGGAAAGCCGCCGCCGAGCGCGTCATTGGCGATGGTCATCTTGGCCGCGGTGCCGCCCTCGTAAGCGACATTATAGGGTGGATCGACGAAGCCCATGTCGGCCAGGTGGCCGGCGCCAAGGGCGCGCTGCACGTCGGCCAGTTTCGTCGCATCCCCGCACAGCAGGCGATGCTCGCCGCAGCGCCAGAGGTCGCCGGTGCGGCTCACCGGCACAACGGGCGGTGGCGGGGCGTCATCGGCATCATCGCCGAGGCCGGCATCGGCCGCGGCCAGCAACCGATCCAATTCCATGCCGGAGAAGCCGAGCACGTCCAGGTCGACCACCGCTTCGTCGCGAATGCGGGCGATCTCGGCGGCGAGCAGTGCCTCATCCCACCCCGAGTTCAGGGCGATCTGGTTGTCGGCCAGGCGTAGCGCACGCGCCTGCGCCGGGGAGAGATGGCCGAGCCGCAGCACCGGTACTGAGGCGAGCCCCAGTTGTTTCGCCGCCATGACGCGGCCGTGGCCGGCAATGAGCACGCCCTCCGCGTCGACCAGCACCGGGTTCACGAAGCCGAACTCGGCGATGGAGGCGGCAATCTGCGCGACCTGCGACGGCGAGTGGGTGCGCGCGTTCTCGGCATAAGGGACCAGCGCCGCCACCGGCAGGCTAGAGACGACGAGATCAAGCTGCATTGGCGCTGACCTCCGTCCGCGCCGCGGCAACGGCGTCATAGTCGCGGCCATCATCGGCCAGCGTGACCTTCAGCTCGGGGAACACCATGCGGTAGCGCGCGATGGCCAGATCGACATAGGCCGGCGCGAGCTCGATCGCCCGCACCTTCCGCCCCGTGCGCTGCCCCGCCAGGATCGTCGTGCCGGAGCCGGCGAAGGGCTCGAACACCGCATCGCCGAGCATGGCGTAGGTCTGCAGCAGCAACTCGGGCAGCGCGACCGGGAACACCGCCGGGTGCTCGGTCTCGATGCCGCGGCCCTTGTGGCGGGTGATGCGCAGCACGCTGTCGGGGATGCGCATCTCCTGCACCGGCAGGCCGGCATGGGTGTAAGCCTTCACCTCGCCATCCGCGGCGCGCAACCCGCTGCCCTTGTTCTCCGTCCCAGCCCACTTGCAGGGGATGATCTTGTTCGGCTGGCGGGATTTCCGGTTGAAGTGAAACACCAGCTCGAAGGCCGGCGCAAAGCGGCCGTTCCAATCGCCCGGTAGTCCGGGGCCCTGATCCCAGGCGTAGAGGCCAAAGCGGCGCCAGCCCTGCGCGCGCATCCATTCCACCCAGCCCTGCCAGTAAGGCTGCCATTCGCCGTCGCGATGGATCAGGCCGAGGTTGACCAGCGCCTGGCCGTCCTCGGCGAGGATCGCCGGCAGGTGCTGAAAGACGCCCTGCATCAGCGCATCCCAATCCGAGATGCCACCGGTGGTGTAGGCGCGCTGATTGCCGTAGGGCGGCGAGGTGAACAGCAGCGCGGCGCGGTCGTCGCCCATGACGCGCGCCACGCTGGCGGCGTCGGTGCTGTCGCCGCAGAGAAGGCGGTGGTCGCCCAGCACCCAGAGGTCACCGGGACGCGTGACGGCCTGGCGCGGCGGAAGTGGATCGGCATCAGCGGGATCATCGACGTCGGCATCCGCTTCGGTGCCGATGGCGGGCGAGGAAGGCTTCTCGGCGTCGGTCGCGGACAGAGCCTCGGGCGCGTCGCCGTCGGACACGGCATCTCCAGCCGCCGCGAGGATGTCCGCGAGCTCATCCGCCGAGAAGCCGAGCGCGCCGAGGTCGATGTCCTGCGCCGCCCGCACCGCGGCCAGCGCATCACGCAGCAGCGCCTGGTCCCAGGTTGCGTTCTCCGCGATGCGGTTGTCGGCGAGGCGCAGCGCCTCCTTCTGCGCCGCGGAGAGGTGCCGCAGCACGATCACCGGCACCTTGGCCATGCCGAGTGCGGACGCAGCTTCCAGCCGCCCGTGGCCCGCGATCAGCACGCCGTCCTCGTCCACCAGCAGCGGGTTGGTGAAGCCGAAGGCCAGCATGCTGGCCTTGATCTGCTCGAGCTGCGCGGCGCTGTGCACGCGCGCGTTGCCGTCATGCGGGCGCAGCTCCACCACCGGACGCAGCAAGATCTTCGCCGCCATCCAGGGGAGACTCATCTGGCCATCCGGTATCTGGGGTGGGTGCAAACCATGCGGCCCGCGGCTGCCAACCTGGCGCGGCGTGGTTTGCAGCTATCCGTTTGATTGCGCAGGGAAAGGCTGCAAACCGCAAACCATATTTCCGGCCTGGCGCTAGCGACCTAGCGCGCTTCCGCCCCCCGCATACAGCGGGGCCAGGAAGGACCCTGCGGCTCGAGAGCCACAGTGGCTGATCAGCTGGCGAGTGGCTCGGGAGCCGCAGCGCCCGACGCACCTTCTCGACGTGTCACCATCATAGCCAACTCGATTTGCGCGCCGCCATGGTGTGAATTGTAACAGCGCGACGAAGGCGTTCAGACCGATGCTGCCGCTCGTTTCACGCCGTCCGATCCGCTACAATCGGCGCGTGGCGGCCAAGGATGGACGCGATGACCGACGACAAGGCAGTCCCGCGGACGAGTGTAGCGGACAAGCTGTGGGCGGCAGGCGAAGCCTACGAGCCCTACGTGGGACGCTGGAGCCGGCTCGTCGCCGCAGACTTTCTCGATCAACTCGGCGTGCCCAAAGGCGCTCGCTGGCTGGACGTCGGCTGCGGCACCGGGGCGCTCAGCAGCGCCGTCCTCGAACGCTTCGGCCCTTCCTCCGTACTGGGCGTGGACCCCTCTGAGGCCTTCCTGGCCTATGCTCGACATCGGGTCACGGACAAGCGGGTAGAGTTTCGCCTGGGAGATGCACAGGCGTTGCCCGTCACGGACGATGAGTTCGACGTGGTGGTGAGCGGTCTCGTGCTGAACTTCGTGCCGGACCAAGCCAAGGCGGCTGCAGAGATGCGCCGCGCTGCCCGTCCGGGCGGGCGCGTCGCGGCTTACGTATGGGACTACGCTGAGGGCATGCAGATGATGCGTCGCTTCTGGGACGCAGCAGCCGCGCTCGACCCTGAGGGCGCCGGAGGGAAGGACGAAGCGCTGCGATTTGCGCTCTGCCGTCCCGACCCGCTGCGAGAATTGTTCGAGCGGGCGGGGCTAAGCAACGTGGAGGTGGCGGCAATCGAAGTGCCCACCGTCTTCCGCGACTTCGACGACTACTGGCGTCCCTTCCTGGCGGGCGGCGCCCCGGCGCCCGCCTATTGCATGTCACTTCCGGAGGACCGCCGAGCTGCTTTGCGCGAACATCTCCGCGCCTCCTTGCCCACAGAGCCCAACGGCAGCATCGGCCTCACGGCCCGCGCTTGGGCCGTTCAAGGAATCGCCTGAGCCGCGTCTACCCGCGCAGCAGCCCTGCCATTGGCGGTATCACGCCGCCTGTGAACGCGGCGTCAGCCCGAAGTGCATCGCCAGGATGCCGAGGCCAGCGACCAGCATGCCCCCTGCGATTGGCTGCGGCAGTGGCCTGCCGCTCCAGCCACGGCGTGCAGCCCATTCGCGCACCGACATCTCCAAGCCCACGACGAACCAGACGCAGGAGCCGGCGGGGCTGTCGTGCCCACCCAGCGCGTCGATAGCCCGCGCCACGCGTCGTCGTGCATCGACCTGCCGGACCGACATGGTGTCGGCGGTCGCGCCGCCGAGCCGCACGAACTGCGTGGTGGCAATGCCGTCCAGCGCGGCGGAGCGGAACAGCGTCCGGAAGATGCACCCCGCCTCGTGCATCTGCGGCGTGATAGTGCCGTTGAGGAGCATCTGGCCGAGCGTGTCCACAGCGCGACGATGCGCCACGGGCGTGCCGGTTTCAGGATCGGCGTCCCGCGTTGGCTCCGAAAAGTCGCCATGCTGCAACCGCCACTTCGATGGCTTCGCTAGGTCCTCGATCACCCGCTTCGGCTTGCGCTTACCGGCCATGATGGTTCTCCCCATTGCGACGCCCCCAGCGCCGATTGGCTTCGTTGATGATGGCTTGGCGCAGCCAGTCATCGGTGATCTCGGCCACAAGCAAAGCGGCCACGCCGTGCCGATGCCAAGCGGCGGCGCGCATGGCGTTCACCTCGCTGTCGCTGGTCGGGCTGCGCGTGCCACGGTCCAGGCAGGAGCGGGGCGGCAGCGGTGCGCCGTGCATGCTCATGCGCGGCCTCCCGTGGGCTCGGTCGCCCAGAGCAGCAGCGCGATGGCGTCCGCCTCGTTGTCATCGGTGGGGCGGAAGCCGCGGGCCTGGATGGCGGCGACCATCTTCGCTTTGTCGGCATTGCCCTTGCCGGTGGCGAAGCGCTTGATCGTCCCGACCGGAACCCCCTCGTAGGGGACCTCGTGTTCCTCGCACCAGGCAGTGAGCGTAGCGAGGAAGCCGCCGTAAACGTGGCTGGCGTCGGTACCGGCGTGCCGGCGCACCTCTTCGAATACGATCCGCGCCACACCGCCGGACAGGGCGGCGACCTCGGCCAGCCATCCGCGGAAACGCAGGAAGCGCATCCCGCCACCCTCGAACCGGGTCGGCTTGAAGGTCATGGTGCCGGAGGTGATGCCGCCGTCACGCGACCGCAGGGCCCAGCCGGCGGTGGTGCCAAGATCGAGGGCGAGCACGGCGTGATGCGCCAGGCTGATCGCGGGCGGGAGGGCGATGGGCGGGCCGCTTGCATGCGTGGCGGGCATAGGGAGAGTCGCAAGAGCCATGATGGTCTCCGAGAGGGGATGATCGTGGTGAGGGCGGCGACGGCGCGGTTCTTGGCGGAGCTCGCCGTCGTCGCCCGGCTTCGAGGAACTGATCGAGGTGCCGGCGGCGCTCGGGCGATCGGGCCTCGACGCTGCCGGAGGCTGGCCGTCCAACCCCGTCCAACCTGGCTCGCCCAGGTTGGACAGGAATTTCGATTACTAATCAGTGGGTTGGCGTGATCCGTCCAACCTGTCCAACCTGCCGACCATCTCCCTAAACCCGTATAGGAGAATGTATGTCTGGCCGACCTACACCCTTCGCATATGGCTCTAAGGGAAAAGGTTGGACAGGTTGGACAACGACGGCGTGACACGCGGAAAGTCCCAGAAGACCTGGACTTCCGGCTGTCCAACCTCCGCCGAGCAGGTTGGACAAGGTTGGACGAGGTTGGACAGCGGACCGGCCGCGTCATGGCACCGGCATCCCGGGCGCCACGTATCGCCATTCACGAGGTGAGGTCCTCGTCCGATACTTCACCCACTTCCTCGCGCGGAAGAACGCCCCGATGCGCATCTGGTCGGCGCGCGTCCATTTGGCGGCCTCGATGCCGAGCGCCTGTTCAAGCACCTCGCCGATCGAGACATCGGTCAGCGGCTTCTGCCGCGGCACGTAGCGATCCTGCCAATCCTCGTGTTGCCCAAAGCCAACATTGACCGGGTGCCTTTCGCAGGCCAGCCAGCGCTCAATGCGCCCATCCCACGCGTCGCCCTGGTAGCGCTCCTCCTGCGCGGCGCTTGCCTCGGCAACCACTGCCCGGTCTTCGATCCACCATGGTGCGCCGGCGCGATAGCGAACGATGGCCTCGGCCCAGAGCTGGTCGCGATCGCGATGCAGCCCGTCGAGGTCGATGTCGCCACAGCGCACCGGCCAAAAGCGCCGATTGCCGGTCTCATCGCGCAGGTAGGTGTCCGGGTTCACCGTTCCGGCGAGCACGCATTGCCGCGGCACAGTCACGACGTACCGCTCATAGGGAGGGCGGTATCGATCGGTCGTGCGGCTAAGGAAGGCCTTGATGCGGGAGACATCAGCCTGGCCCATTGCGTCGAGCTCGGCCATCTCGATGATCCACACGCCCCGCATCTGCTGCGCGGCGTCTTTCGATCCCAGTTCGGCAAGTTCGTCGGTGAACCAGGGCTCCGAAGCCAGGACCTTCAGCGCCGTTGATTTCCGGATACCCTGCGGCCCCTCCAGGATGAGCATGTGGTCGGCCTTGCAGCCGGGCTGCATGATCCGCGCGACGGCGGAGATCATCCACAGCGACGCCATGGCACGGTTCAGGCGCGTGTCGGCTGCGCCGAGATAGGTCAATGCCCAGGCTTCGAGCCGCGGTGTGCCGTCCCAGGCGAGCGCATTGAGATAGTCCCGCACGGGGTGCAGGCGGACATTGCGGGCCACCGCCACGACGCTGCGGCCGACCACGACGGGTGGCACATTGATCTCGTGGCGCTGGAGCCATTCGGCGCAGCGGACATCGTCTGCATCGCCCCACGGGCGCGGCAGCGCGATCTCGGTGCCCTCCCAGGGCAGCGAGCGGGTGATCATGATCTCTTGGCTGAACTCGTCGAATGCCAGTGCGCCGGCGAACGCGGGATCCAGGGACAGGGCCGTTATGACGTTGGCCTCGTTGCGCTCAGGGATGCCGCTGAGGTCGAGGCGCAGCAGAGAGGACCAGCGCGGCCGGATCGGCGCGGTGTGGACATCGCCGGTGGCATTCAGCCGGCGGCGAAGTTCCGTCAGTTGCTTTTCCAGGATGGAGACGGCGATGCCCGTGGCGGACTTCACCGCGGCAAGGACCTGCCGTTCGGGGAGCGGCTCCAGCCGCGCTGTCACCAATCGGCCGAGCAGCGTCGACAGCGGCGCCATATCCGGTGGATTCGTCAGCGCCGATGCCGCGGCGAGCATGTCGTCCAGCGTGGCGGTGTCAGCGGGCAGCGCGCCTGCTTCAGCTGGAGACGCTGTTGCCGGCTCCGCATAGTGCTCGGCCGTCACGCCCTGCCGCAGGTCGTCGTTGAAGTCGTCGCCATGCAGCGGCGCGACGATTCGTGAAGGGATATTGGCGAGGTTCAGCTGGTCCGCCAGCGTGGCCGCGGCCTGCATGCCCGGCAGGCCGGCATCGGCGAAGATGGTGACGTGAGTGGTGCCGTCCGGCCGCCGCCAACGGCGCAGCCCATCTGCGGAGAGCGCAGCCATGGTCGGCACGCCGAAGATCGCCAGCGCCGAGAGCGCGGTCTCGATGCCCTCGGCAACGCCAATCCGGCCGTCGGCGGGGAACGGCGCCAGGCGCACTGCGCCGCCGGCCACGGGCCCCAGCATCTTTTTCCCCGGCGGCGCCTTCGCAGAGCCGTCGTCCAGCAGGTAGGTGCGATGGATGCCGCCGGTGGGCTCGCCGGCGCCATCACGGACGACTGCCACCATCCCCGCCCAGCCACGCTTCGTCTCGAAGTCAGGGAGGTCCGGGTGGAACAGCAGGTCGGGGCTGTCCGGCACCTCCAGCCCGCGGCCGCGCAGATAGGTCTCGGCCACCGTGCCGACGAGCGTCTGGCAGCCTTCCAGCAAGCGCGCCACCTCGCGGCTATGGTCTGGCCTCGGCTCCTGCGGCCGCTGGCTCGCCGCCGACCGCTCCATATGGGCAAGCCGCGCGGCCTCGGCGAAGAGCCGCGCCTCCGTCAGCCCCGTCGCGTGATAGACCATGTCGATCGGCCCGGCGCTTTCGCCGGTTGCATGGTCAAATCCCCATCCCGCAAAGCGACCCTCGAGGTGCAGGACGCAGGATCCCTCGCCACGGGGGCGGCGGCCGGACAGATCGGCGCAGCGCAGCGTCTTCCGGTCCTGGGAGCGGACCGCCTGCGGGAACAGCGCCGGCAGCCAGTTCCGCGCCGTGTCCGCGAGCCTGCGACGGACCTCGGCCAGGTCATGCCGAACTGGCAGCATGGGCCCGGCATCGTTGAGGTCGATGCATGCTGGTGCGGTGGCGGCGGGATGGGGTTCGGCGTTCATGCCAGGATCACCAGGCCCTGCTCGGCGCGGGTGATCGTGGTGTAGAGCCAGCGACGGCGATCGAGCTCCGTGCGGCCGAGACCATCGTCCCAGACCACCACGTTCTCCCACTGCGAGCCCTGGCTCTTGTGGCCGGTGATGGCCCAGCCGAAGGTCGCCTCGGTCAGCGCGCGCTTGGTCTTCCAGTCGCGGTCGTGGCGCTGCTTGTCGAAGGCGATGTGATCTTCGAAGTGTCCCTTGTAGATGCGCAGTCGACCGCGGCTGCCGTCCTGCTGCGGCGGCCCGATGCGATTACCGTCCTCATCGGTCACCACCGCCGAGAAGTAGTGGGTCCCCTCGTCGACGACGGCGTCGAGCGAGAGGAACATGCCGTTGATCAGCCCGAGGTCGTTCTGGTTCTTCAGGCAGACGATCTTCTCGGCCGGGCCGGTTGGCAGCGAGCCTGGCCCAAAGCCGGCAGCCTGACGCATGGCGTTGTTCAGCTGCAGGCGCGTCGCGTTCATGCCGCAGATGACCTGGCCACCGCGGAGCGCCTGCTCCGGCGTCACGTCGGATTTGCGCATCTTCCAGACGTGGGTGTCGTACTGCCCGAAGCCGATCGCCACGCCCTTGCGGGCCATGGTCGCGAGGCGGATGATGGCGCTCTCCGCGGCCTGGCGGTGGATCTCGGTGAGCATGATGTCAGGCGCGTCCTTCGTGAACGCGCCTTCGCCCTGGATGGGTGGAAGCTGGCCGGGATCGCCGAGGACCAGGATCGGCTTACCGAAGCTCATCAGGTCGCGCGCCATGTCCTCGCCGACCATCGAGACCTCATCGAGCACGATGAGCCTCGCATGCGCCGCGTCGCTCTTTGGGTTCAGCGCGAAGCGGGGCCGCTTCATCTCGGAGACGGCCTGGCGCATCACCTCGATCGTCGCCTCGGCGGTGGTGCGGTCGAAGCCCGAGAGCTGTCGCGCGCTGGCCATCGCCTCGGTGATCTTCTTCTCGGCGGCCTCGACTTCCTCCTCGGTCGCCTCGATGACGCTGTAGATCAGGCTGTGGATGGTGCGCGCCGGCGTGCCCTTGCGGCGCAGGACCAGCGCGGCCTTGCCGGTGAAGGTGGCGGTGACGACGCCGGACACGCAGCCTTCTCCATCACCGCCGTCGCGATGCGGCTCGAGGCCGAGCTCCTCCAGCGCAAACTTCAGGACAGTCGATTTGCCGGTGCCCGCAAAGCCGAACAGGCGGAACACCTGCTGCTTCTCGGTGCCGTGCTCGAACCATGCCCGGATCGCAGCGATGGCGCGGTGCTGGGTGTCGGAGGGTGTGATGTCGTTCATGCCGGCGCCTCCCAGCAGCGCGCCGCATAGGGACAGAAGCGGCAGAGGTAGAAATCGGCGCGCGCGGCGATGCGCGGCGGCAATTCGCCGGCGTCAGCAGCGCGGAGGATGTCGACGGCGCGATCGGACAGGCGCTGTGCCTCGGCTGCGTCGAAGGGCACCGCCTCGTGGTGCAGCGCCAGCGTGTCGCGGTTCAGCGCCGTGAGCAGCGCCACCTCGAGCTCGAAGTAGGCCATATAGAGCTGCACCTGCGCGAAGTAGACCGGCTTGGACTGGCGCAGGCCGTGCTTGACCAGGTCGTTCCACGACTTCTGGCCGAGGGCTTTGTGCTCCCAGAGAGAGGGCCACCGGATGCCGACATCGGGACCCGCGACGATGACGCCATCGGCATGGCCGCGCAGCTTTCCGCCCGCGGCGGCAAAGCCGAACTGCTCGCCATCGGCGCCGCGATCACGCAGGTCGAAACCCGCCTGGCGCAGCCAGCGGATGGACAAGGTCTCGAACTGGTGCCCGGCATCGAAGACGCGGAGGATGCTGCCGTCGAAATCGCGGCCCGCATCCTTCGGCGCGTGCGCCACCTCGTAGATCAGCTTGCGCGCGCAGGCCTCGCCGATGCGGCTGCCGCCGAGATAGTCACGCGGTCGCTGCTCGCGGTTCCGCGCGATCAGCGCGGCATCGACATGCGCGTTGATCCTCGCGGTGGTGTCGGCGGCGCCGTGCACGACGCGTCCATAGACCAGGCCGGATTGATGATTGAGGTCGAGGACCATGATCATCCTCAAAACGGGAGAGGGTCGTCGAGCGGATCCCGCTCGGCAGCCTGGCGCTGCATCGAGGCCTGGAAGCCATCGACGCATGCCTCGATGATGCGATCGATCTCCGCCGCGCTGCGGTCGTGGAACGGCGCCATGAGGTTCAGCTCGACCAGCACTTCCGCGAGCGGCCGGCGCGCGTCCTTCACCGCGCGTGCCTCCATGGGTGTCTTGTCGATCACGCCGCCGCTCCGCCGCGCCAGCGCGCTGCCGGCGTCGCAGCAGCGCATCGAGCAGAAGGACAGCTTTGGGTGGATGCCGAGCCGCATCTCGTGCACGTAGCCGAAGCCCTTCGCCTCACGTCGGCACAGCGCGCAGGTGAGCCGTCGGACCTGATCTGCGGGCGTGCAGCCGGGAAGCGGCGCTGGCGCTGGCGCTGCCACCGCGGCACGCGGCGGTGCCGACCGCGCCCAGCGGCGACGAACCACCGACGCATCACCCGTTCAACCAAGCCGGGCCGCCCATGGCCGGCGCAGTGAGAGACGGTTCTGCGGGCTGAGGCGCCACGGGGGCGGGACTGGTGGCAGCGGGGCGCTCCCACATGCGGGGCGCGGCCGCAGATGGCGTCGCTGCGCCCGGGGCGGCCCAGGCGGGCGGTGTGGTTGCAGTCGCGGCGGGCGGACGCGCCGACCGGTTGCTGGGCTGCGCCGGCACGGCCTCGCCCGCCATGACCCGCGCGTATTCCGGCTCGCCCGGCAGCACGACGCGGTCCAGCCGGTTGCTGTCGGAATACCGGGGGTCGCTGGCGGGCTCGACGCGCACCTTGGCCGCGAAGGTGATGCCGTGCAGATCGGACAGACCGCGCAGCATGCGCCTGGCCTTCGCCGCCTCGCTCATATCCTGCGAGTCCAGCCCGAGCGCGCTGTCGATCATCGCCCGGAAGACCCCTTTCGAGATCTTCCAGCCGATCGAGACACCCTGCTCGTCCACCTTCCCGCCGATGACGGTGAAGGTCTGCCAGAACTTCCGGCGGATGTGCGGGCCGGCCGTGACCGTAAACTCGCAGTCCAGCATCTTCACGTCGCTGCCAGGAGTCTTGGTGGCCTTGAGCAGGCCGCGATCGGCCTCGCCCTGGCCGTCCAGCCCGCCCTTGCGGAGGTGCATGGTCACCTTCACGAAGCTGCCGTCCGGGATGAGGTCAGAGCCACGCGGCAACTCGGCATCGTTCATGTCGTAGGTCATGGCATCACCCCTGGCTGGTGCTGGTGGCGTTGATCTTGCGGAGGAGCGCGGCGAGGTCGGCCGGCTCCGTCTCATCGAGACGGCCGGATCGATCCTTCGCGGGCAGGCCGAAGCTGTTGCCGGCACGGCAGACGAGGCGACGCTCGGTCCCGCGCTCGGGATCGTGGCGCCAGGCATCGCCCTCACGGGAGAACAGCGCCATCGTCACTACCTGGTCGACGATGCCGGGCAGTTCGCGCGCCGCCTTGCCGCCTTCCATCTGCGGCTGCCAGGTCACCTTGCCGAACTCGTCGGTCACCTTCTCCAGGATGCCGACCATGATCGTGGTCTTGCCCGGCGCGTGCTGCAGGTGCTTCAGCAGGCCAATAACCTCGCGAGCGAGCAGGCCATAGGCGCCGCGGGTGTCGGGCTTGCCGGTCTTGTCGGAGAAGGCCTCGGGGCGGTTCTTGGCCCAGGCCATGGCCTGCCGCGTGAGGTCGGTGATCGAGTCCAAGAACACGATCGACTTGCCGGTGATCAGCCGCACCAGGTCAGGATGCGCCGCGGCGAGATGCTGATAGTGCCCTTCCGAGAAGAAGCCCGTCGGATCGGCCGCTGGGTTCACGCCCCCGACAAGGCAGGCGATGTCGATGGCATCCTCGAAGCAGCGCACGGGGATGCTGTCGCCGCGCCAGTCCTGCACCGATTTCAGGCCGGCCTCGAGGTCGATGCAGATGGTCTCCGCCGCCGGCAGGGTCTTGAGCTGGGTGGTCTTGCCGACGCCGCTGGGGCCGAACAGCGCGAGGGTGGTCTTGTTGGCCGCGCGCGACAGGCGCTCATCGGCCGTGACGATACGCAGCGCCATCAGCCGATCCCCCCGAAGGTCGAAGGGGCACCGGCATGCGGGCTGTCGCGTCGCTCCGTCTCCGAGAGGATGGTTAGCCGGTAGGTGGGCTTGCCCGTCCGCACGGTCCGCGCCGGCTCGAAGGCGCTGCGAATACGCTCCGGCCAGGCGGCATAGGCGCGCTCGGCCACCTTGAAGCTGACCTCGACATACTCGCCGGGGTCCTCACCCCCGGCGCGGATCTGCTCCGCGAGCGCGGTGAGCCGGCGCTGATCCCATTCGACCTTCTTCGGGAGATCGGCTGTGACCTCCACCGTCCCGTCCACGAAGCGGACCGTGCCGGTGTCCTTCCCGGCTGCGGCACGAGCACCGATGGCACGCTGCTCGTAGCGCATCGCGATGGCGCCCTCGATCCAGTCGAGCGCCCGCTTCGCGATGTCGAGGCGGGAGCGCGCCTGCTCCTGCAGCAGGGCGAGATGCTCGGCCGGGAGATCGATCACCTGGCCGATCGGCAACAGGCGCATATCGTCGATCGTCGGGTGATTGCGGCGGGTGGCATCCATCACGCCGCCTCCCGCAGCCGCAGGCACGCCGGAGGCGCAGCAACACGTGAGCGCTGCTGGCGCGGCCGGGGCCGCACGATGACGAGATAGGCGAAACATTCCGGCCCGACACGACGCTGGGCCAGGTGCGCCCACCCGGCATCGGCCAACCGCCAGGCGTAATCGGCGGTGGCATCGAGTTCGATGCGCTGCTCTGGCGACAGCCGCGAGGCGAGTCGATCACGGTCGCGCGCCAGCATACCGACGAAGTAGGTGATGGCATCGCCGGGCGCGGCGGCAGTGACACGATCGCAGAGCGCGTTGGCATCGACGACAGTATCGAGCCAATCGTGCATCTCGGTGTTGGAAAGACGGCTGACGGCAAGCGGAGGGATGACGATGACGTTCATCGACGGGGTATCCTTTCGACGCATTGTGCTGCTGCTTGGTATCTACCGATCGAGCTCGCGATTTTTCCCACGGGCGTGAGACGCGACGCTGAGACCGCCGGCACGGAGCCACAGGCGCAGTTCATCGACCGTGCGGTAGAAGGCGGAACAGGAGCGACCACTCCCACGCTGCGCGCTGGCGACGTCGCCGTGTGTCGACATCAGCAGCAGTAGTGTCTCCCGCGGCAGTGCCGGCAGGTCGTCGAGCAGGGTGTCCAGATCGACGCGGCGCGCCATGGCGGCGTCCTCGTCGCACGGCCCCGGTTGCGTCGCTGAGGTGAGGGACATTGCCGCGTCGAGGTCGAGGAGATCGAGCGGAACCATGGTCACCCGGCTCGGATGGCTGTCGGCCCGCAGACGGTCGGCCACGACGTGCCGTGCCAGTAGCCCAACGAAGGCTGCCCAATTCGCCTGACCGGCATCGAAGTGCCGGGCGCGTTCGACGATGGCGAGCAGGATGTCCTGGCTCAAATCCTCGCGGTCTGCCCGCCCATGGCGACCGCACCGTGCCCAACGGGCGGCATGGCGGTCGGCTGCATCAAGTGCGGCGCGGGTATGATGATCGTCCCATTCGGAGTGATGGTGGGCGTCTATGGGGTGTTGATCGAGCAAGGTCAGATCCTCGGTCTGGGCAATGTGGCGACACCCAGACCGCAGCACGTCGCTCGCCGGGGCGACGAGGCGCAACGGGGCCAAATGGGGCAGAGGCGCCGGCCGAGGATTTCGGCACCGACGTTATTTCAATAGTTTAGGCCGGAAACGCCTCGGCTTTCGGACACAGCGGGGCGGAATTCGGATTTCCGCACCCCGTCATTCACGCGACGCTGGACTCCCGCATGGCAGCGAACATAATAAGAACATTGCCGTTGACGAAACCGTTCACTCCATAGGACCCCCGTCCGATGTCCATTGCCGTGCACTACCCGTGTCATTCAGGGTCGGGCGCCCCGCGCGCCCTTTCCGTGGCCGCCATCCGGGCGGTGGCCGCCCAGGTGCGCCAGCAGATCGCCCGCGAACCCGACAGCCTGGCCGTGACCGTCGCGGCACTGCTGCAGGCCGGCCAGGGTGTGGCGGTGAATGGTCGGACGATCGGCGTGGTCTGGGACCTGGCGCACTCGTTGCGTGACGAAGGGGGGCGGCGGGTGCTCGGCATCTGCGATACCGATCCGGAGGAGCCCGACTGCGCCTTTGTCTCGGTGAATGCGGAGCTGACGGAGCATCGGCCGGATCTCGCGCTCAGCACCGCCGCGCACGAGTTCGGCCATGTGCTGTTCGACGTGCCGGCAGCCTTGCAGACCGGGATGCGCCGGTTCCGGGCGGTCGCTGCGGACGCGGCGGCGCTCGATCGGGTCGGTCGCAGTGCGGAAGGGCGCGCCAACGAGTTCATGGGCGCGCTACTGGCACCGCCCGTCGCCCTGCACACGCGGCTGCTTGCTCATGCGCGCAGCGAAGGTCTGCGGTTCGCGCGCGGGCCGCATCAGGGGCGCCCCGGTAGCCCGATTCTAGCCGCTGGTAATCCAGTGGATGGCCTTGCCGGCGTTCTGGCGGCGCTGGCCGGCGATTTCGGCGTGTCGGAGCGATTCATCGCTGTGCGCCTCGCGCGCTACGGGCTGCTGGAGGGAAGCGTGCCATGAGCTTTGGTGCGGTGGTCCGCGACAAGCGCAAGGCGCTTGGCATTGGACTCAATGATTTCTCCGAACGACTCGGCATCTCGCCGGCCTATTGGTCGCGCATCGAGCGCGGTCATGAGAAGCCGCCGCGGGACGAGCTGATCGAGCGCGCCGCGGCCATCCTCGGTGAGCGGCTGGATGATCTGTTCGTCCAGGCCGAGCGGCTGCCCCCCGATATGCGGCGGGACATGGGCAAGGTGGTGCTGGCCTATCGGCGCATGCGGGCCATCGGTTTTCGGTGATGGAGAGGACGATGGTCGCGCGCGCACATCGCAAGCCGTTCTATCGGCTGGAGGAAGTCTGCGAGGGATGGGGCATGTCCATCTGGGACGTCGCTGCCTATGCGATCGAGAAGGAGCTTGTTGTCTCGATCGTGGCTGCCGGCGTGCTGGTCCGGGGGGGTATCCTGGATCAGTCCGCGGATGGGGCCCCCTGCCGCATCTCCAACGGGGAACGGCTGCTGAGCGGCCTGGTCGACCTGCATGGCGATGACGCGTGGATGATCCTGCAGCGCGGCTTGCATCGGGTGCATCGGTTTGTCGCCGACCCCGGCGAGTACCTCGAACCGTGCACCTCCGCCGGTGAGCCAGATCCAATCGAGGTCCTGGTGCAGGAGTTGGTCGTGCGCCACCCCGAGCGGGTGCGTTTCGAGGCGGCGCAGGAGCTATCGCCGAAGACCGAAGACACCGCACCGTCCCCCGTTCTCATTCTGCCACCTAGGCCGCGCGGTGCGCAGGCGACGCACGATTGGGAGGCGTGCTGGGTGGAGACCTGCCGCACGCTGTATTTCGACGGCGCGCCCGAGAGCTTGTCGGCGTTGGTCCGGCGTCTGCAGGACTGGTTCGCGGCGGAGGGCAAGAAGGTCCCCGACGAGAGCACGCTCAAGAAGAAGCTCAAGGCGCTGTGGCGGGTGTTCGCGCCGGAGGCTGAGCGGAAGTCGGCGTGAGGCGGCGCGGCGGCGGTTGCGGCACCCGGCGTGGGAAAATCGTGGGCGCCGATCGGTAGATAGGGGGCAGGACCATGCATGTTGGATCGCGATGCCCCTGCCGGCCCAGACCAATCATCACCTGCCGCCGCATTTGCGCGAGGTCTGCGCCATCCTCGCCGCCGGCTTGGTGCGGCTGCGCAGCCGCGCTGCCGAGGATCATGCCCGTGATGCCGCGCAGCTCGAGACTCACGGAGACATTCGCCTACACTACACCGCCAGGCAGCGCCGTCATGCGAACCCCAAGAGAAAGGGAGTCGCATGACCCGACGATCGACCACGAAGGCGAAGCAGCAGGACACGGCTGCGCCCGCGCCCGCGCCCGCCATCCCAAAGATCCCACCGGCTCAGGTGCTGCCACGCCTCGCGGCGCTGCAGACGGCGCCCACCGCCGACCTGAAGCATCAATGGCGGGAGCTGTTCGGCAAGGAGCCGCCGCCCTGGAACCGCGCCTACATCCAGAGCCGGCTGGCGTATCGCATCCAGGAATTGGCCTATGGCGGGCTGAAGCCAGAGACGGTCGATCGGCTCGTGGCGCTGGGCGAGCAAATGGACGGCGGCAACGTCGTGCTGCGCCGCATCCGCGCCGACGGCCGGCCGCTCGCCGGCACGCGCCTGATCCGGGAATGGCAGGGGGTGCAGCACGTCGTCACGGTGCGCCAGGACGACTTCGAGTTCGAGGGGCGACCGTATCAGTCGCTTTCGGCCATCGCCCGGCACATCACCGGCACGCGCTGGAACGGCTGGACGTTCTTCGGGCTGCGCGCGCGAGGTGACGCATGACCCGCCGCGCCCGCATCGAGCCGGTCATGCCGGCCGCCACGAAGAAGCTGCGCTGCGCGGTCTACACGCGGAAATCCACCGACGAGGGGCTGGAGAAGGAGTTCAACACCCTCGACGCACAGCGCGATGCCTGCGAGGCCTACATCACCAGCCAACGCGCCGAGGGCTGGGTGCTGGTGCGCGACCGCTACGACGACGGCGGGTTCTCCGGCGGCACGCTGGAGCGGCCGGCACTACAGCGCCTGCTGCGCGACATCCAGGCCGACCTGGTCGACGTGATCGTGGTCTACAAGATCGATCGCCTCAGCCGCTCACTGATGGATTTCGCCAAGCTGGTGGAGGTGATGGACGCGCATGGCGTGACCTTCGTCTCGGTCACGCAGAGCTTTAACACGACCACCAGCATGGGCCGGCTGACGCTGAACATCCTGCTGTCCTTCGCGCAGTTCGAGCGGGAGGTCATTGGCGAGCGAATCCGCGACAAATTCGCCGCCTCCCGCGCACGAGGCATGTGGATGGGCGGCAAGGTGCCGCTCGGCTACGACGTCGTCGCCAGGAAGCTGGTGGTCAATGAGGAGGAGGCGCCGCGCGTCCGACGCGTGTTCGAGATCTTCGCCGAGACCGGGTCGGGCATCGAGACGGTGAACCGCCTCAGGGCGGAGGGGGCCACGAGCAAGGTGGGCCGGCCGCTCGACAAGGGCGACGTCTACAAGCTGCTGAACAACCGGACCTATGTCGGCGAGGCCGCGCACAAGGGGCAGGTCTATCCCGGCGAGCACCAGGGGATCGTGCCGCGGGAGCTGTGGGATCGGGCGCATGCCGTGCTGCAGGTCAGCCCGCGGGTCCGCGCCAACCAGAACCGAGCGCAGACGCCGGCGCTGCTGAAGGGGCTGATCTTCGGGGTGGATGGCCGGGCGTTGTCGCCGACCCACGCCCGGAAGAATGGCCGGCTCTACCGCTACTATGTGGCGCAGCGGGTGTTGAAGGGCGACGCCGCCGGCGACGCCAGCATCGTGCGTCGGGTGTCGGCGGCAGAGATCGAGGCGGCCGTGATGGATCAGGTGCGGGCGCTGCTGCGGCAGCCGGAGATCGTGGTCGGCACGTGGCGGGCGGCGCGAAGGGAGGCGCCGGACCTGACTGAGAGCGAGACGCAGGACGCCCTGCATCGCCTTGACCCGCTCTGGGAGCACCTGTTCCCGGCGGAGCAGGCGCGCATTGTGCGGTCGCTGGTGGAGCGGGTGGTGATCGGCCCGGCCGGCGCGGACATTCGGCTGCGGCTGGATGGGCTCGGTGGTCTCGTCCGCGACCTCGGCGCCATTGCGCCCGATGCGCTGAGGTCGGCAGCATGACCACGGCGACCAGCATCACGGTCCGGGTGCCACTGGCGATCCGCCACCGGCCGGGCCGGAAGACCGTCGTGACGCCGACGACCGATGGCGTAGCGCCGGTCACGGCGCGCGCCGATCCGGCGCTGGTGAAGGCGCTGGCTCGCGCGTTCCGCTACCAGCGTATGCTCGATCAGGGCCTCTATGTGTCTATCACTGAGATGGCGGCGGCGGAGCGGTTGGACCGGGGCTATTTGGGGCGGCTGCTGCGCCTTCCTCTGCTGGCGCCGGACATCACAGACGGCATCATCAACGGTCGACAGCCGCACTCCATGGGCCTTTCAAGGCTGATGGAGCCCCTCCCGGGCGAATGGGGCGCGCAGCGGGCGAGCCTGTCTCGATGTCATGCACCCGCGTCACTGTCGGATCGGCGAGGGGAACAGCCACCATCGGGCTCGGAGGCTCCACAGGCCCGGCCATCCCCCAAGCGTGAGATCGCTTGATAACGCAAAAATTCTAGTCTATATACCGTAAAACGCAAACTGCATTGGGTCGCGCATGTCAGCTCCGATCGCCCGCATCCTGGACAGCTATCCGGCCACTTTCTTCAGGCAGAGCCTCGAGTACGCCGATGCAGGCTTCGGCGAGGCATGGGCGCTGGCGTCTCGTCACGCGGAGGAGCCGGAACGGGCTAACATGCTCGGCCAGCTTCGCCACGCCCGTTGCGAAGCCGGCTTCCGTAAAGCGGCCAGGGACAACGGTCTTGCCGTTCTTGCGCCCCATACCGAGCCGGCTGGCGGTCGTTATAGCCTGGTCGAGGCCGGTGGCATCTACTTGATACGGAGCAATATCCAGCGCCACTGCGGGCCCCCGCGCGCGACTGCTTTTCGGCAGCAATGGGCGGAGGTCAACGCCTGGCTGAGCCCGCTGCAGCCGGATTTGCTGCGGGAAATCCGGTCGCCATCGACTGATCGGATGTGCGGTATGCTTGTGATCACCGCCCATCCGCGTCGTGGCGAACCGACTGTCCCCGCATTCGTTGGCCTGGGCATTCCCAATGCGGATTTGACCGACTGGGTTCGCCTTATCGCGCTCACGGACCTTCTGGCACTGTACCACGACGCGGATTCTGCTGCTCGCAAGCCCAGCGAGGCGCCGGTCGAAGTCAAGGACGTGGCCATCCCGCGCCTCAAGAAGCGGCCCGACGCAGGATAACAATCGAGAAGCCCCGAAACGGGACAGGAGGGAGAAGATGCGTAACGGAACACCAGGGTTCCAATCGGAACGGCTGGTGGAAGCAAGGGATTCGCGCGGCCTCACGCAGGTCGCGCTTGCCGATCTGATCAACCGGACCAGCTCCAGCATTTCGCGCTGGGAGGCAGGCAACCAGTCGCCAGAGCCCGAAGCCCTGGAGACGCTGGCGCGCGCGCTCAATTTGCCGATTTCCTTCTTCCTTCGCCCAAAGTTGCAGCACGGCGACAATCCGATGTTCTTCCGCTCCATGGCGAGCACGACGCAGGCCTTGCGTCGGCGCACCTGCGGGCGGCTGCATTGGGCTGAGGAGATTGCGCTGACCCTTCAGGAGTGGCTCGATCTTCCTGCGGTTAACGTCCCGCGTCTCGACGTGGCCGATTACCGAGAAATTCGTGAGGCCGATATCGAGCGGATGGCGACCGAATGCCGACGTGCCTGGGGACTTGGCAGCGGCCCGATCTCCGACGTGCTTCTGGTGATGGAGAATGCCGGCATCTGTGTCGTGAAGGAGGAGGTCGGCAGCGGGGCGATGGATGGGCTGTCGCATTGGTCGGACGCCGATCATCGGCCCTATGTGCTGATTGCTGCGGACAAGGACACATGCGCGCGCTCGCGGCTCGACGCAGCACATGAGCTCGGCCACCTGGTGCTGCACGCGCGGGTCAAGGAGAAGACCCTCGCCGATGCCGCAGCGTTCAAGGAAGTTGAACGGCAGGCCTTTCTGTTTGCTGGCGCTTTCCTTCTCCCTGGCGAAACCTTCGCGGCCGAAGTCTGGTCGCCGACGCTGAATGGCTTTTTGCCCCTCAAGGAGAGATGGAAGGTCTCGCTGGGCGCGATGATCAAGCGCTGCCGCACGCTCAGCATGATCAATGACGAGTACGAACAGCGGCTGTGGAAGCACTACAGCTCACGCGGGTGGCGAAAGGCTGAGCCCCTCGATGACATCATGCCCGTCGAAGTCCCGCGTCTCCTGAGCCGCTCGGTGAGGCTGCTGATCGACGAAGGCATCCGCACGCGCGAACAGCTGCTGGATGATTTCCGACTTCCGGCCACGGACGTGGAATCCTTGTGCGGTCTGCCGCGTGGCTTCATGACCTCCAGCGGCGGTGATCTGGTGACACTACCGCGCGTCAAGGAACGGCAGCCGCCCGCTGTCGAAACCGCGCCTGGATCAGCGACACTGATTCCATTCCGAGGCCGCGGAAATTAGGGTGGTGGCCACCGCCTTATGGTGGATCGTGGATCAATAGAAGCCGCACACTGAACGTGAATAACATGGTCGTAGAACCTGGCCCGCCGCGCTTGAAGAAGCACGTCACCTTCTCGGCGGTTGCGCCCCTGATTGCGGCTGCTGGTAGCGGAGAGCGGGGTGGCGGTTATCGGAGGTATCCACCTTCATCATCACGCCGCGCGCTCGATCCTCTCCACGATGACCATCCTCGTGCGCCCCTCGATGACCACCTCGGTTTCATCTTCAGCTCGTAGGCCCATGATTGCCACACCAAGAGGCGAAGTCGGTGAGATGCGATCACGTCCATTGGCCGTTCCATCCGCCACAATGTGGACCTTAAGTGCCCGAGCTTTCCCGTCGACATAGCGCACAGAAACGGAATCGCCTGCGCTGACCCGAATATCACCAACGGCTGCTGCAGCGTCGGGAGCAACTTCGTCCGCGGTTGCGGCAGGCGTCTCTGGTGCGACGCTGTTGCTCGCTGGCTCGATGGGCTCGTCCAGCTTCGGGCGATGCCTGATCGTCCGGAATTCGACAGGCAGCGCGTCACCCGCGGTTGCCGCTCCGATGGGCGAGATACTCCTCTCCTGGAGTGCCATGACCAAGTCGCTGAAAACCGCGTCCTTGGCGCTTTCCCACTCCGAAGCCCAGCAGCGCCAGAATGTCCAACCGACTCGCTCCAGTGCCTTTTGCCGCTTGACGTCCTGTGCCCAGCGCTCCGGCCCATGAAACGAATCACCGTCGAGCTCGATCGCAAGGCGACGATCATTCTCACCTTCCACGACGAAGTCGATGCGATAGCCGCCGGCGGGCACCTGGGCGCGAACGCGATATCCGGCCTGCAATAGGCGTTGTCCAACGTCTCTCTCGAACTTCGATTCACAGGCTGCGAGGACATCGTCAGACTGGCCAATCCGCCCGCCGGTCATCGGATCCTGGAAGTGGCGTAGAACTTCCAGCTTGATGTCGCCTTCCTTGAGCATCGACGGTGTTACCGAGCGAACGAGCACCATCCGGTCACGGGCGCGGGAGAGTGCAACATTGTACCGCTGCTCGTAGAGACGGCTGGATTGCTTGGAGGCCGTGTCGCCATCATGCACCATCGAGAGGAAGATGATGTCGCGTTCCTGCCCCTGAAAAGTAGCAGCATCACCGCACATGATGTGATGGTCGCTCATGGTTTCCGGCCCGACCGCATGGATGAGCCGGTCGTAGATGAGCTTGGCCTGCTTATCGGCGTGTAGCGAAATCACGCCAATGCTCCGCTTCCCCGCGACGTTCAGAACGGGATCGGCAATGGCGCGCTTGATCTCTTCGACGATGTATGTGGCCTCAGCATCGTTCACATCGCCGCGTCGCTTCCCATCCTCGACAAGAACATCGATGAGTGGAGGATCCAGACGCTCGCTCGGCTTTGGCAGTCGGAGCGGAACGAGATGACCACCATAGAAGCGGGACGAGAAGCGGATGATCGGCTCGACACACCGGAAATGCTCCCGAAGGACGATCACCTTCCCCGGGTACATCATCCCCCCGAGCTCGTAGAGCGAAGTTGCTGGATCGATCTGCTCAGCGAGTGGTTGGCCGGTGAGGTAGGTTGTGCGCAGCCGGTTCACGACAGCTTCTTCGACCCCAACCGAGACGGGGCTCACCTGGCGATCATCGCCGACGATGAGCAGCTTCTTGCCGCGAAGCACCACAGGAAGGGCCGAGATGTTCGACTGGCTTGCCTCGTCGATGATGACAAGGTCGAAGCTGCCGAGGTCAGGCGGCAGTTGCTCCGCGACCCGCCACTCCGGCATGATCCAGCAGGGGATCGCCTTGACGGCCTGCTGAAGGCTGTCGCGTAGAATGCGCCGCTGGCGCCCGGCCGTTTTCGCGCCTGCTGTCTTCGGCAGTCTGGTCAATGCAGACAAAAATTTCCGAAGTGCAGCCTGGACATTTTCAGTCAGTCGGTTGCGCAGCCCTAGATAGGTCATCAGTTCGATGGCATCCAGGAAGCGCCGCTCCCGGCTCGCTACCTGCTCAGCGCGTGCAGCCGTCAGTGCTTGCACTTTCTCCCGGTTGGCAACCCGGGCGAGGAAGCCCTGCGCGCGCGCGTGATCCCACGCATCCTGCCAATCCACCGGCAACACCTCGTCTGGCTCGCCGGCGACTTGTCGCTGGATTTGGTCGGCCCAAACGGCTGCGCCGCTGGCGCGGACGAGGTCTGCCAGAGCGGCAAGCCGCTGGAGGTCATCTCGCAGCTTGCCCACCCGGTCTGCTTCGCGCTGAATATCCCGCCAAGTCTCCGCAGCCTCGGCGTCAGCCAAGCCAACTGACCCGAGCCCGTCAGCAACTTGCTGGAGCGCCTCACCGATCTGGCCTCCGATTCTAACGCCATCTTCGCGAAGCCGATCGCGCAGGCCCTCGGCGGCGAAAAGATCGGCGTCACCGAGGTTTGCCCGCAACGCCGGGATGACAACGGATATGTCGATGCGGAAGATGACCGCATCAATGTCGAGACCGTATGGGAAAAGCGCTTGGAGCCGTGCGCATCGCGCCTGTGCATCGGTGGCCAAAGCGAGCATTTCCGTCAGGCGCTTGCCAAGTTGTGCCAGAGCATCCCGCGATGTCGTGTGTTCTTCAGGCAGCCGAGTAAGGCTGTGCTGGGCCGCAAGCGCATTCCAGCGCGCGACGAAGCCGCGAACCTCCCGGCGCCAGTTGTGCAGGTCAGCAAGCTTCTGCCACGCCGCCACATCCCTAGGCGGCTCGGCGGCAATCCGGGAAGCCTGAACTGCGTCCTTGATCGGATTGCGACCAAATCCCTTGAAGAAGCCGAAGGGCGACCTGCCCGCCGCCAGATTCGCCAACGCCTCGCCCAACCGATCCGCTTCGGGGATTTCAGGCAGTTCCAGAGCATGCAGCGCCAACGCCTCTCCCCGCTGCGCAAGGCGTGCCGCCTCTTCGAGCATTGGCCGGACAGCGTCCGCCGAGAAACGGTGCTGATGCCGGCCGCCGGCGAGCGCGACCCATGCCTCGCGCATCCATTCGTAGGCGCCCGTGGATTCGCGCCAAGCGGCAAGGCGTTCCAGCCAGGCGAGTAACTCCGCTGGCTCACCCGCATGGGCGGCAGTGAGATCAGGCCGTGGGAGACTTCCGTCGCGCTCGCGCTGCCGGCGCTCTCCCGCTTCTCGGAGCGTCCGGTGTGCCGAGACCAAAGCGCCGAGTGGCGGAAGGGCATCTGATCCCGATGGAAGCTGGGCGACCCCATAGGCAAGATCAGATCCGAGGCGCCGACGTAGCGATCGGGCTTCGGAAATCTCCGCTTCGCCGAACTTCGGCACATGATTGGCCGCGAGATCGAGGCCGTCCGGGAACCAGGCGTGCTTATTCCCCTGTTGGGCCACCCAGGCAGCGATGTCCTGAGGCAGCGCCTTCGTGCCACGCCACGGCACTCGGTCAAGGTTCGCCCGTGCAATCTGCTCGAGCTCCATGTCAATCTCGGCGATGCTGCCGTCCTCGCGGCGGATAACCCGCAGCAAATCCTCAGCACGCTGCCTGGCCTCGCGAGGATTGATCGACTGCGCCCGCTCGGCCAAGGCCGACACGGCTTCTTCCAGTTGACGAGCACCCTCCCGGTCGCTGTGCGTCACGGCGATGGTGAGGTCACGCAAGGCTGGCGGTAGCTTGTCCCGGATGGCGCTCAATGCCTCCGCCGTGTGGGCTGACACGAGCACGCGCTGCCCGGTCGCCATGGCGTGGCCGATAATGTTCGCGATGGTATGGGTTTTGCCGGTGCCCGGTGGACCCTGCACGACGACGCCGAAAACATCCTTGTCCTGCAGTCGCCGCGCGATCTCCTCCTGCTCCTCATTGGCGGGCAGAGGAAAGAACAGCCAGTCCTTCGCTTTCGGGGCTGCAACGTTGGCGCCGCCACCGCCTGACCAGGTCCCAGTGCCGGAACCTCCCGTAAGCCCATTCAGTCCGCTCAGATCGATCGGCCCGACATCTTCAGGCGCCACGTCAGGTGGCGGTAGAACGAAGCGGCGAGCCGTCTCCGGCAGTTCCTTGCCTTCCGTCGAGAGGGCGTCGATCTGCCGCCGGATGTCGTCGCGCAGGATGTCCTCGCGGCGTGTCCGTACAATGATGCAAAACCCCTGCCCGATCCGAAGAGCCTCCCCGGCCGGACCGAGTTCTTCATTGGTCGGCAAAACGGTTCCGCTGGCATCGAGGCGCGCTGCGCAGGTTTCGAGGACACCGAGGAAGCTGGCTGGCTGAAATGGGCCGAACGCGAGGTCTGGATCCTTGGAAATACGATCCAGTCGCGCCGTCATTTCGCGCTGCAAATCTGCTGCGCCTGGAATGCTGAGGTCCAGAAATGCGCGAAGCGCAGGCGTAGGGGGCACGCCACGGGCAAGGATCGAGAGGTTGCCGCTGGTCTCGTCCAGCTCGAACTCGGCCCGCTGTTCGATCAGCGGCAGATTGATGCGGCGCCCGCCATGCTGCCAGCGCGCCAGGCCGATGCCGACCACCAACTCCAAACCGCCTTCGCCACCAGCGGCAGCGATCTGGGCATGTGCCTTGTAGAGCGCGCTGTAGAGTTCGATCGCCTTGCGCCGCGGCGCCTCTTCCTCTGCCCAGGCGCGCCATGGCCCCGCAACATGGCGATCCAGGGCCTCCACGACCGAAGGAAGCTCCGCGGGTCGCAGCGGTACCGACCAGCGCTCCGGCTCACCAGGGTTCGTCGCTATCTGCCCAACTGCGTCCTCGTGGATGAAGGACGCCTCGATCAGGTCCGTCGCCTCATCCGCCGTGACGAAAAGGACCCGTTCGGACAGCAGCCCGGGCGGCTTGGCGGGCGTTGGGCGCGCTTCCGAGCGAAGCCAGGGCTCGAGATCCGCTGGCGGCTTCGGCGGCGGCCGCTCCCGCATTCGGGCAAAGGACAGCCACACATCCTCGGACGGGCCAAAACCGATTCCTGGTAAAGGGTCGCCCGCGACATCCATGAGATCGCGCTGGGTCAGACGAATCGGATACTCGGCGATGTCAAAGACGGTCTTCTCTCTTGTCGCCAGCATTTGCTCGGTGAACCGAAGAAGATTTTGGAGATCTTCTCGAACCTGTTGGTCATCGCCGGCAAGGCTATCGTCGCGCATGTCGAGTTCTGACCCAAATCTCTCTGCTATGGCCGCGAGTGCATGTGCGCACTCTCGGCATCATTTCGTGAAGGTTCAGAGATTGCACGGTCAGCGATCGACGCGCCAGCATTCAAGTAAAGCGCCATCCCTTTGCATCAGGCCCGAAACGGCGCTCCAGCGGGCGCGTGTTTTGGGGGCAGGCGCACTGGGCGTGAAGGCACGGTTCACCGGCCCGCGTCTTGTCGCAATACCGTGGGTGGAGAGCGCTGTTTTGCGGTCCCAGACTCGACCGGTAGCCGGTCGCGATGTGCAACTGGTCAGCGTGCCTCGACGAAGATTTATCGCTATTTCAGTGGCTTGAAGCTTGTAGACTAAATCGCCCAAGTCCCGAGCTTCGGAGAGAGAATAGCCCTGCGGAGACGGAACAGCCGGTCGTCGCGTTCTCCAACCCTCAAGCCGACACGGAGAAACCCCAGGAAACCTGCGGTTCACGGCGCCAACGGCGCAGAAGACATGTGAGGTTGGAAGACCGACTGGAGCAGCGGTGGGAACCGGGAACACAACTCTCTCTGGGCAGCCATAGAATGCCCAGCGACCGTGCGGACCGTTCCGATCTCAGCAGGGTTCACTCGCACGAGTTTACGAGGCGGGCCGAGCTTGCCGCAGATCATCGTGCGGAGTCAGGCGCCCGCGCACGATCGGGAAACTTGCGCGAAACGGAGCGGGCAAAACCTTCGTGCAACCTCGCGCAGCGCTTTCGCAAACACTTGATCGAGCGCCTCGCTCCGGGGTTCTCTAAATCCGACATATTCGATAGACTTTACCTTCGGCCAACATGAGGCCCACAGAAGCAGATGCTTACTCAAAAAGCGAAGTACGGCCTCCGGGCTACGGCATTGCTCGCCGCGAGGTGCCCGAAGGGCGGCACCATGACGATCGCCGAACTAGCCCAGGCCGGGCACATTCCGCCCAAGTTTCTCGAAGCGATCTTGCTGGATTTGAAGCGACACGGCTTCCTGGCCAGCCGCCGAGGCAAGTCCGGCGGCTATGCGCTGATTCATCCTGCCGAGACAATCACGGTCGGCGATCTCATTCGTGCACTCGACGGGCCGCTCGCTCCCATTCCCTGTGCAAGTATGACAGCCTACAGGCCCTGCGTAGATTGTGCCGACCCTCCGAGCTGCGACATCCGGCGCCTCATGCGGCGCGTCCGCGACGCCATGGCAGAGATCCTTGATCGAACCACCTTGGCGGAATTCGCAGCTTCCGGTGAAAGCAAGCTCCCGGAGCTCATGGCAGAAATGCGTTGACGTAATCTCTACTTACTCGATAGGATTTATTCGCGCTGGGACCAGCCAGCGCTACAGCCCGACGGAGGACACCGTGGTGACTACCACCGACGCCACCCGCCGAGTTCGTCCATCTTCGTGGACGCTTCACTCCAATCGACCGTTAATCTCTCGGCCGGCGCCTGCCGATCGCAGCCAGCGCGCACTTCCACGCACACTGCGCGCGCTGGCGCGCAGCCTTCGCGCCCTAGCGGGCACGCTCCGCGACATTGCCGCCAGGCTCGAACGCGGGGCAGCCGAGCAACGCATGTCAGCATGGCACGAGGCCAACCGCCCCGGCGGCTGACCGCGCTTGCCTGTCCATCCCATGACGGAGGCTCAACCGATGCCCCATCCCGGTATCGTACTGACGCGGCGCGCCCTCATCGCAAGCCTTGCGACGGCCACCACGGTTCCCGCCGCCGCCCAACAGGCGGGCACGCTGCTGAACGTGTCCTACGACCCGACGCGCGAGCTCTACCGCGAGTACAATCAGGCTTTCGCCTCACAATGGCGCATGCAAACGGGCCAGACGCTACGCATCAACACATCGCATGGTGGCTCTGGGCGACAGGCACGTTCGGTCATCGATGGGCTGCAAGCGGATGTCGTCACGCTCGCGCTCGCTTACGACATCGACGCGATTGCCCAGCGCGGCCTGATCGCGCGCGACTGGGCAACGCGCCTGCCGCACAACAGCGCGCCCTACACCAGCACCATCGTATTCCTGGTTCGCCGCGGTAACCCGAAGGCAATCCGCGACTGGGGCGACCTTTTGAAGCCCGAGGTCCGCATCATCACGCCCAATCCCAAGACCTCGGGCGGGGCGCGCTGGAACTACCTCGCCTTCTGGGGCTGGGCGCTGCGTCTGCCGGGCGGCAATGCGGCAAGCGCCGAGGCCGCGACTCGCCAGCTCTACCGCCAGGTTCCGGTGCTCGACACCGGTGCGCGCGGCTCGCTCACCACCTTTGCCCAGCGCGGGCAGGGCGATGTCTTCCTCTCCTGGGAGAACGAGGCACACCTGGCGTTGGAGGAGTTCAAGGACGCCGGCCTCGAGATCGTCTACCCGTCCTTCTCGATCCTCGCCGAACCGTCGGTCGCGGTCGTGGATGCGAATGTGGACCGTCGCGGCACGCGCGCCGCGGCGGAAGCCTATCTGCAGGGCCTCTATGCGCCGGAAGGCCAGGCGATGGCCGCGAAGCACTTCTACCGTCCGCGCGATGCGGCGCTGCTTGCTGCCAACGCCGCCCGCTTCCCGCGCATGGAACTCATTACCGTGGATGAGGTGTACGGCGGCTGGGGCGAGGCACAGCGCACGCACTTCAACGACGGCGGCATCTTCGACCGGATCACCGCGCGATGAGCGCAACGATGGCTTGCGGGCGGCCGTCGCGCGTCGCCCCCGTGCCTGGCCTCGGGCTGACACTCGGCCTGACGCTCGCGTGGGTCGGGCTGGTCGTGGTCATCCCGCTGGCGGCGCTGGCGATCAAGCCGTGGGAGCTCGGCGTCGCGGGCGTGGCCCAGTCGCTCGCCGAACCGCGCGTGCTCTCCGCCCTCGCCGTGTCCTTCGGTGCCGCCCTGGCTGCTTCGATCATCAACCTGCCGCTCGGGCTGTTGCTGGCCTGGGCGCTCGTGCGCCTGGATTTCCCCGGCCGGCGCGTCCTGGACAGCGTAATTGACCTGCCCTTCGCGCTGCCCACGGCGGTGGCCGGGATCGCGCTGACGGCGCTGTTCGCCCCCAATGGCTGGCTCGGTGTCCCGCTGATGGCCGCCTTCGGCTGGCAGATCGCCTACACCCGGGCGGGCATCGCAGTGGCGCTGATGTTCGTCGGCCTGCCCTTCATCGTGCGCACGGTGGAACCGGTGCTGCGCGACATGGGCAAGGATGCCGAGGAAGCGGCCGCGACGCTCGGCGCGATCCGGCCACAGACGCTCGGGCGGGTGGTGCTGCCCACGCTTGCTCCGGCGCTCCTGACCGGCTTCGGCCTCGCCTGCGCGCGGGCGGTCGGGGAGTACGGCAGCGTGATCTTCATCGCCGGCAACCTGCCGATGGCGACCGAGATCGCGCCGCTGCTCATCGTCATCCGCCTCGAACAATTCGACTATGCTGGCGCGGCGGCCGTCGGGCTGGCGATGCTTTGCCTCTCCTTCACGATCCTGCTCGGCCTGAACCTACTGCAGCGCCTCGTGCGCCGGGGCCGGCGATGAGCGCGCCCGTCCGCCCGGCCCATGCCGACGCGCCCTGGGCCAGCGCGCTGCTCGCCGGCGCCGCGCTGCTGGTGGCGATCGTCATGCTGGCGCTGCCGCTGGCCGCCGTCTTCGCCGAGGCGCTGCGGCGCGGCCTGCCGGTGGCGATCGACGCCATCATGGAGGAGGACGCTCTGGCTGCCATCCGCCTGACGCTCATCATCGCCGCCATCACTGTGCCGATGAACCTGATGGGCGGCGTTGCCGCAGCCTGGGCCGTGGCAAAGTGTGAGTTCCCAGGCAAGCGCCTCCTTGTAACGCTGATCGAACTGCCGTTCAGCGTCTCGCCGGTGATCGCGGGCCTGATTTTCGTGCTGATCTTCGGCGCGAAGGGCTGGCTCGGCCCCTGGCTGCAGGCCCACGACATCCAGGTGATCTTCGCCGTGCCAGGACTTGTTCTCGCGACCGTCTTCGTCACCTTCCCCTTCGTCGCGCGCACAGTGATACCGCTGATGCAGGAGCAGGGTCGTGACGAGGAGGAGGCCGCGGCGACGCTTGGCGCTTCCGGCCCCCAGACCTTCTGGCGGGTGACGCTGCCGAACGTGAAGTGGGCGCTGCTGTCCGGCGTACTGCTCTGCAATGCCCGCGCCATGGGCGAGTTCGGCGCGGTGTCCGTCGTCTCAGGCCATATCCGCGGGGAGACCAACACCATGCCGCTGCATGTCGAGATCCTCTACAATGAATATCAGTTTGCCGGCGCCTTCGCGGTGGCGGCGCTGCTCGCGCTGCTCGGCCTCGTCACACTCGCGGCCAAGACCTTGCTGGAACACGCAGCGGGCCGCGGGGCGGGAGGTGCCGCATGAGCATCGAGATCCGCGACGTCGCGCGCCGCTTCGGCAGCACTGCGGCCCTGGAGGGCGTCTCCCTCACCGTCGCACGCGGCGAGTTCGTGGCGCTGCTCGGCCCTTCGGGCTCCGGCAAGACCACGTTGCTGCGGATCCTCGCCGGCCTGGAGGGCACCGACAGCGGCACCGTGCGTGTCGACGGCGAGGACATGACCGGCGTTCCGGCGCGCGAGCGCCGCATCGGGGTGGTCTTCCAGCAATACGCGCTGTTCCGCCACATGACGGTGTTCGAGAACGTCGCCTTCGGTCTGCGCGTGCGCAAGCGCCGCCCGCCGGAAGCAGAGATTGCGCGCCGCGTGCGCGAGTTGCTCGCGCTGGTGCAGATCCCAGAGCTCGAGCGACGCTATCCGGACCAGGTCTCGGGCGGCCAGCGACAGCGCGTGGCGCTCGCCCGCGCGCTGGCGATCGAGCCGCGGCTGTTGCTGCTCGACGAGCCATTCGGCGCGCTGGACGCGCTGGTGCGCAAGGATGTGCGCCGCTGGGTGCGAGGGCTGCACGACAGGCTCGGCATCTCCACCATCCTCGTTACCCACGACCAGGAGGAGGCGATGGAGATGGCCGACCGGGTCGCGGTGATGGAGCGTGGACGCATCGTGCAGTGCGACACGGCCGAGGTGCTGCTGCGCGATCCCGCCACGCCTTTCGTCGCCGGCTTCCTGGGCGAGGCAAGCCGGCTTGACTGCCAGGTGCGCGGTGGCGTCGCGCATTTCGATCCATTGCCCCTGCCGCCGTTGCGCGTGGCCCTTCCCGATGGCGAGGCGCAGGCCTTTCTGCGACCGGAAGACATCGCTGTGCTTGCCGGCACCGGCCAGGGCATCCTGCGAGCCGTGCGCAATGTGACGGACGATCGGGCGCGGGTCATCGTGGATCTCGAGGGCATCCTGCTTGATGGCACCGCAGCGTCAGGGCGTGCGCCGCAGCGCAACGTGCCCTGTCGTGTGGCGCTCCGTGGAGGCATCGTGTTTGCGTCCAACGGACAACGCGCGCGCGGCGAACCGCTCGCACGCATCATGGCTGGCTGAGGCTTTCCCGATCTCGGCGCCGTGCTCTCAGCCGCAGGACGTCGCGTGATGCGCCGTCCGGACGTTTGGCCCTGTGCTTTGGTGGAGCATGAAAGGGAACCGTGAGGCTACACTCTCTGACCCGATAGCCAACCTGCTCCAAGCTTGGACTTGATGATGTTTCGCGGGACACAAAGTCCGCCGGGAGCAGAGAGTTCCGCCGGCCATGAACACCATCCGAACTCGGCGAAGCAGTCTCATGGGCGCCGCCCTGTTGGGGGTCCCATGGTTTCGCGAAGCGTCCGCCCAGCAACGTTTCCGATTCATATGCCCCTTTCCCCCGGGCGGCATCGTGGACCTCATCATGCGGAGGATGGCAGATGAACTGTCTGCGGAACTCAAGCAGCCGGTCATCATCGACAATCGCCCCGGTGCGAACGGCGCGCTCGGGATTCAGCAGCTCGTCGCCGCCCCGCCGGACGGCAATACCGCCGCGATGGCGACATTGGGCAGCATCCTCGGGATCCTCACCAACCCCGGGGCGACGGCGGCCATACCCGACATCCGTCCCGTGGCCCTGGTCGCGACCGACGTCTCGGTCCTCGCAGTTCCGACGGGATCGCACTTCACGGACATCTCGACTCTGCTCAATGAAGCCGTGCGCAACCCCGGCCGGATTTCCTACCTTCGGACGGGTGAGGCGAGCCTCGCGCATCTCGTTGTCGGGTGCCTGAGCCGCGGGGCGAATGCGGACATGTTGGCGGTGGACTACGGCGGCCAGCCGCCGGGCCTCGTCGATCTCCTGGCCAGGCGAATCGACCTCGCGGTCCTGAACATCGGGCTGGCCATGCCCCATATCCGCGAAGGGCGCCTGCGGCCGCTGGCCGTCGTGGGCGCGCAGCGCGCAGCCGCGATGCCCGACATCCCCACGCTGGTGGAACTTGGCTTCGCCGACGCGAATGTGGAAGCCTGGGCCATGGCGATCGTTCGCACCGGCACGCCGACGCATCGCTTGGACGCACTTTCCGGTGCCTTTCAGGCCACGTTGAGGAATGATGACGTGCGCGCGCGGCTGAACGATGCTGGCGTCATCCCCGCCCCTCCCGGCAGCGCCGCCGAGGCCTCGCTCCTGCTGAGACGGGCGGCCGCGCAATATGGCCGGGTGCTTGCGGCGAATGGGCTGCGCGGGGGCAGTGGCTCCGCGCCGGATGCCTGCCGGGGAGCCGTTGCGCCCGGGCAGTGACGATTGCGCATGATACGGGTCGTGCGCCGCGATATCCTGCCGTGGCAACCGAAGTTGCGGAAGGAGAGCGTGCCATCGCCAGCGCTGGGCAGACGCGACGGTTCATCGACCCGGAGGAGGTCCCCGGCGCCTTCCCGCACTGCCATATCGCCATCCGCCCGAGCGCGCGGGGCGAGTTCCGGATGCGGGTCCGGCATGCCGCGGTGCAGGACATCAACCTGTCGCATACCGTGGAAATCCTCCCGCGGCGGGCCTCCATGTCGTTCCGGCCCGAACGGGCCTATTTCCGCTTCGTCGCCCCGCATGATCGGCCGAAAATCCGCAACGGGCGCGAGGACATACCGGGATCGATCGCCATTGGACCCGCCGAATACAATACGGAAGACGTGACGACGGGTCTCAGCGTTTCGCGCTCCTTGTCCGTGCCGCTCGCGATGATGCTGGATCGGACCCAACGCCTGATGCTCGAGGGCAATCGGCCCGTCGTCGGTCCGCCGGCGAAGCCTCTACAGCCACCCGCTCCTCTTCTGGTGAGGCTAATGTCGCTACAGCGGCAGGTTCTGGGAGCTGCGCCGGGCAAGGCTGTACCCGCTGCCGCCATGAGCGCGGCCATCTGGGAGGTCCTTACCGATATCCTCTTGTCCGCCGAGCCCGACCCGCGGCCGATGCGGGCCGCGCGCGAGCGTGCCGCCCTGCGACGTGCGACCGAGTTCATCACAGCGAATCACGATCGGCCGGTCGCACTGTGGGAACTTTGCGAAGCTGGCGGCTGCTCGGCGAAGACGCTGGAGCTGGTGTTCCTCCGCAGCGTGGGCGAGACGCCAAACCGGTACATGCGGCGATGGCGGCTGTGGCGCGCGCGCGATGCCTTGAGCGCCGCCGATCCCGCCGAGACCACGGTGTCCGAGATCGCGCTCGCTCATGGCTTCTGGGAACTCGGTCGCTTCGCCGGCGCCTACCGGGAGATATTCGGGGAGGCGCCTTCCGCCACGCTGCGTGCGCGCGCTTCGCATCGCCCGGTGACGGGACGGATGGGTCTTACGATTTCTGCATAGCCACGCTGCGACCCAGCATCCAAGGTTTGTTGCGATGCGAGAAGCGGTGGGTGCGTGAAGGGTGTAGGCGACAGCACGGGTCTGGCGACTCAACTGGGGTCGGAAAAGCTCCCGCTTGACGCGCGAGTGAAGGCGGAGGGGCTCGCCGACCGACGTTCCGCGGCTCTGTCCGACGAGAGTTCGGCCATGTGTGCAAAAGGCCCGGCCGGACATGCGGCATCCATTCTGTTGCCTGGCGGCGAGTTCCGCATGGGGTCCGACTCTCATTATGCTGAGGAGCGGCCGGCGCACCGGCGTCGCGTCGATGCCTTTGAGATGGACGAAACCTGCGTCACAAACGCGGCCTTCGCCGCCTTCGTCTCGGCGACGGGCTACACGACCGTGGCGGAGCGTCCGCTGGATCCCGCGCTCTATCCGGGTGCCGATCCTGCCCACCTGCGGCCTGGCAGCCTTGTATTCCGCATGACGGATGGACCGGTAGACACCACCGATTACCGGAACTGGTGGCATTGGACGCTGGGCGCGAGCTGGCGCCACCCCGAAGGTCCAGGCAGCGACATCGCTGATCGTTCGGACCACCCCGTCGTGCATGTCGCCGTCGAGGATGCAGAAGCCTATGCGTGTTGGGCAGGCAAGGAACTGCCAACCGAAGCGGAATGGGAATACGCCGCGCGAGGCGGTCTCGAGGGCGCGGAATTCGTCTGGGGCGCGGAACTGACGCCGGGTGGCGTGCACCTGGCCAACACCTGGCAGGGCCCTTTCCCCTGGCGCAACTTCGGCGCCGATGGGTTCGAGCGCACTTGCCCGGTGCGCAGCTTCCCGCCCAACGGGCACGGCCTCTACGAAATGTGCGGCAATGTGTGGGAATGGACCACGGACTGGTTCGCGGCGCGGCACGACCCCGCCGACGGTCAGCCCACCTGCTGCGGCGGCAGCCGTGCCGGCGCCATCGAGGCCAGCTTCGACCCGGCCCAGCCCCGCATCCGTATTCCGCGCAAGGTCGTGAAGGGCGGCAGCTTCCTCTGCGCCCCGTCCTATTGCCGACGCTACCGACCGGCGGCGCGGCACGCACAGATGGTGGATACCGGCATGAGCCACATCGGCTTCCGCTGCGTCCGTCGCAATGCAGCACCCTGAAGGGAGACCAGTCGGATGGCCAATGAGACCAAGGGGCGTTCGCGCCGCGGCATGTTGCTGGGCGGCGCCGCCGGCCTCGCAGCCGGAGCCATACCCGGCGGCGTGACGCTCGCCCAGGCGCCGCAGCGGCCTGCCGCTCCGGCGCCGGCCGCACCAGCGCCGGCGGCAGCAAGCGGCCGCCGCCCGAACATCATCGTCATCTGGGGCGACGATATCGGCCTGCACAACATCAGCGCGAACAGCCGCGGCCTGATGGGCTTCCGCACGCCCAACATCGACCGCGTCTTCAACGAGGGAATGACCTTCACCGACTACTACGCCGAACAATCCTGCACCGCCGGGCGTTCGGCCTTCATCACCGGCCAGGCGACGGTGCGCACCGGCCTGTCCAAGGTCGGCCTGCCCGGTGCCGCGGCCGGCATGAAGCCCGAGGACCCGACCATCGCCCGCATCCTCAAGGGCATGGGCTACGCGACCGGGCAGTTCGGCAAGAACCACCTCGGCGATCGCGACGAGCACCTGCCGACGGCGCACGGCTTCGACGAGTTCTTCGGCAACCTATATCACCTAAACGCCGAGGAGGAGCCGGAGAACGTCGACTATCCGCGCAATCCCGAGTTCCGCCGCCGCTTCGGCCCTCGGGGCGTCATCAAGTCCTTCGCCAATCCCGACGGCACCCAGCGGATCGAGAACACCGGGCCGCTCACGCGTGAGCGCATGCAGACCGTGGACGATGAGTTCCTCGCCGCCGCGATGGATTTTATGGACCGCAAGCACCGCGCGAATGAACCGATGTTCGTGTGGTGCAACGCCACGCGCATGCATTTCCGCACGCATGTACCGCCGACCTTCCGCGGCCGGTCCGGGCTGAACGAATACGCCGACGGTATGCTCCAGCACGACGAGTGGGTCGGCAAGATCCTTAAGAAGATCGACGACATGGGGATCGCGAACGACACCATCGTCATCTACGGCACCGACAACGGGCCGCACTACAACACCTGGCCCGATGCCGGCATCACGCCCTTCCGCAGCGAGAAGAACAGCAACTGGGAAGGCGCCTTCCGTGTGCCCTTCGCCATTCGCTGGCCGGGCCGCATTGCCCCGGGCAGCTACACCAACGAGATCTTCTCCAACCTCGACTGGTTCCCCACGCTGGTGGCCGCCGCCGGCGACCCCGACATCAAGGCGAAGCTACTGGCCGGCTTCACCACGCAGGGGCGCACCTACAAGGTGCACCTGGACGGCTACAACCAGTTACCGCTGCTGCTGGGGCAGACGCAGGAAGGGCCGCGCAAGGAATTCTACTACTTCAACGATGACGGCCAGATGGTGGCGATGCGCTATGAGCGCTGGAAGGTCGTGTTCCTCGAGAACCGGGGCGTCGGCTTCGGTGTCTGGCGCGAGCCCTTTGTGCAGCTGCGCGTGCCGAAGCTGTTCGACCTGCGCATGGACCCGTACGAACGCGCCGACCAGTCGAGCAACACCTACAATGACTGGTTCATGGACCGGGTCTATCTGCTCGTGCCTGCGCAGGCCATGGCGCGACAATTCTACGAGACCTTCCGCGAATTCCCGCCGCGGCAGCGACCCGACAGCTTCAACCTGGAAGGCATTCTCCGCCAGATGGAGGAAGCGGCCGCGGGCGGCGGATGACGTCACGCGCCCGCCGCCGGCCCCCTCATCGGCGACAGGCGCACATCCGGCGAGCGTCCCCTCGCGCTCGCCGGCCTCTCTCTCCGGAGGTCGATCCTTGTCACAACTCCCGCCCACCCGCTTCGGCCGCCGTCGCGCAGGCGCAGTGCTCGTCGGTCTTGCGCTCGCGCCGACCGTGCTCCAGGCCCAGACCGCCGATCCCTTGCCGTCCTGGCGCGCCGGGCCGCGCAAGCAGGCGCTGCTGGACTTCGTCGCCGCGGTGACGCGCGAAGGCGGCCCGGACTTCGTCCCGCCGTCCGAGCGCATCGCGACCTTCGACAATGACGGCACGCTCTGGGTCGAGCAGCCGGCCTATACGCAACTGATCTTCGTCCTTGACCGCATCCGCGCCCTCGCGCCGCAGAACCCGGATTGGCAGCAGGATCCGGTGTTCCGCGCCGCGATCGCCGGCGACATGCGGGGCGCGGCGGCCGGCGGCACGGAAGGCCTGCTCAAGCTCGTCGGCGCCGCACAGTCCGGCCAGACGCCCGATGCCTTCCAGCAGATTGCCGCCGAATGGCTGGAAGGGTCGCGCGACCGGCGATGGAACCGGCGATACGACGAACTCGTCTACCATCCGATGCTGGAGGTGCTGGCCTTCCTGCGCGCGAACGGCTTCCTCATTTTCATCGTCTCGGGCGGGGGCGTCGAATTCATTCGCGCCTTCGCTGAGCGCGTCTATGGCGTCCCGCCGCACCAGGTCGTCGGTTCCACCCAGGCGATCAGGCCGGGCGAGCAGGACGGGCGGATCGTGCTGACACGCGAGCCGCGCGTCGACTTCGTCGATGACGGGCCGGGCAAGCCCGTCGGCATCGCGCGCTATATCGGCCGCCGCCCGATCGCCGCCTTCGGCAATTCCGACGGCGACTACCAGATGCTGCGCTACACGACGGAAGCTCCGGGACGACGCTTCGCGCTGATCGTCCACCACGACGATGCCGAACGCGAATATGCCTATGACCGCGAATCGCATATCGGCCGGCTGGATCGTGCGATGGATGAAGCTCCGCGGCGCGGATGGCAACTCGTGTCGATGAAGAACGACTGGGCCAAAGTCTTCCCTTGGGCATGACGCGCGACCCTGCCATGCCCGACACCGCACCCGAAGCCTGAAGCCATGACAGCACGCGACCGCAGGCCGGCTTCGTCGCCTTCCGACCCGGTGTCGCCTGTGAAGGTGCTGCGGCGCGTCCTTGTGGACGGCGCGCTGGTCGTGCTGCCGATCGGCGCGATCGTGCTGCTGGTGCTCGGCATCGTGAACCGCTTGCAGGAGGCGGCGGACCCGCTCGCGGGACGCTACGTGCACCCGGCGATCGTGGCCGTGGTAGCGCTGGTGTTGCTCTGCCTCGCGATCGGCGTCCTGATCCGCTCCGTGGCCGGCCGCTGGTCGCGCCAGATGCTCGAGACGCTGCTGTTCGAGAAGATCCCCGGCTATCGCCTGGTCAAGGCATTCGCGGGGGACGGTCCCTTGGTGGAAGGCAGCGGGCAGGTGATGCGGCCGGCTCTCGCCTCCATTGAGGACGGCCAATGCCCGGCGCTGGTGATGGACGAGTTTCCTGACGGCAGGTTGGTGGTGTTCGTCCCGGGTTCGCCCGCGCCGATGTCGGGCGCAATCTACATCTTCACGCCCGACCGTGTGACCTTTCTCGACGTGCCGCTGCTGCCCTTCATGAAGGCGATCTCGTCCTGGGGACTGGGATTGCGGGAACTTGTCTCGACCTCGCCCACGAAGGCGAATTCGCCATGAGGCGATGCGCCGAACGCCGCTCACGCCGCTGCAAGGGCCAGGGATTTTTTTCTTTCCAGTTCCACATTTATCGGAGGAAATGACCGATGGCGATCTATCAGACCGCGTTTCTTTATGAACTGGATGAAAATGGCAACAGCGCGACCGGCAAGGTCGATGCTCTGATTGCGAACAGCTCCTCCAGCGCTACCGAGGAGATCGATGACAGCATCATCCGGGTTGGTGAGGATTTCGAGATCTCATTTTCGGATCCCACAACGAACGCGTCGTATGCCGGCACCTACACATACATCGGCTACGCTACTCCCTTTTCAGGTTTCATTGGCGAACGGAATGGCGAATATTATTTATTTTCGAATGACGACATCCCTATTGGGACCAATCTGAATGGGTTCGCGGCAGAAGATATCCCCGTCTGCTTTGCCCAGGGCACAATGATCCTCACACCGTCGGGAGAGGTACCAGTCGAGACGCTGCGCGCCGGTGACCTGGTCGTCGTTCCCTTTGCCGCCCCGCGCGTGCAAGCGCTGCGTTGGGTCGGTCATCGCTGCATCAATGTCGCCCACGCGCGCCACCGCAGTGCCGTGGCCCCGGTCATGGTCCGAGCCGCCGCGCTCTGGCGCCGGGCATTCCGTGCCGTGACATGCGCGTCTCACCGGAGCACGCCTTCCTGATCGACGGGTGCCTCGTGCCGGCCAGGCTGCTGATCGATGGCATCGAGATCGTGCAGGAGACCTGGTGCCATTCCGTCACCTACTGGCACCTGGAACTCGAAGAGCACGGCGTCGTGATCGCTGACGGTGCGCCGGCCGAGTCGTATTTCGATGACGGCAATCGTCACTTCTTCGACAACTCAAGCCTTGTCGCGCTTGATCCGGTCTTCGATCGGACGCCGGGCGGACGCTACTCGGAGCAAGCTTGTGCGCGGCCAATTCTGGATCGGGCGGATCCGGCCCTGATTGCCATTCGCCTTCGTCGGCGACGTGTAGCCTGAGGGTGGTCCTGAGCGGCACATGGGTGTGGGATTGAAGGGCGCAGAATGGATCAAGAACAGGCGCGCTCAGGCGACGCCGTCGGCCCTTGTCCTCGGCGATGCGCCCATCCGGGTTGGCGTGGTCGCCGGGGATGAGGTCGGCCTGATAGTGCCGCGCATCATCCATCCAGTCGCCGATGACCCGCGTCGTTAGCCAGCGTCGCCAGTCGAATTGCAGATGCCGGTGGATGACCATGTGTGCCGTGTTTGCTACCATAGTACCGAGCACGATGAGCCCGAAGATGCCGATCTGGGCCATGGCGCGATCGGTCGAACGCCGTTCCAGCGCATCGAACAGGTCGGCGCTCCAAATGTTGAGTCGGATTGCGAGCGCCACCTGGGCGATGCCGATCAGGGCGAGCGTCGCGGTCAGCAGGCGCGGGCGCCAGCGCCCCTGTCCCGTCCAGTAAGGGCCGGCGATCCTGATGAAGTCGCGGAAGAACCGCTGCGGGTGGCTCGGTTCGGCGGTGCTGCTCATCGAACCCCCATTCGTTGCGTCATCTGTCTGGGGCAGGCGTGCCCACCTAGGATGATACAGTGGGGAAGCCGCCGAGAAGCCCTGTCCCGCATGTTTCGTCGGACTCGGCGCTTCAGATGACGGTGCCGACGAACTTTCCGATGCCGGCGGTGAGCGCCATCGCCAGCGCACCCCAGAAGGTAACCCGGGCAGTCGCGCGCAGCACACGTGCACCACCGGCCCATGCCCCGATCGCTCCCAGAAGCGCAAGAAAGGCAAGCGACGCAGCGGAGACAACTCCGACCAGCATGCCGGTCGGCGATACCCCCACCATCAGTAAAGGCATGGCGGCGCCAACGGAGAACGTCGCCGCCGACGTCAGTGCCGCCTGGACCGGGCGCGCGGCGGTGGCCTCGGAAATCCCGAGTTCATCGCGCGCATGCGCACCAAGCGCATCCTTTGCCGTCAGCTGCTCGGCGACAATCCGCGCAATGGCAGGTTCGACCCCGCGCCTGACATAGATCGCCACGAGTTCATCCCGTTCGGCCTCGGCACTGTCCCGCAATTCGGCGCGTTCACGCGCGAGGTCGGCCTGTTCCGTGTCGGACTGCGAGCTGACCGAAACATACTCCCCGGCCGCCATCGACATGGCCCCCGCGACAAGCCCCGCGATCCCAGCGAGCAGGACATCGCTCTGCGTCGCGGCCGCCGAAGCGACGCCGACGATCAGGCTGGCCGTCGAAACGATGCCGTCATTGGCACCTAGAACCGCCGCTCGCAACCATCCGATCCGGTCAACGAGGTGGCTCTCCCGGTGAAGACGAAGGCGACTCATCCGGCAGGTCGCGAAGCGTCGCTGGCCGGCCAGGAGGATCGATGACTCACAGTACTACCTCTCCTGAATGGTGACGCCGCGCGGGCCGATGCTGATGTCGACGCCTGACCTGTGTTGCTCCTGGTAGAACCAGTAGCCAAGGACACCGGCGCCAATTCCGAGCAGGCCAATCACGATGACGAGCAGGTTGCGATTCATGGTTGTTTGTCGCCTTCAGGTTCGAGGATCGGGAGGTGCGCAGCGTTGCCGATCATGCCGTGAAGAGCCGACGGAGATCCCTGCGAAACGCCTTGCTGAGTGAGCGAAGGACTGATTCGCTGATGCTTGTGATGGCAGCGGCGAGGCGGGGATG
>NZ_BMKW01000003.1 GCF_014644535.1 Neoroseomonas lacus
CGCGCCGCCGCCGACGATCTTGCGCGCACCGACGCCGCGCGAAGATCTGACGCATCAAGATCAAGCCGCGTGATCGAAATGCCTCTCGCTATCCAAACTCCGCGAATCGCTCAGGCACAAAGCGAATCACAGAACCAAACACTCCAGAATCTCAGCGCGTCACTCAAGACGCAGAACCGTATAAGTAGCGCGTCAGCGGAACCTTGGTGCCATGAGAGCCGCGGACATTCGCTGGTTGCGATTCTGCAACACCAGCCATGGCGCCATCTTGATGTCGACCGGCACCACCAAGGGCTCTCTCACAGTCGATCACCAGGCCTGTTGCATGTGGGCTACACGTTCGGCGCAAAGGTGACGAGCTCGGCACCCTCGTCGACCATGTCGTCCACGGCGTGGCGAACCTGCGCCACCGTGCCATCCATCGGCGCGCGAAGAGTGAGCTCCATCTTCATCGCCTCGAGCACCATGAGTGGCGCGTTCTTCTGAACCGCATCGCCGGGCGCCACCAGCACGCGTGTCACGCGGGCGGGTATCGGGGCGATCACACGGTCCGCGCCCGCCGTTTCGGTGCGCGGCGGGGCGAGCGGGTTCTCGTGGACCAGCGTATGGTTCCCGCCGGCAAGGATGACCGTCAGTTCCGCGCCACGCCGCGCCACGTTGAGGCGGCGAGAGACGCCGTTGACCACAAGCAGCAGCCCGGCCGCATCCTCGGTGAGGCTCGCCTGGACCGCGCCGCCCGGCAATTCAAGACGAAAGCTGCCGTCAGGCAGAGGGTAGGTGCGCAGCGTGACGGCACCGACGTCGCCGCGCCGGAAACGCAGATCCTGATAGCCGTCACCGTTCAGGCGCCACGCATCCACCGCAGCCCAGGGCGACCAGGGATCGCCGGTAACACGCGCCGCGGCCTGGATGGCGGCATCCTGGTTGCGCACGACGGTCAGCGCCGCCGCGGCCCAGATCGCCGTTTCCTCAGCGGGGTCAGGCAGCTGCGTCACCGGCAGCAGCGCCACCCTATGACGCGCGATGAAGCCGGTATCCAGGTCTGCGGCGGCGAATGCAGCATGGCCGGCGATCGCGCGCAGTAGGCCAAGATTGGTCGCGACCCCGACCACCTCGTACTCGGACAAGGCGGCGACCAGGCGCCGCACGGCCGTCGGGCGGTCCTCGCCCCAGACGATCAACTTGGCAATCATCGGGTCGTAGTGCTGGGTGATCACGTCGCCTTCGCGCACGCCGGTGTCCACGCGGACATGACCAGACTGCTCGCGCGGCTGGCGCAGATGCACGAGACGACCTGTTGAAGGCAGGAAGTCGCGCGCGGGATCTTCCGCATAGACGCGCGCCTCGATGGCATGCCCGCGGATCAGGAGTTGGTCCTGGGTCAATGGCAGCTTCTCGCCGGCTGCCACCCGCAGCTGCCATTCCACCAGGTCCTGTCCGGTGACCATCTCGGTGACAGGGTGCTCGACCTGCAGGCGGGTGTTCATCTCCATAAAGTAGAAGGCGTCGCCCTCGGCGATGAACTCGACCGTGCCGGCACCGACATACCGCACCGCCTGCGCAGCGGCGACGGCGGCCTCGCCCATGGCGCGGCGGCGGGCGGGGGCCATGCCGGGCGCCGGCGCTTCCTCGAGGACCTTCTGGTGCCGCCGCTGGATCGAGCAGTCGCGCTCGAACAGCGACACCGCATTGCCCTGCGTGTCGGCGAAGACCTGGATCTCGATATGCCGCGGCCGTGTGAGGTATTTCTCGATCAGCACTCGATCGTCACCGAAGGCAGCGAGTGCCTCACGCTTGGCGCCCTCGACGGCGGCCTCAAGATCCTCCGGCTGTTCGACGATCCGCATGCCCTTGCCACCGCCGCCGGCACTGGCCTTGATCAGTACCGGATAGCCGATCCCCGCGGCGGCCTCGGCCAGGATGGGCAGATCCTGCGCCTCGCCGTGGTAGCCCGGCACCAGCGGCACGCCGGAACGCTGCATCAGCGCCTTGGCCTCGGCCTTGGAGCCCATGGCGCGGATCGCCGCCGCCGGCGGGCCAATGAAGACGAGGCCCGCCGCCGCACAGGCCTCGGCGAAGGCAGCGTTCTCCGACAGGAAGCCGTAGCCAGGATGGATCGCCTCCACACCGGCGCGCCGGGCGGTGGCGATGATCGTCTCGATCGACAGGTAGCTCTGCCGCGCCGGGGCGGGGCCGATCGGCCAGGCTTCGTCGGCAAGGCGCATGTGCCGCGCGTCGGCATCGGCCTCAGAATAGACGGCGACGGTGGCGATGCCGAGGCGTCGCGCGGTGGCGATCACGCGGCAGGCGATTTCGCCGCGATTGGCGATCAGGATCTTGCGGAACATGGTACCCATCACATCCGGAACAGGCCGAAGCGCGTCTGGTGCATCGGCGCATTGAACGCCGCTGATAGCCCGAGCGCCAGCACGCGCCTGGTATCGGCCGGGTCGATCACGCCATCATCCCAAAGCCGTGCGCTCGCGTAGTAGGGGTGGCCCTGCGCCTCGTACTGCTCGCGGATCGGCACCTTGAAGGCGTCCTCCTCCTCGGCCGGCCAGCTGCCGCCGCGCGCCTCGATGCCGTCACGGCGAATGGTGGCGAGCACCGAGGCCGCCTGTTCGCCGCCCATGACGGAGATGCGCGCATTCGGCCACATCCACAGGAAGCGCGGCGAATAGGCTCGGCCGCACATGCCGTAATTGCCGGCACCGAAGCTGCCACCGATGATGACGGTGAATTTTGGCACGGCTGCCGTCGCGACGGCGGTGACCAGCTTCGCGCCATCCTTGGCGATGCCGCCGGCTTCGTATCTGCGACCCACCATGAAACCGGTGATGTTCTGCAGGAACACCAGTGGAATCCCGCGCTGGGCGCACAGCTCGATGAAGTGCGCACCCTTCTGCGCGCTTTCCGAGAATAGGATGCCGTTGTTGGCGATGATGCCGACCGGATAGCCCCAGATATGCGCGAAGCCGCAGACCAACGTCGGACCATAGAGCCGCTTGAACTCGTCGAAGGCACTGCCGTCCACGATGCGCGCGATCACCTCACGCACGTCGTAGGGCGTGCGCAGGTCCGGCGGCACCACGGCGTAGAGCTCTTCCGGATCGAAACGCGGCGGCACGGGCTCGCGCAACTCGACTGGCGGGCGCTTCACCTGATTCAGGCTCGCCACCACCTGGCGCGCGATGCCAAGCGCATGGGGGTCGTTCTCGGCATAGTGGTCGGTCACGCCCGAGACGCGACTGTGCAGGTCGGCGCCGCCGAGATCCTCGGCGGACACCACCTCACCGGTCGCGGCCTTCACCAGCGGCGGACCGGCGAGGAAGATCGTGCCCTGGTTCCGCACGATCACCGACTCATCGGACATCGCTGGCACATAGGCACCGCCGGCGGTGCAGGACCCCATCACCACGGCGATCTGGGCGATGCCCTGCGCCGACATGTTGGCCTGGTTGAAGAAGATGCGGCCGAAATGGTCGCGGCCCGGGAAGACCTCATCCTGGTTCGGCAGGTTGGCGCCGCCGGAATCCACTAGATAGATGCAGGGCAGGTGGTTCTGCTGCGCGATCTCCTGCGCGCGAAGATGCTTCTGCACCGTGATCGGAAAATAGGTGCCGCCCTTCACCGTGGCATCGTTCGCCACGATCATGCATTCCCGGCCGGCGACACGGCCGATGCCGGTGATGATCCCGGCCGAGGGAACCTCGCCACCATACATGCCATGCGCGGCGAGCTGGCCGACCTCGAGGAAGGGCGAGACCGGGTCGATCAGCGTGCGGATGCGGTCGCGCGGCAGCAGCTTGCCGCGCGAGAGATGCCGTTCGCGCGCCGCCTCGCCGCCACCCAGCCGCACCCGGTCGACCGTCTCCCGCAGGTCGTGGACCAGGGCGCGCATCGCCTCGGCATTGGCGTGGCTCTCTGCCGAACGGAGGTCCACGGCGGATTCAATCACGGGCATGGTGTTGCTCCTCCTTGGTAGCGTGGATCGCGATCATGCGCCTGGCTCCGCAGCGATGCGGTCTATGACGCCCAGGCGCCGCAACGCCTCGATCCGCTCCTCGGAGAAGCCAAGATCGCGGCGGAGCACGTCCGCCGTATGCTGGCCGAGCCTCGGCGATGCCTCAAGCGGGGCCTGCGTCTCGCCCGGGAACTTGATGGGGCGTCCCAGCATGCGCAACGTGCCCGCCGCCGGATGTTCGGTCGCCACCACCATCTCCCGCGCCACGGCATGCGGATGCGACAGGGCGGCAGTGACACCCAGGACCGGCGCGTGCGGGACGTCATGCGCTTCGAGTAGCTGCTGCCATTCGGCGACGCTGCGCGTGGCGGTGATGGCCGCGATGCGCGGCTCGATCTCGGCGCGGCGTTCGCGCCGGGCGGACATGGTGGTGAGGCCGGGGTCCTGGCCGAGCTCGGGGCAGCCAAGCGCATTGCACAGCTTCGGCCAGAAGCCGTCGGCCAGGCAGGCGATGATGATCGCGCCATCACTTGCCGGAAAGCCTCCGTAAGGCACCACACTCGGATGCGCCGAACCCATCGGTACCGGGTCTTGGCCATTCAGGAAGGCAAGCTGGGCGAAATAGCCCAGCAGCGACATCGTGCCGTCATAGAGGCTGACATCGATCAGCCGGCCGCGCCCGGTCACCGCTCGCTCATGCAGAGCGGAGAGGATCGCGATGGCGCCGAAGATGCCGCCCGACATGTCGCCGATCGGCAGCCCCATTTTGACCGGCGGCCGGCCCTGTTCCCCGTTCACGCTGAGCACACCCGTCAGCGCCTGCGTCACGATGTCGAAGGATGGCTTGTCGCGCAGCGGCCCGGTCAGGCCGAAGCCGCTGACGGCGCAGTAGATCAGCCTGGGGTTCAGCGCCATCAACGCCTCGGCGCCGAGACCGAGGCGGTCCATCACGCCGGGTCGGAAATTCTCGATCAACACATCGGCCGTAGCGACGAGGTCGCGCAGGATCTCCACGCCCTCGGATTGGCGCAGGTCAAGCACGAGGCTTCGCTTGCCCCGGTTGAGACCGACGAAGTAGTGGCTCTCGCCGCCGATGAACGGTGCGAAGCCGCGCGTTTCGTCGCCATTGCCGGGGGGCTCGACCTTCAGGATCTCCGCACCGAGGTCGCCGAGGAACTGCGTGGCGAGCGGCCCCGCCAACACGCGCGTCAGGTCAATGACACGCAGGCCGGCGAGCGGCCCACCCCAGGCCGTGCCCGTGGCTGCGCTCATCGGCGCGCGGCCGGGCGCTGAACAACGCTGTGCCTCATCGACATCTCTCCCCGGTTTTCCATTGCCGTCGAAGCGGCCAGAGCAGATCCCGTCCGGATGGAATCACCCGGGCGGGTGAAGATGCTCGCTCGAACTGAGCGAGAGCGGTTCCACCCTCGGGGAACTGCTCTAGCCGGCCCTGAGGCCCAGGGTCTCGATGACCGGCTGCCATTTCGAGCGGTCTGCGCGCATCAGCGCGGCGAGCTCTTCCGGCGTGCCGCCGACAGGCTCGGCGCCGCCGCTGACGAGGAAGGCACGCAGCGTGGGATCCGCGAGGCCCGCATTCGACGCCTCGTTCAGCTGGCGAACGATGTCCGCCGGCGTGCCCTTCGGCGCGTAGAACGCGTTCCAGGCGGTGACCTCCACATCGACGCCCTGCTCGCGGAAGGTCAGCACCTCCGGCAGGGATCCCGACCGCCTGGCGAGCGAGACCCCGAGCGGGCGGATGCGGTCGCCATGGATGCCGCCCAGCGAGCTTGCGATGGTGTCCACCACGCCCAGCACGTCTCCGCGCATCCCGCCGGTCAGGGCCTGGGCGCTGCCATTGTAGGGAACCTGCTGGACCTCGATGCCCGCCGCGCGGCGCAGCATCTCGGCCGCCACGCGCGCTGTCGTGCTCGGCACGCCGATCGAGACCTGGCCCGGCCGCGCGCGGGCCGCGGACACGAACTCCGCGAGCGACTTCACTGGTGCATCCTGCGCCGTGTAGAGCACCATGCCGAGACTGAGGATGGCGGCGATCGGCGCGAAATCTGCGACAGGATCGAAGCCGAGCGAGGGAAACATGAACTCGTTCGCCGCATGGGTGGCGTTGGTGCCCCACAGCAGCGTGTAGCCATCCGGCTCCGCCCGGGCGACCAGGGCGGAACCGATGTTGCCGCCGGCGCCCGCGCGGTTCTCCACCACGAAGGGCTGGCTGAAGCGGCGCTGGTAGAATTCGGCGAAGCGCCGGCCGAACAGGTCCGTGCCCTGGCCTGCCGGATAGGGTACGATGAGGCGCACCGGACGGGTGGGCCAGGACTGTGCCAGGGCCGGCCGTGCGAGTGCCGCGGCCATACCGGCCAGCGGCATCGCCAGGATGTTTCTTCTTTTCATTGGACGTCTCCTCCTGCGTTCGTTGTCGCTGCTGTCAGCCGCTGCGCGAAGGCAGCGCGATCGTCCCGCCGCCGAGTACCGAAAGCTCGCCATCCTGGTTGCGCGCTTCCTGTTCCACCTCGATCAGGTGGCGGCCGCCCTCGATCCGCTTGCCGGTTACCTTGCCATCGATGAACAGCAGGTCGCCCTCCGGGTTGTGGCGGCGCAGCTTGCTCGTCGCCCGCACCAGGAAGCCGGTGTCGCCCATCCAGTCGGTCAGCTGATGCGTCAGCCAGGAACAACGCTCGGGGCCGTAATCGTAGGCGCCAGGCGCGCCGACCATGAGCGCCATCTCCGGTTCCCAATGCACGCGCTCGGGGCAGTCGGGAATGTTGAAGCGGTTGCGGATGCCCAGGCCCGGATGCGCTTGTACCTGCTTCCAGGCGAGGCGGTTGGCGCGGATATACAGCCCGCCCCAACCCTGGGCATAGGCGATGAAGCCGGTGACCGTCATAGGGCCCTTTGGCATGGTGGGCAGCGTATCGCCAACCTCGACATCCTCGAAATATCGCGGGGTGTCGCCGCGCGGACGTTCCTCGGAGTACAGGCGCCACACCTTCGCCAGCTCCTCATCCGTGTACCGGCGTTGCGGCTTGGCCTTGACGTCCTTGTACTTGGTGCCGGTCTCACGCGCGGCGTCGCGATCGGTGCGGAAGCACCAGCTCTCGGCATCGGCGACTAGGTCGCCATCCGCACCATAGAACTTCACATGGTAGACCTGCCGGATGGCGCGACCTGCGAAGGCGGTCTCATGCTCGACGATCTCGGCGAGCGAGGCTTCTGTCGTGATCGTCTCATTGCGCCGGACCCAGCGGTGCCACCGCCAGTCGGCGCCTGACCACATGGCATGCACGCCAGGCAGGCCGCCGACATAGCCGGAGATGATGCGGCTGGTGGTGAACAGGAAGCTCGGCAGCGCGACAATGCCGCCGAGCGTGCTGCGCTCCGCATAGGCGGGGTCGCACCACAGCGGATTGTCGTCACCGATGCCGTGGGCGTAGTGGCGGATGTTGTCGCGCGTCGCCTCGTAGCACCAGGGCTGGACGGTGTTCTCGATGGGCTTGCCGATGCGGGCGCGCAGCTCGTCCAGCGCCTGGTCGGTGATCTTCGGGAAAAGCCGGGCGCTCGGTTCGGCGACGATGGTCTCGGACATGACTTCCACTCCTCGGTTCTGGTCGTTCAGGCTGCGGTCGGTGCGCGCGCCGCCTCGGCGTCGCGCAGGACCTTGCGGTTGATCTTGCCGGCGGGCGTCTTGGGCAGTTCCGCCACGAAGGCGACCTGGCGCGGATATTCGTGCTGGCTGAGCCGGGCGCGGGTGAAGTCCTGCAACTCGCGAGCGAAGGCCTCGTCGCCCGGGCGGTTGCTGACGATGAAGGCCTTCACCACCTGGCCGCGCACTGAATCGGGCACGCCGATCGCCGCTGCTTCGCGCACATCGGCGTGCTTGAGCAGCACGTCCTCGATCTCGACGGCGCTCATGGTCCAGCCGGCGGAGATGATGACATCGTCGGCGCGGCCGCCATGATAGAAATAGCCGTCCTCGTCGATGCGCCCGAGATCCTTGGTCGGGACCCATTCGCCGCGGCGCCAGACCTTGATCTCGCCCATCTCGCCGGGCGCACAGGGGCGGCCGTCCGGCGCCTGCACCTCGAGCCGCAGGCCGGGTACCGGCTTGCCGAGCGAGCCAGGCTTCACCAGGAAGTCGGTGGCACCAGGGTAGTTGACCAGCACCACGCCGACCTCGGTGGTGCCGTACATGCTGCAGGCGGGGACGCCGAAGGTTTCGTCGATGAAGCGCAGCGTCTCGCCGTCGATAGGTTCTCCCGTGTAGGACAGCTTGCGGATCGCGAAGCGGAGATCGGACGCGCGGCCGCTCGTCCGCATCATTCGGTAATGCGTCGCCGCCGCCGAGAGGTTGGTGATCCGGTAGTCCTGCAGGGCGCGCATCAGCCGTACCGCGTCGAACTTCCCGGCATAGGTACCGGTGGTCACGCCGAGAGCGAGCGGTGCGAGCGTGCCATGCGCCAGTCCGTGGCCCCAGGCCGGCGAGGAAGGGCAGAAGAACTCATCGCCAGGCCGGATGCCGGTGCCGTAGAGCGCGGCCATCATCAGCACCACTACGGCGCGGTGGGTGTGCTTCACCGCCGCCGGCAATTCCCGCGTCGTACCCGAGGTGTACTGGAACAGCGCCATGTCGTCGGCGCGCGTGCTGACTTGCCAAGCGGTGGGCAGGGCGCCGAGTTCCGCCAGCCAGGCTTCGTCGGCCACCATCACCTCGACGCCTGGGATGCCTGCGGCAGTGCCGGCCTTTTCCGCATTGGTCAGCAGCACGCGCGGCATGCAGTCAGCGACGCGCAGCCGCACGCCTTCCGGACCGAACAAGGTGAACAGCGGCACCGCGATCGCGCCGCGCTTCATCGCGCCGAACATGGCCGCATAGAAGGCAAGGGAGGGGTCGAGCATGATCGCCACGCGGTCACCGGGTCCGATGCCCCGCGCTTCCAGCCAATGAGCGAATTGCGAGGACAGAAGCGCGATCTCGCGGAAGGTGATGGCCTCGTCGCGCCCATCGGCATGGGCGACGCGCACCGCGACGCGGAGGTCATCCGTGGTGTGCCGATCGATGCACTCATGGGCGATGTTGAGCGAGGCGCGGTCGCCGTCGAAGAAGTCCCAGAGGCGGTCCAGCGAGAAGTTCGCCTGCGCGAAGCCATACGCCGTGCTGTCGGTGAGCATTTTCATTGAACGTCTCTCCCGGGCCACTGCCACGTTGCGAGGTTTATCTGCAGCGCACGGGGGTGTTGTCAATAAGCGTTAATTGTTGTATATGGACAACATGAAAAACGACAAAAGATCGGCATTGCCGATGGGCGCAGCGCCGAACCACAACACGCGCCGCGCGGTTGACGCGCCCCAAGCGGAACAGGATGGGCCGCGGGGCGCCGTCATCCGTCAGGTGCCGGCCGTCGCGCGCGCCGCGGCGATCCTCCGCCTGCTGTCGCGCAGCGAAACGCCGCTGGGCGTGCACGCCATCGCACGCGCGCTCAAGCTGGTGCCGAGCACCTGCCTGCACATCCTGCGCGCCCTGGCCGCGGAGGAATTGGTCACCTTCGACCCGGCGACGAAGCGCTACGGCCTGTCGAGCGGAATCGTCGCGCTGGCGCGCGGCATGCTTCGGCACGATCCCTTCAGCAACCTGGCCCAGGCCGTCCTCGACGCGCTCTCCGCCAAGCACGGTGTCACCGCGATTGGTGTCGAGGCGGCGAGCCTCGACCACATCGTGGTGGTCGCGATCTCGCGCCCCGACCACGCGCTCGGCCTCCAGGCGGATGTGGGCAGCCGCTACCCGGCATTGATCAGTGCGAGCGGCCGCTGCATCGCGGCCTTCGGCGGCCATCCCTGGGGCGAAATCGAGAGGCGCTTCCGGGGGCTGCGGTGGGACAACGCACCGACGCTGGCGCAGTGGCGTGCCGATGTCGAAGTGACCCGGCAGACCGGCTACGCGGTGGACGATGGCCGCTACATCGCGGGCGTGACGATCATCGCCGCGCCGGTGCTGCTGCGCGGCCGCATGTCGCATGCGCTGGTGGTGATCGGGGTGGGGGAACAGCTACGTCGGATCGGGTACGCCGAGCTCGGGGAGGAACTCCGCGCGAACGCCGCCGACATGTCGCGGCGCATTGAAGCCCCGTGAGGCGAGAGCTTGCAGCATCTCCCCTGCTGCGGACTCATCGGCAACCTGCCGCTTGGACGCGACGTTGTGCGACCGATGCTTCGTCATGGCATCCATCCTCCGGTAGCCCGGCCACGAGCATCGGATCGCCCATGTTTAGCGCCGGCATCTAGTGGTGCGGATCGAGGTTGAATCGACACGGCTCGTTGGCGCAGGTCTCGCCGATGAATCCATAGGGGGTGAGGCAGCGCAGGCGCTTGAGACGTCGGCCGATGTTGTAGATGGCAACGAAGCCATCGAGCTGGCGCCTGAGCTCGTAGTGGCAGTCGTCGTGGCGGCGTTTGACGGCGGCATCCTTGATGGTGCGGCTCATCCGCTCGACCTGGACCCGCCTGTCTGTCCAGGGATGGTTGATGCCGGTGAGGCGGCGCACGTTGCCATATATTCTCCATGACGTTCAGTTCGGGGGCACGTCGGCGGTAGCGGGAAAAGGGCGATGTTGTCGGGCAGGCATGGCGCGTTCCAGTCGGGAGGGTGGCGACAGGGAGTGAGCTATTCCGCCGCCAGCGAACCGGAGCTGCGCGAGGCAATGACGGCACCCGTCGCCGGTATCAGATCGCGGCCATAGGACAGCGCATCTTCCAGCGGATCGAAGCCACGGATCAGGAAAGTCGAGACACCAACTGCATGGTAGTCGGCCAATGCCTCCGCGACCTGCAGCGGCGTGCCGACCAGGGCGGTGGTGTTTGCACCGGCGCCGACCGCGCTGGCGACTTCCGTCCACAGGCGCTTGTCACGCACCGCGCCACCCGAAGCGGCTTCGAGAAGCCGGCGGGACCCCTCGCTCTCCGGCTTCGGATTGGTCTTGCCAAATCGATCTCCGCGCAGCTCTCGAATGCGCTCGAGGATGCGTCGCGCCCGCGCCCAGGCGGCTTCCTCGGTGCCCGCCAGCACGGGGCGGACGGAAAGGCTGAAGCGGATGGACGCAGCATCCCGCCCCGCCCGCACCGCGCTCGCGCGCACCTTGGCGATGGTCTCGCGCGCCTGGTCCAGCGTCTCGCCCCAGAAGGCATAGACATCGGCGTGTCGGCCGGCCGCCTCGATCGCCGCGTCGGAGGAGCCGCCGAAGAAGATCGGCGGGTAGGGCGTCTGCACTGGCTTGATCTCGGAGAAGGCACCGCGCAGCCGGTAATGCGCGCCATCATGATCGAACGGCGCGTCGCTGCTCCAGACGCGACGGAGCAGGCCGACATATTCGTCGCTGCGGGCGTAGCGCTGATCGTGGTCGAGGAAGTCGCCGTCTTGCTGCTGTTCCGCCGGGTTGCCGCCGGTGATGACGTGGATCGCCGCGCGCCCGCCGCTCAACTGGTCGAAGGTGGCGAATTGCCGCGCGGCGAGCGTCGGCGCGATGAAGCCCGGCCGGTGCGCGACCATGAAGCCGATCCGCTTCGTATGGGCGGCCGCGTGGCTGGCGACCAGTAGCGTGTCCGGGTGCGTCGAATGCCAGGCGACGAGGATGCGGTCGAAGCCGCCATCCTCATGCGCGCGCGCCAGCTTCACCACGTATTCTGGATCGAGGATCGGGCCGGCCGGCGGATGGATCTCCGAGGCATGTCGATGGGAGATCATGCCGATGAATTCGAGTGGATGCTGCGTCATGGGTGTCGGGCTCCGGATACGTCAGGCGATGGACAGGCGGCGCAGCGCAAGGCCCGTGGCGGCATGGTCGGCGGCGACGCGCTCGGCCAGAACGTCGGGGCTGAGCGCCACGGGGCGCAGCCCGAAGCGATGCAGCGCGGCATTGACCTCGGCTTCGCCCAGCGCGTCGTTGAAGGCGCGGTTGAGCCGAGCGACGACCTCGGGCGGCGTGCCCGCCGGCGCGAACAGCGCGAACCAGCCGCCGGACGGCCAATTGCGGCCGACGCCGAGTTCCCCCGCCGTCGGCAGATCCGGGAAGGCGTCCCAGCGATCTTCCCCCAGCGTCGCCAGGGCGCGCAGCCGGCCGGAGACGACATGCGGTGCGGTGATCGGATCCAGCATCACGTGGCAGTCGCCGGTGACGACACTGGTCGCCGCCGGTGCGCTGCCCGGGAACGGCACGTGCACCGCCTCGAAGCCACCTTCATCGGCCAGTAGCGCACCGCGCAGATGGCCCGCCGAGCCGATGCCCGCGGAGGCGTAGTTCAACTCGCCCGGATGCTGCCTGCCATAGTCGATCAACTCCGCCAGGCTGCGCACCGGCAGCTTCGGGTTGACCGCGATGAGGCTGAAGCTCTCCCCCGCCGAGGCAACCGCGGCGAAGGCGGTCAGCGGATCGTAGCCGACGGCACCCAAATGCGGGGCGATGGTCAGGTTGCCTGCGGAAGCGTTGAGCAAGGTGTAGCCGTCAGGCCTGCTGTCGGCGACGAAGCGCGAGCCCACGGCGCCGCCCGCCCCGGCGCGGTTCTCCACCACCACCGGCACGCCGAGCCGCGCCTGCAATGCGCGCGCCATGGTGCGCGAGACGTTGTCGTTCGTCGCGCCTGGCGGGAAGGGGCAGATGTAGCGGATCGGCCGCGACGGGAAGGGTTCTGCGGCGCGCGCGATGGCCGGCAGCGCGAGGCTCGCCGCGAACAAGGTGCGGCGCGTGGGGCGAAGGAAAGTCATGCCGGAAGGTTCCTGGAGGCTTGGCTGTGGGACAAAGCGAGGCGGCCGGCCGCGAGATGCGCGGCGTCGGCGGTCGGCACATGGACGCGGGCGGCCTGCACGTCCCGCCAGTGGCGTTCGAGCGGCAAGGCGCGGTCATGCGCGTGGTTGCCCGCGAGGGAGACGGCGCGTTCGACGGCACGCACGGCATTTTCGGCGAGCGTCACCTTGTGCAGGCTGCTCTCCGCCGTGGTCGGCGGATGGCCGGAATCGGTAGCGAAGGCGACGGCCTCAGTGATGCGCGCATTGGCGGCGAGCAGGGCCTCGATCTCCCCCACCGCTTCCTGCACACGCGGCAGGGTCGCCAGCGGCGCGCCGAGGCTGCCCGGCACGCGGTCATGCAGGAAGCCCAGGATCCAGCGCCGGGCTGCATGCGCCACGCCGGTGTAGACGGCGGCGACCAGCGTCGTGGACCAGGCCGACTGCGTGGCGTCCGGCCGGCTCCATTCCGCTGCGGGGACGAGGCCGATGCCGTGGTCGAGCGGCACAGCGACATCGGCGAAGACGACGTCATGGCTGCCGGAGGCGCGCATGCCGAGATGGTTCCAGGTCTCGACCACCTCGACGCCGCTGGAATCGGCGGGGACGAGGAAGTTGCCGATGCGCGGTACGTCTTCATCCGTGCGTGCCAGCACCTCCATCCAGCGCAGCCCCGGCGCGCCGGTCGCATAGCGTTTGCGGCCGGTGATCGACCAATGGCCGACGCGCAGTCGTGCCGTCGTGGCCGGCAGGCCACCGTGGGTGGGTGAACCGAGTTCGGGCTCGACACGCAACACATTGATCAGCGCGCCCGAGGTGACCGCATCCCGCCCGATGCGCTGGCGGAGTTCCAGCGGCCAGGCCGCGCTGCGGGCGATTGCTGCCTGGCGGATGAACTGCATGGCGAGCACGAGGGCGGTGGCGGGGCAGGCCTCGCCCACCTTGGCGACGGCCTCCGCCGCCAGAGCGAGCCCACCACCGCCGCCGCCGAGCGCGGTCGGCACCGTCAGCGAGAGGATGCCGGTCAGGTGAAGCCGCTCGATGCTGTCGAAGGGGAAGCTGCCGTCACGATCGTGTCGCGCGGCGGCTTGCGCGATCGCATTGAGCACGGGCGTCAGCCGGTCGAGACCCGGCCCCACCGGCGTCCGGCCGGCTGCGTCATGCCCGAGGGCCGGCGCCTGGAAAGCAAGGGTGCTGCCCGCATTCATCGGTGCTGCTCCGAGCCGGTCTCGGTCGGCAGGGTGGCGCGTGCGCCGGTCATGAGGGATTGACGATCGGTCATCGTGCAAAAGGCCTCTGCTGAAGGTTGCGGGGGCCTGCGCCTGCGGTCAGGGAAAGGCGCGGGGCGTTGGGGCGTGAGAGGCGTCGCTGGTCTTCGCGACCTTCAGCCAGGCCGGGAGCGGCACCGCATCATGCCCAGGCGGTGGTGCGGGGTGTGGTCCCGATACGTCCTGGATGTCGCGATGATGGTGCGGATCATGGTACCGTTGCCCTCGGTGTGGTGCGGCTTCGACGGCGCGATGTTCGGCACCAAGGCGTAGTGCAGTCAAAGAAAAAACGATAAAAAAAAGTATTTTATTCGTTCGGACAGGATGGCGATGGCCGATGCGATCGGCTGACGGGGCCGCGGAGAATGTCTTGCGCAGCGCGCGCCAGCTCGGCAACCGAACAGCCACCAGACTCAACAAATCTGATAGTGTTCAGGAAGCTCTTCGTGCGGCACATCGTCCAGATCCGATGCCGGGAGGCGATCATTTCCTCCCCCGCCGCTCAGGAAGGAAGCACGCGCCGGTTCCGTCCTCGATCGGGGTTTAAAAATCTCACGGTTGTAGATCGTGTTTTGTGGGCGGAGGATGCCGGATGACGACACCATTCCGGAATCTCCACGATGAGCTTTCTCGCCGCCACTGACGGCCCACGCCCGGGCGAAGTCTGGCTTGTCGGTGCCGGACCGGGCGACCCCGAGCTGCTGACGCTGCGAGCCGCCAATGCGTTGCGCCGCGCCGATCTGGTGCTGCACGACGCGTTGCCCGGCCGCGGCGTGCTGCGCCTTGTACGCGCAGGCGCCACTATCGTCCCGGTGGGCAAGCGCAAGGCGGCACAGGCCACCCCGCAATCGGCCATCATCGCCCGCATGATCGCCGGCGCACGGGCCGGGCAGCGCGTGGTCCGCCTGAAGGGCGGCGACCCTTTCCTGTTTGGTCGAGGCGGCGAGGAGGCGGCCGCGCTGGCCGCGGCCGGCATCATCTGGCGTGTCGTGCCCGGCGTGACCGCCGGAACCGCAGCTCCGGCCGCGGCGGGCATCCCGATCACCCATCGCGGCATTGCGAGCGCGGTCACCTTCGTTACCGGACATGACGAGAGCGGCCGCCTGCCCAACTCGCTGGATTGGGAGGCGTTGGCGCGCAGCGGCGCCACGCTGGTCGCCTTCATGGCGCTGTCCTGCCTCGACGAAATGGCGGTACGCCTGATCTCGGCGGGGCTGCCGGCCGGCACGCCGGTCTCGGTGATCTCCCAGGCCTCGCTGCCTGGCCAGACGACGGTCGCGACCACGCTCGGGGCTTGCACCCTCGCGGTGCGCCGCGCTGCGACGCCGACCCCGGCCCTGGTGGTTATTGGCCAGGTTGCGGCGCTGGGCGGCGCGTTCGGCCAGTCGGCGAACGAGAGCCCGCATATCGCTCGCGCTGCCGTCGCGATGTCCTGAACCCTGCGCGCATGTCGACGGATGGGGGCCAGGCACCGAGGCTCGCGTCAGCACTCGCCTTCGATGCTGTGCTGACGCTCACGCCGGATCTGCTGGAGGCCTATGGGCTGACCGGCGCGGGCCACGACGCGGAAGCGGCGGCGCGGCTGGCGGTCGAACGGCTGCCGGGCGCCGTGGCGGTCCGTGTGGAATGGCGCGGTCCCGTGCCGGACCAGCCGGCGCCGCCGCTCGTGACGGTCCATCCGCTTGGCAGCAGCGCCGAACTCGGCCTGCATCATGGGCGCGCCCTGGCCGATCTTGCGACTGCCTCGGTACGCGCGGCGTTGCAGGCGCTGTCGCGTCGATAGGCCTCTCGCGTCAGATGGCGAAGTTCAGCGGTTCGACGATGGCGCGCCGGATCCCGGCGGCCTGTGCCCGCCGCAGCAGATCCTCGATCGTGATGCTGGCGAGCTGGCTGCGGAGTTCGACATCGAGCTCATGCCAGAAGGGCGCCAGCACGGCGGTCTGCAGGCGGCCCGTCAGGTCGGGTGGCGCATCGGCGTCCTCCTGGACAGAGGCAACGATGTCGGAGAGCCGCAGGTCGCGTGGTCGGCGGCCGAGCCGGTAGCCGCCGCGCGGCCCACGCACGCTCTCCAGTAGCCCGGCGCGGGACAGGCCCTGGAACACAGGCTCGATGCCGCGTCGCGCGGCGCCGAGCCGTTCCGCGATTTCGGCGCCGCCGACCAACTCTCCGGTGCGGCCGGCGTGGAAGGCGACGTCCAACATGATGGCAATGCCCGTGAGCGCACGGTCGCGGCGCAGCAGCATGATTTCTCCCGGCGTTCCCCTTGGTAGTACCAAGTTCTCTACGACGGACTGCTGTGGAATGCGAGCGATGGCCGGTCACCTGGCCGGCCCGGCAGCCCCTGAACCCTGGCCGCCTGATGTGATAGGCTGCCCGCCATGCCAGACGGACCTTCCCCTCGCCGCCGTGCGAAGTCGCGCCAAGTCGAAGCGGCAGCCCTCGCGCCCCCGCGCGGACGGCTGTTCGGCAGCATTCTCGAAACCATCGGCGGGACCCCGCTGGTGCTGCTGCCGCGGATTGGCGCGGCTGAAGGGCTGGCTGCGCGCATCGCGCTGAAGCTCGAATTCTTCAATCCGCTTGGGTCGGTGAAGGACCGGATCGGCCTTGCCATGGTCGAGGCAGCCGAGCGCGCCGGGTTGATCGCGCCGGGCCGCTCCGTGCTGGTCGAGCCGACCTCGGGCAATACGGGCATCGCGCTGGCTTTCGTCGCCGCCGCGAAGGGCTATCGGCTCATCGTGGTGATGCCGGATGGGGCCAGCATCGAGCGGCGCCGCATGATGCGCCTGATGGGCGCGGAGCTGGAACTGACTTCGGCCAAGCGCGGCATGTCCGGCGCCATCGCCAAGGCCGAGGCCATCCTGGTGGCGACGCCCGGCGCCTGGATGCCGCGGCAGTTCGACAACCCGGCCAATCCGGACATCCACGCCGCCACCACCGCCGAGGAAATTTGGGCGGATACCGCCGGCGAGGTCGACGCCGTGGTCGGTGGCCTGGGCACCGGCGGCACCATCACCGGCATTGCCCGCGCGCTGAAGCCGCGCCGGAAGGGCCTGCGGATCATCGGTGTCGAACCGGCGGAAAGCGCCGTGCTGTCGGGTGACGATCCAGGGCCGCATGACATCCAGGGTATCGGCCCGGGCTTCAAGCCGGCGGTGCTGGACCTCGCCTGCCTGGACGCGGTGATGCGCGTGTCGGAGCGCGAGGCGCTGGAGACCGCGCGGCGCTGCGCCCGGGAGGAAGGGCTGCCGGTTGGCATCTCCTCCGGTGCCGCCCTGGCGGGAGCGATCACGGTGGCGCGGGAACCATCGATGGCGGGTAAGCTCATCGTCGCGATCGCGCCCTCCTTTGCCGAACGGTACCTCTCGACACGGCTGTTCGCCGGCTTCTGACGAAAAGGCGGCCGGGACCCCACAGGTATCCCGGCCAAGACTCCGGGAGGAAGCGTCCTTACACACGGCCGCTAAGACACGGCCCGCCGGATGGCGGCAGACCGCTCCGCCGACGGCAGGCGGAGTTCATGCACGCTTCCCGGTCGCGCAGCCACGGGAACCGCTACAAATGGTGATGCTATCCGGCCACCACCCAAGGCTGCGCTACGGATAGCGGCCCCACGGGCCGTTCCCCGATGACGGCGCTGCGATGCAGCCGGATCACCCCGCCGGGGGCAGAGGCGACCACGCGATGCAGCAGCAGGGCGTTGTCCCACAGCAACAGGTCGCCCGGCTGCCAGGCGTGCCTGTAGACAACGGCCGGATCGGTTGCGGCGGCGAGCAATCGGGCGAGCAGGCGGTCGCCTTCCTCCTCGCTGGTGCCGAGCAGACGCGTCGTGGTGCCCTCGTTGACGAACAGGCTACGGCGGCCGCTCACCGGATCGAGCCTGATCACCGGATGCACCGCCGGCGGATGCGTGGCCCGCTGCGGGCCGCCCAGGGGCGCGCGTGCACGCCATCCCGGTGCGTCGCCGCGGCAGCGCCGGTCACGGTCGTGCTCGGCCTCGAGATACTCGATGCGCCAGCGCAGCCACGGGTCGAGCAGATCATGGGCCAGGCCCTGATGCGCGAACAGGATCTCCCCCGGCGCGGCGGGAAGGTGCTCCGCCCGCAGGAGGGACAGCCTGGTCGGCGCCGACCGCCAAGTCAGGTCGGCATGCCAGGCGAGGCCGGCATCGCCGAGGCCCTGGTGCGTGTCGGCATTGCCTTCGACCACGATCTCGGGCCGCTCCGCGTGGCGGGCATGCTCGAGCGCATGGATCTCCGGCCGGCCGAGCCGTCGCGTCACCGCGGCCTGCGCTGCCGGCGGCAGCACCTGGTCGCGCAACACGACCAGCCCATGCGTGGCGACGAGACCGCGTAGGTTCTCGAACATCACCTCGCCGGCGTCCGGGCTGATGGACCAGCCCTGCAGGGCAATGCCGAAGCCCGCGTGCAGAATCGTCGCTGCGGGCTGGTCATCCTGTGGCGGTTGCTTGGATGCAGCGCTCATGGGTGGATCGCCGACTGCAGCAGCGCCTCGGCGATGGCCGGGTCCTGCGGTGGGATGGCGGTGTGCAACACCATGCCGCCGGCAGCGGCGAGGATGGCGGTGAGCCAGTCGATCGCGCCCGGCGCGAGGTCGGGCATGAACAGCATGCTGGTCATGGTCCACTGACCCGCAGAAGACCAAGTGCTTCCAGCAGCGCGAAGAGCGCGACGCCGCTGCCCAGCGCGCGCAAGGTGAGCGAGATCATGCCTGCCCCCCGACCGTGCTGCGGCCGCGGTCGAGCACGAGCAGGGCGACGCGTTCGGCCTCGGCCGGCGTGCCGAAGCAGCGGCCGTGCAGATCCTCGACGCGGGGGTCGATCGCGGTGAACAGCCAGCCACGGTCCGCCGTGGTGGCGACGCCGAGCAGGCGGCCTTTCTCGATGATGGTTCGTGACTGGATCATGCCGATCCTCCGCCGGCGCGGTGCGGCGCCGGTCGCTGCGATACGGGAAGGGGAGGGGTGGTCGGCGGCTCAGCCGCCGCGACGCATTCGACAGCGCCGACAGGCCCCGTGCGCGTGGCCCGGGCCAAGGCGCTGTGGCGTATCTGCTCGCGTCGCGATCTGCATCGTTCCCATCTCCGCGGGGGCCTCGCCCCGGTCATCGGCAGGCGTATTTCACAGTTTTGCATCGAGTATTGTCAATCGGATTTGTCGAAATCTTTTTGTAAATCAACGCGATGGAAACGCCTTTTCTGACTGGCTCGGCACGGAGAAAAGGGCGCTACAGATCGTCGCCAACGCGGCATTTTTGCGGGCTTCGACGAGTCTCTGCCCTCTCGACAAGCCTGATTCCCGCCGCTCGATCGGGTGGCGGCACATAAATCCCATTTGACTTAGTGCAATCGGGCTGAATGATGATGCACTGCGGTAAAACTCATCCTGGAGAGCGATGCGGTCATGTCGGGAAAGCCCAGCGGCGCGGAAGCGATCAAGGCGGATAGTCGCGCGCTCCGCGGCAGCATCGCCGAGGAGATCACCGCGGCCGAAGCGCGTGGGGGCCTGTCGGAAGGCGCCTACACCCTGTTGAAATTCCACGGCACCTACGAACAGTTCGACCGCGACAGCGCGACCGAACGCAAGCAGCGGGGGGAGGACAAGGACTGGTCCTTCATGGTGCGCGTGCGCGCGCCCGCCGGGCGGCTGACCGCGGCGCAATGGCTGGCGCTCGACAACCTGGCCGACACGCACGCGGACGGCACGCTGCGCCTGACGACGCGCCAGGGCGTGCAATTCCACGGCATCCTGCGCCAGGACCTCAAGGGCAGCATCGCGGCGATCAATAACACCCTCCTGACGACGCTCGCGGCCTGCGGCGATGTGGTGCGCAACGTGATCACCACCGCGGCGCCACGCGCCGATGCGATCCATGCGCGGCTGGAGGCCGAAGCCTTTCGCCTCTCCGCCGAGCTGCTGCCGCGCTCGCGCGCCCACCACCAGATCTTCCTCGACGAGGAGGCGGTCGGCGCGCCGGAGAAGGAGCCGCTCTACGGCCCCACCTACCTGCCACGGAAGTTCAAGATCGCGCTGGCGCATCCCGACGACAACACGCCGGACGTGCTGGCGAATGACCTCGGCTTCGTCGCGCTCACCGAAGGCGAGACGCTCAAGGGCTGGATCGTCACCGTGGGTGGCGGAATGGGCATGACGCACAACAAGCCCGCCACCTATCCGCGCCTGGCCGATGCGATCTGCGTCATCGGTCCCGATGACGTGCTGGAGATGGCCAAGGCCGTGGTGCGCCTGTCGCGCGACCATGGCGACCGGTCCGACCGCAAGCATGCGCGGCTGAAATACGTCGTCGCCGAACGCGGCGTGGCGTGGGTGCGCGAGAGGCTCGCCGCCGATCTCGGCCGCGTGCTGGAGCCGGCGCCGCCGCTGCCGCGTTTCACCATGCCCGAACTGCTCGGCTGGCATGAGCAGGGCGACGGGAAGCTCTGGCTCGGCCTGCCGGTCGCATCCGGGCGCGTGGCCGGCACGCTGCGGCTCGCGCTGCGGCAGGTGATGGAACGCTTCGCCCCACGCCCCATCGTCACCGCGCAGCAGAACCTGCTGCTTGCCGACATCGCCGCCGAGGACCGGGCAGAAGTCGAAGCCCTGTTGCGCGCGCAGGGCGTTACCTTTGCCGAGGATCTCACGCCGCTGGCGCGCTGGTCGCTCGCCTGCGTTGCCCTGCCGACCTGCGGCCAGTCGCTGGCGGAAGGGGAGCGCGTGCATGCACCCATCGTCGCGGATGTCGACGCCGCGCTGGCGCGGCACGGATTGTCGGGCGAGCGCATCAGCTTGCGCCTGACCGGCTGCCCGAATGGCTGCGCGCGTCCTTATGCCGGGGATATCGGCGTCGTCGGCCGCGCGCCCGGCCTCTACACCATCTTCGTCGGCGGGGATTTCGAGGGCACGCGGCTCTCTTACCTGCTCGCCGACAAGGTGAAGCAGGCGCAGATCGCCGGGCATCTCGAGCCGCTCTTCGCGTCCTGGGCCGTGAACCGTCTCGATGGCGAGGGCTTCGGTGATTTCTGCGCCCGCATCGGGCAGACGGCGGCCCGCGCGCTGTTGGCCAGCGAGGCCGCCGCCTGATGCTGCCGCTCATTCACCTGCCGGGCACGCCGACCCTGCTCGCCGGGCGTGGCCCGGCCTTCCTGAAGCGTCTCGACCTGCTGGAATCGGCGGGCATGGCGGACCTCTCGGTGCATACGGACGCCGCCGACGAAGCCCTCACCGAGCGTCTGGGCGCCCGCCTGCATCCGGCGCTGCCGACCGATAGTGAGATCGATGGCGCGCGCCTGCTCTTCGTCGCCGGCCTCGACGATGCCGAATCGGGGCGGCTGGCCGCTGCCGCCCGCGCGCGCCGCATCCCGGTCAATGTCGAGGATGTGCCGGCCCAGTGTGACGTGCATGTGCCCGCCCTCGTCCGTCGCGGCGACTTGCTGCTGAGCGTCTCGACCGGTGGCGGCGCGCCGGCCCTGGCCGCCGCGATCCGCGGCTGGCTGGAAGACTCCTTCGGCGTGGAATGGGCCGATCGGCTGCAGGAAGTGGCCGCCCTGCGCACGCGGCTGCGCAGTGACGGTGCCATGCCGGCGGAAGTCATCCGTCGTGTGCGCGATCATCTCGCGGTGTCGGACTGGGCGCCACTCGCGGCAGGGCCGCGATGTCGCCATGCCGCGCCGCCCTCGAACGCCTGAGATCAGGCGTGTCCGGGCCAGGCGCGGCGCACCGCGATGCCACACCCCGAACAGGACGATCCGGATGACCTTCTCCCGCGCGATGGCATCCGTCTTGCCGATCACGACGTAATCGAAGGCCGCGCCTTGCACTCATTCGGGTCACGCCCAATCGCTTCCATCCGCGCGCGGATGTCGGTACGATAGGTCCGTGCATCGGCCTTGGTCGCGGACGTGGCGAACAGCATCTCGCCCCAGCGCGGCAAAGGCGCGGCCGCGCGGCGAGGAGGCCGCCTGCATGATCGCCGGCCGCAGCTGCGGTGTGCGGCGGGATCGACAGCGGCCCGCGCACGCTGACATGCTTGCCCTTGTAGTGGGCGTAGCGGACGTTGGCCTGGTCGGCGAAGCGCCCGCTTTGCTTGTCGAGCAGCAACGCGTCCGCGTCCCATCCGTTCCACAGCGCGTTGCAGGTTCCGAGCACCTTGTCGGCCATGTCGTAGCGCTTGTCCTTCGGAGCAGGCCGTCGCGCCCGCAATTCTCCGCCTCGACGTGGCGCGCCGTGGTGACGACATTCCACGCCGGGCGGCCAGTGCTCAGCAGGTCGATCGAGCCCAGGTAGGGCGCGATCACATAGGCCGGCATGAAGATGGTGGAGAGCGTCACCCCCAGCCCGAGATGCTCCGTGCCCGCGCCAACGGCGGCAGCCCCATCGGGTCGCGCAGTGAAAGCTGCCCACCGCGATCGAGATAATCGTTGAATCTGTCCTTGTAGAGATCGGGCATGCCGAGGCCGTCGGCGAAGAAGAAGGCATCAAAGCGCGGCGCCTCGAGAGTGCGGGCGATGTGTTCCCATCGCTCGGGCCGGAACAGGTCGTCGAGCGACGCCGAGGGGTGTCGCCAGGTGCTCGGATAACTCGCCGAGGGGCCGGCCTTCAGATAGGCCACGAAATGCAATTTCCTCGCCATGATGCCGAACCTCATGCCCTGATTCCGAAGGCGCGCGGACGTCGTTCTCAGGCCACTGGATCTTGCTTTCAGTGGCCCGCACAACCGGTCCGTCCGCAGGAATTCCGGCGAACGTCGCGGGCAGGTCTCTAGGCGGTCAACTGCGCGACGTCATGATGCGCCGCGCCGCCCCCTTCGTGCCAATGGCCGCGCGCTTGACCACGCCCTGCGCCGGCGGGACTCTGCCCGGCAGCACAGTTCCGGAATCCACCGCACATGGACGCCATCCTCGCCGACCTCATCCTGACCGGCGGCAAGGTCCTGACGGTCGATGCGCGCTTTTCCATCGCGCAGGCCGTGGCAGTGCGCGATGGCCGCATCCTCGCCGTCGGCAGCGACGCCGCCATCGAGCGCCACCGCGGCCCGCGCACTGAGGAGATCCCGCTTGCCGGCCGCACCATGATGCCCGGCCTGATCGACGGCCACGCGCATATGGATCGCGCCGGGCTGCGACAGATCCTGCCCTCGCTGTCGGGCTGCCGGTCGATCGCCGATGTGCAGACGCGCATCGGCGAGATCGCGCGCGGCAAGCCGCTCGGGGCGTGGATCGTCACCATGCCGCTCGGCGAACCGCCCTTCTACCGCGACCCGGAAAAGGGCCTCGCCGAAGGCCGCTGGCCGACGCGCCAGGAGCTGGACGAGGCGGCGCCCGACAATCCCGTCTACATCAAGCCGATCTGGGGCTATTGGCGGCACACGCTGCCGCTGGTCTCGGTGGCGAATTCGCGCGCCCTGGTGCTCGCCGGCATCGGTCGGGACACGGTGCCGCCGTCACCCGCCATCGAGATCGACAAGGACGCGGCGGGCGAACCCACCGGCATCTTCCGCGAGCAGCATTTCATGCCGATGGTCGAACTCTCGCTGCTGCGCGCCGCCCCTGGTTTCACCGTGGGCGAACGCGCGGCGACGCTGCCCGCCGCGGCCGCCGCCTACCACGCTTTCGGCACCACCAGCGTCTATGAAGGCCATGGCGTCGCCGCCGAGGTGCTGCAGGCCTATCGCCAGGTGCATCAGGCGGGGCGCCTGACCATGCGCGCAAACCTGGTGTTCTGCCCCGACTGGCGCGGGCTTGAGGATACCGACCCAGCGCATCTCGTGGACGGCTGGGCGCATTGGCTCGCCGGGCGCGGCCTGGGCGACGAGATGCTGCGCATGGGCGGCCTCATCACCGAGATCGGGCGCAACCCGGACAATGCGATCCGCGCCGCCGCGCCGACCACCGGCTGGGCCGGCTTCAACTACGACATGGGGCTGCCGCGCGAGCGTGCGAAGCAATTGCTGGTCGCCTGCGCGCGTCGCGGCATCCGCGTCACCGGCATCTGGCCCGACATGCTGGCGCTGTTTGCCGAGGTCGACCGCATCGCGCCAATCCGTGGCCTGCGCTGGGTGCTCGGCCACATTGCCGTGCTGACGCGCGAGCAGGTCGGGTTGGTCCGCGACCTCGGTCTGGTGGTGACGACGCACACCAACCGCTACATCGCCAAGGAAGGCCATCTGCTGCGGGCACGCCATCAATTGCCCGATGAGGAGGCCATCGTGCCGCTGCGCGCGCTGCGCGATGCCGGCGTGCCGGTCTCGCTCGCGACCGACAACGTGCCGATCTCGCTGTGGCATCCGGTGATGCAGGCGGTCACGCGCCTGAGCAGCGCCGAACGCCGTCCCATCGCCCCGGACCAGGCCCTCAGCCGCGAGGAAGCGATCCGCGCGGTCACCAACCATGGTGCCTTCCTCACCATGGAGGAGGACCGCAAGGGCTCGATCGAACCGGGCAAGCTGGCGGATCTCGCCGTGCTGTCAGCCGACCCGATGAGCGTGCCCGCCGAGGCGATCGCCGACATTGAAGCCGAAATCACCATCGTTGGCGGCCGCATCGTGCATCGCCGCGCCGGTCAGCCCAACCGCGTGACCTCGTCGAGATAGAGCTTGTAGACCACGCTGCGCGGCCGCGTTTCATCGGCCGGCGTCCAGGCACGGAAGCTCGACTGCCCCTTCATGTCGCCATCCATCACCATGGCGCGGATGAAGGCGGTGTCGGGCAGCAGGCCGCGGGCGGTGACCGGTTCCTCGCCCGTCTCGAACCACGTCTCGCCGGCTTGGCGGCGCAGGACGCGGTCGCCGATCGTCATCAGCAGGCGACCATGGATGAGTCGACGGATGCCCTGGCCGAAATGCCCATGGCGCGGCGTCTCGGCATCGGGCGTGAAGCTCACGCGGTCGAGCCGCAGGACGAAGGGCTGCGCGGGGTCGCGCCGCAGCGGATGGGCGAGCAGCAGTCGGCTGCGGTCCTCCGGCGCCGGTTGCCAATCCGGCGCGCGGTGCGCGACCTCGAAGCGCCAGACCGTGCCGCTGCCAGACACCGTGACCGCATCCTCGCCGAATAGCGCGTCGTCGGCCTGCAACGCCTGCGCGCCGATCATCGCCAGCCCGCTGCGCACATAGAGCGCGCGCACGCCGCGCGGCAGCGCAAGCGGCGTGGCCGGGTCCAGCGCATCCTCCATGAGCAGCATCTGCATGGACGACGTCCCTTCATTCATCAGCGGTTCTCCTGGCAACGCCGCGTGTCATGTTCGGTGGTGCCGCCATGGAGCGCAACCTGAGCGCGTGGCATTGTAGCGCCGAGTGAAGACGCCAGGGCGCGTCACGATCGAAGACCGATCAGCGTTGCGACGGCACCCCGCCACGGTCCCGGTCGGCCGCGCGCCCCGCAGCCGCCCATCGCGCGTCAGGCAAGGCTTGGCGCCGCGACCCGTCGAGTGGACCGCAACCGTTCCAGCCGCGGCATCACATGCCGGGCGAAGCGGCGCATCTCCGGTTCGAAGGGCTGGAACTGCGTCAGTAGCGTCTCGATGCCCGCGGCGTGGAATTGCGCGATGCGCTCGGCCACTTGGTCGTAGCTGCCGACCGTGCCGCCCGAGGTGCCGCCATTGGTACCGACGCTCTCATACTTCGCCTGGGTCTTGCGCATCGCCACCGCCGGATCGGTGTTCGCCTTCACATAGGCCTTGATGTCGGTGTCCTGCTTGGCCAGCGCCAGCAGCCGCTGATACGCCTGCTGCGCCTCCGCCTCCGTCTCGCGCGCGATGACGAAGGTCGACAGGCCGAAGCGCACCGGCGCGCCCTGGCGTGGCCGGGCGCGCACATCGGCGATCAACGCCTGCACGTTCTCGAGCGGCTGGCCGTTGATGAACCACACATCGGCCTGAGCGGCGACCAGGTCGCGCGCCGGCGGCGATTCCCCACCGACATAGATGGTCGGCCGCGACCGAAACTGCCCGGCCGGCCGCAGCACGTAATCCTTCACCTGGAAATAGGTGCCCTGGTGGTCGAGCTTCTCGCCGCGCATCAGCCGTTCGACGACCGACAGCCATTCGGCGCCATAGGCGTAGCGTTCATCATGCTCGCGGAAGACGAGGCCGGCATCCTCGATCTCCTTGCGGTTCCAGGCATTCACCAGGTTGATGGCGAAGCGGCCGCCGCTGATCTCCTCGATCTGCGTCGCCATCTTCGCCAGCGCTACCGGGTGGTAGAGCATCGGCTTGATGGCGGCGATGATCTCGATCCGCGACGTCTGAGCCGCCAACGCGGCGGAAGCCGTCCAGGCTTCGAGCTGGCCGAGGTCCGGGTGGTGCGGGTTCATCGTGTGCTGCGCCACCAGCACGCAGTCATAGCCGAGCGCTTCAGCCTCCAGCACCAGGTCGCGGTTGCGCCGCCAGGAGGCGTCGTACGGCTCCTCCGGGTCGTGCAGCGCGGCGCGATTGCCATGCACCAGAGCCCAGATGCCGATGCGCAGCGGATGATCCATGGCGGCTTCTCCCGTTCGACCAGGACGTTGTCCTCGGCCGACAGGATGAACCGTTTCCGGCCGCTGCCAATGCCCGGCGGCGATGGGCGCCGGTTCAGGCCGCCGCGTCGCGCAATTGCGGTGCGCCGGCCGTCGCGCGGTGGCGCCACAACCCCAACAGCAGCGAGGTCAGCGACAACGTGTCTGAGGCGAGGCCGAAGACGCTGCCCACCATCAGGTTATGCGAACACCAGAACACCACCGAGACCAGGAACCACAGCCGCAGGCGCTGGGTATCGAGTTGCAGCCGCCCGATCGCCGACATCGCCTGGCCACCCTGTGAGAGCAGCGACGGCAGGCCGTTCCAGGTGAGGGCAGTAACCAGCGCGCCGATCGCCATGGTCGCGCCGACCACCCCGATTCGCCGCCGTCGGTCGATCAGCGTGACGAGGGCGATACCCTGCAGCGCGCCCATGACGCACATCGCCGCCCCGGTGCCGGCGCCGAGCAGCAGGTAATGCAGCCCGAACAGCAGGGAACCCGCCACCTGGACGATGAGAATGGCTTTTCGCCGCCTTAGCAGCGGCCAGGTCACCGATGAACCAAGGGCCACGAAGCCGGCGAGATTGGCCGGCTCCAGCAGGAATGCGAGGGACGGCAGCAGGGACAGGATGGACACGCAAGGCTCCGATGGACATGGCGGCCGAACAGGAGGGGTCTCGCCTGTGGCGGGGCATAGCGGCAGAGCGAGGCGACGATGTGTCGATAGCCCTGCGCTGGACGCATGGCACCGCGGCTCAATCGAGCATCGAGCATACCGGTCGGAGGTGATGCGCCCGTACCACATCACCCGGTGAATCGAGACCACACCATCAATTCGGGCATGCCAGCGGAACTTCGACGCGGTTAACGTAAGCGTGAACGGCGCGGGAATGTTTCGTAGCCGTTTCGGTTTCGTCGGTTGGGGGGATCCGTCCGGGAGGCCGTCGTTTTTCAGGGGGATTGCGCATGAACTACATCGTGGAGACTTCGGAGACCGGCATGTTGCCGGCGTTATCCAGCGTCTCGATCGACCCGTCGCCCGACCCGATCGCCGCTGCGACGCGGGCGATCGAAGGCATCCTCGCGGCCGCCCATGAAGCCGGGCAGCACGACGCGGTGCGCCTTCTGCACGCGGTCACGGCGCTGCTGACGGCCGCGCCGCGGCACTGAACCGGGCTGTGGCTGCCGGCCAGGTCAGGCCGGCCCCTCCTCGGGCTGTCCAGCCGGCCCTCGTCATGGAACCATGGCGGGCCGCGATCTCTGGCGGCTGTGCGGGCAGGGAGGCACGACATGACCGATCAGGTCGCCATCGTCACCGGCGCGGGCCGAGGCATCGGCCTGGCCACCGCGCGGCGTTTTCTGGCCGAGGGTTGGCGCGTTGCCCTCCTAGATATCGATGACGCGTTGCTGGGCGAGGCGATGGCGCGCATCGCGCAGCCGGAGGCAACGCTCGCTCTGCATTGCGATGTTGCCGATGCCACTGCGATCCGCGCCGCCGTGCAGCGCGCCGCCACCCATTTCGGCCGGCTCGACGCCCTGGTGAACAATGCCGGCATCGCGGTCTTCAAGCCGATCCTCGAGACGACGCCCGAGGAATGGTCCCGCGTGCTGGCGGTGAACCTGAACGGCCCCTTCCTCGCCACCCAGGCCGCCGCCCCGATCATGGCCGAGACCGGCGGCGGGGCGGTGGTGAACATCACCTCCATCTCCGGCCTCAGGGCATCCACGCTGCGGGTGGCCTATGGCACCTCCAAGGCCGCGCTCGCGCATCTGACGAAGCAGCAGGCGGTGGAACTGGGCGCGCTCGGCATCCGGGTCAATGCGGTCGCCCCCGGCCCGGTCGACACCGCCATGGCCAAGGCGGTGCACACGCCCGAAATTCGCCGCGACTACCACGACTCCATCCCGCTCAATCGCTATGGCCTCGAGGAGGAACTCGCCGAGGCGATCTTCTTCCTGTGCAGCGACCGCGCCTCCTACATGACCGGCCAGGTCATCGCGGTGGATGGCGGCTTCGAGGCGACCGGCATCGGCCTGCCGACGATGCGCGCGGCGCGGCGCAACCTCTGACGCGCCTGCCCGCTTCACGCGCGGCCCGCACGGTGCCAGCATCCGTTGTCCGCCACAGGAGAGCGCCATGCCCGACACGCTGACCGCCGATATCAGCGGCCCGGAAATGATGGCGAACCTGCGCGAGATCGCGCGCTGGGTGAAGCTCTCGGGCACGGCGGAGGAACGCGAGGCGCTGGGCTTCATCGAAGGCCGCATGCGCGACTACGGCTTCCGCACGAATGTCCTCCTGCACGACGCCTTTATCAGCTTGCCGGGCCGTGCCGGCGTGCTCGTCGATGGCCGGCCGGTCACCGCCATCACGCAATCCTTCTCGCAATCCTCGCCACCCGGCGGCTTGTCGGGCGTGCCGGTCTATATCGGTCATGGCAGCGAGGCCGACTTCGCCGGCCGCGACCTGCGCGGCCGCATCCTGCTGATGGAGGGCATGGCGACGCCGGCCACCGCGCAGCGCGCGACGCGGGCCGGTGCCGCGGGCCATCTGCACATCAGCCATCACGAGCACATCCACGAGATGTGCATCTCCCCCGTCTGGGGCAGCCCGGGCGCCAGCACCCTGGCCGGCATGCCGGCGACGGTCGTCTGTTCGGTCAACAACGCCGATGGCGGCGCGATCCGCGACGCGCTCGCCGCCGGCGCGCAGCCGGTGGTGACGCTGAACGCCGAGGTCGACACCGGCTGGCGCAGGACGCCGATCCTGGTCGCTGATCTCGACGGGCCGGGTGGTGCGGAGGATGCCTTCGTGCTGCTCTCGGGCCATCACGACACCTGGTATTTCGGCGTGATGGACAATGGCTCGGCCAATGCCGGGATGATGGAGGTGGCGCGGCTCTGCGCACTGCATCGGGCGCGGATGAAGCGTGGCCTGCGCGTCTGCTTCTGGTCGGGCCATTCGCATGGGCGCTATTCGGGCTCGGCCTGGTATGCCGACAGCCATTGGGACGAACTCGACCGCCGCTGCGTCGCGCATGTGAATGTGGACAGCCTGGGCGGCGTCGGCGCGACGGTGCTGTCCAACACCGCCTCCATGGCGGAACTGCACCACCTGGCGGCCGAGGCCGTCACCCAGCAGACCAACCAGCCCTACAAGGGCAAGCGCAAGAACCGCAGCAGCGACGACAGCTTCGTGGGCATCGGCATTCCCTCGATGTTCGGCAGCATCAGCGAGCAGGCGGCGAAGCACGAGGCGGCGCGCAATGCGCTCGGCTGGTGGTGGCACACGCCGCATGACCTGATCGACAAGGTCGACGAGGCGAACCAGGTGCGCGATGCGCGCGTGCTCGGCCAGGCGGTGTGGCGACTGCTGAGCGATGCCGTGCTGCCGCTTGACCACGCGGCGATGGCGCAGACCTTGCTCGATGAACTCGCACCGCTGCAAGGCGCACTCGATGGACGCTTCCCCGTCGCACCACTGGCCGCCGCGGCGGCGCGGCTGAAGGAGACCGCGACGGCGGTGATGCAGCGGGCGCCGGCCGCGTCGCCCGGCGCCGTGGCGGCGGTGAACGCGGCGCTGATGCGCGTCTCCCGCGCGCTGGTGCCGGCCGACTATGCGGGTGGCGAGCGTTTCCTGCATCCGCACGCCCTGCCGATGCCGGATTGGGCGGTGCTGCAACCGATCCGCGACATGGCCGCGACGACCCCCGGTAGCGATGCCGGGAAGTTCGCCGCCGTCGATGCGCTGCGCGCGCGCAATCGGCTGGCCTTCGCGCTGCGCGAGGCGCAGGCGGCGCTGGACGAGGCGGCCGCCGCCCTGGGCTGACCGCTCAACTCGGCTTCAGCCCGGCCAGGTCCGCCGCGCGGCGGGCATTGACGAGTTCGCTGCGCAGGAAGGCGGCGAAGCCGTCCGGCGAACGCTGCGCCTCGCTGCCGAGGATGGCGCCGACCTCGATGATGCGCGCCTGCACCGCCTGTTCGGCCAATGTCGCGACCAGCGCGGCGTGCAGCGTCGCGACGATGTCCGCTGGCGTCGCCGAAGGTGCCAACAGCCCGCCATAGGACCCGGCGGTGAAGCCCGGCAGCCCGGCCTCGATGAAGGTCTGCACCTGCGGCAGCACGGGCGAGCGTTGCGCCGTCGCGATGGCGATGATCGGCGCCTTGCCCTCCAGGTGCAGCGGCAGGGCAGAGGGCAATTCGACCATGCCGGCATCCACCGCGCCGCTCAGCAGGTCGGCAACCATGGCGCTGCCGCCGCGATAAGGGACATGCAGGGCGCGGACATCCGCCCCGGCCATCAGCAGTTCGAGGGCGAGATGCGCGGCACTGCCGGCGCCCGGCGTCGCGACCGTCACCTGGTTCGGGCGCTCGCGCAGGATGGCGATGAACTCGGTCAGCGACCGCGCCGGGATGCGCGGGCCGACCTGGCAGATCATCGGCAGGATGCCGACCAGGCCGATCGGGCGGAAGTCGCGCTCCACATCGTAGGGCACATTCGCCTGCAATACGGGGTTGGCGGTCAGCGGCCCGCCCGCGCCGAACAGCAGCGTATAGCCGTCGGGCGTCGCGCGCGCGACGGCCTCCGCACCCACGCTGCCGCCGGCACCTGCGCGGTTCTCGATCACCATGGGCCGGCCGATGCGTTCGGCCATGCGGGTCACCAGGATGCGCGCGAGGATGTCGGTGTTGCCGCCGGCGGCGAAGGGCACGATCACGCGGATCGGACGTTCCGGATAGGCGGCGAAGGCGGGCCGCGCGAGCATCGCTGCGGCAAGAGCGGCGGCGGTCCCGTGCAACAGGGCGCGGCGTGCGAGCATCTGGATGTCCTCCCCTTCGGCGTCTTCGTCCGATGTGCCGAGCCTTGCACCCGCCCCCCGCCACGGCAACCCGCCCGCCTTGTCGGCCCGGCGGGCGTGGCGCAGCATCCGCCGCGACACAGGGAGGCAGCGCGCATGCAACAGCGGCAACTCGGACGGACCGGGATCTCGGTCTCGGTGCTCGGCTATGGCTGCGGCGCGATCGGCGGGCTCATGGTCAAGGGCAGTGCCGCCGAGCAGGACCGCGCGATCGGCCGCGCCATCGACCAGGGCATCACCTATTTCGACACGGCCTATGCGTATGGGGAGGGCGTGTCCGAGACCAACCTGGGCCGCGCGCTGAAGGCGTTGCGCGCGACCGTCACGGTTGGCACCAAGGTGCGCGTCTATCCGCAGCAGCGCGGCGACATCGCCGGCACCGTCGCGGCCTCGATCGAGGGCAGCCTGGTGCGGCTCGGCAGCGACTGTGTCGACATCTACCAGTTGCACAATCCGATCACGCTGGACGGCGCGGCGCCCTCCTTCACGGTCGAGCAGATGCTGAACGAGGCGGTGCCGGTGCTGCGGCGACTGCGCGAGCAGGGCAAGTGCCGCTTCTACGGTATCACCGGCCTGGGCGACGCGCCCGCCGTCCGGCGCGTGTTGGAGGAAGGCGGCTTCGCCACCGCACAGATGCCCTACAACCTGCTGAATCCGAGCGGCATCGCGCCCTTGCCGGCGGGTTCGGCGATGACGGACCTCGAAGGCCGCATCGCGCATGCGGCGTCGCGCGATGTCGGAGTCATGGCGATCCGGATCCTGGCCGGCGGTGCGCTCAGCGGGTCCGAGGCGCGCAGCCCGCTTGGCGTGCCGAAGGTCGAGCCGATCGCCTCGGGCGCCGATTACGCCGCCGATGTCGCGGCGGCGCGGCGGCTGATGCCGGTGATCGAGGTCGGCCACGCAAAGGACCTGGTGGACCTCGCGCTGCGCTTCGCGACAATGCCGGCCCAGATCGCGACGGCGATCATCGGCACCTCGAGCATCGCCGAGCTCGACCATGCGGTGGCCGCAGTCGAACGCGGCCCGCTGCCGGATGAAGCCCTGGCGATGATCGCCGCGCTGCGGGCGCCCTGACTCAGCGCGTCAGCAGCAGCGCGCCGGAAGCATCCATCCGCGCCTGCCAGCCCGGCGCGACCAGTGTCGTGGCGTCCAGCTGCGTGACGATCGCCGGCCCCGCGAAACGCGCGCCGGGGCCAAGCAGGGCGCGATCGATGATCGGCGCCTCGATGGGGCCGGTGGGCAGGCGTATCGTCTGGTGGCCGGTGACCGCCCCCGCGGCGTCGCCGCCCCGCGGCAGGCTCGCCGCCGGGGTCGGCAGCGCGCCAGCGGCCTCGACGCGCAGCGTGACGATCTCGACCGCCACTGACGGCAGGTCGAAGCCATAGAGGCCGCGATGCGCCGCGGCGAATTCCAGGCCCAGCGCCGTGAGATCACCATCGATCGGCCAGGTGATCGGCAATTCGTGCCCCTGTTCCTCGTAGCGCATCAGCGCGACACGGCGCGTCGACCGATCCTCGGCCGCCACCGCCTCCTGCGCGAACCACGCCGCTGCCTCGGCTTCCAACGCGGTGAACGCGCCATCGAGACGCGCCGTGACGGCACCCTCCAACGCCTGCGCGACAGTGCGACTGAACTCCGCCTTCAGATCGGCCGCGAGCAGCCCCTCGGCGCAGAGCACGCCCGGGCTCGGCGGCACCAGCACGCGGTTGATGCCGAGCAGATCCGCCAGCGCGCAACCATGCAGCGGCCCCGCACCGCCGAAGGGTACCAATGTGAAGTCGCGCGGATCATGCCCACGCTCGACGGAGACGACGCGGATCGCGCCGACCATGTTATTGTCGGCGATGGCGAGGATGCCGCGCGCGGCGTCATCGACCGGCAGGCCGAGACCATCGGCGACGCGCTGCACCGCCTGCCGCGCCAGCGATGCATTGAGCGCCATGCGCCCGCCCAACAGCCGTGCCGGCAGGTGGCCCAGCACGAGATGTGCGTCCGTCACCGTCGCCGCCGTACCGCCGCGCCCGTAGCAAGCCGGCCCGGGGTCGGCGCCCGCGCTCTGGGGGCCGACTGTCATCGAACCGTTCTCGCTGAGAAGCGCGATGGACCCGCCGCCGGCGCCGATTGTCACCATGTCCACCATCGGCAACGGCAGCGGCCAGGGACCGACGCGGCCATGTTGCGTCAGCCCGATCTCGCCTTTGGCGATCAGGCAGATATCGGCGCTGGTGCCGCCGATATCGACGGTGATGAGGTCCGCCACCCCCGCCGCGGCGCAGACCGCGCGTGCGCCGACAACGCCGGCGGCCGGGCCGGACAGCGCGGTCTGCGCCGGCGCGCGCCGGATCGCCGCCGCGCCGGCGACGCCGCCATTGGACTTCATCAGCAGCAGCGGCGCGACGACGCCCGCTTCATCGAGCCGCGCTTCCAGCCTGGCGATGTAGCCCGAGATCGCCGGCATCACCGCCGCGTTCAGCACCGCGGCCATGCTGCGTTCGTATTCGCGCACCACCGGCAGCACATCGACCGAGGCGGTGCGCGCAAGCTCCGGCACCTCCTCGGCAAGGATCGCCAGAGCGCGGCGTTCATGCGCGGGGTTGGCGAAGGCGTGCAGGAAGCAGACGGCCATGGCGGCGACACCGGCCTGCCTGGCGGCACGCGCGGCGGCGCGGATATCGGCCTCGTCGAGCGCTTCCAGTTCCGATCCATCGGCGGCGATGCGGCCCCCGGCCTCGAACACCAGGCCAGGCGGCACTGGTCGCTTCGGCTTCACCCAGGCCCAGAGGTTGTCCCGTCGCGGCAGGTCGGCGCGGCCGATCTCCAGCACATGGCGGAATCCGCGTGTGGTGAGCAGCGCGGTGGGTGCGGTGCGCCCCTCCAGGATCATGTTGGTCGCGACGGTGGTGCCGTGCAGCACGCGCGCCACCTCGGCCGGGCGGCGTCCGGCTTCGGTCAGCGCCTGGGTGACGCCGGTGATGAATCCCTCCGAGGGGTCGCGCGGCGTGGACGGCGTCTTGGCGGTCCAGGCCTGCCCCGTCGCGGCATCCTGCAGCGTGACATCGGTGAAGGTGCCGCCGATATCGACGGCGACGAGCAGGTCACGCGACGGCATCGCGATACTCCCGACGATGGAACAACCCGGCGGTCGCGCGCGATGCACGCAGCGCCTGCGTGCGTGTGGCGTCAAGCACGCCATCCGTGACGGCGACGCCATAGTCACGCGCAGCGGCTTCCTCGCTGACGAAACCGCCCTGCACATCGGCAAGGACATCCTCCACCGATCGGTCGAAGGGATGACCCCATCCGCCGCCACCGCCGGTCTCGATGCGGAACACGTCGCCCTTCTTCAGCATGTTGCCATCCGACAGCGGCGCGAGCTGCCGGCCGCCATTGACCACCGCGCGGCCCGACCCGCCATTCAGCCCGCCGGCCACGCCCCAGGGTGGATTCACCACGCTGTCGATGCGCACGGCGAGCATCGACGTATCGGCCAGCACCTCGAATTCCCGCACCACGCCGCAGCCGCCGCGGTAGCGCCCCGCACCGCCGGAATCGCGGTTGATGGCGTAGGTTCGCAGCCGCACGGGATAGGAGAGTTCCATGAACTCTACGGGGTAGTTCTCCTGCGCGACGAAATAGACGGCGTCGGTGCCATCGGCGAAAGGCCGCGCCCCGTAGCCGACGCCGATCCCGTCGCTGAGCAGGAAGTGCTTGCCGCCTGCCAGCCCTCGCAATGCGATGACGACATAGGCCGAATGCGCGGCCGGCGCCTCGCCATGGCGTGCCACCGCGACCAGCCCATGCAGCGCCGCGAGCAGCCGCATCATCGTCACGCCACGCAGCCCGAGCGGCGCGGGCGCGCGCGGCGCCAGCAGAGAACCGTCGCGCAGCCGCACTTCGTCGATCGCGGCCGGCGCGCCGGCATTGAGCACCTGGCCGGGGTGCCGCTGCAACACATAAAGTCCGAGCGCCATGCCCGGCACATCCGGATGCATCAGCAGGTTCACCGGGCCGGGCGCCTGGTCGTCGGTCTCCGTGGCGTCGAAGATGAAGCGGTCATCTTCGGTGCGCGTCAGCGCCAGGCGCAGCGTGAAGGGGCCGTTGCCATGGCCGTCGGTGTCGATGGTGTCGGCGAAGCGCGTCGTGCCGACAGGGAAGATGGCAGCAAGCTCGGCGCGGATCGTCGCCTCGGTACGCGTCAGCAATTGCGTGAAGGCGTCCGACAGCGTCTCCGACCCGAACCGCGCGGCGATCTCCGACAGACGCTTCTCGCCGAGCCGCACCGCGGCCATCAACGCGCGCGTGTCACCCTGCGATTGCGTCGGGAAGCGGCTGTTGCGCCAGAATGTGCGCAGCAGGTCGTCATTCGTCTGCCCGTCGCGCATCAGCCGCGACGGCGGGATGATGATGCCCTCCTGGAAATGGTCCGTCGCATCCGGGCTGATCGAGCCCGGCCGCAGCCCGCCAATGTCGGAGAAATGCGCCCAGCCCATGACGAAGCCGACGCGGCGGCCGTCATGGAAGGCGGGTGCGAGAAAGACCTGGTCGTTGGAATGTGAGACCGCGCCGCGGCTGCCGTAGCAGTCATTGTACCAGTACAGGTCGCCTTCGCGCATCGTCTCGATCGGGAAATGCTCTGCGACAGGGCCGACGATGTCGCCGAAGATCGGCAGGTCGCTGCCCACCGCCATGCGGCCTTCGGCATCGAACAGGGCGGTGTAGAAATCCTTCTTCTCGCGAATGAAAGCGGACATGGCGGTACGTTCTAGCAGCGCCTCCATCTCCGCCTGCGCGGCGCGGGCGGCACCGCGGATGATCTCGAGCGTCACGGGGTCGCAGCTGGGCATGGGCGGTGCTTTCAGCCGTCGCGCCAATGATGGCAGGCGACGATATGGTCGGGGCCGGCTGGTGCCAGCGTCTGTTCGCGCGTGGCGCAATCCGCCTGGACAAGCGCGCAGCGTGGATGGAAGCGGCAACCGCTCGGCACCGCGCGCAGGCTGGGTGGGTCGCCACGCAGCGCCGGGCTGGTCTCGCGCCCATCGAGATGCGGCGCGGCGGCCAGCAGGGCGCGCGTATAGGGGTGGCGCGGCGCGGCGAAGATCTCCGCCGTGCTGCCCTGTTCGACGATGCGGCCGAGATACATCACCGCCACCCGGTCGCAGACGCGCCGCACCACAGACAGGTCATGCGAGATGAAGACATAGGTCAGGCCGAAGCGGTCGCGCAGGTCGCGCAACAATCGCAGCACCGCCGCCTGCACCGAGAGGTCGAGCCCCGCGGTCGGTTCATCGAGGATCACCACCTTCGGCCGCAGCAGCAGGATGCGCGCTAGGCCAATGCGTCGCTGCTGCCCGCCGGAGAGTTCATGCGGGTAGCGATCCGCCATCGCCGGGTCGAGGCCGACGGCCGCGAGCATCTCGGCGATGCGCGCGCTCTGTTCGCCGGCGCTGCTCACGCCATGGATGCGTAAACCTTCCGCCAGCGTGGCGCCCACGCGCCACCATGGGTCGAGTGCCGCGCCCGGGTCCTGATGCACATACTGCACCGCGCTGCGTGTGCTGCGGGCCTCGCGCGACGCCGCGCCGGAGACGCTCGTCCCCTCCAGTCGGATCACGCCGCCGCTTTCGCGCTGTAGGCCGAGCAGCGTGCGCGCCAGCGTCGTCTTGCCACAGCCGCTTTCGCCGACGATGCCGAAGGTTTCGCCGGTCGCGACCGAGATATCCACGCCATCGACCGCGCGGACGCCGGCCCTCTTGCGCAGCAGTCCCTGCCGCGCGCCGAGTTCCACAACAAGCTCGGAAGCGCCGAGAATCTCAGGCAAGGATCGGCTCCGCATGGAACGGGCAGGCCACGACGCGATCGCCCTCCGTCACAGTCTGTGGTGGGGACTCAGCGCAGCTGCCGCGGACGATCGGGCAGCGCGGATGAAAGCGGCAGCCGGAAGGTTGTGCCGTCGCGGCCGGCACTGTGCCGGGAATGCCGGCAAGATCGGTTGCGCGATCCGGATGGCAGGCCAGCAGCATGCGCGTATAGGGATGCTGCGGCGCGTCCAACACCGTGCGCGTCGGCCCGCCTTCCGCCACGCGCCCGGCATAGAGAACCGTGACGCGGTCACACACCGAGGCGAGCACGCCGAAATCATGTGTGACGAATAACAGCGCCAAGCCACGATCCGCGGCAAGCCCGCGCAGCAGCGACAGGATCTCCCGCTGCGTCGTCACATCGAGCGCGGTGGTCGGTTCATCCGCCACCAGCAGTGACGGATCGCAGGCCAGCGCCGCGGCGATCAAGAGCCGTTGCCGCTGCCCACCGGAGAATTGATGCGGATACTTCGCCAGCGCCGCCTCGGGGTCGGGCAACTGCACGGCACGGAACAGCTCGACGATCTTCGCGCGATGGTCGCGGCGCGACCCTGGCGCGTGGCGGCGCATGATTTCCAGGATCTGGTCGCCGGCGCGAAACACCGGGTTGAGCGAGAGGTACGGATCCTGCGGCACGAAGCCGATCCGCCCGCGCGCCGAGGCCGCGCGATCCGACAATATGTCGCGCCCCTCGAACAGGATGCTGCCGCGCGGTGTCTCGGCTCCCTTCGGCAGAATGCCAAGGATTGCGCGCAGCAGCGTCGATTTCCCGCAGCCACTCTCGCCGACAATGCCAAGACTGCCCCCAGCCGGCACATGGAAGGTGACGTCATCAAGGATCTGCGCCGTACCGGCCTCGCCACGCAGCTCGACCGCGAGGCCCTCGACCTGAAGGATCGGCCGCGTCATCGGCGCGATCGCCGCAAGCGTGGATCAGCCGCGTCACGCAACCCATCGCCCAGCAAGTTGAAGCCTAGCACCAGCAGCAGGATCGCGAGACCGGGGAAGGTCGGGAACCACCAGGCCTCCGGCAGATGCTGTCGCGCCTCGGACACTGCCAGCCCCCAATCGGGCGAGGGCGGTGCCGCGCCGACGCCGAGGAAGCCGAGCAGCGCCGCGGTCAGGATGGTGAACCCCATGCCGACCGTCGCGCGCACCAGGATCGCCGGCGCCGCATTGGGCAGCACATGCAGGAACAGGATGCGCGTCGGGCTGGCGCCGATGCCTGCCAACGCATCGACGAACAGCGACCCGCGCAGCCGTCGCGTCTCGGCATAGACCGTGCGCGCGAAGAACGGCCAGTAGGTGAAGGCCAGTGCCACCATCGCCGTGCCGATCCCCGGCGCCATCAACTGCCCGAGCGCCAGCGCCAGGATGAGCTGCGGCACGGCGAGGAACACATCCGTCACCCGCATCAGCACGTCCGACATCCAATTGTCGCGCCATCCGGCGGCGAGGCCGACCGGCACGCCCACCGCCATTGCCGCCACCACGACTGCGATCGCCACCGCAAAAGCGTTGCGCGTGCCGAGGATGACGCGCGAGAGAATGTCGCGCCCGAGATTGTCGGTGCCGAAAGGAAACTCGGCCGAAGGTGGCCGCAGGCGTTGCAGGATGTGGCTCTCGAAGGCGTCATCCGGATAGGGCGCGAGCCAGGGCGCGAGAATCGCCACCAGCAGGGCGAAGACCACGATCAGCAGCCCGAAGGCGGCGACCGGATCGCGGAAGATATGGCGCAGAGCGGTCATCGGTGTTCCTCGGCGACGCGCGGGTCGATCAACGCCTGCACCACATCCACCGCGACATTCACCACCGCATAGACGACGCCGACAACGAGTGTCACGGCGAGCAGCGCCTTGTAATCCGCCGAGAGGATCGCCTGCACAGCATAGGTGCCAAGGCCCGGCCAGTCGAACACCGCTTCCACTGCCACCGCGCCCGAGATCAACGCGCCGAACAGCAGCCCGATCTGCGTGACGGTGACGTTGACAGCATTGCGCAGCACATAGATCGCGGCCAGCCGCACGCGCCCATAGCCCGCCGCACGGGCATAGAGCACGAAGTCCTTCTGCAATGTCTCCAGCACGCCCGAACGCGTGAAGCGCGCGATCGTCGCCAGCCCCGGCAGCGCCAGCGTCACCGCCGGCAGCACCAGATGCCGGCAGGCATCGACGAACATGTCCAGCCGCCCGGCGAGCAGGCTGTCGATCAGCATGGAGCCCGTCACCCGCGCTGGCTGCCCCAACGCCACATCCATCCGCCCGCGTAGAGGCAGGACGTCGAGATCCATCGAGAATACCAACTGCAACATGATCGCCAGCCAGAAGGATGCGATGGCAAGTCCGCCCACGGAGAGCAGCCGCACGAGATGATCGATCGGTCCATTATGGTCGAGCGCCGCCAGCAGCCCGAGAGGAATGCCGATCACCGTCGCCAGGAACAGCGCGACGAAGGTCAGTTCCAGCGTGGCCGGCAGACGTTGGATGATCTCCTCCGCCACCGGCCTGCCCGAGAAAATGCTGCGCCCGAAATCCCCGGTCAGCACTTGCCGCACATGGATCGCGGCCTGTTCCATGATCGGCCGGTCGAGCCCGTAGCGCGCCCGGATATCGGCGATTTGCGCCGGCGTCGCGGCGTCGCCGGCAAGCGTCGCGGCGGCATCACCCGGCACGACGCGCGACAGCACGAAGGTCAGGATGACGAGACCGAACAGGGCCGGCAGCGCCAGCAGGACGCGCCGGAGAATGTAGCGCGCCATGCCGCGCTGCTCAGTTCGCCAGCGACATCAGGCGGATCTCGCCACCCGAACCCACCGGCGAGAACTGATACCCCTCCACGCGTCGCGACAGCCCGCGCAGGTTCAGCGTGTTGTAGACCCAGATGTCCGGGCTGTCGGCGACGACCTGGCGCGTTGCCTGCTGGTACAGCGTGTCGCGCTCGGCCTGCACGCGGCTGGCGCGGGCGGCGCGCAGCAGGCGGTCCACCTCGGCATTGGTGTACCAGGAGGACGCCTTCCAGGTGCCGTGGAATTGGCTGTCATACATCTGGCCGATCCAGTTCTCCGGATCGACGAAATAGGTCGACACCCAATGCACCCACATGTCCGGCGTGGTCTGCGCCTGGCTGGTGGCGCCGGTGATGCCGGGCCAGGTGTTGGGCACGATGCGCAGGTTCACGCCGACACGACGCAGATCAGCCTGGAACATCTGCGCGGCCTGCACCGTCTGTTCCAGTTCGTTCTGCACATGGATCTCGATGGCCCGGTCAAGCGGCGCGCCGGCGGCGCGCGCCGCGTCGCAATGCTGGCGCGCCAAGGCGAGGTCGAAGGTATAGGGCTGCAGGTCCGGCGGATTGCCCCACAGATTGTTCGGGTTCGGCCCGCCATTGCGCACCACGAGGCCGCGGAGCACCACGTTGTTGAAGCCCTCGTAGTTGAAGGCGTGGGCGAAGCACAGCCGCGCGTCCCGGTTGTCGAAGGGCGGCTTGGCGTTGTTCATGCGGATGACGAAAACGCGCATGCTCTCGTCACGCGCGACGCGCGTACGCGGGTTGCGGTCCACGCGCTCCACCTGGTCGGTCGGCAGGTAGGAATCCGTCGCGTCGATCTCGCCGCGCAGCAGCGCCAGCACGCGCGTGGAGGTCTCCATCACCGGCCGCGAGCGCACGGAATCGATTGGACGCGCGTTGTGCGACCAGCCCATGAAATGCTCTGGGAAGCGTTCCATGTCGAGCGAGACGCGCGCCTGGTAATTGTCGGCCACGATGCGATAGGCGCCCGACCCGGCGCCATTCGCGGCGAGCCAGGCCGATCCCCAGTCATCATTCTGCACATGCGGAGCGATGGCGCGCTGGTTCACGATCGCCACCAGCGGAATGGCCGACAGGAATGGCGCATAGGGCGTGGACAACACGAAGCGCACTGTGCGCGGGCCGGTCGCGGTTACATTCGAGCCCTCCAGCACCGGCGTGAAGGCGCCCGAGGGGCCACGGCGCATCGCGAGCAGGCGGCGGAAGGAATAGACGACGTCATCGGCCGTCATCGCGCTGCCGTCCTGGAACTTGATGCCTGGGCGCAGCGTGAATTCCCAGGTCAGCCCGTCCTCGCTCGTGGTGTGGCTCTCGGCCAGCCATGGCAACAACTGCGGTGGGTTCGACTGGTAGCGATACAACCCGTCATAGGCATTGAGCAGAATGAACTGACTCGGGACGTCGAAGATGGAGTGCGGGTCGAGCGTGGCCGGCAGCGTATCGCCCCATACCAACGGGCGTTGTTGCGCTTGCGCCATGGGGGCGGTCAGCGGAAGGGTCGCGATGGCCGCGGCGAGCAGCGTGGCGCGCAGTCGACGGAATCCCATGGCCGTTCTCCTCGGTCGATTTCGACGACATAGAAGGGTCCATCGCGCTCAGCGGCAAGCACCGGCTGCGGTATTTCATGCGGCACCCAGGCATGGACTGCCTGCCCATGCGGCAGCGCCGCCACCCGATCGGGCACAGGGGCGGGGGCAGGGGCTTCGCAGCGCCGCGCTGCTGCGCGTATCGTGGCTCAGCCGGCGACGACGCGCCAGCGGGATGAATCCAGAAAAAACGGAGCGACATGCGCGCCGACCGATCCACGAATTTGCTGTTGGTCATTTTGTCTGCGATGTTTCTCCAGCAGACCTTCGCGACGCTGGGCCGGTCTGTGCCGCCGATCATCGCGCCGGTCATCCTCGCGGATCTCGCCTTGGATCCCGCCTGGCTCGGCCTGTATGTGAGTGCCGCCGCCTTCTCCGCGCTGGTTTTCCAACTCGGCTGCGGCAGCTTCATCCTGCGCTACGGCGCGATGCGGATGAGCCAGGTGGCGCTGGTCCTGCTTGGCCTCGGCATGGCGATCGCAACCGTCGGGCCGGCGGTGCTGTTCCTCGTCTCCGGCGTGATCGGCGGCGGTGCCGCGGCGATGTCCACACCGGCCAGCTCACATCTGCTCGGGCGCTATGCGCCGCCGCGCCAGGCGCCGTTGGTCTTCTCCATCAAGCAGACGGCCGTACCTGCCGGGCTGCTGCTCGCCGGTCTGCTCGGCCCATGGCTGACCGTCGTGACGGGCTGGCGCGGCGCTCTGCTGATCCCCGCGGCCGGCTGCCTGCTCTTCGCCGCCATGCTCGAGCCGCTGCGCGCGGAGTTCGATTCCGACCGGGTGCCGACCCAGGCGTTCAGGCTGTCGGATTTCCACACCACCATCCTCAGCGTGCTCGGCGCGCCGGAACTGCGACGGCTTGCCTTCGCCTGCTTCGCCTTCAATGGGCTGCAGACGGTATTCACCTCCTATTTTGTGGTGGCGCTGACCGAGCTCGGCCACGGACTTGCGGCGGCGGGTCTCGTCTTCTCGATCGCCATGGTCATCGCGGTGCCGGGGCGCCTGTTCTGGGGATGGCTCGGCAGCGGGCGCGTGGAACCGGCGATGGTGATGTGCTGGCTGGCGCTCGGCATGGCCGCCGGGTCGGCGATGATGGCGCTGCTCGGCGCGCATTGGCCGCTGGTGTTGGTGGGGCTGGTGGCGACCGTGCTCAGCGCCACGGTGATGTCCTGGCACGGCGTGCTTCTCGCCGAGGCCGCCCGCCTCGCCGCGCCGGGCCAACGTGGCGCGGCGACCGGCGGCGTGCTTTCCTTCGGGCAGCTCGGCGGGCTGCTGCTGCCGTTGGTCTATTCAGCCGTGCTGTTGACGACCGGCAGCTATGGCCTCGGCTTCACCGCCTGCGGGCTGCCGGCGCTGATCGTCGGCATCGTCCTGCTGCGCGCACCGCGCGACCATGAGGCGCGATAGGGAAGGGGTGACACCATGACGCAAGGCTTCGCACTCGGCGACGTCACCATCCAGCGCATCATCGAGGAGGAGGCGCCGCTCTTCGACCCGCTCACCTTCCTGCCGAACCTCACGCCCGAATTATTGGCGGAGAACCGCGCCTGGCTGGAGCCGACGGCGATCGACCCTGTCACCGGCAAGTTGATCCTGTGCATCCAGTCCTGGGTGGTGCGCACGAAGCACCACACTATCCTGGTCGACACCTGCGTCGGCAACGACAAGGAACGACCGAACCACCCGTTCTGGAACCGCCTGCGCGGCGACGCCTACATGCGCGGCCTTGCCGCCCTCGGGCTGTCGGTGGAGGACATCGACATCGTCATGTGCACCCACATGCATGTCGACCATGTCGGCTGGAACACCCGGCTGGAGAATGGCCGCTGGGTGCCAACCTTCCCGAAGGCGCGCTACGTCTTCTCGGCGGATGAATTCGCCTATTGGAACGCGGAGAATGCCAAGGCGACATCGCCTATTTTCACCGATTCCGTGCTGCCCATCGTCGAGGCCGGTCGCGCCGAGATGGTGACCGAAACCCACGCGATCACCGACACCATCCGCCTGGAGCCGACGCCGGGCCACACGCCGCACCATGTCGCGCTGCGCGTCGGCAGCGGCGATCACGAAGCCTTGTTCACCGGCGACCTGATCCACTCGCCCTTGCAGGCACGCTATCCGGAAATCTCCATGCGGGCCGATTGGGACCCCACCCTCGCGGCGAAGACGCGCCGGCGTGTCCTTGAATGCGCCTGCGAGGCGCGCACCTTGTTGTGCTTTGCGCATTTCCCCTCGCCGTCGCGCGCGCGCCTGTCGCGTTGGGGAAATGGCTTCCGAGCCGATCCAGTGGGCTGACGCGGCAGCAGGACTGTCCTAGCCTGCCTCCATAACCCGCACATGGAGACGGGCGTGGAGGAAGCGAAACCCGGGCGACCCTTGCCCATCGCGCGCATCGTGGCGCCGCGATCGGTGGCGGTCGTCGGCGCGTCGGATGACGTCGGCAAGTTCGGTGGCCGAGTCATCCACTATCTGCAGAAGCACGGATTTCCCGGGCAGATACTGCCGATCAACCCGAACCGCGCGACGATCCGCGGCCTGCCGGCCTTCCCGCGCGTCAGCGCGGCGCCGATCGCCGCCGATGTCGCGATTCTCGCCGTGCCCGCCTCGTCGCTCGAAGTGCAGGTCGCCGATTGCGCGGCCGCGGGTGTCGGCGCCTGCATCATCATCACCGGTAAGCTCGCCGAGGCCGGGCCCGAGGGCGCCGCCCTGCAGGAGCGTGTGCTGACCATCGCGCGGGATGCGGGGATGCGACTGGTCGGGCCGAACTGCCTCGGCATCTTCAACCCGGTCGATCGCGCCATGCTGTCCTCCTCCCTCGCACTGGAGGAGGATGAGTACGCGCCCGGCGGCATTGGCATGGCCAGCCAATCCGGCGCGCTCATGGGCACCCTGCTGTCCTTCGGCCGCCACCACGGCGCGCGCTTCAGCCGTTGCATCTCGGTGGGCAACCAGGCCGATCTCGGGCTCGAGGATTTTCTCGACTACCTGGTGCAGGACGACGCCACGCGCGCGGTCGGCCTGTACATCGAAGGCCTGCGCGACCCCGCGCGCTTCCGCGCCTTGCTGCGGGCGGCGGGCAAGCCGGTCTTCATCGTCAAGGCCGGGCGCAGCGAGGCCGGCGCGCAGGCCGCGCGCTCGCACACCGCGAGCTTCGCCGGCGCCTTTCCCGCCTTCGAGGCGATCTGCCGCGATGCCGGCGCCGTGGTGCTGGACGACCCTCAGGCGATGGTGCTCGCCTGCGACGCGGCGATCCGCCTGGCGCCGCTGCCCGCCGCCGGGCTGGGCCTCGCGCCAATCGCCTCCTCCGGCGGTTCCACCGTCACCTTCGCCGACATGCTGCCGGCCGCCGGGTTGCGCCTCGCGACCATGTCGGCGGCGACGCGCGCGGCGCTTGGCCGCTGGATGCCCGACACCCACATCGCCTTGCCGGTCGACACCGGCTCCTTCCACGAAGGCACCAGCGGCGACGGCTTGTCGGACTGCATCCGCGCCTTCATGGCCGACCCCGATGTCGGCGCCGTGGTGGTGCCGATGACGACGCAGCCCGACATGGCCGGCCGCACCGCACTGTTTCCGCCGCTCGGCCGGGAGGGAGGCAAGCCGCTGCTCTACCTGATGACGGCAGGCGCGGTTGGCGATGCCTCCCGCGCCGTGATGCGCGCGGCGGATTTCCCATTTTACGACCGCATGTCCGATGCCATCGCAGTGATCCGCGCGCTCGACGCCGCCGCCGACGGTCGCGCCCGCCACGACGCGCCGGCGCCCGACCGACCGGTCGGCTGCGGCCCCGCACCGGCTCTTCCCATCGGTGCGCTGACCGAAGGCGAGGCGAAGCGCCTGCTCGCCGCCTATGGCATCCCGACCACGCGCGAGGTCGCCGCGTCCACGGCCGACCAGGCCATCGAGGCCGCCCGCAGCATCGGCTTCCCGGTCGTGCTGAAAGGCGTCAGCCGAGTGGTCGTGCATAAATCCGACCTCGGCCTGGTGCGGCTGAACCTGCGCGACGAGGCTGCGGTCCGCACGGCCTTCGACGAAGTGATGGCGGCGCTCGAACGCGCTGCACCGGGCGCGGCCGAAGGCTGCGTGGTGCAGGAGATGGCGCGCGGCGAGGCGGAACTCTTCCTTGGCGCGACCTGCGATGCGCAATTCGGCCCGATGGTGCTGGCCGGCGCCGGCGGCGTGCTGGTCGAATTCCTGCAGGATGTGCGCACGGCCCCGGCGCCACTCTCCCCGCACGATGCGCGCGCCCTAATCGAAGGCCTGCGGGTCGCCTCGGTGCTGCGCGGGCTGCGCGGCCGACCTGCGGCCGACATTGCCGCGGCGGCCGGTGTGTTGGCGCGCCTGTCCTGGCTCGTCGCCGATCTGGGGCCACGTCTCGCCGAACTCGATATCAACCCCCTGATCCTGCGCGCGGCCGGGCAGGGGGTGATCGCCGTAGATGCCCGCGCGACCCTGACGGAGGAAACCAAGCCATGAAGGCATCACTGTCACGCCGCGCATTGGGCGCCACGCTGTTCGCACCGGCCCTGGCACGGGCGCAGGACGCCGCCGCCTGGCCGGAGCAGCGCAGCGTGGTGCTGGTCGTGCCCTATCCGCCCGGCGGCAGCACCGACAATGTTGCGCGGCCGCTGATGCCGGAATGGTCGCGCGTCATCGGCCAGACCATTGTGATCGAGAATCGCGGTGGCGCCGGCGGCACGATCGGCGCCGAGATGGTCTCCCGCGCCAGGCCGGACGGTCACACCTTGCTGCTGTTCCCGACAGCGATCTTCACGATCAGCCCGACCATGATGCGGCCGCCCTATGACACGGATCGCGATTTCGTGCCGATCGCGCGGGTCGCCGCCTCGGACGCCTTCGTGGTGGTCAATCCCGAGGTGCCGGCCCGCACGATCCAGGAACTGGTAGCCTATGGAAAGGCGAATCCCGGCGCGCTGCGCTTCGGCTCCGCCGGCAATGGCACCATCACCCAGTTGCAGTGCGAGATGTTCGCCGAATCCGCCGGGATGCGCGTCGAACACGTGCCCTATCGCGGCTCGGGCCTGTCGGTGAACGACCTGGTGGCAGGGCACATTCAGATGATCTGCGATCCGGCCGCGCTGCCTATGGTACGCGCCGGCCGCGTCCGCGCGCTGGCGACCTTCGGCGACCAGCGCCACCCCGAATTCCCCGACGTGCCGACGCTGTTGGAGGTCGGGCTCGCGGAGCGCGGCGCCATGTCGTGGTTCGGCATCGCCGCGCCGGCCGGAACGCCGCCAGCCACCTGTGCGCGCATCGCCGCCTCGCTCGAACAGGCGCTGAAGTCGCCCGAAGTCGCGCGCGGCATGGCGCTTGGCGGCCTGCGTCCCGCCTTCGAGACGGGCGAAGCCTTCGCCAATCGCATCACGCAGGATCGAGCGATCTTCGCGGACATCATCCGACGTACCGGAGCAGGAGTGAATTGACGTGGAACTGGTGACTGTCACGGACGAAGGTCCGATCCGCATCGTGACGCTGAACAACCCGGGCAAGGGCAACGCCATCAGCAAGCCGATGGCCGAGCAGGTCCAGGTGGTGATGCAGGAATTCGAGCATCGCGACGACCTGCGCGTCGCCATCATCACCGCCGCCGGCACGCGCGCCTTCACCTTCGGCGCCGATGTCGCCGACCCGCCGGAACTGTGGCGCGCCATCCCGACCGTCGGCTTCCGCCCGCTCAAGCCGGTGATCTGCGCCGTCGAGGGGTGGTGCGTCGGTGGCGGTATCGTGCTCGCCATGATGTGCGACCTGATGGTCTGCGGTGCGACCGCGAAATTCTACTACCCCGAGGCGAAGCTTGGCCTGACCGGCGGCATGATCGCCGGCCTCGTCAGCCGCGTGCCGCACAAGATCGCCATGGAGATCGCGCTGCTCTGCACCACGATCAGCGCCGAGCGTGCCGAACGCATCGGCCTGGTGAATGAGGTGGTGCCCGAAGGCCAGGCTCTGTCGCGCGCGAAGGAGATGGCGACCGAACTTGCCGGCATGGCGCCGATGGTGCTGCACGAGATCAAGCGGATGGTCACCGAGGAAATCCTGCCGCGCGGCCCCTCCGAGCAGATGGCGATCCATGGCCAACGTATGGCTGCGATCCGCAACTCGGCCGACTTCGTGGAAGGCAAGGCCGCCTTCCGCGAAAAGCGCGCGCCCAACTTCGAAGGACGCTGAGCCATGCCTGGTCCGCTTTCCGGTCTTCGGGTTCTGGAGATTGCCGGCATCGGGCCGGGACCTTTCTGTTGCATGATGCTCGCCGATCTCGGCGCGGAGGTGCTGCGCATCGACAGGCCGGGCGGCACGGCGGGCAACCCGGCCGATGTGCTCGGCCGCGGCCGCCGCGGCGTCGCGCTCGACCTGAAGCAGCCAGCGGCGATCGATGCCGCGCTGCGCCTGGTCGAGCGCGCCGATGTGCTGGTCGAAGGCTTCCGGCCGGGGGTGATGGAACGCCTCGGCCTAGGGCCGGCGGACTGCCACGCGCGCAACCCGCGCCTTGTCTATGGCCGCATGACCGGCTGGGGCCAGGACGGGCCGCTGGCCCAGGCGGCGGGCCACGACATCACCTACATCGCGCTGACCGGCGCGCTTTGGTCAATGGGCCGCGCCGGGCAACGCCCGGTGCCGCCGCTCAACCTGGTGGGCGATTTCGGTGGCGGTGGCATGCTGCTCGCCTACGGCATCATGGCCGCGCTGTTCGAGGCCAAGCGCTCCGGCCAGGGCCAGGTGGTCGATGCAGCGATGACCGATGGCTCCGCAACGCTGATGGGCGCCTTCTTTGGCCAGTTTGCGCAAGGGCGATGGACGAATGCGCGCGAGAGCAACATGCTCGACGGCGCTTGCCCTTACTACGACACCTATGAATGCGCGGATGGAAAATACGTCGCGGTTGGCGCGTTGGAGCCGCAATTCTTCGCCCTGCTGCTCAAGGGCCTCGGCCTCGACCCCGAACGCTTCGCCGACCGCACGAACAAGGCGCGCTGGCCCGCCATCAAGGCCGAGTTCACCGCGATCTTCCTGACCCAGCCGCGCGACCATTGGGCCGCGCTCTTCGACGGCACGGATGCCTGCGTCGCGCCGGTACTCGACCTCGAGGAAGCGCCGCGCCATCCGCACAATGTCGCGCGTGGCACCTTCTTCGCGCGAGGCAAGGGCATGCAGCCCGCGCCGAGCCCGCGCTTTTCCCGCACGCCGCCGGAGCAGCCAGGTCCGCCCCTGCGCCGCAGCACGGACGCCGATGCGGCTCTTGCCGATTGGGGCTTCTCCCCGGCCGAGATCGCCGCCTTACGCGGCGGCTGACAGCCACGCCGGCCGCGCTGTAAGCTCGCGCCAAGACAAGCAAGCGAGGACACGCCAATGGATACCGCAGCCCCGCCGTCTGGCATGGCGCGCAGCGTCTTCACCTCGGATCACGAGATCTTCCGCACCCAGGTCCGCCGCTTCTTCGAACGCGAGATCGTCCCCTTCCACCGCGACTGGGAACGCGCCGAGATTGTCCCGCGTGAGGTCTGGCTGAAGGCCGGCGCGGAGGGCCTGCTCTGCCCGATGATGGCCGAGGAACATGGCGGCGCCGGCGCCGATTTCGGCTACGCCGCCATCATCATCGAGGAGATCGCGCGGACCAACGCTTCGGGCATCGGCTTTCCGCTGCATTCCGACATCGTGGTGCCCTACGTCGAGGAATTCGCGCTGTCTCACAAGAAGCGCGAATGGCTGCCGCGCATGGCGAAGGGCGAGATCATCACCGCCATCGCCATGACCGAACCCGGCATGGGTTCCGACCTCAAGGCGATGAAGACTCATGCACGGCGCGACGGGTCCGACTGGATTATCAACGGGTCCAAGACCTTCATCTCAAACGGCCAGAATGCAGGCCTGGTCATCGTCGCCTGCAAGACCGACCCTGGCGCGGGCCGCAAGGGCATCAGCCTGATCTGCGTCGAGGAAGGCACACCCGGCTTCACCAAGGGCCGCAACCTCGAGAAGATCGGCATGCATGCCGCCGACACCTCGGAACTCTTCTTCGACGATGTGCGCGTGCCCGCCGACAATCTGCTCGGTGAGGAAAATGCCGGCTTCTCCTACCTGATCCGCAACCTGCCGCAGGAACGTTTGGTCATCGCCATACGCGCCGCCGCCTCGATGGAGGTGATGCTGCAGAAGACCATCGACTATGCCAAAGACCGCAAGGTCTTCAACCAGACGGTCTTCGATTTCCAGCACAACCGCTTCAAGCTGGCCGAGCTGCGCGCCAACACCACCATGATGCGCGTCTTCGTCGACCATTGCATGGCGCTGCACCTGAATGGCGGGTTGTCGATCGACCTTGCCGCGCAGGCCAAGCTGCTCGCCACCGAAATGCAGAACCGCCTGCTCGACGACTGCCTGCAGATGCATGGCGGCAATGGCTACATGGCCGATTACGAGATCGGCCGCGCCTGGGCCGATGCGCGCGTCGGGCGCATCTATGGCGGCAGTTCCGAGATCATGAAGGAAATCATCGCGCGCACGCTATGATGCGCGGCGACACCAACCGGGAGGACAAACAGGAATGACACTGACCACACGCCGCGCCACGCTGGGTGCAACCCTGACGCTGCCCTTCGTGCGGGGGGCAACCGCGCAGGAGCGTTTCCCCAACCGCCCTATCACCATCTATGTTCCGTTCCCGGCCGGCGGCGCGACGGATGTGCAGATGCGTTCCTTCGCGGAGGCCGCGACGCGCCATTTCGGCCAGACCGTGCTGGTCGAGAACCGCCCCGGCGCCGGCAGCACGCTCGGCGCCGCGGCGGTCGCGCGCGCACGCTCGGATGGCTACACCGTCTCGCAGATGACCCTGCCAGCGCTGCGCCTGCCGCACATGCAGCGCATGCCTTACGACGTCACCAAGGACTTCACCCCGATCATCCACCTTACCGGCTATCTTTTCGCCGTGGCGGTGCGCACCGAAAGCCCCTACCGCACCTGGCAGGACCTGGTGGCGGATGCGAAGCGTCGCCCGGGCGAGGTCCGCCTCGGCAATACCGGCGCGAACGGCACGCCGCATCTGACGCTGGTGGACCTGGCCGCGCGCGAGCAGATCGACATCGTCCACGTCCCCTATCGCGGCGAAGGCGACATGACCCCGGCACTGCTCGGCGCGCATATCGAAGGCGGCGCTGGCGGTTCCGGCATGGGGCAGCTGGTGGATGACGGCAAGCTGCGCTTCCTCAATGTCTGGTCGCGCGAACGCTCCCCGCGCTGGCCCTCCGTCCCGACGCTGATCGAACTCGGCTACACGGATATGGTGGTGACGTCGCCCTATGGCCTGGTCGCCCCGGCCGGCCTCGACCCGGCGGTCACCCGCGCGCTGCATGACGGCTTCAAGGCGGCGCTCTACGACCCAGCCCATATCGCGACGCTGCGCCGGCTCGACCAGCCGCTCGAATACCTCAACACCGAGGATTACGCGGCGAACATGCTGGCGACCTATGAGGCCGAACGCCAGCGCGTCGAACGCCTCGGCCTCAGGACGGGTTGAGGTAGCGCTCCTTCAGGATCCTGCGCAGCAGCTTGCCGGCCTCGCTGCGCGGGAGTTCCTCGGCGAATTCCCATGACCGCGGCCGCTTCGGCCCGGCTAGCTGCTCGCGGCATAGCGCCTCGAGCTCGCTCCGCAGCGCCGCCTCGTCCCTGCGCGGCTCGCGCTGGACGATGACGGCGTGCACCTGCTCGCCGAAATCCTCGTTGGGCACGCCGACGACGGCGACCTCGGCCACCGCCGGGTGGCGCACCAACACGGATTCGATCTCGGCCGGATAGAGATTTACGCCGCCCGACAGGATCAGGTCCGCGCGCCGGTCCGACAGGAACAGCCAGCCCTTCTCATCGACCCGACCGAGGTCGCCCAGGCTTGCCCAGCCCCGAGCATTATAGGCCGCCGCCGTCTTGTCCGGCGCGTTGTGATAGGCGAAGCGCGGCGCGCCCTCGAAGCAGATGCGGCCGACCTCACCCACCGGAAGCTCGTTGCCATCATCGTCGCAGATATGCAGCGTCACGCCATTGACCGGGCGGCCCACCGTTCCGGTCCGTGCCATCCAGTCCTGCGGCGAGGCGACGGTGGTGCCGACACCCTCCGACCCCGCATAATACTCCCACAGGATCGGCCCCCACCATTCCATCATCCGCTGCTTCACCGCGATGGGGCAGGGGGCGGCGGCATGGATCGCGCAGCGATGCGACGACAGGTCGAAGCCGCGTCGCACCGCCTCCGGCAGGGCCAGCAGACGCACGAACATCGTCGGCACCCATTGGCTGTGGGTAACGCGATAGCGCTCGATCAACTCCAGCGCGCGGATAGGGTCGAACTTCGCCATCACCACCGCCGTGCCGCCCTCGCCGATGGTGCGGCGGATGGCATAGCCATGCGGCGCGGCGTGATACAGCGGCGCAGGCGAGAGATAGACCGTGTCCGTATCGAAGCCGTAGAGCGACTTCCACGTCATGTCCCAATCCGGCGCGTCGCGGTTCTCCCAGGCCAGCATCGGCCGCTTGATGCCTTTGGGCAGCCCCGTCGTGCCCGACGAGTACAGGAATTCCCGCCCCAGTGGACAGGGCGGCAGTTCCACCGGCACGGGGTAGCGGGCAAGCGCCGCCTCGAAGTTGTCGTAACCGTCGAGACCCTCGCCCACGGCAAAGTGTGGCACCGCACCGACCACACCTTCGTGAAGCAGCGCCGTCGCCAGCTCCGCGAGGCCCGGCGAGACGATGATCGCCTTCGCCGCCGCATCGGTCAGCATGTAGGCGACTTCCTGCGGCCGCAGATGCACCGACAGCGGCGTGTAATACAGCCCGGCGCGCCGGCAGGCATAAACCAACTCGATGAATTCGGGGCGATTGTCCATCAGCATGGCGATGCCTTCGCCGGGCTGCAGCCCAAGCCCGATCAGCCATTGCGCGATGCGGTTGGCCCGCGCGTCGAGCTCGCCATAGGTGATGCTGGTGCCGCGATCGGGGAAATGCGCCGCCACCTTCGCCGGGAAGGCCGTGGCCCAGCGCGCGATCTGCACCATTCGTTCTCTCCCTTGCCGTTGGCGCAAGCCTGCTGTGCCACCCACGCCGCGTCAACGCGCCTTGCCCCCGCGGCGCGGGCGCGCTGCAATGGGTTCATGTCAAATGCCGTTCCCGCGCGTCCCGCCTCCACCATCCTGCTGCTGCGCGACGGGCCTGGTGGGCTTGAGGTATTCATGGTGGTGCGTCACCACCAGATCGACTTCGCCTCCGGTGCCCTGGTTTTCCCGGGCGGGCGCGTCGAAGCCGCCGACGCCGTGCTGGCCGGCGGCGACCCGAACCTGGCCTTCCGTGTCGCCGCTATCCGCGAGACCTGGGAGGAATGCGGCATCCTGCTCGCTGCCCCGGGCACCCCCCCGCCGGCCGAAGGCGACTTCGCCACCATGCTGCTCGACCGCGGGATGGTGCCGGATTGTGACTGCCTCGCCCATTTCGCGCATTGGATCACGCCGGTCCCGGTGCCCAAGCGCTTCGACACGCATTTCTTCCTCGCCGCCGCGCCGGCCGACCAGGATGCCGTCCATGACGGGCATGAGGCGGTGGACAGCGTCTGGATCCGCCCCGCGGACGCGCTGGCCGAGGCCATCGCCGGCACGAAGAAGGTGGTTTTCCCGACCCGCATGAACCTGACGAAGCTGGCCCGCAGCAACACCGTCGCCGAAGCCTTCGCCGCCGCGCGCGCCAGGCCCGTGGTGACGGTCCAGCCGATCCAGCGCGACACGCCGGAGGGCCGCTACCTCCGCATCCCCATCGAGGCCGATTACGATGGCGAGGAATTCCTCGCCGGCGACCCGCCGTCGATGTGACGGCATCGGGCCTCCCGCCACAGGCAACGACAAGGACACGCTCCATGGCTTCGCGACGCATGCGCTTCGGCATCTTCCTCGCCCCCTTCCATCGGGTCGGCGACAATCCGACGCTGGCCATCGAGCGCGACATGAAGCTGATCGAATGGCTCGACGAACTCGGCTATGACGAGGCCTGGATCGGCGAACACCATTCCGCCGGCTGGGAGACCATCGCCAGCCCCGAGATCATCATCGGCGCCGTGGCCGAACGCACGAAGCACATCAAGCTCGCCACCGGCGTCACCAGCCTGCCCTACCACCACCCGCTGCTGGTGGCGCAGCGCTTCGTGCAGCTCGACCACATGACGAAGGGGCGCGTGATCCTCGGCTGCGGCCCCGGCGCGCTGGTTTCGGACGCCTACATGATGGGCATCGAGCCCACGCATCAGCGGCGGCGGATGGATGAATCGCTGACCGCGATCATGAAGCTGCTGGCCTGCGAGGAACCAGTCTCCATGGAGACCGACTGGTTCACCCTGCGCGACGCACGGCTGCACCTCGCCCCCTACAGCGAGCCCCGCTTCCCGATCTCGGTCGCCTCCTCCACCACGCCTTCCGGTGCGCTGGCGGCCGGCAAGCATGGCGTCGGCCTGCTGTCGCTCGGCGCCGGGCTGCATGGCGGCCCGAAGATGCTCGCCGAGCAATGGCGCATGGCCGAAGCCGAGGCCGCCAAGCACGGCAAGACGATGGATCGCGGCCAGTGGCGCCTGGTGGTGAACCTGCATTGCGCCGAGGATGACGAACGTGCGCTGCGCGATGTCCGCCGAGGCGAGGAGGCCGAGACGCTGACCTATTTCTCCGAGACGCTGGGCCGCCCGCCCATGCGCTCCGAGGATCCGCTGCGCGACGGGCTTGCGGCCGGCTCGACGCTGGTCGGCTCGCCCGAGACCGTGGCGGCCGGCATCGAGCGCCTGCTTTCCTTCACCGAGGGTGGCGCCGGCGGCATCCTGTTCCGCGCCCATGAGTGGGCCGACCGCGAGGCGACCTGGCGTTCCTTCGAACTGTTCGCCCGCTGGGTCATGCCGCGCTTCCAGGGTTCTCTGAAAATGCCGCTGGCGTCGCGCGAATGGGCCAGCGCCAACCGCGAGACGATCTTCGCGCCGAGCATGACGGCGCTGAAGAAGGCCTTCCACGATGCGGGGCAGGAGGCGCCGGAATTCTCGCGCCTGCAACTCCACACCGGGAAGGTGGAACTGCCGAAAGGCTGACGCCGCGATGGCCGGCGCCCGGCGCGCTGGCCCATGGCCTCAATTGATCTGCAGCCCTAGGCGACGGATCATCGTCCCCTCCTCCTCCATCGTCTGTGCCACGAAGGCCGCGTAGTCGGCGGAGTTCTTGTAGATGACAGGCATGTCGTAGCGCGCCAGCACCTCGGCATGGGTGGGGCTCATCAGCGCTTCCTTGAAGCCGTCGTGCAGCGCCCGCATCACGCCCGGGTCCATCCCCTTCGGACCGGCCAGCCCATAGGGCGAGGCCGAGACGATGTTGATGCCCACTTCCTGCAATGTCGGCACGTCGGGAAAGCGTTTGGCGCGTTCGGCACCCCAGGTCGTCAGCAGGCGAAGCTGCCCGGATTCGACCAGCGTTGCCCAGCTCGATGAATCCGCCATCGCCTGGGTCTGGCCGCTAAGCACTGCCTGCAGATTATCCGCCCCGCCGCGGAAGGGCACATGCAGCCAGTCGATGCCCTGCTCGGCGGCGATGCGCTCCATGGTGATGTGCAGTGTGCTGCCGACACCCGGCGTACCGTAGGCGACCTTACCCGGATTGGCCTTCGCGTAAGCCACGAATTCCTGCCAGTTCTGCCAGGGGCTGTCGGCCTTCACCACCACGCCGAACAGGTAACCCGTCAGGTGGATGACATAGCTGAAGTCCTTGAGCGGATCCCATTGCGGCCGCGACGACATCAGCGGCAGGCGGAAGGCGGTGATTGGCAACTGGCCGACCAGGTAGCCATCACCACGCGCCTCGGCCGCCATCATCTGCGCGCCCAGCGTGCCGGACACGCCGCTACGGTTCTCGATGATCACCGGCTGGCCCAGCTTGCGCTGCGCGAGGTCCGCGAGCGAGCGCAACTGCCCGTCGGTCGAACCACCTGGCGGCCAGGGCACGATCAGGCGAATTGGTCGATTGGGAAAGCCCGCCTGTGCGACGGCGGGGGCCGCCAGCAACGCACCGCCGGCAGCGAGCAGGGCACGACGTTTCGTCGTGATGGTCATGGTCGAAGATCCTCCCGGGGATCGTTGGTGGACCGGCCCCGCGGTCGTTGCCGCGGGGCCGGGTGCTCACGTCAGGGCTGCTGGTTGGACAGCACGACGGTGCCGGAGGCGGAGAACATCCCGCCCACGCCATGCGCCACGCTGATCTTCACATTAGGCACCTGCGCCGGCGCGGTGCCGCGCACCTGCCGCACGCTCTCCTGCAGGGCGAACATGCCGTACATGCCAGTGTGCGTGTAAGACAGCCCGCCGCCATTGGTGTTGAGTGGCAGCTTGCCACCCGGGCGCGTATTGCCTTCCCAGATGAAGTCCTTCGCCTCGCCGCGACCGACGAAACCGAGGTCTTCCAAGCCGTACATCGGCAGATGCGCGAATGCGTCGTAGATCATCAGGTGATCGACGTCGCTGTGCTTCAGCCCCGCCATGCGGAAGGCCTCAGGCCCCGCCACGCGGAAGGCGCGCGAGGAGGTGAAGTCCTCCATCTGGCTGACCATCGTCGTCTCGACGGATTCACCACTGCCCAGGATGTAGCAGGGCTTGGTCGGGAAATCCTTCGCCCGCTCGGCCGAGGTCAGGATCAGCGCGCCGCCGCCATCGGTCACCAGGCAGCATTGCAGCAGCCGGAACGGATAGGCGATCATGCGGGAATTCAGCACATCCTCGACCGTGATCGGGTCGCGGAAGGCGGCACGCGGATTCTTCGCCGCCCATTCGCGCTGCACGACGGCGACCATCGCCATCTGCTCGTGCGTCACGCCATACTTCTTCATGTAGCGCAGCACGGGGATCGGGAAGAGCGTCGGCGGACCCATCGGGCCGAACGGCGCCTCGAACTGGCCGTTCAGCGACTGCGGCTCGGGCGGGCGCGGGATCGGGTTAATGCGCGATTTGCCGCTCTCGCCATGGGTGATCAGGATGGTCTTGGCATAGCCCGCATGGATGGCGGCCGCGGCGTGGCGGACATGCAGCATGAAGGAACAGCCGCCGACACCCGTGCCATCCACCCATTTCGGCGTGATGCCGAGGTAGTGCGCGATCTGCTGCGGCATCATCTGCCCGACGCAGGCCACGCCGTCGATGTCCGACGGCTTGAGCCCTGCATCGGCCATGGCGTTCAACGCCGCATCGGCGTGCAGCATGATCTGCGCCATGTCGGGAATGGCGCCGAGCTTCGTGGTCTCGGCCGCGCCGACGATGGCGACTTCACCTGGCTTGATCGTCATGGCATCAGGCTCCCTTCGCCGGGCGGAACAGGGCAAGGGTGATGTCGTCATCCATCTTGGTGAAGGCGACTTCCAGCGGCATGTCGAGCACCAGTGCCTCGGGCGTCTGCGGGCAGTCGACGATGTTGGTCATCATGCGCGGGCCTTCTTCCAGCTCGACCACCGCGATCGCATAGGGCGGCTTGAAGCCCGGCACCGGCCGGTGATGGATGACGTAGGAATGCAGCGTGGCGCGGCCGGAGGCCTCGAACACCTCGACATTGCGCGTGCCGGTATAGGGACTGAACGGGCGGGGCGGAAAATACGGCTTACCGGTGTCGCCACAGCGCTGGAGCAGCAGCTTGCCGTTCTTCGTGCCGTCCCAGAAGAACTTCGTCTCAGGCGTGGGTTCCGGCCGTGGGCGGCCTGGTTCGAGTGTCATTGGGGCGCATCCTCCTTAATTGCGTGAAGCCATGTTCGCCTGTGTGGCCCCGATGGGGAAGGGGGCCTCCGCTTGACGGCGTCGCCGGGCGGCAACAGGATCGTCCCGCTTCCAAGGGGGGCCCTGGCAGGGGCTGAGAGTCCGCTATCGCGCGGTGACCCTTCGAACCTGATCCGGGTCATGCCGGCGTAGGGAAAGGAACAAGCGGACCCCGTCACCACGGGTCCGTCCCGCGCTTCGTCAAAACCCGGATCTCCGTCGAACCACGATTGGAGATCCCCATGCCAGATACGCTCCCGCCCACCATCGCCGATGTCACCACCGGGCCGCTGCCGGCCTCGCGCAAGGTGCATGTCGAAGGCCGCCTGCATCCGACGATCCGCGTCGCCATGCGCGAGATCGACGTCTCGCCGAGCGCGCATGAACCGCCGCTGCGCGTCTACGACACCTCCGGCCCCTATACCGACCCTTCCCATGCCACCGATATCCGTCGCGGCCTGCCGGAGCTGCGCCGCGCCTGGATCGAGGCGCGCGGCGACGTCACCTCCCATGAAGGCCGCGCCGTGCGCCCCGAGGATGACGGGCTGCGCCCCGGCGAAGCCCCGCGTGTGCCCGTGTTCAGCCGGGCCGACCGCGGCCTGCTGCGCGCGCGCGACGGCGCCGCGGTGACGCAACTCGCCTATGCCCGGCGCGGCATCATCACGCCCGAGATGGAATACGTCGCCATTCGCGAGAACCTCGGCCGCGACAAGTTGCGCGCCGCCGCCGCGCGCGGCGGCGAATCCTTCGGCGCCGCCATCCCCGACCACGTCACGCCCGACTTCGTGCGCGACGAAGTGGCGCGCGGTCGCGCCATCATCCCCGCCAACATCAACCACCCTGAATCCGAGCCGATGGCCATCGGCCGCAACTTCCTCGTGAAGATCAACGCCAATATCGGCAACTCCGCCGTCAGCTCCTCGGTCGGCGAGGAGGTGGACAAGCTGGTCTGGGCGATCCGCTGGGGCGGCGACACGGTCATGGACCTCTCGACCGGCCGCAACATCCACACCACGCGCGAATGGATCATCCGCAATTCCCCCGTGCCGATCGGCACCGTGCCGATCTACCAGGCGCTGGAGAAGGTCGGCGGCAAGGCGGAAGACCTCACCTGGGAGATCTTCCGCGACACGCTGATCGAGCAGGCCGAGCAAGGCGTCGACTACTTCACCATCCATGCCGGCGTGCGCCTCGCCTACATCCCGCTGACTGCGAAGCGCGTCACCGGCATCGTCTCGCGCGGGGGCTCGATCCTGGCGAAGTGGTGCCTGGCGCATCACCAGGAGAATTTCCTCTACACCCACTTCTCCGAAATCTGCGACATCATGCGCGCCTACGACGTCTCCTTCTCGCTCGGCGATGGCCTGCGCCCCGGCTCCATCGCCGACGCCAACGACGCCGCGCAATTCGCCGAACTCGAAACCCTCGGCGAGCTCACCAAGATCGCCTGGGCGCGCGACGTGCAGGTGATGATCGAAGGCCCCGGCCATGTGCCGATGCACAAGATCCAGGTCAACATGACGAAGCAGTTGGAAGTCTGCGGCGAGGCGCCCTTCTACACCCTCGGCCCGCTCACCACCGATATCGCCCCCGGCTACGACCACATCACCTCCGGCATCGGCGCGGCGATGATCGGCTGGTTCGGTTGCGCCATGCTCTGCTACGTCACGCCGAAGGAACATCTCGGCCTGCCGGACCGTGACGACGTGAAGGTTGGCGTCATTACCTACAAGATCGCCGCGCACGCCGCGGATCTGGCGAAGGGACACCCGGCTGCGCAGGAACGCGACGACGCACTCTCCCGCGCGCGCTTCGAATTCCGTTGGCGCGACCAGTTCAACCTCTCGCTCGACCCTGAAACGGCCGAACGCTTCCACGACCAAACCCTGCCGGCGGAAGGCGCCAAGCTCGCGCATTTCTGCTCGATGTGCGGTCCGAAATTCTGTTCGATGAAGATCTCGCAGGAGATCCGCGTCGCGGCGGAGGCCGGCATGGCCGAGAAGTCGGAGGCGTTCCTCGCAAGTGGCGGTGCGATCTACGTGGCACCGTCGGCGTGAAGAAGGTTGGAGGGGCGTTGTCCCTCCAAACCACCCCACCAAAGGGCCGGGCCCTTTGGAATGCCATCAATGGGTACCGGGCGCCGCAAGCCACGCCAGCACGACAGTCCAAGTATCGGTTTCCAAAGGCCCCCCGGCCTTTGGTGGGTCCAGGGCAAAGCCCTGGTGGGGCCCGGGGCGAAGCCCCGCTACAGGTCGAGCACCCGCTCAGGCGCCGCCCGCCCGCGCAGCAGATCCCACACCCCGATCATATTCCCCTGAAACCGCCCCCACCGATCCGCCCAAGGTTCCGGCTTCACCGAGCGCACGAGATTCGCCAGGCAATGCCGCGCTGCACTCGGGATCGCATGGCTCCAGGGAAACGACCCCTTGCGCGCCAGGTAGACCGGGTTGACCACCTGTGAATACCCCAGCCGCAACTGCTTCACCCGCCCCGACTTCGACCCCAGATGCACGCCGCGCGCGCCGGCCAGCCGCAGGATGCTTCCATGCTCGCCAAGCCGGCGCGTCACGTCGATATCCTCGTACCAGGCATAGAGCGGCAACCGCTCATCGACGCGGATGCCATGCGCGCGCACCGTCGTCATGCGGAATGCCATGTTGCAGCCATAGCCGTTGAAATGTGGCGCCGCTGCCGAGGCATCTTCCGGCGCGACGTCGGCCGCCAGCAGCGCGGCCCCATCGGTCAGCGAATACCCTGGCCCATTCGCGCCATCGGCAATGACGGTCCCTGTCGCCACCACCATTTCCGGATGCGCCATAAAGGCCGCTTCCGTAACCGCGAGATACTCCGGCGCGCAGAGGAAGTCGTCATCCAGGAACAGCACCGCATCGCAATCCGCGGCCGCATCGAGGATCGCATTGCGCTGGCGCGGCAGCCCCGCCGCGGCGGTGATGAACTCGACGCCAGTCACCGCATCGCACCCCGCCACGTCATCGGCCGTGACATGACAGACAATGATCCGATCCGCGCGGCGTGTCTGTCGCCGCAGATCCTCCAGCACGCCAGCCAGGATCGTCGGCCGCCCGCGCGTCGCGATGCCGATGGCGATACGCATCAGCGGGTCTCCGCCAGGGGCGCGACCACCGCCGGCTTGCGCGCTTCGGCCGCCATCGCGCCGGCGACGCGCCCGCGCCAGGTCATGAAGTAATACGCTGCCTCATGCATCCGCCCGCGCAGCAGGCTGACCGCCACCCCGCCCAGCGGCCGCACCAGAAATGCAAACCACGCCGAAGCCGGCGCCCGGTTCCGCCGCAACGCGAAGCCCAAGCCGCGCCCATACCGCTCCGCGCGTTCCACCGCGACATCCGACAGTCGCTTGTCGGGATGGATGATGCGCAGCGCCGCGTCGTATCGTGCACGAAGCCCCCGCGCCATCGCGCGGCACACCAGATCATTGCCCTCGGCCGACCCGAAGGCGCTGCCGGGGCCCATGCCCTCGTCGAAACCGCCCAGTGCCAAGGCGGTCGGCCGGCGCAGGAACAGGTTGAACTCGATCACGCTGGTCCAGACGTTGCGGAGGTCGATTGCCCCGCTCTCGGTCCGCCACCGCCCCGACCCCAACCCGCCCTCCGGTGAGGCCGCCGGCCCGGTCAGCACCGCCAGCGACGCATCCCCGGCAAACGTCGCATCGACGCGGTCGAGCACGCCGGCCGGATACAGGCAATCATCATCGGGGAAGGTCACGATCTCCCCGCGCGCATGGCGCAGCCCGAGATTGCGCGCATGATTCGCATTGCGCACCGAGGAGCGCAGCCGCCGCAGCGGCAACCGCGCCGCATACGCCGCCTCGATCGGTCCGAGCCGGTCATCGTCATTCTGATCGACGACAATGACCTCGAAATCCGCGCGCCCCTGCGCCAACAGGCTGTCGAACAGCGCCGCCACATCCGCATCCCGCCCGAGCGTGGCGACGACCAGCGAGAACCTCATCACACAGCCTCGTCCACCACGCGCCGCATCGCCGCGCGGAAGGCGGCATGGCTGAAGCGTTCCGCATTGGTGCGACACTCGGCCGGGTCGATGGACAAACCCTCGAAGGCCTCGACGGCGGCGATGATGGCGTCGCTCGTCTGCTCATCGAAGAACACGCCGGTGCGGCCCGGCTGCACAATGTCGCGCGCCCCGCCCTTACCGAAGGCGATCACCGGCGTGCCGCAGGCCTGCGCCTCGACGGTGGCGATGCCGAAATCCTCCTCGGCGGCAAACACGCAGGCGCGCGCCGTCTGCGTCAGCGTCACCAGCTCCGCCGTGCCGACGCGCCCCCGCAATTCCACATTCGCCGCCCCGGCCGCCGCCGCGCGCACCTGCGGCGCATTCGGCCCGTCGCCGACCACCACCAGCCGGCGCCCCGGCATGCGGCGGAACGCCTCGGCGATCAGCTCGATCCGCTTGTACGGCACCATGCGCGAGGCAACGAGGTAGAATTCCTCCTTCGCCTCACGCAACGCAAACCGTCCCACATCGACCGGCGGATGCACGACCACGCTCTCGCGCCGCCAGGCCTTGCGGATGCGCTCGCCGATATAGGACGAGTTCGCCACCACAACATCCGGGTTCAACGCACTGGCGCGATCCCACATCCGCATCCGGTGCAGCAGGTGGCGCGTGTACAGCCCCTTCAGCCCCGTCTCCATCCCCGCTTCGCGCAGATATTGATGCTGCAAATCCCACGCATAGCGCATCGGGCTGTGCACATAGCTGACATGAAGCTGCCCCGGCCCGGTCAGTACGCCCTTCGCCACCGCATGGGACGAGGACAGCACCAGATCATACCCAGACAGATCCAGTTGCTCGATCGCCACCGGCATCAAGCCGAGGTACTTGCGGAAATGCTTCCGTGCCAGGGGAAGTCGCTGAATGAAGGTCGTCGTCACCTTCTTGCCGCGCAGGAAGCCGCGCTCGCTCTCCGGCATGAAGTCGCACACCGCGAACAGGTCGGCCTCCGGCCATTCCGCGATCAATTGCTCGACGACGCGTTCCGACCCCGCATAGCTGTCCAGCCATTCATGAACGATGGCGACTTTCATGCGAGGCGGTCCTCAATCAGCGACAGCAACGCGCGCGCGGCCCGCTCCCAGGTGAACTCGGCCGCCCGCGCCAAGCCCGCGCCTCGCATCCCCTCGCGCAATCCATCCTCCTCGATCAGCCGCACCAGCGCCTCGCGCAGCGTCGCCGGCTGCGCAGGGTCGAACCACAGCGCCGCCGGCCCGCAGACTTCCGGCACCGCGCCAGCATGCGCCGCGACGACCGGGCAGCCACAGACCATCGCCTCCAGAGGCGGCAACCCAAAACCCTCATAGCGCGAGGGAAATATCAGGCAGAGCGCGTTCTCATACAGCGCGCGCAGCTCGGCATCGGATACGCGACCAAGCACTCGCGCCGCCTCCGCCGCCACGCCGCCACCGGCGCGGAACACCGCCGGGTCGGCCGCCCCGGCCACCGCCAGCACCAACCCGTGCTGCCCCAGCACCTCGGCCGCCGCACTCAGCGCCGAGAGATTCTTGTGCGCCGCCGGATTGCCCACCACCAGCGCATAGCGCGCCGGCTCCAACCCATGCCGCGCCAGCACCGCGCCATCGGCCGCCACGCGCAACACATGCTCGCCGCCTTCCGGCAGCACGCCGATCATCGCTTCATCGACTCCCAGCGCCGCTGCGATCCGCCCGCGCGAAAATTCGGACACCGTCAGCACTCTGGCCCCACCACGCGCGAGCCGCTTCTGCAGCAGCCGATACCAGGTCCGGAACGCGAAGGAATACGACTCCGGCGTATCGAAGGCCCCGGCATCGTGGATCACCACTGCCTGCCGCGCCCCCGCGAAGATCGGCGCCGTATTGCCAAGGTTCACCAGGAAATCGCCGCCAACCGCGCGAGCGAGGTCGATCTGTTCCCAGGCCTGCCCGCCGCGCGTACCCACCGCCTCGGCGCGAAACCCGCGCAACCCGGCATCCCGCGCGCCCAGCGGATGCAGCACCCGCGCCGCCGGCCATTCCCCCGCCACGCACAGCGCATCGGCGGCCGCGACGATCTCCGTCGCGAATCGCTGCACACCCGTCATGCCCTGCGTCAGGAACCGCCCGTTGATCGCGATCATGCCCGCGCTAGCCCAACCCGCCGCAGCAGCATCGCGCGGTCCTCCTCCGGCGCGATGCGCCACCCCAGTACGACCACCACCGCCAGCGTCACCACCCCCAGCAGCCCCGCCGCGATGAAGCCGGGCGCCACCACCATCAGCCCCAGCCCCACGCCCGCCGCCGCCAGCAACGGCAACAGCGCGCGCCCCGCCACGGCCGCCGGCGGATAGAACCGCGCCGCCAACAGGAAACGCCCCGCGCAATCCGCCGCCGCGCGCAACGCCCAGGCGATCGCCGCGCCCTCGATCCCGATCAGCAGCAGCAACCCCGCGCCGAGCGGCAGGAACACCGCCGCCTGCACCAGCGAGAAGGTCGCCGTCACCTCGGGCCGCCCGATCGCATCCAGCAGCACCCCCGGCACGAAGGCGAGGCACGAGAAGAAAATCCCCACACCCAGGATACGCATCACCATCCCGCCGCCATCGGCAAACGCATTGCCCAGCCATAGCCACAGCAGCCAGGGCGCGAGCGCCACCAGCACCAGGCAGGCCGGCAGCACCAGCCCCGCGACGATCAGCGCGCCACGACGGAGCAACAGCGCCGTCCGCTCCGGCGCGGTGCGATAGGAGGAGGCAATGGCCGGCAACAACGCCTGCGCCACCGCCACGGGTAGGATCCACATGCGCATGACGAGGTCGAGCGGTGTCGCATAGAAGGCCACCGCCGTCAGCCCGATCACCGCGCCGACCAGGAATCGGTCGGCATAGAGCAGCATCTGCGTCAGCGCGCCCGACAGGCTCATCCACCCGCCCTGGCGCAGCAGCGGCCGCAGCAGCGCGAATCGCGCGCGATCCAACCCAAGCCGCGGCACGTCCTTCCAGGCCAGCGCCGCATAGGCCAGCCCGCTCGCCAGCCGCACCGCCACCAGCGCGAACATCACCCCCACCAGGCTGTCCCAGGCGAGCAGCGCCAGCACCGGCCCGAGGTAATAAAAAACGCTGACGGGCATGTTGACGATATTCGCCGCGCGAAACCGCTGCCACGCCGCCAGCACGCCCCACAGCGCCGCATTCAGCACCACCAGTGGCGCGGCCAACGCCAGCACGCGGAAGGCCGCCAGCGCCTCGGCCTCCAGCCCCGGCGGCACGATCAGCACATGGCGGATCAGCACCGGCATCAGGACATAGGCGAGCACCGCCATCACTGAGGAGAGCCCGAGCAGCGCATAGATAGTGGCCCCGACCAGCGCCGGCGCGTCACGCCCGCGCCCTTCGCCGATTGCCTCCGACACCGCCCGGGTGAGCGCCATGCCCAGCCCGAGGTCGAACACCCCGAAGATGCCGACCATGGCGAGGGCGAGGGTGAACAACCCCCAGCGCTCCGTCCCCATCAGGTGCACCAGCACCGGGGTGATCACCAGTGCGATCAGCAGCGGCACGCCTCGCCCAAGCGCATTCCACAACACCCCGGAAACGAGCCGGCGCCCGCCGGCCCGGTCTTCCGGGCCCTCGGACGCCGTACCCGTCATCGGATGGGTTCCCTGTGTCGCCCGTCGCTCAGTGGGCGCCGCGGCGGGACAGCACCGCCACGGGGGTCTTGAGCAGGATGCGCATATCAGCCAGCAGCGAGGGCTGCGAGACATAGGCGACATCGAGCGCCACGCGCTGGTCGTAGGAGGTCTCCGACCGGCCACTCACCTGCCACAGGCCGGTGATGCCCGGGCGCACCGTCAGGTAATGGGCCGCGGCCGCGCCGTAATACTGGTCAAGCTCGGTCAGCGTCACTGGGCGGGGGCCGACGATCGCCATCTCGCCGCGCAGCACGTTGATCAGCTGCGGCAGTTCGTCGAGCGAGGTGGCGCGCAGGAAGTGGCCGATCCGCGTGATGCGCGGGTCGTTCTTCAGCTTGCGCGTCGCATCCCATTCGGCGCGCGCCGCCGGGTCGGCGGCCAGCAGCGCCTCGAGCCGCGCCTGGCTGTCCACCACCATCGAGCGGAACTTCAGGCAGCCGAAGATGGTGCCGAAGCGGCCGACGCGCGGATGGGCGTAGAAGGCCGGGCCGCCATCCATCCGCACCATCAGCGAGACGACCAGGAAGAAGGGGGCGGCCAGCAGCAGCGCTGTGGCGGCGATCGCGATATCCATCGCGCGCTTGGCCATCGGCGTGAAGCGGGCGGTGCGATAGCCGCCGATGGCACCAGCCATGGCACCTCGCGGGGGGAGGGGACCAACCGGAACGCTGGACATGATCGTCAACGGCCTTCTGGGTGACGCCATCGCCGGCGGGGGGACCGACGAAAGCCATAGTGGGTTCTCAGGCCTGGCCGCTTTCTCCCTCGTTACTGGGGTGGGCGATCCGGGCCTTCGGTTGATCCTGAATATCTTCTCTGGCGCTGTCCGATTTGGGACCTGCTTGCGGCGGGATTGTGGCGGCGCAGCATGACGTTGCGAATTTTTGCGACGCCTTGCCGGCGCGCTCTCACGGCCCTAGACGGCGGCCAATCCCACGGAAAGTGCCGCCCGTTCCGGCGAGCCACCATATATTGCTGACGCAACGTATTTTTCGCCCCGTCGCGACAAGGCCGAAAAGAGGCAGGGCCTCAATCTCGGCGCCGAATTTCTCGTTCTGGAGTGACGCCGCTGTCCGCCCGATCTGAGACCATCTTCGCCTATGGCTTCGCGCTGCTGCTCGGCCTGGCGCTGGTGCTGGCCACCTTCCCGCTGGACTTCCTGCTGCCGCAGGCCGGCGGGCCCTGGGCGCCGCAGGGCGATGCCGCCCAGCACGCCATCGCGCAGCGTTATTTTCTTGGCGATGCCTGGCGCTGGCCGCCGCTGCATGTCGCCAACCTGCTTGCCCCCGAGGGGCTGAACATTGCCTTCGCCGACGGCATCCCGCTGTTGGCATTGCCGCTCAAGGCATTGCGCGACCTGCTGCCGGCCGGCTTCCACGGCATCGGCCTGTGGTACGCCATCGCCTGGGTGATGCAGCCGCTCGCCGCGGTGTGGTGCCTGCGCGCGGCAGGGGAGAAGCGCCTGCTGCCGGCCATCGCGGCAGCACTCGCCGCCTCCGCCATGCCGGCCTTCATCAACCGCTACGGCCACGCCGCGCTGACCGGTCATTTCACGCTGTTGATCGGCCTCGGCCTGTATCTGCGCCTGGTGCGGCACCAATCGGCCCGGCTGTGGCTGCTGGCGGTGCTGACCTCGGTCGGCACGCTGCTGGTGCATCCCTATCTCGGCGCGATGGCCCTCGCGCTGCTCGCCGCCGTGCCGCTCACCCTGCTGCTGCGCGGCGAGCACGGCTGGTTCGCCGCCGGCCTCGGTGTGGTCGCCTGCGCCGGCGCGGTGGGCGCGACCATGGCCGCCTTCGGCTATCTCGGCGCCAAGGGCGATGGCGGCTATGGTGACTTCGCGCTGAACCTGCTCTCCCCGGTCTGGCCCTGGCGCTCCTGGTTCCTCGGCGGCCTGGTCGGGCGCGAGATCGACGCCACCGGTCATGGCGGCTGGGAAGGCTACAACTGGCTGGGCCTCGGCCTGCTGGCCGGCCTGCTGGCGTTGCTGGCGCTGACGCCGCGTGCGGTCGCACACGCGCTGCGCCGCCATGCCGGGCTGGCGATCGTGCTGCTGGGGCTGACCTTGCTCGCCATCTCCTTCCGCATCGGGGCCGGCACGGCGGCGGTGCTCGACCTCGGCCCGCCGCCCGGCTTCCTCGAACAATTCCGCGCCTCCGGTCGCTTCTTCTGGCCCGTCGGCACGGCGCTGCTGGTCGGCACCATCGCGCTGCTGGCGCGGCTGCCGCGCCTCGGGATCCCGGCGGCGCTGCTGCTCGGCCTCGTGCAATTTGCCGATGCCCAACCAAACCGCACCGCCATAGCCAGTTGGGCGCAGACGCGCGAGCCCTGGTCGGTCGATGCCCCCGCGCTGCGCCGCCTTTTCGCCGAGGCGGACCGCCTGACCCTGCTGCCGAGCTGGCCCTGCGTCACCCCGCCCGACACCATCGGCGATCATGCGCGTCAATTGCAGGTGCTCAGCCTCGCCGCCGAACGCCCGCTGCCGGCGAACACCATGTACGTCGCGCGCTGGCGCGGCGAACGCCCACGCTGCGACGACGCGGCAACCCTCGCCGCGCCGCTCGCCCCCGGCGAATTGCGGCTCATCCTGCCCGGCGCGCGCGATGCGGCACTGGCGACGATGCCCGGCGCCGCCACTGCCTGCACCCCGGTCGGCGAGTTGCTCGCCTGCCGCCTCACTCCGCGCTGACGCGGCTCGGCACGTATCGTTCGGTGAAATACAGCGGCCGCTGCTTCGTCTCGTTGAAGATGCGCCCGAGATACTCGCCGATGATCCCGAGCATCATCATCTGCACCCCGCCGAGGAACAGCACCACGGCGAGTAGCGACGGATAGCCGGCGACCGGATTGCCGAAGAAGAAGGTGCGCACCAGCAACTGCGTCAGGTAGAGCACCGCCCCGATTGCGGTGAACAACCCGACATAGGTCGCCACCTTCAGCGGCGCGACGGTGAAGGAGGTGATCCCCTCCAGCGAGAAATTCCACAGCTTCCAGTAGTTCCACTTGGTGGTGCCGGCCGCCCGCGCCGCGCGATCGTAGCGCACCGCCTTGGCCGGGAAGCCGATCCAGGCGAACAGCCCCTTCATGAAGCGATGCTGTTCGCGCAGCTTGAGCAGCGCATCCAGCGCGCGGCGCGACAGCAGCCGGAAATCGCCGGTATCCGGCGGCAGCTGCACCTTACCGCCGAGGCGCTGCATGACGCGATAGAAGCCGTGCGCCGTCGCCTTCTTCACCCAGCTCTCGCCCTCGCGGGTGTTGCGCTGGGCATAGACGACGTCGAAACCCTCCCGCCAGGTGGCGATCAGCGCCGGGATCACCTCCGGCGGGTCCTGCAGGTCGGCGTCGATCACCACCACCGCCTCGGCGGCGCGCGCATGGTCGAGCCCGGCGGTCAGCGCGATCTCCTTGCCGAAATTGCGCGACAGATTGACCACCGCGACGCGCGGATCGGCCGCCTGCAGCCCGCTCATGACCGCGAGCGTGGTGTCGCGCGACCCGTCATTCACATAGACGACCTCCCACGCCATGCCGATGCCCTCCAGGGCCGAGGCCAGGCGCCGATGGAACTCGGGCAGCACCTCCTGCTCGTTATAGGCAGGGACGACGACAGAGAGCGCGGGCGCGTCAGGTTCGGGCATCGGGCATTCCAGGCTGGCGGGCAGGGCGTCCGCCGGTCCGCCCCAGGATCAGCACGCAGACGGCCAAATCAAGGCGCCTCTGCGTCATGTCTGGACGAACAGGTTCAACTCCGTCGCGATGACCTCCCATTCGCGCAGGCAGCGGGCGATGTCCTCGCGGAAAGCCGCTGGGCCGAGCCAGGCGGGGATGGTGTCGATCTCGAGCAGCCGCCGCTGGGTGGCGCTGTCCGCCATGATGCGCTCGAACAGCCCCGCGCTGCGGTCGAGGATCGCCTGCGGTGTCCGTGCCGGCGCCAGCAGCCCGATGAAGCCCGAAAAGGCGAAGCGCCGCGAATACCCGATCTCCTCCATCAGCGGCACTTCGGGCAGGGAGGGCAGGCGCCGCGTGCCCGACAGCGCCAGTGGCCGGATGCGGCGCGAACGGACCGCCCCTCCGCTTGCGGCCATGGAATGAAAGGCGCAGGCCACATTGCCCGCCAGCATGTCCTGCAGCATCGGCCCTTCGCCGCGATAGGCGACATGGGTCATGTCGAGCCGCGCCTCATCCGAGAACATCTGCCCATAGGCATGCCCCGAGGAGCCCGGCGCATAGGAGCCGAAGGACAGGTCCTTGCCCCGTGCCCACGCGACGAATTCGGCGACCGTGTCGCCCTGCGTCGAGGGCGAGGCGCAGAGCACGAGCGGCGTCACACCCAGCTTGCCGATCGGCGCGAAATCGTTGACCGGGTCATAGGGAAAGCGCCGCAGCACGACCGGCGAGGTGACATGGGTCGTGATGGTGAACAGCATCGTATAGCCGTCAGGTGTCGCGCGCGCCGCCGCCTCGGTCCCGATCAGCCCTCCTGCGCCGCCGCGATTGTCGATGACGATGGGCTGGCCGAGCGCGGCCGCCATCGGCTCGGAGATCATCCGAGCCCACAGGTCGGTCGAGCCGCCAGGCGGGAAGGGGACGATCCAGCGGATCGGCCGATCCGGCCAGCTACCCTGCGCCAGGGCCGGGCGGGCCAGCACCAGCCCCGCCGATGCCGCAAAAACACCTCTGCGCCGCATGCGCGTTTCCTCCTCATTTTATTGCGTGGAGCCTACTGACCGGACGTCATGGGCGGCAACAGATCGGCGCGGGGATTGCATTCAAAGCGTCGACACCGGAGCCTTTGCCGCATGCCCGACGCCACGCCGCCCAACCCCGACGCCGTCATCGACGCCCTGCTGCCCGCCACCGGCATCCCGCTCGACCCGGCCTGGCGCGCGGCGGTGGCCGCCAACCTCGCCGTGGCCGGTGCCATAGCGGCCGCGCTGCAATCCTTCCCGCTGCCCGACGCGCTGGAACCCGCCGCGGTCTTCGAGCCCGGCCGATGAGCCTCGAATCGCTGCTCGATTGTGATGCGGTCGGCATTGCCACGGCCTTCCGCGCGGGCGATGCCAGCGCTGCCGAGATCGCCGAGGCCGCCCTCGCGCGCATCGCGGCGCGCAACCCGGTGCTCAACGCTTTCACCGACGTGACGGCCGACCGCGCGCGGATGCAGGCCGCCGCGCTGGACGCCGCGCGCGCGCGTGGCGACGCGGTGCCGACGCTCGCCGCCGCACCCTTCGCGGCGAAGAACCTGTTCGACATTGCCGGGCTGGTGACGCGCGCCGGGTCGCGCATCAACCGCGACCACCCGCCGGCCGGCGCTGACGCGACCCTGGTGACGCGCTTGGAGGCCGCCGGCGCGCTGCTGCTTGGTGGGCTGAACATGGGCGAATACGCCTATGACTTCACCGGCGAGAACGCCCATGATGGCCCCTCGCGCAACCCGCGCGACACCACGCGCATGACCGGCGGCTCCTCCGGCGGGTCGGGCGGCGCGGTGGCCGGCGGGATGGCGACCATCGCGCTCGGCTCGGACACCAACGGCTCGATCCGCGTGCCCTCCTCCTTCTGTGGCACCTTCGGCCTGAAGCCGACCTATGGCCGGCTGTCGCGCGGCCATTCCTTCCCCTTCGTCGCCGCGCTCGATCATGTCGGCCCGCTGTCGCGCTCGGTGCGCGACCTCGCCGCCTCCTACGACGCGATGCAGGGGCCGGACCCGCTCGACCCCGGCTGCACGCGACGCGCGCCCGAACCGATCGGCGCGGGCTTCGATTCCGGCATCGCCGGGCTGCGCATCGCCCGGCTCGGCGGCTGGTTCGCCCGCCACCGCCTGGCCGAGAGCGATGCCGCCCTCGACCTCGCCTGCACCGCGCTCGGCGTCACCGCCGAAGCCGCGCTGCCCGAAGCCGAGCGTGCCCGCGGCGCCGCCTTCCTCATCACCATGGCCGAGGCCGCCGAATTCCACCTGCCGCGCCTGCGCATCCGCCCGGCTGATTTCGACCCGGCGGTGCGCGACCGCCTGATCGCCGGCGCGCTGCTGCCGGCATCATGGGTGCAGACCGCGCAACGCTTCCGCCGCTGGTTCGCCGCCGAGGCGGCGGCGCTGTTCCGCCACCACGACATCCTGCTCGCGCCCGCCACGCCGATGTACGCCCCGCGGCTCGGCACCCAGGCCGTCACGCTCGATGGCGTTGAACTGCCGCTGCGGCCGAATATCGGCGTCTATACCCAGCCGATCTCCTTCATCGGCCTGCCGGTGGTCGCCGTGCCACTGTGGCCGGCCGGCCAGGCGCTGCCGCTCGCCGTGCAGGTGATCGCGCCAGCCTGGCGGGAGGACCTCGCCCTGCGCGTCGCCCGCCAATTGGAACGCGACGGCATCGCCTGCGCCCCCGTCGCCGCTTTCGGAGCCTGACCATGGATATCGACATTCCCGAGGTGAAGGCCGAGCTAGAAGCCGTCTTCGCCCGCTACGAAACGGCGCTGACCACCAACGACGTCCCGGTGCTCGACGAGTTGTTCTGGGAAAGCCCCTCCACCGTCCGCTTCGGCGGCGCGGAGAACCTGTTCGGCGCCGCCGAGATCGCCGCCTTCCGCGCTGGCCGCTCCCCGGTCGGGCTGCAGCGGGAGGTGTTGCGCACCTCGATCACGACTTACGGCCGCGACTTCGCCACCGCCTCGATCACCTTCAAGCGGGTCGGCACCGGCAAGATCGGCCGGCAGCAGCAATCCTGGGTGCGCTTCCCCGATGGCTGGCGGGTGGTCGCGGCCCATGTGAGTCTCATCGATCCGCCCATTTCCTGAGCCATTGCCTTCGAATTGGGCGCGGTTGCCACGCCGCGCCACCACCCGCCACGGAAGATCATGTCCTCTCCCTCGACGCTGCTTGAACTGGAGGCCGATGTCGCCCGCGACCTCGACCTCACCGCCCATCCTCGCGCGCCCTGGTTGCTGCCCAAGACCGCCGGTGGGCTCCCGGTACGCGACTGCCTGGTCATTGGTGGCGGGCAATGTGGCCTGGCCGTCGCCTTCGCGCTGAAGCGCGACAAGGTCGACAACATCCTGGTGATCGACCGCGCCGAGTCCGGCCGCGAAGGCCCCTGGGTCACCTATGCGCGCATGCACGCGCTGCGCTCCCTGAAGGACCAGACCGGCCCCGACCTACGCCTGCCGTCGCTGACCTACCAGGCCTGGCACGAAGCCCAGTTCGGCTCGGCGGATTTCGCCGCCATGGTGCTGATCCCGAAGGAACTCTGGAACGACTACCTGGCTTGGTTCCGCCGCATCACCGGCATCCCGGTGCGCAACGGCATCACCGCCGGGCGCATCACCCCCGCGCGCACCGATGACGACCTGCCTTGCCTGTCGGTCGAGACCACCGAGGGACCGATGCTCGCCCGCAAGGTTGTGCTGGCGACCGGGCAGGAAGGCGTCGGCGGCCCCTGGATGCCGGATTTCGTCACCGCCCTGCCGAAACATCTGCGCACCCATGCCTGGGATGCGATCGACTTCTCCGCGTTGCGCGGCAAGGTGGTGGCGGTGCTCGGCGCCGGCGCCTCGGCCTTCGACAATGCCGCGACGGCGCTCGAGGCCGGCGCCACTGAGGTCCACCTGTTCTGCCGACGCGCCGAACCCATGGTGGTGCAGCCCCATCGCTGGCTGACCTTCGCCGGCTTCCTGCGCCATCTCGGCGACATGCCGGACGAATGGCGCTGGCGGTTCATGGCGAAGATTCTAGGCATGCGGGAGGGCTTCGCCCAGGGCACCTACGACCGCGCCAACGCCCACCCGAACTTCACCATGCAGATCGGCCGCCCCTGGACCGGCGCAAGGGCGGAAGGCGGGCGCGTGGTGCTGGCGACGACGCGGGGCGACTTCACCGCTGATTTCGCGATCTGCGGCACCGGCGTGCGGATGGACCCGCGCGCCGTGCCGATGTTGGCCGGTTGTGCCGAGAACGTCGCGCTCTGGTCCGACCGTTACACGCCACCGGCGGCGGAGGCGAATGAACGCCTCGCCAGCTTTCCCTATCTGGCGCCGGATTTCGCCTTCGTGGAACAGCGGCCGGGCGAGACGCCGTGGATTCGCGACATCCACCTGTTCGGCATCGGCACCAGCATGTCCTTTGGGCCGGCGGGCAGTTCGATCAACGCCATGTCGATCGCCGCGCCGCGCATCGCCGCGGGCGTCACGCGCGGCCTGTTCGCGGCCGACATGCCGCGCCTCTACGCCGACCTCGAAGCCTATGACGTGCCGCAGGTGGTGCTGGAGGAAAGCCGCCTCGCCACGGCGTAAGGCGCCGGCCTCAACCCGATAAGAAGCGGCCCGAGGCATGCCGCCTCGGGCCGCGAGCGCAAGGCGCGATTGCGCCCAGACGGTCCGGTCTTCCTGGCGCGCGAGCCCACGGCCCGAAGGCAAGGCGCGCGGATGCCCGCCGCCCGCCCTCTGAGGGATCAACTAAAACGTCCAGGACACCGAGGCGATGAAGCGATTGTCGCAGACCTTCAACCCGCCGGCGCAATCCGACTGGCTGATATTGGTGCCATAGAAACCGACCGCCGCGGAGAAGCCATAGGCGATCGGGACCGTCGCGTAGATGCTGTAGGCCATGTAGTCCGGCGTGCCGAAGCGGGCGTTGTTCTCGATCCACTGGTAGCCGAGGCGCCCCGACAGCACGATGTCGAGCACTGGCGTCTTCCAATCGACCCCGCCTTCGATCCAATAGCTGTTGCCCGAGGACCCGAAGAAGTCCGGCGACCAGGCGGCGGTGCCGACGAAGGTGACCGGTTCCAGCTCATACTTCAGCTTCAGCATCGCTTCGCCATAGGCGATCTGATACTGGCCCGGCTGTTCGGAGTACCCAGGATAGCCGTAGTAGATGCCGCTGATATCGGCGGTGAAGCCGCTGACCGTGTAGCGGAAGCCGGCAATGCCATCGACTTCCTGGCGGGCATTGGTGCCAGGGAAGGAAACGTTGCTCGCGAAGGCACCGACGTAGAAGCCGGTTTCATGCGACAGTTCGACGCTGCCCTGCACCGCCGGGCGGTTATTGGTCTGGCTGATGTTGCGGAACACATAGTCCGTGATGCCGGTAGCGGTACCGGTGATGGAAAATCCGCTGCCGAGATCCACCTGCGCTGCGGCCGGGCTGGCCAGAAGGCCCAGCCCCAAAGCCATGGTGGCGATTTTCCTGAACATGCTGCCTTCCGTTCCTTGTTTCCATGCCGCCCCCCGGCGGCCATACCCGGTGGCGCAGAGGCAACCAGAGCAAGTCACGGATCAGCAATCTTTGTGCCGCTGTTATGAAGTGCGCTCGACTCACTGCCCGAGCGTCTTGGCCACAGCCCCGCGGCCTCTCCGCCGCGTTGATTCGTTCAATACAGTCGCGCGTTCAATTGCATACAGTTCAGCGCGCCGCCGCCGGGCGCAAGGCATCATGCCTGCCCCGGGGCGATGCGGGCGGCCCACCCCGGGGCCGCGCGTCAGGCCGGCAGCGGCATGGTCCGCTTCTTCCACGCCGAGGCCTGCACCGCCGAGGACCGCACATGCACCACCACCGGCCGGTCCGTGACGGCAAACGCCGCGGCGAGCGCCGGCTCGATATCATCCTCGGTCTGCACATCGAAGGCGGCAGCCCCGAAAGCCTTGGCCCAGGCCATGAAATCCGGGTTCACCAGGCTGGTCGCCTGGTCATAGGGCCGCCCCGGATAGCGGCCTTCATGATGCATCCCGATCGTGCCGTAGCCCGCATTGTTCGACAGGATGATGATCGGTGCCACGCCCTCGCGCCGCGCGGTCGCGATCTCGTTGCCGGTCATCAGGATGCCGCCGTCGCCGACGAAGGCGACCGCCCGCTTGCCGGGCCGTCGCAACGCCGCCGCCACCGCCATCGGCACGGCCGACCCCATGGCGCCTACATTTGAGGCAAGAAAGACGTGACTTTGCTTGAACGGAAAATACCGATGCAGGAAGGAGGAGAAATTCCCGGCATCGGATGTCACCGCCGCATCCGCCGGGATGTGGCGCGCCATCGCCGCGCAGACGGCGCCGAAATTCACGCCATCCTCCATCTTGTCCCATTCGGGCGCGAGCAGCCCGCGATGGATGGTGTTCAGCCCCTTCACCCAGGCTTTCCGCCCCTCGCTGGCTTCCGGCGCATTGCGCGCCAACAGCGCGCGGATCACCGCATGCGGGTCGGCGGCGATCGGCAGGTCCACGCGCCAGACGCGGCCGATCTCATTCGCATCCGGCCACACCTGCACCAGTGGCAGCTGCGGCTGCGGCGCGGCGGGGAAGGTGTAGGACTGACTGATGCTGTCCGACAGCCGCTCGCCCAGGCAGATCATCAGATCCGCCTTCTTCATCTCCTCGATCAGCGGCTTGGGCACGCGGATGCCCATGTAGCCGCCGTAATTCGGATGCGTCGCATCGAACAGATGCGGCCGGCGATGCGTCGGGCTGATCGGCAGCGTCCAGGCTTCGGCCAGGCGCGTGAGGTCGGTGAGCGCCTGCTCGCCACCCGAGGCCATCGCACCACCCACCAGCACCAGCGGCCGCTCGGCCTGCGCCAGCATCTCAGCGAGCTGGTCGAGGTCCTCGCTGCGCGGCCCCGACTTCGGCAGCACCGCCGGCAGCACCACGGGGCCTTCGGCCGGCTGATCGAAGATATCCTCCGGCAGGATCACCGCGACCGGCCCGGGCGTGCCCGATTCCGCGAGGTGGAAGGCACGCGCGATGACCTCGCTGGCTTGGATCGGCTGGATCACCTCGAAGACGCCCTTCGTCACGTCCGATAACAGGCGCGAGTAATTCTGCTCCTGCAGCGCCAGCCGGCCGACATCCTTGCGCTCGACATGGCCGATCAGCACCACCAGCGGCGTCGCGTCATGAAATGCGGTATGCATCGAGATCATCGCATTGGTGACACCCGGCCCGCGCGAGACGAGCACGACGCCAGCCCGCCCATCGCGCATCCGCCCATCGGCGGCGGCCATGAAGCCGGCGCCGCCCTCATGCCGGCAGACCACCAGGCGAATGCCCGGCACGTCGGTCAACGCATCGGTCAGGCCCAGATAGGACTCCCCCGGCACGCAATAGATCAGGTCGATGTCGTGAGCGGCCAGGCTCTCGGCCAGGATGCGGCCGACGGTGCGGGTCATGGGGACGTCCTTATTGTGGTTGCAGGCCGGCGGCGCGGACCAGCGGCGCGAAGGCCGCGAGTTCGTCGCGGATGAAGGCGGTGTAGCTCTCGGGCGTGGTGTCGGGCGGCGCGCCGCCCAGTTCCTCCAGCCGCGCGCGGGTCGCCGGGTCGGTCAGCACCGCACGCAATTCGGCGGAGAGGCGATCGACGATCGGCGCCGGCAGCCCTGCCGGGCCGGAGATGCCGAACCAGGCATAGGAGACGACATCGAGCCCGCCCTCGCGCAGCGTCGGCAGCTCGGCAAAGCCGTCGGCGCGCTCCGCCCCGCTGACGGCGAGCGCGCGAAGCGAACCCGCCCGCACATGGGGCCCGGAGGAGGGCAGGCTGTCCATCATTGCCGGCACCACGCCGCCCATCAGGTCGGTCAGCGCCGGCCCCGCGCCCCGATACGGGATGCTCTCGGTCCGCACGCCGAGCGCCATCGCCAGCCGCACCCCGGCCAGATGCGACGAGGTGCCGATGCCGGCCACGGCGAAGCGCACTTCCCCTGCCGCGCGCGCCGCGGCTGCGAAGTCGGCGAGGTTGCGCACCGGGCTCGCCGGGTTGACCAGCAACACCGAGGGAGAGCGCGCGATCATCCCGACATGGGTGAAGTCGCGCAGCGCGTCATAGGGAATGTTCGGATACAGCGCCGGCGAGACGCCGTGCGAGGTGGAGGAGGAAACCAGCAGCACCAGCCCGTCCGGCTCCGCCCGCGCGACGAGCTGCGCGCCGATCGTCGCCCCGGCCCCGGCGCGGTTCTCCACGATCACCGGCTGACCCAGCCGCGCACCCAGCTTCTCGGCTACGATACGCCCGACGACATCGGTGGTGCCCCCCGGCGCGAAAGGGACAACGAGGCGGATCGGCCGCGAGGGCCACGCCCCCTGCGCCCGCGCCATCGCCGGCAGCAGGGTCAGCGCCAGTGCCGTGCGTCGCCTCATTCGGGGCGGATCCCGAGGCTTCGGATGACCGCGCCGAACGCCTCGCGCTGCTGCGCGAGCAGCGCGCGGAATTCATCCGGATTGCGCGGGATGGACTCTGTCCCAATCGTCGCGAGCCGCTGCTGCGTCTCCGGCAATGTCGAGGCCTGGGCGAGTTCGCCTGACAGCCGATCGAGGATCGGCCGCGGCGTGGCGGCCGGCGCCATCATGCCGATCCAGCCGATGTAATCGTAGCCCGGCAGGTCGAGCGCCTCGGCGAGCGGCGGTACCTCCGGCATCAGCGGCGTGCGGCGCCCGACGGTGCTGCCCAGCGCGCGCAGCTTGCCCTCGCGGATCAGCCCGGCCGCGGCGGCCAGCGTCTCGATCGCGAAATCCACCTGGCCGCCGAGCAGCGCCGCCATCGCCGGCCCGCTGCCCTGGAACGGCACATGCAGCACATCGACCACGGTGCGCGCGACCAGCAGCGCCGTCAGCAGGTGCTGCGCGCCCCCGACGCCCGACGAGGCATAGCTGCGCTTGCCCGGCTCGCGCTTCAGCAACTCGATCAGGCCGCGCGCGTCCTGCGCCGGGCTGTCCCCGCGTACCACCAGGAAATAAGGCGAACCCGAGAAGGTTGCGATCGGCGCGAGGTCACGCTCGACATCATAGGGCAGCCGCTGCAGCAGCGGCCCGAAGGAGATCGGCCCGATCGAGGCGGCAAGCAGCGTGTAGCCATCCGGCGCCGCCTTGGCGACGTAGTCGGTGCCGATCGACCCGCCGGCACCGGGCTTGTTCTCCGGCACCACCTGCTGGCCGAGCGTCTGCGACAGTCGCTGCGCCATGATGCGTCCGACGAGGTCGGTCGCCTGTCCCGGCGGCCAGGGTACGATCAACCGGATGGTACGGTTCGGCCAGGCCACCCCTTGCCCCAGGGCGGGTCGCGCAAGCAGCGGCATGGCAGCCAGCGCCAAGTGGCGACGAGCGATCATGGACCGATTTCCTTTTCCCTGCGCGTATCCTGCCGCAACGGCCGGGCACCGCAAGGGCGGCCGGGTGTCCAACTGACAAGCCGGCACCGGCCCGCACCCGAGAAGGCGCCCGATGGCACATTCTCAAGCGGTCATTCACTCCACGCTGACACCCGCGCGGCGCACCACCGGCTCCCAACGCGCCGCATCCTCGGCGACGAAGCGGGCGAAGGCGGCCGGGCTTTCGCTCGGTTCGACATCGAGGCCGCCGCCTTCGAGTTTCCCGCGCACCTCCGGATCGGCCAGCGTCTCCGCGAGCGCCGTGAACAGCCGCTGCACGCGGTCAGGCGGCGACCCACCCGTGGCGAACAACGCATACCAGGTCGCCGCCTGGATGTCGGGGAAGCCGGCCTCGCCGGTGGTCGGCAGGTTGGGCAGCGCGGCGTTGCGCCGCGGCCCGGCGATCGCCAGCGCGCGCACCGTGCCGGCCTCGATCTGCGACTGCATCGGCGCCAGGGCGTTGGTGAAAACCTGAATACGCCCGGCCACCACGTCGTTCATCGCCGGCCCGGTGCCGCGATAGGGTACATGCTGCATCTCGACGCCCAGCACCTGGTTGATCATCGCGCCCGCCGCATGCCCGGTGGACCCGACGCCGGGCGAGGCATAATTCAGCGGCGGATTCGCGTTGCGCGCCACTGCCTGCAACTCGCGCAGCGTGGTCGCCGGCACGGACGGATGCACGACAATGACATTCGCCCCGCTGCCGATCATGCCGATCGGCGCGAAGGCGGTCGCCGGATCATAAGGCAGGCGTTTGCGCACCAACTGGTTGATCGTCAGGCTGCCCGACCCGCCCAGCAGCATCGTGTAGCCATCCGGCGTCGATTTCGCGACGACCTCGGCGCCCAGCGCGCCACCGGCGCCGCCGCGATTCTCGATCACCACCGGCTGGCCGAGCCGGTGCGCCATGCCATCGGACACCAGCCGCCCGACGATGTCGTTGGTCCCGCCCGGCGGCCACGGAATGACGAGGCGTAGCGGGCGGTCGGGGAAGGCCTGTGCGAAGGCGGGGGCTGGCAGCGTCGCCGCAACGGCAAGGGCAAGCAGCGCACGCCGTGTCAGGGGCGGCATTGGCATGGGACACATCCTCCGATGCGCGGCCCTCGCCCCCGGCGGGTGGGTCCGTCGCGCTTGGGCGGCAGGGTGACGGCGGGTGAGGGAGGTGTCCAGAGCGGGTCGCGAGGGAAGAATTGAAGGGGCTTTGCCCCTCCAAACCACCCCACCAAATGACCGTGTCATTTGGAAAGCCGGTACTTGGTGCCGGGCGGTACGGGTGCGCTGCCACCCGCATCACGCACGCCGTGCCCGGTGGCGGGTCCCGGCACTCCTTCTGACAACGGGGCACGGCGCCAAACGATGGCATTCCAAAGGGTCCGGCCGTTCGGCGGGGTGCCTTGGAGGGGCGGCGCCCCTCCAACCTTCTGTCACCCCTTCGCGCGCGCCTGCCAATCCGCCAGCGGAATGCGCGGGATCTCGACTCGGTCGGTCGTGCGCGCATACCACCCGCCGCCATGCATGCGCCCGACCAGCTCCATCTTCGGCGTGTCCAGATAGAACCGCGACGCATCCTGCACACAATCGTCGCGCACATGCATGGCGATGACACGGCCCATGACGATGGTGTGGTGCCCGGTCGGCACGAACTGGAAGATTTCGCATTCCAGCGCGACCGGGCTTTCGGCGATGCGCGGCACCTTCACCAGCGAGGACGGCGCGGTGGTCAGCCCCGCCTCGGCGAGTTCATCGACGCCGTGGGGAAAGTCGATGGCGGTGATGTTCATCTGCGCGGCATTCTCCGCCGAGACCAGGTTCACCACGAACTGCCCCGTCGCCTCGATATTGGCCAGCGTGTCCTTCACCACCCCGGGCGGCCGCTGCCCGCAGCCGATGCCGACGACGACCGGATTGCTGGAGAAGGCATTGAAGAAGGAATAGGGCGCGGCATTGATCCGCCCTTCGCGATCCTGGCTGACTACCCAGGCCACCGGCCGCGGCACGATGGACGAGACGATGAGCTTGTAGGCCTGCTCCGGCGGAACCTTGGTGAAGTCGAACAGCATGGGCGGCGTCCTTGCGATGCGGTGTGTCTTGTGTGGGGTGGCGGATTAGCCGACGCAATGCGGTGGCGTCCGCCCCTCGATCAGCAGCGCGGCGAGATTCTCGATGCAACGCTCGCCCATCGCCTGCCGCGTCTCGACCGTGGCCGACCCGAGATGCGGCAGCAGCGCGACATTCTCCAGCGGCAGATAGCCCGAATACACGCGCGGCTCGCCGTCATAGACATCGAGCCCGGCGGCAGCGATGTGGCCCGACCGCAGCGCGGCGACCAACGCCGCATCATCCACCGTGGTCCCGCGGCCGGTATTCACCACCATCGCGCCCGCCTTCATCAGCGCGAGCCGTTCGGCATTCAGCCACTTCGCCGTCGCCGCGCCGCCGGGAATATGCATCGACAGCACGTCGATCGCGGCCAGGAAACCCTCGTCGTTGTCGTGATACACCGCGCCCTGCTCCAACTCGGGCGCGACGCGGCTGCGATTGCGGTAATGGACCGCCATCCGCATGCCGCGCGCCATTTGCGCCAATTCCCGCCCGATGCGCCCGAAGCCGAGCACGCCGAGCGTCTTGCCCTCCAGCGTCATGCCCATCAGCTGCGTCGGCGCCCAGCCGGTCCAACCGCCGGCGCGCACCAGCCGCTCGCCTTCCCCGGCGCGGCGCGCGGCCATCAGCATCAGTGTGAAGGCGATCTCGGCCGTGGCGAAGGACAGCACGTCGGGGGTGTTGGTCACGACGATGCCGCGCGACCGCGCCGCCTCGAGGTCGATATGGTCGGTGCCGACCGAAAACGTCGCGATGATGCGCAGATGCTCGGGCAGCGCGCCGATGGTCTGGGCATTCAGTGCGTCGCCGGCCGCACACAGCAGCCCGGTCGCGCCGCTCTCGGCCACGCGGCGCAGGATCTCGGCGCCATTCCCGCTCCATGGCTCGTCCGCGTTGTTCAGCCGCGCATCGAACATCCCGGCCAGCCGTGCTTCGACGCCGTCGGGCAGGTGACGCGTAACGAGGACAGTGGGCTTGGCCATGGAACGCTTCCTGCATGAATCCGGGGATGGGCCTCACCATGGCGCGTGCCGGCCCGTCTTGCCAGGGGGCGGGGGAGGGGGCAGGTTCCGCCCCGGTCTCACGGCAGGAAACGAAGGATTTTGACGATGGATCTCGGTCTGAAAGGCAAGCGCGCCCTGGTCATGGGCGGCGCGAAGGGTCTCGGTCGGTCGATCGCCGATGCGCTCGCCGCCGAAGGCACGGTGCTGACCATCAGCGGCCGCGATGTCGCCGCGATGGACAAGGCCGCCGCCGACCTCAAGGCACTCGGCGCGCCGGCGGTGACGGTCGTGCAGGCCGACGTCTCGAATGGCGAGGAGATGGACAAGCTGGCGGACGCCGCCGTCGCCGCGATGGGTGGCGTGGACATCCTAGTGCTCAACCACGGCGGCCCGCCGGTGTGCACGGCGTCTGACATGAAGGAATCCGACCTCATCAAGTGGTTCCAGAACATCGTCGTCTCGCCTATCCGCATCACCATGAAGCTGCTGCCGGCGATGCGCGCGCAGAAATGGGGCCGCGTCATCGTGGTGGGTTCCTCGGGCATGCAGCACCCGATCCCGATCCTCGCACTGTCGAACACGCTGCGCGCCTCAATCTGGGCCTGGCTCAAGACCTTGTCGGGTGAAGTCGCCGCCGATGGCGTGACGATGAATATCCTGGCGCCAGGCTCGATCCGCACTGACCGCATCACCCAAACCGCCGCGGCGCGCGCCGAGAAGTCCGGCATTTCGGTCGATGAGGAAATCGCCCGCGCCGGCAAGGAAGTCCCCGCCGGCCGCGTCGGCGAACCGGGCGAATACGGCCCGATGGGTGCCTTCCTCGCCGGCAGCACGGGTGCCTACATCACCGGCACGATGGTCCGTGTCGATGGTGGCCGCGTCCGCTCCATGCTCTGACCCGCGCCTGGCCGCCGGCGCTGCCCGGCGGCCATCGCTGCCCTCACGAAGGTTGAATCCGATGCTGCCGAACCTCACCCCCGATGTGGACCTCGCCGCCGAATTGTTCGACGGCCTGCGCGCCGGCAGCGTCGATGGCGAGGGCGTGACGCGCGACGCCTACGGCCCCGGCGAACGCATGGCCCATGCGCTGGTGCGCGCGGCGGCGGAGCGCATCGGCCTCGAGACCACCGTCGATGTCGCCGGCAACATGTACGTGACGCTGCCCGGCGCCGATCGCGCGGCCAAGCGCATCATCCTCGGCAGCCATCTCGATTCCGTCCGCCAGGGCGGCAATTTCGACGGCGCGGCGGGCGTGCTCGCCGGCATCGCGGCGGTCTCGGGCATGAAGCGCGCCGGCTTCGTCCCCGGCCGCGACATCACCGTCATGGCGATCCGCGCCGAGGAAGCCGGCGCCTGGTTCCCCGTCTCCTATCCCGGCTCGCGCATGGCGCTCGGTGCGCTGAAGCCCGATGGCCTGGCCATCGCCCGGCAGGACACCGGCCGCAGCCTCGCCGATCACATGAAGGAAGAAGGCTTCGACCCGGAGGCGGTGGCGCGCGGCGAACACGCCGTCGGCCCGCACAACACCGCCGCCTATCTCGAACTGCACATCGAACAGGGGCCGGTGCTCGATGCCGAGCAGATCCCGGTTGGCATCGTCACCGGCATCCCCGGCAGCCGCCGCCTGCGCCAGGGCCGCGTGGTCGGCGAGTACAACCATTCCGGCGGCACCCCGCGCAAATTTCGCCGCGATGCCGCCGCCGCCCTCGCAGAACTCGTCTATCGGATGGACGAGGAATGGTGCCGGCTTGAATCGATGGGCCATGTGCTCGTCTGCACCTTCTGCACCATGGCGACGACGGCGGATGCCGGCTTCACCAAGATCGCCGGCGAGACCACCTTCCAGCTCGATGTCCGCAGCGTCAGCCCGCATGCCTGCGACTTGATGTTCGAGGCATTGCATCGCTTCATGGATGAGATCGCCGCCCGCCGCGGCGTGCAGTTCGAGTGCGGCCCCGAGACCGGCAGCCGCGCCTCGCCGATGGATGAGGGTATCCGCGCCGGCCTGCTGCGCGCCGCTGAGACGCTCCGCATCCCGCACCGCGTCATGGCCTCCGGCGGCGGCCACGACGCCGCCGCCTTCGCCGAGGCGAAGATCCCTGCCGGCATGCTGTTCGTGCGCAATCAGAACGGCAGTCATAATCCAAAGGAAGACATGCGTATGGAAGACTTCGCGGCGGCTTGTGCCGTGGTGCAGCGCTGGGCGGCGGAGGCCAGCCTATGACGGCGCGTCTCGCCGTCGACATCGGCGGCACCTTCACCGACCTCGCCATCGAAAAGGGTGACCAGCGCTGGACCACCAAGGTCCTCACCACGCCGCACGCGCCCGAGAAGGGCGTGCTCGACGGCGTCGCCCAGGTCCTCGCCAAGGCGGGCATGGCGCCGTCCGACCTCTCGCTGGTCATCCACGGCACGACCCTCGCGACCAATGCGATCATCGAACGCAAGGGTGCGAAGACCGCGCTGCTGACCACGGAGGGTTTCCGCGATGTTCTCGCCCTCGCCAACGAAGCCCGCTACGACCAGTACGACCTGAACATCAACCTGCCCGAACCGCTGGTGCGCCGCCGCTGGCGCGTGACGGTCGCCGAACGGCTCGACAATACCGGCAAGGTGCTGCTGCCGCTCGACGAGGCCGGCCTGCGCGAGCAGATCCAATTCCTCAAGGGCGAGGGCATCGAATCCCTCGCCATCGGCTTCCTCCACGCCTTCGTGAATCCCGCCCACGAACAGCGCGCCGCCGCGATCGTGCGCCAGATGTGGCCTGGCATGGCGGTCTCTCTCTCCTCCGAAGTCTCGCCCGAGATGCGCGAATGGGAGCGCTTCTCCACCACCGTCGCCAACGCCTACGTCCAGCCGTTGATGGCGACCTATCTCGGCCGATTGGAGACCGGCATGCGCGCGGCCGGCGTCACCTGCCCGCTGTTCCTGATGCTGTCGGGCGGTGGCCTGACCACCATCGAGACCGCCTCGCGCTTCCCCATCCGCCTGGTCGAATCCGGCCCGGCCGGAGGCGCGATCTTCTCCGCCTTCGTCGCCAAGCAGCGCGGCTTCGACAAGGTGCTGTCCTTCGACATGGGCGGCACCACCGCGAAGGTCTGCCTGATCGACGGTTTCCGCCCGCAGGCCTCGCGCACCTTCGAGGTCGCCCGGGTCGGCCGCTTCAAGAAAGGCTCCGGCCTGCCGCTGCGCATCCCCGTCATCGAGATGGTGGAGATCGGCGCTGGCGGTGGCTCCATCGCCCAGGTCGACAGCATGGGCCGCATCCAGGTCGGTCCGGAATCGGCTGGCGCCGACCCGGGCCCTGCCTGCTACGGCCGCGGCGGCACGCATCCGGCGGTCACCGATGCGAACCTCTCGCTCGGCCGCTACGAACCCTCGCTGTTCGCCGGCGGTTCGCTGCCGCTGCAGCCGGAGCTCTCGCGCGCCGCGCTCGCCGAACATGTCGGCAGCAAGCTCGGCCTGTCGGGCGACATGGCCGGCCTCGGCGTCGTCGAGATGGTCGACGAGAACATGGCCAATGCCGCCCGCGTCCACGCCATCGAAAGCGGCAAGGGCTATGACGGGCGCATCGTCATCGCCTTCGGCGGCGGCGGCCCGGTGCATGGCTATCGCGTCGCCGAGAAGATCGGTGTGAAGCGCATGCTGGTCCCGAGCGGGGCCGGCGTCGGTTCCGCCATCGGCTTCCTGCGCGCCCCCGTGGCCTATGAGGTGGTGAAGTCGCTCTACCAGCGCTTCGGCAGCTTCGACCTCGCAGCGGTGAACGGCCTGCTCGGCTCAATGTCGGCGGAAGCGACCAAGGTCGTTTCCGAAGGCGCCTTCGGCCAGCCGGTCGAGGAAACGCGCATCGCCTACATGCGCTATGTCGGGCAGGGCCACGAGATCTCGGTCCCGCTGCCGCCACGCGCGCTGACCGCGACGGACGTCAAGGAAATCCGCGCACTCTACGACGCCGAATACACCCGCTTCTACGACCGCCCGGTGCCCGGCTCGGATGTGGAAATCCTCTCCTTCGCCGTCACCGTCCGCACCCTGGTGCCGCATGTCGAACCGGCCGCCCCGGTCGCCGACAGCCCGGCACCCAAGCCGATCCGCACCCAGATGGTGCGCGACACCGCGACCGGCGAGGTGACCGAATGGCCCGTCTATGACCGCGAGCACATGAACCTCGGCGCGACCATCCCCGGCCCCGCCATCGTGGCCGAAGCCGAGACCAGCACGCTGATCGGCCCTGGCTGGACGTGCCGGATGGATGGGCTTGGCTATCTCGACCTGACGCAGGAGGCCGCGTGATGAGCAAGGAAACCGGCGCACTCGCCACCATCCAGCGCCAGATCCAGTGGAACCGCCTGATCGCGGTGGTCGAGGAACAGGCGCAGACTATGATCCGCACCGCCTTCAGCACCACGGTGCGCGAGGCGGGGGACCTGTCGGCGGGCATCTTCGACCTCGAAGGTCGCATGCTGGCCCAGGCCGTCACCGGCACGCCCGGCCATGTGAATTCCATGGCCGAGGCGGTCGGGCACTTCCTCAAGAAGTTCCCCGCGGCCGTCATGAACCCCGGCGACCACTACATCACCAACGACCCCTGGCTCGCCACCGGCCACCTGCACGACCTCACCGTCGTCACGCCCGCCTTCCGGAAGGGCAAGATCGTCGGTCTCTTCGCCAACACCGCGCACATCATCGACATCGGCGGCCTCGGCATGGGCCCCGAGGGGCGGAGCGTCTTTGAGGAAGGCCTCTACATCCCCATCGTGAAGTGCTTCGACCGCAACGTCCCGAACGAGACCTTCTTCGACTTCATCCGCGCAGGCTCGCGCACCCCGGTCGAACTCGAAGGCGACATCTATTCCCTGTGCGCCTGCAACGACGCCGGGGCGAAGCGGCTCGTCGAGATGCTCGACGAATTCGACATGGATGGCCTCGACGACCTCGGCGGCTACATCTTCGAAGCGAGCACGCGCGCGACGCTGGCCGAGATCGCCAAGCTGCCGCGCGCGACCTTCAGCAGCTCGATCAAGTCGGACGGCTATGAATCCGAGGTCACGCTGAAGGCGGCGATGACCATACATGCCGACCGCATCGTGGTGGATTTCGCCGGCACCTCCGGCCTGTCCAACCGCGGCATCAACGTGCCGCCGGCCTATTGCCGCGCCTATGCCTGCTTCGGCATCAAATGCGTCGTCGCCCCGGAGGTGCCGAACAACTGGGCCTCGCTGCTGCCCTTCCAGATGGAGATCCCGAAGGGCTGCATCCTCAACGCGCCGCATCCCTATCCGGTCTCGGTGCGCCACATCGTCGGCCAATTGCTGCCCGACCTGATGATGGGCTGCCTGCACCAGGCGATCCCCGGCCGCGTCAATGCCGAAGGCTCCTCGGCGCTGTGGAACCCGCCGCTGCGCGGTGGCTCGCAGGTGTCGGGCCAGGCCGCGGAGACCGAGGATTTCGAGATCATCACCTTCAACTCCGGCGGCACCGGCGCGCGGCCGGAGAAGGACGGTCTCGACGGCACGGCCTTCCCCTCGGGCGTGCGCACCATGCCGGTCGAGGCGACCGAGAACGTGGCCCCGGTCATCTTCTGGCAGAAGCAGCTCCGCCCCGATTCGGCAGGCGCCGGCCGCACCCGCGGCGGCTTCGGCCAGGTGATGGAGATCGGCGCCAAGGGCGATGCCGAATTCGCCGTCAACGCCATCTTCGACCGCGTCGCCAATGCGCCGAAGGGCCGTGACGGCGGCGGTGAGGGCGCGGCCGGCTGGGTCGGGATGAACGACGCCAACGGCACCGTGCTGCGCACCAAGGGCTTCCAGATCATCCCGAAGGGTCGCCGCCTGCTGCTGAAGCTGCCCGGCGGCGGCGGCATGGGCGACCCGAAGGAGCGCGACCCCGCGCTGGTGGCCCGCGACGTCGAGGACGGGCTGGTCAGCTCCGAGGCGGCGCGCGGTGTCTATGGCCTGAAGGACTGACACGGCGATAGGATGACGGCGGGTGGCCGCTCGGCCGCCCGCCATATCTGCCGCCGGGTTATCGCCATGGGGCTTCGTGTCCTGGTGTTCCTCCTGTCGTCGTTGATGGCCACGGCCTGTTGTGACCGAGTGGCCTGCACGACCCTGCCAGCCAGCGCCTACAACAACAGCAACGGCGGCGCCTGACGCAGGACATCGCCTCCAGCCGAGGTCCGGCAGGGGCGCTGGCATTGGTGCGGGCCGCCTGCCAGTATTCGCCGTGGCCAAAGGCCGCGTCCACATCAGCAACAAGGGGGAGCGCGTCCGGATGACGCTGCTGGCCGGAGCCGGGGTCTTCTTCCTGACATTCATGGCGAGCCTGATCGGCCTCGCGCTTCATCGCGCCTTGCCAGAGGACCATCGCGGCGGCGAATCGAAGGATACGGTGCGCCTGGTCCAGGCGCTGATCGCCTCGATGGCGACGCTGGTCCTTGGCTTGCTGATCGCCTCGGCGAGCACGCATTACCGCTCCCAGGCCGAGGGTGTCTCGGAACTCGCCGCCGACGTCATCGTGCTCGACATCGCGCTGGCCCATTCCGGCCCGGATGCGGATCTCGCGCGGCGTGAGTTGCGGGGCATGGTCCAGGCCGCGGTGCACGACCATGTCCTCCAGTCGCGGCAGCCCGACCGGGCGATCGACACGGTGCGCTTCGACGCCTTCCACGACGCGGTGGCGCGGCTGCACCCATCCAATCCCGGAGAGGCCGCCGCCCAAGCGCGGGCATTGGCCGTGGCGAGCCGCCTCGTCCAGGCCCGCGTCCTGCTAATGATGCACGACGCCACCAACGACGTGCAGTGGCCCTTCCTCGCCGTGCTGGTGTCCTGGCTTGCCATGCTGTTCCTGGCGATGGGCGTCTTCGCGCGATGGAACCGGCTGATCGTCGTCGCCCTCTTCGCCGGCTCGCTGGCGGTGAGCGGCGCGATCTTCCTGATCCTTGAACTGGAGCATCCACGCATCGGGCTGCTGCGGGTCTCGGACAAGCCACTGCGCTTCGCCCTTCACCAACTCGGGCGCTGGCCCGGCGCAACGCCGGAATAGAATGGCGGCCGACCGGCACCAATGCTGGCGGACATGACAAACCCCAGCGGCTGCCGTGGCCGACCGGCGGACGGATGCTCCGCTACGCGATCTGCAATTCCTGCAGCACCTGCTCCAACTCCTGGAAGGTCGGCATCAGCCCGCTCGGCACCATCTTGCGCCCGGTTTCAACGGCGACCTGCGGCGCATTGCCGTGCAGATGCGCGACCAGCACGGATCGAATCACCTCGAAGAACTTGCTTTCCTCGTCAACGACGCTCTTGAGGCGCGTCGCGAAGGGCCCCATCAGCCCATAGGCCAGCAGCACGCCGAGGAAGGTGCCGACCAGCGCGCCGCCGATCAGCCGCCCCAGCACCGCGGGCGGCTGGTCGATCGACCCCATGGTCTTGATCACGCCCATCACGGCGGCGACGATGCCGAGCGCCGGCAGCGCATCGGCCATCGACTGCATGGCGTGGGAGGGGTGCATCTCCTCCTCCTTGATCTTCTTCAACTCGCGCGCCATCACATCCTCGATCTGGTGCGGGTCGTCTGCGTTCATGCCGACCATGCGCAGATAGTCGCAGATCAGCAGCACGGCGTGATGGTCATGCGCGATGCGCGGGAACCTGGTGAAGGCCGCGCTTTCCTCCGGCTTCTCGATATGCGGCTCGAGCGCCATCGGCCCCTTGGTCTGCGCCAGCCGCACCAGGTAGTAGAGCAGGCTGAGCAGGTCCATGTAGTCCTGCCGCGTATATCTCGACCCCTTGATCAGCTTGCCGAAGCCGCCGGCGACATGCTTGAGGTCGGCCACGCTGTTCGACATCACCAGCGTGCCGAGCGCCGAACCGCCGATGATGGCGAATTCGAAGGGCAGCGAGTGCAGGATGATCTCCAGATGCCCGCCGGCCGCGATGTAGCCGCCGAACACGCAGACCAGCAGGAAGACGAGGCCGCCGATGGAAGTCATGGTGCGGCGTCCGGTACCTGGCGAAGAACGGTGATGGAGACGCGCCGATTGGCCGCGTCATTCGGCTTGTCGCCCAACAGCAGGTCGCGATCGGCATGCCCCGACACGCTGCGGATGCGCCCCTCCGGCAGCCCGGCCTCGACCAGCAGCCGGCGCGTGACATTGGCGCGCTCGGACGAGAGGTCCCAGTTGCTGCGGTCGCCACCACCGCGGAACGGCGTGGCGTCGGTATGGCCGGCGATGGCGATCGGGTTGGGCAACCGCGCCGCCACCTGGGCGACCCGCGCGAGCAGCGCCCGCGCCCGGTCGTTCGGCGCACTGCCGCCGAGGGCGAACATCGGCTGCCGTTCCGCATCGATGAGCTGGATGCGCAGCCCTTCGGGCGTCTGCTCCACCAGCATCTGCCGCGCGAGCTCGGCCAACGCCGGGTCGGCGGCGACCGCCTCGCGGATCTGCTGGGCGGCCTGTTCGAAGGCCTCGCGTTCGCGCCGCGCGAGTTCCTGGCGCAAGTCAGCCTCGCCCAGCGCCTCGGGCCGGGATTCAGCGACGGGGGTCTCGGCGGGCCCGGCCCGCGGCGCTTCGGGGCCGACGCGCGCGCCGGGCGGGGTGGCAACGCTCAGCTGCGGCGATGGCTCATCGACATCGCCGGTCGGGCCCTCGCGCCGCGGCATGGGCTGGGCCGGGGTGTCGGTGTCGTCTTCCTCGATATCCATCACAACCGGCACCCGGCCGGGCTCGATGGTGGTCTGCCCACTGGTCGAGGTGACGTTGCCGTTGTCGTTGGGCGTCTGCCCGCCGAATGGCGCACCCGAGCCCGACACCGACCGCGCCAGCAGGTTGGTCGGCGCGAAATAATCGGCGAGCCCCCGGCGCTGCTCCTCGGTGGTGGCGTTGAGCAGCCACATCAGCAGGAAGAAGGCCATCATCGCCGTCACGAAATCGGCGTAGGCAACCTTCCACGCGCCGCCATGGTGGCCGGCCTCGCCGCCCTCCTCGCGCTTGATAACGATGGTGCCGCCGCCCCGGGCGCCTTTTGCCTTGCCGGACATCGGCCAGACCATGCGCATGCGGTGCTGACGATTTCCCTAATCCCGCGCGGCCGCGGGACCGCGTCTCTCGCGTGACATGCGGCGGGGGCTATGGTTTGGTCGGTTCCTCATGGATCTTCCCGCCCAGAACCTGGCAGGGCCCGCCGAGACCGCGCCCTTCGTGATCTACCGCCCTGCGCGGCAGACCATGCCCGTCGTCTTCGCCTCGCCGCATTCCGGGCAGGACTACCCGGCTTCGCTGCTGGCCGAGGCTCGCCTTGCGCCCTTGGCGCTGCGCCGGAGCGAGGATAGCTTCGTCGACGAACTCTTCGCCGGTGCCCCCGCCCGCGGCGCACCGCTGCTGGCGGCGACCTTCCCGCGCGTCTGGTGCGACGTGAACCGCGAACCCTGGGAACTCGACCCCGGCATGTTCGACGGTCCGCTGCCGCCCTGGGTCAACACCTCAAGCCCCCGCGTCGGCGCCGGTCTCGGCACCATCGCGCGCATCGTCGCCTCCGGGGAGACCGTCTACCGCCGCCGCCTGGCCTTCGCCGAGGCCGAAGCTCGCATCCGCGCCTGCTGGGAGCCCTACCACGCCGCCCTGGGCCAGCTGATCGCCGAGACCCGCGCCCAATTCGGCTTCTGCCTGCTGATCGACTGCCATTCCATGCCGGCCCACCCGGCGCAGGCCGCCAACCCGCCGGACATGGTGCTGGGCGATGCCCATGGCACTGCCTGCGCCCCGCGCGCGACGCGGCTGGTCGAGGAAGTGCTGATCGGCTTGGGTTACCGCGTGCGCCGCAACGACCCCTATGCGGGCGGCTACGTCACGCGCCACTACGGCCGCCCGCGTGACGCGGTGCATGCCTTGCAGATCGAGATCGCGCGGGCGATCTACATGGATGAGGCGAAAATCGAGCGCGGCGCCGGCCTGGTGCCGCTGGCACGGCACCTCAACACCCTGATCGGGCATTTGGCGGAGACGGATTGGCGTTTCCTGCGGCCATGATGCGCTGCACCATTTAGGGGAAGGATTTTCTCCATTCGGAGAAATTTCAACTCTAGGAGGGCGCAAAAAAAGAAGGCGGTGCCCGAAGGCACCGCCAAGTTTAGGGAGGAAACGTCCAAGAAAAGCAGCAGGCGGCTAGGCCAACCCGCTGCCTCAAACAACTTAGGACTGCTCATTGAACCTCGCAAGGGGTTTTTTGCAGTGCAGCAAAAATGACGCGGCGCAGCATGCGCGCGCATAATTGTTGCGTGGCATGGGCCTTGCGCTGTCGGGTCCATGTCGAATCGCTTCTCCGCTCTGCTGGGCCTGCCCGCCATGCTGGCCGCGCTGCTGGGATTCGCGGCCCCCGGCGAGGCCCAGACCGCCGACCCCGCCGCCGCCTGCCGTGCGGCCATCGCCACCGCGGAACGTGAACGCGCCGTCCCGATCGGGTTGCTCCAGGCGATCGGCCGCGTCGAATCCGGCCGGCGCGACCCGGCGACGGGCGCCTTCGCCCCCTGGCCCTGGACCATCAATGCCGAGGGGCGCGGCATGTTCTTCCCGACGCGGGAGGCAGCGATTGCCGAGGTCCGGCAACTTCAGGCCCGCGGCGTCCGCATCATCGATGTCGGCTGCATGCAGGTGAACCTGTACCACCACCCCAACGCCTTCCCGGCCCTGGAACAGGCCTTCGACCCACTGACCAACGCCCGCTACGCCGCGCAATTCCTCACCGAACTGCGCGAGAGTAGCGGGGATTGGGCGCGCGCCGCCGGCCGCTACCACTCGCAGACGCCCGAACGCGCCGAACCCTACCGCGCGCGGGTGCTGGCCGCCTGGGCCGGCGAACAGGGCCGCCCGCCCGGCGACCCGGCCGCCGAGGCCGCCCTGCTGGCGCGCTTCGCCGCTGGCAGCGCGGGGCCGCTCAGCCTGGCCAACCGGGCGGACCGCGCCCAGGTCATCCCGCTGGCCCCCGGCGCGGCCGGGCGGGGCAGGGGGCTCGATGCCTACCGCTCGGCGCCGATCATGGCGGTCGGCCCGGCGCAGCCCGCACCGTCACCCGTGCAGGCGAGCACGGTTCCGGCGCGCGGGCCGCTGATCTTCTTCCGCCGCCCAAGTTGACGCCGGGGGCTCAGCCCGCCGCGAATTCCGCCCGGATCGCCGCGCTGTGCTGCCCGAGCGAGGGCACCGCGCCGAACGGCCGCACCCCGTCCGACAACCGCGCCGCCGGCAGCGCGACCTGGATCGGCCCCTTCTCGGTCTCGACCGGCATGCGCTTCAGCGCCGGGTGCTGCTGCAGCCCGCCGCAATCGTTCACGAAGCCATAGGCGGTATTCGCCCGCCGCAGCTTCGCCGCGCATTCGTCCCGCGTCAGCGTCGCGAACATCGCCTGGATATGCGCATCCACCATCGGGCGATGCGCCACCCGGTCATTGTTCACGGTGAAGCCCGGCTTCTCCGGCAACGCCGGCTCATCGAGGAACTGCGCGCAAAAGGACGCCCATTCGCGCTCATTCTGGATGGCGATCAGCACGTCATGGCCATCCTTGGTCTGGAACGCGCCATAGGGGCAGATCGATGGGTGCGCGAGCCCGATGCGCGGCGGGTTGATCCCCGTCCCCTCATACTGCAGCAGCGGCACCGTCATCCAATCCGCCATGCCGTCGAACAGCGACACCGCGATGCCCTTGCCCTGTCCGGTGATGGACCGCGACAGCAGCGCCTCCAGCACCGCGGCATAGGCGTGCATGCCGCAGGCGATGTCGCAGGCCGACACACCCACGCGCCCCGGCCCCTCCGCGCGGCCAGTGATGTAGGCAAGCCCGCTTTCCGCCTGCACCAGCAGATCATACGCCTTCATCGAGGCGTATTCGCCTTCCTCGCCATAGCCGGAGATATCGACCGTGATCAGCCGCGGATGCTTCGCGCGCAGTTCGGCGGAACCGAACCCCGCCCGCTTCATCGCTCCAGGCGCGAGGTTCTGGATGAAGACATCGGCCTTCGCGATCAGCCGCTCCAGCAGCGCCTTGTCGTCCGGCGCCTTGATGTCGAGGCAGACGCTCTCCTTGCCCCGGTTCAGCCAGACGAAATAGGAGGACAGCCCGTTGGCGACCTTGTCGTAGCCACGGGCGAAGTCGCCCTCCGGCCGTTCGACCTTGATCACCCGCGCGCCCGCATCGGCGAGGCGGGACGCGCAATAGGGCGCGGCCACCGCCTGGTCCATCGCGACGACAAGAAGGCCTTCGAGGGGGCGGGATCCGCTCATGCGTTGTTCTCCGGCATCGGGGCAGTGACCGCCGCACGCGCGGCGAGAAGGTCGAGGATGGACAGCACGCGGTGCTCAAGCTCCGCATCCGCGCGGTAGTCGGCGGGCACGGCGCAATGCACCCGCCCTTCGGCGATCAGCTTGCGCGTGCGCGCGGCGCGCTGCGCGTCGCCGTCCGGATGCACCGCGATGGAATGACCGCCCTGTTCCTTCACCGTGCGGAAACAGGGGATGTCGGTGTCGCCATCGCCGATGAAGATGATGTTGGCGAAGGGCACGCGCCGCGCCTCGGGCGGACGGTACGCGTTGACCGCGGTATTGTCCGCGAGGTCGAGCGCATCCTTGTTGATGCGGAAAAGATACTGCGTCTTGGTGGTGTAGTTCACCGCGATGGCCGGCGCGATCGCAGCCCCCGACGCGTTGTACAGAAAGCCCGAGGCGAACACCGCGCGGAAGTGCCGCCGGATCGCCGTGCCCTCCACCAACTCGCGCAGGCCGGAGGAGATCACGTAATGCTCGATCGCCAGCCCGCGCGCTGCACCCGCCGCATTCACCCGGTCGAACCAGCTCTCGACGCCGGGGAACAACGTGATGCCCGCGCCATGGGCCGCCCAATCCTCCCGCCGCACCGGCATGTCGGCGGCGCCCGCCTCCACCAGCATGCGATGCATGTAGGTCAGGATCGGGTCGCCCTGCTGTTCCTCGGCAAGCTGGTTCGCCCGCGCCCAGAAGGACGCGGGATCGACACCGAGCTTCGGCAGGAACACGTGCTCCTGCATGTTGCCCGGTGCCAGCGTGCCGTCGAAATCATAGGCGATGGCGACAGGCACGCCGGCCATGGTCAGTAGCTCCGCGGCATCCCGAGCACATGCTCGCCGACATAGGACAGGATCAGGTTCGTGCTGATCGGCGCCACCTGATACAGCCGCGCCTCGCGGAACTTGCGCTCCACGTCGTATTCCTCGGCGAAGCCGAAACCGCCATGCGTCTGCACGCACGCCTCGGCCGCCGCCCAGGCCGCATCGGCGCCGAGCATCTTGCCCATATTGGCTTCCTCGCCGCAGGGCAGGTGCGCCTCGAACTTCGCCAGCCCCTTCTGCACCAGCGCCTCGGCCGCGCGCATCTGGGCATAGGCCTTGGCGATCGGGAACTGCACGCCCTGGTTCTGCCCGATCGGGCGGCCGAACAGCACGCGCTGCTTGGAATATTCCACCGACTTGTTGATGAACCACTTGGCGTCGCCAATCGATTCAGACGCGATCAGCAGCCGCTCGGCGTTCATCCCATCGAGGATGTAGCGGAAGCCCTTGCCCTCGATGCCGACCAGGTTCTCGGCCGGCACTTCCATGTTGTCGAAGAACACCTCGCAGGAATTGTGGTTCATCATCGTGCGGATCGGCCGAATGGTCAGCCCGTTCCCCAGCGCCGCCTTCATGTCGACGATGAAGGTGGACAGCCCCTCGGTGCGCTTGGCCACCTGGTCCTTCGGCGTGGTGCGCGCCAGCAACAGCATCAGGTCGGAATGCTCGGCGCGCGAGGTCCAGATCTTCTGGCCGTTGACGATGTACTTGTCGCCTTCCTTCTTGGCGAAGGTGCGCAGGTTGGTGGTGTCGGTCCCCGAGGTCGGCTCCGTCACGCCGAAGGCCTGCAACCGCAGCTCGCCGGTGGCGATCTTCGGCAGGTACTTCGCCTTCTGCTCCGGGCTGCCATGCTTGAGGATGGTGCCCATGATGTACATCTGGGCGTGGCAGGCCGCGGCATTGGCGCCGCTCGAATGGATTTCCTCAAGGATCGCCGCGGCGGCGGAGAGCGGCAGGCCCGACCCGCCATATTCCTCGGGGATCAGCGCCGAGAGCCAGCCGGCCTCGGTCAGCGCCTGGACGAATTCGGTCGGATAGCCGCGGCGGGCATCCAGCTCGCGCCAGTATTCGCCGGGGAAGCGCGTGCAGAGCTTGCGCACCTCCTCGCGGATCTCGGCGTGGGCGTCGTTCTGCATGTGCGTGTCCATGGGTTCTCTCCCGCTTCGGGTTGGATTAGGGCCGGGTCGCCGGGCTGGCAAGGCGCCCGGAACGCGTTCGGGACTGCGCCGCAAGGCGCAGTCCCGGATCCGGCATGGGCTGTCTGCAGGCGTGTCTCAGGCGGCAAGCCCCAGCGCGGCCTGCATCCGCCCGCGCAACACGGCCCCGTCGCGGCTCGGCAGTACGCGGGGCGCCTCGGCCGTATCGACCACCACTACCGCCACGCGCGGCCCGCCGCTCGGCCCGGCGATCGCCGCCGCCAGCGCCTCGACATCCGCCATGTCGGTAATCCGCGACGCATCGGCGATGCCGCAGCCACGCGCCACCGCCGCGAGATCCGTCCCGCCGCTGGTGTGGCTGCGCTGGCCGCCCGTCTCGCCATACAGCCCGTTGTCGAGCACGACGATGGTCAGGTTCGCCGGCGCCTGCAGCGCGATGGTCGCGAAGCCGCCGAGCCCCATCAGCTGTTCGCCATCCCCGGTCACCACCAGCACCGGCCGCGCGGGCTGCGCGATGGCGAGGCCAAGCCCCATCAGCGCCGCGCCACCCATGGCCCCCCACAGGTAGAAATTGCGCGGGTCATCCCCCGCCGCCGCCACGTCGTAGGTGGCCGAGCCCAGCCCGGTGACCACCAGGGTCTCGCCCCGGTCGCGCAGCAGCCGCGCCACCACATCCCGCCTGTCGAGCATTGCCATCTCCCTTGTCTGGCGCGTGGCCGCCCCACCAACCTCACGCGCGATACGTTCGTCGCCTTGCGCCGCCCGCATCTCAGAACACCTTGGCACCGACCAGGCGCTGGCCGAGCAGCACGGCAACCGCGCTGCCGCCCTCGAATACCATCCGTGCAGCGGCGTTCACGGTCTCCGCCACATCCTCCGGCCGATCGGCGCGGCGCACCTCCACATCCATCAGCCGCAAGGCCGCCTCGGTGGTGGACCCCATCGGCACCTGCCACGGGTTGAACTCGCCCCATTCGCCGCGCATCGTCACCAGGACCAGCAGCGGGAAGCGGCAGGTCTTCACCAGCGACAGCATGTTCACGCAGTTCCCGACGCCCGAGGACTGCATCAGCAGCGCGCCGCGATCCCCGCCCAGCGCCGCGCCGGCATGCACGGCGATGCCTTCCTCCTCGGTCGTCAGCGGAATGGCGCGCATCGCCTCATCGGCATGCACGGCGCGGATCAGCCGCGCATGCCCGCCATCGGGCACATAGGCGACCTGGCGCACGCCCCAGCGCCGCAACTCGGCGAAGATCGCATCGGGCCAGGCGATCGCCTCGGCCGCAACGGCACCGTCCATGAACGTCCCTCCCGCATCGGATGGCGGGTTTATGAAGCGCGGCGAGGCTTCGCGGGATTCGAAATGACCGATAGCATCCATCGCAGAATGCTATAGGTGGCCGGGATGGACCTTCGCCAGCTGCGCACCTTCCGCGAAATCGCCGAGGCCGGCTCCCTGAGCCGCGCCGCCGACCGTCTGCGGATCGCCCAGCCCGCCTTGTCCCGGCAGGTCCGCCTGCTGGAAACCGAAGCCGGCCTCGCCCTGTTCACCCGCCACGGCCGTGGCATGGCACTGACCGAGGCCGGCCGCGAATTGCTCGCCCGCGTCGTCGGCCCGATGCGCCAACTCGAACAGGCGGTGCAGGAGGTCCGGGCGCTCGCCGGCAGCATCGCCGGCCAGGTCGCACTCGGCATGATGCCGACGGTCGCCGCCGTGCTCGCCGGCCCGTTGTCGCGCCGCGTGGCGCAGCGTTACCCGGACGTCTCGCTCAGAGTGGTTGAAGGCTATACCGGCCACCTCATCGAATGGGTCCAGCGCGGCGCCACCGATGCCACGCTGCTGTATGGCCGCGCGACGGATTACCACCTGCCGGTGCGCGACCTGTTCGTCGAAGGCCTGGTGCTCGCCGGCCCCTCCGGCAGCGGGCTGTCGCCGACGGCGCCGGTGACGCTGGCCGCCGCCGCCCGCCACCCGCTGGTGCTGCCCAGCCGGCCCCATGGGCTGCGGGCCATCGTCGATGCCGCCGCCGCCCGCGCCCGCGTCACGCTGAACCTGCGGCATGAGGCGGACTCCTTCCTCGTGTTGAAGGACTTGGTGGAATGCGGCCTCGGCTTCGCCATCCTGCCGCGCTCGGCCATCCGGCGCGAGGAAGCGGAAGGCCGCATGACCGTCGCCCCCCTGCTGCGGCCGGTGATCCGCCGCCACGTCGTGCTCGCCCTGCCGCCCGACCGCACGCCGGGGCGGGCCACGGAAGCGGTGCTCGCCCTGCTGGCGGAGGAGGTCGCGGCGCGGGCCTCGGAAGGCGACTGGCAGGTGAGCGCGGCATCCGGCGGGGCGGCGGGGATGGCCATTGCGTCGCCCGCCGAACACAAAGCTTGAATGCGGCGAAACAGCTGCGCTAGATTTTCTACCATGAGTAGAATATTCGCTCTCACGGCGCTCCTGCCGCTGCTCGCCTCGCCGGCGCTGGCGCAGACGCGCAGCCTCGTGGTGCCGCCCGGCAGCGCCGTCGTCATCGCCCCGCGCGGCGAACCGGCGCCGCGCACCCACCTGGCGCCGCCGCCGCGCCCGCAGCAGCAGCGCATGGTCATGGTCGCCCCCAGCGGCGAGACGCTCTCCGGCCCCACCGCCTGGGCCGCGGCCGGCATGGCGGCGGCAGCCGTCGCCGCTGTGCTCTTCGCCGGCGGCGCGGGCGGCGGTGGCAGCGGCGGCGGGTCCGCCACCGCCAGCGCGAGCGCCACCGTCCGCCGCTGACCGGCGTTGCCGGGCCTCTTGCGCGCCGGCGAACGCCCGGCCAGGGTCGCCCCCGACCTAAATCGGGAGACCCCTGCGATGCTGCCGCCGAGCGACCAACTGACCGTCTGTTTCGCCCATGTCGCCTATCGCTTCGGGGACCGCTTCGCACCGCGCAACACCGGCATCCGCTTCATCGAGGCCCGCTCGCGCGAGGAACTCGACGCCACCATCGCCCAGGCCGACGTGCTGGTCTGCTCCGGCATGTGGCGCAACGACCTGCCGAAGATCGCCCCGAAGCTGCGATTCGTGCAGTCCTGCTCCGCCGGCACCGACCAGTATGACCGCGACGTGCTCAAGGCGGCCGGCATCCGCCTCGCCAGCGGCCAGGGCATCAACGCGAATGCCGTCAGCGAACACGCCATCGCCCTGATGCTGGCCCTGCTGCGCCGCATCCCCGAGGCGCGCGACAACCAGGCCAAGCGCGTGTGGCGCGGCATGCAGGGCGACTTCGCCAAGCGCGAGGACGAGGCCGGCGGCAAGACCGCGGTCGTCGTCGGGCTGGGCCGCATCGGCGGGCGCATCGCGCGGCTGTGCAAGGCCTTCGGCATGAAGGTCATCGGCGTCCGCCAGAACGTCGCCGGTGGCGCTGAAGGCGCGGACGAGGTGCATTCCTTCCGCGACCTCGCCACCGTCCTGCCGCGCGCCGACTTCCTGATCCTCGCCTGCCCGCTGACCGACGAGACGCGCGGCCTGGTGAACGCCGCCGCCCTCGCGGCGATGAAACCCACTGCGCAGATCATCAACGTCGCGCGCGGCCGTGTCATCGACGAACCGGCGCTGATCGCCACGCTGCAGGCCGGCGGCATCGTCGGCGCCGCGCTCGACGTGACCGCCGATGAACCACTACCGGCCGACAGCCCGCTCTGGGCCATGCCCAACGTGCTGGTCACGCCCCACACGGGCGGCGAGACGCATATGTACGAGGACAATGTGCTCGACTTCATGGTCGAGAACGTCGGCCGGCTGCAGCGCGGCGAGACCGCCCTGGTCAACCAGATCGTCTGAAGGAGGACCGCATCATGGCCACCCGCGAAGGCGCCCTCGCGCGCGCCGCCACCTTCTTCGACGATGGCGGCTTCAAGTCGCTGCTCTCCGACCTCGTCGCCATCCCCTCCACCGCGCAGGAGGAAGGCCGCGAGGCCGACCTCGACCGCTATCTGAACGGTGCGATCCGCCCCTGGCTGGAACGGCTCGGCTTCACCGTACAGGTCCGCCCCAACCCGCGCGAGGGCTTCGGCCCCATCCTGACCGGCATCCGCATCGAGGACGCCGCGCGCCCCACCGTGCTGCTCTACGGCCACGGCGACACCGTGCGCGGGCTTGAGGACCAGTGGCGCGCCGGTCTCGAACCCTGGAAGCTCATCGAGGAAGGCGACCGCTGGTACGGCCGCGGCACCGCCGACAACAAGGGCCAGCACGCGCTCAACATCGCCGCCCTTGAAGCCGTCATCGCGGAGCGCGGCGGCAAGCTCGGCTTCAACGTCAAGGTCGTGCTGGAAATGGCCGAGGAGCGCGGCTCCACCGGCCTGCGCGAGTTCATCGCCGCCAATGCCAAGGAACTCGCCGCCGACGTGCTGATCGCCAGTGACGGCCCCCGCGTCGAACCCGAAATCCCGACCATCGCCACCGGCACCCGCGGCACCTTCCATTTCGACCTAGTGCTGAAACTGCGCCCCGGCGGCGTCCATTCCGGCCATTGGGGCGGGCTGACGCGGGACCCGGCGATCCTTCTCGCCCATGCGCTGACCACAATGATGGACCGCAACGGCAAGGTGCTGGTGCGCGGCATCCTGCCGAAGGACCTGTCGAACTCGGTGCGCGCGGTGCTCGATGGCTGCCCGGTCGGTGGCGGCGACGGTGCCGCGACGATCGACGAAGGCTGGGGCGAACCAGGCCTTACCAGCGCCGAAAAGATCTACGGCTGGAACAGCCTGATCGTGTTGGCGATGATCTCCGGCCGCCCGGAAAACCCGGTCAACGCCGTCGCCCCCGACGCGCGCGCCCATATGCAGGTCCGCTACACGGTCGACAGCGACCCCTCGACCTTCGGCGCCGCGGTACGGGCGCATCTCGACGCCCATGGCTTCCAGGACATCGCGGTGGAGAATGCCGGGCTGCGCATGCCGGCCTCCCGCACCGACCCCGACCACCCCTGGGTGCGCTGGGCGCAGGCCTCGATGGCGAAGTCGCTGGGCAAGAAGGTACAGATCATCCCGAATTCATCGGGCGGCCTGCCGGGCGATGTCTTCGTCGACCATCTGCATGTACCGCTGGTCTGGGTGCCGCATTCATACAATGGCTGCAAGCAGCACGGACCGGATGAACACTACCTGATCGCACCGGCGCGCGAAGGCATCCTGGCTTTTGCTGGAATGTGGTGGGATCTGGGCGAGGCGGGCACACCTTGACCATCGTTGGGTTACCATTCCTCACTCTGTCAAGCGATCACCGCAATGCCGGCGTTACACGAAGGGTCCAGTTTCCTCACAGCGGCGTAAGGTCGCCGACAGAAGGGATTGAGACCATGCGGAAGACAACGATTGCGGCACTGAGTGCCATGCTCCTGGCCGGCAGCGTCGGCCTTGCCGTGGCGCAGCCCGCGCCGGGCGGCCCGCCGCCGGGCGGTCCTGGCGGCGGTCCCGGCTGGCAGCACGGGCCTGGCCCGCATCACGGCCGGGGCGGCGCCGGCGGCTTCCTGATGGGCGAGGCCTTCGCCCGTGCCGATACCAACAACGACGGCAAGGTCACCCGTGACGAAGCCCAGGCCTATGTCCAGGCCCGCTTCGTCGAGATCGATGCCAACAAGGACGGCGGCGTCACCATCGAGGAGTTCCGCGCCTACATGGACGCGCAGCGCCCCGAAGGCCGTCGCGGCCCGCCCGAGCGGGTGGCGGCGCGGATGCAGGAGCGCGGTGCGACGATGTTCCGCTTCATCGACGCCAATCTCGACGGCAAGGTCACGATGGATGAGCTGACGCCGATGTTCCAGGCGGCCTTCCGCGCCGCTGACCAGAACAGCGACAGTGCCCTGTCGCGCGACGAGGTCATGATGCAGGGCCCCGGCGGCCGCCGCGGCGGTCCGGGCGCGCCCGGCCAGCCGGGTGCCCCCGCCGCCCCGGCGCAGCCTCGCTGACGCCATGACCGGCGCCGCCGCGGTCTCTGCCGCGGCGGCGTCGCCTTGCCTGCTGCATCGCAGCGCCGGCGTGCTATTCCGTGGCGGATGACGACAGCCGCACTCCCGCCCGCCGCCGGGCGCCGACTGGTCTTCCTGCACGTGGCCAAGACCGGCGGAACCACGCTCGACCACCATTTCGCCAAGGCCTTTGCGCCTGATGAGATCTGCCCGCGGAACATTGATCTCCATCAGCTGCCGCCCGACGACCTCGCCCGCTACCGCTATTTCTCGGGCCATTTCGTCTATGACCAGCTACGCCTCATCCCGGGCCCGATCTTCACCGTCACGGTCCTGCGCAATCCGGCCGAGCGGGTGATCTCCAACTACTACTTCCTCAAGCGGCACACGCCGCAGCATCTCGCATCCCACCCGATACCGGCGGCCGACATCGCCCGGCGATGCCCGGACCTGCTCACCTTCCTGCGGCGGCCGGAGCTCGAGATCCGCTTTCTCATCGAGAACACCATGGCGCGCCAACTGGCCGGGATCGTGCACGTCGTCGAGGGCGGCGGTTATGTCTATAGAGCGGCCGGGCGGGGCATCCCGATGTCGGAGCTCGAGATCATGCACCGCGCCACCGGCGCCCTCCTGGCGATCGACGTGGTCGGCTTCACGCATGACCTGGCGTCGGTCTATGCCCGTGTGGCGCTGGCCTTCGGCATGCCGCAGCAGATCGAACTCGCCCGGCTCAACACGCGCAGCGAAACCTCGGCGAGCCTCGAACCCGTGGCCGATGAGCCGGTGACCGAGGAGGCGCGCCGCGAGCTGAGCCGGCTGACCAACCTCGACCGCAGCCTCTACCAGTTGGCGCGCGCGCATGTGGCGATGCGCCGATAGAGTGGATCGCGTTCGGACGGAATGAGCCGCTCGTCCGCGAAGGCCTGCGGCAGGCGGCGTCAAGGCATGCGGACGCGGCATGCTCCAGCCCGGCATTGACCACCCCGGCACCGCCGCGCAGTTTCCCAGCCGGGAAACGCAGCGAGGGACGCGCCAGGTGCAATTTTCACTGACCGAGGATCAGGAAGAACTCCGCACCCAGGTGCTGCGTCTGTGCGAGCGGTTTGACGACGCCTATTGGCTCGCCCGCGACCGTGACGCCGTCTTCCCGCACGACTTCCACGCCGCCATGGCCGAGGGCGGTTGGCTCGGCATCGCCATGCCCGAGGAATATGGCGGCGGCGGCCTCGGCATGATGGAAGCGACCATCATGATGCGCGCGGTCGCCGAATCCGGCGCCTGCATGACCGGCGCCTCCTCGATCCACATGAACATCTTTGGCCTGAACCCGGTCGTCGTCTTCGGCACGCAGGCGCAGAAGCGGCGCTTCCTGCCGCCGCTCATCGCGGGCCGCGAGAAGGCCTGTTTCGGCGTCACCGAACCCAATGCCGGCCTCAACACGACCGAACTGAAAACCCGAGCCGAAAAGCACCGCGACCGCTACGTGGTGAGCGGCCAGAAGATCTGGATCTCGACCGCGCAGGTGGCCGACCGCATCCTGCTGCTGGCGCGCACCACGCCGCTCGACCAGGTGAAGCGCAAGACCGACGGGCTGACGCTGTTCTACACCGCGCTCGACCGGACCAAGGTCGAGGTGCGGCTGATCGAGAAGATGGGCCGCCACGCCGTCGATTCGAACATGCTGTTCTTCGACGGCCTCGAAATCCCCGAGGAAGACCGCATCGGCGAGGAAGGCCAGGGCTTCCGCCAGATCCTCCACGGCATGAACCCCGAACGCATGCTGATCGCCGCCGAGGCTGTGGGCATCGGCCATGCCGCCCTGGCGCGGGCGTCGAACTACGCGAAGGAGCGTGTCGTCTTCGGCCGCCCGATCGGCAGGAACCAGGCGATCCAGCATCCGCTGGCGCGCTGCTGGGCGAATCTTGAGGCGGCCTGGCTGATGACGATGAAGGCGGCCGCGCTGTACGACGCCCAGAAGGAGTGCGGCGCCGAGGCCAATGCCGCGAAATACCTGGCCGGCGAGGCCGGCTTCACCGCGGCCGAGACGGCCGTGATGACACATGGCGGCATGGGGTATGCCCAGGAATACCATGTCGAGCGCTACCTGCGCGAAAGCTTCATCCCGCGCATCGCGCCGGTCAGCCGCGAGTTGATCCTGAGCCACCTCGCCGAACGGGTGCTCGGTCTGCCGAAATCCTACTGAGCGCAGGTCGGGGAGGTGCGGCGCCGAGCCGCACCGCCAAGTAGCATCCCGCCGCGGCGTCCGTGATCAGATCGTCTTGGGCGTGTGGCTGGTCACGTCCTTGCGCAGCATGCTGTCGGGGATGTTCCACATGAACAGGCTGTTGAAGGTGGCGATCGGCAGGCGTGAGGTCGGCGCGTTCTCCGGGTCGTGGAAGATCACTTCCTGCGTCGCTTCATCGACGCCGATCAGGGTGGAGCAGTGCCCATAGGTCGCGCCGTTATGAGTCTTGGTCCAGGAGATCAGTTGCGGGCCGTATTTGGTCAGCAGATCCGCCAGCTGGTCGATCGTCCAGGCATTGCCGAGCGGGTAGCCGACCTCGACCAGATGCTCGTTCTTCCGCAGGTTCGTGGAGTCCCCGATCACCTGGTGGCCCTGCGGCGTCCACAAGGTGGGGTCACCCATCCGAGGGCCGGCCTCGAAATAATACCCGACCATGCAGGCGCTGGCGTACCAGCAGCCGGTCGGGTCGTCGATGCTGTTGTCCTGCCCGAAGCCGAGCTGGGTGACGAAGGGGACGTCGAGATGGATGCCGGCCATGGTGCCTCCTGCGGCGGTGCTGCGGCCGAAGGCGCGATGGGCGTCGTGGGGCAGCGACCTTGGGATGCTTCATAGCATCACCGGTGACGTGGCGGCGTGACGTAGGAGACACGCCGTCCATCCTCCGGCCCGCCCGCGGCCGCCGGAGCAACAGCACGCGGCGCGAATCCAAGCCGTAAGGAGCTGCGGCGCCCGGCGTTTCGGGGATCCACAGCGCGGCGGACAGCCGCGCCCGGAGCGCACGGCGCCACTGCGCCCAACCCGCCCGCGGCCGCCGGAGCAACAGCACGCGGCGCGAATCCAAGCCGTAAGGAGATGCGGCGCCCGGCGTTTCGGGGATCCACAGCGCGGCGGACAGCCGCGCCCGGAGCGCACGGCGCGACCGCGCCCAACCCGCCGGCTGCTGCCGAAGCAACAACACATGGCGCGAAGCCAAGCCGCACGGATGTGCGGCGCCCGGCGTTTGAGGGATCAAGAAGAAGAAGTGGTGGGCGCGACAGGGATTGAACCTGTGACCCTTCGCGTGTGAAGCGAATGCTCTACCGCTGAGCTACGCGCCCGACCGGGGGGCGGACATAGAAGCGGGGGGTGGGGGTGTCAAGCGTCTGCCCCTTGCTTCCGCCCCGACAGGCGCCAATCTCCTGTGGATGATGCTGCACCGTGCCGTCGCGATACTGGCCGGCGCTGCCCTGTTGGGTGGCCCGGCGCCGGCGCGCGCCGCGCCGTTCGAGGCCAGCTACACGGTCTCCCAGTCCGGCCTGCCGGTGCTGGATGTGGACCTAGCGCTGTTGCTGACCGAGGGTTCCTATCGCCTGACCAGCGTCTCCCGCGCGCGGGGACTCGCGCGGCTGTTCCTGCCGAGTGAGCAGCGCGCCGAGGTGCAGGGCGGCCTGGCCGGGCGCGAGGTGCGCCCCTTCCGCTACATGACCGAGGGCAATTGGCGCAGCGGCCAGCGCCGCACCGTGTTGGACTACGTCGGCGGCTCGCCGCGCCTCGCCGTGCTGGAACCGCCCGAGGGCCCCGACCGCATCCCCGTGCCGCCCGACCAGATCGAGGGCACCATCGACAGTCTCTCGGCGCTGGTGCGGCTGTCGCTGGCCGCGGCGGCAACCGGGCGGTGCGACCTTGCCGGCTCGGTGTTCGATGGCCGGCGGCGGCTCGAATGGTCGTCGCGCACGCTGGGCAACGGCCCGGCACCGATGGGGGGAGTGGCCGGCGAGGCGCTGCGCTGCGCCCTGCAAAGTCGCCTGGTCGCCGGCTTCCGGCGCGGCGACGACCCGGCCGAGGTGGGCCGGCCGCGCGAGGCCGAGGCCTGGATCGCCGTGCTCGGCCCGGGGATGCCGCCGATGCCGGTGCGGGTGGAATTCCCCTCGACCTTCCTCGGCGCGATGCGTCTCGACCTCGTGCGCTTCGGCCGTCCAGCCCCGTAGGGCATCCCCTCGGCCGCGCGCGAACGGAAAGCCGCTACAGCGCGGCGACCAACCCCGGCAGGTCGAGCGGGGTGGCGGCGACCGGGCAGCCCTCCGCCATCGCCAGCGGCCCATAGCCCCAGCCGGCGAAGATGCAGGGCACGCCGGCGCCGGCCGCCGCCCGCACGTCATTGCGGTGGTCGCCGATCATCACCGCCTGCCCGGCGGCCGCACCGGCGGCGGCCAGGGTGGCCAACAGATGCTGCGGGTCGGGCTTGCGGACCGGGAAGGAATCGCCCCCGCCCAACGCCGCGAAATGCCCCGCCAAGCCAAGGTCGTCGAGCAGCTTGCGCGCCGCCGCCTCCGGCTTGTTGGTGCAGACCGCCATGCGCCAGCCGGCCGCTCGCAGCGCGTCGAGCGCCGCCGGAATGCCCTCGAAGGGCCGGGTCTGCGCGGAGGCCTCGGCGGTGTAGTCGGCGGTGAAGGCGTCCAGCGCCGCCTCGTCGAAGGGTTGGTCGCGGGCGGTCAGCGCCTTGGTGACCAGGGCGCGCACCCCGTCGCCGATCATGCCGATCACTTCGGGGCGGGTGAAGCCGGCCAGGCCCAGCCCGGCCATCAGCCGGTCGAGCGCGGCATGGATGTCGGCCGCGCTGTCCACCAGCGTGCCATCGAGGTCGAATACGGCGATCTTCATCATGCCGATCGGGTAAGCAGGCTGCGCGCGCCCCCGCAAGGGGGCATGGCGCGTTTCATCCAACGGCAATGCGCGGGGCCCCTTGGTGCCGCCGTTGCCGAGAAAGGCCTCGCCGACACATGCCGCAAAGCAACTTGACCGCGATGGCGCTGGACGCGGCACGGCACGGCGCGTTACCGGAAGGCATGTCAGCCGCCGCCATCATCCTCGCCGCGGGCATGGGCACCCGCATGCGGTCGCCCCGCCCCAAGGTCATGCACCCGCTGGGCGGGCGGCCGATGATCCGCCACCTGCTCGCCGCCACCCAGGCGCGCTTCGGCCGCGTCGTCGTCGTCGTCGGGCCGGACATGCCGGAACTCGAGGCCGCCGTCGCCCCGCACGAGGTCGCGGTGCAGCGCGAACGCCTCGGCACCGCCCATGCGGCGCTGGCGGCCATGCCATTGCTCGGCGGGCATGCCGGCGATGTGGCAGTGCTCTATGGCGACAACCCGCTGATTACCGAGGCGACGATGGGCCGGCTGCTCGCCGCCCGCGCCGAGGCCGACCTGGTGCTGCTGGCGATGCGCCCGGCCGACCCGGCACGCTATGGCCGTGTGATCACCCGCACCGACGGCATGGTCGAACGCATCGTCGAATGGGCCGAGGCGGATGAGGCGGAGCGCGCCGTCGGCCTGTGCAATGCCGGCGTCGTCTGCGCCGGCGCGCAGGACCTGGCGCGCTGGCTGGCGGCGGTGCGTAACGACAATGCCAAGGGCGAATACTACCTGGGCGACGTCGTCGCGCTGGCGCGGGCTGAGGGCCGCCGCGTGGGTTTCGTCGAGGCGCCGGAGGCGGAATTGCGCGGCATCAACAGCAAGGCGGAACTGGCCATCGCCGAGGCCGAGCTGCAGGCCGCGATGCGCGCCGCCGCTCTCGATGCCGGGGTGACGATGACCGCGCCCGAGACAGTGTTCCTCTGCCACGACACGCGCCTGGGTGCCGATGTCGTGGTCGAGCCGCATGTCGTCTTCGGCCCCGGCGTCAGCGTCGAGGCCGGCGCGGTGATCCGCGCCTTCAGCCACCTCGAATCCTGCGTGGTGAAGCGCGAAGCGATCATCGGTCCCTATGCCCGGCTGCGGCCCGGCACGGTGGTCGAGGCGCGCGCCCATGTCGGCAATTTCGTCGAGCTGAAGGCGACGACGCTGGGTGAGGACGCCAAGGCCAATCACCTGGCTTATCTCGGCGATGCGAGCATCGGCGCGGGCGCGAATATCGGCGCCGGCACCATCACCTGCAATTACGACGGCGTGCACAAGCACCGCACCGAGATCGGCGCGGACGCCTTCATCGGCAGCAACACCGCGCTGGTCGCGCCTGTGACGGTGGGCGCGCGCGCGCTGGTGGGCGCGGGCAGCGTCATCACCAGCAGCGTCCCGGATGATGCGCTGGCGATCGCGCGCGGCCGCCAGACCGTGTTCGGCGGGCGTGGCTTCAAGGGCAAGAAGGGGGCGTCGCGGTCCGATGACCACGGCGCCCAAGGGCGCGGCAGTCCGGATCGGCCCGCGGCACCAAAGGAGCAGATCTGATGTGCGGAATCGTCGGCGTCGTGGGACGCGAAGCGGCCGCGCCGCGCATCCTGGAGGCGCTGAGGCGCCTCGAATATCGCGGCTATGACAGCGCCGGCATCGCCACGCTGGTCGATGGCCACATCGAGCGCCGCCGCGCCGAGGGCAAGCTGTCCAACCTCGCCGGCGTGCTCGACGCCACGCCGCTGCCCGGCACCACCGGCATCGGCCACACGCGCTGGGCGACCCATGGCGCGCCGACCGAGCGCAACGCGCATCCGCATGGCACGCCGCGCGTCTCCGTCGTGCACAACGGCATCATCGAGAACCACGCCGATCTGCGCGCCGAACTTGAAGCCAAAGGCCAGGTCTTCGAGACCGAGACCGACACCGAGACCTTCGCCCGCCTGGTCGACCAGAACCTGGCCGAGGGGCTCGGCCCCGAACAGGCGGCGAGTGCGGCCCTCAAGCGCGCCCATGGCGCCTATGCTCTGGCGATGATCTTCACCGGCCATCCGCGCACGCTGATCTGCGCGCGGCAGGGCGCGCCGCTCGCCGTGGGCTATGGCGAGGGCGAGATGTTCGTCGGCTCCGACGCGCTCGCGCTCGCCCCGCTGACGCGGCGCATCGCCTATCTGGATGAGGGCGACTGGGCGGTGGTCGACGATGCTGGCGCCCGGTTCTTCGACATCCATGACGCGCCGGTGGAACGCGAGATCCGCCTGACCGCGGTCTCCGGTGCGGCGACCGGCAAGGGCAACTACCGCCACTTCATGGAGAAGGAGTTGCACGAGCACCCGGTGGTGCTCGGCGACACGCTGACCCAGTATCTCGACCCGATGACGCGCAGCGTAACGCTGCCGCCGCTGCCTTTCGACCCGGCTGTCGTGCCGCGCATGACCATCACCGCCTGCGGCTCCGCCTTCCTCGCCGGGCAGGTCGGGCGGTACTGGATCGAACAGCTCGCGCGCATTCCGGTCGATGCCGATGTGGCCAGCGAATTCCGCTATCGCGAACCGCCGCTGCCGGCCGGCGGCGCGGCGCTGCTGGTCAGCCAATCCGGCGAGACGGCGGACACCATGGCCGCGCTGCACCTGTTGCAGCGGCATGGTCAGAAGGTTGTCGCCGTGGTGAATGTGCCGGAAAGCAGCATGGCGCGCGAGGCCGATGGCGCGGTGCTGACCGTCGCCGGCCCCGAGATCGGCGTCGCCTCCACCAAGGCCTTCACCGCGCAGCTTGCCGTGCTCGCCTGCCTGGCGATCGGCTTCGGCCGCGCGCGCGGCACCATCAGCGTCGATGACGAGGCGAAGCTCACCGCCGCCCTGCTGGAATTGCCGGCCAATGCCGCGCTGGTGCTGGAACGCGACGAGGAAATCCGCGCCATGGCTGCCGAGGTCGCCAAGGCGCGCGACGTGCTGTTCCTCGGCCGCGGCACGCTATTCCCGATCGCCATGGAAGGCGCGCTGAAGCTCAAGGAGATCAGCTACATCCACGCCGAGGGCTATGCGGCGGGCGAGATGAAGCACGGCCCGATCGCGCTGATCGATTCCGCCGTGCCGGTGATCTCGTTGTGCCCGTCAGGGCCGATGTTCGAGAAGACCGCGTCGAACCTGCAGGAAGCCGCCGCGCGCGGCGGGCGGATCATGGCCTTCACCGACGACCTCGGCGCCTCGCGGCTGCGCGCCTTCGCCGAACGGGTGGTGGTGCTGCCGCGCGTCGGCGCCTTCGCCGCGCCGATCCTGCACACCATTCCGGTCCAGCTGCTCGCCTATCACGTCGCGGTGCTGAAGGGCACGGATGTGGACCAGCCGCGCAATCTGGCGAAGAGTGTCACGGTCGAATGATCGTCTGACGCAGCGGAGAGTGCCGGAATGGAAGTCCATGTCGTGCCGGGGCAGGCGCCGCGTCTTGCCGAAGCCGATGATCTGCGCCGCTTCAGCGTGATCGCCGCCGCCGGTCCCGAGGCGTTGCCGTTGCTGGCGGATGCGCTGCGTGGGGTGCTGGACTTCGATGGCGCCGAGCACGCCTGGGTATCGGTCGATTGGCTGATCGAAGTGTCGGATCATTCGGACTCCGCGACATGGCGCGCCGGCTTCGATGCGATGACCGCCTATGCCGCGAAGCAAGGCTGGGTGCGGACGGACCCGGCGGCGATCCGCGGCCATATCGTCTGGAAGGGCGGTACGCCGTAGCGCGGGAGGGGCGCGCAGCCCCTCCCGGCGAGGTCACTCCGGTTGCACGCCCAATTCGCGCAGGATGCGGCCATAGGCCTCGTATTCGGAACGCACCATGGCGGTGAAGTCGGCTCGCGACATGTAGTTCACCGGCACTTTCCGCGTCGCCGCGACGCGGCGGAAGGTCTCGTCCTCCACCCCCGTTCGGCAGGCCTCCTCCAGCCGAGCCATCACTGGCTCCGGCGTGCCGGCGGGCGCGTAAATGCCCACCTGGCTGAGCTGCTGCGCGTCGATGCCCTGTTCGCGCGCCGTCGGCACATTCGGGTAGTCTGGATGCCGCCGTGCCGAGAATACCGCGATCAGCCGCAGCTTGTTGCCATCGATCAGCCCGCTGGCCGAAGCGACGACCGCCGCGGAGAAATCGAGCCGCCCGGCCATCAGCTCGTTCAGATGCGGCGGGTCGCCCCGGAACGGGACATGGGTGAACTCGACGCCCGTTGCGCGCTGGACGCGGAAGACGGCGAGCTGCGGGAGCGAATTCGGCCCCGGGCTGCCATAGGTCAGCGGCCGCCGACGACCTTCCGCGACTAGGTCGGCGAGGTTGCGGATCGGGCTCTCCTCGCGCACCAGCACGCCGAGCACATTTTCATTCGTGCCGCAGACCGGCTGGAAACTGTCCGGCCCGATGCCGAGGTTGCGCACCATGTGCGGCTGCACCACGACCGGCGTGACCGGCGTCAGACCGAGCGTGTAGCCATCCGGCGTGCTCTGCGCGACGAAGCGCATGCCCACCACGCCAGAGCCGCCATCGCGATTGGTCACCACGACCGGCTGGCCCATCGTGCGGGTGAAGTGTTCGCCGAGCGCGCGGCCATAGGAATCCGAGGCGCTGCCGGGCGCATAGGGCAGCACGATGGTGATCGGCCGGTCTGGGAACTCGGCCCGCGCGGCGCCCGGCACCAACAGGGCGAGGGCGAGAAGGAGGCGCTTCATCTCCCTCACTCCTCGATGATCGCGACGGCGCGGGTCCAGCCGGCGGAACCGCGATGCACCTTCACCGGGAAGCAGGCGACCATGAAGCCGTCCGCCGGCAGGGTCTCTAGCTTCGACAGCTTCTCCATGTGGCAATAGCCGATCTCGCGCCCGGCGCGATGGCCTTCCCAGATCAGCCCGGCATCGCCGGTCGCCTGCACCTGCTTCTTGGTCAGCGAGAAGGGCGCATCCCACGACCAGCCATCGGTGCCGGTCACCCGCACGCCCTGTTCCAGCATCCACAGCGTGGCCGCCTTGCCGACGCCGCAGCCCGAATGGATGTAGTCATCCTCGCCATACCGCGCGCCGGCCGCGGTGTTCACCACCACGATCTCGAGCGGCTTGAGCGTATGCCCGATGCGCTTGAGTTCCGCCTGCACATCGCCGGGCGTCGCGACATAGCCATGTTCGAAATGCCGGAAGTCGAGCTTCACCGCCGGCTGGAAGCACCAGTCGAGCGGCACCTCGTCGATCCGCCAGGAGGGTTCGCCCCCCGGCACCAGCCGCTCGTTCATGCGCGAGAAGAAGTGGTAGGGCGCATCGAGATGCGTGCCGTTATGCGTGCTGATGTTCACGCGCTCGACGGCGGCATATTCGCCCTCGGGCAGCGCCTCGATCGGGATGCCGAATTCCTGCGCCATCGCCGGCGCCGTCATGTGGTGATCGTGATACTCGATCTGCGGCAGCATGCGCGGCGGGTCGGAGGCGATGCCGGCCTTCAGCGCCACGGATATGTCGATGATTCTGCGTGCCATGGGACGTTTCCTTGTTCGTTGAGTCAGGCAGGCCAGGCGATGGCGGGGTCGAGCACCCCACGGCATTCGCCGAAGCCGATGGACACCGCGCCGGGCGCCTCGGCGCGGCCGCGGAATATGATCTCGTCACCATCCTGGATCCATTTCCGGCTCTCGCCATTCGGCAGCACAACCGGCCCGGTCAACCCGATCTCGGCGAGGCAGGCGCGCGCAGTCTCCTCCGACCCCGACACGGTGCCGCTGCCGAGCAGATCGCCGGCCAGCAGGTTGCAGCCATTGGTGCCGTGATGCGCGACCATCGTCGCCGCGGTCCAGTACATGGCGGCGAATTGCGTGTCGGTCAGGATGAAGGGCGCAGCCCCCTCCGCCCGCATGCGCGGCGTGAGGATCGCCGCGGTCATGCGTACCGCCAGCCCGCCATGCGACCGGTTCCAGGCGCTGTCGAGATAGGGCAGGGCAGGCGGGTCCTGCACCGCCGCCGGCACCTCGAAGGGGGCGAGCGCCTCGGCCGTGATGATCCAGGGCGAGACGGAGGTGGACACCGACTTGCCGAGGAATGGCCCGAGCGGCGGCATTTCCCAGCGCTGTACGTCGCGCACCGACCAGTCGTTCAGCAGCCCGTAGCCGAAGATGCGATCGGGCGCGCTCGCCATCGTCACCGGCTCGCCGAGCGCATTGTCGCCGGCGATCCAGACGGCCATCTCCAGCTCGTAGTCCATCGCCTCGGTCGGGCCGAAATGCATGGACCCGTCCTGATGCTGCCACTGGCCATGCGGGCGAATGACGGATTCACCCGACACCCGCACGGATGACGCCCGCGAGTGATACGCCACCGGCAGTTGCCGGAAGGCTGGCGGCAGTGGGTTCTTCGGGTCGCGCTTCACGCCGAGCCGGGCGCAATGATCGTAGCTCGCCATGAAGTCGGAGAAGTTGCGCACCGTGGTCGGCAGATGCATCCGCGCCGTTGCCATCGGCACCAGCAGTTCCGGCCGCGGCGTCGCGCCCTCTGAGAGCAGCGCCGAGACCTCGGCCCGCAGCGCCGCCGAGGCCGCGCGCCCCTGGCCCATCAGCGCGCCGAGCGAGGGCTCCGCCACCGCCGCGTTGCCGATCAACCCGGCCGCATGCGCCGCCGTCAGGTCGAGGATCTGGTCCCCGATCGCCACGCCGCAGCGCGGCCCCGCGCCATGCGTGCTGAACACGCCGAGCGGCAGGTTCTGGATGGGGAAATCTGTCCCCGGCGCATTGGCGCTGGCGACCCAGCTGCGGCGCGCAGGGTCATGAGTGGCATCACGCTGGGCCATGGACGCTCCGTTTGCTCCCGGGAGCGTGACGCCTTCGCCTCACCCTCCAACCTGTTGTTTCGGGCCTTCGCAGCCGGCGCATCGCCGGCCATCACGCTCGAATGGCGCCGATCATGCCGTCGTTGATCGATATGGCAAGATGAAATATATTTTCAGCATGAACATATCCGCCGCCACCGCCACGGAAGCCGCGACGGCCCGCCTGCGGGAGGAGATCGTCGCCGGTGCCCTGCCGCCGGAGGCCCGGCTGCGTCTGCGCGATCTGGTGCCACGTTACGGCTTCGGCGCGACGCCGCTGCGCGAGGCGCTGTCGCGCCTGGCCGCTGAGGGCTTCGTGGTGTTCGAGGGCCAGAAGGGCTTCTCGGTGCCGCCGGTCACGCGGGTGCATCTGCTCGACATCACCCGCTCCCGCCAATTCGTGGAGGCCGAGGCGCTGCGTCTCGCGATGGAAGAGGGCGGCGCCGCCTGGGAAGACGAGATCGTCACCTCCCTCTCCCTGCTCAAGCGCGAGACCGACCGCCACCGTGCGGATGACAACTGGCTCGACATCTACGAAGCCAAGCACCATCGCTTCCACCGCGCGCTGATCGCCGCCTGCCCCTTGGCCTCGCTGCGCGGCTTCTGCGACGAGCTCTACATGCAGACCACGCGCTATCGCCGCCTGATGAAGTCCGTCACGCCAGACTGGCCACGCATGGCTGCGGCGCATGAGGCGCTGGCCAGCAAGGTGCTGGCGCGAGACGCCACGGCGCTTCCGGCCCTGCGCGACCACATCGGCACCACCGCGACCCGGGTCCTGGCCATGCTGGGCGAGGCCCCGCCATCCTGACATCGGCGCCGCGCGGGCCTATCTTCCGGCAACACGCGCAGGAGGACCCGCCATGCTCGACGCCGTCGCCAAGATCCCGCTGAAGGATCCCGACCTTTTCCGCCAGGCGAACTACATCGCCGGTCAATGGGTGCAGGCCGACAGCGGCAAGACCCTGTCCGTCCGCAACCCGGCCTCGGGCGAGGTGATCGGCACCGTCCCCGCCCTCGGCCGTGCCGAGACCCGCCGCGCCATCGAGGCCGCGAACGCCGCTTGGCCGGCCTGGCGCGCCATGCTGGCGAAGGACCGCGCCGTCATCCTGCACAAGCTCGCCGCGCTGATGCATGCGAATGCCGACGACCTCGCCGCCATCATGACGGCCGAGCAGGGCAAGCCGCTCGCCGAGGCCAAGGGCGAAGTCGTCTATGCCGCGTCCTTCATCGAGTGGTTCGCCGATGAAGGCCGCCGCGTCTATGGCGAGACCATCCCGCAGAACGCCAAGGGCCGCCGCATCATCGTGACGAAGGAGCCGATCGGCGTCTTCGCCGCCATCACGCCGTGGAACTTCCCCTCGGCCATGATCACCCGCAAGGCCGGCCCGGGCTGGGCCGCGGGCTGCACCGGCGTGATCCGCCCGGCCTCGCAGACGCCGTTCAGCGCGCTCGCCATCGCCGTGCTGGCCGAACGCGCCGGCATGCCGTCCGGCGTGTGCAACGTCATCACCGGCCCCTCGGGCGAGACGGGCAAGGAACTCACCGCCAACCCGATCGTCCGCAAGCTGTCCTTCACCGGCTCGACCGAGGTCGGCCGCGTGCTGCTCGCGCAATGCGCCGAGACGATCAAGAAGACCTCGATGGAACTTGGCGGCAACGCGCCCTTCATCGTGTTCGACGATGCGGACCTGGATCAGGCGGTGCTCGGCGCGATGGCGTCGAAGTACCGCAACACCGGCCAGACCTGCGTCTGCGCCAACCGCATCCTGGTGCAGGATGGCGTCTATGACGCCTTCTCCGCCAAGCTGAAGACGGCAGTGGAGCAGCTGAAGGTCGGCCCGGGCATGGAACCCGGCGTGACCCAGGGTCCGCTGATCAATGCCGATGCTGTCGCCAAGGTCGAGGAACACATCGCCGACGCGCTCGCGCTCGGCGCGACCATCGTCACCGGCGGCCATCGCCACTCGCGCGGCGGCAATTTCTTTGAACCCACCGTGCTCGCCAACGTGCCGCGCGGCGCCAAGATCTTCGGCGAGGAGACCTTCGGCCCGGTCGCCCCGCTGTTCCGCTTCAAGACGGAAGAAGAGGCGATCCAGCTCGCCAACGACACCGAGTTCGGCCTCGCCTCCTACTTCTATGCCCGCGATGTCGGCCGCATCTTCCGCGTCGCCGAGGCGCTGGAATACGGCATCATCGGCATCAACGAAGGCATCATCTCGACCGCCGAGGTGCCGTTCGGCGGCTTCAAGCAATCCGGTCTCGGCCGCGAGGGCAGCAGCCACGGCATCGAGGAATATCTCGAGATCAAATACCTCGCCCTCGGCGGCATCGGGACGTGAGTGACCCGATCTATCTCGAGGACCTGACCGTGGGCCGGCGCTTCACCGCCGGCCCGGTGACGGTCAGCGAGGACGAGATCATCACCTTCGCCACCCGCTACGACCCGCAGCCCTTCCACACCGACCCCGAGGCAGCGGCGCAACACCCGCTCTTCCAGGGCCTGGCGGCGAGCGGCTGGCACACCGCGGCGCTGACCATGCCGCTTGTGGTCCAGGCGGCGGGCAACATCGCCGGCGGCATCATCGGCGGCGGCGGGGACCTGCAATGGCCGCGCCCGGTCCGCCCCGGCGACAGTCTCTCGCTGGAGATCGAGGTGCTGGAGGTGACCCCCTCCCGTTCCCGCCCCGACCGCGGCTCGGCGCTGATGCGCAACCGCACCCTGAACCAGCATGGGCAGGAGGTGCAGGTCTTCACGGTGCGCATCGTCGTCCCCCGGAAGCCCGCCCCATGAAGCTCGGCTACGTCATCCACTACGTGCCCGATGTCGCCGCCACAGTCGCCTTCTACGAGAAGGCCTTCGGCCTGGCGCCGCGCTTCGTCCATGACAGCGGCACCTATGCCGAGATGGAAACCGGCACCACGGCGCTCGCCTTCGCCGCCGAGGACATGGTCGCCGACCAGGGCGCGACCTTCCGCCGCCTGCGCCCCGACGAAACCCCGCCGGCCATCGAGATTGCCCTGGTCACCGCGGATGTCCGCGCCGCCTACGCCACGGCGGTCGCCGCCGGGGCCGTGCCCCTGCTGCCGCCCAAGGAAAAGCCCTGGGGCCAGTTGGTCGGCTATGTGCGTGACCTGAATGGCGCGCTGGTGGAGATCTGCTCGCCGATGGGATGACGCGGCCGCCGCCGCGACCTATCTGGCATCCCAATGCATTGAGGCGGTGACCATGCCCTACGACTTCGATCTTTTCGTCATCGGCGGCGGGTCCGCCGGCGTGCGCCTGGGGCGCATCTCGGCCGGCCACGGCGCCCGCGTCGCGGTGGCGGAGGAACGCTTCTGGGGCGGCACCTGCGTCAATGTCGGCTGCGTTCCCAAGAAGATCATGGTGCAGGCCGCCGAATACGGCGCCTGGATGGAGGACGCCGCCGCCTTTGGCTGGCCGCACCATCGCCACCAGCAGCATGACTGGGCCAAGCTCGCCGCCGCGCGGGATGCCGAGGTCGGGCGCCTGTCGGGCATCTACGGCAAGATGCTGGCCGGGGCAGGGGTCACCTCCTTCGACGCCCGCGCGACCTTCGTCGACGCGCACACCATCGATGTCGGCGGCCAGCACGTCACCGCCGAACGCATCGTCGTCGCCACCGGCGGCACGCCGGCGCGGCTCGACATCCCGGGCGCCGAACTCGGCTTGGTCTCCGACGACCTTTTCACCCTGAAGGCGCTGCCCAAGCGCGTGGTCGTCATCGGCGGCGGCTACATCGCGGTGGAATTCGCCACCATCCTGCGCGGCCTCGGCGCCGAGGTGGACCTGATGTACCGCGCCCCCCTCCCGCTGCGCGGCTTCGACGAGGACGTCCGCGGCGCCGCCGCCGAAGCCCTCGCCGCCCTCGGCATCCGCCTGAACCCCGACGCCAGCCCGCTGCGAATCACGAAACTCGGCGATGGGCTGATGGTCGCCATGTCCAACAACTTCATGCGCGAGGCCGATGCGGTGTTCTTCTGCACCGGCCGCACGCCGAACACGGCCGGCCTCGGCCTCGCCAAGGCGGGCATCGCGGTGAACGCGGCCGGCGCCATTCCGGTCAATGACGACCACCAGACCGCCGTCCCGCACATCTACGCGATCGGCGACGTGATCGACCGCGTGAACCTCACCCCGATGGCGACCGCGGTCGGCCATGCGCTTGCCGATACGCTGTTCGGCAACAGCCCCCGTCGCGCCTCCTACGAGAACGTCGCGACCGCCGTCTTCATGTCCCCGCCGATCGCCACCGTCGGGCTGACCGAAACCGAGGCCGCCGCGCGCGGCCCCGTCGATGTCTACGTCACCCGCTTCACCCCCATGCGCCACACCATCAGCAAGCGCGAGGGCCGCAAGTCATTGATGAAGCTCGTGGTCTGCCAGGACACGCAGAAGGTGCTCGGCGCCCACATGCTCGGCGAGGATTCGGCCGAGATCATGCAGGGCATCGGCATCGCCATCGGCATGGGCGCCACCAAGCAGGATTTCGACCGCACCATCGGCATCCATCCGACAGCGGCGGAGGAATTCGTCACGCTGCGGACGCGCACGCGCGAAGCCGGGGTGCGACGCGCGGCGGAGTAGAAGGTCGGGGGAGGGAACTCCCCCGAACCCCCTCCTTTTTCTGTCAGTCACCAGGGCAGCAATGGCGCCTGGGGCATGCCCATCAGGCTCCGTTCAGCGTCGATTCGAAGGCGCGGAACAACCCCACCGCCTTGGCATCGAAGAAGGGCAGCACTTGCGAGACGAAAATCCCCGTCGTCCCGCGCCCATGGTCGATCCAGTAATAGGTGTTCGCCAATCCGGCCCAGGCCAGCCCGCCCGCCACACGCCCCTGCGGCGAGGGATGCCGGTTGATCAGGAAGGACAGCCCCCAGCCGCAATGCTGGCCAGGGAAGAAATCCGCATCATTGGTCGCCCCCGGCATCGCCGAGATCATCGGCCGCACCGCCATGCGCGGGATCTGGTCCTGCGCCATCATTGCTACTGTCACCGGGCTCAGCAGCCTCTCGCGACCGTGCCGCCCGCCATTCAGGATCATCCGCGCAAAGGCCAGGTAATCCCGCGCCGTCGAATACAGCCCGCCGCCGCCGCTCTCGAATTCCGGGTCCTGCTCGATGATCATGTCGATCGGCACCAGCGCGCCATCCGGCCCGCGCGCATGGATGCTGGCCAGCCGCGCGCGCATGTCGTCTCGCAGCCGGAAGGCGGTATCGACCATGCCGAGGGGCGCGAAAATCGTCTCGGCGAAATGCGCCCCGAGCGTCTGCCCCGTTGCCACCTCCACCATCCGCCCCGCCCAATCCAGGCCGATGCCGTAGTGCCAGGCCTCGCCCGGGTCGAACAGCAACGGCAGCATCAGCGCGGCCTTCTTGCCGCTGGTCATCGGCGGCAGGCCGAGTGCCTTGCGCGCCTTGATCGTCTCCGGACTCCACATCTCATAGGAAAAGCCCGAGGTATGCGTTAGCAGGTGGCGCAGCGTGACGGCCTGCTTCGGCGCCCGAAGCACCGGCTGCCCGGCCCCGTCGAACCCATCCAGCACCTGCACCTGCGCGAGTTCCGGCAGCACATCCACCGCCGGCGCATCCAGCGACAGGCGCTTCGCCTCAACCAGCCGCATCGCCGCGACCGCGGTGACCGCCTTGGTCATCGAGGCGATCCAGACCACCGTCTCCGGCGCCATCGGCTCCGGCGCACCCAGCCGCCGGACGCCATAGGCCTCGACGAAGCCGGCCTCGTCCCGCCCGCCGGCAGCGACCACGATCCCGGGCAGCTCGCCGGCCTGGATGGCGCCCTGCATCAACAATGCGACGGCATCGCTTCCCTTCATCGGTCTCACTCCCCATCTGGCCGGACATGGCCGGTCTGCCAGCCTCGCACGGCCGCGCCGCTTCCCCCATCCCCCGAGGCAGGGCTAAGGTGCCCGACTTTCACGGAGGAGAGTGCCAGACAATGACCGCGCGAGGCTGGAGCCCCGACTCATGGCGGGCGATGCCGATCCGGCAAGTGCCGGACTACCCGGACCAGGCGGCCTTGGCCGCGATGGAAGGGAAGATCGCGCGATTTCCCCCGCTGGTTTTTGCAGGCGAGGCCCGGCGCCTCCGGGCCGCGCTGGCGCGTGCCGGCGACGGTGAAGCCTTCATCCTGCAGGGTGGCGATTGCGCCGAGAGCTTCGGCGACTTCACCGCCAACGTCATCCGCGACACCTTCCGCGTCCTTCTCCAGATGGCCGTGGTGCTGACCTTCGGCGGCCAGGTACCGGTGGTGAAACTCGGCCGCATGGCCGGGCAATTCGCCAAGCCGCGCAGCAGCGACACCGAGACGAAGGACGGCATCACATTGCCGTCGTATCGCGGCGACATCGTCAACGGCCCCGACTTCACCGCCGAGGCCCGCATCCCCGACCCGTCGCGCATGGAATTCGCCTACATGCAGTCGGCCGGCACGATGAACCTGCTGCGCGCCTTCGCGACCGGCGGCTATGCCGACCTGCATCACGTCCATCGCTGGAACCTCGGCTTCGTCGCCCGCAGTCCGCTGGCCGATCGCTATGCCGACCTCGCCACGCGCATCGACCAGACGCTGTCCTTCATGCAGGCCTGCGGCATGTCCGACCTGCCGCAGGTGCGTGAGACGGATTTCTACACCAGCCATGAAAGCCTGCTGCTGCCCTACGAGCAGGCGCTGACCCGCGTCGATTCCACCACCGGCGACGCCTATGCGTGCTCGGCCCACTTCCTGTGGATCGGCGACCGCACCCGCCAGCCGGATGGCGCGCATGTCGAATTCCTGCGCGGGGTGAAGAACCCGATCGGCATGAAGGTCGGCCCGACCATGGAGGCCGACGAGCTGGTCCGCCTGACCGAGATCCTCAACCCGGCCAATGAGAAGGGCCGCCTGACCCTGATCTCCCGAATGGGGGCGGAGAAAGTCGAGGCCAAGCTGCCGCCGCTGGTCCGCGCGGTGCAGAAGGCCGGCCGCAACGTCGTGTGGCTGTGCGACCCGATGCACGGCAACACCACCACCGTCGCCGGCTACAAGACCCGCGTCTTCGATTCCATCATGGGCGAGGTCCGCGGCTTCTTCGACGTGCATGAGGCCGAAGGCAGTGTCGCCGGCGGTGTCCATGTCGAGATGACCGGCTCCGACGTGACGGAATGCCTCGGCGGCGCCCATCGCCTGTCCGAGACCGACCTGTCGGCCAATTACGCGACCACCTGCGACCCGCGGCTCAATGCCGAGCAGTCGCTGGAACTTGCCTTCCTGATCGCGGAGGAGCTCAAGGCCCGCAAGGCACGCATCCAGGCCAGCCCGGCCCAGGCGGCGCAGTGACCAAGGCCACGACGCTCGGCGCATCCACGCCGGGCGCGGCACTCGCCACCGGCGTGGCGCGGCGGGACACCCCCGCCGCGTCACCTGCCGACACCACCGACGCGGTGATCACCGCGCGGACGGATTCATACTTCAACCGTACCAAACAGATCGTGCAGCGCTTCGGCGATGCGCGCGTTACCTATGCGGTGTTCCTCCGCCGCCCGGTTGTCTCCGCGCCGCGCATCGCGCTCGACTGGCTGCGCGCCGTCGCCGCCGCCCGTGCCGTCGAATTGCAGATCGACCTGGTGCATGAGGAAGGTACCTGGGTCGGCGCCGGCGACCCGCTGCTCTACGTCACCGGCTCGCTGATCGCGCTGTCGGACCTGGAGACGCTGCTGTTGCAGAAGCTCGGCGCCGCCTGCGTCGCCGCCCACAACGCCTACCAGATGTGCCTCGAACTGCCCGCCGTCGCCTTCCTCGCCATGGAGGCGCGCCACTGCGCCGGGGCCGAGATGCAGGAAATGATGGCCTATGCCGCCGCCATCGGCAGCCGCGCCGCCCAGGCCGAGGGCGCCAAGGGCTTCATCGGCAACGCCAATGACGCGACCGCCCATTGGTTCGGCCAGAAGCACGGCTACGGCACCATGCCGCATGCCTTAATCGGCTATGCCGGCACCACCGTTCGCGCCGCCGAGATGTTCCGCGAGACCTATCCGGACGAGCCGCTGACCGTGCTGGTCGACTATTTCGGGCGGGAAGTGTCGGACGGCCTGGCCGTCGCCCATCGCTTCCCGGACCTCGCCGCCGAGGGCAAGCTCGCCATGCGGCTCGACACCCATGGCGGCCGCTTCCTCGAAGGCCTCGACCCGGCGGAATCCTACGCCGTGCTCGAACGCCACGCGCCCTCCGCGATCCGCCGCTACCGCTCCGAGACCGAGTTGCGCCACCTGGTCGGCACCGGCGTCTCCGCCGCCGCCGTGTGGAAGATGCGCGAGGAACTCGATGCCGCCGGCTTCCCCCGCGTGCGCATCGTCGCCTCCTCCGGCTTCGGCGTCGGCAAATGCCGCGTCATGGCGGAAGCCCGCGCGCCGATCGACGTGGTCGGCACCGGCAGCTTCATCCCCGATGCCTGGTCGGAGACCTACGCCACCGCCGATATCGTCGAATATGACGGCGCGCCGCGGGTGAAGGTCGGCCGCGAATTCCTGCTCCGTCGCGGCGAGGCGCGGCGCAAGAATGGCGGGGCGGCGTAACGCCCCTCGCCATGGCCACCGACCCGCCGGCTGACACCGCCCGCCAGCAGGCGCGTGACCTGCGTATCGGCTGGGCCGCCGCGCTGGGCGTCTTGTCCGTCTGGGTCGGCTTCCAACTGATCGGCCGCTTCGCCGTGCGGCAGGATTTCACGCCCTGGGACCTCGGGGCGCTGCGCTATCTCGGTGCCTTCCTGCTGGCCATGCCGCTCGCTTGGCATTTCGGCCTGCCGCGCATCGCCCCGGCCCGCCTCGCGGTGGTGATGGCCCTGGCCGGTTTTGGCTTCCCGCTGCTGGCCTATTTCGGTTTCGCCAACGCGCCCGCGGCCCATGGCGCGGTCATCATGTCCGCCGGCCTGCCGCTGGCCACCACCATCCTCGCCTGGGCCTGGTTCCGCGAACGGCCCAGCCTGCGCCGCATCGCCTGCCTCTCGGCGGTCATCCTGGCCGCCATCCTGCTGGCCATGGATGGCAAGGCGAGCCCGCCCGGTGCCTGGATCGGCGACCTGTTCTACGCCTCGGCCTCGATCACCTGGGCGGCCTATACGCTGCTGGTGCGGCAATGGCGGCTGCCGGCGCTCGGCACCACCCTGACCATCGCGCTGCTCGGCGCGCCGATCTACCTGCCACTATGGTGGCTGGCGCTGCCCTCCCGCGTGGCGACGGCGCCTGTCAGCGCCATGCTGGTGCAGATCGTCTATCAGGGCTTCCTGTCCAGCGTCATCGCCGGCTTTCTCTACACAACGGCGGTGGCGCGCATCGGCCCGGCATCCACAACGCTGATCGGCGCGCTGGTGCCCGGTCTCGTGGCGGTGGCGGCCTGGCCGCTGCTGGGCGAGGCGCTCGGCGTGCTCGGCATGGCCGGCGTCGCACTGGCGATGATCGGCATGGCGCTCGGCGTGTCACGGGCACGCTGACCCCGAACCCCCGCGCGCCGGCCTTTATTGAGCGAGCATCTTCCCCCCTCCGGGTGATTTCACCCGGACCCGATCTGCTCTAGGTTCCGCCCATCATGGCCGACACCCTCCGGATCGCCCTCGCGCAGATCAACACAACCCATGTCGGCGCGCTCCACGCGAATGCCGACCGCATCCGTGCCGCCCGGGCCGAGGGCGCCCGCCTCGGCGCCGACCTGGTGGTCACGCCGGAATTCTCCGTGGGCGGCTACCTGCCTGAGGACCTGGTGCGCAAGCCGGCCTACGTCGCCGCCTGCGCCGAGGTGATCGCCACCCTCGCCGCCGAGACTGCCGATGGCGGCCCCGGCCTGATCGTCGGCGGCCCCTGGGCGGATGGCGACAGGCTCTACAACGCCGCCTTCCTGCTCGAGGGCGGGAAGATCGCCGCCCGCCGCGCGAAGCACGAACTGCCCAATTACGGCGTGTTCGATGAAAAGCGCGTCTTCGATGCCGGCCCGGTCCCCGGGCCCATCCCCTTCCGCGGCTTCCGCATCGGCCTGATGGTCTGCGAGGATTGGTGGCTGCCGACTTGCGCCGAGACGCTGTGCGAGACCGGCGCGGAGATGCTGCTCTCCATCAACGGCTCCCCCTTCGAGGCCGACAAGCACGACCGCCAGCGCCTGCCGCTCGCCGTCACGCGGGTGGTCGAAACCGGCCTTCCCTTCGTCTTCCTCGCCCAGGTCGGGTCGCAGGATGAGATCGTCTTCGACGGCGCCTCCTTCGTGCTGAACCCCGACCGCTCGCTCGCCGCGCTGCTGCCGAGCTTCGCCGAGGATGTCCGCCTCACCGAATGGCGCCGCGAGGGCGACCGCCTGGTCTGCGTCCCCGGCGCCGTGGTGCCCCCGCCCGATACGCTCGGCCAGGTCTATGCAGCGATGACGCTCGGCCTGCGCGACTATGTGAACAAGAATGGCTTCCCCGGCGTGGTGCTTGGCCTGTCGGGTGGCATCGATTCCGCCATCTCCGCCGCCGTCGCCGTCGATGCGCTGGGGCCGGACCGGGTGCAGGCGGTGATGATGCCATCCCCCTACACCAGCCCCGAGAGTCTGGAGGATGCCGCCAAATGCGCGCGCCTTCTCGGCATCCGCTACGACACCATCGGCATCGGCCCGGCGATGGACGCCTTCGCGGGGATGCTGGCACCGACCTTCGGCAACCGCCCGCCGGACATCACCGAGGAGAACCTGCAATCGCGCATCCGCGGCGTCACGTTGATGGCGCTGTCGAACAAATTCGGGTCGATGCTGCTGACGACAGGCAACAAATCCGAGATGAGCACCGGCTACGCCACCATCTATGGCGACATGTGCGGCGGGTATTCCGTGCTGAAGGATGTCTACAAGACCATGGTCTTCGCGCTGTGCCGCTGGCGCAACGCGAACCTCCCGGCCGGCGCGCTCGGCCCGGCGGGCGCGGTGATGCCCGAACGCGTCATCACCAAGCCGCCCTCGGCCGAGCTGCGCCCCGACCAGAAGGACCAGGACAGCCTGCCCGAATACGAAGTGCTGGACGCCATCCTGGAGGGCCTGATCGAGGGCGAGAAATCCGTTGATGCGCTGGTCGCCGAGGGCCTCGACCGTGCCACGGTGCTGCGCGTATGGAAGCTGCTCGACCGCGCCGAATACAAGCGCCGCCAGGCACCGCCGGGGGTGAAGATCACGCCGCGCGCCTTCGGTCGCGACCGCCGCTACCCGATCACCAACGGCTTCACGGCGCTCGTCAAATGAGCGAGGAATTCGAAGCCCAGGTCTTCCCGACCGGCGAATTCGCCGTGCAGATCATGGACCAGTCCGGCGCCAACGGCTCCGCCCCGGTGGAGACCATCACCGGCTTCCTGACCATCGAACACGCCAACGCCTTCGCCCGCCGCTACGTCCGCGATTCCGTCGAACGCTGCCGCGCGCCCGGCGCCGACGCGAAGGCCACCCTCGATGCCTGGTTCGCCTTCGGCGAGGATGCCGAAGTCCTCGGCGCCGGCGACGATGCCTGGGTCAGCCGCTCGGAACTGAAGGACTTCGCCGACACCCCCGTGCGCGACGCCGAGGACCGCAACTGGCGCGTCCTCGACCCCCGCCGCCACGAGGATGAGGACGAGGACGACGAGGCGTGAGTCATTCCGTCCTCTGCGGCGATTTCGCGCATTACCAGGACCCGGACGAGGAATGGTCCGTCGACGGCTTCCGCACCGCCGAGGCGGCGGCGGAATACGCCCGCCGCTTCATCCGCGACCAGGTCGAAGGCCTGCGCAGCGAATACCCGGACCCCGCCGCGCTGGAACAGGCCTTCCTGACCTTCGGCGAATACGCCATCGCGCCGGGCTTCGAATTGAAGCCCTGGCTCGCCCACTGCATCGCGCAGCCGGCCACCCGCAAGGCCGACACCGACTACCAGGCACTTGATCCCAACCCATGAAACTCCGCTTCGCCCCGTCCCCCACCGGCCTGCTGCATGTCGGCAATGCCCGCGCCGCGCTGGCCAACTGGCTGCATGCGCGCCGGCATGGCGGCACCTTCCTGCTGCGCCTGGACGACACCGACCTCGAACGCTCCAAGCCCGAATTCGCGGTCGCGATCGAGGAAGACCTCCGCTGGATGGGCCTCGATTGGGATGGCCGCGTCGCCCAGTCCGAGCGGCTCGACCGCTACGCCACGGCGGCCGAAAAGTTGAAGGCCTCCGGCCGCCTCTACCCGTGCTTCGAGACGGAGGAAGAACTCGCCTACAAGCGCGAACGCCGCCGCCGCGAGGGCAAGCCGCCGCTCTACGACCGCGAGGCGCTGAAGATGACGCCCGACCAGATCGAGCGCGCCCTCGCCAACGGCAAGCAGCCCTACTGGCGCTTCAAGCTGGCGCCGCGCTCGGTGTCGTGGCTCGACCTGGTGCTCGGCCCGCGCTCGGTGAAGCTCACGGCGATCTCCGACCCGGTGCTGATCCGCGCCGATGGCTCGCCGCTCTACACCTTCACCTCCGTCGTCGATGACCTGGAGATGGACGTCACCCACGTCATCCGCGGCGAGGACCACGTCACCAACACCGGCATCCAGCTCGACATCTACGAAGCCCTCGGCGGCAATCCCAAGCACCTGACCTTCGGCCATCTGCCGCTGCTGACCGACGATGACGGCGGCGCCCTGTCCAAGCGCCTAGGCTCCATCTCGCTGCGGCATCTGCGCAAGGATGGCATCGAACCCGCCGCGCTCGCCGGCTACCTCGCCGCGCTTGGCACCTCCACGGACCCGGTGCCGGGCATGCCGGCCGCCCTCGCGCCGCGGTGGGACATCAGCCGAGTGTCCCACGCCACCGCCCGCTTCGACACGCGCCAGCTCCTCGCGCTGAACCGCCGCGTGCTGCACGAAGCCCCCTTTGCCGAGCTGCGGGACCGCCTGCCCGAAGGCGCCGACGAGGTCTGGTGGCTCGCCGTTCGCGGCAACCTCGACCTGATGCGCGAGGCGCGCCCGTGGTTCGACATCGTCCGCGGCACCATCGTCCCGCCGGTGCAGGAAGGGGAGGGGGAACTCCTCACCGCCGCCCTGGCCGCCCTGCCGCCCGAGCCCTGGGACGGCAGCACCTGGGCGGCCTGGACCGGCCCGCTGAAGGAGGCCACCGGTCGCAAGGGCAAGGCGCTGTTCCTGCCGCTCCGCCTGGCGTTGACCGGCGAGGACCACGGCCCCGACCTCGCCACCCTGCTGCCGCTGATCGGGCGGGAGAAGGCGGCGTTGCGCCTGCGTTTGTCAGCCGGCGCTTGAACCGCGCGGCGGATCGGCGCAAAAAGCATCCCATGTCCGCGTCCAGGCCCATCGCGTCCGCGCTCTGTCGCTGAACCGCCCTTCCGGGGAAGGTCCTTCCCCGTGCGCCTGCCGCCTGACGCCCTCCCGACCAGCCGGACCATCATGACCGACCTTTCCATCCACGACAGCGCCGCGCGCACGAAACGCCAATTCGTGCCGATCGACCCCAGCCATGTGCGGCTCTATGTCTGCGGTCCGACGGTCTATGACCTGGCCCATCTGGGCAATGCGCGCCCGGTGGTGGTGTTCGACGTGCTGGCGCGCCTGTTGCGCCGCCTTTACCCGCGCGTCACCTATGTCCGCAACATCACCGACGTGGACGACAAGATCAACGCGCGGTCCCGCGAGTCCGGCGAGCCGATCGCCACTATCACCGCCCGCACCACCGCCGATTTTCACGCCGACATGGCCGCATTGAATGCTCTGCCGCCGGATGTGGAACCGCGCGCCACCGCTCACATCCCGGCGATGATCACGCTGATCGAACGCCTGATCGCCAGCGGCCACGCCTATGCGGCCGACGGCCATGTCCTCTTCTCCGTCCCCTCCTTCCCCGACTACGGCAAACTCTCCGGCCGCGCGCCCGACGAATTGCTCGCCGGCGCCCGCGTGGACGTCGCTCCCTACAAGCGCGACGCCGGCGACTTCGTGCTGTGGAAGCCCTCGGACGAAAACACCCCTGGCTGGGACAGCCCCTGGGGCCGCGGCCGCCCCGGCTGGCACATCGAATGCTCCGCCATGTCCTGGCAGCATCTGGGCGAGGAATTCGACATTCATGGCGGCGGCCACGACCTGATCTTCCCGCACCATGAGAACGAGGTCGCGCAATCCACCTGCGCCTTCCCCGGCCATGGCTATGCGCATTACTGGATGCACAACGGCATGCTGCTCGTGGACGGCGAGAAGATGTCGAAGTCGCTCGGCAATTTCCGCACCGTGCGCGACATCCTCACCGAGGGCCCCTGGGCCGGCGAGGCCTTCCGCCTGCTGCTGCTGCGCACGCATTACCGCCAGTCGCTCGACTTCACGATCGAAGGGCTGCATGAGGCCAAGGCCGAGCTCGACGACCACTACGCCATGCTGTCCCGCGCCCCGGCCGCGCCCGGCGGCAAGGCGGCGACGCAGCTCGCCGACTGGGCCATCGCGCCCTTGCTCGACGACCTGAACACCCCGCTCGCGCTCGCCCGCCTGCGCGACCTGCGCACGCTGGAAAACGCCGTCACCGTCGGCGGTTCGCCCGCCGTCGCGATGGAACGCGCCGGCCTATCCAACCCGCCCGCTCCGGGCGTCGCCGCCGCCGCCTTCCGCGAGGCCGCCGCCGTGCTCGGCGTCGCTACCGGCGACCCACCCGCCTGGCGCCAGGGTGGCGGCGACGATGGTGCCGCCATCGAGGCCGCCATCGCCGCCCGTCTCGCCGCCCGCAAGTCGAAGAACTGGGCCGAGGCCGACCGCATCCGCGACGAGCTCACCGCCCAGGGCATCGTGCTGGAGGACGGCCCCGCCGGCACCACCTGGCACCGGGCCTGATCACCCGATGACCGGCGGACGCCCCGATGGCCGCGCGCGCCTGACGCCACCCGCCGGCGAAAGCCCGATCGTGGTGCTGGTGCGCCCGCAAATGGCGCAGAACATCGGCACCACGGCGCGCGCTATGGCCAATGGCGGGCTTTTCCACTTGCGCATCGTCGCCCCGCGCGACGGCTGGCCGCAGCCCAACGCCTACCCCGCCGCCTCGGGTGCGGACGCCATTCTCGACGCCGCAACGGTTTACGACAGCGTCCCCGACGCAGTGGCCGACTGCCATCGCGTGCTCGCCACCTGTCCGCGCCCGCGCCACATCGTCATCCCCGTGCTGACGGCGCGCGCCGCGGCCGAGGACCTGCGCGGCCTCGCCGCCCGTTCCCTGCGTTCCGCCGTATTGTTCGGCCCCGAACGCGCCGGGCTCGAAAATGAGGACATGGCCTGCGCCGACACGCTGGTCCGCTACCCGCTCAACCCCGAGCACATGTCGCTCAACCTTGCCCAGGCGGTAATGATCCTCGCCTATGAATGGTGGACGGCGACCGAGCCGACCCCGCCGCGCGCCCTCATGACCAACGAGACCCATGTCGCGACCAAGGGGGAGCTTGAGATCTTCCTCAACCGCCTGGTCGGTGAGCTCGACGCGACGGGCTTCCTCGACAATGTCGAGAAGCGCCCGGGCATGGTGCGCAACCTGCGCCACTGGTTCCAGCGTGGCGAAGTCACGGAGCAGGAACTGCGCACGCTGCATGGCGTGGTGACGGAACTCTCGCGCGGGCGGATGCGGCGCGGGCGGCCGGATGTCACACCGCCCTGGCGGGACGCGGCCGGCGACGAGCTCCGCCCCGTGCCAGGCCCTACGCCCCCAGAGGTCTAGCCGGCCTCGGCCAACACCCGCTGGACGACCTCGCTCGACCGCATCGGTCCTTCCTGAAGCTCGCAGGCCAGGAACAGGAAAGTGTCGTCGTGCTGCAGCAGCAGCCGGTCCTCGACAAGCCTGGCGAGCAGCGCATCCAGCGCGTCGTCGTCGATGGCATGCCCCGCCTTCTGCACCGCGGTGGCGATCTGGTGGCGCTTCATCACCTGGTCGCAGGTCAGGCACACGGCACGTTCGATCTCGTCAAGATGATGGATGAAGCGCACCGCCGCCGGCCGCGTGTCCCCGATCACCAGCCCCCTGCCGGACTCGACATAGACCAGGATCGGCGACTTCGACTTCGCCGCCGACATCCAGGCGAACACCTCCTTGCGCAGCGGCTCGATATAGCTGGCCTGGTCCTCCGGCGGGTCCCAGTCGAAATTATAGGCGAGCTGATCGATGAGCTCCCGATCGACATTGTGGATCAGCGCATAGACCGGGCGCGGTCGCAGGTTCTTCACGCCGAAATGCTCGGCCTGCGAATACAGCGGGCTGTAGCGCTGGATGCGCACATCGGTGATCCCGCGAGGCGGCACCAGATGCGTCAGGCTGGGCAGCCATGCCCGCATGCGCTCGTAATACTCCGCCTTGTCGAAGGGGAAGCCATAGAGGATCGACCAGCTCACTTTGATGTCGAGTTCCCGCGACCATTTCAGCAGCTGCAGATTGCGCAGGCCGGTGACGCCCTTGCGCATCAGCGTCAGTACCTCATCGGCCAGGCTCTCCACCCCCGGCTGGATCGCGTTCACACCCGCCGCGGCGAGCGCCCGGAGCTGGTCCTTCCGCAGATTCGACTTCACCGAATAATACAGCTTCGGCCGCACCGGCAGGGCGGCTAGCCGGTTGGTGATGGAGCCGATCACTCGCTGGTCGAGGATGTCATCGGTGGCGAAAAGCTGCAGATTCGGATAGCGCTCGTTCAGATGGACGATCTCCCGGTAGAGGCGCTCCGGGCTCTTGGATCGGTATTCCATGGCGTGGTTGAGCGAGCAGAACACGCAATGCTGCTTCTGCCCCCACCAGCACCCGCGCGAGCCCTCGAACGGCACCATCGGCCGCTGCGGGCTGTCGATCGGCCAGATCTCGTAGAAGTCGTCGTAATACGCGTAGGGCAGGTCTTCCATCGTCGGCTCGGGCGCCACGCCCGGGTCCGGGAACGGCAGCGCATCCGCGCCCGCCCTGCGCCAATGGACGCCCGGAATGCGGATGTCCCCCTGCCCGTCGAGGATCGCGCGCACCAGGCGCGGAAAGGCAATCTCGCCCGGCCCGACGAGCACGGCGTCAAGCACCGGATAGGCCCGGAACATCGCCTCGCCCATGGGCGCGCTGCAATTGGCGCCGCCCATCACGATCGTCAGGTCGGGCATCAGCTCGCGCAGCCGCGTCGCCAGGGCGATCGACGACATCTGCTGCTGGAACGAACTGCTCAGGCCGACGATCCGCGGACTGAGCCGGCAGATGCGCGCGGCCGTCTCCTCGACGAGACGGGCGGCGACCGGCAGGGCCGCCTCCACGACGCGGCGCAGTTCAGCGGCCTGACGCGGAAGGATGCTGCTTTGCGCAAGTTCCAGAAAATCCTCGGTCGAGCCGACCGGGTCGACAAGCCTCGAGAACAGCCATTCGCCCAGCGACAGCTTGCCGAAGGCGTTGTTGATCAGATCGAACTCCCGCTCCCCCAAGTTCCGCATGAAGTCGACGATCGGATAGTCGACGCGAACGGAAATATCGGCATCGCGCAGTACCTGGGCCAACATCGACAGACCCAGTGACGGCATCTTCACCGGTCCGAACGGCATCATGACGAGAACGACCTGGGACACCGGCGGGGGCTGCCGATCGGTCCTGGCGCTTTGCGATGCGGAGCTTTCAAGCGTCATGACGGCCCACCGTTGCTGTGATCTCACGGGGAATTCGGTAACAGTCGCACCAGAATCAGTCTGACGTGTCAATCAACCGCTGGCTTCACGGCGATCTTTCTTTTGTGTTCCGTACCGCGCCGAGGTCGTCTGGCTTGGCGTCGGAATGCGCCGTCTCACGCGCGGAAGACGTCCGGAAGGTCATGCCATCGCGTGCCTGGACGCATGGTCCACAGTATGTCTTCGACGAAGATGCGGTCGTCCCGGCCCCTCGATCCGTTCTGGCCAGGCCGTCCGAGCGCCACGCGTCGCAATGCCGCATCGCTCAGCACCGGGTGCCCGAACGCGCCCAGGGCGCCTTCAGAAGGGCATCGGACCGCGCTCCCCGCAAGGGCGCATACCGATGCGCTATACCAGCCCGACTTCCTCCTGGCGCCGCTTCTCGATCTCCTCGCCGTAGCGCCGCAGGACGTGGCTGGCCGTCAGCAGCCCGATGACGCGGCGTGACTCTGACCCGTCGATCACTGCCAGCGCCTCGACCTCCGCGTCTTCGAAGACGGCCATGGCCTCTTTCGCGTTCATCGCGAGCAGCAAGGCGCGATCCGCCTTCCGCAGCAGCGGGGCGATAGTGTCGAACGCCGCCTCCGGCGCGTGCGCCTCGACCACGTGACCAGCCCGGCGTAGCGGCCCGCCTGATCCAATGCCACGACGCGCTCGGTCGAGCCGAGCGGGAAGTCGCGCCGGAAGGAGGAGAGCTTCGTGTCGTCCCGTACCGTGCGCACGTCCCGCCGCATCATCCTGCCGTCGGTGAGCTCGCGCAGCCACCCGATGTCATGCGCCGACCGGATCGTCTCGCCACGCAGGTGAAAGCGCCAGGTGGCGAAGGAATAGCCGAACATCCGTCGCACCAGCAGTCCCGCCACGGCGACGGCGGTCAGCACCGCGCCGACGACGGGCAGGCTGCCCGTGGTCTCCAGCGCCAGGAACGGCATGGCGATGCGCAGTTCACTCTCGCGCACCCAGGTCCGCAGGCGCCGAGGGTTCGGCGCAGTCGACCTTGGCTGTTGCCTGGAGAATCGGCGCTCTGCGTGTCACGCATCAGCTTCACTGTCAGATTGAACCGCCGGCCGGGGCGGGCAGGTGATCCACCCCCCGAGAGTCGTCACATCCGCGTGGAACAGATCGCGTCCGGATGCAATCGCCCGAAGGCGTGACGATGACCGCCAAGGCATGCCCGACGCAGACGGCGCAACCGCCGCACTCCCCCGCAAGCCTGGCGAGCCCGCCGAGTGCCTATCGCGCCCGGACCATTCTTCGTGTCAGGCACATCGCCGCGCCCGTCACCAGGGGCGGCCGGCCGGCGGGAATACGCCTCGCCTGCTGCCGCATCGTCCCGAATCCGCGCTAAACCCCCAGCTCCGCCAGCATGACCGCCTCCACCTCGGCCCCGGCCGGCAGCGCCGGCGCGAAGGGCGCCCGCAGCACCAGCGCATCCGCCCGCGCCAGCGTCGCCAGCATCGAGGAATCCTGCACCTGCGCCGGTGTCGCCATCATCCGCCCGTCGCCATCGACCGACAGCGTCGCCCGCAGATGGTCCGCCCTTCGGTCATTCTCCGGCAATGCCACCGCCGTCACCACCCGCCGCGTCGGCGCCGCCGCCCCCGGCAACCCGGACAGCGTCGCGATGGCAGGGATCAGGAACACCACGCCGCACACCAGCGCGCTGACCGGGTTGCCCGGCAGCCCCAGCACCGGCGTCCGCCCCAACCGGCCCCAGATCAGCGGCTTGCCCGGCCGCATCGCGATCTTCCAGAAGCCGAGCGCGAAACCCTCGCCCCCCAACGCCTTCTGGATCAGGTCATGCTCGCCCACGCTGGCCCCGCCGGTGGTCACCAGGAGGTCGAAGGCATGGGCAGTGGCAGCGACCTCGGCGATCGCATGGGTGTCATCAGGCGCGATCGGCAATACCACCGCATCGCCACCCGAGGCCCGCACCAACGCCGCCAGCGCATGCGCATTCGACGATACGATACCCCCCGGCGGGATCGGGTCCCCCGGCAGCGCGATCTCATCCCCCGTCGCCAGAATCCCGATACGTGGCCGCCGATGCACCGCCAACCACGGATTGTTCGACGCCGCCGCCAGCCCGATATCGCGCGCCGTCAGCTTCCGCCCGGCTGGCAACACCTCGGCCCCTTCGGCGAAATCCAGCCCGCGCCGGCGGATATGCCGCCCGGCCTTGACCGTCTCGTTCACCCGCACCGTGCCGTCGGAGGCCGTAGCATCCTCCTGCAGCAGAACCGCATCCGCACCATCGGGCACGAATCCGCCGGTGAAGATCCGCACCGCTTCGCCGGGCCCGACCGTCCCGCCGAAGGGCCGCCCGGCCGGCGCGGTCCCGACCACCGCCAGCGTCGCGCCCTCGGCCGAATCCATCGCGCGCACCGCATACCCGTCCATCGCCGAGACATCGGCCGGCGGCTGCGTCAGCCGCGCCGTCACGCCGCGCGCCAGAACCCGCCCGGCACCCTCGGCCAGCGCCACCGTCTCCGCCGCGGTCGGCGTCAACTCCGCCAGGATGCGCGCCCGCGCCTCATCGACCGGCAGCAGGTCATCCGCCATGGAATTCGCCCGACTTCCCGCCCGCCTTGTGGACCAGCCGCACATCCTCGATGCGCATGCCGCGATCGACCGCTTTCACCATGTCATAGACCGTCAGCGCGGCGACGGTGACGGCGGTCAGCGCCTCCATCTCCACCCCGGTACGCCCGTTCAGCGTCACCGTTGCCTCGATGGCGACCGCATCCTCGCCCTCGGGCTCCAGGTCCACCGTGACCTTCGAGATCATCAGCGGATGGCACAGCGGGATCAGTTCGGAGGTCTTCTTCGCCGCCATGATCCCGGCGATGCGCGCGACCCCGAGCACATCGCCCTTGCCGGCGCGCCCCTCGCGGATCAGCGCCAGCGTCGCCGGCTGCATGACGATCCGCCCGCGCGCCGTCGCGGTGCGCGATGTCTCGTCCTTGGCGGAGACATCCACCATGGCGGCCCGCCCGGCCGCGTCGAAATGGGTCAGCGCCATGGCGGCGTTCAGCGTGCCTCGACCAGGCTGCGCGCGGCGGCGGTCACATCCTCCTGCCGCATCAGATGCTCGCCCACCAGGATGCAATGCGCCCCGGCCATCGCCATGCGCCGCACATCGGCCGGCGTGCGGATGCCGCTTTCGGCCACCGGCAGCCGGTCGGCCGGCACCAGCGGCGCCAGCGCCTCGGTCGTCGCGATGTCGGTCTGCAGCGTGCGCAGGTCGCGGTTGTTGATGCCGATCAGCCGCGTCTGCAGCCCCAGCGCGCGGTCCAGTTCGCGCCGATCATGCACCTCGGCCAGCACCGCCATGTCGAGCGACAGCGCGAGGTCTTCAAGCTCATTGGCCCGTTCGTCGGTCAGCGCGGCCATGATCAGCAGGATCGCATCCGCCCCCATCGCGCGGGCCTCGAAGACCTGCCAGGGATGGATCATGAAATCCTTGCGCAGCACCGGCAGGGAACAGGCGGCGCGGGCGGCCTCCAGGTCTTCCCGCTTGCCCTGGAAATACGGGCCGTCGGTCAGGATCGACAGGCAGGCCGCCCCGCCCTCCTCATAGGCCCGGGCCAGCGCCGGCGGGTCGAAGGGGTCGCGGATCAGCCCGCCCGAGGGCGAGGCGCGTTTGATCTCAGCGATCAGCCCGGTGCGGCCCTCGCCGATGCGCGTGCACAGCGCGCCGACGAAATCGCGCAGCTTGGGCGCGCTGGCCGCGGCCTTCTCGATCTCGGCCCGGCTGGTGGCGGCCATGCGCTCGGCCACCTCCTTCTCCTTGTCGGCCAGGATGCGGACCAGCACATCGGGCACGGAGCTGGTATCGGTCGGCGGTGTCACGACGAGGGGCGCGTTCATGGTGCGGCGTCCTTGGGGGGGCAAGCGGCGCGGAGGCGGGTCAGTACGCCAAGCGCCGCCCCGTCGTCTATGGCGCGGGCGGCGATGGCGGCGCCCTCGCGCAGATCGGACGCCCGGTCGGCGACGATCAGCGCGGCGGCGGCATTCAACAATACCACATCGCGATAGGCGCCGGGTGCGCCGTTCAGCAGGGCTTCCAACGCGATCGCGTTCTCCGCCGGGTCGCCGCCTTTCAGCGCCGAGGCCGGCGCGCGTGGCAGCCCGGCATCCTCCGGCGAGACGGTGAATTCGCGCAGCGACCCGTCGGCCTCCAGCGAGACCACCTGGCTTTCGCCGGCCAGCGTCAGTTCATCGAGCCCCTGGCCATGCACCAGCCAGGCGCGCTCGGACCCCAACCGGCCGAGCGCCTCGGCCATCGGGCGCAGCCATTCCGGGGCGAAGGCGCCGGTCATCTGCCGCTTCACCCGTGCCGGATTGGCCAGCGGGCCGAGCAGGTTGAAGATGGTCCGCGTGCCGAGTTCCACGCGCGGCCCGGCGGCATGACGCATCGAGGCGTGGTGACGCGGCGCCATCAGGAACACCATGCCCGCCTCGCGCAGCACCGCGGGCAGCCTGTCGATCGGCACATCGAGCGAAATGCCCAGCGCCGAGATGGCATCCGCCGCGCCGGATTTCGACGACAGCGCACGATTGCCATGCTTGGCGACCGGCACGCCTGCCCCGGCCACGACCATGGCGGTGGTAGTCGAGATGTTCAGCGTCCCGGCCGAATCACCGCCGGTGCCGACGATGTCCATCGCCCCGGGCGGCGCCTCGATGGCCACCATGCGGGCGCGCATGGCTCGCACGGCGCCGGTCATCTCCGCCACCGTCTCGCCGCGCACGCGCATGGCCATCAGCAGGCCGGCGATTTGCGCGGGGGTGGCCTCGCCGCCCATGATGATGCCGAAGGCTTCCTCGGCTTCGGATTCAGCCAGGCGCTCGGCATTGGCCAGCCGCGCCAGGATCGGTTTCAGCGACATCGCCTCAGGCCGCGATGGGGGCCGCCAAGCGGGCGCCGGCAAGCGTCAGGAAATTGCGCAGCAGGTCGTGCCCGTGCTCGGAGGCGATGCTCTCCGGGTGGAACTGCACGCCCGAAATCGGCAGTTCCTTGTGCTTCACGCCCATCACGATGCCGTCCTCGGTCCAGGCGGTGACGTCGAGGCAGTCGGGCAGGCTGGCCCGGTCGACGATCAGCGAATGGTACCGCGTGGCCGAGAAGGGGGAGGGGATGCCGGCGAACACATCCCGCCCATCGTGATGCACCTGCCAGACCTTGCCATGCACAGGTTCCGGCGCGCGCACCACCTGGCCGCCAAACGCCTGCCCGATGGCCTGGTGGCCAAGGCAGACGCCGAGCACCGGCAGCCGCACTTCGGCGGCGAGGCCGATCAGCGGCAGGCAGATGCCGGCCTCGTTCGGCGTGCAGGGGCCAGGCGAGAGCACCACGGCCTCCGGCTTCATCGCGAGCACCCCCTGCGGGTCGATCGCGTCATTGCGCCGCACTTCCACCTGGGCGCCGAGGTCGCCGAGGAAGTGGAAGAGGTTGAAGGTGAAGCTGTCGTAGTTGTCGATCAGGAGGATCATGGGAGGATCGTTGGCCCCGCTGGCCGACGAAATCAAGTGACGGCTGCCCTGCGACGGGCGCGGAGGTCGCGGCGGGGCGGAGGCGCCACACCGGGCCGGGCAGGGGCGGCCTCGCGCATGGTGGGGAATCGCGTATCGTCGGCGCAGCGCCAGGCGGCGGCCGGCACGGATGCGGGCCGCGAATGACCGGCGGGAGGAAACTATGACGCAGCACCCCTCGGGCGCCTCGCGCCCCGCGACCGGCCTGCGGCTGGCGCGCTTCGCCTTCGGCCTGGCCGCGCTGCTGGCCTGGGCCGGCCCGGCCAGCGCCGCCGACCTTCCCGACCGGCCGGTCCGCATCATCGTCCCGTTCACCCCGGGCGGCACCAGCGACATTGTCGCGCGCCTCCTGGCCGAGGCCGCCGGGCCGCATCTGCCGCGCGGCGCGGTGGTGGAAAACCGCGGCGGCGCCGGCGGCAATATCGGCATGGTCGAGGCGGCGCGCGGCGCGGCCGACGGCACCACGCTGATCCAATGCGCCTTCGGCCCCTGCGGCGCCAACCCCGCGCTGTATGCCAATCCGGGCTATGACCTGCTCAACGACTTCGCCCCCGTCATCCTGACGGGCGCGGTGCGCAACGTCATGACGGTGCGGCGGGACCTGCCGGCCCGGAATGTGCAAGAATTCATCGCCCTAGCGCGGAGCCAGCCGCTGACCTTCGCCTCCTCCGGCGTCGGCGCCTCCAACCACCTCGGGCCTGAGTTGCTGCGCTCCATCACCGGCATCGAGATGACGCATGTGCCCTATCGCGGCTCGGGCCCGGCGATAACGGACCTCGTCGCCGGCCGCGTCGATGTGTTCTTCGACAACCTGCCCTCGATCCTGCCGCATATCCGTGGCGGCACGGTGCGCGCGATGGCCGCCGTCAGCGACACGCGCATCCCCGAACTGCCCGACGTGCCAACCTTCGCCGAACAGGGCGTGCCGGGCATGGCGATCGATTCATGGTTCGGCTTCATGGCGCCCGCCCGCACGCCGCCGGCGGCCATCGCCGCCCTCAACACTGCCTTCGGTCGCGCTCTCCAGGACCCGACCGTGCGCGCCCGCATGGCCGAGCTAGGTGCCACGCCGCTCGGCGGCACGCCCGACCAGATGGGCGCCCATGTCCGCGCCGAGGCCGCCCGCTGGGCCGAGGTCGTCCGCAAGCAAGGAATCCGCGCCGAATGAGCCGCATCACTTCCATCCGCACTATCCGCATCGGCGAACGGCCGAACCTGATCTGGGTGGAGGTCACCACGGATGAGGGCCTGACCGGCCTCGGCGAGGCCTTCCGCGGTGCCGCGGCGGTCGAGGCCGTCATCCACGAGAGCGTCGCGCCCATGCTGATCGGCCGCGACTCCCGGGACATCGAGCCGATCTCCCGCGCGCTGCTCACCCCCTATGTCGGCTTCGGTGGTTCCTCGGCCGAGGTCCGCGCGGCATCGGCCATCGACATCGCCCTGTGGGACCTCAAGGGCCAGCGCCACGGCATCCCGGTGCATGAGGCCCTCGGCGGCAAGTCGCGCGACAAGGTGCGCAGCTACAACACCTGCGCCGGCTACGACTACAACACGAAATCCGCGCAGCGCCGCGACATCGGCGCCACCGACGAGGCGCGCGGCCCCTATGACGACCAGGTCGCCTTCATGCGCGACGCCGGCCAGCTTGCCGAAAGCCTGCTGTCGGAGGGCTTCAACGCCATGAAGATCTGGCCCTTCGACATCTACGCCCCGGCGACGCAGGGCGTGTCCATCACGCTCGCGGACCTCAAGAAGGGTCTGGAGCCCTTCGCCAAGATCCGCCGCGCGGTCGGCGAGCGTATGGAGATCATGGCCGAGCTCCATTCGCTGTGGTCCTACCCCGCCGCGCTGTCGATCTGCCGCGCGCTGGAGGAGTTCAACATCACCTGGGCGGAAGACCCGATCGCCAAGATGGACGACGTGGCCTCGCTCGCCGAACTGCGCCGCGCCGTGCGCGTGCCGATTTGTGCGTCCGAGACGCTGGGCGGCAAGGTCGCCTTCCGCGACCTGCTGGTGGCCGGCGCGACGGATATCGTCATGCTCGACCTCGCCTGGTGCGGCGGTCTGACCGAGGCGCGCAAGATCGCCGCCCTCGCCGAGGCCTGGGCGCGGCCGGTCGCCCCGCATGACTGCACCGGGCCGATCACCCTGATCGCCTCGGTCCACCTGGCCATGCACGCCCCCACCGCGATGTTCCAGGAAGTCGTGCGGGCGACCCTCGCCACCTGGTATCGCGACCTGGTGACGGTGCTGCCGCGCGTCGAACAGGGCTGGGTGCTGCCGATGGAAGGCCCGGGCCTGGGGGCGATGCTGCTGCCGGCCGTCGCGCAGCGGGAGGACGCGATTCTGCGCAGCAGCGGCCGGTGATCGAGGCCGTGCCGCATCTGTCGCTGGCACCGCCCCTGGTGCTGGCGGTGCTGATGCTGGGCGGGCTCACGCTGCGGCACTGGGGCGCGCGCCGGCTGGCCCTGCTCGGCACCGGCATGATCTGGCTGGCGCTGGCCGTTGCGGTGGCCTGGTTCGCGTCAAGCCTGATGTCGATCCTGCCCCTGCTCGGCGGCTGAGCCTGCGACTGACGGGTTCGGCACCGGCCCGTCACGCCGCCGGCGGCACATTCCCCGTACGAATCAGGAAGGCGGCCCGCGCCGCCGCCTGCGCCCAATCCGCCGTCCCGTCCGGGCAGCGCACCAGCCGCACGGACGGGTACCAGACCGGCACCTCCACCGCGTTCAGCCAGCGCCAATCGACATGCTGGCCGTGGGTCAGCATCAGCGCCGGCCGCCCCAGCGCGCCGGCCAGATGCAGCACGGCGGTATCGACCGTGACCACCAGGTCCAGCGCCTCGATCGCTGCCGCTGTATCGAGGAACCAATCCGGCCCGCCATCCAGTTCCGGCCCCAATCGGTCGAGCGGGAAGGGCGCCTGCTGTTCTTCCCCCGGCCCCTTCTGCAAGGAGAACAGCCGCACCCCCGGCGCCGCCGCGATCGGCGCGAAGGCGGCCAGCGGCACCGAACGGTTGGCATCCACCGGCGCTGCCGGATTGCCCTGCCAGACGATGCCGATGCGCAGGCCGTGCTCGCCGATCCGCGCCCGCAGCCGCGCTAGCCGCTCGGGCTCCACCGCCAGATAGGGCACCCGCCCGCGATACTGCTGCGCCGTCAGCCCCAGCGCGCGCGGCAGGTTCAGCAACGGCAGCCAGGCCTTCACCCCCGGCACGCTGCCGGGCGCGGTGCTGGACCGCAGGTCGAGCCCCTCGGCCAGCGGCGCGAGCAGCTTGTGCAGCCGCGGGTCGAGCACCGCATGCACGCGGATGCCGCGCGCCACCAGCAGCGGCAGATAGCGTGCGAACTGGATGGTGTCGCCGAGCCCCTGTTCGCCCATCACCAGCACGGCATCCGGTCGGCCCTCGCCGCGCCAAGCCGGTATCGGCACCGGCCCCTCCGGCCCCGGCCGCGTCACCCTGGGGAAGGCGGCGGGCATGATCTCGAAGCGGACCTCATAGGTGTCCCAGGCCTCGTTCCACTGCCCGGCCTGGAACAGCGCGCGGGCGAGGGCGGCCCGCACCGTGGTATCGCCCGGCACCAGGGCGGCGAGGTTGCGCAGCGCTGCGGCGGCCTCCGTGGGGCGCCCCTCCGCGCGGGCCGCCTCGATCAGCGCGAGCAGGGCGGCAAGGTCAGCTATTGCCGCGCTCACGCCGCCCGGCGGCGAAGCGCACCGCTTCCTCCGCCGCGCGGAACAACGCCCGCGCCTTCTGCTTCGTCTCCTCATATTCCGACTTCGGGTCGGAATCGGCGACGACGCCGGCCCCCGCCTGGACATGCATCACGCCGTCCTTCACCAGGGCGGTGCGCAGCGCGATGCAGGTATCCATGCCGCCATCGGCGCCGAAATACCCGATCCCGCCGGCATAAAGCCCGCGCCGCGACGGCTCCAGCTCCTCGATGATCTCCATCGCCCGGATCTTCGGCGCCCCGGTCAGCGTCCCCGCCGGGAAGCCCGCGCAATAGGCATCGAGCGCATCGAGTCCATCCCGCAGCCGCCCCTGCACCTCCGAGCCGATATGCATCACCTGCGAATACCGCTCGACCTGGAACTGCGCGGTCACCTTCACCGAGCCGATCGCCGCGACCCGCCCGACATCGTTGCGCCCAAGATCGAGCAGCATCAGATGCTCCGCGCGTTCCTTCGGGTCGGCCAGCAACTCGATCTCGAGCGCGCGGTCCTCCTCGGGCGTGGCGCCCCGGCGCCGCGTACCGGCCAGCGGCCGCACCGTCACCGTGTTGTCGCGGCAGCGCACCAAGATCTCCGGGCTGGCCGCCACCACCGAGAACCCGCCGAAATCCCCGAACACCAGGAAGGGCGCGGGATTGATCCGCCGCAGCGCGCGATACAGCGAGAAGGGCGGCAGCCCGAAGGGCACCGAGAATCGCTGTGACGGCACCACTTGGAACACGTCGCCGGCGCGGATGTATTCCTTGGCCTTCTCCACCGCCGCGATGAAGCTCGCCTCGGTGAAGTTGCTGTCGGGCTGGCCAAGCTGCGGCAGCACCGCCGGCGGCGCGGCGCGCGGCACCGGCCGGTCGAGTGCCGCCTCCGCCTCATCCAGCCGCGCCTCCGCCGCTTCCAGCGCCGCGCCGGGTTCGCCGCCCGGCCACACCGGCGCGCACAGCGTCAGCGTGTCGCGCACATGGTCGAACACCGCCATCAGCGTCGGCCGCGTCAGCACCGCATCGGGAATGCCAAGCACATCGGGGTTGGTCTCGGGCAGCTTCTCGATCAGCCGCACCATGTCGTAGCCGAGATAGCCGAACAGCCCGGCGGCCATCGGCGGCAGGCCTGCCGGCACGGGCATCCGCGCGGCGGCGATCACCCGGCGCAGGCTGTCGAGCGCCGGTCCATCCTCCGGCACGAAGGCATGCGGGGCCGACAGCGCATGGCGGTTGATCTCCGCCTTGCCGCCCCGGCAGCGCCAAACCAGGTCCGGCGCCAGGCCGATGCCCGAATACCGCCCGCGCGCCGCCCCGCCCTCGATCGACTCCAGCAGGAAGGCATTGGCCTGCGCCCCGCCGGTCAGCTTCAGGAAGGCGCCGACCGGGGTGTCGAGGTCGGCCACCCGCTCGCGCACCAGCACCGTGCCGTGGCCGGCCTCCAGCGCCGCGCGCGCCTTGGCGAAATCCGTCCCGCTCATGGCCCGGTCACCTGGTTCAGCATGTCGGTATTCACCCGCACATTCGCCCGCCCGCGCAGCGCGTTGGAGAACTGCGCCTCCAACTCATCCTGCATCGACTGCTCGATGCCCGTCCGCACCCGCGCCATCGCATTCGCATCGCTGGCCGGGTCGAAGGGGATGATCTCCGTCAGCCGCGCCACGGCGAAGCCGTCGCGGGTCTCGACCATGGTCGCATCGCCCTGCTTGGCCTCGAACAGCGGAGCGACCAGTTCCGTCGGCAACTCGCCGGCCTGGGCCGGGTCGCGGGTGAAGGGGCCGATCGTCTGCACCGTCAGCCCGGCCTCGCCGGCCGCCTCGGCCACGCTCTTGCCGCCGCGGATGGCCGCGAGCAGCGCCGCTGCCCGCGCCTCCGCCTCGCGCCGCCGCGCATCGGCGACATAGGCCTCGCGCACCGCCGCCTCGACCGTCTCGAAGGGCCGCAGCGCCCGCGGCACCACGCCGCGGATCTCGATGGCGACAAAGGCGTCGCCCATCTCGGTCATGCGCGGCGCATCGCCCTGCCGCGCGGCGAAGATCGCCCGCAGCAACTCGGCCCGCTGGGCGGCGGCCACCGGCAGCGCCACCTCGGCATCGGCCTGGTCATGCCCGGTCGCATCCAGCGTCGCCGAGACGATCGGCAGCGAGAAGCGCTGCGCCACCTCGGCCAGCGTCGCCCCGCCGGCCAGCGCATCCTCGACGCGATTGGCCCGCTCATAGGCCATGTCGAGCGCACGATCATGCGCCACGTCCCGCCGCAGCTGGTCGCGCACCTGGTCGAGCGTGCGCGTGGCCGCCGGCTCAACGCGCTCGACCTTCAGCACATGCCAGCCGAAGGCGCTGCGCACCGGGTCGGTCACCGCGCCGGGGGCGGCGGCAAACGCTGCGGCCGCGACATCGGCGATCGGCAGTGCTGCGCGGTCGAGCAGGCCGAGATCGGCCGCCCCGCCATCCGCCGCGCGCGCCTGCGCCTCGATCGCCGCGAGGTCCGCCCCGCCGCGCCAGGCCTCGGCAATGGCCTTCGCCGCGTCCTCGGAGGGCACCACCGCCTGTTCCAGGGCGCGCCGCTCCGGTGTCTCGAACTGCGCCCGGCGCGCCTCATAGGCCTGCTGCAGATCGGCGTCGCTCACCTCGATCTCGCCCGATAGCGTCTCGGGCGACAGAATCAGCACCGAACTCTCCCGGTAGGCGGGGGAGGAGAAGCGCTCCGGGTTGTTCTCCTCATACCGCCGCAGCTGGGCCTCGGTCGGTGCCTCGGGTTCCGGCATGGCGTCGCGGGCGACGCGCACCACCTCGGCGGTGCGCCGCTGCAACGCCCAGGCGACCAGCGGCGCGACCATCGCATCCGGCGCCGCCGAGCCCGCCCGTATCGCGCCGGCGATCTGCTGGCGCAGCACGTCATCGGCCACGGCCTGGAGGAACTGCGCCTCGGTCAGCTCATTGGCGCGCAGGAAGCCGTCGAAGGTCTGGCGCGAGAACTGCCCATCGGGCCCGCGCAGCCCGGGAATGGCGAAGACCGCGTCGCGCACCACATCGGCCGGCGCGACGATGCCCAGGTGCTTCGCCTCGTTGCGCAGCACGCGTTCGGCGATCAGCCGTTCGAGCGCGGTCGCCCCCACGGCGCGGCGGATGTTCTCGTCCGGCTCGAAGCGGTTGCCGAGCTGGCGGGCGATGCGCGTCATCTCCCGCCGCGCGGCGGCCTGGGCCTCGGGCAGCTCGATCGCGCTGTCACCGACCCGGACCACGGCGGAATCGCGGCCGAAATTGCGCACGACGTCCTCGATCCCCCAGATGGCGAAGGAACCGATGAGGAGCAGGAAGAGGAGCCTGGCGAACCAGGTGCCGGCCAGGCGGCGCATCGCGGTGAGCATGGGCGCGTGATTAGCCGGGCAGGGGGCCGGACGGAAGGGGCGGGGGGCGCTTTGGCCCCTGACGCGCCGGGCTTATGCTGGCCAGCGGTGGGACGGGAGAGGGCTTTGCCCCCTCCGGACCTCCCCGACCAAAGGCCCGAGGCCTTTGGAAACCGATACCAGGTGTCGGGCGCGGGGGCTTGTTCCCCGGAGCCCACGGCGCGTCGGGAAGGGCAGTGGGGCTTGGCACCGACCCTGGGCATCATGCCAATCGCCCAAGGGCCACGAGCCGAGGGCCAAGGGCATCCATTGGCGGCGTTTCGCGATGCCAATGGCGTCCCGCGGTGAGGTGGGTCGAAGGGGCAACGCCCCTTCCGACGTCGCGCGCCGCCACATCGTGGAGGCGCCGATTCCGGCGTCACTACGGCTTCAGGCGGTACCCGGTGCGGAACATCCACCACAATATGGCCAGGCAGATCGCCATGAACCCCGTCATGAAGGCGAGGCTGGCCGCCACGCTGACATCCCCGACGCCATGGAAGCTCCAGCGGAACCCGCTGACCAGGTAGACCACCGGGTTGAACAGGCTGATCGTCCGCCACGGCTGCGCCAGCATGTCGATCGAGTAGAAGGCCCCACCCAGGAAGGTCAGCGGCGTCACCACCAGCGACGGAATGATCGCCAACTGCTCGAAGCTCTTCGCCCAGATGCCGATGATGAAGCCGAACAGGCTGAACGCGACCGAGGTGATCGCCAGGAACCCCAGCATCCAGAACGGATGGCGGATCTCGAGATCCACGAAGAAGGTCGCCGTCACCAGGATGATCAGCCCGATGCCGATCGACTTTGTCGCCGCCGCCCCGACATAGGCCACCACTGCCTCGAAGGCCGACAGCGGCGCGGACAATATCTCAAACAGCGTGCCGGTGAATTTCGGGAAATAGATGGCGATCGACGCATTCGAGATGCTCTGCGTCAGGATCGTCAGCATCATCAGCCCCGGCACGATGAAGGCCCCGTAGTCGACGCCGCCCATCTGCTGCATGTGCGAGCCGATCGCCGCCCCGAACACGACGAAATACAGCGCCGTGGTGATCACCGGCGTGGCGATGCTCTGCCAGACCGTCCGCAGCGCGCGCTGCATTTCGGTGCGGTAGATCGCCCAGATCCCGTGGAGATTGATCCCGCGCATCAGCCGCGCTCCACCAGGCTGACGAAGATGTCCTCTAGCGAACTCCGGGTCGTCTCCAGATCCTTGATGTCGATCCCCAACTCGCCCAGCCGCTTCAACAGCGCCGCGATGCCCGTGCCTTCGCCATGGGCGTCGAAGGTGAAAACCATCCGCTGCCCATCCGACTGCAGCTCCAGCGGCCAACCCTGCAATTCGGCCGGTATCGCCGCCATCGGCTGCTGCAGCTCCAGCATCAGCCGCCGCTTGCCCATCTTCTCCATCAGCGCGGCGGTATCCTCGACCAGCAGGATGCGCCCCTTGTCGATGACCCCGACGCGGTCCGCCATCTCCTCGGCCTCCTCAATGTAATGAGTGGTCAGCACGATCGTGACGCCCCGGTCGCGCAGGCGGCGCACCAGCGCCCACATGTCGCGGCGCAGATTGACGTCCACCCCGGCGGTCGGCTCGTCGAGGAACAGCAATTCGGGCTCGTGGCTGAGCGCCTTGGCGATCATCACCCGCCGCTTCATCCCGCCCGACAGCTCGATGGTCTTGCTGTGCCGCTTGTCCCACAGCGACAGGTCGCGCAGCAGCTGCTCGATATAGGCCGGGTCCGGTGCGCGCCCGAACAGCCCGCGGCTGAATTGCACCGTGTTCCAGACGGTCGAGAAGATATCGAGCGCGATCTCCTGCGGGACGAGGCCGATGGTCGAGCGTGTCGCGCGGAAATCCGTCACGATGTTACGACCGGCGACGAGGACTGTCCCGGCCGACATGGTAACGGTCCCGCAGACGATGCTGATCAGCGTCGTCTTGCCGGCCCCGTTCGGGCCGAGCAGCGCGAAGATCTCGCCCCGCCGGACCGCCAGATCGACGCCGCCCAGCGCGGTGAGCCCTGAATCATAATGTTTTTCAACACCGGAAATGGAGAGAATTGGGGGCATTGCCTCTACTTTTGATGGACGCCGCACACCCATCGCCGGCCGACGCGTCACGGCGGCAGCATGGCTCGGCGGCGGCGATGTCGATGACGCGTGTCGCGAAGGCGGCTGTGGATGAACGAGCCCCGGCACATGAGGTGCCCCGCCCACCGTCGCAATCGCTGCGCGCTTTCATTTGATGCACCTCCCGCCCGGCGCAACCACCGCGCGCCCACCGCCACGACAGTCCCGCCGAAGCCCCCCATAGACAGCGCATTCCCCCTCACGCTAACCGAAACGTCGAATGCCGAGGGGGAGACGCCATCGTGACGCCTGGACTGCGCCCGCTGATCGCCGGGAACTGGAAGATGCATGGCACGCTGCGCGCCTCCGTGGCGCTGGCCGAGGCCATCCGCGCCGGCGCCGATGGCCTGAACGCCGAACTCCTGATCTGCCCGCCCTTTCCCTATATCCAGGCGATCGCGATGAGCCTGCTTGGCCAGCCCATCGCGATCGGCGCCCAGGATTGCCACCTGGTGGTCCAGGGTGCGCATACCGGCGACGTTGCCGCCCCGATGCTGCGTGATTGCGGCGCGACCTACGTCATCCTCGGCCATTCCGAACGCCGCGCCGACCATGGCGAGACCGACGCGGTGGTGAAGGCCAAGGCCGCCACCGCCATCGCCCATGGCCTGACGCCCATCATCTGCGTCGGCGAAACCCTCGCCCAGCGTGAGGCCGGGGAGGCAGAGTCCGTGGTCCGCGCCCAGCTCTCCGGCAGCCTGCCCGATGGTTTCGCCGAAGCGGACGGCGTCGTCGCCTATGAACCCGTCTGGGCCATCGGCACCGGCAAGACGCCGACCGAGGCCGACATTGCCGCCATCCATGCCGCCCTGCGCCAGGCCGCCGGCGCCACCACCCGGCTGCTCTATGGCGGCTCGGTCAAGCCGGGCAATGCGGCGGCCATCCTGGCCCTGCCGCATGTCGACGGCGCCCTGGTCGGCGGCGCCAGCCTGGTCGCCGAGGATTTCCTCGCCATTGCCCGCGCGGCGGGGTAGCCCGCCGGCCCCGCCTTGCTGTAGAAGCGCGCCACCATGACCACCGTCCTGCTCGTCCTCCACCTGTTCGTGACCCTCACCCTGATCGGCCTCGTGCTGCTGCAGCGCAGTGAGGGCGGCGGGTTGGGCATCGGCTCCTCCCAGGGGATGGGCTCTTTCATGGGCGGGCGCGGCACGGCCAACCTGCTGACGCGCGGCACGGCGATCCTCGGCACCGCCTTCTTCGTGCTGGCGCTGTCGCTGGCGCTGCTCAACCGCGGCGCCTCGATGCAGTCGCGCTCGATCCTCGACACGCCGGCCCCGGCGTCCGCCCCGGCCGCACCCGCGGTCCCGGCGCTGCCGGCCGTGCCGAACAACTAAAGCGCTGAATCGGCGGCGCCGGGTTAGTCGCCGTGTTTCCAGTATTTAGAATGCCGGCGTGTCGGTATTTACGACATTTGCCTTAGCCGTTCGAACGCAAGGCGGCATTGCGGTTGCTTGCCTATTTGCGTGAAGTCCAAACAATTTTCCTGAATCCACTCCAGAAACACGTGACGCAATCCCGACATACACTCGCTAACTGCGAATACGACAGAAATTTCTACTTTTCGGAGAAGAAAAGTATCTGATTGATTGCTTGAATTTGATGGAGGCAAAACACGAGTCCATATAGATTGAGGCGGAATCCCATTTCTAATCAATAAATTTCGTGCATACTCGACACGGGCAGATGCAATAGACTGCAGCCCGTTAACTTGAGATTCCGCAATATCCATGCTTCCTTCAATCAGTATTGGTCCTTCGCTGGATCGAGCGGATTCGATAATTCTGTCCCATCGGCCGGTTAAAATGAATGAATCAGGAATTTCGGTGCTATTCTCCGGATAATAGACATGCCATGGATTTATGCGTCGAAATCCGCACGGGTCTGTGGCAAATACTGGTGCATCAGACGTATTTCTTGGGGAACTTTGCGATATAGCTGGTGTTGTGAAGAAAATAACGAGTATTGAGAGACTGCAGGCAAAAATTCTACAGGGCAGAAAATTGAAGATCCCTTTGTTCTGCGCGCTCATCTGCATCGGCTCACATCTGTTTCAAGATAGCTCTATGCGGAATTCAGCACCAAAGAATGATTAGAAGGCAAGTGATCGATTCGCCTTCGACGCGATAGCCAAGGCAATTTGTCGTGCTCCTGTGCGTAACGCCTGCGAGTCCCACGCCGCCGCACCACGCATGGCCGTCACGCTCGATGGACCGCGATGCGCGCCTAGCCCCGACGCGCTCACCCGGCTATGTAGCCGGCCCATGGCCCGGTTCGTATTCATCACCGGCGGCGTGGTCTCCTCGCTTGGCAAGGGTATCGCTTCCGCCTCCCTCGGCGCGTTGCTTCAGGCACGCGGCTACAAGGTTCGGCTGCGCAAGCTGGACCCCTACCTCAACTATGATCCGGGCACGATGTCCCCGTATCAGCACGGCGAGGTCTACGTCACCGATGACGGTGCCGAGACCGACCTCGACCTCGGTCACTACGAACGCTTCACCGGAGTCGCGGCGCGCAAGCCCGACAACTGGACAACGGGACGCATCTATTCGGATGTGATCGCGGCCGAGCGGCGTGGCGACTACCTCGGTGGCACCGTCCAGGTGATCCCGCACATCACTGACAAGATCAAGGAAGTCATCCAGGCCGAAACCGACGGCTATGACTTCGTGCTGGTCGAGATCGGCGGCACCGTCGGCGACATCGAAAGCCTGCCCTTCCTCGAAGCCATGCGCCAGCTGGCCAATGAACTCGGCCCGCAGCGCAGCCTGTTCATGCACCTGACGCTGGTGCCCTACATCGCCTCGGCCGGCGAGCTGAAGACCAAGCCGACCCAGCATTCGGTCAAGGAACTGCTCGGCCTCGGCATCCAGCCGCAGATCCTGCTCTGCCGCTCGGACCGCCCGATTCCGGAGAATGAGCGGCGCAAGATCGCGCTGTTCTGCAACGTCCGCCCCGAAAGCGTCATCCCCGCGCTCGATGCCAGCACCATCTACGAGGTGCCGCTGATGTATCACCGCGAGGGGCTCGACCAGGAAGTGCTGCGCCTGTTCGGCATGTCCGCCTATGGCGAGCCCAACATGAAGAGGTGGGAAGACATCGTTCATGCGGTGAAGGAGCCGGAAGGCGAGGTCACCATCGCCGTCGTCGGCAAATACACCAACCTGCTCGACGCCTATAAGTCGCTGGCCGAGGCGCTGACGCATGGCGGCATCGCCCACAACGTCAAGGTCAACCTCGACTGGGTGGACAGCCAGATCTTCGAGAACGACGCCGAGGCCGTCGACCGGCTCGAAAAGGTCAACGGCATCCTCGTCCCCGGCGGCTTCGGGGAACGCGGAACCGAGGGCAAGATCGAAGCCGTCCGCTTCGCTCGCGAACGCAAGATCCCCTTCTTCGGCATCTGCTTCGGCATGCAGATGGCGGTGATCGAGGCGGCGCGGAACCTGCTCGATATCAAGGGCGCCTCCTCCACCGAGTTCGGCCCTTGCAACGAGCCGGTGGTCGGGCTGCTGACCGAATGGCTGCGCGGCAATGAGATCGAAAAGCGCGCCGCCGCCGGCGACCTCGGCGGCACGATGCGCCTCGGTGCCTATCCGGCGGTGCTCGCCGACGGCTCCCTGGTGCGCGAGGTCTATGACGGTGCCGGCACCATCGAGGAACGCCACCGCCACCGCTACGAGGTGAACGTCGCCTACAAGGACCGCCTCGAGGGCGTCGGGCTGCGCTTCTCCGGCATGTCGCCCGACGGCGTGCTGCCCGAAATTGTCGAATATCCGGACCATCCCTGGTTCATCGGCGTGCAGTACCACCCGGAACTGAAGTCCAAGCCGTTCAAGCCCCACCCACTCTTCGCTGGCTTCGTCGGCGCGGCGGTGAAGCAGGCTCGGCTAGTCTGATACCGGCGGCCCTTGAGCTTGACCGGTGGGAGCGCGAGGGGCGTCGCCCCTCTCGTGCTCTCCACACCAAAGGCCTAAGGGCCTTTGGAAACCGATACTGGGCGCCACGCGCCACGGTCAGGAAAGTCGCCGGGGCACGCTCTTGCGCCCAGAGCGCGCGCCGCGGAGACAGTATGCGTTCCACGCCCAGAGCCAAACGACGGCATTCCAAAGTGCACTGCACTTTGGCGGGGTGGCTTGGAGGGGCGGCGCCCCTCCAGCCTTCCTTCTCCGGTCACCCGTGCTGCGCCCTTCCAACCGTCACTTGCCGCGGGGCAGGGGTTGGGCTATAGGAATAAAATCAAGAAATCCGCCGTATCGCGCCTGCGTGCCGGCCCAGGAATAAAAAAGTAAAATCCTAAAATCCTAAAATGGCGCTGCGGGCCTCTGCCCTGGCGGCGCCTCCGGAGCGAGCAATGCGTCACGTCACCATCGGCCCCGTCACCATCGGCAACGACCTGCCGCTGGTCTTCATCTCCGGCCCCTGCCAGATCGAAAGCCGCGCCCATGCGCTGGAGACCGCCGCCGCCCTGGCCGAGATGGCCAAGGCCGCCGGCGTGCCGATGATCTACAAATCATCATACGACAAGGCCAATCGCACCTCGGTCAACACCGCGCGCGGCATCGGCATGACCGAGGGCCTCGCCATCCTGGCCGAGGTCCGCGAAAAGACCGGCCTGCCGACGCTGACCGATGTCCACCTCCCCGACCATTGCGCCCCCGCGGCCGAGGCGGTGGATGTCCTGCAGATCCCCGCCTTTCTCTGCCGCCAGACCGACCTGCTGCTCGCCGCCGGTGAAACCGGCCGCGCGATCAACGTGAAGAAGGGCCAGTTCCTCGCGCCGTGGGACATGAAGAATGTCGCCGCGAAGATCGCCTCCACCGGCAACCACAACATCCTGCTGTGCGAGCGCGGTGCCTCCTTCGGCTACAACACGCTGGTCGCCGACATGCGTTCCCTGCCGATCATGGCCGAGACCGGCTACCCGGTGGTGATGGACGCGACCCATGCGGTGCAGCAGCCGGGCGGGCAGGGCACCTCCTCGGGCGGCCAGCGCGAATACGCCCCAGTGATGGCCCGCGCCGCCGTGGCGGTCGGCGTCGCCGCGGTCTTCATCGAGACGCATGAGGACCCCGACCACGCGCCATCCGACGGCCCGAACATGATCCCGCTGCGCCAGATGCCGGCGCTGATCGCCCGGCTCAAGGCCTTCGACGCGCTCGCAAAGGCGGGCTGAGCCGTGTGGCGCCCGGCCTGCGGCAGCGATGGCGCCGGCGAATGACCCGCCCACCCGGCCTGCCCCCCATGCCGCGCCGGCCCATCCCGGCGGCGCTCCTGGTGCTGATCCTCGCGGCCCTGCTGTGGTTCTCGCTGCCGGCCGCCTACAAGGTGCTGCAACTCGCCGGCTGGCATTGGGAGACGGTGCTGGCCGTGCTCGGCGCGCATGTCGCGGTGGTCGGCGGCATCGGCTGGATCGCCTGGATGTTCTGGGCGGCGCGCCGGCCGGGCGATGGCGGCTGACGCCGGCCGGCATCGGCCCATCGGCACAATGCCAACGGCCGAATGTTCGACCGCTGCTATCCGCGTCATGAGGCCCTCGGACGCGTGGTGCCAGCGGCACGCCTTCGGCGTAACGCGCAAACCCCCGGCTCATCTGGCTTTCGCCGGATTGCCGGCGGGCCGCATCGGCGGCTTCGGCACGAGCCAGGCCCTCGTGCCGCTGACATAAAACCTTCCTTCATCCGCGCGCCTCGATATTGCCGGCCATTCGATCGAATCCGGGGTCGCATGCGCATCAGCTATCGCGGTGATGGCACGCCAGTGCCGATATACGAGCCCGGCGACTATGTCCGTCTGAAGGGCGACGATCCTGGCCCGCTGCGGATGGCGATGGCCGGCGAATGGGGCTGCGTGCTGCGCAACCGCGGCACGGAGGGCCTCGACATCCGCCTCGCCGGCTTTTCCCGCCCGCGCACCTCGGACCTGCCGGACGTCACCGGCATGCCGCCGCGCCTGGTCCAGCCCTGCGACCGTCAGGGGTTGAGCCTGGCGTTCCAGCGCGACCTGCGGCGGAAAGCGCGGGCGTAGAACCAGCGCACCGCCGCCAGCGCCTGAGGTCCGAAACCACCGCCTACGGCCCGATGCCGTGCATTGGACCGGGAGCGCACATCACGACCACGCCCAGGGGGTCCGTCGCCCCCAACGCGCCCGTGCATGGCGCGCAAGCCAAGCCGCCGCATGGCGGCGCCAGCGCCTGAAGCCCCACAAAGCCGCCAGCGGTCGACCCGGTCGACCGCTGGCGTAAGCCATTCCTTCACGAATGGCGGCCCAGACTTCTCCGACCCACCTGACAATGCCGGGAGGATCTATGCGGATAACCTACCAGCTCGACGGCACCCCGGTGCCCCAGTTCGAGTCCGGCGACATGGTGCGCTTGGTGCGGGATGAACCCGGACCCATGGTCACCGCCCATGCCGGCGATTGGGGAGAGGTGATGCGCAATCACGGGGCGGGCGGCCTCGATATCCGCCTCGCCGGCTATTGCCGTCCCCGCAACGCGCCGATGCCGATCGCGACCAGCGTGCCGGCCAGCTATGTCGCACCCTGCGACCGCAGCGGCGTCCGCCTCCGCCTGCAGCGCGACCTCGCCCGCAGGGCGGAGTTCACCTGATCCGCCCGACGCTCAGCTGCCGAGTTCGAAGCCACCGCCCCTGACCGCACGCTGCAGGTCGTTCACCGACTCGGAGAAGTTCTCCCGCCGCGCGATGTTGGTCGCCACCAGGGTGCGCACACGCGCCGACTCCGCCGCCGTTGCCACCGCCGGCGCCGAGATGCCACGCGTCTGCGACGCCGGAATGGTGAAGACCGCCGCCGGCGCGTAACCCAGCCGCTGGCCCGTAGGCGTTTCCACCGCGACGAAGTCGGCATTGCGCGTCGGCACGATCTGCACTGGCTGGCGCGCCGGCACCTCGGCCACCCGCGCCGCCGCGGGCAGGGGCGCCGCCTGCAGCGGCACCGGGCGGGCCGGCCGTGTCGCGACCGGACGCGGTGGCGGCGGCGGCGCGCTGCTGGCGCCCGGCGCCACGGCGTCAACGCCGGCGTCGAGCTCGGCCGTACGCGCCTGCATGCGCTGCTGCACCTGCTGGCTCATCGCTAGGTCGCGTTCGGCCTGCTGGCGCAGAGCAGCGAGACGGGCCGCGGCCTCCTGGCGCTGGATCGCGCCGGCGCGGGCGGCCTCCTGCAACCGCTGGGCCTCTCTCAGCCGGCAATCGGTCACGCTGTCGAGTGCCTGCTGCGTCTGCGCGATCTTGGCGTTTTCCTGCTCGACATCGGTGGCCACCGCGGCGGCGAGGGCATCCGCATTGCCGCCGGCCTGCTGCTGCCGCTGTTCGAGATAGCTGGAAGCGGCCACCGCCGCTGCGGCGGAACTCGCGGCCCAGACCAGGGCGCCGAACACGCCCGGGCGGGTGCCGAGCACGCCGCCCACGCCAACCACGGCAGCGCCGGCGACGATCGGGGCGGCGAAATAGGCCGCATTGCGATCGAACTGCTCGACCTGCGGCCGGCAGGCATCCGTCCCGTCAGCGCCGGCCAATGACGACCCGCCCGACTGCTCGCCTGCGCAGGCGCTCAACAACAGCACCGACCCCATCATCGCCGTCAGGTAGGGCCGAGAGGGTGTCGGGCCGCGAGACGCGTTGCGCAAGGTGGGATCCTCCGGTCGGTTCGCGGCGACGATACACCCTCCGGCGGCAGCACCAAGGGTCGATCCGGCCGCTCCGCGCGGCGCGATCCGACACGGCGATCCGTCCAGGGTGGGATTCAACTCCCCGGTGTCGGCCCGGCTAGCGAAGGTCAGATCGTCTGTCCGCGCAGGAACCCGAGGGCGGGCAACGGCACCCATTTCCGCGGCAGGTCGGACCGCCGGATCGGCGCAACCGAGTAATGCGGCACTGGCTGCTTGGCCCGCACCAGCCAATCGGCATAGGCCATGACTTGCTGGTCCCGCCAAGCCCGGTCATCCAGCGCCTGGGCGCGTGACCGGAACACTTCTGCGACGCGGCTACGACGCCCTACCGTCGCCACGACGGCCCAGAGCGTATCGTCATCCCCGGCACGGACATTGACCAGGATCCCCACACACGCACGGTGGCAAATCCAAAGGGGGCGGGTCAAGCACGGGGCGGCGTGTGACCTCCGTCACCGGCAAGACAAAGCCGTGATCCGGGGCAGGCGGAGGCGCGGCGGTTCGGTCGCGCGAACCCCGGCCCCATCCGCGGCATGCACAGTCTCCGCCCCGGGCACCCTCAGGCCGCCGCGGCGGCCGGGACGCCGATCCGTTCCAGCGGGCCGAATTCGCGCTCCAGCAGCGGCTTCACCGCGCCTTCCCAGGCGGCGATGGACCCCATGGCGGTCGCTGCCGGCATGTCGCCCACCTGCGCCTGCAACAGGTAGTGGCAGGGGCTTGCGGCGCGGATCTCGGCCGCCATGCGCGCAGCGACGGTCGCCGCATCGCCCACCAGCATGTGCGCGCCCATCTCCTCGAGGCTCGGTTCGCCCTCCCAGGCCTTCTCGACGATCATGCCGCCATCCATCGCCTGCTCGCGCCGGCGCAGGGCCTGCGAGAGGCGGATCTGCCAGCGGGTGTTCTCGAGGAACGCCATCGCCTCGGCCCGGTCGTCGGTGACGCAGAAGGGACGCATCGCGCCGAAGCGCAGCGTGTCCGGGCTGCGGCCGGCGGCGGCGCGGATGGTCTCGAAGCGTGCCCGCGCGGCGGCGAGCATCGCGGGGGTGAAGTGGCGCGGCGTGACCATCACCACGCAGTCGCGCTCGGCGGCGTAGCGATGCAGGTCGGGGTTGTCGCCGGCGACGTAGATGTCGGGCAGGCCGCGCACCGGGCGCGGCGCGATATGCGCGGTGGGCATGCTGTAATGGGCGCTCTGGTGGGCGAAGGTCTCGGCACCAAAGGCCGCTTCCATCATGCCCATCACTTCCAGCAACCGGCCGGGCGCTTCCGCGAGGTCCTGGCCAAAGCGCTCGAATTCATAGGGCTGGTAGCCGCTGCCGATGCCGAGCACGAGCCGGCCATGCGTCATCGAATCGACCATGCCGATCTCGGCGATCAGCCGCGAGGGGTGATAGAGCGGCACGATCACCACGCCCGAGCCGAGTCTGATGCGCGAGGTCTCGCCGGCCAGCCGCGCGACCATCATCAACGGCGAGGGGCAGACGCAGTAGTTGGAGAAGTGGTGCTCGGCGAACCAGGCGATGGCGAAGCCGGCCTGTTCGGCGGCCTTCACCTGCGCGACGGCGTTGTCGTAAATCGCCGCGGTCGAGGCACCGCGTGTGCGATAGCCCATGAGGCAGAACAGCCCGACATCCATCATTCGTTTCCTTGCTTCCCTGCCGTCATGCTTGGCCGAAGCCGACGCCCCGGCAACCCCACCCCGCTTGCCGCGCGGCGCCGCCCGCGCTGATCTGCCGGCCGCAAAGGGTGGAGTGGAAGCGTGATCGTCATCGGCCGGGGCAGCGTGCAGCAGGAGGAATGCGACGTGATGGGGCACATGAATGTGCGCCACTACGTCGCGCGGGCGGCGGATGCGCTGGACTGGCTGATGCTGGAGGCGGGCTTGCCGCCGTCGCGCGGGCGGCTCGCTGTGATGGACCAGCATCTGCGCTTCCTGCGCGAGATGTCGCCAGGGACGCCCTTCACGATTCTGGGCGGCATCGTCTCGGTGGCGGCGGACCGGCTACGCACGGTGGTTGAGATCCGCAACAGCGCGACCGAGGCGCCGGCGGCGATGCTGGTGACGGATCTCGGCCTCTGGGCCGGCCCGGCGGGTGGGCCGGCGCCACTGCCGCCGGGGCTGGTGACGGCGGGGCTGACGGTCGCGCTGCCGGAGAATGCCGGGCCGCGCGGCCTTCGGTTCGACGCACCGCGCGCCTTGCCGGGTCGTGCCGCGGCGCATGCAATGCGCCTGGCGGAGGGATATCGCGGCGCGATCCGCCCGGATGAATGCGACCTGGAGGGCGTGATGCGCCCGGACGTCATCATCGCCCGCATCTGGGATGGCGTGCCCAACCTGCGCAATCGCGGCACGGGCCTCGGCATCAAGGAGGAGGGGATGGGCGGTGCCGCACTGGAATATCGCGTCGCGCAATTCCGTCCGTTGCAGGCGGGGGAGTTACTGACGGTGTGCAGCGGCCTCAAGGCGTTGGGCGAGAAGACGACGACCTGGACGCATCTGGTGCATGACGAGAGTGGCGAGGTTGTTTCCGCATCCGAGGCGGTTGGCATCGCCTTCGATCTCAAGCTGCGCAAGGCGGTGGCGATCCCGCCCGAGCGTCGTGCCGCGCTGGAGGCACTGCTGGTCCCGGGCCTCGGCCTATAGCCTCGCGTCGATTTCGCAGAAGTCGCCCGAAGGTGCAGGAACCTTCGTTTCCTGCCAGGATGTTCGGGAGGCGGCGCCGCTCGACCCGTTACAGCCCGCCGAGCCGTTCCGTGTGTCCGCATGCGAAACCTTCCGGCGGTGTGATGCCGCCCGCGCCGCAACTGATTTCCGCGCGGCCGGCCTGGCGCAGCGTACTGGCGGCAGCGCTTGGCGGCCGCTATGGAGGCGGCAAGGCGATGTGACCAGCCGCGAGGAAAACGCTGCCATGACCATGAATCTCGGACGACGTACCGCCCTCGGCCTGATGGTCGCTGGCCTGCCGGCATCGCTTCGCGCCCAGCCGCTGGCGCGCAATGCGCGGCTGATCGTCGGCTTCCCGCCGGGCGGCTCGTCGGATGTGGTCGCGCGGCTCTATGCCGAGCATCTGCGCGGGACCTATGCGCCGCAGGTGATCGTCGAGGGGCGGGTGGGCGCGGCGGGGCGGATCGCCGTGGAATTCGTCAAGAACGCCGATGCCGACGGCACGACGGTGTTGCAGACGCCGGCTTCGATGTTGACGTTGCAGCCGCATGTCTTCCCGCGCGAGGTGCGTTATGACGCGCTGACGGACCTGATCCCGGTCTCGACCGTGTGTTCCTATCCCTTCGCCTTCGCCGTGCCGAAGGACCATCCGGCGCAGGACTTGGCCGGGTGGGTGGCGTGGGCGAAGGCGCAGCGGCGGGAGCTGCCCTGGGCGTCGCCGGCGGCGGGCTCGGCGCCGCATTTCATGGGCATCATGCTGGCGAAGCGGGAGGGGCTCGAGATGACGCATGTGCCGTTCCGCGGCGCCGCGCCGGCCGTGCAGGATCTGATCGCGGGCCGGCTGACCTGCTTCATCGGCGTGCTGGGCGATGTCTCACCGCATCAGGGGGAGGGGCTCCGCCTGCTGGCGGTGTCCTCGCCCGCGCGCAATCCGCGTTTCCCGGCGGTGCCGACCTTCGACGAGTTGGGCTACCCCGAACTGAACAAGGATGAATGGTTCGGCGCCCTGCTGCCGGCCGGGACGCCGGCGCCGGTGGTCGAGGCGCTGCACCGGGCCATTCGCGTGGCGGCGGCGCGCCCCGAGATGATCGCCGCGCTGGATCGCCTTGAATACGCACCGACAACCTCGGCGACGCCGGCCGAGTTCGCCGAGCGCATCCGTCGCGAACGCACCGCCTGGGGCGCGGTGGTGCGCGACAGTGGCTTCCGCCCCGAAAACTGATGGGCGATCCCGCCGCGCATTTTGCTTCGCCGGTGACCGACAAAAGAAGGAGGGGGATCGGGGGAGTTCCCTCCCCCGACCTTCCTCCTCAGATCAACTCCACGCGCCCCGTGGCGAGATCATAAATCCCGCCCTTCACCGCGAGCGCCCCGCGCGCGACCATATCCGCCAGTATCGGCGTGGAGGTCTCGAGCGTGCGGACGCTGTGCCGCACATTGGCGACCAGGGCGCGGCGGATCAGGTCGTCGCCCGGCTGGGCGAGGGCCGGCTCGATGCCCGGCTTCATCGCCGTGACCAGGCTGGCGATGTGCCCCGGCAGGGTATTGCCCTTTTGCAGCGCTTCGACGGTAGCATTCACCGCGCCGCAGCTGGTGTGGCCGAGCACCAGGATGACCTTGGCGCCGAGCACCGCTGCGCCGAACTCGAGGCTGCCGAGCCCGTCGGGCGTCACGAAATTGCCGGCGACGCGCACCACGAACAGGTCACCCGGCCCCTGGTCGAAGGCCAGTTCGGGGGCGACGCGTGAGTCGGCGCAGCCAAGGACCGCGGCGAAGGGTGCCTGGCCCTGGGCCAGGGTGGCGCGGCGGGCGGAGAAGTCGGTGCGCCGCATCAGGTTGGCGGCGTAGCGGGCGTTGCCCTCGACCAGTTCCTGCATCGCGGCGGCGGGGGTGTCCGGCCGGGCGGGGGTCTGAGCCTGGGCGGCGGGGGCGACGGCAGTGGCGAGCAGCGCGGCGCCCGTGGCGAACAGGCCGCGGCGCCCGAGGGATCTCGCGTCACAGGTGAAACACATTGTGGGGTCCCTTCCCAGTTTTGGTTCGTTACCGTCTCATTGTCGGCCCTGTGCCGCAAGGCCCGTGGTCGTGTAATTGCGGTGCGGCCTCGCGTAAGCGAGGCTGTGTGGCATGACCCCCCATCGCGAGATCCGCCTCAACGCCTTCGACATGGCCTGCGTCGGCCATATCCAACAGGGACTATGGACACATCCTCGCGACCGCGCGCTGGACTACCTGTCCATCGACCACTGGACGTCGCTCGCGCGCCTGCTGGAGCGTGGCCTGTTCGACGGCCTGTTCCTGGCCGATGTGCTCGGCGTCTACGACGTGCATGGCGGCAGTCAGGATGCCGCGGTGCGCCACGGCGCGCAGATCCCGCTGCTCGACCCGATGCTGCTGGTGCCGGCGATGGCGGCCGCGACGTCACATCTCGGCTTTGGCGTGACGGTGAACCTGGCGTGGGAGCCGCCGGCACTGCTGGCGCGACGGTTTTCCACGCTCGACCACCTGACGCGCGGGCGGATCGGTTGGAACATCGTCACCGGGTATCTCGACAGCGCGGCACGGGCGATGGGGCTCGACCGGCAGATGGCGCATGACGACCGCTACGACATGGCCGATGAGTTCATGCAGGTCGTCTATCGACTGTGGGAGGAATCCTGGGCGGCCGATGCGGTGAAGCGCGACCGCGCGACGGGCGTGTACGCCGACCCGTCGCGCGTCACGCGCATCCGGCATGAGGGGCGGCAATACCGGCTCGATGCGCCGCATCTGGTCGAGCCCTCGCCGCAGCGCACGCCGGTGCTCTACCAGGCGGGTGCCTCCGATCGCGGGCGCACCTTTGCCGCCCTGCATGCGGAATGCGTGTTCATCAATGGCGGGCCGAAGCCGCATGTCGCGGGGCTGGTGGCGGATCTGCGCCGCCGCGCCGCGCCGCGACCGATCCGGGCCTTCATGGGGGCGACGCTGATCATCGGGCGGACCAATGCCGAGGCGCGCGACAAGCTCGAGGATTACCGCCGCTGCGCCAGCGTCGAGGCGGCATTGGTGCATGCCTCGGCCTCGCTGGGGATCGACCTCGCCGCCTACGGCCTCGATGACGAATTGCCCAGCGCCTCCCAGGCGATCCAGTCGAATGTCGCGGCGCTGCGGGCCTCGGCGCCGCGCGCGACGAAGCAGGCGCTGATCGACCGCATGATCCTCGGCAGCCGTCAGCCGCCGATCGTCGGCAGCGTCGAGGAAGTGGCCGAGGCGCTGATCGGCTGGGTGGAGGAGGCCGATATCGACGGGTTCAACCTCTCGCGCACCGTCATCCCCGAATGCCTGGAGGATGTGGTGATGCTGTTGGTGCCTGCCTTGCAGGAGCGCGGGCGCTACAAGCGCGGCTATGCCGAGGGCACCTATCGCGAGAAGCTGTTCGGCGCCGGGCCACGACTCACCGCCCCGCATCCGGCGGCCGCCGTCGCACGCTGACTTGCCGGCGCCGCGCTTCGCATTACCTTCCCCACAAACCCGAGGGATTGTGATCGATGGACGGAACCCAGATGCCCGCCGCCGCGGCGGCGATGACCGCGCGCTACGGCGCCGGCGCGGAACCCAAGGCAGGCCCGTGGAACGACACGCTGGCGCTGTTGCTGGCGCACCGCTCAGTGCGCTCCTTCAAGACCGACAAGCCGCCCGAAGGCACGCTCGAGGCGCTTGTCGCCGCCGCGCAATCGGCGGCGACCTCGTCGAACCTGCAGACCTGGTCGGTCGTCGCGGTGGACCGGCCGGAGGTGCGCGCCGAACTCGCCGCCATCGCCAACGGCCAGAAGCACATCGAAGTCTGCCCGATCTTCCTGGTGTTCATCGCCGATACCTCGCGCAACAGCCGGCTGGCGGCCGAGGCGGGGACGGAACTGGTCGGGATGCCTTACCTCGAATCCTTCCTGGTCTCCTCAATCGACGCGGCGCTGGCGGCGCAGAACGCGGTGGTGGCGGCCGAAAGCCTGGGCCTCGCGAATGTCTACATCGGCGCGCTGCGCAACGACGTGACGCGGGTGGCGGAACTGCTCGGCCTGCCGCCGGGCGCTGCGCCGGTCTTCGGCCTGTGCATCGGCTACGCGCAGGAAGGCCGGGAAGGGGAGGTGAAGCCCCGCCTGCCGCAGGACGCCGTGCTGCACCACGAGACCTACGACGCTGACGACGCCGGCCACCGCGCCGCCTATGACCCGCGGATGGAGGACTTCTCCCGTCGACAGGAAATGGCGGGCAGCAACTGGACACAGCGGGTGATCGCGCGACTGGGCAGCTTCCGCGCACTGAGCGGGCGGGACAAGCTGAAGGAGAAGATCATCGCCCTGGGCTTCCCGCTGCGCTGATGCGCCATTCGAGAAGGCGCCAGCCGGCGTCTTCTCGATGGGCAGCCTGCCTCAGCTCGCCGAGTCGCGCAGCCGCGCGTCGAAATAATCGATGGTGCGGCGCAGGCCGGCTTCCAGCGGCACGGTCGGCTCCCAATCCAGCAGGCGGCGCGCCAGGGTGATGTCCGGGCAACGTCGCGTCGGGTCGTCCTGCGGCAAGGGGCGCTTTTCGAGCTGAGTGCCCGTGCCGCACATTGCGATCACCCGTTCGGCGAGTTCGCGCACCGTGATCTCGTGCGGATTGCCGATGTTGACCGGCCCAGTCACGTCATCGGGCGTGTCCATCAGCCGCATCAGTCCCTCGACCAAATCATCGACGAAGCAGAAGGACCTCGTCTGCGTGCCCTCGCCATAGATGGTGATCGGGTCGCCCTGCAACGCCTGCACGATGAAGTTGGACACCACGCGCCCGTCATTGGGGTGCATGCGCGGGCCATAGGTGTTGAAGATACGCACCACCTTGATGCGGACGTTGTGCTGGCGCCTGTAGTCGAAGAACAGCGTCTCCGCGCAGCGCTTGCCTTCGTCGTAGCAGGCGCGCGGCCCGAGCGGATTGACCGATCCGCGGTAATCCTCGGTCTGCGGATGCACCTCGGGGTCGCCATACACCTCGCTGGTCGAGGCTTGCAGCACCTTGGCCTTCACCCGCTTGGCTAGGCCGAGCATGTTCAGCGCGCCGCTGATGCTGGTCTTGGTCGTCTGTACCGGGTCGAACTGGTAATGCACCGGCGAGGCGGGGCAGGCGAGATTGTAGATCTCGTCCACCTCGACATAGAGCGGGAAGGTCACGTCGTGACGCATCGCCTCGAACAACGGATTCGGCAGCAGGTGGGAGATGTTGTCCCGCGTGCCGGTGAAGTAGTTGTCGACGCAGAGAACCTGGTGGCCTTGCGCCAGCAGTCTCTCGCAGAGGTGGGAACCGATGAAGCCGGCGCCCCCCGTCACCAGCACGCGCTTTCGCGAGATCATGTGCGCTGACCGCTCCTCACGTGGTTCATGGGTCGACACTCTCCGAGACGGGTCTTGTCAGGCGCGCGGCTGCACACCTTGCAGTTGCACCATAATGTGGCTGGGCGGAGAAAAACAGGGCAGGCCCGTGGCTCGTCAGGCCTGCGCTCGCCACCGCGCCAGGTCGGACTCCACCATCTCGGCGATCATGGCCTCCAGGCTGGTCTCGGGCATCCAGCCGAGCCGCAGGCGCGCCCGTGACGCGTCGCCGATCGTCACATCCACATCCGCCGGCCGTAGGAAGGCGGGGTCCACCCGCACATGTGCGGCATAATCCAACCCGACATGGGCGAAGGCGATCCGGCACAGGTCGCGAATCGACGCCGCGCGGCCGGTCGCCACGACGTAGTCATCCGGCTTGTCCTGCTGCAGCATCAGCCACATGGCTCGCACATAGTCGCGCGCATGGCCGAAATCGCGCCGCGCCTCGAGGTTGCCCAGCGGCAATTCGTTAGTGAGGCCGAGGCTGATCCGCGCCGCGCCGTCGGTGATCTTGCGCAGCACGAACTCGATGCCGCGCAGCGGGCTGTCATGGTTGAACATGATGCCGTTGCAGCCGAACAGCCCGAAGGCGTCGCGGTAATTCTGCACCAGGCAATGCGCGAAAACCTTGGCCGAGGCATAGGGGCTGCGCGGGTGATAATGCGTCGCCTCATTCTGCGCCGGCGTCTCGGCATGGCCGAACATCTCGGAGGAACTCGCCTGGAAATACCGCGCGCCGGGCGCGGCGATGCGCACGGCCTCCAGCATGTTCGCGGTGCCGATCGCGGTGACATGCGTGGTCAGCAGCGGCTGGTCCCAGGACATGCGCACGAAGGACTGCGCAGCGAGGTTGTAGATCTCGTCGGGCTGGACCTTCTGCAGCAGCCGGATCAGCGAGGACAGGTCGATCAGGTTGCCATCGACCATCTGCACGCTGCCCGCGCAGCCGAGCCGCCGCAACCGGTCCTGCACCGCCTCTGACCCGCCATGGCGATGCAGCAGGCCGAACACCTCGTAGCCCTTGCCGAGCAAGAGCGCGGCGAGATAGGCACCGTCCTGGCCCGTGACGCCGGTGATCAGTGCACGCGCCATGGTAATCCGGGTCCGCTCCACGTCGTCATCCCCGACCCATATACGGGCCGGCGCCGAGTGTCCAAACGAGACGGGCCGCTGCATGTGCCGGCCGGGCCGGCCATGACCGGGGTCGCGGCGTCAGCTCTCGGTCGGCTGGAGCGCGGGCGAACCGGCACGGAAGCGCATCCGCACGGTGACGCCCTCAGGCGGGAAACGAAGCTGCACCTCGGCATTCGGGCCGAGGTCATGGGCGAGCCCCCGTTCCAGCAGGCGCATCCCGAAGCCCCGCCGGTCGGCGGGCGGCGCGTTGACCGGCGGGCCGCCATTCTCGCGCCAATCCAGCGTCGCGATGCCGTCCTCGCCCAGGGTCCAGGTGACATCGACCTCGCCGCCCGGCCGCGACAGGGCACCATGCAACGCGGCGTTGGAGGCAAGCTCATGCAGCGCCAGAACGATCGCCTGGGTCTGCCCCGCGGTCACCTGGATACGGCCCGAACCTCCATAATGGATCACCCGCCCGGTTTCGATCCAGGAGGCGAGTTCGGTGCGCACCACGCGTGCCAGGTCGACTTCCTGCCAGCCCTGGTCGGCCAGCAGGTCATGCGCGCGCATCAGCGCCTGAAGCCGGCCGACGAACTGTCGCCCGAGCGTTGTGTGGCCGCCGCGCACCCCGCGCAGCGACTGCGCAGCCAGGGACTGCACCGTCGCCAGTGTGTTCTTTACGCGATGGTTCAACTCGGTCACCAGCATCTCGCGCGATTGCTCGGCATGCACGCGATCGGTGACGTCCTGCAGCACGGAGGAGACGCCGGTGATGTTGCCCGCGCTATCCTTCACCGGATGGCAGGAAGCGAGCCAGTGGCGCAACTGCTGCGTCGCCCCCGGCACCGGGCCCGAACAGGTGACATCGAGTTCCGGCCGGCCGGTCGCGAAGACTCGCTGCTGCGCATCCTCGAGCGGGCGCGCGAGGCTGTCGGGCATTACCTCATGCGGGTGGCGGCCGACATGGGCTTCGGTCGGCAGGCCGCTGATGGTAGCGAAGCGCGCATTGACGTTGACGAAGCGCAGCTCCGGGTCGACCAGCGCGAGGCCGACCGGCACCGTGTCGTAAACCGCGCGCAACTCGGCGACCGTCTGGCGTACCTGCGCGTCATTGACCTGCCGGGCCGCATCGGCGCCGCGTGCGTCGGTCACGTCATGGATGGCGCCGACCCATTCCTGCAATTGGCCGGCCTCGTCGGTGACCGGCACGCCGGTCGCCCGCACCCAGCGCCACCCCGCCGTGTCATCGACCGTGCGCAGGCGGAACTCGACGCCGATCTGCTTCCGCGACACCAGGGCGCGGCCCCATTCGGCCATCGTCGGCGCGCGGTCATCGGGGTGCAGCATGTCGAGCCAGCCATCGCCGCGGAAGGCCGGCGCGGTCTGGCCAGTGAGCCCGGCCCAACCGGCGGCCTCGTTCCAGGCGCCGGCCGCGTCCGCGCGCCAGAGCACCAGCGCCCCTGCCTCGGCGAGCGCGCGCAGCCGGCGCTGGGCGGCGCCGGCGGCCTCCTCGGCGGTGGCGAGTGCGGCACCAATGGCCGCGAATTCCTGGATGGACCCGAGGTTCGGCAGGGCCGGCGCCGGCGCACCACCGCGCGTCGCGGCAGCCGTCGCCCGGGCATGATGCTCAAGGGCGATCAACGGACGAAGTATCGTCGCCCGCGTCCGGGCCAGGACCGCGAGGGTGATGAGGAGAATGACGGACAGGCCCGCCAGGATCCAGGGCAGCAGCCATGGCCACGACGTGGCGCTGAAGCCCGCCGGTTCCCAGGCGACGAGGCGCCAATCCGCGGTTTCGGCCAGGTTCGAGACGACGTAGCTGACGTCGGCGCCGGACCCAGCGCGGCCGGTTTGGGCAATGCCGCGCGGAGCCGCCGCGAGCACAGACCAGTCCGGCACGTCGATGGCGCTGCCGCCAATGCTGGCGACGACCCGCCAACGGCTGTCGAACAACACGCTGCGTTCGGGGCCGGCGGCAGCGACGAGGCGTTCGGGCGACAAGGTAATGGTGAGCACGCCGGTCGCCCGGCCATCGCGCATCACCGGCACCAGCAGCATGGGCGATTTGCCCGCGCTGGCGCTGGCGCTGGCGCCGACCGGCTCGGTGCTGACGCGCGCGCGTCCGGTCTCGACGGCCCATAGACCGGCCGCCACCGCGGGGGTCGAACCGAGCGGCGTGCCGAAGGGTTGGTTGGTATCGACCAGCAGGCCAAGACCGCGGTCCAGCACGCCGATCTCGGCGCCGAGCGCCTCGGCGAGGCGGCGCGCCGCAGCATCGGTGCCGGCGAGATCCGAGCCGACGTTGTCTCCGCGCGCCGCGGCGAAGGCTTCGAGGGCAACGCGGCGTGTCTCGAGCGCGGCATCGATCCCGCGCGCGGCGGCGGCCCCGTGCTCGGTGACGCGCGTATCGATCACCGTGCGCTGCGCCTCCCAGGCCAACGCGGCGAGCAACCCGGCACCCATCAACAACGGAACGGCAACAGTCAGCGCCAGCCTGACGAGCTGGCCCCGAATCGTCGTCGGGCGATCCCGCCAGCCGGACGCCTGATTCGATTGTGGTTGCACTCTTATCCCCAACAGGGTGGCCCCGCCCGCCGCCTACGGCGCTATGATCAACCAAAGGTTGTCCCATTGCAAAGCAAGTGGGCGTGAACCGCAAAGTCCGCTGCACCATTGAGCGGCACGATGCTACGCTGATCACAATGTCGCGAATCGCCCCCCTGATGTCGGCGCTATGCCTGCTGGCCGCCTGTGCGGCAGAAGCGCCGGTCGAACCGACCCTTCCGCCGCCACCCTCGCCACCGCCGCGCACCCATGCCTCGCGTTCGGTGCCGCGGCCCCAACCCCAGCCACCGGCCGCGGGCCAATCGGCCCCCGACGCCGAGGCCCAGCGCGCTGGCGGCCCCGCCGCGGCTGCGGAAGCGGCGTGGCATGTCGCGCGCGACGGCGTGGTCGGTTGCGCCGACCGCGCGGCCCTCGACATCCTGCGCCAGGCCGCGGAAATCACCCCGCGCCTGCTCGCGGAAGCGCGCGCCTCAGGCGGCTGCCGTACCACCTTCCGCATCAATGAATGGGTGCTCGTTGGCACCGAGGCGGCAACGGTGCGGTTGCGCCTGACCAATGGCGCGCCGCTCACCCTGTGGTTCCAGCGCGGCGAGGTGGTCGCTCCCTGAGAGGCCGTTCGGAAACGCGCCATCCGGTGCGTTTCCACGTTCGGCTGCAGCCCGCACGCCCAACTCGGCCATCCATTGCAGGATACTGATCAGGTGGGGCGCGGGCCGGTACCGGATGTTCCGGACAGTATCCGACCCCCGGCTTGTCGCGCGTCCGCCCCGGCATGACACTGCCGGCCGGGATGGGAACGAAGCACGGATGACCTGGACTGCTGAACTTGAGGAATTGCGTCGTCGCGAGGCCATGGCCCGCGAGATGGGCGGGCCGGACAAGGTCCGCCGCCAGCATGACGGCGGCCGTCTGACGGTCCGCGAACGGGTCGACGCGCTGGTCGACCGCGGCAGCTTTCACGAGGTCGGCGCCATCGCCGGCCGCGCCGAATATGATGCCAAGGGCGATTTGCAGACCTTCACGCCATCCAACTGCGTAATGGGCCGCGCCATGGTCGATGGCCGCCCCGTGGTGGTGGTCGGCGACGACTTCACCGTGCGCGGCGGCAGCGCCGATGCGACGATCCGCGAAAAGCCGATCATGGCCGAACGCATGGCCGCCGAACTCCGCCTGCCGATCATCCGCATGATCGAGGGCTCGGGTGGTGGCGGCTCGGTGAAGACCATCGAGACAACCGGCCGCGCCAACCTGCCGGGTGGTGTCGGCGGCACGCAGCTCTATTGCCAGACCACGGCGAATCTCGGCCTGGTGCCGGTCGTCACGCTCGGCCTCGGCTCGGTCGCCGGGCTCGGAGCGGCGCGGCTGGCGGCGGCGCATTACTCGGTGATGACGAAATCCTCGGCGATGTTCGTCGCCGGCCCGCCGGTGGTCGCCCGGCTGGGCGAGAAGCTCGACAAGAAAGAACTCGGCGGCTGGGAGATCCAGTGCCGCGCCGGCGGTGTCGACGACGCGGTGGAGACCGAGGCCGACGCCTTCGCTCAGGCACGGCGCTTCCTTTCCTACCTGCCATCTTCTGTGCAGGCCCTGCCGCCCGTGACGCGCAACCGCGACCCGGTGGACCGGCGCGAGGAGACGTGGCTCTCGGCCATCCCGCGCGACCCGCGCCGCGCTTACAAGGTGCGCCCGGTGATCGAGCCGCTGTTCGACAAGGGCAGCTTCTTCGAGATGGGCCGCTGGTTCGGCCGTTCGGTCATCACCGCCTTCGCGCGGCTCGACGGGCGGCCGGTCGCCGTGCTGGCCTCGGACCCGATTTTCGATGGCGGCTCCTGGACGGCCGATGCCTGCCAGAAGGTCATCCGCTTCATCGACCTCGCCGAGACCTTTCATCTGCCAGTCGTCTACCTGATGGACTGCCCCGGCTTCGGCGTCGGACTGGCGGCAGAGAAGACCGCGACCATCCGCTGGGGCGTACGCGCCATGGCCGCGATGAACCAGTGCCGCCAGCCCTGGTGCACCATCATCATGCGTAATGCCTTCGGCGTCGCCGGCGTCGCGCATCAGCCGGCCGGGCGGTACTCGATCCGTTACGCGTGGCCGTCCGCGCGGTGGGGCTCGCTGCCGCTGGAAGGCGGCATCGAGGCGGCCTATGCGGCGGAGGTCTCGGCCGCCGAGGACCGCGACGCCAAGCTCGCCGAGATCGACGAGCGGCTGCAGAAGCTGCGATCACCCTTCCGCACGGCGGAGGCCTTCTGGGTCGAGGAGATCATCGACCCGCGGGACTCGCGGCGCTTGCTGTGCGAATTCGCCACGCTGGTGCAGCCACTGTTGGCGCCGGGGATGGCGAGCTTCACGATGCGGCCGTGACGGCCGGGGTCATGCCTGGTCACTGACGGCGCGGCAGCGCGCACGCCGCGTCGTGGATCGGCGCGAGATCCATGACGGGCTGGCCTGGCCTCGCCGCGTGACGGGTCTGTCAGCGGCCGGCCCCGTCGGCTCACTCCGGCGTAATCCCCGCCGCCCGCACCACGTCCCGCCACTGCGCCACCTCCGCCCGCAGCCGCGCCTCCAGCGGCGCCGGCCCGCTCAGCACCAGCGTCGACCCACGCTCGGCCATGCGCTTCGACAGCTCGCTGTCCGGCGCAGCGAGCGGCGCCAGTTCCGCGTTGATCCGCTGCACCACCTCCGGCGCCGTCTGCTTTGCGGCGAACAGCCCGAACCAGAAGGGCACCGCGAACCCCGGCACCTGCTCCCCGATCGCCGGCACGTCGGGCAGCAGCGGTGCGCGCGTCGCGGTCGAGACGCCGATCGCCCGCGCGGTGCCGGCGCGGATATGTTCCAGCGCGATCGACAGGTCGCCGACGAAGGCGTCGATATCGCCCGCCAGCAACGCCGTCATCACCAGCCCGGCGCCGCGATAGGGCACGTGCAGCAGTTCGATGCCCGCCTTCTGCATCAGCAGGGCGGAGGTGAGATGCGTCGCCGAGCCGGTGCCGGAACTGCCCACCGAAACCCGCCCCGGCGCCTCGCGCGCCCGGGCGAGGAAGTCGGCGAGGTTCGCCGGCCCATTGGCGCGCACGACATAGACCAACGGCGCCTCCGTCACGATCGTCACCGGCAGCAGGTCGGTGAAGGGATCGAAGCCGAGATTGAGCTTCAGCGCCGGCAGCGTCGCGATGGAATTCGAGGTGATGAGGAAGGTGTGCCCATCCGTCGCATGCGCGACGAACTGCATGCCGACCTGTCCGCCAGCCCCGGCGCGACTGTCATAGACCACCGGCTGGCCGAGCCGTGGCGTCAGGTAGTCCACGAAATACCGCGCCGGCACATCCTGCGGCCCACCGGGTGCGAAGGGGCTGATCAGCCGCACTGGCCGGTTCGGCCAGGCGGGTGCCTGCGCGAAGGCCGGCGCGGCGAGGCCGGCGACCAGCGCGGCGCCAATGCTGCGGCGTGTGATGTCCATGCGTGTCACTCCCTGATATTTCTTGTCGTTGTCGGCCGGGACGATCTCGTCCCAACGGGGCAGGCGGCGGTCTTCGATCGGCACCAGCCAGGGCTGGTGGTTGCCGTGATGGATCACCTGCGCGGGCAGCAGGATCTCGCGCGGAATGGGCTCGCCGCGCAGGTGGCGCAGCGCGGCCATGGCGCAGGCGGCGCCCATGCGGAAGCCGTCATAGTCGATGCTGGCGAGCAGCCGCCCCGCGGCGATCGCCTGCGCCGCCGGAATGGTGCCGTTGATGCCGGTGACCAGCGCGCGCCGCCCGGCGGCCTCCAGCGCATCGATCGCACCAAGCGCCATCAGGTCGTTGGTGCAGATCACGCCATCGATGCGCGGATGGCGCGCGAGCAGCGCGGCCATCGCTTCCCGCCCCGGTTCGCGCAGGTAGCGCCCCGGCGCGCTGTCCAGCAGATGCAGGCCGGGATGGCCGGCCAACGCCGCGCGGAAACCGCGGCCGCGATCGCGGCTGGTCGGCGCGCTGTCCGGGCCCTCGATCAGCACGACCTCGCCCTGGCCGCCCAACGCCTCGGCCATAGCGCCGACCGCCGCGCGCCCCATCGCCACGTCATCGGCGCCGACGAAGCAGGCGAAATCCCCCGCCATCCGATTGACGAAGCCGATGAAGGGAATGCCGCGTGCCCGCGCCGCCGCGACCGGGCCTTCCAGCAGCCGGTCATCGGCCGGCGCGAAGATGATCGCATCCGGCGCTTCCTCGACGACGGCCGCGAGCAGCGCGATCTGCTCGCCCGGATCATCGGGGGTGGCGGGGGCATGCCGTGTCGCACTCGCCCCCTCGGCCCCTGCCGCCCGCTCCACGCCGAGCAGGAAGGCCTGGTAGTTCGGGTTCACCCCGTTCTTGGTGAAGGCGGCGAGGCGGGGTGCCACGCCCTCAATCCGCGCGAATGCCGGCGGAACGGATCACCTCGCCCCATGACCGCAGATCGGCCGCGATGCGGGCGTTGAAGGTGCGTGTGTCCTCGAAATGCGGCGTCAGCCCATTGGCCAGCAGGCGTTCGCGCAAGGCCGGGTTTTCCAGCCCCTTGCGGGTGGCTTCCGACCATTGCGCCAGGACGTCCTCGCTGATGCCGCGCGGGCCGCAGACGCCGAACCAACCTGCCATCTGCAGCCCCGGCACGAAGGCCGAGATCGGCCGCACATCCGGGAACAGCGGCGAGCCCGCATCGTCGCCCATGGCGAGCACACGCAATTCGCCGCCGCGAACCTGGCTCATGACATCACCGAGGTTGGTGATCATGAAGTCGACGCGACCGCCGAGGATGTCGACGATCGCCGGCGTCGCCCCGCGATAGGGTGCATGGACGATGTCGAGCCCCGCCCGCGCCTTCAGCAATTCCACCGACAGATGCTGCGCCGACCCCACCCCGGCCGAGGCATAGGTCATGCTACCCGGCCGCGCCCGCGCCGACGCCATCAGGGCGGGCACATCGGCGATCGGCCCGCGCGCTGCGACCACCAGCGCATAGGTGGACAACGCGACATCGCTGATGCCCAACAACTCGGTGCGCGGGTCGATCGGCATGGACACGCCCGGCAGGTTCGGCGTGATGGTCATGGTGCCCATCGGGCATTGCAGCACGGTCATCCCGTCGGGCGTGGCGCGCGCGACCACCTCGGCGCCGATCAGCCCATTGGCGCCGGTGCGGTTTTCCACCACGCCGCGCGCGCCCAGATGCGGGACGATATATTCGGCGATGAGACGGGCCATCAGGTCGCCGGTGCCGCCGGCGGCATAGCCGGAAATGACGCGGACGGTGCGTTCTTGGGCGGCTGCCGGAAGGGCAAGGCACGCCGCCGCGACGGCGGCCAGCAGGATACGGCGCATGGATCGTTGTTTCCCCAGAGTGTTCGTTGCCGGCAGCCTAGCCGGGCTTTCGCCGCGCTGGAAACGGTTGGCACCGAATGGCGGAACAATCGCGACATGGCATGGAAGTTTCGATGTTGCATCGTGTCGGCTGCCGGTAGTTTCCGGCTCGTCGCCGGCGTGGCGCCCTGCCGTTCTGCGTGCCGGTCTCCCGTCGATGACGACCAACTGCACGGCGAAGCAACAACGGATCGGGAGCCCAGGACATGCCGTATCGTGATGCATTGCCCCAGCTTGCGGGTCGCCTGTTCGTCACCGATGGCGGCCTCGAGACGACCCTCATCTTCCATGACGGGATCGACCTGCCGCATTTTGCGGCCTTCCCGCTGCTCGACCGGCCCGAGGGCAGGGCCGCTCTGCGGCGCTACTACAACAGCTATGGCGCCGCGGCGGACCGCAGCGGCGCCGGCTGCCTGCTCGACACGCCAACCTTCCGCGCGAGCCCGGACTGGGCCGCGTTGGTCGGCTATGACCAGGCCGCGCTGCAGAGGGTCATCGCCGATGCGGTTTCGCTATTGCAGGAGATCCGTACGGCCTGGGAGACGCCCGACCGGCCCATCGTCATCAACGGGGCCATCGGGCCGCGCGGCGACGGCTATTCGGCGGAGGCGACGATGGACGCCGCGACGGCCGAGGCCTTCCATGCGCCGCAGGTCCGCAGCTATGCCGAAGCGGGCGCCGACCTCGTCATGGCGCAGACCATGACCCATGCTGGGGAGGCGATCGGCATCGTGCGCGCTGCCGCGCAGGCCCGTATTCCGTCGGTGGTCTCGTTCACCGTGGAAACCGATGGCCGGCTGCCCGATGGCTCGTCACTGCGTGCCGCGATCGAGGCGGTGGATGCGGCGACGGGCGCCGCGCCGGCGCACTACCTGGTGAATTGCGCGCATCCGACCCATGTGGCGCCGGCGCTTGCCGGTGGCGGCGGCTGGATCGCGCGGCTCGGCGGCATCCGGGCCAACCCGTCGCCGAAGAGCCACGCCGAACTCAATGAATCGACGACGCTCGAGGATGGCGACCCGGATGAACTGGCCGGCCTGCTGGCCACCTTGCGCCGCCAACACCGCCATTTCTGCGTGATGGGCGGGTGCTGCGGGTCCGACCATCGGCACGCCGAGCGCATTGGCCTCGTCTGCGGGCAGGCCTGAGGGCAACGGGGCGGTTCTCCGGCGCCTGAACGGGCATCGTCTGTCCCCCGGCCATCCATGCCGGGATACTGACATGGATGGTCGGGTGGGGGTGCGGGCCTGTGCCGGCGTTGGAAACGCGCCGGATGGCGCATTTCCCAACGGGCTCTCAGCCCGCGTTGGCTTCGAGTGCCGAGATCACCGCATCCGCCATCGCCCGTGTGGACAGCACCGCCTCGCCCGGCATGGCGATATCCGCCGTGCGGGCACCGGAAGCGAGCGCCGCCTCGACGGCCTTCTCCAGCCGATCCGCTTCGGCCGGCGCCTTCGCTGTCCAGCGCAGCAGCATCGCGGCGGACAGGATCGCGCCCAGCGGATTGGCGATGCCCTTGCCGGCGATATCCGGCGCCGACCCATGTACCGGTTCATACAGCGCGCGCCGCCGCCCATCCGCATCCGGCGCCGACAGCGCGGCCGAGGGCAGCATGCCGAGGCTGCCATTGATCGCCCCCGCGCAATCCGACAGCAGGTCGCCGAACAGGTTGTCGGTGACGATCACATCGAAGCGCGTCGGCGCGCGGCCGAGCTGCAGCGCGCAATTATCGGCCAGCATGTGTTCGAGGGTGACGTCGGTGTAGCCGGCGGCGTGCACCTCGCTGACCACGTCGCGCCACAGCCGCCCGGCCTCCATCACATTGGCCTTGTCGACGGAAGTGACGTGCCCGCGCCGTGTGCGCGCGAGTTCAAAGGCGAAGCGTGCGGCGCGGGCGATCTCGGCCTCGGTGTAGCTGTGGGTGTTGACGCCGCGCCGCGTGCCGTCGGCCTGCGTCTCGACCCCGCGCGGCGTGCCGAAATACACGCCCGCCGTCAGCTCGCGCACGAAGATCAAGTCCGCCCCCGCGACGGTGCGCGCCTTGAAGGGCGAAGCCTCGGCGAGGGCGGGCTGCGCCTTCACCGGGCGAAGATTGGCGAAAACGTCGAGCCCCTTGCGGATGCGCAGCAGCGATCCCTTGCGGCGTTCCTCCGGCGGGATGTGGGTCTGGTCGAGGCTGCCGGTCGCACCGAACAGTAGCGCATCGGCGGCGAGGATCGCCTCCCAGGTCGCGTCGGGCATGGTGCTGCCTTCGGCCGTCCAGGCGGCGGACCCGAACAGCCGGCGTTCCAGGTGCAGCGGAATGGCGCGGTGCTGCGCGAACCACTCGAGCACGCGCACCGCCTCGTCGGTGACTTCCGGGCCGATGCCGTCACCCGGCAGGACAACGATGTTGAATGTCATCGCTCGACACTCTCCCAGGCCCAGGGTCGCGCGGCGCGATCGGCCGCATACCAGCCATCGATGCGGTCCTTGAACCGCAGCGTCAGCGCGATGTCGTCGAGCCCTTCGAGCAGCGCCTCCTTCTTGCGCGCATCGACGGCGAAGGGGATCTCCGCCCCCTCCGGCGTGACGACGACCTGCCGCGCCAGATCCACCACCGTGTGGCGCGCGCCCTGCGCGGCTTCGGTCTCGGCGGCGATGCGCCCGATCACCTCCTCCGGCAGGACGATCGGCAGCATCCCGTTCTGGAAGCAGTTGTTGAAGAAGATGTCGCCGAAGGAGGGCGCGAGCACCGCGCGGAAGCCCATCCCCATCAACGCCCACACCGCGCCTTCGCGCGACGAGCCGCAGCCGAAATTCGGCCCCGCCAGCAGGATCGGGCTGTCGCGATACTGCGGCAGGTTCAGCACGAAATCGGGGTTGTCCGAGCCATCCTTGTTGTAGCGCATGCGCTCGAAGGCATAGGGCCCGAGCCCGGTCCGCCCGGTGCCGACCAGCCGCTGGATCGGGATGATGACGTCGGTGTCGACATTGGCGCGCAGCATCGGCGCCGCCGCGCCGGAGACCCTGGTGAACTTGTCCATCGCTGTCCCCCCCCCTACGCCGCGAAGTGCCGCACATCGGCGATCGCACCCGCGATCGCCGCCGCCGCCGCCATGGCCGGGGAGGCGAGATGCGTCCGCGCCCCCGTGCCCTGCCGGCCAACGAAATTGCGGTTGGAGGTGGACACGCAACGCGCCCCTGGCGGGACCGCCTCGCCATTGGCCGCGACGCACAGCGCGCAGCCCGGTTCGCGCCATTCGAAGCCAGCCTCGCGGAAGGCGGCATCGAGGCCCTCCGCTTCGGCCGCATGCTTCACCCGCTCGGACCCCGGCACCACCCAGGCGGTGACATGCGAGGCGACGTGACGCCCCCGCAGCACGGCGGCTGCGGCGCGCAAATCCTCGATGCGCGAATTGGTGCAGGAGCCGATGAACACCCAATCAACCTTGGTGCCGATGATCGGTGCGCCCGGCGTCAGCCCCATATAGGCCAACGCCGCTTCCCAGGCGCCGCGCTTCTCGGCATCGGGCGCGTCGGCCGGGTCGGGGACATTGCCGGTGATCGGCAGCACCTGTTCGGGGCTGGTGCCCCAGGTGATCTGCGGGGCGATGTCGCGCATGTCGATCAGCAGGTCGCGGTCGAACACCGCATCCTCGTCGGAAGGCAACGCGTGCCAGGCCGCCACCGCCGCCTCCCAGGCCGCACCCTTCGGTGCGAAGTCGCGCCCCTTCAGCCATTCGATGGTCGTCTCGTCGGGCGCGACCATGCCGATCTTCGCCCCCATCTCGATCGACAGGTTGCACAGCGTCAGCCGCCCCTCGACCGACAGCGCCCGCACCGCCGACCCGGCATATTCCACCGCATAGCCGGTGCCCGAGGCTGCGCCGAACCGCCCGATCGCGGCCAGGATCATATCCTTCGGCGTCACACCCTCCGGCGCGCTGCCCTCGAAGCGGACGCGCATGCGCTTGGGCTTGCGCTGCGGCAGCGTCTGCGTGGCGAGAACGTGCTTCAACTCCGACGCGCCGATGCCGAAGGCAAGCGCCCCCACCCCGCCATTGGTGCAGGTATGGCTGTCGCCGCAGACCAGCGTCGTCCCCGGCAGCACGATGCCAAGTTCCGGCCCCATCACATGCACGATGCCGTTGCCGTCCTGGCCGAGGTCGAACAGCCGCACGCCGGTCTCGGCGGCCCGCCTGCGCAGCCCGGCGAGCAGCTTCGCCCCGGTCGGGAAGGTCTCCGAGGTGCGTCCGGGCGCCGAGGAGACGGCATGGTCGGGTGTCGCGAACACCAACTCGGGCCGGGCGACGGCATAGCCTGCCTCGCCGACCTCCTGCAGGGCACGGCCGCCGGAGAGGTCATGCACCAGCACCCGGTCGCAATACAGCAGCGACCAGCCGGCGCCGAGATCGGCCACCACGTGCGGGTCCCAGATCTTGTCGAACAACGTCGCGGGCATCCGCGGTTTCCTCCCGAGCCTTGACGCTGCCGGGCCGGCGCGGGACCGTGCCGTCAGCAGCGGCGGGCATCACGCCGCGCGCGACGGGCGCGGTCAAGCGCCCGCGGAAAGGGTAAGGGGGCGTGCCATGCCGGGGATCCACCGCCGAAGTATCGCCATCGCGGCGCTCGCCGCGCCGGGCCGATTAGGAAGCGCCCACGCCCAGGCACCTTGGCCCGACCGCCCGGTGCGCTTCATCGTCCCGTATAGCGCCGGCGGCGTTGCCGACACCATCGCCCGCATCCTGCAACAGCGCGTGGCCGAACACCTCGGCCAGTCCTTCATCATCGAGAACCGAACCGGCGCCTCTGGCGCGATCGGCGCGGCGGCGGTGCATTCATCGCCTGCCGACGGCTATACCCTGCTGTTCGAAGGCGCCACCTTCGCGACGCTGCCGGAGGTACGGCACGACCTGCCCTTCGACTACGCCGAGGCGTTCGTGCCCGTCGTGCAGGTGACGTCGCAGCCCTACATCATCGGCATCCGCGCCGGCTTCCCGGCGACCGACCTGGCCGGCTTCGTCGCGGAGGCGAAGCGCCGGCCCGGCGAGGTCACCTACGGCACGCCCGGCGTCGCCCATATCGGCCATTTCATGGGCGAGGCGCTGCAGATGGCCGCCGGCATCCGGCTCGAACACGTCCCCTATCGCGGCGGGGCGGATGTGGCGCGCGAACTCGCGGCGGGGCGGATCGATGCGGGCATCATCTCCTTCTCCAGCCTGCGGCCGGCCGTCGAGCGCGGTGCGACGCTGATCGCCAGCACAGCGGGCCAACGCCAAGCGTCATTGCCGCAGATCCCGGTCATCGCCGAAACCTTCCCCGGCTACGACATGTCGTCCTGGACCGGGGTCTTCGCGCCGGCCGGCTCGCCACAAGTCGCGATGCTGCGCTTCGCTCAGGCGCTGCGCTCCGCCCTGGCGGACCCCGAGGTGCGGCGGCGCATCGAAGCCGCCGGCGCCGACCCGGTGGAATCGGACCCCACCGCCTTCGCCGGGGTCATCACGCGCGACAGGGCGACGGCACGGCGCATCGTACAGGCGACGGGGCTGCGGGTGGGCTGAGGCAAGCCGAACCTGGCGGGGCTTTGCCGCTCCAAACCACCCCGCCAAATGACAATGTCATTTGGAATGCCGTCTTTTTGCGCGGGGCAGGGCAGGTTCGCCTGCTCGGCGGGATGCGCGCCGTGAGCCAGGGTGGGTCCCGGCGCTGATCCTGCCTCGGCCGCCCGGCGCCAAATGAAGGTGTTCCGAGGCCCTCAGAGACCGTTTGAAAATGCGCCAGGAGGCGCATTTTGAGGACCGGCACCGGCCCGCAGCCCCACCCGGTCACCCATTCCAGGATACTGACGTGGGTGGCCGGGTGGGGCTGCGGGCCGGTGCCGGGCTTTTCAAACGGTTTCTTAGGCATTTGATGGGGAGAGGCCGAGAGAGGCCAGGCCCCTCTCGGTTCCAACAAGCGCTGCGGCGGAATTCTACTCGGCGGCCTTCGGCGCATACCCCAGCCCGCCCTGGTATTTCAGTGCCGTCTCCTCGGGCAGGAATTCGGCCTCCATTTCGCGAATCCGGTCGAACCCCGCGAAGCCATGCAGGTTGCCCATCGGGTGCTGCTTGAACCGCGCGTCATAGGCCGCCTCGGCCATCGGCCCGTCCTGCTTGAGCGCGATGGCGAAGTCATGGATCGCCATGATCGTCGCGCGCATCGCGGCACCCGGCAGGATGCAGACCCGGATGCCGAGCTCGGCCATCTGCTCCGCCGACAGGCGCGGCGAGATGCCCGTCATGTTGTAGAATACCGGCCCCTTCACCTCGCGCCCGATATGCGCGACTTCCTCGAGATCCTTCGGCCCCTCGACGAAGGCGAGGTCGGCACCGGCCTCAAGGAAGGCATTGGCGCGGGTGATCGCCTCATCGAGCGAACCACCATGCGCGCCTCGCGCATCGGTGCGGGCGATGATCACGAAGTCGGGGTCGAGCGCATCGCGCGTGCGCGCGGCGGCGCGGATCTTCAGCACCGCTTCGTCGCGCGCGATCACCTCACGCCCGGCGACATGGCCGCACCGCTTGGGCGCCACTTGGTCCTCCAGATGCAGCCCGGCGACGCCACCGCGGATGTACTCCTCGACCGTGCGGACGACGTTGATCGCATTACCGAAGCCGGTATCCGCATCGGCGATCAGCGGCACCTTCACGGCGGAGGCGATCAGCCTGGCGTTCAGCGCCATCTCGGTCAGCGTCGCCAGCCCGGCATCGGGAAGGCCGAGCAGGTTCAGCGAGGTGCCGTAGCCCGACATATATAAGGCCGGGAACCCGGCATCCTCGAGGATGCGCGCCGACATGGCATTGAAGCAGCCCGGCACGACCAGCGGGCGATGGGCCTCGATCAGCGCGCGCAGGCGCGTGGTGGGGCGGGTGGCACTGCCCTGGCCAAGGCGCATCGATGTCATCCTTCCGGCGTTTGTCGCGACGGCCGTCATCTTGCGCCTTCCGCCGGCTGCCGCAACAGCCCGGGGGTTCAGGTCGCGAAGCGGAACCTCTGTCGCTCGACGATGGTTACCGTCGTCAGGCCGAAGACCGGGATGACGAAGGTGAACGGGGCATCGAGTTCGAGATACATCTCGGTCATGCCGGTGATGGTGCCCCCCGCGGCCGTCGTTGCCGCGGACCGCGTGACGCAGAGATTCCCGGTGCTCGCAATGAAACCCAGGCCGCCTGCCGATGACAGCAGGCCTGCGTCGTTGCAGGTTCGCGTCCCCGACGCCAGTGCCGGATTGATCATCAGCGCACGACCGGCCTGGGCAACGACCGTGCGCATCGAATGCATTGTCATGTAATAACGAGCCATGTCCATGACCGCCAACATGGTCAGGAACAGCAGCCCCGCGACGATCGCGAATTCGACGGCCGCGACGCCACGCCGTCCGAGCGGCCGGCGGCTAGCGAAGGCGGACTTCGGCACGGCCCTGCAACGTCGTAAACTGGGTTATCAGCAGCGGGGCATGCGGCCGCGTTACCGAGACGGTGATGAATTGCTGGGTGGTGTCCGGGCACGCATCCTCATTCGCGCAGGTCACGCTCGCATTCCCTGGGCAGAAGCATCGCAGCGTCGGTGTGCCTATCGTGATGTCCGACCCGGCCGGCCAGCCGATCAGCGAATTGCGCACCTGGTCGGTGATGCCGGTGACGTCGCTCGGGTAGGAGAGGGCGTATTGCGCGCCCGCGCGGGCCGCGGTCTCCAGCCGGATGCTCTGCTGCAGCGCGTTGCCCAGGTCTGCCGTGGCGATCATGATCAGGGCCAGCACCGGCAGCACGATCACGAATTCCAGCGCCGCGACGCCGCCGCGGTCGCGCAGGACGGAACGAAGAGCGCGGCGGATCATCGCACCAGCCTGAGCACGCGGTTGCGGACGACGCTGGTGCCCCTAGCGGCACAGCCAGCGAGCGAGAGGTCCGAATTGCCGGTGAACTGAATGGTCGCGGCCACCATGGACTGACAATCGTCCTGGGTGGAGCCGACCGCGGCTGTACCGCCAATGAAGAGCTGGGACGTTGGCAGATAGACCCCGCCATTGATATTGACCGCGTCCGAATTGCCCGGGATCTGCGCCGTGTTTGGCGCGTTCATGGTGTCGAGCTGCTTGGCGTTGTTGGGGCCGGCGCGGGCGTCACGGTAGATGACGATGCCATCGAAGATCGAGGTCGTTTCCTGGTTCCCGGTCACGGGATCGATCCGCGTATAAGTTTGATTGTACCACGGCCCCGCGGTTGGCGACTGCAGCGTCACCGTACCGCCCGTGATGGAAATGTTCCCGAACCGATTGCTGCTGCGATTGTTGCCGTTGCCATGGGTGAGCTGGGTAAAGACCAGCGTAACCCCGGTTGTTGACGTGCAGGTTGGGCAATGCACGGTCCCACCGTGGACGGAAAGGCTTGCGTCGGCGAAGAAATAGGTGCCGGGGACGAGGCGCAATTCGTCGCCTGACTGCAGCGAGATATCGTCGCAAACAGCCGTCAGCGTCGTGTAGGCAATATTGCCGGAATTGTAGTTGTAGGGCCGTGGCTGCCAGAGACTGCCAGTCGACGTCGTGGACCGAATGGGCTGGTTCCCGTTGGTGTTCGTATTCTGGCAGTCGTTGTTCTGAAAGGTCGGGAGCGTGACGCCCTTGAGGTGCGCATAGGGGTCTGACGCCGGGATCTGCCGCTCGCTGATCGGTGCGAGCCCGTCGCATTGCGATGCGACCTCACCGACTGCGCGGAAGGCCAGGATGTCGATCTGCGCGGAAGTTCCACAGTCGATCGACGTTCCCTGTCGGTTGGAATTGATCGAACAGTTCGGCGCACCGATCGTGTTATTGCCGGTGATGGTGGTCTGCCCCGTCAGCGACAGGATGCAGGCATCGGAACTGTTGGTGATGGCGGCGATGGCGCGGACCCGTACGACCGGAGCGGTCGAGGAAATCAGTGCCGCCAGTCCCAGGCGCTGCGTCTGGTCGATGGTGACTTCGACGGCGTTCGGGCTCGCCGTGCTCGCGGTGAATGTACTGGTATTGGCGGCCCATACGCCGGGCGTGACCCTCACCGTGGTGCGGCCGGGCGCGCCGGTTTGCGGGTCGCGCTCCGTTGCAAAGCTGCTTGTGGCGGCGACGCTCGCGCCAACCGAACTGGCGGCGGTTTGCCCCGTGCTCCCGGAGCCCTGCCAGGCGAGTTGGGCAACGCCGGCATAGGCCGCAAGATCCGCTGCGGTCTGCGCGTTGCGTCGCGCGGCGAACCAGACGCCGCCCTGTGTTGCGAGAGCCGCCATGCCGAGGAACGCGGTCGACCCGACCGCAAAGGCGACGGCGATGGCGCCGCGGCGCGACCTCAGGACGCCAATCGCGTTGCGTTGCCTGTGATGGGACCTCGAACGCAGCTGGGTCATTGGTGCTTGTCGTCCGCCACTGATTTCATCATCGCCGCAATGCACAAATTCGTTAACATCCAGCGGATATTCATATAACTCACATGTGAGTGTTGCAATCGAAAGTTGTTTATGGTGACTAAATTCCCTCACGCAGCACCGAACGCCACACGGCACAGGACGCATTTTTGGGACTGTGGAGTAGATGCCGATCATGCGCAGACATGTTCTGAAGATGCGCCCATGGGTTGTAGGATCGTTGGCGAATCTCCGCATCCGGATCGAAAAAGGGAGCATTCGACCAGACGGCTTCCGTGTGAGAAGATTACACAGCGAAAAATGTGCAAATTCTATGCGTTATCTCAAAATTGAGCGTTGACCATTCATTAACGAACGTGCTCTGGTTGTATCGACGCGGTCGTCTCCCTCCGGTGTCGATCCGCTTCGCGCCAGCACCTCAACAACCCAGGCGAGCGGGTTCGGTTCTGGCGGTGAAAGAAATGGCTCGTTTTTGAGATTCATCGAAGGGGATCGACATGATTCGCAAGTTCCTGGCTTCCTTCCGTGGCGCCGCTGCCGACCGCAAGGGCGTGACGGCTGCCGAATACGCCATCCTCGCGGTGGGCGTGGTCATCGTGGTCGGCGGCGCCGTCCTGGGCTTCCAGAAGCCTCTGCAGGATGCCTTCAAGAATATCGGTACGCAGATCGGGACGCAGCAGGACGCGATCACGACGCCCGCGGCTCGTTGACCCTGATCGGTTGAGGTCCTGGCCGGTTGTTCAGCGATCGCCCTGCTTTCGGCGCGGTTAGGCGGCCGGCCCGGACTGCAATGTGACAGATGTGCTTTATGCTGCCGCATCTGACTGTTTGTATTGGGATTGCCGCAAGAACATTCTCCGCCCGCTGCAATTGAACTGGAATAGATCGATGCCAGCTTTCAGGAAACTCCTGAATGGGATTGCGGCGGGAATTAGCGCTAAGCGCGGGGTTTCTTCGGCCGAATACGCCATCCTAGCCGTTGCTATCGTTTTCGTCGTTGGCGCCGCTATCCGTGCCTACAACTTAAATAACCCGATGACTTATGCGGGTGACACTCTGACCTCTATGCAGTCCTCGGTGATTACCACCGGGCGCTGAGCGGACGCTGATGTGGTCGGGGCGGACGACGGAGGAGAGGTGGGCGCATGACTGGTCTGTTGATGTTCCAGGTCGTCGCCGCACCGCTTCTCATCTTCGCCGCGGCGCGCGACATCGCGACCCGGCTCATCCCCGATGGCGTCTCCATCGCCATCGCTCTGGCGGGCCTCCTGGGCCGCGCCATGCTGGGCTGGACCGATGCCGGCCTGTCGCTGGCCATCGGCGGCCTGCTCTTCGTCCTGCTTCTGCCTCTCGCGATGCGCGGCTGGCTCGGCGGCGGCGACGTCAAGCTGATCAGCGCCATGGCGGTCGGCTTGGCGCCGAACGACACTTGGCTGTTCATCGTCGCGACCGTCTTCGCCGGCGGTGTCCTCGGCCTGGCCTACATCCTCGGGCGCAACCTCGTGCCGGAACTGCGCCTGGCCGGCGGCGAGACGCTGTTCCGCCGGGTCCTGGTCGTAGAGGCCTGGCGCATGCGCCGACGCGGCCCGCTTCCCTACGCCGTCGCCATCGCGACCGGTGGCTTGATCGTCCTCTATATCCTGGCGGGGAATTGACCCGATGTTCCTGCGGCTTCTCGTCATCCTGTCGCTGATCCTGAGCGCCACCGGCCTCGGGATCCTGGCGCTGCAACTCCTCCAGCCGCCCGGCCAGTCCCAGCAGGTCGCGCGCGTCGAGGCGCCACCCACCGTCGCCCCGGCACCCAAGATACGCATGCTGGTGGCCTCGCGCCCCCTGTCCATCGGCACGCTGCTGAAGGATGACGACATGCGCGAAATCGAGATCGACGGCGATGCCGTGCCTGATGGCGCCTTCGTCGGCGGCGCCGACTCTCTCGCGGAACTGCGCGGCGCCCTGCTGCGCCGCTTCATCGACCCCAACCAGCCGATCATCCGTACCGATGTGCTGCGTCCGCGTGACCGCGGCTTCCTCGCCGCTGTGCTGCGGCCGGGCACGCGCGCCATCTCGATCGCCGTCGATGTGGTCACCGGCGCCTCCGGCCTGATCTGGCCGGGTGACGAGGTCGATCTGATCCTCACGCAGAACCTCCAGCAGCAGGGGGCCGAATCGCCTGGGCGCCGTGTCGTCGGCGAGACCATCCTGTCCGCGGTGCGGGTCATCGCGGTGGATCAGCAGATCAGCCATAGCGGAACGGATGCCGCCGCCGCTCGAGTGGTGGCACGCACTGTGACGCTTGAGGTGAACCCCGAACAGGCCGAGCGCGTGGCGGTGGCGACGCAGCTCGGCCGCATTTCCCTGGTGGTTCGTTCGATCGAAGGGACGCCCGAGGCGACTGGCCCGCGGCCGTCGCTGGTGTTCGGTTCGGATGTTTCGTCGGCGTTGTCAGGCCCGCAGGCTCCGGCGCCGGCTGCACCGCGTATGCGTGTCATTCAGGGTGGCTCGCAGCAGGAGGTGACGTTCCGATGAGCAATGCGCGGTTGGCGACGCCGATGACCGGGCGGGCGACCCGGGTGGTTCTGCTCGCCGCCGTTGCCGCGCTGCCGTTGCTGGTCGCGATGCCCGCCAGACCGGCCGTCGCGCAGGGAAATGGCGCCGCAGCGGGTCCCCCAATCGGTGTGCGTGTCGGCGATCACCCCGGCTATGGGCGGGTGGTGTTCGATTGGCCTGTGCGGACCGACTATGAGGCGGTGCCCGACGCGAACGGGCTCGAAATCCGCTTCGCCGCCCCTGGCCAGCCCCGGCTGGGCTCCGTGGTGGCGCCGCGCAACGTCACCGGGCTCACCGCCGAGGGCGAGGTGACTCGCATCGCCGCCCGCCCCGGTTCGCGCTTCCGCCATTTCCACCACGGACCGAAGCTCGTGGTGGATATCCTTGACCCCGAGGCGCCAGCGGCCGCCGCCATGGCCGCGCCCATGCCGGACCGGGCGCCGATGGCGCCGCCATCGACCGAGCAGGTGCTGGCCGATCTTGCTGTCGCGACGCGCCTGCCGACGCCGCGCCGCCAGGCGCCGCAGGGCGTCCTGCTCGCCAGCACTACGCCCGGCCCCGAGGCGGTGAGCCCGCCACCCCTGGCCCCCGACGCGCTGCCTCGCGTCGCCGCACCCCAGCAGCCGGCCGTGATCCAGGTGACCCAGGCCCTGCCGCCGAGCGGGCCGCGCGCCAGCGCACCGTTCAACGTGCCGATGCAGGTGCCGCCTGGCATCTCGCTGGTGCCGCAGGCGCAGGCGCAGGTCCTGCCGCCGCAGCTCCCCGGCGTGCCGCAACAGGGCGTGGCGCCGCTCCCCGGTGCGACCCTCACTCGGCCGCTGGTGCTCGAACAGGGTTCCGGCCGGCTCGTCGAGCTGCCGGCCCCGGCCTTGACCGTGCTGGTGGCGGACCCGCGCATTGCGCGCGTGCAGCCGGCCTCGCCGACCAGCCTGTTCATCATGGGCGTGAATGCCGGCCGCACGAACCTGATCGCGACGCGCGAGGACGGATCGCTGGTCGCCGAATTCGACATCACCGTCGCCGCGACCGGCGCCGGCACGCCGCTCGCTGCGCCCCTGGCTGCCGCGGTGCCGAACGTCTCGGCCGGCCAGGTGCAGAGCATGATCCGCCGCATGGTGCGCGGCGGGCAGAATGTGCGCGTCACCATCGCCGGCCGGACCGGCGCGATCCAGCTCACCGGCATGGTGCCGAGCGCCACTGACGCCCAGCGCGCCGAGGCCATCGCCAAGTCAATGGCCGGCGAGACGCGTGAGGTGATCAACGAACTCACCCTGCTGTCGGGCATCCAGGTCAACCTCCGGGTCCGCGTCGCCGAAATCTCGCGCGACGTAACGCGCGACCTCGGCTTCAACTGGCTTGGCGCCTTCAACGACGGCACCTGGCAGCTCGGCCTTCGCACCGGCAGCATCGTCGGTACGGCGCTTGCCGGTCTCGGCGTTCCCAGCGCGTTGGTTGCGGGCGGGGCCGCCGGCACTGGCGGCACCTATGGCGTGCGCTTCAACAGCGGCAATTTCGACATCAACGGCCTGATCGACGCGCTCGCGCAGGACAGGCTGATCACCGTGCTGGCCGAGCCGAACCTCACCGCCCAATCGGGCGAAGTCGCCTCCTTCCTCGCCGGCGGCGAATTCCCGGTGCCATCAGCGGCGGCGAACAACAGCACGACGATCACGGTCGAATACAAGCCTTATGGCGTCAGCCTCTCCTTCATCCCGACCGTGCTCTCGCCCGAGCGGATGAACATGCGGGTGCGCCCCGAGGTCAGCGAATTGTCCGAGACCGGGTCGATCAGCTTCCCCGTCGCCGGCAGTGTCGTCACCATCCCCGGCCTGACGGTGCGCCGCGCCGAGACGACGATCGAACTCGGCTCGGGCCAGAGCTTCGCCATCGCCGGCCTGCTCAGCCGCAATTCCTCGATCAACAACAGTGGTGTCGCCGGCCTCGGCGACATCCCGGTGCTCGGCGCACTGTTCCGGTCGGACCGCTACCGCCGCGCCGAAACCGAGTTGGTCATCATCATCACCCCCTATCTTGTGCGGCCGACTTCGGACCCCTCGGCGCTCGCGACGCCGCTCGACACCTTCCGCCCCGCCACCGACCTGGAACGCATCCTGCTACGCCGCCAGACCGGCTCGGGCGCGCCCTATCGCCAGATCCGCCCGCCCGCGGCGGCCGGCTTCATCGTGGAGTGAATGCCATGGACCGGCGATTTACCTGCTTCTCAGCGTTGATCCTGGCTCTTGGCCTCGCGGCCTGCGCGCCGGACACCTACCTCGCGCCGACCGATTTCGAACGGGCAGGCACCTGGCAGGCCGATGGCGTCAATGACCGCAATCTGCGCGCCATGGTCGCCGATCCGTCGCATCTGACGCGCGGCGTTGGCGCGGCGACCGACCGTGGCGCCGCCGGCGCGGCCGCGGTCTCCGCCCTCGAGCGCGGGGCGCGGCCGCCGCTGCCGCGCACGACCCTGAGCGATGTCGGCCGCGAAAACGCCACCGGCGCGACCGGTGTGACCTCCGGCGGCGGAGGCTCCAGTGCCCGGTAACGCGGGCATGATGCGGGAGATGCCCGACGCGCAGCGCGGCAGCGCGATCATCTCGGCCGACCGCCCCACCCTGATCGCCTTTGTCGCCGACGAGGCGAGCGAGGCGGCGATCCGTGGCGGCATCGGCGACGTGCTGGGCGCGCAGCTGCGCCGCGGCACCGTGCGCACCGCCGTCAAGGTGCTGGAGAAGGAAGGCACGCCGCGCGTCCTGATCGTCGACATCAGCGGCATCGACGACCCCTTCGGCGCGCTCGACGACCTCGCCTCGGTCTGCACGCCGGATGTGCGCGTGCTGGTGGTGGGCGAACGCACCGAGATCGGCTTCTACCGCGACATCACTCGCAATGTCGGCGTGCACGAATACCTGCACAAGCCGCTGACGCGCGACACCGTCGCCCGCCTCTTCGCCCCGCATGTCCAGGGCGGCGGCGATGGCGGGCTCGACCGCGGCGGCCAGGTGACGGCGGTCTGCGGCGTGCACGGCGGCGTCGGCGCGACCACGCTCGCGGTCAACCTCGCCCTGCAACTGGAAGACGTCACGCGCGGCCATGTCGCGCTGCTCGACCTGCATCTGCGTGGCGGCACGGCGGCGATGATGCTTGGCGCGCGCGTCACCTCCGGCCTGCGCGTGGCGCTCGAGGAACCCGAGCGCGTCGACAGCCTGTTTCTCGACCGCGTCTCGGTGCCGATCAGCGAACGCGTCAGGCTGATCGCCGCCGAGGAATCGATGGAGGCCGACATCCAGGCCACCGAGGAAGGCGCGCGGCGCGTCGTCGAGATGCTGCGCCAGCGCTTCAACCATGTCGTGATCGACCTGCCGATCCCGCCCGGCCCGGTGGAACGGATGGTGTTGCAGCGGGCGCGCCATGTCGTGCTGGTGCTCTCCCCCGACGTCGCGAGCATCCGCGACACGGTCTCGGTGAAGAAGCTGGTATCGATGACCGGTTCGGCCGGGCGCGTCATCACCGTGCTGAACGGGGCGGGCCGCCGCGGCTACCTGCCGATCAAGCTGATCGCCGAGGGCATCGGCGCGATGCCCGAGGTGGTGATCCCCGACCTGCCGCGGCAATTGCCGCGCGCGGCCAATCTCGGCCGCCCGGCGCTGCGCGACAGCCCGCCGCTGCGCCGCGCGCTCGGCCTCCTGTCGCAGGAAATCGCCGCCGTCCGCTCGGCTGACCGGCCGCGATCCTTCCTCGGACGCCTGTTCGGGCGCGGAGGCTGACCATGCGCACCTTCGGCCGCCGCAGCGAAGGCACCAACCACCTCCCGGTGCCGATCTCGAACGACACCGAGGCGCGCTCGGTCAATATCAGCGCGGCGGATATCGCACTGTCGGACAGTGCCGAGCTTGCCCGGCTGCGCACCCTGGTGATGGAGCGCATCGACCCGGTCGTCGCCGGCGAATTGCCGCACGCCGCGCTGCGCCAGCAACTCGATGCGCTGGTCCATGAACTCGCCAGCCGCGAGCGGATGGAAATCTCGGCGCGCGACCAGTCGCGCATCGCCGAGGAGATTGCGCGCGACATGGTGGGCTACGGCCCGCTCGAACCACTGCTCGCCGACGACACCATCAACGACATCATGGTCAACGGGCCGGACAACGTCTTCGTCGAAGTGCGCGGCAAGCTGATGCGCACCAATGTGCGCTTCCGCTCCAACGCCCAGGTCGCCGCCATCGCGCAGAAGATCGCCGCCACCGTCGGCCGCCGCGTCGATGAATCGAGCCCGCTCTGCGATGCGCGCCTGCTCGACGGCTCGCGCGTCAACATCGTCTTCCCGCCGTTGGCGCTGGACGGGCCCTGCATCTCGATTCGGAAATTCGCCAAGAAGCGCTATGACCTCGGCTCGCTCGCCGCCAACGGGTCGATGTCCGCGCCGGTGCAGCGGGTGCTCGAGATCGCCGCGCGCTGCCGGCTGAACGTCGTCATCTCCGGCGGCACCGGCTCGGGCAAGACCACGATGCTGAATGCCATGTCGCGGCTGATCGACCACGGCGAACGCATCGTCACCATCGAGGATGCGGCGGAACTGCAACTCCAGCAGCCCCACATCGTGCGGCTCGAGACGCGCCACGCCAATCTCGAAGGGCGCGGCGAGATCACCGCCCGCGAACTGGTGCGCAACGCCCTGCGCATGCGCCCCGACCGCATCATTGTCGGCGAGGTGCGTGGTGCCGAGGCCTTCGACATGCTGCAGGCCATGAACACCGGCCATGACGGGTCCTTCTGCACCGTGCATGCCAATACCGCCCGCGACGCCGTCACCCGCATCGAGAACATGGTGATGATGGGGCAGGCGACGCTGCCCTCGCGCGCCATCCGCACCCAGATCGCCGCCGCGGTCGACCTCATCGTGCAGATCGAACGCATGCGCGATGGTGGCCGGCGCGTCTCGCAGGTGGCTGAGATCTGCGGCCTTGAAGGCGATGTCATCACGATGAACGACATCTTCACCTTCCAGTATGAAGGCGAGAATGCCGATGGGCGGCTGCGCGGCAGCTGGGTGTCCCCAGGCATGCGGCCGTCCTTCGTCGACCGTCTCAACTACTTCGGGATGCTCGATTCCTGGATGCGCGCGCTGCAGGAAGCCTGACCCATGGACCGCTCCTACCTTCTTGCCATTGCGGCGCTGCTGACGGTGGCGATGGTCACCGGGGTGGTCACGCTGGCCAAATCGGGCCAGGCGCGCCGGATGAGGGACCGGGTGGTCAGTGCCGGCGCTGCGGATACGCGCCGCATGGACCATGCCGGGCTGCCGAGCATCCGCCTGCACAGCAATGAGCCGCGCCCGCTGCTCAAACGCTTCCTGCGTTTCCTGCGCTACAATCCGGAGACGCCGCAGGAACAGGTGGTCCCATGGTGGGCGACGCTGCTCATCGGCCTTGCGATGGCCGTGCTGCAGGGCTTCGTCGTCGGCCCGCTGCTCGGTTCGCAGATCGCGCCCTTCACCGCGGTGCTGACCGGACTGTTCGTCGTGCGTGCTCTCTTCGCCTGGCAGCACAACCGCTATGTCGAGGCCATCTTCGTGCAGATCCCCGACGCGATCGGGATGATGGTGCGTGCGATCCGCGCCGGCCTGCCAGTCGGCGAGGCGATGCGCTCCGTGGCGGCGGAACTGCCGAACCCGCTGCGCGATGAATTCGCGCGCATGCTGGGCGATGTCGCGATCGGCCGCCCGGTGGACCAGGCGCTGATGCGCCTGTATGCGCGCACCGGGCTGCAGGAGTTCTCCTTCCTCGCCGTGGTGTTCGGCCTGCAGTCGCAGACCGGTGGCAACCTGGCCGAGACGCTCGACAACCTCGCCGACATCGTGCGCAAGCGCGTGGCGCTGGCCAAGCGCGCCCAGGCCCTGGCGGCGGAGGCGCGCATGCAGGCGGGCATCCTGATGGTGCTGCCCTATCTAGCCGCCCTGGCGATGTCGCAGATCCAGCCCTTCTACATCGACAACTTCTTCTACACGCCGTCCGGTCGGAAGCTGTTGATGGTCGGCCTGGGCTTCTCGATATTCGGCTATCTGGTGATCCGCTGGATGATCAAGCGGGCGGGAGCGGACTGAGCCGTGATCGACACCATCCTGCAGGGCGGGCTGCTGCCGATCCTCGCGGTGGCGGGCGCTGTCGGCATGGCAATCCTGGCAGCGGTACTGCTTGCGCGCGGCGCCGAGGATCGCGACTTGGCGAGCCGCGTGAGCGGCGTGGTCCGGCCGCCGACGACCGACTTCTCGGCCACTGCCGCCGCGACCGGCACGGTGGCCGCGGCACCCTTCCACCGGCTCGGCGAAATGCTCCGCAATACCGCCCTGGTGTCCGAGAAGGACATGGGCGACTTCCAGATCGCCATCGCCGCCGCCGGGCTCAACCCGCGGGCGGCGGTGCCCACCTTCATCGGCGTCAAGGCCGTGCTGATGATCGGCCTGCCGGTCCTGGCCTACCTCTACGCTCTGCTGAGCCATTTCGACGCGCAGCGCACCACCGTGGTGGTTTTCGCCGGCATCCTCGTCGGCATGTTCGGGCCGAACTATTTCCTCAGCTACCTGAAGGGCAAGCACCAACAGAAGCTGCGCAAGGGCCTGCCCGATGCGCTCGACCTGCTGGTGGTGACCGCCGAGGCCGGCCTCGGCATCGAGACCGCGCTCGACCGCGTGGCGCGCGAGATCGAGCCGAACAACCGGCCGCTCGCCATCTCCTTCCTGGTGCTGGTGCAGGAACTGCGCATGCTTCCCGACCGCCGCCAGGCGCTGGACCGCTTCGCCGATCGGTCGAGCTTCGACGGCTTCAAGCGACTCGGCGGCACCCTCTCACAGACGCTGAAATACGGGACGCCGCTCGCCCAGGCGCTGCGCGTGCTGGCGGCCGAAATGCGCCAGGACCGCATGCTGCGCATCGAGGAGAAGGCCATCCGCCTGCCGGCCCTGCTGGTGATCCCGCTGATCCTCTTCATTATGCCGGCGGTGTTCATTGCGCTGGTTGGGCCTTCCGTGCTCGAACTCGGCAAGGGACTTCTCACCGGAGTGAACCAATGACGCCTCGGCTCCTCCTCCCTGCCAGCTTTCTAGCCCTCCTGCTCGCCGGCTGCGCGAATGATGGCCTTCGCGAACCCGATGCCGCGTCGCGCATGCGCGTCGCGGCCGCGGCGGAATCGCAGGGCCATGCCGACGTCGCTCTGTCCATGTACGGTGCGGCGGCCGCCCGCGAGCCGGACAATGCGCAGGCCCAGTCCCGTCTGGCCGCCGCGCTGCTGCGGTCAGGCAATCGCAACCAGGCCGAACAGGTGCTCATCGCCGCGGTGCAGCGCCTGCCCAATGACCGCATGCTGATGGTGCAACTCGGCCGCATGCAGTTAGGCAGCGGCAAGGCGGGCGATGCGCTGACGTTGTTCGACCGTGTGCTGGCCAGCGATCAGCGCAATGTCGATGCGCTCGACGGGCGCGGCGTCGCGCTCGACCTGATCGGCCGCCACCCGGAAGCGCAGGAATCCTATCGCCGGGCACAGGCGCTGTCGCCCAATTCCATCGCCATAGCCAATAATCTCGGGCTGTCGCTGCTGCTCGACAACCGGCCGGATGAAGCGCGCGCGGTGCTCGAACCGCTGGCCCGGCGCCCCGATGCGACGGCCCGGGTGACCGCCAACTATGCCATCTCGCTTGCCGCCACGGGCGATGTCGCGGCGGCGCAGAACCTGCTGGGTGAAGCCGGTGGCGACCTCGCCGCCCTCGGCGAGACCTTCCGCGGCGGGTCGCGCCAGATCATCGAGGTCACGCCGAACGATCGACGGAGCTGACGGGCCTTCGTGCCTGGCGGGCGTGATGGTGGCTGGCCCTGCTGGGTGAATGGGCATGGCGTGCTGGTTGTCGGCGCGCTGGTCGTCGCGCTCTACGGGATGTTCCTCCTCACCGGGACGCTGCTGCGCCCTGACGGACCCATGGCGGCGGATCTGCTCGCTTTCCTGACGGCGGCGCGGCTGGCGGCCGCAGGCCAGGCGGCCACCGCCTATGACTGGACCGCCTTCCAACTGGCGCAGGCCGCGGTGCTTGGGGCCGGACCAGAGGCGATCGGCGGCATGCTGGGCTGGCTGAATCCGCCGCACTTCTTCTTCGCCGTCCTGCCGCTCGCCCCCTTCGGCTACGGCGTGGCCTGGCTCATCTGGATCGTGGCGACGGCGCTGCTGCTGGCGGCGGCGGCCTGGTCGGTCCTGCCGCGCGCGGCGGCGGTGGCCGCGGTGCTTGCCACCCCCTCGGTGCTACTGACCGCCTCGGTCGGCCAGAACGGGCTGCTGATTGCCGCCCTCTTCGCCTGGAGCTTCGCCCTGCTGGACCGCCGCCCGGCGCTGGCCGGCCTCGCCCTCGGCCTGCTGACGGTCAAGCCGCAATTCGGCCTGCTGCTGCCGGCGCTGCTGCTGCTCACCGGGCGGTGGCGCGCCTTCACACTGGCGGCCGGCGTGGCGCTGGCGGCGATGGCGCTCGCCTGGGCCGCTTTCGGGACGGAGGCCTGGCTGGCTTTCCTGCTCTCGATCACCGGCAATGCGAACCGCATGCTCGGCGGGGAGGTCTCGCCGCGCATCCAATCCGTCTACGTCTTCCTGGTCCGGCTGACCGGGCGGGAAGGGCTGGCATCCGCCGGCCACGGTCTGGTGGCGCTGACGGTCGCGGCGGTGGTGCTGCGGCTGTGGCTCCGCCGGCCGCCGGGGCCTGAGGAATCGCGCGCCGCCGCGGCGATCGCCGCCTCCTACCTGCTGACCCCCTATGTCTGGGGCTACGACACGCCGGCGATCGCGGTGGCCGCGCTATTCCTGGCCCGCGCCGCGCTGCGGGAGGGCTGGCTGCCCGGCGAGAAAGCCATGCTGCTGACGGCCTGCATGCTGCCCGCATTGCTGGTCGTCGTGCAGCACCCGCTGGTCGCGCCGTTGGCTTGGCTGCTGGTGCTGTGGCTGGCCTGGTCGCGCGACCGCGCGTGGCGACTGGCCGAAGCCAGCACGCCGTCGTTCAACCCGGCCGTGGCCGCGACGCGGTCTGGAGGCACATGATCCGCGGCCGCGCCGGCGGTGCCGCCGCCTGACGGCCACGCAGCCGCAATTCCACGCTCGGGACCGCCACCACTGGCCGCAGCGACGGCGTCTGCGCCCCCACCAGCAGCACCGCACCCCGGCCCGAGGAACACAGCCCCGCCATGGCCGGCCCCGGCAGCGGGATCACGCCCGGTGCCGGGCCAGGAGTGAAGCCCTGGCCGGTGAGCGCCGCCATCACGCGCAGGTGATAGACCATCGCCCGTTCCGGCGTGGATGAGTGGTACTGCCCGGTCGCCGCCGTCCAATCCCCGGTGCGCGCGTACAGCGATTTCAGGTAGCGCACCGCGTAGCGGACATTGGTCTCGGGGTCGAAGCCGGCCTCCACGCTGGTGAAGGCGTCGGGGTGGTGCAGCAGGTTGATCTGCATGCAGCCGATGTCGATCGACCGCGTCCCGGCCGCCAGGCGCGTCTGCACCTCGGCGATCGCCTCCTCGCGGCTGGCCATGTAGCGGCCTTCGCCGGCGGCGTTGAACGACCATGGCCAAGGCTGCACCCCGCCGGTCGGCGTGCGCCGGCCGGTCTCGACGCGGGCAATGGCGCCCAGCAGGCCGGGCGGCAGGCCGGAATTCTGGTCGGCGATGGCGATCGCCCGGGCGCAGGCATCCCAGGGCTCGTTGGAGAAGACAGGCAGGGCAGGGGCCGTTGCCGGGCGCCGGGCGGCAACCTGCTGTCGCGGCGGCTGGGCGGCCGGGCGCGTCGCTGCCGGCCGGCGGGCCTGGGTCGTCTCCGGGGCGGCGTGGGCCGGGGCCGATGCCACCGACAGGCCCGCGACGGCTGCGAAGGGCAGGATCAGGCCGAGCAGCCTCAAGGCGCGTGGTCTGTGCGTCTGCATTGCGGCGATGTCATGGACCGGCGGGGCGTGCCGGGTCAAGTCCGCAGCGTGTCCCGCACCCCGGCGGATTCCCCCATCCGATGGATGGACAAGGCCTCGCGACATTGCGAGTCTCCGCCCAACAACACCAAACCGAGGACACGCCCTTGCCCTTCACCATTGCGCGACGCGCCGTGCTCGCCGCCCCGTTCCTCGCCCCTGGTCTGGCCCGCGCGCAGGACGCCTGGAAGCCCAGCCGTCCTGTCACCATGATCGTCCCCTTCGCCGCGGGGTCGGGCACGGACACCGTGGCGCGCACCCTCTCCGCCCTGCTGGAACGCGAATGGGGTGCCCAAGTGGTGGTCGACAACCGGCCCGGCGCCAATGGGGCGATCGCCGCGGTGGCGGCGGCACGCGCAGCACCCGACGGCCATACCGTGATGATCACCACCAACAGCCCGCATGGCGCCACGCCGGCGCTGATGAAGCGGCCGAGCTACGACCCCGTCGCGGATTTCTCGCCGCTCAGCCGGCTCGGCACCTACATCTTCGTCTTCGCGGTGAATGACGGCGTGCCGGCGCGGACCATGCCGGAATTCCTGGCGCTGGCGAAGGCGCGGCCCGGCCAGCTCACCTGCGCCTCGGGCAACACCACCGGGGTGGTCGGCGCGGCCATGCTGAACCGCATCGGCGGCGTCGACGTGACGCATGTGCCCTACCGCTCCTCGCCGCCGGCGATGACCGACGTGATCGCCGGTCGGGTGACCTCGATGTTCGCAGATGTCGCCTCCTCCCGCGCCTTCCTCAATGAAGGCAAGCTGCGCCCGCTCGGCATCACCTCGGCGGCGCGCACGCCGCTGTTCCCGGAATGGCCGACGCTCTCCGAGGTCGGGCTGCCCGGCTTCGAATTGCTATCCTTCATGGGCGCCGTCGGCCCCGCGCACATGCCCGAGGAGGTCGTCGGCGCCTGGAACGCCGCCATCCGCCGCGTCTGGGATCAGCCGGAGACGGTCCGCCGCCTCGGCGAGTTCGGCATCGAGAAGGTCACCTCCACCCCGGCCGAATTCGGCACCTTCATCCGCGAGCAGGTGGCCTTCTGGGGCCAGCAGGCGCGCGCCGCGGGCCTCGAGCCAGAGTGAGCCATGGCGGCCACGCCGCGTCGCCTGGCCGCCCCGCCCCTCTGCCCCAAAATGCGGCAAATGCCTGCCTATGCATGGGCAACATGCCGGGGTTCTCGACATCGTTCTTGTCGTTGCGGTTCCGTGGCGCCACCTTGCACCGCACAAGCGCGTGGTGGGGAGGCCACGGGCAACGTCCGAAAGGGGACAACGACATGACCGATTTCTTCCGCCTGCAATCCGCCGCCCTAGCGCGCAGCCTCGCCGAAATGGCCGATGGCAGCCTCGCGACGCGGCTGCGCCAGGAGCAGGCCGCCCGGGTCGTCAGCGCGGCGCGCCGCTTGGCCGACCTCGCCGCCGCCGGCGCGCTGCGCCTGCCGCCCATCGCCGACCCGGCGGTGCAGGCGGTGACCGAGATCGCCCGCCATTGGGACGCCACCGCCATCACGGCGCTCGAATATGCCGAGACGCTGCCCGAGGCCGCGATCGAGCGTCTGCTGCGGGCGGCACCGGCCTGGGCCGCCGCCGCCCAGCCAGGCACGCCCACCCGCCTGGCCGCCTGATCAAACCACCGGGTGCGGCGCCCAGCCCCGCGAGGGCCGGGTGTGCCGCATCGCCATCCGCGCTATACCCGCGCCGAACAGCGTGGAGTGGTTGGACATGTCGATGAGCGGCGCGGGACGACCTCAGGCCTCCAATGCACCGCGTCGCGTCCTGCTGCTCTCCGGCGCCTCGCGCGGGATCGGCCACGCGACGGTGAAGCGGTTCTCGGCCGCCGGCTGGCGCGTCATCACCATCTCGCGCCAACCCTTTCCCGAGCAATGCCCGTGGGAGATGGGTCCCGAGGACCATATCCAGCTCGACCTGACCGACGTCGCCGCCACCGAAGCGGCGGCCGAGGAGATCAAGGAACGCCTCAGGCCCGAGGGCGGCCGGCTCGACGCGCTGGTCAACAATGCCGCGATCTCGCCCAAGGGCCGCGACGGCGGCCGGCTCGGCTCGCTCGAGATGGACATCGAAGGCTGGCTGCGCGTCTTCCGCGTCAATTTCTTCGCCCCGATCATCCTGGCGCGCGGCCTGGTCGAACCGCTGCAGAAGGCCAAGGGCTCGGTGGTGAACGTCACCTCGATCGCCGGCAGCCGCGTGCATCCCTTCGCCGGCGCCGCCTATTCCACCTCCAAATCCGCGCTGGCCGGGTTGACGCGCGAGATGGCGAGCGACTTCGCCCCGCTCGGCATCCGCGTCAACGCGATCAGCCCGGGCGAGATCGACACCTCCATCCTCTCGCCGGGGACCGAGAAGATCGTCCGGGAACAGATCCCGATGCGCCGCCTCGGCCGGCCGGAGGAGGTCGCGCAGGCGATCTACTTCCTCTGCACCGAGGCCTCCTCCTACGTGAACGGCGCCGAACTGCACATCAATGGCGGACAGCATGTGTGAGTGCCCCTCCAACGGCGAGCGCCGTGCATCCGCACGGCTTGCCTTCGCGCGTCCAGGTCGCATTGGCGGCGGCTGACGGTCGCGCGCGGTCGCGCCGTGCGCTCGCGGATCGTGCGGGGCACGATCCGACGCGGCGCGGAAAGCGCCTCCCGCACCGGCTCGGCAAAGGCACATCTCGGCAACACCTTGCGCGCGGCCCAGCAGAATCCGCTCCGAACGCGTCCGGGCCGGGGCAGGGGCACCTGCCCGGCCCCATGACCCATGCCCGGTAATCCCCCGCGCGCCCACAGCGTCGCCTCGCTGCGCCTGCTGCTGCCCTTCCTGCGCCCCTATCTGGGCCGCGCGCTCGCCGCCGTCGTCGCGCTCTTCGCCGCCGCCGGGCTGACCCTCGCGGTCGGGCAGGGGCTGCGGCAGATCATCGATGGCGGCTTTCGTGGTGGCCCCGGCGCGCTGAACCACGCCGCGATGGTCATGGCGGCGATCGTCGCCTCCCTCGGCTTCGCCACCTCGGCCCGCTACTATCTGGTCACCTGGCTCGGCGAGCGCGTCGCCGCCGACATCCGCCGCGCGGTGTTCGACCACCTTACGCAGCTCGACCCGCGCTTCTACGAAACCGCCCGCACCGGCGACCTGATGTCGCGGCTGACCGCCGATGTCGCCTTGCTGCAATCGCTGATCGGCTCGGCAGTCTCGATGGGGCTGCGCAACGCGCTGACCGGCATCGGCGCCTTTGCTATGCTGGTGCTGACCAGCGCGAAACTCGCCGGGCTGATGGCCGTGGTGGTGCCAATGGTGGTGCTGCCGATGATTGTCTTCGGCCGGCGCGAACGCCGCCTGTCGCGCGCCGCGCAGGAACGCGTCGCCGACCTCGCCGCCACCGCCGAGGAAGCCATCAACGGCATGCGCACCGTGCAGGCCTTCACCCATGAAGCGGCCGAACGCGCCCGCTATGGCGCCGAATCCGAACGCTCGGTCCAGGCGGCGCTGCGCCGCGTTCTGACGCGCACCATGCTGATCCTCTCGGTCATCCTGTTTGGCTTCGGCGCCATCACCTTCGCGCTGTGGGTCGGCGGGCATGACGTGATGGCCGGCCGGATGACCGGCGGCGACCTGACGGCCTTCGTCTTCTACGCGGTGCTGCTGGCCAGCGCCGGGGCCACCGTCAGCGAGTTGTGGGGCGAGATCCAGCGCGCCGCCGCTGCCGCCGACCGGTTGGCCGAAATCCTCGCCGTGCGGCCGATCATCACCACCCCGGCGAATCCCGTCGCGTTGCCCGTCGCCGAGGGCCGCGTCACCTTCCGCGAGGTGAGTTTCCGCTACCCCTCGCGCCCCGAGACCTCGGCGCTCGACGGCTTCAGCCTGGAGGTGGCACCGGGCGAGACGGTCGCGCTGGTCGGCCCCTCCGGCGCCGGCAAGACCACGGTGCTGTCGCTGTTGCTGCGCTTCTACGACCCGCAGAACGGGGTCATCCTACTCGATGGCGTGGACATCGCGCGCGCCTCGCCCGAGGCGGTACGCGGGCGCATCGGCTTGGTGCCGCAGGACCCGGTGATCTTCTCCGCCACCGTCATCGACAACATCCGCTACGGCCGCCCCGAGGCGACCGAGGCCGAGGCGCGTGCCGCCGCCGAGGCCGCCTCCGCCGCCGGCTTCATCGCCGCCCTGCCGGAGGGCTTCGAGACGCATCTGGGCGCCCGCGGCGTGACGCTGTCGGGTGGCCAGCGCCAGCGCATCGCCATCGCGCGTGCCATCCTGCGCGACGCGCCGGTGCTGCTGCTGGACGAGGCAACGAGCGCCCTCGATGCCGAGAGCGAACGTGCCGTGCAGGTGGCCCTCGCGCGGCTGTCGAAGGGGCGCACGACGCTGGTGGTGGCGCATCGCCTGGCGACGGTGCGCGCGGCGGATCGCATCGTGGTGATGGAGGGCGGGCGGATAGTGGCGACGGGCACGCATGAGGCGCTGCTCGCCGAAGGTGGACTGTATGCGCGATTGGCCGCGCTGCAATTTACCGACGCCTGAGGCGAGGCTGGATTCTTGCGTATGTTCCTGTTATGTTCATCGCCCCAACGGGCGATTTGCGTCGGCCACCAAGGTACGCCGAGCCGGCTAAAATCTTAAAATCCTAAAATCTTAAAGTGCGTTGAGTCATGGACTTAGCGACATTCCGGCTGTGTTCGGCCCTGCGGATGGCGAGAGTTGGAGAGGCTGTGCCCCTCCAATCCACCCCACCAAATGACGGGGTGGTTTGGAAAGCCGTGTTTTGGTGCCGGGCCGTGTGGAGCGGCTGCCTTGGCCCGGCGCGCGCCATGCTCACCGGCGGATCTTGGTGCCGATCCTGCCCTTGGGCGCCGAGCGCCAAATATTGGTGTCCAGAGGCCCTTAGGCCTTTGGTGGGGTAAGGTCCGGAGAGGGGCAAAGCCCCTCTTCGGTGTGCCGACGCTGGCTGGTCCGCCACCTCCCTCACACTCGTCCACCCCCGGTGCCCAGCCGCTTGCGCATATGCACGGTAACGCCGCCCCGGAACGCCTCGCGCGCCGTGACGATGTACCCATGGCGTTGGTACAGCGCGACATTGCTGCCGAAGGCGGCGTTGGTGAGCAGCCGCAACTCGGCGCGCCGGCTCTCGTCCGCCATTGCCTCGGCATGGTCGAGCAGCATGCGCCCGAGACCCTGGCCCTGCGCGTCCGGCCGCACCGCGATGTTCTCGATCCATAGGTGATCCTCGCGCAGCATCGTCTCGATCAGCGCGAGGGTCTCGCCGCCGCGCCGCAACAGGTCGAAGCGGTGCTCGCGCAGCGCCTGGTCGTAATCGACGGCCATCGGCAGCGGCTCGCGCCCGATCACCGGCACCCATCGCGCATAGGCCGCGCGGGTGACGTCGCGGATCGTCGCGGCATCCTCCGCCATGGCGCGATGGAGGGTGATGGGCAGGGGATGAGCCATCGTGGGTTCCTAGGCTGTGGACACAAAAAACCCCGCCAACCGGGGGTGGGCGGGGGGACTGGATAACCGAGACCGGTGCCGGGGGTTCAGCCCTGGCCAGACCGTCGCGGCATCGGATGGAACGCGCTGCCCCGCGCCGTGATGCCATGGCGACGTCGCTGGGCGGGGAGGGGCAGGCGCGCGATCATGAGAGCATCTTCGGCAGGCGCACCGGCGCCGTCAACAACGCCGATCCGTGTCAGCCGGCGGCGAAGAAGGCGAGCACCGCGGCGTTGAAATCCGCCGGGTTGTCCGCCTGCACGCTGTGCGCCGCGCGGGCGATCGTCACCCGCCTGGCGTTCGGCATATGGGCTTCCAGCGCGTCGAGGATGCGCCCGAATTGCGGCTGGGACTGGCCGCCGCCGACCAGCAGGGTGCGCGTGCGGATGCCTTCCGCCTCGGCCCTGGCATAGGGGCTGCGCTGTTCGTTGATCTGCCCGAGCAGCGTGGTGGCGTTGTCGCGGTTGACCGCCTTGCGCGCCTCCGAGCGCTTCTCCCAGGCGCCGGGGCCGCCGGTATGCTCGGCGACGACGGTCAGGCCTTCCTCGACCTTGCCCTCGGCGATCAGTGCGGCCGCCTTGGCGAAGGCGGTGCCTTGCTTGCCCGCCGGCGGTGCGCCGCCGAGGCTTTCATCCAGCTCGCCGCCCGGCTCGAGCAGCACCAGGTCCTCGATCAGCTCGGAATGATGCTGCGCGACGCGGAAGGCGATGTGCCCGCCACGCGAATGGCCGATCAGCCGCACCTTGCCCAGCCCCAGCCCACGAATGAAGTCGGCGATGTCGGCGGTGTGGCGGGCGATGGTGAAGTCGCCGCCATCCTCCCACTTGCCCGGCCAGCAATGCCGCAGGCTGACCGCCATGGCGTGATATTTCGCGCCGAAGCCCGCCATCTGACCGGACCAGGAGCGCTGGTCGCCCAGCGTGCCATGGATCATCACCACGGGCTGGCCGGAGCCGGCCTCGGCATAGGCGAGCGGGTAGCCGTCGACGGTCAGCGTTGGCATGGCGTTTCCTCTGAGCGTGATGACCGCGGCTGCCTATGCATCTGAGGTCTGAATCACGCGATCAAACAATGGGTTGGAGCGTGATGGGCGTACGAAGGTGAGCCAATTGCGTTCTAGATGTTGCGCGCTGCATCCATGATGGCGCGGAAGCGCCGCACCGTCGCCCCCAGCCCCTCGAAGACGGATTGCGAGATCAGGAAATGGCCGATCGAGACCTCGGTCACCTCCGGCATGCGGGCGATGTCGGCGACGGTGTCGTAGTTCAGGCCGTGGCCGGCATGGCACAGCAACCCCGCCGCCTTCGCCGCCGCCGCACCGGCCTTCAGCCGTGCCAGCTGCGCCGCGCGGTGCTCCACCGGCCCTTCGGCATAGGTGCCGGTGTGTAGCTCGATCGCCTGCGCGCCGAGCGCGGCGGCGGCTTCGATCTGCGCCGGGTCGGCCTCGATGAAGATCGACACGCGCACGCCGGCCAACCGCAGCCTCGCAATGGCCTGCTTGAGGAACGGCCCCGGGCGCAGCACGTCGAGCCCGCCCTCGGTGGTCAGTTCGGCGCGCTTTTCCGGTACCAGGCAGCAATAGGGCGGGCGGATGCGCTCGGCGAAGGCGACCATCTCCTCGGTCGCCGCCATCTCGAAATTCAGCGGCGCGGCGATCTCGGCGCGCACGCGCTCCACGTCGCGGTCGCGGATATGGCGGCGATCCTCGCGCAGGTGCATCGTCACGCCATCGGCTCCCGCCTCGACGGCGATGCGCGCCGCCTCGACCGGGCAGGGGAAGGTGCCGCCGCGCGCATTCCGCAAGGTCGCGACGTGGTCGACATTCACCGAGAAATCGAGATGCGTCATGCGGTTCCCCGTGCGTGGGCGAGTTCGGCTGCGAGACGCAGCGCGGCAATCAGTGACGACGGGTCGGCCCGCCCGGTGCCGGCGATGTCGAGCGCCGTGCCATGGTCCGGGCTGGTGCGCACGATCGACAGGCCAAGCGTCACATTCACCCCGCCGGCCATGTCGAGCGTCTTGATCGGGATCAGGGCCTGGTCGTGATACAGGCAGATCGCCGCGTCATAGGTCGGCCGGGCGAGGGCGGTGAACATGGTGTCGGGCGGCATCGGTCCGCGCGCCTCGATGCCCTCGGCGCGCAGGGTGGCGACGGCCGGGGCGACGATCTCGATATCCTCGCGCCCCATGGTTCCGGCCTCGCCGGCATGCGGGTTCAGACCGGCGATGGCCAGGCGCGGCCGGGCGATGCCGAATTCCTCGCGCAGCGCGCGGGCGGTGATGCGCGCGGTCTCGACGATCATCGCCGGTGTCAGCCGGGCGATCGCCACGGCCAGCGCCTCATGCACCGTCACCGGCACGACGCGCAGCTCGGCCGAGGCCAGCATCATCACGGGTGGCACGCCTGTGCCGGCGATCTCGCCGAGATATTCGGTATGGCCTGGATGCTTGAATCCGGCGGCGGTCAGCACCGCCTTCTGGATCGGGTTGGTCACCACGCCGGCGGCGCGGCCGGCCCGGGCCAGTTCCACCGCCTCGGTGATGGCGGCGATGACGGCGGCGGCGTTGGCGATGTCAGGCTTGCCGGCGACGGGTGGGTGGGGCAGGGGCCGGTGCAGCACCGGCAGCGCCTGCTGGAATACGGCGGCGGCTTCCTCCGGCGCGGTGATCGCCTGCACCGGCACGGCGAAGGGCCGCGTCGCATCGTCGATCAGGAAGAACACCGGCCCGGTCGCGCGCAAGGCGGACCAGGCGCCGGCGGCGATCTCGGCGCCGATGCCGGCGGGTTCTCCCATGGTGAGGGCGAGGGGACGCATCATGCGTCGCGTTTAGAGCAGTTCCCGTCTGCGTGAAATCACCCGGACGGGCAGCGCATGAGAGGCGGAGTGGTTTCACGACCCGGAACATCGGGGCTGTCGCCGTTCGCCCATCCGGCAAGGCCTTGCGCCGCCGCAAGTCGGCCCTCCCGGATCGTGCTAGAGGATGCGCATGGACTATCTGTCGAATTGCCTGCACGACCTGACGGCCCTCGGGCCTGGCGGGCTACCGGCCGTGATGGTGGCGCTGTTTCTCGCGGGACTCGCCGGTGGTGCCACGCATTGCGCGGGGATGTGTGGGCCTTTCGTCATCGCCCAGGCGGCGGCGGTGGCCGACAGGGCGCAGGCGGGCGGCATGCTGGCGCGGCTCTCGGGCGCGGCGCTGCTGCCGTATCACCTGGGGCGGATGCTCGGATACGGAATGCTCGGCGCCGTGGCGGGCGGGCTCGCCGGCGTGGTTGCTTTCGGCACCGGCTTGCGCTTCGTCCTCGCGGTGCTGCTCGGCGTCGCGGCGCTGCTGATGTTCGCGCAGGCCTCGGCCCGCATCGCCGCCCTGCTGCCCCGGATGCCGGCGCCGCGACTGCCGGCCGGGTTGCAGCGGCGGCTCGGCGGCCTGCTGTCGGCGCCGACCGGGCTGCGTGGCGTGGCGCTGGGGCTGATGCTCTCGGCGCTGCCCTGCGGGTTGCTCTACGGCGCGCTCGCCGGGGCGGCGGCGACCGGCTCGATGCTGGGCGGTGCGCTGGCCATGGTCGCCTTCGTGGCCGGCACGATGCCGGCACTGATGGGTGTGGCCCTGCTCGGGCGCTTCTTCGGGCGGCGCGCCGGGCCTGGCATGCGCATGGTCGGTGCGGCGCTGTTCACGCTGAACGGGGTGATGCTGGCCGCGATGGCGGTGCGCGTCGCCGCGTAGGGTGCCCTCTACGCCACCAGGTCCCGATATGCGTGCCAGGTGGCGTGCCCCACCAGCGGGATCACCAGCGCGAGGCCGAGGAAGAACGGCACCATCGCCATCGCGGTGAACACCACGATCAGCCCAGCCCAGAACACCATCGCGGCGGGGTTCGCCATAACCGCGCGCAACGAGATCGCGACCGCTTCGAAGGCGCCCATCTGCGGCTTGTCCACGAGCATCGGGATCGACACCGCCGAGATGGCGAAGGCGACCGCCGCCAGCACCGCGCCGGCCGCGGTGCCGACGACCAGGAACGGCAGCAGCATCGGCGAACGCAGCATCGCCATCGGCACGTCCTCGAGCGCGGGGGCGAAGTTGATGCCAAACATCAGCATGAAGATCAGCGCCGCGACGCGCACCCAGAACAGATGCAGTAGCAGCAGCACGACGCCCATGAAGGCGAGCTGCCCGCCATTGCGTGTGAAGCCGCGCAGGCAGGCGTCGATGGTCACGGGCTGGCCCGCCTCGCGCAGACGTGACGCCTCGTACAACCCTGCGGCCAGCAGGGGCGCGACCATGAAGAAGCCCGCCGAGGCCGGCAGGATCACCCAGGCGCTGTGCAGCCACAGCAGCAGCAGTGCGAGCAGCCAGCCGCCCGCCGTCAGCGCCGCGCCATAGAAAAAGCCGATCTGCGGATTGGCCATCAGGTCCTGCCAGCCTGCGGTCAACCACATCCACGGCCGGTCCGGCGCGACGGCACGGATGGTGATGCGGCTGGCAATGGGTTGCACGTCGCTCGGCATGGTTGATGTTCCTCCCCCAGGGTTGGTGGCGCCCTGGACACGGTTTGACCATAGACTGCTGCACTGCGGAAGAATTGATCCGGATCAAGGACGGCGACCCGGGCCAGCGCTTCCTTCCCAGCCATGGTGCGTGTGGCGACTCCGCCGCAGCGCCGCTTGAGGAGAAATTGGTCGTGGCAGCAGCAACTGCAACCGCCGCCCTGGCTCCGGGGCAGGCCGTGAGGGTGGAGGAGGTCGGCTATGTCGAGGCGCCGATCCGCGCCTTCGCCATCGCCACGGCCTTCTGGGGCGTGGTCGGGTTCCTGATGGGGGTCCTCATCGCGACGCAGCTGGCCTTCCCGCTGCTCAACATGGACCTGGAATGGACGACCTTCGGGCGGCTGCGCCCGGTCCATACCAGCGCGGTCATCTTCGCTTTCGGCGGCAATGCGCTGATCGGCACCTCGCTGTTCGTCGTGCAGCGGACCTGCCGCGCGCGGCTGTTTGGTGGCGCGGATGCCGGCTGGTTCCTGTTCTGGGGCTACCAGTTCTTCATCGTCATGGCCGCCCTCGGCTACGTCCTGGGCATCACCCAGGGCAAGGAATACGCCGAGCCGGAATGGTATGTGGACATCTGGCTGACCATCGTCTGGGTGGCCTACCTGGTCGTCTTCGGCGGCACGATCATCAAGCGCGAGGAACCCCACATCTACGTGGCGAACTGGTTCTACCTCGCCTTCATCATCACCATCGCGATGCTGCACATCGGCAACAACATCTCGATCCCGGTCAGCCTCGGTTCGTCGCATTCCTACTCCGCCCCGGCGGGCGTGCAGGGCGCGATGATCCAGTGGTGGTACGGCCACAACGCGGTGGGCTTCTTCCTGACCGCCGGCTTCCTCGGGATGATGTACTACTTCATCCCTAAGCAGGCCGACCGGCCAGTCTATTCCTACCGGCTGTCGATCGTGCACTTCTGGACGCTGATCTTCCTCTATATCTGGGCCGGTCCGCACCACCTGCACTACACCGCGCTGCCCGACTGGGCGCAGGTACTCGGCATGGTGTTCTCGGTCATGCTCTGGATGCCGTCCTGGGGCGGCATGATCAACGGGCTGATGACCCTGTCGGGCGCGTGGGACAAGCTGCGGACCGATGCGTCGCTGCGCTTCTCGGTCACCGCCGTCGGCTTCTACGGCATGTCGACCTTCGAAGGGCCGGTGATGTCGATCCGCGCGGTGAACGGGCTGTCGCACTACACCGACTGGACCATCGGCCATGTGCATTCGGGGGCGATGGGCTGGGTCGGCTTCATCACCTTCGGCGCGTTGTACTATCTGTTCCCGGTGCTGTGGAAGAAGAAGGCGATGTGGAGCGAGAAGCTGATCGCCTGGCACTTCTGGCTCGCGACGCTCGGCATCGTCTTCTACATCACCGCGATGTGGGTGTCGGGCATCATGCAGGGCCTGATGTGGCGCGCCTATGACGAGCTCGGCTTCCTCCAATACTCCTTCGTCGAGACGGTCGCGGCCATGCACCCCTACTACGTGATCCGTGCGCTGGGCGGCGTGCTCTACCTCGCCGGCGGGCTGATCATGGTCTTCAACCTCTGGAAGACGGTCACCAGCAGCCCGGCGCTGACGCTCGAGCCTGCGGCCGCTTCCGCCATCGCCGTCGCTGCGGAATAGGGAGGACACGCGCATGTTCCGCTGGCTTCGCGACCACGGCGTCATTGAACGCAACCTGGTGCTGATGGGGGTGCTTACCCTCATCACCGTCTCGATCGGCGGCCTGGTGCAGATCGTGCCGCTCTTCGCGGTCGAGACCACCATCGAGCGCGTGGCGGGGGTGCGCCCCTACACGCCGCTCGAACAGATGGGCCGCGACATCTATGTCCGGGAAGGTTGCTACCTGTGCCATTCCCAGATGATCCGCCCCTTCCGCGACGAGTTGGAACGCTACGGCCACTACAGCCTCGCTGCCGAGAGCATGTACGACCACCCGTTCCAGTGGGGGTCGAAGCGCACGGGGCCCGACCTCGCGCGCGTCGGCGGGCGGTATTCTGATGACTGGCATGCGGCGCATCTGCGCTCCCCGCGCGCGCTGGTGCCGGCCTCGGTGATGCCGCCCTACGCCTTCCTCGACCGGCCGCTCGACTATTCGGACATCGCGGAACGGCTGGGTGCCCTGCGCACCGTGGGCGTACCCTACAGCGAGGAGATGGTCGCCAATGCGCGCGCCGACCTCGAGGCGCAGGCGCGCCCCGACGCCGATGGCGGCGCCTTCCAGAGCCGCTACGCCCGCGCCCGCCAGGGTGCCTTCGACGGCGACCCGGGCAGCATCACCGAGATGGATGCGCTGGTCGCCTATCTGCAGATGCTCGGCACACTCGTGGATTTCCGCGACGTGACACCCGCGCAGCTGCGCCAGTGAGGAGGGTGCGATGGCTCAGCTGATCGAACACCTGCCGCTGCTGCGCAGCCTCTGGGTGGTGTGGTTCTTCGTGCTCTTCATCCTGATGCTGTGGCTGGTGCTGCGGCCCTCGAAGAAGACCTACTTCGAATCCCAGGCAGACATTCCCCTGCGGGACGAGCCCGGGCACGCGCATGCGCTGCCCGGCGACCGCCCCGCCCGCGGCCCACGCTGAGGAGCATCCAAGGATGCCGACCAAGATCGAGAAGGACGGCCTGACCGGACGGGAGACCACCGGCCATGAATGGGACGGGCTGAAGGAACTCAACACGCCGCTGCCCAAGTGGTGGCTGTACTCCTTCTATGCCTGCATCGCCTTCGCGGCGGTGTGGGTGGTGATCTACCCGTCCTGGCCAGGTTGGAACGGGACGTCGGGCTGGATCGCGCGGGAGGCCATCGTCGGCGAGATGGCTGAGGCCACGGCGCGCAACGCTCCGATGATGGCGCGGCTGCGCGAGGCGACGCCCACGCAGATCGCCGCCGATCCGCAGATGCGCGACTTCGCCCTGGCGGGCGGGCGCGTCGCCTTCGCCAACAACTGCGCTGCCTGCCATGGCGCGGGCGGGCAAGGTGCGGTGGGCGGCTACCCGGCACTGGTCGATGACGACTGGCTGTGGGGCGGCTCGCTGGAAGCGATCCAGACGACCATCCGCCACGGCATCCGCAATGCCGAGGATAACGAGGCGCGCACCAGCCTGATGCCGCGCTTCGGAGCCGATGGCATGCTGACCGCGGCGCAGATCGGCGATGTCGCGGAGTATGTGCTGTCGCTGTCGGGGCAGTCGACCGATGCAGCGGCGGTCGCCCGCGGCGAGACGGTTTATGCCGAGAACTGCGTCGCCTGTCATGCCGAGCGTGGCGTGGGCAATCGCGAGCTCGGCGCGCCGCGGCTGTCCGACCTGGTTTGGCTGCATGGCGGCACCAAGCGCGACATCATCGCCATGGTGAACAACCCGCGCATGGGTGTGATGCCGGCCTGGCAGGGCCGCCTCGACCCCGCGACCATCAATATGCTGACCGTCTACGTGCACGCTCTGGGTGGGGGCGAGTAGCCCCCCTCCGACAGGACAAGTGACATGAGCACCGTCGAGGCACCGCATCGCGCCAAGGCAGACCGGCCGGCGGAGGCACCCGCCTCCGCCGCCGCGCAGCCGCTTTATGCGTCGCGGCAGAAGGTCTATCCGAAGCGCGTCTTCGGCCCCGTTCGGTCGGTGAAATGGGCAGTGCTCGCGCTCTGCCTCGCGCTCTATTACGTCGTGCCCTGGATCCGCTGGGACCGTGGCCCCGGCGTGCCCGACCAGGCGGTGCTGGTGGACATCACCAATGCCCGCATCTTCTTCTTCTGGGTCGAGATCTGGCCGCAGGAGATCTACTTCCTGACCGGCGCGCTGATCCTCGGCGCCTTCGCGCTGTTCGCCGTCTCCTCGCTGTTCGGCCGGCTGTGGTGCGGCTTCACCTGCCCGCAGACGGTCTGGACCGACCTGTTCATGTGGGTCGAACGCTGGATCCAGGGCGACCGCAACGCGCGGATGAAGCTCGACCAGGGGCCGCACAACGCGAACTACTGGACCCGCAAGGGGCTGACGCATCTGGTCTGGGCGCTGATCGCGGCGGCGACCGGCGGCGCCTGGGTCATGTATTTCAACGATGCGCCGACCATCACGCGGGAATTCCTCGCTGGCGAGGCCGGGGTGCAGGTGTATTTCTTCTTCGGCCTGTTCGCCGGCTTCACCTACCTGCTGGCCGGCTGGGCGCGCGAGCAGGTCTGCACCTACATGTGCCCCTGGCCGCGCTTCCAAGCGGCGATGCTCGATGAGAATTCGCTCGTCGTCACCTATCGCGACTGGCGTGGCGAACCGCGCGGCAAGCTGAAGGCCGAGGGCGTCGGTGACTGCGTCGACTGCTTCGCCTGCGTGCATGTCTGCCCGACCGGCATCGACATCCGCGACGGCCAGCAGCTCGAATGCATCGGCTGCGGCTTGTGCGTCGATGCCTGCGACAGCGTGATGGGCAAGCTCGGTCGGCCGAAGGGGCTGGTCGCCTTCGAGACCTTGAAGAACCTCTCGGCCAGTGCGGCCGCGACGGCAGGCATGGCGCCGGGCGAGGCGCGCTTTGCGGCCGGCATGGCGGTGCGCCATGTGCCGCGCTTCATCCGCCCGCGCACCATGATGTATGCCGGCGCGCTGGCGGTGGTGTCGCTGGTGATGCTCGGCGCCTTCCTGATGCGCTCGACCTTGGACGTGACCGTGTTGCGCGACCGCGCGCCACTGTTCGTGCGGCTGTCCGACGGGTCGATCCGCAACGGCTACACCATTAAGATCGTCAACAAGACGCGCGAGCAGGCCGCGCTGGCGCTTGAGATACAGGCACCGGCAGGCATTCGCATGGTGGTGCAGGATGTCGAGAACGATGCGCGCGGCCGTCCGCTGCTGACCCGCCGCGCCGATGGCATCGCGCAGTATCGCGTCTTCCTGACCGCACCGCATGGCATGCGTCTGCATGACGACACGCCGGTGACGTTCCGCCTGTTGGACGCGCAGGGCCGCGCTGTCGCCAGCCAATCGAGCAACTTCCTGGGGCCGAAGTCATGAGGGCGACCATGCCGGCGACCGGATACGACCCGCGGCGCGGCCGCTGGATCCCTTGGGCTTTTGTTGGCGGGTTTCTCGTTGTCTTCGGCGTGAACGGGCTGTTGATCTACTTCGCGATCACCACCTTCACCGGCGTCACGGTGCCGCGCGCCTATGAACAGGGGCGCCACTACGACACGGTGATCGCCGAGGCCGCACGGCAGGATGCGCTGGGTTGGCGGACGGTGGTGACCTACGCCGGCGGGCAGCTCAGCGTCGTCGCCCTCGATCGCGAGGGACATCCGGTGCCTGGCCGCATCGAAGGCGTGCTGCGGCGGCCGCTCGAAGGGGTCGATGTTGCCCTCAGCTTCGGGCCGCGCGGGTCTGGCCGCTGGGCGGCCGAGGTGCAGCCGCCCGAACGCGGCCAGTGGGAAGCACGGCTGACCCTATTTGGCCCGCATGAGACGCCCTTCGACATCCGCCATCGGGTCTTGGTGCCGTGAGCATCCTCGGCCGCGCGCAGCCTGTCGCGTCGGAGGCGGTCTCGGCCGCCGGCTGCGCGCATTGCGGCGCGCGGCTCGCCCCCGGCCAGGACCGCTTCTGCTGTGCCGGCTGCGAGGGTGCGCATGCGCTGGTGGCGGGGTTGGGGCTGTCCGCCTTCTACGCGCGGCGCGAGACCGAGGCCGGTGCGCTGCGGCCGGAGACGATGGTGGCAGGGCTCGACCTCGCGCCCTTCGCGGAGCAGTTGCGCGACGGCACTCAGCGGCTGGAACTGGTGGTCTCCGGCCTGACCTGCGGCGCCTGCATCTGGCTGGTGGAACAGGCGCTGGCGGCGGAGCCCGACGTGCTGTCGGCGCGGGCGTCGCTCTCCGCCCGCCGGCTGACCGTCACTTGGCGTGGCGAGGCGGCGCGGGCGAATGACATCGCGGCGCTGCTCGGCCGGCTCGGCTTCCGTGTCGCGCCATGGTCACCGGCCTGCCTGCGCGCCACCGAGGATGCCGAGGGCCGCGCGCTGACCCGCGCGCTTGGCATCGCGGCCTTCGGGTCGATGAACATCATGCTGATCTCCGTCGCCGTCTGGGTCGGCGGTGATATGGGCCCGTCGCTGCGGCACGGTCTGCATTGGCTGGCGGCGATGATCGGGATGCCCGTCGTGCTGGTCGCCGGCATGCCGTTCTACCGTTCGGCCTGGGCGGCGATCCGGGCCGGGCGGCCATCTATGGATCTCGCCGTCTCGCTCGGTGTGTTGGCGACGGCGGCAATGTCGCTGTCCGAGACGTTGCGCAACGGGCCCTACACCTGGTTCGACGGGGCGACGATGCTGCTGGCGCTGCTGCTGGCCGGGCGGGTGTTCGACCGCGCGGCGCGGCGGCGGGCGCGGCAGTCGGTCGCGGAATTGCTGGCGCTGCAGGAAGGCATGGTCACTCGCCTGCTGGCCGATGGGCATCTGGAAGCGGTGCCGGCCGAGGCGGTCGCCGCCGGGGATCGCGTGCTGGTCTCCGCCGGTGAACGGCTGCGGCTCGATGGTGTGGCGACGGTCGATGCGCTGCTTGATGCCGCGGCGACAACCGGCGAGAGCGTGCCGCGCCTCTTCGCCGCCGGCGACGCGCTGCCGGCCGGTGCGGTGAACATGGGCGCCGCTTTCACCATGACGGTCAGCGCCGCTGCAAAGGATGGCTCGCTCGCTGCCATGGCCCGGCTGCTCGAACGCGCCGAACAGGCCAAGGGGCGTTTCGTCGCTATCGCCGACCGCGCCGCGCGTTTCTATGTGCCGGTCGTGCACCTCGTGGCGGCGGCCACCTTCCTTGCTTGGTGGGGCCTGCTTGAGGCGCCGTGGCAGGTTGCGCTCGTCAATGCGGTCTGCGTGCTGCTGATCACCTGCCCTTGCGCGCTGGCGCTGGCGGTGCCGGCGGTGCAGGTCGTCGCGGTAGGCGCGCTCTTCCGCCGCGGCGTGCTGGTCACCTCGGCGACCGCGCTGGAACGGCTCGCCACGGCCGACCATGTCGTGCTCGACAAGACTGGCACGCTGACCGAAGGCCGGTCGGTGCTGGTGCCCGATGCCCAGGATGACGTTGTGCTGTGCCGGGCCGCCTCGATGGCAAAGGCGTCGCGTCATCCGCTGGCGCAGGCGTTGGTGCGGGCCTGCCCGGACGCGCCGCTCGCCGAAGGCGTGCGCGAAATCCCTGGCCAGGGGTTGGAATGCGGTGCGGCGCGGCTTGGCTCGCCGGCCTTCTGCGGGCTGGGTGCTTCGGCCGATGGGATGACCATGGTGTTGCGCGATGGCGATGCCGCCCCCGTCAGCTTCCGCTTCGCCGACCGGATGCGTGAGGACGCGCCGACAGCGGTCGCCGCGCTCAAGTCGCTGGGCCTGTCGGCGGAATTGCTGTCGGGCGATGGCGAGGGGGCGGTCGCGGCAATCGCCTGGCAGGCCGGCATCACGGATTGGCGATCCGGCGTGGACCCCGTTGCCAAGCAGGCGCGCATCGCCACGCTGCGCGACGAAGGCCGCCATCCGCTAATGGTGGGTGACGGCATCAATGACGCGGCGGCACTCGCGGCGGCGCATGTCTCGGCGAGTCCGGCCGGGGCGACGGATTTGGCGCAAACCGCTTCGGACCTGGTGTTGCAGCGGGAGGGGCTGTCGGCCTTGCCGGCGGCCATCCGCATCGCGCGGCGGGCGCAGGCGATCGCGCGCGGCAATATCGGCTTCTCGCTGGTCTATAATGCCTTCGCGGTGCCGGTGGCGGCGGTGGGGCTGGTGACGCCGGTGATCGCGGCAGTGGTAATGGCGTCATCCTCCCTGATCGTGGTGCTGAACGCGCTGCGCGCAGCGAAGGATTGAGCGATGAACGCCTTGATCTTCCTGATCCCTGTCTCGCTGGTGCTGGGTCTGATCGGCCTCGCCGGATTTCTCTGGGCGCTGCGGTCGCGCCAATACGACGACCTGGACGGAGCGGCCGCACGCATCCTGTTCGATGACAACCCTCGCAAGGAGACGCCGAAATGAGCGGTGCCCGCGTGTTTTTCATGGTGGCCTATGTGGTGCTCGCGCTGGGCGGATTGTTCCTCGCCGCGGCGGCGCGCGATGTCGGCATCTCGATCTTCGGCTGGGGCTTGGTGTTGTTCGGTGTGCTGAACGCGTTCAACGCCATCAAGGTGCATTTCGACGAGCAGGAAGGTCATTGATCATCGTCGCTCGCCATAGGCGAGCGACGATGAGCCTTGCTTGACCCTCGGATGGCGGGCGCGGCCCATTGGGGCCGCTTGCCTTCGCGCCATGCATTGGCGCGCCGGGGGCTGACGATCTGGGCGCGGTCGCGCTGTGCGGTCGCGGCCCGATTTGGGCATCGGGCCGGGGTCTGTCATGGCGGCCATCCGAGCCAAAGCCACCTTCCATCGTAGGCCAGAGGCGCAGACCGCGAGCGCGCGGCGCGACGGGACGTGGCCGCCAATGTGCCGTCCCCGCGCGAAGCCAACGGCCGCGCATGCGGCCCGCCCGGTGTCTGAGGGCACGCCACACTACGGCACCGGCGATATCACCCGCTTCAGGCAGCGCAGCGTGAACGCCGTGCGCGTGTGCCGTACACCAGGCAGGTGGTAGATCTTCTCGCGCAGCAGCTTCTCATACCCGGCCGTGCCGCCGACCGCAGCCTTCAGCACGTAGTCGTATTCGCCGGTCACCAGCCAGCATTCCAGCACCTCAGGCATCGCCATCACCGCCTGCTCGAAGCGTTCGAGATGGGTGTCGTCATGGCGTTCCATCATCACCTCGAGGATCACCGTGTCAGGCAGGCCGAGCGCCGCCTGGTCGAGCAGCGCGTGGTAGCCCTGGATCACGCCTGACTGTTCCAGGCGCTTCACCCGCGTCCAGCACGGGGAGGGGGACAGGCCCACCTCCTCGGCCAATTCGGTGTTGGTCAGCCGCGCGCGGTTGGCGAGGGCACGGAGGATCCGTCGATCTATGGCGTCCATGTCAGAAGGATGTTCCGCCTCTTCGGCATTGCACAACAGAAATCGAAAGAAAACGCCGCGCGCGATGGCGCATCATCCTGGCATTGGCAGGATCGCCGGAGCGTACCAACATGACCGTTATGGGCAGCATCATCCGACCAGAGGCGACACTTGAGGAGCGTTGGGACGCGACCGGCGGACCGGTGCTGCTGACCGGCACCCAGGCGCTGGTCCGCCTGCCGATGCTGCGGCAGGAGATGGACGCCGCCCTGGGGTGGAAGACCGGCGGGTTCATCTCCGGCTATCGCGGTTCTCCGCTTGGTGGTTTCGACAAGGAACTGGCGCGCCAGCAGAAGCGTCTCGCCACCCATGACATCGTCTTCCAGCCGGGGCTGAACGAGGACCTCGCCGCCACGGCGGTGTGGGGTTCGCAGCAGGTCGGGCTGACGCCCGGTGGGCGCGTCGATGGCGTCTTTGCCATTTGGTACGGCAAGGGGCCCGGCATCGACCGCTCGGGCGACGTGTTCCGCCACGCCAATTCCGCCGGCACCATGCCCAAGGGCGGTGTGATTGCGCTGGCCGGCGATGATCCGTCCAGCAAGTCCTCGACCATCACCTCGGGCTGCGAATACGCCTTCATGGATGCCGAGATGCCGGTGCTCGACCCGGCCGATGTGGCGGAGGTGCTGGAATTCGGCTTGAAGGGCATCGCCCTCTCGCGCTTCGCCGGGCTGTGGGCGGGCGTGAAATGCGTCGCCGACACGATGGATGCGTCGATGACGGTGCTTCTCGACCCGGCACGCTATGCGACGCGCGACCCGGTCGGGCTGCCGATGCCGGCCGACGGGCTGCATATCCGCCTGCTCGACAACCCGATCGCGCAGGAAGAACGTCTGCGGCATTTCAAGCTACCGGCCGCGGTGGCCTTCGCGCGGGCCAATGGCATCGACCGCATCGCGCTCGATTCGCCGAATGCCCGCTTCGGCATCGCGGTGCGTGGCAAGGCGTATGCGGTGCTGCGCCAGGCGCTGGAAGATACCGGCATCTCCGAAGGTTTCGCGCGGGAACACGGCCTGCGCGTCTGGAAGGTCGGCCTGGCCTGGCCCCTGGATGCCGAGGCCGCGCGTGCTTTCGCCGAGGGCCTGGAGGAAATCCTCGTCATCGAGGACCGCCGCCCGGTGATGGAATGGCAACTGCGCGACGCGCTGTTCCATGCGCCGGTGCGCCCACGCGTCACCGGCAAGAAGGATGAGAATGGCCGCCCGCTGCTGTCAGACCTGACCGAGCTCGACATCGGCCAGATCCTGCGCGCGCTCGCCGCCCGTCTGCCGGCGCCGCTGCGCACCAACCGGTTGCATGAACGCATCGCCGAACTCGACGCGCTGGCCAGCCAGCAGACCGTGCCGCTGCACCTGCGCGACCCGTATTTCTGCCCGGGCTGCCCGCATAATTCATCGACGAAGATCCCCGAGGGTTCGCGCGCCCTGGCCGGCATCGGCTGCCACTACCTGGCCAAGAACATGGACCGCAATTCGGACCTGTTCACCCAGATGGGCGGCGAGGGCATGCCCTGGATCGGCCAGGCGCCCTTCACCACGGAGAAGCATGTCTTCGCCAATATCGGCGACGGCACCTGGGGGCATTCGGGCTCGCTGACAGTGCGCTTCGCCGTGGCCTCCAAGGCCAACATGACCTTCAAGGTGCTGGTCAACAGCGCCGTCGCGATGACCGGCGGCCAGACGCCCGAAGGCGAGATTGATGTCCCGCACATCGCCGCCCAGCTGCATGCCGAAGGTGTGGAGCGAATCGAGATCGTCTCCGACGACCCCGACCGCCATCGCGGCAATCCGCTGATCCCGAAGACCGCCGGCTTCCATCACCGCTCGGAACTCGACGCCGTGCAGCGCGTATTGCGCGACGTTCCAGGCGTCACCGCCATCATCTACGACCAGGAATGCGCGACCGAACGTCGCCGCAAGCGCAAGCGCGACCTCGCCCCCAAGGCCGAGCGCCGGGTGATGATCAACCCGCGTGTCTGCGAGGATTGCGGCGATTGCTCGCGCGCCTCGAACTGCCTGGCGGTCGAGCCGGTGGACACCGAATTCGGCCGCAAGCGTAAGATCGACCAATCCGCTTGCAACCAGGACCTGTCCTGCCTGGGTGGCTTCTGCCCGTCCTTCGTCACCTTGGTCGGCGCGAAACCCGCGGAACATCACGTCACCGCTTCGGGTGCCGCGCCGCCGGAGCCGGTGCGGCCCGAGGTGCAGGGCGAGGCCTGGAACCTGTTGATGGCCGGCGTTGGCGGGCAGGGGGTCTCCTCGCTCGCGGCGATCCTCGCCCAGGCCGCGCATCTCGAAGGGCGGCCCCTGCGCAGCCTCGATTATCTCGGCCTCGCGCAGAAGGGCGGCGGCGTCTACGCGCAGCTGCGCATCGGCCCGCCGGGCGCGAGCCCCGACAGCATCCCCGGCGCGCGCATCGCCGCCGGTGGCACCGACCTGCTGATCGCGGCCGACATGGTGGTGGCGCATGGGCGCACCGCGCGGCCGCTGCTCGGGCCAGACCGCACGGCGGCGGTGGTCAATGCGGACCTCGCCCCCACCGCGCAATTCGTAAAGGACACCGGCACGCGCTACCACGGTGCCGAGATGCTCGAGAGCATCCGCAACGCCTGCCGCGACACCATCGCGCTAGGCGGGGCGACGCGCGTCACCGAGGAACTCGGCGATGCGGTCTATCTCAACGTTTACCTGCTCGGCATCGCCTATCAGCGCGGGCTGGTGCCGCTGTCATCCGAGGCGATCACCCGCGCGCTGGAACTCAACGCCGCGCAGGTGGCGCTGAACAAGGAAGCCTTCGCGCGTGGCCGGGCGGCGGCGCTGGAGGACCTCGCGCCACCCGCCCATGTCGCGGAGACGATCGACACGTTGGTCGTCCGTCGCGTCGCCGACCTCACCGCCTATCAGAACGCCCGCTACGCCCACGACTACGAGGACTTCGTCGCCAAGGTCCGCGCCGCCGGCGACGAACGCCTCACCCGCGCCGTCGCCACGCAGTTGCATCGGCTGATGGCCTACAAGGACGAATACGAAGTCGCCCGCCTGCACAGCCTGCCGGCATGGAAGGACGCGCTCGCGCACGGCTTCACCGGTACGCAGCGCATCGAGATGCACCTCGCCCCGCCGGTAATGGCCAAGGCCGACCCGGTGACCGGCGTGCCCGCCAAGCGCGTCTTCGGGCCCTGGATGTTCAAGGCGATGGGGCTGTTGCAGCATGGCAAGATGCTGCGCGGCACCGCGCTCGACCCCTTCGGTCGCAGTGAGGAACGTCGCACGGAGCGCGCGCTGCCGGGCGAATTCCGCGCCGGGGTCGAGCGTCTGCTCGGCACGCCCGCCCTCGCGGCCGAATGGGCCGAGGCCTGGGCGGGCGTGAAGGGGTTTGGGCATATCAAGGCGCGCAACCTGGCCGCGACGCGGGCACGGCTTGTTGCCATCGAGGCACCGGCGATCGCAGCCGAGTGAGGTCGGGGGAGGAGAACCTCCCCCGAACCCCCACCCTTTTTCTGTCTGTTGGCGCTGGGCGGGGCGGCATTCTCTTCTGCCGTCGTTCTTGTATCGTCGCGCCTGGGGGAGAGAACATCATGACCAACGCCTTCGACCTGCCGGAAGCAACGTGCGAACTTCAAGCCGTCGCGCGCGATTTCGCCGCCGAGGTGCTCGCCCCCAACGCCCGCCGCTGGGACGAGGAACGCCATTTTCCCATCGACGAAATGCGCGAGGCCGCCAAGCTCGGCATGGCCGCGTTGTATGTGCGCGAGGAATCGGGCGGATCGGGCCTCACGCGGCTCGACGCCGCGGTGGTGTTCGAAGCGCTGGCGACCGGCTGCCCGACCGTCGCGGCCTACCTGTCCATCCACAACATGGTTGCCTGGATGATCGACCGCTTCGGCTCCGACGCGCAGCGCGCCGAGCACCTGCCGTCGCTCGTCACCATGGAACGCATCGCCTCCTACGCGCTGACCGAACCGGGTTCGGGCTCGGATGCCGCCGCGCTGCGCACCCGCGCTGCGCGCGACAATGAAGGCTATGTGCTGAACGGGACGAAGCAGTTCATCTCCGGCGCCGGCGTCTCGGACCTTTACCTGACCATGGTGCGCACTGGCGGCGACGGGCCCGCCGGCGTCTCGGCGGTGCTGGTGCCGAAGGAGACGGCCGGCCTGTCATTTGGCGCCAATGAACGGAAGATGGGCTGGAACGCACAGCCGACCCGGCAGGTGATCTTCGAGGATGCGCGCATCGCCGCGACCGCGCTGCTCGGCGAGGAGGGGCAGGGCTTCCGCTTCGCCATGGCGGGCCTCGATGGCGGGCGGCTGAACATCGCCGCCTGTTCGCTGGGCGGTGCCGAGGCTGCGCTCGAGATCGCGTTGAACTACACGCGCGAGCGCCGCGCCTTCGGCAAGGCCATCAGCGATTTCCAGAACACGCAATTCAGGCTGGCCGACATGCGCATCGAGCTGGAGGCGTCACGCGCGCTGCTGTGGCGTGCCTGCGCGAAGCTCGATGCGCGCGCCCCGGATGCGACGGCATTCTGCGCCATGGCCAAGCGCTTCGTCACCGACACCTGCTCGCGCGTCGCCGATGACGCGCTGCAACTGCTCGGCGGCTATGGCTACCTGGCCGATTACGGCATCGAGAAGATCGTGCGTGACCTGCGCGTGCACCGCATCCTCGAAGGCACCAACGAGATCATGCGCCTGATCGTCGCGCGCGGCATGCTCGGCGCCAGGTAGCGCCGGGCGCGCGTCACGCCCAGATCACCGAATGCCCGTCGAAGCCGTCGGGCGGAAAGCCCGGCAGCAGGAACGCCATATCCGCGTTGCCATTGCCGTCGAGGTCGATGAACAGCGTCTTGCTGGCCTCGTCGAAGCGCCCTTCGGCGCCGCCCCGCGCGGTGAACTCGAAGGCGCCGCGCCAGCGGAAATCCCCGCCGATGCCGATGCCGGCAAAGGCCATCACATCGCCTTCGAGGGGATTGAAGTTGACGATGGTATCCGGCGCCGAGACCGACGAATGCGACACCGCGGTGAAGACGAAGGTGTCCGCCCCCGCGCCGCCGGTCAGGCTGTCGGCGCCGGATCCGCCCTGGATCTCGTCATTGCCGCTGCCGCCGGTGATGGTGTCGTCGCCGGCGCCGCCCAGCAAGCGGGCCCGGCCGCTGCCGGCCGTGACGGTGATGTAGTCGTCCCCGGCGCCGCCACGCACCAGTTCGATGCCCGTGGTCACCACGGTGATGCCGCCATCGCCGAGCGTCAGCACATCAGATCCGGCCCCCAGAGAGACCGTCACCGGTGCCGATGCGCCCGTGATCGTCACGGCATCCGCGCCGGCACCGCTTTGCACCACCTCCACGTTGCGCAGCACCACGGTATTGGCGCCCGCCCCAAGGACCAGGCGATCGCTGCCGCCGCCGAGGTCGATTTCCGCCCCGTCAAGGGCGCGCATCATGACGACGGTGTCGTTGCCGCTGCTGCCTGTGACGTGTTCGACATCGGTGAGGGTGACCCAATTGCCGCCCTCCCCGAGCAGCAGGTGATCGTCGCCGGCGCTGAGATGCAGCACCACATGGTCGGCCCCGCCGGCGAGGTCGATCCTGTCCGATCCGGCGCTGCCCACCACCACCTCCACGCCGGAGACGGCGATGGTGTTGTCGCCGCGCGCGAGCGCGAGACGGTCGGTACCCGCGCCGAGGTCGACCACGCCCAGGGGCATCGCCGAGCCGACAATGACGACGTCGTCGCCGCTGCCGCCGATGATGGTCTCGGCGTGGCACACGGTCAGCGTGTTGTCGCCATTGGCAAGGAACAGCTGGTCCTGCCCGTCGCCCAGATGCAGGTACCCTCGCTGTTGCACGTCGCGCAGCGTGACCGTGTCGTCCCCGCCATTGGTGTAGAGCGTCTCGACGTCGCTCAGGCGGATCCGATCGGCGGCATCCGACAAAGTGAGGCGGTCCTGGCCGAGGCGGAGATCGACCAGCGCATTCCCGGCGGCGGCGAGGAAGGTCACGGCGTCGGCACCGCTGCCGCCATACAGCACCTCGGTGCCGGTCATCGAGAGGCCGTTGCCGCCATTGGCGAGGATCAGCCGGTCGGCGCCGCCACCCAGATCAACCTGCCCATTCAGGACCCGCTGATCAAAGACGATGAGGTCGGTGCCGCTGCCGCCGATCAGCGTCTCCACGCCGCCGATGGTCAGTGAATTGCCGCCATCGGCTAGGCGCAGCCGGTCCTGGCCGCCGTGCAGCGCGATGCGCCCCGTCATCGTGCCGGCGAGCGTCAGGTCTTCGTCGCCGCCGCCGCCTTCGAGCGTTTCGACATTGATGACCAAGGCGGTGACTGGGCCGCCGCGGATGGTCAGCCTGTCATTGCCGGCGCCGAGGTCGATCACGCCGCCGACGACCGCCCCGGCCAGGATGACGTCATCCGCCCCGCTGCCGCCCAGCAAAGTCTCGGTGCCATTGGCCAGCAGGCTGTTGCCGCCATCAGCCAGCACCAGGCGGTCGACGCCCGCGCTAAGATTGAACACGCCGTTCTCGACGCGCGTCAGCAGCATGACGTTGTCGGACACGGCGCTACCGCGGACGAATTCGACATCCCGCAGCAGGATGTCGGCGCCGCCATACAGGGTGAGCGAATCCCGCCCCGACCCACCGATGACCGTCTCGACGCTCATGAGGGAGAGCGCGTTGCCCCCGTCGGCCAGCGCAATGCTGTCCGCCCCGGCGCCGAGGTTGAAAATGCCGCCATCGGGCAGCGCGGCATCGAGCGTCAGATAGTCGTTGCCGGCCCCGGCCAGCACCGCCTCGACACCCGACATGTGCAGGACATTGTCACCGGCGGCGAGCACCAGGCTGTCATTGCCGGCGCCAAGGTCGATCACCCGGCCGGCCATGATGTCCGTCAGGGTGATGGTGTCGCCGCCATCGCCACCGATGATCACCTCGGCGCCCGTGACGGAAACGAGGCTGCCGCCGCTGCCCAGGATCAGCCGGTCGATGCCGACGCCGAGGTCGAAGACGCCTTCGGTCGCACCCTCGACCAGGATGGTGTCATTGCCGGCGCCGGCGAGCAGCGTCTCGACGCCGGCGATGGTGATGGAATCGGCGGCATCGGAAAGGACGAGGCGGTCCACACCGTCCCTGAGGTCGATGCGCATGCCGGTGGCGGCACCGATGACTGTCACTTCCTCGACGCCGCGATTGCCGGTGACGGTCTCGATATCGGCTGCGATCGTCACCGCGTTGCCGCGGGTCGAGATCATGGTCAGCCGATCGGCCCCGGCACCGAGGCTGACATGGCCGCGCATCGGCGCGCCGGCGTAGATCTCGTCATCGCCCGAGCCGCCGTAGATGGTCTCGATGCTGGTGACGGTGATGAAGTTGGCGCCGTTGGCCAGGAACAGCACGTCGTTGCCGCTCTTGAGGTCGATCCGCAGCTCGGTGCTGGGGGCAAACAGCGTGATGGTGTCGGCGCCGGCTCCGCCGGCCAGGCTCTCGACGCCCTGGATGGACAGGGTATTGCCGGTATCGGCGAGGATGAGGGTGTCAGTGCCGCTGCCGAGGTTGGCAGTGGCGGCGGCCAGGGCGCCGGTGACCGTGACGCTGTCGGCGAGATTCCCACCGACGAGGGTGTCGAAGCCGGCGACGACCTGCTGGTTCGCTGTGTTCGACGAGAGAGTGACGACGGACAGTGGGATGGCTCCGGCCTGAAGCCGGCGCCAGATGGCGCCGGACCCAGGCAGGATGCTCGCCTGTCTCTAAAAAAGAGACAAATTTACAAGATAAATCTCAACATACGAGATTACGTCTCATTCGACGATCAGGTCTTGATCGGCCCCCTGCTGCCGCGGCCCTGGCCTGGCGGGTCACCGGGGTCGTTGTCCGAGGGGCCGGACGGTGCCCGCCCGCCACGGCCCTGGCCGGGCGGGTCGTTGGGGTCTGAATCGGAGGCGCCGCTGGGGCGCCGCCCGCCGCCACGCCCGCCGCCGGGCGGGTCATTGGGGTCGGCGTCGTTCACGCCGCCGCGTGGCGCCTGGCCGCCGCCGCTGCCGCCGCGGCCCTGGCCGGCCGGGTCATTGGGGTCCGCATCGCTGATGCCGCCGGGGCGCCGCCCGCCGCCACGCCCGCCGCCGGGCGGGTCATTGGGGTCGGCATCGTTCACACCGCTGCGCGGCCGCTGGGCGTTGCCACCGCGGCCCTGGCCGGGCGGGTCGTTGGGGTCGTTGTCGGAGGGGCCGAGCGGGCGGCCGCCGCGCTGCGGGCCACGTCCATTATTCGGTTCGTCATTGGGGTCGGCGTCGGTCTGGCCGGTCTGGGGCCGGCGCTGCTGGCCCTTCACTGGAGGCCGGCCAGCATTGCCTCGGCCGCCGCCCGGCGGGTCGTTTGGATCCGAATCGGAGACACCCGAGGGCGCGTTCCGTGGTGGCACCGGGGCAGGGGCAGGAGCCGGGGTTGGCGCGGGCGCAGGCGTAGGCGTAGGGGCGCCGCCGCCCTCGCCCTTGCCGCCCTGCGCCGCGGCAATACCGGGGACGCCGACCGCACCGCCTGCGGCGATGCGGACCATCAGTATCCGTCGCGCGAGGCGGTCTTCCTTGATGTCGGTCATTCGGGGCGGTCCTCCGGCTTCCAATCATTGCATTGTCGACGTCTCCGGGCCGATGGCACAAGCGTCTCGGCATGGATGTCGTGAAAGGTTTCACGAAGGCCTTGCATTCATGTTCTTGTTTTGTTCTTATCATCGCATGAGAACGCTCCATCCCGCAGATCCCTCCCTGGCCATACCGCCGTGCCCGGTCGCGATGCGCATGGCTCCGATCATCCGCTTCGTGCCGGCGGCGGCGCCGGGGCGCATCGCCCGACGCGCGATGCGAGACTTCACGGGTTTCCTTGCCTTGGCCTGGGTCGTGGCGGAACTTGCGCTGTGGGTGGGCGCCTGACGGGGCAAGGCCCCACGGCGCGTCGCCAAGCCAGCCCGGCGCCGTCCGATCGGAAGATGCCCGAGTGGGAGTGCGGGCCCGGGACGGGCCTGGAAGCGGGCCGGTTGGCTTGTTTCCAAACGCAGTCCGACAACGACGTCCACAGGACGTCGGAATCAGGACATTAGGCGGCGCGGTCGCGCAGGATCGCCACCGCTTGGCGGAAGGCATCGGCCATGCGCTGCCCCGGCATGGCGCCGGAGAACAGCAGGTGGCGATCAAGCAGGAACGACGGCACGCCATTGATCCCGGCCTGTGCCAGGCTGCGTGATTCCATCACAACCTCCGACCGCGCCGCCTGGCCGACGGTGAAGTCGGCCACCACCGCCTCGGGCAGGCCGACCTCGGCAGCGAGCCGCACCAGCACCGCCTGGTCGCCGATATCGGCACCCTCCTGGAAATAGGCGCGGAACAGCCGGTCCACCAAGGCGTGCTGCAGGCCGGTCGGTGCCGCCAGGCGGATCAGCCGATGCGCCTCGACCGTGTTAGGGGTGCGCGCCATCAAGTCGTGGCGGAAGGCCAGCCCGGCGGCGCGCCCGGCCTCGGCAACTTGGGCATCGAGTTCCGCGCCGCGCTCGACCGAGCCGAATTTCTGCGCCCGGTAAGTGGCGCGCTCGACGCCGGCCGCCGGCATGTCGGGGTTGAGCTGGTAGGGCAGCCAGCCGATCTCGAAGGTCATACCGTCCTCGGCCAGGATGGCGAGCGCCTGGTCGAGATGCGCCCGGCCGATCCAGCACCAGGGGCAAATGATGTCCGAGACGATCTCGAGCCGGCCGACGGGTGCGGGGGGGATTTCCATGGCAGGCTCCTCACTGGCAATGTCCTGACCCGAGGATGGGTGCGCCGTGGCGCCCGAACAACCCCGCACCCCCCTTGGAGCGGCGACGGCCTGCGGGCATGGTCGCGCGCGATGACAGCCATGACCCTCCCCGCCGCCCATCCCGCACCCTGGCCCGAGGCCGCGCCCGCCGCGCTCGGCTTTGATGCCGCGAAACTGGCGGAGGCCGTTGCCTTCGCCGCCGCGCATGAGACGCCCTGGCCCCATGACCTCGCCGGCCATATCGGCCGCGGCGCCTTCGAGCCGCCGCCGGATAACGAGGTGCTCGGCCCGCTCTGGCCGCGCGGCGCGCCCGGCGGGCTGGTCACGCGCCACGGCGTGATGGTGGCGCGCTGGGGCGATACGCGGGAGGTCAGCCAGACCTTCTCCGTCGCCAAATCCTACCTGTCCCTGCTGACCGGGCTTGCTTTCGCCGACGGCCTGATCCCCGACATCGACCGGCCGGTGCGCGAGAGCGTCGACGATGGCGGCTTCGACTCCGCGCAGAACGCGCCGATCACCTGGCGGCACCTGCTGACCAACACCTCGGAATGGGAAGGCACGCTGTTCGGCAAGGCGGATAGCATCGATCGCGGCCGCAATCTCGGCGTCGAGGGGCAGGGGAAGAAGGGCCAGCGGGCGCTGGCCGCGCCGGGGACCCATTGGGAATACAACGATGTCCGCGTGAACCGGCTGTCGCTCGCCCTGCTGCGCCGCTTCGGCCGGCCGCTGCCCGAGGTGTTCCGCGAGCGAATCCTGGCGCCGATCGGCGGGTCGGCCGACTGGCGTTGGGATGGGTATCGGACCTCCTGGGTCGAACTGGCGGATGGGCGGCGGGTGCAGTCGGTCCCCGGCGGGACGCATTGGGGTGGCGGCATCTCGATCCATGCCGAGGACCAGGCGCGCATCGGGCTCCTGGCGCTGAACCGTGGCGCCTGGGGCGGGCAGCGGATCCTGCCGGAATCCTGGTTCGATCTCTCGACCACGCCCTGCGCGCTGAACCCGCATTACGGGTTTCTGTGGTGGCTGAACTCGGACGGGGCGCGGTATCCGGCGGCGGGGCGGGATGCCTTTTTCGCCTCTGGCGCGGGCGGCAACCTGACCTGGGTCGAGCCGTCGCGCGGCATCGTCGCGGTGCTGCGCTGGACCGACCCGGCCGCGATGGGCGGCATCATCGCGCGGGTGATCGGCGCGCTGTAGGAACACTCGGAGGGGCTCTGGTCCTCCAAGCCACCCCACCGAAGGCCTGGGGCCTTTTGAATGCCCTCCTTGGCGCAGGGCACCAAGCATCGGAGGCATTCCGGGGCCTTGCCTGCCGCGCAGGCGAAGGCAATTGAAGGGACCGGCGCCAAGTATCGGTTTCCAAAGGTCTCGGGCCTTTGGCGGGTGGGGTTTGGGGGGGGCGGCGCCCTCCCCAGGCGCCTCCATCGCCCAAATTTCAGGCGAAATGACCAACCGCGCGGCATATGCTCGTCGTGCCGTTCCGCCGGGCGGCGCGGCGCCCCTGGCATACTGATTGCCTGCCTGACCAAGGGCTGGCCGCCGCGGCCGGCACGGAGTGCAGTGGACGTCGCATGGCCAAACCCGTGGAGATTGAGCTCGTCGCCCTGACCAAGCGCTATGGCGGTGTCACGGCGGTGGACGGCATCGGGCTGCGCATTCCGGCGGGCACCTATTGCTGCCTGCTCGGGCCGTCGGGCTGCGGCAAGACCTCGACCCTGCGCATGATCGCGGGGCACGAGACGGCAACCGAGGGCGACATCCTGCTCGGTGCTGAGAACATCACCGACCTGCCGCCGGCGCGCCGCGGCACGGCGATGATGTTCCAGTCCTATGCGCTGTTCCCGCATCTGAACTGCCTCGACAACGTCGCCTTCAGCCTGAAGATGCGCGGCGTCGGCAAGACCGAGCGGCGCGCACGCGCCGCCGAGATGCTCGCCCGCGTCGAGATGACCGCCTTCGCCGACCGGCTGCCGGCCCAGCTTTCCGGCGGGCAGCAGCAGCGCGTTGCCCTCGCGCGGGCGCTGATCACCGACCCGGCGGTGCTGCTGCTCGACGAACCGCTCTCCGCGCTCGACCCCTTCCTGCGCATCCGCATGCGGGAGGAGTTGAAGACGCTGCAGCAGCGCCTCGGCATCAGCTTCATCCATGTCACGCATAGCCAGGACGAGGCGATGGCGCTGGCCGACCTGGTGGTGGTGATGAACCAGGGGCGCATCGAACAGGCAGCGAGCGCGCGGGAGGTGTTCAACCACCCCGCGACGACCTTCATCGCGCGCTTCATCGGTGGGCACAATGTGATCGCGCTGGCCGCCGGTGGCGGGGCGCTCGGCAATGGCGTCGCCATGCCGGCGCTGCCCGGTTCGGCGCGGCATGTCGCGGTGCGCGCCGACCGCATGATGCTGGCCCGGCCCGGCGCGACGCTGCCGCTGCGCGGCACGGTGCGCTCGGTTGAATACCTCGGTGCGACCGTCGCGGTGGGGCTGGCGGTGGCCGGGCTCGACCCGCTCTCGGCCGTGCTGCCGGAGGCCACCTACTTCGCCGACCCGGTGCAGCCGGGCGATGGCGTCGCCCTCGGCTGGCAGGCCGAGGACATGCACGGGATTGCGTGACAACCGCGCGATGGCACCAGGCCGTCGCCGCCAACCGAAGGGAGACTGCCATGGTCGAGACGACGAAGAAGGGCATCGCACGGCGCAACGTGCTTGCCGCCGCCGCCGGAACCGCGCTGGGGTCGGGTGCCGTCACCGGATTTCCGACCATCTGGGCGCAGAACATCCGCAATGTGGTGTTGCGCCAGGTCGGCACCGGTGTGTCGAACCAGAACGCCATCGCCGAGAAGTGCAAGCAGGACACCGGCATCACGCTGCAGATGACGGCGCTCGATTCCGACGCCGTCGTGCAGCGTTCGGTGACGCAGCCCAATTCCTACGACATCGCCGACATTGAATACTGGATCTGCAAGAAGGTCTTCCCGGCCGGCGTGTTGCAGCCGATGGACACGTCCAAGGTCCGCCTATTCGACAAGATCGTGCCGATCTTCACCACCGGCAAGCTGAAGCCGGACAGCGTGATCGCCCAGGGCACCGCGCCGAACACGGTCAGCTTCGTGGACGGCCCCGGCAGCGTGCGGTTCGCGGCCACGCCAACGCAGTGGTTCACCATGATCCCGACCATCTACAACGCGGATACGCTCGGCATCCGCCCCGACCTGGTGGGCCGGCCGATTACCAACTGGAAGGACATCATGGACCCCGCCTTCCGGGGCAAGACGTCCATCCTCAACATCCCGTCCATCGGCATCATGGACGCGGCGATGATCTGCGAGAGCGCCGGCGTCATCCGCTACGGCGACAAGGGGAACATGACCCGCGCGGAGATCGACACCACCATCAACTACCTGATCGAGGCCAAGCGCGCCGGCCAGTTTCGCGCCTTCTGGAAGACCTTCGATGAGAGTGTGAACCTGATGGCCTCCGGCGAGGTGGTGATCCAGTCCATGTGGTCGCCGGCGGTCACCGCAGTGCGCTCGCGTGGCATTGCCTGCACCTACCAGCCGCTCGCCGAGGGCTATCGTGCCTGGGGTGGTGGCCTTGCGCTGGCGAAGCATCTGCGCGGGCTGCAGCTCGACGCGGCCTATGAATACATCAACTGGTATCTGTCGGGCTGGGTCGGGGCGTATCTCAACCGCCAGGGCTACTACTCGGCGGTGCTGGAGACGGCGCGCGAGAACATGACCGCCGATGAATGGGGCTACTGGATGGAAGGCAAGCCGGCCCAGGGTGAGATCAAGAACCCGCAGGGCCAGGTGATGGAACGCGCCGGCGCGGTGCGCGATGGCGGGTCCTTCGAACAGCGCATGGGGGCCGTGGCCTGCTGGAACGCGGTGATGGATGAGGACCGCTACATGGTCCAGAAGTGGAACCAGTTCATCGCCTCTTGATGGTGTCCCTCAAACGGCGGGCGCCGGCCATCCGGCCGGCTTGCCTTCGCGCCCTGTACTGGTGCGCCAGGGACCACGGTTGGTCTGGGCGCGGTCGCGCTGTGCCCTCCCGGATCGAGGCGAGGCCTCGATCCGCTGTTTCCGGTGGGGAGGGCGCGCTGTGCCGGTGATGGCGATATTGGATGATGTCTCGCCTGCGCCACCGTTGGGGTTGGCGAAGTCGTGCTGCGACCTTACGGAAAGGGGCGTCGCCCCGATCCGCGGCCTCTTGCGGCATCGGCGGGCCATGCCCGGTGATGAGGTGATCCGATGACATCCCGCTGGACCGGCCTCCTCCTCGCCTCGCCGCTGGCGCTGATCCTCGCACTGTTCCTGATCGTGCCGATCGGCACCATCATCGTCGTCTCCTTCTTCGACTATGACAGCGTCCGCATCATCCCTGATTTCATCTGGACGAATTACGACGAATTGCTGTTCTCGCCGATCACCTGGAAGACCTATCTCCAGACCGTGCAATTCGCCGCCATCACCTGGGCGATCTGCCTGTTCATCGGCTTCACCGTCGCCTACTTCCTCGCCTTCCACGTCGCATCGCCGATGATGCAAACGGTGCTGTTCCTGGTCTGCACCATCCCGTTCTGGACCTCGAACGTCATTCGCATGATTTCCTGGATCCCCTTCCTCGGCAGGAACGGGCTGCTCAATCAGGCGCTGCTCGGCATCGGCGCGATCGATCAGCCGCTGGAGTTCCTGCTGTTCTCCAACTTCGCCGTCGTGCTGGCCTATGTGCATCTCTATGCGCTGTTCATGGTGGTGCCGATCTTCAACTCAATGGTCCGTATCGACCGGTCATTGGTGGAAGCAGCGCGCGATGCCGGCGCCTCCGAATGGCAGGTGCTGCGCAGCGTCATCATCCCACTCGCGCGGCCGGGTATCGCCATCGGCTCGATCCTCGTCGTCGCCGTGGTGATGGGGGATTTCGTGACGGTGCGGCTGATGTCGGGCGGGCAATCCGCGTCGGTCGGGCTGATGATGGTCAACGCCATGTCGCTGCTGCAATACCCGGCCGCCGCCGCCAACGCCGTGGTGCTGCTGATCGTCGTGCTGCTGATGATCGCCGCCATGCTGCGCGTCGTCGACATCAGGAAGGAGTTGTAGATGCGTGGCGAACGTTCCCGCGCCTTCTGGCCGCTCGCCATCTTCTTCGGCCTGTTTGTGCTGTTCCTCTATGGGCCGACCATTACGATCGTGGTGCTCTCCTTCCAGGGACCGGAGGGCGGTCTGACCTTCCCGATGCGCGGCTTCTCGACCCGCTGGTTCGAGAATCTGTTCGAGACCCAGATGGTCGGCGATTTCGGCGGCTCGTTCATCCGCTCGCTGACGCTTGGGCTGATCGTCACCATCGTCACCGTCATCGTCTCCTTCATGGCCGGGCTCGCCTTCCGCCGGCGCTTCCCTGGTTCGACGGCGCTGTTCTACCTCGCCGTCGCCAGCCTCATCGTGCCCTCGGTGCTGGTCTCGCTCGGCATCGGGCTGATGTTCCGGATGGCGGGGATCGACGCCGCCTGGTGGTCTTCGGGCCTCGGCGCGCATCTGACCTGGACGCTGCCCTTCGGCCTGCTGATTATGTTCGCCGTCTTCAACCGCTTCTCCCCGGCCTATGAGGAAGCGGCGCGCGACCTCGGCGCCACGCCGTGGCAGACCATCCGTCATGTGGTGGTGCCGATCCTGCTGCCCTCGCTGATCGGCGTCGGGCTGTTCGGCTTCACCCTGTCCTATGACGAATTCGCCCGCAGCCTCTACACCGCGGGCACCTTCAACACCCTGCCGCTCGAGATCTACGGCATGACCACCAATGTCACGACGCCAGTGATCTTCGCGCTGGGCACGGTGACGACGGGGGTGTCCTTCCTCGTCATCGGCGCCGCGCTCGGCGGCATGATGCTGCTGCGCCGCCGCCGTCGCGGCTGACGCAGGCACCACGCTGTTGCGCCGGGCCATGGCCTCGGGCAAGCATCGCCGAGCGGGGGAGACGGTGGCATGGCGGAAATCGGGATCGTTGGCCTAGGGCGTATGGGCGCCAACATCGCGCGCCGGCTGATGCGCGCCGGGCATCGCTGCGTCGTCTGGGACCAGGATGCGACAGCCATCGCCGCTGTGGTCGCCGATGGCGCGTTGCCGGCCGCCGACCTTGCCGCGATGGTGGACACGCTCGCCGCGCCGCGCGCCATCTGGGTCATGCTGCCGCATGGCGAGCCGACCGAGGGCGCCATTGCTGCCCTGGGCGACCTGCTTTCCCCCGGCGATGCCGCCATCGATGGCGGGAACACCCAGTGGAAGGACGATGTGCGCCGCGCCGCCACCCTGCGCGCGAAGGGCGTCGACTACCTCGACATCGGCACCTCGGGCGGCGTGTGGGGGCTTGAACGCGGCTATTGCCTGATGATCGGCGGTGACGCCGCGCCGGTCGCCCGCCTCGCGCCGATCTTCGATGCGCTCGCACCCGGACGTGGCGACATCCCGGCGACGCCGCGCCGCGAGGGCCGCGCGCCCAATGTCGAACAGGGCTGGCTGCATTGCGGCGGCCATGGCGCCGGGCATCTGGTCAAGATGGTCCATAACGGCGTCGAATACGGCATGATGCAGGCGCTGGCGGAGGGCCTCGACCTGCTGCGCGCCGCCGACAGCAGGGCCCTGCCGGCGGACCACCGCATCACCGTCGATCTCGCCGATGTCACCGAGGTCTGGCGGCGCGGTTCGGTCGTCACCTCCTGGCTGCTCGACCTTACGGCCGCGGCCCTCGCCGAGGACCCGGCGCTCGCGAAGTATGCCGGCACCGTCGGCGATTCCGGCGAAGGCCGCTGGACGGTGCAGCAGGCGGTGGAGACCGCGGTGCCGACGCCGGTGCTCACCGCCGCGCTCTATGCGCGCTTCGCCTCGCGCGATGAAACGCGCTTCGCGGGCAAGGCGCTGTCGGCCATGCGCGCCGGCTTCGGTGGGCATATCGAACCCAAATGAGCCCCGCAGCCATCGTCGTGATGGGAGTGTCCGGCTGCGGCAAGTCCACCATCGGACGCCTGCTGGCGGAGCACCTCGCCTGGGCCTTCGAGGATGGCGACGCCTTCCATCCGCCAGCCAATGTCGCGAAAATGTCAGCCGGCACGCCACTGACCGATGACGACCGCTGGCCCTGGCTGGCCGCCATCGCCGCGCGCATCGCGCGGGCGCGCGCCACCGGCACTCCGGTCATTATCGGCTGTTCTGCGCTGAAGCGCGCCTATCGCGATGTGCTGCGCGACGGCCACGCCGATATTCGCTTCCTGCACCTGACCGGCACGCCGGAACTCATCATGGCGCGCCAGGCGGCGCGGGTCGGGCATTTCATGCCGGCCTCGTTGATCGCCAGCCAGTTCGCAACGCTCGAACAGCCGGACACCGAGGCGGATGTCATCGACCTCGATGTCGACCCCGAACCGCCGGCGATCGTCGCCCGCGCCATTGCCGCCCTGCGCCGCCGCGGCGACCTCGCGTGACCCGCGACATCGCGGTGATCGGTGCCGGCGTCGGCGGGCTGGCGGTCGCGACCCTGCTTGCCCGCGCCGGCCATCGCGTGACCGTGCTGGAACGCTTCGCCGAGCCGAAGCCGGTCGGTTCGGGGCTGATGCTGCAGCCGACGGGCCTCGCCGCGCTCGACAGGCTCGGCCTGCGGGAGGAGGTCGCCGCCCTCGGTTCGCGCATCGACCGGCTGCACGGCATGACGCATCGCGGCGGCACGGTGCTCGACATCGCCTATGCCGACCTCGAGCCTGACCTGCATGCGGTCGCGGTGCACCGCGCGGCGCTGCATGGCGTGCTGTGGCGCGCCTTCGCCGCCTCCGGCGCGCGGATCGAGACTGGCCGGCACGTCACGCATATCGACGAGGCCGGTACGCGCGCCATCCTACGCGATGAAGCCGGTGCCACGATCGGCGAGGCCGAGATCGTCGTCGACGCCTCCGGCGTGCGTTCGAGCTTCCGCGCCGTGGTCGAGCCCCGCGCCCCGCGCCCCTTCGCCTACGGCGCGCTCTGGGCGAGCGTGCCCGACCCCGGCCTTGCGCCGGGCGTGCTGCTGCAACGCCACATGTCCGCGAGGGTGATGCTGGGCTGGCTGCCGGTGGGGCGGGCGGAGCCTGGCGGCCCGCCGCTCGCTGCGCTGTTCTGGTCGATCAAGCCCGGCGAGCACGCCGCCTGGGCCGCTGGCTTCGACGCCTGGCGGGAGGAAGCGTCGGCACTGTGGCCGCCGATCGCGCCGGTGCTGGCCGGTCTGCCCGGACCCGAGGCATTCACCCCCGCAAGCTACATCCAGTTCACCGCGAAACGCCCTTGGCGCGGCCGGCTCGTGCTGCTCGGCGATGCCGCCCATGCCACCTCGCCGCAGCTCGGCCAGGGGGCAAACAGCGCGCTGCTCGATGCGCTGGCCCTCGCCGATGCGCTGGCCGCCGAGACGGATCTCGAAGCCGCCTTCGCCCGCTATGCGGCCATACGGCGAGAGCATGTCCGCTTCTACCAGCGGGCCAGCGCTCTCATAACGCCGTTCTTCCAGGGCGATTCCCGCGCCATGCCGATGCTGCGCGACCAGGTATTCCACCGGATGAGGATCATCCCGTGGCTGCGGCGCGAAATGGTGCGCACCCTTGCCGGGCTGAAGACAGGCCTGCTGACGCATCGCGACGCGGCGAGGCTTGCCGGGCTGCCATGACGGCACAGCGCATCCTTCTGTTTGGCACGACTGGGGCCTTCGGGTCGCGCCTCGCCGAGGCGTTGGTGCGCTCGGGCCTCGGCGTCCCCGCCGTGGCGCGCGAACATTTCGACGCTGAGGGTCGGCTTGCCTTCCACGTGCCCATCGCGGCGCGGGTGCCTGGTCGGCAGCCGCGCAATCGCGGCCCGGGCACGCCCGCGCGGCAAAGACGTCACGGTCGTTCAGCCGCAACCTGGCACGCGATCATCGGATCGCGTGATTCAGACCTTCGGCACCAGCCTACCTGCGGTCATCACGCGCAGGCCTGATTGCGTGATTCAGACCGTCGGCGCCTGCGCGCCTGCAGTCATCACGCTCATTCCGCCGCCATCGCGAGGCCCGGCACTGGAGCATTGGTGATCGCGCTCATCCGCTCGCGGACATCGAAGATGCGGATCTGCAGGTCGGTGATGTCCGGGTTCGCCTTCATGCGCGCGACAATGGGGCCGTTGACGTAGGCTTCGGCTGCGGCGCGGTCGGCGAACAGGTAGATGCCGCCGGCGCGACGTTCCTCCTCGCCATCCAGCCAGATCTTCCATTGCAGGCCCGGCACGGCGAGGAACTGCCTTGCCCGATCATCGGTGTAGCGTGCTTCCCATTCCGCCTTGGCCATCTCCGGGCGGGTGTAGTTGACCTGGACGATCATCATGGGGCTGGGTCCTCCCTTGGTTCTTGCGGCACAGCCTGCGCGTTTTGGGTGGGCCGGCGCAACAGCCGGAAGGCGCCGTGGCGCCGGTCCTGGCATGAAAGGGCCGTGATGCACCGGAGAGAATCCATGCCGAATCTTCCCCTCGACCTGCGTGGCACCCCCTTCCAGCGCGACGTCTGGGCCGCGTTGCGAGACATCCCGCCAGGCCGGACCGAGACCTACAGCCAAGTCGCCGCCCGCATCGGCCGGCCGGGCGCGGCGCGGGCTGTCGCGCGGGCCTGCGCCGCGAACCCCGTGGCCCTGCTGGTGCCCTGCCACCGCGTGGTGCCGGCCGCGGGTGGCACCGGCGGCTGGCGCTGGGGGGCCGCGCGCAAGCGGACCTTGCTGGCAAGGGAAGCGGCGCAGTGATCGCCGCGCTCGACTGGGCGCGGATCGGCGCCGAACTCGACGCCTTCGGCTGTGCCACCACGGGGCCCTTGCTGGACGCGGCGTCATGCGCGGCCCTCGCCGCACCGTACGACCGCGAGGATGGCTTTCGCAGCCGCATCGTGATGGCTCGGCACGGCTTCGGTCGCGGCGAATACAAATACTTCGCCATCCCGCTGCCCGACCCGGTCGCGACGCTGCGCGCCGGCTTCTGGCCGCATCTCGCCCCCATCGCGAACCGCTGGAACGAGACGATGGGCCTCGCGCCGCGCTTCCCGGCCGACCACGCGGCCTTCCTCGCCCGCTGCCATGCCGCTGGCCAAACGCGCCCGACGCCGCTGCTGCTGCGCTACGAGGCCGGCGACTACAACTGCCTGCATCAGGACCTGTATGGCGAGCACGTCTTCCCGTTGCAGGTGGCGGTGTTGCTGTCAGCGCCCGGGCGCGACTTCACCGGCGGCGAATTCGTGCTGACCGAACAGCGACCGCGCATGCAATCCCGCGCCGAGGTGGTGCCGTTGCAGCAAGGCGAGGGCGTCATCTTCGCCGTGCATCACCGCCCCGTGCAGGGCACGCGCGGCACCTATCGCGTGAACCTTCGCCACGGCGTCAGCCGCATCCGCAGCGGGCGGCGGCATACACTCGGCATCATCTTCCACGATGCGGCGTGAGGGCGGCGTTCAGTACCCCGCCATGCGCGGCAGCCACAGCACCAGACCGGGGATGAACATGCAGACCAGCAGCAGCCCGTACATAACCGCGACGAAGGGCCAGATGTGGCGGGAGATCTCACCAACGCTGATCTTGGCGATGCCGCAGACGACGAACAGCACCACGCCGACCGGTGGTGTCAGCATCCCGATCACCAGGTTCAGTACGAACAGGAAGCCGAAATGCAGCGGGTCCAGCCCGTATTCCAGCGCGATCGGGTGCAGCAGCGGCACCAGCATGATGTAGGCGGCGTTGCTCTCCAGGAAGCAGCCCACCACCAGCAGTACCAGCGCGACCAGCAGGTTGAACACCAGCGGGTCCCGCGTGATGCCTTTCAGGAAGGTGGCAAGCTGCTGCGGGAACAAATCGATCGTCAGCATGTAGGTGACGGCCGAGGCGAAGGCGATCATCGCGCCGACCACCGCCGTGGTGATCACCGTCGACTGGATCGATTCCACCAGCCCATGCCAGGTCAGCTGACGTGTGACCAGGAAGCCGATCAGCAGCGCATAGACCACGGCGACGGCCGAACCCTCGGTCGCGGTGAAGGCGCCGCCGATGATGCCGCCGATCACGACGACGGGCATCATCAGCACGATGAAGGACCGGCGCAGTTCCGCCAGGAAAGCCGGCCAGGCGAAGCCAGCACCCGTCGGTTTAAGCCCTAGCCGCCGCGCCATGATGGAACACATCGCCATCATCAGCCCGACCAGCAGCAGCCCCGGCACCACGCCAGCGAGGAACAGCCCGCCGACCGACACCGACGACCCGGCCATGAAGGCATAGACGATCATCGCCCCCGATGGCGGGATGATTGGCCCGAGATTGGCCGAGGCCGCGATCACCGCCGCCGCGAAGCCCCGCCCGTAATGCTCTTCAAGCGGCTTCTGCAGCGTCGCCCCCAGCGCCGAGGCATCCGCCACCGCCGCGCCCGAGACGGTGGACAAGCCCATCCCCGCCAGCACGGTGACATGCGCGAGCCCGCCCCGCACCTGGCCGACGCAAGTATTTGCCAGCGCGATGATGCGTTCCATGATGCCGGCACGCATCATTAGTTCACCCGCCAGCACGAAGAACGGGATCGACATCAGCGGGAAGGCGTTGACCGCATTCATCATGCGCGAGGGCAGCACGTTCAGGTCGAAGCCCGAGGCCAGCACGCCCGCCACCGCGCCGAACCCCAGCGCCCAGGCGAGCGGCGCGCCGAGCAGCGCAGCCACGAAGAACACGCCCATGATCGTCAGGCTCATGCCGTGCGCTCCGGCAGCAGGGCCTGCGCGGCGAGGTACAGCGCCGAGAGCGCGCCGCCGGCCGCGACGGGGATCAGGAACCAGCCCGTCGAGAGTTCCAGCGACATCATCCGCTCATCCCACTGGTCGAGCGCGATGACGACCGACTGCCAGGCCACCACCGCCGACAGCCCCGCCGAGATGAGCAGCATCGCCCGCCGCAACAGCCCGGCCGGGATGGCGGGCAGCGCATCCACCAGCAGCGTGATGCCGATATGCGCGCGCGCCTTCACCGCCACCGCGATGCCGAGGAAGACGCACCAGACGAAGGCCAGGCGCGACACCTCGTCCGCCCAGCCGATGCCGGTGTTGAAGCCGTAGCGCGCGACCACCTGCGCCGAGACCACCGCCACCATCACCGCGACGACCAGCACAAGCAGCGCCTGCGTCGCACGGTCCAGCACATCGAGCACGCGCATCGGTTCAGCCGCCGGCGCGTGTCACCTCGGCCTGTACGCGATCAACCAACTCGGCGCCGACGCGGGACTTGATCTGGTCCACCACGCCCGAGGAGAGCTGGCGCATCTTGGCGAGCTCGGCTGGCGGCAGCGGCGTGTATTCCATGCCCTTGGCCTGGAGTTCAGCCAGCGCCGCGGCATCGCCGGCCGCCGCGGCGGCGCGCTGGCTGCGGATCGCGTTGCCCATGGCGGTGCGGATCGCCTGCTGGATGTCGGGCGGCAGGGCCGAGAAGGTGCGCCGATGCGCGACCACCGAGATGAAGTCGAAGAAGTGGCCGGTATTGGTGACGTATTTCTGCACCTCGAAATACCGGCTGGCAAGGATGATGGCATAGGGATTCTCCTGCCCATCCACCACGCGCTGCTGCAACGCCGAATACAGTTCGCGAATGTCCATCGCCAGCGGATTGGCGCCGATCGCTCGGAAGGTCGCCAGATGCGTTTCGTTCGGCTGCATGCGGATCTTCAGCCCGCGCAGGTCCTCGACCGTGTGGATCGGCTTCACGCCGGTCGTCACATGGCGGAAACCGAGCTCCATGTAGCCGAGCGAGAGGAAGCCCTTGTCGGCCATCTTCTGGTCGAGCAATTCACCGACCGGACCATCCACCACCTTGAACGCGACTTCGCGGGTGGAGAACTGGAAGGGCAGGGAGATCGCCTCCAGCTCCGGCACTGTGCGGCTCAGGAACGCCATGCCGGTCCAGGTCATCAGCAACGTGCCCGAGCGCACCTGCGAGACGTTCTCCGCCGCGCCGCCGAGCTGCATGGCCGGGAAGGTGTCCACCATGACACGCCCGCCGGTGAGCTGCGCGACCTCGGCCTTGAAGCCCTCGATGGCGACGGAGGAGGAATGCTCGGTGGCGAAATTGCCGGCGATGCGGATGCGCGTCTGCGCGAAGGCGCGCCCGGCCGGCAGGAGGGCGGGCATGGCGAGGGTGGCGGCGATCGCCGTCCGGCGTGTGATGGTCATGGCTGGGGCCTCCCGGTCGTGGCTTGCTCGACCGAGGATGTCACGCCGTGACCGTGCCGGACCAGCGGCCTGATGCATGCAATGCACGCATCCGGCGCCGTCTTTGCCTGTGCCTTGGGCTTTCACTGCCCGCGGCGCGGGCGGCGTCAGGCTTCCAGCGCCTGGTAGGTCAGCATGTTGATGAGGCGGCGATAGCGCAGCCGCATCTCGCCCGGGGCGTGCGACATCAGCACCACGGCGAGGCGTTCCGCCGGGTCCACCCAAAAGAAGGTGCCGAACACCCCGGACCAGCCGAAGGCCCCCGGCGCCCCCATGAAGGCCGAACCACCGGCATTCCTGCGCACCGAGACGGTCAGCCCGAAGCCATAGCCGGTCAGTCCCGGATCCATCCGGTCCGGCCCGCCCGTGATGCCCTGCAGGTGGTCCGAGCCCATCCAGCGCACCGTTGCCGGCGAGAGCACGCGGGCCCCGCCCAGCGACCCACCGGCGCGCAGCATCTCAGCGAAGCGCAGGTAATCCGCGGCGGTCGAGACCAGCCCCGCGCCGCCCACTTCCAGCTTCGGCGCCACCAGCGGCGCTTCGACCGATTGCGGCTTGCCGGTCAGCGGGCAGGTCGGCAGCGCCTTGGCGAAACGCGCCGCGCCGCCATCGGGCAGGACGTAGCCGGTCTCGGCCATGCCGAGCGGTTCGAAGATGCGCTCGCGCATCAGCGTGCCGAGGGACGCACCGCCCGCGGCACCGGCCACCAAGCCAAGCACATCGGTCGAGAAGCCGTATTCCCAGGCTTCGCCCGGATGATGGCGCAGCGGCGTCGCGGCAAGCGCGGCGGCGAGGCCCGCCGCGTCGTATTCCTTCGACACGGTCAGGGACGACCCCGGATGCGCCGCATGCACCGCCGTTGCGCCGAAGCCGCCATAGACGAAGCCGGTGGTGTGGCGCGCCGCATCCTGCACCGTCATCGGCCGGCGCTGCGCCTCGGTCTCGATCGGGCCCGTGCCGGACAGCATCGCCGGCGTCGGCTTCGCGACCTGCATCGTCATCAGCGGCGGCACATAGGCGCCGACCGGATCGGACAGCAGAAGCCGGCCTTCCTCCAGCAGCGACAGCGCGGCGACACCGCAGACCGGCTTGGTCATCGAGGCGATGGCGAACAGCGCATCCGGGCGCATCGGCACGCCTGCCGCAGCATCGAGGAAGCCGACAGCCTCCAGATGCACGAGCCGCCCGTCGCGGGCGACGGCGACCACGCCGCCGGGGAAGCGGCCCTCGGCCACCTCGCGTTCCAGCGCCGGGCGGATGCGGGCAAGGCGGGCGGATGACATGCCCACCGCTTCAGGCCGCGCGGTCGGCAGGGCGGAGATTTCGGCCTGGATGACACTCATGACGCGGCTCCTTCGCCGGCATATGGGTTGGAGCGCCGCTCGGCGCCGAAGGTCGAACCAGGCCCGTGGCCACAGATGAACTGGATGTCGTCGCCCAGCGGGAACAGCTTGGTGCGGATCGCGGAAATCAGCGCGGCGGTGTCGCCATAGGGGAAGTCCGTCCGCCCGACCGAGCCCTGGAACAGCACGTCGCCGACCAGCGCGAAGCCGAGCGCGGTGGAGACGAACACCACGTGCCCAGGCGTATGCCCCGGGCAGTGCAGCACGGCGAATTCCTGGCCGGCGACATCGACGGTCTCGCCTTCCTCCAGCCAGCGGTCGGGTGTGACCGGGCGGCAGGCCATCCCATATTTCGCGCCCTGCGCCGGCAGGCTGTCGAGCAGGAAGGCATCGGCCCGCTGCGGTCCCTCGATCGGCACGCCGAGCGCCTCAGCGAGCTCGGCCGCCGCGCCGGCATGGTCGAGATGCCCATGCGTCAGCAGGATGCGCTGCACCTTGATGCCGGCCTGCTGGATGGCTTCGAGCAGCCGATCGGCATCGCCGCCGGGGTCGACCACGACGCCTTCCTTGGTTTCGTCATCCCAGACCAGGGTGCAGTTCTGCTGGAACGGCGTCACGGGTACGATCGCGGCTTGCAGCATAGGGTATCCCTGGTCGAGGCATGCAGGTCCGGCCAGGCGGGATGCGCGCCCGGACAAGCGGCCAGGGTGGAGCCTCCCTCGGCCCTCGGCAAGGCAGAGGCGCCGCACTCACCGGCCACGTATCGGGATGGGACCCAGGTGGGCGGCAATTTTTGCCGGATGATTAACCAATTCTTGAAGGTCTCCCTGCTTTCCTGCGACGGCACCAATCGCAGGACGCGATGACGATTTACGCCTTCGCCGACGTTGCCGGCGGCAGCCTCAACTTCGTGCCGTCGCAGGACCAACTGGTCTTCGGTCCATCCATGGCCGCCGCAACGTTGCGCTTCACTGTCAGCGGCTCCGACCTGCTGATCGCGACGGCCGACGATGTGTTGCGCCTGCTCGGCACCCGGCTGGGCGGTCCCGGCGTGCTTCCCGCCAACCTGCTGTTCCAGGATGGCAGCCTGCTCCTTCTGGACGGCACCGGCAGCAGCCTGCGCACCGGCACGGCCGGGGGTGACTGGTTCGCGGCCGATCGCGCCGGGGCCGACAGTATCATCGCCGCCGCCGGCGACGACTACATCGAGGCCGGCAGCGCGCTTGACGCCGATGACGTGCTCGATGGCGGCGAGGGCAGCGCCGATCGCCTGTCCGTCGCGGGCACGCTGACCGTCACGCTCGGCGCCGCGACAGTCACCGGCGTCGAGATCATCCAGCTGAATGACGGCGTCATCGCGCTGACCCTGGCCGATGCGACCGTCGCCACCGCGACCCCGCTTGCCGACGCGTTGTTCACCGTCGATGCGAGCGGGCAGGGCATCGGTTCCGCCGCGACGGTCAGCGCCGCCGCGGTGGTCTCGGCCGGTGTCGCGCTGCTGGGCGGCGCCGGGGATGACCTGCTCACCGGCGGCCTGCGCGCCGACAGCCTGGCTGGCGGCGCCGGCGACGACACACTGGTGGGCGGCTGGGGCAATGACAGCATCGAGGGCGGAGCCAGCACCGACCGCCTGGTCGGCGGGGCGGGCGACGACCTGTTCATCTTCAATCGGGTCGATGCGCCGCAGAGCCCGCCGGCGACGCCCGACCTGATCGTCGATTTCGAAGGCGCGGGGGTGGCCGGCGGCGACCGCATCCTGTTACCGGGCGCATGGGATGTCTGGCGCGTCATCGCCTTCCACGCCGTCGCCGCCGATTTCGCCTTCGAAGGCTATGCCGAATCCGGCCTCCAACTCGACCCGGCCCAGGTCGGCGACGGCTTGGTTGATGTGTTGTGGCGGGTGGTCGATGGCCAGGCTTGGCGCTTCGAGGTCTGGGCCGACCTGGATGACGATGGCCGCTTCGGTCCGGGCGACCTACTGCTGCACATCGCGCTGCCGGAGGGCGACAATGAGACCGTGCTTATCGCGGCCGATTTCGCCACCGATTTCGGCGGCTTCTTCGGTGGTGACGGCGATGACGTGCTCGTCGGCCAGGGCGCCACCGACGACGCCATCTGGGGCGTGGACGGCAATGACAGCCTGGTGGGCGGCGATGGGGTGGATTGGCTCGATGGCGGGCCGGGCAACGATACGCTGCTCGGCGGCGACCTCGCCGATGAACTGCATGGCGGGGCGGGCAGCGACTGGCTCGATGGCGGCGATGGCTGGGACACGATCTTTGCCATCGACCCCTTCGCGCCCGAGACCGAGAGGGCCGAGGACCGCAACCGGCTGATCGGCGGGGCGGGGCCGGACGCGCTGTTCGGCGGCATCGGCCTCGACACGTTGCAGGGCGATGACGGCGACGACCTGCTCTGGGCCGATGACGGGGCAGACAGCCTGCTGGGCGGGGCCGGCGACGATATCGCCTATGGCGGCGCCGGCGCCGACACGCTGCAGGGCGGCGATGGCGCCGACACGCTGGTCGGCGGTGCGGATGGCGACCTGATGGTCGGCGGCACGGGCGCCGACCTGTTCGTCATCGACCTGTCGGCCTTCGACCTCGGCGAGGCGCCCGGCACCGACCCCGACACGATCCTCGACTTCAACCCGGCCGAGGGGGACGTGGTCTCGCTCGCCCTGTCGGGCGGGTTGGTGGCCGGGGTGCAGGGTCCCGGCCCGCTGGTGTGGCGCGGGGCGCTGGCGGCCCGCACGCTGGCGTCCGGTCCCGGCTTCGGTGAGGTCCTGCCGGGGGACGGCATCGGCCCAGGATATTATCAGGCCTTCTGGATCCCGGCGGTGTCGGGCAGCACCGGCGTTGGCGGCTGGTTCGTCGTCGATCTCAACCAGGACCTGGTGCTCGACGGCGATGACGCGGTGATCCGCATGGGTGCGAGTTCCGGCACCGCGGGTGTGCTGGACCTGACGCCCGGTGCCTTCGCCGATGGCACCTTCCGTGTGCTGGTCGGCACCGCCGGCGGCGATACACTGCTCGCGGCCGGTGGCGGGCAGGAGATTTTCGGCCTCGGCGGTGCCGACCGGCTGAGCGGGCAGGGTGGGGCGGACCGGCTGGTCGGCGGCGACGGCAACGACACGCTGCTTGGCGGCGGCGGGGCCGACCAGCTCTGGGGCGGTGCCGGCAATGACTGGATGGACGGCGGCGACGGCGATGACGAGATCTTCGTCGAAGGCCCCGGCTCCGAGGAGGTGGACGGGCTGTTCGCCCGCAACACGCTGATCGGCGGCATGGGCGCGGATAGCCTGTGGGGCTCGGATGGCCGTGATTCGCTCGATGGCGGGGAGGGCGCGGACCGGCTCTATGGCGGCGTCGGCGCCGATACGCTGCGCGGCGGGGGGGGGGTCGACACCATCACCGGCGGCGATGGCGCCGACCTGATAACCGGCGATGGCGGCGCGGATTCGATCGACGCCGGCTCGGGCGACGACACCGTCACCTATGACAGCGCCGATGTGTTGGTCGATGGCGGGGAGGATTTCGACACGCTGATCCTGACCGTCGCGGCCTCGGTCACGCTCGACAGCATGATCGACCAGGTGGCGGGTGGCGGCATCGCCCTCGGCTTCGAGGCGGTGGACGCCTCGGCGGTGGCCGGCGCCGTCGTGCTGCTGGGCGGTTCGGGCCGCAACCGGCTGGTCGGCGGCGCCTTCGCCGACCGGCTGGAGGGGCGTGAGGGCAATGACACGCTCGAAGGCGGGGCGGGGGCCGATACCCTGATTGGTGGCGTGGGGGACGACTTCATCCAGCCCGGCACCGGGGCCGACCTGGTGCAGGGCGGGGACGGGCGCGACACCGTCTCCTACGCCGAGGCGACCACCCGGCTGACGCTCTCGCTGTTCACCGGCATCGGCAGTGGTGCGGCCGCCGGCGACAAGGTCTCGGGCATCGAGGTGGTGATCGGCACCGAGGTTGCCGATTCTATCAGCGGCAGCCTCGGCGCCGATGTCATCTACGGCGGCGGCGGATGGGATTGGCTCGTCGGATTCGCCGGCAACGACAGCCTTTATGCCGGGCTCGGCGCCAACACGCTCTATGGCCATGAGGGCGACGACCTGCTGGTCGGCGGCTCGCAGAACGACATGGTCTCTGGTGGCCCGGGTAATGACCGCATCGTGGCCGGCGGTGGCTTTGATCGGCTCTGGGGCGGTCCCGGCAATGACCATTTCGAGATCGTCCTGTCGAATACCCAGATCTACGAGGGCGTCGGCGGAGGTAGCGACACAGTCTACACCAGCGCCTCCTACTGGCTGCTGGCCAATGTCGAGTGGCTGGTGATCGCGCCCGGTGCCGGGCCCCGCTTCGCCGTCGGCACCAGGAGCGACGACCGGCTGGTGGGCAATGAGGACGCCAACCTTCTGTTGGCGCAGGGTGGCAACGACACGGTGTGGGGTGGCGGCGGGGCGGATCGGCTGTATGGCGCCGGTGGCGACGACCGCCTTATCGGCGAGGATGGCAAGGACATCGCCTTCGGCGGAGACGGCAACGATACGCTCGAAGGCGGGCTCGGCAGCGACAATCTCAATGGCGACGCCGGCAATGACACGCTGCTGGGCGGCGACAGTGCCGAGACGGACATCCTGCGGGGCGGTTCGGGCAATGACTGGCTCGACGGCGGGCCCGGTTACGACCTGATGATCGGCGGCCTCGGCAATGACACGATGGTCGCCTCCCAATCCAACGACAACATCGTCGAGGCCGCGGGCGAGGGGTGGGACTACGTCATTGCCCGCGGCAGCGGCTCCTTCACCCTGGGCGCCAATCTCGAAGGGCTGATCCTGGAGGGCTCCACCACCGGCATCGGCAATATCGCCTCCAACATCATCGTCGGGTCCGACCGCGCCGAGACGCTGCTCGGGCGCGATGGCAACGACACGCTGGAGGGTGCGGGCGGCAACGACATCTTGTTTGGCGAGGCAGGGCGGGATGTCTTTCGCTTCGCACCTGGCTCGGGGATCGACGTGGTGGGGGATTTCATGCCCGGGCAGGACCGCATCCTGCTGCAGGGGTCCGACTTCGCCGATTTCAACGCCATGATGGCCTCGACGCGCGATGGAATGGGCGGCGCGATCCTCGACCTCGGCTCGGGGGATGCCCTGCAACTGGCCGGTGTGGCCAAGGCAGCGCTGCATGCGGCGGATTTCATCTTCCTCGCGTGACCTTTCGACCCCACATGGCGAAAGGAAACCGTGACGAATGGAGGATGCGATGATCGCTCAGGCGGGACATGAGGCCGCGACCCTCGGCGGCGGCTGCTTCTGGTGCCTCGAGGCCGTGTACAAGGAATTGCGTGGGGTGGTGTCGGTGACGTCCGGCTACGCCGGCGGGCATGTCGACAACCCGTCCTACGAGGCGGTGTGCGGCAAGCAGACCGGCCATGCCGAGGTGGTGCGTGTCGTCTTCGACCCGTCGGAGCTCGCTTATGCCGACCTGCTGCGCGTCTTCTTCACCATTCACGACCCCACCACGAAGGATCGCCAGGGGGCCGACGTCGGGCCGCAATACCGCTCGGTCATCTTCACCCATTCCGACGCCCAGGCGGCGACGGCGCGGGCGGTGATGGACGAGGTCGCCCAGGCCGGCATCTGGGACGGCCCGCTGGTGACGGAGCTGCTGCCGGAGGCTCGCTTCTGGCCGGCGGAGCCGGAACACCATGACTATTTCGCGCGCAATCCTTGGTCCGGCTATTGCCGCGCCGTGGTAGCGCCGAAGGTGCTGAAGTTCCGCAAGATGTTCGCGGCGCGTGTGAAGCGCCCCGCAGCGTAAGGCTGCGCGGCGTGACGGCGGCGGGGCCTGGCCCCTCCGCACGCTTTCCCCCTCTGACGGGAGTGACTGCCATGTTGTTCAGGCGCGCCACCACGCCGCCCGAGGTCTTTCCCGTCACGCGCAGCGATGCGGAATGGCGCGCCGCCCTCTCCCCCGAGGCCTTTCGCATCCTTCGCCAGCACGGCACCGAGCGTCCCGGTACCTCGCCCCTGAATGGCGAGAAGCGCCCCGGCCGCTTCGTCTGCGCCGGCTGCGGCACCGCGCTGTTCGACCAGGCGGCGAAATTCGACAGCGGCACCGGCTGGCCGTCCTTCTTCGCGCCGATCGCTGGGGCGGTGGGGACCAAGGCGGACCGCACGCTGTTCATGACCCGCACCGAGGTGCATTGCGCGACCTGCGGCGGACATCTCGGCCATGTCTTTGCCGACGGGCCGGCGCCGAGTGGGCAGCGCTTCTGCATGAATGGCGCGGCCATGGCATTCCAGCCGCGGGACCTGTCGGACGGTTGAACATCCCGCCCTCGGCGCGACCAGGACGGGAGGATTCTTGATTCATGTCATCGCCGGGACCGTGCCGTCACTCGATGCTTGCGTCGCGCCGCCGCGCGGAGCAGTTTCCGCTCGCGGCACCGCCCCCAGTGACCGTCACGAACGTCCCGTAGGTCGACCCATGCGCCGCCGCGCCCTTCTGCTGAGCACTCCCCTGCTGCTGCTGGCCCGGCCGTCAGCCGCCGACATCGTCTATGTCCTCAATTCGGGGGATTCGAGCATCCAGGTGCTCGACGCCACGACCCGTGAGGAACTGCGCCGCATCCCGGCCCTGCGGGAGGTCCATCACCTCGTCATGTCGCCCGATGGGCGCGACCTGCTGATCGCCGATTCCGGCGCCAATGAGATACTGTTCGTCGACCCGGCGACCGGCGATGTGCGCCGGCGCGAGCGCATCTCGAACCCCTATCACCTGGCCTTTTCGCCCGAGGGCAAGTACCTCGTCGTGTGCAGCCTGCGGCGCAACCAGGTCGATATCTATGAAGCGCGGGACCTTACGCTGCTCGGCCGGCTGCGCATGCCGGAAAAGCCGTCGCACATGGCGTTCCGGCCGGATGAAAAGGTCGTCTACGTCACGCTGCAGGGCAGCGGCACGATCGGGGCGGTCAGCCTCGAGACGCGTGAGGCGCTGTGGGAGGCGCCGGTCGGGCGTGAACCCGCCGGCATCATCTGGCATCGCGGCAAGCTGATCATCGGCGTCATGGGCGCCGATTATTTCGCAGTGATGAACCCCGAGACGAAGGAGGTGGAGCGCCAGATCCCGGTCGGGCGCGGTGCGCACACCATCTTCGTCCAGCCGGACGGCAAGGCGCTGTGGGCGACCAGCCGGGTGCAGAGCCGGCTCGCCGAGATCGACCCGACCACGCTCGATGTTCGGCGCATCATCGAATTGCCGGGCGGGCCGGACTGCATCGCCTTCGACCCCGATGGCAAGCTGTGGGTGTCGCTGCGCTGGGCCGGGCGGATCGCCCGCGTCGACCCGCGCACCGGCGAATACGAGACGATCCGCGTCGGCCGCAGCCCGCATGGCATCTTCGTCCAGCCGCGCCGTGCGGAGTCCTAAGCTGCTGCGGCGCCTCGCGGCCCTGTTCGCGCTGGTCGCGCTGCCCGCCATGGCGCAGCCCGCGCCTTCCTGCCCGGCCGGGACGCTCTACCTGACCATCGATACCGGCTGGGGGCGGGAGGCGGAGCAGATCGCCGAGATCCTGAAGCGCCGCAACGTCCGCGCCACGCTCTTCCTCGCCAACGAGCCGACCTACAATGGGGAGCGCAGCCTCAGCCCGGCCTGGGCCGCGTTCTGGCGCGCCCGCGTGGCCGAGGGTCATGTCTTCGCCTCCCACACTGACCGCCATTGGTATTTCCGGGGCGATGCCGGGCCGGGGCGCACCCGCTACGTCGCGCGCGGGCGGGAAGGCCAGACGGTGCTGGACCAGCCGGCGATGTGCCACGAACTCGCCCAGCCGATTGAACGCCTGCGTGCCATCGCGCCCGATGCGGTGGTGCTGCCGCTGTGGCGCGCGCCGGGGGGCATCACCACGCCCGGCGCACTGCGCATGGCCGAGGCCTGCGGGCTGCACCATCAGGGCTGGACCGCCCAAGGCTTCCTGGGCGACGAGTTGCCGAGCGAGACCTACCCCAACCAGGCGCTCGCCACCCGCGCGCTGAACACCGTGCGCGACGGGGAAGTGCTGGTGATGCATTGGGGCATCCGCTCGCGCCGCGACCCCTATGCCAGTGTGCTGGACCAGGTGATCGCCGGCCTGCAGTCACGCGGCTTCTGTTTCGCCACCCTGCCGCCCGAGGGCCGCCGCTAGAGCGTGACGGCCGCAGGTGCGAACGCACCGAAGGTCTGAATCACGCGATCAGACAAAAGGTCAGAACATGAGGCGTGAACGAGGTTGAACGCATCACGCTCTGACGTCCCGCCCATCCCGCGCCCGCAGACAATGCGCTAGAGTCACACCGACATGACCGAGACCTTCAATCGCATCCTCGACAGCATCACCGGTTGGATCTTCGAGATGATCGTCCAACCGGCGATGTACGACCTCGGCCTGATGGACTGGGCGGAAGACGCGGTCGACTGGATCCAGTTCGGGCTGTTCGGCGTCGTTACCATCATCGTGGTCTATGTGGTGTGCCGCCCGCTCGAGGCCTGGCGGCCGGTTGAGCCCGTCACCGACCGTCGCGCCATCCGCACCGACATTCTCTACACGCTGCTGACGCGGCTCGGCGCCCTGCCGCTGGTCGCCTTCGTGCTACTGAACTCGCTGAGCGCCTGGTGGGCCGGGACGGTGGCCGACAGCGGCTTCGTCCCGCCGACGTTGGAGACGCTGATCCCCGGCCTGCGGGAGATGCCGATCCTGGCCTTCTGCCTCTACATCGTGATCCTGGATTTTGGCGAGTATTGGCGGCATCGCTTCCAGCACCGGCTGGGCTGGTGGTGGGCGCTGCATTCCATCCACCACGCGCAGCGCCAGATGACCTTCTGGACCGATGACCGCAACCATTTCGTCGATGAGATGCTGGCAGCGCTGTGGTTCGGCACCATCGCGCTCGCCATCGGCGTGCCGCCGGGGCAGTTCCCGCTGCTGGTGCTGGTGATGCGTCTGGCGGAGAGCCTGTCCCACGCCAATGTGCGCCTGTCCTTCGGTCGGGTCGGCGAGCGGTTGCTCGTCTCGCCGCGCTTCCACCGGCTGCATCACGGCGTGCTGTCCACGGCCGATCACGGCAAGAACTACGCGGTGCTGCTCCCGGTATGGGACTGGATGTTCGGCACCGCAGACTTCAATCGCGACGTCTATCCGCGCACCGGCGACCCCGAGGCGCCGGAGGCACTGGCCACGGGTGGCTGGTTGCGGCAACAATTCATCGGCCTGAAGCGGTTGGCCGGCGCCATCGCGGGACGCCCCGGATATTGACATGAACGCACCACCTCGGCTGAAGCCCCATTCCTCGCACTGGGGCGTGTTTTCCGCCGGTTTGCGGGACGGTCGGCTGGTGGTGGAGCCTCATCCGGGCGACCCCGACCCCAACCCGTTGCTGCAGAACTTCCCCGATGCGCTGCGCCACCGCGCCCGTGTGGCCGAGCCCATGGTCCGCCGCGGCTGGCTGGAACGCGGCCCCGGCAAGGATGACCGGCGCGGGCGCGATGAATTCATCCCGATGGCCTGGGACAAGGTACTCGACCTGCTGGCCGGCGAATTGGCCCGGGTGCGGGATGCGCATGGGCCGGGCGCCATCTTCGGCGGCTCGTATGGCTGGTCCTCCGCCGGGCGCTTCCACCATGCGCAAAGCCAAGTGCACCGCTTCCTGAATACCGCCGTCGGCGGCTATGTGAAGTCGGTCAATTCCTACTCCGCCGGCGCCTCGGCGGTGATCCTGCCGCATTTCCTCGGACCGTTCGAAGCGGTGTCGCGACGCAACGTCACCTGGGAGCAGGTGGTCGCGCATAGCGAGATCGTCGTTGCCTTCGGCGGCATGGCGCTGAAGAACTCGATGGTGGCGAGCGGTGGCGTCAGCCAGCATGTCGAACGGCGCTCGATGCTTGCAGCCGCCGCGCGCGGCTGCGCCTTCGTCAATGTCTCTCCCTTGCGGGACGACCTGCCCGTGGAAGCCAAGGCGGAGTGGATCGCGCCGGTGCCGGGGACGGATACCGCGATGATGCTCGGCATGGCGCATACGCTGCTGAGCGAGGGGCTGCACGATGACGCCTTCATCGCGCGCCACTGCTCCGGCTGGGACGAGTTCGAGGCCTATCTGACCGGCCGCGCCGACGGCGTGGCCAAGACCGCCGCATGGGCTGCATCCATCTGCGGGCTCCCGGCGGAAACCATCGCGGGCCTCGCGCGGCGCATGGCGGGCAAGCGGTCGCTGATTGTGCTCGCCCATTCGCTGCAGCGCGCCGAGCATGGCGAACAGCCGATCTGGATGGCGGGCGTGCTGGCGGCAATGCTGGGGCAGATCGGCCTGCCGGGTGGCGGGTACAACTACGCGCTGGGGTCGATCGCGCATTACGGCAAGCGGCACAATGCGGTGCCGTCGGCCGCACTGCCGCAGGGCAAGAACGGCGTGACCGCCTTCATCCCGGTGGCGCGCATCTCGGACATGCTGCTGAACCCCGGGGCGCCGTTCGACTATGACGGCCAGAGGATGGAATACCCCGACATCCGGCTGGTCTATTGGGCCGGCGGCAACCCGTTCCACCACCACCAGGACCTCAACCGCCTGCGCCGGGCCTTCGCCGCGGTCGAGACGTTGGTGGTGCACGAAATCGCCTGGACCGCCACCGCGCGCCACGCCGACATCGTGCTGCCGACGACGATGACGCTGGAGCGCGAGGATATCGGCGCCGCGCCGACCGACCCGCTGATGGTGGCGATGCATCAGGTCGCCGAACCGTTCGGCCAGGCGCGTGACGACTACACGATCTTCGCCGACCTCGCCGAGCGCCTGGGCACGCGCGACGCCTTCACCGAGGGCCGCGATGCGCGCGGCTGGCTGCGGCACCTGTATGCGGCGACGCAGAAGGGCTTGGCCGAGAAGGGCCTGCCGGCGCCGTCCTTCGATGAATTCTGGGAAGCGGGATACCTGACGCTGCCGCAGGAAGATGACGATGGCGGTATCCTGCGCGCCTTCCGCGAGGACCCGGAGGGTGCGCCGCTGCCGACGCGGACGGGGAAGGTTCAGCTGTCCTCGCCGACGATCGCCGGCTTCGGCTATGCGGATTGCCCCGGGCACCCGGCCTGGCTGGTGCCAAGCGATGCGCCGGCGGCGGAGCGTCCCCTGTGGCTGGTGGCGAACCAGCCGGCGACGCGGCTGCACAGTCAGTTCGATTTCGGCGGCCACAGCAACGGCATGAAGCGCCGGGGGCGGGAGGTGATGCGCATGCACCCGTTCGATGCCGCGCCGCGGGGCATTGCCGATGGCGACATCGTGCGGCTGTTCAACGCGCGCGGTGCATGCCTGGCGACGGCCGCGGTGAGTGAGGATGTGCGTGCCGGCGTCGTGCAACTGCCGACCGGTGCCTGGTACGACCCCGAGGATCCGGAGGATGCGCAGGCGCTGTGCGTCCATGGCAACCCGAATGTCCTGACGCGCGATGTCGGCACGTCGTCGCTGGCGCAGGGCTGCACGGGTCAGCTGACCAGCGTGGAGGTCGAGCGCTTCACCGGCAATCTGCCGCCGATCCGGGCATTCGATCCGCCGGGCTGAGGCGCGGAATTGGAGGGGCGCTGTCCCTCCAAGCCACCCTGCCGGGGGCCGGCGGGCCCCTGGACCGGCGCTGGGCGAGGACGTGAAGGTGCGTTCTGCGCGAGCGGGAGGATCGGCCCGGCACCATGCGGGACAAAGGCTCGACGGTGTCGGACCGGAATCGATCAGACGCGTGACAGTGCTCGCTCCGACTAGGGATTAGAGCGCCTTGCGTGAGCACAATCGATCGCAATCCGCTCCAAACGGCCCCGCGGCATCGCCACGCCCCCGGCCATCCATCCCTTCGCCAGATGGGCCGGACCGTCCCGCCGCACCACCCTGGTAACAGACAAGAGAAGGAGGGGTCCGGGGGAATTCACTCCCCCGCGCTGTTGCTGTTGATCGCCGCCCGCATCTCCGCCCCCGTGCTCAGCCACCCAAAGAATGCCTGCACGTTGAATTCTGTGGCTTCCTGCGTCCCTGGCCCGGCCCCCATGGTCGCGTCCGCCAGCATCACCGGGAAGAACTCGCGGTGATAGGCATCGCGGATGGTGCTTTCGACGCAGACATTGGTGGCGACGCCGCAGACCAGCAAGGTGCGGATGCGCCGTGACGCCAGGATCTGTTCCAGCCCCGTGCCGGCAAAGCCGGAATAGCGCGCCTTCGGCACGACGATGTCGCCCGGAAGCGGCGTCAGTTCCGGGACGATCTCATGGTCCCAGGTACCGTGGGTGATGAGTTTGCCGGCATAGGCCTCATTGGCGCGCATGAATTTCAGCGCATTCGACTTGTGCCAGACGGGCGCGGAGGACGGTGCCTCGCGCTGGTCCGGCGAGAAGCCGTTCTGCAGGTAGATGACGGGGATGCCGGCGGCGCGGCAGGCCTCGGCGATGCGGGCGGTTTCCTCGATGACGGGCGGGGCGCCGGAGACGTCGAAGCCGACCAGATCGATGTAGCCGCCCTTCGAGAGATAGGCGTTCTGCATGTCCACGATGATGAGGGCGGTTTCCTCGATCGTGACGGTCAGTGGTTCGGGGCGGGCGGGCAGGGTGACGGTGCGGGGCATGGGCGGCTCCTGGGGATGCCGCATCGTGGCAATGGGCGTGCCAGCCTCAGCGTAATGCCGACGGTGGCCAGGGCATCGCGGCAAGCGGCCGCCCCGGTGCCGCGCGCACAAAGTTCGTCCAGAAGCGGCAATCGCGCATCTGCCAGCCCGGGCCGGGCGGTTCGCTGACCGACAGCATCGGGCAGCGCTGCTCGCGCTGCACGTGCCGGGCCTGCTGCGACAGGTCCGCCCGGCGGGCGACCGCCGCATTCTCCCAGCGCTCCCAGCGCACCATGCCGAGGTTGCGGGCAAGGACGAAGCGTTCGAGATGCTCCGCCGAAGCGATGTCCGCGCCGCCGTAATGCTCGGAGACGATGGCATCGACGGTGGTGGCCCCGGTCCGGCCAGTCGCGGCGTCGCGCCAGGGCAGGTCGAGCCGGGTGCGGCGGAAGCGGGTCAGGCTGGCATCGAAGGCGGTCGGGCAGGCCTGCGGGGTGGGGGCGATGCGCAGCCGCATCACGCGGGTGGTCCAGGCATCGGTCGCGCCCGGTCCGGCCAGCAGCCAGCCCTGCCAGCCGCGCCCACCCTGTCGGCAATCGGGCGAGAGGAACCACTGCACGCCGCCGCCGCCATCCTCGGTCATGGAAATGAAGGACGGGCCGGGCGCGAGCGGGATGACCTGCCCGCCATCGCCCTGGCCTCGATCGAAGGTACCGAAATGCCGGGCCTGCCCGGCGCCGAAATCAAAGGTATGCACGACGGCCGGCACGCCCAGCAGGCTGCCCAGCACGGCATCGGAGGCCTGGTATCCTAGCGGCAGTGCCCGCGCCTCCTGCGCCGCTGGCCAGTCGTGCCGGCGATAGGGCATCGGCGCGTCCTGGCGCTGCGGGGCGCGGCGGGCGCAGCCAGCTTCGAAGGGCAGCAGGCCGGGGAGCGGGGCGCCGGCGGCGTCGAGGCAGACGCTCTGGACCAGGAACGGCAACAGGGCGTTCTGCGCGGCAGCCGGCAGGCTCGGGGCCAACAGCAGGGCAGCAAACAGCAAAAAACCGCGAAACACGGGGACCCCGTGACGCGGTTTCCGGCTTTCTCCCACCATGTCGGGCGGGAAGCGGGGCTTCAGAAGCCCTCGCGCTCCAGGCGCTTGCGCTCGACCTTGCGGGCGCGGCGGACGGCCTCGGCGGCCTCGCGCGCACGACGCTCAGACGGCTTCTCATAGTGCCGGCGAAGCTTCATCTCGCGGAAAACGCCTTCCCGCTGAAGCTTCTTTTTCAGGGCCTTGAGCGCCTGATCGATATTGTTGTCACGAACGACGACTTGCACGCGGCGCAACCTCCAGCGCGTTGGGGTTTAAAGAAGGCAAAGAATAATCGGCGCGACCGGAGAGCCGGTCTACGTCGGTTGCGGGACGCTTATCACGATTCCCCGCCGCGCCGGAAGCCCTCCCTTGAGGCGCGAAGGCCCTATATGCATGGTCGTGACACATTTTTCGAGCCCTTTGTTCCCATGGCCCTTCTGAAGATCGCCCGCATGGGCCACCCCGTCCTGATCGCCCCGGCGCTGCCGGTGGACGACCCGACCGCGCCGGAGATCCGCCGCTTGGTCGCCGACATGGCCGAGACGATGGAGGATGCCTCCGGTCTGGGCCTGGCCGCGCCCCAGGTCCATGTCGGGCTGCGGCTGTTCGTCTGGCGCACCGGCGCGGGCGGCATCTCTGCCCTGATCAACCCGGAACTGGAGGCGGTGGGGGAGGAGACGGAACTCGGCTGGGAAGGATGCCTGTCGATCCCCGGGCTGCGCGGGGCGGTGCGCCGCGCGACAAGGCTGCGCTTCCGGGGCTACGACATCAACGGAGCCCCGGTTGCCGGCGAAGCGGCCGGCTTGGTCGCGCGCGTCATGCAGCATGAGACGGACCACCTTGACGGAGTGCTCTATCCGATGCGCATGGAGGATCTGTCCCTGTTCGGCTTCAACGAGGAATTGGCGCGCGAGGCCGCTTCCCGCGCCGCCGATAAGGAGGGGTGATGGACACGCTTTCGGAGTCCGACCGTGTGGGGCGCGATGCCGCCATCCGGGCCATGCTACCGCTGGTGTCGGAGACCGGCTGGTCGCCGCGCAGCATCGCCGCCGGGCTGCTCGCGGCCGGGCTGCCCGAGGACGAGGCCGCCTTCCTGTTCCCCCGCGGGGTGAGCTCGGCCATCGAGGCTTGGCTCGACCTCACCGACCGCGAGATGACGGCGGCGGCGGGCGATCTCTCGGCGCTGCGCATCCCGGCCCGCATCCGTGCGCTGGTCGCTGCCCGGCTGGGGCTGCTGGCGCCGCACAAGGAGGCAGCGCGCTTGGCTGTCGCGACGCTGGCCTTGCCATGGAATGCGCCGACGGGGCTGCGCGCCACGGCACGGAGCGCTAGCGCCATCTGGTATGCGGCGGGGGACAGTTCCGCCGATTTTTCCTGGTACACGCGGCGGATGAGCCTGGCCGGGATCTATGGCGCGACCCTGGCATTCTGGCTGCGCGACGATTCCGATGACATCGGCCCCGCACTCGATTTCCTGGACCGCCGCCTGGCGGATCTGGCGCGATTCCAGCGTTGCCGCAAAGGACGGCCGGCGGCGAAGGCGGCGTGATGGGCGGGTGCGGCATGCATTTGCAGCAATATCTGCATCACGTCCCGCAAGGCCCTGTATCGGCGAGGGATTGAAACAAAATTTTCGTAGATTCGACGCGCGCGCCCGGCTAGGAAGCCTCAGAAGGAAATGCTTCGGCGTGCGACCGGGAATCGGGGGCTTGTGCGCGAGGCGATCCGCCCTGAACCAGAAGGGAGCGCCCGGCGCCCGCCATGATGACCAAGACCAAGACCCGCACCGTCGTTGCTGCCCTGTGCGGTGCGCTAATCGCAGGCCCGGCGCTGGCCGATGCCTGCCTTCGGCCGGAGGAACGGTCTGCGATCGAGATCCGCGCCATGCGGTCCTATCTGATGGTCGCGGCGCTGCAGTGCCGCACCGGGCAGGCTTTCGACGCACCGGGTGGCTACAACGCCTTCCTGCGCCGCTTCGGCCGGGACCTCTCGGCGGCCGACCGCCTCGCGGCGACGCATTTCCAGCGTTCCTACGGCGGCGCCTCGCGCGGCGGGCGGTTGGACCAATACAACACCAACCTCGCCAACGAACATTCGCAGGACGCGACGCGTGGCGGGTCGTTCTTCTGCCGCGATGCCGAGCCGTTGTTCCGCCAGGTGGTCCAACTGCAGGCGGCTGACATCTCGAAGCTGGTTGTCGAGCGCAACATCATCGAGGGTTACTCGGCGCCGGATTGTACAACCGCCCCGACGCCGGCGCGCCGCACCGCGCGTCGCTGAACCACGGCGACATCGCCGAGACGGGAAGGGGCGGTCCAGCCAGGGCCGCCCTTTTTTCGTGGAGGGTCGCCAGAGGAATGCCGCGACAGCGCGGGCAGACCCAATGGCGCCGTCGCCATGCGAACCTGCGTTACCTGCCTACCGGGCTGAGCGAGAGGCAACTGGCGCGTTGACCCGTCGGTCGAGCGCGCCGCCGGGCCGATACCTGATGCAGTGGGTTGCCTAGGGCCGGGTGAAGCGCGGATGCCATCCAGACCCCTGCTCGGGCCCAGCCCTCGCCGGCGCGCATGAAACAGGATCGGACACCGCTCAACACAGGTGAACGAGCATCATCCCGGCGGGACCTCACGCCAGCCTTGCGCGCTGCTGGGCGGCGCAGGTCATTGCTGGCCGCCGGTCAGCGCAGGACGATCTCGACCCGCCGGTTCTGCGGTTCCCGCGTTTCGTCCGGCGTGGCCACCAGCGGCTGGCTTTCGCCGAGCGCCGTGATGGTGATCCCTTCCTGCGGCACACCGAGTCGGACCAGTTCTGCCGCCACCGTCTCGGCCCGGCGGCGTGACAGGGCCTGGTTGTATTGCACGGTGCCGGTGCGATCGGCATGGCCGGCAACCTCAACACGGGTGCTGCGCTGGGTGCGGCTCTGCTGGGCGGCTTCAGCGATGATCTGGCGGGCGCGCTCGGTCAGGTCGGCTCGGTTCCAGTCGAAGAAGACGATGAAGCTGCGTTGCTGAACCGGGGCCGCCGCGGGGGGTGGGGTGGCGGCAGCAGGGGCGGCGCCGAAGGCGTAGCGCAGGCCGAGCATGACGGACTGGTTGTACGAATCGGGCTCTGCCGTGCCGGTCGCCACGGCGGCACCGGTGGCGGTGTTCTCGAAGCGGACCTGCAGGCTCGGTTGCAGCGTCGCGAGGAAGCGGTATTCGGCTGTCAGGGCCAGGCCTGGCGCGAAGGAAAGCGGGAAGGCGAGGCCGGCGATGATCTGATAGGCAAAGCGGCCCGAGCTATCGTCCACCGTCATGCGCAGCGCGCCGTTCTGGCTCACGCCGCGCACGCCGGCCCAATCGGTGGTGACGTAGCCGGCGCCGACGCCGACATAGGGCGTCACCGGTCCGATCTGCACCAGGTCAACCATCAGGTTGGCCATCACGCCCCAGGATTCCTGGCGGCCACTGATACCGCCATTGGCCGCCCAGCCGGCGACGCCGGAGGAGCCATCGGTGTCGTTGCTGCGGTAGGTGCCTTCGACCTCGGCGCGCAGCCCGTTGCCGAAGCCCCAGCCGAGGCTGATCACGCCAGCGAAGCCGGGTGCGAATCCGACTGTCGCCTCATTGCCGTAACCGGCCCTGGCGAGTCCGGTGACCGCGCTGGAGTCGAGACCGAGGCCGGTGTTGGGCAACAGGCTGAAGCCGGCACCGCCGGCAATGTAGAAGCCTTCGGTGAACTGGGCCCTTGCCGCAGGAGCCGCAGCCAGCCAGGCCCCGAAAATGGCCACACCCAGCAGCGGGCGGAAGCGGTGGGTGGAATCGAAGGGCATGATCCAGGCATCAGTCATGGGTGTTGTCGGAATGTGGAGGATCACCGCCGATGCCGCAACGCAGAAAGGGCGCCTCGCGGCGCCCTTCCCACTCTCCGCAACTGATCGGCTGATCAGCGCAGGATGATTTCCACGCGACGGTTCTGCGGCTCGCGAGTGTTGTCCGGGGTCGGCACGAGCAGGTTGGTCTCGCCGAAGCCGCGGGCGACGATCTCGTTGCGCGGCACGCCCAGGCGAACCAGCTCAGCAGCCACGGTGTTGGCGCGACGGACCGACAGGCCCTGGTTGTACTGCGCCGAGCCCGAGGTGTCGGTGTAGCCGTTCACTTCGATGCGGGTCACAGCCTGGGTCGTGCGGGCCTGGGCCGCTTCGCCGATGATCTGGCGAGCGCGGGCGGTCAGGTCAGCGCGGTTCCAGTCGAAGAACACCAGGAAGGTGCGCGCCGGGGCCGGAGCAGCAGCCACCGGAACCACCGGGGCAGCGGTGCGGCCGAAGTTGTAGCGAACGCCGAACAGGATCGACCAGTTGTAGTTGTCGGTGCTGAACTTGACGTTGTCGCGGGCGGTGAGGGTCTGGCCGTTCACCGTCGCGTTGCTGTTGAAGCGGCCATCGATGTCGTCACCGGTCGTGCCCATGAAGCGGCCTTCGGCGGTCAGCGCCAGGCCAGGGACAGACTGGATCGGGAAGGCAACGCCGAGGATCGCCTGGTAGCCGAACGCACCGTTGGTGCCGCCGGCATTGAACTGGGCGTTGTTGTTGCCGTTGCGGACCTGGAAGCCGACGCTGTCGTAGTCGTTCCAGACGTAGCCGCCGCCGACGCCGACATACGGCATCACCGGGCCGAGCACGAAGTCATACAGCACGTTGGCCATCGCGCCGTAGCTGCGGACCGTGCCGGTCGTGCGCGGCAGGTTGCCAGCATTGGTGGAGATGCTGTCGACGTCGTTCTGGCGGTAGTTGCCCTCGACTTCGAGGCGCAGGCCGTTGCCGAAGCCGTAGCCGACGGACAGAACGCCGGCATAGCCCCACTCGAAGGAGATCGAGATGTTGCGGTCGCTGTCCGAGTCATCGAGGTAGTTGGTGCCGAAGCCGCCGGCAACATACACGCCCGTCACCCGCGGGTCCCAGCTCTGCGCGTTCGCGGTCGCGGCCATCGGCAGCGACAGCAGCGTCGCGGCGAGAAGCGCCTTCTTCAGGCTCATTGGTATTCTCCTGCTCGGGGCCCTCGAGGGCCGTAAGATCTGTTCGCAGCCCGAACGCCAACTAGCGCCAGCGGCTCGACACCCACACCTTCTATCATTCTTCACACCCTGCGCCAGGGCTTGAGGGCCCCGGCCCAGGCTTGAGCGCGCGGTGTTGCGGAAATGCCACTGACCTTGGTGGCAAATCCGTCACAAGCCGCTGAGCGCCTCGGTGTCGCTCAGCCCGGCCAGGCTGCCGCGTGGCAGCAGGCGGTTGGCATGGCCCATTTTACGGCCTGTCCGGGCCTCCGCCTTGCCATAGAGATGCGGCGCCACCTGAGCCATGCGCAGCAGGCGGGGCCAGGCCTCGAGCCCTTCCGGTCCAATGAGGTTGCGCATCACCGCGTCATGGTGCCGCTCAGGCGACGCCAGCGGCAGGCCCGCCACGGCGCGGATATGCTGCTCGAACTGCGACGCGGCGCAGGCATCCATCGTCCAATGTCCGGAATTATGCGGCCGCGGGGCGATCTCATTGCCCAGCAGGCGCCCATCCGGCAGCAGGAACATCTCCAGCGCGACGATGCCGACCAGCTCGAGTCCCTCGGCGACTGCCGCCACATGGGCGCGGGCGGCATCGGCCACGGCGCCCGGCACCCGCGCGGGGGCGAAAGACAGGTCGAGGATGTGATGGGCGTGGCGGTTCTCGACCGGGTCGAACACCGCGATCGTGCCGTCCGCCCCGCGCGCCGCGATCGCCGAGACCTCGGCCGCGAAGGGCACGAAGGTCTCGAGTATGAGGGGGCGCGGGGCGAGTCGCGCGAAGGCGGGGGCGAGGTCGGACGCCTCGCGTAGTACCGCTTGGCCGCGCCCGTCATAGCCCAGGCGCGTCGTTTTCAGCACCGCCGGCAGGCCGATCTCGGCCACGGCGGCGACCAGTTCCGACTCGCTCTCGACCAGCCGCCAGGGGGCGACCGGCACGCCGACGCGATCAAGAAAGGCCTTCTCCGCCGCGCGGTCCTGGCAGGTGGCCAAGGCGGCCACGCCGGGCCGGCAGGGCACCAAGCCGGACAGGGCCTCGAGTGCCGCTGCGGGGACATTCTCGAATTCGAAGGTCACCACGGCGACCGACGCGGCGAACCGGGCCAGTGCCTCTCGGTCCTCATACGCCGCGACCGTCCGATGGGCGGCGACCTGCATGCCCGGCGAACCGGCTTCGGGGGCGAAGACGTGGCAGGCATAGCCGAGTCGGGCCGCCGCCAGTGCCGACATCCGTCCCAACTGGCCGCCGCCGAGGATGCCGATGATCGAACAGGGTGGCAGGGGGAAGCCGGTCATGCCGGCGCGTCCGGCACGGAGTCGGTCTGCGCGGCGCGCCACGCGTCGAGTCGGGTCGCCAGGGCCGGGTCGGCGGTGGCCAGGATTGCGGCGGCAAGCAGGCCAGCATTCACCGCGCCGGCACGGCCGATCGCCAGCGTGCCGACCGGGATGCCCGCCGGCATCTGGACGATCGACAACAGGCTGTCCATGCCTTTCAGCGCATGGCTTTCGACGGGCACGCCGAGCACGGGCAGGACGGTCATCGAGGCGGCCATGCCCGGCAGATGCGCCGCGCCGCCAGCCCCGGCGATGATCACCTTGAGGCCCCGGCCGGCCGCGCCCTTGGCATAGGCGACGAGGCGGTCGGGCGTGCGATGGGCCGAGACGACCCGCGTCTCATGCAGCACGCCGAGCTTTTCCAGCGTCTCGGCGGCGTGGCGCATCGTCTCCCAATCGGAACGACTGCCCATGATGATGCCAACCAGTGGGGGCGGGCTCGTCTCACCTGTCATTCACATCACCGTCAGTCGAAGCAAAGCAACAACGGATCGAGGCGGCGCCTTGATCCGGGAGCGCAAGGCACGACCGCGCCCTGACCGCCAGCAAGTCAGCACGTCAGCACTGGGCGCGAAGCCATGCGGCCCGGCTGGGCCGCGCCCGGCGTCCAAGGGCATGATTACGCTATGATATCGGGGACGAGGCGACCTTCGAGCCAGGCGATCTCATCCTTGATTTTCAGCTTGCGCTTCTTCAGCCGCTGAAGCTGCAACTGGTCCACCGGCGACCCATCCAATCGTGCGATGACGGTATCGAGGTCGCGGTGCTCGCTGCGCATCTCGTGCAGGCGGCGCAACATGGCGTCACGGTCGGCAATCATGGCCGGCGGCCCCGGAGCAAAGTTGAAGGTGCATTCCCTAGGACATCGCCCTTAACATGATCGGGCCGGAGCGCGACAGGCCATTCCGGTTCGACGCGCATCCGGCGGAAGGGGGGCGGGCAAGCCCCCGGCCCCGTGCTGCGGCCTGAAACCGCAGCACACCACAGCAATGAGGATGCGCGACGCATGCCCATGAATGCCCGGATTGCCGCTCTCGAGGAACGCCACGCGGCCCTCGACCGCCGTATCGGCGACGAAGACCGTCGCCCCAGGCCCGACAATACCGAACTGGTCCGGCTGAAACGGGAAAAGCTCCGCCTCAAGGAAGAAATGGAACGTCTGCGGTCCGGCAAGCCGCACTAGGCAAGGCTGGCGCCGCCGTTTTCAGGCCGCATCCTCGGCCTGAGGCGGCGGCGTCAGGCTGCCACCAGCGGCCTGGATCGCCGCATTGAGGTCCGATTGGCTGCACAGCCCCAGGATGACCGGGTCACGCGGCTTGATGTTGGCGCTGTTCCAATGGGTCCGGTCACGCACCTTGGCGATGGTGTCCTTGGTGGTGCCGACCAGCTTCGAGACCACGGCATCAGGCAGCATCGGATAGTTGCGCAGCAGGAAGGCGATGCCGTCCGGGCGGTCGTTGCGCTTGGAAACCGGCGTATAGCGGCCACCCTTGGCGCGCTGCTTTGGCAGCACGATGGTGCTTTCGAGCAGCTTCAGCCGGGCCTCGGGGGTGGCTTCGCACCGCGCGATTTCCTCGCGCGTCAGCTGGCCGGATGCGACAGGGTCGAAGCCGACAATGCCCTGGGCGACTTCGCCGTCGGCGATCGCCTGGATCTCGAGCGGGTGCATGCCGACGAAATCGGCGATCTGGTCGAAGGAGAGCGACGTCTTGTCGATCAGCCACACGGCGGTGGCCTTCGGCATGAGTGGCTGGGGCATGGGGCGGACCTCGGATGGTCGGGAGGGCAGGGGGAACCCCCGCGACAATGTCGCGCTCCGTATAATGAGGCAGGATGGCAGGGTCAAAGCCTTGATGGGAAAGGATGCAATATGGCCGTCATGGATGAGGAAGCCGGGCCGCGCCGCCGGCAGGTCCTGGAAAAGCCGCGCTTCGACGGCTGGGACGTCGGGCAGCTCCAGGAGTACATCGCCGAATTGCAGGCCGAGATCGCCCGCGCCGAGATCGCCATCAGCGCCCGCAACGACCACCGGGCGGCGGCCGAGGCGTTTTTCAAGAAGGGATAGGGGGTTGTTCCGCGGCCCCTGCGGCGCGATTTGCGAGGGACCATGCCGGATACACCCATCATCGCCGACACGACGCTCGCCGAGGCCGGCACCCGCCCGCGCTTCGACAATTCCTACGCCCGGCTGCCGGAACGGCTATTCGCCCGCCTGCCGCCGACCCCGGTCAGCGAACCACGGCTGCTGCGGCTGAATACCGCGCTGGCGGAGACGCTGGGGCTCGATCCGGCCTGGCTCGCCTCGCCGGCCGGGGTGGCGATGCTGGCCGGCAATCTGGTGCCGCCTGGCGCGGAACCGATCGCCCAGGCCTATGCCGGGCATCAATTCGGGCAGTTCAACCCGGCTCTCGGCGACGGCCGCGCCATCCTGCTGGGCGAGGTGGTGACCCCCGCCGGCGAGCGGCGCGACATCCAGCTGAAGGGCTCCGGCCCGACGCCGTTCTCCCGCCGTGGCGACGGGCGCGCGGCTGTCGGCCCCGTGCTGCGCGAATACATCATCAGCGAGGCGATGGCCGGCTTCGGCATCCCGACGACGCGGGCGCTGGCGGCCGTCGCGACCGGCGATTTCGTGTTCCGTGAGGAGGCTCTGCCCGGCGCCGTGCTGACCCGCGTCGCGGCGAGCCATCTGCGCGTCGGCACCTTCCAGTATTTCGCCGCACGGCGGGACCAGGATGCGCTGCGGGTGCTGGTCGATGTCGCCATTGCGCGGCATGACCCGGCGGCGGCCGAGGCGCCGAAGCCCGCGCTCGCGCTGCTGGCCGGCGTCGCGGCACGCCAAGCCGATCTGGTGGCGCAGTGGATGCTGGTCGGCTTCATCCATGGCGTGATGAACACCGACAATTGCAGCATCTCGGGCGAGACGATCGACTACGGCCCCTGCGCCTTCCTCGATGCCTATCATCCCGAGACGGTGTTTTCCTCGATCGATGTCCAGGGCCGCTATGCCTATGCCAACCAACCTGGCATCGCGCATTGGAACGTGGCGCGGCTGGCCGAATGCCTGCTGCCCTTGATCGACGAGAATGAGGATGCTGCCGTGGCCCAGGCGCAGGAGGCGCTCGCAGGCTACGCCGCGCGCTTCGGCACTGCCTGGCGCGATGGCCTGCTGCGCAAGGTCGGCCTGACGGCCGCGCGGGATGGCGACGAGGGATTGTTGCAGGACCTGCTGTCCCGCATGGCGGCGAATGAGGCGGATTTCACCCTGACCTTCCGTCGCTTGGCCGAGGCCGCCGAGGGTGACGACGACGTGCGCGCGCTGTTCGCCGACCCTGAGGCCTTCGACGGCTGGGCGACAGGCTGGCGGGCGCGGCTGGCGCATGAGCCGCCAGGCCGTGCCGCCGCGATGCGGCTGGTGAACCCCGCCTACATCCCGCGCAATCACTTGGTGGAGGAAGCGCTGGCGGCCGCCGTGCAGGACGATCTGCACCCCTTCGAGAACCTGCTGGCGGTGGTGTCTCGCCCCTTCGACACCCAACCCGGCCGCGAACGTTACGCCTTGCCCCCGCGCCCCGACGAGCGCGTCACCGCCACCTTCTGCGGCACATGACGAAACGCCCGGCCGGGACGTGACCCCGGGCCGGGCGCAACAACGCAACAGACAAAAAACGGAGGGGCCCGGGAGAGGTGTTCCTCCCCCGGCCTATTCGTCAGGCCGCCTGCGCGGTCTCGACCTCGATCGCCTTCTGCGCACCCTGCACCGGAATGCGGCGCGGCTTCAGCGTCTCCGGCACCACCTGCTTCAAGGCGACATGGAGCAGCCCGTTGGCGAGGTCCGCGCCCTCGACCACGATGTGGTCGGCAAGGACGAAGCGGCGCTCGAAGGCACGCCCGGCGATGCCGCGGTGCAGGTAGCGGCGGCCGTCCTCGGGCTGCGGCTGCGGCTTGCCGGCGATGGTCAGGGTGTTCTCCTGGGCGGTGATCTCGAGATCCGCCTCGGAGAAGCCGGCAACGGCCATGGTCAGGACGTAGCTGTCCTCACCGGTCTTTTCGATGTTGTAGGGGGGATAGCCGGTGGCGTCCGGCGCGTTGCGCGCGGTGTCCATCAGGCGCGCCAGACGGTCGAAGCCGATGGCGGAACGAAAGAGGGGGGAAAAATCGATCGCGTTCATAGAGAACCTCCTGCTGAAGCAAGGTCCATTGACGGGGCGGATCTGGTCTTGATGGGCCCCCAGAGGGCGACCCGGCCATTCCGCGCCGACGGCCCCTGAAGGGCACCATCGGCACTGCTGGAGGTAGGTGACGGTTCCGGCCTCTTCAAGGGCCCGGTTTGCGGGCCCGCAGAATGAGGAACAGCGGCGCGATGCGGGTGTCGGCGACGGTCGGCACGCGGGCGGCGGTATCAGGGTCGGCGACGGGTTCCTCGGCGGCTTCGAGGCGCAGATCGGTCGCGCCGATGGCGTTGATCCACCAGGCGAGGGACCGATCGAAGCGCGGCACCTGGAAGGGCGGATGGGCGTCGCGCAACTCAGGCGCGACGCCCGAAAATCGCCAGGTTTCGATGGCGCCGTCAGGGCTCTCGGCGGCCCGGAATTCGATGGCATAGGCGTGGCCGGCCGTATCGCGCAGCACGCGGCGGCCGGGCATGGCAAAGCACGGATGCAGGATGGAGAATTGCAGGAAGCCACCGGGGCGCAGGATACGGGCGGCCTCCGCCAGCGCGGCCTCGGGCCGCGGCACGTCCATCAGGCACATGAAGGCGGTGGCGAAGTCGAAGCTGGCGTCAGGGAAGGGCAGGGCGAGAGCGCTGCCCTGCACGAAGCGGATGCCGCGCGGGTCGGCCGCCTCGCTCGCCGCAGCGGCGCGCAGGAAGCTCGGCGCGATGTCGAGCGCGGTGAGGCGGGCACCAAGGGCGGCCACCGCGCGGGTGTTGGTGGCCTCGCCGCAGCCGATATCGAGGCCGCGCAGCCCGGCGACAGGCGGCAGCAGGCGCAGGAAGGCCGGCGTGTTCAGATGGTCGCGGTAGATGTCCCCGCCGGCGCGCGAGAGCGCGGTCCAGGCCGGGGCATTCGCCTCCCAGAGGCGAGCCACCTGGGCGGGGTCGGTCGCAACCGCCGCGCCGCCCAGGGGCATGACAGGCTCAGGCCTTCTTGCGGGCGCCGAGGCTGATACCGGCGAACTTCTTGTTGAACTTGGCGATCTGGCCGCCGGTGTCGATCACGCGCTGCTGGCCGGTCCAGGCCGGGTGCGACTTCGGGTCGATGTCCAGACGCAGCGTGTCGCCGGCCTTGCCCATGCAGGACCGCGTCTTGAACTCGGTCCCGTCGGTCATGATGACGGTGATCTCGTGGTAGTCGGGATGGATATCGGACTTCATGGGGCGACACTCATGCAAAATCGCCCGACGATGCCGACCGGCGGGCAGGGAACCGGGCGTATAGGGGAGGGCCGCAGGCGGTGCAACCGCGCCGTCGGTTTTGCTCTTTTTCTTGCGCTGCCGAGACGACAGGTCCACGGTCCGCGGCCGGGAGCCCGCCGCGGGAAGGCAGACCCCCGCCGCCTGCTCCCTAACTGGAAGGGAGAGAACAGCATGTTCCGCAAAACGGGAATCCGCTTCGCCCTGGCGGCCGGGCTGGTGCTTGCGCCCGGCACGATGGCCCAGGCACAGACGGCACCGGCCGATGCCGGGCATCGCACGCACCAAGTGCTCGGCACCGTCAGTTTTCCGGTCACCTGCTCGCCGGCGGCGCAGGCCGATTTCAACCACGCGATGCTGTTGCAGCATTCCTTCTGGTACCAGGCCGCCGCCGACGCCTTCCGCAAGGTCCGCGAGACCGACCCGACCTGCGTGATGGCGTATTGGGGGGAGGCGCTGTCCCTGCTGGTGAACCCCTTCACCGTCACCACCGTCGCCAATCTGCGCGCCGGGCGCGCCCTATTGGCGGAGGCGCAACGCATCGGCGGACGGAGCGAGCGCGAAACGGGCCTCATCGCCGCCCTGTCCGAGTTGTATGGCAATGAGGACCCGGCGCAGCACCGCGCCCGCATGGAACGCTACGAAGCCGCGATGGCGCAGCTGAACCAGCGCTTCCCCGATGATTCCGAGATCGCCATCCAATACGCGCTTGCCCTGGTGATGGTCGCACCGCCGACCGACAAGACCTATGCGCGCCAGATCCGTGCCGCCGATATCCTGGAACGCGAAGCGGGGCGCCAGCCGCAGCATCCGGGCGTCGCGCATTACCTGATCCACACCTATGACACGCCGGCGCTCGCGGGGCGCGGCGTGACCGCGGCGGAACGCTATGCTGCCATCGCCGCCGATGCACCGCACGCGCTGCACATGCCGTCGCACATCTTCACCCGCGTCGGGCGCTGGGAGGATTCGATCGAGACCAATCGCCGCTCCGCCGAGACCGCCCGTGCGCGGGAGGCGGTGTTCGACGAGATCCACGCCTATGACTACCTGGTCTATGGCTATCTCCAGACCGGGCAGATCGACGCGGCACGCAGCGTGCTGGCCGGGTTGTCGCGTTTCGACGGCTGGACCGCGCCCGCGCCGATCTTCGCCTGGGGCCTGACGGCGATGCGGGCGCGCTGGCCGCTCGAACGCGGTGCGTGGGAGGAAGCGGCGGTACTCGACACCCGCCTGCTCAATGCGCCCTTTGTGGATGCGAACACCCACTTCACCCGCGCGATCGGTGCCGCGCGCGCCGGGCGGCCGGACGCCGCCACCACCGATGTCGAGGCCCTGCGCTCCGCCGCGTCAGCCCTGCAGGGGCGCGACGCCTATTGGCAGGAGCAGGTGGACATATTGCGTATCGCCGCCGAGGGCTGGGTCGCCTTCGCCCGAGGGCAGCAGGAGGCCGGGCTCGCCCTGTTGCGGCAGGCGGCGGAACGGGAAGGCCGGACGGACAAGCATCCGGTCACACCGGGGCCTCTGATGCCGGCCCGCGAACAACTCGGCGAAATGCTTGCGCTGATGGGCCGGAACGCCGAGGCGCTGCGCGAATTCGAGGCGGTGCAGGAGGTCGAGCCACGTCGCTACCGCGCCGTCGCGGGCGCGGCGCAGGCGGCGGAACGGGCCGGGGACCGTGCGGCGGCGCGACGCCACTATGAGGCGCTGCTGGTCATCGCGGCGCGGGCCGACACGGCGCGGCCGGAACTTGTCGCGGCGCGGGCCTTCGTGGCGGCGAACTGATTGGGGCGGACGGAACCGAGAGGGGCTTTGCCCCTCTCGGGGCTCACCCCACCAAAGGCCTAAGAGCCTCTGGACACCTCGATCTGCCGCCGGGCGCCAGGGTCAGGAATGGCGCCGAAACCAGCCTCTGTGCACGGAGCGCGTGTCGCCGGGGCAGCGTGCCTTCCATGCCCAGCACCAAAAATCGGCATTTTAAATGATACCATCATTTGGCGGGGTGGTTTGGCGGGGCAGAGCCCCTTCATTTCCTCACGACCGATCCGCCCGTCAGCCGGCGCTGATCTCTCCCCGCTCGATCACATAGGTCTGCTCGACCAGCGGCCGCAGCAGTTCGGGGTTGCTTTCGGTGATCAGGATGGCGACGTCGGGGAGTGCTGCACGCAGGCGCTTCAGCGCCTCCGCGTAGCGCATGGCCAAGGCCGGGGCGAGGCCCTGGAAGGGCTCGTCCAGCAGCACCGCGCGGGTGCCCACCATCAGTGCGCGGCCAAGCGCCACCATCTTGCCCTGCCCGCCCGACAGGCCGGCGGCTTTGCGCGGTGCGAGGTCCCGCAATTCCGGCAACAGGCCATAGACGCGCTCCATTCGGCGCTGGATCTCGTCGGGGGCCAGGCGCAGCACCTGGGCGGGCAACAGCATGTTGTCCTCGACCGTGAACGAGCCGAACAGCCGGCGCTCCTCGGGCGCATAGCCGATGCCGTGGCGGGTGCGGTGATGCGCGGCGAGGCGGGTCTCATCCTCGCCATCGATCATCACCGTGCCCGAACTGGCCGGGACCAGGCCCATCAGCGCGCGCAGTGTGGTGGTCTTGCCGGCCCCATTGCGCCCGATCAGCGCGACGCGCCCGCCAGCGGGCACCGAGAGCGAGACATTGCGCAGCACCGGCACCCCGGCGATCGCGACGGAGACACCCGACAGGTCAAGCATGCCGTTCAATCCCGATGACGTCGCGCTGCACGGCGGGGTCGTTGAGCACCTCGGTCGGCGGGCCCAGCGCGGCGATGCGCCCCTGGCTCCAGACCGCCACGCGGTCGGCGAAGCGTTCCACCACATCCATGTCGTGCTCGACGAAGACGGCGGTCACGGCGGCATCGCGCAGCACGCGGGCCAACGTCTCGACCACCTCCATTTTTTCCGACGCGGCGACGCCGGAAGTCGGCTCGTCCATCAGCAACAGTCGCGGCTTCAACGCCACCGCCATGGCGATGTCGGCGAGCTTGCGCGCGCCCTCGTTCAATGCATCGGCCCGGGTATCAGCGATCGCCGAAAGGCCGAAACGGCCGAGCAGGTCGCGCGCCTCGTCGCGAAAGCGCGGCCGCAGCAGCGGCGTCAGCGGCGACCAGATGCCATCGCGCGACGCCACGGCCAGCGCGATATTCTGCTCCACCGTATGCTCGACGAACAGCTGCGGCAGTTGGAAGGACCGCGCGATGCCGAGCTTGACGATGGCGCGCGGCGACATGCCGGTGATGCGCCGCCCGTCATAGGTGATGGTGCCGGCATTCGGCCGCAGATAGCCGGTCGTCATGTTGATGAAGGTAGTCTTGCCCGCGCCGTTCGGGCCGATGATGGCGAGGAACTCGCCCTTCATCACGCCGAGGTCGATGCCATCCGCCGCCTTCACGCCACCGAAGGCGAGCCGCAGGCCCGAGGCCTGGAGAAGCACCTCGCTCATCGCCCGCGCCCCCCGATCGCCCGCGCCGCCATCCCCCACAGCCCGCCCGGCGCGAACAGGATGACCAGCAGCAGCACCGCGCCGAGGATCATCTGCCAGGCATCGGCGAAGGAGGCCGCCGCGTAGATGCGCACCAGCTCGTAGGTCGCCGCACCAAGGAACGGCCCGAGTACGCCGCCCGCCCCGCCGAGGATGGCGATGAACACCAGCTCGCCCGAGGAGGTCCAATAGGCCAGCTGCGGTGTGACATGGCGCGAGGTCAGGGCGATCAGCGCGCCGCCGATGCCACCCACCACCGCCGACATGACATAGGCCGAGAGCAGCACACCGCGCGCCGGCACCCCCATGAATTCGAGCCGCGTTTCGCGCGTCTTGATGCCGGCCAACGCCTCGCCCATCGGCGAGGACAGGTACAGCCGCAGCAAGATCGCCACGACAAGGGCGATGCCGAGCGCGATGCCGAAGATCACCCATTCATAGGCGACGCGGTCCAGCGCTTGGCCAGCAATCGGCATGATCTCGACCCGGATGCCGTCGCTGCCCTTGGTGATGGCGTACAGCTTCTCCAGCAGCGAATAGAACACCATCGACATCGCCAGGTTCAGCATGCCGAAGAAGATCTGCCGGTAGCGCGTGACGAAGGCGCCGATTACCAGCCCGAGCAACCCTGCGCCCACCGCCGCCAGCGCGAGCAGCAATGCCGCGTCGTTGACGGTCGGCGCCAGGAAGGCGACCACATAGGCGCCGAAGGCGATGTAGATCGCATGGCCGAAGGAGACCTGCCCGGCGCGCAGCAGCAGCAGGATGCCGAGCACCGCGATGCCCTTGGCGAGCGCGATAGTCAGCACGAAGCGCAGCCAGGGGGCGAGGATCGCCGCGGTGATCATGGCCGCGGCCAGCAGGATCGCGAGAATGGGTTCGTAGCGCTTCATCAGCCGGGCCGGGCGGGCCATCGGGTCGCGCGGCGGGTCTTGCGTCGTGCTCATACGCGGCGGGTCTCCGCCACGCCGAACAGCCCCTGCGGGCGGACCAGCAACACCAGCACCATGATGATGTAGGGCACCACGACTTCCAGTTCAGGCTCGAAATACACGGCGATGGACCGGCCCAAGCCCATCATCAGTGAGGTCAGCGCCGCCCCCTCGATCCGCCCCAGCCCGGCAGTCGCGACCACGGCGAAGGACAGCACGATGGTCTGCGCACCGATCCCCGGCACCAGCGCCGCGGTGGGCGAGGACAGCGCGCCACCCAGCGCGGCCAGCATCGCCCCGAAGGTGAAGGTCAACAGGTAGATCTTCGCCGCGTCGATCCCCATGGCGGAGGCCGCCTCGCGATCGGTGGTGACGGCGACGATGACGCGCCCGGTCAACGTCCGGCGCAGGAACCAGGCGAGGCCCACCAGCGTGACGATGGCGACCCCGGGCAACAGGAACAGCTGGTAATTGGTGTACGGGATGAAGTCCGCCCCGAACGGCACGTCGGTATTGCCCAGCAACTGCATCGCCACGCGATTCTCGATGGGCTGCACGCCCCAGACCAGCTTCTGGACATCCTCGAGGATCATGAACAGCGCGAAGGTCACCAGCAGCTGGACGACTTCCTCCTGCGCGTAGATGCGGCGCAACAGGAAGCGTTCGATCAACGGCCCGAGCACCGCGCCGACCAGCGCGGCGGACAGGAACAGTGCGGGGATCGACGCCCAGTCCGGTAGGCCGAGGCTGCCGGCGAAAATGCCGATGGACGCGGCGCTGTAGGCGCCGATGGCATAGAGCGAGCCATGCGCCACATTGACGATGCGCAGGACGCCGAAAACAAGGTTGAGCCCCACCGCGACGAGAAAGATCAACCCGGCGGAGGAAAGCCCGTCCAGCAAGGCCAGGCCGAGTAGAAGGCCATTATCCTGAAACCACTCGGCCATGGTCTGCGCTGTCCCTAGATCGAACGGCCAGCGGTGGTGACGAAGTCGGGCTTCAGCGACTTGAGCCAGTCGGTGCTCTTCTGACCGACCGGCGCGGAGACCTGTGCGCCGGGATACAGCATCATCTCCTTCGGCACCGCGAAGGGGAAGCGGTCGTTGAAGGAGGACAGGCCGACGATCTGGTCCTCAAGCCCCTGGCCGTCCTCGCGCAGCGTGATGGTCGATGTCGGTGTCGGGAAGGTCAGGCCGCGGAACGCCCCGGCGAGTTCGGCATCGGACGGCCAGGCCCCGTTCTTCGCCGCCACCGCCTTCTCCGTCGCTGCCTTCAGCGCCCACAGCGCCTGCGCGATGTGGTGGCAGGGATAGATCGGGTATTCGTTGAACTTCTGCCGGTAGTCGCCGACGAACTTGTTGAACAGCGCCGGGTCCTTGGGCGCCGGATGATTATTCCAGTGGTCGCCGCGGGTGCCGATGACATGGCCTTCCGGCATGGTGCGGCCCAGGATCTGCATCGACGCCTCGGCCACCGGCAGCACGAAGGTCGTGCGCTCATGCAGCCGGCGCTCGGTTGACTGGCGAATCAGGGTGACGAGCTCGCCGCCCCAGGAGGTGGACAGCACCACATCCGGGCGCAGCGCCAGCAGGCGGGTGATCTCGGTCGAGAAATCGGTCGAGCCGAAGCGGGGGAACATCTCGGCCACCACGCGCACGCCGGGCTTCAGCGCGTCCATGCCAGCCTTCCACAGCTCCCACGAATCGCGGCCCCAGGCATAGTCTTGGTTGATCACGGCGACGGTGCGGATATTCGGCTTGGTCTTCAGCAGGTACAGCAGCGGCGCCAGGATCTCGGAGGTGCCATAGCCCTGGGTGCGGAAGGCGTAGTCGTAATGCGCTTCCTCGAAGATGCGCTGGGTCCCGCAATCCCACAGGATCGTGACCTTCTTCAGTTCGGTCGCCAACGGCGTGCAGGCGAGGCAGGAGCCGGAGGAGATCGCCGACATCATGACCTGCACGCCCTCGGACTGCACGAGGCGGCGGAATTCGCCCACCAGATGGTCCGTGCCGGGGCCTTCATCAACGAAGATCGGGCGCACCGGCACGCCGGCGATCCCGCCCGCGGCGTTGATGTGCTCGACCAGCATCTCGCAGGCCTTGCGCGACGGCACGCCGAACACTGAGGCCGGCCCCGACAGGAAGGTGGTCACGCCGATCTTGAATTCGGCCGGCTTCTGCGCCGGCTGGGCGGACAGCGTCGCCGGCAGCAGCACGGTACCGAAGCCGGCGGTCAGAGCCTCACGGCGCGTCAGGGCTGTCGTCATCCTGGGTCCCTCCCACGGGGTTACGGACCGGGGTTGGTCCCCGGGCTTGATGCACGACAATGGACGCGCATCGCGTGACCGCGCAAGCCACCGCTCGCAGCCGCTGGCGACGGATTGACCATACCCGGCCGGCTTCCTAGCGTCCGCGCCCCCTGATGCTGCGGATGCGCCGATGACCTCGATCCTGTCGATCCAGTCCTGGGTGGCCTATGGCCATGTGGGCAATGCCAGCGCGATCTTCCCGCTGCAGCGGCTGGGCGCCGAGGTCTGGGGCATCCACACGGTGCAGTTCTCCAACCACACCGGCTACGGCGCCTGGCGCGGCCAGGTCTTCGGCGCCGACCTCATCCAGGACTGTGTCACCGGTATCGAGGAACGCGGCGTCCTGCCGCGCTGCGATGCCGTGCTGTCCGGCTATATGGGTTCGGCCGAGATCGGCACGGCGATCCTCGATGCCGCTCGGCGCGTGAAGGCGGCCAACCCCGAGGCGCTGTGGTGCTGCGACCCGGTGATCGGCGATGTCGGCCGTGGCGTCTTCGTCCGCCCCGGCATCCCGGAATTCCTGCGCGACGAGGCGCTGCCCGAAGCCGACATCATCACCCCCAACCAGTTCGAGCTGGAATGGCTGACGGGCCGCGAGGTGACGACGCTGGAGGACGCCAAGGTGGCGGTCGCGGCATTGCAGGCGCGTGGGCCGCGCTGCGTGCTGGTCACCTCCCTGCGCCTGGCTGATACGCCGGAGGGCGAGATCGGCATGCTGGCCGGGGAGGGCGGCCACTTCTGGCGGCTGTCCACGCCGATGCTGCCGCTGTCGGTGAACGGGGCAGGGGATGCGATCGCCGCGCTGTTCCTGTTCCATCGACTGCGCACCGGATCGGCGGAGGCAGCGCTGGTCGTCGCGGCCTCCTCGGTGTTCGGGTTGCTGCGGCGGACAGCGGAAGCCGGGTCGCGCGAGATCCTGACGGTCGCCGCGCAGGATGAGTTCGTCACGCCATCGCGGGTCTTTGCGGCGAGGGCCTGCTGACGTCAGCCGAGCAGCGTCTCCGTTTCATGGATACGCAGCACGACGTCCTGGAAGTCGTTGTCGCTGATCGCGCCGATCAGGTCTTCGAAGCCGATCCACAGATCCTCGTCGCCTGATTGCAGCCCCGAGAGTACCTGCACCGATCCGCCTGGATTGTAGTTCGCCAGCGAGTGGAACACAGCCGCGCCGGTCAGGTCCCCCAGGCTGGCGCTGTGCAGGACCCAGGGCGTGTCGCCATCCGCGGCCCGGAAGGATAGGTCGTCCGGCAGGCTCTCATAGAACGCCGCCCCGTTCTGCACGAGGAAGAAGCCGATGCCCTCCCCCGCGCCGGGCGTTCCGAGCGCCATGGAGCCGCCGGCCGCCGATTCCGAGAGCACGTCGTCGAACAGGAGGCTGACATCGGCGATCGAGCCATCCGCCGCGATGCGGTAGGAGCCGACCATGTTGCGATAGCTCGTCGTCGCCGCTTCCAGCGTGACATTGAAGCTCACCATCCCGTCACCCGTCAGCAGGATGCTGTCGGCGATGCCATTGATCGCCGCAGCCTCCACGGTCACATGCTCGGCGAGGTCCAGCAGGTAGGGGATGAAGGCGAGATGGGTGAATCCGTCCTCGCCGCTGCCGCGCGCCGCGGCAATGAAGTCGCCATCCGTGAACGCGCCATGCAGCGTGAAGCTGCTGTCCTGCAGCGCGAAGGTGGCCGAGGCCCCGTCATTGAAGACGCTGAAGGCCGAGCGCGCCGCCTGCGTGCCGAGGATCTGCACCGCATTGCCGCTGGCGAAATCCAGCACCGCATCGCCATCCAGGTCGCCGAGCTGGTCGCGCAGAAGGTTGCGCCCCGCGCCGAAGGTGATGCGGTCGGCACCTGACCCGGCGCTGATGGTGTCGTCGCCAAGCCCGCCATCGATGGTGTCGTTGCCGGCCCCGGAGGTCAGGCCGTTGTCGGCATCATTGCCGATCAGCTGGTCATTGCCGCTGCCGGTGATGAGGTTGCCGACCAGTGAGCGCGCATCGCCTCGATACAGCAGCGCGTTGTAGATATTGCCCTGCGCCTGGTACGCCGCCGTGCCTTCCGGCGCCTGGTCGTTGAGGTCGGCGATCTGGCCCGAGGAGAAGCGCAGCCATTGGCCGGGCCGCAGATCGGCTAGCTGGTCCTCATTGAAGTTGCTGAGGTCGTAGGTCGCGCTCGCGCCCTGGGTCCAAACCGTGGAAAGGATCTTGCCTGTCTCGCTGGCCCCGGTGAAGGCCGCTGCGACGCCATTGATGTATTGCTGGCCAGTGACGGCATCCCAGCTGTAGACGGCCTCGGTGCCGACCTTGCCGAAATTGGCACCGTAATAGGCCTGCAGCGCGGCGATGTCGTACATCATGTAGCTCTGCGGCGCGGAACCGACCCAAGCTTCCGAGGCCCCGCCCGCGGCATCCGCGCCGAGATAGCTGGCATAGGTCATGACCGAGAACTCGTTGTCGTTCCGGTCGGCCGAGAGGGTGCGCCCGAAGCCGTCGTCATGGCCATGCTTCAGGCCGAAGGCGTGCCCCATCTCATGCATGACGGTGTTGAAGTGGTCGGTGCCGAAGAAGGCTGCCGTTGGCGGCGTGCCGTTGCCACCCAGCCAGGTATCGCCGGCGGAGCGGCTGTCGCTCTCGGCGTAGTTCAGGTTGTCGTTGGGCGGGAATCGCGATTCCGAACCGGACTGGCCATAGGCCGCGAAGCGGAAGGTCGCATCCGCGGCGCTCGGCGATGCCGCCTCGACGAAGGTCAGCTGCGTGTAGGAGGCGACAAGCCCCATCGCCGCCACCGCCGCCGCCTTCTGCAATTCGGTGGCCGGCGCGAAGGTGTCGAGGGGGTTCTCGTCATCGTCGTCGTCGCCTGGCTCGCCCGGATCGGAGGTGGGATACCCGCTCGGCGCGCCGGTGTAGTCGGTGACAAGGGTGGGGAAGGCGTAGGTGATGACGCTCGCGGCCTCGCTGCCGCCAAAGGATGTCGTCCAGCGTTCATCCATCATGACCGCGCGCGTATTCGCATCGAGGCTCGAGGAGTCGAACGAGCCACCGTGAAGGCCGCCCTTCGCGCCTGTGTAGAACGCTCCCGACATGACGCTGGTTCCCCGTACGCTCGCAGACAAGAAAACACCCCGCCGGGCGACGGGGCGCGACGCTCATGCGAGCGCATGCTTCATAGAAACGCTGAGACGACGCGCTTCGACAAGCCTCCGCGCATCACCTCTGCGCGCCGTGCGGATGACCATTGCGTGAACCGCGCGCGGCCCGCCCCCGCGTCAGGCCGCGCGGCTGGATCACACCCGGTTGCGCGTCACCAACCGCCCCGGCTTCTCCCCCGTCGCGCCCTTGCCCGCGACGAAGGTCGGCACGCCATTTGCCCAGACCTCGTCGATGCCGAGGCTCTCCTGCTTTGGCTCCTCGAAGGTCGCGCGATCGATCACCGTATCCGCGTCGAACAGTACCAGGTCGGCATAGGCCCCTTCGCGGATCTCGCCGCGGTCGATCATGCCGAACAGCGAGGCGGTGCGCCCCGTCATCTTGTGGATCGCGGTCTCCATGCTGAACAGCCGCAACTGCCGCGCATAAAGCCCGAGCACGCGCGGGAAGGTGCCCCACAGCCGCGGATGCGGGTGCGCGTCATGCGGAATGCCGTCCGATCCGATGACGGAAGACGGATGCGCCATGATCCGCCGCACATCCTCCTCATCCATCTGCCAGGTCACCTGGCCGGCCGGCAGCAGACGTTCGGCGGCAAGGCGGATATCGGTGTTCCAGCCACGCGCGATGTCGGCGAGGTACTTGCCCGCCATCTCCGGATGCGGCACGGACCAGGTGATCATCACCTTCACGTCGTCGCGCAGCCGGTCCGGCATCAGCACGGTCGAGCCGGCCGGATATGGATACATGTCGAAGAACACGTCCTGCGTCTGGTTGAAGGCGTCGATCAGCGCCAGCGTCTGGGGCGAGCGGCCGTAATTCTCCGGCATCGAGCATTTGTGGTGGCTGATCCACACCGGCACGCCGACGCGCTTGCCGATCTTCGCCGTCTCCTCGATCGAGGCGCAGACGCGATCCGCCTCATCACGCATATGGGTGACGTAGATGCCGCCCATGGCGCGCAGCGGCTCGGCCACCGCGATCACCTCCTCCGTCGTCGCATGCATGTTGAGCGGGTAGTACAGCCCGGTCGAGAAGCCCGAAGCACCCTCGGCCAGCGAGTTCTTCACCCGCAGCCGCATGTGTTCGATCTCGGAATCCTTGGCGACGCGCATCACGTCGCCGTCCATGGCTTCGACGCGCATCGTCTGATGGCCGACCAGGGCGAAGGTGTTCACCTCCGAGCCGCGCTTCTTCAACTCATGCGCGTAGTCGCCGAAGCTGTCGAAGCGCCACCAGCCCTCCTCGCCGATCAGGTCGAGCGGCGGCGGCGGGAGGCGCTTGAAGCGGGCAGGGGAGAGCGACACGCCGCAATTGCCGACGACCACCGTCGTCACGCCCTGGCTGATCTTGCAGGTCATGCACTCCGGGCCGCACATCACTGCGCGGTCGTCATGGGTGTGCGCGTCGATGAAGCCGGGCGCCAAGGCCTTGCCACCCGCGATGATCTCGCGATCGGCCGAGGCGGCGCCGAGGTCGCCCACCGCGACGATGCGGTCCCCCGTGACGCCTACATCGCCGCGCCGGCGCGGCCCGCCGGTGCCGTCGAAGATCGTTGCATCGCGGATGATGAGGTCGCAGCGCAGAGCCATGGTGCCAGTTCCGAACAAGGTGAGCGCCGGGATCATGGCGCGGGTGGACGGCGCGCGAAACCCCGGGCGGCGGCTAGGGCGGTTCCCTGAGGGTGGAAGCGCGCTCGCCTTGCTTGTTCGAGCGTCATCAGCCGGCCGGGATCTGCTCTACCCGCTCTCCGGTATGTCGCAGACGAAATCCTCGAACTTGCCGGCGGTGGTGCGCGGCAGTTCTGCCATCGCTTCGACCGTCACCCGGAAGCCGGCGCCGAACTTCTTCCGCGCCCAGGCGATGACGGCCGCCTCCTCCGCCGCGCTTGGCGGCCGGGTCACGGCCAGCGCGACATGCAGATGGTCCAGCGCTTTCTGCTCGATTCGGTACTGGCGCAGCGGCGGCACCGCCTCCACCAAGCCCGCCAGGTCGCCGGAAGACAGCAACGGCCAGCGCCGTTCCCCACCGGGCAGACGCAGCATGTTCTGTCGTCGCCCCAGGATGCGGGTCAGCACCGGCAGCCCCCGCCCGCAGGGGCAGGGCGGACCTACTTCCGCCATATCGCCGATATCGTAGCGGATCAGCGGCATGGCGAGGTTGTGCAGCGGCGTCACCAGCACCCGACCGGTTTCGCCCGGCGCGCAGGCTTGCCCATCCTCGCCGATGACCTCGACGCGCAGCCCTTCCGACTGCACATGGTAATGCGGATGGTCCGGGCATTGCAGCGCGAGGTAGCCCGCTTCCCGCGTGCTGTAGACATCGGCCACGGTGACATTCCAGGCCGCCTCGATCGCTTGCCGTGCCTCCGGCCGCAGCGCCTCCGCGATGGTCATCGCCTGTCGTAGCCGGGGTAGGCGCGAGCCCGCTTCCCGTGACGCCGCGGCGAGCCGGGCGAGGATGCTCGGATGTGACAGGACGTAGTCCGGATCCTGCCGGACCAGCCATTCCAGCTGCTGGTCCACGGGCGTCGTCACGTTCAGGCTGACCAGCCGCCCTGTCTCGAACACGCCGGCGCTGGAGAAGCCCCAGCCCTGCTGCGTGTCGCCCTGCGGGTAGGCGGCCTTGCCCGCACTGCTCTCGCGGATCACCGCCAGCGTCCCGGTCAGGTCGCGGCAATGCCAAAGATGGTCGCGGATGGTGAAGGCGCTCCAGACGAGTTCCCAGAGCTGGCTGCGCACGGCGCGGATCGGCCGCCCGGTTGAGCCGGAGGTGAAGACCTCGCGGTATTCACCGTGACCCGGCGGCAGCGCATCGGCGAGCATCGCCTCGCTGGCATCCGCCGCCTGGATCTCCTCCCGCCGAAGGATCGGCAGCCTCTGCCAGGCCGCTTCCCATGCCGTGGCGTCGGCGGCATCCGGCCAGTCACGCGGCAGACGGCTGCCGTAGAATGGAACCCGGTCGCGCGAATGTGACAACAACACGGACAATTGGCGGCGCTGGGCCTGCTGCAGCCGTTCCGTCGGCCACCATTGCGATTGTTCGAGCTGAAACAGGATCGCAAGCAGCGCGGCGCCCGGCGCGTCGGGCAGCGCGGGCCACGCTATTCCTGGGGTGGCCGAGACGATAGTGAGCGGAGGGGCGCTGCGATCCATGCGCTCTCATATCCAGAACTTGTGTCGCCGCCATGCCGGACTTGCCACGACTCTGTCATATCGCGATGACACTCTCATATCGTTTAAGAGCGACTGGCATCCGGAGGGACCGATGCGACCTGTGACGATCAGCGCGATTCTGCTCGGCGTCGCCCATGTGGCGCTGGCGGGTGGGGCCGACGCCGCGATGCCGCGCATCGCTGGGGCGTCCATGGTGGCCACCGACGGTGCCGATGGCGGAACCGGCACGACGCTGGCGCGCGCCGGCGGCAACCCCTTCCTGGCGGTGCCGGAGGCACGCCCGTCGGCGCTGCTGCCGGCCGGGGACGGGGGCGAAGGCGGTCGCGGTCGCTGGCGCCGAGGCGGCTATGGGCCTCCGGGCTATTACTACGGCTGGGCGCCGCCACCACCGGTCTATTACGCGCCGCCGCCACCCCGGTATTATCGGCCGCCACCGGTCTACTACGCCCCGCCGCCGCCGGTTTATTATGCGCCGCCACCGCCGGTCTATTACGCGCCGCAACCCGGGGTGAGCCTGAACTTCCGCTTCTGAACCGCGCTTCAGCCATGCGCCGTCAGGCGCATGGCCATGCGATGGTCGCCCGTGGCCGCCGCGCTTGCGCCTGGCTGCAACCCATGCAACGGGCTGGATCGCAACCTCGAAGCACTATCGGGAGACGTCCAGACCATGACCATCGTGAACCGCCGCCAGATCCTGGCGGGGGGCGCCGTCGCCGGTGCCGCGACCCTGACCTCCGGCCGCGCCTGGGCGCAGGCCCATGACCAGGTCATCCGCATCGGCGTGCTCGCAGATTTCTCCGGCCCGTATCGCTCCACCTCCGGCCCGACCAGCCTCGCCGCCGCGCAGCAGGCGGTCGAGGACCTCGGCATGACCAATCGGGGCATCAAGGTCGAGGTCATCCAGGGTGACCACCAGAACCGCCCCGATGCCGCCCTCGCGCTCGCCCGCCGCTGGATCGACCAGGACGGCGTGGACATGATCTGCGAGGTGAACAATTCCGCCATCGCCCTCGCCGTCGCCAATCTGGTGAAGGATAAGGACAAGGTGCAGCTCGCCTCGGGCGCGGCCTCTTCGGCGCTGACCGGGCCGCAATGCACGGCGAACACCATCCAATGGACCTACGACACCTGGATGTTCTCGAATGTGGTCGGCGGTGCCTCGGTGCGCGCCGGCGGCGACACCTGGTACATGATCACCGCCGACTACGCCTTCGGCCACCAGCTCGAACGCGACGTCGGCGCCTTCGTGCAGAAGGCCGGCGGGCGCGTGCTGGGTTCGGCGCGCTACCCCTTCCCGGGCACCGCCGACTTCTCCTCCTTCCTGCTGCAGGCGCAGGCCTCCCGCGCCAAGGTGGTCGGCCTCGCCATGGCGGCGGCGGATATGGTGAACTGCGTCAAGCAGGCCCATGAATTCGGCCTGACGCGGCGCGGCGCGCAGCTCGCGGGCATGATCATGTTCGTACAGGACATCAAGGCGATCGGCCTCGAAGCCGCCCAGGGCATGCTGCTGTCGGAGGTCTTCTATCACGACCTCAACGACCGCACCCGCGGCCTCGCCCAGCGCATCCTCCGCCGCACGCCCGACAACATGCCGGGCCAGGAACATGCCGGCACCTATTCCTGCGTCATCCACTACCTCAAGGCGGTGATGGAAGTCGGCGTGGCGCGGGCCAAGGCGTCGGGCCTCGATGTCGTCACCATGATGAAGCGCATGCCGACCGATGACGACGCCTTCGGCCCCGGCCTGGTGCGCCAGGATGGTCGCAAGATCCACCCTGCCTATCTGTTCCAGGTGAAGACGCCGGCGGAAAGCCATGGGCCATGGGACTTCTACAATCTGAAGGCGACCGTGACGGGCGATGAGGCCTTCCGCCCGATGAACGAGGGCGGCTGCCCCCTGGTTCGCGGCTGACCGGGACGGCGCGGCGCCTGCTCAGGCAGCATCGAGCAGGCGCAGCGCCGCTTCAGGCCCGGCCAGGATCTCCGTCAGGCTGGCGAGGTCCGCCGGGTTCGCGCCCGGCGCGGCTCGCATCATGCCGAAGCCGTCGACGATGCGCCGCAGCACGGCGTCATGGGTCGGTCCGCCAACGAGTTGCCGGCCCGCCTGCTCCAGCCGCCTCAGCGCCCGCGCCTTGGTTTCCATCGCCTCCATGGCCTCGTCGGTTGGCGGGGCGCCGGACCGGGCCAGCGGTTCCAGTAGGCCGATCGTCGCACCATCGGTAAAGGCGTTGCGGCAGGCTTCGCCGACGTCGCGGCGCAAGGCGGCGATCCGCCGGCGCCGATCCGGTTGGCGGCTCGCCGAGCCGGGCCGAGCCTTGCGGGTCGGCGATCGTGATGTCCGAGTTGCAGCCATCGATCCAGCGATCGAGCATCCGCTCGGCCGCCCCGGGCGGGCCGATGCGCGCGGCGGCAGCGGCCGCCGCCGCGCTGCCTGGCTTGGCCGCCTTGAGCAGCAGGGTCGCAAGGATGGCCTCGGGCACCATCGGGCCCTCCGCAGCGGCGGCGGTGAGGGCGTCCTGCACCAGCACGTCCGGCGGCCCCATGGGTGGGCCAGTATCGCCGCCCACAACGGATCGGCATGGCGACAGACCCCGGCAGCGATCGTCATGACATGTTGGAAACCGGCCGCGTTCAGCCCCGTCGTTTCCCAGGAGTCGGGCTGCGCCAGGCCGGCGGCCACGCCGGCAGCGGCGCGCCAAAATCGCCGGCCTGCGGCATCGACAGTGCGCAGATCGGCGAAATTGCGCCCGGCGATCATCGCATCGATCGCGTTCGCTTCGGCGCCGATGGCGGCACTCACCGCCCCGGCAATCGGCAGAAGAGCGCTGCGCGGCAGGCCGCCATCCTGTCGGCGCCAAAGCAGCGCTTCGGTGATCGCGCCACGCAGCGGCACGAAGAGCAGCCTCGGCAGGCCGATCGGGCGCGGCGGCCGCAACTGGCGCAGCCGCGGCCGCACGGCATCAAGCAATCGGTCCGCCTCCCGCCGGTCCGCCATGGCGTCCAGCAGGGCGACGATGCCGGCTAGCGCCTTGTCGGATGCGGTGGCGACGGCGTGGGTCAGGCGGCGATGTTCCGCGGCGGTGACGAGTGTCACGCGGCCCGCGCCCGCAGCGTTCGTTACGCGCGACGGTGTCGAGCATGCAGCCGCTGCGCCATTCCTAATTGGCGCGCTCCACGCGGCGCAGCCGGTACGGGCGGTCCCAATTCTCGATGATTCCGAGCCATTCCTCGACCTCGCGCGGCATCGCCAGCATCGCCATTTCCCACAGCACGCCGCTGCGCAGGGCTGGGTCGGTATCGCGCCACAGCGCGCAGATCACCTGCCGCCCATCGAGCAGCTAGTCGGGCCGGGTCGCCCGTCTTGCGATTTCGGCCTGATCCTCCCGCCATGCCCGCAGAAGCGTGGGCGTGTCCGACCGCGTGCCATCGAGGTCCTTGAAGGCCGCCCCGGCACAGTTGAGCGTCAACCGCGCCGCATCGATGACGAGTATGGCCGCATGCTGTTCACGAGGGGCGACGGACTGCGCGATCCACAGCTCAATCTCCTGCACCATGCTCGCAAGTGACTGGGCAAGGCCGCGCATCCGCGACGTCGCACCGTCGTCGGGCACGCCGATGCCGGCGACCACGCCGGCGATCGACTTGAGCCAGGCGGCAATGATCTCGGCACTGACACCCAGGCGAGGGCGAATCGCGCGACGGCGCGGCGAGCACGGCTTTCGATATTGGCCGGCGTGTCGGCCTGTGGGGACACAACCGCTTCGTTGTACGATTCGGTGCGGCGGACCAGGTCGAGTAGCAGCAGGACGTTGGCAGGCATGCGGGCCGCCCCTTCGGCGCCGCGGGCCTGCGCGACGGCAGCGGCGGCGGCGCGCCCGGCCAATCTCTCCGTGGCCACGGCGCGGGCCGTTTCACATGCGAGCGACGGCGCGATGGCGGTCTGATCGCACAGCCTTTGCCACAGCCGCCTGCCATGCAGGGTGGGCGCACAGGCCTCGGGCAGGGCGCCCCAGCGGACAATGTAGAAGCCTCGTCCGCCGGAGGGATTGCCGATCACCACCTCCAGCCCCGACGGGGTGTCGGTCAGGCGGATGCGGGCGCCGAGCAAGAAGGGGGTGGTGAAGGGTACGATCACGCCGCGTTCAAGGAAGGTCGCCGCCTGGTAGGCGGCCGTGCCGAATCGCTCGAGCGTGTCTGTCCGGACCGTGGTCAGCGACCAGGATCATCACGCACCGATGGTAAGCCGGACGTGAGCGCCCGGTACGGCTCTTCCCTAAAGTGAATGCAACGTGGGTCCGGCCCGTCCGCTCGGGCGGCGTCAGCGCCCTTCGAAGACCGGCTTGCGCTTGGCGAGGAAGGCGCGGGCCGCGTTGCGGAAATCCTCAGTGTAGGCGAAGGATTCCTCGCGCACCCGGTCCTCGGCACTGATCGCGACCGTGCCGCGCAGCTTCTGCATCGCGTATTTGTGGAAGCGAGCTGAGAGGGGTGAACCCTGCGCAATCCGCTCCGCCAGCGCCTGGGCTTCGCCATGCACCGTGCCATCGGCGACCAGGCGCGACAGCAGGCCCTTCTCATGGGCTTCCTGCCCGGTCAGCACGCGGCCCTCGATCAGGATTTCGGCCGTGGTGGCATAGCCGCAGATCTGCAGGATCGGGTCGATCTCCTCGAAGGCGTAGAAGATGCCGAGGTTGCGTGCCGGGATGCCCATCCGCGTGGAAGGCGCGCCGATGCGGAAGTCGCACATCGTGGCGATGCCGCAGCCACCGCCCATGGTCCAGCCGGAACAGGCGGCGATGGTGGGATGGATGCAGCCGCGCACGGCCTGCAGGGCGTTGTGCAACTCGTGCCCATAGACCGCCTCGCGTTCCGGCGTGCCGCGCTCATGCTCGAAGGCGGCGATATCCGCCCCGGCCGAGAAGGCCTCGGTGCCCGCGCCGCGAATGACCACCGCGCGCAGCGTCTCGTCGGCGGACAGCGCCCCCAGCGCCTCCCCCAGCGCGACCCACATCGGCAGGTCGAGGCAGTTGCGCTTGGCCTCGCGGTCAATGAGGACGGTGGCGATGACGCCGTCGCGGGTGGTCTTGATCAGGTCGTGCGGCATGGCGCGGTTCTTGGAGCCCGTTCGAATGATGCGGCACCATCCCGCCCACCCTGCATCAGAATCCTGGAGGCGATGCCGGGTGGAGTACGGGTTGGTAGCGCACGGTGGAATGCGCCCCGTGGCACATTCTCCAGCGGTTCTTAGAAGGTTTCGCGCGGCGGCGGAACGCCAGGCGGGCGCCGTCGGCCATGACGGCATGTTGCACCGCAACAGCGGCCATGTGACCGTGCCGTGTGACCACGAAACAATCCAGCCCGAGCGACCGGCCGACGCCACCCTGAGGGCGCCCGCCCTGCGATCCCGCGTGCCTTGCCGCCCATCCGGGGCGGTGGGGTCCTGCCTGTCCTCCCGTATCCGCGCCCCGATCCCGCGCGCCTGCCGGTACCGGAAATCGAAGCCATGACCCTGAGCCAATGGCGCGCCGAATGGGCGCCGAAGATCACGCGTGACCTGCTGGCAGGCACCGTCGTCGCCCTCGCCCTGATCCCCGAGGCGATCGCCTTCTCCATCATCGCCGGGGTCGACCCGAAGCTCGGCCTGTACGCCTCCTTCTGGATCGCCATCGTCACTGCCATTACCGGGGGTCGCCCGGCGATGATCTCGGCGGCGACCGGCGCGACCGCCCTGGTCATGGTCACGCTGGTGCGCGACCACGGCGTCGACTACCTGTTCGCAGCCACGGTGCTGACCGGCATCGCGCAGATCATCGCGCGGTTCCTGCGGCTGGGGGACCTGATGCGCTTCGTCTCGCGCTCGGTCGTCACCGGCTTCGTCAATGCCTTGGCCATCCTGATCTTCCTGGCGCAGTTGCCTGAAATCGTCGGCCTGGGCTGGCAGGTCTATGCGATGGTCGGGGTCGGGCTCGCCATCATCTACGGGCTGCCGCGCGTGACGACGATCGTGCCGTCGCCGCTGGTGACCATCGTGCTGCTGACCGCCTTCACCATGGCGACCGGCGCCCAGTTCCACACCGTCGGCGACATGGGCCAGTTGCCGACCGACTTCCCCGGCTTCGCCCTGCCCAACGTGCCCTTCAACCTCGAGACCCTACGCATCGTGCTGCCCTATGCGTTGACGCTGGCGATGATCGGCCTGCTGGAAAGCCTGATGACCGCAGCGATCATCGACGAGATGACCGACACCACCTCCGACAAGAACCGCGAATGCAGCGGGCAGGGGCTCGGCAACATCGTCTCCGGGCTGTTCGGCGGCATGGCGGGCTGCGCGATGATCGGGCAATCGGTCATCAACGTCTCATCCGGCGGCCGGGGCCGGCTGTCCTGCCTGTGGGCCGGCGGCTTCCTGCTGTTCCTGGTGCTGGTGCTGGGCGATTGGGTGAAGCAGATCCCGATGCCGGCGCTCGTCGCGGTGATGGTGATGGTGTCGATCAACACCTTCCAGTGGGGCTCGCTGCGCACGCTGGTAACACATCCGAAATCATCGAGCATCGTCATGCTGGCGACCGTCATCGTCGTCGTCTTCACGCATGACCTGGCCAAGGGCGTGCTGGTCGGCGTCATCCTGTCCGGGCTGTTCTTCGCGCAGAAGGTGTCGCGCTTCTTCGGCGTCGCCTCCGCGCTGGATGAGGAAACTGGCACCCGCACCTACACCGTGACCGGCGAATTGTTCTTCGCCACCGCCGAAGCCTTCCACACCGCCTTCGACTTCCACGAGGAGGCCCGCGCGGTGGTGATCGATGTTCACGACGCGCATTTCTGGGACATCACCGGGATCAACGCGCTGGATCGAGTGGTGTTGAAATTCCGCCATCACGGGGTGCCGGTCGAGATCATCGGGATGAACCAGGCGAGCCGCACGCTGGTCGAACGCTTGGGGCGGCACGACAAGCCCGCGGCGGCGCTGCCGGCCGGCAGGCATTGAGGGACGGGGTGAAGGCGATCCTCCACCCCCCTCAGCGCATGCCGGGATCGCCCCGCCGGCGATCCAGGGCGTGACTTTGCTGTTGCATTGATACTGCGTCGGCCTGTCGGTTTCTGTCGCGCGCTTACGCCGCGTGACGCAGAGTTGATGGCCCGGTGGCACCGTTCGGGCGAGACGCGTGGGTCCTGAGCTGGCACCCTCAGTCGGACCAGACGATTGGTGAAACGAAGCCGGAACTTCGGCGCCAGAACGAATGGGACTCGCCATGGCCAAGAATACGATCTGTCTTTGGTACAACAAGGATGCTGAGGAAGCCGCCCGATTCTACGCCATGACCTTTCCCGACAGTGCGGTGACTGCCGTACTGCGGGCGCCTGGCGACTACCCGTCCGGGAAGCAGGGTGACGTCTTGACGGTCGAATTCACCGTCGCGGGTATTCCTTGCCTCGGCCTGAACGGGGGTCCCCACTTCAAGCACACCGAAGCCTTCTCGTTCCAGATCGCCACTGACGACCAGGAGGAAACCGATCGCTACTGGAACGCCATCGTCGGCAATGGCGGCCAGGAGAGCGAGTGCGGATGGTGCAAGGACCGCTGGGGGATTTCATGGCAGATCACCCCGCGCGTACTGATGGACGCCCTGGCGGCCGGTGGCGACGAAGCAAAGCGCGCGTTTGACGCCATGATGACCATGAAGAAGATCGACGTTGCCACGATCGAAGCGGCCCGACGCGGCTGAGGCGCCGATCCGTCAGCCGACCGGCTGGCGGGAGTGTCGGCGCGCTGCCCACTCAGGCCGCTGGGGATTTAACCCTGCGCTGAGCTGCGCGACCGCCCAAGCACCGCCCCGCCCGCGAAGCGCGCCCGCGCTCCCAGCCCTTCCTCGATGCGCAGCGCCTCGTTCCACTTGGCCATGCGCTCGGACCGCGCGAAGGAGCCGACCTTCAACTGCCCAACACCCCAACCGATGGCGAGATGGACGATCGTCACATCCTCCGTCTCGCCCGACCGCGCCGAGACGATGCCGGCGTAGCCGACCTCCTTCGCCGCCTCCCAGGCCGCCTTCGTCTCGGTCAGGGTGCCGCGTTGGTTCGGCTTGATCAGCACGGTATTGGCCGCACCGGCCTTGGCCGCCTCGCGCACACGCGCCGCGTCGGTGACCAGGAAATCGTCGCCCACCACCTGCACGCGATGGCCGACTTCCTTCGTGAAGGCGGCGAAGCCCGCGGCGTCATCCTCCGCCAGCGGGTCCTCGATCGAGGCGATGGGATAGGCATCGAGCCAGCCGAGCAGCATGCGGATCATGCCGTCCGTATCCAGTTCCCGCCCTTCCAGCCCGAGCCGGTACCGCCCGCCCTTGCCGAAATCGGTCGCCGCGATGTCGAGCGCGATAGCGACCTGCGCGCCCGGCTTGAACCCGGCGCGCTCGATGGCCTTCACCAACGTCTCCAGCGCCTGCTCATTGGCGCTGAAGGCCGGCCACCAGCCGCCCTCGTCAGCGACGCCCTGCAGCAGACCACGTTCCTTCATGATCGCGCCGGCGGCTCGATAGACCTCCGCGGTCCAGTCGAGCGCCTGCGCGAAGGAGGTCGCAGCCGGGCAGATCACCAGGAAGTCCTGGATATCGACACGCCGCCCGGCATGCGCGCCACCGCCGAGAATCTGGATCTGCGGCAGGGGCAGGAGCGTCGCCCCGTCGCCGCCGAGATACTTCCACAGCAGCATGCCGTTCGCATGCGCCGCGGCATGGGCGGCCGCCATCGAGACGGCAAGCGTCGCATTCGCACCGAGGCGCGATTTGTTCGCCGTGCCGTCCAGCGCGATCAGCGCCGCATCCAGCCCCGCCTGGTCGGCCGCATCCATGCCGGCGGCGGCGGGCGCGATTTCCTCATTCACCGAGGCGACGGCGCCTGTCACGTCGTAGCCGCCAAAGGCCGCGCCGCCGTCGCGGCGGTCGAGCGCCTCGCCGCTGCCCGTGCTCGCCCCGGCAGGGGCGATGGCGAGGCCGCGCGCGCCCCCGGCCAGGCGGATCTCGGCCTCCACCGTCGGGCGGCCGCGGCTGTCCCAGACGCGGCGTCCGCGGACAGACTGAATGATCGTGGAACTCATGCGTTGATTTCTTCCCCCCAGGCGGTCCGCACCGTGCGCAGGCGATCGGGCGGCGAGGACAGCAACGCCCGCGCCACGCGGCGCACGCGATCCTTGTCCTCTTCCCTGGTGAGGTACTCGACCGGGCTCTTGCCGTCCACGCGGGCGAGGAACAGCCCGGGCAACAACGAGGCGGCGCGGGCCTCGACCGTGGCGGGTGCTTCCCATGTCACGCAGGCAAGATAGGCGGTGGCCAGCACCTCGAAGCAATGCAGGAAATCGGGTGCCGCGGGCGGCGTCCACAGGCATTTCAGCAGCAGATGGTTCAGGCAGAAGGCCAGGTCGAAGGCTGGGTCGCCCCACCAGGCGCATTCCGCGTCGATGAAGATCGGGCCATCGGGACCGACCAGGATGTTCTTCGGGCTGACATCGCCATGCACCAGGGTAAGCTTGGTCGCCGCGGTGCGCGCGGCCAGTCCGACCAACGCGGGCGCGAGGTCGGGATGCGCGCGCGCCGTGGCGATCAGATAAGGCTCCAGCCGGATATCGTGGAACAGCGAGTCGGTGGGGAAATCCGCGGCGAGTTCGGGCCGCGCCGCGGCATAGGCGTGGATGCGCGCGATGCCGCGGCCCACCTCGCCGGCGAAGGCCGCATCAGCCTCGCCGTCGTGCAGCCTGTTCTTCCAGATGGGGTGCTGCTCGGGCGGCAGCCAAGCCATCGCCAATGTGCCGGTGGCTTCGTCCTGGCCGAGCAGGGCAGGGACCGAATGCGGTGCCGCGTCGTGCGCGCGGGCGAGCCAACGGGCCTCGTAGCGGCTGCGCACGATCGGTGCACGCCAATCCGCCGCCACCTTCAGCTTCGCCAGGGCGCGCTTGATGCAGACATGCCGACCATCCGGCAACACCACGTGCCAGATATCGGACGAAACGCCGCCCGAGAGCGGCATGCCGCGTGCATGGGCGCCCGGGGCCAGCAGTCCCATGGAGCGCAGGCCCGCGGCCATTTCTGCTGGAAGGCTTTCCATGTGGCGCGATGCTAGCGCAGGCTTGGCGGTGGGCGATACCTAAACGCGGATCGCTTTCGCGTGCGGTATCCGGCGCTCGCTGCTAGCCTCACGCAACAGGGAGTTCGGCCACTCACAGCCCAACAAGGGAGATCGTATGTCCATCAGTCGTCGTTCCGCTCTGGCACTTACCGGTGCCGGGCTTGCCGCAGGTTTTGCCGCGCCACGTCTTGCCCTCGCCCAGGACAGCAAGGTCCTGCGCTTCATTCCGCAGATCGACCTGTCCTTCCTCGACCCGCATTTCACCACCGCCTATGTGACCCGCGGCCACGGGCACATGGTGTTCGACATGCTGTACGGGTCGGATTCCGCCTTCAATCCGCACCCGCAGATGGTGGCTGGCCACACCATCGAGAATGACGGCAAGCTTTGGAACCTGACGCTGCGCCCGGGCCTTAAATGGCATGACGGCGAACCGGTACTGGCGAAGGATTGCGTCGCCTCCATCCGCCGCTGGGCGCGCCGCGACGCGCTGGGCGGCGCCCTCATGGAACGCACCGACGAACTAAGCGCACCGGATGACCGCACTATCCGCTTCAAGCTCAAGCGGCCCTTCCCGCTGCTGCCGGCGGCCCTCGGTAAGGTGACCTCGCCGATGCCGGCGATGATGCCTGAGCGGCTCGCCAATACCGACCCCTTCACGCAGATCACCGAGATGATCGGTTCCGGCCCGTTCCGCTTCGTCGCCAGCGAGCGCGTCGCCGGGTCGCGCAACGTCTATGTGAAATTCGACGGCTATGTCCCGCGCGAGGACGGTCCGCAGCAATGGAATGCCGGCCCGAAGCGCGTGCTGCTCGACCGCGTCGAATGGACCACCATCCCCGATGCCGCCACCAAGGTCGCCGCCCTCCAGCAGGGCGAGCAGGATTGGTGGGAGAACCCGACGCACGACCTGCTACCGCTGCTGCGGCGCAACCGGCAGGTCAAGATCGAGATCACCAACCCGACCGGCTCGGTCGACATGATGCGGCCGAACCACCTGCAGCCGCCATTCAACAATCCGGCGATCCGGCGCGCCATGCTGCACGCCTTCAGCCAGTCCGACTTCATGCAGTCGATCGTCGGCGACGACGCGCAGATGTACCATGTCCCGCACGGGGTGTTCTGTCCGAACACGCCGATGGCGAGCACGGCCGGGCTTGAGCCGCTGACCGGCCCGCGTGACCTCGCCAAGGTCAAGGAGATGCTGAAGCAGGCCGGCTACGCGAACGAGAAGGTCACCATTCTCGCCGCGACCGACTACACGCAGTTCAAGGCGATCGGCGAGGTGATGGCCGACGTGATGGGCCGCATTGGCATGAATGTGGACTATGTCGCGACGGATTGGGGAACCATGCTGTCGCGGCGCAACAATCGCGGGCCGGTCGACCAGGGCGGCTGGTCCTGCTTCAACACGGGCTGGGAGGGCGCCGACCACATGGACCCATCCAACCACTATGCCATTCGCGGCGATGGCGACCAGCGGTCGGGCTGGCCCGGCTGGTGTGTCAGCCCGAAGCTCGAGGAACTGCGCGACGCCTGGTTCGAGGCGCCGAACCTCGCCGCGCAGCAGGAAATCTGCCGGCAGATGCAGGTGCAATGCATGGTGGACGTGCCGTCCATCCCGCTCGGCCAATACCTCCAGCCAACCGCCTATCGCACCAATGTCACCGGCGTGAAGCCGGGCTTCCCGACCTTCTGGGGCGTCCAGAAGAGCTGAACCGCCGGGGCGGCGGGCCTGCGCGCCCGCCGCTGCCGTACCTTTGCCGCGCGGCCTCTCCGCGCGGCAAAGGTATCATGCTAGAATTGACGCGTCGTGACAGCGAGGCGCCGGCAGACAGGCATGAGCAAGGACGAGTTGGACATTCCAGAACATCTTCGCCCCGACCCATCGGAATGGTCCTTCGACATCGACGAGACCCTGTCGCGCGTCGTGACGCTGCGCAGCCATGTGCCGGCGGATGCCTTCACCACCCGCGCCCTGGGCACCGAGCGCGAAGGCAGCGGCGTCGTCATCCGCGACGGCCTGGTGCTGACCATCGGGTATCTGGTGACCGAGGCCGAGCAGATCTGGATCACAACCGCGGATGGCCGCGTGGTGCCCGGCCACACCCTGGCGATCGACCAGGAAACCGGCTTTGGCCTGGTGCAGGCGCTGGGCAGGCTCGACGTGCCGCCGGTCGAGCTGGGCGACAGCGAGGCACTGCGCGTGGGCGCGCCGGTGCTGCTGGCCGCCGGCGGTGGCCGTGCCCAGGCGATCAGCGGCAAGCTCGTCGCCCGCCAGCCCTTCGCCGGCTATTGGGAATACTTGATCGAGGACGCGCTGTTCACCGCGCCGGCCCATCCCTCCTGGGGCGGTGCGGGGCTGTTCGGGCCTGACGGCAAGCTGATGGGCATTGGCTCCCTGGTGCTGCAGCAGGGCGAGGAAGGCCGGCGGCTCGACCTCAACATGGTGGTGCCGGTGCATCGGCTCTCGCCGGTGTTGAACGACCTCGTGACCTTGGGCCGGGTGAACCGGCCGGCACGCCCCTGGCTCGGCCTCTATGCCACCGAGGATGACGAGGGGGTGGCGATCGCCTCCCTCGCACCGGGTGGCCCGGCCGAGAAATCCGGTGTGCGTAGCGGCGACCGGGTGCTGAGCGTCGATGGCGCCGTGGTCACCGACCTTGCCGAGATGTGGCGTGCCGTCTGGGGCTGCGGCAATGCCGGGGCGATGGTGAAGCTGAAGCTCGGCCGCGCGCGTGGGTCGCGGGAGATCGCGGTGGTCTCGGCCGACCGCACCAGCTTCCTCAAACATCCGCGGATGCATTGATGCCGCGCGTGCTGGTCGTCCCGCCCGGGCAGGGCGAACAGCATTGGCAGCCCCAACCGGCCAATGGCTGGGTCGAATTGCTGACCACGCCCCGGCTGCCGGGTGCACCAGCGGGCTTCTCTGCCGGGCTCCAGGAATTGCCGCCGCTCGGCAAGATCCGCGAGCACGCCCACCCGGCGCAGACCGAGATTTTCTGGATCGTCGAGGGCGAGGCGCTCGCACGTCTCGATGGCGTGGTGCGGCGCATCACGGCGGGTACCTTCATGGTCGCGCCGCCGCATACCCGCCACGGCTTCATCAATGATGGCGGCGGGCCGTACCGCATGCTCTGGATGCTGGTGCCGGCGGGGCTTGAGGATTTCTTTGTCGCCATCGGCAAGCCGAAAGTCCCGGGGGCGGTGGACCCAACCCCCTATCCGCGCCCAGCCGACACCGGGGCGATCGAGCTGTCCACCGTCTTCGAGACACTGGACCCGCCACCCGCGCCGCCCTGGGACACCGCGCCGATCACCGACCCCGCCGTCCTGGACAGGCTGCGCCGCGAGGCGGTCTGACTGCCGAACGTCTTGCGGCGCCACCGCTTCGGGCCGAACATGCGTGCCGGGATAAAGGGCAGGCGACGAATCGCCGCCTACACCGGAGGAAACAACATGACCCGTGGCATCACGCGCCGCACGGCGCTCGCGGCCGGCGCCGGCTTGCTGGCGGCCCCGCCCCTCGTGCGCGAGGCCAATGCCCAATCCGCCTTCGACTGGAAACGATTCGCCGGCCAGAGGATCGAGGTCAGTCTGACCGCCAATCCGCGAAGCCAGATACTGATCCAGAACCAGCGCGAATTCGAGGACATGACCGGCATCCGCGTCGGTGCCGAGGCGATCCCCGAACAGCAGCACCGGCAGAAATTCGCCATCGAATTCGCCTCGGGCCGGCCGTCCTTCGACGTGGTTGGCATCAGCCTGCATGTGAACAAGCGCCAAGTCGGCAAGGCGCGCTGGTGCACCGACATCCGCGCGCTGATGGCCGACCCGGCCATCACGGCCCCTGATTTCGATTTCGCGGATTTCGGCGCCGGCGCGGTGGCCTACTCCACCCAGTCCGATGGGCGGATGGATACGCTGCCCGAATTCACCGACTACTTCATCCTGTACTACAACAAGGAACTGCTGGCGGCGCAGAACGTCGCACCGCCGGCGACCTACGACGAGATGTATGAAAGCGCCCGGCGGCTGAATGATTCGCGACGGCAGATCTACGGCAATGTCGGCCGCGGGCTGCGCAACGCCAATGTCGTGCTGTGGTCGTCCTTCCTGCTCGGCACCCAGCAGCGCGACTGCATCAATGCCGAACGCCAGCTGATCACCGACACGCCGGATGCGATCTGGGCCGGCGAATTCTACAAGAAGCTGCTGCGCGACTGCTCGCCGCCCGGCGTCTCAGGCTTCAACTGGAACGAAAGCCAGACCACCTTCATGCAGGGCCGCGCCGCCTTCTGGCTCGATGGCGTCGGCTTCGCCGCCCCGCTTGAGGACCGCGCGCGTTCGCGCGTCGCCGGCAAGGTCGGCTACGCCGTGGTGCCACGCGGCCCGGCGCATCATCACTGCGCCATGTTCGGCACCGGCTTCGGCATCGCCGAGGCGAGCCAGAAGAAGGGCCCGGCCTGGCTTTACCTGCAATGGGCGACGAACAAGACCAACCAGCTGCGCTTCCTGACCTCCGGCGCGGGCTCGCCGGCGCGGACCTCGCCCTATCGCAATGAGGAGGCGATCAGCCAGTCGCGCTTCTCGCGCGAGTTCTTCGCCACGCTGGTCGAGAGCGCGCGCATCAGCCGCCCCGGCCTGCCAGAGATCGTGCCCGTCACCGAATTCCGCGACACCATCGGCGCGGCGCTGACCAGCACGATCGGCGGCGCCGATGTGGCGACGGAACTCAAGCGCGCGACGGATGCCTTCCGCCCCGTGCTCGAACAGTCCGAGCGCGCAGGCTGAGGCGATGGCCGGCAGCACGACCACGCTGGATGGCGCGGCGGCGGGCACGACGCCCCGCCGCCGGCGCAACTATGCCCGCCAATACTGGTGGTTCGTGGTGCCTTGCGGGGCGGTGGTGCTCGGCACCATCGTCTTTCCCTGGGTCTTCACGCTGTACATGTCACTGCACGACTACCATCTCGGCGGCGGGCAGACCTTCGCGGGGCTCGACAACTACCGCAAGCTGATCGCGGATGAGCGCTTCCTGTTCTCCATCATCCGCACGCTTTACTTCACCGCACTGGCGGTGGTGATCCCGATGGTGCTCGGGCTGCTGGCCGCCCTGGCCTTCCATCGCAAATTCCCGATGCGCGGGCTGGCGCGAACCGTCTTCATCCTGCCGATGATGGCAACGCCGGTCGCCGTCGCGCTGGTCTGGACCATGATGTTCCACCCGCAGCTCGGCGTGCTGAACTGGCTGTTGCAACAGGTCGGCCTGCCGCCGTCGCTGTGGGTCTATTCGCCCGACACCGTCATTCCCACTCTGGTGATGGTCGAGGTCTGGCACTGGACGCCGCTGGTGATGCTGATCCTGCTGGGCGGCCTCGCCTCGCTGCCGGTCGACCCCTATGAGGCGGCGAAGATCGATGGCGCAACGCCGGTGCAGGCCTTCTGGCACATCACCCTGCCGCTGCTCGCCCCGTTCCTGGTGGTGGCGCTGATCATCCGCACCATCGATGCGCTGAAGGCCTTCGACACCATCTACGTGATCACCCAGGGCGGGCCGGGCACGGCGAGCGAGACGATCAACATCTTCCTCTATCTCCAGGCCTTCGCCTACTACAACCTCGGCTATGCCAGCGCCGTCGTGGTGGTGTTCTTCGCCATCATCATCCTGCTCGCGATGGTGCTGCTGTGGACCCGCGCGCGGGTGAGGAACGCGTGATGCGCAAGCTCAAGCGCTTCGCGTGGAACATCAGCTTCGGCTTCGGCGTGCTGATGCTGGTCGCACCCGCCATCAGCGTCTTCCTGTGGATGCTGTCGTTGTCCCTCAAGACGGAGCTCGACAACACCGATTTCCCGCCAGTCTTCATCCCCAACCCGCCGGTGCTCGACAATTTCATCGCGGTGTTCGAGCGCAACGACTTCGTAAAATACGCGATCAACTCGGTGATCGTCTCCTTCACCGCGACCGGCCTCGCCATTCTGTTCGGCGTGCCGGCGGGCTACGGCATCGCCAAGATGCGAGCGACCAACGCGGCCGTCGTCATCCTGATCGCCCGCATCACGCCCGGCCTGTCCTACCTTATCCCGCTGTTCCTGCTGTTCCAATGGATCGGCCTGACCGGCACCTTGGCGCCGATCATCGTCACCCACCTGGTCATCACCGTGCCCATTGTGGTCTGGATCATGATCGGCTTCTTCGAGGGCCTGCCGGCCGAATTGGAGGAAGCCGCCCTGGTCGACGGCGCGACCATCTGGCAGGCCTTCCGCCACGTGGCGATGCCGCTCGCACGGCCCGGCATCACGGTGGCGACCATCCTCGCCTTCATCTTCTCTTGGAACAACTTCATCTTCGCCATGGTGCTGGCGGGGCGGGAGACGCGCACCCTGCCGGTCGCGGTCAACAACATGCTGACCTTCGAGCAGATTTCCTGGGGCCCGCTGTCGGCCGCCGCGCTGCTGGTGACCGCCCCGGTGCTCCTGCTGACGCTGCTGGCGCAGAAGCAGATCGTCGCCGGGCTGACGGCCGGCGGCGTGAAAGGCGGCTGACTCGCCTTTGCAATGGTGCCTAACCTGCCTATGTTCGAATGCATAAGGAGGCTGCCATGTCCCTGCATCGCATTCCGCCCCCCATCCGCTTCATGCTCTTGCATGGGTTGGTGGGTTTCGGCCTCTCGGCCATGTTCGTGGCGGCGGTGCTGTGGGCCGATCCGGGCGGCGTGGGGCAACTGATCCTCAAGCATGGCGGCTTCCCGGTGGTGGCCATGCTGTGGTTCTTCAGCGGGCTGACCTTCGGCTCGGTGCAGATCGGCGCGGCAGTGATGCTGCAGGACGGCCAGGATGACGCCCCGCGTGGCGGCCACCGGCAGCGCCTGGAATCCGTGTCGGTGCCGGTGCGCGTCCGCCGCTGATCAGGCCTCTTCCTCCTTCTCGATGCCGAGGACGGAGGAGAATCGGTTGAAGAACCCCGTGAGGGTGATGCGCAACGTCAACTCGACGATCTGCGCATCCGTGAAGTGTTCGCGCAGCGCACGAAACAGCCGTTCCGGCACGCGATGGCTATCCTCCCAGGCCGCGACCGAGAACGCGATCACCGCCCGGTCGCGCTCGGTCAGCGCCGGGTGGTCGCTGCCCGCCGGCAGGCCGGCCACCACCTCGGGCGGGATGCCCTCCACCGCCAGATAGGGCTGGTGGTGGCCGATGCAGTAGTCGCAGGCATTCAGCTTCGAGACGACGACGATGGCCAGTTCCAGGCAGCGCCGCGGCAGGCTGCCCGCCGCGCGCAACTCCATCAGCATCGGCATCAGGTGCCGCAATGCCGCCGGCACATGGGCAAACACCTCCAACTGGCCCTCGAAGGGCCCATAGGTGGTCACATAGCGGTCCCAGATGGCGCTGAGTTCCGGCGCAAGATCTTCGGAGCGAAGCAGTTGGACGCGCGGCATGGGGCAGGCTCCTGGCGATGGGCGCGATGCTGATGCGCGCCAGGGGTGCCTGTCCAGCGCTGGACCTTCGCGCCGTCACGCGCGAGAGTCCCGCCAGCACAGCCCCTGAGGATACTGATCATGCGGAACACGGAAGAAATCTGGCGTCTGGTCGATGCCAAGGCGCCCGACGCCATCGCCATGGCCGATCGCGTCTGGGGCATGCCCGAGCTCTGCTACGCCGAGGTGAAGTCCTGCGCCGAACACACCGCCCTGCTGGAACAGCATGGCTTCCGCGTGACGCGCGACGTCGCCGGCATCCCGACCGCGGTGATGGGTGAAGCGGGCGAGGGCGGTCCGGTCATCGCCATCCTCGGCGAATATGACGCGCTGCCGGGCCTGTCCAACGAAGCCGGCGTCGCCGAGCACAAGCCGCTGCCGGGCGACGGTTCGGGCCATGGCTGCGGGCACAACCTGCTTGGCGCCGCCTCGCTGCTCGCCGCCTCCGCGGTGAAGGACTGGCTCGCCGAGAACGGCATCAAGGCGCGCGTGCGCTACTACGGCTGCCCGGCCGAGGAAGGTGGCGCCGCCAAGGGCTTCATGGTCCGCGCCGGCACCTTTGATGATGTGGACATGGCGATCTGCTGGCACCCGGCCGCCTTCACCGGGGTAAATGAGGCGGTCTCGCTCGCCAATACGCGCATCGATTTCAGCTTCACCGGCCGCTCCTCCCATGCCGCCGCCGCGCCCGAACTTGGCCGCTCGGCGCTCGACGCGGTCGAGTTGATGAATGTCGGCGTCAACTACATGCGCGAGCACATGCCGTCCGACGCGCGCATCCACTACGCCTATCTCGACGCTGGCGGCATTGCGCCGAACGTCGTGCAGGGCACCGCCAAGATCCGCTACCTGATCCGCGCCAAGGACCTGGTCGGGTTGAACCAGCTCGTCGCGCGCGTGCGCAAAATTGCCGATGGCGCGGCTCTGATGACCGAGACGAGCGTGACGACCAAGGTGGTCAGCGCGGTCTCCAACCTGCTCGGCAACACGCCGCTGGAGCAGGCAATGTACGACAACATGATCCGTCTCGGCGCGCCGGAATTCGACGAGGCCGACCGCGCCTATGCGCGCGAGATCCAGAAGACGTTGTCGGATGAGGACATCGCCACCGCCTTCCGTCGCCATGGTCTGAAGGTGGAGCGCGACAAGGCGCTGTGCGACATCATCGTGCCGCTGGATGCCAAGGGCGGCGGTGGCGTCGGCTCGACCGATGTGGGCGACGTCTCCTGGGCGGTGCCGACGGTGCAGGCGCGTGGCGCGACCTATGCGATCGGCACGCCGGGGCATTCGTGGCAGCTGACGGCGCAGGGCAAGTCGGGCATCGCCCATAAGGGCCTGGTGCATGTCGCGAAGATCATGGCGGGCACCGCGGTCGATGCCATCCAGAACCCGGCGCTGCTCGCCGCCGCCAAGGCCGACCACAAGGCGCGCACCGATGCGCACCCCTATGTCTGCCCGCTGCCGCCGGATGTGAATCCGCCGATCAAGATGTCGGCGGACTGACCCTCTTGGCGAGGCCGCGCGGCATGGCGCGGCCTCGCATCGTTAGTCAGACGTTGGCACCTTCGATGACGTCGCCGAAGCGTTCCCAATGCTCGCCGCTCCACTTCTGCAACTGCATCTGGCGGATCGGGTGGAAGTTGGTCGGGCTGGTGTTCACCTTGATGCCCGGCAGCAGCAGCGGCACCTCCAAGTCATGCAGATTGGCGACCTGGCGCATGATGTTCTCGCGCGAGAAGTCGCCCTCGCACTGCTTCAGCACCTGCAGCATCGTCGTGCTGGCATTGAAGGCGGTGGCGTAGCCGCTGTCGGTGATGTCGCCTTCCGGCAGGTACTTCCGCATCCATTCGCGCCAGCTTCGCATGCCGGGATCGTTGGCCCAGGTCGCGTCGGTGATGTCCTTCTGATAGGCGGAGGTGATGATGCCGATGCCGCGCTCCGGCCCGGCCGGACGCATCACCGCGGCGATCGAGATCGACACATTCGACAGGAAATGCATCGGGTGCCAGCCGATATCATGTATCTTGCGAATGGTTTGCGCCGCGAATTTCGGCGTCGCCGCGGTGACCATCACATCGGCGCCGCTGCCCCGTAGGGAGACGACCTGTGAATCGACGGTCGGATCCGTCACCTCGTAGGACGCCGTGGTGACCATGCCATCGAACCGGCTGCCCAGCACGTCCTTCACGCCGGTCACGTAGTCCTTGCCGAAATCGTCGTTCTGGTAAAGCAGCGCGATCTTCGCGTTCGGCTTCTGCTCCAGCATGTATTTGGCGTAAATCTGCGCCTCGGTCCGGTAGCTCGGCTGCCAGCCGATGGTCCAGGGTGTGTCCTGGTAGTTGCCCCACTTGTCCGCGCCCGTCGCGAGGAACAGATGCGGTACACGACGCTGGTTGGTGTAGCGCACGATCGCCGAATTCGACGGCGTGCCGAGCGTGTGGAACAGCAGCGCGACATGGTCCTGCTCGACCAGCCGACGGGTCTGCTCCACCGCGCGCGGCGGGCTGTAGCCGTCATCGTAGCTGATGAAGTTGATCTGCCTTCCGCCGACACCGCCCTGGTCGTTGACCATCTTGAAAAAGGCGGCGTCGCCACGGCCGATCACGCCATAGGCGGAGGCCGGCCCGCTATAGGGCATGAAGTTGCCGATCTTGAGCTCGGTCGCCGTAACGCCGACCGTGACCGCATGCCCAAGCCGCGGCACGGCCAGCAGCGCCGCCGACGAAGCCAGAAGAGTGCGCCGTTGCATCATTGTCGTTGTCCTCCCTTGAAAGTTTCGTTCAATCCTGCCGGCGCTTGCGGAACAGCGCCGCGATGCGGCGCGGGAATCCGGCGAAGCCTTGCGGCAGCAGGTACAAGAAGAAGATCAGGATGACGCCGTAGATGACCCCGGGTGCCGCGCGCGACACGGATTCGGCGACGTTCGGCAGGAACACGATGAACAGCCCGCCAAAGATCGGCCCGACGATCGACCCGACGCCGCCCACCACCATGCCGACGAACAGATTGATCGACAGTTCGACGTTGAAACTGTCCGGCGCCACATATTCCACTGCGATGGCGCTGAGCGCGCCGGCCAGGCCCGTGATCCCCGCGCTCAGCGCGAAGGTGCGCGTCTTGATGCGGGCGATATCCATGCCCATCGCCTCGGCGGCTGTCGGATGGTCGCGAATGGAACGCATGGCACGTCCGATCCGGCTGTGCAGCAGGTTCGCCATCATCAGGAACAGCAAGGCGGCGAGCGTCAGCACAAACAAGTACAGGTACTGGTCATTGTTGAGCCCGGTGAATTCCGGCGCGTCGGGCTTCACCAGGAAGGTGCCCTGCACGCCGCCGGTCCAATCCTCCACGCCCCTATACTTCAGGATTTGCGGCACCGCGACGGCGAGCGAGAAGGTCGTCAGCGCCAGATACAGCCCGCCGAGGCGCAGCGCCGGGAAGCCGACACCGAATCCGAGCACGCCGCACACCACCGCCGCGATTGGCAGCGTCTCCCAGTAGGGCATGTCGAAATGCGTCATCAGGATCGCGGTGGTATAAGCGCCGACCGCATAGAAGGCGCCGTGCCCGAGCGAGATCTGACCATTGAATCCGGTGACGATGTTCAGCCCCAGGATGGCGATGGCATAGGTCCCTGCCAGGGTGAGCTGGAACAATTGGTAGCTGCTGGCGAAGGCGATCGGCACCGCCGCCGCCATCGCGAAGGCGAGCAGGATGATCGCCGCGCGCAGCAGGTTCACCCCCGGTGCGACCGGCACCACCTCCGTACCGAGCGTGCCGCCGATCGGCTGTTGGCTCGTGCTCATGGCTCAGACCCTGCTCTGCACGACGCGCCCGAACAGGCCGGATGGTTTGACCAGCAGCACGCAGATGATGATGACCAGCGCGAGGGTGAGCTTCAGCTCCGTCCCCACCAGATAGGCGCCGCCGAGATTCTCGATGACGCCGACAGCGAAGCCGCCGATCACCGCGCCGCCCGGATTGTCGATCCCACCGAGCAACGCACCTGCAAATGCGTAGAGCAGGATACCCAGCATCATGTTGGGTTCGAGGAACACCACCGGCGCGATCATCATCCCAGCGATCGCGCCGATCGTCGCCGCCAGTCCCCAGCCCAGCGCCAGCATCCACCCCACCCGGATGCCGACCAGCTTGGAGGAACTGGCATTGAACGCCGCCGCGCGCATCGCCAGCCCGAGCTTGGTGTAGCGAAAGAACACGAAGACCAGCCCGAGCACGACCAGCGTCACCGCCGTCGAGCCGAGTTCATGCCCCGAGACGAGCCCGCCGAGCAGCGGCGTGTCCGATTCGAACGGCGAGGGGAAGGATTTGATGGTGTATTCGAACATCCACCCCATCGCGTTGCGGAACACCAGCAGCAGGCCGATGAAGACGCCGACATTCGCGAGCACGGAGGCATTGTGCATCGGCCGCAGCAAGATGCGTTCGGTGAAGACGCCGATGCCGAAGGAGATGACCAGCGTCGCCGCGAAGGCGACCCAATAGGGCAGCCCCGCCTGGATCAGCGTCAGCGCGATGTAGGTCGAGAAGGTCGCCATCTCGCCCTGCGCGAAGTTGAGATGATGCGTCGACTGGTAGATCATCACCAGCGCGAGCGCGACGGAGGCATAGATGCCGCCCGTGGCGATGCCGGCGATCAGCTGATGGGCGAGTCCCTGCATGGTCTTCCCTCAGTAGCCGAGATAGGAACGGCGGATCTGTTCGTCCTCGCGGATCTCATGCGCCGGGCCGGAGACGACGATGCGCCCGGTCTCCAGCAGATAGGCGCGGTCCGCGACATCGAGCGCGAGATTGGCGTTCTGCTCGACGATCAGGATGCCTACGCCCTGCGCCTCGCGCACCCGGCGCAGGATGGTGAAGATGTCCTGCACGATCAGCGGTGCGAGGCCGAAGCTCGGTTCATCGAGCAACAGCAACCGCGGCCGCAGCAGTAGCGCGCGGGCGATCGCGAGCATCTGCTGCTCGCCGCCCGAGAGGGTACCGGCCTGCTGCTTCCAGCGCTGCCGCAGGCGCGGGAAATAGCCGAACATCAGCTCGAAATCGGACTCGACTTCGCGATCCCTGCGGATATAGGCACCGAGGCGAAAATTTTCCTCGACCGTCAACTCCATGAAGGTGCCGCGCCCGTCCGGCACATGCGCGACGCCGCGCCGCGCGATGTCCTCCGTGGCCTTGCCTTCGATCCGCTCGCCAGCGAGATGCACCTCGCCCTCGGTGCGGACCATGCCGCATACCGCGCGCAGCGTCGTCGTCTTGCCTGCGCCATTGGCTCCGAGCAGAGCCGTGACACCGCCCTGTTCGACGGTGAGATCAACGCCGTGCAGCACGCGCGTCTGGCCATAGGCAGCATGCACGCCGCGCAGTTCAAGCAGCGCGCTCATGCGGCGCCTCTCCCAGATAGGCCGCGATCACGTCAGGGTCGTTGCGAACGTCATGCGGCGTGCCGTCGGCGATCTTCCTGCCGAAATCGAGCGCCACGACCTTGTCGGAGACATTCATCACCAGGTTCATGTGATGCTCAACCAGCAGGATGGAGAGGTTGAACCCCTCCCGCACACGGCGCAGCAGCCCCGCAAGCTCATCCACCTCGCCGTGATTGAGCCCGGCGGCAGGTTCATCGAGCAGCAGCAGCCGCGGCTGGCCGATCAGCGCGCGCGCCATCTCGACACGCTTCTGGGTGCCGAAGGGCAGCGAGGCGACCGGCACCTCCGCCACCGCGGTCAGGTCAAGCATGGCCATCAACCGTTGCGCCTCGGCATCCAGCCTGGCGGCCTCGCGCCCGACCCATGGCAGATGCAGTCCGCAGGCGATGAAGCCCGCGCGGCCGAGATGATGCGCACCGGCCAACACATTGTCGCGTACCGACAGGCTGCGGAACAGCGCGAGGTTCTGGAAGGTGCGCCCGATGCCCAGGCCAATCATGCGATGCCGTGGCTGGCCGGTGACCATCTCGCCGCGAAACCGGATATCGCCTTCATTGGGCTGGTAGATGCCGCTGATGCAGTTGAACAGTGTGGTCTTGCCGGCGCCGTTGGGGCCGATCAGCCCGCAGATCTGCTGGTCATCGACGGCGAATGACACGCCGCCGACGGCGGTGACGCCGCCGAAGCGAACCACGATGTTGCTGACTTCGAGAAGTGCGACGCCGCTCATCCAGCCGCCCCATGACATGGGGTCAGGGCAACAGGCTGACGCGCGCACACGCCATGTTTGGCGAGACGACGCATGTTATCCTCCCTGGCTGTCGCCCTCTCTTTCGGGGGCGACTTCGCTCAGGTGCCCATAAGACCGGGCAAGGGGGGCGTGGCGCAAGCACTAACCTGCCGCGCCATGCCTTTGTCCGCGGTCAGCTCTTGCCGGCGTAGGACTTCGCCATGCCCTCGCCGGGATCGGCCTGCGGGCCATAGGGCATGATCGGATAACGCAGCCCGGCCTTGGACAGCCCCAGCAAGCCCTCGACGGCGATGGCGAGATCAGCGGGTGGCAAGGCCATCAGCATCTCGTCATCGGCGACGCCGCCGTATCGGCGTTCGGCGTAGCAGGGGATCGACAGCGACGGCGCACGATCGCGCAGCGCCTTGCCCCAGGAATCGGCGCAGGCACTCTCCCCGGTGACGGAGAAATCGAAACGCTTGTAGGTCTTCCACTGCAATCCGTTGATGAACAGGATCATCTGCGCGGGGTTTGCATAGAACAGGCAGATGTCCGGCGGGTCGAGCCGCGCCGAGCGCAGCGGCGAGACCACCAGCCCGGCGTAGCGCGGCGGCACGCGCGGCATCTCCGCCTGGTGCTTCGCCGCCGCCTCGCGATTCTCGAACCAGACGCCCTCGAATTTGCGGCCCGAGAGATAGAGCTCGGACGGCTCGTTCAACCCGATCACGCCGCCGCAATTGGAAAAGCCCGGCACATTCGCGGTGGTGATGCCCATGGTGAAGCCGGCGATGCGCGCCTGCGTCACCAGCTGGCAGGTCGAGAAGGTCTTGCCCTCGGTCGGGCGGCGCAAGCCGGGGACCTTCGCCATCTCCTCGGCATCGGCGAACAGCTTCATGCCGATGGGAAAGGTGCGAAGTCGCAACAACTCGGTGAGCTGCTGCGCGAGTGCCGCGACCGCCTTGGCATCGAGCGGCGGGGCGTCGGCGATTGTCGGGGCGTCATTCATGCTCGTTTCCTCCTGATGCCCGGGATGATGCCCCGATGCGGCCAGGAGGCAAGAACGGGTGAAGCCGCCGGTCCGCGCGAACCGACGGCTTCGACCTCACCGGCACGTGGGATCAGACGGCCGGCGCGGCCTCGCGGGCCGCGGCCATGGCGGCGAAGGGGCAGCCCTGCCCACGGCGCTGGCGGCGGATCTCGGTGGCGTAATGGCCCGGCTTGTGCTCCTCGGCGTTGGCCGGGATCACCACGCTGTCGCGATAGGCATCCCATTCCGCATCGCCCCACTGGGTGAAGGCGTCGGTGGTTGTGGAGGAATTCATCACCGCGTCGGCATAGGCGAATTGCGGGATCGGCTGGACCTGCAGGATGGGGCGGAGCTGATTGATCTCGACCACCGTATCGGTGCGGGTCATCCGGATATTGGTGAACAGCGGGCCGAACCACTTGTCGAATTCAACGACGCCTTCGAACTGCTCATAGGCGGCCGGGCGCGGCAGGTTGGCCGGCGCACGCGACAGCAGCGACCATCCCGGCGCGGTGCGCACGAACAGGCCGGTCCACATCTGCACCACGCCAGGTTCCGGCAGGCCGGTCAGGAAGGGCGGCGAGAAGCCGCGGACATCCTCCGGCACTTCCTCATCGAAGCGGGCGCGGAAATGCGGGTACTGCACGGCGCCGAGGCCGAGCGGCATCCATTCATGCTCGAGCTCTTCACACGTCCAAAGGACCTCGTGCCCGTCGAACATCAGCGAGAAGTCGAGCGGGGCGGTGATGTGCCAGCCGAAGCCGGAAGCACTGGTGACCGCGTCGCAATAGCGGAAGGCGCGCGTCGGCAGGCCGCCGAGGGCCGACCGATCGGCTCGCTCGGGCGCCGGGATCCCGGGGATCAGGCGATGGAAGGCAACGATCGGGGTGCGGTCCTGGGACATGCTGCTGGTCCTTGGCGGCGCGATGATTTGGTCAGGGGCGGGGGCTCCGGCGACGGGAGCCCCCTGCTCCGGGTGTCAGACGCGGCGCATGCCGGCGCCGATGCGCACGGTGCCCTTGTCGGCGACGGAGGCCTTCGGGGTGCGCATGCCGGCGCCGATGCGGACCGCGCCCGTGTCGGCGACGGAAGCCTTCGGGGTGCGCATGCCAGCGCCGATGCGGACCTTGCCAGAGTCGATAATCTTGGAAGTGGTCGCCATGATGAGATCTCCAGGTTCTGTTGAGCCTGTCCGGCGTGCCCAGACCTCATCAACTTGGCGTTGATTAACTGCAACTTCAAGTAAACATTCCTACTTGTCAGGTTTTTTCTTCTATGTAGACTTATGGAATAGGAATGTGATCAGCAGTTCTTTGCAATCTCTTGTTCAAAGACCTTGACCATGAACCAGATGAACGGGAATTTCATGCGCTACTAACGTGGTTCACGCGTAATTAACGCAGTGCGGTACAACCGTTTGGCTATCCACCTGCATGCCGTATCGCTGATCTGGATGGCGCCATTGCGCGCCTCTGATCCCGCCTCAGAGCCAGTGCAGCGATTTCCCATGGCCCATCTGTCCGCCGAAAATCGATGACGGCGGTTGGTGAATGGCCGTCACCGCGTTAAGACTGCGTGATCATGTCAGATTTCGCCGTCCAGCCCGGCAAGGACAGCAGACCTTCGAGCCCGCCTGACCTGTCGGACGTTCCGATGGCTGCGGCCCCCGTGATCAAGCTCCGCATCACCATGTTGGGGCGGATGGATGTGCGCGCTGTCACAGGCGAGCCATTGCTGCCCCGTTCGCGCAAGACGCGAGCGGTCCTCGCTATACTCGCCCTCGAGGCACCGAATCTGGTGTCCCGCCAGCGGCTGGCCGACCTGCTCTGGAGTCGACGGGGGGAGGAACAGGCCCGCGGTTCCCTGCGCCAGGCCCTGCATGAATTGCAGGAAGCGCTCGGCACCGACGGACGCAGCCTGATTATCGCCACGCGCGAGACGGTCGCCCTCGACGATGTCGGGGTGTGGACCGACGCACGGGCGCTGCCCGCCCTTGCCCGCGACCGGGTCGAGGCGCTGAACCTGCTGCAGACCGAGCTGTTGTCGGACCTCGACGGTCTCGACGCCGCCTTCGACACCTGGCTCGCCGACCAGCGCCGCCGTCTGCGCGACATCGCCCTGGAGGCCGCGACCGCCCGCCTGACGGCCGCCACCACCGCCGAGGCGCGGGCGCAGGAGAGCCGCCGGGTGCTCGCCATCGACCCGGCGCAGGAGCCGATCTGGCGGATCATGATCCGCGCCGAAGCCGAACGCGGCGACCGCGGCGCGGCCTTCGCCGCCTGGGAGGAATGCCGACGCGTCTTTGCCGAACGCTTCCGAAGCGCGCCATCGCCGGAAACCGCCGCCCTGGCCGAGTCGCTGCGCGGCGAAGTCGCCGTCCAGGCTCCGCAACCGGTCCGCCGCACCACCCTGCGCGGCGCCCGGCTGGGCGTGCTGCCCTTCAAGATGCTCGGCGACGGTGCCGACCCCGAGGTCTCGCTCGGCCTCGCTGGGGAAATCACTGCGGCGCTGGCGCGGTTCCGCTGGCTGGTGCTGGTCGATTCGGCCTCCCTGGCGGCGGTGGAGCGGCAAGAACGGCCCGAAGGTGCGCTCGACCTGGACTTCTCGCTCTCCGGCACGGTGCAGCGCGCCGGCGAACGGGTGCGGGTGACGCTTCGCCTGACCGACCATCGCCCGCCCGAGGCCGTGGTCTGGGCCGAACGCTTCGACCGCGACGCCGGCGACCTGCTGGTCCTGCAGGACGAGATCGCCGCCGAGGTCGTCGCCCGTGTCGACCCCGAGATCCTGCTGATCGAGGCCAATCGCGCCGCGTCCCGCCACTCGGTGATGTCCACCGCCTATGACCTGCTGCTGCGGGCCATTCCGGCGATCTACCGGCTCGACCGCGAAGCCTACATGCGGGCCGGCGCCCTGCTGGCCGAGGCGACCAAACTCGAACCTGACTACGCCCCGGCCTTCGCCTGGCATGCCTATTGGCACCTGTTCCTGGTCGGCCAGGGCTGGGCGCCGGCCGGCATGGACGTCCTCGAGAAGAGCGAGGAACTCGCCTCGCGGGCGGTCGCGCTCGACCCGTCGGACGCGCAGGCGCTGACCATCCTCGCCCATGTCCGCGCCTTCCTGCACCATCGGGTCGATGAGGCGGTGACGCTGTATGAGCGCGCCCTGCAGTTGAACCCGAACCTGCCGATGGCCTGGGTCTTCTCCGCCCTGGCGCTCTCCTATCGTGGCGACCAGGAGGAGGCGATGCGGCGGTGGGATCGCTACAAGCGCCTCGCGCCGCTCCACCCGCATGCCTTCTTCTTCGATTCGGCGCGGCTGGTGCCGCTGCTGATGTTGCGCCGCCATGAGGAGGTCGACGCCGTCGCCCGCCAGGTGACGGCGCTGCATACGGGCTTCACCTTCCCCTACAAGCTGTGGCTTTCGGCGCTGGGCCATCTCGGTCGCCACGAGGATGCCGCCAAGGTCAGCGCCCGCCTGCTGACCATGGAAGCCGACTTCAACCTCGCCAAGGCCCGCGCGCGGTCGCCCCTGAAGCGCCCCGACGATCTCGCCCATTACCTCGCCGGGCTGCGCAAGGCGGGGCTGTCATAGTCGTTGCCGGACGTGGAGACGCGCCGGATGGCGCGCTTCAAAACTGTCCCTCAGGCGGGGCGGATGCTGTCCCCCGGCCGGATCGTCCCGCCCTTCACGATCAGGCAGTTCAACCCGCTGCGATGGATCAGCGGCTTGAACACCTTCTTGCCCAGCAGGTCCTCGAGATACTGGCACGGCACGTTCAGCCGCCCGCCCAGCAGCACAACCTCGCCGACGCGAAACTCCCGCCCGACCAGATGGTTCAGCGGCACGCCGCCGGTCGTCAGGTTGCGCCGCGTCTCATGGGGCGGCAACGCGATGCCATGGTCCCGCGCCAGCGCATCGAGCGCCTCCATCTCGATCAGCGTCACCTGCCGGTCGGGATGCGGCTTGTGGCTGTAGGTGCCGCGCTCGGTGGCGTAACGGTCGCCCTCGATGCCCACACCCTCGACCAGCCTTGCGGCATCCAACTCCACCATCGGCGCCGAGGCCTCCGGCGCGATATGGATCGCCAGCAGTACGCCGGCGAAATCATAGCCGCTCATCGCAGTAGCTCCGCCGCCGCCCGCGTCAGCGCGCCATCCACGTTCCATAGCGATTCCAGCATGCGGAAATGGTCAGCCCCGGGGATCGGGATGAGCGGCCCGGGCGCCTGCGCCTCGGCGCGGATGCGATGGAACACGCGCGACTGCCGCCGCAATTCCGGCAATTCCGCCCCGCCATAGGTCACGGCGATCGGCTTCTGAACCACCGGCCGGCGGATCGGCGACAAATCGGCGATCTCCTGGTCGGTCAGCCGCAGCTTCTCATCCAGATAGGTATCGCGGATCGGCGCCAGTTCGAACACGCCCGACATCGCCACGGCCGCCGTCACCGACGGATGTTCCGCCGCCAGCGCCGCGAGATGCCCGCCCGCCGACCAGCCCGACACCACCACCGGCCCGGCGATGCCATGCGCCGGGCCGTTCGCGGCGAGCCAGTCCAGCGCCCGGCTGATCTGCCAGGTGATGCCGGTCAGCGAGGCCTCCGGCGCCAGGGTGTAGCCGGGCAGCGCCGCCGACCAGCCCATCGCCTTGGCCCCCTGGGCGAGGATGGCGAAATCCTCCCGCCGGTTGCGCTGCCAATACCCGCCATGGATGAACACCAGGCACGGCGCGGCCGGATCGGCGCCGGGGAACAGGTCCCACCGCTCGCGCTCCGCCTCGCCATAGGGCAGGTCGAGATGCCCTATATGCGCCGCGCGGAACTCGGCCGAGAGTGCATTGCGCGCGGAGACCTGCTGCGCGCTGTCGGCCACCATGTCGGTGTTGTTGTAGGCATCGTCGCGTTGCTTCTGCGACCAAGACGCCCAGCCCTCGGCCAGCGCATACGGCGTGCTCATGCCTTGATCACCCGCACCGGCGCGCCGGCATTGAAGGCGAGCACCGCCTCGATTGTGCCCTCGTAATACGCTCGGTAATTCTGCTGCGTGACGTAGCCCAGATGCGGCGTCAGCATGGTGTTCGGCGCCGACAGCATCGGGTGCCCCGGCGGCAGCGGCTCGGTGTCGTACACATCGATGCCCGCTCCGGCGATGGTGCCCGCCTTCAGCGCGGCGATTAGTGCATCCTGGTCGATCAGCGGCCCGCGGCTGGTGTTCACGATGAAGGCGGTCGGCTTCATCTGCGCGAGGTCGGCTGCGCCGATGATGCCGCGCGACCGGTCCGACAGGATCAGGTGCAACGTCACCACATCGGCGGTCGCCAGCAGCGTCGCCTTGTCCACGCGCGTCACCCCCACCTCGGCGGCGCGTTCCTCGGTCAGGTTGGTGCTCCAGGCGATCACCTTCATGCCCAGCGCGAGCCCGACCTTCGCCGCCCGCGCCCCCAACTTGCCGAGCCCGACGACGCCGAGCGTGCGCCCCTCCGTCCCCCAGCCCACCGAGGTCTGCCACCCGCCCGCGCGCAGCGAGGCCTGCTGCGCCGGCAGGTCGCGCATCAGGTTCAGGATCAGCCCCCAGGTGATGTCCGTGGTTGGGTCGCCGAAGGACGGCGTGCCGCAGAAGACAATGCCCTTCTCGGCACAGGCCGCCGCGTCGATCGACCGGTTGCGCGCCGCCGTGGTGATCAGCAGGCGAAGGTTCGGCAGGCGCTCGATCAGCGCGCGCGGGAACGGGGTGCGTTCGCGCATCGCCAGGATGGCGTCGAAGGGCGCGAGACGCTGCACGAGCGCCGCCGGCTCCGAGATGGTGTCCCGAAACACCGTGACCTCGACGCCGGCCAGCGTCTCCCATGGCGCCATGGACATCGCCACGCCCTGGTAATCGTCAAGAATGGCGAGCCGCTTGATCGGCGCTTGGGTCTGGCTCATCGGAACGTCTCCTGGTTTCTGCCGAACTAGATCGCCCCGTCCGCATCCTCGCGCAAGGCGCGCAGCGCGTTCAGGATGACCGCGACGTCGATCGCCTCCTGCAGCAGCGCGCCCTGCACCGGCGTCAGATACCCCGCCGCCGCCGCCGCCATCCCCAGCGCCGACAGGCCGATGCCGACGGCGACACTCTGCCGCGCGATGTGCAAGGTGCGCCGCGCGATGCGCATCGCCCGCGCCAGCAGGTCGAGCCGGTCCACAAGCACCACCGCGTCGGCGGCCTCGCTGCTCGCCGCCGCCCCGCGCGCGCCCATGGCAATGCCGATGGCCGCGGCGGCAAGTGCCGGCGCGTCATTCACCCCATCGCCGATCATCATCACCGGCCCGGCCCGGCCCTCGGCCCGCACCACCGCGACCTTGCCCTCGGGCGTGCAGCAGGCCACCACGCCATCGAGCGCGAGGGCGCGCCCAACCGCCTGCGCCGGCGCCTCGGCATCGCCCGACAGCAACACCACCCGCCTGATCCCGGCGCGTCGCATGTCGGCGAGCATGGCTGGCGCGTCGGGCCGGATCGGGTCCTCGAACACCAGCACGCCGCCCGCTGCGCCATCGACGCCGATGAATACCAGCGCCGCGCCGGCCGGCTGGTCCGCCGGCGCGGCTGGTGTCGGCCCGCCCACCGCCGCGGCGACGAAGCCGGCACTACCGATCGCCACCTGGTGGTCATCGACCAGGCCGGCGATGCCTTCGCCAGGCGCCTCCTGCATCGCGATGGGCGTGGACAGCGACAGGCCGCGCGCCGTCGCCGCCTCGACCAGCGCCTGCGCCAGCACATGCCCGGATGCCTGGTCGAGGGAGGCAGCGAGGCGCAGCAATTCCTCCTCCGCGATGTCACCCGCCGGCAGGATCGCCGCGAGCCGCGCATGCCCGACGGTCAGCGTGCCGGTCTTGTCGAGCAGCAGCACGCGGGCGCGCGCCATCGTCTCCAGTGCACCGCCGCTTTTCACCAGCACGCCGGCGCCCGCCGCGCGCGACAGCCCGGCGATGATCGCCACCGGCACGGCGAGAATGAGCGGGCAGGGCGTCGCCACCACCAGCACCGCGAGACCGCGCACCGCATCGCCCGTCGCGACCCACGCGCCACCGGCGAGCAGCACCGTGAAGCCGAGGAACCACACCGACCAGCGATCGGCCATCCGTGCCATCGGCGCCTTGCTCGCCTGCGCGCCCTCCACCAGGCGGACGATGCCGGCATAGGTGCTCTCGGCCGCCAGGCGCGTGGCGACGAGGTCGAAGGCCTCGCCGGCATTGACGCTGCCCGACAGCACCGCCTCGCCCCGTGCGATGCGCTGTGGCAGCGGCTCGCCTGTCAGCGCCGAGACATCCAGCACGGCCGCGATGGCATCGACATCGCCATCGACCGGCACCACCGCGCCGCGCGCGACCAGCAGCCGGTCGCCCGGCGCGATGGCGTCGAGCGGCACTTCCTCAAGCCCCCGCGCGCCATGCCGCATCGCGCTGCGCGGCACGCGGGCCAGCAGCGCCGTCATCTCCCGCCGCGCGCGCTGGCGGGCCCGGGCTTCGAGGAACTCGCCCCCCGCATACATCAGCGCGACGACGGCGGCGGCCAGCGCCTCGCCCAGCAGCAGCGCGCCACCCATCGACAGGGCGGCGATCAGGTCGAGGCCGAATTCGCCGCGCCGGAAGCCGTGCCACAAATCCCGCAACAACGCCGCGAGCACCGGCAGCGTGCCGATGCCGAAGATCCACGCCGCCGCGCCGTGGCCGAGCAGCGCCGGCAGCAGCCCCGCCGCCAGCCCCGCCGCGGCGATCCCGAGCAGCAGGACGCGGCGCGAGGCCTCGTCGCCCATCACGCCGGGCCGGGCAGCGTGATCCCGGCCAGCGCGCGGCGCAGCAGGTCGGGCAGCGGCGTGGTCTGCTTCTGCGTCGCCCGGTCCACATAGACATGGACGAAATGCCCCTCGGCGCTCGCCGCGTCCTCATCGTTGCGGAAGATGGCGATCTCGTAGCGCACCGAGGTATTGCCGGCGCGCCCGCAGCGCAGCCCGGCGGTGATGGTGTCGGGGAAGGAGATCGGCGCGAAATATCGGCACTGGGTCTCCACCACCAGGCCGATCACCGGCGCGGTCGGGATATGTAGGAAGCCGCAATCGATCAGGAAGCGCGCCACCACCGTGTCGAACCACGAATAGTAGGTGACGTTGTTGATGTGGCCATAGACGTCGTTGTCCATCCAGCGCGTCGGGATCGGCAGGAAGAAGCGGTAGTCGGCGCGGGTGCCGCGGGGTGCCGCCATCTCAGCCCCCCAGCGCGCGGGTGACGATGGCTTCGTCCACGCAGACCTCGAAGGCGGGCGCGCCCGTCAGGATGCCGGCCGTGCTCATCGCCCCGCGCAGTTGCTCGAAGGCCGCGCGCGGGAAATGCGGCGTCGGCGCCCACAGCGCGAGGCCCTGGTAGCGCGCCAGCGCCGTGGTCAGCGCGGCGTGCGGCAGATCCTCGAACAAGGGCGCGATGGTCGCCGCGATCTCGCCCGGCGGCGCCTGCGCGATCCAGGCGAGGGAGGCGGCCATGGCGCGGATCATCGCCTCGAATTCGGCGCTGCGCTCGGCAATGCGCGCCTCGGTCGCATAGAAGGCGGTGTAGGCCGACAGCCCGCGATCCGCCGCGCGATGCCACACCGCGGCCCCCTGCGCCTCGGCCAGCGCCGCATGCGGTTCGAAGGCCTGCGCGACATCGAGGCTGCCATCGAGCACCGCCGCGATGTTCTCCGCCATGCTGCGCCCGATGACGCGGTTCAGCGCCTCGGGGTCGATGCCGGCCTGGCGCAGATCATCCTGCAGGCACCACCAGGGCGTAGGCACTTCGCTCACCGAACCGAAGCGCAGCGCTGGCAGATCGGCGAGCGTGAACCCCGGCCGCGACCCGCGCCCGATCAGCAGGAAGGGGTCCTTCATCACGACCGCGCAGAAGGACCGCAAGGGGCAGGACGGGTCGCGGTCGCGCAGCATCATCGGTCGCATCGGCCCCGACCAGGCGATATCCGCCACGCCCGAGAGCAGGTTCTCCGCCGCTTTGGTCGGGTCCCCGGCGGTGGCGCGGCGCACTTCCACGCCCTCGGCGGCGAACAGCCCGCGCGCTTCGGCGACGTAGAAGGGCGCGTAGAACACGGCGCGGAAGGGTTCGGCGAGGATGATGGGGTGCAAGGTGGGCCTCCACGAGAGACCCATATCCTGCGAGATGTGCCCCCCGCTCGCCAGCCCTGCCGATTCGCCCCTGGTGTCGGCTGCGAACTTCGCGCCATAAGGCATTGCCCTTACAGGGGTGGCACGCGACACCCTTCGCCGGAACAACCCCAGACGCTATATCTGGTGTCTTCCCGCGCCATCGGACACAATCCGTATGGTGTCGGAGACCAGAATACCCCCTCGGAGACCCATGTCAGCCGCGCCTCGGTCCGAAACATCGCCCCGTCTGGAACCGTTCCGCTTGCGCGGCGCGAACTTCAACCTGCTGGTGTTGCGGTTGCTCGACCCGCGCCCGGAGGCGGTGGTGCCGGCGATCGGCGACCAGTTCCGCCGCGCCCCCGGCTTCCTGCGCTTCGCGCCGATCGTGCTGGGCCTTGGCGACCTTGAGATGCCGGCCAATGAGATCGATTTCGCCGGACTGATCGAAGGGCTCCGCGGCCTCGAGATCGTGCCCATCGGCACCACCGGCGGCACCCCGGAACTGCGCAACGCGGCGATGGCCTTCGGCCTGCCGCCTATCCGCAGCCTCGGCGGCAAGGAGACGGAGGAGGCGGTGCCCGCCGCCGCCCCGGCCGAACCTCTGGCGCCGCCACCGCCACCCCCCCCGGCCCCGGGCACCGCGCGCCCGACCATGATCCATGACCAGCCGGTACGCGCCGGCCAGCGCATCTGGGCGCAGGGCGGCGACCTGATCGTCACCGGTACGGTGAATGCCGGTGGCGAGGTGATCGCGGACGGCAATATCCACGTCTATGGCGCGTTGCGCGGCCGCGCCATCGCCGGCGGCGGCAACAACGCCGAAGCGCGAGTCTTCGCGCAGAATTTCGACCCGGAACTCATCTCCATCGCCGGCTACTACGCGGTGCGGGACGGGCTCCAGGGCGCACCGATCGGCAAGGCCGTGCAGGTGCGGCTGACGGGCGAGCGCATGCGCTTCGACCCGATCGGCTGACGCAGGTGAAGTGACGATGCCGGCACTGGCTCGCCCCTCCATCCTATCATCCCGCCACGATTGGCGCGCAGGGTGGTCGCATGGGGCAGCGGGCCGAGGGGCGCCGGCACAGGATTGAATGAGGAGGCAGGGGACATGGCACAGGTCGTCGTCGTCACATCGGGCAAGGGAGGCGTGGGCAAGACCACATCGTCCGCCGCCTTCGCCACCGGCCTCGCGCAACGGGGCAAGAAAACGGTCGTCATCGACTTCGACGTCGGCCTCCGCAACCTCGACCTCATCATGGGGGTCGAGCGGCGGGTGGTGTTCGACATCGTCAACGTCATCAGCGGCGAGGCGCGGCTCAACCAGGCGCTGATCCGCGACAAGCGGGTCGACACCCTGTCGATCCTGCCGGCCAGCCAGACGCGCGACAAGGACGCGCTGACCAAGGAAGGCGTGCAGAAGATCATCGAGGAACTGGCGAAGGATTTCGACTACATTCTCTGCGACAGCCCGGCCGGCATCGAGAAGGGCGCCTTGCTCGCGCTGTACTTCGCCGACCAGGCGATCGTGGTCACCAACCCGGAAGTCTCTTCGGTGCGTGACAGCGATCGTATCCTCGGCGTCCTCCAGTCGCGCTCCAAGCGCGCCGAGGAAAAGCGTGAGCCGGTCAAGGAACACCTGCTGGTCACCCGCTTCGACCCTGCCCGCGTCGAGCGCGGTGAGATGCTGAAGCTCGAGGACATCCAGGAAATCCTGTCGATCCCGCTGCTCGGCGTGATCCCGGAAAGCGAGAGCGTGCTCAAGGCATCCAACACCGGCACGCCGGTAATCATGGATGCCGAGAGCATGGCCGGCCAGGCCTATACCGACGCCGTCGCCCGCTTCCTCGGCGAGGAGAAGCCGCACCGCTTCATCGAGGCGGAGAAGAAGGGCATCTTCAAGCGCCTGTTCGGGGGGAGGGCTGCGTGATGAGCTGGCTTGATTACTTCCGCGGCCGCCGGCAGGAACAGCCCGCCAGCGCGACCGCCGCCAAGGAACGCCTGCAGATCGTGCTCGCGCATGAACGCATCGGCCGCACGCGGGAGGATTTCCTGCCGAAGCTGCAGCAGGAACTGATCGCCGTGGTCGCGCGCTATGTCGCCATCGACCCGGGCAAGGTGAACGTCAATCTCGATCGCGGCGGCGACATGTCGACGCTGGCGATCGAGATCGAACTGCCCGCACCCGCGGCGATGCGCGTGGCGGCGAACGCCCGCTGATCCAACGGCGGAGGCGGCGCTCAGGCGAGCGCGGCCTCCGTCACCGCTTCCATCACCAACCCCTCATAGCCCGGCGCATGCGTGATGGCGCCGGCCGAGAGCATCGCCGTCTGCAGGCGCAGCAGTGCCTCGGACGGAAAGCGCGGCGTGGTCGTCCACACGCCAAGGTCGCGATACCGTGCCACCGCCTTCGCCGCCGCGCCGTGATCCAATCCATCGAAGAACGGCGCGATCGTCGCCAGGATCTCCGCCACCGGCGCCTTGGCAAACCACGCCAGCGTCACCGCCAGCCCGCGCACCATCGCCTCGAAGGCCGGCCGTTTCGCCGCGATGACATCCGTGCGTCCATAGAACGCGGTGTAGGAGGTCGGCCCGCGGCTCGCCTGCGCGTACCAGACATGGCCGGTGCCGGCGATCTCCATCGCGCTCGCGATCGGCTCGAAGACCTGCGCGACATCGAGCGCGCCGGAAGCGACCGCTGCCGCATTCTCCGCCATGCTCCGGTCCGTCAGCCGCGTCACGCTGTCGGGGTCGAGCCCGGCGCGACGGATATCGTCCTGCAACGTCCACCACGGCGTTGGCACTTCGCTGACCGTGCCGAGCGTCATCGTCGCCAGCTCCGTCAGCCGGAAATCCGGCCGCGGCTGCCGACCGACCAGGAAGAACGGATCGCCCATCACCACCGCGCCGAACAGCCGCAGCGGGCAGGCATGGTCCTTGTCATGTGCCAGCAGCAGCCGCATCGGCCCGCCCCAGGCGAGATCGGCCGTGCCATCCAGCACGCTGTCCTTGGCCAGTGACGGCACGGTGCCCGACAGCAACGTCACCGCCACCCCCTGCGCCGCATAGTCCCCGCGCGCCAGCGCCGCGTAGAAGGGTGCGTAGAACAAGGCACGGAACGGTTCTTGCAAAGTCACATACTCGGTCATGGGCGCTCCGGCTTGCCTGGCGATGAGCGTGGCGCAACCCTGCACGGCCGACAACCACCGGGAGCCTCCGACCATGCCGAACCGCCGCCAGATCCTCGCCCTCGCCGGTGCCGCGCTGGCGTCGCCCGCGCTTGCGCAGGGGACTTACCCCACGCGGCCCATCCGCATGATCATCCCCGTTGGCGTGGGCGGCGTGACCGACATCGTCGGGCGCATCATGTGCGAGGCGCTGACGCCCATCCTCGGCCAGCCGGTGGTGCCGGAAAATGTGGTGGGTGCCGGCAGCACGATCGGCGCCGCCGCCTTCCAGCGCCTGCCCGCCGATGGCTACGCCATCTTCATGGGCACCAACAACCATCCGATCATGAAGGCGCTGCGGCCGGATTTCGCCTTCGACCCGGTGACGGATTTCGTGCCCGTCGCCCTGGTGGGCCGGCAGCCCTTCGTGCTCGCGGTGAATCCCTCGGTGCCGGCGACCGATGTCGCGGGCCTGCTCGCCTGGCTTGGGCAGCAACGCCAGGATGCGAATTTCGGCTCAACCAATCCCGGTGCGACCAACCACCTGGCAGGCGAACTGCTCAAGCAGATCGCCCATGTGGACTACACCATCGTGCCCTACCGCACGGCGGCGCTCGCGGTGCAGGATTTGGTGGCCGGCCGCGTGCAACTCACCATCGACAGCCCGACCATGCTGAACCCGCTGATCGAGGCGGGGCAGGTGAGGGGCCTCGCCGTGTCTTCGCGCGACCGCTCGGTGCTGGTGCCCGGGCTCCCGAGCCTCGCCGAAAGCGGCGTCCCAGATTACGACCTGACGGCCTGGCAGGTGCTGTTCGCCCGGCCCGGTACCCCGGCCTCCGTGCTCGCGCGGCTCGAGGATGCGTCGCGGCGCGCCCTGGCGGATGATGCCGTCATACAACGCCTGCGCCGCGCCGGGGTCGATACCTGGCCCGACAGTTCGGCCGCCGCCGCCGCGCGGCATGTGCGCGAGGAGGTGGCGCGCTGGGCGCCGATCGCCGAGCGCATCCGCCAGACCGGCGGTTGACCGCGTCGCTACAGCCTGGATTCGATGGGCAGCCAGCGCAGCATGCGCGCGAGGACGCGCATCCGCAGCGTGGTGTCCGGCTCGTGGCGCATCGTCACCGGTCTGCCGCCTTCCTCCGCGGTCCAGGACAGGCCGCCCCCCGGTGCGGCACGCACCCGCCAACTGCACGCCGGCGCGATCAGCCGTCCATGTTCGGCGCGAAGCTGCTCGGCGATGCGCGCATCCTCGATGAAGGTGCCCATTTCGGTGTTCAGCGCGACGGATCGCGGGTCGAGGTTGAACGACCCCACAAAGGCCAGCCGCCCGTCGATCGCGAAGGCCTTGGTGTGCAGGCTGGCACCGCGCGACCCGAAGACGCTGCGGCCTTCCTCACCGCTCGGCTTCAATTCATGCAGTTCGACGCCAGCCGCCAGCAGCCTTTCGCGATAGCGCGCATAGCCGCCATGGACCGCCACGACATCCGTCGCGGCGAGGGAATTCGTCACTACGGACACGCGCACGCCGCGCCGGGCCATCGCCTCGATCCGCGCCGCGCCTTCCAAACCTGGCACGAAATAGGGGGAGATGATCAGCGCTTCCCGCTCCGCGCCGTGCAGCGCGTCGTGAATCGCCGGGGCCAGGCATTCGGCCGCCGGCACCGTGCCGGTCGCCTTGCCGGGCGGATCCGCCATCACGCGGATCGCGGCTTCCGGCAGCGCCAGCAGGTCACCCCCCGCCGCCCCGCTCAGCAGCCGCGTCATCAGCGGGGTGGCCGCCAGCCGGTCGAAGAAGGGCCGCGCGGCTGGTGCCGCCCAGGCCGCATCGAGCTGCCGGGCCAGTTTGCGCAGGGCGCGGCGGCGATAGGCGGCGCGGCTGATCCGGCGCAGCGGCCGTGCCAGCTGATGCGACCAGTAGTCTTCGAAGATCCGCTGCATCGCCTGAACCGGCGCCCCGCGCAGCACGAGGTCGAGGTCGCGGAAATTGAAATGCCCGGAGGCGTCGAAATACTCGTCGCCGACATTGCGCCCGCCGGCGATCGCGCAGGCGCCATCAACGATCCACGCCTTGTTGTGCATGCGGTGGTCGAGATGCCAGCCGCCGAACAGCATTTCCAGCACCAGCCCCGGCGGGCCGAAGCTGCGCCAGGCGGTGGCATTGAACAGCCGCACCTGGATGCGCGGATGCGAATCCATCGCCGCCAGCACGCGCTCGCGGCCGATCGCATACATGTCATCGAGCAGCAGCCGCACCGCCACCCCACGGTCGGCGGCCTGGATCACCTCGCGCGCCAGCAGCCGCCCGGTCAGGTCGCCGTGCCAGGCGTAGTATTGCAGGTCGGCCGAGGTGTTGGCGGCGCGCAGCGCGGCGACACGCGCGGCAAAGGCGGTCAGTCCGTCCGTGATCAGCGCGACGCCGGTCGCCGGCACGGGGGCCGGGGCGCCGGTTGTGGCCTGGATCGCGGCGGACACCGCCGGGGCCTGCTCAGGCCGCCGCGGCCATCGCCGCGGGCCGCGCCGCGGCGAGGTCGAGCTGCGCCGTCAGCGGCAGGTGATCCGAGGCGACGCGCGCGAGTGGCGTCTGGTGCGCGGCGAGCCCGCTCAGCAGTCCGTGCGGCCGGCACAGGATACGGTCCAGGCTCAGGATCGGCAGGCGGCTGGGGAAGGTGGGGGGGCCGATATCGACCGGCCCGAAATCACGGTCCAGTGCCCGGAGGGAGGATCGCGGCCCGGGCCGCCATTCATTGAGGTCGCCGAGCAGCAGGGTGGGCGTGTCGTCCGCCTCGGCCAGGCGTTCGAGCAGATGGGCGATCTGCTGGGCACGATGCCGGCGCAGCAGCCCCAGATGGGCAGTGACGACGCGCAGCCGGCCCTTCGGCGTCTCCAATTCGACCAGCACCGCGCCACGCGGCTCGCCGCCAGGCAGGCGCAGGCGGTAGGCCTCGACCATGCGGGCGTCGCGCACCAGCAGCGCATTGCCGTGCCAGCCATGGCCACCGGCCGCCATCGCCAGCGGCACGAGCCGCAGCCCGGTGTCGCGCTCCAGCGGCGCCATGTCGAGCAGGCCTTCCCGCCGGCCGAAGCGGCGATCGGCTTCCTGCAGGGCCAGCACGTCGGCATTGAGTTCGCGGATCACGGCGGCGATCCGGTCCGGCTCGAAGCGGTTATCCGTGCCTACGCATTTGTGGACATTGTAGGTGGCGATGCGCAGCGCGCCGGGCGGCGCCGGGGCCGTCTGGGGCGATGATGGAGGCACGCGCAACAGGCGCCGGATCAGGAGGTCCGACGTGGCCCGGGCACGGTCCACGGTGATTTGCCGACGCGACATTCGACTCGTCCAGGGTTGGCGCCGGCGTCACGCGCGGCGTTAATGGCAATACATGGGCGCGCAGCGTTGCGCGATCCAGCATTGTAACACCCTGACATGGAAGGGGTTGCCCAGTGGCTTACGACGGCATCCGGGCCTATCGCCCGTTGATCATGGGACGCCGCGCCGCGGTGGCCACCAACCACCCCGTCGCGACCGCGGCGGGGATGGACGTCCTGCGTGCCGGCGGCTCGGCGGCGGATGCGGCGGTTGCCGTGTCGATGACGCTCGGCGTGGTGGAACCGCACATGTCCGGCCTCGGCGGCGATGGCTTCTATCACCACTGGTCGGCGAAGACCGGACGGGCGGAGACCTTCGCCGGCACCGGCCAGGCGCCGGCGGCGGCGACCATCGCGCGGTATCGTGTCGAAGGCGGCATCCCGCTCGACGGCCCGCTGTCGATCCAGACGCCGGGCAAGGTGGCGGGCCTCGCCGCGCTGCACGCCGCCCACGGCGCCAAATCCTGGGGCGCGCTATTCGGCCCGGCCGTGGAGGCGGCGCGCGACGGCTTCGCCGCGACCCATGCGCTGCGCCATTTCTGCGGCGAGAACCAACGGCGCATCGGCGCCGATGCCACCAGCCGCGCGATCTTCCTGCCGGATGGCGCACCACTGGCTCTCGGCGCGCTGGTAACGCAGCCGGCGCTGGCCGCGACGCTGCAACGGTTGGCCGCCGAAGGACCGGCGGATTTCTATCACGGCGCCCTGGCGCGCGACATCGCCGCCGACATGGCAACGATCGGCGCCTGGGTCGCCGAGGGCGACCTCGCCGCCGTGCAGCCGCTCTTCGCCCCGCCTGTGGGCATCACCTGGCGCGGCTTCGAGGTGCGGCAGACCCCGGCCCCCTCGATGGGCTTCGCCATGCTGCAGATGCTGCGCATCATCGAGAAGGCCGACCTCGACTCCATGGGCTGGGGCAGCGTCGCGCTTCTGCATCTGATGATCGAAGCGAAGAAGCGTGCCTTCCTCGACCGCGAGGCCGAGGCCGGCCGCGAGACGCCCGACTTCGCAACCCTGCTGTCGGATTCACGCACCGCCGCGCATGTCGCCGCCATTGGCGACCGCGCGGCCAATCTGCCCGTGCGCGAGATGGCCGAAACCGACACCACCTATTTCTGCGTCGTCGATGCCGAAGGCAACGCCGTCTCCGCCATCCAGTCGATCAACGGCCCCTTCGGCTCCGGCTTCACCGGCCCGCGCAGCGGCATCCTGCTGAACAACCGCATGGCCTATTGGCATCTCGACGAGGGCCACGCCAATGCGCTCGCGCCGGGCCGCCGCGTGCGCCACACCATGAACGCGCCGATGGTGATGAAGGATGGCAAGCCCTGGATGATCTTCGGCACGCCGGGGGCGGACAACCAGGTGCAGGTGAATTTCCAGGTGCTGGTCTCCTGCGCGGTCTTCGGCATGGACCCGCAACAGGCGCTGGAGGCCCCGCGCTGGACCTCATCGCAACCGGGCCAGGAATCCAACTACCCGCATGGCGGCGGCGATGTGCTGACCATTGAGCGCGGCTTCGGCGAGGCGACCATCGCCGGCCTGCGCGAGCGCGGCCACCAGGTGAAGGTGGTCGGCGACCTCGAAGGCGCCTGCAGCGTCGAGGCGATCCGCGTGCTGGACAACGGCGTGCGCATGGCCGGGTCCGACCCGCGCCGCGATGGCTGGGCGGCGGCGTGGTGATGCGGGACTTGCGGCAGCGCACAATGCCTGCCTAGGCTCGCGGCGGGATGCTTCGATTTTTTCTCCGCCGCTTCGCGGTCGCGGTGGCCGTCGCGTTGACGGTCCTCACGCTTGCCTTCCTGCTCACGCGGGTGTCGGGCGACCTTGCGATCTCGATCGCCGGGCCGAACGCCACCGCCGAGGATGTCGAGGCGATCCGCATCGCCTACGGCCTGAACCGGCCGCTCTGGGTGCAATATTTCGACTGGCTCGGCCGCGCCGTGCAGGGCGATTTCGGCGAGAGCTACTTCTTCCGCGACCGCGTCTCCAACCTGATCGCCACACGCATGCCGGTGACGCTCACCCTCGGCTTCGTCGGGCTCGCCGTCGCGCTGGTGGTGTCGCTGCCGCTCGGCATTCTCGCCGCCGTGCGCGAAGGGTCCTGGGTGGACCGCCTCGTCGGCCTCGTCGCGATGATCGGCCAGGCGATGCCCTCCTTCTGGCTCGGCCTCGTGCTGATGATCGTCTTCGGCCTGCAACTCGCCTGGCTGCCGATTTCCGGCAATGACGAGTGGCAAGGCTACATCATGCCCGGCGTCGTGCTGGCCTTCTCGGCGATCCCCTCGCTCACGCGCCTGACGCGCTCAGGCATGATCGAGGCGCTGGCCTCGGACTACATCCGCACCGCGCGGGCCAAGGGCCTCACGCGTCTGTCCATCCTGGTCAAGCACGGCTTCCGCAACGCGGCCATTCCGGTGGTCTCGATCGCCGCGGTGCAGCTCGGCTTCATGCTAGGCGGCTCCGTCGTCATCGAGACCATCTTCGCCCTGCACGGCGTCGGCTACCTGGCCTGGGAGAGCATCAGCAAGAACGACTTCCCCGTGGTGCAGGCCGTCGTGCTGGTGCTGGCCATCATCTATATCGGACTAACGCTGCTGGCTGACCTGCTGAACGCCGTGCTCGACCCTCGGCTGCGCACCGCATGAGCGCCGCCGTGATGCCCACCACGCGCGGCGCGAAACTGCTGCGCAACCCCGGCTTCGTCATCGGCGCGACGATCGTCGGCCTCGCCGCCATCATCGCGATCCTGGCGCCCTGGATCGTGCCCTATGATCCCTTCGTCATCGACCTCGACCGGCGGCTGGTGCCGCCGTCCTTCATGGAAGGCGGCGATCCGCGGAACTTCCTCGGCACCGATCAGCTGGGGCGCGACTATTTCTCGCGGCTGATCTACGGCACACGTATATCGATGGTGATCGGGGTGCTCACCGTCATCACCTCGGGGCTGATCGGCATCACCATGGGGGTGCTGGGCGGCTTCTATGGCGGGAAGATCGACGACGCGGTGGTCTTCGCCATCACCACGCGGCTGTCGATCCCGGCGGTGCTGGTCGCCCTGGCCGTCGCGGCGTTGCGCGGGTCGTCGTTCCTGCTCGTGGTGCTGGTGCTCGGCTTCCTGTTGTGGGACCGCTTCGCGGTGGTCGCGCGATCCACCACCATGCAGATCCGCAACCTCGACTACGTCTCCGCCGCCTGGTGCGCCGGTGCGTCGCAATGGTGGGTGCTGTCGCGCGAGGTGCTGCCCAACATCGCCACCCATCTCGCCGTGGTCGCGACGCTGGAGATGGCCCTCGCCATCCTGCTCGAAGCAGCACTCTCCTTCCTCGGCCTCGGCGTGCCGCCGCCGTTGCCCTCCTGGGGGCTGATGATTAGCGAGGCCAAGGAATACATGTTCTTCAGCCCCTGGGTGATCATGATTCCCGGCGCGGCACTGTTCATCCTGGTGCTCGGCGTGAACTTTCTCGGTGACGCGCTGCGCGACATGATGGGGACGGACCTGTCGCGATGACCGCCCTGCTGGAAGTGCGCGACCTGCGCGTGACGATCGGCAGTACGGCCGCCGTGCGCGGCACGTCGATCACGGTGAACAAGGGCGAGACGCATTGCCTCGTCGGCGAATCTGGCTGCGGCAAATCGATCAGCGCCCTGTCGGTCATGGGCCTGCTGCCGCGCGGCTCGAAACGCGAGACCACCACGCTGCGCTTCGCCGGCGAGGAGATCGGCTCCTTCGGCGAAAAACAGATGGAACGCCTGCGCGGCGACCGCATGGCGATGATCTTCCAGGAACCGATGACCAGCCTGAACCCCGCCTATACGGTGGGTTCGCAAATGACCGAGGTGCTGCGCCGCCATCGCGGCACGCCGCGCGCCCAGGCGGTGGATCGCGCGGCGGAGCTGCTGGCGCGCGTCGGCATCACCGCGCCAGGCCTGCGCCTCGGCCAATACCCGCACCAACTTTCGGGCGGCCTCCGACAGCGCGTGATGATCGCCATGGCACTGATGTGCGACCCCGAACTGCTGATCGCCGACGAACCGACCACCGCGCTCGACGTCACCGTGCAGGCGCAAATCCTCCGGCTGCTCGCGACGCTGCAGAAGGAACTCGGCCTCGGCATCCTGCTGATCACCCATGACCTCGGCGTGGTCGCGCGCATCGCCGACCGCGTCTCGGTGATGTATGCCGGCGAGGTCGTCGAAAGCGCGCCGACAGCCGCCCTCTTCGCCGCCCCTGAACACCCCTACACGCGCGGCCTGCTCACCTGCGTGCCGGTGCCGGGCAAGGTGAGGCGCGACGAACCGCTCGGCTCCATCCCCGGCGTCGTGCCGCGCGTCAGCCCCGGCTTCACCGGCTGCGGTTTTCGCGACCGCTGCTCGCAGGCCCATGCCGCCTGCAGCGGTACCATCCCGCGCCAGACCGTCTCGGATGGCCATGAGTTGCTCTGCACCCTGGCTCCCGGCTGGGTCGCGCGGGAAGCCGCATGAGCGACGCCGCCGCCATCGAAGTCCGTGGCCTGCGCCGCGAATTCCGCGTCCGCCAGGGCATGTTCGCCCCGCCCAAGCACGTCATCGCGGTTGATGACGTCTCCTTCGCCGTCCCCGCCGGCAGCGTGCTCGGCGTCGTGGGTGAAAGCGGCTGCGGCAAATCCACCCTGGCGCGGCTGATCCTCGGCCTGCTGGAACCCACCGCCGGCGATGTGCTGGTCGATGGCCAGCGTCTGTCGGGCATGGATCGGCGCGCGCGGGCACGGCTCATCCAGCCGGTGTTCCAGGACCCCTTCGCCTCGCTGAACCCGAAGCGGCGCATCCGCGACATCGTCTCCATGCCGCTGATCGCGCAAGGCAGTTTCGGACGTGCGGAAATCGAACGCCGCGTGGACGAAGCACTCGACCGCGTCGGCCTGTCGCGTGACCAGGGCACGCGCTTCCCCGCGCAATTGTCCGGCGGCCAGCGCCAGCGCGTGGCCATCGCGCGCGCCTTGGTGCTGCGCCCGCGCATCGTGGTGTGCGACGAACCGACAAGCGCGCTTGATGTCAGCGTGCAGGCGCAGATCCTGAACCTGCTCGCTGAACTGCGCCGCGACCTCGGCCTGACCTATTTGTTCATCAGCCACAACCTCGCGGTGGTCGAACACATCGCGAGCGAAGTGGCGGTGATGTATCTCGGCCGCATCGTCGAGCGTACGGAGAGCGAGGCGCTCTTCGCCACGCCGCGCCACCCCTATACGCGCGCGCTGCTGGCCTCGGTGCTGACGCCCGAACCGGGGCTCGGCGTGCCGGATGTCGGGCTTGGGGACATCATGCCGGACCCGGCTAATATCCCGCCAGGCTGCCGCTTTCATCCACGTTGTCCCGTGGCGCTGCCGCGCTGTTCGACCGAGGCGCCCCCGCTTGTCGATGACGCGGTGGGGCTCGTCGAATGCCATCTCGTCGATGTGGAGGCGGCGCCCGCCCATGCCTGATCTCCAGCATGTCGTGCTCACGCGCTTCAATCTGCCGATCAAGGATTTCGCCAAGGACCGCTCGGGCCAGACGACCCTGACAGAGGAATGGCTCGAACACCGTCTCCGCCTGTTCCATGATGTCTGCGTGCCGTCCATGGTTGCGCAGACCTGCCGCCGCTTCCGCTGGTTCCTGCTGATCGATGCCGCCGGCGCCGCATCGCTTCGGTCGCGTCTCGAGCCGATGCTCGGCGGGATCGATGCCGTGATCCTGGAATCTCCCAATTCCTCAGCCTGGCGCGCCGGCTTCCGCAAGGCGTTCTCGCCGATGCCGGATCGGCTGCTGGTCACCCGGCTCGACAATGACGACGCGCTGCACCCGGACTATATGCGCCGCGCCCAGGAGATCCTGATCCCGTATGCCGGGGACCGGCCGGATTTCCTGGACCTGCCGCTGGTGCTGAACTTCAGTCACGGCATGTGCTGGGACGGCGAGCAGTTCCGGCGCATGACCTTTCGTCAGAATGCCTTCGCCACGTGGCTGGTGGACCGTTCGGAGCACGATCCCGCCGGCTTCGCGCCGCTCCCCTTCGATATCAGCCACGTCAAGGTCGGCGAACGCTTCTCGATCATCGATCTGCGCCAGGAGGAACCGATGTGGGTACAGTTCATCCACGATCGGAATGTCAGTAACAAAGCCTGGGGCCAGCCGATCGACGCATTGCCGGTATCGTCGGAGCGGGCCTTCGGCTACCTGCGCGTGACCCCTCCGTAGCGGCGCGCGACAATTGCCGCGCGCCGGCCGGTCCTACTTCCATTTCGCCAGATAGAAGCGCGGCAACTCATCCGCGAAGGTCGGGAATTCGAGCCGCTTCTGGAAAGCGTAGGTGCTGACATAAGTGAACAGCGGCAGCCAATACGCCTGCTCCGTTGTGCGCTTGATCGCGGCGTCGTAGGCGGTCTTGCGGGCCTCCTCGTCGGCGGTCGAACCGCCTTCCTCAAGCAGCCGCGTCACCGCGGCATCGCGCGCGTAATCATCGGCACCGCCACCGAAGTAGTTCGGCAGGATCGCCGAGACGTCGTTGATCGAATACGACCCCCACGAACCCATCTGCATCACCAACTCGCCGCGCTGGGACCGCTGGATCTGCGCGGCCACCTGCATCAGGTTCAGCCGCGCACGAATGCCGACGGCCTGCAGGTAGTTCTGCACCGCTTCCGACCACTGGCGCGGCTGGATGTAGGAGGTGAACTCGATCTCGAAGCCGTTCGGGAAGCCCGCTTCGGCGAGCAGGGCGCGCGCCTTCGCCGGGTCGTAGTCATAGGTCATCGCCGCATCGGCATTGCACCCGAACTGGGACGGGAAGCAGGGGGCGGCCGGCACGCGCGACCCGCCACCGATCAACCGCGTGGCAATCGCATTGCGGTCGATGGCGTGCCACACCGCCTGGCGCGCCTTCAGCTTCGTCATAGGGTTGTCCGCGCCGCTGCGCCCGGCGGCGTCGAGATTAAGGAAGGCCACGCGCATGGATTCCTGCTGCGTCGCCTGGAGGTAGGGTAGGCGGTTCACATTGGCCATCTGGTCCGGATTCATGTTCCAGATCCAGTCGACGCGCTGGCCCAGCAATTCGGTCAACTCGGTTGCCGCATCGCCGATGTAGCGCGCCGTCAGCTTCTGGATCGCCGGCTTCCCCTTCGGCCCACCCTCGTAATAGTCGTCAAAGCGTTCGAATTCGACCCCCGCGGCGACATCGGTCTTGGTGATGCGATACGGCCCGGTGCCGACTGGCGCGCGGGAAAAACCGTCCGGCCCGACGCGCTCGCGATAGGCCTTTGGCCAGATAGGCATGACCATCGCCGCGTATTCCAGCGCCGCCGGGGTCGGCCGCTTCATCGTCAGGCGAACGGTATTGTCGCCCGTCTTCTGCGCGCCCTCGATCCAGCTGTAGTTGGATGGCGTCGCGACGCGCGTCGCCGGGTCGGCGATGGTGTTGATGGTATAGACTACGTCATCGGCGCCGAAGGGGCTGCCGTCATGGAATTTGACGCCGCTGCGCAACGTGAAGTCGAGCGTCTTGGTATCGACCCAGCGCCATTCGGTCGCGAGGGCGGGCACGATGCGGAAGGTCGCCGGATCGCGATGCACCAGCCCGTCAAAGGCCTGGTGGCCGATGATCAACCCGGTGCGCTGGCTGTTGAAATACGGATCGATATTCGGCACCGCGTCGCGAAAGGCGATCCGCAGTGCATTGGCGCTGCGCTGCGCCTCGGCAGGTCGTGCGCCGATCCAAGGCAGGGCCAGACCCCCCGCCGTCGCCGCGATCCCTTGACCCAGCCTGCGTCGTCCGATGGTCATGATACTGTTCTCCCTGCTTGAGGCGGGGAGCCTAAGGACTGGACGGCCTTTGCGGCAAGCCCGGAGGCACGCGCCGCTTGCGCGACGCGTCGCGGCGTCGCCAAAGTCGCGCAAGGGAGAGGCAACGAATGCGCACACAGGTCGGAATCATCGGAGCCGGACCAGCAGGCCTCTTGCTGGCGCAGATGCTGCATCAGCGAGGCATCGACAGCGTCGTGCTCGAAGCGCGCTCGCGCGTCCATGTCGAGAGCCGCATCCGCGCCGGCCTGCTCGAACAGGGCTCGGTCGATACGATGACGGAGTCCGGCGTCGCTGACCGCCTGCATCGCGAAGCACTGGTGCATCACGGCCTCGACCTGCGCTTCCGTGGACAGGACCACCGCGTCGACCTGTCGGGCCTGACCGGCGGCAAGGCCGTCACCATCTACGGCCAGCAGGAAGCGGTGAAGGACATGATCGCGATCCGCCTCGCCGCCGGCCTGCCGCTGAACTTCGACGTCGATGACGTCGCCATTCACGACATCGCGACGACGCGCCCACGCATCACCTGGCGGCAGGACGGCGCGGAGCGTGTGCTGGACTGCGACGTGATCGCCGGCTGCGACGGCTTCCACGGAATCTGCCGCCCCGCCATCCCCGCAGCCGATCTGCGCATCTTCGACCGGATCTACCCCTTCGCTTGGCTCGGCATCCTCGCCCGTGCGAAGCCGATCTCCGACGAACTGATCTATGCCCGCCACGCCGACGGCTTCGCCCTGGCGACGATGCGCAGCGCCACAATCAGCCGGCTCTACCTGCAATGCGCGCCCGATGAGGACCTCGCCACCTGGTCGGATGACCGCATCTGGGGGGCGCTGCGCCGCCGCCTCGGCGATACGCTGGAACAAGGCCCGATCCTGCAGCGCGGCGTCACCGCCATGCGCTCCTTCGTTGCCGAGCCGATGCGCCATGGCCGGCTGTTCCTCGCCGGTGACGCCGCGCATATCGTGCCGCCCACCGGGGCGAAGGGCATGAACCTCGCCATTGCCGATGTGCGCGTCCTGGTGCGCGCGCTGGAGCAGTTCTTCGCCCGGCAGGGGGAGGCGCTGATGAACAGCTACTCCGCCACCTGCCTCGACCGCGTGTGGAAGGTGCAGCGCTTCTCCTGGTGGATGACGCAGCTGCTTCACCGCTATGATGATGGCGACGCCTTCGAGGACCGCATCCGCCTGGCAGAACTCGACTACCTCATCGGTTCCACGGCGGCGTTGACGACGCTCGCCGAGAACTATGTCGGCCTGCCCTACGCCGGTTGAGCGAGGATCGCCTCCACCACCAGCTGCACGTCGAGCGCCTCACGCAGCGTGGCGAGGTGATGCTTCTCGCCGCTCGTCATCGCCGCCACGCCATCGAGCTGCCGCTTGAGCACCATCGGCCGCATGCGCTCGTTCGGCAACGCATCCGCCGCCGCGGCCCAGACACCATCCGCACCGCGACGTTCGGCGAAGGACCAGTCGCGCAACCGGATCGCGCCGGCCGAGCCTTCCAGTACCCAGAGATTGTGGTCATCGGCCAGCGTGGTGCCGACGCCACCCGACAGGCTGACCGGCACGCCGCCGGCCGTCATCCGTGCCGCGATCGCCGTCTCGGAGCGGCCGGGCACAGCGAAGGTGGCGCGCGCCGCTTCCAGCGCCAGCGGACCAAGCTGCCGGCGCGTCAGGAATAGGAAATGCGAGACCACCTCGCGCGTGAAGCCGCCCTGCTGCGGCTTGTCGAGCCAGGTGACGGCATCGCGCTGCCAACTCCGTGGCCAGGCTGTGAAGGCGGCGGTGATGGACAATTCGCGCGGCGCGCCAACCACGCCTTCCGCACGCCAGGCGGCGAGCTGCGCGACGGCGGGTGACGACGCCATCGGGAAATTCACCGCGCCGCGCGCACTGGTCGCCTCGGCGGCCTCCACGAAGGCGCGCGCCTCATCGGCATCGACCGCCAGCGGCTTTTCCAGGAACACCGCCTTGCCGGCTGCGAAGGCGGCCTTCGCATGCACCAGGTGAAAGGCCGGCGGCGCGGCAATGTACAGGCAATCGCATGCGGCGATCACCGCCTCGGGCGAGGCCAGCATCGGCAAGCCCGGCAGCGCGGCCGCGAGCCGCGACGCTGCTTCTGGCGATGGGTCCCACACGCCCACCAGCCGCACCTGGTCATGCTCGGCGGCGAAGCGCGCCAGCCGCTCGCCCATGATGCCGAAGCCGATGATGCCGAGGCCGATCCGTTCCGCCATGTGTCCATCCTCCCGCGTTGCAGCGCCCATATCGCCGGTTGCGCGGCCCGGGTCTATCCTGCGCGACGAAGACGACGGAGGAACGAATGACCGAGACACCGCTGCTGCTCACGCGCGAAGGCGCCGTTGCGCGGCTGACGCTGAACCGCCCCGAGCGACGCAACGCCATGAACAGCGCGATGGGCGCGGCGATCGACACTGCGCTCGACGAACTCGCCGCCGACACCACGACGCGCGTCGTCATCATCTCCGGTGCCGGCGGCCATTTCTGCGCGGGGCTCGACCTGACGCAGGTCGGCGCGGTCGGCAACACCGAGGCGGAACGCGCCGCCGCCGCGCAGGCGCGCAACCACGCCACAGGGCAGCGCTTCATCCGCCTATCCTCGCTGCCGCAAATCGTCATCGCGGCAGTGCAGGGCGCGGCGCATGCCGGCGGCCTCGGCTGGGTCTGTGCCGCCGACTTCGCCATCGCCACCGCCGATGCGCGCTTCTGCGCCCCGGAAGTCCGTCGTGGGTTGGTGCCGGCGCAGATCCTGCCCTGGCTGGTCCGCCGCATGGGCCGCTCGGCGGCGATGCGCATGACGCTGCGCGCCGATGTCATCGACGCGGCGGAAGCCGGCCGCCTCGGCCTCGTGCATCAGGTGGTGGCCGACGCCGCCGCACTGGACGCAGCGGTCACGGCGATCATCGCCGATATCCGCCAGGGCGCGCCCATGGCGCTCGCCGAGACCAAGGCGCTGATCGCCGCCCTCGGCCCGCTCTCGCCCGAGGGCTACGCCGAAGCCGGCGCGCAGGCCTTCGCGAAATGCGCCGCCGGGCCTGAAGCGAAGGAAGGCATCGCCGCCTTCAAGGAAAAGCGCGCGGCGCACTGGGTCGGCTGATCAGCGCCGCAGCGACGCCCCCACCAGCGCCGCGACGATGGCGAGTTGCGCTGCCACCAACAGCATCGGCAACTCCCAGCCGCCCGACAGCGTGACCAGTAGCGAGAAGGCCGACGGCCCGGCGACATAGCCGAGGAAGACGAACAGCGTGCTGCCTGAGGTGACGTCGCCGACCCGGTCCGGCGGCGACACCCGCGCCACCTCGGCCAGCGAAATTCCATTCCACGACGCGCCGACAAACCCCGCCAGCCCGCACAGCCCCATCAGCGCGGCGGTGGGTGCGCCAACCGGCAGCAGCGCCAGCGCCGCGACCGACCCGGACGCTACGAAAGCCTGCACCACCAGGTTGCGCGTGGCCTGCCCCGTCCGGTCGGCGATCCAGCCGAGCAGCACGCGCGCCACCACCCCGGCCACCTGCATCACCGCGAAGGTGCTGCCCGCCTGCACCAACCCCATGCCCCGCGTCTCCACTAGCCAGGTGACGGTGAAGGAGAACAGGCAGCCCTGACACAGCGCGAAGGAGACCGACAGCGCCACCAGCTTGGGCAGCAGCGGATCGATGCGCAGTGCGGCGATCGGCGCGGCGATGTTGTGCGGCGAGAACACATCGCGCAATCCGACCTTGCGTGCCGGGTCACGTTCCGCATCGAGCACGCTACGCAATGGCTGGATCAGCGCCGCCGCCGCCAGCGCCGTGACCACCGCGACGAGCAGCGCCACCGGCCATCCGGCGGAGGCAGCGATCGGCGCCGAGATCAGCCCTGCCATCGCGCCCCCCAGCGGCGCCCCCGCCTGCTTGACCGAGAAGATCAGCGTGCGGTGTTCCTTCGGCGCCGTCGCCGCCAGGATGCGGCTGCCGGCGGGCGGCGAGGGCCCATAGCCCACCCCGAGCAGCAGCGACGCCAACCCCAGCGCCGCCACCGTGCCGAGCCCGGCGGTCAGCATCGCCGCCGCGCAGATTGCCGCCCCGAGCTGCAGCGTCCGCACCGGCCCTAGCCGTGCGAGGAACGGCCCGCCCAGCAGCAGGAACAGCACCGTCCCGAACGCCACCAGGGAGGAGAAATTGCCGACACGCTCCGGCGCCAACCCGGCGCTCGCCGTGATCAGCGGCGCGACCACGGGCAGGCTCTGCGTCATGAAGGACGCGACCGACTGCATCAGCAGCGTCGCACCGAGAGCCGCGATCCATGGCGCCATGAATGCCAGCCTATGCGCGGAACGCGCCGCCGTTAAGCCCGCCCGGCCTCTTGCCTTGCGCGCCGGCGCGACTGAGCATTGCGCCACGGAACACGAAGGGAAACGACCATGGCGGCAACACCGCGACCGATCGGATTCATTGGCCTCGGCATGATGGGGTTGCCCATGGCGCGCAGCCTGATCACGCGCGGCTTCGGCGTTCTCGCCTGCGACACTTCGGCGGCGGCGCGCGCTGCGCTGGCCGAAGGGGCGCCGGCCGGCACCGTAGCCTTTGCCGACAGCCCCGCGGCGGTTGCCGCTGGCACCGAGGCCGTCGTGTTGATGCTGCCCAACAGCCGCATCGTCGCGACGGTGATGGAAGGCGAGGGGGGCCTCGTCGCCGCCTTGCGCCCGGGCATGCTGGTGATCGACATGAGCTCGTCCGAGCCTGCCGAGAGCCGCCGCCTCGCCGCCCTCGTCGCGGCGCGCGGGGCCCGCTTCGTCGATGCGCCGGTCTCCGGTTCCGTCGCCAAGGCCAAGACCGGCACGCTCGCCATCATGGTCGGCGGCGACGACGCCGCCTTCGCCCAGGCTGAACCCGTGCTCAAGGGCATGGGTGAGGCGATCATCCGCACCGGCGCCGTCGGCAGCGCACATGCGATGAAGGCGCTGAACAACTACGTCTACGCGGCCGGCCTGCTGGCGACCGCGGAGGCGTTGCGCATGGGGGAGGCGCTCGGCCTCGACCTCGGCATCCTGACGGATGTGATGAATGCGTCCTCGGGTCGCAACATCGCGACCGAGACCAAGTCGCGGCAGGAGATCATCTCCGGCCGCTATGCCGGTGGATTCCAGCTCGGCCTGATGCGCAAGGACCTCGACACCGCCGGCAGCATCGCGACCGAGACGGGCTATCCGGCCACCATGCTGGCGCTATGCCGGGCGCGCTGGGCCGAGGCTGTCGCCGCCCTCGGCCCCGCGGTAGACAACACCGAGATCCACCGTTTCATCGGATCCGCACCGTCCAAGGGATGAACCACATGTCGTCGTTGAATCGCCGCGCGCTGCTGGGCGCCGGCGCGGGGCTGTTCGCCACCCCGGCCTTCGCCCAGGGCCGCTGGCCCGACCGGCCGATCCGCCTGGTCGTCGCCTTCCCCGCCGGCAGCGTGACCGACACGCTGATGCGCCACCTCGCCGAACCGCTGACGCGCGAGCTCGGCCAGCCGGTGATCGTCGACAACCGCCCCGGCGGCAACGGCGTGGTCGGCACCGAGAGCGCGGCACGCGCCGCGCCCGACGGCCACACCTGGTGCGTGCTGTCGGTGACCAATGGCGCGCTCAACACCTATACGGTGCGGCGCCTCGCCTATGACCCGCTGCGCGACTTCGCGCCGATCGGATTCATCGCCGAGACCGCCTATCTGCTGGTGGTGCCGGCATCCTCCCCGGCGCAGGACCTGCGCGGCCTGATCGACCACGCCAAGGCCTCGCCCACGCCGCTCACTTTCAGCCACGGCAATTCCTCCGCGCTGATCGCCTCCGCCACGCTGGCCCGCATGGCCGGCGTCGAGATGACTGGCGTGCCGTATCGCGGCGGCCCCGAGGCACTGACCGATGTCATCGCCGGGCGCATCGACAGCACCTTCACCGACTTCGCTGCCGCCATGCCGCAGGTGCGTGAAGGCAAGATCCGCGCGATCGCGGTGACCTCGCCGCGCCCCTTCGCCCTCGCGCCGGAAATCCCGACCGTGGCCTCGGTGTTGCCGGAGTTCACCTTCGATGTGTGGTTCGGCCTGGGCGTGCCGGCCGCGACGCCCGCACCCGTGGTTGCCCGTGCCAACGAAGCGCTGAACAAGGTGCTGCGCGATGAGGAACTGAAGACGCGCCTGGCGCGCCTCGGCTACACGCCGCGTGGCAGCACGCCGCAGGAATTCCACGACTTCCTGCGCAACCAGATCACGGTGCTGTCGAGCCGGGCGCGCGAAGCGGGGCTGGAACAGCAATAGCCGGGCCGCGGCCGGCGTGGGGCATAACCTCCCGCCGGTCGCTCAGGTGCTATTCGAACACCGCCACCGCCCGGATCGGGCTCGCCGTCCCGCCACGGATCTTCAGCGGAAAGCCGATGAAGCGGAACCGCCCGCGCCCGATGAGTTTGTCGAGGTTGGCGAGGCATTCCATATGCGTGATGCCGCGTTCGGCGCAGGCCATATGCGCCTGGAAATTTGGCTCGCCTTCCGGGGCAGGGCTGATTGCCTCCACGCCGAACATCCCGATGCCCTGATCCGCCAGCCAGTGGATCGCCGGCAGCGACAGGCCCGGGAAGTCGTGCAGATACCCCGGCTTGCCAAGCAGCCGTTCATTCGTCGCCAGCCACACCAGCACCGTGTCGCCCGCCTGGATCGTCTGGCCGGATTTCGCGACGGCCTCCTGCACTTCCTCCAACGTTGCCGCCGTCTTCAGCGGAATATGCGAAAGGTCGATGCAAAAGCCGCTGGTGTAGAACTTCTCCAGCGGCACCTCGTCGATCGACAGCGCGCCGGGCCGCGGGTCGAAATGCACCGGCGCGTCGACATGCGTGCCCGCATGGTCGGAGAAGGCGATCGACATCGCCTTGGAACTGAAGGTCGTGTTGCCCGCGACTTTCTTCTCGCTGTGGTCGTTCCACACGGTCATCACCACCGGCGGGTGGCTCGGATGCGTCTGCGTGCGATGAAAGATCTCGCGGCTGAGATCGACGATTTCCATGGGTGCTGTCCTCAGGCCGGCGCGTCGCAGAGATACTGACGGATGTGATAAGGCCGCGCGGCGAAGGCCGGGCAGAAGGAAGCGACGACCGGCTCCAGTCGGTCATACAGATCCTTGAACTCGGCATTCAGCCCTTCAAGACGTTCGCGTGCTGCCTCCGCCTCCACGGCGAGCTTCGTCAGGTCGAGCGTCAGGAGCCGCCGGTCCTGCACCACGAAGCGCCCGCCGATCATCACATGGCGCACCCCGTTGCCGTCCTCGGTATGCACCACCTGGTTGACCGACCAGTTATGCGGGATCCAGTTGATCGAGCCGAGGTCGAGGAAGACGATATCCGCCTTCCTGCCCGGCGCGATCACGCCGATGTCGTCGAAGCCCAGCGCGCGCGCCGACCCCTGCGTCGCGGCGGTGTAGATATCCTCCACCCCGGCCCAGAAGCGCGGGTCGGGCGTCTGCACCTTCGACAGCATGGAGGCGTAGCGCATCGCCTCATACATGTTCTGGTTGTCCGAGCAGTTCGCCCCATCGGTGCCGATGCCGACATTCACCCCAAGCTCGCGCGCGCGATGAAAGCGGAACATCCCATTGCCGAGCCGCATGTTGCTGCCGGGGTTGTGCGCCAGCGACCCGCCGCGATCGCGCATGATGCGCAGGTCGTCATCATCGAGCCAGATCGCGTGTGCCGCGGTGAATTCCGGCCCGATCAGGCCAAGGCTGTCCATGTGCTGGACCAGCGTCTTGCCATAGGTCTTGATGCCGACCAGCGCTTGCACCTTGCTCTCGCCGACATGGCTGTGAAGCCCGACCTTGAAGTCGCGCGCCAAGTCCCGGCAGCCGCACATGAAGGCATCCGAGCAATGGTGCGGAATGGTCGGCGCGACCGCCGCGCGGATGTCCTTGCCGTTCCAGCGCCAGTTCGACAGCACGCCGCGCATCGCATCCAGCGTGCGTTCCCAGGCGGGCAGGCGCAGCTTGTCGACGCGCGCCTGCAATGCCGTGGGCAACGTGTCGTACAGGCCGGGGATGGCCTCATAGACTGTCTTGTCGGCAACCATTGGAGCGATGACCGCCCGCATCCCGATACCGGCATAAGCCTCGGCCACCGCATCGAGCCCCTCGGCCGACGGCATCGGGAATTCGTAGTACAGGTCATAGGCCGCGGTGCAGCCCTTCAGCACCATCTCGGCGGCGACGATCTGCGTCGTCAGTTTCTTGTCCTGCAGGGAACGCGATCCGCCGATCCATGGCGCCGCAGCCAACAGCAACTCCAGCGTCCACTTGTCTCCCTGGCCGCGCGCCAATCCGCCATGCCCATGCGTATGCGCGTTGATCAGCCCCGGATGCATTAGCGTCCCGGTCGCATCCACCACCTTGGCGTCGGGCGGCGCGGCAATCCCGGCGCCGATTTCGACGATGATGCCATCGCGGATCAGCACATCGGCCGCTGCCGCGCGCCGCAACGACGTGTCGGCGAGCAGCCCGCCGCGAATGATGGTGGTGCCGGCTTCGGTCTCGGCCATGGTGGACCTCTTTGGATCAGGCGGAAGGCGGAGCCGATTGCTCGGACCCGCTCGACCAGGGAAACAGAATGCGTTCGATCAGCGTCACCGCCTGGAAGATCAGGATGCCCATCAAGGCGAGGATCACCACCGCGCCATAGGCGAGCGGCGTGCGGAAGAAGGCCATCGATGTCTGGATGAGGTAGCCGAGCCCGGCATCCGCGCCGACGAATTCCGCCACCACCGCGCCGACAACCGACAGCGCCGCGGCCACCTTCAGCCCGCCGAACACGAAGGGCACCGCGAAGGGCAGGCGGATGCGCAGCAATTCCTGAACGCGCCCCGCGCGACAGGCGCGCCCCAGTTCCACGAGTTCCGGCGGCGTCGCCAACAATCCCGCGACGGATGACACCACCAGTGGAAAGAACGCCACCAGGAAGGTCACGATCACCCGCGGCAATTCATTCGCGCCGAGGGCGACGATCAGGATCGGCGCCAACGCCACCTTCGGGATCGACTGCGTCACCACCAGCAACGGATAGATAGCCGCCGAGATCGCGCGCGACGACGCGATCAACATCGCCAGCGGCAGGCTGATGACAACCGAGGCGGCGAAGCCCAGCATCACCGTGCCCAGCGTCGCCATGGTATGGCGCAGCACATTCGGCCAGGCCCCGACGGTGGCGACAAAAATCGCCGACGGCGCGGGCAGCAGGAATTCGCGGATGCCGAAGACGCGCACCGCGCCCTCCCACACCACGAACATCCCGATCACGGCGAGCCAGGCCGGCAGCCCGGCCTTCAGGCGGGCCATCACGTCACGCCGCGCGCGCGGCGCGCTCGCCGAAGATGTGGGCGCGGATGCGCCGCGCACAGCGCTGGAACTCATCGGAGCCCTCCTGGTCGAAGGAACGCGGCCGCGGCAGGGCGACCTCCACCACATCGACGATGCGCCCCGGCCGCGGCGACATCACCACCACCCGGTCGGCGAGCAGCACCGCTTCGGGGATGGAATGCGTCACGAACAGCACCCCCATCCGCCGCGCCGCCCACAGCCGCAGCAATTCGATCGACATTTCCTCCCGCGTCAGCGCGTCGAGTGCGCCAAACGGTTCGTCCATCAGCAACAGCCGTGGTTCCTGCAACAACGCGCGGCAGATCGCCACACGCTGCTGCATGCCGCCCGAGAGTTCGCGTGGCAGCCTGCCCTCGAACCCCGCCAGGCCGGCGGTGGCGAGCAACGCGCGCGCCTTGTCCTCGGTGTCGCGCTCCATGCGCCCCATCAGCCGCAGCGGGAAGGTGACGTTGCGCAGCACATCCGCCCAGGGCAGCAGCGTCGCCGCCTGGAACACCATCGCCGTCTCGGCGCGTGGCGCCGTCACTGCCTGTCCATCCAGCGAAACGCCGCCGGCAGACACGCCTACCAACCCGGCGACGAGTCGCAGCAAGGTCGACTTGCCGCAGCCCGAGGCGCCGACAATGGCGACAAATTCTCCCTCGGCGACATTGAGCGACACGTCGCGCAGCGCTTCCACTTCCGCCCCGTCGCGGCCGCGGAAGGTCTTGCCGACCCCGTCGAGACGGATCACGGCAGGAAGCTGGTATCGACGGCCTGGTTGGGGTCCCAGGCCGGGTCCAACTGCAGGCTCTCCGCCACCACGCGCCAGGTGAAGGCGAGCCGCTCCGGCGAGAACCGCCCGAGCCGCGTCTCCACCTGATGCGGGTTGAAGACGAAGGCCATGGTTGCCCGCAGCGAGCCTTCGCAATCGTCCTGCTCGACTTCCGGATTGCGCGCGACATGCAGCCGACAGGCTTCCGCCTGGTTGGCGTTGGACCATTCGAAGGATTGCTGCACACCACGCAGGAAGCGCCGCACCAGATCCGGGTTGGTACGGATGATGTCATCCGTGGTGACCAGCGAGGCGGCGTAGATCGCGAAGCCCGTCTCGACGAAGGGCAGCACGACGATCTCCTCGCCGGCCCGCTGCGCCGCCTTGTTCTGGTAGTAGTAATGGATGGAATAGAAGGGTGCGGCGTCGACGCGGCGCGAGATCAGCAGCGCCGCCATCGCCGAGGCATCGGTGTTCACCCAGGTGATGCGTTCAGGGTCCGTGCCGGCGCGGCGCGCGACTTCGGGGAAATACAGCCGGTGGCTGTTGCCCGGCGTGATGGCGATGCGCCGCCCCTCCAGGCCTCGGAAATTGGTGATGCCGGACGACCGCAGCACGAACAGGCTGTGCGGCGAATAGGTGTAGACCGCCGAGATCGACCGCACCGGCACATTCTGTCGCGCACGTGCCGCGAGCACCGCGCCGAGATCCGCCACGCCGAACTGCGCGGCGCCGGCGGCGACCTTGTTGACGGTATCGCCCGAGCCATAGCCGCGCGTCAGCGACAGGTCGATCCCGTTGTCCCGAAAGAAGCCGCGCGCCACGCCGGCGAAATAGGCCGCATGCTCGCCCGAGGGAATCCAGTCGAGCTGGAGCAACGCGCGGTCCTGCGCACGGGCCGGCTGGGCAGTGAAAGCTGCGAGTGCCAACAGTCCAGCCGCAATGCGATGAAGCATCATGGTCCGTCTCCCTGTCTTTGGCCGCGTAGCGAATTCCCTGCGCGGAGCAGACAGCGAAACGGACCGCCGTGCAACCCGCTACGTATTGGCGCCGGCGAGCGCGGCGATCACCGCATCGGTCACCTGCTCGGTCGTCGCCTTGCCGCCGAGGTCGGGCGTCAGCACATCGCCACGCGCCGTCACCACCTCCACCGCGCGCATCAGCCGCTGCGCCGCCGCCGGCTCGCCCAGGTGCTCTAGCATCATCGACGCCGTCCAGAACGAGCCGAGCGGATTGGCGATCCCCTTGCCGGTGATGTCGAAGGCCGAGCCATGGATCGGCTCGAACATCGAGGGCCGCTTGCGCGAAGGATCGACATTCCCCGTCGCCCCGATGCCGAGCGACCCCGCCAATGCGGATGCCAGGTCCGACAGGATATCCGCATGCAGGTTGGTCGCGACCACGGTGTCCACGCTGCCCGGCTTCATCACCATCCGCGCGGTCATCGCATCGACCAGCATCTTGTCCACGGTCAGCGCCGGATATTGCCCGGTAACCTCGGCGCAGACCTCGTCCCACATCACCATGCCATGGCGCTGCGCGTTCGACTTCGTCACCACCGTCAGCAACTTTCGGGGCCGCGCCATCGCGACTTCGCAGGCATGGCGGCAGATGCGCGCCACGCCTTCGCGCGTGAAGACCGCAACATCCATCGCCACCTCGATCGGCAGTCCACGATGCGCGCGCCCGCCGACGCCGGCGTATTCGCCCTCCGAATTCTCGCGCACGATCACCCAGTCGATCTGCTTGCCGAGATCCTCGCGCAGCGGCCCGCGCACGCCCGGCAGCAGCCGCGTCGGGCGGACATTGGCGTATTGGTCGAAGCCCTGGCAGATCGCCAGGCGCAATTCCCACAGGGTGATGTGGTCGGGAATGTCCGGCGCGCCGACCGCGCCGAAAAAGATGGCGTCGAAGCCCTCCAACGCCTTCAGCCCATCATCGGGCATCATCTTGCCGGTGCGGCGATACATCGCGCTGCCCCAGTCGAAGTTCTCGAAGGCCACCGAGAAACCACCCTGCGCGGCCGCCGTCGCGTCCAGCACGCGGCAGCCGGCGGCGATCACCTCAGGCCCGATGCCGTCCCCGCCAATGGCGGCAATCCTGTGCTGACGCATGCTTGTCCTCCTGTCGATGCCGTCTCACTGCCGTCACGCGCCGCGGCGTGCAAGCCCTCAACGGCGGAAGCGCAGATCCATCCCGCGCGCCTTCCAGCCGGCCTCGATCGCATCGAGGTCCAGCAGCCCCGCCGGATTGGCGCGGGACGGGCGCGTCGCCTGGCCCGGCTCCGCCTGCACTCGCCACAGCGCGAGCAGGCGGGACAACTCGACCAGCGGCTCGCCATGGTCATCGACGCGCAGGTTGATGTCGGGGAAATCCTCGGTGGTGGTGACCATCAACGCGGCCGATTGCCTGCCGCGCCGGTCGCCACCGGCCGCCTGCCCGGCGTGCAGCGCGGTCATCAGCCGTTCGGGCAGGGGAAGGTCGGCGCGCGTGGCAAAGACCTCCGCCGTCACCGCCACCACCGTCCCATTCGCCAGCATGTTGCCCGCGACCGAGAAGCCATCTCCGGCGACGCTACCGCACCATTCCACGCAATTGGCGCCGGTATGCGCGGCGACGCGCCCGTGGCGGTCCACCACATGGATCTGCCGCAGACCGCGCCCCTCATCGCCGGCCAGTGCGGCATCGAGCGCGAGTTGCGGCGACAGCCCACGCGCCAGCGCGTCCAGCACCACCGGGCCGAGATAGCGGTTGCTCATGGATTGCGTGGAGACCGCGCCGACCGCCGTGCGCAGGAAGGGGCAGGCGGCGCCCACCGCGAGGTTGCAGGTGGTGACGGCGACGGCGAAGGCGCCGCTCGCGGCGTCATGGGCAACGATGGACCAGGTCATGCTCGGGGCCTCCGGGGTTCCCGCCCAGCATGCCCTGCTACGCGGCTGTTGACAGCAGGGGCCGGCGCCGTCGATGACGGACGAAACATCCCGGGGAGGGAACCAGTATCATGACCATCCTGCTGCACCGCCGTGCCTTGGGGCCGATTGCCCTTGGCCTCGCCGCCCCTGCCATCGCCCGCGCGCAATCCGCCTGGCCGGGCAGCCAGGTGCGCCTCGTCGTCCCCTTCGGTGCCGGCGGCGCGGTCGACACGCTGTCGCGCATCGTCGCCAACGCCTTCGGGCCGGCCGCCAATGGCCAGACGCTGGTGGTTGAGAACCGCTCCGGCGCGGGCGGCACCATCGCCGGCCAGGTCGTTGCGCAGAGCCGTCCGGATGGCGCGACGCTGATGATGGCCGACCTCGGCGCCAATGCGATCGGCAAGATCCTCCAGCCTGGCCTCGCCTATGATCCGGTCACCGCCTTCACGCCGATCATCCATCTGGTGAACCTGCCGATCGTCGTCATCGTGCGCACGGAATCCTCGGTCCGCACCCTGACCGACCTGGTCGCCCTCGCGCGCAGCCGGCCGGATGGCATCACCTATGCCTCGCCCGGTGTGGGCCATGTCAGCCATCTGGCGGCGGAACTGCTGGCGCGGCGGGCCGGCGTGAAGTTCACCGCGGTGCATTACCGCAGCGGGTCGGACGTGCTGCGCAGCCTGCTCGCCGGCGAGACGGAATTCACCTTCCCCTCGGTCTCGACGGCATTGCCCTTCATCCGCGAGGAAAAGGCGCGCGCGCTGGCCATCGGCACGGCGCGGCCGGTGCCGGCCCTGCCTGGCGTGCCCGCGGTGTCCGCCACCTATCCCGGCTTCGAGGCGATGACCTGGCACGGCATCGAGGGCCCGGCCGGCATGGACGCCGCCCTGGCTGATCGCATCAATGCCGTCTTCCGCGCGATCGTCACCAATCCGGAGGTGAAGTCCACGTTGGAGACGCGCCAGGCAGCCGAGGTCATCGCTGGCACGCCGGCGGAATTCGCCGCGCTGATCGCCGGTGACGTGGCGAAATGGACGCCGGTGATCCGGGAGGGGAATATCCGGGCGGAATAGGAGGCGCGCTTCCCTCGTTCAAGCTGACCGCCCAGGGCTGGCTGGACCGCCGCCCGTTACCGCTCGCTGGCCGGTGGCAGCACCCACCGGCCGTCGCGCAGGGGCAGGAAGGCGCCATCATCGTCGCCGACCTCCTCGGCGATGCGGGCATTCATCGTCGCGTTCATCGTCATGATGAGGTCGCGCGGCGGCAAACCCGCATGGGCAAGGTTGTTCGTCTCGAACGGGTCGGCCTGCAGGTCGTACAGTTCGAGATCATTCCTGCCGACGAGTTCGTCGAAGCTCGTCGGCGTATTGAAGTCGAGCGGCGAGAAGTAGCGGCTGAACCTGTACCGCCCGTCGAACACGCTGCGGATCGCGCAGCGCTGGTGGAAGTCGGGCTCGTAGCGCGCCATCCAGGCCGCCTTCTGCGCGGGCGACATGGTCTTGTCGTGGATCACCGGTTCCGCCCGCGTGATCCATTTGGCGTCCTGGAACAGCAGCATGTTGTAGTTGAACAGCGCGGCCGGTCGCAGCGCATCGAAGCCGGCGCCCCGCGGCGCGCGCAGCAGCCCGGAGAAGTCGCGGCCGGGCAGTCCCGCCGCCGCGGCGCCGCGAGACGCCGGCGCGGCCCCCGTCAGCGCGAGCAGCGTCGGCGCGAGGTCGATCTGCGACGTCACCGCCGCGCAGGAGACGCCACCGGGATAAGCGGGATGGACGATCATCAGCGGCAGATGGTTCTGCTCGCGATAGGTGCTGTTCCCCTTGCCCCGCATCTGGTGGGCGCCGCCGAGTTCGCCATGGTCGGCGGTGAAGACGACAATCGTGCGGTCAGCCTGCCCGCTCGCGCGCAGGGCGTCGAGCACGGCGACCACCTGCCGGTCGCAGTCGCGGATGCAGTTGAAGTAGTAGTTGCGCAGCACGCGCCAGCGCCGGTCCTCGTCCGGCCACTGCCCGACCAGCACATCCTGCACAGACTGGTAGATCTTCTGGGCCGCCGGCCGGCCCGGCACGTCGAAGGACTGGCTGCGGGTGGGCGGCAGCGGCACGTCGTCCCAGATTGCCCGATAGAGCTCATCCTGCGGCGGCGGCGCAATGCCCATCGCCGACTGCCGGCCCTGCACCACCTGCCCCGGCAGGTCGGAATTGACGTACATGACGTCATGCGGATTGACGAAGTTGACGGCCAGGTACCAAGGCGTGCCCGCCTGCTTCAGCTCCACCGCCTTGGTGCGCAGCCAACGTGTCGCGAAGGCGGTCGTCGCCTCGTCGTAGTTGTAGCCGCCGAGCGTCGTGTCTGTGACGTCGCCGAAGCCGAAGTAGTCCTGGAAGCCGTAGCTTTCGATGACGCGGCGATATGCCGCCATCGGCGCCTCCACCGCGGCCTCGACGATGTCGAGGTTCACGCTGAGGTGCCACTTGCCCTGATAGGCGGCGTGGTAGCCGAGCCTGGCCAGGCGATGCCCGATGGTCTCGACCTCGGTCGCCATGTCGGCCTGCCACGGCGAATTCGCGTTGTCGAAGATCCTGGTGTGCTGGATGTGCTGGCCCGTATAGATCGTCGAGCGCGCCGGTGAGCAGACGCAGGAAGCGGCCTGATGGTTGAGGAAGCTCACACCGTTCTGCTTGATCCACTCCCGGCCTGGCACCGGGAACGGCCATCGGTCGAAGAAGTGTTCCTGGTCGACCAGGATGAACAGGATATTGTAGCCACTGGGCGGCACCGACGGTGGGACCGGGCCGGCCGCTGGATCACCGGCGGCATTCGCCTCGGCCACCGTCGCGGCGCCTGCCATCAGCTGGGTGCCCACCAATGTCGCACCGGTACCCAGCAATTCGCGCCGACCGGGTCCGTTCGGATGCTTGTCGTGGCCGGCCATGATCAAACGCCTCCAGGCGGAATCGGGTCCGCCATCATAGCTTGCCGTCACGATGCGTGCCCGCGCTGTCGAGACAAAGGCCAACGCCGCGACTGCTCCGATCGGCGGTCTGTAGCGGGGGGAGGGGCCGGACCCCTCTCCGCCTCCCCTCAGCAACCCAGCTGGTCGGCCAACGCCTCGAACGACGACGCCACCGCCTCCCAATCCTGTTCGGCGCGCGTGTCCGTCGTCTGGTCCGGCCCATGCTCGGTCGGCCGCAGCACGAAGGCGGTCTTCAACCCTGCCCGCCGCGCCGCCGCCAAATCCCCATTATGCGCCGCGACCAGCGCGACCTCGCCCGGCGCCAACCCGAGGATCTCGGCTGTGCGCGTGTAGGCCTCCGGCTGCGGCTTGTAGGCCTGGGCGGCCTCCGCGCCGAGGATCGCGTCCCAAGGGATGCCCGCGCGCTTGGCCATATTCGCCAGCAGCAGGATGTTGCCGTTCGACAGTGGCGCGAGGAAATGCCTCGGCCGCATCCGCAGCAGCCCGGGGATGGCATCCGGCCAGGGGTCGAGCCGATGCCAGGCGCGGTTCAGCCAGTCGAGCTCGGCTTCCTCGGCCGTGATCCCATATTCGCCCAGCAGCGCGTCGAGGTTCTCCCGATGCAGGACATCGAGCCGCGTGAACGGCCGGCGGCCGGAGCGCACCGCCTCCATCGCCGGCTGATACCGCTTGCGCCAGGCATCGGCGAAGCCATGCGGGTCGATATCAGCGCGGCCATGCCGCGCGAGGAAGACCTTGGCGTCGCGCGCGATGCCATTGCGCCAGTCCACGACGGTGCCGAAGGTGTCGAACACCAGCGCCTTGACGCCCGGAAACGCGCTCATTCGGCGGCGTCCGGCTGGGCCCAGCGTTTCTCAAACTCCCACACCTCGGGGAATCCCATCAGCTCGGTCATGCGCTTGAAGCCATAGGATTCGCCCAGCGCGATGCTGTCGCCTTGCTGCTTCAGATGGCCATAGACGCGCTCCAGCGCCGCCGCGACAGCAAGGAAGCCGACCGCCGGATAGATCGCGATAGCATAGCCGATCTGCTTCAGCGTCTCCGCCGGCAGGATCGGCGTGCGGCCGCCCTCGACCATGTTGGCCAGCAGCGGCTTGGCAATGGCGCGGCCGATGGCGCGCATCTCCTCCTCGCTCTCCGGGCTCTCGATGAAAACGATGTCGGCGCCGGCATCGCCGAACATCAGCCCGCGCCGGATCGCTTCCTCCAGCCCCAGCGTGGTGCGCGCGTCGGTGCGCGCGACGATGAGGAAATCGGGGCTGGTGCGCGCCTCGGCCGCGACCTTGATCTTCAGCACCATCTCCTCGGCCGGGATGACGCGGCGGCCCGGCGTGTGGCCGCACTTCTTCGGCGTCTCCTGGTCCTCGAGCTGGATGCCCGAGATGCCGGCCGCCTCATACCCCATCACCGTGTGGCGGACGTTCAGCAGCCCGCCATAGCCGGTATCGGCGTCGGCGATCATCGGCGTCTTCACGCCGCGCGCCATCTGTCCCATGCGGGCGACCATGTCGGCATAGGTGGCGATGCCCGCATCGGCGACACCCAGATGCGACGCCACCGTGCCGAAGCCGGTGCCGTAGAGGCAGTCGAACCCCATGCCATCGGCGACCTTGGCCGAGATCATGTCGAAGATGCCGGGGGCGACGATGAACTTCTTCTGCTCGAACGCCTGGCGAAGGGCGGGATTGGCCATCGATGTGGCTCCTATTGCTGCGGGCGGATGTGGCCGGCCTGCGCGGCGGCGGCCCAGATGCGGTCGTCGCGCTGCATCGCTTCGAGCAGCGCGGGGGCGGGGCGGAAGTCACGCTCGACGCCGAGCGTCACGATGCGCTGCTGGAAGGCCGGGTCCTCGAAGGCGCGCTGAACCGTGCCGGCAATCGTCGCGGCGAGCGCGGGATCCATGCGCGGCGGCGCAAGCATCGCCACCCAGCCCGACAGGTCGAACTCGGTCACGCCCTGCTCGGCGGCGGTCGGCACATCGGGGAAGAAGGCCGAACGCTGCGCGGTCGAGACGGCGAGGATGCGCACGCGCCCGGTCTGCATGTGCGGCGCCGCGCTCACCGTGCTGGTCCAGCCGGTGGGGAGGTGCCCGGCGACGATATCGTTCATCAACTGACCGCCCGACCGATAGGCGACATCGGGTATCTCGACGCCCGCACGCCGCGCCAGCTCCTGCCCGACGAAGGAAGACAGCGCCTCGGTGCTGCCGGCGCCGACGCGGCCCGGATTGGCGCGGGCGTATTCGATCATGCCGCGCAGGCTGTCGAAAGGCTGGTTGGCACCGGCGGCCAGCACCATCGTGTTGCGCGACAGCATCGCGATCGGCGTGAAGTCGCGGATCGGGTCATAGGGCAGGGAGGGCAGGTGGTAGCGGTTCATCACATGGGTCGAGACCACCACCAGCAGCGTGTGCCCATCCGGTTCGGCATGCGCCACCACCTCCGACCCGATCACGCCGGCCGCCCCGGCACGGTTCTCGACGACGAAGGGCTGCGGCAGGGTCGGACGCAGCGCCTCGCCCAGCGCGCGGGTGAGGATGTCGGTGCCGCCGCTCGCGGCATAGGGGACGATCACGCGTACCGGGCGCGACGGCCAGGCAGCCGACTGCGCCAGCAGCGGTGCGGGCAGCGCCAGGCTTCCGGCGGCGAGCAGCAAGGTGCGGCGCGAGATCGTCATGGTGTTTCCTCCCTCGATTGTACAATGACATGCCTCGTCGGCGGCCCGCTGTAAACGGGGCGGTCGTCCCCTCTGTGACGGCGGCCTGATCCGGGCAATGATCGGCCGACACGAACCGGGAGGCACCCATGCCCGCCAGCGACATCGCCGCCATCGAAGCCGTGCTGCAGACCTATTTCGAGGGTCTCTATGAAGGCGACACGGACAAACTCGCATCCGCCTTCCACCCTTGTTCGCATCTCTATTGGGACAAGGACGGCGTGGTGCAGGACCTGCCGCGCGAGGAATGGTTCGCCATGGTGCGCAGCCGCCCCGGCGCGAAGGCCAATGGCCTCACCCGAGCCGACCGCATCCTGATGATCGACCAGTCCGGCCCGGAATGCGCTGTGGCCAAGGTCGCCTGCCAGCTGCCGCCGCGCTACTTCACCGACTACCTTGTCTTCCTCAAGACCGCCGAGGGCTGGAAGATCGTCAGCAAGGTCTATCGGTTCGATCTGCGCCCGTAAGGCGCCCTGCCTCAACGCCGAAGGTCGGCGGCCATCTGCGAGGCATCGTAGTATTCGCGGAAGTCGCAGACCTGCCCGTCGCGCAGTTGGATCACATCCACCTTCTCAATCTGTCGCTCCGCGCCGCTGTGATGGTATCGCGCCCGCAGCGTCGCGGTCACCGCGACCCAGTCACCATCGGCGATCACCTGGCCGATGCGGTAATCGATGATCTCGCATTCGCCGGCCAGCGCGGCGAAGTATTCCTGCACCGCCGCGCGGCCACGGCGCTGCCCGCACCATGGTGCCGCCGCCTCGTCGCCGCCCGATGCCCAACATATGTCATCGGTCAGGGCGTCCATCAGGAAGCCCATGTCGCCCCGCAGATAGGCCGCGTAGATCTCCCTGACGCGGCCGCGATTGCGCTCGGTCAGATCCTCCGCCATCGCGCCACGCCCCCTTCGTTCCGAAATCGGAAGGTCGCCTGTCGCGCTGGCAGGGATCAAGCGAATTCGTCGCCGGCGTTCAGTCCACCCGCGCGCCGGTCGCACGCACCACCGGCACCCATTTGTCGATCTCCGACGCGATGAAGGCGCGCGTCGCATCGGGCGTCATGCCCTCGGGGATGGTGTTCCCCAGCGCCACCAGCCGGTCGAGTACCTCGGGCGTCTTCAGCACCTCGGCGATCTGTTCATAGAGGAACTGGCGGATCACCATCGGCGTGCCGAGCGTGGTGGACCACGGCGTCCAGGTCGTCGCCTGGAAATCCGGCAGCCCGGCTTCGGCCGAGGTCGGCACATCGGGGATCATCGGCGAGCGTTCGGGCGTTGCGATCACCAGCCCGCGCACCTGGCCGGAGCGGATCGGCTCGGTGACGAAGGAGATGGTGTCCGCCTGGAAGGCGGTCCGCCCCGCCAGCAGGTCCTGGAAGGCGGCGGCCGAACCGCGATAGGGAACATGCTGCGCCTGCACGTTCATCAGGTGCAGCATCAGCGCCGCCGCGATATGCCCGGTGGTGCCGTTGCCGGAGGAGCCATAGTCGAAGCGCCCTGGATTCTCCGCCACCTGCGCGCGGAACTCCGCTAGGGTCCGCGCCGGGAAATTGTTGTTCACCACCAGCACGATCGCCGAATGGCTCGAGATAGTGATGTGATCGACCCCGGTCAGCGGATGCACCCGCAGGCGGCTGCCATAGAGCCCGACATTCAGCGTATGCGACCCAAGGGCGCCGACCAGCAGCGTATAGCCGTCGGGCGGCGTCTGCGCGACCGTCTCGAACGCCACGGTGCCGCCGCCGGATGGCCGGTTCTCCACCACGAATTGCTGGCCGAGCCGCTGCGACAGCCCTGTCGCCACCAGCCGCGCATTGATGTCGGCATTGCCGCCCGGCGCGAGCGCGACAACGATGCGCACCGGCCGGTTCGGATAATCGGTGCCCGGCGCACGCGGCTGCGCGAGCGCCGGCAGCGCGCCCAGCGCCAAGGCGGCGCTCAGAAGCATCCTGCGGATCATGGTCGTTTCCCCCTGTTGTTATGCGATGCTGTGTTCAAGGACGCCGACGCGTTCGACCTCCATCCGCAGCCGGTCGCCCGGCTTCAGGTAGCGCGGCGGGTCGCGGAAATGCCCGACGCCGGCCGGCGTGCCGGTGGCGATCACGTCGCCTGGCTCCAGCGCCATGTAGCGCGACAGGAAGGCAATCAGCGTGGCGACGGGAAAGATCAGGTCCCGGGTATTGCCATGCTGCACTTCCTCACCGTTCAGCCAGCACCGGATGTCGAGCGCCCAGGGCTCGCCCACCTCATCGGCCGTCGCCAGGCACGGCCCCATCGGGCAGAACCCGTCCATGCCCTTGGCGAAGGAGGTCATCGGCAGCGGCACGTCGAACTGGAATTCCCGCGCGCTGACATCGTCGAGCACGGTGTAGCCGGCAACGTAATCGAGGGCGACGCCTTCACTGACGTTGCTCGCCCGCTTGCCGATGACGACGGCGAGTTCCGCTTCCCAATCCGGCTTCGTCACCGTCGGCGGAATGCGCACCACCGCACCAGGGCCGACGACGGAGGAGGCGGGTTTCATGAAGATGCGCGGAATCTCCAGCTTCGGCCCGCCGACCTCCTTCGCATGGTCGCCATAGTTGCGCCCGACGCCGAGGATTTTCCCCGGCTTCAGCGGCGCGAGCAGCCGCACCGAGGCGACCGGCGCACGCAGCGCCGCACTCTCCGCCCGCGCGGCGAAGGCCAGCGCCCGTCCGGCCGAGACCATCGCCGCTTCATCGGCGATCAGCGCGACCATGTCATTCGAGATCACTGCCCCGGCGGTGTCGGCCTCGCCCGCCGCGCGCATCGCCGCCGACAGGGCAGGGCGCAACAGCACGACGTCATCGCCCACCAGCCCGCCCAGCATGGGCCCTTCGACCGTGACGAGCTTCATGCCGCCAGCGCCGCGTAATCGAGGTTCGCCATCACCTGCACGCGCAGGATGAAGCGCGGTTCATCCGGCCCGTAATCGGCAACCGCATTGTGCAGCGTGCCGATGTTGTCCCACATCAGAACGTCGCCTTCGTTCCACTCATGCTCGTGGAAGAACTTCTCCTGCGCCTGGTGGCGGAACAGATAGTCGAGCAGCGCGTCGCTCTCCGCGCGATCCATGCCCTCGACGAACATCGCATAGCCTGAATTGCAGTACAGCACGCGCTTGCCGGTTATCGGATGCACCCGCACCATCGGCTGCGAGACCGGCGGCTTCTTCGCGCGCTGTTCGGGCGTCAGCGGCCCGCGGATGGAACCGGGGCGGATGCGCATCATGTCCCAGAACTTCGCGAAGTCATGTATCGCGGTGCGGCCCTCGATCCGCTGCTTCACCTCCGCCGGCAACTCGTCATAGGCCGCATGCATGTTGCGGAACTGCGTGCAGCCGATCGCGCGCCCATCGCGCCGCGGCACGCGCTTGGCATGCAGCACGTTGGCCAGCGCGATCTCCTTCGAATAGGACATGTCGGTGTGCCAGCCCTGGCCGGCATCCGACAGGCCGATCGGCTTGCCCGCCTCGTCCTTCATGTTGGACAGGTGCATCACCTCGGGGTGGCCCTCGGCGTGGAACAGGTTGGCGACGTTGACCTCCAACTCGCCGAAGCGGGACCCGAAGGCGGACAGCGCCGCGGCATCGAGGTCCTGGCCCGGAAAGCACAGCACGCCATACTGGCCGAGCGCGCGCAGCACGGTCCTGAAATCATCCGGCGACAGGCTGCGGGAAAGGTCGATCCCCTCCACGCGCGCCCCAAGCCCGGCATTGTTCGGGGTGATCCGCATCGGAACGTTCCTCGTTTTGATTGGGCGAAAGCCTGCGACGGTACCGCCCGGCCGTCAACGAGGACCGGGCTTTCGCCACGGCGTGCGCCGGGGCAGCATGGCGACCATGAACACTGATTCTGAACAGCCACGCGTCGTCGTCATCGGCGGCGGCATCGTCGGTCTTTGCGTGGCCTGGCATCTCGCGAAGCGCGGAATGCGCCCGCTGGTGCTCGACGCCCGCCAGCCGCATGCCGCGTCATCGGGCAATGCCGGGGCGATCAGCCATGGCTCGGTCGCCCCGCTCGCCATGCCGGGCGTGCTGCGCCAGGTGCCGAAGATGATGATGGATCCGGCCGGCGCACTGCACATCCCGCTGCGCTACTGGCTGAAGGCGGCGCCCTGGCTGCTGCGCTTCGTCGCCTCGGCGCGCACCGCGCAGGTCGAGGCGGCGGCGAACGCGCTGGGCTCGCTGTTCTTCGGCACGCTCGACCGCCACAAGGAAATCCTGCTCGCCGAGGGCGCCACCGACCTCATCCGCGAAGCCGGCCAGATGTACCTCTATCGCGACGACGCGCAGATGGCGAAGGACGCTGCCTCGCTCGAGCTGCGCCGTCGCCACGGCCTGCGCATGGAAGTGCTCGACCGCGCCGCGCTCGCCGCTCTCGAACCCGCGGTCTCGCCCGCCTATACCCGCGCCATCTACCTGCCCGACCACGGCTCCTGCGTGAATCCCGCCCGCCTGACCGAGGTCGTCGCCTCCGGTATCCGCCGCCAGGGCGGCGAGGTCCGCGAGGCCGAGGTCCGCGCCATCCGCACCGAGGGTCGCCGCGTCGCCGCCGTGGTGACGGATGACGGCGACATCCCGGCCGACCAGGTGGTGCTCGCCGCCGGCGCTTGGTCGGCGCGGCTGCTGGCCCCGCTCGGCATCAAGGTGCCGCTCGAAACCCAGCGCGGCTACCACGTCATGCTGCCCGATGCCGGTGTCACGCCCGGCCGCGTGCTCTCGCCGGCCGACCGCAAGGTATTCATCTCGCCGATGGAGGAGGGCCTGCGCGTCGCCGGCTCGGTCGAGATCGCCGGCCTCGACGCCCCGCCCAACGAAGCCCGCGCGCAACTGCTGCTCGGTGACTTGCGCGCCGTCTTCCCCGATGCACGCACCGAAGGCGGCAAGACCTGGATGGGCCATCGCCCCTGCCTGCCCGACAGCGTGCCGGTGCTCGGCCCGTTGCGCGACTGGCAGGGCATCTGGTGCGCCTTCGGCCATGGCCATCTCGGCCTGACCGGCTCGGCGCCGACCGGGGCATTGCTCGGCGCGGCGATCGCCGGCGAACGGCCCAATTTCGACTTCGCGCCGTTCCGCGCGGAACGCTTCTAATGTGGGATGGTTGCTGCCGCGAACGCCGCGGCCTGAATCACGCGCAATCGGCGGGAGCCTGGCGCGCGAACGACGGTGACCGCACCACGCTCTACAGCGCGAAGACCACCGCGCCCGTGAAGCGCAGCACCGGCGGGTCGGCATCGTCTGTCACCGGATAATAGGCTGGGATGCCCGTCGTCTCCTGCGAACCGTTCATCGGGTCCAGGATCGTCCATTCATCCGCCCGCGCATCGGCATAGCCGACGACGACGAAATGCCCGACCACCGTGGCATCCACCTCCCATTCGGCAAAGGCCAGCGCAGGCTTGCCGAAATGCACGCGCCGATGAAGCGCGCTGCGCAGGTCGCCCGTGCTGGCGAAGGTCTCCACCTGGTTCGGCACCGCCATGCTGCGCAACACGCCCGAGAGGTTGTTGATCTCCGCCCCGGTCGAATGGTTCCACGGCTTCGGATAGGCCTGCGACAGCGCGATCACCCCACCCTCATCGGCGATCGGGTCGGCGTGATAGACATTCGCCCACATGATCAGGCAGCAGGCCGGCCCGCAGGTCACCTGCGTCTTCTGCCGATAGGTCTTGTAGGTGCGATTGTGCTTGTCGGTGAAGCTGGTCATCGCGGTCATCGGCGCTGCCTTTTCGGGTCGGCCATGCTCGGCCGATCCGACTCTGCATCAAACGCCGCGCTCCCGCTGTGAAGCAGATCGCAGTGCCGCGCGGCTCCGTCAGCCACGCCATGCTCGCAGGCGCCGCGTCAGCCGCGCGGCATCTGCCAGGCCACCAGCATCGCAATGGCCGCCGGCACCGCGAAATTCACCAGCAGGATGGGCAACTCCTGCATCACCGTGTAGCCGGCCCGCGCCACGCCCACCCACATGTTCACGAGCGCCACCAGCAGCCATGCCGCCACGAAAGCCTGCGCGCCGGTCGCCGAGCCCGTGAACCCATGCCCCCACAGCCAACCGAACAGCACGAACACGCCGAGCAGTAGCACGCCACCCAGCATCACCAGGACCATATGCATCGCGCGCCATCTCCGTCATGTCGTCCGCGACGATAGCGGCATCGCGTCACAGCGCGAGCGCCAGAATCGCCTCCAGATCGGCCGCAGTGCGGATCGGCCGCGGATTGGTCGCGATCGGCGCATCCCCGGTCCACCGCGCGGCGAGCCCCGGGATTTCCGCGGCCGTGATGCCCCGCTCCGACAACCGCGTCGGCAGGCCGAGGCCGCGCACGAAGGCCTCGATCGCCGCCCCCGCTTCCTCGCCGCCGAACAGATGCGCGAGGTCGCGCTGGCGATGCTCATTCACCGGTGCGTTCCATCGCATCACCGCATGCAGCATCAGGCATGACGTGATGCCGTGCGGCACGCCGCGCGCCGCCCCCAGGATGTAGCCGAGCCCATGGCTCGCCCCCACCGGCACGCCGGCCCAGCCGCCCATCACCGACAGCCACATCGCCTCCTGGCACAGCGTGCGCGCGGCGAGGTCCTCCGGGTGCCGCTTCACCCGCGGCAGCCCCTCGGCCAGCATCACCATGGCCTGGCGCGACACCGCATCCGAGAAGGCCCGCGGCTGCGTCGAACACCAGCGTTCCGCCGCATGGTCGAGCGCCCGGATGCCTGACGACAACAGCAACTCCGCCGGCGTCTCCAGCGTCGCCGCCGGATCGAGGATCACGGCCCGCGGCACCATCCACGGGTCGAGCGCGCGATACTTCCGCCCCGCCGCGATATCCGTGTAGCCCGCATTGGGCGCGAATTCGGCCGCCGAGAGCGTGGTCGGCACCGCGACGATGCGCGGGCTGGGCGCCGCCCCATCCCAGAACGCCGGCGCCGCCCCACGCGACGCCGCCGCGCCGATCAGCGAACCCGCCTCGGTGATGCCGCGCCAGACCGCCAGGCACGCCACCTTCGACCCATCGATCACCGACCCACCGCCAAGCGCGACGATGAGGTCGGCTTCCTGCTCGCGCATCAGCGCCGCCAGCGCGAGCACGTCCTCGACCGGGCTATGCGCGCGCATGGCGGCGAAGACGCCAACCAGCCGTTCGCCGATCGCCGCCTTAGCCGAAGCGACCAGCGCGCCATGGGCGAGCGAGCGTGTCGTGACCAGCACGATGCGCGCGGCATCGGCGGTCTCGCGCGGCAGCGCCTCGGCCAGGGCGGCGCCGTGATAGACGCGGCCCTGGGCGGGCCATTGGTGCAGGCTCGCTCCGCTCATCCGATCCTCCTCCTCCCGCGACTGTGTCCGGCGCCGCGCTTGCGCCATCACCGATGCGGGTGCTTCATTTCGCGCCGGGATTCATCGCCTGAGAAGCGATGCAAGGAGCAGATCATGCAACCCGACGCCGGCTTCGGCCATGGCATCAATCAGGATTTCTGGCTCGGCGGTGTTATCGACCGCCTGCTCCAGGGCGGCATCTGCATGGCGCTCGTCTTCGAATGGGCCAAGGGCTACGTGTCGGGCAACGACCCGGCGCATCTGCTCGGCCCGCTCTTCGACCAGAGCGGGCCCGGATGGCAGCGCGTCCTCTCATTCCAGCGCGCCTATGACTACACCTGGTTCGATGTCGGCCGGCACCAGACCTATCCGGCCTTCCACCAGACCATCGCCGACGCCTCCGCCCGCTTCATCCCGCAGGCCGGGCGGCGCGAAGGCATGACGGTCACCCGCGTGCTCGACACGCCCTCGGCGCTGATGTGCCGCCAGCGGCTGCAATCCATGGCGGCCGGCGATGTCGTGATGCTGGCGATCGACGGAGACGGCAATGCCGGCGAGGCGCACGGCATCTGGGGCCATGTCGTCGGCGTTTCCTACTGCAATGGCTACAGCGGGCTGCGGCCACGCTATTTCGACCCGAACACCGGCTTCTTCACCATCGACGATGCCGGGCTGATCGGCGGCGAGGTGATCGACACCCTCGACCAAGTCTACCACGCCGGCGCCGGCCTCAATATCCGCGGCTACACCCTCTACGAATGCACCCGCTGACGGTGGCGGGGCGCGCCGCACGCGCCCCGCCCGCCGCCTATTGCGCGGCCGCCAGCGAGGCCTGCCGCGGCGGCACCAGATGCTTCACCCGCGGCAGCACTTCCGACTGCAACAGGCCGAGCGACGTCTTCCACGCCTCCGGGTTCTCGACATAGTCGAAGCCGAACACCAGCAATTGCCCGAAGCCGCCGACGTCCTCGTAGATGCGCTCGATCTTCTCGGCGACGGTCTTCGGGCTGCCGATGATCCAGTTGTGCTTGGCGCAGTATTCGACCGTGACGTCTGAATCCGGCACGTCCGGTTCATGCTTCAGGTAGTCCTTGAAGCCGAACTGCGCGAGCAGCTGGAGGAAGTACTCCCGCATCATCCGCCCCATATGCGACCCGACGGAGAGGCGCCAAGCTTCCTCATCCGTCTCGGCGACGAAAATCTCGCGTACTAGGCGCCAATCTCCGCGCCAGGGGATGCGGCCGGATTTGCGCGCGCCGGTTTCCACGCTGTCCCAATGGCTCTTCACATAGGCCGGATTGAGGTTGAGCGACATCGGCAGGTAGCCGCGTTCGCCCGCCAGCTTCAACGTGTCCGAATTCTTCGACAGGCCCGCGACGCCGATCGGCGGATGCGGCGCCTGCAACGGCTTGATGTGCGGCTTCAGGAACCCGAACATCGTGTCCGGCTTGTCGACCTTCCAATACTTGCCCTCATGGTGCCAAGGCCCGTCCTCGGTCCACATCTTCAGGATGATATCGAGGGCCTCGCGCGTCATGTCGCGGTTCTGCCCCGACATGCCATCGACGTTGAACATCGCCCAATCCGACGGCAGCCCCGACGCCGCGATGCCGAAATTCAACCGCCCTTCCGACAGGTGGTCCAACATCGCCACGCGGTTCGCGAGCTCCGCCGGGTGGTGATAGGGCAGCAGGAACCCGCCCGGCCCGATGCGCAGATTCTTGGTCTGCAACAGCGCCTGCGCGATCAGCAGGTCGGGCGAGGGATGCGGCTCCCACGGCGCGGTATGGTGCTCACCGATCCAGGCTTCCGAGTAGCCCATCTCATCGAGCCACCGCAGGACCTGCAGATCCCAGTCATGGCCCGCCTTCAGGCCACGCTCGGGCGGGTGGGATGGCATGGTGAAATAGCCGAATTCCATCGGTCGCTTCCTCCTGCATACCGGTCTGTGCCGGCTGGCGCGAAGGATCGACCTGCTCGCGAAGCCGCGCAACCGAAAAGAGAAGCGCGGCCAATCACTACTCGTGGACCGTGGCTGTGGCCGTCGCTGGAGCGGCTTCCGTTCGCTTCGGGTCACGGAGGCCTCTCTGAGACGACTGTTTTGGCGAGCATCTCCACCCGATCAGTTGATTTCACCTGATCGGGATCTGCCCTAGGCTGCCCCCGCGCGTCAGAACGCAATGCCAGAACCCAAAAGAAGTTGGAGGAAACCATGCCATCAGGACATCGTCGTGACGTGCTCGCCGGCGCGGCCGCGCTGACTGGCTTCGCCCTCGTCTCGGGCGAGGCGTCGGCCCAGGATCAGGCCGCCGTCGCCAGCGCGGTTGAGGCGCTGACCAAGGCCATGTTGGATGTGGATCGCGAGAAGCTTCTTGCTCTGACCGCCGAGCAACTCAGCTACGGCCACTCCGCCGGCCGCATCGAGAACCGTCAGCAATTCGTGGACAACCTACTCTCCCGCGCCAGCGCCTTCCGCAAGATCGAGCTGAGCGACCAGACCATCGGCATGGTCGGCACTACCGCCATCGTGCGCCACCTGTTCGTGGGCGAGACGGTGAACCCGCAGGGCCAGGTCAGTCCGGTGCGGATCGGCGTGTTGCAGGTGTGGCAGAAGCCGGGTGCCACCTGGGCGCTGCTGGCCCGCCAGGCCTACCGCCTGTGAAGGGGTGGGGCGGGCAGCGCGCCCGCCCCCTCCGGTTCAGCGCATCGGCCAGGAATACATCAGCCCGCCATCGGTCCACAGCCGGTTCAGCCCACGCTCCAGCCCGATCGGCGTGTTCGGCCCGATGGTGCGGTCGAACAGCTCGCCATAGTTCCCCACCGCGCGGATCGCGTTGTAGGCCCAGTTCGTATCGAGCTTCAGCGCATTGCCCAGCAGCGGATCCACGCCCAGCAGGCGCCGGATTTCCGGATTGGTGCTGGTGCGGCGCATCTCCTCGGCATTCTGGCTGGTCACGCCAAGTTCCTCGGCATTGATCAGTGCCGAGATCGTCCAGCGGATCACGTCGAACCATTCCTGGTCGTCGCGCCGCACGACCGGCCCATAGGGCTCCTTCGAGAAACGCTGCGGCAGGATCACGAAATCATCCGGCCGGGAGAACTGGCTGCGCAGGGCGGCAAGCTGCGTCGCATCCGTGCCGATCGCGTCGCAGCGGCCGGCCTGGAGCGAGAGCGCATTGTCCTGCATGCGTTCCTGCAGCACCGGGGTGAACTGGATGTTGTTCGAGCGGAACCAGTCGGTCGTCACCAGCTCATTCGTCGTGCCGGGGGACAGGCAGATGGTCATGCCGTCCATTTCCTTCGGGTCGCGGATATTCGCATCCCGCCGCACCATGAAGCCGTGGCCGTCATACAGGTTGGCGATGGTCAGCCGCAGCCCGAGCGTCGTGTCGCGCGTCATCGACAGCGTGGTCTGGCGGATCAGCACGTCGATCTCGCCCGATTGCAGCGCGGTGAAGCGCTGCACCGCGGTCAGCGGCACGAAGCGCACCTTGTTCGGGTCGCCCAGCACGGCGGCCGCGACGGCGCGGCACAGATCGGCATCCATGCCGCGCCAGACGCCCTGGCTGTCCGGCAGGGAGAAGCCGGCCACGCCGACATTGACGCCGCAGGCCAGGATGCCGCGGCTCTTGATGCCATCGAGTGTCGTACCGGCCATGGCCGGCGCGCCGGCGCCGATCGCGATCGCGGCAGCAAGGCCGGCGATCCATCGTGTGACTTTCATTCTGCGTTCCTCCTTTGCAGCCTGACTTGGCCGCCATGATGCCGTCGTGCTTACTCCGCCGCGAGGAATCGCGTGAAGTCCGGCTTGCGTTTCTCCTGGAAGGCGGCCACCGCCTCGGCCGCTTCCGGCCCGCGCAGCAACGCGCCGAAGCGGGCGAATTCCTCCGTCATATGCGCCGAAAGCTGCGCCTCGCCCGCCTGGCGCAACAGGCGCTTGGTCGTCGCCATCGCCCCCGGCGGCTTGGCGGCGAGCTTGCGCGCGACCGCCTCGGCGGTGGCCAGCAACTCGCCATTCGGCACCACCGCATTGACGATGCCCGCGCGAAGCGCCGTCGCCGGCGTGAAGGCCTCGGCCATCATCAGCAACTCATTGGCCAGCAGCTGCCCGCCCCGCTGCGGGATCAGCAGTGACGACCCACCTTCCGGGCACAGGCCGAGATCGACGAAGGGCATGCGGAACACCGCATTCTCCGCCGCATAGACGAAGTCGCAATGCAGCAGCAGCGTGGTGCCGATGCCCACCGCATACCCGGCCACCGCCGCGACCACCGGCTTGGGGCATTCGCGCAGCGCCGCGAGGAAACCGCGCGCAGGCGAAGGAACCTCGGCAGGCTGCCCGCCGCGCGACTTGAAATCCCCGACATCATTGCCCGAGGTGAAACAGGCATCGCCGCCGGTGATCAGCACCGCGCGCACGGCCGGTGTCAGCGTCGCGTCCTGCAGCGCCGCGCCCATCGCGTCATACATCGCCCCGGTCAGCGCATTCTTCTTCTCGGGCCGGTTGATGCGGATGGTGCGCAGCCCGGCATCGTCGGTGACGACAATCTCGCTCATGGTTTCCTCCGTCAGGTCTTCACAGCATGATCGGCGGAACGGCGTCGGCGATCCAGCGCGCAATCGCGGTAGCCCGTTCATCCTGATGAGGCTGGGTGGTGATGGCGATGCCGAGCGGCATGCCGCCCACCGCCATGCGCGGCACCGTCACCACCGGGCAGCCCAGGCCGGAACTCGCCGTGTTCATGATGGGATTGCCCGTGGTGTGCAGGATGCGGTTGGTCGACCCGCCGGTATCCCCCGGCAAGGGCGCCGGCCCGCAGGCGGGGAGCCCGATGAAGCCATCGACCTCGCCGGCCAGCGCGGCCTGTGCGCGCCGCATCTCCTCGCGCTGCAACAGCCGCATCCGATACTGCGGCAGCGTGACCGAACAGCCGAGTTCGAACCGCGCCTTCAAACTCTCCGACAGCGCATCGGGGTTCTTCGCCATCATGTTCGCCACCGACCAGGCGCTCTCATAGGCGCAGACATCCGTCGCCAGCCCCATTGCCCCCATTACCCGCTGCTCCAGCGCCTCTAGCAGCGGATGGTCACCGCGCCGGATGATCGCGACACCCTGTTCGCGCAACGCCTCCAGCGCCTTCTCGAAGGCCGCCACCGCGCCAGGCTCGGCCAGCGGCCACCCCTCCGTCTCCAACACCGCGAGCCGCCGCGGCTTGAAGGCCGGCGGAGGCGTCTCCCCCGTAAAATACAGCCCCGGCGCGCCTGGATCGCCACCGACCCGCTTGGCGATCTCCACCGCCACCGCCCACATATCCTCCGCGCAACCGGCATGGATGCCGACGGTGGACTGGCTGAATCCCTGCCGCTCGCCCCGGTTCAGCGCGCCCTGGGTCGGCTTCAGCGCCCAATTCGCATTGAACGAGGCCGGCCGGATCACGCTGCCCAACACCTGCGTGCCGATCGCCACCGGCAGCATTCGCGCGCTGATCACCGCCCCCGAGCCGGAGGACGACCCACCCGGCGTGCGCCGCAGGTCGAACGGATGGCGCGTCGGTCCCGGATGCGACATGCCGAGTTCCGTCGTCACCGTCTTGCCGACAATCACCGCCCCCGCCGCGCGCAGCGCCTGCACCAACGCGGAATCCCGCCCCGGCCGGTTCCCCTTGTAGAAGGCGCTGCCCATCTCGGTCGGCATGTCGCGCGTCTCGATCAGGTCCTTGATGCCGACAGGCATCCCATCGATCGGCGAAAGCGGCACGCCGACCCGGTGGCGCGCGGTGGATGCATCGGCCGCCTCCCGCGCGCCCGCCTCGTTCAAGTGCGCGAAGGCCATCACCTGCGGCTCGACGTCCGCGATCGTCGCGAGGCAGCGTTCGAGATAGGCGCGCGGCGTATCGTCACCGGTGAGGAAGGCCGGCACCGCATCATGGAAGGTCAGCGGGCGGAAGCTCTCGGGCGAATAGGATTGCGGGGCGGGCAGGGCCATGCGGTGTCTCCTCGACTGCGGCGATGCTCGCCCGCGTGCGACGCATGGGCAAGGCTGACAGCCGCACCCGCTTCCGCAACAATGCCCGCAAGCAAACACCGGAGGATCCCATGGCTCGACCCGTGATGATGGTGACAGGCGGCACGCGCGGCATCGGCGCGGCCACCGCATTGATGGCCGCGCAACGCGGCTACGACCTGCTGCTGACCTACCGCTCCGCCACCGACCGCGCCGAGGCCACCGCCCGCGCCTGCGAGGCCGCCGGCGCCCGCGTCATCCTGCTGCAGGGCGACGCGGGGGAGGAGAGCGACATCCTCGCCGCCTTCAACCGTGCCGACGAGGTGTTCGGCCATCTCGACGTGCTGGTGAACAATGCCGGCATCACCGGCCCGAAGCGCCTGCTTGCCGAAACGACGCTGGAAGACTGGTCCTCGGTCTTCACCCCCAACGTCATCGGCCTCGCCCTGCATTGCCGCGAGGCGGTGCGGCGCATGTCGACGAAGCGTGGCGGCAAGGGCGGCATCATCGTCAACGTCTCCTCCCGCGCCTCGGAGATCGGCTCGGGCGGCGAATGGATCCACTACGCCGCCAGCAAGGGCGCGGTGGATACGCTGACCATCGGCCTGGCGCGTGAGGTGGCCGCCGAAGGCGTCCGCGTCAACGCCGTCAATCCCGGCCTGATCGAGACCGAGATCCACGCCGCCTCCGGCCAGCCTGACCGTCTGGCCCGGCTGTCGCCAGGGGTGCCGCTCGGCCGCGCCGGCCGGGCGGAGGAGGTCGCTGAAGCGATTCATTTCCTCGCCTCCGCGGCCTCGTCATACATCACCGGAGCGTGCCTGCCGGTGGGCGGCGGGCGCTAGACCGGCTTCTGTTCGCCCCAGGCTCACGGAATCCGGTCCAGGTTAGTGTTTCAGCGAGCATCGTCACCCGGTCAGGTGATTCCGCCTGACCGGGAGATGCTCCAACCGGGCGAGGTCCTGCCGTGTCCGATGCCGATGCCGAATTCCACCAGCCGAAGGCGACCACCAAGGAGGGTGCGCGCGTCGAAGCGGCGGCGATCTTCCTGCTGCGGCACATCATCGCCTGGTCGGTGAAGGAGCAGAAGGAATATGGCGGCGTCATCTACCTCGACACCGCCTCGGGCGAGATCCGCGCCAACGGCCCACTCAGCGCCACCACATCGGCGAACACCGTCTATGTCGGGCAGAATGAGGTCAATCTCGGCCTGCCCGCGACGCAGAGGCCGCTCGCCTGGTACCACACCCATCCGCTCACCGAGATGAACGGCTGGCACTTCGAATGGGACAAGTTCGAAGGTGGCGACTACCGCCTCTCAACCACGCGCCGCATCCCCGGCTATGTCTGCACGATGGATGGTTGGATCTGGCGCTTCGACCCGTCGCCCGAACCACAGGCCGACCCCGAGACCGGGCACATCGACGATGACGGTCCGGGCAGTTGGGGCAAGATCCTCAACGTGCCAAGGGCGCCCGTCGATTCCGCGCACGCCCGCGAATACAAGCAGCCCGCCGGACTGCACTGGTAAGGCTGGTCCCGCCCGAGCGGCATCGCCCAGGCGGTTGACGACGCCTGCGCGGACGAGATCCCGGAGCGGCCTGCGCGAGCACAGTCGAACGCCAACCGCTCGGGTCGTCTCAGGCCGGGCTCAGCACCGGCTTGCGCGCCGCGCAGAATTCCTCGACCGCCGCGACGAAGCGCGCGCAATCCGCATCGGTGACCGGCAGCATCAGCGCCACCATGCCACGTCGCGCGAGGTACATCCCGGCCGCGAGCATGTCGAAGAAGAACAGCTCGCGCATCTGCTCCTCCGCCGCGCTCGACTTGTAGGGCGCGGTGATCGGGCCGGGCCGGAAATGCGGGTTCATCATCGAGCCGATGCCGGTGAAATGCATCGTCACACCATGCTTCGCGCAGACCGCGTTGCACGCCTCGCGCAGCGCCTCGCCACGGGCGAACAGCGCCTCAGCGGCCGCCTCGTCGAAGATCTCGCCCATCGCGACGCAACCCGCGGCCATCGACAGCACATTGTTGTTGAAGGTGCCGGCATGTGGCATCGCGCCCGGCTTGTGCCCGTCGAACACCGCCATCACCTCGCGCCGCCCGCCAAAGGCGCCGAAGGACATGCCACCCGCCATGTACTTCCCGAAGGTCGTCATGTCCGGCGTGATGCCCAGCCGCTGCTGCAAGCCGCCGAAGCCGTGCCGGCTGGTCATCACCTCGTCGAAGATCAGCAGCGCGCCGGTCTCCTTCGTCACGTCCCGCAACGCCTGCAGGAATTCGCGCGTCGCCGGGATGCAGCCGCCCGACCCTTGCATCGGCTCGACGATGACGGCGGCGAGCTTGTCGCCCGCCTCGCGCACCGCCGCGACCGCACCGGCCACGTCATTGTAATCGGCGAAACGCAGCGGGATCGGCAAATTCACCGGCGAGATCGGCACGCCGACCGGGAAGGTGAAAACACCCCCATGATACCCACCACGAAAGGCGAGCACCTCGGTCCGCCCGGTGAAGCCGCGCGCCCCGGCCAGCGCCATGATGTTCGCCTCGGTGCCCGAATTGGTGAAGCGTAGCTGGTCCACCGAGGGAAACCGCGCACACAGCAGGGCGGCGAATTTGCCCTCATTCTCGCCCACCGCGGCGAGGTTCACGCCACGGTCCATGGCCGCCTTCACCGCATCGAGGATGCGCGTCTCGGAATGGCCGAACAGCCCGGCGGTGTATTCGCCGCACAAATCGAGATAGTCGCGTCCATCGGCATCCCACACGCGGGCACCCTCGCCACGCACCATGGCGGTGGGGAAGGGGGTGTAGAACAGCACGGTGCGGGTATTGCCGCCGGGCATCACCTCGCGCGCCTTGGCGTGGATCGCGGCGCTGGTCGGGCGGGCGGTGGCATAGGCTTCGCGCGCCTCGATCAACGCGGCTTCCAGGTCGCTGTTGCGCGGGTCACGCGGGGCGTCGAGCGGGCTCATGGGGATCTCCGGCAGGCGAGGCGGCGAGGCTCGCGCCGGCGGGCGATCAGGTCAACCTTCGTCCCGGCCCTGATGCACTCGGCGCGACGTCTCGCATCCGGCCGGGATCACCGGGTGAGCCCAGACCGTCGTCAGCCCGCGCCGCAACGATGCGCGGCACCTCGGTAAGGTTCACGGATGGGCGCGCGGGCATCCGAGGCAGGCTCACCCCACCGGCTGCGCCAGCGGCTTCAGCCGCGACAGCCGCAGCCCGAGCGCCAGCGCCGCCACCATGCAGGTGGCGATCAGCCCGACCACCCCCGCCCAGCCCCAGCCGCTCAGCACCCAGCCACCGACCGTCCCGAGCACGCCCGACCCACCATAGCAGGCGAACAGATACAGCGAGGCCGCCTGCGCCTTGGCCTGCAGCGCCCGCCGCCCGACCCAGGCATTAGCGATCGCGTGCGCCCCGAAGAAGCCGAGCGTCAGCAACGCCAACCCCGCCACCGCCCCAAACACGGAAGGCAGCAGCGACAGCCCCAGCCCGACCAGGATCACCACGATGTTCATCCAGAAGATGCGCGCCCGCCCGAGCCGGTCCGCCAGCGAGCCAATGCTGGCCGAAGCGACGATGCCCACCAGGTAGACCGAGTAGACCATCCCCGCGAGGCCCGGCGACAGGCCTATCTCCGGCGACATCAGCCGGTAGCCGATGTAATTGTACATGGTCACGAAGCCACCCATCATCAGCACGCCGGCGATGAACAGCATGCGCAGCCCCGGCTCGCGCAGATGCGTCACGAAGCCCTGCACCAGACTGCCGAGCCGCAGCTCGCGCGGCTTGAAATGCCGCGACTGCCGCAGCGCCATCACGAACACCACGGCCGTCAGCAACCCCAGCAGCCCCATCCCGGCCAGCGCCACATGCCAGGAGACGAATTCCGTCAGCACCCCGGCGCCGACCCGCCCAGCCATCCCGCCCAGCGCATTGCCGCTGATGTACAGCCCCGTCGCCAGCCCGATCGAGCGCGGATGCACCTCCTCCGCCAGATAGGCGATCGCCGCCGCCGGCAGCCCGGCCAGCGCCAGCCCCTGCAAGGTCCGCAGCAGCAGGAACACCTCCCAGTTCGGCGCCAGCGCCGAGACGAAGGTCAGGCCGGCCGAGGCGAAGACCGACCCCACCATCAACGGCTTGCGCCCGAAGCTCTCCGACAGCGCGGAGGCGACCAGCGTGCCGAAGGCCAGCGCGATCGAAGGCAGCGAGATCGCCAGGCTCGCCTGCGCTGCGCTGATGCCGAAATCGCGCGAGAACACCGGCAGCATCGGCTGCACGCAATACAATAGGGTGAAGGTGGCGATGCCGGCGCAAAACAGCGCGATGCTGATGCGCAGGAAATCCGGTGTGCCGCGCTCGATATACGGTGTCGCCGCGCCGGCAGGCGCGGGCAGGGTGACGGAACCGATGACGCTGCTGCTCATGGCACGACTGATCCTCAAATAGGCTGGACGCCGTTTCCCTGGGCAGTCTTGGCGGCCGCATCGACCGCATGCCGCAATTTAGGGCAGTAATAATGACCGAGTCATTCATGTTGCAGCGCAAAATAATTCGGCCAAACCGAATGATCGCGCTACACTCCCGCCCATGGAGCTCCGCCTTCTCCGCGCCTTCGTCGCCGTCGCCGAAACCCTGCATTTCGCCCGCGCCGCCGAATCCCTCGGCCTCTCGCCACCCTCCCTGACCGAACAGGTCCAGGAACTCGAACGCCGCCTCGGCGCGCGGCTGTTCATCCGCTCCAAACGCTCGGTGGCGCTCAGCGACGCCGGCAAGCTCTTCCTCGACGAATTGCGCCCCGCCCTCGCGCAACTCGACCGCGCCGAACAGGTCGCCCGCCTGGCCGGTCGCGGCGCCCGCGGCATCATCGAAATCGGCTTCGGCGGCTCGGCCGCGCTGTCGGGTGTGCTCGCCCAGGCCGTCGCCGCCTGGCGCCGCGAACACCCCGAGGTCGAACTCCACCTCCACGAAATGGAATCCGCCCCGCAGATCGAGGCCCTCGCCGAAGGCCGCCTCGACATCGCCTTCGTCCGCGCCCCGGTCACCACCCCGCCCGGCATCGTCACCGCCCGGCTGCGGCGTGAGCCCATCTTCATCGCCCTGCCGCCCGACCACCCGCTGATCGCGGAAGAGACCATCTCCGCCGCCGCGCTGGCCGGCGAACCCTTCATCATCCCCGACCTCGAAGCCGGCATGAGCTTCCACCACCACACGTTGGCGGTCGCCCAACGCGGCGGCTTCGCCCCGCGCCTCGCCCATCGCGGCCGGGACCTCATCGCGGTGGCGACGCTGGTCGCCCTCGGCCTCGGCGTTGCGGTGGTGCCCGAGAGCCTCTGCCGTACCCTGGCCTTGCCCGGCGTCACCTACCGCCCGCTGCGTGGCGCGCCGATCCTCGCCGACATCGTCGCCGCCTTCCGCCGCGGCGAGGCCGCCCCCGCGACGCGCGAACTGATCCGCCGCATCCGCCAATTCGCCGGCGAGGAGGGATGACGCCACCGCCGAACCGGCGCTACCGTCGCGCCATGGCAACCGTCTATGGCATGAGGCCCTCCGGCAATTGCTGGAAGGTGACGCAGATCCTGCGCCTCACCGGGCAACCCTTCCGCTGGGTCGAGGTCGACACCAATGGCGGCGAGACCCGCACGCCTGGCTTCCTGCGCCGCAACCCCTTCGGCAAGGTGCCGGTGCTGGAACTCGACGACGGCACGGTGCTGGTCGAATCCAACGCCATCCTCGCCCATGTCGCCGAGGGCACCCCCTGGCTGCCGCCACCGGGCCTGCCACGCACCCGCGTCATGGAATGGCTGTTCTTCGAACAATACAGCCACGAGCCCTACATCGCCGTCGCCCGCAACATCCGCACCTATCTCGGCACCGCCGCGGCCAATGCCGAACGCCTCGCGAATTGCGACGCGGCTGGCGCGAAGGCGCTCGACGCCATGGAACATCGCCTCGCCTCGCATGACTGGCTGACCGATGCCGGCCCGACCATCGCCGACCTCGCCCTCTTCGCCTACACCCATGTCGCCGACGAAGGCGGCTTCGACCTCGCCCGCTGGCCCGGCGTCGCCGCCTGGGTGGCACGCGTCGCGGCACTGCCCGGCATCGTCACCCTGCCACGGCGCGCCGCCGCATGACCGCGCGGGCCAGCGACGCCATCGTCATCGGCGGCGGCCTGGTGGGTGCCGCCATCGCCCATGGCCTGCGCGACCAGGGGCTCGACACTGTCCTGCTCGATGAAGGCGACATCGCCTTCCGCGCCTCGCGCGGCAATTTCGGCCTGGTCTGGGTGCAGTCGAAAGGCCTCGGCGCCCCCTGGTACCAGCAATGGACGCGCAACTCCGCCGCCGCCTGGCCCGACCTCGCGCAGGACCTGACCGCCCGCACCGGCCTCAACCTTTCGCTGCTACAACCTGGCGGCATCGGCCTCTGCCTCACCGAGGCCGAGTTCGAAGACCGCAGCCGCCGCATGGAACAGATGCGCGCCGAGGCCGGCAATTTCGGCTTCGACTACCGCATGATCCGCTCCCATGAACTGCGCGACATGCTGCCCGGCCTCGGCCCCACCGTCGTCGGCGGTTCCTTCACGCCCTATGACGGCCATGTCAGCCCGCTGGCCCTGCTGCAATCGCTGCACCGCGTCTTCACCGAGGCCGGTGGCGCCTACATCCCCAACGCCAAGGTTACGTCAGGGACGGCCGCGCCGAACGACTTCCGCGTCGAGACCGCCGCGGGCACCTTCACCGCGCCACGCATCGTGCTCGCCGCCGGCCTCGGCAACGCCGAGCTCGCGCCCCTGTTTGGCCTGAACGCGCCGGTCCGTCCGCAAAAGGGCCAGGTGCTGGTGACCGAACGCGCGCGCACCATCCTGCCGATGCCCACCACCAGCATCCGCCAGACCGGCGAAGGCAGCATTATGCTCGGCGAGAGCCAGGAGGAAGCCGGCTTCGACCTCAGCCAGCAACCGCCGGTCATGGCCACCATCGCCGAACGCGCCGTGCGCAGCTTCCCCTGGATCGCCGAGCTCAACATCGTGCGCGCCTGGTCCGCCTTGCGCGTCATGGCCCCCGATGGCCTGCCCATCTACGACCAGTCCGACCGCTTCCCCGGCGCCTTCACCGCCAATTGCCATTCCGGCGTGACGCTGGCCGGCGCCCATGCCCGCATGCTGGCGCCGATGATCGCCGCCGGCGCGCTCGACCCTCTCCTCGCTCCCTTCTCAGCAAAGCGCTTCGATGTTCAGAACGCGGCCTGACGCTCGCCCCGCCACCGTCGAGGTGCTCGTCGAAGGTACCCCCGTCATGGTGCCGGAAGGCGCCTCGGCCGCCGCCGCCATGCTGGTCGCTGGCCACATCGCCTTCCGCGAAACGGCGGTCACCGGCAGTGCCCGCGGCCCGCTCTGCCTGATGGGCGTCTGCTTCGACTGCCTCGCCGAGATCGACGGCATCGCCAACCGGCAGGCCTGCATGGTCACCGCGACCCCCGGCATGCGCATCGACCGCCAGCACGGCGCGCGGTCGGCACGGCCATGACGCCGCCGGATTCAGCCCATCGGGCGGAACCGCCGGCTCGCGAGGATCGCGGCCAGGATGAACACCACCAGCAGCAGCCCCTGTGCGATGGCGAAGGGCGGCTCGCTCTGCGTCGGCGCCAGCGCGTTCGCGGCCGGCACCTTCTGGAAGGTCTGCACCACCGCGATGAAGGCATCGAGATAGGTCGCCAGCACCACGCCCAGCACATAGGCCAGCCGCCACCCGCCATCGAAGCCGAAGCCATAGCGGGCAGCCATCGCGATCCCGAGCGCCAGCAGCGACACCACGCCGAAGATGTGCGACGGCAGCAGGCCCGCGACCGGAAACAGGAAGCCGGTGAGGCTGGTGATGACAGCCGTGCCCAGGAACAGCGCCGCCAGGTTGGGCAGGTCCCGTCCGTTCAGCATCCCCAGCACCACCACGACGCCCGCGACGAGGGCGACAAGGCTGACGTCGGTATGGAAACCAACCAGGGTCGTGACATCGAAGATCATGGGAGGGTGCGTTCCGAATTCGTGACGATACCCTGCCTGGCCGCCCAGCCTGTTGCAACGCAACAAATCGTCGCCCGCGCATGACCATCGACCTCGCCATCATCGGCGCGGGCCCCGCCGGCATGGCCGCCGCCATCGAGGCCCGCGCCCTGGGCCTCTCCGTTCTCGTCGCCGACGAGAGCGCCGCCCCCGGCGGCCAGGTCTTCCGCGCCGCCGAGGCCGCCGCGCGCGACCCCGCCATCGCCCCCGATATCGGCCCCGGCCTGCCGCTGATCGAGGCCTTCCGCGCCAGCGGCGCCACGTACCGGCCTGCTACTACGCTGTGGCACCTCGACCCGGCCGAGGGCGCGCTCAGCCTCGCCGCCGCCGGCCAGGCGGAGACCATCATCGCGCGCCGCATCATCCTCGCCACCGGTGCGCTGGAACGCCCGGTGCCAATCCCCGGCTGGACGCTGCCCGGCGTGATGGGCGCCGGCGCCGCGCAGATCCTGCTGAAGACCGCCGGCGTCGTGCCATCGAGGAAAACGGTGCTGGCCGGGCAGGGGCCGCTGGTTTGGCTGCTGGCGGTGCAGCTCGCCCGCGCCGGCGCCCCGCCGCTGGTGCTGGAGACGCGGCGCGGCGGCATCGCCGCCGCCCTCGCCAAGGCCGGCACCGGCCTCTGGGCCGGCCGGCGCATGCTGGCCAAGGGCCTTGCCCTGATCGCCGAGGCGCGCCGTGCCGGCGTGCGCGTCGTCACCGGCGTGCGCAACCTCCGCGCCGAGGGGACCGACCGCATCGAGCGCGTCACCTGGGACGGCGGCATCACCCCCTGCGACACGCTGCTGCTGCATGAGGGCGTGATCCCCGCCACCCAGGTCTCCCGCGCCATCGGCCTCGACCATGCCTGGGATGCCGCCCAGCACTGCTGGCGCCCGGTGGTCGATGCCGTCGGTGCCACATCGCTCGACCGCATCGCCGTGGCCGGCGATGGCGCCGGCATCGGCGGCTGGGAGGCCGCGACCGCCGCCGGCCGTCTGGCCGGGCTCGATGCCGCCCGCCGCCTCGGCGCGCTGGGCGAGGACGCCTTCGCCGCCCGCGCCGCCGCCCCCCTCGCGGCGCGCGCCGCCGCGCTGGAGCTGCGCCCCTTCCTCGATGCCCTGTACAGCCCCGCGCCCGCGCTGCTGGCCCCCGCCGACGCCACCATCGCCTGCCGTTGCGAGGAAGTGACCGCCGGCGCCGTGCGCGCCGCCGCCCGGCTGGGCGCGACCGGCCCGAACCAGCTCAAGGCCTATCTGCGCTGCGGCATGGGGCCGTGCCAGGGCCGGCTCTGTGCGCCCACCGTCGCCGCGCTGATCGCCGAGGTCCACCACCTGCCGCCCGAGGCGGTGCCGCCGCTGCGCCCGCGCGCGCCTTACAAGCCGATCAGCGTCGGGATGCTGGCCGCGACTGCGGAATCATTGCAACAGGGAGTAGAATAACGTGCCGGAACCGCGTCGTTTTGTTGGCTTTTACCGCTCGGGAGGCTACGCGTTTCGGATGCGCGCTCTTTTTGTCCTGCCGCTGCTTGCAGCGTCCGCCTTCGCCCTGCCGACCGCCCCGGCCTGGGCCCTCGGTGTCGATTCCGCCCCCATCACCGCCGAGAACGCCTCCCAGGCCGCCATCGAGCGGCTGGCCGGCAGGCTCGCAAGGCTGGAGGAGGACGGGCTCGACCCCAGCCACTATGGCGTGCCGGCGGCCGACCTCGCCGCCAGTGACCCCGGGCGCTTCCGCGCCGAGACGGTGCGCGCGGCGCAACTCGCCCTGTCCGACCTGCTGCTCGGCCGCGTCAACGGCCTGCGCGGCCGGGTCGACCTGCGGCGGGACATCGCCTCGGTGCCGGTCGCGGCCTGGATGGCCGAACTCGCCGCCGCCGCCGAACCCGTCCAGGTGATCGACCGCGCCGCCGACCTGCCGCCCGACGCCCGCGCCATCAAGGCGCTGCTCGCCCAGTACCGCGCCGGCGCCGCCGCCGGCGGCTGGCCGCGCATCACCGGCGACCTGCGACGCACCCTCGAACCCGGCGACGTCGATGCCGCGCGCGTCCCCCAGCTGCGCGCGCGCCTCGCCTCGTCCGATGCGGCGCTGGCCGGCACCGACCTGTCGAACCCCTCCTATGACCTGCCACTGCAGGAGGCGGTGCGACGCTTCCAGGCCGCCGAGGGGCTCGAGGCCGATGCGCGCGTCGGCGCCATCACCTGGACGACGCTGAACCAGCCGATCGAGACAAAGGTCACCCAGCTCCGCGTCGCCCTTGACATGCGCCGCGCCCAGCCGGCGCCCTCCGCCGAGCGCCGCATCGAGGTCAACATCCCGCAATTCCGCCTGCAACTGGTGGAAGGCAACCGTGCGCTGCTGGACATGGCGGTGATCGTCGGCCGGCGCGACCGCCAGACACCGATGCTCAACGTCCGCATGACCTCGGTGCAGTTCAACCCGCAATGGGGCGTGCCGGAACGCAACGCGCGCGAGGACCTGCTGCCGCGTTTCCAGCGCAACCCTGCCGCCATGCAGGCCGGCGGCTTCCGCCTGTATCAGCGCATCGACGGCGAAACGGTCGAGGTCGATCCGACCACGGTCGATTTCAGCGCCTACAACCGCAACAACTTTCCCTACTACATCCGGCAGGATGCGGGGGACCGCAACGCGCTCGGCCACATCAAGTTCGTGATGCCGAACAACGACGCGATCTACATGCACGACACGCCGGACCGCCACCTGTTCACCCGCGGGCAGCGCGCCTTCTCCTCCGGCTGCATCCGGCTCGAACGACCGATGGAGTTGCTTTCCGCGGCGCTGTCGGGCACCTCCTGGGACAGGGCGCAGGTTGACCGCGTCCTGGCCAGCCGTGCCACCCGCAGCGCGCCGCTCGCGCGCTCGATCCCGGTCCGGCTCCACTACACCACCGTTATCGTGGATGGAGGCAGAGTGATCATGCGCCCAGATATCTATGGCCTCGATGCCGACTACGCCCGTGCGCTGGACCGCGCGACCAGCCAACGCGTCGCTTCCGCGGAAGGGGGGGCGACACGCAGGGCAGGGGCGCGCTGACCATGGCGCGGCTGTTCCACCGACTCGACTGCCCTTGCTGTGACCCGGTCGTCGCCAGCCGGCGGGAAGTGATCCGAGCCGGGCTTCGTGGGCTCGCGGCGCTCACCGCCATGACGATCCCGGCCCGCGCCCAGGCGATTGCGGCCGGGACCCCGCGCAGCCTGCGCATCCACCGCGTGCAGACCGGCGCGTCCTTCGCCGGCGTCTATTGGCGCGACGGCCGCTACGACCGCGACGCGCTGCGCCAGCTCGACGTCGTCTTTGGCGACCCGTCGATGAACGAAACCACGCCGATGGATCCGCGGCTGTTCGACGTGCTCTTCACCGTCGCCAACGAACTCGACGCCGATGAATCCTACGAGGTGATCAGCGGCTATCGCGCGCCGGAGACGAATGCCGCGCGCGCACGCCAGTCCCGCCGCGTCTCGCGCGTCTCGCTGCACATGTCCGGCATGGCGGCGGATGTGCGGCTGCCCGGCCAGCAATCCATGGGCATCGCCCGCAAGGCGGCGGACATGCAGATTGGCGGCGTGGGCCTCTATCGTCGCGACGGCTTCGTACATCTCGATTGCGGTCCGGCCCGGCGCTGGTGATGCCGCCCGAAGCGTCACGGGACTGACACGACAGCGTCATCGGCCGGCAAGCCATGGCGGCGGATAACCCGCCGCCAGACCTGCCACGGATTCCCGCCCGCATGATCACCGACCCCGCCTTCACCAGCCCCGGCCGCTTCTGGAAGGGCAATATCCACACCCATTCCACCGTCTCCGACGGCAAGCGCGCGCCCGAGGCGGTCTGCGCCACCTATCGCCAGGCGGGCTACGACTTCCTCGCTTTGACCGACCATTTCATGGCGAAGTACGGCTACCCGATCGTCGATACGCGGGAATTCCGCACGCCCGGCTTCACCACGATCCTTGGCGCCGAACTCCACGCCCCGGCCACCGCGCTGGGCGAGCTGTGGCACATCCTCGCCGTCGGCCTGCCGCTCGACTTCGCTCCGCTGATTGACGGTGAGGACGGCCCCGCGCTGGCCGCCCGCGCCCTCGCCGCCGGCGCCTTCGTCGCCATTCCCCACCCGGCCTGGTACGGGCTGACGCTGGAAGACGCCGCCACCATCCCCGACGCCCATGCCGTCGAGATCTACAACCACACCTCCCAATTGCGCACCGAACGCGGCGATAGCGTCCACTACGCCGACCAACTCCTGGCCGGCGGCCGGCGCATCGGTCTGATCGCGGTGGATGACGCGCATTTCGCCTGCATGGACGCCTTCGGCGGCTGGCTGATGGTCAAGGCCGAGGCCAACGACCCCGACGCCCTGCTCGCCGCCCTCAAGGCCGGCGCCTTCTACGCGACCCAGGGCCCGGCGATCCACAACGTCGTTTGGGGCGACGAAGCCGTCGAGATCACCTGCTCCCCCGCCGCCTCTGTGATGCTGCTCGGCCGCGGCTCGCGCGCCGTGCAGCATGTCGAACCCGGCACCACCCGAGCCATCCTGCCCTATGGCGCGCACAAGGCTGGCGGTTATGCCCGCATCGTCGTCGCCGATGAGCAGGGCCGCCGCGCCTGGGCCAATCCCGTCCATTTCGACCGCTGAGGAACCCTCGTCATGGCCCAGGACGTCCTCGCCGCCATCCGCGACATGCTCGAATACCGTGCCGATGGCCTCTACGGCCTGCATGACGTGACGCAGCGCGAACACGCGCTGCAATCCGCCTGGCTCGCCGAGCGCGATGGGCATCCGCCAGCCCTGATCGCCGCCGCGCTGATGCACGACATCGGCCACCTGGTACACGACCTCGGCGACAGCCCCGCCGAGGAGGGCATCGACGACCGCCACGAGGAACTCGGCAATGCCTGGCTGTCGAAGCATTTCGGCCCAGAGGTCAGCGAGCCGGTGCGCCTGCATGTCGCCGCCAAGCGCTACCTCTGCGCGATCGAGGCGGATTACTTCGACAAGCTCTCACCTGACAGCGTGCTGAGCCTGTCGTTGCAGGGCGGGCCGATGTCGGCCGAGGAAGTCGAGGCCTTCGAGGCGCTGCCGCATCACGCCGAGGCGGTGCAGCTGCGCCGCTACGATGACGAGGCAAAGGTGACGGGCCTGCCCACGCCGCCGGTGGCGCATTTCATGGGGTATGTGGGGGCGTGCCTGCGCGGGTGAGGGAAGGTCGGAGAGGGGCTCTGCCCCGTTCCAAACCTCACCCCGCCAAAGGCCCGGGGCCCTTGGAAACCGATACTTGGCGCCAAGCACCCGGGCGATGGGCCGGCTCTCGGCATCCATCCCGACAATGGAGCGCCTCGCCATAGGATGGCATTCCAAAGGCCCCGGGCCTTTGGCGGGGTGGCTTGGAGGGGCAGCGCCCCTCCAACCTTCCTGCCATCACCGCCGCCAGGCCTGCGTCAGTCGCGCGACCACCGCCCCCACCGCAAGCTGCCCGACCTTCGCCGCCGTCGTGATTCCCAGGATCACCACCGCCATCGCCGCCGCCGCACTGGCCTGCCCGGCCTCGTCCATATGCACCACCGCGATCGCCGCCGGCTTGGTGTCCGGCCCGTACAGGAAGATCACCGCGCTCACCGTCGTCATCGCGCTGACGAACAGATACACCGCGATCTCCAGGATCGCCGGCAGGCAGATCGGCACGATCACCCGCCCGAAGGTCACCCAAACCGGCACGCGCATCGAGGCGCTCACCGCCTCGAATTCCGGATCGAGTTGCCGGATCGCGGTGACGGCGGTCAGGTGCCCCACCGTGTAGAAATGCACCAGCGAGTTCAGCACCAGGATCGCGACGGCCCCATAAAGAAAGCCGAGCGGATTGGCCGGGTGGTTGAAGAACAGCACATAGGCCAGGCCGAGCACGAGCCCCGGCACCGCCAGCGGCACCGAGGCCGCGAAGCGCGCGAGCTTCGGCAGCACCCCGTCCTGCGCGCCGCGCTCCAGCACATAGGCGATGATGAAGACGATGACGGTGCCGATCACGGCAACGAGCGTCGCCATCCGCACCGACAGCCACACCGTGTCCCAGCCTGAGGCATCGAACCGCGCGAAGTCGTAATTGTCGAGCGTCAGCGACAAATTGTACGGCCAGAAGCGGATCAACGACCCCCACGCCGCCACGCCAACGATGCCGACCAGCACAGCGGCGATGACGAGGCACAGCACCAGCAGCGGCACATCCCGCTGACGCCGTGGCAGGGGCCGCAGCGGCACCGCGCGCCCCGACAGCGTGGCCGCCCGCTGCCGCGTCGCCCAACGGTCGAGCAGATAGGCCAGCACCGCCGGCGCCAGCAGCACGATCCCCACAACCGCGCCCATGTTGAAGTTCTGCAAGCCCACGACCTGCTTGTAGACATCGGTGGCCAGCACCGGGAACTGCCCGCCGATCACCTTCGGGATGCCGAAATCCGTCATCACCAGCGTGAAGACGACAACGAGGGCGGAGACCAACCCATAGCGCGCGCCCGGCAGCGTGACGGTGCGGAAAATCCGCACCCGCGACGCCTTCAACGCCGACGCCGCCTCATACAACCGCGCATCCGCGGTCGACAGCGCGACGGCCAGGATCAGCGCGGCCGACGGAAAACAATAGAATACCTGCGCGACGACAATGCCGATCGGCCCATAGATGCTGTGCCCCAGAAGCACCCCGCGCAGCATCCCCTGATTGCCGAACAGATAGATCAGCGCCAGCGCCGGCAGCAGCGACGGCGCCAGCAACGGCAACATCATCACCGCGCGGAACGCCGCCTTGGCCGGCATGCAGGATCGCGTCAGCCCATAGGCATAGAGAAAGGCGAGCGGCACCACGACTACCGCCGTCAGTGCCGCCGTCCACAGGCTGTTCCACGCCGCGGCGAGCAGCGCCGGCGTCGAGGCATAGTCGCGGAAATTCGCCACCCCCGCGAAGCCGCCTTGCGGCGTCTCGAAGGCGCGCATCAACAGCGTGCCCAACGGCAACACCAGGAACAGGGCGAGGAACGCCACGGCGAGCCACAGCCCCGCCCGCATCGCCACTTGGTCGGCCGAAAGCCGCGGCCGCGACCCCACCACGGGCAATGCGGCCTCAGACATCCTCGACGAACACCATGAGATGTTCCGGCGGCAGGGTGACGGCGAATGCCGCCCCGGGCGCCGCCTCCAGCGCGGCGAATTCACCTGGCGAGACGGCGGCCAGCAACCGCAGCGGCCCCGCCTCCAGCGACAGCCGCACCACCGGCCCGAGATATTCCAGCCCCGTCACCACCGCGCTCAGGGCCCCCTCCGGCGCCTCGGCCAGCCGCGCCAGCCGCACATGCTCCGGCCGGATGAAGCAGGTCACGCGCGCGCCATACAGCAGCGGCCGCGTCGCCTCCGCCACCAGCTTCATGCCACTCGCGATGATGATGCCCGGCGGCGTGTCCACCACCGCCTCGATCCGGCTGGAATGCCCGACGAATCCGGCGACGAAGGGGCTCGCCGGATTGTCATAGATCTCAGCCGGCGTCCCCACCTGCTCGATCCGCCCGCGGCTCATCACTACGATGCGGTCGGAGACGCCCAGCGCCTCCTCCTGGTCATGCGTCACCATGATGGTGGTCACGCCGAGCCGCTGTTGCAGCGAGCGGATCTCCTGCCGCAGATGCTGCCGCACGATGGCATCGAGCGCCGACAGCGGCTCGTCCAGCAACAACAGCCCCGGCTCATTCGCCAGCGCGCGCGCCAGTGCGACGCGCTGCTGTTGCCCGCCCGAGAGTTGCGCCGGATATTTTGGCGCCTGGTCGGCCAGCCCGACGATCGACAGCAGCTCGGCCACCCGCTCGCGCCGCCGCGCCTTCGGCCAGGCCGCCCCGCGCAGCCCATAGGCGATGTTCTCCGCCACTGTCAGGTTGGGAAACAACGCGTAGGACTGGAACACGATGCCGAAATCGCGCTCTGCCGGCGGCAGGTGCGTGATGTCCCGCCCGCCCTGCATGATCCGCCCGGTGGTCGGCGGATCGAGCCCGGCGATGCCACGCAGCAGCGTTGTCTTGCCGCAGCCGGAGGGGCCGAGGAAGGTGACGAACTCCCCCGACCGGATCTCCAGGTTCACCCGCCGCAGCGCGACGAAACTGCCGAACTGCTTGCCGACTTCCTGGACCTCGAGATAGGGCGCGTCACGGCGCGCGCGACGCGCCGCATCCTCCAGGGTCTCGATCTCCGGCGCGGGGGCGGTCATGGCTGTCGTGTCAGTTCCGCGGCGCCGACTTGCCATCGAAACGGGCCGACCAGTCGCGCAGCAGCCGGTCGCGCTGCAAGGCGATGGCGCGGAAATCCGCATCCACCAGGCGCTGCGAGAACTCCGCGGGATACCCCTGCACCGAGGGATCGACGCCGGGCAGCGCCAGCAGCGCATAGAACCGCCCATACACCGTCATCGCTGCGCGCGAGACGGCGAAATCCGCCAGCCGCTTCGCCGCATCGAGGTTGCGCGTGCCGCGCATGATCGCCGTCGCTTCCAGGTCGAAGCCGACGCCATCGGTGGGCACGATGATCTCGATCGGCGCCCCCTGGTTGCGCAGCGTCACCGCCCGCATGTCGAGCGAGATGCCGACACCGAACTCGCCGCGCGCCGCGTTGTTGCACGGCGCCGAACCGGAGTGCGTGTATTGCTGGATGTTATCATGCAGCCGGGTCATGAAGTCCCAAGCGCCCGCCTCGCCACGCCGGCCGATCCAGCCCGCCATGGTCAGGAAGCCGGTGCCGGAGGAATTCGGGTTCGGCATCACGATCTGCCCGCGGAAGGCGGGGTTGAGCAGGTCGTCCCAGGTTGAGGGACGCGGCAGGTTGCGCTGCTGCGCCACCACCGTGTTGAAGCAGATCGCCGAGACGAAGGCGTCCATCCCGGTCCAGGTCATCGGGCTGCGGTCGGACCGCATCGACGGCCGCAACGCATCCGCACCGGCGGGCGTATACGGCTCCAGCATGTCGAGCCCTTCCATCTGCAGCAGCGAGAACACCGACAGCCCCCACACCACATCGGCGCGCGGATTGGCGCGCTCGGCGATCAGCCGCGCGGTGATCACGCCCGTCGAGTCGCGCACCCAGGCGATCTCGACATCGCGCAGCGCCGCCTCCGCCGCCTGCTTGAAGGGCTGGAGCTGCTCGTTCTCCAGCGCGGTATAGACGGTCAGCCGGGTGCGCTGCTGCGCCTGGGCGGCGGCCGGCAGCACGCCGGCTAGGGCGATAGCGATAAGGGCAAGGCGGCGCATGCGTTAGCTCCCGTCATTGTGCGGTGGCCGTGCCTAGCGTGCTCCCCAAGTCGTTAGTGTGACACGTGGATTGCGGTTCCGTGTCAACTCCGTTCCACGAGGCCCGGCGTCTCGCTGGCGGCCAGCCGCGCCTCAACATGGGCGATGACGTCGGGCAGTTCGGCGATGGAATCGACCACCAGATGCGCCCCGGCGCGCAGCAGCGTCTCGGTCGCCTCGCGCCGCAACGCCTCGCGCGCGGAAGGTTCAAGCGCCGCCAGCTCCGCCGCCGACAGCCCCGCCATATTGCCCGACAGCGACAGCCCCACGGCCCAGCACCCCGCCGCGCGCGCCTCGCCGATCCCCGGCGGCGTGTCGTCCAGTTTCACCACCGCACTCGCCGGCCAGACGCCCATGGCCGACATTGCATGCCACATCTGCAAGGGTGCCGGCCGCCCGGCGGCGAGGTCCCCGGCGCAGACCATCACCTCCGGCACGAACCCTTGTGCGGCGGCAAGCGGCGCCAGTCGTTCCATGATCGGCCGCGTATAGTCGGTGGTGGAGCCGATGCGGATGCCGCGCCCCGCGCACCAGTCGAGCGCCGCCTTCGCCCCGGGGATCAGCGCGCTATGCGCCTCGACCGCCGCGACGTTCACCGGCTCGAAGATGTCGAAGATGGCGTCGATCGCCGCCTCGTCGAAATCCTTCCCATGCTTGGCCCGCCAGGCGGCCGCGACGGCCGGCGCGGTGCCGACGAGCCGGATATGGTCGCGCTTGGCCATCCCCATCGGCCCGCGCGCATCGGTGATGGAAATCGCCACCCCCATCCGCGCGAACGCCTCGACGAAGGCGCCCATCGGCGCCCGGCTGCCATGGTCGAGCACGGTGCCCGCCCAATCGACGATGACGGCTTTGACGGTACGGGTCATGGGTTCGCCTCGAAATCGGCCAGCACGTCCTCGGCGAGGCCGAAGGCGGTGGAGGCTCCGGTGCCGGAGGTGACGGAAACCAGGCGCACGCCCGGCGCGGGCGCCTCGAAGAAGGCATCCTCCGGCCCGGACGGATACAGCCCCGTCCAGCGCTCGACGAAGCGCGGTGCCGGCAGATCCAACACGCGCTGCGCCTCGCGGATGATCAGCGCATCGACATGCTCGGGCTGGAACGGGTCCGGCGTCGGCCCGTAATGGTGGCTGTCCCCCACCACCAGCGACCCGTCCGCCCCCTGCACGACGATCAGGTGGACGCCGTGTTCCAGCTCCTCCGCCTGCTCGGCTGCGAGCCGCGCGCGCAAGGCGGGCAGGGAGGGACATTCGGCATAACCGCGATAGCGATGCAGCCCGAGGTCGCTCATCACCGGCGCGCTCATCCGCCAGCCGGGATCGGCCAGGCGCAGCATGTGCAGCTTGCACAGCGTCACCTCGCGCCGCGCGAAGCTGTCAGGGAACAGCGTCGCGAGATCGGCGCCAGGGCAGACCACGATGCGCGGCGCGCGGAAGCTCCCGCGTGTCGTCTCCACCACGCCCGTGCCGACCGCATGCACTGCGATCCGCCGAACAAACCGTACCCCAAGCGCGCCTTCCATCCAGGCTGCCAGCAGCGGAATCGCATCGCGGCTTTCGACGCGCAGTTCATGCGGGCTGTGCAGCGCCGCCAGCAGGTCGGCCCCGCGCAGTGGCGCCGGGATCTCCGCCCCGCGAAGCACCGTGCAGCCGCCGCCCATCGGTCCGGCGGCGAATTCCTCGATCACCGCGACCGCTTCCGGCCGCCGCACCGCCATCAACAACCCGCGCTGATGTACGGCGATGCCGGCCAGCGGCGCGACCTCCGCCCAGACCTCCCGCGCCCGCCGCGCGCGCCGCCAAGTATGTGGCGCGCCCTGGCCGGTCACGGTGACGAAGCCGAAATTGCGGATGCTCGCGCCATTGGCCTGCGCATCGCGGTCAATCACCGTGACGCGCTGCCCCGCGCGCGCCGCGTGCAGCGCATGTGCAAGCCCGACTATGCCGGCGCCGACAACGACAAGGTCCGAATCGTCCATCCACGATGCCTAGCACGCCCCGCGCGCATCGACCCGCATGGTCGCGTGACACGCCCACCCCGCCTCAGGTCCCCCGGTCCGATGCCCAGCATCGGGCTGCGAGCGCGCAGCGCGACCGCGCCCAACCCGCCTGCCGCCGCCAGCGCACCGGTTCACGGCGCGCCAGCCAAGCACGCGCATGCGTGCGCCGGCGCCTGAGGCAAAAGGAAGCTGACTGCGCCGGCGCCCAAACCACGCCAGTCAGCCCAGCGCCCCCTACCGCGCCCCAAGCACCCCGGCGCAGGCCGCGGGCATCACCGGTCTTGGCCCCGGTCGCCGTGGCTGCGGTCGGCGCGCTTCCGGCGTGAACCACCAGGCGAGCGTCGCGTCGCAGCCATCGCCCGGCGGCGGCGGCATGATGCCGCGACACTCCGGCTGATCGGCCGGGCAGGGCAGGCGGATATGCATGTGCGAATCATGCCCCCGCCACGGCCGTACGCGGCGCAGCCAGGCCTCCCCGCCATGCCGGCGACACAGCTCCTGCTTGATCGCCGGGTTGACCAGCAGCCGGTCGAGCCCCGGCATCTGCGCCGCCAGGCGGATCAACGCGACATGCCGTTCGGTGAAGCGCGCCGGGTCCACCCCCGATCCATCCGGCAACACCAGCGACACTTCGGGGATGCGTTCGCGCTGCGACGCGGGCACCAGCGGCTTCGCGTTCAGGTCGAGCCAGATGTCGGCATCGATGCCGGCCTGGTGGCTGGCATGGCCAAAGGTCATCGGCCCGCCGCGCGGCTGCGACAGGTCGCCGATCCACAGGTCCGGCAATCCCTGCGCCCGTGCCCGCCCCGCGAAGGCCGCGACCCAGGCGACCATGGCCGGATGCCCCCAGTGCCGGTTGCGCGACACGCGCACCGACTGCCACCCCGGCCCGTCATCCGGCAATTCCACCGCGCCGGCGATGCAGCCCAGCCCCGTGCTGCCGATGATGCGCACCGGCCCCGGCGCCGGCGTCGCCACCGCGCCCCAGCTCTCGGCCCGCGAAATGTCCTGCGCCATCGCGGCGCCATGTCCGAGCAGCGCCACCAGGACGCCGAGAAGTGCCTTGCCCATGCCCGATTGCTAGAGCAGATCGTGCCCGGGCGGAAACGCACCGTTCCATGACCGCGCCTGCCGGAGGATTGCCTTGCCCCGTTACCTGGTTACCGGCGGTGCCGGTTTCGTCGGCAGCCATGCCGTGCTCGCCTTGCTCGACCGCGGGGATGAAGTGGTGGTCCTCGACAACCTGACCCAGGGCCACCGGGCCGCCGTGCCCGCCGGCGTCACGCTGGTGGAGGCCGAACTCGCCGACACGCGGCGCCTCGCCGAGGTCTTCGCCGCCTGGCGCTTCGATGCCGTGCTGCATTTCGCCGCCCTGTCCATCGTCGGCGCCAGCATGCGCGAACCGCTGCACTACATCGCCGAGAACGTCGCCCATTCGCTGCGCCTGGCGGACGCCGCGATCAAGGCCGGCTGCCTCCGATTCGTGCTGTCCTCCACTGCCGCTCTGTTCGGTGACCCCGACCGCGTGCCGATCGACGAGGAGTGCCGCATCGCCCCCTCCAACCCCTATGGCGACAGCAAGCGCATGGTCGAGGAAGGCCTCGCCTGGGCGGGTCGCATCCACGGGCTGCGCACTGCCGCGTTGCGCTATTTCAACGCCGCCGGCGCCGACCCGGGCGGCCGCGCCGGCGAAGACCATGACCCCGAGACGCATCTCGTCCCCCTGGCGATCGACGCCGCCCTGGGGCGCCGCCCGGCGCTGACGGTGTTCGGTGACGACTACCCGACCGCGGACGGCACCTGCATCCGCGACTACGTCCACGTCACCGACCTTGCCCAGGCGCATCTGGCGGCGCTGTCGCGCCTCGAGACGCATGGCAGCTGCCGCTACAACATCGGCAACGGCAACGGCGCCTCGGTGAAGCAGGTGATCGCGGCGGTCGAACGCGTCAGCGGGCGTCCTGTGCCGCACAGCATCGGCCCGCGCCGCGAGGGCGACCCGGCCGTGCTGGTCGCCGCCAGCAACCGCCTGCGCTCCGAGACCGGCTGGGCACCGCGGCATGGGTCGCTTGACGAGATCGTCCGCACTGCCTGGGCCTGGCGCGAAGCGCACCCGCAGGGCTACGCGGACCGCTCATAAGGCCCGGAAGGGCAAAGCCCCTTCACTCGCCACTGGGAGCCCCTCGGCCCAAGGTCCGCTGGACACGAATGCCTGGCGCTGGGCGCCTCAGCCAGGATCAGCGCCAAGACCCGCCGCCACGCAGCATGCGCGTGACGAGGGAGCAGCCTGCCGGCATTACCGCGCACCAAAAAATGGCTTTCCAAATAACCCTGTCATCTGGTGGGGTGGCTTGGAGGGGCAAAGCCCCTCCAACCTTCGCCGCGATCAACCGTCGAAGCGAAACGCCCCGCTCGGCGCCGGCGCTGCTTCGGGTGCGGCGGCCGGTGCCGGCGCCTGCTGCTGCTGCGCCACCTGCGCGCGCACCCGTTCCTCGATCTGCTTCAGCAGGTTGCCCATGCCGTTCACCAGCGAGGGCAACTGCGTCACCGGCACGCACAGCATCCCACAGGGCTGCGCCTTGCCGTCGGCTCCGGTCACGGCCAGCGTGATGCGGGCGACGCCATGCGCGACCTGCGCCTCAACGACACCATCGGCGAAAATCGTGGGACGGGAATCGGCCATGGTCGTGAAATTCCTTACTGCTCGCGGAAGGCGCGGGTGAAGCTGTCGAGGATCGGCTGCGTGATATAGCGCATGAACGATCTCTCGCCGATCTGTATCATCGCTTCAACCGGCATGCCCGGCACGAGATGCACGCCCGGCAGCCGCGCCAGCTGCTCGGGGTCGATCAGGATCTGCGCGCGGTAATAGGTTGCGCGCGTCCGGTCATCCATCGTCACGTCCTGCGCGACGAAGATGACATGTCCATGAAGATACGGCACCAGCCGCTGCTTGAAGGCCGGCAGCCGCACTTCCGCCTGCAGCCCGACATGCACCACGTCGATGTCGAAGGGCTGCACGTTGACCTCGGCGACCAGGCGGTCCTGCACCGGCACCAGGTCCATCACCGGGTCGCCTGGGCGCACCACCGCTCCCACCGTGAACAGCCGCAGGTTCAGGATGGTGCCATCCTCGGGCGCGAGGATGTCGCGCCGCACCGCAATGTCGCGTGCGGCGCGCAGGCGCTCCTCCACCTCGGCCAGGCGGGTCTGGATGTCGCGCTGCTCGGCGGCGGCCTCCTGCCGCCGCTGGTTGACGATGCTGGCGATCGACCCGCGCGCCTCGGCGATGCTTTCGCGCGCCCGGTCGAGCTGCCCCTGCAGGTCGATCCCCTGGCCCTCCAGCGCCGCCGCGCTGCGTTGCAGCGCAAGCAGCGTCGGCAACCGCTGCAACCCCTGCTGCACCAGCGTGCGCGTCATCTCCTCCTCCTGCCGGATCAGCGTGAGCTGCCGCTGCTGGGCGCGCAGCTGCCCGGTGGCGCCGGCGATGATCGCCTCCTGCTGGCCGACCCGCGCCTCCTGCACCGAGACCTGGCTGACGATGGAGGCACGCCGCGCCTCGAACACCGCGCTCTGGCCAGCCATCGCGTCCTGCGCGCGCGGCTCGGTCGCCTCGCGCAGCTCGGCCGGGTAATCGACGCCGCGCGCATCTCCGAGTTCGGCGGTGAGCCGCGCATCCTGCGCCATCATCGACCAGCGCTGGCTGCGCAGCGTCTCGAGGTCGCTGCCGGCACGCACGTCATCGAGGCGCATCAGCGGCTGGCCGGCTCGCACCCGGTCGCCGTCGCGCACCAGGATCTCGCGCACGATGCCGCCTTCCAGATGCTGGATGGTGCGTCGCGTACCCTCGACCTTGATCATGCCCGGCGCGATCGCCGCTTCAGACAGCGGCGCAATCACCGACCACGCGACGAAGGCGCCGACGAACAGCGCAATCGCCACGAAGCCGAACATCGCCGTGCCGCGGGTGCGCGGATGGGCGGCGACCGGCGGCGCGGCCGGCAGGGTGAGGGTGACCGGCGGCAGCGGTTCGCGGCGCGGCACCACCTCCTGGTTGGCGGCGGGCGGCGGCAGCACGGGGGCCGGCGCGCTCATGCCTGCACCTCCCGGCCTTCGGCCTGCTTCGCCGGAGCGGGGATCGGGGTCGGCTGAGCGGGTTTCATGATCTTCTTCAACACCTCGGCGCGCGGGCCGAACATCTCGACAGCGCCTTCACGCATCACCAGCACCTTCTCCACCCCCTGCACCAGCACCGGGCGATGGGAGACCAGCACCACGGTGATGCCGCGCCGTCGCAGCTCCTGCAGCGCGCCGAGCAGCGCGGCCTCGGAATCGCCGTCGAGGTTCGAGTTGGGTTCGTCCAGCACGATGAATTTCGGGTTGCCGAACATGGCGCGGGCAAGACCGACCTGCTGGCGCTGGCCACCCGACAGATGCTGGCCGCCTTCGCCGATCTCGGTGTCATAGGCCTTGGGCAGGCGCAGGATCATCTCATGCGCGCCGGCCAGCTTCGCCGCATCGAACACGTCCTCCGGCGAGGCCTCCGCCATGCGGGCGATATTGTCGAAGATGGTGCCGTCGAACAGCTCCACATCCTGCGGCAGATAGCCGACATGGCGGCCGAAATCCTCGCGCTGCCAAGTGTACACGTCGGCGCCATCGAGCCGGACATTGCCCGAGGCCGGCTGCAGCGTGCCCGTCAGCAGCCGGATCAGCGTGGTCTTGCCGGCCGCCGAGGGGCCGATCACCGCCAGGCTCTCCCCGGCATCCAGCGTGAAGGCCACGCCCTTGACCACCGCCACGGTGCTGCCGGGGAAGCCATAGGTGACGCGCTCCACCGCCAGCTTGCCGGTCGGCGGGGGCAGCGGCATGCCCGGCGGCCGCAGCCGCGGCATCACCAGGAAAGCCTGCAGCCGCCTCCAGGACTGGCGCGCCTGCACCAGCTGCTTCCAGCCGCCGATCATCTGTTCCACCGGCGCGAGCGCCCGGCCCATGATGATCGAGGCGGCAATCGAGGCACCGGAGGTCAGTTCCTGCCCGAGCACGAGATACGCACCGATACCCAGGATGGCGATCTGTACCGCCAGGCGGCAGAATTTGGTGATCGCCAGCAGCGGCCCGGCCCGGTCCATCGCCCGGTTCATCGGGCCCGACATCTCGACCACGCCCAGCCGCCAGCGCGCCATCACCGCCGGCAGCATGCCCATGCTGTCGATCACCTCCGCATTGCGGACGATTGAATCGGCCCGCCGCTGGTTCGACATCGCCGCGGTATTGGCCTCGCGCAGCAGCTTCGAGGTGCTGACCTCATTGAGCAGCGTCAGCCCCAGCAACAGCACCGCGCCGCCCAGCGCCACAATGCCGAGCACCGGGTGCAGCATGAAGATCACCAGCAGGAAGACCGGCACCCAGGGCACGTCATACAGCGCCAGCGCGCCGGGGGAGGCGATGAAGCCGCGGCAGACGGCGAGGTCGCGCAGCGCCTCCATCCGGTAGGCGCGGCCGCGCAACTGGCTCTCCACCGCGCGGGCGAAGCCCTCGGGGGCGACCTTCTCCTCGATCCAGGCGCCGATGCGCTGCATGATGCGCGACCGGGCGGCTTCGAGCACCGCCAGCAGCCCGACCGCCGCGACGGCGATCAACGTCAGGTAGATCAGCGTGTTGAGATTGCGCGTCGCCAGCACGCGGTCGAACACCTGCATCATGTAGAGCGAGACGGTCAGCTGCAGCGCATTGACCACGCCCGAGAAGACGCCGACCGCGACGAACTGTGCGCGGCAGGCCGCGACGGCGCGGGCGAGCGGCGTCTCGGCGGGCTTGCTCTCGCCGAGGAGAACTCTGGGATCAACCGCCATGGAATATTGCCTTCGCCCGTCGATTTTGTCCGGGATGACCCGGACACGGTGTCATGTCTGCCGCGTCGCGGCCGTGCCATTCTGCTGCGCAACTTTGTGCCACGCGCCGGCGAAGCCTTCCCTAATGCAGCGCAGCGCGCAAAAAAAGGCGGCTATTCATGGAGTTGCTTCCAGAGGAATGATTCGGGAACAGCCTGTGAGCCTCCGCATGCCGTGCGTTTGATGTAGCAGACAATGCTCACACATATGAAATTTCGTTGCGGCAATATTGAAAGGTTGTGCAGTCATGGAGTTGCTCGACGCCACCTCGTCGCCGCGGGAGGCCCCAGTCGGGCAGCTTGAATTGACCATCCTGATGCCCTGCCTGAATGAGGCGGAGACGATCGGCACCTGCGTCGCCAAGGCGATAGGCTACCTCGCCCGCAGCGGCGTGGCCGGCGAGGTGCTGATCGCCGACAATGGCAGTACCGATGGCAGCCAGGCGATCGCCCAGGGGCTCGGCGCGCGGGTCGTCGCGGTGCCGATGCGCGGCTATGGCGCCGCCCTGATCACCGGCATCGAGGCCGCCCGCGGCCGCTTCGTCATCATGGGCGACAGCGACGATTCCTACGATTTCACCGCGCTCGACCCCTTCATGGCAAAGCTGCGGGAGGGCTACGCCCTGGTGATGGGCAACCGCTTCCTCGGCGGCATCAAGCGCGGCGCGATGCCGCCATTGCATCGCTATCTCGGCAATCCGGTGCTTTCCACCATCGGCCGGGTCTTCTTCGGCGGCCCGGTGCGGGACTTCCATTGCGGTCTGCGCGGCTTCGACCGGGACGCCATCCGCGCGCTCGACCTGCGCGCCCCGGGCATGGAATTCGCCTCCGAAATGGTGGTGAAGGCGACCGTGCAGGGCCTGCGCGTCACCGAGGTGCCGACCACGCTCTCCCCCGATGGCCGTTCCCGTCCGCCGCATCTGCGGTCGTGGCGCGATGGCTGGCGGCATCTGCGCTTCCTGCTGGTGTTCTGCCCGCGCTGGCTGTTCCTCTATCCGGGGGCGGGGCTGTTTCTCACCGGGCTGCTCGCCATGGCGCTGCTGCTGCCCGGCCCACTGCATCTGGGCGGCGTCACTGTCGACGTACACACGCTGCTCTACGCCTCGGGCGCGGTGATCATGGGCTTCCAGGCGGTGCAGTTCTGGGTCTTCGCCCGCATCTACGGCGCCCAGCAGGGCGTGGTGCCGGAGGAGAAGCGCCTGACGGCCCTGCTCGAACGCTTCGGGCTGGAACCGGCGTTGATCGTCGCCGCGCTGCTGATGGCGTCGGGCTTCGCTCTTGGCATCGCGGCGGTGGTGGTGTGGGGCTCGCAGAGTTTCGGGCCGCTCGAAGGCATGGGCGCGATGCGGGTGGCGATTGCCTCGGTGACGTCGATGGTGCTCGGGCTGCAACTGGCCTTCGGGGCGTTCTTCGTGGCGTTGCTGGGGATGATGCGGGCGGGGCCCTGAGGCGAGGGCGTCGCTCCCCTTCCAAAGCCCCACCACACGTTCCGGTTCACCTCGCGAAGCGACGCCAATGGGCGCCCCACCGCCTGAGGCCCCTGGAAGCCACCTGCCGCCCACGCCAGGCGATAGTGCTGGATGTTCGCGAACGTTCTTGATATGTTCTCAATACCGACTGGGACATTGCGCCCACGATCCGACGCGCGGCCGAGGCAGTCGGGGGTCTGGGGCATTCTCCGGTCACGCTGCGCCGGCACCGGTCCACACGCCGGCCAGGCCAACAGCATCCCGGCCGGTTGAGCGTGCGGCCGGTGCCTTCTGAGCGGGAAACGTTTTAAAAATCCTAAAATCCTAAAGCGTATAAAATCAATTACTGACAACTTTCAGCTGCTCCGCGGATCGAATATGCCTGCCTTGCCCAACACCAGGTATTGGATTCCAAAGGCCTCGGGCCTTTGGCGGCGAGAGTTCGAGAGGGGTGGCGCCGCTCTCGATGGCCGCGCTCACCCGTTGAACACCACCCGCCGCGACAGCGCGAAATTCGTGAACATCCCCGCGATCGACCCCGCCGCGACCCCCAGCACCGGATGCGCCGCGACCACCGGCACCGTCGCCACCAGCACCGCATAGGTCCCGTAGTTCAGCGCGAACCCCACCAGGTTCACCGCCACGAACAGCGCCCATTGCCGGTGCACCGCCCCGCTGCTTCGCCCGCGAAACGTCCAGGCCCGGTTCAGCGCCCAGGTCGCCGTCGCCGCCGCCACGTAGGAGATGGCCCGCCCGAGATACAGCCCGGCCCCAAGCCAGAGCATCCCGTACAGCACGCCGGAATCGACCACGAAGCCGATTGTGCCGACCACGCCGAAGCGTAGGAATTCCTGCGCCACCGCCGCGCGCTCGGCGCCGAGCAGCCGCACCAGCACCGGACCAACCAAGGGGATTTCCGCCATGCGCGGCGGTTTAGGGCGCCGCACCCGCCTTGCCCAGCCGTGATTCGGGGGGCAACTTCCGCGCCCTTCGGAAAGGTGGGCTGCAATGACGGCGGTAATCGGTCTGGGCAATATGGGTATGGCGATGCTCACGCGACTGGTCGGCCTCGGCACCTCGCCGATCGGCTGGGACCTCGACCCCGCCAAGCGCGCCGCCGCCGGGGCCCTCGGCGCCACCGCGCCGGCCGGGCTGGCGCAGGCCGCCGCCAAGGTGGTGATCCTGTCCCTGCCGAATGAGGCCGCCGTCACCGCGGTGTTGTCCGACCTGCTGCCTGCCTTGCCGGCCGGCTCGGTGATCGTCGACACCTCCACCCTCTCGCCCGCCGCAGTGCGCGGCTTCGCCCAGCAGGCCGAGGCCGCTGGCTGCGCCTATCTCGACGCCCCGGTCTCCGGAGGCCCGGCCGGGGCGGTGGCGGGCACGCTGGCGATGATGATCGGCGGCGAGGCGGCCGCCCTCGAACACGCCCGCCCGGTGCTGGAAAAGCTGGCCGCGAAAATCCTGCACATCGGTGCCTCCGGCGCCGGCCAGGTCGCCAAGCTTGTGAACAACCTGCTGGTCGCCACTCACCTCGTCACCGCCGCCGAGGCGCTGCGCCTGGGTGCTGCCGCCGGCGTCGGGCCCGAGGCGCTGCTGCCGGTGCTAAACGGCGCGACCGGCCGCTCGGCCGCGACTGAGGTCAACTGGCCGCGTTGGATCGCCTCCGGCACCTTCGATTCCGGCTTCTCCGCCGGGCTGATGCGCAAGGATGTGCGCCTGGCCCTCGCCATGGCCGCCGAGGCCGGCGCGCCGCTCGACGCCACCGCCCGCGCCGCCGCCGCCTGGGAGGCGCTCTCCGCTACAGTACCCGACAGCGACGACTTCAACCGCCTGCCTGCCGCGATCTTCGAGGGAGCCACGCCATGACCGCGTTCTCTGCCCGCGAAACCCTGCTGCAGGGCCAGGCCAGTCTGCTCGGCGGCCGCGCCGGCAGCCTGGTGGATGGCGAGATCGCCGAAGGCACCGGCCCGCGCATCGCCCTGACCGACCCGGCGACGGGTTCCCTGCTTCTCGACTACGCCGCCGCCGATGCCGCCACCGTCGCCGCCGCCTGCGCCGGCGCCGCCCGTGCCCAACGCGAATGGATGGCGCTGCCCGCCGCCGAACGGGGCCGCCGCCTCTGGGCGATCGGCGCCCTGGTCCGCCGCGACGCGGAAACCCTCGCGCGCCTCGAATCCGCCCAATCCGGCAAGCCACTGCGCGACGCCCGTGGCGAGGCCGCCCGCGTCGCCGAAATGGCCGAATACTGGGCCGGCTGGTGCGACAAGATCGAAGGCCGCACTGTCCCCGTCCCCTCCGGCCACACCGTCATCGTCCGGCGCGAACCCTATGGCGTGGTGCTCGCCGTCACGCCGTGGAACGCGCCGCTCTTCACCGCCGGCTGGAATGTCTTCCCGGCACTCGCCGCCGGCAATGCGGTGGTGCTGAAGCCCTCCGAATTCACGTCCTTGACCTCACTGGTCCTGGGCAAGCTCTGCATCGAGGCCGGCCTGCCACGCGGCCTGGTGCAGGTGGTCTGCGGGCCGGGGCAGGGGACCGGCGCCGCGCTGCTCGCCGCGCCCGAGATCGCCCGGGTCACCTTCGTCGGCGGCCCGCCGGCCGGGGCCGCGGTCGCTGCCGCCTGCGCCGCGCGCGCCATCCCCTGTGTGCTGGAACTCGGCGGCAAATCCGCCAACATCGTCTTCGACGACGCCGATTTCGCCGCCGCCGTGCAGGGCGCGCAGCAGGCGATTTTCGCCGGCGCCGGGCAATCCTGCGTCGCCGGCTCCCGCCTGCTGGTGCAGCGCTCGCTGCATGACCGCTTCGTCGCCGCCATGACGGACGCCGCCGCTCGCATCCGCATGGGCGACCCGCTCGACGCCGCCACCGAAATTGGCCCGGTAGCCAATGCCCGCCAATTTGCCCATATCCGTGACCTGATCGGCGCCGGCGCGTCGGAAGGCGGCCAGGTGATCGCCGCCGCACCGCCGGCCGGCCTGCCGAGCGGTGGCTTCTGGGTATCGCCGACGCTGCTCGCCGGCCTGTCCAACACCGCCCGCCCGGCGCAAGAGGAGATCTTCGGCCCCGTCGTCGCCGCCATCCCCTTCGATGACGAGGCCGAGGCTATCGCGCTCGCCAACGCCACCCGCTTCGGCCTCGCCGGCGCGGTCTGGACGCGCGATGTCGGCCGCGCCCATCGCGTGGCGGCCGCGGTCCGCGCCGGCACCTTCTGGGTCAATGGCTACCGCACCATCCATGTCTCGGTGCCCTTCGGCGGCTTCGGCGCCTCGGGCTACGGCCGCTCATCGGGCGCGGAAGTGCTCGCCGAATTGACGCAGAGCAAGGCCGTATGGATCGACACGGCGGAAAGCCCCGCCCTCGGCTTTGGGCATCGGCCCGCCGGCTATTGACCCGCATGAAGCCGGCGCATGCGCCGAAGCGACCGGATTCATGGCATGACGATGCGGCGCCGCTGGATCGCCGCCACGCGCCCGGCTAGGCTCCGCGCCAGCTTCACCGAACGGAGAACGTCCGAATGTTCCGACGCGACCTGCTGGCCGGCGCCGCGGCTGGTGCCGCCGCCACCGCCCTGCCGCGCTTTGCCATCGCCCAGCCCACCGCGCAGCGCGTGATTAAGTACGTGCCGCACGCCAACATCCCGAACATCGACCCCTTCACCAACACAGCCTTCATCGCGCGCGACCATGCCTTCCTGGTCTATGACCAGCTCTACGGCATGAACGACAAGTTCGAGCCGGTGCCGCAGATGGTGCAGGGCCATGTTGTCGAGAATGACGGGCTGCTCTGGCGCTTCACCCTGCGCGACGGGCTGAAGTTCCACGATGGTTCCCCGGTGCGCGGGCGCGACTGCATCGCCTCCATCAAGCGCTGGGGCCGCCGCGACGCCTTCGGCCAGGAACTGCTCGCCCGCGTGGCGGACATGACCGAGGACAGCGACCGCGTCTTCACCATCAAGCTGAACCGCCCCTTCGCCAAGATGCTCGAGGCCTTCTCGAAGGTCACGACATCCTGCCTGTTCATCATGCCCGAGCGCCTGGCGAACGTTGATCCCTTCACCAACATTTCCGAGGCGGTCGGCTCCGGCCCGTTCCGCTTCGTGCAGAATGAATGGGTGCCGGGTTCCTCGCTCGCCTATGTCCGCAACCCGGACTACGTGCCGGTGCCGAACGGCACGCCCTCGATGACGGCCGGGCCGAAGATCGTCCATTTCGACCGCGTCGAATGGAAGATCATCCCCGACGCCTCGACCGCCGCCGCCGCGCTGCAGAACGGCGAGATCGACTGGTGGGAGCAGCCGACCGCGGACCTCTTCCCGCTCGTCGCCCGCAACCGCAACATCAATGTCGACGTGATCAACGGCACCGGGCTGATCGGCATCTTCCGCCCCAACCATCTGACCGCGCCCTTCAACAACCCCGCCGTGCGCCGCGCCGTCATCACGGCGATCGACCAGATCGATTTCATGACAGCGGTGATCGGCGATGCAACGGTCCCCGGCTATCAGACGCTCAAGCGCGATGGCATCGGCTTCTTCGCACCTGATTCGCCCTCCGCCTCGACGGTCGGGCTCGACCGCTACAAGAAGTCCATCGATGCCGCCCGCGCCGAACTCCAGGCCGCCGGCGCGATGGGTGCCAAGTTGGTGCTGCTCAACGCGACCGACCTCGCCTCGATCAACGCCTCGGCGCTGGTGGGTGCGGATCTGTTCCGCCGCATGGGCTTCGATGTCGACCTCGTCAGCGCCGACTGGGGCACGGTGGTCTCGCGCCGCGCCAGCAAGAACCCGCTCGAACAGGGCGGCTGGTCGGGCTTCTTCACCTTCTGGTCCGGCGTCGATCACTGGAACCCGGCGAGCCATGCCTCGATCCGCGGCCATGGCGATGCGGCCTGGCCGGGCTGGCCGACCATCCCGGCGATCGAGGCGCAGCGCAACGCCTGGTTCGACGCGCCGAACGAGGCCGCCGCGAAGGCCGCGACGACGGAGATGCAGCGCATCGCCTTCGACGAGGTGCCCTATGTGCCGACCGGCATGTATTACCAGCCGACGGCGTATCGAAAGAACCTCACCGGCATGCTGAAAGGCCAGCCGCCGCTGTTCTGGAACGTGCGGCGCGGCTGAACGCCTTGGCCGGACCGCGCTTGGCCGCGCGGTCCGGCAGCGACCCTTGCCGCTGCGCGGTGATGCGGCCAGAACAGCATCGCGACAATCGCGGAGGCCCGGATGCAGCGACGTCACCTACTGGCCGGCACGGCGGCGAGCGTGCTCGGCGCTCTGCCCGGCCGCGCGGCGCTGGGGCAGGGGACGCAGGCGGCGCCGCGCATCCTGAGATACGTGCCGCCGGCAGACCTCACGGCGCTCGACCCGATCGTCAGCACCGCGCCGGTCACGCGCAACCATGGCTTCGCGGTGTGGGACACGCTGTACGGCCTCAACCAGGACTACGCGCCCGAGCCGCAGATGGCCGAGAGCCACAATGTCGATGCCGACGGCAAGCGTGTCTCGATCCGGCTGCGCGAAGGGCTGAAATTCCACGACGGCGAACCGGTGCGCGCGGCCGATTGCGCGGCCTCGATCCGGCGCTGGGCAGCGCGCGACCCGCTCGGCCAGGTGCTGCTGACGCGCATCGAGGAACTCTCCGCCCCCGACGACCGCACCATCCTGCTGCACCTGTCGAAGCCCTTCCCACTGCTGTTCCATGCGCTGGCCAAGCCGGCCGCGCCGGTCTGCTTCATCATGCCCGAGCGGCTGGCGGCGACCGACCCGTCGCGCCCCGTCCCCGAGATCATCGGCAGCGGTCCATTCCGCTACATGGCGGATGAACGGGTGCCCGGGCGCCTCGTCGTCTATGAACGCTTCGTCGACTACGTGCCGCGGCCCGAAGGCGTACCGACCTGGACCGCGGGGCCCAAGCGCGCGCTGTTCGACCGCGTCGAATGGCATGTGAAGCCCGATGCCGCCACCGCCTCGGAATCGCTGGTCGCCGGCGATGTCGACTGGTGGGACAATCCGACGCTCGACCTGCAGCCGGCGCTGCGGCGCGACCGCAACATCGTGCTGGAAATACCGGACCCGACCGGGCTGCTGGGCATCGCCCGCTTCAACCACCTGCATCCGCCCTTCGACAAGCCGGCGATCCGCCGCGCGCTGTTGGGCGCGGTGGACCAGGCGGCCTTCATGACCGCGGTGATCGGCGCCGATCGCAGCCTGTGGCGTGATGAAGTTGGCATCTTCCCACCCGGCACGCCCTTCGCGAATGACGAAGGGCTCGGCGTGCTCGACGGCGCGCGCGACGATGCGCGCGTAAAGCGCGAGATCATCGAGGCCGGCTACAGCGGGGAGAAGGTCGTGCTGCTCGCCGCCACCGACTTCCCGACGCTGGCCGCCCTCGCCACGGTGGGCGCGGAGATGCTCCGCCGTGTTGGCATGGAGGTGGAGGTGGTCTCCGGCCCCTGGGCCGAGCTGGTGCAGCGCCGCGCGCGTCGCACGCCGCCCGATCAGGGCGGATGGAGCATGTTCTTTTCAACCTGGAGTGGGGTCGACATGCTGGTCCCCGGTGGCAACCAGGCGTTGCGCGGCACCGGGGAACGCGCCTGGTTCGGCTGGCCGACCATGCCGAGAATGGAAGAACTCCGGGCGCAATGGTTCGATGCGCCCGACCTCGCCGCGCAACAGGCGCAGGCACGCCTGATCCAGGCCGAGGCGATGCGCGAGGCGCCCTACCTGCCGCTCGGGCAGTTTTTCCAGGCGACTGCCTATCGGCGCGGCATTGCCGGCATGCTGAAGGGGCTGCCGCTGTTCTGGAATATCCATAAGGCCTGATGGACGGCTTGCCCATCCGGCGCCAGGCTGGTCAGATGCGCTCGACTGAACGGGCTGGGAGCCAACAATGAACCGTCGTGACCTGCTGAGGACCTCCGTTGCCGCGGGGGCCGCCGCCGCATTGCCGCGATTCGCGACAGCGCAGCCTGCGCAGAATCGCGTCCTGAAGATGGTGCCGCAGGCGAATCTCACGAGCCTCGACCCGATCTGGACGACGGCGAACATCACCCGCAACCACGGCCACATGATCTATGACAGCCTCTACGGCCTCGACGCGAATTTCGCGCCGCAGCCGCAGATGGCCGAAGGCCATGTGCTCGAGGATGGCGGCAAGATCGTCACCATCACGCTGCGTCCGGGGCTGAAGTTCCACGATGGCGAGCCGGTGCGCGCGCAGGACGTGGTGCCGTCCGTCACGCGCTGGATGCGGCGCAACCCGTTCGGCCAGAAGCTCGCCACCGTCACCGACGCCGTCGAGGTGGTGGATGACCGGCGCATCCGCTTCAAGCTGAAGAAGCCCTTCCCGCTGCTGTTCAAGGCGCTGGGCCAGGTCTCCAACAGCCCGGCCTTCATCATGCCGCAGCGCCTGGCCGAGACCGACGCGTTCCAGCAGGTGCGCGAGGCGATCGGCTCCGGCCCGTTCAAGTTCAAGGCCGACGAATTCAATTCCGGCAGCCTTGTGGTCTATGAGCGCTTCGCCGACTACGTCCCATCCCCGGTCGGCACGCCATCCCTGACCGCCGGCCCCAAGGTCGCGTATTTCGATCGCGTCGAGTGGAACATCATCGTCGATGCCTCCACCGCCGCGGCCGCGCTGCAGACCGGCGAGATCGACTGGTACGAGCAGCCGCCGCCGGAGATCCAGCAACTGCTCGCCCGCAACCGCGGCATTGCCATCGAGGCGATCGACCCGCTGCCGCTGACCGGCATCCTGCGCTTCAACCACCTGCACGCGCCCTTCAACGACAAGAAGATGCGCCAGGCGATGTTGCCGGCGATCAGCCAGGAAGACTTCATGCAGGCGGTGGTCGGCACCGATGCGTCGATCTACCGCACCGGCGTCGGGCTGTTCACGCCGGGCACGCCGCTCGCCAACGATGCCGGGCTCGAGGCGTTGATGGGGCCGCGCAGCATCGATCGCGCCAAGGCGCTGATGCGCGAGGCCGGGTACACCAACCAGCCGATGCGCCTGATCGGGCCGACCGACATCCTCGCGCCGTCGGCGATGACGCAGGTGGGTGCGGATCTGGTGCGCCGGCTCGGCTTCAACGCCGATATCGCGCTGTCGGACTGGGGCACCACGGTGCAGCGCCGCACCTCGCGCGAGCCGATCGACAAGGGCGGCTGGTCGATGCTGTTTACCTCCTTCTCCTCGGTCGACTTCGCCGACCCGGCGGCGCATTTCCCGATGCGCGGCAATGGCACCAATGCCTGGTTCGGCTGGCCGACCGTGCCGAAGCTCGAGGAACTGCGCGACGCCTGGTTCGAGGCGCCGGACCTGCCCACCGAACAGCGTCTCGCGCGCGAGATGCAGACCGTCGCGATGGACGAACTGCCCTATGTCCCTGTCGGTGCCTACCTGTCGATGACGGCGATCAAGCGCAACCTGACCGGTCGCGTGCCCGGCCTCGCGCTGTTCTGGAACATCCGGCGCGCGTGACGCCGCGCATCGGGTGGGTGCGACTGGCGCTTGCGGTCGCACCCGACTTGTTGATGCGATCGGCCGGGGAGCAGGCCCTGGGAGAATGCCCGTGCGGCGGCGCGGCTCCTTCCCAGGGGCACGCGGCAGCGAGGGCGATGCCGGCTTCGGCTGGCACGCCGGATGCAGCATTCGGCGCCTGACGAAGTCGCCGACATCCCGTTCGGGTCCTGCATGCCAGTGAGGGCCCTTACGACGAATATCACGGACCGCGTCGACGGTGACGCCATGTTCTGGACCATCAAGCGCGCCTGACGCCTACAGGCCACAGTGTCGGAGAGAGAGAATTGACCATGGAACGACGCAGCTTCCTTTCCGGTGCCGCGGCCGCGGCGGCCGTCGCCACCCTGCCTGGCGCTCCCGCCATCGCGCAAGGGTCGGTCGCCAACACGCTGCGGGTCATCCCGCAGGCCAACCTGACGAGCCTTGACCCGGTGTGGACGACCGCCGTCGTCACCCGTAACCACGCCTTCCTGATCTACGACCAGATCTGCGCCCAGGATTCCAATGGCGATATCAAGCCGCAGATGGCCGAAGGCTGGGACATCGCGCCGGATGGGCTGACCTGGACATTCACCCTGCGCCCCAACCTGTCCTTCCATGATGGGGAGAAGGTGCTGGCGAAGGATTGCGTCGCCTCGATCGAACGCTGGCGCAAGCGCGACCCCTTCATGCAGGTGCTGGCACCGAACGTCGCCGCGATCGAGGCGATCGACGACCGCAAGTTCCGCTTCCGGCTGACCAAGCCGACGCCGCTGCTGATCCTCGCCCTGGGCCAGACTCAGTTCCCCTGCTTCATCATGCCCGAGCGCGTCGCCGCGACCGACGCCTTCACCCAGACGCGCGAGACGATCGGCTCGGGGCCGTTCCGCTTCCTCGCCAATGAATGGAACCCCGGCCAGCGCGCCGTGTGGTCAAAGAACGAGCGCTACGTGCCACGCAACGAGGCAGTGGACGGCCTCGCCGGTGGCCGCGTGCCGAAGATCGACCGCGTCGAATGGACGATCATCTCCGACAGCGCGACCGCCGCCAACGCAATGGCGCAGGGCGAGCAGGATTACTGGGAATACCCGCTGCACGACCTGCTGCCGATGCTGCGCCGGTCGCGTGGCGTGGTGGTGGAACAGCGCCTGCTCGACGGCACGTATGGCGTCTGCCGCTTCAACACCTTGCAGCCGCCCTTCAACAACCCGGCGATCCGCCGCGCCGTCGCCATGGCGATCGACCAGCGTGACTACCTGCGCGCGGTGGCCGGCGACGACCCGGCCGGCTGGGGCGTCTGCGAGGGGGTGTTCACCTGCGACACGCCGCTGGCGAACGAGGTCGGCTCCGACCTGCTGAAGGTCCACAACATCGATCGCGCCAAGCAGGCGCTCGCCGCCGCCGGCTACAATGGCGAGAAGGTGGTGCTGATTGCGCCGGGCGACTATCCGCAGATCAACGCGCTGTCGCTGGTCACCGCGGACGTCATCCGCCGGCTCGGGATGAACCTCGAATTCGTCTCGGCCGACTGGGGCACGGTCATCCAGCGTCGCGCCAGCAAGGAACCGGTCGAGCGGGGCGGTTGGAGCATCTTCCACACCACCTCCTCCGGCCAGTCGCTGTCCCTGCCGGTGTTCAACCTGTTCCTGCGTGCCAATGGCTCGCGTGCCTGGTTTGGCTGGCCCGACGTGCCCGAGATCGAGACCCTGCGCGCCGAATGGGTCGAGAAGGGCGGCGACCCGGCCGAGGGCCGGCGCATCGCCGAGGAACTCAACCGGATCGCGATGCGGGAGATGTACTACGTGCCGCTGGGCTACTACTGGCAGCCCTCGGCTTGGGCACGCAATGTCACGGGCGTGTTCCGCGCGCCGGCCACGGTGTTCTGGAACATCGGTAAGTCCTGACCCGCGCTGACCGGGCGCCCGGGACGGGGTCGCGGCGGTGCCTGCCGCGGCGGTCCCGGCTCTGGCACGGCCTGTGCTCCAATCCATGCGGGCCAGCCCATGAAAGGCGGCCCTTGGTGATCTATTGCCGGGGCGGCCCTGGTGATATGTCTACAATTGACGCAATGTGACTGAGAACCGGGCAGGTGAGGCTCCTGTCCGGACGACTCAAAGGGAGACGGTGAATGGACCGCAGGACTTTCCTCAAGGCTGGGGCCGGTGTGGCTGCCATCGGCGCGGCGGGCGGGGTTTCCGCCCCGGCGCTCTCGCAGGGCGCCGCGGCGCGTACGCTCCGCTTCGTGCCGCAGGCGAACCTCGCCAATTTCGACCCGATCTGGACCACGCAATACGTGGTGCGCAACGCCTCGGTGATGGTGTGGGACACCCTCTACGGCTTCGACGAGCACCTCCAGCCGCAGCGCCAGATGGTCGAGGGCGAGGAAGTTTCCCAGGACGGCAAGACCTGGACCTTCAAACTGCGCGCCGGCCTCAAGTTTCATGATGGCGAGCCGGTCCGCTCGAAGGACGTCGTCGCCTCCCTGACGCGCTGGATGCCGCGCGACCCGATGGGCCAGCTGCTGCGAGCGCTGAACGAGGAGCTGGTCGCGGTGGATGACCGCACCTTCCGCTGGCAGCTGAAGGCGCCCTTCACCAAGATGAAGATGGCGCTCGGCAAGAATGCGACACCGATGGCGTTCATCATGCCGGAGCGGATCGCCAAGACGGATCCCTTCACGCCGATCAACGAATTCATCGGCTCCGGCCCGTTCCGCTTCGTGCGCGAGGAATGGGTGCCCGGTGCGAAGGCCGTGTTCGCCAAGTTCGATGGCTATGTGCCGCGCGATGAGCCCAGCAGCTGGCTCGCCGGCGGCAAGCGCGCGCTGGTCGACCGCGTCGAATGGGTGGTGATGCCCGACCCGGCCACGGCCTCGGCCGCGCTACAGAACGGCGAGATCGACTGGTGGGAAAACCCGATCACCGACCTCGTGCCGGTGCTGCGCCGCAACCGCAACATCATGGTCGACATCGCCGATCCGCTGGGCAACATCGGGTCGTTCCGCATGAACCACCTGCACCCGCCCTTCAACAACGTGAAGGTGCGCCAGGCCGTGATGACGGCGCTGAGCCAGGAAGACTACATGCGAGCCATCGTCGGTGACGATGACAACCTGCGCAAGACGCTGGGCGGCTTCTTCACCCCGGGCACGCCGCTCTACACCGAGGAGGGCGGCGAGATGATGAAGGCCGCCAACCTCGAGCGCGGCAAGCAGCTGCTGCGTGAATCGGGCTACAACAATGAGCCGGTGATCTGTATCGTCGCGCAGGACCAGCCCATCACCAAGGCGCAGGGCGACGTCACCGCCGACCTGCTGAAGCGCCTGGGCATGAATGTGGACTTCGTCGCCACCGACTGGGGCACCGTCGGCCAGCGCCGTGCGATGAAGAACCCGCCCAACCAGGGCGGCTGGAGCATGTTCCACACCTGGCATGCCGGCGCGGACGCCATCAACCCGGTCATCTACAACGCCGTGCGCGCGAATGGCGACGGCGCCTGGTTCGGCTGGCCGAACATCCCGGGCGTCGAGGCCGAGGTGCCGAACTGGCTCGCCGCGACGAACCTCGAGCAGGAGCGTGCGGCGATCGGCCGGCTCAACCGTGCCGCGGTCGAGAACGTCGTCTATTGCCCGACCGGCTTCTTCCTTGGCTACCAGGCTTGGCGCCGGAACATCTCCGGCATCGTGAAGGGACCGATCCCCTTCGCCTGGGGCGTCTCGAAGTCCTGATCCCAACCAGGTAGTACCAGCATGTTCGCCTACGTCATCCGCCGTATCCTCGCCACGATCCCAGTGATGGCGATCGTGGCACTCTTCGTCTTCAGCCTGCTCTACATCGCGCCCGGTGACCCGGCCGCGGTGATCGCGGGTGACCAGGCAACACCTGACGATGTCGAGCGCATCCGCGCGAGCCTCGGTCTCGACCGCCCCTATCTGGTGCGGTTCGGGGCCTGGGTGTTCGACATCATCCGCGGTGACCTTGGGGTGTCGATCTTCACCAACCTCCCCGTGTCGCTGATGATCAAGCAGCGTATCGAACCGACGCTCTCGCTCATGCTGGTGACACTGATCCTCGCCATCTCCATCGCCGTGCCGATGGGCGTGGTGGCGGCGTGGAAGGTCGGTACCTGGATCGACCGGGCGGTGATGGGTTTCGCCGTGCTCGGCTTCTCGGTGCCGGTCTTCGTGGTGGGCTATCTGCTCGCCTATGTCTTCGCGCTGCAGCTCGATTGGTTGCCGGTGCAGGGCTACACCTCGATAAGCCAGGGCTTCGGGCCCTGGATCGAGAACCTGATATTGCCCGCCATCGCGCTGGGCTCGGTCTATATCGCGCTGATCGCGCGCATCACCCGCGCGACCATGCTCGAAGTGCTGCAGCAGGACTACATCCGCACCGCGCGCGCCAAGGGCGCGGGGCAGCGTTCCATCCTGTTCCTGCACGCGCTGAAGAATGCGGCCGTGCCGATCGTCACCGTGATCGGCATCGGCATCGCCCTGCTGATCGGCGGCGCGGTCGTCACGGAATCCGTCTTCGCCATTCCCGGCCTCGGCCGGCTGACGGTGGATGCGATCCTGCGGCGTGACTACCCGGTCATCCAGGGCGTCATCCTGCTGTTCTCCTTCGTCTATGTGCTGGTCAATCTCGGCATTGACCTTCTCTACACCCTCTTCGACCCGAGGATCCGGTACTGATGGCCTCCGCTTCTGTCCTCAGCCCCGGCGACGTGACGCCGGGCTCCGTCAAGGCCGCCGCGCCGCTGCCTGACATCATGCCGCCCGTGAAGGCCCGAAAGGGTCTCTGGGGCTACATGTATCGCAACCCGGCCATCGCCATCGGCGGCACCATCGTGCTTGCGATGATCCTGATGGCGATCTTCGCGCCCTTTCTCGGCACGGTGGACCCGACGGCGCTCGCCCCGGCGCGCCGCACGCGCGAGCCTTCCGCGCAATACTGGTTCGGCACCGACATGCTGGGACGCGACGTCTATTCCCGCGTCGTCTATGGCGCGCGCGTCTCGTTGATTGTCGGCTTCGCAGTGGCGTTCTTCTCCTCGGTCGCCGGGCTGACCATCGGTCTGATCTCGGGCTTCATCCGCTGGGCCGACAACATCATCATGCGGATCATGGACGGGCTGATGTCGATCCCGTCCATCCTGCTCGCCATCGCGCTGATGGCCCTGACGCGCGGTTCGGTCGGCAATGTCATCCTGGCGATCACGGTCGCGGAAATCCCGCGCGTTTCGCGCCTGGTCCGCGGCGTGGTGCTCAGCTTGCGCGAACAGCCTTACGTCGACGCGGCGATCGCCTCGGGCACGCGCACGCCGGTCATCATCTGGCGCCACATCCTGCCCAACACCATCGCGCCGATGACGGTGCAGGCGACCTATGTCTGCGCCTCGGCGATGATCGTGGAATCGATCCTCTCCTTCATCGGCGCCGGTACGCCGCCGATCATCCCGTCCTGGGGCAACATCATGGCCGAGGGCCGTGCCCTGTGGCAGGTGAAGCCCTACATCGTGTTCTTCCCCGCCCTCTTCCTGTCGGTCACCGTGCTGGCCGTGAACCTGCTCGGCGACGGTCTGCGTGACGCGCTCGACCCGCGCATGGCGAAAAGGATCTGACGCCATGGCGTTGCTTGAAGTCGAGAACCTCCAGACGCATTTCCGCGCCGCCGACGGCATCAACCGTGCCGTCGACGGCCTCAACTTCCACGTCAACGCCCGTGAAACGGTGGCGATCGTGGGTGAATCGGGCTGCGGCAAATCCGTCACCGCCATGTCGATCCTGCGGCTGATCCCCGAGCCCCCGGGCAAGATCGCCGGTGCCATCCGCTTCGATGGCCGGGACCTGCTGACGCTGTCGGATCGCGAAATGCGCGCGATCCGCGGCAACGAGATCAGCATGATCTTCCAGGAGCCGATGACCTCGCTGAACCCGGTGCTGACCGTGGGAAAGCAGATCGGCGAAACGCTGCGCCTGCACCAGGGCATGTCGTCCAACCAGGCCGAGGCCCGCGCGGTCGAGATGCTGAAGTTGGTCGGCATCCCGGAACCCGAGCGGCGCGTGCGCGAATATCCGCACCAGCTCTCGGGCGGCATGCGCCAGCGCGTGATGATCGCCATCGCGCTCGCCTGCAACCCGAAGCTGCTGATCGCCGACGAGCCGACCACCGCGCTCGACGTGACGATCCAGGCGCAGATCCTCGACCTGATGCGCGACCTGAAGAACACGGTCGGCGCGGCCATCGTCATCATCACTCATGACCTGGGCGTGGTGGCGGAAGTCGCCGAGCGCGTCATCGTCATGTATGCCGGCCGCAAGGTCGAGGAAGCGGCGGTCGAGAAGCTGTTCCGCAACCCGCGCCACCCCTACACCCAGGGGCTGCTCGGCTCGATGCCGAAGCTCGGTTCCTCGCTGAGCGGCGAGGAGACGCGGCTGCAGGAAATCCCCGGCCTGGTGCCCAGCCTCAAGCGCAAGATCGATGGCTGCGTCTTCGCCTCGCGCTGTTCCTACGCGACCGATTTGTGCCGCACCATCTCACCGGCACTCGAGGAAAAGGCCGAAGGCCACATCGCCGCCTGTCACTACGCCATCAAGGAAGCGGTCGCCGCATGAGCACCCCGATCCTCGAGGTCAACGACCTCAAGAAACACTTTCCGATCCGCGGCGGCTTCTTCGGCGGCGTCACCGGCTACGTCTATGCGGTGGATGGCGTTTCCTTCTCCATCGAGAAGGGCGAGACGCTGTCGCTGGTCGGTGAATCCGGCTGCGGCAAGTCGACCGTCGGCAAGGCGATCCTGAAGCTGTTCGACCTCACCGACGGGCAAGTGGTGCTGGACGGCCAGCGCATCGACGACATGGGCTACAGCACGCTGCGGCCGATCCGCCGGCGGCTGGGGGTCGTGTTCCAGGACCCGTTCAGCAGCCTCAACCCGCGCATGAAGGTGCGCGACATCCTCGCCGAGCCGATCCGCAATTTCGGCCTGGCGAAGGACGGTGCGGATCTCGACCGTCGTGTCGAGGAGTTGCTCGACCGCGTCCGCCTGCCGCGCGATGCGGGCAATCGCTGGCCGCATGAATTCTCCGGCGGTCAGCGCCAGCGAATCTGCATCGCCCGCGCGCTCGCCGGCGAGCCTGATGTGATCATCTGCGACGAGGCGGTCTCCGCGCTCGACGTGTCGGTGAAGGCGCAGATCGTGAACCTGCTGCAGGATCTGCAGCGGGAGCTCGGCCTGGCGATGCTGTTCATCAGCCACGACCTCGCCATCGTCGAGCACATGACGCATCGCGTCGCGGTCATGTATCTCGGCAAGATCGTCGAGGTCGCGCCGAAGAAGCAGCTCTTCGCCGCGCCGAAGCATCCCTATACCGAGGCGCTGCTCTCCGCCGTGCCGGTACCCGAACCGGGTGCGGCGCGCGAGCGCATCATCCTGACCGGCGACGTTCCCTCGCCGATCAACCCGCCCAAGGGGTGCCGCTTCCACACCCGCTGCCCCTACGCCTTCGACCGCTGCCGCCAGGATGAACCCGTCCTGCGCCAGACCGAGGCCGGGCATTGGTCCGCCTGCCACCTGCACGACAAGCCGGATGCGGAGAACCCGCTGGCCGGTGCGCGCGGCGCGGCGATCATCGCCCATCACTGAACCGTCACGCCGCCGGGGCCCGGTCCCCGGCGGTTTCGGCCTGATTCGGCGCCGGCCCTGCACCAGCGCTTGACGGCGCCCCGGCCGGAGCGCGAGGCTTGCGCCCGCAAGGCCGGAGCCTACATGCCCGGACACCAATCGCACGACTGAGGGAGACACACGATGCCGCAGGTCACGCTGACCGTGAACGGCCAGACCCATACGGCGGAGGTGGAGGGCCGTACCCTCCTCGTGGAGCTGCTGCGCGAGACGCTGCGCCTCACCGGCACCCATGTCGGCTGCGACACCAGCCAGTGCGGCGCCTGCGTCGTGCACATCAATGGGGAGAGCGTGAAGTCCTGCACGACCCTCGCCGTGATGGCCGATGGCGCGACCGTCACCACCATCGAGGGCCTGGCCAAGGCCGACGGCACGCTGCACCCGATGCAGGAAGCCTTCCGCGAATACCACGCCCTGCAATGCGGCTTCTGCACGCCGGGGATGGTGATGTCGGCGATCGACCTGGTGCAGAAGCACCCCGATGGCCTGACCGAGCAGGAAATCCGCGAGGGTCTCGAAGGCAATCTCTGCCGCTGCACCGGCTACCACAACATCGTCAAGGCGATCGCCGCCGCGGCCGATGTGATGCACGGCAAGCGCACCGAGATCGCGAGCGCGGCCCAGTAAGGGCCGCGTGTCGCGGGCGCCAGGCGGCGCCCCAAGAACTGCCCGGCAAAGACCGGCACGAACAACGCCCATTGGGAGAGGCGACAGCACATGAACGTGGTAGCACCGTTCGAAGGCATCGGCGCCAGCGTCCGCCGCAAGGAGGATTTCCGCTTCCTCCAGGGCCGCGGCGCCTATACCGACGATTTCAACCGCCAGGGCCAGTTGCACGCCTGGATCCTGCGCAGCCCGCACGCCCATGCGCGGATCAAGTCGGTGGACATCAGCGCGGCCAAGGCGATGCCTGGCGTCGTCGCGGTCTTCACCGGCGCCGACATGGTGAAGGACGGCCTTGGCGGCCTGCCTTGCGGCTGGCAGATTCACAACAAGGACGGCTCGCCGATGGCCGAGCCGCTGCACCCCGTCATCGCGCACGAGAAGGTGCGCCATGTCGGTGACCAGGTCGCCGTCGCCATCGCCGAAACGCGCGAACAGGCGCGCGACGCGGCCGAGGCGATCGTCGTCGACTACGACGTCCTGCCCGCCGCCGTCTCCATGGAAGCCGCCTTGAAGCCCGGCGCCCCCGCCGTGCATGACGATGTCCCCAGCAATCTCTGCTACGACTGGCATATCGGCGACAAATCGGTGCTCGATGCCGCCTTCGCCCAGGCGCACAAAATCGTCTCGCTGGACCTGGTGAACAACCGCCTCATCCCGAATGCGATGGAACCGCGCGCCGCCCTCGGCGAGTTCGACCGCACCTCCGGCGACTACACGCTGCACACCACCAGCCAGAACCCGCATGTCATCCGACTGCTGATGGCAGCGAACGTGCTGCACCTGCCTGAATCCAAGGTGCGCGTGGTGGCCCCGGATGTCGGCGGCGGCTTCGGTTCCAAGATCTACCACTATGCCGAGGAAGCCATCGTCACCTGGTCGGCCGGCAAGCTTGGCCGCCCCGTGAAGTGGACCGCCGACCGCTCCGAATCCTTCATGTCGGACGCCCATGGCCGCGACCACGTCTCCAACGCGCAACTCGCGCTGGATGCGAACGGCAAGATCCTCGGCCTGAAGGTCCACACCTACGCCAATATGGGCGCCTACCTGTCCACCTTCGCGCCCTGCGTGCCGACCTACCTCTACGCCACGCTGCTCGCCGGCACCTACACCACCCCAGTCATCTATTGTGAGGTGAAGGCCGTCTTCACCAACACCGTCCCTGTCGATGCCTATCGTGGCGCGGGCCGGCCGGAGGCGACCTTCCTGCTCGAACGGCTGATGGATGTTGCCGCCCGCGAGACCGGCATCGACCGTGTCGAACTGCGCCGGCGCAACTTCATCCCGAACGACGCCTTCCCCTACCAGACGCCGGTCGCGCTGCAGTACGATTCCGGCAACTACACCGCCACGCTCGACCAGGCGCTGGCCACCGCCGACTGGGCCGGCTTCGAGGCCCGTCGCGCGGAAGCGGCCAAGCGAGGCAAGCTGCGCGGCATCGGCTGCTCGACCTATCTCGAAGCCTGCGGCATCGCGCCCTCGGCCGTGGTGGGCAGCCTTGGTGCGCGCGCCGGCCTGTATGAGGTCGGCACCATCCGCGTGCACCCGACCGGCTCCGTCACCGTGCTGACCGGCGCGCACAGTCACGGGCAGGGGCATGAGACGACCTTCGCCCAGCTGGTGACCGACAAGCTCGGCGTCCCCGGCGCCCAGGTCGATATCGTCCATGGCGACACCGCCAAGGTGCCCTTCGGCATGGGCACCTATGGATCGCGAAGCCTTGCCGTCGGCGGGTCCGCGATGATGAAGGCGATGGACAAGATCATCGCCAAGGGCAAGCGCATCGCCGCCCACCTGATGGAAGCCTCCGTCGACGACATCGAATTCGAGCGCGGCATCTTCCGCGTCGCCGGCACCGACAAGACCAAGGCGCTGGTGGACATCTCGGTGGCCGCCTACGTGCCCCACAACTACCCGATCGACGAGATCGAGCCCGGCCTGGAGGAGACCGCCTTCTACGACCCCAAGAACTTCACCTATCCCGGCGGCTGCCACATCGCCGAGGTCGAGATCGACCCGGAGACGGGCAAAGTCTCGATGGTGAACTTCACGGCGGTGGACGATGTCGGCCGCGTCATCAACCCGATGATCGTCGAAGGCCAGGTCCAGGGCGGCATCGCCCAGGGCATCGGCCAGGCGCTGCTGGAGGCTTGTGTCTATGATGCCGACGGCCAGCTGCTCTCGGGTTCGATGATGGACTACACCATGCCGCGCGCCGACGACCTCGCGCCGGTCTCGGTGGCGACGCACACCACCCTGTGCACGCACAACCCGCTCGGCGTGAAGGGCTGCGGGGAGGTGGGCGCGATCGGTTCGCCGCCCGCCGTCATCAACGCCGTGGTGGATGCGCTGCGCGACTTCAACCTCCGGACCCTGGACATGCCGGCGACACCGTCCAAGATCTGGGGCATCATCAACGCTGGTCGCCAGCAGGCGGCGGAGTAGGGGACCTCGCTGTCCGATCGCTGGAAGGCCTCGACACCCCGCGAAGCACGCTTCGCGGGGATCCCGTCCGGGCCTGGAGGTGTGAATCGGTTGGCTTGCGACGCAAGGAGCAAACGAGATGTATGATTTCGCGTACCACAAACCCACTTCGGTCGCCGACGCCGTCAAGCTGCTGGCCGACCCGGACGCCAAGGCGGTCTCCGGCGGCCACACGCTGGTGCCGGCTCTCAAGCACCGGCTGAACAAGCCCACCGCGCTGGTGGACCTGTCCGGCATCGCCGAGATGAAGGGCATCAAGCGCGTCGGCAACGCCATCGTCATCGGCGCGCTGACCCGCCATGTCGAAGTCGCCAACAGCGCCGAGGTGAAGGCCGCGATCCCCGCGCTGGCCTACATGGCGTCGCATATCGGCGACGTTCAGGTGCGCAACCGTGGCACCATGGGCGGTTCCGTCTCCAACAACGACCCGGCGGCGGACTACCCGGCCGCCGTGCTTGGCCTCGGTGCCACCATCCACACCTCCAAGCGCAAGATCGCCGCTGATGACTTCTTCCTCGGCATGTTCACCACCGCGCTGGACGCTGACGAGATCCTGACCGCGATTGAATTCCCGATCGTCGACAAGGCCGGCTACGCCAAGATGAAGAATCCGGCGAGCCGCTACGTTATGGCCGGCGTCTTCGTCTCGAAGGCCGGTGGCACGGTGCGCGTCGCCGTGAACGGCGCCGGCCCCTGCGTGTTCCGCCAGGCGGATATGGAAGCAGCCCTTGCGGCCAACTGGTCCCCCGATGCCGTCGCCGGCATCAAGCAGGACCCCGACGGCCTGAATGGCGACATCCATGGCAGCGCCGAATACCGCGCCCATCTCGTCGGCGTGATGGCCAAGCGGGCGATCGCCGCCGCCGGCTGACCTCGGCATCACCGATACGCAAGGGCCGGGTGGTAACATCCGGCCCTTTTGCGTTCCGCGCTACCGCACGGCATGCTGCCCCCACAACCGGGAGCCGAAGGCCGTGGAGATCGACAACCCCGAGGTGATCGCCGAAGCCCGTGCGGTGTTCGACCGCTATGAGGCCGCCATCGCCTCGAACGACACTGAGATCCTCGACGCCTCCTTCTGGCCCGACCCGCGCACCGTGCGCTTCGGCGTCACCGAGATCCTCTACGGCATCGACGCCATCCGCGCCTTCCGCGCCACGGTGAAGACCTATGCCCCGCGCATCCAGAAACACATCCACATCACCGCCTTCGGCCGCGACTTCGCCTGCACGCATCTGGAATATGAACGCGTCGGCACCGGGCTGATCGGCCGCGAGACCAAGATCATGGCGCGCCTGCCCGAACACGGCTGGCGCGTCGTCTCCGCCCATGTCTCGCTGCTCGCGGGGCATGATCCCGGCCGCACACAGAAGGGGTGAACGCCATGGGCCAGACGGTCGAGTGCTTCTACACGCTGTCCTCACCCTGGATGTACCTGGGCGGACCGCAACTGACCGACATCATCCGCCGCCACGGCGCGACGCTGATGTTGAAGCCTTACGATTTCCGCTTGGTGATCAAGCACACCGGCGGCATTCCGCTGCGCACCCGGCCCGAGCCGCGGCAGGACTACCACGCGCTGGAACTCGACCGCTGGTCGCGCCACCTCGACATCCCGCTCAAGCTCAAGCCGAAGCACTACCCACCCTCGGACCAGCGCCAGGCCGGGCGGATGGTCATGGCCGCCCAGGCGCGCGGCCTCGATGCCATGGCGCTATCCCACGCCATGCTGCGCGCCCTGTGGCTTGAGGACCGCGACATCGCCGACCCCCGCGTTCGCGTCGCCATCGCCGAGGAGGAAGGCCTGCCCGGCGAGGCCCTGCACCGGGAGGAGGAAAGTTCCTCCGTCGAAGCCGAATGGGACCGCAACAACCAGGAGGCGGTGAAGCGCGGCGTCTTCGGTGCGCCCACCTTCTTTTGCGGCGATCTCTGGCTGTGGGGGCAGGACCGCCTGTTCTTCCTCGATAAACACCTCGCCGGCGAACAGGTCCAATCCGACGCATCCGCCAAGATCGGCAAGATTCGAGCAGCATGACACGACACGTAGCGATCATCGGCGCCGGCATCGTCGGTGCCTGTTCTGCCATCGAGGCGCTGCGCCTCGGCTTTCGCGTGACCATCATCGACCCCGCCGAACCGGGCGGCGAGCAATCCGCCTCCTACGGCAATGGCTGCTGGCTGAGCCCGATGTCGGTGATCCCACCCGCCTTCCCGGGGCTGTGGAAGAAGGTGCCGAAATTCCTGATGGACCCGCTCGGCCCCCTGGCCATCCGCTGGTCCTATTTCCCCCGCGTCTTCCCCTGGCTGCTGCGCTACCTGCGCGCCGGCTGGACTTGGGATAGCGTCGAGGAAACCGCCCGCGCGCTGCGCCCGCTCGTCGTCGATGCCCCGGCGCTGCATTTGCGCATCGCCGAGGAGGCCGGCGTCGGTCATCTGATCGAACGTCGCGGGCTGATCTATGTCTACCCGACCCGCGCCGCCTTCGAGGCCGAGGCCATGGCCTGGGAGATCCGCCACCGCGTCGGCGTGCGCTGGATCGAGCTGGACTCCAACGACCTGCACCAGCGCGAACCCGACCTCGACCGCCGCTACACCTTCGGCGTGATGGTCGAGGAAGGCGGCCATTGCACTGACCCGGGCGCCTATACCGCCGCGCTGGTGGCCCATGCGGTCGGGCAGGGGGCTGAGCTGCGCCGCGCCGCCGCGACCGGCTTCCGCATCGAGGCCGGCCGGCTCAAGGCCGTGCTGACCGATGCGGGCGAGGTCGCCGCTGATGCCGCGGTGATCGCCGCCGGGGCCCATTCCAAGCCGCTCGCCGCCGCCGCCGGCGACCAGGTCCCGCTGGAGACCGAGCGTGGCTACCACGCCGAGGTCAGCGACCCCGAAGTATCCCCGCGCCACGGGCTGATGCCCTCCGACGGCAAGATGTCCGTGATGCGCACCCGCAACGGCCTGCGCTGCGCCGGCCAGGTCGAGATCGCCGGGCTCGATGCGGCGCCGAACTGGCAGCGCGCCGAGATCCTGCGCGACCATCTGCTGCGCTGCTTTCCCGGCCTGCCGCGCACCCTGCCGACCGAGCGGGTGAAGGTCTGGATGGGCCATCGCCCCTCCATGCCGGATGGCAAGCCCTGCCTCGGCCCGTCGCGGGCGAGCGCCGACATTCTGCATGCCTTCGGGCACGGGCATACCGGGTTGGTGGCGGCGGCGCGTACCGGCCGGGTGGTGGCCGACCTGCTGACAGGGCAGACGCCAGAGATACCGATTGGCGCCTTCAACCCACGCCGATTCGCCTAATGCCGGTTCCGCTTAATTTCGCTCGCTTTCGCTTTGCCGGGGTGCCATCCTGACACGTAGCGCCCCTGCATCCCGCAGGGTCGCCTGATTTTGTGGACCTGCAGGAACGTGTCTGAATACGACAACCAGGGTGGCACCGGCCCGATCGAGGCCGAGGTGAAATGGTACAACAGCCGCAAGGGCTTCGGCTTCGTGCTCGGACCTGACGGCAGCGACGTCTTCTTCCATGCCTCGGCCCTTACCGAGGCTGGGATCGAGCCGCCGGACACAGGTGACAAGCTGGTCTGTGAGATCGGCTCCGACCGGCAGGGCCGTCGTCTCGTCACCCGCATCGTTGAGCTGAAGCGCGGCGAAGGTGGTGGCATGGGTGCCCGCCCGCCCCGTCGCGACTTCGGTGGCTCGCCGGGCGGTGGCTTCGGCGACCGTCCCCCGCGCCGCGACTTCGCCGGCGGCGGTGGCTTCGGCGACCGTCCCCCGCGCCGCGACTTCGGCGGCGGCGGTGGCTTCGGCGATCGTCCCCCGCGTCGCGACTTCGGTGGCCCGCCGGGCGGCGGCTTCGGTGGTGGTGGTGGCTTCGGCGACCGTCCCCCGCGCCGCGACTTCGGTGGCCCGCCGAGCGGTGGCTTCGGCGACCGTCCGCCACGCGCCTTCGGGGACCGTCCGCCGCGTCGTGAATTCGGTGGCCGCGATGAAGGCGGGCCGACCTACGACGTCAACGGCACGGTCAAGTGGTTCGACCAGGTCCGCGGCTTCGGCTTCGTGACGCCGGATGACGGCGGCCAGGACGTGTTCCTGCATTCGTCGGTCCTCCAGCGCGCCGGCAAGCAGGACGTTCAGCAGGGCGAGAAGGTCAATCTCGAGGTGCGTGACGGCCAGCGCGGTCGCCAGGCTGTGAACATGAAGGACTGACCCTCGCGGTCAGCCCGAAAAAGGCCCCGTCGCCGGAAGGCGCGGGGCTTTTTTTATGCCGGGTCGCGTTTTTCGACGCGCGTTAGCACTCTCTTCACCTCTCGCGGCCACAGTGGCCTCGGACGGGAATATCCCGTTCATCGTGAAGGGAAGATCCCGCAATGAGCCTCAATTCGGTGAACACGAACGGCGGTGCCATGGTGGCGCTGCAATCGCTCAATCGCACGAATGAGGCGTTGAATATGACGCAGAAGCGCATATCGACGGGCTTTCGTGTCGCGGACGCCAAGGATGATGGCGCCGCCTTCGCCGTCGCCCAGTCGGTTCGCGCCGACGTTGCCGGCCTCACCGCCGCGAATGAACAGCTCGGCGGCACCAAGGGCATTCTCGATACCGCGCTGTCCGGCCTGACCAAGGTCTCCGACACCATGACCAAGGTGCGCGAGACGCTGGTCCGCCTGGCCGACGACACGCTGAACACCGACCAGCGCGCGCAGTACGAAACCCAGTACGAAGCCCTGCGCACCCAGATCACGAACTTCATCGCCGATGCGACCTATAATGGTCGTACCCTGCTCGACACCAATGCCGGCAATGGCGGTGGCGACATCACCACCACCCGCAATGAATCAGGCACCACCTATACGCTGACCGCCGCCGATGGCGCCGGCACCATGGTCGTCGCCGCCGCACCGACCGATGCCGCGACGGCGCAGGCCGCCATCGCCGCGGGTGGCGACTGGGCAACGGTGAACACGCAGATCGCCGATGCGCTGAACCGCTTCGGTTCCGACTCGCGCTACATCGACTCGCAGGTCGCCTACAACCGCGACAAGCTCGATGCGCTGGATGGCGGCCTCGGCGCCCTGATCGACGCCGACCTCGCGAAGGAATCCGCCCGGCTGCAGGCCCTGCAGATCCGCCAGCAACTCGGCACCCAGTCGCTGTCCATCGCCAACCAGGCGCCGCAGTCGCTGCTCAGCCTCTTCAAGGGCTGATCAGCCGTAGCGGCGCGGCCGCAACCCGGCGAAGAGGTAGCTGCCGAGCGAGACGACGTCGTGCACCGGCAGCCCCAGGGCCGCCTGCAGCGCCGCCGCATAGGGCGGCATGTTGGTGCATTCCAGCACGATGGCGCCGATCTCGGGATGCGCCGCGACCAACGCACGGCCGGCTTCAAGGATGTCCCTCTCCGCCGCCGCGGCGTCAAGCTCGGCCTTATCCTGGCGCACCAATACGCGGTACAGCTCACCGTCCTGCGCAATGCCGGCCACCGGCGTGTCCGGCGCCATGCCGGAAGCGGCCAGGTGCGCCGGCGTCAGGGACACCGGGCTCACCGTGATGACGCCCACGCGCCGCCCCGCCGGCAGCAGGGCCTCCACCCACGGAACCTGGATCAGGGAGGAGGTGGCGACCGGCACGCCGATCGCCGCGGCGATCTCCTTCTGGAAAATGCACAGGAAGCCGCAGCTGGTGGTGATGGCTTCCGCGCCGAGTGCCACCAATTCCTGGGCCGCCGCGATGAAATCCGGCAGCAGGCCGCGAGCGCCCTGCAGCACCACGCGTTCGGGCGTCGCCCCCGGCACCACCCGGTACAGCACCGGGAAAGGCCAAGTCAGTCCATTGCCGATATCGCCCGGAATGCGCGGAAACCGCGTCTCCAGCATGATGATGCCGAGTGGTGCGCCCTGGACGGGCTTCACGCCGCGCGCAATCCGCGCGAGATTCGGGGTAGGGAAGGAAGGGTTCATGGCCACCGAGGCTAGAGCGTTTTCCGCCAATGCGGAATCGGCAGCGGTCGACACCCCCATCCGCCCCCGGTGAACCGGTCCCGGGCCGGGGAGGGGCGACGGCGCAGCGCCCTGGCATCCCGGTGGGCAGGCACCTACCTTCCGACAACAAGAAGGAGACCGGGACTGATGATCCGCCGTACCCTGATCGCCGCGGCCTTTGCCGCGGCCGCCCTGCCGGCCATCGCGCAGGACGCCCCCTGGCCGAACCGGCCGATCACCATCATGGGCGGCTTCCCGAACGGGGCGGGCACCGACATCTATGCCCGTCGCCTGGCCGAACCGCTGTCGCGCGCGCTGGGCGTGCCGGTGGTGGTCGACAACCGCAGCGGGGCGGGCGGCAACATCGCCTCCGAATACGTCTCGAAGCAGCCAGCCGACGGCTACCTGTTCATGTTCGGCACCGCCGGCACGCACGCGATCAATGCCGCGCTGTATCGCCGCCTGCCGTTCAACGTGACGCGCGACTTCACCCCGGTCGTGCTGCTCGGCGACGTGCCGAACGTCATGCTGGTGAACCCGGAAAAGCGCCCCAACCTGCAGACCTGCCAGGACGTGCTGGCGGCGGCGCGGGCCCGGCCGCAGGCGATCACCTATGCCTCGACCGGCAACGGCGCCTCGACGCATCTCGCCGGCGCGCAATTCGCCACCGCGGCGAACCTCCAGTTGCTGCACGTGCCCTATCGCGGCCAGCCCGGGGCGATCGCCTCGCTGCTCGCCGGGGATACGGATGTGTTCTTCAACCAAACCGGCCCGTCGATGGGCCCGATCCAACAGGGCCAGGTGCGCGCCCTGGCGGTGCTCTCGCGTGAGCGCCTCCCCGCCCTGCCCAACGTGCCGACCGTCGCCGAGGCCTGCGGCCTGCCGCCGATGGACACCTCCACCTGGTACGGCCTGCTCGCCCCGGCCAACCTGCCGGCGCCGATACTGCAGCGGATGAACGCCGAGGTGAATCGCATCATCTCCACCCCGGAATTCCGGACCTGGCTGATCGAGAACCAGGCGATCACCCCGCCGGCGGCGCCGAATTCGCCCGAGCAGTTCCGCGAGACCCTCGCCGCCGACATCGCGCGCTGGGCCGAGGTGGTGCGCGTCTCCGGCGCCACGGTGGACTGACCCCAGTCGCCGCCCGGCCGCGCAGAGTGGTTTTCGTTCGCCCGTGCTCGCGAAGCCGCTCTACCGCTTTGTTTTCGCGCGCATCTTCACGCGTCTGGCTGATTCCAGCCCGACGCGATCTGCCCTAGAAAGGGAAGCGATGGACCACGCCGCATCCGATGCCGAGGGACGCTGGCACGCCGCGCGAACCGTGGCGCGGCGTTGGCGGCGCGCTGAGGCCACCGAGGTGCAACTCGGCCTGTCGCTCACCTTCGTCGCTGGCGCGATCAATGCCGGCGGCTTCATGATCGTCGGGCAATACACCTCCCACATGACGGGCATCGTCTCGGCGTTGGCTGACCATGCCGCGCTCGGCATGGGGCAACTGATGCTGGCGGGGCTGCTGGCGCTGCTCAGCTTCATGGCGGGCGCGGCGCATTCCGCCTGGCTGATCAATTTCGGCCGGAGGCTCGCCTGGCGCAGCCGCTACGCGCTGCCGCTGCTGGTCGAGGCCGGGCTGCTGCTGTGCTTCGGCTTGATGGGCGCGCTGTTGCCGGTCGAAGTGGTCGCCATCCCGGTGGTGCCGCTGCTGTGCTTTCTGATGGGCGTGCAGAATGCCTGCATCACCAAGATCTCCGGTGCGCGGATCCGCACTACCCATATGACCGGCATCGTCACCGATCTCGGCATCGAGCTCGGCAAGCTGACGTATTGGAATGCCGATGCCAGGACACCCGCGCCCCGGGTCGTCGCCGATCGCGCCAAGATGCGGCTGCTGGCCGGGTTGCTTGCCAGCTTCGCGATCGGCGGGCTGGTCGGCGCGCTGGCCTTCGCGCGGATCGGTCTCGCTGCCTGCCTGCCGCTGGCGGTGCTGCTGCTGGTGCTGGCCAATGCGGTGATCCCGGCCGAGGAGCGCTGAGGGGACCGAAAGAGGCTTCGCCGCTCCCGAGCCTTGGGATAGTGCGGCCAGGCTCACCAAAGCCCGGCGGCTTTCGCATGCCGGAATTTCGGAACCATCTTCAAGCTATTGGTTTTTCAATATTTTTAACCGAATCAGTGACTTTGCCGAATTCAGATCTGCGCTGGCCTCGAGACCCACCGTTGTGCGCAGTGCATGCGCCCCGCTGCAGCATGCCTAGGCTGCCTGGCACCAACAAATGGCTTTCCAAATGACACTGGCATTTGGTGCGGTGGGTCCGGGAGGGGCAAGAGCCCCTTTCGGGCCTTGCCTGCCCTCACGCCTCGACCAGCCGCCCGCCTTCCACCTTCAGCCCGCGATCATGGAACTTAGCCACCGCGGGCCGATGCGCGATGGAGACCAGCGCCGTCCCCGGCAGCCGTTCCTTGAGCCGCGCGTACAACCGCTCTTCCGCCCCCGGGTCGAGGCTCGCCGTCGCCTCGTCAAGGAACAGCCAATCCGGCTTGAGCAACAACGCGCGCGCCAGCGCCAGGCGCTGCTGCTCGCCCCCTGACAGCCGCTTGTCCCAGGCATCGGCATCCTGCAGGCGCGGCACCAAATGGCCGAGCTCGGCCGCCTCCAGCGCCTCGGCCACCTGGGCGTCGGTGAAGCCCGCCTCATCCTCCGGGTAACACACCGCGCGCTTGAGGCTGCCGAGCGGGATATAGGGCCGCTGCGGCAGGAACAGCGCGCGCCCGGCGGCCGGCAGCGCGACGTGCCCGGACCCGAAGGGCCAGATGCCGGCAATGGCGCGGAAAAGCGTCGACTTGCCCGACCCCGAGGCGCCGGTGATCACCACCGAATCCCCCGGCGCCACCGTGGCCCGGGCGCCTTCCATCAAACGCCGCCCATCGGGCAGCGCGAGCGTCACATCATCGATCACCAACCCCGGCTGCGACCCCTGGGCGGCGACCGGCCCGGTGCCGGCCGCGCGCGCGACGGTGACGGCGCGGGTGAAGCCGGTCAGCCGTTCGACCGTGGCGCGCCATTCCGTCAGCACCGAATAATTCTCAACGAACCAGGACAGCGAATCCTGCACCTGGTTGAAGGCGCTCGAGGTCTGGATCAGCCCACCTAGCGGAATCCGCCCGGCGAAATAGGCCGGCGCCGCGACGACGATGGGGAAGATGCTCGCCACCTGCTGGTAGCCGACGGTGAACAGCGTCAGCCGCTTGGTCGCCGTCATGATCGACCACCAATTTTCCATCAGCGCGCGGAAGCGGGTGGTCAGGCCGCGCTTCTCATCCGCCTCGCCGCCATGCAGCGCGATGCCTTCGACATTCTCGCGGAACCGCACCAGGGCGTAGCGGAAATCCGCCTCGACCTTCTGCTGGTTGAAGTTCAGCCGGATCAGCGGTCGCCCGATCAGATGCGCCAGCCAGGTGCCCGCCATCGCATAGATCAGCGCCACCCAGACCATGTAGCCGGGGATGGTGATGCCCAGCACCGTCACCGGCCCCGACAGCGACCACAGCACCAGGATGAACGACCCCAGCGTCACCACCGATCGCATCAGCCCCAGCCCGAGGCCCAGCGTCTGCCCGACGAACATCCGCGCATCCTCGGCTATGCGCTGGTCGGGGTTGTCGGTCTCCGGGTCGGTCAGCGCCATGCGGTAATAGGCGCGGCCCTCGAGCCACTGCGTCAGGTAGATCTCGGTCAGCCAGCGCCGCCAGCGGATCTCCAGCGCCTGGCGCAGATACAGCGCATAGACCGCGATCAGGATGTACAGCGCCGCGACCAGGGTGAAGGACGGCAGGAAGCCGCCCTCCTCGGACCGGTGCCAGGTGAATAGCAGCGCCGTGAAGGCGGCCGCGTCCTTCGCCTCCAGCGCGTTGTAGAAGGCCCGCTGCCAATAGGTGAGCACCACCGTCATGCCCACCAGCGACAGGTTCAGCACGATGACCGTGGCCAGCAGCCCGCGCGCCCGCCAACGATCCTCGCTGGACCAATAGGGGCGCGTCAGCGCCCAGGCATCGCGCAGAAAGGGGCTGAGGGCACGCATCAAAACTCTCCTTCAGCCGCGACGCAGCCGGTCCTCGAAGGCGCCGAGCCACGCCATGACGCGCGCCCGGTTCACCCCGAAATCCGAACGGCCCAGCAGGCTGCGCGAATAGAGCCAAAGCCCGGTGCCGTCACCTGCCGGCGCCGCCTCCGCCACCACGATGTCGGGGTAGTTCATTAACCGCGAACGCACCACCCACTGCGCCTGGAAACGGGCCGGATAGTCGGCGAGGGGGTAGGTGCGCGGCTGCCCGGCGGCGATGGCGCGGATCGCCGCGAAGGCGGCCTCCGTCGTCACCGGAAACGGGTCGTGGTGCAGGTGCCCCTGGCCCGGCGCCGTGCTCGGCGTCAGCAGGCAGGTATTGGGCGAGGACGGCAGCACCAGCGTCGCGAAGTCGAGCGGCTGGGGCGGCGGCACACCCTCCGCCCCGCGCGAGAAGATCAGCCCGATCATGCCCGCGCCCGCAGCCGGATGACGCCGCGAACCTCCACGTCGAGATCGACCGGCTTGCCCTTGCGCAGCACGTCGATCTGGCCTTCCCGCGCCAGCACCGTCGCCTCGCGCCGAATGCGGGCCAGCAGCGATTGCCAGTTCTCGCTGGTCAGGGCGCGCGCCACATCCTCGGGCGTGAAGCTCTTTTCCGGGCCGCAGGCGCGGGCCTGGGCAAGGATCGCGTCACGGATCGCGGGCTCGCTCATGGCGCGACCCAGCTCGCCGCCATGGCGCCATCGGCGGCCCAGTCGAACCGGGCGCGGGCATGCCCCGCCGGGTCGAGCAGCAGCCAGTCCAGGTGGTCGAAACGCAGCAGCACGGCGGCGAAATGCGCCCGCCCACCGACGGGATCCTCGGGCGCGGCGGGCGGGGCGGGCAGGGCGGTGCCCGGTGTCCAGGCGGTGGCGTAGGTCATGCGGCTGGTCTTTCTGCTGGCCGCCCAGGCGGCATCGGCAATGGCATCGTCATGGTGCAGCGTCGCACGCCCGGCCAAGCGCAGCTGCATCCGCGTCGCCGCATCATAGCCATGCAGCACGGCGCGCGGGTCGGCGATGAGCTCGGCGTATTTGGCGCTGCGGCAATCGGTGTGGATGGCGAGGCAACGGGTCGCGGCGTCGAAGCCGCGCAGCACCACCGTCCGCAGCGCCGGCGCGCCATCGCGGCCGATCGTCGCCAGCGCCGGGGTGTGGAACGCGCCGTGGCGGAGCCGCGCGCCCGCTTCCAGGGCGGCGAAGGCGGCCCGCAGCGCCTCCTCCAGCGTCATGCCGGCACGGCGTCAGCCGGAGCAGCGCCGGCGCGGCCGATCCGCTTCTCGAAGGGCTGCACGGCAAGGCCGGCGCCGATGAGGGCAAGGCGTTGGGTCATCCTCGCCGGTATGGCGCCATTCCGGCGCTTCGCAAGCCCTCGCGGGCCGTCCTGGCATGTCGGCGCCGGCCTGCGCCGCCTGAAACGGCATCGCCGGCCTGGATCGGTCGTGCGCCGGCGATGCGGGCCGGCGCCGCCAGCCCTCAGCCGTAGGCCCGTTCCACCAGCGGCCCCTGTGCCGGCAGGGCGGCGATCTCGCGAATGATCTTGCGCCGCACCGCGCCGGAGAAGGATTCATACCCCTCGGCTACCATCAGGAAGGCGCCCGGCCCGCCGATCACCTCGTCGCGATAATATTCGTCCACCGGCGGCAGGCCGGCGAGCAGCGCCGAGGGCTGCGGCGTGCGGTCTAGCACGGCGAGGCCGTTCAGCACGATGCCGCGGTCCAGCGCCTCGGCTCGCGCGGCGGCAAGTTGGCGGCCGGAATTGTTCACCCCGTCGCCTGAGATGTCGACGACGCGGCGCAGCCCCTCGAAGCGCTGGCCGAATTGGGTGGCGGCGAAGTCGATCGCGCCGGAGATCGAGGTATAGAGATAGGTCTCGCGCGAGGCGCCATCGAGTGCTGCGGCGAAACGTGCGCAACTGGCCGCCCCGTCGAGCTGCATCCAGGGGACCAGCGTGTGCTGGATGTTCCAGTCCGACCAGACGAACAGGGTGACAGCAATGGCGCCGAGCGGGCCGCCGGCGATGCCTTCGGCCAGGCGAGGGTCGCGGAAGGCCTCGGCATAGCCGCGCATCTGCATCTCCATCTCCTCGGCATCGACCGAGCGGGAGACATCCACCGCGAGCACCAGTTCGACATCGACCTCAGTCGAGGCGCGGGCATTGCGTGATGTGATCAGGGCCGGGGCGGCAAGGCCGGCGGCGAGCAGAACGCGTCTGGACAGGGGACGCAGCATGGGAACCCTCCTGCACGGCCAGAGTGGGTAGTGGTCTTTCCTGTCCGCTCCGCATCGAAGGTTTCTTGCCTGCACAAATAAGGAACGTCGTTGTGCGTCGCAACATATATCTCAGCGATACTGTCATAAAATGCCGCTATCGAGAGCAGAATTGTCCATTACGCGGGCTTGGGGGACGGGTACCGCCCATAAAGCAGGCATGGAAAATCAAGGCGGTTCAGGCGCTACCAATCGATGTGCATTTTTTGAGAATAAATGACGTTGTCATGCACGCATTTGGTGTGAAGTGATGTGCGGCATTCATGAGAGGCAGCACCATGCCAGGCTTGACCCCTCCCGATCCGATGGAAGCCGGCGGTGGTGCCGATGCCGCGCGCATCTAAAACGACCTCACCTCGGACTGGGTGGGTTTCAGCGACCCCTATCAGCGCCTGATCCTGATGGTGCGGGAATTGTTCTGGCAGGCCGACCTGCATACCAACCCGGTCTCGCTCTATGGCGGCGCCTGCCTGTTCTGCGGCGAGCATGTCGAACTGGCCGATGGCGGCGTGTTCTACTCGCAATGGCGCGCGGCGCTCGACGTCGGTGTCTTCCCCGGCGGGGAGCGCATCAGCAGCCACACCAGCACCCACACGCAATACGAAATCGCCATGCCGCCGGCTGGGGGACGCATCTGTTCGGCGTGCGCAACGGCGGCACCGGGTTCCAGAACGAGACCTACGCGATCACCACGACCTGGGGTGACTTCTTCGGCCATGTCGGCACGACCGTCGAATATGGCGGGAGCAGGCTGCTCGCCTTCGCCGGTGCCGGGACGGTGCCGAACATCGGCGCCAATGGGAGGTGGCCGCTCGACGATGCCCATCCGCAGCGCCTGCCGGGCGCCTGGTGCGACGCCAATGCGGCTAGCCTGATCGGCCAGTTCGGCTGGTAGGAACGCCGCCGCGGCCCTGCTTCAGAAACCGCCACCGGACGCCAGCCAAGCCTGCTCCGCCGGCGTGCTTTCCCGCCGCAGCGCCGCGTTGCGGTGGGGAAAGCGGCCGAAGCGGGCGATCACCGCCCGGTGCCGCCACGCGTAGTCGATCGTCCCATCCGGCTTGGCCATGCGCGGGTCGTCGCGCAGCCCCTCGAACAGCGCGACCGACAGGTTCTGATCCGCCATCGCCTCGGAATGTTCGAAGGGCAGGTACAGGAAAATGCGCTGGGTCGGCGTCAGGCCGAGATCCTGCCGCCGCACCAGCACGGCGTCCCGCGCGATCACCCGCATCAGCGGATCGGCGATGAAGGCCTCCGCCCGGCCGCGATGCAGGTTGCGGGAGAATTGGTCGAGCAGGATCGCCAAGGCCAGCACGCCCGCGCTGGTATTGCGCCACGTCGCCAGCGCATCGGTCTGCGCCGCGGCAGCGAGGTTGCCAAAGCGTGTGCGGATCTCGTCATCGAATTTGTCGTCGCGCTTGAACCAGGCGTCGCGGAACGTGTCGGGTCCCTCGGCGAACCAGAAGGACAGGACGTCGAGCGGCGTGGTCATGCCAGGGCCCTTTCCAGCAATTGGACGGAATGCAGCGCCTCCCGTCCTGCCAGATCGGCGATCTGATGGCGACAGGATGTGCCATCCGCCACGATGAAGGCGTCCGGCGCGGCCGCGCGCACCGCTGGCAACAGGGACAACTCGCCCATCGCCTTCGACGCCGCCAGCGTCTCCGCCTGATAGCCGAAGGCGCCGGCCATGCCGCAGCAGGACGACGTGATCGGCGTGACCGTCAGCCCCGGGATTCGCTTCAGTAGCGCGACGGCCGGCGGGAAGGCGCCGAAGGCCTTCTGGTGGCAATGGCCATGGATATGCGCCTCGCCCGGCAGGGGCTTCAGCGGCAGCACGGCCTTCTCGCGGTCGAGGAATTCGCTCAGCAGGAAGGCGCGGGCGGCCAGCGCGCGGGCCGGTTCGCCTGGCAGCAGCGCGAGGAACTCATCGCGTAGCGTTGTCAGCGAAGAAGGCTCGATGCCAACCACCGGCGAGGCGTGCGCGGACAACGCCTCCAGTGTGCGCCGCGCTTCGTCGCGCGCCCGATCGACCAGCCCGGCGGAAAGCAGCGTGCGCCCCTCATCCAGTGGCCGCGCACCGCGCGCCGCCCGCGCGATGGCCGGGTCATAGCCAGCAGCGCGCAGCACGGCGATGGCGGCGCGCAGATTGGCAGGCTCGTAGTACCGATTGAAGGCATCCGGCAGCAGGATGACCTCACGTTCGCGCCCATCCGGCACGCGCAACTCGGCGTCATGAAATGCGCCCCAGACGAAGCGGGGCAGGGACCGTTCCGCCGCGAGGCCGAGCACCGTCTCCGACAGTCGTGCCAGCCCCGGCACCGTATCCCGCGCATTGGCCAGCGGCGGCAGCAACGACGCCCAGCGCGCCCAGCGCGGCATCGTCGCGATGATGCGTTCCCGCCAGCCGATGCCATGCGTTTTCGCCCGTGCCGCCAGCACCTCGATCTTCATTCGCGCCATATCGACGCCGGTCGGGCATTCCCGCTTGCAGCCCTTGCAGGACACACACAGCTTCACCGCTTCCGCGACCTCATCGGACGCCAGCGCCCCAGGCAACTGCCCGGTCAGCGCGAGCCGCAGCGTATTCGCCCGCCCACGCGTCAGATGCTGCTCATCCCGCGTCGCGCGATAGGATGGGCACATGACGTTGGCGTCGAACTTCCGGCAGGTGCCGTTGTTGTTGCACATCTCGACCGCGCTCAGCAGCCCGCCCAGCGGCCCCGGATACTCGGACCAGTCGAGCACCGGCGTGATCGCCGCATCCGCCGCATAACCCGGCGCGTAGCGGAACAGCGTGCGGTCATCCATCTTCGGCGCCCGCACCACGCGTCCCGGGTTCAGCAGTGCCTTCGGGTCGAACGCGTCCTTCACCTCCTCGAAGGCACGGGCGATGCGGCTGCCGAACATCGGCTCGTTGAATTCCGAGCGCACGATGCCGTCGCCATGCTCGCCCGAATGGCTGCCCTTGTATTCGCGCACCAGCGCGAAGCACTCCTCGGCGATGGCGCGCATCTTCCGCACATCCTCGCCATTCTTCATGTTCAGCACCGGCCGCACATGCAGGCAGCCGACGGAGGCATGCGCATACCAGGTGCCCTTGGTGTCGTGCTGCGCGAACACCTCGTTCAAACGCTCAGTGTAATCAGCAAGATCGGGCAGCGCGACCGCGCAATCCTCGATGAAGGACACGGGCTTCCCGTCGCCCTTCATCGACATCATGATGTTGAGCCCGGCCTCGCGCACCTCGGCGATGGCGGCCTGGAACCCGGCATCCGTCGCGCGCACTACCGCATCCGGATAGCCGAGATCGCCCATCATCTCCTCGAGCCGGTCGAGTGCCTGCAACAGCGGCGCCTCCTCATGCCCATGGAACTCGACGATCAGCAGGCTGTCCGGCTCCCCCTTCACCATCTGGTCGATCGTCGCCCGATAGATCGGGATCGACCGCCCGAGGTCGATCATCGTCCGGTCCACCAGCTCTACCGCCTCTGGATTCAGCGTCACCAGATGCTGGGACGCCGCCATCGCCGCGCGGAAGGTCGGGAACTGGCAGATGCCGAGAGTCTTGCGCGGCTTGATCGGCCAAAGTTTCAAGTCCAGCGCTGCGGAAAACGCGAGCGTCCCCTCGCTCCCCACCAGCAGCCGCGCCAGATTGCCGCGCCCCTCCGCCCGTGCCGCCGGCGTCAAACTTTCGATGTTGTACCCACCAACCCGCCGCAACTGGTTCGGAAACCGCGCCGCGATCTCCTCCGCCTCGCGCGCCCCCAGCGCGCGCAGGCGCTGGATCAACTCGGCCGCCGGCGCCGGTACATCCCCACCGAGATTGTCCGGCATCTCGCCGAAGGTGAAGCGCGACCCATCCGCCAACAGCGCATCGATCGCCGTGACATTATCCGCCATCAACCCGTAGCGAATGGACTTCGACCCGCAGGAATTGTTCCCCGCCATCCCCCCGATCGTGCAGCGCTGCCAAGTCGACGGATCGACCGGAAAGAACAGCCCATGCCCCTTCAACGCATCATTCAGCGCCCCCAACGTGATCCCCGGCTGCACCCGCGCCATCCGCGCCGCCGCATCCACCTCGATCACGCCGCGTAGATACTTCGTGCAATCCAGCACCAGCGCCCGGTTCACGGTCTGCCCGCATTGCGACGTCCCGCCACCGCGCGCGAGCACGGGGATGCCTTCCTCCCGGCACAGCGTCATCGCCGCCTGCACATCGTCCAGGCTGCGCGGCACCAGCACGCCGTAGGGTTCGATCTGGTAGATGGACGCATCCGTCGCATACCGCCCGCGATCGGCCGGCGCGAACAGCACCTCGCCCTGTGTCTCCCGCCGCAATCGGTCGGCCAGCCGGCTGTCGCCGAGGCTCGGGCGTGTCTTCATCTGGACGTTCATCGGCGCAACCCCGGTACTACGGAAGCGGACCCTACAGCCCGTCGCCCCATCAGCCGAATGGATACTCCTGATGGATTGCACAAGCCCCGCTCATGGCCCCGACGCGCCGAACTCATTGGCACCGCGCCGCGCCCTGGCGCATGAAGTGCCCGAGAACACGGGAGCCCATCCATGGCCTACTACCAATCCAAGCCCACCGCCGGCCGCCACTTCCTGCAGATCCCGGGACCCACCAACGTCCCCGACCGCGTGCTGCGCGCCATGGACAACCCCACCATGGACCATCGCGGCCCGGATTTCGGCCGCTTCGGCAAGCAACTGCTCGAGAAGGTCCGCCACGTCTTCAAGACGCAATCCCACGTCATCATCTACCCGGCCTCCGGCACCGGCGCCTGGGAAGCCGCCCTGACCAACACCCTGTCCCCCGGCGACCGCGTGCTGATGTGCGAGACCGGCTGGTTCGCCCATCTGTGGCAGGAAATGGCCGGCCGCCTCGGCATCGTCACCGACCTGGTCAAGACCGACTGGCGCCGTGGCGCCGACGTCGCCCAGATCGAGGCCCGCCTGCGTGACGACAAGGCGCACGCCATCAAGGCTGTCTGCGTCGTCCACAACGAGACCAGCACTGGCTGCACCACGCGCGTGGACGAGGTCCGCCGCGCCATGGACGCCGCCGGCCACCCGGCGCTGCTGCTGGTGGACACCATCTCATCCCTGGGCTCCATCGACTACCGCCATGACGAATGGGGCGTGGACGTCACCGTCGCCGGCTCGCAGAAGGGCCTGATGCTGCCCCCCGGCCTGTCCTTCAACGCGATCAGCGCCAAGGCTCTGAAGGCGTCCGAGACGGCCAAGCTGCCGCGCTCCTTCTGGGACTGGAAGCCGATGCTGGCATCCAACGCGACCGGCTACTTCCCCTACACCCCGGCGACCAACCTGCTCTATGGCCTCGACGCCGCGGTGGACATGCTGCTGGAAGAAGGCCTCGACAACGTCTTCGCCCGCCACGACCGTTTCGCCGAAGCCACCCGTCGCGCCGTCCGGCACTGGGGCTTCGAGATCCAGTGCGCGGAACCGCGCCACTACTCCTCGGCACTCACCGCCGTGCGCCTACCCGAAGGCCATTCCGCCAACGCGCTGCGCGCGACGATCCTCGAAAAGCACAACATGTCGCTCGGCAACGGGCTTGGGCAGCTCAACGACATCGTCTTCCGCATCGGCCATCTCGGCGACTTCGGCGACCTGCCGCTGATCGGCACGCTGGGCGGTGTGGAGATGGGCCTGCGCGAGGCCGGCGTGCCCTACAAGGCCGGCGGCGTGCTGGCGGCGATGGACTACCTCGCCGGCAATGCGTGACGTCATCCCGGCGTCGCGGATGGGCGAAGCCGGGATCAGGGGCGCCGGGTTTCACGGTGCCCCATCGCCGCCGAACGCCGGATCACCGCTCACCCGTCCGGCAGGCCTCGAATGCCGGGCGCGGCCACGCCGCCCGCCGGCGGCAGGCGGCTTGGGCTATGGTCGGCATCGCAGGCGATGAATGCCAGCCACAGCTGGCCATCCGGTCAGGGCGGGGCCGACGTGGCGGCTGGGTGGAGGGTTGGTGCGATGGATGCTGAAGAGTTTCGGCGCAGCCTGGATGAGGCCGCGCCGCCGGACGGGTTGCCCACCCCGCTGCTGGCGCTCTGGTGGGACGCTCGCGGGGACTGGCAGCGCGCCCATGAGGCCGCCCAGGCCGGCGAGGACGCCGACAGCGCCTGGGTCCATGCCTATCTGCATCATCGGGAAGGCGACCTCGCCAATGCCGGCTACTGGTACCGGCGCGCCGGCAAGCCAACGGCAGGCATGCCGCTCGACGAGGAAGCCTCCGCCATCCTGGCCACGCTGCTGGCACGCTGAGACCAACGGCACGAGGCATTGACTCGTGCCGAGGCCGATAGCGTTGAGAAAGCCAAGCAAACCGGAGGTTTGCGCCCGGCGCTTGAGGGCAGGGAAGAGCGGATGCCAACGATCGAGGAATTCGGCCGTTGCTGTGAGGCGCGCCACCGCCACCCACCAAGCGCCTGCGGTCGGAAACGGGCCGAATGGCGCGTTTGCAGACAGCCTCTCAGGCCGGCAACAGTCGCCCGTGTTCCTGCAGCCAGCGCGTGACCTCGGCTGCCGCCGCGCGCAGCCGCGCCGTCTCGGGCAAGTCCGCCGCCCGGTACAGGGTCTTCTCAACCCGGATGGGCGGCACCTCCAGCACCAAGGTCTCGTTCACCGTGCCGCGGTATTGCGAGAGATGCTCGGCCGGAATGTCGCGCTCGAACAGCGCATCGCCCAGCAGGCAGTCCAGCATCAGCAGGATCATCCGCCGCGGCGGCGCGCCCTGCCACCGCTCGACGTCAAAGACCGTGAAATCGGCCGGGGTCGGCCGCGCCTTGGTCCAGGTCGCCACCGCATCATCGCCGGCGGCAGCCAACTCGAGAAGGTCCGACGCCCAGTCCGGCCCGACCTCGCCACCCCGGCGCCAGTAACTCGCGCGGAAACCGCGCTGCACGAACCCCACCGGATCGCCGGCATAGCTCCGGCGCAGCGCCGCGGCGTCGGCCACCCAGGGGGCGGGTTCAATAGCCATGGTTCTTCAACACCTGGTCGTAATGGCTCTGATGCGGGTGGGGCAGGGTGCCATCGGCGGCCGGCCAGGTCTCGGCCATGATGTCATTCGGCGGCGCGCCGGGGTTCTTCGCCGTGCCTGTCGGCGTGTCGTGGTAATCGTCATCGAGGCCGAGTGTGTGGCCATATTCATGCGCGATGCGGCGCGGCCGGCCGGCATCGGTCGCCGCCGCCGGGGTCTGCCGCCCCTCGCCATTGCCATAGAGCGACTGGTCCATGCGGTTCTGCGCCGGATCCACGGTGATCTGGTCATAGCCGGCCGTCGCCGTGCCGGAGGTATTCACCTTCGTGTTGACCTGCACATTCACGGCATAGGTCTCGCCATTCACCGTCATGGTGCCGGACCAGGTGTCCTCGATCTGCTTCTTGGCGGCATCGGCATAGGCCTGGGTCGCGCCCGGCCCGGAATATTCCATGTTTGTCGTGATATAGACCGTCTTGGTGATCGGATCGACATAGACCCGCGTGCTGCCGTTATGCGCGGCGATGGCCGCCGCCTGGCTTTGCATGTTGGCGGCAGCACCGCCCACCAGCACGGTGAAGCAACCCAGAATGATCATGCCCCCATGCAGGGAGGTATCGAGGATGCGCGATTGCGGCATCTTGCACGACAGCACCGTCGTCGATCCCTGCGCGATGACATCCGGCGGGCCGATGCAGGTGCACACATCGAGCGCGCGCGCGGCCGGCAGCTTGCCGATCAGCACGGTCGTCGCCCCCGGCGAGGTGATCGGCCCGCCCACATGCGGCACGATGCCAGTCACCATCGGGCAGAGATGCAGGTCGGTCAGGCGCGCGGCGGGAAAGCCGACCATTCCTCACATTCCCCATGTTGCACCATGCCCGGTACGGCGGGCCGTGATGCAGTATAGGCAAGCCTACACGTCCCAACGTGCGATGAAGCTCACGATGTCGTCCGACTGGAAATCTTCGAGCCGCTCCATCACCGTCTCGAACGGCCAGTCCCACCACGCGATGCGGCGCAACGCATCGGCGATCGCGGGCGGGAAGCGGTCGCGGATCACCCGCCCCGGCACGCCGCCGACAATCGCATAGGGCGCCACATCCTTCGCCACCACCGCCCCGGCCGCGAGCACCGCCCCATCGCCCACCGTGACGCCGGCGAGCACGGTCACGCCATGGCCGATCCAGACATCGTTGCCGATGGTCACCCGCGCCGCCCGCCGCGCCTCGAAGAACGCCGCGTCGCGCTGCTTCGAGGCGTCGTAATACTCCGGCACATAGGTGAAGCGATGCAGCGAGGGCCGCTCCATCGGATGGTTCGGCGGCCCGATCCGAACATGCGCGGCGATGGCGCAGAATTTCCCGATCGTCGTATCCGCCACCTGGCAGTCATGCCCGAGATAGGAGGCGTCGCCGATCGTCGAATACTCGACCGCGCAGCGCTCCAGCACTTCGCAATGCGCGCCCAGCACGACCTCGCGCAGCTTCACGCTCGGATGCACAAAGGTCTCCGCGAGCTTCGCCCGCTTCACCGCCTGGTCCATCGACACCCACCCTCAGATAAACGAAGGAATCCCCGGCGCCGGCAACGCGATCTCGCTCGTCAGGAATTCCTGCAACTGCTTACCGAACCCGCTGTCGCATTCCAACGGCGCGCCCGGCGGCGACGCCATCGACGGCACGATCACCCCCGCCCCGGGCGGGAACCGCGCCGAATCGAGGATGCCGAGATTGAATCCGAGGCTCGGCAACATCCGCGGCTCCCGCAGCGGCGTCGGCGGCGGCCCGTAGAACCCGAACCAGCGCACCGGCAGGGGCAGCTCACAGGCATTCTCCCACCGCTTCCCCGGCTCGAGCTTGGTGAAATACGGTACCGGCTCGGATTCCACCTTCCGCCCCTCCGGCACGCTCGGCACCCATTTGCCGATCACGACGCGCTCGCCCGAACCGCGCGCGGCGAACAGCAGCGCCGGGTCGCGGTCGCGATTGCCGACATTGTCCTGCCTGAACAATACCGCCGCGACGAAGATGTCGGTCACCCGCGTGTTGACCAGCACGACGTCGAGATACAGCGCTTCGCGCGTCAGGCCTGTGATCGTGACCGAAAGGCTCGCCATCGGGTTCGTTCCGTCCGTCGTTCAGTAGCGGGGGCGCTGGTATTCATGCGGGTTCTTGCTGATCCCCTGGTCGTCGAAATCCTTGCGCAGCTTGTTCTCGGTAAAGGGATCATTGGCATAGGGCCCGAGCCCGACCGCCTGCTGCTCATACCCTGGCGCGGAATAGGTATTGCCATCCGCGCCGGTGTAGTTGCTGGTCGCCTTCACATTGGTGCCGTGCACATCGTGGTCGGCGTGGATCAGCTCATGCCCCAGCCCGATCGCCGGGTCGCGCGTCTGGTCCGGCCGGCCGTTCAGCTTGTCCTTGTCGGGGTTGAAATGCACCACGGCATCGGTGCCCGCGCCGGGCGCCCCGGTCAGCGGGTTGGTGTAGCCGGCCCCGTCCTCGGAATTGGTGCCGTCGGTACTCTGCTTGATGGTCGTCGTATGCGGCGCCGCATCCAGGCTCTGCAACAGGGCCAGCCCGGTCGGCGTCGCCGCCAGCTTGGCCAGCGCCATCATCGTCTTGAGCTGGAATTCCGGTGACCCCTCCAGCTTGATCTGCGACTTGCCCGACAGGATCTTCGCCAGCAACGCCGCGGCGGCCCCGCCGCCGCCACCGCCGCCACCTGCCCCGTCGCCGACCAGCACGGTGAAGCAGCCGAGCACGATGATCCCGCCATGGGCGCAGTTATCCAGGATGCGCGCCTGCGGCATCTTCATCGTCATCACGGTCGCCGAGCCCTTGGCGATCATGTCTGGCGGCCCGACGCACACACACATGTCGGTCACCCGCGCGGCCGGCAACTTGCCGATCAGCACGGTGGGCGCGCCGGGTCCTGCGATCGGCCCGCCGACATGCGGCACCAGCACCGTGAACATCGGGCAGATGTGCAGGTCGGTCAGCCGTGCGGCGGGGAATCCGACCATGTCTCTTCCATCACTCCATCAAAGCCAATGTCGCGGCCCGCGGGCGTCGCGGCAAGCGCCGCTCCTGCCATGCCCGCGGCGTTGTCACCCCGTGCCGGCTGGCGCACCCTTCGCCACTGACGAAGGAGAGCACCGATGCCGTCACCCATTCAGCTCTGGACCTGGCCGACCCCGAATGGCCACAAGGTCCATATCCTGCTGGAGGAACTGATAGAGGAGGGCAGGGGCCTGCCCTACGAAGTGATTCCTGTCGCGATCGGCAAGGGTGAGCAGTTCCGCCCCGAATTCCTCGCCATCACCCCCAACCATCGCATCCCCGCCATCATCGACCCCGAAGGCCCGGGCGGAGCGCCCCTCAAGTTGTTCGAAAGCGCCGCGATCATGCTCTACCTGGCCGAGAAGGCCGGCAGCGCGCTGATTCCGACCGACCCCGCCACCCGCTACACCGCCCTGCAATGGCTGATGTTCCAGATGGGCGGCGTCGGTCCGATGTTCGGCCAGTACAACCACTTCGCCAACTACGCGGTCGAGAAACTGCCCTACGCGATCGAGCGTTACACGAATGAGGTGGCACGGCTGCACCGGGTGCTCGACAAGCGCCTGGCGGAATCGCCCTATCTGGCCGGAGAGGCATATTCGCTGGCCGACATCGCGACCTTTCCCTGGATCCGGAATCCGGAGCGGCGCAACGTTGATCTCGGTCAATATCCGAACGTCCAGCGCTGGCACGATGCCATTGCCGCGAGGCCCGCTGTCCAACGCGGCGTCGCGGTGCTGGCAGAGAACCAGCGTCGTGGCACCATGACCGATGCCGAACGTGAGATCATGTTCGGCAAGACCCAGTTCGCGGCGCGCTGACGGCGCCCGGACCAAGAAAGCCCAGGAATCGCATGGCCGAGATCGATCACATCGTCATTGGCGCCACCACTCTCGAGGACGGCGCCCGCTACATTGAGGAAACCTTCGGCGTGAAGCCGTCCAAGGGCGGCGCGCATGTCGGCCTCGGCACGCACAACCTGCTGCTCGGACTCGGCGCCAATTGCTACCTGGAGATCATCGCCCCGGACCCTGGCCAGGTGGAGCCGCCCCATCCGCGGCTGTTCGACCTCGACGATGCCGGACTGCGCACCATGCTCGAAGCCGAGCCGCGGCTGATCGCCTATGTCGCCTCGACGCCCACGCTGGAGCCGATGGTGGCCCGGCTCGGCGCCTCGCGTGCCGGCGAGATCCGCGCCATGTCGCGCGGCGACTACGCCTGGCGCATGGCCTTCCCGCCGCAGCGCCAGGATATGGAAAACCTGATCCCCGCGCTCATCCAATGGGACAGCGAGCGTGCCGCCAAGCACATCAAGGACTCCGGCTGGCGCCTGACCTCGCTGGAGGCCGAACACCCCGACACCCAGGCGCTGCACGGCGCGCTGGAGGCGCGGGGCCTGACCGATGCGGTGAAGATCCGCCAAAGCCCGCATGTACGCCTGATTGCCCATCTGCGTCACAAGGATGGCCGTGAGGTGACGCTGACCAGCGCCTGACGTCATCCCCCATCGCCTCGCCGCCGGGGAGAATTACACCGGCGGCGACTTCATCTATGGTCGACCTGTACTAGGTGTAGAAAATGCACTGCGCTGATGATGATCACAGGTGGAACGGATGCCGTTGTCAGCCGCCAGGGCGGTATCGCCAGACACTCGCAGGCGGGAAATTGAGCGGCGTCCAGGCTTCGCGCTTCGCCGTGAGGCCGAGCGTGCGTGCGGGCAGCGGCGAGGTGACGCAATAGCTGTACAGCAGGAAGCCTCGCCCCGGGGCGACCGACTCGACCGCGGCGACGAATCGGCGCTGCTGGTCGATCGGCAGCAGAACCAACGGGATGCCGCAGATGGCCGTGCCGACCTTGCCATGCAGTGCCGCCGGCAATGCCTCGGACAGCGCGAAGGCATCGCCCTCGATCACCGTCACGCCGGGCAGGGTGCGCGCCAGGTGACGGGCCATGTCGGGCACGATCTCGACCACCACCAGCCGGTCCGGCGGCACGCCGCCATCGAGCAGCGCACGGCTCACCGCGCCGGTGCCGGCGCCGAGTTCCACCACGACTTCATCGGCGCTGCGCGAGACCTGCGCGGCGATCCGCCGACCCAGCGCGCGCGAGGACGGCACCACCGAACCCATCTGCAGCGGATTGGCAGCCCAGCGCTTCAGGAAAAGGCCGAAACCACCCTTCTGCGCGCCGGACGAGCGGTTCCCGGCGGTGATCCCCGACATGCGGTTCTCCATGACTATAATGTGACGATTCAAGGGCTTGTCAGCCGAACCCTGATAAGTCTGGTTGCCGTTGCTGGCCAGTTACGGTTGGATGGCACAGCGCGGGGAGAACGGGCGTGACGGCGCGTGTACTGGTTGTCGACGACATTCCGGCAAATCTCCGCCTGCTGGAAGCCAAGCTGCGTGCCGAATACTTCGAGGTGGCGCTGGCCGCTTCGGGGCCGGAGGCGCTGGCCCTGACCGCCGCCTGGGCGCCGGATGTGATCCTGCTCGACGTGATGATGCCGGGGATGGATGGCTACGAGGTCTGTCGCCGGCTCAAATCCCAGCCGGCCACCGCGCATATCCCGGTGGTGATGGTCACCGCGCTCACCGAACAATCCGAACGCGTGCGCGGGCTCGAAGTGGGCGCGGACGACTTCATCTCGAAGCCCGTCGACACCGCGCTGCTGTTCGCCCGGCTGCGCGCGCTGCTGCGCATGAAGCAGGTGCTCGACGCCTGGCGCGTCCGCGCCGAGACCGCCCGCGACCTTGGCTTCGAGACGCAGAGCCCACCGGTGGAGGATTTCTCCGCCGCGCGCCTGCTGCTCGCCGGTGGCCTGACCGCCGAAGCCCAGGCGGTCGGCGCGGCGCTCGCCGCCGATGGCATGAAGGTCGAACACGCGGCCGACGAGACCGTCGCCTGGGACCGCCTGCAGGACGCGGCGCATGACCTCGCCCTGCTCTGCGTGCCGCTGGCCGGGGGCGATGCGCTACGCCTGGTGTCACGCCTGCGTGCCCATGGCGAGATCCGCGACATGCCGCTGGTGCTGCTGGCTGGCGAGGACCAGCGGCACACCGTGCTGCGCGCCTTCGACCTCGGCGCCTCTGACCACGTGATGCGCCCGGTCGATGCCCCGGAACTGCGTGCGCGGGTTCGCAACCAGCTCCGTCGCCGGCGGTACCAGGAATTGCTGCGCGAAAGCCTCGACCGGTCGCTGGAACTGGCTGTGACCGATTCGCTGACCGGCCTGCGCAACCGTCGCTACGTGCGCCGACACCTCGAATCGCTGCTGCGCACCGGGGCGACGGCGGTGGTGCTGCTCATCGATGTCGATCGTTTCAAGCCGCTGAACGACCAGCACGGCCATGCCGCCGGCGACGCCGCCCTGAAGGCGGTCTCCGGCCGCCTGCGCGACCACCTGCGCACCGTGGACGTGGTCGCCCGCTACGGCGGGGAGGAATTCCTCGTCGTCCTGGCCAGCTCGGGCGAGGAGGAAGGCCTCGCCGTGGCGGAACGGCTGCGCGCCGCGATCGCCGACGACCCGGTGAAGGTCGGCGGCCTGGCGCTGCCGGTCACCGTCAGCATCGGCCTCGCGGTAGCGCGCGGCCAGGCGGCGGCGGATGGGCTGATCGGTGTCGCCGATGCCGCGCTGTACCGGGCCAAGGATCGCGGACGGAATCGCGTGGAGGCAGCCACCGCCGAGGATTGGGGCGCGATGCCGGCCTGACGCGACGCGCGTCCGGACGATGCCCCCACGGCCGCTATCCCGGATGGGTGAGGGCAGGTGCCGTATCCGACACGCGGCCACGCAACGACAAACGGGCGCTGCCCGAGAGCGCGCCCGTTCGACCTGCGGCATCGGCCGCCGGCAATCCCAAGGGCGGGGCTGGCCCGCCCGCAGATTACTTGATCTTGGCTTCGCGGAACACGACGTGCTTCCGCGCCACCGGATCGTACTTCTTCTTCTCCATCTTCGCGGTCATCGTGCGGGTGTTCTTCTTCGTAACGTAGAAGTAGCCCGTATCAGCGCTGCTCACGAGACGGATCAGGATGGTATTCGACTTCGCCATGACATGACTCCATGGCCCGTGGGTGAGTGGTCCCCGGGCGCGAGAGGCCGCAACCTAACGGCCGCGACGCTGGCGTCAAGCAAGACCGGCACGCCAGGGGCGATTTTCCTGACCTTGCGTGACGAAAACCCGCACCGCGGTGCCGCAGGCGGTCACTCCGGCGCTCAAAAGGCGCGCGAGAATCGCCGCCGCAACCGCCGGTCGATTGGCGCGACACCGACCCGCGACGCCTGTCGAGCATCCAGGCGCGCGCCGACCCCGACCGGCCAATGGCACCGGGGCGCTTCCCGACCGGATCACGATGCTGGATCATGCCGCGTCAACCTGTGTTCACGCCGACTGCTCCAGCCATTCCTTGACGATTATCGTCACGCGTCCGGATGACCCCATCCGAACGCGATCCGCCTCAAGGCGGCAGCGCCATCGCCTCGGCCGCCGGGTCCAGCGCCAGCGCTCGCGCCACGGCCAAATCCGCCTCCGGCATCTCCCCCGGTGGGCAGGCCGCGCGCAACGCCTCGGCCTCGGCCGGGTCCACCGGGTGTCGCAGGGCCTGCTGGCGCGACTGCGCCTCGCCCATCGGCCGGTCGCCCTGGCGCAGTCTCCCCAGCGCCTGGGCCGCCGCCACCGGCCCGCCATCGGTGCACAGCCCCGGCACCACGCCGACCCCCTGCAGCGGCCAGCCATTCGGCATGATCAGCCGCGACCAGCTCATCAACAATTCGCCCCCATCGGGCAGCGGCACCACGAGTTGCACCAACCCCTTGCCCGTGGTCGAGGTACCGACCACCGCGGCGCGCCGCCGGTCCGACAGGGTCGCGGCGACGATCTCGGCCGATGACGCGGTGCGGCCGTCGACCAGCACCACCATCGGCAGTCCCGCGGCAAGGTCCGGCCCCCCGGTGATGTAGATGCGGCTCGCCTCGGGGTGGCGGCCCAGGGTGCGGAACGCCTCCCCGGCGCCGAGGAAGATGTCGCTCACCGCCGCCGCCTGGGAGAGCAGCCCGCCGCGATTGCCCCGCAGGTCGAGCAGCACCGCCTTTGGCGCCCCCTGGCTGATGGCGCCGAGCAGCGCGGCGGCGACCTGGCGTTCCGTATGGGCAGTGAAGGACGGCACGCGGATGATCAGCACATCATCCACCCGCTCGGCCGTCACCGGGCGGCCAGGCGGCAGCACGCGGCGCAAGGTGACCTCTCGCCGACGCCGGTTGCGCTCGACCAGCAGCACCACATCGGACCCGGCCGCCCCTTCCAGCAGCCCCGCCGCGCCAGCCGCATCGCGCGGGCGCAACGCGACGCCGTCGATCGCCAGCACCCGGTCACCGACGATCAGCCCGGCCTCCGAGGCCGGCCCGCCCTGGGTGATGGCGGCGATCACCGTGCCCGAGCCCCGCCCAGGCGCGAGGCGCAGCCCCAGCCCCGCCTCGCCGGTGCGCCGCTCGCGGGCCGCCTGCGCTTCCTCGGGCGTGATGTAGCGGCTGAACGGGTCGAGATGGCTGAAGATCGCCTCGAAACTGTGCTTGATCAGCCCGGATGCCCCGGCCGCGCGCAACGTCACCGAAGCCCCCCAGCCCGCCTGCTGGAACAGCGTCAACCGGTCGGCTGCGGCGCCGCCGGCGGCGGCGAAGCTCTCGCCTTCCGAGCGCGTCGGCACGTCGCGTGCGAGCAGCGTGCGGTCACCCAGGCGAAGCTGGACACGACCCGCGAGGCGATGAACGGTCAGTTCAGGGTCGATCTGCGTCATGCCGGTCAGCGACCAGACCAGCAGGTCGGCCGGCGTCGCCGCTTCCAGGTGACGTTCGAGAATCGCGGCGAAGCCGGCGCCGAGCACGAGCCGCATCTCGTCGCGCGGATATGCCCCGGTGCGGGAGACCTCCTGCGCCGCGGCAATGCCCGGCAGCAGGAGCAGCAGCAGCAGGATTAGCGCTGGCGGTCGCGCGGCCTGCCCTTGGCGGCGGGGCTCGTGCGCCCGCGACCGGGGGTCCCCTGCATGAGCTGGAACACCATGCCGCCGGTTCGTGCATTCGCCTCGGCCAAGCGGGCCTCCACGGCGTCGCCCATCCGGAACACCAGTCTTGTCCTGCGACCGGCCAACGATTGCGTGGCCTCGTCCAAATCCCATCGGTCGTCCGGCAGCGATCCGAGCGGGACGATCCCGCTGGCCCCGTTCTCCTCCACCGTGACGAAGAGGCCGAAGCGAGTCACCCCGGAAATACGGGCCTCGAATGTTTCTCCCATCCGTTGTGCCATATGCGCCGCGAGGTAGCGGTCCACCGCGTCACGCTCGGCCGCCGCGGCCCGGCGTTCGGTGGAGGTGATGTGCTCGGCGGTGTCGGGGAAGCGGGCGGCTTCGCCCTCATCCAGCCCGTCGCGGCCAAACTTCAGGCCGCGGATCAACGCTCGATGCACCAGCAGATCGGCATAGCGGCGGATCGGCGACGTGAAATGCGCATAGCGCGGCAGCGCCAGCCCGAAATGACCGAGATTGTCGGGCGAATAGGCCGCCTGGGACTGGCCGCGCAGCACTGCTTCATTCACCAGCCGCTCATGCGGCGTGCCGCGCACCTTCTCGAGCACGCGGGCGAAGTCGCGCGGGTGCAGCCGGTCACCCTGCGGCAGCGAGACGTCGAAGGTGGCGAGGAACTGCCGCAGCCCTTCGAGCTTCTGGTCCGAGGGGCGGTCATGCACGCGGTACATGCAGGGCTGCACCAGGCGTTCCAGCTCCTCCGCCGCGCAGACATTGGCGGCGACCATGAATTCCTCGATCAGCCGATGGGCGTCGAGCCTGGCGCGCGGCACGATGGCGGCGACGCGGCCCTGCGGGTCGAGTTCCACCTTGCGTTCCGGCACGTCGAGATCGAGCGTGCCGCGCTTCTCCCGCGCCGCCAGCAGCGCGCGGAAGGCGCCGTACAGCCGCGCGACATGGCCGGCGGGCAGGGCGGCCGGGTCGGTGCCGGCGTCATGGGCTGCCTGCACTTCCTCATAGGTCAGCCGGGCGGCCGATCGCATGATGCCGCGGCCGAAGGCGTGCGACTGCTTCCGCCCTTCGCTGTCAAAGCGCATCTCGACGAACAGGCAGCCGCGATCTTCGGCTGGCCGCAGGCTGCACCAGCCATTGGAGAGCGCCTCGGGCAGCATCGGCACGACACGGTCGGGGAAATAGACCGAATTGCCGCGCGCCCAGGCCTCGCGGTCGAGCGCCGATGCCGTGGTGACGTAATGCGCGACATCGGCGATGGCGACGAGCACCTTCCAGCCGGCGCCCTCCGCCTCGGCGAAGACGGCGTCGTCGAAGTCGCGCGCATCCTCGCCATCGATGGTGACCAGCGGCGTCTCGCGCAGGTCGGTGCGGCCATGCGCCGCGACGCCGCGGGCGCGCTCGGCCTGCTGCACCGCCTCGGCCGGGAAAACGTCCGGGATGCCGTGGGCATGAATGCAGACCAGCGAGACCGAGCGCGGTTCGCCCATCGTCCCGAGCCGCTCGATGATGCGCGCCGGCTTGGGGCCGAAATGCCGGGCCGAGGGCAGCGGCTCGGCGAGCACGATCTCGCCCGGCCTGGCCCCGCCTTCCTCGCCGCGCGGCACTTCCCAGATGCCCTTCTGCCGCCGGTCGGTCGGGATGATGCGGCCTTCCTCGAACACCCCGAGAATGCGGGCCGGCGGCGCGCCGCCGATGCGCTTGAAGGTGCGCCCCTCATACTTGCCCGGCCCGATCGGCTTGAGCCGGGCGAGTACCTTCTCCCCCGCCGTCAGCGCCGGCCGCCCGGCCGGTTCGGGATGCATGTAGATGACCGGCGGCCGGTCCTCGCCGCGCCAGCCGACCGGCTTGGCGATCGGGTCGCCATCAGGGTCGGTGCCGGTGATCTCGACCGGCGCGATCTCCGGCAGGCGTGACGGGGCGATGACGCCGCGCTTGCCGGCCGGCGTCGCCCCACCCTCGGCCGCAAGTTCGCGCATCAGCAGCCGCAATTCCTGCCGCTGGTCGGCGGTCAGGCCGAAGGCGCGGGCGATGTCCGATTTGGTGACGCGCCCGGCGGCGGTCGCGAGGAATTCCCGCAGCGCCGCCTTGGTCGGCATCGGGGCGGGTTCATCGGGCCGGACGGCTGCACGGCGGCGGGAACTGGCCTGCGGGCGGGCGGTGGGCGGAGCGCCGTTGGCCTCGCCGCGCGCGGCCCGACCTGCCCGCGCCGCAGGCGGCGCCTTGGCAGCATCGGGTGTGTCGCGCCGGGCCTCGGTCGGCGCCGTGGCGCCTGGCGCGGCGGCAGCGTCATGCGTCGCCCGCTGGCGCCGGGCATCCTGCGCCGCCGCATCCTCCGCCGCGGCGGCGCGGGGGCGGGTGCTCTTGCCCGAGCGCGTCACCTTGCCGCCGCCGACGGTCTTGCCCGTCCGCGTGCGCGCCTTGTGCCCCTTGGGCGGCGGCCCGCGGCGGACCATCAGCCGACCGACTTGCTGGCGGCTTTGGCCTTCGGCTTCGCTTTGGCCGGTGCCTTCGCCTTGGCTTTCGCCGGCGCCTTCTTCGCAGCCGGCTTGGCGGCCGCCTTGCGCGCCGGCGCCTTGGCGGCGGGCGCCTCGCCATTTGCCGCCTTCTTGGTCGACTTCGGCGCGGCGGCCTTGCGCCCGGCCGGGCCGCGCGGCTTCAGGGCCTTGCCCTTCTCCGCCAGCAGCGCGACGGCGTCCTCGAGGCTGATATCCTCCATCGCCACGTCGCGCGGCAGGTTGGCGACTGTCTTGCCATGCTGGGCATAGGGGCCGAAGCGCCCCTTGCGGACGCTCACCGGCTCCTTGTCCTTCGGATGCACGCCGAGTTCGCGCACCCGCGCCCGCGCATCGGCCAGCAGCACCAGCGCCCGGTTCATGCCGACGGTCAGCACGTCGTCATCCTTGTCGAGCGACTTGAACACCGTCCCGCACCGGACATAAGGCCCGAAGCGCCCAAGCCCGGCGGTGATCTCCTCGCCTGTCTCCGGGTCGAAGCCGATGGCGCGCGGCAGGGAGAGCAGCCCCAGTGCCTGATCCAGCGTAACAATATCGGGCGTTATTCCATTGGGAAGGCTTGTTCTTTTCGGCTTGGTCGGCTTGCCCTTGGCATCCGTCCCGGGCTCGCCGAGCTGGATGTAGAAGCCATAGGGCCCGCGCTTCATCGTCACCGTCTGGCCAGTGGCCGGGTCGTTGCCGAGTTCCTGTTCAGCCGGCGCCGCCCCTTCGCCCTCGCCGGAATCAACGCCGAAGGGCCGAGTGTAACGGCATTCCGGGTAGTTCGAGCAGCCGATGAAGGCCCCCGTCCGCCCCAGCCGCAACCCCAGCCGCCCATTGCCGCAGGTCGGGCACAGCCGCGGGTCGGTGCCGTCGGCCCGCGCGGGGAAGATGTGCGGGCCGAGATCCTCGTCCAGCGCATCGATCACGTCGCGGATCTTGAGATCGCGCGTCGCCTCGACAGCGGCGGAGAATTCCGACCAGAAGGCGCGCATCACCGCCCGCCAATCGGCCTCGCCGGCCGAGATGGAATCGAGCTTCTCCTCCATCGCCGACGTGAAGCCGGTATCGACGTATTTGTCGAAGAACCGCACCAGGAACGTCGTCACCATCCGCCCGAGGTCCTGCGCGATGAAGCGTCGCTTCTCCAGCGTCACATACTTCAAGTCCTGCAACCGCTGCAGGATCGAGGCATAGGTCGATGGCCGCCCGATCCCCAGCTCCTCCAGCCGCTTGACCAGCGAGGCTTCCGAGAATCGCGGCGGCGGCTGGGTGAAATGCTGGCTCGCGGTGATGGCGCCACGCTTGAGCGGGTCCCGCTCGGCCATCGGCGGCAGGATGCGGCTCTCGTCATCCTCGGTCGGTTCGGCAGGCTTGATGCCGGCGCGCGCATCGGCCGCGCGGTCGTCCTCATCCTCGCGGTACAGCTTCAGGAAGCCGTCGAAAGCCACGACGGAACCCGTTGCCCGGAAACGAATCTTCCCATCCTCGCTGGCAATGTCCACCGCCGTCTGGTCCAGCTCCGCCGCGCTCATCTGCGACGCCACTGCGCGCTTCCAGATCAACTCGTACAGCCGCCCCTGGGCGCCATCCAACTCGCGCCCCATGGCTTCCGGCGTGCGGGTCACATCGGTCGGGCGAATGGCTTCGTGCGCTTCCTGGGCGTTCTTCTGCTTCGACTGATACTCGCGCGGCGTCACCGGCATGTAGTCCGGCCCGAAGGCGTCCTTCACATGCTCGCGGATGGCGGCAATCGCCTCCCGTGCCATCGAGACACCATCGGTTCGCATATAAGTGATGTGCCCGGCCTCATAGAGCTGCTGGGCGGTGCGCATCGCCTGCTGCGCGCCCATCCCCAGCTTGCGGCTGGCCTCCATCTGCAGGGTCGAGGTCATGAAGGGCGGCGGCGGGTTGCGCCTGCTGCGCTTCTTCTCGACCGACGCCACCGCATAGGTCGCCGCCTCCGCCAGCCCCTTCGCCCGGTTCGCGCTGCCGGCCTCGTTCAGGTCGAACTGGTCGAGCTTCTTCCCATCCAGATGCGTCATCCGCGCCGTGAAGGGCGCGCCCGCCGGCGTCTGGAACTTCGCCTCGATCGACCAGTATTCGCGCGCCTTAAAGGCCTCGATCTCGGCCTCGCGCTCGCAGATCAGCCGCAGCGCGACCGACTGCACGCGCCCCGCCGAGCGCGACCCCGGCAGCTTGCGCCACAGCAGCGGCGAGAGCGTGTACCCCACCAGGTAATCCAGCGCGCGCCGCGCCAGGTACGCGTCGATCAGCGGCACATCCAACTCGCGCGGATGCTCCACCGCGTATTGGACGGCCCGCTTGGTGATCTCGTTGAAGGTGATGCGCTGGACATCTTTGCCCTTCAGCGCCCCACGCTGGCCGAGCATGTCCTTCACATGCCAGGAGATCGCCTCGCCTTCGCGATCCGGGTCGGTGGCCAGCCACAGCCGCTTCGCCCCCTTCAGCGCCTGCGCGATCTTGCCGACCTGGGCCTCGCCGCGCCCATCCTTGCCCCAGACCATCGCGAAATCCTGGTCGGGCAGGACGGCGCCGTCCTTCTCCTCGAGGTCCCGGACATGCCCGAAGGAGGCAAGAACGGTGAAGTCACGCCCGAGATACTTCTCGATCGTCTTGGCCTTGGCCGGCGATTCCACCACGACAACATCGGACATTCGGTCGGATCACCCGTTTGGACTGCGCATGACGCGATGACCGGGGAGCAGTTCCACCCGGCCCTCAAGTTCCAGATCGGTCAGCACGGCCTGGAGTTCAGGAGCCGTCAGGTGGCAGCGCCGCAGCACCTCGTCAACCGATACTGGTGACAATCCAATCAATTCAATAACTTCATCGGACCCCTCCGGGGGTGCGCCAAGCCCATCTGCCGCTTCCGCCGCGCCGTGGGCCTCCGCCGAGCCCATCCGGGCCGGGTCGAACAGCGGCCCGGCGCGCGGCGCCTCGGGCAGGTGGTCGAGCACGTCATCGGCGCTTTCGGTGAGATGCGCCCCCTGCCGGATCAGGTCGTTCGACCCCCGGCAGCGCGGGTCGAGTGGCGAGCCCGGCACGGCGAACACCTCGCGCCCCTGTTCCAGCGCCATCCGCGCCGTGATCAGCGTGCCCGACCGGTGCGCCGCCTCCACCACCACCACGCCGAGCGACAGCCCAGCCACGATGCGGTTCCGCTTGGGGAAGTGCCGGTTCTGCGGCGCGGTGCCCAAGGGGCTCTCGGCCACCACCGCGCCATGTTCAGCGATCCGCGCTACCAACTCCGCATTCTCCTGCGGGTACGGCACATCGAGCCCACCCGGCAGCACGGCGATGGTCCCGCCCGTCCGCAGCGCCCCCTCATGCGCCGCGGTGTCGATCCCCCGCGCCAGGCCCGACACCACGGTCAGCCCCTTGCCCGCCAGTGCCGCCGACAATTCCTCCGCCACGCGCCGCCCGGCCGAGGAGGCGTTGCGCGCCCCCACCACCGCCACCGCCGGCGCTGCCAGCAGAGACGCGTCCCCCACCACCGCCAAGGCCGGCGGCGCATCCGCCAACAGAGCCAGCAGCGGCGGATAGAGCGGGTCATCAAGGAACACGAAGCGCCCACCAAGCTTCGCCAGCGCGGCGACTTCCCGCCGCGCGGCGGCCTCCGCGGGTGGGGCATAGGCCGTCGCGCGCTTGGCCGAGAGCGCCGGCAGGGCAGCCAATGCCGCCTCCGGATCGCCATGGCGGGCCAGCAGCCGACGGAAGGTGAGGGGGCCGATGCCGTCGGTGCGCGCCAAGCGTAGCCGCGCCAGGGTCATGGCTGGTCGCCGCCCCGGTGGACGCCGGCACGCGACAAGGCAAGAGCGCGGCCTCCCACCCCACCGGTGATGGGCGTCAGCGCGGGGACCGATATCCAGGAAATCTCGTTCACGCGAAAAATATACTATGAAATTCAATCAATACGCGAGATGGCGCCTGAGCAGCCAAGATACCGGATCAAGCGCTCCGACCCGATCAGGATCTGCTCTAACCCTTCAACCCCTTCACCGCATTGGCTGTGGCCTGGATGGTGATGCCACCGTCTGGCTCGTCCGGCAGCCGCGCCCTGACCCGCCGACGCAACTCCTCCGCCGTCTCGCGAGGCAGGTCGGCCATCGCCGCGACCATGGCCGGCCCCTCGACGCTGGTCTGCCAAAACGTGTCGAAATCCGCGAAGCGCCGCGTCACGGTGATCGACCGCAGCGCAACATCGCGAAGACCGGCCGCCGACCAAAGCGCCGCCATGTTCTCCTGCCGCGCAGCGTCCGCCGAGGGCGGCTGCGGCACGCTCATCCCCAACGCCCGCATCTCGTCATGGATCACCGCGATCGGGAAACCACCCCCCGCCAGATCCCAGGCATAGGCGGCAACGATCCCGCCCGGCGCCACGATCCGCGCCATCTCCGCCACCCCGCGCGCCGGCTCAGGCACGAAGAACAGCACCAGCGCCATCATCGCCGCATCGACGCTGGCATCGGCATAGGGCAGGGCCATCGCGCTGCCCTCCTCGAACCGCACGGCCCGCCCCGCCAAGCGCTTCCGCGCGTAATCGAGTTGTCCCGCCGAGGGATCGATCGCCTCGATCATCGCCGGCGCGCAGCGCTCCAGCAGCAATTCGGTCGAGGCCCCGTTTCCGCAACCGATATCGGCCCATCGCAGCCCGGGCGGCGGCGCCACCCAATCGAGAAAGACATCGCCCGCCAGGCGGCTCCAGCCACCCATGAAGCGCTCATACGCTGCCCCGTCGCCGAAGACGATCGGTGTGTCCACCATGGTTGTGGTCCTCCCTGGTCAGGGCGTCGGCCACCGGCCCGCTTGCCATGCTGCGCCCGCCGCGCGCTAACTTCCACACAATGAAGCGCCCAGGAGGACCCATGCTGACGGACCGCTACGACCTGCCCGTCTCCACCACCTCCATCGCCGCGCGGGACGCCTATGGCCGCGGCCTCGACCTGCTGCTGATGCTCCACGCCGGCATCCTCGACGCCTTCGACGAGGCCATCGCCGCCGACCCCGGCTTCGCCCTGGCCCATGTCGGCCGCGCCCAGATCCTGCTTATGTTCGCCGACGCCGCCGGCGCCCGCGCCTCGCTCGACCAGGCCGAAGCCCTCGCCCCCGGCGTCACCGCCCGCGAAGCCAGCCAGATCCGCTTCTTCCGCACCCTGATGACGAGCCCCATCGCCACCACCATCGCCGCGATGGAAGACCACCTCGCGCAATGGCCGCGCGACGCCATCGTGCTCAACACCACCGCCAACCCGAACGGCCTGCTCGGCTCCTCCGGCGAAGTTGGCCAGAAGGCCCGCCTCGCCGCCCTCATGACGAACCTCGCCCCCCATTACGGCGAGGATTGGTGGTTCGATTCCAGCTACGCCATGGCGCTGTGCGAGGACGGCCAGCGCGACGCCGCCCGCCCCATCATCGCCCGCTCCTTCGCTCGGCAACCCGCCAGCGGCTGGATCGCCCACTCCCAGGCCCACCTCTATTACGAGGACGGCGAACCCGAGACCGCCCGCGCCTTCCTCGCCGACTGGCTGAAAACCTACCCCCGCGGCGGCATCCTCCACGGCCACCTGCACTGGCACCAGGCGCTCGGCGCCCTGGCCGAAGGCGACCTCGACAGCGCCTGCCGCCTCTACCGCGAGGCGATCTCCCTGACCGGCCATAGCGGCTTCCCCCGCCAGAAGCTGCAGGACGCCGTCTCCTTCCTCTGGCGCGTCGAACTCGCCGGCGCCCCGCGCGACGAAACCGCCTGGCGCGACCTCCACGACTTCGCCCTCCGCCACTTCCCCCAAGCCAACGTCGCCTTCGCCGACCTGCACGTCGTGCTGGCCCAAAGCATCGCCGGCGACAGCACCGGCCTCGACGCCCGCATCCGCCAGATGGAAGACCTCGCCCGCACCGGCCGCTACCCCTCCGGCCCCGTCATCCCCACTACCGCCCGCGCCTTCCGCGCCTTCCAGTGTGGCGATTTCTCCACCGTCATCGAGACTCTCGAACCCCTCCTGGCCGAGAGCGAACGCATCGGCGGCAGCCGCGCGCAGACGGATCTGGTGGAGTTCACGCTGCTCAAGGCGTGTGTGCAGGCGGGCAGGGTGGACGACCTCCGGCGGCTGGTCGGGGCGAGGCGGCCGGGGCCGGCGGGGATTCCGGTGGCGGGGGTGCATTGAACCCCGATGGGCCGCCGCCGGCACCCCCCTCCGGGGGCAACTGCCACGGACGGGCGCAGGGTCCCCGGGGCGGATCTGCCGCAGACGGATGCGGCAGCCGTCCCGCTGCGATCCATTGGCGGCGTCGTCAATGGATGCCCGGCCACTCCATCGGTCGACATGCCGCTGGAGGTTTCGCATGAACCGGAAAGGCGTTCCGCTGGCGCTGCTTTCGGCCATCCTGTTCGGGGCCAGCACCCCGCTGGCCAAGATCCTGCTCGGTGCCATCGACCCATGGATGATGGCTGGGCTGCTCTATCTCGGTGCCGGGATCGGTCTCGCGGTCATCCACCTGTCGCGCGCCGCCTTGCAACTTCCGGCGGCCGAGGCACCGCTGCGTCGTTCCGATGCGCCATGGCTCGGCCTGGTGATCCTCGCGGGCGGCATTGGCGGCCCGCTTCTGCTGATGTTCGGCCTGACCCGAACCAACGCGGCCAGCACCTCCCTGCTGCTCAATGTCGAAGGCCTCGCCACCATGGGCATCGCCTGGGTGGTGTTCCGCGAGAATGTCGATCGCCGGCTGCTGCTGGGGGCCTTCGCCATCCTGGCCGGCGCGGCGACCCTGTCCTGGCAGGGCGAGGCGTCGCTGGACCTGGGTGCATTGCTGATCGTCGGCGCCTGCCTGTGTTGGGGCATCGACAACAACCTGACGCGCAAATTGTCCTCGGCCGATCCGGTGCAGATCGCGATGCTCAAGGGGTTGGTCGCGGGCAGCGTCAACCTCGCCCTGGCATTGGGCAATGGTGCCGCCTTGCCCGCTCCGGGGCTCATCCTGGCGGCGGGGATCGTCGGCTTCCTTGGCTATGGCGTCAGCCTCGCTTTGTTCGTGCTGGGCCTGCGCCATCTCGGCACGGCGCGGACCGGCGCCTATTTCTCGCTGGCCCCTTTCGTCGGCGCCGCGCTCGCGGTGGTCATGCTGGACGAACCGGCTTCGGCGCAGCTGCTCATCGCCGCGGCGCTGATGGGTGTTGGGCTGTGGCTGCACCTGTCGGAACGGCATGAGCACGAGCACATCCACGAGGCGATGGAGCATGAGCACCGGCACCGGCATGACGAGCACCACCAGCATCGCCACGGCCCCGATGCGCCGCCGGGCGAACCGCATACCCATTGGCATCGCCATGAGCCGATGGTGCACCGGCACCCGCATTTCCCCGACCTACACCACCGGCACGTACATCGGCATTAGAGCAAGCTCCGTCCACTCTGCTTGACGTAGGCTGCTCCAGGTCAGTGTTCTTGCGAGCATCTGCACCCGATCATCCGGTTCCAGCCGATCGGGATATGCTCCTGTGCAACCTCAGGACGCGCTGGATCACCGGATCGGCAGCGGCTGGCACGGCAATTCAATTGATATAGGTATTTTTTCCATATACGATTGTCTGACTACGGCTCTTTGAACCTTTGAATCCGTCCCAGCCTGGCCGCACTGCGTATCCCTGGCGTGCCGCCATATCGCGTCCCAGGGGTGGACCGTGGGCGACCTCGCGCGAGATTCATGTGCGGTGGCTGACGGCGATCGGTCCACTCATCTCATACCAGCGGCATGCGTCTTTGACCCATGCCGAGGCCGTGACGGCCATCCGGCGAAAGACAAGTGAATTGGAGGTTTGCGCCTCACCAGAACAGCATGCCCTCGGCAGGTCACGCCCGGGGCGTGCCGTCGGGACGACGCGTCCGAGGGCACGACAATAGGGATGCCAACCGTCGCGAACAGCGCGCGTTGGTATTGCCGTCGGACTCTGTTGTCGATCGGCCGATCGTACCCGACTGGATCCGGCATAGCGCGTCGCCCCGAAGGCCGGATTTGTCCGAAACGCGTACCCCGTGCCGACTTAAAATCCTAAAATCCTAAAGTGCTGCCGGTTGTCAGCCCTTCTGCCCGATCTTCGGCTCCGTGCCATCCAGCAGCCGGCGGATATTGCTTTCATGCCGCCACGCCACCAGCACGCCGATCAGCAGCGCGAGCAACGCGTGCTCCGCATCGGTAAACAGCAGTGCCAACACCGGTCCGGCCGCGATGGCCGAGAGCGACGCCGCCGAAGAAATCCGCGTCACCACCGCCACCGCCAGCCACACCGCCCCGCAGCCCAGCGCCACCGGCCACATCGCCGCGAGAGCAACCCCCAGCGCTGTCGCCACCCCCTTGCCGCCGCGAAACCCCAGCCAGACCGGCATGGTGTGCCCGAGCACCGCGGCCGTGCCGGCCACCAAGTCCTGCTCGCCCACCACCCAGCGCGCCAACAACACCGCCGCGATGCCCTTCAAGGCATCCAGCGCCAGCGTCGCCGCCGCCAAACCCTTCTTGCCGGTCCGCAGCACATTGGTCGCGCCGATGCTGCCCGACCCGATGGCCCGTATGTCGCCCAACCCCGCCGCGCGCGTCAGCAACAACCCGAACGGCACTGACCCGATTAGATACCCGCCCACCAGCGCGACGAGGAAAGCCACTGCCGGGTCGGTCATGCCCCGAACACCCGCCGCCCGGCCTTCCAGGTGCCGAGCACGCGCCCTTCCAGCGCCCGCCCGTCAAATGGCGAGTTCTGCGCCTTCCCCGGCAACTTGCCGGCCTCGACCTTCCAACCCCGCTGGGGATGGAACATCAGCAGATCCGCCGGCGCACCGCGCGCCAGCCGCCCGCACGCCAGCCCCAACAGCGCCGCCGGCCGGCAGGTCAGCATCGCCAACGCCTGGTTCATTGACAAATCCCCGCCATGCACCCGCGCCAGCGTCACGCCGAGCAGTGTGGCCAGCCCCGCCCCCCCCGCCTCGGCCTGGGCAAACGGCAGCCGCTTGTCATCCGCATCGCGCGGCTGGTGGTCCGAGGCGATGGCGTCGATCGTCCCATCCGCCAGCGCCGCGACCACCGCCTGACGATCCGCCTCCGTCCGCAACGGTGGCGAGAGCTTCGCATAGGTCCGGTAATCGCCGATCGCCGTCTCGTTCAGGTCGAAATACGGCGGCGCCGTATCCGCCGTCACCAGCAGCCCCTCCGCCTTGGCCGCGCGGATCAGGTCGAGCGCCGCGCCGGTCGAGACATGCGCGAAGTGCACATGCCCGCCCGTCAGCCGCGCCAGCGCGATGTCGCGCGCCACCATCATTGCCTCCGCCGCCGGCGGAATGCCCGGCAGGCCGAGCCGCGTCGCCAATTCGCCTTCCGTCGCCGCGCCACCGGCGGCCAGCGTCGGGTCCTCCGGGTGCTGCACGATGAAGGCGCCAAACGCCCGCGCATAGGACAGCGCAAGTCGCATCGTCCGCGCATTGCCGATGGCATGCGCCCCATCTGTGAAGGCGATCGCCCCGGCCTCGTGCAACAGGCCCAGCTCGGCGAGTTCCTTCCCCGCGCAGCCCACCGTCGCCGCCCCATAGGGCAGCAGCGTCACCGACCCCGTCGCCTCGCCGCGCCGGAACATGAAGGACAGCAGCGCCGGGTCATCGATCGCCGGGTCGGTATCCGGCAGCACGCAGAGCGTCGTGATCCCCCCGGCGGCCGCGGCCGCGGCGGCCGAGGCGATGGTCTCGCGATGCTCCGCCCCCGGCTCGCCGAGATGGGCCCGCATATCCACCAGCCCCGGCGCCAGGCAGGCGCCACCGGCATCGACCACCTCCGCCCCCTCCGGCGCGGCAAGCCCCGGGCCGAGATCGGCGATGGCGCCATCCCGCACCAGCAGGTCGCCGGGGCCATCGAGGCCGGTTGCGGGGTCGAGCAGTCGGGCACCGGTGATCAGCAGGTCGCGCATGGCCCGGTTATAGACGCGCCGCCGAGTCCTGCCACGGGGGTATGGTGTGCCGGCCGGCTTGCGACGAGTGCCGCGCCCGGCATGCTGCGCCGCGCAACAGATGCGGCAAGGCAAGCGCCGCCGGTCCCTGCGCATCGCGCCCGCCACCGCGGATCTTCCGCCATGCCACGGGAGACCAGTGCCCGCGCAGCCGAAATGTTGCGTCGATCGTGCGGCAGAACTGACTCAGGCCGACGCGATGAGCGCCTTGGCCATGAACACGCGCGCGAATCCGGACTGCTCGGCCCGATGCGTTTCGACGAAACCCAGCCGTTCATAGAGCGCGATGTTCGTCGTCATCTTCTCATGCGTGTAGAGCCACACTCGCCGATGCCCGCGCCGGGCCGCCTCGGCCTCGGCGAAGGCCATCAGCGCGCGGCCGAGACCCGTGCCCTGCGCGTCCCTGGCGACCGCGACATTGTCGACCAGCAGGCCGGTCGTCGTGTCCTCGATGATGAGGGCGCCGAGCAGCACGCCATCCTGCTCGACCACCCAAGCCTGGCCAGTGGCGATGCGCGCGGCGTAATCGTCGCCCATCGGCCCCGGCTCGCGGCCGACCAGCGGCACCCAGGGGGCATAGGCGGCACGGACCAGGTCGCGCAGCGCGGCGGCTTCCTCCGGCCGGGCGAGGCGCGGGGCGTTCACCGGTTCCGCGGCAGCCGCCGCGCCAGTACGTCGAGCACCGCCATCCGGCAGGCCACGCCCATCTCCACCTGCTCGCCGATCACCGACCGCGTCGGGTGGTCGGCGATGGCGCTGTCGATCTCGACGCCGCGATTCATCGGCCCCGGGTGCATCACGATGGAATCCGGCTTGGCGACCGCCAGCTTCTCGGCATCGAGCCCATAGAAGCGGAAAAACTCGCGCGCCGAGGGCACCAGTCCGCCCGACATGCGTTCGCGCTGCAGGCGCAGCATCATCACCACATCGGCGCCTTCGAGGCCCTTCTTCATGTCCGTGAAGACCTCGACGCCGAGCCGCGCCGCATCGGCCGGGATCAGCGTCGGTGGCCCGACGATGCGCACCCGGCTGCCCATCGTGGTCAGCAGATGGATGTTCGACCGCGCCACCCGCGAATGGGTGATGTCGCCGCAGATGGCGACGACCAGCCCCTCAAGCCGCCCCTTGTGCCGGCGGATGGTCAGCGCATCGAGCAGCGCCTGGGTCGGGTGTTCGTGCGTGCCGTCGCCGGCATTGATCACCGCCGCATCCACCTTCTGCGACAGCAGCGCCGGCGCGCCCGACTGCGCGTGGCGGATCACCAGCAGGTCGCACTGCATGGCGTTCAGCGTGCTCGCGGTGTCCAGGAGCGTCTCTCCCTTGTTCACCGAGGAGGTGCTGACCGACATGTTGATCACATCGGCGCCCAGCCGCTTGCCGGCCAGCTCGAAGCTGGTGCGGGTGCGGGTCGAATCCTCGAAGAACAGGTTGATCAGCGTGCGGCCCTTGAGCAGGTCGCGCTGGGTTTTCCCGCTGCGGTTCAGCAGGGCGTAGGACTCGGCGAGATCGAGCAGATCCGCGATGTGCGGCGGCTCGAGACCCTCGATGGCGAGGAGGTGTTTGGACGGGTGTGACACGGCCGGACCTTAGGCCGGCGGGCTGGATTCGGCCAGAGTGGGGATTGCCGCACGGCGGCCTCCGCGCCGCCGGATGGCGGCCAAGGTCCACGATGTGGAGGTGGGGGCCGACAGGCACGGCGCATCCGGCGGTCCCGAACTGACCGTTCGTGCATGGCGGTACGGCGCTACGAATACTTGAATTGCGTGATGAGGGATCATTGCGACGGCCGGAGTATCGCTGCGCTCTTCGCCGGCGCGCAGCGCGTCCCACACTATGCCGCAGGGGCCCGAACGGATGCGCCTGCGGATCGGCGGCTTCCTGCAGGAGGTGCGGGCGGCGCGATCGCGCCGTCCGTCAGGCGGGCAGGAAGACCCAGTTGAAGACATAGTCCCGGACCGACACACCAGGCCCGTGCAGCCGCGGCAGCATGGCCGGATCGAGCGGTGCCAGCCGATCCCTCGCAACGACATGCGGGGCGTAGCCATAGGCAACGACATCGGCGATCGCTTCGGCGATCGGGCGGTGGAGGTGCTTCTCCTCCATCTCGATCACCAGCACGGGCCTGCAGCGGGCGAGCAGCCCCGCCGCGCCGCGCAGCACCGCCAATTCATGCCCTTCCACGTCGATCTTGATGAGGCCGACATCGCCGGTCTCGATTTCGTCCAGCCGCCGGGTCTGCACCGGCAGCGCGCCATAGGCGCAACCGCCCAGGCTGCCATGCGCCAGTGTCGCGCCCTGGTTCGAAAATCCCTTGCGCCGCCGCGGCACGCGCAATTCGGCCCCGTCGGAATCGTCCGACAGCGCATAGGGCAGGGCGCTGGCGCCGGGGCCGAGGCGGCGGATCAGCTCGGCATAGACCTTGGGGTTCGGCTCGAAGGCGACAACGGCGCGGGAATGGCGGCGCAGCATCTCGGTCCAGACGCCGCGATTGGCGCCGGCATCGATCGAGACGCGCCGCGGATCCGCCAGCGTCGGCACCAGGCGCAGTTCCCGCTCGCCATGCCTCAGCGCCCGGGCGAGTTCCCAGCGCAGGCACAGCCGCGGCGGGATGCAAAGTCGGCGCAGCCGTTCCTCCATGGAGGAGGGCGGTGTCCAGTGCGGAACCTCGGCACCGGGGCCGGCCATGCCAGTGGAGCTGGCGACCATGCGTTCAATCCTCTGGTCGTGACGCGTCGAGTGCCGCCTGGAGCATATAGGCTGCGGCGGCGCGGTCTACGGCCTCGGCGCGCTTGGCGCGGGTCAGGTCGGCCTCGGCCACCAGCATGCGGTTGACCGCGGCCGAGGAGAGGCGCTCGTCGAACAGCGCGCAGGGCAGGCCGGTCGTCTCGGAGACCGCCCGTGCCCAATCCTTTGCCGCCTGGGCGGCCGGGCCCATCGTGCCATCCATCGACAGTGGCAGGCCGACGACGATTCCGCCGGCACCCTGTTTCGTCGCGATGGCGGCGATCTCAGCGGCATTGGCGGCGAGTTTGCCGCGCTTGATGGCGCCGTAGGGGCTGGCCAGCATCAGCGTCACATCCGACAGCGCGACGCCGATCGTCTTCGCCCCCGGGTCGAGCCCGATCAGCCGCGCATGGCGGGGCAGGGCGGCACGGAGGTCCTTCAGGTTGATGATGGCCATGGCGAGGCTTATGGTCCGCCCCCCGTTCCCCTGGAAGAGCATTGATGTCACTCGATACCGCCACAGTGCGGCGCGTCGCCGCCCTTGCCCGCATCCGCCTCGAGGAGGAGGAGGTCGCCCGTGTCCAGGGCGAGCTCAACGGCATCCTCGGCTGGATCGAGCAATTGCAGGCGGTGAACACCGACGGCATCGAGCCGATGTCCGGAGGCACGCCGGAAGGCATCGCGGCGATGCCGCTGCGCGACGACGTGGTGACCGATGGCGGCCAGGCCGCGAAGATCCTGGCCAATGCCCCCGATAGCGAGGGTGAATATTTCAGCGTGCCGAAGGTGGTTGAGTGATGCATCCGACCGATTTCACCCTGGCCGGCGCGGTCGCCGCGCTGGAGGAAGGCGTCATCTCTGCCGAGGAACTGACGCGCGCCCATGTCGAGGCCGTCGAGGCGCTGAACCCCAGGCTCAACGCGCTGATCACCGTGACGGCGGATCAGGCGATGGAGGCCGCGCGGGCTTCGGACGCCCGCCGCAAGCGGGGCGAGGCCGGCCCGCTGGAAGGCATTCCGCTCGCCATCAAGGACCTGTTCTGCACCGAGGGCGTGCAGACCACGGCCGGGTCGAAGATCCTGGAAGGCTTCATCCCGCCTTACGAAAGCACCGTGACGTCGCAGCTGAAGCGCGACGGGGCGGTGTTCCTGGGCAAGGCGAACCTCGATGAATTCGCCATGGGTTCGTCGAACCTGACGTCTGCCTATGGCGGCGTGCTGAACCCGTGGAGCCGGCGCAACGACCCCGATGCGCGGCTGGTGCCGGGCGGGTCGTCCGGTGGCTCGGCGGCCGCCGTTGCGGCGCGGATGGCGCTGGGCGCAACGGGCACCGACACCGGCGGGTCGATCCGCCAGCCGGCGGCCTTCTGCGGTATCGCCGGCATCAAGCCGACCTATGGGCGGTGTTCGCGGTTCGGCATCGTTGCCTATGCCTCCTCGCTGGACCAGGCGGGCCCATTCGGCCGCACGGTTGAGGATTGCGCGATCCTGCTGCGGTCGATGGCGGGCTTCGATCCGAAGGATTCGACTTCGGCCGATCGTCCGGTGCCGGATTTCGCCGCCGCCTGCGGGCGGTCGGTGAAGGGGCTGCGGATCGGCGTGCCGCGCGAATACCACATGGACGGCATGCCGGCCGAGATCGAGAAGCTGTGGCGGCAGGGGCTGGACTGGCTGCGCGAGGCCGGGGCGGAGATCGTCGACATCTCCCTGCCGCATGCGAGGTACGCGCTGCCGACCTACTACATCGTCGCCCCGGCGGAGGCGTCGTCGAACCTCGCGCGGTATGACGGCGTGCGCTTCGGCAAGCGGGTGGCGGAGCCCAATTCCGACCTGCGCGACCTGTATGAGCGGACGCGGGCGGCCGGCTTCGGTGCGGAAGTGCGGCGGCGCATCATGATCGGCACCTATGTGCTGTCGGCCGGCTACTACGATGCGTATTACCTGAAGGCGCAGAAGGTGCGGGCGCTGATCGCACGCGACTTCCGCGAGGCATGGTCGAAGGTGGACGCGATCCTCGCACCGGCGACACCGAGTGCGGCCTTTGCCGAAGGCGAGAACAGCGACGATCCGGTGCAGATGTACCTCAACGACGTGTTCACCGTGACGGCGAACCTCGCCGGGCTGCCGGGGCTGTCGGTGCCGGCGGGGCTTGATCCGCAGGGGCTGCCGCTGGGGTTGCAGGTGCTGGGACGACCGTTTGACGAGGAGACGGTGTTCGCCGTCGGCGCGGCGCTGGAACGCGCGGCGGATTTCAGGGCATTGCCGGGCATGAGGGCCGGAGCATGAGCTACACCATCGACGGCGAGACTGGCCCCTGGGAGTTGGTCATTGGCCTGGAAGTCCACGCGCAGGTCGTGTCCAACGCCAAGCTGTTCAGCGGCGCGGCGACCGAATTCGGTGCCGAGCCGAACAGCCAGGTGTCGTTCATCGATGCCGGCTTCCCCGGCATGTTGCCGGTGATCAACCGCGAATGCGTGGCGCAGGCCGTGCGCACCGGCCTCGGGCTGAACGCGCAGGTGAACCTGTGGTCGCGCTTCGACCGCAAGAACTACTTCTATGCCGATCTGCCGCAGGGCTATCAGATCAGCCAGTTCGCGCATCCGATCATCGGCACCGGCCAGGTCGAGATCGCCTTGCAGGACGGCTCCACCAAGGTCATCGGCATCACGCGGCTGCATCTGGAACAGGATGCCGGCAAGTCGATCCACGACCAGCATCCGAGCAAATCCTTCATCGACCTGAACCGGTCGGGCGTCGCGCTGATGGAGATCGTGTCGGAGCCCGACATGCGATCGCCCGAGGAAGCCGGCGCGTATCTGACCAAGCTGCGGCAGATCCTGCGCTACCTTGGCACCTGTGACGGCAACATGGAGGAAGGCTCCATGCGTGCCGACGTGAATGTCTCGGTCCGCAAGGCGGGCGAGGAATTCCGTACGCGCTGCGAGGTGAAGAACGTCAATTCCATCCGCTTCGTCATGCAGGCCGTCGAGGCCGAAGCGCGGCGGCAGATCGAGGTGTGGGAATCCGGTGGCGAGGTCACCCAGGAAACCCGGTTGTTCGACACCGGGCGCGGCATCACGCGGTCGATGCGGTCGAAGGAGGATGCGCATGACTACCGCTACTTCCCCGACCCCGACCTGCCGCCGCTGGTGATCGAGCAGTCCTGGGTGGATGCGCTGAAGGCGGCCTTGCCGGAACTGCCGGATGCGCGCCGGGCGCGCTACGTCCACGACTTCGGCGTCACACCCTATGACGCGCACGTGCTGACGCTCGAGAAGGAGACGGCCGCCTATTACGAGGCCGTCGCCAAGGGCCGGGACGCAAAACAGGCGGCGAATTGGGTGATGGGCGACCTGTTCGCCGCCATCAACCGCACCAAGACCTCCATCGTCGAGCCGCCGGTCTCCGCCGCCGATCTCGGCGCGCTGCTCGACCTGATGGCGGACAACACGCTGTCGGGGAAGCTGGCCAAGGAAGTCTTCGAGGCGATGGTCGAGACTGGCCGTGCGCCCGGACTGATCGTCGAGGAGCGCGGCCTCAGGCAGGTGACTGATACCGGCGCGATCGAGGCGGTGATCGACGGCGTGCTCGCCGCTAATGCCGACAAGGTCGCTGAGTATCGTTCGGGCAAGGACAAGCTGTTCGGCTTCTTCGTCGGCCAGACCATGCGGGCGATGCAGGGCAAGGGAAACCCGGCCCTGGTCAATGAGCTGCTGAAGACGAAGCTGTCCTGAGGCATTCGTCCGGTTGACGGCGGTGGCGGTGCATGGCGTCGCCTCTGATTTCTGCCGTCTTCCCCTGACGTCCCGCGGCATGCTTCGCTCCGCCCGGGATGAGGCTTGGGGGCGGCGATGGCTGACGAGTCGGACAGGCAGGGCGCGGCGCCGGAGGCGAGCCACGCCTACACGCTGCTGATCGCCGAGCGGGCGGCGGCGCTGCTGCTGCTGGCGCTGCTGCTCTACGGCGTGGGGCGGGTGCTGGAGCCATTCGCCCTGGCGATCGCCTTCGGGGCCTTCATTGCCATCGGCACCTGGCCGGCGCGCGATGCGCTGGTCGCGCGGGGGTTGCGGCCGGGCCTCGCCTCGATGCTGCTGCTGGTGGTGCTGATCCTCGCCGTGGCGCTGCCGGCGACACTGATCGTGCCTGACCTCGGCGACCAGGTCGTGGCGGTCGTGCAGCTCGCCCGCAATGCGCTGGACCGGCTCTCGCCGACCCCGCCGGCCTGGGTGACCGACCTGCCCCTGGTGGGCGCCAATGCGGGGCGGCTGTGGACGCAGATCGGCGACATGCGCGGCAACCTCGCCGAGGTGATCCGCCCCTATAGCGGGGCGATCGCGTCGATGCTGATCTCGCTCGGCCAGGCGGCGGCGGCGAGCCTGCTGCAGCTGCTGTTGTCGCTGCTGGTGGCGGCGATGTGCTGGACGGGCGGCGATGCGATCGTCGCGCAACTGCGCGAGATCGCGCAGCGGCTTGGCGGCCAGACCGCCGTCGCCTCGATCGACGCCGCTGGCGGGGCGGTGCGTGGCGTCGCCTGGGGCGTGGTGGGTACCGGGCTGATCCAGGGTGTGCTGATGGGGATAGGGCTTGGCATCGCGGGGGTGCCGGCGGCGGTGGCACTCGGCTTCCTGGCGATGATCTTCTCGATCAGCCAGGTGCTCGGGCCGCTGATCATCGTGACCTGGCTCGGCGCCTCGGCTTGGCTGTATTCGCAGGGCGATACGGGCTGGGCGATCTTCATGTTCCTGTGGGGGCTGGTGCCGATCTCGGGCAGCGACAACATCGTTCGGCCGCTGCTGATCCAGCGCGGCAGCGCGATGCCGCTGGGGCTGATCATTCTCGGCGTGTTCGGCGGGCTGATCGCCTTCGGGTTCCTGGGGCTGTTCGTCGGGCCGGCGCTGCTGGCGGTGGCGCATGGGCTGTTGCGGGCCTGGCGCGAGGGCGGGGCGAAGGCGGCGGCCGCGGTGGACGAGCGGCGGGGGGCATGCGACTCCTGAAGCCGGAAACGGATGAGGATGCCGCGCATGGCCATCGAGCTTTGGACCTGGAACACGCCGAATGGGCGCAAGATCAGCGCCGCGCTGGAGGAAATGGGGCTGCCCTACACGGTGAAGACCGTGAACATCTCCAAGGATGAGCAGTTCAATCCTGAATTCCTCGCCTTCAGCCCGAACAACCGGATCCCGGCGATCCGCGACCCGGACGGGCCGGACGGCAAGCCGATCACGGTATTCGAGAGCGGGGCGATCCTGCTGTATCTCGCCGAGAAGACCGGCAAGTTCCTGCCGCGCGATCTCCGGTCGCGCGTGCCGGTCTATGAATGGCTGATGTGGCAGATGGGCGGCTTCGGGCCGATGCCGGGCCAAGTGCATCACTTCATGATGCGGCCGGATGGGCCGGCCAGGGATTACGGGCTCGAGCGCTACGGCCGCGAGACGCTGCGGTTGTATGGCGTGCTCGACAAGCAGCTCGCGGGACGGGACTTCGTGGCGACGACGGGTGAGCCCTCCATCGCCGATTTCGCGATTCTCGGATGGGCCTGGCGGCATGAACGGCATCTGCCGACGCAGGGCAAGGCGATTACCGGCTACCCGAACGTGGCGCGCTGGTACGGGACGATGATGGCACGGCCGGCGACGAAGCGCGGATTCGAGGTCGCGCTGTCCTAGGCTTCGCGGCGGGCGACGCGGGATGTTTGACGGCCCGCGCGCCCACCGGTAGAAGCCGTGCCCTGCAACGCCGTGTGACTTCCACTCCTGCGGAGGGGTGGCCGAGTGGCCGAAGGCGGCGGTTTGCTAAACCGTTATAGGATGTCAAGTCCTATCGTGGGTTCGAATCCCATCCCCTCCGCCAGTTCTCTAGGTTTTTTGTAGGTTTCAGGGCTTTAGTCCGAGATCTTCCCACAAAGGTTCCCACATCAAGCCTCCGATTAAGGCTGAACGTTTGCGGCCGCCTGCGGACAATGTGACGTCATTGGCGGCGCGCTGCGGAAAGCGCAGGGCGATCCATCGCCGTGCTTCGGGCAGGGTCGTCCATTCGGGCGGGACTGGTAATTCCGGATGCTCGGACATGGGCTCTGGGCCTCCTACATCACCAGTCGGGACGCGACCCTAGCCCAGGGCGGCGGCATTCAATAGGGCCGTGTCACATAGGCTCGTTGCAGCTCCTGACCAAGAAATGCGAAGCGCCTGCTTCGCACGGGTTGCTGCGACATGAAGAAGGGACCGATACTGAATGACGATGTCTTCCCGGTCCGCTGCATCGACCGCAGCCCGAAGCACGCCTGGTGGCGGGAATGCGGTGTTGGATAGAAACGGGATAGCCACCGCAAAGAATTCTAGACCCTTCGCCCGGTGCATGGTCGTGATCCGGACACCAGGAACGGCGCGATCGTCAGCGCCGGACTGAAGGAGCACCGTCTCGATCCCCGCGGCGCGTAGGGCTCCGTGGACCCGCTCCACGTCCGCCTTCCGCGCGCAAAGCACGCCTATGTCGGAGAGTCGAATTCGATCCGCCGGGAGCCCGCGGAGCCAAGCTACCAGCCCCTCCAGCTCCTCCGCCTCGGTTTTGCACCCAACTAGCAATGGGGCAGCCCCCCGCATGAGGCTGACGTAGCCGCGCAGTGTATCCGTCCCCTCGTCAAGGTCATCCACACTCACGCCCTCAAGGACGGAGACGGCCCAAGCGCGGATCTCTTGCGTGGTCCGGTAGTTGAGCCGGAGCTGCTTCGAGCGGCCCCGGACGTTGATCCCGCAGGCGGACATGCTAGCTCGCCGCCCATATATCCGCTGATGCGCGTCTCCCACGATGAACAGAGAATTCCGGTCCCCGGACGGGGTCTCCGGAACGATCGCCCGGATCAGCCGGAACGCTTGCTCCCCCATATCCTGCGCCTCGTCCACGATCACAGCGGCGTAAGGGAGGTTCGGTGCCTCCGAGTTCAGGATTTCGGTCGCCTCCCGGTACGCGTCGTCCGGCTCTGCAAGCCCCTCGCTGATCAGCCGCGCCCGGTAATCGGCGAAGATATCCCAAAGGACAGCACGCTTCTTGCGGTCAAGTGGGGTTCCGCGCCCAGCCCGGGACGCCTTCAGGTAGCTCCTCTGATCGGCCACCCCCTTGGCCTGCACGATCTTCGCCCATTCCGCGCGGACGAACGGCTCGGACAGCCCCTCGGGCAGCTCGTGATCGTCGAATACCGACCGCCAGACCTCGTCGAGGCGGTCGCGCGCCTCGCCGAAGAAGGCCACCTCGCGCGCGAAGCTTTTGCGCTTGAGGAACTGGGAGACCCACCGGTCCAGGTTGATCACCTCGATCCGCGGCGGTCGCGCGTCCAGATGCGCCGGGCAAAGAGTCCGCAGGTTGGCGTCAATGTCATGGGCGAGGCTGGTCGTGAAGGTCGTGAGAAGCACCCGCCGGCCCGCCTGGGTCGGATCCTCCTGGATCTGGTCCGCCAGATGCTTCGCCCGGTGCATCGCAACGACCGTCTTGCCGGTCCCGGCGCCGCCCCGGACCAAGACCGCCCCATTATAGTCCCGGTAGGCAATCTTGCGCTGTTCGGGGTGCAGGAAAACGCGCCACCCCTCGAGCCCCTCCTCAAAGACGCGACGCAGCTCCGCCTCGCTGTCCGGGATGAAGATGGTCTGGCGGCTCTGCTCCGTCTCGATCAACTGCCCGAAGGTCAGATCCGCTACGGGTGTCTGCGCCTCCGCGTCCCGCTCCCCGCCGACCCCGGCCAGCGTCTTGATCTCCTCGTCCTCATAGCCGGCCGCGACCGCGTAGAGGATCTGATAGGTGAGTGGGTCGAACCGGTCCTCCGCGCCCTCCATCGCCTCGATCGTGGGGATGTTGCGGACCGCCGGCAACTCCTCCTCTGGCACACCAAGAGCGCGCAGCCGCGCGTCAGGGACTCTTTCGAAGAGACGCGGGGCAGCGGGGGCCTGGATCACCACAGGCTCGGTCACCGCATCGACCTCCTCGATGACCCGGATCCGGTTCGTCTCCGGGTCGAGCTTGACCCGGCGCCCGGCCGCCCAGCGGTAGGCCTTGTCGTGCTCGTTCACGTGCACGAACATGATGTCGCGGCCAACCTCGAAGGCGATCGCCCTGTACCCCTGATCGACCCGCAGAGACTTGATCGAGCTGTCCTTGGATCCCTCCACGGTCTCGAGATTCAGCCCGTTCGCGGACGGGTCGGACATGTAGCGGGTCATCATGTCCATGAACTTGAGCGCCACCCGGTCGGGCAGCTTCCGCAGGCTCTTCATGCAGCCAATGTCATAGGAGACCCGCTTGGTCATCGTGGCCGTCATGTCCGTGCCTCCTGAAGGGCCTTGATAATTCTCGAGACTGTCTCCCCAACTTGGTCGGTCTCCGGATCGAAATGGATCAGGGCCCAGCCGACCCCCTCATGGGCCGTCTCAGCGACTGCGACGCGCGCCTCCACCCATCCGAACTCCATCATGCCGATCACGCGGCTACCGGCGAGCAGGTCGTCTCCGACCCGGTCCGGCCCGGGGGTTTCCGCCGCCATCAGCGCGTCGATCAACGGGTGGAACGCCTCGTCGCAGAGGGCGCGCGCCTCCGCCCAAGCGGCCGCGCGCGGCCCCACTTCTGGCTTGGCGACCGGCTCCGACAGGTCCGGCGGCGCTAGCGTGTCGAGCCCTTCGACTTCTACATGGAATCCGCGCACTCCCTGGAAAAGGTTCACGATCCGCCAGAGCCCGCGCCACGCTTCCGTATACAGGGCCTTCGCGGCTGGGATTTCGCCTGAGTCTGGTAGGGCCGCACGCAGAAGTAGCCGGATGTCGCGGTCCGACTGCGCCCATTCCGTCGGCGAGATCTTCTGGCAGGCCAGATAGAGGTCGAGTGCCCCGACCCCGACATGCTCCGTGAGCCCCGACGAGAGCAGGAACAGCCGCCCCGCGTCGGAGAGGGCGGCCTGTCGAGGGAGCTTATCGAGCGGCCGCCCCGCCTTGACGAGCCCCCGAACCAGGATGGAGCGGATCGTCGCATCGCAGTCGGCGTCCCCATCGAGTAAGCCACGGAGCGCCCCCAGCGTGCTGACCGTCTGAAGCGCACGGACGGCCTCCGCATGTGGGGCGAGGAGCGGGCTTGCGAGCGCCTTTCCGAGGGGCCCGGTCATCTGCGTGCCGAGGGCGGTCTCGGAGAGAGGGTTCAGGTAGCCGCTGTCCTCCGGGTCTAGGTCTCGCCAGGACAGCGTCCAGACCCGCACCTGCCCGGACCGGATCATCAGCATCCGGTCCAGAAGGTCCTGCGCCACCGTGCCCGCGTGATACTCGATCCCGTCCATCTCGATTACGATCGGTAGCCCACCGCCGCGGCCGACGGGCGTGACCAGGAAGTCGACCCTCTTGCGAGGGAGACCCCGAAACCGAGCGTCGATCTGCACCTGCGGCTCGATCGTCCAGAGGCGCGGCGCGTCCGACGGGCCCGCGCGCAGCACAAAGCCGCGACGTCCACCCGGGAGGACCTGCGGGGTTAGCGCCCCGTCACCGTAAAAGCCGGAAAGGGTCCGTAGGAGCCGCTTCTCGAGCACGCTCTCGACCAGCGCCCCCCGGATCGACTCGTCGATCCCCGTCTCGGTCCGAGTCAGGCTGTCCCACTTTTGAAGGATCGTCTCCATCATCTGCCGAGCCCGGTCCCGGTCCGGCTCCCCCGGTCCGAACTGGGACCGGTACGGCTTCACGCAACGGAAGCACCCGTTGCGGTCCGGCTCCTGGTTGCAGGGGCAGTCTCGGAGCGCCTCCGCCGCGCGGCTGATCACCGCGCGCATCGTGTCCGGGTGCTCAGCGATCTGGCGCAGATAGCCTGAACCGCCTGGGACGGAGTCGTAGACGTAAAGACTGCGGACCGTGGTCATCCCGTTCAGTTGCGCCTGGAAGATGGTGGACCGGATATGATCCACTTTCCCCGCGAAATGACGCCGCATCCCGAGGTTGATCGCCGCAACGAAGCTCTTGAGGTCATCATCATCCGCGTCGCCGACCACTGGGATCACGATCCGGATCGCCTCTGTGTCGAACTTCCGCATCAGGAACACGCCGGTCTCCCAACGGTCCCGCTGCAAGTGTTGATTCCGCATCACAAGGCAATTCGGCGGGTGCGTCCCGCGATCGTCCGCGCCGCGTGGCGGGCCCTCGAGTGACCCGCAGTGCCGACAGATCCGGAACGGCTGCGCAGGCCGGCGCTCCCCCGCGATCCTTGGGCCTGGAAGGCTGGATTTCTGGCCGAAGTTGAAGTCCCGGAAGGTGCAGTGAGGGAGGAACTCAAACCCAAACGGGGCGCCGTTGTCCCGGCTCGTGAACCAAGAGGTGGCGATGTCTTCCGGCCCGTGGAACGGCATCAGGACCCGGTCGAACTGGCGCTGGTCCCGCTGATCCCCGTCCCGGATCGCCGCCTTTTCCTCGCTGTCCACCGAGATGACGGACTTCAACTGGACCACGTTATGTTCGGAGCCGTTGTCCGACCACATCTCGTCGCCGCATTTCGGACAGGTGCGGGCTTCCGACCCCTCGATCCGATGCGCGACATGCGAGCAGGCGGGGCAGAAGGTCCAGGCGGTCAGGTCCTCCTTGCCCATCTCGATCCGGTCGATCTGGACCTGGCGCCCGTTGGCGTAGAAGAACTGCCCCGGTGCAAACTCCGATAGGGCGGAACTGGCCGGGCGGGAGTATTCCTTGTGCAGCAGTCCATCCTCGTCGCGCGCGACCGCGCCGTCGTTGCGCCGCGACAGGATCGAGGTCAGCTTCACCCCCTCTTCCGGGAAGGCGTAATTCGGCAATATCCCCTTGTCGGTCAGGAACTTGATCACCGGCACGTCGTCGATCCCGCTGCGGATCAGCCGGTTAATCTCGGTCCGGTCTCGGTTGAGGTCCTGCTCGCGACGCTGATACTCGTCGTCTGTCAGCTCGGCGCGGCGCTTCTGGAGCCGCTTGAGCTCCTTCGTCGCCTCCTCCCGCTTTTCCACAAGCCGGGCCCGTTCTGTCGCTGCCGCGTCGAACGCCTCCCCGATCCGCCACCCGATCGATTTCGGATCCGTCCCGGTTAGGTAGGACCGGATCCGATTTGCCAGATCCGTCCGGTCCCGGACCTCCTGCGGCAGGCCGGAAAGGAACCGGTCCGCCAGCTCCGGCCCAGTCTCGCGCACCAGCTCAAGCCATTCGACCGGGAACCCCTGGGTCGCGCCCGAAGTCCGGCGCTTGAGCACGTCACGGACCTTCCCGTAATCCCCGCTCACGGTCGAGCCGAACACGTAGACGTCGAGGGTGAACGCGGTCACCTGGCGAAGAAGTACCTCCTCCGCCGCGAGGAACACGCCCGGCGGCCGGACCTGGCCCGCCAGCATCGGGGTCGGGTTCTCCCAAAACTGGAGGTCATGTGCGCGCGCGTTCGCGAGGACCATGTTCAGTGCATTCCCGTCACGCCGCCCGCTCCGCCCCATCCGCTGGACATAGTTCGCCTCCTCCGGAGGAACGGAACTCAGAAGCAGGGTGGACAGATCCCCGATGTCGATTCCCATCTCAAGGGTCGGGGTGGCCGAGATCAGGTTCGGGGCCCAGCGGGTCTCCCCCTTGATGAACCCGGTCTCGACCCGCAGCCGCTCATCCGTCTCGAGGATCCCGGTATGCTCTCGGGCGACCACCCTATGGTTTCGGTCCGAGCGGAGGGATCGGCGCAGGGCAGGACGGTCAGGCTGTTCCGTGGCAGCGAAGTGCCCGCCGCAGCCTATTCGCGTACAGGAGGATCCGACGAGGATCTCCGCGTTCTCTGCGAGCGCGGTTTCGCGCCGGCCGCAACGGTCGCAGGTGAGCCCGATCGTGGCGGTGGAAACTGTGACCCGCTCAGGCACCAGGAGCCATGCGTGCCGGTTCTGCCCCTCCGGCCCGTGCACGCGCCGTACGATATGGTCCGCCTCAAGCCGCCGCAGCAGGATCGGGTAGATCGTTTCCGGGTCCGTCGCGTAGCGCAAATCGGACGGGCCGATTGTCCGGAACAGCCAGTCCCGGTACCAGCTGGCGGCTCCCATCCGGGTGATCCGTTCGAACCCAATCGGCGGCTGGCCGAGGGTCACTGGGATCGGGGCTAGGCCCCTGCGACCGTCCGGGCTCGGCAGGGAGCCAGTCTTCCCGACCCCCACCTGGATTGCGGCCGCGAACCAGTTAAGCCCATAGCTCCCTTTGCCGGTCGCGATCGCACTCTCGAGATATGGGTGCGCCACAGATCCTTGCCGGCGCATCTGCTGGGTCACCCCTGCGAGTAACCGCGTCAGCAAGTCCGGGTCGAACTGAGGCGCGCCCGGCAGCTCGTTGCGCAGTTCACGCGACAGGCGGTCCGCGGAAAGACCAAGCAGGTACGTCGGGACGTCCGCCGCAGCCATCCCGTTCAGCTCGAGCGTGTGGTTGAAGTGCGCCCGGTAGCTCAGATCGACGAAATACTCCCAGCCGAGCCGGATCCGGATATGGTCGAGAAAGACCGGATCAGTGATCGCCACCCCGCTTTCGACCAGGTCCCGGTACCGGCGCCTCCATGTCTGCTCCTTCGGGATGAAGAGAGCTGTGAACCCGTCCGGGCCGAACTCGGCCAGCTGTGCGCGAGGGACCGCCTCGATCACCTCGTGCAGGCTCATCGCGCCGCTCTCGGTGCCGCGAAGGGCCCCGTAAAGCGCCTTCTGGTAGACGGAAAGGGCGTTCCGGGTCTCCGCCACCGCGGCGCGATGTGCGGCGTCTTGAACCGAGTCCGAGAACATCAGGAAGCGCGGCTTCGCCTCCGGCCGCTCCTCGTTCTGTTCCGACGTGTAGAGCGTCCCGGTAATGCCGCTCGTCAAACGCGCTGCGCGCATCCCGAACAGGAGGAGCCCTCGCGCCTGTCCGCAGGCGGGGCAGGTCCGATCGATCCGACCGTTTGCGTCCGTCGGGTTGTACATCCAGACCGGCGAGGCTGGTCCTGGCTCGAGATGGTCGTGGTCGGCCGGGGTGAACTCGACCGTCTCCGCGTGGAGCACGCCCTTCACGATCTGGCCTCCGGCGCCGCTCGCCTGGACCATGCGGTCGATCGACTCGTGATAGATGAGCCGGATCCGGTCCGCCCCGTTCTCGTCAAAGAACTCCTGATAGAGCTGCTCGAGGTCCGCATAGAGCGACTTCGATCCGGCGTTCTGCCGCCCGAGATGCGCCGTCGCTCCGCACCGGTTGCAGTTCACGACGGGCAGGGCCCGGCGGAGCATGTGCCGCTCCAGGTCTAGCGCGTGGAACAGGTCCATCTGCGAGCGGACCCCGCCCGCCTCGAGCCGCGGCAGGGTCGTGACCATCCGGGACATCTCCCGGATCCAAAGCTGAAGCCGAACATTGAAGAGCGGCCTTGGGCTTTCCTCCGCTCCGGATCTGGCCCAAGCGACCAAGGCCACGACCAGTTCGGCCAGCGCGCTCTTGTCCGTCTCCGGCCAGTCCCGAAGGGCCCGGACCTGTCCGAGCCCGGCCGCGATCACCTCCAACGAGGCAGGCCCCTTGTGCTCGGCGATGATCTTCAGGGTCCGCTGGCACAGGTGGTGCTGGACCAGCCGATCCCCGAGCGCGATCCGCCAGGCTGGGTCAGCCGGGTCACCCCCATCGAGGAAGGCGAGGTCCGGAGCATTCCGATCCGGAAAAAGGCAAGCGGCCAGCCGCCGCGCCGCCCCCGGCTGATCCATCTCTGCCGCCTCACACAAGGCCGCGTGGATCTCGGCAGGGTCCGGGCGGTCCAAATATTCCGGGTCCTTGAACACCTCGTTCGGGGTCTTGCGGGTCTCCCGGACCACCGCGCCCGCGTCGAAAGGCTCGCCGAATATCCTTTCTGCGTAGCGTCTCAGCTCCGTCGCCGCCTCGTCGCCGGAGCCGAGCGTGGCCGACGAGCCGATGCAGATCAGGTGACCATCAGGGGTGTTCAGACGGTACTTCAGCCGGCGCAGAAGGAGAGCGAGGTCCGCTCCCTGCGCCCCGTCGAAGGTGTGCATCTCGTCGACCACCAGGAACCGAAGCGTCTCGGGGTCGTTGTGTTGCCAGAGCGGTTTGTCGCGCCCGCGCAGCAGCAGGTAGTCGAGCATCTTGTAGTTGGTCAGCAGGATGTCGGGCGGGTTCCTCCGCATCGTCTCGCGATGGGTGATCACGCTCTCCGAGGTCACCTCATGCGCCGGGTTTTGCGGTTCCGCATCCGCATAGATGCCCGCCCGCACACCGTGAAGCGACGGGATCCGGTTCAGCGCATCCGCGATGCGGCGTGCCTGGTCGGTCGCCAGCGCGTTCATCGGGTAGATCAGGATCGCCTTGATCCCGGGCTTCCCCTTGTGCCGTCGACAGTGATCGAGGATCGGCCAGAGGTAGGATTCCGTCTTGCCTGACCCTGTTCCGGTCGCCACCAGCGTCGAACGCAGCGCCGCCCCGCTCAGCCGGGCGAAGGCGTCCATCTGGTGTTGGTATGGGGCGAACCGCAGCGGCACCTCCGGGAAGGGCTGCGTCCAGGTCCCGTTCGCCGCCCCGTCGATCTGCCGGAACGGCATGTCGACCGAGATCCACGGCCCCTTCAGGAAGTTCCCCGGCTCCGCCATGAACCGCTCCACCATCCCCTCGAAGGCAGGGCTGGTGCTGTTCAAGGTCGTGTGGACCAGTTCGCGCAGGCTGTCCTGCACATGACGGGCGAGGAGGACCGGGTTCATCCTGAAGTCACTCCGTCACGCCTGCACTACCGGGCATGCTGTTCGATCCTTCCCGCAGCCCGGGCGATCGCAGAATGACTCACATGCTGAATGGTATTCTCTTTAATGTAACCATTGAGATACTCGGCTGAATTCGACTTCAAGCCAAATCGCTTGCAGACGATGAAGGTGACCGCCTCGGCCTCGAATTCCCGGACATCCAGTCGATTGGGCCGCCGATCCGGCCACTTCTTCCCGCTGCCGCCGAGATGCCCGAGGTATACGTGTGCAAGCTCATGGACGAGCGTCGTGAACTGCGCGTTCGGATGGAGGTTCGAGTTCACCCGGACGACCCGGCCCGGCGTGGCGGGCTTGCCCTTGGCCTTCGGGTCAACCTCGACCGCGCGAGCGTCCCCGGCGCGGGTAGAGGCCAGGCTGACCGACTTCACGTCGATCCTGTCCTCCTTCAGGGCGTGGCGCGCGACGCGGTCGATCAGGCCAGCTCGAACTTCGACAGGCTCGCCGAAGACCCTGTCCAAAAGGGCATCCTCGACCGGGTCCCCGGTGGTATCGGCCAGTTCGTAGGCGCAGCGCACCGGACAGAAGGGCCACAGGACAATGATCGGGATGGAGGCCGGCTTCACCTGCCGTCCGATGTCCCTCCACGTGTCGGGGAAGGCGACATAGCGCGCGCCCGGGCGCTGGAGGTCTGCCAGCATGAGGTTGAACGGAGCCATGTGGGTCTGGCTGGAAATGCGATTGAACAAGTCTACCCACGGCGGGCGGGCGCCCGGATCGCTTGCGGCGCGGTAGAACTCGTCGATCCGGTCCGCCGTATCGCGCAGGATCGCATCGATCCCCTCGTCAATCGGGAGTTCGGCTTGACGCGCGTTCATTCCGCCGCCGCCGCAGACTTCAGCCGCTCGAAATGGGCCCAGGCGCGGCGGTAGTCCTCGATCCGGTCGCACTGGGTGAAGGGGCCGGCGAAGCGGCGGGTGACGGTGCGGGGGCCGCCCGGCATCGTATCGTCGATGGCGGTGCAGGTCAGTTCCGCCGGATTGTCCGCGACGATCCCGTCCCAAGCAGCACGGCCTGGGCTTTTGCCACGCTCATCCAGCCAGCCGACGCCGGGGAGGCCCTTAGAGCAGGTCCAAACGATCCGGCCGTTCTGATCGTACCAAGTGCCCGCCTCGTTCTCCTGAAGGACCGGGAAGTAGATTCGGTAGATCTCGATTAGCTGGTCTAGGGTCAGGCCAAGTGCCTGTGCGACCAGCACGTCGATCTCGACGAGCGCCATTCGACGGGCGAATTCTGTCCGTAGGCCCGCGGTCCGGTCCCAGGTAGCGGGACCTGCAACCGTCCCCTCTAGACGGAGACGCTGATCCCCAGAAGACCAAGAAAGTGGTTTGAGGCTATTGGCGTGCCTTTGCCATAGCCCACTAAACGCAGATGTAAGGCACACTAAACGCAAGACACGGTGGATCGCAGCTTCACCGCAGGTGATCCAAGGAAGTCGCGCTATGTCTGCGTGAAAAAGATTGGTTACACCTGCCGCCTTTATAAAGAAGTCGAAAGGCAATGCAAACAGCATCGATGCAAAATTCAGCATGCTTCTTTCGTCATCGAAAGCAATGCTCTCAACTGCATTTATGTGGGTTGCTCCAGCAGGAAATACCGTGCAAACCAGACTTCTCTCACTATTTAGGTTGACCATTCTTCTTATCGCAACCCGAAAGAATTCGGCGTGCGTCTTCGCGCTGTCCCACCGGCAGCGAGGCATTCGACGGCGGTACTCAGGAAGATCAACTGCTGGCTCATAATTAGTTCTAGGAAGATAATTGGACGGCGCCTCCATTAAGTCAATTACGTCATAATCAGCATTACTTCGGGAGTTTCTTCTCGCCGTTTTGTATAGCGGGTTTCCCACGAAAAAGAGCGGACCCTGTAATATCATACGCTCTGCCTCTCGGAATGCGCTTCTACGAAGAATCGTTCCGTCTTTCTGCGCCCCCGTTTCATGCCAGTGTGAAGACATTTGCCACAAAGGGACTTCAACCACCTGATCCACTGCCCCAGATCGGACAGAAACCCGCACTTTAGGAATAACAGCTTCCAGCTTTCTAAATCTGGCCATTTGACGAAACACTTCGAGCGTCCGCGTTGAGAACGGCTGGATGAATCTTGCCTCTTCAATTGGAACAGCGTCATCTTCTGAAAGCGAATGAATGACTGCAAGCGAACTGCGGTCAATAGGAATAACGCGATCTCGATGACCACGAGTATCCCAGTTTCCGTCAGAATTTTTGATTCCCGGCAAAACACCAATGCCATCTTGGTCAGCATAGGACTCTTCTACTTGTCCTGGCAGGAAGGCGAAAGTGAACTGATCAAAATTTATCTCCGCCGATACCCCTCTATAGACATTCAAACTAAAGCGTACATGGTCAACAACTTCAGAAAAATTCTTGCCTGTGATCTTGTTGCTGTGGTCGAAATGTTTGGCAATCCTAGAATACCAGTGCCGCCGGAACGCCCCTGACTTCGGGTCTCCCAGATGCCCGTCCTGATGGATCAGCGCTGCATAACCCTTCGGCGCAACAAGACGGAACGACAGGTCGATGAAGCAGCGATAAAGGTTGTTCGACCCGCCCCCGGCGAAGGGGTTCATCACCTCGGACGAGGTCACCTCCATCGCCCCCCGGGTCGATACGAAGTCCTTAAGGAAGGCCTCCACTGCCGGAACCAGCCGCCCTTCCCGCCGCACAGCTGGCGCCTTCGGCAGTGCATCGCCCAGAACCTTCTTCGCGTCGGACGCCGAAAGCCCCGCATAAAGCGGATCGATATCTGCCAGCACCAGACCCTCGTTCCACGAGGGCTTGGCCCAAGGCGGGTTCCCGACGATCACGTCGAACCCACCCCGCGCCTTCATCACGTCGGCAAAAATCAGGTCGAAATGGACGAAGCGCTCGCGCTCGGCCACCTCGACCGCCGTCTTCAGCCAGTCGAAACTCTCGATCAGCGCCTCAACATTCGTTTCTCGGAACAGCCCCTCCTGCCGTTTGGCCGCCGCCTTGAACAGGTCGCTCGCGGGTGCATCCGGTTCCAACAGGTCGAGGAAGTCGGGGGCGGGGTCCGCGAACTCCGCCACGCTCGGCGCGGCCAGCGCGCCATCGGCGGTGAAGCCCCCTTCGAGGATCATCGCCATCCCCTGAAGGAACTCCGCCCGACTGGGCAGCAGCTTCGCCTTGTCCAGCGGCCAGAGCCAGAGCGCGCACCAAGCGTCCAACGCGGTCTTCAGCCGCTTGTAGGGGAGCGTGTTGGTCGCGTGGTCAGCCCCGATCAGTTGGGCGTTGCGGCGGGCCTTTTCGTGGAAGTCCATCCCCTTGTTGCCCGGCATCACCTTATCGGGCCACAGGGTAATCTCGTCATTCGCCGCAGCCCGTGTCTTGGCGAGGTCCTCTGCGACCTGGTCAAACAACGCCTCGGCGATCCGGCTGAGCTTCTGGACCAGCTTGACCTCGTGCGGTTCCAGCTTCTTGAAGAACCCGCCCTTCCGCCATTCCTTGATCTGGTCCTGCGCATCCTTGGCGAAGGGGGCGATCGACTTGTCCTTGTCGAAGTTCGCCATGTCCTTGGCGGGCAGCAGCCACTGCCAGACATACCCGTCCGGCAGCCGTTTGCGCCAGCCGATCTCATCGGGCTTGCCGTTGAACCAGAGGTCCCCCTGCGCCTTGGCGCTCAGCAGAGATGGAGCGTAGGCAGCCCGGCGCGCCCCGATCAGGGAGTTCCCGGCATGAAGCTGGTCTCCGAACCAGGGCGAGAACTCACTCCCGTGGAGGCTGTTCAGCCAGAGCGAGATCGCCCCCAGCTCGACCGCGATCGGGTTCAGGTCGACCCCGAAGCAGTTCCGGTCCGCGATATAGGCCCGGACCCGTTGCTTCTCGAGGACGATGTCCTCCTGCGGGATGGTCCTGCCAGTCTCCTTCTGCTTGCGTTCGAGGTAGAGGTCGGCGAGCTGGTTCGTGGTTTCCACCAGGAACGCGGCGGAGCCCATCGCAGGCTCGAGGATCTTCAGCTCCAGGAGCTGGTCGGCCTTCAGGTCCCGGCACCGCTCCATCAGCGCGTGCTTGACGAGGAGCCGCGCCAGTGATTCCGGCGTGTAGTAGGAGGCAGATTTCTCTCGGTCTCGACCCGCGAGCCGGTAGATGAAGGTCCCCTTGGGGTAGACCAGCGCCTCCGACCCGTTGAAGACGATTTCGTCCGGGGCGAACTCGCCGATCCGGCTGCGCTGGACGAACCAGCTTGGAGCCAGCTTGTCGACCTTGTCGCGGCGGAACTCTACGTCCTGCTCCGCCTCCAAGGCATCGAAGAGGCCATCACCGGCGCCCTCTTCTGCTCCCGGCGCCTCTGCTTCCTCGGCTTCCTCTGCTTCCTCTGCTTCCTCCTCTCCGTCTTCGGCCGTGTCGTTCGACCTTCCCTTGCGGGGCTTCAGCTCGATCAGGTCAGTCTTGGCGACAACCCCGGTGAACGAGATCAGGGTCTCGTAGACCGCGCCCAACTGGCCGATCCCGAGCTTGGCGTAGGAAATCCGACCCGTGCTCTTCCCGGTGGACCGGAGCGAGAGAAGCCGGATCACCTGCTGGACCGCCTCGTTGCGCAGCCGCAGCCCGTTCAGGAGCGGGGTGCTCTCAGGGTCGAGCAGGGACACCTTTACGGCCGGCAGGCGCAGCCCGGTCCCTCGCTCCTCGTCCACGAGGTCAAGGCCGGTGTAAAGGAGGTCGAGGGTCTGCTGGAGGCTCTCCCACAGGAAGGACCCCTCGCGGTCCGCCGTGGTCCGGAGCGGGGCGGATTCGAGCTCGCGCAGCGCCTCGAGCGAATACCCGGTTGCATAGATCGGGTTGCGCATGTCCAGGAGCTTCAGGCGCGGGTTTGCCTCCGCGTAGAACAGGAACAGGAGCCTGTACATGTAGCGCAGGCACTCGCGCGACAGCTCCGGCCCGTCGATCCAGACCCCGCGACGGCCCGGGTCAGGGAAGGTGGACGGGTACTTCCCGCCGGTTACCGCGATCACCTCCTGACCCAGCAGCTCGATCGCGTCCCGGACGGTCCGCTTCAGCGAGCTGGTGACCGCGTTGGCGTTCCGCTGCGCCTCCTCCTCGAGCCGATCCGAGATGGGCACCCCTTGGTCCGGGACGCGCGCTTCGCGAGAGATCAGGCAGGCCATGACGGTCAGTGTGTCGCGGTCCGCACGGGTGAAGATGTCCTGGAGGTCGAACCGGAGGACCGACCGGGCAGGCCACTTTCGCTTGTCGATCAGGACGAGTTGCGACAGGCCGAGGACGAGCACGTGACGCGGCCCGTCGGACAACTCAAACACCCCCTCCGCAAGGACGGACTCAATGGTCCGGTCGAGAAGGGCCGCCTCGCGCAGGTCCGGCGGAACCTGGTCCGCGTTGAAGCAGGCGCCGAGCGGATCGGATGCCTCGTCCTCCGGTGCCGGGACCGGCGCCTCGATCACCCAGAGCGCGTCACGGCCCGTCGCGTCCGCGGCACGGGAGACGAGCGGAATCACCGGCGCCCCGGCGAGCGCCGTAAAAACCCCCTCCCGCCGCCACTCATAGCCGAGGGCGCTGAGGAGGGCGTGATGGGCGTCACGGACCAGCTCGGCGCGCCGGGACCGGTCAGAGCTGTTCCGGACCTGCCGCAGCGCCTCCATCGTCGGGCCGGCGACCCGCACGAGCCGCTCCACGGGGTGAGCGCCCCGCTCAAGGCTCGCCCAGCGAGCGGTGATGTCCTGAAGCTCATCCTTGAGCACGTCCGACAGGGTCCCGGACGGAAAGAACTCAGCCTCGTTCTCGATCCCAATCAGGTCCATCCGGTTACCCCACAAATACGGCTTTGACGTCCACGTGCGGGTTCGGGTCAGCCACCATCTTACGGGTCCGGTCGAACCATTCTGTCCAGTCGTGGAACAGCTTCTCGATTTCCTGCTCCCGCTTGCGGCGGATCGTCAGGCGTCTCTTCTCGACCGGGCTCATCCCCGCATCGCCCACGGGTACATCGCCGAGGTCGAGCGTAAGCTGGGTCCGAAACCGGGTCTCCAGGGCGGCTAGCCGGTCGAGGACCGCGTCAAGATCACGCTCGATGTCCGCCTCCCGCGCCTTCCGCAGATCTACGAGGTGGGTCTGGAAGCGGTCCACGGCGATCGGGATGGTCGCCTTCGCGGCCGACAGGTCCTCTAGGGGGCGGCTTGGGGTATTCTCCGAAAGCCGGGTCCGGGTGAGGAACGTCCCCACTTCCTCGATCCGGACCGTCTCGTCCGGGGACCAGATCACCACGGCCCACCGGTCGACGACCGGGGCCCCATTCGCGTTCGGGATCGCCCCGTGTAGGAGGACGGCAACCTCCCCGGGAAGTAGCCGGCCCGCGAGCGAGGCCACCGGCGCCGCATGTTCCGGGAAGAAGATGCTGGCCCGGTCCGCGAACCACTCGAGGATCGGATGCCCATCCCAGAGGTACTGCACGGTCGGCCAGGCCCGCTCCTGCGCCTTCGCGTCACTGATCGCCTGGTTGATCACACCGGGTTGGTCGGTCAGCTCGATCCGGCCTCCGGGGCCGACCGCCTCCTCCGGCATGAACCGACCGTCCACGGCGCCCTCACTCGCGTAGCCGAACCCGTCCCGGGCCCGCATGTCGGCCGGGATGGCGAGCTGGATGAGCCGGTCCGCCTCATGGATCCGCGGCACCTCCGGGAAGGCGGTCTCCTCGGGCCGGGACAGGCGCTCGATCATCGCACGCGCGTAAGTGAACGTGTCCAGGTAGAGGCGGGGCGGGCCCTGATCCGTCGAGGTTGCCGCCTCAGCCGGTGCCGGTGCTGCGTAATCCCCGAAGAGAGCCGCGAACTCGTCGTCGACCGACATGTGGGTGATTACCTCAGCGGCGCGCTCATCCATCTGGCGCTCGAACGCCTCCGCGCCGATCGCGGACGCGACCGCCTCCGCGACGACCGCCTCCTCCCCCTCCGCGTCCCCGGCGCCGAGGAACACGGCCGGGTCCCCGACGCCTGCCTGGGCCGCCTCGTCCTTCGCAACAAGCTTCTCGAGGACCCACATCTGGCGCACCTTGGGGTGCGTGCTCTTGCCTACGAAGTAGCTGATCTGGGGCGGCCGGTCCTGGCCGTACCGGTCAATCCGCCCGTTGCGCTGTTGGAACCGCAAAAGGGACCATGGGAGGTCGAAATGGATCAGGCGGTGGCACTGGAAGTGGAGGTTGAGCCCCTCGGACGCCATGTCGGAAGCGATCAGGATACGGATCGGGGATCGCTCCTGGCCGAACGCCTCGATCACCTCCTGAGTCCGGACGTCCGCCTCGACGCTGCCCCCGTCCACCCGCGCCATTTGGTCCGCTGAAAGGTCCAGATCCGCACGCAGCCGCTCTGCGAGCCAAGATACGGTTGCGATTCGCTCCGAGAAGACCACCAGCCGGTCCCGGGGCGCCCTCCCGGTCCAGCGCAACTCGCGCAGAAGCTGCAGGAGCTCCTGGTACTTGCTGAACGCGCCCGTATCGATTGCGGCCACCTGGTCGGCCAGCGACTGCAGCCGGTCCCGGTCTGCATCGGTACCGCGGGCGGTCCCGTTCTCGATCCCGCGGATCCGCCGCTCGAGCGTCTCGAGGCAGGCGACCGGGCTGGAGAAGATCGCCTTGGCGATCGTGGTCCGGAACAGGTCGATCGCGCGCCCCCGGGTCTGCTCCTCGTCGAGATCGAGGTGGAGGTCTGCGATCGCCTGATAGGCCACCTCCTCCTGCGGGCTAAGCGGGAAGTGGCGCGGGAAAAGCTGCCGTTTCGGGACAGCACGGCCGATATCGGCGACCACCTCGGGCGAGGACCGGAACCGGCGGACAACAAGATCCTCGATGTCGGACCTGTGCAGGCGGGTCGGGTTCGGTACGCGGGTCGGGTCCAGCATTCGGATTAGGCTAGCGAAGCTCTCTTGCGACCCGTCATGCGGGGTCGCGGTCAGCAGCAGCAGGGAGTCGGTCCGGCGGGACAGAAGCTGGGCCAGCTCCGCCCGTTGCGAATTCGACCCGGCGGCCGACTTTCGTTCGGCCGCGTTATGTGCCTCGTCGATGATGATGAGGTCCCAGTAGGAGTGCTTCAGAGCGTCCCGGATCTGGGTGTCTCTTTTCAACGTGTCGATCGAAACGATGGACCGGTCGAACTGGTCGAACACGTTGTAATGGGCCGGGATCCGGTTCCGCATCCGCCGGATCGCGGCGCTGTCGAGCCGGGAGAGTGGGATCGAGAACCGAGTCCAGAACTCCTTCTGGAACTGGGTCAGCATCGCGCGGGTCGTGACCACAAGGATCCGGTTCGCCCGGCCACGCAAGGCGAGCTCCGAGGTGATCAGGCCCGCCTCGAGGGTTTTCCCGAGACCGACGTCATCCGCGATCAGAAGCCGAACCCGGTCCTGGGCTAGCGCCCGCTCCACGGGCAAGTGCTGAAAGGTAAGGTCGTCGATCGCGGCCCGCCCGAGCGTGAGGGGGCGACGCGTCGTGGTGGGCGTCGCCCGGAACGCGGCCGCGAGGTGCAGCTTCGTGTCGATGAGCCCGGACGAGGTGTCTGGGACCAGCCGGACTGCGGCCGGATCGAGGATGCGCGCGCCTTTTTCGAGGTCCCAGACGAACCGGGCCTCTTTGTCCCGCACGAGCCCGCTCAACCCGCGGCAGTGGACCTCTCGAAACCCGCCCTTCAGAGTCGAGGTGCCTATTACCTTCCAGGTGGTACAGCGGAGCTGGATCACAGATCCAGGCTGAGGAACCGCACTCACTTTGCGCGCCCAGTCACAGCAGCATCTTTGATCAAGTACATCTGCTGATCCTGTAGCCCGAACATACATGGGCCCATTTGCACCTGATCAGAAATTCCGCCCTGCCTCATTTCTTGTCGCGTGAGCATGGCGCCTTAGCGCTTCGCTCCGATTGCTTTCAGCCGCTCGTATTCCTCGACCGCGACTACTACGACAACAGTCCTGCGGTGCTTTTCAATCGTTACGGGCCCAGCCCGCACCACATCGATCAGTCGGCTAAAACCGTACTTCGCTTCCTTGGCCGTAAGCGTCAATATTTCTAATCCTCAGCATCGGACCGAGGATTGGCCACTTTGGCCGGAACTACAACCCGGCTTTGTCGGACAGGTTGATTTTTGTGCGGCCGATAGGCTGCTTCATGCCGTTGACTTCTGCGCCCGCTCCACCGGAGATCCCTGCGAAACGCCTTGCTGAGTGAGCGAAGGACTGATTCGCTGATGCTTGTGATGGCAGCGGCGAGGCGGGGATG
>NZ_BMKW01000004.1 GCF_014644535.1 Neoroseomonas lacus
ATCCGTCTGCCCCCGCGAATCGTCCACGGACACAGCGAATCACAGCCGATTCAATCGACTCAACTTCTTTCCGGATGGGCTCTAAAATGGAGCCATGTTTCGGTAGAGTCCGTTTCGCAAGGGGACGGACGAATGAAGCGCAGCAGGTTCAGCGATGAGCAGATCATCGGGATCTTGAAGGAACAGGAAGCTGGGGCGGCGACGGCGGAAGTTTGCCGTCGGCACGGGGTCAGCGGGGCGACCTTCTACAAATGGAAGGCCAAGTTTGGTGGCCTTGAGGTGACCGAGGCCAAGCGGCTTCGGACGCTGGAGGAGGAGAACGCCAGGCTCAAGAAGCTGCTGGCGGAAGCGATGCTCGACATCGCGGTGCTGAAGGACATCTCGACAAAAAAATGGTGACGCCCGGCGCGAAGCGATGTGCGGTCGCTCATGCCCGGGACTGCCACGGGCTGAGCGAGCGTCGGGCGTGTGATCTGATCGGCATTGCGCGGCGCGTGGCGCGGTATCAGCCGAGCCGGCCGGACGATGCCGGCCTGCGGCAGCGGCTGCGAGAGTTGGCTGCCGAGCGGCGGCGGTTCGGCTATCGGCGTCTGGGTTATCTGCTGGCGCGGGAGGGCCTGTCGCCGAACCACAAGAAGCTGCTGAGGATCTACCGCGAGGAGGGGCTGAAGGTGCGCCGCCGCGGCGGCCGGAAACGGGCGCTGGGGACCAGGGCGCCGATGATGTTGCCGCAGGGTCCGAACCAGCGCTGGTCACTGGACTTCGTCTCCGACGCGTTTGGCTGTGGCCGACGGTTCCGCATCCTGTGTGTGGTGGACGACTTCACGCGCGAATGCCTGGCACTGGTGGCCGATACGTCGCTGTCGGGTGCCAGGGTGGCGCGCGAACTCGACGCGATCGCGGCGATCCGCGGCAAGCCCCTGGCGGTGGTCAGTGATAACGGTACGGAGCTGACATCGACGTCGATCCTGCGCTGGTCGCAGGAACGGCAGGTGGAATGGCACTACATCGCCCCGGGCAAGCCGACCCAGAACGCGTTCGTCGAGAGCTTCAACGGCCGCCTGCGGGATGAATGTCTCAACGAGACGCTATTCACCTCGATGGCCCAGGCTCGAGCGGTGTTGGCCGCCTGGCGGCACGACTACAACACCGTCCGGCCTCATTCGAAACTTGGCGGGCTCACCCCCGCCGAGATTGCCGGCCAACGGGGTTGGGGGCATGCCCCCAACCCCGTTGCCATCACCTCAACCATCAGCCATCAACGCAGAGGACTCTCCGTCTGACTGGATACATTCGGGGGGCACGTCACTTACACTTGAGCTGCATCTCACCACAAAAGCCAAGACGGCACTCTACGAGGCGGTTGTACCCAACTTCCAGTCGGTATGAAAAATCGGAGAGACGGTCAGTTTACGCCCTTCGTGACGCGAGCGATGGTGTCAAGTGCGAGCCGCGCGCCGTGCTGTGCTTCGATCTTCGCCCGTATGTCGCGTAGGCTGGCGCCCTCGGCCCGCATCGTCCGCGCCGCGACGATCACCTGCTGTTGTGCCGCGATGGACACCAGCATGCCGTCAGGCCCGACGCGATAGCCATAGGGCACCTTGCCGCCGGCGTATGAGCCCTGCGCGTCGAGGTACTGGCGCACCGACTTCGTGCGACGCCCGACGGCTGCGCGCTCCTCCTCTGCGAACGCCGCGAGGATCGTCAACAGCATCTTGGCGTGTCCGTTGAACACCACGTCGCCGCCTTCGAAGAGGTTCAGGAAACGCAGGCTGATGCCGCGCTGCTTGAAGTCGTGAATGGTGTTCAGCGCGTCGCGCGTATCGCGGAACATGCGGTCGAGCGCAGCGGCTATCACCACGTCGCCCTTCCGCAGCGCTGCGAGCAGTGCGGCCCCCTCCGGGCGCTGAGCGACGGGCGTGCCGCCGGAAACGCCGGCATCGACAAACACGCGCACCGCGTCGTCGCCGAGGGTCATCGCCTTGCCGGTGATCATGCGCGCCTGCGCGTCGAGGCTGTGTCCCTCGGCCGTCTGCTCTTCAGTGCTGACCCGTGCATAGCCGTAGATCGCCATCCCGTCGGGCCTCCGCGCCCGCCGAATGGAGATAGAATTGTCGACTTCCGAACGCAAGCCGACACTCTGAGCAAGCCGACACTCGCCATGCCGCCCGGCGGCGACACGCGTTTGCGGACTCAGCCGCGGCCGGCAGAGGTCGTCGCTTCGCCATGAGGTACCTCGTCGGAGGCTCGATCGGCCTCCACATCGATCACACGGGTCGCGCGCCCCTCGGCGTCCGCCTCTGCAAAGAGGCGGGCGTCGCGCACGGTGTCAGCGGCGGCTTCAGCCGCTGTAGCAGCTTGCCGCGCCTCAATAGCGGCGCTGGCGGCAATAACCGCGGCGCCAGCGACGGCGGCGGGATTGCCGTCGCAGAGGGCCTTAAGCGCTTCCAGATGCATCGCGCGCAGATCACCGCCAGGGGTGTCGCTCGCGGCCGGCACGCGGCCATAGCCGCGTTCGGTGAGAAATTGCGCCGCTGCCAGGCTCACACCCGAAATGTCGAGCGGACCTGCGCCGGCGTTGACGATGACGATGCCGGCATCCGCGACCATGTAACCTTCAATCCGCACATCGGGCCGGGCGCAGAACACCAGCCGACCGTGCAACCAAGGTGCCAGATCAATCAGCGTGCGCGGCGCATGGCCAATGATCTCGCCCGTTTCGCGCGAGCGGCGCGGCGAATTGAAGAACAGGCCCTCCGTCACCATGCGGACCTGCACGGCGCCACGGAGCGTCTCGACCAAGCCTGGATCCGATACTCGAATCCATGCGTGGGTGCGGTGCCCCGGCTGACCACCCACCTGCACGACGCGGCTGGATGACCCGCGCAGCTCGATGCGCTCACATGTCGAAATGCCCGGTACGAGCCGTTCCATCAGAGCGAGCCGGGCGCTGATGTCGAGTCCGCGCCATTCATCGGGCATGCCTTCCGGATCGTCGGCATCGAGCAGCAACCAACAAGTGGGCTCGATGCCGCGCTTCAAGCGCGCCGCAACGCGCGTGCCGTCGGCCGTCTGCACGCCACCCGGCGCTTGCTGCCCGACTGCCATGCCGAGCATCGCGGCCAGATCGCGTTCCGTTACCACTTTGAATGGCCGTCCATCCGCGCCATGGAAGGCACCGGTGCAGACCGCAAGGGCGTTCGCTTCCGTGACCACGGCAAGCAGCGCCGCCATAGTCTGCTCGTCGGGCACGGCGCAGGGGTATCCAATACCAGTCGTGACATGGGCGGCGACGGTCTTCGCGATCTGACCCGCGTTGTCGAGCCGATAGGTCTTGCCGACGAAGCTGGGGTCGCAGCTTCGTATCACCGTCAGGTCGCCATCGCCGACGGTGTGGAAAGGCCGCAGCTGTCCACGCAGCCCCTGAGGGGCTTCTGCGGCTGCTGCCTCACCGTTCGGCTCGGCTGGTGTGTTGACGGCCTGGGCGCCTTCCTGTTTGGCCTGCGCTAGCTCCGCTGCCGGTTGCGGCGTGACCGTCTGCCCAATGCCAAGCAGCGCCGCGATGCCCGCCGCATCCATCGCCTGCGTGACCAGCCCGCCCGGTGGATCGCGCAGGGGCAGAAAGCCCGTCGCTATCAGCCGCCTGTCGCAGCACGTCGTTAGGTCCGCCACGGCGGCTTGCTCGGTGTCGAAGTAGGCCACGAGCAGCAACGGCGCGTCATCGGGCCAGCGGCGCGTATGCGGGCCAGGAAATACGTCGGGTGACCGCACGATGGCCGCGAGGCGCCAGCCGTGTCCGGCATCGTCTCCAAGTGCGAGCCCGGTGCCGCGATAGCCGATGCCGCCCACCCTGTGCGCGTCGGCTTCGGCCTGTGCGCGGTGCACGAGGCGCGTGCCGACGATCTGCACCGCATGGTCACGCGACCCAAAGACGCCGCACCAGACCGGCGCCACGTCAAGGGCGATGGCGCCCGGAAACGTGCTGTCCATTAGGGCCTCCCTGCGTGTTGGGCCGCGTGGAGCCCGGATTGTTCGAGCAGCAATCAATCGGGCCGGCGGGCGGGGCATTTGAGCCCCGCCCGTCATCGTCATCTGACGGGAGCCCGGCCGTACGCGCGGGCCATTGCGATGAGCGGTTCGTCGATGCGGCACGCCGCCTGCCGCGCCACTTCGCCTTCGAATGCGCCAGGATCGGCGACGGCGGCGTCGATACGCGCGGCCTGCTCATCCGTGATAAAGCAGCGGATGGCTTCCTCGGAAAATTCGCCATGGTCCAGCGTCCCCAAGAGCAGACCGATGGGCAGGCGGAGCCGCAATCCCGGCCTGATCTGCCGGACGATAACGGCGGCGACGCACGCGCCGCGTTCGGCACCCTCGATGTCCTGCGCCAGGAGATTACGGGCGCCGGCTGAGCTTGGAACAATGCCGGCCGCGCCATCGGCTGCCATCTGCTGCAACTCGCCGGGCCATGCGCGGCGGAGGCGCAGGCTGCGGCCGGGGTTGTCACGAAACCACAACAGGTCGTCGTCGAGCCAAGCGCCGCGCGGCAGGTCGAAGCCGCCGCCGGGCGCTTTGTGCATGTCCGCGCAGATGCCGATGACCTTCCACAGGAGCGGCTGCGGCACGGCAAGACAACACTGGCCGCAGATGCCACAAGACTGCCCGGCAGGGTCGAGGGCCAGCAGGTACGGCGCGCTGAAGTCCTTGGCGCCGCAGAAGGCGCAGCCGTGCCGTTCGTAATGGGCAATGGCCGGCTGCATCCGCCGTTGAGCCGAACGCTGCCGGCGGCGTTCCTCAGCAGCTCGAGCGCGGCGCTCCCGGCGCGAACCTTGGCTCGGATCGGCGCTCATGCCGCCGTCTTCCGGCCAGCACGGCGGCCGGCCTTCGCGGTCACGGCATCGGCCATACCGCAGCCGGCCCGGTAGCGCGGCAGGGCCGCAACGTAGCGGCGCAGGGATTCGACGATGACGATCGTGCGCCGGCCCGCCTGCGCCGCTTCGATTTCGCCGCGCGCCAAGGCTTCGTAAAGGGTCGAGCGGCCGATGCCGACGATCCTGCACGCTTCGGAGATGGAGACAGCAAGCGTCTCGGGTGACCCGTCGATGAAGTCGGCGTAGAGCGCTACGCGCGGCAGCGTCGAGGGGTCGGGTGCTTTGGGTGATGCAGGCATATCGGGTGCCTCCGGGTTGATGGAGGCTCACCAGAAAGCCCACGGCCGGGTCGGACGCCACAACGCCGTTTGCGGAGTCGTCAGGACATCGCAATAATTTTCTGCCGCCTATCCAGGTGGCTTCATTCGCACGATGGCCCGAAACTGCGTCAGTTTGGGCAACGCGCATTCCAGATCGACATCGGACGGCTCGTCCTCCCTGCTGGAGAATGCCGGCCACCATTCGGGCCATCGCGCCTTTAGGGCTTGCCACGCGGCGGCCATCCGGTCCTTGTCCGAAGCACCGGCAGGAAGGGCCGAACACGCCTCGCGCATGATCGCGTCGCGCGCGCTATGCTTCGCGTGCGCCTTCTTCGCGTTCGCATCCGAGCCTGCCTTGCGCCCCTGCTCCATCGCAAAGCGACCCATCACCGCAATCTTACGGATTTCATCGACCACGCTGCGGAAGTCACCGCGCAGTTCATCGGGCATCAGAAATTCGGCCGGTGCGAGGCGACCATGCTTCGCGAGCAATTCGATTCCAGCGAAAGCCTCTGTGATGTGTTCGCCGTCGAGCCAGTCCGCGACAGGGCTGCCGGTTTCCTGATGCGCCTTCGCCAAGTCGCTCAGAACGAACAGCGCATATGCCTGTGCGAGCAGCGGAGTGCGGTCTGCCGGCGGCAGGGCAGCGATTCGCCTACGCGTCGTCTCCTTCATCACTGCAACCACGGGCGCGAGCGCCAATTCTGCGTCGTGGGCCGCTTCGTCCTCCGTGCTCAATGTCATTGCGCAGCGGCCTTGTGCATCGGCAACACGGCGCCGGCGGGACGCGTGCAGTAGGTGGCCCATTCGGCCATGAGGGTGGCGCGCTTTGTCAGCAGATCGCCGCGCGCATACGCAGCCTCGGCCTTGTCCTTGAGGCCATGCGCCAGCGCCTGCTCGATCACCTCGCGCGGATGGTGCGTCGCCTCGCCCGCCCAATCGCGGAAGGTGCTGCGGAAGCCGTGCGCCGTCACCGTCTCGCCGGCGGCGTCGGTCCAGGGCTTCTTCGTGCCGGGACGCTTCATCTTCCGCAACATCATGGTTATCGCCATCGACGACAGGCCACCGCCGCTTCCCCGCCCGGCGAAGACGCGCGCATCCCCTTCGCCATCGCCGGCGGCGCGGGCCTCCGCCAGCACCGCCAACGCAGCATCGCTGAGCGGAACGCGATGCTCGCGGCCCGCCTTCATACGCGCCGCCGGGATCGTCCAGAGGCGCTGCACCGTGTCGATCTCGGCCCAGGTCGCACCGAGCACCTCGCCGGATCGGGCCGCCGTCAGGATGGCGAAGCGCAGCGCCAGCGCCGCGGCACCGCCGCGTGCTGCCAGCGCGCCCCAGAACGCCGGCAGGTCGCGCCAGTCGAGCGCGGCGTGATGCTCAACCGCCTGCACCTTGGCCTTCTTCGGCAGCAGCAGGGCCAGGTGGCCCTTCCACCGGGCCGGATTTTCGCCCGACCGCCAGCCGCGCACCTTCGCCGAATCCAGCACGGCCTCGATGCGACCGCGCACGCGCGAGGCCGTCTCGGGCTTCGTCGTCCAGATCGGGTTAAGCGCCGCACGGACGTGATCGGTGTCGATCCGGTCGACCGGTACGTCGCCGAAATGGGGATAGGCGTATGTTTCCAGCGTCGCCGCCCACTGAGCCGCGTGCTTCTCGTTCCGCCATCCAGCCTGCTGGCTCTCGATGTGCTGCTGGGCGGCTTCGCGGAAGGACGGCATGCGCGCGGCCAGAGCCGCCGCAGCGGCCTCACGGGCGCGCTGCTCGCGCAGGGTGAGAGGGTCGGCACCGCCGCGGACCAGCAGCAGTGCCTCTTCGGCCTTCCGGCGCGCCGCGGCCAGCGTCACGTCGCCGACGGCACCGAGGCCCATTATCCTGGAGCGCCCGTTGATCTGATAACGGAAGGACCACGAGGCCCGCCCGCCCTCGCCGGGCTTCGGCGCCTCGATACGCAGGTAGAGGCCGGGGGCGACACGATGGCGCCCCTCGCACTGGCCGCGCAACGCCGCCTCGACTTCCTTCGTCGTCCACGCCTTCGGCGCCATGGCGAAAGCCCCCGGTTCGCGTCCAACAGGGGCACAGTCTATGCGCCGGTTATGGGCACGTCCAGGGATGTCTGCGCATGGGCGCAGAAACGAAAAAGCCCCGGAATTCCTGGGCTTTGGCGGGATGTCTGCGGTGTATGAAAAGAGGGCACTGGCGGAGAGGGTGGGATTCGAACCAACGGTACGACGTCCAGCCCAGATCAGCCCGTCAGCAGCAAATCAAGATGCTTGCGTGTCCCCGATTTGAACCTACGGCAGCAGAGCTGAGGGCGGGACCGGGTCCCCGCTCGCTATGGATCCAGGCGAGTTCGGTATAAGTGGGTATGGGCCTCCAAACCACCCCACCAAAGGCCTAAGGGCCTCTGGACACCTTGAATCGGCGCTGGGCCCGACGGCGTTGCCGACATGAAGAAGTCGCGCGGGGCAGCGTGTCCGGGAGGCTTTATGGCACCGGGCGAGGTGAACCTCACGCACGCGCGAAATCTCCGCCCTGCCCAGCGCCACGTGTGAGGTTTCCAAAGGCCTTAAGCCTTTGGTGGGGGAGGTCCGGAGGGGGCAAAGCCCTCTCCGGTTCCGGTGCTCGGCCACGTCGTGCCGGCCCTCGTCACAGCGTCCGCGCCAGCGCGAGCAGCTGGTCCGTCGCCTTGCCCCAGCCGTCGTGGAAGCCCATCGCCTCGTGCCTGGCGCGGGCTTCCTCCGTCGCGTGCATGGCAAGGCCGCGATAACGCGTGCCGCCGGCGATCGGCTCGAAGGTGATGATGCCGGTCATGAAGCTGGCGGCGGCCGGCCGATAGCCGCCGGTCAGCGCGTCGGTCCAGACCAGCCGGCGTTCCGGCACGACCTCAAGGTAGCAGCCGACATTCGGCATCGCCTCGCCGTTCGGGCCGCGCATGACGCCGCGGAAATGACCACCGGGGCGCAGGTCGAGATCGACATCGCTGATTCGCCAGGGCACCGGACAGAACCACTGCTCCATGAGCTTCGGCTGCGTCCAGCAGGCCCAGAGCATGCCTGGTGCTACGTCGAGCTCGCGTTCGATGACCAGGTCGAGCGCGGGGTCCATCACGCGCCTTCCATCGGCACGGCGACCATCCACAGCAGGCCGAAGCGGTCCTGGACCATGCCGAAGGCGGGACTGAAGAAGGTCTTGCCGAGCGGCATGCGGACCTCGCCACCATCGGACAGGCCGGCGAAGTACATGGCGGCCTGCGCCGCGTCGCGCGCCGGCAGGGAGACGCCGAAGCCGGCGAATTTTGCGGCACCGGCGCAATGGCCGTCCGAGAGCATCAGGGTGGCGTCGCCGATGCGGATCTCGGCATGCATGATCTTCTTCTCGCTGCCGGGCGGCATCATGCCGGGCGGCGGCGGCTCGGGTGAGTCGCTGTTGCGCATCAGCATCACCGTCTCGGCGCCGAGGGCGGTCTTGTAGAAGCCGATGGCTTCCTCGGCGCTGCCTTCGAAGAACAGGTAGGGGGTGATCGGCATGGTGGTTGCTCCGTCGGTCGCGTTGTTCAGGCCTGCAGCAGGGTCGTGAAGCCGCCATAGATCATTCGCTTGCCGTCGAAGGGGACGTCGCCCGGCTCCATCTTCATGCGCGGGTCGGCCATGATCTTCTTCCAGCCCTCGTCACGGACTTCCTTCGATGGCCAGGTCATCCAGGAGAAGACGACCGTCTCATCCGCTTCGCATTTCACCGCCATGGGGAAGGAGGTGAGCTTGCCCTCGGGCACGTCGTCGCCCCAGCATTCGGTCATCGACAGGGCGCCGTGTTCCTTGAGCATCGGCGCCGTCTTCTCGGCATGGAGGCGATAGGCCTCCTTCTTCGCGTTCGGTACGGCGAGCACGAAGCCATCGACATAGGTCATGGGCGTTCTCCTTTGTGTGCGGTTCAGGATGCGTTGAACGCCGCTTCGAGCGCGGCGGCGTCGATCTTCACCATCTGCATCAGCGCGGCGATGACGCGGCCGCGTTGCGCTTCGTTGCCGGCTTTCATCAGGCGCGGCAGCGCCTCGGGCACCAGCTGCCAGGCGACGCCGTAGCGGTCCTTCAGCCAGCCACAGGCCTGCGCCTGGCCACCGACCAGCAGCGCGTCCCACACCTGGTCCAGCTCGGCCTGGTTGTCGCAGAGGGCGGAGAGCGAGACCGCGTTGGTGAAGGCCTCGCCCGGATTGCCGTTCATCGCCAGCATCGGCGTGCCGTTCAGCGCGAATTCCACCAGCAGCACGCCGCCGGCCGGGCCGGGGCCGCCGGGCGGGATGCGGATGATCTCGCCCAGCGCGGCGCCGGGGATGGTGGCGCAGTAGAAGCGCGCGGCTTCCTCGGCTTGGGTGGCGAACCAGAGGCTTGTCGCTATCTGCGTCATGCGGCGTTTCCTTGGTGTTCCTGGGGGGCGGTGAGGAGCAGTTCGACGTAGCGGCGCAGGTGCCGCAGGCTGTCGACCGCGAGGTCCGGCCCGCCATCCGCCTTGGCGAGGACGAAGGCGCCCTGGATGACCGCCATGGCATGCAGGGCCAGGCTCTCCGCCGTGAAGCCCGTGATGCCGCGCGCCTGCATCGTCGCTGCGATTTCGTCGCACAGTGGTGCGGCATGGATCGTGATGCCGTCCTGGCAAGCCGCGCGGATGGCCGGATGGGTGGCGAAGGTCTCCTGCACCATCATGCCGAGCAGGCAGGTGAAGTGCGGGATCGCCCCGCGGAAGATGGCGATGCGGAAATCGACATAGGCGAGGACGCGGTCGAGCGGGTCGGCATGGTCGCGCCAGCCGGAGCGCGCGAAGAGCGCTTCGAGCCAGGTACTGAAATGCACCGCGGCGGCGACGCCGAGGTCTTCCTTGCTGCGGAAGTGATGGAAGAAGGCGCCCTTGGTCACGCCGGCCGCCGCGCAGATGTCGTCCACCGTGGTGGCGGCATAGCCCTGCGTGCGCAGCAGGGTCATCGCCGCGTCGAGAAGGCGGGTCCGGGCATCGGGGCGTCGGGGTGGCGTTGCGTCCATGCGAGGTACATACCAACCAGTCGGTATGCTGGCCAAGCCCGCCAGTGGCCACCTCGCGCTCTTGTGCGAGACGTCCGCGATTCAGGGTTTCGCGGCGGTCAGCCCAGCAGGCCGCGCGCCACCACCATGCGTTGGATGTCCGAGGTGCCGTCGAGGATGCGCAGCAGCCGCACGTCGCGGTACAGGCGCTCGACGGCGCTGCCGACCATGTAGCCCTCGCCGCCATGGACCTGCAGCACGCGGTCGGCGACGCGGCCCAGCGCCTCGGTGGCGAACAGCTTGGCGGCGGCGGCATCGGCCGGGCGCAACGTGCCGTCGTCTCGCGCACGGGCGAGTTCCAGTGCCATGCAGCGCGCCGCCAGCGCCTCGGCCACGCAATCGGCGAGCAGGGCGGCGATGACGGGTTGTTCGGCGAGCGGCTTGCCGAATTGGCGGCGCGCCAGCGCGTGGCGGCGGCCTTCGTCGATCAGCCGTTCCATCAGCCCGGCCGAGAGCGCGGCGAGATGCAGCCGCACCTTGTCGAGCCCGGCCAGCGCGAGCTTCAGCCCGTCGCCCTCGGCGCCGACCAGCGCGTCCGCGGGCACGGCGACGTCCTCGAAGACGATGTCGGCGACCTGCGCGCCGCGCATGCCCATCTTCTGTTGCGTCGGCTGCACCGATACGCCAGGCGTGTTGGGGTCGATGGCGAAGGCGGAGATGCCGCGCGCGCCGGCGCCGCCCGTGCGCGCCATCACCATCAGCATGCCGGCTTCCGGCGCATTGGTGACCCAGCGCTTGCGGCCGGTGAGGCGCCAGCCGTCGCCATCGCGACGCGCGGTGGTTTGCAGCGCGGCAGCATCCGAGCCGGCCTCGGCTTCCGACAGGCAGAAACAGGCGATCAGGTCGCCGCGCGCCAGGCCCGGCAGCCAGCGCGCCCTCTGCGCCTCGGTCCCCGCCCGCAGCAGGATCTGCGCCGCGCCCCCACTGTTGAGCGCATAGACGGCGCGATAGGCCGGCGCGGTACGACCAAGGACGAGCATCAGCCCGGCCTCTTCCTCCATGGTCAGGCCGAGGCCGCCTTGCGCCTCGGGGATGGAGAGGCCGAACAACCCGTGGGCGCGTAGCGCGGCGCGCGCGGCGTCGGGCATGCGGTCCTCGGCGTCCATCTGCGCCTCGGCCGGGACCAGGATGTCCTCCACCAGGGCGCGGGCGGCGGTGAGGCGGGCGGCCTGGGCCGTGGCATCGCGGATCATGGCGTCATCTCCTTGTCGCGGCGCGGGACCGAGAGGGGCCTTGCCCCTCTCGGGCTCACCCCACCAAAGGCCTAAGGGCCTTTGGAAACCGATACTGGGCGTTGGGCAGAACGGGCTTGCTCAGCGGCGCGACGCCCGCTTTGCCCGGTGCCAGAATCATGTTGGACACCTTGTCCAATACGGCATTGCCATTCGGCGACCACCGCGGCGCCCAGCACCAACTCAAGGTGTCCAGAGGCCCTTAGGCCTTTGGTGGGGTGAGGTCCGGAGAGGGGCAAAGCCCTTCTCCGGTCCCAACCGTCGCGGCAATCTCCAACCTGCAACGGAAGAGCGACGCTTGGTGCGTCGTCAATCGCTCTCGGGCGGGATGACGTTGGTGTTCAACCCGTCGACCAGCACGTCGCGCATGGTCTCCGCCCCCTTCAGACGGATGTCGTCCCAGGCCTCGGGGCTGTGGAAGGCGATGTGCGGGCAGATGATCAGCCGGCCGGTCAGCCATTCCTCCTTGTCGCGATAGGCGCGCAGCAGGGACGGGATGGGCTCGACCGGCGGTTCGACCGGGATGACGTCGAGGCCGGCGGCGGCGACATGGCCGTCGCGCAGCACCTTCTCCAGTGCCTCGATATCGAGGATCGGCCCGCGTGCCGTGTTGATCACCACGGCGTTCTTCGGCAGCAGGCGCAACTCACGCTCGCCGACCAGGCCGCGCGTGTGGCGCGTCAGCGGGCAATGGATGGACAGCACGTCGGCCTGGGCCAGCATCTCGTCCATCGTGCGGCAGCGCGTCACGCCGATGGCGCGGTCCGCCCCGTTCGGCAGCGCCGGGTCGTAGAACACCACGCGGTAGCCGAGCGCCTTGGCGCGCAGCGCGGCGGCCGTGCCGATGCGCCCGAGGCCGAGGATGCCGAAGGTCTGCACCTCCTGCCGGCGCACCGCCGGGTGGCGCAGCACCGCCCACGGCGCCGGGTTCGGGCCGCGTTGGGTGTCGTGGTACAGCGTCAGGCCGCGGCGCAGCGCGAGCGCCATCAGGATGGCGAATTCGGCGACTTCTTGCGTGCCGTAGTCGGGCACGTTGCAGACCTTGATGCCGCGGGCGGCGGCCGCGACGCGATCGACGCGGTCATAGCCGACGCCCATGCGCACGATGACCTTGAGCTTCGGGAAGCGCGCGATCTGGTCGGCCGGCACCGCCATGCGCAGCGTCATCAGCCCTTCGGCCTGCTGGCAGATCTCGTCGGGCAATTCAGCGAGGGAGGTCTTGCACGGCCCCTGCAGGATGCGCACCGACGGGCCCATGACCCGCTGTTCAAGCGCGGTGTCCGGATAGAGCCCCTCAGGCTCGACAACAGTCAGCGTCACGCGGTTTCCCCCAATTCTTGCCGGTATCGGGACAGGATGCGGGTGCCCCGCCGCCGGTGCAACCCACCCGGCCGGAAGGTGCTCAGCGCATCGCGAACAACTCCTGATGAAAGCGCGCCGGCGGCAGGTGGTGTGCGGCGAAATCCCGCCGCATCGCATGGCCGAAGCCGGCCGGCCCGCAGAACCACACGCTCGCCTCCTGCCAGCCTGGCACTTCGGCGCGGATACGCTCGCCGTTGAGCCGACCGTCGCGCTGGTCATGCAGCACATGCAGATGCACCCCGGCGCGGGCGGCGTCGGCGGTGAGTTTCGCGATCGCCTCGGCGCTGTAGTCGGCGGTCGGGTGGAAGAGATGGATTTCCTGCGGCGGGCGCGGCGGTTCCAGGGCGATCTGCTTCATGCGGGCGATGAAGGGCGTGATGCCGATGCCGGCGCCGATCCAGATCTGGCGTGGGCGGTCATCGTCGAAGGTGAAGCAGCCATAGGGGCCTTCGACCATCACCGCCTGTCCGACGGTCAGCCGGTCGGGCAGGGTGCTGGTGTGGTCGCCCAGCGCCTTGGTGATGAAGGTGAGGCAGCGCTCCGCCGGATGCCAGGCGGAAGCGATCGTGTAGGGGTGCGCGCCTTCCGACCTGTCCGAGGTGACGAAGGCGAACTGGCCTGCCCGGTGGCCAGGCCAGCCTTCCGGCACCGAGACCTCGCCCTCAAGCACCCTGAGTTCGGGATAGTAGGTGAGGGAGGCGATCCGGCCGCGCACCTGCCGGCCCGCGCCGACCCGGCGCAGCAGCACGACCACCGCCCCGCCCGTGCCGCCTGCCATCAGCACCGCCATGACGACGCCGAGGGGCGTTGCCCAATAGGCGAAGCTGGTGAGCACGACGGCATGGAAGACGAGCACCAGATAGACCGCGGCGAGCCAGCGATGCGTCTTGAAGAAAAAGCCGTAGGGGATGCGCGTGATGAGCGCCACGGCGATCAGCACGACGGCGGCATAGAAGGCCCATTCGCCGATACCCTCCGCCGTGCCGCGCAGGCCGAGAAGGGTCTGCTCGATGTCGCTGCCCGGCGCGGGGCGCGGTCCGCGCGCGGGACGCGCGAGCCAGCCGAAGCCGACCGCCCATTTCGGCCCCTGTGACCACAGCCAATGGACCACGGACAGCACCAGCCCGCCGATGCCGAGCCATTTGTGCAGCCGGTACATTTTGTCGAGGCCATCGAACCACCGCTCGGGCCAGCGCGGGCGGATCGCGAGGATCATCGCCACGCTCATGCACCCCATCGCCAGGATGCCGGTGACCTGCACCATCCCGGCGCGGAAGGGAAACAGGCCGACCGGTGCCAGGGCGGCAGGGTCCGCCGCGATCCACAACAGCAGGAGCAGCCCGAGCAGGCCCCAGAACGCACGCGCTATCCGTACCACCTGCCACCCGCTCCCGGTCGCGATTCGACGCGATGATAGGGGCGGGTGGACGCGGCGGCGTTGACCTCGCGCAAGCCAGCGGGCGTGCGCCGGTCAGGCCGGGGCGGCGACCCGCCCGGCGATCGCCAGGCAGCTTGTCGATCCGAGCTGGCAGACGGCGATATAGGTCTCGCGCCGCCCGCAGCCGCTGACGCCGATCACGTATTCCGCACGTTCCAGGCCGCGCCAGGCGATCGGCTGGAGAATCTGGCTCGACAGCACGGTGGCGGTGGCGGCGGGACAGTTCAACTCGAAGCGGGCGCGTTGCAACGCGGCCTGGGTGGCGACGGATTGTTCGTCGGCGAGGATCTGCTGCTGGGTCTCGCAGCCGGTGAGGGCGAGCAGGAGGACGGCGGCGGGCAGGAGAAGGGTTCGGCGCATCGAGCGCTCCTTGCGCATGTTAATTGCGAATGATCCGCAATTGCGAATTTTCGCACAAGCATGTTTCTGCATTCCGGCCAGAAGGCGTTGCGGCTGATTATAAGCAGGCTTATTATATCGCGTGTCATGACAGCCGCCCTCGACCGTGACCTGCTCTTCCTGCTCTCCGATGTCGGCCGCTTGGTGCGCATCCAGGCCGATCGTCGCGCCCGCGAGGACGGCATGACCCGCGCCCAATGGGTCATCCTCGCCCGGCTCGAACGCATGGGCGGGCTGAGCCAGAAGGAACTCGCCGACGCGCTGGAGGTCGAGCCGATCTCGGTCGGCCGGCTGATCGACCGGCTGCAGGCGCGCGGCCTGGTGGAACGTCGGCCCGACCCGACCGACCGGCGCATCTGGCGGCTGCATCTGACGCCGGCGGCCGCCCCAATCCTGGAACGCATCGCCGCCTATCGCGCCGAACTCCATGACCGGATCACCCGGGGTCTCGACCACGAGGCGGTGGTCCATGTCGTCGAAGCGTTGCTGGGGATGAAATCACAGCTGCTGACGGATGAGAGCGTGCCCGACGAGGCCGCCTGAGGAACGCGTGTCATGCCTGATGGTCCGCTGACCGAAACCCCGCGCGTGGTGGATCGCGCGACCGCCGCCGTGCCGCCGCGCGACCCGGCGGTGGCGAAGCGGCGGCTGCGCCGGGGGCTGATGGCGCTCGGCATCGTCGCCGCGATCGGTGCCGCCGGCTGGGGCTGGCTGTCGGGTGGCCGCTACGTCTCCTCCGACAACGCCTATGTGCATGCCGCGATGCTGATGGTCTCGACCGACGTCGCCGGCATCGTGCGTGAGGTGCCCGTGCGTGAAGGCCAGGCGGTGCGTCAGGGCGACGTGCTGTACCGTCTCGACCCCGCACCCTTCCAGAACGCCGTGGACGGCGCGCAGGCGCGGCTGCGCCAGGCGGTGCTGACGGTCGAGGCGCTGCGCGAGGACCTCACGCGCATGCAGCGCGACACCGCGGCGGAGGAAGCCGCCGTGGATCTCGCCAGCGCGCAGTTCGACCGCGCGCAGAGCCTGGTCGGCACCAGCGCCGTCTCGCGCGCCAGCTACGACGATGCGCGCTTCCGGCTGTTGCAGGCGCAGCAGCGCCTGGCCAGCCTGCGCCAGCAGGCGGTGGTGCAGCTGGCGCGGCTCGGCGGCGATGCCTCCCTGCCGCCGGAACACCACCCCGAGGTGCAGCAGGCCCAGGCGGCGCTCGACGAGGCGCGCCGGCAGCTCGCCAACAGCGTGGTGCGCGCGCCCTTCGACGGCATCGTCACGCGGGTCGAGGCGGTGCAGCCGGGCCAGTACATGGAAGCGGCGGTGCCGGCGCTCGGCCTGGTGGGCTCGGAGCGCGTCTGGGTCGAGGTCAGCCCGAAGGAGACCGACCTCACCTATGTCCGGCCCGGCAATCCGGTGACCTTTACGGTGGATGCCTATCCGGGGCGGGTGTGGCGCGGCACGGTGGCCTCGATCAGCCCGGCGACGAGCGCGCAGTTCTCGGTGCTGCCGGCGCAGAACACCAGCGGCAACTGGGTGAAGGTGGTGCAGCGCGTGCCGGTGCGCGTGCACGTCACGCCCGAGGAAGGCGCGCCGCCGCTGCGGGCGGGGATGAGCGTGGTGGCCAGCATCGACACCGGCCATCGCCGGACCCTGTCGGACCTGTTCTGAGGGAGCGCGGGCAATGTCCGCCAGCACCGCATCCGCCGGCGGGGTCGTGCCGAACCGGTCCCTGATTACCGTCTGCGCCATGGCGGCGACGTTGATGCAGGCGCTGGACGGCACCATCGCCAATGTCGCGCTGCCCTACATGCAGGGCGGGTTGTCGGCGACGGCGGACCAGGTGACGTGGGTGCTGACGTCGTACATCGTCGCCGCGGCGATCCTGACCTCGCCGGTCGGCGCGCTCGCCGCGCGATACGGGCGCAAGCGGATCTTCCTGATCTCGGTGGGTGGCTTCACCGCCGCCTCGGTGCTGTGCGGGGCGGCGCAGTCGCTTGAGCAGATGGTGGTGTTCCGGCTGCTGCAGGGCGCCTTTGGCGCGGCGCTGGTGCCGCTGTCGCAATCGACGATGCTCGACATCTACCCGCCGGCGCAGCGGGGTTCGGCGATGGCGGTGTGGGGCATGGGCGTGATGCTCGGGCCGATCCTGGGGCCGACGCTCGGCGGCTACCTCACCGAGACCTACAACTGGCGCTGGGTGTTCTATGTGAACCTGCCGGTCGGGCTGTTCGCCTTCGCCGGGCTGTGGGTGTTCCTGGAGGACGACCGGCCGGGGCATGGGCGCAGCTTCGACTGGTTCGGCTTCACCGCGCTCAGCGTCGGCATCGGCGCCTTGCAGCTGATGCTCGACCGCGGGCAGCGGGAGGATTGGTTCACCTCGACCGAGATCATCATCGAGGCCGGCGTCGCCCTGCTCGGGCTGTGGCTGTTCCTGGTGCATCTGCTGACCGCCGAGCATCCCTTCATCCCGCCGCGCATCTTCAAGGACCGCAACTTCCTCTCGGGCTTCTTCATGATGTTCGTGGTGGGGGTGATCCTGTTCTCGACCTCGGCGCTGCTCGCGCCGTATCTGCAGACGTTGGGCGGGTATCCGGTGTTCGATGCGGGGCTGGTGATGGCGCCGCGCGGGGCGGGCACCATGGCGGCGATGATGGTCGCCGGGCGCCTGGCCAGCCGGGTCGATCCACGCAAGCTCATGATGTTCGGCGTCGGTGTGATCGCCTGGTCGCTGTGGGACATGACCGCCTGGACGCCTGACCTCGACACGCATCACCTGATGTTCACCACGGCGATGCAGGGTTTCGGGCTCGGCTTCGTCTTCATCCCGCTGCAGCTCATCGCCTTCGCGACGCTGGCGCCGGAACTGCGCACCGACGGCACGGGGCTGACCAGCCTGGTGCGCAACATCGGCAGCGCCATCGGCATCTCGGCGACGGTCGCGGTGCTGGAACACGACACGCAGGTGCTGCATGCCGAGATTTCCTCGCTGGTCACGCCGCTGAACCGCATGATGCAGATGTCCGGCGTGTCGCGGTTGTGGGACCCGAACACACCGGCCGGCGCGGCGCTGTTGAATGCCGAGGTCACGCGTCAGGCGCAGATCATGGCCTATGCCAATGACTTCCATCTATTGATGCTGTTGTGCATCCCGACCGCCCTGCTGGTGCTGATGATGCGGCGGCCGGCGTCGAGCCGCCCCGCGCCGGCCGAGGCGCATGCGGCGATGGATTGAGCGGGCGAAGCAAGAGCGGGGGAGGGAACTCCCCCTATATCCTCGTTATCCGAACCCGAGGACAACGCTTCGACGAGACGTCCAATGGCGGCGTTGTGCCCGTTTGGAAACGCCCTGCCGGCCTTGAGCATGGTCGTGAGATGCCCGACGAGCTCGATGTCCGGCGGATCCTCCGGTCCTTGGCCGGGATTGATCACGACCTTGTCGATCAGTGCGCGAGCCGCTTCCACCGCCACAGGCTCGGCCTTGCCGAAGGCTGCGACCCTAAGCCTGCATGTCCCTGGAGGTGAAAACGCGGCGCACTGGGTTCTTCACGAGCGCTTGCCTGTACCCCCGGGCGGCCTTGGGCATCGAACGTCAGCGGTGCCCTTTGTGTGTCCGCCGTCGAGTGCTTTGAGACAGCGGACGCCGGCGACCTGCCTGCCGCGATGCGCCTACGGGATCGCGGGGACGCATTCGCGCCTGCGAGGCACCGTCTCGAAGCTGACGTGTCGGCCGTTGACGATGCAGCCGGCCGGCGGCGGCTCGAACTGCATCATCATGTGCCGGGCATCGCCATCACGCTTTCCCGCCGGCGCCGCGGCGTCGTGAGCAGTACGACCGACCCCGGCTCGAGCAACTGGTACGCGCGGGAGAGGGTGCCCGCGCCGAGCAGGATCCTCTCCCGCACGGCGGAGCGGAACAGCACCTGCTCGGCCAACCTGTCTGGCTCCCGTCAGCCATCCGCAGCTCGCCCCCGGGCGTCATGAGCCCTGCCGCATGTCGGTCCTGCGCTGCTGCTATTGCGGTTCGGACGTGCCGGAGTCCGAACCTGGCTGCGCGAATTGCCGGCTGTCCATCGTTACGCCGACGGGCCGGCCCTGGCGGCAATTCATCATGCAGGCGGCGTTCGGCGTGTCCGGCCGCGCTTCGAGCACGAAGCCGTCGCGGTTGGGCATCTGCACGCGCGCGAGGCTGTCACGGTCCATCACATCCTCCTCGCCCACGATCTCGTTGATGAACAGGACATAGGCCGTCAGCGCGTAATACTCGTCATTCGTCAGGCTCTGCGGCGCTGGGTAGGGCATGGCGCGGCGGATGTAGTCGAACACCCCCGGCGCATGCTGCCAGAACGAGCCGACGGTGCGGCGTGGCTGGTCCGAACGCAGGCTGTCGCGCCCGCCCATCAGGGCTGGCCAGCGGTCGAGTCCCTCGCCGAAATCGCCGTGGCAGGCGGCGCAGTGGGTGATGAACAACTCCTCCCCCTGCTTTGCCGTGCCGCCGCCGGGCGGCAGGTTGTGGCCGTCGCCACGCACCGCGATGTCCCAGCCGGCGATCTCGGCCGAGGTCGCGCCGCGACCGATCCCCGGAATGGGCGCGGGCAGGGCGCCGGTCGCGATCGCGGGGGCCGGCCAGGGGACGTCGGCGCGCGTGCGCTCGCCAGGCGGTGCCGCGAAGGGGCGGTAGGTCGCCATGACGTCGGCCGGTGCGGGCTGCGGCGCCTGCTGCGCCGCTGCGAAGCCGGCGAGGGCGAGCAGCGGCACGCCGATGGTCAGGGCCTTACGCATCGATCTGGACATTGACCACCGTTCCTTCGCGATCGACCAACCACGTCTGGATACTGTTCTTGTGGTAGATGCTCTCGCTGCCGCGGACGTTGCGCAGTTCGGCGATGGTGGGCTGCACGCGCCCGGTCTCGTCCATCGCGCGGCTCTGCAGGTAGGCCGTCTGGCCCTCGCGCCATTCCCACGGGATGCGAAAGCGCGTCAGCGCCTTGGGCAGCACGGGGTCCTGCAATGTCGCGCTGCGCCAGGTGTCGCCGCCATCGGCCGAGACATCGACGCGCATGACGCGCCCGGCGCCCGACCAGGCGAGGCCGGAGATCTCCACGAAGCCCGGACGCCCCCGGAGAGGCTTCTCCGGGCAGGGATAGGTGATGACCGAGTTCACCTCGTTGACGAAGGTGAATTGGCGCGACAGGCCGTCCGGCATCAGGTCGGTGTAGGTGCGCGTTTCCCAGCGCGTGAACCAGGGGCGGTCGCCGACCTCAATCCGGCGCAGCCATTTGATCCACATGTTGCCCTCATAGCCGGGCAGCACCAGGCGCACGGGATAGCCCTGCTGCGGCCGCACCGCCTCGCCATTCTGGCCGAAGGCGACGATGGCGTCGTCGAGCGCCTTGGCGAGCGGGATGGAGCGCGCGAGGTGCGCGGCATCGGATGCCTCGGCGAGCAGCCAGGAGGCACCGCTGCGCAGCCCGGCCTGGGCGAGCAGCACCTTGAGCGGCACGCCGGTCCATTCCGAGCAGGACAGCATCCCGTGGGTGAACTGCACGCCGGACATCTGCGCGCCGCGCCATTCCATGCCGCCATTCGCCGGGCATTCGACGAAGTGGATGCGGGAGACGGTGGGCAGCCGCTTCAGGTCCTCGAGCGTGAAGACGAGCGGTCGCTCCACCATGCCGTGGATCATCAGCCGGTAGTCGGCCGGGTCGACGTCCGGCACGCCGCCGTGGTGCCGTTCGAAATGCAGTCCCGACGGCGTGATGATGCCCTGCATCTCCGCGAGCGGGGTGAAAGAGACGGAGGAGATCCGGTCGGGCGTCAGCCAGGGCACGTAACGGCGCACCGCCGTCTCGTGGCGGCTGCGCGTGCCATAGGGTTCCTCGATGACGCCCGGGCCGAGCGCGCGGCTCCATTCCGGCAGGTTCGGCGGCAGGTTCTCGGCATTGCCCTGGGCCTCGGCGACGCCCCCGGCGAGCCCCGCGGCGGCGCCGGCACCGGCCGCCACGCGCAACAAGCCGCGGCGGGACGGCCTCTGCGTGTCCACTCTCGTCGTCATGAGTCCTCCCTCGGAACGGCAGCGCGAGGGCTAGCCGAACATCTCGTTGGTGATGCTTGCGTACCAGCCATCGGCGTAGAGTGCCTCGAGCTGCCGGTGCTGCTGGCGGCGCTCGGGCGTCATGGTCGCATTGCGCGGGCTGATCCCACCCGAGCCTTCGACCTCGACCAGCGAGGTCGGGCCGGGCCGGTACACGCCGACGATCGAGATGCCGTAGTCCGGCCCGACGTGGCTGTAGCAGGTGTTGAACAGGGTCGCGGGCGGCGGCGCGCGCCCGGCCAGTGAGGCCGCGATGCAGGCGATGGCATGCTTGGCGTGCGAGGATGCGGCGAAGCCCGATTTCGGCATCGGCGCCGCGATCGTCGCATCGCCCAGCACCCAGATGCCGTCGACCTGCGCGCTCTCGAAGGTCGCGGGCTTGACCGGGCACCAGCCGGACTGGTTGACGAGGCCGGCGTCGCGCGCGATCCGCGCGGCCATTTGCGGCGGGATGACGTTGACGACATCGCCCTTGAGCTTCTCGCCGAACTCGGTCTCCACCTCCATCGTCGCGGGATGGACGCGCATGACGCGGCCGTCGCTCGATGCGCCGCGCCACTCGACGATGCCCGGATAGAGCTCCTCCCAGGCATCCTGGAACAGCGGCTGCTTCGAGAAGCCGTTCTTGGCGTCGAGCGCGATCAGCTTGCTGCGCGGCTTGGCGCGCTTGAGGTATTCCGCGACCATGCTGATCCGCTCATAGGGGCCGGGCGGGCAGCGGAAGGGATTATCCGGGATCGCCATGACGAAGGTGCCGCCGTCCGGCATCTCCTCGAGCTGGCGACGGAGCAGCGTGATGGGCTGCAGGGACGGGCTCCATCCATGCGGCATGCGTGCGCTCGCCGCCTCGTCATAGCCCTCGATCGCGCCCCAGCGCAGGTCGATGCCCGGCGACATCACGAGCCGGTCGTAGGGAACCTCCGTCCCGTCGGCGAGGCGCACGCGCTTCGCGGCGGGATCGACCGCCGTGACGCTCTGGTTCAGCACCCGCACGCCACGCGCGGCGAGGCGGTCGTAGCCGAACGTGATGCTCTCGATTGTGCGTCGGCCGGCGAGCACCAAATTGCCGTAAGGGCAGGTGGTGAAGGTCCGGCTGCGTTCGATCAGCGTGACATCCAGCGCCGGGAAGTGATCGCGGGCGAAGCGGGCGGCGGAAGCGCCGCCGAAGCCGCCGCCGATGATGACGACGCGGCCGGCGCCTGGCTGTGCCAGCGCAATGCGCGGCACGACGAGAGCCGCGGATGCAGCGGCAAGGAACGTGCGACGGGACAGCGTCATGTCGGCGTCCTCCCTACTGCGCGCGGGCGAAATGTGTGGCGAGGACGGTGATCTGTTCGTCCGTGTAGCCGCGCGTGATGCGGCCCATCACCGTCGCCTCACGCTGGTTGGCGCGGAAGGCCTGCATCAGCGCGACGAATTCCGCGCGGCTTTGGGCATCCTTGATCTGGGGAATGCCGTGCGAACCCTGCCCGGCGACGCCGTGGCAGCCCTGGCAGGCACCGGCGAGGAGAACGGGATCAAGGGCCTGGGCAAGGGCCGGTGCGGCCGCCAGCAACAGGCATGGAAGAAGGACCCGGAGCATCATGGACGCGATCTCCTCCGCTTCCGTCTTGTTTGACGGATTAGATTAGTGAACACTAATGCAGGGTCGTTCTGTCCGTCCAGAGCCAAGCGAAGCGACCTGTTCGAATGGGAGGGTCATGAATGTCCGTCAGGTTCGCTGTCGTAGGCGCGCTGCTGCTCGCCCTGCCAGGCATGGCCTCCGCTCAGGACGCCGCCGCGGGGCAGCGCGTGTTCAACCAATGCCGTGCCTGCCACACGGTGGAACAGGGCGGGCGCAATGGCGTCGGTCCAAACCTGCACGGCATCTTCGGCAGGCGCGCGGGCAGCATCGACGGGTTCCGCTACTCCGCGCCGATGCGCGCCAAGGCGGCCGAGGGGCTGACCTGGGACGAGCCGACGCTGCGCGCCTACATCGCCAATCCCAAGGCCATCGTGCCGGCAGGCTCGATGTCGTTTCCCGGCCTGCGCAATGAGCAGCAGGTCAACGACCTGATCGCGTATCTGCACCAGGCCGCCGGCGCGCAATAGGCCCAATGCGCCGGCGCTGCCTGCCGCTGTTGGCCGCCCTGGCCGCCCCGCGAGCGCGGGCGGAGGAGGCTGTGGCCAGCTTCGTGATGCTGGAGCGCCACGACTGCCCGTGGTGCCGGCGCTGGCTGCGCGAGGTAGGCGAGCCGGCGTGGAACGGCTCCGACCTCGGCCGGCGCGCGCCACTGCGACGCGTCGACGTGGCCCAGGACCTGCCCGAGGACCTGCGCCACCTCACCGCCTGGCGGTTCACGCCGACCTTCGTGCTGTTCGCGAACGGGCGGGAGGTCGGCCGGATCATCGGCTACCAGGCCGACTACTTCTTCTGGCAGCAGGCCGAGGCGCTGCTGGCGAGACTGCCCCCCGATAGCAACAGGAGAGATGCCCGATGAAGAGGATCATGCTCGCGGCCACATGTCTCGCCGCAGTCACCGCGGCCCCGCCACTGCGGGCGGAGGACTTCACCACCTTCCGCGTCATGGCGCCGTCGCTCGCGCTGGACATGGCGCAGGCGGCGCTCACCGCCTGCCGCGACCGGGGGTTCCAGGTGGCCGTCGCGGTGGTGGACCGCTTCGGTGTGACGCAGGTGGTGCTGCGCGATACGCTGGCGGGCGCGCACACGCCCGACACGGCGCTGGGCAAGGCGCGCGCGGCGGTGTCCTTCCGCACGCCGACCGAGGAACTGTCAAACATCACCCAGGCCGGCCAGGCGAACAGCGCGATCCGCCACATTCCGGGCTACATCTTCCTGGGCGGCGGCGTTCCGGTGGAATCCGCAGGATCGGTCGTCGGCGGCATCGGGATCTCCGGCGCGCCGGGCGGCCCGGAGGACGATGTCTGTGCGCGCGCCGGCATCGCCGCCGTGGAGGACCGGCTGCTGATGTAGCGCCGGCGCACAACCGGGTGTCGCTGGCCGGCGGTGACGCGGGCCGCGGCTCCCGTCAGGGCCGCAGATGCACCCAGCCCTGCAGCACCAGTTCGACGATCTCCGGCAGTCCGTTCTGCACCACCTGCACGCCCTCGAGCACGACATCGGATCCGAGCCCAAGCGTGTCCAGCGTCGCTCCGCAGGCGACGAACTCGATGTCGTAGGCGCGCAGCGAGGCGACGCGCTCGGCCACCTGCGTCTCGGCCGCGATCAGGTGGCGCACGCCCGGCCCATAGGCCACCACCATGATGCGCACCAGGTCCTGCCCGTAGAAGGACTGGACGTTGATGATGTTGCTGAACACGGCATTGGCACGCGCCGGGTCGGCCTCCGACAGCGAGACGACGATGCGACGCGGCGCCTCGAGGCTCGGCTTGGGGTCGGCCAACGGCGTCTCGCGAACGCCCGCCGCGCCGAGCGCAAGACCAGCGATGGCTGTCAGAAAGATGCGTCTGTTCATCGTCCACTCGCCTCCGGCGACAGGATGAGGTGGGACATCAGCCGGTCCACCGGCGCGAATTCGTCGGTGAGCACCGGCACCTGCGCTGCTTCCCAGCGCGCGGCGACGTAGCCGGGTGGCAGCCGCGCCCAGGACCGCTCGGGCCCGCGCCGCGCGGCGATGCGCGCGGAAGGGCTCGGCGTGTCGGAGGCGAGCACGAGATAGGTGATGCGGCGCCCAGCGGGCTGCTCACTCGCCTCGACCCATACCTCGACGGCGGGGAAGTCCTCGGCGAGCGTGCGCAGGAGGGCGAGCAGGAAGCGCGGCGCGCGCCGGTCCTCCATCACGTTCACCAGATAGGCGCCGCCGGGCTTGAGCCGCCCGCGTACCGCCTGATGCCATTCGCGGGTGACGAGGTGCACCGGCATCGACAGGTCCTGGAAAGCGTCGGCGAACACCAGGTCGAAGCGCGGGCCGGGTGGGATGGCCTGCAGCGCCACACGGGCGTCGCGCGCCACGACCTCCAGCGCAGGGCTGTCGCGCAGCCAGAAGTCGCGGCGGGCGAGGGCGGCGATGGCGGGGTCGATCTCGGCGACGATCAGCCGCGCCTCGGGATGGTCGGCGGCCCAGGCGCGCGGCAGGGTGAAGGCGCCGCCACCGGCGAAGAAGGCGGCCGGCGCGGCAGGCAGGCCGCGCGCGGTCATCAACTCGTCCACCAGATGCAGGTATGGCTGGACGAAGGTGCTCGGCTCGTCGCGCAGGTTGATGCCATGCGCAAGGTGGTCGAGCACGAGCAGCCGAGCGGGCCGGCCGACCATCGGCTCGGCATCCACGACGCGCAGGCAGGCATAGGCGCTTTCCACGTCGCAGACCCGGGCATAGGCCGGCAGGGTCGATGCGCCGGCCGGCACCGCAATGGCCGCGGCGGCCAGCCCGAGTGCCACACCGCGCTGCGCCGCCGCCGCCGCATGCAGCGCCGCCAGCCCCGCATAACACCCGGCGCAGGCGAGCATCGTGCCCGAGGACCCGATCCAGGCAACGAAGACGAAGCCGGCCGCGAGCGTGCCGCCGATGGCCCCGAGCGCCGAGACCGCCAAGAGCCGGCCCAGCACGCGCCCGACCTGGCCATGCGGCGCTTCCTCCACCGCGAGCTTGGTCACGATGGGGGAGACGGCGCCGACCAGCAGGCTTGGCGCCAGGAAGCCGGCCAGCGCGAAGCCGACCATGGCGAGCAGGGGGGAGACACCCTCCCGGTCGAGGAACGGCGCGGCCAGCCGCAGCGCCGGCACGGCGGCGAGCGACGCGGCCGCGCAGCCGGCCAGCAGCCACGTCAGCCGCGCATGGCCGCGCGACCGGTCGCAATCTGGCCCCGCCAGCCGGCCGCCCCACCAATGCCCTATGGAAAAGCCGCCCAGCACCACGGCGATGACCGATGTCCAAGTATAGACGGACATCCCGACATAGGGCGCGAGCAAGCGGCCGGCGACGATCTCGACGACCAGGCCGAGGGCGCTGGCCAGCAGGATCGTGGTGGCGTCGAGAACAGCCCTTACGCGCATTGACGGGGGCCTGCTTCCTGCGCACATACTAATGCAATCGCGAAACTTCCAAGGACGCTCCGATGATTCGGATTGCCCGCCGCGCGCTGCTTGCCGGGCTTGCCTGCGTGCCCGGCACTGGTCGCGCGACGCCGGTGCGCACCGAGAATGGCTGGACCCAGGATTGGTTCCACGAAGGCTTCCTGAACCTGCGCGAGGACCTGGAGGAGGCCGCCGCCGACGGCCAGCGCCTCGCCATCATCTTCGACCAGCGCGGCTGTCCCTATTGCCGGGAGATGCACACCGATCACCTTGTGCAGCCTGAGATCGAAGGCTTCATCCGGCCGCGCTTCCGCATCGTGCAGCTTGACCTGCATGGCGCGCGCCCGGTCACCGACTTTGACGGGACCGTGCTGGAGGAACGCGCCCTGGCGCGGCGCTGGCGGGTGACCTTCACGCCGACGATCATCTTCCTTCCCGAGCACGCCGCGCAACGCATGGGTCGCGAGATCGAAGTCGCGCGCATGCACGGGCTGATGCCGAAGCCCGAATTCCTGGCGCTGTTCACCTATGTCGCGGAACGCGGCTATGCGGACGGCACTGGCTTTCCGGCCTGGCGGTCGCGGCGCCAGCAGGGCTGACACGCCACTCATCCGAAGCGCCCGAGGTCGGGCCAGCGGTCGAGCAGGAAGGCGCCGATCTCCTGGAAGGTGCCGGTCAGCACCATCACGCCGGTGACCACCAGCAGGCCGCCGACGGCGATCTCCACGGCATGGAAATGCTTCCGGAAGCGCTGCACGAAGCGCAGGAAGGGCGTCACGAAGGCGGCCGCCAACAGGAACGGTGCCCCGATCCCGAGCGCATAGCTGAACAGCAGTGCCGCCCCTTGCCATGCGCTGTCGGACGCCGCGGCGATGGTCAGGATGCCGGCCAGCACCGGCCCGACGCAGGGTGTCCAGCCGAAGGCGAAGGCAAGGCCCACCACATAGGCGCCGAGCGGGGAGACGGGCTTCTGCGCGACCTCGAAGCGCTTCTCGTAGTTCAGGAAGCCGATGCGCAGCACGCCGGCGAAGTGCAGCCCGAAGGCGATCAGCACCAGGCCCGCGATGACGGCGACCGTGTCGAGGTAGTCCGACAGCAGTTGCGACACCAGGCTTGCCGTCGCACCCAGCGCGGTGAAGACGGTGGCGAAGCCGAGCACGAAGAACAGCGCCGCGACCATCACCCGCGCGCGATCCGGCGCTTCCGCGACCGGCCCGCCCGGCGCGGCGCGCAGCGTCACGCCACCGAGGAAGCCGAGATAGGGGATGATCAGCGGCAGCACGCAGGGCGACAGGAAAGAGAGTGTCCCCGCCAGCAGTGCCGCCGCGTAGCCTACCTGCACGGCGGGCCGTCAGGCGCCGCGCAGGCGCACGTCGTTGCGCGGCTCCAGCCGCACCGGGCCCTTGGTCAGGTGGGCGAACACCACGTCCCAGATCGGCGGACCCTGCGTCGCCTGGTTGATGCTGGCCCAGCCGGCCACCGTGTAGTCGCGCGCTGGGTCGATCCGCTGGCCGGTGCGCAGCAGCGTCAGGTCCCCCACACGCTGGCCCGACGGTGCGGCGACATCGAGGGTGAAGGACAGCCCGCCCGTGCGCACCATGTCGCCGCCCTGCTGGTAGTAGGGATCGGGGTTGAACAGGTTGTCGGCGACGTCCTCCAGCACCGTCTTGATCATCTCGCCCTTCATGGCGGTGCGGTAGGCGGCCGGATAGGTGATCGCGGTCTGCGACCAGACATCCTCGGCGGTGATGTCGCTGCCGGGCAGCAGCGTGGTGCCCCAGCGGAAGCCCGGGGAGAGTGCGACCTCGGCATCCCGCTGTTCGAGCAGCGCGTCGCAGATCAGGTCATCCCAGGTGCCGGCGGTGTTGCCACGGCGCCAGAGCAGGCTCTCGGTGCGCCCCACCACGCGGGCGAGGTCCGCGGCAAAGGGCGCGCGCTGGTCGCGCACCACCGCAGCCATCTCGGCATCCGGGGCGATGGCGTCGCTGAACACCGGGATCAGCGCGTGGCGGAAGCCCGCCAGCCGGCCATCCTTCACATCGAGGTCGAGGCGGCTGACGAACTTGCCGTTGGAGCCGGTGGCGATCAGCAGCGTGTCGCCGACGCGCATCGGGCGCGGCATCGCGTCATGGGTGTGCCCGGTCAGGATCACGTCGATGCCGCGCACGCGCAACGCCAGCTTGCGGTCCACGTCGAAGCCGTTGTGCGAGAGCAGCACGACGAGTTGCGCACCGGCCGCGCGCGCCGCCTGCGCACGGCTGGCGAGCTTCTCCTCCTTGATGCCGAATTCCCACTCCGGGAACATCCAGCGCGGATTGGCGATTGGCGTGTAGGGGAAGGCTTGGCCGATCACCGCGACCTTGACGCCACCACGCTCGAAGATGGCCTCGGCCGGGAAGACATCCTCGTTCCACTCGGTGTCCTGGATGTTGCCGCCGAGGAAGGGGAAGCCGAGCGACTCGGCCAGTTCCTTCACCCGGTCGGCGCCGTAGGTGAACTCGAAATGCCCGACCATCGCCTCGACGCCGAGCGCCTTCTGGAAGGCCACCATGTCGGCGCCCTTGGTCTGCAGGCTGGTCCAGGAGCCCTGCCAGGTGTCGCCGCCGTCGAGCAGGATCGTGCGGCCCGGCCGCTCCGCGCGGATCGCCTTGACGATGGTGGCGATGCGGTCGGCGCCGCCCATCGGACCGAAGCGGCGGCCCAGCGCGACATAGTCGAGATCCGTCAGCGCATGCGCCATGGCGGTACCGGGCGGCATGTCGAAGGCGCGCAGGAAATCCGCCCCGGTCAGGTGTGGCAGCTGGCCGCGCGCCTCGCCCACGCCGAGATTGGTCGAGGCTTCCCGGAAGCGCATCGGCATCAGCTGCGCGTGGATGTCGGTGATGTGGATCAGCGTCAGCTGGCCCAGTGGATCGAACCGCAGCAGGTCGGCTTGGCTAGGGGCCTGCTGGGCACGCGCGGGCAGCGCGGCGAGCGCCGCGCCGGCGGCGAGGAGGTCGCGACGGGTGATCATGCGTGTTCTCCGCGCTGGATCCGCCGCGTCAGCGGCGGACGGAGGGGCTTTCGACCGGCAGGCCCTGCGCCCGCCACGCCAAGTAGAATTCGAGGTTGGTGAAGTCCTCGCCGGCCATCGGCGGCGGCTCGCCGCGCACATCGTTGACGCAGCCTTGCAGGCGGAACTGCAGGCTGATCACGCGCTGTTCCTTGAGGCGATAGGTCGGGAAGCCGTTGGTCATGCCCTGGGAGAGCAGGTCGGCGCGCAGCGAACGCCCGAAATTGTCCTCGTGGCAGGAGCCGCAGCGCATGTCGAGCTGGCCGCGCCGCGTGTTGTAAAAGCGTTCGCCCGCGTCGAAGGCGGACCGGGCGGGGCCGCTGATGTCCACGTTCACCGGCATGCCGCGCGATTGCAGCGCGACGAAGGTGGTCATGGCGTTCAGCGGGCGGCTGTCGATCGGCAGCGCGGGCGCGCCCATGTGTTCGGTGCGGCAGATGTTGATCTGCTGTTCAAGTGTGACGACGCGCTGCAGCCGCGGGTGATAGCCGGGCATGCGCGCCCGCACGCCGCGCATCGTCTGCGTGGCGTCGTTGTGGCAGGACGCGCAGGACTTGCCTTCGGTGCCCTCGGCCCGGTTCCACGCCAGCTCGCCTTCCTCCGCCCAGAGCATGGCCGGATTCTGAAAATCGTCGTCCTGGATGGCGAGGGTCTCGGGCGTGGCGAAGTGGCGGCCGGATTGCGGGTCGGTGATCGTGCGCTGCGGTTCGGGCGCACTGCCCTGCGCAAACGCGATGCCCGCGGCGAGCGCCGCGGTGCCGAGTGTCACACCTGCCGCCTTCCACATGTCCCGCGCCTCAGGCCAGCTTGATGTCGTTGGTCGCCTTGCGTTCTTCGCCGGCGTCGTTGATCCAGGTGAACTCGAAGGTGCCCGCCTTCTCCACCTTGAAGGGGAAGGCAATGTACGGGTTCGCCGAGATCGCGGAAGCGAGGTCCATGGCGAAGACGAGCTGGCCGTCGAATTTCGCCTCGAAGCGCTTGATGATGTCACGCGGGATGATGGCGCCGGCCTGGTCGCGACGCTGCCCGGTCTCCATGATGTGGGAGATCAGGGTACGGATCTCGATCACCTCCCCGGCGCGGGCCTGGGCGGGGATGCGGACGCGGGGCTGCCCGATGGGTGCGGCCATGATGTCGGTTCCTTCTCGCTCAGCCGCCGCAGCCGCCGATAGTGACCTTCACCTCGGCCCGGGTCATGAACAGCTTGCCGTCGCTCATTTCCGCGATCGCCACCACGTCCTGGGTTTGGCCGAGACGGATGCGGGTATCGGCGCTGGCGCGGCCAAGCGCGGGCGTGAGGTGGAACACCGCGATGTCGGGCGTCGGGTTCTTGTCGGCGAAGACATGGATGGTCTTGACGTGATCCGCCGCGGTCATCGGGCTTTCGACCGACACCGTCAGCGGCACGGTGTTGCCGTTTTCCGCGATCGGCGGCAGGCGCAGCGTGACGCGCCCTTCCTCCAGCGTGCGGTTACCGCGGATGCGGTCGACGGCGGCCTGGGTCGGCGCGGCGAGCTGCGCGGAGGCGGGGAGCGGCAGCAGGCTGATCGCGACCCCTCCGGCGGCAAGCGCCAGCATGCCGCGGCGCGTCGGAGTGGCGACGGTGTTCATGCGTGTCTCCATGTGTCTCATCGCAGGGTCATCAGGTAGGCGAGCACGTCCTCGACCTCCTGCGCGGTCAGTATCGGCCGGCCGGCCCAGTCACGGCGGACAGCCGTCAGGCCCTCGATCCGGTAGTAGGACGGCATGTTGCTGTCGGGATTGATGCGCTTGCCGTCCACCACGCGCAGGCGGAGTTCGTCGATCGTGTAGCGATCCGCGACACCGGTCAGCGGCGGTCCGAGATTGCCCTGGAAGTCGGCGTCGAGCGGGAGCTCGTGGCAGGTGACGCAATTGCCTTTGCCTCGGTCGAGCGCCACGACGCGCCCCCGGGTCGCGTTTCCCGGCGTCACCGTCAAAGGCTGCGGGATCGCGTTGTCGACCACGGTGAACGGCACGAGCGCCACGTTCTGCGCGGTTGCCTGCGGCACCCACAGCGAGGCAACGAGTGCGCTCACAGCCATGGCTGGCCAGAGACCGAACACTTGGTGTCCTCCCTTGATTAGTATCTACTGAAATAGGAACACGATTGCGGCGGGCCGCGCAAGGGGGCATCTGGCGGTATCATGCGGTGGGTGCGGCGAGGTTGTCGCCGACCAACCGCGGCACGGCGGACGCACCGCGATCGGCGGTGGAATGGGGTCCGCAGTTGCCGGCACGACTGGTCGCACAACGTCCAGTATTGGAGTTGGCCCGGTGCTGTGGACGGTTCACGTATAGTGATCAGTCCTTCAAGGCGATGTTCCCCGCTTCGTATTCGAGGGGCGAGCGGTAGACCGGCGCCGAGTGCCGCCTGGTTGGATTGTAGAAGCCCTCGATGAAATGAAACACGGCCATGCGCGCTTCGGCCTGGGAGCCCAACGCCTTGGCCGAGAGCATCAACGGCCTCAACGAGGCCGTGGTCATTCGCAGGCGCGGGCCCTGGCTGTCGCTCAAGGCTGTGGAGTTCGCCATCCTTGAATGGTTGGACTGGTTCAACCATCGACGGCTGCTCGCGCCCATCGGCAATATCCCGTCCGCGGGGGCGGAAGCACGGTACGATGCCGCCCGGCGCAATCTGCCAGTGGTGGCGTAACTCAAACCAAACAGCCTCCGGCAGACCCGGAGGCGGTGCAGTCGTGGGCTGTGATTATTGCGCAATAGAGTTCGGCATAGGCCGATGCGTGCCCCCGATTTGAACCGGCTGTACGGCTCGAGGTTGGTCAGCGAGGCCCAATGGATGTTCGGTACAGGGGCCGCCAGGCCCCGAAGCTCCCTCCCTTTTTCTGATGGTTGGCGACGGGTGGGGGAGCGCGGCGATCCGCGTCGCGGCTATAGTCCCGAGGGAAGCATTGGGGGCTATGCATGGCGGAGCGCAACATTCTGGTCACCGGCGCGGCGAGTGGGATCGGGGCCGCCGCCTGTCGGGCGCTGGCCGGGCCGGGGGTGGCGATCGCGGTGCATACCCGGGGCAATCGCGAGGGCTCGGCGCGCACCGCCGAGGCCGTGCGGGCGCGCGGCGGCGTGGCCTTCGAGATCTTCTGCGACCTGTCCGAGGCCGGCGCGCCGGAGCACGCGGTGCAGGAAGCGGCGGGGCTGCTCGGCGGGCTGGATGTGGTGGTCTCCAACGCCGGCTTCGCCGACCGGACGCCGATCGCCGCGCTGACCGATGAGGGGTTCACCAGGAGCCATGACGCGATCGCCCTCGCCTTCCTGCGGCTGGCGCGGGAGGCGGGGCCGATCCTCCGGCAGGGCAGGGACCCGCGGCTGGTCGCCGTCTCCTCCTTCGTCGCGCATCTGTTCCGCAATGACGTGACGGGTTTCCCGGCCTCGGCGGCGGCGAAGGCGGCGGTGGAGGCGCTGGTGAAGGCCCTCGCGCTGGAATGGGCGCCGGATGTGACGGTGAATGCCGTGGTGCCAGGGTACACGCGCAAGGACCCGGGCGCGCATGCAGCGATGACGCCGGCGCAGTGGGACGCCATCGCGGCGCGGATTCCACTGAAGCGGCTGGGCACGCCGGATGACGTGGCGGCGGGGATCGCGTTCCTGGCGTCACCGGCGGCGGGGTATGTGACGGGGCAGTTGCTGCATGTCAGCGGCGGGGTTGTCGTGTGATGGCGGCGCGGTGTTGTCCCGCAACTGTGGGGATGACGCCGCAGTCTCGGAGAAGGGCTTCGCCCCTCTCCGAACCTCACCCCACCAAAGGCCTAAGGGCCTCTGGACACCAATACTTGGTACCCGGCTTGCCGATGAGGCCGCGCGGCCTTCGGCGGGCTGATATGGCCCTGGCCCCTGGCACCAAAAGGAGGTGTCCAGAGGCCCTTAGGCCTTTGGTGGGGTGGTTTGGAGGGGCAAAGCCCCTCCGAGTCTTCCTGCTGCTGCTGACCCTGGCTGCCCCCGCCCTGGCCCAGGACCGCGCCATCGCCCATGGCGGCCCCGTCCGCGCCCTGGCGATCGCGCCGGGCATGCTGGTCTCGGCCGGCTTCGATCAATCGGTGATTTTCTGGGACCTGGCGACGGAGCGCGCGCGGGCGGTGGTGCGTTGGCATGCCGGAGCGGTCAATGCGCTGGTGGCGCTGCCGGGTGGGCGGGTGGCGTCTGGGGGCGAGGATGGGCGCATCGCCGTCTGGGGGGGCGACCCGCGTGATGGCGCGCCCGAACGGGTCCTGCTGGGACATGACGGGCCAGTGGCGGGACTGGCGGCGCGGGACGGCTTGATCGCCTCGGCGTCGTGGGATGGGACGGTGCGGCTCTGGGGCCTGGATGGGACGGCACGCGTGCTGGAGGGGCATCGCGGCAACGTCAATGCCGTGACGTTCCGCGCCGATGGGGTGCTGGTCAGTGCGGGCTTCGATGGCACGCTGCGCGCCTGGGGGCCGGATGAAGTGTTTGCCAGTTTCGGCCTGCCGCAGAACGCGCTGGTCGCGCTGCCCGATGGCCGGCTGGCGGCGGCGGGCGTGGATGGGACGGTGCGGGTGATCGGCCGCGATGGCGCGGTACGGGAGGTGCTGTCGCTGGGACGGCCGGTGGTGGCGCTGGCGGTGAATGGGTCCGGCACCTTGCTGGCGGCGGCTTCGCTGGGCGGGTCCGTGGCGGTGCTCGGGCTGCCGGAGGGGCGGCTGCTGCACACGCTGGACGGGCCGGGCACGCCGGTCTGGTCAGCGGCGTTCGATGCGGATGGGCGGACGCTGTGGACCGGCGGGGCGGATCGCCGCGTGCGGCGCTGGGATGCGCTAGCGGGTCGGGCGATCGGGCCGGTGGGGGAGGCGGAGGAGGCTGCGCCGATGGCAGGGTTGGACCCGCATGGCGCGCGGGTGTTCCGCGCCTGTGCCGCCTGCCATGCGCTGACCGCCGAGAGCGGCAACATGGCCGGGCCGACGCTGCATGGGCTGTTCGGGCGGCGGATGGGCAGCGTGGCGGGCTATGCCTATTCGGCGCGGCTGGCGCGCGGCGACATCGTCTGGACGCCGGAGACGGTGGCCGACCTGTTCACGCTCGGGCCGGATGTGGTGACCCCGGGGACCAAGATGCCGGTGCAGCGGCTGGAGAACGCGGCGGACATGGCGGCGCTGCTGCGGTTCCTGGAGCAAGCGACGCGGTAGCGGGCGGGCGCCGACACGGTGACGCGCGCGATCAACCTGGCCTCAGCGCGCGGTGCTGCCGGTGAATTTCCCCGTACCGTCATAGCTGCGCGAGCCGCCAGGCCCGCGCTCCGTCGTGCCGGTGATGCGCCCGCTGCTGTCGTATTGGCGCGTCGTGCCGGGCAGCACGCGCTCGGTGCTGCCGGTGATGCGGCCTTGCGCGTCGTAGTGGCGGGTGGTGCCGGCGACGCCGCGTTCGGAACTGCCGGCGATGCGGCCCTGCGCATCGTAGTGGCGCACCGTGCCGCCGGCCTGGCGTTCGGAATATCCGGTGCGGCGCCCCGCGGCGTCGTAGCGCGTGGTGCGGTCCCCGTTGCGTTCAGTATAGCCCTGGTAACGCCCCTGGGCGTCATAGATGTTCTGGCGCTGCGCCAGGGCGGGCGAGGCGGCGAACAGCAACAGCAGCGGCAGGATCATGGTCGGGCGCATGGCGGCGAGCCCTTCTTGGACCGCCATCTTGGCACGGTACGGCACCGTCACGGAAGCAGGCGGTTGATGGTTACCTCGCGCTGGGCGCGGTCTTCCAGTTCCAGCGTCGTCGCGATGATGTGCGTGACGACGGGTTCCAGCCCCTCGCGCGGCAGATAGGCGCGGCCCGGGTCGGCCAGCAGCACCTCGGCTCCGGCCGCCGCCATGGCGCGCAGCCAGGGCAGGATGTGGGCGGTCATCGGCGCCTCGTAGCAGACATCGCCGGCGAGGATGACGTCCCAGCGGCAGGGCGCGCCGACGATGTCGCCATCCGGGGTGGCGATGGTCACGCCGTTCAGCGCGGCGTTCGCCCGCACGGCGGCCAGCGCCAGCGGGTCGATCTCGGCGGCCTCGACGCTCGCCGCGCCGGCCATGGCCGCGGCGATCGCGGCGATGCCGCACCCGGCGGCGAAATCCAGCACCCGCTTGCCGGCGACGCGGCCGGGTTCATCGAGCAGCAGCCGCGCCGTCGCCAGCCCACCCGGCCAGGCGAAGGCCCAGAACGGCGGCTCGATGTTGCGCTCGGCCAGCCAGGTCTCGGTCGCCTGCCAGATCGGCGTGATCTCGGTCGCCAGATGCAGCGCGATTTCCGGCACCAAGGCGGGGCGGGCGATGGTGGTGTGGCCGCGGACGAAGTCCTCGGGGTTCACAGCCGGCCGATCAGGAAGGCAAGCGCCACTGCCAGCCCGACATCGCGATTGGCCTTGAACAGTCGCAGGCACAGTTCCGGGTCATGGATGTCGAGCCGCACCACCTGTCTTGCCAGCAGCCCCGCCGGCAGCAGCAGCGCCGGGATGAACCACACCGACAGCCCGCCCAGCCCGCCGGCCAACGCCAGCAGCGCAATGGTGGCGCCATAGCAGCCGACCAGGAAGGGCCGCGTGCGCTCGCCGAAATGCAGCGCGGTGGAGCGGATGCCGACCAGCGCGTCGTCCTCGCGGTCCTGATGCGCGTAGATCGTGTCGTAGCCGAGTATCCAGCAGAACCCCGCCGCCCACAGCGCGAAGGCCGGGGCCTCGAGCGCGCCCGTCGCCGCCGCGTAGCCCATAGGCGCCGCCCAGGAGAACACCAGGCCGAGCATCGCCTGGGGGAAGTCGGTGACGCGCTTGGCCAGCGGGTACAGCGCGATCGGCAGCAGCGACAGCACGCCGAGCAGGATGGCGACCGGCGGCAGCATCAGCAGGATGCCGCAGGAGACCACCAGCAGCGCGACGAGGAACGCCAGCGCCTGTTTCGGCCGCACCGCGCCGGAGGCGAGCGGCCGTCCCGCCGTGCGTTCCACCTGGCGGTCGAGGTCGCGGTCCCACAGATCGTTCACCACGCAGCCGGCGCCGCGCATCAGCACCGCGCCGAGCCCGAACAGCGCCGTCAGCCACAGCCCGCGCCCCCAGGAGGGTGCGACCATGGCGAAGGCCCACAGCCCGGGCAGGAACAGCAGCCACGACCCGATCGGGCGGTCGAGGCGCATCAGCAGCGCATAGGGCCGCCAGCCTTCGGGCAGTTGCGCGACCCAGCCGCCGGCGCGGATATCGGTATAGGTGTTCACGCGCGGTATAGAGGCCGCGGAGACCCTGCATGTCCACCCCGCGAAGCTACCTCGATGCGCCCCTGTCCGAAGGGGCCGAGATTCACGGCACGCCAGCCCAGGCGCATCACCTCGGCACCGTGCTGCGGCGCGGGCCGGGCGACGCCGTCACGGTGTTCAACGTGCGCGACGGGGAGTTCGCCGCGACCATCGCGACGTTGCGCAAGGATCGCTGCGCCTTCGCGCTCGGCGAGCGGCTACGCGCGCCGGCGGCGGAACCTGACCTTCGCCTGGTGGTGGCTGTGCTCAAGCGCGACGCCTTCGATTGGGTGGTGGAGAAGGCGACCGAGCTCGGTGTCAGCGCCATCCATCCGGTGACCACGCGGCGTTCCGTGGTCGACCGCGTCAATCTCGACCGGCTCTCAGCGATCGCGCGCGGCGCGGCGGAGCAATGCGAACGGCTGTCGATCCCGGTCATCCAGCTGGCACGGCCGTTACACGCGGTGCTGGATTCCTGGGATGGCACGCCGCTGCTGGTGGCGGCGGAACGTCGCGACGCGTTGCCGATCGGCCACGCCGCCCACGGTTTGCGGCTGCCTTGCGGCTGGCTGGTGGGTCCCGAAGGTGGCTTCGAGGGGGGTGAGCTTGACGACGCAACCCGTCGTGCCTTTGTTACTGCCGTCGCCCTTGGCCCCCGCATCCTGCGGGCGGAGACGGCGGTCGTGGCAGGCCTCTCCGTGCTCCAGGCATTGGCGGGGGATTGGACTGTCACCTGAAGCGTCGCGTCCTGCGGCGTTGCTTGAACGCGCCGCATCCCGCGGCGTCTTGACGAACGCGCCGCATCCTGCGGCGTCTTGATGATCGCGCCGCGTCCTGCGGCGACCGCGGAAGGGCTGCATGTCGAATCCTGGTGAGTCGGATCCCACGCCGATCAGTTCGGCGCGTCAGCTTGCCGGGTGGTTCGCCGCCGGCAGCAAGCCGCGCGGCGATTGGCGGATCGGCACGGAGCACGAGAAATTCGGCTTCCGCCGCGACAACCTCTCCCCGCCGCCCTACGAGCCGGGCGGCATCCGCGCCATGCTCGAAGGGCTGATGGCGTTCGGGTGGGAGCCGATCCTCGACCGCGGCAACCCAATCGGGCTGAAGCGCGGCGAGGCTTCGGTGAGCCTTGAGCCGGGCGGCCAGTTCGAATTGTCCGGCGCGCCGCTCGCCACGATGCACGAAGCAGCGGCGGAACTGGCCGACCATTTGCGCGAAGTGCGCGAGGTGGCCGGCCCGCTCGGCCTCGGCTTCGCGCCGCTCGGCTTCCATCCGCTGGCGACGCGCGAGCAGATGCCGTGGATGCCCAAGGGCCGCTACGAGATCATGCGCAATTACATGCCGCGCGTCGGCTCCATGGGCCTCGACATGATGCTGCGCACCTGCACGGTGCAGGTGAACCTCGATTTCGGCGACGAGGCCGACATGGTCGAGAAGCTGCGCGTCTCGCTCGCGCTGCAGCCGCTGGCCACCGCGCTGTTCGCCAATTCGCCCTTCACCGAGGGCAAGCCGAATGGCTACCGCACGCTGCGCGGCAAGGTCTGGACTGACACCGACCCCGACCGCACCGGCATCCCGGCCGTTGCCTTCGAGGACGGCTTCGGCTTCGAGCGTTTCGCCGACTGGGTGCTCGACGTGCCGATGTATTTCATCATGCGCGACGGGCAGTGGATCGACGCGGCGGGGATGTCCTTCCGCGCCTTCCTCGACGGCCGCGCCGAGAAGCTCAAGGGCCACACCGCGACGATGGGCGACTGGGCCGACCACGTCACCACCGTCTTCACCGATGTGCGGCTGAAGCGCTTCCTGGAAATGCGCGGGGCCGATGCCGGCGCGCCGGCCTATCTCAATGGTCTGCCGGCCTTCTGGGTCGGGCTGCTGTATGACGACGCGGCGCAGAAGGCGGCGCGGGCGCTGACGAAGGGCTGGTCGGTCGAGGAAATGCGCGCATTGCGCAACGCGGTGCCGGCGCAGGCGCTGACCGCGACGATCGGCGGGCGGTCATTGCAGGATGTGGCGCGGGACGTGATGGCGATTGCCCGTAGCGGGCTGAAGGCGCGCGGGTTGGGGGAGGAAATGTATCTCGACCCGCTCGATGCCATCGTCGCGACCGGCCAGACCCAGGCCGATCGCTGGCTGGAACGCCATGCGACGGTGTGGGGCGGGGATGTCTCGCGGATCTTCGCCGAAGCGGCAGTGTAGCGCCGCCTTCGGTCGCGCCGGGCCGGTCGCGCACCGTTGTCTTCGGCGGCCTGCCTGTCCGCTCCCACTGTTGGGCATCCGGCGACGGGCGAAGGACACCGGGGCTGATCCCGGTCAGGCTGGTGGGCGCACCTGGCCGGGGTCGATGCTCGCGAAAGAAATCGTCCAGGGCGACCTGGGTGGGCCGACGCGGACGGGCTCCACTCCAGCGGCCGTCAGAGGTCGGTAAGCCCGCCCAGGATGCCGCCGATCACGTCGAGCGACACCTTCGCCACCTCCGCCGTCGCGCCGAGCACGGCGCCCGTCGCATCAACGACGACGCCGGCCGCCTGGGCGACGATGTCGATCGCGCCGCTGGTGGCGACCTCCGCGACGCCAAGGGCGAGGTCCGCCCCATCGGTCATCGCCCCGACCCCGCCGCCTTCCGCCTGACGACGAACCTCCTCGCGCTTCTGCTCATCAAGGGCGGCGTCGGGCGGAAAGGGGATCATCGGAACCTCCTGCGCATGCGCCGGGAAGTCTGGCGCGGACGGCATCGCCCGCCGATGAACCGCTTCAGCCTTCCGCCGCGTCGCCGATCAGGACAGCGCACTGCCTTCCAGCGTGATCCGGTGCAGCAGCCGCCGTTCGCCATGATAGTCGTTCACCGCGTAATGCCAGGTGGCGCGGTTGTCCCAGAAGGCCACCGAGCCTTCGCGCCAGCGGAAGCGGCACTGGAATTCCGGCTTCGCCGCATGCTGGTAGAGGTAGCCGAGCAGCGCCTGGCTTTCCTCCGCGGTCCAGCCCTCGAAGCGCAGGGTGAAGCCGGGGTTGACGTACAACGCGCGGCGGCCGCTGCCGGGGTGGCGGATCACCACCGGATGCACGGCGTCCTGCACCGCCTGCTCGGCGTTGCGCAGGCGGTCCTTCAGGTCGTTGGTGGGGTCGGCGAAGCGCTTGGCCTGCGGGCCAAAGACGTGGCGGCTGGAATGCACCGCGCGCAGCCCCTCGAGCGTCGCCTTCAGCCCATCCGACAGCGCGTCATAGGCGGCGTACATCGAGGCGAAGAGCGTGTCCCCGCCGACCGGCGGCACTTCGCGCGCCAGCAGGATGGAGCCCATGGCGGGTTCGACGTCGTAGCTGTGGTCGGTGTGCCAGCCGCCGCCGATGTTGTTCTTCTGCCCCGGTTCCTTGCGCACCTCGGCGATCGAGGGATAACCCTCGGCATGGGCGAAGAAGCGGTTGACGTTGACCGGCGCGAAGCGCTCGGCGAAGGCGATGTGCTGGTCGGGGGTGATCGTCTGGTCGCGGAAGAACACCACGCCGCGGTCGTACAGCGCGGCGCGGATCAGCGCGACATCGGTCTCGGCCAGGTCGGCGGCAAGGTCGATGCCGTGGATCTCGGCGCCGACGGGGCCGCTCACCGGCTCGACGCTGACGGAATTGCTGCGCATGGGGGTTTCCTGCCTGTTGTCCTGGGCGATAAGAAAAACTAGAATTACAGTTCTAGTCAAGCGGGAGAATCATGCATGGATGCGGCGCTGCTCGACGCGCTGGACCTGCCGGGGGTGTTCCCGGCGCGGCAGGAACGCAGCCGCGCGGTGGTGTTGGCGCTGGTCGAGGCGGGGCTCGACCTGCTGCGCGACCGCAGCTTCGACGCGCTGTCGATCGCCGATCTGTGTGCCGCCGCCGGCGTCACCACGGGGTCCTTCTACGCACGGTTCGAGAGCAAGGAGGCCTTCCTGCATGCCGTGCAGCAACTCGTCGTCGCCGAATCGCTGCGCGACATGGAGGCGCGCCTGCGGCCGGAGCGGTATGCCGGGCTGTCGCTGAGCGCGTTCCTCGACCGGCTGGCGGCCAATGCGGTGCGCTGGCGGCGCCGGCATGAGGGTTTCATCCGGGCCTCGCTGCGGGCGGCGCAGGCTGATGTCGGGGCGTGGTCGCCGATGCGCGAACTCGGGCGCGAACAGGTGGAGCGGGTGCTGCCGATCATCCTCGGCCTGCTCGGCCCGGCGGCGGGGCCAGGGGCGGCGGATGGCGTGCGCTTCGCGTTCCAGATCCTGTTCGGCACGCTGAACAACATGACGCTGGTCGATCCCGGACCCTTCGGCATCCATGACGCGGCGACGCCGCGCCTGCTCGCCGAGGCGATGGCGCGGTTGATCGAGGCGGAGGCGGCGCGGGGGTGAATCCGCGCCGCGCCCGTCAGCCGGCGAGCGGTGGGGTGAATTGCGGGAAATAGGCCGGCACCCAGGCCAGCCGGCCGCCCTCCTGCACGATGTGGCCGAGGCCGGGGAAGGGCATGTGGGCGGAGGCGAGCAGCGCGTGTTCCTCCACCGCCTGGTCGAACAGCCGTCGGCGCATGCGGCGCGCGGCCTCGCGATCGACCTCGAAGGCGATGCCGATGTCGTCGCGGTCCGGATGGATCGCCGGCGAGAACAGCACATCGGCCGAGATCAACAGCGTCTGCCCGCCATCGCTGATGCGGAAGCCGGTATGGCCCGGCGTATGGCCGTTCAGATCCACCGAGGTGATGTAGGACGTGATCGCCTGGCCCGGATCGACGCGGTTGGTGCGGCGATAGGCGCGCACCGCCGCCATGGTGAGGTCGAAACTGCTGTGCAGGAATTCCGGCGCGGCGGCGCGGCGGCCGGGGTCGGTGAACAGTGCGGCATCGGCGCGCGGCAGCAGCAATTCGGCTTCGGGGAAGACCGGCCGGCCATCGGCCAGCAGGCCCGAGAGATGATCGAAATGCGTGTGCGTGATGGCGACGACGTCGATGTCGCGCGGGGCGACGCCGAGCGCCCGCAACGTCGCCGGCAGCCGGCCGGTCAGCGGGAAGACGTCGTTGCCGGCGCCGGTGTCGATCAGCACCAAGCGCTCGCCGTCATCGACCAGCCAGGCGGTGATGTTGAGCCAGAGCGAGCGGGTGTCGCCATTCTGGATGGCGGCGACGCGGCGGGCGATCTCGGCCGGGGGCGCGCCTGGCCACCAGTCGAGGGGGGTTTCGTTGGGGCCGTCGGAGAGGAAATGCACGGTGACACGGCCGATGCGCAGGCTCGCCACGGCCGGCAGGGCCGTCGGGGTGGGGCGGGCCAGGACAGGGGTGGTGGCGGCCAGCGGGGCAGCGGCGAGGCCACCGAACAAGAGGCGGCGCGGGAGGGTGGGGGGCATGGCGGGTACTCCGGTTGGGGGAGGGACGGAACCGAAGGGGCGTCGCCCCTCCGGGCCACCCCACCAAAGGCCTAAGGGCCTCTGGACACCTTCGTTTGGCGCCGGGCTCGAGTGGCATTCCGCCGTGCGCGCAGCGGCGGGTCTTGGCGCCCGGGCTGCGATCGGCGCTCGGCACCAAAAGACGGCATTCCAAAGGGCAGTGCCCTTTGGTGGGGTGGTTTGGAGGGGCAAGGCCCCTCCAATGCTTGCTGCACTCTGCGACTGGACATTCAAGAGATGACCAGTCGTCTTATGCGCAAGCAAATGAAGGCCCGTCACGGTGCGAGCAACCGGTCGAGGGCGCGAAAGAAGGCGTCGAAGGCGAGGCCATGGGGTTCGACCTTGGCGCGCTGCACCGAGCCCTGCCAAGCGGCGAGCAGCATCCGCGCCAAGTCGTCCGGTGCGAGATCCCGGCGGATCTGCCCGGCGGCGGCGCCTTCGGCGATGCAGCCAGCCAGGGCAGCGGTCCAGTCGCGATGGATCTCGGCGACGCGGGCGGCGATCTGCGGGCCGGCGGCGGGCGCCTCTATGGCGAAATTGCCGATCAGGCAGCCGCATTCGAGGCCCTGCGCCGTGCCGGCGGCGGCGACCGCCCGGAAATGCGCGCGCAGCCGCTCCATCGCCGGTCCACCGGTGGCATGCAGGGGCGCCCGCAACGCCGCGCCATCGGCCCAGTAGCTGTCGAGCGCGGCGAGACCAAAGGCCGCCTTGCTGGGGAAGTGATTGTAGAAGGACCCCTTGGGCACGCCCGCCGCCGCGGTGATCTCCTGCACCCCGGTGGCGGCGAAGCCATGGGCGTGGATGCTCTGCCGGCCGGCGGCGAGAAGGCGGTCATGGGTGCTGTGGCGTGCCATGTTACACAACATGACCGGTCGTCTTGTATTTTTCAAGAGGCAGGGCGACGCTGTCGCGCCGCCCGGCTGCTTCAGACCGCCGTGCCGCCCACCGTCAACCCGGCCATCTTCAGCGTCGGCTGGCCGACGCCTACCGGCACGCCCTGGCCCTGCTTGCCGCAGGTGCCGATGCCGGGGTCCAGCGCCATGTCGTTGGCGACCATCGTCACCTTGGTCAGCGCGTCCGGGCCGTTGCCGATCAGTGTCGCGCCCTTCACCGGCGCGCCGATCTTCCCGTTCTCGATGAGGTAGGCCTCCGAGGCGCTGAACACGAATTTGCCCGAGGTGATGTCCACCTGCCCGCCGCCGAAATTCACCGCATAGAGGCCGCGCTTGACGGACGCGATCACCTCGCCCGGATCATGCGCGCCACCCAGCATGACGGTGTTGGTCATGCGTGGCATCGGGATATGCGCAAAGGATTGCCGGCGGCCATTGCCGGTGGGTGCCACGCCCATCAGCCGGGCGTTCTGCCGGTCCTGCAGGAAGCCGGTCAGGATGCCGTCCTCGATCAGCACGGTGCGGTTGGTCGGCGTGCCCTCATCGTCCACGGTCAGCGAGCCGCGCCGGTCGGGGATGGTGCCGTCATCGACCACCGTCACGCCCGGTGACGCAATCCGCTGCCCCAGCAGCCCCGCGAAGGCCGAGGTCTTCTTCCGGTTGAAGTCGCCCTCCAGCCCATGGCCGATGGCTTCATGCAGCAGGATCCCCGGCCAGCCAGGGCCGAGCACCACCTCCATCTCGCCCGCCGGGGCAGGGACGCTGTCGAGATTGACCAGCGCCTGGCGCAGCGCCTCCTCGACACCGCCCTTCCAAGTCTGTTCGGTCAGGATGCGGGCGTAGTCGAACCGCCCGCCCGTACCGAAGGACCCGGTCTCGCGCCGACCGTCCTGTTCCACCACCACCGAGATGTTCACCCGCACCAGCGGCCGCAGATCCGCCACGCGCTGGCCATCGGGGCGGATGATCTGCACCGCCTGCCACTCGCCGAAGATCGAGGCCATGACCTGGACCACCCGCGGGTCGCGGGCGCGGGCGAAGGCGTCGATTTCCTGCAGCAGCGCGGTCTTGGCGGCGAAATCCATCTGCGTCAGCGGGTTGGCATCGACATAAAGCCGGGCATTGGTCGCCCGCGGCCCGGCCTCCATCACCCCCGAGCGGCCCTGGCGGACGGCCTTCACCGTCTCGGCGGCGCGGGCCAGGGCGGCGTCGGAGAGTTCGCCCGCATGGGCGTAGCCGGCCGCCTCGCCAGAGACGGCGCGCAGGCCGAAGCCGCGGGTCGCGTCGTAGGAGGCCGTGCGGATGCGGCCATCGTCGATCGAGATGCCTTCGCTTTCACGGTATTCGAGGAACAGCTCGCCATCCTCGCAGCCTTCGGTCGCCTCGCGCAGGCGGGCCTCGGCGGCGGCACGGTCGAGCAGGCCGAAGAACAGGGCGTCGGTGGTGGCAAGGGCCGTCATGTCGTCTCCTGGGTCGCCGTGCTGTCGGGGCCTGCGGGGCCGGCTCGGTCCGTCTCTTACACCGGTTCGGCAGAGATGGTGATGCGCCGCGGCAAGCGAAGTGTCGCGGTGGTGCCAGTCCCCGGCGCGCTGTCGATCGACAGGGAGGCGCCGATCGCCTCGGCGAGCAGCCGCGCCAAATGCAACCCCAGCCCCGAGCCCGGATAGCGCCGCGCGAAAGAGGATTCGAGCTGGGTGAAGGGCTCGAAGGCGCGCGGGATGTCGGCCTCGGCCATACCGATGCCGGTGTCGATGACGCGAAACACCAGGCCGCCGGCGCCGTCATCCGTCGCCTCGAGCCGTATCCGCCCGCCGGCCGGCGTGAATTTCACCGCATTGCCGAGCAGCACCTGCAGGATGCGGCGCAGCCGGCGCTCGTCGCAGGTCGCGCGCGGCAGGTTGGCCGAGGGTTGCGCCTCGAAGGTCAGGCCGGCTGCCTCGGCCTCGGCGCCCATGGTCGCGCCAAGGCCGGCCAGCAGCGTTGCGGGGTCGATCGGGGTCAACGCGATGGCGGGCTCGGCGCTGCCGGCGCGCGCCACGTCCAGGATGTCGTCGATCAGCGACAGCAATTGCCGGCCGGCCTCATGCACCGTGCCGGCATAGTCCGCGACGGTCTCGGGGTCGGGGTTGGCGAGCAGCGCCTCGGCATAGCCGATCACCGCCGAGAGCGGCGTGCGCAGCTCATGGCTCATGGTGGCGAGGAAGCGTGACTTCGCCTCGCTCGCCGCCTCGGCTGCGGCGCGGGCGCGCTCCAGTTCATCGCGGACGCGGCGGTCCTCGGTGACGTCGGTATAGGTGCGCACGAAGCCACCATCGGGCGTGCCGTCGGTCGAGACCTCAATGATCCGGCCATTGGGGCGGCGGCGGATATAGCGGTCGGGGGCGATGAGGGGGCGGTTCCACTGCGTGCTGTCGGCGCGTGGTCCTTCGCCGGGGATGGTGAATTCGCCGCGATCGGTCTGCGCGCGCCGCATCTCGACGAGGGTGGTGCCTGGCAGCATCAGCTCGGGGGGCAGGCCGCACATGTCGGCGGCCAGGGCATTGGCGGCGAGCAGCTTCCCCGCGGCATCGAACAGCGCCATGCCGTGGCGCGTATTGTCGAGCATGACCCGCAGGATGGCGGCGTGCGCGCGTGCTTCGCGCTCGGCCCTGGCGCGGGCGGTGATGTCGAAATGGGTAACGATGAAGCCGCCATCGGGCGTGGGGTCGGAGGAAATCTCGAGCACCCGCTCGCCCGCCACTTCGCGGACGGAGCGATAGGGCTTGCTGCGGTCGAGCGTCAGCGCGGTGTCGAGCAGCGCGGTCGCGCCCGGTTCGGGGCCGAAGGACCCACGGGCGTGCAGGTCCCGCACTAGGTCGTCGAGCAGCACGCCCGGCTTCACCGAACCCTCCTCATGGCCGGCCAGCACGTTCGAGAGCGCATTCGCCACCACCACGCGGCGGTCCGGGCCATAGATCACCAGGCCGTGGCGCATCGAGGCCATCGCCCGTTCCAGCGTCTCGGCGCGATGGCGGGCTTCGTCCTTGGCCTCGACCAGGTCGGTGATATCCGTGTGGGTGATGACGAAGCCGCCATCGGGCGTCGGGTCGGAGGCGACTTCAAGGACACGGCCGCCGGACGTAGTTCGCTGGTAGACATGCGGCTTGCCGCGGTCGATCGCGAGAGCCATGCGCACCACGTCGGAGGCCGCCGGTTCGGGCCCCAGCCGGCCACGGACGTGCAGCTGCTCGATCACCTCCTCGAACCGGCGCCCGACCAGCGGTTCGTCCGGATCGTGGCCGACCAGCGTGCGGGCGAGCTGGTTGGCGGCGACGATGCGGCGGTCGGGCCCGCAGATGACGATGCCGTGCTGGAGAGCGCCGAGCGCCGTCTCCAGCAATTCGGCCCGGCGGCGTGCCTCCTTCTCGGTCTCCCACAGGGCGGTGATGTTGGTGACGACGGAGATATGCCCGCCGTCGGGCAACGGCGCCGTACGGATGTCGAGCGCGGTGCCGTTGGCGCGCAGCCGCCGGCGTTCCTGCGGACGGGAGAGGTCGCGCGCCATCTCCTGCCGGTAGAGGTCCTCGGCCTCGCCGGGGCCGTATTCGCCGGCCCTGGCGCGGCGCTCGATGACGTCGTGGAGTGTGTCGCCGACCTGCAACGGCGCGCCTTCCATCAGCCGCGTATAGGCGTCATTGAACAGCGCGACGCGGCGATCGGGGCCCCAGACGCAGATGCCATGGGGCAGCGCCTGCAGCACGCCATCGAGGATGGCGGCGCGCCGCCGTGCCTCGTCCTCGGCGCGGCGCAGATCGGTGATCTCGTCGGATTCGATGAGGAAGCCGCCATCGGCTTCGGGCGTGCTGTGGAAGCGCACCACCGTGCCATCGAGGCGTTCGCGCTGGCCGCTGAGCGGCTTGCGACGATCGACCTCGATCACGCGCCGGGCATAGGCGCGATCGGTGCTGGTCGGGAATTCCCCGGCCTTGTCCAAGGCCTCCATGATCTCCGTCAGGCTCGGCCGGCCGGCCAGCATGTCGGCGGACGCGCCGTTGTGGCGGCGATAGGCGGGATTGTGGAGCACCAGCCGTTGGCTGGCGTCGAACAGCGCTATGCCGCCGTGCTGCCGGCGCAGCACATGTTCGAGCAGCGCCGCGCGGGCGCGCGCGGCGGCCTCGGCGCGATTGAGCGCCGTGATGTCGACCGAACACAGGATGAATCCGCCGCCCTGCAGCGGCAGGCTCGCCACTTCCGACAGGCGGGCCCCGTCGGCACTGCGCACATGGCGCAGATTGAAGACGCTGCGGTCCTCGGCGAGGGCCCGCTCGGCGAGTGCGGCCGGGTCGCCGGGGCCGAGCATGCCGCGGAAGGCGAGCAGCCGCAGCATGTCGCGCAGCGGCGTGCCGGGCGGGAAGCGGGACGACGGCGTCCCGGCTTCCGCCCATAGCGCGCTGTTGGCGAGGGCGAGACGGTTGCCCGAATCCACCACCATGATGGCGTGGGGCAGGGCCTCGACGGCCAGCAGTGCGGCGTCCTGCGGGGTCACCCGGTTCCAGCCGTCGCAGCGGGGTGGCGCAGAGCATGCAGCGCGAGCAGCGCGCCGGCGAGCACCAGCATGGCCACGCCCTGGTGCAGCGTACCGAGCCAGGCCGGCACCACCATCAGCAGCGTGGCGATGCCCAGCGCGTATTGCAGCGCCACCGCGATGGCGAGGCCCATCACCGCGCCGCGCACCCGCCCGCGCGGCAGGGTGCGGAACGCCAGTACGGCGCCCGCTGTCGCGAGGATCAGCGTCAGGGTCGCGAGGAGGCGATGGTTGAACTGCACCGCCGGGATATTGGCGGTGAAGTTCCTCCAGGCCGGATCCAACACCCAATAGCCACGCGGCACGAGCCTGCCCTCCATCAAGGGAAACGTATTGTAGTCCAACCCGGCGCGGATGCCCGCGACAAAGCCGCCGGCCACCATCGCCAGCACCGCGAGGCCCGCGGCCGCATGCACCAGATGGCGCAGCGAAGCCGGCACCGGCGTTGGATCCGGCTTCGGGCGCAGCAACGTCATCGCCGTCCACACCAGCACACCGAATAGTAGAAAGGCGAGGCTCAAATGAATCACGAGGCGATAGGGGGAGACGGCGGTGCGATCGGCCTCGAAGCCCGAAGCGACCATGAACCAGCCGACCGCGCCCTGCAGCCCGCCCAGGGCGAGCAGCAGCAGCAGCCGCCCGCGATACCCCGCCGGGATGCGGCCGCGCAGCCAGAACCAGGCAAGCCCGGCCACATAGACCAAGCCGATCAGCCGGCCCCAGAAGCGGTGGATCCATTCCAGCCAGAAAATCTGCTTGAACCCTTCCAGCCCGAAGCCCTGGTTGACCAGCTGATATTGCGGGATGGTCCGGTACAGATCGTAAAGCCGGTGCCATTCGGCGTCGGAAATCGGCGGCAGGGCGCCCGACAGCGGCGCCCATTCCATGATCGACAGGCCGGAGCCGGTCAGCCGCGTGGCACCGCCGAGGGCGACCATGACCCACACCAGGGCGGCGACGAGGAGGAGCCAGCGAGCAACCGCCCGGCTGTCGCCGGTGGAGTGATGCTTGGTCGTCGGTGAATCGAAGGGCATGGGCCGGATATAGGCGAGGTCTGGCCGGCGTGAACATGGGCTGCTTGCCGGGGCGGGGCGAGGCTGCTACCGCCCGCCCATGGTTCCCGAGCCCCGCGCCGCATCCGGACCCGCCGTGGCGGGTGGGGACGCCGGCGCGCCCCCCGTCCTGTCCGTCGTCATCCCCGTCCGCAACGAGGCGCCGAACATCGCGCCCCTGGTGGCCGAGATCGAGGCCGCGCTCGCCGCCGTGGCGCACGAGATCGTCTATGTCGATGACGGTTCGACCGACGACACGCCGGCGGCGCTGCGCGCGGTGTGCGAGGCCGGCGCACCGGTCCGGGCCATTCGCCATCGCTCCTCCTGCGGGCAGTCGGCCGCCATCGTCACCGGGGTGAAGGCGGCGCGCGGGCGCTGGATCGCGACGCTGGACGGCGATGGGCAGAACGACCCGGCCGACATCCCCCGCCTGCTCGCGCGTGCCGGGGCGGAGGCCGAGGCAGGCCGGCGGACGCTGGTCGCGGGCCACCGGGTGAACCGGCGCGACAGCGGGGTGAAGCGCTATTCCAGCCGGATCGCCAATGCGGTGCGCTCGCGCCTGCTGCGCGATGCGACGCCCGATACCGGCTGCGGGTTGAAGGTGTTCCCGCGCGACCTGTTCCTCGACCTGCCGCATTTCGATCACATGCACCGCTTCCTGCCGGCGCTGACACTGCGCCAGGGCGGCGCGGTGGTCAGCGAGCCGGTGAACCACCGGCCCCGGGTGCGCGGCGTGTCGAATTACGGGACGCTCGACCGGCTGATGGTCAGCCTGTTCGACCTGGTCGGCATGGCCTGGCTGCAGCGGCGCGGCAGGCGTCCGGTGATCGAGAGCGACCAGGCATCATGAGCGAGCCGGCGGCGTCCGCCCGGCGCCGCACGGCGTTGGTGAAGCTCGCGCTGCTGGCGGCTGGGCTGCTGGTGGCCGGGCTGCTGTTGCGCGAGGTCGGACTGGCGCCCGGCACCAGCTGGGTGGATCGCTGGGTGCTCGGGCAGGGGCTGCTGGGGGACCTAGTGTTCGTCGCGATCGGCGCCGCGGCGACAGCGGCCGGGGCGCCGCGCCAGGGGGTGGCATTCCTCGGCGGCTATGCGCTGGGGGTGGTGCAGGGGACGGTGCTGTCGCTGGCGGCGCAGGTGGTGGGCTGCGCATTGTCGTATCTGTGGGCGCGGGCGGTCGGGCGCGGCTGGGCGGAGCGGCGGCTGGCCGGGCGCTTCGGGCATCGGCTGCGGCCGTTGCGGGACGTGCTGGCGGGCAGCCCGTTCAATGCGACCCTGGCGCTGCGGCTGCTGCCGGTGGGCAACAATCTCGCGCTGAACCTGCTGGCGGGGATGGCGGGGGTCAGCCTGCTGCCGTTCCTGGCCGGTTCGGCGATCGGCTATCTGCCGCAGACGGTGGTGTTCGCCCTGCTCGGCAAGGGCATCCGGGTGGATGGCGCCTGGCAGCTCGGGCTGGGGGTCGGGCTGTTCGTGGTCTCGGCGGTGATCGGGCTGCTGCTGCTGCGTCAGCATCAGGCGGGGCGCGCGCTGGAAGAAGACGGCTGACGCGCGCCATCTTTGCGCAGGATCATGGACGGCACGGGCGGAGCGGGAGACGAAACGGCATGGATACGGATGTCGCCATCATCGGGGCCGGGCCGGCGGGCCTCGCCCTTGCCTGCGCGCTGGCCGAGAGCGGGCTGCGCATCACATTGCTGGAACGCGCGCCGGAAGCGGCGATCGCCGCGCCGGCCTTCGACGGACGCGAGATCGCGCTGACGCATCGCTCGCAGGACATCCTGCGCGAGCTGGGTGCCTGGGCGCGCATCCCCGAGGCCGAGACGGCGCCGCTGCGCGAGGCGAAGGTGGTCAATGGCGCCTCGCCGCTGGCGCTGCGCTTCGCGCCGGGGCGGGATGGGGAACCCCTCGGGCGGCTGGTGCCGAACCAGGCGATCCGCCGCGCGCTGTATGAGACGGCGGCGGGCACCGAGGCGCGGCTGCTGGCCGGGCGGGCGGTGACCGGGCTGTCCTTGGCGGCCGACGGCGCGACGGTGACGCTCGATGGCGGGGAGGCGGTGACGGCGCGGCTGGTCATCGCGGCGGATTCGCGGTTTTCCGAGGCGCGGCGGCGGGCTGGGATCGGCGCGGCGATGCTCGATTTCGGGCGGACCATGATCGTCGCGCGCGTGGCGCATGAGGCGCCGCATGGCGGGGTCGCGACCGAGTGGTTCGGCCATGGCCAGACCATCGCGATGTTGCCGTTGAACGGGGCGATGTCCTCGGTGGTGCTGACGCTGCCGCCGACGGAGGCCGAGGCGGCGATGGCATCGTCGGACGAGGAATTCGGCGCGGAGGTGACGCGGCGTTTCGAGTCACGGCTGGGTCCGATGCAGTTGGCCGGGACACGACACGCCTATCCGCTGGTCGCGGCCTATGCGCATCGGTTTGCCGGGCGGCGTTTCGCGCTGCTGGGGGATGCGGCGGTGGGGATGCATCCGGTCACCGCGCATGGTTTCAATTTCGGGCTGTCGGGGGCGGAAATCCTGGCCGGCGAGATCCGTCGCGGGACGGATCCCGGTGCGGCGGCGGGGTTGGCGCGGTATGCCGCCGCGCATCGGCGGGCGACGCTGCCGCTGTTCCTTGCGACCAATGCCGTGGCGCGGCTGTATTCGGATGACCGGCGACCGGCACGGTTGGCACGGACGGCGTTGATCGGCGCGGGGGCGGTGCTGGCGCCGGTGCGCCGGGCGATCGTGGCCGGGCTGATGGATGCGCGTGGCAAGGGCCGGGAGGCGTTGAAGGTGGCGCCGGGGCGGTAGGTTGGAGAAGGGCTTTGCCCCTCTCCAAACCTCACCCCACCAGGGTGCCGGGCACCCTGGACCGCCGGAATTGGGTGTCGGGCTGGGCGGCAGCGCCGAGTTGATGACTGTGCATGGCGCACAGTGCCCAGAGGCGAAACCTGGCGCCGGGCCCGCCGCAGCCCTTTCAGGAATGCCCGTCCTGCCCAACACCAAGTTGAGGTTTCCAAAGGCCCTTAGGCCTTTGGTGGGGTGAGGTCCGGAGAGGGGCAAAGCCCCTCTCCGCTTCCGCCATTGCCGCTTCCCGCGACATTTCGATTTGACGGTGCCCTCGCCATGCGCCAACACTTAACCAAATGGTTCAGTGTAACCCACCCGATCTCGACCGAATCTTCGGCGCCCTGACCGACCCGACTAGGCGCGCCCTGCTGGCGCGCCTGGCCGAGCATGACAGCCTGTCGATCGGCGACCTGGCCCGGCCACTGCCGATGTCCCTGCCGGCGGTGATCAAGCACCTTGATGTGCTGGAGGGGGCGGGGCTGATCGCCCGCCACAAAACCGGGCGGACGGTCGCCTGCCGCCTGGTCGCGGCGCCGATGGAGGACGCGATGGGCTGGCTGCGCCGCTACACCCGCTTCTGGGAGGAGAGCCTCGACCGCCTCGCCGCCGTGGTGGAGCGCGCGCCATGAGCGCGACCGTCCCGAGCCTGACCCTGGTGCGCCGGCTGCGTGCGCCGCCGGCGCGCGTCTTCGAGGCCTGGAGCAGCGCCGAGGGGCTGGCCGGTTGGTTCGGCCCGCACCACACGCGCGTCGAGGCGGCGGAGGTCGATGCCCGGGCCGGCGGCCGCTTCCGCGTCGTGCTGCGGGAGGACAACGGCGCGCGGCACGAGGTCGGCGGCCGCTACACCGAGGTGACGCCGGGCGAGGGGCTCGCCTTCACCTGGGCCTGGCACAGCGCGCCCGAGCGCGAATCCCGCGTCACCATCCGCCTGCGCGCGGTGGCGGAAGGGACCGAGCTGACACTCACCCATGACCGCTTCGCCGATGCCGATACGGCGGGACGGCACCGGCGCGGCTGGACGGAATCGCTCGAACGGCTGGCAGCCCTGGTCGAGGGGCACGGCGCATGACGGAGGAAGCACCATGGCGACACGGATGATGCTGCTGGTCGGGACCAAGAAGGGCGCCTTCATCCTCGAGGGCGATGCGGCGCGGCGCGACTGGTCGCTGCGCGGGCCTTTCTGCGAGACTTGGCCGATCAACCAAGTGATCGCCGACCCGAAGACCGGGACGATCTGGGCGGCCGGCGGCAATGAATGGTTCGGCCCGGCAGTATGGCGCTCGACCGATGGCGGGGCGAGCTGGACGCATTCGAGCGCCGGCCTCGCCTATGCGGCCGGAGAGACGCCGATCAAATCCGCCTGGTCGCTGGCGTTGGGACCGACCGGCACGCTGTGGGCGGGGGTCGAGCCGGCAGGGCTGTTCCGCAGCGACGACGGGGGTGACAACTGGACGCATGTGACCGCCCTGACCGAACACCCCAGCCGCGCCGACTGGCAGCCGGGCGGCGGCGGGATGATCCTGCATGGGATCCTGCCCCACCCGACCGACCCGGATCGGCTGTGGGTGGCGATCTCGGTGGCCGGCGTGTTTGCTACCGAGGATGGTGGCGCGAGCTGGGCACCGCGCAACCGCGGCACGCGCCAGGACTACGCGCCCGAGGGCGAGCGTTACCCTGAACACGGCCAGTGCGTGCATGCGCTGGCGATGGGGGCGGGCAATCCCGACCGGCTGTACCAGCAGAACCATTGCGGCATGTACCGCAGCGACGATGGCGGGCGGGGCTGGACCAGCATCGAGGCGGGGCTGCCGTCGAGCTTCGGTTTTCCGGCCGTGGCGCATCCGCGCGACCCCGACACGCTGTTCCTGTTGCCGCTGAATGGCGACCAGGCGGGGCGCTTCATGCCGGATGCCGCTGCCGCGGTGTGGCGCACGCGCGATGCGGGGGCGAGTTGGCAGGCGCTGCGCCAGGGGCTGCCGCAGGCCAGTGCCTATTTCGGCGTGCTGCGGCAGGCCATGGCGGCGGACACGCTGGAGCCGGCCGGCGTCTATTTCGGCACCAGCGGCGGTGCGCTGTTCGCCAGCGCGGATGAGGGCGAGGCCTGGTCCTGCATCGCCGAGCACCTGCCGACCATCCTCAGCGTCGAGGCGCTGGTGCGCGATGGCTGAGCCGGCCTGCGTCTTCCTGCCGGACGCGCTGGTGCGCCTGTTTCCCGGCGCGCCGCGACAGGTGGCGGTGAACGCCGGCTCCGTGGCGGAGGCGATCGCGGAACTCGAGCGCCGCTGGCCCGGCATGGCCGACCGGCTGTGCGATTCGTCGCCGGCGATCCGCCGGCACCTCAAGATATTCGTCGAGGGCGAGCGCGCCGGGCTGGATACCCCCATCAGGCCCGGCGGCGAGATGCTGGTGATGACCGCCGTCAGCGGCGGCTGAGCGTGGCGGCGGGCAACCTTACCCGGAGCGAAACGTTGACAGCGGTGACGATCGAGGAGGAATTCCGATGCCCCCAATGTCCCGCCTGCTGGGCCTGGCCCTGATAACCGCGGTGATTGCCGCCGCGCCCGCCTGGGCCCAGGCGCCGGCGCCGCTGTCCTTCGTCCAGCCGCTGTCGCCCTCGGCGGCCATGGTGGTGCAGGAAAGGCTGCGCGAGGCGGGCGTCTATATGGGCGCTGCCGATGGCGTCTGGGGGCCGGAGAGCCAGACCGCGCTCGATCGTTTCCAGCAGGCGCGGGGCATGGCGGTGACCGGGTCGATGAACCTGGCGACCGCGCAGGCGCTGGGCGTGGGACTGCCGCGGCTGCTGCCGCCGCCGGCGATGCCGGAACCGGCCGCCGCCGCGCCGGCGCCGACCGCGCTCAGTCCCGTCGCGGTGCGCAACGTGCAGAACCGGCTGCGTGCGCTCGGCTTCTACCGGGCGGCACCGGATGGGCTGTGGGGCGCCGGCACCCAGGCGGCGCTGGAACGCTTCCAGCGTGGCCGCGGGCTTGAGGCGAACGGGCAGATCAACCCGACCACCGCCCAGGCGCTGGGGTTAAACCCGAGCAACCTCGAGGCACCCGCGCGATAAAGGGTGATGACCGCAGGTGCGAACGCACCGAAGGTCTGAATCACGCTCCGGCGCCGCCAACGGCCGAAGCGATTCGGCACGACACGCTGCAACGAGCCAGGCGCGCATGGCGCGACCGTGCCGAAGGCGCCAACCGTTGCGGCCGGCCACGTCACTACGCGCGGCAAGGCAACCCGCCCGCGCGGCGCCCGGCATCAGCGGGGCCAGATGAGCAGGGGTCGTCAGGCCGCGCGCGGGGCATCCTCTGGCGCCGCCACCTGTGCCACGCCGAGCGGTTCGCCTGCCGCGATGCGCGCGGCGTTGCCGAGGGTGACCGCGGCGATGGCACCAAGCGCCTCGACCGTGAAGAAGGCCTGATGGCCGGTGACCAGCACATTGGGGAAGGTCAGCAGCCGCGCGATGACGTCATCGGCCAGGATCTCATTCGACAGATCCTCGAAGAACAGATCGGCCTCCTGTTCGTAGACATCCATCGCAAGGCCGCCGAGCTGGCCCGATTTCAGGGCATCGATCGCCGCTTCCGCGTCCAGCAGCCCGCCGCGGCTGGTATTGACGAGGATCAGCCCGCGCCGGGCGATGGCGAGGGTCTCGGCGCGGACGACATGGTGCGTCTCGGGCGTCAGCGGGCAGTGCAGCGTCAGGATATCGGCCTCGGCGGCGATGGCGCGTGGTTCGGCATAGACGACGCCGATCGCCTGCAGGGCGGGATCCGGATGCACATCATGGGCAAGCACGCGGCAGCCGAAGCCGGCGCTCAGGATGCGCGCGACGATGGCGCCGATCTTGCCGGTGCCGATCACGCCCACAGTCTTGCCGTGCAGGTCGAAGCCGAGCAGCCCTTCCAACGCGAAATTGCCGTCCCGCGTGCGCTGATACGCACGGTGGATGCCGCGTATCAGGGCAAGCATCAGCCCGATCGTGAATTCGGCAACCGCATGAGGTGAATAGGCCGGCACGCGCGCGACCGTGAAACCGAGCCGGCGTGCCGCCGCCAGGTCCACATTGTTGAAGCCGGCGCAGCGAAGCAGCACGACCTTGGTGCCCCCCGCGGCGAGCCGTTCCAGCACCGCTGCCGACAGGTTGTCATTCACGAAGGCGCAAACCGCATCGGCCCCCGCCGCGAGCGGCGCAGTTTCCACGGCAAGGCGCGGTTCGAGGTAGGTAATCTCGTGCCCCGCCGCCGTCGGGTCCGCTTCGAAGCTGCGGCGGTCATAGGCCTTGGTGCTGAACATGGTGATGCGCATCGGGATCTCCGCACCTATTGCAGATCGCGTTCGGGTGGGTTCAACCGAACGCGCGAAGAGGCTCGTCGAAGAATGCCAGGGGCAGGCGGTGTGAACGCAGGTGAACACAGCATGCTCTACTGGCCGAGCATGAGTTGCACAGCGACGATCTTGGCGATGGTCATGGTGGGGAACACGATGGCGTAACCGATATCGGCGCGGTCCGAACCGAGCAGCCGGTTCGCGCCCGCCAGGATCGCCGGGTTGCCGGTGGCCCCGGCGCAGACGCCGAACAGGTCGTCGATGCTGATGCGCAGCAGCAGATGGCCGATGAGCAGCACGGTCAGCACGATCGTCGCGAGCACCAGCGCCGCGCCTGCCAGCACCGCCGGTCCCTGCGCGGCGACCGTATCCACGAAGGGCCGGCCGGAGGCGATCGCCACCTGGCCGAGGAAGATCGACAGGCCGAAATTGCGCAGCACCATGTTGGCCGCGACCGGCATCCGCCAACCGATGCCAAAGCTGCTGCCGCGCCAGCCGAGGATGAGGGCGACCACCAACGGCCCGCCGGCGACGCCAAGGCTGAAGCCGCCCCCGCCCGGCAGCGGGATGCTGATCATGCCGACCAGCAATCCCAGCGCCATGCCGATGCCGATCGAGACGAAGGAGAGTTCCGCATTTCCCTTCACGCTGTCGCCGAAATGGGCGGCAACCTCGGGCCGGCGTCCGCTCTCGGCCAGCAGCACCAGGACATCGCCGTATTCCAGCTCGAGCTCCGGGCCAGCCGGCATCACCGAATCGCCGCGGCGCACCTGCGCAACGCGGATCGGGAATGGCGGCATCGGCATGGTCGCCAGGGTGCGGCCGCGAAAGGCGGGCTTCGAGACTATGACGCGGACCATGTCGTAGGCGGCGCGATCCTTGCCGAGCCGGCCTTCCTCCTCCTCGCCGAGCAGGGCGACGGCCTGGTCGATGGCGGCGGGCGGGCCAAGGATCAACAGGCCGTCACCGCCGGCGAGGCGCGCGCCGGGCTCGGCGGGTGCGTTCTGATGCTCGCGCCGCATGGCGACGACCGTGACGCCCGCCGGCAGGCCGGCCGTGATCTCGGCGACGGTGCACGGGGCGCGGCCGGGCCGCAGCGTCACCTCCGCATGGCGCAGGGCCGGGGCGGCGACCGGGATCGTCGGGCGGAACAGGCGCAGCATGAAGCTCATCAGCAGGATCGGGCCGATGACGCCGATCGGATAGGCCACGGCATAGCCGATGGTCGGTTCCGGCCCGCCGCCGGCGGCCGTGATCGCCGCCTGCAGGGCCGAGGTGCTGGTGCCCGCGCCGGCGAACATGCCTGCCTGGGTCGCGGCCGGCAGGCCGAGCAGGCCGCCGACCGCCTGCGCGGCGAACAGCGCCGCGACGACGGCGACGAGGGCGAGGAGAATCCAGCGCAGCCCCGGCCCCTTGAGCCCGGCGACGCATTGCGGCCCGTACTGGATGCCGGTGCCATACAGGAACATCAGCAGGCCGAGCGTGCCGACGAGGCCGGGTGGGGCGGAGCGCGGGGCTATCGCGCCGATGGCGAGGCCCGAGAACAGCACCGCGCCGGCACCGAAGGTGACGCCGAGCACAGGGACCTGGCCGAGCGCATATCCGAGGCCGATCGCCATGAAGAGGGCCAGCATGGGCGAGCCCTCCAGAATGCCAGCAAGCAGATCCACCTTGGCGTCTCCCGCGGTCGTGTTCTACGGCGCGACCGGCGGGCGGAATGCTCGCGCGTTCGGAGCCCCTAATGCAACGTGAAGACGCCATTCGCGTAACGGAGTTCCGCCGGGCGGGTCAGCGCGGCGGAGGCGACGCGCACCGAATGCAGCGGGCCTTCGATCTCGCGCTTCCAGAAATCGAGGAAGCGGGTCAGCTCCGGGAATTCGGGCGCCAGATCCACCTTCTGCCAGACGAAGGTCTGCAGGACATGCGGGTGGTCGGGCATGTGGTAGAGCACCTCGGCCGTCGTGACGCGCCAGTCGGGGATACGGAGGATCGGTTCCAGTCCCTGCAGCACCGTGGTCTTTCCTTTCCCTTGAGGGTGGTGAGCCGTGCGGTTCCCATATCGCTAGCACCCTGTGCCGGTGCCTTGCTGTAATCAGGATGACATGTGCGGCGCAGCGGATGGCAAGAAAAATCTTGTATAATCAAATCATTAGCACTCATGCACGACGAGTGCTGCCGAACGCTTGACGTGCCATGACCCGAAGGCTACATCGCTGGCACTCCTCTGGGGGGAGTGCTAACGGCCGGTGCGCTTCGGTGGCTGGCCAGGCTTCCCAGGGCGAGCCGTCATCAACCCGAGGCTCTCAGGAGAGGACACTCATGACCTTCCGTCCCCTGCACGACCGCGTTCTCGTTCGCCGCGTCACCGCGGAAGAAAAGACTGCCGGCGGCATCATCATCCCCGACACCGCCAAGGAAAAGCCGCAGGAAGGCGAAGTCGTCTCTGTCGGCGCGGGCATCATCAACGAGAAGGGCGAGATCCGCCCGCTCGACGTGAAGGCCGGCGACCGCATCCTGTTCGGCAAGTGGTCCGGCACCGAGGTGAAGCTCGATGGCGAGGAGCTCCTGATCATGAAGGAGTCCGACATCATGGGCATCCTCGAGGGCGTGTCCGCCGCGAAGAAGGCCGCCTGAGGCGCCGCTTCGCGACCATCCGACGCAACACAGAATTCAGAGGTAGAGACACATGGCTGCTAAGGACGTGAAGTTCGGCGCTTCGGCGCGCGAACGTATGATCCGGGGCGTCGACATCCTGGCCGACGCCGTGAAGGTGACGCTGGGCCCGAAGGGCCGCAACGTCGTGCTCGACAAGTCCTTCGGTGCCCCGCGCATCACGAAGGACGGCGTAACCGTCGCCAAGGAAATCGAGCTGGCCGACAAGTTCGAGAACATGGGCGCCCAGATGGTGCGCGAAGTGGCCTCGAAGACCAACGACCTGGCCGGTGACGGCACCACCACCGCGACCGTGCTGGCCCAGGCCATCATCCGCGAAGGTGCCAAGGCCGTGGCCGCCGGCATGAACCCGATGGACCTGAAGCGCGGCATCGACAAGGCCGTCGCCGCCGTCGTGAAGGACCTCGAGTCCAAGACGAAGAAGATCACGACCTCGGCCGAAGTGGCGCAGGTCGGCTCGATCTCCGCCAATGGCGAGACCGAGATCGGCGAGATGATCGCCAAGGCGATGGAGAAGGTTGGCAACGAGGGTGTCATCACCGTCGAGGAAGCCAAGTCGATCCAGACCGAACTCGACGTCGTCGAGGGCATGCAGTTCGATCGCGGCTACGTCTCCCCGTATTTCATCACGAATGCGGAGAAGATGATCGCCGAGATGGAAAACCCCTACATCCTGATCTTCGAGAAGAAGCTCTCGCAGCTGCAGCCGATGCTGCCGCTTCTCGAATCCGTGGTGCAGTCGGGCCGTCCGCTGGTGATCGTCGCCGAGGACGTCGAGGGCGAGGCCCTGGCGACCCTGGTCGTGAACAAGCTGCGTGGTGGCCTGAAGATCGCCGCCGTGAAGGCGCCGGGCTTCGGTGATCGCCGCAAGGCGATGCTGGAAGACATCGCGATCCTGACGGGCGGCGAGGTCATCTCCGAAGACCTCGGCATCAAGCTCGAGACGGTCACGCTGGCGATGCTCGGTCGCGCGAAGTTCGTGAAGATCGAGAAGGAAAACACCACGATCGTCGACGGTGCCGGCGAGAAGGCCGCGATCACCGGCCGCTGCGAGCAGATCAAGGCGCAGATCGAGGAGACCACCTCGGACTACGACCGCGAGAAGCTGCAGGAGCGCCTGGCGAAGCTGGCCGGTGGCGTTGCCGTCATTCGCGTCGGCGGCTCGACCGAGGTCGAGGTGAAGGAGCGCAAGGATCGCGTCGATGACGCGCTGCATGCGACCCGCGCCGCGGTCGAGGAAGGCATCGTCCCGGGCGGCGGCGTGGCGCTGCTGCGCGCCTCGGTGAAGCTTGCCGGCCTGAAGGCCGACAATGCGGACCAGCAGGTCGGCATCGAGATCGTGCGTCGCGCGATCCAGGCGCCGATCCGCCAGATCGCCGAGAACGCCGGCAAGGACGGCGCCGTGGTCGCTGGTGAGGTGCTGCGCACCGACACCTACGAATACGGCTACGACGCGCAGTCGGACGAGTACAAGAACCTGGTGGAAGCCGGCATCATCGACCCGACCAAGGTCGTGCGCACGGCGCTGCAGGATGCGGCCTCGGTCTCCTCGCTGCTGATCACCACCGAAGCGATGGTCGCCGAGCGTCCCGCGAAGGCGTCGGCTCCGGCCGGCGGCGGCGGCGACATGGGCGGCATGGGCGGCATGGACTTCTGATCGGGTCGGGGCGGTCTTGCGGGACCGCCCCTTCCTTTTCCCTGCCTCAATCGCCGGCGCACGCATTCGCGTGCTTGGCTTTCGCGCCCTGCACTGCCGCATTGGCGACGACATGCCGTATGGGCGCGGTCGCGCTTTGTGCTCGCGGATCGAGGCTTGGCCTCGATCCGTTTTTTTGTGTGCGCCGCCGACGGGCCGTATGCCCACGATCCCCTATGGCGCGCGGATGCGAAGGTGCTAAGGACCGGCCAACGCTACCAGGGACCGTCCGATGAAACGCCGCAGCCTGCTTCTCACCCCGACGTTATTCGTCCCGGGTCTCGCCCTCGCGCAGGACAGCGCCTGGCGGCCCAGTCGCCCGGTGACGATGATCGTCCCCTACGCCGCCGGCGGAGGCACCGACATCGTCGGGCGCGAATTCGCGCAGATCCTGTCGCAGAAGCTCGGCCAGCCGGTGGTGGTGGATAATCGTGGCGGCGCCGGCGGCTCGATCGGCACGCTCCAGGCGGTGCGGTCGCGGCCGGATGGTTACACCTTCCTCTATGCCGTTTCCTCGAACATCGTCATCAACCCGCATGTCTATCGCACGCCCGAGCGCGACGACCCCGCGCGCGTGCTGCTGCCCGCCGGGATCGTCGCCAACTACCAGTACATCCTGGTGGGCAATCCGCGCTTCCCGGCGACCAACCTGCAGGAACTGATCGCGCTGGCGAAGGCGCAGCCCGGCGAGATCACCTTCAGCCATTCGGGCAATGGCGGGAACAACCACCTGGCCGGCAAGCTGCTCGCGCGCATGGCGGGCATCGACATCGGCGACGTCGCCTATCGCGGCACCTCGCCGGCGCTGATGGATGCGGTGAACGGCACGGTGCAGTTCAACATCTCCTCCCCGCCGCCGGCGATCCCGCTGGTGCGCGAGGGCCAGCTGCGCGCCATCGCGGTGACCGGCGCGCGCCGTTCGCCGACCTTCCCCGATGTGCCGACCGTCGCCGAGCAGGGCCTGCCCGGCTACAACGTCACCGGCTGGCATGGCGTGTTCTACCCGGCGGGCACCTCGGCCGAGCCGCTCACCGCGCTGCGCACCGCGGTGGCCGAGATCGCCGCGCTGCCGGCCTTCCATGACAAGCTCGGCCGTGATGGGCTGGAGCCGCTCGCCGCCCCGGTCAGCATCGAGGCCTTCGCGGCGCAGGTGCGTGACGAACACGCCTTCTGGGGCCGCACCATCCCGGAACTCGGCATTCGCGTGGAATGATGGCGGCGGCGGAATGCGCTCCTGGCGCGTTCCGCGGCCGTCATGCGAAGGACGCGCTGCTCAGCTTTTGTTGACGGCGCCTTTCCGATCTGCGCGTCATTTGCGTCCATTCGTGTCTCGTCTCGCCTTGCCGTGCCTCCGGACACCCGGTCGCCCCCAAGCCGATCCGGGGGACGGCTGGAAAACAACCCCGGCACGAGGCCGCGGGACGGCGAGGTAAGGAGACAGGTCGCATGGCGACGGGCACCGTGAAGTGGTTCAACGCGACGAAGGGCTTCGGCTTCATCGTTCCGCAAGATGGTGGCAAGGACGTCTTCGTCCATATCACCGCCGTTCAGAAGGCCGGGCTGACCGGCCTCGATGAAAACCAGAAGGTCAGCTACGACGTCGAGAACGAGCGCGGCAAGGCCGCCGCCGTCAACCTGAAGCCACTGTAAGGCGCGCGGCGCGCCACGGCTGTGATGTTCACGCTCGCGGAACTTGAAGCGGCGGCGCGCCTCGTCCATCAGGCTTTTCCACCCACCCCGCAGATCGCCTGGCCGCTGCTCGCGGCGCGCTGCGGGGTGGATGTGCATGTCAAGCACGAGAACCACACCCCCACCGGTGCCTTCAAGCTGCGCGGTGGGCTCGTCTACATGGAGCGGCTGCAGCGCGAACGCCCCGACGTGGTGGGCGTGGTCAGCGCGACGCGCGGCAATCACGGCCAGGCGCTCGCCTATGCCGGGCAGCGCCATGGCGTGGAGGTCACCATCCTCGTCCCGCGTGGCAACAGTGCCGAGAAGAACGCCGCGATGCGCGCCTTCGGCGCCCGTCTGATCGAACATGGCGAGGATTTCGACGCGGCGCGGGAAGAAGCCATGCGCCTCGCTGTCGCCGAGGGGCTGGAATTCGCGCCTTCCTTCGCGCCCGACCTGGTGAAGGGCGTGGCAACCTATGCGTTGGAATTCTTCCGCGACGCGCCGCCGCTCGATGCTCTCTACGTGCCGATCGGGATGGGTTCGGGCATCTGCGGGTGTATCATGGCGCGCGACCTGCTTGGGCTGACCACGCAGATCATCGGCGTGCAGTCGACTGGCGCGCCATCGTATGCCTTGTCCTTCGCCGCCGGCCATGTGGTGACGACGCCGCGCGCCGAGACGCTGGCCGATGGCATGGCCACACGCGTGCCCGATGCCGGCGCACTCGCCATCATCCGCGCCGGCGCGGCGCGCATCGTCACCGTGACGGATGACGAGGTCGCCGCCGCCATCCGCGCCTATTGGCAGGACACGCACAACCTCGCCGAAGGGGCCGGTGCCGCGCCGCTCGCCGCGCTGCTGCAGGAACGCGAGGCGATGCGCGGCAAGCGCGTTGGTCTGGTGCTGTGCGGCGGCAATATCGACCTCGACCTGTTCCGCGACTGGGTGGCCGCATGACCGATCTTCTGCTGCGCAATGTCCGCCCGATGGGTGGGCCGGCGACCGATATCCTCGTGCTGGATGGACGCATCGCCGCGCCAGGGCCGGCACCCGCCGGCATCCCGGTCGAGGACGGGCAGGGCATGCTGCTGCTGCCCGGCTTCGTCGAGGGGCACACGCATCTCGACAAGACCACTTTCCATGAAGCGGACTGGCTGGTGAACACCGTCGGCCCGCGCATCATCGACAAGATCGACCATGAACGCGAATGGCGCGCGCGCACCGGCCATGATGCCGGGGCGGCGTCGCTCGCGATGGCGCGCGCCTTCCTCGCCGCCGGCACCACGCGCATCCGCAGCCATGTCGATGTGGATACTGAGGCCGGCACGCGCCATGTCGAGCGTGTGCTGGAAACCCGCGCGGCGATGCAGGGCGTGCAGGAAATCCAGATCGTCGCCTTCCCGCAATCGGGCGTTCTCGGCCGGCAAGGGACCGAGGCGGCGCTCGATGCTGCGCTGGCGATGGGCGCGGACATAGTCGGCGGGCTCGACCCCTGCGCGATCGAACGCGACCCGGTGCGCCATCTCGACATCGTCTTTGGCCTCGCCGAGAAGCACGCCAAGCCCGTCGATATCCACCTGCACGAGCAGGGCTCGATGGGCGCCTTCTCGCTGGAACTGATCCTCGAACGCACCCGCGCCCTCGGCATGCAGGGCAAGGTGGTGGTCAGCCACGCCTTCTGCCTCGGCGACATCCCCGAGCGCGAGCGCGACGCGCTGCTCGTCCAGATGGCCGCGCTGGGCGTGGCGATCGCGACGACGGCGCCGCCCTCGCGCCCGGTGCCGCTGGTGGCGCCCTGCCTCGCGGCGGGGTTGACGATCTTCGGCGGCAATGACGGCATCCGCGACACCTGGACGCCCTATGGTTCGCCCGACATGCTCGAGCGCGCCATGCTGGTGGGGCTGCGCAACAATTTCCGCCGCGACGACGAGATCGCGCTCGCCTTCGACTGCGTCAGCGCCGCCGGTGCGGCGGGGTGCGGCTTCACGGCCTATGGGCTCGATGCCGGGGCGCGAGCAGACCTCGTGTTGGTTGAGGCGCGCAGCCTGGCGGAAGCCGTGGTGGCGCGCCCGACGCGCAAGCTGGTGGTCACAGGCGGGCGCGTGGTGGCGCGGGACGGCGAATTGCTGGTTTAGGACAGCGCCCGCGAGTGGAACCACGCTCGCGTTGTTCGAGCGGGCGTCTTTCCCGGTTCTGGTGAGGCCAGTTCAGCGCCGGCTTGGCCGAGGGACCGCAACCGCCCCCGAGGCATGACCATCATCCGTACCGATGATGGGATTGTCGGCGTGACAGGGACTACATGCGATGGCATCCAGGCCCGTCGATTCCGGCGCGGCCGCCACCACCCTGCGGGCGGGCCATGCCCCGCCCCTCCGGACCAGAACCCGCCATGAAGAAGATCGGTTTCCTCTCCTTCGGCCATTGGTCGCCGTCGCCGCATTCCGGCACGCGTTCCGCCGCCGATGCCCTGCTGCAATCCATCGACCTCGCCGTCGCCGCCGAGCAACTCGGGGCGGATGGCGCCTATGTCCGCGTGCATCATTTCGCGCGGCAATTGGCCTCGCCTTTTCCGCTGCTCGCCGCGATGGGGGCGAAGACGACGTCGATCGAGCTCGGCACCGCCGTCATCGACATGCGCTACGAGAACCCGCTCTACATGGCCGAGGATGCCGGCGCGGCCGACCTCATCGCCGGCGGCCGGCTCCAGCTCGGGTTGAGCCGCGGTTCGCCCGAGCAGGTGATCGATGGCTGGCGCCACTTCGGCTACGCGCCGGCGGAGGGCGAGACCGACGCCGATATGGGCCGCCGCCATGCCGAGGTGTTCCTGCAGGTGCTGAAGGGCGAGGGCTTCGCCAAGCCCAACCCGCGCCCGATGTTCCCCAACCCGCCGGGGCTGCTGCGCCTCGAACCCCATGCGGAGGGGCTGCGCGAGCGCATCTGGTGGGGGTCCGGGTCCAACGCTACGGCGGTCTGGGCGGCGCGGCAGGGGATGAATCTGCAAAGCTCGACGCTGAAGGACGATGAGACCGGCGAGCCTTTCCACGTGCAGCAGGCCCGGCAGATCCGCGCCTATCGCGAGGCCTGGGCGGAGGCCGGCCACACCCGCACGCCGCGCGTCTCGGTCAGCCGCAGCATCTTCCCGCTGCTCGACGATCGCGACCGGGAGTATTTCGGGCGCGGCGGCAAGGAGGAAGACCAGGTCGGCTTCATCGACGAGAAGACGCGCGCCATCTTCGGCCGCGGCTACGCCGCCGAGCCCGAGGCCCTGGTCGCGCAGCTCCGCGCCGATGAAGGGATCGCCGAGGCCGATACGCTGCTGCTGACGATCCCGAACCAGCTTGGGGTCGAGTACTGCGCCCATGTCATCGAGGGCATCCTGACGCAGGTCGCGCCGGCATTGGGCTGGCGCTGACCGGGACCGGAAAGGGGCGTCGCCCCTCTCCGGACCTCACCCCACCAAAGGCCTAAGGGCCTCTGGACACCTTGATTTGGTGTTGGGCAGGGCTGGATGTCGGGGGGCCGCAGGGTGCGCGGCGCCCGGAGCCCGGAATTCTCCATGGGTGTGTGCCTGAAGCGCGCTGCCCATCCGGGCGAACCCGCATGCCCGGCACCAAAACCCGGCGGTCCAGGGTGCCCGGCACCCTGGCGGGGTGAGGCTTGGAGAGGGGCGGCGCCCCTCTCCAATCAACCCTACGCCGCCGCGTCCACCGGCTCGTAGGGAAGCCGCTTCACCCGGTCCATGTTCAGCCCCTCGATGCGCAGCAGGCGTGTCGGCCCGTCGCGGCGCGGGGAATGCAGGATGCCGGGCTCGTACAGATACGCATCGCCGGGCTTCATCGCGTAGTCCTTGATGCGACGCGCCTTGCCCGGGGTCGCCTCGGTCGGGCGAGCCAGGCATTCCCAGTCCGTCATGACCGTCTCGCCCTTCGCCTGGCCATAGATCGCCCAGGACGGGCCATGGTCATGCGGGCCCGAGGTCTTGGCATCCTTGTAGGCATGCGCGAGCACGGTGAAGCCGAGTTCCGGGTCCTCGTAGAGCACCTGCCGCTCGGGCGTCTTGTCGTTGATGTAGGTGCCGACGAAGTCGGCGTCCTTCAGGGCCTCGCGCACCAGGTCGCAGACCATGATGCGGCCTTCCAGGCCGGGGTGGCTCTTGAGCGCTTCGCGCGCGCCTGCGACGAAAGTGTCGAGCGTCATGGGCATGGGATTTCTCCTCCCGCTGGGAACTGGAGCAGAAGATGCTCCCGCCGGGCGCGCGACGGAAGGGGTCACGGCTCGGTCAGGAATTCCCGAGTATCCGCCACCGCCTGGGCGAGCCCCAAGCGGCGGATCAGCACCCCCGGCGGCAACCCGTGCAGCAGCCGCGACGGGCAGGACCGATCCAACAGCACGAAAACGCCCTTGTCGTCGGCACGGCGGATCAGCCGGCCGAAGGCCTGGCGCAGCCGGTGGCGGGCGACGCGATCGTCGTAATCCTTGGGCCGCCCGCCCGATAGATGCAGCCGGCGTTCTCGGTGCAGGATGGTCGGCCGCGGCCAGGGCACCCGGTCGAACACCAGCAGCCGCAGCGCGCGGCCGGGCACGTCCACCCCGTCGCGCATCGCATCGGTGCCGAGCAGGCAGGCGTGTTCCTCGGCACGGAACACATCGACCAGCGTGGCATTGTCCATCGCATCGACATGCTGGGCGTAGAGCGGGATGCCGGCTTCCTCGAGCGGCCGGGCGATGCGCGCCTGCACGTCGCGCAGCCGGCGGATGGCGGTGAACAGGCCCAGCCCGCCACCACCGGCCGCCAGGAACAGCGCCTGGAACGCGGCGGCGACCTGGCCGGTATTCTCCTTGGCGACATCGGTAACGACGAGGCAGCGGGTGCGCGCGGCATAGTCGAAGGGCGAGGCCATCGCCGCGCGGATCGCCGGGTTGGGCAGGTGCGAGGCCCCCGTGCGCGCCTCGGCATCGCGCCAGGTGGCCTCGGGGTCGTCGTCTTCCGCCTCGGCCTCGTCGCGCAGGGTGGCGGAGGTGATCAGCAGCCCATGCGCCGGCGCGGCGACGGCCCGCGCGAAGGGCTCGGTGGGGTCGAGGTGATGGCGATGCATCCCGGCATCGGTATCGGCGCCGCCGCGGCGTTCCAGCGTCAGCCAATCGACGAAGGCGGGCCGCTGGCCGGGCTCGGGTGGGTCGGCCTGGACGGTGGCGAGCATCTGCGTCCAGGCGCGCAGCGGCCGCAGCGCGCGGTTCTCCAGCGCCCGGCAGGCGGATTCGATGCGGATGCGGTCGCCGACCTCGAGGTCCTCCGCCTCATCCTCCAGCCGGGCGGCGAGGCGGTCGCGCAGTGCGACCAGCGGTTCCTCGATGCGCCGCATCGCGCGGGCGAGGGATTCCGCCGCGCCGGGCAGTGCCTCGGTCACCGGGAACAGGTCGCATTCGGAATCATACAGCCCGGCGTCGCGCGCATCCTGTGTACGGGCCAGTACCTGTTCGCGGGCGGCGCGCAGGAAGACCTCGCCGGCATTGGGCGTCTCGTCCGGCCGGGTGCCGCCTTCCGCCGGCAGGCGCGTGGGCCAGCCCGGCACCGGCAGCGCGCGTGCCGCGAGGAGAGCGGCATCGAGTTGGGCATGCAGTTCCGGCCGATCACCGATCAACTCTTCCAGCCGCCGGCGCAGGCCGCGGGCGCGGGAGCGGCCCCCCTCCGCACCCAACAGCCAGCGGCGCAGCTCGGCCATCTCGGCACCGGACAATTCGGCGGAGAAGGCGCTGTCGGCGGCGTCGAACAGGTGGTGGCCCTCGTCGAACACGAGGCGAAGCGGCGGCCCGTCCTCGCCGCCGCCCAACGCCGCCTGGATCATCACCAGCGCATGGTTGGCGATGACGATCTGCGCCGATTTGGCCCGGCGGATGGAGTGTTCGACGAAGCAGGTCTTGTAGTGCGAGCAGGCGGAATGGATGCATTCGCCGCGCCGGTCGGCCAGCGGCAGCACCGCGCCAGAGCCGAACAATTCGGTGATCCAGCCGGGGAAGTCGCCGCCCAGCAGGTCCCCATCGCGCGTCGCCAGCGCCCAGCGCGCCACCAGGCCGAGCGGCACCGCGTAATAGGGCGGCGGCCCGCCCGAGGTCTGGTCATCGAGGTTCAGCAGGCAGAGGTAGTTCTCGCGCCCCTTGCGCAGCACCACGCGGCGGCGGCGCTCCTCCGGGTCGGGGTAGAGCCGCGCGGTTTCCTGGTCAATCTGCCGTTGCAGGTTGCGGGTGAAGGTGGAAATCCACACCGGCGCGCCGTTCTTCTCGGCCCAGAGGCTGGCGGGCGCGATGTAGCCGAGCGTCTTGCCGGTGCCGGTGCCGGCCTCGGCGAGCACCACGGCCGGCGCGCCGGGATGTTCGCGCGGGACGAAGGCGCCGGCGGCGGCCGAGGCGTAGTCGGCCTGTTGCGGCCGTTGTTCGGCGCCGGCGCCGAGGATCTCGGCCAGCCGCCGCCGCGCCTCGGCCGGTTCGACACCGAAGGAGGCGGCGGGCGGGGCAGGGGCGGTGTCCTCCCATTCCGGCAGGCGGCGCCAGACCTTGTAGGCATGCGGCGTGGGCTTGGCGGCCGGGTCGCCGAGGGCGGCGAGCACCGAGGGCGCCCAGGGCCAGCCGGCCTCGCCCATGCGGGCGGCGAGGCCGGCCGCGTCGCGGTTGCGGGCGGTGTCGCGCGTGTCGGCGAGGTGGCGCAGCAGGTGCGTCGCGATCTCGGGCAGCAGCGCGGCGGCGGCTTCCTCATCGGCTGGTTGCGGTAGGTCGAGCGCGAGCGCCAGGCCGCGCGGCGTCGGTGCGCAGGGTTCCGCCGGGCGGCAGAAGGCGAAGAGTTCCAGCAGGTCATGCGCCGCCTCGAACGCCGGAATGCCAAGCCGGCGCGCGGTCGCCGGGGCGTGGACCAGCAGTGGCGCGGCATCGCGCAGCCGGGCGGCGGCGGTGGCGGCGGAGAGCGTCTCGACCTCGCCATCGGTGCTGACCAGCACGGCCCGGCCGAAGCCCGCGACGAGGGACGGCACGTCCGGGAGCAGGAGTCGCGGGGCAGAGACCATGGGTCAGGGTAGCAGTGCGGGGCGCCGGTGCTTAGCCCATGTGGCGCTGGGGGCACGGATCGCAGGCTGCGCGACACTGTCGGGGATGTGCGTCATGTCGCGGCACGTCGTTTGCGAACGAAGCTGATCGGCGCTGGATGAGGCGAGAGGGACATTGCCCCTCCCGGACACGCCTCACCACGGGGAGGCCTTGCCGTCGCATGGCAACGGCAATGGCGGCCTCCCGGGCCGAAGGCAATACCTGGCGCCAGGCACCCAGGGCAGGATCAGCGCCGAGGCCCGCCTCTGTGCACGGTACGCGCGTCATCGGCTCACGCGGCGCGTACTGCCCGGCACCAACAGACGGCATTCCAAATGACACTGTCATTTGGTGGGGTGGTTTGGAGGGGCAAAGCCCCTCCAATGCTCACCGGACCACTTGGCCGTTCGTCAACGACGCCACCAACCCTGCCGCTTCGGTCGCTCGGCCTCGGCACCGGTGCCCAGCACCACCGGCTGGACCGGAGCGCCGACGACGGGCTCGGTCGAAACGGGTTCCGGCGCGGCGGCGACGGGCTCGGGTTCGGGTGCCGGCGCCGGGGGGGCGACAGCTTCCGGCACCGGTTCCGCGGCCACGGGGATGGGGGCTGCCTCGGCGCGTGGCGCTTCGACGGCCGGGGCCTCGACAACCGGTTCGGCCACTGCCGGGACGTGAGCCACAGCCGGCGTCTCGACGATCGGCGCCGCGGCCTCGACAGCCGGCGCGGCGGCCGCTGCCGGCGTTTCGGCCGGCGCTTCGACGGCAGGCGCCTCGCTCACCGGCGCCGGGGCCGCGTTGCGGGCCGCGCGCGAGGTCACGGCCGCGCGTTCCGCCGCCGCCTCGGCGGCCTCCATGACGTCGAAGATGTCGTCGATCTGCCCGGCGAAGGGGTCCGCCGGGGTCGGGCCGCTGTAGCGCGGTGCGCGCGGGGCGCGCGGCGTCGGCGCGGGGGGCGGTGCCGGGGCGGCCTCTTCGCCCTCCTCGGTCATCGCGCCGGCCTCGGCGGTGGTGCCATCCTCGCGCCGGCGACGGCCACCACGGCGACCACGGCGGCGACGGCCCTTCTCGGCCTCGGCCTCCGCGGCGGCGGCGGCATCGGCGTCGAGAACCGGAAGTTCGGCGGTCTCGCTGACCTCGACCACCTCGCCAGCCTCGACCGGCATGGCGGGCGCGGCCTCGGCGTCGATCTCGCCCTCGGCCTCGCCGGCGGCCTGCGCCTCGGCGGGCTGGGCGTCATCGCCGCCCTCGCGGCCATCCTCGCGCCGACCTCCGCGCCGGCGACGACGGCGCCGACGGCGACGCTCACCTTCCTCGGCGGTCTCATCCGCGCGGCGGGGGGCGCCGTCGCCCTCCTCGGCGGTGTCGCCTTCCTCGGTGTCGTCCGCTTCCTCCTCGGCCTCGACCGGCTCGGGTGCGTAGTCCATGCGCAGGGCGGATGGCCCGGCGGCGATGGCGACGGGTTCGGCGGCGCGCAGGCGTTCGATCCTGACCGCCGGGCCCATCAGCGTGTCATCGGGCTCGAACAGCACGCTCATGCCGAAGCGCGCCTCGATCTCGGCGAGCTTGTCGCGCTTGCGGTTGAGCAGCCACAGCGCAACGGCCGAGCACACATGCACGCAGATCTCGGCGGCGCGGCGCTTGGCCCCTTCCTCCTCGATCGCGCGCAGCACCTGCAGGGCGCTGCTCTCGACCGAGCGGACGGTGCCACGGCCCTGGCAATGCGGGCAGGTGACGAAGGTCTGTTCGGCGATCGAGGGGCGCAGCCGCTGGCGCGACATCTCGAGCAGGCCGAAATGGCTGATGCGACCCACCTGGATGCGGGCGCGGTCCTGCTTCAGCGCATCCTTCATCCGGCGCTCGACCATGGCGTCGTGCTTGGTCGATTCCATGTCGATGAAGTCGATGACGATGAGGCCGGCGAGGTCGCGCAAGCGAAGCTGCCGGGCGATCTCGTCCGAGGCTTCGAGGTTGGTGCGCAGCGCGGTGTCCTCGATGTGCCGGTCGCGCGTGGCGCGGCCCGAATTCACGTCGATGGCGACCAGCGCCTCGGTCTGGTTGATGACGATGTAGCCGCCGGACTTCAGCTGCACGATCGGCGAGTGCATCGCGTCGAGCTGCGCATCGACATTGTGGCGGGCAAACAGCGGCACGGCCTCGCGATGCATGCGAATGCGGCCGGAGCTTGCCGGCATCAGCATGCGCATGAACTCGCGCACCTGGCTGTAGGCGTCCTCGCCCTCGACCAGCACTTCCTCGATGTCGCGGCCGAAGACGTCGCGGATCGAGCGCTTGATGAGGTCGGCTTCCTCATAGATCAGCGCCGGCGCGGTCGAGGACATGGTGCGTTCGCGGATGCTGTCCCACAGCCGCAGCAGGTATTCGCAGTCGCGCTTGATCTCGGGCTTGGGGCGCTGGGCGCCGGCGGTGCGGACGATGAGCGACATGCCGTCGGGCATGTTCATCTCCTCGACCGCCTCGCGCAGGCGCTTGCGGTCGGCCGCCGAGGTGATCTTGCGGGAGACACCACCGCCGCGCGGGCTGTTGGGCATCAGCACGGAGAAGCGGCCGGCCAGCGAGATGTAGGTGGTCAGCGCGGCACCCTTGCCGCCGCGTTCCTCCTTCACGACCTGCACCAGCATGATCTGCCGGCGCTTGATCACTTCCTGGATCTTATAATGGCGCAGGAAGCGCGGCGGGATGCGGCGCTCGCGGCGGTCTTCCTCACCTTCGCCCTCGGCGGGGATGTCCTCGCCGCCGATTGTCTCGGGCGGCGGGGCGGCTTCCTCGGCGGCGTGGCCGTTGTGCTCGGCATCGCCTGTGGCGGGCTCGACGCTCGCCGGCGCGGCGGCGTCGGGCGCGTCGCCAGGGACGGTGTCGGCCTCGGGCGCGGCGGCCTCGAGGGGCGCCTCCTGCACGGCCTCGCCTTCGGGCTCGACCGGCAGGCCCGCATCCGGCGTGCCGGTGATGCGGTCATCGGCCATGTCGAGCGGCTGGGCAGTGGTCGCGGCCTCCTCGGCGGGGGGCTCCTCGCCATTGGACCAGTTCTCGCCGCCTTCGCCGTTCCAGGCGGCGCGGTCCATCGCCGATTCCGGCGGCAGGTCGTCCTCATCCTCGGCGCGGGCGTCCTCGGCCTGCATCTCGATCAGGCGCTGCCGGTCGGCGACGGGGATCTGGTAGTAATCCGGGTGGATTTCGCCGAAGGCCAGGAAGCCGTGGCGATTGCCGCCATATTCGACGAAGGCGGCCTGCAGGCTGGGTTCCACCCGCACCACCTTGGCCAGGTAGATATTGCCCTTCAACGGGCGGCGGGTGGCGGTCTCGAGGTCGAATTCCTCGACCCGGTTGCCGTCCAGCACCACCACCCGTGTCTCTTCGGGGTGTGATGCATCGATCAGCATGCGCTTGGTCATGGGAAGCAATGCTCCGCGCCGCGGCGAGGCCGGCGGCACAAGGGGATGGCGAGGCCCGGGCGAAGACGGATTCGCGGCGATGCGTCCTTAGGCATGCGGCGGCGATAGTCCTCGCTCGGTGGGCCGCGCATCGCGCACACGGCGATGCAGGCCCGGGGTGGGCGCGCCTGGTCTCTGCCCCGGTAACCCTTGAACGGCCGCGGCTTCGCGGTGGTCCCAGGCACGGGCGGGCCGGCGACGCTGTGCGGCGGTCCGCTTGCCGGCTGGGGGCAGTTCGGACCATACGCGCACCCGTCTCCGCGCTGGCGGATCCGGCAGGAAGGCACCCGGCTGAACCACGGAGGTCTCGGGGGGCAAGCGTGCCACCCCGGCTCCAGGCCGGGTCCCTGCATCCTCGCACCGGTCACGCGCCCTGCCTTGAGCCCTGGGGTCGCGCACCGGGCGATCCTGCCCGGGAATCCGCCCGCAGCGGTTGCCGCCGGGGCAGGCCACCATAGTCGGCACGGGGGGGCACCACAAGGCCGTGTAACCGGCCGGACGCAGTTCGTGCCCCGAGGGCCCTCCAGATCAGACATCACTTCAATTCAACGATGACAAGCATCTGATAAAAATGGCATATTCCCGATTGCCCCCGGGGGTCGGGCCAGGGGACGGGGTACAGGGAACACGACAATGCCGCGCCTCGGCCGGCGGCCCCTGCTGGGGCTCGGCCTGCTCGCCACCTTCGCCGCGCCATCGCTGGCCCGGGCGGCTACACTGACGGGTGCCAGCCTGGACCCGGCACGCACACGCACGCGCCTGACGCTGGCGGTCGAGGGCGAGCAACGCTGGTCGGTCCGCGCCCAGGCGGACCCCATGCGCCTAGTCATCCAACTGCCCGGCGCGGCCTGGCGCGGGACGGCCACGCTGGCCGGCCGCGGCCCAGTGCGCGCCGGCCGCTTCAACGCCGCCGAGGACGAACTGGTACTCGACCTCGCCAGCCCGGCCCTGCCGATGGCCGGGCCGGCGCGGGCGGGCCATATCGTTATCGACATCACCCGTGTGGCGGCCGCGCGGTTCGATGCCGTGGTGCGCGCCGGGCGCAACGTGCTGGCCGGGACAGTGCGCGGTGAGCGCGCGCTGCCGTTGGTGGTGCTCGACCCCGGCCATGGCGGGCGCGACCCGGGGGCGATCGGCACCACCGGCGTCCATGAAAAGCGCATCGTCCTGCAGGCCGCGCTGGAACTGAAGCGCCGGCTCGAGGCAGCGCGCATCTGCCGCGTGGTCCTGACGCGCTCGCGCGACGTGTTCATCCCGCTGGCGGAGCGGGTCGAGATCGCCCAGCGGCGCGATGCCGCGCTGTTCGTTTCTCTGCATGCCGATTCCGCGCCGGGGGCGCGCGGTGCCTCGGTCTATACCCTGTCGGAGACCGCCTCCGATGCGATGAGCGCGGCGCTGGCGCAGCGCGAGAATCGCGCCGACCTTGCCGGCGGGTTGAGCCTGCCCTCGGTCAGCCCCGATGTGCAGCGCATCCTGCTCAGCCTGATGCGGCAGGAGACGCGGGTCGGTTCCAACCGGCTGGCGCGGCTCGCGGTGCGCGAACTGGGTGAGGAAGTGCAGCTGTTGCCCAATACCCACCGCGAGGCCGCCTTCGTCGTGCTGAAGTCGCCCGAAGTGCCCTCGGCCCTGGTGGAACTCGGTTTCCTGTCGGACCCGCGCGATGAGGCGGCCTTGCAGCAACCGGCCCATCGGGCGCGGTTGTCCCTGGCGCTGTCGCGGGCGGTGAAGCAATGGCTCGAATCGGCGTCGACCGGATGAGGCAGGCAGCGCAGCCGGCGATGGCCCCTCGCAATTCGGTTCGGCGCGCCAAATATCGCCGTTACCGCCATGTCAGTGTATCTGTGCCGCGATGACCCCCCCCGATCTCCGTGCCGATGAGCCGCTCGACCCCCGCCGCACCGCGCGGCGGGGCGCGGCTGCCGATGCCGCCCCGCCGCCGGATGGCGCGGCGGCGCCACCGAAGAAGGAGAAGTCGGCCCGCACCAAGCGCCGCCGCCGCGGCCTCGGCCTGTTCCGCCTGTTGTTCATGATCCTGGTCATCGGCGGCCTGGTCGGGTCGGTCGCCGCCTATGGGCTGTACCGCCAGATCTCGGAGGATCTGCCGGATTATCGCTGGCTGGCCGACTACGACCCGCCGCAGATGAGCCGCATCTACGCCGCCGACAGTCGGCTGACCGCCGAACTCGCCACCGAACGGCGTGTCTTCGTGCCGATCGAGGCGATCCCGGCGCGCATCCAGCAGGCCTTCGTCTCGGCCGAGGACCAGCGCTTCTGGGACCATGGCGGCGTCGACCCGCTCGGCATCGCGCGCTCGCTGGTGACGGCGGCGGAGAATTACGGCTCCGGCCGGCGGATGGGTGGTGCCTCCACTATCACCCAGCAGGTCGCCAAGAACATGCTGGTGGGGTCCGAACGGTCGCTGATGCGCAAGGTGCGCGAGGCGATCCTCGCACTGCGCCTCGAACAGGCGCTGTCAAAGGACCGCATCCTCGAAATCTACCTGAACGAGATTTTCCTCGGCCAGTCCGCCTATGGCGTGGCGGCGGCGGCGCAGGCCTATTTCAACAAGGGCCTTGATGACCTGACCATTGCCGAGGCCGCCTTCCTCGCCGCCCTGCCCAAAGCGCCCAACAATTACAACCCGATCCGCTTCCCCGAAGCCGCACGCGCCCGTCGCGACTGGGTGATCGACCGCATGGCCGAGGATGGCTACATCACGCGGGAGGAAGCGCGCTACGCCAAGGCCGAGCCCCTGGTGCCGCGCCCCTCGCGCCGGCCGGAGGTCGTCCCCGTCGGCCAGTACTTCACCGAGGAAGTCCGTCGCGAGCTGATCCAGCGTTTCGGCGCCGAGCAGACCACGATGGGTGGCTTGGTGGTGCGCACCAGCCTCGAGCCCGTGCTGCAGACCGCGGCCGAGGAAGCGCTACGCGACGGGCTGATGAATTACGACCGCCGCCGCGGCGGCTGGCGTGGCGCCTTCGGGTCGATCGCCGCCGGCCCGACCGAATGGCTGCCGGCGCTGCAGGCCTATCAGCGCCCGCCCGGCGGCCCGGCGGAGTGGAAGCTGGCGGTGGTGCTCGAGGTACGCGCCACCGATGCGCGGCTCGGCTGGATCGAGCGCGGCGAGGATGGGCGCGGCGCGGCGCAGCCGCAGACCGGGCTGATGTATCTGCAGGACATGGCCTGGGCGCGGCCGGTGCGTGACGGTCGGATGGGCGGGCAGCCCTCCCGCATGAACCAGGTCGTCAATGTCGGCGACGTGGTGTTCGTCGAGCAGAAGGCGACCCAGTTGCCGGCGCAGGGCCGCGCGGCACGGCCAGAGCGTGTCGAACTGCGCCAGATGCCGCAGGTCGAGGGCGCGGTCGTCGCCATGGACCCGCAGACAGGCCGCGTGCTGGCCATGGCCGGCGGCTGGTCCTTCGAGCGGTCCTGGTTCAACCGCGCCACCCAGGCGCAGCGCCAGCCGGGCTCGTCCTTCAAGCCCTTTGTCTACATCAACGCGCTGGAACAGGGCGTGCCACCTAATACCCAACTGCTCGACGAACCGATCGAGGTGATGTCGGGCGGGCGGCTGTGGCGACCGCAGAACTACACCGCCGGCCAGGCCAATGGCTGGGTGACGATGCGCCAGGCGCTGGAGCGCAGCCTCAACCTCGTGACCGTGCGTGTGGCCCAGCAGGTCGGCATGGATGCGGTGGCCGATTCCGCCCGCCGCTTCGGCGTGATCGACAACATGCCGCGCTACCTCGCCATGTCGCTGGGCGCCGGCGAGACGACGGTGATGCGCATGGCCGCCGGCTATGCCGCCTTCGCCAATGGCGGCATCTGGAACCCGCCGACGCTGATCGATTCCGTGCAGGACCGTCGCGGCCGGGTGATCTGGCGCGCCGACCACCGGACCTGCGCGACCTGCGCCGCCACCTCGCCCGAGGGCGGGCCGCCAACGCTGGTCTTCCCGGCCGATGCGCCGCCGCCTGATGGGGCCGCCGCCGACCGGATACGCCACCAGGCGACCGACCCGATCTCGGCCTACCAGATGGTCTCGCTGCTGCGTGGCGTGGTCGAGCGTGGCACCGGCACCCGCGCCGGCGCCGGGTTGAACCGCCCGATCGCAGGCAAGACCGGCACCACCGACGACTACAAGGACAACTGGTTCGTCGGCTTCACGCCTGACATCGTGATCGCGGTGTGGATGGGCTATGACGACCCGCGCACCCTGGGCAATGGCGAGACCGGCGGCGGCAATGCGGCGCCGATCTTCCACAATGTGCTCGCCGCCGCGCTGCGCGACAGCCCGGCCGTGCCGTTCCGCGCCCCGCCAGGCGTCGCGCTGGTGCGGCTGCAGGTCGGCAATGGCTCGATCCTGGAGGCGTTTCGGCCCGGCACCGAGAACAATGCCCGGCGCTGGGGCGATGCCGGCTCGGCAGGTGGCGGGGGCGGCACCGCGACCGGCCTCGACAGCAACCTGGGTGGGCTCTATTGAGCGCGTCCCATGCGCGCTGAAGCAGAATCCCTGAATGAGCAGATCACCGCCTCGGTGTCCCTGCTGAGGAGGCATCTTTGACTGGGATGCCGCCACCCGTCGCCTCGAGGAGCTGAACGCTCGCGCCGAGGACCCGACCCTATGGAACGATGCCGCCGAAGCGGGGCGCGTGATGCGCGAACGCGGGCGGCTCGCCGGCCAGGTGGAGGGGGTCCAGAAGCTTGAACGTGACGTCGCGGACACGCTCGAACTGATCGAACTGGCCGAGGCCGAGGGCGACGAGCCGACCATCAAGGCCGCGCTTGCCGACCTCGAGGGCTATGCCGCCGAGGCCAAGCGCCACGAGATCGAGAGCCTGCTCTCGGGCGAGGCCGACCCCAACGACGCCTATCTGGAAGTCAATGCGGGGGCCGGCGGCACCGAGGCGCAGGACTGGGCGCAGATGCTGCTGCGCATGTACATGCGCTGGGCCGAGCGGCGCGGCTACAAAGTGACGCTGACCGAACAGTCCGAAGGCGAGCAGGCCGGCATCAAGTCGGCCACCATCCAGGTCAGTGGACCCAACGCTTTTGGCTGGTTGAAGACCGAGACGGGCGTGCACCGGCTGGTGCGCATCAGCCCCTTCGACGCCGCCGCGCGCCGGCAGACCAGCTTCGCCAGCGTCTATGTCTATCCGGTGATCGACGACAAGATCGAGATCGAGGTCAACCCGGCCGACCTCAAGACCGACACCTTCCGCGCCTCGGGCGCCGGCGGGCAGCACGTCAACAAGACCGAATCGGGGGTGCGCTTCACCCATATCCCGACAGGCATCGTCGCCGCCTCCACCCAGGACCGCAGCCAGCACCGCAACCGCGCCATCGCCATGGAAATGCTGAAGGCGCGGCTCTACGAACTCGAACTGCGCAAGCGCGAGGCCATCTCCGACGCGGTCGAGGCCGGCAAGACGGATATTGGCTGGGGCCACCAGATACGGTCTTATGTTTTGCAGCCGTATCAGATGGTGAAGGATTTGCGGACCAGCGTGGAGAAGGGCAACCCGGACGCCGTGCTGGATGGCGACCTCGATGAATTCATGGCGGCAGCCCTCGCCCAGCGCGTCGGTGCAACGCGATCCGAGGCGAGTGCCGCGGCGCGATGAACGCCATTCGGGCGGAACTGGCCTCCTTGCCTTCGCTGTGGCGGCCTCCGGCACAGCTGAATGTCGAAACCCATGACGATGTGACCCTGCTGCCGCTCGACTCGCTGCCCCTGGGCGCGGCGCCGGTCCGCCTGCGGGTGGGCGTATTCGGCGCGCAGGGCGAGGTGATCGAGACGGCGCTGCATCGTCGCGGCCGCCATCGCAGCGAGCCATTGCCCGCGGCGCCGGCCGAGGAGACATGGCCCGGCAGCTTCGTCTATGGCGGCGTGCTGTGGGATCATTTCGGCCATTTCCTGGTGGAGAGCTTGGCCCGTGCCTGGGCCTTCGCCGACAACGACGGGCCGATCCTCTGGCTGCGAAAATCCCCGCAACAGGAACTGCGTGGCTGGCAGCGCGAAATCCTGGACCTGCTCGGGCTCGGCGATCGGGAGCATCGCGTGGTGACGCGGCCGACGCGCGTGGACCGCCTCGCCGTGCCGGAACAGGGCTTGGTCATGTGGCGCTACCTGCATCCCCGGCAGGAGGCGCGGCTCGCGGCGCATCCGTTCCGGTCGCCGGCCGCCGGGCGGCGGGTGTGGCTGTCGCGCAGCGGTCTGCCGGCGGGGCTCGCCCGGATCGAGGGCGAGGTCGAGGTCGAGGCGTTGCTGCGCGCCGAGGGCTGGACCATCCTGCGGCCGGAGACGGTGAGCGTGGCCGGGCAACTCGCGGCACTCGACACCGCCGAGATGATCGCCGGCTTCGCCGGTTCCGCGTTTCATGGATTGATGCTGGGCCGGGATGTGCAGGCGCGCATCGTCATCTTCAGCCGCCATCCGAAGGTCGAGGTCAATTACGAGATGATCGCGGCGGCCAAGGGTCTTGATCAGCGGATCGTACGGCTGGAACACGAACCGGCGGGCGATGGCAGTGCGCGCGCCGGCATCCGCCTGACGAGGCCCGAAGACGTGACCGAGGCGCTGCGCGCCGCCACCTTGTCGCACGGATCCGCGGCATGATCTGGTCGTCCCGTCGCGGCTTCTGCTTCATCCACATTCCCAAGACCGGCGGCACGACCGTGACCGCGGCCTATGAGCCGCACATGCTGTTCGATGATGTGGTGCTGGGCGGCACGCTGCTCGGTGAGGCGCTGCAGTCGCGCTACCGGGACCGCTTCGGCGTGCACAAGCATTCCGGCGCGCGCGCGGTAATGTCCGCCGCCGGGCCGGAGGCCTTCGCCGCGGCCTTCAGCTTCGCGCTGCTGCGCCATCCGGTCGATCGCATGACGTCGCTGTACCGCTGGCTGCGCGGCTCACCGAAAAGCTCACATCCGCTGCATGCGCCGGCCCTCGCGCTCGACTTCGGCGACTTCGTGCGCCTGGCACGCGACCATTTCCCGACCCAGGCGGCGCATGTGAAGGCGGCGGATGGGCGGATCGCCGTGACGCGGTTGTATCGCTTCGAGGATCTGACGCAGGCTTGGGCCGAAGTGTCCGCGCGGCTCGGCATCGAGGCGACGCTTGGCCATCGCAACGCGTCGCGCGACGCGCCGGTGGAGGTCTCAGCCGCGGCGCGGGCGGCGGTCGAGGCCGTCTATGCGGAAGATCTCGCCTTGCATCGCGCCATCCCGCCGCTGCAGGGCTAGGGCATGCTGCGTTCACATGCCCCCATGCCGCCTACTCCAGGTGATCCCTGCCGAGCATCCTCGCGCGTTCGGATGGCTCCATCCGACCGCAATTCGCTCTAGGGAGCGGCCTCGTGTCGGGCAGATCTGACGGCACGCCACGGGCGAAGCGCGACCCGCGCGAATTCCTGCCGCTCGACCAGGATTTCGCCGCGCTGCGCGAGACGCCGGTGCGCGAGGTGGTGAACGCCTTCACCCGCGGCGAGCGTCGCGGCAAGGTGTTCGGCGCCCGCCGGCCGGATTTCTTTGAGCACATGAACGAGGTGCGCAGCGAATTCCTCGACCGCAGCGAATTGCTGTTCATCCATGCCGGCTGCGTCGTCGCGCTGCGTCGGCGCCTGGCGGTCGATCACTTCCTGCCGCTCTACCTGCGTCTGTGGCGGGAGGAGAAGGCGTTCCTGCTGCGCGAATTGTCGCTGCGCTGGCTGGTCTCGGCCTGCGACACGCTGGTCGATCGGGGCGAGACGCCGGTGCAGCGCGCCGTCGCGCTGAGCGGGTCGCTGCTCGCCAACAGCATGAAGCTTGCCGAGACCGAGCGGCTGCGTTCGCGCCTGGTGGAGGATGACGCCGAGCCGCCGCGCCCGCGTCCGCCGACGGGGGATCTGTTCGACGGCATGACGACCTTCCGGCCGGGCGGGGACATGGTGGACAATCTGTTCCGCCGCCTCGTGCAGGTCGCCACGCTGGACGATGTCGCCGGGCCGATCCTGCAGGAAGTGGCGCGGCGCGTGCGGCGGGCCGATACGGTGGTGCGACGGCTGGCCGGCCCTGACCCGAGTGAGAGCGCGGATTGAGCCGGCCCGCCCGGCGGCATCACGGCGCCGGCCTTGCCAAGGGCCGCCGCGGTTCAGCCCGGCGCGGGTTCTGACGCCGGCGCGGCCTGCTTGATGAGGTCGCGCATGGGCAGTTTGCCCGAGGCCGACGAGCTGCGGGTGGTGTAGTTGTTCGGCAGATGCGGCACCCAGCATTCGCCTGCCGCGATCGCCCGCCGCGGGTCGATCGGGATCGCGTAGCGCGAGCGGAAGCCGCGCGGCACATTTTCCCAGCACAGCCCCATCGCCGAACGTTCCCGCGTGCCGATATTGCGGATGCCGGCGCTGGTCTCGAGGCCGAAGGAGGCCGAGGCGACATATTCCTGCGCAAGGTCGCGATCGAGCACATAGACCGCGCAATAGGGATTGGTGTGGGCGACGAACACATGCGGCCCGCGCTCGATCTTCCTGAGCTTGTCGAAGGGCATACTGTTCTGGACGTCGGTGCAGCGCACCTCCTGCCCCTCGGCGCTGTATTCGACGCGCAGGAAGGACGGGATCAGCCCATGCGGGGCGAGGAAGGGCCGGTGCTCCAGGAAGTAGCGGAAATTGCGGTAGCCGAACCGCATGTCGTCCTCGAGATAGACGAAGTGCGTGTGGGTGGAATCCGGCGCCAGGAACTCGTCGGGAATGAGCCGCTTATGCGCCCAGGCGAGTTCGAAGGGATGACCGAGGTCGCGGCAACGGATGAAGGTGACCGTGGCATTGCGCGACAGCGTGCCGTCCAGGACCTCGCGCAGGGCATCGATGTCGGCATCCGGCACATCGTTGATCATCACCCGGATGTCCATCCGGCGGACCGGGAAATCCGCCAGGGCGCGGACGACATCCAGCAGGTAGATCACGCGCTTGGGCACATGATGGAAGGTGATGGCGACGAGGATCGAACAGTCCTCGGGCGCCGGAGACGCGATCACCGCCATGGGTCTTCCTTGAACGCTGGGTCCAGGATGCGGCGCGCATCCTGGGTGTGATGGTAGGCGCCCGTCGATGGGCCGGACAAGGATGCCGCCGCGCCGTTACCAGCGCTGCAGGCGCGGTTCGGCGAGTTGTGCCAGCGCCGGCGCGATATGGGCGGCGACCTCGTCGTAATTGGCGATCAGGCGACGCTTGTCGGGGGCGGTCGGGCGCATGCGGATCGGGCCGAACAACCCGCGGGCGGCCTCGGGCGACAGCGACAGCGCCTGCGCCAGGGCGTCAACCGCGGCCGGCGCGATGTGGTCGCCGGCGATGAAGTCGGGATAGGTCAGCTCGATATAGCGGCGCTGGTCGCGAAACGCCTCGCGCACCAGCCCACGCGTGCGCGCGACCGGCAGCACGTAGTGCAGCGCACGGTCGAGGTCGAGCGTGATCGGCTCCTCCTCGCGCTGCGAGATGTCCTTGTCGGTGTGATAGAGGTTGCGCGTCTGGGCGATGATGTTGCTGGCGAAGCATTCGAGGATGTCGTCGCGGATCAGATGCACCACCAGAAGGCCACGGCTGCGCATGTAGCCCATCAGGAAGTTCCGCCAGGGCAGTCCGATCGGGTAGGTCCACAGCGTGTTGAGCACGCCGAGGTTGTCGTACATCACGTCGAAATGCAGGTAGTCGCGGTCGATCGATTCATGCAGCTTGATGAGGAATTCATCGAGGAAGGCGGTCAGTTCATCCTGCGAGAATCCGAAATCCGGATGCGCGCCGAGATGCGCCGCCCAGGCGCGCGTGAGGCTCGCCACCGGATTGTTTGGCAGGAAGATCTCATAGGCCGAACGGACCACCTCGCCGCTGTTCAGCGACTGGGCGAAGGCCTTGGTGCCGCTGCGCTGGGTTGCGATGGTGACGATGGTCCGCGCGGCGAGGTGCTCCGGCAGCTTCAACGCGACTACTCCTGACGTGACACAGTCAATGACGCCGGCGCAGGCCCGTTCCCCCATCGGGTCCGGGCCCGGGGACGGCCCGATGGAAGCGCGGGCCGGCGCCGAGACTAATCAGCCAAGATCGCATGGGCGGCGCCGTGACGGAAGCCGCCTGCATCGCCGGGCCGCGGGGGGTATGCGTGGGCCGGTGCATCCCGCATATTCCGATTATTGTGCGGTGCGTCACGGACCGCGGGGTCGGGGAAAGCGGGGCGGCTGATTTGGCAAGGAGCGTCGTCCATCTCTGCACGGGGGCCGCAGGCGGCGCGGGCCGCGCGGGGCGGCGCGCCCATCTCGCGGCGCGCGAGGCCGGGCTGCTGTCGGCCTTCGCCTTTGCCGATGGCGAGGCCGAGGCGCCCGACGACGTCCTGCTGCACCCGATCGCGGCCGAGGACCCGGCCGAGGCGGCCCTCGCCACCGTGCTGCGCGACCGCGTGCAATGGGGCGTGCTGCAGACCGCGCGCAGCGATGCGACCAATACGCTGTTCTCGATCGCCCATCCGGGGCTGGCGCTCGACCGCCAGGCGCTGGTCGCGGCGGCCGACATCCTGCATCTGCACTGGACATCGTGGCTGGTGCCGCCGGCCGTGATGCAGCGCTGGCTGGCGCAGGGCCGCGCGGTGGTCTGGACGCTGCACGATTTGTGGCCGATGACCGGCGGCTGCCATTACCCCGGCGGCTGCGACCAATATCGCACCACCTGCCTGCAATGCCCGCAGCTGCGCGATGCCTGGTCGCTGGTGCCCAATGCCTTCGCCGAGAAGCGCGCCGCCTGGTCCGGCCCCGGGCCGTTGATCGTCGCGCCGTCGCGCTGGATGGCTGCCCGCGCGGCCGAGAGTGCCATCCTCGGCGGCTGCCGCATCACGGTCATCCCCAACCCGATCGATATCACGGCGTTCGCGCCGCGCGCCGATCGCGCCGCCCTGCGCGCTGCCTTCGGCATCGGCCCGGACGACCTGCTGCTGGTGCTCGGCGCCTATGACAACCGCGAGCGGCGCAAGGGCGGCGCCGTGCTGATCGACGCACTGCGCCGGCTGCACGAGGATGGCCGCCTCGCCGCCGCGCTGCCGGCCGGCGCGCGGGTGGCGTTGGCCGGCTTCGGCAAATCGTCCCTGCCGGGCTGGGACGGGCTGTCCACCCTGGCCTTCGGCGAGGTCAGCGACGATGCGGTGCTGGCCGATATCCTCGGCGCCGCCGATCTCGCCTGCATTCCGTCGTTGGAAGACAACTACCCCAATATCGCGCTCGAAGCGCTGGCCTGCGGCACGCCCTGCCTGGTCACCCCGGTCGGCGGGCTGGTCGAGATGGTGCGCGAAGGCACCAGCGGCGTCGTCGCCGCCGCCGCGGATGCCGGGGCTTTGGCCGAGGCGCTGCTGCGCTTCGTTGCGCGCCATCACGGCGATGCCGACCTGCGCGCGACCGCCCGCGCCCAGGTGGAGGCGGAGAACGCTCTGCCGGTAATCGGCGCCCAGCTCGCCGCGCTGTATGAGAGCATCGCCCCGCCGCCGCACGTGACCGCGCCGGATGCCACGGCGCATGCCCGCGCGCTGCGTGCCTTCGGCCAGGCGCCGGTCGCTGTCTCCGCCCGGCCGGCCGCGCCCTTCCTGCGCTTCCCAACCAATCTGCTGCTGCGCCAGGAAGGCGGGCCGGCGGTTGCCACCATCGAGGCGCCGCCGGTCGATGCACCGGTGCCGGGCACCCGGCTGCTGGCCCTGCATGCGCGGCATATCCATCACGGCGCGCGGTCGGGCCCCTACCAGTTCCTGCGCCATCTGCCCGAGGACATCACCGCCGATATCCGCGCCACGCCGCTCGGCGCCGGGCTGGCCGGTGTCCGGGCCGCCGAGTACCAGGCCTGGGGCAAGCTGCTCGGCGCCGTGCCGTTCGGCCAGCAGGGCAATGCCTGGCTCGCCGAGGCCGAGCTGCTCGCCGCCTGCGCCGCCGTGCCGGCCGATGTCGTCCATGCGGTGGATGGCGAACTCGCGCTGTGGCTGCTGCCGCGCCTGCCGGCCACGCTGTTCGCCGGCGGGCGGCGGCCGGCGATGGCGGCGACCTTCCACCAGCCGGCGGCGCTGCTGTCGGGCATGGTCAACCGGCATCTGCTCGGCCGGCTCGATGCCGTCATCCTGCTGTGCGAGGCGCAGCGCACAGCCATTCCGGCGGCGATCGACCCCGCCCGCATCCATGTCCTGCCGCATGGCATCGACGCCGATTTCTTCACCCCCGGGCCGCGCGCCGCCGGGCCGGGCTTCCGCCTGCTCGCGGTCGGTCATTGGCTGCGCGACTATCCGGCGGTCTTCGCGGCGCTCACCCTGCTGCGGCAGGCCGGGCTCGATGTCAGCCTGCGGGTGATCTCCCCGAACCCGCCCGCCGGCGCGCCACCCGGCACCATCATCGAGGCCGGGCTGACCGACGAGGCGCTGCGCCAGGCCTATCGCAACGCCGATGCCCTGCTGCTGCCGCTGGAGAACGCCACGGCGAACAACGCGATCCTGGAGGCGATGGCCTGCGGCCGCCCGGTCGTCAGCACCGATGTCGGCGGCGTGGCCGAGATGACGGCGGGCGCGGCGCGGCTGGTGCCGCGGGGGCATGCGCGGGCGCTGGCCGACGTGGTGCTGGGCCTCGCCGCTGATCCGGCGGCGGCCGAGGCGCTGGGGCGCGCGGCGCGGGTGAGGGCGGAGGCGCTGGACTGGCGGCGCATCGCGACGCTGCATGGCGCGCTCTATGCCGCGCTGGCGGAGGGGCGGGCGTGATGATGGGGGCGAGGCGCGGCGATGTGATGAGGTGGCGCCGGTCCATGGACGAGAAGGTCGCGCGGCCAAACAGTGACAAACGGAGAGGGCTTTGTCCCCTCCGGACCTCCCCCACGAAAGGCCTAAGGGCCTCTGGACACCAATATTTGGCGTTGGGCGGGAGGGGTGGGTCCATCAGTCAACGCCACGTTGGGCTCGGCACCATGGATGCTTCCCCTGCTTCGGGCGCAACACTGTCGTCGGCCCTGTGTGAATCCCGCCCGGCCCGGCACCAGGTATCGGTTTCCAAAGGCCCCCCGGCCTTTGGTGGGGTGAGGTCCCGAGAGGGGCAAAGCCCATCTCCGGTCGGCCCCTTGCCACATCATCGCGGGCCCCGCCCGGCGCCCGCCCTCGGCACCCCATGACGGCCCGCCATTCCATCCCCGCATCGGCCTGGCGTGCCGCCACCGAGGGCTTTGTCGTCGAGATCGCGGCGCCCGGCGCGGGCGGCCTCGCCATCCTGGCCGAGGGGTGGGCCGATCCCGGCGCGGTGCGGCTGGTGCCGGCGCAAGGGGCCGCCATCGCCTTCCTGGCGCTCAGTGACAGCGCCTTCGTCGCCGTGACCGCCGAGCGCGGCACCCGTTTCACCATCGAGGCGCCGAGCCGGCCGCTGAGCTGCCAGGTCCGGTTCCTGGCGCACCCCGCCACCTCGCCGTCACTCGCGCTGTTCGCCCCGCGGGCGATCCGCAGCCCGGCGCGACGTCCGGCCTATGACCTCGAGGCCGGGCGTGAGCGGGTCACCGCGTCGCTGGCGGCGCAGGAACTGGACGCGGCGCTCGGTGTGGCGGCAGAAATGCTGGCCGCCGCGCGCTCGGCCGCAGCCACCCGTGGCGCCGTCACGGCGGTGCTGGGCCATCTTGCCCGCTACCCGCTCGCGCGCAGCCCCTCCCTTGGCGCCTTTGTCGCCGCCCTGACCGAATAGGCCCCAGGACGCCCATGGCTCTCGTCATTCTCGACCCCAATCTCGAAGGCGAGGCCGGTCACCACCTGGCCTATGACATGGCGATCGCGCGGGAGGCGCGGGCGCGCGGGGAGGCGGTGACGATCATCGCCCATCGCCGCTACGCCGGCAGCGGGATCGATGGCGTGCGCATCCTGCCGCATTTCTCCGCCAGCACTTACGCCACGATGCACAAGGACCCGGTCACCGGCGCGATGGATGACTGGCGCGCCTTCAACGACCTGCTGCAATCCGAACTGGCCTTGCTGCCGCGCCCGGAGTTCCGCCCGACCGATGCGGTGCTGGTGCCGACCACCACCGAGAACCACCTCGCCGGCTATATCGGCTGGATGAAGACCTTCGACCCGCTGGAGGCGCCGCTTTTCCTGCTGCACCTGATGTTCCCCTCCGGCATCACGGTCGATGCGGCGGGGCAGGAGGTGGTCGAGGACCCGCTGCGCGCGCTGTTCTACCGCTTGGCCGACCGCGCCGCGCAGGAGGAAGGCCCGCCGGTGCATCTGTTCGCCAGCGGCGGCCAGCACGCGACCGAGTTCAGCGCCCTGTTCCGCCGCCCCGTCGCCGCGCATCCGCTGCCGATCCGCCCGGAGCCCGGGCCGGCGCCGGCCGAGCGGCCGCGTCGCGTGCTGCTGTTCGCCGGCGATGCGCGGATCGACAAGGGCGTGGGGCTGCTGCCGGCGCTGGTGCCCCAGCTCGCCACGGCGCATCCGGATTGGACGCTGGTCGCGCATGTGAATGGCCATACCGCCTGGGGCGAGGCCCGCGCGGCGGTCGAGGCGCTGCAGGCGCTGCCGGCCACGGTGCCGAACCTCGAACTCGCCGGCGGCAGGCTGTTGCCCGAAGACTACCTCGCCTTGGCGCGGGGTGTCGGCATCGCGCTGTTTCCCTATGACCCGGTACTGTACCGGCGGAAATCCTCGGGCGTGTTGTGGGAGGCGATCAGCCTCGGCACGCCGGTGGTGGTGCCGGCCGGGACCTGGCTGGAGAATGAGGCGCGGTATTGGGGCGCCGGCCATGTCGCCTATGCCGAGCACAGTGCCGCCGGCATCGCCGCCGCCTTTGCCGCCGCCCTGCCGCGCATCGATGAGCTGGCCGCCGCCTCCGCCGCCGCGGCACGGCGGTATCGCGCGGCCAATGGCGCCCCGGCGCTGATCGACCAGATCGCCGGGCTGTGGGTGCGGCACAAGGCGGCGGCGAGCCTGGTGGCACGACCGGGCAGCCTGGCGATCGACCTCACGCGGCTGGATGGCGGCTGGCACCGGCCGGAACCGCTGGACGGGCGCACCGTGCGCTGGGCGATGCAGGAACCGGCCATCGCCTTCGACTGGCCCTTCGACGAGGCGTGGCAGCTCGACATCTCGCTGCTGTCCTTCTTCGGGGAGGAGCAGCTCGACCGGATCGAACTGCAGGGCACCGAGTTGCCGGTGACGATGAGCTGGCAGCGCGACGGGCGCGGCGCCCGGCTGGCAGTGCGCGGGCCGGGGCCGGGACGGGCGAAGCCGCGCATCGAATTGCGCTTGCGGCTGCCCTACACCTACCGGCCGCCCAATGATTCGCGGGACCTCGGCGTGCTGGTCGGCGCCATGCAGGTCGGCCTGGCGGCGAGTGCCGGTGCAGCCGCCAGCGCCGCGACCGACCCGTCGCTGGCGCCGGTGCTGCGGGTCACCGGTGCCGAGGTGGCGGGCGGTGGATGGCCGCTGGCCCCAGCGATCGGCGGAGTGCTGCACGCCGCCGCGGACCGGCCCTGCGCCGTGGCGTTCCGGCTGCGCTGCGACCCGCCGGCGCCACCACCGGCTGTCATGCTGGAATTGGCGGGGGCCGCGGCCCGGCTGCATCTGGCGCCGGAGGGGGAGGGGGTCTGGCTCGGCACCGCGATGCTGCCGCCGGCGCTGCTGCGCGCCGGGGGCGATCGGGCCGCGTGGGAACTGGTGTGCGAACCGGCCGAGGGCCAGGCGGTGACGCTGCTGTCGGCCACGGCGAGCCGCCTGGCCGGTACGACGCGCCCGCTCGTTGCCGCCGAGATCGCGCCGCCGGCACCGGCACCGGCACCGTCGCCCAGCGAGCCGCCGCCCGCCGCGTTGCCGTTCGGCGCGCCACGGCTGCGCTGGGACCTGTCGCAAGGGATCGGGCCATCGGAGGGACCCTTCCCGGATCTCGACGTGCCGGCGGATGTGCGCTGGGTGGTGGCGCGCGAGGCGCGGCTGGTGGTGGAGGCCAGTGCGGCGGGGCCAGCGCAGCTGGTCCTGCGCTACCGCTGCCTGCTGCCGCGCCAGGGCATGCGCGTGACGCTGGAGGGCGGCACGCCCATCCAGGTGGAGATTGAGGGCGCGGGGCTGCGCCAGTCCGGCGAGATCGTGCTCGACCTGATGCTGCGGCCCGGGGCAAACGACGTGGCGCTCGCCTTCTCGGGCGGGGTGCGCGAGCCGGGGACCGGGCGCGAGCTGGTGCTGCTGCTGGAGCAGGCCGGCTTCGCCTGAGGACGGCTGTCGACCGCCTGCTCAGGGCCTGCGCGCGGCCACGCCGCAGGGGGCGTGTCGCGGCGCCCGGCGGTGCCCCGGCGCGCGCCCGATGCTGTCAGCGCATCGCCCCCTTCAGCACCTCGCCCACCTCATCGAGGATCATCGGGTCGTCGATCGTCGGCGGCACCACGTAGTCGTCGCCATCGGCAATCTTGCGCAAGGTCGCGCGCAGGATCTTGCCTGAGCGCGTCTTGGGCAGCCGCGCGACGACGCGCGCCTCCTTGAAGGCGGCGACTGGGCCGATGCGGTCGCGCACCATGGCGATCAGTTCGCGGCCGATCTCGGCCTCGGTCTTGGTCACGCCGTGCTTGAGCACCACCAGGCCCAGCGGCACCTGGCCCTTCAGCGTGTCGCGCACGCCGACCACGGCGCATTCGGCGACATCGGGGTGCGCCGCCAGCACCTCCTCCATCGCGCCGGTCGAGAGGCGATGCCCGGCGACGTTGATGATGTCGTCGGTGCGCGACATCACCCAGACATAGCCCTCGGCATCGATCATCCCGGCATCGGCGGTCGAGTAGAAGCCGGGGAAGGCGGAGAGATAGGCTTCGCGGAAGCGGTCATCGGCGTTGAAGAGGGTGGGCAGGGCCGAGGGCGGCAGCGGCAGGCGGATCGCCAGCGAGCCGATCTGCCCCTGCGGCACTTCCTGATGCGCCTCGTCCAGCACCACCACATCGTAGCCTGGCGCAGGCTTGCCGCCGGAGCCGGGGCGGGTGGGGAACAGGCCCAGGCCGCGGAAATTGCCGGTGATGGTCCAGCCCGTCTCCGTCTGCCACCAATGGTCCACCACGGGCTTGTGCAACAGGCCTTCCGACCAGGTGATGGTGTCGGGATCGCAGCGCTCGCCGGCGAGAAACAGGGCGTCGAGCTTCGACAGGTCGTAGCGTTTCAGCAGCGTGCCGTCCGGGTCTTCCTTCTTGATGGCGCGGATCGCGGTCGGTGCGGTGAACAGCACCTTGACGCCATGCTGTTCGCAGACCCGCCAAAAGGTGCCGGCATCCGGCGTGCCGACCGGCTTGCCCTCGAACAGCACGGTGGTGCAGCCGGCCAGCAGAGGCGCGTAGACGATATAGGAATGGCCGACCACCCAGCCGACATCTGAGGCCGCCCAGAACACGTCGCCGGCGCCGACGCCATAGACCATCGCCATCGAATGCCGCAGCGCGACGGCGTGACCGCCATTGTCGCGCAGGATGCCCTTGGGCGCGCCGGTCGTCCCAGATGTGTAGAGGATATAGAGCGGGTCGGTCGCCTCGACGCTGACGCAGGGGTGGGGCGTGGCGGCCGCCATGGCGTCGAGCAGGTCCGCGTCGCGCCCCGGCGTCAGCTCGCAGAGGCATTCCGGGCGTTGCAGGATGAGCACCGCCGTCGGCTTGTGCGGGGACAGGCCGATCGCGGCATCGATCAGCGGCTTGTATTTGACGATGCGGCCGGGTTCGAGCCCGCAGGAGGCGGTGACGATGGCGCGCGGTTTCGCATCGGCGATGCGGGTAGCGAGTTCCGCCGCCGCGAAGCCGCCGAACACCACCGAATGCACCGCGCCGAGCCGCGCGCAGGCCAGCATGGCGATGGCGGCTTCGGGGACCATCGGCATGTAGATGATGACGCGCTCGCCCTTGGTCACGCCGCGTTCGGCCAGCGCGCCGGCCAGCCGGGCGACGCGGTCGAGCAGGTCGGCATAGGTGATGGTCTCGACCTGGCCGGTCATCGGGCTGTCCCAGATGATGGCAGGGCGCGCCCCGTGGCCGGCGGCGACGTGGCGGTCCACGGCGTTGTGGCAGGTGTTCAGCCAGCCGCCGGGAAACCAGCGGCCATAGACGCCGAGCGCGGGGTCGAAGGTCCGTTCGGGCGGCTTGTCCCAGGCGATGCCGCCGGCCGCCTCAGCCCAGAAGGCCTGCGGGTCGCGGCGCCACGCCGCATGGGTCGCGTCATAGCCTGTTGCGCCGGTCATTCCTGGGTTTCCCTGCCGTTCATCGTCCCTGTGGCCGGAGCCTGGACCGCCGGCCGCAGCGCAGGCAAGTGACGAAGGGCGCCACCCGGCGCGTTGGCATGGATCAGCCACGCCGGGTGCCGTCCTCCGGACCACCCGGCCGGAGGGCTACGCTCCCGTATCGCGAACACCGCGTCGGGGCCACTGCCGGGTTTGCCTGGCGCTGTTCCGGCTTGCGCCAGATCAACATGAGGGCTGCTGCCAACACCTATGGGGCAGCAAGGCTCCTTGCCGGAACGGGGCCCGCACAAATCAGGAGGGTGGCCGATGACCGACGAACCGCATCTGCGGATCCTGCGGAATGCACAGTTTCAGGACCTGGTCCGACGGAGATCCCGGTTTGCCTGGACCCTCGCGGTCCTGATGCTCGTGATCTATTTCGGCTTCATCGCCCTGGTGGCTTTCGACAAGCCCCTGTTGGCCATGAAGATCGGAGCCGGCGTCACCTCCCTCGGCATCGTGCTGGGTCTGGCGGTGATCATCGCCGCCTTTCTCCTGACAGGCATCTATGTCCGCCGGGCCAACAGCGAGTTCGACGCGTTGACCGCCCGCCTCAATGCGGAGCTGCAGCCATGAGGCGCTTCCTTTGGGTCTCCGCGCTGGCGGCGGCAATCGGCACGCTGGCCCATTTTGGGCTCGCCCACGCCGCTGGCGCGCTCGAGGGTGCGGTTGACCGCCAGGCCCTGAACTGGGCCGCCATCATCATGTTCTTCCTGTTCGTCCTCGGCACGCTCGGCATCACTTATCGCGCCGCGATGCAGACGCGCTCGGCGGCCGATTTCTATGCCGCGGGCGGCGGCATCACCGGCTTCCAGAACGGTCTTGCCATCGCCGGGGACTACATGTCGGCGGCATCGTTCCTGGGCATCTCCGGCCTCGTCTTCAGCTCCGGCTTCGACGGGCTGATCTATTCCATCGGCTTCCTGGTCGGTTGGCCGGTGATCCTGTTCCTGATCGCCGAGCGCCTGCGCAATCTCGGCAAGTTCACCTTCGCCGACGTCGCCTCCTTCCGATTGGAGCCGACCTCGATCCGCATCCTGTCGGCGACCGGCACGCTGGTCGTGGTCGCCTTCTACCTGATCGCCCAGATGGTCGGGGCGGGGAAGCTGATCCAGTTGCTGTTCGGGATGGAATACCTCTACGCCGTGGTGATCGTCGGCGTGCTGATGATCGTCTATGTCGCCTTCGGCGGCATGAAGGCGACGACCTGGGTGCAGATCATCAAGGCCTGCCTGCTGCTCGCCGGTGCGACCTTCATGGCCTTCATGGTGATGCAGCGCTACGGCTTCAGCCCCGAGGCGATGTTCGCCGACGCCGTCCGCATCCATCCGCGCCACGATGCCATCATGGCGCCGGGGGCGCTGGTGTCGGACCCCGTATCGGCGATCTCGCTCGGCCTCGCGCTGATGTTCGGCACGGCGGGGTTGCCGCACATCCTGATGCGCTTCTTCACCGTCGCCGACGCCAGGGCGGCACGGAAGTCGGTGTTCTACGCGACGGGCTTCATCGCGTATTTCTACATCCTGACCTTCATCATCGGCTTCGGCGCCATCACCTTCCTGATGACCGACGACAGCTTCTACACCGCTGGTGCGGGCGGGGTGATCAACCGCGTTGGCGGCCTGATCGGCGGCACCAACATGGCGGCGATCCACCTGGCCAATGCGGTGGGCGGCTCGTTCTTCCTCGGCTTCATCTCGGCGGTGGCCTTCGCGACCATCCTCGCGGTGGTGGCGGGGCTGACGCTCGCCGGCGCCTCGGCCGTGTCGCACGACCTCTATGCCGAGGTCATCGCCCGCGGACATTCCAACGAGCAGAAGGAGGTGCGCATCTCGAAGCTCTCGGCGGTGGTGATCGGCATCGTTGCCATTGTGCTCGGCTACGTGTTCGAGAACCAGAACGTCGCCTTCATGGTGGGCCTGGCCTTCGCGGTCGCTGCATCCTGCAACTTCCCGGTGCTGCTGATGTCGGTGTTCTGGAAAGGCACGACGACGCGCGGTTCGCTGATCGGCGGCTTCCTCGGCCTGACCAGTGCGGTCGCCATGGTGATTCTGTCGAAGGCGGTCTGGGTGCAGACGCTGGGCTATTCGCAGGCGATCTTCCCCTACGACAATCCGGCGCTGTTCTCGATGACCATTGCCTTCGTCGGCATCTGGCTGTTCTCGAAGATGGACAGCAGCGTGCAGGCGAGAGCCGAGCAGGCCGCCTTCGATGCGCAATACGTGCGCTCGGAGACCGGTATCGGTGCCGCAACTGCCCATACCCACTGAAGCGCAAGGCGCGGCCCTTACCGGGGCCGCGCCGCAGCCTCCGCCATGAACACGGGCTTCGACGCTCAGAACACGCCCTTCGACCGCCTGACGCAACAGGAGGCGGAGGAACTGCGCGCCGCGGCCGACATCGGCTATTTCAGCCCCGGGGAGACGATCATCGCCCGCGGGCGTCCCACCGATTTCCTGCATGTCGTCATCAAGGGCGCCGTGGAAGCGCGCGACGGCGAGGCCCTGCAGGCCGTGTTCGGCCCGCGCGACAGCTTCGACAGCCGCGCCCTGGTGCATGGCGCCGCCGGCGAGGATTTCGTCGCCGCCGAGGAGACGCTCTGCTACCTCATTCCGCGCGCCACCATCCGCGGCCTGATCGCCCGCAATGCGGCCTTCGCGGCGTTCTTCTATGCCGATGTCTCGCGCAAGCTCGAAGCCTTCGCGGAGGCCCGCCGGCCGGAAGGCGGCATGGAGGCGGTGTTGCGCACCCGGGTGCGCGACGCCATGCGCCATCGCGCCGAGACGATCGAGGGCTCCGCGACCATCGCCGAGGCCGGTGCCGCCATGCGCGATGCCGACGTGAATGCGCTGTTCGTCCGCGCGGACGGGCGCATCGGGGTCGTCACCGGCATGAACCTCGCCAAGGCGGCGGTGCTGCGCGAGTTGCCGCTGAATACGCCGGTGCGCGAGGTGACGCATTTCGACGTCATCTCCGTCGAAGCGGACGACTTCCTGTTTGACGCGCTGCTCGCCATGACACGATCCGCCAAGCGCCGCCTCGCCGTGCGCGACGGCGAGGCCTGGGTCGGCTTCCTCGAGGATATCGACCTGCTCGGCCAGTTCGCCGGGAACTCGCAGCTCATTCCCGGGCGTATCGCTGGCGCCCGCAGCGTGGCCGAGCTCGCGGCGCCCGCCCGCGCGATCCAGGACCAGGTGGAGCGGCTCTGGCGCCAGGGCGTCAAGGTGGAGGCGATTGCCGAGATCACCTCCGATCTCAATCGCCGGCTCCTTGTCCGCCTGTTCGACCTGGTCGCGCCGCCCTCCATCCGCGATCAGGGCTGCCTGATCCTCATGGGCAGCGAGGGGCGCGGCGAGCAGACCGTGCGGACCGACCAGGACAACGGCCTGCTGCTGGCGGCACCGGTGCCGGACCCGGAGCTCGCCGCCTTCCGGGAGGCCTTTTCGGGCGCGCTGGACAGGTTCGGCTTCCCGCCCTGCCCGGGCAACGTCATGGTCCGCAATCCGGTCTGGTCGCAGACGCTGGACGGCATGGTCCGGCAGTTGCGACGCTGGATCCAGGACCGCACGCCGGAGGCGGCGATGAACATCGCGATTTTCCTCGATGCGGTGGCGGTGACCGGCCGCGCGACGCTGCTGGAACAAGCGAAATCGGCGCTATTCGCCATGATGCGGGGGGAGGCGGCACTGATGGCGCATTTCGCGCATCTGATCGAGAGTTTCGCCACGCCGAGCCTCGGTGTGCTCAACACGCTGATGACGACCGTCGGCGTCGGCGAGGACGCGATCGATATCAAGAAGGCAGGCATCTTCCCGATCGTGCACGGCATCCGCGCCATGGCGCTCGAGCGCGGCATCGCCGCCACGGCGACCGCGGAGCGGATCGAGGCGTTGGTCGCCATGAACGCATTGCAGGCGGAACTCGGGCGAGACCTGCTCGGGGCGCTGCGCGTTTTCATGGCCTACCGCATCACCTCCCAGATCGAGGCGGTACGGCGCGGCAATGTGGAGCAGGAATCGCTGGTCCGCCCGAGCCGGATGACCGCGGCGGACCGCGACATCCTGCGCGACTCCTTGCGCGTGGTTCGCCATTTCCGGGAGGTCATATCCACCCGGTTCAAGACATCGGTGTTCTGATGCTGCCCGCCTGGCTGCGCCATCGGCTGTGGCGCGCTGCACTCGCGGATCGCGCGTTCATGTTCCTGCTCGACCCGCCGCCGGAGGGCGAGGCCGTCTCGCTCGATTGCGAGACGACGGGTCTCGACCCTTGGGTGGACGAGATCATCGCCGTCGCCGCCGTGCGGGTGGCAGGCAGCCGCATCCTGACCAGCAGCCGCTTCGAGGCGGTGGTCCGCCCGACCCGCATGCCGGAGGCCGGTTCGATCAAGGTACATGGGTTGCGCCGGCGCGATGTCGCGGGCGGGCGACCGATGGCCGAGGTGCTGCCGGAGCTGCTGCGGTTCATCGGATCGCGGCCGCTGGTCGGCTACTATATCGATTTCGACGTGGCGATGGTGAACCGCTACGCGCTGCACCAGATCGGGGAGCGCCTGCCGAACCGGCGCATCGAGGTGTCCTCGCTCTACTACGACCGCAAATACGGCAAGGCGCCGCCCGGCACCGCGGTGGACCTGCGCTTCGCGAGCATCCGCGCCGATCTCGGCATTCCCGACCTCGGCCAGCACGATGCGCTGGCGGATGCGGTGATGGCGGCCATGATGTGGCTGCAGCTGCGCGACCTGCAGGCGCGGGGACAGCGCCTGCGCAGGGGCCGCGGCCGGGAGGCGACGGCCGCACCACTTGGCGCGTAGCATGCCGGCGGTCGCCATGGCAGGGTCGGGGTCATGAGTGGGTTCATCCGCCGGATGGTCGGGGCCGTGGGCAGGGGTCTTGGCCCGACGACACGCGAATTCCTCCGCGCGCGGGCGCATTTCCACGCGCCACTGCCGCCGGGGCCGCTGCCCTTCCAGCACTATGTCGTCTTCGACCTCGAGGCGACCGGGCTGAACCCGAGCGGCGGCGACGGCCTGCTCGCCATCGGCGCGGTGCGGCTGCGCGACATGGAGCCGGTCGAGCGCTTCGAGACCCTCGTCGATCCCGGGCGACCGATCCCGCCAGGATCGATCGCCTATCACGGCATCACCGACGCGCATGTGCGCGGCGCCCCATCCGCTCCCGAGGCGATCGCGTCCTTCATGGAATTCGCGCAGGGCGCGGTACTGGTCGCGCACAATGCCGCCTTCGACCGTTCGCTGCTGTTCATGGAGGAGCACCGCGGCGCCCCTGCCGTGCCGAACCCCTTCCTGTGCAGCCTGGCCGTCTCCCGCTGGCTGGATCCGGAGGAGCCGGACCATTCGCTCGATGGCCTTTGCGGTCGCGCCGGGATCCTCATCGAGGGGCGGCATCAGGCGCTGGGCGATGCCGAGGCGACAGCCGTGCTCTGGGCGCACCTCCTGGCGCGTGCCGCGGCGCTTGGCGTCGAGGACCTGCAGGAGCTGATCCGACGCAGCCGCATGCTGCCCGCCATGGCGCAGACCGCGGAATACTTCTGATGCCCCGCCTTACCAGTAGTGCCCGGTGAAGTCGCCGAAGGTGCCGCGGCTGAAGCTGCGCACGGCCCGCAGCGCATCCCGCAGCTGCGTGCGCGCCGCCCGCGGCATGCCCGCCGCATCGACCAGGTTGCCGGGCACGCGTCCGGCCGCATGATCGGCAAGCTGCTGCCGCAGCACGGTGTCGAGCAGCAGGCAGAAGGCATCGGTCAGGCTGGCGGCTTCGGCTGCCGCGACCGCGCGGCGCGCAGCGAGCACGGCGAGCCGTTCGGCGGTGCCGGTGGCGGCCACCCCGTCGCGGAGGGCGAGCAGCCGTGTCGCCGCCACCAGCGGCATCAGGCCGTGCAGCTTGAGATCGGTCCGCATGCCGGGACCGGGCTCGTCATCGGCGAAGCCGCCCCAGAGGGTCAGGCCCACGGTCAGCCCGGCATTCTGCGCCGCCATGGCGGCAAGCAGCGCCGGCGCGCGCCGCAGCACCTGCCCGAGATGCGCGCGCAGCGCCTCGGCCGAGCCTGGATCGCCGGCCGCCGCACGGAAATCGAACGCGATATCGGCGAACAGCAGCGCCGCCCCGGCGCGGCGATGGGCCCAGTATTCGAACTGTCGCCGCCATTGCGGCAGCGTCTTCCGCCATAGCGGGTTCATGGCCATGATCCCGCCCGGGCAGAGCGGGAAACCCGCCCGGTCCAGCCGCTCGTTGAAATCCACCGAGAAGTCGCGAAACCAGGCATCGACCGGCCCGTGCTCCTCATCCGGATAGTCCGCGAGGATGAGGCCGTTGTCCTGGTCGGGGCGCAGCAGGCTTTCGCCGCGGCCGACGCTGCCCATGACCAGCAGCGTGAAGGGCACGGGCGGCGGCCCGCGGTCGGCCATGGCGCGGTCGAGCACGCGGCGATGCAGTTCGAGATTGATGCCACTGACAAGGCCGACCACGTCCGGCGCGGCGACGCCTTCGGCGAGCAGCGCCGCGGCGACGCCCGCCTGGGCCTGCTTCACCGCGGCGTCGTCGCCGGCCAGCGCATCGAGATGGCCCAGCAGGCGCCCGGAGACGGCGGCGAGCACGTCCGTGCGATGCAGCATGCCACGGCAGCGGCCGTCAGGCCCGAGCACCGGCAGGTGCCGCAGGCTGCGCGCGCGCAGCAGGGCGATGGCGCGCCATAGCCCGGCATCCTCGGTGCAGGCGATGACCGGGGCGGACATGGCCGCCGAGAGCGGCGCATCGGGCGGCAGGCGGAACACCACGCGGCGCGCGACATCCTGTTCCGTCAGTATCCCGACGGGCCGGCTTTGCACGTCCACGGCCAGCACGGCGGAGATGCGCGCCGACCGCATCGCCGCGACCACCTCGGAGAGCGGCGCTTCGGGCGCGAAGACAGGCGGCGCCGGCGCCATCGCGTCCCGAACGCCGCCGGTGAGGGCGGCGGCGGGGGAGATCGGAGAGTTGTGCGCCACGGTCAATTGCGCCCGCGTCCTGGTGTTCCGACGTTGAGTGAGTATGGCGGCGCACCGTTCGGGGGACGAGGCCCAAGTGGCGCCGGGCGGTCCGGTCGGCGGGTGGGGATGGCAGCCCGGCCGTTATGAAGAGTGGTCCGACAGCGCCGCCGCCAGGGGAGCGGCCGCGAAGCGGCGTTCCATCTCCTGCTGGGTCGACACGATAAGGAACCGCAGCGCGCCGCGGATCGAGGCGGATTCCCCGGTGCGGTTCTCGGGATGGATGGGCAAGGTGGCGAAAAGCGGCGCCTCCGCCAGCAGGGGCATCTCGTGGGACCGATGCGGGGGAGCGAGTTGCAGCGCCGCCAGATGGCTGCGGATCGAGAAGGTGGCGGCCGTCCCGGCCTCCTCGGGTGGCGGCGTTTCGCTGGCCAGTGCCGCGTCGTGGAGCCGGGCCAGCGCCTCGGCCAGCGCGGCCTCCCGCTCGACCGCATGGGGGCGGAGCCATGCCTCCGCCAGGGCCGTCACATCAGCCAGCGCGCCGAAATAGACCTGCCAGCGACAGTGCTTCAAGGCAGCCTGGAAGTCGGGTTCGGCGAACAGCTTCTGTTCGTGTCGCCCGGCCTTCACACGGCAGTAATCGAGCACTGACTTCTGGGCGACATAGGCGCCCTGGGCGCGCAGGAACTCTCCCAGACGTCCTGGGGCGTCGGAGCGTGTTCCCGCCGTGAGGTGCCTGAGGAATCCGCGAAGGCTGAACGTCATGTCGAAAGGCCCCTGTTGGCTTGCAACCTTGTTGCGCGGCGACGTCGACGCGTGCCACCGTCACAATCAAGGGTCTGCGAATCCGCCGCCTGCGCTGTTCCGCGACCTGATATGCCGCAACAAGCCGAGACGGGCGATCCCGAATTTGGCGAAAGCATATGGGGGGATACAGTAAATGCCAGCTGCTGAACCGAATTTCACGCGCGCGGCGAATGCCGGGGACGCGGTGGATGCTGCAACCGCCAAGGCCTATTGGTCGAAAACATCGGGCCTAATGTGGTTGATGTTGATCATTTGGGCCATTGCCAGCTTCGGCATCCATTTCTTTGTCGGATTTCTCAATCAATACAAATTCCTGGGTTTCCCGTTCGGCTTCTACATGGCCGCGCAGGGCAGCCTCATCATCTTCGTCGTCATGCTGTTCTGGTTCGCCCGCCGGCAGAACGCCATCGACGCCGAATTCGGCGTGTCGGAGGACTAAGCCATGTCGGATCCCTCGACCCAGAAAGGTGACTTCCTCTCGAATCTCGGGAAGGTCTACGGCTACTACACGGGTGGCTTTGTCGGCTTCGTGTTGTTCCTCGCCGTGCTCGAGCAGGTGGGGGTGCCGAACCGGATTATCGGCTACCTCTTCGTCTTCCTGACGATCGGCGTATACGCGCTGATCGGATACCTTTCGCGCACGGCGCAGGTCTCCGAATACTACGTCGCGGGACGCCGCGTGCCGGCCTTCTACAACGGCATGGCGACGGGTTCGGACTGGATGTCGGCCGCCTCCTTCATCGGCATGGCGGGCACGCTTTACCTGCTCGGCTATGACGGCCTCGCCTTCGTACTGGGGTGGACCGGCGGTTTCGTGCTGGTGGCGATCCTGCTCGCGCCCTACCTGCGAAAGTTCGGCGCCTACACCGTGCCGGACTTCCTTGGCGCGCGCTACGGCGGCAACTTCGCCCGCTTCTGCGGCGTGATCGTGCTGATGTCGGCCTCCTTCACCTATGTGGTGGCACAGATCTTCGGCACCGGCATCATCGCCTCCCGCTTCCTCGGCATCTCCTTCGAACTGGCGGTGTTCGTCGGCCTCGCAGGCATTCTGGTCTGTTCGATGCTGGGCGGGATGCGGGCGGTCACCTGGACCCAGGTGGCGCAGTACATCATCCTGATCATCGCCTACCTGATCCCGGTGGTACTGCTCTCGGCCAAGGTGACGGGCGTGCCGATCCCGCAGCTGATGTACGGGCAGGCGATCGAACAGATCGAGATGCTGCGCGTGACCAAGGAGGCCCTGGCCGGCGCGCCATCCCACATCACGCCGTTCCAAACCTATGACATGCTCAACTTCTTCGGGCTCATCTTCTGCCTGATGGTCGGCACCGCGTCCCTGCCGCACATCCTGATGCGCTACTTCACCACGCCGTCCGTGCGCGATGCGCGGCAATCCGTGGCTTGGTCTCTGTTCTTCATCTTTCTGCTCTACTTCACCGCGCCGGCCTATGCGGCCTTCGCCAAGCTGGAAGTCTTCCAGAACGTGATCGGTTCCCCGATCGCGAGCCTGCCGGACTGGGTGCGGATCTGGTCCGATATCGGCCTGGTGAGTGTCCGCGACGCGAACAGCGATGGCATCCTCCAGTTCCGCGAATTCACCATCAACGCCGACGCCATCGTGCTGGCGACGCCGGAGATCGCGGGCCTGCCCTACGTCATTGCCGGCCTGGTGGCGGCGGGTGGCCTCGCCGCCGCGCTCTCCACCGCGGATGGGCTGCTGCTCGCCATCGCCAATGCGCTCAGCCACGACGTCTACTACCGGATGATCGACCCGGGCGCGAATACGAAGCGGCGCCTGACGGTGGCTCGCGCGCTGCTCGTCGTGGTCGCGCTCGTCGCGGCCTACGTCGCCAGCACGCGCCCGGCCGGGATCCTGGCCATGGTGGCCTGGGCCTTCTCCATCGCCGCCTCCGGGCTGTTCCCGGCGCTGGTGATGGGCGTGTGGTGGAAGCGCACCACCTCGGCCGGTGCCGTCGCCGGCATGATCGTCGGCTACGGCGTCTGCCTGTTCTACCTGATCGGCACGCAGTACTACGCGATGCCGCTCTGGTTCGGGGTGCGCAACATCTCCTGTGGGCTGTTCGGCATCCCGGCGGCGTTCGTCACGACCTGGGTGGTCAGCCTGATCACGACGGCGCCGTCCAAGGACATGCAGGACTTCGTCGAGAGCATCCGCACGCCACGTGGCGGCGTGCGGCTGGTGGCGGGGGAGAAGGTGCTCGACTGACCGCTGCCTTCCAGCCTGCATTCGACAGGGCGGAACCCTTTCAAGGGTTCCGCCCTTCTTTCATGAGGACGCCGATGGGTGATGACTTCCTGCTCTCCTACCTGCCGTTCTGGATCGTCACCTATGCGCTGGCGGTGGCGGGATGGAGTTGCATCGGCCGCTTCATGATGCAGTTCGTCGTGCCGCCGGAGAGCACCAACTACATCTGGCGCGCCTTCCGCACGCTGTCGGCCTGGCCTGTCGCGGCCGCGCGGCTGCTGGTCCCGTCCTATGTCGGGCCGCTGTTCCTGCCCCTGGTGGCCACCTTCTGGATCTTCGTCCTGCGGGTCGCCTTCGGCCTGGCGATGCTTGCGGCCGGGCTCGCCCCGCGCGTGACCCCGGTGGGGGGGTGAAGGCGTGACACCCCAGACTCTTTTCGTGATGACCGTCGCGGTCAGCCTGCTGGCCGGGATTTCGAGCCCGGCCCTGGCGGTGGCCTTCGCTCTCTATCCGATCTGGCTGCCGGAGATCTTTCCGCGCACGACCGAGGTGGTATTCTATGGGGCGAGCCTGATCGTCGCGACGGGCACGCTGCTCGCCTCTGCGATTCCGGCTGCCGTTGCGGAGCGGATGGGCGCGGGCCCCGAGGCCGCGATGCGCGTCTGGCTGGTCGCCGCGGCGTTGCTGACCGGCCTGGGCATTCTTGCTCGTTTCTGACGGGGCCGCGGTACACCAGAGGGGAAGGGACGATGGACATCCTTCAGACCCTTGCCGACATCTCGATCCGCCGGGCCTGCGGCTTCGCGGCGCTGGGCATCGGCACGGTGATGCTGGCGCTGTCCTACGACCTGGAACTCGCCTTCAGGTCGGGCGCCATTCTCACCTCCATTGCCTGCATCGTGATCTGGCTCCTGGCTTGGCGATCGCCCCGGCGCGACGTTCGCGAGACCGAGCTCTGGTCGATGCTCGCGAGTGAACGCCTGTACCTGACGCGCGGGCCCGAGGCGCCGCGCATCCGGGCGTTGGCCGGGCGGATCCTGCATGAGCGGCTCGTCTGGCATGGTCAGCGGGTCGCCTTCGCGGCGATGGCGTTGTGGATCTGCACGGGGATCGCGGTCGCCGCGCGCCTGGTCCTCGGCGATTGAGGACGGACCAGATTTACTTCGTCACGAAGGCCTTCTCGACCACGTAGCTGCCCGGCGCGTTGTTCGACCCTTCCTCGAAGCCGCGCGCCTCGAGCATCGCCTTCATGTCGCGGTTCATCGCTTCCGACCCGCACAGCATCACCCGGTCGTGTTCGGGGTTGAGCACCGGCAGGCCGAGATCGGCGAAGATGCGCCCCGATTCGATCAGATCCGTGATGCGGCCCTGGTGGCGGAACGGCTCGCGCGTCACCGAGGGGTAGTACAACAGCTTGCCGGCGACCATCTCGCCGAGGAATTCATGGGCCGGCAGTTCGCGCTCGAACAGGTCGCGATGCGCGAGTTCGGCCACCTCGCGCACCGTGTGGGCGACGACGACCGTCTCGTAGCGTTCATAGACATCCGGCTCGCGCGCCAGGGAGAGGAAGGGCGCGAGACCGGTTCCGGTCGCCAGCAGCCACAGGGTGCGCCCGGGCAGCAGGTTGTCGGTCACCAGCGTGCCGGTCGGCTTCCTGCCGATCAGCACCGTATCCCCCACCGCGATGTGCTGCAGCCGCGAGGTTAGGGGGCCGGCCTGAACCTTGATGGAGAGGAATTCGAGCTCCTCGTCCCAGGTCGGGCTCGCCACCGAATAGGCGCGCACCAGCGGCTTGCCGTTCACCATCAGCCCGATCATGGCGAATTCGCCGGCGCGGAAGCGGAACGCCGTGTCCCGCGTGCAGCGGAAGGAGAACAGGCGGTCCGTCCAGTGATGGACCCAGGTCACCCGCTCACCGAAATAGGCGGCGGGGATCACGGGGGCGGCGGGGGTTGGGGCGTCGTTCATGGCGGGGGTCTTGTGCTGCGCTGCGGCAGCGGACGCAACAGGAATGCTGCATCGTCCTTGTGTTAGCGTCGGCGCGGGGCTTTGCTGCCCGCCATGCAGGACCTTCCGCCCGGTATCCCCGTCGACCCCGACACCAACCCGCCCGTCGGCCCGAAGGTTGACGCTACCCCCCGACCCCTGCCGCCGCGCATGCCCCATCGCGGCGCCTCGGTGGACCTCGAACCGCTGCATGTCCGCCACGCGACCGAACTGTTCCACGCCGCGCAGGGCGAACCGGCCGAGGGGTCCTGGGCCTATCTCGGCTATGGCCCCTTCGCCACCGAGGCGGCGATGCGCGCCCATGTCGGTGCCATGGCCGCGACCCATGACCCGATGGCCTGGGCGGTGCGCCCACATCGCACCGGCACCGCCGATGGATGGCTGACGCTCATGGAGATGTTCCCGGGCCATGCGCATATCGAACTCGGCAACATCTGGTTCTCCCCGCGCATGCAGCGCAGCCGCGCGGCGACCGAGGCGATGTTCCTGCTGATGCGCCATGCGATGGACGACCTCGGCTACCGGCGCCTGACCTGGAAGTGCAATGCGCTGAACATGCCCTCGCGCCGCGCCGCCGAGCGGCTCGGCTTCACCTATGAGGGCACGCTGCGCAACGTACTGGTGGTCAAGGGCCGCCGTCGCGACACCGCCTGGTTCTCGATGCTGGACGATGAATGGCCATCGCGCCGCGAGGCCACCGCCGGCTGGCTGGATGCGGCCAATTGGGGCGCGGATGGGCGGCCGAAGCAGAGCCTTTCGGCATTCCGCGTCTGACCGGCGCGATTCCCTGGCATTCGCGCAACATTTCCGCTAAATGACAATCAGGAAATGTTCGCGTCAGGAGCATCCGCCATGGCCGACCCGTCCCTCGGTGAGATCGTGAGCTGGGCCTTCATTCTCGGCACCTTCGCCTTTGTCGCGGCGCGGCGCCTCGGCGCCGGACCCGCGCTGGTGGCGGCGACGCTGGCCGCCCTGGGCACCAAGGCCGCGCTGCTCAACTTCGGCTGAGGCGGCAGGCCCGGCGGCGGGGAGGCTAACACCGGCTCAAGGCCGTCTCGCCGCAGAATGCGGCAAGCAGGGCGAACGCGGCGCCCCTGAAGGGCCTTTAGCGGCCCGGCTAGCCGTCCTCGCGCAACCACCCACGTCATTGTCGGAATCGGTTCACGTGGCCATCCGGGCCATTCCGGCGTTCGGCGCGCGCGGCATCGGCCGTCGGTTGTCAGCGAGCGGCCGCTGATCCACCCTTCCGCCCAACTGGGCTGGAGTACGCTGCATGGTCGATGATCCCGTAGGTGCCTTCGTTCCGGGCCCGAGGACGCAACGCGCGGGCGCGAGCGAAGGCCCGCTCGCCGGGCTCACCTTCGCCGTCAAGGATCTCTACGACACCGCCGGCGACGTCACCGGCTACGGCAATCCCGACTGGGCCCGCACCCATGCCCCGGCGACCGTCGATGCCGCCGTCGTCACGGCGCTGCTCGAGGCCGGCGCGCGGCTGGTGGGCAAGACCAAGACCGTGGAACTCGCCTATGGCCTGACCGGCGAGAATGTCTGGCATGGCACGCCGACCAATCCCGCCGCGCCCGACCGTTTTCCCGGCGGGTCCTCCTGTGGGTCGGCGGCGGCGGTGGCGGCGGGCATCGTCGACATCGCGATGGGCTCGGATACCGGCGGGTCGGTGCGCATCCCGGCTTCCTATTGCGGCATCTATGGCATCCGCCCGTCCTGGGGCGCGGTCAGCCTGACCGGCGCCTGCCCACTCGGGCCGGCCTATGACACCGCCGGGTGGTTCACCGCCGATGCCGGGCTGCTGCGCAGCGTCGGCGAGGTGCTGCTCGCCCCGGCCGGGGCGGCCGCGACCGGGCCGCTGCTCAAGATCCAGGAAGCCTGGGTAAATGCCGACCCCGCCACCGCCCGCGCCCTGGCCCCGGCGCTGGAGGCCGCCGAACGCGTGCTCGGTGCCGCCCTGTCCATCCGGCTCGCTCCGGAGGGGCTCGGAGCCTTTTACGAGGCCTTCCGCTGCGCCCAGGCGGTGGAGGCCTGGGCAAGCCTCGGCCCGTGGATCGAGGCGACCAATCCGACCTTCGGCCCCGGCGTGAAGGAACGCTTCGCCGCGGCCAAGGCGATGGACCCAGCCAAGGCCGCCGCCGGGCGCGCCTTTCGCCGCGTTGTGCACGCGCGCATCCGGGCGTTGCTGGGCGGTGGCGCCGTGCTGGTCTATCCGACTTCTCCGGCGCCGGCGCCGCTGCTCAGCGCTAGCCAGGCGGAACAGAATGCGGTTCGCGAGAGGACCATGGGCGTGACCGCCATCGCCGGGCTGTGCGGCCTGCCGGAAGTCACAATCCCGGCCGGGCGCGTCGATGGTGCCCCGGTCGGGCTCTCCCTGGTGGGGGCGCCGGGCAGCGACCGCGCCTTGCTCGGCCTGGCGGAGGCGGTTGCGCAGGCCACCGGGCTGCCGGCATGACGATCAGCATCCGCGACGCGACGGCGGTCGATGTGCCGGCCATGACCGCGATCTATGCCCATCACGTCCTGCACGGCACCGGCACCTTCGAGGAGAACCCCCCGGCCGAGGCCGACCTCGCCGCCCGCATGGCGGCGGTGCAGGCCAAGGGCTGCGCCTGGCTGGTGGCGGAGGAGGACGGCATGGTCCTCGGCTACGGCTATTTCGCGCCGTTCCGGGAACGCTCGGCCTATCGATTCACCGCCGAGGATTCCGTCTATGTGCGCGACGACATCCGAGGCCAGGGCGTCGGCAAGGCGCTGGTCGCCGCCCTGCTGCCGCGGGCCGAGGCGAGCGGCTTCCGCCAGATGATCGCGGTGATCGGCGATTCCGAGAATACCGGCTCGATCGGCCTGCACATCTCGCTCGGCTTCCGCCAGGTCGGGCTGCTGAAGGCGGTGGGCATGAAGTTCGGCCGCTGGGTCGATGTGGTGCAGATGCAAAAGGCGCTGGGCGAGGGGGAGAAGACCCTGCCGGCATGAGGCGCGTTGCACGCCTCGCCGTGCCGCCCCATCTCCCCTTCTATCGACCATCGGTGGCCCAGCCCGGGCCGCCGGGAACCGAGGGGAGAGGGATTGATGACCGCAATCGATCCGACGGCCCGGCCCGACCTCGATCGGGCCCTGCTCGATCCGCCATCGGTCTTCGCGACGCCGGAGGCTGTGGTGGCCCATCCCGCCCTGGCAACGGCGGAGAAGATCGAGATCCTGAAGCGCTGGGCCTACGATGCCGCGGATATCGCCGTGGCGGTCGAGGAAGGCATGCCCGGCGCGGAGGAAGTGCTGCTGCGCCGCATCACCCTCGCCCTGCAGCTATTGGCCGGCCCGCTCGACCTCGACCAGGCTGGGCCAAGCAAGCAGCACGGTATGGCGCGCGGCGCGGTGAAGCCCGGCGGGTGATGCAGCGGCGCCAGCGGCCACCTCGATGAGGAACCGCCTCAACGCCTTCATCGAATGGTTCGGCGACGTCTTCTGGGTAATCCCGGCGTTGCTTTCGCTGAGCGGCGTGCTGCTTGCCGAGGTGGCGCTGCGGCTGGAGGCCCCTGGCAACGCACTGCTGCCGCAGGCGCTGATCTTCGCCGACAGCGCGGCCGGCGCGCGTAGCCTGCTCGGCACCATTGCCGGTTCGGCGATCGGCGTGGCGGGCACCATCTTCTCCATCACCATCGCGGCGCTGTCGTTGACGTCCGGCCAGATGGGGCCGCGCCTGCTGCGCAACTTCCTGCGCGATACCGGGAACAAATTGGCGCTCGGCCTGTTCCTGATGACCTTCGCCTATTGCATCGAATTGCAGCGCGGCATGGGCGCGCCCGATAACGCCTCGATCCCGCATCTCGGCCTCGCTTTGGCGGTGGCGCTGGCGCTCCTCTGTACCGGGCTGCTCGCCTGGTTCGTCCACCACGTTGCCGGCGGCATCAATGTCGAGACCGTCATCACCCTGGTGCAGGATGAACTGCTGGCGGCCTGCGACCGGCTGACCACGGATGAAGCGCCACCGGCCGGGTTGCGTCTCGCTGAGCCACCACCGCCCGGTGCGCCGGTGCGCTGTGCCGGCACCGGGTATCTGCGCGCGATCGACCATGACGAGTTGGCCGATTGGGCGGCAGGGAAGGGCGCCGTCCTGTCGATACTGGCGCGGCCGGGAGACTTTCTGCATTCCGCCACACGCATCGCCGAGATACGCCCCTCCCACCTGGCGCCCGAGGCCGCCGAGGCGGTGCGCGAAGCCATGACACTCGGCCCGCGCCCGGCCGCGGCGCAGGATCTGGAATTCGCGGTGCGTCAGTTGGTCGAGGTCGCAGTGCGCGCCTTGTCCCCTGGCATCAACGACCCGTTCACCGCGATCGCGGTGCTGGACCGGCTGGGCGCGGCATTGTCCGGCCTGGCGGGGCGATACCTGCCCAGTGCCGTCCTGCTGCGTGACGAGGTGGTGGTGCTGTACCGGCGCCGGACCACCTATCACGGGCTGTGCGACGCCATGTTCCACATGATCCGCCAGGCGGGCGCCGGACAGGCCGCCGTGCTGATCCGCCTGGTCGAGGTGATTGACGACGCGCTGGACGTCGAAACCGACCGCGCCCGGCGCGATCGTCTATTTTACCATGTGCGGCTTGCCCTCGGTGCCGCGCAGGCGGGGATAGCGGATGCAAAGGGGCTGGCGGACCTGGAGGCACGGGCGACGGAGACGCTGAGGCGGACCGGCGACGGGTGATGTTGTGCCGGAAGGTCGATGGGCGGCGCCCCTCCAACCTTCTCCTACCCCGCCCGAAACCGCGCCAAGGTCAGCGCATCCTCGCGCAGAGCCGTCGCGACCTGGGCCTGCGCGGCCGGGCTGGCGGCCACCACCGCGACCCGGTCGAACCACGGGCTGCGCCCTCGCGCACGGCCCTGGAACAGCCGGTCGAGCGCTACCGCCGCGGCCGACCGTCCCGCGCAACAGCCGCAGCCGAAGCGGTGTACCGGTCGTGCATCGAAGCGTTCCGTCGCCACCGCGCCACTGGCGATGCCCGGCATATCGGTCAGCACCGCCGCCGGCCCACCCGCGCCAAGCCACGCCGCCAAGGCCTCGGCGTCGGGAAAACAGGTGATCGGGACGCGGCTGTCGGGGTTCTTGTCCATGAGATACTGGACATAAGGATATCTTTATGACTATGTCCAGCCCCATGGATGAGCTCCTCACGCAACTCCGCGCCGCGGCTGAGCCGACGCGCCTGCGCCTGCTCGCGCTATGCGCCCGCGGGTCCTGGTGCGTGTCGGACCTAGTGGCGATCCTCGGCCAGTCCCAGCCGCGCCTGTCGCGCCACCTGAAGCTGCTGGTCGAGGCCGGGCTTCTCGCCCGCACGCCGGAAGGCGCCAATGCTTGGTTCCAGGTGCCGCCCGAGGCGGACCTCGCGCGCCAGATCCTCGCCCGCCTGCCGGAGGACGATCTGCTGCTCGCCGCCGACCGGCGCGCGGCGGCCCGGCTGGCGGCCGAACGCGCCAGGACGGCCTCCGAATCCTTCCGCCGCCACGGTGCCGATTGGGACGAGATGCGCGCGCTCGACCTGCCCGGCGCGGCAATCGAGGCCGCCCTGCTCGCGGCGCTGCCGGCGCGCGTCGGGCGGCTGCTCGACATCGGCTGCGGCACCGGCGGGTTGCTGGAGCGCCTCGCCCTGCGCATCGAGGAAGGGCTTGGCGTCGATGCCTCGCGCGACATGCTCGCGCTGGCGCGGACCCGGCTGGCCGAACACGGGCTGTCCAACATCGCCGTGCGCCAGGCGGATATGTACCGCTTGCCGCTGGCCGATGCGGCTTTCGATGCCGTAACGCTACAAATGGTGCTGCACTACGCCGAGGACCCCGCCGCCGCGCTCGCCGAGGCCGGCCGTGTGCTCAAGCCCGGCGGCGTGCTGCTGATCGTCGACCTGGCGCCGCATGAACGCGGCGACCTGCTCGGTGCGCATGCGCATCGCTGGCCCGGCTTTGACGATGCTGAAATTGCCGGCTGGCTCGGTGCGACCGGCTGTGTGCCGGCCAACAGCCTGACCATTGCGGGCGCCTTGCCCGTCCGCCTCTGGGTCGCGGAACGTAAGACCCATCCTGAAGCTGTCCTGTCCGTCTGAGGTTGCCCCCGATGTCCCGTCCCCATCTGCTCGATGCCCTGCGCGACCGCGTTCTCCTATGTGACGGCGGGATGGGCAGCCGCGTGCAGGTGATGGACCTCGACGTCGATCGCGACTTTTGGGGCAAGGAGAACTGCACCGACGTGCTGGTGCTCTCGCGCCCCGATGTCGTGCGCGAAATCCATCGCGGCTACTACGAGGCCGGCGCCGACATGGTGCTGACCAACACCTTCGGCGGCTCGCCGGTCACCCTTGCCGAGTTCGAACTGGAAGACCGCGCCTTCGAGCTCAACAAGAACGCCGTCGAGATCGCGCGCGAGGCGGCGGAGAGCTTCGCTGATGGCCGCCACCGCTGGGTGATCGGCGATATCGGCCCGGGCACCAAGCTGCCGACGCTCGGCAACATCACCTATGACGCGCTGGAAGCGGCGTTGCTCGTGCAATGCCGTGGCCTGATTGCCGGCGGTGCCGATGCGCTGCTGACCGAGACCAACCAGGACACGCTGTTCATCAAGGCTGCCGTCAACGCGGCGAAGATCGCCCGCGCCGAGGCGAAGTCAGACATCCCCGTCTTCGTGCAGGTGACGGTCGAGACCACCGGCACGCTGCTGGTCGGCCCCGATATCGGCGCGGCGGCGGCGGTGATCCATTCGCTCGACGTGCCGCTCATGGGGTTGAACTGCGCCACCGGCCCGCAGGAAATGGCCGAGCATGTCCGCTTCCTGGCGCAGAACTGGCCCGGCCTGATCTCCTGCCAGCCCAATGCCGGCCTGCCGGAACTGGTCGATGGCAAGACGCATTATCCGTTGGGTGCGGCTGAGCTTGCATCGTGGATGGAACGCTTCGTCACCGAGGATGGCGTGAACCTGATCGGCGGCTGCTGCGGCACCTCGACGCCGCATATCCAGGCGCTGGACGCGATGCTGCGCAAGGTCGGCGGGTCCGCCTATCGGCCTGCGCCGGTCGCGCGCAAATTCTTCTGGGTGCCGTCGGTCGCCTCGCTCTACAACGCCGTGCCGCTGCGGCAGGAGAATGCGTATTTCTCCATCGGCGAGCGCTGCAACGCCAACGGCTCCAAGGCATGGCGCGAGCGTCAGGCCGCCGGCGATTGGGACGGTTGCGTCGCCATCGGGCGCGAGCAGGTGGGGGAGGGGTCGAATTCCCTCGACATCTGCACCGCCTTCGTCGGCCGAAACGAGATCGCCGAGATGAATGAGGTGATCCGCCGCTTCACCTCCTCGGTGAACGCGCCGCTGGTGATCGATTCCACCGAGACGCCCGTGATCGAATCCGCGCTGAAGCTGCATGGCGGCAAGCCGATCATCAACTCGATCAATTTCGAGGATGGTGAGCAGGCCGCGATCGACCGGCTGAAGCTTGCCAAGAAGTTCGGCGCCGCCGTCATCGCCCTGACCATCGACGAAGTCGGCATGGCCAAGACCGCCGAGGACAAGCTGCGCATCGCCACGCGCCTGGTTGAGTTCGCCTGTGACAAATACGGCCTGCCGCAGTCGGACCTGATGATCGATCCGCTGACCTTCACCATCGCCACCGGCAATGAGGACGACCGCAAGCTCGGCCAATGGACGCTGGAGGGCATTCGCATGATCCGGGACAAGTTCCCGGACATCCAGATCATCCTCGGCCTGTCCAACATCTCCTTCGGTCTGAACCCGGCCGCGCGGCATGTGCTGAACAGCGTGTTCCTCGACCATGCGGTGAAGGCCGGGATGACCGGCGCGATCGTGCATGTGTCGAAGATCAAGCCGCTGCACCTGATCCCGCCCGAGGAAGTCGCCGTCGTCGAGGACCTCATCTTCGACCGCCGTCGCGAAGGCTATGACCCGCTGCAGAAGGTGCTGGAGATCTTCTCCGGCCGTAAGGCCGCCGACAGCGTCAAGAAGGTGCGCGCCGAGACGGTCGAGGGACGCCTCAAGGACCGTATCGTCGATGGCGACCGTAAGGGTCTGGATGACGAACTGGCCGATGCCCTGGCCCAGGGCCTCGCACCGCTGTCCATCATCAACGACGTGCTGCTCGACGGCATGAAGGTGGTGGGCGAGCTGTTCGGCTCGGGCAAGATGCAGCTGCCCTTCGTGCTCCAGAGCGCGGAGACGATGAAGGCCGCCGTCGCCTATCTCGAACCCCACATGGAACGCGTGGCGGGGCAGGAGAAGGGCATCATCGTGCTCGCCACCGTGAAGGGCGACGTTCATGACATCGGCAAGAACCTGGTCGACATCATCCTGACCAACAACGGCTACAAGGTCATCAATCTCGGCATCAAGGTGCCGCTCGCGGACATGGTCACGGCGGCGAAGGAACACCGCGCCCATGCCATCGGCATGTCCGGCCTGCTGGTGAAATCCACCGTGGTGATGCGTGAGAACCTCGAGGAGATGGCGCGCCAGGAGCTCGACATCCCGGTGATGCTCGGCGGTGCCGCGCTGACGCGCAACTACGTCGAGGATGACTGCGTGCGCGCCTATGCGAAGGACGGCACGACCGGCCGCGTCGCCTATGCGCGCGATGCCTTCGACGGGCTGCATTTGATGGACAAGGTGGTCGGCAACGGCTTCGACGACTATCTCGCCGCCGTGCAAGCCAAGCGTGTCGGCAAGGCGCGCAACGAGAAGCGCACCCTGGGCCAGGCCGATCCGCGCGGCTTCGCCCCGGTCGACGTGGCCTATGCGGAGCAGCGCCGCCGTCGTGTGTCCGCGGAATCGACGACGCCCGTGCCACCCTTCTGGGGCGCGCGGACGATCGAGGCCTCGCCCAAGGCGATCGTGCCCTTCATCAACGAGCGCAGCCTGTACCAGTTCCAATGGGGCTTCCGGAAACAGGGCCGCTCGCTGGAGGACTTCCTCGGCTGGGCGAAGCAGGAGCTGCGCCCGGTACTCCAGCGCATGCTCCGCATCACCGGCGAGCAGAACATTCTCAAGCCGCAGGCGATCTACGGATATTGGAAATGCGCCGGCCAGGGCAACGACCTCATCCTGTTCGAAGAGGACGGCATCACCGAGGCGACGCGCTTCACCCTGCCGCGCCAGCCCAAGGATGATGGCGAGTGCATCGCCGATTTCGTGCGCGATATCGGCGACGGGCCGGACCATCGCGACGTGATCGGCCTGCAGGTGGTCACCGTCGGCCAGAAGGCGTCAGACATCGCGCGGGAATGGTTCGAGGACAACCGTTACCAGGACTACCTCTATCTGCATGGCCTCTCGGTCGAGATGGCCGAGGCGATGGCCGAATACGCCCACAAGCGCATCCGCGCCGAATGGGGCTTCGCCGGCGAGGATGACCGCGACATGGACAAGATGTTGCAACAATCCTACCGGGGCGGCCGGTACTCCTTCGGCTACCCGGCCTGTCCGCGGCTGGAGGACCAGGTCCCACTGCTGCGCCTGCTGGGGGCGGAACGCATCGGCGTGACGATCAGCGACGAGTGGCAGCTGCACCCGGAACAGTCGACCAGCGCGATCGTGCTGCACCACCCCCGCGCGAAGTACTTCTCCGTCTAGCCCCCGGGGGCTAAACCCCGCGCCATGACGGAGAGCAGGATGAACCGCGCCACGATGCTTGCGATCGGCAGCGTCGTGGTGGCGATGGCGGTGTTGGGGCTGAAGGCGGTCGCCTGGTGGCTGACCGGCTCGGTCGCGCTGCTGGCCGACGCCTTGGAGAGCATTGTCAATGTCGCGGCCGCCGCCGCGGCGCTGGCCGCCATCAGCTTCTCCGCCCGCCCGGCCGACGCCAACCATCCCTATGGCCATGCCAAGGCGGAATATTTCTCGGCGGTGCTGGAAGGCGCGCTGATCATCGTCGCGGCGATGCTCATCCTGCATCAATCCTGGGGCGCCTTCCTGGCCCCGCGCGCGCCGGAGCAGGCGAAGCTCGGCCTCGCCATCTCGGCGGTGGCAACGGCGGTCAATGCCGCCTGGGCCTTGACGCTGATGCGGCGCGGGCGCGCGTTGCGCTCTCCGGCGCTGATCGCCGATGCGCATCATTTGTGGTCGGATGTAGTGACCTCGGCCGGGGTGATCGCCGGCGTCGGGCTGGTGGCGCTGACCGGCACGCTGTGGCTCGACCCGCTGCTGGCGGCGCTGACCGCCGGCAACATCCTGTTCTCCGGCTTTCGCCTGCTGCGCGAAAGCGTCGGCGGGCTGATGGATGAGTCCGTGCCGCCGGCCACGCTCGAACGCATCCGCCGCATCGTCGCCGCCGAGGCGGAAGGCGCGATCGAGGCGCATGACCTGCGGTCCCGCCATGCCGGTCGCTACACCTTCCTGGAGTTCCACCTGGTGGTGCCGGGTTCGATGACGGTGCAGGAGGCCCACGACATCTGCGACCGCGTCGAGGCCGCGCTGAAGGCTGAACTCGACAGCGCCATCATCACCATCCATGTCGAGCCCGAGGCCAAGGCCAAGCAGAAGGGCGTCCCGGTGCTGTGACGGCCGCTCGCCGGTCGATCCAACGATCCGATGAACCGGTGCTGGACCGCCCCCGCGCCGCGCCGGCCGGCACACGCGGCGCGAGCACGCCCCCGCTGTCGGCCCCGCCGCGCGCCCCGGCCGCGAGCGCCTGGCGCTGGGCCGGACGCGTGCTGCTGCTGGCGCTGGTCGGTTCCGGCCTGATCCATGCGGCGCTGATCGCCGCGCTGCTGTTCTGGCCGGTGCGCGAGCCGGTCGAGGATGCAGGTCAGGTCGGCACTGTGGCCCTGGTCTTTGCCGATACCGCCGCGCAGGCCGGTGGCAGCGCCGCGGAGCAGGCCCCGCCACCCACGCCGCCCGCCCCGCCCACGGCACCGCAACCTCCCGCGCCGCCGGCGCAGCCACAACTCGCCGCCCCGCCGCCGCCGGCGCCGCCGTCCCAGCCGCAGGCCGCGCCGCCAGTGCCCGCGCAGCCGCAGGCCGCCGCGCCGCCGGCCGCGCCAACGGCACCGGCCGCCCCCGAGGCGCCGCGCGACATCGCAGCCCTGGCGCCGGACCCAGCCGGCGACGTGCCAGTCCCGCCACCGCCCGCCGAGCCGACACCCGAAGCGGTTAGCCCGGCACCGCGTCCGGCCGAGCCGGTTCCCGAACCGGCCGCCCCGGCCCCCGTGCCGCCGCCACCGCAGCCCGAACCGCCCGTCCAGGACGCAGCCGCGCCGCCATCCGAGCCCGCACCGCCGGAGGCCCGCCAGGCCGAGGCCGAACCGATGCCGCTGCCGCCCCCCCCGCCGCCGCAACAAGCCGCCGCCCAGCCATCCCAGCCCACCCCGCCACGCCGCCAGGCGCCGACGCCGGCCGACCAGGGAACGATGCGGCTCGATGCCGGCGCCGGCACCCTGCCGGAACCCTCGATGGGGTCCTTCGCGCTCGGCGCCGTTGTGCCGCCGAGCACCGATCCGGGCTTTCGCAACAACCCGCCCGACTACCCCGAAGCGGCGCGGCGGCGGGGCGAGGAAGGTGTCGTGCGGCTCAATCTGCGGGTCGCCCCGGATGGCCGGGTGGTAGCGGCGGAGGTGACGACTTCCTCCGGCTATGCGGCGCTTGATCGCGCGGCGATCGAGGCGGCCCGCGGCTGGCGCTTCCGCCCGGCCATGCGTGCCGGCGTGCCGGTCGCCGCGACGCTGACGACCGCGCTGCATTTCCGCCTGTCGGAGGCGGGGCGGCGATGACGCGCCTTGCCGCCACGCCGTGCCAGGCCATAACGAAGCGGCAGAACGGGGGTGCGACATGGTGAAGCTCGACGTCATCACGACACGCGGCGGCGACGGCGGGGAGACCTCGCTCGGCGACGGCACGCGGCTGCGCAAGGACGCGCTGCGCGTCGAGGCCTATGGCACGGTGGATGAAGCCAATGCCGCGCTTGGCCTGGTGCGGCTGCATACCGGCGCGGATGTGGCGGTGGATGCGATGCTCTCGCGCATCCAGAACGAGTTGTTCGATGTCGGCGCCGATCTCTGCGTGCCGGGCGAGGCGGGTGCGCGGCTGCGCGTGGCGGATACGCAGTCCCTGCGGCTGGAAGCCGAGATCGCCACGATGAACGCCGCCCTGCCGCCGCTGCGTTCCTTCGTGCTGCCGGCGGGCTGCCCGGCGGCGGCGCACGCGCATCTGGCGCGCACCATCGTGCGGCGGGCCGAACGCCTGGCGGTCGCGCTGGCGGCGCAGGAGGAGGTGAATGCGGCGGTGATCCGCTACCTGAACCGGCTGTCGGACCATCTGTTCGTGCTATCGCGCCACCTGAATGCCGCGGCGGGCGGCGATGTCGTGTGGGTTCCCGGCGCGACGCGAGGGCGCTGACGAACGACCCGCCGCACGTAGGATCGCGCGACGGCGCCCGGCAGTCTCGTCCTCGCGTCAGATATTCGTGCCGTCAATGGTGGGCGACGGGCGCGCCAGCTTGCGCAGCGCATCGACGTCATTAATGCAGACCGATGGCCCGCGGACGACGACATCGTAAGCGGCCAGCGCCGCGAAGGAACGCGAGAGCACCTCCGGCGCCATGCCCAGGCGTGCCGCGAGCACCTTCTTGTCGAACGGAAAATCGAACCGCCCGCGCGAGCCGCATTCGACATCATGCGTCAGCAGCCAATTGGCCAAGCGCTCCAGCCCCGATCGCAGCTTCTGGTTCTTCAACTCCCTGACGACGCCGCGATAGGCCTGGGCCGTACCCGCGGCGAGGGCGCGCGCAAATCCCGCATCGGCCGCGAATGCCTGGCGGACGGCATCGGCGGGCAACATGAGGATGCGGGCGGCCGAAAGCGCCCGCGCGGATTGCAGGTAGGGGCGGTCGAGCAGGACGGCGGCCAGGATGAAGCTTTCGCCTGGCCCCGACACGCCCAGGGTGGTTTCGCGGTCGCGGTGGCCGGAGAACATCTCCACCGTCCCCTCGATGATGACGTGTAGGAAGTCGGCCGGTTCGCCATCGCGGACCAATTCGACATGGGCCGGGAACCGCTGCAGGAACGCACTGCGCAGCATGGCATCGACATTGCCTGCCTCGACATCGCGGAAGAACGGCAGGCGCCGCATCTCATCAATATCCTGCGTCCGCATGGTCCACCTCCCGAATGACGCCCTCCCAACCAGCCGGCAGTCGGCTTGATATTAATCAGGTCAGTTCGTCACATATATCATTTTGAAGTTCGACATCGTTCGGCAGGGTTCATGCCCGAAATCGCCATGACACTTGAAACATGTGCCCCGGGCGCCGGGCTTGATTTCAATCAACATATCTTCCCCTGCCGCGGACCAGTGCTTGCCCCATCCAGACGCCAGGCGTCGTTCCGAGGGGGCATGAATGTCCATCGTCACTGCATCGACCACCGCTCCAAGCGGGTCTGATCAGGCAAGAGCCCTTTGGCTCTCAACCATTGCCTTCACCGTATGCTTCGCCGTTTGGACGATCTTCGCCATCATCGGCATCCAGATCAAACAAGAGCTGGGGCTGACCGATACCCAGTTCGGCTTGCTGGTCGGCACGCCGATCCTGACGGGCTCGCTGATACGGCTGATGCTCGGCATCTGGTCCGACCAGTATGGCGGCCGGATGGTCTTCACCTTCACCATGGTGTCGGCGGCGGTGATGACTGCGCTGCTGGCGCTGGCCTATGACTATCCGACTTTTCTGCTCGCGGCGCTTGGCGTGGGCATTGCCGGCGGCTCCTTCTCGGTGGGTGTCGCCTATGTCGCCAAGTGGTTCCCGAAGGAGAAGCAGGGCACCGCGCTCGGCATCTTCGGCGCAGGCAATGTCGGCGCCGCGGTCACCAAGTTCGTCGCCCCCGTCATCATGGTCGCCTTCGGCTGGAAGGCGGTCGCGCTGACCTGGGCGGCGGCGCTGCTGGTCACCGCTATCGTCTTCTTCCTGTGCACCAAGGACGACCCTGACCTCGCCCGCCGCCGCAGCGCCGGCGAGAAGCCGGAGCCGCTCTCGGCGATGCTGGAGCCGCTGAAGAACCTTCAGGTCTGGCGTTTCTCGCTCTACTACTTCTTCGTCTTCGGCGGCTTCGTCGCGCTGGCGCTGTGGCTGCCGCGCTACCTGATCGGCGTTTATGGGCTGGACATCGTGACCGCCGGCATGGTCGGCGCCGCCTACTCCATCCCTGCCTCGATCTTCCGCGCCTATGGCGGCCATCTGTCCGACAAGGTCGGCGCCCGCCGCATCATGTACTGGACCCTGTCGGTCGCCGCGGTCTGCACCTTCATCCTGTCCTACCCGCCGGCGGAATACATCGTGCAGGGCATCCGCGGGCCGATGCACTTCAGCCTCTCCATGGGCCTGCCCGGCTTCATGGTCACGATCTTCACGCTTGGCTTCTTCATGAGCCTGGGCAAGGCCGCGGTGTACAAGCACATCCCGGTCTACTACCCGGGCCGGGTCGGCGCCGTGGGCGGCATCGTCGGACTGGTCGGCGGCCTCGGCGGGTTTGTGCTGCCGATCGCCTTCGGCGCGCTGAACGACCTGACCGGCGTGTGGCAGAGCTGCTTCTGGCTGCTGTTCCTGGTCGTCGCCGTCTCGCTCGCATGGATGCATGTCGCGATCCGTCAGATGGAACGCGAGGCCGCCGAGCGCGGCGCCGCGCCGGCCACGCTGCCCGAACTTCCGGAGATGCAGCCGATCCATGGCGAGGCGCAGCAGGGCGCGCTCGCGGCCACCGGCGCCATTAAGGACTGGCGCCCCGAGGACCCGGCCTTCTGGGCCGGCGGCGGCCGAGCCATCGCCCGGCGCAACCTGTGGATATCGGTCCCGTGCCTGCTGCTGTCCTTCGCGGTCTGGATGGTCTGGTCGGTCGTGGTGGCGAAGTTGCCGAGCGTCGGCTTCGCCTTCAGCAATGAGCAGTTGTTCTGGCTGGCCTCGCTGCCCGGCCTGTCGGGTGCGACGTTGCGCATCATCTACAGCTTCATGCCGGCGATCTTTGGCGGCAGGTTGTGGACGACGCTCTCCACTTGGTCGCTGATCATCCCGGCCCTCGGCATGGGCTTCGCGGTGCAGGACCCCTCGACGCCATACTGGATCTTCCTCCTCCTCGCGCTGCTCTGCGGCTTCGGCGGCGGCAACTTCGCCTCCTCGATGGCGAACATCTCCTTCTTCTTCCCCAAGAGCGAGAAGGGTAACGCGCTCGCGATCAATGCGGGGCTCGGCAATCTCGGTGTCAGCGTCGTGCAGTTCGTCGTGCCGCTGGCGATCACCACCGGCGTCTTCGGCTGGCTCGGCGGCGCGCCGCAGACGGCCACGGTGGCCGGCGTGACCACTACGCTGTGGCTGCAAAATGCCGGCTTCGTCTTCGTGCCCTTCATCGTCGCCTCGGCCTTCGCTGCCTGGTTCGGGATGAATGACATCGCCACGATGAAATCCTCCTTCGCCGACCAGGCCATCATCTTCCGGCGCACCCACAACTGGATCATGTGCTGGCTCTACACCGGCACCTTCGGGTCGTTCATCGGCTTCTCCGCGGCCTTCCCGCTGCTAACGCGCATACTGTTCCCCGAGGTGAACGCGCTGGCCTACGCCTTCCTCGGGCCGCTCGTGGGGGCGCTGGCGCGCGCCGCCTCGGGCAAGGCCTGCGACCGGATCGGCGGCGGGCGCATCACCCTGTGGGTGTTCGTTGCGATGTCGGCCGGTGTCGGCGGCGTGCTCTACGCGATCGGCATGAAGGGTGATCCGACAGCCTTCCCGGTGTTCTTCGCCAGCTTCCTGTTCCTGTTCACCGCGACAGGAGTCGGCAATGCCTCAACCTTCCAGATGATCCCCGCGATCATGCGTAAGGAGGTGACGCGCCTGGAACCCGGCATGTCCGCCGCGGAGCGCGTCAAGCAATCCGACAAGGAGGCCGCGGCGATCATCGGCTTCACCTCCGCCGTGGCGGCCTATGGCGCCTTCTTCATCCCGAAGAGCTTCGGCACCTCCATTGCCATGACCGGCGGCGCGGAGACCGCGCTGTACGGTTTCCTCGCCTTCTATGTGAGCTGCGTGGCCGTCACCTGGTGGTTCTACACGCGCCGCGGCGGGCTGCTGCACGACGTCGAGCGCGGCGGCGGCAGGCCGCCCGCCGACGCTCGCCCCACGCCCGCTCAATGATCCGCACCGTCAGCCGAGGCCCCACATCATGAGCCACTTCCTCGACCGTCTCACCTTCTTCAAGAAGCTGCAGGAGCCCTTCGCCGACGGCCATGGCATCACGACCAACGAGGACCGTCGCTGGGAGGACGGCTATCGCAAGCGTTGGCAGCACGACAAGATCGTCCGCTCCACTCATGGCGCGAACTGCACCGGCTCCTGCTCGTGGAAGATCTATGTGAAGGGCGGGATCGTCACCTGGGAGACGCAACAGACGGATTATCCACGCACCAGGCCGGACCTGCCCAACCATGAACCGCGCGGATGTTCGCGCGGCGCCTCATACAGTTGGTATCTCTATTCCGGGAACCGGGTGAAGTATCCGCTGGTGCGCTCGCGCCTGGTAAAGCTTTGGCGCGAGGCGCGTGCGACCATGTCCCCGGTCGCCGCCTGGGCCTCGATCGTCGAGGATCCCGACAAGCGCGCAGCCTATGTGAAGAAGCGCGGGCATGGTGGCTTTGTCCGTGCCGCGTGGGACGAGGTGACGGAGATCATCGCCGCCGCCAATGCCTATACTGCGAAGACCTATGGGCCGGACCGCATCTTCGGCTTCTCGCCGATCCCGGCCATGTCGATGGTCTCCTACGCCGCCGGCTCGCGCTATCTGTCGTTGCTCGGTGGCGTCTGCATGTCGTTCTACGACTGGTACTGCGACCTGCCGCCGGCATCCCCGCAGACCTGGGGCGAGCAGACCGACGTGCCGGAATCGGCGGATTGGTACAATGCGGGCTTCATCATCCTGTGGGGCTCGAACGTACCGCAGACCCGCACGCCGGACGCGCATTTCTACACCGAGGCGCGCTATCGCGGCATGAAGAGCGCGGTGATCTGCCCCGATTACTCGGAAGCCTCGAAGTTCGGCGACATCTGGCTGTCGGTGAAGCAGGGAACGGATTCGGCACTCGCGATGGCGATGGGCCACGTCATCCTGAAGGAATACCACGTCAACCGGCAGGTGCCGTACTTCCGCGACTATGTGCGGCAATACACCGACATGCCCATGCTGGTGAGGCTGACGCGCCAGGGTGACCAGCTGGTGCCGGAGCGCTTCCTGCGCGCCAGCGATTTCGACCAATCCCTCGGCGAAGCCAACAACCCGGATTGGAAGACCGTCGCCTTCGACGAGACCAGCGGGGCCATCGTCGCACCTCGCGGCACCATTGGCTTCCGTTGGGGCGAGAGCGGCAAATGGAACCTCGAGGAGAAGAAGTCCGACGGTGAGGCCACGCAACTGCGCCTGTCACTGGATGGCATCCACGACGAACTGGCCGAGATCGCCTTCCCGTATTTCGGCAACATCGAACACGAGCATTTCGCCTCGACCAGCCACGCCAGCGTGCTGCATCGCCGAGTGCCGATCAAACGGCTGATGTTGGCCGAAGGAGAGACGCTGGTCGCTTCGGTACACGACCTGTTCCTCGCGAACTACGGTGTCGACCGCGGCTATGGCGGCGACAACGTCGCCAGGAGCCTGGATGACGACGTCCCCTACACCCCCGCATGGGCGGAGAGGATCACCGGTGTCTCGCGCGACAAGATCATCCAGGTAGCGCGCGAATTCGCCACCAACGCGGAAAAGACCAAGGGCCGCTCGATGATCATCATCGGCGCCGCCATGAACCATTGGTTCCACGCCGACATGAATTATCGCGGCGTCATCAACATGCTGGTGATGTGCGGTTGCGTCGGGCAGTCGGGTGGCGGCTGGGCGCATTACGTCGGGCAGGAGAAGCTGCGCCCACAATCAGGCTGGCTGCCGCTGGCGTTCGCGCTTGATTGGGGCCGCCCGCCGCGGCAGCAGAACTCGACCTCGGCCTTCTACGCGCATACCGACCAGTGGCGCTACGAGACGATGAATGTCGGCGACCTGGTCTCGCCGACGGCGCCCCCGGGCCCGTGGGATGGCGCGATCATCGACTACAACATCCGTGCCGAACGGATGGGCTGGCTGCCTTCCGCGCCGCAGCTGCAAACGAACCCGTTGCAGGTGGCCAAAGACGCCGCCGCCGCCGGGCTGCCGGCGAAGGACTATGTCGCGCGCTCGCTGAAGGACGGCACGCTCAAACTCTCCTGCGAGGATCCCGATAATCCGAGGAACTGGCCGCGCAACATGTTCGTCTGGCGGTCGAACCTGCTCGGCTCCTCCGGCAAGGGCCACGAGTATTTCCTCAAGCACCTGCTTGGCACGACGCATGGCGTGCTGGGCAAGGATCTGGGCGAGGAGGGCCGCGCGAAATCGGCCGAGGCCGTCTGGCACGAACAGGCGCCGGAGGGAAAGCTCGACCTGCTGGTCACGCTCGACTTCCGCATGTCGACGACCTGCGTCTATTCCGACATCGTGCTGCCCACCGCCACCTGGTACGAGAAGAACGACCTCAACACCTCGGACATGCATCCCTTCATCCACCCGTTGACCGGCGCGGTGGATCCGGGTTGGGAAGCCCGCAGCGACTGGGAGATCTACAAGGCGATCGCCAAGGCGTTCTCCGAAGTCGCCCCGGAAGTGCTCGGCGTCGAGAAGGATGTCGTGCTGAACCCGATCAAGCACGACAGTGCCAATGAGATTGCCCAGCCCTTCGAACCGAAGGACTGGAAGAAGGGCGAGTGCGAGCCGATCCCGGGCAAGACGATGCCACTGGTGGTCGAGGTGGAGCGCGACTATCCGGCCACCTATGCCCGCTTCACTGCGCTGGGTCCGTTGATGGACAGCATCGGCAACGGCGTCAAAGGCATGGCCTGGAAGACCGGGCTGGAGGTCCAGCACCTGAAGGCGCTGAACGGCGTGCATGCCGAAGGCGCCAACAAGGGCTTGGCGCGCATCGTCACCGATATCGATGCCGCCGAGGCGATCCTGATGATGGCACCGGAGACCAATGGCGAGGTCGCCGTGCGCGCCTGGGAGGCGCTGGGTAAGACTACCGGCCTGCATCACGCGCATCTGGCTCTGGCCAAGGAGGATGAGAAGATCCGCTTCCGCGACGTCGTCGCGCAGCCGCGCAAGATCATCTCGGCGCCCACCTGGTCGGGGCTGGAGAGCGAGAAGGTGTGCTACAATGCCGGCTACACCAACGTGCACGAGCTGATCCCCTGGCGCACCCTGACCGGACGCCAGCAGCTCTATCAGGATCACCTGTGGATGCGCGCCTTCGGAGCGGGCTTGTGTGTCTACCGCCCGCCGCTCGACCTGCGCGCCATCAAGCCGGTGCTGGACCTGAAGCCGAATGGCGAGAAGCAGGTGGTGCTGAACTTCATCACCCCGCACCAGAAGTGGGGCATCCACTCCACCTATACCGACAACCTGCTGATGCTGACGCTCTCACGCGGCGGCCCCTGCATCTGGATCAGCGAAGCCGATGCGAAGCGTGCGGGCCTGGTCGACAATGACTGGGTCGAGGCCTTCAACAGCAACGGCGCACTCGTCGCCCGCGCCGTCGTCTCCCAGCGCGTCAAGGAAGGCATGGTCATGATGTACCACGCGCAGGAGAAGATCGTGAACATGCCCGGCTCGCAGATGACCGGCAATCGCGGTGGTATCCACAACTCGGTCACGCGCATCGTGTTGAACCCGACGCACATGATCGGCGGCTACGCGCAGCTCGCCTATGACTTCAACTACTACGGCACCATCGGAACCAATCGCGACGAGTTCGTCGTGGTGCGCAAGATGACAACCGTCGATTGGCTGGAACGGCCTCTGGTGACAGGAGACGTGACATGAAGATCCGCGCACAGGTTGCCATGGTGCTGAACCTGGACAAGTGCATTGGTTGCCACACCTGTTCCGTGACCTGCAAGAACGTGTGGACCAACCGCGAGGGCATGGAATACGCCTGGTTCAACAACGTCGAGACCAAGCCCGGCATCGGCTACCCGAAGAACTGGGAAGACCAGGACAAGTGGCGCGGCGGCTGGAAGCGCCGTCGCAACGGCAGGATCGAACCGCGCATCGGTGGCAAGTGGCGCGTGCTGGCGAACATCTTCGCCAACCCCGACATGCCGGAGATCGACGACTACTACGAGCCCTTCACCTTCGACTACGAGCATCTGCAGAAGGCACCGGAGCTCGAAGCCTTCCCTACCGCGCGCCCGCGCTCGCTGATCACCGGCGAGCGGATGGAGAAGATCGAGTGGGGGCCAAACTGGGAGGAGATCCTCGGCGGCGAATTCGCCAAGCGGGCGAAGGACGTCAACTTCGAAGGCGTCCAGAAGGAGATGTACGGCCAGTTCGAAAACACCTTCATGATGTACCTGCCCAGGCTGTGCGAGCATTGCCTGAATCCGGCCTGCGCCGCGGCCTGCCCCTCGGGCGCGATCTACAAGCGCGAGGAGGACGGCATCGTCCTGATCGACCAGGACAAGTGCCGCGGCTGGCGCATGTGCGTCTCGGCCTGCCCCTACAAGAAGATCTACTTCAACTGGTCATCGGGCAAATCGGAGAAGTGCATTTTCTGCTACCCGCGCATCGAGGCCGGGCAGCCGACCGTGTGTTCGGAAACCTGCGTCGGTCGCATCCGCTATCTCGGCGTCATGCTCTACGACGCGGACCGCATCGAGGAAGCCGCCAGCGTCGCGGATGAGAAGTCCCTGTATCATTCCCAGATGAGCATCTTCTGCGACCCGAACGACCCGGCGGTGATCGCGCAGGCTCGGGCCGATGGCGTGCCGGAGAACTGGCTGGATGCCGCGCGCCATTCGCCGGTATGGAAGATGGCGATGGAATGGAAGGTCGCCTTCCCGCTGCATCCCGAATACCGCACCTTGCCCATGGTCTGGTACGTGCCGCCGCTCTCACCGATCACCGCCGCCGCGCAGGCCGGGCAGATGGGCACCGATGGCGGCATGCCGGACGTGCGCTCCCTGCGCATTCCGCTGCGCTACCTCGCCAACCTGCTGACCGCCGGGGATGAGGCGCCGATCGCCACCGGCCTCGAACGCATGCTGGCGATGCGCGCTTATATGCGCGCGAAGACCGTCGACGGCGTCATCGACGAAGCAATCGCCAAGCGCGTCAGCCTCACCGGCGCACAGATCGAGCAGATGTACCACATCATGGCGATCGCCAACTACGAGGACCGCTTCGTCATCCCCACGGCGCATCGCGAGATCACCGAGGACGCCTATGAAATGCGCGGCCAGTGCGGCTTCTCCTTCGGTGATGGCTGCGCGCCCTCCGACCAGTCGGTGAACCTGTTCGGCGGCACGAAGCTCAAGAACGTCAAGGCGGGGGTTCTCTAATGCGCACGCTCAAGGTTCTCTCGGCGCTGCTGACCTATCCGACGCCGGCGCTGATCGCCGCCGGGCCGGAGATGATCCTCGCACTCGACCGCGAGGCGATCCTGCCCGCTCGTGAACGCGCCGCCGTGGCCCGCCTGATCGACGACCTCGCCGCGCACGACCTGTACGACGCACAGGAACGCTACATCCTGCTGTTCGACCGCACCCGCTCGCTCTCGCTGCACCTGTTCGAACACGTCCATGGCGAGAGCCGCGACCGGGGCCAGGCGATGGTCGATCTGATCCGGCTTTACGAGGAAGGCGGCTACACGCCCACCGCCAGCGAGCTGCCGGATTTCCTGCCGCTGTTCCTGGAATACGCCTCGACCCTCGCACCGCCCGCGGCCATCGAACTTCTGGGGCAGCCGGGTCACGTCTTCGCCGCGCTTCGCGAACGGCTCGCCAAGCGTGACTCGGCCTATGCGGGCATCTTCGCCGCCCTTGCCGCGCTGTCTCGCGCCAGGTTGGACGAGGCGGCGCTTGCGGCTCTGCGCGCGGAACCCGACCCCGAGCCAGAGGATCTCGAAGCGCTCGATGCCGCCTGGGAGGAGGAGGAAGTGACCTTCGGCCCCGGCCCCGGCGGCCTCGGTGCGAAGATGCGCCAGGCCACGCGCCCCGCGCCGGGGATGCAGCCGCCTCCGAGCGCCGGCCCCCGCACCATCATCACCAATCGCCAGGCCTGAGGAGCAGCGACCATGCGCGACGCCGTCTTCCACATCCTGTTCGTCTGGTACCCCTATGTGTGCCTCACCGTGTTCCTGCTTGGCAGCCTGATCCGGTACGATCGCGAGCCCTACACATGGCGCGCCGGTTCCAGCCAGATCCTGCGCAAGCGGCAGTTCCGATGGGGCTCGAACCTGTTTCACATCGGTGTGCTCTTCCTGTTCTTCGGCCACGCGGTGGGGCTGCTGACGCCGACCTCCCTCTACACGCTGTTCATCACGGTCGAGCAGAAGCAGTTGATCGCGGTCAGCGCCGGTGGCGTGGCGGGGCTCATCTGCTTCATCGGCCTGTCGCTGCTGCTGCATCGCCGGCTGTTCGACCCGCGCATCCGCGCCACCTCGACGGTGATGGACATCGCCATTCTCGGCATTCTGTGGGTGCAGTTGTCGCTCGGCCTGCTCACGCTGCCCTTCTCGCTCGCGCATTCGGATGGCTCGGTGATGCTGATCCTGTCGCATTGGGCGCAGGGGATCGTGACGCTGCAGCCGATCCATGCCGAGACGCTGCAAAGCCTCAGCCTGCCCTACCTCGCGCATCTCGTGCTGGGCATGACGATCTTCCTGCTCTTCCCCTTCTCCCGCCTGGTGCACATCTGGTCAGCTCCGGTCTGGTATCTCGGCCGCCGAGGCTACCAGGTCGTGCGCTCGCGGCGGCCCCTGGGCGCGCCCGGCCCGAAAACGCCGGCTGCGGCGGAGTGAGTGCGATGAGCAGCACAACCGCATGCGCCGCCAAGCCTGCCCCGATGGGTCCGCGACGGACGATCAGCGTGAATGGCGTGCCGATCACCCGCGCCGCCATCGCGCAGGAGACGCAGAATCACCCGGCATCGAAGCCGCTCGATGCGATGAAGGCCGCTAGCACCGCGCTGGTGGTGCGCGAGTTGCTGTTGCAGGAGGCGCGCCGGCAGGGCGTGGCGGCCACGCCGATCAGCGATGGCGAAGGACGCCGCGAGACTGAGGAGGAGGCCATGATCAGGGAACTCGTCGAACGCGAGGTGGTGACGCCACGCGCCGATGAGGCGGCCTGTCGCCGGTACTTCACGCAAAACCCTCGTCGCTTTCGGACGGCGGCACTGTGCGAGCTTCGCCATATCCTGCTGCCGGCCGCCCCCGGGGACGCCATGGCGCGCCATGAGGCCGCCACAGTGGCGCGAGCATTGATCGCGCAGCTGGCGGAAAGCCCCGCCACCTTCGGTGCCCTGGCCGAAGTGCATTCGGCCTGCCCTTCTGGCAGGACCGGCGGCAATCTCGGCCAGATCGGGCCAGGCCAGACCGTCCCGGAATTCGAATCCGCGCTCGCGGCGATGACGGTCGGCGTGGTGCATCCCGAACCCGTCGAAACCCGCTACGGCCTCCACGTCGTGGCTCTCGACCGTCGCATCGAAGGGCGTGACCTGCCGTTTGACATGGTGCGCGATCGCATCGCCGAATGGCTTGACGAGAAGGTGCGCCGCACCGCCATCCAACAATATGTCGCGATCCTCGCCGGACGCGCGGAGATCGTCGGCTTCGACATCGCCGCCAGCCCGTCGCCCCTCGTGCAGTGAAGGCGCCGCCATGCTGCTCGGAACCATCCTGAAGCGCCTCGACGACGATGGCGATGCGGCCGTCGCCCTCGAAGCCATCGGCGACATCGTGCTGCTGACCGAGGTCGCCGCCATGGCCGCGGCGTATGACGAGACCGTGGGGGAATATGTGTCCGGCGCCGCCCGTCGCTTCGCCGCCGATGCCGCCAGCGAAGATTGGCTGGCCCTGATGACCGCCATCGAGCGAAACGACGATCCGGCCCGCGCGGTGCTCGAGCGCATGGTGCGGTGGTCGCTGACGCGCGACGGAGCGGGACCGGCGGCGAGCGGCTGCAATTGCCGCGATGGCGGACCCGGCGATGTTCCCAGATGAGGAGGCGCCACTCCCATTTGCCCTGCTGGACGATCCGCTCGCCTACATCCTGGCTGCGAATATGCGGCATCGTGCCCTCTGCGCCATGTTGCGCCGCATCGCGACGGAGCGGATCGCGTCCCGTCTCGAGGCTGACAGGATCATCGCCTGCCTGACGATTGAATGGCCGCTGCATCGCGAGGATGAGGGTCTCGATCTTTTTCCCAGCCTGCGGCGCCGCGCGCTGCCGGCCGATGAGCTGGGCGTCACTCTCGCCTGTCTCGATGCTCAACACCGCCGCAGTGCCGCGATGGCGGAGATCATCGTCGAGGCTTTGTCGTCCAGGCCGGCCGATGCCGTCGTGCCTGTCGACGTCCGGACCAGCGAGGTGATGCAGGCCTATGTGGCGAACGAGCTGCGCCGTATCGCGCTGGAGAATGGCGTCGTCCTGGCGCTTGCCCCCATCAGGCTGACGCGGCCCGATCAGCGGGCGATCAGTCGCGCGATGAAGGCCCGGCGCGGCGTGGTCGACGCCTGATCGGCCCCTCGCGCTTCGCGACCATCCACTATCTAATGGTCGCGAGGAAACGGAGGCCGCAAAGGCATGGCTCCATCACGATCGGAACGCGAAGCGGAATCGACGGCGCGGCGGCCGCGTTTCGGCCCGCGCGGCCGGACGGCGACGCCGGCCGCCAGGGAGGCGGTTGCTGCGGCGCTGGGCACGACGCCGCCGCAGCGGGGCCTGCTGATCGAGTATCTCCATACCCTGCAGGATCGCCACGGTGCCTTGCAGCCGGACCATCTGGTCGCCCTGGCGGAGGCGCTGCACGTCGCCCCCGTCGAGGTCTTCGAGGTCGCCACCTTCTACGCCCATTTCGACGTGCTGGCGGATGGCGCGCCCGCGCCGCCGCCGGTGACGATCCGCGTCTGCGAGAGCCTGCCCTGCGCCATGGCCGGTGCGCATCGCCTGCTCGACGCACTGCGCGCCGCACCACCCGGCGGCGCGCGCATCCTGTCCGCACCCTGCATGGGCGCCTGTGACCAGGCCCCGGTCTGCGCCGCCGAGCAGGGCGGTGCCGATGGCCTTGTCACCGCGGCCACGCCCGGCCGCGTCGCCGCCGCCTGGCTGCATGGTGTCCGCCTGGTTCCGCCGGCACCGCCCCACCCCTTGCCGCCGATGCCGGTCCTTGCCGCCGCCCGGGACGGCCTGCTGACGCGCGAGGCGATGCTCGCGGCACTGGACGCCGCGGGCCTGCGCGGCCTCGGCGGCGCCGGCTTCCCCGCCGCGCGAAAATGGCGCGCCGTCATGGCGCAACCCGGCCCCCGCCACCTCGTGGTCAATGCCGATGAAGGCGAACCCGGCACCTTCAAGGACCGCTGGTGCCTGCACCATCATCTTCACCGCGTGCTCGAAGGCATGCTGCTCGCGGCACAGGCGATCGACGCCGAGGCGTGCTGGATCTATCTGCGCGACGAATATCCCGAGGCGCGCCACGCGCTGGCCACCGCCAGCGCCGCGCTGTGCGAGACGGGCGTCGCGCAGCGGCCGATCCATCTGCGGCGTGGCGCCGGCGCCTATATCTGCGGCGAGGAAACCGCGCTTCTCGAAAGCCTCGAAGGCCGCCGTGGCTATCCGCGCCACAAGCCGCCCTACCCGGGCGAGGTGGGCCTCTTCGGCCGCCCGACTCTGATCCACAATGTCGAGACGCTGTGGTGGCTGCCGGAACTCTTCGCCGCGCCCGAGGCCGCCGCGCGCTACGCCGCTGCCGGCCGCCGGGGCCAGTCCGGGCGACGCCTCGTCAGCCTGTCGGGCCGCGTGCGCAAACCCGGCGTGCATGATGCGCCGGCCGGCATCACCGCGCTGGAACTCATCGAGGAATGCGGCGGCGGCATGCAGGACGGCCATCGCCTCGCGGCCTACCTGCCGGGCGGCGCCTCCGGCGGCATCCTGCCCGCCGCCATGGCGGATCTGCCGCTCGCCTTCGGCACGCTCGACCACCTCGGCTGCTTCGTCGGCTCCGGCGGCGTGGTGGTGCTGTCGGACCAGGACGACCTCGCCGACGCCGCCCGCAACCTCGTGCGCTTCTTCCATGATGAATCCTGCGGCCAATGCACGCCCTGCCGTGTCGGCACGCAGAAGGCGGCGCGCCTTCTCGACGCGCCGCATTGGGATCGCGCCCTGCTGCACGAACTCGCCCAGGCCATGGCCGACGGTTCCATCTGCGGCCTCGGCCAGGCCGCGATGAACCCGGTGCTCTCCCTCCTGCGCCACTTCCCCGCGGAGGCCCTGCCATGACGCGCTTCACGCTGGATGGCCGCGACGTCGAGGCCGCGCCGGGCGAGACGATCTGGACCGTCGCCCAGCGCGAAGGCACCGATATCCCGCATCTGTGCCATTTGCCCAAGCCCGGCTACCGCCCGGACGGCAATTGCCGCGCCTGTCTGGTGGAGGTGGAGGGCGAACGCACCCTCGTCGCTTCCTGCATCCGCGCGCCGCGCGAGGGCATGGTGGTGCGCAGCGCCTCCACGCGAGCCGAGACGGCGCGGCGGATGGTGTTCGAATTGCTGCTCGCCGACATGCCCGGACCAGAGGGCCGCGACGCCACCGCACCCTTCGCGCGCTGGGCCGCGCGGCTCGGCGTCACGCGCTCCCGCTTCGCGCCGGATGCGCGTCCGGTGCCGGACCATTCCCACCCGGCGATGGCCGTCGCCCTCGACGCCTGCATCGCCTGCGGCCTGTGCGAGCGCGCCTGCCGCGAGGTCCAGCACAACGACGTCATCGGCCTGGCGCGTCGCGGCGCGGCGGTGACGGTCGCCTTCGACCTGCTCGACCCGATGGGCGCTTCCTCCTGCGTCGGCTGCGGCGAATGTGTGCAGGCCTGCCCGACCGGCGCGCTGCTGCCCAAGGGCGTGCTCGACGAACGCGGCCACCGCGCCGCACCGCCGGCGCGCGAGGTGGCGAGCGTCTGCCCCTATTGCGGCGTCGGCTGCCAGCTCGGCTACCGCGTGCGCGACGGCCGCATCGAGGAAGTGGTCGGCCGCGACGGACCATCCAACCACGGCCGGCTCTGCGTGAAGGGGCGCTTTGGCTTCGACTTCCTGACCCATCCCGACCGGCTGGCGCGCCCGCTCATCCGCATTGACGGCGCCGCGAAGGACCCCGCCGACTGTACCGACCCTTCCCGCGCACGCGGGAAGTTCCGCGAGGCGTCGTGGGGGGAAGCGCTCGCGCGTGCCGGTGACGGCCTGCGCGTCATCCGCGACGGCATTGGACCGCAGGCCCTGGCGGGTTTCGGCAGCGCCAAGGGCTCGAATGAGGAAGCCTATCTGTTCCAGAAACTCGTCCGCACCGGCTTCGGCACCAACAATGTCGACCACTGCACGCGGCTGTGCCACGCCGCCTCGGTCACGGCGCTGCTCGAAGGCATCGGCAGCGGCGCCGTGACGGCGCCCTTCACCGCCGTGGAAGACGCTGACCTGATCTTCGTGATCGGCGCCCGCCCGACCGAGAACCATCCGGTCGCCGCCACCTTCATCAAGCAGGCGGTCGCCCGTGGCGCGACGCTGGTGGTGGCCGACCCGCGCGGCAGCGAGCTCGATCGCATCGCGACTGAAATTCTGCGCTTCAGGCCGGGTGAGGATGTGGCGCTGCTCAACGCCATGCTGCATGTCATCCTGTCGGAGAACCTCCACGACCCCGCCTTCGTGGCGGCGCGCGTCGATGGCCTGGACGGCTTGCGCGCCCATGTCGCCGCCTACGCGCCCGAAGCCGTCGAGGTGCAATGCGGCGTGCCGGCCGAACCGATCCGCCGCGTCGCGCGGCTGTATGCGCGCAGCCCCGCAGCGCTGACGCTGTGGGGCATGGGCATCTCGCAATCCGTGCACGGCACCGACAATGCGCGCGCGCTGATCGCGCTTTCGCTCGTCTGCGGGCAGGTCGGCCGGCGCGGCACCGGGCTGCACCCCCTGCGTGGGCAGAACAACGTCCAGGGCGCCTCGGATGCCGGGCTTATCCCGATGATGCTGCCGGACTACCACCGCATCGACGATGCCGCTGCGCGCGCGACAATCGAGGCGCTGTGGGGTGCCACGATCGACCCGAAGCCGGGCCTGACAGTGGTGGAGATCATCGCCGCCGCCGGGCGCGGCGACATCCGCGGCATGTATGTGATGGGCGAGAACCCGGCAATGTCGGACCCCGACCTCGCCCATGCGCGCGCCGCCCTCGCGCGGCTCGACCACCTCGTGGTGCAGGACCTGTTCCTGACCGAGACGGCCGCCCTCGCCGATGTCGTGCTGCCGGCCTCGGCCTGGCCGGAAAAGGACGGCACCGTCACCAATAGCAACCGCCAGGTGCAGATGGGCCGCGCCGCCGTCGCGCCACCGGGGGAGGTGCGGCAGGACCTCGCCATCATCGTCGCAATGGCGCGCCGCCTCGGCCTCGACTGGACCTACGCCCATCCGCGCGAGGTCTTCGCCGAGATGGCGCAGGCCATGCCCAGCCTCGCCAACATCACCTGGGACCGCCTGCTGCGCGAGAACAGCGTCACCTATCCCTGCGCGGCGCCCGATGCGCCCGGCGAAGACATCGTCTTCCACGACCATTTCCCGACCCGCGACGGGCGCGCGCTGCTGGTCCCCGCCGGCCCGTCCGACCCCGCTGAAATGCCGGACGCGGCCTATCCCTTCGTGCTGACGACGGGGCGCGAACTCGAACACTGGCACACCGGCACCATGACGCGCCGCGCCGGCGTGCTTGACGCCATTGAACCCTCGGCGACGGTCTCCCTGGCGCCGGGCGATTTGCGGCGGCTCGGCATCCTGCCCGGTGGCTGGATTCGCGTGACGACGCGGCGCGGCACGGTGCAATGCGCCTCGCGCGAGGATCCGGGCCTGCCGGAAGGTGTCGTCTTCCTGCCCTTCGCCTTTCGCGAGGCAGCGGCGAACCTGCTGACCGATCCGCGGCTGGACCCGGAGGGCAGGATCCCGGGCTTCAAGCTGTGCGCGGCGCGCGTGGAGCCCGGCTGACGCCGAGGCTGATGGAGTCGATCCCGATCGGATGGAATTATCTGATCGGGTGAAGATGCTCGCGAAGACAATGGACTGGGGAGGGTTTCGTGAGCCGGGGCGAACGGAAGCCGCTCAACTTCTGAGCGGGGGAGCCGGAGAGGGGCTTTGCCCCACTCCGAACCTCACCCCACCAAAGGCCCGAGGCCTTTGGAAACCGATACCTGGCCCCTGCACCGCGGTCAGCATCGGCACTCAGATCCGCCGCTGCGCACGAAGCGGGGGCAGGCAGGTGTAGGATGCGTCTGCCGCACGGTGCCAGAAGACGGCGTTCCAAATGCCCTGGCATTTGGCGGGGTAGCTTGGAGGGGCAGCGCCGCTCCAACCTTCCTGTCCTGGTCGTCAAGCAGGACCGTCAGCATGACGCCGCAAGGGCACCGACGTCACGCCATCTGCCCGATCGTCGCGCGAAAGCGCGCCAGGGCGACTCCGAACAGCACCGCGCCGATCCCCGCCAGCGCGACGAATTGCGGCCACACCACCGAGAAGCCGGCGCCGCGATACAGGATGCCCTGCGCCAGCATGACGAAATGCGTGGTTGGCGCGGCGAGCATCACCACCTGGACAAAGACCGGCATGCTCTCGCGCGGCGTGGTGCCGCCCGAGAGCATTTCGAGCGGCAGCAGCACCAGGATCAGCAGCAGCGCGAATTGCGGCATCGACCGCGCGACGGTGCCGAGGAAGATGCCCATCGCCGTGGTGGCGAAGACATGCACCGCCGCGCCAGCAAGGAACAGCGGCACCGACCCCTGGATCGGCACGCCGAGCAGCCCCTGCACGACGACGGTGATGGCGACGGCGGTCGCCACGATCACCACCAGCGCCATCGCCCAGACCTTGGCGAGCATGATCTCGAGCGGCGTCACCGGCATCACCAGCAGGTGTTCGATGGTGCCGTGTTCGCGCTCGCGGATCAGCGCCGCGCCGGCGAGCACGATCGAGAGCATGGTGATCTGGTTGATCACCTCCATCACCGCGCCAAACCAGGCTTCCTCCAGCACCGGGTTGAAGCGCGCGCGCAGCGCGAGGTCGACCGCCGGCGTCGCCACCGCGCGGTAGCGTTGCGCGAAGGCGGTCACCTCGTCGCTGATGATGGTCTGGATATAGCCGCTGCCGGTGAAGGCCTGGCTCATGCGCGTGGCATCGACGTTCAACTGGATGGCGGGCTGGCGCCCGGCCAGCATGTCGCGCTGGAAATCGGGCGGGATGTCGATGGCGAAGGTGTCGTGCCCGGCATCCATGCGCGCATCCATCTCCGCCGCCGTGATCATCACGGGCGGCAGGAAATAGGGCGGGTAGAAGGCCCCAGCGATGCGCGCCGAGAGCGGTGAGCGGTCCTCATCGACGATGGCGATGGCCGCGCGGGTCAGCGTTTCCGGCACAGCGGTGGCGGCGGCGTAGATCGCCACGGTGAAGGAATAGGCGATCAGCACCAGCATGATCGGGTCGCGAAGCAGGCTGCGCAATTCCTTCACGCCGAGATTGCCGACATTGGCGAGACGCATCGCTCAGCGCTCCTGTTTGCGCAGCAGCATCGCGCTCAGCGCGATCAGCACCGGCCCGGCGAGCGCCAGCGCCAGGAAGGGCGTATGCAGGTCGGCGAAGTTCAGCGCCTTGGAGAATGTGCCGCGCGCGATGGTGACGTAATGCGCGGTCGGGTAGATGCGCCCGATCAGCGCACCGACGCCCTCAATGGACGAGACCGGGTTGATCACGCCGGAGAACTGCACCGCCGGCAGGATGGTCATCACCGCCGTGCCGAAGGTCGCCGCCACCTGGCTTTTCAGGAAGGTCGAGGCGAGCAGCCCGAGCGCCGTCGCCGCGCCGAGATACAGCAGCGTCGCCGCCGCCAGCGTCCAGAAACTGCCTTTCAGCGGCACGTCGAACAGCGTCAGCGCGAGGCCCACCATCAGCAGGAAATTCACCATACCGAGCACGAGATAGGGCAGTTGCTTGCCCAGCAGGAATTCCAGCCGCGTCACCGGCGTGACGTAGAAGTTGACGATCGAGCCCAACTCCTTCTCCCGCACCACGGACAGCGCCGTCAGCATCGCGGGGATCAGCATGAGCAGGATGGGGATGACCGCCGGGACCATCGCCACCAGGCTGCGCACATCGGGGTTGTACCGGTAGCGGGTCTCGATGCTGAACAGCGCCGAGGCGCTTGGCGTCGAACTGCGCGCGGCGCGCTGTTCCAGCCATTGCGCGTGCATCGCCTGGACATAGCCGCGGATGGTCTGCGCGCGCGATGGCATCGCGCCGTCGATCCAGGCGCCGATCGCGGTCGGCCGGCCGCGCGCCACATCGGCACCGAAGCCCGGCGGGATCTCGATGGCCAGGGTGATCTCGCCCGACTGCATGCGGCGGTCGAGATCGGCATGATCGGTGATCGGCGCGCGCTCGGTGAAGTATCGCGACCCGGCGACGTTGAGCGTGTAGTCGCGGCTGACCGTCGTCTGGTCGCGGTCGAGCACGGCGAAGGTCAGATTCTCGACATCGAGCGTGATGCCATAGCCCATGATGACCATGAGGATCAGGCTGCCCAGTAGCGCGAGCGTTGCGCGTACCGGGTCGCGGGCCAATTCGATCGCCTCACGCCGCGAATACGACAGCATGCGGCGTGGGTCGAAGCCGCGCCGCGGCGCGTGGCCGGCCACGATCGGGGGCGGTGTGGCCACTGAGGCCTGCTGCGCCGTCGCATCCTCGAGGTAGCGGATGAAGGCATCCTCCAGTGTCGCGACGCCACGCCTTGCCACCAGCGCCGCCGGCGTGTCGCTGACCAGCACGCGGCCGGCATGCATCAGCGAAATGCGGTCGCAGCGCTCCGCCTCGTTCATAAAATGGGTGGAGATGAAGATCGTCACCCTGTCGCGCCGCGCCAACTCGATCAGGATGCGCCAGAAATCGTCGCGCGCCACCGGATCGACGCCCGAGGTGGGTTCATCGAGGATCAGCATCTCCGGCCCATGGATCATCGCCACGGCGAGCGACAGCCGCTGCCGCTGCCCGAGCGGTAAGGCATCCGGCAACGCATCCATGATCGCGGTGAGGTCGAAGCGTCGCGCCATCTCCGCGACACGCCCGGGGATCGTCGCCGACGGCAGGCCGAACAGCCGCGCATGCAGGTCAAGATTCTGGTGCACGGTCAATTCACCATAGAGCGAAAAGCCTTGCGACATGTAGCCGACGCGCCGGCGCGTCTCGATATCCGTCGCATCGACCGGCGAGCCGAACAGGAAGGCCTCGCCCTCGCTGGCCGGCAACAGCCCCGTCAGCATCTTCATCGTCGTCGTCTTGCCGCAGCCATTGGAGCCGAGGAAGCCGAAGATCTCGCCGCGCCGGATACGGAAGCTGACGTGATCGACCGCGGTGAAGTCGCCGAAGCGCATGGTCAGGCCGCGCGCCTCGATCGCCGCCTCGCCTTGACCATCCTCAAAGGGCTGGATGTGCACTGGGTGGTGGCCGGCGCGCCTCGCCTCGGGCAGCAGCGCAACGAAGGCGGCTTCCAGCGTCGTCGTGCCGGTGCGCGCCAGGATCTCGGCCGGGCTGCCGGTGGCCAACACCTTTCCGCCATCCATCGCGGCGAGCCAGTCGAAGCGCGCCGCTTCCTCCATATAGGCGGTGGCGACCAGCACGCTCATTCCCGGCCGCCCGGCGCGGATGCGCGCGATCAACTCCCAGAACTGCCGGCGCGAGAGCGGATCCACGCCGGTCGTCGGCTCATCCAGGATCAACAGTTCCGGGTCGTGGACCAGCGCGCAGCACAGGCTGAGCTTCTGCTTCATCCCACCCGACAATTTGCCGGCCGGACGATCGACAAAGGGGGCGAGGCCGGTCGCCGCGACAAGCGAGGCGATGCGCGCCTCGCGTTCCGCGCGGTCCTGCCCGAACAGCCGGCCGAAGAAGTCGATGTTCTCGAACACCGACAGTGTCGGATAGAGGTTCCTGCCCAAGCCTTGCGGCATGTAGGCGATGCGCGGCCCGACCGCGTCGCGGTGCAGCGCATCGCCCATGTCGCCGCCCAGCACCGTGACGCGCCCGGCCTGCACCGCGCGCGCGCCGGACACCAGCGCCAGCAGGCTGGATTTCCCCACGCCATCCGGCCCGATCACCCCTGCCATGCAGCCCGCCGGCAGGTCGAGCGTCACGTCATCCAGCGCGACAGCCTTGCCGTAGCGCAGCCCGACCGCGTCCAGGCGACCGATCACGCCATTCATTACGGCAGCCTGACCTGCAGGTTCGCCGGCCAAGCGGCAGCAGGGTCGAGCCGCACATAGGCGACGCCCGGCAGCCCGGTCTTCACCTGGGTGATGTGCTCGCGCAGCAGGTCGGCATCGATGCGTGCCCGGATGCGGAACACCAGCTTCAGCCGCTCCTCCGCCGTCTCCACCGTGCGCGGCGTGAATTGTGCGACGTCGGAGACGAGCGAGACCTGTGCCGGGATCACCAATTCGGGCGCGGCATCGAGCACCAGCCGCGCCTCCGCCCCCAGCGCGATCCGCCCCGCATCGGGGGTGGGCAGGAAGAAGGTCATGTAGACATCGGTGAGGTCCACCATATTAATCACCCGCCCACCGGCGGCGACGACCTCGCCCGGCTGGGCGATCCGGAACTGCACGCGCCCGGCGCGCGGCGCCTTCAGCGCGCTGTCGTCGATATCCACCTGGATGCGCTGGATCGTCGCGCGGGCGGCCTCGGCGGCGGCCTGCGCGCCGACGACCTGTGACCGCGCCGAGCTGATCGCCGCGTCGGCCGCGGCAATCTGCGCCCGCGCGGCACTCTGCGCCGCACGCATGCCTTCGAAACTGGCGCGGTCGTCATCCAGCGTCTGCTGCGGCGCATTGCCGCGCGCGGCGAGCTCCTCGGTGCGCGCCAGGCGGCGTTGCGCGGCCGTGACCTGCGCGTCGCGCTGGGCGGCGGTGGCCTCGGCGGCCGTCTTCTCTGCCTCGCGTTGGGTGACCAGGCTGCCGGCGGTCTCGATGGCGATGACGGCGCGGTTGAGCTGCGCCTGCGCCTCGCGCAGCTGGGCTTCCAGCGAGGCGGTGTCCATCAGCGCCACCACCTGGCCAGCGGTGACGAAGTCGCCTTCATTGACCAGTACATCGCTGATGCGCCCGGCGATCTTGGTAGCGACGTCGATCTCGACCGCCTCGACCCGGCCATTGCCGCGGGCGAAGCCGGGCGGCAGGCCGGCCGGCCGGATCGTCTGCCAGGCGAACCAGGCGCCTCCGGCCGCCAGCAGCAACAGAAGCAGGAAGAAAGCCGACCTCATGGGTCCGCGTCGCATCATCATCGTTCGTTTGCCCGGAAGCGGCGAATTGGCTGCGTATACCGACTTATTGCACCGCAGCACGCCTTGCGGCAGCGCAAGATCGTGGGAGCATGGCGGGGACTTCCGCACAACCTCATCGCAAGGCGACCGCGGCGCCGCGACACCGGCCGATGGTCGGCAGGGTAAGGGCGGGCCGGTCTGGTGCCGCGCCAATGGGTGGCACGGAGGGGCTCTGCCCCAAAGACGCGAAGATTGGGAGGGGCCTTGCCCCCCCCAAACCACCCCACCAAAGGCCACCGGGCCTTTGGAAATCGATATCTGGCACTGTGCATTATGGCCGGGATCGGTACGAAGACTCACTCCCTTGCCCAACGCGACTTTCGTTTCTCGGTACAATCTGTCGCGCTCGCCACCAAGTGACGGTTTCCAAAGGCCCTTAGGCCTTTGGTGGGGGAGGCCCGGAGGGGGCAAAGCCCTCTCCGGTACCACCGTGTGACAGCACCATCTTCGCGCGCAAGGGCCGAGGCCCTTCCAACGGCCGCCCCCGTCAGAACGTCCCGCGCACCCCCGCCACTGCGGTCCGTCCCGGAATGACGAAGCCATTCGCCGGCTCGTACTGCGTGTTGCCGAGGTTGCGGAACTCCACGAAGCCTGCGAGCTGTTCGAGGATCGGCACCGTGGCGGTCAGGTTGAACACCGTCCCGCCATCGTTCTTGCCCGCCGTGGTGATCGACGACCCGTCGTCGTTGTAGCGGGCAAAGGCGCCTTCCGGCGACGGCCCGGTATAGAGGATCTCGGGCACCACCACGATGCGCGCATTGCGCGGCCCGTCCCAGGGAAGCGGCGCGGCGAAGCGCATGGTCAGCGCAGCGATGTTGCGCGGCCGGCGCGCCAGCGGCGTGTCGTTCGTCGTGTCCGTCGCTTCCTGCACGGTCCAGGACCCGGTCATCGAAAACCAATCCGTCGGCCGCAGCGTGAGGGCGAATTCGCCGCCACGGATGCGCGCCCGATCGACATTCTCCAGCGTGCTGAAGGTCTGGTCGTAGTTGATCAGGTTGCGGATGCGGCTGTCGAAATACAACGCCGAGACGGTGGCCCAGGAGGCGATGTCGGTCTCAACGCCCGCTTCCCAGGCGAAGCCATCCTCCGGCCGCAGATTGGGGTTGCCCTGGAAGTAGCCGGTGATGGTGCCGTAGCGCTGGAACAGCGACGGTGCCTTGAAGGACGTCCCACCCGAAACGCGTAGGCGGGAAGAGACCTCCGGCAGCGCCAACACCGCGCCAAGGCGCCAACTGGTGAAGCCGTCATACCCCTCCGGCCCGTCGTAGCGAATACCCGCCGTCACATCGAGCCGCTCGAACAGCCGCCCCTGCAGCGAGGCATAGCCCGCGCCCGAACGCTGCGACGCATCGACGATGGTGCGGAAGAATTCCGAGCCATTGGCGCTGTCCGCGGTCTCCTTCTCCCACTGCGCGCCGAAGATGACGGTGAAGTCGGTCGCCACGCCGGCATCGGGCAGGCGCAGCGTGTTGTCCCAGGAGATCGCCTGGCGGCTGGCGCGATAGAGGTCGTCGGCCGTCGCCGGGTTGGTCGGGTCGGGCAGGTTGGTATAGCGCCGCCGGTTCTGGCTGCCCGACAGGGTGAAGCCGGTGGTCCAGACGCCACCGAACAGATCGGTCGTGCTGCGGCCATAGCCGAACCAGGAGCGGTCCTGCCCGGTATAGTTCGGGTCATCGAGCGGTACGTCGTCCAGGCCGACGGTGTTTTCCCGACCGCGCACCAGCCCTTCGACGCGGGTGCGGCCGAACACCTCGCCAGGGACTGTCTCGCCGAGCGTCAGCCCGAGCCGGGCGGTCACGATCGCCGAGCGGAAGCCGTCCTCCTCGCCGAGGCTCTGGTAGAAGCGCGACGCCAGGGCGTTGGACCCACGGGTCGACAGGCTCTGGCCGGTCACCTGGTAATCCACCTGGCCGATGGTTCCCCCCATGCCGGCATAGCCGCGCACGGTTGAGTTGCTGCCCGCGCCAGCCTCGAAATACGGCGCGGCGACGCGGTCGGCCGGGGCGGAGCGGGTGATGAGATTGACCACCCCGCCGATCGCCGCCGAGCCATAGAGCGAGGAGACTGGCCCGCGCACCACCTCGATGCGCTCGATGTCGCCAAGCAGTTCATTGCCGAAATTGAAGGCGCCATTGGGCTCCGACGGGTCGTTCACCGGCACGCCGTTCAGCAGCACCAGCACCTGGCGTGAATTGGCGCCGCGGGCGAAGCCGGAGGCCTGCTGGCCGATACCGCCGGCCTGCACCAGGCGGAAGCCCGGCACTGCCGCCAGCGCATCGGCAAGGGTGACGTAGCCGTTCTCCTCGATGGTCTGGCGGTCGATCACGGTGACCGGGGCGGGGATACGGTCGCGCGGGGTCGGGATGCGGGTGGCCGTCACGATCATGTCGGGCACCGCGGTCGCGGCTGGGGTGGCCGGGTCCTGCGCCCAGGCGGGGGCGAGGGGGGCGAGGGCGAATAAAGCAAGGATCCGGTGTTTCATCCGGGGGTCCCTCCGTTGCACGGTCCGCGTTTCGCCCCGGTGCCGTGGGGCGCCGGGACGGGCTGGCGTCGTGCTCGCATGACGGAAGGACGGCCGCATTCCAACGGTCGTACCCTGGGTCCGTTGCGCCGGTGCTCCCCGCCCGGCACGCGCGAGACAACTCTGCGCCGGCCGGTCTCCTGGCTCGCGACGTGGCGGGGCGAGGTGCCTCCACCGCCGGCCCCGCCTTCTCGCGCCGAAGGGCGCAATGGCGTCAGGGGCCGGTTTCGTCGCCTACAGTTGCGGGGGCAGCCGCGGATGGGCGGTGAGGGTCACCGCGTCGCGCGTTCCCGTTTCAGCCCTTTCGGGCCACCGGCGCATGGGCGGAAGCTATGCCGAGCGGCCGCGTCGCGTCCAGGGTGACAAAGCGTTTCCTGACGACGCCAGGCGACGCTTTGTGAGCGCCGAGAACGGATCGAGGCTGGAGCGCGCAGCGCGACCGCGCCCAGACCACCCGTCGCCGCCTGCCGTTTGAGGGCTCAGTAAAAGTAATGCAGTGCTTCCATGCCGAACCACAGCAGGGCGCCGAGCACTGCGGTGGCAAACACGTTACCCAGCATGGTCAACGCCATGCCGATGCCCACCACCTTGCTGTCATTCTCCACCACGCCGAGCGCCATGACGATGGTGCCGAAGGCCGGCGGCCCATTGGTGCCAGGGCCGGGCAGGATCAGCATCAGCGCGGCATAGGCGGTCAGCCACCCGACCACCTTGTCGGCGGTGGCGTTGGTGAAGGGTCCGGGGCGCGGCCGCACCCAGCGTTCGACCTTGGCGATGGCGCGCGAGACGCGGGTGGTCGACCCAGGCGCGAGCCGCAGCAGGTCGGTCCGCTTCAGCGACTGCCGGGCGATGAAGGCCGGCAGCTTCGGCTTGCGGAAGCCGAGGCCCATCTGCACGCCGAGAATGAGCATCGGCGTGCCGAACACGCTGGCCATGCCGGGCAACAGCCCCGGCAGGCACAACAGCAGGATCAGCAGGCCGAAGGCGCGGTCGCCGAAGGCCTCGCCCATCTCGCCTAGCGTGATGCGTTCGCCATTGCACTGCGCCGCGACCTCGGCCACCAGACGAGAGATGGGCGCGCCGGGATGCTCCGCGGCAAGGCCGGGTCCCGCCTCGTCATCAGCCAGCCGGTTGTGTTCGTGCTGTGAGTCCACGCCCTGTCACGTCCCCTGTCGGCCGGTTCGCCGGGGAGGGCCCCGCCAGCCGAGGAGGGCGTAGCACGCCGGATGGGGGCGGCGGAACGTCGCGCCACATGTCATTTCGGCAATCGCCGCGTCTGGCGGTATCGCACCCGGCGCGGCGTGGCGGCGGTCAGCGCCCCTGGAAGGCGGGCTTGCGCTTGGCCATGAACGCCTTGCGGCCTTCCTGGTAGTCGGCGCTGTCGAAACAGGCGGCCATGGCGGCGTTGATGCCGGCCATGTCGCGATCGGCACGGTCCTGCAGCACCGCCTGCACCGTGCGCTTGTTCGCGTACAGCGACAGCGGCGCGTTGACGGCGAGCGTCGCGGTCAGCCTGGCGATCTCGCCGGCCAGCGCATCGGCCGCCACCACCTTGTTGATCAGCCCGACGCGCGAGGCTTCCTGCGCGTCGAAGCGTTCGCCGGTCATCAGGATCATGTGGGCGTGGGCGGGTCCCACCAGGTCCACCAGATGCCGCACCATGTCGAAGCCATAGGCGATGCCGAGCTTCGCCGCCGGAATGCCGAACTGGCTGCCCTCGGCGGCGATGCGGATGTCGCATGACATCGCGATGCCGAGCCCGCCGCCCATGCAGAAACCGCGGATCTCGGCGATCACCGGCTTGGGGAACGACGCCAGCTTCAGCCGCCCGCCCGCCGTCTGCTTGCTGTATTCGCGCTGCGCATCGGCGTCCGAGCGCAGCTTGTCGAACTGGCTGATATCGGCGCCGGAGACGAAGGCCTTGTCGCCCGCGCCGGTCAGCACGACGCAGCGCACCGTCTCGTCCTTCTCGAACAGGTCGAGCGCCGCGCCCATGCCGCCCCACATCGTCACCGACATGGCGTTGCGTTTCTCGGGCTGGTTGAAGGTGATGCGCCCGACGCCGTCCTTGATCTCGGCGAGAATCTTGCCGTCCGCGAATTCCATGGTCTTTGCTTCCTACCCTTCGCTGATGACGCCGAGGCCGCGCAGTCGCGCCACATCGTCATCGCTGTAGCCGGCTTCCCTGAGGATCTCGGCCGAATGTTCGCCCAGCCGCGGCGGGATCATCCGCACCTCGCTCTCCACGCCCTCGATGTTGATGGCGGAGGAGACGAGGTGCGTTTCGCCGCGCGTCGGGTGCTTGATCGGCATCGCCATGCGCAGATGCTGCACCTGCGGGTCGGCGAAGACCTGGTCAACCTTGTTGATGGGGCCACAAGGAATGCCGATGCGTTCCAGCAGGTCGATCCAATACTCCGACGGCTTCTGCTTGAACGCCTCGGCGATCACCGCGTTCAGAGCCGCGCGATCGTCGCTGCGGCCCTTCAGCGTCTTCCACTTCTCGACCTCGAGCCATTCCGGGTGCCCAACAGCCTCGGCGAACTGCGCCCACATCTTCGGGCTGGACGCTGCGATGTTCACCGGCTTGTCGGCGGTCGGGAAGGCGCCCATCGGGATGTTCACCGGATGGTCGTTGCCGGCCTGGCCGGGCACCTCGCCATCCATCAGGTAGCGCGCCGCCTGCAGGTCCAGCATGAACACCATCGACTCAAGCAGCGAGGTATGGACGTAGCGGCCCTTGCCGGTCTTCTGCCGTTCCCACAGCGCCATCATCACCGCGAGCGCCAGCAGGTTGCCGGCGGTCAGGTCGACGAAGGGAATGCCCGCGCGCATCGGCCCGCGCCCCGGCTCGCCGGTGATCGTCATCATCCCGCCCATGCCCTGGGCGATCTGGTCGACGCCGGCGCGTTCGGAATACGGCCCGGTCTGTCCGAAGCCGGAGATCGAGGCGTAGATCAACCGCGGATTGACCGCCTGCACCTGCTCGGGCGCGATGCCGAGGCGGTGCTTGACCCGCACGCGCATGTTCTCGACCAGCACATCGGCGGTCTCGGCCAGCTTGAAGAAGGCCTTCTTGCCTTCCTCCGTCTTCAGGTCGAGCGCGATGGACCGCTTGTTGCGGTGCAGGTTCTGGAAGTCATAACCCTCGCGCGACCCGCCCAACCCATCGTTGAAGGAGGGCGGTTCGACGCGGATCACCTCGGCCCCCCAATCGGCCAGGTGGCGCACGCAGGTCGGGCCGGCGCGCGCCAGCGTCAGGTCCAGTACGCGAATGCCGGCGAGCGGCAGTGTCGCCTCCTGCGCGAGCTTCGGGTCGATATGGCTTTCCGGCATGGTTCGTCCTCCGTCGCCCGAGCCTAGGACGCGGGGGCGGAGGTGCCTAGGGCGGTGGGGATTTCGCTACCGGATGGTGGCGAAGATCGCCTCCTCGGCCTCGATCTGCGCGCGTTCCAGTGCTCGGAAATCGCTGCGCAACACGAGAGCGCGCACGCGGCCGCCCTCGACCACCGGCACATGGCGGAAGCCGCCATCGTGCATCAGATGCAGCGCATCAATGGCGCGGTCGCGTGGGCTGAGCGCCTCGACCTTCTTCGTCATCACCGCGTCGAGCGTCGTCTTACCCGCGTCGCGGCAGTCGGCAAGCATGCGGCAGATGGCGTCGCGGCCAGTGAAGATGCCCAGGAGGTGACCTTGTGCATCCGTCACCAGTACGGCTGAGGCCTTGGCCTCGCGCATCCGCGCGCAGGCTTGCTGCACGGTGGCATCCGGGGGCAGGCAGATGGTGTCGCGATGTGGCGCGACCTCGATGAGGGGGCGATCCTTCATGGGCTGGGGCTCCGGCGTGGCGGTTGCAGGCGGCACGCGGCACGGGCAGCGGTCGCGACCGCTATGATGCACTATAGCGTCGGGCGAGCGGTCCGGCCGCAGAATTCACACCGGCGCCGGCTGTTGTGGTCGCGCGATGCGCGTTGCGCATGGCAGTCTCGGATCCATCTCGTATCGGGGAGAATTGTGATGACCTGGATGAACGGCATGTCCCGCCGCCACCTGCTGGCCGGCAGTGCCGCGCTGCTGGCGACGCCGGCCCTCGCGCAATCACGGCCCATCGTCGTCGCCAGCAAGATCGACACCGAGGGCGGGCTGCTAGGCCAGATGATCGTGCTGCTGCTCGAAGCCAATGGTATGCGCGTGGAGAACCGCGTGCCGCTCGGCCCGACGCGCATCGTGCGCAGCGCGATCCTCGCCGGCGAGATCGACCTCTATCCCGAATACACCGGCAACGGCGCCTTCTTCTTCCAGATGGAAACCGACCCCGCCTGGAAGAATGCGCAGGCAGGCTATGAGAAGGTCCGCGACCTCGATGCCCAGCGCAACAACATCGTCTGGCTGCAACCCGCGCCGGCAAACAACACCTGGGCGATCGCGATCCGCGCCGACGTCGCCCGCGCCAACAATCTGCGCACGCTGGAGGATATCGCCGGCCAGGTCTCGGCCGGGCGGCCCTTCAAGCTGGCGGCTTCGGCGGAATTCGTCGAAAGCCCCGCCGCGCTGCCGGCTTTCCAGCGCGCCTATGGCTTCACCCTGCCGCCGGACCGGCTGCTGGTGCTGCCGGGCGGCGATACGGCGGTGACGATGCGTGCCGCCGCGCAACAGCTCAACGGCGTGAATGCCGCGATGGTCTACGGCACCGATGGTGGCATCGCCGCGCTCGACCTGGTGGTGCTGGACGACACCAAGGGCGTACAGCCCGTTTATGCGCCCGCACCCACCATTCGCGGCGACGTGCTGCGCGCTAACCCGCGCATCGCCGAAATCCTCGCCCCCGCCTTCCGCACGCTGGAACTAATGGTGCTGCAGCGGCTGAACGCGCAGATCGCTGTGGAGGGCAAGCCGGCACGCCAGGTGGCGCAGACGCATCTGGCCGGCGCGGGGCTGCTCCGCTGACGGCGCCGCGCCGCGCCGGGCCGCTGGAGGCGGTGCTGTTGCTGGTGGCCGTGCTGGCGCCGCTGCTGCTCGGCTTCGCGGTGCTGGCGCCGAACCGCATCGTGCCGCCGCGCGGCATCGCGGTGGGCGATGTGCACGTCTGGGGGTTTCTCGCCCCCGCCGCCCTCGCGGCGCTGGCCGCAGCGATGCTGCCCGGACGGATGGCGGCCATCGCCTGTGGCGTCGCGCTCTGCGGATTGCTCGGCGGGCTGGACGATGTCGCGGGGCGGCTGACCGCATCGTTGTCGGCGGCACGGCTCGGCCCGGCGGCCGGGTCCTGGATCGCCTGCGGGGCGCTGCTGCTGGCGGCGCGGTTGGCACTTGGCCGGGCAGGGACGGGCGCGGCCGGTCGCGCGGCCGCGGCGGCCGGCTTCGTGGTGGCGATCGCGGCGATGCTCGCCCTCGGCCTGTTGGGCGACCTCGGTCTGGTGCGGGAGGCCACGGCGCGCGGGCCGGAACTGCGCGCCGCCCTCGCCGGGCATCTGGAGCTGGTAGCCGCGGCCTTGCTGCCGGCGCTGGCGGCCGGCGCGGCGGCCGGCGCCTTCGCTTTCACCATGCGGCGGATCGGGGGTGCCGTGATGGGCCTGCTGGCTGCCCTGCAGGTGATCCCGGCCATGGCGCTCTTCGCGCTGCTGATCGAACCGCTCGCCGCCCTCGGCCGCGCGGTGCCGCTGCTGCGTGAGGCCGGGCTGCGCGGCATCGGCGCGGCGCCGGCGGTGATCGGCGTGTTTCTCTATTTGCTGCTGCCCATCGCGGCAGCGACACGCGCCGCCCTCGGTGCGGCCCCAGCCGCGGCGGTCGATGCGGCGCGCGGGCTCGGCTTCGCACCGGGGCAGGTGCTGCGGCGGGTGCGCCTGCCGCTTGGCGCGCCGGTGTTTCTCGGCGGGCTGCGCACCGCGACGGTGCAGGCGGTCGGGCTGGTGACGCTCGGCGCGCTGGTCGGCGCCGGCGGTTTCGGCGTGCTGATGTTCCAGGGGCTTGGCCAATTCGCGCCGGACCTGATCCTGCTCGGCGCGCTGCCGGTCGCGGCGTTGGCGCTGGTGCTGGACGCGGCGCTGCGCGCGGTCGAGGACGGGCTGGCGCAATGATCCGCTTCGAGGGCGTGCGCAAATCATTCGGCGGCGCGACGGCGCTGGCCGGGCTTGACTTGGTCGTGCCGGAAGGCGCCTTCGCCGTGCTGCTCGGCGGCTCCGGCGCGGGCAAATCCACCGCGCTGCGCATGATCAACCGGTTGATCGACCCTGATGCCGGGCGCGTGCTGCTGCGCGGGCGCGACGTGGCGGCTGAGGCTGCGCCGGCGCTGCGGCGGCGCATCGGCTACGTCATCCAGGGCATCGGCCTGTTCCCGCACTGGACCGTGGCGCGCAACATTGGTGCGGTGCCGCGCCTGCTCGGCTGGGACGAGAAACGCATCGCCGCGCGGGTCGATGAACTCCTCACGCTGCTGCGGCTCGACCCGGCGGCCTATCGCGACCGCATGCCGGCGCAGCTTTCGGGCGGCCAGGCGCAGCGCATCGGCGTCGCCCGTGCGCTCGCCGCCGACCCCGATATCTTGCTGATGGACGAACCCTTCGGCGCGCTCGACGCGGTGACGCGCCAAGCGCTGCAACAGGAAATGGCTCGGCTGCACGCCGCCACCGGCAAGACCATCCTGCTGGTGACGCATGATGTCGAGGAAGCCTTGTCGCTCGCCACGCGCCTCGCCGTCATGGCCGATGGCAGGCTGTTGCAGGAAGGTGCGCCGCGCGACCTGCTCGACGCGCCGGCCGACCCGCGCGTGCGCGACCTGCTCGATGGCGGCGCGATCGGCATGCGGCGGCTGTCGCTGGTCACCGCCGCCTCGCTCGCCGGCCCAACGGGCGAGGCGCCCGCCGCCCTGCCGCACATCCCCGCCGCCGCGACCGGGCGGGACGCGCTGGAAGCCATGCTCGCCGCGCGCGCCGAGGCGGTGGTGCTGCTCGACGCGGCGGGTGCGCCGGCCGGCCTGGTGGCGCTGCGGGACCTGCTGCGGGCATGAGGCTCGCGCCCCTGCTGCCGGCCGCGCTATTCCTCGCCGCGCTGCTGGCGCTGCCGCTCGCCGGCCCGACCTTCGGCGCGCTGTTCCCCGATGTGGCGGAGCCGCTGTACCGGCGCGAATCCTTCATCGCGCTGACGCTCAGCCATGCCTGGCTGGTGCTCGCCTCGCTGGTGCCGGCGGCGGTGACCGGCATCGGCCTCGGCGTCGCCGCGACGCGCCCCGGCGCGCGGGAGATGCGCGTCATCGCCGATGCGCTGGTCGGTTTCGCGCAGGCGGTGCCGCCGGTCGCCATCATCGCCATCGCCGTACCGGTGGTCGGTTTCGGCGTGACGCCGTCGCTGATCGCGCTGGTCTGCTACGCGACCCTGCCGGTGCTGCGAGCGACGACCGGCGCGCTCGCCACCGTGCCGACCGATGTGCTCGACGCCGCGCGCGGGTCGGGCATGACGCCGCGCCAGATGCTGTTCCAGGTTGAGTTGCCACTGGCCGCGCCACCGATCCTCGCCGGGCTGCGCGTCGCCGCCGTGCTGGCGGTGGCGACGGCGGCGGTGGGTGCGGTGGCGGGGGCGAGTTGCCTCGGGACGCCCATCATCGCCGGGCTGGTGAATGGCAACCCGGCCTGGGTGGTCCAGGGCGCCGTGCTGACCGGGCTGATGGCCTTCGCGGTGGATGGGCTGCTCGGCGCGCTGGTGCGGCCTGTCAGCGCATCATCTCCATGAAGCCGGTCTCGTCGTCGAAGCGCGCCTGCTCCCTGGCGCGGAAATCGTAGCGCGAGACGATGCCGACGACGCGCCCGCCCTCGACCACCGGCAGATGCCTGAAGCCGGCATCGTTCAGCAGCAGCAGCGCGTCCATCGCCGTCGCCTTCGGGCCGAGGGTCGTCGGGTTCTTTGTCATCACCGCCTCGACCGGCGTCTTCTTCGCATCCGCGCCTTCGGCCAGCAGCCGCACCGCGTCGCGGCCGGTGAAGATGCCGAGCAAGTGGTGTTCGCCATCCACCACCAGCACGGCGCCGACCTTGCGGGCATACATCGCCGCGCAGGCCTGCGAGACCGTCGCCGCGGGCGGCAGGGTCAACGGCTTCTGGTCGCGGATGATCTCACCCATGGTGCGCTGGGGCATGGCGCGGTTCCTCCGTCCTGTTCCTGTCACATAGCGCGTCAGGCGGGCCGGCCGCTTGACCCAACGCAATCAGCCCGGCCCGGTCTCCATCGGCAAAGCAGGGTCGCGGCCCCATTCATCCAGGCTGCCGTCATAGACGGCGAGGTCGGTCCAACCCGCGCGCAACAAGTTGAACGCCAGGTTCGACGCCGCGATCCCGCCGCCGCAATAGGCGATGACGCGATCGTCGCGCCGGATACCGGCATGCTCGGCCAGCGCCGTCACCGCCTCGGCTGTCAGCGTGCCATCGGCAAGCAGCGGCGCCGGCAGGTTCCGGCTGCCGGCGATCCGTCCCGGCCGGTGATAGGGCAGCCCGCCCGTGCCGGCATGCTGTTCGGCCGAGAGCGCATTCACCACCACCACGCCCGGCGTGCCGAGCGCCGCCAGCACCGCGTCCCGGTCGGCGATCGCCCCGCCGCGCGGCCGGGGCGTGAAGGGCCGCGCCGCCGGCACCGGGACCGCCACCGGGCCGCTCTCCACCGGCAGCCCCGCTGCCTTCCACGCCGCGAGGCCGCCTTCCAGCACCCGCACATCCTCGAAGCCGAGCCAATGCAGGGTCCAGAACGTCCGCGTCGCCCAATTGCCGCCGACGCGGTCATACAACACCACGCGGCTGCCTTCCCCCACGCCATGCGCGGCGAAGGCGGCCGCCGCGATGTCCGGCGCCGGCAGCGCGAAGCGGAACGGCCTCTCGCGGTCCCACAACCAGTCCAACGCATCGAGATGCACCGAACCGGGAATGCGCGACTTCTCGAACGACGCCCGCGCGCTGTCCTGCAACATGGTGGACAGGTCCGGCGCCGGCCGCTGGAAGACGCTGCCATCCAGCACCACCAGCCTCGGCGCCCCGAGTTCGGCCGCCAGCGCGGCCGGCGTGATCGTCAGGCTCATTCGGGCTGGAAATTCGCGATGCGCAGCAACTCGGCATTCCGCGCTACATCCGCGACGATGAAGCGTTCCAGCTCCGGGACCGTCTCGGCCACCGGCTCGAAGCCGAGGCTGGTCAGGCGTTCGACCACCGCCGGCTCGCGCATCGCCTCGGTGATCGCGGCATTCAGCCGGTCCACGATCTCGCGCGGTACGGCCCGCGCGGCCCAGACGCCGTACCAGGAATAGAATTCGAAGCCCGGCAGCCCGGCCTCGGCCATGGTCGGCAGGTCCGGCGCCAGCGGCGAGCGCTGCGCCGTTGCGATGCCGAGGCCGCGCAACTGCCCGCCGCGGATCATCGGTAGCGTCGCCAGCACCGGGTCGAACATCAACTGGGCATTGCCTGCCGCCACATCGGTCAGCGCCGGGGCGGAGCCGCGATAGCCGACGATCTCGATATTCGCCCCGGTCATGCGGTTGAACTCGATCGACCCGAGATGCCCCGCCGCGCCCAGCGAGGAGGTCGCGAAAGTCCATTTGTCTGGCTCGCGCTTCGCCGCTTCCACCACCTGCGGGATGGTGGTCTGCGGCAGGCGCGGGTTCATCACCAGCACCAGCGGCCCGCGCGCGGTCCGCGCGACGGGAATGAAATCCGTCACCGGGTCATAGGGCGCGGCCTTCATGACATAGCGCGCCATCGGGTGGATCGAGGCCGAGGCCATGATGGTGTAGCCATCCGCCGGCGCCTGCAGCACCGCCTGGCTGCCGATTGCGCCATTCGCTCCGGGGCGGTTCTCCACCACCACGGTGACGCCGAGCTTCTCCTGCAGCTTCTGCGCCGCCAGCCGCGCCATCGCATCGGTCGCCGCGCCTGGCGTATAGGGCACGATCATGCGGATGGTGCGGCTCGGCCAGGCGCCCTGCGCCAGGGTCGGTCGGGCAAGCAATGCGCCGGCGGCGCCGGTGAGCAGAGTTCTCCGTTGCATCGTCAAGTCTCCCGGTTCGGTTGCGGCCAGCATGCCCATCAACCGGGCGTGCAGCCAACCGCCAGCCATGCAAGAAACAAGCATGGAGAAGGTCGACCTCGCCCTCTGTCTCGCCGTGGATGCTTCTTCTTCCGTGGACTTCGACGAGTTCGGCCTCATGCTCGGTGGCTACGGCGCGGCGTTCCGCGACGAATCGGTGCAGGCCGCCATCACGGGCGGGCGACGCGGGGCGGTGGCGATCTGTCTGCTGATGTGGTCGGGGCAGGGGGCGCAGGCGGTCGCCGTGCCCTGGGCGCGACTGGATGGCCCGGTGGCGGCGGCGGCCTTCGCCGAGGCCGTCGAGAACGCGCCCCGACTGGTGCCGGCGGGTGCGACCGCCCTCGGGGAGGGCATGGCCGCCGGCCTCGCGCTGCTGGGCACCGTGCCCACCGAGGCGACGCGCCTGGTGATGGATGTCTCCGGCGATGGCCGCCACAACCAGGGACGCCCGCCAGGGCCGGTGCGTGACATCGGCGTGGCGGCGGGCATCACGATCAATGCCCTCGCCATCCTGAACGAGGAGCCCGACCTGCTCGACCACTACCAGGCCGAGGTGATCGGCGGGCCCGGCGCCTTCGCCATGCACACGCCCGACTACGCCGGCTTCGCCGAGGCGATCCGGCAGAAGCTGCTGCGGGAGATCATGGGCGGCGCCGCGATCGCCTGAGAGGCTGTCTCGAAAGTCGCCTCAAGGCGACTTTCGCAGTCCAGCACCGGTCCGCACCCCCACCAGGCACCCATCCAGGATACTGTCGTTGGGTGGCCCGGTGGGGGTGCGGGCCGGTGCCGGACTTTCAAGACAGACTCTGAGAACACCCTTGCCTTCCCCCGCCGCGCATGGCTTCCTGCGCGCGCATCAAGAGTTGGGCCGTGCCCAACGCCAACCTGCCTTCCCGGGCAAGGTGGCGCCTCCGCGAGGGGGGATGCGGCCGCTCCGGCAACCAAACGGGAAGCGTCGCCGCGTCTTGTCCGGTCCAGAGACACCGAGGACGCCATGCTCGACGCCACCCCCGCCCCCGATCTCGACCTGCTGCTCGCCCCGGGCGACCAGGCCGAATTCGTCGCCCTGTGTGCCTGGACCACGCGGCTCGGCCGCATCGAGCGGTCCTGGCTCTATGTCGTGCTGCATCAGGGGCATGGGCCCTGGACGCATGCCTATCGCGTTGTGCCGGACCGTCGGCCGGGACACCTCGCCGTGTTCCTTGAACGTGCCGAGGCTGGCGATCGGCGGGCAGCGCTGGCCGATTGGCTGCGCGAACGCGCGGCGGCGGCTGACGGGCGACGGTAGGAGGTCGAAGGGCGCTGCCCCTTGAGCACTCCGGCAGGGAACGAAGGTTACTGCACCTTCGGATGATTGATCCGCAATCGAAGCAAAAACCAGGCCCCATTGGCGGCGCGCGGGGCAGGGGTCGCCCGTCACCATTCATCCAGCCCTGTTGCCCGGGGCCAAACAACGGCATTCCAAATGCCCCGGGCATTTGGTGGGGTGGCTTGGAGGGGCAACGCCCCTCCAGCCTTACGACGAGGCCCACCGCGCGCGCGACGACGTGTGCTTGCGCGCCCATCGCCGCGGAGGCAGAACCAACCCCCCCACATCGCGCGGAATGGCGATCCCATGCTCCTTCTCATCCCCGGCCCCGTGCAGACCCGCCCCGAGGTCCGCGCCGCCATGGCTCAGGACATCGCCCCCTGGGATGTCGATTTCCAGCGCGTCTATGCCCGTATCCGCGAGCGTGTCCTCGTCATCGCCGGCGGCACGCCGGGCGAACACGCGACGCTGCCCCTGCAGGGCGCCGGCCATTTCGTCACCGAGGCCACCATCCGCACCTTCGTCGCCCCCGGCGCCAAGGTGCTGGTCCCGATGAACGGCGCCTATGCCCAGCGCATGGCGCGCCTCGCGCGCGAGGCCGGGCGCGTCGTCGTCGAACTGAAGCTGACCGACACGCGCGGCGCCACCGCCGCCGACATCATGCCCGCGCTGGCCGCCGACCCGGACATCGGCACCGTCGCCATGGTGTTCCACGAGACCGGCAGCGGCATCGTCAACGACGCCGAGGGCATCGGCGCCGCGCTGCGTGGCGCTGGCCGCCGGATGATCCTCGACGCCGTCTCGGCCTTTGGCGCGCTGCCCTTCAGCCTTGCCGCGCATCCGGAATGCGATGCGTTGGTCTTCACCTCCGGCAAATGCCTGGAAGGGATGCCGGGCATTGGCTTCGCCGTGGCGCGCATCGACCGCACGGAAGCCTGCGCCGGCCAGGCCGGGTCGTGGTCGCTCGACTTGTCCGACGTGCTAGCGCATGCCAAGCGCGCCGGCTGGGGGTCGATCCGCTTCACCCCGCCCGTGCAGGCGATCGCCGCCTTCGACGTCGCCCTCGACCTGTATGACGCCGAGGGTGGCCAGGCCGCGCGGCTCGCGCGTTACCGCGCCAACACCGACGCGCTGTACGACGGCATCATCGGCCTCGGCCTGCGGCCCTATCTGGCGCGCGAGCATCAGGGGCCGGTGATCGTCACGGTGCATCAGCCGGCCGACCCGCGATTCGACCTGATGTCCTTCGTCGAGGCGCTGAAGCGTCGCGGCGTGCTGATCAGCAATTTCTACAACACCGCAGCGCCGACCATGCGCATCGGTGCGATCGGCGCCATCACGCCCGACGACATGCGCCGCGCCGTCGACGCGATCGGCGCGACGCTCAATGAGGTGCTGACCAAGGCGGCCTGACCGCCGCGTCCGGCGCCAATCCCGATCGGGCGGAATCACGTGGTCGGGTGAAGATGCGCGCCAGGACAATGGCCTGGAGGCGGCTCTACGCCCGCCCGACCGGCTCCAGCCCCCAGAAGGCGGTGATGTGTCGGGCGGCGGCGATTCCGCCATCGAGCACCCACGGCCCGACCTCGCCCACCCCGTCCCGGCCGGCATCGATCGGGAAGCCATGCGCCAGCGCCGGGATGGTCCAGAGCTCGACGGCGGGGCGCGCGTCGCGTCCCCACTGCCGCCGCCGTGTGCCGGGCAGCGGTGCCGTGTCGGCTGAGGGCGCTTCATCGAACCCGTGCAGCGCGCTCCACTGCGCGGCCAGGACCTCGGCATTGGCGGGGTCCACCGTCCGGTCGCGCCCACCCTGCCAGATCGACAGGCGCGGCCAGGGTTGCCGCCCGCGCGACGGCGCCCGCGCCCGGACCGCGGCAGCCAGGCCCGCGCGCGTGCGATGCGGGTCGGCGCGAAACATCCTGATCAGCGCCATGGGCGAGGTGCTGGCGGCGCCGACCGGCATGCCGGCGACGACCGCGCCCGCCGCGAACACCGCCGGATAGGCGGCGAGCATCGCCGCCGTCATCGCCCCACCGGCCGACAGCCCGACGATGAAGACGCGGCGACGATCGCAGCCGAACCGCGTGACCGCGGTGCGGATCATCTGCCGGATCGACATCGCCTCGCCGCGGGTACGGCTTACATCGTCCGGCCGGTACCAGTTGAAGCAGCGGCTGCGGTTGTTCGCCATCACCTGCTCCGGCATCACCAGCGGGATGCCGAGGCGCTTGGCCACATCCAGCCAGCCGGCATCGGTGGCGAAGCTGGCTGCGTTCTGGCGACATCCATGCAGCACGACGATGAGCGGCGCGCCGGCGCGCGGCCGCCGCGGCGGCTCGAACACCAGCATGCGCAGCGCACCGGGATTGGTGCCGAAGGCGTCCACCTCGGTGATGCGCCCCCGCGCATCGCCGGCCCCGGCGGCCGGACGCGCCGCCGACCAGGCGATGGCGGCCATGCCCGTCGCCGCCCGGGCCAGGCTGCGGAAAAGTCCGGCCGTATGCCACGACACTGCGCGCGGTGCCCGCGGTCGCTGACCGCCCGGGGCCGTGGCCATCATCGGTTCTTCGAGCGACGCGGCGTCGTCGCGCCGCGCCAGGCGCGTGTCCAGAAGGTCGTGGCCTCCTTGGCGACCGCGGCGGCGGCGGCCGCGCGTTGGCGACGCGTCGCCGACATCGCCAGGCCGCGCCCCGTATTGGCGGCACGGTTCGCCGCGCTGAGCCAGAGGCTCATGAAGGGATTTCGCGCCATGGTGGATCGGTCCTTCGTTCGGCGTGCGGGTGCTGAACGATGCGCCCCGGCGAATGTTTCCCCCCGCCCGTATCACGTTTCCGATCGAATTCGCCGACAAGGGCGTCCGCCGCACAGATCGCGCGGTCGGGCACACCGATCGTCCGGCGCGCCAAGCACCCGCCGGGCATTAAACCGGCGGCCCGAAGCAGGCGAGGGCGCGGCGGTGCTCCCGCCGCGCCGCGCCGGTCAGAAGCGGTAGCGCACGCCGATGCCGAAAATCCACGGATCGATATTCGCCGTCGCATTGATCCGCCCGACGGTGGTCTCGACCGCGACATCCGGGCGCAGATAGATCCACTTCACATCGAGGTTCAGCGCCCAGTTCGGCGCGATCTCGACATCGAGGCCGGCATTGAGCGCGAAGCCCCAGGCATTCCGCACATCGACGCTGGTGACCGGCGCCGAATACCCGCCGCCTTCGCCGTAGAAGACGGTGTAGTTCACGCCGACGCCGACATAGGGGCTGAAGCGTTCCTGCGGCAGCGGGTGATACTGGAAGGTGAGCGTCGGCGGCAGTGCCCAGACATGGCCCAGATCGACGACACCGAGCGCGCTGCCCGAAACTTCCGCGTCGTGGCGGGTGGTTGCCGCGATAAGGTTCACCGCGAAATTCGGCGTGAAGAAGTAGCTGAAGTCGAGCTGAGCGGTGACGGAGTTCGACACATCGGGCGTGCCGCCGATGACGTCGACGCTGCCGCCATTCATCGGCACCACGCCGATGATGCTGGCGCCGATGACGAAATCCCCAGCGAGTTTGCCGCGGATGGGCGTAGTCGCTTCCTGCGCGCAAAGCGGCTGGGCGAGCAGCCCGAAGGCCGCCACGCCGGCGAGCAGGATGTTCTTGCGGATCATGGTCGGGAATCCTTTGCGTTTGTCCGACCTGACCCGCGTAGGAGGCATCCGGCCCGTGATCTTTGATGCACCGCAACCTTCCCCGTCGCGCAGCAGTGCCGCCGCAAAATGCGCGCCCGCCCTTGCAAGCTTGCAACACTGCCCGTAAGCGCGCTGGGGCAGTTTCCGAGGGGGAAGACAGGGCATGGCGACGGACCTCGACATCGCGCGCGCCGCGACGCTGAAGCCGATCGGCGAGATCGCGGACAAGGCCGGGATCCCCGCCGAGGCGCTGGAGCCCTACGGCAAGTACAAGGCCAAGATCGGCCTCGACTTCATCGCCGCCCAGCAGGACCGCCCCGACGGTGCGCTGGTGCTGGTCACCGGCATCAGCCCGACCCCGGCCGGCGAAGGCAAGACCACCACGACCGTCGGCCTCGGCGACGCGCTGAACGCCATCGGCACCAAGGCGATGATCGCGCTGCGCGAGCCCTCGCTTGGCCCCTGCTTCGGCGTGAAGGGCGGCGCCACCGGCGGCGGCTACGCCCAGGTGCTGCCGATGGAGGACATCAACCTCCATTTCACCGGCGACTTCCACGCCATCACCAGCGCCAACAACCTGCTCGCCGCGATGGTCGACAATCATCTGTACTGGGGCAACGGCTCGGGCCTGGATTCACGACGCATCTCCTGGCGGCGTTCGCTCGACATGAACGACCGCGCGCTGCGCTCCGTGGTCTCCTCGCTCGGCGGGATGCGCAACGGCTACCCGCGCGAGGATGGCTTCGACATTACCGTCGCCTCGGAAGTGATGGCGGTGTTCTGCCTGGCGCGCGACCTCGCCGATCTGCAGAAGCGGCTCGGGCGCATGATCGTCGGCCAGCGGCGCGACGGCACCTCCGTCACCGCGAAGGACATCAAGGCCGATGGCGCGATGGCGGTGCTGCTGCGCGACGCCTTCGCGCCCAACCTGGTGCAGACCATCGAGGGCTCGCCGGCGCTGGTCCATGGCGGCCCCTTCGCCAACATCGCCCATGGCTGCAATTCGGTGATGGCGACGCGCCTCGCGCTCAAGCTCGCCGATGTGGTGGTGACGGAAGCCGGCTTCGGCGCCGACCTCGGCGCCGAGAAGTTCCTCGACATCAAGTGCCGCCAAGCCGGGCTGAAGCCCGCCGCCTGCGTGGTGGTCGCGACGGTGCGCGCACTGAAGATGCATGGCGGCGTCGCCAAGGCCGACCTCGGGCGCGAGGATATCGCGGCGGTCAAGCGCGGCGTGGTGAACCTCAGTCGCCATGTCGAGAATGTCGGCAAGTTCGGCATCCCGGTGGTGGTCGGCCTCAACCGCTTCACCGGCGATACCGAGGCCGAGATCGCCGCGGTGCAGGAGGCGATGCGCGCCCTCGGCACCGAAGCCATCCTCTGCACCCATTGGGGCGACGGCGCGAAGGGTGCCGAGGCGCTGGCCCACGCCGTGAAGCGGCTGATCGACGGCGGCACCGCGGATTTCGCACCACTCTACACCGACCACGTCTCCCTCGCCGGCAAGATCGAGACGGTGGCGCGCGAGGTCTATCGCGCCGCCGCCATCTCCATCCCCGCACCCGTCGCCGCGAAGCTGAAGCGCTTCGAGGAGGATGGTTTCCGCGACCTGCCGGTCTGCATCGCCAAGACGCAGTATTCCTTCTCGGCCGACCCCACACTGCTCGGTGCGCCGGTCGGCCATGTGCTGCCGGTGCGCGAGGTGCGGCTGTCGGCCGGCGCCGGCTTCGTCGTCGCGGTCTGCGGGGAGATCATGACCATGCCCGGCCTGCCCCGCGTGCCGGCGGCCGAGAACATCCACCTCGATGCCGAGGGTCGAATCGAAGGGCTGTTCTGAGCGTGGCGCCGGCCGAGGCGCGCATGCGCGACGCCGCCCCCTGGTGGCGCCCCGACCCGGGCGAGAGCCTGTGCATCGAAGGCGGCCATCGCCTCTCCGGCGCCTGGCGCGTCGGGGGCGCGAAGAACGCGGTGCTGCCGCTGATGGTCGCCGCCCTACTGACGCCGCATCTCGTCACGCTGCGCCGCGTGCCGGCGATCCTCGATGTCGCGGTGCTGTCGGGGCTGCTGCGGCGGCTCGGCGCCGGGCTGGCCTGGTCGCAGGATGCCGCCGGCCTGTCGCTCACCATTTGCGCCGACACCGTCCGCCCGCGCGACGTCGATGCCGAGCTGGTCGCCCGCATGCGGGCCTCCGTGCTGCTGCTGGGCGCCTTGCTGGCACGATGTGGGGAAGCGCGGCTGCCGATGCCCGGCGGCGATGCCATCGGCCTGCGCGGGGTGGATTTCCACCTGGCCGGGCTGCGCGCCATGGGCGCGACGATCGACCTCATCGGCGGGGTGATCGAGGCGCACGCCCCGCGGGGCCTGCATGGCGCGGCGATCGACCTGCCGATGCCCTCGGTCGGCGCCACCGAGAACCTGTTGATCGCCGCCGTGCTGGCGCGCGGCACCACCGAAATCCGCAACGCCGCGCGCGAGCCGGAAGTGACCGACCTCGCGCAATGCCTGGTGGCGATGGGCGCGGTGATCGAGGGCATTGGCGGTCCGGTGCTGGTGATCGAGGGCGACCGCCCGCTGCGCGGCGCTCAACACGCCGTGTTGCCCGACCGCATCGAGATCGGCACCATGGCCTGCGCCGCCGCGTTGACCGATGGCGACCTGCTGCTGCAGGGCGCCGATGCCGCGCTGCTCGGCGCGGCGGGACCGATCCTCGCCGAGGCGGGCGTCGCGCTGACGCCGGTGGCCGAGGGGCTGGTCGCGCGCCGGGCGCCGGGCGGGCTGGTTGGCGTGGACCTGCGCACCGCGCCGTTCCCCGGCTTCGCGACCGACCTGCAATCACCCGCCATGGCGCTGCTGGCCACGGCGACCGGCGCCAGCGCCATCACCGAGACCATCTTCGAACAGCGCTTCCGCCATGTGGATGAACTGCGCCGCATGGGCGCCGAGATCACCCTGCATGGCCGCACCGCCTGGCTGCGCGGGGTGCCGCGCCTGGCCGGCGCGCCGGTCACCGGGACGGATGTGCGTGCCGCCGCGGCGCTGCTGCTGGCCGGGCTCGGCGCCGCCGGGGTGACTGAGCTGCGCGGGCTCGACCATCTCGACCGCGGGCATGAGGCGATGGTGGCGCGGCTGCTGGCCTGCGGGGCGGCGGTGGAACGTCGGTAGCGGCGGCCCGGGAGGGGTGCCCCTGCGGCTTCACCCCCTTGGCGCGGCTTGCGTTCGACTGCGCTCGCGCATCCCGCTCCAATACCAACGGCCGAATGCTCCGACCGCTGGTATCCGCTTCAACAGGCCCTCAACGCGACGTGTCCCGCTGCACGCCTTCGACGTAGCGCGCAAACCTCCGGCTTGCCTGGCTTTCGCCGGGCCGCATTCGCGGCCACGGCATGGGTCAAAGCCTCGTGCCGCTACTATAAGTCCTTGGTTGATTGAGCATCTTCACAGGCCTGACCGATTCCAGTCCGGCGCGATCCGCTCTAGCGCCGCGCTTCCTCCACACCGTCGCGGATGAAGGCCCCGAGCGCCCGGGCCAGGCAGTCATTGAGCTTGTCAATCTCCGCGGTGCGGCGGCCGGGCGCGGCGTGCTCGACATCGACGGTGCCGGCATCCGCCCAGGCGCGCATGATGTCATAGCGGGAAAAGAACCCCGCATGCGTCGCCCCCGCCGCCACCCGCAACGCGTCGCGATACGGGTCTACATCCGCATTGGCGCGCAGGAAGCGGCTGAACTGGATGCCCATTACCACCGCGTCGATGCCGCGCGCATGCAGCCGGTCCAGCCCCTCGGTCAGGGTCGCCACCATGTCGTCGATCGGTTGGCTGCGCAGCGCTTCCGTCATGCCCGCCTGCCAGATCACCAGGTCGAGCGGTCCGGCGCGCATCGCTGCCTCGATCTGCCGCCACTGGTCGGTAACGGTGCTGCCGCGCGCGCCGCGCACCTCGAAGCGCAATTGCAGGTCGGGCCGGCGTTCGCGCAGCAGCGCCTCGAGCCGCGCCGGCCAAGCGGCGGCAGGGCTGCCGGTGCCCGGCCCGGTCACCGAGGCCGAGCCGACGGCAAGGACGCTCAACCGGCCCGTCGTGATGCCGGTGGCGGTGGCGTGCAGCGGTGGGGATTGCAGGTATTCCTCCGGCGCGCCGCATCCCGCCCCCTCCGCTACCGCCGGCAGCGAGAGGATCATGCCGAACAGCAGGGCGAGGAGGCCACGCATCGTTGCTAACCCCTATCGGTCGCGGTGACGGTCGGCAAGCCCGCCGTTGCGCCGCGCCGGCCGCCGTTGCGTTTCTCGGCGCCGTACCAGGCTGTCAGCAGCGCGAGCCCGACCAGCGCCGCCGTCCCCAGGACATTGACCGCGACCTGCATGGCCCAACCATCCGACTCCTCCAGCGCAACGCGGCCAAGGAAGGACAGCGCGATGCCGGCACAGAACACCGGCAGCGACTGCTGGCCCATCAGGTTGAACGGCCAGGCGAAGCGCCCGCGCAGCCACGCCGCATCCTTCGGCACCAGATTGGCGATCAGGTAAGTCAGGGCGAGGATCGTCATCAGCCGCGTCGGGTGCAGCGAGGCCTTGTCGACCGCGGCGATGAAGGGCGCGAAGGCCGGCAACCGCGCCTGGGTGAATTCCCACTGGGCATACATCAGCACCGTCATCACGGCGCCGCAGCCGAGCACCACCCCGCACAGCACCCCCGCCCAGCGCCGCCACGGCAGGCTGAGCGGCTGCCCGCCCGGCGGCCGGTAGCCCAGCGCACAGCCGATGAAGAACAGCAGCTGCCAGGCCAGCGGGTTGAAGAACCAGTCCTCCCCACGCCAGGACGGCAGGGTGATGTCGAAGACCCGTGCCGCCAGCCACAGCGTGGCGGAAAGCGCCAGCATCAGCCACGGCCGGCGGATCAGCGGCATGGCGACCGCGAACATCGCCAGCACCGCGATATACATGGGCAGGATGTTGAGGAAGGATGGCTGGTAGCGCAGCAGCAGCGCCTCGAACAACGCCCGATACGGATCGGTGGCGAATGGGTCGAGATGCAGCTCGTCCAGATAAGCCGCGGCATCGAGCCTTGCCGCCGACAGCCCGACCTGCGCGGTGAAGACCACCAGCAGGAAGATGTGCGCGACATATAGCGTGAACACCCGCCCCAGCACGCGCGAGGCGGCAAAGAACCAGCCCTGCCGATCCATCACCCCGCCATAGGCGAGCCCGGCGGCATAGCCGGCGAGCAGCACGAAGGCCTCGGAGGCATCGGCGAGGGTATAGTTGCGCGGCGTCAGGTAGCCGATGACGTTGCCCGGCGTGTGGTTGACGAAGATCACCCACAGGGACAGGCCGCGGACGAAGTCCACGCGCAGATCCCGGTCGAGACGAACGAGCGCGGCCATGACGTGGGTGAACACCGGATGCGCCGCCGTCGCAAGCACCGACTCGTCCGGGCCCCATCAGGAATCTCCTATCCGTCACACGCCGTCGTGAGGCAGCGGTCTGGACCCTGGAGCATGACGCGTTCACCTTCGCTCATGGAGGATGCCCTGCGCCTTGTTCCCTCGCGGGCTTCACCGCTTTCGGCGATGCCGCGGCAACGCATCCCGTTCCAGGCGGGAAGCCGGGACCCGCGTTCACGCGGTCGCTCAGGGGCAGGCGAGCAGGCCGCGCGCGATCGCCTCGACATCCTGCGCCGCCGGGCTGCCGGGGTGGCGCGTCAGCAGCGGCGACTGGTGGCGGATCGCGTCGCGCACCTTGGCATCGCGCCGCACCGTGCCGGCCAGCGGCACTTCCCGCTTCAGAAAGGTCGCCGCCGCCCGCGCCAGCGCCGCATGGGTGCGCGCCCCGGCGGCGGCGTCGGAGGCCAGGTTGACGACGATGCGCGCATCGCCACCCGGCCGGTCCCGCCCATGCAGCTTCAACACGGCGTAGGCGTCGGTCAGGCTGGTCGGCTCCTCGGTGGCGAGCACCAGCAGCGTGTCGGCCAGCGCCGCGATGCGCCGCTGCGGCGCCTCCAACCCGGCGCCGAGGTCGACCACCACCCGGTTCCAGCGCGACGCCGCGCGCGGCAGCATGGCGAGCACAGCCCCCAGCCCCGCCGAATCCAGCATCGCCAGCGACCCCGAACCGGACCGCCCGGCCAGGATGTCGAATCCCGCTGGATGGGAGACCGCCGCCTCCTCCGGCCCGACCTGCCCGGCGATCACCGCCGAGAGGTCGCGCGCCGGCTGGAAGCCCAGCTGCACATCGACATTGGCGAGGCCGAGATCGGCATCGACCAGCAGCACGCGCAGCCCCTGTTGTGCCAACGCCTGAGAGAGCGTGATGGCGAACCACGTCTTGCCCACCCCCCCCTTGCCCGAGGCGACGGCGAGAATGCGGCCCGCGACCGGTGACGGCAGGCTGGCGGGATGGGTCATGGGGCGGCCTCCTCGGCCGGGACAAGGGCACCGCGGCGGGGCGCGGCGGCAAGCCGGGCGGCCAGCCGCGCCGGGGTGAGGGGTTCCAGGCCATCCACCACCTCGGGGCTGGTGCCGCCCTCGGTGAGCAGCAGCGGCCCGGCCTCGGCGGCGGCGAGCACCGCGCCGAGGCGGCGCGCGGCATCGAGGCGCGTCGGCAGCAGGTGCCGCGCGCCGAGGGCGGCGAAGGCGCGGGCGAGGTCGGCGGCCTCCTGTGGGTCGAGCCCGGCCGGCAGCACGAGCACGAGGTCGGCCTGGGCGACGGCGGCCAGCGCGTGCAGGGCGACCACCTGGCGGGCGTCGAAGGGGTCGCAGCCGGCGCTATCCACCAAGGCGGGCTGGCCCGGTCCCCGTCGTGCCAGCGCCTTGCCCAGCGCCGCCGGCGATTGCGCCACCGCCAGCGTCAGGCCGAGCACGCCGGTGAAGGCGGCGAGCTGCGCGGTGGCGCCGGCGCGCTGTCCGTCGGTGGTGGCGACGACCGGCGGCGCGCCGGCCAGCACCATGCGCGCGGCGAGCTTCGCGCAGGTCAGCGTCTTGCCCGCGCCTGGCGGGCCGACCAGCATCAGCGGCCGGTCGCGTCCCTCGGGTAGAGGCGCGAAGCCGAGCGCCCCGGCCAGCGCCTGGTCGAGCGGACCGCGCGCCAGCGCCGCGGCGAGGGTGGCCGGCGGGTTGTGGAAGGCGAGGGGGCCGCTCGGCACCGCCGGCGGAGCCATGCCGGCAGGCGGGATCAGCCAGGGTTCCTCGGGCTCGAGTGCCGCAGTGATCTCGATGCCCTGCGCGGTCCGCCGGGTCGAGAGAATGACCGCATCGGCGCCGAGTTCCTCGCGCAGCTGCGCCATCGCTTCCGGCATGCGGGCGGCCCGGAAGATCTTCAGCCGCATGGATGGGTTCCTGGTGGTGCAGTCGCGCGGCGAAACCGGAGAGGGCTTTGCCCCCTCCGGACCTCCCCCACCAAAGGCCTAAGGGCCTCTGGACACCAATACCTGGCATTGGGCTGAGGGCGCGTCGCCGAGACCAAAGGTCGCGTCGGGCCCAGGAACGAATCCAGGCACCGATCCCCGCGGCGATGCCAAGCACCAAGTATCGGTTTCCAAAGGCCCTTAGGCCTTTGGTGGGGTGGCTTGGAGGGGCAAAGCCCCTCCAACCTTGTCGCGCCCCTCACAGCGTCCCCACCGTGCGAATGCGCGCCCGCGGATGAATCTCGGTATGCGCCAGCACCATGGTCGCCGGCCTGAAGCGTTCGACGATCGCCCGCACATGCGGCCGGATCGGTGCCGAGCAGATCAGCGCCGGCTGTTCCCCCGCCGCCGTCGCCGCATCGAAGGCCGCGCGCAGCCGCTCCATGAATTCCGACAGCCGCGACGGCGCCATGGCGAGCTGGCGTTCCTCCGGCGGCCCGATCAGCGCCTCGGTGAAGGCCACTTCCCAATCGGCGGACAGGGTGATCATCGGCACATAGCCCTGCGGCCCGCGCGCCGCGTCGGAAAGCTGCCGCGCCAGCCGCGCCCGCACGATGGCGAGGATGGTGGGCACCGAGCGCGCCGCCGCCGCGCAGGCTTCCTGGATGCCTTCGAGGATGGTCGGCAGGTCGCGGATCGAGACGCGCTCGGCGAGCAACGCCTGCAACACGCGCTGGATGCCGCCCATGCCGATCTGCGACGGCACCAGGTCGCTCACCAGCTTGCGGTGCTCCGCCGGCAATTCGTCGACCAGCTTCTGCGTCTCGGCGAAGGAGAGCAGTTCCGCCATGTTCTCGCGCACCAGCTCGGTGAGGTGCGTGGCGACGACGCCGGCGGCATCGACCACGGTGCAATTGCGCGCGAGCGCTTCCTCGCGCTGCGCTTCCTCGATCCAGATGGCGGGCAGCCCGAAGGTCGGCTCCTGGCAGCGCTCGCCGGGCAGGTTTGGCACGCCGCCGGTCGGGTCGATCGCCAGGATCAGCGGCGGCCGCAACCGGCCGCGCCCGGCCTCGATCTCCTTCACCCGGATCGCATAGGTGTCGGGCGAGAGCGCCAGGTTGTCCTGGATGCGCACCGACGGCAGCACGAAGCCCATCTCCTGCGCGATCGACCGGCGCAGCCCCTTGATCTGCTCGGTCAGCCGTGGCGCGTCGCCGGCGGCGAGCGACAGCAACCCATAGCCCAGTTCCAGCCGCAGCATGTCGATGCGCAGCGTCTCGGCGATCGGCGGCTCGCCGGCAACGGTGGGCGTCGCCTCGGCCGGTGGCGGCGCCATGGCGCGCTTATGCGTCGCCCAGGCCGCCGCCCCCGCGCCACCGGCCAGGGCCAGGAACGGGATCATCGGCATGCCCGGCAGCAGCGCCAGCATCACCGCCGCCCCCGCGGCGATGCCGAGCGGCTTCGCCCCGGCGCCAAGTTGCCCGAGCATCACCTCATCTGCCGTGCCCTCGGTGCTGCCCTTGGTCACCACGATGCCAGCGGCGACCGAGACGAGTAGCGACGGGATCTGGCTGACCAACCCGTCGCCAACCGTCAGCACCGAGAAGGTCTGCGCCGCCTCGGCGACCGACATGCCGTTGCGCGCCACGCCGATCGCCATGCCACCTATCAGGTTGATGCCGGTGATGATCAGCCCGGCCAGCGCATCGCCACGAACGAATTTCGCGGCACCGTCCATCGCGCCATAGAAGCCGGTCTCCTCCTCCAGTTCCCTGCGACGCCGCCGGGCATCGGCCTCGGTCACCAGCCCGGCGGACAGGTCGGCATCGATCGCCATCTGCTTGCCGGGCAGGGCATCGAGGCTGAACCGCGCCGCGACCTCGGCGATGCGCCCCGAACCCTTCGTGATGACCATGAAATTCACCACCAGCAGGATGGCGAAGACGATCAGCCCGACAACGACATCCCCACCCATCAGGAAGCCGCCGAAGGCTGAGACGACATGCCCGGCCGCGCCTTCCCCCTCATGCCCATGCGTCAGGATGGTGCGCGTGGTGGCGACGTTGAGCGCGAGACGCAGCAACGTGGTCAGCAGCAGCAGCGTCGGGAAGGAGGTGAAGTCGAGCGGCCGGCGCAGGAACAGCGCCACCATCAGCACTAGCACCGAGACGGTGATGGAAATCGCCAGCGACGCATCGAGCAGCACCGTCGGCAGCGGCACGACGAGCACCACGAGCAAGGCGCCGACGCCGAGCGCCAGCGTCATGTCATTGCCCGGCTGCGCGCGGCGCAGCCAGCCCGGCAGAACGATCGAGCCCACTCGCTAGCCGACCGGCAGGGGCATCGGCGCTTGGCCGGGCACCGGCGGCACCGCGGCGCCGGCGGCGCGGTATTCGTGCAGCTTGTTGCGCAGCGTGCGGATGGAAATGCCGAGCATCTCCGCTGCCCGCGTGCGGTTGCCCAGGCAATGCGACAGCGTCTCGAGGATCAGGTCGCGCTCAACCTCATCCATGCGCCGTCCGACCAGGGCGGCGACCGTCGGCGTCGCGACCGGCACGGGGACGGGCGCGATGACCGACACCGCGGGCTGGTCCGTCGCCATCACCGGCATGTGTTCCAGCAGGTCGATCGCCTCCGGCCCGATGCTGTGCCCTTCCGCGAGCAACACGGCGCGATGCAGCGTGTTCTCGATCTCGCGCACATTGCCGGGCCAGGCATGCGCCATCAGCACCGCCTCGGCGGCCGGCGTCAGCAGGCGCAGCGGCAGCCCATTGGCGCGCGCATAGCGTTCGGCGAAATGCCGCGCCAAGGGCAGGATGTCGCCCGGCCTTTCGCGCAACGCCGGAATGCGCAGCCGCACCACCGCCAGCCGGAAATACAGATCCTCGCGGAAGCGCCCGCGCGCGACCTCGGTGGCGAGGTCGCGATGTGTCGCGGCGAGGATGCGCACATCGATCTTCGCTGGCGCATTGCCGCCGAGCCGGTCGATCTCGCGTTCCTGGATCGCACGCAGGATCTTCGCCTGCAGGCGCGGGTCCATCTCGCCGATCTCGTCGAGCAGCAGCGTGCCGCCCTCGGCCTGTTCGAACTTGCCGCGCCGTGCCGCGACGGCGCCGGTGAAGGCGCCCTTCTCATGCCCGAACAGTTCCGATTCCAGCAGCGCCTCGGGCAGCGCCGCGCAGTTCAGCGCGACGAACGGCCCGCGCGCGCGGCGCGACGCCGCATGGATGTGACGCGCCAGCACCTCCTTGCCGGTGCCGCTCTCGCCCATGATCAGCACCGAGGCCTCGGCGCGCGCGACTTGCTCAGCACGGGCAAGCAGCGCACCCATCCCCGGGTCGCGCACCACGGGCTTCTCCGGGTCGCCGACGACCGCCTGCAGCATCGCGGCGATCAGGTCCGGGTCGGGCGGCAGCGGCAGGTATTCCTTGGCCCCGGCCTGGATCGCACGCACCGCGCCATCGGCATCGTCGGGCCGGCCGCAGGCAATCACCGGGCACGCGAAGCGCTCGGCCACCATCTGCCCGATCAGCCAGCCCACATCATGCACCACGTCGCACAGCACGAGGTCCGCCCCATCGCTGCGCAGCCGCGCCAGCCCCGCCGCTGCCCCCTCGGCGACCGACAGCCGCGCTCCGCGCGCGGTGGCGATGCGTGCCGCGATGCCGAGTTCGGCTTCCAGGGAACCGATGATGAGAATGCGCGCCATGGTCAGACGCCCCGATCGGACTTCACGATCTCGGTCATCGTCACGCCGAGACGGTTGTCGTCCACCATCACCACCTCGCCACGCGCGACCAGCCGGTTGTTGACATAGATGTCGACCGCCTCACCGAGCTTGCGGTCAAGTTCCACCACCGCGCCGCGCCCGAGCTTGAGCAACTGCGAGACCTGCATCGTCGCGCGCCCCAGCACGGCCGAGATCTGCACGGGAATGTCGTACACCGCCTCCAACTCCCGTACCGGCGCTGTCGCAGCCTGGCGCGCTTCATCCGAGGCGGCGGAGACCGGTTCGAAGCCGCTTGATCCAGACATGGTCTACTCCTTCGGCCCAAGGCCGGATGATTCGAGCACGCGGTGAATCTCCCGCCGGCGCGCTGCAAGCTCAAGCGTCGCGCCGCCACCGCGCCAGGTGGCGCGCGCATCGCCCGGCGGCAGGGTGGCGTCCTCCTCGACCGTGATCGTGCTGGCGCCCAGCAGCGCGCGCACCGCATCGCCGAGGCCCTGCGGCACCAGCAACCGCGCCTCGGGCACGCTCTCGAGCACCGGGGCGACGCGGCGGGCGAAGGCGGCGGCGAGCGGCGCACCATGCTCCGAGGTCAGACCGGGCAGCGCGGCATCGAGCATCGAAAGCACCAGCCGCGCGAGATCCTGCGCCACCGCTTCGGCCGCCGCGCGTGCCGCGCCATGGCCCAGGCGCAGCGCCTCGACCGCGCCTTCGATGGCGCGCGTGGCCGCGGTCTCGCGTGATTCGGCCGCACGGCGCAGGCCCTCGGCCAGGCCATCCGCGAAACCGTCGCGACGCGCCTGGGCAAGCAGCGGTTCGATCGGCGGCGCGGCAGGTGGTGGCGGCGGGGCCTCCGCCTCGCGCCGTGCGGCATCGAGGGCGGCGACCAGCAGCGTCGGCATGAAGGGACGCGGCCCGGGCTCGACGGCATGGGGCGTGAAGGTATCCGGCATGTCAGTAGACCATCTCCTCCTCGCGGCTGTCCTGCATCTGGATCTGCCCCTGGGCGGCGAGGTCCTTGGCGAGGATGACGATCGCCGCCTGCGCGTCGTCCACGTCGCGCAGCTTGACCGGCCCGAGATTGGCGATGTCGTCCTTCAGCATCTTCGCCGCGCGTTCGCTCATGTTCTTGATGAACAGGTCGCGCAGCGTCTCCGACGCACCCTTGAGCGCGAGGGTGAGCTGGTCCTTCGGCACGGCGCGCAGCAGCACCTGCGCGCCGGTGCCATCCATGCGGCCGAGGTCGTCGAAGGTGAACATCAGCCCGCGGATGCGCTCGGCCGCGTCGCGGTTGCGTTCCTCCAGCGCGGCGAGGATGCGCGTCTCCGACTGGCGATCTAGGTTGTTGAAGATCTCGGCCATCATCTCATGAGCATCGCGGCGCTGGGCGCGGGCGAGGTTCGACATGAACTCCGCCTTCAGCGTGCGCTCGACACCGTCCAGCGCCTCCTTCTGGACCGTCTCCATGCGCAGCATGCGCATGATGACTTCCATCGAGAATCCTTCCGGCAACAGCGACAACACGCGAGCGGCGTGGTCGGCCTTCACCTTGGTCAGCACCACCGCGACGGTCTGCGGGTATTCGTTCTTGAGGTAGTTCGCGAGCACCCCCTCGTTCACGTTGCCGAGCTTGTCCCACATGGTGCGCCCGGCCGGGCCGCGGATCTCCTCCATGATCTGCGCGACGCGTTCGCGCGGCAGCGTCTTGAGCAGCATCCGCTCCGTGGTCTCCCACGAGCCGACGAGATTGCCGGTCTGGCCGAGATTATCGGCGAATTCGCGGCACAGCTCCTCGACCGAGGAGGCCGGCACGGAACCGAGCGTGGCCATCGCCTGGGAGATGTCGCGGATCTCATCCTCATGCATCTTGGAGAAGAGCCGCGAGGCATGGTCCTCGCCGATCGCGAGCATGAAGGTCGCAGCCTTCTGGGCGCCACTCAGTGCCATTGTCGTTCCCTCAGGCTCCTTCCGGAATCATCCAACGCCGCACAACGGTGAGCGCGTCGTCCGGATGGCGTTCAACGAGGTCCTGCAGCCTGGCGATCGAGGAGGCACGCATCTGCCCCTCGACCATGGCGAGCGAGATCATCGCTGCTTCCTCCTCCGACGTGCCGGCAAGCGCGGAATGCTCGCCGCCGGCCTGGCCCGGCAGCGCCGGCGTGCCATCCGGCGCCGTCGTGCCGGCGATCGCCGTGCCGCCCGCGGCACCCCCGGCCCCCCCGGCCCCGGCGATGGCCGGCCATGCCGCCAGCGTCACCAGCCGGCCCACCGCCGGACGGCCCACCAGCAGGATCGCGAGCAGCGCGACCAACGCGAAGATCCCGCTCTCGGCCAGCCGGGCGATGGTGGTGCTGCTGAAGTTGAGGTCGAACATCCCCGGCACGGATGTGTCGGGCGCCGGCGGCTCGGCGAAGCGCAGCGAGACCACCTGCACCTGGTCGCCCCGCCGCTCGTCGAAGCCGACCGCGCCCTGCACCAGCGTTGTGATGCGCGCGAGCTCCTCGGCCGTGCGTTCGCGGAAGCTGGCCGCGCCACCGGCCGGCGTCTCCCACACGCCGTCGACCAGCACGGCGACGGACAGGCGCTTGACCACCGGATGTTCGCGCACCGTGTTTCGGGTGGTGCGGCCGATCTCGAAATTGGTGGTCTCCTCCTGGCGGCTCTCCTGGGTGGAATTGCCGCCGCCATTCGCGTTCGCGTTCGCGTTCGGCACGTTGTTCTGCACCGAGGTCGTGCCGGCTTCCGAACCGGTCGAGGATTCCTGGCTGCTCTGCTGGCTGCGCGGCACCTGGTTGTCGGGGTCGAAGCGCTCCTCGGTAGTCTGGACGCGGTCGAAATCCATCTCGACACTCGCTTCGGCGCGCACCCGCCCGGGGCCGAGGATGCGTTCGAGCATTTCCTCCACCGCGCGCCCGATGCGCAGTTCCTGCGCGTGGCGCATCTCCTCCTGCGTGGTGGCGGTGCCGGGGCCGGCCAGCGCCTGGCCGCCGCGCGCGAGCAGCGCGCCACGGCTGTCCACGATCGAGACGTTCTGCGCCGACAGCCCCGGTACCGCGGTGGCAACGAGATGCAGCACCGCCTGCACGCCCTCGCGGTCGAGCCGCTGCGCACCTTGCATGGTCAGCACGACCGAGGCCCGCGCCTCCCCCCGCTCGCGCGAGAAGGCGTCACGCCGTGGCAGCACCAGATGCACCCGCGCCCCGCGCACGCCGGAAAGTTGCCGGATCGAGCGCCCGATCTCGCCTTCGAGCGCGCGCAGCCGGTTCACATCCTGCTGGAACGGCGTGGTGGTCAGCGATTCACCACGGTCGAAAATCTCGTAGCCGACCGACCCGCCCTGCGGCAGGCCCTCGCGCGCCAGCGTCAGCCGCAGCCGCGGCACCTGGTCCTCCGGGGCGAGGATGCGCGTGCCACCCGCCTCGATGCGATACGGCACCCGCGCCCGATCCAGCGCGGCGATCACCTGCCCGGCATCGCGCTGGTCGAGTTCCCCATACAGCAGCCCCATCGGCGGCTGGCCCGCCCGCAGCGCGAACCAGGCCACCAGCGCAAGCACGGCAAGCCCCGCGCCGCCCAGTAGCCCGAGGCGCAGCATCCCGAGGCCGCGCAGCTGCGCGATCAGGCCTTCGCCCATGCAGCCCGTCCCGATAGGGTGTCCGAATCCTGACGCGCCTGCCGCATGCCGAGGCCGCCTCCTGCCGCCTGCGGCAGACTTTGCCGGGTCCTGGTTGCGCGCTGGTTAACGGGGCGTGCGCGATGGCCGCCAAGCGGCCATCGCTTGAGTCTTCGTGCGTCCTTCAGACGCCGGGCGCCGGCCATCCGGCCGGCTTCGCTTCGCGCCGGGCACTGCCGCACCGGCGGCCGCTGGCAGGTTGGGCGCTGTCGCGCTTCGCGCTCGCGGATGAAGGCTGGGCCTCGGTCCGTTGTCGCAAAGGCGGGGCGTCAGCTCTCCGGCAGGATGCTGCGCAGGCTGTCGAAGCCGAGCGTGACCGCGCCCATGTTCAGCGTCAGCCCGCTACCGGTCCGTTCCGCCCCGGTCAGCGTGCCGCGCACGGTGTAGGACACCGTCGCCGCCTCGCCATTCGCCGTCCGCCCGGCCACCGCCACGCTGTAGGACCCATCGTTCTGGCGCGTGCCCGTCTGGTTCTTCCCGTCCCAGGTCCAGCTGGTCGCGGTGCTGCCCAACGGCACGCTTTGCGTTCGTATCGTGCGGCCATTCGCATCCATCACCGTGATGTCGGCGGTGGTCGCGGTGCCGGCCGCCGGCAGGCGGATCTCGGCGCTGCCGTTCTGCAGCGCGACATGGTCGGACGTCACCTCGATGCGCCGCCCGATCATCGGCGCCGCCGCCGTCAGCTGCGCCGATTGCTGCAACGAGAGCAGCGAACCCAGGTTCTGGTTCATCGCGATCTGCTGCTCGACCGAGGCGAACTGAACGAGCTGGTTCGTCATCTGGTTGGTGTCGAGCGGGTCGGTCGGATCCTGGTTCTGCAACTGCGTCGTCAGGAGCGTGAGGAAGGTGTTGAGGTCGCCGCCCAGCCGCGTGCTGGCCGTGGCCGCATTGTTGGAAGCCGTGGCGGCGGAGGTGATGGAACCGGACATCGATGTGGTCCTTCTCAGACAGCGAGGTCGATCAATGACAGCAGCCGGCGCGGCGGCGGCGCCTCGGCCAGGGCGGCACTCTCGGCCGAGCCCGAGCCGCCGCGCATGCCGCGTGCCATGCGTTCCCCATCGCCGTTGCGGCCGGCACCGAAGCCCCCCGCACCACCATCCGACAGCGAGAAGGACAGGCTGCGCCCATCCGTGCCGATGCCCGCCTGGGTCAGCGCGCGGTCGAGTTCGCGCTGGTCGCGTTGCAACAGCATCAGCGTCTCGGGCCGTTCGGCGATCACGCGCACCTCGGCGGTGTCGCCCGTCCGCTCGACGCTGATCTCGACCCGGCCAAGCTCCGCCGGTTCGAGCGTGACCGACAACCGCGCCGTGCCGCCAGCGATCGCCACCGAGACCAGCACCGGCGCGAGCTGCCGTGCCGGCGTGGCGGTCGGTGGCGCGGCGGGCGGCTCGGGCGCGTGGGCGGCATGCGCGGCGGCGTTGGCCGGCGGCGCGACCAGCGGCGGCGCCTCGGTCGTCGTCGGCGCGGTCGGCGTCTCAGCAACGGGGCGCGGCGGTGCCATGCCGCGGGACGGATCCTCGACCGCCACGGGCTTCGCCGAGGGCTGCGGCGTCGCGGCAGGGTCAGTCGGCGGGAAGGCCGGGACGGCCGGGGCCGCCTCGGCCGGCTGCGAGCGTGACGGCGAAACGGCGGCGGTCGAGGGCGCCTCGCCATCATGCGTCACCTGGCGGGGCGCGACGGGTGGCGCGACCAACGCCGCGACGGCGGGCGTGACGAGGCTGACAGCCACCGCGACATCGGGCGGGGCGTCGGTGGTCGCCGCGCGCGCCCGTTCGGCGGCCGTCCGGCTGAGCTGCGGCTGGATGCCCGCTTCCGTCACCTCGGCCTCCGACACGGCTGGCGGGGCCGGCTCGCTCTCGCCGGCCAGGCCCCTGGCGAGGGCGGCACCGACGGGCACCGCCGTCTCGGCCGGCGGCGTGCCCGCGACCGGGCGGGGCGGCGGCTTCGCACCCGTCGGGACGACCGGCGCCGGCAGAGTGGGCGACGTCGCCACTGCCTCGGCTGCGTCAGCCGCCGGCTCGGTCGTGGCGTCCGTCGGGGTGGCGGCGGCCGGCGGCACCGGGACGACGGGTGGCGGCACGACCACGGCGCCCGGCGGCGCTGCGGGGGCCGCATCCACACCCGGCGTCGCCGCTGGGACGAACGGCACCATCCCGGGCAGGGATGGCGCCGTCGTCCCGGGCGCAGCCTCGGCCAATATCGCTTCGGCCGATGCGTCCCCGGCGACGGTGCTCGCCGCCGGCTTGGCGGACCCGGTCGCGACGATCTGCGCGAGCGCCGCCGCGAAGGCACACCCCGGCGCGCCAGGGGGCGAGGCCGCGCCGGGCGGCGGCGGGGCCATTGTCGGCATGGCGAGGCTGGCGATGCTGTCCATCGAGGGCGTGACTTTCCGGCGCATCGGTGCGCCTCGGCCGGTCATGGCAAGCCGCGGGCCAGTCCATCACGCCACCGTGCCGGGCATCGGCTGCCGGCCCAGCGGCAGCTTCTGCCGCCACACGGCAGGGCGCGCCGCACCGCACCGCCGTCCTCCCTGGCACGCCGGTTGCGGTGAACCCGGCAGACCAATCTCGCCCGCCGCGGAGAATGCGATGTCCTTGTTCGGTGCCATGACCACCGCCATTACCGGCCTGAGCGCGCAGGCACGCGCCCTCGGCCATGTGTCGGACAACGTCGCCAACAGCCAGACCGCCGGCTTCAAGCGCGTCGACACCAGCTTCGTCTCCTATCTCACTGAGAGCACCCAGTCGGTGCACCGTTCCGGCTCGGTGGTGGCGCGACCGGACTATACCAACTCCATCTCCGGTCCGATCGCGCAGTCGGAGAACCCGCTCTCGTTGGCGATCTCGGGCCAGGGCTTCTTCTCGGTCGCGCTGCCGACCGGCTCGGCGAACGGCCAGGTCAGCTTCGACGAGCGGCAATTCTACACCCGCACCGGCGACTTCCAGCTCGACCTCAACGGCTACATGGTGAACAGCGCGGGCTATGCGCTGCAGGGCTGGAGCTCGGATGCGACCGGTGAGCCGGATCGCACCCAGATCGAACCCATCCGCGTCAGCGACCTGGTGTTCAACCCGATCGCCACCAGCAACATCGACCTGTCCGCCAATCTGCCCGCCGGCGGCACCGAGGCGGTGAGCACGCCGCGCGACGTCTATGACTCGCTCGGCACTCTGCAGGAGATGACCTTCACCTGGACCCCCAACGGCGCCAACACCTGGACGCTCGACATCACGGCACCCAATGGCGGCGGCTCGCTCGGCACCGTCGACGTGCTGTTCGGCCAGGCCGCCTCGCCGGTCGTCGCCGATGGCACCATCGGCGGCTTCGCCAACGCCACCGGCTCCTTCGCCGGCGCGGCTTCCGTCGCGGGCGACCCGGCCATCCTCTCCTTCAGCGCGGATTTCGGGCAGGGTGCGCAGGCGATGACGCTCAACCTCGGCGCCTTCGGCGAGGCGCGTGGCCTCACCCAATACAACGAGGAGGAATACACCGTGCGCAACTTCGAGCAGAACGGCGTGCCGCTCGGCTCCTACTCCTCGGTCGGCATCCGCGAGAACGGCGATGTCGCCATCAACTACGACAACGGCCAGTCGCGCGTCATCGCCCGCGTGCCGATCACCACCTTCAACGCGCCCGACATGCTCCAGCGCCTCGACGGTCAGGCCTTCATGCGCACCGTGGAAAGCGGCGAGGCACGCACCTCGGACGTCGCCTCGAACGGCGCCGGCCGCCTCGCCATCAGTTCCATCGAGGGATCCAACGTCGATATCGCCTCGGAATTCTCGAAGCTGATCGTCGCGCAGCGCGCCTATACGGCGAACACTAAGATCGTCACCGCGACTGACGAGATGTTGCAGGACACCATCAACATGCGCCGCTGAGGGTCGGTCCGAGCCATGCGCCACAAGCCCGCCGCCGGCGCCGCGCCGGCAGCCCGCACCGCCATGCGGCACGGCGCCGCTGCATCGCGCCGCACCGCGCGCCGACACCGCCGCGCCGCCCCTGGGGAACGCCCGCCATGAGCCTCGACACCGCCCTGCTTGCCGCCCGATCGGGCCTGCTGCACACGCAGCGCGCGCTGGCCGCCGCGGCCAGCAACGTCGCCAATGCGGACACCGTCGGCTACACGCGCAAGACCGTCGACGGCAAGGCCATGGTGGCCGGCGGCGAGGCCGCGGGCGTGCGCTCCCTCGCCCCCAGCCGCGATGTCGACGAGGCGCTGCTCACCGAACTCGACAGCCGCCGCGCCGCCGCCGCAGGTGCCGCGCTGCGCGCCGACCTGCTGGCCGGGATCGAGACTGCCCATGGCAGCCCCGAGGTCGGCGACAGCCTCGGCGACCTCGTCGCCGGGCTGCGGTCCGGCTTCGAGGATCTGCGCGCCGACCCTTCCGAGGCCGGCCGGCAGACCGCGCTGGTGCTCGCCGCCGATGAACTCGCCACCCGCTTCAACGAGGTGTCGAGCGCGATCGGCGATTCCCGCCAGCAGGTGCAGGACACGGTGGTCAGCGAGGTCGCCAGGATCAATGCCGGGCTGCGCGACATCGGCAGCCTGACCGACCGCATCCGCGAGCAGATCGCCCTGACCGGCGACGCCGCCGCCCTCGAGGATGAGCGCGACGCCGCGATCTCCACCCTCTCGGAATCCATCGAGGTCCGGGCCCTCAAGCGCGACGATGGCGGCCTCGTGCTGGTGGCACGCAACGGCCTGATGCTGCCGCTCAATGCCCGCCAGGACGCCTTCGCGACCGCCGATGCGACGCTCACCCCCGCCGCCTTCCACGGCAGCGGCGGCACCATCCCCGATGTGACGCTGGGCGGGGTCGATGTGACCTCGTCACTGCTGGGCGGGCGGCTCGCCGAGGCGATCGCGCTGCGCGACCAGACGCTGCCGCGCTACCAGGCGGAAGTGGACCTGGCCGCGGCCAACCTCGCCGGCCGCTTCGAGGCGCAGGGCCTTGCGCTGTTCACCGATGCCTCCGGCGCGGTGCCCGACGTGACGCAGCCCTACGCCACCGGCACCGCGCTCGGCTTCGCCGCCGCCATCCGAGTCAACACCGCGGTCTCGGGCACTCCGGCCCTGCTGCGCGACGGCACCCATGCGGTGACCGGCAGCGCGCTGGGGGCCGCCGATTCCACGCCCAACCCGACCGGCGGGCCGGCCGCCTTCGTCGCGCTGATCGACCGCGTCCTCGACTACACCTTCGGCAGCCAGGCGCAGTCGGGCGTCGGCTGGAGTTCGATCGCGACCAGTGGGCTCGGCCCCGACGGCACGCTGACGAGCCCCTTCGGCGCGCCGCCCACGCTCGAAGGCTACGCCGCGCTGGTCACCGCGACGCAGACCGCCGACAGCGCCTCGGCCAAGGCGTCGCTGGCGAGCACGACATCGCTGGTGGATGGGCTCGAGACGCGCTTCAACCAGCGCTCGGGCGTGGACGTGGACACCGAGATGGCCGCTATGGTGACGCTGCAGAACGCCTATGCCGCCAATGCGCGCATCCTCTCCACCGTGCAGTCGATGTGGGACACGCTGATGAACTCGGTGCGCTAGGCCATGACCGCGATCAATTCCGTCTCCCGCCTCGATGCCGGCGCGCAGGCGCTGCGCCTGCGGCTCGACGTGCTGACGCGCCAGCAATCGGACGGCTTCAAGGGCCCCGCCTATGGCGACATCGCCCCCGATGCCCACCGCGCCATCGACCTGCGCGCCGACGTCGCGCGCCGCGAGGTCTGGCAGGGCACCATCGACCGCACCCTGGCGCGCACCTCGGTCACGCAGAACGCGCTCGGCCGGCTGTCGGACATCGCGACGAACTTCTACGAGCAGTCGATCACCATCGACGGCACCAACGGCGTGCTGGTCGCCTCCATCGCCACCCAGGCGCGCGCCGCGATGCAGGAAGTGGCGAACCTGCTCAACGAACGCTATGGCGGCGAATACGTGTTCGGCGGCACCGACACCGCGAACCCGCCGGTGCCCGATGCGCAGGGCATCGCCAGTTCGGGCATGGCGACCGACATCGCCGCCGCGGTTGCCTCGCTCACCACCGGCAATGCAGCGACGGTCGCGGCGGCGACGCTGGCGGCCGCCACCTCGGATACGGCGGGCACCACGCCCTTCTCGGCTTTCTTGTCCGACCCGGCCACCGGGCTCGCGGAAGCACGACGCTCGGTGCCGGCGGCCGAGGGCCAGCGCGTCGACTACGGCATCCTGGCCAACCGAAACGCCGCGGCCACCAGCGAGGGCGAGACCACCGGCTCCTGGGCGCGCGACCTGCTGCGCGGGCTGGCGACGCTCGCGGCACTCGACCCCTCGCAGACCGTGCTCGGCACCGACTTCACCGACATCGTCGCCACCGCGCGCGACGGGCTGCGCAGCGCCGTCGATGCGCTGGGTGAGGAACGCGGCGCGCTGGGCGCCACGGAGGAACGGCTGGGCGCGATCTCGCAGCGCCACAGCGAGGTGACGGTGACGCTGACCACCCAGCTCGCCGCGATCCAGGAAGTCGACATGGCCGACACGATTAGCCAGCTCAACGCCACCAAGACGCAGCTCGAAGCCTCCTACCGCGCGATCGCGATGGTGCAGGGCCTGTCGCTGACGAACTTCCTGTGATGGTTGTGGCGAAAGGTGGGCTGGATTCAGGCTCCCTTAACGAGCGCCAAGGCATGATCTGCTCGACACCGCAAGAAGCGGCGCGCAACCCGGCCCCTGATCCGTCGTACGGGCAGTGGCCATCGGATCCAGGGGAAGACCCCGATGTCGCTCAATTCCGTTAACACCAATGCCGGCGCCATGGTCGCGCTGCAGTCGCTCAACCGCACGAATGAAGGGTTGAACGTCACGCAGAAGCGCATCTCGACCGGCTATCGCGTCAACGACGCGAAGGATGACGGGGCGGCCTTCGCCGTGGCCCAGTCCGTGCGGGCCGATGTCGCGGGCCTGACCGCGGCGAATGAACAGCTCGGCGGCGTGAAGGGCATTCTCGACACCGCGCTGTCGGGCCTGACCAAGGTCTCCGAGACCATGGTGAAGGTGCGCGAGACGCTGGTCCGCCTGGCCGACGACACGCTGAACACCGACCAGCGCGCGCAGTATGAAGCGCAGTACACCGCGCTGCAGACGCAGATCACCAACTTCGTCACCGATGCGACCTATAACGGTCGCACGCTGCTCTCGACGACGGCGCCGGAGGGTGGCGACATCACCTCCACGCGGAACGAAACCGGCACGACCTATACGCTGACGGCGGTGGATGGCGCGGGTACGCTGATCGTCGCTGCCGCGCCGACCGACGCGGCGGGGGCGCAGGCGGCGCTGGGCGCCGGCGGTGACTTCGAGACGGTGCAGTCGTCGATCAGCGACGCGCTGAACCAGTTCGGCTCGGACTCGCGCTACATTGATGCCCAGGTCGCCTACAACAAAGACAAGGTGGATTCGCTGGAATCGGGCCTCGGCGCGCTGATCGACGCCGACCTTGCGAAGGAATCGGCGCGACTGCAGTCGCTGCAGATCCGCCAGCAGCTGGGCACCCAGGCATTGTCCATCGCCAACCAGGCGCCGCAGACCTTGCTGAGCCTGTTCCGCTGATCCCGGCGGCGGCCTCCGTGTCGGCGGGGGCCGCGCCTTCACCATCAAGGCCGGGAGGACAGGATGTCCACGCTAGTGCTTGAACTGAGACAGGGCGACCTGATGGTCGTCAACGGCGCGCCGATCCGCTTCCGCAATCGCGCCCGTATCGAGCTGACCGCCAAGGCGCGGTTCCTCTTCGGCAAGCAGCTGATGACGCCTGAAACCGCGTCCAGCCCCGCGCGCCGGATCTATTTCGCCCTTCAGACCGCCTATATCGGCGACGAGGATGAACGCGAAGCGGGTCTCACCGTCGCGCGACGTCTGATCGGTGATTTCCAGTCCGCCACGACCTCCACCCTCGCACGCGACCTGCTCGACCGCGCCCTTGCGGCGGCCGAAGCGGATGAATGCTACCAGGCGCTGAAGCTGGTACGGCGCGTCATGCGGCATGAGGAGGTCGTGCTTGGTATCGCCCCCGCCACCGGCGGCGTGACAGAGGATTGAGCCGCAATGACGCTTGCCGACATCGTTCGCGCCTATGGCGCGAGCAGCGCCGCGCGTGACCCGCGCGAACAGGAGGCGGATGTCATCCGCCGTGTCACCTATGGCCTGCGCGCCGCGCAGCATGATGACGGGCCGGCGCTGATGCGCGCGGTGGCCGACAATCGCCGGCTGTGGCTCGCCATGGAAACCGCGCTGCTGGACCCGTCCAACCAGCTACCGACGCAGATGCGCGCCGGCCTCGTCTCCCTCGGCCGCGCGGTGCTGCGGGAGATCGACGGGCCTTCGCCCGACATCAACTTCCTCATCGAAGTGAACGAACAGGTCGCCACTGGCCTTGTCGGCGGCGGCTGATCCGGCTGTTTCAGCCGGGCGCCGGCGCCGGCGCCGGCGCGGGCTCAGGCGCCGGCACGAATTCCGGCGCCGCGTTGGGTGCCGCCGCGCCGAGCGGCTGCACGCCGATTGGCACCGGCGCGTCGGAGATCGCCGCCGCGCGATAGGCCGCGATCTCGCGCGGGGAGGGGATGCTGTTCGCGACCTCTCCGCCCGAGCCGCGAAATTCCAGCACCACCATCCCCAGACTGCCATCCAGTCGCAAACGCGGATTCGGCGTCACCGGCGCGGTGACCGCCGGCAGCGCGGGCGCCGCGACGGCCTGGCCCGTGGCGCGCGGCGCGGCGCGGGCCGGTTCAGCGGAGGATACGGCACGAAGGACGAGATCGCTCGGCATGACATCTTACTCCGTGTCCATATTGCGGGCCTCTTCCTGAAGTCTTGGTAAACAGCGGGGCGAAAACGGCGACCGGCGTCCTTTGACGGGGCGCGGCGCGGCGGCGTAGCTCTGCCCGACCGTGACCGTGACCGAACCAGCCCCGCCGGCCGACGCCTATCTGCGCACGTTGCTGCTCTGCCTGCTGGCCGGCGGCCTGCTGACGGCGCTCGGCCTCCCGCTCGGCTGGATGATCGGGTCATTGGTGGCGACCGGCTACCTGGCCATGCGCGGCGCGGCGGCGGTGCCGGTGCTGGCGCGCCCGGCCGGGCTCGTGGTGCTGGGCCTGGCCCTGGGGCAGGGCTTCACGCCACCGGTGATGGAAGCGGTGGCGGCCGCGCTGCCGGCCATGCTGCTGGGGGGGCTGGTCGCGCTGCTGGCCGGGGTCGCTGTGGCCCCGCTGTTCCGCCGCCTGTCGGGCAGTGACGGCCGCACGGCCTTCTTTGCCTGCATACCGGGCGGGGTGGTGAACATGGCGGTGCTCGCCAGGCAGGCCGGCGGCTCGGTGTCGGCAGTCACCGCCGCGCAATCGATCCGCACAATGCTGGTGGTGCTGATCTACCCGGCGATGCTGGCGTTGCTCGCCAGGCGGGGCGGGCACTCCGTCTTCAACGCGGCGCTGCCGGCCGAACAGGCGGGCGGATTGCTGTTGCTGCTGGCTGGCGGGGCCGCGGTGGCCGTGCTGGGCAGCCGGATCGGCCTCGCCAATGCGGCGATGTTCGCACCGTGCCTGCTGGCGATGGGGCTGTCGGCCAGCGGGACGCTGCCATCATCGGTGCCGCGCTCGCTGGTGGATGTGGCGCAACTTGTCATGGGGGCGAGCCTCGGATTGCACCTGGCGAGCGAAGGGCTGGGCAACACGCTGCGGCGGCTGGCGCTGGCCGCGTTCGTCTGTGCTGCCGGCCTGCTGGCCCTGCTGATGGTGGCGGGGCTTGCGCTCGGCTGGGCCGCTGGCCTGCCATTGCCGGCCGTCGTGCTGGGCCTCGCCCCGGGGGGCATGCCGGAGATGGTCGTGACGGCGCAGGCGCTGCACCTCGCCGTGCCGCTGGTGCTCGGCTTCCATCTGCTGCGGATGGTGATGTGCAACCTGCTGGTCGGCCCGCTGTGGCGCGTGGCGGTCGCCATCGGGCTGCTGCGGTAGGCGAGGGGGCCTCTGCGAAAGGCCGTGCCTGCCGCCCCACTGGAGGCCGAACCATGTGGCGTGCCATCCGCTGGCGCCGCGCCGCGCGGGGCGGCTGCCGCGAAGCCGGGCCTGCCCCTCGCGACAGCCGCAGCGCCGACGCTACGAGTCGTAGGCGACCAGCGCCTCGAACGGCGCATCGATCCGCTTGCGTCCCTCAAGGAAGGTCAGTTCGATCAGCGCCGCCGCGCAGGGCACCTCGGCGCCGGCCTGGCGCAGCAGGCTGATCCCCGCCGCCATCGTCCCGCCGGTCGCCAGCAGGTCGTCGAGCAGCACGACCTTCTGCCCCTTCTCCACCGCATCGGCCTGCATCTCGATCCGGTCGGTGCCGTATTCCAGCGCGTAGTTCAGCCCGATGGTCAGCCCCGGGAGCTTGCGCGGCTTGCGCAGCATCACGAAGCCCAGGCCGAGTTCCAGCGCCAGTGGCGCCGCCACCAGGAAGCCGCGGCTCTCGATCCCCGCCAGCAGGTCCGGCTTGTGCGGCCGGATGATCTCGGCGAGTCGCGCCATGGCCACCTTCCACGCCGGCCCGTGCCGCAGCAGGGTCGAGATGTCGTAGAACAGGATGCCAGGCTTCGGAAAATCCGGAATGCCGCGGATATGGGATTTGAGGTCGATGCTGTCGCTCGTCACGTCATCGGTGCCGATCATGCTGTGGGATTGCCGGGGCTGAGAATGGCCGATGGCCTTTCGCGCTGTCTTAGAGCCCGTTTGAAAATGCGCCAGGGGCGCATTTTGAGGTCCGGCACCGGCCCGCACCCCCACCCGGCCACCCACGTCAGTATCCTGGAATGGGTGGCCGGGCGAGGGTGCGGGCCGGTGCCGGGCATTTCAAACGGTCTCTTACGACGCGGCCGGGCTTCTCAAACCGGCGCGAAGGCGTCAAGTGCAGGGCATGTCGCGCACCCTGATCGCCTCGCTCGCCGGTATTGGCGGCTTCATCGCCTATGTCGTGGTCGTGCTGCTGCTCGCGGATCATGTCCGCAACCTGCACTGGACGCTTGAATTCCTGTTCTTCGCCGCCGCCGGCATGCTGTGGGTGTGGCCGGCGAAATGGCTGATCACCTGGGTGGTGAGGGGCGACGGCGCGGCCTGATACGCCGGCACCGCGCCCCAGAATCAGCAAGGCCCCCCGATTGCTCGGAGGGCCTTCTGCCACGGCGGACCGGGAATGGTCGGAGTGAGAGGATTCGAACCTCCGGCCCCTGCGTCCCGAACACAGTGCTCTACCAGGCTGAGCTACACTCCGGTGCCGGGTCTGCCGCGGTGCGGCGGTATAGCGGCCCCTTATCGGCACCGCAAGACGGCGTCGACGCGAGACCTCGCCACCCCCCATTGCGTGAACCGGCAGGTACCCGCACCCTTTGCTGGCGGCGCGCCCGAGGGGGCGGCGGAACCAGGGGAAGTCAAATGAAGTCTGGGTTGGTGACGGGCATCGCGGTTGTGCTGTGCGCCACGGCGGGCGCGGCGGTGGCGCAGGACGTGATCACGCAGCGCCGCGACGGCATGAAGAACATGGGCCGGCAGATGGAAGCCATCAAAGCCGTGACCGACGCCCGCGGCGACACGCGCCCGCTGGTCGAGCGCATCGACACCATGCTGGCCCTGTACACCGGCCTGCCGGCTCTGTTCCCGGCAGGCAGCGGCACCGGCGAGACGCGCGCCCTGCCGGCAATCTGGTCCGACCGGGCCGGCTTCGAACAGATGGATGCGACCATGGTCACCCAGCTGGGTGTCCTGCGCGCCGCGGCCGCCGCGGGGGATGTCGCGGCGACGACGGCGGCCTACGGCCAGGTTGGCGCGACCTGCGTCGCCTGCCACCGCACCTATCGCGGCCCCGCCCGCTGAGCGACGGCCGGGATGCACCGGGTGGCGCATCCACCGGTGCTACCCGGCACCGCCGAGCCGCGTGACGGTCCATACCGCCACCGCCGCCACGGCGAGCAGCGCCACCGCCAGCACCGCCGGCCCGTGCCGCGGTGCGCGCGCCGCCGAGTCGGGCAGGCGCTTCACCCCCGTCACCATCGGCCGCACCAGGTCCTGCCCCTTCAGCAGCCGATAGGCGACCACCGCCAGCACATGCACCGCCACCGCGATCAGCAGCAGGTCGATGATGCGCAGATGCAGCCCCGACATCCGCTCGGAGGTCGCCTCGCTGACCCAGTTCGCCAGCGGCCCGTGCTGCGAATAAGTGAAGCCGACATCATGGTTGGTGAACAGCCCGGTAACCGCCTGGCCCAGCAGCAGCGCCAGCAGCAGCACGACCATCCATCCCCCCGCCGGATTATGCGTCGTCTCCAGGTCCGGCCCGCGCCGGCCGAAGCGCGCCAATTCGCGCAGCGCCGCGAGCGGCGAGCGGATGAAGGCGGTGAAGCGCGCATTCTCCGAGCCCACGAGCCCCCAGCCGATGCGGAACAGCACCAGCGTCAGCATGGTGTAGCCGGAGACGTAATGGACCCTCCAGACATCCAGCCGCGCGCTGAGATAGGACACGACCAGGCAGGCCACCGCGCCCCAGTGGAACAGCCGCACCCAGCCGTCCCAGACCTTCACCGGCACTGTCTGCTGCGTCATTCGGTTCTCTCCATGCGCCGGGCGAGCCTGCCACGGCGCGTGGCGCGAGGCGACGGCCCACCGGGCGCCGTGGCATGATGGTGCGATGACCTTCGACCTGCCCGCCGAGTGGCGGGGTTTCGCCCTGGCATTGCCCGCCGCCATTGCCGTGGCCGGCGCCAGCCGGCTGCTGCGGCGCCCTCGATGGGGCGGCGTCGCGGCCGGTCTCGGTCTGGTGGTCGGCTTCGTCGCCGTGCTCGGCGTGATCACCGGTTCGCCACGCCATCTCGTGGAGCGCCTGCCGGCGCTGGTGCTGCTGGGGCTGCTGGCGGGGTTGCTCGCCGGCCTGCCGCGGCCGGTGCTGCGCATCGCCGGCGTCGCGGCGGGCCTGCTTCTCGGGGCGTGGTGGATGACGGGCGCGTCGCTCCACCCGCCCGACCTGTTGCGCGCCGCGCCCCAGGGGCTGGCGATCGCCGCCGCCATGGCGCTGGTGCTGCGCGCCGATCCCGCCTTTCCCGGGCAGGCAATTGGCTGGGCGGCGCTGGCCGCCGGGGTGACCGCGGCCGGGGCGTTCGGGCCTTACCTGGCCTTCGCCCTGGCGGGGGCTGGCGCGGTACTCGGCGCTGGCGTGCTGGGGGCGATGACGGGAATGGCCTCGCGGCTGCCGCTGGCGCTCGGGATGGTGGGTGTCGCCGCGGTGCCGCTGCTGGCCCGGGCCGCGCCGGCCGATATCGCTGCAGCGGCAGCACCGGCGCTGGCCCTGCTGGCGGGGCCGGCGCTGGCCGGGCCGGTGGCGCGCTGGCTTGGTCCGCGCCTGGCTGCCTGGGTCGCCCCGGTGCTCGCCGCCGCGCCGGCCGTCGGGGTGGCACTGCTGCTGCGTCACTGAGTGTCCAGTTGACCATCCCTGCACCGCCACCGGACCACCCATTCCAGGATACTGACCTGGGTGGCCGGATGAGCGGGCGGCCCGCCACCCCACGCGAGATCGCGTCAGACGGATGCCGAGGACGAAAACCCATGCCGGCAGCGCCGAAAGGCTTGTTAATGAGTGTTTTACGTCTGCACAGCCGGGTCGGTTCGGCTGTAGAGATCATGTGAAACCGGCGGATTCCGCAATGCGGCCCACTGCGCTACTCGGCCTTGGCGGGTTTGCCCTGCTGGCGGCCCTCATTTACGGCTTGTGGCCCTCGGTGGAGGTGCCGCCGGCGTCGTCCGTCGCTGTCGCGCCGCCGCCCGCCGCAACGCCTGACTCGGCCCGGACGATCACGCCGCCAGCGACCGTCGCGCCGGCCCCTGCCAGCGCCGCCGATCAATCGGCCACACCGCCGCACGCGGCCACAGCACCCGTCCCCGCCGCCGCCGCGCCAATCGCCGCAACCGCCACCACCACCGCCGCGACCAGCCCGGCCGCGGCGCCGGCCGCCGCCGCGCCGGTGCCGCGGTTCGACGTGGTGCGGGTCGGGGCGCGCGGGTCGGCGGTCGTCGCCGGCCGCGCCGCGCCGGGGGCCGAGGTCCTGCTGATCGTCGATGGCGGGCGGGAACTCGGCCGCGCCCGCGCCGATGGTCGCGGCGAATGGGTGATCTTGCCGGCCGACCCGCTGCCTTCCGGCGCCTGGGAATTGTCCCTGCGCTCGCGCATTGCGGGGGAGGAGACCGCCGGCCCCGACGCCGTCGTGGTGGTGGTACCCGAGGCCGCCCCCAGCCAGGCCGGCCGCGGCGTCACCGCCGCCGCCGAATCCACCCGCCCGGCCGATACTGCCGCCGAGGCCGGTTCCGGCCCGATCGCGGTGTTGATCCCGTCAGCCGCGGCGGCGGCGCCGCCGCGCATCCTACAGGGGCCGCAGGTCGCCGCGCCGGTCGGCCACGCGCGCGCGGCCGCCCCCAGCCTGGGCATGGATTCGGTCGATTACGAGGAAGGCGGCACGATCCGCTTCGCCGGTTCGGCGCCGCCCGGCGCCGCGGTGCGGGTGTATGTGGGCTCGCGCCACGCCGGCGACGCGGTGGCCGACGCCGCCGGCCGATGGACCCTCGCCCCCGACGAACAGCCCCCGGTCGGGCGCAATTCTCTCCGCGTCGACCAGGTCGCCGCCTCGGGCGCCGTGGCCGCGCGCGTCGAGGTGCCCTTCCAGCGCGACGCCTTGCCCGCCAATGCCTTCGACACCCATCGCGTGGTGGTGCAGCCGGGCACCAACCTGTGGCGCATCGCGCGTGCCACCTATGGGCGCGGCACCCGTTTCACCACCATCTACCAAGCCAATCGCGACCAGATCCGCGACCCGCGGCTGATTTTCCCGGGCCAGATCTTCGACCTGCCCGAGGCTCAGGCGGCGCCTTCCGCCTCCAGCGTGTCGAGGTAGGGGTCGAGCGCCAGCGCGAAGCGCACCATGGCGCTCACCAGTTCGATGACATTGGACGGGCAATCCATGGGCGCTTCGGCCTCAATGCGGATGCGGTGGTCGGGCATCAGCCGCGCATGCCAGCCCTCCGGCAGGTTGTCGGGCAGCCCCGCCACCGCGGCGAAGGCGCGCGGCCGGTCGAACGGCCGGTCGGCGGTGGAGGGGATGCGCGCGGCATCCGTCTCGAGCCGAATCCACCCCGGGTCGAAATGCGCCTGGCAGGTTCGTCCGCGCCAGGCGAAGCGCAGCGCCGGGGGCTCCGGCATGTTCCGCGGGGTCAGGGCGCCGTCGGCGGCGACGGCAAAGGGGCCGAGTTCGATGGTTTCCATGGTGCACTAGGGTTGTCCCAAAGGGATGAACACACCATAACCGGCCGGACATGGCCCTCGAACAAAGCCTCCGCATGGTGCTCGCGCCGCCGCATCCGGCCGCGCGACCCTTCCTCATCGGCGGAGGCGTCGCCGCGCTCCTCGGCCTGATCCTTCTTGGCAGCTGGCTGTTCTGGCTTGGCGCGATCTTCGTCGCCTTCTGCCTGTACTTCTTCCGTGACCCCGAACGCATCCCACCAGACAGGCCCGGCCTGGTGCTTGCCCCGGCCGATGGCCATGTCGTCTCGGTCATGCAGGCCCCGCCGCCGATCGAACTCGGCCTGGGCGAGGCGCCGCGCTGGCGCGTCGCGATCTTTCTCTCGGTGCTCGACGTGCATGTGAACCGCATGCCGGTGGACGGCACCGTGACCCGCGTCGCCTACCACCACGGCAAGTTCCTCTCGGCCAATGTCGACAAGGCGTCGGACGAGAATGAGCGCAACGCGCTCGCCATCGCGCTGCCCGATGGGCGGGACCTCGCGGTGGTGCAGATCGCCGGCATGGTGGCGCGGCGCATCCTGTGCGATGCCAAGCCCGGTGATTCCGTGCAGGCCGGCGAGCGTTTCGGTATCATCCGCTTCGGCAGCCGCACCGACGTCTATCTGCCGCTGGGCGTGCTGCCGGCAGCCAGGGTGGGCCAGACCATGATTGGTGGCGAGACGGTGATCGCGGAACTCGCGGCGTGAACCATGATGGCGGCGCCGCCGACCGGGTGCGGCGTCTGCGCCGGCGCTTCCGGCCGCGGACGCGGCCACGCGTGCAGGGGCAGTCCTTCAACCGGCTGATCCCCAACATCATGACCATGCTCGGCCTGTGCTGCGGCCTGGTCGCCATCCGCTTCGGCTTCGAAGGCCGTTTCGACCTCGCCGCCACCCTCATCCTGGTCGCCGGCGTGATCGACGGGCTGGACGGGCGGCTGGCCCGCCTGCTCAAGGCGACCTCCCGCTTCGGCGCGGAATTCGACAGCCTGTCGGACTTCCTGTGCTTCGGCGTCGCCCCCGCCATGCTGCTGTATCTCTGGACCATGCACGACTTCCGCTCGCTCGGCTTCGCGCCCTGTCTGCTGTTCGCGGTGTGCATGGCGCTGCGCCTTGCGCGCTTCAACGCGGCGCTCGATGTCGGGCCGGCCGTGAAGCCGGCCTATACTGCGAGCTTCTTCACCGGCGTGCCAGCTCCGGCCGGCGCCGGCTGCGTGCTGTTTCCGATGTTCCTCTGGCTGTGGCTCGACCAGATGGGATGGACGACGCTGGCGAGTATGGTGCGTCACCCGGCCTTCGTCGGCCCGGTGATGGTGCTGGTGGCGGGGCTGCTTGTCAGCACCCTGCCGACCTGGTCGTTCAAGAATTTCCGCGTGCCGCGGGACTATGTGCTGCCGCTGCTGCTCGGCACCGGCATGTTCGTCGCCGTGCTGCTGGCCGAACCCTGGGCGGCGCTGGCCTTCGCGAGCCTCGGCTACCTTGCCATGCTGCCCTTCTCGGTCCGTTCCTACCTGCGGCTGAAGCGCGAGGCGGAAAGCCTGATCGAACCCGTGGTGGTGGCCGACAACACCCGCAACGGCGCCGGCTGAGAACTCCTACCCACGCCCACCATTCTGTGCGCGAGCGCACTTGGCGCCGCGCCATGGGCCATCGCATGATTGTCACGGCTGCGCGAGGCGGCCAGACGCGTGGGGACCTTCGACATGAACGACATCAGAAAGGCGCTGCTTGGCGCGCTGTTGCTGCTTGCGGCCTGGCCGGCGCAGGCTCAGCCGGCCGACCCACTGGCGCGCGGCCGCTACCTGGTTGAATCCATCGCCGGCTGCGGCAATTGCCACACCCCGAAAGGCCCGCAGGGCGACTTGCCCGGCTTGGCGCTCGCCGGCGGCCAGGTCTTCGACGAACAGCCCTTCCGCGCCGTCGCCTCCAACATCACCCCCGACCCCGACACCGGCATCGGCCGCTGGACCGACGCCCAGATCGCCCGCGCCATCCGCGAGGGAATCCGGCCCGATGGCCGCATCATTGGCCCGCCCATGCCGATCGAACTCTACCGTGGCATCTCGGACAACGACCTCGCCGCCATGGTCGCCTATCTGCGCAGCGTGCCGCCCGTCCGCCACGCCGTGCCGGCCAGCGAATATCGCATGCCGCTGCCGCCCGCCTACGGCCCGCCGGTCGCCCATGTGCCCGACCCGCCGGCCAACGACCCGGTGGCGCGCGGCGCCTACCTCGCCGGCCCGGTTGGCCACTGCATCGAATGCCACACCCCGATGGTCGAGGGCGGGCGTCGCGACTGGTCGCGCACCGGCGCCGGCGGGCAGCCGTTTCCCGGTCCCTGGGGCACCTCCGTCGCGCGCAACATCACGCCCGACCACGAGCACGGCATCGGCGCCTGGAGCGATGCCCAGATCATCCGCGCGGTGGCCGAGGGCGTCTCGGCCGATGGCAGGCCGCTCTTCCCGCCCATGGGCTTTTCCTATTACGCGCGCATCAGCCCGGCGGACCTGCGCGACCTGATCGCCTATCTGCGGTCCCTCCGCCCCATCCCGTGACACCGCGCGGCACCATCACCCTGCTGGTGGACGGCCACCCGGTGCGCGTCACGGGCGGGCCCTTCGACGCCCTGCCCGATGGCGCCCGCGGGCTGTGCCTGGAAGCGGGTTCGGCGCGCGTGGCGGAAGCCGAATGGCGGCTCGACGTGCCGGATTTCGGCGTGCCGGACGCCGCGGCCCTGTGCGCAGTCCTTGGTGAGATGCTCGCGGCAATGCGCGAACGCCCGGGCGACGTCTTCCACATCGGCTGCAAGGCCGGGGTGGGACGCAGCGGCGTCGCGCTGGCCTGCCTGGCGCAGATGGCCGGGGCGGTGGAGGGCGACGCCGTGGCGTGGCTGCGCGCGTGCTATGTCGCGGAGGCGATCGAGACGGCGGCGCAGGAGGAATTTGTGCGGGGGTGGCGCGTCAGAGAGGGGCACTGCCCCTCTCCGAACCTCTCCCCGCCAAAGGCCTAAGGGCCTCTGGACACCTTGAATTGGTGCCGGGCCCGACCGCCGTGCGAAGACGAAAAGATTGTCCCGGGCAAAGTTCCCCGCGAGATTCCTGGCGCCGGGCACGACGGGCCTCCCGCCTCTGCGAAAACCCCCACCGCCCAACAATAAGTATCGGTTTCCAAAGGCCTCGGGCCGAAGCGGGCGCCCATTCACGTTGAAAAGCAACGCGAATGGGTACCCGTGGTGGGGAGTGGTCCGGAGAGGGGCGTCGCCCCTCTCTGGTCTTCCCCCCTCACACCGGCCGATCGCCCTTCACCGTCACCCGGTTCCCGTACCGCGTCGCCGGCCAGTAATCCCACATCGCCCGGTGCTGCGCGCAGCGATTGTCCCAGAACGCCACCGAATTCTCCCGCCAGCGGAAGCGGCACTGGAACAGCGGATTGGCCATGTGCTCGAACAGATAGGCCAGCACCCCGGTGCTCTCATCGAGCGGAATATCCAGGATGCGCCTGGTGAACCCCTTGTTCACGAACAGCGCCTTCTTCCCCGTCACCGGATGCGTCCGCACCACCGGATGCACCGCCCGCGGATAGGCCGGCCGGTCCTTCACGCCGAAATTCGCATAGGTGCCGCGGTAGTTCTCCTCGCCGTCATGCACGGCGGTCAACCCGTCGATATACGCCTTCATCCGCTCCGACAGCGCGTCATAGGCGGCGTACATGTTGGCGAACAGCGTGTCGCCACCCACCGGCGGGCATTGCTTGATGTAGAGGATGCTGCCCATCGGCGGCTCCTCGTCGCAGGAGACGTCCGAATGCCAGCCCTCACCATTGGCCCGCGGGCTGTCGCGATCCGCCTTGATGATCATCAGTCCCGCATGCCCGCCCTCGGTCGGCGCCGCCGGGTGGATGTGCAACGTCCCGAACCGCTCGCCGAAGGCCAGGTGCTGTTCCGGCGTCATGTGCTGCTCGCGGAAGAAGATCACCAAATTCTCGGCCAAGGCGCGATGGATCTCCGCCATCTGCGCCTCGGTCGGATTGCCGAGATCCACGCCGGAAATCTCGGCGCCGATGATCGGCGTCACCTTCTCCACCGTGATCGCGCCGTAGGGCGCCGCAGTGGTTGATTCATGCTTGATGCGCGGGCCGGTCCAGCGCGGATTCGGGATCTGGTTCATGGCGGTTCCTCCTATTCGATGGTGATGCCCGCCTGCCGGATGATCCGGCCCCAGGCGGCGATCTGCTGGATGGTGAAGGCCTGGAACGCGTCCGGCCCCATCGGCGGCACCTGCGACCCGCCCATGCCGAGGATGCGCGCGCGCACCTCCGGCAGGGCATAGGCCTCGGTCATGTCGGCATGGATGCGGGCGACGATCTCGCGCGGCGTGTTCTTCGGCGCATACATCCCCGACCAGGTGGTGAAGCGATAATCGGGCAGCCCGGCCTCGGCGCTCGTCGGCACCTCGGGCACCGCGGGGTGGCGCTCATCGTCGCTCAGCGCGATGGCATCCACCTCGCCCCGGTCGACCAGCGGCTTGGCGCCGACCACATCCACGGCCATGAAGGCGATGCGTCCATTCAACAGGTCGGGATAACCCGCCTGGTTGCCGCGATAGCCGACATGGACCGCATCGGCGTCGATCAACTGCCGATACAGCTCGCTGGCCAGGCGCGAGGGCACCGACCCCGCCCCGAAGCTGAGGTCGCCCGGCCGGTCCCGCAGCTTCCGCGTCAGCGCCGCGAGCGAATGCGTACCCAGCCCCTTGTAGGCCATCACCACGAAGGGCGAGGCGCCATACCGCGCCACCGCATCAAAATCCGCCACCGCGTCATAAGGCGGCCGCGCATAGAGCGACGGGTTGGCCGCATGCGTCATTGCCGAGGTCGCCAGCAGCGTCAGCCCATCCGGCCGCGCCCGCGCCACCATCTGGCAGGCCAGCACGCCATTGCCGCCGCCGCGATTGTCCACCACCACCGCCTTGCCCCACATGCGGGCGAGCTGGTCGGCATAGACCCGCGTGGTCAGATCCACCGTGGACCCGGCGGGCAGGGAGGTGATGATGGTCACCCGGTCCTCCGGCCAGGCCCCTGCCCGCGCGCCGATCGCCGGCATCGCCAGCAGGCCCGACAGGCCGCCCAGCAGGCGCCGGCGCCGCACGGCAGCGCTGGGGTTGGTTTCCTCCTGCCTCATGGTGTGTTTCCTCCGAAGGCTGTTCCGCCGCTGGGTCGTTGCCCATCGCCCCGACACCCGAGCCCAGACGCAGCCTCGCGTCCATTTCATTTATCTTGATGATTGATAAGATTGGCTCATGAGCTGCAACGTGACGCTCCGCCAACTCCGCGCCTTCCTCACCGTCGCGCGCGAACGCAGCTTCACCCGCGCCGCCGCCCAACTGCACGTCACTCAAAGCGCCCTGACCGTCAGCATCAAATCCCTGGAGGCGGAACTCGGCCTGAAACTGCTCGACCGCAGCACCCGCTCCGTCACGCCGACTCTGCATGGCGAACGCTTCCTCACCCTCGCCGAGCGCATGCTCGAGGAAATGGAACAGGCGCTCGACGACCTGCAGGCTCACGCCCGGCGCGAACGCGGCCTGGTCGTCGTCGCCGCCACCGCCTCCCTCGTCAGCCACGCCTTGGCCCCAGCCCTCGGCGTGCTGAACCGCCGCCACCCCGGCATCCTTGTCCGCATCCTTGAAGCCAATACCGGCGAGGCCACCCGCCGCCTGCTTTCGGGCGAGGCCGACATCATCCTGACCACCCTGCTCGAACCCGACCCGGCGATGGACGCCGTGCCGCTGCTGCGCGACCGCTTCGGCGTCGCCTGCGCCCCCGGCCACAAGCTGCTTGCCGGCGCGGGACCGCTCGACTGGTCCGCCCTGCGCGACCAGCCGCTGCTCAGCCTCGGCAGCGAAAGCGGCATCCGCGCCCTGCTGGAACGCCAGGCGCCATCCTGGCTCGCCCACCCTCGCGCGCGGCACGAGGTCTCGAGCGTCGGCGGGCTGCGCAGCCTGATCCGCCAGGGCATCGGCGTCGCCGCCCTGCCGGCCCTCGCCGCCCTGCCGATGCGCGAGGACGGGTTGGGCTTCCGCCCGCTCGCACCCGCCGTCTACCGCACCGTCTATCTCGCCCGGCGGCAGGGGCGCTCGCCCACCCCGGCGACTTCGGCCCTGGTCGCGCTGCTGTTGGACCAGGTGGCGCTGCTGGCGGATGAGACGATCGAGGCGTTGGCCGTACCGGAGGAATTGCGGCGGATGGGGTTCGGGTGACGGCGCGCGTCCTTGGAGAGGGGCTCTGCCCCTCTCCAAACCTCACCCCGCCACGGGTAGCCGCCACGGCAGTCCCGCGCGCCATACGGCACCGCGACACCCAGGCCACCAGAATGGCTCGCCCCCCTGAATCCCCTGGCATCCCACCAATGTTCTTGATATGTTCCAATTATCAACCGACGCCGCTCCTCTTGCGGCCATCCAACTGCCAAAACGGCTTAAGGGTTTAAAATCCTAAAATCTTAGAGTGCGCAATATCGATACCCTGGGCCTTCAAAGCTCCACACCCACCAGCCGGCACCAAGTCAAGGTGTCCAGAGGCCCTTAGGCCTTTGGTGGGGTAGTCCGGAGGGGCAAAGCCCCTCCGGCCTTTTTCTTACTTCCGTCGTGTGCCGACGATCACCCCGTCATTCTCCAGCCCGGCGATTTCCTCGGCGGTAAATCCCCGCCCGAGCAGCACATCCCGCCCGTGCTGATTGAACCGCGGTGGTGCCGTCCGCGCCCCGCCGGGCGTGCGCGACAGCTTGATCGGCGTATTCAGCGCCCGGAAGTCGCCGATCTGCGCCACCATGTTGCGGAAGGCGGTGTGTTCGGCGGCCATTGCTTCGTCGACATGCAGCACCGGCCCGGCCGGCAGCCCGGCGGCGAGCATCCGCCGCGTCAGCTCATGCCCATCCTCATCGGCGAAGCGGGCATTCAACACCTCGGTCAGCGCCGCCTTGTTGACGACGCGCTCGCCATTGGTGGCGAAGCGTGGGTCCTTCGCGACCTCGGGAATCTCGAGGAACGCACAGAACTTGCGGAAGGCGGGATCGTTGCCGGCGGCGACGAAGATCTCGCAGGTCTTGGTCTTGAACTTGGAATAGGGCGCGAGGTTCGGGTGCGGGTTGCCCGTCGCCATCGGCCGCTTGCCCGAGAGGAAGAAATTCGCCGCGTGTGGATGCAGCAGCGCCATGCCGCAATCATGCAGCGTCATGTCGCAATACTGGCCGCGGCCGGAGGCGGTGCGTTCATGCAGCGCCATCAGGATGGCGATGGTGCTGAACAGCCCGGTCGCGATGTCCACGATCGGATTGCCGAGGCGCGTCGGCCCGGAAGTCTCCGTCCCGTTGATCGACATCAGCCCGACCATCGCCTGCAGCACGGCGTCATAGCCTGGGAAGCCGCCGAGCGGACCCTCGCCGCCGAAGCCGGAAACGCGGCAATGGATCAGGCGCGGGAACTTCTTGGACAGCACCTCCTCATAGCCGAGGCCCCACCTTTCCATTGAGCCTGGCTTGAAGTTCTCAATGAGCACATCGGCGCCGTCGAGCAGGCGCATCAGCACCTCGCGCCCCGCCGGCTTGGACAGGTCGAGCCCAACCGACCGCTTGTTGCGGTTCACGCCGACGAAATAGGAGGCATCGCCATCGGCGTTGAAGGGAGGGCCCCAGTCGCGGACTTCGTCACCCTGCGGCGGTTCGAGCTTGATGACTTCGGCGCCGTGGTCGGACAGCACCATGGTGCAGTAGGGCCCACCGAGCACGCGGGTGAGGTCCACCACGCGCAGCCCCGCCAGCGCGCCGGGGGAGAGTGTCATCCCGCTTGCGATCGCCGCGTTGTCGTCCATGAACGATTTTCCCTTCGAATACGGGCGGAAGATGCGTCAGCGGGCGGCGTTTGTCGAACCGCCCGCGCGCGGTGGAAATCAGGCCGCCTCGGCGCGGCGGCCCCAGATTCGGGCGCAGAATTCCGGGTAGGTCTCGACCATCTCGTCGCACACCGTCCCGCGCAGCAAGGCGAGTTCCGCCTCGCTCGGGTCGGGCGTGGCGGGGACCTCGCCCTCCACGTCGAAGGGGAAGCCGGTGGCCTCGCGCACGCTGTCGACCGTCTCGCCGGGGTGCAGGCTTTCCAGCGAAAAGCGCGCGCGGTCCGGATGGAAGCGGAACACGCACTTCCCGGTCACCAGCGCCTGCGCCGTGCCGCGGCGGAACACGCCGGGGGCGGAGACGCCGGGGGCGGAGATGTTGTCCACCTTCTCGACCAGCACGCGCGGCGAATGTTCCTCGCGGAACAGGATGGTGCGCGGCGTCATGAAGTACATGAAGGCCGAACCGAACGACCCCGGAAACCGCACGCCCATCCCCGGCCATTCCCCGGTGCCAACCAGGTTGAGGTTCGCTTGCCCGTCGATCTGGCCGCCGCCGAGGAAGAACAGGTCGATCCGCCCCTGGCCGGTCAGGTCGAACAATTCGCGCGTGCCTTCGGTGAAAGGATTGCCGCTGCGCTTGTGCAGCAGGGAGAGCTTCACCGGATGGCCCATCAGTTTCACCAGCCAGCAGGCGGCCGCCGGCATGGGCGAGGCTGCACCGACGGCGATGTGGCGCGCCGGCGGGGCCGAGGGGTCCATGATCAGCCGCGCCAAGGTGGCGATCAGTCGTTCTTCCGGGGCGATGGCCGGGTGCATCGCGGCGCGGCCCTGATGATCGGACGCGCTCATTCCGCCGCGACCTTCTGCGCGGCACCGAAGACTTCGCGGTCGAGCCAGGCGCGGAAGCCCTCCTCGGTCTTCGCCGCGCGCGCGTAGTCGGCGACATAGGCGGCATCGAAGCCGTATTCGTCGAGCAACGCGACCGGATGCGCGCCGCGTTCGGCGATCGCCGTCGCAGTGATGTACGTGCTGCTGATGGCGCCCGGCGCCAGCTTCTCATTCTCGAGGAAATTGCCCTCGACGAAGCGTTCCACCGTCACCAACGCGGCCTTCGACGCATGCGCGATGGTCGCGCATTCGCGCCGGCGGCCGAGCCAGACATTGCCCTCGCTGTCGGCCATGGCGGCGTGGAAGATGGCGAAGTCGGGTTGCCGCGCGGGCAACAGGACGATCGGGTCCTCGCCATCCTCGGCAAAGGGGTTCGGGACCACCTTCCAATCCGGCCGGTTGGCCAGGATGTCGGAGCCAATGATGCCGCGCAGCGCCATGAAGGGGATGCCCTTCTCGGAGGCCTGCAACATGGAATGGATGGCCGGGCAGGTGGCGTCGCGCAGGATGAGGCGCCCCTCGCGCAGCGCCGCCGAGAAGCGCGGAGCGAAGCCCGCTTCGCCGAGCGACACGGCGGAGGTTTCCAGCTCCGCCACGCAGCCGGCGCCGATCAGGATGTCGGTCGCGAAGCCCGAAACCGGCACGCCGAGCAGGCGCAGGTTGCGCGCCCCCCGGCGGATCAGCGCCTTGGCGATGGCGACCGATGGCAGGGAATTGTCCGGCGGCATGGCCAGCAGCGCCCCATCGGGCACCAGGGCGGCAAGGGCGTCTGCTGAGGGCAGCATCATGGGGTGGTTCCTCCGTGACCCATGCTACTACGCCGCCGGGCCGCGCCCGGCTAGATTTGCGCGGCATGACACCGGTCACATTGCATACGCCGCGCCTGACCCTGCGCCCCTGGCGCACGCAGGATCTCGACCCGCTCTTCGCTCTCAATGGCGACGCGGACAGCATGCGGCACTTCCCCGCGGTGCTGACCCGGGCCGAGAGCGACGCCTGGGCGGCGCGGCTGCAGGCCCATATCGACGCCCATGGCTGGGGCTTCTGGGTGGTGGAGGAACGCGGCGGCGCGCTCTTCGTTGGCGTGGTCGGGCTGATGACCATTCCCTGGCAGGCGCGCTTCACGCCGGCGGTCGAAGTCGGCTGGCGCATTGGCGCGAACCATCGGCGGCGCGGCTTCGCCGAGGAAGCGGCGCGCGCCGCGCTCGACTTCGGCTTCGCCACGCTGGGGCTGGCCGAGATCGTCGCCTTCACCATCCCGGCCAACGAACCGTCTTGGCGGTTGATGGAACGGCTCGGCATGACCGCAGATGGGCGTTTCGAGCATCCTCGCCTGCCGGAGGGTCATCCGATGCGCCAACACCTGCTCTATCGCCTGGCGGCGCCGGGACGGTAGGATCGTTGCACAACATCGCGAGCCGGCAGGAGGATACCGTGTCCCGCTTCAAGCATTTCGCCCTCGCTACGCTGCTGGGCATGGCGGCGCTGCCCGCCACAGCGGCGATGGTGTCCACCGCCTGGGTCCAGCTGGCCTCGACCAACCAGGATGACTGCATCGCGACCGGTGAGCGTGCCGTCGCGGCGGCCGGCTTCCAGACCAATGTCTCGCGTGATCGTCAGAGCATCTTCGGCTGGCGTGGCGATGAAGCGCTGACCGTGCGCTGCATCGGCGCCCAGCGCGTCGCCGCGATCTTCGCCTGGGTGACCGACCAGTCCAATGACAGCGCCCAACTGGTCGAGGCCGTCGCCCAGGCCTATCGCGTCCGCCAGGCACCGCGTGGCGGCAACCTCACCGGTGGCGGCGGAGGCGGCAACCTGACCGGCGGCGGCGGCGTGGTGAAGCGCTGAGCAGCGCCGCTGCCAACGCGGGCAGCGTGGCCCGCCACGGGCCTGCGGCATGCAGAATCACGGCCCCGCGCGACGATCGAAGGGTTGCGCGATGGCCGTGTCACGCGCACGTCTTGGGCGGGTTGTTTCATCATTCAGGGGCCGGGATCCCGGTCGGCGAGGGGCTTTCCGCAATGTCCGTGACACGTCAGGAATTCCGCGATGCCATGGCGCGTCTCGGGGCCGCTGTGAACATCGTCACCACCGATGGGCCGGCCGGTCTCGGCGGTCTGACCGTGAGCGCCGTCTGCTCGGTCACCGATGATCCGCCGACCTTGCTGGTCTGCCTCAATCGCGGCAGCCCGCAAAACCGGTTGTTCAAGGATAACGGGGTGCTCTGCGTGAACAGCCTGGCGCCGGGGCAGGAGGAGCTGTCAGGGCGATTCGCCGGTCGTTCCGCCGAGGCCGACATGACCGAACGCTTTTCCCATGCGAGCTGGGGGTTGCTCGAGACCGGCTCGCCGGTGCTCGATGGCGCCGCCGTCTCGTTCGATTGCCGGATTGCCGAGGTGATCGAGCGCGGCACCCACAGCGTGATCTTCGCCGAGGTCGAGGCGGTGCGGCAGGGCGCGGCCTCGCGCGGGCTGATCTGGTTCAGCCGGGACTATCACGCGATCGGCGTGGGGTCGTAATCGGGCCTCGTCCGCCGACTTGGCTTGCGCGCCATGCACGGTTGCGCTGGCCGCAGCGCTCGCGGCCCGAGGCATGCGCGATGCATCGATGGCGGCCCCGGCAGATGGTGCCGATCAGCCGGCATCCGGCAATCGGTTCGACGCCCGCAATCGGTCGCACCATGGGCGCGGTGCCAAGGGCCCCAGATGCGGCCCGGCCGGCCTCGGTGAATCAGAAATCGAGTACGCATTCCACCCATGCGAAGGTCGCAAAGGCGCCGTAAACGGTTTGCACTCTATCTTCTTCGCAGGTGCAACCGAGGAGCCCGTTGATGACTGAAGTGAAGGTGGAATTGCCTGATAGCCTGGCCGCGGAGATCGCCCGCCGTGCCGCGGCGCTCGGCACCACCGCCGAGGAGTGGGTGTCGGCCGTGCTGCTGGACGTTGCCGCCGACCTACCTGAGGAGACCGTCGACGGGCCGGATAGCTGGATCGCCCGCTGAAGCAGTTCGCGTTCGGATGACCTCATCCGAACGCGTGACGATGCCCGTCAACGATGGGCTGGGGCAGGCGGCGTGAAGGCAGCTTGCGCTGGAGCGGCTTCCGATCGCTCCGGCTCACGAAACCCTCTCTGGCCTGCTGCTTTCTCGAGCATTTTCACCCGATCAGGTGATTCCACCTGTCTGGGATCTGCTCCAAGCATCACCACTCGCCGTAGTGGACGCCGGCCGCCTTATGTCGGTCGGTACGCAGTTCGGCTTCCGCCCAGGTTAGCGTGGTCCGGCGTTTCAGCCCGGTGAACCAGGCCAGCAGCCGCTCGCGCATTGCCTCGCGCACGCCTTCGAGCAACGGGTCGGCGCCGAGGTCGTGGAATTCCTGGGGGTCGGCCAACAGGTCGAACAGCATCGGCCGCAGCCCATCCGTCCAATGGACGTATTTCCAGCGATCGGTGCGCACCATCCAGGCGTGATGCTGCCCGGTTTTGAGGCCGAGCCGCCGCCGCGCGCCGCGGAAGGTCCAGTCCAGCTCGCTGAACACGGCATCGCGCCATGCCGGCGCATCGCCGCGGGTCAGCGGCAGCAGGGAGCGTCCCTCCACCACATGCTCCGCCGGATCGAGGCCGAGCGCGTCGAGAATGGTCGGCACCACATCGATCGCCTCGACGAAGCGGTCATCGACCGTGCCGCGCGTGCCGTCCGCCGCCGAGGAAGGATCGACCAGCAGGAAGGGCACGCGCTGGATGCAATCGTGGAACAGCTCCTTCTCGCCGAGCCAGTGGTCACCGAGATAATCGCCATGGTCGGAGGTGAAGACGACCAGCGTGTCCTCCCACCGCCCGAGCCGGTCCAGCGTCTCCATCACCCGGCCCAGATGATGGTCGAGCTGCGCGATCAGCCCCTGATAGGCCGGGCGGACCGTTGCGATGCACTCGTCGTTCTGGAAGGATTGCGCGACCTCCTCATTCTGGAACTCACGCAGCACCGAATGCGCCGCCTCGCCGCGCTCGCCTGCGTCGCGTGACACCGGCAGGCATTGCTCGGCTCTGAACATCGCGTGCCACGGCGCCGGCGCGATATACGGCCAATGCGGCTTCACATAGGACAGGTGCAGCACCCAGGGCTGGTCGCCCTGCTGCTCCATGAAGTCGATGGCGCGGTCGGTGGTGTAGGCGGTCTCGCTGTGCTCGTCGCGCACCCGCGCCGGATAGCGCGCGTTGCGCATCATCCAGCCATTCCGCGTTTCGCCATTCTCGTCGGTCACGGCGATGACGTAGTCGGTCCATGGGTCGCGGCTGTCATAGCCCTGGGCGCGTAGCCAGTCGGCATAGGCGCTGTGCGTCTCCGCATGGTGGCCGTCATGGCGATCGACCAGGGTGAACCAGCCCTCGCGCAGCAGCACCGCGAGTTCGTCCTGGCCATCGAGCAGCAGCCGCTTCATGCCGCGCGCATCGGGGAGCATGTGCGTCTTGCCGGCCAGCGCGAGCGTCCGCCCGCTCTCGCGCAGATGCCAGCCCAGCGTGACCTCGCCGACCGACAGAGGCACGCGGTTATGCGTGGCACCATGGGAGGAGACGTAGCGGCCGGTATAGGCGCTCATCCGCGACGGCCCGCAGATGCCCGACTGCACATAGGCCTGCGCGAAGCGGACGCCGCGCGCGGCCAGCGCATCAATGTTCGGCGTGCGGAGGAAGGGATGGCCGGCACAGCCGAGGTGATCCCAGCGCAGCTGGTCGCACATGATGTAGAGCACGTTGCGTATCGTCATGCGCGGTCGCGATCCCCGGTTTCCCCAACGCGCCAGGGTAGGGGGATTGCGCGGGATGGGGGAGGGCGCGGTGTTCGTTGGGGAGAGCTCCACCCTCCCCAAACCCCTTCGGCCAGGGCGCTGCACTGGACCCGCCAAAGGCCCGAGGCCTTTGGAAACAATGACCTGGCACCCAATCCGAAGACTCGCGGGAACGTGATAATGAGGCGCTGGATTCAGACTGTATTTCGATATATCTAAGAAATCGCTATATCGAAATACGGTCGATATACGCGTTCAGAACAGGTACCAAACCCCATGAGACACGCCCACCACGGGCATCGCGAACACGGCCATGGCTGTCGCTTCGCCCGCCCCGACCGGCCCGAGGACGGCCATCATGGCGGCCGTGGCCGCCACGGCGGCGGCCGCTCCGGCCTCGGTCGCTTCTTCGCCCATGGCGACCTCCGCCTGGTCATCCTCGCCCTGATCGCCGAGAAGCCGCGCCACGGCTACGAGATCATCAAGGCCATCGAGGAACGCGTCGGCGGCAGCTACAGCCCATCGCCCGGCGTCATCTACCCGACGCTGACCCTGCTCGAGGAACTCGGCTACGTCACCGTCGCCACCCCGGCCGAAGGCGGCCGCAAGTTGCATGAGGTCACCGACCAGGGTCGCGCCTTCCTCGAGGCGAATCGTCCGACCCTCGACGCCCTGCTCGCCCGCATGGACGAAGCCGGTCGCGCCCAGGGCGGCGGCCCCGCCCCGCAGGTCGTCCGCGCCATGGAAAACCTGAAACTGGCGCTGCGCATGCGCATGGCGCGCGGTCCGCTCACCACGGAGCAGGCCGATGCCGTCGCCGCCGCCCTCGACGCCGCGGCGACCGGCGTGGAGCGCAGCTGATGCACGTCATCTCGGAAGCGCGCGTTGCGACCGATGTGCCGCGCCGCTACCTCGGCCAGCTCTGCAAGCACTTCCAGCACAAGCTGCCGGTGGAACTGACCGAAACACAGGGGCGCATCGCATTCCCGATGGGCGTCTGCACGCTCGATGCGGCAGCGCTGCCCGGTACGCTGCTGATGCGCGCCGCGGCGGCGGATGAGACGGCGTTGGGCAGACTGGAGGAGGTGGTCGGCCGCCACCTCGAACGCTTCGCCTTCCGTGAGGCGCCGGCGGTGCAATGGGTCCGGTCATGACGCGAATACGCAGAAGGCCCCGGCGGTGTCCCGCCGGAGCCTTCCCATCGCGTGGCCGGTACGCGGCCCGCGAAGCCCTGGTGACCCGCGAGGTGTCGTCCGAGCCGTTCGATGAATGCCTGCGGACCTCGCGGCCCGCTGCGCATCGACGGCTCAGACCCCCGCGGTGATCCGGGCCACGGGCGCGACAGCCCGAATAATGCGATGAGACACCGGATCACCTCCTTTCGGTTGTTGACGACTGCGCGAAGTCTGCGCCTTCGCCACCGCAGCAAGCAAGCGTTTCGACGTGCCCCGCGTCACGAAACCTCGGCGTAGGCCCCGTTGCGCCACACATAGAAGACGTAGTCCGGCACTGTCACATCGCCCTTCGGCGTGAAGGAGATCGGGCCGAGCACCGTCTGCCACGGCCCTTCGGCCTTGAGCACCGCCGCAAGACGCCGCGCATCCGTGGTGTTCGCCTTCTTCGCAGCCTCCGCGAAGATCTGGATCGCGGCATAGGTGTAGAGGACATAGCCCTCCGGATCGACGTTGCGGGCCCGGAAGCGTGCCACCACCTCGGCCGCGGTCGGGCGCCGGCGGGGGTCGGAACTGAAGGTCATCAGCGTGCCTTCGCCGGCCGCGCCGCTGATCTGCCAGAACTCATTGGTCACCAGCGCGTCGCCGCCGATCAGGGTGACATTCATCCCCTGTTCCTTGGCCTGCCGGACGATCAGCCCCGCTTCGGTATGGTAGCCCCCAAGATAAATGACATCGATGTTCGCCGCCTTCATGCGCGACACGATGGCGCTGTAGTCGCGCTCACCGGGCGTGTAGGCGGCGTACATCGTCTCCTGCATGCCGCCGGCGTTCATCGCCTTCTTTGTCTCATCCGCCAGGCCTTTGCCGTAGGCGGAGTTGTCATGAAGGATCGCCACCTTCTTGTTGCGCATGTTCGCCAGGATATAGGCGCCGGCCACCATGCCCTGCTGGTCGTCGCGACCGCAGACGCGGAAGGTGTTCCACTTGCCTTCGTCGGTGAAGCGCGGATTGGTCGAGGCCGGCGACATCTGCAGCACGCCTTCCTCGGCATAGACATCGCGCGCCGGGATGGATGAACCCGAGCAGAAATGCCCGGCGACGAACACCACCCGCCGCCCGGCGAGCTGGTTCGCGACAGAGACCGCCTGGCGCGGGTCGCAGGCATCGTCGCCGACCTCGAGCGCAAGCTGGCGGCCGAGCACGCCGCCGGCGGCGTTGATGTCGGTGACCGCCTGGGTGGCGCCTTCACGCATCTGGGTGCCGAAGGACGCGTTCTGCCCTGTCATCGGCCCGGCGGTAGCGATGCGGATCGGGCCCGAAGCGCCCTGCGCGAAGGCGTCCCGCCCGATCGTCAGGGTGCCGAGGCCAGCGCCGAGCACCAGCCTGCGTGTCGTGACCATGTTGTTGTCCCTTCGTTGAAGCCGGCCGCTCCTGCCCCCATGGCCTGCGCGGTCCTTTGTGGGGCAAGGTTAGATCACTTCCCGACCGGGAGGGAATTACGCTGACGAGTACGACCTTCGCGGCGTGGCCGGTGACCCGGTGCACGCAATGTGATGCGTCGTACTGGCAGAAGATGTGTCGGCCTGTTACGCTGTCTCACCGTCCTTCTCCGGGAGTATTTTTGATGCGTTCCTCCCTTCGCCGCCCGGTGGCCAGCATCACCGCGGCCGTCATGCTCGCGGGCTGCGTATCGACGCAGGCTGGCCGTATCGGGACGGATGACGGGCGTGACGCCTGCCGTGCCTATGTGGTGCAGCTTGATTCGACAGGCGACTTCTACGGCGAGGACATCCTGCGCGGCGCGGCGATCGGTGCCGGCACCGGGGCGATCGCCGGCGGTCTCCTTGCCGCCGCAACGGGACGGCGCGGCAGCGACATCCTCGCTGGGGCGGCGATCGGCGCGCTCGCCGGTGGTGTCATCGGCGGTACCGCCGGTTATATCCAGGCCCGCCAACGCCAGTCGCAGGACCAGGGCGCCCTGGTCCAGGCGGTGGGTGGCGACCTGCAGAACGAGAACCGCCAGCTTGCCGCGACGCAGGTCGCCTTCAACCAGCTGGTCGATTGCCGCGTGAATGCCGCGAACAGCATCCGCTCCGCCGTGCAATCCGGCCGCATGTCGCGCGACCAGGGCCTGGCGCTGATGTCCTACCAGCGCGACCTGATGCGCCGCGACGTCGCCCTCGCCCAGCAGATCAACCAGAAGATCGGCACGCGCGGCGCCGAGTTCGACACCGCGATCGAGACGATCTCCCCGGGCGTCAAGGGCACCGTGCAGGCGCGCCGCGCGGTGACGGCACGGCCGACCACTGCGCGCGTTTCCGCCCCCATCCGCATCCGCCCCGATGCCGGCGCGGCGGAGATCGGCAAGCTCGACCGCAACCAGGCAGTCACCGTGACGCCGGCCGAGGGCAACTTCGCCCGCGTCGAGACCTCCTCGGGCGTCGTCGGCTATGTGCCGGCCAGCGCGGTCGGCGTGCGTGGCCTGGGCACGCCGGAGGCGAGTGTCGGCGGGCGAGGGGCGGATGGCGAGTTCCGCCAGCTCGCGGCCTCGAACATCGCGCGGCGCGACAATTTCTCGGAAAGCGTCGAGAACGCCGACCGGCTGGCGCAGGGCCAGGGCTTCGAGCTGGCCAGCAGCTAAGCCATGATGTGTCGTCGCCTGCTGCCGAGCCTGTGGCTCGCGGCGACACTCGTGGCGACTCTGGGGCTGTCCGGCCCGGCGCTGGCCCAGGCGCCGAATGAGCCGCCACAGCAACCTTTCCTGCGGATCGAGGCCGGGGCCCATATCGCCCCGGTCGCCCGCCTCGCCGTCGATGCGGCGGGCGGGCTGCTGGCGACGGTTTCCGACGACAAGACCCTGCGATTGTGGAACCTGCCCGAAGGCACCCAGCGCATGGTCATCCGTCCGCCGATGGGGACAGAGGCGGAGGGCGAACTCTACGCCGTGGCGCTGACGCCGGATGGGGCGCGGGTGGCGGCCGCCGGTTACACCGCGCAATCCTGGGACGGCAACTTCGCCCTTTATATCTTCGATGTCGCGACGGGACGGCTGCTGGCGCGGCTGCCGGGCCTCGCGGCGCCGGTCCAGCACCTGGCGTTTTCGGCCGATGGCACGCGGCTCGCGGCGGCTCTCGGCGGGCGGGCGGGCATCAAAGTCTGGGACGCGCGCAACGGCCGGGTGCAATTCGAGGACACCGCCTTCGCCGGCCCGACGCGCATGGTTGCCTTCGATGGCGCTGGGCGGCTCGCCGCCAGTTCCGCCGATGGGTCGGTACGGCTTTACGCGCCGGATGGCCGGCGCATCGCGCAGCGCACGCCGGTCCAGGGCGCGCGGCCCTATGGCTTGGCCTTCTCGCCGGAAGGCGCGCTGTTGGTGCTGGGCTACGAGGACCGGCTGCGGGTCGAGGTGCTGTCGACCGCCGATCTGCGCACAGTGTTCGTGCCCGATGTTTCCGGCCTTGCCGGGGAAGGGCTGCCGGCGGTTGCCTGGGCGCATGATGAGCGTGGCGGGCTGCAGCTCTATGCCAGCGGCTATGCCCGTCACAACCGCGCTCCCGGCCCGCAGGGGACGGCACCAAACCGGGTGCCGGCCGCCGGGGCGACGCGGGGTGGCAAGCCGGCTGTGCCAGATGCCGCACCGTCCGCGAGCGGCGGCAGCCGCGGCCTGGTGGTGCGGCAGCAGCAACCGGCTCCTGGCGCGCTACTGGACCCGGCCCTCGTCTCGCCGCCCGATGCGCAGCGCGAATTCATGATTCGTCGCTGGGCCGATTTCGGCTTCGGGGCGGCCTCCGACATCCCGGCTTCACGCGACGCCATCGCGCAGATGGTGCCGCTGCCGCAGGGCGGCCTGGTCTATGCCGCGGCGGATCCAGGATGGGGGCGCATCGCGCCCGATGGCACCCTGGCGGCGGCGCCACGGCCGCCAAGCGCGGATTTCCGCAATACCGGCGTGACGCTGGCCGTTTCCGCGGACGGAACGCAGGTACTGTTCTCGCTGCGGGCGGGCGGCTCGCCGGTCATCTTCGATCCGCTGACCGGCAACCTCAGCGCCTGGGGCGGAGAGGCCGGCTTCGCCACCGCGCGGACCGAGACGCCGCGCATCCGCGTGGTCGACTGGCGCAACTCCAACCGCCCGCGGCTGAACAACGTGCCGCTGCGCCTGGGCGAGGGCGAGTTCGCCCGCTCCCTGGCGATCCTGGTACGGGAGGATGGCTTCCTGCTCGGCACCGACACGCATCTGCGGCTGTTCGATGCGCAGGGCAGGCTGGTCGATTCGATCGCCACGCCGGGCGCGGTCTGGGGACTGACGGTGGCCGGCGACATGGGGGTCGCGGCGCTGGGTGATGGCACGATCCGCTGGTATCGCTTCGAGGCCGGGGCGCTGCGCGAACAGGCTGCGCTGTTCGTCCATGCCGAGACGCTGCGCTGGGTGCTGTGGTCGCCCGAGGGCCTGTTCGACCATGCCGCGAATGGCGGGCAGGAACTGGTTGGCGTCCACCTGAATGGCCGGCGCAACCAGACGCCGGAATGGGCGTCCTTCCAGCAGGCCTATCGCGCGCTTTATGCGCCGCGGGCGGTGCGGTCGCGCATCGCCGGGGATTTCGCACCGGCGCAGGAACGCCTCGTGCAACTGGGCGAGGTGCGCAACCGGATCGGGCGGCTGCCGACGCTGGCGCCGGCCTCGCTCTGTGCCGTGGTGGGGGCGGAATGCCAGGCGATCGCCTGGGATGCGCGCGCCTTGCCGGAGGGGTCGACGGCGTTGCGCATGGGCTTCACGGCAACCGACCGTGGGCTCGGCTTCGGGCCGCTCGACGTGCTGGTGAATGACCGCATCGCGGCACGCGCCGAACCGGGGGTGGGCCAGGCCAGTGTCGAGGTGCCGCTCGACCCCGGCAGCAATCGCATCTCGACGCGGCTTTATGCCAGTGACGGCACCCTGTTCGCCGAAGGCCCGGCGCTGACACTGCGCCGGCCTGGCGAGCCGGAACCACCGGCCGGCGCGGGGCGGCTGGTGGTGCTGGCGATCGGCGTGAACGAATATGCGAAGCCGGACCTCAACCTGCGCTTTGCCGAACCCGACGCGCGGTCGGTGGGCGAGGCGTTGCGTGCCAGCGGAGCTGGGCTGTTCCGCGACGTGGATCTGCGCTTCCTGCCGAGTGCGCGCGCGACGCGCCAAGGCGTGCTCGAGGCGCTGGCGGCGGTGGCGCGCGACACCGGGCCTGCGGATACCTTCATTCTCTACATCGCCGGGCATGGCATCGTGTCACAGCCGGGCAACCACTTCCTGTTCCTGCCCTCTGATGTGCGTGACACCAGCAGCTTCCCCGTGCTGCGGCAGCAGGCGCTGGACGATACGACGCTGGTCGCGGCGCTGGCCCGCATTCGCGCGCGCGACGCCTTTATCCTGATCGACACCTGCTATGCCGGGCAGATCGACATCGACCAGCTGGCCGCGATCGGCAATGACACCGGGCGCTTCCTGCTCGCGGCGTCGTCCTCGGTGCAGGAGGCGCTCGATTCCTACGACGACCGCAATGGCGTGTTTGCCTATGCCCTGATGGAGGGGCTGCGCGGGCGTGCGGCGGTCGATGCGGAAGGGCGGGTGACGGCGCTGGCCTTGGGCGAATGGGTGATGCGCCGTGTGCCGCAGTTGGCGCGCGAGAAGGGGCATCAGCAGAACGCGGTGTTCCGGGCGGCGCAGCGGGACCTGCGGTCCTTCCCCCTGGCGGCGGTGCACCGGTAGAGCGCACATCGCCGACGTCGAGGCGGTACCGTGTTGGCCGCGTCACACCATTGGCGTCCAATCACCTGCCGGCCTGTGTCCGGAGAGGGGCGAAGCCCTTCCCCTCGTGCCTCAACTGTCCGGGGCCGTCGCCACGCAGCCTGCGCCGCTCTGTGTGAAGGAGGCGACCCGCGCGTCACGGATCTCGAAGGTCACGCGGCAGGGTGGCGGCGGGGCGTATGCCGGATAGCCGGCCCCCCAGGCGCCGCCCCACCCGCCGCGCCAGCCGAAACCGCCGACGCCGAGACCGATCACCGGCATTGGCGTCGGGGTGGAGGTGCCGAGCCGTTCATATTGCAGGAACCGCCGGCCCTCGGGCGTGGTGAAGTCACTGTCCGGCACGCCGACGCGCTGCACTAGGTCGCCCACCGGCAGGCCGACCAGGCTCTGCATACGGGCGTCGAAGCCAGCCTGGGTGGCGCAGGCGGCCAGGGTCAGTCCGGCGAGAAGGATCAAACGGCGCATGGCGTTGAGAATGGGTTGCAACTGCGGCGGTTTCTAGGCGGCCTCGCCGGCGGCCCAGCCGCTCGACCAGGCCCATTGGAAGTTGTAGCCGCCAAGCCAGCCGGTGACGTCCACCGCTTCGCCGATCACGAACAGGCCGGGGACGTCCTTGGCCGCCATGGTCTTGGAGGACAGCGCGGCGGTGTCGATGCCGCCCAGCGTCACCTCGGCCTTGGCGTAGCCTTCGGTGCCGGCAGGTTCGAGCCGCCAGGCCTTGATCAGTGCGCCCAGCGCCTTGAGCGGCGCGTCGCCGAGTTCACCCATGATGCGGGGCGGCAGGTGGATCGCCGCCATCGCCTGGGCCAGGCGCTGCGGCAGCATGTCGGCGAGGATGGTGCGCGGTTCCGCCTTGGGGCGGGCGCGCTTGGCGGCCAGCAGCAATGCCGTCGGGTCCTGGTTGGGCAGCAGGTCGAAGGTCACGGCCTCGCCCGTGCACCAGTAGGAGGAGGCCTGCAGCACCGCGGGACCGGACAGGCCGCGATGGGTGAACAACATCGCCTCGGGGAAGGCGGCGGTGCCGGCGGCCGCGATCACCGGCAGGGCGACGCCGGCCAGTGGGCGCATCAGTTCCAGCGTCGGACCGTCGAAGGTCAGCGGCACCAGGCCGGGGCGGGGTGTGATGAGCGGCAGGCCAAAGCGCCGCGCCACGTCATGGGCGAAGCCGGTCGCGCCCATTTTCGGGATGGAGAGGCCGCCGGTCGCCAACACCAGGGAGTCAGTGGTGAAGGCGCCATGGTCGGTCGCGATGGTGAAGCGGTCGCCGCGCGTGATGTCGATGACGCGGTGGCGCAGGCGGAGGTCGACGCCTGCCGCCTCGCATTCCGCGAGGAGCATCTGCACGATCTGCCGCGCCGAGCCGTCGCAGAACAACTGGCCGAGCGTCTTCTCGTGGAAGGCGATGCGGTGCTTCTGCACCAGGGCGATGAAATCGTGCTGCGTGTAGCGCGCCAGCGCGGATCGGGCGAAGTGCCTGTTGGCCGAGATGAAGCGGTCCGGCACGCAGCCGGTATTGGTGAAGTTGCAGCGCCCACCGCCGGAGATCAGGATTTTCTTGCCCGCTTCGTCGGCGTGGTCGAGCAGCAGCACGCGCCGCCCGCGCTGGCCCGCGCGCATGGCGGCGAACAGCCCGGCCGCGCCGGCGCCGAGCACCACCACATCGAAGTCGGTCACGCCGCGGCCGCGCTGATGCCGGCCATGTCGCGCCCGACCGCTTCGGCGACGCGGATGCCGTCCACCCCGGCCGAGAAGATGCCGCCGGCATAGCCTGCGCCTTCGCCGGCCGGGTAGAGGCCGATGGTGTTCACCGAGCGGAACGCGGCATCGCGCCGGATGCGCACCGGCGAGGAGGTACGTGTCTCGACCCCTGTCATCAGGGCATCTTCCATGTCGAAGCCGCGGATCTGGCGGCCGAAGGCGGGCAGGGCTTCGCGCATGGCGGCGACGGCGAAGTCGGGCAGGCAGCGGGCGAGGTCGGTTGGTGTCACGCCGGGCTTGTAGGAGGGCACCACGGTGCCTAGCTCGGTCGATGGCCGGTCGGCCAGGAAATCGCCGAGGCGCTGCGCGGGCGCGTTGTAGTCGCCGCCGCCGGCGATGAAGGCCTGTTCCTCCCAATGCCGCTGCAGGGCGACGCCGGCGAGCGGATGGCCTGGGTAGTCCTGTTCGGGCGTGATGCCGACGACGATGCCGGCATTGGCGTTCCGCTCGGCGCGCGAATACTGGCTCATGCCGTTGGTGACGACGCGGCCGGCCTCGGAGGTGGCGGCGACCACCGTGCCGCCGGGGCACATGCAGAAGGAATAGACCGACCGTCCGTTGGCGGCGTGATGCACCAGCTTGTAGTCGGCCGCGCCAAGGATCTTGTTGCCGGCGAAGTCGCCGAAGCGGGCGCGGTCGATGATCGATTGCGGGTGCTCGATGCGCACGCCGATGGAGAACGGCTTGGCCTCGATATGCACGCCGCGGTCAAACAGCATCTGGAAGGTGTCGCGCGCCGAATGGCCGATGGCGAGGACGACGTGGTCGGTCTCGATCGCCTCGCCGGCCTCGGTGACGACACCGCGCATGCGGCGCGACCCATCGCGGCCGGTCTCGACAAGGATGTCGGCGACCTTGGTGCCGAAGCGGTATTCGCCGCCGAGAGCTTCGATCTTGGCGCGCAGGGATTCCACCATCGTCACCAGGCGGAAGGTGCCGATATGCGGCTTGGCGACGAAGAGGATCTCCTCCGGCGCGCCGGCGGCGACGAATTCGGTCAGCACCTTGCGGGAGACGGCCTCGGGCGCCTTGATGCCGGAATAGAGCTTGCCGTCGGAGAAGGTGCCCGCACCGCCCTCGCCGAATTGCACGTTGCTCTCGGGGATCAGCACGCGGCGGCGCCACAGGCCCCAGGTGTCCTTGGTGCGCTGGCGCACCACCGTGCCGCGGTCGAGGATGATCGGGCGGTAGCCCATCTCGGCGAGAATCAGCGCGGCAAAGATGCCGCAGGGGCCGGTGCCGATCACGACCGGGCGCTTCCAGCCCGCACCCGGTGCGTGGGCGGCCTGGCGGTAGCGCGTGTCGGGCGTCGGGGCGAGGGTGCGCGCCAGCACCTTGTCCCGCGCGGCGCGGCGCAGCAGGGCGGCCTCGTCGGCCACCTCGATGTCCACGGAATAGACCAGGAAAATGTCGGACCGCTTGCGCGCATCCCAGGCGCGGCGGGCGACATGCAGGGCGCGCAGCTCGTCGCCGCGCAGGTCGAGCCGCGCGCGCACCGCCGCCTCGATCGCCCCTTCGGCATGGTCGAGGGGCAGTTTCAGTTCCGTCAAACGTAGCATCGGCGCCCTATAGCATGCGCGGCCGACGGTGCAGACGGCCGAGTTCGGGAGCCCTCGGTCCGATGCGTTGCATCGGGCCGCGCGCGCACAGCGCGACCGCGCCCAGACCGACCGTAACGGCCGGCAGTCCAGTGCATGGCGCGTAAGCCAAGCGGCCGGATGGCCGCGCCGGCGCCTGAGGACAAAAAAAGACTCACCCCGATCAGTGGCCGCCGCCGAGATAGGCGTCGCGTACTTCCGGCATCGCCAGCAGGTCGCGCCCCGGCCCGGCCAGGGTGATCCGCCCATTGACCAGGACGTATCCGCGATGGGCGAGACGCAGCGCCAGGTTGGCATTCTGTTCCACCAGCAGCACGGTAAGGCCTTCCTTCTCGTTCAGGTCGCGGATGGCGGCGAAGATCTGCCGCACGATCAGCGGCGCGAGGCCGAGCGATGGCTCATCCAGCAGCAACAGCCGCGGCTTCGACATCAGCGCGCGGCCGATCGCGAGCATCTGTTGTTCGCCGCCCGAAAGCGTGCCGCCACGCTGGGTCTCGCGTTCCTTCAGGCGGGGGAACAGGGCGAAGACCTGGTCGAGCAGCGGGGCGGGATCGTGGCCGGCGACCTGCGCGCCCATCAGCAGGTTTTCCATCACCGACATGCGCGGGAAGACGCGCCGGCCTTCCGGTACCTGGGCGAGGCCGAGGCGCATGATCTGGTGAGTCGGCATCTGGGTGATGTCGCGGCCTTCGAAGACCACGCGGCCGTTACGGGCGCGCGGGTCGCCGCAGATGGTCATCAGCAGGGTGGATTTGCCGGCACCATTGGCGCCGATCAGCGTGACGATCTCGCCGGGGGCGACGGTGATCGAGACCTCGCGCAGCGCCTGCACCGCGCCGTAGCCGCTGGAGACGGTGTCGAGTTCGAGGAGCGGGGCGGTCATGCCAGGAGGCCCTCGACCAGCCTGGCATATCGCGCCGCACCTTCGGGCAGCGGCCCGATATCGCCGAGTGCGGCGAGTGCCTGCACCGCCGCGTCGCGCCAGGCAGGGGCTTCGAAGTCCACCGCCACATCGCCGCGCGCGGGCAGCGGCCGGGCATCGGCGAGGTCGCAGGCCAGACCCGTGGCCGCTGTGACAGCGTGCTGCACCTCGTCCTGCCCGAGGTCGGCGGCGTCGATGACGAGCACGCCCGGCCGGCAATGCGCGGCGAGCGAGAGCAGCCAGACATGGGCGGCCAGGGCGATGCGGTCTTCCATCGTGATGGCGTGGCAGAGCGCGTTGTCGCGTAGCGCTGCGTCATTGAGCGTGGCGAGCGCCGGGTAACGTGCCGCGAGCAGTGACGCCGCCGGAGCGAACATCGGTGCCGTCGCATTCAGCAGCACGATGCGCAGCAGGCCCGAGAAGAAGTAGTCACCGCGGGCACGGTAGGCCGCGATCATCTCGGCAGGGTCGCGCAGCAGATAGATCGTGGTGCCGCCGAGCAGCGTCTCGACCCAGCGGCTGCGCAGCGTGGCGCGGCAGAATTTGAACAGCGGCCGTCGCGGCGCGGTGCGGACCAGTTCGGTCAGATAGGCGGCGAGGGCGGGGGCCGGCTCGCCCGGAGCGAGGATGAAGGGCTGCCAGGCGAAGTCCTCCTGGTGGCCGGGCACCATGCCCACGGCGTCGGTCGGGAAGTCGGTCAGGTAGTGGAAAGCGGCTTCCGGATGGCCGAGTTCGCGCTGCATGCCGTTGCTCGCCCAGCGCTCCCAGCTGCTGCGCGGATGGCGCGAAAAATCCTCGTGCAGCGGCTCGTAGAACAGCGAGACGGGGTTCGTCTCACGCAGGCGGAAGGCGAGGTAGGTGCCGCCGGTGCGCCACATCGTCTGGATCAGCACGGGAGCGGTGCTCATGCCGCGTCCTCGCCCTCATCGCCCTCGCCGAGATAGGCGGCGATGACGCGGGGGTCGGCGCGCACCTCGCCCGGCGTGCCGTCGGCGATCTTGCGGCCATGGTCGAGCACCACGATGCGGTCGGAGATGCCCATCACCACGCCCATGTCGTGCTCGATCAGCAGGATGGAACAGCCGCCGTCGCGGATCATGCGCAGCAGGGCGGAAAGCTCCTCGGATTCGCGCGGGTTTAGGCCGGCGGCGGGCTCATCCAGGCAAAGCAGTAGCGGATCGGTGCACATCGCGCGCGCGATCTCGAGGCGGCGCTGTTGGCCGTAGGGCAGGGCACCGGCAGGGTCGTCGGCACGGGCGAGCAGGTCGGTCACTTCAAGCCAGTGCACGGCCTTGGCGATGGCGGCCTTCTGCGCGCGGCGGTAGCGCGGCGCGCCGAGCAGCGCGCCGATGCCGAAGCCGGTCGACGCCATCAGCGTGTTGTGCTGCGCCACCAGCAGGTTCTCGAGCGCCGTCATGCCGGGGAAAAGACGGATGTTCTGGAAGGTGCGCGCCACGCCGGCGCGGGCGATACGGTGGCCGGCGAGGTGGTGCAGCTCTACCGGCGCGCCATCGCGAAACAGCCGCAGCGCGCCGCCGGTCGGGCGGTAGAAGCCGGTGATGCAGTTGAACAGCGTGGTCTTGCCCGCGCCGTTCGGGCCGATGATGGCGGTGATGTCGTCGCGCTGCGCGGTGAAGGTCACGGCATCGACGGCGACCAGGCCACCGAAGCGCATGGTCAGTGTGTCGGTTTCGAGGATCGGTGTCGCCATGGGTCAGCCATGCCCCTCGGCGACGTGTTCGGCGCCGATGGCGCGTCTTTCGCGCAGCACGACCGAGGGTGTGCGGTGCCCGACCAGCCCACGCGGGCGGGCGACCATGATCAGCACCATGGCGCCGCCGAAGACCAGCATCCGCCATTCGTCGAGGTCGCGGAACACCTCGAAGCCGCCGATCATCACCAGGGCGGCGATGGCGATGCCGATCTGGCTGCCCATGCCGCCGAGCACGACGATGGCGAGAATGATGGCGCTCTCGATGAAGGTGAAGGATTCCGGGCTGATGAAGCCCTGCCGCGTGGCGAAGAAGGACCCGGCGATACCGGCGAACATAGCGCCCAGCGCAAAGGCGGTGAGCTTGGTGGTGGTGACGTTGATGCCGAGGGCGCGGCAGGCGATCTCATCCTCGCGCAGGGCTTCCCAGGCGCGGCCGAGCGGCTGGCGGCGCAGCCGGATGCTGACCCAGTTGGTCAGCAGGGCGAGGCCGAGGATCAGGTAGTACAGGAAGATCACGCGATGGACCGGCGATGGCTCGATGCCGAAGAAGCCGGCGAAGGTGTCCGGTTCGCCGGACATCGAGAAGGTGAGGCCGAAGAAGGTTGGGCGCGGGATGCCGCTGATGCCGTTCGGCCCGTTGGTCAGGCTGACCCAGTTGAGCAGCACGACGCGGATGATCTCGCCGAAGGCCAGCGTGACGATGGCGAGGTAGTCCCCGCGCAACCGCAGCACCGGGAAGCCTAGCAGAACGCCCCAGAAGGCGGCGAGCAGCCCGGCGAGCGGCAGGCAGATCCAGAAGGACAGGCCGAAGGTGGTCGCCAGCAGCGCATAGGAATAGGCGCCAACCGCGTAGAAGGCGACGTAGCCGAGGTCGAGCAGGCCGGCGAGCCCGACCACGATGTTGAGCCCCCAGCCGAGCATCACATAGGTCAGCACCAGGATGCCGAGGTCGAGCTCATACCGCCCGGTGCCGGGGATGAAGGGCAGCAGCACGGCGAGGCCGAGCAGCACGGGGGCGACGAATAGCCCGGCCTTGCGCAACGCCTCGGTGCGCGCGGCGGAAGCCGGCTTCGGGTCGCCACGCCAGCCGCGCCAGCCGAGCAATGCAAGCCGCCCGACAAAGGCCAGGGCGACGAGGATCACCACGTCGCCCCAGCGTTGGCGCAGCACGAGTTCGCCACTCGGCCCGACATCGGTGCGCAGCCCGACCAGCGGCACGAACAGCCCGAGCGCCACCAGCGCGGTGATGGCCGCGTCCTTCAGTGCCCGCAATGTCATACCTTCTCGACCTCGGCCCGGCCGAGCAGTCCGGTGGGCATGAAGATCAGCACCAGCACCAGGATCGAGAAGGCCGCGACATCCTTGTACTGGACGGAGAAATAGGCCGACCAGAAGGTCTCGATCAGTCCGATCAGCAGCCCGCCCAGCACCGCGCCGGGCAGCGAGCCGATGCCGCCCAGCACGGCGGCGGTGAAGGCTTTCACCCCGGCGAGGAAGCCGATGTAGAAGTCGATCACGCCATAGCGAAGCAGGTACAACGTGCCGGCCACCGCAGCGAGCGAGGCGCCGATGACGAAGGTCAGGCTGATGGTGCGGTCGGTGTCGATGCCGAGCAGGGAGGCCATCCTGCGGTCCTGCTCGCAGGCGCGCATGGCGCGGCCGAGCGGCGTGCGCGTGACCAGCCAGGTGAAGATGGCGAGCACGCCGAGCGTCACCGCGATGATCAGCATCTGCATGTAGGAGAACTGGACGATGAAGGCCTCGCTGTCGATCACCGTGATGCCGCCGGGCAGCACCGCGTCGATCGGCTTCACCCGCGCGCCCTGAGCCACCTGCACGTAGTTCTGCAGCACGATGGACATGCCGATCGCCGAGATCAGCGGCGCCAGGCGGAATGATCCGCGCAAGGGCCGATAGGCGATGCGTTCCACCGTCCAGCCATACAGCGCGGTGACACACATCGACACCAGCAGCACGATCAGGATCGCCGCCGGCCCATCCATGATGCCGCCCGAGACCAGCATCACCACCGAGATCAACGCCACGAAGGCGCCGACCATGAAGATGTCGCCATGGGCGAAGTTGATCATGCCGATGATGCCGTAGACCATCGTGTAGCCGACCGCGATCAGGCCGTAGATCATCCCGAGGCTGATCCCGTTGATCAGCTGTTGCAGCGCATAGGCCACGAGCCCCCCAAGTGCAGTCTCCCGACCAGACGCTAGGGCACGGAGGGGGTGGCCGGAAGCGGATTCGGCATGCGGTCGGCCGCGGGACCGGGGGGCGCCCGGCCAGAGCGAGGCAACTTCGTACCGGTTCCGGCGTTGTTGCCGTGACATGGAAAACGGAGAATGACGATGCGACCGCGTGTTTTGGCTTGCCTGTCCCTGCTCGTGGCCTCGGGTTGCGCGATGACGGCCCCCGGCGTCTCGCGAGCCCCGGACCAGACCCTCGTCCTCCCCGCCACCAGCCAGCAGCTGATGCTGTCGGGGGAGATGACAACGACCCGCATCCCGGTGGGCACGAACACCGAACCGCGCCACGATCTGACGATCCGCGTGAACGGCCAGCCGGCCATCCAGGGCACGCTGGTGACCTATGGCGCCACAACGTTGCAGGGCCGTGCCGGCTCCATGCCGGTGACCGCCGACTGCCAGTCGCGTGAGATCGGCCATGCCGACCGCCAGTTCGACTGCCTGGTCACGGTGAATGGCCAGCAGGCGACGCCGATGGCGTTCCGCGCCACGCCGACCGGGCCGCAGCCGCCGGTCGGCAGCGTGTAACGTGTTCGGCAATCCAGGCGCCGGCCACGGCCCGGCGCCTGGGTTGTCGCGTTGACGATACGGTCTCGTCGGTCGGCGATCAGCCGACCGGCGGCAGCGCGACCCCCGGCAGCGACAGGGTCGCGCGCAGTCCACCGAGATCGGAGCGCGCGAGGTCGAGCGCCCCACCATACAGCGTGGCGAGATCCGCAACGATGGCGAGGCCCAGGCCAGCGCCGGCTGTGCCCTCATCGAACCGCACGCCGCGTGCGAGGGCGGCCTCGCGCACCTGTTCCGGTAGGCCGGGGCCGTCATCGGCCACCGTGATGACGACGCTGCCGGGCACATCGGCGACCGACAGGCTGACCTGCCCGCGCGCCCATTTGCACGCATTCTCCATCAGGTTGCCGAGCATTTCGGTCAGGTCCTGCGCGTCGACGCGCACGCGCGCCGTCGATGCACCGGTCACCTCGATCAGCAGGCCCCGATCGGCAAACAGGCGACGCAAGGCGGGTGCGATGTCCTGCGCGACCGCCAGGGGCGAAACGGCGGCGGCAGCGACCGAGGTGGCGCGCGCCGCCGTCCGTGCCCGCGCCAGGTGATGCTGCACCAAGCCTTGCAGGGCCTCGGCCTCGGCACGCGCCGATGGCAGGTCGGGGTGTGATGGTTCCAGCGCATTGCGCAGCACGGCGAGTGGCGTCTTCAGCGCATGGGCGAGATTGCCCACATGCGTGCGCGCCCGCTCGACGGTCGCGCGGTTGGTGGCAATCAGCGCATTCACCTCGGCGACCAACGGGGCGACCTCGCCCGGCGCGTCCAGGTCCAGCGTGTCCCGTCGCCCCTGGCGTATCTCGGCCAGGGCGCGCCGCACGCGGCGCAGCGGCGCCAGGCCGACCACGACCGTCGTCACGACGCCGCCGACGAGACCGATGCCGAGCAGCACGAAGACCGCGAGCAGGACGGTGCGCAGCCTGGCGATCTCGGCCAGCGTCTCGGCACGGGAGAGGGCGACGGCGACATGCGCCTCGCCGGCAGCATCGGGCAGCAGCAGGTCGCGCTCGGCCAGACGCAAGGGTTCGCCGCGCGGACCGATGATGTCGCGCCAGGCAATGCCTTCATGGCCGGATTGCGCGGCCGGCAAGGTCTGGTCCCAGAGCGAGCGGGACGTGGTTACCGCGCCATCAGGGCCCGTCACCTGCCAGTAGGCGCCGCTGAGGGCGCGGTCGAAATCGGCGCCGGCCGGGGCGCGCCCGACCACGATATGGCCATGCGTATCGGTCGTCACCGCCGCCACCGCGGCATCGAGCAGGCCGGAAAGCCGCGCGTCGAAGGCGGCCTCGACCTGGCGCACCACCACCCCGGTGATGAACCAGCCGGCGGCACCGAGCCCGGCCGCCACCCACAGTCCCGCCGCCAGGGCGAGGCGCAGCGCCAGCGAGCGCGGCGCCCTCATGCCGCCGCCAGCCGGTAGCCCTGGCCGCGCACGGTCTCGATAAAGCCTTCGCCGAGCTTGCGGCGCAGTCGGCCGACCATGACCTCGAGCGTGTTGCTGTCGCGATCGAAATCCTGCGCGTATAGGTGTTCGGTGAGTTCGGTCTTGGACACCACCTGGCCGGCATGCAGCGCCAGATAGGCGAGCAGGCGGTATTCCAGCCCGGTCAGCCGTGTCGTGGCACCGTCGAGCAGCACGCGCTGCGTCCCGGTATCGATCACCAGCCTGCCAAGGCTGATCTGCGGCTGGCTGCGGCCATGGGCGCGGCGCACCAGGGCCTGCAGCCGGGCGATGAGTTCTGCCATGACGAAGGGCTTGGCCAGGTAGTCATCGGCGCCGGCATTCAGCCCGGCGACCTTTTCCGACCAGCCGTCGCGCGCCGTCAGGATCAGCACGGGCAAGTCGCGCCCGGCGGCGCGCCAACGCTTGAGCACCGACAGCCCATCGAGCCGTGGCAGGCCGAGATCCAGCACCACGGCGTCATAGGGTTCGGTCTCACCGAGGAACAGGCCTTCCTCGCCATCGGCGGCGTGGTCGGCGACGAAGCCGGCTTCGGCCAGCGCTTCCATCAGCTGCCGCGCGAGCGCCGCGTGGTCCTCGACGACCAGGATGCGCATCAGTCGCGTTCCTGGACCGGCCCGCGGGCGCGCAGCAGGGCGCCGGTTGCGGCATCGAGCTTGAGTTCGAACACCCGGCCGGAGGGCGGCAGGACCTTGAACTCATAGACCCAGCGGCCGTTCTCGCGTTCGAGCTCGGTTTCGATGACACGGCCGATGTAGCGGCGTTCGACCTCGGCCAGGAGGTCAGCCAGCGGGCGGATCTCGCCGGCGGCGAGGGCGGCGCGCGCACGTTCATGGTCGCGCCGGTCATCCGCCCAGGCCGGCGCGGCGGCGAGCATCAACAGGGACAGCAGCAGCAGCAGGGCTCCACGCATCGGGACAAGCTCGCCGGTGCAAGCTGAACCCAGGCTGAACGGGCTGCTCAGCGCCGGTTCAGCTTCCGTCACACAGGATGCGCCGCATTGCGGATGGACCGCAACGCACAGACCGAGGTGAGACACGATGACCCGTATTCTTCCCGCCAGCGCCCTGGCGCTGGCCATCGCCGCCGCGCTGCCGCTGGCGCCGGCCATGGCGTCCTCCGATGACAGCCGCCGCGCGTCGGCCGAGACGCTATCCCGCGCCGCCGTCGATGCCGCCGCTGCCGCCACCGCCGTCCGCACAGCCGGCTATGGGCCGGTGCGCAGCGTCGAATGGGAGCGCACCGCCTGGGAGGTGAAGGCGCTCGATGCCGAGGGCCGGCGCGTCGAATTGCGCGTCGACGCCGCGACCGGCGCCGTCACCCGCCGCGACCGCTGAGCGGAGGGCCCCGAGGATGGCGACGGATCTCGAAATCCAACCCCATGGCGCGATGACCCGCGCCATCCATTGGGGCGCGGCCTTGCTGGTGCTGTCGGCCTGGGCGGTCGGCACCACGATGGAAGAATTTCCTCGCGGTGGCGGGCGCGAGGAGGCGATGCAACTGCATTACAGCCTGGGCGTGCTGGTGCTTGGCCTGACCGCGCTGCGGGTGGCCTGGCGGTTGGTGTCGCCCGTGCCGCCGGCGCCGGCGCCGGGGCCGGCGTGGCAGCGGCTGGCGGCGACCGGCATGCATGTCGGGCTGATCCTGCTGACCATCGGCCTGCCGCTGACCGGGCTGCTGGACCGCTGGGCGCGCGGGCGGCCCGTCGCGATCTTCGGCGGCATCCCGCTGCCCGCGCCCTTTGCCGTGCCGGGCGACCGGCTGTGGGGCGAGGTGCACGGAGTGTTCGGCAACCTGCTGCTGGTGGCGATCGGGCTGCATGTGGCCGCCGCGCTGTGGCACCAGTTCGCGGTGCGCGATGGCACATTGTCACGCATGCTTCCGATGTTGCAGCGCGAGAGGATCGTGCCTCCGCCGGCCTGATAGGCTAAGCCTTGCCAACCCTGGCCGTGGCCGCGCGCATCGAGACGGTGCGCGCGGCGCGGCATGACTGGATTGACCCGATGCGATCTCTACTGCCTGGTTTCGGTGGGTCCCGCCGCCGGTTCGACAGCCTCTCGGCCCAGGAAATCCTGGCGCTGGCCATCTCCTCCGAGGAGGAGGACAGCCGGATCTACGCGCTGTATGCGAGCCGCCTGCGTGAGCAATACCCTGCTTCCGCCGATGTGTTCGACGGCATGGCGGAGGAGGAGAACGGGCATCGCCGCCGGCTGATCGACCTGTATCGCGCCCGGTATGGCGATTTGATCCTGCCGATCCGGCGCGAGCATGTGGCCGATTTCTACGGCCGCAAGCCGGTCTGGCTGGTCGAGAATCTCGGGCTGGAGCGGATCCGCGAGGAAGCGGCCGCCATGGAGCGCGATGCCCAGGCGTTTTATGCCGCCGCGGCCGCCCGAACGACGGATGCAGAGGTGCGCAAGCTGCTCGGCGACCTCGAAGCCGCCGAGGCGCAGCATGAGGAGCGAGCGGACCACCTGGTCGCCGACCGGCTCGGTGGCGCCGAGGGCGAGGAAGAGGTTTCGGTCGCCAAGCGGCAATTCCTGCTGACCTGGGTGCAGCCGGGCCTGGCCGGGCTGATGGATGGTTCGGTCTCGACCCTGGCGCCGATATTCGCGACCGCCTTCGCCACGCAGAACCCCTCGACGACCTTCCTGGTGGGGCTGTCGGCCTCGCTCGGCGCCGGCATCTCGATGGGCTTTACCGAGGCTGCGCATGACGACGGCAAGCTGTCCGGGCGCGGCTCGCCGTGGAAACGCGGGGTGGCATCGGGGGTGATGACGGCGCTGGGCGGGCTTGGCCATGCGTTGCCTTATCTGATCCCGCATTTCTGGACCGCGACGGCGATCGCGCTGGTGGTGGTGTTCTTCGAATTGTGGGCGATCGTCTGGATCCAGCACCGCTTCATGGAGACTCCGGTCGGCCGTGCCATGTTCCAGATCCTGCTGGGCGGCGGGCTGGTGCTCGCGACCGGCATCCTGATCGGCGGGTCTTGAGAGTCCGTTTGGAGAGTCCGGGGCCTTTACCGGATGTGAAAACGCGCCGCATCGCGCGGTTGCAAGCAGACGCTCAGGCGCCCGGCGTCTCGCCGGCCGTCTTCACCGATTTGTATACGCCAAGCAATCATGAGTAGAAAATCTGCTGATATAGATGCCTGACGGTTTCGCGCACCACAGCATCCTTTAGGGGAACGACGATCGTGTCTGAGGGCATCACCACGACCGCAGGGCGCATCGTCGCCGTCGATACCGCCGCCGCCGACATTGTCGGTTTCGAACCGGCGCATGACAAACTCGATCTGGGTGATGTCTCGGGCCACAATATCATCGTCGTCGATACGCTGGCCGGGGTGGGTTTCCTGAACCCCTGGTCGGGCGAGATGATCGTCGTGCAGGGCGTCGCTCTCGGGCAGTTGACCATCGACAGCTTCGTGCCGGTCATCAACGACCATCTGCGCCAATGCCTGAGCGGCGCGCTCGCCTGGGAGCAGGGCATCGTCAAGGCGCCGAACACCGTCTATGCGCGGTCCCATGAACTCGGCCAGATCGACAAGGTCGCGTTCGACCCGGCGACCGATGTGGTGGATTTCCGCTATTTCGGCATGCGCGAACAGATCTACATGACCGACAGCGCGGAAGGGGTGGTGATCTCCAATGCCAGCACCGGTCAGGCGCTGATCCTGCTCGGCGTCACCAAGGCCGAGCTTACGGTCGACAATTTCGTCTTTTACGCGGCCGAGGTACGCGAGGATCGCATCCACCTCCAACTCGGCTTCACCATTGTCCCGGACAGCCAGGTGCTGGCGCAGGGCGTGCTACTCGCCGGGACGAATGATTGGCCGACTGGTGTCGGCAGCGGCGAGGCTCCCTCGGGCGTGGCCGGAACCACCTTCAGCATTGCCTGGCTCTATGGCACCAGCCCGGTGCTCGATTTCGACCCAGCGACGGACAAGCTCGACTTTGGCTGGTTCAAGGCGGCCGAATTCTCGCAGACGGAAGTGAATGGTTCGACAGTCATCGTCATCGACGGCAACAGGCAGACCTACACGCTGACCGGCGTCGGGCTTGGTCAGCTCGAGATGAGCAACATCGTGGCGCTCGACAGCGGGGCGCGGGCGGAATGGCAGGCGGTGCTGGATGCCGCGCCGGCACCAGCCGCGCGGCCCTCCATTTCGATCAGCGATGGGCATGCCGCCATCGTCGAGAATATTGCCGGCACGAAGTTGACGAAGTTGACCGACACGCAGTCGAAGGCGGCGGCGGGCGCGGTGACGGTGGACTATGCGACCGCCAGTGATGCGGTTACGGCGGGATCGGACAACGCGCCGAAGACAGACACGCTGACCTTCGCGGCGGGCGAGACGAGCAAGACTACCCAGGTCAGCATCCCCGGCGATACGGCGGTCGCGACCATTACCACTGGCGATGTCGCGACGAGCAGCGGTGCCCTCGAATACGCCGTCACCAGCGATTGGGGCGCCGGCTTCACCGCGACGATGACGGTGGATGCCGGCAGCACCGCGCTCAACGGCTGGACGGCGGAATTCGACGCGACCTTCACGATCACCAATATCTGGAACGCTTTGATCGTCAGCCATGTCGGCAACCACTATGTGATCCGCAACCAGAGCTACAATGCCTCGGTCGCGGCCGGTGGTGAGACCAGCTTCGGCTTCCAGGCGACATCGGCGGGCAGCACTGCCGTCTCGGGCCTGGCGCTCAATGGTGACGCGGCGGCGGTGACGCCGGCCATCTCGGTCGCGGATGCCACCGTCACCGAAGTCAACAGCGGCAGCAGCGATCTCGCCTTCGTGGTGACGCTCTCTGCCGCCAGCAGCAGTGCGGTCACGGTGGCCTATGCGACCGCGAACGGCACCGCCACGGCCGGGTCGGACTATACGGCCAAGACCGGGACGCTGACCTTCGCCGCAGGCGAGACCTCCAAGATCGTTCATGTCGCGGTGACCGGCGACATGGCGGTCGAGGCGAATGAGACGGTGAAGCTCAACCTCTCCGCGGCGTCGGGTGCGACGATCAACGACGGGGCTGCGATCGGGACCATCGTCAATGACGATACAGCCACGCCGAAGCTGTCGGTGGGCAATGCCTCGGTCACCGAGGGGGTGAGCGGGAATGCCGACCTGGCCTTCACCGTGACGCTCTCGGCCGCCAGCAGCGGCCCGGTGACGGTCAGCTACACCACGGCCGATGGCACGGCGACTGCGGGGTCGGACTACACCGCGACGGCCGGGTCGTTGACCTTCGCCGCGGGCGAGACCTCGAAGATCGTGCATGTGGCGGTGACCGGCGATACGGTGGTCGAGGCGAATGAGACGCTGAAGCTGACGCTGTCCGCACCCTCCGGCGCGACCATCGCGACCGGCACGGGCACCGGCACCATCACCAATGACGACCTGCCCCGGATCACCATCACCGATACGTCGATTGCCGAGGGCGACGCCGCCGGCACCACCGGCTGGTTCAGCACCTCGGGCAACCAGATCATCGATTCTGCCGGCAACAACGTGCAGATTGCCGGCGTGAACTGGTTCGGCTTCGAGGGCAACAACATGTCCCCGAACGGGCTGTGGGCGCGCTCCTACAAGGAGATGATGCAGCAGATGGTGGACGAGGGGTTCAACACCATCCGCCTGCCCTTCTCCTCCGACATGCTGCATGCGACGAGCCAGGCGCTCGGCATCGACTTCAACCAGAATCCCGACCTCAGGGGCCTGACGCCGCTGCAGGTGATGGACAGGATCGTCGCCTATGCCGAACAGGTCGGCATCAAGATCATCCTCGACCATCATCGCAGTTCGGCCGGGGATGGCACCTCGTCGAACGGGTTGTGGTTCGACTCAAGCCACTCGCAGGCCGATTGGGTCTCCGACTGGCAGATGCTGGCCGAACGCTATGCCGACAACACGGCGGTGATCGGCGCCGACCTGCACAATGAGCCGTACAACGGCACGTGGGGCGGCGGCGGGGCGAATGATTGGGCGGCGGCAGCCGAGATCGCGGGCAATGCGATCGGCGACGTCAATCCCAATTGGCTGATCTTCGTCGAGGGCATCGCGAACTACCAGGGTCAGAGCTACTGGTGGGGCGGCAACCTGATGGGGGTGCGCGACCGGCCAATCGAGCTCGATGTCGGCAACAAGCTGGTCTATTCGGCGCATGACTACCCGAATTCGGTCTATGCGCAGCCGTGGTTCCAGGGGGCGGATTTCCCGGCCAATCTGCCGGCTAAATTCGACCAGATGTGGGGCTACATCTACAAGGAAGGCATCGCGCCGGTTTATCTCGGCGAGTTCGGCACCAAGCTGACCGATCCCAAGGATGTCGCCTGGTTCGAGGCGATCACCTCCTACCTGTCGGGGGATCTCGACAACAATGGAACCCACGATCTGGCCGGCGGCGACCTTGGTGTGAGCTGGACCTACTGGTCGTGGAACCCGAATTCCGGCGATACCGGCGGCATCCTGCAGGATGACTGGCGCACGGTGAATGAGAACAAGATGGTCTATCTGCGGCCCATCGAGTTCGACCTGCCGGACGAGGCCACCGGCGGCACAACGGCCTATGCAACCTTCGAGGTGAAGCTCTCGGCCGCGGCGGTGACGGCGGTGACGGTGGATTACCATACCGCCTCGGGTTCGGCCTCTGCGGCGGATTTCACCGCGGCGACCGGCACGGTGACCTTCGCTGCCGGTGAGACCTCCAAGATCATCAAGATCGCCATCATTGGCGACACGGTCGATGAGGCGAATGAGGCCTTCAGCATCGTCCTGGGCAACCCGGTACGGGCGACGATCGCCGACGGCAAGGGTGTGGCCACGATCATCGACGATGATCCGACCGCCGCTGACGCGGCCGCGCTCGGCGCGGAGGCTGGCCGCATCCTACAGGGCACCGGGATCGCCGATACGATGACCGGCGGGCTGGGCGCCGACACGCTGACCGGTCTTGGCGGCAAGGACGTCCTCGTCGGCGGGGCCGGGGACGATATCCTCTATGGTGGCGCTGGTGCCGATACGCTGACGGGCGGCATCGGGGCCGATCATTTCGTCTTCGCTGTGGGCGATCTTGGCACGGACCGGATCACCGATTTCAACGCGCTGGATGGTGGGGCCGCGGAAGGCGACAGGCTCGTCATCAACGCGCCGATGGTTGGCGATTTCGTCTATCGTGGCAGCACGGCATTCACCGGCGGCAGTGACAACAGCGAGGCGCGCGTGTCGGGCAGCACGGTGCTGATCGACGTCAATGGCGACGGGGCCGCCGATATCTCGGTGGCGTTGACCGGGCTGACCAAGGCGGGCCAGCTCTCGGCGAACGACTTCCTGTTCGGCTGATCGGCTTGGCGTTGAAGGGTCTGGAGGCGGCGGGCGCGCAAGCTGCCTCCCACCCAAACGGATGCCGCGTCAGGCGAGCATCTTGCGTACCAGCGGGATCACCTTGGTCGCGTAGCGTTCGATGCCGCGCTGGTGGCGATAGCGATCGATGAGCCGGCCTGCGGTCAGGCCCGCGCGTCCAGTGCATTGAAGGAGTGCGGCACCGAGTATTGCGGCGCCCGCGACCGGCACGAGCATGAGCGCTACTTCGCCGTGCAGGACATCGACCACACCCCCGCCAAGGCGCGCCGCCCAGGCCCCCGTATCGGCTGACCGGTTACGCCGGCGGCAGGCCCGCCTTAATCAACAGGGACCCGCATTGGCGCAACGTATCCGCCGCGCGCGCTTCACCGAGGTAGCTTCGCGACGCGATGGCGCCCTCGATGACGACCGAGAGCTGGTCAGCCAGCGCCGCCGGATCCGTCGCGCCCGCTTGTTCGGCGAGACGCCGGATGCGCTCGTGGCAACCCCGTTTGAAGTCGGCGACGACCTGGTAGGTCGGGTGGCCCGGGTCGCGGAATTCCGCCTGGGCCAGCAGCATCGGGCAGCCGCAGACGCCCGGCTCAGCGACCTCGACCGCGGTCGCCTCGATCAGGGCGCGCAGGCGCCCCGCCGCATCCTTCGCCTGGGCCAGCGATTCATCGAGCCAGGCATCGTGCTCGGCCGCGTCCTCGGCAAGGATGGCGGCCACCAGCGCATCCTTGCTCGGAAAGGTGCGATAGAGGCTCATCTTCGTGGCTTCGGCCACGCGGCAGACTTCCTCCACGCCGGTGGCGCGGATGCCCTGGCGCTCGAACAGGGCGCGCGCCGCGTCCTGGATGCGTTCGGCCGCCTTCGGTTTGGCGGCAGCGGTGCCAGCCATGGTGCTCATCCCTCCTTGGCGTCGCCTGTGGCGGCGCACAAAAAAGACACTTGATGATACCGACCGGTCGCTCTATTTGGGGACGAACCGGTCGGTATCATTTGGAGATAGGCCATGACCTCCCCTTTGCGCAAGGCCCCTGAACCCAACGAAAGCCTATGGATGTCTTGGCTGGCCCGCTTCCAGGGCGCGGCTGTCGGCGTCGCGATGACGGCTGCGGCGCCCATGGCCCTCGCGCAGCCTACGCCGCCGCCGGTGACGGTGGCGGCCCCGCTGTCGCGCCCCGTCACCGAATGGCAGGAACACACGGCGCGGATCGAACCCTCCGCCCGCGTCGAGATCCGGCCCCGCGTCTCCGGCCAGGTGGACCAGGTGCATTTCACCGATGGTGCCATCGTGCGGGCGGGTGACCTGCTGTTCACGCTGGATCAGCGTCCCTTCCAGATTGCGCTCGACAATGCGCAGGCCGAGGTGGCGCGCAATGAGGCGCGGCTGTTGCTCGCGGAACAGCAGGTGGCGCGATACGAGCCGCTCGCCGCCAGCCGGATCGCCCCGCAGGCCGAGATCGATTCCCGCCGCGCGGCGCTTCGGGAGGCCCAGGCCGGCCTCGCCGCGGTCCGGGCCGCTGAGCGTCAGGCGGCGCTCGACCTGGAGTTCACCGAGATCCGCGCCCCGCGCCCGGGCCGCGTCAGCGACCGCCGGGTCGATGCCGGCAACCTGGTCCAGCAGGGCCAGACCGTGATGACGACGCTGCTCGCCCTCGACCCGGTCTATGTCACTTTCGACCCCAGCGAAGCGGAGTACCTCCGCCAGGCACGATCGGCGCGCGCCGGGCTGCGCGGCGCCAGCCTACCGGTGCAGCTTCGCTTGCTGGATGAGAGCGAATTCAGCCGCGAAGGACATGTCGACTTCGTGGACAGCGCCTTCGACGCGCGCAGCGGCACCATCCGGGTCCGCGCCGTCGTGCCGAATCCGGACCTGTTCCTGACCCCCGGCAGTTTCGCCCGCCTCCGGCTTTCGACCGGGGAGGAGCCCTCGCTGCTGGTGCCTGATGCATCCGTGATGGCGGACCAGACCGGGCGCGTCGTGCTGACGGTCGCCGCCGACGGCACCGTGACGCCGCGCCAGGTGCGGCTCGGCCCGCTCAGCGATGGGCTGCGCGTCGTGCGCAGCGGATTGGCGGCGGAGGATCGCGTCATCATCGGTGGCCTGCAACGGGCCAGGCCGGGGATGCGCGTCACGGCCGAGCAGGGTCGCATCGGACCCAGCCCGCTCGCCTCCGTCGAATAGCGCATGATGGCGTCGGGGCTTGCCGCGGCGCCGCCACACCGAACCGGGGCGATGCTGCGCGTCTGCATCGTCGCCCGACCCCCACCGCCCATCCCGCCCCAGGGCCGCGCGCATCGCACGTGGCCACGCCCAAGGCATGCCAACGATGCGTCTCGCCCGCTTCTTCATTGACCGCCCGGTCTTCGCCGCGGTCATTTCCATCGCGATCACCCTGGTCGGCGCGATCACCGCCTTCCGCCTGCCGATCTCGGAATACCCGGAGATCGCGCCGCCGAGCGTGACGATCACCGCGAGCTATCCCGGCGCCTCGGCCGAGACGATCGCCGAGACCGTCGCCGGCCCGATCGAGCAGGAGGTGAATGGCGTGGACGGCATGCTCTACGTCACCTCCCAATCGACAGGCGACGGGCGGCTGACCGTCACCGTCGTCTTCCGCCAGGGCGTCAACGGCGACCAGGCGCAGGTGCTGGTACAGAACCGCGTCGCGGTCGCCGAGCCACGCCTGCCGGAAGAAGTCCGCCGCCTCGGCATCACCGTGCGCAAGGCGAGCCCGGACTTCCTGATGGTGGTCCACGTGACCTCGCCGGACGGCAGCCGTGATCATGAATACATCTCCAACTACGCGACGCTGAACATCAAGGATCTGCTCGCGCGCATCGACGGTGTCGGCGACGCGCAGATGTTCGGCGCGCGCGACTATGCGATGCGTGTCTGGCTCGACCCGGACCGCATCGCCGCGCGCGGCCTGACCGCCGGCGAGGTGGTGGAGGCTCTGCGCCGCGCCAATGTGCAGGTCGCTGCCGGTGCGCTCGGCCAGGCGCCGCGCAGCGCGAATGCGGGCGCCTTCGAATTCTCCGTCCTGACGCAGGGTCGCCTCGTCACGCCCGAGGAGTTCGGCGAACAGATCATCGCGACCGGCGAAGGCGGTGCGCCGCTGCGCCTGCGGGAGATCGCGCGCATCGAGATCGGCGCCGCCGACTACACGGTGAATGCGCTGCTGAACAACCAGCTCGCCACCGCCATCGCGGTGTTCCAGCGGCCGGGCAGCAACGCCCTGCAGACCGCGGCCGCCGTCCGCCAGGCAATGGAGGAGGCGGCGCGCAGCTTCCCACCCGGCATCGGCTACAGCATCGTCTATGACCCGACGCGCTTCATCGCGCAGAGCATGGAAGCGGTCCTGCACACCTTCATCGAGGCGATCCTGCTGGTCGTGCTCGTGGTCATCCTGTTCCTGCAGAACTGGCGCGCAGCGGTCATCCCGCTGCTGGCCATCCCGGTGTCGATCATCGGCACCTTCGCGATCCTGCTGGCACTCGGCTTCACGTTGAACACGCTCACCATGTTCGGCTTGATCCTCGCCATCGGCATCGTGGTGGACGACGCCATCGTGGTGGTGGAGAACGCCGAGCGGCACATGGCCGATGGCCTGTCGCCGCTGGAAGCCGCGCGCAAGACGATGGACGAGGTCGGTTTCGCGCTCATCGCCATCGCTCTGGTGCTGGTGGCGGTCTTCGTGCCGACTGCCTTCATTCCCGGCATCTCGGGCGCCTTCTACAAGCAGTTCGCGGTGACGATCTCGGTCGCGACGCTGCTCTCGGCGCTTGTCTCACTCACCCTGTCGCCAGCGCTGGCGGCAATCCTGCTGAAGCCGCACGTCCATCACGACGGCCCGCGCCCATGGCTGCTGCGGCCCTTCGGTGCCTTTGCGCGCGGCTTCAACTGGTTGTTCGACCGCATGTCGATCGGCTACGGCGGCCTGACGCGGCGGCTGGTGCGCATCCCGGTGTTGCTGATGTTGATCTACGGAGGGCTGCTGGCGGCGACAGGTTGGACCGTGACCTCGACGCCGACGGGGCTGATCCCGCCGCTCGACCGCGGGTATTTCATCGCCGCCTTCCAATTGCCGCCGGGGGCGAATCTCGCCCGCACGGATGCGGTGATCCGCCGCGCCTCCGACACCATCCTGGCGACGCCGGGCGTGGAGAGCGCGGTTGCCTTCGTCGGTTTCGACGGCGCGACCTTCACCAACGCGCCCAATGCCGGCGTGGTCTTCGCGACGCTCAAGCCCTTCGAGGATCGCGCCGCGCATGGTCTCACGGCTGGCGGTATCCTCGCCAACCTTCAGGGGCGGTTGATGAGCGACCCGGACGCGATGGTATTCGTGCTCGCACCGCCCTCGGTGCCTGGCATCGGCACCGGCGGCGGCTTCAAGCTGATGATCCAGGACCGCGCGGGCCACGGCCCACGCGCCATGGAGGCCGCTCTGCATGCGGTGATGGGCGCGGCGAACCAGACGCCGGGCATCGCCTTCGCCTTTAGCCTGTTCAACACTGCAACGCCCCAGATCCGCACGGATATCGACCGGGCGCGCGCGGAGATGCTCGGCGTGCCGGTCAGCCGGGTGCATGAGGCCATGGGCGTCTATCTCGGCTCGGCCTTCGTGAACGACTTCAACCTGCTGGGGCGCACCTGGCGCGTCACCGCGCAGGCCGATGCGCAGTACCGCACGGGGGCGGAGGATATCGCACGGCTGCGCACGCGCAGCGACGCCGGGGCGATGGTGCCGCTCGGCAGCCTCGCGACTTTCCACGAGACGTCCGGCCCTTATCGCATGCCACGCTACAACCTGTTTCCCGCGGTCGAATTGCAGGGCGGGGCGCTGCCGGGAGTGTCGACCGGCCAGGCGATCGCCATCATGGAACGCGTATTGGCCGAGAACCTGCCGGAAGGCTTCGGCTATGAATGGACCGAGATCGCGCTGCAGGAGAAGATGGTCGGCAACACCGCGCCGATTGCCTTCGGCCTCGCTGTCATCTTCGTCTTCCTGGTGCTGGCGGCAATGTACGAAAGCTGGCTGCTGCCGCTCGCCATCGTGCTGATCGCACCGATGTCGGTGCTGGCGGCCCTGTTGGGCGTGCGCCATGCCGGGCTCGACAACAACGTGCTGGTGCAGGTCGGCCTGGTCGTGCTGGTTGGCCTCGCGGCGAAGAACGCGATCCTGATTGTCGAATTCGCCCGCGCCGCGGAGCAGAGCGGGGCAACGCGCTGGGATGCCGCGGTCGCCGCCGCGCGCACCCGCCTGCGGCCGATCCTGATGACAAGCCTCGCCTTCATCCTCGGCGTGCTTCCCCTGACCATCGCGACAGGGGCGGGAGCGGAGATGCGGCAGAGCCTGGGTGTCGCGGTTTTCTACGGCATGGTGGGCGTCACGGTATTCGGTCTGCTCTTCACGCCGGTCTTCTACGTGGTCGCCCGTGCGATGGCGCGACGGCGGGTGGCGCCGGCGCCGGCCGATGCCGCGACAGAGGCGTTCGCAACCCGACCCTGAATCTCCATGTTCACCTTGTTGGCCGGTCGGTCTCGCGATCCCGACCGGTCCACATGGGGCAATCGCCCCCCAACCACGCATGGATTGGGTGCCGTCGCCTTCGTGTTCTCATCAAGCGCCGCGTCGGTCGGCGGCGGACACCGAAGGCGCCCTCCGATGACCCAGACCCATCCTGACGGCGCCAGGCCATCACCCTCCAGCCCAGTTGGAAGGATGCGCCGAGCCTGTCGGCACGCTATACCGTGCCCTGGCCGCAGCTCCGCGCCGTCAGCCGGCCCTGCTGAGGCCCATGGTACAGGAGTACCGATCGATGATTTTCCGGCAACTCTTCGACTCCGTCTCGAGCACCTACACCTACCTGCTCGCCAGCCGTCACGGCGGTGAGGCGCTGATCATCGATCCGGTCCTCGAGCGCGTGGACCGCTACCTGAAGCTGATCGAGGAACTCGACCTCAAACTGGTCAAGGCTGTGGACACCCATCTGCATGCCGACCACATCACCGGGCTCGGCGCGCTGCGCGACCACACGAAATGCATCACCGTCATGGGCGAACAGAGCGGTGTCGATGTCGTCTCGATGCGCGTCGCCGATGGCGACAGGCTCTCGATCGAAGGGCTGAGCCTCGGCGTCATCTACACGCCGGGCCATACCGATGACAGCTACTGCTTCACCCTGGCCGACCGCGTCTTCACCGGCGACACGCTGCTGATCCGCGGCACCGGCCGCACCGATTTCCAAAACGGCAGTTCCCGCGCGCAGTATGAGAGTATCTTTAACCGCCTGCTGAAGCTGCCTGACGAGACGCTGGTCTACCCCGCCCATGACTACAAGGGCGACAATGTCAGCACCATCGCCGAGGAGCGCGCCCACAATCCGCGCCTGCAGGTGAAGTCGGTCGAGGAATACGAGGTGCTGATGGCCGGGCTGAAGCTGGCCAATCCGAAGATGATGGATGTCGCGGTGCCGGCGAACATGCGCCAGGGGCTGCATCAGGAGGAAGTCGCCAGGCGTGGATGGGCGGTCGATGCGGCGACGGCAACGACGCTGCTTGGCCGCGCCGACACCATCATGATCGACCTGCGCGAAGGCGCCGAGCGCGAGCGCCATGGCTGCATCCCCGGCGCGCTGCACGCCGCCTATCCGCACCTGGCCGAGAATATCGGGCCGGGCGGCATGTTGCACGAATTGGCGCAGGCGACCGGCAAGCGGCTGCTGTTCTTCTGCGCCTTCGGCGAGCGCTCCGCCATGGCGGTGCAGGCGGCGCAGGATGCCGGCCTGACCGGTGCCGTGCATATCGAAGGCGGCATGGGCGCCTGGAAGAAGGCCGGCGGGCCGCTGGCCTGAAGGCCTGCCGAGCCCCCCGGCATTCGACCCGCATCCTTATCCAGCCCAGCCAATAAGGAAGCTCGGGGCGGGTGCGCGGACCAGTGTGCCGATGGCGGCGACCGCCTCTGCGCCGCCGGTCCCGTGACAAGTCCTGAGCTCACGGCCCAAGATGCGCGCCGCGCCATTCAGGACCGACTCGCCGCATGACCATCCCCACCGAGACCATCACTGTCCCCAACCTGCCCGCCGAGGCAGAGATCGTGATCGACCGCTGGGGCATCCCGCATATCCGTTCCTCGACCGAGGCCGGCGCCTTCTTCGCCCAGGGCTTCAACGCCGCGCGCGACCGGCTGTGGCAGATGGACACCTGGCGCAAGCGTGGCCTCGGCCTGCTGGCCGGCGATCTCGGCGCGGCCTATGTCGAGCGAGACCAGGCCGCCCGGCTGCTGCTCTATCGCGGCGAAATGGCCGCCGAATGGGCCGAATACGGCCCGGACGCCGAGGCCTGGACAACTGCCTTCGCCGCCGGAATCAACGCCTATGTCGACCTGGTGGCACGCGAACCGGCGCGCCTCCCGCTGGAATTCAAACTGCTCGATACGCAGCCGGCCCATTGGTCGCCCGAGGATGTCGTGCGCTGCCGCACCCATGCCCGCGTGCGCAACCTCGACGCTGAAATCACCCGCAACAACATCGCCGCGCGCTTCGGCATCGAGGCCGACCGCTTCCACAAGCTGCTCGAACCCGCCTGGACCGTGGTGGCGCCCGAAGGCTGGCAGGCCGAACCGATCCCGCCCGAGGTAATGCGGACCTATCTGCTCGCCACCGAGCCGAACGCCATCGGCAGCGGCACGCCGAGCGACCCAGTCGCGCTCGACAACCAGGGCAGCAACAACTGGGCGCTGGCGCCCTCGCGTACCACGACGGGCCGCGCCATCCTGGCGAGCGACCCGCATCGCGTGCATGAACAGCCCTCGCTGCGCTACATCACGCATCTGACCGCGCCGGGGTTGAACGTGATCGGCGCCGGCGAGCCGGCGGTGCCGGGCGTCAGCCTCGGCCACAATGACGTGCTGGCCTTCTCGCTGACCATCCATCCGACCGACCAGGAAGACCTCTACGTCTACGAACTGCATCCCGAGGATGCCGAGCTCTACCGCTATGGCGAGGGCTGGGAACGGATGCGCCTGGTGGAGGAACACATCCCGGTGCGAGGCGAGGCGCCGCGCGCCGTCACCCTGCGCTTCACCCGCCATGGCCCGGTGCTGTACCACGATCCGGCGGGTAAGCGTGCCTATGCGCTGCGCAGCGTCTGGCAACTGCCCGGCACCGCCGCCTATCTGGCGAGCCTCAACTACCTGAAGGCGCGCAACTTCGAGGATTACGCGAAGGCGCTGGAAGGCTGGGGCGCCCCCTCGACCAACCACGTCGTCGCCGATGTGGACGGCAATATCGGCTGGGCCGCCGCCGGCATGGTGCCGATCCGCCCGAGCTGGGACGGGCTGCTACCGGTCCCCGGCGATGGGCGGCATGAATGGGCCGGCATCATGCGGTCCTCCGGCCTGCCGCGTGCGACCAACCCGGCATCGGGCTGGCTCGGCACCGCCAACCAGATGAACCTGCCAGCCGATTACGATCATGCCGCGAAGAAGACCGGCTTCGAATGGACCGACGGCGCCCGCTTCGCCCGGCTGTCCGGCGCGCTGGCGGGCGATCATCGCTGGTCCGTCGCCGAGACGCTGGCCCTGCAGTCGGACGTGACCTGCGTGCCGGCGCGGCGGCTTTGCGCCTTGCTGGCCCGCATGGACGACGCCCATCCGGCCTGGGCGTTGCTGGCCGGCTGGGATCACCGCCTGCTCGCCGAAAGCGGCCCGGCCGCGCTCTTCGAAATCTGGTTCGCCAAGCATCTCGTGCCTGGCGTGATGCTGGCCCTGGCGCCGGAGGGCCTGCCCGCCATGGTCGCCGTGCCCGACACGCAACTGACCCTGACCTTGCTGGAAGGCGAGGAGCACGCCGCCCGTCGCGATGCCCTGCTGCGCGAGACGCTGTCCGCCGCCTGGGGCGAGGCCACGACCCTGCTCGGCCCGGACCCGGCCGGTTGGGCCTGGGGCACGCTGCACCAGGGCTATTTCGAACACCCACTGTCGCGCTTCGCCCCGGAGCTGGCGGCGCGGCTGGATGTCGGGCCGGCGCCGAAGGGCGGATCCAACCTCACCATCAACAACAATGGCTGGCGGACGAAGGATTTCCGGGTGATCTCGGGCGTGTCGTGGCGGATGGTGCTGGATGTCGGCAATTGGGACGCCAGCGTCACCATCAACAGCCCGGGCCAGTCGGGCGACCCGGACAGCCCGCATTACCGCGACCTGTTCCCGCTCTGGGCGCGCGATGAATATGTCCCGATGCTGTTCAGCGAGGCGGCGGTCGATGCAGCGGCGGAGGCGCGGATCCTGCTTCGGGCCGGGTAGGCCCGAACGGTCAGCGCCTGGCGTCTCATACCAGCGGCCCGAGCACCTGACTCGGACCGGATCCGCGGATGCGGCCCGCCGGCAGTCCGGCGAAAGCCTGGCGAACCGGAGGTTTGCGCCCGGCGTCTGAGGGTTCGAAAAGGCGAATACCAGCGGTCACGAATACGGGCCGCTGGTATCAGCCGGTCTCCTGGGCAGTATCGGTCGCCAGCGCGCCGCGCAGGAAGGTCTCGACCGCATCGGCAACCAGGCGGGCCACCTCCGCATCGTCCGGCGGCCCCCGCAGGCCAAGCAGCAGGAACATGTGCACCACGCCGATCGCCATGCCGAACAGCATGTCGGACGCCGCAGAGGCATCGGTCAGACGCAGCCGGCCCTGCTCGATCTCGGCCGCCAGGCGCCGTTCCAGCGGCCCCGCACCGCGCCCGGGCCCCGCCCGGTAGAAGGCGCCAGCCAGTTCCGGCGACCGGCCCACCTCGGCGATGACCACGCGCACGACCTCGATCTGGCGCGGCTCGAGCAGGTGCCTGATCACCGGTTCCAGCATGCCGCGCAGCGCTGTGGACAGGTCCGGATGGTGCTCCATCGCCATGTCCATCACGCAGGGGGCGAAGCAATCCTCCATCACCACTTCGAACAGCGCCGCCTTGGACGGGTAGTGCTGATACAGGGTGCGCTTGGACATGCCGGCACCGCGCGCGACATCGTCCATCCGCGCCGCGGCATAGCCGTCGCGCAGGAAGACATCGGCCGCCGCCTCGCGCAGCAGGCGAGCACGATCGGCCTCCGACAGGCGTCGCCGCGCGACGGGTTCGACCGTCTCGCTCATGATGCGCCGCTGCTGCCCTGCGTCATGGCGCCGCTCCTCTCCTGCCATCCGCCCCCGAGGGCACGATACAGGGATACGCGGTTTTGTAACCGAAGCAATTCGAGCCCGATGAGTTCCTGCTGCGCGGTGAAGAGCTGCCGCTGGGAATCGAGCGGCGCCTGGTAGTTGTCGAGCCCGCTGCGGAAGCGCAGCAACGCCAGATTGTAGGCCGCCTGGTAGGAGGCGACGAGGGCACGCTGCGCGGCGATCTGCCGGTCGTAGGTGCCGGTGGCCGCCAGCGCGTCGGCGACTTCGCGGAAGGCGGTCTGCACCGTCCGCTCATAGGTCGCGACCTGGATGTCGGTGCGGATCTTCGCCGCATCGAGGCTGCCTTCCAGCGCGCCGCCGGAGAAGATCGGGATGTTGATCTGCGGTGCGAAGGACCAGACCCCACTGCCCGCGCCGAACAGCGTCGACAGCGCGGCGCTGCCGGTCCCCGCGCTGCCGGTCAGGGTGATGGAGGGGAAGAAGGCGGCGCGTGCGGCACCGACCTCGGCATTGGCGGCGGCGAGGTTTCGTTCCGCTGCCAGCACATCCGGCCGGCGCAGCAGGATGTCCGAGCTGACGCCGGGGGAGACCACCGCCACGGCCGGGTCGCGGGCCGAGAGCGAGGAAGGCAGGAGGTTCTCGGGCACCGGCGTGCCGAGCAGCAGCGCCAGCGCGTTCACATCCTGCGCCTTGGCGCGGCTGTAGCGTTCGAGGCTGGCGCGCGCCGTCTCCACCGAAGTCTGCGCCTGGCGCAGCGCGAGCTCGGTCGCCGTGCCGCCCTGGTAGGCGGCACGGGTGATGTCGTAGGCTTCCTGCTGGTTGGCCAGCGTCTGCCGCGTCAGGTCGATCAGTTCCTGGTCGGCGGCGATGGCGAGCCAGCCGCTCGCCACCTGCCCAACGAGGGTGATCTGCGCGCTGCGCCGCGTCTCCTCATAGCCGAGATAGCGCTCGAAGGCGGCGGTGCTGAGGCTGCGGATGCGGCCGAACAGGTCGATCTCATAGGCGCTGAGGCCGACACTCGCCTCGTAGACGCGGCGGTTGACGCCCGCCGTGCTGTCGACCGGCACAGCGGTGGAGGCGAGGCCGAGCGGTGTCCGGCTGGTCGTGAAGCTGCCCGTCGCGCCGAATTGCGGGAACAGGTCGGCGCGCTGGACACGGAACTGGGCGGAGGCCTCCGCCGCATTGAGCACGGCGATGCGCAGGTCACGGTTGTTGGCGAGCGCCGTCTCGATGGCGCGGTTCAGCCGCGCATCGGTGAAGACGTCGCGCCAGCCGATCGCGTCGGCGGAGCGCAGTGGGTCGACCGGCGCGGCGGCAGCGGCGACACGGCGATAGGCCGGCCCCTCCGGCCACCCCGCGGTGACCGAGGCGTCGGTCGCGGGCCGGTCGGGGATCAGGCTGCAGCCGGCATTCAACAGCAGCGCGAAGGTCAGGACGGGAAGACGCGGCATGGTCACTCTCCGGCCGCCGGCAGTGCCGCGGGGGCCTTGGTCTCGGTAGGCGTTTCGGACTTCCGCCTGGTGCGGAACAGCCGCAGCACCACCAGGAAGAAGACCGGCACGAAGGTGATGGCGAGCAGCGTGCCAGCGATCACGCCGCCCAGCACGCCGATGCCGATGGCGTTCTGCCCGCCGGCCCCCGCGCCGGTGGCAATCGCCAGCGGCACCACGCCGAGCCCGAAGGCGAGCGAGGTCATGATGATCGGCCGCAGGCGCTGCCGCGCGGCATCCACCGCCGCTTCCAGCAGCCCCATGCCGCGGTCGAAGTTCTCCTTGGCGAATTCGACGATCAGGATGGCGTTCTTGGCCGACAACCCGATGGTGGTGAGCAGGCCGACCTGGAAGTAGATGTCGTTGGACAGCCCGCGTAGCAGCGAGGCGGCGACGGCGCCCAGCACGCCGAGCGGCACCACCATCATCACCGCGGCCGGGATCGACCAGCTTTCATACAATGCCGCCAGGCACAGGAAGACCACCAGCAGCGACAACGCATAGAGTGCCGGCGCCTGGCCGGAGGATTGGTTCTCCTCATAGGACAACCCGCTCCAGGCATGGCCGAAGCCCGGCGGCAATTGCGCGGCGAGGCGCTCCATCTCCGCCATCGCCTCGCCCGAGGTATGACCCGGTGCCGGCATGCCGGCGATCTCGCGCGAGGCGATACCGTTGAAGCGTTCCAGCCGCGGCGAGCCATAGACCCATTCGGTGTGCCCGAAGGCGGAGAACGGCACCATTTGCCCCGAGGCATTGCGCACGAACCAGCGGTCGAGGTCGCCCGGCAGCATGCGGGCATTCGCCTCGCCCTGCAGATAGACGCGCTTGACCCGGCCGCGATCCATGAAGTCGTTGACGTAGGTCGCGCCCCAGGCGGTCGACAGCGTGGTGTTGATGTCCGACACGGACAGGCCGAGCGCGCTGGCGCGTTCCCAGTCGATGTCCAGGCGGAACTGCGCCTCGTCATTCAGGCCGTTCGGGCGCACCGCCATCAGGACGGGGCTTTGCGCCGCGGCGCCGAGCAGCTGGTTGCGCGCGGCCATCAGCGCGTCATGCCCCTGGCCGCCCTGATCGAGCAGCTGGAAAGTGAAGCCCGTCGCATTGCCAAGCTCGGTGATCGCTGGCGGCGCGAAGGCGAAGATCATCGCGTCCCGATACCCGCCGAATCGCCGCATGATGCGCCCGGTCAGCGCCTGCACGCTGTTGGCGGCACCGGGCCGTTCGGACCAGTCGCGCAGCTTGACGAAGGCCATGCCGGAATTCTGCCCGCGGCCACTGAAGTTGAAGCCATTGATGGCGAAGACCGAAGCGACGACGCCGGTCTCGTCTTCCCGCAGATAGCGCGTGACTTCATCGAGCGCGCGCTGGGTGCGGTCGGCCGTGGCACCGGGTGGCGCGACGACCTGCACGAAGGCGATACCCTGGTCCTCATCCGGCAGGAAGCCACCAGGGAGGCGCAGGAACATCACGCCGAGGCCGGCCAGCAGCGCCGCATAGATCACCAGCATGCGGAAGGGTCGCCGCAGGCTGGCGCCGATGCCGCGCGTATAGACGCGGTTGGTGCGGACGAAGCCACGGTTGAACCAGCCGAAGAAGCCGCGCGTCCCCTGGACCGGCTTGTGCGGCTTCAGCAGCGTTGCGCAGAGCGCGGGGGTGAAGAAGATCGCGGTCAGCACCGAGAGCCCCATCGCGGTGGCGATGGTGATGGAGAACTGCCGGTAGATCACGCCGGTCGATCCGCCGAAGAAGGCCATCGGCAGGAACACCGCGGCGAGCACCATGGCGATGCCGACCAGCGCGCCGGTGATCTGGTCCATCGATTTGCGCGTGGCTTCGAGCGGCGAAAGGTGCTCCTCCGCCATCACGCGTTCGACATTCTCGACCACGACGATGGCGTCATCGACCAACAGGCCGATGGCCAGCACCATGCCGAACATGGTCAGCGTGTTGATGGTGAAGCCCGCCGCCTGCAGCACGGCGAAAGTGCCCAGCAGCACGACCGGCACGGCGATGGTCGGGATCAGCGTCGCCCTGAAGTTCTGCAGGAACAGGAACATCACCAGGAAGACGAGGACAACCGCCTCGATCAGCGTGTGCACCACGCTGGTGATCGACAGCACGACGAAGGGCGTCGTGTCGTAGGGATAGACCACCTCCAGCCCCGCCGGCAGCAGCGGGCGCAGCCGGTCGATGGTGGCGCGCACGGCGGCGGCGGTGTCGAGTGCATTGGCCCCGCTCGCCAGCTTCACGCCGATGCCGGCGGCCGGCTGGCCGTTGTAGAGCGAACCGATGGCATAGCTCTCGCTGCCGACCTCGATGCGCGCGACGTCACGCAGCCGCACCTGGGCGCCGTCGGTCTGCACGCGCAGCAGGATGGAGCCGAAATCCTCCGGCGAACGCAGATAGGACGGGCCGATCACCGTGGCGTTGAGCTGCTGACCCTGGACCGCGGGCAGGCCGCCCATCTCGCCGCTGGCGACCTGCACGTTCTGCGCGCGGATGGCGGTCGCGACATCGCCCGGCGTCAGGCCGTAATTCAGCAGCTTCGCCGGGTCGAGCCAGATGCGCATGGCATATTGCGAGCCGAACACCTGGTAGTCGCCGACACCCGGCGTGCGGCTGAGCGGGTCCTGCACATTGCTGGTCAGGAAGTCGGAGATGTCGGCATTCGTCATCCGCCCATCGGTCGAGACGAAGCCAACCACCAGCAGGAAGTTGCTGGTCGCCTTGGCGACCCGGATGCCCTGCTGCTGCACCGTCTGCGGCAGGCGCGGCACGGCGAGCTGCACCTTGTTCTGCACCTGCACCTGCGCGGTGTCCGGGTCGGTGCCCTGGGCGAAGGTCAGCGTGATGGTCGCGCTGCCATCCTTCGACGCGTTCGAGGAGAAGTAGAGCAGGTTGTCGATGCCGGTGAGCTGCTGTTCGATCACCTGCACGACCGTGCTCTGCACCGTCTCGGCCGAGGCGCCCGGATAGGTGACGGAGATCGAGATCGCCGGCGGCGCGATCGACGGATACTGCGCGACCGGCAGGCTGCGCAGCGCCAGCGCACCGGCCAGCATGATGGCGATGGCGAGCACCCAGGCGAAGACCGGGCGGTCGATGAAGAAGCGGGCCATGATGGGTGTCCCTCAATCCGCCGCCGCGACCTGGCCGGGGCGGGGGGGCGCCTCGGTGACGGCGACCTTGGCGCCGGGACGGATGCGCTGGACGCCTTCCATCACCACGCGGTCGCCGGCGGCGAGGCCGTCAGTCACCAGCCAGTTGGTGCCGATCGCGCGGCTCGTCTTGAGGATGCGCTGCTCGACCACATCCTGGGCGTTCACGACATAGGCCATCGGCTCGCCGCGCGGGGTGCGCAGCACCGCCTGCTGCGGCACCAGCAGTGCCTGGTCGATGGTGCCTTCCTCGACGCGGGCGCGCACGAACATGCCCGGCATCAACAACCCGTCCGGGTTGGGGAAGACCGCGCGCAGCGTCACCGAGCCGGTGCCCTGGTCGACGATGACCTCCGAGAACTGGATCTCGCCGCGATGGGCATATTCAGTGCCGTCCTCGAGGATCAGCACCGCTGCGGCGCGGTCCGCGACGTCACGACGCAGCACGCCTTCGGCGATGTCGCGGCGCTGGCGCAGCAGGGCCGCGCTCGGCTGCGTCATGTCGACATAGATCGGATTGAGCTGGGTGACGGTGACCAGCGCACTCGCCTGGCTCGCCGTGACCAGCGCGCCGACGGTGACCGAGGACCGCCCGGTGCGACCGTCGATCGGCGAGTTCACCACCGTGTAGCCGAGGTTGATCCGCGCCGTATCCACCGATGCCTGGGCCGAGGAGACATCCGCCTGGGCCTGGTGCAGCGCGGCCTCGGCGAGGTCGAAATCCTGCTGGCTGACGGCGCGCGCGCGCACCAGCGGGCGATAGCGGTTGACGGTGACTTCGGCCGATTGCGCGGTTGCCTGGGCGCGGGCAAGGGCGGCCTCGGCGGTTTCCAGCGATGCCTGGAAGGGGGCGGGGTCGATGCGGAACAGCGGCTGGCCGGCGGTCACCTCCTGGCCTTCGGTGAACAGCCTTTCGCGCAGCACGCCGCCGACCTGCGGGCGGACCTCGGCGACACGATAGGCCGCCGTGCGCCCCGGCAGCACCGTGGTCACCGGCGCGGCCTGCTGACGCAGGGTGACGACCGAGACCTGGGGCGGTGGAGGCGCGGCGGGGGCGGCGTTGGCGGCGCCGGCGCCTGGCTTGCCGTCACAGGCCGCGACAATGAGTAACGTCAGGACGGCTGCCGCGCGCCGGCGACCCATGCGGTGGCGTTCGGCGAGGTGGTGGTGCGAGTCGATGGAAGGCATATGTGACCCTGTGACGAAACTGACGAGTTTTCTAAAATGGAAACTGGCAAGTTTCATGACGTGGGTCAAGTGACATGTTGCAACGCAGCATGCTGGCTACTGCGCCACCGAGCCGTGGGGCCCTGCCTGTCGAATGGCTCGCTGGGACGGGGTGACGTCCACGCGATGGCCCCATACCATTCGCCGGATGCGTTGAAGGCCGCCCGATGACCGCACCCGCTCTGCCACCCAGCCTCTATGTCGCCACCGCGCGGCCGATGCCGCCGACGCCGCCGCTGGATGGCGACGCGCAGGCGGATGTCCTGGTGATCGGTGCCGGCTTCACCGGCCTGTCCACCGCGCTGCACCTGGCCGAAGGCGGCGTGCGGGTGATCGTGCTGGATTCGGCCGAACCGGGTTGGGGCGCCTCGGGGCGCAATGGCGGTCAGGTGAATCCCGGCCTGAAGCCGGACCCAGATGAGGTGGAGCGGGACTTCGGCCCCGAACTCGGTGGCCGCATGGTGCGCTTCGCTTGGGGGGCGCCGGAGACGACTTTCGGGTTGATCCGTCGATGGCAGATCGAATGCGACGCGCGGCAGGGTGGCACGATGCGCGCCGCCTATCGGCCGCGCCATGCCGATGCCGTCCGCCGCTCGGCCGAGCAGGGGATGCGCCGCGGCCTGCCAGTCAGGCTGCTGGAACGCGACGCGGCGCGGCAGGCCACCGGCCATGAGCGCTACCTCGCGGTGATGCTGGATGCGAGCGGCGGCGACGTGCAGCCTTTCGACTACGCACGCGGCCTGGCCGCTGCGGCGCAGCGCGCGGGGGCGGTGGTGCATGGCGGCACGCGTGTCACCGCACTGAGCCGCGAGGGCGGCCTGTGGCGGGCGACGACCCCCAACGGCACGGTGCGCGCCGAGAAGGTCGTGCTCGGTACCAATGGCTACTCAGATGATTTGTGGCCCGGCCTGCGGCAAACCGTCGTGCCGGCCTTCAGTTCCATCGCTGCCACCGAGCCGCTCGCGCCGGAGGTGGTGGCCGGCATCATGCCGCATCGCGGATCGCTGTATGAGACCGGGCACATCACGGTCTATCTGCGGGTTGACCAGGCGGGGCGGCTGTTGATCGGTGGCCGCGGGCCGCAGCGGCCAATGAACGACCCCGGTCCGGTGCAGTTCATGATCCGCTATGCGGAGAGCCTCTGGCCGCAACTCGCCGGCGCGCGCTGGAGTTATGGCTGGAATGGCCAGGTTGCCATCACCCAGGACCACTACCCGCACATCCATGAACCAGCGCCGGGGCTGATCGCCTGCCTCGGCTACAATGGCCGCGGTGTCGCACTCGCGACGGCGATGGGCGGCGAAATCGCCAAGCTCGCCACCGGCACGGCGGCACGCGACATCGCGATGCCGGTCACCTCGATCAAGCCGATCCCCTTCCACGCCTTCTGGCGCCTCGGCGTCAATGCGAAGGTCATGGAAGGGCGGCTGCGGGACCGCTTCGGCCTTTAGCGCAACGTCGGGTCGAGCTTATCTCGCAGCCAGTCGCCGACAATGGAAATGGCCAGCGTCGTCAGGATGATGGTGAAGGCGGGGGCGAGCAGGATCCACGGCGCCCGCGTCAGATACTCGCGCCCATAGCCGACCATGTTGCCCAGCGAGGTCGCCGGCGGCTGCACGCCGAGGCCGAGGAAGGACAGCCCGCTTTCCAGCAGGATCACCTCGGGGAAGGCGAGCGTCATCGAGATGATGAGCGTCGAGGCGATGTTCGGCAGGATATGCCGCGCATAGACGCGCAGCGGCCGCGCGCCGAGCTGCCGCACCGCCGCCGCATAACCCTGCGCGCCGGCGCTGATCGCCAGCCCGCGCGCAATGCGGGCGTAGCGTTCCCAGGCGTGGAAGCCGAGCAGCACGATGAACAGCCACAATGAATTGCCGAAGAAGGCGAGCACCGCCAGCGCCAGGATGAGGAAGGGGAGGGCGGCCGAGAAATCCACCAACGCCAGCACCGCCTGTTCCACCAACCCGCGGAAATGCGCCGCGAGGAAGCCCATGGTGGTGCCGAAGGCGGCGCCGATGATGGTGGCGCCGAAGGCGATCAGCAGGCTCATGCGAATGGAATGGATGAGACGCGACAACACGTCGCGGCCCAACTCGTCGGTACCAAGCGGATGCGCCCAGACGCCACCGAACCCGATCGGCGGCGACAGCCGGTTGCGCAGGTCGAGCGCGGTATAGCCATAGGGGCTGATGATGTCGGCAAGAAAGGCGACCGCCAGCATCAGCAAGATCCAGCCGAGCCCGATGGCGACACCGGGCGGGATGTGCAGCCGCGCCTTGGCGGGGGCCGCGACCGGCGCGGCGATGGCGAGATCCGACATCAGCCCGCCCCCCCGGCGCGCGATTGGCGCAGTCTCGGGTCGAGCGCGCCGTAGAGCAGATCGACTACGAAGTTCGAGCTCACCATGGTGATCGCCACTAGCAACAGGATGCACTGCACGACGGCGAGGTCGCGATTGGCCACCGCCACCACCAGCAGCCGCCCGACGCCCGGCCAGGAAAACACGCTCTCCACCACCACCGCGCCGGCGATCAGGCTGCCCACCATGAAGCCGACGATGGTCACGGTCGGGATGGCGGCGTTGGGCAGCGCATGGCCGCGCACCACGGCGTGCCACGGCACGCCCTTGGCACTCGCCGTGCGGATATAGGGCTGGCCGAGCACTTCCAGCATCGCCGAGCGGGTGAAGCGCGCCAGCACCGCCGCGCCGCCGACGCCGAGCGTCACGACCGGCAGCACCGCATGCCGCCAAGTCCCGTCACCGCCCGAAGGCAGCCAGCCAAGTTGCACGGCGAACACCAGCACCAGCAGCAGGCCAAGCACGAAGGACGGCACGGTGAAGCCCATCACCGCCAGCGTCATCACCACCCGGTCGGTCAGCGAATTGCGGTGCAGCGCGGCGTAGATGCCGGCCGGCACGCCGATGCCGATCTTGATGGCGAGCGCCGGCAGCGTCAGCGCCAATGTCGCCGGGATGCGTTCCGCGACAAGCTGGATGGCATCGCGTCCATCGCGCATCGAGCGGCCGAGATCGCCGTGCAGGATGGCGTTGAAGTACTTCACATATTGTACCCAGAGCGACTCATCGAGCCCCCAGGCGGTGCGGAACGCCTCGACCGCCTCGGGCGGCGCATCGACGCTCATGATCAGCAGCGCGGGGTCGCCCGACAGGCGCAGCACCACGAAGGCGAAGGTCACCACCATGGCGATGGTCAGCAGCGCGCGAAGCAGCCGCGTGGCAAGGTAGCGCAGCATGTCTATGCAGCCTTCGCGATGGCGGCCGGCTCGGCCAGGTGGCAGGCGACGCGGCGACCGTCGGGATGGTCGCGCAGGCTCGGCGCTTCGGTCGAACAACGGGCGACCGCGACCGGACAGCGCGGATGGAAGGGGCAGCCGCTCGGGCGCGCCGCCGGGTTCGGCGGATCGCCCTGCAGCACGATACGATTGCCGCCACGGCCGGGATGCGGGATCGCCGAGACCAGCGCCCGCGTATAGGGGTGCTGGGCGTCATGCAGCAGCGCGTCGGGCGTTCCTTCCTCGACGATCGTGCCGAGATACATCACGGCGACGCGTTCGCTCACCTGGCGTACCGCGCGCAGATCGTGGCTGATGAACAGCACCGCCATGCCGTGTTCGGCCTGCAACTCCACCAGCAGGTTCATCACCTGCGCCTGGATCGAGACATCGAGCGCGCTGATCGGTTCATCACAGACTAGCAAGGCGGGCTCGGTGGCGAGTGCGCGCGCCATCACCACACGTTGCCGCTGCCCGCCCGAGAGTTCATGCGGATAACGCAGCGCCTGGTCGGGCCGCAGGCCGACATTGCGCAGCAGCGCCTCGACCCGGGCGGCACGCGCAGCGGCATCACCGATACCGTGGATCTCAAGCGGCTCGGCAATCTGCGCGGCGACATTCATGCGACGGTCGAGCGCGCCGAGCGGGTCCTGGAACACCATCTGCATGCGCGCGCGCATCGCCCGCCAGGCGGCGGTGCCGGGCGGCGGCATGATGCGCCCCTCGAATTCGACGCTGCCGGCATCAGGGGTCTCAAGGCCGAGCACCATGCGCCCGGTGGTGGATTTGCCGCAGCCCGATTCCCCAACCAGGCCGAGCGTACGGCCGCGTTCGAGGGTGAGCGAGACACCGGCCACCGCGGTGATGTCCACTGAGCGGCCGAGCAGGCCGCGACGCATGCCATAGCGGCGCACCAGGTCGCGCGCCTGGAGCAACGGGGTGTTCCTCATGCCGGCACCATCTCGCGGACGGCGAGGATGCAGGCGGCACTATGCGCGTCGCCGACCGCGACATGGGCCGGAATGCGCGCCTGACAGGCGGCGCTCGCATGGGGGCAGCGCGGCGCGAAGGCGCAGCCGGGCGGCATCGCCCAAGGCTCCGGCACGCCGCCGGGAATCGCGGCGAGCGGCTTGCGCGGCCCGTCGATCGGCGGCAGCGCGGCGAGCAGGCCCTGCGTGTAGGGATGCGTCGGGCGGGCGAACAACGAGGCAGCCGCCGCCTGTTCGACGATGCGCCCGGCATACATCACGGCGACTTCGTCGCAGGTCTCGGCGACAACGCCGAGATCATGGGAGATCAGCACCAGCGCCATGCCCATCTCACGCCGCAGACGGTTCAGCAGATCAAGGATCTGCGCCTGGATGGTGACGTCGAGTGCCGTGGTCGGTTCATCCGCCACCAGCAATTCGGGCTGGCCGGCCAGCGCCATCGCGATCATCACGCGCTGGTTCTGCCCGCCCGAGAGTTCATGCGGATAGGCGTCGAGCCGGCGCGCCGCATCGGGAATGCCGACCAGGTCGAACAGTCGCTTCGCCTCGGCGCGCGCGGCGCCGCCAGTGATGCCGCGATGCAGGCGCAACGCCTCGACGACCTGCGTGCCGAGACGATGCACCGGATTCAGGCTGCTCGCCGGGTCCTGGAAGATCATGGCGACGCGGCCGCCGCGCACGCGATCGAGCGTCGCCGGCGGGGCCGCCAGGATCTCGTCGCCCGCCAGCCGGACCGAACCGGTGACCCGCGCGCGCCCCGGCAGCAAGCCGAGCGCTGCAAGCCATGTCACCGACTTGCCGCAGCCGGATTCGCCAACCATGCCGAGCGCGCCGCCTGGCGGGATATTCAGATCGACACCGCGCAATGCCGGCACACCGTCGAAACTGACGGCGAGGTCGCGGATCGTGACCAAGCTCATATCGGCAGGACCAGGGCGTGGGCGCGCCCGGCGCCCTCGATCATGCGGCGAGAACCGGCGCCTCGAACCATCTTGGTCATCGGTCAGACCCCCCAGTTGCTGGCGCGGAAATCCATCAGGAATGCCTGCGCGGCACGCCAGCGAATGTCCTTCCGCTTGGCTGTGAAGGTCGCTGTCTGGTGCAGCACCGTGTAGAGCGGGTCCTCGCGCTCGGCGATCTCGAGCATGCGGCGGAACACCACGCGACGACGCGGACGATCGGTGCTGGTCTCGAGCTCCACCGAAAGCCGGTTGAATTCCTCGTTGCGCGATTCGCCGACCTGCTGGCTCTGCCCCTGCGGTCCGAAGGACGCGGAGATCGAGGAGACCGGGTCGCTGAACACCGCGCTGTTCGACCAGTCGCGCACGGCGCGCGGACTGTTGCGATCGAAGATCTGGCCCCAGTTCTCCTTCATGTCGATCTGCACGTTGAGACCGACCTGGCGCCACATCTCGACCAGGATCTGCGCCGTGGCGGTCTGGTTGGTGTAGTAGTTGTTCAGCAGGCGATACGGGATCGGGTCGCCGCGATAGCCGGCCTCGCCCAGCAGGCGGCGCGCCTCGGCGGGGTCGAAGGCGGGCACCGACCAATCCGCCTGGAACATCTCGCCATAATATTCCCATTGCAGCCCCTTCGGCACCGCGGTGCGTCCGGCCCACAGGCTGTCGACGATCACCTGGCGATCGATCGAGTGCGTGAAGGCGCGGCGCACACGCGCATCGCGCAGCTGCGGATGGTTGGTGTCGAACACGGTCAGGCGGTGATTGGTGATGGTGCTGCCCACCACTTCGAAACGCAGGTTGCGTTCGATATCGACGATCTGGTCCGGGTTCACGTCACAGGCGAAGTCGTATTCGCCGGACAGCAAGCCATTCACGCGCGACGCTGCCTCGGGCACTTCGACGAAGCGGATGCGCCGCAGCGGTGGCCGGCCGCCCCAGTACTCGTCGAAGGCTTCCAGCACCAAGTCGCGGTCGGGGCGGAATTCGGCGACACGGTAAGGCCCCGTGCCGATCGGCTTGCGTGCCCAGGCAAGCCAGCTCTCCGCCTCGGCGAAGCCGCGCTGCGAGCCGATCATGCCGACATTACGCGCAATGCGGCCTTCGAGTGTGACATCCGGCGTGCGGTTAACGAAGCGGACAACGCCAGGTCTCACAATCTCGATGCGTTCGAAGCCCGGATAGGTCCGCCGGGCGATCGCCGGCACCTCGGGCGGTGGTGCCTTGCCGGCCGCACCGGCGGCGCTGCTGCTGAACAGTGTCGCACCGGCCTGCTGCCCGCCCGCGCCCCAGAGCCGTTCCGGCCCGAAGGAGAAGACGACATCCTCGGCCGTCATCACATCGCCATTGTGGAAGCGTACGCCCTGCCGCAGGTCGAGCTCCACCGTGCGGTCGTCGATGCGCCGCCAGGCGGTGGCAAGGCCCGGCCGCAGCGACAGGTCGCCGATCCAATCCGTGTCGATCAGCATCTCGGCATAGCAGCCGAAGACGCGGCTGCCGACATTGGACTGCTCGCGCGCCATCTCCAGCGTATTGCTGTTCACCACCTTCTGAACGGCGATGGTGATGGCAGGTCGCTGATCCGCCTGGGCGAGGCCCGGGCGCGGCAGCGTCAGCGCGGCGGCGCCTGCCAGCGCCGCCCGGCGGGTCAGCTTGGTCATGGCCTCACGCGCCCCAATTGCTGGCGCGGAAGTCCATCGCGAAGGCCGGCGCGACCTTCCAGCGGATATCCTTGCGCTTCGCCGTGAAGGTCGCGTTCTGGTGCAGCACGGTGTAGGCGGGGTCCTCGCGCTCGGCGATCACCAGCATGCGCTGGAACACGACCCGGCGACGCGCGCGATCGGTGCTGGTCTCGAGTTCGACCGACAAGCGGTTGAACTCATCATTCGACCATTCGCCAACCTGCTGCTGCTGGCCGTTCGGCCCGTGCTGGTTGACCAGTGAGGAAACCGGATCGCTGAACAGCCCCGAATTCGACCAGTCGCGCACCGCGCGCGTCGGCGAACGCTCGAGGATCTGCGACCAGTTCTCCTTCATCTCGATCTGCACGTTGAGCCCGACCTGGCGCCACATCTCGACCAGGATCTGCGCCGTGCCGACCTGGCCGGTGTAGTAGTTGTTCAGCAGGCGGTACGGGATCGGCTCGCCGCGATAACCCGCCTCGCGCAGCAGGCGCCGCGCCTCGGCCGGGTCGTAGGCCGGCACCGACCAGTCGGCGATGAACATGTCGCCGTAGAATTCCCACTGCAGCCCCTTCGGGATCACGGTGCGCCCGGCCCACAGGCTATCGACGATCGCCTGCCGGTCGATCGCATGGGTGAAGGCGCGACGCACCAGCGGGTTGCGCAGCTGCGCATGGTTCTTGTCGAACACCGTCAGGCGATGGTTCGGGATGGTGCCGCCGACCACCTCGAAGGCGGCGTTGCGCTCGATGCCGCTGATCTGGTCGGGCGGGATGTCGCAGGCGAACTGGTATTCGCCCGACAGCAGCCCGTTCACGCGCGAGGCGACTTCCGGCACCTCGACGAAGCGGATCTGGCGCAGCGGCGGACGCCCGCCCCAATACTCGTCATGCGCGACCAACGTCAGCGAATGGTCGGCGCGGAATTCCGCGACCTTGTACGGGCCGGTGGTGACCGGCTGGCGCGACCAGTCGAGCCAGGTCGGCGCCGCCTCGAAGCCACGCTGGCTGCCGATCTCGCTGCCATAGCGCGCGAGGCGGCCTTCCAGCGTGACGTCCGGCGTGCGGTTGATCCAACGCACCGTATGGCGGTCGACGATCTCGAAGCGCTGGAAGCCGGGGAAGGAACGATTGGCCACCGCCGGTACTTCGATCGGCAGTTCCTTGCCGCCGCGCGTCGGCATGCCCTCGCCGACGCGGATCGTGCTGCCGCTGTTCGGGCCATTCGGGCCGAACATGCGGTCATTGCCGAAGGAGAAGACAACATCCTCCGCCGTCAGCTCCTCGCCATTGTGGAACTTCACGCCCGGGCGGAGCTTGAACTCGACCACGCTGTCGCTGATGCGCCGGTTCTCGACGGCGAGCACCGGGACGGTCTCTAGACGGCTGCCGTAGTCGCGCCCGAGCAGCCCTTCCCAGATCGAGGTGAGCAGCACGCGCTCGCCGACATTGGATTGTTCGCGCAGTGGCTCCAGCGTGTTGGAGTTCGACACCTTCTGCACCGCAACGGTGATGGACGGCCGCTGGTCGGCCTGGGCCAAGGCGACGCGCGGCAGGGTGAGCAGGCCGGCGCCGCCGGCAAGTAGGGATCGACGATCGAGGCGCATGGAGGGGGTTCCTTCGTCGCGGTCAGGCGGTGGGGGCGAGGCGATTTTCCAGGCCGTGCGGCGTGGCGCGCAGATGCGTCAGCGTCCGCTCGGCGTGGTTCATGCGATGCGACAGCGCGAGCTGCGCGTAGTCGCGTATCTCGGCGGCATGGGCGGGGTCCTGCGCCAGGTTGGTGAACTGGTGCGGGTCCTTCTCAAGGTCGAAGAACAGCGGCGGCAGTGCGGCGAAATGCACGTATTTGCGCCGCTCATCCTGCACCACCATCAGCGATGCTTCGTCCATGCCGAGGCCCAGCACGCCCTCCGGCTGGCTGTAGTAGACGTCGCGGAAGTCGTATTCATAGGTGAGGAAGCGCCGCCAATCGGCCGGCCGGCTGCCATGCACCACCGGCAGGATCGAGCGCCCGTCGCAGCTGCGCGGAATCTCGCCGCCCAGCCAGTCGAGGATGGTCGGCATCACGTCGACGCTCTCGGTGAAGGCGGCCTCAATGCGCCCGGCGTTTTCGGGCGCGTCGGGGTCCTTCACCACCAGCGGCACGCGGAAGCTCTCGTCGAAATAGCCGATCTTGCCGAGCAGGTGATGGTCGCCGAGCTGCTCGCCATGGTCAGAGGTGAAGATCACCATCGTCTCGTCCCACTGCCCGGTCTCGTCCAGGTAGTCGAAGACGCGGCCAAGACAGTCATCGACCTCGCTGATCATGCCGGCATAGGTGGCGCGCATCTGCGCGATCTCGGCGGCGTCGAGTTCCGCGCCACGCCCATCGGCGCGCTCGAAGAAGGAGGCCTGGCGGATGGCGTCCAGATAGTGGCCGAGCAACGGATGCTGCGCCGCTTCCGCCTCGGCGCTGGCGGCGCGGATGGGCGCCGGCATGTCCTCTGGCCTGTACATGGCGTGGTAGGGCGCGGAGGCGACGAAAGGCGGATGCGGACGCCAATAGCCCAGATGCAGGAACCAGGGCTTGTCACCCTTGCCCTTCAGATAGGTCAGCGCGCGTTCCGTGAAGTACGCGCTGTCGGACAGCGCTGCCGGAATGCGGCAGGGCAGGGCGGTCGCACCCGGCACGGCGTCCTCGCCTTCAGGCAGCCAGATATCGGTGCGGCGATCCGGCAGGGGGTAGCCTGTCTGCGCGAGCCAGCCGAAATACCCATCCATCGAAGGCTCGAAGGCCCCTACGCTGCGGAACCCATCCATCAGGTCGCCCAGCGTGGTGAAGCGGGGGTCGCGCGGCCCGGTGGTGCGCGGGTCGGGCGTGGAGGTGGTGTAGCCGATCAATGCCGGGTCATAGCCGGTGAAGCGCAACGCCTTGCCCAGATTCATGTGCCGCGCATCGAGTGGCACCGTGTTCTGCACGGCGCGATGGTTCATCAGATACTGGCCGGTCAGGAGCGAGGCGCGCGCCGGCCCGCAGGGCACCGCGGTCGTCACATGGTTGCGGAAGGTCACGCCCTCGCGGCACAGCCTGTCGAGATTGGGCGTCCGCAGCCATGTCGCGCCCAGATGCGGGACGAAGTCCGCCCGCCACTGATCGACCACGATGAGCAATACGTTCCGTCGTCCCGCCATGCCTTCAGCCCCCAACAGTGGCGGCGGGTTAACCCAGGCTGGCGACGATGCGATGACGACTGTGTTGCGATCCTGTGATGGCGGGCCCGCGCGGCGGCCGGCGTATGGATGACCACCACGCTTGCCCGTAAACGGCTTCCGACGCACCCTGCCCGGGCCCGAAGGGCTGGAGGAAACGCATGGAACTCAAAGGCGCAGTCGCCCTGGTCACGGGCGGCAATGGCGGACTCGGGCAGCGCATCTGTCATGCCCTGGCGCGCGAAGGCGCTCATATCGCCGTGATGTACGCGGCGAGCCGCGACCAGGCCGAGGCTGTCGCGCGCGACATCGCCGCCACCCATGGCGTGCAGGCCGCCGCCTTCGCCTGCGACATCACCGATGGCGCCGCGGTCACGCAGCTTGTCGCTGGTGTCACCGCCCATTTCGGCCGGCTCGACATCCTGGTGAACGACGCCGCCTTCAACAAGGCGATCCCGTTTCCCGACCTCGATTCGCTGACCGAGGAGGTCTGGCAGAAGATCATGGCGGTCAACCTCACCGGCCCGATGCGGCTGACCAAGGCGGTCGCCCCAGTGATGAAGGCGCAGGGCCAGGGACGCATCATCAACATCGCCTCGGTTGCCGGGCTGACCCCGACCGGGTCGTCCATCGCCTATGCGGTCTCCAAGGCCGGGCTGATTCACCTGACGCGCTGCATGGCGGTCGCCCTCGCCCCCGAGACGCTGGTCAACTGTGTCGCGCCCGGGCTGCTCGACGGCACCCGCGCCACCGCCAATCTCCGCCCCGAGCAGGTTCAGAACGCCGCGGGCAATGCCCTGCTGAAGAAGCCGGCGGACAAGGATGACTGCGCCGACATGGTCGTCACCATGTGCCGCACCGGCACGATGACCGGCCAGACCGTGGTGATCGACGCCGGCCGCGTCTTCCACTGAGAGGTTGTTTGGAAGCGCACCAACTGGCGCGTTTCCGTGTCCGGCACCGGCCTGGCCAAACAGGTTCTGACCGCCGCCCCCCGCCCGGCGCATGCCAGACCCGGGCCGGGGAGGCCTTTTCCCTCACAGCGCGTTAGGCGAAATATTTCTCCATGACCTCGCCCGGACAGACGGTTCAGCGCCTGGACCGGCGCACCCAGACAAATCTGTTCCTGCTCGCCGCCTGCCAGGCGCTCGGGCAGGCCTGCAACACGATGATGTTCGCGGCGACCGCGCTGTCGATCGTCACCTTCTATCCGGACCGCGACCTGGCGACGCTTCCTGTCACGCTGCAGCATCTCGGCGTCATGCTCTCGGTCTTCCCCGCCGCGCTGCTGATGCAGCGGCACGGGCGGCGGGTCGGCTTCCGCACCGGCTCCGCCTTCGGCATGGCCGGCGCGGTGGTGATCGGCACCGGCCTGTACCTCGCGAATTTCTGGATCATGTGTCTGGGCGGGCTGGTGCTCGGCTATGCCGTCGCCAGCCTGCATCAGTACCGCTTCGCCGCGGTCGAATTGGTGGCCGCACCCTGGCGCGCCAAGGCGATCTCCTGGGTGACGGCGGGCGGTGTCGCCGCGGGCGTGATCGGTCCGTCCCTGGTGCGGGTGACCCATGACCAATGGATGCCGATCTATCTCGCCACCTATGCGGCGATGTTCGCGGTGCATGCAACGGTCTTCGTCGTCGTCTCCTTCATCCGCTTCCCCGCCGTGCCGGTCGGTACCGCGCCGGCCGCCAGCAATACCACCGGCGCGGGCCATATCGCCCCGCCGCGCCCGCTGTTCGAGATCGCCACCCAGCCCCGCTTCATGGCCGCAGTCATCGCCGCCATGGTCGCCTTTGGCGTGATGTCCTTCCTGATGAGCGCCTCGCCGCTCGCCATCGTCGCCTGCGGCCTGCCGCATGCGGAAGCGCATTGGGTGATCTTCCTGCATGTGATGGGCATGTTCGTGCCGGCCTTCTTCACCGGCAGCCTGATCATGCGCTTCGGCACCACCCCGGTGATGCTGGCGGGCATCGCGCTGTTCGCCCTCGGCGTGGTGGCGGGCCTCGGCGGGCTGGATGCGTGGAATTTCCGCATCGCGCTGATGCTGAACGGGGTGGGGTGGAACTTCCTCTTCGTGGGCGCGACGACGCTGGTGACCACCTGCTACCGGCCGAATGAGCGCGGCAAGTCCCAGGCGATGAACGACTTCCTCGTATTCGGCACCACGGCGACGGCGTCCTTCCTGGCCGGCTTCCTGCAGGAGCGGCTGGGCTGGTTCACGCTGAACTGGTTCTCGGTGCTGCTGTTGGTGGTGGCGTTGGGCGCGGTCGGGTGGCTCTGGGTGCAGGAAAGGCGGCCGGCCGCCGCGACGGCCTGAACCGGCTCTCCTCGCAGGCGCGGGCTCCGACCCGCTACCGCGTGAAGGCGCGCGCCGCCAGCGCCGCCGCGTGGTCATGGCCCAGCCGCGCATAGGTGAGGGGGTGCGCCTTCGCCGGGTCCTGTTCGGCCTCCACTACCAGCCAGCCGGCATAGCCACCTTCCGCCAGCACGCCGAACACCGTGGCGAAATCCACCGCGCCATCGCCGGGCACGGTGAAGACGCCTTCCAGCACGGCGGCCAGGAAGGGCAGGTCCTGCCGCAGCGCCGCCGCCATCGTTGCCGCCCGCACATCCTTGCAATGCACATGCGCGACGCGCCCGACATGGCGCCGCGCGGCCCGGAGCGGATCGCCGCCGGCATAGGCCAGGTGCCCGGTGTCGAGCAGCAGTCCGACTTCCGGCCCGGTCTCGGCCATCAAGCGGTCGATCTCGGCCTCCGATTGAACCACGGTGCCCATATGGTGGTGGTAGGCGAGACGCAGCCCGCGCGAGGACATGCGCTGCGCCATCTCCGTCATGCGCGGGGCCAGCACCGCCCAATCGGCATCGCTCAGCACCGGGCGGTGCGACAGCGGCGTCGTCCGCTCGCCATGGATGGCGCGCGAGACCTCGGCAAAGACGCAGGCGCCGCAGCCCATCGCCTGCAACAGCGCGAGATGCGGTTCGGCCGCCGACATCTCGGCATCCACATCGCGTTCCAGCAGCCGCGACCCATACCAGCCCGACGCCAGCGCCAGCCCGTGCCGCGCGAGGATCGGCCCCAGCGTCGCCGCGTCGCGGGGGAATTTGTTGCCCAGTTCCACCCCCGCGAAGCCGGCCTGCTTCGCCTCGGCGAGACACGTCTCCAGCGGCGTCTCCGCGCCCAGTTCGGGCATGTCGTCATTGGTCCAGGTCAGCGGATTGATGGCGAGGCGGATGCTCATCTCAGGCTCCGAGGCGCTGGCGCGCGCGATTGGTCTCGTATTCGGCGCGGGCGCGTTTCTGCGCGGCGTCGCGCGGGGCGGCGGTCACCGGCACGTCCCACCAGGCGCCGCCCTCCTGGGTCGAGGATTGCGGGTCGGTTGCCACCACCAGCACGGTGGTGCGTCTCGCGCGCAAGGCGCGGGGCAGGGCGGCTTCGAGCCCGGCAATGCCGTCCACGGCGACAGCGTCCGCACCGAGGCTTGCCGCATGGGCAGCGAAATCAATGGGCGGCGCGGCATCGGCCAGCAGGTTGTTGAACGGCGCCCCGCCGGTGCCGCGTTGCAGCCGGTTGATGCAGCCGAAGCCGCGATTGTCGAGCAGCACGATGGTCAGCTTCGCCCCCATCGCCACCGAGGTCGCGATCTCGCTGTTCATCATCAGATACGATCCGTCGCCGACCATCACGACGACCTCGCGCTTCGGCATGGCCAGCTTCGCGCCGAGCCCGCCGGCGATCTCGTATCCCATGCAGGAGAAGCCATATTCGAGGTGGTAGGACGCCGCATCGGTGGCCCGCCACAGCTTGTGCAATTCCCCCGGCAGCCCGCCGGCAGCGCAGACGACGATGCCATCGCGCGGCATGGCGCGGTTCACCGCACCCAACACCTGCGCATCGCTTGGCACCACGCCCGGCTTCGGTGCGGCGGTGATGCGGTCGACGACACTTGCCCAGCGCGCAGTGGCCGTCGCGGCGCGCTGCATCCAGCCACCTGGCGCTGTCCAGCCTTCCAGCGCGGCACCGAGCGCCGCCAACCCGCGCGCGGCATCGGCGACCAGCGGCAATGCGCCATGCTTGGCCGCATCGAAGCCCGCGACATTCAGCCCTACCAGCCATGCCTGTCCAAACAGCGCCCGCGACCCGGAGGTGAAATCCTGCAACCGCGTGCCGATGGCGAGCACGAGATCCGCCTTCGCCGCCAGCGCATTCGCCGCCGCCGATCCGGTCACGCCGATCGCGCCTGCATTGTGCGCATGGTCCCAGGCCAGACTGCCCTTGCCGGCCTGGGTTTCCGCGACCGGAATGCCATGCGCATCGGCGAAACGCGCGAGCGCCACCTCGGCACCGGCATATTTCACGCCACCCCCGGCGATGATCAGCGGGCGCTTCGCGCGGCGGATCGCCTCGGCGGCCTCGGTCAATTCACGCGCATCCGGTTCCGGCGCGCGGAAGCGATGCAGGCGCGGGCGGAAGAATACGGCCGGCCAATTGAAGGCCTCGGTCTGCACATCCTGCGGGAAGGCGATGGTCGCGGGACCGCATTCCGCCGGATCGGTCAGCACGCGCAGCGCGGCGGGCAGGCTGGCGAGCAGCTGCTCAGGCCGCATGATGCGGTCGAAGAAGCGCGAGACCGGGCGGAAGCAATCATTCGCCGTCACGGTCGCATCGCCGAAGCATTCGACCTGCTGCAACACCGGGTCCGGCCGCCGGTCGGCGAACACGTCGCCTGGCAGAAACAGCACCGGCAGTCGGTTCACATGCGCGACCGCCGCCGCCGTGACCATATTCGTCGCCCCCGGCCCAACCGAGGACGTGCAGGCCATCATCCGTCGCCGCGCATGGGTCTTGGCATAGGCGATGGCGGCATGTGCCATGGCCTGCTCGTTATGTGCGCGGAAGGTCGGAAGCCGCTTGCCGGCGGCCTGCAAGGCCGGTCCCAGCCCCGCGACGTTGCCATGCCCGAAAATGGCAAAGACGCCGCCAAACAGCGGCAGGCGGTTTCCGTCGATCTCGGTCTCCTGGGCCGCCAGGAATCGGATCGTCGCCTCGGCCGCGGTGAGGCGGATGGTCGCCATGACGTTTCCCCCGAGGATTTGACGGCGTCGTAGTGTTACGGATGGATGGAGAGGGCCACAAGCGGCCCCTCGAGGGAACGCCATGCTCGTCTTCGCGCAATTCGGTGCCGGCCGGATCGGGGCCATCCACGCCGCCAACCTGGCGGCCAGCGGCGGGGCGCGCCTCGCCCATGTGGTCGATGTGCATGAAGCGGCGGCCGCCTCGCTCGCCGCCCGCCACGGCGCCGAATCCTCGGATGCGTTGACTGCCCTGCGGGACCCGGCGGTGGGCGCGGTGATCATCGCCTCCTCCACCGACACCCATGCGGATCTCGTCATCGCCGCCGCCAAGGCCGGCAAGGCGATCTTCTGCGAAAAGCCGATCGACCTGTCGCTGGCGCGGGTGGACCAGGCGATCGCCGCCGTCCAGGCCGCCGGCGTGCCGATGCTGGTCGGCTTCAACCGCCGCTTCGACCCGAGTTTCGCCGAATTGCACCGCCGCATCCGCACCGGCGCGATCGGCGTGGTGGAGCAGGTGGTCATCACCAGCCGCGACCCCGGCCTCCCGCCGGTCGAATACCTCCGGGTCTCCGGCGGCCAGTTCCGCGACATGACCATCCATGACTTCGACATGGCACGCTGGATGTTGGGGGAAGAGCCGGTCGAGGTCTTCGCCTATGGCGCGGCCCTCGTGGACCCCGCAGTCGCCGCGGTCGGCGACACCGACTCCTGCATGGTGCTGCTGCGCACCGCCTCCGGCCGCATGGCGCATATCAACAATTCCCGCCGTGCCTCCTACGGCTATGACCAGCGGGTCGAGGTGCATGGCAGCCTCGGCCGCCTGATGGCCGGCAACCGAGTGCCCACCACCGTCGAACAGGCCGATGCGCAATCGGACAGCCGCGAGAAGCCGTTGCATTTCTTCCTCGAACGCTACGCCGATGCCTATCGCCTCGAGCTCGCCGCCTTCATCGAGGCGGTGACGCACGGCACGCCCGTGCCGGTCGGCGCGCAGGATGGCCGCCAGGCACTGATGCTTGCCGAGGCCGCGCTGCGCTCCCTGCGCGACAACCGCCCCGTCAAGGTGAGCGAGGTCGCATGAGCGCGCTGCCGAAGGTGTCGCTGGAAGGCCGCGTGGTGCTGGTCACCGGCGGCACCCAGGGTATCGGCGAGGGCATCGCCCGTGCCGCCGCCGAGGCTGGAGCAGCGGGCATCTGCATCACCGGGCGCGACGCGGCGCGTGGCGCGCGTGTCGCCAACACGCTTGGCGCAAAGGCGTGCTTCATCGCCGCCGACCTCGCCGATGCCACGGCCACCGCCCGCATCGTCCAGCAGGCCGAAGCCGCCCTCGGCCCCGTCGATGCGCTGGTCAACGCGGCGGGCCTGACCGATCGCGGCACCATCACCGACACACCTATCGAATTGTGGGACCGGCTCTTCGCGGTGAATGCCCGCGCGCCCTTCATCCTGACCCAGGCGGTCGCGCGGCGGCTCAAGGCGCTCGGGCGGCCCGGTGCCATCGTCAATGTCATCACCATGTCGAGCTATGGCGGCCAGCCCTTCCTGACCGCCTATGCTGCCTCCAAGGGCGCGTTGGCGACGCTGACGAAGAACACCGCCCACGGCCTGCGCGCCGACCGCATCCGGGTGAACGGCATCAATCTTGGCTGGGCGGATACGCCGGGCGAGCACGCGATCCAGGCGCGCGACGGCAATCCGTCCGACTGGCTGGAGCGCGCCGCGCCCGCGCAACCCTTCGGCCGGCTGATCGAACCGCGCGACGTCGCGGGCCTGGCGGTCTATCTGCTGTCCGACGCCGCGGCGATGATGACCGGCGCCTTGATCGACTTCGACCAGAACGTGATGGGAGCCTATGGATGAATGACCTCGCCCGCCGCCGTGACGCGGCCGCCGCCATCGCCATCGAGGCCGCCGTCCTCGCCGCGCGCCTGCGGTCCGAAGGCGGCGGCGTCGCCAGCCTCAAGGGCGCGCAGGACTTCATCACCGAGGCCGATGGCGCCACCGAGCGCTTCATCCGTTCCCGTCTGGAGCAGGATTTTCCGGGCGAAGCGATTCTCGGCGAGGAGATGGGCGGTGCGGTGGATGGCACCGGCCCGCTCTGGGTGCTCGACCCGATCGACGGCACCTCGAACTTTGCGCGCGGCGGCGACCGCTGGTGCGTCTCGATCGGCCTGGTCATCGGCAATCGCGCGGTGGCCGGTGCCATCGCCCGCCACGCGCCGGCCGAGATCTTCGCCGCCGCCGAGGGCTTCGGCGCCACGTTGAACGGCGCGCCGATCCAGGCCGCGCCGACCACCGATATCGGCCGCGCCATCATCGAATGCGGGTGGTCGCTGCGCCTGCCGATCGCGGTGTTTCATCGCATGGCGGCCGATGTCACCGCGCTCGGCGGTGGTGTGCGCACCGGCGGGTCGGGCGCGCTCGGCCTGGTGGAGAGCGCGGCCGGGCGCCTCGATGCCTATCTCGAACGCCACATCAATTCCTGGGACGCGGCGGCGGCCATCGTCATCGCCCGCGAGGCCGGCTGTTGGACCAACGGTTTCGACAGCGGCGACTGGCTGGCGCGCGGCAATCCGATCGGCGTCGGCGCCCCGGCGCTCGCCGCGCAACTCGCCGCCCTGCTGGAGGCTTGAACCGACGGCGCGGACAGGGCGTAATCGAACATCATAATCGGACCGGGGCACCAAGCCCTGGCCGTGGGAGGATTACCGCCATGGCGCTCCGTCGTACCTTCATGCTTGCTGCCGTCGCCTTCTCCACGCTGCTGCCCGGGGCGGCCCGCGCGCAGGGCAACCTCACCGTCTATTGCTCGGTGCAGGAGGAGTGGTGCCGTCCCATGATGGCCGCCTTCGAACGCGCCACCGGCATCCGCGTCGCCATGACACGCAAATCCTCCGGCGAAACCCTGACGCAGATCCGCGCCGAGGCCGCCAACCCGCGCGGCGATGTCTGGTGGGGTGGCACCGGCGACCCGCACATGCAGGCCGGGCAGGAAAACCTGACCGAGGAATACCGCTCCCCGCGCCTGGCCGAGTTGCAGCCCTGGGCAGTGCGGCAGGCCGAACAGGCGCGGTTCCGCACCGTCGGCATCTATGCCGGTGCACTCGGCTATTCCTACAACACCACCGAATTGCAGCGCCGCCGCATCGCCGCGCCGCGCTGCTGGGCGGATCTCACGAAGCCGGAGTTCCGTGGCGAGGTGCAGGTCGCCGACCCGAACACCTCAGGCACCTCCTACACCATGCTCGCGACATTGGTGCAGCTCATGGGTGAGGAGCCGGCCTTCACCTACCTCACCGCGCTGCACCGCAACGTCAACCAGTATACGCGCTCGGGCGCGGCACCCGCGCGGGCCGCGGCGACAGGGGAAACGCTGGTCGGCATCACCTTCCTGCATGACGCGGTGACGCAGAAGGTCAACGGCGCGCCGGTCGAGATCGTCGCTCCTTGCGAAGGCACCGGCTACGAGATCGGCTCCATGTCCATCATCCGCGGCGCGCGCAACATGGAGAATGCCCGCCGCTTCTACGACTGGGCGCTGAGCCCCGAGGCGCAGGCGATCGCCGCCACCGCCAATTCCTTCCAATTGCCGTCGAACCGCGCCTCGCCCATCCCGCCCCAGGCGCCGCGCTTCGAGGATGTCCGCCTCATCGACTACGACTTCGCCCGCTGGGGCTCTGCGGAGGTCCGCACCCAGCTGCTGCAACGTTGGGACCGTGAGGTGCGCGCCGGCGCTCGCTGACCGGCCATGGGGGCATTGATGCTCGGGCGCGGCGCGCTCCTCGCCGCGCTGGCCGGGCTGCTGCTGGCACCCTGGTACGGGCTGGAGAACGGCGTCGAGGACCTGGCGTCTTGGCCCGCCGGCGTGGCGGCGCCGCTGGTGGCGTTGTTGCTCGGCGGCGATCGCTGGTGGCTCTGGCCCGTGGTGGGGCTGGTGGCGCTCCCTGTACCGGCACTGTTGGCCGGGCGAGCGCCGGGGCGACTGCTCGCCTGGTGTGGCCTGGCGATCATGGCGCTGGTCTTCGCGCAGGGCTACGCCATTGGGCTTCACGGCGCCGCGTTGCCGCTGCTCGGCACGCTGCCGCCGCAGGCGGCGCTGGGCTGGGGCGGCTCCTTGGTCGTGGGTGGCGGCATCGGGCTGCTCGCCGCCGGCTTCGCGGCGCAGGGGCGCTTCGGCGGCGATGCCTTCATCGCCTTGCTGGTGACGGGCAGCGCGGGGCTGCTGCTGCTGTTTGTCTTCGTCCCGCTCGCCACCATCCTGGCGGCGGCCGTGTTGGACGAAGGCCACTTCGCCCCCGGCGCGCTGATCCGTCGGCTGAGCGCGCCGGAAGCCTGGAGCCTCGCCTGTCTCAGCACTCACCAGGGCTGCGGCGTGGTGTGGAACACGACGCTGCTGGCGAGTTTGACGGCGACGCTGTCCACACTGATCGGCCTCGCCTTCGCGCTGCTGTCCACGCGCGGCCAAGTGCGGGCGCAGCCGGCCTTCCGGGCGATGACGATTTTGCCGCTGATCACGCCGCCCTTCGTCGTCTCGCTGGCGCTGATCGTGTTGTTCGGCCGCACCGGGCTGTTGACGACGGCCTTGTGGGACTGGTTCGACATCCCGCGCAGCCGCTGGATCTATGGCCTGCCCGGCGTGCTGCTGGCGCAGGTGCTGGCGCAGGCGCCGATCGCCTTCGTGCTGCTGGAAGGGGCCGTCCGCGCCATCGGCCCGTCGCTGGAGGAAGCCGCCTCGACCATGGGCGCGCGTCGCTTCACCGTGTTCCGCACCGTGACCTGGCCGCTGCTGCGCCCGGCGCTGGCTGCCTGCCTGCTGCTCGCCTTTGTCGAGAGCCTCGCGGATTTCGGCAATCCGCTCGTGTTGGGCGGCGACTTCGACGTGTTGTCGACGCGCATCTTCTTCGCCATTGCCGGCGCGCGGAACGACCCGGGGCGGGCGGCGGCGCTCGCCTTGCTATTGCTGGCGCTGACCTTCGGCGCCTTCGCGCTGCAGGCCTTGTGGCTTGGGCGGCGGAAGTACACGACCGTCACCGGCAAGGGAGATTCCGGCGTGGCGGCGCCGTTGCCGCGCGGGCTGAAATTTGCCTGTGGCGCCGTCGCCTGGCCGTGGATGATCTTCACCGCAGCGGTCTACGGCATCATCCTGGTCGGTGGCTTCGTGCGCGACATCGGGCGCGGCGACATGTCCTTCACCTGGCGCCACTTCCTCACCGGCTTCGAGGTGGAATGGCTAGACGGCCCGGCCTTCCGCGGGTCGGCCTGGGACAGCCTGTTCACCACCATCGAGGTCGCGGCGATCTCGGCGCCGCTGACGGCGGGCCTCGGCATCCTGCTCGCCTGGCTGCTGGCGCGGCAGGCCTTCCCGGGGCGGCGGACGCTGGAATTCATGACCATGCTGTCCTTCGCCATTCCCGGCACGGTGGTCGGCGTCTCCTACATCATGGCCTTCAACCTGCCGCCGGTGGAACTGACCGGCACCATGCTGATCCTCGTCATCTGCTTCGTGTTCCGCAACCTGCCGGTCGGCGTACGCGGCGGCATCGCGGCGCTGGCGCAGATCGACAAATCGCTCGACGAGGCCTCGGCCACCATGGGCGGCAGCGCCCTGCAGACGCTGCGCCGCGTCGTGCTGCCGCTGCTGCGCCCGGCCATCGTCGCCGCGCTGGCCTTCAGCTTCGTGCATGCGATGACAGCGGTCTCGGCGGTGATCTTCCTGGTCTCGGCACGGCACAACCTCGCCACGGTCTACATCGTCGGGCGGGTGGAGGCAGGGGAGATGGCGCTCGCCATCGCCTATTCAACCGTGCTGATCGTGGTGATGCTGGTGGTGGTGCTGGGCATCGAGAAACTGGTCGGGCGCGCGCAGATCGGGCGGCGGGTGGTGGGGGCATGAGCCGCGGCGAGCGCGCGGAGAGGGGCGCCGCCCCTCTCCGGACCTCACCCCGCCAAAGGCCTAAGGGCCTCTGGACACCTCGACCTGGCGTTGGGCAGGTGAGGCATCCCGGCCCGTATCTGGCGTGTCGGGCACGGGAGCGGGTTTCGGCGTCGATGCTGACAATGCGGCGCAGCGCCAATCAATGGCATGCGGAAGACCCAAGGCCCTTGGAAGCCGGTACTTGTTATGGGCCATTGCAGGCGGGATCGGAGCCCAACGCGGCTTTTGTTCTCGGCGACAATCTGCCGCGCCCGTCACCAAGTATTGGTGTCCAGAGGCCCTTAGGCCTTTGGTGGGGGAGGTCCGGAGGGGGCAAAGCCCTCTCCGGTTCCAGCGCGCTGCACGATCTTCGCGCGCATGGGGCGACGCCCCTCCGGCCTTCTCCGCACCCGCGCCGCCACAGGACGCCCCGCCCATGACCGCCGCCGCCATCCGCTTCACCGGCGTCACCAAGGCTTTCGGCCTGGTCCGCGCGGTCGACGACATCACCTTCGACCTGCCGCAGGGCGCCCTGGTCACGCTGCTCGGTCCCTCCGGCTGCGGCAAGACGACGACGCTGCGGCTTGTCGCCGGCCTCGAACTGCCAACGGCCGGCCGGATCGAGATCGAGGGTCGCGACGTCACCCGCCTGGCCGCCGCGGAACGGCGCATCGCCATGGTGTTCCAATCCTATGCGCTGTTCCCGCATATGAACGTGCTGGAGAACGTCTCCTACGGCCTCGTCGTCGGCGGCGCGCGGCGCCAGACGGCGGAGACGGAGGCGACAGCGATGCTCAAGACGCTTGGCCTGGAAGGCTTGGGTGCGCGACTGCCGGCGGAGCTCTCGGGCGGCCAGCAGCAGCGCGTCGCCGTCGCGCGTGCGCTGGTGCTGCGTCCACAGGTGCTGCTGTTCGACGAACCGCTGTCCAACCTGGACGCACGTCTGCGCCGGCGCGTGCGGGAAGATATCCGCGACTTGCAGAAGCGCCTTGGCCTGTCGGTCGTCTACGTCACGCATGACCAGCAGGAAGCGCTTGCCGTCTCCGACCTCGTCGTGGTGATGCGCGATGGCCGTATCGCGCAGAAGGGCACGCCGACCGAACTCTACGAAGACCCGGCGGACGCCTTCATCGCCGACTTCATGGGGGAGGCGAATGTGCTGGCCGGGGAGGTCCTCGCTCCCGGCCGGATCGCGGTCGGCGGCGCAGTACTGGAGACGGCAATGCGCGCGCATCCTGCCGGTGCCGCCAACCTTGCCGTGCGGCCGGAATCGATCCGCCTGACCGCGCCGGAGGAGGCCGGTGGCCTGCCCGGTCGCGTGCAGCGCGCCGCCTTCCTGGGCCAGACGCGCGAATATGAGGTGGAGACCGCCGCCGGCATGCTGTTTGTCGTCACCCCCGCGGCGGCCTCGGCCTGGGGCGAAGGCGCCGCCGTCGCCTGCCGGATGGACCGGGTGATCCCGCTGCGGGGCTGATCAGGCGCGCGCCGGCAGCGTCAGCGGGATCAACCCCATCTCCAGGCTGCGGGCAATGCGCTGCGCGCGTTCGGTCATGTGTGCCGCGCCCGCGGCGGTGAAATGCGCGCGCGCCGTCTCGGTGAACAGCGCCAGCCAACGGGTGAAATGCGCGGGCGTCAGCGCCAGGTGACGATGCGCCTGCATCGGCTGGCCGTGATAGTTGCCGGTCATCAGCGCGACGGAGGACCAGAAGCGCAGGATCGTCGCGATATGCGCCTCCCAATCCGGCACCGCGGCAAAGGCGGGGCCGAGCAGCGCGTCATGGCGGGCCGCGCCGTAGAATTCACGCAGGAAGGCCTCGATGAGGGCCGGATTCAATCCAGTGCGGGCCATCACCTCGGCGGTCAGGGCGGCGCGTCGTTCGGGGCCTTCGGGGATCGGCTCGCTCGGCTGCATCATGGATTCTCCGGTGGCGGTTCCGTATCCCGGCAATTGTGGTGTGGTCAATACCAATTCAGCGAAACCACGATCCTGCGCCTTCTCGCCGCCACCGATATCGACCTGCGTATGCTGATGCGCCTCGGCGCCGAACCCGACCGACGGCGCAGCACCGAGAACCTCGCCCAGGCGGTCGGCGTACCGCGCAACCACGTCCAGAAGATCATCCAGGACCTTGCCGAGGCTGGCTTGGTGCGGACCCGGCGCCGGCGCCGGCGGCGGTGTCGCGCTGGCCATGGCGCCGGCGACGCTCAGCCTCGGCGCGGTGGTGCGCCGCTTCGAGGCCGGCCAGGCCCTGGTCGGCTGCTTTCGCCCCGATGGCGGCGCCTGCTGCCTCTCCCCCGATTGCCGGCTGAAGGGCATGTTGTGGCAGGCGCGCGAGGCGTTCCTGGCGCGGCTCGACGCGACGACCCTGGCCGATTGCCGGCCCCCGCCTGCCGCCTCAGCCCGCCGCGTGGTATCGCGCAGGCAGACGCAGGAGGAACGCATGGCCGGAACACTCGCAGGCAAGGTCGCGCTGGTGACAGGCGCGGGCAAGAATATCGGGCGCGCCATCGCGCTGACGTTGGCGCGCGACGGCGCGACGGTGGTCGTCAACGGCCGCGCCGACGCCGCGGCGATCGAGGCTGTGGCCGACGAGATCCGCGCGGCGGGCGGCCAGGCGAGCGCGCTGCTCGCCGATGTCTCGCAGGAGGACGCGGTGGTGGCCATGGCAGCCGAGATCGTCCGCCGGCATAGCGGCATCGACATCCTGGTCTGCAATGCCGGACTGCGGCGGCAGACCTCATTCCTCGACATGTCGTTGGCCGAGTGGCGCGAAATCCTGTCCGTCGCGCTGGACGGCGCCTTCATCCTTGCCCGCGCCTTCGCACCGCAGATGATCGCGCGCGGCGGCGGCTCGATCGTCGCGCTGTCGGGCATCTCGACGCATGTCGGCACGCCGAACCGGGCGCATGTCTCAGCGTCCAAATCCGGGCTGGAGGGGCTGATGCGCGCGCTGGCGGTGGAACTCGGCCCACAGGGCATCCGCGCCAATTGCGTGGCACCCGGCGCGGTGGACACGACGCGCGGGGCGAGTGCCGGCGCGATGCCGCAGACCCTCGGCCGCGACCAGGGCATCCCGCAACGCCGCAAGGCAAGCGTGCAGGAGATTGCCGATGTGGTGCGCCTGCTGGCGGGCCCGGAGGGCGGCTACGTGACCGGCCAGACCATCCATGTGAATGGCGGGGCCTTCCTGACCTGACGGCGATACGCCGCCGCGACGGCATCTCGCGCAGGGTGCCCGGGCATCACCGGTGGCGGCGTGCCGTGCGCAGCTGTCGGTGGCCCGCCGAACGTCACGAAGCGGCCGCACAGCCGCCTAGAAAGCGCGCCACCGCGGACTCGATGACCGGGTGATGGTCGTCGGGCGTGGGCAGGCGATAGATGAAGCGGCGGATGCCGATATAGACGATGCCGCCATGGAGGTTCCACATATCCTCCATGGCCGGGCGATGCCCGCCCAGCGCCGCTGCGATCTCATCGGCCATGGGCGCGAGCAGCTTGTCGCCCACATGGCCGAGGTAGCGCTGGTTCAGCGCATCGCCCGCGAGCCCGGCCCACATGAAGATGCGCATCCATTCATAGGTGAAGATCGCCGCCGTATACTGCTGGTAGAATCGGCAGATGCGCTCGGCCAGCGGCACGCGACGATCGCGCAGTTCCTTGAGCCATCGCGGGTCAAGGCGGCCGAGATAGATGCGCTCGAACACCGCTTCCGTCAGTTCCGCCTTGCTCGCGAAATACTTGTAGAGCAGCGCCTGCGTCACGCCGGCACGGCGCGCCAGGTCGCGGGTCGTGCCGGCGAAGCCGACCTCAGCGAACCAGGCGACGGCGGCACACAGGATCTGCTCCCGCCGCGCCTCCGGGCCGAGGCGACGCCGCTTTGGTGGCGCGATTCCGTCCAAGCCGAGCCTTCCTTCGATCACCGTGCTTGACACGATCATGGGCTTCGGTGATCAAACGATCAACAAGCGACGGCGCCGCTCGAAGGCTTCGTCAGGGAGACGTTCCGGATGAAATGGCCGGCAATAGGTTATGCGCGGGCGACAAGCCTCGACGAGCTGTGGCGCCTCCAGGCCGAGCACGGCGCCGCGGCGCAGCTGCTCGCCGGCGGCCAGACGCTGCTCGCGACACTCGCCTTCCGGCTGTCTGACCCGAAGATCCTGCTGGACATCACGCGCATCGCGGCACTGCGCGGAATCGCCGTCCAGGACGGTGTCCTGCGCATCGGCGCGCTGACGCGTCATGCCGAGCTGGGGCGCGATCCGTTGGTGGCGCAGCACGCCCCGCTGCTGGCCGAGGCGGCGCCGCTGATCGCCCATCCCGCCATTCGCAATCGCGGCACGATCGGCGGTAGCCTGGCCTATGCCGACCCGGCGGCGGAACTGCCGGCCTGTGTCGTGGCGCTTGGTGCGACCATCGTCGCGGTGTCGCCGCGCGGGGAGCGTCGGGTCCCGGCCGAGGCCTTCTTCACCGGCCTGCTGCAGACCGCGTTGGCGCCGGACGAGATCATCGCCGCGGTGGAAATCCCCGGCACGCAACCGACGACGCGCAGCAGGATCATCGAAGTAGCGCGGCGCTCTGGCGATTATGCGATGGCGGGGCTGGCAGCGCGCTTGTCTCTCAATGCCGAGGGGCGGGTAACCTCGCCTCGGCTCGTCTTCTTTGGCGTTGGCAGCGGCCCCGTGCTGGCGGCGCGTGCCGGCGCGGCATTGGATGGATGGGTGCTGGATTCCGCCGCCATTGCCGCGGCACAAGCCGCGCTGGCGGAGGACCTCGACCCACCGGCCGACATGCACGGGCCGCCTGAGATGAAACGCCATCTGGCGCGCGTGCTTACGTTCCGCGCCTTGTCACCCCTCCTGCGGGCCTCGGAGGTCGCGGAATGAGTGCGCGCATCGACATCACCCTGATGGTGAATGGGGAACGCGTGTCGCGCAGCGTCGAGGCGCGGCGGCACCTGATCGACTTCCTGCGGCTCGACCTTGGCCTGACCGGCTCGCATGCCGGCTGCGAGCATGGCGTGTGCGGCGCCTGCACGGTGCGGGTGGATGGCGAGATCGTCCGCGGTTGCCTGGTGCTGGCTGCAAGCCTCGATGGTGCCGAGGTGACGACGATCGAGGGCCTGACCGACAGTGCCGAGGTTGCCGATCTGCAGGATGCTTTCGTCGCCTGCAACGCTGCGCAATGCGGCTTCTGTTCCCCCGGGATGGTGATGGCGGCGGCCGACATCCTGCGCCATCATCCCACCGCGACGCGGGAGGAGATCCGCGAGCATCTCTCCGGCAATTACTGTCGCTGCACGGGCTACCAGGCGATCGTTGACGCGGTGGAGCAGACGCTGGCGACGCGACGGGAGGACAGGCGATGAACGAGATCCGGACCGCGGACAGTCTCGGCCTCTCGCGCGAGGATTTGCCGAATTCCTATATCGGCCGCTCGGTGCCGCGGCCCAACCTGCCCAAGCTGGTGCAGGGCCGCGCGACCTACACCGATGACGTGGTGCTGCCGCGCATGCTGCACGCGGCCTTCTATCGCAGCCCGCATGCGCATGCGCGCATCCTCTCCATCGACAGCGCGGCGGCGATGCTGGTGCCGGGCGTTGTGCGCGTCTTCACCGGTGCAGACATCGCCAAGGTCTGCGACCCGTGGGTCGCCGTGCTGGCGCATCTGAAGGGCATGAAGTCGGCGCCGCAATACGCGCTGCCGCTCGATCGCGCGACCTGGCAGGGCGAAGCGCTGGTCGCCGTCGTCGCCGACAGCCGTGCGGCCGCCGAGGACGGCGTCGCCGCGCTGGAGGTGACCTTCGACCCCTTGCCGGCGCAGACGGATATGGCGACCGCACTGGCCCCAGGCGCGGTGGTGATCCATCCCGAACTCGGCGACAACCTGGCCTTTCAGCGCACCGCCGTGCAGGGCGATGTCGAGGCGGCCTTCGCCTCGGCGCATAAGGTGGTGGAGGCGCGTTTCGTCAGCGCGCGGCATACCGGCGTGACACTCGAACCACGCTCGATCATCGCCGATTTCAGCCGGGCCGATGACACGCTGACCGTGCATCTCGCCACCCAGGCGCCGCACATGATCCAGAGCGTCCTCGCCACGCAGCTGCACCTGGAGGAGGGCAGGGTGCGCGTCATCTGCAAGGATGTCGGCGGGTCCTTCGGCATCAAGGTGCATGTCTATCCCGATGAAGTCGCGGTCGCTGCCATCTCGCGCATTCTCGGCCGACCGGTGAAGTTCATCGCCGACCGCTTCGAAAGCTTCGGCTCGGACATCCATGCGCGCGACCACGTCATCACCGGACGCATCGGCGTGGATGCACAGGGCAAGATCCTCGCATTCGACATCGACGACCTGACAGGGATCGGCCCCTATTCTGTCTATCCGCGCACCAGCGCGGTCGAGGGCAACCAGGTCGTCAACCTTTGCGGCGGCCCCTACGATTTCGCGAATTACCGCTGCAGCACCACGGTTGTGCTGCAGAACAAGGTGCCGACCTGCCAATACCGTGCGGTCGGCCACCCGATCGCCACGGCGGTGACCGAAGGGTTGGTGGACATGGCGGCGCATGCGATCGGCATGGACCCGATCGAAATGCGCCGGCGCAATATGTTGCGCGACGACGCCTACCCCTACACCTCCCCGGCCGGCATGCGTTTTGAGGGGCTGTCGCATCACGCCTCGCTCGCGAAGCTGTTGGAGTTGGTGCCGGTCGACCGCATCCGCGCCGACCAGACCGCGAAGCGCCACAAGGGCGTCTACCGCGGCCTGGGCTTCGCTGCCTTCATCGAGCTGACCAACCCCTCGCCCTTCATGTACGGCATCGGCGGCGCGCGCATCTCGGCGCAGGATGGCGCCACGGTGCGCATGGACCCGGATGGCTCGGTCGTCGTCGCCTCCGGCGTGACGGAGCAGGGGCAGGGGACGGAGACCATCCTCGCCCAGATCGTCGCCCACGGCGTCGGCGTCGCAGTCAACAAGGTGCGCGTCGTCACCGGCGACACGCAGAACACCCCTTATGGCGGCGGCACCTGGGCCTGCCGCGGCGCCGGCATCGGCGGCGAGGCCGCGCTGCAATCGGCCATCGCGCTGAAGGACCAGATCCTGCACGTCGCCGGCACCATGCTGCAGGCGAGCCCAGCCACGCTCGACATCATGCTTGGCGAGGTGGTGGACAAGACGACGGGCACGCCCCGCATCAGCCTCGCCGAGATTGGCCGCGTCGTCTATTTCCGCGGCGACACGCTGCCCAAGGACCTGCCGCGCGAATTCGTCCAGACGCGCCACTACATCACCAAGGAATACCCCTTCGCCTTCACCAACGGCATCCAGGCCTGCTGGGTCGAGGTGGATACCGCGACCGGCATGGTGAAGGTGCTCGAACATTGGTGCGTCGAGGATTGCGGTCGCGTGATCAACCCGATGCTGGTGGATGAACAGGTCCGTGGCGGCATCGTGCAGGGGCTCGGCGGCGCGCTCTACGAACACTGCGTCTATGACGAGCAGGGCAATCTGCTGACCACCACCATGGCCGACTACCTGGTGCCGATGGCGGCCGAGATGCCCGAGATCCATGTCGGCCACGTCGAGACGCCGACCAAGGAAAGCCTGCTTGGTGCCAAGGGGGCCGGCGAGGCTGGCACGGCCGGCGCGCCGGGCGCGCTGATGAATGCGATCAACGACGCGCTGCGCCCGCTCGGCGCGGTGGTGACGGAACAGCCTTTCACCCCGGCACGCATTCTGCGTGCGCTGGATGCGATCTGAATAGAATCCCTGGGAGGAACAACAACATGATCACACCTCGCCGCAGCCTGCTGGTTGGTGCCTCCGCGCTGCCGCTTTTCTCGATCCGCGCGCAGGCGCAGTCGACGCTGAATATCACCATCGCCTCCAGCCACCCGGTTGCGGTGTTTTGGGTCGCCATGATGAAGAACGTGTTCCAGCCGGAGGTGGACAAGCTGCTCCGCGACAATGGCAACACGCACAAGATCAATTGGCGTGAAGCCTATGGCGGCACACTCTACCGCTTCCAGGACACGATGGAGGCGGTGCGCGACAATATCACCGACATCGGCTACGTCGGCACGCTCTGGGAAGGCAGCACCATGCCGCTTCAGAACGTAACCTATTTCACGCCCTTCGCCACCGGCGACCACGGCCTTGTGGCGAACACCTTCGAACGGATGAACGAGACTGTCCCCGCCATCCGACAGAACTGGGAAGGGCTCAATATGATCCCCTTCACCTCCTACATCACCGACAGCTACCACCTGTGGACGAATTTTCCGGTGAATTCGGTGGCCGACCTGCGCAACCGGAAGATCTCCGCGCCGGGCACCTCGGCCAACTGGCTGCAGGGCACCGGCGCGACGCCGGTCGATGGCGCACTGACCACCTACTACACCGACATCCAGACCGGCGTGTCGGAAGGCGCCCTGTCCTTCTTCGTAGGCATCCTGCCAACGCGCGTCTATGAAGTCGCGAAGTACATCACCAAGGTGGATATCGGTGCGATGTATGTCGGCGGCATCGCGGCCAACCGCCAGCGCTACAGCCGTTGGCCGGAACCGGTGCGCCAGGCAATGGTGACGGCGGGCAAGACCACGACGCAGCGCCACATCGAGGACGTCTCCCAGCGCATCGCCGCCGCGGAACGCGAGATGGTATCGAAGGGCGCGGTGATCTCCACGCTGCCGGCGGCCGACCGTGCGCGCTGGATCAGCGGCCTGCCCAACATCGCCAAGACCTGGGTCGACAGTTCCGGCCCGGCAGCGCCCGATGTGCTGCGTGCTTATTTCGCCGCGATCCGCGCCGCGGGTCAGACCCCGGGCCGCAACTGGGACCAGGAAGTCTGAAGACCGCGGGAGGGCGCCGCTATGACCGATGACGTGGACATGGTGGCGCTCGACGCCGACGCGCCACCGCAAGGATTTGACCCGGTTCGGATGCTGCTCGATGGCCTCGCCGCCATCGGCACCATCTGGACCTTCGCGCTGATGCTGCTGATCTGCGCCGACGTGATCGGGCGGTCCTTCCTCAATGCGCCGATCACCGGCGTGTCGGAGATTGCCGCGCATTCCGTCGTCGGCATCATCTTCCTGCAACTCGGCGCGACCATCTACCATCGTCGCATGACGCGGGCCGATTTCCTGATCAACCACATCACCCGCCGCCTGCCCGGTCTTGGTCGGTTGCTGGAGGCGCTCTTCATGCTGACCGGCGCCGTGACCATGGCCTTCGTCGCGCAGGCGGGCTGGCCGGGCCTGTGGAACTCTATCGATCTGCACGAGTTCTTCGGCGTGCAGGGCGTCTTCACCATCCCGACCTGGCCGATCCGCGCGTTGATCGTGCTCGGCGGTGCCACGGGCGCGCTCGCCTATGCCATGCTCGTGTTGGTCGAGGCGCGGCAGTTGATTACCGGAAGGGTGGCCTGACCTTCATGGATGATATCACCCTCGGCTTCACACTGATCGGCGCCATGGTGGGGCTGATCCTGCTCGGCCTGCCGATCGGCATCACGCTGATCTCCTCGGCCGCCGTCGGCGTCTGGCTGATTCGCGACAATCCGGCACTCGCCTTCCGCTTTACCGCGATGGCGACCTATTCTGGCATCCAGGACTACCTGTTCGCCACCATTCCGCTCTTCGTGCTGATGGGGCTGCTCGTCAGCATCTCGAATGTCGGCAAGGACACCTTCGAGGTGGCGCAGGTGCTGACGCGGCGCGTGCGCGGCGGCCTCGGCATGGCAACCGTCGGTGCCAATGCGGTCTTCGCCGCGGTGACGGGCGTGTCCATCGCCTCGGCCGCCGTCTTCACCAAGGTCGCGGTGCCCGAGATGACGCGCCACGGCTATACAGCGCGCTTCGCAACCGGCACCGTCGCGGGCTCGTCCATCCTCGGCATGCTCATCCCGCCCTCGCTGTTGATGATCGTCTATGGCGTGCTGGCGGAGGTCTCGATCGGGCGGATGTTCATCGCCGGCATCATCCCCGGCGTCATCATCGCCCTCGGCTTCGCCGTGACGATCTTCGTGGCGGCAACCTTCTTCCCCCGTTGGATCTATGACGACGCGGCCGCGGCACAGGCGATCAGCGAACGCGTGATGCCGGTCAGCGAAATGATCACGAAGGCCGTGCCGATCATGGCCCTGGTCGTGTTGATCCTGGGTGGACTCTACGGTGGCTTCTTCACGCCGACGGAGGCGGGCGCCGTCGGTGCCGCAGGCGCGCTCGTCATCGCGCTGATGCGTCGGCAACTCGGCTGGGCGCGCTTCTGGCGCGTGCTGAAGGAAACCGGCCTCGTCTCGGCCTCCATCCTCTTCCTGCTGATCGCCGCCGGCCTCTACTCGCGCATGCTCTCGATGGCCGGCATTCCGCAGGCGATAGGCGATATGGTCGAGCATCTCGGCCTCGGCCCCTATGGATTTCTCGCGTCCTTCGTCGCGATCGTGCTGCTGATGGGCATGATCCTCGACAGCACCTCGATCCTGCTGATCATGGTGCCGATCGGCACGCCCATCGCGCAGGCGATGGGTTTCGACCTGATCCATTTCGGCATTGTTGTCATCATCGCCGTCGAGATGGGGCTGCTGACGCCGCCCTTCGGCATCTCGGTGTTCACCGTGAAGGCGACGCTGGCAGACCCACGCATCAGCATCGAGACGGTCTTCGCCGGCTCGCTGCCCTATGTCGCTGTGATGGGCCTCGCTCTTGTGGTGATCGCGCTGGTGCCCGAATTGGCAACGGCGCTGGTGCGCTGATCAGCCGGCGGCGCGAGCCAACGCGAAGTCATAAGTAAATTGCCGCCAGGGTTCGGCCATGGTGCGGCCTTCCGGCGCCGGGCCTGGCGGCCGGAGCACGAAGGGCCGTACCAGCGCCTCCTTCACCCCGAACACCGCGTCGCTGTCCAAGTACGGGTCGCCATCGGCGAATACATGCGTCACCAGCGTTTCGTAGCCCGGGGCCGCGATCATGAAATGCACATGCGCCGGGCGCATCGGGTGGCGGCCTGTCGCCTTGAGCATCTCGCCGACCGGGCCATCGGTCGGCACCGGATAGGCGGCGGGCGTCACCGTCCAGAAATGGTAGCGCCCTTCGGCATCGGTACGGAAGCGCGCGCGCAGTTCCGGCGCTTCGCCGGTCGGACGTTGCACATCGTAGAAACCCTCCGCATCCGATTGCCAGACATCCACGACGGCATTGGCCAGCGGCGCCCCGTTGGCCGAGGTCACTCGTCCCGATACATGCAGGCGGTCGCCGCTGGCAGTCGTGGCGAGTTCGGTCCCGAGCGGCAGTTCTGGCGGATTGTCGACATAGAACGGCCCGAGCACCGTCGTCGGCGTCGCGCCGCCGGCAACGCGGTGGTTGATGGCGTCGACGAGCATCGAGACGCCGAGCGTGTCGGACAGCAGGATGAACTCCTGCCTGACATCGTCGCACTTGTGGCCCGTGCGCGTCAGGAAGGTGATCGCCGCCTGCCATTCCTCGAAGCTCGGCTCCACGTCGCGGATGAAGGCATGCAGGTGGCGAACCAAACTCTGCATCACTTGCCGCAGGCGCGGATCCGGCGTTTCACCGAATCGCTTCACCACGGCATCCGTCAGGCTGGCCTCGTCGAATTCGCGCATCCGGGCGTCCCCACCTGGGTTTATGGGGTAAATGTGCCGCAGTCCCCGCCGCAGTGGAAGCGGGTCCGCGGGGTGCCACCATCAGGTCACAGCTGTGCCTATGGCGGCAGGATGATCGGAACCAACAGCACGCAGACGAGCATCGCGACGACGGTGAAGGGAACGCCGATCTTGATGAAGTCGCTGAAGCTGTAGTTGCCTGGCCCAACCACCAGCGTGTTCACCGGCGACGATACCGGCGTCATGAAGGCCGCCGACGCCGCCAGCGCCACGATCATTGCGAAGGGGTAGGGCGACGACCCGACATCCTTGGCGACGGCGAGCGCCACCGGCGCCATCAACACCGCCGTTGCCGTGTTCGAGATGAAAAGCCCCAGCAATGCCGTAATGACGAAGATCACCCCCAGCAACACGCGCGGCGATGCCGCCCCGGCCAATGACAGGACGGCATCGGCGGCGAGGTCCACACCGCCAGTGCGCTGCAGCGCGATCGAGAACGGCAACATGCCCACGATCAGCACCAGCGTCTTCCAGGAGATGGAGCGATACGCGCTGTCGAGATCGACGCATCGCGCGAGGCCCATCAGCAGGCAGCCGATCAGCGCCGCATGGACGTTGGAGACCCAGCCGCTGATCATCAGCCCGACCGTCAGCGCCAGGATCGCCACGGCCTGCGGCACGCGTCCGGCTGCCGGCAGCAGATCGGCGTGTTCCGCCGGCAGGTTCAGCACAACCAACAGGCGATGATCTGCCTGCAATTTACGGATATCCGACCAGAACCCCGTCAGCAGCAGCGTATCACCAGCCTTGAGCTTCTCCTCCAGCAGCTCCAGGCCCACGACCTCCTGCCGATGACGCAGGCCGATGACCGTCAGGCGGTGTTCTGCGCGGATGCGGGCCTCCAACACGGTCGTGCCCACCAGGGGAGAGTCGGGAGGGACTATCGCCTCAATCATCCCGATCTCCTGCGAGCGATCGAGGAAATAGTCGCCATCAACCAGTGGCAGGGCAGCGACGCGGAATTCCTGCCGCAGCGCTTCCATGCGCTCGGGCGCGACGCGCACATCCAGCAGCAGCACGTCACCGGAGCCCAGTTCGGTCGTCGCGCTCGGGCGGATGACATCGGTGGCGAAGCGGCGCTGCCGTTCGATGGCGAGGATGTTCACGCCTTCTTTGCGCAGCGACAGCCGATCAAGGCGCTGACCGACCAGTGGCGAGTCAGCACCGATGCGCACGCGGAAGGCGCGGTCCTTGAGGCCATAGGCCGTCACCCAGTCGCGCAGGCTTGGCGCGCGGTGGCTGTCGGTACCGGGCGGACGGCGGTCCGGCAGAAGGCGGCGCGCGAACAGCATATAGCCGATGGCCAGCACCAGGATCGGCACGCCGAAGGGCGTGAAGGCAAAGAAGTTGAAGCCGGCATGCCCCTGGCGAACGAGTTCCGCGCTGACCACCAGGTTCGGCGCCGTCGCCACCAAGGTCATCATGCCGCTGATCAGCGCCGAGACGGAGAGCGGCATCATCAGCTGGCTCGGCGCCGCGCCATTGTTCTGGCAGATGCGCAGCACGACGGGAATGAAGATTGCCACGACGGCCGTCGAGCTCATGAAGGCGCCGAGCCCCGCGCCGGTGATCATCAGCAGCACCAGCATCCGGGTCTCGCTGTTGCCCGCCCTGGCGTTCAGCATGTCGCCGAGGCGCTGCGCCGTGCCGGTGCGCACCAGGCCCTCGCCGACGACGAACAGCGCGGCGAGCAGCACGATGGACGGGTCGGCGAAGCCCGCGATCGCTTCATTGATGGTCAGCACGCCGGTGAAAGGCAGCAGCACCATCATCAGCAGCCCGACGGCATCCATGCGCGGCCTGTTCATGATGAACATGGCGATCGCCGCGCCAAGCAGGCCGAGCACGAGGAGGAGTTGCGTGGTCATGTCTGCACCATCGGATGCGGCATCGTCAGCTGCGCCCCGCGAGGAGTGGGCGGAGCGCATCGGATGCCCCGGTCAGGATGATCTGCACGCCGATGCACAGCAGCAGGAAGGCGGTCAGCTTGGTCGCGATCAGCGTGCCCTGTGTGCCGATGCGCCGGGCGATGGCTTCGGCATAGGCATAGGCGAGCCAGACGCAGGCGGCCACCGAGGCGGCTACCATCAGCGCGGAAAGGGCACTGACCAGCAGGACGTCCTGGGACCCACCGGATCGTTCGGCGCCAAGGGCGATCGCCGCGGCGATGGAACCCGGCCCGGTGGTCAGCGGCAGGGTCAGCGGGAAGAAGGCCATGCGCTCGATCGGCGCCGTGTCCATCGCGGTGGGCGCCGCCGTGCTTGTCGGCTCCGCGCGCAGCATGGTCCAGCCCGCGGCGGCGACGGCCAGCCCGCCCCCGATGCGCAGCGCCTCCAGCGAGATGCCGAAGAAGGACAGCACACGCGAGCCGAGGAACATCGCCACGATCAGCACGATGAAGGAATTGATGCCGATCTGCCGTGCCAGCCGCGCACGCTCGCGCTGCGTCAGCCAGCGCGTCATGTCGTGGAAGACAAAGGCAATGCCGAACGGGTTGATGATGCTCAGCATCGTCGAGAAGCCGAACAACCACAGCGAGATCAGCTTGGCGATGAGGAAGCCGTCGATCATCGACGCCGGCCGCTCAGCGCAATTCGATGGTCACCCCGGCATCGTTGAAGCGGAACTGCCCGCCGCTGCGGTCCGTGCGCAGCCGCAACTCCACGCCGGCGGCATTGCGCAACCAGCGCGTCTCCGGGCCGGTCTGCCCCTCGACACGCTGGCGCGAGGTGACTTCCTCGGTGTAGCGGCCGGCGAAATCCTGCAATCGGCGTAGACCGAACACCTCCCCGCGCGCCGAGAGTGAGGCGACGCCCACGCTGCCGAATTCGATTCCGCGCACGGTGAAACGATGCTCCTCGCCGCGGAAATGCAACCGGCCGCCGCCGATCGAGGCGCCAACCGCCAGCACACCGACGCGCACCTGCTCGATCTCGACCGAGGCGTCGGGGTTGGGGTCCGGCCGGTTGCGTTGTGCATGAGCAGGCGCGGCCACGCCAAGCGCGGCCATCGCAGTCCATGCAACGATCAGGCGACGTCTCGTCAAACCGCCACTCCACCCCCAACATTCCCCGCCGTCGGGCCGGTGCGGGGGCACGGGCGCCCGGCGAGGCTCGTCGCTTATGCACGATCGCCGCGCCCGCGTCGCCCCTGGCGCGTGGCGGCGGGGTGTGGGCGGGGCCGGGCGCGCCGCCGCCCGCCATTACAGGCCCCAAGGCAGGGCGAGCAGATGCCATCCCGCCAGGAAGGCCGTCCAGACCACCGAAATCACCAGCACATAGGGCAGCATCAGCGCGATGACCGTGCCGACGCCGGCATCCTTCTGGTACTTGATGGCGAAGGTCACGATCATCGCGAAATAGGCGTTGAGCGGCGTGATCGAATTCATCGGGCTGTCCCCGACGCGATAGGCCGCCAGCACCGCCTCCGGCTCGATGCCGAGCTGCATCAGCAGCGGCACGAAGATCGGCGCGAAGATCGCCCATTTGGCGATGGCGGCCGTGATGATCAGGTCGAGCACGAAGACCACCACCACGAAGCCGACCAGCAGCCACAGCGCATCGAGGTTCATCTGCTGCAGGATGCGCGCAAGCGAAACGGCGGCGAGCGTCGCCATGTTCGTGTAGTTGAAATAGGCAATGAACTGGCTGATCACCAGCAACAGCAGGATCAGCCCCGCCAGCCCGGCAATGGCCTTCTGCATAGCGCCGATGACGTCATTCGACCCCTTCATCGTCCCTGCGCCGATGCCATAGGCCGCGCCGCAGACCAGGAAGATCAGCGCGATCGACACGATCAGGCTGTTCATGAAGGGCGAGGCGCCGATGATCGCCCCGGTCTCCGGATTGCGCAGCGGCGCCCCCGGCGGCAGCGTCAGCAGGGCGAGAAAGGCGAAGACCGCGAGCATGCCGAACAGCGCATAGCGCAGCCCGCGATGCTCCTCATCCGACAGCCCGGTCTCCCCCGGCACCTGGTAGTCGCCGGTATAGGGGCCGAGGCGCGGTTCGATGACCCGCTCGGTGATGACGCTGATCAGGATGGTCAGCAGCACCACCGAACCCATCGAGAACCAGACATTGGCAGCCAGGTCGATCGACCGGTTCGGGTTCACCAACCGGATCGCGTCATTGGTGATCTCGGTCAGGATGCCATCGACCGGCACGATCAGCACATTGACCAGGAAGGCCGAGGCCACCGCCGCGAAGGCCGCCGCCAGCCCCGCCAGCGGGTGCCGCCCGACACTGATGAAGGCCGCCGCCGCCAGCGGGATCAACACCAGGTAGCCCGCATCGGCCGCGATGGAGGAGAGGATGCCGACGAACACCAGGATATAGGTCAGCGCCTTGGGCGGCGCGATGACGACCAGCTTGCGGATCAGCGCCTTGACCAACCCGGCTTCCTCGGCGACGCCGACGCCGACCATGGCGACGATGATCACGCCGACCGCGTTGAAGTTCATGAAGTTCTGCACGAGGCCGGTGAACATGAACCGGATGCCGTCGACCGTCAGCAGGCTGCGCGCAGCGGTGCTGGCCGTCTCGATCTCGTGCGTGACGGGGTTGTAGGCCTGGTAGGTGACATGTGCCCCCAGTGCCCCCAGCACCGCCGAGAGCACGATGACGATGCCGATCAGATAGACGAAGATCATCACCGGATGCGGCACGCGGTTGCCCACGCGCTCCACCGCGTCCAGTACCTTCTGCATCGCGGTCTTCGACGGTTCGGCGATGACGGTCATGGCTGATGCCTCACTGCGCCAAGGCGTGCAGGATGCGCGCCCAGGACCGCATGCCCTTGCGGAAGGAATGCAGGTTGTATTTCTCGTTCGGGCTGTGGATGCGGTCATCCTCCAGCGCGAAGCCTGTCAGCATCACATCCATCCCAAGTGCCTTCTTCAATTCGGCGGTCACCGGGATCGACCCGCCGCCACCGATGAAGACCGCCGGCTTGCCCCATTCGGCGGTCAGCGCGTCGCGTGACTTGGTGAAGGCGGCGTCCTCGATCGGGAAGCGGATGGCGCTGCCCGACCCGTGCTCGATGAACTCAACCTTGCAGTCGGCCGGGATGCGGGCGCGGACGAAATCGCGGAAGGCGGCGCGGACCTTGTGCGGGTCCTGGTCGAACACCAACCGGAAGGAGATCTTGGCCGAGGCCACCGACGGGATCACCGTCTTGAACCCGGCACCCTGATACCCGCCGCCCATGCCGTTCACTTCGCAGGTCGGGCGCGACCAGGTCATCTCCAGCACCGAGCGGCCCTTCTCGCCGGCCGGCACCGACAGGCCGATCGCACCCAGGAAGGCGCCCGCGTCGAAATTCAGGCTGTCCCATTGCTGCTTCAGCGCCTCGGGCAGTTCCGGCACGCCGTCATAGAAGCCGGGCAGGGTGACGCGCCCATTGGCGTCGCGCAGATCGGCGATGATGCGCGCCAGCACATGGTTCGGGTTCGCCGCCGCCGAGCCATAGAAGCCCGAGTGCAGGTCGCGATCCGCGGCGGTGATGATGATCTCCTCCCCGCACAATCCGCGCAACATGGTCTGGATGGCGGGCGTGGCCGCGTCCCACATGTTGGTGTCGCAGATCAGGCCGATATCGGCCTTCAGCTCGGCGGCGTTGTCCTTCAGGAAGGGCGGCAGGTTCACGCCGCCCGATTCCTCCTCGCCCTCCAGCAGAACGGTCACCGGGATGGGCAGGCTGCCGGTCACGTCCTTCCAGGCGCGACACGCCTCGATGAAGGTCATCACCTGGCCCTTGTCATCCGAGGCGCCGCGCCCGCGGATCACCTTGCTGCCATCCGCACGCGTCTCGATGCGCGGCTCGAAGGGGTCGTGCTCCCACAATGCCAGCGGGTCGACCGGCTGCACGTCATAATGCCCGTAGAACAGCGCCGAGGGCCCGGTCGCGCTGCGGTCATGCGCGACCACGATCGGGTGACCCGGTGTGGTGCGGGCCTCGGCGGTGAAGCCGATCGAGGCGAGATCCGCCGCATGCCAATCCGCGCAAGTCTTGCACTCGGCGGCATAGGCAGGATCGGTCGAGATCGACTTGATGCGCAGCACCGCGAAGAGGCGATCAAGCGCCGCATCGGCATTCGCATCGATGCGGGCAAGGACGGCGTCCAGGTCATTCATGGCATGTCCGGGGGTATGAGGTCAGTGATCGTACCGCGCGAAGCAACACGTCCGGCTGGCGAGGCGTGGTGCCCGCGCCGCCGACGCGTTGCGGCTGAGCCCGCGGCGCTCCGTGGGCGTCCGGGCCCGGCCAAGGTCCCAAGGGCTTGACATCCCTCGTATACGTCGCGCCTTGACTGCCGGTCCCGCTCATCAGAAGCGCGCAATCGCAGCGAACAGGACGCGGTTCGCAATGCCATGGCCGGCGCCGGCCGACCCGGCCGCGCTCGCCCCGCCATACAGGTCGCGCCGGGTGAACAGGTATTCGACCCCCAGGTCGAGCCAGCCACTGCCGAAGGTGCCGTTGCGGACCTCGGCAAATGGGCTCCAGATCAGATTGGCGAAGACCTGCTGGTAGTCACGGTTCAGCGAAGTGGCCGAGGCCGACCCCGGCGCGAAGCCCAGCGCGTAGGACGGATAGTCGTTGCGCGCATAGGAATAGGCGAAGTTGCTGCGCACCTGTGTCGTCCAGAAGCGCCGATAGGCGACCGTCGCCCCATAGGATTCGATGGCGTCGAGGCTGGGGGAATCGACCCCCGGCAGCCCCAGATTGGTCAGCGCATCCTGCCCCGAGGTCTGGCCGGCGAAATACCGCCCGATGCCCTGGCCGTAGAAAGCCATGATCGCGAGGTCATCCTGCCCGAACGCCTCGGATGCCAGCCGCATCGGCAGCCGCACCATGCCGGCGAACCCCCAGGCCGGCGTGGTATCCGAGACAGTCGGCGTCGCCGCCGTACCGGCGGTGCGGATCTCGATCTGCCGCAACAACCCGCGCAACCCGACCTCCACCCCATCCTGCCGCCAGGCCAGCCGCGCCAGCAGATCGGGCACCGAACTGAAGGCCGGGCTCGCGCCGCCCTGCAGATTCGTCGTCGGCGTGAACACGCCGGCCGCCGAGGTGTAGGTCGTCTCCGGCGCCTCCAGCGAGACCATGCCGGTCAGCCCCTCGGCCAGCCGCGCGGTTAGCCGGATCTGCGCCTGGCGCACGAAGGATTGGTTGAGGTTGGTGGCATCGATCAGCGTCTCGAAGACGCCCTCGTTCCACAGGCTGTTGGCCTGGCCGGCCAGGACGCGGAACCGCTCGTCGCCGAGCTCGCCCCAAGCCTGGCGCAACCGGAACACGGCATTGCTGCTGCCCGCCGCACCACCGCCGAAATCGCCCTCGAGCCGCGTCTCCAGCGTACCCCAGCCGGTCAGCGAGCGCGTGTCGATGCCGAAACGGCTGAACCGCGCGGTCATCGCGAAATCGCCGCCCTGCTGGTCCGCCGGGCTGTCGCTCAGCGGGATGGTCTGCGGTGGCGGCGCATCGGTCTGGTTGCGTGGGCCGAGATCGTAGTAGCCGGTCAGCTTCGCGAAGCCATACAGGCGGACCTGTGTCTCCGTCCCCGGCACCCGGAAGGCGACCCCCGGCAGGTCGGATCGCAAGGCCTCCTCGGTCGCGAAGTCGCGGCCCATCGGATCGGGCGGATCAAGTCCCGGCACGCTGGCGGTGAGCGCCGATGCGGCCGCCGGGGTGGCGGCGAGCGCCTGTTGCGCCGCCCGAGCCTCGGCCGCCGCGGCCCGGGCTTCGGCGGCGGCGGCGCGGGCTTCGGCTTGCGCTGTCGTCGCTGCCGGCGCGGACGCCGCGGCCCTGGCCGACGCGCTGCGAGCCGGCGCCGGGCTGGCCACCGGCCGCGCGGCCGTCGCGGCGCGCGCTTCGAGCTGTTCCAGCCGATGGCGCATCTCATCCAGCTGACGGCGAAGCTCGGCAATCGTGGCGGCGTCGCTGGCCGACACCTGTGCCGCGGCGGGCGCTGAGCAGACCGAGATACCAAAGGCGCCGATCAACGCCAGGCGTCGGCCGCCGCGCATCACGGCATGCGGGCAATGTCGTTCGCGCAAAGTTGTCGCCCCGATCACCATCAGCCGCCGTTCTCCTCCCATTTTCCGATACAATGACGGTACGAGTGGCCTTCCCGCGACAACAAGATGGTACCGATGCCGAAGCTGTGCTCAGCGTCCCTTCCGGACCGCTTCCGTTCGCCACCGGCGGCCGGCCGTCGGCCTGGGACGCATGGTGCAGGGCAGGGATGGGCGGCCAATGACGGGGTGCGGCAACCGAACTAGATCAGGTCCGAATCAGGCTCGACCTGCCGACCGGGTGACCATGGCCGCAACGACGACGACCCGTACCGCCTTGCGGGAGCCGGCGCGACCGCATGTCGCCACAGCGCCGGCGCCGCCAGGTGGCCACGCGCGCGGCAACCTTCGCGATGCATGGATCGGCAATCCGGGGCACACTGCCGCTCCAGGTTCCAATCCTGTCCGGCCTGCTCCACGTTTCGGCTCGACGCATGTCTCCCGCCAACAGTTTTCGGATACCGCCATGCCGCCTCGCCCGCTCAGGCTCTCATCGCTCCGGTTGCCGGCCCGGGGCATGCTTGTCGCGCTGCTGCCCCTGCTGGTCGCCGGCTGCGACGGCGGCACGCCCGCCCCGCAGGCGGAAATCCGCCCGGTCCGTGTCGTCTCCGTCGAGCGCCAGGCGGGCGGCGCGGTCGTCTCCCTGACCGGCACGGTCCAGGCGGAGACCGAGGTGAACCTCGCCTTCCGCATCGACGGCCGGATGGTCGAACGCATGGTCAATGTCGGCGACGTGGTGCATGCCGGCCAGATCGTCGCGCGGCTCAATCCCGAGAATGAGGAAAACGGCCTGCGTGCGGCCCGCGCCCAGCTCGCCGCCGCCCGCGCCCAGTTCACCGAGGCCGCCAACAACTACTGGCGCCAATCCGAATTGCTGCGCGATGGCTGGACCACCCGGGTCCGCTACGACCAGGCGGCGCAGGCGCGCCAGACGGCGCAATCGGCCGTGGATGCCGCCGAGGCGCAGGTCGGTCTTGCCGAAACGCGGCTCGGCTACACCGAACTGGTCAGCGACGTGAATGGCCGCGTCACCGCCCGCGGCGCCGAACCCGGCGAGGTGGTGCAGCCCGGCCGCATGATCGTGCAGGTGGCGCGTGACGAAGGCCGCGACGCCGTCTTCGACGTGCCGGCCACGCTCAAGGATCAGGCCCCGGCCAATCCCGTCATCGACATCGTGCTGACCACGGACACCTCGGTCCATACCACGGGGCGCGTGCGCGAAGTGGCACCGCGCGCCGACGCGGTGACCGGCACCTTCCAGGTGCGCGTCGGCCTGGCCGATCCGCCCCCGGCGATGCGCCTCGGCTCGACGGTAACCGGCCGGCTGACGCTGGGCTCCAGCGCGGGCTTCTCGATTCCCGCCTCGGCGCTGACGCGAGCCGACCACCAACCAGCGGTCTGGGTGGTCGACCCGCGCAGCGAGACGGTCGCCCTGCGCACCGTCGAACTGGTGCGCCACGACCCCGGCCATGTCGTCATCGGCTCGGGGCTCGAGAATGGTGAGATCGTCGTGACGGCGGGCGTGCAAGCCTTGCGGCCCGGCCAGAAGGTGCGTCTGCTCGGCGGCGCGCGATGATCGGGCCCAATCTGTCGGAATGGGCGATCGGACGGCGCTCGCTCGTTATCTATTTCATGATCGTCGCGCTGCTCGCCGGCGGCTTCGTCTTCTTCAAGCTCGGCCGCAACGAGGACCCCGCCTTCACCTTCCGCACCATGATCGTCTCCGCCGTCTGGCCGGGGGCGACGATCGAGGAAACCCTCCAGCAGGTGACCGAACGGCTGGAGCGCACGCTGCAGGAGACGCCGAATCTCGAACGGCTGCGCTCCTACACCGTGCCCGGCCAGACGACGATCTTCGTCGACCTGAAGGGTGCGACGCCGCCCGCCGTGGTGCCGGACATGTGGTACCAGGTGCGCCGGCGCGTCGCCGACATGCGCCACACCCTGCCGCAGGGCGTCGTCGGTCCCTTCTTCAACGATGATTTCGGCGACACCTTCGGCATCATCTACGGCTTCACCGCCGACGGCTTCTCCCAGCGCGAATTGCGCGACTACGTCGAGGCAGCGCGATCACGCCTGCTGCTGGTGCCCGATGTCTCGAAGGTCGAGATCCTCGGCGCGCAGGATGAGCGCATCTACATCGAGTTCTCGACCGAACGTCTGGCGGGCCTCGGCATCAATCGCGGCGCGCTGATCGCCGCCCTGCAGGCCCAGAACCTGGTGCGACCGGCCGGTCTGGTCGAGACCGGGCAGGAACGCCTGGCGGTGCGCGTCTCCGGCGCCTTCGAGAACGAACAGGACATCCGCAACGTCAATTTCATCGTGGGGGACCGCATCTTCCGCCTCGGCGACATCGCCGAGGTGCGCCGCGGTACCGCCGACCCGCCGCAGCCGATGTTCCGCGTCAATGGCCAGCCAGCGATCGGCCTCGCCGTCGCGATGCGTGACTCGGGCGACATCCTCGCCCTCGGCCGCAACATCAAGGCGGCGATGGACGAGATCCGCGCAGGCCTGCCCATCGGCATCGAACCCATCCTGGTCGCCGACCAGGCGGTGACGGTCGATGAGGCGATCGGCGACTTCACCGAAAGCCTGTGGCAAGCGATCCTGATCATCATGGCGGCGTCCTTCGTCGCCCTGGGCATGCGCGCCGGCTCGGTGGTGGCACTGTCCATCCCGCTGACGCTCGCCATCGTCTTCCCGCTGATGTCGGTCTTCGGCATCGACCTCCAGCGCATCTCGCTCGGCGCGCTGATCATCGCCCTGACGTTGCTGGTCGATGACGCGATGACGACGATCGACGCCATGATCCGCCGTCTCGCCGCCGGCGACAGCAAGCCCAAGGCGGCGACCTTCGCCTATTCCTCCCTGGCCTCCTCCATGCTGACCGGCACGCTGGTCACCATCGCCGGCTTCGTGCCGATCGGCTTCGCTCGTTCCTCGGCCGGCGAATACACCTTCTCGATCTTCGCCGTCGTCGGCATCGCGCTGATCGTGTCCTGGTTCGTCGCGGTGATCTTCGCACCGCTGCTCGGCATGGCGATCCTCAAGGCGCCGAAGCCGCAGGCGGAACCAGACAAGCCAGGCGCCATCCTGCGCGCCTACACGCGCTTCCTGACCATGGCGATGCGTGCGAAGTGGATCACCATCGGCTTCACGATCGTCATGTTCGGCGTCGCGATCTTCGCCATGCAGTTCGTGCCGCGGCAGTTCTTCCCCTCCTCCGACCGCACCGAATTGCTGGTCGAGGTATCATTGCCGCAGAACGCCTCCATCTTCGCCAGCGAGGAGGCAGCCAGGCGCCTCGATGCCGCGCTGGCCGCCGACCCGGATGTCGAGCGTTGGTCCACCTATGTCGGCCGTGGCGCGATCCGCTTCTACCTGCCGCTCAATGTGCAGCTGGCGCTGCCCTTCTTCTCCCAGGCGGTCGTGGTCGCCAAGGACCTGCCGGGCCGCGAGCGCCTGCATCGGCGCCTCGAAACCCTGCTGGCGGAGGAATTCCCCGCCGCCGTCTCGCGCGTCTATCCGCTCGAACTCGGCCCGCCGGTCGGCTGGCCGCTGCAATACCGGGTGAACGGACCGGACGTCGAACGCGTGCGCGAAATCGCCCAGGACGTCGCCAAGCTGCTCGCGGACACGCCCGGCACCCGCCACGTCCACTTCGACTGGATGGAACCCGCCCGCCAGCTTCGCGTGCAGGTGGACCAGGATGAGGCGCGACGCCTTGGCCTGTCCTCCGCCCAGGTATCGGCGGCGATCAACGCCTCGCTCACCGGCTCCACCGTCACCCAGCTGCGCGACGACATCTACCTGATCGACGTCGTTGCCCGCGCCACCGCCGATGAGCGCCTGTCGCTCGACACACTGCGCTCCCTGCAGATCTCGCTGCCGGGCGGGCGCACCGTGGCGCTGACGCAGCTCGCCACCTTCGGCTATGCACAGGAATTCCCGCTGATCTGGCGGCGTGACCGCGTGCCGACGCTGACCGTGCGCGCCGACGTCAATCAGGGCGTGCTGCCGGATACCGTGGTCGCCGCACTGCAACCGCGCATCGACGCGCTGAACGCCACGCTGGCGCGTCCCTATCGCGTCGACCTCGGCGGCATCGCTGAGGAAAGCGCCGACAGCCAGGCCTCGGTCATCGCCGTGGTGCCGATGATGCTACTCATCATGCTCACGCTGCTGATGTTCCAGCTCAAGTCCTTCCGGCGGCTCGGGCTGGTGCTGGCCTTGCTGCCGCTCGGCATCATCGGCGTGGTGCTGGCGCTGCTGGTGTTCAACCGGCCGCTCGGCTTCGTCGCCATCCTCGGCATCCTGTCGCTGCTCGGCATGATCGCGAAGAACGCCATCATCCTGATCATCCAGATCGACACCGACCGCGCCGAAGGCAAGAACGTCCGGGACGCCGTGGTCACCGCCGCCTCCTCGCGCCTGCGCCCGATGCTGCTGACCGCGGTCTCGACCGTGCTCGGCCTGATCCCGATCGCGCCCACGGTGTTCTGGGGCCCGATGGCCTTCGCCATCATGGGCGGGCTGATGGTCGCCACCTTGCTGACGCTGGTCTTCCTGCCGACGCTCTACGTCGCCGTCTTCGACAGGAAGCCGCCAGAGGCGCCGGCCCCGGCGGGCTGACATGGCGGGACCAGCCGTCTTCCGCTTCGCGCTGCTGCTGCTGCTCTGGTTCGTCGTGGCCGGTGTCACGGCGGACGGCGCGGCGGTGGGCGCGGCGGCGGCGCTGCTGGCCAGCTGGGCCAGCCTTCACCTGATGCCGCCCACCCGCGACTGGCCCCGCCCCGCCGCCCTGGCGCGGCTGTTGCTGCGCTTCCCCTGGCAGGCGCTGCGGGCGGGGACCGAGGTTGCGCTGATCGCCCTCGATCCGCGCCGCCGGCCATCCCCCGCGACCATCGCCTGGATGCCCCGCCTGCCGCCGGGTGGCGCGCTCGACGCCTTCCTGGCCTATGCCAGCCTGCTGCCCGGCACCTTGCCAGCGGGCGAGATAGCGGATGGAGCTATCGCCATCCATGCGCTGGATGCCAGCACGGACATCGCCGCCGCCATGACGATGGAGGAGGCACGCTTCACCCACGCCTTCGGTCTCGATGCCTGAGTTCCTGCTGGCCGCCGCATTGCTGGTCTTCCTCACCGTGGCCGTGGGCCTGGTGCGGGTGCTGCGCGGCCCGTCGGAAGCCGACCGCATCATGGCGGCGCAATTGTTGGGCACCGGGGGCATCGCCACGCTGCTGCTGGTCGGCCAGGCGACGGCGATGCCGGCGCTGACCGACGTGGCGCTGATCCTCGCGCTGCTCGCCGCCTTCGCCTCCGTGGCCATGGCGCGGACCGCCCCGTCGCGCGAGGACGAACAGGAGCCGCCCGCGTGACCCTGCTCGTCGATGCCTTCACCATCCTGGCGGTGCTCGCCGGGCTGGTGTTCTTCATTGCCGGCACCACCGGCCTGCTGCGCTTCCCCGATACGGCGAGCCGGCTGCACGCCTTGACCAAGGCCGATCACCTCGGCCTTGGCCTGATCGTCCTTGGCCTGCTGCCGCGCGCCGCCGGAATCGACGGTGCGCTGCGCCTGCTGGCCATCTGGGGCCTGGTGCTGCTGTCGAGCGCGGCGGTCGGGCCGATGATCGCGCGTCTCGCCCGCCTGCGGCGGCCCGGCGAATGATCGCGGACCTGCTGCTGGTCGCGGCGATGCTCATCGTCGCCCTGGCGAGCATGCTGGCGCGCCAGGCCTTCACCGCCGTCGCCCTGTTCATCGCCTACGGGTTGCTGCTGACGCTGGCCTGGGTGCGTCTCGCCGCCGTGGACGTGGCGATGACCGAGGCGGCGATCGGCGCCGGGCTGTCCGGCGTGTTGCTGCTGGGCGCGGTCCGACGCCTGGCGACCCAGGCGTCACCGCCACCCGAGCAACCCCCGGGCCCCGCCATGACGCTGCTGATCGCCCTGGGCTGCGCCGCGCTCGCCGCGGCGCTCGGCGCGGTGGTCCTGCTGCTGCCCAACCCGGCGCCGAGCCTCGCCGCGCCGGTCGCCGCCAACCTGCCGGCCACCGACCTCGGCAATCCCGTCACCGGCGTGCTGATGTCCTTCCGCGCGCTCGACACGCTGCTGGAATCCGCGGTGGTGCTGCTCGCGGTCGTCTGCGTCTGGGCGCTGACGCCCGAGGGCGGCTGGGGCGGCGTCCCCGGCGCGGCGCAGCCGGTGCAGCGCGATGGCCCGCTCGCCCTGCTTGCGCGCGCGCTGCCGCCGCTCGGCATTGTCATCGCCATGCATATCCTCTGGGTCGGCGCCGATGCGCCCGGCGGCAAGTTCCAGGCGGCGGCCATCCTCGCCGCAATGTGGCTGCTGCCCTGGATGGCCGGTCTCGTCACGCCGCCGCCCATCGCGGCACGCTGGCTGCGTTGGACCATCGCGATCGGTCCGGTGGTGTTCATCGCCATCGGCCTGGCCGGCGCTGTGATCGAGGGCGCCTTCCTGGCCTACCCGCCCGGCTGGGCGAAGCCGCTGATCCTCATCATCGAATTCATCCTGACCGCCTCCATCGCGGTGGCCCTCGCCCTCCTGGTGATCGGCACACCAGACACGGCGCAACGCCGATGACCAGTGCGACGCTGTTCGGCCTGGCGGGCGCCGCGCTGGTCGGCATCGGCCTGTTCGGCATGCTGGTGCGCACCGATCCGCTGCTGCGCATCCTCTGCTTCAACCTGCTCGGCGGCGGCGTCTTTCTGGTGTTCGGCGCGGTGGCGCGGCGAGGCGCAGGGGCGGGCTTCGGCGGTGACCCGGTGCCGCAGGCGATCATCCTGACCGGCCTCGTCGTCGCCTTCGCCGCGACGGCGCTCGCCGTCGCGCTGGTGCTGCGCCTCGCCAGCGCCGAGGACAAGCGCTGATGGGCATGCTGCCGATGCTCGCGGTGATGCTGCCGGTGCTGGCAATGGTCGCCGCCGTGCCGCTCGGCGCGCGCGGCGCGGAACGGCTGACGCTGGCCGTGCTGCCGATCGGCCTCGCCCTGTCCATCGTCATCGCCGTGATCGTGCAACTCACCCAGGCACCCATCCTGTACCATCTGGGCCATTGGGCACCGCCGCTCGGCATCGCCTTCCGCGCCGACGGCCTCTCGGCGGCGATGCTGGTGACGACAGCGATCGTCGTCGCCGCCGTCGCCATCTTCGCCCGCGCCGATTTCGGCACCGCCTCGGGCGCGCCGGAACGCCGCCAGGCCTTCGCCTTCTGGCCGCTGCTGCTCGCGCTCTGGGCCGCGATCAACCTGCTGCTGGTCGCGAACGACCTATTCACCCTCTATGTCGGGCTGGAATTGCTGACCTTCGCCGCGATGCCGCTGGTCTGCCTCGATGGCAGCCGCGCGACGCTCGAAGCCGCGCTGCGCTACCTGATGTTCGCCCTCCTCGGCTCGGTGCTCTACCTGCTCGGCGTCGCCCTGATCTACGGCGCCGCCGGCACGCTCGACATCGTCCTGCTGCGCGAACGCGTCACCGCCGACCCGCCCGTCATCCTCGCCATCGCGGTGATGACGGCGGGGCTGCTCGCCAAGACCGCGCTGCTGCCGCTGCATCTGTGGCTGCCGCCCGCCCATGCCGGTGCGCCGGCGGCGGCCAGCGCCATCCTCTCCGCCCTGGTGGTGAAGGGCTCCTTCATCCTGCTGCTGCGGCTGTGGTTCGGCGTCATGGCGGCCGTGCCGCTGCCGGACGCCGCACAGATCCTCGCCGGGCTCGGCGCGACGGCCATCCTGCTCGGCTCCGTCGCGGCACTGCGCGAGACGCGGCTCAAGCTGCTGGTCGCCTATTCCACCGTGGCGCAGATCGGCTACCTGTTCCTGATGTTCCCGCTGCTCGCCGCGGTCCCCGGCGTCAGCGACATCGCCGCCAAGGCCTGGACCGGCGGCGTGGTTCAGGCGGTCTCCCACGCCTTCGCCAAGGCGGCGATGTTCCTCGCCGCCGGCATCATGGCCGCGCGCTTCGGCCATGACCGCATCGCCGAACTCGGCGGGGCAGGGCGCGCCATGCCGGTAACGCTGCTGACCTTCGCCCTGGCCGGCCTGTCGCTGATGGGCGTGCCGCCTTCCGGCGGCTTCGCGGCGAAATGGCTGCTGCTGAGTGCCGCGATTGGCGCCGGGCAATGGTGGTGGGCGCTGGTCATCCTCGGGGGCGGGCTGCTGACCGGCGGCTATGTCTATCGCGTGCTCGCGAGCGGCCTGCGCAGCGGCGGCGCGGCGGTGCCGATGTCCACCCCGGTCACCTGGCGGCGGGACGGCATGGCGCTCGGCCTCGCGGTGATCTCGGTGGCGCTCGGCTTCCTCCCGCTGGCGGCCTTCGGTCTCGTGCAGGTCGGCCAGCTGGACCTCGCGCCATGAACGCCCTGCTGCTGGCGGCGACGCCGCTTCTCCCGCTGCTGCTGCTGGCGGCGCTCGCCCTGCCGGGACAGCGTCGCCGGGTGCTCGCGCTGCTGTGGCTGGCGCCACTGCCGGGCTTGGCCTGCGCCCTGGTGGCGGGCGATGGCGAGCCCTTCATCGTCTATGCCCGCGTCCGGCTGACCCTGGCACTCGACCATCCCTCGGCGCTGCTGCTCGGCGCCGCCTCGCTGCTGTGGTGCGCGGCGTCGGTCTATGTGCGGGCCTATATCGCACGCGACGACCAGGCCCGCTTCGCCGCCTGGTGGCTGCCGACCATGGCCGGCAGCCTGGGCGTCTTCGTCGCCGGAGACCTCGTCGGCTTCTACTTCTTCTACGCCCTTGCCAGCCTACCGGCGTGGGGGTTGGTGATTCACGACCGGACGCCGCGCGCCTGGGCGGCGGGCGCCACCTATCTCCTGCTCACGGTGATCGGCGAGGCGGCACTGCTCACCGGCTTCGCCCTGCTGGCCGCCTTCACCCCCGGCAACAGCCTCGCCATCGCCGATGTGCTGCCCTCGCTCGCCACAGCGCCGCTGCGCGACCTCGCCATCGGTTTCCTGGTGGTCGGCTTCGGCCTGAAGGCCGGGCTGGTGCCGCTGCACGTCTGGCTGCCGCTGGCGCATCCGGCCGCGCCGATGCCGGCCTCGGCGGTGCTGAGCGGCGCCATCATCAAGGCCGGCATCGTCGGTCTGATTCGCTTCCTGCCCATCGAGGCAACCCCGGCGGCCTGGGGCGAGGCGCTGGCGGTGCTCGGCTTCGTTACCGCCTTCTGGGGCGTCGCGATCGGCATCACCCAGCGCAACCCCAAGACGGTGCTGGCCTATTCCTCGGTCAGCCAGATGGGCGTGGTGGCTGCGGCGATCGGCATGGGGCTGGCGGGTGGCATCGCTACGACGCCGGCCTCGGCCGCCTTCTACGCACTGCATCACGTGCTGGCGAAGGGCGCGCTGTTCCTCGCCGTCGGCGTCGCGGCGGTGGCCGGCGGACGGGCGCGATGGCTGGTGCTCGGCCCAGCCGTGGTTCTCGCCTTGGGCTTCGGCGGCATGCCGCTGACCGGCGGCTGGCTGGCGAAGGAGGCGGTGAAGGCCGAACTTGGCGACGGTCTGGCGGGAACGCTTTCGGCGCTGTCGGCTGCCGGTTCCACCCTGCTGATGCTGCATTTCACGCGGCGCCTCGCGGCGGGCCTCGCCGATGACGCCGCCGCGCGGCCGTCCGGCGGCATGTTGATCCCCTGGCTCGCCTTGGCCGCCGCCTCGATGCTGCTGCCGGCGCTGGCCTTTCCGGACGCCTGGGCAGGCATCCTCACCCCCGCCGCCCTGGCCAAGGCGCTGTGGCCGGTGCTGATCGGCGCGGTCGCGGTGCTGGCCCTGATGCGCTGGGGGGACCGCGTCCCCGTCGTGCCTGGCGGCGACGTGATCCATCCGGCGCGCCGCGCGCTCGCCGCCGCCGCACCTCTGGGCGATGCATTGGCGTGGTTCGAGGCCCGCCTGCGCGCCTGGCCCGCCGCGGGCCTCGCATTGCTGCTGCTGACCACGGCCCTCGGCCTTGTCATGATGGGGCGATGAAGCGAGGCCTTCGCATCATTGCCCTGACCCTGTTCGGCCTGGTCCTGCTGGCCGGCGCGGCGACCATCGGCCTGCAGGTGGCCATCGGGCGCGGCAGCTGGTCGGGCGAAATCGACACGGCGCTGGAGCGCGCCACCGGCCGCACCGTCACCCATGGCGCGGTCTCGGTCCGGTTCGGGCTGCGGCCACGCATCGCCATGGCCGATGCCACCATCGCCAATATTCCGGGCGGATCACTGCCGGAATTCGCCCGCATCGGCCGGCTCGAGGTGACACTCGAATTACTGCCGCTGCTCGCCGGCCGCGTCGAGATCGACAGCCTGCTGCTCGCCGATGCCGACATCATCCTCGAGCGCGATGCCGAGGGTCGCGGCAACTGGCGTTTCGGCGCCGGTGGCGGCGCCACCGCGGCCGGCGGACTGAGCATCGCTGCGGTCGATATCGAATCCTCCCGCATCCGACTGCCGGGGCAGCCGATCTCGACCATCGACGTCCAATCGCTGCGCCTGGCGCGCGACGAGCCCCAGGATCCGCTCGCCCTCGATGGCAACATCCGCCTCGATGGCGAGGCGCTGACCATCGCCGCCCATCTCGGCCCCGAGGCCGACGGTGCGATGCCGCTACAGGCCACCATCGAGGGCGACGGCCTGCGCGTCTCGTTGCACGGCGCCTTGCCGCGCGGCATGGCCGACCCCGGCTGGTCCCTGGCGGTGGAGGCCTCGGCCGACGCCGCCGCCGCGCAGCGCCTGGCCCCCCGCTTCGGCGAGACCCTACCGCCAGTGGCGTCGGTGAACCTCACGGCGCATATCGGCCCCGGCGCACCGATGCCAACGGTCTCCGCGCTGACCCTGCGCATCGGCGCGACCGACCTCGCCACGCTGCTGCCGGGCCTGCGCCTGGCCCAGGCCGAGTTGCGCGCCGCTAACTTCGACGCGCCGGCCACGATCGCCGCCCATGGCCATCGCGGCACGGCCGATCTCGCTTTGGCCGCGACGCTGCCGTCGCTCCGCCGGCTCGCGGCCTGGACGGCGGAAGAGACGATGCCGGTCGAGGCGGTGCTGACCTCCGGCCGGGCACGCCTTGCGCTGTCCGGCCCGGTGCGGCGCGATGCCGACCTCGCCGCCTCGGTCTTCGAGGCGCGGTTGACGGCGCCCGATTTTGCCTTGCTCGGACCGATACTCGGCGCGGATCTGCCGCGCGTCACGGGGGTGACCGCCCAGGCGCGGCTCGGCGGCCTTTTCACCCGCGAACTGCGCCTCGATTCGCTGACGGTCAGCGCCGATGCGCTGGAGATGACCGGCGATCTCGCCATCACCCTCGCACCGCGCCTCGCCTTTCGCGGCGGGCTGGCGGCACGGCGCATCGACCTCGACGCGCTGGGCGGTGGCGCCTCCGCGCCGCGCCAGCGTGCCGCGACGCGGATGATCCCGGACATCCCGCTGCCGCTCGACACGCTGCGCGGCGCCGATGCGGCGCTGCGCCTCTCGGCGACGCAACTGGTCGCCGGCGGCACCACCTGGCGCGATGCGAGCAGCACTGTGGTGCTGACCAATGGCCGCCTGGTGCTCGACCCACTGCAGGTCACCACGCCCGGCGGTGCCGTCGGCGGCCGGGCCGTGCTCGACGCCGCCGCGCAGCCGCCACGCGTCGAACTGCGCCTCAACAGCCGCGGGCGCGGGCTGGATCTCGCCGCGCTGCGCCGCGCCTTCGGCGTGCCGGCGGGCTTCGATGGCAGCGCCGAACTGGCCATCGACCTGCGCGGGCAGGGCGCCACGAGCCGCGCGGTCGCTGCCAGCTTGTCGGGGCAGGCGGGCGTCGCGATGGTCGGCGGCCGCTTCACCGGCGCCACCGCACTGCGCATCGGGCCGGATCTCGCCCGCCTCCTGCTGCCGCGCGGCACGCCGGCCGGCGGGGTGACCTTGCGCTGCCTAGCGCTGCGCCTGTCGGCCGACCAGGGTGTGGCGCAGAGCGAGGCCATGCTGATGGAAGGCGATTTCGGCCGCATCGACGGCAATATCGCCATCAACCTGCGCGACGAGACGGTCGCGGCCCGGCTGTTGCCCGATATCAGCCTGATGGGGGTGACGGTGCGTGCCCCGGTCGTCATCGGCGGCACGATGGCGGAGCCGCGCATCGGCGTGGAACCGGGCGCCGCCCTGGCACGCGTCCTCGGCGACACGGTGGCGAACCGCCTGTGGCGCAGCAGCACGATGGAATTCCTGCGCGACGCCACCGGCAGCGGGCCGGCGGGCGGCGCCTGCGGCCCGGCGCTGACGCTGGCGCGGCTCGGGCGCGCGGGCCCGATGCCCGCCCCCGGGGCGACGCCCATCCCGCTGATCCCACGCGAAATTCAGGGCACCGCGCAGGATGTCGTGCGCGGCATTGGCGGGCTGCTCGGCGGGCGGCGCCGCTAGAGCGGATCCTGATCAGATGAAGATGCCAGCAACAAGGATTGGCCAGAAAGGGTTCCGTGAGCCAGGTCGAACGAAAGACCCTCACGCCCTATTCGTAGGGTGCGAAGGCGTCGGCCACCGCTGCCCGCCCCCCGCCATGGCGTAGCGCAAGCCCCAGCAACAGCCGCGCCTTCAACCCCGACAGCGTCCCGCCGGGGATGGCGCCGCGCCGGATCAGGTCGATCTCGCCGCCCGCATAGCCGTAGGTTTCGCTGAAGACCGGCCCACTCGCGCAGCGTGAGGCGAGCACCGCCGGCATCCGCGTCGCAAGCGCCCCGACCGCCTCCGCGGCCTCGGCCGGCACATGGCCGCTGCCCATGCCCTGGATGACCGCGCCGGCATAGCCGAGCCCCGGCAGCGCGGCCAGCAGCCGCCCATCATCGCCCATCGCCCAGTTTACCAGCGCGACCGGCAGCGGTGCGCCGGCCTCCGCGCGGAACACCGGGCAGCGCCCCACGCGGGCAAGCACGCGCACCCGGTCCTCCGCCACCAGGCCGAGCGGCCCGGCCATCGGCGAGGTGAAGGCCGAGGGCAGCGCCGTGTGCGATTTCTGCACGAAGCGCGCCGCATGAATGGTGTCGTTCAACACCGCCAGCGTACCGAGCCCACGCGCCGCGTCACTCGCCGCGACGCGCGCGGCGGCGAGCAGGTTCGCCGGCCCATCCGCCCCGGGTGCCGCCGCGCCCCGCATCGCGCCGGTGACCACCACCGGCTTGTCCCCGGCGACCAGCAGGTCGAGCAGGAAGGCCGATTCCTCGATCGTGTCGGTGCCCTGGATGACCACCGCGCCATCCACGCCCGCTGCGAAACCCGCCGTGATGCGCCGCGCGACATCGACCAGATGCGCCGGCGTCAGCGATGGGCTGGGCAGGCGCGCGGGGCTCTCCGCCTCGATCTCGGCGACGGTGGCGAGTTCCGGCACCGAGGCCACCAACTCCGCCGCGCCGAGCTTCGGCGCAATGCCGCCCTCCGCCAAGGGCACCATGGTGATGGTGCCGCCCAACGAGAGCAGCAGCAGACGCTTTCCGCTCACGCCTTGCCCCCACGCGGCGTGATGCCGTCGGGGATCTCGCCGGGCCTGTACCCCGGCAGCCGCCCGGCCGGGATGATCGCCAGCGCGGCGAACAGCGCCATCAGCAACAGCCCGATCTTCAGCGCCTGCAATCGCGCCTCGGCGTTGACGCGCACTGCCTCGATGACCTGCTCCGGCGCCGCGCCGGTGCGTTCCATGATGCCGAGCAGCCGGTCGTTGCTGACGAAGTTGATGCTGTCGAGGTCGATCTGCGAAACCACCGCCGGCGGCAGAAGCGGATTCTCGGCAATCCGGACCACGATCCCGGCCGAGAGCAGCCCGACCAGCAGCGCGCCCGCCACCGCGGTGCCGACGCCGGCCGCGAGGTTCTGCGTGGTGCCGCGCAGCGAGCCGACGTCGCCCGCCAGTTCCTTTGGCGCGGCGGTCACCAGCACGTTGAACACCAGCGTCACCAGCGCGCCCTGGCCGATGCCGAAGGTGATCAGGCCGAACATCACCGGCACCGCCGACCAATCGTTGCGCACCACCCAGGCGAGCCACAGCAGCGCCACCGCGCACAGAATGAAACCGCCCTGCGCGATGCGTCGCGGCGTCACCTTGTCGTACAGCTTCACCACCAGCATGGCGGTGAAGAACACCGTCAGGTTGAACGGCATCATGGCGATCGCCGTCTCGATCGGCGAGCGCCCCTGCACGATCTGGATGTAGAGCGGGACTGAGAAGTTCAGCATCGCCTCGAGCCCGACCACGGTGAACATCGCGTAGACCGCTGCGCGTTCGCGCCCGGAGGTGATGACGGACAGGTCGAGCAGCGGCGTGCCGCCGCGCGCGGTGACGCGCCGGCACCAGGCGATGAAGGTCTGCAGCAGGATGGCGCCCACCACGATCATGATCGGCGCCGGGGAGAGGCCGAACACGTCGAAGGGCGCGCCCGGCCGCGCGACGCCGAGGCCCCAGCGGTTCAAATTGTTGAAGCCGAACACGATCATGATGATCGCCGCCGCCGCCAGCACCACGCCGACCAGGTCGATCTTCACCTCGGGCCGCGCCGCCTCGGGCTTCAGCTTGAAGGACAGCCAGAACACCACCACGGACGCCACCACCAGGATGCCGAAGACCGGCCGCCAGCCGATGAAGGTGCCGAGCATGCCGCCGATCAGGAACGCGCTGACCCCCGCCGCCGCCCGCGCCGATCCGAGCGCGCCCACCGCCGTCGCCTGCTGCGCGCCGCGATAGTGATGGGCGATCAGCGCCACCAGCGCCGGCACGATCACCGCCGCCGCGAGGCCAGCCAGCAACTGGGCCGACAGCATCACGGGCGCGGCCGGCGCCATCACCATCAGCACCTGCGCGACGGCGAACATGCCAATGACCACACGGAACACCTGCGTGGACCCGAAGCGTTGCACCAGCTTGGCCCCCAGCATCACGAAGCCGGCGACGGAGAGCGAATACATCACGATGCCGGTGGCGATCGTGGTGGGCGGCACGCCGAAGCTCGCCACCATGCCTGACAGCGAGACCGGCAGGGCCGCGACATTGAACGACATCAGCATCTGGCCGAGCGCGATGGCGATCATCGGCACCCAGGATTCCCGCTGTTCGGCGGCGCTTGTGCTGCTCATGGTTCGTGTTCCCCCCCGGTGCCGGTTCAGGCCGCCGGCTTTGATGCGAAAAGATTGAGGCCGAGCCGCTCCGACAGGAAGCGCGTCGCCAACTGCCCGCGCACGCTGTTGCCCGCAGCATCGAGCGGCGGGGAGAACACGCCGAGCCCACCCTTGCCCGGCGCCGTCGTCACCAGCCCCCCGGCGACGCCACTTTTCCCCGGCAGCCCGACCTCATAGAGCCAGTCGCCGGACTGCTCGTACAGCCCGGCGGTCGCCATCACCGCCAACACGCGCCGACAGCGATCCTCATCGACGACGCGTTCCCTCGTCACCGGATTCACCCCGCCATCGGCGAGCGTCGCCCCCATCACCGCGAGGTCACGCGCGGTGACGTTCAGCGCGCATTGTCGGGTGTAGATATCGGTGGCGTCATCGGGGTCGGAATACATCCGCTCATAGCCCAGCAGCAGCCGCGCGATGCCCTGGTTGCGCTGGTTGGTCGCTGCCTCGGATTCATAGACATCGTGGTCCATCGCCAGCTCGCGCCCGGCGAAGCGCGACAGCCCCTCGCGGATGAAGCTCCAGCGCGCCTCGGCATTGGCGCCCGGGGCCAGCGAGGTCGTCGCGATCGCCCCGGCATTGACCATCGGGTTCATCGTGCGGTCGGCGTTCAGCTCGATCGCCATGACGGAATTGAACGGCAGGCCGGTGGCATTGACGCCGATGCTCGCCCGCGCGCGCCCGCCACCCAGCGCCTGGCACACCAGCGCGAAGACGAAGGGCTTGGAGATCGACTGGATCGAGAATTCGCGGTCAGTGTCGCCCACTGCGTGGATGCCGCCATCGACATCGGCGACGCAGATGCCGAACCACTCGGCCGAGGCCTTGGCCAATGCGGGGATGTAGTCGGCGACCTTGCCCTCGCTGACGTCGCGATAGCGATCCCAGGCTTCCTGCACCAGGGTGTCGACGGCCGGGTCGGGCGGCAGGTGGCCCGTCGAGACCGTGGCCGGGCCAATGGCTTCGTCATTGTGCAGGCGATCATGCATGGCGCGCGCCTCCCGGTCTCGATTCTACCCTGTCCGACAGTGGCACAGGCGCGATGCGACCTAGCGCCCAAAAAACCGAACAGTCCGGGCGACCATGCCGATGCCGCGGCCAACCACGCTAGGTGCCGCGAAGCCCCGCGGCACGGGTCCAGAATCCCGCCCCTGGACGAAGCGTTCCAATCTGGCCGGGTGCGACGCCCATCGGAGCAGATCCCGGTCAGGTGGAATCACGTGATCGGGTGAAGGTGCTCGCGAAACCAAGATATCGAGAGGGGCTTCCGTGAGCCGCAGCGAACGGAAGCCGCGTCAGGGCGCGAGGATTGCCGCCACGGAATCCGCGAGCCGCCCTGCCGCCACGCTGGCCGCCGCGACGAAGGCCGAGACTTCGTCGCCGATGACGGGCGTGGTCAGCGTCTCGGTCCGCGCCACCTCGCGCCGGCGCGGCTCGCGCAGCGTGACGGCGAGCTGCGCGGTCATCACCAGGGTGCGCGGATCGGGCTGCCCCAGGCGCTGGAGGTTGACCTCCACCGTCGCCTCCGGCGTCACCGAGATGGCGCCGCCGGTGGCGAAGACGTTCGAATTCGGCAGGCGCTGCGCCAGATTCTCCACCAGCACGCGCGTCATCATGCTGTCGAGGCTTTCGCCCCACCAGTCATTGCCGGAGACGGACAGGCGGTAGTCATCCACCGAGCGTACGATCTGCACGCGGTCGAGGTAACGCGCGAGCGAGACCGCCCGCACCGCGACATTCCGCGGCCCACCCCGGCGCGGCGTGCCAGGGGCCGGCAGCAGCGCATAGAGCAAAGGCTCTGTCGAGCGGCAGGCGGCCAGCAGGCCGAGGGCGGCGAGCGATGCGGCATCGCGACGGCGGATGGTCATACGGTCATGGCCCTTGCGTCGAGCGGCCCCGGATCAGTGATTCCGGGTTGCGGTTGAGCTGGTCCACCAGGCTGCGCAGCGAGCGCGCGGCGACGGTGATCTGTTCGAGCATGCGTTCGAGGTCGCGCTGGAATTGCGAGTCCTCGCCATAGCCACGGTTCGCCGAGGCCACCAGCCGGTTCGCCTGGACCACCGTGGCGTTCAAGTTCGCCATCATCTGCGGCAGGCCGCGCAGGGCCGGCTGGGCGGCGGCGTCGATATGGCGGATCATCTCCTCCGCTGCGGTCAGCGTGGAGTTGAGTCCGGCGAGGGATTGCCGCAGCTCCGGCCCGCGGATCAGCTCGTTCACTCCCGCGACGGTGCTGTCGACATTGCGGCCGATATCCGCCCAGGGCATGCCCTCGATGCTCGTCAGCACGCGGTTCACGCCTTCCATGATCGAGGCGAATTGCCCGGGCACCGACGGCATCACGATGACATTGCCCTGCATCGTGATCTCGGCCGGCGGCGGATTCTCGATCATCTCCAGCGCGATCTGCTGCTGGCCGGTGATCAGGTTGGAGCTCATCAGCCGCGCCCGCATCCCCTGCTGGACCAACAGGCGCGCATTCTCGAGCGCCGTGCGGCCCTGCGCATTGATCGACCCGGCGACGCGTTCGGGCTCGATCTCGTAGCGCACCGGTACGCGCAAACGCTGGGTGGTGGCATCATAGACGAGGTCGTAGCCGAGCACTTCGCCGATGCGCACGCCCTGGAAGGTGACCGGCGCACCTGGCGCGAGGCCTGAGATGGAATCGGTGAAATACGACACCACGGGCACACGGCGCGTGATGGCGGCGCTGTTGGCCGCGTCCTGCGTGGCATAGAGACGGAAGGTCGCGTCATTCTGTATCTGGCGGCCATTCCGGGCGGCCTCGGGCGTCTCGAAGGCGATGCCGCCGAGAAGCAGTGCACGCAGCGATTCGACCTGCAGCTGGATCCCCTCCGCGCCCATCTTCACCGAGACGCCCGATGCGTTCCAGAAGCGCGACCCTTCGCGCACATAGCGGTCGAAGGGGGCGCGGATGAAGGCATGGATGGTGACGCTCTCGGCCATGTCCGAGAGGTCCCAGCCCATCACCTGGCCGACGTCGAGGTCGCGGTAGAAGATCGGCGAGCCCAGGCTGATCGAGCCGATCCGGTCGGCGCGCAGCAGAATGCTGCGCCCCGGCTCCTCGGCCGTCAGCAGCGGCGGGTCCTCGAGGCCGATGAAGTGGCGCGTATGCTCGCCACTCGCGGTGAGCGCCGGCGCCATCTGGATGTAGGACCCCGACAGCAGCGTATCGAGCCCCGAGATGCTGCCGGCGAACAGCCGCGGCTTCACTACCCAGAAGCGAGTGTTTTCGGTCAGCAGCGGTTCGGCCGCGCGCGTGGTGCGCACCGTCATGGTGACGTGCTGGAGGTCCTGCGACAGGACGATCTCCTGCACCGTGCCCATCACGACGTCGCGATAGCGCAGCTGCGACTGGCCGGCGGTCAACCCTTCCGCGCCCCTGAAAGTGATGGTGATTGTCGGGCCGCGCTGCGAATAGGTGTGCCACACAAGGAAGCCGGCGATCAGCACCGTGACGATCGGGATTGCCCAGATCGGCGAAAGGCGCCGGCTGCGCCCGACCTTGGCCGTGGTGACCCGCGCTTCGGGATGGTCGAGTACCATCAATGTGCCTCCCCGCGCCTGTGCGGATTCTCGCCCGCCGTATCCCACATCAGCCGCGGATCGAAACCCTCGGCGGCGAGCATGGTCAGGATGACCACCCCGCAGAAGGCGATCGCGCCCATGCCGGGCTCGATGCTGACCACGTCGCCGAACCGAACCAGGGCCACCAGGATGGTCTCCATGAAGATGTCGATCATCGACCAGCGGCCGATGGCATTCACCGCGAAATACAACTTCGTGCGATCGCGCAGCCGGTGCGTCCAGCCCAGCTGCGTCGAGACCAGCAGCAGCAGAAGCCCGGCGATCTTGAGCATCGGTACGGCCACCGAGGCGAAGAACACCAGCGCCGCGAGCGGCCACATCCCACCATCGAGCAATTCGACGACACCGCCGAGGATGGTGCTGGGCTCGCCGGAACCGAGCTGGATGAATTGCAGCACCGGATAGACATTGGCCGGCACGTACAGGATCGCCGCCGCGATCAGCAGCGCCCAGGCGCGCGACACAGCATTGGGCTTGCGCGCATGCAGCGCGCTGCCGCAGCGCGGGCAATGGTCATCATGGTCATGCGGCAGGCTGACCAGGCCGCAGGTATGACACGACAGCGCGCCATCCGCCGGCCCGGACAGAGCCGTCGCGGCATGGTCGATATCGCCATGCGGGACGCCGCGGCGTTCCATCTCGTCCCACACAGCCTGGCGGTCGAGCACCGCCTCGGCGGCGATCATGGTCAGCATCAGCAGCGCCATGGCGTAGAGGGCGACGCCGATCTCGATATGCACGAGGTCGATCAGCTTGGTGTAGGCGACCAGCACGCCGAGCAGGAACACCTCGACCATCGACCACGGCCGCAGGTGTTCGACCAGCGCATAGACCCGGCGGATATGGCGTGGCGGGCGAGACAGCCGCAGCCCGACCAGCACATAGACCATGGCCGAAAGCTTCGCGATCGGCGCGACGACGGTGGTGAACATCACCACGATGGTCAGTTCCCACAACCCGCTGCGGCCCATGTCGATCGGCCCGCTGAACAAGCTGGCGTCGCGCACCATGCCGGCCGTGCTGACGGTCATCAGCGTCATCAGGCAGGCCACGGCGAAGATCGACAGCGCGGCGATGTTCAACGCCAGCGCGCGCCCGAGCGGGTCGACGCGCGCGCGGCGCAGCACCGCATCGCAGCGGATGCAGCGCGCCGCCTCACCCGGCAGCAGGGAAGGCAGCTTCTGGAACTGTCCGCAGCTCGCGCATTCGCACAGCCGCCCGGCGGTGCGCCAGGCCTCACGGGCGCCCGCCAAGGCGGTATCGGCGGTCGGGGCGGCGAGGGTCATGGACAGCCTTGTACCCTTTCCTGGCGCCCACACCATGCCAGAAGTCTATCCGAAATCAGCCCGGCGGCGTGCCGGCCGCGCGGCGCAGCGCGAGGCCGACCGCGGCAGGCACCGGTTCGATGATCGGCACCGGCAGTCGCGGCCGCAACGCCGCCGCCGCCGCCGCCAACGGCCCGCCGCCGATGATCACGGCATCCGGCGCGGCCTCAGCCATGGCGCGGCGGATCGTCGCCTCCAACGCGTCCTCGAGCCGGCCGGGATCCGCCATCAGCGCGCCGGCATCACCTGCGGTCAGCCAGGTTCCGGCGAAGGCGGCGCCGTGGCCATAGGCCGCCGCGCGGGCGCCAATGGCCTCAACGAGCAGCGGCGTGGTGGTGACGATGGCGAAGCGGCCATGCGAGGCCGCTTCGGCCATCGCCGCCTCGGCGATGCCGGTGACCGGCAGCGAGGTCAGCGCGCGCGTGGCGGCGAGCCCCGGATCGCCGAAGGCAGCGACGATCACGCCGGCATAGGGCGCGAGGTCGGCCGCTGCGACCAGCGCCTGCACCGCCGTCGCCGCGGCTGCGAGCATCGTAGCGTCCAGGATCAGCGACGCACCGGTGGCGGCGGTGGCGCCCTCGATGGTCACGCCCGCCGGTGCAGCGCCCTGGGCGATGCCGATCATCAGCGCGGTGGTCGCGGCATTGGTGTTGGGGTTCACGAGCAGCAGCCGCATGGCATCTCCTGCGAGGCCGCCGCGCGGCCCCGGTTCAAGGCGGTACGACGACAGCCTATCCAACCGCGCGGTGTCGCGGCCAGCGCCGCGCCATGCCATCCTCCCCCCAACGCGAGACGGAGGCGCACCCGCATGACCACCTGCCCAGCGATTGGCAGCATCACGCCATCCTCCAACCGTGTCGTGGAACGCACGCTGGCCGGCATTCTTCGCCACCTGCCGGGCATCGATTCCTGCATCGCCCGGATCCCCTACTACGGCGACGGCCTTGGCCAGCCGAAGGACGGCTATGACGCCGAGGCCTATCGGCACGCCGCCTGGACCCTCGGCCATGCGGAGGTCGGCGCGGTGTGTTGGAACGGCACGCGCGGCGCAGGCTTCGGCCTCGATGCCGACCGCGCGCTGGTGCGGCTGATGGCCGAAGCGGCGGGCTGCCCGGCGACGACGGCGTCGCTTGCGACGGTGCAATTGCTCGATGCCATGGGCGCGCGGCGTATCGGCATCGTCACGCCTGGCGATGCGGCCTATGCGGCGCAGGCCGCGCGCGGATTGGGGCGAGACCTCGCCGGGCTGCGCGCGCTCGGCCTGACCAACAACCATGACGCCTCCCTGGTGCCGACCGCGCGGATCATCGCGCTGGCGCGCGAGGTCGCCGCCGAGGCAACGCCCGACGCCATCCTGCTGTGGAGCACCAACCTGTTCGGGCTTGATGCCATGGCGACGCTCGAAGCCGAGCTGGGCATCCCGGTGATCGATTCCGCCGCCGCCGGCGTCTGGGGCTGTCTGCGCGCGATCGGGGCAGACATGGCGCCCGCCACACCTCTCGGCCGGATTTTCGCGCTGGCCGCCTGACGCCGCTGGCCTCTCTGGTCGGAACCGATCCGCCGCCCTAGGCTTCTCCCCGGGAAGGAAGTCCGAATGAAATGGCAAGGCGGCGGCTGGGACCTCGAGGTCCTGGTGAACGGCTATCCGGGCAAGGCATATCCGCATGGCGGTCTCGGCTGGAGCACGGTGGTGCTCCTGCGCGGGCATGGCCGCATCGTCGTGCTCGACGGCGGCGGCTATGGGCTGCGCAATGTCCTGCGGGCCCAGCTGAAGGATCGCGGCATCGCCACCGGCGACGTCACCGACCTGCTGCTGAGCCACGCGCATCATGACCATTCGGTGAACTGGCCGATGTTCCGCGAGGCGCGCATCCATATCGGGCGCAAGGAACTCGCCTGGGCGCTCGGCGTGCCCTGGGGCGAGACCGCGGTGCCGGAACACGCGATCGAGGCATTGTCGCGCTGGCCGACGCTGCAACTGATGGATGCGGGGCAGGAAGTGCTGCCCGGCATCACCGCGCATCTCGCGCCCGGCCACACGCCGGGGCACCTGATCTTCGTCATCGCCGGGGACGGGCAGGACTGCGTGCTGCTGCAGGATGCCGTGAAGAACCGCGTCGAACTCACCACGCGCAACACCGACATGACCTACGACCCCGCCATCAGCCGCGCGACGATCGAGATGGTGTGGGCGATCTGCCGCGCCCGTCCCGGCGTCCTGCTGATCCCCGGCCACGACCTGCCCATGACGGTCGAGAACGGCGTGCCGCGCCCCATCGGCCAGCATCAGGCGACGATCCGCGGCTGGTTCGGCGCGACGCTCGACGAAACGACGCGCTTCGACCTCGCGCCCGCGGAGACAGGAGGAACCACCCCATGACCCACGCTTCCGCGCTATCCATCGCCCCGATCCAGTCCTCCGTCAGCGCGGCCGAATGGCAGGCGCGGGTCGACCTCGCCGCCTGCTACCGGCTGTGCGACCGGTACGGCATGTCGGACATGATCTACACCCACATCACGGCGCGCGTGCCGGATGCGCCGGGGCAGTTCCTGATCAATCCGAACGGCATGCTGTTCAGCGAGATCACCGCCTCCTCCTTGCTGAAGGTGACCGAGGATGGCGAGCTGCTGTATCGCCCTGACCTGCCCTACGGATTGCATCCGGCCGGCTTCACCATCCACTCGGCGATCTATCGCGCGCGGCCTGATGCGGCATCGGCGATGCACACCCACACCATCGCCGGCATGGCGGTCAGCGCTCTGAAATGCGGGCTGCTGCCGCTGACCCAGACGGCGACGCGCTTTTGCGGCCGCATCGCCTACCATGACTTCCGCGGCCCCGAGCGCGACCCTTCCGAACGCGATCTTCTGGCGCAATCCCTCGGCGCATTGAACTACTGCATCCTGCGCAACCACGGCTTGCTGACCGTCGGCGCGAGCGTCTCGGAAGCCTTCATCGCCATGTGGGGCCTGGAACGCGCCTGCCAGGCGCAACTCGCCGCGATGGCCTGCAACACCCCGCTGGAGATGCCGAGCGAGGAGGTCGTCGAGAAGTCCTGCTCGATGTACGCGCCCGGCAACTCGCGCACCTATGGCCCGCTGGAATGGCAGGGCCTGCTGCGCATGCTCGACCGTACCGACCCCGGCTTCCGCGACTGACCCACAGGAGACCCCCCATGGCCTATTCCCCGGCGGCCCGTCGCGAACGGATCAACCCGCATTTCCCCAAGCTGGTCGAGATGACCCGCGACTATGTCTACGCCGATGTCTGGGAACGCTCGGCATTGTCCAAGCGCGACCGCAGCCTGGTGACCATTGCCGCGCTGACCGCGCTCGGCTGGCGCGACCAGCTTGAAGGCCATATCGGCCGCGGCCTCACCAACGGCCTGACGCGCGAGGAAATCTCCGAGGCCATCACCCACCTCGCGCTGTATTCCGGCTGGCCTTCGGCGATGACCGCCGCCCATGTGGCGACCGATGTCTTCGACGCCGAAGACCAGGAGAAGGGCTGACATCATGAAGGTAGGATTCATCGGCCTCGGCACCATGGGCGCCTTCATGGCGGCCAATCTGCAGAAGGCCGGCCATGAGCTGGTAATCAACGATGTCCGCCGCGAGGCAGGCGCCAATCGTCTTTCGTCCGGCGCCATCTGGGCCGACACGCCGAAAGCGGTGGCCGAGCAGAGCGAGATCATCTTCACCTCGCTGCCCGGCCCGAAGGAGGTCGAGCACGTCGTCTTCGGCCCGGACGGCATCGTGGCCGGGGTGAAGCCAGGCACAGCGTATTTCGATCTGTCCACCAATGCCCAGTCGCTGGTGCGTCGCTTCGCCGAGGCGCTCGCCGAAAAGGGCGCCTTCGGCTTCGACGCGCCGGTCAGCGGCGGTCCAAAGGGCGCTGAAAGCGGCAAGCTCGCCATCTGGGTCGGCGGCGACCGGGCGGTGTATGATCGTTTCAAACCGGTCCTCGACGATTTCGGCGACCAGGCGCGCTACATCGGTCCGATCGGCACCGCGACCGTCGCCAAGCTGGTCCACAACATGTCCGGCTACGCCGTGCAGACGGCGATGGCGGAAGCCTTCTCGATGGGCGTGAAGGCGGGGATGGACCCGCTCGCCCTGTGGGCGGCCGTGCGGCAGGGGGCCTATGGCCGCCGGCGGGCCTTCGACCGCCTTGCCGACCAGTTCCTGGTCGACAATTACGACCCGCCCTCCTTCACGCTGAAGGGCGCGCACAAGGACGTCTCCCTCGCCGTCAACATGGGCCGCGAACTTGGCGTGCCGATGCGCCTGTGCAACCTCACGCTCGAGGATTTCAACGAGGCGATGAACCGTGGCTGGGACAACCTGGACAGCCGCATCCCGATGAAGATGCAGCTCGAGCGCGCCGGTGTGACGATCGCCTGCGATCCGGCAGCGGTGCAGGCAGTGCTCGATGAAGACTGACGCCGTGGCCTACAAGGTCTATGCCCTGCGGTACGCGATGCGCGACGCGCGCCGCGGCGAACATTTCATCGGCGGCGACCCGCATGACGCGCCGATGCCGATGGACTACTTCGTCTGGGCCATCGTGAATGCCGATCGCACCATCATCCTCGACACCGGCTTCACCGAAGCCGTCGCGGCGAAGCGTAAGCGCACCTGGTTCCGCTGCCCGGTCGAGAGCCTGTCGCTGCTCGGCATCGATCCCGACAACGTCGAGGATGTGGTGATCTCTCACCTCCACTACGACCACGTCGGCACCTTCCACAAATTCCCGAAGGCGCGCTTCCACCTGCAGGAAGCCGAGATGCACTACGCCTGCGGCCACTACATGCGCCACCACAAGCTGCGTCATTCCTTCGAGGTCGAGGACGTCGCTGGCATCATCCGCATGACCTATGCCGACCGCGTCGTGTTCCATGACGGCGACGCGGAACTCGCCCCCGGCATCACGCTGCACTCCGCACCGGGCCATTCCGCCGGCCTGCAATGCGTGCGCGTCGACACCGAGCGCGGCCAGGTCGTGCTCGCCTCCGACGTCACGCATTTCTACGAGAACATGGAAACCGGACGACCCTTCACAACCCTGTTCCACCTGGGCGGCATGCTGGATGGCTTCGACCGGCTGCGTGCGCTGGCACCCAGCCCGCGCCACATCATCCCGGGCCATGACCCGGAGGTGATGCGCCGCTACCCGGCCGTACCGGGGCTGGAAGGCATCGCGGTGGAACTGCACCGCGAGCCCATCGCTTAACCCAGGCGCGCGGTCAGCGCCGCGCGTTCCTCGGCCGTCATATGCAGGCCGAGCTTCGAGCGCCGCCACAGCACATCCTCGGCGGTGCGCGCCCATTCGTGCCGCTGCATCCAGGCGAGTTCGCGCTCGGACAGCCCCCCGCCGAGCGGTGCGCCCAGCGCCGCGAGAGACGTCGCGCCGTCGAGCATCAGGTCAAGCTCGGACCCATAGGCGCGCACCATCCGCCGCAGCGTCGTCGCCGGCAGCCAGGGGTGGCGACGCGCCGCCTCGGCCTCGAAGCGATCCAGCCCGCCTGGACCGAGATCCCCGCCCGGCAGCACCGCCGTCGCCGTCCAGGACGCGCCGACCTCGCGACCCGCGGCCTTGGCGATGCGCCCGACCGCTTCCTCCGCCAGCCGGCGATAGGTGGTGATCTTGCCGCCGAGCACGGAGAGCAGCGGCGCGCCCGCCGCTGCATCCAGTTCCAGCACGTAGTCGCGCGTGACCGATGACGCGTCGGAGGACCCGTCATCATAGAGCGGCCGCACGCCTGAATAGGTCCAGACGACATCGTCCGGTCGCGGGGCGCGCTTGAACTGCTCGCCCACGGCAGCGCAGAGGTAGTCGATCTCCTCCGCCGAGGCGTGCGCCTGCCGCGCATCGCCGTCATAGGGCACGTCTGTGGTGCCGATCAGCGAGAAGGCGCCTTCATACGGGATGACGAAGACGACGCGCCGGTCGCCATTCTGCAACAGATAGGCCTGCGCGCCGTCATGCAGCGCAGGGACGATGATGTGGCTGCCCTTGATCAGCCGCACATGGCCGCGCGGTGTCTGTCCGGCCAAGCCGAAGGCGTCCATCACCCAGGGCCCGGCGGCATTCACCAGCGTGCGGGCGCGCAGCACCTCACGCGAGCCATCGGCCGATTCCGCCGTCACGTTCCAATGCTCGGCATGGCGGCGCGTGGCGACCATCGCCGTGCGCGTGCGCACCTCCGCCCCGCGTGCCGCCGCGTCGCGTGCGTTGAGCAGCACCAGCCGCGCATCCTCCACCCAGCAATCCGAATAGGCGAAGGCCTTGGTGATCTGCGGGTCGAGCGGCGCGCCATAGGGATGCGTGCGGCAGTCAATTGCCTCATGCGCCGGCAGGCTGACGCGGCGCGCGAGCTGGTCGTACAGGAACAGCCCTGCCCGGATCATCCAGCGCGGTCGCATTTCCGGACGATGCGGCAACACGAAACGCATCGGCCAGACGATATGCGGCGCGATGCGCAGCATCACCTCGCGTTCGGCCAAGGCTTCGCGCACCAGGCGGAATTCATACTGCTCGAGGTAGCGCAGCCCGCCATGGATCAGCTTGGTCGAGGAGGAGGAGGTGGCGCTGGCCAGGTCCGCGCGTTCCAGCAGACAGACGGACATGCCGCGCCCGGCGGCGTCGCGGGCGATCCCGCATCCATTGATGCCGCCGCCCACGACGATGATGTCGAAGGTTTTGCCGTCCATCCTGTCCTTCGCCGTGTCTGTCCTGACGGTGATACCAACCCCGCAGCCGCACAGGAACGACTTTCATGCCTTGCCATGCCTGGTCGATTTCGCAGCAATCGCCAGAAGGTGCAGGAAACGGAGCTTCCCGCCGGGGTGGGCGAGGGGCATGGCCACTCGATCGTCACGTCAACGAAAAACCGGCCGAGGTCGCCCCCGGCCGGCGCAATGCTCGATGCGGAAGCGAGCCTCAGCCGCGCTTGTCGACCGGCACGAAGTCGCGCGCCGCGGCGCCCGTATAGATCTGCCGCGGACGCCCGATGCGCTGCGACGGATCCTCGATCAGTTCCTTCCACTGGCTCACCCAGCCAACGGTGCGTGCCACCGCGAACAGCACGGTGAACATCGAGGTCGGAATGCCCATCGCCTTGAGGATGATGCCCGAATAGAAATCGACATTCGGATACAGCTTGCGGCTGACGAAATACTCGTCGGTCAGCGCAATCCGTTCCATCTCGATCGCCATGTCCAGCAGCGGCTCGTCCTTGATCCCGAGCTCGGCCAGCACTTCGTGGCAGGTTTCCTTCATGATCTTCGCGCGCGGGTCGAAGTTCTTGTAGACCCGGTGGCCGAAGCCCATGAGCTTGGTGTGGGAGTTCTTGTCCTTCACTTCCTTGATGAAGGCCGGGATGTTCTCCGGCGAACCGATCTCCGCCAACATCTTCAGCACGGCCTCGTTCGCGCCACCATGCGCCGGGCCCCACAGCGCGGCGATGCCGGCGGCGATGCAGGCGAAGGGGTTCGCCCCGGTCGAACCGGCCAGCCGCACCGTCGAGGTCGAAGCATTCTGCTCGTGATCGGCGTGCAGGATCAGGATGCGGTCCATCGCGCGCGACAGGATCGGGTTGTTCACATACTCCTCGGCCGGGACGCCGTTCAGCATGTAGAGGAAGTTCTCGGCATAGCCGAGGTCGTTGCGCGGATAGAGGAAGGGCTGGCCGATCGAGTACTTGTACGCCCAGGCCGCAATGGTCGGCACCTTGGCGATCAGCCGGAAGGCCGCGATGCGGCGCTGCTCCGGATCGTTGATGTTCAGGTTGTCGTGGTAGAAGGCGGCCATCGCGCCGACCACGCCGCACATGATCGCCATGGGGTGCGCATCGCGGCGGAAGCCGTTGAAGAAGCTGCGCAGCTGCTCGTGCAGCATGGTGTGGTAGGTGACGCCCTTGTGGAACTCGGCGAACTGCGCCTTGTTCGGCAGCTCGCCGTTCAGCAGCAGGTAGCAGACCTCGAGGAAGTCCGAATTCTCCGCCAGCTGCTCGATCGGGTAGCCGCGATACAGCAGCACGCCCTCATCGCCGTCGATGTAGGTGATGGTGCTCTCGCAGGAGGCCGTGGCGCCATAGCCCGGGTCGAAGGTGAAGATCCCGAGGTCGCCATACAGCTTGCGGATGTCCGCGACCTGCGGGCCGAGCGTCCCGCCCAGCAGGGGCAGGGTGGTGCTCTTGTTGGAACCCTCAAGCGTGACGGTGATGGAGCCGGTGGCCTTGCTGGTCATGCAGGAACTTCCTCAACCCGTTCGGCGGCGCGCGCACGGGCGCGTGCCGGTTATGATGCAGCGCAAGATAATCCTGTCGGCGGGATTGGCAAACCCGGCGGAAAACCGACCGTCGCCGGCCTGGTCAATCCCTTCCGTGCCAATCCTGGGGCATGCCGGCGCGGTTCGCCCACAGGCCCCGATCGGCATGCCGCGCTGTGACTTCGGCGGTGCGCATCGTGCTGCCGGTGGCAATGGCGAAGCCGCCGCCGACCAGCATGCGGCCCAGATCGGCGCCATTCGCCTCGCATTGCCCGACGCCACGACCGAACGCGTCACGGCCGACGATCCGGCAGGTCACCGGACGGCCACCGATCAGCCGCATCAGCGCCGCGGCCGAAGCCCCGCCGCAATCGAAATTCTCGCCATCGGCGCGCCGGCAGATCTCCCCACGCATCGGCGCCGCCATGCCGGCGAGACGGACCACGCGCTCACCGAGCGCGAGCGTCTCACCATCGACGATGCGGATATCCGAGGCATCGGCATGCCACTGCCAGTTGGTCGGTCCGGAGCCGAACAGATTGGTCGGCAGCGCGAGGGCAAGCAGCAGGGGCATCGCCACCGCTGCCGTAACCAACAGGGCCGCGCCCCGCATGCGGGGACGTGTCTTTCGCCCTTTGAAGATGCGACGTCTTTCGAGCACACCCGATCGTTAGACCGACCCGATGGTGGGCCGCAACCGGGCTCGCGAAGGTTTTTCAATTGCAATCCTGCGTTGCGGCGCCGACGGCCTAAACGCTGCCGTAAGAATTGCGGTTAACCTTCTGACCAGAAACGATCCCGGCCGTGCAACTGCCGCCATGCCTGCAGCGCGTCGCCACGATTTGCCACGACCCGCGCCTCGCTCCAACCCTCGATCACGCCGACTGCCCAGGCGCGTCCGCCATCGCCAGGCTTGGCCAGCTTGGCCGCCAGGCCGCGCGCCACCGCGGCGTCATTCGCCAACCCCAGCCCTTCCTGCAGCGCGGCGACGCGGCGCAGGAAACGCCGGCCCGCCTTGGCGCCGAACACCGGCGCGAAGACCTCAGCCGCATAGCGCAGGCGCTTGCCGTCGAGCCGCAGCTCATGCAGCGCCTCGGCGGGCAACGCCTCGAAATCCCCGCCGGCACGACGCAGCCTGTGCCAGCGCCGGTCCATCACCGATCGGCCGAACTCGGCGACCGGGGCGCCAAGCATCGCCAGCCGCTCCGGTTCCACCCCGTCCCGCCAGGGCCGGGTCAGCAGCATCTCCACCGCATCGATCAGCAGCAGCCGCCAAGGCGCACCGCCCAGCATGGCCAGGACGGCGGCATAGGCGTCGCGGCGCTGCGCCTCGGCGGCACGGCGCAGCGCGGCGATGCGCTTTTCCTCCGGGAAGGCGGCCTCGACCTGGCGGATGATGCCGCCGAGGAAGACATCCCAATCCCGCGCCGGGCCCAGCACAGTCAGCACGTCGCGAAACTTGCCGTCGAGCGTGCGCAGCACGGCGCAATCCGTCGTCGCCCGGAACACCCGGAACACGGAGCGCAGCCGCCGCAGCGCGACGCGCGTCTGGTGCACCGGCTCGGGCGGCGCGTCCTGCCGGATGCGGGCGGATTGCTGGCGCACCACCTCGACCAGATGGCCCGCGGCGACGAGGAAAGCCTCCTCGGCGGTGGTCGCGGCGGAGGTGTCAGGGGCGCCCAGGCGATGCGCCCGCGCCGGCAGGCTCATCGCCAGGGCGCGCCCTTCCTCGGCCAGCGCGGCAAGCGGCGGCAGCAAGGGCAGTTCGGCCGCGATGCCCCGCGCGGCGGCCAGCACCGCCGGCATCGGCCCGCTCAGCGACAGCCGCGCCGCCGCTTTTTCCGTAGCAAGGCTCCGCAGCTTGCCATCCTGCAGCACTGCCTGCACGGCGCCATGGGGGCTATCCAGCCGGAAGCTCTGTTGGCGGCCGGCGAAGGCGGCGATGGCGGCGAGCGCGTCGCCGCCGGCCTCCTCGGGCAGTTCGTCAGGCGCCAGGCGCCGCAGCACGGCGGGCGGGCGGGCCGGATGCCAGGTCTCGGTCGCTTCGGGCAGGGTGCGCAGCAGCAGCCGAGGCCCCCGCGCCGGCGTTTCCACCACCAGCCCCTCGGCGGCGAGCCGGCCATCGGCGGTATCGAACCACATGGTCGAGGTCGTCGCCCCGCGGGCGCGGCCGCTGCGCAGCGCGGCGATCGCCGGCAAGCGCCGCAGGCGACCTGCCGCCTCGGCCGGCAATTCGAAATCAAGCGTCACGCTGTCCACTGCCACGGTCATGGGCGGCGGCGCGACGGGGAGTATGGCAGGTTCGGCGTCAGCCTCCGGCGCGGGCGCCCGGCTACTGCTCGCTGGGCTGGCCTCGCTGGTCACAGCACGGTCTCCGGCAGGTCCGCGGGCACCAGGAAGCGCACCAACCGTCCGCCGCCCTCCGCCAGGTCGCGCCAGGGTGTGGCCACGACGAATTCCGCCAGCGAACAGGTCGGGAAGCCCTCTGCCATGCGCCGCGCCGCGACCGCCGCGCTGCCCGCCATCGCCGCCGGCCCGGCCAGCGACAGCGCCAGGTCGTGCAGCCCCGGATTATGGCCGATCAGCAGGACGCTGCGCGCCGTCTCCGGCGACTTCCGCAGCAATTCGAGCAGCCGGGGCCCGGGAGCGAGATAAAGGTCGTCCATCGGCTCGATCAGCGGGCTGTCGGCGAAGGGCGAGATGGCCTCAAGCGTCTGCAGCGTCCGCCGCGCGGAGGACACCAGCACCACATCGGGCGACAGGCCGAGGTCGCGCATGGCCGCCGCCATCGCTGTCGCGGCACGTCGCCCGCGCGCATTGAGCGGGCGGGCATGGTCGGGGAGAGACGGGTCGTCCCAGGACGACTTGGCATGACGCAGGAGGAGGAGCTGACGCATATCCTCATCATCTTGCCATGGACCGTCGCCCCTGTCGCGGCTGCCGGCATGACATCTCGCGCATCGCCGATACGTCCCCATCTGCGCGTGGCTTGATGGTGGGGGAAGTTTCATGGTGGGAACGATGGTGGTGATCGGTGCGACCGGCGCGGTGGGGGCGGCGCTCGCCCGCCGTCGCGCGGCGCAGGGCGACCGGCTGGTCCTCGTGGCGCGCGACGGGCAGCGCCTGGCCGCCCTCGCGGCGGAGCTGCCCGGCAGCCTCGCCGTCGCGGCCGATGCGACCGACCCCGCCGCGCTGCGCGCCGCGCTGGCCGGGGCCGGGCCGGCCATCGACGGCCTCGCTTATTGCGTCGGCTCGATCGCACTGAAGCCGCTGAAGCGCACGACCGAGGCCGATTTCCTCGACGCCTTCCGGTTGAATGCGCTGGGGGCCGCGATCGCCGTGCAAGCGGCGCAGGAGGCGTTGGTCACCGCCGGCGGGGCGGTGGTGCTGTTCTCGACCATCGCGGCGCGGGCCGGCTTTCCGAACCATGCCGCCATCGCCGCCGCCAAGGGGGCGGTGGAGGGGCTGACCGTTGCCCTCGCGGCCGAACTCGCGCCGGCAGTGCGGGTGAACTGCATCGCCCCCTCCCTGACCCGCAGCGCCATGGCGGCGCCGCTGATCGGCAACTCGCAAATGGCCGAGGCGATCGCCAGGCAACACCCCATCCCGCGCCTCGGCGAGGGCGCGGATTCCGCCGCGCTGGCGGATTTCCTGCTGTCGGCGGCGGCGGGCTGGATCACCGGCCAGGTCTTCGCGGTCGATGGCGGGCGGTCCACCGTCCGCACGCGCGGGTGACGCGCCGTCACGCGTCGCCGCGGGTGGGGACGCCATGACCGCCGGCTCGATGCGCGTGGTCCTCGGCGACCAATGTGCGCGCGACCTTGCCTCGCTGCGGGACCTCGACCCCGCGCGCGACACGGTGCTGATGATGGAGGTGCAGGCGGAATGCACCTATGTGCCCCACCATCCGCAGAAGATCGTGCTGTTCCTCTCGGCGATGCGCCATTTCGCGCGTGCCCTCTCGGCGCGGGGCGTGCGGGTGGACTACATCCGGCTCGACGACCCGGCGAACACGCAATCCTTCACCGGCGAGGTGCAGCGCGCCGCGCGGCGCCACCGCCCCGTGCGCATCGTGGCAACTCATCCGGGCGAATGGCGCGTGTTGCAGGGCATGGAGGGCTGGCAGGACGCCACGGGCGTGCCGGTCGAGATCCGCGAGGACACCCGATTCTTCTGTCCGTTGCCGCGCTTCCGCGCCTGGGCGGCAAGGCGCAAGCAATACCGGATGGAGTTCTTCTACCGCGAGATGCGGCGCGAGACCGGGTTGCTGATGGAAGGCGACGACCCGGTCGGCGGACAATGGAACTACGACGCCGAGAACCGCGCCGCCCTGCCCAAGGGCCTCGTGCCGCCCGCACCGCTGCGTTTCGCCCCCGACGACATCACCCGCGAGGTCATCGCCCTCGTCGCCGAGCGCTTCGGCGCGCATTTCGGCGATGTGGCGGGTTTCGCCTGGCCGGTCACCGCGAAGGAGGCGCGCGCCGCGCTCGACGACTTCATTCGCCAACGGCTGCCAAGCTTCGGCGGCTACCAGGACGCCATGGCGGTCGGGCAGCCGACGCTGTTCCATGCCCTGATCGCGCCCAGCCTGAACATCGGCCTGCTCGACCCGATGGAAGCCTGTCGCGCGGCGGAGGACGCCTGGCGCGCAGGTCGCGCACCGCTCAATGCGGTGGAAGGCTTCGTCCGCCAGATCCTCGGCTGGCGGGAATATGTGCGCGGCCTCTACTGGCACCTCATGCCCGGGTACGCGGCTGAGAACGCGCTCGGCGCCGACCGCCCGCTCCCTGCTTTCTACTGGGGCGCGGCCACCTCGATGCGCTGCATCGAACAGGCGGTCGCGCAGACCCGCTTCCTCGCCTATGCCCACCACATCCAGCGCCTGATGGTGACCGGCAATTTCGCACTGCTCGCCGGCCTCGCCCCGGCCGAGGTGAATGCCTGGTATCTCGCCGTCTACGCCGACGCCGTCGAATGGGTGGAACTGCCCAACACCCACGGCATGGCGATCCATGCCGATGGCGGCGTCATGGCGTCCAAGCCTTATGCCGCCTCCGGCGCCTACATCAACCGCATGTCGGATTACTGCGTCGGCTGCGCGCACGACCCGAAACAGGCGACCGGCCCGCGCGCCTGTCCCTTCAATGCGCTCTATTGGGACTTTATCGCCCGCCACGCCGAGCGTTTCGCCACCAACCCGCGCATGGCCATGCCGCTGCGCAGCCTGGCGAAGATGGATCCGCGCAAGCGTGCCGCGCTGCGGGCCGAGGCGGCGCGCTTCCTGGCCACCCTCGACGCCTGACCGCCCAGGCGGCATCTTCCGCGCCAGCCGATGCGAGAGGACACGACCATGGCGACCGACACCGAGATCGAATGGATGAAGCTCACCTTCGCCGAGTTGAACGCCCGCGCGGCCGAGGATGCGCTGGTCATCGTCCCGGTCGCCTCGCTCGAACAGCACGGCCCGCATCTGGCGACCGGCGTGGACATCATCTGCGCCACTGGCGTCGCGCAGCGCGTCGCGCGCCGCATGGCCGGGGCAGGCCATCCGGTGGTGGTGATGCCCTGCGTCTGGACCGGCCTCGCCGAGCATCACATACCCTTCGGCGGCACCGTTACCCTGGACTACGCGGCCTTCGCCGCGGTGCTGAAGGGCGTGGTGCGCTCGGCCGCCCGCGCCGGCTTCAAGCGCGTCATGCTGCTCAACGGCCATGGCGGCAATGCCGAGGCGGTTGCCGTGGTCGGCGGCGAATGCCAGAGCGAATTCGGCGTCGCCGTTGCCGCCGGCACCTATTGGCACCTCGCCGGCGACGCCTTTGCCCCGATCCTCGAACGCCAGTCCAATGTCATGCATGCCTGCGAGGCCGAGACCTCGATGGTGATGACGCTGCTGCCCGAAGCCGTGCGCCTGGACCGGCTGCCCGACGCCCACGGCCCGCATTCCACGCGCCCGGAAGGCCAGCCCGCGGCGATGATCCGCCGCCGCTCCTTCAAGGATGTCACCCCCTCGGGCGTGATTGGCGATGCGCGTTCGGCATCTGCGGCGAAGGGCGAGGCGCTGCTGGAGGCCGCCGCCGAACGCATCGCCGGCGAACTGGCGAGCCCGCGCCTCTGGAGCTGATCACGCCACCGGCAGCACCGCCACCACCACCGCGGCGAAGTGGCAGCCCGCCGCCGCCACGACGCAGAAATGCCAGACCTCGTTCTGGAACGGCATGCGTCGCGTGACATGGAAGGCGATGCCGGCGCTGTAGATCAGGCCGCCGACGCCCAGCAGCACCAGCGCCCCCGTCGGCACGCGTTCGAGCATCGCCGGCAGCGCACCGAGCAGCGCCCAGCCCAGCGCGAGATAGGCGACGATCGAGGCGCGCTCGAAGCGGTGCGGCCAGCCGAGCTTCAGCACCATGCCCCCCAATGACCCGGCCCAGACGAAGGCGATCAGCGACCAGCCCCAGCTGCCGCCGATCGCCACCAGCGCGAAGGGCGTGTAGGTGCCGGCGATCATCAGAAAGATCGCGGCATGGTCGAGCCGCCGCAGCACGGCCCGCGACCGTTCCCCTCGCGCCAGGTTGTAGGCCAGCGCGAAGCCCAGCATCGCGATCAGCGCGACGCCGTAGAAGGCGAGGGCGGCAATCGGGCCGGCTGGGGCATCCGCCGGCAGGATCAGCGCGATGACCATGCAACCGATGATCGCCGCGACCAGGCCGGAACCGAGAATGGCGGCATCGACGCGGCGTTCGGCAGCGGTGTCCTGCCGCCCCGCCCGCACCGGCAGGGCGAGCCGCAATTTGGTGGGATGTCGCATGGCCGCGCGAGCTTACACCAGGCGCAGTCCGGTGGCGCGGCCTATCGCCGCCCAACACGGCAAAGCGGGCCCGGCCTCGATCACATGGGCGGTGGGTCCGGCGCTGACCGGGTCCCACGGCCTCATCCTCGCCCTCACGGGGAAGGCGAAGGCGGCGGTGCGGCGATTGTGGTCGGGTGTCATGACGGCCATCAGACGGCGACGAAAAAAGGCGGTCCTTGCGGTGAATCAAGCCCTGCCTCGGCCAGGCTGAAGTCCTGCCAGGCCAGCGCGCCGCCCTTGCCGGCGCCGGTGTCGAGAAAAATCGCCTGGCCGCCGCGCAGCCCGGTCATCGTCACCGGCCGCCCATCGTGCGACCGGTTGTCATGCCCGACCAGCACGGTCAGCCAGGACGGGATCCGGTCCACCCAGCCGGTCAGGCGGATCGGGAAGCCATCGGCACCGCGCCGCCCGGTCACCTGGCCGAAAATGGCGCGGCCGACCAGGCCTTCGGGCCGCGCCTCCCCGGCGTCGGGCGGCGAGGGGTGTTGCAGCATGCCGTCATGGAAAGCCGCATGGACGCACAGCAGCCGCCCGAGGCCGAGCCAGGCCGGGGCGCGGCCAATCTCGGCGATGGCCCGCGCCTTCAGCGTCGCCGCGTCCGGCGCCGCCATGATCTGGTCGAGCGTGCGGCCCAGCCCGTCGCGTTCCATGCGCACCGACTGGCCCATCAACGCGCGGCGCAGCTTGTGGTCATGGTTGCCGAGCACGAACAGTCCGCGGCCGGCATCGATCACCGCGAACATCGCGCGCAGCACGGCGGCATTGTCCGGCCCGTGATCGGTCAGGTCGCCGAGCTGAATGAGGAACAGCCGCGACGCCTCCGCCCCGGCCACCGCGGCGGTGAAGCCGCGAATGTCGCCATGCACGTCGCCCACCACCCGCAACCCGGTGAAGCCTGCCGCGCGGAGGCTGTCGGGTGTCGGGTTCACGCCGGCTCGGCACCCTTGATGGCGGCGAAGGCCGCCAGCGCGCGGGCGCGCCCCTCGGCGAGGTCGATGATCGGCGCGGGGTAGTCGCTACCGATGCGCAGGCCGGCGCCGCGCAGGATGACCTCGGGCGCCTCATGCGGACGGTGGATGAATTTGGCCGGCAGCCGCGCCAGTTCGGGGCACCAGCGGCGGATATAGGCGCCCTCGGCATCGAATTTCTCGCCCTGCAGCACCGGATTGAAGATGCGGAAATAGGGCGCAGCATCCGCCCCACACCCGGCGACCCACTGCCAGGACGCGGCATTGGCCGCGAGGTCGGCATCGACCAGCGTGTCCCGGAACCAGGCCTCGCCCGACTGCCACGGCTGCAGCAGATGTTTCACCAGAAAGGAGGCGACGATCATCCGTACCCGATTATGCATCCAACCGCTGCGCCAGAGTTGACGCATTCCGGCATCGACGATCGGGACTCCAGTCCGGCCGCGCTGCCAGGCGGCCAGCATCGCGGTGTCGTGCCGCCAGGGGAAGGCTTTGTATGCGGGGCGCAGGGGTTCCTCGGGCATCTCGGGCCGGTGCCAGAGGAGGTGGTGGGAGAATTCCCGCCACAGGATCTCCTTGAGGAAGGTCTCCAGCCCCGCGCCGCCCTGGGCCTTCGCCGCATGCCAGACGGTCCGGGGCGAAACCTCGCCCAGATGCAGGTGCGGCGACAGGCCCGAGGTGCCCGCCTCGGCCGCCGGCAGGTTGCGCCGATCGGCATAGGTGGCGAGACCGTCCCGCAGGAACTGCGCCAGCCGTGCGGTCGCACCCGCTTCGCCGGGCGTCCAATGGGCCGGGAATTCGGCAGCCCAATCAGGCCCTGGCGGGGCCGGCAGCAGGCCGAAGGCCGCTTCCGCCAGGCCCTCCGGCGCAGCGGGCGCCGGCGTCAGCGCATCGGGGGCGGGCTGGGGCGGCGGCAACCCCTCCAGCCCGGCAAAGACCGCGCGGGAGAAGGGCGTATAGACCGAGAACGGCGCCCCCGCCCCGGTCCGGACCAGATGCGGTTCATGCAGCAGCGCATTGCGATGCAGCACCAGCCGACGACCGGCCCGCTCCAGCGCCTCGTGGGTTTCCGCATCGCGGCGGCGGGCGGCAGGTTCGGTCTGCCGGCCGGCATGCACCTCATTGGCACCGATGCGCGCGGCAAGCTCGGGGATGACCTGCCGCGGGTCGCCGCGCAGCAGCACCAGCGGCGCGCCGCGCTCGGCCAGCGACCGGCCGAGCGCCACCAGGCTGTGATGCAGCCACCAGCGCCCCGCCCCGCCCGGCGCGCATGGTCCGTCCTCCAGGACGTAGACCGGCAGCACGGGGCGCTCCTGCACGGCGGCGAGCGCGGAATTGTCGGCCAGGCGCAAATCCTGGCGGAACCAGATCAGGGCAGTGTCACGCATTTGTGCCTATGTGGGGGTGGCGCGCCATCGCGTCACCGGGCAGCGCGTGTCAGACCCGCTCAGGCCGTGCCAGGCCAAGCTGGTCGCGCAGCATCGGCCCCGCGTATTCCCGCCGGAACAACCCGCGCGCCTGGAGGATCGGCACCACCAGGTCGACGAAATCGGTGAAGCCTTCCATGAACCAGGGCGGCATGATGTTGAAGCCATCCGCCGCGCCGCCCTCGAACCAGGCCTGCAGGGTGTCGGCGATGGTCTCGGCCGATCCGCACAGCACCCAATGTCCGCGCGCGGCGGCGATCAGGTTGTAGACGTCGCGCAGCGACATCCCCTCCCGTCGCGCCTTGTTCAACACGGCGCGGGAGAAGGAATGATAGGTGTCCGGCAGCGGCAGGTCGGGCACCGGGCCGTCGAGGTCATAGGCCGACATGTCCGTGCCGAAACGGTCCGACAGCAATTGCAGCGCGTTGCGGGAATCGATGAAACCCTGAAGCGTGGCCAGGCGATCGAAGGCCTCGCGCTCGGTCCGCCCGACCACCGGCATTACGCCGGGCAGCACGGTGACATCCGCCGCGCGGCGGCCATGGCGCGGCAGCAGCGCCTTCAGCGTGGCGTATTGCGCGCGCGCCTCGTCGAAATCCTGCACGACGGAGAACACCACATCGGCCGTTCGCGCTGCGAGGTCGAGCCCCGGCGCCGACCCACCCGCCTGCAACACCACCGGCCGCCCCTGCGGTGAGCGCCCGATGTTCAACGGCCCCTGCACCGCGAAATGCGGCCCCGCATGATCCAGCCGCCGCAGCCGTGCCGGATCGACATAGACGCCGGTCGCGCGGTCCGCGACGATCGCGTCATCCGCCCAGCAATCCCACAAGCCGCGCACCACATCGACGAATTCGCCGGCGATCGCATAACGCTCCGCGTGGTTCGGATGCAGCTTGCCGAAATTCGGCGCCGCCTGCGGGCTGGCCCCGGTCACCGCATTCCACGCCGCCCGCCCGCCGCTGATATGATCCAGCGAGGCGAAGGCGCGCGCCACGGTGAAGGGGTCGCTGTAGGTCGTCGCGACCGTCGCCCCCAAGCCGATATGCGTCGTGCTGCCCGCCAGTGCGGCGAGCATCGTCAGCGGTTCCAGACGCACCGTGTAGGAGGGATGCGCGCCCGGATCGGCGTAGAGATTGTCCCCCATGAAGATCATGTCGAAGCGGCCGCGCTCGGCCTCCCGCGCAATCGCACGGATCGCCGCCATGTCCTGGAAACTGTCCACCGCCCCCGGATAGCGCCAGCCCGCCACATGGCTGCCGGTGCCGAGAATGAACAGGCCGAGATGCATCTGTCGCGCCATGTCGCTCACCGCCAGAAGATCACGCGTCGTTCGATCGCGCCAACCAGCCCGAAGAAGGCGAGGCTGATCGCCGAGGCCACCAGAATCGCCGACCACACCTGCACGAAGTCGATCAGCGTCACCGACTGGTAGATCACCCAGCCGAGCCCGCCATAGGCGCCGAGCATCTCCGTCACGATCGCCACGATCAGGCTGCGCACGGTCGCGACGCGCATCCCCGCCGCGATCAGCGGCAATGCGGCCGGCAGGCGCAGCCGCCAGAACACGCCGGCCGGCCCGGCACCGAAGCTGCGCATCAGGTCCACGCTGCGCCGGTCCACCCGGTCGAACCCTGCCAGCGCGCTGAGGAACACCGTGAAACCCACTGCCAGCGCGACCATGGCGATCTTCGATCCCATGCCGACGCCGAGCCACAGCAGCACCAGCGGCGACCAGGCCACCACGGGGACCGAATTGATCGCCATGGCGGTGGGCAGCACGGGACCACGCAGCAGCGGTGCGACCACCAGCAGCCCGGCGAGCCCGATGCCCACGATGGTGCCGATCGCGTAGCCGGCCAAGGCTTCCTGCGCCGTGATCCAGCCGGCGGCGGCGAGCACGGCGCGGTGCTGCCAGGCCGCGGCCAGGATGTCGCTGACTGCCGGCAGCGTATAGGCGGGCAGCGAGAAGCCCCGCGCCACGGCCTCCCACACGGTCAGCAGCAGCACGCCGCCGAGGATGCCGCGCAGGGTGCCGCGATGGCGCGTCACTGCTCCGCCCCCCAGAACACGATGCGCCGTTCGGCCAGGGCGACCAGCGCATAGAATCCCGTACCGAGTACCGCCGCGCACAGGATCGCCGCCCAGACCGCGATGACGTTCTCGTTGTACATCGCCTGCAGCAGCAGCACACCGATGCCGGTGGTATCGCCGAACCACTCGCCAACGATGGCCCCGACCAGGCTGAGCGAGGCACCGAGGCGCAATGCCACGAAGATCTGCGGCAGCGCCATCGGCAATTGCAGCCGGAACAGGATCTGCCGGCCCGTCGCGCCGAAGCTGCGCAGCAGGGCCACCTGCCGCGGATCGACCGAATGCAGCCCGAGCAGCGTGTTCACGGTTACGGGGAAGAATGTCAGGTAGAAGGCGATCACCGCCTTGGCCATCAGCGTATTGCCGAACCACATCACCACCAGCGCGCCGAAGGCGATGACGGGAATGGTCTGCGAGACGACGAAGATCGGCAACAACATGTCGCGCAGGATCGGCGCGCGGAAGAAGATCAGCCCATTCGCCACACCCACCACGGTGCCGGCGGCGAAGCCGATCAGCGTTTCGATCGCCGTGCGCAGGAAGCCGCTCCAATAGGCGCCGGGGGTGGCGGCGATCGCCGCCAGCACCTCGGTCAGTCGCGGCAGGGTGGATTGCCGGATGCCGAAGACGACGACCGCGCCTTCCCAGATAAGACCGGCGAGCAGCAGCCCGCCGGCCAGGCGCAGCGATGCCTTCATGCCATCCGGTCGGCGAGGGGGATGCCCGCGAGGACATCCGGCTTGTAGGCCGCGGCGAGGTCGAGCGGCGCCTTGATCACCCCGTTGCGTAGGAAGAAGTCATGCGCCTTCTGGATGGTCGGCATGTCCACCCAGAACAGTCCGTTGGTCGCGGCGGGGCCGGCGACCATCAGCTTGCCGGCTTCCTCCAGCATGAATTCCTGATGCGGGCGGGCCAGTGTGGGGGCGACCGCCATCACCGTATCGACGCCGAGCTTCTGGTCGCGCAACGCATCGCGCCAGCCGCGGATGGACGCCTGCATGAAGCCCTTCACCATGTCGGGCTTGTCGCGCGCGGTCTGCTCGCTGACGATGACGGTGTCGCGCGGGAAGGTGATGCCGTGGTCGTCTGGGACGAAGACGCGCAACTTGTCGCGCCCCATGCGCGTCATCAGCGTATAGAATTCATTGTAGCGCGTGGCGGTGACGACATCGATCTGCCCGTCCACGAAGGGCGTCACGCTCACCTGCTGCGGTTGCATGGTGAAATCGGTCGGCCGGAGCCCCGCTTCGGCCAGCATGCCGAGCAGCACGAAATTCGCCCCCGTGAACCAGGTGGTGATGGTCTTGCCGCGGAAATCCGCCAGGGTGCGGATCGGCCCATCGGCGCGAGCGACGAACACGAAGGGCGTCTGCTGATGCATCACGCCGGTACAGACGATCGGCAGGCTGCGTTCGCGCGCGGCAAACACGCTGTCCGTGCCGCCCGACAGGCCAAAGGTGTCGGCACCCGAGGCGACCAGGTTCTCCGTCAGCAGGTTCGGCCCGCCGGGGTTGATCGTCAGGTCGATCCCCGCCTCACGGTAATAGCCCTTCTGCACGGCGACGTAGAAGCCGGCGAACTGCGTCTGGGTCAGCCATTTCAGCCGCAGCGTAGCACGCGTCAGCGTCTGCGCGCCGGCGCGGGGAATGGCGGGCAGGGCGAGCGCCGCCCCGAGGCCGGTGAGAAGATGACGCCTGTTCATCGTGGTGGCTCCTTGGGGGAAAGGGTCAGTCGCGATAGGACGGGTCCTCGCGGTCGAGCAGGCGCAGGAAGCCCGGCCATTCGCGCTCGCCGGGGATCCTGATGTCGCCCTTGAGGTCCCAGAACTGCCGCGCGGCGTGTTCGCAGGCGTCATGCGGCGGTGCGATGATCGGCACGCCGGAGGCCTGCATCATCAGCTGGATCTTCGCGGCGCGCTCGAAATAGTATTGCAGCATGAAGGCCTCGCCCGGCGTGCGGCCGAGCGTCAGCATGCCGTGGTTGCGCATCAGCATCACCGGATGGTCGGCGAAATCGGCGATCAGCCGTTGCTGCTCATTGAGGTCGATCGCCACGCCCTCGTAATCGTGGAAGGCTTGCCGGTTGTAAAAGCGCATGGCGAACTGGCTGAGCGGCAGCAGTCCATCCTTCTGCGCCGAGACAGCGAGTGCGGCATCCGAGTGGGTGTGCAGCACACAGGCGGCATCCTCGCGTGACTTGTGCAGCGCGCCATGAATGACGAAGGCGGCGACATTCACCTCATGCGGGCTGTTCGATAGCTTGCGCCCGTCGATATCGATCTTCACCAGCGATGACGCCGTGATCTCCCCGAACATCAACCCATAGGGGTTGAGCAGGAAGGCGCCGGGTTCGCCCGGCACGCGCAGCGAGATGTGGTTGTAGATCACGTCATCCATGCCGAGCCGCGCCACCAACCGGTAACAGGCGGCGAGGCTGATGCGGGCTTCCGTTTCGGCGGGGGTCATGCGGCGGTCTCCGCGACGAAGGACTTCATGGCTTCCTCCTCGATCGCATCGAGCACTTCGCGCTTGATCGCGGTGAATTCCGGCGATGTGACGAGCTCCGCCTTGCGCGGCCGCGGCAATTCCACCTTCCGCATCAGCTTCACGCGACCCGGCCGCGCCGTCATCACCAGCACGCGGTCGCCGAGGAAGATCGCCTCATCCACATCATGGGTGATGAACAGGATGGTGCGCCGATGCCGCTGCCAGATATCGAGCAGCCAGCGCTGCATCATGCTGCGCGTCAGCGCATCGAGCGCGCCGAAGGGTTCGTCCAGCAGCATCAGCTCGCGTTCGAACAGGAAGGTGCGCATCAGTGCCACGCGCTGGCGCATCCCCCCTGAAAGTTGGTGCGGATACTGCTTCTCGAACCCCGCCAGGCCGAATTCCGGCAGCATGGCGCGGGCTTCGGCGCGCATCGCGGCGCGGTTCGCGCCCTCGATCTCGCGGGCCAGGATCGCGTTGTCCACAACATTGCGCCAGGGCAGCAGCAAATCCCGCTGCGGCATGAAGGAGACGCGGCCCAGCAATTCCTTCGCATGGCACCCACGCCCCTTGAAGCGCAGGATACCGCCCTCGTCGGGTTCTTCCAGCCCGGCGACGATATTGAACAGCGTGCTTTTCCCGCAGCCGCTCGGGCCGACGACGGTGACGAACTCGCCCGGCTCGACATCCATGGCGAAGCCGTCCAGCGCCTGCACGGCGCCGAAGCGTTTGCCGATCGACTGCATCTCGAGCAGCGCTGTGGTGGTGGTCTGCAAAGCCCCGCCTTCCGTCCTTGCATTGATACTGGCGGCACGGGGGTGGTTTGTGGAATACATAAATGGCGGTTCGTGCACACAAGATTGGGGCGTTGGAATACAAATGCGCAGCAAACAGGCAGTCGGGCGTGCAGAATGGCCAGAAAGGGGGCGCCCCTCGGCCCGTGTCGAGCCATTCCCCGCCACCCTCGCCAATACGCTGCACCGCCGCCTGGAGACCGAGATCGCCGCCGGCCGCATCGAACCCGGCAGCCGCCTGGACGAGCAGGAGATCGCCGAACGCTACGGCTGTTCCCGCACCCCGGTGCGCGAGGCATTCCGCCTGCTCGCGGCCGACCGTCTCGTCGAACTGCGCGGACGCCAGGGCGCCGTGGTGCGCACCATCGGCGCCCAGACGCTGATCGAAATGTTCCAGGTCATGGGTGAACTCGAAGGCCTCTGCGCCCGCCTCGCCGCCCGCCGCGTCACCCCGCCGCAGGCCGAAGTATTGCGCGCCATCCACCGCCGTCTGATCGTCGCCGCCGAGGCCGGCGTGGACGCCTTCTACGACGTCAACGCCGAGTTCCACGAAGCCATCTACGAGACCGCCAACAACGCCTTCCTGGCCGATGAAACGCGCCGCCTGCGCAACCGCGTCGCCGCCTATCGCCGCCGCGTCACCCACATGCCGACCCGCATCGAGGACACCATCCGCGAGCATGAGGAGATCATGCACGCCATCCTCACCCGCGACCCCGAGGCCGCCCACCGGGCCATGCGCGCGCACCTGACCCTGCTCGGCGAAAACCTGCTGGACCTGATCGCCGGCCTCGACTGAGTTCTGGTATGCGGCTTGCCTGTCCCACGTATACATAACCTCCGCGGAGAGACCCTTGCAGCTCGACCTCATCGGCAAGACCGCCCTCATCACCGGGGCTTCCAAGGGCATCGGCCTCGGCTGTGCGGAGGTGCTGGCCGAGGAGGGCTGCCACCTCCACCTCGCCGCTCGCAACGGCCCGGCGATGGAGGAAGCTGCCGCGCGGCTGCGTGCGGACCACGGGGTCCGCGTCACGGTGCATGCGCTCGACCTCGGCTCGACGCCAGCGATGGAAGCCCTCGCCGAGGCCGCCGCCGACTCCGACATCCTGATCAACAACGCCGGCGACATCCCCGCCGGCCCGCTGGACAGCGTGACGGACGACGCCATCCGCCGCGGCTTCGACCTCAAGGTCTTCGGCTACATCACGCTCACCCGCTGCTTCTACCCCCGCATGATGGCCAAGGGCGGCGGGGTCATCATCAACGTCATCGGCAATTCCGGCGAGAACTGGGACGCGGCGTATTTCGCGGGTTCCACCGGCAATGCCGCGCTGATGTCCTTCACCAAGGCGATCGGCGGCCGTAGCCTCGATGACGGCATCCGCGTCGTCGGCATCAATCCCGGCCCCGTCGCCACCGACCGCATGCTGAAGATCATGCGCATCAAGGCGCGCGACATGCTCGGCGACGAATCCCGATGGGAAGAACTCTACGCGAAGTACCCCGGCAAACGTCCCGCCACCGTGCGCGAAACCGCCGACCTCTGCGCCTTCATGGCCTCCCCGCGCGCCGGCTACATCACCGGCACCGTCGTCACCATCGATGGCGGCATCGCCGCGCGGGGTTCGGTGATCTGATGTCCGGCGCGCTGACCCGCAACCGCTACTTCGACACGCTGACGGCCACGCCAGGCCTCGCCTGGATGGGCCAGAACACCAACCACATCCCCGCGCACCCGGCCGTCCTCGCCGCCATGCACGCCTCGATCGACGCCGCCGAGTTCAACGCCTACGCGCCCCCACTCGGCTTCGAGGCCCTGCGCGCCGCCATCACTGCCGATCTCGGTGTCACCGGCGCCGAAGCCCTCGTCACCGAGGGCGGCGTCAACGCGCTCGCCCTGGTCTGCCGCGCCCGCTGCCGCCCTGGCACCACCTTCGTCACCACCGACCCGACCTGGAAATGGCCCTGCCTCTTCGCCCGCCAGGCCGGCGCCGAGGTCATCGAAATCCCCATCTACGATCCCGCCTGCGCCTACCGCCTGACGCCCAACGCCCTGCGCGCCGCCTGCGACGCCCGCACCGCCATCATCTACATCGTCGATCCCAACAACCCGCTCGGCATCCGCTACACGCGCGACGAGATCGCCGCCTTCGCCGCCATCGCGAAAGATGTCGGCGCGCTGTTCGTCCACGACTGCACCTACCGCGACTTCGCCGACGACCATCACCCCGCGCTGCTGGAAGCTCCCGACAACGCCGTGGTCTCTGTCTCCTTCTCCAAATGGCTCGGCCTCGCCGGCCTGCGCATCGGTGCGCTGGTCGCCCCCGCCGCGATGCTGGAGGATTTCGCCGCGCAATCCACCGGCGTGCTCGGCGCCAGCGTCATCGCGCAACGCGCGGCGCTGGCCGGCCTCGCCGTGAAGCCCGACTGGATGGCGACCGTCCGTGCCACCACCCGCGCCAACAACGCGCTGATCCGCGACGCCGCCCTCGCCATCCCCGGCTTCTCCGTCCCGGTCTGGCCCTCCCACGGCAATTTCATCGTCATCGAGACCGGCAGCCTCAAGCCCGAAGCCCTCGTCGAAGCCGCTAACCGCGAGGGCATCATGATCCGCCAGGGCAGCTACCACACCGCTCGCTTCGGCCATCGCTTCATCAAGGTCAGCACCTCCGTCCCGCGCGACTGGGCGGAAAAGCTCGCCGACCGCCTGCCCGCTTTGGTCGAGACGGCGCGCAGCCTCAACGACCTGCCGCCGCAATTCTGAAGGACCGCACCATGCCGCGCATCACCACGCCGGACGGCATCAGCCTGCACTATGAGGAAGCGGGGGAGGGCACGCCGATGCTCTTCATCCACGAATTCGGCGGCAATCATGCGAGCTGGGAACCGCAGATGCGGCATTTCTCCCGTCGCCATCGCTGCATCACCTACGCCGCCCGCGGCTACCCGCCCTCGGACGTGCCGGCCAACGTCGACCAATACTCTCAGGCCATCGCGGTGGCCGACGCCATCGCCGTGCTCGACGCCCACGGCATCGCCAAGGCCCACATCGTCGGCCTGTCCATGGGCGGTTTCGCCACGGTCCATTTCGGCCTGCGCCACCCCGACCGCGCCCTCTCTCTCACCGTCGCCGGCGCCGGCTATGGCTGCGAGAAGGAACACGAGGACTACTTCCGCGGCGTCTCCCTCGAAGTCGCCGACCGATTCGAAAAGGACGGCGCCCGCGCCTTCGCCCCCATCTACGCCGAGGGCGCCAGCCGCGTGCAGTTCCAGGACAAGGACCCGCGCGGCTGGCGCGAATTCGCCGACCGCCTGGCCACCCATTCCGACCAGGGCGCGGCGCTGACCATGCGCGGCGTGCAGGCGCGCCGCCCCTCCTTCTGGGACCTCGAAGCCGAACTCAAGGCGATGGACGTCCCCACCCTTGTCATCGTCGGCGACGAGGACGACCACTGCCTGCAACCCGGCATCTTCCTCAAGAAGACCATCCCCGCCTGCGGCCTCTCCGTCTTCCCCAAGACTGGCCACACCTTGAACCTGGAAGAGCCCGACGCCTTCAACGCCCTGCTCGCATCCTTCATCGCCCAGGTCGAAGCCGGCCGCTGGCGCCGCCGCGACCCGCGCGCGCTGCCCGGCCAGATCATGCGCACCACATGAGCGACACCCGCCTCTGGCAACGCCTGATGCGCTTGGCCGAGATCGGCGCCCGCGGCGACGGCGGCGTCAACCGCCAGGCGCTGTCCTCCGGCGAGGTCGACGCTTGGCGCCTCCTCCTCACCTGGGCTGAAGAGGCGCGGCTCGAACCGTCGACCGACGCCGCCGGCAACCTCTTCCTCACCCGCCCCGGCCGCGACCGCACCCTGCCGCCGGCGCTGATCGGCAGCCACATCGACACCCAACCGAATGGCGGCAAGTTCGACGGCGCCTTCGGTGTGCTGGCAGCCCTCGAAGCCGCCACCGACCTCACCACCCCCGCGCGCGACATCACCGTCGTCGCCTGGATGAACGAGGAGGGCAGCCGCTTCGCCCCCGGCATGATGGGCTCCGAAGCCTTCATCGGCCTGCGCGACCTCGCCGCCATCCGCGCCGCGCGCGACGCCGCCGGCGTCAGCGTGGGCGAGGCACTCGACACGTTGCACGCCGCCTTCCCCGACCTGCCGCATCGCGCGCTCGGCTTCACCCCGGCCTTCTACATCGAGCCGCACATCGAACAGGGTCCCTTGCTGGAACAGGCAAGGTTGCCGCTCGGCATCGTCACCGGCATTCAGGGCAAGATCACCTGGGAGATCACCATCGAGGGCGAGGAAGGCCACGCCGGCACCCTCGACATGGCGAAACGCCGCGACGCCGTCATGGCCTTCGCCCGCATCGCCACCCGCATGCAGCGCGATGTCGGTGATGCCGACCCCATCGTGAAATTCACCATCGGTCGCGTGACGGTCCAGCCCAACGCCCCCTCCGTCATCGCCGGCCGCGTCACCATCCGCATCGACCTCCGCCACCCCGACAACGCCGCCCTGCAGACTTACGGCACGCGCCTCGAAGCCGCCGCGCAGGCCGAGGCCGCCCCTTGCGCCGTCACCGTCACGCGCCTGGTCGACGCCCCCTCCAACACCTTCGACCCCGACCTGCGCGACCGCCTGACGAAGGCCGCCGACCACCTCGGCCTCGGCGCCATGCCGATCCTCTCCGCCGCCGGCCACGACGCGCGCCACATGGCCCCGCTCTGCCCGTCGGCCATGATCTTCATCCCCTGCCGCGGCGGCATCAGCCACTCGCCCGAGGAATCGGCCGAACCCGCCGATGTGCAGGCCGGCGCCGCACTGCTTGCATCCGTCGTGAAGGAGCTGACGACATGACCGACATGGCCGACCTGCCCGTCCAACTTCCGGCCCTGCCCGCCAGCGCTGCCGCCGCGCGCGCCCGCTTCTTCAATTCCGGTAACGCCTTCAACATCAAGCTGCCACCGGTCCCCGCCGCCGATTTCGCTGCCATCGCTGCCGCCGCCCTCGCTCCCGGCGCGCCCACCGGCGTGCTGCTCTGCGACCAATCCGACGCTATCGGCTGCGCCTTCCCCGCCACCTCGCCGCTCCTCCTCGCCCGCTACGCGGTGATCCGCGCCGGCGAGACGCTCACCCTCGACACCAGCAGCACCGGCCTGATCGGCTATGTGCTGCGCGGCACCGGCACCACGCTTGACTTCGCCTGGGGGCCGGGTGACGTCTTTCTGTTGCCCGGTGGCGCGCAGCGTTTAACCGCGCGCGACCACACGGTGCTCTGGCTGGTCGGCAATGATCCGATGCTCGCCTTCGAAGCGTTGCGCGAAAACCCGGCCACCATCGCGCCCGTTCATTACCCGGCCGCCGAGATCGAACGCCAACTCGCCCTCATTGGTGCCTGCACCACCAATCCCGGTACTTCGGGCCTCGCCGTCATCTTCTCCTCGGACGGGCTGGAGGCCTGGCGCAACATCACGCCGAGCCTGACCCTCTCGCTCAACACCCTGCCGCCCGGCGAACACCAGCGCGCTCACCGCCACAACTCCGCGGCGATTACCCTGGTGCTGCAAGGGGAACACTGCCATTCCATGATCGCCGGCACGCCGCGCCCCTGGAGCCTCGGCAACACCCTCGTCACCCCACCCGGCGACCCGCATTCGCACCACAATGCGGGCCCGGTGCAGGCACGCTTCCTGATCGTGCAGGATGGCGGGCTGCACTACCACGCGCGCACCATGGGCTTTGAATTCCTGGAATCCGCGCCGCACTGATACCAGCGGCCGATTGCTTCGACCTCCGGTATTGGCCTTCCCAAACCCTCAAACGCCGGGCGCGACCTCCTGATTGCCTGGCTTCGCCGGACTTCCGGCCGGCCGCATTCGCGGCCCCGGCATGGGGCAATGCCTCATGCCATTGGTATGATCCGGCCTGGCCGGCGCTGGCCCCGACATTGCTTTGTACACAATTGCACCATGTCGGGAGCGTGCCATGCAGCGTCGTTCTGTCCTCGCCATCGCCACAGCCTGCCTCGCCGCGCCGAATCTGGCGCGTGCGCAGGCAGGCACCATTCGCCTGATCGTGCCCTTCGCGCCGGGTGGCGCCTCGGACACCACGGCGCGGATCATCCAGCCGGGCCTCGCCGCCGGGCTCGGCCGTGCCATCGTCATCGAGAACCGTGCCGGGGCGTCCGGGGCCATCGGCACGCGCATGCTGGTGCAGGCACCGCCCGATGGCAGCGTGATCGGCATTTCCAACACCTCGCCCAATGGCATCGTGCCGCTGGCGATGACGCCGAAACCCTATGATGGTGATGCCGACTTCACCCATATCGCCATGGTCGCCGACACGCCGACGGTGATGCTGCTGCCGAGCAACAGCCCCTTCACCGGCTTCGAGCCACTCCGCGAGGCCGCGCGCACGCGCCCCGGCGGCGTGACCTACGGCAGTTCCGGCGCCGGCGGCATGCAGCATCTGCAGGGCGAGATGCTGGCGAAGCTCAGCGGCGGCACCTGGGTGCATGTGCCGTATCGAGGCACCGGCCCGGGCCTGCAGGCGACGATGGCGGGGGAGGTGGACTGCTTCCTGACCCCGCTCGCCGGCACCACCGGCGCGATCGAGGCAGGCCAGGTCAAGCCGATTGCCGTGTCCACCGCCGAGCCCTTCGCACCGCTGCCCGGCGTGCCGACCTATCGCGCATTGGGCCTGCCGGCGCTGACCGTCTCGTCCTGGACCGGCATTTCCGGCCCACGCGGCATGCCGCCCGCGATCGTCGCCGAGATGCATGCCGCCATGCAGCAGGTACTCGCTGACGCCGACACCGAGCGGCGCCTGATCGCGGCCGGTCTCTATCCGCTGGGGCGCATCGTCTCCACGGCGGAATACCAGCAGGTCCACGTCGAATTCGCGCGCGTCTGGGGCCCCGTGGTGCGCGAGGCGCAGATCACCATCAACTGAACCGTGCTCTGATGCCGACGGCCGAATTCTTCGACCGCCGGTACCCGCCTCATCAGGCCCCCAGACGCGTCGTGCCAGCGGCGCGCCTTCGGTTCGCCTGGCTTTTGCCGGACCGCCGGCGGGCCGCATTCGCGGCCTCAGCACGGGCCGGAGCCCCGTGCCGATGGTTCTGCCCTTACCGCGGCCGCCGCGCCTCCAGCGCCTCCCGCAGCGCCGCCATCAGCGCCTCGCGCGCTGCCGCATTCGGCGCGCGCTCAATGGCATCCTCGATCCCCAGCAGCAGCGCCGCGCGCGCATTGTGCCAATCCGGCCGCCCGGCCGTGGCCGGGTCCTCGCGCCGTCGCGGCGCCTCCCGCTGCGCCGGCATGCTCGCCCTGGCCAAGGTGAAACTGTCGTCGAGCGACGGCATCAACACCTGCCCGGCGCGGGCGATCCCCTCGCGGGTCAGCCGCTGCGCCAGCGCCTCCATCGCCGGTTCCTCGCCATGCACCAGGAACACCCCCCCGGTCACCGTCCCACGCGCCTTCAACCAGGCGCCGAGTTCCACCGCATCGGCATGGCCGGAATAATCGCGGATTTCCCGGATCTGCGCGGCGACGCGGATGGTGTCACCCTGGATGCGCACCTCCTGCCGCCCTTCCTGCAACAGCCGCCCGAGCGTTGCTTCCGCCTGGTAGCCGGTCAGCAGCACCGTCGCCTCCGGGGACCACAGCCAGCGCTTGAGGTGATGGCGGATGCGCCCCGCATCGCACATGCCCGACCCGGCGATGATGATGTGGAACCCCTCGACCGAGGCGATGCGGCGCGACGCCTCGCCCGTCTCCGTGAAGTTCAGCAGCGGCGAGCGCAGCGCGCGCTTGACTGAGCGCCCATCCTCCAGCGCCGCGGCATGCTCGAGGAACACCTCGGTGGCGCGGATGGCGAGCGGGCTGTCGACGAAGATCGGCGCCTGCGGAATCCGTCCGGCCTGCATCAACGCCACCAGGTCCCAGCAGATTTCCTGCGTGCGTTCCACCGCGAAGGCCGGGATCAACAGCGCGCCGGCGGGCTTCACCGCCTCGTTCACGAGCGTGGCGAGGCGATCGCGACGCTCGGCCTGGCCGACGCAGGGTTTGTCCTCGTCGCCATAGGTGGATTCGAGGAAGACATGGTCGAGCGTCTCCGGCCCTTCCGGGTCGCGATGGAACGCCGCGCAATCCGGCCCGAGGTCGCCCGAGACCAGCACGCGCAGCGGCGCCGCGTCGCCCTCGGTGAATTCCAGCTCGATCGAAGCCGAACCGAGCATGTGCCCGGCATTCCACCAGCGCGCGCGGAGCCCCGGCAGGGCATCGAAGGTCAGCCAGCGGTCCATCGGCACCGCGCGGAAGGCACGGATCGCCGCGACGGCATCGTTGGCGGTGTAGATCGGCTCGACCGCCTCGCCTCCGCGCCGGCGATTGCGGCGATTGAGGTGGTCGACCTCCATCTCCTGCACATGCCCCGAATCCGGCAGCATGACGGCGCACAGATCGACGGTCGGGGCCGTGGCATGGATCTGCCCGCGGAACCCCTGCTTCACGAGCTTCGGCAGCAGGCCGGAATGGTCGATATGCGCATGCGTCAGCAGCACCGCGTCGATCTCGCGCGGATTGTAGGGGAAGGGTTCCCAGTTCAGCGCCTTGAGCGTCTTCGGCCCCTGGAACATGCCGCAATCGACGAGGAAGCGGGCCTTGCCGGTCTCGAACAGCAGCGACAGGCCGGTGACGGTGCGCGCGGCGCCGCAGGTGCGGACGGTGACGGGCATCGCGCTCACTCCGCCGTCACGCCGCCATCGACCGGCAACGCGATGCCGGTGATGCCGGAGGATGCGGCCGAGAGCAGAAACACCGTCGGCCCGGCGATGTCCTCCGGCTCCATGATGCGTCCAAGCGGAATGCGCGCCCGCGCCGCCGCGACGAATGTCGCATCCGCCATCAGGTCGGCGGCAAGTGGCGTGTTCACCAGCCCGGGGCAGACCGCATTCACCCGGATCCCCTTCGGCCCGAGTTCCAGCGCCATCGCCCGCGTCAGCCCCATCACCGCATGCTTGGTCGCCGCATAGAGGCTGCGATTGCGCGCCCCCACCAGCCCGGCGATCGAGGCCATGTTGACGATCGACCCGCCGCGCCCCGCCGCCACCATGCCGCGCGCCACCGCCTGGGCCACGATCACCGCACCTCTCACGTTCAGGCCAAGGACGCGGTCCATCTCCGCCTCGGTTGCGTCGAGGAAGGCCTCGCGTGTCACGCTGCCGGCATTGTTCACCAAGCCGTCCAGCACGCCGGCGGCCTCGACGGCGCTTCGGATCGCCGCCGGGTCCGCGGCATCGAAGGGCAGCACCTCGGCCGTGCCACCGGCCGCGGCGACCTCGGCCGCGACTGTCTCAAGCCCCACCCGTCCCCGCGCGGCCAGTACGACGGTCGCCCCACTCGCCGCGGCGGCCAGTGCGACGGCGCGCCCGATGCCGAGCGATGCCCCGGTGACCAGGATCCTCTGGCCATCGAGACGGAAAACGGGTGCAGCCTGCATCATGTGAATTTCCTGTGGGACGGTCCCCACCGCGCAGTGTCGCCACCGTGCCGCGCAACGCAACCCGGCCACGCGCCTGACGCGCAGCAGCACATCACGCCGTAGATGCGTTTGTTCTTGATCTACCGCAACGGCCGGAGGATGGTGCCGCGCACGGTCGGCCCGGTTTGCGGGCGTCTGCGGTCTATGATCCGCCCAGCCAGGTAAACGGATATCATGAACCCTCTCGACAGCACCCGCGCTCTGATGGACGGTCTCGGGACTGGTGCGGATGTCTGCCTGAAATGCGGTTCGCGCTCGATCGGGCTTTGCGCCCCGCTCGACATGGCTGCGCTGGACGACATGGCGGGCGAGAGCGAACGCCATACCCTTGATGTGCGCGAGGCGGTGTTCCACCAGGGTGATCCCGCGCGCCACGTCTATACCCTGACCGAAGGCATGGCGCGCCTGACCCGGGTGCTGCCCGACGGCCGCCAATCCGTGATCGGCTTCCGCTTCGCCGGCGACATCCTCGGCTTCACCCCGGCGGCCGAACACGCTTTCGGGGCCGAGATGCTCACCCGCGGCACCGTCTGCCGGCTCGACCGCCGCCGTCTCGAACAGATGTTCCGGCGGTACCCGGTGCTGGAACGCCGCTTCCTCGACCTGTGCATGAAGGAACTGGCGGCCAGCCAGGACCACATCCTCGCTTTGGGCCGCTTCAGCGCCGAGGAGCGTGTCGCCGCCTTCCTCGTCTCCCTCGCCGAGGCGCAGGAATGCCGCAACCATGTCGGCCCGGTCTTCGACCTGCCGGCGACGCGCGCCGATATCGGCGAGTTCCTCGGCCTGACGCTCGAGACGGTGAGCCGTGCCATCTCCGCCTTCCGCAAACGTGGCTGGATTCGCCTCCATGGCCATTCCGGCATTGAACTCATTGACCGCGCGGCGCTGATCGGCCTCGGCAACGGCGATGGCGCCGACGCGGCCTGACGCCCTTTTCCGATCTGCCCGAGACCGCTTCACGCGCCCTGTCGCCGGCTCGCAACCGCCTCCACCGCGCATGGCCGCCCTGCATTCCCGCCCCTGGCGCGACGCGCAAACGGGGTAATCTCTACAACCGATGATTGCCCTGCCGAGTCCCCAACAGCTCCGCTACCTCGTCGCCCTCGCCGAGCACAGCCATTTCGGCCGCGCCGCCACCGCCTGCGCGGTCACGCAATCGACGCTGTCCTCCGGCATCTTCGCCCTCGAACGCCAGCTCGACGCCGCCCTGCTCGAACGCACCGGCGGCAAACGCCCCGTCTTCACCCCCCTCGGCCGTGAATTGGTCGGCCGCGCCCGCACCGCGCTGGCCGCCCTCACCGCCCTCGTCGAAACGGTCGAAACCGCCCGCGACCCGCTCACCGGCCCGCTGCGCCTCGGCACCATCCCCACCATCGGCCCCTTCCTGCTGCCCCGCCTGATGCCCCGCCTGCGCGAGGCCTTCCCCCGCCTGCGCCTCTGGCTGCGCGAGGACATGACCGACCGCCTCATCGAAGGCCTCGACGCCGGCCGCCTCGACCTCCTCCTCCTCGCGCTGCCCTGCGACTGCGGCGACATCGAATCGGTCTCCATCGCCGAGGACCCCTTCCACGTCGCCATGCCCCCCACCCACCCGCTCGCCGCCATGCCCGACATCCCCCCAACGGCGCTGGCCGGCGAACGCCTCATGCTGCTGGAAGAAGGCCACTGCCTGCGCGAACACGCCGCCTCCGCCTGCGGCCTGCCCGGCACCGCCTCCTCCGAGGAATTCGCCGCCACCTCCCTGCACACCCTGGTGCAGATGGTCGGCGGCGGCCTCGGCCTCACCCTGCTGCCCAGCATCGCCGTCACGGGCGGCATCACCGCCGGCGCCAACGTCACCACCCGCCCGCTGACCGGCGCCTTCGGCCGCCGCATCGCGCTCGCCTGGCGCGCCCGCAGCCCCCGCGCCGACGAATTCCGCGCCCTCGTCCCCACCATTGCGGCCGCCCTGAACGGATCGTAACAATCCCCCACTCGGGGAAGGGCCCACGGCCATGGCACAATTCGACCTCGGCGGCGTGCTCGGCGCCATGCTCGGCGGCACCGCCGCCACGCGCGGCACCCGCCGGCGCGGCGGCAAGCAGGACCTCAACCGCGCCCTCGCCATGCTGGCCGGCGCGGCCATCGAGGCCATGACCAAACCCCAGCAACCCGCCCCGCCACCCCCACGCCCCCGCACCGCCAAACCCACCACCGGCTGGGACGACGCCGTCCCCACCCGCAAACCCGCCCCGACCCGCGCCAGCGTCCCCCCCTCCGGCAGCCCCTGGGGCACGCCACCCACCACCAAACCCGCCCCCACCAAACCCGCGCGCGCCACCGACGCCTGGTCCCCCACCCCGGGCACCCCGCCACCACCCCCCATCGCCGCCGAAGACCGCGAAGCCCTGCTCATGCTCCGCGCCATGATCGCCGCCGCCAAAGCCGACGGCCTCGTCGACGCCGACGAACGCGCCCGCATCGCCGACCAGCTCGACGCCGCCGGCCTCACCCCCGCCGGCCGCGATACGGTCCTCGCGCAATTTGAACAGACCGCCACACCCGAAGCCCTGGCGCGCGAAGCAACCGACCCTATGCTGGCCGCCCAGCTCTACGCCGCCGCCGTCGCCGGCACGGCAACCATCGAAGGCGCCGAACGCGCCTGGCTCGATACCTTCGCCAAGGCACTGCGCCTGGACCGCGCCGCGACCGAGGCCATCGAACGCCGAATCAGGGGAACGTAACCACCATGACCGACCTGTCCGAAGCCGAAGCCCGCCTCCGCGCCCGCGCCCGCGAACTCGCCCAGGACGCCGCCGCCCAGGCCGCCGCCACCGACAAATCCGAACAATACCCCTGGCCCATGGTCGCCCGCATGGCCGAAGCCGGCTTCACCGGCCTCACCATCCCCAAGGAATGGGGCGGCCCCGGCCTGTCCTACTTCGACGCCGTCCTGGTCATCGAGGAATTCTCCAAGGCCTGCGCCGTCTGCGGCCGCATCGCCGTCGAAGCCAACATGGGCGCGGTCGGCGCCATCATGGCCTACGGCACCCCCGCCCAGAAAAAGCGCGCCGCCGAACTCGTCCTCGCCGGCGACAAACCCGCCATCCTCATCACCGAACCCGAGGCCGGCTCGGCGGCGACCAACATGACCACCCGCGCCACCCGCCGCGGCAACGACTGGGTCCTCACCGGCGACAAGACCTGGATCACCGGCGGCGGCATCTCCCGCCTCCACCTCGTCTTCGCCCGCGCCTTCGAGAACGGCGAGGAACAAGGCATCGGCGGCTTCATCGTCATCCGCGACGGGGACGCCATGCCCCCCGGCATGACCGCCGAACGCATCCCCTCCATGGGCCTGCGCGGCATGCCCGAAGCCAACATCACGATGCGCGACGTGATCGTCCCCGACTCCATGGTCCTCCGCCCGCCCGGCGGCTGGGCCCGCGGCTTCGGCCGGCTGATGGACGCCTACAACGGCCAGCGCGTGGGTGCGGCCACCGTCGCTCTCGGCCTCGCCGCCGGCGCCTACGACCACGCCCTCGACCGCGCCCAGACGCGCGAGCAATTCGGCCGCCCCATCGCCGAATTCCAAGGCCTGGCCTGGATGCTCGCGGACATGTCCATCGAACTCGAAGCCTCCCGCGCCCTGGTCTGGCGCGCGGCCCGCTCCGCCGGCCCCAACGGCTTCCCCGACCGCCTGGCGGCAGCACAGGCCAAGGTCATGGCCGCCGACATGGCCATCCGCGTGACCAACAACGCCCTGCAAGTCTGGGGCGCCGCCGGCTACTCCCGCGACAACCCGATGGAACGCTACGTCCGCGACGCCCGCATGTTCGCCATCGCCGGCGGCACCGCCCAGGTGCTGCGGACCCAGGTGGCGGAACAGATCCTGGGGCGGAAACTGCCGCAGACGCGGGACGGGTTCGTCCGGCTGGCGGAAGCGGCGGCGCGGGTGGCGGCGGAGTGAGGCGGGGTCGATAGGGCAGGGGAGGGGCGGTTCTCGGCGCCACGTCCGGCAGCGGAGAGGGGCGCCGCCCCTCTCCGGACCTCACCCCGCCAAAGGCCCGAGGCCTTTGGAAACCGATTTTTGACGTCTACGGTCGAGAGGCGCGGCTCATGTTTGACTGCCTTTGGCCGCTAAGCGACAGCCCGCTCTTAGATACAAGATGCGCGTAGCAGCTACCCGCCGCTTGGTCCGCAGGGCGTGCAGGATGGCGAAAGACGGATTGCGGTATTCTCCTGCGGCAGAGTTGACCCGGTTGTCGCGATCAGGCGTCTGGTTGGACGGGCGCCTCGACGAACCCGACCCGCTTCAGGCCCAATGCCTGAAGCTCGGCCTCAAATTCCACAAGGCAGTTGTCGGGCACTGCAAGGACGAACAGGTCCTGGGCCCGAGTGAGGGCCACATAGCCGATCCTGCCTTCTTCGGTGCCGGTGCCGTTCAGCAATGCCCGAACATGCCCTTTCTGCGCCACATAGAGGACCGCATTCAGACTCTCCCCCTTGACCTTATGTACGGTCGAGGTGCGAAAGGTCGCGCCGACATCAACCGCAAGACCGGCCGCCGGGACCAGAGGGCGCGCCTCGAGCTTTGTCTTGGCGAGTCTGCGGCCGAGATTGTCCGCCGCTTCGAACCCAAACTTCGCGACCATGGTTGCGATCAAGGCCTGCGCGCGTGCGAGAAGCAAGGGATGCCATACGCTGTCGGCAACGAGCGCGGCCGATGGAAGGCCGGTCGTTGGATCGCGTACGAACGACCATATCAGCTGGCGTAAGCGACGCATGTTGTCATCCGCTGGACGCGCGAGCTGCGCCGACAGAGAACCATGTTTTGCGGCGAGTAAGCCGCTCACGGCTAGGCCCGTCTGATTGAAGGCCTGATGGAAGTTCCTTTTTTGGTCGCGGCTGATCGCGGCGTCAGCAAAACATCGCACGACGCCGATGCCCTGTCCGTCGAGCTCGCCGGCCCATTCTGCGGTTAAGGGCTTCGACCGACATAGGACGACTCCCTTTGCAGGATCGATGCCCGCCGCGACCAACAGGCTTCGGAAGGATGTCAGCGCATGATCCCGTTCGGCCGCCTTGAAGGGCATATAATAGGCAGTCGCTCGGTTCACCGCACCCACGCGCTTGGCCGTGTCGGCGCGCTTGGTCAGCTTATTGGCTACGTCCACGATGTCGGGCAGCGATCGGTAGTTGACCGTCAGATTGTGCGCGGACACTCTTGGCCGAGAGCCATATGTCCGCAGAAATGTCCCATCGGCACGCGCGAATTCGTAGATGCCCTGGTGGGGATCGCCGATCAGCGATACCTGTGAACCGGCATCTATCAGAAGCTGGAGGATCGCCTGATGCTCCGGACCAATGTCCTGAGCCTCGTCGATGAGGATGTGAGGATAGCGCCGCGCTAGCGCGCGCAGGACGAACGGCTTTTCGCGCAACACGCGCAGCACCCAGTAACGGCCTGCCGAATGGCTATACGCGCCGACCGATGCAAGCTTGCCCAAGGCGGGTTCGGCTCGTCTCGCTGGGAGCGCCGTAGCGCCTCGCCCGATCGTAAAGTGGAATCCAGCGCCGTTGCATGCGACTTCGATATCCGTTGTCGGCCGCATGATTTTGCCATCATAGACCTTGAAACCGGCCAAGAAGGCTTCGCGGCCTTCGACTAGATAGGGCACCCGGTCGCATTTCATCACCCGGTGCCCGTGCGGCCGCAGGACGTTGCTCGTGATGAAGCCGTCCATTGTGTCGATCTCGACCGCGGAGGATCGGCCGATCATCGGCAGGCTGCGCAGCAATGCCGCATATTCCTTTCGGAACGTATCAACCGCTACATTCGAGAAGGATAGGAGTGCAACCAAACCGGGGCCCTCATGCCGCTGTCGCATGGTAGCTAGCCGATACACGGCCGTTTTGGTCTTGCCGCTGCCCGCGCAGGCCGTGACCGCGATCGGGCCGAGCGGCTGGTCGACGATGTCGCGCTGCTCGGGCGAAAGATCATCGATCATTGGCAGACATGCTTGATTGCATGGAGGATGTAATCAGGTGCCTCGATCTCGAGCTTCTGGTCCTGTATCTGCGCGGCCAACGCCTGCGCGAATCTTCCCTTTGAGACATTGCTACTGGTGCGCTCGAACATGCCTCGAAACAGCGCCTTGGCTTTTGCCTGATCATCCTCGGCGGCCTCAACCAAGATCTTGAGCTCGGCGCCGATCTGAGGATGTATATCCGCTAGCGCCGCCAGCATTGTCGGCCGGTTCTTGGCGATCAGTGCGAGGTCATATTCGAAGGTTTTCTGGCCATGAAAGACCTTCACCAGGCCGTCCTGCGCCTTGAGCATTGACTTGGTCGTATCGGAGGGATCGACGGCATCGCCCGCTGCCGGATAGAGGGCGACCGTCTTGCCCTCTATCTTGGTGCTCGGATCGGCGTCGGTTATCACCGACACCGGGATAGGTATCGCCTTCTCGCCGAACAGCGGCATGAAGGAGTCGAAGTTCAAACCCTCGACGCTAATCAGGCTGACACCATGATCGCGCAGGTCATGCCCGTGGCACTGGGCGAGGACGTTGACCAGCAGCAGTTCGGCGGCCCCCTCGACGAATAATGCACGCCTGGCGAAGAACAGCTCGGCCCGGGTGACATCGAGGTAGCGTGCGAGCTTCTCACGCTTGCCCTTTTCGAACTTCACCGATCGCGGGTGGAATGCCGCCGCCTTGCTTGCTCCTGCATCTACAAGACAAACGATTGAGTCGAGGTCGGCGATACTGGCGAAATTGGGCGAGTGGCTAGTTACGAAGACCTGTACCGGCTTCTCGCCCGGCTCGCCCTTGTCGATGCTCGACAAGTAGCGCAGCAAAACGGCCTGAAGCTGCGGATGGAGGTGCGCTTCGGGTTCCTCGACGATCAGGCTGCGATATGCCGCATCGGCATTCTTAGCGAGCTCGCTCAACACCACCGCCATGAAGATTAGGTTGTTGTAGCCGAGCCCATTCCGCTCGATTTCGAAGGCGTCAACAACGAGCGACAGGCGTGCGGCAAGTTTGCCAAAGTCGGTCCCCGCAAGCCCGACGTCGACCACCTGAGCAAGCTTGGGGCCGAGCATCGTCCGGTGGCGGCCGGAAATCGCGCCGTGGGTGTCCTGGATCGGCCTTTCACCCTTTAGCTTGTTATCCAGCTCCTTAAGCGCCGCCGCGATCGCATCCCGTCCGGGCTCGTCGGAGAGCAGGTGGAGAAGGCGTGAAAGCTGGCTGTTCCGACTCGGCCGCAGGCCCTGCTCAGCGTCACGCAGCGGCTGGAGATAGACGCTGCGCAAGTTCTCCAGCATCGACGACGTCATCGAAAGTTCGTCGAAATCCCCGCACCAGCGGCGAGGCTTCAGGCGTCCCGCCTTATCGGCATCGCCATAGGTCACGCCCATGACCGCTTCTGTCTTGCCGTCGGGACCTTCGTGGATCGCATGCATGAACTCAGCCTCGTCATCGAGGCTCAGGTCCCGGAAGATATACTCAAACCGAATTTCCCCGGTGGCCGCGCCGCCTAGCGGAAGATGAACGTCGTCGCTACTGAAGCGGGGATAAGGATCGTCGGCCCCCGCAAGCAGCGCCCGCAATGCGTCCACGACCGCCGTTTTGCCGATATTGTTCGGTCCGACGATCACGTTGAGGCCCGGCCGAAATAGCAGCGTAGCCTCGCCCACCCGCCGGAAATTCTTGATCATCAGCTGCGCCAGAAACACGTTTGCGCCCCCAAAGCGTTCATCCCCACACGCTGCTATCTCAACCAACGGTCGCCCGGTAGCCGTGGCGATCAAGACTTGTGGAATATTATCGGCGGTGCCGACCACGGCGGCGCAGGAACAGAACTACCGGCCGTAGGGATCATCCACTTGAAGAGGTCTAACGTACGCTTTTCAGCTCTAATCGACGTCAGCGGGTAGTCTGAGCGAGCGACTGCTTTCAGTAATCGACAAGCACCAAGCCCATGACCGGGATGGGCGCAAAGCCGAATCTGAAGGCGCATTCCCCCCTTCAACTACGCTTCGAGAGTCTGAGGAGCGGTTGACGGCATAGGAAAAAAAACTTGAGGCCGTCGTCGCTAGTGTATACCTTTCTTTCTCGCTCTTTGACCCCGTCCATCCGTCCATACACAGGTAGCCACACCCCCCAACCCCCGCCCTTTGTCCAAAACCCGCACTTCCACCCCCCTTAAAATCCTAAAACCCTAAAATCCTAAAGTGCCCCACCCGCCCGAGGTTGACGCCCGCCTCACCCCCCCTTAGAAGCGGCCCCCTCACGAGGTAAGACCATGAAGATCCGTAATTCCCTGAAGACCGCCAAGACCCGCGACAAGAACTGCGTCGTCGTGCGCCGCCGTGGCCGCGTCTACGTGATCAACAAGAAGAACCCCCGCCTGAAGGCCCGCCAGGGCTGAACCCCGCGCCGGGCCCAACCCGGCACGGTCCATGCGAGGTCGAAAGGGGGGCTCAAGCCCCCCTTGTCTATTTCCCGGTGCTTCCGCCGGCCGGCGTCAGCGTCTCGCTGCCCACGCCGCCGCCGGCGCCCTGCGTCCACGTGCCCAACAGCCGCCCATCCGGCTGCACGGCATAGGCAACGACGCCAATCTCCCGCCCGGCGAGATACCCCACCACCAGCAGCGGCCCTTCCGGGATCAGCAGCCCCAGCCCCCGCGCGCTATCCCCGGCCACGCTCCACACCACCCGCCAGGTATTCCCCCCGGCCGCCTCCATCTGCAGCGTCCCGCTATACCGCTGCCCATCCGGCGTCTGCCCCGCCACGGCATACCCGCCCTGCCGCTGCGCCATCGCCGGCCCGCCAAGCCCCGCCACCATCGCCGCCGCCAGAATTACCCGTTTCATGGCCATCCTCCCCGCCGCGCACCACCGCCGGCACCGCAACGAACACTGAACGTCCCCCCACCCCGAAGCAACGCTTGCCGCACCGCCCCCCGATGCGCATCTTCCGACCAATCGGAGGACCGCCGCCGTGATCGCCCTGCCACCGCCCAAGCCCGAAATCCTCGCCCGCCGCGCCGAGATCGTCGCCGCCCTCTCCGCCATCGTCCCCGGTGACGGCGTCATCAGCGACCCCACCCGCCTCAAGCCCTATGAGACGGACGGCCTCGCCGCCTACCGCCAGATGCCCCTCGCGGTCGTCCTGCCCCGCACCACGGAACAGGTCGCCGCCATCCTCCGCTACTGCAACGAGAACGGCGTGCGAATCGTCCCCCGCGGCGCCGGCACCTCCCTCTCCGGCGGCGCCCTCCCACTGGCCGACGCCGTGGTCATCGGCCTGATGCGCATGAACCGCATCCTGGAAATCGACCTTGATGACCGCCTGGCCGTGGTCGAGGCCGGCGTCACCAACATCGGCATCACCAACGCCGTCTCCGGAGACGGTTTCTTCTACGCCCCCGACCCCTCATCGCAGCTCGCCTGCATGATCGGCGGCAACGTGATGATGAACTCCGGCGGCGCCCACTGCCTGAAATACGGCGTCACCGCCAACAACCTCCTCGGCCTGAAATTCGTCACCATCGAAGGCGAGATCGTCACCATCGGCGGCGCCCACCTCGATGCCGCCGGCTACGACTGGCTCGGCCTCATCACCGGCTCCGAAGGCCAACTCGGCCTGGTCACCGAGGTCACCGTCCGCATCCTCCGCGGCCCCGAGGGCGCCCGCGCCATGCTCGCCGCCTTCAACGGCACCGAGATCGCCGGCGCCGCCGTCGATGCCATCATCGGCTCCGGCATCATCCCCGTCGCCCTCGAATTCATGGACAAACCCTGCATCCACGCCTGCGAGGCCTTCGCCCACGCCGGCTACCCCCTGGATGCCGAAGCCATGCTCATCATCGAGGTGGAAGGCAGCACCGCCGAACAGGACGACCTGCTGAACCGCATCAAGGCCATCTGCGAACGCTTCAACCCGATCAGCCTGAAGGTCGCCGAAAGCCCCGAGCAATCCCTCGCCATCTGGAAAGGCCGCAAGGGAGCCTTCGGCGCCGTCGGCCGCATCAGCCCCGACTACCTCTGTATGGATGGCACCATCCCAACCAGCGAGCTGCCCTTCGTCCTCAAACGCATCGGCGAACTCAGCACGCAATACGGTCTCGGCGTCGCCAACGTCTTCCACGCCGGCGACGGCAACCTCCACCCCCTCATCATGTTCGACGCCAACGACGCCGACAGCTTCCACCGCGCCGAACACTTCGGCGCCGACATCCTGAGGCTCTGCGTCGAGGTCGGCGGCTGCCTCACCGGCGAACACGGCGTCGGCGTCGAGAAGCGCGACCTCATGACGGTCCAGTTCACCGCCCGCGAACTCGACCAGCAACGCGCCATCAAGACGGCCTTCGACCCGCAATGGCTCCTCAACCCCGCGAAGGTCTTCCCCCTGCAAGGTGACCTGCTGCCGCCCCTGGCCGCCGAATGACGACTGGCCCACGCCTCGCCGCCACGGCCCGCCGGACGAACGCCCATTGCCGCCCCGAGAGCCTCAGCCGCCGCATGACCATCCCCTTCCGCCTCGCCGCCCCCAACCGCCAGTCGATCGCCGATCGCCGGCCAGCCGCCTTGGCTGCCTCATGTTTCTCCACCGCCCCCTCGCTGCCGTCGGCCGCCTCATGACGGCCGCCCGCCAACCCGCCGTATCGCAGCCTTCACCTGGGAGCGACGTGTGACCGCCTCTGCCGAGACCACCCTCGCACCACCCGACGAAGCCGGCCTCGCCATGCTCGTCGCCGCCGCCCACACCGCCCGCGAACCCTTGGCCATCGAGGGCCGCGGCACCAAGCGAGGCCTCCTCCGCCCCGTCCAGGCCGCCCGCACCGTCTCGACCCGCAACCTGACCGGCATCACCCTCTACCGCCCCTCGGAACTGATCATCTCCGCCCGCGCCGGCACGCCGATCCCGGAGATCGAGGCCGCCCTCGCCGAACATGGCCAGCACCTGATCGCCGAACCCCCTGACACCCGCGCCATCTTCGGCGCCACCGAACCCGCGACCCTCGGCGGCATCATCGCCGCCAACCTCTCCGGCCCGCGACGCATCGCCTGGGGTGCGATGCGCGACCACATCCTCGGCATCCGCTTCGTCAACGGGGCAGGGGAGGTGCTGCGCTCCGGCGGCCGTGTGCTGAAGAACGTCACCGGACTTGACCTCTGCAAGCTCCTCGCCGGTTCCTACGGCACCCTCGGCGTCATCACCGAGATCACCCTGAAGGTGCTCCCCGCCCCCGAGGCCACCGCGACCCTCCTCATCGAGGTCCCCGACATCGCCACCGGCGTGCGCGCCCTCTCCGCCGGCCTCGGCAGCCCGTTCAGCGTCACCGGCGCGGCACTGCTGCCCGGCACCCCGACCATCGCCGCCCTGCGCCTGGAGGATTTCGCCGCTTCCGTCACTTATCGCGCGGGCCGGCTGCGGGAATCGCTGGCCCCCTTCGGCCCCGCCACGCTGCTGGAAGGCGACCCAAGCCGCAGCTTCTGGCGCGAGGTCCGCGACGCCGCCCCGCTCGCCGCCCAGCCCGAGGACGCAATATGGCGCGTCTCCGTCCGCCCCTCCGCTGCACCCGCGGTCGCGCTGACAGCCGAGACCTTGGGCGGCCGCACGCTGCTCGACTGGGGGGGCGGCCTGGTCTGGGTTGCCGCGCCGGCCACGGCCGAGGCCCATGCCGCACTGGTCGCCGCCGCAGCGGTCACCGGCGGCAGTTGCACGCTGTTCCGCGCGCCCGCGGCGCTCCGCCTGACCGTAGCCGTGCTGCCCGCCGAACCCGCGCCGCTCGCTGCCATCGCGCGCCGCGTGAAGGCCGCGCTCGATCCGGCTGGCATCCTCAACCCTGGTCGCATGGGCCCGGCGCCATAGACCGAAGGGGTCTTGCCTGGCCCACCGGCACACTGGTCGGCCGCCTGGCTATTCGTCGCTGGCGCCATTCAGTGGCACGCGGCGCAACGGCGCCTGTCTCCACCTGTTCTGTCGCGCGCTCAACCGCTGTGACGCGCAGATGGGTTGCCGCCATCGTCCAAGGACCGCATCTTGGTGGTGCTTTCCCCATCGCGTCGATGCGCATCCGCGCTTCCGCCCGCCAGAATGCTGACCACCCTGCCTACCCTCCGGCTTCCCGCACCGCGAATTGTGCCTTGCCTTCGGTCTCCAACTGCGCCCGACGCGCGTCGATCTGCCCTTGCACGGCATCGCGGTCGGACCGGCTGTAGCGATAGCGCCGGCAGGACTTGTTCCATTCCGCTACCGCCAGGTTGAAGGCCTGAAGCTGCCCCTGCTTGGCGCCTCGCATGTCGGGGCGGGCGGCCTCGATGCGGATATCGTTGAACATGCACCAGCGCAGTTCGGCGCGACTCAGGGTCCGGCTGCCATCATGCGCTGGCGGATGCGTCTCGGTGACGTCGTCGCCGCAGGCGGCCAGGCCGAGGCCCAGCATGAGGATGGCGGCACCTCGGAGGACCATGTCACGGCTCCCTTCGATTGGTCGACGGAATGCGCCGACGATAATCACGCCAATCGTGTTTGCGCGCCGTGACCTTGCGCTCTCCCCGCGTGTCCTTACGGTGCGCGCCGATACGTGAGGAGACGCCCATGGCAACCCGCAAGCACCGCATCGCCGTCATCCCCGGCGATGGCATCGGCAAGGAAACCACGCCCGAGGGGCTGCGCGTGCTCGACGCGGCGGCGCGCCGTTTCGGCTTCGAGCTCGACCTCACGCATTACGACTGGTCCTGCGAAACCTACGTCCAGACCGGCAAGATGATGCCCGACGACGGTATGGACAAGCTGAAGGACAGCGATTCCATCTTCCTCGGCGCGGTGGGCTGGCCGGGCGTGCCGGACCACGTCTCGTTGTGGGGCCTGCTGATCCCGATCCGCCGGCAATTCGACCAGTATGTCAGCCTGCGGCCGTGCAAGCTGCTGCCGGGCTCGAAGTCGCCGCTGGCCAATCGGGGGCCGGAGGACATCGATTTCTACGTAGTGCGCGAGAATACGGAGGGCGAGTATTCCTCCGTCGGCGGGCGGATGTTCCCCGGTACCGACCGCGAATTCGCTTCGCAGCAATCGATCCTGACGCGCATCGGCTGCGACCGCATCATGAAATACGCCTTCGAACTGGCGATGACGCGCAAGCGGCGGAAGGTGACCTCGGCGACCAAGTCGAACGGCATCACCTTCACCATGCCGTACTGGGACGAACGTTTCGCCGAGATGGCGAAGAACTACCCCGAGGTGACGACCGACCAGTTCCACATCGACATCCTCTGCGCCCATTTCGTGCAGCATCCGGACTGGTTCGACGTGGTGGTGGGGTCCAACCTGTTCGGCGATATCCTCTCCGACCTCGGCCCGGCGGTGGCCGGCTCGATCGGCATCGCGGCCTCGGCCAACATCAACCCGGAAAAGACCTATCCGTCGATGTTCGAGCCGGTGCACGGCTCGGCCCCCGACATCGCCGGCAAGTTCATCGCCAACCCGATCGGGCAGATCTGGTCCGGGGCGATGATGCTGGAACATCTGGGCGAGGCGGAAGCCGCCGCATGCATCGTCTCGACCATCGAGAAGCTGCTCGCCGAGGGCGGCCCGCGTACCCGCGACATGGGCGGCCAGGCCGGCACCGTCGATGTCGGCAAGGCCATCGCCGATGCTGTCTCGGCGGCGTGACGCCGGCGTGACTTGAACCGCGGCGGAACAGCGGCTACCTTGACCATCTATTGCGAGTGATTCGCAACAGACCCCGTCGGAGGTGGCCGCATGGCCCAGGAGTTCAGCCATATCGCGCGGCGCTGCGAACGCGCCGTCGTGACCGCCTATCGCGAACTTCGCGAGCAGGGATCGGCCGATATGAGCGCCTTCGGTGCCTGCACGGCGCTGTATCGCATCCATCACCCGGAATCCTCGGTGAATGAGGCGCGCCGGCTGGTGGCCGAATGGATCGACCACCATGTCGTCCGTGGTGATACCGGGCCGACCGACGGCTGCGACTGCGACTGAGGGAAGCTGAGCTGGGAGGCCATGCCCTCCCGAACACCGCCGGCGCAGGCTGGATCGCATGGCGTTCGACCGCGTTCACGCAATGCATGCCAACCCTTTGTTTGAGCGAGCATCTTCGTCCGCCTGAGAGATTCCACTCAGGGCCCTTGGATCCGTGTGACTTCAATTCAGCCACCTCGCGGAAGAGCGCGGCGCGTGGCGACATGCCTTCAGCAACGTCGCCCCCAGGCAGCCGTCGCCGAGGATGCACATCGTATCGTTGACGGCGGGGCACTCGATCACCATCCGCTTGTCGTCGCCGCACCTCGAACACCTCACGGCACCGCGGGGTCTTCCCGAATTTCCAGCAGCCGGTGGTGGGGCCGATCCCAATTGCTGTCACGCTGGCTATCGCCACACATGTCGTGCACCAGTGCTTCGATCGCGGTGCTAGGCTGGCCTTGCCCAAGTGCGGGCCAAATCATGGAGGCGACCATGGAAGACGAAGTTGTCTACCGCAGGACCGATCTGGTTGGCAGTTCCAAGAAATCGGTCAGCGACGCCATCGAAACCGCCATTGGCCGGGCGGCAAAAACGCTGCGCCACATTGAATGGTTCGAGGTCGGCGAAATACGCGGTCGTGTCCAGGATGGCAAAGTCGCCCAGTACCAGGTCAGCATCAAGGTTGGATTCCGCGTCGAAGCGTGACGCGGCGCCCATCCTTGCAGCGGCGTGGCGTGCAAGGCGGGCATCCTGCCAAGCACAGGCGGGACGGCGACGGGCACGCCCATGTTCGCCGCCGTTGTCGCTCGGCTTCAGTGCGTGACCGGCTAGCCACGTCACGGCCGTTGCTCGGTGTATTGCGGCTCGGATCTGGAGCCAAATCATGGCGGCGATCGGTCGCAAGCCGTGTCTGGCGATCCAGGAACCCGGGTGGGGTGAGGTCCAGGGAGGGGACGATTGCCTCTCCGGCGGCCTGCCTCACCCAGCCGGCTTCGCCCAGGCAATCGCCGCCCGCGCCAGCGCGTCGATGGTATCCGCCACCGGGAAGGGCAGCGCCGGTCCGGCCGAAATGCCAAGCGGGATCTCCGTGCAGCCCAACACCACCGCTCGCGCGCCGCGCTCGATCAGCCGCCGCGCCACCTCGGCCAGTGGCGCGTAGGACTCCGATACCTTGTTCGCCTTCACCAGGTCGATCGCCGGCATGACGATGCGGTCCATCTCCGCCTCGCGTGGCACCAGGCAGTCATAGCCCCGGCCCTCCAGCCGCGCCTGATACAGGCGCATCGCCAGCGTGCCCTTGGTCGCCATCAGCCCAATCGGGCCGCCGGCGATGCCAAGCCGCAGCAGTTCATCGGCCGCGGCTTCCACGATGTGCAGGATGGGCAGGCGCGTCGCCGCCTGCATCGGCTCGAACCAGCCATGGGCCGTGTTGCACGGGATGGCGATGGCGCCGCAGCCGGCCGCCTCCAGCCCGGCAATGCCGCGCAGCAGCGCGGGTAACGGGTCCTCGCCACCCGACAGCCGCGCGGCGGTGCGGTCGGGCACCCGCGGGTCCGACCACAGGATGGCGGGGATATGGTCCTGGTCCCGTTCGGCCGGCGTCAGCAGCGTCAGCCGCTGCATGAAGGTCGCCCCGGCCAGCGGCCCCATGCCGCCCAGCACGCCCAGCACCCGCGCATGGCTCATGCGAATATCCCATCCCAGCTCAGCTTCAGACCCGTCACCAACAGCAGACCGTAGAGCAGTTGGTAGAACAACGCATCGGGCACCCGCTTCTGCAGCCAGATGCCGAGATAGACCCCAACCGGCGCCAGCGGCAGCAGCACCAGGCTGGTCGCGAGGTTCGTCGCCGAGAGGTTCCCCAGCAGGAAATACGGGATCAGCTTCACATAGTTGACGATGCCGAAGAAGACGACGCTGGTCGCCGCCATCACCTGCCGGTTCAACTGCCGCGGATACATATAGATCGCCAGCGGCGGCGACCCGGCATGGGCGATGGTGCTGGTGAAGCCCGACGCCGCCGCGCAGATCACCGCCTTGACCGGGTCATGCGGTACGGGCGCCGGCGGTTCCCGATGCCGCCGCAGCCACAGCGTGCGGGCCAGGAAGGCCAGGGTGGTCAGCCCGACCATCGCCTTGATGGCGCGGTCCGAGAACAGCGTGAAGGCGAGCCCGCCGACCAGGATGCCGACCAGCGCCCCGGGCACCAGCACGCGCATCTCGCGCTTGTCCCACCGTCCCCACCAGGCCTTCAGGCCGGAGACATCCATCGCGCACAGCAGCGGCAGGGCGATGCCGGCGGCGATCGGCGCGGGGACCGACAGCGCCATCAGCGGCACCAGCAGATTGCCCGCCCCGCCGGCGAAGCCGCCCTTGCTGATGCCGGTGATCAGCACCGCCGGAATGGCCAGGATATAGAACCAGGGGTCGATGATGAAGGGCAAGGCGGGGTGACGCTGAAAGGGTCAGCGTGTATGCCACATCCTCCCTTCCCAGCCCATCCCGGACCTGCGCTTCCATGGAACACCTCAACGATCCCCTGTGGCTTCTCGGGCTCGCCGCCGCGATGGCGGCGACCGGGCTGGTGTCGGGGACCCTGGCCGGGCTGCTCGGCGTCGGTGGCGGCATCGTCATCGTGCCGCTGCTGTTCAGCGTCTTCCCGATCTTCGGCATCCCCGAGACCATCCAGATGAAACTGGCGGTGGCGACCTCGCTCGCCACCATCATCCCCACCTCGATCCAGTCGGCGCGCAAGCACTACGCCAAAGGTGCGATGGATGTGGCGCTGCTGCGTTCCATCTGGCCGGCGATGCTGGCCGGCGTGGCACTCGGCACCTTCCTCGCCGTCTATGTGAAGGGGGAGGGGCTGACGGCGGTGTTCGCCGTGGTGGCGCTGATGGTGGCGCTCAACATGGGCTTCACCGGGGTCGAGTTCAAAATCACCGACACCGTGCCGGAAGGCCCGCCGCGCGCCGCCATCGGCATCGGCATCGGCGCGGTCAGCGCCATGATGGGCATCGGCGGCGGGACGCTCGGCGTGCCGCTGCTCTCGATGTTCGGCGCGCCGATCCGCTCGGCGGTGGCGACCGCTTCCGCCTTCGGGCTGATCATCTCGATCCCGGCGACGATCGGCTTCATCTGGGGTGGTTGGAGCGACCCGCTGCTGCCGCCCTGGTCGCTCGGCTACGTCAACCTGATCGGCTTCGCGCTGATCGCGCCGGCCTCGATCCTCGCGACACCCTGGGGCGTGCATCTGGCGCACACCATCCCGCCGCTGTGGCTCAAGCGCGCCTTCGCGGTGTTCCTGCTGGTGACCAGCCTGCGGATGTTCTGGAAGCTGTTCACCTGATCGCCGTGAAGAAGCGCCAGATTTCCTGAGTCGCATCCGGCACCGGCGGGGCACCGGGCCCGCCGGGCCACACATGGCCGCCGCCGGGGATGGTCCAGAACACCGCCTCGGCGCCGCCGCAGGCGAAGCGTTCCACCCGCGCCCCCGCCCGTGCCGGCAGCGCCTCGGCGCTCGCCTGGCAGCCCGCGCCCGACCCCCAGGCGGCGGCGAAGTCGCGCACCGGCATCATCAGCCGGCCGCCCTGCATCGGCAGCGTGGTGTCGGCGGTGCCGTTGAACAGGATGGCCGGCCCATGGGGGTTGTTGCGGCAGGGCGAGACATAGCCGCCAGAAACCAACCCCACCCCCGCGACAAGGTCGGGCGCGAAGCAGCCCAGCGCGGCCGACATCATCGCACCGTTCGAGATCCCCGCCGCGAAGATGCGCCGTTGGTCGACCGGCGTGCGGGCGGCGATGTCGGCGACCACGGCGCGGGTGAAGGTGATCTCGGTGCGCGGGTCGCGCAGCACGCGCCAGGTGCCCTCCTCGCCTTCCGGATAGGCGATGATGACGCCCGCCTGGTCCCCAATCGCGGAGAAGCGCGACAGCCGCTCGACCCGCGCCCCCTGGCCGCCCATGCCATGGAACACCAGCACTAGCGGTCGCGGCCCATCGGCATGAGGCGGCCGATGCAGCAGGTAATGTCGCGTCGCGCCATCGACCGTGATGGCGATGCGCTCCGTGCCGGGCAGTGGGTCCATCAGCACGGGGGCGGCGGGCCGGCGGGCGACGCGGTCGCGCAGCCTCTCCCGCGCCAGGGCGGGGGTGGCGAGCAGGAGCAGGGCAAGCAGCAGGGACAGGCGTGGCAAGGTAGACTCCGGCACGGCAGTGGCTTCCGCACCCTGCCACGCCGAGTGCTCGTCGTGTGCGACGAAGCGCAACCATGCCTTATCCCGGGGCTTGGTGGTCCTTGAACATCTCCCGCAATTTCATCTTCAGGATCTTGCCGGTGGCGGTGTGCGGGATCTCATCCACCACCACCAGGTCATCCGGCAGCCACCATTTGGCGACCTTGTCGGCGAGGAAGTCGCGCATCTGGGCCAGCGAGGGCGACAGCACGCCGGGCTTCATCACCAGGATCAGCAGCGGCCGCTCATCCCATTTCGGGTCCTTCATCGACACCACGGCGGCCTCGGCCACGCCTGGATAGCCGACCGCGGCATTCTCCAGCGCGATGGAGGAAATCCACTCGCCACCCGACTTGATCACGTCCTTGGAACGGTCGGTGATCTCCATGTAGCCGTTCTCGTCCATGGTCGCGACGTCGCCGGTGTCGAAGAAGCCCTCGGCGTCGAGGATCTCCTCCTCCTCGCGGCGGAAATAGCGGCGGCTGATCGCCGGCCCCTTTACCTTGAGCCGGCCGAAGGTGGTGCCGTCCCAGGGCAGTGATCTGTCGTTGTCGTCGGTGATCTTCATCTCGACGGTGTAGGGCGGGGTGCCCTGCTTGGCCTGCAGGCGGAGCATGGCGTCACCGGTCAGGTGCGCAACCTCCGGCTTCACCGCGAAAAGCGTGCCGACCGGGGAGAGCTCGGTCATCCCCCAGGCATGGACGACGCGCACGCCGAATTTCTCCTGATACGCCTTGGTGATGGCGGGCGGGCAGGCCGACCCGCCGATCGCCACGCGATCCATCGTGTCGATGCGCGACCCGGTGGCTTCCAGGTGCTGCAGCAGCATCATCCACACCGTCGGCACGGCGGCGGAGAAATTCACCCGGCCGTGTTCGATGACTTCATGCACCGAGGCGCCGTCGAGCTTCGCCCCCGGCATGATCATCGCGGCACCCACCATCGGCGCGCACAAGGCAAGCGACCAGCCATTGGCGTGGAACATCGGCACCACCGGCATTACCCGGTCGGCCGCACCCAGTCCGAAGCAATCGACCTGGTTGCAGGCCAGCGCGTGGATCACGTTCGAGCGGTGCGAATAGACCACGCCCTTGGGGTCGCCCGTGGTGCCGGAGGTGTAGCAGATGCCCGCGGCGGCGTTCTCCTCCACCCGCACCCAGGCGAAGTCGCCATCGACCCCGGCGATCCAGTCCTCATAGGCGATGGCGTCGCGCAGTGAGGTCTCCGGCATATGGGCGGCGTCGGTCAGGATGACGAAGCGCTCGACCAGCGGCAGCTTGTCGGCCAGTGCCTGCACCATCGGCACGAAGCTGAGGTCGAGCATCAGGATGCGCGACCCGGCATGGTTCATGATCCAGGCGATCTGGTCGGGGAACAGCCGCGGATTGACGGTGTGATAGACGCCGCCGGCTCCGGCGATGCCGTACCACGCTTCGAGGTGCCGCCAAGTGTTCCAGGCCAATGTTGCGACGCGGTCGCCCGCCTGGATACCGTCCTTCACCAGCCGCTGGGCCACCCGCAGGGCGCGACCGCGCAGCGTCGCGTAATCGGTGCGGTGGAAGGGGCCTTCCACGGATCGGCTGATGATATCCCGGTGCGGATGCTGGACCGCGGCATGGTCAAGCACCGTATGCATCAGCAGCGGCCAATCCTGCATCAGGCCAAGCATGGCGTATCCTTCCCCGCGTGGCCCGCCTTGGCGGCGGGCCTTCCGTCGGACAGGCTACACCGATTCAGGGGGGCGCCAGGAAGGGCTGACGCGCCGGACGCGTCATTCCGCCGGTGCGAAGGCCAGCCCGGCTCTCGCCGCCGCCCGGCGGCGCCAGGGCAGCGCCAGGGCGTAGAGCGCGGGCGCCACCATCAGGGTCGCGACCGTCGCGAGCGACAGGCCGCCGATCATGGCGATCGCCATCGGCCCCCAGAACACCGAATGCGTCAGCGGGATGAAGGCCAGCACGGCGGCGAGCGCGGTCAGCAGCACCGGCCGGGTGCGGCGCACCGTGCTCTCGATGATGGCGGTGCGCAGGTCGCATCCGGCCTCGAGATCCTGGCGCACCTGGTCCACCAGGATCTGCGTGTTGCGCATCACCATCCCCGCCAGCGCGATGACGCCGAGCAGCGCGACGAAGCCGAAGGGCGCATCCATCGCCAACAGCGCGAAGGCCGCGCCGGGTATGCCGAGTGGCGCGGTGACGAAGACCATCGCCGTGCGCCCGAAATGCCGCAGCTGCGCCATGAGCAGCACCAGCATTGCCGCGACCATCACCGGGAAGATGGCAAACAGCGCGGCATTGGCCTTGCCGGATTCCTCGGTGGCGCCGCCGGTCTCGATGCGCAGGCCAACGGGGAGGGCATCGATCACCGGCCGCAGCCGTGCCGCGACGGCGACCGAGACATCGGGGCCCTGCAGGCCGGGTGCGACATCGGCGCGTACGGTGATGTAGGCCTCGCGGTTGCGGCGGAACAGAATGGGTTCCTCCGACACAGGCACCAGCCGCGCGACCTGCGACAGCGGCACCGGACCGGCCGGCGTGGCGAGCGAGAGGTCGGCCAGCGTCTCCGTCGTCAACCGTTCATTCGCCGGCGCGCGCAACACCACATCGATCAGGCGATTGCCCTCGCGATACTGCGTCGCGGTCGCCCCGGTCAGCAGCAATTGCAGGGAGGAGGCGACCTGCGCCGGTGACAGGCCGAGTTCGGCCACGCGGGCGCGGTCCAGTTCCAGGCGCAGGGAGGGCGCGCGCTCGCTCCAGGACAGCGACGCGTCGCGCGTGCCCGGCGTCGCGCGCATCACGGCGAGCACCTGCTCGGCGGCGGTGCGCAGCGCGGCAGGGTCGTCGCCATGCACACGGAACTGCACCGGGTAGCCGACCGGCGGGCCGAAATCGAGCCGTGACACCCGCACCCGCGCCTCCGGCACCAACCCGTCCTGCACCAGGCCGATGAGCCGTTCGCGCAGGCGTTCGCGGGCGGGCACGTCGCGCGCCTGCACCACCAGCTTGGCGAAGGCCTCGTTCGGCAAATCGGGGTTCAGCGCCAGGAAGAAGCGCGGCGAGCCCTGGCCGAGATAGGTCGTCACCAGCCGCGCATCGACGTCGCCCTCCAGCGCCTGTTCGAGGCGCCGTGCGGCCTCGAGTGTGGCGGCAAAGCTCGCCCCTTGGCGCAGGTTCACATCGACCAGCAGTTCGAGCCGCGCCGAGGTCGGGAAGAACTGCTTGCGCACCACCCCCATCGCGGCGAAGCCGGCGACCATCACCAGCAGCGTCCCGCCGATCACGACCAGCCGGTGCGACACCGACCAGCCGACCACGCGACGTAGCAGGCGATAGCCGTGCCCGTCATAGGCCTCGTGATGCGACCCTGGCTTGGGGCTCGGCAGCAGCTTCACCCCGAGCCAGGGCGTGAACAGCACGGCGACCACCCAGGAGGCGATCAGCGCGAAGCCGACCACCCAGAAGATGCCGCCGGCATACTCGCCGGCCGAGGAACGCGCGAAGCCGACCGGCAGGAAGCCGGCGACCGTCACCAGCGTGCCCGACAGCATTGGCCCGGCCGTCGAGGTCCAGGCGAAGGTCGCCGCCTTGGCGCGCGTCCATCCCTGTTCCAGCTTCACCACCATGGTCTCGATGGCGATGATCGCATCGTCCACCAGCAGGCCAAGCGAGAGGATCAGCGCGCCGAGGGTGACGCGTTCCAGCTCCATCCCCGTCGCCAGCATCAGCAGGAAGACGATGGCGAGCGTCAGCGGCACCGACAGCGCGACGATGATCCCGGCGCGAACACCGAGCGAGAGAAAGGAGATCACCATCACCACGCCCAGCGCGGCGACGAACTTCAACAGGAATTCTGCGACGCTTTCCTCGACCACATGCGCCTGGTCGACGATCGGCGTGACGGTGATGCCGACCGGCGTGACCCGACGCTGCGCTTCCATCGCCGCGGCGAGGTCGGCACCCAGCGTCAGCACATTCACCCCCGGCTGCTTGGCGACGGCGACCAGCACCGCCGGCTGCCCGCCCTGGCGGATGCCGCTCGAGGGCGGGTCGGCATAGCCGCGCGAGACCTCGGCGATGTCGCCCAGGCGCAGCGAGCGCCCGCCGGCTGCGATGGGGACCTCGCGGATCGCGGACAGCCCGTCGAAGCCGCCATCGACGCGCAGATGCAGCCGGGTGTCGCTGCCTTCCACCACTCCCGCTGGGGCGACCGGGTTGTGCCGCGCCAGCGCATCGATGATCGCCTGCGGCTGCACACCCAGGCTGGCGAGGCGCGCATGGGCGACCTCGACATGAATGCGCTGCGCCTGCTCGCCGAAGATCTTCACCTTGTCCACGCCGGGCACGCGCAGCAGCCGTGCGCGGATCGCCTCCGCCTGGCGGACCAACTCGGCATTCTCCGCCCCGCTGACGGCATAGATGGCCGACCAGACATCGGAATACTCATCGTCGAAGAAGGGCCCAAGCACCCCGCTGGGCAGCGCCTGGCGGATGTCGCCGACCTTCTTGCGGACCTGGTACCAAAGGGCCTGCACCTCGCGCGGTGGCGTGGTGTCGCGCAGCACGATGGTCATCACCGCCTGGCCGGGGCGAGTGAAGGTCTCGACACGGTCGAGATACGCCAGGTCCTGCAAGCGGCTCTCGATCGGGTCGGCGACCTGGCGCTGCATCTCCTCGGCGGTCGCACCCGGCCATTGCGCGGTGACCACCATGACCTTGAGGGTGAACCCCGGATCCTCCGCCCGTCCAAGCCGCAGATAGGCGAAGGCCCCGGCGGCGCCGAGCATGATGATCAGGAACAAGGTCAGCGCACCGTTGCGCACACCCCAGTCGGAAAGGTTGAAGCCCATGGAGGCGCAGCCTCAGCGCAGCGTCGCGGCGGCGCGGGTCTGCACCACGCGCACCTGGCTGCCGGCATCGAGCAGTTGCGGGCCGAGCGCGACGACCTTGTCGCCTTCCGCCAGCGCCCCGCGCAGCGCCACCTGCGCCTCGCCGAGATGGGCGACCTCGACCGGCACGGCGACGAGGCGGCTGCCCTGCACCTTCCACACCATCGGGCCCTGGCCGCGATCGAGCAGGGCCGAGGCGGGCAGCAGCGCGACCGGCGCGGATTCGGCGCGCAGCCGCACCGTGCCAGTCATGCCGAGCGCGGCCCAGCCCGGCGCATCCGGCAGGGCGAAGCGCACGGCATAAGTGCGCAACGTCGCATCGGCCTGGGGCGCCACCTCGCGCAGATGGGCGGCGATCGGCTCGCTGGGTCTGGCCCAGAGCAGAGCCTCCGCCCGCGCGGTGGCGAGGTCGGGCAGGGCGCCTTCGGGCACCTGCACCAGCAATTCGCGCTCGGCCGGGTCGGCCATGCGCATCACCACCTGGCCCTCGCCGACCACCTGGCCGGCCTCGGCAAGGATGGCGGTGACGACGCCATCCGACGGCGCACGCAGGATGGTGTGGTCGAGCCGGTTGCGTGCCAATTCCAGCGCGGCCCGGGCGGAGGCGACGCGTTCCTCCGCACTGCGCGCGGTGGTCTGGCGCTGTTCGTCGAAGGCGGCGGCGACATGCCCGGCGACGAGCAGGGTGCGCGAGCGGCCGGCTTCGGCCAGCGCCCGGCGCGCCTCGGCTTCGGCGGCGGCGAGGTCCGCCTCGGCTCCGCGGACCGAAAGTGCGATGTCGGTCGGGTCAATGCGGGCGAGATCCTGCCCCGCGGTCACCGTGGCGCCCATGTCGACCAGCCGCGCGGCGATGCGCCCGCCGGCGCGGAAGGCGAGGTCGGCCTCGCGCCGGGCGCGGATCACGCCGGCGAAGGCGCGCGGCTGCTCGGCTGGGGCGAAGCGGATTTCGGCGACCTGGATGGGCTTTGGCGCCTCGGCCTCGGCGGCCTGGGGGCCGGGGTCGCGACAGCCGGCCAGGAGGGCGAGGGCAGTAAGGGCAAGGACGGGGACGCGCATGGCGGATCTCCTGGGAGTGGCCAGGTTATCCAAGTTGAGTGAGAAAAGTCAATAATCGTCAGTGATCAGGTCTCAATCCTTTGATCAGCAAGTCGAGCATCGATTCGAGCTCCCCGGCCATCCGGATCTCATCCGTCAGATTCTTGGCGAGGCTCTCCGCGATGAGCACCGGGTGCATCCAGCACAGCGTCGCCTGCTTGATCATCCGCGCCGTCGCGGCGGCGTCGAGGGCCCCGAATTCCCCCCGCGCCGCGCCATCGGCCAACACCCGGCCGAGCGCGCTTTCGACCCGGGCGATGAAGGCGGCGACCACGCCCCAGTGCTCGGCCATGGCCGCGGTGACCATGTCGTGCATGCGCTTTTCCTTGAAGAAAAGCGCCATGTGGCGGGCGTGCAGCAGACGCATCATGCCGCGCAGGCGGTCGGCGGCGGCGCCGGGACCATTGGCGATGGCGTCGAGGTCTCCGGCGACGCCGGCCAGCAACCGCTCGGCGATCGCCTCGTTGATGGCGCTTTTCGAGGCGAAGAAGCGATAGACATTGGCTGGCGACATGCGGAGTTCGCGGGCGATGTCGGCCACCGCCGTCTTCTGGTATCCCATGGAGCGGAACAGCGCCTCGGCGGCGTCGAGAATGTTCAGCCGCGTAGCGGCTGCGCGATCTTCCTGGGTGCCTGGGCTCATTCGATTCATGGTCTGAAAGAATCCGTCAGTCGTCAGAGCATCATACGGTCGGCCTGCCGCGGATGGAAGCAATGACACCATCGTGGCTGTTGCCCTTGCTGCACCACCGTACCATTTTGATAGCAGCATTTTCCCGCAAGGAGCCGCACTGTGGCAGGCGTTCCGGATATCAGCCCGAAAGAGACTTGGCGGCGCCTCTCCGAGGATGCCGATACTGCGCTGGTCGATGTCCGCACCGATGCGGAATGGAATTTCGTCGGCCTGCCGGACCTCGCCGCGGTAGGCAAGCAGCCTGTGCTCATCCCCTGGCAGATCTACCCGACCATGCAGGTGAACGGGCATTTCGCCGACCATCTGCACAAGGCGGGGCTGACTTCGCTGCACAAGATCTTCTTCATCTGCCGGTCCGGCGCGCGCTCGCTGGCGGCGGGCCAGGCGGCGCAGGCGGCGGGCTTCCCGCATGTCTTCAACGTGGCCGATGGCTTCGAGGGCCCGGCCGATGCGGATGGCCATCGCGGCACCGTCGCCGGCTGGAAGGCCGACGGCCTGCCCTGGCGGCAACGTTGAAGCGCGGGCATTCTCCCCTCACCATTCAATGGGGGAGAACGCCATGACCACCTTGCCGCTGACATCCGAGTTCCTGTTCCGCTTGGCGCTGTCTGCCGGCGCGCCGCAGATGGCTGGCACCGCGACCAATGGCGAGCTGCGCATCATTCCGGTGACGGGCGGCACAGCTGAGGGCCCGCGCTTCACCGGCGAATTGGTGCCCGGCACGGCGGCCGACTGGCTGCGCGTCTTCCCTGACGGCACCGCGCATATGGATGTTCGGCTGACGCTGAAATCGACCTCGGGTGCCATCGTCTACATGCACTACACCGGCCTGCGTCATGGCCCGGCCGAGGTGCTGGCCCGAATGAACAGCGGCCAGCCGACCGATCCCTCGGAGTATTATTTCCGCACCGCCATCCGCTTCGAAACCGGCTCACCGGAATTCGCCTGGATGAACAAGGTGATCGCCGTGGGCATCGGCCAGCGCCCCCCTTCGGGCCCGACCTACGACGTCTACGCCATCGCCTGATGGCCGCCCCCGCCGCGCCAGTGCTGCCCAGGTAACCGACAAAAAAAGAGGGGGTGCGGGGGAGTTCGCTCCCCCGCCCTTCACGTCTACCGCGGCACATCCAGCCGTTGCAGGATCGGCCGCCACTGCTCGTCCGACCGCTTCAGGAAGGCCGCGAAATCATCCGGTGTGCCGCCGGCAAGGAACTGCCCATCGGTGGTCAGGCGTTCGCGAATGCGGGCATCCTGCAGCGCCTGGTTCGCCGCGGCATTCACCCGCAGCACGAAGTCCGCCGTCGTCCCGGCGGGAGCGAGCAGCCCGAACCACGACAGCACGTCGAGCCCTGGGGCATATTGCGCGATGGAAGGCACGTCGGGCGTCGATTCCACCCGCCGCTCACTGGTCCAGGCGATCAGCCGTCCTTGCCGGTTGCGGTAGACCGGCTGACCGGTGCCGCCGGCGACGATCAGCATGTCGATGTCGCCGGCCAGGAAGGCCGTGAGCTGCGCCGAATCTCCTCGATAGGTGACGTCCTGCATCGTGATGCCGAGGCGTTCCATCACCATCAACATTGCCACATTGGTCAGCGTGGTCGGGCCATTCGTGCCGTAGGTCATCAGCCCGGGGCGCGCCTTGGCCGCCGCGACCCAGGCCGGCACGTCGACCGGCCCGCCCTCGAGCCTGGTGATGATGGCGAAGGGGAAGGTCGTCGCCAGCATGACGGGGGCGAAGTCCTCCACCTTGTAGGGAAGGTTCGGCACGATCACGGGGTTGATGGTCAGGGTGGTGCCGGCGGCCATCAACAGGGTCAGCCCGTCCGGCCGCGACCGCGCGACGTATTCTGCGCCGATCACGGTGTTCGCGCCGGGGCGGTTTTCCACCTGCACCGGTTGGCCGAGCACCGTCGTCATCCGCTCGGCCAGCAGCCGGCTGACGATGTCCGTGCTGCCGCCAGGCGCGAAGGGGACGACGATGGTGATCGGCCGCGCCGCCCCCTGCGCCAGGGCGGACGCGGGAAGCGCGGCAAGGCTCGCCAATGCGCCGGCGAGCGGCCGGCGTCCGATGCTGAAGGTCATGGAGCGTATCATTCCTGGGCGTTCATGATGGTCGGCCGTGCTCTGGTGGCGCGGTCGACGCATCATCGCCCGATCAGCGGCGTCCCGCCAACTGCCGGTTCTCCAACTGCGACAACACCCGCACCACCGGCCAGAGCAGGATGAAATAAACCACCGCCGCCACCATGATCGGTGTGGCATTGTAGGTGACGGACTGCGCCTGGCGTGCCTGGAACAGCAATTCCGGCAGCGCGACGACGGAGGCGATGGAGGTCAGCTTCACCACCTCCAGCGTGTTCGAGATGAGGTCGGGCAACACGTTGCGCACCGCCTGCGGCAGCACGACGTAGCGCATCGTCTGTCCGCGGGTGAGGCCGGTCGATCGCGCCGCTTCCAGCTGCCCTTGCGGCACGCTCTCGATGCCGGCGCGCAGGATCTCGCCGTAATAGGCGCCGGTATTGAGGAAGAAGCCGATCGCCACCGCGCCCCAGGGCCCGACATCAATCCCGATGAAGGGGAGCCCGGCGAAGATGAAGATCAGCAGCACGAGCGGCGGCAGCGCGCGGAAGGTGTCCACCCACACCCGCAGCGGCCATTTCACCCAAGGGGAGTGAACGGTGGACAGTACCGCGATGATGATGCCGCCGATCATCCCCAGCGGCACCACCAGCGCTGAGAGCAGTAACGTCGCCTGCAATCCCTGCCACAGGATCGGCCAGGCATCATGGACGATCTGCCAGTTGAAGAAGGTCTCGATGAACAGGTCCATGGGGCTCACCGCTTCCACGCGAAGCGCGTTTCGATCCATCGACCGAACACGACGACCGGCAGGAACAGCACCAGATAGGCTATGGCGCCGAGGGTGAGCGGCGACGGGTTGAAGGAGAACGACACCCCGGCATTCGCCGCGCCCAGGATGTCCGGCACGGCGACCACGGACGCCAGCGCGGTGCCCTTGGTGATGGCGATGGTGCGGTTCGTCAGCGGCGGGATGGTGATGCGCAGCGCCTGCGGCAGCACGACATAGCCCAGCGTCTGCACGAAGCCGAGCCCGGTGGAACGCGCCGCCTCCCATTGCCCCTTCGCCACCGAGGTGATGCCGGCCCAGAAGATCTCCTCGGTGAAGGCCATCAGCACCAGCGTCAGCGCCAGCCAGGCGGCGACGAAACCCGACAACTCGATCCCGGCATTGGGCAGGCCGAAGAACAACAGCACGATAATGACCAACGGCGGCAAGGCGCGGAACAGATCGACAACGAAAATGATCAGCCAGTTCAGCGGCCGTATGCCGAAGGCACGCAGCAGTGCCAGCAGCAGCCCGAGCGTGAGCCCGGCGGCGATGATGCACAGCGCCAGCACCACGGTCAGCCCGAAGCCCTCGATGATCTTGGGCAGGTACTGCGCCATGACCCGGGCATTGAAGAAGCTGTCGGTGAAGCGTTCCCAGCCGGTCATGGCGCGCGCCTGCCGCGCCGGGCTGCGCTATGATGACGGCGGCGGGGGCACGGTGCCCTGCCGGCGATGAAAGGATGCACCGGATGCAGCCATTGAAGACCGCGACCCTGGCCGCCCTGGCCCTGCTCTGCATGGCCGCCGGCCCGCCGCCGGAGGATCAGCGCATGGTCCCCGGCGGGCGAGGCGGCTTCGTCAGCCATGGCGAGGATGGCTGCTGGCTGTGGGCGAGCGGCCTGCGCGCGGGGGTTGAGATCACCAGCGCCTCCTGGACCGGCCCCTGCCCGGAAGGTCCGGCCGAAGGCGAGGGCCGCGCCGTGATCACTTGGCGCGAGGACGGCAACGAACGAGCCATGATCTACGAAGGCAGCCTGCGCGGCGGCAAGAACGAGGGCTCGGGCCGCCTGACCATCACCGCCGGCAAGCAGGTCCGCGTGACGCAGGAGGGCATGTTCCGCGACGACCATTTCGTCTCGGGTCGGGTCGAGATCCCCGAAGCCGGCATCGTCTATGAAGGCGGCTGGCGCCTGACCCACCCGAACGGCCGCGGCAAGCTGGTGTTGCGCGGCCGCGTCATCGAGGGCAACTGGACCAATGGCTGCCTGCGCGGCCCGCGCGGCTGGTTCGCCTTCACCCGCCCCGCGCGCGAATGCGAGGGCATCGACACCTGAGCGCGGCATCAATGCCGCTCGATCTGCGATATGAAGGCGCGCGTGCGCGCGTGTTTCGGCGCATCGAAGAAATCGCCCGGCACGCCTTCCTCGACGATCAGCCCATCGGCCATGAACACGACGCGGTCGGCCGCCGCCTTGGCGAAGCCCATCTCGTGGCTGACCACAACCATGGTCATGCCGTCCTCGCGCAACTCGCGCATCACCGCCAGCACGCCGCCGACCAATTCGGGGTCGAGCGCGCTGGTCGGTTCGTCGAACAGCATCACCCGCGGCTCCAGCGCGATGGCGCGCGCGATCGCGACGCGCTGCTGCTGCCCGCCTGAGAGTTGCAGCGGGAAATGGTCGGCCCGGTCGGCCAGGTGCACGCGCTTGAGCGCTTCCTGCGCCTTCGCCTCCGCCTCGGCGCGGCCCATCCCCTGCACCTTGCGCAGGGCGAGCGCGACATTCCCGAGCGCGGTCATGTGCGGATAAAGGTTGAAGGACTGGAACACCATGCCGATGCGCTGGCGCGCCTTGTTGATGTCCGTGCGCGCGTCGAGCATGTCGATGCCGTCCACCACGACCGAGCCGGAGGACGGGTCCTCCAGCCGGTTCAGGCAGCGCAGCAAGGTGGACTTGCCCGACCCCGAGGGGCCGATCAGGAAGACCAGTTCCTTCTCGGCCACGCGCAAATCCACGCCTTTCAGGACATGAAGATGCCCGAAATGCTTGTGGATCGCGCGCGCCTCGACGATCGGGGGTGTCATCAGCCGCAGTTCGGGTTCTGCGGGGTCGGGTCGAAGCCGGGCAGGTCGGGCACGCCATAGCCGGGGAATTCGATCCGCTCGGCCTGGTCGGGGCCGGGGGCGGAACCGAACCACTTCTCCGACAGCCGCGCCACGGTGCCGTCACGCTTCATGCAGGTGATGATGTCCTCGACCTGGTTGCGCATCGCGCCGGAATCGCGGCGGAACGGCGTGCCCCAGTGGAAGCGCGTGCCCGGCAGGACGTAGTCGGCGACATAGAGCGGCGAGCGCGACGCCGAGTAGCGGATCACCGTATTGCCCGACAGGTTCGCATAGGCGCGGCCCTGGATGACCGCCTGGGCCGCATCGGCCTGGCTGTCGAAGGCGAGCAGCGTCAGGTTCAGCCGTTCGCGGTTGTTGTTGACCCATTGCTCATACGGCGTGCCCTTGTTCACGCTGATGGTCTTGCCGCGCAGGTCTTCCTCCGAACGGATCGGCGGGGTGCCGCGACGGATGCCGAACTGCAACTCGGTCCACAGATAGCCCTCGGTGAACAGCAGCGCCTGGGCGCGTTCCGGGGTGACCGTGGTGGGGGCGCAAAGGAAATCATACCGCCCCGCATTCATCGCCGGAATCAGGCCCGAGAAGGCGGCGCTGTCGATCACGATCTCCCGGCCCATCCGGCGCGCGACTTCGCGGAACAGGTCGATCTGGAAGCCCTGCACGCCGCCCTGGAGTGAGGGGAAGGCGTGCGGGGCGAAGGTGCCATCCACGCCGCAGCGCAGGGGCGGCTGCGTCTGGGCAAGGGCCGGCCCGGCGGCGATGGCCGAGAGCAAGGCGGCGGCGATGAGCCTGCGCATTGTAAATCCTCCGTGTTGATGCCGTGCAACATTTTCAGATGGCCGCCCTGCTGTCCATGCAGGCTCCGCCACAAAACTGCCTTATCACCACCCCGGTGGTGCCGCGGCGAGGGTGTTCAACCAGCGCTGAACGGAGCAACCCCCATGCCACTCATTCCCATCACGCTGATCGCAACCGGGTTCCTGGGCAACCTCTTGCTGGTGGCGCTGTTGATCGGTGACGCGACGGCGCCGGGGCGCATCCCGCTGGCCGCCGCCGCCGTGCTGGCGCTGGGCGGCACTGCCTTGATGTTGGGCGGATTGATGTGGCTGGAACCATCCCGCAGGCACAGCGCGGAATAGCCGGACCACGACGCTCGCTGGCGGGGGGCTGGTGCCGCCGGCATGCGTGTCGTCGGCATGCCGGCCCACCGGCCGCGGCACGCAGCCTCCCTCGCCGAGGGTCGACAGCCGCCATCAACTCCCCATCGGGACGCTCTCCGGCCGGACTGACCCGCATCGTGGCGACCCCGCGCCGAGCGCCCGATGCGGCCCGAGATGCACGGCGGCATCGCATCTGAACGAGTGATGCAGTCGTTCGGTCCGGCAATCCCGCACATGCCGCCGCATGCTGGTGCTGCGCCCCCGCCGCGCCGTCAGCGCTCCAGATGACGATTGTCCATGCCGCGATAAACCACCAGCGCGCGCGCCTCCCGCAGGCTGGGCGTCATCTCCAGCCAATCGAGGAATTCCACCAGCACCTTGCCGGTGATGTCCGCCACCCGACGGCGATGCGCCTGTTCCGGCGTGAACCAACCGAGATGTTCCAACTCCCCCGATCCGGCGATCTCGCCATGCACGGCCTCGGCGGGGGCGGCGAGGAAACGGGCATTGAAACGGATCGGTCGGCCCCCCGGCGTGACCGCGCGGCAGACGTAATGCAACGCGGCGAGGTCGGCCGCGACACCATCGCCGCGCCGTTCGCCCAGCACCAGGCCGGTTTCCTCGAACAATTCACGCGCCGCGGCAATGCCCAGGGCGCGCGCGCGGGCCGGGGTCGCGCGGCGTTCCAGCATGGCGCGCACGACGGGCTGCAATTCGCTGACGGCGGGCTGGCGATGGTCGTCCGGATCGACGCGGCCGCCGGGGAACACCATCACATCGGGCATGAAGCGATGCTTCGCGTGGCGCTGGCCCATCAGCACTTCCGGGCCTGACGGGCCGATACGCCACAGGATCAGGCTCGCCGCGTCGCGCGGTTTCACGATGCGGCGCGACCGGCCTTCCACATCTGCGCCACCGGGGTTGTCCGCCGTCGGGTCAGTCAAGCGCGAAGCCCCGCAGCCGCAGCCAGGTGCGGAAGCCGAAGCGTTCCGGCACGGAAAGCTGCCGCGCCGAATTCTCCGACCAGGTGCAGCCTTCCGGCGCGGGCCCGTGCACATCCGGGTAGCGCGGCTTCTGCTTCGGGCGCAGCGCGTCATACTCGGCCAGCGCCGTCGGCAGGCCCGCATCGTCATAGATCTCGCGATGGACGACGACCGAGGGCGGCAGGCGCGGCGTCGGCTCGTTGCGCGCCTCCGGCCAACCCAGCGTCAGCCCGGCCACCGGATAGACGCCGTCGGGCAGGCCGAACAGTGGCGCGACCTTCTCGATATGGCTGCGCACATAGGAAATCGGGCAGGTGCCGAGCCCGGCGGCATCGGCCGCCGCGATCGCCATGCCCATCGCCAGCGCTGCATCCACCGCGGTGTTGAGGAAGGTGTCCATGTTGTTGTTCGCGTGCGTGCGCCCGTGACGCTCGCAGGCGCGCTGGCCGCGGCGCATGTCGCCGCAGAAAAGCAGCAGCACCGGCGCGTCCTTGATCCAGGGCATGCTGCCGATCCAGTCGGCCACCTTGGCGATCTTGGCCGGGTCCTGCGTGACGATGATCGAGAATTGCTGCAGGTCCGACTTCGACGGCGCCGATTGCGCCGCCGCCAGCACGGTGTCGAGCAGCGCGTCGTCGACCGCCTCGGCCCGGTAGCGCCGCGTCACGCGACGGTCGAGCAATGCCGCAAGGGCCGGCGGGATCTCCAGCGGCGGTGCGAAGGGCAGGGTGCCGAAGCGGGCGCGGATCAGGTCATCGGGGGTCATGGCGGCAGCCTCGCACGGTGTTCACGACCGGACCACCCAGGCATCGGCGACGGTGACGCCCTGGCCCTCGGCATGGATGATCAGCGGGTTGATCTCGGCCTCCGCCACCTCCGCCACGGCGGCCAGGCGCGAGACGGCGACGATCGCCCGCGCCAACGCGTTGAGGTCGCCCTTGGGCAGGCCACGCCAACCGGCGAGTGGCTTCAACCCCTTCACTTCCTCGATCATCGCGCGCGCTTCAGCCTCACTGACCGGGGCGCAGCGCAGCGCGGTGTCGCGATGCAACTCGGCCATCACGCCGCCGGCGCCGACCAGCACGACCGGGCCGGTCTCGGGGTCGCGGCGGAAGCCGAGGATCGCCTCCGCCAGCCCCTTCGCCATGGGCTGCACTAGAAAGCCGGTGATGGTCGCGCCAGGAGCCTTCGCCTGGACGCGGGCGCGCATCTCCGTCGCCGCCACCTTCAATGCGACAGCATCGGCGATGCCCAGCGCCACGCCGCCAACCTCGGTCTTGTGGGCAAGGTCGGGCGACAGGATCTTCAGCGCCACCGGATAGCGCATGCCCTCCGGCACCGCCTCGGGCGAGGCCATCACCGCGATGCCGGTGTCCAGTCCAAGCGCGGCGAACAGCTTGCGCGCATCCGCCTCATCCGGCCGCGCCGGCAGGGTGTGGGCGACGGCCGCCGCGGCCGGCGCCGCGCGCGGCACCTGCCAGTCGAGATAGGCGCGCACCACATCGGCGCAGGATTCCGGCGTGCGGAAGGCCGGGATGCCAGCTTCGCCCAACATGCGCAGCGAGACATCCGCCTGCGGCACCAGGAAAGCCGCGACCGGCTTGGCCAGGCCCGATTGCGCCGCACCGACGATGCCCGCCACCGCGTCATGCGGACGGAATTGCGCGGAGGACCCGACCACCGACAGCACCAAGTCCGTCTGCGGGTCGGCCGCCAGCGCCGTCAGCGCCGCCTGCACCTTGTCCGCCCGCGTCCCCGCCAGCGTCACGTCGATCATCCGGCCATGATGCGGCAGGCCGGCGGCTTTCAGCGCCGCCACGGCGGCCTCGTCGGGCGCGCGCGTCTCGATGCCGGCGACGCCGAGCGCATCGACCGCCATCGCGCCGCCGCCGCCCGTCGTCGTCATCACCGAGACGGCACGGTGCGGTGCGGTGATCGGCTTGCGGGAGACGAACAGGGCGGGAGCTTCGAGCAGCGCCTCGATCATCGTCACGCGGGCGATGCCATTGGCGCGGAAGAAGGCGTCGGCCGCCGCATCCGACCCTGCCAGCGCGCCGGTATGGCTGTTGGCCAGTTCCGCCCCGAAGGAGGACCGGCCCAGCTTGTAGGCGATGATCGGCTTGCCGGCGGCATGCGCGCGCCGGGCGGCTTCCTCCAGTAGGTCGGCGCGGCGGATGGCTTCGAGGAACAGCAGGATCGCATCGGTCTGCGGGTCGTCCACCAGCACCCCGGCGATCTCGCTGGCGGTCAGGTCGGCCTCGTTGCCAGTGCTGATCAGATGCGAAAAGCCAAGGCCGCGTGCCGCCCCGCGCGCCATGATCGCGCCGAGCATCGAGCCCGACTGCGACACCAGCGCGAGCCGCCCGGCGGGCAGGCTTTCCGCCTCCAGCGCCGCATTCACCGAACAGGCGCTGCGCGCATTGAGGTTGATCAGTCCCATCGAATTCGGCCCGAGGATGCGCACCCCCGCCGCCTTCGCCGTGGCGAGCAGCCTCTCCTGCCGCGCGACGCCTTCCGGCCCGGCCTCGGCGAAACCGTCGGCCAGGATGCAGGCGACCGGAATACCCTTGGCCGCGACGTCGTTGATGACGCCTTCGACATGCTCGGTCGCCAGCAGCAGATAGGCGAGGTCGACCGGACCGGGGATGGCGGCGATCGAGGGATAGGACTTCTCGCCAAGGATCGTCTCGGCGCGGGGATTCACCGGATACAGTTCGCCATCGAAGCCATGCTTGCGCAGATAGACCTGCGCGCGTGCCGTCAGCCGCGTCGGGTCCGCTGATGCACCAACCAGCGCGATGCGGCGTGGGTTCAGCAGGGCAGGGGCCAGGGCGGTCATGGAGGCGTCCGGTTCAGCGTGGCCCCTGCGCGACGCAACCGTCAGGCGGTTCGGTGGGCGGGGCGACATGGATGGCGAGGAAGGCAGGTATCGGTGCGTCGGCCGGCAGCAGAGCGAGGTCGAGGTCGTGCAGCGTGATGTCGCCCTCCGCGATGCGTTGCCGCGTCGTGGCGCGGGCCAGCACTTCACGCGTCGGGCGGAGCACCGCCGCGCGTCGGCCGGTTTCGAGGCTCGGCAGGTCGCCGAACAGCACCACGGCATCGGGCCGCACCCAGGGTGTCGCGGCCGGCAGCCGGTCGAGATGCCGCGCGACCGGCGAGAAGACGCAGGCCGCGTCGCGCAACACCGCTTCGAGCGTGCGTGTCGCCGGCAGGCGCTGGACCGCGTCCAGCACCACCGGCGGCACCTGCGACGCGGCGGGGAAGCCGACGGCGCAGAACGCCAGGGCCAGCACCCGCCGCATCGTCGATCCTCAGATCGGATCCCAGGAGAACACGTCGCCCGACCGCTCGAGCTTCGAGAAGCCCTGCGCCAGCGACGGCAGCGCGTATTCGGCGATCGCTTCCGGCGTCCAGCCTTCCGACCGGTGCACCGACTTGATCGGGCGGATCTGGCTGTAGACGAACAGCTCGTTCATGCGCGGGGAGAAGATCTGCCCGGTCACGTCCTTCGCCGCATCCGAGGCCAGGAACACCGCCAGCGGCGCGTTCTTGTCCGGTGTCATCTGCATGATGCGCTCGACGCGGCGCTTCTGCTCCGGCGTCTCGGCCGGGATAGTGCCCGTCATGCGCGACCAGGCGAAGGGCGCGATGCAGTTCGACCGGACGTTGAAGCGCGACATGTCGAGCGCGATCGACTTCGACAGCCCGACGATGCCGAGCTTCGCCGCCGAGTAGTTCGCCTGGCCGAAATTGCCGATCAGCCCCGAGGTCGAGGACATGTGCACATAGGCGCCGGACTGCTGCTGGCGAAAATGCGTCGCCGCCGCGCGCGAGACGTAGAAGGACCCGTTGAGGTGGACTGCGATCACCGCATCCCATTCCTCGACCGTCATGCGGTGGAAGATCTGGTCGCGCAGGATGCCGGCATTGTTCACGACGATGTCGATGCGGCCGAAATGATCCATCGCGGCCTGCACGATCTTCTGCGCCGAGGCCCAACCGGCCACGCTGTCGGCCGAGATCTCGGAGGTGCCGCCGTTCTGGGCGATGATCGCCTTGGTCTGCTGCGCCGGCGTCGCGTCCTGGCCTTCACCCGACACGGAGGCGCCGACGTCGTTGATGATGACCTTCGCCCCCTGGCCGGCCATCATGATGGCGATCTCGCGCCCGATGCCGTTGCCGGCCCCCGTGACGATCGCAACCTTGCCCTCGAGCATATTCGGCATATGGCGTTCCCTCCTCGGTCTTAGCCTGCTGACCTTCTAGCCCCGGCCCCGCGAGCCGTGAAGCCGGGTTGCCGGGATGCGATCCGGCCCTAACATGGCATCCACCGAAAAAAGGGGACTTCAGTGTCGCTGGTGTCGCTGCAAGGCGTGGGCAAGACCTATCGCGGCCGCACGGGCGCGTGGGAGGCGGTGCGCGATTTCTCGCTCGACCTCGACGATGGGGAGTTCTTCTGCCTGCTCGGCACCTCCGGTTGCGGCAAGACCACTGTGCTGAACATGGTCGCAGGCTTCGAGCAGCCAAGTGCCGGGCGGATCCTGCTCGGCGGGGCGCCGGTCGATCGGCCCGGGGCCGACCGTGGCGTGGTCTTCCAGGGGCATGACAGCCTCTATGAATGGCTGACGGCGCTCGACAATATCGGCTTCGGGCTGCGCCTGCGTGGCATGGGCCGGCGCGAGCGCCGCGCCAAGGCCGAACATTACCTGCACATGGTCGGGCTGACCGGGCAGGGGGCGAAGCACCCGTCGGAACTCTCGGGTGGCATGAAGCAGCGCATCCAGATCGCCCGCGCACTGGCCAATGACCCGCGCATCCTGCTGATGGACGAGCCCTTCGGTGCGCTCGACGCCATGACGCGCGCCGTGCTGCAGGGCGAGCTGTCGCGCATCTGGGCGGAAACCCGCAAGACCGTGCTGTTCATCACCCATGACATCGAGGAAGCCGTAGCCTTGGCGACGCGTGTCGGTGTGATGAAGCGTGGGCCCGGCGGCACGCTGAAGGCGGTGGTGCCGGTGGACCTGCCTTTCCCGCGCGAACGCACCTCGGATGCCTTCATGGCGGCCTTCCGCAGCGTCCATGCCTTGATTCATGACGAGATCCACGGTGCGCACTGACAGCCGGCTTGCCACCGTCGCGGGCTATGTCGCCGGCTTCGCGCTGCTGTTCCTGATCTGGCACCTGGCGGCGACGCTGCTGGTGAAATCCATCCTGTTCCCGCCGCCCTGGCCGGTCTTCGAACGCGCCGTCGTGCTGATCGAGGACAACATCCTGCAGGAACAGATCGTCGCCTCCATGCGGCGCATCCTGCTGGGCTTCGCGCTGGGCTCGGCGATCGGCATCCCCGTCGGCCTCGCCATCGGGTCCTTCCGCGTCGTTCGCTGGCTGCTGGAACCCTGGACGGAGTTCTTCCGCTTCATCCCTGCCGTAGCGATGATCACGGTCGCGGTGATCTGGTTCGGCATCGGGGAGGAAAGCAAGATTTTCCTGATCGCGTACACCACCGTCTTCGTCGTCGTCATCAGCACCGCCGCCGGCGTCGGTGCGGTGGGGCGCGATAAGATCCGCGCGGCGCAATGCCTCGGCGCGTCGCGGCTGCAAGTGTTCGCGCTGGTGGCGCTGCCGGCGACGGTGCCTTACATCCTCACCGGCATGCGGCTGGCGATGGCCAATGCCTTCGTCACCATCGTGGCGGCGGAGCTGATCGCGTCCAATGACGGCCTGGGCAAACTGCTGTGGGATGCACGCCTGTTCATGCAGATCGAAGACATCTTCGTCGCCCTGGTCGCGCTGGGGTTGCTGGGTTTCGCGACTGACCGGGTGTTCCGTTTCCTCATTCGAATCTTCGCCGGGCGGTTCAATGCGACAGTCTGAGCACGCCTATGGCGTGACGCCACCAATCGACCAACAGGGAGAAACACGATGAGTCGTCGCTCCATCCTCGCGCTGCCAGTAGCCGCCGCCGGTGCGTACATCCTGCCCGCCGCCGGCCAGTCCCCGACCCGCGTGACCATCGCGACCGGTGTCGACCCCTCTTTCGCACCCTATTACGTCGCCAAGGAAGGCGGCTTCTTCGAGCGCAATGGGCTCGACGTCACGGTCAATACCGGCCCCTCGGGCAGCGCCATGATCGCCTTCCTGATCGGCAACCAGGTCAATTCCGCCTATGGCGCGGAACAGGCCGGCGTCTCGGCCAATGTGCGCGACCCGAACATCGTCGCGGTCGCCGAGGGCACCGCGCTGCTGCGCTGGATCAGCGTGCTGGCCCGCGGCATCACCACCATGGAGGAGCTGAAGGGCAAGCGCGTCGGCGTCGCGCGCGGCACCGGGTCGGAGACCTTCTGGCTGTCCGTCGTCGCCAAGCTGAACCTCAACCCGGCCGACTACACCATCGTCAATGTCGAGGCGCCGGAGATGGTCGCGGCTCTCGAACGCGGCAACATCGACGCCTTCGCGGTGTGGGAGCCCTGGCCGACCCGCGCGCAACGCGCCATCCCCAACACGCATATCCTGGTAAACAACGAGGCGATCCAGATCGTCCGCAACTTCGTCTACATGAACAAGGCCTGGGCGACCGAGAACCGGGCGACCACCGAGAAGCTGATGAAGTCGCTGATCCAGGCGCAGGAATTCATCGAGAGCAACAAGGAGGACGCCGCCCGCCAGGTCGCGCGCTTCCTGCGCCAGGACCGCGTCCTGGTCGCCGAACTGATGACCAAGGTGGCTTATCGCATGAACCTGACGGCCGACAGCGTGGCCAATATCCAGCTCGCCATCGACCAGTTGCGCGGCATGAACCGGCTCGAACGCCCGGTAACCACGGCGGATGTGATCTGGACCGAGCCGCTGCGCTGGGTCGCGCCCGACCGCGTGCGGATCTGACGACATGACCGATAAGCGCACCGAAGGGGTCCGGCGACTGGCGGCCCATGTCGCCGGCCAACTCAAGGCAGACCTGACGCTGCGATTGTGGGACGGTTCCGAGGTCCCGCTTGGCCCAGCGCCGAGCGGCGACTTGGCCATCGCCATCCGCGACCCCGCGGTGCTGACGCGCATGGTCCGCCGGCCTCGCCTGTCGACGCTGATCGAAGCCATGGCGGCCGGCGACATCGCGCTCGAGGGCGGCACGCTGCTCGACCTCGCGGCGCGCGCGGAACATGGCCGGCGCGGGCTGCTCAAGCGACTGGACAAGATGCAGGTCGCCCGCGCGCTGCTGCCCTTCGCCTTCGGGCCCGGCAAGGGGGGCGGCAACCACGCCTTCTCCGGCCCCGGCGACGCGGCGCGCTACGGGCAGGGGCGCGACGACAAGGCGCTGATGCATTTCCACTACGACCTGTCGAACGCCTTCTACGCGCTCTTTCTCTGCCCGGAGATGGTCTATACCTGCGCCTACTTCCCCACGCCCGAGACGACGCTGGAGGAAGCTCAAATCGCCAAGCTCAACATCGTCTGCCGCAAGCTCCGCCTGCAACCCGGCGAACGGATGCTCGACATCGGCTGCGGCTGGGGCGGGCTGGTCTGCCACGCGGCCAGGCATTACGGCGTCAAGGCGCACGGCGTGACGCTGGCCGAGGAACAATACGCCTACGCGGTGGACAAGGTGAAGCGCCTCGGCCTGGAGGACCGCGTCACCATCGAGCTGACCGACTTCCGCACGCTGCAGGCCGAACCCTTCGACAAGGTCGCGAGCGTCGGCATGTATGAGGCGGTCGGCCTCGACAATCGCGAGGGATATTTCGCGCGCATCCGTGAATTGCTGCGCCCGCGCGGCGCCTATCTGCATCACGCCATCGCCCGGCCGATGAAACGCGACGAAAAGACCTTCCGCAAGAAACGCCCGGAATTCGAGGCGCTGACCCGCTACATCTTCCCCGGCGGCGAACTCGACCACATTGGCGCCGAGCACGACGCGCTGGAGCGCAACGGCTTCGAGATCCACGATGTCGAGGGGCTGCGCGAGCATTACGGTCGCACCTGCCGAGCCTGGACCGAACGGTTGTACGCCAATCGCGAGGCCGCGGCGCAGGAGGTCGGCTACGCCAAGACGCAGATCTGGATGACCTACCTGGCCGGCTGCGCTCTGGCCTTCGAGCGCGGCACGGTCGGCATCTACCAGACGCTGGCGACGAAGCGGGCGCGCGGGCCTTCGGGACTGCCGCTGACGCGGGCCGACCTCTACGCATGAGCGACGCGGTCTTCCGCGCGGCGACGGCGGCCGATGTGCCGGCGATTATCGCGCTGCTCGCCGACGATGTGCTCGGCGCGGCGCGTGAACGGCCGGGCGACCCGGCCTATGACGCCGCCTTTGCCGCCATTGCAGCGGACCCCAACCAGCTGCTGGCGGTGGCCGAGGTGGGTGGCCGCATCGTCGGCTGCCTGCAATTGACCTTCATCCCGGGCATCTCCCATCGCGGCGCATGGCGCGGCCAGATCGAGAGCGTGCGCATCGGCGCCGACCAACGCGGCAGCGGTCTCGGCCGGCGGATGATGGTATGGGCGATGGACCAGTGCCGCGCACGCGGCTGCCGGCTGGTGCAACTCACCACCGACAAATCGCGCGCCGATGCGAAGCGCTTCTATGAAACCCTCGGTTTCGTCGCGAGCCATGAGGGGATGAAGACCATATTGCGGCGCTGAATCACGGCCCTGCACGCCGACGCGACCACGGGGCCACGCTATGCTGATGTTCCCCGCCTCGGAGAGCGTCGCATGTCGATCTTCGAGATGCCTCTGCCGCGCCCCTCGTCCGATGGCAGGACCGCTTCCCGGATTGACGCACCGGACGGGGCGGATCCCGGCCGGCGCGCGCGCCCTACGACTTCGCCGCGATGATCGACCCGCTGAGGCTCTCCGGGATGCGCCGCTTCCACGCCCCGGCGTCAACCTGTGTGACGAAGTCCAGCACCGCGCGGTTGAAGGCGTCCGGGTGCTCCAGGTTCATGGTGTGACCGGATTTCGGCATCACCAGCAATGCGCTGGTCGGGATGGTGCGCTTCAGATACAGCGCCGGTTCCAGCGTGGGGTCGTCCTCGTCGCCGGCGATGATCAGCGTCGGCGTGGTATAGGCGGCGAAGCCGTCGGCCAGGTCGAACAGCGAGGGGCGTTCGCGCTGCACGCCCTGCATGGTCAGTGCCGAACCTTCGGTGGAATGCTCGCACAGTTGCGCCTGGAATTCGGCATAGCCGCGCGGGTCGGTTTCCTCGAATACCAGGCGGGTCGGGCCGCGGCTGTAGGTCTTGCCGAATTCCGCCATCGTCTCGGCACGGATGCGCGCGATGGCGGCATCGGTCTCGGCGCGGAACTGGTCGCGCTTGCCCGGCGCGGCGCCATAGCCGACGCCCGCCGCGACCAGACTGCGCGCCAGCCCCGGATGCCGCAGCCCCAGATGCAGCGTCGCGAAGGCGCCCATCGACAGCCCGACGACATGCGCGGGTGCGAGGCCAAGCGCCTTGATCACCGCCGCGATGTCATCCGTCGCCAGGTCCTGCGAATACGCCTTTGGGTCCGACGGCACCGCTGAGGGCGGATAGCCCCGCGCATTGAAGGCGACGCAGCGGTAGCGGCGAGCAAAGAAGCGCATCTGCGGCTCCCAGGACCGCGCATCGCCGGCGAATTCATGCACGAAGACCATTGGGGTACCGGACCCGGCCTCCTCGTAGTGGAGGTCCACGCCATCATCGGTCCGGATCGTCGGCATCGAGCATTCTCCTGCGATTGCGGCGGCAGGATGGGGGTGCCGCGCGGATGCGTCCAGACGCCTTGACTTCGGCGAGTCCCGAGCGCATCTGAAACCGTACCAAATGGGTCCTGTTTCAGGAGGGCAACGGCCGTGTTGCGGCTGTCAAAACTCACCGATTATGCCGTGGTCGTGCTGACTAGGCTGGAGGAAGCCGAGGATGGCGGCGTGCTGACCGCCCCGGTTCTCGCTGCCGCCACCGGCCTTGGCGAACCCACGGTCTCCAAGGTTCTCAAGACCCTGGCCCATGCCGGCTTGGTCGAGGGCCGGCGCGGGGCGTCGGGCGGCTACCGCCTGACCCGCCCTTTGGCCGAGATGCCATTGACCGACGTGATCGCGGCGATAGATGGACCCATCGCGCTCACCGCCTGCGTGGACAATGCCGCCGGGTTTTGCGATGCGGAGGCGCGCTGCCCCGTGCGCGGCCGGTGGGACCCCGTGAATGATGCCATCCGCCGCGCGCTGTCGGGCATTTCCATGGCTGACCTTGCCGGCGTGCCGGCCATCGTGCCGCATCCCGAGTTTGTCCCTGCACCGCGCCTGACGCCCATAGCCGCCGAGTAGGACGGAGAAGACCAATGCCTGCCGTCACCGAGACCATCGAGACCGTCCAGTCGATGACGGAGTCCACCTACAAGTGGGGCTTCGAGACTGACATCGAGATGGAGTTCGCCCCCAAGGGGTTGAACGAGGACATCGTCCGCTTCATCAGCGCGAAAAAGAACGAACCGGCTTGGCTGCTGGAATGGCGCCTGCGCGCCTTCGCCGTGTGGAAGACGATGGAGGAGCCGCGTTGGGCCGCGGTGAAGTATCCGCCGATCGACTACCAGGACAGCTACTACTACGCCGCGCCGAAGGAGAAGGTCGGGCCGAAGTCGCTCGACGAGGTCGATCCGGAACTGCTCAAGACCTACGCCAAGCTCGGCATCCCGCTGCGTGAACAGGAGATCCTGGCCGGCGTCGAAGGCGCGGGCTCCACCCCCGCCGAAGGGCGCATGCCGATCGCGATCGATGCGGTGTTCGACAGCGTCTCCGTTGCGACTTCCTACAAGGAGCGTCTGGGCAAGGAGGGCATCATCTTCTGCTCGATCAGCGAGGCGGTGCAGAACCACCCGGATCTGGTGAAGAAGTATCTCGGCTCCGTGGTGCCGCAGGGCGACAATTTCTTCGCCGCGCTGAACAGTGCCGTCTTCACCGACGGGTCCTTCGTGTACATCCCAAAGGGCGTGCGCTGCCCGATGGAACTGTCCACTTATTTCCGCATCAATGCGAAGAGCACCGGGCAGTTCGAGCGCACGCTGATCATCGCGGATGCAGGCTCGCACGTCTCGTATCTGGAGGGCTGCACCGCCCCGATGCGTGACGAGAATCAGCTTCATGCGGCGGTGGTCGAACTTGTCGCGATGGACGATGCGACGATCAAGTATTCCACCGTGCAGAACTGGTACCCCGGCGATGCCGAGGGCAAGGGCGGCATCTACAACTTCGTCACCAAGCGCGGCGCATGCCGCGGCGCACGGTCCAAGATTTCCTGGACACAGGTGGAGACGGGCTCAGCCATCACCTGGAAGTACCCCTCCTGCATCCTGCAGGGGGAGGACAGCGTGGGCGAGTTCTATTCGGTGGCCATCACCAACAACTACCAGCAGGCCGATACCGGGACGAAGATGTTCCATATCGGGCCGCGCACGAAGTCGACCATCGTGTCCAAGGGCATCAGTGCCGGGCATGGGCAGAACACCTATCGTGGCCTGGTGCGCATCGGGGCCAAGGCGACCGCCGCGCGCAACTTCACGCAGTGCGACAGCCTCCTGATCGGCGACCTCTGCGGCGCGCATACGGTGCCCTACATCGAGAATCGCTGCGTCAGCGCGAAGGTCGAGCATGAGGCGACGACCAGCCGCATCGCCGAGGACCAGCTGTTCTACTGCCGTCAGCGTGGCCTGACGCAGGAAGAAGCCGTGGGCCTCATCGTCAATGGCTTCTGCCGTGAGGTTCTGAAGGAATTGCCGATGGAATTCGCGGTGGAAGCGCAGAAGCTGTTGCAGATTTCGCTCGAAGGGAGCGTCGGTTAAAATGCTGCGTATCGAAGGACTGACCGCCGAAATCGACGGCAAGGAGATCCTGAAGGGGATCGACCTCGAAGTGCCGACCGGCGAAGTGCACGCCATCATGGGCCCGAACGGTTCGGGCAAGTCGACGCTCTCCTATGTGCTGTCCGGGCGCGAGGGCTATGAGGTCACGGCCGGCACCGCCACGTTGAACGGCGTGGATATCCTGGCGATGGAACCGGAGGAACGTGCCGCCGCCGGCCTGTTCCTCGCCTTCCAGTATCCGGTGGAACTGCCGGGCGTGGGCAACGCAACCTTCCTGCGCACCGCGCTCAACGCCGTCCGCAAGGGGCGTGGCGAGAGCGAGCTCGACGCCATGCAGTTCCTCAAGCTGGCCCGTCAGCGCATGACGGCGCTGTCGATGCCCGAGGACATGCTCAAGCGCGGCGTCAATGTCGGCTTCTCCGGCGGCGAGAAGAAGCGCAACGAGATACTGCAGATGGCGCTGCTGCAACCATCGATGGCGATCCTCGACGAGACCGATTCCGGCCTCGACATCGATGCGCTGAAGATCGTCTCTGACGGTGTGAACGCCATGCGTGGGCCGAATTTCTCGGCGCTCGTCATCACCCATTACCAGCGGCTGCTCGACTACATCGTGCCCGACCGCGTGCATGTGCTGATGGCCGGCCGCATCGTGAAGTCCGGCGGGCCCGAGCTGGCGAAGGAGCTGGAGGCGCAGGGCTATGCGTCCGTCCAGGCCGCGGCATGACGACGGCGGCACCCACCGGCGCGGCGGGCTTCCTCGCGCGCTATGAAGGCCTGAAGGACCATCTGCCAGGCGCGCGCAAGCCTTGGCTGAACACGCTGCGCGCCGATGCCGCCGTGCATTTCGCCGCGCGTGGCTTCCCGACCCGCCGGGTCGAGCAGTGGAAGTACACCGACCTCGGCGTCGTCGCGCAGGCGCATTTCGCCGAGCCGCTGACCATGGTCGAGGGTGCGCTCGCCCTGCCGGTGCCGAATGCCCCGCATCGTGCCGTCTTCGTCGATGGTCGCTTCCGCGAGGATCTCTCGACGCTGGACGGGCTGGCCTATCGCGCGCTCGGCTTGGCCCAGAACCTGAACGAGGCCGAGCCCTATCTTGGCGCGCTGGCCAAGCCCGAGCGGGAACCGCTCGCCGCGCTCAATACGATGCTGTTCGAGGACGGATTGTTCATCGACATCCCCGAGGGCGTCGATGGTGGGCTGTTGGAACTCGTCTCCATCGCCCTCGATCCGGGCCGGCCCTTCGCCTTCCATCCGCGCCACCTGGTCCGCCTTGGTGCCGGGGCGACGCTGACGCTGATCGAGACCGCGACCGGTCGCGGCCAATGCCTGCACAACCCGGTCTTCGAGATCGAGGTCGCCGAGGGTGCCACCCTGACGCATGGTCGCCTGCTGCAGGAGGAAGCGACCGTCTTCCACCTGTCCACCATCTACGCGACCATCGCGGCCGCCGGCACCTACGACAACTTCACCGTGGCCGCCGGCCCGCGCCTGACGCGCAATGAAATCCACGCCGCCCTGACCGGCCCGAAGGCGGCCTGCCACATGAACGGTGCCCAAATGGCCGCCGACGGACAGCATGTGGACACCACCACATCGCTCGACCACGCGGCCCCCGACTGCGCCAGCCGGCAGACCTACAAGACGGTGCTCACCGGCCGCTCGCGCGGCGTCTTCCAGGGCAAGATCCTGGTGCGGCGGGAAGCGCAGAAGACCGACGGCTACCAGATGAACCAGGCGCTGCTGCTGTCGGAAGAGGCCGAGATCGACAGCAAGCCGCAGCTCGAAATCTACGCCGATGACGTGAAGTGCAGCCACGGCGCGACGGTCGGCGCTCTCGACGCCGACAGCCTGTTCTACCTGCGCACACGCGGCATTCCGGAATCCCAGGCCAAGGCCATGCTGGTCGAGGCCTTCCTGCATGAGGCAGTCGAGACTGTGACGGATGAGACCCTGCGCGGGGCGCTGACCCGTGCGCTTGATGCCTGGTGGTCGCGCCAGGCGGCGGTGGCGTGATGGACACGCTGGCGCCCGCCACCTTCGACGTCATGCGCATCCGGCAGGATTTCCCGATTCTGTCGCAGCCGCAGGCGCGAGGGCGCCCGTTGGTCTTCCTCGATTCCGGGGCCTCCGCGCAGAAGCCGCGCGCCGTGATCGACGCGATGGTCCGCTGCATGGAAACGGCCTACGCCAACGTCCATCGCGGCGCGTACCGGCTGTCGGAACTGGCGACGAACTCGTATGAGGCTGCGCGCGAAGCGACGGCGCGCTTCATCAATGCTGGCGATACGCGCGAGATCGTCTTCACCAGGAACAGCACCGAGGCGATGAACCTCGTCGCCCATAGCTGGGGCCGTGGCGTGATGAAGCCCGGCCAGGCGGTGCTGATCAGCGAACTCGAACACCACGCCAATATCGTCCCGTGGCAGATGCTGCGTGACGACAAGGGCAACGAACTGCGCGTCTGCCGCGTCACCGACAGCGGTGAACTCGACATGGAGGATCTCGAGGCGAAGCTTGCCGATGGCAAGGTCGGCCTCGTCGCCATCGCGCATATGTCGAATGTCCTCGGCACCGTCACGCCAGTCGAACGCATCGTCGCGCTGGCCCATGCGCATGGTGCGAAGGTGCTGCTCGATGGCTCCCAGGCCGCGGTGCATCGCCGCGTCGATGTGCAGGCGATCGGCTGCGACTTCTATTGCTTCACCGGCCACAAGCTCTATGGCCCGACCGGCATCGGCGTGCTGTGGGCGCGGCTCGAACTGCTCGATCGCATGCCGCCGATGCTCGGTGGCGGCGACATGATCAGCTATGTCACCTTCGAGAAATCCGAATGGGCGCCGGTGCCCGCCAAGTTCGAGGCCGGCACGCCCGCCATCATCGAGGCGGTCGGCCTGCATGCCGCCATCGACTACGTCACCGCCATCGGCATGTCGGCGATCGAGGCGCATGAACGTTCTCTGGTGGACCACGCCACGTCGCGCCTGACCCAGGTGCCGGGCCTGACGCTGCTCGGTGCCTCGCAGGATCGCGGCGGCGTCTTCTCCTTCGCGCTCGATGCCGCGCATCCGCATGACCTCGCGACGTTGCTCGACCGTGCGGGCATCGCCGTGCGCGCCGGCCGCCACTGCGCCGAGCCGCTGCACGCCCGCTTCGGACTGGAGAACGGCACGACGCGCGCCTCCTTCGGCCTCTACACCACGAAGGAGGAGATCGACCTTCTGGCCCGGGCGCTCACCGAGGCGCGGGAGTTCTTCAAATGAGCGGGCTGTTTGATGACCTGCGCGACCTCTACCAAGAAGTGATCCTCGACCACGGCCGCAAGCCGCGCAATTTCCGCCGACTGGAAGACGCGACCGCCACGGCCCGCGGCGACAACCCGATGTGCGGCGACCGCATCGAGCTGTTTGTAAAGCTGACGGCCGATGGCCATATCGAGGATACCGCCTTCCAGGGACGCGGCTGCGCCATCTCCACCGCCTCAGCCTCGTTGATGACGGAGACGGTGAAGGGCAAGACGACGGCGCAGGCGAAGGAACTGGGCGCAAGATTCCGCGAACTCGCGATGACTGGCACCTGCCCCGATTGCGGCGCCGATCTGGCGGATGAGATGGAACGCCTGGCGCCACTGTCCGGTGTGCATGAATTTCCGTCCCGCGTGAAATGCGCGACGCTCGCCTGGCATACGCTGAACGCCGCGCTGGACGGGACGAAGGAGGTGAGCAGTGAATGACGACGCCACCGTGAATCCGACGCCGGAAACCCGCGCGTCCTGGACGCCCGACGGCGAGGTGAAGCCGCCCGTGCCGAAGGTGGATGAGGACGCCGTGATCGGCGCCATCTCCACCGTCTATGACCCGGAAATTCCTGTCGACATCTACCAACTCGGCCTGATCTACGCGATCGAGATCGAGAATGACGGCAAGGTCAAGGTCGAGATGACGCTGACCACCCCGGCCTGCCCGTCGGCGCAGGAATTGCCGAGCCAGGTCGAGGACGCCGTCCGCGCCGTGGAAGGCGTGAGCGATGTCGAGGTCGAGGTCGTGTGGGACCCGCCCTGGGATCAGTCACGCATGAGCGAGGATGCCCGCCTCGCCCTGAACATGTACTGAGGAGCCACGCGATGAGCACCACCATCGAGGCCCCGCGCGCCAGGCGCGCCCTGCCACCGCTGATGACGCTGACCGACACGGCGGCCGACAGGTTGCGTGCGCTCTATGCCAAGGGCGAGCATGGCAAGCTGCTGCGCATCGCGGTCAAGACAACCGGCTGTTCCGGCCTGTCCTACGACCTGTCCTGGACCGACGAACCCGCGGCCTCCGACGAGGTCATCAAGGACAAGGACGTCACTGTCCTGATCGACCGCAAGGCGACGCTGTTCCTGATCGGCACGGTGATGGACTACGAGGTGAAGGCGATGACCGCCGGCTTCACCTTCACCAATCCGAACGAGAAGGGCCGCTGCGGCTGCGGCGAAAGCTTCCACGTCTGATCAGCCGCGTCGGTCCGTGCGGATCGGCGTCCAGATCGACACCTCGCGCGGCCCGTCCAGCAGGTCGGGCAGCGCGTCATGCCAAGCCTGTCGATATGGGCGGGACATCTGAACGTCCAGCACGTCCTGGTGATCTTGCCAGACCTCGTGCAGCAGGAAGCGGTTCGGCGCTGTCGGATCCTCATGCAGCGTGGCCGAGACGAACATGCGCTCCTCGCGCATCGCGTCCAGCACGCCGGTCAGTAGTTGCATGAACCGGTCCTGCTGCTGTGGCCGTACCTTGAAGCCGATAACATAGGCGACGGTCATGGTCGGGGCTCCCGGCTTCGGAAGCGCCAAGGTAGCATCGCCGTATCCTGTCGCGATGACCTCGGAGGTTATCGGACGGCGCGTTCAATCCAGCGTTTGCCGGTACCGCGCCAGCGCCAGGACCGAGACCGCCGCGAGGAACACCAGCATCGGCCAGATATCGACCCAGGTATCGGCCATGGCGTTCCCCTTCAGCATCACCCCGCGCACCACGCGCAGGAAATGCGTCAGCGGCAGCGCCTCCCCGATCACCTGCGCCCAATCAGGCATGCCGCGGAACGGGAACATGAAGCCCGACATCAGGATCGACGGCAGGAAGAAGAAGAAGCTCATTTGCATCGCCTGGAGCTGATTGCGCGCGACGGTCGAGAACAGGAACCCCACCGCCAGGTTCGCGATCAGGAATACCAGCAGCCCCACCGCCAACACGATCGGCTGGCCCACCATCGGCACATTAAAGACCAGCGTCGCCGCGGTCAGGATCACCATCACCTGGATGCCGCCCACCAGGATGAAGGGCGCGAGCTTGCCGAACATCACCTCGGCCGGGCGAACCGGCATCGCCAGCAGGTTCTCCATCGTGCCGCGCTCGCGTTCGCGCGTCATGGCGAGCGCGGTCATGATGATCATCGTCATCGTCAGGATCGTGCCCATCAGCCCTGGCACGATGTTGTACTGCGTGATGCCCTCGGGGTTGTAGCGGCGCTGCACGCGCAGATCGACCGGCCCCGGCCCCCGCTGCAACGTCGCCAGCGGGCCTTCGAGCAGTGGCGCCAGCGACGATTCAAGGATCCGGTCCAGTGCGCCAACCGCATTGCCGGTCGCCGCCGGGTCGGTCGCGTCGGCCATCACCAACAGCGCAGGATGGTCGCCGCGCAGCAGGCTTCGCCCAAAACCCACGGGGATCTCGACGGCGAATTGCACCTCGCCCCGCGCCAGCAGGCGGTCGAGCTCCGCTGCATCCCGCGCGATGACCGTCACACGAAAATACGTGCTGGTCTGCATGCCGGCGACGATGGCGCGGCTGAAGCTGCTGTTGTCCTGGCTCAGTACCGCGATGGGCAGATGCCGCGGATCGGCATTGATCGCATAGCCGAACAGCATCAGCTGGATGATCGGGATGCCGACCATCATCGCGAAGGTCAGCCGGTCCCGCCGCATCTGGATGAATTCCTTCACCACCACGGCGACCAGGCGATGCCAGGCGAAATAGGGGCCGCTCACGGCTGCGCACCCGCCATCAGGTGAATGAAGGCATCCTCCAGCGACGGCTCCGACACGCTCCAGCGCAGCGTCGCCTCGGCGCGGAAGGGTGCGATCGCCGCTTCCAACGCCGTCGCGTCCGGCCCGCTGACATGCAAGGTGGCACCGAAGGGGGCCACCATCTCCACGCCCGGCCGGCCGGCGAGGTCCCGCGCCAAGGCGCCGATGCGCCGCTCCGGCCCGCTGACATGCCACGTCGACAGGCCCGAGCCGCGCACCACCTCCGCCACGCTGCCGACCGCCAGCAGTTTGCCATAGGCAAGATAGGCGATGCGGTGGCAGCGCTCCGCCTCATCCATGTAATGGGTGCTGACCAGCACCGTCATGCCGCCTTCGGCGAGCAGATGGATCTCGTCCCAGAATTCCCGCCGCGCCTTGGGATCGACGCCGGCGGTGGGCTCATCGAGCAGCAGCAGGTCCGGCTTGTGCAGCACGCAGGCCGCGAGCGCGAGGCGTTGCTTCCACCCGCCCGACAGTGTGCCGGCGAGCTGCCCGCTGCGCGCCGCCAGGCCCAGCCTGTCAAGCGCTTCCGTCACCATCGCCCGCCGCTGCGCCAGCCCGTAGAGCCGCGCGACGAAGTCGAGATTCTCGCGAATGGTCAGGTCTTCATACAGGCTGAACCGCTGCGTCATGTAGCCGACGCGTTGCTTGATCTCCCAGGACTGCGTCAGGATGTCGTGGCCGAGGCATGTCCCCGACCCGCCATCGGGCACCAGCAACCCGCACAACATGCGGATCGTGGTCGTCTTGCCGCTGCCATTGGGTCCGAGGAAGCCATGGATCTGCCCGCGTTCGACATCGAGGTCGAAGCCGTCCACCACCGCCTTGTCGCCATAGCGCTTGGTCAGGCCGCGGACGGAGATGACGGGCGCAGTCATGGCCGGAGGCGCACGCTCACCGGCTGACCAGGCGACGGCGCGCCGGGGACGTCGGCAAGCACCGCCTCGATGCGCCAGACCAGCTTGGCCCGCGTCTCGCGGCTGTAGATGACGGGCGGCGTGTATTCGGCCTCCTGCGCCACGCGGCTGATGCGCGCCGTCAGGCTGGGCGGGCAGCCGCTGCATTCGACCGCCACCGTCTCGCCCAACCGTGCCGCATTGCGCCTAGCCTCGGGCACATAGAACACCACCTTGGTCGCATCGCGCGGCAGCAGGCTGATGACGGTGCCGCTGCCGGGCACCCATTCGCCGCTGCGCCGCACGACGTCATCCACCACGCCGGCGGCGGGGCTGTTGACGCTGCGCTGCGTCAGGTGCCACTCGGCCTGTTCGAGGGCCGCCCGCGCCGCCTCGACCGCCGCGCGGGCTGCGGCGATGCGGTCCGCCCGCGCCGGCAGTCGCGCGGTCGCCAGGTCGGCGCGGATGCGGTTGCGTCGAGCCTCCGCCTGTTCGGCCGCCGCGCGCGCCTGGTCGAGCGTCTGTTCTGACGCAACCCGGGTGCGCGCCAGCGTCTCCTGCCGCGCGAGCTGCTGGCGGGCCAGTTCAAGCGACGCCTCCGCCTCGGCGAGCTGCGCCTCGATCGAGGCGATCTCCTCCGGCCGTGCGCCCTTGAGCAGGTCGGCGAGGTCGCTTTCCGCCTTCTCCAGCGTGGCGCGGGCCTGCGCCGCCGTCGCGCGTTGCAGGGCGTCGTCCAGGCTGAACAACGGCGCGCCGGCGGCGACCTGCGCCCCATTCGCCACCGGCACCGCGGTCAGCCAACCGGCCTCGGGGGCCGCGATGCGCAGGTAGTCCGCATCGACATAGCCCTGGAAACTGCCTTCGTCCGGCGGCTTGTCGCAGCCGGCGATCGTCAGTGCCACGAGCAGCCAGGCCATCCGCTTCATGACGCGGCCTCCGGGGCGATGCCACGCAGGAACAGCTCAAGATGCAGCCCGAGCATGCTCTCCGTCGGCAGTGGGGCATCCTCCACCGCGGCGAAGGTCGCGCGCCACAGCGCGCTGAGGACCATGGGGGCAAGAAACAACCGGGCCGTGAGCTGTGGGTCGAGCGGGCGGAACTCGCCCGCCGCCATCCCCTGTTCGAGGATGCCGGCGACCAGGGCGAGGCCACGCGCCACCACTTCCCGCCGATAGAAGCGGGCCATGTCGGGGAAATTGCCGGCCTCGGCCAGCACCAGCCGGGGCAAGGCGACCAGGCGCGGGTCCGCCGTCACCCGCGAGAAGGCCTGCACCAATATCCCCAGCCGGGCGGTGGCGGAACCGGCCTCGGTCGTCATCGCCGCCTGGAGGCGCTCGATCACCGGCAACAGGTTGCTGCGCACCAGCGCCTCGAAGACCGCTTCCTTGGAGGGGAAGTAGAGGTAGATCGTGCCCTTCGACACGCCGGCGCGGGAGGCGATGTCCTCCATGCGCGTCGCGGCGAAGCCCTTCTCTCGAAAGGTGTCGAGCGCGGCATCGAGCAATTCGGCCGGTCGGGCTTCCTTGCGGCGCTGTCGGGGACGTGGGGCGGCCAGCATGACGGCCTTCTAATGACTGACTGGATAGTCATTAGAGAGGAGGGTCAATTGCGTCAAGTGAAACCCGTCGCCCGACGTGCTGCGCCCAGCGCGGCCCGCGCCGTGACGCGGAATGTGTGATCGAACGACAGGAAACGACCGCGCGCCACATCGGCCACACGCGCACGCAGCGCCATCCGGCCGGACAAAGCCGCCGCATATCAACGCCGGCAGGAAGGACGACGCCTGATGGCCGAGGTGCGGCAGGCGGGCGCATGACGCCCCGTCGGCCAGCGCGACGCCACCTGCCTTGCCATGATCGGCGGCGGATCAGCGGCCGGCCGGCGCGAACCCTGTCCAATTGGCGTGACGCCTGGCGGTCGAGATGCACGCATCACGCGGGCCGAAGCGGTACCGACGCCGGTGAACCGCCGTCATGTCCTGCCGCCTGACGCTCTACGGGCCTCGTTCTCCGGCTTCCGGCCCTTGTCGGCAACGGCCTGCCTTTTCGCCCCACGCGCTGGAACTCCACGAATGGGGGCGGCGAGGACCCTAGCTCGTCGCCGGTCCGCAGCGCCGCCACAGCGGATCAAGCCCGGCCGCCTGTACCTGCATCAGATCTTCCCCGCGGAGGCGCATGACAACGCGGCCGCCGCCGCCCGGTTCGCCGGGTGGCGCATCATAGGCGAAGTCATGCCTTCCATATTCGCCCTGCATCCGTGCGCCGCCGGGGGTGACGATGCTCGGACCGCTGATGCTCAGGCGCATGCCACGTTCCGTGCACCAATGCCCGTCGATCGAATCAGCCGCCGCCGGCCGCGCCAGCAGCAGCGCCAAGGATGTGATCAACGTGAAGACGAGAGGGCGGAAGGGTCGCATCGCAGGATCCTCTGGGCCACGAAGCCTAGACCGGCCGGCCCCCCTTCCGCCACATCAGCCTTACCACCGCATGGCGATCAGACGGCGCTCGACCAATCCGCCGGAACGAAGCGGTAGCCGGCGCCTGCCCGCGCCACATACCCGTTGGCCGGGAAGGGGAAGTGGTAGCCGGTGATGCGAATGCGGTCGGTCGCCACCATGTCGAGCACGCGCCGCCGCGATGCCGCCGCCAAGTCGGCATCGAAGTCGAAGACGATCTGCCACTCCGGATGGGCCATCATGATCTCCGGGCGATTGGTGATATCCGCGACGAACATCATCTGCTGGTCGCCATCGGCGATGCGGAAGATGGTGTGGCCCGGCGTATGGCCCGGCGCGGCAATGGCGGTGATACCTGGGATCACCTCGGCCCCGGTCTGGAACGGTGTCACGCTGCCCTGATAGGGCGCAAAGCACCGCGCCGCATTGGCGAAGGTGCCGCGCTGGCCTTCGGGGCTGCGGGTGGTGTTGCCGGCATCGGTCCACCACGCCCATTCCGGGGCGGGCACCAGCACCTGGGCGTTGGGGAAGGCGCGACCGCCCGCCGCGTTCAGCAACCCGTTGACGTGGTCGCCATGGAAATGGCTGTGGATCACATGCGTCACGCGGGCCGGGTCGATCCCGGCCGCGGCCATGTTGGCGATCATTCGCCCATTCGTCGCCCCCGCAGGCGTCACGCCATTGCCGGCGTCGAACACGGCGATGGTGTCGCCGCGCTGCACGAAGGTGATGGTGAACGGGATCACCTGGCGATCGGCCGGCAGGAAGGCCGCCGCGGCCGCGGCCTGCACCTCCGGCAACGGCGCATTGCGCACGAAGCCTTCCAGCGGCCGTGCGAAGAATCCGTCATGCACCATCGTCACCAGGTTCCCGCCGACGCGGAACCGATAGAAGCCCGGCCCCTGGGCCGGCGCGGCCGCTACCGCGGGCACCTGTGCGGCGGCAGGGCGGAACAGCAGCGGCGCGGCGACGAGCCCCGTGCCGGCGAACAAGGCGTGGCGGCGATTCATGGCCATCAGGCTGACTCCCTCGTGATGGATCACTGTTCAGGATGGTTCGGGGTTGCCGTCAAACAAGACGCCACTATGGCGCAATGCCTTGCAACCATCGCCCTGTGGTGAGATTTTACTGCTGGGCAGACAACATCCTGCAAAAGACCAAGGAATACCGGTGCCGAAGGACAATCCACCGCTACCGATGGAATTGGACGAAGCTCCTCGTGCAGGCGTCGTACCACGCTTTCTGTCCTGGCTCTTCGCAACAACGCCCCGCCAGAGCCGCGGGGCGATCCATGGAACGCACGAGGAATTGTTCCGCATGCGTGGCGAGATCGCCGTGCTGCGCGCGACCATGGAGGCCGTGCGCGCCGAGGTCGGCCGCCGCGACATCGCGACGCTCGAGGAATTGCTGCGTACCGGCAATCGACGCGAGATTGAGGCGCTCATCCGTGACCGAACCCAGACCGTGCCGCTGCCCGATGGCTCCGTGCTGTGTCGCGTCCTTGGCCGCTTCAAGATGTTCGTCGACGCCGCCGATGTCGGTATCGCGCCCCATCTCCTGCTCGACGGCTATTGGCAGTATTGGGTGACGGAATTCGTCTGCCGCAACGTCGCCCGTGGCGAGACCGCCTACGATGTCGGCGCCATCTACGGTTATTGGAGCCTGGTGCTGGCGGACCTGGTCGGCAGCGAGGGCCGGGTCGTGGCGCTCGAGGCCAATCCCTGGCTGCATTGGCTGCTGCGGCGCAACGTCCATGTGAACGGCCTCGGCCGCATCATCACCACCGAGCGCGTCGCCGCCGCCGAGGCACCGCACGCCACGATGAACGTGCCGGCCCTGCTGGTCGGACCGCAGAACGGCCGCTTCGCCAGCGCCTTCACCACCGAAGCCAGCCGCACCCACTGCACCGCGCCGGCCAAGGCGTTGCAGGACATCGAGCCCGGCAGCGTGGATTTCCTGCGCATCGGCGCCACCGCGCAGCCTGACCGCGTCGTCGCCGGTCTTGGCGGCCTGCTCGACCGCAGCCCCGGCCTGCGCATCATGCTCGACTTCGACGCCAATCTCTGCGCCGAGGCGCCGGCGCTGCTCGAAGCCCTGTCGGCCCGCTACCCGCTGCGCTTTGTCGACGGCGATTCCCTGGCGAAGCCCTGCACGGTCGAGGACGTGCTCGCCCGCCGCCGTGTCACCACGCTCTACCTGTCGCGCATCGAACCGCGCTGAGGCGTCCGCGTGAAGGCCACCACGGCCTCCAGCTGCGCCGAATGCACAAACTGGTCGATCGGCGTCGCCGCTGACAACGCCCAGCCCGCCTGCGCGAAGGCCTTCGCATCGCGGGCCAGCGCCGCCGGGTTGCACGACACATAAATCACCACCGGCACCGCGCTGCGCGCCAGCAGCGGCACCTGTTCCGGCGCGCCGCCATAGGGCGGGTCCAACACCACCGCGGCAAAGCCGGCGAGTTCCGCCACCGTCAACGGCTGGCGGTCGAGATCCCTCCGCTGCGCCGTGACGCGCACACCGGCGCGCCCGGCGGCGGTGCCGAGCGCGGCGACGGCGCTGGCCTCACTCTCGAAGGCGGTGACGCGCCCGCGCGCGGCGAGCGGTACCGACAGCGTGCCAAGCCCCGCATGCAGGTCGGCGATCCGGCCGCGCCCGACTAGCCTGGCCGGCAATGCCGCCAGCACGGCGGCGATGATCGCGGCCTCCCCCTCCGGGCTCGCCTGCAGGAAGGCGCCCGGGGCAGGAGTAAGCTCGGCCCCCGACAGCAGGATGGTCGCCGGCCCGCTCTGCACGGCCACTTCCGCCACGCCATCCTTTAGCGCCCAGGCGATCCGCGGGATGCCGGCCTGCGTCGCGAAATGGGCGAGGGTCACCCGCTCGGCCGCGGTCAACGGCCCATCGGTGCGCAGCACTAGGTCAGGCCCGGTATCGAGCAAGTTCACCACTACCGAGCCGTCCCGCCGCAGCGCCGCGAGCCGGCGCAGCATCTCGCGCAGCGGGCCGATCAGGGCGGTGATGCGGGGGTCGAGCACCGTGCAGCCGGCGAGGTCGAGCAATTGCGCGCTGCCGGCCAGGTGAAAGCCGAGGGCGACGCCATCCGGCCCGCGCCGCACCGCGAAGTCGGCACGCCGGCGGCGGCCGGGCGGGGTGGTCATGGTCTCCGCCACGGCGGCATCCGGGTAGCCGGCGCGCGCCAGCGCCTCGCGCAGCCGGTCGCGCTTCCAGCCGGCCTGGGCGGCCGGCGCCCAATGCTGCACGGCGCAGCCGCCGCAGCCCTGTTCGAAATGCGGGCAGGGCGGCGCGACCCGGTCGGGGGAGGGGGTGAGGATCGCCTCGACCACGCCGGCCTGGCCATCGCCGCGCTTGCCGATCAGGCGCGCTTCCACCACCTCGCCCGGCAGGGCGCGGGGAATGAAGACCGGGCCGGCCTCCGTGCGGGCGATGCCGTCGCCGCCGGCGCCGATGGCAGTGACTGTCAGGCGCATGATGTGGGGGCCTCGATGAGAATGCGGCGGCGCGCCCGGGCGCCGTCGCGAAAGGTGAGCGGCCGGGGCGCTTCCGCCGGGAGTGTAGCCGCGCCAACCCTGTTGCGATCACCAGCGTCACTCATTCGCGTGATGCCGGGTCGGGTCAGCGGAAGCCTGTCGGCGTAGACCATTGTCATCGCGCCAGCCGGCAGCATGACGACGTGAACGCCCGCACCGGCGCCGGCCAGCGGCTCTAGGGCCGCTGCCGTTCCCGACGGCCCACGGAACCCTTTCTGGCCAATGGTTCTGGCGAACATCGTCAGCCGATCAGGCGATTTCACCCGATCGGGATCTGCTCCAGGAAACCGGCAACCGGAACCTGGAACAGTCTCGCGCCAAGTGGCGCCGCTCGAGGGGGTGCATGCCCGCCGAACGGAGCAGCCTCGGTTCAGCCGCCGAAAGCGTTCAGACCGGTCTGCGCCCTGCCGAGGATCAGCGCATGAACGTCATGCGTGCCTTCGTAGGTGTTGACCGTCTCGAGGTTCATCACGTGACGGATCACATGGTACTCGTCCACGATCCCGTTGCCGCCATGCATGTCCCGGGCGACGCGGGCGATATCGAGCGACTTGCCGCAATTGTTGCGCTTCACCAGGGAGATCATCTCCGGCGCCGCCTTGTGTTCGTCCATCAGCCGGCCGACACGCAGCACGGCATGCAGGCCGAGGGTGATCTCGGTCATCATGTCGGCGAGCTTCTTCTGGATGAGCTGCGTCGCCGCCAGCGGCTTGCCGAACATCTTGCGATTCATCGTGTAGTCGCGCGCGCGGTGCCAGCAATCCTCGGCCGCACCAAGCGAGCCCCACGCGATGCCGTAGCGCGCGCGATTGAGGCATTGGAACGGCCCCGCCAGCGACTTCACGCCCGGCAGCTTGTTCTCCTCCGGCACAAACACGTCATCCATCATGATCATGCCGGTGACGGAGGCGCGCAGCGAGAACTTGCCCTCGATCTTGGGGAAGGTCAGCCCCTTCATGCCGCGTTCGAGCACGAAGCCGCGCAGCACGCCGTCATCATCCTTCGCCCAGACCACGGCGACATCGGCGATCGGGGAATTGGTGATCCAGGTCTTGGAGCCGGACAGGATGTAGCCGCCATCGACCGCCTTCGCGCGCGTGCGCATCGAGGACGGGTCGGAGCCGGCATCGGGCTCGGTCAGGCCGAAGCAGCCGACCCATTCGCCGGTGCGCAGCTTGGGCAGGTACTTGTCCTTCTGGGCTTCCGACCCGAAGGCGTGGATCGGGTACATCACCAGCGAGGACTGCACGGAGAAGGCCGAGCGATAGCCGGAATCGACGCGCTCGACCTCACGCGCCATCAGCCCGTAGGCGACATAGCCGACACCGGCGCAGCCATGGCTGTCCAGCGTGGCGCCGAGGAAGCCCATCTCGCCGAACTCATTCATGATCTCGCGGTGGAAGTGTTCCTTGCGGAAGGCTTCCTGGACGCGCGGCAGCAGCTTTTCCTGGCAGAAATCCCGCGCGCTGTCGCGGATCATGCGCTCGTCTTCGGTGAGCGCTTCATCGAGCAGCAGCGGGTCGTCCCACACGAATTGCGCACGGGCGGGCTTGGCGACGACGTTCATGGGGCGTCCTCCGGCAATCGGCCGGCGGGAATACTCCGTCCGGCATACGGGTCATGGTGGAGCCGGGCGCATATCACGCCCGGTACGTGTAGACCTAGAGCGTGATGCGTTCACCTTCGTTCATGCATCACGCTCCAACCAATTGTCTGACAGCGTGATTCAGACCTTCGGCGCCTTCGCACCTGCAGCCGTCACAGTCAGGCAGCCTCGGTCTCGGGTGCGCTGTCGGCGACCGGCGCGTCGGAAGGCTTGTCAGCGCGCGGGCGCGGCAACGGGATCAGCATGAAGGCCGGCACGGCGTCGCCGAAGCCCACCACCGACGGGCCAAGATCCTCCTGGCGATACCGGCGCTCGCCGCGCGGCGCCTCACGGTCGCGCTCCCGCTCGCGGCGCGGATCACGGTCCTGGCGCGCCGGCTCGGCGGTCTCGCGCTCGATGCGTGCGCTGCGTTCGGCGCGGTCGCCTCGCTCGGGGCGTTCCGTCCGCTCGGGACGCTCGGCCCGCTCGCGACGAGGGCGCGGAGCCTCCGCGACCACCTCCTCGCGCTCACGCGCAGGGGCGGCCTCGCGGGCCGCGGCGGCACGCGGCGCACGTTCGCGCGTGGGGCCGTCACGCCGGGTGGACGAAGACCGCCCGCCCTCACGGCGATCACCGCCACGGCCCTTGGCCGGCCCGGCGGAACGGCCGCGGCCACGACCCTTGGGCGCGTTGCGCGCTTCCTCGATCTCTTCCTCGGGCACGACGTCGAGACCCTCGACGGCCATGCGCGGGATCGGCTTGCCGGTCAGCTTCTCGATCGCCGCCACGTTGCGCGCGTCATCGGCGGTCGCGATGGTGTAGGCGTGGCCCTCGCGGCCCGCACGACCGGTGCGGCCGATGCGATGCACGTAGTCCTCGTCGCGGAACGGCACGTCGAAGTTGAAGACGTGGCTCAACCCGCCGATGTCGATGCCGCGCGCCGCGACGTCGGAACACACCAGCAGCTGCAGTTCATTCGCCTTGAAGGCGTTGAGCGTCGCGAAGCGGGTGGACTGGTCCATGTCGCCATGCAGCGCGCCGACGGAGAAGCCGTGCTTCTTCAGCGACTTGTAAAGGATGTCGACCTCGATCTTCTTGTTGCAGAAGATCAGCGCGTTCTGCACCTTCTCGACGCGGATCATGCGCCGCAGTGCCTCGCGCTTATCGTGCGGCTGCACATAGACCAGGCCGGCCACGATCGTCGTTGCGACGGAGGCCGGCGCCGAGACGGTGATCTCCTTTGGGTTCGACAGGAAGGCATCGGCCAGGCGACGGATCTCGGGCGCCATGGTGGCGGAGAAGAACAGCGTCTGGCGGATCTTCGGGATCATCGAGACGATGCGCTCGACATCGGGGATGAACCCCATGTCCAGCATGCGGTCGGCCTCGTCGATCACCAGCAACTTCACATCCGCCATCAGGATGCGGCCGCGGTCGAACAGGTCGAGCAGCCGGCCCGGCGTCGCGATCAGCACATCGACGCCCTTCTCGAGCACGTCGCGCTGGTCGTTCATGCTCTCCCCGCCGATCAGCAGGGCATGGTTGAGCTTGAGGTACTTGCCGTATTTCTCGAAATTCTCGGCGACCTGCAGCGCGAGTTCGCGCGTCGGCTCCAGGATCAGCGAGCGCGGCATGCGCGCCTTGGCCCGGCTGCCGGTCAGGATGTCGAGCATCGGCAGCACGAAGGATGCGGTCTTGCCGGTGCCGGTCTGCGCGCAGCCCAGCACGTCGCGGCCCATCATCACCCAGGGGATCGCGTGTTCCTGGATCGGCGTGGGGTGGATGTAGCCCGATTCCTCGACGGCGCGGAGCAACTCCGGCGACAGGCCGATATCGGCGAAGGTCGTGCGCGGGCGCTCGTCCTCCTCCTCATCTTCCTCTTCGGAATACTCCGGGACGTCATCCTCGGTATCCGGCGCGGCGATGACCTCGACGGCTGGCGCACCAGCCAAGGCGAGCAGGTCAGGCTGGGTAGCCGGCGGCTCCACCGGCGCGGATCTGGCGGGCGGTTCGGCGGCAACCGGCTCGGCCGCGGGGGGCGCGGTGTCGGTCCCGGTCACAGCCACAATGGCCTCGGGGGCGGTATCCGGCTGAGCCGGGGCGTCGGCCGCTTCCGCGGCCGTAAGAGGAAGCTCGTTCAACGGTGCTCTTTTCCATGGGCCCGCCGTAGCGGGGCCGATAGCGGGGTGCGGTGGGTGGCCGAGCCCCGGTCAGGGCGCACTCCGGGGCCGGCTATCCGGCCCGCCAATCCACGAGCGCGCCGGATATGCGCCGCTTTGGGCGGAAGATCAAGGTTTTCCGCGCCTCGCGCCACATGGACGGGCCGGCCGCGCCGCGATAGAGCCGGTCCATGACCCGCCCTGCCTCCCTGCTCCTGCTGCCCGGCCTGCTCTGCGACGCCCGGCTGTGGCGCGATCAGGTCGCCGCCCTGGCGCCGCTCGCGATACCCGTGGTCGCCGACCTCACTCTCGATGACCGGATCGAGGCGATGGCCGCCCGCGCCCTCGCTGCGCTGGCGGGCCCCTTCGCCCTCGCCGGCCTGTCGATGGGCGGCTATGTCGCGCTCGAGATCATGCGTCAGGCGCCCGGGCGGGTGACGCGCCTGGCATTGTTCGACACCGGCGCCCGCGCCGACACCGACGAACAGAAGCGCCGCCGCCGCGGCCTGATCTCGCTGTCCCGTTCCGGCCAGTTCCGCGGGGTCACGCCACGGCTGCTGCCCTCGCTCATCCACCCTTCGCGCCTCGACGGTCCGCTCGCCGACGAGGTGATGGAGATGGCCGAACGCGTCGGCAAGGAAGCCTTCCTGCGCCAGCAGGAAGCGATCATGCACCGCATCGATTCCCGGCCGCATCTGTCGCGCATCGCGGTGCCGACGCTGGTGGGCGTGGGCCAGGACGACGCGCTGACCCCGCCGCCGCTCGCCGCTGAGATGGCCGCGCTGATCCCCGGCGCGCGGCTGCGCCACTTCACCGATGCCGGGCACCTGCCGACGATGGAGACGCCCGAGGCGGTGAACGCCGCGCTCGCCGCCTGGCTCACTGCCTAGGCGCGGGCCGCATCCACCTCGCGCGGCCCTGGGCCGACGCGCGCTCGGTGACCGTCATCCGACGCGCACGATCCCGGGCGCTTGCCATTGGCCCTGGCCGATCGGCAGCAGGGACGGCTGCTCGGTCTTCGGCCAGTAGAGGCGCATGACGATGTAGATTGGCCCATTCGGTGCCGGCAGCCAGTTCGGCCGCAGCTCGGCCCCGGGATCGTCCTTCTGGATGTGCAGGGTCACCCCGCCATCCGCATTGCGCTTCATCTGCGACAGCATCGGCGTGTTGATCAGGTAGCGGTCGATCGGGTTCTGGACCAGCAACTGGTTCCCACCATGGTACATCGTCACTGACCAGAAGGCGTTGACGGGCGGCAGCTGGTTCGCTGCGAAGGTCAGCGTGTAGCGGCCCTTGCTGCCATCGAGTTCCGCCCCCGCCGCGTCGCGGCGCGTGAAGGGATACGTCGCCTCCTCGGTGGAATTGCCGTAGATGCCGGCCTTGGCGGCGACCGCGCGCAGCATCCAGTCGCCGTTATAGGCCTCGGGCGCGCCGGGGATCGGCGTGACGCGCCAGCCATTCATCGCCACGCCGGCGGCGGCAACCGCGGCCTCCACCTTGCGCTCGCCCTCGATGGCGCCGGCGGTGAGCTCGAGCCGGTCGATCAGCGAGGACGGCAGCGCGGCACCTGTGCCGGTGATGCCGATCGTCGCCAGCTGCGCGCGGACTGCCGCCTCGTTGGGCTGCGGCGCGTTGAACTGCAGCGCGAAGGCCAGGTAGTCGAAGAAGTGGCGCTTGGCGAGCTCGGCGTTGATGCGCGGCCAGCTGATCTCGGGCGCGGCCGGCGGGGCGGGCTGGCGTAGGAAGGCCGAGAGAGGCTCCACCTTGTAGCCGCGCTGCACGGCCACGACGTTCGGCATGTCGTCCGCGCCGAAGAGTTGGGTACGGAAGATCGTCAGCGCGAATTGTGTCGTGGAACGGATCACGCCCTTGATGCCGAGCGGCGTCGCCCCCTGCCATTCGGGGCCGGCGACCATCCAAGTGCCCGCGCCCTGACCCGTGGTGCGGCTGCCGATGTAGCCGACATTGTAGGTGTTGCCGTCGCAGACCTGGACCGAGAAGTAGCGCCCGGCCGGCACGTCGGGGACCGAGATCACCACCGGCTCGGCGCGCAGGTCGAGCCAGCTCATCGAATAGGGCGTGTCGCTGTTCGGCGTCGGAACGGCGGTGTCGCGCCAGGTGAAGACCTGCGCATCGTTCCAGATGGTGTTGAAGGGCGCCTTGAACTGCCCGCTGTTCCGGTCGATCGCGAACTCGTACATTACAGTGTAGTTCATCACGATCGGCAGTCCGAAGACCAAGGCCGCCTCGGCGATTTCGAAGGCGCCGACGATGCCGGGGCGGCTGGCCTGCGCGACCGCGAGGCGCGGCAGGCCGAGAGTGGCGCCGGCCAGGGCGGATGCGCGGATCAGGTCGCGTTTCTTCATGCGACGGGCCTCGATTGTGACAGCGGCGTGGACTCGGCGTCGTGGTGACCCGTGCCGTGATCGCAACCGTAGCAGCGCCGCAACGGTGCCGCATCCCTGAAGCCCTATCCGTTTCCGGCACGCCGGCGCATCACGGCTCCACCGTAATGCCGACCTCGCGGATCAGCGCCCCCCACCGCGCATCTTCCGCAGTGATGCGCGCCGCCAGTGTCACCCGACCCGATGCCACCGGCTCCACCCCCAGCGCCCGGAAGCGCGCCAGCAGCGCCGGGTCGGCCATCGCCTGGGCCACTGCCGCCTCAATTCTTGCAGCGAGCGGTTCCGGCAGCCCGGCCGGTGCCCCCACCGCGATCCAGGACAGCGCCTCGAACCCTGGCAGGCGCGAGGCGATCGCGGGCAGTTCCGGCGCCAGCGCGCTCGGCTGCAGCGAGGTCACCGCCACGCCGCGCGTCCGGCCACTGGTGATGCCGGGCAGGGAGGTCGGCAGCCCGTCCAACATCACAGGCACGCGCCCGGCGATCAGGTCGCGCTGCGCGTCCGGGCTGCCGCGGTAATGAATGAATTCGCAGCGCCCGCCGATCTCGCGCATCAGCCAGGCCATGGCGAGATGCGGCACGACGCCTGCCCCGGAAGTTGCGCAAAGCGGAGGCTGCGGCTGCGCGCGCACCCAGGCGGCGAAATCATCCAGCGTCTCCACCGGCAGCGATGGATGCACCACCAGCACCCCGGGGAAGGAGGCGAAATGGCTGATCGGCGTGAAATCCCGCGCCGGGTCGAAGCCCAACTCCGGATACAGATGCCGGTTGATCGACACAGTCGCGGCCAGCAGCGTCCCCAGCGTCGCTCCATCGGGGGCAGCGCGGGCCAGTGCCTGCGCGGCGAGGTTGCCCGCCGCCCCTGGCCGGTTCTCGACGACGATCGCCCGGCCGAGCAGCGGCGCCATCCGGTCGGTCAGCAGCCGGGTCAGGAGGTCCGGCCCGCTGCCGGCGGGCAGCCCGACCAGCCAGCGGATCGGGCGGGTGTCGTGCGCGGCCTCCTCAGCGAGCGCCGGGGCGGCGAGGGAGAGGCCCGCCGCCAGGGCGAACAGCGTGCGGCGAAACATCACGCCGCCTCCGCCGCGCGGGGCCGCAGGGCGAGCAGGTGGCGCACCACCGCATCGGTGGCCGAGACACCGGCGCGGCGCTCCGCCTCACCATTGTAGTTGGTGTTGGTGTTCACGTCGTAGGCGAAGGTCTGTCCGGCGGCATCGGTGATGAACTCGATTGCGCCCACGCCGATGCCGCTGGCGGCGAGGAACACCTCCATGCGCGGGATCAGCGGATGGGTGAAGCCGTTGAGGATGCGGAACTTCTCACCCGGCGCCACCGCCGGGCAGGCGGCGCCCTCGGGGATGGCGCAGGCATCGGCGGGGCACAGCTCGAACCCTTCCGAGGTATCCACCCGCACCGCATAGAGCAACCGCCCGCCGACGAATTCGGCGCGGGTGATGAAGGGCTCCGGCGCGGCGATATAGCGCTGCACCAGCCAGATCCCGTCGCGCGGGCTGCCATGCGGGTCCTCATTGGCGGCGATGCGGGCGATCGCCTGCTGCAGCGCGGCCGGGCTCTTCACCAACTGCACGCCGAGGCCCTTGCCGGCGCGATTATGCTTGAGGATGAGCGGGAAGCCGATGCGCGCGGCGGCCTCGCGCAGGTGCTCCTCGCCGACCACGGCGATGGTGGCCGGCGTCGGGACGCCATGCGCGGCGAGCGCCTCATACTGCGCGACCTTGGAGACCTCGAGTTGCAGCGCGCGCCGCCCATTCACCACGGTTCGGCCATGGCGTTCCAGCCATTCGATCACCGCGCCCGCATATTCCGGCGCATAGGTATGCCCGCGCGTGTGCGAGGAAGCCGACATGCGGTTGTAGAAGACCGCCGCCGGCGGGGGCCGCGTCAGGTCGAGCAGGCCACGGTCGAGGTGCCATTCCTCGTGCGCCACGCCGGCGGCGAGGAAGGAGGCCCGCAGCGGGTCGAGCCAAGCGTCGTTTTCATGGATGACGAAGATCTGCGGCATGAGGGGCGGTCCGGTTGGTTTCCCCAAAATAGAAAGACATTTCTAAGTGAGCCCGCAATACTGCCATAAAAAGAAAGATTTTTCTTTTCATCAACAACCTCTGCCGAAAACCGCCTTTCCCATCCTACCCGTCGCACGCCAAACCATCCCCCGTTGCCCCGCGCCGCCGCAGGCCGTAATCGGCACGCGCAGGCAGGGATTATCGCATGACCGAAACCGTCATCCTGGAAACGCGGGAGACCAAGCGCTCCTACGGGCCGCTCTGGCTCGCGCTCTCCGTTGTCATGCTGGGGCTGCCCTTCCTCGGCCGGCAGCGCATCATCCTGACCAATGAGCGCATCACGCTGACCCAGGGTTTCTGGACCAAGTCGCGCGACGACATCGAGATCTTCCGCATCCGCGACGTGGTGGTGAAGCAGAGCCTCTATCACCGCCTGGTCGGCATCGGCGACATCGTGGTCAAGGCAATGGAAGGCCGCTCGGAAGAGACGCATGTGCTGCGCGGCATAGCCGACCCGGTGCGCGTCAGCGAGGCCATCCGCGGCGTGTGGAACCGTACCGCCCGCCCTGCCGGGCCAGCGACGACGCTCGACTGACAAGAGCATTTCGCGATCATGTGGGAGCACCTGATCGCGTGAAGTTCGTCGCGAGCACAACAAGCCGTCTTAACGCAGCCCGGCCTTCGCCAATTCCGGGCCCAGCCGCCCGGTCGCCATCAGCCATGCCATGCGCAGATCCGAATACAGAGACCAGGCCGGATAGGTGAAGGTGGCCGGCCGGTTGCGTTCGATCAGCATGTGGCTGCCCCAGGCGAAGGCGTAGCCGACCACCACCGCGGCCGGTATCAGCCACCACGGCCCGGCCAGCAGCCCCACGACCAGCAGCGCCAGCCCCAGCGCGGTGCCGAGCGCATGGATCGTCCGTGTCCACGGATTGGCGTGTTCCCGCAGGTAGTAGGGCCAGAACTCGGCATAGGTGGTGATGCGATCCGCCATGCCGCCAGCCTAACCGAGCGACGCCGTCACAGGCCAGCGCGCAGAAGCCGTTCCCGTCGCCACCGGCTTCTGCCAGTTTGCCACGATGCCAGCAGCCTTCGCTCCCCTTCGCCACTCGGCCTTCCGCCTGCTCTGGTGGGCCAATCTCGCCGCCAATATCGGCCTCTGGGTCCAGAACACGGGAGCGGGGTGGATGATGACCAGCCTCGACCCGTCCCCGGTCATGGTCTCCCTGGTGCAGGCCGCCTCGATGCTGCCGGTCTTCCTGCTGGCGCTGCCGGCCGGCGCGCTGGCCGACATCATCGATCGCCGCATCTACCTGATCGGCGCCCAGGCCTGGGTGCTGACGGTGGCGTCCCTCCTCGCCTTGCTGACCTGGGCTGGCATGCTCGGCCCCTGGGGCCTGCTGTTCTTCACCTTCTGCATCGGCATGGGCAATGCGCTGAACTTCCCCGCCTGGGCCGCCACCACGCCGGAACTCGTCCCGCGCGAGGACCTGGTGCAGGCCATCGCGCTGAACGGTATTGGCTTCAACCTCTCGCGCGCCGTGGGCCCGGCGATCGGTGGCTTCGCCATCGCGCTGGCCGGCACCCAGGCCGCCTTCGCGCTCAATGCGCTGTGCTTCCTGTCATTGCTGCTCGCCTTGCTGTTCTGGAAGCGGGAGGCGCCGCGCAGCGCCATGCCGCCCGAACATTTCCTCTCCGCGATGCGGGCCGGGCTGCGCTTCGTCGCTGCCAGCCCGGCGATGCGCGCCACCATCCTGCGCGCCGTCACTTTCTTCTTCTTCACCTCGGCGGTGTGGGGGATGCTGCCGCTGGTGGTGCGCCACAAACTCGGCCTGGGGCCGGAGGCCTACGGCGGCATGCTCGGGCTGATGGGCGTCGGCGCGGTGGCGACCGGCTTCGCCCTGCCGGCCCTGCGCGTGCGGCTCCCGACGCGCGGCTCCATGGTCACCGCCTTCTCGCTGGTCTCGGCGCTGGCGCTCGCGGTGCTGGGGGTGTCCAACCATTGGGTGCCGGCGGGCGTGGCGATGCTGCTGTTCGGCGCCGGCTGGCTCGCCGCCGCCTCCACCCTGCAGGCCTCCGCGCAATTCGCCACCCCCGCCTGGGTCCGCGCGCGGGCGATCGGCATCTACCAGCTGTGCTTCTTCGGCGCGATGACCGCGGGCGCGGTGCTGTGGGGCTGGGCCGGCAACACCTTCGGCATCGAGCCGGCGCTGCTGGGCGCCGCGGTCATCTGCGCCATCGCCGCGATCGGCGTGCGCGGCTGGCGCCTCGACACCGCGACGAGCACCGAGCCGCCGCGCGTCGCCATGCCGTCCCCCGAGGCGCCCGCCGCCGAGTTGCGCAACATCCTCGACGAGCATTCCGGCCGGGTCCTCGAAGTCGTGCGCTACCGCGTCGACCCGACCAACCGCGCCGCCTTCCTCGCCGCCATGAAGGAATCGCGCCGGGTCCGCCTGCGTTGCGGCGCGGTGGCCTGGCGCCTTCTCGAGGATGTCGCCCATCCCGAACGCTGGATCGAGCTCTGGGCCGTCGAATCCTGGACAGAACATCTGCGCGAGGCCGGACGGCTCGATGCCGCCGACCGCAACGTTCTGGCGCGCGCCGCCGGCTTCCAGGTCGGCGATGATGCGCCCGAGGCCGCGCGCTACCTGACCGTGCAACCTTGACCTTGCATGGTCGTTTGCCTCCCATGTCCAATACGATCAAGGAAGCCCCCGCCATGGCGAAATCCAAGGCCGCGAAACTGCACGCGACCAACAACGACCTCGGCGCCAATGTGCGCGAAGTCTCGGTCGGCGTGCTCAACGCCACCCTGGCCGACACGGCCGACCTCACCAACAGCGTCCGCATGGCGCATTGGACCGTGCGCGGCCCGCATTTCGCCGGCCTGCACGCGCTGTTCGAAGGCTTCTACAACGATCTTGGCGCTGTGACGGACGACATCGCCGAACGCGTCATCCAACTTGGCGGCACGCCGGACGGCACCACCCAGATCATCGGCGAGAAGACCCGCCTCGACGCCTACCCCGCCGACCTGCGCGACGGCATGGACCATGTGAAGGCGCTGACCAAACGCTATGCCGCGCTCGCCAAGACGGTGCGCGAGGGCATCGATGAAACCGACGAGGCCGGCGATGCCGACACAGCCGACCTGCTGACCGGCTACTCCCGCACGCTCGACAAGGCGCTGTGGATGCTTGAAGCGCATCTCGGGTGAGTATCGCCTGGTCAAGGCTGGCGCTTGCCAGCGGCGCGGCGGTGGCGTTGCTCGCCGCCTGCGCCTTGCCCGGCGGCGAGGATGCCGGCGAGGGCTGCCGCAACCAGGTCAGTAGTTTCAATGGCTCGGGCGACGCCTTCCTCGCCCCGGCGCGCTGGACCGCGCCGGGCGAACTGCCCCGTGGCACCGTCGCGACCAATTTCGGCCGCCCCTCCGCGACGCCCGGAGCCGGGCTGGAATCGACACTGCGCCAGGAAAACGCCGATATCGACGCGGTGCAGATCGCCTTCGACGCGCTGCTCTATTGCCGCTGGATCGAGGCGCGGGTGATCCGCGCCGAACTCGCCGCCAATCGCGTGCCGCGCCCGGCTGCCGAAGCCCGCATGGCGGCGCTGCGCGCGCGGCTGCAGCGTGACCTCGCCCGCGCCCAGGCCGTGCTCGACGCGCTGGAAGCCCGCACCACGCAGCGTGACGCGGCGATCGAGGCGGCCGCACCCGGCTCGCGCGCCGCCGCCCGCCGCGCCCGGGCCGAGAGCGGGGCAACCCGCAGCGTGGTCGCCGCCGCGACGGTGCCGCTGCGCCTGCGTCCCGAGGCCGGTGCCCCCGAGATCGGCCGCGTCGCCGCCGGCCAGGCCGTCTCGGTCCGCCCGGCGCAATCGGGTTTCGCGCTGGTCGAGGGGCAGGGCGGGCTGCGCGGCTATGCGCCCACCGGCGCTTTCCAGATCGCCGAGCGCGCCGCCCCCGCCGCCACTGGTGGGGCGGGCGCCGAGATCCGCCAACTGGTCGCCACCAACATCGCCCGGCGCGACAATTTCGCCGAAAGCCTGGGCCTGGCGCGCGAGGCGGCGGTCTCCGGCTTCGAACTCGGCGCCTGAGCGTGGCGAACGCCCGGCGGCGCGCCCTGCTGCTGGGCTTGCCGGGCCTCGCCGCGGCCTGTGCGGGCGACGACGATCTCGCTGACCTCGAACCCGGCCGCTGGCCACCGCATTGGGAGGCCTTCGCCGCCGAAACCACCAGCCAGCGCCTCGCCGTCCTGCCGCCATTGCGTATCGAACCGCCCGGCCCGGATGTGACGGCCACGCTGCGGGTGTTCTCGGGACGATGGGAGGGTTGGGCCGGCATCAATCGCCGCCAGTCCATCGCCGTCGCCGTGACCGCGCTGGATGCGCGCGGTGGCCGGGGCATGGTGGCGCGCGCCTCCGACAGCTTCGCCCCACGCGTCTGGTCCTGGCGCTTCCGCTTGCTTGAGGGTTTCCAGATCCGCGGCCCGGTGGCCGGGTGGCCCGCCCTGGTCACCCTGGCACCGCGGCCGGACGGCGCCATGAACCTCGCCTGGACAGAGGACGACCCCGACTTCAACCTCGGCCAGGCGGAAGGCGTCGTGACCCGCGTGGCGTGAGGCGGCGCGCGGGCGAATCGCCTGCCGCGTTGTTTCCTGCCGCTCTCGCCGGTATCCTCGGCGGCCTAAGGGGAACAAGACATGAACGATTTGTTCGGCCGGGGCGGCGCGGGGAAAGGCGCCGCCGGGCAGGGCCAAGGCTATTCCGCCAAGGACATCGAGGTGCTGGAAGGGCTCGAACCCGTCCGCCGGCGCCCCGGCATGTATATCGGCGGCACCGACGAGAACGCCCTGCACCACCTCGCCGCCGAGGTCATCGACAACGCCATGGACGAGGCGGTGGCCGGTCATGCCGACCGCATCGACGTCACGCTCGCCGCCGGCAACTGGCTGACCGTGCGCGACAATGGCCGCGGCATCCCGGTCGACCCGCACCCGAAATTCCCCAAGCTGTCGGCGCTGGAAGTCATCCTCACCACGCTGCATTCGGGCGGCAAGTTCTCCGGCAAGGCCTACGAGACCTCGGGCGGCCTGCACGGCGTCGGCTCCTCGGTGGTCAACGCCCTGGCCGAACGGCTGGAGGTCGAGGTCGCGCTCGACCGCACCCTGTTCACGCAATCCTACGAACGCGGCAAGCCGGTCACCAAGCTGAAGAACGCCGGCCCGGTGCAGAACCGCCGCGGCACCACCATCCGCTTCAAGCCCGACCCCGAGATCTTCGGCGCGCAGGAATTCAAGCCGGCACGGCTGCACCGGCTGTGCCGTTCCAAGGCCTATCTGTTCCGCGGTGTCGAGATTCGCTGGTCCTGCGACCCCGCGCTGATCAAGGACGAGACGCCTTCCGAGGCGGTGCTGCATTTCCCTGGCGGGCTGTCGGACTTCCTCGCCTCGGCGATCACGGGCCAGGCGACGGTGGTCTCCACCCCCTGGAGCGGCCAGGCGGAGTTCCCCGACGGCGCCGGCCGCGTCGAATGGGCCGCGACGTGGATGGAGCGCGCCGAGGGCTTCCTCAACACCTATGCCAACACCATCCCGACCGGACAGGGCGGCACCCATGAAGCCGGCTTCCGCGCCGCGTTGGTCAAGGGCCTCCGCGCCTATGGCGAGTTGAAGAAGGAAAAGCGCGCCGCGGCCGTCACCGCCGAGGATCTGTTCGGCGGTCTCGCCGGCATGCTCTCGGTCTTCGTGCGCGACCCCCAATTCCAGGGCCAGACCAAGGACAAGCTGACCAGCCCGGAAGCCGCCCGCCTCGTCGAGAACGCCCTGCGCGACAATTTCGACCATTGGCTGGCCGGCGACCCGGCAACGGCTGACAACCTGCTCGCCTTCGCCATCGAACGCGCCGAGGACCGCATCCGTCGCCGCGCCGAGAAGGAGATGCCGCGCAAATCCGCCACCCGCAAGTTGCGCCTGCCGGGCAAGCTGGCGGATTGCTCCCGCGCGACCTCCGAAGGCACTGAACTTTTCCTGGTGGAGGGCGATTCGGCCGGCGGTTCCGCCAAGCAGGCGCGCGACCGCGAGACCCAGGCGGTGCTGCCCCTGCGCGGCAAGATCCTCAACGTCGCTTCCGCCAGCACGGAAAAGCTGCGGCAGAACCAGGAACTCAAGGACCTGATCGAGGCGCTGGGCTGCGGCGTCGGCGACCGCTTCGACATCGCCAGGCTGCGCTACGGTCGCGTCGTCATCATGACCGATGCCGATGTGGACGGCGCGCATATCGCCGCGCTGCTGATGACCTTCTTCTACAAGGAACTGCCCGAGCTGGTGCGCCAAGGCCGCGTCTTCCTCGCCCAGCCGCCGCTCTACCGCCTGCAGGCCGGCGGCGTGTCGGTCTATGCGATGGACGATGCCGACCGCGAGCGCGTGCTCAAGGCGCGCTTCAAGGCCAACCAAAAGGTCGAGGTCAGTCGCTTCAAGGGCCTGGGCGAAATGCCGCCGGCCTCCCTTAAGGAGACCACCATGGACCCGAAGAAGCGCACCCTGCTGCGTGTGATCCTGCCGGCCGAGGACCGCGCCTTCACCAGTGAACGCATCGAGGCACTGATGGGCCGCAGGCCCGAACTGCGCTTCCAGTTCATCCAGGACAACGCGGCGAGCGTCGAGGCGGAGGCGCTCGACGCTTGAGGGGAGGGGGGCGGCCCCCTCCCGCCCGGTTGCCTCATCCGTCGATACCCATCCCCAGCGCCATCCGCCCGGTCAGTTCCAGCTGCGGCAATTCCTGCAGCGGATGGAAGCGCGCCCCCTGAACATCGCGGAAGGCGCGTTCCAGCCCCAGGTCGCGGTAGAAGGACGAACCCCCCACCAGTTCCATCGCGCGTTCCACCGTCGCGATCGCCGCCTCCGCCGTGAGGGTGTGGGCGATCGCCGCGCGGCTGGTGCGTTCCGGGCCGGGTGCATCGGTCTCAGCGATGGCGATCATGCGGTCGAGACCCATCTCCGCTTGCATGAAGGCGTTCTCCATGCGCCCCGCCGCGATGGTCAGCGCCGCGGTCTTCGGCTTGACCCGCGCGATCTCCAGTGCGTGGTTCCGTGCGCCCTCGGCCACGCCGACATAGGCCGCATAGACCAGCGGAAAGGCGAGCGCGAAGATGTGGTGGAACAGCATGTGCCATTGGCCTGGCGGGCGCCGCGCGACGATCGCCGCGTCAGGTACGAAGACGCCCTCCAGCGCCACGTCATGGGACCCCGTTCCACGCATCCCCAGCACGCGCCAGGTGTCGAGCCGCCGCACGCCTTCCGCCCTGAAGGGCACGGCGAAGTGCAGCACGGTCGGGCCGGCCTGCGGGTCGTCATGGATGGCGCTGGTCACCAGCAGGTCGCCCATCTGGCAGCCGCTCGAGAACACCTTCTTCGCAGTGACGCGGAAGCCGCCATCGACTTTCTCGGCGCGCCCATTGCTCGGCAGCCAATCGGACCCGCCGCTGCTGATCAACACCAGGTCTTCCGCGGCGACGCGCTTCAGCAGGCCCTCGACCGGTGCCTTCTCGTGCCGCCAGCGCCACGCAGGTACGGCGACCAGATGCGAATGCATCGAGAAGGCAAGGGCGGTCGATCCGCAAATCGTGCCGAGGCGACGGATCGCCTGGCAGATGTCGCGGTAGTCAGCACCGAGCCCGCCCAGCTCCGCCGGCACGAGCGCCTTGAAGAAGCCCGCCGCCTTCAGGGCCCGGAAGCCCTCCTCAACGAAGGTGTCCTCCTCGTCATGGCGCGCCGTGGTGGCGGCGATCTCGCGTCCAATTGCATCGGCGGCGGCAATCCAGTCGATCGTCAGGTGATCGGTGACCTGTGTGTCCGGCATGCTGCTCTCCCATCAGGGGCGTTGTGGTGGCGCTGACCCTGGCGTTTCGCGAAGCCAAGCTTCAAGGCCAGAAAATGGACTTGATTTCATCTTCGTAACCGAAGGATGGTGCTGCTATGCCGGGATATGGACAATTCTGTCCGGTGGCGAAGACCTGCGAACTGTTCGCCGAACGCTGGACACCATTGATCGTCCGCGAGCTCTGTTGCGGGCCGGCGCAGTTCAACGATCTACGCCGCCGTCTGCCGCTGATGTCGAAGACGCTGCTCGCACAGCGGCTGCGCGACCTTGAGCGTCATGGCGTGATCTCGATCACGACAAAGGCGAACGGTCCCGGCAATGTCTATGCGCTGACATCGGCGGGGGAGGATTTCCGTCCGATCATCGAGGCGCTGAGCCTGTGGGGCCAGCGCCACACGCAATCCATCCTGCGTCCTGAGGATTTCGACCCGCACTTCCTGCTGATGAGCATGAGCGGGCAGATCCCGCGTTCGGCCTTCCCCGCCGGGCGCTTCGTCATCCGCTTCGATTTCCGCAACATCCCCGCCGCGCGCACGGCGCAGCGCAGCTGGTGGTTCGTCTTCATGCATCCGCATATCGACCTGTGTATGAAGGACCCCGGTCATCCGGTGGATGCGGTGATCGCTGCGGATCTCGAAACCTTCACGCGGGTCTGGATGGGCTATCTCGGCCTGACCGACGAGACGGCACGGCACGGCATCGTCTTCGACGGCGAGCCATCGGCGACCGAGCGCGCCAAGGCGCTGCTCGGCCTGTTCGACCGGGTGCGCGAGCGGCGGCTCGTCTACGGGCCACCCGGCATGCTGGACGCGTGACACCTGCGGGGGGCAAACCCCCCGCCAATCCGCATTCTGGTGTCCGAGATACCCCTTGGAAGGCGGCGGCAACGGCGCCGCCGCCCTCGACGGCCGTTCCTTCAGAAGAAGGTGTCGCCGGTCACCCCGTCAAACACATGCCAGCCGAAGCCGATCTTGATATCGGCGCCGCTCTGGATGCCGACATTGATCTGCTCGATCGGCGTGCCGTTGTCCCATTCGACAACCAGGCTGGCGTCGCCATCGTGCCGGGCCGCCATGTCCTTGTAGATGACCAGCGCGCCGCTGTCCCCGGCCGAGCCGTAGATGTCGGCGACGAGGTTGTTGCCGAGGCCGGAGACATCGATCTGGTCGTGAATCGCGCCGGTGACGTCGAAGTAGGAGATCTTGTCCCACTCCGGTCCATTGTCATGCTCATGGAGCGACGTCCACCTGAACACGTCGGGGTTGAAATCATTCCCGTTCAGCACGGTGTCGTTGTCACCGTCCGAGAGAAGGACGTTGTCGGCTCCCGCGCGGTCGTAGATCGTGTCCTGCCCGGCGCCAGGGTCGATCGTATCGTCGCCGGTTCCGGCGTCGATGGTGTCGTTGCCATCGCCCGCCGTCACGACGTCATTGCCGGCGCCGGCATTGACCAAGTCGTTGCCGCTGCCGGAACTGACGGTGTCGTCGCCGTCGGCGGCATAGATGGTATCGGCGCCGCTGCCGGTGGTAAGCGCATCGTTGCCGGTCATGCCGTACACGAGGTTGTTGCCGTCGCCAGCATTGACGACGTCGTCGTCGCTGTTCGAGTTGATGGTGTCGTTGCCGGCACCGGTGGTGATGGTGTCGTTGCCGGTCACGCTGTTGATGTTGTTGTTGCCGTCGCCGGCGGAGATGAGATCGTTGCCGGCACCGCCGTTGACGAAGTCATTGCCGCTGCCGGAGGTGATCGCATCGTTCCCGTCGCCGCCCAGGATGCTGTTGGCGCCGTCGCCTGCGTTGACGACGTCATTGTCCGAACCGGCATTGACGGTGTCATTGCCGCTCCCAGTCGTAATGGTGTCGAGGCCGGTACCGCCGACAACGTCGTTGTTGCCTCCACCGGCATCGATGAGGTCGTTGCCGCTGCCGCCATCGACCTTGTCGTTCCCGCCATTGGCGAAGATGGTGTCGTTTCCGGCCTCGCCCATCACCACGTTGTTGCCACCGCCGGCACTGATCCAATCATTGCCGTTGCCACCCAACATGGTGTCGTTGCCGCCATTCGCGGTGAGCCTGTCGTTTCCGTCGAAGCCATTCAGGTAGTTGAAGCCGCTGCCACCGACCAAGACGTCGTTGTTGCGACCGCCCTCCAACCAATCGTCGCCATTGCCGCCATTGGCAATGATCTTCGAGAGCAGGGCATTGCCGCCGATCACGGAGTCATTGCCGTCGTAGCCGTTGATATCGATCCGGCGGAAGAAGCCGAGGCCGCCCGCCAGCAGATCCACGTCCTGCGGCAGGACGGGATCGACTTCGGTAGCCTGAATGATGTTGTCACTCAGGTTGACGATGTCATTTCCAGCTGTTCCGGTCAGAGTGAAACGCGTGCTGCTTTCTGCGTCAAAACTGTATGCCATGGTGGCGATCTCCCGTTTTCGTTGAGCGACAGTTCACCAAAATACTGGGCATGACTAAGAGCTTCCGGTTTTTGCCGGCGAATACAGAGAATAACATTCGATGCTCTAGATCCGGCGACCAATCCCGGAAGCTTATCAACCCAGTCGGATTATCTACTTCGACGTAATGCGTAGAAACAATAGCTATCATCAGCATATTTGGCATGAAAGCGGGTTGATTGGGCGTCTTATTAGTCGGCCGCAAATATCTGAAATGTCTAAATGCATATCGCCGCATAAACGAAATTGCAGAAGAATTAAGCGCATATAAGCGCCATAGTTGATAAAATCTGTCCGTGTTGGCGAATAGAGCTATATATCTTCAACTGAATAAGAAACTTCACGGAAGTTTGATATTATTTTTCGTCTTCAGGTTGATTATTGCAAGAACATTCCCATCAAACGGAAATTGAATCCGCATTCATCGTCAAATAATCTTGATTTCTATCAAGAAACGGAATGCGGCTGACTGGCAACAATTCAGGTAATGGCGTTGTTGCGGGCCGCATGCACCCGACCGCCGCGCCGGGCGTGGCGGTGCTCTGCCCTCACCCTCACCCTCACGCGCGGCATCGGCGGATGGCTTTTGGGTCGCCGCCTATAGCAGCGCGAATTTGACGGACGACAGCCCGGCGATCAGCCACACCGCCCCATGCACCTCGCCCGGCCGCCCGGCCAGCGTCTTCACCCCCGCATAGGTGATGAAGCCGAGCCCGATCCCTGTCGCGATCGAGAAGGTGAAGGGCATCGCCAGCGCGGTGACGATCGCCGGCAGGTATTCGGTGGTGTCCGCCCAATCGAGTTCCTGAAGCGACTTCGCCATCAGGCAGGCGACGAAGACCAGCGCCGGCGCCGTCGCGAAGCTGGGGATCGACGTCGCCAGCGGTGCCAGGAACAGCGCCAGCAGGAACAGCACGCCGACAGTCACCGCGGTCAGCCCGGTGCGCCCGCCCGCCTGGATGCCGGCGGCGCTTTCGATGTAGCTGACGGTGGTCGAGGTGCCGAGCACCGCGCCCATCATCGCCCCGGCCGAATCCGCCACCAGCGCCCGACCGAGGTTCGGCACCGTGCCATCCTTCCGCATCAGCCCCGCGCGATGCACCGTGCCGATCAGCGTGCCGGTGTTGTCGAGCAGATCGACGATGAAGAAGGTGAAGACGATCCCGGTGATGCCGAGCCCGATGGCCCCGGCGATGTCCAGCTGCATGAAGGTCGGCGCCAGCGGGGGTGGCATGGAGGCGATGCCGTGGAAGGTGGTCAGCCCAAAGGGAATGCCGGCCAGCGCGGTGAGGATGATGCCGATGACGATTGAGCCCGTCACGTTGCGCGCCGACAGCCCGGCGATCACCAGGAAGCCGGCGCAGGCGAGCAGCGTCCCGGTCTGCGTGATCGGCCCGAGGCTCAGCAGCGTCGCCGGATGCGCCACCACCAGCCCCATGCCGCGCAGCCCGATCAGCCCGAGGAAGAAGCCGATCCCGGCCGCGATGCCGAATTTCAGCGACAGCGGAATGCCGTTCACCAGCCATTCGCGGATGCGGAAGATGGAGACGGCGAAGAACAGCAGCCCCGATAGGAACACCGCCCCCAGCGCGACCTGCCACGGCACGCCCATCCCCTGCACGACGGCGAAGGCGAAATACGCGTTCAGCCCCATCCCGGGTGCCAGCGCGATCGGGAAATTCGCGATCACCCCCATCAGCATCGAGCCGATCGCCGCGGCGAGGCAGGTGGCGACGAAGGCCGCCCCGGCATCGATGCCCGCGGCGGCCATGATCGACGGGTTGACCACGATCACATAGGCCATGGTCAGGAAGGTGGAGAGGCCGGCGAGGATCTCGGTGCGCGGATCGGTGCCGCGCTCGCTCAGCCGAAACAGACGCTCCATGCGGTGCACTCCGGGGACTCGTGTTGCATCAAGGCTACGCCATGCCATGCACGCAAATCCCGCGCCGCCGCAGCCGGGCCATCCGCCGGCCCGGCGGTTGGTGCGTCAGTGTTGCATCTGCGCCGCGCCGAGGGCGGCGATGCGCAGCGCCAGTGCCTGCGCCCAATGGTCATGCGCCTGCTGCAGGCTGATGCCGATCGCCTCCGGCACCGCCGCCGCCTCGACGCCGAGGAACCAGCCCGCCGGCATGTCGAGCGCTGCGCCGAGGCTGAGCGCGAGGCGCAAGGTCAGCGGCTCCAGCCCCAGTTCGAGCCGGGCCATGCGCCGCTGGGTGATGCCGACGCGCCGGGCCAGCTGCGTCGCCGTCAGGCCGAGCCGGCGGCGCCGATGGTGCAGCGCCGCGCCCACCTGGCCGTCGAATTCGAACTCCGCCGGGGCCGGGCCCTCGGCGCCATCGGTGGCGGCGGCCTGCATGTGTTGAGACATTTTGTCGTCCTCATGGCTTTGCGTGCCGGCGGGTTCCCCGGGGGCCACCTCGTATCGAGGTTGGCGACCCGGCCGGTCCCGCCGGCGACGCAAGGACTGAGGCCGATTCGGCTAATGAAAAGTAAAAAACCGCCACATCTGGGGAAAATCGCCGGCAAGGCCACGACATGTAGAGGGCCGAGGCCGGCATCCGGCGCGTTGGCCGCGGCGTGTTGCTGTTCTAGGTTCGCCGCTGCCCCGTCCAAGGAAACCCGACATGCTCGCCTCCCAGCGCCACCTGTTCGATATCCCGCGCGATGTCGCCTACCTCAATGCCGCGGCGTGGTCGCCGCTGCCGCTGGCGGTGCAGCAGGCCGGGCGCGAGGGCGTCGCCCTCAAGGGCCACCCCTGGGAACTCGACCTGGCCCTGCCGGGCCAGCGCATCGAGCGCTGCCGCGCCGCCGCCGCCGCGCTGATCGGCGCCGCCGCCGATGACGTCGCGATCATCCCCTCGGTCTCCTACGGCGTCGCCGTCGCCGGCAAGATCTTCGCGCCCCCCGCCGGCGCCCGGGTGCTGGTCTTCGAGGACGATCATTCCTCCCCGGTGCTGGAATGGATGCAGCGCGCCCCCGCCCAGGGCTTCACGGTCGACACGGTCAGGCGCCCCGCCGATGGCGACTGGACCGCGGCGGTCGAGGAAGCGATCGCGCGGCCCGGCGCGCCGGTCTCGATCGCCTCCATCTCAAACCTGCATTGGGCCGATGGCGCGCTGCTCGACATGGACCGCATCAGCGCGGCGCTGAAGGCGAAGGGCGCCGCGCTCCTGATCGACGCGACGCATGGCGCCGGCATGATGGACCTCGACGTGAAGCGCATCGACCCGGATTTCCTGATTTTCCCGACCTACAAATGGGTGCTCGGCCCCTATGGCCGCGCCTTCATCTACATCGCCAAGCGCCATCAGGACGGCGTGCCGCTCGAACAGACCGGCTTCGGCCGCCGCGGCGTCACCAATGACCGCACGCCCTACCTGTCCGACCTGTCCTACGCACCGACCGCGCGGCGCTTCGACATGGGCGAGCGCGACCATTTCGTCGGCATCGAGATGTCCACCGTGGCGCTGGAACTGATGGCCTCCTGGGGCCACCAGGCAATCGGCGAACGCTGCGCGATGCTCACGGCGCGGCTGGAGGATGGCCTCGGCGCGGCCGGCGCCATCCTGCCGAAGCGCTCGCTGCGCGCGCCGCATCTGCTCTGCGTGAGTTTCCCTCACGGCATGCCGGCCGGCTTCATCGAGACGCTGGCGGCGCAAAAGGCCTTCGCGGCGCCGCGCCTCGGCCGGCTGCGCATCAGCCCGCATGTCTACAATGACGAGGAGGATGTCGACCGCTTCGTCGCGGCCTATGCGCGGCTTGCCAGGAAAGCAGCCTGAGGCGGCGGTCCGCGCCGCGGCAGTTGCGGGGACCACGACCATGTGGCGCCTGCCGCCGGCCGCATGGTCACGACTGAGCGGATGAGGTGAATCAAGCCGCTCGGCGAAGGGTCCGCCTAGCATGACAGGCGTTGTCCGGGAGGCACGCCATGGACCCGCCGGTGTTTCCCTGCCCTTCGCCTCGATGGGAGGCCTAATTGGCCCGCCACCCTGCGGGCCGCGCGATGGCGATCATTGCCCTCATCGGTGCGCTGGTCAGTCTGGATGGCTGCGAGATGGCAGCCAGCGACGCCGCCCTGCCGAAAGATGTAGCCGGCGGCCGCGTCGAGGCGGCCTGCCAGGGCATTGGCGGGCGATACATCGCGAATGCCGACACTGCGCGAACCTTCGGGCCGGTCACCGTGGTGCGGCCCGGCGCCGGTTGATGCGAGCGATCCCAAGGACCAGCGGTGTCCATGTTCTACCATATCGCACCGGTCATCGCCTGGTCTCGCGAGGGCCGCATGCCTACGCCGTCGGAACGCGCCCACACCTACTTCCTCGTCGCTGCCGGCGCCGATCCGCCGCTGTCGCCCACGGAAGCGCCGCCGCATATCGACGAGCTTCGTGCGATGCTCGAAGTTGATCTGCGCGACGGCTTGGCGGGTGGCGCTGGTTCGAACGACCGTCCGAGACTGCTCGGATGGGAGCATGGTCCGCGCTTCCGGACGATCCATGCGGAGCTTGGCGCCACGCCGCAGGAAACGAACTGTGTGCCGACGCAGGTCATCTATGAGGAATGGGGAAACCCAACCTTCCCAGCGGGTACGACGCTGCGGCTCACCTCGAATGTCCGCTAATGCCGGGCGCCGGCCGATAGCGGTATCGTGGCATTCGCATTTCTACGCGCCAGTGAGCGGCGCATGGCAGATGATGCTGAAGCCGACCCCCGCAGCGATGAGTGGAATGCGCTCATTGAACGCTTCTTCGCGTCGCTCCGCTTCGGTCCCGCGCCGAACACCGGCAGGCGCCGGCCTTGACGGCCCGGGAGAACGCATCGCCTGCGCTTCGAGCATCGGCGCGCCCAGCGTCCCGATAGAACGGCCGCGCCGACGGCGCGTCATCACCGCCCGAAGGTCAGCGACCGCGTCGGCACGAGCCTGTCGCCATTGGCATGGTCGAGCACGCGCAACCGGCCCTGCAGGAAGGCATCCATCGTCGCCACCTGCAGGTCAAGGTCGGACGCCGCCTTCGAGCGCGTGCCGATCTCCAGGCCTACGGCGTTGTTGAACAGGTCCATCTGCGAGGCGGGCGAGCCCCAGGCGGCGTTCATCTCATGCGCCACCAGCACTTCGAGTGCGTCGGTGTAGCCGAGGTCCCGCGCCAGCATCGAGGCCAGGAAGCAGTGCCGCAGCGCATCGGCCGGGCCTTCGTTGCGCGAGGCGAGCGCCACGGCATTCGCGTCATCCGCCGTAAGATCGTCGGTGAAGGCGAAGGAGACGGCGCGCGACCAGCGCGTCGCTTCCTCCTTGGCCGCCAGCAGCTTGGGGAGCGAGGTGGCCTTGCTGAGGATGGTCCCGGCCTCGGCCAGGTTGCTGCCCTGCGATCCGAGCGCTTCGTTCGCGAGGGCGGCGAGGTCGTCCATGAAGGACATGGTGGTCTCCGTCGGGTGGCGTTGATGCCGCCGCTCTAAGGCCGCCGGTCGGGCTTGGGGAGGAAGTGATTCAGGGTGGTCGTTCGCCATGCGATCCGGATCACAGGGGCGGCTCGGAGCGCCGCCCCCTCAGGAACCGGCGACACCGCCGCAGGCATCGCACAGGCCTCGACCTCGCCCGTGGTCCACATCGCCGCCCGCGGAACCGGAGCGAAAGCTGTCTTCGCGCCCGGCCCGCGCATCAACGATGCCGGCACGTCGCCTCGTCCAACGCCCGCTCATCGCGTCCAACGTCCCCGCGTCATTGGCGAGGCGAGATCAGGAGAGGGGCGGCGCCCCTCCCCATCGATGCACTACCCCTTGCGGATGTTGTGGAACAACGGAAACCCGTTGAGCATATCGGTGATGTTGCTGCGGAAGGCGAAGGGCTGCATCCACGCCCCGGTCGGGATGTAGGGCACGTCCTGCCATGCCTGCATCTGGATGTCGCGGCAGATGCGCTGCTGCTCTTCCAGCGTTGCGGCATCGAGAAACTCGTCGCGCAGCGCCTCGATGCGCGCCGATTCCGGCCAGCCGAACGGCCCGTTGCGCCCGAGCCCGCGCACATAGGATTGCGTCGCCGGCGTGGTCGCGATGATGCCGGGGATGTAGTTGCACCACACCGACCAGCCGCCGCGGTCGAGACCCTCCTTGTTGGCCAGCCGCGGCAGCACCGTGCCCCAATCCAGCGCCTGGTAGTCGAGGTTGACACCCACCTTGCGGAACATGTCGGCGGCGAGCTGGCTCATCGCATTCAGCGAGGGCAGGTCGGTCGGCACCACGAAGACCACGCGCTCGCCCTTGTAGCCGGCGGCTTCGAGGTCGCGCTTCACCTTGTCGAGGCTGCGAGGGCCGGTCATCACCTCGAGCCCGACCTCGGTCGCCATCGCGCTGCCGGGCAGGAAAAAGCCGCAGCGGTCGTTCCACAGGGAGCGTTCCTCGCCCATCACCGCCTGCATGTATTCGGTCTGGTTCACCCCGGCGAGGAAGGCTCGGCGGATCGCCGGATTGTCGAAGGGCGGCACCAGGTGGTTGAAGCGGATCATCCCCATCAATCCGCCGCGTTCCTTCGCCTCAACGCGGATATTGCGGTTGCGCCGCAGCAGCGGCAGCAGGTCGGGCTGTGGCTGTTCCCACCAATCGACCTCACCGGCCTGCAGCGCGGCCGCGGCGGTCGCCGCATCGGGCAGCGTCACCCACTCGACGCGGTCGATATGCACCACCTTCGGCCCGGCGGCGAAGGACGGCGTGCCGGAGGAGCGCGGCACATAGCCGTCGAACTTCTCATAGACGTTGCGTGCACCGGCCACGCGTTCGGACGCGATGTAGCGGAACGGCCCGCTGCCCACCATTTCCGTCACCTGCACGCTGGGCGGGTTCGACGCCAGGCGTTCCGGCAGCACCGGGCAGAAGGCGGAAGGCTTGGCGAGGGCGGTCGGCAGCAGCGGGAAGGGCTTCTTCAGCCGGAACTGGATGACCTTGTCGGAGATCGCGCTCAGCTCCTCCGTCACCCCGCGCAGCGTCTGGCCGAAGGCGTCGATCTGCATCCAGCGATTGATGCTGGCGACCGCATCGCGCGCCAACACCGGCGTGCCGTCATGGAACTTCAGCCCCTCGCGCAGCGTCAGCTTCCAGGTCTTGCCGTCATTCTCGACGACATGGCCTTCGACCATCTGCGGTTGCGGCATGAAGCTGTCGTCGAGACCGTAGAGCTGGTCATAGACCATGAAGCCATGGTTGCGGGTGACGAGACCCGTGGTGAAGACCGGGTCGAGCAACGCCAGGTCGGCCTGCGGCACGAACTTCACCACCTTGCGCTGCTGCGCTCGCGCCGGGGCGGAGAGCGATGCGGCTGCCGCCGCTGCGGTGGCAAGGACGTCACGACGTTTCATGGCACGCACTCTCCGTTGATGGGTGAAGGAACTATTGGGCGAAGGGCGGCCTGTGCTGCGCCCAGGGCTGCGCTTCCTCGAAGGCCGCGCTCGCCTGCAACACGCCGAGATCGTCAAAGCGCCGGCCAGCGATCTGCAACCCGACCGGCAACCCCGCCGGGGTGAAGCCACAGGGCACGCTCGCCGCCGGGCTACCCGACCAGTTGAATGGGTAGGAGAATTCCGCCCACATCAGCCAGTCCCAGTCATGCTGCGGCCAATGCGCCGGCTGCAGCCTGTCGGCCGGGAAGGCGGCGACGCTCACGGCCGGGGAGAGCAGGAAGTCGTAGCCCTCCATGAAGTCGTGGATCTGCTGGATGTAGTCGAATCGGCGCAGGCGCATCTGCATGAATTGCGGTGCGGTGAAATGCTGCGCGTATTTGATCATCGCAACGAAGCCCGGGTCCATCCGGTCCTCGAACTCCGCCAGGCTGCTGGCCCGCCCGCTGAAGGTCGCCGGCCAGAAGAAGCGCACCAGCTCCGGCCCGAGCGGCCCCCACGCCGGCGTCACCTCCTCGACCTCGGCGCCCATCGCCTCGAAGACCCTGACGGCGCGATCGACGACCTCGGCGATCTCGGGATCGACGCGCGCATGCCCCAGGTCGCGCGTATAGGCGATGCGCTTGCCCTTCATCGACACGCCCTTGAGCCGCGAGGCGTAATCCTGCGCCGGCGCCTCCAGCGAGGTGTAGTCCCACGGATGCGGCCCGGCCATCGCCTGGGTCATCAGCGCGGCATCCTCCACGCTACGCGTCAGCGGCCCGATATGGGTGGCGAGGTCGTTGTTCGACATCGGCCAGTTCGGCACCCGCCCATGCGTCGGCTTCAGCCCATACACGCCGGAGAAATGCGCCGGCATGCGGATCGACCCCGCACCGTCGCCACCCTGGTGCAGCGGCCCATAGCCGCAGGCCGCCGCAACGCCGGCGCCGGACGACGACGCCCCCGCATTCAGCCCGCGGCCCCACGGGTTGTGCGTGATGCCCGAGATCATCGCCTGGCTGACGCCCTTCCAGCCCCATTCGCCGGCCGAAGTCGTCTTGCCCATCATCATCCCGCCGGCATCGAGCAGCCGGCTGACGCACGGCGCATCCACATCCGGGATGGTGCCCTGCAGGATGGCGGTGCCGAAATCCGTCTGCACGCCCTTCGTGTGCTGCAGATCCTTGATCGTGACAGGAACGCCTTCGAGCAGCCGCGGCGTGTCGCGCTGCATGAACACGGCTTCCGATTTCCGTGCCGCCGTCATGGCGTGCTCGGGCGTGACGCGCATCATCGCATTCACCTGCGGTTCCACACGCTCGATGCGGTCAAGAACCGCGCGGGCGACCTCCACTGGCGAGAGCTTGCGCGCCCGATACAGCGCGGCGAGTTCCCGCACGCCAAGATAGCCGATTTCATCGATATCCATGCGCCATCCTCTGCTCCGGCGACACATCTTCATGTCGGATTCATCGAGCCGGCAAGAGCGCTCGGCTTCGTGATGGGTGACTTGCAGCAACGCTATCCACACGGGGAAACACAACGGCGCCTCGGATCGGAACGCCGCCGTGGTCGTGGTTAACGCTGAATGACCGCAGCGAATCCGGACGCGATATCGATATCGTGATCCGCAGCGGACCGCTGCCACCCGCAACGAGCCTCTCCCAGGCTGGAGCGTTCTTCAGCGTATCAGGCGCGACGCCGGCCCGCACCCGCCATTCGGACACCCAACGACCGTAATCCGGCCAGGTAGGAATGCGGGCCGGTGTCGTCCGGTCGGACCATGCCCTCGGGTGTTCGAAGGATCGCGCGCGGCGGCCGGCCGGCCACCGTGCCCGCCGCCCACGAAAAAAAGGCCCCGCGCGATGCGCGGAGCCCCCTTTCGTCGCGTCCGATCCTGACGGGATCAGGCGGAGTAGTACATCTCGAACTCGACCGGGTGCGGGGTGTGCTCGAAGCGATACACCTCGTTCCACTTCAGCTCGATGTAGCTCTCGATCTGCTCCTTCGAGAACACGTCGCCCGCGAGCAGGAAGTCGTGGTCGGCGGCCAGCGATTCGAGCGCTTCGCGCAGCGAGCCGCACACCGTCGGGATGTCCTTCAGCTCTTCCGGCGGCAGGTCGTACAGATCCTTGTCCATCGGGTCGCCGGGGTGGATCTTGTTCTTGATCCCGTCCATCGCCGCCATGGTCAGCGCGGCATAGGCCAAATACGGGTTCGCGGTCGGATCCGGGAAGCGCACCTCGACCCGCTTGGCCTTCGGGTTGGTGGTGTACGGGATGCGGCAGGACGCCGAGCGGTTGCGGGCCGAATAGGCCAGCAGCACCGGCGCCTCGAAGCCCGGGATCAGGCGCTTGTAGGAATTGGTCGACGGGTTGGTGAAGGCGTTGATTGCCTTGGCGTGCTTGATGATGCCGCCAATGGCGAACAGGCACATCTCCGACAGGTCGGCGTAGCCGTTGCCGGCGAACATCGGCTTGCCACCCTTCCAGATCGACAGGTGGGTATGCATGCCCGAGCCGTTGTCGCCATAGATCGGCTTCGGCATGAAGGTCGCCGTCTTGCCGTAGCTGTGGGCGACGTTGTGCACGCAGTACTTGTAGATCTGCATCTGGTCGGCCATCTCGACCAGCTGGCCGAAACGGGTCCCGAGCTCATGTTGCGACTGCGCCACTTCATGGTGGTGCTTCTCGATCGGCAGGCCCATCTCGCCCATCGTCGACAGCATCTCGGCGCGCAGGTCGCTGTCGCCATCGACCGGCGGGACCGGGAAATAGCCGCCCTTCACCGCCGGGCGGTGACCCATATTGCCTTCCGGATAATCCTTCAAGGACGACCCCGGGCCCTCGACGCTGTCGAGCTGGTAGATGCCGTAGTTGCCGCCCGTGCCGAACTTCACGCTGTCGAAGATGAAGAACTCGGCCTCGGCGCCGACCAGCACCGTGTCGCCCACGCCGGACGAACCAACATAGGCCGCGGCCTTCTTCGCCGTGCCGCGCGGGTCGCGCGCATAGAGCTGGCCGGTCGAGGGCTCATAGATGTCGCAGATCAGGATCATCTGCGGCTTGGCCGAGAACGGGTCCATGCAGGCCGTCGTCGGGTCCGGCATCAGGATCATGTCGGACTCGTTGATTGCCTTCCAGCCGGCGATCGAGGAGCCATCGAACATGAAGCCGTCCGTGAACACGTCCTCGGTGACGGTCGAGACGTGCTGGGCGGTGTGCTGCCACTTGCCGCGCGGATCGGTGAAGCGGAGATCCACGTATTCGACACTGTGCTCCTTCATCATCTCCAGCACTTTGGAGACGGCGGAGCCACCGGCGGGTGCGGCGGCGGGCTTCTTGGCCATGATGTGCGGTCCTGTTCCCTGACTGCGAAAACCCCGAAACCTGTCCCCGAACCGCGGCTTCGGAACCCCGCGGAACGACCCGGCGTAGCCTCGCGATGCGGCGTCATACGCCACATCGCCTGGCTCATCCGGTCTGGCGGGCGCCCTGCGCCGCGTCCGGACCAGCCACCGCCCCCCCGCCGGGGAGGGGTCGGCGAAACTCGCGCGGCCTAGACCGCGTCGTCGCCCCGTTCGCCCGTGCGGATGCGGATCACCTCGGAGATGTCCGAGACGAAAATCTTGCCATCGCCGATCCGGCCCGTGCGGGCGGCGGCCTGGATGGCCTCCACGGCGCGGTCCAGCATGTCGTCGCCGCAGACCACCTCGATCTTCACCTTCGGCAGGAAGTCCACGACGTATTCGGCGCCGCGATACAGCTCCGTATGGCCCTTCTGCCGCCCGAAGCCCTTGGCCTCGACCACGGTCAGGCCCTGCAGCCCGATTTCATGCAGCGCATCCTTCACCTCGTCGAGCTTGAAGGGCTTGATGATCGCTTCGATCTTCTTCATCGGCTCCTGTCCAGCGGCCTTCTGCGCCCCGTGGCGCACCAGCCGTCCTCCCGGTTGTCCCGGTGCCTCGTTCCCGTGTTCAGCGCGCGGCCCGGTCCGTAGGGATACGGGACACGCGCCGGGTATTGCACGCGCCATGCCGAACCAGCAATCGGATGCGCCCACGGAAAATCACCAGGCAGCACGGAGCATGGCCGAAGCGTTGGGCGAAATGCATAAAAAATGGGCTAAAACTGCCCATCATCGCGGCGCCAGGACGCCTCATCCTGTCACACAACCCGTTGCCGCCTTGCCCGCCCGGCGCCATAACCACCGCCCATCACACGTTCAGGACAAGTGCGAGGCCGATGCAGCCGCAGAACGCCCTCCTTTCCGCCACCGGCACCACGGTCTTCACCGTCATGTCGGCATTGGCGAACCAGCACCAGGCGATCAATCTCGGCCAGGGCTTCCCCGATTACGACGGCCCTGAGGATGTGGTCCGCGCCGCCGCCGACGCGTTGCTGGACGGCCGTAACCAATACCCGCCGATGACCGGCCTGCCGGAATTGCGCAACGCCGTGGCGGCCCATGCCAAGCGCTTCTATGGCATCGACGCCGACCCGAATGCCGAGGTCGTCGTAACCTCCGGCGCCACCGAGGCGATCACCGCCTGCCTGATGGCCGTGCTGAACCCTGGCGACGAATGCGTGCTGATCGAGCCGCTCTACGACACCTACCTGCCGGTGGTGAAGCTGCTCGGCGCCATCCCCAAGCTGGTGCGGCTCTCCCCGCCGAACTGGGAATTGCCGCGCGCCGAACTGGCCGCCGCTTTCGGCCCCAAGACCAAGGCGATCCTGTTCAACACGCCGATGAACCCGACCGGCAAGGTGTTCACCGCCGCCGAACTCGCCTTCATCGCCGACCTGATCGCCCGGCATGATTGCTACGCCATCTGCGACGAGGTCTACGAACACCTCACCTTCGACGGCTGGAAGCACATCCCGCTGATGACGCTGCCGGGCATGCGCGAACGTTGCATGCGCATCGGCTCAGCCGGAAAGACCTTCAGCCTGACGGGCTGGAAGGTCGGCTACATCACCTGCGACCGTTCGCTCGCGCCCAACGTCGCCAAGGCCCACCAGAACCTGACCTTCACCACCCCGCCCAACCTGCAGCGGGGCGTCGCCGTCGGCCTGGCGAAGGACGATGCCTATTTCGCCGGGCTCTCGGACCATCTCCAGCAGAAGCGCGACCGGTTGGCGAGCGGCCTCGCCCGGCTCGGCTTCGGCGTGCTGGAGACCAAGGGCACCTATTTCATCACCACCGATGTCCGCCCGCTCGGCTGGAACGGCGATGACGTCTCCTTCTGCCGCACGCTGACCGAGGAAGCGAAGGTCACCGCTATCCCGGTGACGGCTTTCTACGCGACCGAGGGCGCGCCCAACCACTACGCTCGCTTCGCCTTCTGCAAGGGCGATGCGCTGCTCGACCAGGCGCTGGCGCGGATGGAGGCGTGGCTCGCCGGACGCGGGACAGTGGCACGGGCGGCGGCGGGCTGAGGGAGGAAGGTTGGAGGGGCTTTGCCCCTCCAAGCCACCCCACCAAAGGCCTAAGAGTCTGACTCTGAACTCAGGTGGAACGAGCTAATCGTCTGATGAGCAAGAGGACGGCGGCGGCATAGAGGAAAGCAGTGGC
>NZ_BMKW01000005.1 GCF_014644535.1 Neoroseomonas lacus
TTGGCCGAAAACGCCATGGACCATGTCCGCGGTGCCCCCTGCCATCCGCAAACCCAGGGCAAGATCGAGCGCTGGCACCAGACCCTGAAGAACCGCATTCTACTCGAGAACTACTACCTGCCCGGCGACCTCGAGGCGTAGGTCGAGGCCTTCGTCACGCACTACAACCACCAGCGCTACCACGAGAGCCTGCGCAATCTTACCCCGGCTGACGTCTACCTCGGCCGCGGCCAGACCATCCTGCTCGAGCGTGAACGTATCAAGCGACAGACGATCCAACAGCGACGCTTGATCCACCAACAACGCGCCGCCTAACCTCACAACCAAATGGGCCAGAGCCTCCGTTAGAAGACCGCCTCCACCGTCTCAAAGCATTCGACGACGGACAGGATGCACTGGACCTCTCCATCGCTACGCTGCGACGGCGGGAGAAGGAAGGGCGCTTCAAATTCGTGAAGGTGGGCTATCGCACGATGATGCGTGCGGAGGATGTGCGCGCGCTCGCCCGTGGCGAGCCGGCGTGACCGGGGCATCCGGTGAGCTATCCCATCTTGCCGCCGAACGACACTCCGCCGGAGCCGCTGACCCCGCCGGACTGCGACCTTCGCGGCTTCCCCTACATGCCGCTGGATGTGGCGCGGCTTCGCGATAGCGACTTGGCCGCGCTGCCTGACGCGGAAGCACGATGGGCGAACGTCATTAGCTGGGCTGCGAGTTGGCATCAGGTGCCGGCCGGGAGCCTTCCGAATGACGACGCGGCGCTGGCCCGCTTGCTGGGCTACGGGCGTGACGTGGGCGCATGGACGACGGTCCGCGAGGCGGGCGGTCTGCGCGGGTGGACGCTCTGCGCTGACGGCCGGCTCTACCATCCCGTGGTGGCGGAGAAGGCGTTGGCCGCCTGGCGCGCGCGCCGTCAGCAACGCGCGAAGGCGCTGAAGCGGTGGGGAGTTGACGGCTCTGCGCCCGCCACCACGGGCAACGATGCCGCGGCACTTGCCGGTGCAGATGCCGCGGGACATGCCACGGCATTGCCACTGCATATGCAAGAGAGAGTAAAGGGAGAGGGAGAAGGAATAGAGAATACTTCCCGCCCCCGCGCGCCGCGGTCGCGGCGTGAGAGCGAGCCGGAGGGTTTCGCGGAGTGGTATGCGCCTACCCGCGCAAGGCCGCGCGCACCGATGCCGCTCGCGCGTTCGCCCGCGCCCTCAAGACGGGAGCAACGGCCGAGGGCCTGACGGCCGCCCTCCAGCGGGCTGCATTCCGCGCCGACGATCCGCAGTTCATTCCCTACCCGGCGACTTGGCTGAACAAAGGGCATTGGCGCGATACGCCGGCCACCGTGCCGGCGCCGGCCACCGCCGCGGAGCCCGACCATCCTTGGTGGCCGCGCCTATCCGCCCAGATCAGCGCCACCGACTTCCGCCAGTGGATCGCCCGCCTTGGCGTGGTCGAGGAAGCCGGCGACGAGGTGCTCCTTGCCGCGCCCGGCGGCTTCCACGCCTCCCATGTCCAACAGAATTTCGGCCACGCTCTCCGCTCCATGTTCGGCAAGCGTGTGGTCATCACCTCAACCCCGAACAAGGACTGACCTCATGCACCCCCGTCCAACTCACTTTGCCCCGGAGCCGATCCAGATCAACGCCGCCGACTTCTTCTCCCTCACCAATCGCATGGCGCCGGCGGGGGTGGGCGGCCTCATGCGGCTCATCGCGCAGCTTGATCTTCTCGGATCGCTGCCCGGCGATGATGTATCCTGCATGTTCATGGGCGGCATGACCGAAGAGGAGTGGTCGCCATCCGGCTTCGGGCCGCGCGGATTCTTTGTGCGCTGCCCGGATGGGCGCCGCCGCTTGGCGCCGGAGTTCAAGCGCGTGATCCGCCTCCGCCCGGAATGCGTCGCGCGCTGGCCGCGGCAGGCCACCACCGCCGCGCCGGCAACCTATTCTGCCGCCGATGGTAGCGCGGAGGTTGCGCCGTCACGCTCCGTCAACGCGAGGGGCGTTTGACCATGGCGGGACCGATCAAAGTCGGGGTGGACTGGGCCGCCATCGAGGCCGGCTGGCGCGCTGGCGAAACCATGGGTTCGCTGGGGCGGCGTTATGGCGTGCTGGACCTGACCAACCCGCTAGTGAGGCAGGCGATCAGCGCTGCGACCGACGCGAAGAGCTTGTATGAGGGGCCGGCCAGCGCCTCCTACTGATCAGCCAAAGCACCCTTCCGAGCCCAAAAAAATTTCATGGATAGCCCGCGGTCAAGCTGATAGCGGCCGTTTTTGAGGCCCCCGTCGCATGTCGCGATCCAAGATCAAGGCGGGGAGGGGTGCGGCGCCCAGCCCGCATAGGGTGCCGCTCGCTCAATGGCGACCACGGCGCGGCCTCTATCGGGAGGGCAGGACCCAGTCGACCACGCGCACACTGGATCAGGCAGGCGCAAGCCGCGTGTGGGGGATTTTGTGGGGGATGCGCCGAATTTCGCCAAAAAAACCAATAAAATCAAAGAAGAATGGTGCCCAGGGGCGGAATCGAACCACCGACACTGCGATTTTCAGTCGCATGCTCTACCAACTGAGCTACCTGGGCCCATGAGGTTCCGTTGGAACCCGGCGAGGCGGCGGGGATAGCCGAGCCAGCGGCGCCTGTCCAGCCGGGTCAGGTGTCATCCTCGTCATTGTCCTGTATTGCGTCGGGCTCGCCCGGTATCGCGTAGCTGCCGGTCAGCCAGCGCCCGAGATCGACCTGCGCGCAGTGTGGTGAACAGAAGGGGCGCGACGCGGCCTGCGCCGGCCGCCGGCAGATCGGGCAGCGCGGTAAGGGGCGGGGCTTCGGGTCATCCGCCATGACCAACCTCCTGGATCGATGGGTGGGTAACCGACGGGTCGGCGTGCAGCAGCAGGGCCGTGCCGGCCTCGGCGGCGAAGGCTTCCAGCGCGCCAGGCAGGCCCTCCAGCGCCGCGATCACCGCTGGCGAGGCGAGCAACGCGAAGCGCGCCCCCGGCCGGGCCGCCGCATCCCGCGCGCCCTGGCGCAGGGCGGCGAGCCCGCGCGTCAGCGCCGAAGGCGGCGAGCCGAGCACCTCATGCAGCGGCGGATGCACACGGTCGCGCACGATCTCCGCGAGGCCCAGATGGGTGAAGCCGAGCAACCTGGCCTGCCGATCGGCCGCCAGGGCCTCGCGCAGCGGGTCGGCCAGCGCTTCGCGCCGCCTGGGCGATAGGCCGGCGAAATCCACCATGATCGCGCCGCCGAGGTTGCGCGCGCGGATCTGCCGCGCGAGTTCGGGCAGTGCCTCCCGGTTCAGCGTCGCCGTGCCATGGGCGCCGCGTGCTCCGGCTGCGCTGCCGGCATCCACGTCGATGGCGGTCAGTGCCGGCGTCGGGTGGATCAGCAGCCGGCCCCCGCCGGGCAGCGGTGCCTCGGTGCCGGCCAGCATATCGAATTCGGCTTCGATCGAATCGTCGAATGCCGGGGCAGGGATCAGGCGAGCCCGATCACCGACCGCGCCGCGGAGGCGGGCGAGCAGGGCGGTGCTGTCAACCAGCAACTCAGCGCGCGGGTAGCGGGTGGCAAGCCGCTCCGCCGCCAGCGGCCCGCGCGCGACGAGGATGGGGGCGCCGGGTGGAGCGGCGGCGATCCGCGCGGCCTCCGCAGCGGTGATGCGGGCGGATACGCGCGGCCCCTTGCCGCCCTGCGCTGCGCGGATGACGCGCAGCGGTAGGATCATGCCTTCATTGACCGCCGCCGCGATGGGCTGGCGCTGATCGCTCGCCTCGCGTTCGGGCAGGAAGCCGGTCTCGCCGCCGGCCAGGGCGATGAAGGCCCCGGCCATCGCTGGGGCGACCGCCGAGACGCGGCCGCGATGCAGGTCCGCGACACCATCGGGGCGGGCCGGGCGCTCGACCCAGGCCTCGGTCAGCATGCCGCCTTGCAGCAGTGCGGTGCGCACTTCGCCCGGCGAGGCGCTGACTAGGATGGTCGTCGCGCCGGAGGACGACGGCGTCAGGGTCGCAGCCATCCGATGCCGCGCAACAGTTGCGCCGTCTCGAACAGCGGCAGGCCGACCACGTTGGAATGGCTGCCCGAGAGGAAGCGGATGAAGGCCTCGGCGCGGCCCTGTATGGCATAGCCGCCCGCCTTGCCGCGCCATTCGCCGCCAGCCAGGTAGTCGGCGATCTGCTGTTCGGTGAGGCGCTGGAAGGTCACCGCACTCTCCACCACGCGCTTCAGCCGCCGCCCGTCCGGCAGTGCCAGCACGACCGCGGTCGTCACCTTGTGCCGGCGGCCGGAGATCAGGGTCAGGCATGCCTGCGCCTGCTCCGCCGTTTCGGCCTTGGGTAGGATGCGGCGACCGACGCCGACCACGGTGTCGGCGGCGAGCACCAGCGCATCCGGCGCGCGCGCGGCCGCCGCCTCCGCCTTGCCGAGTGCCAGGCGCTCGGCATAGGGGCGCGGGGTTTCGCGCTTCAGCGGCGATTCATTGATGTCGGTGGCGACCACCTGAGCTGGGATCACGCCCAGCCGGGCCAGAAGGTCCAGGCGCCGCGGGCTGGCGCTCGCCAGCACCAGTGGCGGGCGCGTATCGGGCATGATCTGGCTACTTGAAGCGGCCCCGGCGCATGCCGGTCACTTGAATCGGAATGTGATACGGCCCTTGGTCAGGTCGTAGGGTGTCATTTCGACATTCACGCGGTCGCCGGCGAGCACGCGGATGCGGTTCTTGCGCATCTTCCCGGAGGTATGCGCGAGGACCATGTGTTCATTGTCCAGCTTCACGCGGAACATCGCATTGGGGAGAAGTTCAACGACATGGCCGCTGAACTCAATCATATCTTCCTTCGACATCGGGCCTCGTAACTGGCGCGCCAAGCGCGCATGGGGGAGCGCAGCGCATCGTCGCGCCGCCGGAAATCGTCGGGAAAATGGTCCGCAACCCCCGCCGGGTCAAGCGTGGCGTCACCCACCGAGGCGCAAAGCGACGCTGCGGGCGTGTGCGGTGAGGCCTTCCGCCTCCGCCAGCGCCACCGCCGCGGGGCCGACTGCGACCAGCGCAGCCTCGTCCGCCTCAACCCAGGTGGTCCGTTTCAGGAAGTCGAATACCGACAGACCCGAGGCGAAACGGGCGGTACGCCCGGTGGGCAGCACATGGTTCGGGCCGGCGACATAGTCCCCCACCGCCTCCGGGCAGAAGCGGCCCAGGAAGGCGGCCCCGGCATGGCGGATCTGCGCCAGGAGCGTGCGTGGTTCCGCTACCATTAATTGGAGATGTTCCGGCGCCAGCCGGTTGGTCAGTGTCGCCGCCTCGGCCAGGTCCCGCACCACGATCACGGCGCCATGCCGTGCCCAGGATTCGCTGGCGATGGCCGCACGCGGCAGGTGGCGGAGCTCGGCTTCGACCGCCACGGCGACCGCATCGGCCAGCGTCGCGTCAGGGGTGATCAGGATGGATTGCGCGCTTTCGTCATGTTCGGCCTGGGCGAGCAGGTCGACTGCGATGTGGCGGGGGTCGTTGTCGGCATCCGCTATCACCACGACCTCGGACGGGCCGGCGATCGAATCGATGCCGACGCGCCCGAAAACCTGGCGCTTGGCCTCCGCGACATAGGCATTCCCAGGGCCGACGATGCGGTCCACCGCGCCGATCGACGCCGTGCCCCAGGCCATCGCCGCTACCGCCTGGGCGCCGCCGATGCGGAAGATCTCGGTCACTCCGGCGCGCTTCGCCGCGGCGAGCACCAGCGGATTCAACGCGCCATCAGGCGTCGGCACGCACATCGCGATGCGCGGCACCCCCGCCGCGCGGGCTGGCAGCGCGTTCATCAGCACCGAGGAAGGGTAGGCGGCCTTGCCGCCCGGGACATAGATGCCAACCGCATCGATGGCGCCCCAGCGCATCCCGAGCGTCAGCCCGGCGCTATCCTGCATTTCAAGGTCGCGCGGCAACTGGGCGCGGTGGAAGGCCTCGATCCGCTCGGCGGCGAGGTTGAGCGCCGCGCGCAGTTCCGGGCGGATGGAGGCGTCGGCGGCCTCGATCTCGGCCGAGGTAACGCGCAGCGCGGCGGGAGCGGTCGGCGCCCAGCGGTCGAAGCGCGTCGTGTAGTCGATCAGCGCGGCATCGCCATGGGCGCGGATGGTGGCGATGATCTCAGCCACGACGCCATCGACGCGGTTGGTGGTCTCGCGCGCCTCATCCAGCAGGGCGGCGAAGGCGGGTTCGAAATCCGGTGTGGCGGTGTTGAGGCGCTTCATGGGTAAAGGTCGGGGGAGAGAACTCCCCCGGTCCCCCTCCTGTTTCTATCGGTTGGAGACTGACAGCGACGGGCGGCGCCAAAAGACAGTAAAGGGGTAGGGGTTTGGGGGAGGTTCTCCTCCCCCAACCTTCCTTTGTTACTCACCGCGCGTCGCGCTCCGCCAAGGCGGCACGGAACCGCGCAATCCAGGCGCCGATAGCCTCCGGCCGCGTCTTCAGCGCCGTGCGGTTGACGATCAGGCGGGAGGTGATGGTGGCAATCACCTCCGTCTCGTGCAGTCCATTCGCCTTCAACGTCGATCCGGTCTGCACCAGGTCCACGATCAGGCGCGACAGTCCCATCGAGGGTGCCAGCTCCATCGCGCCGTTCAGATGGACGATCTCGGCCTGCACGCCGCGCGCGGCGAAGTGACGCTGCGCGATGTTCGGGTATTTCGTTGCCACCGTGATGCGTGACCAACGCGACGGGTCATCGGCCTGCGTGACGACCGGCTCGGCGATGGACACGCGGCAGCGGCCGACGCCGAGGTCGAGCGGCGCGTAGATCTCGGGATAGTCGAATTCCATCAGCACATCGGCGCCGCAGATGCCGATCTGCGCCGCGCCATGGGCGACGAAGGTCGCGACATCGAAGGACCTGACGCGGATCACATCCAGCGCCGGGTCGTTGGTCGGGAAGCGCAGGCGGCGGCTGCTCTCATCCACGAAATCCGGTGCCGGGACGATGCCGGCGCGCGTCAGCAGCGGCCCGATCTCGGACAGGATGCGGCCCTTTGGCAGGGCCAGCACGATTGGGCTGGCATCCTCGGGCGTCGCCGGGGTGAGCGGGGAATGAATCGCGTGGTCCATGGTGGAGCCTATCACCGGCCGGGCAGGGGGGCTGTCATCGCGATTCGGCTTCAGCCCGGCAACCGTTCGATGTCGGCACCGACGGCGGCGAGCTTCGCCTCGACATGCTCATAGCCGCGGTCGAGGTGATAGACGCGGTTGACGATGGTCTCGCCCTGTGCCGCCAGGCCCGCGAGGATGAGCGAGACCGAGGCGCGCAGGTCGGTCGCCATGACCGGCGCGCCGGACAGCTTCTGCACGCCGCGCACGATGGCCGAGGAGCCGTGGAAGTTGATGCGCGCGCCCATGCGCGTCAGTTCCGGCACATGCATGAAGCGGTTCTCGAAGATCGTCTCGGTGATCATCGCGGCACCTTCCGCCACGCACATCAGCGCCATGAACTGCGCCTGCATGTCGGTGGCAAAGCCCGGGAAGGGTTCCGTCATCACATCGGTGCCGCGCAGACCGTTCAGGCGCGAGACCTTCAGCCCGCCCTCGGCCTCGGCGACATCCACGCCGGCGTCGCGCAGGGTGCGTACCACCGCGCCGAGGTGTTCCAGTCGCGCACCGCCCAGCAGCACCTGGCCACCGGTGATGGCCGCGGCGCAGGCATAGGTGCCGGCCTCGATGCGGTCGGGGATGATGGGATGCACGGCCGAACCCAGCGCACCAACGCCTTCGACGATCAGGCGATCGGTGCCGAGGCCCTCGATCCGCGCGCCCAGGCGCATCAGGCAGGCGGCGAGGTCGGAGATTTCCGGCTCGCGCGCCGCGTTGACGATCTCGGAGGTGCCCTTCGCCAGGGTGGCGGCCATCAGGATGTTCTCGGTCGCGCCCACCGAGACCTGCGGAAAGATGATGCGCGCACCCTTGAGGCCGCCGGGTGCGCGGGCCTCGATATAGCCGGCGGTGATCTCGATCTCGGCACCCATCTGTTCGAGCGCCTTGAGGTGCAGGTCGACCGGGCGGGTGCCGATGGCGCAACCGCCGGGCAGGGAGACCCGAGCCTGACCGAAACGGGCGACCAGCGGCCCGAGCACCAGCACCGAGGCGCGCATCTTGCGCACGAGGTCATAGGGCGCTTCGAGGTTGGTAGCCGCCCCTGACATTGTGATGGTGCGCGCGGTCATGTCGCGTTCCACCGTCAGCCCGTGCTGCGCAAGCAGCCCGGCCATGGTGACGACATCGGCGAGGTCGGGCGCATTCGTCAGCGTCAGTGGCCCGTCGGTCAGCAACGCGGTCGCCATCAACGGCAGCGCGGCATTCTTGGCGCCGGAAATCGGGATGGTGCCGGAGAGCGCGCGGCCGCCGCGGATACGGATGCGGTCCATTTCAGCAATTCAACCTTTTAAAGCCGTGGCAGCGCGACGCCGCGCTGGCCCATGTATTTGCCGCGACGGTCGGCATAGCTGACCTCGGGCGGCGAGGCACCCTGCAGGAACAGGAACTGGCAAACGCCCTCATTGGCGTAGACCTTGGCGGGTAGTGGCGTGGTGTTGCTGATCTCGATCGTCACCTGGCCTTCCCATTCGGGCTCGAGCGGGGTGACGTTCACGATCAGGCCGCAGCGGGCATAGGTCGATTTGCCAAGACAGATGACCAGCACGTCGCGCGGGATGCGGAAATACTCGACCGTATGGGTCAGCACGAAGGAATTGGGCGGGATAATGCAGACCGGCCCACGGCGGGTCACGAAGCCGTCCTCGTTGAAGGATTTCGGGTCCACCAACGCATTGTCAACGTTGGTGAAGATCTTGAATTCCTCGGCCGCGCGGGCGTCGTAGCCGTAGGAGGAGAGACCGTAGGAGATGACCCCCTCGCGGCGTTGGGCCTCGACGAAGGGCTCGATCATGCCGTGTTCGGCCGCCATGCGGCGAATCCAGCTGTCGGGCATGATGGGCATGGAGTGTCGCCTGGGCTGCGGCTTAACGCGCCGTGAAGGGGCGGGGCCGGGGGCGGCGCGGCCCCCGGTCACCCCGGGGGCGTCCGATTAGCCCATGGGCTTTTCGCCGGCAACCTTGGCGGGGGTCGCGGGCTCGTCCGCGGCGGCGTCGCGTGCGCGGGCCTGGGCCTTTCGGCGCCTCAGATTCTCGCGCAAGGCTGCGGCCAGACGCGCGGCCCGGTCATCTGCCTTGGGCGGTGTGGTTCCCTTTTTTGTCATGGCGAGAAGATGGCCCTGCCGCCTCAAGCCAAGCAAGACAGCGAGTGCCGGCGTTGTGATTTTATGTCTGGCGGCAACCCATGAGAACATTACTTTTCCTGGATGCCAGTGGGCGTGGCCCGCGGATCGGGGCGCGGAGGAACGTGCCATGACCGAAGGAGGCAGCCCGCCTCCCTGCGCCCGACAACCCGACCCTGCTGGATTGCCCGTCGAGGACCTCGCGCTGACCGGCGTGTTGCCGGTTGGGAAGGTGGTGACGATTCGGGGCGAGGTACCGGCGGATGAGGTGGAGGCGGGCGATATCATCATCGTCCTGGCACGTGCCGGCTATGGCCCTGTCCAGCGCGTGATCGAGACCATGGTTGACCTTGGCCGGCGGCCCGATGCGGCGCCGGTGCTGGTCATCGAGGGCGCCTTCGACCGTTTCGCGCCCAGCCGAACCACCATTCTGGCCCCGCAATGCCTCATTGGTTTCGAGGATTGGCTGGTGCCGGCCGCGGCGCTGGTGAATGGCCGCAGCATCCGGCAACTGCCGGCCGCGGGTTATGTCCGCTACCTGCAGCTCGAGATGGGCCAGCACGACATGTTTGTGGTCGACGGGTTGCGCATCGCGAGCCTGTCCCGGGGCACGGCGCTGTGTCGGCCCGAATTGACCAACCGCGCCGAGCTTGATCGCCTGCGCATGCGGATCGTCGACCGGATCCCCGCCCTGGAGGCTTCGGGGCTGCTGCCATAGGCCGGGCGCCGGTGCGGGGCGCGCGTTGTTGGTGGCGCCACGACGGAACGGGGTTGCGCGGGCTGGCCCATCCGCCTAGAGAGAGCGCCGCCTGACGGCACGGCGCTGTTGTAGCTCAGTGGTAGAGCACTCCCTTGGTAAGGGAGAGGTCGAGAGTTCAATCCTCTCCAACAGCACCATGATTTCAAACGATTTTCTGCTTCTTCACCCTAATAGTTACCTCTCCAATCGGAGCGGAAACCCGCCCAACTGCGCCCGCCGCTTCGCGCAAATGGTCCGGCGAGTGATGGCCGTAGACCGATTCCACCATGCGCACGTCGCTATGCCCCAACAGGCCCGCGATCTCCCACATTGGCACTCGTGCCTGCGCCGCCCATGTCGCGGCGGTGTGGCGTAGCGTGTGCGGCGTGACGCCGACCAGGCCGGCTCGTTTGCAGGCAGCACGGAAACCAGTCTTCACCGACTTCACCTGGTGTCCGGCGAACTCCACGACATAGTCGGACTGCGCCAGCTGGTTCGCCGCCTGCAGGTGCGCCATCAATTCGGGATTGATCGGCACGTCGCGGGCCCGGCCCTTGTTGCCGCGCCCGGTCCCGTAGGAGAGCCGGCCGGCGTCCAGATCCACATCGGCCCAGCTCAGCCCCAGGATGGCGGCCGACCGGGCGGCGGTGTGCAGTCCGAGCAGCACGAACAGCCGGACATGGAAGTCACCGCACGCCTCGACCAGGCGCACGGCTTCCTCACGCGTCAGCCATCGGTCACGCGATTGCGGAGCCTGCGGGATCTCGACAAAGGGCGCGACCGCCAGCCACTTCTCATCGGCCGCCCATTTGAACGCTGCACGCAGGGTCACCAACTCACGGATGATGGTGCCGGCGGCGACGGGCTTGGTGCGGCGCGCTGCCCTTGGGCCAACCTCATAGCCTTCCTGCCGGCGCTGCTGCGCGTAGGCGCGGCAGCGCGGCTTGGTCAGCAGATCTGGTGGCAGATCGCCCATATGGCGGCGGAGCGCGGCGATGCACGCCTTCATGGTGCCCGGCGCATGCAGCGGGCGCTCGGTGTTGGCGATGCGGTCGGCTTCGTATGCATCGAGAATGGCCCCGATCGATGGGGCCTCCGGAGGCGGGACTTTTCCCCATCCTGCCTCGAAGGCCGCGAGCGCTACGCGCGCCTCGCGCTCATCCTCTGCGCCCGTTGAAACGCGGTGCGCGCGCCCTTCCCACCAAAACTCGATGGAATAACGACCGCTGCGGCGGGCGAGGCGGAATCGGGGGCGGTCGAGCTTGGGGCGCGCCATGCCTGGGCCTCGAATGCTTCAACGTCCTGCTGACGGATGCGGATGGCCGAGCCGAGGCGGATATGCCCCAGCCGCCCCGCCTGGATCAGGGCGTAGATGTGGGTTGTGCTGACCTGCCAGTGATCAGCCAGGGTGGCAACGGTGAAGTGACGGGCGGGTTCAGCCATCAGAACAGCTTCCCTTGAGGCTTGTCCGCGCGCGCCGGTGCCGGGCGCGGCTTTGGGCTAGTGGAGGGCGGGCTGAAGTCAGGTCGGAAGAACCCCAGCTTCCCGGGGCAAGGCCGGAATGGCAGCGGGCGCATGTTGTCGAGCCTGAAGCCGTAGGGCCCGTCGAACCAAGGCGACAGACAGTCGCGGCAGCAATCGATGATGTCAGCTCGCCCGACGATGCCGCCGAGATCGAAGGCCGCCGGCCGCTCGATCTCCGGCCAGGCCCATTGCTGGTATGGGTCGAAGTCGAAGCGCTTGCCGGCATGGATCAGCACCGGGCCGCGATAATTCGTGAACCAGGTGCGGTTCTCGACGTCCTTGTGGCCAGCGACGATCAACCATGCCCAGGGCTGCTTGATCGAGAGGGCCATCGTGGGGAGGTCATCACCCATTCGCCACCTCCAGCCACACATCCGCGTGGCACGGCATGCTTTCGGGGCACCAGCACCCGAGGTCTTTGCCGCGCAGCTCGCGCTTGGCGGCGACGACCAGGTCCGGCTGCGCCATCACGTCGGCGCGGTGCCGCTCGACGGCCATGGCGTGCGCCTCCCTCGGGCCGGCTGCGGTGGTGGATGTGCCGGTGCTGACGTCGGTGCAGCACCAGCCGATGCCCTGGACGTGCTCCACGCGGCAGCGGTTGCCCCATTTCGTGGGGCGGGCGACGGAGACCGCGCCTTCGGGCATGCGCCAGCCTTTGGTGCGGCGGAGTTGGATGCGGCGCGGGGCGTCAGGCATCGTCATTAACCTGGATCAAACCGGCCGCGCACTCGCCCATTCGTGCATCCATGCCGCGCAGCGAAAGGGTAAAATCACACCCTGACGTGCGTGGAGGCGAAACATGCAAATCGACAAGATCGAAATCCTCCCCATCGGGCCCGAGGGCGAGCTGTTCCAGATCAGTGACGGCGAGCTCTATGCCCTGCTCGAGACGGAGGGCATGGGGATGCCCTGGGATGATCTGATCGATAGGGCGACGCTGCATCCCGACATCTGCGACTACATGATCCGATGGCTGAGCCAGCACGGGGTGCTGGTGGGCAGTCCGCATCCGCCGCACCTGGTCTGGGACGATCTGGCGCACGACGTGGCGGCTGCGCGGCTGCTGTAGGGCGGGGGCGGCCCATTCGATCTTGCTGTCGGCGCCCATCACACGATGCCCCAGGTCGCCAGCAACCGCGACAGCAGCGCGCCGACCAGCGCCCCGCCGGCCGTCGCGTAGAGCAGGCTTCGCCCGGTCAGCGTGTTCTCGGCCTTCTGCTTGCCGGCCGCGATCATGGCGAGTTCGCGCGGGGTGAGGTCGTCTTCCCGGTCAGCGAGCATCGGAATCGCACTTCGCCATCGCGCGATCGAGACGCTCGATCTCGGCGACGATCAACGCGGCGGCGCGGATCAGGTCGTGACGCCGGTCTTTGGGTTTCCACCAAGACGGGTGCCATGGCCAATTCCTCGGCGCGCGTGGCGCATGTGCCATAAGCCTGATGCCGGCCGCGTGCAGCGCGTAACACCCGGCCGCCGCGGCGAGTTGACCATCCGACTGCACGGAATCGTCTCGCTCTGGCGACCATCCTTCGCCCTCGATCTGCCGGCGGCGCTCGGCCGCGATCTCGTCGATGACGGTCACGCCCGCTCCCTCCCGCCATCGCACACATCCCGCAGGAAGCGCACCGCCATCGCGGCGAGCTGCACCGCCTCCTTCCGCATCGCGACCACGTCGCGCCGCTTCTGGTTGGCCCAGACGTGTTCCTTGAGCTCGTCGAACTCCTCGAGGATGACGGCGTAGCCCTCATGCGCCGAATGGATCGGCGGCCAGAGCGTTTCGGCACGCGCGACCTCGATGCCGATCTCGGCAAGCATGCACTCGAGCGACGGTGCGCCTCCGGCCGGATCCAGCCCGGTTGCCCCCTCAAGCTTCGCGAGCGTCAGGGACCGCGACAGCAGGCGGATCATAGCGCCGCGCTCGACCATGATGACCGGCGGTCCCTGTTCCGCCATCGACAGCTGTTCCTGGTCATTCACCGTTGCCGTCCTCCGTCCTGATGCAAACCACGTCCCGGATGCAGGCCTCCGCGTCGCTGCACCCCGCGCAGGGGAACGGCCCGACATGCCCTTTCGGCACCGCCTTCGCGCGCGGTGGGCCTGGTGCGGTGAGGGTGCTGCCGGGCAGTTCCATCGTCTCCGCGTGCCCGGCCAGGCGGTCGCGCAGCGCCTTGCTGCTGCCACCAACCGGCAAGCCCGCCTCGCGCGCGACGGCGCGCAGCGTGTCGCCGGTCGCGGTCGCGAGGATCTCCGGCGTGTCGAGCCGCGGCATGTCGCGATCGGCGCGCAGCGCCGCGCCGATCCACTCCGCGGCCGCGCCGCTTGTGTTGCCGAAGGCGCCAGTCGGGGCGCAGACGATCATGCGCGCGGCGGCCTCGGCGGCGATCGCCATGACGGCGCCAAGGCCAAGGTCAGGATCCACGGTGCCGTCTTTCGCAACCATGCGCGCGGCCAGGTCGACGAAGCTGGTGCGGGTGTATTTGCTGGCCGGGTCGCCGCGCACGTCGACATTGTCGCCGCACAGGGCGAGCACCAGCACCATCAGCAGGTCGCCGGGCGTGTGGTCGCGCCGGTCGCGCAGCGCGCAGCGGATGGCCGTGGTCTTCGCCTGGGCGACCAGGATGCGGCCCTTCTCCGTCAGCGGGCCGCGACCTGGCTTCGCTGCCGGCGCGGGGGCGGCCTCGAAATCGTCGCCCTCGTCCTCGGCATCGTCGCCGCCATCGGGGTGGACTAGTTCCGCATCGTCCGGCGCGGTGTCGTCAACGGCCTGGCTGCGGGCGGTGATTTTCTTGGGCGCCGTGGTGGACGATCCCGCCGCAGCTTTCGCGCCGCCGGCCGGCTCGGGCGGCGGCACCGCGTAGAGTTCAACGATGACGCCGAGGCTGTAGCCGCCCGGGTTCACCGCGGCGAAGCGCATCGCGCCCGGTGTCTTGATATCGAAGCACCGCTTCCAGCCCGCCGGCAGTCGGGGCGCGTTCTCCTTCGCGTCCCATTCCACCGCGCGCAGCTTGCCGCGCTTCGCGCGCGACACCAGCGCCGCATTCTGCGCGGCAATGAAGCCCTCGATGTCAGTGGTGGTGAACCGGTCGGCGTCGTCGGGCTGGGCGAACATGTCTTCGTCCCAGCGGATCTCGTCGGCCTTCTCGACGTCGAAGATCGCGCGCGATTGCGGGATGCGCCGCACGCGGCACAGGCCCGCGATGTCATACCAGTTCGGCACCTTCATCACTGTGCCGGTGCCGTCCTCGCTGTAGTCATCATCCCAGGCGTTGGGGTTCTTCAGCGCCGCTTCCTGCACCTCGATCGGCGCGCCGGCGATGATGGCGATTTCCTCCTCCTCCGGCATGTCGTGCTGCTCGATCGCCGACAGCATGGAAGGGTGCAGCCGACCGAGCTTGTCGAGCTGCTTGGCGGTGCGCTTCGCGATGCCCAGCGCGCCGGCCGCGCCGTCCAGCGTCCAGCCCATTTCCTGCAGGTGCACCAGCGCACGCCACTGGTCGACCGGCGCCAGCGCCGCGCGCTGCAGGTTGGCGGCGACGCCGGCGGCGAGGCTCGTGCGTTCATCGGTTTCGACCGGCAGGGCGCGAATGGTCTCGAAGCCGGCCGCGCGCGCGGCGGTGACGCGGCGGTGCCCGTCCACCACCTGGTGCTGCCGCGCCTCGTCATCCCAGCGGACCAGGATGGGCTGCAGCACGCCCATGATGCGGATGCTCTCGACCAGCCCGGCATCGGCCTCGGCGGAGGCGGGGGTGCGGCGCTGCTGGTAGGGGCCGTTGGTGCCGAGGCTGTCGAGCGCGAGCATGAGAAGCGTCGCGGCGGGGAGGGGGGCGTTCACAGCGGGAACCCATCCGGGCCGATGACGTCTTCCTCATCCTCGTCGGCGCCGATATCGCCACGCGGCTCCGGCGCTGGCAGAAGCCCCGCCGGTACGATGCAGCGGATCGGCGCCGGCAGTTGCCATGCCTCGCGCGGCTGCCGTGCGAACGCGACCTCGGCGGTGCACGGCGTCAGGCGATAGATGGACGCGCCGCCGTGGAACACCGCTGGGAGCAGTTCATTGGCGAAGAGGGGTTCCAGCGCCATCATCTTGGCGCCGAACCTTTCGACCTCCGCGATGCGCCCGATCAGCGTTGTGTGACCGAACAGTTCCACGATGGCGAAGTCGCCGGCGGGGTAGACCGGTGTGTCGTTCATGATGCCAACTCCTTCCGCCGCGTGAGCTGCCAGAGCGCGTGCGTGTTGGTGAGGGTGGAGAGCCGGATGCCGAAGTCGGCGCCGACGTCGCGCACGCTCATGCCGCTGTCGAAGGCTTCCCAGATCTCGCGGCCTTGCGCGTCCTCGGGGAAGGACAGAGCAATGGGGGCGGCGATCGTCTCTGCCGTCGCTGGTGCTGCCATCCCGGAGGCCTCAACGGCGGCGCCTTCGTCGACCTCGGACGCGGTGTCCGGCGCGTCGTCGGGTTCATCGTCGGCGACGACGCTCTCCGCCGCAGGCTTCAAAAGTTCGTCCATCGCGCGGAGCCCGGCATGCCATGCTGCGGCTTCCGGGGACGTGATGCCGAACCAGTCGACCATCTGGGCCACGGTCCACCCGGCGCGAATGTTCCGGTCGCCCTCGGCCAGGTCATCCGCGCTGAGGCCGGACGGGCGCCGGATCGGGTCGGGCGTCGCTTCCGCCATCGGCGGCAACGATGCGGCCTCAGGCTCCGCCTCGGCGGACTCGGAAGGCGAGGTGATCTCGGGGTTGTTGGCTGGGGCTTCGGCTGTGCCAGGCGCGCGAGTGAACAGGTCGCTGCGCTTCGGCAGGTTGAGGGAGGCAGCGATGCGATACAGCGCCGGATCGTTCTTGATCTCCCGGCCTGGCGTGGCGTTCAGCCGCGCGCGGATGACGGCATTGGTGACAGTCGGATCAGACCATGCCGCGCGGAAGGCGGCCTCGCGCATCGGATGCAGCAGTGCCGGCTCGCGGACCTTACCGGGGGGGGCATGGTCGGCCTCGGGTGAGGGAGAAATCCCCTCCGTCGCCAGGACCGGCGGAGGGGCAGGTGCGGGCGCCAAGGGCTGCGCCGCTGCCTCTGCTGCCGGGGAGGCCAGCGCGAAGTCACTCGCGTTTCCTGGGCCGGCGGGCAGGGGGGGAATGTCGATGGGCGGGTCGGCGCTGGGCAGCGAGTCCGCGTGCGCGGGCTGGGCTTCTTCCTGTGCGAGGGTCGGGGCGGGGCCGCGCGACATGTGACCCTGCGGCTGCACGGGAACGAAAGGCGGCAGCGTCGGCTGAAGCAAGGCCGACCATTCGATGGGCATCTGCCGGATCGGCGGTTCCGGTTCAGCGCTGTTCGGGCCGAACAACGCGCGCAGGGCGGCGATTCCACCGGCATAGGCGGCGGTGCCTTGGATGCGGCCCGTGGCCTCGACCTCGGTCAGCGCGCGATGCAGCGAGGCTGCGGTGATGGTGATGGCGTTCACAGCCGCACCGCCCCGTCAGCACGCGCGGCGCGGATGGCTCCGAGATCCACGATCGCGCAGGGCGAGATGGTGGCCGGTTCGGGGCGGCTCGGCGCGCCTTCCATGTGAGCGACACCGATGCGCACGGCCTCGAGCGCCTGCACCGCGGCGACGATCTGTTCCTGTTCGGCGCGTAAGTCCGGATGGGCGCCGATGCGCACGGCGACGCGCATCAGGACGGTGAGGGGTGTGTCCATCACATGGTGAAACGTCGTCATGACAGCAGCCCCGCCACGACGTTCACCACCAGCACGGCGGCCAACGGGACGAACACCACCAGGGCGATGGCCTGCACCAGGGGATGGCGGCGGGTGATCGGCGGCGGCGTGAAGATCAGGCCGGCCTGGTCCTCGCCCCACAGCAGGCGCTCGGCGGCGGTGACGCCCGGGTCGATGCGCGTCAGGCGCCGGCCCCAGCGCAGATAGGTCCAGCCCGTCTGCGCCGAATGGGTGATGCGCGGCAGCAGCGGGAAGTGCGGCGGGCGGCGGTCGAGCGTGGCCATCATGAACCCCCTGCGGTTGAGAGGCCGGCCGCGAAGATGCGGCGGGCGAGGATGGAGGCGTCGGCTTCCTCGGCGGAGAGCGGCATGCGCGGCGGGTGCGGGAAGCGCGGCGCGGCGTCGCGCAGGATGGCGGCGAGCGCGCCGTAGCCGTCGTCCATGGACGGACGGAACAGGCCGGTCAGTTCGCCCGCCGCCTCGTCGCAGGCCTCGGCCCAGGTCAACAAATGGTCGGCCGTCAGGCCGGGCATGGAGAGCAGGAAGCGGCCGATTGCGGACAGACCGAGCGGCAGGTCTTCGATGCGACGCTGCAGCTCGGCGATGGTCGCTGGTTCGGCGGGTTGGTCACGGAGGAGGGTGAGGCGCATCACAGCACCCCCAGCCGTCGCGCGACGGCGGCGGTGATGGCGGGCCAGCCGAAGCCGCTCACGATCATGGCGGCGACAAGGAGCTCGTCGGACATGGTCAGACCTCCGACGCGGCCGGGTATTCGGGACCGGCAGCCGGCGCGCCGGCCTTCGCCTTCTTCGGGGTGTGCGGTGGGGCGCCGAAGGTCCAGCGCTCGGCCAGGCGTTCAACCGCCATGCGGAACGCCGCGGCGCGCTGGAACTTGGCCTTGTCGGTCAGCGCCTCGGCGGCGAGGGCGTCCATCAGCGTGTCGAAGCCGCTGGGGACGCTAGGGGTGTCGGGCATGGGTGCCTCGCTAGGTTGCGAGGGAAAAATGCCAAAATGGTGTTGAATCGTCAACGCCAAAATGGGGTTATCTGAGATGGCCAGATCTTCGCCGACAGGGTGCTAATGATCGACCTGAAAATCACCCCCGAATTGATCACGCGTCCTTGATGCCGGAGCCTCATAATGTTTCAATTGCGTCAAGACATTCCTCGCAATCCGGAGCGTGCCCAGAAGATGAATCGAGCAGTCCTTGCGCTTTTGGCGGCCCTTGTCCTCCCAGCCTGCTCGACCATTACGGAGGGGGCGAGCCAGGGCCTTCTTGTGGCAACCGATCCGCCAGGGGCGCGTTGCGAGGTCAGGCATCGAGGGGAGACCATCGCAACGATTGAGCAGACACCGGCGACGGTCGTCGTTCATAAATCACCGTATGACATTACGGTCGATTGCACCCGGCCTGGCTACTTTCCGGGCGCGGCCGTTGTGAACAGCGAGATGGACAATAGGACCTACGGAAACCTGATCATCGGTGGCGGCATCGGCCTAATTGTCGATGCGTCCACCGGGGCCTGGAATCAGTATCCGCGCGCGGTTCGGATTCGCATGACGCCGCAGCTTGGGGTCGGGGCGATGGCAGGTACCGGCAGTGTCGATTTCGCTTCGAGGATCAACGCCGTGGAGCGGCGGGCCGCCACCGCAATTGCTACAGCTCAACGGAATTGTGCTCGCCGGAGGGATGAGAGTTGTGTGACTGAGATCGAGGCAATTGAAGCTCGGCGCAATGTCGAGCGTCTAGCTTTGTACGCTGACCTGCGCCTTCGCAATCCGTCCTCTGCTGTTCCAGCATTTTAAGGCGCCCTGTGGGTGGTGCTGGGAGGGCAGGTGATGCGGCGCTAGACGCCCATCACCTCGTTCAGCGTAAGGACCCGAAACTTGTCCTTCAGGGAAGCAACGTCAAACTCGACCGTCTTGGGCGGATTGAACTGCTCGCAAATCCATCGATCGGCTGTGCGTCGCATTAGTCGCTTCAGGTAGGCGCGCGGTTCGTCGCCTTTGCCCGGCATTTCGACGACCAATACCACGTCATCGCCCATGCGGATCGGCCTGTTCTTGTCGAGATAGACCAGCTCGCCAGGCTGAAACCGAGGCGCCATGCTTTCGCCCTCGACGTAGATGGCAAAAACGCCGCGGCTGTTAGCGATACCGGGACCTCGGCGGACCATGTCCACCTGGCCGCCGAGATTGATGGTGAAGGCGCCGTCGCCATTTGCGCCCATCGCAGTGCCGAACACCGGCACGTCGCGCGGCATCTCATGCCGCTGCGGAAGTGGCGGAGGAAGGGGAATTGCAACCCCACCCTCGACTGGCGCCATGAGCGCCGCTGGCTCCACGCCCAGGGCGCCGCCAAGCCGCGTCATCCAATCGACCGTGAGGCGGCGCTCCCCCTTCTCGAGCCGATCAATCTGCGACTGGGTCGTGTTGATCCGTGCCGCCAGCGCGGCCTGGGTGAGCCCGGCCGCCTCTCGTAGCACTTTCAGCATGTTAGCCATGCCGTGATCATGCCGAATTGGCGTTGAATAGAATAACACCAATATGGCTTGACAAATAACCCCATATTGGCATGTTTGGGGCATGAAGCTGCGCGATTTCATGTTGGCACGCGAATTGTCGGAGGCCCAGTTGGGCCGCTTGCTCGGCATCGGTCAGGCCACGGTCAATCGGTACGTTCGTGGCGAGCGAATCCCGCGGCCTGAAGTCATGCGGCGCATCGTCGAGGTGACGAAGGGCGCGGTTGGGCCGGCCGACTTCTACGATCTGCCCGTAGCGGAAAGTGTCGCCTCGACGGCGAAGGTCGCCTAGTCGTGCCGCGGCCCCTCGCGAACCTTTCGGACGGCGTCCGCCTCGGGCAGGGCAATTCCGGCCTTCGCGGCCGTGCTCAGCAATTCCCACGCTGCCGCGCCGAGCGCTTCCCCGTGCCTGGTCATCATGTCGTAGCGCGAGGGTACTGCGACCTTCGGTGGGTCGCCAATATGGCCGCCGGTGTTGGATGGAGCGCTGGCGGGCCACGATGCCGGCGACCGGGTGATGGGCTGCTGTCTTGCGGTGGGAGCGGTCACGGCCTGGCGGACGTCTCGGGCAGTGGCTCGCGCGCCGGCCTCCCTCCGCGCTTGTGCGGCTCGTGCATCGTCGCGCAGGTCCAGCAGTGTCCCCAAGATGCCGGCCAGCAGCAAGAACACCACACCAGCTGCCGCGCCGGACAGGCCCTGCGCGACAAGGCCAGCCCGCATCGCCGCCCGCATTCGCCAGTCGATATCCGTCTGGTCCGCCGTCAGGCCGATCAACACGACGATCGCGCCGCCGACAATCGCCAGCCAACCGACAAGCTGGCCGGCGAACACCGTGTTGCGCATGCCGTTCTCCCTTCCTGGGCAAGCAGCATCGCGCATGCGCGCATGACCGGGGAAGCGGCATGACGGTCCTTGCTGGCTCAGGTCTCGGCATGGCCCGCACCGTGCCGCTCGCCAGACGCCCCCGCATCCGGAACCGTTCCGCCGTGGTGGCGTTATGACCACGCGCCTTTCCCCCGTCGACGTCGCCGCGCTGAAAACCGCCATGCGGCTGCTGGTCGAGGATGTCGGCGGGATCGACGCGGCCGCCAGCGTGTCGCGCCTCGCCGCCTCCTCGATTGCCGAGAGCTATGATCCGCATCGGGCGAACCGCATGCCTGCGGTCGATGTCGTCGCGGATCTGGAAGCCGTGGGTGGCACGCCGCGCGTCACCGCCATCCTTGCGAGCATGGCTGGTCGCCGCCTGGTGCCAATCGTCCCTGCGCGGGGTCGCGTCGGCCGGTCGATCGCCGAGGTCCTGACCAGCAGTAGCGAGGTCGGCGCCGCCTATGTCACCGCCACGGCCGACGGGAAGCTGAGCCGCGCAGAGCGTCAGCGCATCGCGACCGAAGTTCTGGAGCTGCTGGCTGCCTGCGAACAAGCCACTGCGGTGCTGTTGAACGACGCGGAGGAATAGGCATGCCGGATGGATCCGCCTCGCCTCCGCTGTACTGGACCCGTGATGCCCATGGCTGGATCGCCCCTTGTGGCGAGGAAGGCCAGGGCGAGGCTCGCGTCTTGGGGTACAGCAACGGCTGGGCCTGGATCGTCGACATGCTGCCGGGGACGGATGAGGCGGTGATCACCGCAGGCCGCGCCCATGCCAGCCTTGATGAGGCAAAGCGCCTGGCGGAACAGCAGGTCGCGGCCTGGCCCGTCCCCATCGATGGGGCTCGACAGCTATGAGCGCCGCCCTCGCACCGCCGCGAACGGCGACCGAGGCCGACCGGCAGGCCGAAGGTTGGCGCCTTGCCCGCCTCGCCGCGCGCTTCGCGGTGCGTTCGCTTGAGGGCGAATACGACAAGCCCGCCGGGCGCGCGGTGATCGCCGCAGCCATTCAGAAGATCGACGCGATCCCGGTGCCGGATTGCGTGGTCGTGCTGCCGCGCGCCGAACGGCTCGAGGCGGCGATCCGCACCGCGATCGACCTCGCCGGCCAAGTCTTCGACGGCAAGCCGCTCGCCGAGGAAGCGATCGCGGTGCTCAGGGACGCGCTGCGGTGAGTGAGGTGTCGGCAGCGCCCTTCGTCGATTTCTGGCACGAGGCGGCATCCGTCTTCATGTCGCGTCTCGATCCGCCGCGCCGGGGATCGAAAGAGGGCGAGGCTCCGGCGTGGATCTTCGCCGACATCGTCGCGACGCATGGCGTCGGCAATCTGGCGCGTGTCCTCGCCGGCATGGGGTTGGTGTCGCGCATATTCCACGCGCCGCGCTTCGGCACGCCGCTCTGGTACGAGAACCGTCTGCGGTCCCCTGCGCTGCGCGACGCATGCGGCGACGAGCCGGTCTTCCTGATGGCCGGGAAGGATGGCGCACACGTCGCCTGGGTTGCCTCGGCAACGGGCCACTGGATGACGGTGTCGCGTGGCGCGCGCGGCCTCAGCCTGACGGAACTCGGCGCCTTCATCTGGGAAGTCGGACGCGGCGAGGCGGCGCGCCGCATCGTCCGCATCTGTGGGTATAGGAGCGTCCCGCGTGTCGGCGATCTTCGGTAGCGATGATGGTTTTGACGAAGCCCTAGCCGATGCCGACCGCCATCTCCGCGTGGTCGAAGGCGGCAAGGGCAAGAAGCGCGGTGGGGGTGGTGGCGCGCCGCCGGAATCGCCACCCGAGGATCTCGACTGGGCCGATGCGCCCTTCGAATGTCTCGGTGTGCAGGGCGAGACCTGGTGGTTCCGTGACAGCTACCACCAGGTCATCGGCATGAACGCCTCACGCCTGTCGCAGCGCGGGCCGCTCACGGTGCTGCTCGCCGGCGACGCCGATGGCTGGGCGGCACGCCATTGGCCCGAATACGACCGGGAGGGGCTGCGCACGAACGACTATGCGCCGCGCAAGGTCCACAAGGCGATCGCAGCGCGCATGCTTGATGTCGGGCTGTTCGACCCGACCATGCCGCGCCGCGGGCCTGGCGTCTGGCTGCACAATGGCGAACTCGTCGTGCATTGCGGGAATGCGGTGCTGTTCCCTGGGCAGGACGCGCGCCGGCCCTCCTTCCTGCGCGATGGCGTGGCCTATATCGGCGGCCCGCCGATGCCCCTGCCGCATGATGGGCGGCAAGGCAGGTTTCCACCCCCAGCCCCCGCGCTGGCGCTGGAAGCCGAAGCGCTGTTCGGCAAGTGGAACTGGAACGCGCATTCGACGGAGAAGGTGCTGCTCGGCTGGGTTGCGCTGGCCAATCTCGGTGCCGCGCCGCCCATGCGCCCGCTCACCATCGTCGATGGCCAGGAAGGCGGAGGCAAGACGACGCTGCTCAAATGTGTCGCCGCGCTGTGCCCTGCCGGTGAATGGACCGACGACACGACGGAAAGCGGCCTGCGGCAGCGCATGAACGGGCGCGCGGCCCCCGTCGTGCTCGATGAATTCGAGGGCGAGGAACAGGTGCGCGTGCTCGGCCTGTTGCGCCGGATCGTGACCAATGAGGGCTCGCGCAGCTTCCGCGGCCAGGCCTCGCAGCAGGGGCTGGTCACCGAGGTTGTCGGCACCGCCATGGTGGGTGCGATCGGCGCGCCGGTGGCGAATGCGGCGGAGGCGACGCGCATCCTCAACGTCATGCTGTGGCCGCGGCCGCAGGGCGCGCCGCCGCTCGAGGAAGCGACGCTGCTCGCGCGCTGCAGGGCCATGGCGCCGGCGCTGTGGGGCAGGGCGATCGCCGCCTGGCCCCGCATCAAGGCCAATGCCGTCGTCGCCCGCCAGGCGCTCGACAGGGCAGGCTGCTCGCCCCGCCACATGGACCGGCTCGGTTGGCTGATCGCGGCGCGCGAGGCGATGGTCTCCGACGAACCATTGACGGCGGATGGCGCGGAGGAAGCGCTGGTCTGGGTCACGCCATGGTTGGTGACGGAGGATGAGCAGGCCGAGGACAGCACCGCCGCCCGCTGCCTCCAGCACCTGATGGCGTCCCCGGTGCTGATTGCGACGGCCCATAGCGAGACGGTGGCGACGCTGGTTGCCAGGGCGCTGCGGGAGGCGGGTTCGCCGGCGGAGCGGCACCTGCACGAGCTCGGCCTGCGGCTGGCCCCGTACCCCGTCGATAGCGGGCTGAGTCGAGGGTTGTACGTGGCGACAGGTCGCCGGCCCGCGCTGGGCAAGCTGTTCGCCGGTACGGAATGGCAGTCGGGGCGATGGGGCACCGTGTTGGCGCAGCTGCGACGACGATTGCCCGACGGTGCGGAATTCCGGGCGGCCGTGGTGCGAACGCGCATCCGCTTCTCTGGCGAGAACGACAGGGCGCAGGCCGTCTGGCTGGCGCCGGAGCTGCTGCCTGGCCATGGCCATGGCGGGGAGGGAGACGCGTTCTAGGGGTCGAACTGTCCCGCTCTGTCCCGCTGAGTGTCCCGCATTTCACGGCCTAAGTCGTTGAGATCGTTGGATGCGGGACACCGGGACAAGCGGGACACAGGGGGTCTCATGTGTGTGTGCGCCAGCGGGCGCAGGTGCATGGGGAATACGACTGTCCCGCATGTCCCTCTGTCCCGCTTCTAATAATTTCAAAGGGTTAGAGGGTTGGTAGAGGGACAGTTGGCGGGACAGGCGGGACAAATGGCAGGGAAGGGCAAGGCGATGGACGGGATGCTGACGAAGATCGTGGGGCATGTGCGAACTGATGTCGGGCCACGGCCATTCGTCACGACGCAGTCGATGGTGGTGCAGGTCTTTGGCGAAGCAGCGCCGGAACCGGAGAAGCAGCTTGCTGCCTTCGAGGCATGGGAGAAGCGCCGCAACCTGACGCGTGACAGCCTCGCCGCGCTGCGCGAGCGTCGCCGTATCACCGCTGCCGAGCTGCGGGCCGGGCATGAGATCGAAGCCGTTCTCGGTTGGCAGTCTGGTGAGCATGAGCCCGTGACGCGCACGCAGTTCCGCGAGCGCTTGGCCGACAGTGCCTATTCCGGCGATGGCACGCTGTGGCTGTCGTTGGTCGAGGCGGAGCACACGCGCTTTGCGCCGTGGAAGGATTGGGCGCGTGCCTTCGCTGTGAAGCCGGAATGCACGCTCGAGCACCTGACGATACTGATTGCGGTCATGGGACGAGGGCTGCGCCAGGCTGCGGATGAACTGCGCATGGATCAGCGCCGTGTACTGGCGCTGCTGCGTCGGTCGCTGCATCGGTATTGCGTTCATGCGGGTTGGCAGGACGGGGCCAATCCACCAACGATCGAAACGCCTTGACCGATTGCCACGTTTCGTGGCCATCTCTCCCTAGCATTGAGAATCGCGCCCGGCCGGAGCCCTCCGCCGGGCGCTTTGCGTTTCGGCGGAGGTGGCAATGTGCTGACCATGTCCTTCGCAGCGGAGTTCCGTCGTCTTGAGATGACGCTCGGCAACTTCGGCCGCACCCAGCTTCCCATCGCCGCCGCGACGGCGCTGACCCGCACGGCTGAACTTGGCCGAGATCACGTCAAGAGCGGCATGCCGCATACATTCGACCGACCGACACCATTCAGCGTGAATGGCATCAGCATTGTCCCGGCGCGCAAGACGCGCCTGGAGGCGCGGATATTCGTGAAGGATGTCCAGGCGGAGTACCTGCGCTTGCAGGAACTCAGCGGGATGCGCCAACCAAAGAAGCGCGCCCTGATCACGCCAGCGGCCATTGCGCTGAATCAGTACGGCAACATCACGCGGCGCGGCCTGGCCAGTGCGAAGCGGAAGAAGTCCACCTTCGTCGGCACGGTGAAGGGCATCGGTGGCTTCTGGGAGCGCGATGAAGAGGCGGGGACGGTGAAGCTTCTCGCCCGCTTTGACGGGCCGAAGCGGGTCACGCCGCATCCGTTCTTCTTCCCGCGCGTCGAGGCGGTGATGCGCCGCGACTTCGACCGCCTGATGGGCGAGGCGATCGCGTGGGCCATGCGGACGGCACGCCCCTAGATGTAGGGTGCTCGGTGTAGTCGCCCTAGATGTAGTATGCGGGTCCTTCCCAGCCCGTTGGCTACCGCGGGTATTTCGCGCCGCGGTTGGTCGCTGAATTTTCCAACCAAAACAACGGGTTCTGTTGTTTTTCCTGTTTCTGTCCGCGCGCGGCGCGGCAGCGGGGTCCCATGGTCACCGTGAACCTGGAAGAGATGGCGGATAAACTCCGCATCTCCCTGCCGACCTTGCGCGCGATGATGCGCAAGCATCCTGACTTTCCGGTGGTCGCCGAGGGCCGCAACGGTGTTCCGTGGCAGTTGGACCCTGAGGCGGTCATCGCCTTCGTCCAGGCCAAGCGGGATGAGGAAGCGGCGGCGAGGGACCAGCGCGACGACTTGCTCGCCCAGGTCAGCCTGCCGATCGAGGAACTGCAGCCAGAGGGCGAGCGCGTCCTGTCAGCGACGGAGCGCCTCAAGGTCGCGCAGGCGATGCGCGTCGAGGATGACGTCGCCAAGCAACGCGGCTTCCTGGTGCTGACCAGCGACATGCGCATGCGCCTGACGGCTGCGTGGACGCCGCTGTCGCAGTTCCTGTCCAGCCTGCCGGGCCAGATTGGCCGCCGACACAACCTGCCCGATGCCGTGGTGCGCGACATGCGCCGCGCGATCGAGGCGCAGCAGCGGGAACTGCACCGCAAGCTCAAGACATTGCTGAGCGAAGACGCGGAGCCGCCACCCGAGGAAGAGGAGCATGCCCCCGCAGCCTGACGCAGCGCGCTTCGCCTATGCCGATGCCGCGCGCGTGCTGCGCGAGACATTCGACGCCTTCCTGCCGCCGAACCGCATGTCGGTGGCCGACCATGCCGCGCAGCGTCGGTGGGTGAAGTCGCCGGTCGGTTCGCACCTCGAGCGCTGGTCGCATGACACGGCGCCGTACCTGACCGAGCCGATGCATTGGCTCAGTGACGACCAGTACGACACCGAAGTCATCGTCGGGCCCGGCGCCTGCGGCAAGACCATGATCGCGGAGAACTGGCTGCTCTATACGATCGAGAGCGATCCGGCCGAACTGCTCTGGTATCTGAACACCGATGCCGCGCTCGACGCCTATGTGAAGGCGCGCATCGACACGATGCTGGACCAGCACGATCCGTTGATAGGGCATCTGCGGCACGGGCGGGATTCGGTCGCCTTCAAGCGGTTCCGTGGCGGGCGGGCGGAGTTCCTGACATTCACCGCGAATTCGCTGGTGAACAAGCATGTCGCCCGCATCGTCGGTGATGAGTTCGACAATTACGACATCTCGCTCGGCGACCCGCTGGCGCTGCTGAACCCTCGGCGCCAGGCGGCCGGTGCCGATTCGAAGATGCTGTTGATGAGCCATCCCGATCGCGGGGCGCCGCTCGATGCGCCGCGATCCAAGCAGCGCGGCATCATGGCCGTGTACGCCGACAGCACGCGCTGCACCTGGTGGTGGCCGTGCCCGCATTGCGGGGCGTATTCGTCGCCGCACCCGAACGCGTCGCGGCGCATGGTGTTGGACTGGCCGAAGGATGCGTCGCTCGATGAGATCCAGGAACGGGCGCGGCTCGTCTGCCCCGTGAATGGCTGCCTGATCGAGGATGGCGAGCGGTACGCGATGAACCTTGCCGGCCGATGGGTCGGTGACGGCGAGACGATCGACGATGAGGGCCGCGTGACCGGGCAGCGCCGGCAGGTGAAGACCGCCGGCGCGTGGATCCTCGGCGTGATGTCGCCCTTCACGAAGGACGGCATCGGCGGGCTGGCGCGGGTGAGGGCGCAGGCGGAACGCGCCGCCGAGCTCGGCGATATCGAGGGCCTGCGCCAGGTGGTGGTGAAGACCTTCGGCGAGCCCTTCGCGGTGTCGGCGCAGATGGGCAGCATCGATGCTGCGGTGCTGGCGAAGCGGGCCGACAAGGGGCTGGCGCTGGGCGTAGTGCCGGAAGGCGTCCGCTTCCTGACGGCCTGGGCCGACGCGCAGGGCAGCCGCTTCGAATGGCTGGTGCGCGGCTGGGGCGAGGGCGGGCAGTCCTGGGTGATCGATCGGCAGGTGATGCCGGCCGAACCGGGTAGCAACCCGGAAGACTGGGACGACCTGCTCGACCGGATGCAGGACGCCATCTACCCGCTGGCGGATGGGTCGGGGCGCGGCATGCGTGTTTGGGCTGTCGGATTTGATTCGCAGGGCCAGCCTGGTGTGACGGAACAGGCCTATGCCGCATGGCTGCGCCGCAAGAAGGCGGGGCGGGCGCGGAAGCTGGGCCTGATCGAATTCCGCGATGTGTGGACGCTGGTGCCGACGCGCGGTGCCTCGACCCGCGAAGCGCCGCGCATCCAGATTGTGTATCCGAACAGCCAGCGGAAGGACCGCAAGGCAGCGGCACGCGGTCAGGTGCCGGTGCTGCGGTTCAACCCGAGCTACGCGAAGGATGCGCTTTCCGCGCAGCTCTCGGTGATACCGCCGGCCGGGGCCTCGGTGAATTTTCCGGCGGCGCTGCTGAGCGAGGCGGCGCCGCACGACTTCTTCGAGCAGATCGCGGCGGAGGTTCGGCACTCGGTCACCGGCGTGTGGACGAAGCGCGAACCGCATCTGCGCAATGAGGTGTTGGACATGATGGTGGGCTGCGAAGTGGTGGCCCGCCTGCATGGTCTTCACCTGATCGACTGGGCGCGCCCGCGGGCATGGCAGGCGGAGTGGGACAGCAACAGCATGGTGGTGGAAATGCCGCGCGAGCCGGAAGCCGAGACCACGCCGTCGCTCACCGCCATCGCCGCCGCCGCGCGGCGTTCCGCGACGGGCGGGGCGCGCAGCATCGCCAGCATGCTGGCCTGAACGGAGCATCCATGGCCGACGCCGCGACGCTGCAGGCCCGCCTGTCGGAGGCGGAGACTGCGTATCATCGCCTGCTGACCGGGTCGAAGGCCGAACAGGTGACCTATGCGGCCGGGCAGGTCAGCCGGTCGATGAAGTACACGCAGGCCAATATCGATGCTCTGCGCGGCTACATCGCGGATCTGCGGCGGGAACTGTGCCTGCCGTCGCGCCGCCGCGCGATTGGGGTGCGATTCTGATGAACGCCCCCGTCCTGCTCGGGCCCAACGGCCTGCCGCTGCCGGCGCGTCGCCGCTCCATGGCGAGCATCGGCAATGGCGGCAGCTATGACGCGGCATCCCAGACCAGCCAGGAAATGACGGGCTGGATGCCGTCCTACCGCAGCGCGGATGCGGACGTGAATCCGTCTCGCCGCGACATGGTCTCGCGCATCCGGGACCTTGCGCGCAATGACGGCTGGGCCTCGGGTTCCATCACCCGCATCGTCGACAGCGCGGTGGGCGCGGACCTTCGCCCGGCGCCGAAGCCGGATTTCCGCTCGCTCGCCTGGTATTCGCCGGCATTCGACGCGACCTGGGCGGCGGAATTCACCTCCTGGGCCAAGGGGTGCTGGCGCGATTGGGCGCAGGACCCGGCCTGCTGGTGTGACGCGGCGCGGCAATCGACCACGGGCGAGCAGTTCCAGCTGTCCTTCCGCACGATGCTGACGGAAGGCGACGCGGTGGCGACGCTGCCCTGGCGCCCGGAGCGCATGGCCTATGGCCGCGGGCACTATGCGACAACGGTGGCGCTGGTGGAGCCCGACCGGCTGTGCAACCCGAACGACATGGAAGACGATGCGACGCATCGTGGTGGCGTCGAGATCGATGCGGACGGCGCCGCGGTGCGGTACCACTTCCGCGATGGTCACCCCGGCGACTGGTATGCCGGCGCCAGCGGCTTCACTTGGTCAAGCTATGCGCGCGAGACCGCCTGGGGCCGCCCGGTCGTGGTGCATTACTTCGAACAGGACCGCATCGGGCAGCATCGCGGCGTCGGCGTGCTGGCGCCGGTGCTGTCGCGCATGCGCATGCTGTCGCGCTATGATTCGGTCGAGCTGCAGGCTGCGGTGGTCAACGCCATCCTCGCCGCCTACATCGAAAGCCCCTTTGATTCGGATCTGGTGCGCGACAGCCTGAGCACCGAGGCCGAGCTCTCCGGCTATCAGGCGGAACGGTCCAAGTTCCATGAGGACCGGCGCCTGTCCTTCAACGGTGTGCGCCTACCGACGCTGTTCCCCGGCGAGAAGATCAACACCGTCGCGGCGAACCGGCCTTCGGGCAATTATCCGGCCTTCCAGGCTGCCATTCTGCGCAACATCGCGGCGGCGACCGGGCAGTCGGAGATGCAGGTCTCGCAGGATTGGTCGCGGACGAATTACAGCAGCGCCCGCGCGGCCCTGCTGGAGACGTGGAAGACCATCACGCGGCGCCGCAGCGGGTTCGCCCGCGGCTTCGCGCAGCCGGTGTGGGTCGCCTTCCTCGAGGAGGCGATGGAGCGCGACGGCCCGCCGATGCCGAATGGCGCGCCGGACTTCGCGGAGATGCGCGGCGCTTATGCTCGCTGCGACTGGCGCGGGCCTGGCCGTGGTTGGGTGGACCCGGTGAAGGAACCGACCGGCAGCCAGCTGCGCATGGAAATGGGCGTGTCGACGCTGGAGCACGAAGCCTCGGAGAATGCCGGCATGGATTACGAGGACGTGCTGGACCAGCGGGCCATCGAAGTCGCGGCGTTCAAGAGCCGCGGCCTGCCGCTGCCGTCATGGGCGGGGGCCGTGGCGGCGGCGGCGGTGCAGGCGCCGGCGAACGACTCACCGCAGGCGGGCGATGCGACCTAACACCGCGGTAGGTTCCGGCGGTGAACTCCAACTGCACGGTTGTCCCCCTCTCCGTCATCGCATCCGTTTGACGCGCCAGGGGTCGGGGGTCGGCCAGCCGGAGGCGTGTTTTGCGGAGGCACTGGGGCACTGGCGGGTGTGGTGGTGCGAAACCTGCCCCTCATGACGCCTGTGCCGTTGCCGACCGAGGGGATGGATCCGTTGACGATCTGAAAGAGCGACCAGCGTGCACGGTCGCATGCCGTGGAAGTTTGTTGACCATCCCGGCATGCCGCTCGAGCATGGTCGGACGCCGCTTGCACCGTATCGAGACCAGGTTGTGCAAAGTAGACCACTAGCGAATTGCCGACCGTGCGGCTCCATTTGCCTGCCAAGCCGACTGATGCGGGGCCGATACCGAGAGTGATGCCCCCCTGCCTGTCATCGGTGATGGTCAAGCCGATATCAACGTAGTTCCCGGGCGCCTCGGAAGGGTTGCCCGGATCGAAGTTGGTGAAGCAGGTGCGAACGATCGGATTGTCTTGGCCGGTGATGGGGTTTCGATACATGCCACTAACAATCTGCTGATTCCGCAGATTGAGCAGATTTGCGGCTATCGGGGCGCCGTCGAGTGCCTCGATGATTTGGCGGACGATCACTGGATCTGTGGGCAAGGGCGCGAGCCGTTCGTCGACGGGCTCACCTGGTGCGGCGGATGGTGGTCCATTCGGTGAGTGGATCGGCCAGACATGGTAGCGCAGGGTCTGCACCGTCGATTGCGATCCGCCGAAGCCACCCGAAAGTGCAACGCTGCTCACAGGTGGAATAGGTATGCCGGCGCTTACAGCTGCGGATCCGCTGACTGTTGTGTCGACGGTCAATTCCGCACGCACTTTAGAGATTCGGTAAGCGAGATTTCCGCGGCCACATTGAAATGTCGAACTGTGGTCGATCAAACGCACCAGCTCCGTGTTCTTCACAAAGAACGGTCGGTACTGAGCGAGAATTGTGTACGTATCAATCTGCCGACGTATTTCTGTTTGGACGCGACCGATGGAGCTTGGGGCAATTGCTTCGATTTCGGTGCCGCACGCCGAAAGCAATAGTAATGCTGAACAAAAGGCTTGTCTTTGCATCGGTCAGCTTCTCTCGACAGTAGAACACCATGCGGTGAGTTCTCCTTGTGAGGCAAGCGGAATGAACATGTTTACGGCGCAGCGGCGGCAGCCCGTCTCGACGCCATGAGGAGCGATGCATGAACGAGCGCTTCGCCCACCTGTCGCAGCGCCTGTTCAACCGGCCGCTCGCCATTCTGCCGGGCAAGGCGGAACTGGCGATGGCGGTGCTCGCCGACCGGCTCGGCATCGCGCATCTGTTCCGCGCCGATGGCAGCGTGGTCGAGATCCACGCCTCGGCCGCCGGCTTCGAGGAAGAGGGCGGCGCCGGCTGGCGCGAGGGCTACGACATCATCGGCGGCGTCGCTGTGATCGAGGTCGAGGGCATGCTGGTGCAGCGGCTCGGCACGCTGCGCCCCTATTGCGGTATGACCGGCTATGACGGGCTGCGCACCAACCTGCTGAGCGCGGTCGCCGACCCGGCGGTGAAGGCCGTCGCCTTCATCATCTCCTCGCCAGGTGGGGAAGTCGCTGCCTGCTTCGACCTGGCCGACACCATCTTCGCCGCGCGCGGCGAAAAGCCGATCTGGGCCATCTGTGCCGAGGAAGCCTATTCCGCCGCCTACGCCATCGCTTCCGCCTGCGACCACATCACCGTGCCGCGCACCGGCGGCGTCGGGTCGATCGGCGTCATCTCGATGGTGGTGGACTTCTCGCAGGCCCTCGCCGAGGGCGGCATCGCCGTTCACTTCATCCATCACGGCAAGCGCAAGGCCGAAGTCGGCCGGGCGGAGATGCAGGGCGTGAAGCCCGACCTTCTGGCGCGCCTGCAGGTGGAAATCGACGCGGTGGGCGAGCTGTTCATCGAGACGGTGGCGCGCAACCGCGGCGTCTCGCCCAAGGCAATCCGCGCCCTTGAAGCCGCCTGCCTGCCAGCCCTGACCGGGGAGGCGGTGAAGGCCGGCCTCGCCGATGCGGTGCTGGCGCCCGATGCAGCCTTCGCCGCGCTGCTGACCACGCTGGGCTGACCCCGGCTCATCTGCCCCGAAAGGAACCGACCATGACCCTCCGCACCCGGGCGGCGGCGGCGCTGTCGCCGTTCGCCCATCTCGCAGGCTTCGGCCCGCGCCGTGCCCCCAAGGCTGAGGGCGAGCCGCCGAAGGACGCGCCCGACGCCGAAGGCGAGGAAGAGGAAGCTGAGGACAAGGCGACCGACCCGAAGGACCCGCCGCCCGAGCCCAACGGCGAGGACGACAAGGCGGGCGAGGGTGCGGCGGAAGATGAGGGCGACCCCGAGGAAGAGGACCCGGATGAGGAAATGCGCGGCAATTCCGCCGCCGCGCAGGCCCGCCGGCGGGAACGCGCCCGCTGCGCCGCCATCTTCGCCTCCCCGCACGCCGCAGGCCGGGCGGATGTCGCCGCGCAGCTCGCCTTCCACACCACCATGCCGCGCAGCGCGGCCGTCGCCTCCCTCGCAGCCCTGGCGGGCACCGGGGCGGGCGCCGGGCGCGGGCGGGGTCGCAGCCTCGATGAACGGATGGAAGGGGCGGACAACCCGCGCCTGCCGCCGGGCGGCGGGGAGAAGCCGGCGGCGGCGCAGGTCGCCGCTTCCTGGGACGCGGCGATGAAGCGCGCGGCTCGCTGACCCGAACCTCCAAGGAGAATCCACCATGCCTGTCCTGACGGAAGGCCGGCGCGCCGGCGAATTCATCGTGTCGGAGGCCAACGGCTTCCGCTCGCGCGAGGTCGTCACCCTCGCGTCCAACGGCTCGACCGCTCTGACCTATCCTGCGGGTCATGTGCTCGCCCTGGTCACCGCCACCAGCAAGTATGTCGAATACGACAATGTCGGGACGGACGGGACCGAGGCCGCGAAGGTGATCCTGTACGACAACGTCACCGTGCCCGCGACCGGAGACCTCAAGGCCGTCGTCATTGCCCGCGATGCCGAGGTCAACAAGGCCGAGCTGTCCTGGTTCGCTGCCGCGGCGGATGCGGACAAGACCGCCGGCCTCGTGGACCTCGCCGCGGTCGGCATCATCGGCCGCTGATCCGCGCGCCGCACCCGGCGCGCCCCCGAGCGGCGCCGGACCCGGGCCGCACCCCACCATCACGGAGACTATCAACCATGGCGACGCTCGACGTCTTCAACCAGGATCCGTTCACGACGATGTCCCTGACGTCGGCCGTCGAGCGCAACCCCTTCAATCCGACCGGGCTCGGTGAGCTCAACCTGTTCACCGATGTGCCGATCCGCGACAAGGCGGCGGCGGTCGAGGAGCGGGACGGCACGCTGGTCGTCATCCCGACCTCGCCGCGCGGCGCGCCGCCGACGGAGCGCCAGGGCGAAAAGCGCCGCATGCGCTATTTCGAGGTCCCACGCATCTCGATGGCCGACACGCTGCAGGCCGATGAAATCCAGTCGGTGCGCGCCTTCGGCCAGGAAAGCGAGCTGATGCAGGTGCAGGCGGAGGTGGCGCGGCGCCTGAACGGCCCGACCGGGCTGACCTCCAGCGTCGAATATACCTGGGAGCGCATGCGCCTGGGTGCGGTGCAAGGCATCGTGCTCGATGCGGATGGCAGCACCATCTACAACTGGTTCACCGAATTCGGTATCTCGCAGCCCGCCGAGATCGACTTCGACCTCGACAACGCTACCCCGGCCGCCGGTGCGCTGCGCACGGCGTGCGCTGGCGTGGTGCGCACCATGGCGCGGGCCGCCAAGGGCGCCTTCACCACCCAGACGCGCGTCATGGCGATGTGCGGCGATGCGTTCTGGGACAATCTGGTCGCTCACCCCGAGGTCACGCAGACCTTCCTGAACTGGGCGGCGGCGGAGGATCTGCGCAAGGGTACGGCCTTCCGGGCGATGCGCTTCGGCGACATCGAATGGTTCAACTATCGCGGGTCCGACGACAACACCACGATCAAGGTCGGCACCGACAAGGTCGCCTTCTTCCCCGCTGGTGCGCCTGGCGTGTTCCAGCGCGTGCTGGCGCCGGCGGAGACCTTCGACTGGGTGAATACGCCGGGCAAGCCGATCTACGTCATCCCGATCCGCGACAGGGACCGTAACGCCTGGTGGCGGCAGGAGGTCTATTCCTATCCGCTGATGCTGTGCTCGCGGCCGGACGTGCTGCTGCGCGGCAAGCGCACCTGACCGGCTGACGGCGCGGCATGTCAGACCTCACCGAGCCGTTCGAAGACCCGTTCGGCGACGACCTCCTTGCCCCGGCAATGGAGATGTTCGCCGTACGGGTCGCCGTCGCGCCGGTTGGTGGCACGTCCGCCATCCGGCGCGGCGTGTTCGACCGGCTGCACATCGAGGTTGGGTTCGGGGCCGATGGCGCACCGATCTCGGCGAGCCGGTCGCAGATCGGCGTCAGCATCGGCGAATGGGGCGACCCGAAGCAGGGCGACGCCATCGATGTCCGCATCCGGCGGGGCCGCGCGGTGCATGTGGATGAGGCGGTGGCGGTCGGCGATGTCGTGCTGCACTACCTGATCCAGGACGTGGAGCATGACGGTGCCGGCGGCGCCCTGCTGATCCTCGGCGCCCGCGCCCTCTCGACGGAAGGCGCGGCCATAGGCGGCCTGCCCTTCACGCCGAGCGGCCAGGTGCTGGGGTCATGACCACCACGCGTGCGGAGATCCGTGACGCGATCGCGGCCCGCCTGGTGGCCGGCCTCCCGAGGCTCGGCGGTCGTGTCTACACATCCCGCGTCTGGCCGCTGCCGGCCGCGGGGCTGGTTGATGCCGGCGCCATGCCGGCGGCGCTGGTCTACGCGCTCCGCACACGGCGCACCTCGCTCAGCATTGGCACTGCAGCGCCGACTTTCCGCGCCATCGTGACCTTCGTCGTCATGCTGCGCGCCGAGGGCACCAACGACGTCGCAGTCGATCTCTTGCTCGATGACTTGGGCGAGGCGGCTGAGGACGTGCTGATGACCGACCCATCCTTCGTCGCGCTGGCCGAGGAGATCGCCGGACTGGACAGCGAGCGGCGCACGACCAAGGACAGCGAGCGCACCATCGGTGAGGAAGCGCTGTCGATCGACATGCAGTTCACCGAGACCTTCGAACCGAAGGGCCTGCCGCCGCTGACCACGGCGAACGTCGTGATCGACGCGATCGACCCGGCCGACCAGGCCGGCGCCTATCCGGCCATCGACCCATTCCCAGCGCCCGCCGCGCCGCCGCGCCAGCAAGGCCCGGACGGCCGGCCCGAGGCCGCCCCGCTGACCATCACCTTCCCCGAATCCTGAGAAAGGGACCCACGCATGAGCGGGAACACCGGCTCCATTGGCTTCAGCACGATCCCGCAGGATCTGCGGGTGCCACTGTTCTGGGCGGAATTCGACAATTCCCGCGCCGGGCCGAGCACCGTCACGCAGCGCGCGCTGCTGATCGGGCAGAAGACCGTCGCGGGCACGCCGGTCGAACTCACCTACCTGCCCTCGGCCGACCAGGTGGCCGACCTGTGCGGCGCCGGGTCGCAGATCGCGCGCATGATGGCGGGCTGGCGCGCCAATGACACGGTGGGCGAGGTGTGGATCCTGCCGCTCGCCGACGCCGGCGCGGGGGTGAAGGCGACGAAGACTGTCACCGTCACCGGCCCGGCGACCGCGGCGGGCACCATTGCGCTGTATGTCGCCGGCAAGCTGGTGCAGGTGGGCGTGGCCTCGGCCGATGCCGCCACAGCCATTGCCACGGCCATCGCCGCGGCGGTCACCGCCGATACCTCCCTGCCGGTCACGGCGGCGGCGGCCTCGGCGGTCGTCACCCTGACCGCGAAGAACGCCGGCACCTGCGGCAACGATATCGACGTGCGGCATTCCTACTACGGCCGCGCGAGCGGGGAGGCGCTGCCCGCCGGCGTCGGCCTGACCTTCGCGACAGGCGTGACCGGCAGCGGTGACCCGGACCTGACGACGCTGGCCACCCTGCTCGCCGACGAGCCTTTCGACTTCATCGTGATGCCCTGGGCGACTGCCACGGCGCTGACCGCCTTCGACACAGTGATGAACGACACCTCCGGCCGCTGGTCCTATGCCAAGCAGATCTACGGGCATGTGTGGACCTCGGCGCGCGGTACCTCCGCCACGCTGCTGACGCTGGGCGGCACGCGCAACGGGCAGCATGTGTCCGTGCTCGGCACCAACGAAAGCCCGTCCTGCCCGGCGGTGTGGGCGGCGGCGGCAGCGGCGGCCTCGGCCGTGGCGCTGAAGGCGGACCCGGCGCGGCCGTTGCAGACGCTGTCCATCTATGGCGTGAAGGCGCCGCCCACGGGCAAGCGCTTCACCTTGACGGAACAGCAATCCCTGCTGTCGTCCGGCATCGCGCTCGCCACCTTCGGGTCGGATGGGTCGGCCTCCATCCTGCGCATGGTCACCACCTATCGCACCAACGCATGGGGCGCGGCGGACCAGTCGTATCTGGATGTCGAGACGCTGTTCACCCTGATGGCAGTCATCCGACGCCTGAAGGCGACGGTGACGCAGAAATTCGGGCGATCGAAGCTGGCGAATGACGGCACGCGCTTCGGGCCTGGGCAGTCGATCGTCACGCCGTCCAGCTTCAAGGCCGAACTGGTCGCGCATTACGCGATCATGGAGCGCGAAGGGCTGGTCGAGGATGTCGACGGCTTCGCCGCGGCGACCATCGTCCAGCGCAACATCAACGATGTCAGCCGGCTCGACGTGCTCTACGCGCCGAACCTGGTCAACGGCCTGCGCGTGCTGGCCGTTCTCGCACAATTCCGCAGCTGAGAAGGGCCTGAACCATGGCGTTGGAACGGCAGGCCGGGGCGGCCTACATCAAGGTGGATGACGAGCAACTCGCGCTCAAGGGGGAGATTGAGATCGACCCCACGGAGTCGACGCGCGAGCCGATCGTCGGGCTCGACGGCGTTCACGGCTGGAAGGAAACGCCGAAGGCGCCCTCCATCACCGTGAAGGTGACGAAGACGAAGGGCCTGAGCCTGAAGAGGATCGCGGGCTGGACCGGCAAGACCGTGACGGCGGAACTCGCCAGCGGGACAGTCTATGTGCTGGCCGACGCCTTCCAGGCCGGCGACCTGAAGCTGAATGGGGATGAGGGCGATGTCTCCATCACCTTCTTCGGCCTGACGTGCAGGGAGCTTTGACCGATGACCGGGACGGTTCATCTGACGACGCCGATCGAGGCACATGGCGACACCCTGACCGAATTGTCGCTGCGCGCGCCGAACGGCAAGGACATCCGGGTCACCGGCATGCCGTTCCGCATGAGCTCCAGCGACGAAAGCATCATCACCGACGCGGCGGTGGTGCATCGCTACATCGCGAACCTCGCCGGCATCCCGCCCTCGGCGGTGGACAAGCTTTCGCCGGTCGACTTCTTCGCCGCGATGGGTGTCGTTCTGGGTTTTTTCGGGGTGCAGGCGGGGGATTCGGCGACCCCGACGGCGTGATCGACGCCTATTTCGACCTCGCCCATTTCTGGGGCGACATCGCCTATGTGATGGCGCTCGACCTCGAAGACATGCGGCGGCACCACGAACATGCACGGCGGATCATGAAGGCGCGGAAGCCGTAGGCGCCTCGCCGTTGGCCTGCTGCTGTCGCCCGTAGCGGCGCTCCTTCACCGACACCACAGCCCGCATGGCACTCCCTGGCCTTCCGCCAGGCGTGAGCCGCACCCGCGCGCCCAACCGCAAGGAACCCACGCATGAGCGGCACCACCAGCCGGCGGTTCGAAGCGGTCATCTCGGTGCTCGACCGCACCGGCGGCCCGCTCGCCGTCATCGCCACGCGCCTGCGTGCTATCGCCGGCATGTCCGGCATGCAGCGGATCAGCGCTTCGGCGCTCGGCGTGCAGCGCAGTTTCGCGGCGCTGGCCGGTTCGGCGGCGCGCTGGGGGGCGATCACGGCCGGCGCGGCAACGGCGGTCGGCATTGGCCTCGTCTCCAGCATGAATGCGGCGGTCGAGGCCGGCGGTGCCCTGGCGGACCTGTCGGGCCGGCTCGGCATGTCGGTCGAGGATATCCAGTCCCTCGGATTCGCCTTCGAGCAGGGCGGGGTGAGCGGCGAGCAGTTCACCGGCGCCATGGAACGGCTCAACCGCGGCATCGCCGATGTCGCGGCCGGCAAGAACCGGGAACTCGCCGGACTGTTCAGCCGCCTCGGGATCAGCGTGCGGGACAGCAACGGGCATGTCCGCTCGGCGGCGGCCATCCTGCCGCAGCTCGCGCAGGCGATGCAGCGCAACGAGAACGGCGCGGTGCGCACCCGCATCGCCATGACCGCCTTCGGTCGCGCCGGCGGCCCGTTGATCGCGGTGCTGGCGCAAGGCACGGCGGCACTGGGCGAGCAGCAGCAGCGCTGGCGGGAACTCAACGGGCAGATCACTGGCAGTAGCGTCGAGGCGCTCGACGCCGTCGGGGATGGCATGAATGAGGTGCATCACAGCCTGCTCGGCGTGCGCGACGCCATCGCCGTGCAACTCGCCCCCGTGCTGGCGCCGCTATTCTCGCAGCTTGCCACCTGGGTCGCCTCCAACCGCGACCTGATTGCCACCAACGTGACGGGCTGGATCGAGGGCGTCGTCGGCTGGCTCCGGCAGATCGACTTCGGCCAGGTGCGCGAGGGCCTGGCGCAGTTCCTCACCGTCGCCGAGCGCGTCTTCAACGCCATCGACGGCTGGCGCGGGGTGATCATTGGCGTCGTCGCCGTCATCACCGGCCCGCTGCTGCTCGCCATCACCACCCTGACCGCGGCACTGCTGACCAACCCCATCGGCGCGGCGGTCGCCGCCATCGCCGCCGCGGCGGCGCTGATCTACCTGCACTGGGACGGCATCGTCGGCTTCTTCCAGGGCATCTGGGAGGGAATCACCGCCGGCTGGGACCGCTTCGTCAATTCCGAGCAGATGCAGGAAACGCAGCGCGTCTTCGCGGCCATCGCCCGCGGCATCATGGCGGTGTGGGAACCGCTCGAGGGCTTCTTCAGCGGCCTATGGTCGGGCATCGCCTCGGCGTTCACCGCCGGCTGGGCGCTGATCGGCCCCATCGTGCGGGCGGTGATCGCGGGGGCGGAGGCGCTGGCCTCCCTCCTGCCGGGCGGCGGCACCAACCCGGCCTTCAGCCCGGAGGCGCAGGCGGAACGCGCGCAGAACTTCGGCGGGCGGGGCGCCCTCGGCGGCTTCTATGACGGTCCGGCGCTCGACCCCGACACCGGCGAGCCGGCCTTCCAGCGCCAGGGCAGCCGGGCGCCGCTCCAGCCGCTGTATCGCCAGCAATCGAGTGGCGGCGCCGCGGCATCCCCGCCACAAGGCGAGGTGCGGCTGCACATGACCTTCGACAACGTGCCGCAGGGTGCGCGCGTCCAGGCTGAAACGCGCGGCACCGGCGTGCAGTCGCCGGAACTCGACGTCGGCTATGCCACCATGGGCGCCATCTGATGTCGGACCTGCTCGGCCGCGCCCAGAGCCTCGCCAGCGGCGTGCTGGCCGCCGGCACCTCCGGCGGCGGCTGGCGCGCCGGCCTGCGCCCGGCCTCCTTCCGTGGCGCCGGCTTCCTGGTGGCCGACCACAACGCCGATGGCGGTCGGCGCGTCGCGGAACATGAATTCCCGCTGCGCGACACCGGCTTCACCGAGGATCTCGGCCGGGCCACGGCGCGCTGGCGCATCACCGGATTCGTCATCGGCGATGATTACTTCACGGCGCGGGACGCGCTGGTCGCTGCCTGCCAGGACAGCGGCGACAAGGGCACGCTGGTCCATCCCTACCTCGGGGAGAAACAGGCGCGGTGCCTAACCATCTCGTACCGCGAGAGCATGAAGGAAGGCCGCGTCTGCACCTTCGACCTCGTCTTCGTCGACGCCGGCGAGGAAGCGAGCCCGACCGAGCGCAACGACACGCTGGGCCAGGTGGTTTCAACCGCCAAGCGCGTGCTGACCCTGGCCAAGACCGCCTATGCCATCGTCACCGCCGCGCGCGGGGACCTGCTGGGCTTCGCGCAGGGCGTGGTGCTGGGCTTCGCCGGGGATCTGGTCTCGGACCTGACGGACGGGCTGCTGGCCCTGCCGCTGTACGAGGTGACCGGCATCATCGATGCCATCGGCGACCTCGCCGCCGACCCCTTCACCGACCCGGTGAGCGCGGCCGATGCGCTGACCGCGCCCTATCTCGCCGTGGTCGATGCGGACCTGCTGCCGGTCGCGGTGCTGGATGATGGCGTGGCCATCGCCAGCCGCAGCGACGCCGAACCGGCCGCCGAACCCTTCCGCGTGTTGGTGACCGCCGCCGGCCTGGCGCAGCCCGCCAGCGCCGATGCGACGGAACAGGCGGCGCTGGCCTCGGCCCATGGCGTGGCGATGGACGCGGCGACGCTGGCGGCGGCGCAGGCGGCCTCGCTCTCGGCCTGGCCGAGCGCCGATGCGGCGCTGACCGCGCGGGATGACCTGCTCGATCTGATCCAGGCGCGCGGGGATGCGGCGGCCGATGCGGGGCAGGACGCGCTGTATGTCGGCTGGCGGGCGCTGGCCGCGGCGGTCCATGCGGACCTGACCGACCGCGCCGCGCAACTGCCGCGCATCGCCGCGTATGCCCTGCCGGGCGTGCTGCCGGCACTGGCGCTTTCGCAGCGGCTGTATGCGGAGGCCGGGCAGGCCGATGCACTGGTGACGCTGAATGCGGTGCCGCACCCGCTGTTCATGCCGGGGCAGGGGAGGATGTTGCGGCCGTGACCGACGCCGTCGAACTCCTCATCGGCGGCAGCATCTATGCCGGCTGGACCGAATTCCGCGTCACCCGTTCCATGGACCGCGCGGCGGGCGACTTCGACCTCACCGTCTCGGAACGCTGGCCCGGCCGCACCGAGGCATGGCGCATCCTGCCCTTCGCCGAGACCGAAATCCGCCTCGGCGGGGACCCGGTGCTGAAGGGCTATGTCGATGTCGTCGAGCCCGAGACCGATGCCAAGACGCACCGCGTGCGCATCCGTGGCCGCAGCAGGACCTGTGACCTGGTGGACTGCACGCCCGAACTGCGCGGCACCGAATTTCGCGGCAGCACGCTGCCCGCCATCGCCCGCGCCCTCGCGCAGCCCTTCGGCATCGATGTGGTGACCGAAGCGCCGGACGGCGCGCCCTTCGGCGTGGAGGCGAAGGAAAAGACCGACACCGCCTGGGCCACCATCGAGCGGCTAGGCCGGCTGCGCGGCGTGATCTGCCATGATGATGAACAGGGTCGCCTCGTGCTGACGCGCGCGGGGGAGCGGCGCGCGGCCGGCAGCCTCGAGCTCGGGCGCAACCTGCTCGCCGCTTCGGCCCGCATCGATGTCTCGAAGCGCTTCAGCCGCTATGTCTCGATGACGCAGCGGCAGACCGGCGCCGCCGTCTCCCGTGATGGCGACGGCGACGCGGAGGATTCGGAGGAAGCCGAACAGCCGAACGCCGGCGTGCAGGTATCCGTCACCGGCGTCGCGACCGACCCGGACGTGCCGCGCTACCGCCCGAAGATCTTTCGCGCCGAAGGGGCCGGGGACACCGCCTTCGCGCAGCAGCGCGCGGTGTGGGCGGCGGCGACGGCACGGGCGAAGTCCCTGCAGGTGGACGCGACCGTGCAGGGCTGGCGCAAGGCCGATGGTGCGCTGTGGCGGCTGAATGAACTGGTGAAAATCCAGGCGGATTGGCTGCGGCTGGATCACGACCTGCTGGTGATCGGCACGGAATTCACCCTGGGGCAGGGCGGCCGCCGCACGAAGCTGGTGCTGACGCCCAAGGAAGCGCTGCTGCCCGAACCGCTGAAGCCGGCCCGCACGGGTCGCGGAGGCGCTCGTGGTTCCTACAACGACATCATCGCCAATTCCGGAAGGCTGCCCTCATGACGCAGATGATCTCGCGCGGCCGGGTGCGCTCCGCACGCGTCCGGGGCGGGCGCGTGCTCGCTGAGGTCGAGATGGCCGATGGCGAGACGCGCACGCGGGTCGAACTGCTACTGCCCATGGGCATGACGGCGGTGCCGGAAGCCGGGGCGGATGTGCTGGTGCTGCAGGTCGGCGGGCCCGACCATTTGGTGGCCCTGCAGGGCGACACGGCTGGGCTGCGCGCCGAAGGCCTTGTCCCCGGCGACATCGTCCAGCGCGACAAGCGCGGCCAGATGGTGGTGATGAACGGGGAGGGAGTGACCATCTCCGGCGCGCTGAAGGTCACCATCGTCAGCGCCGGGGATGTCGAGGTCACCGCGCCGAAGGTCATCGTGACCGGCGACATGGATGTGTCGGGCACGTTGACCCTGACCGGGCCGGGCGTGAACCTCAACACCCACGTCCATGGCGGCGTCGATCCCGGCGGCAGCAACACGGCGGGCCCGTCATGACCGACATCGCCCTCATCTGGAACCCGCTGCTGGCGCGCGCCGACGTCGCCGTCGCCAAGGGCGACCTGGTGGCCGATGCCGGGCTGCGCACCGCCGTGCTGATCAGCCTGTTCTCCGACGCGCTGGCCCGCGCGGATGACGAGATCCCGGATGGTACCGACGACCGCCGCGGCTGGTGGGGCGACATGCCGGTGGAAGGCGTCGCGGCCGACCCGGTCGGCTCCCGCCTGTGGCTGCTCGCTCGGGCGAAGCGCACCGAGGAGACGCGTCGCCGCGCCGAGATCTACGCCCGCGATGCACTGGCCTGGATGCTGACGGATGGCGTCGCCGCGGCGGTTGACGTCACCGCCAGCTGGGCCGGGGACCGGGACGACCAGCTGCACCTGCTCGTCGGCATCGATCGTCGCAGCGGGGGCCGCACGGCGCGCGAGGAATTTTCAGTGCAGTGGAACGCGGAGGCCGCCCGGTGAGCTTCGAACGCCCGACCCTTTCGGCCCTGCGCGTGCAGGCGCGTGCGGACATGGCCGCGCGCCTGACGGGCACGGACGCGGCACTGCGGCGGGCGCTCGCCATGGTGCTGGCTGAAGCCTTCGCGGCCCTGGCGCATCACCAGTATGGCTACCTCGACCACATCGCCCGCCAGGTCATTCCGGACACCGCCGAGGGCGTGTATCTCGACCGCTGGTGCCGCATCGTCGGCCTGGCGCGCAAGCCGGCCACGGCCGCCGGCGGGCTGGTGACGGCAACCGGCACCAACGGCACGGACATCGCCGCTGGCGTCACGCTCACGCGCAGCGATGGCGTGGTTTATGCCGTCGCGGCCCTGGCGACCATCGCCAGCGGCACGGCGGAGCTTTCGGTGCTGGCCGCCACGCCGGGCGCCGATGGCGGCCTGGAGGCCGGCGCCAGCCTGACCTTCGTCACCGCCATCCCGGGCGTCACCGGCACCGCGACGGTCGGCTTGGCTGGCCTGACCGGCGGCGGGCCGGAGGAATCGGACACGGCGTTGCGAGACCGCCTGCGCGCGCGGCTGTCGGCGCCGCCGACGGGTGGGTCGGCCACCGACTATGTCGCCTGGGCGCTGGAGATCACCGGCGTCACGCGCGCCTGGTGCCTGCCGCTCAATCGCGGCCCCGGCACGGTGGACGTCGCTTTCGTGATGGATGACCGTGAGGACATCTTCCCGGAACCCGGCGACGTCGCGATCGTCCAGGCGCATATCGACGCGGTGCGGCCCGTCACCGCCAATTGCGTGGTCTTCTCGCCGACACCGGCGCCGATCAACGTCACCATCACCGGCCTGAACCCCGACAGCGCCGCGGTGCGCGCCGCCATCGCCACAGAACTCGCCGCGCAGATCCGCCGGGATGCGGCGCCGGCCGGCATCATCCATCGCTCGCGCCTGATCGAGGCCATCGCCCGCGCCGCCGGGGAGAGCTGGCACACCATGACCGTGCCATCGGCTGACGTGACGCAGTCGGCCGGCGCGCTGGCCACACTCGGCACGGTGACCTTCGCATGACGATCGCGGGGCTGGGCGAGGACGACTTCCTGGCGGGGTTGCAGGCGCTGTTGCCGCGCGGCGCGGCCTGGCCGCGAGACCCGGAAGCGCTGCTGACGAAGCTGCTGTCTGCCATCGCCGCCGGGCAGGCGCGCCAACACGAACGCACCGCCGATCTTTCCGAGGTCGAGAGCGACCCGGCGCTGACCGATGAAATGCTCGAGGATTGGGAGCGCGCCTACGGCCTGCCGGACCTGTGCAACCCGGCGGTCACGGACAAGGCCGCGCGCCGCAGCGTACTGCTGGCGAAGATCATCGAGGGCCGTACGCCAACCCTGCCCACCATCGCCCAGATCATCGCCGGCTATGGCGTGACGGCCTCGATCACCGAGCACCGCCCGCACACCTGCGAGGACCATTGCGAATACCCGCTCTACGACCAGCCGTGGGCCTTCGCGTGGTCGATCTACTCGCCCATCGGCCAGGGGCTTTCCTATGCCTGCGCGGTGCAGCGCATCGCGCCGGCGCATACGGTGCCGATCTTCGCGCCGTATCGGTGGCTGTGGAGCCTCTTCAACGGCCTGCAGGTTGGCGCCACGCTGCGGCGGCCGGGCAGCGCGCCGTACCACGACTATCGGGGCCAGTTGCAGTCCGCCGCGGCCGATGTCGCGCGCTTCGATTACAACCCGGCGCTGCCCTACAACATAATTCCGAATCCGTGGGCGGATGGCACCGGAGCGCCGACGCCGCCTGACGGTTGGTCGGTCGCCGCTGGTTCGGGCATCACGCCGGTTTACCTGTCCAGCGGGGTGCGGGACGGTATCCCGTACACGCGTTGGCGCCTGCAGGGGACGTCGAGCGGCGGTGGCTTCCCCATCATCCATTTCCAGCCATTCGACAGCGCATCGGCACCAACCGGTACCGACGTTTGCGGCACCATCCACTTCGAGATCGCGCGCCTCGGCGGCACCCACAGCGTGGTCGATTTCCGGCATCGCTGCACCGGGGTCAATGCGGGCGGGACAGTCACCGGCAACTATTCCACCACCATCGCGGACGCGGCGGTGCGGACCTTCGGGAGCGGTCCGTTCGTGCAAGCCCGCAATATGGCCGCCGCTGACATCGTCTTTGCGCGTGCCGGCATCATGTCGGGGAACGCCGCGGGACGGGTATTCGACATCGACATCGACATCGGCTTCCCGACGCTCCGCGTCGGGTCACTGACGCCGCTGACGACCACGGTGCCGATCGCCGACCTGGTCGAGCGGATCAACAACATTCCGCAACATGGCCTGATCGGGCTGCTGGTCGAGCCGGGCGAATCCGAACAGCTGACCTTCGCCATGCCTGACGGCACCTACGACATGCTCGTCAGGGCCGGGACCGTCAACGTCGCCGGCACGTTCTACGAAGCCACTGCCTACGCAGCCGGTGGCTTCGGATTGACCTTCGTGTGGCCCGCGGCTGCGGTCACGGCGGGGGAACGGCACGTCCAAACCTTCAGGCTGACAAAGGTGGCATGATGCAGGGATTCACGCGCGCCAGCGCAGTCGCGGTCATGCCGGCGCCGCCGGCCACGCCGGGGCCGGCTGGCTGGTGCACGGGCGGAGATCCGCAAACGGGCACCCTCCCGACGATTCCGGGGTACGAGTTCTTCAACGGGCTCTGGGCGGAGATCAAGGCGATCCTGACCGCGGCCGGCATCACGCCGAGCGCTTCCGACCTGACCCAAATGCTGCAGGCGCTGAACGCCCTGTTCATCGCCGCCGCCGGCGACACCATGACCGGGCAGCTGACGCTGGTGGGCGACCCGACCGCCGCAAACCACGCCGCGCGCAAGGGTTATGTCGACGCCCGCGTTGCCAAGGCCGGCGACACCATGACCGGGCAGCTGACGCTGGTGGGCGACCCGACCGCCCTCGGCCATGCTGCACAGAAGTCCTATGTCGACGGTCAGGTCGCGACGCGCGCCACTTATACCTATGTCGACGGTCAGGTCGCGACGCGCGCCACCTGGGCCTATGTCGACGGTACGAATGCCCTGACGGGCGTAGGTTACAAGATCTTCCCGGGCGGGCTGATCATTCAATGGGGCTTCGTCGGGGCTGCCACGCGGTCAATCTCAGCCTCGGCCAGCGTCGTATTTCCCCTGACCTTCCCGGCCGCCTGCTTCGCCGTGATCCCGACTATCGAAGGATTTGACAGCGCGGGACTGCTGGATATGGCGGCGGGGACCGGGCCGCTGAGCGCGGGCGGCGTCGATCTTTACGCGGGATCGACCCTCACCGAGGGCAGTGAGGTCCGGACCTTTGGCTGGCGCTGGATTGCCCTCGGTGTCTGAGCAGCAGGAACCCACCATGTACGCGACGATCAATGCGGCAGGCCGGGCGACCGGCTTCTACGATCCGCAGCTGCACGCCACCATCCCTGCCGAGGCGATCGAGATCTCCGTCGAGACCTGGTCCGCCTGGATCGCCGACACCGAGCGGCAGCGCTGGGACGGGACGGCGCTAGTGGCGTGCGACCCGCCGGCCGCACCGCCGCTGACCGCCGACCAGCAGCGGGCGCGCCGCAATGCCAGGCTCGCCGCCTGTGACTGGACGCAGGGGGCCGATGCGCCGCTGACGACCGAGGCGCGCGCGGCCTGGGCCGCCTATCGCGCCGCCTTGCGTGACGTGCCTGAACAGCCTGGCTTCCCGGCCGAGGTGACCTGGCCAAACGCCCCGGGCTGACCGCCCGCCGAACCTCTCTCCTTCCTTCGCGACGCGCCGCTCTGGCCGCGTGGCCGCCTTATGTGAGGCGGCTGCGCTGCGCTGTGCCTGTGCGCCTCGTCCATCCGCATCAATACCGTTCCAAGGATCGCATCATGGTTCTTCGCTATGCGGACCGGGTGAGGCACGCCACGCTCAGTGTCGGCACCGGGCAGCTTGTGCTTGGCCAGTCTCCGGCTGGCTATCAGACCCTTGATGATGCCGGCATCGCCATAGGCGACACGACGGACATCAGTATTGAGGACCCGCTCACCGGCGCCTGGGAGGTGACCCGGGCGACGCGTGTCGGCGTTGACCAGGTCGCCCGCGGCGACCTGCAGGATAGCAGCACGGGCGGCCGCATCTCCTTCGGGGCTGGCGTCAAATGGGTCACTATCGTGCTGCCGGCGGCGAAGATCACCGAGGGCAAGGACGCGGCTGAGGCGGCGGCGAGCGCGGCGCAGGCGTCAGAGGTGGCGGCTGCTGCGGCGGAAGCCGCGGCGGTGCCGGCTGCTTCGACGGCGCTGACCGCGGCGCAGGATGCCAACGCCGCCGCCGATCGCGCGATCGCCACGGCGGACAGCATCCGGGGTGACCCTACCGAACAGACCATTGCGCTGGCCGTCGTCGATGACACGGGCAATACGGCCCTGGAACTCACTGGCGACGCGAAGGAATTTCGGGTCGCCGGCGCGGCGCTGCGCAGGAATGACGACGCCTCCGTCGAATTGCTCCGCCATGATGGCGTGGGCTTCTCGGTCAAGCTGACGGGCGATGGCGTGCAGGTTGCTGACCAGGAGCACGTCGCGGCACCACCGGGTATCCAATGGGCCGTTGCCGATGGCGACGGCTTTGCAGGCATGGCGCTGCTGACGGACGGAACAGCACAGATCGCCGGACTGCGGATTGGCCCGACAGATGCCGGCGGCGTCGAGCTGCGCACGCCTGCGGGCGACCTGTTCTACAACGCCGGCGACGGTATCGGCGGTCTGACCTTCTCGACCATGGCGCGCGACGATGTTGCTGTGGCGTGGGTGGATGCCGAAGGCTTTATCGGCTTCGCTCTGCGGCCCGATGGCACCGCGATCGGCACGGGCTTGGGTGGCGGCAGTACTGACCCAGGGGCCGGCGGCGCGTACAGCGACACGGAAATTCAGGCCCGCAATGCCGCGAACCTTGCTCGCGCCGCACAGGTGGCGCGCAACACGAACTTCACCGGCCAGCGCCCGACCGCCACCTACAACCATTTCATCTCCTATGGCCAAAGCCTCAGCATCGGCCAGGAGGGATGGCCTGCGTTGACCGTCACGGCACCCTTTGCCGGCGTGCTCTCACATGGCCTCAGCATCCGCTCCAACGGCTCGGCCGGGACCTCTGTCTGGACCCCATACGGATCGGATGCCTTCTCTCCGCTGGTCGCAACGGTCACCAACCTGCTGAACAGCGCGATATTGACGCCTGTCGAGCAGGCGGCGTTGACGCCGGGTTCCGGTGAGGCAGGCGAGACACCGCTGGAAGCAGCGCTGATCTCGCTGCGCCGAGCCTGGAACAATGCCCGCGCGGTCGAGGATGACCCGGACCGGCTGTTCGTCGCCTCAGCGACCGGCAGCGGCGGCAAGTCCCTCGCCGAGCTGAGCAAGCCTTCGGCCTGGCATTCCCGCATCGTCGACTGCGCGGCGAAGGTCCGGGCCAAGGCTCTGGCGCTGGGCGGCACCTATTGCATTCCGGCAGTAATCTGGCTGCAAGGCGAGCAGGACTATGCCGACGGCACCACGAAGGAAGGGTACAAGGCTGGGCTCAAGCAGATCATCGCCGATCTGCGGGCCGACATGCAGGTGGGGGTGGCCGGGCAGGACAAGCCCTTCATCTTCATGACCTATCAGACCGGCGGGTCCTATTCGAACGATGCGCTCAACCTGGCGGTGGGCATGGCGCAATTCGAACTGATGCTGGAGGAGCCTGACTTCTTCCTCGCCGCGCCCGTCTATGCGGTCACGGACAAGGGCGGCCACCTGGACCCGAACGGTTACCGCTGGGACGGCGAGTATTTCGGCCAGGCGCTTGGGAAGATCTTGGTGCAGGGCCAAGGCTGGCGTCCATTGCACCCTACCAGCCTGACGAAGCGCGGCCGCGAAGTGCTGATCGACTTCCATGTGCCCGAACCGCCGCTGGTGTGGGGCATGCCGTTCGTGACGACGACGGCGACTGACTATCCCACCAAGGGTTTTGTTGTTCGTGACAACAGCGGCGACAACGCGATCACGGCGGTCGAAATCGTCGCTGACACCATGGTCAGGATCACCCTCGCGCGTGATCCGGTCGGGACGGCGCATCTTCGCTATGCGGGCAAGGCGACCTTCAACGGTAACGGCTGTCTGCGCGACTCCAACCCGGCGCGATCCTTCTTCACCTACGAATATTCGGCGGGCACCGGGCAGTACGCCGCCGCGGACATTCCGGCGCTTGTTGGCCAGCCATACCCGCTCGCCAACTGGTGCCTCGCCTTCGACCTCCCCGTTATCGACAGCTGAGGAGCCGTACATGGCCACCATCATTCGTGTCTCCGGTGCCGACTTTGCTGCCAATCCGGTGGGGTTCATGCCGCCCGTCTCCGATGCCTTGCAGTCGTGGCACTACCTGGGCGGAAGCCTTGCGCAGAGCGCGCGCAACCTGGCGCCGGGCGGCGCCGACGCGCTGGTTTCCGGGGCTCCTGTCGTCAATGCGGCATTCCTCACCTGCGATCTCTCGGGCTACCTGCAGACCTCCGTGCCGGACAATGGCGACTGCACGCTGTTGGCGGCGGTGAAAATGCCTGCGGACTTTTCGTTCGGCAGTGCCTCCGCCTGGTGCATCAGCGGGTATGGCGGTGGCCTGACGGGACCGGCGCTGTTCTACGGCGCTTCGGGTGCGTCGCCAGGTGCGCGCATGGGTGCGATCGGCGCCTATTCGGTGGCGGGGGTGTCCACTTTCAAGCAGGCCCTGTCGCCAGGTGTCGCCGATGGCACGACGTGGCGCTTCTTCACGGCAACGCACAAGGGCGGCGTTGGGCTGACCGTTTCCAACATCACCAACGGCACGTCCGGCACCACGGCGCAGACCGAAGCCGTGTACCCGAACCCGTCGCGCACCTTCCGCATCGGCGCCGGCTACCTGGGCACGGCCGTCCCGCTCGATCTGTCGTTCGCGGCCATCTACAGCCGCGCGCTGTCCGGGGAAGAGCAGACGTCCGTCTATGACGCCGTGAAGGCGTACATGGCTCGCCGGCATTCCATCTCGATCTAGGCGTGGGGCCCGTCATCCGCGAACGCCGAAGCGGAAGCGGTGACGACCACCTGCCCGGGCTGCTGCTGCCGCTGGAACTTCCTGATGACCACGCAAGAATCGCGCGCATGCGCGCCGGAGGGGGCGAGATGGACGATTGCGAGCATTTGGCGGCGGCGCTGCGTCTCGATCTGCGGCATGCGTCGTAGCAGTGCCAGCGCAGGATGGGCGGGCAATGCATGATCGCAAGCAGTTGGTCATGGAGGCGCAGGAGTTGCGCGCCATGCTGGACCAGGCGGCGGAGGACGGCGCAAAGCGCGCGCTTGCCGCAATCGGGCTGCATGATTCCGAAGCCGCGAATGACGTGCGCGACCTGCGTCAGGTGATGGCTGATTGGCGCGCCGTGAAGCGCACGATGTTCACCTCCATCGCCAACACCATGGTGCTCGGCCTGATGGCCCTGATCGGCTTCGGGGTGCTCTGGCATCTACGCAAGGGGCCGTAACGGCCCGCTGAACCCCGCCGGCGGCGTCGGCATTCAACACCGGAGATCCATCATGGACATCTCGCCCATCGCCAATGCGGCGGTGACGGCGGCTGCTGGCGTGTTCACCGCGCTGGTCGGCCTGCTCATTGCCCGGTTGCCGCTGCTGGTGACCTGGGCGCGCGTCTACATCGACGGCAGCGACGCCACGCGCCTGCGCTTTGCCATCGGCAATGCCGCCGAGGCCGCGATGGTGGCGATCGAGGCGGGCACGCAGCAGGACCAGGCGATCGCCGACATGGTCGACTATTGCCGTCGGAACCTGCCGAAGGCGCTGGCGCGCCTCGATGTCCCCGAGGCGACGCTGGAAGCCATGTGCGGCGGCCACCTGGCGCGGGTGATGGCGGGGAGGGGGTGATGTCCCCTCTAGTCTTTCACGCTGGCAACCCTGACGAAATTGAGCGCGGTGAGTTCGCCTACCGCCGGCGTGACGACGGCAGCATCAAGTGGGTGGTGTTTTGGCCGCTCGATTGCGGCTGCCCGATCTCCATACCTATCGCGCCGCAGCGGCCGGCCAATGGCGCGACGTGGGCGTTCTCCGGGACGGATGCGGCGCCAACGCTGAGCCCGTCCGTCAACGCGGTGGGTATCTGGCATGGATGGCTGCGCGATGGCGTGGCGACGCAGTGCTGATGCCCGCCTTCCTCCTCTCCCCCGTCGCCCGCTGGCTCGCCCTCGGCGGCGCCCTGCTGGTGCTGGGCGCCGCCTGGCGGGTCGAGGCCGCGCGGCGCGAGGCGGCCGAGCTGCGCGCCGTCGCGGCCGAAGCCGCCGTCGTCGGCCGCGACAGGGCCATCCAGGCGCTCGAGGCCTCGGCCGCCGAGACCGCCGCCCGCGTCGCCCGATTCCAACCCATTCGGAGGGCCGTCGATGCCGCGCCGTCGAGCCGCGCCTGTGCTGATGCTCCTGCCATTCGCGCCGCTCTGGACGGGCTGCGCGTCCAGGGCGCCGCCGGTGGTGGTGCCGCCGACGCTGCTGGTCTGTCGGCCTCAGCCACCGGTGCCCGAGGCCACCGATGATCCGACGCTGGCGGGGTGGATTCTGGATTCGGTCGAGGCCGGCGAGGACTGCCGGTCGCGGCTTTCGCACGTCAGGGAGATCGTGACGCCATGAGTGCCATCGCGAGCTGGTTTGCCAAACTGTTCGCCCGGCCGCCTGGTGCGGTGGTGGCGGAGGGGCCGATGTCGCAAGTCCCTGCATCCATGGATGCAGCAAGACAGGACATCCCCGTGCTCGCGGCTGGCGAACCGAACTGGCTGGCCATCCTGCGCGCCGCCGGCTTTACGCAGCCCGATATGTGGGCGCAGCACATCGCCGGCCCGGCCAGGCGGTGGGAGATCACGGCCGGCCGGCGCGCCGCTGCCTTCGCGGCGACGATCGGGCATGAATCGGATGGCGGAGCGCGGTTGGTGGAGAACTTGAACTATTCCGCGGCCGGGCTGCGCCAGACCTGGCCGGCGCGGTTCTCCGCGGCTGATGCGGAGCGGATGGGACGCGGGTCGGACCATTCGGCCGACCAGCGCGCGATCGCCGAGCGCGCCTATGGCGGCCGGATGGGGAACGGCGTGGAGGGCAGCGGCGATGGATGGTCCTATCGCGGCAGGGGCCTGATCCAGATCACCGGCCGGGACGCCTACCGCCTCGCCACGGATGCCTGCGGCCTGCCGCTGGTGCAGCACCCCGACCTGGCCGCGCAGCCGAACTGCGCGGCGGCCGTCGCCTGCTGGGCCTGGGCATCGTGGAAGGGTTGCAACGCGCTCGCCGATGCCGGGGATATCGAGGGGTGGCGGCGGGCGATCAATGGCGGGCTGAACGGGCTGGAGGATGTCCGGCGCCGGTATGCGGCGGCGCTGCGGGTGGTGGGGTAGGCAGTGCGGCCAGGTTGGTTTTGGGAGACGTGGCAGCCTAGATCGCGCTCAGTTGTAGTTATAGAGTACACTCAACTCGACATGCTCCATGCGTCACACGGAGAAGCTGATGGACTTGCCGAAGGCCGATTTATTGATAAGTACGCCGAGGATTGAGGTGCTCCACCAGCCCGGTGAAGGCGATCAGCTTCTCTTGATGTTCGGCGGACTAGGGTCCAGAGCGAATGGAGTGACTTTCGTCGGTCATAGGCTCGCAACGAAGCTTAACATGCCGGCTATTGGCTTTATGCCGAAGCATGGCAACTGGTACCCCAAGGAAGATATCGAGCTGATCCGCCCGAGCATCGAGCCTTTGCTGTCCAAATACAAAACCCGTCTGGCCTACGGCTTCAGCATGGGTGGCTACGGAGCCATCAAACACAGCCGGGCGCTGGGCGCGACCCATGTGCTCGCCATGTCGCCGCAATGGTCGATCGATCCCGAGGTGGCGCCGTGGGAGCGTCGATATCTGCATTTCATCGACAAATGCTCCGAAAATATGGAAATTGTTGATGATGATTGTGGTGGTGAAATCTACGTTATATTCGACAACATGAACAAAGATCGATTTCATGCGGAGAAAATTTCGTCGGCCGCTGCAGTTAATTCTATTCAAGCGCCTCTGACTGGCCACGATACGTGGAAGCTGTTTCTGTCGTCGGCCACCATGCGGGCGCTGTTCGATGCTGTATTCAATGGTGATAAGCTGCGCATGTTTCAAATCGTACGCGAACGAAGGCGGCTTCTTCCAGACATCCAAACTCGCGTTCTTTGGGCGCGCGCCCTCAAGCACTTCCGCGTGAAGCGCTATGCCGAGGCGGAGCGCGTGGCACGCCAGGCAGACGCCGCACCAAACCGCGTCCCTGGCGCGGCTTGGTTGCTGGGGGCGATTCTTCTTGAAACGAAGCGCCCATCCGAAGCTGAAGTGGTGTTGAGGGCCGAGATGCGGCGATTTCCGTCGATCAGATGGCTGGGTGGGTACCTGGTTCGAGCCATCGAGATGCAAGGTCACTATAGTGAGGCGATGGCAGTGCTTGAGCCTCAATTGGCCTCGCAGCCACATCGGGTGGATCTGCAGAAGGCGGCCCAGCGCATTGCCGCGAAACTGGCTTAGCGGTTCGATAGGGCGGGGCCGTCCGCTACCGAGTTGTCGGATGCGCGCATGGGATTTCTGTGCAGCCTGCCGGCCTGGGGCATCGCCGGGCAGGGCGGACGCGGCGGTCTGGAGAGGTCAGCGGCCGGCGCATTTTGCGTTACAGGGTCGCTGACGGCTGCTCAGGCGGCTTCCATCATCCGCTTCGTGGCGGCCAGGATCAGCCCCGACCGCGTGAGCCCATGCTGTTCCGCGTAGCTGTCCATGAGGCGGAGGGCATCCTCGGGAAGGGTGATGTTGACCCGGATCGCCTTCGCCGCCCGTGTGGGGCCAGGCACCAGCACGGCGACGGCGTCGCGGTTCTCCCGATCCCGCATGATGTCGGTCAAGGAGCTCGGCTCCGGCACGGCCTCGCCATCCTCCACCATGCCTTCGATATGCAGGGCGAGGGCTTCGGCCGCCATGGCCCGGGCCTCATCGAGGGTCGTTCCAGCGGTCACGCACCCCGGAAAGTCCGGGACGGAGACGCCGAAATCGCTGTCAGCGTCCTTGTGGATCAGGGCGATATAATCGGCCATCTCTCAACCTCAACTTCAATCCGGCTTGCTTTTCGATGCTCCGCAGCGTGCCGACCGGAAGGTCACGCTTCGGGTGGGGGACAGTGACGCGGCCCGCCGCATTCCAGACCTCCTGACGGTCTCTGCCGTATGATTCTCATCACTGGAAAGGATGCATCTTATCCTAGGCGCTCTCTGCATTGAGAAAATCTCGAACATCAGCGCGCGAGACAAATGCCAAGTTTGAACGATATCCATTGTCTTCAATTATCCGCAGATTCCCTGGAAAGATTCGCTGGTCGATATTTTTTGTGTTAGAAATCAATTTATAGTTGTTATGTACATCATTCTCTCTACGAGTTCGCGGGATAATCAAGAGCCGACAAGTCGGATTTTTGACAAAAATAACAGTATGGAACGCAGATCCTTCTAGCCCAGCAACAACCGAAGCATTTGCGAAAATTTTAACCTGATCGACTAGGCTAAGTGTTTCTGGATGAATAACGATCCAGCCATCCTTAATAATTTCATCCTCAAGGTCGGATTCATCGACAATGCGCCCGGCTACATCAGGGAGCTTGGATCGCGACAGCCAGATACGGGCGCCAACTTCACTTCCGGATGGGATTTTCCCCAAAAAATCTGCATGCTGCGGGTGGAATAGGCTCGAAATTACAAATCCCGGCTCTGGAATAATCAAATTCTTGATCCGCAAAGGGCGATCGACTATTTGCACGCGCCGCTCGTCAAATCCAGCTAAACTAAAACAGTGACGCTGCATTCGCGATAAATGAGGGCGGTGGCTATGAAATAATACTTTGTCGTTACAATACTCACTATCAGTCACCCAAGCTCTTGCCAGAGATTCTAAAATAAAATGCCCGTAATGCCCAGAAAGAAATCCTCCATATATTGCACTGTCTTCATTAAATGTTTCACTTCATGATTCTATAGAGTATGGCTCTATATCATAAGAAGAGTGCAATTTTAATGTTCCATAATTTCTTTCCAATCGCGCTTCTTGTATTGGGCAAAATTGAGCATCAAGTACGGGTAATGCGAGATGAATTTGGCGGCCATATTTCGGCAGTGATTTTGCTGGAAATATAAGCGCATCACACGCTTTGGTCGTCGTTAATCTTTCCGGCATTCTCATATCGATGGCAACCCTTTTCGTTGATGGCACAATTTACCCAGCATGATCGGCCGGCCCGGCCCATTGGCCCGGGCCCTATCAGTGATCCGACAGATTCTTTCAATCCGACATTCCCCTGATGGCCAGCCGATACGGCCATCGGGCGGGAGCGTATCGGCGATCCGGCGGCTCTGGCAACGGTGACGGCGCCCGGATGGCGCGCGCGTCGGGTCTGACCGGTCGGTGGTCGCCGTGGTGGCGGAAATTGTGCCCTGTCGGTCGCGATCTGGGCGCAGTTCTCCCGCCGCCAGCCAGCGCGACCGATACCGCCAGCGATGCTCAACATCGGGCCGGCGGTGGTGATGGACGCAGCGCGGTTTGGCACTGCTGCCAGAAAGCCTAAGGAATCCGTAGAGGGCGGATTAGCGGAGCTGCTGCCTAACTCATTGATATAATGGGCAGCTATGAGGCTTTGCAGACCCTTGCCTGACCACTCGGCCACAGGACCAACGTACTGAATACGCACCCCGCCGCCAGCATTCCGGGCTTACGTTCGTGAGCATGGGGACGCTTACGTGCGGCTCAAAGTGAGGTCGATGCGAATCTCTAACTGTTGAAGACCGAACCAGATATTCAACGCCTAGGATCGCTCCCTGACGCTTTTGGGAGAATTCTTTATGCCCGATGGGGTGGATACAGCCCACGAGTCGCCCGTCGGACCGCCGCGGGGGCGGCGCCTGATCGACAAGTTGATCGTTCCTTTTCATTCGGCCTGCGATCAGGGCGACCTGGAGGTGGCAGAGAGATTGTTGCGCGTCGTGGAACTGATGTTGCTGCGGCGACCGCCCGCCGGCTCGCCTGACATGGATAGGCGCAAGAATCAGGATATCTTCGTCGCCGCCCATGAGCGGCTTTGGGAACTGCGCCATCGCGTGGCGGAGAGGGTGTGATTCGCTGCCACTTGGTCCCAGCCTGAGGCGGAGGGGTGATCAATGGCGGGCTGAACGGGCTGGAGGATGTGCGGCGGCGGTACGCGGCCGCGCTAAGGGTGGCGGGGTAGGCTCGCTATCCGGGGGCTGTCGGTTGACAGCATCCACCTCGTAGAGCCCTCCTGCCGACATGAAAGCCGCGCAAGGCGGCGCCAAAAATATGTCGGAAGGAAATGCCTTGATCAATCGTCGAGCTCTGCTGAGCGCACTTGGCGCCATGCCTTTGTTGCCCGCGCTACCCGTACTGGCGCAGCCAGCCTCGGCGTGGCGGCCCGACCGGCCGGTGCGATTCATCGTAGGCTTCGCGGCTGGGGGCAGCACCGATACCTCGGCGCGGCTTGTCGCGAACGCGATCGGCGGCCCGCTTGGCCAGCCGGTGGTCGTTGAGAACCGCGTCGGCGGCGCCGGCAATATCGGGTCGGAGTTTGTCGCCCGCAGCGCGCCGGATGGGTTGACCTATGTCGTCGCTTCGGTCGGCACCCATGCGACCAATCAGTTTCTCTACAAGTCGCTGCCCTTCCATGTGGCGAATGACTTCACGCCCGTGTCGCTGGTGTTGATCAGCGCCGCGGTGGTGGTGGTGAAACCGTCCCTGCCGGTGCGCGACGTGGCCGAGCTGATCGCCTATGCGCGTGCCAATCCGGGCAAGCTGAACATGGGCACCAGCGGCGTGGGCGGCACCCAGCATTTCGCCGGCGCACTGTTCGAGGAGAAGGCGGGCGTGACCTTCACCCACATCCCCTATCGAGGCGGCGCGCCGGCGATGGCGGATCTGGTGGCCGGGCGACTCGACCTAGTGTTCTCGCCGCTGGCCGAGACCATGTCCTTCATCCAGAGTGGCCAGGTGCGCGCCCTTGGTGTCACCAGAATGCAGCGCATGCCGGCACTGCCTGACATCCCGCCCATCGCCGACGCGGTGCCGGGCTATGAGTTCAATTCCTGGATCGGCATCTTCGGCCCGGCGCGGCTGCCAGTGCCCATCGTCCGCAGCATGTCCGAGGTCATCACCGCTGGCGTCCGCTCGCCAGAGGTGAGCCGGCGCATGACGGACCTCGGCTATCTGCCAATGGGTGGCGGGCCGGAGGAGATGGCGGAAGTGCAGCGCCGCGACCTCGCCACCATGGAGCAATTGGTGCGCGTGACCGGCGCCAGCGCGGACTGATCAGCCCTCAGGCGGCGCGGGAGGTTCTAGCGCAGAATCTGACGAGGCGACGTCTGTGCGGATGGTGAATGGGCTCGAGGATGCGCGGCAGCGTTATGCGGCGGCGCTGCGGGTGGCCGGGTAGTCGCAAGCATTCTGGCCATTCCAGCAATAAGCCGAAGGCTCTCCGGCTCCAAGGTCTCTAAGATTTTAAAGAATCCCTGTGTTTTGCGCCCCACCCGACGGTCCGGCCTGGCCGCTTCTGGAGTTTCGAAAAACCAATCCACAGGGCGCCCAAGTGCCTGAGCGAACAGCCACAGCTGTCCAATATGAATACGGTTATGGCCGAGCTCAAACTTGCTCAGTTGCTGCGATGTTATTCCAGCGCAGGCAGCAAGCGAGGCTGCGGTCATTTGAACTTCGAGCCGGGCTTGCCTGACACGTTGCCCAACAAGCGTGTCCATAGGATCAGCGATCAAGGAATCGAGCATACCCCGAGAATGCATATTAATCGCGTAATTTTCAACCTAGAGTTTTGTGGGCAGAACACGCTCTGCATCGATCGATGCGAAGCGCACTCTTTCTCGTCGGAGGCATCATCCGGTGCGCCGGGTCGTCTCCTCCTTGGCTCAATCGGTGAGCTATGAAGACGGCGCGATGACGCGCAGCAATTGCGCCCTCCGACCGTGCGGCCTCTACGTACTGGCCGTCGTCACGAGAAGGGGAGGCATGGTTTTGAAGAAACTAATATCGCCGGCATTCATGACGCTCAGCTCTTCAACCGCTTCAGCATAGTCTGGCTGCTCCACGGCGCGCTGCGTCGTCACACCTTTTGGCTTCGCGTTGCGATGTGGAAGCGGTTCTTTCCGCTTCAGGCCGCTGACGGCCTCCACCGCGCTGAGAAAACGCTCCAAGTGATCGAAGCGGCCGATGATGTAATTGCGGCGCCGCACAAGCCGCCGCGCGACATCCGCATCGGGAGTCCCGAAGATGAGGCGGAGCTGCGTATTCATGCAATTGGCCCTGAACGCGCCATGGTGCCGTATCGCCTCTAAGAGCGTCATATTACTCAATGCAGCGTGCGCTGGATGTTCAGTGCGATAGCGGATATAGTCATATAGAGACACCATCCGTTCAATTGGTTCACGCATCACTGAGAGAATTACTCGACGCCTGTGCGTCATTTGAATCAACGGATGTCGAAATCCTATATGTCCAACAATAATCAGTAAATTGTCGTAGAAATCGGTATTCTTTTCCAAGAATGACTGAATTTGTGACTCTCCTCCGGCTCGTATTCTCACATTTTCATGAAATATAGCGAAGCGTTCAAACATGCGTGCTAAGGCAGTATTCAGGCTGGCGCCCCCTGTCTTCTGCACGTGCACAAAAAAATACATGGGCAGCGCACGGAGCGGAAGGCCCGTGGGCATTCGGTCGACGACGTCAGGGTCCTGCGCGCTCTTGCCTGATGCGGATTCTTGCATGCCTGTCCTTAGCACAAAGATCCTAACCCCTAGGTCGGCCCGGGAAACCCCCCCCGGTCGGCACCTTTTGCGGTTAGATGCCCGTCATCCGCCATCCCGCTTTTCACCGCGCGCCACAATCGTCAGCGCGCCATCTGGCAGAGGCCGCTGCAGCGCCTTCGCCTCATCCCACGGCGCCGTCATCCATGCCTCGCGCTCATCCTCCTCGGTCAGGATCACCGGCATCGCCTTCGGGTGGATCGCGCCGACCTCCGCATTCGGCTCGCAGGTCAGGAAGGCGAACAGGTCGGCCGTGACCTCACCCTCCTTCACCTTCCGCACCGACTTCCACTGCGGCGTCCAGATCCCGGCGAAGAAGGCGAGGGGGCGCTCCTCGCCGAGGGCGAACCACGCCGGCGGCTTCTTGCCATCCGGCTGCGGCTCCGGCTCGCTGAAGCTGGTGAAGGGCACCAGGCAGCGATGTTCCACGCCGAGCCATCGCCGCCAGTGTGGGGACGCGGTGTTGCGCACGTTGGTGACGCCGGGGTCCGTGTTGCGGCCCTTCAGCACGAAGGCCGGGCTAGGCATGCCCCAGCGGGCCATGGCGAGCTCGCGCCCATCCGGCGTGTTGCGCACGATCGGCGCGGCATAGTCGGGAAAGACGCCTGGCATCGGTGCCAGGTTCCCGGCGATATCGTTGAGCGTCATCGCCAACTGCCGGATGGCGGCCTGGTTTGAGACGATCGAGTACAGGTTGCACATATAGTCCTCCCACACATCCTCGAGCTCGTCGGGCCAGCGCGCCGTCACCTGCGGTATTGGTCCGCGCCGCGCCTGATAATCCGCCGACCCGGCATCAACGGCGAGGCTCATGCGAATGTTGCGGTTGCCGCAGATGCCGCAGCGTAGGCGGCGCTCCAATTCCCGCTTCCGGATGGCCGGGCCGAAGCGTTCGATTGCCTGGGCGATGCCGACGGCTCGGTAGGCGTGGCAGACCGATGCGTCGCCGGAGCAGCTGAACGTCAGGTAATGGCCCGACGCGGCGCCGCCTCCGTCATCCAGGCGCAGCCCGTCCGGGTGCAAGGATTCGGCTGGCGTCCATCCTGGGTGCCTGGGTGTGGCGGATGGCATCGCGATGCGTCAGGCCAGCGGCCGTGCGGATTTGATCCACGGCGGGATCGTCCGATGGTCCAGCCAAAGGTCGACGAGATACGGGATCGTGCCCGGGGCGCCGAAGGTATGGCCGTCGAGCGGGCAGCCCGGCAGTCGCAGACGGCAGATATAGCCCCCGGGCTGGCAATCGATCGTGGCGCCGCGGTGTTCATAGCTGGGGCCGCCGAGAGGGCCGGTGCCTGCCTTGGGGGTCGGCTCCGGGCGGGTAGATAGGTCGATTCTGGCGGGCTGGAGGTCGAGCGTGTCGGTCATGGCGGCAGGCTAGCCGACCGAGAACGGGATGAGAACATGGAGGCCGCGCCGGCATGCTGGCGCCGAAGGCTATTGAGCGACTGCGTGACTTCGCTTCGAGGTCTGAAGGACCCGCTGTCCTTGCCTGACGATCGGGCTGGGCGGAATTCCTAGTTTCGAATGTCGGTCGTGTCGGCGTGAGCTTGGAACTGGTGGGCGCGCGCAGGTTGGTTGGTAATCACACGGGTGCGCGCGAACCAGCGCCCAACCACATCTCGTCCATATTGCCGTCCACCGCGAGCATCCAGTCCCATGAGGGTTCGGGAGCAAGCGCACCGCTTTCGACAAGCCACATAAGGAATTTGTCTTCACGGAACGCTGCGGACCGCCCTTGACCTGGGTTTGCATCGATCCAGGCGGCCCGTGCCGCTGTGGGATCAATCGCCTGCAATGCTCGGTACGTGCCCCAAACACTCAAGCTCTCCGCGTCGCGGCTCGTGACAGAGATCAGGGTTCCCGCTGGGATCATCGGGAGTTCGAATTGATGAGCCATACCTGCACCGTATCACGCCGTCGCTGGCAGATAAGCCGGGTACTTCACCCCGGCTTAGGGAGTGCTCTACCCGCCAATCCTCTCCGATCGGAGAGGAAACCTTGGGTCGGAGCGTGAACATCTGTGCATTTGGCTAGACCGCGACACGCAGAATCAATGCGATGGAGCCGGCACTCTCCCTTGGTAAGGGAGAGGTCGAGAGTTCAATCCTCTCCAACAGCACCATTCCCCAATCGCCGCACACCGACCGGTGCCTGTGGCGCGCCGGGTCAGGCTCAGGGCGCGGCAAGACTCCGCCGCAGCCGCGTGATGGCGCCCGGAAGGCCACGGATTTTCAGCACCCGTCCGGTCTCGTCATAGGCTTCAGACAAAACGCGTGCACTTTCATAGACTTCGCCAAGCAACCCTTGCTTCGCATAGGGCAGCACCAGGACATCCTCCACCATTGCCGCCTCGAAGAACGCAATGATGGTGTCCCGCAGCCCGCTCACATCCTCGGGCGCATGGGCGGAGAGCATGATCGCGTCTGGATGCTTCTCGGCCAACGCGGCGCGCCCGGCGGAGTCCACCCGGTCCATCTTGTTCAGCACCAGCCGGGACGGCACCGCATCCGCGCCGATCTCGCGCAGAACGCTGCGGCTCACCTCCAACTGGGCCTCGTAGGTCGGGTCCGACGCATCGACCACGTACAGCAACAGCGAGGCTTCCAGCGCCTCCGCCAATGTCGAGCGGAAGGAGGCAACCAGGTCGTGCGGCAATTGCTTGATGAAGCCGACCGTATCCGAGACGAGCACGCGGGGCCGGGTCTCCGGCTGCAGGATGCGCACGGTGGTGTCGAGGGTGGCGAACAGCTTGTCCTCGACCAGCACCTGGCTGCCCGTCAGCGCCCGCATCAGGGATGATTTGCCCGCATTGGTGTAGCCGACTAACGCCACGCGCAACTGGTCCCGCCGGCCGGTGCGGCGGTTATCGCTGTCGCGCTGCACCGCTTCCAACTGATCCTTCAGCTCCGCAAGCCGGTCGCGGATCTTGCGGCGGTCGAGGTCGAGGTTGCTCTCGCCCGCGCCCGGCCCTTGTTGCCGGCCGCCGCCGCCCGTGGATTCGCGCAAGCGCGGCGCTACATATTTCAGCCGCGCCATCTCGACCTGCAGCTTCGCCTCGCGGGTATTGGCGTGGCGGTGGAAGATCTCGACGATGACGCCGGTGCGGTCGAGCACCTGGGCCCCGGTCGCCCGTTCCAGGTTGCGGATCTGGCTGGGCGAAAGCTCATGGTCGACGATCACGAATTCGGGCTTGCGGGCGGCGTCATCCTCGGGCTCCACCGCAGGCGTCGGCTCAGCCTCGCCCTCGAAGCGCTGGCGCGCCTTGGATTTCGGCGGCGGCGCCATCGAGCCGACGACGCCGGTGCCGCCGGTGAGGGCGGCCAGTTCCGCGAGCTTGCCACTGCCCAGCAGCGACCCGGCGCCGGTGCCCTCTCGTCGCTGCGAGACGGTTCCGACCACCTCATAGCCCAGCGTCTTCACCAGGCGCCCCAGTTCCTCGAGGCTGGCGGCATGCGCGATGTCATCGATCTCCGGCGTCTGGATACCGACAAGGACGGCGAGGGGGATCGGCGGTTTGGTCTGCATGGCGGCCACGTAGCACGGATCACGCCGAAGCCTGATGGGTAGTGGCGTCTTCCGGCCGCGTGGCGCCCGGTGACGGCTACGCGCTGCTCATCCCGGGCGGCCGGAGGGGTGTGGGCATCAGTGGCCGCGCGCCCGGGCGATCGGTGCCTTGTGGCGACGACGGAACGGTCCTGACCAATCAGCTTCGCGCGCGCGTCGAGGCGCCTTCGCGCCGGTTCATGTGACCGCCGCCGCCGGCATCGAGCACTGTCCCGGTCAGGAACGCGGCCTCGTCCGAGCACAGCCACAGCACCACGGCGGCAAAATCCTCTGGCCGGCTGCTGCGGCCGAGCAGGGAACGGCCGCGGATCGCCTCGGCATAGCCGGGCGGCATGCTCACCAGCGCGCTGCCCTCGGCGAAGCCGGGCCGCGCGCTGTTCACCCGGACACCACGCGGCCCGAGTTCAATCGCGAAGGCGCGTGTCAGATATTCCAGCGCGCATTTGGACGCGCCATAGGGCACGCCATTGCCGCGGATGACCTCGGCAGCCGCCGAGGTGACATTCACGATCACGCCGCGCCCGGCATCGGCCATCGCCCCGCCGATCCCCTGCATCAGCCGAAACGGCGCACGGGTATTGACGCCGAGGATGCGGTCATACTCGGCCGGCGTCACTTCCATCAGCGGGATGAAGGGATAGAGGCCCGCATTGTTGACCAGCACCTGCGCCGCCCCGGCAGCGACGACGAGAGCGTCGATGTCGGCGTCCCGGGTCAGGTCGGCGGCGTGCAGCGTCACGCGCCCGGCCGGCAGGCCCTCCGCTGCGCGCTCCAGCGCGGCGGCATCGGCGTCGGTGAGGAGCAGCCTCGCACCTTCCGCGGCAAAGGCCGCCGCGAGAGCGCGCCCATAGACGCCAGCGGCGCCGGTGACGACGATCATGCTATCGGCGAAGCGCATGGAGGTCTCCTCAATGGGGCAGGTGGCAGTCGATGGCGCGCCATGCTGCGCGTCCGATTCAGTGGCGATGGCTCTGCGAGTACCGGGTCAGCGTTGTTCGGGCGGCGCTCGGCGGGGCGCCGTCACGCAATCTGCGGGAATGCCGCGCGCAATGCCGCCGCCGCGCGCCCGACTTCGCTGCCGTCGCCGCGCCGATCGGCATCGGCCTCGACGGACGCGAAGATGCGGCGTTTGGCGAAATGGCGCCAATGCACCGGCAGTGCGGCGAGGGTCTCAGTGAGGGCGGCGTAATTGGCTTTGGTCCAAATCGCCTCGAAGGCCGCGCGCTCCGGTCCGGCATCGAAATCCGGCCGGCCGATCGCCGCGAGTTCGGCGCGGCGCTTGCGGGTCGCCTCGGCATCATCGGGGATGACGCCGTAATCCCGGGCCGCGGCTTCCAGTGTAACCTTGCCCGCGTCGATATCCGCCAGCACCGCCGCCACGGGGCGCTCCCAGGCAGGACCCCATCCGGCGGCGCCGGAACAGGTGATGGTGATGACATCGCCGGGGTCGAGCGTCACCACATCGGTGTTGCCGAGGTTTTCCGCTTGCGGCGTGCCGGGGTTGCGCCAGAACACCGAAGCAGCGCCGGGCATGCCGCCGGAGACGGCCCAGGAACGGAAGATCGAGCGATCCCGATTGCGCGCGGTGACGATCGTTCCCGGCGCATGGACACGGAATTCGAGAACCGTCGCGAGGCCGCCGCGATGCAGCCCGGCTCCGCCGGAATCGGGGGCCAACCCGTAGCGCAGCACACGGATCGGCACCTCGGCCTCGCTGATCTCGACGGGCGTATTCTTGAGGAAGCCGCTGTTCGCGCCCGAACCATCGGCGCCGTCGCCGAAGGGCGAGCCACCGGCGCCGCCGGTGATCGGGTCAATCGCCGCCATGATGCGGCGGCCGGTGCGGTTGTCGGTGGTGTTGACGTTCGTCATCGGCCCACCGCTGGCGGGGCCGGCTGGCAGACGGTCGGGCAGGGCGCGCTGGAAGGCGCCCATGACGACGCCTTGCAGGCGCATGCAGGTCATCGAGCGCATGCCGACGGCGGCAGGAAAGACCGGGTTGAGGACGGTGCCCTCGGGAACGATGCAGGTGGCCGGGCGGATCAGACCGCCATTGAGCAACACGGTCGGATCCAGCGTGTAGAGAACGTAGTTCCAGCCGACCATCAGCAGGATGTGCCGCGGATTGCCGCCGGTCGGCATGTTGAGCGACGCGGTGAGCTGCGGATCGGAGCCGGTGAAGTCGAGTTCCGCCGCATCGCCGCGGATGCGCATGGTCAGGTGCAGCCGGCAGGGCAGACCACCTGGCGCGTCCTCGTCGAGGTAGTCGGTGAATTCGTAGTCGCCATCGGGGATCTGCGCGATGACACGGCGCGCCTGCAACTCGCCCAGGTCGAGCAGGGCGGTGATTCCCTCGCGGAAGGTGTCGAGACCGAAGCGGCGGATCATCTCATGGACCTTGCGCTCACCGGTTGCCATGGCGGCGAGCTGCGCCTTGAGGTCACCCCAGTTCTGCGTCGGCGCGCGCACATTGGTCATCATGATGTCGAGCAGGCCCTGGTCGAGCACGCCCTCGCTCACCAGCTTGCGGGGCGGGAACCGGATACCTTCCTGGTGCACCTCGGTCAGCGCGCGCGAGAGCGAGGCGGGCACCGCCCCGCCGACATCGGTGTTGTGGATATGGCCGACGGCGAAGCAGACGAGCTCGCCCTCCCAGAAGACCGGGCGCCAGAGATGGATGTCGGGCGAATGGGTGCAAACGAAGCCGCTATAGGGGTCGTTCGTCATGCAGACATCGCCTTCATGGTACTCGGTGATGGCGGCGATGACCGGGCCGTAGTCGAGGCCGACGAACCAGGTGGCGCCAAGCTCGCGCGGCGAGGCGAAGGTCTGCCCGTCGGTGGTGGTGAGGCCGGTGGTGAAGTCCTCTGTCTCCTTGACGAAGGTGGAATGCGCCGTGCGGAACAGCGTGAAGGCCATGCTCTCCGCCGCCGCCTGGGCGTGGTTGGCGAGGATCTGCAGGGTGACGGGATCGACTGTCATCACGCGGGTCCCAGGCGAAGGTTGCCGAATCGGTCCACCTCGACTGCGAAGCCGGGCGGGATGCAGGAGGTGGTGTCCTCCTGTGCCACGATGCAGGGGCCGCTGATGCGATGCCCGTGGCGCAACGCGTCGCGCCGGTAGAGTGGCGCGCGGAGCGTGGCGCCGGCGACATGGACCGCGACCTCGCCAATCGGCAGCGGTTCGCCTGTCTCGCGCGTCTGTTCGGGAAAGCGCGGCGCGGGCACCGCGCCGGCGATCACGACGCGCAGCGAGATCGCCTGGACCGGCGCATCACGGTCGGCATGGCCGTAGATGCGTTCATGCTCGGTATGGAACGCCTCGGTGATAGCGGAGAAATCACCATTGGCGAGCCAGGCGGGGTCGATCGGCACCTCAATCTCGAATGACTGGCCACGATAGCGCAGGTCAGCTGAGGGCATGAGGCGCGCCTCGCCGCTGAAGCGCTGCTCCTCGGCGAGCCAGCGCCGTGCATCAGCTTCGAGGCGGGCGAAGACGTCGATGAGTCGCGGCAAGGTCGCGGCGTCGAGATCTGCATAGACAGTCTCGAGAAAGTCGTTGCGGATCTCGGCGATCAGGCCACCGAGGGCGGACAGCACGCCGGGCGCCGTCGGGATCAGCACCTCCGTCATGCCGAGTTCCTGTGCAAGGAAGGCGCCAAGCATCGGCCCGGCACCACCGAAAGGCAGCAGGCAGAAATCGCGCGCATCGACGCCCTGCCGCGCGGCGAGCTTGCTGACCTCCCGGTACATGCCGCTGATCGCGACCTGGACGATGGCTTCGGCGGCCGCCTCGCGCGTGCGGTCGAGGGCGGCTGCGATCTCGTCCACCGCCTGCTCGGCGAGGTCGCGGCGCACGCTGACACTGCCATAGCCAAGCTCGCCATGACCGATCCAGCCGAGCACGCACATGGCATCGGTGATCGTCGCGCGTGTTCCCCCGCGGCCGTAGCAGGCCGGGCCGGGGGTGGACCCGGCGCTCTCGGGCCCGACCGTCAGGCGACCCAGGCTGTCCACGGCGGCGATGGAGCCGCCGCCCTCGCCGATGGAGGAGACGGCGACAGTCGGGATATAGACCGGGAAATCACCGACGCGTTCGCCGGTGCCGTAGCCTGGCGCGCCATCCATGATGACCGCGACATCGGCGCTGGTACCGCCGATATCCAGCGTCATTGCCCGCGCAACGCCCGCTTGCCGCGCGACGAAGGCCGCTCCGATGGCGCCGGCGGCTGTGCCGGAGAGCAGCATCTCGACGCAGCGCGTCTTGCCGAGCTCGGCGCGCATCACGCCACCATTGGACTTCGTCACCATCGCCTCGGCGACGACGCCGGCACGCTTCAGCGCATCCTGCAGCGAGCCGAGATAATAGGCGACGCGCGGCTGCACGTATCCATGGACCGTCGCCGTGACGGTGCGCTCGTATTCCCGGATGATCGGCCAGACATCGGCCGAGCAATAGACGGGCAGGTCGGGGCGCTTCGCGGTGATGATAGCCTTCGCGGCATGCTCATGGGCGGGGTTACGCCAAGCGTGCAGCAGCGCCAGGACGATGCCTTCGGCACCCATCGCCTCGGCACGCGCGAGCGCCGCCTCGACGCTCGCCCTATCGAGCGGCTCGGCCTCGGATCCATCGGCGAGCAGGCGCCCACGCAATTCGTGCACCCGGGCGCGCGGCACCAGCGGATCGGGCCGGCGCGAATAGAGGTCGTAGGGGTCGGGAACCTTCAGTCGCGCGACTTCGAGCACGTCACGGAAGTTCTCCGTGACGAACAAGGCGAGCCGGATCCCCTTGCGTTGGATCACGGCGTTGACACCAACGGTGGTTCCATGGGTGAACCAGGTGATGTCAGAAGGCGCGATACCGAAGCGGCTTCGCACGCCCTCAAGGCCGGCGATCACCTCCGCGCCCGGCGTTGCCGGGGTGGAGAGGACCTTGAGGGTTGAGAGTGTGCCGGTTGCTTCCTCAAGCACGCAGAAATCGGCAAAGGTGCCGCCGATATCGACGCCGACGCGGTAGGCCATGCGCGTCAGATCTCCCACTGGAAGCCGTCGATGATGAAGTCCTGGCCGGTGATGAAGAAGGGCTCGGAGAGTGCGAGGAACGCCACCAGCTGCGCGACATCAGCCGGCGTGCCGAGGCGGTTCAGGACGATCTTCTTCGCCAGTTCTGGGCCGCGGGATTTCGTCAGCGAATTGCCGACTTCGGTCTCGATGACGCCGGGGCAGACCGCATTGATGGCGATGGTCGGGCCGAGTTCCTTGGCGAGCGCCTTGGTCATGCCGATGATGCCGGCCTTGGCCGCGGCATAGGAGAATTTCGAGACAGCACTGGTGACGCCGCCGGTATGCGCGTTGAGCGAGGACATCGACACGATGCGCCCGCCACCACCCGCCAGCATCAGTGGCGTGAGTGCCTGGATATAGTTGAAGCAGGATTTCAGATTGACGGCTATGGTCCGGTCGAAGGCTTCCTCGGTGATGTCGAGGATTCCCGTCGGGTTGCCGCGCCCGGCGTTGTTGACCAGCACGTCGATGCGGCCGAAGCGTGCCTGCACCGCGGCCGCGATCTCCTTCGCGCGGGCATGGTCGGTGACGTCGGCGTCCTCCGTCATCACCTGGCAGCCGAGGGCAGTGATCTCGTTCGCGGTGCGCTCCATCTCGGGCCGCAGCATGTCGACGATCACGATGTCGCAGCCCCGGCGCGCGAGTTCCAGCGCGCAGCCGCGCCCGATGCCACGGGCGCCGCCGGTGACCAGGGCAATCTTCGCGGTCATGCGTGAACCTTTCCAACGATGGCGAGGAGGTCCTGTTCCAGCCCGTCGCCGATCACCCGATCGCCACGCTCGACCGCGCCGATCAGTGCGACAAGCCGGTCGAGAAGGGGTGTTGCGATGCCGTGACGTCGGGCCGCGGTGAGAACCGGAGCAAGTTGCGCGGCCGCGTCGGTCGGCCGCCTGCGGACCGCGAGATCGCGCCAGATGCCGCTGTGGGGCTTGGCGGTGGCGCGATTGAAGGCCGTCATGGCAGCGATGGATTCGTCGATCGCCACCGGGTCGCCCAAGGCGAAGGCATCGGGGTCGTAGCCGTTGAAGCCGATCGGGCGAACCTGCTCGGCGCCGGCGACGGCCATCACCTCGCCGATCAGGGCGAGGTGCAGGGGTCGCAGGGCGGGGGCGCCGATGAAGTCGGCGATCGTCTCATTGGTCAGCGCGCTCGCCTTCAACAATGCGCCGTAGCCGATCTTGCCCCAGAGGTACGCGAATATGTCATCGGCCAGTACGGCGTCGGCGTCGAAGTCGCGCAGCAGCGCGTGCACGTCCAGGATGCGCGGGGTACGGGCACCGTCGAGTTCGCCGACCACGACGGCGCCGCGGTTGGCATAGAGAATGTCGCCCGGGCCGTGCCAGTCGGCCCCGAAATTCACGAAAGCGCCGATGACGCGCGAGGCGCCAAGGATCTCCGAGAGCACGAGTTCATTGAGCCCGTTCTGCGCGGAGACCACAAATCCGCCCTCGGCGAGGTGCGGCGCGAGCGCTGCCGCCGCCGCGGCGGTGTGGTGAGCCTTGACGGCAAGGATCACCCGCCGGAACCGACCGACAAGGGTGGCCGGCGTGAAGGCCGGTCCGCCAGTGGTGAACGCCGCGACCGGCCCGCGGATGGTCAGGCCACCCGCCGCAATCGCCGCGACGTGTTCCTCCACGAGATCCACGAAGGTCACGGCGTGTCCGGCACGGCGCAGGAAGGCGCCGATCGTGCCGCCGATCGCGCCGGCGCCCCAGATCAGGATCGGTTCCTCGTTCATGCATCCCCACACCTTGGCCCGCCGGAAACGCTAGAGGCGTGCTGCCTCGAAGACAACCGAGCTTCGGCGCTGCTTGACGCCGATGCGTGGTGGTTGTCAGCATGGATGGCTGCGGGCACGCTTTTCGAAGCACGCTCCGTAGCCGGGGGCACACAAGGGAGATTCGGGCGATGACAGAACGCCTTGGACAGCTGCTGCCTGCGGGCATCGGTCGGCGCGACCTGCTGAAGGCGGCCGCAGCCGGTGGCGCGGTGCTGGGCCTGCCGGACGCCGCGCTGGCGCAGCGCGGCGGCGGGCGCATCGTCTTTGCCAATGGCAGCGCCTTCGACACGATGGACCCGCACGCTACCTTCGATGTCGGCCGTGTTGCCTATCGCTTGAACCTCTATGACGGGCTGATGAGGTGGCTCGATAATCCGCCGCAGCTTGAACCCTGGCTCGCCGAGAGCTTCACGGTCTCCGAGGATGGCAAGCAGTACGTCTTCAAGCTGCGGGCGGGGATCAAGTTCCACGACGGCACTGACATGACGTCTGAGGACGTCGTCTATTCCATGGAGCGCATCCTGGCGGTGAAGAAGGGTGCCTACCCGCTCTTTGCCCTGCTGATCGAACCCGGCTCCACCAAGACGCGCGACCGGCTCACCGTAGAATTCAACCTTAAGCAGGCCTCGGCGATTTTCGCCGCGACCACGCACGACATCTACGTCGTCAACAGCGCTCTGTTGAAGCGGAACGAGCGGAATGACGACTGGGGACAGGAATGGATCGCGCGCAATGATGCGGGTTCCGGCTCATATATCCTGCGGCGCTTTGATCCGGCGCGTGGCTTTCTTGCCCAGCGTTTCGATGGTCACTTCAAAGGCCCGGCCGCCCTTTCGGAGATCGACTTCCGCTACGTCGCGGAGGTGAACAGCCGCGTGCTCGGCCTGGTTCGGGGCGATTTCCAGGGCACCGACCCGTATATGCCGCAGGACCAGATCACGCGGTTGCAGGGCGACGCCAACATGAACGTCATGGAGGCGGAGTCGACGCGGCTGTTCTACGCCACCATGCACAATCAGCGCCCACCCTTCACCGACGTGAACTTCCGCAAGGCGGTGAGCTACTGCTTCGACTATGATGGTTGGATCAACAATATCCTGGGCCGTTCGGTCGTTCGGAACACGCAGGTGATCCCCAACCCGATGTGGGGCGCGCCGAAGGATGTCGCCGGCTACACCTTCGATATCGACAAGGCCAAGTGGCACCTGCAGCGGGTCCAGGTGCCGCTGCGCGAGATCACCGTCGCCGGCATGATCGGGTATGAGCAATCCATGCAGGCGGCCGCGCTACTGCAGAATGGACTTTCGCGCGCCGGCATCCAGAGCAAGTTGCTGAACGAGCCCTGGCCCGTCGTCTCGAACAAGATGCGCGATCCGGAGCAGATGTACGACATGCTGTTCCTCTGGCGCAGCACCTACTACGCCGATCCGCACAACTGGGCGGGCGAGCTGCTGGCCACTGAACGGCATCGTGGCGGCAATGCGAGCTACTACAGCAACCCGGAGGTGGATCGGCTGCTCGCCGAGGCGCTCGCCGTCTCGGCCCAGGCGAGGCGTGCGCCACTTTACGAGCAGGTGGCACGCATCGCCGCCGAGGATGCGGCTGCCCTCTTCATCCACAACACCAAGTGGTACGGTCCTTTCCGCAAGAACGTCGAGGGCGTGAGATTCTGCTCGATCGGCGACGGGCAGGAGATGCGGTGGGTACGCGTAACCTGAACGCTGCCCGACGGCCTGGAGCAGCGAGACCGTGAAGACATTCGTTCTTGTGGTGAACCGGCTTGCCTGGTTCGTGCCGACATTACTGGGTCTGCTGGCGATCGTATTCTTCATCTCGCACGTGATCCCGGCCGACCCGGCGGCCTTCGTCGCCGGGGAGAACGCAACACCGGAGACCGTTGCTGCGATCCGCGCCCGCCTCGGCCTCGACCAACCGTTGTACGTGCAGTTCTGGCGCTACATCCTGTCCATTCTGGACGGGGATATGGGGCGCTCGATCTACACGGGACGGCCGGTGGTGGAGGATCTGCTCAGCCGCCTGCCGGCCACGCTGGAACTCACGCTCGTGACGGTACTGGTGTCGATTGCTGTCGGAGTGCCGCTCGGTGTCGTTGCCGCGTTGCGGCGCAACTCATGGTTGGACCATGGACTTCGCGTGGTGACGATCGCAGGGTTGGCGATTGCCAGTTTCTGGTTTGCGATCCTCCTGCAGTTGCTGTTTTCCATGCGGCTCGGCTGGACGCCGCTCGGCGGGCGCGTGGAGGGCTGGGGGCCTGAACAGATCACCGGCTTCTACCTGATCGATGCCCTGATTCTGCAGGATCACGAGATTCTGCTCGACGCCTTGCAGCATATGATCCTGCCGGTGGTGACGCTCGCGGTCCCTGCGACCGCGACCATCGTGCGCTTCACGCGCGCGGGCATGCTGAATGCGTTGCAATCCAACTATGTACTCTACGAGACCGCGATGGGGTATCCAAGACGGCTGGTGATCTGGAAGTACGTGCTGCGCAATGCGCTCATCGGGACGGTAACGCAGATCGGGCTGATCTTCGGCATCCTGCTGGCCGGTGCTGTGGTGGTTGAGGCCGTCTTTGACTGGCCGGGCCTTGGCACCTTCGCTGTCAATTCTATCCTGTCGTCGGACTACAATGCGGTGATGGGTTTCACCGTGATTGTCGGCACGATGTTCATCGTCGTGAATCTGGTGGTCGACATCCTGCACGGGATGATCGATCCGCGTGAGGTGCGCTGATGCGCCGCATCCTGCGCAAGCTGGCCGAGGACCGTGCGGCGCTGTTCGGCCTGGTGCTGATCGGCCTGCTCGTGCTCGCCGCGATCCTTGCCCCGTGGCTATCCACGCATCCGGGCGATGTCACCGAGTTCCACACGGCCCAGCGGCTCACCGCGCCGGGCGCGGAGAACTGGCTGGGCACCGACCGGATGGGCAGCGACATCTATTCGCGACTGCTGTATGGCGCGCGCATCACCATCACCATCGCTGTCACGGCCATTGCGGTCGCGGTCGCCATCGGCGTGCCGATTGGCCTGGTTGCCGGCTACTATCAGGGGATCGGCAGCGAATTACTGATGAGGGTCTCCGACATTTTCCTCGCGGTGCCGCAGATCGTGCTGGCGATCGCCATTGCGCAGACACTTGGGCCGTCGATCGAGAACGTGATCCTCGCTCTGTCGGCAACCTACTGGCCGTTCTGGGCGCGCCTCGTCTATGCGGAGACGCGTTCCTGCAAGAACGAGCCTTTCGTGGAGGCGGCCATCGCGCTCGGCTGCTCGCCATGGCGCGTGATGGTGCTGCACATTCTACCGTCCATCTCATCCTCCATCATCGTGCGCACGACCATCGGGATGGGCGGCACGATCCTGACGGCGGCCACGCTCGGCTTCCTTGGCCTCGGCCCGCCGCCGCCCACGCCCGAATGGGGGCGCACCATCGCCGAGGCACGCGAGTTCCTGCCCATGGCCTGGTGGTATGCGGCCTTCCCGGGTCTTGCGATCTTTCTCGTTGTCATGGGCTTCAACCTGCTTGGCGATGGGTTGCGCGATGTCCTTGATCCGCGTCTCCGGCGGGCGGCCCGTCATGACAAGTGACCTAATCACGGTGCGCGGTCTGAAGGTGTCCTTTGCCTCGGATGCGGGAATCGCCCGTGTGCTGGATGGCGTGGACCTGACGATCCGCCGTGGCGAGATCATGGGCCTGGTCGGAGAATCGGGCTGCGGCAAGACGACGCTGGCGCGCGCCATTCTCGGCATCCTGCCTGCCAATGCGGCGCGTATCGAGGCGGGCCAGATCCGCTTCGAGGAACATGATATTCTCGACCTCGACGAGGCCTCCCTCGCAACCCAGTTACGCGGCAGGCAGATCGCCTATATCCCTCAGGATCCTTTCACGGCGTTCAATCCGGTCTTCACCATAGGGACGCAGATCGACGACCTCATGCGCTTCAAGTCGCCGCTCCTGCGTGAGGGGCGCCTCTCCGCGAGGGAGCGACGCCGCGCCGACAGGCTGCGCGTGCTTGAAATGCTGCGTCTCGTGCAGTTGCCTGATCCGGAAGGCGTGCTGCGCAAGTACCCGCACGAGGTTTCCGGCGGCCAGCGCCAGCGCCTGATGATTGCCATGGCCTTGTTGCCCCAGCCAAAGCTCGTCATCGCGGATGAGCCGACCACGGCGCTCGATGTCACCGTGCAGGCGCAGATCCTGACGGTGCTGAAGCGGCTTGCGCGTGATCGGGGCGTTGCGGTGCTATTCACCACGCACGACCTCGGGACGGCCTACGAAATCTGTGACCGGATTACCGTGATGTATGCCGGGCAGGAGGTTGAGGAGGCACCCGTCGCGGACTTTTTCGCGCGGCCCTCGCATCCCTACACGCGCAAGCTTCTCGACAGCCTGCCGTCATCGGAGAATGGCATTCGCGGTATCACCGGCGAGATTCCGCGCCTGGTCGACCCGCCCCCCGGCTGCCGCTTCCATCCGCGCTGCGAGCGCGCGACCGAGGAATGCCGCACGACCCGACCGCCGACGCACGCGGTCGCGGTCGCCCACGACGTGCGTTGTCACCATCCCCTGCAGGACAGTGCATGAGCGCGGACCTGATCCTCGACGTCGACGATCTGCACAAGCATTTCGCTGTCCGCGATGTATGGAAGAGGAAGGTCGGATCGCTGCGCGCCGTCGATGGTGTTTCATTCGCGGTGAATCGCGGCGAGATCCTCGGCATTGTCGGTGAATCGGGCTGCGGGAAGTCGACTCTCGGCAAGACGCTGATGGGGATCCAGCAGGCAACCTCTGGCCGCGTGGTGTTCGAGGGAAACGATATCGCTGGGCTCAAGCCACATCAGTCCCGGCGCTATCGGCAGCACCTCCAGTACTGCTACCAGGATCCCGGCGCTTCGCTCGATCCGCGCTGGACGATCCGGTCGTCGCTGCATGAACCGCTTGTGGTGCATACGGAACTGGGGGAGGCCGAGCGCGAGACACGGGTTCGGGAAATACTGCGCGCGGTCGGTTTGCCGGAAACACACCTTGATCTTTACCCGCACGAGATCAGCGGCGGTCAGCAGCGCCGCGTCGGTCTCGCGCGCATCCTCACGCTGAAGCCATCGGTCGTGATTCTCGACGAGCCGACCTCCGGCCTTGACGTCTCGGTACAGGCGACGATCCTCAACCTGTTCCTCGACCTTCAGCGGGCATTCGGGTTGACCTACCTCTTCATCTCACACGACCTTTCCGTTGTTCGACTCGTCTGCCACCGGGTTGCCGTGATGTACCTCGGCAGGATCGTCGAGATCGGCGATACCGAGGCGATCTTCGAGACGCCGCGCCATCCCTACACACAGTCGCTTCTCGCCGCGATCCCGCGCATCGGCGGGCCGCGCGTCACCGATCATTTCTCGCTCGAGGGCGAGCCGCCCAGCCCGATCAACCTGCCCACCGGCTGCCGGTTCCGGACGCGCTGCCCCAAGGCGGCGCCCGTCTGCGCCGAGCAGGATCCGGCGTTGCGCCCTGACTGGCCCGGACAACAGGCGGCATGTCTGCTCGCGACGTGAAGTCCGCCGCCAGGAAGGGCGCGCTTCTCGATGCCTGACAGGCTGGCCGGGCCCTGGCCACCGGCAAAGAGATCGGGGCCGTACAACCGCGGCTGATTTGACGAGAGAAGTGGGAACGCGCCAGACTTGTCTGCAAGAATTGGGCAGGAAACCAATGAGCGTCGCGATCGACCGTACGCGTCAGGTGCCGCTGGCCGATGATCCCGTGACCCGCGCGCGCGGTCTTTCAGCGCTGATCGAAGCCGCCGCACCGCGCATCGAAGCGGAGCGTGAACTCCCCGCCGACCTTCTCGAGGCATTATACACTGCGCGCATGTTCCGCACCCTGTTGCCACGTGCCGTCGGCGGCGACGAAGCAACACCAGAGATCTATGTGCGCATGATGGAGATCATCGCCCGCGCCGATGCGTCGACCGCTTGGTGCATCGGGCAGGCATCGGGCTGCTCGATGGCTGCGGCCTATGTCGCGCCGGAGGTGGCGAGCAGCATCTGGGGCGGACGTGACGCCGCACTGGCCTGGGGCGCGGTCGGTCCGGACCAGGTCGCCGAGGTCGTGGATGGCGGATACCGCGTGACGGCGAGTTGGTCCTTCGCGAGTGGCGGCCGACATGCGACCTGGTTCGGCGGGCATTGTCGTATCCGCGAACGTGATGGCCGCATGCGCTCGACTGCTGACGGCGCCCTGTATGAGCGCACCATGCTTTTTCCGCGAAGCGCGATCACCATGATCGATCAGTGGCAGGTGATGGGGCTCCGCGGCACCGGCAGTGATACCTATTCGGTCCATGACCTGTTCGTCCCCGACGCCTTCACGGTGCGTCGCGACCGTGACGAGGAACGTCAGCCACATGGCATCGGCACCTTGTTCCAGTTTACCACTACGCATCTCTATGCGTCGGGCTTCGCCGCCGTGGCGCTTGGCATCGCACGAGGCATGCTCGACGCCTTCGTCGAACTCGCGAACCACAAGACGCCGCTTTCGACTGCTCGCATGCTGCGCGACAGTCCGGTGCTGCAGAGCGGGCTTGCCTGGGCGGAAGGGAAGTGGCGCGCAGCGCGGGCGCAACTGCATACCGCGCTGCGCGAGACCTGGGACCATTGCGCCGCCGGTGCTGCGATGACAACCGATCAGAAGGTCGCGATTCGTCTCGCTGCCACCTTCGCCATCCATCAGGCGAAGGAAGTGGCCGATTTCGCCTGGACCGAGGCGGGTGCCACCGCGATTTTCAACAGTCAGCCCTTCGAGCGTCGCTTTCGCGACATCCACGCGGTTACGCAGCAGGTGCAAGGGCGACGCAGCCATTTTGAAACTGTCGGACAGCACCTGATGGGTCTGACGCCGCATCCTCGCTTCCTCTGACATCGGAGACCGCGCCATGCCGCTCGAAGGCTTGAACCACTACACCATCCGCCCAGTGGACTTGGCCCGCACGCGCGACTTCTACGTCGAGATCCTGGGGCTGGAGGAAGGCTATCGCCCACCGCTCGGCTTCGAAGGGCATTGGCTGTACTGTGGTGGCACGCCAACCGTCCATCTGATCGGCCCACGGCCTCAGCGGGAGGCGGGCTGGCCCGAGCGCGTCGCCGGCGACACCGGGCTGCTGGACCACATTGCCTTCTCCTGCACGGGGCTGACGGAGATGCGCGCCAGGTTGCAGGCGCGCGGCATCGAGTTCGAGGAACGTGTCATTCCGCGCGATCGCCAAACCCAGCTCTTTCTGCACGATCCCGATGGGGTGGCGGTGGAACTTAACTATCCGCCGTCCGAGACCGCGGCGGCCTGAAGCGACTCATCGCCGCGCGCAGGCCAGGCGCGTGGACGTTGAGTTCCAATGGCCCGATCCATCGGAGCGATTGAGCCGATGCTCATGGTCGCCGAGGACGTGCGGCAAGCTGACGCTCTTTTTTGGCGCGTTAACGTGAGTGTTGCCGCGTGATCTGTTGTGAGCCAGTCGGCCCCACCCAATGATGCCGACCAGAGGGCACAAGGGCTCAATTGCTTGCGCAGCGAACCCTTGGCCGTCGTGGAACGTCGACGCTTAGACCGACACTCGCCGTTTGCGACCGTTGGTAGCCGCATTTTCGTGTCCTCAAACGCGTCACGCCGGAGGCACGCCTCCGGCGTGACGCGCAAACCTCTGGTTCGCTTGGCTTTCGCCAACTACCGGTAGGCCGCAGTCGCGACCTCGACACGAGGCAGAGCCTCATGCCGTTGGTGTTACACCATGATCGCAGTGCCTTGTCCGAGGACAACTCACGTATGGACTCGGCAATCGTTCGATCTGTCAGTCAGTTATTCACCGACGAAGACCGGTGGCCGCTTCTCCCGGAATGCCTTCAGACCCTCCTGCATATCAGCGCTTTCCTTGCATTGACGCGCCCGAGCCTCGCAGGCCGTGACATCCAGCGCCCCGTGGCCAATCTCATTCAGCGCCTGCTTCATGCCTTGCACCGCGAGTGGCGCCATCGCCGTCAGCGTCTCCGCCAGCCGGTCGACTGCCGTGTCCAGCGCCTCGGCTGCGACGAGCTGCGTCAGGTAGCCAATGCGCAGCAGTTCCTCTGCACCGAGCTTCTCGGCCGTGAGAAACAGACGTTTCGCATTGTTGAGTCCCAGGCGCGAGACGTAGCGCCGCAAGCCGCCTGGGTAATAGTGCACACCAAGGCGGCCGGCCGGCATGAACATCTCCATGCCGACCACACCGATGCGGAAGTCGGCGGTCAACGCTAGGTCGGTCGAGCCACCATAGACGCCACCCTGGAGGCGGCAGATGGTCGGTATGCGCAGTCTCTCGAAGCGATCGACCATCGCGTCGAAGCCGGGTGCGCGCGCGGCCGCCTCGCGATCCTCGGCGAAGCCGCCGAGGTGGAAGCCTGCACTGAAGGCGGGCCCGCTCGCCGCCAGCACCAGCACGCGCAGGTCACGATTCGCATCGATCGCATCGAAATGCTCGAAGATGCGGGCGATGTCCCCCGGCTCGATCCGATTGCGGTGCCTGCTGCGATGCAGGCGGATCGTGGCGCGGCGGCCTTCGATCTCAAGGCTCGGCGGGTCCAGGCGGGTATCTTCGGTCATGGCGTTCCTCTCCAGCGCGCATGGTTCCCGAAACCGGAGCGTCTGACCATGCCTTCCCTACGCGGAGATGTCGGGTGCTACGGCAAACGCCTGCAGGCAATGAATCGGGAGCAGGTGAGACGCGACATGGACCGACCGGCGGATCAACGCCAGGTGCGGCGCGGTTCCGAATGCGCTCGGTCATACCGAAAGGCTTGCCGTTGCCACTCGTGCCCGTCGCCGCTTCGTGCGGTCGCTGACGACGCGCGGTGCGGCGCGGCGGAAGCGGGCACCGCCTTCGCGCTTCTCCAGTGTCAATGTACGGGTATGGAAGGCTTCGAGGCCTGGGCGGTGACCGATCGAGACGATGGCCGAATTGGGCAGTGCTTCGGTCAGCAACGTCATCATGGCATCCTGATTCGGTTCGTCGAGCGCGGCCGTCGCCTCGTCCAGGAAGATCCAGGCCGGCTTCTGCAGCAGCAACCGTGCGAAGGCCAGACGTTGCTGTTCCCCCAGCGAGAGCACACGGTCCCATCGCTGGTCTTCCGCCAGGCGCTCGGTGAGGTGGCCAAGGCCCACCTGTGTGAGCGCGTCGACCTTGGCCTGGGGCTCGAAGTCGTCGGGCGACGCCGGATAGCAAAGGGTGCCGGCCAGCGTGCCAAGCGGCAGGTAGGGCCGCTGCGGCAGGAAGGCCATATCGGTCCGCGGCGGCGTCACGATACGTCCGCCGCCCCAGGGCCACAGACCGCCAATGGCGCGAAACAGAGTTGATTTGCCTGTGCCGGACTCGCCCTTGATCAGCACGCGCTCACCCGGTTCGATGACCGCGAAGGCATCGGCAATTACGGTGGTGCCATCGATGAAGGCGATTTCCAATGCATCGAGCTCCAGGCGGTGCGGCGCGTCGGCGGCCAGCTCCTCCATTACGATGGTGGGCTGCGTCGGATCGGTCGCGACCGCTTCGAGGTCGTCGAGCGCGTCCTGGAAGGCCACCAGGCGCGACACGGCGCTGCGCCATTCGGCGATGCGCGGAAAGCTGTCGACGAACCAGTTGAGCGCGGCCTGCACCTGACCGAAGGCCGCGCCCACCTGCATCAGGCCGCCCAGCGTCATCGCGCCGGCGAAATAGGCCGGCGCCGCGACGACGGTTGGGAAGATCATCGCCAGCGTGCCATAGGCGCTCGTCAGCCACATCAGGTTGCGCTGGCTGCGCATCAGGTTCCGCACCGCATCGCGGACCTCGCCGAACAACAGCGTCAGGCCCCGACGTTCATCGGCCTCGCCGCGGATCAGCGCGATGCTCTCGCCGCCTTCGCGTGCGCGCGTCAGGCCGAAGCGGAAATCGGCCTCGGCGGTGGTACGACGGACATTGAGGCCCACCATCGGGCGACCCACCAGCCATGTCAGGCCGGACCCGATGCAGGCATAGAGCACGGCCGCCCAGACCATATAGCCCGCTACATGCACGTTGTAGCCCGCGAGCACGATGTCGAGCGGGCCGGACAGCGACCACAATATGCCGACGAAGGCGACCAGCATGCTTGCGGAGATCAGTAGCCCGACAGTGAATTCGATCGCGAGCTCGGTGGCGACGCGGACGTCCTCGGCGATGCGCTGGTCGGGATTGTCGGCCTCCGCGGCGCCGGCTTCGAGCTGATACTGCCGACCGTCGTGCAACCAGCCTTCGGAGAACCGACGCGTCAGCCATTCGCGCCAGCCGAGTTGCAGCAACTGCTTGAGATAGAGTTGATACACTGCCGCCGCCATCGAGGCGGCCGCTAGCATGAGAAATACCATGATCTGTTGGCGGAAGGCGCCTGAGTCACGCTTGTCGAGTGCGTTGAAGAAGTCGCGGTTCCAGGTGTTGAACCGCATCTGCACGATGACCTGTGCGATGGTGAGGGCCACGACACCGAGGATGAGGAGCCGCGCATTGCCACGGTCCTTGGCGGTGAGCCATTCCCGCAACCAGCGCCACGCGCCGCGCATGTCGGGAGTGGCAGGCCGTCCGGCCAACGCAGGGGAGGCGGGTTGGTCGGACATGTTTGCTACCGTGGCTGTTCGGACGATGGAGGTGCGTCAGGCGATGCGGGTTGCCGGCAGGGAACCGCCGGCTGCCCCACCCGGCCAGCCAATCAGGGTGCCGTCGTGGGGCAGCGTTCCGGTTTCCCGGTCACGTCACGCGAAGCCGCGTCCCGCTATCAGCGAGACCAGGAACAGCACCAGGAAAATCACGAACAGAACCTTCGCGATGCCGCTCGCGGCCGAGGCGATACCACCGAAGCCGAGCACGCCGGCAACGATGGCAACGACGAGAAAGATCAGTGTCCAGTAAAGCATTGGGTCTCTCCGTTGCGTTCCTGTGCCGATAACGCGGCGTGATGACGGGAAGTTGCACCGGAAAACGAGAACGCCGCCGGGCAACCCCGGCGGCGTCCTCAAGGTCGCTGTGGCACAACGCCGCAGGCTACAGCTGCTTCTCCCAGGACGAGACCTGTTCCTCGGCCTTGTCCTTGGCGATGCCGTAGCGCTCCTGAACACGGCCCACGAGCTGGTCGCGCTTGCCTTCGATAACCGTGAGGTCATCGTCGGTGAGCTTGCCCCACTGCTCCTTCACCTTGCCCGTCAGCTGCTTCCAGTTTCCGGCGATCATGTCGCTGTTCATTGCGTTCTCCTGCGTCTCGGCCACCGACGTGGTGGCCTCGATGCAGGAACGCCCATGCCCCGGGAGGGTTGCCCCCGAGGACATGTATCGTCGCCGTCGGGCCGTAGCACGATCTTTGTGGCGCGGGCCCGGACGTGCCTTCAGGCCGCCGGTAGTACCCGGGCGCCATGCACCGCCTGGAATGTTGCAATGGCCAGCGCAAGCGGCTCGAACGGCTTGCTGATGACGAAGGCGGGCTCGACGCCTTCCGCTGTCAACAGCCTTTCGGGATAGGCGGTGACGAAGATGACGGGCACCGACATCACCTCCTGGATGCGCGCCACCGCATGGCTGCCATCGCCCCCGCGACCAAGATTGATGTCGGCGAGGATCAGCCCGGGCCTCTTCTCGGCGGCGAGCCGCACGGCAGCCGCCTCGCTCGAGGCGATACCGACGACGCGATGCCCGCAGGTCTCAACCAGGCGCTTGAGATCGAGGGCGATGACAGGCTCGTCCTCGATCACCAGAATCTCGGTGGCCGCTGTTGCGCGCAGGGCGTTGCGCCCGGCTTCCACCTCCCGTTCGGCGACGGCGCGATCTATATCGAGGATGATCGCGGCATCGCCCAGAGTGAGGTCCTCGAGCGCCGTGAGCAACAGCAGATTGCGCTGCATCGTGTCGAGGCCCGTGTCGGATGGCACCGCCGGCACGGCGCGCGCGACCGCGGCATATAGCGCCAGGCGTGCCGGCACCTCGGGCAATGGCGCAGACAGCGCCGCGGCGACCAGCGCGTCGCCGCTGTCCCGCGCGCCGGTCAATGCCCGCGCGTAGCGCCGCGCATAGGGAAGCGCGCGCAGCAACTCCGTCTGGTCGATCGCGTTCATCTTGGCACCTTCTGGAACAGCACTATGGTCGGTTGGATGGTAACAGCGCACCGCGGCCGCGCATGAAACAGCAGGACAGCGCGTATCGCGAGGCCGTGGTGGCGCTGGTACCGCAATTGCGGGCCTTCGCGCGCTTTCTCGCACGTGACGCCGCGCGTGCCGATGACCTGGTGCAGGATGCCGTGGTGCGGGCGCTGGAACGGCAGGACGCCTGGACCGAGGGCACCGATCTGCGTGCCTGGACGTTCCGCCTGCTGCGCAATCTGTTCCTTGATCAGCAACGCCGGCGACGCGTTGAACAGCGCGGGCTGGCCGCAATGCCGACGCCACGGACCAACGAACCTGTCCAGACGGGGCGTGACGCGCTGCGCGACCTCGAATCTGCGATTGCCGCCTTGCCGCCGGCCCAACGGGAGGCGCTGATCCTGGTCGCTGCGCTCGAGCTGGATGTGGCGTCGGCCGCGATGATCACCGGGGTTCCAGAGGGAACGGTCAAAGCGCGTGTTTCGCGGGCACGCGCGACCCTGGCGCGTGTGTTCGGCGCGCAACGCTGATAGCCCGACCAATTCGGACCTGTCCGACCACTGCATGACAGGGCAACGTCCGTCATGAGCGGATCGTTTCATGCGGAAAATGCATATCAAACATGCAAAAATAGTAGAGCTGCGATGCAACCGGGGGACCGTGCCGACCGTTTGTTTGACATGAGCACGCACACCGAGATCCCCGATCAGACGGTTGTCATGAGCAATGCCGGCCCGTCTTTCCACGATGCCCTCGTGGCATTGCTGCCGAAGTTGCGGGTCCAGGCCCTGTCCCTGACGCGCAACCGCGCTGATGCCGATGACCTCGTCCAGGCGGCGGTCACCAATGCTCTCGCTGCCCAGGCCAGCTTCGCGCCGGGGACCAATTTCGGCGCCTGGATGTACCGTATCCTGCGCAATCGCTTCATCTCCGATCGCCGGCGCCGGCGCGAGACCATCGATATGGATGACGCGCCAGCCGAGGCCTTCGCACGCCCCGCCAGCCAGGAAGACAGCCTCGCGCTCGGTGAATTGCGTACGGAGATGGAGAAATTGCCGGCCGACCAGCGCGCGGCGCTGGTGATGGTGACGGTGCAGGGCATGTCCTATGAGGAAGTGGCAGCTGCGATGGGTTGCGCCGTCGGCACGGCTAAGTGCCGCGTCTTCCGCGCCCGCTGCACGCTCGAAGCCCGCTTGATGGGTGAACCCGAGCGGGGCGACAACGCGAAGCGACGCCGTGGCGCTGGCCCTGTGACGTCTGCGTCGCGTAGTGTTTCTCGCGATGCGAGGCGCGCCGATCAGGCGCCGCCGACGGTGCGGCATGGGATGTGATGGACGAGCCTGAAGACGAAAGGAAGGACAAGGTGAATGGCAGGACCGGCGCCTCGCGAGGCCGCGGCGCCAAGAAGGCTGTTCCCGATGCCGCTTTCGACATCTGGCTCCGGCGCGGCCTGCACCAGATGTTTGACGATGTGGCGCGGGAGCCGATTCCACCCGAATTGCTGCGGCTGATCGAGCAGGACCGCAGGAAGTGATCAATGGCGGCGCTCCGCCGCCGCCCAAGCCGCGCCGCGTCTGGACGCAGATGTTTGGCGGCGTGCGGGGCCGGCTGCTGGCGCTTGTGGCCGCGGCGACTATTCCGATCGCAGCCATTGCGGTCAGCAATGCCTGGTCCGTGTTCCGAACCGCGAGTTCGGCGGGTTTGCGCGACGCCATCGTCCTGCGCGAGGTCGCCGCCGCACGGCATGGCGCCGCAGTGGATGGGATGCGCGAGATCCTGACGGGCCTGGCGCGAACGCCTCGCCTGCTTGAGATGGCGCCGGAAGAGTGCGATCGGGAACTCGCCCATCTGCACGACCTGGCGCAGCTTCGCTATTCGAATTTCTGGTTGCTCGATCACGAGGGGCGGTTGCTGTGCAGCGGCCTGCCGGCAAGGCGCGGCCAGAGCTATGCCGGCCTCGATTATGTCGGCGAGATCCAGCAAGCGCGACAATTCGTGGTCGGCCAATTCACCATTGGCGCGCTGTCACATCGCGCTGTGTTGCCCGGCGCCGCGCCGATCCTGGACGCCGAAGGCAATTTGAGGGCGATCGTCGGGGGCAGCCTGTATCTCGACTTCTTCCTGCACCGAGACCGCGGGACGCCGATATCGGACGATAATGATGTGTGGCTGCTCGACGCCGACGGGTCTCTGCTGCCCCTGGGCTCGGCGCGCGCGCAGTCGTTGCCGCCGCCTGATATGCTGTCCGCTATGCTCGCCACGCGCGAAATGTCGGCGCTCGGCAAGGCCCGTGACGGCACGCAGCATGCCTGGTCGATCGTTGAGCTGGAACCGCGGCTGCGGTTGCTCGCCGGCATCTCGATGGAACAGGCGCAACAGGCAGCCTGGAGTGCTTTCGCGCATCGCCTGTTGGAACTCAGCCTGTTTCTCGCGGCGTGCCTGATCGCCATCCTGGTGGGGGTTGAACTCGGCGTGTCGCGGCCCCTGCGGCGGCTTGCCGAGCGGGTGCGTGACTGGGCACCGGGCCGGGCTCTCGCCGCGGATCCGCAGACCGGCGGACCCTTCGAGGTCCGCGAGCTCGACCGGGCGCTGCTGGCGGCCGCGGGCGCGCTGCAAGAACGCGAAGTGGCGCTGACCAGCGCGCTGCACCAGCGCGACCTGCTGATGGCCGAGATCCATCACCGCGTGAAGAACAACCTGCAGGTCGTCGCCTCACTGCTGAACCTGCAGGCGGACCGGCTGCGCAATCACGCCGCCAAGACCGAGTTCGCGGTCGCGCGCGACCGCGTGCAGGCACTCGCGACCCTGCACCGGCACCTGTATCTGCATCAGACATTCGAGCGGATATCGCTGCGTCCGTTCCTTGAGGAATTGTCGCGCCAACTCGGTGATGCGCTTGGTGCGGGGCCTGAATCGGGCGTGGATATCGAGATCGACACCGAAGATGTCGAGATGGGCTCCGACCAGGCCATCTCGCTCGCCTTGCTGCTCACCGAAGCGGTCAGCAACGCGATGCGCCACGGCTTTCCCGACGGACGTGAGGGACGGATCTTCATCTCCTTGCATATCGACGACACCGGCATGGCGCACCTGCTGGTCGAAGATGACGGGGTGGGGCTGGATGAGACGCCGGCGGACCTCGATGGCGATGGCCTCGGCATGCGCCTGATTGAGGGTTTTGCGAATCATCTTGGTGGTGTCGCGGAAATCTCCGGGGATGGCGGCACGCGCATCGTCGTTCGGTTCCCGCTGCATCGACGCGATGTCGAGGACACCATGCGCGGTGCGGCCTGAGCGCAGGCAACCCCGCCGGGGACAGGGCGTTGCACAGCTACAACCTCTGGATGGAATATCCGATGTCCTCGATTGCCCGTATCACCTGCGCGGCCATTCTGTTCGCGCTTCCGCTGGTCGCCTGTGATGGTGGTCCTGCCGAGAATGCCGGGGAACGTTTGGATCGCGCGGCCGAAGGCGTGCGCGATGCGGTCGACCCGCCCTCGGGCCCGATCGAGCGCGCCGGTCGCGCCATCGACCGCGCCGTCGACTGACGGCTGGCAACAATCCCAAGGTTGAAGGCCCGGCATTGCACACGCATACCGGGCCTTTCGCATTTGGCGGTGCTGCCGCCGCCGCGCGATACCACGCCTCGCTGGAGCATGTTCCGCCCAGTTTGGATCGGTATCGGCCGCACGCTGACGCGGCCATCTCGCGACCGCATCCTGGATGGTTAGCCGTGTAGGAGGGCAGCCTGATGCCATCTGATCGAAAAACGCTCTGGACGTCGATCGTGCCGATGAGGCGGGACGAAAGCTCAACGGCGCGTGCGCCGACGCTGCGACGGCGGCAACCCCCCCGTGCCGGGTGCCTCGATCGCGGCTGCTCGACCTCCAATCGTGGACTGGCGCGGCCGAGCAGCTGCTGCCTCAGGCTGGTGCGACCACGCCAAATCCCAGAGGCCGATCATCATCGTTGTCGACGATGGCGGCGCGCTGGACAGGGGCCTGCCCAAGACGCGAGGCCGCCGCCTCGACGCTACGGGCCACAGGATGGGGCGCGATGGCGGGCGCGAGTTGCATCGCCGCCGCCTCGTCGAGCGCCAAGCCAATGAGCTCACGCGCATCGCGTGACGCCTCCGCTCGCGCCCGCCGCAGCCTTGGCGCCGATACCGGCTGCGCCATACACAGCATGGCCACGGCGGCCACCTCGCCCTCCTCGGCCGCTCGCCAGCCGCGCAACCGTGCCGCCGCACTAGCCGTCGCGGCGAGGGCGCGGTCCGCTGGGCCGGCAATCGGGACCGCTCGCATGGCTGCCGCGCCCGGCGCCACTTCGACTTCGGCGACTAGGGTCGCGGCCAGAGCGACGATATCGGCGGCGATACGTCGCGCCGCCGGCGCCGACAATGTCCTGGCGGCACGATCGGCGGCCAGCGCCGTGATTGCCGGGCCAACCAAGTCGCGCAGCGTCGTCGCGATGCCTTCCGCTTCGGCGTGATCCTCGGCGATCTGCTGCGCACCCTCCGCATCCTCGGCGAGATAGCGCTGATAGAAGCGCAGCGGCGTGGGCAGGGCCTCGCCGTCGCCGAGCAGGATCTCGAGAAAGCCGAAGGCCGGGACGTGACGGCCGAGGATCGCGAGGCAGGCCGTGATCGGTGGTGCCAGCAGCAGGCCGATCGGCCCCCACAGCACCGTCCACAGTGCCGAGGACACCAACAGCGCGAGCGGCGAGATGCCGGTTGTTCGCCCATAGATCATCGGTTCGAGGACATGGGTGACCACCCCGTCGACGAGCGCGAAGAGCACGAGCACCAGCACCGGTTCCGTCCAACCCTCGCCCGTCGCGACAGAGACGAGCAGCGGCAGTGACACGGCGATCCAGGCGCCGAGGAATGGTATGAAGCGCAGCACGAAGGCGAGGACGCCCCATAGTGGCGCATTCGGCACGCCGATCAGCATGAGACCGACCCCCATGCCGACACCGAACAGGCCGTTGAGCAGCATCTGCATCAGCAGGTAGCGGCCGACACGCTCCGTCGCGTCCGCCATGGCGCGTGTCGTTCTGTTGAGGTCCTGCAGGCCGGCGAGGCGAAGGAAGCGGTCGCGCACATCCTCCCGCTGCATCAGCAGATATGCCATGAGCAGCAACGCCACCGCGAGTGAGGCGGCGGGTGCCGCGATCAGGCTCGCCATCTCGAGCAGCGTCTCGAGTGTGCCTCCACTGCCGACGCTTGAAGCGACCGGGGGCGCCGGCGCGAAGGTAACATGGCCGCCACCCAGCTCCTCGGCCAGGCGGCGCAGCGTACCGGCGGCGCGGTCTAGCACGCCGGAGCCTTCCGACACGGCGCGCAGCTTGGCGCGCAGGTTGGTCTCCCAATTGGGCAGGTCGGCCGCCAGGCTCAGCACCTGCGAGATCATCAGGAGCATGGTGGCGCCGATTGCCGACAGGCTGAGCAGCAGCAGCAATGCGACCGTGAGTGGCCGCGGCAGGCCGATCCGCTGCAGCATCCGTGCCGGAGGGATCAATACCACCGAGAGCAGCAGCGCCAGCGCCATCGGGATGAACACGTCGCGCCCGAGATGCAGCGCCGCCAGGATCATCAACGCGGCGATCAGCCAAAGCGGATCCGGACCGGCGGTCGTCGGCTCAGTCGGCTGTTCGTGTCCTGAAGGCATCGACGTCTCCCGCATTGCGACAGAAGGCGAACGCAACAGGTGCATCAGGGTTTCGCCGCGATGCAACTCTTGTCGGAGCCAGTCGTTGTGCTTCCGACAGACGCGAAAGGAGTACGCCATGACGAACGCCACCGATCGACTCGCCGAGGACACCAAGGATGTGGTGCGGAGCGAGATTGCCGCCCTGCGCGCGAAGGTCGAGGCGCTGATGGCCGAGCGGGTGACGCCGGCGCTCAGCGACGTCGCCGGCCAGGCCGAGGATCTCGCCAACGCGGCCGCGACCATGGCCAGGCGCCAGACCGACCACTTGGCCAACACGGTGCGCGCCCAGCCCTTCGCCGCGATTGGTACGGCGATGATCGCCGGCTTGGCGATCGGCTTGTTGATGCGCCGGTAGTCGCCGTGCGCCTGCTCCAGATGCTGGGTGTGGCGATGCAGGCGGAGGGGATTGTCCTGCGCCGCGAGATTCGCGGCACGGTACGTCAGGCCGGCTGGATCGCTTTCGCATTCCTGTTTGGCGTGGCGGCTGTCGTGACGGCGCACATCGCCGCCGTCACGCAGCTGATGCCGATCTACGGCATGGCGGCCGCCGCGGCGATCGTGGCGGTAGCCGATGTCGTGATCGCCGGCATCCTGATGCTGCTCGCACGCCGCCGCGTCGACCCGGTGGCCGAGGAAGCGCGGGCGCTGCGTGAGACGATGCTTGCCGCGATCACCACACGCGACCCGATGCGGGAAGCGTTGGGGTTGGCAATGCATGGCGGAGCGGCGCCACTGATCGGAGCCGTGGCGGCAGACGTCTTCACGGCTTGGCTCAAACGGCGTTGAGGATCGATGAGCGGCGCATCGACGGCGTCGCCCCTACGCTATCCGCCAACTCGTTGTTGGCAGTCGAGCGACGGGCAGCCGACTGCCGGTGACGCGTCAAGCCGGCCCTCTAGGAGCTGGCCGAGCATGCGGTACGGCCAGTGCCCAGGGGGAATGCCCTCGAGGCCGCGACTGCATCAGGCCGGCAAAGCGCCATCCACCATCGCCGTCAGCCAGCGCCCGGCCGGGTCCCGGTAGATCACCCACCACGGGTCGCCGGCACGCGACGGCTCGATTCCGTAGCGCGCGAGGCAGCGCCCATGTGGCGTGCGCACCGGGACGGGCAGGGTGAAGATCCGGAACATCGTTCATCTCCGTTTGCTCGATAACCATGACGGAAACGACCGAGCGCGCGACTGGTTGCGTCGCAAATGCGTCGAACGACCACAACCATCGTGGCGTTCAGGCGTTTTCCCAAAGACCGGCATGCGTGCCGGCACCACACAGCAGGAGAAGAACGCCATGACGAAATCCAGCCTGATGCTTCCTGCCGCGCTGGCCGCCGCGATGACGCTGGCGCCTGGCCTCGTCCTCGCGCAGGCGCGCGACGGGTCGACTGCGAACCCGCCCTCCGATGCCGTCGGCCGCACCATCGACCGGGCCACCGGCCGGCCGACCGTCCCCGACGGGCAGCCGGGCAACCCGCCGTCGACGGCGCTGGGCCGCACGACGGACCGCGCGCTGGGGCAGGCGACGAGCCCTGACGGCACCGGCAACAATCCGCCCGGTACCGCGGTGGGCCGCGTGCTGGAACGCGTGGGTGATGCCGTCACCTCCGCGACCGGCTCGGCCAGCCCGCCACCGGCGCGGACCGCTGCCACCCAGCAGGTGAGGCCAAGCAACCGCGCGAGCGGGATCATCGGCGCCAACATCTACAATGAGGCCGGTACCTCCATCGGCGAGGTCGAGGACCTGATCATCCAACGTGACGGCAGCGCCCCGGTGGCGGTGGTCTCGGTGGGCGGCTTCCTCGGCATGGGGGCGCGGCTCGTCGCGGTGCCGCTCGCCGAGCTGCGCTTCGCCGAAGACAATGCACGCTGGACGTTGCACGGTGCCACGAAGGAAAGCCTCCAGGCCCGCCCTGTGGTGAGCTTCGCTTCGCGCGGCTGACCCACCGCGCCCTCCGCGGGTTGGTCCGCGGAGGGCGCGAGCGTGCCGTCACCATCCGCAGAGCCGTCGTCCCGTCCGGTTATGCGCCAGGATCTGGCGCGCCGTATCCGGCGTCAGCCCATCCGATGCGCTGACTAGGATTGGCTGCCAGGCGTCACAGCCCTCGCTGCCAGTCCCGGCGCAGCTCGTCAGCAGGATCCCCAGAGCGATCCACGGCGCGGTCCACCTCATTCCTGATCTCCCGCGCGCGGGCGGCGCGCTCCTGCGTTGCGGTTCGTGCCGCGGTGCGCCCATCGCGCCGGCCGCCGAGATAGGCGCCAAGCAGCAGCACAAGCGCCGCCCCCACCGCCGCCATCCATCCCGCGGCCCGCGACCAAGCGGCGGTGAGCATCGCGACGATCATGCTCATGCCGCCCGTCGCGAGCGTTGCCAGATGAACCAGGCCGCCGCGGCGATGATCACCGCCGCCGCGATCCACGGTCCGAGCGCGCGGGCCAGTTCCGCTGCTTCTCCAAGATGCGGGGCGACTTGTGCCAGCGCATCGGTCACGGCGACGCCGCCTACCCCCACCGCGGCGGTGCCGGCGGCGGCGCGCGCGGTGCCGCTGTTCACGACGGCAGCGCGCCCGCCCGCGACCACGCCGGCCAGCCGCAGCCCGGCGTCGATGGTCGCGCGGTCATACGGATTGCCACCGAGCTCGTGGGTGATGATCGCCTCGACCAGGGGATGCAGATCCTCATGGCGATTCAGGTCGAGCGTGGCTCGCGGATGGCGGTCCATCTGTCGTGCCACCGCAGCGATGTAGGCCTCGGTGTTGTTCTCGGCCCCCGGTGCCCAGCGCGTGATAATGCCGCGGATGGTCCGCAGGCCGTGCCGGTCCTGATACGTCGTCAGCAACACGGCCAGGGCGCGGATGCCATATTCATGGGAGACGAAGCGCGCGAAGCGGGCGCGACTGCCAGGCGGTACCGTCTCAATCGGCGGGTCAGCCAGGCCTTGCCATCGATTGGCCGGCTGGTGGTCGATATTGCCCGGGTTGCGGTTGCGGTAGCCGCGGGTCTGACGGGGGTCCATGGGTCCTCCTCGGGACGTGCGGAAGGCTGGCCCCGGCCGATGGTTCCGGGGCATCCTTGGCTTATGGGCAGGGGTGCAGGGATGGTGGCGTTGCAGGCGGTGGCGCTCGGGTTGACAGCCGCGGCCGGCAGCGCAGCCGCGTCGTGCATCCATGTCGACCGCCATGCCGAGGCACGCGACGATGCGCTGGCCTTCACGGCCGGCATCCAGCGCGCGGTACGCATGCCGATCGAACGCGACAACAGTTGCACGCCCGACCTGCATGTCAGCTTCATGGTGGTGGAGTTGGCCGTCATCGCGGGGCGGGCCGGACGCGGCTATCTCGTCACTTATGCGGTCACCGATGAACGGGACGGCGATGTGCGACCGCATATGGGCGCGACCTGGGGGATGGACCGCACCCGGGCATTGCTGGATGCGGGCCTGTCGGCCGGGGCGGGAATACGCTCGCGCTCGCCCGGCTTCTAGACCGCGATGGCCGCAGGCGAGGATGCGCCGGAGGTCTGGATCACGCGATCAAACAATAGGTCAGAGCGTGGTGGGTGAACGAAGCTGAACCAATCACGCTCGAAGCGGCCGTTCGCGAGGTGCCGCTCCGGTCAGCACTTGGGCATGCGCCGCAAGGCACGCATCCGGTCTAGTCGGCGAGAACGGTCAGGCTCTCGGCCGGGATGGTGACGCTGCCGGCCGAGCCGAGCGTGGCCGGCGACCCGAGCGCTGCCCAGGCGAGCGCATTGCCGCCGGCCACCGCATCGAAAATGCCGATATGGGTCAGCGTGCCGGCGGCAGCGGTGAAGCCGAAGCGCAGCGATGCGGCATTGCGCTGTGTGCCACTGCCGGTGAAGGACGCCGGCTGTCGCGCATAGCCGGTTGCCGTCGCTGGTTCGCCAGTCAGCCCGGCCGCATCGGTGCCGCCGGTGCCAAGGGCGACCCAGACGGCGGTCGGCAGGGAAGGCTGGCGTCCCGTCAGGGAGCGGGCGAGCAGGTTCTTCGCGTAGTCGGTCAGCGCGGTCATGGTTGCTTGTCCTTTCCTGGCAGTGCCATCAGCTCACCACCACGCCGTCCGGCCAGCGCCAGTTGGTGCCATCGCTGACGGCCAGGCGCCGGTTGGACGACCCGTCCCAGACGTAGATCAGGCTGCGCGTGTAGGTCGCTGCCGCGGGAAGCGCCGTGACGCTGTAGGAGGGTAGCCGGAATGGCGCCGTGCTTTCGACATAGGTGGCGCCTTTGGGTGAGAGCTGCAGCGCCACCACGGTATCGGTGCCCTGGGCGATGAAGCGCGGCGTGCCCCCCGCCGCGGTGGCGTCGGTGCGGATGTAGTTGGCCGGCGTGCCGGTGGCGTTCACCTCGAAGGCGGTATTGCCGCGTGTGTGCAGCCGGACGGTCGAGGTGCCCTTGGCGGCGATCGCGAGCGCGATGTTGGTGTCGGTCCCCTCCGCCGAGACAGCGGGCGTGCCGGCGGTGGCGGCGGCCGTCACGGCGACGCGATTAACGCTGCTTGTCGGCGTGGTGACGCCGAACCCATGCGCACCCGATGCGCCGCCAAGGGTCACCGTGCCACCGGATGCGGCCCGCATCACCTCGACCCCGGCGATGGAGGCTGCAAGCTCCGTCGAGGATGGTGCGAAGAAGCCGTTGTCCGTGGCACCGATCATCACGCCGGGCCGGTCGATCCGGCCGGCCGGCGCGCCGAGGGCGACATGACCATTGGTGCCGCTGTTCATCGTCGGGCCGGCATTGCCATTGCCCAGCATGGCCGGGCTGCCGAGATACACGGCATTGGGCGTGCCGGAGGCGGCGTTGGCCAGATGGATCGCGGCCGAGCCGTCATTCAACTGGTTATAATACTCGGCACGGAAGGAAAAGATGTCGAGCCGATTGCCCGTTCCGTTCACGCGGATTGCGTTGCTCTGGGCATCGTCGACACGCAGATTGCCGACCTGCAGACGGGTATTGTTGCCATCGATGCGCACGCCCACGCTGCCGGTGAGCGGCGCGCCGCTGCCATTGAACAGTTCCGACTGCGTCGTGGCATTGGCGATCTGGCCGGTAACGCCATTGTTCTGGATCCAGATCGGGTACAGCGCGAAGTCGGCATAGAAGTTGCCGAGATAGAATTTCGCGACGGAGCCCGTGCCGCTGGAGACAAAGCGCAACACCGAGCGCGCGCCGAGGGCGAAGATGTCGTCCATGAAGATGCCGTCGACTCGGTGCAGTACGACGGTGTCGGTGTTCTGCTGCTGCCAGCGCACCACATCGTCATCCGCGCTGAAGAAGGGCCAGAAATGGACATGCTGGATGCGGCAGGTGTCGAAGGCACGATCGATCTCGATGCCGGCGGTGAACACCTGGCCACGCAGGCTCTCGATGTTCAGCCGCCCGGAATTGTCGCACCAGATGCCGCGATTGACCCCGACCAGCAGCAGGTTCTTGAATTCGACCGCGCCCTGGCAATCCTGCACACGGAAGACGAAGTCGTAATCCGTGGGCGCCCAGCCCGGCACCTGCGAGGCATTATGCGCCTGGCGCACCGCGAGGTTGCGCACGGTCGACCCGCGCGCCCCGCCGCCGGTGAACGTGAAGGGCGTGAAGCCGGTGGTGTCGATGCTGAGCCAAGTGCCGTCGGCGATCGCCGAACCTTCCGTGTAGCCTGCGCCCTGGAAGGTGATGGCGACGCTGTCTACCACGACGGGGCTGGCGAGACGGTAGGCATGCGGACCGAATTCAAGGATGCCGCCACCGGCTGAATTCATCGCGTCCACCGCGGCCTGGATGGCCGGCGCGTCGTTCGTCGTGCCGTCGCCGACAGCGCCGAAATCCCGCACATGGTAGGCGCGGTCGGAAAGGATGCCGCTGCGGAGCTGCGCGATGGTGGCCTGGCGCGTGACGGCGGAACCGCCACTGCCCTGGACGACGGGCAGCAGATCGCTATCCGCCGCCGTGCTGATTGCCGGCAAGGCGCTGATTTTCGTATCGGACATGAAGGTCTCCCTGGGGGGCTGGGGACGGGAAGGGGGAGGCGAGCCGGGCCGGTAAGCACAGGCTCTGGCGCCCTGCCCGCGGCCTTCGTTGCCTGCGCAGCGAAAGGCGAGGACCGGCAGGCCACGGGCCGCGGCAGCGTGGGATCAGGGCATCAGCGGAGCAGCATGACGCTGCTCTCGGTCAGCAGCCGGGCGCCTGCCTCGCTCAGCAGATGCGGAGGCTGAGCAACGGCGAAGGGTGGCGAGAGGGCGAAATTCGCCGGGTCGGCGGCATCGGCGGCCAGCAGATGGAAACCGTCAGCCGGCGCGGGTGCGACGAAGGAGGTCGTCGCGCGGCCAGCGACGACCGGCACCGTCAGCGCGGGCGCCACCTCCGCGCCATTCGACCAGCGGAAGTAGAAGGTGATCTGGCTGATCGGACCGGTGATGGTCGCGCCCGCCGGCAACGTATCGTCGGAGAACAGCACCGCGGGTGGTGCATCGAGTACGATCGCCCGTGGCACGACCGTGGCGGTGAGGGTCACATCGGGCCGCAGCGTCGCGGATCGGAGCAGGGCCGGCGCGCCGCCCGAAGCATCGACCGTTACGCCGCCACCCGCGATCGACCCGCCGCGGATCGGCACCATGGCTGTCGCATCCGCGGCCTGGACGATGACGATGTCGCCGGGCAGCAGGCGGTTCGAGGCCGGCGCAAAATAGCCGGGGGCCAGCACGCTCGCCCGGTCGTCATCGGTGCGGTAGTGCCACAGGGTAAAGCCATTCGCGGTGGTCAGCGCCGCAAGACCGCTGGAGAGGAAAGGCATGCGTGTCTCCTCGCCCGCGCGCGACGGAAGGCGCGGGCCTTCCGTCAGGGCGGGTGCTGGGGGGTCGGGCTGTCGGGAGTGGAGCCGGGGGCTGGCGTTGGACGCAATTCGCCCCGTGATGCGGCGTGAATACAGGAAGAATTACCAGGTGTCAAGGTTAATAGTCCTAGTTCTGCGAAGGCAAGCGGGGGATGGCAGGGAGCGCGCTCATCGCTAGTCTCGCCTGATCCGCCGACCGCTGCCCGAGGACCGCGCCGATGTTCCGACGCTTGCTGCCACTGTTTGCGCTGCTGCTGATGGCCGTGCCGGCCACCGCGCAGGACCGCGTACTGAACGTCTACAACTGGTCCGATTATATTGACCCCGAGGTGGTGGCCCGCTTCACGCGCGAGACCGGGATCCGCGTCCGCTACGATGTCTATGACAGCCTGGAGACGCTGGAGGGCCGGCTCTCGGCGGGGCGCTCGGGGTATGACATCGTCGTACCCACAAGCGAGCCCACCTTCGCCCGGCTGGTGCGCGCCGGTGCGCTGCGGCCGGTCGACCGCGCCGCCGTGCCGAACTGGACGAACCTCAATCCCACCCTGATGCAGCGCGTCGCGACGATCGACCCGGGCAATCGCCATGGCGCGATCTATCTGTGGGGGACGGTCGGGCTCGGCATCAGGCTGGATCGGGTGCGTGCCGCCCTCGGTGATGTGCCGCTCGACAATCTCGACATCCTGCTCAAGCCGGAGAATGCCGCCCGCCTCGCTGCCTGCGGCATCATGCTGATGGACAGCCCGACCGACGTGCTGCCCTCGGTGCTGCGCTGGCTCGGCCGCGACCCGAACAGCAGCGCGACCGATGACATGCGCGCCGCCGAACGGGCGCTGATGGCTATCCGCCCGCATGTGCGCGCGATCATCGCGTCATCCTCGATCCTCGACGCGCTCGCGACCGGCGAGGCCTGCGTCGCGCTGACCTATTCCGGTGACGTGATCCAGGCCGCCGCGCGGGCGCGGGAGGCGGGCCGCGGTGTCGAGGTCGGCTACGTCATGCCGCGCGAAGGTGCGCAGCTGTGGTTCGACATGATGGCGATCCCGGCCGATGCGCCGAACCCGGAAGCCGCGCAGCAATTCATCAATTTCCTGCTGCAGCCTGACGTGATGGCCGCCATCACCAACCAGGTTCGCTACCCGAATGCGGTGCCGGCGAGCCAGCCGCTGGTGAATGAGGCGGTGCGCAACGACCCGAACGTCTTCCCCTCGGCCGAGGCGCTGTCGCGCAGCTTTGTCGCCGGCACGCCGCCGCGCGAGGCGGTCCGTCTGCGCACGCGGCTGTGGTCGCGCTTCAAGGCGGGGCGGTAGCTTGGCCGGGCCGAACCCGGCCTCCGGCCCTCTGCTGCGCGCCGAGGCCATCACGAAACGCTTCGGCGCGACCCTGGCGCTCGATGCGCTGGACCTGACCATCATCGAGGGAGAATTCTTCGCCCTGCTCGGCGGGTCCGGTTCCGGCAAGTCCACGCTGCTGCGCATCATCGCCGGCTTCGACACGCCGGATGACGGGCGGCTGCTGCTCGATGGCGCGGATATCGTCGCGACGCCGCCCTGGGCGCGGCCGATCAACATGATGTTCCAGTCCTACGCGCTGTTCCCGCATATGAGCGTGGCCGACAACGTCGCCTATGGCCTGCGTCGCGCCGGCACACCGCGCGCGGAGGCGGCACCGCGCATCGCCGCCGCGCTGGCGATGGTCGGCCTGACCGGCTTCGAGCGGCGCCGCCCGCACGAGCTTTCGGGCGGCCAGAAGCAGCGCGTGGCGCTGGCGCGCAGCCTGGTGATGCGGCCACGGCTGCTGCTGCTCGACGAACCGCTCGGGGCGCTCGATGCCGGGCTGCGCGAACGCACCGGCTTCGAGTTGCGCGCCCTGCAGCGCGAGACCGGCGCGGCCTTCGTCATGGTCACGCATGATCAGGAGGAAGCGCTGGCGCTGGCCGACCGCGTCGCCGTGCTGGAGGGCGGGCGCATCGCGCAACTCGGCCCGCCGCGCGCGATCTATGAACGCCCGGCTTCGCGTTTCGTCGCCCGTTTCCTCGGCGCGGCCAATGTGCTGGAAGGCCGCGCCGTGGCGGCGGGCTTCGACAGCACCGAGGCCGGCGCGACCTTCGCAGGCGTTATACCCGCGGACACCGTCGCGGTGGCGCTGCGGCCCGAACGCATCCGCCTGGCGGCGAATGCCACGGGCCCGAACACCGCGCGTGGCGTGGTCGAGGATGCCGCCTTTCGTGGCGACGACACATTGCTGCTGGTGCGCCTGGCCGGCGGCGCATTGCTGCGCGTGGCCCATGCCGAGGAGGATGGCGCGCCACCCGAACGCGGTGGCGGGGTCACCCTCGCCTGGGACGCCGCCGACGTGGTCCCGCTCGCCTCATGAAAGGCCGGCTGGCGGTCCTGCTGCCGGTCTGGGCGTGGCTGCTGGTTTTCGTCGCGGCGCCAGCGGCGATCCTGCTGGCAATCGCCCTCGCCGAGGCCGATTCCGGCGTCCCGCCCTTCCGCCTGGCCTGGTCGTTGACCGGCTTCGCCACGCTGGCCGAGGATCGCTACTACCTCGACGCGGTGCTCACCGCGCTGCGCATCGCGGCGATGACGGCGACGGGCTGCCTGCTCATCGCTTATCCGATGGCGATGGGCATCGCCCGCGCAGCGCCCGGGCGGCGGATGCTGCTGTTGGCGCTGCTGATGCTGCCCTTCTGGACCGGCTTCCTGCTACGGGTCGGCGCCTGGATCGGCTTGCTGCGCGACCAGGGCTGGATCAATGGCATGCTAATGGCGCTCGGCATCACCGAGGCCCCGCTGCCGCTGCTCTACAGCGAGGGAGCCATGCTCGTGGGCATGGTGCATTCCTACCTGCCCTTCGCCGTGCTGCCGCTGTTCGCCGCGCTGCTGCGCCTCGACCCGACCCTGGGGGAGGCGGCGGCCGATCTCGGCGCGGGGCCGGCCACCGCCTTCGTAACGGTGACGCTGCCGGTGACGGCGCCGGCGGCAGCGGCGGGCTTCCTGCTCGTCTTCATCCCGGCCGCCGGCGAATTCGTCATCCCCGAACTGATGGGGCCGCCCGAGGCGCAACTCGTCGGCCGGGTGCTGTGGCAGGAATTTTTTCAGAACCACGACTGGCCCGTGGCGGCCGCCCTGGCCTTGGCGCTGCTGCTGCTGCTGCTGGTGCCGATCCGCCTGTTCCAGCGGTTGGAGGCCCGGCCGTGACGCGCGGGCGCTTCGTCACCCTGGCGATGGCCGCCGGTTTCGCCTTCCTCTGGCTGCCGATCCTGCTGCTGGTGGGCTACGCCTTCAGCGCCGACCGCATCCCGTTCCAATGGGGCGGCTTCTCGCTGCGCTGGTTCGCCGCCCTGGCCGCCGATGACCGGGTGATCGAGGCGGCGAGCCTGTCTCTGCGCATTGCCACTGGGGCGGCAAGCCTCGCGGTGCTGCTGGGTGGCGCGGCCGGCTGGGGGCTGGCGCGGTATGGCCGGTTCCGTGGCCGGGCGTTGTTCGGGGCCTTGATCGGTGCGCCATTGGTGCTGCCCGAGGTGGTCACCGGGCTGTCCCTGCTGCTGCTGTTCGTCGCTCTGGAGAGCGTGACCGGCTGGCCGGCCGGGCGCGGCGCGCTGACCGTGCTGCTGGCGCATGCGACGCTTGGGGCGGCCTTCGTGGCGGTGGTGGTGCAGGCGCGCCTCACCGAGACGGACCGCAGTCTGGAGGAAGCGGCGATGGATCTGGGCGCGACGCCCTTCATCGCCTTCCGCACCATCACCCTGCCGCTGATCGCCCCGGCCTTGGCGGCGGGCTGGCTGCTGGCTTTCACCCTGTCGCTCGATGACGTGGTGATCGCCTCCTTCGTCTCCGGACCGGCGGGTACGACCTTGCCGATGGCATTGTTCGCCATGCTGCGGTTGGGGCTGACGCCTGAGGTCAATGCGCTGGGCGCGGTCGTGGTTATCGGTGTTGGTTCCGTGCTGATCCTGGCGGCGCTGCTGCTGCGCCGCAGCGACTCCCGCTGACACGGAAAGCGGCCTAGCCTTCCGACCATAACGACAAACTCGGGAGAAACGCATGCAACGCAGACAGATGCTCGGTGCCCTGGTTGCGGCCGGCGCACTGGCCCGCCCGCGGCTGACGCAGGCTGCCTGGCCGGCGGATCGGCCGATCCAGGTGCTGGTGCCGGGCCCGGCCGGTGGGGGCATGGACATCCTCGCCCGCACGATCCTGCCCTTCGTCCAGCAGCGTCTGCCACGCGCCACCTTCGTCGTGGTCAACCGCCCCACCGCGGGCGGGCAGCAAGCTTTCGAAGGCATCGCCCAGGCCGCCCCGGACGGCTTCACCCTCGGCGCGGCCCAGGCTCCCAATTCCATTACCCTGCCGATCGAGCGCCAAGTGCGCTATCGCGTTCAGGATTTCACGTTCCTTGGCAACGTCATCGAGGATCCATGCGGGCTGTGGGTGAAGGCGGACGGCCCGATCAGCAGCGTGGCCGAGCTTATTGCCGCAGCGAAGGCGCGTCCCGGTCAGGTGACGATCGGCACCGCGGGAGTGGGCAGCGACGATCATTTGCTGGTGCTGGCGCTGCAGGAAGCGACCGGAACCGAATTCTCCCACGTGCCCTTCAACGGTACGCCGCCGATTGTCACCGGCGTACTGTCCCGCAGCATCGATGTCGGGTCGTTCAACATGAGCGAGGGGCTCGGCCTTATGCGCGATGGGCTGGTCCGCGCGTTGGCGCAGGGCGGTGCGGAACGTTGGGCCGGGACCGCGTCGGTGCCGACGTTCCGGGACCTTGGTTTCGCGGTGCTGGGTGGGTCCACGCGCGGCCTGGTGGCGCCGCCCAACCTTCCGGCAGACATGCGCGATCCGTTGCGCACAGCCATTGCCGCGGCCAATGCCGATCCGGCCTGGATCGCCGAGGCGGCGCGGCTGAACCTGCCGCTGCGCCCGATGACGGCCAATGCCCAGGAGCGCCTGTTCCTGGACGAGGACGCCCGCCTTCGCGCTGTCTGGGCCCGCAAACCCTGGCGCGATTGAGTGGATCGCGGGTCCGGGTTGTGCCGAAGCCGGGTTGATGGCCGGAGAGGGCGGGATTAGGGTCCGGCCCTTCCGCCAGAACCCACCGGGACTGCCATGAACCTGATCGCTGACCGCCTGAACCGGATCTCACCTTCCCTGACCATCGCCATGACGGGGAAGGCGCGCGCGCTGAAGGCGGCGGGCAAGGACATCATCGGCCTGTCCTCGGGCGAGCCCGATTTCGACACGCCCCAGAACGTCAAGGACGCGGCGATTGCCGCCATTCAGCGCGGCGAGACCAAGTACACCGACGTTGCCGGCACGATGGAACTGCGCAAGGCGGTCTGCACCAAGTTCAAGCGTGATAGCGGTCTCGATTACAAGCCGGAGGAGATCATCGTTTCCACCGGCGGCAAGCAGGTGATCTTCGACGCGCTGCTCGCCACCATCAATCCGGGCGATGAGGCGATCATCCCCGCACCGTGCTGGGTGTCCTACCCGGACATCGTCGAACTGGCCGAAGGCAAGCCGGTGATCGTGCAGTGCGGCCAGAATGCCGGCTTCAAGATGAGCGCCGAGCAGCTTGAGGCCGCCATCACACCCAAGACCAAGTGGTTGATCCTGAACAACCCCTGCAACCCGACCGGCGCCGCTTATTCCGCCGCGGAGATCAAGGCGCTGACCGATGTTCTGATGAAGCACCCGGATGTCTGGGTCTTCACCGACGATATCTACGAGAAGCTGGTCTACGACGGCTTCAAGGTGGCGACGATCCTGGAGGTCGAGCCGCGCCTGCGCGACCGCACCGTCACCATGAATGGTTGCTCCAAGGCCTATGCCATGACCGGCTGGCGCATCGGCTTCGCTGGTGCGCCCGTCGCGCTGATCAAAGCGATGGACAAGCTGCAGGGCCAGTCCACCTCCGGCACCAGCTCGATCTCCCAGGCCGCGGCGGTCGAGGCGCTGGCCGGCCCGCAGGAGAGCATCGAGGCGATGCGCCTGGTGTACGAACGTCGCCGCAACATGGTGGTGGACATGCTCAATGCCTGCCCCGGCCTGCGCTGCCACAAGCCGGAAGGCGCCTTCTACGTCTTCCCGGACATGCGCGGCTGCATCGGCAAGACCACCGCCGGCGGCAAGAAGATCGAATCCGACGAGGATTTCACCATCGCGCTGCTGGAAGAAACCGGCGTCGCCACGGTGCATGGCGCGGCCTTCCTCTCGCCGGGGCATTTCCGCATCTCCTACGCCACCTCGGATGAGGCGCTGAAGGAAGCCTGCACGCGCATTCAGACCTTCTGCGCCGGGATGGCGTGACGCCAGGCTTCATCCTACGGCCGGTCGAGGAGGCGGATTTCGAACCGCTCCTCGACCTGTCCATCCGCGTGCTGCGCGCCGATCTCGACCGGGTCGGCCGGTTCGACCCCGACCGGCGTCGCAGCCGGATGCGCGCCGGCTTCGATCCGGCCGCGCTGTCGGCCATTGAATGCGATGGGCGGCTGGTCGGCTGCATCGCGGCCATGCCGGAAGCCGACCATGTCGAGATCCATTCCTTCTACCTGGATCCGGCCATGCAGGGGCGCGGCCTCGGCGCGGCCGTCTTCGCCGCGGTCGCCGCGTGCCATCCGGGCCTGCCGTTGCGCATCGAAGTCCTGAAGGGCGCCGCGGTGCATCGCTTTTGGGAAAAGCAGGGCTTCGTCCGCACCGGCGAACAGGCCTTCGACTGGCTTTATGAGCGCCCGGCCCACCATGGCCCGGGACTGCCAGACGCTACGGCTTGAAAGACAACCATCACCGCACCGGGGAATTCCACCCGGCCACGATCTCCTCTAGTTTCGCGACACTGTTCTCCCGAAGGGACGCCGAAAGAAAATGCCAGCTCTTGCCGCTCGTATGAGTGAGGTTTCCATCTCCGCCTCCGTGGTCATGACGATGCGGGCGCGTGAACTCGCGGCTCAGGGGATCAAGGTGATCAGCCTCGGGACCGGTGAACCCGATTTCCCTACCCCGTTGCACGCGATCGAGGCCGCCCACAAGGCCGCGCTGGCCGGCGACACCAAGTACCCGCCGCAGGACGGGACGCCGGAGCTGAAGCGGGCCGTTCAGCGCAAGTTCAAGCGCGACAACAACCTCGACTACGCGCTCGACGAGATCATGGTCGCCAATGGCGGCAAGCAGTGCATCTTCAACGCCTTCATGGCGACGCTCGACCCGGGCGATGAGGTGGTCGTTCCAGCCCCCTACTGGATCTCCTATGCCGACATGGCGAAGATCGCCGGCGGCAAGCCGGTGCTGGTGAGCTGCCCGCAGAACAATGGCTTCAAGCTGCGCCCGGAAGATCTGGAGGCCGCCATCACGCCCAAGACCAAATGGGTGATGCTGAACTTCCCGAACAACCCGACGGGTGCGGCCTGTTCGCGTGAGGAAATGCAGGCCATCGCCGCGGTGCTGAAGAAGCACCCGCATGTCTGGGTGATGACCGACGACATGTACGAACACCTCGTCTATGACGGCTTCGAATTCTGCACGATCGCCGAGGTCGAGCCCGCGCTGAAGGACCGCACGCTCACGGTCAATGGCGCCTCCAAGACCTATGCCATGACCGGCTGGCGCGTGGGCTTCTGCGGCGGACCGAAGCAGCTCATCAAGGCGATGATCAACATGCAGGGCCAGGCGACCTCCGGCGTGTCGAGCGTCGGCCAGGCCGCCGCCGCCGCCGCGCTGGATGGTCCGCAGGACTTGGTGCGCGAGCGTGCCGAGGATTACCGGAAGCGGCGCGACATGGTGGTCGAGATGCTCAACGCCGCCCCCGGCATCGCCTGCCACAAGCCCGAGGGCGCCTTCTACGTGTTCCCCAACATCGCCGGCTGTCTCGGCAAGACCTCGAAGGCAGGCAAGAAGATCGACACCGACACCGACTTCGCCCTGGCCCTGCTCGAGGAGAAGTACGTCGCCGCCGTGCAGGGTGCCGCCTATGGCATGTCACCCTATCTGCGCATCTCCTACGCGACGGACACCGACAGCCTGCGCGAAGCCTGCGGCCGCATCCAGGAGTTCTGCAAGGAACTCGCGTGACAATCACGGCGCCGGTCCTGCGCGAAGGCCGCGACAGCGACGCCGAGGGCTTCATCGCCCTGATCGGCGCCTGTTGGGGCGAATACCCCGGCTGCATCCTGGATGTGGACGGGGAGGTGCCGGAGCTGCGCGCGCTGGCCACCTATTTCCGCGACCAGGGCGGCACACTCTGGGCCGCGGAACAGGATGGCCACATCCTCGGCATGATCGGCACGCGTCCATTGAAGGAGGACGCGGCCTGGGAGATCTGCCGCATGTATGTCGACACCGCGGCGCGTGGTAGTGGCCTCGCGACGCAGTTGCTCGACACCGCGGAAGCCCATGCCCGCGCGGCCGGGGCCGAGCGCATGATCCTGTGGACCGACACGCGCTTCACCCGCGCGCACGGCTTCTATGAAAAGCTTGGCTATGTCCGGCAGGGTTCGATCCGCATTCTGGACGACGTCTCGAATTCCCTGGAGTTCCGCTACGCCAAGCCGGCGGCAGGGCTGGTGGTGGAAGCCCTTGATGCCGCCGGCGCCGCCAGCGCGGAACGCCGGCTCGCCGTGTTGCTGGTCGACTGCGTTGCCGAGGGCGCCTCGCTCACCTTCCAGCCGCCGCTGTCGCGCGACCGCGCGGTGGGCTTCTGGAAAGCCGCCTCGGCGGCGGTGGCGGCGGGCAGCCGCGTGCTGCTCGCGGCCTGGCTCGACGGGCGGCTTGCCGGCTGCGCCATCCTCGATTTCGCGACCGAGGAGACGATGCCGCACGTCGCCTCCATCCGCACCCTGATGGTCGACCCATCGGCTCGCCGGCGCGGCATCGGTCGGGCGCTGATGCGCCGCGCCGAACAGGCCGCGCGCGCCCATGGCCGGCGCATCGTCACACTCGACGCGCGCGCCGGCAGTGCGGCGGAGGCGCTTTACCGCACCGAAGGGTGGCAGGAGCTGGGACAAATCCCGGGCCTGGAACTGAACGCCGCAGGTGAGGCCTGCGCTACCGTCTTCTTCTGGAAGCCAGTCTGACCCTCGACGCTGGCCAGCCGCAACGTGGTTGCGATACCGTAGAGGCTGGAACGGGGACCGTGTTGGCCATCGCCGCTGCCGTTTGATTCATGCTCCGCGCACTAGGGACGATTAGCCTCCATGCCAGACTGACGCCCGCCTTCGCGGATCGCTCGGCGTTTGGCAGCCGGGCGGCACCGGCCTCGTCCGCATGCTCGCCGCTGCGCGTTCAATGCCGGCGCCTGCCGATTCGGCGCGCGGGCCCCGAAGCCGTAGCGGTCGATTGGCGCCGAGACCCGGGCCGAGAGCCATCGCGGATGGTGCGCGCCCGGAACGGGGCTTGACCTCTGGACGATCCCCGCACTGAGTGGGCGGTGGAATGCGCTTCGCTGGCGCGCCCCGTAACTGATGGAGAGGCTGGGCCCAGGGCGCGGTGCGTTTCGACGCTTCGACCAGGAGACCCCACCGGCCCGGCCGAGGAGCATGCATGATCAGCCCCGATTGGTGCCGCATGATGGCGGCCTATAATGCCGAGATGAACCGCCGGACCATTGCCGCCGCGGACGGGTTGGACGATGCCGCCCGCCGGTCTGACCGTGGCGCCTTTTGGGGATCCCTGCATGGCACGCTGTCGCATCTCCTATGGGGCGACACGCAGTGGATGTCCCGCTTCGATGGCGGGGCGAAGCCCCCGGTCGGCCAGAAGGACAGCGCCCGCATGGTCGAGGATTGGGCAGCGCTGAAGGCCGCCCGCGTCGCGACGGATGCGCGGATCGGCGCCTGGGCGGACGGATTGACGGCCGGTCGGCTGGCGGCGCCGGTCATCTGGTTTTCCGGCCAGTCGGGGCGGGAGGTGAGCATGCCGCTGTGGATCGCCGTGACCCATTTCTTCAACCACCAGACGCATCATCGCGGCCAAGCGCATGCGCTGATTACCGCTGCCGGTGCGACGACCGAGGATACCGATCTTCCCTGGGTGGTCGACCTGGCGGCGCTCGGTCTCACGCCGTGACGCCTGACGAGCCCGAGGAGGAGCGTACGACTCTGCGTCGCCCCGTGCCGGGCGTGCTGGCGGCGCCGGTGGTTCACCTGCTCGACATCGAGGCCACGCCTAGTGAGCCGGCGCGGCGCGTGGAGATCGGTCCCGGCCCGCTGACGATCGGCCGTGGCGCCCAGTCGGGCCTGGTGCTGCCATCGGGCGATGTCTCGCGGAACCATTGCGTCATCGCGCTGCACGGGGAGGCGGCGATCATTTCCGATCTCGGCTCGACCAACGGCACCATCGTCGACGGCAAGCGGGTGCATGAGCCGGTGCGCCTGTCCATCGGCGCTAGGTTGACGCTCGGGCCCTTCACCCTGGTCTATCGCAGCGGGCGGGCCGCCGATTTCGCCCGCGGTGAGGAGGTGGAGAAGGACCTCGCCCGTGCCGGCCGCTACGTCGCTGCCCTGCTGCCGCCGCCATTGCCCGAGGGGCCCGTGCGCGCCGATTGGCGCTTCGTGCCCTCGGCCAATATCGGCGGCGACGGCTTCGGCTATGGCTGGCTCGATGAGCATCGCTTCGCCGTCTGGCTGCTCGACGTCTCGGGCCATGGGGTTGGTTCGGCGTTGCTGGCGGCCTCGGTGATGAACCTGCTCCGGGTGCATAGCCTGCCGGGGACGGATTTCACCGACGCTGCCGCGGTGCTCGCCGCGTTGAATGACCGCTTCCAGATGGACCGTCAGGGCGGGCTGTATTTCAGCATCTGGTACGGTGTCTATGACACGCGCAGCCGCATCATCGGTTTCGGCTGCGCCGGGCAGCATCCGGCCTTCATGATCGTGCCGGGGGAGGCGACGCCGCAGCCGCTCTGGGTGAAGAACCCGGCGGTCGGCCTGGCGCCCGACTGGCCCTATCGACGGGCGGAGGTCGCGGTGCCGCCGGGCGCGCGACTGCATCTGTTCAGCGACGGCGCCTTCGAGATCATCACCGCCGACGACCGGCAGCTGACCATTGGCGATTTCCTGCCGCTTCTCGCCGCTGCGCCGCAGCCCGGCCTGCCCGAGCCCGAGCGTCTGTGGCAGGCCGTGCGCGGCGCATCACGTCCGGGTCCGCTCGATGACGACGTCGCGCTGCTGACACTCGATTTTCCATGAGGCGCATGCGATGTCGCGCGGCAGCCCCATGACGGATCGACGTCGGCTTCAGGGCAACAGGGAGGTTCATTGATGGAATTGCAGGTGGTCCAAGACGCCGGGGCGCCGACGCGCCTGGTGCTGGTCGGGCGACTCGATGCGTCCGGGACGGAGAAGGTCGAGGTCCTGTTCATGGCCCGGGTCCGTGCGGCGGCGGGCGACGTCCTGGTGGACATGACGGCGGTCGGCTTCGTCGGCTCGCTGGGCATTCGCCTGCTGATCTCCGCCGCCCGGCTCGCGGAGCGGGCGGGGCGCAAGGTCGTGCTGTTCGGCGCCCAGCCGCCCGTGGCGGAGGTGTTTCGCACCGTTGCCCTGGATGACCTGATCCCGGTCGCGGCCGATGAGGCGGCGGCGCTGGCGCAGCTCGTGGCGTGAGCCTGCCGGAGGCCCCGCGACATACCCTGCGCTTGGTTCTGCGCGACGATCTGGAGGCGCTCAGCGCTGCCCAGATTGCCATTGCCGGCTTCCTGCGCGGTCAAGGTGCCGGCCCGCGCACCACGGCGCGTGCCGAGCTGCTCCTCGAGGAACTGGCGCTCAATACGCTGCGATATGGCTTCGCGGCGGGCAGCGTGCCGGAACTGGCCGTCACCGCCTGGCATGATGGCTCGCACTGCGGCCTCGACATCGAGGATCGCGGCACCGCCTTCGACCCGACCACGGCCGCGCTGCCGGCCCCCGCGCCGACCCTGCGGCAGGCGTCGACCGGTGGGCGCGGTGTGTCGCTGCTGCGGCGAACCGCCGCCGAACTGGCCTATGAGCGCACCGCCGATGGGCGGAACCGGCTGCACCTGGTGCTGCCGGCCGAGGATGCCTCTATCGGCTGAGAAAACCGTCGAGATGGGCGAGGACCGCCTCCGGCGCCTCCTCCGCCAGGTAATGGCCTGACGGGACATCGCCGGTGGTGAGCGGGCCGGAGGCATAGCGGCGCCAGATGGCCGGAGCGTCGTACCATTTCGGGATGCTGCCCTTGCCCCCCCACAGCGCGAGCATCGGGCAGCGCACCGTCTGCCTGGTCGCACGCGAGTCGCGGTCATGTTCAAGGTCGATCGACGTCGCCGCGCGGTAATCCTCGCAGATCGCTTCGATCGTGCCCGGTTCGCGCAACGCGGCGAGGTAGTCTGCGCGCGCCTCGGGATGGAAGAAATCGGCCGGCTTCGGCTCGCGCGAAGTGTGGAAGTCGAACCAGGGTTCGATATCGGCGCGGATCATCGCCTCCGGTCCCGGATGGCGCTGGGCGAGGAAGAACCAGTGCCAGTAGCCCATGGCGAAAGTCATATCGACGCGTTCGAAATGTTCGAGCGTCGGGATGATGTCCATGGTGCAGAGCCGCTCGACCGAATCGGCGTGGTCGAGCGCCATGCGGTGTGCGACGCGCGCGCCGCGGTCATGCGCCACCACCTGGAAGCGGCCGTATCCGAAGGCCTGCATCAACGCGACCAGATCGGCCGCCATGGCGCGCTTGGAATAGGGCGCGTGGTCGTCGCTGACCGGCGGCTTGGCCGAAAAGCCATAGCCGGTGATGTCCGGGCAGATGACCGTGAAGCGCCGGGCCAGCACGGGTGCCACCCTGTGCCACATGGCATGGGTCTGCGGATTGCCGTGCAGCAGCAGCAATGGCGGGCCGTTGCCACCACGACGCAGGCGGAAGCGAGTGCCTGCCGCCTCCTGATATTCGAGCGTGAAGCCTTCGAAGAACATCGGGTCGGTCCCTCCGGCCCGCAGCATCGCATGGGTGGCGCACCCTGTCCCGCCGATCCGGCGCGCAGGGCTGGCGTGACGGCTGCGGGCGAAACAAGGACCCTGTCACCGTTAAGCCGAAAGCTTGGCCGATATCAGGCGGGCACCAGGCCGTGCCGGCGCATGATGTCCTGCATGCGGGTCATGTCGGGCGGGCCGGGTTGGCTGACGGCTTCGGCCATCTCCTCGAAATAGCGGCGGCCGATCGTACCCGGCGCGATGACGATCATCGCCCTCGCCGTGTCCTCGTGCAGGTTGGCGTGGTGATGGACCTTGCCGCGCGGGACGAACACCACGTCGCCTTTGCGGACTTCATGCGCACGCCCGTCCAGCGTCGTCGTCATCGTGCCGTCCAGCCCATGGACGATCTCGTCGCAGCTTTCGTGGAAATGAGGCACGGGCACGCGCGCCTTGGGCGGGACGATGAATTCGAACATCACGACGTCGCCGGCCCCGTCGGTCTCATCGACATGGAAGCGCAGTTCCAGAGCACCGATGCGGACGATGCGAGGGGCAGTCTGGACTTCCATTGCGAGCCTCCCATACGTAAAGTTACTTTACGTCCAAAACGTAAAAAGGCTTTACGTCATTGTCAACGTCGAAATCGCCCCCCAGGACGGACGGCCCGCCCTTTGTCGGTGCCTTGCTCCGGCTGTGCCTCGACCAGGTGCGCGTCCGCATGCGCGACGCGGCCCGGGACGCCGGCTTCACCGACCTGCAGGATGCCCATTGGGCGCTGCTGACCTATCCGGCCCCGGATGGGGTACGGCCGTCGGAACTGGCGCGACGGGCGCATATGTCGCGCCAGGCGGCGAACCACCTGATCGCGCAGATGGAATCGCTTGGCTATTTTGAACGTCGCAGGGTCGGCGATGCGTCGCGGCGTCTCGTCTTCCTCACGCCGCGCGGCCGCGCGCTTTGCGACAGCATCTTCGCCTGCCTGCGCGGCATTCATGCCGAGTGGGCCGATCAGCTCGGTGGGGACCGCTTCGCCGGGCTGCTCGGCGCGCTGCGCCAGCTCGCTCAGCCGGAGCTTCCGGCCACCCGTTGACCGTGCTGCCGCGACGGGCCAGCGTGCGCGCCTCAATGCCCGAGGGAGGGACGCAAGATGTCCGATGATTCCGCGCTGTTCGACAAAGGCCTGCCCATCCGTCGCGCCGTGCTGGGCGCCGAGTATGTGGATGCGTCGATGGCCAAGGCCGACGACTTCATGATGTCCTTCCAGCGCGCCACGACCGCCTGGGCATGGGGCTGGGCCTGGGGCGACCCGACGCTGGACCACAAGACGCGTTCGCTGCTGAACCTCGCCATGCTGACCGCCCTGGGCAAGATCCCCGAGGTGAAGCTGCATGTGAAGGGCGCGCTCAACAACGGCATCACCGTCGACGAGATCAAGGCGACGCTGCTGCACGCCACCGCCTATTGCGGAATCCCGGCTGGCCTCGACGCCTTCAAGGCGGCGCATGAGGTGCTGGTCGCCGAAGGCGCCATTCCGGGGAAGAAGTAAGCCATGGCCGACATCAGGAAGGTCGCCTTCGTCGGCATCGGCAACATGGGCTGGCCGATGGCGGCCAACCTGGTGAAGGCCGGCATCGACGTCACCGTCTGCGACGTGGTGCCTGGTCGCGCCGATGCCTTCGCCGCCGAGACCGGTGGCAAGGCCGCCGTCAGCCCGGCCGCGGCCGCATCCGGTGCCGATGCGGTCGTCATCATCGTGCCCACCAGCAAGCAGGTGGCCGAGGCGGTGGAGGCAATGTCGCCTTCGCTGACGAAGGGCATGCTGGTCATCGACATGACGTCCGGCCAGCCGGGCCGCACGCGGGAGATCGCGGCGGGCCTCGCGGGGAAGGGCGTCGCCATGATCGACTGCCCCGTCTCGGGCGGCGTGCCGCGCGCCAAGACCGGCCAGCTCGCCATCATGGCCGGTGGCGAGGAAGCTGACCTCGACCGCGCCGATGCCGTGCTGAAGGCGATGGGCACCTCCATCCACCGCTGCGGGCCGATCGGCGCCGGGCAGGCGATGAAGGCGCTGAACAACCTCGTCTCGGCGGGCGGCTACCTGATCGGCATCGAGGCGCTGCTGATTGGCCAGCGCTTCGGCCTCGACCCGGCCAAGATGGTCGATGTGCTGAACGCCAGCACAGGCATGAACAATTCGACGCAGAAAAAGTTCAAGGAATACGTGCTGTCGCGTCGCTTCGACGCCGGCTTCGGCCTCGACCTGATGGTCAAGGACCTGTCGATCGCGCTTGAGGTCGGCCGCGAGACGACGACGCCCACCCCCTTCGCGGCGCTGTGCCGGGAGATGTGGGCCTCGGCCGCCGCGCTGCTCGGCCCGGGACAGGACCATACGGCGGTGGCCAAATTGTCCGAACAGATGTCGGGTACTGTCCTCGGAGGAAACCAAGAAAAATGACATGGGAAGCCTACGCCATCCGCTACGGACGGCATGAGCGCACGGCGCAGTCCAACCACCTGTTGCCGTTGCCCGACCCGCATGAGGCGATGCCGCTCGACTACTACGTCTGGCTGTTGCGCGGCCCGGATGGGCGGGAGATCGTCGTCGATACGGGCTTCGACGCCGAACTCGCCGAAAAGCGCGGGCGCAAGCTGTCGCGCTCTGTCGGCGATTGCCTGACCGCGATGGGCACCGACCCGACCAAGGTGCGGGACGTCATTGTCACCCACCTGCATTACGACCACGCCGGCAGTCTCGACATCTTCCCGGCCGCGCGCTTCCATCTGCAGGAACGGGAGATGCACTTCGCCGTCGGCCGGAACATGTGCTTCCACGCCATCCGCATGCCCTTCGAGGCCGCGCATGTCATCGCCATGGTGCGCGCGCTCTATGCCGACCGCGTGGAATTCCATGATGGCGATGCGGAGGTTGCGCCTGGCGTGACCGTCCACCGTGTCGGCGGCCATTCGGACGGGCTGCAGGTGGTGCGCGTGGAGACCGCGCGCGGGCCGGTGGTGATCGCCTCCGACGCCATGCATTTCTACGCCAATGCGCTGAGCGGGAATCCCTTCCCGATCATCTACGACCTCGGCGCCATGGCGGCGGGCTGGCGGACCGCGAAGAAGTTGGCCGGCGGCGACGACAGCCGCGTCATCCCCGGCCACGATCCGGCGGTGCGCGACCGTTTCCCACCCGTGCCCGGCCAGAATGGCGAAGTCGTCGCGCTGCATCTGCCGCCCGTCGGCTGACGGGCGACCTGCCTGGAGCGGTTTCTGTTCACCCTGGCTCGCGAAAACCGCTCCGGAGGTCTGTTTTCGCGAGCCTCTTCAGCCGATCAAGTGATGCGACCTGATCGGGATCTGCTCTAATCGAAGAAGATGACCAGGCCCGAGAGCAGCCCGGCGGCGCAGAAGATCAGCGACAGGCCTGGCCAAGTCCGCATCGGCCCGCGCATGCCGATGAGCGCATTGCCCGCCAAGGACGCCATCACGGCGGCCACCGGCTGGGACCAATGATACTTGACGAAGCCCCAGACAATCAGGCCCAGCCACATCCAGAAGGCGAGCTTCGCGGCGACGCTCCAGACGGTGTCGGCGACGGTGGAAGCCGGGCGCATTTCCGGCGCCGCGGATTTCGACCGGATGAAGCTTCCCGCCGAGAGAAGCATCATGGCCATGAAATAGGTGGACATGGCTCCCTCTTGCTTCCCGCGCTGCTTCTGCGCAAGACCCTCCGTGACCCGCCGCGCCCTTTCGAACGACGCGCAGGGGGGTCGCAAAGGGAGCCACCATCCTGCACGCCGCAACGCCCGCCATCCTGCAGGTGCTGCCCTCCCTCGTCTCGGGCGGGGTGGAGCGCGGCACGCTGGAGATCGCCGAGGCCCAGATCGCGGCCGGCATGCGCGCGATCGTCGCCTCCGCCGGCGGGCCGCTGGTGCCGGCGCTGGAAGCGCTCGGCGCGCGCCACATCACCCTGCCGCTGGCCACCAAATCGCCGATCGGTATCTGGCACAATGCGGGACGCCTCGCCGAGGTGGTGCGGGCCGAAGGGGTTGGCATCCTGCATGCGCGGTCGCGCGCACCGGCCTGGTCGGCGATGCTTGCGGCGAGGCGCACCGGCGCGCGATTCGTCACTACCTATCACGGCACCTACAACGAAGGCTTCCCGGGCAAGCGGCTGTACAATTCCGTCATGGCGCGGGGCGATCGCGTCATCGCCATCAGCCGCTTCATCGCTGCGGTGGTGCGCGACCGGCACGGCGTCAGTGACGACCGCCTGCGCATCATCCCTCGCGGCATCGATGAGCGCCGCTTCGACCCCGCCGTCGTGTCGCCCGACCGGGTGGCGGCGTTACGCGCGGCCTGGGGCGTCGAGCCGGGCCGCCCGGTGGTGATGCTGCCGGCGCGGGTCACGCGCTGGAAAGGGCAGGGCGTGCTGGTCGAAGCCATGGCCCGGCTGCCGGGCGACGCGCAGGCGCTGCTGGTCGGCGATGCCGGCGCCAAGCCAGTTTTCGAGGGAGAATTGCGCGCCCGCATAGCCGAACTTGGCCTAATCCGGCGCGTCAGGCTGGTCGGCCATGCGGCGGACGTGCCGGCGGCGCTGTTGCTGGCCGATGTGGTGGTACACGCCTCGACCGATCCCGAGGCCTTCGGCCGCACCGTCATCGAGGCGCAGGCGATGGAACGCTGCGTTATCGCCAGCGATCTCGGCGGGCCGACCGAGACGGTGGAGCATGGCGTCACCGGCTGGCGCGTGCCGCCCGGGGACCCGACGGCGCTGGCCGAGGCAATCGGCCGGGTGCTCGCCATGGCGCCGGCGGAGCGTGCGGCGGCAGGTTCGCGGGCGCGGTCGGCGGTGCTGGCGGGCTACACCACGGCGCGGATGCAGGCGGCAACCCTCGCCGTCTATCGCGAGTTGCTGTGATGCGGGTGCTGGTCATCAAGCTCGCCGCGCTGGGGGATTTCGCCCAGGCTTTCGGCCCTTTCGCGGCGATCCGCGCGCATCATCCGGATGCGCGCATCACGCTGCTGACGACGAAGCCCTACGTGCCGATCGCGCGGCTCTCCCCCTGGTTCGACGAGGTCTGGGAGGATGGGCGACCCGACTGGACAGATTTCCCCGCGGTGTTCCGTCTGGCGCGGCGGCTGCGCCGTGCCGGCTTCGATTGGGTTTATGACCTACAGACCTCCACCCGGTCGTCGCGCTATCGCTGGTTCGTTGGGCGGCGGGCGGCATGGTCGGGCATCGCACCGGGGGCCTCACACCGCCATGCCAACCCGCGGCGCGACCTGATGCATACGGTGGAGCGCCAGCGCGAGCAGCTGGCGCTGGCCGGCATTCAAGACTTTCCGGACCCGGACCTTTCCTGGCTGGATGCCAATGTGGCGCGCTTCGACCTGCCCGAACGGTTCTGCCTGCTGGTGCCCGGAGCTTCGCCGGGCCGCCCGGCCAAGCGCTGGCCGGAGGCTCGCTTCGGCGCGCTGGCGGGGGGGCTCGACCTGCCGGCGGTGGTCATCGGCGGGCCGGCGGAGACGCCACTCGCCGCGGCGATTGCGGCGGCCGCGCCCGGCACGCGGGACCTCACCGGCCAGACCAGCTTCGCCGATATCGCCGCCCTGGCGTGCCGCGCGGCCTTCTGCATTGGCAATGACACCGGGCCGACCCATCTGATCGCCGCGGCCGGTTGCCCGACCCTCGCGCTGTTCGGCGAGGACAGCGACCCGGCGCTCTGTGCCCCGCGTGGCCCACGAGCCACCTTTCTGCGCCATGTGCCGCTTTCGGCCCTTGAACCGGCCGCTGTCGAGACGGCGGTTGCAGGCCTGACTTGACCCGGCGGGGTGCGGTGCCCATGGTCCGCGCCCTCTTCTACCTTGACGAGATGGACATACGATGCCCGCGATTACCCTTCCTGACGGTTCCCTCCGGTCCTTCGATGGGCCGGTGACGGGCACGCAGGTCGCGGCCGCGATCGGGCCGGGCCTCGCCAAGGCGGCCCTCGCCATGACCGTCGATGGCGCGATGCAGGACCTTTCGCGCAGCATCGAGGCCGATGCGGCGGTCCGCTTCATCACCCGCAAGGACCCTGAGGCGCTGGAGCTCATCCGCCACGACGCCGCCCATGTGTTGGCGGAAGCCGTGCAGGAGCTGTTTCCCGGCACCCAGGTGACCATCGGCCCGTCGATCGAGAACGGCTTCTATTACGACTTCGCCCGCAATGAGCCGTTCACTCCGGAGGATTTTTCGGGGATCGAGGCGAAGATGCGCGAGATCATCGCGCGCAATGCCGGCTTCCAGCGCATCGTGACCTCGCGGCATGAGGCGATCGCCCTCTTTTCCGAGAAGGGCGAGCGCTACAAGGTCGAACTGATCGAGGCGCTGCCGCAGGGCGAGACCATCACCTTGTATAAGCAGGGCGATTGGATCGATCTGTGCCGCGGCCCGCATATGCGCGGCACCGGCGATGTCGGGACCGCCTTCAAGCTGATGAAGGTGGCCGGCGCCTATTGGCGCGGCGACCACCGCAACGCGATGCTGAGCCGCATCTACGGCACCGCCTGGCGCGATCAGAAGGAGCTCGACGCCTACCTGCACCAGTTGGAGGAGGCCGAGAAGCGCGACCACCGCAGGATCGGCAAGGAGATGGGCCTGTTCCATCTCCAAGAGGAAGCGGTCGGCTCGGTGTTCTGGCACCCCAAGGGTTGGCGGCTGTACCGCACCGTCGAGGCCTATATGCGTCGCCGCCTCGACATCGCCGACTACCAGGAGGTGAAGACCCCGCAACTGGTGGACCGCAAGCTGTGGGAAGCCTCGGGCCACTGGGAGAAGTTCCGCGAGAACATGTTCATCGCGACGGTCGAGGATGAGGGCGAGAAGGACCGCATCCTCGCGCTGAAGCCGATGAACTGCCCCTGCCATGTGCAGATCTTCAACCAGGGCCTGCGGTCGTATCGCGAATTGCCGCTGCGCATGGCCGAATTCGGCGCCTGCCACCGGTACGAACCCTCGGGCGCGCTGCACGGCATCATGCGGGTGCGGTCCTTCACCCAGGACGATGCGCATATCTTCTGCTCGGAAGACCAGATCGCCGAGGAGACGGTGCGCTTCGTCGCGCTGCTGTCCTCGATATATCGCGATTTCGGCTTCGAGGAATTCCGGGTGAAGTTCTCCGACCGCCCGGCCAAGCGGGCCGGCTCGGACGAGGTCTGGGACCAGGCGGAGGGCGCGCTCAAGGAAGCCTGCCGCATCGCCGGCGTGGAATACGAACTGAACCCGGGGGAGGGCGCCTTCTATGGCCCGAAGCTGGAATTCGTGCTGCGCGATGCGATCGGCCGCGACTGGCAGTGCGGCACGTTGCAGGTCGATTTCGTGCTGCCGGATCGGCTGGACGCCGAATATGTGGCCGAGGACGGTTCTCGGAAGCGTCCCGTCATGCTGCACCGGGCCATTCTTGGGTCCTTCGAACGGTTCCTCGGCATCCTGATCGAGCAGCATGCCGGACGGTTCCCGCTCTGGCTCGCTCCGGTGCAGGTGGTGGTGACCACCATCGTCTCCGATGCCGACGACTTCGCCCGCGAAGCCGCGGCCACCTTGCAGAAGGCGGGCGTGGCGGTGGCACTCGACCTGCGCAACGAGAAGATCAACCGCAAGGTCGTCGACCATATCGAGCAGCGCGTCCCTGTGCTCGCCGTGGTCGGCCGGCGGGAGGCCGAGGAGCGCAGCCTGGTGCTGCGCCGCCTGCCGGGCCGCGAGCAGGAGAGTCTGCCGCTGGCCGAGGCGGTCGCCCGGCTGAAGGCCGAGGCGATGCCGCCCGACCTTGGCGCCTGAAACACGCCGAACGCACCGGGCCATTGGCGCCCGGTGCGCCTTGGCAGTTGCGGTGGCGTGAGCGCCGTTCCATATATCGACGTTGCTGATCCCGAAACTACGACAGGAGACGACCATAGCCCGACCCCCCATGCCCGCCGCCCAAACCCCGACCCGCGACGGCCCCCGCATCAATGACGAAATCCGAGTCCCCCAGGTTCGCCTGATCGACCAGCACGGCGAAATGCAGGGCGTGCTAAGCGCGCGCGACGCGCTGATCCGCGCCTATGATGTCGGCCTCGACCTGGTTGAGATCTCGCCGAACGCGGTGCCGCCTGTCTGCAAGATACTTGACTATGGCAAGTACAAGTATGAGCAGCAGAAAAAGGCGAACGAGGCGCGGAAGAAGCAGAAGGTCGTCGAGATCAAGGAAATCAAGGTCCGTCCGAACATCGACGACCATGACTACGATGTGAAGATGCGCCAGATGAAGAGCTTCATCGCCGAGGGCGATAAGGTGAAGGTGACGCTTCGGTTCCGTGGCCGCGAAATGGCCCACCAGGATCTGGGCGCCAAGGTGCTGGAGCGCATTCGCAACGAACTGACCGAGACCACCAAGGTCGAGCAGTTCCCGCGGATGGAGAACCGGCAGATGATCATGGTGCTGTCGCCGAAGTGACGGATGCAGGGGAGGGTGTGGCCCTCCCCGGCCACTTTAAGATTTTAGGACTTTATACGTTTATCGGGCGGCATCGAGGCTGCTCGATAGCGCCTATGCGCGCGACGGAGATGATATTCCTATAGAGGCTATCCGTGTGCGGATCAAGCTGCGCATGTGGGTTTCATGTGGACGGCACGGCATGCGCCTTTGCGTCCTGCCGGCGTGTCTCTCGTTCTTTCAGCCCGGCTGGAGTGGGATGCCCCGGAACCCCGATGGCGGCGGTTTTCCGAGCCGTGTGGCCATCTTGACCGGGCGGAGGCGGCGGCGATGGAGGGTGACTTTCGCGCGGCGGCCCATTTCTTCAGCCTTGCCGAGGGCGCGATAGGGGATGCCTGCGCGACGGCTGAGGCGGTGAACCTGATGCCGGGCGACGGCATGACGCGATTGCGGGAGATTGCCCGGCGCCTGGCCGATGGCGGGCCGAACCGATCCGTGGCTGGGCCATCGAGTACCGCTGCGCTGAGGATGGCGCGGAGATTTCGGTCTGGCTGACACTCGGGCGGGCTGGGCCGGAGACGGGAGCCTTGCTTTGGGTCGGTGGCGCTGGTGGGTAGGCGGTCCTGGCCGCGACGATCAATGCGCTGTCCGGCGCGTTGCGTTCGCTGGTTGTTGATGCCGCGATGACTGGACGTTGCCCTCACTGCCCAGGCGACCGTGGATCGTTTGCCGGCCCCGACCGAATGATCCTCGCAAATGTGACGCTTCTGGCGATGGTCGCCGCATGCGCAGGCTATGCTCCGTTCAATGGCGGCAGCGATTGGGCAAGACCAAGTTCTCGCGCCCCGGGGGGCGGCAACCCCTGGCGGGGTGGTCTGGAGGGGAAGCGCCCCTCCGGTTTCGCGCTTGACCGTTGGGTGCGGCCGGACGTAAACGCCCCCATTCCACGGTTCGCCCTGAACCGCCATGTCGGCCCCCAGATGGGGTTGGCACCGCCGCTCCGCGAAGACTCGCGCAGCGGCGCAAACTCGTTTGGGGCAACCGCAACGCGTTGAAGGACTGAACGACCGCCCAATGTTCGAGGCATTGTCCAGCAAGCTGAACGGGGTCTTCGACCGGCTGCGCCGCCGTGGCGCGCTCTCGGATGCCGACGTCGCCGAGGCGCTGCGCGAAGTGCGCGTCGCGTTGCTGGAGGCCGACGTCGCGCTGCCGGTGGTGCGCGACCTGGTCAACAAGGTGCGCGAAGGCGCGGTGGGGCAGGAGGTCATCCGCTCTGTCTCCCCCGCCCAGCAGGTCATCAAGATCGTCAACGACGCGCTGGTCGAGGCGCTCGGCGGCGGCGAGGGAGATGACGGCAAGCGCGGCATCGACCTGAACGCGCCCTCCCCGGTGCCGATCCTGATGGTCGGCCTCCAGGGCTCGGGCAAGACCACCACCTCGGGCAAGATCGCGCTGCGGCTCCGGACGCGCGACAAGAAGAAGGTGCTGCTCGCCTCGCTCGACGTGCATCGCCCAGCCGCGCAACTGCAATTGGCCACGCTGGCGCAGCAGGCCGAGGTCACCTCGCTGCCGATCATCGCCGGCCAGACGCCGATGCAGATCGCCATGCGGGCGATGGATGTCGGCCGGCGCGAACTGTACGACGTCGTCATCCTCGACACCGCCGGCCGCCTCGCGATCGACGAGGCGCTGATGGAGGAGGTGGCGCAGGTCAAGCTCGCCACCAACCCGCACGAGACGCTGCTGGTCGTGGACGCCATGACCGGCCAGGACGCAGTGAATACCGCCAAGGCGTTCCAGGACAAGGTCGGCGTGACCGGCATCGTCATGACGCGCATCGACGGCGATGCGCGCGGCGGTGCGGCCCTGTCCATGCGCGCGGTCACCGGCGCGCCGATCAAGCTGCTCGGCGCGGGCGAGAAGCTCGACGCGCTGGAGGACTTCCACCCCGACCGCATCGCCTCGCGCATCCTCGGCATGGGCGACATCGTCTCGCTTGTCGAGAAGGCGGCGGCGACCATCGACCAGGCCGAGGCTGAGAAGCTCGCGGCCCGGATGCAGAAGGGCCAGTTCTCGTTGGAGGACTACGCCTCACAGCTCAAGCAGATCGGCAAGATGGGCAGCCTGCAGGGCATCCTCGGCATGCTGCCGGGGGTGGGCAAGATCAAGCAGCAGCTTGAAGGCGCCAATCTCGACACCGCCATCCTGGCGCGCCAGGCGGCGATCATCTCCTCGATGACGCTGCGCGAACGGCGCACGCCCGACATCCTGAAGGCGTCGCGCAAGAAGCGCATCGCTGCCGGTTCCGGCACCTCCGTGCAGGAGGTGAACAAGCTGCTCAAGCAGTTCGACGACATGTCCGCGATGATGAAGCGGATGAACAAGCTCGGCCAGAAAGGGTTGATGCGGGGCGGTCTCGCCGCGCTTCTCCCTGGTGCCGGTAACAAACGACCCTTCTAGAGAACGAAGACGAAAGGAAGCCTCATGGGCCTCAAGATCCGCCTTTCCCGCGCCGGCGCGAAGAAGCGTCCCTACTACCACATCGTGGTGGCCGACAGCCGCAGCCCGCGGGACGGCCGCTTCATCGAGCAGGTCGGTTCCTACAACCCGATGCTGCCGGCCGAGCATGCCGATCGCATCCGGCTGAAGGATGAGCGCATCACCCATTGGATCAGCCAGGGTGCCGTCGCGACCGATCGCGTCGCGAAGTTCCTCGGCAAGGCCGGCCTGGCGCCGATGCCGGTGTTCGCCGAGCAGCCGAAGCAGTCCGCGCCGAAGAAGAAGGCGCAGGAGCGCGCCGCCGCCGCTGCCGCGGCCGGCTGAGCAGCGCCAGGCGAGGTGACGTGACGTGTCGGTGAAGCGTGTGATGGTGGGCGAGATCGGCAGGCCGCATGGCGTGCGCGGCCTCGTGCGCCTGCGCGCCTTCACCGAGGACCCCGCTGCCATCGCCGTCTATTCGCCACTGACCGACGAGACCGGGGCGAAGCGCTTCGTGGTCACGCTCAAGGGGGGCGACATCGCCGCCATCGAGGGCGTGGCCGACCGCGACGCGGCGCAGCGCCTGACCGGCACGCGGCTGTATGTGGAGCGCGACCGTCTGCCGCCGCCCGAGGATGACGAGTTCTACCTGACCGACCTGATCGGCCTAGCGGCCGTCACGGAAGGCGGGGAGACGCTCGGCACCATCCGCGCGGTGGAGGACCACGGCGCCGGTGCTTTCATCATCGTCGCGGGTGTGGGGCGGGAGCACCTCCTGCCGTTCACCCACGCCGTCGTGCCGGTGGTGGATGTCGCGGGTGGCCGGGTCACGGTGGTGCTGCCGGACGAGATCATCGTCCAGCCGCAGCCCGGCGACGAGGACGCGGCATGACCGCGCCGGATAACAACACGGCGTCCGTGCGGGGTGGCCGGTGGCATGCGTCCATCCTGACGCTGTTCCCGGAGATGTTCCCCGGTCCGCTCGGTCTGTCGCTGGCCGGTCGCGCGCTGCGGGACGGCAAGTGGTCGCTCGACGCCCACGACATCCGCGGCTTCGCCACGGATCGGCACCGCACGGTCGATGATACGCCGGCCGGCGGCGGGGCAGGGATGGTCATGCGGCCGGATGTGCTGGACACGGCCATCGCCGGGGTCATGCCCGAGGGCGATGCGCGTCCGCTCATCTATCTGACGCCACGCGGGCGGCTGCTGGACCAGGCGACGGTCCGGGGCCTCGCCGAAGGGCCGGGCTGCGTCCTGCTGTGCGGCCGCTATGAAGGGATCGACCAGCGGGTGATTGATGCTCGCAGCATGGTCGAGGTCTCGATCGGCGACTACGTCCTCAGCGGCGGGGAAACGGCGGCGCTGGTGCTGCTCGATGCCTGCGTGCGGTTGCTGCCCGGCGTGATGGGGGCGGCCGACAGCGCGGCGGAGGAAAGCCACGGCGCCGAGGGCCTGCTGGAATACCCGCATTACACTCGCCCGGCCGAATGGCAGGGGCGGGCCATCCCGGATGTCCTGCTTTCCGGCCACCACGCCGAGATCGCGCGCTGGCGTCGGGCCGAGAGCGAGAAGATCACCAAGGAACGCCGGCCTGACCTGTGGGCCCGGCATGACGCGAAACACGGCGGCGCGGGGGCCATTGCCCGCCATCCCGCTGCCGCCTAAACGAACGAAGGAAAGGATACTGTCATGAACCTGCTGCAGCAGTTCGAGGCCGAGCAGCTCACGCGCCTCACCGCCGTGCGCACCACCCCGGACTTTGCGCCGGGCGACACGGTGCGCGTCATGGTGAAGGTCGTCGAAGGCGAGCGCACCCGCACCCAGGCCTATGAGGGCGTGGTGATCGCGCGTTCCAACAAGGGCGTGCAGAGCAACTTCACGGTGCGCAAGCTCTCTTACGGCGAGGGTGTGGAGCGCGTGTTCCCGCTCTATTCGCCGAATGTGGCCGAGATCCAGGTCGTCCGCCGCGGCAAGGTGCGTCGCGCGAAGCTGTACTACCTGCGTGGCCGCACCGGTAAGTCGGCGCGCATCGTCGAGAAGCTGCCGATGAAGGCCGCGGCGCCGAAGGCCGCCGCCGCGCCGACCACCGAAGGCTGAATACCGGCAGGGGCGCCGCGATCGGCGCGGCGCCCTGCATGACCATGGGTTGGGGGAAAACGATGTCAGCGCAGAAGCCGCGCACGCTGTTCGACAAGATCTGGGACGCCCACGTCGTCGAGACGCTCCCCGACGGCACGGCCATGCTCTACATCGACCTTCACCTTACCCATGAAGTGACCACACCGCAGGCCTTCGACGGGCTGCGCGCCGCCGGTCGCAAGATCCGCCGCCCCGATGCGACGCTGGGCGTGATCGACCACAACATCGCGACCGACAGCTCGCGCTACACTGGAATCGTCGATCCCGAGAGCCGGCTGCAGGTCGAGACGCTGGAGAAGAACGCGGCCGAATTCGGCATGCCGCTGATCCCGCTGCTCGATGAGCGGCAAGGCATCGTGCATGTGATCGGGCCGGAGCTCGGCCGTTCACTGCCGGGCATGACCATCGTCTGCGGCGACAGCCACACCTCGACGCATGGCGCGATGGGCGCGCTGGCCTTCGGCATCGGCACCTCGGAGGTCGAGCATGTGCTCGCCACCCAGACGCTGCTGCAGAAACCGGCGAAGAACATGAAGGTGGAGGTGGCGGGCAACCTCGCCGTCGGCTGTTCGGGCAAGGACATCACCCTCGCCATCATCGGCAGGATCGGCACCGCCGGCGGCACCGGCCATGTGATCGAGTATTGCGGCGACACCATCCGCAGCCTCGACATGGCCGGGAGGATGACGGTCTCCAACATGGCGATCGAGGGCGGCGCGCGGGCCGGGCTGATCGCGCCCGACCAGACCACCTTCGACTACATCGCCCGCACGCCGGACGGCCCGAAAGGGGCGGCACTGGAGCGGGCGCTCGCCTGGTGGAAGACGCTGCCGAGCGATGCCGGCGCGTATTTCGACACGGTGGTGAAGCTGAACGCGCATGAGATCGCGCCGCAGGTCACCTGGGGCACCAACCCCGAGGCCGTGTTGCCGATCACCGGCGTGGTGCCCAACCCGGCCGATGTCGAGGACGAAGCCAAGCGCGCGCAGATGCAGCGCATGGTCGACTACATGGGCCTCACGCCCGGCCAGCGGCTGCAGGACCTCAAGGTCGATGTCGTGTTCATCGGCTCATGCACCAATTCCCGCATCGAGGACATCCGCGCTGCCGCCGCCATCGCCAAGGGCCGCAGGGTCGCCGACGGCGTGCGGGCCATGGTCGTCCCCGGCTCGGGCCTGGTGAAGAAGGCCGCGGAGGCCGAGGGCCTCGACCGCATCCTGCTGGAAGCAGGCTTCGAGTGGCGCGAGGCCGGCTGTTCCATGTGCCTGGGCATGAACCCGGACAAGCTGACGCCGGGCCAGCGCTCGGCCAGCACGTCCAATCGCAATTTCGAGGGCCGCCAGGGCCCCGGCGGGCGCACCCATCTGCTCTCTCCGGCCATGGCGGCGGCGGCGGCGGTGTCGGGTCACCTCGCCGATGTGCGCGACTACCAGCCGAAGGAGACCGTGTGATGCAGGCCTTCACGACGCTGACCGGCATCGCCGCGCCTCTTCCCAAGGCGAATGTCGACACCGACCAGATCATCCCGGCGCGCTTTCTGAAGTCGATCAGCCGCTCGGGCTTCGGGAAGAACCTGTTCGCCAATTTCCGCTTCAAGGAAGATGGCAGCGAGAACCCCGATTTCGTGCTGAACCAGGAGCCGTATCGCCACGCCGAGGTTCTCATCGCCTTCGAGAATTTCGGCTGCGGGTCCTCGCGTGAGCATGCGCCCTGGGCATTGCTCGACTTCGGTATCCGCTGCGTCATCGCGCCGGACTTCGCCGACATCTTCCACAACAACTGCTTCAAGAACGGCGTGCTGCCCGTCCGGCTTCCGAAGGAAGTCTGCGCGCAGTTGATGGAGGATGCGAAGCTCGGCGCCAATGCCCGCATCACCGTCGATCTCGAGCGCGAAGTGGTGGTGCGCCCGAATGGCGAGGAGATCCCGTTCAAGATCGACCCGCTGCGCCGCCACCTGATGCTGAACGGCCTGGACGACATCGGCCAGACCATGCAGCACGCGACCGCCATCGATACCTTCGAGGCGAAGCAGAAAGCTGCCCAGCCCTGGCTCTACGCCTGACCTGACATTGACCCGGGCGGCGTCCACCCGGGACGTCTCCCGACCGACCAGGAGACGTCCAAGCACATGCCGTCCAACAAGAAGCTTCTCATCCTCCCCGGCGACGGAATCGGTCCCGAGGTGATGCGCGAAGTCCGTCGCGTCATCGACTGGATGGACCGCCGCCGCGCGGTCACTTTCGATATCGAGGAACGCCTGGTCGGCGGCTCGGCCATCGATGCCGAGGGCACGCCCTGCTCTGACGAGACGGTGGAACGTGCCAAGGCGGTGGATGCCGTGCTGTTCGGCTCGGTCGGCGGCCCGAAATGGGATGGCCTGGCCTTCGAGAAGCGTCCTGAGCTCGGCGTGCTGCGCCTGCGCAAAGATCTTGGCCTGTTCGCCAACCTGCGCCCGGCGGTGGTGCTCGACCCATTGGTGGATGCGTCTTCACTGAAGCCCGAGGTCGTGCGCGGCGTCGACATCATGGTGGTCCGCGAATCGACGGGCGGGATCTATTTCGGCGAGCCGCGCGGCATCGAGACGCTGCCCGACGGCAAGCGCCGCGGCTTCGACACCGATGTCTACCATGAGGACGAGATCGCCCGCGTCGCCCGCGTCGCCTTCGACCTGGCGCGCCAGCGCCGCCGCAAGGTGACCTCGGTCGAGAAGGCCAATGTCATGCAGTCCGGCCGCTTGTGGCGGGCCGTGGTCGGCGAGATCCACAAGGCCGAATACGCCGATGTCGAGCTCGAGAACATGTATGCCGACAACTGCGCCATGCAGCTCTGCTCGCGCCCCAAGCAATTCGACGTGATCCTCGGCTCGAACCTCTTCGGCGACGTGCTGTCGGACCTCGCCGCGGCGCTGACCGGCTCGCTCGGCATGCTGCCCTCGGCGACGCTCGGCGCGGTGGACCCGGTCACCGGCAAGCGCCATGCGCTGTACGAGCCGATTCACGGTTCGGCCCCTGACATCGCCGGCAAGGGAATCGCGAATCCGCTCGCGCAGATCCTGTCCTTCGCGATGCTGCTGCGCTGGTCCTTCGGCATGGACGAGGACGCCGCGCTGGTGGAGTCCGCAGTGGGCAAGGTGCTCTCCGGCGGCCTGCGTACGGCGGATATCATGCAGTCCGGCATGGCCCGCGTCGGCACCTCGGTGATGGGTGAGGCGGTGGTGCGCGAGCTCGATAAACTCGCCGCGTGAATCTTTGGCGGCGGAGGGGTTGCGCCCCACCGCCGCCTCCGCTATTTCCCCGGCCTCGCCGCAGTGGCGGCAGGGCGCCCGTAGCTCAGCTGGATAGAGCACCAGACTACGAATCTGGGGGTCAGGAGTTCGAATCTCTTCGGGCGCGCCACTTCACCTTTTTCAAACAAATTCCAAAGATAAAACGCCGGCCAGTCAGGCCGGAACAGCCGCTTCAGCGGCAGTATCGGCGGCCAAGCCATCCAGGCGGCTGCATCATCGGCGCCACAATTACAAGGCTGCAATTCTCAGCTTGGCTGCCTAGATACAATCGATGCATTCCCCTGGCGTTCCCGAGATCGAGGCCGATTGGGCGCTCTTCCTCGATCTTGATGGCACCCTGATCGACATCGCAGCGACCCCCGATGGGGTAGTGGTCCAACAGGGCCTGCCCGATCTGCTCAGCGAGCTATCCCGCGACCTCGGTGGCGCGATCGCTATCGTCACCGGCCGCGCACGGGAGACGGCGGACCGCCTGCTGGCCCCCTGGCGCCCGCCTGGCGGATTCGGCCACGGCGCGGAACTGCGCGATGCCAGTGGCCGCCTCCTGGACGAGCATGCCCTGCCGACCGTGCCGGACGCCTGGGCAACGCGCCTTGCCGCGCAGGTGAGCGCCTGGCCGGGCGTGATCCTCGAACGCAAGCCGCATGGCGTGGCGCTGCACTATCGCGGCGCCCCCGAACGCTGTGCCGATACGCAGGCAGCGTTGGCCGGATTGCTGGCGGACCAGGCCACGGCATTCGACCTGCTGCCCGCCCACATGGCCTTCGAACTCCGTCCCCATGGCGCCAACAAGGCGCGGGCGGTCGATGTGCTGATGCAGGCCCCGCCCTTCATGGGGCGCCGGCCCGTTTTCGTCGGCGACGACGTCACCGATGAGGACGGTATGCGCGCCGCCCGCGCCCTGGGCGGCTTCGGCCTGCATGTCGGGCGAGACTTCCTCGGCGGGCCGGCCGAGGTGCGTGATTGGATCGCGCGCGGCCGCGCACGGCTACGGCAGGAGGTGATGCATGCCCGGACTTGACCTCGCCGTCGTCGGCAATTGCGCCGTCGCCTCGCTGATCTCCGCCACCGGGCGGCATGAATGGTTCTGCTTTCCGCGCCTGGATGCCGAGCCGGTGTTCAACGCCCTGCTGGGCGGCGAGGCGCCCGAACGCGGCTTCATGGATGTGGTGCTGCGCGGCCAGGTCGCCAGCCGGCAACGCTACCTGCGCAATTCCGCCGTGCTGGAGACGGTGCTGACCGATGCCAGCGGCGGCGGCGTGCGCATCCTGGACGTCGCCCCGCGCTTCCGTCGCTTCGGCCGCATGTACCGCCCGCCGGCGCTGGTGCGGCGGGTCGAGCCGGTCTCGGGCCGCCCGCGCATCCGCATCCGCATCCGGCCATCCTTCGACTACGGCACCGATCCCGGCGTCACCAATATCGGCAGCAACCACATCCGCTACCGCGGCGCGGATACGGTGCTGCGCCTGACCACCGATGCGCCATTGTCCTACGTAACCGAGGAGGCTGAATTCGGCCTCGACCGCCCCGTCAGCCTGGTCATAGGCACTGATGAGAGCCTGCCCGAATCACCCGACACCGTCGCCCGCCAGGCATTGACCGAGACCGAGTGCTACTGGGTCGACTGGGTGCGGGGGCTGAACCTGCCCTTCGACTGGCAGGAGGCGGTGATCCGCGCCGCCATCACGCTGAAGCTGTGTTCCTTCGAGGATACGGGCGGCATCGTCGCGGCACTCACCACCTCCCTGCCGGAATCGCCGGGCAGCGGACGGTGCTGGGATTACCGCTTCTGCTGGCTGCGCGACGCCTTCTTCACGGTCAGCGCGCTGAACCGGCTCAATGCCACGCGCACCATGGAAGGCTTCCTGCGCTTCATCATGGATTCGGTGCCGGATGGCTCCGCCGGGCCGATCCCGCCGCTGTTCCCGATCGCGCCCGGCACCTCGGTCGAGGAACGCATCGCCACGGCCTTGCCGGGCCTGCGCGGCGACGGGCCGGTACGCATCGGCAATGCCGCCGCCTCCCAACGCCAGAATGACAGCTATGGCGCCATCATCATGACGGCGACCCAGATGTTCTGGGACCAGCGCCTCACCCGGACCGGCGATGTCGCGTTGTATCGCCAGCTCGCCGGCATCGGCCACCATGCCGAGCGTGCCGCCTTCGAACACGATGCCGGGCTGTGGGAGTACCGCGGCCGCGCTGCCGCGCACACGCATTCGGCGGCGATGTGCTGGGCCGCGCTCGACCGGCTGGGGGCGATCGCCCAGCATCTCGGCCTGGCCGCCGAGGCGCGGGACTGGGAACGGCGAGCCGAAAATCTGCGCGGCCGCATCCTCGCAGCCGCGACGGTTCCAGGGGAGGGCTGGATCTCAGGCGTGCTGAACGGCGACGCGGTGGCCGACGCCTCAACCTTCCTGCTGCCGGAGATCGGCCTGATCAAGGCGACCGACCCGCTGTTCCTGCGGACGGTCGACATGTTGGAACGTCGGCTCGTTCGCGACGGCATCGTGCTCCGCTACGACCACGCCGACGATTTCGGCAAGCCGGAGGTCGGCTTCATCGTCTGCACCTTCTGGTACATCGACACCCTCGCGCGTGTCGGCCGCAAGGCCGAGGCCCGCGCCGTGTTCGAGCGCGCGCTGTCCTGGCGCAACCATGTCGGCCTGCTGTCCGAGGATGTGGAACCGGCCACTGGCGCATTGTGGGGCAATTTTCCGCAGACCTATTCCCAGGTCGGGCTCATCCTCTCGGCGATGCGCCTGTCCCGCAGCTGGGAGGAAGGCCTGTGGCGCGCCTCGTAATCGTCTCCAACCGCGTGCCGCCGCCGCGCACCACCGGGGCGGCGAGCGCGGGTGGCTTGGCCGTGGCGCTGCAATCCTTCGTCGAGCCGGGTACGCTGTGGTTCGGCTGGAGCGGCCGTGTCGTGGAAAAGCCTTCCGGCAAGCCGCGCATCGTGGACGGTCAGGGCGTCACCTACGCGACCATCGACCTCAACGGGCAAGACTACGACCGCTTCTATGTCGGCTTCGCCAATTCCTCGCTGTGGCCGCTGCTGCATTTCCGCCTCGGGCTGATGCGGTACCGGCGGGAGGATTTCGAGGGCTATCTCGCGGTCAATGGCGACTTCGCCGACGCCTTGCTGCCGATGCTGCGGCCTGACGACATGGTCTGGGTGCATGACTACCACCTGATCCCGCTCGCCGCCGCGTTGCGCGCGCGGGGCTTCGCGGGGCGCATCGGCTTCTTCCTGCATATCCCCTTCGTCCCGGCATCGGTGCTGGAGGCGCTGCCGCCGGCCTACGATCTGCTCTGCGCCCTCTGCGCCTTCGATGTGGTGGGCTTCCAGACGCGCACGCATCTGGCGGACTTCCTCGACTGCGCGCGCCGCTTCACCGGCTTCACGGTGGAGGGTGACGAGGTGGTGACGAATGGCCGGCATGTTCGCGCCATCGCCGACCCGATCGGCATTGACGCCGCCGGTTTCGCCCGCGTGGCCGGGCGCGCTGCCGGCACCGCCTATATCAAGCGCATGCGCGAGAGCCTGTCCGGCCGGGCCCTCGCGATCAGCGCGGAACGGCTTGACTATTCCAAGGGGCTGCCCAACCGCTTCGAGGGCTTCGCCCGGTTGCTCGCGCGGTATCCGCAACAGCAGCGGCACATCTCGATGCTGCAGATCGCCGCGCGCTCGCGCGAGGATGTGGCGGAATACCAGGCGCTGCGGCGTGAGCTTGACCGCCTGGCCGGCGACATCAATGGCCGCTTCTCCCAATTCGACTGGGTGCCGCTGCGCTACATGACGCAGACCGTGGCGCGCACGAAGCTCGCCGGCCTGTTCCGCATCGCGCGGATCGGCATCGTCACGCCGCTGCGCGACGGCATGAACCTGGTGGCGAAGGAATTCGTCGCCGCCCAGGACCCGGCGGACCCCGGCGTGCTGATCCTGTCGCAATTCGCCGGGGCGGCGGAGGAATTGACGGACGCGCTGCTGGTCAACCCCTACGACCCGGATGCCATCGCCGATGCGATGAACACCGCGCTCGAGATGCCGCTCGGGGAACGCCAGCAACGCCATGCGGCGCTGCGCCGCGCGGTGTTCGAGGTGACGGCAGCGCGGTACTGCAACGTGTTTGTCGACGCGCTGAAGCCCGCCTGATTCCAGCGGCCCATGGAGTCTTTGCTGGGCCTCAAGCGTCGGCGGCGGCTTGGCTTGCGCGCCGTGCACCGGCGTTCCGGGCTCGGCGGGTTGTCCGGGCGCGGTCGCGCCGCGGGCTCCCGGCCCGATGCGGGGCATCGGGCCGAAGGTCAGGATGGGCCGCCGGGGCTACTGGCCCCGCAACGCCTCCGGCGCCACCTTCCCGAGTTCCGTCAGCAGCAGCGGCCAGGCGCGCAGCCCTTCCTCCAGCGATGACAGGCGGAAGAACTCGTTCGGCGCGTGGACATCCTCATCCGGCATGGCGAAGCCGAAGGTGATGGTGTCGATGCCGAGCCGTTCCTTGAAGATGGCGGTGATCGGGATGGTGCCGCCGGCCCGCGCGCGCACCGGGGCGCGGTTGGTGGTGCGCCGCACCACCGCCTCGGCCGCGGCGAGCAGCGGGTGCCCCTCGCGCAGAGTGAAGGCCGGCGTGCCGCCACCGCGCCCGGTGAAATCGAGTGCGACGCCGGCCGGCGCCCGCGCCAGCAGGTGCTCGCGCAGTCGGGCCTGCGCCCGCGCCGGGTCCATGCCTGGGCCGAGGCGCATGGTGACCTTCGCATGGGCCTCGCAGGGCAGCACGGTCTTGGAACCGGTGCCGGTATAGCCGCCCCACATGCCATTCACCTCGATGGTGGGTATCAGGGTGATGCGCTCGCGCACCGCGCGGTCGGGGTCGCCATAGGGGGCGGCGCCGATCTCGCCATAGAACTCGGCTTCATCCACCGGCAAGGCGGCGGCATCGGCGGCTTCCCGCGCGCCGATCGGGTCGAGGTCGTCCATGAAGCCGGCCACCACGATGCGCCCGTGATCGTCATGCAGGGAGGCGACCAGCTTCGACAGCTCATGGATCGCGTTGCGCACTGCGCCGCCATAGCGGCCCGAATGCATGTCCTTCGAGGCGGTGCGCACGTTGATCTGCAGCGCGGTCAGCCCGCGCGAGCCGACGCTGATGGTCGGCAGCGTCGTGCTGGCGCGCCCGCCATCGGCCGAGATCATCGCATCCGCCACCAACACATCCGGGTGGCGCTCGATGATGCTGCCCAGCGACGGGCTGCCGATCTCCTCCTCGCCTTCCAGGAAGAAGCGGATATTCACTGGGCAGCCGCCGGCCTTGATGAACTCGATGACCGTTTCGACGGCGATCAGCGTCGATCCCTTCACATCCGACGCACCCCGCGCATAAAGCCGGCCGTCGCGGATGGTGGGTTCGAAGGGTGGCGTTTTCCACAATTCCAGCGGGTCGGGCGGCTGCACGTCGTAATGACCGTAGATCAGCAGCGTCGGCTTGCCCGGCGCGCCATTCCACGTGCCGGTGATCGCCGGCTGGCCGCCGCCGTCGAGCAGGCGGACATCATCGAGCCCGCCTTCCCGCAACCGGGCCATGAGGAATTCGCGCGTCGCCTTCATGCCCTCGGCATAGGCCGGGTCGGTGCTGACGCTGGGCAGGCGCAGCAGCGCCTTCAGCCGTTCCAGGATCTCATCCTTGCGCGCCACCAGGGCTTCGGCCACCGCGTCGCTCATCACGCACCCCTTGCATGTCCGGCGGCAGCCTAGACCGTTGGCGCGAGCGGTTGCAGAGTGCCGGAGACAAAATTCGAGGAACCATCCGGGATGCAACGTCCACCCAGCACGGCCGAGCGCCGCGCGGCCTTCCGCGCGATCCTGTCGGGCGCTGCCTGCATCCATCCGGCCTCGGTGCATGACCCGATCGCCGGACGGATCGCCGCCGATCTGGGGTTCGAGGCCGCGATGTTCGCCGGTTCCGTCGCCTCGCTGACGGTTCTTGGCGCGCCGGACATCATCGTGCTGACGCTGTCCGAATTCGCCGACCAGGCGCGGCGCATCTGCCGTGGCGGCGCCCCGCCGCTGATGGTCGATGCCGACCACGGCTACGGCAATGCGCTGAACGTGATGCGCACGGTGCAGGAGCTGGAGACCGCCGGCATCGCGGCGCTCACCATCGAGGACACCGACCTGCCACGCGCCCATGGCGTCGCGGAACCGGGCCTGCTCAGCCTCGAAGCCGGCCTGGGCAAGATGCGCGCGGCGGTGGCGGCGCGCGAGGATGCCGGCCTGACCGTCATCGCCCGGACCAGCGCGCTGAACCTCGTGAACCTCGATGAGGCGGTGCGCCGCGCCAAGGCCTATGCGACCTGCGGCGCCGATGCGCTGTTCTTCACCGGCGTGAATGACTGGGAACAACTGGCCGCCTTGCAGGCGGTGGCCAATGGCATGCCGATCATCCTCGGCGGCACGCCGGCGAACATGGCGCACAAGGCGCGCCTCGCCGCCCATGGCGTGCGCGTCGCGTTGCAGGGCCATCAGCCCTTCGCCGCCGCGGTCGCGGCCATCCACGCGACGTTGAAGGCGCTGCGCGAGGGCACGCCGCCGGCCGAGCTCAAGGGCGTCGCGCCCGCCACGCTGATGAAGACCGTCACGCGCGAGGCCGACTACGCCGCCTGGACCCGCGACTTTCTCTGACCCGGACGAGACAGCACGATGACGATCGAACCCGAAGCCCTCGCCGAAACGCAGACCAAATACCTGGCGCTGCATGAGTTCGTGAAGGCGGCGAAGAACCGCCTCGATGCCAATATGTGGGACTACCTGGTCGGTGCGACCGAGACCGAGACCACCATGCGCCGCAACCGCATGGGGATCGACGCGCTCGCCCTGCGCCCGCGCGTGCTGCGCGACGTGTCAACGATCGACAGCACTGCGTCGCTGTTCGGCAGGAAGATCCGCCTGCCGGTGATGCTCGCCCCGGTCGGCGGGCTCGAATTCATGGCCGTGGGGGCCAACGGCGCGGTGACGGCGGGTGAGGGGGCCTCGGCCTTCGGCGTGCCGATCATGCTGTCCTCCGTCTCCAAGCCGGGGCTGGAGCAGGTGGCGGCGGCGACGCCGGGGATGAAGATCTACCAGCTGTATGTGCGCGGCGACGCCGGCTTCATCGAGGACAGCATCCAGCGCGCCAAGGGCAATGGCTACGACGCCTTCTGCCTGACGGTCGACACCGCGATCTATTCTCGCCGCGAACGCGACATCGTCCGCCGCTTCGCCAAGCCCTGGCGTGCCAGCGCGACCGGCGAGGCGCAGATGCGCCAAGCCATGCTGAACTGGGACGACGTGAAGCGCATCAAGGACCAGCATCCCGACCTGAAGCTCATCCTCAAGGGCATCGCGACCGGGGAGGACGCGCAGATCGCCGTCCAGCACGGGGTCGAGGTCGTCTATGTCTCGAACCATGGTGGGCGGCAGCTCGATGCCGGGCGCGGGTCGATCGAGGTGTTACCGGAAGTGGTTCAGGCCGTCGGCGGCCGCGCCAAAGTGTGGGTGGATGGCGGCTTCTCGCGCGGGACGGATGTGGTGAAGGCGCTGTGCCTGGGCGCCGAACTGGTCGGCCTCGGGCGGCTCTATTGCTACGCGCTGGCGGCCGATGGCGCCGCCGGCGTGGTCCGGATGCTGGAAATCCTGGAGAACGAGATGCGCTCGGCCCTCGGCCTGCTGGGCGTCACCGCGATCGACCAGCTCGGCCCGGGCTTCGTGCATGCGGCGATGCCGACCAACGTGCCGCATGTCCACAGCGCCTTCCCGCTGCTGCGGCTCGACGATTCGGGGTATTGAGCCAGCCTGGCGCCGACCCGGACAGGTCGCCGATCCGTGTGCTGCTCGCGGATTCGGCCTTCCGGCGACTATGGGGTGCCGGCGGACTGACCAACTCGATGCGGTGGGTGGAGATGCTGGTCAGCGGCCTCTTCACCTATGACCTGACCGGGTCGGCGCTGGCCGTCTCGCTGGTGTTGATGTCGCGCGCCATGCCGATGCTGTTGATGGGCGCACTGGCCGGGGCGCTGGCCGAAAGCCTCGATCGCAAGCGTCTGCTGATGGTAGGCCAGGCGGCGCAGGCGGTGGGCGCCCTGGCCATCGCGGCGCTCGCCGCCGCGGGCTTGCTGGCGCCGTGGCACCTGTTCGTGAATGGCGCGATCGGCGGTCTCGCCTGGACCAATGAACTAGCCACCCGGCGGCGCATGGTCGCCGAGGTGGCCGGCCCCCAACGCATCGTCCAGGCCGTCGCCTTCGACACCATGACCGGCAGCACCACCCGCATGGTTGGCCCCTTGGCCGGCGGGCTGTTCTACCAGACCGTCGGCGTCACCGCGGCTTATCTCATCGCGGCGATGCTCTACCTCATCGCGCTCTCCCTGGTGCATGGTGCCGCGCACAGCCAGCAGCGCCGCACGCTGAAGCCATGGCGCCTCCTGTCCGACATCGTGGAGGCGGCGCGCATCGCCCTGGCGCATCCGGCGCTGCGGATGGTGCTCGGCATCACTGTGGTAATGAATGTCTTCGGCTTCTCCTACACGGGCATCCTGCCGGCCTTCGGTGCCGTCGCCTTCCATGCGGACCCAGTCGGGATCGGCCTGCTCGCGGCGGCGGAACCTTTCGGGGCGCTGCTGACCGGCCTGGCCTTGGCCATGCGGCGCGGCGCGCAGCCAGGCAGGGGGTTGCTTGCGCTGGGCAGTGGCGGGTTCCTTTGTGTCCTGGTCCTGGCCGCGCATGCGCCGTCCTTGCCGCTCGCGGTGATGTTGCTGTCGATCGGCGGGCTTGGCACTGCCGCCTTCTCCAGTCTCCAGACAGGGATCGTGATGATGCAGGCACCGCCCGAGGCGCGCTCGCGCATCCTTGGCCTTACCACCACCTGCATCGGCGCCGGGCCGCTCGGCGTCCTGCTCATCGGCGCCCTGGCCGATGCACAGGGGCCGCGCCTGGCGATCACGGCCATGGCGCTGGTCGGGTTGGCCGCGCTGACACTGGTCCTGATGCTCACGCGACGCTGAGCCGGGTTGCACGGCGCTCCTCGTGCCTGCAACCGCCGGTCGTGGTATGCACTGCGTCAGGGACGACGCAGGCTCGCAGCCGTTCCTCCCAACGCCAATCGAAGGAAGCCCGCATGCCGTCTGACACGCCTGCCCGCCGCATTCTGGTCGTCGAGGACGAGGCGCTGGTCGCGATGCTGGTTGAGGACGCGTTGGAGGAGGCTGGCTTCGGGGTGATCGGCCCGGTCCGTTCGGTCGCCCAGGCGCTCGAGGCACTGGAGACGGAACTGCCCGATGCCGCCGTGCTCGACCTCAACCTGGCCGGGGAGAATTCCGTCGCTGTGGCCGATGCGCTGGTCGCGCGCGGCATTCCGTTCGTCGTGGCGACGGGCTATGGCGCGGCCGGCCTGCCCGCGACGCATCGCGATGCGCTGGTACTGCCCAAGCCCTATGATCCGGCCGACCTGACGGCGCTGTTGGCGCGGCTTTGCGAGCGGCGCGCCTAGAGCGTTTTCGGCGCGGACGGCGCCTCCCCGGGCCGCGACCCGGACGCCCAACAAGGACTCTTCGGTTGGGCAGTTTCATGGGCGATCGGCCCGTTGACGTACTTTTCGAACAGCCTCCCGTGTGTGGCGGCCGCACCGGGCTCGACGACGCTTCCGCCTGGAGCGGCTTCCGCTGGCTCCGACTTGCAGAATCCTCTCTCGATCATTGATTCATGCGAGCATCTTCAGCCGGTCAGGTGCTTCCGCCTGATCTGGGCCTGCCCTAGACCGCGGCGCTGTGTCGCATGGGGGACGGCGCGAGGAAGGCGTCGAAACAGGCGGCGAAATGCCGCAGGAAGGGCCGCCCTGCCTCGGTCACCGCCAGGCGCCCGGCTTCGCGGCGCAGCAATCCATCGGCCACCAGCCCATCGATGCGCGGCGCGGCCTGGACCATCACCGCCTCGGGCACCGCCGCCAGGTCGATCGCCGCGTCGCACATCACCCGTTCGATCAGCGCGCCCCGCAGCCGGTCCTCCGCGCTCAACGGACGGCCTCGGGCGATCGGCAGGCGTCCCGCCTCGACCGCCGCCAGCCAGCGCCGCTCATCAGCCTCGTTCTGCACGAAGCCGTTTGGCGTGCGGCCGATCGCCGACGCCCCGAAGCCGAGCAGATAGGGCGCGGTGTCGGTGGTATAGCCCTGGAAGTTGCGCCGCAGCGTGCCGGTGGCGGCCGCCTCGGCCATCGGGTCGCCGGGCCGCGCGAAATGATCGAGCCCGATGGCGACATAGCCCGCCGCGATCAACACCTGCGCCGCCGCCTCTGCCTGGCGCATGCGCGCGGCCGCGCCCGGCAGGTCCTCCGTGCGGATGCCCTTCTGGTGCGCCTTCATCCAGGGCACATGCGCATAGCCGAACACGGCTACCCGGTCGGCGCCACAATCCGCGGCGAACCGGGCCGACGCCTCGACCTCGGCGACGCCTTGCGCCGGCAGGCCATAGATCAGGTCCATGTTGATGCTGGCGATGCCCGCCGCGCGCAGACGATGCACTGCCGCCTCCACCTGCGCGGGCGGCTGGATGCGGCCGATCAGCGCCTGCACCGCCGGGCTGATATCCTGCACGCCGAGGCTGGCCCGCGACAGGCCAAGCGCCGCGAGTGCCGCGATCGACGCGTCATCGAGGGTGCGCGGGTCGAGTTCCGCCGCGACCTCCGCCCCGTCGCGAAACCGGAACAGCCGGCGCAGGGTTGCCGCCAGGCGCGTCAGCCCATCCGGGCCGAGCGTGGTCGGGGTGCCGCCACCCAGATGCAGCGCGGCGACGCCGCCATGTGCGGGCAGCAGCGCCGCGACCATCGCCGCCTCGGCTTCCAGCCCGGCGGCATAGCGGGCGATGCGCGCCGCCGAGCGCGTCACCGCAGTGTGGCAGCCGCAGTACCAGCACAGCGCGTGGCAATAGGGGACGTGCACATAGAGCGAGAGTGTGTCCTCCGGCCGGCAGCCGGCGAGCCAGCTTGCTTCGGTCCCGGCGGTCAGCGGCACGAAATGCGGCGCGGTCGGGTAGCTGGTGTAGCGTGGCAGCGGCTGGGCCGCATGGCGCAGCAGGACATCCTCGGTAGGAACGGCGATGGCGGGCATGCGCGCACCATCGACGATGTGACCGGTCGCACGCTTTGCGCTGGCGCAAGGCGGCATCGGTCGTTTCACCGGGACAGGGCGGATGAAACGCTTCATCCTCCGGCACGCCGGACGGGGCGCGACTGTTTCACGACGCGGAAAGAGGCGTCTATGGTGCGCCCGGGGCAAAGGAGTTGGTTGATGTCCGGGGAGCTGAGCCAGGAATCGCGCCTGCTGCGGATCGACACGTCGACCGGCAAGGAATTCGTCCTGCGCCGGGTCGAGGCCGTCGAAGCGATTTCGCGGCCCTATGTGGTGCAGGCCGAGGTGCTGTGCACGGACGGCGAGATCACCGCCGCCGATGTGATCGGCCAGACCGCCGTGGTCACCATCACCCGTGACGAGACGCTGGAGCCGCGCCGCTTCCACGGCGTGATCAACGGCTTTCGCAAGATCGGCAAATTCGGCACAAGCTTCACGGCCTATGGCCTCGAGATCGCGCCGACCTTCTGGAACCTGACGCGCAAGTCCAACGCTCGCGTGTTCCAGAACGAATCCGTCCCGACCATCGTGAAGAAGCTCTGCGGCGAGGCGGATGCCGTCAAGCCGACCTTCATGTCGGCGCCAGATACGCCGCGCGTGTACTGCATGCAGTACAACGAGACCGATTTCGAGTTCTGCCAGCGGCTGATGGACGAGATCGGCTGCGGCTACTACTTCCTGCACGGGGAGAACGAGCACACCATGCTCGTCGCCTCCTCCTCGGCGGATTACCTGCCAATCTCCTCGGGTCCCTACAAGGTCAATTCATCCTCGACCGCCTGGGATTCGCTGACCGGCTTCACCATGCGCACGCGGCAGCAGCCCGGCGCGGTGCGGACGCTCGACTTCGACCTCACCAAGCATTCCAACCTGCTCGACGCGACGACGCCGACGGTGCTGACGCAGGTGCACAACGACCCGGCCTTCCAGATGTTCCACTGGCCGGGCGGGCAGCAGACCAGGACCGACGGCGAACCAGCGCTGCTGGCGATGCAGACCTACGAGGCGGAGGCCGATGTCGCCCGCGCCACGGGCTATGACCCGGTCTTCTTCGCCGGCGGCAAGATCAACGTCCAACTCGACCCGAATGCCGAGGCGGCGACCTCCTGGCTGCTGACGCGCGTCGTGCACAGCGCCTTCGATGAGACGCACATCGTCGATGGCGGCAATCTCGGATATTCCTGCTCCGTCACGTTGATGCCTGACGACCGGCCCTATCGGCCGCCGGCGCCGCGGCCACGGCCGATCGTGCCCGGCCTGCAATCGGCGATCGTGGTCGGGCCGAAGAACGAGGAAATCTTCACCGACAGGCTCGGTCGCGTGAAGGTCCGCTTCCTGTGGGATCGCCACTGGCCGGCGAACGACACCGCCTGCGAGATCTGGGTGCGCGTTGCCCAACCCTTCGCCGGCAAATGGGGCGGCACCTTCTTCCTGCCGCGCATCGGCGACGAGGTATTGGTCGGCTTCGTCGATGGTGACCCGGACAAGCCGGTGATCGTCGGCTCGCTGTACAGCGACGACGCGCCGCCGCCCTTCCCGATGCCCGGCAAGAAGGAGCAAGGCGGCTTCTCGACCCGCTCGTCGAAGAAGGGCGGGACGTCCAACGCGAATATCCTGCGCTTCGACGACACCAAGGGGTCCGAGGAGTTCTTTATCCAGGCCGAGAAGGACATGAATGTCCTGGTCAAGGATAACCGCACCGAGACCATCCGCGACGGCCACGACACGCTCACGGTCAAGACCGGCCACAAATACGTCATCATCGAAAAAGACGACTACAACGAGTGGATCCAGAAGGGTCATCGGAACATCGTCGTCGAGACCGGCAACCTGAATGTCTTCGTCGAGAAGGGCGACTACGGCACGGTCGTCAACAAGGGCGACCTGAGCGCCTGGGTCGAGGAAGGCGATTGCTACCTGGAGGTCGCGAAGGGCCACCGCGACGTTCTCGTCGGCACGGGCAATTCGACCACCGAGGTGAACGGCAATATCTCGCAGACGTCAAAAACCGGCAACATCAGCATCGAGGCGAAGGCCGGCAAGATCACCCTGACCGCGCCGCAGGCCATCGAACTCGTCTGCGGCGGCAGCTCGATCAAGATGTCGCCCGCCCAGATCGAGATCAAGTCGATGATGATCAAGAATGACGCGCAGATGATGTTTGAGGCGAAGGCTGGCCTGATGAGCAAGGTCGAGGCCATGATGAACCAGATCGAGGGCAGCGCCGTGACGATCGTGAAGGGGGGCATCGTGCTCATCAACTGATGAACCAGGTCCCTGCAAAGCTTTCCGGGCCGCTGGCACCGCTGGTGTCCCGGCTCGAACTCGACGGCGATGGCGAGAAGGTCATCGCCGGCGCCGATTCCGTGGCTGTCGCGGTCGATCGTCTGGTCGCCGCCGGGCGCCACCAGGATGCGGTGAAACTGCTCGCGCATGCGCTGCCGAAGCGCGAAGCCGTTTGGTGGGCCTGCATGTGCGCGCGTGCCGTCCCCGCCGGTGGCCTGCCGGCACCGGATGCCGCTGCGATCGAGGCGGCGGAGTCCTGGGTGCGCCGGCCGGATGAACCCGCCCGTCGGGCCGCCTCGGTCGCCGCGGACAAGACCAAGTTCGCCACCCCCGAATCCTGGGCCGCGATGGGCGCGTTCTGGAGCGGCGGCAGCATGTCGCCGGAGGGCCAGATGGTCGTCCCGCCGCCCGACCACCTGACCGCGACGGCGGTTACCGGGGCGGTGATGCTCGCCGCCGTGCGCCACACGCCGGAGAAGCGGCAGCTTCGCCTGGAACGCTTCATCGTCAGCGCGCGCGACATCGCCGGTGGCGGTGCCGGACGCCTGCCGCCCGAGGAAGCGCCGCCGCCACCGCCGCCCGAAGCGCCGCCACCCGCGCCGATCCAGCGTAAGCCAACGCCGTCGACACCACAGCCGAGGATGCCGTGAGGCCCTGCGGCGCGCCGGCGGTCAGGGGGGAAGCAAGCCCATGGAACTGACCCTCACGATGATCCGCTGCCCCGACACCGTGGTGCCGGAACAGCGCCGCGTGCCTGGGGGCGACTACATCATCGGCCGTGGCGCCGATGCGAACTGGGTGCTGCCCGACCCTGACCGGCTGCTGTCGAAGCACCACTGCGTCGTGGAGTTCCGTGGCGGCGGCTGGCAGCTGCGCGACCTGTCGACCAACGGGACCTACATCAACCATGCGGATGCGCCGGTCGGTCGCGACCAGGTCAAGCCGCTGGAGGATGGCGACCGCCTGCGCCTCGGCGCCTATGAGATCGAAGTGCGGGTCGCGATGGCCGCGGGGCAGTCGCCCGGTGCGGCCTGGGGCGGTGGCCAGCCAGCCGCCGCGCCGCCGCCACAGGGCGGTGGGGGGTGGGATCAGCCCGCCGCTTCGCCGAGTTGGGCCACGGCCCCCGCTTCGCCGCCGCCCGCATGGGGTGGGCAGGACCAGGGCGGCTGGGGCGCCCCCCCGCCGCGTGACGAACCGCTGCAGCCGCGGCTGCCGGGTGACCCGTTCCTCGGGACGAAGCCGCCCGGTTCGGGCATGCCCGGCCTGCCGAGTGGCAGCGGTCTGCCGGCTGATTTCGATCCGCTCAATGACGGCCCGGCCATGCCGGATCATCGTCCGGCCGCCTCCGATGCCTTCATGCCGCCGAAGCCGATGCAGCAGGTCTCGGTGATACCGGATAGTTGGGATCTCGGCCCAACGCCGGCGGCACCAATGGCAACACCGCCGCCACCGGCGCCGTCGGGCGGCGGATCGCGCATCCCTGACGACTGGAACATCGACCTCTCGCCGGGGCCGGCGGCAACGCCCGCGCCGCCGCCGCGTCCCGCCGACGCACCTGACCCGTTCGCGGCGCCGGCAGCCCGGCCATCCGGCCCGGATCCCTTCGCCGTGCCACCGTCGGCCCGGCCGTCCGGTCCGGACCCCTTTGCCGCGCCGCCGCCGGCCCGGCCGCCCGGCCCTGACCCCTTCGCTGCGCCGCCGCCGGCCCGGCCATCCGGCCCGGATCCCTTCGCCGCGCCGCCGCCGTCCCGGCCATCCGGCCCAGATCCCTTCGCTGCGCCGCCATCGGCCCGGCCGCCGGGCAACGACCCTTTCGCGGTGCCTCCCGGCGGCCCCGACCCCTTCGCCTTGCCCCTGGCCAGCCCCGATCCATTCGCGGCGCCAGCGGCGTATGCGCCGCCGCCTCCTGTCGCGAGGCCGCACGGCCCCGACCCCTTCGCTCCGGCACAGCCCGTCGCACCACATCCCGGCGTAGCCGACCCATTTGCAGGCGCGCCGGCTGCCCCGCTTCATGCGCGGCCGCCGGCGCCGCAGCCCGACCCCTTCGCGGAGCCGCAGCGCGCCGCTCCGCCGCCACCGCCGGTCCAGGATCACGCGCCAGCGTCGCGGCCGGCCATCACCGGCGGCGGCACGGAAGCCGGGCTCGCCGCCTTCCTCGCCGGCGCCGGGCTGCCGCCGAGCCTCGCCGCCAATGCCGATCCCGAGGCTGCGCTGCGGTCCCTCGGCGCCGCGTTTCATGCGGCCATCGCCGGCATGCGTCAGCTGCTGATCGCCCGGGCCGATGTGAAGCGCGAATTCCGCATCGAGCAGACCATGCTGCGCTCGGCCGGCAACAATCCGGTCAAGTTCGCGGCCTCCGACGAACAGGCATTGGCTTCGCTGCTTTCCGCCGGGCCGCAGGCAGGCCCGCGCGCGGTGCGCGAGACGGTTGAGGACCTGACGGCCCACCAGGTGGCAACGCTCGCCGCGACCCAGGCCGCCGCGCGCGCCCTGCTGGCGCGGCTGGCGCCGGAGGGGATCGAAGGCGCCGATGGCGGCGGTGGCGGGCTTTTCGCCAGCAAGGACAAGCGCCTTTGGGAAGCCTACAAGCGACTTCACCAACAGGTGACCGAACAGTTCGACGACGATTTCGACAGCGCCTTCGGCAAGGAATTCGCGCGAGCCTACGAACAGGCATCGCGGCGAGACGTTTAGGCCGGGGCACAAGGGGGCAGGGCGCGGATGCTTTGGCACGACAAGGTGGTCTGGCAGGAGGGAATGTTCCTCCGGGCGCAGCATTTTCAGCAGCAGGACCGCCATGCTGAATGGATGCTCCAGGCGCGCGTGGCTCCGCTGCGCGCGCACCCCTGGGGCATCACGGAACTCTCGCTCGACCGCGACCTGCTGGCGGCGGGCAAATTTGCCATCGCCTCGGCGACCGGCATCATGGAGGACGGCACGGCCTTCTCCGTGCCCGGCCATGCCGACCAGCCTGCGCCGCTCGACCTGCCGGAGGGGACGCGCAACTGCATCGTCTATCTCGCGTTGCCGGTGCGCCAGCCAGGCAGCCCCGAGATCGCCTTCACCGAAGGCCCTGACACGGCCAATGCGCGCTACGCCATGCGAAGCTTCGAGGCCTTCGACACCCATTCCGACGCGACAGTCCCCGGCGAACTCCAGGTCGGCCGCCCGCGCCTGCGCTTCATGCTCGAGACCGAGGAACGCGCCGGCTTCTCGACCATCGGCCTGACTCGCATCGTCGAGGTCCAGGCCGACCGCCGGGTTGTCGTCGATGACCGCTTCATCCCGCCCTGCCTGCGCGTCTCGGCCACGCCGCCGCTGGGCAATCTGGTGGGCGAACTGGTCGGCATGCTCGGCCAGCGCGCGGAAGCGCTCGGTGCACGGCTGTCCCAGCCCGGTGCGCGCGGCGTCGCCGAGGTTGCCGACTTCCTGCTGCTGCAGGCGGTCAATCGTTGGCAGCCACTGCTCGCGCATTGGGCCGACGCGGGCAATGTGCATCCCGAAGCGCTCTACGCGGCGCTGGTGCAGTTGGCCGGTGAGCTCGCGACCTTTACCGACCCCAAGCGCATGGCCGCGACCTATCCGGCCTATCGACATGAGGACCTGCAGCGCTCCTTCGCGCCGGTCGTCGCCGATCTGCGCCGATCGCTGTCGATGGTGCTGGAGACCAATGCCGTCTCCATACCACTGCAGGAGCGCCAATTCGGCATTCGGGTCGGCCCGATCATCGACCGCAACCTGCTGCGGGCCAGCCAGTTCGTGCTGTCCGTCCAGGCGGACCTGCCCTCGGAGCAGCTGCGCCGCGTCTTCCCCAACCAGGTGAAGATCGGCGCGGTCGAACACATCCGCGAACTGGTCAACGTCGCGTTGCCGGGCATCCAGGTGCGTCCACTGCCCGTGGCACCTCGGCAGATCCCGTTTCACTCGGCCGCAGTCTATTTCGAACTCGATCGCGGCAGCCCGCACTGGGCGCAGATGCAGAATGCCGGGGCCTTCGCCATCCATGTTTCCGGCGATTTCCCCAATCTGAAGATGGAACTCTGGGCGATCAGGGGTTGACCCTCTGTCCGCCCTGCCTTGACCCGAAGGACGCCGCGCGATGAGCGACAATCCCTTCGCCGAGCCCAATGACAGCGACCGCACCGTGGTGCGGGGGCCAGGCGGCGCCACGCCGCCGCCCCGGCCACAGCAGCCGCAGCCCGGCTTCGGCGCATCCTCGGCGCCGGCTGAAGGCTTTGGTGGCCTGCCGACCGGTGGCGGCGCCCCGGCCGGGCGCGCCGAAACCGCGCCGCGTCTGGCCGGCGAGGCGGAAGCCCTGCCCAAGACCGGCATCGGTCCGCTCGCGGCCGCCGCCCAGCCGCTGCTCGACCTGCTCGGGCGCCTCGCCAATGCCGGCATGACCGCGCCGCCGCCGGCCGACGAATTGCGCGAACGCGCCCTGCGCGCTTTCCGCCAGTTCGAGGTCGACGCGCGCGACGCCGGCGTCAGCGCCGAGCAGGTGCGTGCCGCGCACTACATCCTGTGCGCCAGCCTTGATGACGTGGTGTTGTCCTACAATTGGGGTCAGAGCAGCGTCTGGTCGGTGCAGTCGCTGGTCGCGACCTTCCATCAGGAAGTGAAGTCGGGCGACCGCTTCTTCGACGTGCTTGCCGGCATGCAGAAGGACCCTGGGCGCTGGAAGGATGCACTGGAGCTCACCTATCTCTGCCTGTCGATGGGCTTCCAGGGGCGCTACCGGCTCTCGCCGCGCGGTGCCTCGGAACTCGACCAGATCCGTACCGGGCTGTACCAGCTGCTGGCGCAGGTGCGGCCACCCTGGGAACGCGAATTGTCGCCGCATTGGAAGGGTGTCGATGCGCCGCATCGCGGCCCGCGTCGCGGCATTCCCGCCTGGGTCGCCGCCTGCGTCGCGGTCTTCGCGCTCGGCATGGGCTATGCTTGGCTCGCCAATGCGATGAATGAGGGCTCGGACGGGCTGTACGAGCGCATGGCCGCGCTGCCACCGGGCACCCTGCCGGAGATCGAACGCTCCGCCCCACCGGTGCCGCCCGCGCCGCCGCCACCACCGCCGCGCAATGCACCGCCGCCGCCACCTGACTTCCTGATGACGTTGCGCGAATTCCTCAAGCCCGAGATCGACCAGGGCCTGTTGACGGTGTTCGGCGATGCGCGATCGGTGACCGTCCGCATCAAGGGGCGCGGCATGTTCGGTTCCGGCTCCGCCACCGTGGAACAGCGCTTCCTGCCCATGCTGCAACGCGTGGGGCAGGGCCTGCGGACCGAACCGGGCCGCGTGCAGGTGATCGGCCATTCCGACAACCAGCCGATCCGCACGGTGCGCTTCCCGTCCAACTTCCACCTTTCGGCCGCGCGGGCCGAGGCGGCGGCGGCGATCATCGCCGCCTCGGCCGGGGATGCCAGCCGCTTTACCATCGAAGGCCGTGCCGACGCCGAGCCGATCGCCGACAATCGCACCGCCGATGGCCGAGAGGAGAACCGACGTATCGAGGTCGTGCTGCTCCGGGGAACGAACTGACCATGGAGATCCTGAGCGTTTTCCAGCCCTTCCTGAAGGGGCGCGCGATCGCCGCAATTCTTGCGGTCATGATGCTGATGCCGATCGTCTATCTGTTCGGCCCGATGATCGAGATCGGCGGCTTCCGGCCGCTCGAGAGCGAAATCAATCGGATGATCGTCTGCGTGGTGCTCTTCGTCCTCACCCTGGTGGTCATCTGGTTCGTCGAGCGTCGCAAGTCGCGCCGCGACATGCTGCTGGTGGCCGGCATCGCCGCGCCGGATCCCTCCGCCGACCGCGCCGCCGAGGAAGAAAGCGAGATGCGCGAGCGGCTGACCGCCGCGCTCGACCGGCTGAAATCAGCCTCCGGCAAGAAGGGCAGCTTTCTCTACGACCAGCCCTGGTACGTCATCATCGGCCCGCCCGGGTCGGGCAAGACGACCGCACTCGCCAATTCCGGGCTCGACTTCCCGCTCTCCGATGGCGGCAAGCTGCAAGGTGTGGGCGGCACGCGCTTCTGTGAATGGTGGCTCACCGACAATGCGGTGCTGATCGACACCGCCGGCCGCTACACGACGCAGGATTCCGACGCGGCGGCCGACAAGGCCGGCTGGGAACGCTTCCTCGGCCTGCTCAAGAAGAACCGGCCGCGCCTGCCGTTGAATGGCGTGCTGGTGACCTTCGGCGTTGACATGATCTCCCGCCTCGGCCCGGCCGAGCGCGAGCAGCACGCGCGTACCGTGCGGCGGCGCATCAAGGAACTCGAGGAGAAGCTCGGCCAGCGCCTGCCGGTCTATTTCATGATTAGCAAGACCGACCTGCTGGCTGGCTTCATGGAGTTCTTCGACGACCTCGACAAGACCGCGCGCGAGCAGGTCTGGGGCTTCACCTTCCCGGTGGACGGTGCCGGCGAAGCCGGCCACGCCGCGAAGTTCAACGACGAATTCCAGGCGCTGCTCGGCCGGCTGCAGGACCGTGTGCTCGAACGGCTGCAGAATGAGCGCGGCCCGCAGCAGCGCACCGCGCTTGAAGGCTTCCCGGCGCAGTTCGCCTCAATGGAAGGCCCGCTCGGCGCCTTCGTCGCGGCGGCCTTCGGCGGCACGCGGCTCGACCCCGCGCCGATGCTTCGCGGGGTGTATTTCACCTCCGGCACGCAGGAGGGCAGCCCGCTCGACCGGCTCGCCGGTGCGCTGTCGCGTTCATTCGGCTTCGATCCGCGCCGCCCGGCGGCGGTGATGCAGCAGAAGGGTCGCGCCTACTTCATCACGCGACTGCTCAAGGATGTGGTGTTCAACGAAGCTCGGCTCGCCTCGAACGACCGCAAGGCTGACAAGCGCCGGCGCATCGTCGCCATCGCCGCCTGGTCGATCGCCGGCCTGGTGACGATCGGCGGCGGCCTGTACGGCTACACCGCCTGGAGCGCGGAACAGGCGCGCGGCCAGCGCCTCGCCGAGCGGATCGCCAAGGCCGAGCAGGCCACCACTGGCGTGCCGTTCGACCGCATCACCGAATCCGAATTCCGCCGCATCCTGCCCTACCTGGACGCAGCGCGTGACCTGCCGCCGGCATCCCAGGGCAGCGGTGGCGGGCTGGGGCTGAGCCAGGAGGACAAGCTCTTCGCCGGTGCCAATGCGGCCTATCGCCGCGCGCTCAATCGGTCCTACCTGCCGCGACTGCTGGCGCGGATGGAACTGGTCATGCGCGGCGCCTTCCAGCGGCCCGACGAACTCTATGACGTGACGCGCGCCTATCTGATGCTTGGCCAGGAAGGCCCGCTCGATATCGAGGTGGTGAAGAACTGGTTCGCGCATGACTGGCAGCGCACCTTTCCTGGTGCGGTGAACCAGCCGCTGCGCGACGCGCTGATGGCGCATCTCGACGCGACGCTGGCCGGCAGCTTCCAGCGCTATCCGGTCGATGGCGCGCTCGTCGACAATGCCCGGCGCGTCTTCTCGCGCCTGCCATTGGCGCAGCGTGTCTTTTCGCGCCTGCAGAGCACGGCGGCGGCAGCGGGGGCGACTATCCAGCCCTGGCGGCCGGCCGATGTGCTGGGCCAATCCGGCCAGCGCTATTTCGTGCGCGCCTCCGGCCAGCCGCTGACGGAGGGCATTCCCGGCCTCTACACCCTCGATGGGCTGTATCGCGCCATGCTGCCGGTGCTCGGCCAGTCGGTGCGGCAGGGCGTCGCGGAATACTGGGTGCTCGGGCCGGAGGGCGCCAATCTCGGCACCGACGACCCGGTGGCGCTGGAGCAGGCGGTGCTTCGGCTCTACGCCGAGGAATATGTGAAGCAATGGCAGGCGATGCTCGCGGACCTGAACCTAGTGCCGCTGCCGCCTGCCTTGGCCCAGCAGGCCGAGGCACTGAACATCCTCGGGGCGCCCAATTCCCCGATCAAGGATCTGCTGCGCGGCATCGCCCGCCAGGTGACGGTCGGCACGCCGCCGCAGGGCTGGACGCGGCCCGGAGCCCAGCCCCGCCCCGCGCCGGCCGCCGGCCAGCCGCCCCCGCCGGCCGAACCGACCGGCGCCGAGCCGGTCGCCGAACTCGTGGAACCTCGCTTCGAGGCGATCCGCACCGCCGCAGGCCAGCCGCTCGATGACATCCTGCGCATCGTCAACGAGCTGTTCGTGCAGGTGCAGCGCCTCGCCAGCACGCCGCCGGGCACGCTGCCGCCGCCCAGTGTCGGCCTCGACCCCGGCCAGCGCCTGCAGGCCGAGGCGGTGCGTCAGCCGCAGCCGCTGCAGCGTTGGCTGAATGGCATGGTCACCGCCTCCGCCGCGGCGCGGGGCGGCGGGGCCAAGGCGGCGCTCGCCGCCGCCGGCGCCCAGCAGATCGCGCCCTTCTGCACCGGCCTCAACCAGCGCTTTCCGTTCAACGTGAATGGCGAGGACCTGCCGGTGGATGACTTCATCCGCCTGTTCGGGCCGGGCGGGGTGTTCGACCAGTTCTTCACCCAGAACGTGCGGCAATACGCCGACACCACCAGCCTGCCCTGGCGGCCGGTGGCGACCGATGGCCTGCCGCCGCCGATCAGCGCGGCCGACCTGATGCAGTTCCAGCGCGCCCGCGCGATCCGTGATGCCTTCTTCCCCGGCGTCGCCTCGATCGGCCTGCGCTTCGAATTGCTGCCGCGCGACATGGATGCCGCCGCGATCTCGGCGACGCTGGAGGCGGAGGGCGTGCGGACCGAGATCACCCGCACCGCCTCGTTCCGGCCCATCCCGATGTCCTGGCCGGCACGCGGCAACACCACGCTCACCTTCGATCCGCCGTCGCTCGCAGGCCCGCTCGCCTATGACGGTGCCTGGTCCGCGCTGCGCCTGGTGATGCGTCGGGGCAGCACGCTGACCACCACCCCCCAGCGCGAGAGGTTGCGGCTGCGGGTGACACAGGGTGACCGCGTCATCGACTTCGAACTGCGTGCGGGCAGCACGCAGCACCCCTTCGGCCTGCGTGAGCTGGCGGAGTTCAGATGCCCGACGCTCTCCCCCTGACGGGCCTGTTCGGCAAGGTGCCGGCGCATGGCGATTTCGTGCGTCGTGGGCTGCCGACGAGCTTCGTCGCGCCGTGGGATGCCTGGCTGCAACAGGGCATGGAGGCAGCGCGCGACCGGCTGGGCCCGCGCTGGGCTGACGCATGGGACAGCGCGCCGCCCTGGCGTTTCGCGCTGCCGGCGGGCGCCTGCGGGCCCGATGCGGTGGTCGGCGTGATGCTGCCAAGCCAGGATATGGTCGGCCGGCGGTTTCCCATCACGCTTGCGGCGCTTGTTAAGCCGGAGGCACCGACACCGGCCCCGGCCTGGTTCGCGGCGCTGGAGGCCGCGGCATCGGCCGGGCGCGCCGGCCAGGTCGATGCTGACGCGCTGGCGGCTGCGATCCCGGAGCCCGGCGCTGATGTGCCCCAGGTGCATCGTGGTGCGGCGTCGCAGCAACCCTCGGATCCGTTGCCGCTGGAGGCGAGCGAGGCGGATCCGCTGGACATGTTTGGTCGTGAGCAGCCACTCGCTCCGGCCGAAGCGCCATCGGAGTTCCTCTCAGCGGTGGCAGGGGTACCAAGCCCGGTCAATGGATCACCGACCGACAGCATGATCGCGTCGCCGGATCCGCTCGGCATCTTCGCGGCGGCATCGCCGGATCAGGCACCCGCCACGCCTTCCGAAGACCAGGATCTTTTGGCGATCTTCGCCGATGCGGTGCCGCAAGGGTCCGCGCCGCCACCGGTGGAATTGCCGGGGGCAGACATGTGCGAGCCGACCGGCGAGTTGCCGCCGTACCTCAGCATGGCGACACCCGCGGCGCCGGACCCGGTCCCGTCGGATGGCACACTCGCCTTTCTGCTTAGTGAGAGCGCCGCACCCGGGGCGGAACCGTCGACCCTCGCCGCCGCGCCGGAGGACCGTGCCGCGCTGCTGTCGGGTGCCGCTGCTGGCGCACCGGATGACACCGCCGACCAGTCCGACCCGCTCGCGGCGCTGATCGCGGCGGGCGGGACGCCGCTCCGCGCCGCGGTGGCGATGGACGATGCGTCGGTCTTCGCCCCGCAGATCCCGATGGATACCAACCCGATGCCGGTCTCGAGACCAACCTTCGAGGTGCTGCCGGCTGCCGAAGCCCCCGCAGCGCCACCCGGCGGCGGATGGTGGACCGGTGGCGGGGGGCGGTTGCCGCCGTCGGTCCGGCCCATGCCGGCATTGCTGCCGGCGTATGATTTCGCCAGCCTCCTGGAAGCCGACGCATGACCTGGCGACTCGCCTCCCTGACCGCGACGCATCCCGGCGCGGTGCGCCCGCGCAATGAAGACGCCCTGATCGACCGGTCGGATATCGGCCTCTGGGTCGTGGCCGATGGCGCTGGTGGGCATGGCTCCGGCGACGTCGCCTCCAATGCCATCATCGCGGCGATGCAGGTGATCCCGCCGGGCCTTTCGGCGGCGGAATTGTTGGCGCAGGTCCGCCTGCGGCTGACCGCCGTGCATCAGGAATTGCAGGAGGAGGCGGCGCGGCGCGGGCCCGGGCGGATCCTGGCCTCGACCGTTGTCGTCATGCTGGCGCGCGGTGAGCACTTCGCCATGCTCTGGGCCGGCGATTCGCGGGCCTATCTGTTGCGGCAGGGCGCACTGTCTCGCGTCACCAAGGACCACAGCCTGGTCCAGGAACTGGTGGACCAGGGCACGCTCAGCGAGGAGGAAGCGGAAAGCCATCCGCAGGCGAATGTCATAACGCGCGCCATCGGCGCCCAGGGCGAACTGGAACTCGACAAGGTCTCGGGTCGCATCATCGAGGGCGACCGCTACCTGCTGTGCACCGACGGCCTGTTCAAGACGATGGCCGAGACCGAGATCGCCGCCATGCTCATGAGCGGCGCGGATGTCCGGGCTATCGTGACCGAGGCGGTGAGCCGCGGTGCGCGTGACAATGTGAGCGCGATCGGCGTCGATTGCGTCGCCTGAACTTGGCCGGCGGCGTCAGCCGCCCGTGTGTTGCGGGATTTGGTACATCACGATGTCCTGCGAGCCGGTCAGCGCGTTGCCGACGTTGCGCACGCCCATGGTGATCGTCCGGTAGTTGAATTCGATGCTCTCCATCGGATGCTCGCCCTGCGAGGCCTCGGTGACGCGAGCGATGCGCACGCCACCGAGTTCGACCGAGAAGTAGACGACCGGTGCGCCCTCTCCGGTGCGCAACCATTCGAATTTCACCACCGGATATTCGGTGGCGCCGACCATACCTAGCCAGACCAGGGCGGATTGCGCATCCGACTTCCGCCGCGCCGTTGCGCTGCGCAGTTGTGGCGTCCAGACCTTGGCCGTGGAGCGGTGCGAGCCTGCGGCATTGCTGCGCGCCACGCGCGTCCCGCCCCAGGTGAAGCCTGCCAACGTCAGCCAGCCCACATGCTCCTGCACAGTGCTTTCGCCGGTGATGCCCGGAAGATTCATCATCAGGGGCATGGCGCCACCTCCTCCGTTTGGCGGATCAGGCCAGGTTTTCGATCATGGCCATGGCCTGGCCGGTGGCCTGGCCGCGCGCATCAAAGCCCCACGAAATGACGGTCAACCGCCCGTAGCGGATGGCGAACTTTTCGGTCGCGCGATCCTCGCCGCCACCGTCGATCGAGAAATCCACGATGCCGCAGCCTTCGAGCTCAATGCGCATATACTCCTGCGGCGCGTCGGTGCCGGTGCGCATGAACACGATCACGGCGTTCTTGTCGAAGGTGCCGAGCAGCGCCTCGCGGAACAGCCCGGTCGAGGAGGCATCGGTCATCTTGCTGACCTGCACGGGCGTCACGTCGCCGCCGCCCTCGGCCTGCATGGAAAATCGCTGGCCGTAATTCATGGCCGCGGCGAGGGAGCAACTGGTCAGCTGCATCCATCCGCCGCTGGCCGGCGTCTTCTTGACCTTGGCGGAAACCTCAGCCTCGCCACGGACGGAGCCGTAGCACATGTAGACTGAGCTGGCGGAACCGGAGCTGGACATCGCGCGCGTTCCTGTCTTGGCGTCCTTCATGGTCATGCCGCCCGGATCGCTCCGGACGGCATGTCCAGTGTCTTGGTGCGGCCTTGGCCGAAGCCGCCGCCGTGGATGTCACGCCGCTGTGCGGCGCGGCATCACTTCGTCATCGACGAGAGCTTCCAAGTCGTCGAGCTCGGGCTGCCGGTCAGGTCATCGCCGATCGGGTTGTACTTCACTTCGATCTCGCCGAAGTTCAGGTGCAGCGTCTCGCCCGGGCGGCTGTCGACACCGCTGCCGCCGGCCGCCTTGAAGGCCAGGCCCGACACGCCGGTGTTCTTCAGGTAGATGCCCATGAACTCCTGCGGATCGCCAGCGCCGGTGCGCACGAAGGAGAACTTCACGTCGTTGTTGAGCTTACCGAAGCAGGCCTGCTCGAACAGCTTGATGGTGGTGCCGTCGGTCGACTTCTTCACCACGATCTCGCTCATGTTCACGACCGAACCTTCGCGGACCGAGTTCACGCCCGAGGTGATCCGGCGGCCGAGGCCGAACTCGAACGAGGTGACTTCGATGTACTTCTCGAAGCCCTTGATCTTGCTCTCGCCAGGAACGTCCTTGTACTGCATCAGAATCGGCATCTGCGTTTTCCTTTTCCCAACCTGCCCCCGGAAGGCGACCCGATGTCGCCTCCTGATACGAAGAACCTTAGCTCAATCGACGTCGTACCGGAACGAGCCATCGTCGTTCATGGACACCTTCACCTGAAGGATTTCATGACCGTCCGCGAGGCGCGCGAGGATGCGCGCCGACAGCTCCGGAAGCACCGTGCGGCTGAGGATGTTGTCGATGTTGCGTGCGCCCGAGGAGACTTCCTTGCAGCGCTCGACAATGGCGTCGATCACCGCGTCATCCACCTGCAGCGGCACGTTGTACGCCTCCTTGAGGCGACGGCTGATGCTGCGCAGCTTGAGCCCGGCGATCTTCTTCAGGATCTCGGGCGGCAGTGGATAGTAGATGACGACGTTGGTGCGCCCAAGGAAAGCCGGCTTGAATGACTTCAGCAGGTCCGGCATCAGCGCGTCGCGCAAGGCCTCGGGCTCCGGCGCCATCTCGGGATCGGCGCACAACTTATCGATCGTGTCGGTGCCGGCGTTCGACGTCATGATGATGACGGTATTGCGAAAATCGATGTCGCGGCCTTCGCCGTCCTTCATCGCGCCCTTGTCGAACACCTGGAAGAAGACGTCCTGCACGCCGGGATGCGCCTTCTCCATTTCATCGAGCAGGATGACGGAGTAGGGGCGGCGCCGCACGGCTTCGGTCAGCACGCCGCCTTCGCCGTAGCCGACATAGCCCGGCGGCGAACCCATCAGGAGCGAGACCTTATGCTCCTCCTTGAACTCCGACATGTTGATGGTCGTCATGTTCTGTTCGCCGCCATAGAGCAGGTCGGCGACCGCGAGTGCCGTCTCGGTCTTGCCGACGCCGGAAGTGCCGGCCATCAGGAAGACGCCGATCGGCTTGCGCGGGTCGGTCAGCCCGGCGCGCGAGGTGCGGATCGCCTGCGCGATCGCATCCAGCGCATGGTCCTGGCCGACCACGCGCTCCATCAGATGGTCCTTGAGCTTCAGGACCGTGTGGATCTCGTCGGACACCATCCGGCCGACCGGGATGCCGGTCCAGGTGCCGACCACGTCAGCCACCGCCTGGCCATCGACCACCGGGAAGACCAGCGGTTCCTCGCCCTGCAGCGTGTGCAGCGCAGCGGCGGTCTCACCGAGACTCTTCTTCAACTCCTCGGTATCCACCGGGGCGGGTGCAGCGCCATCGGGGCCCGGCATCGGCACGGCGGCTGTCTCGATCTGGTGGCGGAGGTCGCGCATCTTCGCGACGAGCGCCTTCTCCTCCTCCCAACGATTCATCACCTCCTCGAGCTCGGCAGAGACCTTCGCGTGCTCCTGCTCAAGCGCGACGCGGCGCGCCTCGTGGTTGGTGCCGGTCGCTTCCTCGCGCCTGATGGCGCCGAGCTCGGTGTCGATCAGCGACAGGCGACGCTGGCGGTCCTCGACCGGGGCGGGGATCGAGGCCTGGCTCATGCCCACGCGGGCGCAGGCGGTATCCAGCAGCGACACGCCCTTGTCCGGCAGCTGCCGCGCCGGGATGTAGCGGGCCGACAGCTTGACCGCCTGGGTGATCGCCTCATCGAGGATGCGCACACCGTGATGCTTCTCGAGCGTCGCCACCAGGCCACGCAGCATGGCGCAGGCCAGCGGCTCGGACGGCTCCTCGACCTTCACCACCTGGAAGCGGCGGGTCAGCGCGGCGTCCTTCTCGAAGTACTTCTTGTATTCGGCCCAGGTGGTGGCGGCGATGCAGCGCATCTCGCCACGCGCCAGCGCGGGCTTCAGCAGGTTGGCCGCGTCGTTCTGCCCGGCCGCGCCGCCGGCGCCGATCAGCGTATGGGCCTCATCGATGAACATCACGATCGGCGTGGGCGACGACTTCACCGCGTCGATGACGCCTTTGAGACGATTCTCGAATTCGCCCTTCACGCCGGCGCCGGCCTGCAGCAGGCCCATGTCCAGCGAGTAGAGCTTCACGCCCTTCAGTGCCTCGGGCACGTCGCCTTGCGCGATACGCAGCGCCAAGCCCTCGACCACGGCGGTCTTGCCGACGCCGGCCTCACCGGTGAGGATCGGGTTGTTCTGCCGCCGCCGCGTCAGGATATCCACCATCTGGCGGATCTCGCCGTCGCGGCCGAGGATCGGGTCGATCTTGCCGGCCTTCGCATGGGCGACAAGTTCCGTGCAGTACTGGTCGAGTGGGCCGCCCGAACGCGGCGCCTCGCCGCCGGGAGCGCCGCCACCCGAGGGGCCGGCTTCGCTCTCCGCACCCGCCTCGGCGGCTTCCTCGCTGCCTTCGGCCATCTCGCCGAGGTTCCGTCGCACCGCATCGGCCGGCAGGTTCAGCAGCGACGGCGCGCTTTCCTTCACCGTGCGGCCGAGCGTGTCATCATTCAGCAGCGCCGCCAGCAGGTGCCCCGAGCGGATCTTCGGCGCCCCGCTTTCAAGGCTGGTCAGCAGCCAGGCCTCGCGCAGCCAGGTGACGATGTCGGGCGACAGCGACGGCGCGCGCGAATTGCCGGTCTTGAACTTGTCGAGCGCCCGGGTGATCTCGTTGGCCACCCGCCCGGCATCGACGCCGCCCTTTCGCAGCACGGCCGAGACGTCCGACCCGCCGGTCTCGACCAGCTTGAGCAGGACGTGCTCGATCTCGACGTTGTAGTGCGTGCGTGAAAGCGTTAGCCCTGCCGCCGCCTCCAACTGCCGACGCGTGAGCGCGTTCATGCGCCCGACCAGGGATTTCAGATCGATCGCCACCATGCCGGACGTGCCTCACTCTGAGCCGATTTTGCGGAGCTTCTTCGCTTCCGGGAACGAACCGTAAGAGGGCATGCTAAACGAGTCCAGCGTGCTAGCGTACCATCACGTGGCCTCGGAAGTTCGGTGTAAGAGGCATCACACGGGGGTTTCAAATGGGTGAAGGTGTACTCGATATAGAGGCGCTGCTCGCGCCGCTTGCCGATGGCAACGGGGCGGGCGAGGACTTGCGTCCGGACTATTCCCCGACCTCGCTGTACCAACGCATCCGGACCCAGCGGAACGACGCGCGAGCCGGCGAGCGCGCCATCGACAGTGGCGATCCTGAGGCCAATCCGGCGGCCATCGCCACCGCCTGGCGGGAGGTCAAGAAACTCGGCATCGAGGTGATCGGCCACAAATCCAAGGATTTCGAGATCGCCTGCTGGATGGCCGAGGCGCTGGTCCGGGTCGATGGCCTGCCCGGCCTCACCGACGCCGCCGAGGTGATCGCCGGGCTGTGCAACCAGTATTGGGATCAGGGCTTCCCCGGGCTCGACAGCGAGGATGGGATCGAGGACCGCGGCGCCCCGATCGGTGGCCTGTCTGGCGAGGGGGCCGACGGGACGCTGATGGCGTCGATCCGTCGCTATCCACTGTTCCAGCGGGCCGACGGGTCGGATGGCGACCTGTTCACCTGGCAGCGTGCCGAGGAGACCGCGGCGATCGCCGATGCTGAGCGCCGGCAGGCCCGCATCGATTCTGGCGTCCCGGCCTTCGACATGTTGCAGAACGAAGCCCGCGCCAGTGTCGGCCTGCTGCGCGCCGCCGGGCAGGAGGCGCGGTCGGCCCTGGCGGCCTGGACGGCGATGGATGCCGCGGTCACGGCCCGCTTTGGCGGCAGCGCGCCATCCACCCGCCGCGTGGCGGAGGCCCTGCAGGCGATCATCGACCTCGAGACCCGGATCGGCGGCGCGCCCGTCGAGGATGCCCCGGCCGAGGAGGAGCAGGCGGCCGTGGCGGGCGGCGGCGAGGCCGGTGGCGGCATGCCCGCGGCCGGCGGCGCGGCGGCCGGCCCCAAGCCCATGCGCACGCGGGAGGATGCGATCCGCCAGCTTGAGGAGATCGCAAGTTTCTTCCGCAAGACCGAACCTCAGTCACCTTTGGCCTTTACCCTTGACGACGCGGTCCGTCGGGCGCGCATGTCCCTCCCGGATTTGCTGGCCGAGGTGCTGCCCGACCACTCCGCGCGGCGGATGTTGCTGACCGCGCTGGGTATCCATGTTGCTGACGAATGAGGACCGGTCGCCTGTGTGATGCGGATGCGTTGACCCTGCCGCTTGTGGGTGCGTAGTCTCCCGCAATCGTAATCATGGGCCTCGGACCTCGCCCTTAGGAGGAATGCTGATGAGCAGCGTGCATGACAAGCTCGCGCGGGTCCGGAAGCCGCGCGTCCACATCACCTATGAAGTCGAGACGGAAGGGGCACAGATCGAGCGCGAGCTCCCCTTCGTCATGGGCATCATGGGGGATTTCGCCGGCGACCCGAGCGAGCCCCTGAAGCCTCTGGCCGAGCGCAAGTTCGTCCAGATCGACCGTGACAACTTCAATGACGTGATGGCCCGCATCCAGCCGGGCCTGAACATCAAGGTCGACAACACTCTGGCCGGCGACGGCAGCCAGATGGCGGTCAACCTGAAGTTCAACAGCCTGGACGATTTCGAGCCCGCCAAGGTGGCCGAACAGGTGCCGGCGCTGAAGGCGATGCTCGAAACCAGGGCCAAGCTGCGCGACCTGATGTCCAAGGTGGACCGCTCTGACGAGCTGGAAGGCCTGCTCGAACAGGTTCTCCAGGACAAGTCCAAGCTCGACGCCCTGTCGGCCGAGCTCGGCCTCGACAAGAAGGAGGGCTGATCGCATGAGCGGCACCCAGACTTCCGCAGCCGGCGCCACCACGACGACCGAAACCGAAGGCGGCCTCGGCCTGCTCGACCAGGTCATCGGCGCCACCAAGCAGACCGAGCGCGACCGCGCCCAGGACCTGATCAAGGCGCTGACCGAGGAAGCGCTGAAGGGCACCGTGACCTTCAGTCGCAACCTGAGCCAGACCTTCGACCGCGCCATCGCCGCCATCGACCAGAAGGTGAGCGAGCAGCTGAACGCGATCATGCACCATGAGCGCTTCAGCAAGCTCGAAGGGTCCTGGCGCGGCCTGAACTACCTGGTGATGAATTCGGAGACGGGCACGTCGTTGAAGCTGCGCCTGCTGCAGATCAGCAAGCGCGAGCTGTCGCGTGATCTGCAGCGCGCCGTCGAGTTCGACCAGTCCCAGCTGTTCAAGAAGATTTACGAGAACGAGTTCGGCACCCCGGGCGGCGAGCCCTATGCCTCGCTGATCGGCGACTACGAGTGGACGTCCCACCCAGACGACGTCGAGACGCTGCGCCTGATGTCGTCGATTGCGGCCGCGTCCTTCGCGCCCTTCATCTCCGCGGCCTCCGCGCAGATGTTCGGCATGAATGACTACCGCGAACTGTCGAAGCCGCGCGACCTCGCCAAGATCTTCGAGACCGCAGAATACACCAAGTGGCGCGGCCTGCGTGACACTGAGGATGCGCGCTTCCTCAACCTGGTGATGCCGCGCACCATCGCCCGCCTGCCCTATGGCGCCGCCACCGTACCGGTGGAGGAATTCGCCTATGAGGAGGCGCCCTACGACGCCAACGGCAAGCCGAAGGCGATGGACCACGAGCATTACTGCTGGATGAACGCCGCCTATGTCATGGGCGCGCGCCTCACCGACGCCTTCGCGCAGCATGGCTTCTGCGTCGCCATTCGCGGCGCCGAGGGCGGCGGCAAGGTGTCGAACCTGCCGACCCACGTCTTCACCTCGGACGATGGCGACAGCGACACCAAGTGCCCGACCGAGATCGGCATCACCGACCGGCGCGAGGCGGAACTCTCCGGCCTCGGCTTCCTGCCGCTGTGCCATTACAAGAACACCGACTATTCGGTCTTCTTCGGGGCGCAGTCGGTGCAGAAGCCCAAGAAGTACGACCGGCCGGAAGCCACGGCGAATGCCGCGATCTCCGCCCGGCTGCCGTACCTCATGGCGACCTCGCGCTTCGCGCACTTCCTCAAGGTCATGGCGCGCGACAAGATCGGCTCCTTCATGGAATCGACCGATGTCGAGATCTGGCTGAACCGCTGGATTCAGAACTACGTCAATGCCAACGAGAATGCCGGCCAGGACCTGAAGGCGAAGTACCCGCTGCGCGAGGCGAAGGTCGAGGTGAAGGAGGTGCCGGGCAAGCCTGGCGTCTACAACGCCGTGGCCTATCTCCGCCCGTGGCTGCAGATGGAGGAACTCTCGACCTCCATGCGCATGGTCGCGCGCATTCCGCAGAAGGCCTGACGCGACGGTCGGGCGGGGAGGAGAATGCGGCGTGGCACCACGGCCGCCCGATACCGACCCGCCCGTGCCGTTGCGCGCACGGGTGCTTTCCGGGAACTTTCTCGGCCGCTCCGGGGCGGGGGGCGCCGAGGCGCTCGCCGCCTTCATGGCGGAACGCTCAGCCGGCGCGTCGCTCGGCTGCTGGTTCGGCCCGCGCCTGGCCGACATCATCGCCCATGACGGCAGCAAGGACGGTCGCGCCGACGCGATGGCGCGGCTGGAGGAAGCCGTCGACCGTGACATCGCCGCGCTGGACCGGCTAATCGGCTCCCAGCTCGACGCTATCCTGCATGATGAACGCCTGCGCCGGCTCGAAGGCGGCTGGCGTGCGCTGCATTGGCTGGTCGACCGCGTGCCCTTCGGCGCGCGCATTAAGATCCGCGTCCTCACCGCGCGTTGGGCGGAGATCTGCCGCGACTTCGAGCGCGCCAACGAGTTCGACCAATCCGCCCTGTTCAAGCATGTCTATGAGAGCGAGTTCGGCACTCCCGGCGGCGAGCCCTTCGGCATGCTGGTCGCCGACTACGAGGTGCGCCACGCCCCCGGCCCCGGCAGCCCGACCGACGACATCACCGGCCTTGACGGCCTGGCTGGCGTCGCCGCGGCGGCCTTCGCGCCGGCGGCGATCGCCGCCCACCCCGCGCTGCTCGGCTTCGACAATTGGGCCGGCGTCGGCGCCGCGGCGGATCTGACCGACGTGCTGCGCGCCGCCGATCGCACCCGCTGGCGTTCCCTGCAGGCGCGGGAGGATAGCCGCTTCCTCGCGGTGCTCCTGCCGCGCGTGCTGGGCCGAGCGCCCTGGCCGGATGACGCGACCCGCGCCGATGGCTTCCGCTACCGGGAATACGCGCCGAGCGCTGAGGCGCGCGTCTGGTCCAGCCCGGCCTATGGGCTGGCCGCGGCCGCCATCCGCGCCTTCGCCAAGGCGTCCTGGCCCGCCGATGTCCGTGGCGCCACCATCGCCCGCGAGGCGGCCGGCGGGGTGATCGAGAACCTGCCCAGCGAGCGACTGTCCGGCGACCCGCGCGCCGGCACGCTGCGCCCGCCGGTCGAGGTCGCGCTGACCGATGACCAGGAACGCCAGGCCGTCGAGGCCGGCTTCATCCCCTTCATCGGGCTGGAATTGCTGCCCGAGGCGTCCTTCGCCGCCACGCCATCGATCCACCGTCCACCCCGCATGAGCGGTGAGACGGCGGTCGCGGCCAATGCCAACCAGCGTTTGTCGGCGCAGTTCAACGCCATGCTCTGCGTCAGTCGCTTCGCCCATTGCGTGAAGCTGATGGGCCGCGACATGGTGGGTTCGTTCAAGACGGCCGACGACATCCAGCGGCGGCTGCAACGTTGGTTGCAGGGTTTCACCAATATCTCGGCCGGCGGCGCGGGTGATTCCGGTGCGCGCTATCCCCTGCGCGAAGCGCAAGTCGAGGTACGCGAAAAGCCGGGCCAGCCCGGTGTCTTCGGCTGCACGGTATTGCTGCAGCCGCATTATCAGTTGGACGAGGTGGGGGCGGCCTTCCGCCTCGTGACGGATCTCCAGGCGGCGAGGCAAGCAGCATGACCACGGCAGGCGACGCGTTCAAGGCAGGTGACATCGAGGGAGCGGTCGCGGCGGCGATCGCCACGGTGAAGGCGACGCCACGGGAGGCGGGCGCGCGCTGGCTGCTCGCGGAGATGCTCCTTTTCGCGGGCGAGTTCGAACGCGCCGACCGCTCGCTCGATGCGGTCATCGAGGAAAGCCCGTCGCCCACCGTGATGGAGTTCCGCCAGCTGCTGCGGGCCGAGGTGGTGCGCCGCCAGGTCATGCTGGAAGGCCGCGTGCCGAAATTCCAGGGCGACGATCCGACCGACGCCCAGAAGGCGGCCGCCCGGGCCGTCACCCTGCTGCGTGCGGGCGACCATGCCGGCGCCGCGGCCGCCGCGGCCGAGATCGAATCGCTGCGCCCGCGCGCGCCCGGCAAGATCGATGGCGTCGCCTTCGACGACCTGCGCGACGCCGACGACGTGCTCGCCGCCTTCGTCGAAGTCCATACCGCTGCCGGCGAATACATATGGGTGCCGGTCGAGCGCCTGCGCGCGCTGTCCTTCGACGAACCGAAACGCCCACGCGACCTGTACTGGCGCCGCTGCACCATCGAGACCAAGGATGGCCAGGAAGGCGTGGTCTATATGCCGACCGTCTATCCCTGGACGGCCAAGGACATGCCGAACCCGCTGCGCCTGGGGCGCGGCACGGAATGGCAGGATGATGCGGGCCTGGTGCGCGGCCTCGGCATGCGCGAATTCCTCATCGGCGATGATGCGAAGAGCCTCGCCGAACTTACCGAGGTCACCTTCGATTGATGGTGCAGTCGCGCCCATCCGTCACGCCCACTCGATCCGAGGCTCTGCCTCGGGCCGCGATCGCAGGGCGCGACCGCGCGAGGCCCCTGGCCCGAGGCTCAGCCTCGGGCCGCGAGCGCACAGCGCGACCGCGCCCAGACCGCCCGACCCGCCTTGCGCGCCAGTGCAGGGCGCGCAAGCCAAGCGGCTCGGATGGGTCGCGACCGGCGCTTGAGGGTCAAGAAACATGAGCGACCGCGCGAGCCCGCGTATCCGACTGCCGCTGCTCGACCGGCTGCTCGATGCCGACCCGGACAGCCCGCGGGATGCGCCATTGTCGCAATCCCTGGCGGTGGAGTTGCTGCGCACCGCCGTCCGCCGTGACCTTGAGGCGTTGCTCAATGCGCGTCGCCGCCGCGTGCCACCGCCGACGGGCCTCGTCGAACTGGCGCTGTCACCGATCGGTTATGGCGTGCCCGACCCGACCGCCGGCTCCTTCACCGAGGAGGAACGCCGCGCCGCCCTGTCGCGCGAGATCCAGGCCACCATCACCCGCTTCGAGCCGCGCCTGACCGCTGTGAAGGTCCAGTTGCACCGGAATGAGGGTGAGTCGATCGACCGCGTCCTGCGCCTGCGCATCGAAGCCGTGCTGCGCACCGACCCGGTGCCCGAACACATCTCCTTCGAGACGGTGGTGCGCCCGACCACGCTCGACGTCGCGGTACGAGAGACCTGAGCGATGTCTGAATCGCTGCTCCCCTATTACAACCGCGAGCTCCGCGCGATCCGCAAGCTCGCCGGCGAATTCGCCGAGGCCTATCCGAAGGTCGCCTCCCGCCTGCGCGTCACGCCCGAGGCGGTTGACGACCCTTATGTCGAGCGGTTGCTCGAAGGGGTCGCCTTCATCGCCGCCCGCGTGCAGCAGCGCCTCGATGACGAATTGCCGGAATTCAGCGAAACGCTGCTGGAGATGCTCGCACCGCATCTGCTCGCGCCGGTGCCGTCGATGACGACGATGAAGCTCGCCGCGCCGCCGGAATCGACCGGCCCGACCCGCGTGCCGCGCGGCCTGATGGTCGAGACCGAGCCGGTGCGCGGTGAGCCCGTCCGCTTCAGCACCTGCCACGACGTCACCGTCTGGCCGATCGCGGTCGAGGCCTTCCGCCTGTCCGGCCTGCCGATCACCGCCCCGGCCAACAACCGTGTGCAGGGCGCCATGGCGGTGCTGCGCATCACCCTGCGCACCACCACGCCGGAACTGACCTTCGCCAAGCTCGGCCTCGACAAGCTGCGGCTGCACCTGCGTGGCGTGGGCGCGCAGGGGGCCTTGCTGCACGAATTGCTGTGCACCTCGACGCTCGGCGTGGCACTTGCCGACAGCCCGGCCGACCCGCGCCCGACGCTGCTCGATGCTACGGCGCTGAGCCCCGGCGGCTTCACCGCCGAGGAAGCGGCGCTGCCCTGGCCGAACCGTTCCTTCGCCGGCTACCGGATGCTGACCGAATGGTTCGCCTTCCCGGAGAAGTTCCTCTACCTCGACCTCGACGGGCTGGATGCGCGCACGCTCCTGCAGGAATCCGACAAGCTCGACATCTTCATCTACCTGTCGCGCGCCATGCCCGAGCTGGAACGCTCGGTTGGCGTCGAGAATGTCGCGCTCGCCTGTACCCCGGCGATCAATCTCTTCCCGCAGCGCTGCGAGCCGATCGCCCTTGATGGCACGCAATCCGAATGGATGGTGGTGCCTGATGCGCGCCGTCCCGGGGCGCTGGAGATCTACTCGGTCGAGACGGTGCGTGAGTCGCGCGCCGATGGCCGCCGCCGCACTGTGCTGCCCTTTTATCGCGTCGGCCGCAGCGAGACCGACGAGGCGCATACTGCCGACGTCAACTACGTCACCTTCCGTCGCGGGGCGACGCCGCCGGTCACCGGCACCCAGACCTGGATCGAACTGCGCGACACCGAATTCGACCCCGCCCAGGCCGCCGAAGGTGTGCTGACGGTCGAGGCGCTGTGCTGCAACCGTGACCTGCCGGCACTGCTGCCCTTCGGCGCAGGCCAGCCACGGCTGCGCGTCGCCCAGGGCGGTTCGCCAGTCTCGATGGTGGATTGCATCTCGCCCCCCACGCCCACGCTGCGCCCGCGGCTTAACGACCGTGGCGCCTGGAGGCTGATCTCCCACCTCGCGCTCAACCACCTCTCCGTCACGGGCGGGGAGGGCGGCGCGGCGGCGCTGCGTGAAATCCTGCGCCTGCACGATTTGCGCGACACGGCCGAGACGCGCGCCGCCCTCGCCGCCCTGGTCGCCGTCGATACGCGCCCCGGCGTGGCGCGGCTGCCGGGCGGGCGCGCGGGGGCCTTCGCGCGCGGGCTTGATGTGACGCTCACCTTCGACCAGCAGGCCTGGCAGGCGGCCGGGCTCTACCCCCTTGCGCAGGTGCTGGAACGCTTCCTGGCGCTGCAGGTCTCGGTCAACGCCTTCTCGCGCACGCTGGTGGCGCTGCGCGGTCGGCCCGGCCTCGTCGCCCGCTTCGCCCCGCGCAGCGGGACACGGACCCTGCTGTGAGCGACGCCAAGCCAGAACCACCGCCGGCGGAAACCCTCGACGTCACCGCACTGTCGGTGGCGACGCCCGAGGCGGTGGCCGAGTCCCGCCCGCCGCCGGAGCCGGCGCTATCGCCCTTGCTCGCGCCCACCACGCCGCTCGACCGGCTCAAGCGCGAGCCGGCGCGCTTCGATATCGACCAGGCGACGGCGATCGCCCTGCGCACCGCCGGCCTGCCGGTCGATGAACCGGAGGCCCTGGTGCTGCGCACCACGGCGCGCCTGGCGATGCCGGCCGGGGCGGTGCTCGCGGCCAGGCCGGAACAGGGCGAGTTGACGCTGGGCAGCTTCGGCCTGGTCGGCGCCGGTGGCGTGCTGCCGCGCCACCACACCACGCAGGTCGCCGCGGAACAGCGCAAGCGCTCGCTCGCGCTGCATGTGTTCCTCGACATGCTGGGTCGCCGCGTGACTGGCCTGCACAGCAAGGCCGGCGCCAAGTACCGGCCAACGCGCAACCCGGAACCCGCCGCGCGGGTGCTCGCCGCGACCATCGGCATGGGCACGCCGAATTTGCAGGGCCGTACGCATATCCCGCAGGCGGCGTTGCTGTACCATGCCGGCAACCTCGCCGCCCGCACCCGCAGCGCGGAGCGTCTGCGCGCGATGCTGGAAGCCGAAACCGGCCGGCCTGTCGAGATCGAGGAATTCGCCGGCGGCTTCATCCGCCTGCCCGAGGAGGAACGCACCCGCATGCCGAGCGGGCGCGGCGCGCCGCAGCATTGCGTGCTGGGCGTCTCGACCACCGCCGGGGCACAGGTTTGGGACCCGCAGGCGCGGCTGATCATCCGCTTCGGCCCGCTCGACCGCACCTCGTTCGATTCGCTGCTGCCCGGCACGCCGAACTGGCTGCGGGTGACGCAGCTCGCCCGGCTGTTCGTCGGGCCCGACACGGCCTTCGCCGTCAACCTCGTGCTGCGCGCGGAGGATGTGCCTGCGGGTGCGCTGGGCTCGACCTCGCGGCTTGGCTGGACCTCATGGGCAGGGTCCTCCAAGCCTCGCCGCGGCCATGCCCGCGATGCCGTGTTCGAACCGCGGGAGGTGGTGTGATACCATCCCACACCGGAAAGTGGACACCGGATCTGATGCGTCGCATCGGATCGCGAGCGCACGGCGCGACCGCGCCCAAACCATCACCAACCACCAGCGAACCAGTGCCTGGCGCGAAGCCAAGCCGCCCGGATGGGCGGCGCCCGGCGTTTGAGGGGCCTACATCATGAGTGACGCCAAGTCCCGCTATGGCGCGGCCGATGTCCGCTACGTCACCGCCTTCCAGGCGGAGGCCTCCCCGGCGCGGCTGCATTTCGCCATGGCGCTCGCCGACGCCCACTGGGAACCGGCCGATCGGGACCGGCTGACCGTGCTCGATATCGGCTGCGGGCGCGGCGTCACGGCGCGGTTGCTGGCGGCCGCCAATCCGGGCTGGGATGTGGTCGGCCTCGACCTCCAGCCGGTGCATATCGTCGAGGCGCGCGAAGGTGTGGCCGCGGCCGGCATCGACAATGCCCGCTTCCTCGAAATGGATGTCGCCGAGTTGGACGAGGCGGGCTTCGCGGCCCAGCTGCCCGAGGCCGATATCGTGCTGTGCTGGGGCGTGTGGACCTGGGTGCCCGATGCGGTGCGCGATGGCATCGTCCGCCTTCTGAAAAGCCGCCTGAAGCCAGGTGGCATCGTGCTGATGGCCTACAACGCGCTGCCCGGCTTTTCGGATGCGGTGGTGATGCAGCGGCTCATCGAGGAAGCCTGCCGCGACATCCGGGGCACGCCGCATGAACGCGGCGCGGCGGCCTTCGAGGCGATCGAGGCGCTAAAGGGCGCCGGTGCCCACTACCTGCCGATCGAACAAGTGCTCGGCCATATCCTGGCCTCGGCGAAGCGCTCGCCTTCCTACATGGTCCATGAATGGCTGACCTCCTTCTGGCGGCCGGCCTATCACGCGGATGTCGCGAAGGCGCTGGTGCCGGCGCGGCTCGAATTCGGCGGCAGCGCCAATCCCTCGCGCAGCATGCCGAGCCTGCAGCTCACCCCGGCGCAGCGCCAGGTGATCGAGAACGCGCCGGCCGGCATCCATCGCGAAACCCTGGCCGACATGTTCCTCCAGCGTCGCTTCCGCGCCGACATCTTCGTGCGCGGGCGGCGACCGGCGCGGCCCCTGGCACTCGCCGAGATCCAAGTCGCGCTCGGCATGGCGCCGGAACTGCTCGACACCTCGGTCACCACCTCCTCGGGCGAGGCGACGCTGAAGGACGAGCACAATGCGATCCTCGCCCGCGCCCTGGCCGATGGCCCGCGCACCCTGGGTGAGCTGGCGGCGTTGCCCGGCCTCGGGGACCTCAGCCTGCCCGAGATCGGCCTGATGCTGGTCGAGAGCGGTGCAGCGCATCCGCTGTGGCGGCCGATCGTGCATGACCTGGCCGCCGTGGCCGGCTCGGCGCGCTCGAATGAGGCGCTGCTGACCATCCTCGCCGGTGAACCCGGCACCGGCGGCGCGGTGCTCGGGGCCGTCGTGCCGGCGCTTGGCAGCGCGATCACCGCCTCGCCGTCGGACCTCGCCGTGCTTGTCGAATTGCAGAAGGGCGCGCCGGCCGATCCCGCCGCGATCGCCGCGCGGCTGATCCCGCCCGAGATGCCGCCGGAAGCCTTGGCCAATGCGACGGCGGCGATTGAACGGCTGCTGGCGCTGCGCCTGTCGGCCTGGCGCGGCCTGGGCCTTCTGTGAACCGCTTCGGATGCGCGGGAATGTTCCGCGTGCTACTCATCAGCGTATCGAAGGAGGGCCCATTATGACCCGATCACTGCTTCTCGCCGGCGCCGCCGCGCTGGCTTTCGTCTCTGTCGTACCGGCCGTCCAGGCGCAATCCGACCCAGCCGCGCTGCAACTAATCGAACGGCTGCGTCCGCAGGCCGGCGGCCAGACCCGTGGCATCCGCGTGCCCGGCGCGGTCGAGGCGGCACCCGCCGCGCAGGCCCCGGTGCAGCCCGCCCCGGTCTATGGCCAGCCAGCCGCGGCCAATCCGGCGCCGACCCCTTCGGTCGCCGGTCCTGGCGCGCCGGCGGCGAAGCCCGCCACGCCGGGCGTCTCCCCGACCCAGGCCGCCGCCCGTGCGCCGGTGCGCGAAACGACGTCGGATGCGCCCTCGGCCTCGATCACCGTCACCTTCGCGAGCGGTTCCTCCATGCTGACGCCGGCCGCCGAACGCGCCCTGGCGCCGCTGGGCCGGGCCTTGTCCTCGCAGGACCTCTCCGGCTTCCGCTTCCGCATCGAGGGCCATACCGACAATGTCGGTGATGCCGCCTCCAACCAGGCGCTGTCCGAACGGCGCGCCGCGGCGGTGCGGGAATACCTGATCGCGAAGTTCGGCGTGAACCCGAACCGCCTCGTGGCTGTGGGTCTGGGCGAGACACAGCTGCTCGAACAGACCCCGCCGCAAACCTCCAACGCACGCAATCGTCGCGTGCAGGTCGTCAATATCGGTAGCTGACGGCTCCCGCGTGGACGACCCGGACGAGACGGTCCGCCTCGAACGTCCGGTCGAGGGGGTGCCTCAGCCGACGCTGCCCGCCACATCGGCGAGCAGCGCGCGGCCTGTTGCCTTGGTTGCGGGGGGAGGCGTGCTGGTGCTGGCAGCGGCGGGGACGGCTGTCTGGTTCTGGCTGCATGCCGGGCCTGCCGAACCACCACCCAAGGCTGACGCCGTCACCCTCGCGCCGCCGTCGGGGCCGGTCGTCGCCGCATTGCCGGTCGCGCCACCCAGGGTGCTCGCGCCGGTCGCCCCGGCGCCGCAGGCCTTCCGCCCCGTCGAGGCCACCGAGGATACCATCCGGGCGCATCGCGCCTCGGAGCCGACCCTGTTCACCCTGGCCGGCAATCCCCGTGTCTTCGTCGTCGATTTCCCGGATCTCGACCGTCAGGCCGCCGCGCTCAACCGCGTCGCGGCGCTGATCGAGAAGTACGGCGCCCCGCGCGACCGCGTCCTTGACGATGCCGACCTCGCCATCACCATCGCGCGCAGCGGGGAGACGCCGGCGACGTATTATTACGGCCACAACTATCGCGGCCGGGATATCGAGCGTTTCTTCGTGCTGGCCGAGCGCGACGGCATCACCCTCACACCCGAGGAGCGGTGGTTGCACGAACAGGTCATCCGCATCCGCGCCCAACTGCCGCCAGGGGAGGAGTTCGCCATCGTCTCCGTCCCGGGCATCGAGGCAAGGGTGGATGCCTCGATGCGCCGCGCCATCCTGCATCACGAACTCGGGCACGGGCATTTCTTCACCAACCCCGGCTTCGCCGCCCATGTCGCCCGCGTCTGGCGCGAGGTGTTCACCGAGCCCGAACGCGCCCGCTTCCGTGCCTTCCTCCAGAGCGAGGGCTACGACCCGGCGCAGGAGGAGGTGATGCTGAACGAGGCCATGGCCTATCTGATCTTCACCCCGGACCCTCGCTTCTTCACGCCGGCGCATGCCGGGCTGGACGAGGCGCGCGCGGAGGTGCTGCGGGCGGCGCTGCGGGAAGGCGCGCCGCTGTAGCGACGCGCAGCAGGGCCTCACCCCGCCGGGATCAGCTTCACCCGCTTGCCATCGACGCCAAGCGCCAGCTTGCCGGTCTTGAGCGCCTGCGCGGCCTCGCCGAACACCTCGCGTCGCCAGCCATGCATCGCGGGCACCTCGGCGCCGTCACCGCTGGCCAGGCGGTCGAGGTCGTCGCTGCTGGCGAGCAGCTTCGGCGCGACATTGTGTTCCTCGCTCTTTGCCGCCAGCAGCACCTTGAGCAGTGCGACCAGGGCGGGCGAGGCCGGCGGGCCGGCGCGGTCCTTGGGCGCCTCCGGCAGGGCGTCATCCGGCAAGGCGCGCCCCGCCTCGACCGCGGCAATCAGCCCGGCGCCGGACCGCCCCTTGGCGAAGCCCTCCGAAATCCCCCGCGCGCGGGCGAGGTCCGCCGCCGTCATCGGCGTGGTGGCGGCGATCTCGAGCAGCGTCTCGTCCTTCACCAGGCGCTGGCGTGGGATGTTGATGCGCTGCGCCTCGCGTTCCCGCCAGGCGGTGACGGCCTGCAGCACGCCCAGGAAGCGCCGGTTGGTGGTGCGCGGGCGCAGCTTTTCCCAGGCGGTCTCGGGGTCCTGGCGATAGGTGGCGGGGTCGGCGAGCGCCGCCATTTCCTCGGCCACCCAGGCGAGGCGGCCTTCGCGCCGCAGCTTGGTGTCGAGCGCGGTGTAGATCTTGCGCAGATGCGTCACATCGGCTGCGGCATAGGCGAGCTGCGCCGGGGAGAGCGGCCGCGCCGACCAGTCGGAGAAGCGGTGCGCCTTGTCGATCTGCACGCCCGCGAGCGAGCGGCACAACCCATCATAGGACACCTGGTCGCCGAAGCCCGCGACCATGGCGGCGATCTGGGTGTCGAACAGCGGGGTTGGCACAGCGTCGAATTTCAGCAGGAAGATTTCGACATCCTGGCGGGCGGCGTGAAACACCTTCACCACCGCCGGATCGGCCAGCAATTCCCCGAGCGGGGCGAGGTCGAGACCGGGGGCCAGGGCGTCCACCTCGGCCACCTCATGGTCGCCGGCGAGCTGCACCAGGCAGAGCTCGGGCCAATAGGTCCGTTCCCGCATGAATTCGGTGTCGACGGTGACGAACCGTTCCTCGCGCAGGCGCGCGCAGAGCGCGGCCAATTCCTCGGTCTCGGTGATCAGGGCGGGGAGCGCCTCGCCGGAGGTGGCGATGGCGCTGGCAGCGGCAGGGCGACGACTCATCCAGCCAGCTTTAGACCCCGTGGGCGGCCAGGGAAAGGCAAGCCTCGGCGGGGCTGGCCGGACGGCGGCGGCCGGCGCATCCTGCCGGCCGGTCACGGAGGGTTTTGCCATGCGGATGCGCGCGCTCGGGCGGTCGGGATTGTCGGTGCCGCCGGTGGTTTTCGGCGGCAATGTCTTTGGCTGGACGGCGGACAAGGCGATGTCCTTCCGCTTGCTGGATGCCTGTGTGGAACGTGGGCTCATCGCCATCGACACGGCCGATGTCTATTCGGCCTGGGTGCCGGGGCATACCGGCGGCGAGTCGGAGACCGTGATCGGCGAATGGCTGAAGGCGCGGCCCGGGGTGCGAGACAAGGTGCTGATCCTGACCAAATGCGGCATGGAGATGCCGGGGCAGGGCAAGGGGCTGGCGCCGGCCTGGATCGCCAAATGCTGCGAGGCCTCGCTCGGCCGGCTCGGCATCGAGCGGATCGACCTGTACCAGGCGCACAAGGATGACGAGACGGTCCCGCTGGCCGAGACGCTCGGCGCCTTCCAGCGGCTGATCGAGGCGGGCATGGTCGGCGCGATCGGCTCGTCCAACTACACCGCGGCGCGGCTGAAGGAGGCGCTCGATGTCAGCGCCGCGCAGGGCCTGCCGCGCTTCGAGAGCCACCAGCCGGTCTACAACCTGATGGATCGCGGCATCGAGGCCGACCTGCTGCCGCTCTGCCTGGCCGAGGGGGTGGGGGTGATCACCTATTCCGCCCTGGCCTCGGGCTTCCTGACGGGCAAGTACCGCACCAAGGCGGACCTCGGCAAAAGCGTGCGCGGCGAGCGGAGCGTGGCCAAGCACATGACCGACAAGGGCATGGCGGTGCTGGCGGCGGTGGATGCGGTGGCGGCGCGGCATGGGGTGAGCCAGGCGGCGGTGGCGTTGGGCTGGCAGATCGCCCGGCCGGGGATCACGGCGCCGATCGCGAGTGCGACCAGCCCGGAACAGCTCGCCGAACTGGCGGTCGCGGCGGAACTGGTGCTGACGGCGAGCGACATGGCGGAACTGGACGCGGCGAGCGCCTGAGCGGCGCCGTTCCCGGCCCCGACGCTTGACACGGCGCGGCCGGTCGGTCCCTTTGCGCGGCTTCCCACCGCAGCAGCACGGTTGTTCCACATGCACGCCTACCGCACCCATCATTGCGGCGCGCTCCGCGCCTCCGACGCCGGCCAGACCGTGCGGCTTTCCGGCTGGGTGCACCGCAAGCGCGACCATGGCGGGCTGTTGTTCATCGACCTGCGCGACCGCTACGGGCTGACGCAATGCGTCTTCCCCTCCGGCTCGATCGTTTTCGAGGCGGCGGAGGCGGCGCGGCCCGAAAGCGTCATCACCGTGACCGGCAAGGTGGTGCTGCGCGAGGCCGGCACCATCAACGACAAGCTGCCGACCGGCGAGGTCGAGATCCAGGTGCATGAGATCGCCGTGCAGTCGCATGCCGAGGTGCTGCCGATCCAGGTCGCCGGCGAGCAGGAGTTCCCCGAGGATCTGCGCCTGCGCTACCGCTTCCTCGATCTACGGCGGGAGAAGCAGAAGCGGAACATCCTGCTGCGCGCCGGCGTCATCGCCTCGATCCGCCAGCGGATGATCGCGCAGGGCTTCACCGAGTTCCAGACGCCGATCCTGACCGCCTCCAGCCCCGAGGGCGCGCGCGACTTCCTGGTGCCGTCGCGCAACCACCCCGGCACCTTCTATGCCCTGCCGCAGGCGCCGCAGCAGTTCAAGCAGCTGGCGATGGTCGCGGGCTTCGACCGCTACTTCCAGATCGCGCCCTGCTTCCGCGACGAGGCCTCCCGCGCCGACCGGTCGCCGGGCGAGTTCTACCAGCTCGATTTCGAGATGAGCTTCGTCACCCAGGAAGACGTCTTCGCCGCCATTGAGCCGGTGATCGCGGGCGTCTTCGAGGAATTCGCCGGGTCGCGGAAGGTCTATGGCGCGCCGTTCCCGCGCATCGCCTACGACACCGCGATGCTGGAATACGGCTCGGACAAGCCGGACCTGCGCAACCCGATCAAGATCACCGACGTCACCGAGCATTTCGCCGGCTCCAGCTTCGGCCTGTTCGCCAAGATCGCGGCCTCGGGCGGCATCATCCGCGCGGTGCCGGCGCCGGGGGCGGCCGACAAGCCGCGCGGCTTCTTCGACAAGCTGAACGAATGGGCGCGCTCGGAAGGGGCCGGTGGCCTCGGCTACATCCAGTTCGCGACAGACGGCGCCAAGGGCCCGATCGCCAAGAATCTCGAAGCCGACCGCGTCGAAGCCATCCGCGTCGCCTGCCGCCTGAACCCCGGCGATGCCGTGTTCTTCGCTGCCGGCAAGAAGGACGAGGCGCCGAAGTTCAGCGGCAAGGTGCGCACGCGCCTGGGCGAGGAACTCGGACTGATCGCCAAGGACGAATTCCGCTTCTGCTGGATCGTCGACTTTCCGATGTACGAACTGAACGAAGACACCAAGCGCATCGACTTCAGCCACAACCCGTTCAGCATGCCGCAGGGCGGGCTGGAGGCGCTGAACACGATGGATCCGCTGGATATCAAGGCGTTCCAGTACGACATCGTCTGCAACGGCGTGGAACTGAGCAGCGGGGCCATCCGCAACCACCGCCCCGACATCATGATCCGCGCCTTCGGCATTGCCGGCTATCCGCCCGAGGAAGTCGAGGCGCGCTTCGGCGGCATGCTGAACGCCTTCCGCTACGGCGCCCCGCCGCATGGTGGCTCGGCCCCGGGCATCGACCGCATCGTCATGTTGCTGGCCGATGAGCCGAATATCCGCGAGGTCATCCTCTTCCCGCTCAACCAGCAGGGCGAGGACCTGATGATGCAGGCGCCGGCCCCGGTGACGGCCGAGCGGCTGAAGGAACTTCACATCAAGCTTGATCTGCCGCCCGTAAAGGGTGCGTCTGGCAGCAAGACTGCCTAAGTTGACGGACTGACCCGTTGCAGGAGCCTTCGATGCGGCTGACGCTTTCCACCGCCCTCATCCTCGGCACGCTGCTCGGGCTGCCAACAGCCGAGGCGCAGGCGCCGGCGGCCCCCGCCGCGCCGGCGACCGCGGCCGGCGCGACCGCTGCACCTGCCGCGGCCGTGCCGCTGGGCCAGCCGATCGAGGATCGCAACCTCCTTGCCCATCGCGCCGCCTACCGGCTGACCCTGGCGCCGTCGCGCAACCAGGGGAACATCGCCAGCGCCCAGGGCGGCATGATCTATGAACTGGTCGATGCCTGCGACAGCTGGGCCAGCCGCCAGCGTTTCACCCTGACGCTGACCGACCGCGAAGGCACGCAGATCGAGACCGCCTCCGACTATTCCACCGTCGAAAGCAAGGATGGCCGTCGCCTGCGCTTCACCCTGACGCAGATGACCCAGGGCGCGGTGACGCAGCGTATCGCCGGCGAGGCGGAACTCGCGGCCGACGGCTCCGGAGTGATCCGCTACACCGAACCCGAGGTGAACGAGGAGCGCCTGGCACCCGGCACGCTGCTGCCCAACCGCCACACCATCGTCACGCTGAACGCGGCGCGCGCCGGCCAGCGCCTGGTGGTCGTGCCGCTCTTCGATGGCACCTCCTCCGATGGGCCGCAGGATACCACGACGGTGCTGTCCGCATGGGACGGCCCGCGCGATGTGCCGGAATTCCCGCTGCTTTCGCCGCTCGGTTCGGTGCGCATGCGCATCGCCTTCTTCGACCGCGAGGCGCAGCAGCAGGGCGGCGGGGCGACCACGCCGTCCTACGAAGTCTCCCTGCGCTATTGGGAGAATGGCGTCGCGGACGAGATGCTGATGGATTTCCGCGAATTCGCCGTCGATGGGCGGATGGTAAAGCTTGAGGCCGTGCCGGGCGGCTGCTGAACGACGCCCGATGACGAGCACTTATGCCTGGCTTGGCTTGGCGATCGTCGCCGAGGTCATCGCCACCTCGGCGCTGAAGGCCACGGAGGGTTTCACGCGGCTTTGGCCGACCGTCGTGACCGTGCTCGGCTATGGCGTCGCCTTTTTCGCGCTGTCGCTGACCCTGCGCACCATGCCGACCGGCATCGCTTATGCGATCTGGTCGGGGGTCGGGATCGTGCTGATCTCGGCGGTCAGCTGGGTGTGGTTCCGCCAGGCGCTTGATGGTCCGGCGATGATCGGCCTGGGGTTGATCATCGCGGGAGTGCTGGTGGTGAACCTGTTCTCGAAGACAGTCGGGCATTGAGGGGAGGGGCGGTGCCCCTCCGGTTCATCACCCGCGCTTGAGGTTCCACACAAACGGATTCGGCCCCTGCAGCACCCCTGACAGATCGGCGCGGAAGGCCGTGCGCAGCCGGAACAGCCCTGTCGGTGCAAAGGGCACCGCGTCCCAGGCCAGCACTTGCAACCGCTGCATCGCCGCCACCTGCGCCTCCGCGCTGGGCGCATTGATCCAGGCCTGCACCTGTTCCTCCACCCCGGCATCGGTCGGCCAGCCGAACCAAGCGCGCTCCCCATGCATGCGGATGATCGGCGAGAGCGCCGGGTTGGCGATGCCGGCCGCCGGGAAGTTGGTGTTGTGCAGGTTCCACCCGCCCTGCGCCGGCGGGTTCTTGTTGGCCCGTCGCGCGATGGTGGTGGCCCAGTCGCTTTCCACCAGCTGGATGTTCACGCCGAGCCGGCGCATCAGGTCGGCCGTGACGCGGCCCTGCATGGTCACCGCGGCGAAATCGGTCGGGTTGACGTGGACGACCGGCTCGCCGTTGTAGCCGGCCTCGCGCAGCGCGGCGCGGGCGAGCTCCATTGCTGCCTCGCCACGTGGGGCGGGTGGGAACTCCGTCACGCCCGGCAGGCCGCACGGGAAGACGGCGTGGCATTCGCGCCAGTCGCCTTCCAGCGCGACAGCCGACATGAAGTCGGACTGCACGAGCACGTCGCGGATGGCACGGCGGACCTTCACGTCGTTGAAGGGCGGATGCAGCGCATTGAAGCGCAGGAAGCCGAGGAAGCCATTCGGGTCATAGACCTGGGTGGTGATGGCGCGGTCGCGTTGCAGCACCGGCACGAGGTCGGGCAGGGGGTATTCGATCCAGTCGATCTCCCCGGTGCGAAGCGCGGCGACGGCGGTGCCGCCATCGGGGATCCAGACCAACTCCAGCCGGTCGAAATTCACCACCTTGCCGCCGGTCGCCGCATTGGCGGGCTCGCCGCGCGGGGCGTAGCGCTCGTTCTTCACATAGACGGCCTGGCTGCCCTGGTTGAACTCGCCGGGGACGAACTTCCACGGGCCGGAGCCGGTCATGTCGGTGATCGGGCGGTCGGCCGGCGTGTTCGCCGTGCGCTCGGGCATCATGAAACAGGGCGAGGCGGCGGGTTTCGCCAGCGCATCCAGCAAAGCGGGGAAAGGACGGCTCAGGCGGAAGGTGATGGTGCGGTCATCGGCCGCGATGATCTCGGCGACCGCGCCCATCAGCACCTGGCCGAAGGCGTCGCGCACCGCCCAGCGACGGATCGAGGCGACGCAATCCTTCGCCCGGACCGGCTCGCCATCATGGAAGGCCAGGCCATCGCGCAGGCGGATCGTCCAGGTCAGGCCATCGGCCGAGACCTCGTGCCCCTGCGCCATCTGCGGCTGCGGGCGCAGCGCACTGTCGGCGCCGTAGAGCGTGTCGAACACGCAATAGCCATGGGTGGTGACGATGGTGGTCGGGTTAAAGATCGGGTCGAGCACCGAGAGCGCCGCCTGCGGCATGAAGCGCAGCGTCCGCGCGCGGGCGGCCTGGGCCGAGGCGGGGCGCGCCAGTTGCGTCCCCATGGCGGCGATGGTGGCGGTGGCCAGCAATGAGCGGCGGTGCATGTCTCGTTCCCCCAAGGCCGGGAAGGGGGGTGCCGCGCACGACCGCGCGACGGCCCGGCAGGGGGCGCGAACGCGCGGACGAACGGGTGGCACCGTTCCCTACACCGGTCCGAACCGGATCAGGTTCCATGGGTCGCGGGTGAAGCCCGCCTCTCAGCCTCCGGACGAGGCTCCCCAAGGTGTCCGCGACCAAATTGGGCGCAATCCAGCGCCCCGGCAAGGGTGGCGGGTGGTGCGATCCCCTGGCATGCTGCGAGTGGCGCCTTGATGACGCCCAATCACGCCCGTTGCCGGCCTGCGCTGACTTGAATCGGAGATGCCGCCATGAGCGCCGGCCTTGCCCAGGACCGTACCACCCTCGATGCGCGTCCAATCGGCGCCACATTCGGGGTCGAACTGACCGATTTCCGTATCGCCGGCGACCTGCCGGAGGCTGAGGTCGATGCCTTCCGCGCCGCGCTGCATCGCGGTGGCGTGCTGCTGCTGCGCGACGTGCCGAACGACCCGGCGGCGCTGGTCGCCTTCAGCAAACGCCTCGGTTCGCTGGAGATGCATTCCGCCTCGGCGCATACCCACCCGGACTTTCCCGAGATCTTCTGCGTTGGCAACTACGCCGATGACCGGGTGCGGGCGAATTTCGCGACCGGTGTCGAGCAGTGGCATGCCGACAGCAGCTTTCGCGATACCCCGAGCGCCTGCTCGCTGTTCTACGGCGTGATCTGCCCGCCTGAGGGCGGCGAGACCTGGTTGCTCGATGCGGTCACGGCCTATGCCGAATTGCCGCCGGCGCTGCGCGCACGCATCGCCTGGCTGGACGCCGTGCATGACCTCAACACGCTGTCCGAATGGAACCGCCGCAACACGCCGGGCAGGCCGCCGCTGTCGGATGAAGCGCGCCGCCGCTTCCCGCCGGTCAGCCAGCCGATGGTCCGCCGGCACCCGGCGACGGGGCGCGCCTCGCTGTTCATCTGCCCCGCCGTCATCAGCCATGTCGAAGGCTTGCCGCCGGCCGAAGGCCACGCGCTGATCGCCGAGGTGATGGCCCATGCGACGCAGGACCGCTACATCTACCGCCATCGCTGGCGGGCGGGCGACCTGGTGGTGTGGGACAACCTCTCCACGCTGCACACGGCGACGCTGTTCGACCACGAGAAGCACCAGCGGCTGATGTTCCGCACCACCGTCTCGGGCTGATCGCGCGGCGGCATCGTCCTGGTGCGGATTCTGATGGACCCCGCCCTAGGATGTTGTTTTTGCGGGCATCTTCACCCGATCAGGTGAATACCACCGGAGCGGGATCTGCTCTAGGATCGTGGCAATCCCTGGGAGGAAACCGATGGAAACCCGCACCTCGCCGCTCGTGATCCGGCTGAACCCCGAGGATGGGGTGGTGATCGCCCGCGGCGTGCTGATGCCAGGGACCGAGGTGGTGCCCGGCGTTTCCGTCGGCGCCCGCCGCATCCCGGCCGGGCACAAGGTGGCGGTGTGCCCGCATGCGAAGGGCGAACCGATCCGTCGCTACGGGCAGATCATCGGCTTCGCCACCGATGCGATCGAACCGGGCGCGTGGGTCCACACCCACAATTGCGAGATGGGCGACTTCTCCCGCGACTATGCCTGGGGTGTCGATGCCAGGCCGACCGAGTATGTCGACCAGCCGGCGAGCTTCATGGGTATCCGCCGCGCCGATGGCCGCGTGGCGACGCGCAACTACATCGGCATCGTCACCAGCGTGAATTGCTCGGCGCATGTCGCGCAGCTGATCGCCCGGCAATTCGAGCCGAACCCGATCACCGGCGAGGACCCGCTGGCCGATTGGGCGAATGTCGATGGCGTGGTGGCGCTAACGCACAAGACCGGCTGCGGCATGACGATGGACGAACCGCTGCGGGTGCTGCGCCGGACGCTCGCCGGCTTCGCGCGGCATGCCAATTTCTCCCATGTCATCGCCATCGGTCTGGGCTGCGAGGTCAACCAGCTCGGCCCGATGCTGGAGGAGCAGAAGCTGACCGGCCGATTGCGCTCGATGGACATCCAGGACAGCGGCGGGTCGCGCTCGACCGTGCTGAAGGGGATCGAGTTCGTGAAGGAGGTGCTGGCCGAAGCCAACACAGCCACACGCGTGCCGGTGCCGGCCTCGGAACTGTGCGTCGCGCTGCAATGCGGCGGGTCGGACGGGTATTCGGGCATCACGGCGAATCCGGCGCTGGGGGCGGCGTCGGACCTGGTGGTGCGGCATGGCGGCACTGTGATCCTGTCGGAATCGCCGGAGACCTATGGCGCCGAGCATCTGCTGACGCGCCGCGCCGTCAGCCAGGATGTCGGCCAGAAGCTCGTCGATGTGATGCATTGGTGGGAGGACTACACGGCACGCGAGGGGGCCGAGATGAACGCCAACCCCTCCCCGGGCAACAAGGCGGGCGGGCTGACGACCATCCTTGAGAAGTCGCTCGGCGCCATGGCGAAGGCGGGCACGACGAACCTGGTCGATGTGTATCGCTATGCCGAACCGGTTACCGCCCGCGGCTTCGTGTTCATGGACACGCCGGGCTACGACCCGGTGGCGGCGACCGGGCAGGTGGCGGGCGGGGCGAATCTGGTGTGCTTCACCACCGGGCGCGGCAGCGTGTTCGGGATGAAGCCGGCGCCGTCGATCAAGCTGGCGACGAATACAGCGATGTATGAACGGCTGTCCGAGGACATGGACATCAATTGCGGGACCATCGCCAGCGGGGAGGAGACGGTCGCGCAATGCGGCGAACGCATCTTCGAACTGATGCTGCGCACGGCCTCGGGCGAGTCGACGAAGAGCGAGGCGATGGGGTTCGGCGCGCAGGAGTTCGCGCCGTGGGTGTTGGGCGCAACGATGTGAATGGATCGCTGCAAGCCGTCGCTCGGCTGCGCGGCGCGGCACTTGTCGGGTTGGCATGACCGACCCGGCCATCGTCGCCGCTGCCCAGCGCCTCGATGCCGCCGGGATGATGCCGTCGAAATCCGGCAATATCTCGCAGCGCCACGGTGACGGCTTCACCATCACCCCCGCTGCCTTGCCCTACGCCCGGATGACCGAGGCGGATCTCGTGCGCGTCGCGGCGAATGGCACGGTTGACGCCGGCGCGGCGCATCGCCCCTCATCGGAATGGCGCCTGCACGCCGCGATCTACGCGGCGCGGCCCGATATGGGCGCCGTTGTCCACACGCATTCCCCGCGTGCCACCGCGCTGTCCTGCGCGCGGACCGGCATTCCGCCCTTCCACTACATGGTGCTGCTGGCGGGTGGGCCGGTCCATTGCGCCGAACACGCAACCTTAGGCACCGAGGCGCTGGCGCAGAACTGCGTCGCCGCCCTTGCAGACCGCCGCGCCGTGCTGCTCGCCAATCACGGTGTCGTCGCCTGCGGCACCACCCTGGCCGCCGCCGTCACCCTGGCCTTCGAGGTCGAGAACCTCGCCGGCCAATATCTAGACCTGTTGGCCTCGGGCCTGAAGCCGGTGCTGCTGAACGAGCGCGACCTTGCCGAGGCCGCCGCGCAATTCGCCGGCTACGGTCGCGCGACATGACCCGCGCCGTCACGCGTGGCGCGGCGGCACCACATCCGCGAACATCTCGAACGACTTCCAGGCCGGCTCCACGCGATCGACGCCGCGGCGCGGGACGAAGGGGCTTTCCTCGACAACCTGGAGGCGCGGGATGTTGCGGGGGCAGTTGGGGAAAATGTCCTCCGGCGTGACCCGCACCAGCGCCTGGGCACCCTCGAAGCTGGCGAGCAGCGGATCCTCCCGCACCACCTGCGCAGTGCCGTTGACGCGCAGCCGGCGCGGCTTTTCCTCCATGCCGATGAACAGCAGGCCGACATGCGGATTGGTGCGGATGTTGCCAAGGCTCTTGAACATCCCATTGCCGTCATAGTCGGGGAATACCAGCAGGTCCGGCGCGATCACCCGCGCGAAGCCCGGGTCACCGCCCTTGAAGGAGCAGTCCGGGTGCCCTTCGGCGGTCGCCGTTGCCAGGAAGAAGAAGCGGAGGGAGGCGATGAAGGCCTCATCCTCCGGGGTGAAGGCGCTGCGGTGCAGGCGCTCTTCCAGCCTGTCGGCGAGTTTACGGGTTCCGAAGGCATCCTGCAGTTCGCGGTTGCCCTGATGATACATGACCATGGCCGAACCCTCCGCACGGCAAGCGACGGAAGGCTACGCCCGCGTGGCGCTGTTGCTGCAACGAAATCTGGAGGATGGGCCGCGGGTCATTTCCGCCAGCGGGCCGATGGCGATGTCACCACAGGGGCAAAGCGCAATCGGGCCTCTGGCGCAGCAACCCACGCCGGCCCGCCTTGTGGGCGGGCCGGGATATCGAAGTTCAGTAGGATACGTGGCCGCTTCGCCTATCGGCGCTGCTGCTGGCGCTGCGGCGCCTGGGCCGGCGGCGGTGGCGGCGGGGCGAGCAATTGCTCGATCTCCAACGTGCGCCCCAGGTCGAATTGCAGCAGGCAGGCGGCGCGATCGGCCGCCGCATCCGCTCCGCGTTCCGGGTTGGTGCCAGCGAAGTCGCAACGCGCGTCGCGGTACTGCGCCCATGCCGCCTGCACGCCCGCCAGACCCGCCCGGCGCGCCGGGTCGGCCTGGGTGGCCAGCATGCGTTCCACGGCATTGTCCAGCCGCGGGGCAACCACTGCGCGCTGGCTGTCCATGCAGCGCGCGACCAGCGACATGTCCTGCGAACTGCCGATGCAGGTGCGGATGTTCTGCTCAACCTGCTGGGCCAGCGGATCCGGGCGCGGTGCCGACTGGGCGCGTTGCTGAGCCAGCACCGGCCCCGGCAACAGCAGGGCGAGCGCAACCAACGCGGCGCGCGTCATGACGACGCCACCAGGTTCTGCTGCTGCTCGCCAAGGCCCGCGATGCCGAGGCGCATCACCTGGCCGGCCTTGAGGAACACCGGTGTCGGCTTCTTGCCCAGCCCCACGCCCGGCGGCGTGCCGGTGAAGATGACGTCGCCCGGGTTCAGCGTGATGCACTGGCTGACATAGGCGATGAGCTGCTTCACGCCGAAGATCATGGTGCGCGTCGAGCCATCCTGCTGCCGCACGCCATCCACGTCGCAGAACATGGCGAGGTTCTGCGGGTCCGGCACCTCGTCCTTCGTGACCAGCCAGGGGCCGAGCGGGCCGAAGGTGTCGAAGCCCTTGCCTTTGTCCCAGGTGCCGCCGCGCTCGGCCTGCCATTCGCGTTCCGACACGTCGTTGCCGACCGCATACCCGGCGATGTGGTCGAGCGCGTTCTCCTCGGACACATACTTCGCGCGCGTGCCGATGATGATGGCGAGTTCGACTTCCCAATCGGTCTTCACGCTGCCGCGCGGGATGACGACGTCGTCATTCGGTCCCTGCAGCGCATTGAGCGACTTCAGGAAGACGATCGGCTCCTTGGGGATCGGCGCGCCGGTCTCGGCGGCATGGTCGGCATAGTTGAGCCCGATGCAGACCAGGTTCTTCATGCCCGCGACTGGCGGGCCGAGGCGCGGCTGGCCGTCCACCTTCGGCAGCGTCGCCGGGTCGATCGCGGCGATCTTTGCCAGCGCTGCCGGGGCGAGCGTATCGCCGGCGATGTCCTTGACGATGCCGGAAAGGTCGCGGATGCCGCCCTCGGCATCGAGCAGGCCCGGCTTTTCATGGCCGGCGGGTCCATAGCGCAGGAGCTTCATCGGCGTGTCCCTAAAACTCTGTCGTTGGTGACGCACAATGCCAGGGCCGGGGGTTGGCCGAAAGGGCCGCCCCCGGCCGGGTGGCTACAGCGTCCAGCCGCCGTCGATGACGATGGCCTGGCCGGTGACGAAGGTACTCTCTGGCGCGGCCAAGTATAACACCAGGGCGGCGATCTCCTCGGCGGTGGCGAGCCGCCCCATCGCCTGCCGGGCGACGAAGGCGGCCCGCGCGGCCTCGACCGAGCCCGCCGCCGCCGCATTGTCGGCGATGCGGTCATGCAATGACGGCGTGTCCACCGTGCCGGGGCAGAGGCAGTTGCACCGGATGCCCTGCGTCACATACTCGGTCGCGATCGACTTGGTCATGCCGATCACCGCCGCCTTGGTGGTGCCGTAGAGAAAGCGGTTCGGCGCGCCCTTCACGCTGGAACACGCACTCGACATGTTGACGATGGCGCCGTGGCGCCGCTCGACCATGCCTGGGATGACGGCGCGCGCCATCTTCCACATCGCCCGTACATTCAGCGCGAAGCCGAAATCCCATTCCTCGTCGGTGCAGGTGAGGATCGTGTTCTGGTGGACGAAGCCGGCACAGTTGAACAGCACGTCGATCTGCCCGGCTTCCTTCACCGCGCGTTGCACCGCGGCATCGTCCAGCACGTCGAGCGGCTGATGGATGATGCCGCGCGCGCCGAGTTCGCCCACCTTCTGTGCGTCGCGGTCGGTGGCGATGACGGTCGCCCCCTCCGCTGCCATGGCGAGCGCCGCGGCGCGCCCGATGCCCTGGCCCGCCGCCGTCACCAACGCGCGCTTGCCTGCCAGCCTGCCGGCCATCGCCATCCTCCCTGTTCCCTTGGCGAGATTGGGCAGCGGCGCAAGGCTGCGTCAACCGAAGCCTGCGTCAGCGCGGGGCAGGCGGGGGCGTGCGGATGGACGCAACCGCATGCGCCAACCAGGCCCGGCGCGCCATGCCGGCCGGCGATCTTGACGTGGCGGGCCGCCAGCGTCTTGTTGTCCGGGATGACAGGAGCGGACGCCATGGGCGCAGGAAATCCGGACGGGCAGATGCGCCTCGGTGTTTTCGTGCAGGCCGCGGGGCATCACGTCGCCGGCTGGCGCCATCCGGAGGCCATTCCGGGTGGGCCTGACATCGCGCTGATGCGCCACATCGCGCAGACGGCCGAGCGCGGGAAGTTCGACATGTTCTTCCTCGCCGACAATTTCGCCACCGGCTATGCGGAACACCCATCCTCGATTGGCAAGTTCGAACCGATCACGCTGCTCTCGGTGCTCTCGGCCCACACGACGCATCTCGGCCTCGCCGCCACGGCGTCCACCACCTACTCCGAGCCCTATCACATCGCCCGCGCCTTCGCCTCGCTCGACCACCTGTCGGGCGGGCGGGCGGCGTGGAATGTGGTGACCTCCTCCTATCCCAAGAACGGCAAGGTGTTCGGCCGCGAGCACCCGCCACATGCCGACCGCTACGCGATCGCCGACGAGTTCGTTGAAGCCTGCCTGCAATTGTGGGATTCCTGGGATGACGGCGCCTTCGTGATGGACAAGGCGGCAGGCACCTTCGTTCGTCCCGGCTCTCTGCATGTGCCGGATTTCCACGGCACCTATTTCACCGTCACCGGCGGGCTGAACCTGCCGCGCTGCCCGCAGGGCCATCCCGTCATCATCCAGGCGGGCAGTTCCGCGACCGGCCAGGCGCTCGCCGCGCGCACCGCCGAGGTTGTCTTCACAGCCCAGAACAGCCTTGGCGACGCGCAGGACTTCTACCGCGGCCTGAAGGCGCAACTCGCCCAGCACGGGCGCCGCGAGGATTCACTGAAGATCATGCCCGGCTTCATGCCGATCATCGGTCGCGACGAGGCGGAGGCGCGCGCGCTGTTCGCCGAGCTGAACCGCAACCTCGACATGAAGCAGGCCAATACCGTGCTGTCCGACCGGCTGGGCACCGACATGTCGGGATACGACCTCGACGGCCCGGTGCCGGAATTGCCGGAGAGCGATCACCTGAAAAGCCGCGCGAAGCTGCTGCTGGAGACGGCGCGGCGCGAGGGGCTGACACTGCGCGACCTGTGCTACCGCGTCGCCGCCGCGCGCGGGCACCTGATGGTGGTCGGCAGCGCGGCGCAGGTCGCGGACGCCATGCAGCAGTGGTTCCGCGACGGTGCCGCCGACGGCTTCAACCTGATGCCGGCCTTCTTCCCTGGGCAGTTCGACGCCTTCGTCGATCAGGTCGTGCCGATCCTTCAGGCGCGGGGGCTGGTGCGGCGGGAGTATGAGGGGACGACGCTGCGCGACAATCTCGGTCTGGCACGACCGGCGAGCCGGTATGCGGCGCGTATGGACAGCGCGGCAGAGTGAGAGTGATTGGAGAGCGCGCCGCCTTTCCGCATAGATCTCCCTACCACAGGCCTCACGCCATCAGCGTTTCTGGATAACCGGCGCGGGAAGGTTGGAGGGGCGCTATCCCTCCAAACCACCCCGCCAAAGGGCAGTGCCCTTTGGAATGCCATCTACTGGCATTGGGCGCGGAACCTAGCCTTCGCCGGCGTGGCGCGCTTGGGCGCAAGGGCGGGTCTCGGCATCCATTCTGTCCACCGTCCACGGCGCCAAGTATCGGTTTCCAAAGGCCTCGGGCCAATGGGTCCCCGTGGTGGGGGAGGTCCGGAGGGGGCAAAGCCCTCTCCGGTTCAAGGCTTGGCGGGGCTGGAGCAAACCCTCTCGCTGCCAACCCCCGTCAGTGATTGTGCCGGCTTTCCCCGCGCGTCTCGAGGATGTTGAGATACAGCGTCGCCGGTTCCAGACACCCGCCGGTGCCGAGGCTGCCCACCGAGTTGCGGTAGATCTCCTCCCACGGCGTCTTGTTCAGCAGCTCCGGCGCCTTCCACGCGGCGCGGCGGGCGGCGAGTTCCTCCGCCGGGATCAGCACATCCACCTTGCGGGTATTGAGGTCGATGCGGATCGGGTCGCCATTCTTCAGCAGCGCCAGCCCGCCGCCCACCGCCGCTTCCGGCGAGACATTCAGGATCGACGGCGAGCCGGAGGTGCCCGATTGCCGCCCATCGCCGATCGTCGGCAACGCGGAGACACCCTTCTTTAACAGCGCGGCCGGCGGCTGCATGTTCACCACCTCGGCCGAGCCGGGATAGCCGACCGGGCCGCAATTGCGGATCACCAGCACGGTCTTCTCGTCGATGCCGAGGGCGGGGTCCTCGATCCGCGCATGGTAGTCCTCTGGCCCTTCGAAGACCGCGACCTTGCCCTCGAACACATCGGGCGGGTCGGACAGGAAGCGCGCGCGGAATTCCTTGTCGATGACGCTGATCTTCATCACCGCATTGTCGAACAGGTTGCCCGACAGCACGACGAAGCCGGCGCGTTCCTTCATCGGCCTGGACAGTGGGCGGATCACCTCCGGATCGGCTGCGGGGATGGCGGCCAGGTTTTCGGCGACGGTCTTGCCGGTCACCGTCATCACCTCGCCATGTAGCAGCCCGGCATCGAGCAACTGCTTCATCACCGCGGGAATGCCGCCGGCACGATAGAAAGCCTCGCCGAGATAGCGCCCGGCCGGCTGGCAATCGACCAACAGCGGGATGTCGGCACCGACGCGCTGCCAATCCTCGACCGTGTGGTCCACCCCCATGTGCCGCGCGATCGCCACCATATGGACAGGGCAGTTCGAGGAAGCGCCGATCGCGCTCGCCACCGCGACGGCGTTCTCGAAGGCCTTCTTCGTCATGATGTCGGAGGGGCGGAGATTCTCCTCCACCATCTGTACAATGCGCCGGCCGGTTTCATACGCCATTTGCGCGCGCTGCCGGTACGGGCCGGGGATGGCCGCGCAGCCGGTCATCGACATGCCCACCGCCTCGGCCAGCGAATTCATCGACAACGCCGTGCCCATGGTCGAGCAATGCCCGACGGAGGTCGCGCTCGCCGCCACCATCTCGATGAAGGTGTCGTTGTCGATCTCGCCGGCGGCGAGCTTCTTGCGCGCCTCCCACACGATGGTGCCGGACCCGGCGAGCCGCCCCTGCCACCAGCCATCGAGCATCGGCCCGCCCGACAGCGCGATGGCCGGGATGTTCACGGTAGCCGCGCCCATCAGCTGCGCCGGCGTGGTCTTGTCGCAGCCCGTGGTCAGCACCACGCCATCGAGCGGATAACCGTGCAGCACTTCGACCAGTGAGAGGTATTGCAGGTTCCGGTCCAACGCCGCTGTCGGCCGCTTCAGCGTTTCCTGGATGGGATGCACCGGAAATTCCAGCGGTACGCCGCCCGCGTCGCGAATGCCTGCCTTCACCCGGTCTGCCAGCGCGATGTGGTGGCGGTTGCATGGCGCGATGTCCGACCCTGTCTGCGCGATGCCGATGATCGGCCGGCCCGACTGCAACTCCGCCCGCGTCATGCCGAAATTCAGCTGTCGCTCGATATAGAGCGAGGTCATCCCCGGATCGGTCGGGTCGTTGAACCAACGCTGGCTGCGCAGCTTGAACGGCCGCTTGGTCTGGTCCTGGTCCGCCATGGCGCTTTCCCCTTGGTTCGTTTGGGGAAGCCTGGGTCGTCGCCGGCGCGGCTGTCAATCGTCGTGGCGGGGCAGGGGGCGCCGATGCCGGCCATGGCGCCGGTGCCGCGCTGGGCGGCGCTGCCATCCGCCGCCAAAGCCGCCCGCCTGTTCAGCCCGAAGTCGGGCGCCGCGACCTACGCCTGCATCGCGCCGATCAGGCCGACAACGAAGGCCGCCGCCACCGCGACCGACCCAAGACCGAACAGCACCCGACGGACAACCATTGGCAGTTCACCCCGTTGCGGCCGCCCGACCGGCGACTGCCGCGTTATGCCGGTGAACCCATTGCCCGACGATGAAGCGGTTCAGCTTGCCGGTGCTTCCTCGAGAAAGCCCTGCACGGTCTGGAACAGTACGCCGCGATTGCGTTCCATCAGCATCGTGTGGGTGCCTTCGCCCAGCATCACCAGCCGCTTGCCGGGGCTGTTGACCAGCAGCGGGAAGATCGTCGCGGCCATGGAAGGCGGCGTGTCCTGGTCCCATTCCGCCACCACCAGCAGGGTCGGCGCGGTGACTTTGGCCGGGTCCCAATAGGGTCGCCCCGCCTGGTTGTACTCGCGGCTGTCGAGCAGCACGCCATTCGGCGCCCGCAGTACCTGCGGGTTGCGGCGCAGCCCCTCGGGGTCGGTCGCCCAGGTCACCCCGGCCCAATGTTCGAACCAGCCGGGCGGGATCAGCCCGGCGCGCTTGGCCTCCGGCACGCCATTCATCCAGCGCGCCCGGGCCTGCGCCTGGGTCACCATCCGGTAGGCGCCGAGCGTCTCCCCGGCGCCGGCCGTCGCCGGGCTCGCGCCCTCGCGCAGCCAGGGCGGGGCGAAGAGCACCAGCCGCTCGACCAGCGTCGGGTTGTCGGCGGCGAAACGGCCCATCAGCGTGCTGCCCCAGGACCAGCCCATATGCATGATGCGCGGCAGCGAGCGATGGCTGCGGATGAAGGCCGCGGCGGTGCCGATATCGGCGATCGCGACATCGCCCCGCACGATCGGCGGATTGGCTTCCGGCGGCTGCGACATCTCGGGCGGCCGCGTGCTGCGGCCATAGCCGCGGATGTCCAGGCACCACACATCGAAGCCACGCCCGGCCATGTAGTCCATCCAGGACAGCCCGCCGAGCGGCACGTCGAAGGCCGTATCTGCCGGATAGGTCGCGCCATGCACGAACAGCAGCGTGCGGGACGGTGCGAAGCTGGTCATCGTCTCCTGCCGCTTGTTGCGCAGGAAAATATCGATCCCGACATCCCCGGCCGGCACCATGAATTCCTCGGTGACGATGGCCGGCGCTTGGGCGACGGCGGCACTGGCGAGGAGCGGCGCGAGTAGGGGTGTGGCGATCATGGCACGTCGATTCATGGCGGCCTCATTGAGCAGGTGCCGCATAGGATAGCGCGGCGGGTGGCGGCGCGCACCGTGCCGACCTAAAGGGTCCGCATGCAAGCCACGATGAATGATGCGCCACGGCCCGGATGGGCCACAGAAGCGCGGGCGACGCTCTCCCTGTCAGGCCCCATCGTCCTCACGAATCTGTCACAGATGGCCCTCGCACTGACCGAGGCGCTGCTGCTCGGCCGCCTCGGCACCGACGCCTTGGCGGCGGGGATGCTCGCGACGAGCCTGCACTTCGCTTTGATCGCGCCGGGCTTCGGCCTGGCGCTGGCCGCCGCGCCGCTGCAGGCCATGGCGCGCGGTTCGGCGCGACTGCCTGGCGGTGCGGGCCGCGGCTGGCTGCACAACATGCGGCGGGCGACGCGGGCCTCGCTATGGGCGGCCGGGCTCGCCATCCTGCCGGCCTGGGTGTTGTTGTGGAACGCAGCGGCACTGCTGCGCGCGCTCGGCCAGGACCCCGTGCTCGCCGCCCTGGCGCAGGACTACACCCGCGCGGCGATGTTCGGCATGCCCGGCTTCTGCGCCTTTATTGCGTTGCGCGGCTTCCTCGCCGCCATGGAACGCCCGGCGGCGGCGATGTGGGTCGCCATCGGCGCCGTGGCGCTGAACCTGCCGGTCGCCTGGCTGCTGATCTTCCCGGCCGGGCTCGGCATGCTCGGTGCCGGCCTGTCCATCACCATCGCCGAGACCGCGATGCTGTTGGCGCTGCTGGTGCTGATCCGGCGCGACCGGGTGTTCCGCCGCTTCCGGCTGCTCGGCCGCGTCTGGCGGCTGAACCTGGATTGGCTGGGGCGCGTGGCGACGGTGGGGCTGCCGATCGCCGGGTCCATGCTGCTCGAGATCGGCATTTTCAGTGCCGCCGCCTTGGCGATGGGCTGGTTCGGCGCGGTGGCCGCCGCCGCCCATGCCATCGCGATCCAGACCGCCTCGACCACCTTCATGGTGCCCATGGGCATCGGCCAGGCGGCGACGGCGCGCGTCGGCCTGGCCGTCGGCGCCGGCCGGATGGCCGATGCGGCGCGGGCGGGCTGGGTGGCGATCGGCCTCGGTGCCGGCTTCATGGCGGCGATGGCCGCGATGCTGTTGCTCGCGGCGGGCTTCATCGCGCGCGGCTTCCTCGACCCGATGGACCCGCGCGCGGCGGAGGTCGCGGCGCTCGGGGCGACGCTGCTGGCGGTGGCCGGCGTGTTCCAACTCGCCGACGGGGTGCAGGTGGTCGCGGCAGGCGCCCTGCGCGGGCTGGCGGATACGCGGGTGCCGATGGTCTTTGCCGCAATCGGGTATTGGGTGCTGGGGCTGCCGGCGGGGCTGGCGCTCGCCTTTTGGGCGGGGCTGGGGCCGGCCGGGATCTGGATGGGGCTTGCCACCGGGCTCGCCGTGGTGGCGGTGCTCATGCTGGTGCGGTGGCGGCGGCTGTCGGCGGCGGGGTAGGGGGAACCAGAGGGGCTTTGCCCCTCCGGACCTCCCCACCAAAGGCCTAAGGGCCTCTGGACACCTCGATTTGGCGCCGGGCGCCCAGGGCGGGATCAGCGCCGAAGGCCGCCCATGTGCGCCGGGCGCGCATCGTCGATGCAGGAGGCCTGATCCGCCCAGCGCAAAAAGACGGCTTTCCAAATGACACTGTCATTTGCATTTGGTGGGGTGGTTTTGGAGGGGCAAAGCCCCTCCATGCTTCGCGCCATGTGCCGCTACCCGCGCGGCACCCGCGAGAGCACATCCAACATCGCCGCCCAATGCCGCTCCGCCGCCACCGGGTCGAACCCGCCCGAATCGGGCTGGGCGAAGCCGTGATGCGTGCCGGCGTAATGCTCGATGCGATGCGCAATGCCGCTCGCGCCCATCGCCGCCGTCACCGTCTCCGGCACGCCGGCGGGGATATAGGGGTCGTGCTCGGCGAAGCAGAGATAAGTCTCCCCGTGCGCGAGGCTGGGTATCCATCGATGCGGGCTGTCCGCCGCCTCGGTCACCATGCGGGTGCCGTAGAAGGACACCGCCGCGGTGATGCGGTCCGGCGCCTCGGCCAAAGCCTGCAACGCGAAACGCCCGCTCATGCAATAGCCGACCGCCGCCCCCGGCCGCGCCGCGGTGACCCCCAGCGCATCAAGCATCGCCGGCAGGTCCACCCGGAACTGGTCATGCCCATAGCCACGGGCGAGGGCGAAAATCCGCTCCCGCTCCGGATTGCCATCCTGGCTAAAGGCGGCGCGGTCAAAGCCGACCTCCCGCAGCTGGCGCCAATACAGGTTCGGCAGCAGGGCTCGATACCCGGCGGCGGCAAGGCGGGCGGCCATGCCGTGCAGCGCCGGGCGCACCCCCGGGGCATCCATCAGCACCAGCACGGCCGGTGCCGATTCCGGCGCGATGGCGGGCGCATAAAGATGCGCGTTCAACACGCCGTCGGGTGTCGGAATCTCGATGGCGGTCGCGGTGATGGCCATGCGCGAAGAATCTCCGAAACCGGCGATCAGCGCCGTTCCACCGTCTCGACCACCACTGGCCGCACCACGACGCGCGTTCCATTGGCCCGCGCGGCGCGCAACGCCGCCGCCAGCGCCGCCACATAGGCCGCCTGTGGTTCCACCACCGGCCGCGGCGTACTGAACAGTGGCCGGTCAGAGACAATGACGACGGCAAGGTCGGTGCCAAATGGCTCGTCCACCGTCCAGCCGGGGAAGTTGCCTTGCGGTTCGCCCAGGCGGATCTGCGCACTCGCCTGCTGCAGCGTGGAGGGGACGAGGTTCGCCACTTCCCCCGAATGCATGAAATAGGCGACGTACAGATGCGCGGGCCAATCCGGCATCAGCACGTCCAGGCGCATCAGCTCCTCCTTCTGGAGGGGCTGGCGGCCGATCACGGAGACCGTCGGCGGGACGCCGGCCGGGCTGAGCATCGGCCGCAGCAGGTCGAGCGCCTCGCAGAAATTGCCGTCGAAGGGCGTCAGCTCGAGCCGCGCCGCGTCCTCGGGCACCCCACGCTGGGTCAGCGCCTGGCGGATCGAGGCATCGTCGCCACGGCGCACCACGCCGGCGAGGGTGAGGTCATGGTCGGTCACCGACCAGGCGATCAGTGAACAGGGGGTGGAGACGGCGATCGCCTGCGCCGCGGCGCGCAGATCGAGCCGTGCGATCGGCGTCTGCTGGCGCTGCGCCTGCTCGCGGGCGATGCGGTCGCGTTCGGCCTGGTCGCGTTCGGCCTGGTCGCGGGCGGCCTGATCGCGCGCCGCCTGTTCTCGTGCGGCCTGGTCGCGGGCCGCTTGCGCGCGCGCCGCCTGGTCTCGCGCGGCCTGCTCGCGTGCCGCCTGTTCACGCGCCGCCTGCTGGGCGGCCTGCTCGCGCGCCAGGCGGTCCTGTTCGGCCTGGGCGCGTGCCGCCTGGTCGCGGGCCGCCTGGTCGCGCATCGCCTGTTCGCGTGCCGCCGCCTCACGCGCCGCGGCCTCGGCGGCGACGCGTTCGCGCTGCGCCTGCTCGCGCGCCGCCTGGTCGCGGGCGGCGGCTTCGCGGGCGGCGGCGTCGCGCGCGGCGGCCTCGGCCTGTTCGCGCGCAGCCTGCGCCGCGGCCTGGCGCTGCGCGGCGGCTGCGGCGGCTTCCTGTTCGCGTTGGGCGGCTTCCCGCGCCGTGGCTTCGCGGGCGGCGGCTTCCCGGGCGGCCGTCTCGCGCGCGGCAGCGTCTCGGGAGGCCGCCTCGCGCGCTGCGGCTTCACGTTGCGCGGCCTGCCGGGCAGCCGCTTCGCGCGCCGCGGCGTCGGCCGCCTCGCGCGCCACCTGCTCCTGTCGCTGGCGTTCGAGCACCGCGGGGTCCGGCCCCGCCCCGGGGCCGAGCAGGAAGAACCAGGCCGCCGCGGCAGCCACCACCGCCGTTCCGGCACCGCCGACGATCAACCCGACCGGCGCGCCCTTGCGCTCGGCCGCTGGCGGCGCGGCTGCGGCCGGCCGAGGCGCGGCAGCCGCCGGCCGCGCCGAGACCATCGTCGCATCCTCGTTCAAGCCGGGCAGGCCGGGCAGCGCGGCGGGCTCCGGCGCCGGGGCGTTGACCGCCTGGCGGATCGCCTCCCCGAACTCGGCGGCCGAGCGGTATCGGTCCTCTGGCCGCTTCGCCAGCGCGCGGTTGATCACGGCGTCGAAGCCACGCGGCGTGGTGACGGAAAGCTGCGAGGGCGGTGGCGGCTCGGTGTGCAGCGCCTTGTGCATCACCGCCGAGAAGCCGCCCTCGAACGGCTTCTCCCCGGTCAGCAACTGGTACAGCATGACGCCGGCCGACCAGATGTCGGCGCGCAGGTCCACCGGCTCGCCGCGGAACTGCTCCGGCGCCATGTAGGACGGCGTGCCGATCAGCGTGCCGACCTGCGTCATTGAGGAATTCTCGAGCCGGGCGATGCCGAAATCGGCGATCTTCACCTGCCCGTCGGTGGTCATCATGATGTTGCCGGGCTTGATGTCCCGATGCACCACGCCGCGCTGGTGGGAATACTGCAGCCCGGCGCAGACCTCGCTCATGATCCGCACGATGTCGGGAACGGTGAAGCGCTCGTGCTTGTCGATGCGGCCCTTGAGACTGCCGCCCTCGACCAGTTCCATCACGATCCAGGCCTGGGTCGCGTTCTCCCCGTAGTCGTACACGCCGACGATGTTGGGGTGGGACAGCCGGCCGGCCGCCTGCGCCTCGCGGCGGAACCGGGCATGCGCCTCGACCGCCTCGGGGTCGCTCTCATTCGGCCGGTTCACCACCTTGATGGCGACGCGACGTTCGATGATGCGGTCCACGGCGTCATAGACCGTGCCCATGGCGCCGGCGCCGAGCGTGCCGCGCACCTCGTATTTCTGATTCAGCTCGGCTGGCAGCATGGGCTGACGGGGTCTCCGGCGTCCGGCATCGGTACGCCCTGCATGCTACAGCCTCTCGGCGGGGATGTCGTCAACACCCGGCTCCCGAGGCCAATGCCTCGTGATCCTGGTCGCTGACAGCCGCCCCGCCTGGTGCCGCGGCGCAGCACAGCCGCGATGGGACAGTCGTGCGTCACAGACGTGACGGAGAGGCGGCGGCGGCGCGCGGCCCCGGCTGCCCGCCACGCCGCCCGTCGCCGATCAGCACGAAGGGCGCCCAGTAATACGGGTGGGCGAAGATGGCCGGCAGGTTCCGCCCCGCCTCGTCCAGGATCAGCATCTGCGCCCCGCGCAATGCGGCGGAAGACGTCGCGCCGGATTGCTGCCGCCGCAGCGTGTCGGCGACGGTCAGCGCCGCGGCGGCGTCATCCACCGCCCAATGCGTCACCATCAGCCCGCGCGCCCCGGCATAGAAAAAGGCGCGGGCGAGACCCGACAACGCCTCGCCACCGCCTTCGCCACCCGCCCCGCCGGTATTGCAGGCCGACAGGATCACGAGGTCCGCATCCATCTTGAGGTCGAGCACCTCGCTCGCCTTGAGGAAAGCGGTATCCGCTGAGGCCGCGCCGGCCGGCGGCGAGGCGACGATCGAGGGCTCCGTCAGGCAGGACAATTCCCCCGGCAGCAGCGCATGGGTTGCCAGGTGCACGACGCGGAACTGGTTGAGCGGCTGGTGCCGCAAGGAGGGAAAGGTGAAGGCCGTGCCCAGGATCGCCCGGTCGGGTGTGGCGCCAAGCATCTGCTGCGAGGTCAGCACCTCCGCCCGCGTCCCGGGCAGTCGCCCCAGCCCGGTGGCAAGCCTGGCGTCCCGCCCGCATCGGTCCGCCGGGAAGGCGCGCGCGAACTGCGCCGCCGAGGGCGGCACGAAATCCCCGAAGCCGATATATGGCATCGGCGCCGTGGAGCCGGTCCCGGCCGCGCGCAGCGTCACCAGCGTCTGCGGGCTCGGCACATGCACGATGGCGTGGTGGCGGATCAGCCAATCCGCCCCGCCCAGCGCATCCGGGTTGGCCGGGCGTGCCAGCAGCATGCCGAAGGGCACCGCCAGTAGCGGCCCGTCCGGCGCGACCACTAGGTTCTCCGCGCCGTCGATCATGCCGGCGAGCGGTGTCACGAGGAGCTGGTGCAACTCATACGCCGCCGCGGTGTCGAAACGCGGCAGGCCGGCAGCACCCAATTCGGAGGATTGGCGCAGGCGGGTGACCAGCGCGCCGACCGCCTCCTCGCCCAGCGGGATGCGGCGGGCATCGACACGCCCGTCGCGCACCGCCATCACAAATCCCTCGCGCGGCCCGAGCAGCATGGTCAGCAGCGCTTCTCCGCGACCGAGTACGCGGGCGACGCTGTCCGCATCGACCGAGGCGAGCAGCAACTGCCGATAGCCCGGCGCGGCGGCGGAAACCTCGCTCTCGGCCGAGGCGCGGCGCTGCTGCGCGGCGGCGATGCGGTCATCGAGCGCCGTATTCTGCCCGCCGCTGGCATCGCGCTCGGCGAACAGCTCGCGCAATTCGCGGTCGGCATCCTGCAGCCCGCGCACCGCGCCCTGCACCGCCGGATTGCCCTCCGCCACGCCCAGCCGGGCCGAGGCCTGCTGCACATAGCGCGCCGTGGAGGAGCGCTGCGCCAGCTGCGCGGCGCCGAACATCTCCGCCCGCAGCGCCGGGGCGAAGCCCGGACTGGCATTGGCCTCCTGGTCCAGCGCGTCGAGATAGGCCACCACCAGCGGCACCGCGAGGCCGATCTGCCGCGCCCGCAGGATCGCCGCGCCGGCGCGGAAGGCGGCCAGCGCCTCGGTCCGGCGGCCGGCGCGGATGCGTTGCTGGCCGGCGAGGAACAGCGTCACCGCCTCGGGCCGCTCGCCGGGGGCGGCGGCGCCGAAGCGCCCGGCGGCGCGTTCGAGCATCTGCGCGGCGACCTCGGTGCGGCCCAGCCGGATATCGGCCCCGGCCTCGCTGCGCATCGCCCGGCCGACCATCATGGCGGGTTCCAGCCCGGCACGACGCAGCACCTGGCGCGATTCGTCGATCACCGCCTGGGCTTCGGACGCACGGCCAGCGCGCACCAGGGCGACGGCCCGGTTGCGCTTCGCCTCGGCCAGGCCGAGCACTGCCGACTGCACCACCGGGTCGGAGACCAGGCTGATCGCCTCGGCATCGCGCGTCGCGCTCGAGGCCGGGATGAGCGCGCCATAGGCCGTCTCGGCCTGCAGCAGCAGGCCGATCGCGGCGGCCGCGTCGCCGGCGTTCAGCGCATGCAGGCCTCGATAGTGCAGCAGGCGGGCCGGCGTCGCCGGGTCCGCCGCGGCCGGGGCCAGCGCGGCGGCGCGGTCGAGCAGCACACCGGCGTCGGCCAGCCGCTTCTGGTTCGACAGATTGACCGCGAGGAGCAGCATCGCCGTCGCGGTATTCGGGTTGTCACGCCCGAGCACGCGTTCCTGCACCGCCAGCGCGGCGCGATAAGCATCCTCGGCGGCGGCGAAATTCTCGGTCTGGTTCAGGTCGCGCCCCAGCGCCATCAGCTGTTCGTAGCGACCGACATCCGAAGCACCGAAGGCGCCTGCCGACAGCCGCGCCACCGCCAGCTCCAGCGCCGCCGAGCGGCCGCCCGCGCCGCCCGTGGCCGTCGTCTGGCCGGTCGCCAGGCGCTCGATCACCGGCAGCGACGTCGCCACCCCGTCGGCGACCACCGGCCCGGACGAGCCGGCGACGACCAGTGCGACATGCGGCCAGCCGCCGGCCCGCCGTGTGCAAGCGAGCAGCCGGGCCTCGACCCCCTGCGCGATGGTGGTGCGCGTCGGCGCGCCGCAATTCACCCGCTGGTCCAGCCAGGCCCGCCACAGCCCTGAAGCCGCGATGGAATCGAGGTCGGCAGCGGTGGTGCTGCCCGACATCTCGATCACCCGCGCGGCGGGCTGCGACCAGCCGCCGCAGAACACCTCCCGCGCGCGCAGCACCGGGCGGTCGGCGGGTGCGGCCCGGCCGGGCTGCGCTTGGCAGGCCTCGTTGCGGGCATCCGTGCCGGCCGGCTCTCCGGCGGTGGCGGTGGCTGAGGTGGTCACATAGGCGTCGGGCGGCGGCTCCGTGCAGGCGAGCAGCCCGAGCAGCGCAGCGAGGGCGATCAGCGGACGCACCGGGTCAGTAATCCTCATCGGCCACATTGGGCAGCTGCACGTCGGGGTCGGTGATCGCACCGCCACGCAGGCGGATGTCGATCTGCTGCGGCGGCGCCTGCGGGATGGTGAGCGCCTGGCTCGGTACGATGCAGTTGACGGAGGAGACCACGCAGCCATTGATGCGATAGCGCGTCAGCGCGCTCGTGCCGGCCGGCCGCGTGCTGTCGGCGAAGCGTGCTGCGGTCGGCCCGCCGATCAGCGCGCCCGACCCGTCGAACAACTGCCCCGTCAGATCCGCCGAGCCGCCGGTGCCATGAATGCCGAGCCGGCCGGCCGAGACGATGGTCCCGATCACCGTGCCGCCATCAAGCAGCAGGAAGACGGCGCTCCGCCCGGCATCGATGTTGATCTCCATCGGGCCGGCGGCGGCGGCGGAGGCGGCGCCGAAGGCGCCCGGCGCCTCTGTGCCCGGCAGGCGGACCTGGGTCGCCTGCTGGTTCGCCGGCAGTCCGGGGATGTCGGGCTGCACCACCATCAGCGGGTCGGGCGTCGCGCCGGGGCCGCGCGTGTCGTACAGCACCGCCGGCAGCACGCCGTCGCGCGGGGCGACGACGATGGTCGACGGTGAGGCGATGCCCCCCGGCGCGGTGAAGTCGACCGCCCGGCCAATGACGTAGCGGCCGCCATTGAGCGTCATCGTGCCCGACGCATCCACGTCGAGCGTACCGGTGGTGATGGTGTTGTCCTGCAGCACCACGGTCCCGCCGGCGATGCGGATGCTGTCGCTGGCGGTGAGTGTGCTGGAGACGACGCTCATTCGGCCACCGGTCTCCAGCACGATGATCGTCGGGTCGATCGAGAAGGACTGGAGGTTGGCGCCTTGCCCGGCCTGCAACCGCACCGCGCCGGTCGCAGTGATCTTGCCGTCGGCCAGCGTGGCGAACCCACCCGCTGAGAGCGTGGCGTCCCCGCCGGCGGTCATCTGGCCGCTCAGGCCGAGCGACCCGCGGGCCGACAGGCTGACGCCCTGGGCCGATTGCACAAGACCCGATTGAGTCAGCGACCCGTCGGCCACCAGCGTGACCGGCCCGCCCGCGGCCAGCGTGCCCGTGCTGGAGATGTTGGCGCCGGCCGAGAACAGCATTTGCCCGGCGGCGTTGACCCGGCCGGACTGGGCGAGCGATCCGCCCGCCGCCAGCGTCACTGGCCCGGCCGCGTTCAGCGTGCCGGTGTTGGTGACGTCGCCATCGCCCGACAAGCGCATTTCGCCGGCGGCGGTCACCTGGCCGGACTGGGTTAGCGCCCCGCCGGCCGCGAGGGTTACCGGCCCGCTCGCACTCAGCGTGCCAGCGTTGGTGACGTTGCCGCCCCCGGTCACCTGCATCGCGCCGGCGGCGGTCACCTGGCCGGACTGGGTCAGCGCCCCGCCGGCGGCCAGGGTGACCGGCCCGCCCGCATTCAGTGTGCCGGCGTTGGTGACGTCGCCGCCCCCAGTCACCTGCATCGCGCCGGTGGCGGACACTTGGCCGGACTGGATCAGCGCCCCGCCGGCGGCCAGGGTGACCGGCCCGCCCGCATTCAGTGTGCCGGCGTTGGTGACGTCGCCGCCCCCAGTCACCTGCATCGCGCCGGTGGCGGACACTTGGCCGGACTGGATCAGCGCCCCGCCCGCGGCCAGGGTGACCGGCCCGCTCGCATTCAGTGTGCCGGCGTTGGTGACGTCGCCGCCCCCAGTCACCTGCATCGCGCCGGTGGCGGACACTTGGCCGGACTGGATCAGCGCCCCGCCGGCGGCCAGGGTGACCGGCCCGCCTGCGCTCAGCGTGCCGCTGTTGCTGACACTGCCGCCGCCCGACAGCCGCATCTCCCCGCTGGTCACGATCCGGCCAGACTGCGCGAGCGCGCCCGTCGCCGACAGCACGGCGGTGGCCGCGGTGACTTGGCCGGTCTGGCTGAGGTTGCCGCCGGCGGCGATGTCTGCCGCGCCACCTGCCGTCGCGGTGGCGGCGGTGGCGAGGTCGCCGGCCGAGCGCAGCGTCAGCCCGGTGCCCGCCTGCACCGCGCCTTCCAGCGTCATCGCGCCGCCATCGGCGCGCATGTCGACCAGCGCGCCGCCGCGGACCGTGCCACGGCCGGAGAGCGTGGTGCCGGCCTCGAGCCGCACCGCGCCCGCCGCCTGCAGGTTGCTCCCGGCTGCGGCGATGATGGCGCCGGGGGTCGTCACGGTGACGTCGCCGCCGCCGCTGCCCGTCGCACCATAGGTGACGGTCCCCCCGGCGGTGAAGCTGGCGGCCGCGCCGGCTGACCAGCTGCCGGCGAGGGTCATGCCGGCGCCGGCACCAAGCGTCAGCGCCCCGCCGGCGGCGATGAGGCCGGAGGCGTCGAGTGCGGCCCCCGCGTTCAGCGCGACATCGCCGGCCATTCGGATGGCCGCGCCGGTGGTCAGCACGCCGCCTGCCGTCGCGGCCAGCCGGGCGCCGTCCAGCGTGCCGGTGAGCGTCATCGCGCCACCCGCGCCGAGCCTGACAGTCCCGCCTGCGACTAAGCTATTGGCGAGATCGAGTGTCGTGCCCGCCGCGAGCGTCGCATCGCCGGCCGTGGCGGTGAGGGCGGCCGTCGTCGTGATCGCGCCCCCCGCCGTCGCGGTCAGCGCGCCGTCGGCGCCGATGATCCCACCGAGGGTCATCGCACCGCTGGCGGCGGACAGGGCCACCAGCGTCCCGCCCTGGACGGTGCCGAGGGCCGAGAGGGTGGTGCCGGCCCCGAGCCGCACCGTGCCGCCCCCTTCGATGCTACTGGCGGCGGTCGCCGCGATCGCGTCGGGCGTCGTCAGCGTGACGTCGCCAACGGCGCTGCCCGTCGCGCCGTAGGACAGCAGCCCGACGGCGGTGAAGCTGGCGGCGGCGCCGGATGACCAGGTGCCGCCGAGATCCATCGTGTCCCCGGCCATCAGGCTGAGGCCGCCGGCGGTGCTCAGCCCCGCCGTGCTGGACAGCGCGCCGATGGCATTGGCGAGGATGCCGCCACCGGCCGCGATGGTGCCGCCGAGTGTCATGCCCGCGCCGGCACCGAGGGTCAGCCCGCCGCCCACATCGGCGGTACCCGTGAAGGACAACGCGCCGCCCGCCGTCAGCCGCGCGGCGCCGGTCGTGGTGAGGGCGCCCGCATAGTCGATGTCACCGCCCGCCTGCAGCGTCGCGCTGCCGGGCCCGCCGGTCACGGTGATGCTGCCGGTATTGGCGACCGTCAGCCCCTGGTCGGTGCTGAAGGACAGGCTACCGACCGCGCTGACCGGGCCGTTCACCAGCAGCGACAGGACGGTGTTGAGCGAGAGCACCGGGCCGGTAGCGACCAGGCCGGCGAGTTCGACGATCTGATTGTCGTCGGGCAGCGCGATGCTGCCGGCCTGCAGGGTTAGCAGCCCGGTGTAGAGCAGCGCGCCGGCGTCCTGCGTCACTGCGCCGTCGCTGACGATCTGCACGGAGCGGGCGGCGGTGCCATTGCCCTGGACGTTGCCGGTCAGGCGAACCGTCGCGCCGTCCAGCACGATGTCCCGGCCGACGATGCCGCCCGACGACAGCGCGCCGCCGGCGGTGAGCCGGACCTGCTCGCCCGCCGTGATCGTTGCGCCGACCAGGCCGATGCTGCCTGGCAGGTCGGCGAGGATCACGGGGCCGGTGGTGAGCGCACCGCCAGCCTCGACAGTCACGTCGCGCGTGGCGGTGATGCCGCCCACCACGGCGTCGCCGGCGCTGCGCAGCGCCACATCGGCCGCGACCGGCGCCGGAATGGGCGGCCCGCCGCGTTGCGTGCCGGCCGAGATCTCGCCGAAGCGGTCGATGAGATTGGCGCCATCGACGCGGAAATCGCCCTGCGAGGACCCGGTCAGCGCCGCGACATCGACCGTCCCGCCCGTCTGCGTCACCGCGCCGCCAGTGATGCCGGGGCTGCCGGCGATGAGTTCCAGCACCTGCGCGCGCTCGCCACCCGGCCCGCGCAGCGCGACATCGCCGATGATGCGGATGTGGCCCGCCGTCACCGTCCCGTCGGCGCTGCCGCCGATGCGCAGGCGCAGCGCGGCCGGGGCGGCGAGCGTCGCGCCGCCGCCGCCGAGCCGCGTGATCTCCGCGACGTTCAGGGCCAGCGTGCCAGCACCCTCGCCACCCAGCGTGACGGTCCGCCCGGCCGTCTCCGGCAGCAGGTTGATGACGCCCGCCGGCGCCTGGACCGCGGCCTGGATGTCGAGGTCATCGGCCCGCAGGGTGATGCTGTGCGCCATGCCACCGACACGGATGGCGGTGCCGTCGCCGCCATCGCGCAGCCTCATCAGCCCCGCCCCGCCACGGATGGCCACATCGCCACCCGCGACGATGCCCGCCAGCGCCGCGATGCGATTGCCCGCGCTACCCGGGTCGAGCCCGATGCTGCCATTGGGGAAGATGGCGCGCAGCGCGGCGACATCGATGGCGGTGCCGGCCGCCTGGCTCAGCGAGCCGTCGCCGCTCAGCGTCAACTGGTTCACCCGCGGATTGGCGCCGCCGGTGGCGAGCGACACATCGCCGGCGATCTCCACCCCGCCGGTCACGCCCAGCGCGCCGAGGATGAGCTCCGCCGCCGGCGTGCCGGTCGGGAAGAAGGAGAGTTCCGTGCTGTCGAGCGTGATCCGCCCTGCATTGGTGCCGCCCGCCGCCCCGCCCAGCACATAGCCGATGCCGGCATCCGCCGTGGTGGGCAGCAGCGTCACGGTGCCCGACGGCACGCGGATCGCGGCGGCGATGGCGAAGTCGTCCGCGCGCAGCAGTAGCGACCCACCGGCGCCGATGTCGAGCGCCCCGGTGATGCCGAGGCCGGCATTGCCGCCGAAGCCGCTGCTGCGCACCACGCCGCTGGTCCCGGCGGTCAGGCCGAGGCCGAGGTCTGCCCCCGCCGCGGAACGCCCGCCGCCCAGCGTGCCGATCGCATTGCCGGCACGGTCCAGGCTGACCTGCCCGCCGGCCAGCGCGGCGAGCAGCGGCGTGCTGATCGTCCCGCCGGTCTGGATGATGTCGTTGCCCGAGGCGATGCCGCCATGGAACGACCCGGTGCGCAGGACGATGCGCCCGCCCACTCCGGCCGAAAGATCGTCGCCGAGGGTCAGGCTCGGTGCTTCCAGCGTCAGCACCTGGCCGGCGCCCACCGAGAGCGGCAGGTCGAGCGTCAGCGCCAGCGCATTGCGCAGCGTGATGTCGCTGCCCGCCGTCAGCGCGTCGATGTCCAGGATCCGGTTGCGCGCGGTGCCGTCCGGATTCGCCGCGTCGAGGATGATGGCGCCGGTCGCCCCGGCGCGCAGCGTGGCGGCGGCGAGCCGCACCCCGGCCGCCTGGTCGATGCCGCCGGCGCGCGCCGTCAGATCCACCGTGCCGCTGGCGAGCACCTCATTGAGCCGCAGCGACGGCGCCGAGAGCGTCACATCGCCGGCGATCGCGGTGCCCCCCGCGCTGGTCGCCCCGGCGGTCAGCGCGATGGTGTTGTCGAAGGCGACGCCGGTACCGGCGATCGCCGCCAATGTACCGACGGCATTGTCGCCGGTCAGGGTGACGGCGCCGCTCGCAGTGGCATTGAGCGTCGTCGCCTGTACCGCGGCGAGGCCGGCCGTGCCGGTGATGTTGCCGGCCCGCGCGACCAGCGTGGCCGTCCCCGCCGCCTGCACCGCGATGCTGCCCGCCGCGTCGGACAGCGTGACGCCGTCGGCCGTGATGGACACGTTACCCGCGCTGCTGCGCGTGCCGCTGACGGTCGTCGCGCCATCGGTGGCGATGGCGATGCTGCCGCTCGCCGTCGCCTCGATCCGCGGCAGGGCGTTGCCGTCCCGATCGATCTGCACCGAGGCGCCATCCACGCGCAACGCCGCGGCCGACAGGGTGCCGCCCGATTGCGTCACGGCGCCGCTGGCGGCGAGGTCGAGCAGGCTGGCCGCCGCGCCAGCGATCGCGACGTTGCCGACGAAGTCGATGGCCGCGCCTTCGAAGCGCAGCGTGCCGCCACCCGCATCGAGCCGCGCGATCTCGGCCTGCGACAGCCCGGCATCGGCATCCGTGACGCCGAGGGCGAGGCCGGCAGCGTTGGTCGAGCGCAGGCGGATGGTGCCGGGCGTGCCGGTGATGATCGCGCCACCATCCGGCCCGATCGCGAAATCCGACGCGGTCAGGGCGATGGCACCGCCGGTCGAGCGTAGCGCCGCGTCGATCGCCAGCGCGCCGCCGGTGGTGAGGGTGATCGGCCCGCCGCTGCTGATGCCGGCCGTGCCGGCTTCATTCGCCACGACGCGCCCGATCGCGCTGCCGGCGGAGCCCAGCGTGACCGCGCCGCGCGCCGTAGCACTCACCTGCCGGACGGCAAGGTTGAAGCCGCTGCCGACGATCGCGCCGTCGCTGGCCAGCTCGAGCGTCAGCGGGGCGCTCGCGCCGGTCAGGTCCAGCGCCTGGCGCAGGGTGATGGTGCCGGCGTCGCTGTTGCCGATCATCAGGCGATCGGCCTGCACACGTTGCAGCAGCGAGGTTGCATAGGTGACGGCATCGCCCGAGCCGCCTAGGCCGATCGTCGCGCCGACGGTGAAGGGCATGAAGCGCACCACGCCACCGGGGGCGTAGAACACCGTTCCCGCCAGCCCCGGGGCGACCGTCAAGCCATCCGCGACCACCTGCACCGCGCTGCCAGTGCCGGCATTGACGCGCGCTGCGACCTCGACGCCACCGAGGGCATCGGTGAAGGACAGTGTGCCGCCGTCGCGCATGACGATGCTGTCGGTGCTCGCCGCCGCCACGCCCCGGCCGGCGGTGAGGCGCGTCACTTCATTGTCGCGGGCGAGGTTGATGCTGTCACCGGCCGAGGCCGAGAGGTCCCGTGCGCGGATGATGCCGCCCGTCTGCGTGATCGAGGTGCCCGTCGCCGGGGCATTGAAATCCGCGCCGGTGCGCAGGATGACACGGCCATCGGCGGTGCTGGCGGCGATGGTGCCGGCCAGGGTCAGGTCCGGCGCCTCCAGCACCACGCTGCTGCCGGCGAAGGCGGTTGCGGTGACGCCCTCCACCGTCAGCGCGTTGCCATTGCGCAGCGTGACGCTGGAACCCGACGATGGGCCGAGCGTGGCGACGCGGTTGATATCCGCGGCGCCGGCCGTCGCCCCACCGCCATCGAGCACCACGGCACCCGAGGCGTTGATGGACAGCCGGTCCGCGGTGATCGGCGCGGCGAGCGCCTGCGTGATCCCGCCCGACGGCGCCACCAGCGTGACGGTGCCGTCGGGCGCGGTGATCCCCGGCGCGGCGATGACGTAGGACCCCGCGCCGCGGAAGGCGAAATCCTGCCCGGTTGCGGCGGACCCTGCGAGTTGGCCGACCTGGTTCAGCGCCGTCGTTCCGTCGAGCCACACGGAACCGGCCAGCGCCTCCGCGTAAAGCTGCGAGGCGACGACCGCGCCGCTGCCCTGGCTGATATCGCCGGTCACCGCCGAAAGCGTCAGCAGCCCGCCCGTGGTCGACAGGGTGAACACATCGTCGAACACGATGCCGCCGCCCTGCAGCAGCACCGTATTCACGCCGTTCAACGGGGCCACCGCCCCGGCCACGGTCAGCATGCCGGCCGTCGCATCGGATCGCCCGATGACGAGGTTGCGCGCGATCAGCGCCTGCAACATCGCTTGGGAGATCGAGAGCGCGCCGGCATCCACCCCGCCGATGACCACTGCGCGATCCACCGTGCGCGGCGCCACCACGATCGTGCCGTTGTAGCTGGGGCTGCCCAGCGGGTCGCCAGCGGTGACGATGGCGTTGAGCGCCAGCGCATCGGCCCGCAGCGTCACCACGCCATCGCTCGCCGAGGCGACGACGCCGGCCCCGCCACCGAGCGTCGCCGGATTGATGGTGAGGTCACTGGCCGACAGCGTGACGGAACTGCCCAGCACGCCGGAGACCGTGGCCGCCGCCGCGTCCGGCAGCGGGACGGCAGCGAGCGAGGTCGTGGCCAGCGCACCGGCGGTATCGAGCGCGAACACGCCATCCGTCGCCGCCGCGATCAGCCGCACATCGTTGCTGCCGTCGCTCAGCAGCACATCCCCGGTGGCGCGGATGCCGAGGCTGTCGGCGGCGATGCGCCCCGTCGCTTCCTGCGTGATGCCGGCCCCGGTGCCGATGCGCACGGCGCTGACCGGGGTCGCCTGGTCGACACCGAGGGTGCCGCTCAGCGTCATCTGCCCCGGCGCGGTCAGGGTGATGGCACCGAAGCCCAACGTCGCGCCGGCATTGAGCGTCAGCGTGCCGCCGCTCTCGATCCGGGCGATGCCACCTGGCCCCGACTGGACGATGCTGCCATCGAGCGCGAGGTCGCCCGCCGCGTTGAAGGCGAGGATCCCGCCCACCGTGCTGGTCCCGAGCACGCCGACCGCATTGCGGTCCGCCGCCAGGGTCGGGTCGAGCAGCGCGTCGCCGCCGGCGTTCAGTTCCAGCCGCCCGGCGGTGATCGCCGCGCCGGCGCTGTTCTGGATGATGTCGCCATTGCCCGCGTCGAGCCGCACGGTGCCGGCGCCAGCGCCGATCGCGGCCTGCAACAGGATGTCGCCGGCATCGGCGATGAGGGTGATGTCCGCCGCGCCGGCATCGGTCGGTGCGAGCGTCATGCCCAGCGTGAAGCCGGTGGCGCTGCGCAAGCCGAACGCCCCGTTGAAGCTGGCGGCGCCAAGCGTGCCAACCAGATTGGCCGCCTGCGCCAGGTCGATCGCGCCATCGGCGGCGAGCGTCAGCGTGCCAGTGGTGAGCAGGCCGGCGGCGGTCTGGGTGATGGTGCTGCCGGCCCCGTTCCCGGCCGCCGTCAGATTCAGTTGCGAACCCACGGAGGTAGTGATCGGCGCCTCGACCGAGATGGCTCTGCCGCTGAGCGAAACCATCGTGGAGGACGCCAGCGACTCAACCGGCGCCGAGACGGTGATGGTTCCGGTTGTCGCGAAATCGATCCCGTACCAGGAATACAGCGAGCGCTCGCCGCTCACCCCGCTCGGTGTCTCGCCGCCGGCCAGGCGGAAATCGCCGGTCCCGGCCAGTGCGATCCCCGCCTGTGCATGCGCCACCAGATCCACGGTGGTCCCGGCAGGAGACACCAGCGCGCCGCCGGCCGCCTGCGTGATCGCGTTGGCCGAGAGCAGCGTGATGGCCGCCCCCGGCCCATTCGCCTGGATGCTGACCGCACCGAGTGCGATATCGCCGCTGGTGGTCTGCATCCGCACCGACGGCGCGGTGACATCGGCCGAGACGCTGATGCCGTTGGCGCTGAGCAGCGACAGCGCGGCTCCGGGCGAGATCGCCTCGACCACCGACAGCCCGTTCGCGGTGATGGTCTGCGTCGCCTCGCTGGCGATCGTCGTGCGCCCAAGCTGCAACGTGCCGGTGGTGATCGCCGCGAGATCCGAGGTGGCGAGTTCCAGCGTGCCGGCCGGGTTGCCCGCGGTGCCGACCTGCACGGCGTAATCGCTCGACCGGGGGCCGATCTCGACCCTCCCGCCGGTGCCGGCCGTGACGGTGCCGCCGGCCAGGTCCAGCGCATCGACCCGCAGCGATATGGTCCGCCCCGCCGTCGCGCGCAGCATGCCGGCCACTGCCAGGCTGTCGGCGATGATCGCGACGTCCCCGGTGCCGGTGCCGACGACACCGCTAGCGCCCCCCCCGGCCACCTGCAACGCGCCGCCGACCAGGGTCACGCCATTGCCGCGCGCCTGCGTCACCGTCAGCGCCCCGGCAGCGGTGAAGGCAAGCGCGCCGGTCGCGCGCGCATCGAGTTGGGTGACCGCATTCGCCTCGGTCAGGCTGATCGACGCCGCCGCGCTGCTCGCCGAGCCGCTGGCCCCGCGCACGGTCAGCCGGCCGCCACCGGTGCCGCCGAGGTCGAGCGCCACGGATTGCGTGACGCCGCCGGCCGCCCTGACGGTGGCATTGCGCGCCGTCATGGCGGCATTCATCGCCACGTCGCCGGTCGTCGCGGTCAGCGTCGCGTCGCTGCGCGCGGCGCCATTCGCCTCCGCCGTCACCGCGCCATCGATCGTCAGGGCCCGGCCGCGCAGCGCGATGTTGCCATCCGCGGTGGTCGCGCCGAGCACCTGCAGCGTGCCATTGGCCCCCGACAGGTCGAGCGCATGGCCATTGCCAGTGACGGTGGCCGTGACCGGCAGGGCGCTCGCGAGGTCCGCACTGCCATCGGCGGCCCGCCGCGCCAGCACCGCGTCGGCGGCCTGGGTGACCGGCCCGTTGACGGTCATCGTCACGCTGTCGGTGTGGAGCGCGCCATTGAGCACCAGCGGCGCGTCGTTGCCCGTAACGGTGAAGGTGGTCGCGCCGGCCACCGACAGGGTCTGGCTGGTGACTAACTCGATGCCGCGGCTGCTACTGACGCGCAGCAGCCCATTCGCCGTGCCGCCATCCTGCAACTGCAGGCTGCCGTTCGCCTGGTCGAGCACGATGTCGCCCGTGCCGCTCACCGAAGCCCAGATCGGCAGGCCGACATTGGCTCCGTCCGGATGCTCGATCGTCACCCCCGCGCCCTGCGAGATTCCGGTGATGGCCGCCAGCGTCAGGCCGGTCGTCCGCAGATCCGCTTCAAGAGCGAGCGCCCCGGTCATCGCCGTCAGCGCCACGGTATTGGCGGTCAGCGCACCGGTCACGCGGATCGCGGCACCGGTCAGGGCGAAATTGCCGCCAGCGCTGCTGGCGAGCAACGCGATGGCGCCATTCGTCGCGCTGGTCAGGCCGACCGCCGCGCTGCCGCCGGAGGCCGCGGCGCTCAGCGGCAGTTCCGTCCCGGCGACCCGGTGGGCGATGCTGCCGCCGGTCTGCGTGATGTTGCCGCTGGCCGACAGCGACACCCCGGTCGCGCGCAGATCCGCCCCCAGCAAGATCCCGCCGGCGCCGGTCTCGAGCGTGAGCACGCCATTGACCGAGACATTGGCGCCGCTGCGCTGGGTGATGTCGCCGGTGCCGGCGGTGCCACCGAGGCCCGCGCGCAGCGTGAGGTCGCCGGCGGCGGTGCGGTCCACCGCGTCGCCGATGACGATCTGGCGCGTGGCCTCGAGCGTGATGTTGCCGGCGGCATAGCCTTCGAGCACATCGGGCGTGATGCGAACCCAGCCGCCGCCGCCGCCGCTGGTGGCGCTGACCGCACCCGGCCCGGTGACGGAGCCGGCGACGGTGGTGAGGTCGGCCGGCGTCTCGGTCACGCTGTTGCCGGCGATGCCGAGCGGCGTGGTCGCATCCGCGATGAAGATGTTGCGCGGGTCGAGGAGGAATTCGCCCGCCGTGCCCGCCGGGGCGCGCAGGTCGACGATGCCATCAAGCACGAAGTCGGACTGGCCGGAGACTTCGATGAAGCCGCCATTGCCGCCCGTGGCGCCGCCGCGCGCCGAGAGCGTGCCGCGCATCTCGGTGCGGTCGGTGCTGTTGACGACGATCTCGCCTCCCTGGCCGTTGCTGGTGGCATCGGCGCTGATCGTCGCCCCGCGCGCGACCGTGGTGCGCGCGGCCATGGTCTGGTTGTGCCCGCGCCCGGTGGTGCCCACCAGCACCTGGCCGCCACTCGTCCCGCCCGAGGCATCGATGCGCGCGGCGGCGCCGACGGTGACCTGGCCGGTCGCTTGGAGTGCCACGCGGCCACCGCGCGCGGATGCATCACCGGTGGCGGTCAGCGTGCCGTCGAGATAGACGCCGCCGCCATCCGCGCGCAGCGCGATCTCGCCGGTGCGGCCGGCGCGCGTCGGCGTCTCGATCCGGCCGGTGTTGCGCACCAGGTCCTCGACCAGCCCCGAGGCGGCATGGGCCGAGAGCAGCACCGACCCGCCCGCGGCCTCGATGACGCCGCTGTTGGTGACCAGCGCGGCATTGCCATCGGGCGCCGTGGTGACGGCGCGCGTCACATCGATGCCGATCAGCCCGTCACCGGCCAGGTCGAGCACGAAGGTCTCCGCCGCACCGAGCGCGACGCGACCGAGATTGGCGCGGATGACGCCGGAATTAGACACGCCCGGCCCGACCAGCGCGGCGAGCCCGCGATCGGCGACGGTGATGGTGCCGTGGTTCTCGACCCGCGCGCCGCGACGCGGCTGGCCGTCGAACACCATCCGGCCGGCCATGAAGTTCTGGTTGGTGATATTGGCCGCCGAAGCGATCAGCGAGCCGACATCGACCTGCGCGCCACCCGCGAACACCATGCCCGATTGGTTGACGATGGCGACGCCGCCATTGGCCTGGATGCGCCCGGCGATGACGGACGGATCAGGCCCGACGACGCGGTTCAGCGTCCAGGAGCCCTGGCTGGGCTGCACGAACTGCACCGTGTGCCCGCTGCCGACGTTGAATTGCTGCCAGTCGATCGCGGCGCGGTTGGTGCCCTGGGTGATGGTGGTCCGCCCGGTGGACTGCGCGATGCTGGCCTGGCCGGCGACGACTTGGCCGCCGGTCGGCCCGGTGGTCTGCGCCAGCGCTGGCGCTGTCACCGGCAGCAGTGCGGTGGTCGCCAGCAGCCACCAGCGCTGTGGCGCGCGGCGGGCCGGTGGCAGGGCAGGGGCCGGGCCGGCGTCGCGGCGGGCCGCCGTGCGGCGCGTCTTGCGGGGCGTGGTGCTGCGCGTCATCGGTCAGAACCTGATCAGCGTGCGGAAATAGAGCTGTGTCGCGCGCAGCGGTTCCGAGAACTGCCCATCGGGCTGCGTTGTGATGCGGCGCGCCAGTTCGACATCGACCTGCACCGTATCGGCGACCACCGTGCGCACGCCGCCACCCCAGGAGGACAGCCGCCGGTCCGCATCGGTGACCAGATTCTGGTAGGCCCAGCCCATGTCGCGAAACATGTAGAACTGCGTGGTGCCGCGATTATTGCCCAGCGACGGCTCGGCCGGGATGTCGTAGGCAAGGTCGAGCTGCAGCTCGAGCGCATAGCCATAGCCGTAGTCGCCCGTCACCTGCCCGGAATAGAAGCCGCGGCCGAGCCGGTTTCCGCCGAGATAGTATTTCTCGGCATTGGGCAGGACGTTGGTCGACCACTGCCCGTTCACATAGGCCTGGATGTTGATCATCGCGCCGTCGAAGGGCGAGAAGATCGGCTGCACCCGCTGGTATTCGCCGGTCCATTTGGTGAAGTCGAATTCCGAGCCGATGCGCGTCGCGCGCGGGTCGTCATTCGCGGTGGCATCCCAGTCGATGATGCCCTGGTGGACGCGGAAGGCGGCCTGGTTCGTCGCTGCCGGCGTGAAGGGGATGACGCTGTCGAGCGCCTGGCCGTCGAAGCCGCCGCGCGCCGTGCGGATATGGTCGCGCCCCGCCAGCGAACGCCCCGAGGAGGTGCCCACGCCGGTGTAGGTCGTGCTGTCGAACATGTCGAACTGCGCGACCGCCCAGAGATTGGCCGGTCGGGACCGGATGATCGGATAGGTCGCGACGACGCCGGCCAACGCGGTTTCGCCATTGTAGCCGATCTGGGAGAGCTGGCCCGAGGGCAGCGTGTTGCCCATGCCGGCATATACCCGCAGGCGCAGGCCCGACCCACCGATGAAGGTCTCGACGCCGCCCTGGGTGAACCACTGCGTTCCCTGTTCCGACCCGAACAGCGTCACCTCGGTCCGTTCGCCATACTCGGTCAGCGAGTTCACGCCGCCGACGAACAACGCCTCCCACGGGCCGGTGAGTTGGTAGGCGCGGTTGTCCACATTGAAATAGCCGCTGACCGCCGAGCGAGAGACCTGCGCGACCAGCCGCAGCGCGCCAGGTTCGCCCTGGATCGGCTGCAGTACGCCGCGCACCCGCACGCCCGGCACGTCCGAGGCCAGCAGTAGGGCGCGCTCCACCCCGGCGGTCGAGACCGGCCGTTCCTCCTTCACCCGTTCCAGGAAGCGCAGCACCTGGGTGCCGGCCGGGCCGATATCGCCATCCAGCCGCACCTCGGAGACATAGCCCTCTGTGATGGCGAAGCGCGCCTCGGCCCGCCCATCGGGCCCCGGCACCAGCGCGGCGGCGACCGAGACGAAGGGGTAACCAGCCCGGCGATACGCGCCCAGCAGAGCAAGCCGCGTCTGTTCAATCTCGGACAGCGCGACGGTCTGGCCTTCGATCGGGCTCAGGAAGGGACGTAAATCCGCCGTCTCGACTGCGGTGTTGCCCTGCACGGTGGCGGTGCTGATCGCAACACGCTGGCCCTCGCCGGGACCGCGCCGCGCCTCGGGCGGCGGCGGCTGCGTGCGCGGGGAAAGGTTGGGCGCGGTGGGCGGCAGGATGCGGTCCCGCAGGTCAACCGGCGGCGGCGGTGGCCGGGGGACGTTGATCGGCGCCTGGGCCAGCGCAGCACCCGGCAGGGCAATGGCCAGGGCCAGGCACAGCGTCAGGTTCTGGCGGGAAGGCAGGCAGGCCGTCACGGTCACTCGCACGGAACTCGGTTGTGGTTTCCGTGAGGATAGGCCGAATCTCAAAATTTATGAACAATCGATTGATGAATTTCGATCGCATATTGCGCGATGGTGTTGTTTAGACACGCATTTGGCCGCGCCGCCTCATTCCCCCAGATTGATCACCTGCACGCGCCGATTGCGCGCCTCGGCCCGCCCGTCCGGCGTCAGCACCAGAAGTTGTGTCTCGCCAAGACCAACCGCCTCGAGCCGTCCCGGTTCCAGCCCGTAGCGGGTCACCAGCACCTCGCGCACCGTCGCCGCCCGTCGTTCGGACAGGGCTTGGTTCATGGCCGTGGCGCCAACCGTGTCGGTATGCCCCTCGATCCGGAAGCGCGCGCGGGCGAGTTCGGGCCTGGCCAGGGCGCGGGCGAGGGAGGCCACCAGCGCCTCGGCCTGTGGCGTGAGCGCGGCGGAGCCGGTCGGGAAGATCACCATCAGCGAGACGGCCGGGCGGTCGGGCGGCGCGGTGGTGGCCGGCTGCACCGCCATCCCGGCCGCGCCCGTCGCCGCAGGCGGTTCGGTGCTCTGGCCAGGGATGCGCAGCCCGCGCGTCAGGTTGCGCACGATGCTGTCGGCCACCGGGTCGGGTACCGGCTGCGCGAGAACCGGGGCGCCGAGCAGCGCCGCAAGCAGCGCGAGCGGGGGGAGCAACGGGCGCATAGTGAATCCTCCTGACCGTTGGCCGGAGACTACACGCATTGCCGTCGTGGTGGAGGAATCTTCCCCGCCCGCGGTTCAGCCGAAGCGGGCGATCGAGAAGGCGGGCGCCACCGGCTCCCGGCCGAGCACCGCATCGGCCGTCATCCGTCCCGCCACCGGCCCGAGCGTGTAGCCCGAGGAGGTCACCGCGGCGAAGAAGCCCGGGCAACCCGGCGCCTCGCCCAGGATCGGCGCGCGGTCGATATGCACGTTCATCCCGGTCCAGGCGCGCAGCACCGAAAGGCCCGCGACGGCCGGCACGACATGCCCGGCGACCCACAGATTGCCCTCGATGCTCTCGCGCCGGTTGCGCGTGGCGCCGGTCGCGGCGTCATAGGCGCCGGGCCACCCGCCGCCGATCAGCAGATGCCCCAGCGGTCCCTGCTTGAAGGACAGGTGCCGCCCGGCATGGGCGACCAGATGCGGGATGATCGGCGCGGTCGCCTCGGTGGCGATGACCTGCTGGACCAGCCCGCCGACCGGCAGCGTCACGCCGGCCAGCGCCGCGATCCGCCCTGACCACGGCCCGGCCGCGACGACGACCCGCCCGGCGCGGATGGTGCCGCCCTCGGTGGCGACCTTGAAACCCGCGCCGTCGCGGGCAATGCCGGTGACCTCGACGCCGCCGGCCACCCGCGCCCCGGCGCGCTTCGCCAGCGCCAGCAGGGCCGCGGTTCCGCGCAGGGGGTCGATCTGCCCTTCCTGTGGGCAGAAGGCGGCGCCCAGGAAGCGCGGCGTCAGATAGGGCGCGATGTCGCGCAGCTCATTCGCGCCAACGACATGGTTCTCGACCCCGGCGCCCCGTTCGACCGCCGTCTTGCCGTGCAGCCAGGCGAGTTCGGCCTCGGTCTCGGCCAGCATCAGCCCGCCCTCGGTGCGGATGCCGCAGCTCTCGCCGGCATCGCGCGCGATCTCCTTCCACAGTTCGATCGAGCGCGGCCCGAGCGGCAAGGTCGCCGCCGCCGGCCCGGCGGTGCCGAGCGCCTCCGCCTTGTCACCGAAATCATAGGACAGCAGTTGCACATGCAGGCTGCCGGCATTGGCGGTGCTGGCGGCAAGGCCGGGTTCCGACCGGTCGGCCACCAGCACGTCCAGCCCCTCGCGCGCCAGGTAGAGCGCGGTGGACAGGCCAAGCACGCCGCCGCCGATCACCAGCACGTCGCAGGCGCGGTTCTCCGCCGCCAGCGGCATGGCGGGGCTGCGCCAGAAGGTTGGCACAGGGTCGTGGATGACCGGCGCGTCGAAGCCTTCCGGCAATTCGCGCATCAGCGCGGCCGCGGGGATCGGCCGGACCGGCGCGCGCGGGGCGGCGAAGGCGGCTTCCTCGGCGTTGCCGCCGACCAGCCGGGCCATGGTGGCCCCGCACATGCGGCCCTGGCAGCGTCCCATGCCAGCGCGGGTCTGCTTCTTGAGCGCGGCAAGGGTCCGTGCATCGCTTCCCATCGCCGCACGCAGCGCCCCGGCGGTCACCTCCTCGCAGCGGCAGACCACGGTCGCATCGGCAATCGCGGTGGCGTCGAAGGCGGGCGCGGCAAACACTCGCCACAAGGCACACTGGAAGGCCAGCGCCTGGTCGAGGTCGCGCCGCGCCGCCGCATCCTCCGCCACCGAGAGCCCCAATTCCCGCGCGACGGCCAGGCCCGCCAGCCGCCCGCGCGCCAGCGCCACGCGCGACCCGCCGATCGCCGCGCCATCGCCGATCGCGAAGACGCCGGGGATGGAACTGCGGCCTACCTCGTCCGTCACCGTCTCCAGCCGACCGATCTCGGCCCCCGGCCCCTCGGTGCTGAAACGCTGCGCGCAGCCCAGCGCGCGGGCGAGGCCGGTCTCCGGTTGGAACCCCATGTTCAGCGCGGAAACGCCGGCTTCGATGCGGCGTTCGCCATCGGGTGTGGCGACGTGCAGCGCGGTGAAACGGTCGCTGCCCTCGCAGCCGAGAATGGTGGCGCCCCACAGCACCGGCACCCCCGCGCGCTTCAGCGTGGCGAGGTAGCGCAGCCCATCCCAGGCGAGATCCGGCGCGGTCCGTGCCAGCGTCAGCATCTCGCGCCACACGCCGAGCCCTGGCTTCGGCGCCGCCTCCACCACGGCGGCGACCTGCACGCCGCCGGCCAGCAATTCGCAGGCGAGTTGCAGGTTCAGCGGCCCGCTGCCGGCGATCACCACCCGTTCGGCCGGGCTGACGCGCTGGGCTCGGGCGAGGGTCTGCAACGCCCCGGTCGTCATCACCCCGGGCAGCGTCCAGCCTGGCACCGGCACCGGCCGTTCATGCGCGCCCGGCGCGAGCACCAGCCGCTTCGGGCGGAAAGTGACGGCGGCGCCATCGACCAGCGCGGCGATCTCATCCGCCGCGAAGCCGCCCCACACCGTTGCACCGTGATGAATGACGATGCCGGCCGCGCGGGCTTCCTCGACCAGCGCCGCACCTTTGCGGAACTGCGCATCCGGCGAGGCATTGGCGTGGCTCGGGGCGAGCGGCTTCAGATACTGCCCGCCGGCCTCGGCGCGTTCATCCAGCACCACCACATCCGCGCCCGCATGGGCGGCGGCGATGGCGGCGGAAATCCCCGCCGGGCCCGCGCCGACCACCAGCACGTCGCAAGCGTGCTCAGCGATCTCGGCCGGTGCCTCGGCCAGCGGCGCGGGGGCGGTGGGCAGCGCGCCCTCCACCCGCATGCCGGCCTTCGCCTTCACCAGGCAGGCGCGTTGCCCCGCCTTGCCATCGACCGTGACGATGCAATCCCAGCAGGCGCCCATGCCGCACCACAAGCCGCGTGGCACGCCCGACGCGGTGTGGCGGAATGCCAGGATTTCGGCGGCCGACAAGGCGGCGGCGATGGTCTCGCCCGGCAACGCCTCGACCTCGCGGTCGTCGAAGCGGAAGCGGATCGGGGTGGCGGACGGCGTGATGGTCGGTGAAGTAAGTCGCATGACCTTGCCGGGACAGAGTAAACGGTCTCCGATCATCGCATGCGGCCCTGCCGCGTCCATCCCCGGAGACCGCGCATGTCCCGTGAACCCTTCCGCGGCACCTATACGGTGCTGGTCACCCCCTTCACGGCCGATGGCGGCGCGGTCGACCTGAAGGCGCTGGAACGCCTGGTCGAATACCAGATCACCGAGGGCGTCCGCGGCCTGATCCCGCTGGGCTCGACGGGCGAGTTCCTCTCGGTGTCGCGCGAGGAGCGCACCGCCATCACCGAGACCGTCATCCGCGCCGCCGCCGGCCGCGTGCCCGTCATCATGGGCACCGGCATGGAGGACACGCGCGATGTCGTCGCGCTGTCCAAGGAAGCGGAGGCGCTCGGCGCCGACGGCGTGATGATCATCCCGCCCTTCTATTCCGTGCCGACGCTGGAAGAACTGGTCCACCACTACGACACGGTGGCCAAGGCGATCGGCATCCCGATCATGGTCTACAACAACCCGGCGACGTCGAACGTGGACATGACGCCGGCGATGCTGGCCGAGATCAGCCGCATCCCGAATTGCCGCTACGTCAAGGAAAGCACGCTGGAGGCGACGCGCGTGCGCGACATCATCGCCCTGTGCGGCGACCGCATGGAGGTCTTCGCCGGCGTGCTGGGCTATGAAAGCGCCTGGCTCGGCGCGATCGGCTGGGTCGCGGTGTGCAGCAACGTCGCCCCGCGTCTGTCATCCGAGATGTTCGACACGGCCGCCTTCGAGGCGAACCGTGACAAGGCGCTACCGCTGTACCGCCAATTGGCGCCGCTGCTGCCCTGGGTTGGCGGGCCGCGCTACGTCTCCGGCACCAAGGCGGCGTTCCGCCTGATGGGCATGGATATGGGCCCACCACGCCCGCCGAGGCTCCCGTTGCCGTCGCGCGACATGCCGGCGCTGGCGCAGGTCTTGCAGGATATCGGCCTGATGAGCGTCGCCGCCCAGGCGGCAGAATAGGGAGACTTCACATCATGGAACGCCGCGCTTTCCTCGCCACCGGCGCCTCGCTGTTGGCGACCCCCGCCTTTGCCCAGGCACCCGCCTGCGTCCAGGTCATCCCCAATGGCGAGCTGGTGAAGGCCGGCACGCTGACCATGTCGACCAACCCGACGCTGCCGCCGATGCAGTTCGTCGACAGCACCGGCACGCTGAAGGGCATGCGCGTCGAACTCGGCACCGAGATCGCCCGGCGACTCTGCCTCCAGGCCGAGCATGTGCGCGTTGAATTCGCCGCCATGATCCCCGGCCTCGCGGCGCGACGGTGGGACATGATCAACACCGGCATGTTCTACACCGAGGAACGCCAGCGTCTGATGTACCTGGTGCGCTACGAACAGCAGGCGATCAGCGTCTCGGTGCCGAACGGCAATCCGCGCAACATCACCAAGGTCGATGACCTCGCCGGCCTGCGCGTCGGCGTCGAGCAGGGCGGCTTCGAGTTCCGCCGCACCACCGATATGTCGAACGACCTGCGCGCCAAGGGGCTGGCGCCGCTGCAGATCCGCGCCTTCGACAATTTCGCGGTCTCCTTCCAGGCGCTGCGCGCGGGGCAGCTCGACGCGGCCATTTCCATCGACAGCACGGCGAAGGAATACCAGGACCGCGGCGACTTCACCCGCGCCATCTCCGGCCTCTATGGCACGCCGATCAACTTCGGCTTCCGCTCCAAGCTGCTCGCCGAGGGCGTCGCCAGCGTGCTGACCGCGATGAAGGCGGATGGCTCCTTCCAGGCGCTGCTCGATCGCTACGGCGTCACGCCCTATGACGGGCCGTTCGAGGTGGTGGGCCCGGCCTGACGCGGCGCGGCAAGGGATCGCTCCTCCATGCAGGTCTGGCGTTGGGACGGCTTCTTCGATTCGCTGCTAAACACCTACCTGCTGGAAGGGGCGATCATCTCCGTCGGGCTGACGGTGGCATCGCTGCTGATCGGCCTGGCCATCGGCATCGCGCTGGCGCTGATGCGCCTGTCCGGGCAGCGCGTGATGTCCGGCTTCGCGGTGTTCTATTGCTGGCTGTTCCGCGGCACGCCGCTGCTGGTGCAGTTGCTGATCATCTATACCGGCCTGCCGCTCATCGGCCTGCGATTCGATGTCTGGGAGGCCGCGCTGATCGGCCTGTCGATGAACGAGGGCGCCTATCTCTCCGAGATTGTCCGCGCCGGCATCCAGGCGGTGCCGCGCGGCCAGCAGGAAGCCGCCCGCGCGCTGGGCCTGCGGCGGCCGCAGGTGTTCCGCCTGGTCACCTGGCCGCAGGCGCTGCGCGTCATCATTCCGCCGCTCGGCAACAGCGTGAACGGGCTGCTCAAGACCACCTCGATCGCCTCGGTCATCAGCGTCGATGAATTGCTGCGCCGAACCCAACTGCTGATCCAGGAACGCTTCCTGGTGCTGGAGTTGTTCACCGTCGCGGCGATCTACTACTTGGTGCTGACGACGCTGTGGGACATCGTGCAGCGGCGGCTGGAACGCCATTACGGGCGCGGCGATGCCATGGACTCGGCCGACCGCCGGTGACCGTTCGGCCGCGGCGGCCTATCCTGCCGCCATGCAGGCCATCGCCGATTTCATCCCGCCCATGCCGCCGCCGGCCCCACGCGAGCCATCGGCGATTGGCGGGCTGTTGCGCGCGCGACGCGATGTGCTCTCGATCTTCCCGCGCGACGCCTATCGCCGCCAGGTCTTCACCACCCGGCTGCCCGGCCGGCTGATCCTCGTCGCCAATGCGCCGCAGGTGGTGCGCGAGGTCTTCGTCACCCGCCACGAGATCTACCAGCGCAAATCCCGCTTCCTCGAGGATGCGCTGCGCCCGGTCGTTGGTGGCTCCTGCTTCATCGCCTCGGGCGATGACTGGGCCGAGAAGCGCGAGGCGATCAGCCCACCGATCCACCCGTCCGGCCTCGCGCAGTTCCACCCCTGCTACATCCAGGCCGCCGAGACCTGTGCCGAGGGTCTTGCCCGCGCCGAGGGGCCGGTCGATGTCGCCGCCGCCTATGCCGCCGCCATCAGCCATGTGCTGCTGCTGGCGATGTTCGGTGACACCGCCTCGGCCGATGAGGCGCGCATCATCGCCGAGACCTTCACCGCCTATCAGGACGCGGCGGAGGTGGTGGACCTGTTCGGCCTGATGGGCCTGCCGGACATGCTGGGCTGGCTGACGCGGCGACGTGCGAAGCGGCTCGCGGCCGAATTGCGCGGCCGTGTCGCGCGGCTGATCGACGCCGCCGGCCCTGAAGGCGGCACGCCGCTGCTCAAGGCGCTGCGCGCGGCCCATCGCGCCGACGGTTCGCCCGTGCTGACCGGGGAGCGGCTGCTCGATGAGGTGGTGATGTTCCTCCTCGCCGGCGCCGAGGGGGCGGCGATCACGCTCACCTGGACGACGATGCTCGCCGCCCTGCACCCGCCGACCGCCGAGCGCATGGCCGCCGAATTGCCAGCCGCGCCGCCCGGCCATGCCGACCTCCAGGGCCTCGCCTACACCCGCGCGGTGGTGCAGGAATCGATGCGGCTCTACCCGCCCGTCGCGGTCTTTGCCCGCCAGGCGACGGAGCCCGACCGCATCCGCCGATGGGATATCCGCAAGGGCGACATCGTACTCGCCGTGCCCTGGCTGCTGCACCGGCACGAGGCCCTTTGGGAGGCGCCGAACGCCTTTCGTCCCGAACGCTTCCTCGGCGACGCGCCACGCCAGCGGCCGCGCTTCGCCTATATGCCCTTCGGCGTCGGGCCGCGCATCTGTGCCGGTGCCGCCTTCGGCATGGCGGAGGTCATGGTCTTCGCCGCCATCCTGTTCCGCCGCTTCCGCTTCACCCTCGCCCCGGGCTTCACCCCGCAGCCGAATTGCCGCCTGGCCTTGCGGCCGCGCGGCGGGATGCGGATGCTGGTCGCGCCGCGCTGACGCTGGACGCCTCCGCCGCCGCGCCGCAATCTTGCACCGCAGCGAATGGGAGAATGGTGATGGCTGACTACGATCTCGCGATACGCGGCGGCCAGGTTGCGACTGGCTTCGGCACGACACGCTGCGACATCGGCGTCCGCGATGGCCGCATCGTCGCCTTGGCCGACAGCATCACAAACGCCGCCCAGGTGATCGCGGCCGATGGCCTGCTGGTGCTGCCCGGCGGCGTCGACAGCCATTGCCATATCGAGGAAGTCTCGCGCGGCGGCTACGCCAGCACGGGGGACGCCGAACCGCCCGTCACGGTCAGCGAGGAGTCCTTCGCCACCGCCTCCGCCTCGGCCTTCGCCGGCGGCACCACCTCGGTCGTCTGCTTCGTGCCGCAATGGAAGGGCTTCGGCGTCTGGGACCGCTACGTCGATGCGCGTGCGCGGGCGGCGAAGGGAATGCTCGACCATTCCTTCCACCAGATCATCGCCGACCCGACCGACGAGGTGATGGATATCGAGGTACCACGCATCGTCGCTGAGGGCGTGCGCAGCCTGAAGGTCTTCCTCACCTACGAACCGCTGCACCTTTCCGATGGCCAGTTCCTGCGCGTGCTGACCAAGGCGCGCGAACTCGGCTGCCTGGTCACCGTGCATTGCGAGAACTACGACGCCATCAACTGGCGTACGCATGAATTGCTCAAGCACGGCATGACCGCGCCGAAATACCACGCCTGGTCACGCCCGCCGGTCGTCGAGCGCGAAGCGACCCACCGCGCTATCGCGCTGGCCGAGCTGGTGGACCAACCGATCCAGGTATTCCACGTCTCCTGCGCCGAAGCGGCCGAGGAGATCGCCCGCGCGCAATATCGCGGCGTGAAGGTGTGGGGCGAGACCTGCCCGCAATACGTGGCACTCACCGCCGCCGACATGGACCGCCCCGGCTTCGAGGGCGCCAAATTCATGTGCAGCCCATCCCCGCGCACGACGGAAGAACAGGCGCGCATCTGGGAAATGATCCGCCGCGGCACGCTTGACGTGGTCTCCTCCGACCATTGCGCCTTCTCCTACGAAGGCGACAAGGGCAAGCGGCAGAACGGGTCGGATGCGGTGTTCCGCGACATTCCGAACGGCATCCCCGGCTTCGCCACGCGCCTACCGATCATGTTCAGCGAGGGTGTCTCGAAGGGCCGCATCAGCCTCGATGAATTCGTCCGCCTGACCAGCACCAACCCGGCGCGGCTGATGGGCCTCGCGCCGCGCAAGGGCATGATCGCGATCGGCGCCGATGCCGATCTTGCCCTGTGGGATCCAGCGAAGAAGGTGACCATCACCAACGCGCTGATGCAGCACGCCATCGACTACACGCCATACGAGGGTCTGGAGGTCACCGGCTGGCCGGTCGCCACCATCCGCCGTGGCGAGGTGGTGATGCGCGACGGCAAGGTGCAGGCCGAACCCGGCACCGGCCGCTTCCTGCCGCGCGGCTCCTACGATTTCATCCGCCCGCGTGGCGTGACACCGAACGGTTTCGACCCGGCGCCACCGCTCAATCCCGGCTGACCGGGCCTCTCAGCCGCGCCGGCACCTGCGCGATCACGCTGTCCTCCGCATTGGCGAAGGCGAGGCGCAGATGCCGCTCCTGCCCCGGCCCGAAGAACGGCCCCGGCAGGCCTAGCAGCCCGCGTTCCACCGCCAGCCTCTCCGCCATGGCGATGGCATCCGGCGCATCCTCCGGCAGCCGCAGATAGGCGAAATACGCCCCCAGCGCATCAAGCCGCCACCCCGGCAATTGAGCGGCGGCCCGGCGGAACGTCGTGGCGCGCCCGGCCATCAGGTCGCGATTGGCCAAACGCCAGTCGCGCAGCGCCTCAACCCCCCAGGCCAGCGCCGTCTGCGCCGCCCGCGGCGCGCAGATCTGCATGGTGTCGAGTGCCTTCATCAGCCCCGCGCGAAACCCCGCGCCTGAAGCGATCGCCGCAACCCGGTGCCCCGGCACGCAATAGGCCTTGGAGAAGGAATAGAGATGGATGAAGCCATCCCCCCAATCCGGGTCGGCGAACAATGTGTGCGGCGGGCACTGCGACGGCGCGAGGAAGTCGCGATAGGTCTCGTCCAGCACCAGCCAGGCATCGTGCCGCCGCGCCAGGTCGGCGAACCGCGCGATGATCGCCGGCGGATAGACCGCGCCGGTCGGGTTGTTCGGCGTGACCAGAACGATGGCGCGCACGCCGGCCATCAGGGTCTCGGCGTGGTCCGGGTCGGGGATGAAGCCGTCCTCGGCACGGCAGTCCAGCGGCACGCAGGGAATACCGAGCGCGGTCAGCGCCATGCGATGGTTGAAATACCAGGGGGAGGGGAGCATCACCGCCTCGCCGGTGTCGGCCAGCACCGTCATCGCCATGGTGAAGGCGAGATTGCCGCCGGAGGTGATCGCCACCGCCTCGCTCGGCACGCATTCGCCGTAGAAACCGGAGATGTCGGCCGCCAGCGCCTCGCGCAGCGCCGGCTCGCCGTCGATCGGGCCATAGGTCGCGGCGGCGCGCCCACCGGCCGCCTCGGCGAGCCTGGCCAGCAGATCGGGATGCGGCGGATAACCCGGCACCGCCTGGGTCAGGTCGAGGATTTGCCCGGCAGCCCCATCATACCGCGCCGCCCAGGCGCGGACGGCGGGGATGGGTGGGTTCTGGGTGTCGCGGATGCGTGGGGAGAGTTGGGGCATGGTGGCGGACCCTTCCAGCGCCGCCGCCCGCTCGTCAAGAACAGGCGTCCACCCAGAAATCAGAAATAGCGGCCTGAGGCAGACGCCTCGGGCCCGGAGCGCAAGGCGCGACCGCGCCCGGACCGTCAGTGGTGCTCGGTGCGACAGTGCACGGCGCGAAACCAAGGCCGGCGGATGCCGGCTGCCCGGCGCATGAGGGCAAAAAAGCAATCGACCCGAGGCAGAAGCCTCGGCTTGGGAGCGCAAGGCGCGACCGCGCCCAGACCGACCGTGCTCCCCGGCGCGCCAGCGCGCGGCGCGAAGGCACGCCGCGCGGATGCGCGGCGCCCACCGTTCGAGGGCTCAAAGAAGCCCCCCTCTCACTCCATGAACCACCCATGGCTAACCACCAGCGACTGCCCGGTCAGCGCCTTCGACCCGAAGGAGGCGAAGAACAGCGTCGCCTCGGCGACATCCTCGACCGTGGTGAATTCGCCATCCACCGTCTCGCCGAGCATGACCTTCTTGATCACCTCTTCCTCGGAGATGCCGAGTTCCTTGGCCTGCTCCGGGATCTGCTTGTCGACCAGCGGCGTGCGCACGAAGCCCGGGCAGACGACATTGGCGAAAACGTTGTGCTCGGCGCCTTCCTTGGCGACCACCTTGCACAGCCCGAGCAGCCCGTGCTTCGCCGTGACATACGGCGCCTTGAGCTTCGAGGCTTCCTTCGAATGCACCGACCCGGTGTAGATGATCGACCCGCCGCGGCCCTGCTTGTACATCTCGCGCAGGCAGGCGCGGGTGGTCAGGAAGGCGCCGTCCAGATGGATGGCGAGCATCAGCTTCCACTTGGCGAAGTCGAACTGGTCGACCGGCGCCACGATCTGGATGCCGGCATTGCTGACCAGGATGTCGACGCCGCCGAACACCTTCACGGTCTCGGCCACGCCGGCATCGACGGCGGCTTCGTTGGTCACGTCCATCGCCACGGCCAGCGCGACGCCATCGCCGCCGAGTTCGGCCGCGGCCGCCTTCGCGGCATCGAGGTTGAGGTCGGCGATCACGACCTTCGCCCCTTCACGCACGAAGGTCTTGGCGATCTCCTTGCCGATCCCGCTCGCCGAACCGGTGACGATCGCGACCTTGTCCTTGAGACGCATGGTGTCTTCCTTTCGAGAGTATTCAGGCGAGGTAGTCGTGCACCACCGAGCCGAGGCCCAGCGTAAGGTCAGCCACCAGATGCGTCGCTGAGACCACTTCCAGCACGGGCAGGTCGGCCACCGGGGCGAGCGCGTGCGGCATCAGCGACAGCGCCGCCGGCCCGGTCCAGGCGCCCTTCAGCGTCACATCCTGCAGATAGTATTCGACCAGCTCGCAGATCCGCGCCGTGCCATCGACATGCGGGATGATCTTCAGCAGCCAGTTCGGCGTGCCCAGCGAGGCGAGCACCGCCGCCTCATCGGCATGGTGGTGCTTGTATCCCATCGTCGCGGTGGCGACGCGTACCGGCCCGTAGTCCAGCGTGCCGACCAGCGTGTCGATCTCCGCCTTCAGCGTCGGGTTGGCGAGCTTCTTCGGGAAGCCCCACAATTCCCGTCCACCGGCGATCGGCGGATGGTCGTTGAGGAACATGCAATGGGTGTAGCCACCCTTTTTGCCCTTGTAGGTCACGGGAATGACCTGGCCCGTCTCGGTGTAGTCGCCGAAACCGGTCGAATCCGGCATGCGGATGAACTCGTACTTCACCAGCGGTTCCGTCACCTCGAGCGGCGCGGGCACGACGGCGCGCAGCTTCTCCATGTCGGTGCGGTAGGTGATGATCATGAATTCGCGGTTGACGAATTTGTACGGCCCCGGCGGATAGGCCGGGCTCGTAAAGGGCATGGCGAAGGCGTTACGGCGGATCTCGTCTTCGGTCATCGCATCCTCGTTTGGGGGGGCGGCCTCAGCGCGCGTCGCTGCGCACGAGGTCGTAGGTTTCGGCACCGACATCGGCATGGGGGCGCTTCAGCGCGGCCGGGTCGCGCAGCGTGCGCACCGCATCGAGATGGCCGGCCTCCCAATGCTCGCGCATCGAACGGCGCGAGAATTCATAGTCCTTGGAATCGCTCTCATGCTGACGCGACCGGTAGATCAGGTGGACCACCTTGAACACCGTCTCCGAGGCCGCGATGTGCAGCAGCCGGCCTTCCTCGCTTTCCAGCAATTCGGTCGGCACCTGCTTCAGCAGCTTGCGCAGCGCGATGCGTAGCCGCTGCAGCTGCATGAACTGGTCGGTGTTCTGCCGGGTGCGGCTGGAGAACTGGATCTCCTTCTGCCGCATCGCGACCTCGGTCAGGTCGCGAGGCAGCATGCCCTGCGCGCTCCAGAGGTCGACTTGGAAGGCGATGGTGTCGCGCATCGGCCGGTCCTGCACCACCCATTGCAGCGGGGTGTTGGAGACGATGCCGCCATCCCAGTACAGCTCGCCATCGATCTCGACCGCCGGGAAGCCGGGCGGCAACGCGCCTGAGGCCATCACATGCTCGGGCCGGATCACATCCGTCCGATTGTCGAAGTAGACGAAGTTGCCGCTGCGGATATTCACCGCGCCGAGGCTGATGCGCATCTCGCCGCTGTTGATCCGGTCGAAATCGGCGAATTCCATCAGCGTTCGGCGTAGCTTCGATGTGTCGTAGTAGCTCACCGCCTCGTTGCTGCCGGGGGGCTGCATGTAGGGCGGCGGCAGGCGCGGGGAGAAGAAGCCCGGCGCGCCCTGGAACAGCGCCGCGGCGGCATGGATGCTGTTGACGAAGCGGCGCATGTCGGTGCCGTGCGCCGGTGGGTCCAGCGCGTCCCAGGCGCCGCCGATCAGCCCGCCATGCGGGGCGGTGATGCTTTCCCAGAAGCCGCGCAGCGCCGCCCCGCGGTCCTCCGGCGGATTGCCGGCGATGATCGCGGCATTGATCGACCCGATCGAAATCCCGGCGACCCAGGTCGGTTCTATCTCAGCCTCGTGCATCGCCTGATAGACGCCACCCTGGTAGGCGCCGAGCGCGCCACCCCCCTGCAGCACGAGGGCGACATTCTCATAGGGCGGGCGGCCGAGGCCGCGATGGGTGCGAAGGAGCATGATGCTTCGCAGCATAGCGCAGCATTGTTGCTACGACATGACCCGTATTCACCGAATCACGAAGACTCGCCCGCGGGTCGCCCCGTGACGTGGCGCCAATGGTGCCACAGCAGCCGCGCCGCCAGCGACCGCCAGGGCGACCAGGCCACCGCCATTGCCACCAAGGCCTTGGGGGACGGCCGTTCGGGCAGCCCCTTCAAATGCGCAAGGCCGGCGGCCAGGGCGACATCGCCCGGTGGAAACACATCCGGCCGCTCGAATCCGAACAGCAGATGCACCCGCGCGGTCCACGGACCCAGGCCCGGGATCGCCGAGATGGCGGCGACCGCGACGTCGTCCGGCGCCATCCGCAGCGCCACCAGGTCGAGCCGCCCCTCGGCGATCGCCGCCGCCAGCGCCCGCACATGCGCGACCTTCGGGCGCGACAAACCCGCCTCGCGCAGCTGTGCCTGGTCGGTTCGCAGCAGCCCCTCGGGCTCCAGCACGCCGGGCAGCGCCGACAGCCGCCCCCAGATCGCCGCGGCCGCCTGGTTGCTGATCATCTGGCCGCAGATCGTGCGCAGCAGGCCGGGAAAGCCGGGGTCGCGGCTGCGCCAGGGCAGCGGGCCGGCGACGGCCTCGATGCCCGCGAAATCGGTGTCGAGCAGGGCGAGTTCGGCGATGCCCGCTCGCGCCCACTCGGGCAGCGGGGGGGAGGCGGCGAGGGCCGTAGTGGGAGGGGGGTCCACCCTCGCCGCCCCGGAGCCGCGCCCTGGGGGATGGGCGGGACGCGCAACTCCTGAAGGATGAGATGGGTCGGGCATGGCGCGCACGAAGCCCCCAAAGCGATTGAATTGCAACGCAGGGCAACAGGATGCCCGGCCGTTACGCATCGAAACGCGATGACCCGCTGAACACCGGCCCGAACGCGCTATTGTAACAAGCCATGGAACCTGTCCCGCATATCCTCGTGGTCGATGACGACCGCGAAATCCGCGATCTCCTGTCCCGCTTCCTCGAGAAGCAGGGCATGCGCGTCACCGCCGCGCGCGACGCGCGGGAGGCGCGGCGGGTCTGGCCGCTCGGCCGATACCACCTGGTGGTGCTCGACCTGATGATGCCCGGCGAACCCGGGCTCGACTTCGCCCGCTGGCTGCGCAGCCAGTCCGACGTGCCGGTGGTGATCCTGACCGCGATGGGGGAGGAGACCGACCGCATCGTCGGCCTCGAACTCGGCGCCGACGACTATGTGGCCAAGCCGTTCAACCCGCGCGAACTGCTCGCCCGCATCCGCGCCGTGCTGCGACGCGCCAGCGGCGAAGGCGCGGCCAAGGATCCCCCGGCCAAGGTGATCCGCTTCGCCGGCTGGACGCTGGAGCCGGGGCGGCGGCGCCTCCTCAACCCGGATGGCGCGGAGGTCTCGCTGACCGGCGGCGAATACGAATTGCTGCTGGTGCTGGTCGAACGCGCCAACCGCGTGCTGACCCGCGACATGTTGATGGACCTGTTGCGTGGCCGCCAGGCCGGTCCCTTCGACCGCGCCATCGACGTCGCCGTCTCCCGCCTGCGCCGCAAGCTCGAGGATGATGGGCGCAACCCCTCCCTCATCAAGACCGTGCGCGGCGGCGGCTATGTCTTGGCGGCGACGGTCGACCGTGGCTGAGGCACCAACGCGCGCATCCTGGTCACGGTCCTGAGCCCGCCCATGCCTGAACCCCAAGGCGAGCCGCGGCGCCGCTTCGGCCTGCCGGCGACGCTCGGCGGGCGCACCGCCTTCTGGCTGATCCTCGCGCTGATGCTCGTGCAGGCCGCGGGCCTGACCATCCATGCGCTGGACCGGGTCGACCTGCAGCGTTTCATCCATGCGCGCGAGATCGCCGGCCGCAGCTTCGGCGCCTGGCGCACCGCCATGCTGGCGCCGCCCGACCGGCGCGAACAGATGCTCGCGGACCTCGCCTTGCCGGAGGGGCTGAGCGTCGACCTCGATGTGGAACCCTCAGTACGCGCGGGCATGCCGCCGCCACCACCGGACCTGGTTCGCCTGTTCCGGCTGGACCTACTGGGTTCAGGCCCGCCCCGCCTGCGCCCGCGGGAAGTGCGGATCGGGCCGGGTGGCCCTGGCGGTTATCAGGCCTCGCTGCGCCTGCCCGATGGGCTTTGGCTGAACATCAGCGTCCACATGCCACCGCCGCAGCCCTGGCATTCGCCGACCTTCCTGATCGCCTTCGTGCTGATGACGGTGGCGGCGGTGCTGCTCATCCTTGGGGCGGTGGCGCGGCTGATGCGCCCGGTGCGCCTGCTCGCCGCGGCGGCCGACCGGCTCGGCCGGGACGTGAACGCGCCGCCGCTCGACGTGAAAGGCCCCTCGGAGGTCGCCATCGCGGCGCGCGCCTTCAACCAGATGGCCGAGCGCATCCGGCGCTTCGTCGCCGACCGCACGCAGATGCTCGCCGCGATCGGGCATGACCTGCGCACGCCGATCACCCGGCTGCGGCTGCGCGCCGAATTTATGGATGACGACGAGCAGCGGCGAAAGATGCTCTCCGACCTCGATGAGATGGAGCAGATGATCGCCGCGACCCTCGCCTTCGCGCGCGATGACGCGGCGGCCGAACCGGCCGCGGCTCTCGACCTCGCCGCACTTTGCCGCACGGTGGCGGATGAGGCGGCCGATGCGCGCCCCGAACTGGCCGAGGCGATCGAGTATGACGGCCCGGAACGCCTGACCGTGCGGGCCAGGCCGGTGGCGATGAAGCGCGCGGTGGCGAACCTCGTCAGCAACGCGCTGTCCTATGGCGGCGCGGCGCGGATCCGCCTGACACGCGACGAGACCGGCCTCGTGCGCATGGCGGTGGAGGATGACGGACCAGGCATTCCGGAGAGCGAGCTGGAGGCTGTCTTCACCCCCTTCCGCCGGCTGGAAAGCAGCCGCAACCGGGAGACCGGCGGCACCGGCCTCGGCCTGACCATCGCGCGCAACATCATGCGCGCCCATGGCGGGGATGTGGTGCTGCACAACCGGCCGAAGGGCGGCTTGAGCGCGGTGGCGAGCTTGCCGGGGTGATGCGGGTGCCGCCGCGCCGGCTCAACCGGCCGCCGCGTCCCGCGCCGCCGTGGCCAGCCGGTCTGCCCGTTCGTTCATCGGGTCCCCGGCATGGCCGCGCACCCATCTCCACTCCACCTGATGCGGCTTGGCCGCGGCAAGCAGGCGCTGCCACAGGTCGAGATTCTTCACCGGCTCCTTGGCCGAATTGCGCCAATTGGCGCGCACCCAGCCATGGATCCAGCGGCTGATGCCGTTCTTCACATATTCGCTGTCGGTATGCAGCGCGACCTGGCAGGGCTTCTTCAGTGTCTCCAGCGCCATGATCGCGGCGGTCAGCTCCATGCGGTTGTTGGTCGTCTCCGGCTCGCCGCCCGAGAGTTCCCGCTCATGCTCGCCGAAGCGCAGGATCGCCGCCCAGCCGCCCGGCCCCGGGTTCGGCTTGCAGCCGCCATCGGTCCAGATTTCGACCAGCGGACGCGGATCGGCGCTCACAGGCCGAGCGCCCCGGCGCTGTCGGCCTGCATGAAAAACCGCAGCTTGCGGAGGTATTCCAGCGGGTCCTTGCGTGTGACCAGCGCGCCGGGGGGCGTATGCGTCCAGTCATATAGCCGCGTCAGCAGGAAGCGCAGCGCCGCGCCGCGCGCCAACACCGGCAGGGCCGCGCGCTCCTCCGCCCCGATCGGCCGCACCGCGTCATAGGCCGACAGCAGCCCCCGCGCCTTGGTCACGTTGAAGCTGTAATCCGTCTCGAAGCACCAGGCGTTCAGGCAGATCGCGATGTCATAGGCATAGAGGTCGGTGCAGGCGAAGTAATAGTCGATCAGCCCGGAGACGCGCGGCTTGCCGTCCTCGCCGGGCAGGAAGAACACATTGTCGGGGAACAGGTCGGCATGGATGTGCCCGCGTGGCATCGCCCCCGCCGCCGGCCAGGCCGCGAGGATGCTGGCCAGCGCCGCATCGAGTTCCGCCACCAGCCCCGGCTGCACCTCATCCCCGCGCGCCCGGCATCCCTCCAGCAACGGCCGCCAGCCGGCCGGCCCGAGGGCGTTGGGCCGCTCGATGGCGAAGCCTTCCCCGGCGCGATGCATCTGCGCCAGCGCACGGCCGAGCGGCGCGCAATGCTCGGGGCGCACCTTGCGTGGCCAGACGCCGGGCAGAAAGGTCACGATCGCCGCCGGCCGGCCCGCCAGGCTGCGCAGCGCCCGCCCGTCCCGCGCATGCACCGGCGTCGGGCAGGCGAGGCCACCGCGCGCCATATGCTCCATCAGCCCGAGGAAATACGGCAGCTCCGCCGGATCGACGCGCTTCTCGTACAGGGTGAGAATGAAATCCCCCGCCTCGGTCTTCAGCGCGAAGTTGGAGTTCTCGACCCCCTCGGCGATGCCGCGGAAGGCGACCAGGCCGCCCAGTTCGTAGTCGGCGAGGAAGGCGCGCAGCGCCTCATCGGTCACTTCGGTATAGACGGCCATCAGACGACGGCGCGCATTGGCGGCAGGCGGAAGATCACATCCTCCATGGCAATGGTCACTTCCTCGGTGGTCACGTTGAACCGCTCGCGCAGCCGGTCCACGACTTCCTGCACCAGCACTTCCGGGGCGGAGGCGCCGGCGGTAATGCCAATCGTGGCACAGCCATCGGCAAGGCTTGGGTCGAGCTCGGCACCGCGCTGGACCATCACCGCGCGCGGTGCGCCGGCGCGTTCGGCGACTTCGCGCAGCCGCACGGAATTGGACGAATTCGGCGCGCCCACCACCACCACCAGCTCGCTGCGCACCGCCACTGCCTTCACCGCCGCCTGGCGATTGGTGGTGGCGTAGCAGATGTTCTCCTTCGCCGGGCCTTCGATGCCGGGGAAGCGCTCGCGCAGGATGCCGACGATTTCGGCGGTGTCGTCGACCGACAGGGTGGTCTGGGTGGTATAGGCGAGCGGCACCCCGGCCGGCGGCGCGATGGTGCGCGCGGCGGCGGCGTCCGGCACCAGCGTGGTCGCACCCTCGGGCAACTGGCCCATGGTGCCGATCACTTCTGGGTGCCCTTCATGGCCGATCAGCAGCAGATGGCGGTCCCGCGCGTGGTGGCGCTCGGCCTCGCGATGCACCTTGCTGACCAGCGGGCAGGTGGCGTCGAGGAAATACATCTGCCGGTTCCGCGCTTCGGCCGGCACGGATTTCGGCACGCCATGGGCGGAAAACACCACCGGCTGCCCATCATGGGGCACCTCGGTGAGCTCATCCACGAACACCGCGCCCTGACGTTCCAACCCTTCGACGACGAAGCGGTTGTGCACGATCTCATGGCGGACGTAGACCGGGGCGCCGTGGCGCTTCAGCGCCTCCTCGACAATCCGGATCGCACGATCCACCCCGGCGCAGAAACCGCGCGGGCCGGCGAGCAGGACATGGAGGCGAGGCTTGTCGTCGGTCATGGGGTGGTGCGTTGGGTCCGGAAAGCGGGCAGGTTGCGGCCTGTCCTGGGCGGGCGGCACACTATAGATGGGGCGCTCGCGGTCAAAGGGGGCAGAAGGGGTGGGATTGATGCGCTGCAATATGGCGATGGCTCTGGCGGCGGCGACGCTGCTCGGCGGCTGCGGGTTCAGCTCCGGATATTCGACCAGCCCGCCGGCCCCGTGCCCGCGCATCAGCATCCTGGCCGATGGGGCGGACCTGACGCGCTATCGTCCCGGCGCCGTGCACGACCTCGGGTCGATGACCTTCGATGCGCGGCTGATCGGCTTCCAGGCGCGCTGCGACTACAATCGCGGGCGGACCGGGGTGGTCGTCTCGGTCGCCGGCATCTTCGATGTGGAACGTGGCCCGGCCGGCGGCGGCCAGCGCAGCACGAACGTGCCGTGGTTCATTATCGTGACCGATGCCGGCGATGGCCAAGTCATCGACCGGCAGGATTTCACCACCCCTGTCGCCTTCGAAGGCAATGCCAGCCGGGTCCGGGTGCAGAGCCGCCCGGTCGCACTGAACTTCCCCGCCGAGGAACGGCTGGTGGAGAACCACAATATCCGCCTGTCCTTCCAGGTGACGCGCGAGGAACTGGACGCGAATCGGCGCCGCGGGCCGCGGTGAGGGCGACGGGACTGCTCTGGGCCGCAGTCGCGGCACTCGGCCTGTGGCTTGGCGCGTCGGGCATGGCCGCCGCGCAATCGACCTCGAGTGATGAGGAGTTCGACCCGCAGCGCGTCGTCGATGGCATCGAGACCGACCGGCGCGACTGCGCTGCCATGGCGGTGAGCCACACCGCGATCTGGGTCGAGGGCGCCTGCCTGCGCTACTACGCGGCCGGTCTAGTGCTCGACGCGCCGAATCCGTTGGTCGCCGCCTGGCTGAACGGGGATGTGCTGGGGCCACACGGCAACGACGCCCGCCGCCGCCAGTCCGGCTTCGGCCCGGCGGCGGTGATCGAGCAGGAACGTGGCCTCGCCGCGCGCTTCGGCATCCCCTTCATTTTCCTCGGGCGTCCCGGCACCTATGGCAGCGCCGGCAAGCACCACGCGCTGCGCGGCCGCCCGCGCGAGGCGGCATTGGTCGATGGCATGCTCGATGCGCTGAAGCAGCGCTACCGCATCGGCGCCTGGGCCCTGGGCGGGCATAGCGGCGGCGGCACGCTGGTGGCGGCGATGCTGGCGCGGCGGTCGGACCTGCGCTGCGCGGTGATCTCCTCCGGCGCCGCTTCCTACCGGGCCTATCTGGAGGCGCGCGGCCTGCTCGCCCCTGGCGCGCCGCTGACCCGGTTCGACCCTTACGAGGCGCTGGACCAGGTGCCGCACGACCCGGCGCGCCGCATCTTCGTCATCGGCGACCCGCGCGAGACCAACGTGCCCTTCTCCGGCCAGCGCCAGTATTACGAGGGGCTGCGCCGGCGTGGCATCGCCGCGTGGCTGGTCCCGTTGGAACGGGCGACGGATTCGCGCCACCACGGGCTGGTGGATTTCGGCGAGACGGCCACAGGCATGTGTGGCTCCGGCGCCTCGACCGAGGCGATCCTCGACACCCTCGCCACCATGCCGCCGCAGGGGCCGCGCCTGACCAACTGAACGGATCGCCACCGTTGCGCCGCGGCGGCCGATCTGTCAGGAAGGCGCACCCCGTAGATCCCGCGCGGGAGAGTGAGGTGGCGACACCTCCGCCGAAGGCGCAACCGGCCCCCGGAAACGCTCAGGTACCGAGGGCCGCGTGGGGAAGGGGCCTCTGGAAAGCCCGAGGCGCAAGCCTTGGCACCGACGGAGTAAGGCGAGGCAAGCGCCCCCGCCGAATCTCTCAGGTCCAGTAGACAGAGGGGGGCCACGGACTGAACCCCAGTCGCCGCGACAGCGGCGGGAGGCACCGTGGCCGATTCGTCGACCGAGACCCTGTTGGAAACGCCCCTGGCGTCGCTGCACCGTGAATTGGGTGGCCGCATGGTGCCCTTCGCGGGCTACATGATGCCCGTGCAGTACCCGGCCGGCATCCTGACCGAACACCTGCACACCCGCGCCGCCGCCGCGCTGTTCGACGTGTCCCATATGGGCCAGGCCGAATTGGTGGGGGAGGGCGCCGCCGCCGCGCTGGAACGCGTCACCCCGGCCGATGTGCAGATCCTCAAGCCCGGCCGCCAGAAATACGGCCTGCTGACCACCGATGATGGCGGCATCCTCGACGACTTCATGGTGGCCAATCTCGGCGACCGGCTGTTCCTCGTGGTGAATGCCAGCCGCAAGCATGTCGACCTGCCGCGCATCGAATCGGCGCTGCCCGCCGGCGTGACGCTCAAGCCGCTGCCCGACCGCGCGCTGATCGCGCTGCAGGGGCCGCAGGCGGTCGCGTCCATCGCGACGCTGGCGCCGGGCATCGCCGAATTGGCCTTCATGGGCGTCGGGTCGTTCAACATCGCGGGTGTCGCCGCGCTGGTCTCGCGCAGCGGCTATACCGGAGAGGACGGCGTCGAAATCTCCGTCCCCGCCGAGCAGGCCGAGGGCTTCGCCCGCGCCTTGCTCGCGCTGCCCGGCGTGCAGCCCGCCGGCCTCGGCGCGCGCGATTCGCTGCGGCTGGAGGCGGGCCTCTGCCTCTACGGCAACGACATCGACGAGACGACCAGCGCCGTCGAGGCCGCGCTGACCTGGACCATCGGCAAGCGCCGTCGCACCGAATGGAACTTCCCCGGCGCCGAGCGGGTGCGCGAGGAACTCGCGAATGGCGCAAAGCGCCTGCGCGTCGGCATCAAGCCGGACGGCCGCCAGCCCGCCCGCGGCCACACGCCGATCCACGCTCCCGGTGGTGCCGTCATCGGCGAGATCACCTCCGGCGGCTTCGGCCCGTCCCTGGGTGGCCCGATGGCCATGGGCTACGTCGCGCGCGAATACGCCGCCGACGGCACCGCCCTTGAACTGATGGTGCGCGGCAAGGCCCTGCCGGCCGTCGTCGCACCCACCCCCTTCATCCCCCACCGCTACGCCCGCTGAGGAACCGCTTCGATGTCCGACACCAAATTCTCCAAGGACCATGAATGGGTGCGGCTCGAAGGTGGCATCGCCACCGTCGGCATCACCGACCATGCGCAGAACGCCCTCGGCGACGTCGTCTTCGTCGACCTGCCGGAGGTCGGCCGTGAGGTCGCCGCCGGCGAATCCATCGCCGTGGTCGAAAGCGTGAAGGCCGCGTCGGACGTCTATGCCCCGATCGCCGGCAAGATCGTCGAAGTGAACAGTGGCCTGAGCGACAACCCCGGCACCATCAACACCGCGCCGACCACCGATGGCTGGTTCTTCAAGATCGAGGCCGCCGATGTGGGCGAGATCGCCGCGCTGATGGATGAGGCAGCCTACGCGGCTTACGTGGACACGCTGGCGTGACAGCGCTCGACCAGATCCGCGCCCTCGAACAGGGCGACGCCTTCGCGCCGCGCCACATCGCGCCCTCCGAGACCGAGATCGCCGAGATGCTTCGCGTCGTCGGCGCGACCAGCCTCGAGGATCTGTCGTCAAAGACGGTCCCCGCCGCGATCCTAGGCATGGACCTTTCGGCCCTGCCGCCGGCCGCGACCGAGCAGGAAGCGCTGGCCGAACTCGCCGGCCTCGCCGCGCAGAACCGGGCCGACATCAAGTCGCTGATCGGCATGGGTTACCACGGCACCCACACGCCGCCGGTCATCCTGCGCAACGTGCTGGAAAACCCCGGCTGGTACACCGCCTACACGCCCTACCAGGCCGAGATCGCGCAGGGCCGCCTGGAAGCCCTGGTGAATTTCCAGACCATGGTCTGCGACCTCACCGGCCTGCCGATGGCCAACGCCTCGCTGCTCGACGAAGGCACGGCCGTCGCCGAGGCGATGCACCTCGCCCACGCCGCGACGCGCGGCAAGTCGCACCTCGTCATCGCGGCCGCCGACCTGCATCCGCAATCGAAGGCGGTGCTGACGACGCGCGCCGCGCCGCTCGGCATCACCGTGCGCTTCGTCCCGGTCGCCTCCATCATCGCGGAGGTCACCGAGGCCAAGCCCTTCGCCCTGGTGCTGCAATACCCCGGCACGACCGGCGAAGTGCGTGACCTGACCGCCGAGATCGCCGCCGTGCAGGCAGTGGGTGGCCTCGGGCTGGTCGCCGCCGACCCGCTCTCGCTCTGCCTGCTGACACCGCCCGGCGAAATGGGCGCCGATGTCGTCATCGGCTCCACGCAGCGCTTCGGTGTACCGATGGGCTTCGGCGGCCCGCACGCCGCCTTCATGGCGGTGAAGGATGCGCATAAGCGGCTGATGCCGGGACGGCTCGTCGGCGTCTCCGTCGATGCCGCCGGCACGCCCGCGATGCGCCTCGCCCTGCAGACGCGCGAACAGCACATCCGCCGCGAGAAGGCGACGTCGAACATCTGCACCGCGCAGGTGCTGCTCGCCGTCATGGCCGGGATGTATGCCGTGTGGCACGGGCCGGCGGGGCTGAAGCGCATCGCTTCGCGCGTCGCGCTCTCCGCGCGCGTGCTTGCCGGTGCCGCGCGCGCGGCGGGCTTCACGGTGAAGCACGATGCCTTCTTCGACACGGTCGCGCTCGATGCCGGTGCCAAGGCCGAAGCGCTGACCGCCGCCGCCCTGCAGCGCGGCTTCAATCTTGCGGCGCATGCCGACGGCGTCGTCGGTATCGCGCTGGACGAGACCGTGACGCGCAGCGACCTCGCCGCCCTTGCGGCAGTCCTGGCCGAGGTGGGCGGCAAGCCCGCGCCGCTCGATGCGACCTTCGGCGGCATCCCCGCCACGCTGGAACGCCGCAGCGCCTATTGCACCGCGACGGTCTTCACCGCGCACCATTCCGAACACGGCATGCTGCGCTACCTGAAGTCGCTGGAGGACAAGGACGTCGCGCTGAACCGCAGCATGATCCCGCTCGGCTCCTGCACGATGAAGCTGAACGCGACGGCGGAGATGGTCCCCGTCACCTTCGCCGGCTTCGGCGCCATCCATCCCTTCGTCCCCGCCGACCAGGCGCAGGGCTATCGCGCCCTGACGGACCGCCTGTCGGATTGGCTGTGCCGCATCACCGGCTTCGCCGCGGTGTCGTTGCAGCCCAATGCCGGCAGCCAGGGCGAATATGCCGGCCTGCTCGCCATCCGCGGCTGGCACCTGTCGCGCGGCGACACGCATCGCGACATCTGCCTGATCCCGGCCTCGGCCCATGGCACCAACCCGGCCTCGGCGGCGATGGCGGGCATGCGCGTGGTCGTGGTCGGCACCGACCGTGACGGCAGCGTCGATCTCGACGATTTGCGCGCCAAGGCTGAGCAGCATGCGGCGAACCTCGCCGCGCTGATGATCACCTACCCGTCCACCCATGGCGTGTTCGAGGCATCGATCCGCGAAATCTGCGCGCTGATCCACGCCAAGGGCGGCCGCGTCTACATGGACGGCGCGAACATGAACGCGCAGGTCGGCCTCACCAGCCCGGCCAGCATCGGCGCCGATGTCTGCCACCTCAACCTGCACAAGACTTTCTGCATCCCGCATGGCGGCGGCGGGCCCGGTGTGGGCCCGATCGGCGTCACCGCCGACCTAGTGCCCTTCCTGCCCGGCCATCCGGTGGTGGATTGCGGTGGCTCGGCGACGATCACCGTCTCTGCCGCACCCTGGGGCTCGGCCTCGATCCTGCCGATCTCCTACGCCTACATTCGCATGATGGGCGCGGAAGGGCTGACGCGCGCGACGCAGGTCGCCATCCTGTCCGCCAACTACCTGGCCAAGCGGCTCGAGGCGCATTTCCCCGTGCTCTATCGCGGCATGAACGCGATGGTCGCGCATGAATGCATCCTCGATTGCCGCGGCTTTCAGCAGGGCGGCGGCGTGATGGTCGAGGACATCGCCAAGCGCCTGCAGGACTACGGCTTCCACGCGCCGACCATGTCCTGGCCGGTGTCCGGCACGCTGATGGTGGAACCCACCGAAAGCGAGCCGAAGGCGGAACTGGATCGCTTCATCGACGCGATGGTCGCCATCCGCGCCGAAATCCGCGCCATCGAACAGGGCCGCATGGACAAGGCCGACAACCCGCTGAAGAACGCGCCGCACACCGCGGCCGAGATCGCGGCGGATGTGTGGGCGCATCCCTATACGCGCGAGCAGGCGGCCTTCCCGCTGCCTTTCGTCAAGGCGCACAAATACTGGCCGCCGGTGAAGCGCGTGGACAACGTCTATGGCGACCGCAACCTGGTGTGTTCCTGTGCGCCGCTCGAAGCCTACGCCCAGGCGCAACAGATCGCCGCGGAATGAGCACGCTCAAGCACTGGCGTGTCACCGACAGCAAGATCGTGCTCGCGGATCGCTGGATCCGCGTGCGCGCCGACAGCTGCATCGCCCCCTCGGGGGATGTAGTCGACCCGTTCTACGTGCTGGAATACGCGGATTGGGTCCATGTCGTCGCGCTGACCGACGATGACCGGCTGGTGATGAACCGCCAATACCGCCATGGCGCGGGCGAGGTGCATCTCGAACTCCCCGGCGGCGTGATGGACGCCGCCGATGCCGGCGACCCCATCGTCGCCGGCCGGCGCGAATTCATGGAGGAGACCGGCCACGGCGCGCGCGAGTTCCGCCACGTCATCAGCCTGCGCCCCAACCCCGCGACGCATGCCAACCGGGTGCATACGGTGCTCGCCCTCGGCGCGCAGCCCGAAGGCACGCAGTGCTTCGATAATGGCGAGGAGATCGCCGTCGAACTCATCCCTGTCGCCGATGTGCTGCGCCTGATCCGCGAAGGCGAGGTGCAGCAATCGACGCATGTCGCCTCGATGCTGCTGGCGCTGGCGGTCGCGGGTCGGGTGACGTTCTGACGGCAATTGGCGGGGCCTTGCCCCTCCAGGCCACCTCGCCACGGTCATCCGTTGGCGCCGCGCGTCGCCATTGCGCAGCCCCGCATGTCAGTCGCCCGGCGTCGGCGACCTGGCGACGGTGCCGCCGAGGTCAGGTCAGGCGCCGCATTCTACGCCGATGCCCGCACCGCGCTTGCCACGCGCACGCCCCCGCGCGCAGCATTCCCACATGTCCAGCTTCGTCTTCCCCGCCGCCGAGGCCGCCGCCACGCCGAATGAACCCGGCCGCCTGTCGGCCCACATCCTCACCCGCGGCACCTTTGAAGCGCGTTACTACGCCCCACGCGGCACCGACCCGCAGGTCCCACATACGCGCGACGAGGCCTATGTCGTCATCAGCGGTCAGGGCACCTTCCTGTGCGACGGGCAGCGCGCGCCCTTCGCGCCCGGCGACATGCTCTGGGTCCCGGCCGGGGCCGAGCACCGCTTCGAGGCGTTCTCCGATGACCTCGCCGTCTGGGTGATCTTCTACGGCCCCGAAGGCGGCGAGAGCTGACATTCCCGCGCGTTGCGCATCCCGCCAGCCCCGGCCATTCTCCTCCCATTACAGGGCATAAGCCCGAAGGGGAGTGAGACCAAGAATGGATCGTCGTCGTTTCGTTGCCGGTGGTGCCGCGGGTGCCGCCATCGCCGCTGTGGCTGCCCCGCATGTCGCCAATGCGCAGCCGCGTATCCGCTGGCGCTGCCCGGGCAGCTTTCCGAAGTCGCTCGATACGCTCTACGGCACGCAGGAACACATCTGCCGCCGCGTCAGCGAAATCACCGATGGCGCCTTCCAGATCCAGCCCTTCGCGCCCGGTGAGATCGTCCCGGCGCTGCAGGTGCTCGACGCCGCCGGGTCGGGCTCGGTCGAGATGGGCTGGTCGGCGCCCTATTACTACACCGGCAAGGACCCCTCGCTGGCCTTCGGTTCCTGCGTGCCCTTCGGCCTGAACTCGCGCCAGCAATATGCCTGGTGGCACAATGGCGGCGGCTCCGAACTCATGGCCCCCGTCTTCGCCGACCAGGGCGTGGTCTGCCTGCTCGGCGGCAATACCGGGGCGCAGATGGGCGGCTGGTTTCGCAAGGAGATCAAGTCCGTCGAGGATCTGCGCGGCCTGAAGTTCCGCATCGCCGGCTATGCCGGGGAGGTCTTCAACAAGCTCGGCGCCGTGTCGCAGCAGCTCGGCGGGTCGGACATCTACCCGGCCCTCGAACGCGGCGTGATCGACGGCGCCGAATGGGTCGGCCCCTATGACGACGAGAAGCTCGGCTTCCAGCGCGTCGCGCAGTACTACTACTTCCCGGGCTGGTGGGAGCCTGGTCCCTCGATCGCCATGATGGTCAACAAGGGCGCCTGGGAAGGCCTGCCGCCGCAATTCAAGGCGGCGCTCGAAACCGCCTGCGGCGACGGCTACGTGTTCATGACCGGCCGCTACGATGCGCTGAACCCGCCCGCGCTGCGGCGGCTGATCGCCGGCGGCACCCAGCTTCGTCAATTCCCGCGCGACGTGCTCACTGCCTGCTACAATACCACGCAGGAACTCTATGCCGAGCTTGGCGGCCGCAACGCCCGGTTCAAGGAGATCCACGCGCAGTGGGACCGCTTCCGCCTCGACCAGCAGACCTGGTTCCGAGTCGTCGAGGACAGCTTCGCCAACTCGCTGGCGCAGATCCAGGCGCGGGCGCGCTGACGGGCTTGCTCCCCGAACGGGCGATCAATGTCGCCTGGAACGGCCCGCCGCCCGGTTCGGTGGCGGCGGGCAGGGCGCGACTGCTGCTGGCTGACAGCCTTGGCTGCATGCTGGCCGGCCTCGACCATGCCAGGCCGCGCGACTTCGGCGCGGCGCTGGCCATCACCATGCCCGGCCCCATCCACATCAACGGCATCGCGTCCGGCCTGTCGCAGGCCGGTGCCGCGACGCTGCTCGCCGCTGCCATGTGCTGGGACGAGGCGAATGAAGGCCTCGCCCGCGCCCATGGCCGCCCGGCGCTGGCGGTCGCCCCCTTGTGCATCGCCGCGCTGGCGGAAGGCCGCGCCACCCTGGGCGAGGCGCTCGCCGCCTTTGCCCTGGGCTATGAGGTCGCCGGCCGCGCCGGGGAGGCCTGGCGCATCCGTCCCGGCATGCATGTCGATGGCTCCTGGCACGCGCTGGGGGCCGCCGCGGCGGCCGCACGGCTCGCCGGCGGGGACCAGGCCGCGGCGGCGCGCGCGGTGCGCCTGGCGGGCTGCCAGGTGCCGTTCACGCTCTACGCGCCGATCGCCGCCGGGATGGATGGGCGCAACACCTATCCGGGCCATGCGGTCCTGCTCGGCACCTTGGCCGCCGCCGGGGCGCTCGCCGGGATGGACGCGCCGGAGGGTGGCTTCGCCCAGGCGCGCCACCTCGCCCTCGGCCTCGACCAGCCGGCGGTGGTCGCGCCACTCGGCCAATGGCTGCTCGAGGAAGCCTACATCAAGCCCTTCGCCGGGGTGCGCCACGCGCATTACGCGGCGGCCGCGGCGATCGAATTGCGCGCCGGCCTCGGGCTACGGCTGGCCGAGGTGCGCTCGGTCACCCTCGCCACCTATGCCGAGGCGCTGCGCTACGCCGCCAACCGGGCGCCGACCAGCGCCATCGCGGCGCAGTTCAGCCTCTCCTGGGCGGTCGCGGCGGCGCTGCTGCAGGGGGATCTCGGCCCGGCCGCCTACACCGATGCGGCGCTCGCCGATCCCGCCCTGCGCGGCCTTGAGGCGCTGGTCACCCTGCTCGAGGACCCCGACCTGACCGCAACGGGTGACCGCGGCGCCGGGCTCGCCGTCACTCTGCAGGACGGCACCGTGCTGGAAGCCCGAGCAGACCAAGTGCCCGGCGACCCCGCCCTGCCGATGAGCGTGGCGGCCACCTGCGAGAAGTTCCTCCGCTTCGCCGCGCCCGTGCTGGGGGAGGCGCAGGCACGCGCCGTGCTTGTGATGCTGCTCGAAGGCGCCGGGGATGACAGGCTCGCGGGGATGCTCTTGGCGCCGTTGCGGGCCTAGACTGCCGGCCAATCACGAACAGGAGAGCATACCGATGCCGAGGATCACCCGACGCGCCGCGCTGGCATTCACGGCCACCGCCGCGCTCGTCGCCCCCGTCCGTGCCCAGGCGGCCTTCCCCTCGCGCCCGCTGCGCATCCTGGTCCCCTTCGCGGCCGGCGGCACCACCGACATCCTGGCGCGCGCGGTTGGCGCGCGGCTGGCCGAGGCGCTGGGCCAACCGGTGGTGATCGACAACCGCGGCGGTGCCGGCGGCACACTCGCCGGCGAGGCCTTCGCCCGCGCCGAGCCCGATGGCCACACGCTGCTGGTGGCGACCGCCTCGCTCATCTGCATCAACAAGGCGCTGTACGCCCGGCTGCCCTTCAACCCGGACACCGATTTCGTGCCGGTGGCCATGCTTGCGCAGCAGCCCAATGTGCTGGTCGTTAATCCGCGTGTGCTGCCGATGACGACGCTGCCTGACCTCATCGCCTATATCCGCGCCAATCCGGGCAAGGTGAACTACGGCTCCTCCGGCACCGGCTCGCAGTTGCATCTGACCGGCGAGATGTTCCGTGCCGCGGTCGGCGTCGAGATGACGCATGTGCCCTATCGCGGCAGCGCGCCGGCGATGACCGACCTCGTCGCCGGCAATGTGCCGATGATGTTCGACGGGCTGGGGACGGCGCTGCCGCAGGTGCAGGGCGGCGGGGTACGGGCGCTCGGCGTCGCCTCCGCCGAACCGAATGCCGCGCTGCCGGGCGTGCAGCCGATCGCTTCGGTGCTGCCGGGCTTCCTCTCGGTGAACTGGACCGGCCTGTTCGCGCTGAACGGCACGCCCGAGGCGGTGGTCGCGCGCATCGACAGCGAAACCCGCAAGGCCCTCGCCGGGCCCGAACTGGCGACGCTGTTCCGCGAACGCGCCTTCGAACCGATGCCCATCCCGCGTGGCGAGCTGCCGGCCTTCGTGGCGGCGGAAAGCGCGCGCTGGCGCGAAGCGGTGCGCGCCTCGGGCGCACGGGCGGAGTAGAGGAGGGCGCGCAAGGCCGGAGGGGACGCCGCCCCTCCAGCCCTTTGTTGCGCGACGCGCTTACTGCCCGTGCCGCACGAAGCGCAGCTGGAAGTAGTTGTCGGCGGTCTGCACCACCGTCCAGCCCTGTCGCACCGCCCAGACGATCTGCTGCTGGTGCAGCGGGATGAACGCGACGTCGTCGCGCAGCACCTTGCTTGCCTCGGAGATCAGCCGCTGGCGCTGGGCCTCGTTGGTTTCCACCGCGATGCGGTCGACCAGCGCGTCGAATTGCGGGTTCGAGTAGCCGGCGCTGTTGAACACGCCGCGAGCCCCGCCGCGCGTCGCCGCCAAATTGTACAGCGCGTTGTGCGCATCGCCGGTCGAAGGCGTCCACCCGAGCATATAGAACGACGTGTTGTAGCGCGGCCCGTTGATCTCGGCGAAATACCGCGCGCGCGTCTGTGCGTTCAGCGTTACGCGGATGCCCACGCGCGCCAGCATGGCGGTGATCGCGGTGCAGGTCGCCTCGTCATTCACGTAGCGGTCGTTCGGGCAGTCCATCGTCACGCCGAAGCCGTTCGGGAAGCCGGCCTCGGTCAGCAGGCGGCGGCCCTCGGCGACATTCACCGCCGGGCGCACATCATCGGCCTCGAGGAAGCCATTCACGCCCGGCCCATACAGCAGGTTGGTCGGCCGCGACTGGCCGCGCATCACCGTGCGCTGGATGGCATTCACGTCGATCGCCAGCAGCATGGCGCGACGCACCCGCACATCCTGGAACGGGTTGCGCCCCGTCACGTCGGACTTCAGCAACTGCGGCCGCATCTGGTCCATGCCGAGATAGATCGTGCGCAGCTCCGGCCCCTGCAGGATCGAGACACCTGGCGAGCGGCGGATGCGCTCTACATCCTGCGGCGGCACCGTGTAGACGAAGTCGAGCTCGCCCGAGAGCAGCGCGGCGACGCGCGTCGCGTCATTCGAAATGACATTCAGCTCGGCGCGCGTGACGTTGTGGCGCGGCGTGTCCCACCAGGCCGGGTTGGGCACCAGCACCGTGCGCCGGTCCGGCTCACGCGAGGACAGCAGGAACGGCCCGGTGCCCATGGCGTTGCGCGTGGCGAAATTCTCCTCGCGCGAGGTAATGTCGGCCGGCCGCTGGGCATTGTGCTGGTTTGCCCAGGCGCGGCTCATCATGCCCCAGTTGGTGATCTCCTGGAGCAGGATCGGGTCCGGCACGCTGGTCTCGAAATCCACCGTGAAGTCATCGACGCGGCGCACTTCCTTCACCGCGGCGAGCACGCCTTGGATGTTCGACCCCGGCCCGCGCGCGCGCTCGGCGCTGAACAGCACGTCATCCGCCGTGAACGGCGTGCCGTCCGAGAAGCGCGCATTGCGGCGCAGATGGAAGCGCCACACCGTCGGCGAGACGTTCTCCCATCGCTCGGCGAGCGCCGGTTCCACCTGCATCTGCGCGTTGCGGCGCACCAGCGGCTCATAGATGTTGGCATTGAACGACAGCAGGAAGGTCTCCTGCCGCGCATAGGGGTCCATCGAATTGACGTCGCCGTCATTGGCCCAGCGGAAGGTCTCCGCCTGGGCGGCGAGGGCTGAGCCTGCGAGCAATGCGGCGGCGAGGGTAAGGCGTAACGACATGCGACATGATCCCGAGCGTTGCGATGTGGCGCGGATGCTGGCCCATCACGCGCCGGAGTGAAAGGGTGTGACCGTCCGTTTGGCATCCTGGCATGGACCGTGAAACGAGAAGGGCGTTTCCCCTCTCGAATTCTCCCCACCAAAGGCCCAAGGGCCTTTGGAAATCTCGACATGGTGCCGGGCGCCGCGGGTAGGAAAAACCCTGACGATCGTGCTCGCGCACAAAGCGCCTCGCGCCGGTACAGCAAGCCTCCCCCGCCTTGCATCAAAAGACGGCATTCCAGAGTGCCCGGCACCTTGGCGGGGTGGTTTGGAGGGGCGGCGCCCCTCCATTCTTGCCGACCCCGGCGCATCACCCACCGCGGCTGGCATGACCCCACCGCCGCACCAACGAAAAAGGGCGCCAACCTCGCGGTCGGCGCCCTTTTCCTCATCACGTCTAACGCACAGCCTCAGGCGGCGCGCAGCGCCTTGGGCAGGTCATTCAGGCTCTGATCCACCAGCACCGCATCGGTCGCGGCATCGAGCGTCTCGGCCAGCACGGCGCGGGCGGCGGCGCCGGCCACCTCGGCCGCGGCATTGCGGACATCGGAAACGGCCGACGCCTCAGCCGCGGCGATGCGGTCAAGCGCCATGCGCTCGCGACGCTTGGCCGACGCCTCGGCCTCGGCCATGGCGGCGGCGGCGACGCGCTCGGCCTCGGCACGGGCATTGGCCAGTAATGCCTCAGCCTCCTGCGCGGCGGCGGCACGCTCGGCCTCGGCATCCTTCAGCATCTGCTCGGCTTCACCGCGCAGGCGCGAGGCTTCGTCGAGCTGGCGCCGGATCCCCGCCGCGCGGCCATCCAGGGCACCGGAGATCGCCCCCCACAGCTTCTTGCCCAGCAGCAGGAAGAACAGGACGAAGGAAACCGCGACCCAGAATTTCGGGTCGAGCCAGAAATGTTCGTATTGATGCATCATGCCCTCCCGCGCGCGGTGAGTTCGCGCGTCACCGCGGCATCGACCGCCGCGCGGTCGGCCCGGCCGATCAGCTTGGTCAGCAGCGCCTCGGTGGTGTCGACGGCAACGCCCCGCAGCGCGCCCATGGCGGCGGTGCGCGAGGCGTCGATGCTGGCCTCAGCCTCGGCGACCTGGGCATTCAACCGGGCATTGAGCGCCGCCGACTTGGCGTCGCTGTCGGTCTGCGCGGCCTGCAGCGCGGTGGCCACCGCGGCGCGGGCCGAAGCGCGCGCCTGTTCGGTGGCGGCGCGGTGCGCGGCCATCGCGGCATCGGCCTCGGTCTTGGCGGCCTGGGCCGCCTCGAGGTCGGCATTGATTCGGTTGTGGCGATTCTCGATCACGGCGCCGACGCGAGGCAGCGCGACATGGGCCATGATGTAGACGAGCGCACCGAAGATGATCAGCTGCCAGACGATCTGGCCGATCAGCAGCGGGCCTTGCTCCGGGTGGCCGAAGGCGAGCTGCGGCATGCCATCGACGGGAACAGAGCCCGTGCTGGCCGCCATCGCCATGGCCGGAAGGGTGACGGCCGCGGCCGCCATCATCATAACTCGGCGCATTGCCGTCATCTCCATCGCCTCTGCGCCCGGAACAGACAACGCCCCGGGCATGGTCCGCCATGCCCGTCGGCCCGCCGAAGCGGGCCGGCCGGGCCGGTGGATCAGGCGAACAGGATGAGGAAGGCGATCAGCAGCGCGAACAGCGCCACCGCTTCCGTCAGCGCGAAGCCGAGGATGCCGATCGGGAACACGGCGTCACGGGCGGCCGGGTTGCGGGCCACGCTGGTGATCAGCGAAGAGAAGATGTTGCCGATGCCGAGACCAACACCAAACAGCGCGATAACGGCAATACCAGCCCCAAGGGCCTTCGCAGCGGCGACTTCCATTGTATTCGTCCTTCCGTCCTGAAATGGAGGTTCTGTCCGAACGCGTCTTTACAAACGCACCCCGGTCACATGGCGGGTCAGTGCAGATGCACCGCGTCGTGCAGGTAGATGCTGGTCAGGATGGCGAAGACATAGGCCTGCAGGAAGGCGACCAGGAATTCGAACCCGACCAGGGCAACGTTCACCGCGAGCGGCATGGCGGCCACGAAGGGCCCCACCGCGCCGAGGCCACCGAGCAGCACGACGAAGGTGGCGAACACCTTCAGCATGACGTGGCCGGCGACCATGTTCGCGAAAAGACGAACCGAGAGGGACACCACACGGGAGAAGTAGGAGATGATCTCGACCGGGATGATGATCGGCGCCAGCCACACCGGCGCGCCCTCGGGGAAGAAGTAGGAGAAGAAGTGCCAACCATGGCGCATCAGCGCCACCGCCGTCACCGTCAGGAACACCACCACCGCCAGCGCCAGCGTCACCGCGATGTGCGAGGTGAAGGTGAAGGCATAGGGCAGCAGGCCCAGCAGGTTGCCGAACAGCACGAACATGAAAACCGAGAAGACGAAGGGGAAGTACTTCTTGCCCTCGTCGCCCACCTGGTCGCGCACCATGCCGGCAATGAATTCATAGGCCGCTTCGCCGAGCGCCTGCAGCCGGTCCGGCACCAGCGCGCCGCGCCGCGCGCTCACCAGCATCAGCCCGGCGGACAGCGCCACGGCGAGCAGCATGAACCCGTTGGACTGGCTGAAGGACACGGCCTTGCCGACCACGCCGAACATCGGCGACAGCTCGAACTGGCTGAGCGCGTCGATCGTCTTGCCTTCGACTGCCACCGGCTGATCCCCCGTCGATCTGTCACTGCGTGCGTGAACGCGAACGGGGATTGAACAGGCGATAGACGTTCAGGACCCCGGACACGCTGCCCAGGACGAAGAATACCAGGAACAGCCAAGGCCAGGTCCCCAGCCAGCGATCGAGCAACAGGCCGATCACAATGCCGACAACCAGGGCCGAGACAACCTCGACCCCCGCGCGCAATCCATATCCCCAGGGGCTCTGCGGCAGCGCCCCGCCCTTTTCAGGCGGTTTGTCCAGTCCCTGATGGGTCCTGGCCTGCCGCAACCGTTCCTCGAAACCGTCGCGCTCGTTCACTTTGGCTCCCTGGCGGATCCCCGCCGGAAGGCAGGCGGCGCTTTACGGTCAGCCCCCCCACCTGTCAAGCATGTGACGCAGCGCAACAAGCGCCCGCCCTGCACGATGCGACCATAGCACGGTCAGGCGGCCGTGATCAGGGATGCTCCGGCACCGCCACGCACCGCCGGCGCCGCGGCCGGTACCATCAGCCGTGCCAGCGCCTCGGGCGCCAAGGGCCGGCCCAGCAGGTAGCCCTGGCCCTCGTCGCAACCGATGTCGCGCAGCCGCGCCAGATGCACCGCGCTCTCGACCCCTTCGGCCACCAGCCGGGCCCCAAGGCCATGGGCGATGCGCACCACGGCATCGACAATCCGTTCCGTCCGCAGGCTGGTGCCCAGCCCCGCCACAAAGGACCGGTCCAGCTTGATGACGTCGAAAGGCAGCTGCTGGAGGTAGCCGAGCGAGGCATAGCCGGTGCCGAAATCATCGAGCGCCAGCCGCACGCCGATCTCGCGCAGCTTCGCGAGGGTCTTCGCGGCCGCCTCCGGGTCGCGGATGAAGACATCTTCGGTCACTTCGATCTCGAGTCGTTCGGCGCGGCAGCCGGTCGCCTCCAGCGCGTCGCGCAGCAGGTCGGGCGCCTGGCCGGAGACGATATGCCGTGCCGAGAGGTTCACCGCGACAGCGATGCCATATCCCTGGGCCCGCCAGGCCTGTTGCTGGCGCAGCGCCATCTCAAGCGTCACGCGCGCCAGCCGTACCGAGAGCCCGGCGCGTTCGGCGGCCGGCACGAAGATGTTGGGCGGCACCTCCCCGCGCGTCGGGTGGGTCCAGCGCAACAGTGCCTCGCAGCCGCTGAGCGAGAGGTCGGACAGGCGGAATTTCGGCTGGTAGTCGAAATGCAACTCGCCCCGTTCGAGCGCCTGCTGCACATCCGTCTCGAGCCGCCGCTGGTCGGTCAGCGCCGCCGCCATCGTGCATGAGAAGCGCCGCGACTGGCCGCGCCCCGCCGCCTTGGCGCGATACAGCGCGATATCGGCGCGCTGCAGCATGGACGGCCCATCGACGCCGTCGGCCGGGCCAATCGCGATGCCGACGCTCGCCCCGGCGGGCACGCTCGCGCCATCGATCGCATAGGGCGCCCCCAGCGCGCGCACGATCCGCGCCGCCGCGGCGTCGGCCTCGTCCACCCGGGTGATGCCGACCTGAACCACGGCGAATTCATCCCCGCCGAGCCGCGCCAGCATGTCGCCGGGCTTGAGGCAGGCGCGCATGCGGCTGGTGGCGGCCATCAGCAGCGCATCGCCCGCCGCATGGCCCATGGTGTCGTTGACGTCCTTGAAGTCGTCGAGGTCGATCAGGTGCAGCGCGACCATGCCACCCTCGGCCAGCGCGTGGTTCAGCCGGCGGGTGAACAGCAGGCGGTTGGCCAGGCCGGTCAGCGAATCATGTTCGGCCATGTAGCGGATCTGTTCCTCGGCCTCCTTGCGTTCGGAGATGTCGAGGCTGATGCGCACCACCGCCGAGGCCGGCGTGCCCGGGTCGGCCACCGGGGCCGTGGTGGTCAGCAGGATGCGCTGCGTGCCGTCCGGGCCGATCGCCGAGACCTCCCGGAACGGCAATTGGGTGCCGCTGGCCAGCGCCGCGGCGATATCCGCGGCGTCCTCGGCCGTGCCGGTCGCATCGGCGATGCCCTGGCCCACCAGGTTGGCCTCGGTGGTGCGGTGGAAGCCGGCCAGCGCCGCATTGGCGAGCACGAAGCGTCCCTCCCGGTCATGGGCGGACACCATGACCGGCAGCGCATCCACCACCACCCGCAGCAGTCGTTCCGACATTCCGGCGCGGGCCTGGGCCGCCTCGGCACGCTGCAACAGCCCGCTGGCCCGGCGCCAGAGCAGGTAGAGCAGCGCCGAGAGCAGCGTCGCGCTGGCGATCAGCCCGACCAGGCTGAGCGCGAAGGCCCGGTGAAGACGCCGCAACCCCACGGCGGCCTCCTCGGTGCCCCTGCGCTGGTCGTGCTGCAGGGCGCGGTTCGCATCGCCCAGCCGGAGCACCAGCGCGGCAAGCGCGTCATGCGCGCGGCCGATGGCCAAGGCATCGCCGGCCAGATGCGCCGCGGGCACGGTCTCGATCGCGGCGAGGATGGTGAACAGCGCCGGCAGATCCGCCCGAACCGACAACAGGGTCGGTGAACGATGGGTCTCCCCGTCACCCTCCTGCAGCGCCACCAGGCGGCTCCAGAGGATATCGTACCGCAGGGCGACGGCGCGCGCCGCCCCGGGGCGGCCCGCCGCCAGACGTTCTATCTCGGTGCCCAGGCGCGCTGCCTCGAGCAGCGCCTGGCTGCTCTCCCACACTCCGACGCGATGCCCGGCCGCCTCCAGCGCCGCATGCGAGGCAAGCTGCCGGGCCGAGATCACCAGGGACGCCACGAAGACCAGCGCGGCAAAGCCAGCGCCGATCAGCGGGACCATCGATCGCCACCACCGCCCCGACATCGACATGCGTTGCCGGTCCTCAGGCGATGTCGATGCGCTGCAACTGCCAGACGGCGCGCCCGCGTGTCGTCGCATTCTCCAGCTCGGGGCGCTGTGACCAGGGAAAGATGATCCAGAAGGGGCCGCGCAGGCGGACCGGGATCGGCGCGCCGTCCTGATGGGTGGCCATGAAGGCGCCGGCCGCCACCGCCTCGGCGATGGGCATGCTGACCGCGTAGTCGTTCAACGCCACGGCGCGCATCGTCCTGCCCCGTGCGCCGACCGCCTCAAGCAATTGCCCCACTGGTAGCCCCGCGAAACGTTGCGGCCCGATCGTCCAAGGCGTGTGGGTCACCAACTCGACACGGCCGATGGCGTCGATCTGCGACAGGCTCAGCCGGCGCGGCGCCGGGGGCGCGATCGCGCCATGCAGTTCCAGCACGGCTTCTTCGCCGGCGGCCGCGAGGCCCGGCGCGGCAAGGGCGGCAAGGACGACGCGGCGCGCGATGGCCATGGCAGGCAGCTCCAACCCAAGCCAGAGCTGATACGACCGGTTCGGTAAGCGAAGTGTTATCGCAGCGCGTCGAGCGCCCGTTGGAGCAGGTTCCGCTCACGCTGAAGCGGCCGCGGGCCTCACACCCCCCAACCGGCCAGCCAACAATGGTATCCCGGATGGGGGTGCGGGCCGCGGCCGTCTGAACGCACCTAGGCGGCGACCGGCCCCTCGGCCATCTGCACCGCCTGCCCGAGATCCACGCTCAGCAGCCGCGATACCCCGCGCTCCTGCATGGTCACGCCATAGAGCCGGTGCATCCGCGCCATGGTCAGCGGGTGGTGCGTCACCACCAGGAAGCGCGTGCCGGCCTCCGCCGCCATGGCATCCAGCAGGTCGCACAGCCGCTCCACATTCGCGTCATCGAGCGGCGCATCTACCTCGTCGAGCACGCAGACCGGCGCGGGCTGGCAGCGGAACACCGCGAAGATCAGCGACAGCGCCGTCAACGCCTGCTCGCCACCCGACAGCAGCATCAGCGTGGACAGCTTCTTGCCCGGCGGCTCGGCATAGATCTCAAGCCCGGCTTCCAGCGGATCATCGGACCCCACCAGCGCCAGATGCGCCCGCCCGCCGCCGAACAGCCGCGAGAACAGCGAGCGGAACTCGGCATCGACGCGGTCGAACACCTCACGCAGCCGTTCGCGCCCCTCGCGGTTCAAATGCCCGATCGACCCGCGCAGCTTGGCGATCGCCGCCGTCACCTCGTCGCGATCGCCGGTGATCTGGCCGATCCGCTCCTCGATCTCGCCCACCTCGATCTCGGCGCGTAGATTGACCGGGCCCATCTCGTCCCGCTCGCGCGCCAGCCGCTCGACCTTGCGCCGCGCCTTCTCCTCGGCGGCGTCCGAGAGTTCCTCAGGGGCGGGGGGCAACTCCGCCTCCTCGCCCAACCGCTCGGCGATGCGCGCGGCGACGGCCTCCTCGGCGGTCGCGGCGGCCTCGGCCGCACCCTCGGCACGCACCTGGCCCTCGCGGGCGGCGGCGAAGGCGGCATCCGCCCGGCGCCGCGCCTCGGCAGTGTCGCGCAGCGCCGTCTCGGCGGCCTTCAGCGCGGCATCGGCGGCGGCATGCTTCGCCTCGCATTCGGCGAGCAGCCGCCCGGCCTGCTGGCGCCGCGCCGCGGCATCTTCCGGCGCCTCGGCGAGCCCATCGCGCTCGGCCTGCGCCTCCGCGCCCCGCCGCCGCAATTCAACGACCCGCGCCTCGGCATCCGCCCCCCGCGTGGTCCACAGCGCGGCTTCCTCACCCACGGCAGCGAGCCGCGCGGTGACGCGCACCGCCTCATTGCCCAGCGCGCCAATATCGCTGCGCGCCTGCACCTCCGCGCCACGGGCGGCCGCCAGCGCATCGCGCGCGGCTCCCACGGCGGCCCGCATCGCCTCAAGGTCCGGCAACGCGGCCTCGGCGGCCACAGCCTCGGCCTGCGCCGCACTCGCCTCCGCGAGTTCCGCCGCCAGCCGCGCCAATTGCGGCTCCAGCGCGGCCAACCGGCTCTCCGCCTCCGCCGCACGCGCGGCCAGCGTCGATTCATGCTGCCGCGCGCCCTTGGCATTGGCCTCGGCGGCGCGACGGCCTTCCCGCGCGGCATGCTCGGCGGCCTGCGCCCGCGTCTCGGCCCGCCCGGCCTCCTCGGCCGCCCCGCGCAGCGCGACGAGGTCCGGCAGCGCCGCCAACGCCTGCTCGGCGGCCTCCAGCAACGCCTCGGCCTCGGCCCGATCAGCCCCCAGCCGTGCCAATTGCGGCTCGATCGCCGCCAACCGGCTCTCCGCCCGCGCATGACGAGCGGCCAGGGCTGCCTCCGCCTGCCGCGCCTCGGCCAACGCGCCATCGGCCCGCGCACGCGCCTGGCGGGCGGCAGCCTCGGTGCGCCGCGCCTCCTCCTCCTGCCTCGCTGCTTCGGCGCGGGCGGCATCGGTGGTCGCCGCTTCCGCCTCGGCCTGGTCCAACCGCGCCTCGGCCGCCCGCAGCGCATTGCGCTGGGCCAGCCGCACCGCGCCGGGCGTCGGCGCCCCGGCCCGCGCGGTATGCCCATCCCAACGCCACAAGGCGCCTTCCTCGGTGACCAGCGACTGCCCCGGCTTCAACGCCGCCTGCAACCCCGCGCCATCACTCCCGCGCGGCAACAGCCCGATCTGTGCCAGCGCCCGCGACAGCGCCGCCGGCGCCTCGACCAGCCGCGACAACGGCACCGCGCCCTCGGGCAACGCCGCCACGGCATCGAGCGGCGGCAGATTGCGCCAATGCCGCGGCGAACTCTCATCGGAAGGGCTCTCCAGCGCCTCCCCCAGCGCCGCGCCGAGGGCGGCTTCCAACCCGGCCGGCACGCCCACCTGGTCGAGGATCGGCGCCGCCGCCCCCGGCTCGCGTGAATTCAACACATCCTTCAACGCCGAGACCTCGGCCTGGGCGCGCGCCCGCTCGCCCCCGGCGGCGGTGGCGGCACGGCCGGCCTCGGCATGGGCGGCGGCCGCCCAGGCGCGCATCGCCTCGGCCTTTTCCAGCGCGATGCGGGCTTCCTCGACCGCGCCCTCGGCACCGGCCAGCGTGGCGGCGGCGGCCTCCCGCTCGGCCGGCGGAATATGCTCGGCGGCGGCGGCGTCACGGTCCTTCTGCATCGCCGCATGCTGCGCGGTGATGCGCGTCAGCCGGTCCCGCGCGGCATGGCGCTCTGCCTCGACCCGCTGGGCGATGCTGGCGGCTTCCGACGCACCACGCCGCGCCTCCGCATGCCGGGCGGCGGCGGCGGCGCGCGCCGCCTCCGCCTCCTCCAGCGCAACGCGGGCGGCATCCAGCGCGGCATCGGCGGCGGCCACTTCGGCGGCGGCCTCACTGCGGGCGTCCTGCGGCACGCGGGCGCGGGCCGCGGCCTCACGCTCTGCCGCCAGCCGGCCATGACCTTCCTGCGCGCGCTTCAACCGCGCCTCGGCAGCACCGCGCGCCTCGCCGGCCGACTGCACGCGGGCGGCGGCCTCGGCGGCCTGTTCGGTGGCGGCCTGGGCGGCCTGCTCCGCGGCCTGAGCGGCCTGCTCGGCCTCGGCCAACGCGGCCTCGGCGCCGGCTCGGCGGGCGGGCAGGGAGGTCTCGACCGCCCGCAACGCCTCAGCTTCCTGGCTCAGCCGTTCGCGCGCCACATCGGCATCGCGTAACACCCCCTCGGCATGGCTGAGGTCCCGGCTCATCTGCGCCAGCCGCGCCTCGGCGCCGTCCAGCGCCTCGCGCGCCCGCCGCTCCTCAGCTTCCAAGCCTTCGGATTCAACGCGCCGACGTTCCAGCGCTGTGCGCGCGGCGGCCTCGGCGGCGCGTGGCGCGGGGATCGCCTGCTCGGCCTCGAAAGCGGCGATGGTGGCGCGTTCGGCTTCCGCCTCGGCATTGCGGACAGCCAGCCGCGCCGCACCGAACTGCGCCTTCGCCACGCTCGCGGCGGTCTCGGCCCGCGCGGCGAGGATCGCCAGCCATTCCCCTTCCGCCTGCCGCACCAGCCCCGACAAGTTCCGATACCGGTTCGCCTGCCGCGCCTGCCGCTGCAACCCCTGGCGCTGGGACTCCAACTGCCCGAGCAGATCCTCGGCGCGCGACATGTTGGTCTCGGCCTGCCGCAGCTTGAGTTCCGCCTCATGCCGCCGCGCGCGCAGCCCGGCGATGCCCGCGGCCTCCTCCAGCACCTGCCGCCGGTCCTCCGGCTTGGCCTGGATCAGCGTCGAGACCCGCCCCTGGCTGACCATCGCCGAGGCCCGCGCGCCCGAGCCGATATCGGCGAACATGGTCTGCACGTCGCGGGCACGGATCTCGCGCCCATTCACCCGGAAATTCGACCCCTCGCCGCGATTGATGCGGCGCATGATCTCCAGCTCCGGCTGGTCCTGGTTCGGTGGTGGGGCGAGCCCCTCGGCATCCTCCAAGCTCAGCGTCACCTCGGCGAGGTTGCGCCCGGCGCGTGTCGCGGTGCCGGCGAAGATGACGTCATCCATCTCCCCGCCGCGCATCGCCTTGGCCGAGGTCTCCCCCATCGCCCAGCGCAGCGCCTCCACCACGTTGGACTTGCCGCAGCCATTCGGCCCGACGATGCCGGTCAGCCCTGGCCGGACCTCGACGGTCGTGGCTTCCGCGAAGGATTTGAACCCGGCAATGCGGATACGGGCGAGCGTCGCGCGCACCGAGGCCTGGCGCTGCGCATCGCTGCGCGGCGCCCCATCCTCTTCCTCCGGTGCGGCGGGGGCGGCCTGCCCGTCATCCATCGATCAGCCCCGCGCTTCCTGGGCGAAGCGGTCGAAGGCGATGGCGCCGGAGACCACGCGGGTGTTGAACACGAAGGTCGGCGTCGCCTGGATGTTGTAGGCCTGCTCCCCCTGCTGCCGCAGCGCGAGCACGCCGCGGGCGGTCGCGTCATCCGCCCAGGCGGTCTCGAAGGTCGTGGCCGACATGCCGGCCAGCGCCGCGATCTTGCCGATCTCGGTCTTGTGGTCGACGCCGCGGGCGAAGGCCCAGCGGTCCTGCGCGCCGAACAGCGTCTCGATGAAGGGCTCATAGACCTCGACCGGGAAATACCGGGCGACGACGGCCGCGCGCAGTGCGATCTGGTCGAGCGGGAAGTCGCGCCACACGAAGCGGATTTTGCCGGTCTGCACCAGTTCCCGCTTCACCCGCGGCCAGGTCTCGCGCCCGAAGGCGCCGCAATGGCTGCACGTCAGCGAGAAGAATTCCTGCACCACCATCGGCGCCGAGGCCTCGCCCATCGAGCGCTCGGACAGGCGCGGATTGTCGGCCGCGGGGGCGGCGGGGGCCGCCGGCGCCTGGGCGGCGGCCGGGCTGGCCAGCAGCGGCAGCAACGCGGCACCCCCGGCGAGGAGGCTGGCGGAACCGGTCAGCAGGAGGCGGCGATCAAGGGACATCGGTATTTCCCGTCATGGTGGCGGGCCATCCGACCGGGGCGGGCCCAGCGGGCGAACCCAGGGGGAGGCCATGGAATCGGCAGATCAACGCCCCCGATAGACGCCGCGGGCCAATCTTGCCAGCGCCTCGCGCAATTCCGGGGATGAGACCTCCGCGATGGCCGATTCGACCCGCTCCGGAAGCGGTTTCGGCGCCGATTCGCGGGGTTTCCGGGGCGCGGCGCCAGCCGGGGCGCGCTGCACGAATCGGAACTTCTCCACCGCCACCCGGCCCAGCGCGGCATTGATGCGTGACGCCAGTTGCGGCGCCAGGTGCTGCATCTCCATCGCCACCGGCCCGGCGCAGGCGAGCGTCAGCGTCCCCTGGGTCAGCCGCAGCGGTTGCGTGACGGCGGCGATCGCCGGGCCGACCAGCTCGGTCCAATCCGCCATGATCTGCGCCCCGGCCGGGCTCTTGCGCTTGAAGGCCGGGCGTGTGAGCGCTGGAACCAGGGCGCCGAGCGGCCTCGGCCCGCCCAGGAACCGCCTGTCCTCGATATCCCGTGCCATACACCTTGCCCTCCGCCGCCGATCTGCTCGCCTGGTATGACCGGCATCGCCGGGTCCTGCCCTGGCGCGCCGCCCCCGGCCAGGCGCGCGATCCCTACCGTATCTGGCTGTCCGAGGTGATGTTGCAACAGACCACGGTGGCGACGGTGGGGCCGCGCTATGCCCGTTTCCTGGCGCGTTTCCCGACCGTACAGACACTCGCCGCCGCCGACTGGGCGGAAGTTGCGGAAGAATGGGCCGGCCTCGGCTACTACGCGCGCGCCCGCAACCTGCATGCCTGCGCCCAGGCGGTCGCGGCGGCCGGCGGCTTCCCGCGCGAGCCCGCCGGCCTCGAGGCCCTGCCCGGGATCGGGCGCTACACCGCCTCGGCGGTCGCGGCGATCGCCTTCGACGCGCCGATGGTGCCGGTCGATGGCAATGTCGAACGCGTCACCGCCCGCCTCGCCGCCATCGAGGAGCCGCTGCCCGGCGCCAAGCCCCGCCTGACCGAGATCGCCGCCGGCTTCATGGCCGACCCGGCGGCGCGCGCCCGACCCGGGGATTTCGCGCAAGGCCTGTTCGACCTCGGCGCCACCATCTGCACCCCGCGCAACCCCGCCTGCGCGCTTTGCCCCTGGCGGGCGGATTGCCGCGCCCGCCAGGCGGGTATCGCCGCCGAACTGCCGCGCAAATCGCCCAAACCGGCGCGGCCGCTGCGCCACGGCGCGCACTTCCTGCTGGCCGACGCGCAGGGCCGCATCCTGCTGCGCCGACGCCTGGCCAAGGGGTTGCTCGGCGGCATGTTGGAAGTGCCCGGCACTCCCTGGCGCGCCAGCCCCTGGCCCAAGGCCGAGGCCCTGGCCCACGCACCCCTCGAGGCCCCCTGGCGCGACGTGCCCGGCATCGCCCGCCATGGCTTCACCCATTTTGAAGTGGAGATGGTGCTCTTCGCCGCCACCCTGCCGCGCGGCACGGCTCCGGAGGGCGAATGGCAGACACCCGACGCCGCCCGCGTCGCGGTGCCCACGGTGATGCGGCGCCTGCTCGACCTGGCCGGGGCCTGACAGTCCCTTTCAACAGGTGCCAGCCGGCACGTTTCGAAGCCCGGCGCGGGGCCTTGTAAACTGACTCTGAGGGGTGCTGCGGCCACGCTGCGCTGGCATTCAGCGCGTGTTCTTGCTATGTTCCAATCATCCTGTGGCTCCCCCGCATCCGGTCCGTCTCGACGCCGTAAAGTGCTAGAATTTTAAAATCTTAAAACGCGTCGTTTCAAATATTTAGGGCCTGATCGGGCAGGGCGAAGCCCGCCCGCCGTCACATCCGCGCCCGCGCATAAACGAACCCCGCACCCACCAGCACCACCAGCAAACCGGCGACGGTGATCAGCATCGCCGATTGCTGCAGCATCGCGACGCCCGGCACCGAGGCGCCCAGCACCGCGCCTACCGCCATGATCCGCCATGACCCGGCATGGACGCCGGCCACGAAAGTGCCGAGACCGAGCAGCAGCAGCAGGCCGATTTCATTGGCATTGTCGTTCACCACCCCGCGCACCGAGGGCAGGAACATCAGCAGCATGGCGGCCAGGAAGGCCGCCCAATGCGCCGCCTGGGTCCAGACCAGCCGCATGCGCTGGCCGCGCCCCGCCGCGGCATTCCAGCCGGCGGCAATGCACAGGGCGCCGAAGACCGGGGCGAGGATCTGCCAATAGAGCAGGTTCGGCGTCGCGGCGCCGCTGGCATAGGCGACGCCGCCGAAGCCCGCGAGCAGCATGATGAGGTAGGGCGCCTCGGCCAGGATGGCGCGACCCCAGGACCGGCCCGGCGGCGGCACGGCCGGCCCTGGCGTGACCTCGGCGGAGACGATGCTGTCGCTCATGGTTCAGACCTCTCGCTATGCGCGCCGCGCGTGCCGTTCAGTACCGCGCCGCACCGCGCCCGTCATGGGCATGGGCGTCGCTCATGTCGTGTCGTCACAGGCCGCGCAGTCATTGTACTCACGCGCCCCGCGCTTCCCGTAGTCACGCGCCCCGCGCTTCCCGTAGTCACGCGCCCCGCGCGATGGTCTCGCGCAATTCGTCGAGCACCCTCAGCCGCCCATCGCGGCCTTCGATGTGCCAGAACAGCCAGCCATTGCAGGACGGCGCTTCCTGCACCGCCGCGCCAACCTTGTGGATCGACCCGGTGGCGAGCCCGCAGCGCAGCGTGCCATCCGCACCAACCTGCGCTTCCCAGCGCTTCTGCCGGTCGAACAGCTTCGTTCCGGCCGGCACCAGCCCGCGTTCAACCAGCGTGCCGAAGGGGATGCGCGGTTGCTCCTTCTTCGACGGCAGCGCGGCCGCGGCATCCTCGGGGGCCGGTTCCACGGCGGCGATGCGACGCAGCGCCGCATCGGCATAGCCCTGGTCCCGCTCGATGCCGATGAAGCGGCGGCCGAGCCGCTTGGCCACCGCCCCGGTGGTGCCCGACCCGAAGAAGGGGTCGAGGATCACATCGCCCGGCGCGGTACAGGAAAGGATCACGCGATGCAGCAGCGCCTCGGGCTTCTGCGTCGGGTGCAGCTTGGTGCCGGCCTCGTCGCGCAACCGTTCATGGCCGGTGCAGAGCGGGATCAGCCAATCGCTGCGCATCTGCAAATCGTCGTTCAGCGCTTTCATCGCCGCGTAGTTGAATCGGTAGCGGGATTCCGGCCCGCGTGCCGCCCAGACCAGCGTCTCATGGGCGTTGGTGAATCGACGGCCGCGGAAATTCGGCATCGGGTTCGACTTGCGCCAGATGACGTCGTTGAGGATCCAGTAGCCAAGGTCCTGCAACGCCGAGCCGAGCCGGAACACGTTGTGATAGGCGCCCATCACCCAGATGCTGCCATCCTTGCGCAGCACGCGGCGGCATTCGGTCAGCCAATCGCGGGTGAAGGCGTCATAGGCGCCGAGATCGGCGAAGCGGTCCCATTCGTCGTCCACGCCATCGACCAGGCTGTCATCGGGCCGCCGCAGCGTGCCCTTGAGCTGCAAGTTGTAGGGCGGGTCAGCGAAGATGGCGTGCACCGAGGCCGGCGGCAGGTGCCGCAGCCACGCGATGCAATCCCCGACCAGAACCTGGTCGAGCGGCGTGTCGATCTGCGTACCCACTGTGAAACCCCGTCCCCCGACGCGAAGGCCGCAGAATCGCTTGTGCGACTCGGCAGGTCAAGCGAACCGGAAAACCGCCTGGTCGACCGGACGGAAGCCGCGCCGGTGATGCGGGCTCGGGCCGAGCGCCTCAAGCGCGGCCAGATGCGCCGCGGTGGGGTATCCGGCATGGCGCGCGAAGCCATAGCCGGGCCAGCGCGGGTCGAGCCGCGTCATTGCGCGGTCACGGACGACTTTCGCCAGGATCGAGGCGGCGGCGATCGACAGCGAGAGCGCATCGCCGCCGACCACGCAACGCACCGGGCAGGGCAGGGCGGGCGCCTGGTTGCCATCGACCAGCGCGAGGTCGGGGCACTGCGACAGCCGTGCGACGGCGCGCGCCATCGCCAGATGCGTCGCGCGCAGGATGTTGACGGTGCCGATCTCGGCCGAGGAGGCGGCGCCGACACCGAAATCGACCAGCCCATCGGCGGCGGCGGCGCGGAGCGCGGCGAAGGCGGTCTCGCGCTGCGCCGCCTTCAGCTTCTTGGAATCATCGACGAGCGCGGCGAGCGCTGCGGGTGGCTCGTGCAGGAACACCACCGCGGCTGCGACCACCGGCCCGGCGAGCGGCCCGCGTCCGGCCTCATCGACCCCCGCGACACGGCCGGCGCCGGCTTCGAGGAAAAGGTCGGGCCGGGGACGCGAACTGCGCATTGCGGGGGCGAGCACCTTGGGGCAGGAGAATCGACAACCGGAGGATCAGCCATGACCATTAATGCCGCGACCATGTCGGCAACAGGGCGCGCCCAGGCTTTCTGCGACCGGTTCGGCCTGCGCCTGCCGATTCTGCTGGCGCCGATGGCGGGGTCGACGCCGGCGGCACTGGCCTCGGCGGTCGCCAATGCGGGCGGGATGGGCGCCCTCGGCGCGCTGAACACGACGCCGGAGGGCATCGCCGCTTGGGCCGGCGCCTTCCGCGCCCAATCCAACGGGTCCTTCCAGATCAACCTGTGGATCCCCGACCCGCCGCCCGTGCGCGACGCGGCGCGGGAGGCGGCGATGGCGCACTACCTCGCCGGCCATGGCGCACGCCCGGCGATCCCCGAAGGCCCGCTGCTGCCCGACTTCGCGGCGCAATGCGCGGCGATGCTGGCGGCGGGGCCGACAGTGATATCCTCCATCATGGGCGTGTTCCCGGCCGATGTGGTGGCCGCGGCGAAGGCGCGCGGCATCGCCTGGTTCGCCACAGCGACGACGCTCGCCGAGGCGCGGGAGGCGGTGGCCGCCGGGGCGGATGCCATTCTGGCGCAGGGGGCGGAGGCGGGTGGGCATCGCGGCGCCTTCGACGCGGCGGCGGCGGAACGCCAAGTGACCGGCAGCATCGCGCTGATCCCGCGCTTCGCCGATGCGCTGGATGTGCCGGTGATCGCGACGGGTGGGATTGCTGATGCGCGGGGCATTGCCGCGGCGCTGACGCTCGGCGCCAGTGCGGTGCAGATCGGCACCGGCTACCTGCGCTGCCCCGAGGCGGCGATCCATCCCGTCTGGGCCGCTGCGATCGCGGCGGCCGAGCCGGAGGATACGATGGTGACGCGGGTTTTCTCCGGCCGGTTGGGGCGTGGCATTGCCAATGCGGTGACGCGCGGGGCGCCGGCGCCGGCGGACTACCCGGTGCAGCGGGCGCTGTTCGCGCCGGTGCGCGCGGCGGCGGAGAAGGCGAACAACCCCGAGGCGATGCAGATGTGGGCCGGGCAGGCGGCGCGGTTGGCGGCGGCGGAACCGGCGGGGGAACTGACGGCGCGCCTATGGGCGGAGGCGCGCGCGCTGCTGCCGTAACGCTGCATCCCAACAGCCAAAAAACGGAGGGGGATTCGGGGGAGGTGTTCCTCCCCCGATCTTCACTTTGCCGCCCCTCGCGGCAACAGCAACCACCCCGCGACCCCACCCGCCAACGCCACCCCCAACACCCCGAACCCCGCCCGATACGCCATTTCAGGTCGCGCATCGCCGGCCTCGGGAAACATCCCCACCACCGCGCCCATCGCCATCGGCAGCAACGCGGAGCCCAACACCTGCGCGAGGTTCACCGTGGTCGCCCCGCGCCCGACCAGGTGGTCCGGGAACAGCGATCGCCCTTCCGCCACCACCAGGATCGGGAAGGCTGAGAACAGCACCAGCAGCACGAGCAGGACCAAGGCCGCGCCCAGTGGCGCGCCGGGCCACAGCGCCAGGGCGAACAGCGTCCCAGCGGCCAGCGCGGCGGCGACCGTCACGATGCCGCGCCGGCCGCCGATGCGGCGTTCCAGCGGCCCGATCAGCAACAGCCCGACGGGCATCGCGACGCCCATCGCCGCCAGCGCCCAGCCGCGCCCGGTGGCGTCGAGCCCGTGGACATCCGCCAGATACGGCCCGGCCCAGAGCCCCAGCACCGTCGCCGCCGCCGCATAGCCGACCAGGTGGATCGACAGCACGCGGGCCAGCCCCGGCAGCCGCCAGATCGAGAGTTGGCCGAGCAGCGCTTCCTTCAGCGTCTCGGCTTCGCGGAACACGGGTGGGCGGTCGGGTGGGTCGTCGCGCACCAGGCGCCACCACAGCAGCCCGCAGATCGCCGTCAGCAGCGCCGAGGCGCCGAGCGCCCCGCGCCAGCCCAGCAGCCCCGAGGCGGCGGCGAGCGGCGCGCCGGCCAGCAGGATGCCCATCTGGGAGAGCGCGAAGACGCGCGACAGCGCCAGCGTCATCGCCGCCCCGCTGTACCAGCGCGCGCAGAGCACCACCGCCGCCATGAACGACGCGCCGGAGCCTAGGCCAATCAGGAAGCGCGCCGCCAGCAGCGTGGCGCCATCCGTCGCGAAGGCCTGGAACGCCGCGCCGGCCACCGCGATGCCGGTCAGTGCCGCCACCGTGCGCCTCGGCCCGGCGCGGTCGAGCGCGATGCCGACCGGGATCTGCGCCAGCAGCAGCGCGGCGAAGAACATCCCGTTCGCCGCGCCGAGCACGGCCGGGGTCAACGCAAGCTCGGCGGTGAGGTCGGGCGCGATGACGCCGAGCGCGGCGCGGTGGAACTGGCTCAGCCCCGTCATGGCCGCGAGGGCGACCACCAGCCTGGTCGCAGGCGTCATGCCGCGTCGAGGCCAAGGCCTTCGTGCAGGCCCCGCGCGCCTTCGGGTGTGACGGCGATGCGGCGGCGGGCCAGCACATCGCCCTCGCCATTCCCCGGCAGGCGGCGCAGCCAGCCGCGGGTCAACCAGGCGGTGGCGATCTCACGGCCCAGCCCGCCGGCCAGGTGTGGGCGGCGTTCGGACCAGTCCATGCAGTCGCAGGCGAAGCGCTTCGCCGTCATGGCCTCGTCGAGATCGACGCCGGTCGCGGCCAGCCGCTCGCGGCCTTCCGCCGAGGCCGCCCAGCCGCCCGGCACGGGGGTCAGCCAGCCGGCGCCGGTCAGCCGCTGGTGCAGCGTGACGCCGAGCCGCCCGGCCAGATGGTTCCAGCAAAGCCGCGACTGGCGCGCCGTCTCGCCATGCTTCCAGGGGCGTGGCGGGGCGATGCGGGCGGCGAGGCCGCCCAACGTCTCGATGACGGCGGCGACTTCCTCCGAGGCCAGGCGGTGGTAGCGGTGGCGGCCCTGGGCGTGGACCACGATCAGCCCGCCCTCGGCGAGGCGCGCGAGATGGCCGCTGGCCGTGGCCGGCACCACCCCGGCAATGCGGGCGAGTTCGCCGGCGGTCAGCGCCTCACCGCTCATCATCGCGGTGAGCATGCGCGCGCGGGCCGGGTCGGCCATCAGCGCGGCGGTGGCGGCGAGCGGGCCGGGGGCGGTGGGGTCGGTCATGGGGGGAATGCTATCCCGGTTCGGGCCATGATGCTTCGGTCGCGGGGAAAATGTGCGGGAGGGCGTGATGATCGCGGTGATCTTCGAGGTGGAACCGGCTGAGGGGCGCGAGGCGGACTATCTCGCCATCGCCGCGACCATGCGTGCCGAATTGGAACGGCAGCCCGGCTTCGTCAGCGTGGAGCGGTTCCGCAGCATCACCAATCCCGGAAAACTGCTGTCGCTGTCGTTTTGGGAGGACGAGGAGGCCGTGCGCAACTGGCGATGCCATGCCGGGCATCGGGACGCGCAGCGGGCGGGGCGGGATGGCGTCTTTTCGGGATATCGGCTGCGGGTCGCGGGCGTGCTGCGGGACTACGGAATGGCGGAGCGGCGGGACCAGGCGCCGGAGGACAGTTTCCGTCTGTTCGGGTGAGCGCCTGCCGCCCGCGATGGTGCTGCGCGGGGCGTGCTGCAATCATCGATGGTGACGGCGTGCGGTGTGATCGATCATCGCGACGATGGTGTCGTGCACCGCCGGCGGCACATCGTGCCCCATGCCGTCGATGACCAGCAGCTCGGCGCCGGCGATCCGCGCCGCGATGTCCCGGCCGCCTGCCACGGGGATCAGACGGTCATCCGCCCCATGGATGACGGCGGTTGGAACGGTGATCCACGGCAGGCGCGCGCGAAGACTGCCGGTCGCGACAATCGCCGCGATCTGGCGACCGAAGCCGGCGGGGGCATGCGCGCGCCGCCGTTCAGCCAGGAGTTGGCGGCGCCAGGCCGCTTCATCGAATGGGAAGCCCGGACTGCCGAGCAGGCGCGCGAGAGCCAGGCCGTGATCAATGAAGCCGGCCTCGTCGACGAGCGGATCCGGCGCGCGCCGGGTCAGCAGGGCCATCACCGCCGGATCGGCGGGCGGCAGGGCCGGGTCGTTGGTGCTCGACATGATCGGGACCAGCGACCGGGCGCGATGCGGATACACGGCGGCGACCAGTTGCGCGATCATGCCACCCATCGAGCGGCCGACCAGATGCGCCCCGTCGATGGCCAGGGTATCGAGCAGGCCGACCGCGTCGGCCGCCATATCCAGCAGGGTGTAGGGCACGGCGAGGCGGTCGCCGCGTGCGGCGGCCATCGACAGGGCGGCGATATCGGGCACTGGCGACGCGGCAAGATGCGTCGAGAGGCCAGCGTCGCGATTGTCGAAGCGGATCACGCGGTAGCCGCGCGCCGCCAGGGCTTCGCAGAAGGGCACGGCCCAGCGGATCATCTGGACGCCTAGGCCCGCGATCAGCAGAAGCGGTTCGCCGGATTCAGGTCCGATGCTGTCATATTCGATGGTGATGCCATTGGCCTGGACATGCGGCATGGAGGTGCGTCCCTTACGCGCCGGGAGACGTCGGGCGCGCGTCGCCGAAGGCCAGGGCGATCAGATGGGCCTGCAGGTCATCGGGCCAGGCTGACAGTCGGTGCTCGAAGCGCGTTCTGTCCTTCGCGAACAAGGCGCGCGAGGCGTCCTCGAAACCCGGCAGGTCGCCGGCTAGCGCCGCCATGACACGATAGGCGGCATCGCGCCGCGCGCGTTCGGCATCGCTCGCGCCGCTGGATAGACGGGCCTGCTCCACCAGCCGGCGCAGCGCGGCGGAAGCGCCGCCAGGTTGCGTCGCCAGCCAGTCCCAGTGACGCGGCAGCAGCGTCACTTCCCGCGCGATCACGCCGAGCTTCGGGCGGCCGCGCCCGCGCGCCGGGTCGGGCTGTTCCGGCGCCGCCAGGGCGTAGCGACGGCGCACCGCGTCCGCGTCGCCGCGCAGATCGAGGTCGACCACGGCCCCGGTGCGATCGTCGAACACCAGGATGGCGGCATGCCGGTCGAGTGCCTGCGCACCGCGCACAGCCAGGGCGACCTCGGCGAGGGCGCCGCGGGCGAGGCGATTGAAGCCCTGGAAGGCGGTGACGGTCGGGTGCGGCTCGGTCATGGCCGGGGCGTTTATGGGTTTTCGGTGGATTTGTAAATTATATCCGGGTAAAAAACCCAACGAGGATGGAGCCCAATGCAGAGAAACGATCGAAAGGCCGCGATGGCGGCCTACAAGGAGCGGAAGGTTACGGCCGGCATCTTCGCCTTGCGCTGCCCGGAATCGGGGCAGGTGTGGGTCGGTCAGGCGCAAGACATGTCGGCGATCTGGAGCCGCACCGGCTTCACGCTGCGGCACGGGCTGCATGCGTCACGCGACCTTCAAGCGGCCTGGAACGAGCGAGACGGACAGGGCTTCATCTTCGAGGAACTGGAACGCTTCGATGCCGAGGCGCTGGCGATCGGCCGGGCGCGCATCCTCAATGAGAGGCTCGCCCATTGGGCCGCGGCGTTGCGGGCGATGAAGCTCTGACGCCGAGGCGCTACCGCGCCAGCCATTGCGCGAGGCGCTGCGGCACCTCGGCCATCGCACCCTCGGCCCCGCAATAGGAGAACCGCAGGTATCGCGCCCCGCGATCGCGGTCGAAATCGAGCCCGGTGGTCGCTGCGATGCCCGCCTGGTTCAGCATCTCGGCGCAGAAGGCGGCGCTGTCATTGGTCAGGTGGCCGACATCGCACCACAGGTAGAAGGCGCCATCGGCCGAGGCGATGTTCGTGAAGCCGGCCTGCGGCAGGCCCGCCAGCAGAGTGGCGCGGCTGCGTGCGTAAGCGGCCTTGTTGGCTTCCAACTCCTCGACGCAGTCCATCGCTGCTTCCGCCGCTACCTGGGCGATGTGGGGGGCGCTGATGAACATGTTCTGCGCCAGGCACTCGACGGGGCGCACCAGGTCCTCGGGCAGCAGCAGCCAGCCGATCCGCCAGCCGGTCATCGACCAGTATTTCGAGAAGGAATTCACCACCACGGCGGAGTCGCTGAACGCCGCCGCCGAGCTTTCGGCGACCGTGCCCCAGGTCAGGCCGTGATAGATCTCGTCGCTGACCAGCCGCACGTCGTTCGCGTTGCACCAGCCGGCGATGGCCGCCAGTTCATCGGGGGCGAGCATGGTGCCGGCCGGGTTGCAGGGGCTGGCGACGATCAGCCCCTGCGGCCGCGGGTCCATTTTCTCGAGCATGGCGACGGTCGGCTGGAAGCGCGTTGCGGCATCGCAGGGCAGCAGCACCGGCCGCATGCCGAGCGCGGTCAGGATATTCGCGTAGGGTGGATAGAAGGGCGCGGCCATCGCCACCCGGTCGCCCGGGTCGAAGGCGGCGAGGAAGGCGAGCGGGAAGGCGCCCGACGCGCCCACCGTCACCGCGATGCGGGCCTCCGGCACCTCAAGGCCGTAGCGATCCCGGTAGTGACGGGCGATGCGCGCGCGCAGGGATGGCAGGCCGAAGGCCTCTGTGTAGCCCATCGGCGTGCCGGCCTGCAGCGCGCGGATCGCCGCCTCGGCCGCGCCGCGCGGGGCGCCGGTGCCGGGCTGGCCGACCTCCATGCGGATGATCCCCGGCGCGCCCGGCGGCAGCGACGCGGCGCGCGCATTGGCCGCCGCGATCACGTCCATCACCAGGAAAGGTGGTGCGTCCCCCGCCCGGCCGACCTTCATCGCCCGCTGGCCGTCACCGGCGCGAAGGAGCCGATGGCGACGCCGCCGCCACGCGGGTCGGCCGCCGCGACGCAGCTGTCATTGCCGCGCGGCACATAGCTTGGGCAGGACAGTGCAAGCCCGCGCCCTGGGTCCGGGATGGCGGCGAAGCCATTCTCGAAGGGCTGCCGGCGCAATGCGGTCGACATCATCGTCGCCGCCGCGATGCCGGCGGCCTGCTGCCCGGTGCCGGCCGTCGCGGCGCGGAAGCCGCGCAGGGTATTGTTGGTCGCCAGCGAGACGGCGAGCGGCGCCGGCGGCACGGTCCCGAGGCCCGGTGCGGCGGCGAGCAGCACGCCGGTGCCTTCGGCCACGCGCCCGGTGCCGAACAGGTTGTTCATCGAGAAGGCGCAGGCGACCGCATTGCCCTCGGGGTCCATGGTCAGCAGCCCGGCGCTGGCGCCCGAAATGCCGCCGCTGGCGAAGGGCGAGGTGCCGGCCTGGGTCGCCTGGAAGGCGGTGGCCGTGCCGGCGGCGCCGTCGCCGACCGCCGGCAGGAAGAAGGCGATGTCATTGCCGGCGGGCACGCGCACCGCTTCCTGCACCTGGGCCAGCGCCTCGCGCAGCTCCGGGGCGGTCAGCCCGCCGCCGGCCGTCAACGAGGCGGCCTCCAGCCGCTGCGACAACCCGCCCTGGTAGAGTTCGCCGACGCCGCCCGAGCGCAGCTGCGCCAGCGTCGCGCCGAGGTCGAGCTGGATTAGCCGCTCGCCACCGCGCAACGGGCCACCGCCGGTGGCGCCGAAGATGCGCCGCGCCTGCGGGTCGTTGAGCAGCGGGGCGGCGACGACGGCAAGGTCCTCGGACAGCGCGCCACTGACCTCGGTGCCGAATCGCGCCAGGTTCTCGGCGGGGCGGACCAGTTGCTCGAAGCGCAGCCTGCCGCCGCGGGTGTGCATCAGGAACAGCCCGCGCGCCATCAGCGGCAGGGCGGCCGGCCGGTCGGTGCCCGGCGGCAGGGCAGAGCGCGAACCGGCCGGGAAGGAGACGGTGATCACCTCCCGCAGCCGCGCATTGTAGACGAGGCAGGCGCCGCCGCCGCCCAGCCCGGCGCGCGAGGGCAGCGTCACCGTCATGGCGAAGGCGCCGGCGACCGCGGCATCGACGGCGGTGCCGCCGGCCGACAGGATCTCGCGCGCCACCAGGGCAGCGCGCGGTTCATCGGCGACCGCCCCGCCCAGGAAGCCGCGGACATAGCCCGGCGTGCCGAGAGGGGCGGCCGGAGTCGAACTGCCGCCGAACATGGAATTGACCGTCGAACAGCCCGACAGCAGGGCGGCGGCCGCCAGCAGCCACGGCGCGCGGCGGTGCCAGGGGCGGGTCGCAGGGATGCCGGTCCCGTGGTTGGCGCTGGCGGTGCTCGGTGTCGTGGTGCTCATGCGCGTGACGCTCACTTCCCCTGCCGAACGGCCCGCCGGGCCGGTGCCGGACTTCTCGAACGATCTCACAAGCGCCGGGCCATAGACGGCTTCGCCATCAGCGGCAACCGCGGGCCGACCTGGAACGATGCCGGTGCGGGCCGTCTGCGCGCCGATCTGGCGCCGGCGCGGCAGTTGAGCCGGCACGCCCGGGCGCGCATTCTGCCCCTGCGGCGCCTGGCCTACCCTGCCGGGCGGCGCGCCCCATATCGGGCAAGGCATGGGCGCGCCGACGCCCGGAGTTGAGCATGAGACGGACCTTCCTGCTGGCCGCGGCCGGTACCCTCCTTGGCGGCCGCGCCATGGCGCAGGCCTTCACCGAGGCGCAGCGCGCCGAGATCGTTGCCATCATGCGCGATGCGCTGGCACGTGACCCGACCATTCTGCGCGAGGCCTTCGGCGCCCTGCAGGCAGCCGAGGAGCGCGACCGCGAAACGGTGCAGCGCAGTGCCATCGCCGATAATCGACAGGCGATCTTCGGCGTGGCCGGCGACCCGGTGCGCGGCAATCCGGATGGCGATGTCACCATCGTCGAGTTCTTCGATGCGCGCTGCCCCTATTGCAAGCGGCTGCATGCCGAGATGGGGCCGCTGCTGCGGCGCGACGGCCGCATCCGCGTCGTGATGAAGGACCTGCCGATTCTCGGGCCGCAGAGTGTGGTCGCGGCGCGTGCGCTGCTCGCCGCCCAGCGCCAAGGCAAGTACCCGGCGATGTACGACGCGCTGATGAGCCTGCGTGGCGAGCCGACCGACGCCGTGATCCGCAGCGAAGCCGAACGCATCGGCATCGACTATGCGAAGATGCGGCGTGACATGGAGGATCCGGCGATCCAGCAGCGGCTCGACGCCAACATCGCCCTGGCGCGGACGCTGCGCATCGAGGGCACGCCGGCGCTGATCATCGGCGAGACGCTGGTGCCCGGCGCGCTGCCGGTTGCGCAGATCGAGCAGATGATCGCGCAGGAACGGCGGCGGGCCCGATGAACCCGACCGCCTTCATCTGCGCGACCTGCGGCACGCAGCAGGCGCCCGCGGCCGCGCCGCCCGCGACCTGCGCGATCTGCGAGGATCCGCGCCAATGGGTACCCGCCGCCGGCCAGCCATGGACGACCATGGAAGCCCTGGCCCGCCGCCATGCGATCGGCTGGCGGGAGGTGGCGCCGGGGCTGCTCGGCTGCGGCATGTTCCCCGACTTCGCCATCGCCCAACGCGCGCTGCTGGTCCGCACGCCGGCGGGCAATGTGCTGTGGGATTGCGTGGCGCTGCTCGACCCGGCGACCGTGGCCATCATCAAGGCGCTGGGCGGCATCAGTGCGATCGCGATCAGCCATCCGCACTACTACGCGACGATGGTCGACTGGGCGCGGGCCTTCGATTGCCCGGTGCTGCTGCATGGCGCCGACCGCAAATGGGTGATGCGTCCCGACCCCGCCATCCGCTTCTGGGAGGGCGAGCGGCATGCGGTGCTGCCCGGCGTCACGCTGCACCGCCTGGGCGGGCATTTTGCCGGCGGGACCATCCTGCATTGGGATGTCGGCCGCGGCGGCATCCTGACCGGGGACATCGCCTCGGTGACGCCGGACCGCCAGCATGTCTCCTTCATGTGGTCCTTCCCGAACTGGGTGCCGCTGCCGGCGGCCGAGGTGACGCGGATGGGCGCGGTGCTCGAGGCACTCGACTTCGATGCGGTCTACGGCGCCTGGTGGGACAGGGTGATCCCGACCGGCGGCAAGGCGGCGATGCGGCGCAGCGTGGCGCGCTACGTCGCGGCGGTGACCGGGCCGGGGCCGCTCGGCGACTGATCTTCGGCGCCTGCGGCCCGACATGCCGTGCGGGGTCCGGCGCGGCAGTGCGCCGCGCGGGTCAAGGTGCGACGAAGCCGCTGCGACGATGCGTGCCGTCGCAATACGGCTGCTTGGCGGATTTTCCGCAACGGCACAGGAACACCTGCATGGCGCGGTCGGTGACCTCTCCGGCGTCGTTCAGGATGACCAGCGGTCCGGATGCCTTCACCGGGCCATTCGGTTGCGGTGACAGATCGAGCGGCGCCGCGGCGTCCGGCAGCGCCACGCCGTCGCGCCGCGGCGGGTCGCCGGTCAGGGTGCAGCCGGACTGGCTGTGACTTCCATCACACCATGGTTTGTTCGCCGAGGCGCCGCAGCGGCACAGCCAAGCTTCCTCGCCAACTGCTTCGCCGTTGAGCAGCACTCGGCCGCGCAGTTCCAGGGGGCCATTCCTCAGCACGCGCGCCGTCGCATGGTCTGCCGACATGGTGTTCGCTCCCGACGCGCCATGGATGGACGCGTGTTGCCGCCCGTATACACTGCAATCGTGGGTACTTTGTCGTCTCGCTTCAGTCGCATGATGCAACGCGTAGGGCTCCGGCCTGCGCGCTGTGGTGGCAATTTCACGTGATGCCCGGCGCCTCGGGAGCCCGGGACTGGGTAGCCGCGATGCCGGTCGTGCCGGTGAACATCCCGGTGCCGGATCTCCGGCGCTGGCTGCCCGGCAATGCCGGCGTGCCGGGCGTGTGGTCCTTCGCGGCGGAGCGGCCCGGGCCGCATTTGGCCATCACCGCCATCATCCATGGCAATGAGATCGCCGGCGCTGCGGTTCTCGACCGGTGGCTGCGGCAGGGTATTCGCCCGGCGCGCGGGCGACTCAGCCTGGCGTTCTGCAATCTCGCGGCCTTCGCCCGCTTCGACCCGGACGACCCGACCGCCTCGCGCTACCTCGAAGAGGACATGAACCGCGTCTGGGACCGCGATACGCTGGCCGGGAATGACCGGTCGAGCGAGGTGCGCCGCGCGCGTGAATTGCGGCCGCTGATCGACACGGTGGACCTGCTGGCCGACCTGCATTCCATGCTGTGGCCCTCCGAGCCGCTGATCCTCACCGGGCAGACGGAGAAGGCGGCGCGGCTCGGCCTCGCGATCGGCGTGCCGCCGACCATCGTGGCTGATCATGGCCATGCCGGCGGGCGGCGGATGATCGACTACGCACGCTTCGCCGACCCGGCCACGGCGCCGGCCGCCGTGCTGATCGAAGCCGGGCAGCATTGGGAACCGGCGACCGTCGCGCGGATGGAGCTGGGCTGCGCCCGGCTGCTGCGCCACCTTGACATGGCGCTGCCGGGCCAGCCTCTCGCCGTTGAGGACGCGTTGCCCAGCCCACGCCGCGCCCGGGTGACGCAAACCGTCACGGTGCGCAGCCGGTCCTTCAATTTTTTGCGCGAGTTCCATGGCGGCGAGGTCATCCCCGCCCGCAATACGCTGATCGCGCTGGATGGGGAGGTCGAGATCCGCACCCCGCACGACAACTGCCTGCTGGTGATGCCGACGCCGATCGTCCATCGGGGGCACACGGCCGTGCGGCTGGCGCAGTTCGTCGATTGAGGGGCGCCGGGGCTTGCGCGTGCGCCCGTGGCGGGCTTGCGTGGCGCGGAGCCACTCTTGGGGGAACGTCATGGCCGGCCTGAAACTCATCACCTTTTCCGACGCCGCGGGCAGCCGCGCCGGCGTGCTGCTGGAAGGCGGGCGCGTGCTTGACCTTGCGGTGGCGATGCCGCCGGCGCGCGACATGCTCGCGCTGATCGAAAGCGCGCCGGGACTGCTGTCCGCGGTGCGCTCGCTGGCGGCCAATCCGCCGGCCGCGGCGGTGTTGCCGCTGTCGGCCGTGACCCTGCAGGCGCCGATCCCGCGGCCGCGGCGCAACGTGTTCTGCGTCGGGCGCAACTACATGGACCACGTCGCCGAGGGCGACCGCACCCGCGGCATCACCAATTCCGAGATGCCGAAATTCCCGCAGTTCTTCACCAAGGCGCCCGACACCGTCATCGCGCCGGGCGAATTGGTGCCGAGCCATGCGGGCGTGACCGAATGGCTGGACTACGAAGTCGAGCTGGTCGCCGTGATCGGCACCGCCGGGCGCAACATCCCGAAGGACAAGGCGCTCGACCACGTCTTCGGCTGGACCATCGGCAATGACGTGACCGGGCGCGAATTGCAGCGCCGGCACGGGCAGTGGTTCAAGGGCAAGTCGCTCGACCGGTCCTGCCCGATGGGGCCGGTGATCGTGCCGCGCGAGGACCTCGACGCGTCGGACCTCGCCATCGGCTTGAAGCTGAATGGTGAGCAGCGGCAGTCGTCGCGAACCTCGAAGATGATCTTTGACGTGAAGGAGATCATCCATCAGCTCTCGGCCGGCTTCACCCTGCTGCCGGGCGACGTGATCATGACCGGCACGCCGGAAGGCGTTGGCTATGCCATGCAGCCGCCGCAGACGATGAAGACCGGCGACGTGATGGAACTGACCATCGAGGGCATCGGCACCCTGACCAACGCCATCGGGGACTGACCCGATGCCGGAGGTCTGCCTGACCTTCGACAACGGCCCCGAGCCGGAGGTCACGCCCGGCGTGCTGGCGGTGCTCGCGCGCCGCCGCATCCGGGCGACCTTCTTCCTGGTCGGGCAGAAGCTGCGTGACCCGGCGGCGCGCGCCTGCGCCGAGCGCGCGCAGGCGGAAGGCCATGCGATCGGCAATCACACGCTGACGCATGGCGCGCCGCTCGGCACGCGCGACGCGGCGGAGGCGGTCGCCGAAATCACCGAGACGGACGCGTTGCTCGGGACGCTGCATGGGCCGGACCGGCTGTTCCGCCCCAATGGCGGTGGCGGCGCGCTGGGGCCGCACCTGCTGAACCAGGCGGCGGCGGCGCATCTGGTGGCGCATCGGCACACGGTTGTGCTGTGGAACGCCGTGCCGGGGGATTTCCGCGACCCGGATGGCTGGGTCGAGACGGCGCAGGCCATGCTGGGTGCAGCGCGCGAGACCGTCGTGCTGGTGCTGCACGACCTGCCGAACGGGGCGATGCGGCATCTCGACCACTTCCTGGGCGAGGCCGAACAGGCCGGGGCGCGGTTCGGCGCCGCGCCGCCGGAGAGTTGCGTGCCGCTGCGCCGCGGCGTGGCGGGGGTGGATTTCGCGCGCTACGTCATGCCGGGTGCCACGTGAGGCATTTGGGGGGCGCCGGCCCATAGGCGCGGAAGATTTCGCGGTGAAGCGGCGGGAGCCGGAGAGGGCTTTGCCCCCTCTGGACCACCCCCACCAAAGGCCCGACGCCTTTGGAAACCGATACTTGGCGCTGGGCGGCGAGCAGAGCGCGCGCCGTGCCCGATACCCGGCGACCTGCCGGCCATTTTGCCCAAAGCGACTTCTTCGTGGTGGCAGGGCAACCGCGCCCGGCACCAATTCGAGGTGTCCAGAGGCCCTTAGGCCTTTGGCGGGGTGAGGTTCGGAGAGGGGCAGAGCCCCTCTCCGTCGCACCCTCGTAGCCTCAAGCCCCATACGCCGTCAGAATCGCGGCCCCCGCCTGGCCCGTCCGCCCGCTCCATTGCGTGATGGCCGTACCCGCAGCGCTTCGCAACGCCGCGCGCAGCGCCGCGTCCGGTTGATGGATGGCGACCTGGTTCTCGCGCATCACCCGCTGGTTCGCCTCAAGCCGCCCGATGATGGCCTGCCACTGCCGCACCTCGGTCTCGGCGCCGGCCTTGGTCACCGCCTCCCGCTGCGCCGGCGTCAGCGCGGCGAGGCGCGCATTCGACGCGAAGGCGAGCGACAGCGGCCACGCATAGTTCAGCTCCGTGAAGTTCGGCAGCCAGCGCCACAGCTGCCGCCCCGCCCCGCCATCGCCCGAGGACAGCACCGCATCGAGCGTGCCGGCCTCGAGCCGCGCATTGACCTCGCCGAACGACAGCACCTCGGCCGTCGCCCCCGCGGCGCGCAGCACCTCGGTGCCGGTCGCGTCATAGGTGCGCACGCGCAGGCCGCGCAGGTCCTCGGGCGTCGTCACTTTCCGGTGCGTCCACAGGCCCGAGGGTGGCCAGGGCGTCGTCCACAGCAGCGTCGCGTCATGCTTGGCCAGGGCCGCGACGTAATGGGGCTTGGCCAGGTCGCGCAGCCGCGCCGCGTCGGCGTGGGAGGCGGTCAGGAAGGGCAGGGAGGAAAGCAGGAACAACGGGTCCACCGCGGCCAGCGCACCGGCGAAGGCGTCGACGGCAGCGAAGCGGCCCTCGGCAAGCGCAGTCAGCGCGGCGGCGGAGCGGTAGCCGCCCGGCCCGTCCGTCGCCGCCGTGACCGGCAGACCGTGCGCCGTGGCGGCGGTGGCGAAATGCGTCACCCCTTCGCCGGGGATCGAGGTGGCGGGGTATTCCGTCGCGACCGTCCATCCAACCGGCTGTGCCAGCGCTGAACCGAAGGCGAGCGCCGGGGCGGCGAGGATGAGGCGGCGCGAGACGATCATGAGGCGTGCTCCTGATGCATGGGCCTGGCCGGGACGCCGGCAACGGTCGCCCCGGCGGGGACATCGGCGAGAACGGCGGCCCCCGCGCCAATGATGGCCCCCGTCCCGACCATGACGCCAGGGCGGATGACGGCGCCGGCGCCGACCATCGCGCCCGCGCCGATGCGCACGCCACCGGTCAGGACGGCGCCGGGGGCGATGTGGGCGGCTTCCTCGATGACGCAGTCGTGCTCGACGATCGCCCCGGTATTCACCAGGGCGAGGCGGCCGATGTGGGCGTCGGGCCCGATCACGACGCGCGCCAGGATGGCCGCGCCATCGCCGATGGTCGCGCCATGGCCGATGGTCGCGGATGGGTGGATCAGCGCCGGCAGCGCGAAGCCGGCCGCCGCCAGCCGCCCCGCCGCGGCGACACGCTGCGCGTTGTTGCCGACCGCCGGGTGGGCATGGCCGATGCCCGACCGCGCCAGTTCCGCCAGCAGCGATTCATCACCGAGCACCGGCACGCCGAGCAGCGTCGCGACCTTCGGCGCCGCGTCCACCACGCCCGCGGCGCGCCAGCCGGCATGCGCCAGCACCAAGTCGAGCATCGCCTTGCCGTGCCCGCCCGCACCCAGAAACAGGATCGCCGGCTTCCCATCACCCATCGCCACACCCTACACCGGAAGCTGCGCGTGCCATCACCCTGCCGCGCAAAGGCCGCTACAGTGTCGTCCCATGCCTGACCGGAGGAGATGGATGCGTATCCTGGCTGTCCTTGCCGCCCTGGTCGGCCTGCTGGCCGGCGCCTCGCCCGCCGTGGCGCAAAACCGCTTCTGGTTGCAGAACAACACGGAGCAGACGATCGTCGCGGCCAATGTCTCGCCCTCCCGCGTCGAGGATTGGGGGCCGAACATCCTGACTCAGGGGCCGGTGCGGCCGGGGATGCAGGTTTGGGTGCAGCCGACCTTTCCCGATTGCTACCTCGATATCCGGGTCCGCTTCGCCGACGGGACGGAGGATGGGCATCTCGGCGTGCATGCCTGCACCCTGTCGCGCATCGCCTTCGGCCGGGACGTGCCACTGGCGGCGACCCCGCCGCCGCCCGAACCGGAACGGGTTCTCGCCAACCCGTCCTTCACCTTCGTCAATCGAACCGGGGAGGCGATCCGCGAGATCTATGTCTCGCTGACCAGCAACCGGAATTGGGGAAATGACCGGCTGGGGCCACGGCAGATCCTTCCACCGGGCGGTTCCATGCCGATCAGCCTGCCGCGCGGGTCGGTCTGCACGGCGGATATGCGCATCGTCTTCATGGATGGGCGCATCATGGAACAGCGCAATGTCGAGACGTGTAGCATCCGGGAATTCGTCTGGCGCTGAACGGGACGATCAGGGGCACCTGCCCGCCTGACCGTCCCGCCAAACGCGTTCAGCCTTCGCGCAGCTTGCGCGCCCGCAGCGCCGCCGGGCGCGTCAGGCAGGTGTCGAGCCAGGCCTTCACCTTGGGGAAGGGGGCAAGGTCGTAGCCGTTGAGCCAGGGGCCATAGAGCACGCAGGCCAAGTTCAGGTCGGCCACGGTGAAGCCGTTGCCCACCAGATAGGGTCGCTGCGCCAATTCACGTTCCAGGACGGCCAGGCGCAGGTCGAGCGCTTCCTTGCCGGCCGCCGCTTCCGAGGCGATGCGCTCAGCTTCCGGCTTGATGTAGGCGTTGTATCCCCAGCGCATCACATGCGCCTCGACCTCGGTGCCGGTCCACAGCGTCCACTGCATGACGCGGGAGGCGTCGTCGCCCGTGGGCATCAGCGGCGCGCCGGCCTTGGCGGCGATGTGCAGGTTGATCGCCAGGCTCTCGAACAGCACGAGGTCGCCGTCTTCCAGCGCCGGGATCTTGTTGTTCGGGTTGATCGCGAGCGGGCGTTCCAGCTTGAAGCCGGGCGCGAAGCCGAGCGGGACGACCTCGTAGGGCAGGCCGGCTTCTTCCGCCGCCCAGATGCAGCGGAAGGCGCGTGAGCGGGCAATGCCGTGGATCTTCAGCATGGTGTTTCCTCGTCAGGCGCGCGGGGTGCGTCCCGGCGCGCGGTTTCGGTCGTGATGGCTTCGCCCAGGCGCTGTACCGCGCCGTGGAAGAAGCGTTGCAGCAACAGCCAGGCGAACAGCAGCAGTAGCGCCCAGGGCAGGCCGAAGCTCGCCCAGGCGAGCTCCGCAGCGACCACCCAGCCGAGGCCGAGCAGCATGCCCGCCCGCAGCACGCCAATGACGGGATGCGGTGTGGTCATGCGGACAGACACGTCCACCTGAATCTTCGGATCGCGGCCGTGCCGCGATCCGGGAGCGCACGGCGCGACCGCGCCGAGGCCGCCAGCCTCCGCCCGCGTGACAGTGCGTGGCGCGCAAGCCAAGCGCCCGGGCGGGCGCGCCGGCGCCTGAGGCCCACGCAGAATCTTCTCACATCCCGCCGATGTAGTTCGGCCCGCCGGCACCTTCGGGCGTGCACCAGTCGATGTTCTGCGTCGGGTCCTTGATGTCGCAGGTCTTGCAGTGGACGCAGTTCTGCGCGTTGATCTGCAGCCGCGGCTGGCCTTCCTCGACGCCCACGGCCTCATAGACGCCGGCCGGGCAATAGCGGCTTTCCGGGCTGCCGAAGGTGTCGAAGTTCACCGCCTTCCAACGCGACGGGTCCTTCAGCTTCAGATGCGCCGGCTGGTCTTCCTCGTGGTTGGTATTCGACAGGAACACCGAGGAGAGACGGTCGAAGGACAGCACGCCATCGGGCTTCGGATAGGCGATCTTCGGTGCGTCGGCGGCCTTCTTCAGCTGCGCATGGTCGTCATGATGCGCGAGCGTCCAGGGTGACTTGCCGCGCGTGATGTAGGTCTCCAGCGCGGCGTTGATCATGCCGCCCCACAGCCCGAACTTGGCGAAGCCGGGACGGATGTTGCGCACGCCTTCGAGTTCGCTCCACACCCAGGATGCCTTGAGGCTTGTGGGGTAGGCCTCGAGCACCGGCGCGCGTTCCTCGGCCGTCAGCGCGGCCGCGATCGCCTCGGCGGCGAGCATGCCGGACTTCATCGCGGTATGCGTGCCCTTGATCTTCGGCACGTTCAGGAAGCCGGCGGAATCGCCGATGATCGCGCCGCCGGGGAAGACCAGCTTCGGGATGGACTGGAAGCCACCCTCGTTCAGCGCGCGCGCGCCATAGGCGATACGCTTGCCGCCTTCGAGCATCGCGGCGACCGCCGGGTGGTGCTTGAAGCGCTGGAATTCATCGAAGGGGGAGAGCCAGGGGTTGCCGTAGTCCAGCCCGACGACGAAGCCGATGGAGACCAGGTTGTCGCCCAGCATGTAGAGCCAGGACCCGCCATAGGTGTCCGACTTTACCGGCCAGCCGACGGAATGCCAGATCAGCCCAGGCGTGTGCTTCTCCTTCGGGATCTCCCACAATTCCTTCATGCCGAGGCCGAAGGTCTGCGGCTGCACGCCCTCGCGCAGGCTGTAGGTCTCGAAGAGCTTCTTGGTGAGCGAACCGCGGCAGCCCTCGCCGAACAGCGTGTAGGAGGCGCGCAACTCCATGCCGGGCTGGTAGTTAGGGCCTTCCTCGCCGTCCTTGCCGATGCCCATGACGCCGGCGACGACGCCGCGCACCTGGCCGTCCTCGATGATCGTCTCGGAGGCGGCGAAGCCCGGGTAGATCTCGACGCCGAGCGCCTCGGCCTTGGCGCCCAACCAGCGGCAGACATTGCCCAGGCTGACGATGTAGTTGCCGTGGTTGTTCATCTGCGGCGGCGTCGGCAGCTTGTAGGCCTTCGTCTCCGTCAGGAACATGAAGCGGTCGTCGCGGGCGGGTGTCGCCAGGGCCGGCGGGTCGTCGCGCCAATCGGGGATCAGCTCATCGAGCGCGCGGGGTTCGAGTACCGCGCCCGACAGGATATGGGCTCCGATCTCGCTGCCCTTCTCGACCAGACAGACCGAGGCATCCGGCGCAAGCTGCTTGAGGCGGATCGCGGCGGCGAGGCCGGCCGGGCCGCCCCCCACGATCAGCACGTCGAATTCCATGGCCTCGCGCTCTACGGACATGTCCCCGCTTTCTCCTGACTTGTCGCGTTCATGTAGCCGCAGCCCGGGTTGCACGAAACCCCGCCGCGGGCCGATATCACCACCATGGAGCATGATCGGGCGCAGCTTCTGGCGGCGCTGGCGTTGCAGCTGGACTGGGGGGCGGAGGAGGCGCTGGCCGAAGCGCCGCCGGACCGCAGCGCCCCCGCGCGCCCGGCCCCGGTCCCGGCCTCCGCCCCGGAACGCCCCGCCAACGGCCCGCGCGTAGTCGCCACGCTGCCGCCGCTCACCGCCCCACCCGCCGCCAGCCGCGCCGCGGAGGCCGCCGCCGCGGCAACCAGCCTCGACGAATTGCGCGAGGCAATCCGTGCCTTCGACGGCTCCCCCCTGCGCGATACCGCGACCAACCTGGTCTTCGCCGATGGCGCGCCCGACAGCGGCCTGATGCTGATCGGCGAGGCGCCGGGGGCGGAGGAGGATCGGATGGGCAAGCCCTTCGTTGGCCAATCCGGGCAGTTGCTCGACCGCATGTTCGCCTCGATCGGGCTGAGCCGGGGGGCGGGTGGCTTCTACATCACCAACATCCTGCCCTGGCGGCCGCCCGGCAACCGCACGCCGACCGATGCCGAGATCGCGCTGTTCATCCCTTTCGTGATGCGCCACATCGCCCTGGTGCGGCCGCGGCACCTGGTGCTGCTTGGCGGCACCTCGGCCAAGGCCCTGCTGCGGAGCAAGGAGGGCATCACCCGGCTGCGCGGCAAATGGCAGCAGGTGGTAGTGGAGGGCCTGGGCGAGGTGCCTACCCTGGCGACCCTGCACCCGGCCTATCTGCTGCGGACCCCTGCGGCCAAGCGCGATGCCTGGGCCGATTTGCTGATGCTGCGACGCGGCATCACGATGTGATCACGAGACTACGAATGCAGAACGCCGGCCAAGCCACTGGCGCGGTTCAAGGCGGTCTTGAAAGACGGGATTCGTCCCGATCTTCAATGTTGCGCCGCTCGCGTAACGCTCGTTAGTCGCGAGTCGCCATGCGCGCGATCTGCCCCATGGCCCGCAGGACGCCGGCAGCCTTCATGGCTGTTTTCGGCGTCCCGCTCTGGCTCGGAACCCCCCTTCCGGCCTCAGCGCAACGGGCCCCCCAGACCGCCTCGGCCGCTCCCGCCACGGCTGCGCCGGCTGGCGGGGCGGCAGGGCTGCCGCGGCCACTCGCGCCCGCGGACGCGACGCGCATCGCGCAGATCTTCCAACTTCAGGCGCATGGCCAGCAGGATGCGGCCCTGCGCGAGCATGCGGCGCTGCGCGATCGTCGCCTCGACGGCCCAATCCTGGCCGACCGCTGGCTGGGCTTCCAGGCGGTCACGCCGCGCGCCGAGGCATTGCGCGACTGGCTCGCCCGCCATGCCGATGAACCGGACGCGCCGGCCATCCACGCCCTGCTGGTGCGCGCCTCGCCACACGGTGTCGCACTGCCGCCCGCCCCGGAGGAGGCCGCGCTTCCCGAAGACGGCGAGGCGGTGCCGGAGGAACGCGAGCCGCCCGCTCGTGGCTTCGTCCGCAACCCCGCTCTCGACCGCGATGTGCGGGCGCGCGCCTTCAGCGGGGACACGCGCGGCGCATTGCAGCAGATCCAGCGGACCCGCGGCATGACCGCGGCCTATGCCGCCGCGCTGCGGGCCGATGTCGCCCTCGCCCTGTTCCGCCGCGGGGAGGACACCGAGGCGTTCCGCATGGCGAGCGAGGTCGCGCGAGGCGGACGGGAGAAGACTGGCCGCGCCGCCTTCGCCGCCGGCCTCGCCGCCTGGGGGCTTGGCCGCTACGAGGTGGCGCTGCCCTATTTCGAGACGGCGGCGCGGGCCGAGGGCGGTTCGGCCGCCGCGCGGGCCTCGGCCGCCTTCTGGACGGCGCGGGCAGCGGTGCGCGCCAGGCGGCCACGACAATACGTGCCCTGGATGTTGCAGGCGGCGCAGGAGCCGCGCACCTTCCACGGGCTGCTGGCGCGGCGCGCGCTTGGCCTCACGCCCGGCTTCGCCTGGCACGGCACGGCGAGCGAGGCGGGCGGCGCGGCGCTAGTGGAATCGGCCGGGGGATGGCGCGCGCTGGCGCTGCTGCAGGTTGGCCAGACCGTCCGGGCCGAGGCCGAATTGCGCGCCCTGTGGCCGGCGGCGCGGGGCAATGCGGCGCTGGCCGGGGCGATGCTCGCCGTCGCTTCGCGTGCGGGGATGACCAATCTCGGGGCGCAACTGGCGGGGCTGGCGCAGGGGGCGGATGGGCGGCCGCGCGACCTGCAGCGCTTCCCGCTGCCGCGGCTGGAGCCGGCGCAGGGGTTCCGGGTCGATCCGGCGCTGCTGTACGCGCTGGCGCGGCAGGAATCGAATTTCGACCCGGCGGCGGTCTCCCGCGCCGGCGCGCGCGGGTTGCTGCAGGTGATGCCGGCGACCGCCGCCTATGTCACCAATGACCCGAGCCTCGGGGCCGAGGGCGCGGGGCGGCTGCATGATCCGGGCCTGTCGCTGGAGATCGGGCAACGCTACCTGCTGCAACTCTCGCGGCAGGAATCGGTGGGGGGCGACCTGATCCGGCTGCTCGCCGCCTATAATGCCGGGCCGGGGAACCTCGCGCGCTGGCTGCCGGTGGCGCAGCATCGCGACGACCCCTTCCTGTTCATCGAGGCGATCCCGATCGAGGAGACGCGCGGGCATGTGCAGCGGGTGCTTGCCTATTCGTGGATCTATGCCTCGCGGCTCGGGCTGCCGGCACCGAGCCTCGATGCGTTGGTGCGTGGCGCCTTCCCGACATTTGGCGCCACCGAGGGCGGTGCGGCGGGCGGCAGGCGGCATGCGGCGTTGAATTGAGCGTCTGCGTGCCCGTCGATCGGCGGGCGGCGGCATCCTGGTGCCTGTCGCGCCCAGAGCGGGTCTGTTCGCCTAGGCTCACGCCATGCGATCCAGGTTATCGCTTTCACGAACATCTTCGCCCGAGCAGGTGATCCCACCTGATCGGGATCTGCTCTGGTGCTCGCGGCACTGACGGGCGGGCATTCCGATCTGTCGGATGCGGCACGCATCCCGCCCGTCCACGCATGCTGGTTGCTGTCGTCGGGTGAGCGGGTCGGGGTCCAGGCCGGTTCGGTCTGGTCGGACAACGCCCGGAGCAGCTTCCCGTCGCTCCGCGGTCCGGAAGCCTCCCCAGCTATTGTCCTGCGAACATCGTCGACCGATCACGTGATTCCACCTGATCGGGATTGTCCCTATGGCCGGGCGTGTGGCGTCGCGGGCGCGGCCTGCGGTGTCGTCTCGGCGACGTGGTCATCCACGCCGAAACGGAAGCGCTCGTCGCGCCTTGGCAGGTACAGGGTGCCGAACATCCAGTCCCACAGGGCGAAGACCGTGGCAAAGTTCTTGTCGTGTTGGGCCGCGTCCGCCGAATGATGGGCCTGGTGCATGTGCGGGCTCACCAGGATCATCGACAGCCAGCGCGGGAAGGGCAGGACGACATGGCTGTGCCGCAGATGCGAGAAGGCCACGTTCCACACCACGCTGAAGGCGTTCACGCCGAGCAGGGTCAGCGGATCCACCCGCGCCGCGAAGGCCGTGGCGACGATGCCCAATCCGAAGCCGTTCATGAAGGCACCGCAGCCGATATGGACGATCTGTTCCTGCGGCCAAAAGCGGAATGCGGTCAGCGGCGTCAGCACCGGCGGTTCGTGGTGCAGCCGGTGCGCCCGCCACAGCAACTCATAGCGATGGAAGATCCGGTGCGTCCAATAGAGCGAGAAGTCCGTGGTCACGAAGGGGATGAGCGCCGCGCAGGCCATGGCGAGCGGATGGTCGAGCCGCGCCGAGGCCTGTGGAAAGCCGAAGATCGGCGCGAGCAGCAGCGTGGCGACGGTGACCCCGGAGGCGCTGAGCAGGAAGAACAACGGTGCCAGCAGGAAGGGGAGCGCCGAATTCACGACGAACAGCCCGAAATCCTGGCTTGCCTGGCGCAGGAAGGCGTGGGCGCCGACCGGCACCGCCTGGGCGCGCATCTCCCGCAGGGAGGCGCGCGTTGCCAGGCCGATCACGCCAAAGGCGAGCAGGGCGACGATCAGCGTCGGCCACCAGAATGGCGAGGCGGGTTCGGTCAGCAGCCCAGCCAGGCTGTGAAGCCAGTTCCATGCGGCGGTCAGCGGATCGTAGTCGGGCCAGATCATCGCGGCGCAGAATCCCACATCATGCGCGCCGAGGGAACGGCGTTCCGGCGCACCCTGTTGCGTGCAGTGCTGCTGGCCGGGCTCGTCCTGCCGATGGTGGCGCGGGCACAACCGGTGCCCGACAGTCTCGACATCGCCGACATGACCTGGATCGAGGTGCGCGACGCTGTCGCCAGCGGGCATCGCACCGCGATCGTGCCGAGCGGCGGGATCGAGCAGAACGGACCGCACATGATCCTCGGCAAGCACGACCACATCGTGCGGGCGAATGCGCTGCGCATCGCGCGCGAACTGGGCGATGCACTGGTCGTGCCGGTGCTGTCCTATTCGCCGCAGGGGCGGTTCGATCCGCCGGAGGGCAATCTGCGCTTTCCCGGCACCATAGGTGTCACCGACGAGGCCTTCGCGGCCATGCTCGAGGGCATCGCCCGCAGTCTGCGCGCGACGGGGTTCCGCACCATCTGCTTCCTCGCCGACAATGGGCCGAGCCAGCGGCCGCAGGAACGCCTGGCCGCGCGGCTGACGGCCGAGTGGCGGGGCGAGGGGGTGCGGGTAATTGCCGTCGAACGGTACTATGCCGCCATCGCGCAGCAGGATGACTGGTTGCGGGCGCAGGGCGAGACGACCGCCTCCATCGGCACCCATGCCGGGATCGGCGATACCTCGGAGCTGATGGCCATCCATCCGGCGGGGGTGGATCTGTCGCGGCTGCCCTCGCGGCTCGATACCTTGCAGTCGCTGGGGGCGACGGGCGACCCGTCGCGCGCCTCCGCCGCGCGGGGGGAGACGATGCTGGCGATGCGCATCGCCGCCGCCGTCGCGCAGATACGCGCGGCGCAGGGGCGCTGAATGGTGGTTGGACCGGCGTGGCGGCGGCGCGCATCACCGGCCATTTTACCGACGGCGGGTGACGCTCCGGGGCCGGTCGCGAGCATGCGCCGGAACGCGCATCCCCGAACGGAGACCGAGCCCTGTTGCAGCCGCCCCCGCCGATGCCCATGGTGAGGACCGATCCGCGGAGGACGCCATGCCGATCGACGAAACGCTACCCTTCCTGCCTGTTTCCATCGCCGTACTGACCGTGAGCGATACGCGCGACCTGGCTTCCGACCGGTCCGGCCAGACGCTGCAGGATCGCATCGAGGCCGGTGGCCATCACTGCGTCGCGCGCGAGATCGTCAAGGACGAGGCGGATGTCATCGAGGCGACGCTGCGTCGCTGGATCGCCGACCCGGCCGTCGATTGCGTCATCACCACCGGGGGGACCGGCATCACCGGCCGCGACGTGACGCCCGAGGCGTTCAAGCGCGTGCTGGAGAAGGAGATAGAGGGGTTCGGCGAGTTGTTCCGCATGTTGAGCTACGCCAAGATCGGCACCTCGACGATGCAGTCGCGCGCCTTGGGTGGGGTGGCGGACGGGACGTATCTGTTCGCGCTGCCGGGTTCGACCGGGGCTTGCAAGGATGCGTGGGACGATATCCTGAAGTTCCAGCTCGACAGCCGGCACCGCCCCTGCAACCTGGTTGAGCTGATGCCGCGGCTGAAGGAACATCTGAAGGCGGCGTGAGGGGTGGATGGGCTTTGCCCCTCCGGACCACCCCACCAAAGGCCCGGGGCGATACCTGGCACGCGGCGCCGCGTCATGACCCATTTGGGCGCAGGTCGCACGCCGCGCCTGGAAGCCGAACAGTCGCGCCCCACACCAACAGACGGCATTCCAAAGGGCTCAGCCCTTTGGCGGGGTGATTTGGAGGGGCGGCGCCCCTCCAATGCTTCCGCCGTGCCCATTTTAGACTTTTACGATCTTGGCTCTTTAGCGTCCCGGCCCGTCATTTCAGAACAGCGTCAGCTGCGCAGCCTTGTGCACGGCGCCCGGCAGGTCCGGCACGCGGAACTGGCTGCAGTCGAGCGCGCCCACGCCGCCGCCGCGCCGTTCCAGCCCGAGCCGCCGCGACGCCACGGCGAAACGCTGCGCCAGCAGATCGGCATAGGCGCCGGTGCCCTTCTGGCGCACGCCGAAGCGGCTGTCATACATCGCACCGCCGCGGGTCTGGCGGATCAGCGAGAGGACCCGTGCCGCGCGGTCAGGCATGTGGCGGGCGAGCCAATCCTCGAACAACTGCTTGATCTCGAGCGGCAGGCGCAGCAGCACATAGCCGGCGCTGGTCGCGCCGGCGGCGGCGGCGCGGTCGAGGATGGTCTCCAGTTCCGCATCGTTGACCGCTGGGATCATCGGGGCGGCCAGCACGGCGGCGGGGATGCCGGCAGCGGCGAGCGCCCGCACGGCGGCCAACCGCCGTTCCGGCGAGGCGGCGCGCGGTTCCATGATGCGGGCGAGGCGCGCATCGAGCGTGGTGATCGACAGGCAAACCCGCACCAGGTTGCGCTTCGCCATGGCCGAGAGGATGTCGAGGTCGCGCAGCACGCCGGCCGATTTCGTCACGATGGTGACGGGGTGGTTGAAGCGGTCGAGCACTTCCAGCACGCCGCGCGTCAGCTTCAGCGTGCGCTCGACCGGCTGGTACGGGTCGGTGTTGGAGCCCAGGGCGATCGGCTTCGGGTCGTAGCCGGGCTTGCGGAGTTCCTTCTCGAGCAGGGCGGCGACCTCGGGCTTGAACAGCAGCTGGGTTTCGAAATCGAGGCCCGGGGAGAGGCCGAGATAGGCGTGGGAGGGCCGGGCGTAGCAATAGACGCAGCCATGCTCGCAGCCGCGATAGGGGTTCACGGCGCGGTCGAAGCCGATATCGGGGCTCTGGTTCCAGGCCAGGGCGGATTTCGCACTGTCCTTGGTGAGCGTCGTCGGCAGCGGCGGCAGGTCGGCGAAGGCGGCTTCCAGCGTACCCCAGCCATCGTCGAATGCCTCCCGAGCGGTGTGCTCGAAGCGCACGGCGGGATTGAGGCCAGCCCCACGACCCTTGCGCGCCAGAGGCTGCAGGCCGTGGCCAAGGTCGGGCGAGAGATAGCTGCTGCCATCCGGCATGGGGCGGTCCTGCCTGTCCGAGGAGGGGAGAAGTTCCTGGTTCGTTCGAGTGCATCCTGCGCAAGCCGGCGCCCAAGGTCAAGAACAAAGAGAGAACTAATGGTTAATGAATCCCTAACGGGTCGATCGGCCTTGTGCGAACGTTAAGTGAACTCACCGCCGTCCTGCCGACCCTCAACGCGGCGGCAACGCTGGGCCAGACGCTGGAAGTCCTGGCCGGCGGTCTTGCCGGGGTGGTGGTTGCCGATGGCGGCAGTACCGACGGCACGGCGGCTACCGCCATCGCCGCCGGCGCGCATCTGCTCATCGCGCCGCGGGGCCGGGGCAGCCAGATCGCCGCCGGCACCGGCGTGGTCACCACGCCCTGGATGCTGGTGCTGCATGCGGATACGCGCCCTGGCGCTGGATGGCACGATGCCGCCGAGGCCTTCATGGCCGACCCCGCCAATGCCCGCCGCGCCGGCTATTTCCGCTTCGCCCTCGATGATCCGGCGCCGCAGGCGCGCCGCCTGGAACGGATGGTCGCCTGGCGCTGCCGGTGGCTCGGCCTGCCCTATGGCGACCAGGGGCTGTTGATCTCGCGCGACTTCCTCGCCGAGCTTGGCGGCTACCGGTCGATCCCGATCATGGAGGATGTCGACCTGGTGCGACGGATCGGCCGGGGGCGGCTGGTGGCGCTGGAGCCGCCCTTCATCACCTCCGCCACGCGCTGGCGCGAACAGGGCTGGTGGCGCCGTTCGGCGCGCAACCTCGCCTGCCTGGCGCTGTGGTTCGCCGGGCTGCCGCCGTCGCGCATCGCCCGGCTCTATGCGGGGCGGCGTTGATCGGCTTGGCTGGTACGGCATGAACCGACCGACGGTGATCCTGTTCGCTCGCGCGCCGCGTCTCGGCGCGGTGAAGCGCCGGCTGGCGAAGGGCATTGGCGACCGCGCCGCGCTGCGCTTCTACCAGGCGACCCTGGCCGCCACGGCACGGCCGATCGCCCGTGACCGGCGCTGGCGGACCGTGCTGGCCACCACGCCGGCCGGCGCGCGTACGGATTGGACGCGCTTCGTGCCGCGCGGGACGATGCGCGTGACGCAACCGAAGGGCGACCTTGGCGCCCGCATGGAAGGGTGCCTGCGGCGCTATCCGCGCGCGGTGCTGGTCGGCAGCGATATCCCCGAGCTTTGTCCCGCTGACATTGCCGCCGCCTTTCGTGCGCTGGGGCGTGCGGATGCCGTCTTTGGCCCAGCGACGGATGGGGGGTATTGGCTGATTGGCCTGGGCCCAAGGCGGCCGGCGCGCCCCTTCGCGCGGGTGCGCTGGTCGAGCGAGCATGCCTTGGCCGATACCGGGGCGAATTTTCGCGGCCGCCGGGTCGCGCTGTTGCGGAGGCTGCACGACGTGGACACTGCCGAGGATCTTGCCTGCTTGAAGGCCCGGTCATGAAGCCGCCGCCGCCGCGGCGCATCTTGGTGCAGATCTTCGGGACGGCCGCGGCGCTGCTGCTCGCCAATGCGGCCTTGTCCTTCACCGAGCATCCCTGGCTGCTGCCCTCGCTCGGCGGGTCCTGCGTCATTCTGTTCGGCATGCCGCGTGGCATCATGGCGCAGCCGCGATCCTTTATCGGCGGGCACCTGATCGCGACCGTGGTCGGCATGCTGTTCCACGATGGCTATGTGCGCTTCGGAGGACCGATCGGCGTCTGGCTCGCCTTCGCCGTGGGCACTGCGCTGGCGGCCATGGCAGTGACGCGGACCATCCATTCCCCGGCCGGGGCCAACCCGGTCGTCGTCTTCGTCGAGAATGCCAATTGGCATTTCCTGGCGACGCCGCTGTTGCCCGGGCTCGCGACGCTGTTCCTGGTGGCCTATGCGGCGAACAACCTGCGCAGCCCCTGGGGGGCCGGGCCGTGGCCGCGCTTCACGCGGTGGGGGCTGAAGGCGGTGCCGTCACGGGCGCCGGGACAGGAGCGCCGGCCGTCGCGGGACCCCACCCCGCCGCGGGGACCCATCGACGTCGCTTGATGCCGGCGGCTCGCGTCACAGGAGCGGCGCCGCCTGGGCGGGCGATGCCGCTTTATCCGACTGCCCCCGTCGCCAATGCCGCTGCCCAATCGGGGCGCCCATTCTCCGACGCACGGTGCGCCGCGGCGTCCCAATCATAGTCGAGGACCAGCAATTCCGCCCCCCAGCGGCCGCGCCGCAGGGTCAGGATGGCGTAGCGCGCATGCGGGGAGCGGTATTCGAGCCCCGGCGCGGCCGGGCTGTCGGCGAAGACCGGGCAGCCGACACTGCCGGGGTTTAGGATGGTGCAGCCTTGCGGCCCCTGCACCAGCGCCTGGCGGTGGCTGTGACCGCATAGAACCACCCCGCCGGGCCGCGCCGCCGCGCCGAGCCTGGCCGCGACGGTGGCGCGCGGTGCCGGGGAGAGAAGGCCATTGGCTGGTTCCTCCAGCAGGTAGGTGCTGTCGTCGCTCGGCGTGCCGTGGACGGCGAGGATGTCCGGCGCGACTTCCAGCGTCGGCGGCAGGGCGTGCAGGCTGGCACGTTGGGCCGCGGTCAGCGCCTCGCGCGCGAAGCGGCCGGCGGGGGAGAGTTCGGCCTCGGGTTTCTCGACGATCCAGCGGTCGTGGTTGCCGCGCACCGTGGGCAGGTCGAGCCCGGCGAGGCGTTCGAAGGTCTCGTGCGGCCAGAGCGGGCCGGTGACGCAGTCGCCGAGATTGACGATGGCATCGACGCCGCGCTCGGCGAGGTCGGTGAGCACGGCCTCCAGCGCGAGGAGGTTGCCGTGGATGTCGGAGATCACCGCGAGACGCATGGCCTGGTCCTCATCATGCTGGTGGCGCCGCATGCTGGCGGCGCCGGCCGGGGCGTGCGAGCCTTTCCGCCGGAGCGTGATGGCCGCAGCTGCGAATGCATCGGAGGCCTGAAATCACGTGATCACACAAAGGGTTTGAGCGGGGTTGGTGAACGAAGGTGAACCAATCACGCTCCGGAGGACCGCCACGATGACCGCACCGCTTCGCTTCGGCCTGTTGCTGTTTCCGCGCCTGACGCAACTCGACATGACCGGGCCTTTCGAGGTGTTGTCGCGCGTGCCGGGCGGCAAGGTGCATCTGATCTGGAAGAATCGCGAGCCGGTCAGCGCCGATACCGGCCTGACCATGATGCCGGATACGAGCTTCGCCGACTGCCCGCAGATGGATGTGATCTGCGTGCCCGGCGGGCCCGGCGTGGCGGCGCTGATGGAGGATGAGGAGGTGCTCGCCTTCCTGCGCGCGCAGGCAGCGGGGGCGCGGTTCGTCACCTCGGTCTGCACGGGGGCGCTGGTGCTGGGGGCGGCGGGACTGCTCAAGGGCGTGCGGGCGACGACGCATTGGGCGAGCCATGATTTCCTGGCCTCGCTGGGAGCGGTGCCGGAGCAGGGGCGCTGGGTGCGCGACGGGCGCGTGGTGACCGGCGGCGGCGTGACCGCGGGGATCGATTTCGCGCTGGCGCTGGTAGCGGAGATGCTGTCGCCGGAGGCGGCGCAGGCGATCCAGTTGCAGATCGAATATGCGCCGGCGCCGCCCTTCGATGCGGGTTCGCCGGCGACGGCGCCGGCCGGTGTGCTGGCGACGGCCAAGGCTCGGGGGGCCGCGATGCGAGCGGAACGCGAGGCGCTGGTTGCCCGCGTCGCGGCGCGCTTCGCCTGAGTCACCACATGGTCTTGGCGGCGCGGGCGGGCCATTCGCGGTCATAGGCCTCACCGCCGGTCTCGCCCTGGCTCATCACCGCGAGGATCTGGCCCGGCGTCGGCAGGCTGCCGGGGGCGGCGTGGCGTGCGGCGTCCCACAGCCCGGCGCGGACCACGGCGCGGGCGCATTGGAAGAAGAGTTCCTCGACCGTGATCACCACCACGGAGCGCGGCGCGGCGCCGTCGATGGCGAAGGAGGCGAGCAACTCGGGCGCGACCGACAGATGCGCGCGGCCGTTGACGCGCAGGGTGGTGCCGGAGCCGGGGATCAGGAACAGCAGGCCGACGCGCGGGTCGCGGACGATGTTGCGCAGGCTGTCGACGCGGTTGTTGCCGCGTCGGTCGGGCAGCAGAAGGGTGCGGTCATCCGGGAGGCGGACCAAGCCATGGGCGTCGCCGCGCGGGGAGGCATCGAGGCCTTCGGGGCCGACGGTGGCCAGCACCATGAAGGGGGATGCCTCGATCAGTCGCCGGTATTCGGGGGTCACGCGGTCCGCGACCTTGGCGGTCGAGGCGAGGTTGGGCGTGCCGTAGAGCGCTTCGAGCGCTTCCACCGTCTCGATCCGCATGAGTCGCTTCCTGATGCTGTCCACTGCGGCATTACGCCCGGCCGCACGGGGCCGGTAGATGGAGGAGTCCGGCGCCCCTCCGCGTTCACGCAAGCTTCATGCGGCTGCGCGAGACTGGTGCCGGAGGCCGTCCATGGACAGCAATACTCACGCCATCGGCGAGGCGGAACGCGAGGCCCGTGCCCGCATTGCCCGCCATCTGCAGGACCTGCACTGGCTGCACCTGGCGCTGGCGGAGGAGAGCCGCGCGATCAAGCGCTTCACCACGGACGGACAGGCGGGGGTCGAGATGGCGCTCGCAACCGAGATGCTGGAGCAGTATCTCGGCGCCAGCGCCGGTTTCGTCGAGAATATGCGCGGGCGGTTCGAGGCGCGGTTGGCGCTGTTGCGGCGCGGCGAGCCGGCCTTTGGTGGCAGGCCGGACCAGGCGCCCGAGCACGGGGCTTTCTGGTTGGCCTTTTCGCGGCTCTGCGCGGTGTTGCGCCGCTGCGGCGGCGGGTAGTCGTGGTCGCGGAGCAGGGACGGCCTGCTCCGCGATTCCGGGTCGGGCGTCAGGCCGCCCTGCGGGCCGCCATCGGCAGCCGTTCGGCGATCTGCACCGCGTTCAGGGCGGCGCCTTTCAGCAGCTGGTCGCCGCACAGGAAGAAGTCGAGGCCGCGATCCCCGAAGACCGGGTTGGCGCGGATGCGCCCCGCTTCGACGTCGTCCTGGCCTGTCGCGTTGATCGGCATCGGGTAGATGCCGTGCTCGGGGTCATCGACCACCTTCACGCCGGCGGCGTGACGCAGCACCTCGCGCGCCGCTTCCGGCGTGACGGGGCGTTCCGTCTCGATGGTGACGGCTTCGGCATGCACCCGCATGGTCGGGATGCGCACCGCGGTGCAGGAGATGGGCAGGTCCGGCAGGCCCATGATCTTCCGGCTTTCCCAGGCGACCTTCATTTCCTCCCGCGTGTAGCCGTTGGGCTGGAAGGCATCGATCTGCGGGATGACATTGAAGGCGAGCGGCCAGCGGAACACGTCGTGCTCCGGCTTCACGCCTTCCACCAGCATGCGGCGGGATTCGCGTTCGAGTTCCGCCATGCCCTCCGCCCCGGCGCCCGAGGCCGCCTGGTAGGTGGACACGATGACGCGGCGCAGCCCGAAGGCCTGGCGCAGCGGCTCGAGTGCCACAACCAGGATCGCCGTGGTGCAGTTCGGGTTGGCGATCAGCCGCGCGCCGCCGATGGCGCCGGCATTCACCTCGGGCACCACCAGGGGGACGTGGTCCTCCAGCCGGAAGGCGGAGGAGTTGTCCACCACCGTCACGCCAGCCTCGACCATCTTCGGGGCATGCGCCTTGGCGAAGTCGCCAGAGACGGCGAGCAGAGCGAGGTCGAGGTCACGCACGGCGGCGTCGGAGAATTCCTCGATCGTCACATCGCCGAAGGGCGTTTTCGTTTTCGTGCCGGCGCTGCGGGCGGAGGCGAACAGCCTCAGCGAGGTGACCGGGAAGGCCCGGCGCCCCAGAACATCCACAAGCTCGCGACCCACCGCTCCGGTGGCGCCGACAATACCGACACGCATGTCCCTCAGTGTCCTTTCGAGGGTTGAAGGGGCGCGATGATTAGCGCAAAGGCGCGGCCGGACCAATGGTTCAGTGCTGTTTCGGCCCATGTGGCAGGGCAGGGCGGACCCCGGCCCCGGACATGGCGCGGCGGCTGACGGCCAGGACGAGGATCGAGGCCAGAGCGCAGCCTGCTCCATGGTGAGGCCATGGATCGAGGCCATGCCTCGGCCTGGGAGCGCACGGCGAGGCCGCGCCCGGACTGCCCATCGCCCGCTGTGCGCCAGCGTACGGCGCGAACCCAGGCGGCCCGGATGGGCCGCGCCTGGTGTCGGGAGGATCTCGGATCGAGGCCACGCCTCGATCCGGGAGCGCAAAGCGCCACCACGCCCAGACCGCCCGCGCGCACGGTGCGCCAGTGCACGGCTCGAAGCCAAGCTGCCCGGATGGGCCGCGCTCGGCGTTTGAGGGCATGACAAGACTCACCAAGGGTCGCCTCGCGACCCTTGGCCACCTATAACGCCCCTCCGGTTTTCAAATGAGTTTCGCCATCGTGACGATCCAGCCCGCCGCCGATCTCTCCACCGTGAAGGCCTGGCCCTTCGAGGAAGCGCGCAAGGTCGCCGCGCGGGTGGCGAAATCGGGCAAGGACACGGCGCTGTTCGAAACCGGCTACGGCCCCTCGGGCCTGCCGCATATCGGCACCTTCGGGGAGGTTGCGCGCACCTCCTGGGTACGTCGCGCCTTTGAACTGATGACCGGGTTGCGATCGCGCCTGATCGCCTTCAGCGACGACATGGATGGGCTGCGCAAGGTTCCCGACAACGTGCCGAACAAGGAGATGCTGGCGCAGCATCTCGGCCGCTCGGTCACCGCGATTCCCGACCCTTTCGGCACGCATGAGAGCTTCGGGCATCACAACAATGCGAGGCTGCGCGCGTTCCTCGACGCCTTCGGCTTCGATTACGAATTCGCCTCGTCGTCCGACTATTACCGCTCGGGCCGCTTCGACGAGGCACTGATCCGCATGGCGGAGAAGCATGAGGAGGTGCGTAGCGTCATCCTGCCGACGCTCGGGCCGGACCGCCGCGCCACCTATTCGCCCTTCCTGCCGATCCATCCCAAGACCGGCGTGGTCATGCAGGTGCCGATGGACGAGGTCCGCCCCTCCGAGGACCTGCTGATCTGGCGTGACCCCGAGAATGGCGAGCGCCACGCGACGCGCATCACCGGCGGTCATTGCAAGGCGCAGTGGAAGGCCGATTGGGCACTGCGCTGGTACGCGCTGGGCGTCGATTACGAGATGTCGGGCAAGGATCTGATTGATTCCGTGCGGCTATCCTCGGCGATCTGCCGCGTGATGGGGGCGGAAGCGCCGGAGGCCTTCACCTACGAGCATTTCCTCGACGAACAGGGCCAGAAGATCAGCAAGTCGAAGGGCAATGGGCTGACCATCGACGAATGGCTGCGCTACGCGCCGGCCGAGAGCCTGTCGCAATACATGTACAATCAGCCCCAGCGGGCCAAGCGGCTGTTCTTCGACCAGATCCCGCGCGCGGTGGACGAATACCTGCAGCATCGCGTCCGGCTGCGCGCCGCACCCGACCCGACCAACCCCGCCTGGCACATCCATGGCGGCAGCGTGCCGAACGACCCGGAACCGCCGGTTCCTTTCGCCATGCTGCTGAACCTGGCCTCCGTGGTGAATGCGGACGACCCGGAGATCCTGTGGGGCTTCCTTGCGCGCTACGCGCCCGGCGCGACGCCGGCGACCCAGCCGATGCTGGCGAAGCTGGTCGAGCACGCGGTCCATTACTATCGGGATTTCGTGGCGCCGACGAAGCGCTATCGCCTCCCCAGTGATGCGGAACGCGAGGCGCTGACGGCGCTGATGGCCATGCTGCGCGACCGCGTGGCCGACCTCGAAGCCATGCCGCCCGAGGATCGTGCGAAGGCGATCCAGGACCTGGTCTATGACGCCGGTCGTCGCGAGCCCTTCTTGCAGGCGAACAAGGACGGCTCGATGGGCGTGTCGCGCGCCTGGTTCAACGCGCTGTACCAGGTGTTGCTCGGACAGGAGGAAGGCCCACGCTTCGGCGGCTTCGTCGCGCTCTACGGCATCGCCGGCACGATCGGGTTGATCGAGACGGCGCTGGCGCGGCAGGAGAGCCCGGCCGCGTGACCATCGGCGCGCGCGCCCTCGCCTGGGCAAAACGGCATGGGGCGACTGTGTTCGGGCTGCTGCTGCTGGGCGGCGCGCTCTATGTCGTGCAGCGGGAATTCCGCACCCTGTCCTGGGCGGACATCAAGGGCGCGCTGGACAGCACGTCCGCCGCCTCGCTCTGGGCCGCGGCCGGCTTTACCCTGGCCGCCTATATCGTGCTCACGGCCTATGACCGGTTGGGGTCGGTCTATGCCGGCCATCCGGTGTCCTATTCGCGGACCTCGCTGGCGTCCTTCGTGGCCTACGCGCTGGCCAACAATCTCGGCTTCGCCACGGTATCGGGGGCGGCGATCCGCTTTCGCTTCTACGCCGCCTGGGGGTTGCCGCCGCTCGCCATCGCCAAGGTGGTGGCCTTCACCTCTCTGACCTTCGGGTTGGGCGGCTTCGCGCTGGGTGGGCTCGTGCTGGTCGCCGAGCCGGAGGTGCTGCCCTTCTTCGGCGGCGGCACGCCTCGCTGGGTCATGCAGGCGGCCGGGCTGGTCATGTGGGTGATCGTCTCGAGCTACATCCTGCTCGCGCGGTTCGTGCCGCATTTCCGCCTGTTCGGGCACCAGATCGACCTGCCGGGATTCCGCATGGCGGTGGCGCAGACCGCGCTCGCCTCCGCCGATGTCGCGGTGACGGCGCTGATCTTCTGGACCCTGCTGCCACCGGTCGAAGGGCTGACCTTCCTGCATTTCCTCGGCGTCTATGTGCTGGCGCTGTCGGCCGGGATCATCGCCAATGTGCCGGGCGGCATCGGCGTCTTCGACGGCGCGATCCTGATCGGGCTGTCGGGGTATCTGCCGGCGCCGGTGGTGATCGGCGCGCTGCTGCTATTCCGCATGTTCTACTACATCGTGCCGCTGTTCATCGCCGGGCTGATGTTCGCCGCCTTCGAGGTGAGCCAACGTCGCCACCTGATGGACCGCTTCTCGTTCGAACGCGGCGTTGCCGTGTCCTTCGAGGTGCCGGCGATGGCGGCGCTGACCGGCCTCGCGGCGATGACCATGATCATCATCGGCGCGCTGCCGCCCAAGCCGAACATGCTTGATGGCATCTTCGACGTGCTGGACGATGCGGCGAGCCATTTCGCCGCTTCCGTCGTCGGCTGCCTGCTGCTCGTCGCCGCCTATGGGCTGATGCGTCGGCTGGCGATCGCCTGGTGGGCGACGCTGGTGCTGCTGATGAACGGTGCGGCGGTGGTGTGGCTGCGCGGCGAGCCCTGGTGGCTGATCGGTGGCTTCGTGTTGCTGGCGCTGCTGCTGACCACGGTGCGGCCGGCATTCTACCGCCGTGCCTGGCTGACCACCGAACCGCTGTCGGCGGAGACAGTGGCCGCGCTCGCCGCGCTGGCGCTGAGTGCGCTGACCTTGGCGCGCATCGCCTATGCCGGCCCCTATGGCGGCATGTCCTGGTGGGGCGTGGTGCTGTCGGATGAAGCGCCGCGCACGCTGCGCTTCGCCGTGGGTCTTGCCGGCGTGCTGCTGCTCGGTGCGGCGGCGGGGCTGTTGCGGCCTGCCCGCAGTGCGGCGGTGCCGTATGACGAGGCTGTCCGGCAGCGCCTGATGGCGCTTGGCGCGGTCGCGCCCGCGGTCGGCGCGGCCGATGGTGCCGTCTTCGGGCAGGCGGGCCGGGCCGGTTGCGCCTTTGTGAAGCGGGATGGCGTCTGGCTCGCCCTGGGCGATCCGGCGGGCGAGGAGAAGGACAGGGTTTCGGCGATATGGCGCTTTCGCGACATCTGCGAGCAGGCCGGCGTCGACCCGGCTTTCTGGCGGGCCGGACCCGCCTTGCTGCGCGTCTATGCCGATATCGGGCTGACACCCTTCCCGCTGCGCGGCGGCGCGAGTGGCGGATTGTACCTGCTCTGCCGACCCGAGCGGGACATCGACGCGCTGATGTCGCTGCTACCGAAGGTTGAAGATGCCGCCTGATCGGCTTGCAAGAGCGGCCATAAAGCGGCATTCCAGCGCCCTGCCCAGACACGAGGGATCCCCATGCGTATCGCAATGATCGGCGCCGGTTACGTCGGTCTCGTCTCAGGCGCGTGCTTTGCTGAATTCGGCGTTGACGTAACCGTGATGGACGTCGATCCCGACAAGATCGCCGGTCTGCATGCCGGTCGGATGCCGATTTATGAGCCGGGGCTGGAGAAGCTGGTCGCCGAGAATGTGCGCGACGGCAGGCTAACCTTCACCACCGACCTCGCGACCGCGGTGAAGGGGGCCGATGCGGTGTTCCTCGCCGTGGGTACGCCGACGCGGCGTGGCGATGGGCATGCCGACCTTTCCTATGTCTACGCCGCGGCGGAACAGGTGGCGAAGGCGGCCGAGGGGCCGCTGGTGATCGTGACGAAATCCACCGTCCCGGTCGGCACCGGGCGGGAGGTCCAGGAGATTGTCCGCCGGGTCAGGCCGGACGCGAAGATTTCGGTGGCCTCCAATCCGGAATTCCTGCGCGAGGGCAGCGCGATCGGCGACTTCATGCGGCCGGACCGCGTTGTCATCGGCGTTGATGACGACTTTGCGCTGGCGACGCTGAAGCGGCTGTATCGCCCGCTCTATCTGATCGAGACGCCGGTGCTCGCGGTGTCGATCGAGAGTGCGGAACTGATCAAATACGCCGCGAATGCCTTCCTCGCGGTGAAGATCACCTTCATCAACGAAATCGCCAACCTGTGCGAGAAGGTTGGCGCCGACGTGCATGACGTCGCGCGCGGCATGGGCCTCGATGGTCGGATCGGGCGCAAATTCCTGCATCCCGGTCCGGGTTATGGTGGGTCATGCTTCCCCAAGGACACGCTGGCGCTGGCGCGCACCGCGCAGGATGCCGGCAGCCCGGTGCGCCTGGTCGAAACCACCATCGCGGTGAATGACGGGCGCAAGGCGGAGATGGCCGAGCGCATCCTCGCGGCACTCGGGCCGGACCCGAAGGGCAAGCGCGTCGGCGTGCTGGGCGTGACCTTCAAGCCCGAGACGGACGACATGCGCGATGCGCCGTCGTTGGTGATCCTGCCGGCGCTTGTCGCTGCCGGGGTCGAGGTCGTGGCTTACGACCCGCAACCGGCCCATGCGCGGCAGGCCCTGCCGGCGGCGATCGACTTCACCGGAACGGCGCTGGCCGCGGCCGAGGGTGCCGATGCCGTGGTCGTGCTGACGGAATGGAACGAGTTCCGCGCCTTGTCACCGGATCGCCTCAAGGCCGCCATGAAGGGCGGCATTGTTCTAGACCTTCGCAATGTGTGGGACCCGGTGGCGATGCGCGCGGCCGGGATCACCTATTCATCGATCGGCCGCCCGTAGCCTGCCGGCGCGGGGCGTCGCTGGCCCCGCATAGTGACCGCACGAGCATCGTCACCCATCCGGGTGATGCCATCCGATTGGGAAACGCTCTCAGGGAGTGACCATGCCCGCCTTCCACCATCGCTTCGATTCCACTGTTCTGCGCGAATACGACATTCGCGGTATCGTTGGTAAGACGCTGAAGCCGGAGGACGCCTTCGCGATCGGCCGCTGCTTCGGTTCCATTGTGGTGCGCGCCGGCGGCAAGCGTGTCGCGGTCGGCTATGATGGACGGCTGCATTCGCCGGAACTCGAAGCCCAGCTGGTGGCCGGGCTGCGGACCTGCGGGCTGGAGGTTGTGCGCATCGGACTGTGCGCGACGCCGATGCTGTACTTCGCTTCTTACGATCAGCAGGCCGATGGCGCGGTGATGGTGACGGGCAGCCATAACCCGCCCGACTACAACGGCTTCAAGATGATGATCGGCAAGAAGCCGTTCTACGGCACGCAGATCCAGGAGATCGGGCGCATGGCCGGGGAAGGCGATGTGGTGCCGGAAGCGGTGGGCTCCGACCGCGCCGTGGACATAGCGCCGCGTTATGCCGAGCGCGTGCTGGAAGATTGGGACGGCGGCGAGCGCAAGCTGAAGGTGGTGTGGGACCCCGGCAATGGTTCGGCCGGGCCGATCGTGAAGGCGCTGGCGGCACGCCTGCCGGGGACGCATTTCGTCATCAATGGCGATGTGGACGGCACCTTCCCCAACCATCATCCCGACCCGACGGTGGCGAAGAACCTCGAGCAGCTCATCACCGAGGTGGCGCGCGAGAAGGCCGATCTCGGCATCGCTTTCGATGGCGATGGGGACCGCATCGGCGTGGTCGACAATGACGGCCATATCCTGTTCGGCGACCAGTTACTGATCGTGCTCGCGCGCGACGTCCTGAAGTCGAAGCCGGGCGGGACGATCATCGCGGATGTGAAGGCGTCCCAGGTGCTGTTCGACGAGGTGGCGAAGGCCGGGGGCAATCCGCTGATGTGGAAGACGGGCCATTCGCTGATCAAGGCGAAGATGGCCGAAACCGGCAGCCCGCTCGCCGGCGAGATGTCGGGGCACATCTTCTTCGCCGACAAATGGTACGGCTTCGATGACGCGCCGTATTCGGCGATCCGGTTGCTCGGCATCGTCGCGCGGATGAGCACGACGCTGTCCGAGGTGCGCGCCGCGCTGCCGCAGGTGATCAACACGCCGGAGCTGCGCTTCAACTGCGAGGAAGCGCGCAAGTTCGTCGTGGTGAAGGAAGTCAAGGACCGCCTGGCCGCCAATGGTGCCAAGGTGCAGGACGTCGATGGCGTGCGCGTGCTGACCGAGGATGGCTGGTGGCTGCTGCGCGCCTCTAACACCCAGGCAGTGCTGGTGGCGCGCTGTGAGGCGTCGTCGGAAGCCGGGCTTGATCGGCTCAAGGCGCAGCTGGTGAAGCAGCTGGTGGCGAGCGGGCTCGAGGCGCCGGATTTCTCGGCGGAGAATGCCGGGCACTGAGGCGCGTTACGGGACCGCGCGGGCGGCGGTGACGCCGCTCTCCCAGGCCCCGGCGACGGTCGCGGCGAAGCGCGGGTGGCAGGCCTCGCCGGCGAAGCAGAGCCGGCCATCGGCGAGGGGGCGGGCCAGCGTGGTTCGCGCCGCCTGCGCGCCGGGCATGGCGTGGCTGTAGGCGCCGCGGAAGAGCGGGTCCTCCGCCCAGCGCGTGACCACGGGGGCGCCCAGAGCTGCGGCGGCGCGGGCGCCGAAGATCTGCGCTGCCTCGGCGCGGGCCTCGGCTTCTGCGGCAGCGGGGACGCCGGCGAAAGCCCAGGCGCGGGCGCCGCCACAGAACGCGATCATCACCGGGTCGCCGAACAGGCGGGAAATCCAGGACATCGGCCGGTCGCCATCCTGTGTTACCGCGCGGCGCAGGCTGGTGAAGGGCGGCAGGTCGGGCGCGTCAGGATGGTCGGCGCGGAAGGCGATCTTGGTCAGCAGGCCGAGCGGCAGGGCCTGGATGGCCGCTTGCGTCGCCGCGGGCAGGGGTGGGTCGAAGGTGATGCCGCCGGCCGCCAGCACGCCGGTCGAGACGGTCACGATCGCCGCCCGCGCCGAGAGGCTGCCGAAGGCGCCCTCCACTGTGACGCCGCGCGCGCCCCAGCGGATACTGTCGACGCCGGCGCCGAGGCGGATCGGCAGGCCGGCCGCGAGGCGCGCGACGAGACCACCGACGCCGTCGCGCATGATGAGGTTCGGCCCATCCAGCGCGGTGGTGGCGAAGTCGTGCAGGCTCATGCGGGAAAGTTCGGCGGCGCAGATTTGCGCGCCTTCCCAATGCGCGATGGTGGCGTCCCAGGGGCCGGCCTGCGGGGCGGCGTGAGAGGCAGGGCGGTCGGGGGCGCCATTGGCGGCGGCGGCTTCGATGGTCGCCCAGAAATCCTGCTCGGCGGTGGCGAAGGCGCGGTCTTCCTCGGGCGTGGCGAAGCGGCCTTGCGTGACGAGCCGGCGCTGGCGCAGCGCATCGTGGTTGATCAGCTCGACCCCGAGTGCCCGGGCGAGCAGGGTGAGGGGATTGTCATCGGCCTGGTGCAGCCACGATGCGCCGTGGTCGAAGGGCAGGCCGAGGCTGGTGGATTCGGTGTAGGCGCGGCCACCGACGCGGGGGCCGGCCTCGAGTACGACGCAGCTGCGGCCACGCGCGGCGAGTTCGCGCGCCGCGGCGATGCCGGCGCAGCCGGCGCCGATGACGAGCACGTCTGGATCGGAAGGCAACATCGCCGCATCATGGCGCAGCCGGGGCGCCTTTGCTTCCCATCGGTGCGTCAGCGCCCCGGTCCATTGTCGGAGCGACGGCTGTCGGCGATGTTGCCCGGCCGGACAGGCTCCAGGTCAGAGGATGAACCATGTTGCAGTCGCCGCCCGCCGAACCCGGCATGCGTGAGGATGAAGTCGATACGCCGGCGCTGCTGATCGACCTCGATGCCTTCGAGCACAACCTCGACACCATGGCGGCGCTGCTGGCGCCGACCGGGGTGAAGCTGCGCGCGCATGCCAAGACGCACAAGTCGGCGGTGGTGGCGAAGCTGCAGATGGCGCGCGGCGCGGTCGGCCAATGCGTGCAGAAGGTGGGTGAGGCGGAGCAGCTCGCCTGGGGCGGCATTCCTGACGTGCTGGTGACGAACCAGGTGGTGAGCCCGCGCAAGCTCGCGCGCCTCGCGGCGCTGGCGCGGATCTGCAAGATTGGCGTCTGCGTCGATGATGCCGCGCAGATCGCGATGGTCGAAGAGGCCGCCGAGGCGGCCGGCGTGCGCATCCCGGTGCTGGTCGAGATCGATGTCGGGATGGGCCGCGCCGGGGTCGAGCATGGGCCGCCGGCAGTGGCGTTGGCCGAACGCATCGCGGCGAGCAAGACGCTGATGTTCGGCGGATTGCAGGCGTATCACGGCAGCGCGCAGCACATGCGCACGCCGGAACAGCGGGCCACGGCGATCGCCGAGGCCGCATCGCGGTCGCGCCGGACGGTGGAACAGTTGAAGCAGCGCGGCCTCGACTGCCCGATCGTCGGCGGGGCGGGCACCGGTACCTTCCGGCATGAGGCGGCGAGCGGCGTCTATACCGAGATCCAGGCGGGGTCCTATGCCTTTATGGATGTGGATTACGCGAAGAATGACGACGCGCCGCCGTTCCGGCATTCCTTGTTCGTGTTGTCGCAGGTCATGAGCCGGGCGACGCCGGGCGTGGCCGTGGTGGATTGCGGGCATAAGGGCGTGTCGGTTGATTCCGGCATGCCGGGCGTGTGGGAGCGGCCGGGGCTGCGCTATGCCGGCGCGTCTGATGAGCACGGCAAGATCATGATCGAGGACGGCGCAGCGCCGGCGCTGGGAGAGAAGCTGCGGCTGGTGCCGGGGCATTGCGATCCGACGGTCGATCGCTACGACTGGTATGTCGGCATGCGGAAGGGGCGGGTGGAATGCCTCTGGCCGATCGCGGCGCGGGGCGCGATGGCGTAGATCCTGTCCGGCCCTCGCGCATAATTGCAATTAAGCGAACCTCTGACCGTCTCGTAGCCCGCTTATCTTAGAACGAATCGGGCAGGAGGTTCAGATGGACGTTGATAATTTTGTGACGACTATCGGTGGCGTGAATTTCCTGTCACCGATAGTTGAGGATGCGCAGGCAGATATTTTAGCTGAAGGCGCTGTCGGCGTTACGATCATCGGTGGGGATGGACCTGACACGATTATCGGCGGGTCAGGAAATGATAGCCTGGTCGGCCTAGGCGGATCGGATTCCATCGTTGCTGGTGCAGGCGATGACGTCATCATATCTGGCATTGACTATGGATATTTTAACATAATGTACGGAGAAATTGGAAACGATACCATATACGGGGCATATTCTTCAGATTATGTGGTCGGTGGTGACGGTAATGATGTATTCTATTCTGGAAATAGAGATCCATACTCGCATGCGACGAATTCTGATACCTTCATTGGCGGTGCGGGTGATGACGTTTTCTATAGCGGTGGTGGGCATGATTATCTCGATCTGGGGCAGGACAATGATTTTGCCCGTGCGGGAGCCGGTAACGATCTGATTCATGGCGGCTCCGGTAGCGATACGCTTGGTGGTCAGCTCGGCAACGATCACATCTGGGGCGACGATGGTCCCGACGCTCTGTTCGGCGATGCTGGCATCGATACGATCGCCGGCGGTGAAGATGCGGACACGATCAAGGGCGGCGCGGACAATGACCTGCTCTATGGCGGCAACGGCGCCGACCAAATGGCCGGTCAGGCCGGCAACGACAGGATGTGGGGTGACGGCGGCGCCGATAGCCTGGTCGGGGGTGACGGCAACGATACGATCTACGGTGGCAGTGGCGACGACACAATCAATGGCGGTGCCGGTGATGACCTCATCATTGGCGGCGGAGGTGCTGATGCCTTCGTGCTGCGGCCCAGCGGCGGTGCCATCGACGAGATCCGCGGCTTCAGCCCCGGCGCCTCGCCGGATGGCGACCATCTCGTCGTCAAAGCGGCGTGGCTGCGTGACGCCCTGATCGCCTCAGCTTCGGGCAACGACGGCTACACCTCGCTGAGCGCGGCTGATATCACCGTCGAACTGATTGGGGTGGATGTCGGGACGATCTCGCAGGACTGGTTTCTGATCGGCTGACGCAAACCGGCGGATGGAAACTGCCCGCCTCGCAAGGCAAGCTTGGCTAGCCTGTGCCAGCACTCGTTGTTCGCGACCGTTGGTATGTGCTTTTTCCATCCTCTTATCAACGGCATGAGGCATCGCCCCATGCCATTGCAGTCACTGACTGGCCCAGATGATCCGGTGCATCCAGGTGATCTCGGGCAGTTCGAAGCTGTAGCTCGGGTGTTCCGGGTTGAGGCTGGCCAGTTCGATGCGCTTGGCCGATTGGCGGCGCAACTCCTTGGCCATCACCTCACCCTTCTGGGTGCGGACCACCACGCGGTCGCCGCGGCGGACCGGGGCGGCGGGGGAGACGACGACGACATCGCCGTCGCGGAACACCGGCTCCATGGATTCGCCGGAAATCTCCAGTGCATAGGCGTTGGGGTCGCCGATCTCGGGCAGCGAGATCTCATCCCAGGAGCCGCCGACCGGGTAGCCGCCATCGTCGAAATACCCCTCGCCACCGGCCTGGGCGAGGCCGATCAGCGGCACGCGGCGACCAACGCCACCACGCCCGCCGCCGCGCGGCAGGGCCGGCAGGCCGGAGACGAGCGAGGCGAAATCCTCGATCCCCCGCCCGGTGGCGTTGAGCACCTTGGCGACACTCTCGGTCGAGGGCCAGCGGGCGCGGCCATCGGCGCCGATGCGTTTGGACGGGTTGAAGGCGGTGGGGTCGAGCCCTGCCTTGCGCGCCAGGCCCGAGGCGGACAGCCCGTGTTCCGCCGCGAGGGCATCGAGGGCGCGCCAGATATCATCATGCCGCATGGTTGGTGCCATTCCGCTGGCGGGAGTGATCCCGAGGGCGCGAATCCAGATGATGTGCCACGCCCTGGGCAAGCTATCCTAGGTTTTGTTTCGGAAATCAATAGGTCGATGTTCCTTATTTTGGCTTGCTGAGCGCAACCGGGGCGGTTAATGTTCTTGTATTGTTCTCTTCACAGGCGAGACCCTCCCCATGCGAACTGCCCCCCGCAGTGCCCACGCTCCCCGCTTCGCCAGCATCTCGGTCGCGGAGCCTTTCTGCTCGGCCGAGGAGGCCTGGTTCTGGACCATGTCAGCGCTGATCGCGCGCCACGAGGGTGCCCGCATTTCCGCCGGCAAGGGCGACAAGGTGCGCCCCTGCGAGCCGGATGATGTGATCAAATGCCTTGACCGGCTCTATCGCCACCGCCGCATCGACCTGATCCATGCACGCGTGATGCGCCAGTGGGGCGAACGCGGCATCGCGCCTGACCCGCGCCACCTGTCCGAGCGCAACGATGCGGCGCAGTGGCGCGAGGCGATGAACCGCCTCGAATGGCCGCTGCGGGTGAAGGGCATCGTGGCATGAGCCACGCGCTGGCCGCCGCCGCCGGGGCCCCCGTCCGGCGGCGGGGGCTGTGCGCCTGGCGCCGACGTTACCGGACGGTCCTGCGCGCCGAATGTTCAGGGCATGACGCAGGGCCTCAGGCCGAGGGTTCGCGCGCATGACGCCGCATCTGCGCGTCGCGCGCGACGCGCCGCAACAGGTCTGGATCGCCTTTGGCGGCCAGGCCGACCAGTTCTGGCTGCGCCCGCTGCGGCGCGGCTTTCGTCATTGCTTCGCGGCGTTGCGTGACGAAGCCGGCTGGACGGTGCTCGAACCGCTGTCCGGCCGGTTGATCGTCGCGCGCCTGGCGGTGCCGGCGAGTTTCGACCTGCCGGGCTTCTACACGCGGGCGGGCCTTGCCGTAGTGGGGCCCTTCGCGCCCGGCCCGGCGCGGGCCGGCTGGCTGCCAAGCCTGCTGCCCTGCACCTGTGTCGGGCTGTGCCGCGCAGTGCTGGGCGCAGGTGCACCGCGCGCGCTGACGCCCTGGGGGCTGTTTCGCCGGCTGGCGCAGAATCTTTGCCCTTATGAGAAAAAAATCTTGCCAACGGCCGTTAACTAGGATAATTCTCCGATCGCCAAGGGGCGAATTGCGCCCGATGGCCTTCCTCCCGTTCCCCCCGAAGACTCTTGCGGGCCCGCTCCTCCTCATCGAGGGGCGGGCCCGCAGCTTTTTCGGGCGGCGGAGGGGGAACCCTTCCCGCATCGCAAGAGGAGCCGCGCGCGCATGGGTGGCCTGTTCCGTGCCCCGAAGCCCGTCGTCGTTGCGCCGCCATCGGCGCCGGCCACGACCACAACCACCACCGATCCGGCCCAGGCCGCCGAGGAGACGGCCGCCGCCGCGCGTGCCGAGGTCAGGGCGCGCAACACGCGGGGCCTGTCCGGCACCATCGCCACCTCCGCCCGCGGCCTGCTTGGCACGCGGTCCGACTTCACCGCGACGCGCAAGTCGCTGCTGGGGGAATGACGCCATGACGGCGGAGGATATCCTCGCGCGGCATCTCCGCGCCCTCGACCAGCGCCGGGCCTATGACGCGCTGTGGCGGGATTGCTACGACCACGTCCTGCCGGCGATGCCGGCCGAGCGCGTCGCGATCTTCGACGCCACGGCAGCGGATGCGGCGGAACAGCTCGCCGCCTCGCTGCTCGCCGAGCTGACGCCGCCCTGGTCGCGCTGGTTCGGCCTCGCCCCGGGGCGCCCGGGCGAAGACGACAACCAGGCAGCCGTCGCGCTCGAAGATGCGGCGGAGACGCTGCAGGGGCATCTCGACCGGTCGAATTTCGCGTTGGAGATGCATCAGGCCTTTCTCGACCTGGTGATCGCCGGCACCGGCGTGCTGCTGGTCGAGGAAGCGCCGCTCGGCGAGGCCTCGGCGCTGCGCTTCACCGCCGTGCCGCTGCGCGAGGCGGTGCTGGAGGAAGGCCCGTCCGGTCGGCTCGACACCGTCTATCGGGCGGCCCGACTGAGCGAGGCGGCGCTGCGCCAGCGCTACCCCACCGCGCCGATGCCGCCGCTGCCGGATGACGAGGATGCCGCGGCGCCGCGCCACCGGGTGATCGAGGCGGTTTGGCCGGACCGCAGCGGCAGCCGCTTCATGGCGATCGCGGCGACCGATGCCGGGCCGGTGGTGCTGGCCGAGGGGCGCTTCGCCCACAGCCCCTTCATTGCCTTCCGTTGGCTGAAGGCGCCGGGCGAGACCTACGGCCGCGGCCCGGTCGCCAAGGCGCTGCCCGACATCCGCACCGCCAACAAGGTGGTGGAACTGGTGTTGAAGAACGCCTCGATCGCCGCGACGGGCATCTGGCAGGCCGATGATGACGGCGTGCTGAACCCGGCCACGGTGCGGCTGGAACCGGGGGCGATCATCCCGAAGGCGCCGGGGTCGGCGGGACTCACGCCGCTGGCCGCGCCGGGCAATTTCGACGTGTCGCAGCTCGTGCTGACCGATTTGCGGGCACGCATCCGTGGCGCGCTGCTCGCCGACCGGCTTGGTCCGCAGCGCCACGACAACATGACTGCGACCGAGGTGCTGGAACGCGCGGCCGAGACCGCGCGGCTGCTCGGCGCGACCTATGGCCGGCTGCAGTCGGAATTGCTGACGCCGCTGGTTTCGCGCTGCCTGTCCATCCTGCGGCGGCGCGGGGAGATCCCGCCGCTGCTGCTCGATGGGCGCGAGGCAGTGCTGCGGTATCGCAGCCCGCTCGCCCAGGTGCAGGGCCGCGCGGATGCCGCGAACACGCTGCTGTTCCTGCAGGCGGTGCGTGCCATGGGCCCCGAGGCCTTGGCGCAGATCGACCTGCCGGCAGCCGCGCGATGGCTCGGCCGGACTCTCTCCGCGCCTGCCGAGATCCTTCTTCCCCCCGCCCAAACCACCAAGGAGTGAGTCCCTGATGCCCGACGACCTGCTGGAGACAGCGCTGGCCGAAGGCGCCGCGCCGCAGACGGCCGCGCGGCCCGAGGATGTACCCGAGAAGTTCTGGGATGCCGAGACGGGCCAGATTCGCGTGGATGCGCTGGTGAAGTCGTATCGCGAGCTGGAGCGCCGGCTGTCGCAGCGCACCGGCCCGCCGGCGGCGGATGCGCCGGAGGAGGAGCGCACGCGCTTCCGCCGCGCCATCGGCGTGCCGGATAGTCCGGATGGCTATGCGATCGAGCCGAAGCACGATCTGTGCTGCGCCGATGCCGGAATCAACCAGCGCCTGCACGAGGCCGGCTTCAGTCAGCCGCAGGCGCAGTTGGTTTATGACCTGGCGGCGGAGCGCCTGCTGCCACTGATCGCCGAGGCCGCCGGACAGTTCGAGACCGAACGCCAGGTCGAGAAGCTGCGCGAGCATTTCGGCGGCGAAGAACGCTTCCGCCGCGTGGCGCAGCAGATAACCGCTTGGGGGCGGTCGCATCTGCCCGCGCCGGTGCTCGAGGCGCTGTCCACCACCGCCGAGGGTGTGATCGCCCTGCACCGGATGATGGAAGGCAAGGAGCCCGGCCTCGCGCCGCGCGCCGAGGCCAGCACGGCGAGTGATGAGACGGAGCTGCGGGCGATGATGCGCGACCCGCGGTACTGGCGCACGCGGGAACCGGAATTCGTCAAGCGCGTGACGGATGGGTTCCGGCGGTTGGTCGGCGGGGCCGGCTGATACCGACTTCCGGCGGGGCTTGAGCGTCTTCGCGACGTTCGTCCCGCCGGGCGGCCCCGCGCGGCAACGCGCGGAGGCCCGGGGGGGCGGGTGGAGCGCCGCACGGCGGCAGCGCTGCCCGCCCCTTCGTCCTTCGCCTGCGCACAACCCGCCCAGGGCGCGCGGGCCGCGCCGGCACCCGGCCCCGCGTGGGCAACCGGGTGTTCCAGCGCATTCCCTCAACACCACGATTGAAAGGGTCCCCCGCATGTCGGGCACCATCGAACAGGCCTTCGTCAAGCAGTTCGAGGCCGAGGTCGCCGAGGCCTATCAGCGCCAGGGCAGCAAGCTGCGCCCGACCATCCGTTCCAAGACGGGTGTGAAGGGGGCGAGCACCATCTTCCCGCGCGTCGGCAAGGGCACCGCCGCGGCCAAGGCGCGCAACGGCGTCGTGCCGGTGATGAACCTGGAATACTCGAATGCCGAGTGCTTCCTGCAGGACTACTATGCCGGCGAGTGGATCGATCGTCTCGACGAGATCAAGACGAACATCGACGAGCGCACCGTCATCGCCAATGCCGGCGCCTTCGCGCTGGGGCGCAAGACCGATGAGCTGATCATCGATGCGCTCGACACCGCGACGTCGGAAGCGGTCGGCGTCGGCACCGGCCTGACCGATACGGATGGCCTGACCAAGCAGAAGGTGCTGATGGCCTTCGAAATGCTGGGTGCCGCCGATGTTCCCGATGACGGCGGCCGCTTCGCGGTGGTCGGCTGGAAGCAGTGGTCGGAGCTGCTGCAGATCGATGAGTTCGCCCGGTCCGACTACATCGGCGATGCTGAACTGCCATGGAAGGGCACGCAGGCGAAGCGCTGGCTCGGCGCGCTGTGGATGCCGCATTCCGGCCTGACCAAGGCGGGTGTGCTGCGCTACTGCTACTTCTACCACAAGACCGCGCTCGGCCATGCCGTGGCGTCCGAGGTGGTGACGGACATCACCTGGCACGGCGACCGCGCCGCGCATTTCGTGAACAACATGATGTCGCAGGGTGCGGTGATGATTGACCCGACCGGCGTCGTGCGGATGCGCGCGAAGGAGTGATGGTTGGGGGAGGGGAACCTCCCCCAAACCCCCACCCTTTTTCTGTCTGTTGGAGACCGACATCCGAGGTCAGTTCCCATTGATAGAAAAAGGAGGGGGATCGGGGGAGTTCTCTCCCCCGACCTTCCTTGCTTCCTGACATATCAAGGAGAATCCCCGATGGCGCTCTCCGCCCTCGCGCTCTGCTCGCGCGCGCTGCTGAAGATTGGTGCGCAGCCGGTTGCCTCGCTGGACGAGGGAACCGCCGAGGCCGAGGTCGCGGCCAATCTGTATCCGGGCATCCGCGATGCGCTGCTGTCGTCGCATCCGTGGTCCTTTGCGACGGCGCAGGCCGCGCTGGCGCGCCTCGCCGCGACGCCGCGTGCCGACTTCGCCAATGCGTTCCAACTGCCTGCGGGGTTCCTGCGCGCGCTGTCCGCCGGCACGGCGGGGCGGGCGCGTGGGATCGTCTATCGCTTGCAGGAGGAGCGGCTGTTCACCGATGCGGAGCAGGTCGCGCTGACCTATGTGTTTCGCCCGGATGAGAGTGCGTTCCCGCCCTTCTTCGCGTCCGCGCTGGTGGTACGTCTGGCGGCGGAATTCTGCATCCCGTTGACGGAGAACAGCAGCCGCGCGGAGATGCTGTATCGCCTGGCCGAGGCCGAACTGCGTGTCGCGCGCCAGGCCGACAGCCAGCAGGCGAGCGCACGGGTGCTCGAGAACTTCCCCCTGATCAGCGTGCGGGGCTGAGCCATGCCGGCCGTCAAGCGAGCCAAGACGAGTTTCGCCGCGGGTGAACTCGCACCCGAACTGCTCGGGCGCGGCGACCTGCGCGCCTTCGAGAACGGGGCGCGGCGCCTGCGCAACGTGTTCATCCAGCCGACCGGCGGCGTGACGCGCCGGCCCGGGCTGCGCCATGTGACACCGCTGTCAGGGCCGGCGCGGCTGATCCCCTTCGAGTTCAACACCGAGCAGACCTACCTCGTCGTGCTGACCGCGGGGTTGCTGCGCGTCTATCAGGGCGATGCCGAGGTGGCGGTGCTTGGCGGGCCGTGGGGCGACTGGATGCTGCCGCAGATCGGCTTCACCCAGAATGCCGACACGTTGCTGCTGACGCATCCCGAGATGCGGCCGCAACGCGTCACACGCACCGCGAGCGGTTGGACCATCGCCCCCTGGGCCTTCGTGAACGAGCCGTTCTTCCGCTTCGCCGATGCCTCGGTGACGCTGATGACGAGCGGGACGACGAGCAATGTCGTTGTCACCGCGAATGCGCTGGTCTTTGCCTCGGGGCATGAGGGCGCGCGGCTGCGCATCGGCGGCAAGAAGCTGGTCATCGGCACCGTCATCAACGGCGCACAGGTAGCCGCGGCGGTGGAGGAGACACTGTCGGGCACCGCGGCGACGACGGATTGGGATGAATCCGCCTTCAGCGGTGCGCATGGCTGGCCGGTGACCAGCTGCTTCCATCAGGATCGCCTGGTGATCGGCGGGTCGCGCGACCTGCCGAATCGGCTCTGGCTGTCGCGCACCGGGGATCTGTTCAACTTCGACGCCGGCACCGGGCTCGATGACCAGGCGATCGAATTCGGCCTGGTGTCCGACCAGGTGAACGCGATCCGCGGCATGTTCTCGGGACGTCATCTGCAGGTCTTCACCTCGGGCGCCGAATGGATGGTGACGGGGGATCCGCTGACGCCGGCAAATATCCAGCTCAATCGGCAGACTCGCGTTGGCTCGCCGGTCGATCGGCTGGTGCCGCCAGTGGATGTCGACGGGTCGACCGTCTTCGTCTCGCGCAACGGGCAGGGCGTGTATGAGTTCACCTACACTGATGTCAGCCAGATCTATCAGGCCAACGACCTCGCCATCGTCGCGCGGCACCTCGTCGATACGCCGGTCTCGATGGCCTACGACCAGAATACGCGGTTGCTGCACATGGCGATGGCCGATGGTTCGCTCGGCACGCTGACGATTTATCGCGCCGAGCAGGTGACGGCTTGGACGCGGCAGGAAACCATCGGCGCATTTCGTGCTGTGGCGGAGACTGAAGGCACCATCTGGGCCGTCGTTGAACGCAATGGCGGCTTCGCGCTGGAACGCTTCGAACCGGGACTTGCGCTTGATGCGGCGCTGACGGGCGAAGCCGCCACGCCGCAGGATGAATGGGTCGGGCTTGGTCATCTTGAAGGCCGCGAGGTTGGCGTGCTGGCCGATGGTGCGCCGCGCGCCGCCGAGACGGTGTCCGGCGGCAAGGTAGTGCTCGACCCAGCGGCTGCGACGGTGCAGATCGGCCTGGTGTTCCGCCACGAGGTCGAACCGCTGCCGCCTGACCTCATTGCCGCCGGCGGCGCGGCGACCGGCCCGCTGCGTCTGGTCGCGGTCACCTTCCGGCTGCTCGAGACCGCGGCGCTGTCGGTGGATCTCGGCCGTGGCGCCGAACCGGTGCCGTTCCGCCGGCTCGATACTGCGCTGCTGGATGCGGCACCGCCACGCTTCACCGGCGACGTCACGCTGCGCGGGCTTGGCTGGCGACGCGACCGGCTGCGCCCGATCTGGCGCATCGAAGGCGACGCGCCGCTGCCGATGACGCTGCTTTCCGTCACCACCGAGATCAGGATGACCGACTGATGGCTCAGCTCGCTACCATTGCCTCGCTCGCCGGCACCGGTCTCGCCGTCTACGGCCAGGTCCGTCAGGGGCAGCAACAGAAGGCGACGAACCAGGCGCAGGCGGAGAATCTGCGCCAGCAACAGGCCGCCCAGCAGGACCAGGCCGCGGTGCAATCCGCGGTGAGTGAAGCCGACCGGCAGGACAAGCTGGCGCGCACGATCGCCTCCGCCCGGGCGCGCGCGGCCGCCAGTGGCATCGCACCCGATGACGGTTCGGCCGCCGCGCTGACCACTGGCCTGCGCAGCGATGCGGCGAAGGACAGTGCCTCGGATGCATCGGTGATGTCGGCCCGGCTGGCTGCCGGACGACGTTCGTTGCTTGCCGCCGACGGCAGCCTGAACAGCTACCTGCGTGCCGGCCAGACCCTCGGCGGTGCCGTGCGCAGCCTGCTGGGCTGAACTGCCGACCACCGCCCCACCCCCAGGACACCGAGGACCACCCATGGCCGAACACATCACGATCGGCGATGTCGCGCCGCGCGTGCAGTATGTCGCGGACGGCGTGCTGGCCGACTTCACCTATCCCTTCCCGATTTTCGAGGAAGCGGATCTCGACATCCGCCTCGATGGCGCAGTGCTGACGGGTGGCGTGACCATCACCGGCGCCGGCGCTTCGAATGGCGGCACGGTGAGCTTCACCGAAACGCCGGCGAATGGCACGCGCATCACGCTGCGCCGCCGGCTCAAGATCGCCCGTGCGACGGATTTCCAGGACAACGGAATCCTGCGCGCGCGTAGCCTGAATGACGAGCTCGACTACCAGGTCGCGGCCATCCAGCAGGTGGCGGATGATGTCGCCGGCAGCGTGCGGCTCGACCCCACCGATGCCGGCAATGTCGTGCTGCCGCTGCGTGGCGCGCGGGCCAATCGCGTGCTCGGCTTCGACGGATCGGGCGACCTCGCGTTGTTCGACCGCGACACCGGGCTGCTTGGCGTGCCCTATGTCGGCAGCGTGCCGCGCAGCGTCGAGGACAAGCTCGCCGAGCGGCTGACCGCGCGCGACTTCGGCGCGACCGGCGACGGCGTGAACGATGACGGGCCGGCGCTTGCCGCCGCCATGGCTGCCGCCGCCGCCTCGGGCCATCTGCTCGAGATCGGCGAGGGCACCTACCGCACCACGCAGCCATTGTTGCTTGGTGGTGGCGCGGCGGGGCTGAGCATGCGGGGTTCAATCCTCTATGCCGGCCCCGCCGGACAGGCGGCGCTGACGCTCGGCGATGGTGCCGCGGTGCGCAATGCGGCCAAGCACTACGAAGGGCTGCGCGTGGTGCGCGCAACGCTGTCGGATTGGGAGAACGAGGCCGATATCGGCATCGTCATGCGTAATCTCGATGCCTCGCTGGTCGAGATACGCCAAGTCGAGGGCTTCACCATCGGCATCCGCACGCAGGGCGTCGAACGCGGCTTCGAGGATACGACGCTGATCCTCGGGCGCATCGTGAACAACAAGATCGGTCTCGATGTGCGGACCGAGACGGCGGGCGCGTGGAACACCTCCGTGCGCTATTATGGCGGCCACTTCGCCATCGGCAGCAGCGTCTATCCGGACAAGGATCGCTTCGGCATCCGCCTCTCCGCGGCACCTGGCGCCTATGTCGCGCATAACCGGCATCTGTTCGACGGGCCCGGCTTCGAGCTGCAGGCGGAAAGCCGGCCGGCGATCAGCGGCATTCCGGTGCTGTGCGAGGTGAACAGCCGGTCCATCTGGGTGCGCGGCATGCGCATGGAGGGGTGCAGCCCCTTCGTCGCACGCCACACCGGCGGCGCGCAGGACCACATCTACGAAGTGGCCTGGGCGAGCCAAGCCTATCTCGTCGGCGTGGATTATACGGCGACGGCGACGCGCACCGGCGCGGTGGTGCGCGCCTATCACCAGGCGGCGGCGTTTCGCGAGTCCACGCGTGAGGTCGGCGGCGTCGGCAATCTGCGTGCTGCCCGCATCCGCTGGTCGAATACGGAATGGGGATTCGAGAAGCTCGCCTGCCTGTCCTCCAACGTGGTGGGCTCGCCCTCGACGCTCGCGGACTTCGCCTTCCCCGCGCTCGATTCCTACGGCTTCAGCGACAGCGGGGTGATCCTGACTGGCGGCCGGGGCCTCGGCTTCGTCGTCGATGCGCGGACATGTCGGGACTTTGCCATGGCCGTCGAGGCAGACGCGCCGCGGCTTGCGGTAATGTGCTTCGACGCCAATCGGAACCTGCTTTCCGACACGGGCACGCCGCTGGTGCGCGCGTCGGGCCAGTCGCTGGCGTGGAATGCGGCGGCGCGATGGTGGCAAGGTTCGGCCGACATGGCGGATGCGACGCTGACGCGCCCGCAGGTCGTGCACCTCGAACCGCAGGTGGCCTACGCCATCATCGGTCTGGTGCGCATCGGCGTGGATTACGAGGTGCGCGCGATGCGCCTCGGCTGCGACCCGCTGTTCAGCCCGCCGCTGCTGTTCGGCCTGCCTGGCCTGCCGCATGGCGCGCGCGAACTTGTGGCGGAAGCGAGCTGGGATCCGGCTTCGATCGCCGCCGGCGGCTCGGCGCAGATCAACGTGCCGCTGGTGGGTGCGCGACCGGGGGATTTCGCCTCCGCCGCCTTCTCGCTGTCGACCTCGGGCGTCGTCTTCATGGCGCAGGTCGGAGCCACGGATGTGGTGAGCGTCACCGCGTGGAACCGCAGCGCGGCGGCGATCGACCTGAACGCCGGCACGGTGCGGGCGCGGGTGGTGAAGGCGTGAGCGGCCCTCGCGAGGTCGCGCCGCGCGGGCCTGATCTGCGCGCAGCCATGGACGTCGTGACGGAGGAGTATCTCCGCTTCCTGCATGACGGGCCGGACCCAGGTACGGGTGACGACACCAAGGCATTCACCGCGCATCACGCGGCGTGCCGGGCCGCGCTCGCGCATCTCGAGCACCTGGCCAAGCTCGCGCGCAGCATGGGCGAACCGAATAGCGGCATCGAGGAAGTGACGACCTTCCTCGTCGAGGCCCGCCAGGCGCTTTCGGCTTTCGAGGAGGAGGATCTGCATGGCGAGGAGGAGTATTGCTGACGCAGGCTTCCTCGAATTCACCTGGGTGTGGAACCGGCGGCTGCACAACGACACGCCGTCGGTCCATCGCCGCATCGCGCGCTGGCTCGAGGCACGCGAGGTGGCCGGGGAACGTCGCCTACTGCTGATGGCGTTTCGTGGCTGCGGCAAATCCACGCTGGTTGGCCTGTGGTGCGCCTGGCTGCTCGCGCGCCGGCCGCGGACGCGCATCCTGGTGCTCGCCGCCGATGCGTCATTGGCGGTGAAGATGGTCGCCAGTGTGCGGCGGATCATCGAACGGCATCCGCTGTGCCGGCATCTGTTACCGGATACGGCGGAGGTCTGGGCGTCGGATCGCTTCACCGTGGCGCGTGACGGCGCGCTGCGCGATCCGTCGATGATGGCGCAGGGAATTGGCGGCAACGTCACCGGCAGTCGTGCCGAGGTGATCATCTGCGATGACGTCGAGGTCGCCGGCAATTGCGACACGCCGGGCAAGCGCGCGGAGTTGCGCGAACGCCTGGCGGAGGCCGAGTTCATCCTGGTGCCTGATGGCACGATCCTGTTCGTCGGTACGCCGCATTGCGAGGACAGCCTCTATCGTTCGCCGATGGAGGAAGGCGCCTTTCTGCGGGGCTATCGCCGGCTAGCCGTGCCGGTGATGAATGCGGCGGGCGCGTCGGCCTGGCCCGAGCGGTTCTCGCGCGAGGCGGTGACGGCGTTGCGTGAGCGTGTGGGACCTCTGCAGTTCCAGCGTCAGATGATGTTGCAGCCGGTGGCGTCGAGTGCCGTGCGGCTCGATCCCCTGGCGATGGTGCGATACGCCGAGGAGCCCGAGTATCGGGAGGCGCAGGGCAGGGGTGTGTTGACCCTGTTGGGGCGCCGGTTGGTGTCGGGCGGCGCCTTCTGGGATCCAGCCTATGGGCGGCCGGGGACGGGCGATGCGTCGGTGCTGGCCTGCACGTATGGTGATGGGGAGGGGCATCACTTCCTTCATCGCCTCGCCTATCTGACGCATGACCCGGAGGCGGCGGACGATCCGGCGACGCAGCAATGCCGTGTTGTTGCGGCGATTGCCGGGGAGTTGCTGCTGCCGTCGGTGCGGGTGGAGACGAATGGCCTGGGTCGTTTCCTGCCTGCGTTGCTGCGGCGGGAATTGGCGCGGGCCGGTGTGGCCTGCGCGGTGGTCGAACATGCCAGCACGCGGGCGAAGGCGGACCGCATTCTCGGTGCGCTGGAACCTGCCTTGGCCGCACGTCGCCTGCACGCGCATGAGAGCGTGTTCCGCACGTCGTTTCCCGGCGAGATGTCGGAATGGCGACCAGGCGCTGCCGGGGCGCGCGACGATGCGTTGGATGCGGTGTCCGGCTGCCTGTTGTCCGAGCCCGTCCGCCTTGTTCACGGCACGCGCCCCAGGCCGCGCCCCGACTGGCGTGGGTAGCTGGGTCACAACCGCCGCGTCCTAGCGCCTTGGTGACAGACAAAAAAAGGAGGGGGACCGGGGAAGTTCGCTCCCCCGGCCTTCCTCAGGCCGCGCGCCGCTTCAGAATTTCGAGTTCATGCCGGGCCCGCCCGGCATCGGTGATCTCGAAGCGCCCATCCGCGCGCGGCTGGGCAAGCCCCATGCCGGTCAGCCGGTTGAGGCAGGGCCCGTCCTTGAGACCGGGCGGGCGGCCGTGCGGCCCCACCAGTGTCAGCCGGTGGAGTGCCGAGCGGCAGCAGGTCTCGAGATAGGGCTCGTTCCACATCGCGGCGTCGGATCTTCCTTGCGGGTCTTCCCCTCAAGGGTGGGCCGGCGCCGCTTCCCGTTCAAGGTTCAAGCAGAAGGCAGGCGAGAGAATGCCGATCCAGATCGAACCCTTATGGTGGATTACGGCCGTGGAGGCGCCTGTCGTCACGGCGCTGTTCTGGATGATCCACGGCCTGCGGCGCGACATGCAGGAGCGCATCGAGCGTGGCGACCAGCGCGATTCCGATGCGCTGACGCGCACGCGGGACGAGTTGGCGCAGTTCAAGATCGAGGTGGCGCGGACCTATGTGCCGCTGTCGCTGATCCGCGATCTCGATCGGCGGATCTCCGATCACCTGATCCGTATCGAAGAGAAGTTGGAGGAGGTCTCGCGGGCCGGCATTGCCGTCGCGCAGGCCGCTCGACGGATGGAGGAACGGGAATGAGCGCGTCCGATGAGCGTAGCGCCGAAGGGCGCGGAGGCCTGAATCGGCCGCGCGAAGCGGCCGCGGAGATTCTCGCCCTGACCTTGTGGGGCGAGGCGGCTGGCCGGCCCGTGCGCGCCATCGAGGCGCTGGCCGCGCTGGTGGTGAACCGCGCGCGCCAAGCGGCGATCCCGGGCGGGCCGGCGCATTGGGGGCGGGGTGTTGCTGCGGTGTGCCGCGCACCATTCCAGTTCCCGTGCTGGAACCGCAACCATCCGCGTCACGCCGCGCTGCGGGAGGTGTCGCCGGGTGATGGCGCGCTGGCCATCTGCCGGCGGATCGCGGCGCGGGCGATCGCCGGCGGCATGCCTGACCCGACCCAGGGCGCGACGCATTTCCACGACGCCGTGGCGCTGCCGGGCTGGGCGATCGGCCGGCCGGCGATGGTCGAGATCGGTGGGCTGTGCTTCTACCGCGCCGAGGACCTCGCCTGAACCTGGCCAGGCGCGCTACACCGCGCGCCATGGACGCATTCATCTACACCCTGGTGCGGGACGCCGAGTGGCGTTTGGCGAAGGCGGCGGGCACCTATGCCGGCAGTGCCGACGATGCGCGCGACGGCTTCCTGCATTTCTCGACCGCGGCGCAACTGCGCGCGAGCGCCGCGAAGCATCGTGCCGGCGTGCCGGACCTGGTGATGGTCGAGGCCGATGCGGCGGCGCTCGGCGCGGCGCTCCGTTGGGAACCCGCGGCGGGCGGCACGCGGCCCGGCCTGTTCCCGCATCTGTATGGCGCGTTGCCGCTATCGGCGGTGACGCGCGCGGTGGCGCTGTCGCTCGATGCGGATGGCCGTCACGTCTTTCCCGACGGCTTCGCCTGATGGCGGCTTGCCGCCTGCTGGCTCATCAGGCAGGCGAAGACCACGATGACCGCCCCGCCCATGGTCCAGGCGCTCGGCCAGACATGCCAGATGGCGAGGTCGAAGCCGATGGCGAAGACCAGGGCGCTGAATTCCAACGGTGCGAGGCGCGACGCCGAATCATGGCGGAAGGCGATGGCCAGGCAGAGCGTCGCCGACCCCGCCAGCAGCCCGTTCACCGCCAGCGCCGCGAGGTCGAGCGGGGAGGGTGCCACCCAGGACAGCGCCGCGAAGGGGGCGACCAGGATAAGCCCGGGCAGGGATGACCACAGGATCAGCACCGCCGCGCCGGTTTCGTGCCGCAACAGCCGGTTGATGGTCAGCACCCAGGCGTAGCAGACCGTCGCGAAAAACGCCCAGAGATAGGCGCGCACCGGCCCGCCGGCGGCGAGGCCCGGCCACATCGCCAGCATCACCCCGGCGAAGCCGAGCAGCGACCACCCCCAGACCGCCGGCCCTGTGCGTTCCTTCAGCACCAGCGCCGATAGGCCCAGCGTCATGAAAGGTGCGGTGAAGTAGACGAGGTAGGCCTCAGCCATCGGGATATCCCGCAAGGCCAGGAAGAAGCCGAATCCCGAACCGATCATCATCGCCGCGCGCGTGAGGTGCAGCCAGGGATGCGCGGTGGTCAGGCGGCCGCCAAGGCCAGGCACCACGGCGCGGCCGGCGAACAGTGCCAGCAACAGCGTCGCGTAGCGCAGGACGATGACCTGCTCCGCCGCATAACGCCCCGACAGCAGTTTTGAATTGGCGTCGAGCAGCGAAAACAGTGCCATCGCCGCGATGATGAAGACCGGGCCCTTCATGTGTGCCTCAGGCGCCGGCGCCGCCGTCCGGTGGCTTGGCTTGTGTGCCGCGCACTGTCGCATGGAGGGCGTCGGACCGTCCGGGCGCGGTCGCGCTGCGCGCTCCCGGCCCGATGCGGGGCATCGGACCGAAGGTCCATGGCGATGGGCGCTGGCAGCACCGGCGGACTTTCTTCGTGTGACCGACCGCTTCTGGCCGGCCAGCAGGTGAGGCGTCAACCGGGCTTTCCCCGGGCGGCGGACCGGGGCACAAGACGCCTCGACATGACCCCAGCCATCGCCTCCGCCCTCATGCCGCTGATGCGCGGCCTCGACGCCGAAACCGCGCATGGATTGGCGCTCAAGGCGCTGGCCGCCGGGCTGGCGGGGCGCGATACCGGCCGCGAAGACCCGGCGCTGGCAACCGAAGCCTTCGGCCTGCGCCTGCGCAACCCGATCGGCCTCGCCGCCGGCTTCGACAAGGATGCGGTGGCGGTGGTGCCACTGATGCGGCTCGGCTTCGGCTTCGTCGAGGCCGGCACGGTCACGCCGCGCCCGCAGCCGGGCAATCCGCGCCCGCGGCTGTTCCGCCTGACCGAGGACGCGGCGGTGATCAACCGCATGGGCTTCAACAATGGCGGCCTGGATGGCTATGTCGCGCGGCTGCGCGCGCTGCCCAGGCCGCTGCCGGCCGTGTTCGGCGCCAATATCGGCATCAACAAGGAAGGCGCGGATCCCGAGCGCGATTACCCCGCGCTCTACGCCGCCGTCGCGCCGTTTGCCGACTACGTCACGGTGAATGTCTCGTCCCCGAACACGCCGGGGCTGCGCGACCTGCAGGGTGAGGAACGGCTCGCGGCCATCCTCGATGCCATCGCCGTGACGCGCGCCGGCCTGCCGCGCACGCCGCCGCTGCTGGTGAAGATCGCGCCCGACCTGGCCGATGACGCGCTGGGGCCGATCGTGCAGGCCTGCCTGACGCGCGGCGTGGCGGGGCTGATCATCTCCAACACCACCATCGCGCGGCCGCCGCTGCGTTCGGCACATGCGACGGAAGCCGGCGGGCTGTCCGGTGCGCCGCTCTTCGCACCCTCCACCGAGGTGCTGCGCAAGGTGTACCGTATCGCGCGCGGGCGGCTGACGCTGGTCGGCGTCGGTGGCATCGCCACGCCCGAGCAGGCCTATGCGAAGATCCGCGCCGGCGCCTCGCTGGTGCAGATGTATACCGGCTTCGCCTATGCCGGGCCGGTGCTGCCGCGGCGTATCGCCGATGGCCTGGCCGCGCTGCTCAGGCGCGACGGTTTCACTTCAGTCGCCGACGCCGTCGGCAAGGATGCGTGATGGAAATCCTCGACGGCATCGGCACGATCGCCGACCGCTATGATGGCTATGTGCTTGACCTCTGGGGCGTGGTGCATGACGGGCGCAAGCCCTATCCCGGCGTGCCGGAGGCGCTCGCCGAACTCAAGGCGCGCGGCAAGGCGATCTGCTTCCTGACCAACGCCCCGCGCCGCGCCTGGGTGGTGGCGGGGATGCTCGATCGCATGGGGCTCGATCGCGCGCTGTATGACGGGATCATGTCCTCCGGCGAGGCGTCCTGGCGGCTGCTGACGGATCGGCGCGACCCCTGGTTCGCCGCACTCGGGCGTCGCTGCGTGCATATCGGGCCGGAACGCGACCTCTCGGTGGTCGAGGAAGGTGCCGCGGAGATCGTCAGCGACCCGAAGCAGGCCGATTTCCTGCTCAATACCGGCCCGGACGACCAGCGTGGGCCGACCAGCGCGGAACCCTATCGACCGATGCTGGAAGCCTGCGCCGCCGCGAAACTGCCGATGGTCTGCGTGAACCCGGACCGCGCGGTGATGGTGGCCGGGCGCAAGGTGATCTGCGCCGGGGCGCTGGCCGACATCTATCTCGACCTCGGTGGGGCGGTGCGCGAGATCGGCAAGCCGGACCCCGCGGTCTATGAGCCGGTGCTGGAATTGCTCGGCAACCCGCCGCGGCATCGGGTGGTGGCGATCGGCGACACGCCGCATACCGACCTCGCCGGTGCGCAGGCGGCCGGGCTCGACGCGTTGTGGGCATTGACCGGCCTCGCCGCCGAGGCGCATGGCGACGACCCGTCCCCGGAACACCTCGCCGCCGTCGCGCATGAGGAAGGCGTCCGCCCGATCGCCGCGGTCAGGAGCCTGCGCTGGTGAGCGCCCGCGCGCAGACCCGTCTGCGCGCCATTTGCCTTGCCCTGCCGGAAGCTGCCGAGCAGGAGACCTGGGACCACCCGACCTGGCGGCTGCGCGGCCGCATCTTCTGCATGTGGCGACCGATGGATGACGGCTCGGCCGCGCTGTGGTGCAAGGCACCGCGCGGCGTGCAGGAGATGCTGGTGGAAGCCGACCCGAAGCGCTTCTTCCGCCCGCCCTATGTCGGGCCGAAGGGCTGGATCGGGCTGCTTCTGACCGGGCGGGTCGATTGGGACGAAGTGGCGGCGCTGGTTCGCCGGTCCTGGCGCATGACAGCGGGCAAGCGGCTGGCCGCGACGCTACCGGAAGACGACGCGCCGTCCGCCTGACGCCAATCCATCGCCCCTATCGGCCCGAGGCGGTGCCTCGGGCCGCGAGCGCACAGCGCGACCGCGCCCAGACCGACAGCAGCCGCGAGAGCACCAGTGCAGGGCGCGCAAGCCAGGCACGCGGATGTGTGCGTCGGCGCCTGAGGCATTGGAAAAGCGCCAACCCATCGCCCCTATCGGCCCGAGGCGGTGCCTCGGGCCGCGAGCACACAGCGCGACCGCGCCCAGACCGACAGCAGCCGCGAGAGCAACAGGGCACGGCGCGCAAGCCAAGCACGCGGATGCTTGCGCCGGCGCCTGAGGCATTGGAATAGCGCCAACCCATCGCCCCTATCGGTCCGAGGCGGTGCCTCGGGCCGCGAGCGCACGGCGCGCAAGCCAAGCACGCGGAAGCGTGCGCCGGCGCCTGAGGCACCAAAAAGACTCTCAGTCGACGATGAACAGCTTCGCGCCGGCCTCGGTGCGCGACCGATGCGCCTCGGCGCCATCCGCCACCTGGTAGGACATGCCCGGCTTCAGGGTGAAGACGCGGCCATCGGCGAGCGTGGTTTCCAACTCGCCCTCCAGCACCAGCAGCACATGGCCCTTCTGGCACCAGTGGTCTGAGACATAGCCCGGCGAATATTCGACGATACGGACGCGGATGGGGTTCTCGGCCGGGCCGACATGGCGGGTGCGCCACAGGGCCTCGCCGGTTTCACCGGCATGGCGGGTCGGCTCCACCGCCGACCAGTCGGTGGTGTCGAAGGGGATGGCGGCCATCTGCATCGGGCAGGGTCCTCAGGCGTGACCGGCGGTGCCGGACAATAAAGCGGGGTCGACGCGCAGCTTGGCGAGCGCGGCATCCCAGGTTTCGCTCGTATCGTCGCGGAACACCAGGGACCCATCGGCCGGGACATTGAGCCAGGCATTGCGCTGGATCTCGTCCTCCAGCTGGCCGGGTGCCCAGCCGGCATAGCCGAGGGCAAGGACGCAATCCTTCGGCCCGCCACCCTCGGCGACCGCCTTGAGGATATCGACGTTGGCGGTGAGCATCAGCCCCGTCACCACGGCCATGCTGCCATCGGTCGACCAGTCATCCGTGTGCAGCACGAAGCCGCGGCCATTCTCGACCGGGCCGCCATCGAGCATGCGGATGCGCCGCAGTGGCGGCAGCGGTTCCACGGCCAGCTGCCGCAGCAGGTCATCGAACACCATGCCGGGCAGCGGGCGATTGACCACCAGCCCCATCGCGCCATCGGCCGAATGGGCGCACAGGCACACGACCGAATGGTCGAAGCGCGGGTCCTGCATACCCGGCATCGCGATCAGCAGGTGCCCGGTCAGATAAGTGCCATCGGTGCCGGCCGACGGTCCGGAGAAGGAAGCCATAAATCTCATCTGGCGCGCACCGGCCGATGGCGCAAGGCTTTGTCGCCCGATGACAGCCCGCCCGCGCCGGGCTACATCCGATGCGGTAACGAGGAGGACGACATGCCGATCAGCGTGGGTGATGCGATTCCGGCCGTGAAGGTGATGCAGGCCACGGCCGAGGGCCCCAAGGAAGTGGATACCGGCGAATTCTTCAAGGGCCGCACCGTCGCGCTGTTCGGCGTGCCCGGCGCCTTCACGCCGACCTGTTCGGCCAAGCACCTGCCGGGCTTCGTCCAGCAGGCGGACGCCTTGAAGGCCAAGGGCGTGGACGTGATCGCCTGCATGGCGGTGAACGACGCCTTCGTCATGGGCGCCTGGGCCAAGGACCAGGGCATCACCGACCAGGTGGCGATGATCGCCGACGGTTCGGCCGCCTTCACCAAGGCGATGGGCCTGGAATTCGACCTGACGGCCCGTGGCCTGGGCGTGCGCGCGCAGCGCTTCGCCTTGGTGGCGAAGGACGGCAAGGTGACCCACATCGCCATCGAAGCCCCTGGCGCCTTCGAGGTGAGCAAGGCCGAGGCCGTGCTGGCGGTGCTTTGAACCCGTTCGACGCCTGGCGCTTCATGACCGAAGCGCACACAGTGATGCTCCGCCGCAGCTTGGCGCTGCTGGCGGCGGAGCCCCATCAGGCTGGCCCGGCATTAATGATGATGGCGGTGGAGAAGCACATCGCCTTCTCCGAGGGCGTTGCGGCGGCCGGCTTGGCCGCCGTGAGCGGCGCCTCGCCGGAGGTTGTGATGGCGGCCGCCCTGCGCCCGGCGCGCAAGCAGGTGCGGCGCAACGTGCGAGGGAAGGGGCTGGCGTAAAGCCGCGTCAGTTCGCGTGGAACCGCCGTTCGGGTCCGCTCAGCGGCGATGAGCCGCTGCCGATGCCGTATCTGGCATACCGAAATCCGTTCAGTTGACTCCGGCTGAACGGGCGCGGCCCGATACCCGCTGGGGGTGGTTTCCTCCGCCCAGGCTGCCTGCCGCCCCGCCCCGACTATTCGACCAGGCGCAGGCTGCTCAGGGAATTGGCGATTTCGCTGAACGCACCCTGCAGATCCGAGGCGGATGGAGCCTCCAGGTAGTAGGGCGATTGCGGCGTGCTCGCGCAATTCTGCAGCATGGTCTGCTGGGCGGTACTGCCAACTTCGAAGCCGATCACATAGATCCTGATGCGGTGGCTCGCCGGCGTGTTGCTGTCGGCAACGGAGCGCGTTGGATTCTTCATCGCCGCGCAGACATCGGCAAGGCGGGTGTCCAGGCGTGTATCGGCGGTGGTCTGCGTCGCGCTCGTCATCGCCGTCACGCCGGTGAAGTCGGTGTTCCAGTTCGTGACGTCATGGGGCGGCATCGCGTTGTTCGTGACGCGGCCATAGGCGTTGTAGAGGAGGTCGGTCGCTGTCGGCGATGCGCGGACGGAGGCGCCGGCATAGGGTGCCTGCCAGTTGTTGTCGCCGTCAGTCAGGATGACCACCGCCTTGACCATGTTGCGCGTATTGTAGGCGAGCGGCAGCGTGCCGAATTCTTCGCTTGTCGGGCTGTTCGGCCACCAGGTCTGCCAGTTCGGGCTTAGCGTGTACCAGGCACCCTGCAGGCCGGTCACGATGGTGGTGCCGCCGCTCTTGACCGGGGCGGTGATGGCATCGACGGCGCTCTGGACCGTCGCGCGGCTGGCCGTGAGCGGCAGGATGGGGCTCTGTGCGCACAGGGTGTTGCGCCCGGCCGCAGCCTCGGTCGAATCATTGCTCATGCCCGCGGTCAGGCCGTTGCTGATGCGGGTGGCGTATTCGGCATTGTAGTTGGCGTTGCTGGTGGGGGTCGTGACCAACGCAGCGCCGACGACCGAGTTCCAGTCATTGTCGCCGCGGCAGAAGCGCACGGGATAGGCGGTGGTCGTGGTCGCGCTCGCCGAATCGTACATGTTGACCGTGATCGAGCCATACGCATTTGCCGTCGTGCAGAGATTGGCGTCGCCGGCATAGGGCAGGGTGCCGGTCGCCATCTGCCAGGCCGTCGCATTGCGCGCCAGCTGCACGATGGCATCGGTCGGTGAGGTCTGGACCACATTGCGGCCGTTGCCCGTGGTGGTCCGCGCCCAACCCACCTGGCGGAAGGTGCTGGCGTAGAAGTAGGGCCGGAACTGGCCGGCGGTGGTCGCCGGGCTGATATCCGTGATGTCCTGGCCACCGCGCCGCGCTTCGACGCAGCCATTCCAGCGCGCCAGGTCCCAACCCGGCGGCATGTTCGCGGTGTTCAGGAAGTTGCTGTTGCCCGGGCCGACGTTGATGGTTCGCGCGAAGGGCACCACCGATACATAGAAGTTCCGTTTGGTGTCGGCAGTGCCGTAGAGCGTGTCGAGCATGGTGCGTACGGCCGCCTGCGCCGCCGCGAGCTTGGCGCCGCGCATCGACGAGGTCTGGTCGAGCACGATCGCCAGTTCAAGCCCTGAGGCTTCGCGCTGGGCGAGAGTCGTCTCCTGGACCGAGGTGTTCGACCGGTCGATGATGCTGAACAGCGTCGTACCGATGGTGGCGGTTGCGGTCACCCGCACCTGCGTATCGCTGATCCGAGCGATCACCGGCTGGACCGGCGTGGTCGCCACGGTTGAGCCGAGGTAGCTCGGTGATCGGCCATTCTGGTTGAAATTGGCCCAGAACAGCGCCCGCGTGGCGGCTTCGTCGACCGTCGTCGTCATGGTGCGCGCGGCGACGAGGCTCGCGGCATCGACCGCGGTCTTGAGCCGGGCGTTCAGCAGCCAGATCCGGGTCAGGTCGATGGCCAGCCCGGCACAGCCGATGACGGGCACCATGACGACCGCACTGACGGCCGCGATGGCACCGCGGCGGTCGATCTTGGCTTTCATGCTGTGCAATCCGGAGTTGCGCTGGTCGTGGGCGCGGTTTGCAGCGTGGTGGCGTCTGGCGCACGCGAGAGGAACAGGGTCGTCCCATAGATGACCGATGGCAGCACCGGGCCGATCAGGCCCGCACTCAGCGCGAAGGGCTGGACGATGGCATAGACCTCGGTGACCAACAGCGTCTGGTTGGCCGGGACGACGAAGCTGTTGGAAACGGACGCGGTTCCGCCCACCGTCGTGCCCAGGCGGCTGACCTGCGAGGTGCTGCCCGTGCGCATCTGCCAGGACAACACGTTGCCCGTGCCGGCGGTATTGCGGCGCACGGCACTGATCGTCACGGAACCGCCGGTACCGCTGTTCACGTCGATGACGCTGCCGGCGATACGCTGCGCCTGAGCCCAGAAATTGTCGCGGTCGCCGGGGGTGGTGATGGCCCGGCACTGGGACACGATCTGGCCGATCTGCACGGCGATCGTCTCCGTCCTCAGTTGGGCGCGGAAGACGCGGATCAGATCCGCGCCGGCCAGAGCGATCAGGAAGAAGAACGGCACGAGCAGCGCGAATTCCGAGGCTACGAGCCCCTCGCGGTGGAGCGTGCGGCGGCTGGCGCGCCGTCCAACCGGCCGGCACCGGCCCGCATCCGGCAGGCCGGATAACGCTCTAGCAGGCAGCATTTTCGAAGGGCTCGTTCTTGACCATCAGGAAGGCTTGGTGCGTGAAGGAATCGCCACCGAACAAGGAGGCCGCGACCAAGCCAGTGATGAAGGGCTGCCGGTAGGTGAGGGTATAGGCGATGATTTGGCCGCCCGACCCGGCGCCCTGTGTCCCGGTCCCGGTGCCGGCGCCTGAGACATTCGGCCAGGCCGCGGTGGTGACCGTGAGATTGGCAACCTTCAGCATGCCGCCGGTGGACTGCGTCACCAGCCAGATGATGTTCTGCGACCGGCAGGTGGGCACGTTCTCCTGCCCGGTGGTCTGCCACGATGGCGGCGTGTTGCTGCCGGTGATGCCATAGCGGCTCGCCCGCAGCGCCGCGTGGTCGAGCGCGGCCCCGGTCGCCAACTGCCAGGCCACTTCCATGCAGCCGATGACAATGATGAAGAACGGGATCGAAATCAGCGCGAATTCGGTGGCCGCCACCCCGCGGCGGCCGAGCGGCTTGCAGAAGCGACGGACAATCCTTCCGCGGATGGGCGGTCGGTTGATCAGGCCTTCGGCGAACATGATGACAGGGCCGTTTTGGGTTCGACGAGAGAGGGATGTTTTGTTAATTTGATAACATGACGTAAATTCCAATAAATGATCCGTTTCAAGTAAACACAAACATTTGAACACTTGGCGACGCTGTGCGTCAGGTAACGCCATGCGGCTGGCATTGGCGCGCGGGGCGAATAGCCTCTGGCCAGGATGCGCCGGCGCCGGCAGGGTTCCCCCGGGCGGCCCCGGCGCCGCAGAGGAAGGAGCCGCAAGGCATGGGCTGGATTGTCCTCGGCATCATCGCCGTCATCATCATGTGGCTGGTGATCGTCTATAATCGGCTTGTCACGCTGCGGCAGGTGACCGGCCAGTCCTGGTCGGATGTCGACGTCCAGCTCAAGCAGCGGCACGACCTGATCCCCAACCTAGTCGAGACGGTGAAAGGCTATGCCGCGCACGAGAAGACGACGCTCGATGCGGTGATCCAGGCGCGCAACGCCGCCGTCTCGGCCCAGGCGCAGGGCCCGGCCGCGGCGGGGCCGGCCGAAGGCGCCCTTGGTGCCGCCCTGGGAAGGTTGTTCGCCCTGTCGGAGGCCTATCCGGACCTCAAGGCCAACCAGAACTTCCTGTCGCTGCAATCCGAACTCTCGGATGTCGAGAACAAGATCGCGGCCTCGCGCCGCTTCTACAATTCATCCGTCGCCGAATACAATGCGATGACCGAGAGTGTTCCGGCCGTGTTTTTCGCCCGTTCCATGGGTTTCCAGCAACGCGGCTTCTTTGAGGTTCCCGAGGCCGAGCGCGCCGTCGTCCAGGCGGCGCCCCAGGTGAAGTTCTAGGAGGCCGCCATGCAGGCCTTCGGCCTGCGCACCCACGCCTGGAACACCGCTTGGCGGTCGATGCTGCTGCTGGCCGGCTTCCCGCTGCTGTTGGCGGTGGTCGCGCTCGGCCTCGGCATGATCTTCGGCGGCGAGCAACGCGATCTCGGCCGCGCCCTCGCCAACGCCCTGCGCAACCTGCCCGGCATCTATGTGGCGTGTTGCGGCGTGGCGATCATCTGGTTCGCCATCGCCTGGGCGGCGCATAACCGCATCCTCGACTGGGCGACCGGTGCGCATCCGGTCACCCGCGCCGAGGAACCGCGGCTGTGGAATCTTCTCGAGAATCTGTGCATCTCGCGCGGCATGCGCATGCCGCGCCTGGCGGTGATCGAGACGGCGATGCTGAACGCCTACGCCGCCGGGCTGTCCCGCGAGACCGGGGCGGTTACCGTCACGCGCGGGCTGATCGATGCGCTGGACGACCGGGAACTGGCGGCGGTGCTGGCGCACGAACTCAGCCATATCCGCAATGGCGATGCGCGGCTGGGGCTGATCGCGGCGGTCTTCGTCGGTGTCATCTCGCTCGGCTTCGACATGATGACCCGCTCCAGCCGTGTCGCCCGGGCCGAGCGTCGCGGCGGATGGCGGGTCGAGGGCAATTCGCGCAACGCCGGCTGGGCCGCAGTGATTGGCGTGTTGATGATCTCGCTCGCTTGGCTGCTGGCGACAGCGTTGCGCATGGCGTTGTCGCGCAACCGCGAATTCCTCGCCGATGCGGGAGCGGTGGAACTGACTGCGGACCCGGATGCGATGATCACCGCCCTGCGCAAGGTCGAAGGCCATGCCGCCATGCCCGAGGTATCGCCTCAGGTGCGCGCCCTGTTCCTCGAGGATGCGTCGGACAACGCGCTCTCCTCGCTAATGGCGACCCACCCGCCGATCGGCGATCGCGTCGCGGCGCTGGTGAAGTTCGCCGGTGGGCGCGATCCCGGGCCGATCGAAACCGCGGCCGTCGCGGACCTGCAGACGCCCGCCTGGGCCCAACAGGATGCGACAGATGAGACGGTCCGCGTCGCGCCCGCCGTGTCACCGTGGTGGCAGGGGCCAGCGCAGGGCGATCGCGGTAGCCGGTCGCCCTGGGAGCCGCGCTGACCGCGCCGTGGCCGTCAGGCGCCAGCCGCCGTTGCTGGTTGATCTTCTCGCATCGCTAGGCGGATGCGGGCCTTCAGCCTGTCCGAGATGATCGTCGCCTCGTGCTCGGCGCGGGCATGTGACATGGCCTTGGCCATCAATTCATCCTCGCCATCGGCGTGGATCACATGCGGGCAGCCCGGGAATACCGAGCCGCAATAAAGGACTTTGCTCATGCGAGCCTCCTTCCTGTGCGGTCGCTGGGTCGCGGCCAGGGAGGCATATGGGGCCGGCGCCGGCCGCCCTGAACCCGGCTCACCGGACGGTGTTCTCGCGCTGCGCCGCGGTACGCGTGACGCTCAAGGCATATCCCGCCCGGGTGGAAGAACTGGACCGGATGGGGATGCGGGCCGCTGCCGCCTGGTCCGAAAACGCTCCCAGGCGGAGCCCGGGAGCCGGGCCGAACGATGTCCGCTTCAGGCCCCGAGCAACCGCTTCAGCTTCAGTACGGCACTGTCGGGCGTGGTCAGCACCGGCTTGCCGGTCGCCTGCTCCACCATGGCCTTCGCCCGCGCCAGGCTGAACTGCCCGAGGGCGATGGCGTCGCAATCGGCCAGCGCCTTCGATGCCTCGGCGGCCAGCCGGTCATGCGTGGCGGTATCGCCGGCATCGAGCGCCGCCAGCCCGCCCTCGGCCACCTTCGGCACTACGGTGATGCTGGCCGGGAACTCCGGTGTCATCGACGGGATGGTGCCCTGGAAGGTCACCAGCAGACCGATGCGGCGCCCCATGGTCACCGCTTCCTCGATCATCGCCTCATTCGGCTTGAGCACCGGCAGGGGCGCGAGGTCGGCCGCGACGGCCTCGATGCAGGGACCGAAGGCGGAGCAGGTGAACAAGATGGCATCCGCCCCGGTCCCGGCGGCGTAGCGCCCCAGGGCCAGGAAACGCTCGGTCATGCGCGGCGTCAGCGCCCCCTCCCGCGCCAGGTCGGCCGAGAGGCTGTCATCCAGCAGGTTCATCAGGATCTGGCCGGGCCAGAGCCGCGCGAAAGCCGCCTCGATCGGGGGCGGCGAGTGCCGCAGCGCGTGGATCAGCGCGATGCGCTTCGGCTGGCTCACCGATTCGGGCTCCCGCAGCGGCGCAGCGGGGAGGGCATTTCACGGCAGTTCGGGAAGACGATCTCATCCGGCCCGACCTGCTCCACCTCAAGCGTATCGGGGCCGCCGGGGCAGCCGAAGCCGATCTCGGGCGGCAGGCGGCTGCCGGCCGGGGCCGCGGGGATGAAGCGGAAGCTGGTCGCGCCCGGCCGCGTCGCCGCCGTCTCCAGGAAACGCTGGCGATAGGCGGGGTCCAGGATACCGCTGCGCATCACCACTTCGCGCGTGAAGATCACGGTGGGCTGTGCAAAGCAGCGCGACCCTTCGGTCTCGCCGGGCGGGTACAGCCCGCCGGTCCACGATCCGAACAGCCATTCATGCGGCGTTGCGGATTGCGCAGGGGCCGGCGCCGCGGCCGTGGCGGGCGGCTGGGCAGGCGCCGGGGCCCGTTGCGCCACCGCGCTGGTGGCGAGCAGCGGGGCGGCGAGGATCAGGCAGCGGGCAATATGTCGCATAGGCATGCTCCTTCCGGCGCGGGACTGGCGGTATGGCCTGTCCGGTGGGGTTGCGGCAAGCGGGCGGCGCGCGATAGGAGCCGCGAACTCGGGCCCCGATGCGCGCCGATCACACGCCCGGTTGACGGGACAGGGGCTGCGGCCGTATCTCCCGCCCCCTCGGTGGCGGCCATAGCTCAGTTGGTAGAGCGCCAGGTTGTGGTCTTGGATGTCACGGGTTCGAGTCCCGTTGGTCGCCCCACCCCCCCCTCGCTTGCGTGTCGCGCGGTTCCGGTCAGGATGCCGGCAACCGAAGGGGGAATTTCCATGCAGCTTTCATTGAACGGACGCGCGGCCATCGTCACGGGTGGCTCGAAGGGTCTCGGACTTGCGATGGCCAAGGCGTTTGTCGAGGCCGGTGGCCATGTCGCGCTGGTGGCGCGCGGGGCGGATGCCCTGGCCAGTGCCGAGGCCGAACTGCGCGACGCCGCGCCGACCGCCAGGATCACCTCGATTGCCTGCGACATCCGCACGGTGGAAGGCTGCGAGCAGGCCTATGCCGGTGCTGTCCGTGCACTCGGCCAGGTGGACATCCTGGTCAACAATGCCGGCACCTCGCAGCGCGGGCCATTCCTCGAGGTCAGCGACGCGCTGTGGCAAGACGACCTCGACCTCAAGCTGTTCGCCGCGATCCGCCTGTCCCGCCTGGTGCTGCCGGGGATGAAGGACCGCCAGTGGGGCCGCATCATCAACGTGCTGAACATCGGGGCGAAGGCGCCCAAGGCGACCAGCACGCCGACCTCCGTCTCGCGCGCCGCGGGCATGGCGCTGACCAAGGCGCTGGCCAACGAATTCGCGCCCCACAACGTGCTGGTGAACGCCATGCTCGTCGGCATCATCGAGAGCGACCAGTGGGTCCGCCGCCATGCCGCCGACAAGCGCAACATCACCTGGGAGGAATGGAAGGCCGAGCAGGGCAAGCCCGTCCCGCTCGGGCGCATCGGCAAGGCGGAGGAATTCGCGGCCATGGCGCTGCTGCTCGCCTCCGACATGGGCGGGTATGTGACCGGCACGGCGATCAATGTGGATGGCGGGTCCTCGCCGGTGGTGTGATGCGAATGGCATGAGTCTTTGCCTCATACCGAGGCCGCGAATGCGGCCCGCCGGAAGACCTGCGTGACGCCGGAGGCGTGCCTCCGGCTCGAAGCCAAGACAACCGGAGGTTTGCGCTCGCCATCCGAGGGCGCGAAAAATCGAATACCGGCGGTCGAAGCATTCGGCCGCTGGTATGACCCCGGACACGATGGACCGGATGTGAAACGGTTCCTCGCGACGGTGGCCGCGTCATGGTGGGGATCCCCGAGCAGGAGGAACTCCGCCATGATCCCGATCCCGCAACCGGCCCTTGCGTTGAACTCCAGCGACTTCCCTACCTCCAGCCACTACACGATGGAGCATGAGGTGTTGGTCCGGCGCATCATCCGCCCGGAGGCCATCGTCGACATGGTCAGCGCGGCGGCGCGCTCAGGCAGGCTCCACGCCGTCATCATCAATGCCCATGGCATGGCGGGACCCGACGGCGTCGCGCTCGGCACCGGCCTGCATCTGGGCAATGTGCATCTTTGGGGCGCCGTCCACGGGCTGATCGAACGCATCTGGATGTGTGCCTGTCAGGTGGCCGACACGCTGGACGGCCAGCGCTTCTGCCAGTCCCTTGCCGTGGTGACGGGCGCCGAGGTGGTGGCGAGTTCTGACCCGCAGAGCGTCGGCGGGGCGGACCGGGAATTCGCCTTCGACTGGAACTGGCGGCTTGCCCGCATCCCGCCCCTGCAGATCGACGATTTCGAGGGGCACGTGATGCTGTGGGGCCCCGACGGCGTCGTGCAGGACTACGCCCCCAACCCGACCATCCCCGCGCCGAGTTGCCCGACCTGACGCACGGCGCTTCAGCGCGCGAAGAACGCCTGCAGCCGCCGCGTCGCCTCACGCGCCAGCGCTGTATCCACCGCGAAGCACAGCCGCAGATGGCCCTGTCCATCCGGGCCGAAAGCCGTCCCGGGCGCGAGGCCGACCTTCGCCTGCCGCAGGATGCGGATCGCCAGCGCCTTGGCGTCGGTCTCCCCCTCCACCGACAGGAACAGGTAGAACGACCCTTCCGGTGCCGCGATGCGGATGCCGGGGATGGCCGACAGCCCCTCGACGAAGATGTCCCGCGCCGCGCGGCAGCGCGTGACCATGGTGCGGATGAAATCGTCGCCCTGGTCGAGTGCCGCGATGCAGGCATGCTGCAGGAAAGTCGGGATCGAGGTGGTGTTGTACTGCCCGAGATTGTCGAAGACCTGCGCCAACCCCTCGGGGAAGATCAGCCAGCCGGCGCGCCAGCCCGTCATCGCCCAGTTCTTCGAGAAGGTGTTCGCCACCAGCAGTCGGTCGGACGGCTCGCACACCTCAAGGAAAGAGGGCGCGATCGCATTGCCGTAGGTGAAGTGGTTGTAGACTTCGTCGGAGACCAGCCACAGCCCGCGCGCCCGCACCAGGTCGCGCAGCGCCGTCATCTGCGCCCGCGGCATCACCCAGCCAGTGGGGTTGGAGGGCGAGTTGATGGCGATCGCCCGCGTGCGCGGCGTGATCGCCGCCGCCACCTCATCGAGGTCGAGCTCGAAGCGCCCATCCGCCCGCATATGCAGCGGCACCGGCACCGGCACACCGCCGAGCAGCCGGATGATGGCATCGAGGTTCGGCCAATGCGGCGCGGGATAGATCACCTCCTCGCCCGGGCTGAGGATCGCCTGCATCGCCTGCATCAGCGCATTGATGCCGCCGGCGGTCACGGTGAAGCGGTCGGGCGCCACCTCCACGCCCCAATGGCGACGGTGGTAGTCGGCGAGCGCCTGGCGCAGCCGCGGCAGGCCGGTGGACCAAGTGTAGCGCGTGTGCCCCTCCACCATCGCCTTGTGCGCGGCCTCGGTGATGAAGGCCGGTGTCGGCAGGTCGCCTTCACCCACCCAGAGCTTGATGACCTCCGGATCCTCGAAGCCGAGATAGGCGACCTCGGCGATCTCGTTGGGCGCGAGGTCGCGGATGCGGTCGGGGAGGCTGTCGCGCGGGGCGAGCGGTGCGGTATCGGACATGCGGGGCGGTTTGTCGCCGATGCAGCCGTGCCGGGGCAAGCGTCGCCTGTGCGGCATCGGCGGAAACCTGGCGCGCTGTCTTGGCGAGGCGCAGAACGAGGCGATCCAGGCCCGACCGGCCGGGATGCCTTGTGGGACGCGGCTCTTCCACGCCGGGGCTGGGAAGGCGGCGCCTGACGAAACGGCCCAGCGCTGACGCCTCGCGATCCGGCGGCAGGATCACCACCCCTTCGGGCTCGCTGCGAGCCGTGCTAACGCGCTGCCCTTGGTCACGGAGGGTCACATGGCGCAGCAATTGACGGTCGGCATCGCGGGACTGGGTGCGATCGGCCTCCATCTGGCGCGGGCGCTGGATGCCGGCGTGCAGGGGCTGCGCCTCGCCGCCGTGTCCGCCCGCGACCTCAACAAGGCGCGCCGACTGATCGAGGGCTTCGCCACGCCGCCGATGGTCGTGGCCAATGCCGAACTCGCCGCCTGCGACATCGTCGTGGAAGCCGCCCCCGCCATCGCCTTCGAGGAGATCGCCACCGCAGCCATCGAGGCCGGCAGGATCTTCGTCCCCTCCTCCGTCGGCGCGCTGCTGCCGCGCATGCACCTCGTCGAGCGCGCCCGGCAGACCGGCGCGCGCATCATCGTGCCGACCGGCGCACTGCTTGGCCTCGATGCCGTCCGCGCCGCCGCCGAGGGTGATGTCGAGAGCGTCACCATCGAAACCCGCAAGCCGCCGCGCGGTCTCGAAGGTGCGCCCTATCTGAAGTTGCACGCCATCGACGTGTCGGCCATCACCACCGCGACCCTCGTCTTCAAGGGCAATGCCTTCGACGCGGCGCAGGGCTTCCCGGCCAATGTGAATGTCGCCGCCGCCCTGGCGCTGGCCGGCATCGGGCCGGAGCGCACCATGGTCGAGATCTGGGCCGACCCCGGCGTGACCCGCAACACCCACACCATCCGCGTGGAAGCCGCCGCCGCACGGCTGACCATGACGATCGAGAATGTGCCGAGTGAGGAAAACCCCCGCACCGGCAAGATCACGCCGCTGTCGATCGTGGCGTGTCTTCGCGGGCTGACGAGCACCCTGAAGGTGGGGTCCTAGAGCAGATCGCGCCTGACTGTGCTCAGTCAGGCGCATAAAGAGGCTCGCTCAAACAAGAGGTTAGAGCGGTCACGGCATCGGGTCGTGCCGGCGCGTGATGTGCGATGGTATGGTGCTGCTTTGGCCCGAGTGTCTGTTTGGGAATGCGCCACAGGAGGCAATCCCAAATACGGCAATCGGCTCGCATTCCGTGTGAATTGGCAGGAATGTGCGGGAAAGGGCAGAGATTCAAGTGGCTGAAACCGACAGCACCAAAGCTGTGGCTCGAGATGGCCGTCGTCGCCTTCCTCGCATGAGCCGAGATGAGATTGCGCTCTTGCGGGACGTCGTTCGTGTCAGCCGGCGTGTCTCGGAATTTGGCATAGGCGGTTCGACCGCATTGTTCCTGAGGTCCGGCGTCGAGAAACTCGTGTCGGTGGAGACCGACCAGGCATGGATCGAGTTGATGCGTTCCGACCCCGATGTGCTGGCAGCGCTCGAAGCGGGGCGTCTTCACCTGCAGCATGTCGATCTCGGGCCGGTTAAGCCCTGGGGTTACCCGGCGACGCGCGAGAAATTTGACCAATGGTGCACCTACGCCAGAGCCCCGTGGCCTCTATGGGAAAGCCTTCAATGCGACCCGGATCTGGTGTTGGTCGATGGTCGGTTTCGGGTCGCCTGTGCAGCGCGTGCTGCCGAGTTCTTCATGCGAAAATCGCGAGGCGGCGGCGCCAGAATATTGGTGCACGACATCGTGGCCGAGCGTGTCGGGTACCAGAAATTGTTCAATTTTCTTGAGCCGATCCAATCGGCCGGGAGCCTGTTTCTGTTTCAATGTAAATCGGGAATTGGCGTCTCGGAAGTGGCGGCGATCGCCGAGGGCGAGGAGGCCAACCCGGCCTGACCATCCGCGGACTGCGCCTTTTCGTGTCAGGCGACGGACGCCGCCATCCTGATCACGTCGCGATCCTTGTTCAGGCGACAGCGCCGAGGATGCTCTAACCACGCTCTATCGCCGCACGCCCGTCTTCCACCACCAACCGTGCGGCACTCTCCCGTGGCGCACGCTCCCGCGTCACGAAGGGCATCGACACGAATTCCGTCGTCATCCGCGTGGCCGTCGCCTCGCTCACGCAATAGCCGCGCTGGGCGTGATACAGCGCGATCTGTGGATTGCGTTGCAGCAGCGCGTCGCCTGCCGGTCTGGTTGCCACGCCGTCCCCTTCGCTGGTCGCCGACGTCGCCGTGAATTCCACGGCGAGCGGCTTGCTCTCGGGGTCCTCCGGCCACTGCCCGATCGTCGCCGCGAGTGCCACATGCACATCCCCCGACAGCACCACCGGGTTGCGCGTGCCTCGCTCGACGATGCCATCGAGGATGCGCTGACGCGCCGCCGGGTAGGCGTCCCATTTGTCCATGGCGATGCCGCCATGGCTCAGCAGCCGACGCATCATCGGCACCTGCTGGGCGAGGATGTTCCATTGCCCGGGCGACTGCGTCAGCCCGTCGAGCAGCCAGCGCTCCTGCACTGGGCCGAGCATCTGCGCGTCGGCGCGCGACACCTCGGCGCAGGGCCGGCCGTTGCGGTCGCTACAGGGCTGGTCGTCGCGGAACTGGCGAGTATCGAGCACATGCACCCGCGCCATCGTGCCGAAATCGAGCCGTCGATACGCGGTGATGTCCGGCCCGCGCGGCAGGGCGGCGGCGCGCACCGGCATGTGTTCGTACCAGGCCTGGAAGGCGGCAGCCTTGCGCAGGGCGAAGACCTCCGGCGGCACGGCGATGGGATAGTGGCGGCCGCCATCCTCCTCGCTATGCGTGCCGGCCCAGTTGTTGTCGACCTCGTGGTCGTCATAGCTCGGCAGGAAGGGGTGGGCGGCATGCGCCGCCTGCAAATCGGCATCGGTGCGGTATTGGGCGTAGCGCTGGCGGTACTCCGTCAGCGTCATGATCTCCTCGCCCAGATGGGGGCGCACCAGCGGGCCCCAGCCAGGCTGGCCCGGCGCCCGGCCGCGATACTCGTAGATGTAGTCGCCATAATGGAAGACGAAGTCGAGATCCGGCTCCTGTGCGATGTGGGCCCAGGCGGTGAAATACCCGTGTTCGTAATGCTGGCAGCCGGCGAAGGCGAAGCGCAGCCGCGCCGGGGTGGCGCCAGGTGCCGGGGCGGTGCGTGCACGGCCGCTGCGGCTTACCGCCGCTCCGGCGCGAAATCGGTAGAAGAAGGGGCGTCCGGGGGAGAGGCCGCCGACCTCGACATGAACGGCATGGGCCAGTTCCGGCCGGGCGATGGCGGTCCCGCTCGCCGCGATGCGCGTGAAGCGCTCATCCTCGGCGACCTCCCAACTCACGATCATGGCGGCGCGTGGCATGCCGCCATCGGGGGCGAGGGGTTCCAGTGCGAGCCGCGTCCAGATCACGAAGCCATCCGGCGCCGGGTCGCCGCTCGCCACGCCCAGCGTGAAGGGATCGGCGCGAAAGGCCGCCGTCACTTGGCCGGAGGCCATGCCCGGCGCGATGGCGCCGAGCGCCGCCAGCCCCGCCGCCCCGCGCAACAGCCCCCGGCGCGACAGGTCGAGGATGTCTCGAGCGACGCTGTCCATGAGGCATGTCCCTGCCTGCTACGGGCGATCCGTCGCGGCGATCGCAGATGAAGCCCGGGCGCGGAGAGCGGTCAATCCCGGACTTCCAGGGACCGGCACAACCTGCCCACACTGGCCGTCCTGACGGAGGAACGAAGCCATGAAAGCCACCCGCCGCGCGGCGCTCGCCGCGCCTGCCGTGCTGTTCGCCCCGCGCGCCGCCCGCGCCGCCTTCCCCGAACGCCCGGTACGCATCGTTGTGCCCTTCGCCGCCGGGACCTCGTCCGACCTCCAGGCGCGCATGATCGGAGAGCGCATGGCCCCTGTGCTCGGCCAGCCGGTGGTCGTCGAGAACCGGGCAGGGGCGGGCGGCACCCTCGGCGCCGACGTAGTGGCGAAATCGCCGCCCGACGGCCACACGCTGCTGCTCGGCTCGAACGGGCCGCTGACCAATGCCCCGGTGCTGCAGGCGCGCCTCGCCTACGACCCGGCGAAGGATTTCGCGCCGGTCGCGATGCTGAGCCGCAGCCCACTCACGCTGACCGTGGGTGCCGACAGCCCGTGGCAGACCGTCGCCGATGTGCTGGCAGCCGCGCGGGCACGGCCGGGGACCATCGCGATCGGCTCGTCCGGGCAGGGCAGCGCCACGCATTTCCTGATCGAGCAGGTCATGGCCGCGGCCGGAATCCAGATGAACCATGTGCCCTATCGCGGGTCGTCGATGTCGGTGCCGGACGTGATCGCCGGCAACATCCCCCTGGTGATGGCCGAGATTTCGACCGTGCTGCCGATCTGGCGAGGCGGGCGGGTGCGCATCCTCGCCATGTCCTCGGCCGCGCGCATGCCGATCGCCCCGGAGGTAGCGACGCTGATCGAAAGCGGGCTGAACATGACCGGCGGGTCCTGGGCGGGGCTGGTGGCCGCGGCCGGCACCCCCGCTTCGGCGGTCGCCGCGCTGGCGGAAGCGGCGCGGCATGGCCTCGCCGACCCGGGCTACCGCGCCCGGCAGGCCGAGCTCGGGGCCGAGATCGTCGCCGCCACCGAACAGACCCCGGAGGGCTTCGCGGCCTGGCTGACGCAGGAAAGGGCGGCGATCAAGGCCACCGCCGAACGCGCCGGCATCCGGCCTGAATAGGCGCCGGGGCTTGCCGCGGGCGGAGGTTTCGGCCATATCCCTGCGCGCCGGACGGGGTTCGCCCCGCCCGGCAAATCCGCACGCGGCGCGCCCTTCCCATACCAGGCAGGGTCCGGTCCCCGGCAACGGGGGATGCACCGCGGAGGCTCAACCGGACTTATGAAGGAGGCTCGCCCCATGGCGATGCGCGAAGTTTCTCTGCGCGCCCTGCTCGAAGCAGGCGTTCATTTCGGCCACCACACGCGGCGCTGGAACCCGCGGATGGCGCCGTATATTTTCGGCATCCGCAACCAGGTCCACATCCTGGACCTGCAGCAGACCGTCCCGATGATGGAGCGCGCCCTGAAGGCAGTGCGCGACACCGTCGCCGCCGGTGGCCGCGTGCTGTTCGTCGGCACCAAGAAGGCCGCGGCCGACTACGTCGCCGAATCCGCCGCGCGTTGCGGCCAGTACTACGTCAACCATCGTTGGCTCGGCGGCATGCTGACCAACTGGAAGACCATCACGGGCTCGATCAAGCGCCTGAAGCAGATGGACGACCGTCTGGGCAACGACACCAGCGGCCTGACGAAAAAAGAAGTCCTCATGCTGACGCGCGACAAGGAAAAGCTCGAGCGTGCGCTGGGCGGCATCAAGGAGATGGGCGGCCTGCCCGACATCATCTTCGTGATCGACACCGTGAAGGAGAAGCTGGCGATCGAGGAGGCCAACAAGCTCGGCATCCCGGTCATCGCCGTGGTCGACTCCAACGCCGACCCCGAGGGCGTGACCTACCCGATCCCGGGCAATGACGACGCGATCCGCGCGATCACCCTGTATTGCGACATGATCGCTTCCGCGGTTCTGGATGGCATCTCGGCCGAGATGCAGGCGTCGGGCGTCGATATCGGCGGTGCCGAGGACCTCGCCCCCGAGGATCTGCCCGAAGCCCTGGCCGAGACGATCCCCGAGGTGCTGGCGGAAGCCGCGCCCGAAGCGCCTGCCGAGGCGCAGCCGCAGGCCTGACTCTGACTTTCCGGGGCCCCAGTGGCCCCGGTTCCTTCTCTTCCACCTGGCAACCACGGAGCATTCCGATGGCCGAGATCACTGCGGCGATGGTGCGCGATCTGCGCGAAAAGACCGGCGCTGGTATGATGGACTGCAAGAAGGCGCTGGTCGAAGCCGACGGCGACATGGAGGCCGCGGTCGACTGGCTGCGCAAGAAGGGCCTCTCGGCTGCGGCCAAGAAGTCCGGCCGCGTCGCCGCCGAAGGGCTGGTCGGCGTTGCCTCCGCCCCGCGCACCGCCGCGATGGTCGAGGTCAATGCCGAGACCGATTTCGTTGCCCGCAACGAGCATTTTCAGACCTTCGTCGCCACGGTGGCGGAGCTGGTGCTGACGGTCGGCGACGACATCGAGGCGATCAAGGCCGCGCGCTGGCCAGGCTCGGTGGACCTCGTCGAGGGCGGCCAGTCCTTCCGCACGGTGGGCGAGCAGCTGACGCATCTGATCGCCACGATCGGCGAGAACATGTCGATCCGCCGCGCCAAGCGCTTGCATGTGTCGGACGGCACCGTCGCGACCTATGTCCACTCGGCGGTGAAGCCGGGCATGGGCAAGATCGGCGTGCTGGTGGCGCTGGAAGGCGTCTCCGAGCAGACCGTGATGGAATCGCTCGGCCGCCAGATCGGCATGCATGTCGCCGCCACGCGCCCCGAGGCGCTGGACGTCTCCTTCGTCGAGCCCTCCGCGCTCGAGCGCGAGAAGGCAGTACTGACCGAGCAGGCCATGGCGTCGGGCAAGCCCGAGGCCGTGATCCAGAAGATGGTCGAGGGCCGCATCCGCAAGTACTACGAGGAAGTGGTGCTGCTCGAGCAGGTCTGGGTGCATGACGGTGAGAGCCGCGTGAAGGAAGTGGTGAAGAAGGCCGGCATGACGCTGGCCGGCTTCGCACGCTTCCAGCTTGGGGAAGGCATCGAGAAGCAGTCCTCCGACTTTGCGGCCGAGGTCGCGGCCGCGGCCGGCCAGGGCTGAAGCCTGTCGCGGCGGGGTCTCGGCCCCGCCCGGCGCCATATTGTTGCCTCCCCGGCGCGGCGAGTATGATGCCGCGCCCGTCCACATTCACCGGAACGTCGAATCCCGCATCATGAGCGACAAGCCAAGCTACAAGCGCGTCCTGCTCAAGGTGTCCGGTGAAGCCCTGATGGGCGACCGGGATTATGGCCTCGACACCGCCGTCTGCCGGCGCATCGCCGAGGATGTCCGCGGCGTGATCGAACTTGGCGTCGAGGTGTGCCTGGTGATCGGCGGCGGCAACATCTTCCGCGGTGTCGCCGGCGCGGCGAGCGGGATGGACCGCGCCCAGGCCGATTCGATCGGCATGCTGGCCACCGTGATGAATGCTCTCGCCATGCAGTCCGCGCTGGAGAAGGCCGGGGTCGAGACCCGGGTGCAGTCCGCCATCCCGATGCAGTCGGTCTGCGAACCCTTCATCCGCCGCCGCGCCGTGCGGCACATGGAGAAGGGCCGCGTGGTGATCTTCGCCGCCGGCACCGGCAACCCGTTCTTCACGACCGACACCGCTGCCGCGCTGCGGGCGGCCGAAATGGGCTGCGACGCGCTGCTCAAGGGCACGCAGGTCGATGGCGTCTATTCCGCCGACCCGCGCAAGAACCCGAAGGCGGAGCGCTACGTCTCGCTGACCTATCTCGACATGCTGGCTCGGGACCTCGCCGTGATGGACGCGGCGGCGATCAGCCTGGCGCGCGAGAACCACCTGCCGATCATCGTCTTCAACATCCACGAGCCCAGCGCCTTCACCGCGGTGATGAAGGGCGAGGGCCGCTTCACCACCGTGCATGAGCATCAGACCTGAGGAGACGGGCCCATGGCTGCTGACTTCAACGCCCTGAAGCAGGACCTGACGCGCCGCATGGATGGCGCGATCGAGACGCTGAGGAAGGAATTCCAGGGCCTGCGGACCGGCCGGGCCAGCCCCGCCCTGCTCGAACCCGTGCGCGTCGAGGCGTATGGCTCGGTCACGCCGCTGAACCAGGTGGCCAATATCTCCGTGGCCGGGCCGGGCCTGCTCTCGGTCCAGGTATGGGACAAGGGCCTCGCCAAGGCTGTCGAATCGGCGATCCGCGAGGCCAATCTCGGCCTCAATCCGCAGGCCGAAGGCCAGGTCATCCGCGTGCCGCTGCCGCCGCTGACCACCGAGCGCCGCAACGAACTCGCCAAGGCAGCCGCGCGTTATGCCGAAGGCACCCGCGTCGCCATCCGCGGCGTGCGCCGCGACGGCATGGAGCAGGTCAAGGGCTGGGACAAGAAGCACGAGGTCAGCGAGGATGATGCCAAGCGGGCCGAGGAAGAGATCCAGAAGCTGACCGACCAGTATGTGAAGCAGGTTGATGCCTCGCTGGTCGAGAAGGAAAAAGACATCCGCACGGTGTGAGGATCGTCGCGAGCAAGCGTCTGAAGGGAGGCGAAGTGCGGTTGAGCCCCGTCAAGGCCCGTCGCCATAGGGAAGGGCGGGCGTGAGCGCTGCCTCGGGACCTCTGCGCGCGGCCACCGGGCCGGCCGAGACGCCTGCCCATGTCGCCATCATCATGGACGGCAACCGCCGCTGGGCGCAGGCACGGGGTCTGCCGGCCGCGCTTGGCCACAAGGCCGGCGCCGAAGCGGCGCGCCGCACCATCGAGGCGGCGGCCGACCAGGGCATCACCTGGCTCACCCTCTTCGCATTTTCCTCCGAGAACTGGCGCCGGCCGCTCGAGGAGGTCTCGGCCCTGACCGGGCTGCTGCGCCTGTACCTGCGTTCCGAGGTGGCGAGCCTCGTCAAGGAAGGCATCCGTCTGCGGGTAATTGGCGATTATGAGCGCTTCGGGCCGGAGATGATCCGCTCGATCCGCGCCGCCGAGCAGGCGACGGCCGGCGGCACGCGGCTCAACCTCAATGTCGCGCTGTCCTATGGCGCGCGGGACGAGATCCTGGCCGCGGCGCGCGCCGCGGCCCGCGCGGTAGCCGAGGGGCGGCTCGCGCCCGAGGCCATCGACGAGGCGTGTTTCAGCGGCTTCCTCCAGACCGCCGGCATTCCGGACCCAGACCTGATCATACGCACCTCGGGCGAACAGCGGCTGTCCAACTTCCTGCTCTGGCAGGCGGCCTATGCCGAATTCGTCTTCCAGGAGGTGCTCTGGCCCGATTACGGCGCCGAGCAGCTGGCCGAGGCGGTGGCCGCCTTCATCCGTCGCGAGCGCCGCTACGGGGCACGACCCTGAGCGCGGCCACAGCCTTGACGGCGGAGCCCAAGCGCTGGCGGGACCTGCGCAAGCGCTTCCTCTCCGCCCTGGTGCTGGGGCCGACGGCGCTGGCCTGCATCTGGCTGGGGTCCGAGCCCTGGACGATGCTGATCGCCATTGCGGCGGCACTGCTGTCCTGGGAATGGGTGCATCTGTGCGGGTATCGCACGCGGACGATGCCGGGCTTGGCCGTGCCGGTCGCGGTCTTCGCGGCGGGCACGCTGGCGGTGTCCGAGCATTCACGCGCCGCGCTCGCCTTGCTGGCGGCGCTGTGGGCGGTGGCCTGGTGGACCGCCGATCGCGGCCGGGATGTGGATGGCCGGGGTCAATCGGCCGGCTGGCTCGCCGTCGGTGTGCTGTATATCGGGTTGGCCGGCATCGCGCTGATCGAACTGCGCCACGACAATGCGGCCGGGCAGGCCAATGTCCTGTTCCTGTTCCTGGTGGTCTGGGCGTCGGATATCGGCGCCTACATGGCCGGCCGGTTCTTTGGCGGGCCCAGGATCGCCCCTGCTGTCTCCCCGAACAAGACTTGGTCGGGTGCCGGCGGCGGGCTGGTCGCGGCCATGATGGTGGGGGTGGCGACGGCGATGTTGCTGGCCCCGGGCGGGGCCGCTCGCGCGGCCGCAGTCGCGGCCATGTTGGGCGTGGCTGCGCAGGCGGGCGACTTGTTGGAATCCTGGATCAAGCGGCATTTCGAGGTGAAGGACACCTCCGCCCTGATCCCCGGCCATGGCGGCTTGCTGGACCGGCTCGATGGCGTGCTGGCGGCCGCGCCGGTGGCCGCCCTGCTGGCCTTCGCCCTGGGGCGGGGGCAGCCGCTATGGTGGTGACGCAAGCGCGGTCGCACGGCCTCGCGGCCCGCCCCTCCCGGCGCAGCACTAGGTATCGGTTTCCAAAGGCCCTTAGGCCCTTGGTGGGGTGGCTTGGAGAGGCAAAGCCCCTCCAGCCGGCGTCATGACCCGCAGCGTCACCATCCTCGGCAGCACGGGCTCAGTCGGCCGCAGCACCGTCGCCCTTCTCGACGAAGCCCCCGAAGGCGCTTTCCGCATCGAGGCGCTGGTTGCCCATCGCGACGTCATCGCCCTGGCGGCCCAGGCGCGGCGCCTGGGCGCGCGGCTGGCGGTCGTCGCCGATCCGGCCAGCTACCAGGCACTGTGTGACGCGCTGTCCGGCACCGGCATCGAGGCCGCGGCCGGGCCGGAGGCGGTGGTCGCCGCCGCGGCGCGCCCGGTTGACTGGACCATGGCGGCCATCGTCGGCGCGGCGGGCCTGCCGGCCATCCTCGCCGCCGTGTCGCGCGGTGGCGTGCTGGCGCTGGCCAACAAGGAAAGCCTGGTCTGCGCCGGCGAGATCGTGCTGGCCACGGCCAGGGCCGGGGGTGCGACGCTGCTGCCGGTCGATTCCGAACACAACGCCATTTTCCAGGCGCTCGAGGCGCGCGGCACGGCGGCCGACCCCTATGCCACGGTCGAGAAGATCGTGCTGACGGCCTCCGGTGGCCCGTGCCGCACCATGTCCCTGGCGGAGATGGCCTCCGTCACGCCGGAGGCCGCCGTGCGCCACCCGGTGTGGTCGATGGGGGCGAAGATCTCGATCGATTCCGCCACCATGATGAACAAGGGGCTGGAACTGATCGAAGCGGTGCGCCTGTTCCCGGTGCCCGAGGCGCGGGTCGAGGTGCTGGTCCATCCGCAATCGACGGTGCATGGCCTGGTGCAATACGCCGATGGGTCGGTGGTGGCGCAGCTTGGCTCGCCGGACATGCGCACGCCGATCGCCCATGCGCTGGCCTGGCCGGCGCGGATGATGTCGTCCGTCCCGCGGCTTGATCTCGTCACACTGGGGCGGCTCGACTTCTATGCGCCCGATCCCGTTCGTTTCCCTGCGTTACGGCTGGCGCGGGAGGCCTTGCGGGCGGGCGCCGGGGCAACCACCATATTGAACGCGGCGAATGAAACAGCAGTCGGGCTGTTCCTGAGCCGCCACATCGGCTTCCTGGATATCGCCGCCGTGGTTGAGGAGACGTTGACCCGGCTCGGCGCGCCGGAGGTGGCGGATCTCGCCGCCATCCTGGCGCTGGACGGGGCGGCGCGTGTGGAGGCGGCGAGGATCGCCGCGGAACGGGCGGCTGCCTGAGCGGCACCGCGCAACCGGAAACGGACCCTATGGAATTCCTGCCTGAGCCCTTCCGCACCATCATTTCCTTCGCCGTGGTGCTCGGCGTTCTGATCTTCGTGCATGAGCTGGGCCACTACCTCGCCGCCCGTTGGCGCGGCGTGCATGTCGAGCGCTTCTCGATCGGCTTCGGCCGCGCGGTTGCCACCTGGACCGACAAGCGCGGCTGCGAATGGCAGGTCGGCTGGATCCCGCTCGGCGGTTACGTGAAAATGCACGGGATGGAACATGCCGGGGAGGTCGAGCCCGACCCCGCCGCCTATCGCCCCGGCGAGGCCTTCCATGAAAAGAGTGTGGGCGACCGCGCCATCGTGGTCGCCGCAGGGCCGATCTTCAATTTCCTGCTCGCCGCGGTGTTGTTCGCCGGCATCTTCGCGACGGTAGGCCGGCCGGTCGGCACCACCGCGGTCCAGACTGTAGTGGCCGGTTCGGCGGCCGAACGCGCCGGGCTACAGCCGGGCGACCGCATTCTGGCGCTGGATGGCGAACGGGTGACCCGGTTCGAGGAACTCCAGCACCACATCCAGCCGCGCGCCGGGCAGCCGGTCGAGGTGCTGGTGCGTCGCGGCGAGAACGAGGTGAAGGTCATCGCCACGCCGATCGCGCGGGCCGAGGACGGACGCGGCATGCTCGGCGTCACCGGCGGGGTGATCGAACGTGAACGGCTCGACCCCGCAAGCGCCGTGGTGGCCGGCACTTGGCACATGATCTCGGTCTCGGGCCAGACCCTGGCCGGCGTCTGGCAGATGATCAGCGGCGCACGCAGTGCCGATGAGATCGGCGGCCCGCTGCGCATCGCGCAAATGTCAGGCGAAGTCGCCGAGATGGGAATTTTGTCTCTAGTGACCTTCATTGCCCTGCTCTCGGTCAATCTGGCCCTGATCAACCTCTTCCCGATCCCGATCCTCGATGGTGGCCATCTGGTGTTCTACGCGGCGGAGGCCATTCGCGGTCGGCCACTGACGGTCCGAGCGCAGGAATACGCCTTCCGCGGCGGCTTCGCGCTGCTGGCGACGCTGATGATCCTGGCCACCTGGAACGACCTCACGCAGCTGGGCGTGGTGCGCTGGGTGTCGTCCCTGATCGGCTGAAGCGCCCCTCGCACGGGGTATTGCCTGACCAACCCTGGCGCCGGGACGACCGTGCCAGGGGAGGCGGGTGAGGGTGGGTTGTGCCGCCCGCTTCCACGGCCGTGCCTTGTTCATGCCGCGATCAGGCGCCAAGGGGTGACGCCGGACGGGGACCTCGGCTAGTGTCCGCTCCCTCCGCCCGCCCCCAAGATCAGGTGCCGATTCGTTGAAAAGCCTGCGCACCCTCCTCGTCGTCCTCGCCGCGTTGTTCGTGGCGCTCCCTTCCTCGGCGCAAGCGCCCGGACGCGTGACCGCGATCGAGGTCCAGGGCAATCAGCGCATCGAAGCGGATACCATCCGCTCGTACATGCTGGTGCAGCCCGGCGGCACGGCCGACCCCGACCAGCTGGACCGCAGCCTGCGCGCCCTATTCGCGACCGGGCTGTTCCGCGACGTCGAGATCCGCCCCGACGGCACCCGCGTGATCGTGCGGGTGGTCGAGAACCCGCTGGTCAATCGCGTGGGCTTCGAGGGCAACCGCCGAATCACCAGCGAAATCCTGCGCGGCGAAGTGCAACTGCGCGCCCGCTCGGTGTTCACGCCCGCCGCCGCCCAGGCCGACCGCCAGCGGATCCTCGAGATCTACGCCCGCCGCGGCCGCTTCGGCGCGACAGTGGAACCCAAGATCATCGAACTCGACCAGAACCGCGTCGACGTCGTCTTCGAGATCAATGAGGGTGCCACGGCGCTGGTCGCGCGCATCAACTTCGTCGGCAACAGCGATTATTCCGACAGCCGGCTCAAGGAGGTCATCGCGACGCGCGAGCAGGCTTGGTACCGGCTCCTGTCGACCTCCGACAACTACGACCCCGACCGGCTCGCCTTCGATCGCGAATTGCTGCGCCGATTCTATCTGCGCCAGGGCTATGCCGACGTGCAGATCACCGGCGCGACCGCGGAACTGGCCCCTGATCGCAGTGGCTTCTTCCTGACCTATACGATCGACGAAGGGCCGCGCTATCGGATCGGCGACGTGCAGGTCACCAGCACGCTGCGCGGTCTCGACCCCGCGTCGGTGCAGCGCGAGATCCCGATCTCGCCCGGCGACTGGTACGATGGCGACGCCGTGGAGCGTGCCGACACGCTGCTGACCGACCTGCTGGTCGCGCGCGGCTTCTCCTTCGCCAATGTCGAGCCGCGCGTCGTGCGCAATCGCGAGGAACGCAAGGTCGAGCTGACCTTCGAGGTTTCGGAAGGTCCGCGCGCCTTCGTCGAGCGGATCGAGATCAACGGCAACACCCGCACGCAGGACCGTGTCATCCGCCGCGAATTCCGGCTGGCCGAAGGCGATCCGCTGATCACCCAGCAGGTGCGCCGCTCGCGTGAGCGTATCCGCGCCCTGGGCTTCTTCTCCGATGTGCAGGTCAACTCGACACCCGGCTCGGCGCCGGACCGCGTGATCCTGAACACCCAGGTGACTGAGCGGGCGACCGGCGAGTTCACCCTCGGTGGCGGTTATTCGACCGATGCCGGCTTCCTCGCCGACGTTGGCCTGCGCGAGCGCAATCTGCTCGGCACCGGCGTCGATGCGCGCGCCAACGTGACGCTGGCGCAGAAGCGCAGCCAGGTGGACATCTCGGTCACCGACCCGCAATTCCTCGAGCGCAACCTCGCCGCCGGCGCCGACGTGTTCCTCGTGCAGCGGAACCTGCAGTCCACCTCGGGCTACAATGAGCGGCGTGCCGGCTTCGTTGCGCGCATGGGCTACGAGATCAACGAGCGGCTGCGCCAGACCTGGTCCTACTCGCTGGTCAATCGCAATCTCTATGACGTCGATTCCTCGACGTCGCGGTTCATCCAGGAGCAGGCCGGCACGACGCTGCTGAGCCAGGTTTCCACCACCATCACCTACGACCATCGCGACAGCCGCATCGAGCCGCGCGACGGCTACGTGGTGCGTGGCGGCGCCGACCTCGCCGGCCTCGGTGGCGATGTCTACTACGTCCGTCTGCGCGGCGACGGGCAGTATTACATTCCGTTCGAGCAGTTGCTGGGCGACCCGGACTACGTGCTGGTCTTCGCCGTGGGCGGCGGCTGGCTGCTGCCCTACAATGGCGGCAACAGCCGCATCGTCGACCGCTTCTTCCTCGGCGGCGAGAATTTGCGCGGCTTCGCCATCGGCGGCGCCGGCCCGCGCGACGTCTCAACCAACGATGCCCTTGGCGGCCAGATCATCTGGACCTCCTCGGCGGAGTTCCGCTTCCCGCTGCCGCTGCCGGCCGAACTGGGCCTGGGCGGGCGCGTGTTTGTCGATGTCGGCGGCAACTATGAACTGCCGACCAACGTCAATGACACGGGTTGCCCAAGCAACGTGCCGAACTGCGTGCGCGACGATGCTTCGCCGCGCGTTGGCATCGGCTTCGGCTTCTCCTGGCGGAGCCCGATCGGCCTCATCAACATCGACCTCGCGCAGGCCGTGGTGAAGAAGTCCTACGATGAGACTCAGGTCTTCCGCCTTGGCTTCGGCACGCGCTTCTGATTCAGGAAATAGCTGACATGGCCCGTATTCTTCCGGCCGCCTTCGCGGCCCTGCTCATTGCCTCCCCTGCCGTCGCGCAACAACAGCAGTGGTTCGTGCCCGGCCAGCCACAGCAGCAGCAGCAACAACAGCGTCCCCCGCGCCCGGCACAGCAGGGCCAGCGGCCCGCCCAGGCGCCCGCCCAGGCCCCGGTTCAGGCACCGCCGGCGCTGGCTCCCGGCCAGCCGCCGCCTGCCCCGGTGATCGGCATTGTGGACGTGCCTGAAATCCAGCGTGTCTCCTCCGCCTTCACCCAGGTGCGTGAAGCGATCGAGCAGCGCCGCGGCCGGCTCAACGAGGATCTGCAGCGCGAACAGCAGTCATGGCGCGATGCGCAGCAGCGCCTCGCCACCGATCGCCCGACCCTGACGCCCGAGCAACTGCGCACCCGCGAGCGCGAATTGCAGGACCGCATCACCGATAGCCAGCGCGTGCTGCGCGAACGCGCCCGCGACATCGAGCAACTCGCGCAGGGCGCGCTGCGCGAGATCGAGCAGGCGCTCGGCATCGTCATCCGCCAGGTGGCCAGCAGCCGCAACGTCAACATCGTGCTGCCGCGTCCGCTGGTCATCTTCAACGAGCCGCCCTTCGACCTGACCGAGGAAGTCGCGGCGCAGCTCAACCGCATGATCCCGAACGTGACGCTGCCGGCCGAGACCGGTGACGCCCCGGCTGCCCCGGCTCCGGCGGCGGCGGCTCCGGCCGCACCGGCCCGGGGCCAGCGGCGGAACTGACCGGTATGGGCGCGGATCCGCGCTTCTTCCTCGCGCATGGCCCAATCGCCCTTTCGGCGATCGCGGCGGCGGCGGGCGTGACGCTCGCCGAAGGCGAGGACCGGCTGTTCGCCGACGTCGCACCGCTCGGCGATGCCGGACCGCAGGAAGTCGCCTTCCTCGAAGGCCGTCGCATGCTCGCGGCCTTGCGGGAAACCCGCGCCGGTGCCGTGTTGGTGGCTGCGGCGGCCGCCAAGGACGTGCCCGCGGGCTGCATCGCCTTGGTCACGGAAACACCGCAGCTCGCCTATGCGCGGGTAGCCGCCTTGTTCCATCCGCGCCCCGTGCCCGTGGCCAGCATTCACCCGACAGCCGTGGTGGCGCCCGATGCGCGGATCGGCGCCGGCACCGAGATCGGGCCGTACGCCGTGATCGGCGCCGGCGCCGAGATCGGCGAAGACTGCGTCATCGGCGCGCAGGCCGTGGTCGGCGGCGGCTGTGTGCTCGGCGCCCGGTCGGTTCTGCGGGCGCAGGCCTCGATGGAATATTGCATCGCCGGGGCCGGCGTTGTGCTGCACCAGGGCGCCCGGGTCGGCAATGAAGGCTTCGGCTTTATCACCACCAAGGCGGGCGAACATGTGACCGTGCCGCAGATCGGCCGCGTCATCCTCGGTGACGGCGTCGAGATCGGCGCCAATTCCTGCGTCGATCGCGGCGCCGGCGGCGATACGGTGCTGGGGCCGGGGACACGCCTCGACAACCTCGTGCAGATTGGCCACAACGTGAAGACGGGTCGCGGGTGCGTGATCGTGGCCCAGGTCGGCATCGCCGGCTCGGCCGAACTCGGCGACTATGTGGTGGTCGCCGCCCAGGCGGGGCTGGTCGGCCACATCAAGGTTGGCGCCCAGGCGCGCATCGGTGCCCAGGCGGGTGTGATGAACGACGTGCCGGCCGCCACTGACGTGGTCGGCAGCCCGGCATGGCCGGCGCGCGAGACGCTGCGCGCCTTCGCTAGGCTGCGGCAGTTGGCGGCAACCAAAAGGGACGGGACATCGGGCGGGACGCCATGACCAGCGACAACGAGAAACCGGCCGCCGCGCCGCGCGTGATCGAGAGCTTCGACATCGCGCAGATCATGAACGCCATCCCGCACCGCTACCCCATGCTGCTGGTGGACCGGGTGGTGGACATGGTGCTGGGCGAATCCTGCACCGGCATCAAGAACGTCACCATCAACGAGAACTTCTTCCAGGGCCATTTCCCGTCCATGCCGGTGATGCCCGGCGTGCTGATCATCGAATGCATGGCGCAGACGGCGGCCGTGCTGGTGGTCACGACGCTCGGGCCGGCCTGGCAGGGCAAGCTCGTCTATTTCATGTCCGTCGAGGAAGCGAAGTTCCGCAAACCGGTGGTCCCTGGCGACCAGATGCGCGTCGACGTCGTCAAGCAGCGCCAGCGCAGCAACATCTGGAAGTTCTCCGCGGAGGCGAAGGTGGACGGCAAGGTGGTGGCCGAGGCGACCTACACTGCCATGATCCTGGACCGCTAAACGCATGACCCATATCCATCCCACCGCGGCGGTTGCCCCGGGCGCCGTCATCGGTGAGGGCTGCCACATTGGTCCGGCCTGCGTGGTCGGGCCTGACGTGGTGCTCGAGGCCGGCGTCGAACTGCTCTCCCATGTCGTGGTGGACGGGCATACGCGCCTGGGTGCCGGCGTGAAGGTGTTCCCCTTCGCGACCATCGGCATGGCGCCGCAGGACCTGAAATACAAAGGCGAGCCGACGCGCTGCGAGATCGGCGCCCGCACCCTGGTGCGCGAGCACGCGACGATCCATCGCGGCAGTGTCGGCGGCCATGGCGTCACCACGATCGGCACCGATTGCATGATCATGGCGGTCGCCCATGTCGCGCATGACTGTACGCTCCATGACCGGGTGATCCTCGCCAACAACGTCATGCTCGGCGGCCATGTCGAGATCGGCGACACCGTCTTCGTCGGCGGCGGTACAGCGATCCATCAATTCGTGCGCATCGGCCGCCAGGCGGTGATCGGCGGCATGAGCGGTGTCGAGGCGGATGTGATCCCCTACGGCTCCGCCATGGGCAACCGGGCGCGGATGATCGGGTTGAACCTGATCGGGTTGAAGCGGCGCGGCTTCACCCGGCCGCAGATCCACGCACTGCGCGCCGCCTTCCGCCTGTTGTTCAAGGAACCCGGCGTGTTCAGCGAACGCTTGGCGTCGGCCGAGGCGCGGTGGCTCGATGAAGCGCCGGTCGCCGAGATCTTCGCCTTCATCAAGGCGCCGTCCAAGCGTGGCCTGTGCAAGGCCGGCCGCGACACCGACACCGCCGACGACGACGAGGAAGGCTGAGCGCCCCGCCATGGGCGCTGCCGAGCCCCTTGGCATCATCGCCGGCGGCGGCGGGCTGCCGGTGCGCATCGCTGAAGCGGTAGCGGCGTCGGGCCGGCCGGTGGTGGTGGCCGTGCTCGACGGGCATGGCGATGCGCAGGCCTATGGCGCCTATCCGTCGCGTTCCTTCCGCTGGGGGCTGGTGGCGCAGCTGCTCGTGTGGCTGAAGGCGCAGGGCGTGCGCCAGCTGGTGCTGGCCGGCACTGTGTCGCGCCCCTCCATCCTGTCGCTGCGACCCGATGCGGCGGGGATGAAGCTGCTGGCGCGGGTCGGCCGTGCCGCCTTCAGCGGCGATGATTCCATCCTGCGCGCGGTGATGAAGGTGCTGGATGAGGAGGGCTTCGAGGTGCTGGGCGCGCAGGAGGTGCTGGCCGGGCTGTTACCGCCGGCCGCCCTGCTGGCCGGAGCGGCGCCGGATGAACTCGCGCGGGCGGATATCCAGCGCGGCATCGCGGTCTGCCGGGCGCTCGGCATCGCTGATGTCGGGCAGGGCTGCGTGGTGCAGCACGGCCTGGTGCTGGCGGTCGAGGCGATCGAGGGCACCGATGCGATGCTCGCCCGCTGCGGCCCGCTGCATCGCGAGGGGCCGGGCGGCGTGCTGGTGAAATGCCTCAAGCCCGGCCAGTCGCGTTTGGCCGACCTGCCGACCATCGGGCCGCGCACGGTCGATGGTGCGATTTCAGCGGGGCTGCGCGGCTTGGCCTTCGAGGCCAACGGCACCATCCTCCTGGAACGCGAGGCCACCATCGCGCGGGCCGCGGCGGCGGGTATCTTCCTGCTCGCCTTCGATCCCGCCGAGTACAACGAAGGAACGACAGCATGAGCCAGAGCCGCTTCCTGCACACCATGATCCGGGTCGGCGACCTCGACCGGTCCATCGCCTTCTACACCAAGCTGCTCGGCATGAAGGAACTGCGCCGCAACGACGTGCCGGCGGGCAAGTACACGCTCGTCTTCCTCGGCTACGGCACCGGCAATGCCGAAGGCCAGGGCGAGATCGAGCTGACCTACAATTACGGCGTCGAGAAGTATGAGCAGGGCACCGCCTTCGGGCATCTCGCCGTCGCCATGCCGGATGTCGCGGCGGCCTGCGAAGCGGTGCGCGCCGGCGGTGGCAAGGTGACGCGGGAGGCCGGGCCGGTGAAGCACGGCACCACCATCATCGCCTTCGTCGAAGACCCCGATGGCTACAAGATTGAACTGATCCAGCGGTAAACCGTGTGCCATCGGCGCGTCGCTCGGCGCGCCGATGGTCACCTCCCGTGCTGATGCCGCAGCGGCGTGCCGTGGCTGGCCCGCCTGCCAAGCGGCCGGGCTGCCGCGCTAGACTTGGGACTCTTCTGCGGCCGTGGAGCGGGCCGATGTCGCGTCGGGCGCTCCCCGGGGAAGATTTAGCTCTGCGGGCCTCCGGCCAAAGCAGCATGGGAACCGCTGCGGAGCCGGGCAAGGGGCCGATCAGATGACCGCCCTGACAGGCCCGTGCCTGACGCCTGTGGGACGCGATCGCGTTTCGGCAGAGTGCCCGCCATGAAGGCCGCCCACGGGTCCGCGGAAAGTGGCGTCCGGGCCGCGCGCTTGCGCGCCGCGGGCAGGGAGGGCTCGTGCAGCGCCGGGAGGATGCGGTGCATCGCCATCAGCAGGTCACGCGCTAGGTTCAGACGTTTGTTGGGTCGGGCCCTGAAATCCGACCGCCTTGCCGCTGCCACCTCGACCAGCACGGATACATCGGGGTGGGAGAAGAACCGATGAGGCGACATGCCCCAGGCCAGCAATGTTGCCCGGGCAGCGGTTTGTGCGGCGGCAAGCGCGACATGCGACCGCTTCCGATATAAACCAACTGCGACAATTGACGCAGCAGCTTTCGCGCGTTGTTCGTGATCGGCAATATGCTTGAGCATTAGCCTCATGTACCGCTCCCTCTCGTTTCAGGACGCGGAACATCGTAAGACTTCTTATACGACACTGCCTGTTCGTTACCGTACAAGTATGATCTAGCGCAACCGATTCAGCCGTGATCGGCCTCTTCAGGCCCATCGAATGAAAGCAATTCCTGATATTCGTGGTGCACGGTGGCGTGGCATTCGCACGCCCTTGCCTGGAGCCCGCCATGGTCGAGGATCATGAGGCGCCCGGACCCGTAGATGATGTATCCGGCTTTCTGCAACTGACCGGCTGCGACGGTGACGCCGGACCGACGGACGCCGAGCATTGTGGCGAGAAACTCATGCGTCATCGGGAAGGCGTCGCTGTCGGCCCGGTCACGCGCCATCAGGATCCAGCGCGCGAGGCGTTGGTTCAGGGTATGGCGACCGTTGCACGCCGCTGTCTGCGCAACCTGCAAATGGAATGCCTGGGCGAAGCGAAGCACGTGGTCGCGTACCGCCGGGTTGCGGTCGAATGCCTCGCGAAACACGGCGGCCGGCAGGCGGCGCGCCGTGCCTTCGGATTGCCAGATGGCCTCGATGTTGCTTTGACGGATGCCGAGCAGGGCGGCGAAACCAACCATACCTTCCCGGCCGATCAGTCCAACTTCGGTCGCATCGCCATGCTGCAGCATCAGGACCATCGAGACCCAGCCCTTTTCGGGAAAGTAGACGAAGCTGTTCGCCTCCCCGGCAGCAAGAAGCGTCTGCCGCAGCGGGAACGTGATCAGCTCCATCTGCGGCAGCAACCGTTCGATTTCCTGTTTCGGCAGCGAAGCCAGGAGACGATTTTGCGTGGGAAAACGCGCGGTGCGACGATGCGGCACGGGCATTCCTTGCAACGGAGTTCGGCGAGAGAGGCACGCTCTCCCAGCCGTCCGTGCCGGGTCTGGCCACGCTGGATGGGGTTATATTTTAGGGCGGACGCAAATTTAAAAGCAACGTCGATATGACGCGTCTGTGATCGGATCTTTCCGGGCGATTGCGCCCGAGCCGCCACGTCCGACCGGCTGAACGACGGTGGCCTGGTGACGCCTCCGCCCGGCGCGGCGCCAGCGCCTGGAGTCCTTGGCCGGACCAAGTGGCGGGCAGTGGACGCCGGCGGTCGTGGCCGGCACGATCAGGCGCATGACCAACCGTAATGCTCCCGCCTCAACCCTGGCCCGTCACGAGCCGACCATCGGCGCCCGGCCCGCCGCCGCGTCGGCTTGGCTCTCGGAAGCCACTGCGCGTGGCCGCCGGCACGCGGTGAGCCAAGGTTAGGGTGGGCGCGGGCATGGACCCGCTGTCGCTGATCCGCGGCGTCCTCGACACCACCGAGGACGCCGCCCGCGCGCTGGTGGGGCGGGAACGGCTGCGTCTTGCCGTGACCGGCCTGTCGCGCGCCGGCAAGACCGTCTTCCTGACCTCGCTGATCGCCAACCTGGTCGCGGCCGGGCGCGGAGCGCGCACCCTGCCGGCGCTGGATGAGGCCGTCGGCGGGCGCATCCGCCGCGTGCAGGTGGTCCCGGCCGGGACCGAGACGGTGCCCCGCTTCGACCCCGAGGCGCATCTCGGCGCGCTCGCGGCCGACCCGCCGCATTGGCCGGAACGCACCGAGGATTTCTCGACGCTGTCCATCGCCATCGATGTCGAGCGCCGCACCTCGCTGGGCGGGCTGCTGCCGGACCGGCGGGTGACGCTCGACCTGCTCGACTATCCGGGCGAGTGGCTGCTCGACCTGCCCATGCTGCGGCAGGATTACGCGAGCTGGTCGGCGGCGACGCTCACGCGCCTGCGCCGCGGCGCGCGGGCCGAGGTGGCGCGCGACTTCCTCGCCTTCATCGACGCCCTGCCGGGCGACGCGGCGGCCGAGGATGCCTTGGCCAAGCGTGGCTACACGCTGTACCGCGACGCGCTGCGCGCCTGCCGCGACGAGCATGGGCTGCGCTTCCTCCAGCCCGGGCGTTTCCTCAACCCCGGCCCGCGCGGGGAGGCCCCGCTGCTGTGGTTCTTCCCGCTGCCCGAGGGCGCGCGGGGCGGGCTCGCCTCGCTGTGCGCGCGGCGCTACGCGGCCTATCTCGACGACCAGCGCAGCAACTTCCTCGACCCCTTTTTCACGCGCTTCCATCGTCAGGTCGTGCTGGTCGATGTGCTGGGTGCACTGCATGCCGGGCAGGAGGCCTTCGAGGACACCGCCGAGGCGTTGGCCGCCGTCGCCGCGGTGGTCTCGGGCGGCAATTGGCTTGAGCGCCTGCTGGGGGCCGCGCCGACGCGCGTTGCCTTCGCCGCGACCAAGGCGGACCACGTGCCATCCCGCGCCCGGGATTCGTTGGCCGCGCTGGTGGAACACATCGCCCTCGGCGCGCGGGGGCGGGCCGAGGCCGGTGGTGCCGCGACTTCCTTCCATGCGCTCGCCGCCATTCGCTGCACCGAGGACGCGGTGGCGACGCTGGAAGGTCAGGCCTTCGCCGCCGTGCGCGGGATTCTTTTGAATGAGGGCCGGGGCGCCACCATCTATCCGGGGGAGGTGCCCATGCGACCACCCGAACCCGCCTTCTGGCAGTCCGGTTTCTTCCGGATGCCGGAGTTCCGCCCGCCGCGTCTGGACCCGGCCGGGGCATCCGGCGTGCCGCATCTGGGCATGGATGGGCTGCTCGCCTGGCTGCTGGGGGATGCGCTGTGAGCGCCGCCCCACCGCCACGGGTGATCCTGGAAGAACCTGCTTCGGCCGCTCAGAGGCTCGATTTCGGCTGGGAGGTCGCGGTCGCGCCGGCGGCGCCGATCGATCGCGGCTGGTCATCCCTGGGGCTCGCCGGGCTGGGGCTGGCGGTACTGCTGCTGGGCTTCTCGCTGCTGGAGGCGGGCAATTTCGTCGCGGCGCAATTCAGCCAGGCGGCCTGGCTGGGCTGGGTGACGCTGGCCGTCGCGGCGGCGGGATTCGGGCTGGTTTTCGCCGCGGTGGGGCGGGAGATGCGCGGGTATCTCGCGCTCGGCAAGGTGGACGCGGTGCGGGCGGCGCATGCGCGTGGCGATGTCGTGGCGCTGCGCGGCGCCTTGCAGGATTGGCAGGCGCGGCTGCCGGAAGGCCGTGCCCGCGCCGCCGGGCTGGCCGACATGCCGATCGATGCGGCCTGCGCGCTGGTCGAGGCGACCACCCTGGCGCCGATCGCGCGGGATGCCGAGGCGTTGGGCCGCGCGGCGGCGATCCAGGCCTTCGCGATGACGGCGGTCAGCCCTTCGCCTGGGCTCGACGTGCTGGTGTTCTCCTGGCGGGGCATCCGGCTGGTGCGGCAAGTGGCGGCGTTGCATGGGTTGCGGCCGGGCATCGCCGGCACTGTTGCGCTGCTGCGGCGGGTGGCGATGGATGCGGCGACGGTGGCGGCGACCGATGTGGCGGTGGAAGCAATGTTGCGCGGCGTGCTGAGCAGTCGGATCGCCGAGCATGTGGCGGGCGAGACGGCGGCGGGCGCGGTGGCGGCGCGGCGGATGATCCTGCTGGCCCGAGCGGCCGATGAGGCCTGCCGGGTGCTGCCGAGGGGCTAGGACGGTCTGCGTTGGCCCGCCCTCACGTCAGTCTCTCCAAGTCAGTGTTTCGTCGAGTGCCTTCACTCGCCTGACAGATCTCGGTCAGGCGCGATTTGCCGGAAGCTGATCTTGATCAGATGGAATTACCCGAGCGGAGGACGATGACCGCGAGCCCCATGACCCAAGTGGAAATCTGCGTGCCGGAGCGAACGGAAATCCCAGCGGAGCGGCCGAGAGGTGGTGGCGCTGCTCCTGGGCCCTGGTTCGGCCCGCGGTCATGTTCACTCTTCGTTGATTCTGCAGCACAGGAAGCACCCATCGCCGCGCGGTACTGGCTAAACGGCTGATTTTTCATGCTTTAAGATTTTATTCTTCTAACGGCTTTTCGCTGCGATGCCGCCGACACCAGGCCGCCGTCTACAATTCAATTATACCAATAGCATGCCGTGGAAATCCACTGCCATCTCATGAGGAATTATCCCCAAGAGATGCAATCCAAACCCTCCCCGAGGCGCCCCAACCGTGCCAACCTGCTGGCGACGATCCTCCCCTGCCCAACGCCAGATCGAGGTGTCCAGAGGCCCTTGGGCCTTTGGCGGGGAGGTTTGGAGGGGCGGCGCCCCTCCATGTCGGCTGCCCCTACTGCGCCACCGCCGGCAACCGCAGCGCCCGCCGCAGCGCGGTCGGGTAAAACCGCCCGTCCGGCCCGCGCATCGCCTCCAGCACGAAGCCGCCGGGCAGGGTGAGCACCTCCCGTGCGGGCGGCGCATCGGCCGTGGCGTCGAGGGCGCCGAGCAAGGCGCGCCCCTCCATGCCCTCGCCGGGCAGGCCGAGGATGTGCAGCACGGTCGGCACGATGTCGGTCAGGTCGGCGGCTTCCTGGGCCACCGCGCCGCGCCTGAAGGGGCCGCCCTGCATCACCAGCACGGTGGCGAGTTCCGCCCGGTGTAGCCCGCCATGCATGCCGCCGCCTTCGGGCACATCCGGGGCGTCGAAGGGGGCGAAGCCGGGCATGCCCCATTCGTCGGCCGCTTCATCGCCGGCGAAGGTCGCCACCAGGTCGGCGCTGCGGGCATGGGCGCTGCCGAGCAGGGAAAGCGGGGCGGCGCGTCCCGGCGGCAGGATCGCCGGGTCGCGGGCGAGCAGCGGCCCGGCCCAGGGCTGGGTGGCTAGGAAGTCGGCGATCTGTGGGGCGAGGGTGGGGTCACGCAACCACATGCCCGGGGCGGCGGCGGGGGCGACCACGACATCGACATCCGCGCCCATGCCGGTGCCGGCGCGGAAGCCGGCGCGGCACAGCTCGTCGCGCAGGGACCGCTTGCCGCGGCCGGTGACGTGGCCGTGGTCGGACAGCACGATGATGGCGATCTCCTCCGCATCGGGCTGGGCGTCGCGCCAGGCGCGGATGCGCCCCAGCACGGCGTCGGCGGCGTGCAGCGCCGCCAGCGTGTGCGGCGCACGCAGCCCGCCCCAATGGAAGGAGACATCGGGTTCCGATAGCCAGAGCAGCGCGACATCGGGCCGCAGCTTTGGCAGCACATGGTCGAGCAGCACGCGGCCGGCGAATTCGACGCGCGGGGTGTTGGGCACGCTTGCCGCCGGCGTCGGGCCGAGGGCCTCGCGCACCGCCTCGGCGGAGGCGCCGTCGATGTCCTCGACATTCCAGCGGAAGGCGTCGAGCCGTTCGGCCGCCGGATGGAGCAGGCGCGCAGCACCCGCCGTGCCGGCACTGATCAGGGCGAAGCGCAGTCCGAAGGGGGCGAGGCGCTCGGCCAGGCTGGAGCGCTGCAGCGGCGACTCGGCGCCGGCGGCCATCAACAGCACGTCTTCCACCAGTTTGGTGCGCAGCAGGCGGTCGGGTGCCACCGAGGCGTCGAACACCGTGTTCGCCACCATGCCATGCGCGCCGGGCCGGCAGCCGGTGATGAAGGACGGCGTGGCGACGCGGGTTTCGGAGGGGAAGACGCTGCGCGCATTGGCGAAGCGCGTCCCCTCGGCGGTTAGGGCGAAGAGGTTCGGCGTCGCGGTGGCGTCCACCATGTCAGGCCGCATGCCGTCGAGGGCGACCATGATGACGCGGGTCATGGCGCGGGCCGCATCGAGTGGGTCGACATGCCCTTGGTCGGGGCGCTGGCGTAGTGCGGCATGGCGTGTCTCCTCAGGCAGTCACGATGGGGCCGGCGGCTGTCGCGCCGCGGCCCGGTGGAAGCCGCGTGACATGGCCTTCGCGTTCGGCCGATGACAGTGGGGTGAAGAAGCGATGACGTTCCGGATGGTGCGACGGTTGTCGGCGCTGGTCGATCCGCTGGGCGGCCGGCGCGCATGGTGCCGATAGCGCTGGTCTTGAGCGGTGGGAGCGAGGGGGGCGTTGCCCCTCTCGAACTTTCCCCACCATGGGAGCCCCTCGTCCTTTTGCCAACGGCCCTAACTGATGACCTTTAGGCGGCAAGGATGGAGGGGCTCTGCCCCTCCAAACCACCCCGACAAATGATAGTATCATTTGGAAAGCCGACTGTTGGTGCTGGGCATGAGAGGCATTCTGCGCCGGCGGCACGCGCTCCGTGCGCGGAGGCGGGTTTCGGCGCCTTTCCTAACTCTGGCGCCGGTCGCCGTGGGCAGGTAGGACGCCGACGCCCGCCCTGGCGCACCAAGGGCGTCGCGCCTCGCTGGCAGACCGTCGGTCAGGCCAGGCGATAGAAGCGGGAGGCCGAGCGCCAGAACAGGTCGGCCTTCTCCTCGGCCGAGGCGCCCGCGGCGATGCGCTTGAAGGCGTTCCAGCCGGCGGCATAGCCGTAGCCGCCCTTGTCGACGGGGAAGTTGCTCTCGAACATGCAGCGGCTGGTGCCGAACATCTCGATGCAAGGCTCCATCCAGGGCTTCCAGGCCTCGGCGAGCATCGTCGAGGAGGGCGCGATCTCGCCCTGTTCCAGCCCCAGGCCAGGCAGACGCATGCCGAGACCGCCGACCTTCACCATCACATTCGGGCAGGCGGCGAGGTCGCGCATGTTGGCCGACCAAGTGGCGAACACCTCATCCCGACGGCCGGCGTAGCTGCTGATGCCGAGGATGCCGCCGCAATGGTTCAGCACCATCGGCACCGCGGGGAAGGCACGGGCGAGGGCGGTGAGCTTCGGGATCTGGTGGAAGTACATCCAGGAATCGAAGGACAGGCCGCGCTTGCCGAGTTCCGCGATGCCGGCGCGGAAGCCGGCGCTGTCGAGCATGTCCTCGGCAGGCGTGTAGGCCGGGTTCAGCACCACGGGGTCGGTGTCCCAGGTGGCGATGTGGCGGATGCCGCGGAAGCGTCCATTGCCGGCGGCGAGGTGGGCATCGAGTACGGCACCCGCCGCCGCGCCGCGCGTCAGGTCGGCGAAGCCGACGATGCCGGCGCAGACGCGCACATCGCCATAGATTCCGCTCTCGCACATCGCGGCGACGCCGGCGGCGTATTGGGTTTCGCCGACCGGGCGGAGTTCCTCGGGGCCATCGGCACGGTGGAAGGCGCGCGCCTGCACCAGCACCGTCGCGTAGACGTCGTGACCGGTGCGGATATCGGCGAGGATGTCGTCGAGGCGATAGCGCCAGCCCGGCCGTTCCCACAGATGATGATGCGGGTCGACGATGCGCTGGCCGGGGTCGAGGATTTCCTCCTGCCGCGCGGCAAGCCATTCCTCGCGGACGGGGATGTAGTGCTGGCTCATGCGGCTCTCCGGGGTGGGTTGAGGCTGGGGCGGGCGTTCAGGACGGCGGGCTCGAAGCCGGCAAGGCGCTTGTAGTGGGCGGCGATCTCGGCGCGTTCGGCGAGCGGCAGCACGGCTTCAATGTCGTCGAAGCCCTGCGGCGCGCGTTCGGCGGCGATGTCGAGCACCTGGTCTGGCCCGTCGCCGCGCGTGGCGTGCAGCAACGCGGCGGTGGCCGGGCGGCGGATCGCTTCATAGGCCTCGAGGGCGGCGATGGGGTTGTCGATCGTCGCGAGCTTCAGCGCGAGGGTGCGGGCATCGAGGATGCCTTGCGACGCGCCGTTGGAGCCGATCGGGTAGAGCGGATGCGCCGCGTCGCCGAGCAGCGTGACGCGGCCATGCGTCCAGCGCGGCAGCGGGTCGCGGTCGATCATTGGGAATTCGTAGACCGATTGGGCGGAGCGGATCAGCGCCGGAATGTCGAGCCAGGGGAAGCGCCAGCTCTCGAAGGCGGGCAGGAAATCCTCGATGCGGCCGGGGCGGTTCCAATCCTCGCGCTTCCATTGCTGGTCGGCGGGGACACGGATCTCGGCGATCCAGTTGGTGAGCTTGCGGCCGTCCGCCTCGTCGGCGATCGGGTAGACGACGAATTTCACGTCGCGATTGCCGGCGATCGCCATGGTCGCGCCGGTGAGGAAGGGCGCGGCGATGGAGGTCGCGCGCCACAGGATCGGGCCGTTCCAGATCGGCGGTCCCTCGTTCGGATAGAAGATGCCGCGCGCGACGGAATGGATGCCGTCCGCGGCGACCAGCACGTCGCCGCGCGCGCGGCGGCCATCTTCGAAGCGCAGCGTGACGCCGGCATCGTCCTGTTCGAACCCCGTCATGCGGGCGCCGAGGGTGATGCGCGCATCACCGAGTCTTTCGCGTGCGGCCGCGAGCAGTTCCATGTGCAGCCGGCCGCGATGGATCGACACCTGCGGCCAGGTGTAGCCGGCGGCAAGGCCGCGTGGCTCGGACCAGATCATCTGGCCGAAGCGGTTGGCGTAGGCGAGTTCCTGGGTGACGATCCCGGCCGCTACCACGCGTTCCTGCAGGCCGAGTTCGGTGAGTTCGCGCATGGCATGCGGCAGCACGTTGATGCCGACGCCGAGCGGCTTGATCTCGGGGCTCTGTTCGAAGACCTCGACCTCGATGCCGGCCTGGTGCAGCGACAGCGCTGCCGTCAGCCCGCCAATGCCGCCGCCGGCGATGATCACGCGCATGAACGGTCCTCCCTCCCGGGCAGACTAGACCAGTGGCCGCGCCCGGTCAGCCCTGGGCAAATCGGCGCGGTGGTTCCAGGTTGTTGATGGGAAACACCAGGAGAAGAACGATGGCACGCAACATCCTCATCACCGGTGCGGCTGGTGGGATCGGCCGGGCCATGGTTGCCGCGGCATTGGGGGCGGGGCATGCGGTGGCCGCGCTCGACCGGGATGTGGCGGGGCTCGATGCGCTGGTCGCCGCCCATCCGGGCGCGCCGCTGCATCCGGTGCTGGCCGAGCTGGCGACCGAGGAAGGCTGCCGGGTCGGCGTACTGGCCGCTGTCGCGGGGCTCGGGCGGGTCGATGCGGTGGTGAACAATGCCGGCATTGGCGTCTCCTCCCTGCGCCCGGATGCCGAGACGCGGCTGCCGTCCATCGAGGAATTGGATGCCGCCACCTGGGACCGCTTCTTCGCCATCAATGTCCGCGCGCCGATGCTGCTGATGCGCGCGGCGCTGCCGATGATGCGGGCGGACGGCTGGGGCAGGGTAGTGAACAACACGACCTCGTTCCGCACCATGTTGCGTGTGCTGCCCTATGGCGCGGCGAAGGCGGCGCTGGAAGCGGCTTCGGCGGTCTGGGCGACGGAGCTGGCGGGGACCGGGATCACGGTGAATGTGCTGATCCCGGGCGGGCCGACGGATACGCCCTTCATCGGCGCGGAGGCCGGCTGGGCGCGCGAGGCGATGTTGAAGCCGGCGATCATGGGGCCGCCGCTGGCTTGGCTGCTATCGGATGCGGCGGCCGCGATCACCGGCCGGCGCATCACCGCCGGGCGGTGGGATGCCGCGGCACCCGAGGCGCCGGCGGCGATGCGCGCGATCGGCTGGCCGGAGCTCGGTGCCGACGCGGTGTGGCTGCAGGGCGGTTCAGGCGGGCGCTGAACCGATCTTGGCGGCGACCGCGCGGGCCGCCGCGAGCGTGCCGTCCGTGCCGCCAATATCGGCGGTGCGCAATCCATCGGCGAACGCGGCATCGACTGCGGCATCGAGTTCGGCGGCGGCGTCGGCATAGGCCTGGCCGGCGCCCTTGCCGGCCAGCCAGTCGAGCATCATCGCCGCGGAGAGGATCGTCGCCGTCGGGTTGGCGAGGCCCTGACCGGCGATGTCCGGGGCGGTGCCATGGGCCGGCTGGAACACCGCATGGGTGTCGCCGACATCGGCGGAGGGCGCGAAGCCCATGCCGCCGATCAGCCCGGCCGCGAGGTCGGAGAGAATGTCGCCGAACATGTTCTCGGTGGGCAGCACGTCGAGCGTCCAGGGCTTGCGCACCATGTCGAGCGCCATGGCGTCGACGTAGTGCGCGCCGTGAACGACGTCGGGGAAGTCGGCGGCGATTTCACTGAAGATGCCGCGCATGAAGGCGAAGGCGCGGAACACATTCGCCTTGTCCACCAGCGTGACCGTCCCGGGCTTGCCGCGCCGCGCTGCACGACGACGCGCGAGGTTGAACGAGAAGCGCGCCAGCTTCTCGGTGACGGCGCGGGTGATGCGCAGCGTCTCCTCGGCCATGTCATGCGTCACCACGCCGCGGTCGCGCGAATAGAACAGTCCTTCGGTGCTTTCGCGAACGAGGACGAAGTCGATGTCGCGCGCGCGTGGGTCGGCGAGCGCCACCGGCACGCCGGGCAGGGCGCGGAACGGGCGGACGCCGGCATAGAGGTTCAGGCGGAAGCGGAGGTCGAGCTGCGGGGCGATCTCGGTGCCGTCATCGGTGCGGATCTCGGGCCAGCCCATGGCGCCGAGCAGGATGGCGTCCGCCTTGGCGGCGCGGTCGAAGGTTTCCTCGCTCATCGCCGTGCCGGTGTCACGGTAGCAGAAGGCGCCGGCGCGGAGCTGGTCATAGGCGAGGCCGAGGCCGTGGCGCTTCGCCAGCGGTTCCAGCACGGCCAGGGTGGCGGCGGTCACCTCGGTGCCGATGCCGTCGCCGGGCAGTACGGCGATGCGGTGGGTGTTGGATGGCAAGGGCATGGCGCTTCCTCGGATTTTCCCTGGCCCGGTTTCTGTCATGCGGGGTCGCGCGGCGCCAGCGGGGGCATTCACCAACGGGTAACGGCGAGGCGACAAGATCCGGCGGCCATGCCCCGTGATCCCCTCGCCACCCTGGCGAAACTCCGCACCATCGACGTCCAGGCCGCGCAGCGCAGCCTGGCGGATGCCCGCATCGCGCTGACGGCCCAGCAGCAGGCGACCGCGGTCGCCGAGGCCGCCTTGTGCGCCGAGCCGCCGGAAGGCGTTCTGTTTACCTATGGCGCCTTCCTGACGCGCGGCCTGGCGGTGCGTCAGGCGCAGCGGGACGCGCTCGCCCGCGCCGAGGCGGCGCAGGAGGCGGTGCGCGACGCCCTGGCGCGCGCGCGCGAGGCGGAGAAGGTGCTCGGCATCCTCCGCGAACGGCGCGCCACCGTGCAGCGCCGCCTGGCGACGCGGCGCGAGCAGGCCCGCTTGGAGGATGCGCTGACGCGCGGATAGAGTGCGGCGTCCTTGAGGAGACGCCAGAACAATGTCCATCGCCCGCCGCGCCTTGCTCGGCGCCGCCAGCCTGCCGCTGCTGCCCGCCATCGCGCGCGCGCAGTCCGACTGGCCGAACCGCCCCGTGCGCATCATCGTGCCGTTCCCGCCGGGGCAGGCCTCGGACATCATCACGCGGCTGGTGGCCGATGAATTGTCGAGGCGCTGGCCGCAGCGCGTCGTGGTGGAGAACCGCGCGGGCGGCGCCGGTGCTCCGGCGCTGGAGGCCGGTGCCCGTGCGCCGGCGGATGGCTATACGCTGACGGCCGGGACCTCCGGCACGCTTGGCATCAATCCCTCGGTGTTGCCGCGCCTGCCGTATGATGCCGAGAAGGATTTCGCCGGCATCACCAATGTCGCGATGGTGCCGCTGCTGGTGATCGCGCACCCCTCACTGCCCTACAACACCATGCAGGAACTTGCCGCGGCGGCGCGGGCGAAGCCGGGCGAGCTCGACATGGCCTCGGCCGGACCCGCGACCAGCCAGCACATGGCGGCCGAGTTGCTGATGCTGCGCGCCAATATCCGCTTCAACATCGTGCATTACCGCGGCAGCGGGCCGGCGATCGCCGACGTCATCGCCGGCAATGTGAAGCTGATGACGGATTCGGTTGCTTCGGCGCTGCCGCATATCCGCGATGGGCGGGTGAAGGCGATCGCGATGTGCAGCGCGCGCCGCGTGCCGCAACTGCCCGATGTGCCCACCATCGCCGAGACGCTGGTGCCGGGCTACGAAGCGGCGGGCTGGTCAGGCCTGGTCGCGCCGACGGGCACGCCGGAGGCGATCATCCGCCGCATCAATGCCGATGTCGTCGCCATCCTGCGGGAGCCGGCGATCGCGGATCGCATCGCCTCGATGGGCGCCGTCGCCGACCCGCAGACGCCGGAGGAATACGCGACCTTCCTGCGCACGGAGATCGCCAAGTGGCGCGAGGTTGCCCGCGCGGCGAATGTGCGGTTGGAAGGCTGAGGGCGAGGGTTCTCGCGCCAGGCTGCGAAGAATGGAGGGGCTCGGCCCCATGGGCGTGCCGTTATGGCACTGACTGGCTTGGGGAGGGACTCTGCCCCTCTCCAAACATCGTCCCGCCACGGGTACCCATTGACGTTGCTCCGCAACGCCAATGGGAATCCATTAGCCTAAGAGCCTCTGGACACCTCGAGTTGGCGCTGGGCCCGACGGCCTCATCAAGAACGATGAGGTGCTTCGGGCACAATGCCCAGGAAGCTCCTTGATACCGGGGCAGGGCGGGTGCCCCGCTTTCGCGAACCTCCCGCTCCGCCCAATGCCAAGTATCGGTTTCCAAAGGCCCGCTGGCCTTTGGTGGGGGTGGACTGGAGGGGGCAAAGCCCCCTCCAGTTCCGCACGGCGCGGGAACGTCCCTCAGCCGAGATCCGGCTCCAGCCCCAGCCCCGGCCCCGTCGGCACGGCGATGACGCCGTCCTTGGGCACCAACGCCGCGCCATAGGGCGCGTTCCGCAGGTCCGCGAAATAGATCTCGACCGGCTCGGCCTCCTCGGTCGCGGCGAGGAAATGCAGCGTGGCCAGCAGCCCCGGGCCGAAATAGGGGCAGTGCGGCACCAGCCGCACGCCCGCCTCGCGCGCCAGCTCGGCGATCTCCAGCATGGCCGACATGCCGCCGATCTTGGTGATGGAAGGCTGCGCGACATCGACGGCGCGGGTCTCGAAGGTGCGGCAGAACTCCTCGACCGTGCCGTTGCATTCACCGGCCGAGATCGGGACGTCCACCGCGGCACGGATGCGCGCGATGGCGGGGATGTCCTCGGGCGGCCAGATCGGTTCCTCGACCCAGGCGATGTTCAGCCCGGCGACATCCTCGCAGAACTGGACGGCCTCGGCCTCGGTGTCCCAGACGCAGTTGATGTCGAGCATCAGCGGTACGTCGCGTGGCGCGGCGTCGCGGGCGGCCCGGATGCAGCGCAGGTCGAATTCGTGCAGCTTGATGTGCCGATAGCCGCGCGCGATGGCGTCCGTCACGTTGCGCGCGACGTCATCGGGCGCACCGTAGCGCAGCAAGGACGCATAGGCCGGCACGCTGCTGCGTGCCGCGTTGCCGAGCAGCGCATGCAGCGGCTTGCCCGCCGCCTTGGCGCGAATGTCCCACAGCGCGATGTCGATCGCCGACAGCCCGAAGGTCACCGGTCCGTTGCGCCCGAAATTGTGGAAGCGACGGGCGAGCATGCGCATCAGCGCGGCGATGTCGCTCACATCCTGGCCGATGCAGGCGGGGCCGATCAGCCGGTCGATCGCATCCTTCGTCGTTTCCACCAGCGTGAAGCCGAAACCCTCGCCCCAGCCATGGATACCGGCATCGGTCTCGACACGCACCAGCAGCGTGTCCATCGCCTTGAGATGCAGGTTGCCGCCGACGCCACCCGCACTCGCGCCATAGGTGAAGTCGGTGCGGTGGTGGTGGGTGGTGACGTTGGTGATCTTCATCGGCGTTCCCTTTCGCGCGCGGCGCGTTGCGTCGATACTGCCTCGAAGGCCCGGCGGACAGAAGCCGGCGCAGGAGGATTCCGATGGATCGCAGAACGCTCCTCGGCGGCATGGCCGCCATCTCGCTCGCAACGCCCGCGCTCGCACAGGCGCCCTGGCCGGACCGGCCGATCCGCGTGGTCGTGCCCTTCGCGGCCGGTGGGCCGTCGGACATCGTGGTGCGGCTGCTCTCACCACGGCTGACGGCGACGCTGGGGCAGCCGGTGGTGGTCGACAACCGTGCCGGTGCCGGCGGCGTGACCGGCGTGGACGCGGTCGCGAAGGCGGCGCCGGATGGCTACACGCTTGGCATCGGCAGCGCGGGTGGGCTCGCCATCTCGCCGCGGCTGGATCGCGGCACGCCCTATGACCCGCTGCGCGACCTGGCGCCGATCACCCTGGCGGTGCTGGTGCCGGAACCGCTGGTGGTGCCGGCGGCGACGCCCTATCGCACGGTGGCCGAACTCGTCGCGGCGGCGAAGGCGGAGCCCGGCAAGCTGAATTTCGGCTCGGCCGGGTCGGGCAGCATGCCGCATCTGGCGGGCGAGTTGCTGCGCGCGGCGGCGGGGATCGACATCACGCATATTTCCTATCGTGGCGGCGCGCCGCTGACGACGGCGCTGCTGCAGAATGAGGTGCAGCTCGGTTTCGCCGACCTGCCGATCCTGCTGCCGCATCTGCGCGCCGGGGCGCTGCGCGCGCTGGCGGTCGGCACGCAGCAGCGGCTGTCCTGGATCCCGGATGTGCCGACCATGATCGAGGTCGGACTTCCTTCGGTCGACGCCAACAACTGGCATGGCTTCATCGCGCCGGCGCAGGTGCCGCAGCCGATCCTCGAAAAGCTGCATGCGGCGATCGCCGGCGCGCTGAACGATCCCGAGATCCGCCAGGCGCTGAACAATCAGGGGGCGATTCCGGGCGGCAACTCGCGCGCCGAATTCGGTGCCTTCCTGCGCGCCGAACTGGACAAATGGGGCGAGGTCATTCGCCGCGGCAATATTCAGGCGGACTGACGCGATGGATGACCGCGCCGCCTGGGAGGCGGTGGGCGACTGGTACCATGCCTGGTTCACCGGGACGGTGCTCGTCGCCGTCTCGCGCCGTGGGCCGGCGGAGGCGGCGGAACTGGTGTTCCGGGTGTTCCGTCGCCAGCAGCAGCAGACCTTCCTTGCCGGGCTGGCGAAGCTCGGCATCGACGGGTTGCCGCCGGCGGTGGCGGCGGCGCGCTACCACTACCTCTCCAACTTCATCGGTGGCGTCGGCGTCGAGTATGTCGAGGAGAGCCCGCGCAAGGCCTGGATCCGCTATCCGCCGCCGCGCTGGGTGTGGCCGGGGGCGACGATCTGCGGCATCCCGTCGGAGGTGAATGCCGCCATGCTGCGCGGCTGGCACGCCAATAACGGGGTGATGCTGGGGCGGCTCGGCCTTGGCTTCGTCTGCACCGGACAGACGGTGGATGGCGATCCGGGGCTCGAGGGCTACTACATCGAGCATGACCGCGACCTCGCCGAGGAGGAGCGGCTGCGCTTCGCCAAACACGAGCGCATGCCGCGCTTCGATCCGTCGCAGGCACCATCACTGCCTTCGGCGGAGTGGCCGGCGGAACGCGTCGCGAAAGCGAAGCGTGGCTATGCGATGGAATACGCGCGCACGGTGATGCAGGAAGCGGTGGCGCTGTGGGGCGCGGAGGCGGGTGGGCGACTGCTCGGTCAGGCGGCCAGGCTGGTGGCGATGCAGCATTATCACGCGACAGCGGCATCGCTCGGCGTGACGGGGTTCGCCGAATTCCTCGTGGCGCTCGCCGTGGCCGAGGGTGACGCGTCGGATGCGGTGATGCAGCCTGATGGCAGCGTCATCCTGACGCGGTCGCGCCTGTCATTGCTGCGCGGCGTCGGTGACCCGCACCCGGCGATGCTCGCGGCATGGAGCGAACTCCTGGTCGGGTCGCTCGCCGCGCATGACCGCTTCGCGCGGATCGAGCCCATGGGGCCGCTCTCCTGGCGGATCATCGCCGGCACATGATCGGCGGTGCCCCGCCGCGACGCGCCGGCGCAGCAGGTGATGGATTTTGCATGTGATATTCGATTGCACCCATCCGCCTGCAGGATCAGCGTTGGTACGCTCCACGAACCATCCAGCTGAGGGAGGGCATTCGAATGAGCGCACACAAGAAATGGCAAATCAGCGGTGACTACTTCGAGAACTGCAACTGTGACGTTGTCTGCCCCTGTCTCGTTTCGACCGCCGCGCCGCTGACCGCAAAGCCAAGCGAGGGCCATTGCGACGTAGCGATTGCCTTTCACATCGATCGCGGCACTTATGACGGCGTCGCGCTGGACGGCCTCAACGTCGCGCTGATCGGCTATGCGCCCGGCCCCATGGCGGACGGCAACATGACCTTGGCCGCCTATATCGACGAACGCGCCGACGATCGCCAGGCCGAGGCGCTCGGCGCCATATTCGGCGGTGCCGAGGGCGGGCCGATGGCGGCTTTCGCGCCCCTCGTTGGCCAGCATCTCGGTGTCAGGAAGGTGCCGATCCGTTATGCCATCGATGGCAAGAACCGCTCGGCCGAGATTCCGGGCGTCATGCGCATGACCGTTGCGCCGATCCCGACAATGCATGAAAGCGGCGAGGCATGGATTGCCGCCGGCCACCCCATCGCGCCGGACCGCATGGCGCTGGCGGTGGGCCTGCCGGGCAACAGCTACACGGACCACGGGATGGTCTGGGACAATTCGGGAAAGAACGGTCATTACGCACCGATCGCCTGGTCAGGTTGAGAATGTCCCGGCGCCGGCCAGGGACCGGTGCCGCGATGCGTTGCTGGCCGGAAGGACCCGTGTGATGACGGACGATGCGACCGGCAGCACCGTCCTGCCGCGTAGTATTCTGCTCGCGCTGCTGGTGTTGATCGCCGCGGCCTGCTGGCTGTGGCTGCTGTCGATGGCGCGCATGCAAGATGCCAGCATGGACGTCGCGGCCATGGGCTCGCCGACCATGGGTCTCGGCTGGCTGCTCTTTCTCGCGGTCTGGGTCGTGATGATGGTAGCCATGATGTTCCCGGCCGCTGCACCGATGATCCTGACCTTCCATCGCGTGCAGGCGGGCCGCTCGAATCGTGGCGAGGCCTTCGTCTCCACCTGGGTCTTTGTCGCCGGCTACATGGTGGTCTGGACGGCAGCCGGACTCGGCGCCTACGCAGTGGCGACGGTGGGGGAGGCCTTGGCCGCCCGCGCGGGGATGTCCGCGTCGACCGCGGCGCGCGTCGGCGGCGGGCTGCTCATCGCGGCCGGGATCTACCAGCTCACGCCGATCAAGGATCTCTGCCTGTCGAAATGCCGCAGCCCGGTCGGTTTCATCATGACCTCATGGCGCGACGGGGCAGGCGGCGCGTTCAGAATGGGTCTCGTGCATGGGCTCTGGTGCCTGGGCTGCTGCTGGCTGCTCTTTGCCATCCTGTTCCCACTCGGGATGATGAACATCACCGCCATGGCTGCGCTGGCAGCGCTGGTCTTTGCCGAGAAGTCACTCGCCCTGGGGCTTTGGCTGGCTCGGGGCGCGGCGGTCGGGCTCGTCGCCTACGGCTTGGTCGTCCTGGCCATGCCGCGCGCCTTGCCGACGTTCCCGGCAGGCGGCGGCATGGGCGCCGCGGGAATGCCAAGCATGGCGGCGCCCATGACGATGGGCCAAGCTGGCGGTGCAATGGGACGCTGAAGCGTATCCTGATCAGGGCGCCCCGCTCGATCGAAAAAGGCGGGCCCATGCTGCATGGGCCCGCCGCGCTGTGTCGTCAGTCGCTCGCCGCGGCGAAGATCCGCAGCAGGCTCTCATCCCGCCCCAGCGCCCAGAGCACCGAATTGATCGGCGGGCTGGTCGTGCTGCCCGACAGCGCGGCGCGCAGCGGCTGCGCCACCTGGCCGAGCTTCACGCCCTTCACATCGGCGTAGTCGCGCAGCCATTGCTCGAGATCGGTCTTCTCCCACGGCGCATCAGCGAGGAATTCGGCGAGGTTCTGCAGCCGCTCCTTCGCATCGGGCGTCAGCAGGGCGAGCGCCTTCTCCTCCATCGCCGGCGGGCCTTCATGCGCGGCGAAGGCGGCGGCACCGGCGAGTTCCTCCAGTGTGCGCGCGCGTTCCTTGAGGTCGGGCATCAGCATGCCGACGCGCTGCGCGCCATCGGTGCCGAACAGCACGCCGCGCCTGGCGAGCAATTCCAGCACCTCGCGCGTCAGCCGTTCATCGTCGGTCTGGCGCAGATAGACGGCGTTGAGATGCGTCAGCTTGGCGTAGTCCATGCGCGAGGCGGAGCGGCCGACATCCTTGATATCGAACAGCTCGACGGCGCGGTCGTGAGGGACCACTTCCTCGTCGCCATGGCCCCAGCCGAGGCGCAGCAGGTAGTTGTTCACCGCTTCGGGCAGGTAGCCCTGCTCGCGGAAGTCGAGCACCGAGACCGCACCGTGGCGCTTGGACAGCTTCGACCCATCGGCGCCGTGGATCAGCGGGATGTGCGCGAAATGCGGGCGCCGCCAGCCCATCGCGTCATAGACCATGCATTGGCGGAAGGTGTTGGTCAGGTGGTCGTCGCCGCGGATGACATGGGTGATCGCCATGTCGTGGTCGTCCACCACCACTGCATGCAGGTAGGTCGGCGTGCCGTCCGAACGCAGGATGATCATGTCGTCGAGTTCGACGTTGCCGACACGCACTTCGCCCTGCACCAGGTCCTCGACGACGGTCTCGCCCTCGAGCGGCGCCTTGATGCGGATGACGTAGGGCTTGCCTTCCTGCTCCGGGCCGGGCTCGCGGTCGCGCCAGCGGCGGTCGTAGCGCGGCGGGCGGCCCTCGGCGGCGGCGCGCTCGCGCATCTCGGTCAGTTCCTCGGGCGTCGCCCAGCAGCGATACGCCTTGCCCATGTTGAGCAAGGCGCGGGCGATCTCGGCATGGCGCGCCTCGCGGCTGGCCTGGAAGACCGGCGCCTCGTCGGGGGACAGGCCGAGCCAGGCGAGGCTTTCCAGGATCTGGTCCACCGCTGCCTGAGTGGAGCGTTCCTTGTCGGTGTCCTCGATGCGCAGCAGGTAGGTGCCGCCATGGTGGCGGGCGAACAGGTAATTGAACAGCGCGGTGCGCGCCCCGCCGATATGCAGGTAGCCGGTGGGGGAGGGAGCGAAACGGGTGCGGACGGACATGATACCTGAGCTTCTTGGCGGGGGGGGGCTTCTTAGAGCATTTCCGATTAGACGGCACCGGCCCGCACCCCAACCCGGTCGCCCATTCCAGGATACTGACGTGGGTGGCCGGGTTGGGGTGCGGGCCGGTGCCGGACTTACCAGACCGACGTTTATACCGGATCGGCGGAAGGGGTGAACGCGGCGGGGCGCAAGCCCCTCCCGCGCCCGACGGTGTTGTGGGTAGAATGAACGCACAGGTTGTGGAACCGACCCCTGTCCAGCACCGTGACGCGCATGGCCCCGAGGCACGCTGTCGACCGCCTGCGCGCCATCGCCGGCGGGGCGGGCCTGCTGCTGGCCGGCGAGCGCGGACGGTTGGCGCCCTGGCTGGCGGTGGCGATGGGTGCGGGGGTGATCACCTATTTCGGGCTGCGGGAGGAACCGCCGGGCTGGACCCTGCTGCTGGCCCCCGTGCTGATCCTGGTCGCGGTGCTGGTGGCGCAACGCATGCCGCAGGCCGGCTGGGTGATCGGGCTGGCGGGGGCGGCGGCGCTCGGCTTCGGGGCTGCGGCCTGGCATGGCTGGCGCGCCCCGCCATTGGCGACGCCCCCACGCCAGGCGGTGATCCTAAACGGCATCGTGCAGCATGTGGACCTGCTGCCGGCGGGCCGGCGCCTGACCCTCGCCGGGGTGCGCTTCGGCCCCGATGAGCCGGTGCAGCCCCGCAGCTTCCGCGTCCGGCTGCGCGCCAATGACCCGGCGCGACCGCAGCCCGGCGATCGCGTCGCCGTCCGCGCCCTGGTGCGGGCGCCCTCGGCGCCAGCCTTCCCCGGGGCGTGGGACTTCCAGCGCGCGGCCTTCTTCGCCGGGGAGGGCGGGTCGGGCTTCGCCATCGGCCCGTCCGAGGTCGTCGCCGCGGCGGGCGGCAGCCAGCCGCTGTCGGGCCTGCAGGCGGCGCTGGAGGCGCGCGCGACGAATGCATTGCCCGGCGCGGCCGGGGCTGTCGCCGCGGCACTGCTGACGGGCGGCCAGAGCGCCATTCCGGCCGCCGACCTCACGGCGATGCGGGATGCGGGGCTGGCGCATCTGCTCTCGGTCTCGGGCCTGCACATCGCCATCGTGATGGGGGTGAGCTTCTGGGTGGTGCGGCTGCTCATCGCCTGTTGGCGCTGGCTGGCCTTGCGGGTGGATGGCAAGGCGGTCGCCGGGGTCGCCGCGCTGGTCGCCGGCGGGTTCTACATGATGCTGACGGGCGCGCAGGTGCCGATGCAGCGGTCCTTCGCCTCCGCGGTGCTGGTGACGCTGGCGCTGCTGACAGGGCGGCAGGCGGTGTCCATGCGCAGCCTGGCGTTGGCGGCGGCGGCGGTGATGCTGATCTCCCCGGTGGCGCTGCTCGGTCCGTCCTTCCAGATGTCCTTCGCCGCCGTGCTCGCGCTGATCGCCGGGTGGGAGATCCTGAAGGAGCCGATGAGGCGCCTGCGCGGCGATGGCGCCTCGTGGCGCAAGGGGCTGGTGCTCGCGGCGGGGCTGGTCGGGACGTCGGTGCTGGCGGGGATGGCGACGGCGCCCTTCGGCCTCGCGCATTTCAGCCGGCTGCAATGGTATGGCGTGGCGGCCAATGCGGTGGCGGTGCCGTTGACTTCGGTGCTGGTCATGCCGGCTGGGATGCTCGCTGCGGCGCTGATGCCGCTCGGCCTGGACGGCCCGGCTCTGTGGGTGATGGGCTGGGGGTGCGAGGCGGTGCTGGTGGTGGCGCGGGAGGTCGCGTCCTGGCCGGGTGCTGCGCAGACCGCACGGCCGCTGCCGCCCTGGGGGCTGGCGACAGCGGCCTTCGGCATGGTGTGGCTTTGCCTGTGGCGGCTGCGGTGGCGGTGGCTCGGGGTGCCGGTGCTGGTGCTGGGGCTGATGAGCCCGATGCTGCATCGGGCGCCGGACCTGTTCGTCTCGGGGGATGCGCGGCTGCTCGGCGTGATGGCGGGCGGGGAGATGTGGGTGCAGCGGCAGTCCGGCGCTTCGGCGATGACGCGCGATTTCTGGCTGCGGGCGCATGGGCTGACGGCGGCGCGGGCATTGCCGTCGAGCGGCGAGGAGGCGGGCGGTGCCATCGCCTGCCTGCCGGGTGCATGCCGGCTGCAGCCGGTGGTGGACGGGCCGGTGGCGCTGCTGTTGCGCGGCGACGCGCCGGGCGAGGCCTGCGGTCGCGTCGGGCTCGTGATCTCGGCGGAACCGCTGCGTGGGCGCTGCGCCGGCAGCCAGGTGATCGACCGCTTCTCCGTGTGGCGCAACGGGCCGCACGCGGTGTGGATCGAGCCGGATGGCATTCGCGTCGTCTCGGACCGCGCCTGGCGCGGCGAGCGGCCCTGGGTGCCGCCCATGCCGGTGCCACGGGGGCGGGAGGCCCTGCCGAGCGCGCCGGTCGAATAGGCGCGGATGCCGAGGGCACCCGCGCGGGCTTCAATACCGCCGCAGCAGGCCCACTAGGCGACCCTGCACCTTGACGCGATCCGGTCCGAAGATCCGCGTCTCGTGCCGCTGATTCGCCGGTTCCAGCGCGATCGAATTGCCGCGGCGGCGGATGCGCTTCAGCGTCACCTCGTTCTCATCCACCAGGGCGACGACGATAGAGCCGTTCTCGGCCGTCTCGGCGCGGTGGATGATGACCGTGTCGCCATCGAGGATGCCGGCATCGATCATGGAATCGCCAGCCACCTCGAGTGCGTAATGGTCGCCACTGCCGATCAGCGAGGCGGGGACGTCCACGCTCGCGCCATTGTCGCGCAGCGCCTCGATCGGCAGGCCGGCGGCGATGCGGCCATAGAGCGGCAGGGTGATCGGCGCGTTGTCCTGTGCGTCGGCCGCCGGCCGGGCCGGGGCATGGGTGCCGAAGGGGCCGCGGATGACATTGGGGCCGAGCGGTGCCTCGGGCGACTTGGCGGTGGCGCGGGCGGCGCGCGGGGCCAGGCTCTCCGGCAGGCGGATGACTTCCAGCGCGCGGGCGCGATGGGCGCGGCGACGGAGGAAGCCGCGTTCCTCCAGCGCCGTGATCAGCCTGTGGATGCCTGACTTCGACTTGAGGCTGAGCGCGCCCTTCATTTCCTCGAAGGAGGGGGAGAACCCTGTCTCGCGCAGGTGGCGGTCGATGAACATCAGCAATTCGTGCTGCTTGCGCGTGAGCATTCCTGCTCCTCCTCCAGGCGCCGGGCCTTGCGACTCGGTCGGAACAAATGGGCAACGTCAAGCGTGTTCTATTTAGGTTCCAGTGCCACAGTCAAATGCTTTTGCTTGTGGATGAGTCTGTGGATGAAATTTGCCGCGCGGGTCTCGCCTCGGGTCGTCCCGGCTGGCACAGAAGGGCGCCATGCGCCGCCCGGACCTTTCCATCCTGATCGCCGCCCACCGCCTGCGGCGGGAGGTGCCGGTCGCGGTCGCCTCGGTCCTCGAACGCGCCGCCGGCGTCGCGGTGGAGGTCGTGGTCGCCTCCGATGACGGCACGGATTACGCCGGGATCCTGCCGGCGGATGCCCGGCTGCGCTTCACCCTGGTCGGGCCGGTGGCCAGCGGCGCGTATGCGGCGCGCAACCGGGCGCTTTCACTCGCCACGGGCCGCCATGTGCTGATGCTCGACGGCGACGACGCGCTGGAGGGGCCGGTCGATGCGCTTGCCAGTGCCCTGGCGGCGGTCGGGCCTGCCGGCGCCGTCGTGGTGCCGAGCGTCGTGCGCGATGCGGCGGGCCAGGCGGTGCGGCGCGTCCCGGCCGAGGGGGTGCGGCGCTTCGGCTTCGCGGGCTGGGCCTCGGCTTTCGCCTCGCTGCACCTGATCGCGCGGCGGGATCTCGCGCCAATGTTCCGGCCGTTCAGGCTGATCGACGATGTGTTGTTCGACCTCGCCGTCCTCGCCGCGGCGGGCGGCGAAGTGCCGGTGGCCGAAGGCCTTGCCTATCGCTACCAGCTGCGTCCGGGCCAGGCGACGGATACGGAGGGCGGGCGCTTCGATGCCGAATACGCGCGGGCGCTCGGCCTGATCGCGGCGGATGGCGCGGGCTTCGGGCCTCATGCGGGCGCGGCGGCCACTGTGCTGCGCCGGTGGCGGGCGATGAACCGGCTGGTGGGCGGCGGTGGGTCACGGCCCGGCCTGGGCGACTATCACCGGGCGGTGTCGGCCTATCTGGCGGGCGAATGGCCGGCGGGTCGCCGCCGGCGGACCGCGCGGTAAGGCGTATGGCGGCGCCTAGAGCTGTCGCGCGAGCTTCCGGGCCAGCAGCAGCCCGATCCCGCCGCCCGCCGGGGCGGCTGGCAGGGCGAGCACCCAGCCGGCATGATTGCCCGCCATGACGAGCGCGAGCCCGGCATAGAGCATGAGCCCGCCGACCAGGCTGCCGATGACGCCCGCCGTGAGGCCGAGCACGAGGATGTCCGAGCGCGATACCATGGCCGGCGAGTAGGCCGGGCAGCGCCGGTTTGACAAGGCCCGCCCGGGCACTTATGTGGCCGCCTTCCTTCCGGGAACGTGGACGGGCCTTCGGGGTCCGCGCCCGCTGCCGCCCAAGCCGGGCGGGGGACTACCGGGACAACAGCCCCCAGGGGCATAGCGAAGAAGGCCCGACCGCCTAACGCGGCGGGATCAGCGCATGACCAAGCGCGCAGAATCCAAGTACAAGATCAACCGCCGCCTCGGCGTCAATCTCTGGGGCCGTGCGAAGTCGCCCATCTCCAAGCGCGAATACGGCCCTGGCCAGCACGGCCAGCGCCGCAAGCAGAAGCCGACCGACTTCGGCGTGCAGCTGATGGCGAAGCAGAAGCTGAAGGGCTACTACGGCAACATCGGCGAGAAGCAGTTCCGCAAGTACTACGAGGAAGCCGTGCGCCGGAAGGGCGACACCTCGGAGAACCTGATCGAGCTGCTGGAGCGTCGCCTCGATGCGGTGATCTACCGCATGAAGCTGGCCGTCACCCCCTTCGCCGCGCGCCAGTTCGTCAACCACGGCCACATCACCGTGAACGGCAAGCGCGTGAACATCCCGTCCTACCTGGTGAAGGATGGCGACCAGATCGAGGTGAAGGAAAAGTCGAAGCAGCTCGTCGCCGTGCTCGACGCCGCCCAGTCCGGCGAGCGCGACGTGCCGGAGTATGTGGAGATCGACCACCGCGCCATGCGCGGCAAGTTCCTCCGCGCGCCGAAGCTGTCCGACGTGCCCTACCCGGTCCAGATGGAACCGAACCTGGTCGTCGAATTCTACAGCCGCTGACCTGATATCGGCCGGCCTCGCGCCGGCCACCCGTTGCTTCACGCGCGCCGTGGCTCACGCCCGGCGCGCGTTGCGTTTGCGCGGTGGGTAGCCAATCCGCGCCCCGGGGTGCCAAATACGCGCCGTCGATCAGACATCACGAATACGACAGGCGGTTCCCCACATGTCGGGCGGCTCCCAGACCGACGGCGCCTCGACGCCGGCCTTCACCGCCGACTGGTTCAGCCGGTCGATCCCGGCCTGGAAGCACCTGTTCCCGCGCGTGATGCCGCGACCCCAGCGCATCCTGGAGATCGGCGCTTTCGAGGGCCGCTCCACCTGCTTCATGCTCGAGCACATCCTGCCGCCGGATCTCAGCGGCGAGATCCACTGCGTCGACAGCTGGGCCGGTGGCGTGGAGCATGGCGGGATCGCGATGGATGCGGTGTTCGACCGCTTCCGGACCAATGTCGCGGCGATGTTGAAGCGCTTTCCGCAGCACAAGGTGATTGGGCACAGGGCGCTTTCCTCGACGGCGTTGCGCGACCTCCATGCCAAGGGTTTCGCCGGCACCTTCGACTTCGTCTATGTCGACGGGTCGCACCAGGCGGCCGATGTGCTGGAGGATTTGGTGCTCGCCTTCCCGCTGCTGCGCCGCGGCGGCGTGGTGATCTGCGACGACTACATCTGGCAGCGGCAGCGCCCGGGCGAGGAGGACGTCCTCGACACCCCGAAGATCGCGATCGACAGCTTCACCACCATCTTCCGCCGGCGCCTGCGGCTGCTCGACTGGCACTCGACCTACCAGGTGGCGTTCCAGAAAACCGTCGCCTGACGGTCGCCGATCGGTTCGGGCGGGCTGGGACCCGGTCGCGGCGGCGGCGGCGCGCGCATTCTTCTCCACATCCGCGTCGGTCATGCCGCCATCGGTCGTGCCGGTGGCGCCGAGGCCGCGAGCCCGGCGAACGCCAAGCAGACCGGAGGTTTACGTCCGGCGTTCGAGGATCTGAAAACGCCGATTCCAGCGGTCGAGGAACCCGGCCGCCGGCATGGGACGCCGAGCCGGCGGCGTTCGGGCCGCGGCCGATGAGGGACCCGATGCCGCCCGTTCCGCATCGGGCTACCCGACGGAGGCGCATTTGGCGGGAGATGAAAAATCCTCATCATCGATATGCGATGGATGTTCATTCCATGCAAAATAGAAATTGAGCGATAATTATCTCTCGGCTATCCTGCTGCGGTGCGGTGCATTCGGGCACCGCTTCCGGCCTGATCGCAGGACACGCGCATGAACGTCATCGCCACCCGCACGCGTCTCGATGCCATGGTGAACGCCATCCGCGCCGCGCTGGACAGCGTCGAGGGCGACCCCTCCGCCGCCGTCGCCGCGGCCATGGCGCCGCATGCGACCGACCCGCTGCTGCTCGCCGGCCATGACTGCCCTTGTCGCGCCGAAACCTATATCCGCCATTTGCTGCACGAGGATGCCGAGGGCGGCTGGGCGGTCGCGGCGCTGGTGTGGCGGCCGGGGCAGATGTCGCCGGTGCATGGCCATCACGCGTGGTGCGCTGTCGCCTTCCACCACGCGACCATGACCGAGACCTTCTATGCCGAGGACGAGGCCGGCGGCCCGCCGTTGCTGACGGGCGTCGCGCTGCGTCGGCCGGGCGAGATCACCTTCGGCCCGGCGCGGGCGGACGCGATCCATCGGCTGGCCAATCTCGGCACCGAGACGGCGGTGTCCATCCACGCCTATGGCCTGCCCTATGGCCGCTTCTGCTCGGACCTGAACCGCGTCCTCGCGGCCTGATCGCCAGGGCGTTTCTGGCCTGTCGGATGCCGGCCGGTGCCGTCCGGACGGCGAGCGTGCCGCCACGGCCGGCCCGGCGCGACCATCGTCGCTCTTGTGACGGCCGGCCTCATCGGGCATGGCTGACGCGCGTCGCCGCGACGTATCCGAAACGCGTCCCGCGATGCAGGTTCCGCCCCGATGAATCCGAAGATCCTGCTCGGCCTGGCCTTCGGCATTGCCTGCTCGATCATCTGGGGCGGCCATGCCGTGGTGGCGCGGCCCGCCCTGGCGGGGCAGGGGTTCCATCCGCTCGACCTCGCGGCGTTCCGCTACGGGCCGGCCGCCTTGCTGCTGGCGCCGCTGGCGTGGCGCGCGCGGGAGGCGCTGGCGCGCGTCGGCTGGTGGCGGTTGCTGGTGCTGGCGTCCTTCGGGGGCGCGCCGAACCTGCTGCTGTTCGTCTGCGCGCTTCTCTATGCGCCGGCCGCGCATGGCGGGACCATCGCGCCGATGGTGATGCCGATCGCCGGTGCATTGCTCGCCATACCGATGATCGGCGAATGGCCGAGCCGCGGCCGGGCGGCGACCCTCGCGGTAATGGGCGTGGGCGTGCTGATGATCGGCTGGGACGGCGTGACGGGCAATTTTCCAGGGGCCTGGCGAGGCGATATCCTGCTGGTGCTGGCGGGCACGACCTGGGCGATCTTCACCCTGCTGCTGCGCCGCTGGCAGGTGCCGGCCATCCCGGCGACGGCGGCGGTGACGATGATCTCCGCCGTGGCGGTGCTGCCGCTTTGGCTGCCCTGGCGGGCGGCGGCGGTGCTGGCGCTGCCGGCGGGGCCGCTGCTGGTGCAGTTCATTGCCCAGGGTGTGGCACTCGGCGCGCTGGCGATGTTCCTTTATGCGCGGTCGGTCGAGTTGCTCGGGCCGACGCGAGCGGCCACCCTGGGTATCATGGTGCCCGTGACCGCCCTTCTGCTCGCCGGCCTACTGCTGCATGAGCCGATCTCGCTCCTTCAGGGGCTCGGGGCGACGCTGGCGGCGGGCGGCATGCTGGCGGCCGTGCTGTTCACCGGACGGAAAACCACATGACCACACCGCCGATGCCGCCGACCCTGTGGGCCGCCACCGCGCCCGCCGCCCCGCCGACGGCGCCGTTGATGGGGGAGGCACGGACCGGCGTCGCGGTGGTCGGTGGTGGCTTCACCGGCCTGTCGACCGCGCTGCACCTGGCCGAGGCCGGGGTGCCGGTGACCGTGCTGGAAGCGGCCGAGATCGGCTGGGGCGCCTCGGGGCGCAACAATGGCCAGGTCATCCCGACGCTCTCGCGCATCGACCCCGATGACATCGTCGCGGCCGTCGCGCCCGAGAATGGCGGGCGGGAGAAGGGCGAGGCGCTGGTCGGGCTGATCCGCGACAGCGCCGCCTTCACCTTCGACCTGATCCGCCGCCACGGCATCGAGGCCGAGGCGGTCCAGAATGGCTGGATTCAGCCGGCGCATCGCGCGTCGCGGCTGAAGCTCTCGGCGGCGCGGGCCGAGCAGTGGGGGCGCCGCGGTGCGCCGGTGCGGCTGTATTCGCGCGACGAGATGGCGGCGCTGACCGGTTCGGTCCACTGGCATGGCGGCTGGGGCAACACGACGGGGGGGCGGATCAATCCGCTGGGCCTTGCGCGCGGCATGGCGCGGGTGGCGATCGGCGCGGGGGCAGTGGTGAACACCGGCAGTCCGGTGCAGGCGATCAGGCCGGTGCCGGGCGGTTGGGCGCTCGACACGCCGCGCGGCACGCTCACCGCCGAACGCATCGTCATCGCGACGCAGGCCTATACCGGGGATTTCTGGCCCGGGCTGAAGCGCACCATCGTGCCGGTGCGGTCCTACCAGATGGCGACCTCGGTGTTGTCGGACAACATCCGCAAGACCATCCTGCCGGAAGGCCATGCGCTGTCGGATACGCGGGGGGATCTGTACTTCTACCGCTTCGACGCGAATGGGCGGCTGGTGACCGGCGGTGGGCTGATGATCCCCTTCGGCTGGGACAGCCGCATCCGTGCGCGCATCGCCGAGCGGCTCCGCCGCGTCTATCCGCAGATCGGCGAAATTCGCTTCGACTACAGCTGGTGGGGCTATATCGCCGCCACCGCGGACAAGATGCCGCATGTCTATGAACTCGCCCCCGACGTGTTGAGCTGGACCGGCTGCAATGGCCGCGGCGTGGCGCTGGCGACGGCGTTGGGGCGCGAACTCGCCCGGGCGAGCAACGGGACCCCGCTGCGCGACATCGCCGCGCCGGTCGAGACGCGGCTGCGCACCATCGCGGGGCATGCCTTCCGCAGCATCGGCATTGCCTGGAATGTCGCCAAGGCGCGGCGGCTGGATGCCCGTGACTGAGGTCGTCCTCGCCACCTCCATCCCGCCTTCCATGCGCCGCCCGGCGCCCGGCGGCGAGGACTGTGGTCCGGCGTGGCGCGCGGCCTGCGCGGCATCCTGGGCGGCGCCGGGCTGGCGTGTGTTGTCGGTCAATCCGGCCGAGGAATTGGGCACGCTGACCAACCTGCCGGACGGTGTCTCGGCGGTGGCGGCAAAGCCTGGCGTGGCGGAGGCCTTCGGCCGGCCCGGCACCTGGGTGTGGGATGCGCTGGGCCAGGCGGTCGGCACCGGGGCCTCGGTGGTGGGCATCGTCAATGCGGATATCCGGTTCGACCTCGACGCTGGCCGACGTCATGCGCTGATGGCGCGGGCGCGGCATGGAATCCTCGCCTGCAATCGGATGGACCTCGGTCATCCCGGGCAGCAAGAGGGGCCGTATTATCGCTATGGGTACGACCTGCTGCTGATGCCGCGCGAACTTGCGATGATGCTCGACATGCGCGGCTTTGCCCTCGGCGTGCCGTGGTGGGATTACTGGATCCTGCTCGATGCCCTGCTGCACGGCCTGCCGGTCGAGGTCGTGCAATGCGCCGGCGTGCGGCACCTGTCGCATCGTGCGGCGTGGCAGCGGCCAGCCTGGCTTGCGGCGCTGCGCAGCATGATGGCGCATGTCGCGCCGCGCCGGGCGGCCTTGTCAGGCCTTGGCATGGGCAGCATCGCCGAGGCGACGGCGGATATGCTCGCGGCGGTGGCGGCTTCGCCTCAGGAGGGTTATCCCCTGTCCGAACTGGCCGAGACGGCGGGCACGCGCTTCGGCATCGAGGTGGTTCGCCTCGCCGAGCGCCAAGCCTGGACATTGGAATAGTGAGAATGGAAGCGGCCCACTGGCGACGGCGCCATGTGCACGACATGTTGTTCGGCATCGAGGGCAGCGGCTGGCATCCGGCCGAGCTGCGCGATGCCACCGGGTATCGCTGGAGCGGGCCGGGGCATTTCTCGGTGTTGCGCGTCCATCTGCCGGCCGGTGCGGGGCGTGGCGAGGCGCATCTCGCCCTGGTCGATCCCGAGCCGGTGCCTGATGTCGCGATCTTCCTGAATGGCCATCGGCTCGCGGTCACGCCGCGCCGGCTCGGCAGCATGGCGGTGCTCGACTTCGCCTGGGACGACGCGGCGATGGCCGGGGAGGTGCGCGCCGAATTCTGGTTCCATGCCGCTAAGCTGCGCCTGTTGCCGGCGCCGATGCAGGGCATGCGCGCGGTCGGCTTCCGCCTGTCGACCCTGGTGCTCGAGAGCGCCGCGGCGGGGCCCGGCGCGGCGGGCGACGCCTTGGCGCTGGTCGCCGGCCGGCGGTTCCTCGACGATCGCCTGCCGGTGATGACGGGGCGGGCGAGGATGGCCTTCCTGTCGGATGGCCCAGCCCGGATGCTCGACATGCGGCTGGAGGCGGCGCGGCTGGGGCCGACTCCGCAACCGCATCTCGCCTGCGCCTTCCGGGCGGAGGCTGAGGCGCTGCAACTGGCCGTGGCCGCGCCCGGCGGGCCGGCGCTGCAGGCTGCGATGAGCGCGGCGGGGGAACTTGGCCTGCCGGCCGGGCTGACGACGCGTGACGGGTTGCTGTTCGCCCGGCTGCTGACGGCGATGCCGGGGGCCTATGGCGCCTGGCTCGACGAGGCGATGGGCCGCGCGGCGCCGGATGTGGAGCTGCTGTCGGCGTGGCGGCGCAGCCTCGCGCGGCTGGCGCGGGCGGCGGAGGGGCTGCTGGCCGCGTCCATCGCCGATGGGCCGGACCCCTTCGCGGGGGATCCGGCGGCGCCGTTCATCTGGCCGAGGTGAGCGCGCTGGCAGGGGAGGGCCACCGCCCCGTCCATGCCGACGCGTTACTCATACCAACGGCACGAGGTTTTGACTCGTGTCGAGGCCGCGAATGCGGCCCACCGGGAGTCCGGCAAGAGCCAAGCAAACCGGAGGTTTGCGCCCGGCGTCTGAGGGCATGAACAGGCGAATGCCAATGGTCGACGAATTCGACCGTTGCTATCAGCAGGCGATACCGCGCGCGCGGAGCTGTTCGAGCACGGCGTTGGCGGATTCCTCGGCCGTGCTGCCGGCGGTCAGCAGATGCAGCTCCGGCGCCTCCGGCGGTTCGTAGGGGCTGTCGATGCCGGTGAAGTTCTTGATCTCGCCGGCCTTGGCCTTGGCGTAGAGGCCCTTGGGGTCGCGCTTGATGCAATCCTCGATCGGGGTGTCGACGAAGACCTCGAGGAATTCGCCCTCCGCCAGCAGGTCGCGCACCATCCGCCGTTCCGCCCGGAAGGGCGAGATGAAGGAGGCCAGCACGATCACGCCGGCATCGACGAACAGCTTCGCCACTTCGCCGACGCGGCGGATGTTCTCGACACGGTCGGCCGCGGTGAAGCCGAGGTCGCGGCACAGCCCGTGGCGGATGTTGTCGCCGTCCAGGCTGTAGGTCTGGCGCCCGGCGCGATGCAGCGCCTGTTCGACGATGTTCGCGATGGTCGACTTGCCCGAGCCCGACAGGCCGGTGAACCACAGCACCATCGGCTTGTTGCCGACCAGCGCGGCGCGCGCCGCCTTATCCACCGTGAAGTGCTCGTGGTGGATGTTGGACGCCCGGCGCAGCGGATAGGCGACCATGCCGGCGGCTGCGGTGCGGTTGGTGAAGCGGTCGACCAGGATGAAGGCGCCGGTGGTCCGGTTGTCCTCGTAGGAATCGATCGGGATCGGCTGCCCGGCGGAGAAGTTGCAGAAGCCGATCTCGTTCAGTGAGAGGCGCCGCGCGGCGTGTTCCTCGAGCGTGTTCACATCCACCCGGTGACGGATCGAGGTGATCGAGCACGGCGTCCAGATATTGCCGATGCGCATGAGGTAGGAGCGGCCGGGCAGCATCGCTTCCTCGTCCATCCAGATCAGATGGGCGGCGAACTGGTCGGCGACGGGGGGGCGGTCGGCGGTGTGGACGAGGATGTCGCCGCGCGCGACATCGACCTCGTCCTCCAGCGTCAGCGTGACGGCCTGGCCGGCTTCGGCGACGGGCAGGTCGCCATCGGCGGTGACGATGCGCGCGATGCGCGACGTCTTGCCCGAGGCGGCGACGACCACCTGGTCACCCGGTGCGACGCGTCCCGACGCGATGGTGCCGGCGAAGCCGCGGAAATCGAGATTCGGCCGGTTGACCCACTGCACCGGGAAGCGGAAGGGCCGCACCGCGAGGTCCTGCGCGACGTCCACGTGCTCGAGATGCTGGATCAGCGTCGGGCCGTGATACCAGGGCATGTTGCCCGACGGCGTCGAGACGTTGTCGCCGAAGCGCGCGCTGATCGGCACCGGCACGATGCACCGGAAGCCGAGTTCCGAGGCGAAGGTGACGTAGTCGCCGACGATGCGGTCGAAGGTGTCCTCGTCGAAATTCACCAGGTCGATCTTGTTGACCGCGACGACGATATCGCGGATGCCGAGCAGCGAGCAGATGTAGGAATGCCGCCGCGTCTGCGTCAGCACGCCTTTGCGCGCATCGATCAGGATGACGGCGAGCGACGCGCTGGACGCACCCGTCGCCATGTTGCGCGTGTACTGCTCATGGCCCGGCGTATCGGCGACGATGAAGGCGCGCCCCGGCGTCTGGAAGAAGCGGTAGGCGACATCGATGGTGATGCCCTGCTGGCGTTCCGCCTCCAGCCCGTCGACCAGCAGCGCGAGGTCGATGTCGTCGCCGGTAGTGCCGTGCTTGCGGCTGTCCTTGGTGATGGCGGCCAGCGTGTCCTCGAAGATCAGCTGGCTGTCATACAGCAGCCGGCCGATCAGCGTGGACTTGCCGTCGTCGACGGAGCCGCAGGTGATGAAGCGGAGAAGCTCGCGGTGATCCGGTGCGCGATGATGCGTCATCTCAGAAATACCCCTCGCGCTTCTTCTTTTCCATCGAGGCTTCCTCGTCGGAATCGATCAGCCGTCCTTCGCGTTCGCTGGTCTTGGCGGCGCGCATCTCGGTGATGATCTCGGGCAGCGTCGTGGCGGTACTCTCAACCGCGCCGGACAGCGGGTAGCAGCCGAGGGTGCGGAAGCGGACCATGCGCATCTCGGGCGTCTCGCCGGGTTCGAGCGGCAGGCGGTCGTCATCGACCATGATCCAGGTGCCCGAGCGCCGCACCACCGGCCGCATCTTGGCGAAGTACAGCGGCACCATCGGCAGATCCTCGGCGAGGATGTAGTCCCACACGTCGTATTCGGTCCAGTTGGACAGCGGGAAGACGCGGATGCTCTCGCCGTCGCGGATGCGGGTGTTGAACAGCGACCACAATTCCGGCCGCTGCGCGCGCGGGTCCCAGGAATGGCCCGGGCCGCGGAAGGAGAAGATGCGTTCCTTGGCGCGGGATTTTTCCTCGTCGCGCCGCGCGCCGCCGAAGGCCGCGTCGAAGCCGTGCTTGTCGAGCGCCTGCTTCAGCCCCTCGGTCTTCATCACTTGTGTGTGCAGCGAGGAGCCGGAATCGATCGGGTTGATGCCGCGGGCGATGCCGTCGGGGTTGGTATGGACCAGCAGTTCCATGCCGGTCCTTTCGGCCATCATGTTGCGGAAGGCGATCATCTCCCGGAACTTCCAGGTTGTGTCGACATGCAGCAGCGGGAAGGGCGGCTTGCCCGGCGCGAAAGCCTTCAGCGCGAGGTGGAGCATCACCCCGGAATCCTTGCCGATGCTGTAGAGCATGACCGGCTTGCGGAAGGACGCCGCGACCTCGCGGATGATGCCGATGGATTCCGCTTCGAGCCGCGCAAGATGCGGGGTCAGCGGGGCTTTCGTGGAGGTGCTCTGCACGGGTCCCTCACCATGATGACAGCGCGGCGAAAAACTTGTGCAGCGCAGCGAAGCCTCTTCCCATGACAGCCCGATCCGCGCAAGTTCCACAGCCTATGATTGTGGAGCCTCGCCGCGTGAACACCGATCCAGTTTCCCGGATGCGCTTGGCGGAGTGTTTTGCGGCGATCGCCGAAGTCGCCGGGGAGCGCATCATGGCGGTCTATGGCACGGCCGCGTCCGAGTCCAAGGCCGATGGCAGCCCGGTGACCGAAGCCGACCTCGTCGCGCATCAGGTGATCCTGGAGGGCCTGGCGCGCGACTGCGCCGGCATCGCCGTGGTGTCCGAGGAGGATGCCGCCCACCGCACACCCGACGCGGCCGAGCGCTTTATCCTGGTCGATCCGCTCGACGGCACGCGGGAATTCATCTCCCGCAATGGTGAGTTCACCGTGAACATCGCGCTGATCGAACAGGGTCGTCCGGTGGCCGGTGTCGTCTTCGCGCCGGCGCTGGGGCGGCTGTGGATCGGCGCGGCGGGCGCCGGGGCCCGCAAGCGCGCGGCCGGTGATGCGCCATGGCAGCCGATCGGCTGCCGGCGGCCGGGCGAGACGGGGGTCGTCGCGGTCGCCAGCCGATCGCATCTCGATGCAGCGACCGAGGCATTTCTTGCCGGGCAGACGGTCGCGGGGATGCGCTCGATGGGCTCGTCGCTGAAGTTCTGCCTGGTCGCCGAGGGCGAGGCGGATGTCTATCCGCGCTTCGGCACCACGATGGAATGGGACACCGCGGCCGGGCAAGCGGTGCTGGAAGCCGCCGGCGGCCGGGTGCTGACGCCCGAGGGCGCGTCCTTCCGCTATGGCAAGGCCGACTGGCGCAACGGCCCCTTCATCGGCTGGGGCGCCGCGCCGGGCTGACCGCGGTCCAGGAGGGCGTCACATGGGCGGCGACCTCCTCCGACGCTTCCGATCGGATCAGCACCTCGCCCACGATGATGCGGCCGTGCTTGAGGATGCGCGCCTCGGCCAGGACCGGGCCGGGGGCCAAGCGGCGCAGGAAATGGATGGTCAGGCTGGTGGTCAGGCTCTCATCCTTGCCGCCGGTGATGCCGAGCAGCGCCGCCCACATCGCCACGTCGGCCAAGCCCATCAGCGCGGGGCCGGAGACGGTGGCGCCGGGGCGCAGCAATTCCTCGCGCCAGGGCAGCCGGCACAGGGCCGCACCGTCGGCGGCCGAGACCACCTCGATCCCCCAGGCGGCGGCGAGCGGTACGCCCTGATGCACCACCGCCTGGATGGCGGCGGGGGAGGGCGAAGGGTCGTCCATGCGATCTCTCCGGCGGTGGGGGCGCGGATGCTGCCCGAGCGCGGTCGGCTTCGCCATCCCGCCCGGAGGCTGGCCTCCCCGGCGGGGCGATGCGAGCATGGCGGCGATCGCAAGGATGTTCAGCATGACGGAACTCGCCGGACAGGTCGCCATCGTCACCGGCGGCAGCCGTGGCATCGGTGGTGCCATTGCGCTGGCCTTCGCACGGGCCGGGGCGGATATCGCCTTATGCCATCTCGATGATACGGAAGGCGCGGCGGCGACCGCCGGGGCCATCACGGCGCTGGGCCGGCGCGTGTACCAAGAGAGTTTCGACGTTGCCGATGGCGCGCGGCTGCGCGGCTTCATCGCCGCCGCCGAGGCCGCGCTCGGCCCGCCCGACATCCTGGTGACCAATGCCGGGATCAATCTGCGCGGCGCCTTCGAGACCCTGCCGGAGGAGACGTTCCGCCGCGTGATGGACGTCCACTACATGCACACGGTCACCGCTGCGCAGGCGGTCTACCCCGGCATGGTGGCGCGCAAGCGGGGGCGGATCATCACCATCTCCTCGCAGCTCGTCTTCAAGGGGGCGCCGAACATCGTGCCATACTGCGCGGCCAAGGGGGCGATTCTCGCCTTCACCCGCGCCCTGGCGCTCGAGGCCGCGCCGCATGGCGTGCGGGTGAATTCCATCGCGCCGGGCCCGGTGGACACCGCCCTGACCCAGTCGCGCGGGCCGGAATGGCGCGCGATGATCGAGGCGTCGCTGCCGTCCGGGCGGCTCGGCGTGCCGGAGGACATCGCGCCGACGGCGCTGCTGCTGGCCGGGCGCGGCGGGGATTTCTACATCGGCGCCTGCCTGTCGCCCAATGGCGGGGATGTGATGCATTGAGCACCGTGGCGGTCCGCACCATGCGGGCGGCGGAATTGCCGCTCGCGCTCGACTGGGCGGCGGCGGAAGGCTGGAATCCCGGCCTGGCCGACGCCGCCTGCTTCCTTGCCGCCGATCCCGACGGGTTCCTGATCGCCGAACTGGCGGGCGAGCCGGTCGGCTGCGTTTCAGCCGTGCGGTACGGCGATGGCTTTGGCTTCCTGGGCTTCTACATCGTGCGACCTGGGTTTCGCGGGCAGGGCCACGGGCTGGCGCTGTGGCAGGCGGCGATGGCGCGGTTGCGGCCGGGCGTGGTGGGGCTCGATGGCGTGGTGGCGCAGCAGGCGAATTACCGGCGCTCCGGCTTCGACCTGCTGCACCGGAACATCCGCTATGCCGCCGCCGCCCCGCAGGCGCCGAGCATGGTGGGCGCGCCAGCGGTGGTCGATGCCGCCAGCGTGCCTTTCGCTGCCATCGCGGCCTTCGACCGCCGCCACTTCCCGGCCGCGCGCGAGGCCTTCCTGCGCGGCTGGATCACCGCCCCCGGCCATGTCGCGCGCGTCGTGACCGGTGCGCAGGGGCTGCGCGGATTCGCGGTGCTGCGGCCGTGTCGCGAGGGCTCGAAGATCGGGCCGCTGTTCGCGCAGGGACCGGAGATGGCGCGGGCGCTGTTCGCCGATCTGCTGGCAGCGGCACCGCCCGGGCCGGTGTTTCTCGACATGCCGGAGCCCAATGGCGATGCCCTGGCCATGGCGCGCGAGGCCGGCATGACGCCCGCCTTCGAGACCGCCCGCATGTATGCCGGGCCGGCGCCGGCCCTGCCGCTGCACGACATCTATGGCATCACCAGCTTCGAATTGGGGTAGGGCGGATCACCTGCTGGTCGGATCATCCTGAGGCGTGACGATGCTCGTCAGGGAATGCCGGCGAACACCGCATGCTCGGCTGACACGGCGGCGCGATTGACCCCCGTGACCCGCAGGCGCTAGCGCTGTCGCGTACCGAACAGGGGATGCACCGCGATGCTTCGGCCGAACACCCGCCAGGCGACCCGACCCGCTGCCATGCTAGCCGCTGCGTTGCTGGGTTTCGCGATCCTTCATCCGCTGCCGGCAATGGCGCAGCAACCGGCTGCGCCACCGGCGATGGAACTGGCCGATGCACTGTCGCAGCCAGCCATGGCGGTCGACACCGCGCTGGCGATCGAACTCGCCCCCGGCCAATCGGCCTTCATCCGCCTGCCCGACGGCGCCGGCGACCTGGTGGCCGAGACGCGCAACCTCACCGGTGATGCCGATACCGTCATGGCCCTGCTCGATTCGCAGGGTCGTGTGCTCGACGAGGATGATGATGGCGGGGAGGAGAACCTGTCCTCCCGCATCGAGATCGGCGCCGAGCAGCGCGGGCCGCTGTTCCTGCGCCTCGGCCTGCTCGAGGGCGGCGGTGGGCGTTTCGACCTGACGCTGGCCCAGGCGCCGGCGGCCGACCCCAAGGCGCCGGCGCGCACCCTCGCCGAGGCGGCGGGCCGCGCGCCGCTTGTCGTGGGTGAGCCGCAGCACGTCACGCTGCGCGGCCGGCAGGAGGCCTATTTCCGGATGCCGGCCAATGCGCCGGACCTGCTCGCCGTCACGCGCGGCCTCGCTGCCGGCACCGACACGGTGTTGACCCTGATGGATGCCAATGGGCGCGAACTCGGCAATGACGATGATGGCGGGGACGAGGAACTCGCCTCGCGCCTCGAAGTGCCCGGGGCGCAGCGGCGGCCGCTGTTCCTGCGTGCCGGGACGATGGGTGGCGGCAGTTTCGAGCTGGTCCTGCAGCCCGACACGGCGCCGCCCGGCCCCAGCTTCCCGCGCTCCCTGCGGGAGGCGATGGCGGCGCCGGCGCTGGCGGTCGGCCAGTCGGTGTCACTGCGGCTGCGGCGCGGCCAGACTGCGGTGTTCGGCCTGCCGGAGGGTGACATCGCCGTCTTCACCCGCAATCTGCGTCGCGGCGCGGATACGGTGCTGACGCTGCTCGACGCGCAGGGCCAGGAAGTCAGCGAAGATGACGATGGCGGCGGCGGCCTCGCCTCCCGCATCGAGATCGCCGCAGGGGATCCGCGGCCGGCCTTCGTCCGGGCGCGGGTGATCGGCGACGGGGCCGGCGAGTTCGACATCATGGTCGAGGCCGATACGGCCGGGCCGCCCACCTTCCCGACCTCGCTGCAGGCGGCACAGGCCGCGCCAATGCTGCAGCCCGGCGCGGCGGTGCCGATCCGGCTGCGGCGCGGCCAGTCGGCCTATTTCATGCTGCCACCTGGCGCGCATGTGGCGGCTACGCGGGAGTTGCGCGACGGGACGGATACGATCCTGGAACTGCTCGACGCCAATGGCCAGATGCTTGCCGAGGATGATGATGGCGGGGACGGGTTGGCCTCGCGCCTCGCGATAGACGGCACGAACAAGGGCGGCGCCTTCCTGCGCGCCGGGGTGCTCGGGGACGGCGCCGGTGCGTTCGAGCTGATCCTGCTGCCGTCGGGACGGTGACGTCGAGCCGGTCCGGGTCGCCGGACCGGCGCTAACCGCCGGGCTGCGGCGTCCGCCGCAGGCGGTTGGTGTCGAAGCCTTCCCGGGCGGCGATCGCCACCGCCGCGGCGTAGTCGGCCGGCGTCATCTGCGGGGTGCGCGACAGGACCCACAGGTAGTCGCGCCCCGGTGCGCCCACCACCGCCCAGCGGTAGTCGGGGTCGAGCCCGATCACCCAGTAATCGCCGTAGAACGGCCAGAAGAACGACACCCGCAGCCTGTCATTGTCCGGCGCGGCGCTGTAGGCGACGCCTTCGGCGACGCGCGGCGCACCACCGGCCAGGCCGTTGCGGCAGCGGTTCACCACATCGATCCTGCCGTCCGGTCGCGCGGTGTAGGTCGCGGTCACATCGTCACAGCGCAGGCTGCCGCTGTCCTGGAACGAGGTCGGGAAGCGCGCCACCTCGTACCAAGTGCCGACATAGCGTTGCAGATCCACCGTGCCGACGGTGCGCGGCGTGGTCGGGCCGGGTTCGGTGACGCAGGCGCCGAGCAACAACGGCAGGGCCAGCAGAAGGTGACGCATCTCAGCCTCCAGGGACCAGTCCGGCGGGCTGGGACCGGACATGGTCGAACACCGCGCCCGCGGTGGTGACCCAGACAACGGCGCGCCGCGCCGAAAGATGCATCAGCGCGCGCCGCAACTGTCGCAGCCGATAAGGCTGGCCAACCAGGTACGGATGCAGCGCGATACCCATCACCTGCGGCCGGCCATCGGCGACCTGATGCAGGCGCTCCTCGAAATCGTCGATGATCATGTCGGCGAACTGCGCCGCGCCATCCTTGCGCACGGCGATCGCCGGGATGTCGTTGACCTCCTGCGGGTAGGGAATGGCAAGGAGTCGGCCGGCGCGGGTGCGCATCCAGACCGGCGCGTCATCGACGCACCAGTTCAGCGTGTAGCCATAGCCCGACTCGACCAGTAGGTCGGGCGTGATGCGGCTCTCGGCGATCCAGGGCGAGAGCCAGCCGCGCGGCGCGGCGCCTTCGTGGCGCAGGATCGCGGCGGTGCTCTCGGCAATCAGGCTGCGTTCCTCGGGCTCCGGCAGGGTGGACTGGCGCTCGGAATTGGTCCGGCCATGGCCGGCGATCTCGTCGCCGCGGGCGCGATGCGCGGCGACCAGCCCCGGCGCGTAGTCATACATCGCGCTGTTCAGCAGCACCGTCGCCGGGAAGCCGGTCTCTTCCAGCAAGGCCAGCAAGCGCCACGCGCCGACGCGATTGCCATAGTCCCGCCAGGCGAAGTTCAGCACATCCGGCTGCGGCCCACCGGGGGCGAGTTCCGCGCCCAGCCCTTCCCCGAAGGCGAAATGCTCGAGATTGACGCCGAGATAGACCGCCAGCCGCGCCCCGCCCGGCCAAGCATAGGACGGCCGGTCCGGCCAGGCGTGGTAATCGTAGCGCCCATGGGTGATCAGCATCCGGGTCTCCCTTCCTGCCCAGCCGTGATGGGGCCGGTCCTGGGTTACCGCAAGCGTCCCGCCGGGCGTGATTTCGGCGCCAAGCGATCTCGGCTATGCTGCACCCCATGGCGACCCCTTCGACGGGCGCGGAAGCTGCTGCCGCGTCACTCCTGAAGCGGGAGGCGCGTTCCGAGCGTGCCCGCCTCATTCCTCCGGTCCTGCTCGGCCTTGGCATCGCTGCCTGCGGTATCGCGCAGGCCTTCCTGCTGGCGCGGCTGCTGGCGACCCTGCTCGGGCGGGGCGATGCCGGCTGGCCGGACCTCGCCGCGGCGGCCGCGCTGGCGTTGCTAATGGCCGCCCTCGGCATCGCCCAGGAACGCGCGCAGCTCGCCGCCGGGGAGGACGCGAAGGCTCGGCTGCGCGCCGCCGCCTTCGCCCGGTTGCTCGCCATCGGCCCCGCCGATGACCGCGCCGTGGGCGAGAAATCCGCCCTGGTCGTCGAACGTATCGAAGCGCTGGAGGGTTATTTCGCCCGCTGGCTGCCGGCAGCGATGCTCGCCATCCTCGCGCCGCTGATGGTCGCCGCCGCTGCCGCCGCCGCGGACCTGGTGAGCGGGCTGATCCTGCTCGGTGCCGGGCTGTTGGTGCCGGTGGTGCAGGCGCTGACCGGCATCGGCGCGGCGCAGGCGAGCCGGCGGCAATTTGCCGCCCTGCAACGCCTGTCGGGCCGCTTCCTTGACCGCATGCGCGGCCTGCCGGTGCTCGTGCTGTTCAACCAGCAGCAGGCCGAGGCCTTGCGGCTCGGCACGGCGGCCGAGGAGCTTCGCCAGCGCACCATGCGGGTGCTGCGCGTCGCCTTCATCTCGGCCGGCGGGATGGAACTGATCATCGCCGCGACGCTGGCCTCGCTCGCCTATCACCACGGCGCGCTGGTGCGCGGCACGCATCCGACGCCGGTCACCGCGCTGTTCGCCCTGCTGCTGGTGCCGGCCTTCTTCGCGCCGCTGCGGGCCTTCTCGGCGGCCTATCACGAACAGCTTTCCGCCCGTGGCGCCGCGGCGGACCTCGCGCCGCTGCTCGATGCCCCGGAACCCGAAGGCCTGCTGCTCGAGGAAGTGCCGCCCAAGGTGACGGTCACCTTCCATGAGGTGGTCCTCACCTATGCGCCCGACCGACCGCCGGCCTTGGATGGCCTCGGTTTTCGGGTGCTGACCGGCGAAACGCTGTTGCTGACCGGCCCCTCGGGCTCGGGCAAGACCAGCGTGCTACGCCTGCTGATGGGCTTCCGCCGGCCCGACAGCGGGCGCATCGCCATCAATGGCCGTGACGCGACCCTACTCAAGCCGGCCGAATTGCGCCGGCTGTCCTCCTATGTCGGCCAGCGCGCCTTCATCTTCCGCGGCTCGATCCGCGACAATATCCGCTTCGCCCGGCCCGACGCCGATGACACGGCGATCGAGACGGCCGCCCGCGCCGCCCAGGTGATGGAATTTGCCGCCGCCCTGCCGCAGGGCCTCGACACGCAGGTGGGTGAGGGCGGCTTCGGCCTGTCCGGGGGCCAGGCGCAGCGCGTGGCCGTGGCGCGCGCCTTCCTGCGCGACACGCCGCTGGTGCTGCTGGACGAGCCGACCGCGCATCTCGACCCGGGCACCGAGGCGATCGTGTTCGAGGCGGTGCGCCGCCTGTGTGTCGGCCGCACCGCGATCGTCGCGACGCATGCCCGTGCGGCGCGCAACATCTTCGGGCAGGTCCTGGAATTGCAGGCCGGCCGCGCGGGCCCGGCACGGATGGCAGGCGAGTGATGCGGCGCGATGTGATGCGGGTCCTCGGCCTGTGGCGCGGCCATGCCGGCTGGTTGCTGGCCGGTGTCGCCGTGGCGGTGGTCTCGGCCCTGGCGGGAGTGGCGCTGCTGGTGCTGGCGGCGCGGGTGATCTCAGGCGCGGTGGCGCAGGGGCAAGGTGGCGCCGTGGCGCTGACCGGCTTCGGCTTCACCGCGCTGCTGTGGCTGCGGCCGGTGATGCTGTTTCGGCCGGTGGCGCGCTACCTCGAACGGCTGGTCACGCATGAGGCGACCTTCCGCGCCCTGGCGATGATGCGCGTGTGGTTCTTCACCCGCCTCGCCCAGCGCCTGCCGGCTGGGCTCGGGCTGCGCCGCGCGGGGGATCTGCTGGGCCGGCTGGTGGCGGATGTCGAGGCGTTGGACGGGCTCTATCTCCGCGTCATCGTGCCGGGGGCGGCGTCGCTCGCCGTGGTGCTGACCCTCGCGCTGATGGTGGGTGCGGCGCAGCCGGGGCTTGCCGCCATCCTCGCCTTGCCGCTCGCGGCCGCCTTGGCCTTGCCAGTGCTGCTCGCCCCCGCGGCGGCGCGCGCCGGCACCCATGTGGCCGAGGCGCAGGGCGCGCTGCGCAGCGCCGTGGTCGAACCCCTCACCGGGCTGGAGGACACGCTGGCCGCCAATGGCGAGGCACTGGCCGGGCGGCGCGTCGCCGCCGAGGGCGGGGCGCTGGCCCGGGCGCAGTCGGCGTTGGCGCGGCGTGCCGCCTGGGGCGGGGCGATGGGCTCGCTGCTGACGCAGGTCGCGCTGCTCGGTTCGGTGGCCTGGGCGCTGTCGACGCGGGAGCAGGCGCTGGCGGTGGGGTTGATGGCCATTTTCCTGGCGATCGCCGCGGCCGAGGCACTTGGGCTGATGCCGCGGGCCGGCGCCGCGCTGGCTGCCGCCGCCGCCGCCGCGCATCGGCTGTTCGAGGCCGCCGACACGCCCGAACCCGTGCCTGACCCCGCTGTGCCGGCCGCACCGCCGAAAGGGCATGCGCTACGCTTGTCGGGCGTGACCTTCGCCTGGGCGCCGGATCGACCGGCGGTGTTTGACGGGCTCGACCTCGATGTGCCGGAAGGGGCGCGCATCGCGCTGCTGGGGCCGTCGGGGACAGGCAAATCCACCCTGGCGGCGCTGCTGCTGAAATTCGCCGCGCCGCAGGCGGGGCTGATCACCCTTGGCGGGGTCGAAATCGCGACGTTGGCCGCATCTGAACTGCGCCGCCGCGTCGCTTGGCTGACCCAGGATGCCCGGCTGTTCGACGACACCATCGCGGCGAATCTGCGGCTCGCGGCACCCGAGGCCAGTGATGCGGCGCTGTGGCAGGCGCTCGACCGCGCCCAGGTCGGCGATGTGGTGCGCGGCCTGCCGGAAGGGTTGGAGACGGTCTGCGGCGAGGCCGGTGGCCGCTTCTCGGGTGGTCAGACGCGGCGCATCGCGCTGGCGCGAACGCTGCTGTCTCCCGCGCCGGTGCTGATCCTCGATGAGCCGGCGGCGGGGCTGGATGCCGATACCGAGCGAGCCTTCCTGGCTACGCTGGACGAGGCGACAGCGGGGCGGACGGTGATCCTGATCCTGCACCGGCTGATCGGTGTCGAACGGCCGACCCGCATCCTCCGCCTGGTCGGCGGCCGGGCGATCCCGGCCACCGGATGAGGCCGTTCAGGCCGGCGGCGCGCCGTTTCCGCTGATCGGGATACGGTTGACCGAAGGCGCTGCTTCCGGCGGCCGTGGCAGCGTCACGGTCAGAACACCCTTGTCGAAGCCCGCATGCGCCTTGGCCGGGTCTGCGGCCCAGGGTAACCGAAGGCTGCGGCGGAAGCTGCCATAGGAGCGTTCGGAAAGGTGGACGCCTGCCTTTTCCTCAACCTTCTCCTGCTGTTTCTGCCCGGAGAGCGTCAGCAGATCCCCTTCCAGGGAAACCTCCACATCCTTCTCGTCAATGCCGGGCAACTCGGCGGTGACGACGAGGCCCTGGTCGGTTTCCTTCATCTCGACGGATGGGGCGAAACTGGCGAGCGGCGCCGATGCTGCACCGCCGAACATTTGATCGAAGACCCGGTTCACCTCGCGCTGTAACGTTGTCAGCGCATCGGACGAAGATTCGGAACGGAACATGGGAAGACGAGGCAACATGGTTCTCTCCCTCCTTGTCACCTGGCCCGTCGGGGCCATTGAAACCTCGTCTAACCTGTCCGCCCAACCTGCGCCTTGCCATGGATCAAGCCCCGCATGACTGCGCCTATCACCATGCGGCCGAAGTCGCTCGACCCGGCCAAGTTCCGCGACCCCGTCGTGACGGCGAAGGGGGAAACGCGCGCGAGCGTGGGTCTGGCCGGCCTGCGGACGCTGTGGGTCAATACCGGCACGCTGTGCAACATCACCTGCCGCAACTGCTACATCGACAGCAGCCCGACCAATGATGCGCTGGCCTATTTCACCCTGGGCGACTTGGTGGCCTATCTGGACGAGGCCGCCGCGCTCGGCGCGCCGCTGACGGAGGTTGGCTTCACCGGCGGCGAGCCCTTCCTGAACCGCGACCTGCCGGCGATGCTGCGGGAGGTATTGCGGCGCGGACTGTCGGCCCTGGTGCTGACCAATGCGATGAAGCCGATGATGAACCATGCTGCGGCGTTGTCCGTTCTCCAGGCGGAATTCGGCGCGCGGCTGACCATGCGGGTGTCGCTCGACCATTTCGAGCCGGCCTTGCACGACATCGAACGCGGCGATGGCGCCTACGCCAGGACGATGGAGGGCCTCGCCTGGCTGGCGCGGCAGGGGTTCACCATCCATGTCGCGGGACGGCTCGCCTTCGGCGATGACGGGGAGGCGGCGATGCGGGCCGGCTATGCGGCCCTGTTCGCCGCGCGCGGCATCCCGGTGGATGCTGGCGACCCGGTCGCGCTGATGCTGTTCCCCGAGATGGATGCCGAGACCGATGTGCCGGAAATCACGACGGCCTGCTGGGGTATCCTGCGCAAGTCGCCCGACAGCCTGATGTGCGCCTCGGCGCGCATGGTGGTGAAGCGGCGCGGCTCGGCCGGGCCGGCGGTGCTGGCCTGCACGCTGCTGCCTTACGATCCGCAGTTCGAGTTGGGGGCGACCTTGGCCGAGGCATCGCGGCCGGTGGCGCTGAACCACCCGCATTGCGCGACCTTCTGCGTGCTCGGCGGCGCGGCCTGTTCACGATGATCGTGCGATTCCCCTCGCGCGGGAGTTGACGGGCTGCCGGGCTTCGCGCGACCAAGGGGGCAATCCAACCCCGGAGTCGTTCCAAGATGCGCCGCCGCACTCTCTTCGCTGCCGCCCCGATCCTGCTGGCCGCCGCCTGCACGAGCGCACCGCCGCCGCTGCCGCCGATCGCCGTCTTCTTCACCGCCGATAGCGCGACGCTGGAACCCGAGGCGCTGGAAGTGGTGGCCGGTGCCGCGCAGCGTGCCAAGGCGACCACCGGGCCGGTGCTGGTGCTGGGCTTCGCCGGGCCTGCCGGCGGCGTCGCCTACAACGTCGCGCTGTCCGAAGCGCGCGCGCAGCAGGTCAGCGACCAGCTGGTGCGCAACGGTGTGGCGCGCGAGCGCATCCGTATCATCCCGCGCGGCCCGGTGCCGTTCGAGTCCATCGCGACCGAGAGCCGACGCGTCGAGATCCGTATCGACGGTTGATGCTCGACCTGGAGGACCCGCGGGAGGTCCTCCGCCGCGTCTTCGGGCATGAGGGGTTCCGCGGGCGGCAGGAGGAGATCGTCCGCCACGCCACCGAGGGTGGCTCGGGCGTCGTCCTCATGCCCACGGGCGGCGGCAAGAGCCTGTGCTTCCAGTTGCCGGCGCTGTGCCGGCCTGGCGTCGGGATCGTCGTCTCCCCGCTGATCGCCCTGATGGAAGACCAGGTCGCGGCGCTGCGCCAGCAAGGCGTGGCGGCCGCGGCGCTGCATTCCGACCTGCCGCCGGATGAGGCGCGCACCGTGTTGCGCGACCTGCATGGCGGGCGGTTGAAGCTGCTGTATGTGTCGCCCGAGCGCCTGACGCTCGAAGGCACGCTGCAGCGGCTCGACGAAATGCCGATCGCGCTGTTCGCGGTGGATGAGGCGCATTGCGTCAGCCAATGGGGCCATCACTTCCGGCCGGAGTATCGCGGCCTCGGCGTGTTGGGGGCGCGGTTCCCGGGCGTGCCGCGCCTGGCGCTGACCGCGACCGCCGACCCGCGCACGGTCGAGGATATCCGCCACCAGCTGGACCTGTCCGAGGCGCCGGTGTTCCGGGCGTCCTTCGATCGGCCCAACATCTTCATCGTCGCCGAGCCGCGTGAGAGTGAGCGGTCGCAGCTGCGGGCATTGATCCGCGACGTGCGCGGCTGCGGCATTGTCTATTGCGGCAGCCGGGCGCGCACCGAAAGCACCGCCGAGTGGCTGCGGGCGGATGGGCATGATGCGCTCGCCTTCCATGCCGGGATGGATCCGCTGGCCAAGCGGGATGCGCATCGCCGCTTCGCCCGCGGCGATGATGTGATCATGGCGGCGACGATCGCCTTCGGGATGGGCATCGACCGGCCGGATGTGCGCTGGGTGGCGCATCTCGACCTGCCGCGCAGCCCGGAGAGTTGGTACCAGGAGATCGGCCGCGCCGGGCGCGACGGGCTGCCGGCGCGCGCGCTGCTGCTGTTCGGTGCCGGTGACATGGCGCTGGCGCGGCACCGCATCGCGGAGAGCCCGGCCTCCGAGGAACAGAAGCGGGTCGAGCGGTCGCGCCTCGATGCGATGATCGCCATCGCCGAGGCCGCCACCTGTCGCCGCGCGCTGTTGCTGCGCTGCTTCGGCGAGGAGCCGACGACGCCCGAATGCGGCGCCTGCGACGTGTGCCGCACGCCACCCCGGTTGTTCGATGGGACGGTGCAGGCGCAGAAACTGCTCTCGGCGGTGGTGCGCACCGGGCAGCGCTTCGGCGTCGGCCATGTGGTGGACGTCCTGCGCGGGCGATTGACCGACAAGGTCGCGCAATTCGCCCATGACAAGCTGCCGACATTCGGCATTGGCAAGGACGTATCCGACAGCGCCTGGCGCGGCGTCGCGCGGCAGTTGGTGGCGCGCGGCGTGCTGGATGTGGCGGTGGAGAACCATGGCGAACTGGTCGCCACCGAGGCCGCACGGTCGGTGCTACGCGGGCAGGAGGCGGTGATGCTGCGGCAGGACAGTGTGCAGGCGGCGCCGAAGCGCGCATCGGCCGGCGCGCCGCCGGTGGCGTCCGGCGATCCGCTCTTCGAGGCGCTGCGACTGTGGCGGCGCGGCATCGCGCAGGGGCAGGGCGTGCCCGCCTATGTCGTGGCGGATGACCGCACGCTGGGGGGCATCGCGTCGCTGCGGCCGGACACCACGGAGGCGCTGCTTGAGGTGCCGGGGATGGGGCGGTCCCGTGTCGAGCGTTATGGCGACGACATCTTGCGGATCGTGCGCGAGGCAGGCTGAGGCGATCGTCTGAATCAGGTCATGTTCGGTGAACCGAACGGAATCTATTCTGAGGCACTCACTTTCAGAGGATTCGCCATGCGTCGTTCGCTTCTACTCGCAACAGCTCTCGTCGCCGGGCTCGCGGCGGTACCCGCCCGTGCCGATGAAGTCTCGGACGCCATCGCCGAGGCGCAGCGCGCCTACCAGGCTGGCCAGGTGCAGTCCGCGCAGACCGCGCTGCAGGAGGCCCTGCAACTGATCGCCCAGAAGGCGGCCGCAGGACTGGCCGCGGCGCTGCCGGATGCATTGCCTGGTTGGACGGCCGATGAAGCGACCTCGAATGCGGCGGGGGCGGGGATGTTCGGCGGTGCCACGGCCTCGCGCAGCTTCCACAATGCGCAGGGCCAGACGGTCGAGATCCAGGTGATGAGCGACAACCCGCTGATCGCCCAGCTCGGGCCAATCCTGGCGAACCCGATGCTGGCCGGCGCGATGGGGCGGCTGGTGCGGATCGGCGAGCAGCGCGCCATCCAGGGCAATGACGGCAATGTCCAGATGCTGGTGGACAACCGCATCCTGGTGCAGGTGCAGGGCGATGCGCCGGCTGAGGCGAAGCTCGCCTATGCGCGGGCGATCAATGTCGCACGGCTCAGCGCGCGCTGAACCGGTGCGGCCGGGACCTTGCCGTGGGGCAGGGTCCCGGCTGGATCGCTCAGGCCTCGGCCTTGTGGGGGACGCCCTTCTCGGCCATCAGCGTGGCCAGTTCGCCTGACTGGAACATCTCCATCACGATGTCGCAGCCGCCGACGAACTCGCCGCCGACGTAAAGCTGCGGGATGGTCGGCCAGTTGGTGAAGGACTTGATGCCTTCACGGATCTCCATGTCCTCGAGGACGTTCACACCCTCGAACGGCACGCCGAGATGGGTGAGGATCTGCACCACGCGGGCGGAGAAGCCGCACTGGGGAAACACCGGGGTGCCCTTCATGAAGAGCACCACGGGGGTCGCATCGATGGTGGCCTGGATGCGGTCGAAAGTCGGGTTGGACATCGGGTCGGGTCCTATTCCGGGGCGGAGGTCTGGAGGGCGAGGGCATGCAGCACGCCGCCCATGCGGCCCTGCAATGCAGCGTAGACGATCTGGTGCTGCTTCACGCGGGAAATGCCGCGGAAGGATTCCGAGGTGACCTTGGCGGCGTAGTGGTCGCCGTCACCGGCCAGGTCCTCGATGGTGACCTCGGCATCGGGCAGGGCCGCCTTGATCAGGGCCTCGATCTCCGCCGGTTGCATCGCCATCAGGCACGCCTCCCTTCCATCAGCGCGGGCAGTGTCGCTTCATTCGCATCCCGCAGCACTGCAACCGATATGGACCGGCCCCCAGCGAGCGCCAAGTCCCCGCCGCCCGAACGGCCCAGGCGTGTTGCCGGGATGCCGGCGGCCTTGGCGGCGGCGAGGAGGGGGGCGGCGTCAGGGACGGCGACGACGTAGCGGGCCTGGTCCTCACCGAACCAGTAGGCGTGCTCGGGGGTGCCGGTGGGGGCGGGGGCGAGTGTGGCGCCAGTGCCGGTTTCCATGGCCATCTCGGCCAGGGTGACGAGCAGGCCGCCATCGGCGCAGTCGTGGCAGGCGAGGATGGCGCCGGCGAGGATCTGGCCACGGAGGAAATCCCCGGTGCGGCGTTCGGCGGCGAGGTCGACGGGGGGCGGGGCGCCTTCCTCGCGGCCGGCGATCTCGCGCAGCCAGAGGGATTGGCCGAGCCAGCCGGCGGTGGTGCCGAGGAGGACCAGGTCGGCGGCGGGGGGCATGCCGAGGCCGATGGCCTGGGCGGCGTCATCCAGCACGCCGACGCCGCCGATGGCGGGGGTGGGGAGGATGGGGCGGCCTTCCGTCTCGTTGTAGAGGGAGACGTTGCCGCTCACGACCGGGAAGTCGAGGGCGATGCAGGCGGCGGCCATGCCACGGACGGCATAGGCGAACTGGCCCATGACGCGGGGCTTCTCGGGGTTGCCGAAGTTCATGTTGTCAGTGATGGCCAAGGGCAGGGCGCCGGTGGCGGTGATGTTGCGCCAAGCCTCGGCGACGGCCTGCTTGCCGCCTTCCTCGGGGTCGGCGAGGACGTAGCGGGGGGTGCAGTCGGTGGTCATGGCGAGGGCGCGGGTGTGGTCCTCGATGCGCACGATGGCGGCGTCGGCGGCGCCGGGGCGCTTCACCGTCTGGCCGTTCACCAGGCTGTCGTACTGGTCCCAGATCCAGCGGCGGGAGCAGAGGTCGGGGGTGGCAACCAGGGTGAGGAGGGCGGCTTCGATGCCGACCGGGTCGGGGATGGTGGCGGGGTCGAGGGGCGGCTGCTTGGGGGTTTCCTCGGTCGGGCGGCGGTAGAGGGGGGCTTCCGATTCGAGGGGGGCGAGGGGAATGTCGGCTTCCACCTGGCCCTTGTGGCGGATGACGATGCGGCCGGTGTCGGTCAGGTGGCCGATCACCGCGAAGTCCAGTTCCCACTTGGTGAAGATTGCCTCGGCCAGGGCCTCGCGGCCGGGCTTGAGGATCATCAGCATGCGTTCCTGGGATTCGCTGAGCATCATCTCATAGGCGGACATGCCGGTTTCCCGCTGGGGGACGGTGTCCAGCGTGAGGTCGATGCCCATGCCGCCCTTGCCGGCCATCTCGACGCTGCTGCTGGTGAGGCCGGCGGCGCCCATGTCCTGGATGGCGACGATGGCGTCGGTGGCCATCAGTTCCATGCAGGCCTCGATGAGGAGTTTTTCCGCGAAGGGGTCGCCGATCTGGACGGTGGGGCGCTTTTCCTCGCTGTCCGCGCTGAATTCCGTGCTGGCCATGGTGGCGCCGTGGATGCCGTCGCGGCCGGTCTTGCTGCCGACATAGACCACGGGGTTGCCGATGCCGGTGGCGGCGGCGGTGAAGATGCGGTCGGCCTTAGCGATGCCGACCGTCATGGCGTTGACCAGCGGGTTGCCGTTGTAGGCGGGGTGGAAGTTGACCTCACCGCCCACGGTGGGGACGCCGACGCAGTTGCCGTAGCCGCCGATGCCGCGGACCACGCCGTCGATCACCTGCTTCATGCGGGGGGCGTCCGGGGAGCCGAAGCGCAGGGCGTTGAGGTTGGCGATGGGGCGGGCGCCCATGGTGAAGACATCCCGCAGGATGCCGCCGACGCCGGTGGCGGCGCCGTTGTAGGGCTCGATGAAGGAGGGGTGGTTGTGGGATTCCATCTTGAAGACGGCGGCCAGGCCATCCCCGATGGCGATGACGCCGGCGTTCTCACCGGGGCCCTGGATGACCCAGGGGGCCTTGGTGGGGAGTTCCTTCAGCCAGACGCGGCTGGATTTGTAGGAGCAGTGTTCCGACCACATCACCGAGAAGACGCCGAGTTCCGCGAAGGAGGGCGTGCGGCCGAGGATGGCGAGGACGCGGTCGTATTCATCCGGCTTCAGGCCGTATTCGGCGGCGAGCTGGATGGCGCGGGCGGGGTCGAGCGGGGTGGGGGCGCTCTGCGGGGCGGCGTCGGTCATGGGCGCCATGTCGGCCGGGCGCGGCGCGCTGTCCAGAGGGTTTGCGGCGGGGGCGTCATGACCAGCCCAATCGGAGGCGGCGGGGGATGTGTTTGATGCCGCCGGCGAGGCGGTGGAGGTAGCGGCGGGTCTTGATGAGGGCGATGAAGGCCTTGGTCTGCTGTTTCGTTCTCGGCGGGGCCGGTAGGGGCAGGCGCTTCAGCTTTTCGGACAAATCGGGGTTGGGGAGTTTGGCTGGCGGGCCGTTCAGGGCGGAGAGGAAGCCGAGGCGGCGGGCGAGGGCGATGAAGCGCAGGCCGCGGAGGCGGATGGCGCGGCGGCAGACGCGGCAGATGAGGGGGGCGATTTCGCGTAGCGGGCTTTTGGGAGGAGATTCCTTGATGGCGTGGAGGAGCTTTTCCCAGGTGCCGGCGTGGGTGAGGCGGCGGAAGTAGCGGGAGACGGTGTCGGGGCGGCCGTAGGTTTCGGGGAGCGCGCGCCAGGGGTCTGTGGTGCAGGCCATGTGGAATATGGCGTTCAGGCGGGTGCGGAGGTCACCGATCTGGCGGCCGGCGGGGGAGGCGGGGAGGATGTGGGGGAGGAGGGCGAGGAATTGGGGGGTGGTGAGGGGGTGGGGGTGCATCATAAGGTCGTATAGTCGGGAACCTAGAAAAAAGCAATATAATCCTATATTTGTTTAGTCCTAAGTTAGCGCATCGCGTAAAAAACTGCTGACCTAATTAAAATAGAACATATGGAATAATTTATATATATCCGAGGTCTCTAAGTGCTAGAATGAGACGTTGTTCAAACTCTTGGAAGGTAACAGCGTGTCTTAGTTCAGAAAAATTCTGTCGTTGAGCGATAGCTGAATACAATTCTTCGGCAATGAAAGGTCGGCGACGTCCTCGAACCTGCCGAGCCGCGCCTGCAAGTAGTGCCTTGGGATCAATAATGCGTTCGGCAGCTCTCGCATTTGTAGGTAATCCCAAGCTTTCCGCAGAACCAGTGTACCCCAGCGCTGCTGTTACTGCTCCTGAATCGGCAAGAATCCAAGATTCTACTTCATGTCTTGGCGTGATTGTGATGCAGCGACCCAATGGGAAGCCACAGAGTCTTTGTGCCTCTACACATATGGATGTCGAGCGCTGCTCAACTGAATTTTGTAAGCCGCGCCCTCCCATATCCGCATGAACAAAAAGGATATGAAAGGCGTCTCGGGCCGCGCAAATCTCGGCGGCCATGTGTTGAACATCGGTCCGTTTAAATGTCCAAGCTGGAACTGCCGGCAAATCGATAGGTCTTGTTCCCTGCGTTCGAACTATGTCCTCCATAAAACGGTAAAGCATGACTTCAAAGTAAGCACTGTCAGTGGCTCCCTCGTACAGGGCTGCCCAAGATAAGTAACTCATGCGTTATCATGCGCATGACGAAGAATGCGTTCTATCTCGGCTCTCGTCAAATGACGTTCCGGGTTAAACATGTCTCCGACTGCTGTCACGCCCGTGCGCATGCGGGTACGGGAACTACGTTCATTCGAAGTGGGGTCAATATGCATGACACTATCGGCCACTACGATTTCTGTATCCTTTAATTCTTCTACTACCTGTGGTGAATGCGTGTTCGTTATAACCTGAAAAGGTGCTTCACCTCCTTCTGAGTCGAATGCAGCAGCATGTCTCAAAAATCTCACTAAGGCGGGGATGCGGCCCTCGTGAACCCCGTTTTCGGGTTCCTCAAAACAAAGAACGCCGCGTCGCTTCGGGTCATTTAAAACAGTAAGCAATGCCAAGAGTCGGAGCGTCCCATCAGAGATCACCCGCGAGCTAAATTTCAGGCCGTTGTCAAATTCCAATCGAAATGAATACTGTTTCTGATTGATGTCATCAAGAACCTCCAATCTCCTCACCGATCTAATTAAAGAAGATAAATCGGCGGCGATGTCAGATAGCACCCCATCAGGTCGCGTCTCGGTGGCAGTCTCGGATTTTAGATGCGCCAAAACGGCTGCCAAATTGGACGCATCCGGGCGAAGCTTTGTTTGTTCGAAGCGATCGTTTGAAGAACGTGCCGCATGGGGGTTTATTTCGAGAAATTGAATGTCACCAAGAGCATCTCTTAGTGCATTCAGATGGGGGAACTCAGCTGTTGTAATTGTTGAGAGTGCCGTCCGGGCGGCCTCCTTTAGTGGATATCTTACAGGCCTTCCATGCTTCTGGCGCCCATCCTGCCTTACCTCGATGGCGTCTCCGGTTTCGCTAATTCGGATGAAGGGCGCCACGCGCGAATTTCGACTAAATTTCTTTCCCTTGAGGAACGCGGAAGTGTCGTCTTTTGCATGAATGGGAGCACATCGCTCATGCTGGACAAATATTCCGCGAGTGCCACCTTGCTCTCGGTCGCTAAGAGAAATTCTGAGTTCATAGCGGAGGCGCTGGGTAGGAATGTGATAGTTGGTTCCAAAGGCATCTATTCCGGTGGATCCAAGAAAAACCTCGACAGCGAACGATATATGCTTTGCGCTTCCGGCAGATGTCCGACGAAATAGCTCCTCTGGCTCGCCTCGCAAGTCTTGCATTGCGCTCCGAATGTCTTGCTTAGCCAACAGAGATATGAATCGCAGCGCATCAAATAGGTTCGACTTACCGCTCGCGTTCGGCCCAACCACCGCTGTGAGAGGCTGTAGGTCGAGCGCAAAGCGGTCGAACGTCTTAAACCCGTCGATTTCGATTCTCGTTAGCATCTATAGAACGATAGCGCGGAATGCATGTGATGGGCAGTAGCGGACGCCGCAGTGAGGCATTCCCGACGCCATCAGAATCCTGCTTCAGCAGAAGACCGGGCATTACCACCTCACCTGAGCGACAGTCCGACAGATCGAAGGTGCAGGAAACTGAGTTTCCTGCCGGGGTGCAGGGGCAGAGCCCCTGCGTAGCGCTTCACGCCGCCCGAACCGCCCGACCCCGCGCGTCATGCAGTGTCAGCACCGCCAGGGCTGCGCTCACGCTGATCATCCCCACCGTGATGAAGGCTGGCCCGTAGCTGCCGGCTACGTCTCGCCACACGCCGCCCATGGCCGCTGACACGGCGCTGCCGAGTTGGTGGGCGGCGAAGGCCCAGCCGAAGACGATGGCGGCTTTCTCCGGGCCGAAGTGCAGGGCGGCGAGTTTCACGGTGGGGGGGACGGTGGCGACGTAGTCCAGGCCGAAGAACACCGCGAAGAGGGTCAGGGAGTAGAGGTCGAAGTTGCTGAAGGGCAGCCAGATCAGGGAGAGGCCGCGCAGGCCGTAGTACCAGGCGAGGAGGGCGCGGTTGTCGAAGCGGTCGGACAGCCAGCCGGAGGCGACGGTGCCCATGAAGTTGAAGATCCCCATCATGGCGAGGAAGGAGGCGGCGGTGACGGCGGAGACGCCCATGTCGCCGCAGAAGGGGATGAAGTGCTGGCTGACGATGCCGGTGGAAGAGAGGCCGCAGATGAAAAAGGTGCCGGCGAGGACCCAGAAGACGCGGTTGCGGAGGGATTCGCCGAGGACGGTGAGGCTGAGGGTGAGGACGTTGGCGGCGGCGGGGGCGGCCGGGGGTGTGAGGGTTTTGGCGCCGTAGGGGGGGAGGTTGAGCTGGGCGGGCCAGTCGCGGGCGAAGAGCAGGTAGAGCACGGCGCAGATGGCGAGGCCGATGATGGCGGGCAGGATGGCCATGCGCCAGCCATAGGCGCTGGAGAGCGCGGCGGCGGCGGGGAGGAAGGTGAGTTGCCCGGCGGCGAAGGCGGCGGTGAGCATGCCCATGACGAGGCCGCGGCGTTCGGCGAACCAGCGGTTGGCGACGGTGGCGGAGAGGACGAGGGCGACCATGCCGGCGGCGGCGCCGAGGGCGGCGAGGCAGATCCAGACCTGCCAAGGTTCGGTGACGAGGGTCAGGCCGATGACGGCGGAGACGGCGATGACGGTGGCGGCGGAGACGACGCGGCGCAGGCCGTAGCGGATCATCAGCGCGCCGGCGAAGGGGGCCATGAGGGCGAAGAGGCAGAACATGACGCCCATGGCGCCGGAGACGGCGGCGCGGCCCCAGCCGAATTCCTCGGTCATGGGGACGAGGAGGACGCCGGGGAGGCTGACGGCGGCGGAGGTGCAGACGGAGACGAGGAAGGTGAGGCCGACCATCACCCAGCCGTAGTGGATGCCGCGGTGGGCGAGGCGCGTGGCGAGGTGGGTGGCGAGCATGGCGTTTCGTGTCCCGGCGGTTGTGGGGAGGGGACGCTGAACGGGGGTGGTTCGGCAAGGGGCATAATCTGGACCGCGGGGGGAGGGGGTGCGGTTTGGTGCCTGTGCGGCCGGTGGGCAGGGTGGCGGGGTGGGGGGCGGTTTCCTGAAGGGCGCGCGGCGTGGCGGTGGGGGCGTTGTGCCAATAGGGCTTCGTGATGGCCGCCATTTGTCCTGGCGTTTGGAACAATGGGCGCTGCCGCGCGTATCACTCTTTCATACCGCGTCGTCCCGGCGCGGACCGGTTTCAACCGTGATTGTGCGAGGGTTCATCCGATGACGAAGGTTCTTGTCCTTTATTATTCCAGCTACGGGCATATCGAGCAGATGGCGTCCGCCGTTGCCGAGGGTGTGCGGGAGGCTGGCGCCGAGGTTGTTGTGAAGCGGGTGCCGGAGACGGTGCCGGAGGCGGTGGCGAAGGCGTCGCATTTCAAGCTCGACCAGGCGGCGCCGGTGGCGACGGTGGAGGAGCTGCCTGAGTATGACGCCATCATTCTCGGCGTGCCGACGCGGTTCGGGAACATGCCGGGGCAGATGAAGAGCTTTCTCGACCAGACCGGCGGGTTGTGGGCGCAGGGGAAGCTGATCGGGAAGGTGGGGAGTGTGTTCACCTCGACGGCGACGCAGCATGGCGGGCAGGAGAGCACGATCCTGTCGACCCATACGGTGCTGCTGCATCATGGGATGGTGATCGTGGGGCTGCCTTATGCATTCCAGGGGCAGATGCGGCTGGATGAGGTGACGGGCGGGTCGCCTTATGGGGCGAGCACGATTGCGGCCGGGGATGGGTCGCGGCAGCCTTCCGAGAACGAGCTGGCCGGGGCGCGGTTCCAGGGCAGGCATGTCGCGGGGATTGCGGCGAAGCTGGCGGGCTGAGGCAGGCGGGCCGGGCGCCCCGCCGCGCCGGGGTCGGGGCGGCGGGGGCGCGTTGGGCGGGGCGTGCCGGGCGGTGGTTGTCGTTCCGGTGGCGTTGCGCTGAGGTGGGGGTTGGGGCAGTGGGGCGTGGCCCCGCGGAGGGTTGTGCCCGATGTCCCTGGCCTTTGGCGACGAGCGGCCTGGCGGGGCGGCCAAGGTCGCGATTGGGGTGGCGACGGTGTTGTTGGCCGTCGCGGCGGGCGGGCTTGCCTCGGATGGCGGCGCTGGCTGGGCGCTGCCGTTGTTGGTGGTTGGGCCGGTTTATGCGGCGTTCGTGTTGTGGGTGTTGGTGCGTCGGCGGGTCGAGGTGCGGGCGGACCGGCCGGAGGTTGTGGTCACCCGGACGTTGTGCGGGTGGGCGTGGCGGCGGCGGTTGGGCTTCGGCTGCTTTTCCGGTGCGGTGTGTCGCGGCGTGTGGATGCGACCGAGAGGTGGGCGACCCGATGAGGGGACGCCCGAGGGCGATGCGTATTTCATCAAGTATGAGGTGATGCTGCGGCGCGGGTGGCGCGCGCTGCGGCTTGACCTGTTCAATGATGTGGATGTTGCCGAGGGGGTCGCGCGGGCGGTTGCCGCACGCGTCGGCGTGCCGGCGGAGCGGCGGCAGTATGAGCGCCGTCCGGATGGGTTGCCGGTCTGGCGTGGAGGCGCGCGCGGTGGCCTGGCGTGACGCTCAGGCGGAGACGAGGCTTTCCGCCAGGCTTTCGAACATGGGCAGGCCGTCGGTGCCGCCCATGAGCGGGTCCACCAGGTCTTCGGGGTGGGGCATCAGGCCGCAGATGCGCAGGTTGGGGGAGAAGATGCCGGCGATATTGCGCACGCTGCCGTTGCGGTTGGCGGCGTCGGTGACCTCGCCGGCTTCGGTGGTGTAGCGGAAGGCGACGAGGTTTTCGCCTTCGAGCCGGTCGAGGGTTGCGTCGTCGGCGAAGTAGTTGCCGTCGCCATGGGCCATCGGGCTGCGGAAGATCGCGCCCTTCTGCCAGCGGGAGGTGAAGGCGGTGCCGGCGCGTTCGACGCGCATGTGGCAGTCCATCGACAGGAAGCGGAGGGAGGCGTTGCGCAGGAGGCCGCCCGGGAGCAGGCCGGTCTCGATGAGGATCTGGAAGCCGTTGCAGACGCCGAGGATGTGGCCGCCGCGGGCGGCGAAGTCGCGCACGTCCTTCATGATGGGCGATTGCGCGGCCATGGCGCCGCAGCGGAGGTAGTCGCCGTAGGAGAAGCCGCCGGGGAGGACGACCAGGTCGATGTCCTTGGGCAGTTCGTCGCGGTGGAACAGCATCAGCGGGTCGCGGCCGGTCACGCGCTTGAGCGCGGTGCGCATGTCGCGTTCGCGGTTGGTGCCGGGGAAGGTGATGATGGCGGCCTTCATGCGGCGGCTCCGTGCGTGGTCAGTCGAGGGTGAGGCGCAGCCAGTGCAGGCCGCCGAGGATGACGAGGGTGGCGCCGGTGGCGATGGCCGCCGCGGTGACCCAGCGGTCGAAGGTGCGTTTGCCGCGGGCGACCATACCGAGGCGGGGCAGGCGCTGGGTGGCGGCCATGCGGTTCTCGCGCCAGCGCAGCCCCATCGAGATGAGGATGGTCAGCAGTCCCATGGCGAGGACGCTGGCCTTGATCACCTCAGGCAAGCTCGACGCGGAAGGATTCGATGACCGTGTTGGCGAGAAGCTTGCGGGCCATCTCCTCGGCCGTCTTGCGGGCGGCGTCGGGGTTGGTTTCGGCGAGGTCGAGTTCGATGACCTTGCCGGCGCGGACGTCGTTCACGCCGGCGAAGCCGAGGCCTTCGAGGGCGTGGCCGATGGCCTTGCCCTGAGGGTCAAGGACGCCGTTCTTCGGCATCACGTAGACGCGTGCCTTCATTGCATGACCTCCGGGCCGGACATGTCGCGCGGGCCGGCTTCGGGCAGGATGCCGAGGCGGCGGGCGACTTCCTGGTAGCCTTCCTCGACCTTGCCGAGGTCGCGGCGGAAGCGGTCCTTGTCCATCTTCTCGCCGGTCTTGGTGTCCCACAGGCGGCAATTGTCGGGGGAGATTTCGTCGGCGAGGACGATGCGCATCTCCTCGTTCTCCCACAGCCGGCCGAATTCCAGCTTGAAATCGACCAGGGTGATGCCGACGCCGAGGAACAGGCCGCAGAGGAAGTCATTCACCCGCAGGGTGAGGGCGACCATGTCGTCGAGGTCCTGGGTGGCGGCCCAGCCGAAGCAGGTGATGTGCTCCTCGGCCACCATGGGGTCGTTGAGCTGGTCGTTCTTGTAGTAGTACTCGATGATCGAGCGCGGCAGGCGCTGGCCTTCCGTGATGCCGAGGCGCGTTGCCAGCGAACCGGCGGCGACGTTGCGCACCACGACTTCGAGCGGGATGATCTCGACTTCGCGGATCAGCTGCTCGCGCATGTTGAGCCGGCGGATGAAGTGGGTGGGGATGCCGATCTCGGCTAGGCGCGTCATCAGGTATTCGCTGATGCGGTTGTTGAGCACGCCCTTGCCGGTGATGGTGCCCTTCTTGGCGCCGTTGCCGGCGGTGGCATCATCCTTGAAGTACTGGACGAGGGTGCCGGGTTCCGGGCCTTCGAAGAGGATCTTGGCCTTGCCCTCGTAGAGTTGTCGGCGACGCGCCATTGCGAAAGAATCCTTGCAGTCGCCGAGCCGGGGGGCGGCTGGCGATAGAGCGGCGGGGTATAGCAGCGCCTTCCCCGCAGGGCCATTGCCCTTGGGCCTTGTCTGGTCCGCGTCAGGCGGGTGGGGGCAATGCCAGGGGCGTGAAGGGGGCGGAGCCGGGTGGGCCGGGGCAGAAGCGCCACATCCGAGACCCGCCCGCGCCAAGCGCCAGAAGGCTGGCGCTGACAGTGCCGAATCCGTTGGTAGGCGGGACGTTGAGGGTTTCGGCCAGGCCGATCGCCGGGTCGTATCCTTGGTCGGCCAGCAGGTTTTCCCAGGCGGACCAGTCACCGGTGTCGGGGTCGGGCGGAGGGGTGGCACGGAAGCGCGGCAGATGGCGGCGGGTGCGTGGGCTGGTCGGGTCGTTCGGGTCGTGGGCGGTGACCATGGACAGGCCTTCCGGCAGGGCAAGCGCCTCGGCCCGGCCTTCCCCGAGGCCGCGCAGAAAGAATGCGCGCTGCGAATCGGCGACCACCATGTTGAAGGGGCGCCAATCTGCAGCGGGCAGGGCCGTGAGGGCGGCGACGGCAGATTCGGCCGTGGTGGCGGCGGCGGCAAGGATTGGCAGGGCGCCGCGTGACCGCTTGCCTTCTGCCGGGCCAAGACTCCCCGGGCGGTTCAGCACGGCGGCGGCGACGCCCTGGGCGCCGAGGGCCATCCAGGTGCCGCCGGCGCTCCGGTCACGCCCGCCGACGATGAGGGGGTATTCAGGCCACCAGGCGGCGGGCGGATCCCACGCCCGATCGAGCCTCTCGTCGCGATTCGCAGCGATCAGCAGGGGCCAGCGATGCGCGGGCCGATGCAGGACAATGACGGTGCACATGCCCTCAAGCTGCGACCACCGGCGCTGGCCGGCAATGGGCAGGGGGCAAAAGCCGATCAGGCGCCGTCGCCTGATCGGACGCACATTGCTAGAAAACGCACGCCTGGAGCTGTCGTTCTCTGTACTGAAAACCGACTGGCGTACTAGAAGCGGAAGTTCAGCGAGACGCCGGGCGCCGGCACGTAATAGGCGGGTGGTGGCGCATAATAGACCGGCGGCGGCGGCGCGTAATATACGCGCGGCGGCGGCGCATAATAAACTGGCGGCGCGTAATACACACGCGGCGGCGGTGCATAATAAACGCGCGGCGGCGCATAATAGCCACGCGGCGGCGGGCCCCAGCCGCGGCCAGGATGCCCGTAGCCCCGGCCGCGGTTGCCATCACCGGCAACCGCTGCGTTGGGCAGGGCAACGATCGCAGCGCAGGCGGCGATCGCGACAACACCGATCATCCGGATCAGGCGCATGGTGTGGCTCCTTCTCGACATGACCGAATAGTTACCATTCAGCCTTGTCCGAAAGAGGGCGATCATGCCTTAGTTCGTCCGCATAAGGTTAAAAATTCGTAATTTCAGGCATCCTGGAAGACCCGCCGGAACACGGTGTCGACATGGGCGAAGTCGCGTCGCGGGTCCATCGCCGCCTCCAGCGCCGCCGGGCTGAGCAGGGCGGAGACGGTCGGGTCGGCTTCGAGATTCGCCCGGAAATTCCGCCCGCCGGGGGTGCCCAGGGCCTCCCAGGTCGCCATCGCGGCGCGTTGCACGGCGGCATAGGACTCCTCGCGGCTCATCCCGGCCTGGGTGAGGGCCAACAGCACCTTCTGGCTGTGCACCACGCCGCCAAGTGATTCGAGGTTCGCCGCCATGCGCTGCGGGTAGATGGTCAGCTTCTCCATCATGCCGGTCAGCCGGCCGAGCGCGAAATCGAGCGCGATCGTCGCATCCGGGGCGATGACGCGCTCCACCGAGGAATGGCTGATGTCGCGCTCATGCCACAGCGCCACATTCTCCAGCGCCGGCACGACATAGCCGCGCACCAGGCGGGCGAGGCCGGTGAGGTTCTCGCTCAGCACCGGGTTGCGCTTGTGCGGCATCGAGGAGGAGCCCTTCTGGCCCGGATGGAAATACTCCTCCGCCTCGCGCACCTCGGACCGTTGCAGATGGCGCACCTCGGTCGCCAGCCGCTCGATGCTGGAGGCGACGACGGCCAGCGCACAAAAAAAGGCGGCATGACGGTCGCGCGGGATGACCTGGGTGCTGACCGGCTCGACCGCCAGGCCGAGCTTGCCTGCGACGAAGTCCTCGACCCGCGGGTCGACCGAGGCGAAGGTGCCAACAGGGCCGGAGATTGCGCAGGTCGCCACTTCCGCCCGCGCCGCGACGAGCCGCGCGCGGCCGCGGGCGAATTCGGCATAATGCCCGGCGAGCTTCAACCCGAAGGTGGAGGGCTCGGCATGGATGCCGTGGCTGCGGCCGATGGTCGGCGTCATCCTGTGCTCGATCGCGCGGGTCTTCAGCGCGGCGAGCAGCGCGTCGAGATCGGCGATCAGCAGGTCCGCCGCGCGGGTCAACTGCACCGAGAAGCAGGTGTCGAGCACATCCGACGACGTCATTCCCTGGTGCATGAAGCGCGCCTCGGGCCCGATACCCTCAGCCATGAAGGTGAGGAACGCGATGACGTCATGGCGGGTGACGCGCTCGATTTCGTCGATGCGGGCGACTTCGGCATCGCCGATCGCCGCGGCGCGGGGGGCGCCCTTGTCGCGGATCACGCGCGCCGCCTCGGCGGGGATGGTGCCGAGCCCGGCCATCGCCTCGGCCGCCAGCGCCTCAATCTCGAACCAGATGCGGTACCGTTCAGCGGGCGACCAGATGGCTTCCATCTGCGGACGGGAATAGCGCGGCACCATGGGTCAGGCTCCGAAACAGGACATGCGCGCCGGGTTTGGCGTGCAAGGCCGCGTCGTGCAAGCGTAGCCTCGGCATTCCCGCCATTCGGGGTTGCCGCGAACCGGGCACACCGGTATCTGGCGTCAGGTTAAAATCAAGCAACGTTAGACCCGAGGCCGTCCCACGATGTTGGAAATGCTGCCTGAGTGGATCCAGCCACTCGCCATGGTGCTGTTCATTGACGTCGTCCTGGCCGGGGACAACGCCATCGTCGTCGGCATGGCCGCCGCTGGCCTGCCGGTCGACCAGCGCCGAAAGGCGATCTTCTGGGGCATCATTGCCGCCACGATCATGCGCATCGCCTTCGCCTCGATCACGGTGCAACTGCTGCAGATCGTCGGCATCGTGCTCGCCGGTGGCGTGCTGCTGCTGTGGGTGTGCTGGAAGATGTACCGGGAGCTGCGCGAGAGCGGCGCCGAACATGGCCATGACGACGCGCCCAGCGAGACCGCCGGCGCCCCGCGCAAGACGCTGCGCCAGGCGATCACCCAGATCCTGGTCGCCGACATCTCCATGAGCCTCGACAACGTGCTGGCCGTTGCCGGCGCGGCTAAGGACCACCCCTATGTGTTGGTCGTCGGCCTGGCCGTGTCGGTGGTGCTGATGGGCGTCGCTGCATCGCTGATCGCCAACTTGCTGAACAGGCATCGTTGGATCGCCTGGGTCGGCCTGCTGGTCATCCTCTACGTCGCCTTCAACATGATCTACGAAGGCACGCATCAGGTGACCACGTCGGTGCCGGAGGCCTATGCCTATCTGTTCCTGCCGCTCGGCTTCCTCGCGCCCTCCATTGCCGGCGTCTTCCCGATCTGGCTATGGGTTGGGGCCACGGTGATGCAGTTGATCGTCTACTCGGCGGTGGTCACCGTCGTGGCGGGCGTCGTGCGGGATGCGACGCGGCGACGGGCGGAGGTCTGATCGCCACCATGGCCAACTGGCGCGTCACGGGGGCGCGTCACGCTTTGGCCGGAATTGGCTGCGTTCCTGTGCTCGCCGCGGCCTGCCGATGTTTGTCGCGAGGGTTTGGGAGAATGCCATGAACGGTTCGGAACGGGTCGGCGGCTGGGGCGGTGCAGGCGGCGCCGGTCTTGCCGCGTGCATGGCGTTGGCGGTGGCAGGCTGCGCGGCGATGGAACAGGCGCAGGCCCCGAGCCTTGAGACCATCGGCCAGCGGATGCCCGAACAACTCGCCGGCTTCGTGCTTGGCGAGACCGCCCAGCGGCCTGGCCCGTCGCTCTCGCTCGACTATGCCACACCGAATCGGAGCGCGGTTGGATCGGTGCTGATCTATGCCGCGGCGGGCTCGGCAGCGCCCTCCGATCCGTCGGCACCGGCAATCGATCGTGAGCTGACCGCCGCCGTGGCCGAATTGTCGGAGGCCCCGCAAGGGCGTACCGGCCGCCGACTGGCCGAGCGCGAGCGCGTTACCCTCGCCGAATCCGGCCTCCGATGCGCCTTGATGGCGGGCGCCTTCGGCCGCGCGCCAGTGGTCCGTCAGGTCTGCGTCGGGGGAGCAGATGGCCGTCTCGTCAAGATCCAGGTGACCATGGCCGACCGTCGCCCGCCGCCGGCTGATGCCCTCGGATTCGCCACGGCGGCGGTGGCGGCCGTGCGCGGCGGGTAGTCTCCGCCTGGCGCCGGCCCTGTGTCATGCCAGCGGCCGAGTTCTTCGACTGTTGGCATGAGCCCTTTCACGCCTCCGGCGTGTCGTGCCGCAGGCACGCCCTTGGCGTGACGCCGGACTCCCGGTGGGCGGCGTTCGAGGCCTCGACACGAGGCAAAGCCTCATGCCGTTGGTATCATTCGGGCCGCCCCTGACCTTGCCCGGTGGGACCGAGAGGGGCGTCGCCCCACTCGCGCTCTCCTCACCAAAGGCCTTAGAGACCGTTTGAAAAGTCCGGCACCCGGCCCGCACCCCCACCCGGCCACCCACGTCAGTATCCTGGAATGGGTGGCCGGGTGGGGGTGCGGG
>NZ_BMKW01000006.1 GCF_014644535.1 Neoroseomonas lacus
TCCGCATGGCCATGATCCGCATCATGCTCCGCCGACTGGCAGCAATGCCCTCAGCATGAATCGGAACTTCCCGGATGGGCTCTGAGGCGCAGACTGGACGAACCTTGCACCGCAGAAGTGACGTCCGAAGCTTAAGGAGAAAGGTGCATTAAGTAAACTGATAGCGTAATCAGAGACCGCAATTGATGTAATGACAACAGGCGGTGCTGGATCGCTTGACCGTCCTGAGGCATGCCGGAACGACAGGGGACGCTATGACGGCAACGCCGCCGGATCCGATCGACTATCAGCTTATCGGCTTGGCCGAAGATGGCGGGGTCGGGGACCTGCTCGCCGGCCTCGGTCAGAAGCAGGGACGGATTCGCCTGCAGGCGCTGATTTCTGAATGGCTGCGCATGGAGAATCTGGTTGTCCTGACCGGCTCAGGCACATCGGTCTCCGCGGGCGGCAAGACCATGGCCAATCTCGAGACGGCAATTTTCGACACCATCCAGGCGATGGCCGATCTGCCTGCCTCCATAGCGCCGATCCTCGAAGCTCGCCGGCGCAATGTCCAGCATGCCAATCTCCTTAGCGAGCCGATCGGGTTTGAGACCTGGCTGTCCTTCGTGGCAAATGCCCTGGTCGTCGCGGAGAATGCCGGCGGTCCGTTCGGAGCCGTCGCCTGGCCGAATACGCCCGGCCCAACCAAGGATGAACTCAAGTGGTTCGTCGACCGCCTGCGAATCGCGATCTTCGCCGAATGCGCGCTGTCGCTGCCCGATAGCGCGCAGGCGACCACCGCGGACAAGATCGCACCGCAGCTGGCCTTCCTCTCCAAGCTGGTCGCGCGTGACAGCAATCTCGGGCGCACGCACCTCTTCACGCTCAACTACGACACACTGTTCGAACAGGCGCTCGAACTTCTCGGCGTGCAGTATTTCGACGGCTTTACTGGCCGCGCCGCTGCGCGTTTCGACCCATCGGTCTATGGCCTCGACATCTATTATCCCGGCGAAGTCGCCGAAGGACGCGTGCGCCGCTTCGACAAGTTCCTCCACTTCTACAAGTTGCACGGCTCGATCCACTGGTTCGAGCAGGGCCTGGAGATGCGTGCCCGCCATCCCGATCTTGCGCCGTATCGCGCCTATGCCAGCATGACCACGTCCGAGAAGGCCGCAGCACTTGTCCCGCTGGCCCAGAACGCGCGATCGGTCGGGATCCTGCCCACTGCCAACAAGTTCGCGCAGACCCTGGCCATGCCCTATGCGCACCTCTTCCGCTCGTTCCAGGTGCGCCTCGGCATCCCCCAAACCTTCCTGCTTGTCCTCGGCTACGGGTTCGGCGACGATCATGTGTCGCGGATCATCGAAAATGCTCTGATGAACCCATCGCTTGTCATGCTGGTGGTCGAACCCAATCCCAACAGCCCAGTGATTGCGCGCATCCGACGCTACAAGGATCTCGGCAAGCGCGCCTTCGTGCTGTGCCCGACCGAAGCCGGCTTCGCCCTAGAGCCCTTTGCGCATGCGACATTCGACGATTTCGCCCGCACGGTGATGCCGGACGTTCAGTGGCTCGACGACTTCCTGCGACTTCGCCGCTTCGAAAAGCAGATCGCCTCGTCCGCTACGCCCGCCACCTCGGATGACGCGGGTGGATAATCCGCGCCTCATCGGTCACATTGTCTCGGTCCAGGGCTTTCGGGTAAAGGTCGAGTTGCTGCCGGAAACCCGTTCGGCGATGCGCGCGACGCTCGACGGCGTTCAGGCCGCAATCGCGATCAATGCCTATTTGACCTTTGCGCTGGGCGCCGGCGAAACGGTGATCGGCATCATCACGGATCTTGAAGCGCGCGAGACTTTCGATCCGGGCAGCAGCGACGATCTGAGTCTCGAACTGATGAAGCCACGCCGAGTTGCTAGCGTCCAGCTGCTCGGCACGATCGAGCATAATGACGACGAGCCCTCCTTCAGTCCGGGCATCTCGGTTTTGCCGACGCTCGACACGCCGGCGGAGATCGGCTCGCCTGATATCCTGCGCGCTGTCTTCGAGATTCCACCGCGACGCAACAAGCCCGAGGGCTATGACGAGAATGACTTCGACTGCGATCTCAAGATCGGTTTCCCGACTGGGCAGGCGTGCAATGTCGTGCGCGCCTCCTATAACGATCTCTTCTCGCGGCCGCTCGCTATCGTCGGCAACACCGGTTCGGGCAAATCCTTCTCGGTCTCCAGCCTGATTCAGAAGGCGATGAAGGCGCTCGACGGGGCGCGCGAGGAGCCGCACGTTTTCATCCTCGATATCAATGGCGAATATGCCAAGGCCTTCCCGGCCGCCGAACCCGAACAGCGGCTGCCCGATCGCATTTACCTCAACGGCAAGGAATTTGCGCTGCCGCTATGGTTTCTCAACGCCGAGGAGATCTGCGCCTGGCTCAGCGCGTCAGAACAGACCCAGGAGCCTGTGCTTAAGGATTGGTGGGCGATCGCAAAGGGCGGCAATGCGACCGCGGCCGCGAGCATGGGCGCGTTCCAGAATGCCATGAGCGCGCTCGACCAACTGCTAACCGAACTCACCAGGATCAAGAAGAAGGCCGCCGGCTCCTACTGTGACGCGGTCACCGGCCATCTCGCCGGGACCGGGATTGACACCACGGCCTTCACCGCCTTGTTCGCCGCGCATCGCTCGGTCAATGACTACAACACCGAGGTGATGAACAATCAGGCAGCGATCGCAGCGGAATCCGAGACGCTCAAGGACGCGATCCGTGCGAAGATTGTTGGCGGCAGTGGCGCGGCCGAGGCTGGTGCGCGTACCGCCGATTCCCCGTTGCCGATCGCGCGGGCGACGCTGACCGATCCATCGCTTATCAACCGCGCGGTCTCCAAAGAGGATACATTCCGGGTCGATGCGCATCTGACGACTTTGAAGCTGCGCCTGAGGACGCGGCTCGACGATAAGCGTTGGCGCGCCTTCCTCAATTATGAGGAAGCCGCCACTCAAATCGACACGCTGTCGTCCTGGTTTTCCTGCTTTGGCCTTGGCACCGACACCGGCCCGAAGGTCTCGGTGCTCGACCTGTCGATGCTGAGCAATGAGGTATTGCCCTATGCCTGTGCAGTCATTGGCCGAGTTCTGCTTGAGACGCGTGAGCGATTGCCTGCGACCTCGCGCTACAAGCATCCGTGGGTGGTGGTTCTCGAAGAGGCGCACAATTATTCCCGGCCGGCGCGGTCGGACGAGGATCGCGGTCATCGTCTGGCGCGGCTCACCTATGAGCGGGTCGCCAAAGAAGGCCGCAAGTTCGGGCTGTCTTTGATCATCGCCAGCCAGCGGCCGAGCGAGATCAGTCAAACCATCATCAGCCAATGCGCCAACTTCATCAGCCATCGGCTGCAGAACCCCGACGACATTGACCATTTCCGCCGCATCATCCCGATGCAGGCGCGGCGGCTGCTTGACCAAGTGACGATCCTCGCCTCAGGTGAGGCGATTGTGTTCGGTAGCGCCTTTCACCTGCCGACGCGTGTGCAATTTGATCGGCCCGATCCTGGACCATACAGCCAGACTGCCGCACCGTATCATGAGTGGCACAAGGAAGCGTCGGCCTTCCCGCTCGGCGAAGTCATGGAGGCTTGGGGCACCTGATGCGTACTCACTTGGAATCTTGCGCCCGGACCGTTTTTTTCGGCGAGAAGCACGCGATCGCCATTCGATATGGCTAGACCGCTTTCAACTCGATATCGGTCGTTCGAGGAAAGGCTGAACGAATGGCCGCTTTCGGGATCAGAGTTCCGCCCATCGAACTACCGATATGGGCGCAAAGCAGTCAAGGAGCTTGACCACATCACAGCAGCCGATGCCGGACGCGCCGTGCCGCCTCGACAGTGAAGCGGCGACGCCGATTGCTCGGTCGACGCCGTCGCGCGACGCTACCTCCGCAACCTCGCAAGAGTATCGGCTCTGGCGGACGCGACAATCGCATCGACATCTTCGGCCAGCATCAGTCTCTCAGCAACCAGCCGCCCCGCGGCGGTGCGTACGGCGGCAACGTAGTCGTCTTGTGCCGCATAACGCTCCTCGATCGACAACCTTGGGTCGCGGGCTGACTCACGTTCCACGCGGGTGACGGCAAACGGCAACACGGCGCCGGTATTGTAGCATAGCGCACCCGGTGCGAAGCCCTCCGCGCGCGGGTTCCAGCCGGTATAGGTTGCGCGCGGCACTTCGAGCGCTACGCTCCGCACGCCGGCTATGGCGTTGCCGTCGGCATCCACCCGCGGCACCAGCACCGCGTATTCGCCGCGCACCACCGGCGGCACGACGCCATTGTCCACGAGCTGCGCCGGACCATAGGCCCCGCGATACCCCAGCGCGGCGATCCCCGCATACAGTCCGGCCGCCGGCACCAGCGTGCCCTGGCTACGCATCGGAAAGCGCGTGGCGGGCGGTTCCACGCCCTCACGCATCCAGGCCTCCATCGCGACCAGCAGCGCGCGCATAGGCGCTCCGGCATGCAGCGGATTCACCGGCAGGGCACAGCGATCCAACGGCGCAGCCACCGCACTCGCCAATGCGAAATGCGGATGCCCGGCCATGGCATAGGCGCGCACTTCTGGCGGCAGGTCGATGTGGTTGCCGCGCGTATCGGTCACCAGCAGGGAGGCTCGTGCACCCCAGAATTCGTATTCGCTGTCGGTCTGCATCACCAGTGGGCAGGTGCTGGACAGGCGGCAGCGCAGCAGCAGCCCGTCGCGCCGCCCTGTCAGGTGGTCCTCGGTGACAGCGTAGGTGAAGGGAAACTGGTCCGCGGGGTACAGCCTGTCGCCGTGCGGTGTCGGGTTGCGCCCGGGCTGCGCAAAGCGTGCATTGGTGAAGGTGCGGCGCGTGCCGGGGATGTGCGGCAGCATGGCGTCGTAAACACGCCGGCCCCGCTCATCCTCGTTGAAGCCGAGATAGAGGAAGTCGCGCACGAAACGCCCAGATTGCGAAACGCCATGCAGCATGGCGCGGTCCACCGAGACACGGCCCTCGACCGCCAGCGGATTGGCGGCGCCGCGTTCACGCATCAGGAAGGCGCCGACGTCGCGCATCGCGGCGAAGGCGATACCCTGCACCATTGGGTCGCGCGCCGTGTAGATGAATTCATACAGCGCGCCCGCGTCGAAGCCGGCGGGGCGGGTGATCTCGATGCGCGACGGATCGACGAAGCGGAAGCTCATGTCCGGTGGGGTCTGGCGCTCATCCTCGAAGCGGCCGCGCACGGTCAGCGTCGCGCCCTGCTGGCTCGCCGCCGGATAGGTAAGCGGCACGGTGACCGGGCTGGTGGTGGAGTCGAACAGGAACTCCTCGCGCGACACACCGGTGACGTTCGGCACCACCGGTGCTTCCAGCCGCAGCCCCGCACCGCGGCCCTCGCCTGGTGGAATGTCGGCCTGCCAGCCGACCCAGGCCAGGGTCAGGCCCTGGCGTAGCAGGAAGCCGTTTCCCGGGTTCCGTCCGTTCATCAGGCCATTCGCCGCACCATCATTGTAAAGCTGACCTACGAGTTCGCGGCCACGGTTCGGCGCCTCGACGATCAGCGTGCCATTGCCGCGGAAGGGCTGGACGGGACGCAGCAGTACCACCTCGGTAACCGCCTCGACACGGCCCTGCGCGTTGCGCGGTGCGAGCGCGATGTCAGCGATCAACGCATTGCGCGGATCGGCAGGGTCGAGCGCTATGGTGGCGCGAGCGGCGATGCGCGCATAGCGGCCGGCTTCGCCGAAGGAGCGGCCCTCGAAGACGATCTCAGGGGCGCCGACCTGTTCGAACCGTATCACTTCGGCACGCGGCGCCACCGCAAGCATGCAGAGGCCAACCACGGCCAGCGTGGCAGATCGAATGCACATGGGAACGTTCCTCCGTCAGAAGAGGTTAGGCTGCAACGGCTGCCGAAAGGAAGTGGGGCGGCCGACGTCGCCATCGAGCTGTTCCCTGTACGTTCTAGGCGCTAATATGTCGCGGATGACGCTCCCGGGCCGCAAGATCATCCACATCGACATGGACGCCTTCTACGCGTCGGTGGAACAGCGTGACGATCCGTCGCACCGCGGCCGTCCGGTGGCGGTTGGGCACGGTGCGGCGCGGGGCGTGGTGGCCGCTGCGAGCTACGAGGCGCGCGTCTTCGGCATCCGCTCGGCCATGCCGTCGGTCACGGCCCTGCGGCAGTGCGCGGAACTGATCTTCGTCCCGCCGCGCTTCGAGGTGTACGGAGCCGTCTCGCACCAGATCCACGCGATCTTCGCCGACTACCCGCCATCTCCGAACACATACCCCCGAGCGATGCTGTCCCGCGCCGCGTGTACACGGCCGAGAAAGTTCTGCTGATGTTGTGCATCACGACAGATGTGCCGATTAGACCAAGGACGTTCCGATATGAGTTTCCTTGCAATTGAATAGTCATGCCGATGTCGCTGCGACGAGCCGATCCTCTTCTCGGCATATGAGCACCACGCGTCCACGCAGGAAGTTCCTCGAAGAGCTCGCCGAATGGCCTGTTTGCTCGACTGTTGAGAACGCTGAAGCATTGCTCGCGTTGAAGACGTCGGCGACCAGGAAGTCGTCGACGATGCAAGTCTGAGGCGAGAATGCACGATCGAAGATCTCAGGAGCCCCTGGACGTTCCGAAAGACGTCCTGGCGCCAAAGCGCCGCGGCCATGGCATGGCGCTTCCACAGCGGCTGCGAATGATGGCAATACGACTGGAGGCAGGACTGCGCGAGACGCCGCAGCGCTTCATCCCGCTCGCGTTCCACGCGGCGCGTCTTGATGAAGAGGCCAGGCGTCGCCTTCTGCACTTCCTTGTTTCCGACGTTCAGCGCGAAGCGATCGCGTCACCGACCTGCCCTCCGCGTGTGCTCGATTTGCTGGACCGCGCGCGCGATGCCGTCGCGGGTGAATCGCCCGAGTGCGATGAGCGCCGACGCACGCTGGCCAATGATATCCTTGCGCAGGAGATGCCACGCCGGCGAAGGCGTCACATCCATTGCCACGGAGCAATCACATCGGATCGACGCCTGCTGTTCCTCCGCACTGTTCTACTAGCGGAGGAAGCCGACGCGTTCACCCCCCTCAACCTGTGGCGGGTCATCGCCTATGCGATGGCCGACTATGACTATGACCACTTCGTCCTGAAGGGACCGCACATCGCTGTGCGTGTCCGCGCGCTCGCACATTGGGTCGAGCGCGAGATGGCATCTGCACCCGTGGATGCGGAGACGAGCTGCCGCTCATAAGTGGGCGGCGGCTTGCGCTCGTGCTCGGATATCAGCGTCGCTGTCGCGATCGCATCGCCTGTAGGACGGAGGCTGCATCCGGCACCCAACGAACGCCAAGCCGGGACATCGGCCGTGTCGGCAATCGCAGATTGCGATGCGCACGGAGAAAAGGAACGTTGCCCTCCGCGCAGCGTCGCTCGAGGTCGTCGCCCCAGGCCAGCATACCACGCCCACTGATGGGCAGGATCTCGGCCTCCAGCGCCTCGCCTGTCAGCCGGAGCCTCGGCGGCAGGCGATGGCGCCCAAGCAAATGCGTTGCCATGTAAATGCCGATGCGCCCCACTGGATCCGTCGCCGAGGGCAGGCAATTGTCCTCGTCGAGATACACCGCCATTTCAAAGCCAAGCCGTTGAATGCTAGTGCCTGCTTCTCTGCCTTCAGCCCTTCAGCATCGATGGCGCCAAGAAAAGTAACCTCCAGCCGGCGGTAGTTCAGCTCGATGTCCTCCGGATGCGGCACCCACTCCGGTTCCGGCAGACCCTGCTTGATCGCGGCCGCAATATCGTTTCGCGCCGTCTCCTGATAACCCTCCCAGAACTCGAGGCGAGCCTTTTGCGCCTGATGGAAGCGTTCATCCTCAGCCTTCAGTAGATCAAAGAAGGTCCGCTGTGCCAGAACCCCACCGCGCATGGCCGCAAGGGCCAGGGAGCGCGCCGCAGCCTCCCGGGTGGTGACCTGCTGGCTGCCTGAGGCATCGTTGATGGTGAGCATGCGCGCCGCCTCAGCGCGCAACGCCTCGGCTGTCGGATACCGCGCCTCAATCCAGTTCGGCTTCACCTCGCGCTTGCGCGGCCTCCCGCGCGGATTGCCGGACTGGCCCTTGCGGAACTGGCCAGATTTGGGCGGGCGCTGATACCCCACCCTATCCTGCTCGGCATCATCGTCACGATCCTCGGTCATGCCGCCTGACCTCCCTGCGGGACGAGGCCACGCGCCGCAGCGACGTCCTCGAACGCCTTGCGGCTATCTGCCAGGACGGCCTCCTTCCCGGTGAAGGTCTGAAATCGCCGGATAATGGTGTCGCAGTAGTGAGGATCATATTCGATCAGGCGTGCAGCTCGCCCTGTCATTTGGGCTGCCATCAGCGTCGTTCCCGACCCGGCGAAGGGATCCAACACCAGGTCTCCCCGCCGCGAGCAATCGCGGATCGCATCCGCGACCAATGCCACCGGCTTGACCGTGGGGTGCATGGCCAGCTCCTCGGCGCGCTTGCCCCGGATGCTACTGATCCCGGGGTAGTCCCACACATTGGTGCGGTAGCGCCCGATATCGCCCAGGCCGAAGTTGTTCACATGCGGCGCGGCACCATGCTTGAACACGAAGATCAGCTCATGCTTGGAGCGATAGAAGCTCCCCATGCCACCATTGGTCTTGTTCCACACACAGAGGTTCTTCAGTTCGAGCTCGGCCAGGCGACCAGCGGCGGAGAGCTCCTCCAGGTGCCGCCAATCCATGCAGACATAGAGGATGGCGCCATCCTGGCAGCGGGCGGCCATGTTGGTCAGGGCTACCGTCAGGAAGGTGCTAAACTCCGCCGCCGCCATCTCGCCCACCCCCATGGCGAACTCCCGATGGCGGACCCGCCCGAGGCCACAGACATGCCCGTCGATGGGCACGTTGTAGGGTGGGTCGGTGAAGACCAGCCCGACCTGCCCACCCTGCAGCAGCCGATCATAATGGGCCGGGTCGCGCGCATCGCCGCAGAGCAGGAGGTGGTTGCCGAGGCACCAGAGATCGCCAGGGCGCGATACAGCGTGCTCTGGCATGTCGGGGATGCGATCGGCAGCGCTGTCGTCCGGCCCCGGCTGCTGCTGTCGTGCCAGGTCGAGGGTGAAATCGACCTCCGTCAAGCTGAAGCCCGTGAGCTCCACCTCGAAGCCGGCGTCGATCAGTTCCTGGAATTCCAGGGCGAGGAGGTCCTGGTCTCACCCGGCATTCAGCGCCAGCTTATTGTCGGCCAGCGCATAGGCTTGGCGCTCCTTGGATGTCAGGTCCCCCAGCGGCACCACGGGGATCTGGTCGATGCCGAGCAGTTTCGCAGCGGCAACCCGGCCATGGCCGGCGATGATGGCACCCTCATCATCGACGAGGACGGGGTTGGTGAAGCCGAAGCGCTCGATCGAGGTGGCGATCTGGCGGATCTGCTTGCGGCTATGGGTGCGCGCGTTTCGCCTGGCCGGCGTGAGGCTGCTGACGGGCCGGTAGTCGATGGCGCGCGTGGGGAGATCTCGCATGATGGGTTCCCGATGCGGTGACGATGGCGACGGAACCGCGATACGGGGCGATATTCATGAATTCAAACTATTTGATACACGATCTATACATGCTCTTAATGACCTCTTAGAAGCCTCTTAAAGGCCTCTTAGACCTCTACACTCTATTGATTCGAAGAGTGAAATTAACGAACCAAATCATTTTCAAGAACAAATCCGCCTGCGAATCGGCGTGCGCGATGCCTGTACTGGGCGAAGGTCGCGCAAAAATCGTACATCGCCATTTCGCCGCCCATCACTGAGAGGTTTTGGCGGACCGGATGTCAGTCCTAGGCGGAGGATGGAGCGAGCCGAGTTGGGACCGGTCCCAAACTTAGGCGGAATGCGGAGCCTGATGCGCTGCTTTGGATCCTTCGCGGAAATTTTTCCGCATTAAAGAAGGCGGGGGCCGTCCCGAAGCGGGCTCCTCTGCATCAGAGATCCGTCACAGATCCTTGCATCCTATAGGTTGACGTCGAATCATATATGATTTCTGATCTGCGAAGGAGGACCTTCCCCATGATCGCTCGCCGTCCGCTAATCCTATCCGGCTTCGCCTTGATGCTCGCCGCGGCCGACCCGGTGCCCGCCAGCGCCCAGACGACCCCCACAACTGCGCCTCCTTCTGCCAACACTCTCGCCGTCGTGCAGGCGCGGGGCGTGCTGAACTGTGGCGTTAACGCGGGCGTTCCCGGCTTTGCTGTGCCCGACAGCGCCGGCGTCTATCGCGGCCTGGACGTTGATATCTGCCGTGCGCTCGCCGCTGCGATCTTCGGCGACGCCGACAAGGTGAGCTACCGCGCCGTGACCGGGCTGACCCGTTTTCCCGCACTTCAGAGCGGCGAGATTGACGTCCTCACCATGGAGGTCACCTGGACCTTCGGGCGCGATGCGGGCCTGAACGTCAACTATACCGCCATCAACTACTATGACGGCCAAGGCTTCCTCGTGCGCCGTTCATCCGGTGCGCGATCGGCGCGCGACCTCGATGGCGCCACCATCTGCGTGAATCCGGGGAGTGCGACTGAGCTGAACTTGGCCGACTATTTCCGCCAGCACGGCATGCAGTTCGCGCCCGTCATCATCGAGACTGGCGCTGACCTTGTACGAGCCTACCTCAGCGGTCGCTGTGACGCCCTCACCAGTGATCGCGGCCTTCTCGGCGCGCGGCTGCACTCCTCCATCCCGAATCCCTCCGAACACGTCATCCTACCTGACGTCATCTCCAAGGAGCCCTATTCCCCCGTCGTGCGGCACGGCGACGACCGCTGGGCCGACATCGTTCGTTGGACCGTCTGGGCGATGCAGGAAGCAGAGGAATATGGCGTAACGTCAGCGAATGCGGAGGCGATGCGGTCATCGAGCAACCCCACCGTCCAACGTCTACTCGGAGTGACCGGCGACTTCGGTCCGATGCTCGGGCTGCGGCCGAACTGGGCGTACGACATCGTTCGACAGGTGGGCAACTACGCCGAAAGCTACGACCGCAACCTTGCTCCGCTTGGGCTGGAGAGAGGGGCAAATCGCCTGTGGCGCGATGGGGGTCTACTCTACCCGCCGCCATTCCGCTGAAGAGCATTGCGACAGCACTTCTGATGGCCGGCCGAGCATGTTGGAGCCGCGAGCCGCGATGCCCGGCCCGCTCGACCGCGGCAATGCGCCTCCGGCGCTGCCGTCCCGCAGGAAGACATGGCCAAGCGCGGCATGCGTGCTTTCGCTTGAGACCATCCGAACAACCGACATGCTGGGACCAAGCTGTCCGTCCCGCCGCAGAAAGGGGAATGCGATGATGCCCACGAAGCGCCGTTCTATTCTGGCCGCAACCGCCAGTGCGGCCCTTGCACGGCCCAGTCGGGCGCAATCTTCATCCGCGCGCACACTGCGCCTGGTACCCCAGGCGGATCTTGCCAATCTGGATCCGATCTGGACGCCCGCCGCGGTCACCAACAACCATGGCTACACGGTCTTCGACACGCTGTATGCGCTGGACGAACGGTTGCAGGTCCGGCCCCAGATGGCCGACGGGCACCAGGTCTCGGATGATGGGGTCACCTGGACCATCAAGCTGAGGTCAGGGCTGATATTCCATGACGGCGAACCCGTGCGCGGGCGCGATTGCGTCGCCAGTCTGCTGCGATGGAGCAAGCGTGACGGCTTCGGGCAGATGCTGGCCAGGGTTGTCGACGGCTGGGAAGCGCCGGACGACCTCACGATCCGCATTAGGCTCAAGAGCCCTTTCCCGCGACTGCTTGAGGCGCTTGGCAAGCGTTCCATCTTCACGCCCTTCATCATGCCCGAGCGGCTGGCGCAGACCGAGCCTACCCGACAGATCACGGAAATGATCGGCTCCGGCCCCTACCGCTTCGTCAGGGATGAATGGTCGTCCGGCAATCGCGTCGTTTATGCGCGGCACGAGGCCTATGTGCCGCGCGACGAGCCGGCGAGCCTGCTGGCTGGAGGCAAGCATGCGCATTTCGATCGCATCGAGTGGCGGATCGTCCCCGATGCCTCGACGGCAACCGCAGCGCTGCTCCGCGGTGAGGTCGATTGGCTTGAGCAGACCATGCCCGACCTGAACCCGATGATGACGCGCAATAGCAATGTCCGGGTCGAGGCGCTGGATCAGTACGGCACCCTCTCCTTCCTTCGCTTCAACTCGCTGACGCCGCCCTTCAACAATCCCGCGTTGCGCCGCGCGGTGCTCGGGGCCATCGACCAAGACGCCTACATGCAGGCTGTCACCGGCGGAAACATCCGCTGGCAGCGCTGCGCTTCGATGTTTCCCTGCGGCGTGCCATTTTCCAACGAGGTCGGTGCGCCGTTCCTGCGATCGCCACCCGACCTGGCCAAGGCGCGCGACGCCATTGCCGCGGCAGGCTACGCCGGGGAGCGCGTGGTCATCATGAGCCCCAGCGATTTCGCGTCCATCGCCCCGCTGGGCGACATTACGGCGGATGCCCTCGCAAAAGCCGGCATGAACATCGATCTGCAGACCATGGATTGGGGCACGCTTGTGCAGCGCCGCGCGTCGCGCGCGCCAGTGGAGGCAGGCGTATGGAACATCTTCCATAGCTGGGCACCCGCGACCAGCATGATGACGCCCGCCTTCAACGACTATGTGCGTGGGCTTGGCGCAGGTGGCTATTTCGGCTGGTACGAGAATGCCAGAATCGAGGCGTTGATCGGTGATTGGCTCACGGCCTCCACCGACCAACAACAGCAAGCCATCTACGACGCCGTCCAGGCCGAAGCGTGGGCGGCCCCGCCAACCATCATGCTCGGCCAGTACTTCCCGACCACCGCTTATCGCGGCGACCTGACCGGCCGGATCACCACCAGCAGTCCGCTGCCGTGGAACATTCGCCGCGCCTAGGACAGGTCGGGTTCGGCCGGAAATAGCCAGCGCTCGACGATGCCCATTGAAGAGAGCCTGGAGCAGACGGCGGGAACGCGCCGTGAAGGCAGCATGCTCCAGAACGAGCAGAGGAAGCACGATGGACGGAAAACGCCCCACTGTCGCGTCGCTCACCGGGATGGTGGCCGCGGCGCATCCACTCGCTGCACAGGCTGGCGCCGGCGTACTGTCGCGCGGCGGCAACGCCTTCGATGCCGCCGTGGCGACGGCGGCCGCGTTGAACGTCGTCGAGCCTGGGATGTCGGGCCTGGCCGGACAGGGTGTGGCCAGCTGCTATGTGGCGGCTGAACGGCGCGTTCGCACGCTCAACTTCGTGACGCATGTGCCGCACCAATTTCCGGCCGGCCGCTTCCACGACCGCGAGGAGATGCGCAAGGGAGCGCACACGCCAGGCGTGCCCGGCAACCTCGCGGGATGGTGCGAGCTTCTCAGGGCGCATGGCAGCCTCTCTTTGGCGGAGGTGTTCGCGCCGGCGATCCGGCTTGCGGAGGAGGGCTTCCCTCTCACCGAGATGAACACCGACCACATCAACCGTGCCGCCGCCGCATTTCGCGCCTTCCCATTCTTCGACGACTGGAATGCGACCTATACGGCCGGCACAGGGCGTGTCGCCCTGCATCAGATTCTGCGACAGCCGAATCTGGCGAGGACATTCGAGGCGATCGTCGCGAAGGGGCCGGATCATCTGTATCGCGGCCCGCTCGGGGAACAGATGGTCCAATACCTCGCCTCTCACGGCGGCTGCCTCACCATGGCTGATCTCGACGCGGTGCAGCCTGCGTGGAGCGATCCGCTCTCCCTGCGCTATCGCCATCTCACCGTCCACACGCTGCCGCCACCGAGCGAGGCGTTCCAGCTTCACCTGACGTTGGCCGTGTTGGAGAGCTTCGACATTGGCCGGCTGGAACCGCATGGCGTCGAATACCTCGACATGCTCTGGCGGACCATCCGCGTCGCCGCCGGCGAACGCATTGAGCACAACAAGCCGGATAACGAGACGCTCGACCGGCTGCTCGCCAGCGTCAATATCGATCGCCTTCGGGCGCAGGTCATGGCACCCGGCGTCATCGACGGCCTGACCGAGCAATGGCTGCCGCGCGCGCCGGACATGAACAAGGAGAACACGACCTCCTTCTCAATCATGGACGCAGCCGGGAATGTGGTGTGCCTCACGCAGAGCCTGGGCGACCTCTTCGGCTCCGCGGTCGTGATCGGCCAGACCGGCGTCTGCATGAACGACTTCCTGTATTGGGCCGAGACGGACCTGCGCGGCCGCAATGCGCTTGTGGGCGGCAGCAGGCTGGCCTTCCCGACCGCACCGATGATCAGCACCGTCGATGGCGAGCCGGTCCTCGCGCTCGGCACGCCGGGCAGCTACGGCATTCTGCAGACACAGCCGCAGGCGCTGGTCCAGTACGTGGATTTCAGGCGCGACCTGCAAGAGGCCATCGAGGAACCGCGCGCACGGCTTTTCGACGGGCGGGTCGTTCATCCCGAAAGCCGTCTGCCGCCCGCGACGCTAGCTGCATTGGCGCAGCGCGGCCATCTGGTGCAGGAGACGCCGCCCTGGAGCATCCTCGTCGGCGGCATGCAGGGGATCGCGCGTGATCCGGCCTCCGGCGTCATGATCGGTGGCGCGGACCCGCGCCGCGAAGGCTATGTGGCACTGGCGTGAGGCGCCGATGGCGGCCGACATTGTTGGCGCGCTGCCTCTGGTCGAGACCGGCGCCGATCAGCGCGCTTGCGCCGGGCGGCTCAGCCTTTGTTCTTCCGCCCCTCGATCAGCGTCTGATAGTTGGCCAGGACCCGTTCAAGCGCGACGTTGATGTGTGCTTCCAGGATGGCCACTGCGGTCGCCGTGTCGCGACGTTCGCAAGCCTCGAGCATCGCCAGGTGCTCCGCGAGGATGTAATCCGGAACGCCGATGCCGCGTGCCATGAGCGTGGCATAGCCGTATCGGTGTGAGATGGCGTGCGCCTGCTCGATGAAGGCGAGGAGGTGCCGCCGCCCACAGGGCGCGTAGAGCGCCATGTGGAAGCGGAGATTCCATGAGAAGAGAAGTTCGAGCGGGACGCCTTGTTCCGCCTCCTCGAGCAGCGCCCTGGCGCGTCGGGTATCGCGGCTCGTGAGGTCCGGCATCGCCAGGCGGAGAGCGAGCGGCTCGAGCACCAGGCGCGTCTCATAGGCGTCCTGAAGTTCGAGACTGCTCTCGGGCGCGACGACGAAGCCCCGGTTGCGCTCGAAGCCGACCAGGCGGGATGCCTCCAGTTCCCTCAGCGCCTCGCGGACGGGAATCGGGCTGATATCGAGGGAGCGGGCGACGGGATCGATGCGAATTGCCTCCCCACCGGGCAGCAGTCCGATGACGATCGCTTCGCGAAGGACGGCGGCGGCGAAGGCCGGGGCGGGCTGGTCGCCGCGCCCGATGCGTTGGGCGAGCGCGCCGAGAGGATCGGCTCGGCTGGTATCGGAAGGCGCGCGGGCCTTGCCGTCCGAAGGCGGCCGGGGCGCTTTGGAGGAGCGAGTTGAGGTCACGGGGGCACTCATGTCCGATCCGACGGTTCAGGCCGCAAGGGGGACGCGCGCGGGGGAAGAATCATATATATTGACACTAAATCGTATATGATATTTTCTCGCGCCATGATCGCTCCCATCAGAAACACATTGGCGACCACATGCTAGTTCGCGATGCCGGACGCAACGAGCATGACGTGACCGCGCGCGGTCACCCGCGCCATCCGGACGAGGCCAAGCGCGGAGCGGTAGCGGATTTTCGCTCGGACCTCATGGCCGGCATTCCGCCTGCCGCGCGCGAGGCCATGCTACGGGCGGCAGCGCAGGATCCGGAGATGGGCTCTCGCGACGATCCCCACCAGTCGCGGCTGGAACGCGTCGTGGCGGATCTCGCCGGCTTCGAGGACGCCCTGTTCGTGCCGACCTGCACGCTTGCCAACCAGATCGCGCTCCGCCTCTGGTGCCGGCCGGGCGATGCCATGGTCGCGGCCGCGGACAGTCATGTTGCCGGGCAGGAGGCGTCGAGCACGGCAGGCCTCGCTGGCGTGACGGTGCGGCGCCTGGCGGGGAGGCGAGGGCATCTCGCGCCCGAGGCGGTGCAGGCTGCCCTTGCCGCGCCACGGCGCGCCGAGGAGCAACCCACCACCCTTGTCTGGCTGGAGAACACCCACATGCGCGCGGGCGGCAGCGTGGCGCCTGAGGGCTGGGGCAGGGCGATCGCCAGTGCCTGCCGGGAAGCGGGGGTACGCCTGCACCTCGACGGCTCGCGCTTATGGAATGCTGAGGCAGCTACGGGACTTTCCCTCGCGGCCCTTGCCACGGACGCGGACAGTCTCTCCCTCAGCCTCAACAAGGCGCTTGGCGCGCCGGCGGGGTCGCTTCTCCTCGGCGGCCGCGCCTTCATCCGCGAGGCGCTTGCCGTGCGGGCGACGCTTGGCGCGAATTGGCGCCCGGTCGGCTTCCTCGCGGCCGGCGCCTTGGCGGCGGTGAATGGAAGGGCCGACCGTCTGCAGGACGACCACCGGCGCGCTCGCCTGCTGCATGTCGGGCTGTCGCGCGCCCTCGGGCCTCTCGCGGGCGAACCGCCCGACACGAATATCGTACTCGTCACGACCCCGCCGGGAATGGCCGCCACCCATGCCGCAGCGGCGCTGCAGGAAGCGGGTTTACTGGTCCTGCCACTCGATCGCGCGACGCTCCGGTTTGTTGTGCATGCCAGAATCGATGACGACGCCGTGGTAAGGGCCGTCGACGTCACCGCCCGCGTTCTGAATGCCACGCCTGGGTGATGGTGCGGGCCCCGGCGCCGTGGGCGCCTGATCCACGCTCGAGTGTGCGGCGGAAGGCAGCGAGGGAACGATGATGCGCCACGACGCCCTGGATGATGCCTGGATCGGACCTCTTGATCTATTCCGGATTGGCCTGGGTCCATCGAGTTCGCATACGGTTGGCCCAATGGTCGCCGCGGCGCATTTCGCGGCGCTCCTGCCGACAGGTGTCGAGCGCATCTCGGTGCATCTGTATGGATCCCTTGCCCTGACGGGACGGGGGCATGCGACCGACACCGCCGTGCTGCTCGGCCTTACCGGCGCCCGGCCCGACGAGCTCGACCCGGACGATGCCGCAGCGATCGCGTCCGAGGTGCGGGCGCGACGACGCCTACGATTGCCCGCCGGCGGGGAGGTGCCGTTCGTGCCCGCCTCCGACATCGTCTTCCATCCTCGGGAATCGCTGCCGCGGCACACCAACGGCGTTCTGTTCTCCGCCATGGCCCGCGAAGGGCCCTTCACGCGCACCTACTATTCGATTGGTGGGGGCTTCGTCGTGGATGAGGAGGGGCTCCCGCTCGGGTTCCACCGCCGTTTGAGCCGACGATTACGCTCGCGCGATCGACAGTCATCGGGATGACGCGACAAGCATTCGTCATGAGAATCCCGACAGCCTTCCCGACATCAATCGTGCGGCCACCGCCCAGAGCCAGGATCGCTGTCGCCTGATGCGCCTTGCATTGTCGAAAGCGTTGTTGACCGTGGCGTCGCTTGGGTCGGGCTCGATCTCCGAGAAGATCGAATGTGCGACACCGGCATGGTCGAGCGGCGCAAGAATGCGAACGAGGATTGGACCTCAGCGCATCGCCGGGTAGGCGGCGATGAGGACCCGCTTGATATTCAGCGCGGGAGTAGCTCGGTGGGCTTTTCATGCGTATTGGAGTCAAAATAAAACAGGTCTTATAGAAGAAGTTCTGGGTACTTTATAATTTAATATAATTATTAGTGGCGATGACGATCGTACATATACTGTCGTTCGATGGGTTAGGTGGGCATTTTGATATTATGGTCGGGGTGGAATGATGCAAATAAGACGAATGAATATATCGAATATTGTCAATCATTCGTAGTATCCATCCGGGAGCAGCCTAAATCCAGCTGATCGTGCCCACTTCCAGTAGAGCACTGCAACGACGGGTCATGATCATGGATGGGTAACCTCGTCCAGGAGCTCCACACGGCCGGACAGCCGCAATCCCGTGCCATCGGGACCTCGGCGGACGAAGATCTCGGAAGGCCTGCCCATCGCTTCTCCCTGCCTTACGGTCAGCACGAGCGGCGCGGCGCCGAGAGTGCAGAGACCCGCATAGAGCGCGGTTGCGGCGATGCCGGTCGCGGCATCTTCCGGATAGCCGGAGTTCTGTGGGAATTGCCGCGCATGCGCTGAGGCGGAATTGGCCAGAACGTAAGGGTAAAGGCCCGTGGAACCGATCGCCTCGCACGCCGCGCGTACCGCGCCCGGGTCGGGCGCGAGCGCATGCAGCCGCGCGACATCGCGCAGGGGAATGAGCGTCTTGATGCGGCTCGTCGTTGCATTTAGGACCGGCGCATCGGCAAGATCCGCAGCGGTGATGCCAAGGGCGGTGAGGATTGGGGCAAGGTCAGCCACCGCCGCGGCGCGGCCGGCGGGCTGGGTCAGTTCGACGGTATCGTCCATGAAGATCGCACGTACCGGCCCGGACAGCGTTTCGATGTGCAATGTGGCGCCGGGTGCCTCGCCGCGGCGCCGCAGCAGCCAGGCGGCACCCAGCGAGGCGTGGCCGCACATCTCCATTTCATGCGCAGGAACGAAGAAGCGAAAACGGCGATCCGCTGACGCGGAATCCACGGGCGGCAGGACGAAGGCGCTCTCATGGCCATGATGGGCGGCGATCAGGCGCATCGCCTCGCCCGTCAGACCGCGCGCATCGGGTACGATCGGTGCCGGGTTGCCGCCGCCCGGCGCGGCCGGAAAGACAGAGACGAGAATGGTTCCGGGAACTCGCGGGGCCGATGACATGCCCTGCTGATACCAGTTGGGCCAAACATTCGCGCGCCCGATCGGGCCTTAGGAACGTCCCGATCGGGCCATCTTCGGAGAGTGTCCGGCATGGCGCCGGAACAGTCGTGCAAGATGGGAGGGTGAGTTGACGCCAACCGCGCCTGCGGCTTCGGTGACGTCGGCGCCCGCGGCAAGGCGCCGCGCGGCGGCATCGACGCGGATGCGCGCGAGATGGGCGCCGATCCCCTCATTGAAATGGTTGCGGAACAGCCGCGTTAGGTGCCGGCGTGACACACCGAACCGCGCTGCGAGAGCGCCAAGGTCATGTCGCCCTGCGGGCTCCGCCGCGAGATGGGCAGCGACCGCCCGGACCAGGGCAGCGCCATGGTCGCGCGCCAGGGCCGGCAATCCCTGATCCGCGACCTCGGCCAGGATGAGCTGGTCGACCAGGCGTGCGCGCTCGTCGCTGCGGCGCAGGCTGTCCCGATAGCCGAGCAACGGCAGCAGCGCCGGCGGCAATGGCCCGGCACGCCAGCCGGCACTGCGCGGCAGCCAGCCCGCCAGTTTGCCGTCGGCCGCGTAGAGCACCAGGTGCTGATGGCCTGCCGCCCCAGCGCGCGTCCGATGCCCCACGCCTGCCGTGACGACAAGCGCCTCGCCGGGACGCAGCACGTGTTCCGACCGGCCTCGGCTGTCGAGCGCGAAGCGCAGCGAGCCGGCACGCGGCATGAGAAGCATGGCGCAGTCATGGACATGCCAGTCGGTGGCATAGTCGTCGCCGCCGACAGTCGTTGCAGCCCAATCGGTATGACCCAGCGAGAAGTACATGGTACCTGGAGGATAGACGAAGGGTGAGCCAGAAGGGAGAGGGTTGTGCGACGCGGGCGTCCTACCGTGACGGGGGCCAGCACTTCTTCGGGGATCAGTTTCGTCAGGTCGAGCACATCGAAGTCGAAGGAAGAGGGGGCGAGCAGGAAGGCAGTTCTTCCCTTGCGGGAACTGACCACTTTTGATCGTGAGGCAGTGCGCCGCCCAACCTCACCCACAGAAGCGCCAAAGCTCCCGTTGGCCAGTCGCCTCCATTGTCTCCACGCCTTTGATAACGAACATCGCGCAAACAGAGAACCCTTGCGCGGGCACGAGGCTAGTGAAGAATGATCATATGACGGCCCGGATCGGAATTCTTCTCACGCCAGATTTCGGACTGACCTCGTTCACATCGATCGTGGAGGTGATGCGAAGCGCGAACACGCTGCAGGGGTCGGATGTCTACGCGTGGCAGATCATCGCGGCCGAGGCCGGCCCAGTCCTGAGCACGGCGGGTGTCGCCATCATGGCGGGGCCGCTGCCCTCGGAACACACCGCTTTCGAACGCATCTTCGTCCCGGCAGCCGGCAATCCCGCGCTGTATGACAATGCGAGGGTTCTGCAATGGCTGCGGCGCGCACATCGCCATGGCGTACAGGTGGTCGGTGTCTCTGGCGGCGCCTTTCTTCTTGCGAAGGCGGGCCTGCTCCATGGCCGGCGCTTCACAATCCACTGGGAGCATATTGAACCCTTGCTCGAGGCATTTCCGGACCTGACACCACAGCAGACCGTCCACGAAATTGACGGCAGCACGGTTACGGCAGCGGGCGGCATCGCCACCTTTGACCTGATGCTGACGCTCTTGGCGCAGGATCGCGGAGCGGCATTCTCCGCGCGTGTTGGTGACTGGCTGCTCCACACCGAGCATCGATCTGGCGCGCAATTACAGAGGTCTGATCCCGGCACGCGCAATGCGGTCGAGCATGGTGCGCTGGCCCGCGTGCTTGCGCATATCGAAGGCCATGCCCACGAACCGCTGACGCTCCAGGCGTTGGCAGCGAATGCCAGGCTGTCGAGTCGTCACCTGGAGCGCCTGTTTCAGCAATATCTCGGCCGATCGGTGCATGATCATTTGGTGGACGTCCGTCTGTCGCGGGCGCGGGTGTTGCTGCGCCAGACGCCGTTGGCGATCGGCGAGATCGCGATTGCAACTGGCTATGCCAGTGCCAGCCACTTCACGCAGATCTATCGCACGCGCTTCGGGATTACGCCGCGGGTGGAACGGCAGCAGGAACGGCGGCGCCTTGGACGTTTTCCGTGATGACGGCGCAGCGATTGGCGGGTGCGCCGCCGCCCGCCCAGCTCGGCACGCTCTCGGCCGACCGCTCGCCAGCGATGGCCTGCGCCACCGCACGCCCCATCAGGGCACCGAACTTGAAGCCGTGGCCGGAACAGGCGCTGATGATCCAGCCGCACTCCGCCAACGGCTCCACGATGAAGCGCTCATCCGCCGTCACCGTGTAGTAGCAGGCGCGGCAGTCCGTGATCCTATAGCTTTCGGCGTCACGAAGGTTTCCCGCGATGGCCGAATGCAGCCGCGCCACATCCTCCGTCCGGACATCGCGCGGCGCATCGGGATCCCCGGTCAGCGAAAAGCTGTGGTCGCCGATCTTCAGGCGCGTGCCCTGTCGCGGAGGCAGGATATACGCCCCGTTTGCACCTCGGGAGATGATGACTGGCGCGACGGCCCAGGCCGCCGCCATCGTGGCGGGTGGCTCCAGATAGATCACCGCCTGGCGCGACGGTACCGCCGCTCTGTCATAGGCCGGCAAAAGACGCCCCACCCAGGCTCCGGCGGCGACGACCACCAGGTCAGCTTCGTAGTCGCGGGCGTCCGCGGTCACCGTGCCCCTGACCGGATCGATTGCGGTGACCCGCGTGCGGGACAGCAACTGCGCGCCGTGTCGCGCGAGCCAGCGCACCAGATCCTCGACGATGCGCGAGGCAAAGAGGATCCCTGAACCCTGCGCCTCCAGGATTCGCGCGAAGGCTTCGACGCGCAGCATCGGAAATGACCGACGGGCGGTGGCCGGATCGATCTCGCGCAGGGCCAGCCCCGCCTCGGCCTGGGTCGCAGCTACAGCCTCGATCCAGCTCTCTTGCCCGCTGGACAGGAGGTGAATTGAGGGCGTCGGTTCGAGGTGGACGGCGCCGAGGTCTGACCATAACTCGTCCCAGGCGGCGAAGGCCTGCGGGATCAACCGGGCATAGCCCCGCATCTCGCCATAGGCGTGCCGGATGATGCGGTGTTCGTCGAAGGACGAGCCGAGCGGATTCGGCAAGTCGCCCTGCTCGATGACCGTCACGGCAAACCCACGTCGCGTCAGCGCCCACGCCGTGCACAACCCGGCGATGCCGCCGCCGGCGACCAGAATGCGTCCCTGCCGACGCGGTGCGCGCACCGTCACTGGCGTACCGCGTCCATCGCCAAGGTGTATTCATCCTCCCGCACGCTATAGGCGATGCCGGCCCTTGTGCCCCAGGTATTGATGGGGAAGTACAGAGGAATGATCGCCTGCTTGTCGGTGATCCCGCGGTCGGCCACCTGGCGCACCAACGCCTCCCGCGCGGCTTCATCGATGGTACGGCCGGCTTCGTCGATCAACGCATCGGTGCGGTTGTCGGAGAACTGTCCCCAATTCCCCGAGCCGATCCCGCGCTGTCGATCCTGCGTATGCAGGATGCGCTGCAACTGCGTCAGCACTTCGCTGCGCGCAGAAAGCGAACCGCTCAGCGTGGCGCTGAATTCATGCCGTGCGGCACGCGAGAAGTAGATGGCCGAGGGCATGGCATCGACCCGTGTGCGAATGCCGATGCGCGTCCACATCTGGCTTACCGCCTGCAGTACCTGCGCGTCGAGCGGGTAGCGGTTGTTCGGTCCCGAAAGAGCGAGGTCGAACCCTGCGGCCAGACCGGCTTCCTGCATCAGGCGTCGCGCCGCTGCGATGTCCGCGCGCGGCACCTCCGGCTGCGGCCGCAATGCCGGATACACCGTCGGTACCGCCTGGCCATGCAGCAGACGCTCGGTCAACGCCGCGCGGTCGATCGCCAGGGACATCGCCCGCCGGACGCGCACATCCTGGAGCGGATTGCTGGGCAATGGCCGACCCTGCGCATCCGTGACGTTGGGCGATTCGCTGCGCCCCACATCAAGGCCCAAATAGTAGAAACGTACGCCGGGGGCCGAAGACAATCGCAGGTCGTCGCGGCGCCGCAGTGTCTCGATATCAGCGCCGCTGACGAAGTTGATCATGTCGACATCGCCGGCCAGGAGGGCAGCGGTACGTGCGCCATTGTTGACGATTGGCCTGATGACAACCGACTGCCATTCTGGTCTGTTGCCGGCATAGGACGGGTTGCGCTCGAGGACGATGGCGCTGCCGCGGCTGCGGGACACCAGGCGGTAGGGGCCGCTGCCAATGGTGGCTGCGCCTGAATCATAGTCAGCTGTCGTCGCGGCGGCAGCCGTCGCACGGGACAGGATGGCGACGGAGCGCAGCGAGTGCATGAGCAGCGGCGCCGGTGCATTTGTTCGCAGCCGAAGCCGCCGCTCATCGAGCACCTCGACCGTGCTAATATCCTGCAGATACCAGCGAAAGCTCGACGGACTGCCCGGTACGTTGCGGGCGCGCTCGTAGGAGAAGGCGACATCGTCGGCGGTCAGCGGCCCGCCATTGTGGAACGTGACGCCGGACCGCAGGGTCACCTCCCACGTCAGGTCGTCAATGTTCGTCCACTCCAGGGCGACGTCAGCCACCAGCTCGCCTGCGGCGGTCAGGCGCGTCAGGGAACCGAAGATATGCTTCGCCAGTTCCATGTTCGGCGTCAGGTCGTAGAAATGCGGGTCCAGCGATGTCGCTTCGCTGGCGACGCCGATGCGCAGGGTCTGGGAGGCCGTCGGCTGCGCGAGGAAGGCCGCGACCGTCGCCGCGATCAGCGCCGCTCCGCGCCCACGCGATCTCATCTGTCGCGCGATCATTGCCAGATCCCCTCGGCCACGCGCAGGTAGTTCTCGCCAAGGATGCCGCGTGCCTCGGTCTCGCTGAAGCCGTTGTCAAGGAGGGCATCTGCCAGTTGCGGCATCTGCTCCGGCTCGAAGTAGTTCCAGGGTGGCGGCCGCAATGCCTTGCGGCCGGTCCAGCGATGCGGTGTCTTTGCGAAGTTGCGGTAGTGCTCGCGGGTGAAATAGACGTTGTCGATGCCGATCGCGACATGCTGGGGTCCTACGCTATCGGCGATATAGCGGATATGGCGCAGCATGTCGGCGACCTCGGCGGTGCCCTCCTCGCTCAGGAAATTGCCGATGCCGGTGACGCCGATAACGCCACCGGAGCCGGCACAGGCACGGATCAGATCGTCGGGGATGTTCCGTTCATGCCCGTGGACAGCGATGGCGTTGGAATGGCTGAAGATGACGGGTGTCGTGGAACATTCGAAGATGTCGCGGCACGAGGCATAGCCAGTGTGGGTGGCATCAACGATCATGCCGACCTGGTTCATCCGCCGGATCAGGCTGCGGCCGAAGCTGCTGAGGCCGGCATCGCTCTCCTCGAGGCAGCCATCCGCCGCGGCATTGCGCTTGTTGTAGGCGAGCAGCATCTGGCGCACGCCAAGGGCGTAGTACACCTCGACCATCTCCACATCGCCGCCGAGGCCGTTGCTGCCCTGGAAGTTGAACTGGATGGCCAGCTTGCCATCACGCTTGGCCTGGCGGATGTCAGGGACGGAGAGAGCGAGGCGATAGCGCTCGGGCTCGCGAAGGATACCGGCCCGGACCATGGCGAGGTGGCGCATCGTCTGCTCGATGCCGTGCCGGTCGCCGCTGAGTGACAAGGAGACTGAGGAGATGCCTGCCGCGACATAGCGCGGCAGGATCGTGTCGAGATCCTCGTAAGGCTCGCTATAGGGAAGGACCAAGTCGCAACTGATCACCGATTCCCAGAAGGACTGTCCCATCGCCGCATCCCCGGTTGCCGATGGTGCAGCCTAGAGGGAAGGTTGAGGCCCTTTTGTCGGTTTTGGGACACGCACCGACGATCACCATGTTCGCGGCGGCGTCCAGTCGATGAGCGGATCGGCCACCCACGCTGCGTCTGGACGTGACGGTTGATCACCTGAAGCGCGGCATCAGTCATGGGGCTCTGGGGCATTCGGCTGTTGGCGCTCCAACCGCCTCTCGCCTTTGCTTTGGGCCCGTCGCCGCAAGGCGGCTGAGACCAAGGCCAGGCAGCGTGATTCTGGCGGTTGGCCCGGCATGTCGCAGCTCGTGCGCGATGGAAGGGCTGGGTCGACGCTGGTGTTCATGGCCCTCGATCAGCGCGACCGTCCTCGCCCTTCGGGCATGGAAGCGGCTTTGCCGCTCGGTCGCGCAGGCCGGCAGTGCCCTCGGAGCCGAAGCAGTACGGCAACTGCGTCACCTTCAGGGGGGACGGACGCATGAACGTTGATCCTGATGCGCAGCACCAACGATCTCATTGTGATTCAAAAAATGAAAATGGAATTCCAAAACCATTTGACGATGAGGCCAGGCTGGCGCACATAGGGGGCATGAAGACGACCAAGACGCCCGAAGCTGGACAGGTGACCGTCGCCATGGCGCGTGGCCTGGAGGTGCTGCTTGCCTTCGCCGCCGACGACGAATGGCTTGGCAATGCAGAACTCGCGGCGCGAACCGGTCTGCCAAAGCCCACCGTCACCAGGGCCACGAATACCCTTGTCGAAACGGGCTTCCTCGAACCCGACCCGGCCTCCCAGCGCTTTCGCCTTGGCCCCTCGGCGCTGGTTCTGGCGGGGCGCGTGACAAACTTCGCCTCCCTGCGTGTCACGTTGCGGCCAATACTCCAGGGGGTCGTCAAGGATACCGGTGCCAGCGTCGGTGCTGTTCATGCTGACCGCGGTGAATTGACCTATTTCGAATACTGCCGGTCCGATGGGCCGATCGCGATTTCGCTTGGCACGGGTTCTCGCGTGGCCATGCTGCATTCGGCGGCTGCGTCGGCGATGCTTTCAGTGGCCGCACCCCTCGAGCGAGAGCGTTTGCTTGCTGATGCGTCAGTCCATGGCCCGGACGAGATGGCCGCCCTGGTGGCACAGGCGGCGCGTGGCGCAGCCGAAATGGCAGAGTTCGGCCACTGCCGGTCATTCGGGCTTTGGCACCCGCATGTGAATTCCATCGCCGTCCCGTATCGCGTTCCGGTGACGGGCATGCTCACGGCAATCACGGCCGCCGGTCCGATCTACGCGATGACGCCGGAACACCTGGTGAGCGTCGTCGCACCACGACTCCAGGCCGCCGTGGCGGATTTGCAAAGGAGATTCGGGCTATGACCAACCTGACCGCCCAACGCTCGCTGGGTCGACGCGCCGCTATGAGCCTCGCAGGGATGGCCCTTGCTTCTCCCGCGACGTTGCGCGCACAGACGCCAGTGTCCGGTCCCATCCGTGTCGTCGTCCCGTACTCGACGGGCGGTACGGCCGACTTGGTGACGCGGTCCGTCGGCGACCGCATGTCGGCCGCCCTCGGCGTGCCTGTGGTGCCAGACTATCGACCCGGGGCAAACCTGATGATCGGCGCCCAGATCGCAGCCACGGCGCCGCCCGACGGCCGAACGCTCTTCCTTGGGACGGGCACGAGCCACAGCCTCAATCCGCTGCTGCGCAGCAATCTCCCGTATCGGCCCGAGCAGCTGGTTCCGGTCATTCCACTGACCGAGAATGCCTATATCATCGTCGTACCACCCGACAGCCAGGCGCGCACGCTCGCCGAGTTCGTCGCTCTTGCAAGGGTCCAGCAGGGCGGGATGAACTTCGGCACCTTTGGCGCCGGAAACATCAATCACCTGGGTATGGAACTGCTGGCCCAGCTCTCCGGCATCACGATGAACAGCGTTCCCTATCGGATTGGCGTCCAGTCCGATGTGGATCTGATGGCGGGCCGCCTCGATGTGCTCATGACCACCTTGACGATCCTGCCGCATATCCGTTCAGGCGCGGTACGGGCACTCGCCGTCACCACGCCGCAGCGATATCCGCTGCTGCCCGAGGTCCCGACCGTCGCCGAACAAGGCTACCCCGGATACGACGTGCGCGGCTGGTTCTCTTTCTTCGCGCCAGCGGGCACGTCGGAGCAGATCCTTGCCCGCTTCAACACCGAGGCAAACGCGGCGCTGCGAGATCCCGCCGTTTCGGCCGCATTTGCCCCTCATGGCCTGACCCCGCTCGGCGGCAGCGCAGCCGATCTTGGCGCCATGATCGCCGCCGAGAATGCGCGTTGGGGCCCCATCATTCAGCGCCTCGGCCTTCGCGACAAAGTCTGAACTGCGCAACACGTCGTTCCAACAGGAGAAGCCCATGTCCGAGACCAAGACACCCCATGTCATTGAACTGATGGCCGAGGTGGGGAAGGCCTTCATTGCGCATGACGCGGCGGGCATCGCCGCGCATTTCGCCGAAGACGGCGTGTTCATCAATGCCGTCGGTGATCTTGCCGGCGACACCTATACTGGCCCCGAACAGGTTCGCGGATACTTCGAGAAGATCTTCGCCGAATCGCCGGACGTGGCGTGGAAGGCGCGCGCCGCACCGCTGGTCATAAGCGACACGCAGGCGGTGACGCAGTGGCACCGCACGGCGACAGGCCCCGATGGCGTCCGCAAGCAGTGGTTCGGCGTCGACATCTACGAGTTCCGCGGGCGTCAGGTGATCAAGAAGGACACCTACATCAAAGCGATCATCACCGGCTGACGATCGAGCCCGACCAGGACGGCCGCATCGGTATGGGCGGTGCCAGAGGCATTGGAGCGAAGACATGATGATACTGGGTGCAATTGGTGGTGCCCTGGGCGGCCATCTTGGCGGTTGGCGTCATCCGGATGCCTGGCCGCTCAGCATGATGCAGCTGTCCAACTCGATTGAGTTCGCGAAGACGGCCGAGCGCGGCAAGCTGCACATGATGTTCATGGCAGACGGCAACGGCGTCCGTCAGATGGACAAACCCGAGCTCTTCGCAGCCAACAGCCCGTCCGACCGGCCCTCCGTGTTCGAGCCTGTGACCCTCTACGCGGCGCTGTCTCAGCATACGAGCCGGATCGGCTTCGTCGGCACAGCGACCACGACCTATGAGGAGCCCTATACCCTCGCGCGGAAGTTTGGATCCCTCGACCACTTGAGCGGTGGGCGAGCGGCCTGGAATCTGGTCACGACGTCCAACGCGGAGGACGCGCTCAATTTCAGCCACAGCGAGCATGTCGCGCGCGACACGCGCTACGGGCGGGCACGCGAGTTCCTCGACGTCGTGCGAGGCCTTTGGGACAGCTGGGATGAGAACGCCTTCATCCAGGACAAGACCACGGGACGATATCTCGATCCTGCCGGCGTACAGGTCCTCAATCATCGCGGCGAGCACTTCGCGGTCAAGGGCCCGCTCAACATGGTGCGGCCGCCGCAGGGGCATCCGGTCGTATTCTCGGCGGGACAATCCGAAGCCGGCAAGGAACTGGCCGCCTATGGATCAGACGCGCTCTTCATGTCCGTCGCCAGCATGCAGGAGGGGCAATCTCTCTACGCCGACATCAAGGGACGCATGGGAAAGTACGGTCGATCGCCCGATCAACTCAAATTGCTGCCGGCGCTGAGCGTCCTGGTCGGCCGTACAGCAGCGGAGGCGGAGGCGCTTTTCGACGAGCTTCAGTCGCTCATCTCGCCGACGCTGGGCGTTGCCTACTTGTCCAAGATGATCGGTGCGGACCTGTCTGGCTATCCGCTGGATGGACCTGTTCCGGACGTTGCAGTGCAGTCAGTCGGTGGCACGGGAATCGGCACATCGATCCAGCAGATGGCGCTTCGCGAGGGCCTGACGATCCGGCAGGCGTACGAACGCATCCTGCCGCAGATGGGCGGCAATATGATCAAGGGCGACCCAGAGCAGATCGCCGCGGCCATGACGGAGTGGTTCACGTCCAAGGCCTGCGACGGCTTCATGATCACGCTACCGCTTCTTCCTCGCGGCTTGAACGACTTCGTCGATCTCGTCGTGCCCTTGCTGCAGCAGCGAGGCGTGTTCCACATGGATTATGAGGGACTGACGCTGCGCAGCAATCTCGGTCTGCAGCGGCCGATCCGCAGAATCGCAGCAGCCAAGACTTTGACAGCCGCCTGACGGGCGATTTCGTCCGAAGGCACCCTCGCCCCTCTTGATTCAATCCGGGTGGACCCGGCCAGTGCGTCTGGCCGGCCCGTCTCCCCACGTCGGACGACATCCAGCATGAACGCCATCGCTCCTGCCCACACGGCCAGCTGCTATGATGACCTTTACCTCTTCATCGGAGGCGAGTGGATCGGAGCGGCCGGACGCTCGACGTCGCCCGTGATCAATCCTGCGACGGGTCAAGTCATTGGCCATGTGCCGCACGCGACTGCCGTGGAAATCGATCACGCCCTGGAGGTCGCCGAGGGGAGCTTTCGAAGCTGGAGTGCCACTCCGCCTTATGAGCGCGCCAAGATCCTGAAGCGCGCCGCGGACCTGATCCGCGAACGTACCGCTCATCTCGAGTGGCTGATGACGACGGAAGAGGGCAAGCCCCTGGCCGAAGCCAAGTACGAGATCGCCAGCGCTGCCGACTACTTCGAGTGGTTCGCCGAGCAGGGCAAGCGAACCTATGGCCGCGTCGTGCCTGCCCGACGTCCCGGGGTCCAGCAATTTGTGAAGCGCCAAGCGATCGGGCCAGTGGCGGCGTTCACGCCTTGGAACTTCCCTGGCATCACGCCGGCTCGGAAACTTTCCGCCGCATTGGCCGCGGGTTGCTCCGTCATCATCAAGCCCGCCGAGGAATGCCCGGCCACCGCCCTGGGAATCGCCCGCGCACTGGACGATGCTGGGCTGCCGAAGGGTGTACTGCAGATGGTGTTTGGTGATCCGTCAGCGATCTCCTCGCAACTGTTGGCATCACCGGTCATTCGCAAGGCGACCTTCACCGGGTCGGTGCCTGTCGGCAAGTTGCTGGCAGCGCAGGCAGCATCCGGCGTGAAGCCCATCACGCTCGAACTTGGCGGTCACGGCCCGGTGCTCGTCTTTGACGATGCCGATCTCGATGAGGCCGCGCGGCTCGGTGCGGCGAATCGTTTCCGTGGGACGGGTCAGATCTGCATCTCCTCAACCCGGTTCCTGGTGCAACGCGCAAGCTACGCTGCGTTCGCCCAACGCTTCGTGGCTGCGGCCGAAGCGCTGGTGGTCGGAGACGGACTCGATCCGGCAACGCAGGTCGGCCCGCTCGGCAACCAGCGTCAGGTGGCTAAGGTCCAGGCGCTTGTTGAAGACGCACTGGCCCATGGCGCGACATTGCTCACCGGCGGCCGGCGGCTCGCACGTGACGGCTTCTTCTATGCCCCCACCGTACTCGCAGACGTGCCGATGCACGCGCGCATCATGCACGAGGAGCCTTTCGGACCCATCGCCGTGCTGCGTCCATTCGACACCATCGAGGATGGATTGGCTGAAGCGAACCGGCTTCCCTATGCCCTGGGCGCCTATGCTTTCACGACGAATGCACGCACTGCCATTGCCGTGGGCGATGGCTTCGAGGCCGGCATGATCGGCATCAATCACTTCAACATGATTGTGTCCGAGCTGCCGTTCGGCGGAATGCAGGAAAGCGGCTACGGCTCCGAGGGTGGCGAGGAGGGTATCGAGAGCTACCTCGTCACCAAGTTCATCAGCCAAGTGTGACGTCACCTGGTCGTCATCGGGCAAGGAGAAGCCATCGTGAAAGCAATACAAATCGACGAGTTCGGGGATGCGGACGTGTTGCGTATCGCCGAGTCGCCAGAGCCGGTGCTGCGGCCCGCGGACCTGCTCGTGCGCGTGCGCGCCGCTGGCGTTAACCGCGCGGATCTGACGCAACGCCGCGGTGGGTATGGTCGAGCCGACTTCGGAGACTCAACCATCATGGGCTTGGAAGTTGCCGGCGAAGTCATCGCGATCGGTCCTGAGGCTGCGGGCTTCGCTCTGGGCGACAGGGTCATGGCCGTGACCGGAGGTGGCGGCTATGCAGAAATTGCACGCATCGACCATCGCATGGCCATGCCGGTGCCGCCGAATCTGAGTTTCATTCAGGCAGCCGCGATCCCCGAAGTCTTTATCACGGCACATGAAGCGCTCTTTCATTTGGCGGATCTGCAACCCGGAGAGTCCGTGCTGATCCACGCGGCGTCGGGCGGCGTTGGCTCCGCGGCGGTGCAGCTTGCCCATGCCGCGGGGGCGCGAGTTCTTGCGACAGCGCAAGCCGGCAAGTTGGATCGCGTGCGGGAGCTGGGAGCCGACATCGCCATCGATCATCGCAACCAGGACTTCGCCGAGGTGGCTGCCAAGGAGACTGATGGTCGCGGTCTCGATGTGATCATCGACTTTATCGGCGCACCCTACATCGAGCGGAACATTCGATCCCTCGCCGCCGGCGGCCGGTTGATCCAGGTCGGCCTCATGGGCGGTGGGGAGGCAAAGATCCCGCTCGAAATCATCCTCTTCAGGCACATTCGGATCATTGGCACTGTGATGAAATCACGAACCGCAGCCGTCAAGCACGCGATGACCCGGCGCTTCAGGGAACGTTGGTACGAGGCACTTTCGACGGGTGCGCTGAGCCCTGTGATCGACAGCGTATTCCCCATGGCGGATGCCGCGGGGGCGCATCGCCGTATGGAGAGCGGCGACGCGTTTGGTAAGATCATTCTGTCCGCGGCTCAGTGATCGTCTTCGAGCGCAGCACGAGCTGCGACGCGGCTTCCTCTACGCCGCAGTTGATGACGATCATCTCCAGCCGCCGCTCGCTTCAGGTCATCCCGTTTCAAGGCACGTTGCACGCCAGGTGGGTCGTCCGGACACTTGTTGTGTGTCACGGGGAGCCGCCTTCCGCGCCATGCCGAGCGCGACCTGTGAGGCTCCTCGGTGCAAGTCCTGCCGGACTGGTCGTGCCCCAAACGTCGCTCAAAGCGCGCGGCGCAGTGGGCGCCGAGCGTGCCCAACACAGGGGGTGAGGACGAGTTCCTGACATTACCGCAGGCTGTCTCTTGGGGACACGCACACCCCGTCGGCGCCTGGTGTGCGGCGTCGCGCTTGAAGCGGTCCGCGCCGATGCAGCAAGTGATCGGTACCTATCTGTCAAAGCGCTTGCCGTTCGTGCCAACAGAAAACCTCCCGATCAATGTTGGAATATCCAGTCGGCGCCTTCGTAGAAAGTCGCTCTCGCCATCCGAGGAGATTTCCGATGCTGCTCACATGCCATTCGGCAGACAGGCAAATGGACAACACACGGAACTACGGCACCGCAAGGTGAGCCGATCATCGTAGGCGCGTCAGCCATGATCGCGAATCCTACCTACTTCGGAAGCGGCCAACGTACCAGGCTGCGCGGACAGGCATCACAGGGTCGGCACCGCGTCGACTTTGCACACTAACTTCGAAAGGAAAACACCATGAAGGTTCTAACGGACACGATTCTGTCCTTCTCCGCCTGCACGGCCGAGATCGATATCCCAGTGGACCAACTGGACATCGCGGAGTGGCTCTTTAGCTTGCCCGAGGCGGAGTATCAGCGCTGCTGCCCGCCAGACCACATCTCCTGTGGCACCACCCGCACCGATGATGGCCGACCGATGTCCATCAATGTCGAGATGATCGGCACAGGCCTAGTGATCCAGCACTACGTTGCCGAGGAATATGGCAAGGCCTACTGCCGGATGAACTCGATTTCGGATGTCTTCACGCCGAACGGGCGCACCCAGGTCAATGTGATCTGGGAGCTGCTCGCGGAGCCCCTGGAGGGCGGACGCACGCGCTATACCAATCGCGTGACGTCGCATCCGACCGACGCCTTCATGGCGTTCCTCGAACAGCACGGCATGACCTTCGAGGCAGCGGCCAAGGCCCGACAGGAAGCGGGCGGCGACCACAATGGGCGCGAGACCCCGTTGTTCGCGGCAAGCATCGCACGCAGGGCAAAGGCACGGATGAGTGCGCAGGTTCGAGCGGCCTGACGGCGCTGACTGAACCAGGGACACGGCGGGAGTCACCCGGGCGTGCTTGCAGCATGGCCGGGGCGTCGCAGCGAACCGCGCTTCTGACGATCGAGTTGCTCTACCGGATGGTCCCGTGTCGATGCAGAAGGTGCCGTACCGCGTCGCCACACAACCGAGCTTCATTCCATCCGGAAGGAGCTAGACGTTCAGGTTGCGCCGGCCACCGTCCTGTCGTGGATCCGAGACAGAGAGTTGCCCGTGGGAGGCGTCACCACGCCGTCTTCCGCGCGCTTCTACAATAATCATGGGGCGAGACCCTCAGACTGTGATGTGCGTCGCTGTTGCGAGAAGCGCTTCGGAACGACCCGGGATGAAAGCTGCAAGCCGCGAGCGCTGCCCCAGTGATCGACGACAACAATGCCGTCATGAAACGTCGCCGTGTCGAGGGCGGATGAGACGGTAAAATACTGAATAGAGGTACCTGTACACGACCGTCACAGCGTAACGCAGTGAAGGGATCCGCTTGGGCGGCGGCGGCCTACGCGCCCTATGAGCCCTCGACGGACAGATCGATCCCGGGTCCAGCCCAATCCAACCGTCAGGTCTGGACATTTTCGCGTTCACAGCACATGTCTTTTGGGGCGAGATAGTCGCGTCAATGCTATCGTCCCAACTTCAGCATGCCGAGTGAGAGGGACAGCGTTCCGGTGCGCCCGAAGGCAGTCTATGGCGAGAATCTGAGTGACCATTGGCGTGGTCACTGCGCCGTGTCTTCGATAACGGCCGGCGAGACGACGGCGGGCGCTGTGACCATCGCGCGCCTCACCGGCGGACGCGATTTCGGGTTCGTCGAGCCAGTGCCGGCCGAGGAGAGCTACGCGTTCTCGCTGGAGCTGATGAACTACCAGAGTGGCGAGCTCTGGCTAGATGGAAGAAGCACCCAACAGACAGAACTGGCGCGGAACAATAGCGTCTTCTTTGATCTGCGGCATCGCGTCGAAGCCAAGTTAGAAGATCCCTTTGACTTTCTGCACTTTCACATCCCGCGAGCGTATTTTGACGCGTTGGCGCGTGCCTCCGGGCTAGCACGTATCCAGGATCTGAACTTCACATCAGGTCGAGGAGTTTTTGACGAGACGATCCACCACATTGGGCAGGTTCTGTTGCCGGCAGTGGCTTCACCTCGCGAAGTCAATCGCCTCTTTCTAGACCATGTGATCACGGCGTTCTGCGTCCACGTGACGACGACTTACGGGGCACGTGTGGAACCCAGGACCACTGCGCGAGGGCTTTCGGAATGGCGCCTGAAGCGTGCCAAGGAACTAATCGAAAGCCAGCTTGATGGCAAACTTACTATTGCAGAGATCGCGCGCGAATGCGGCCTGACGCCGAGCTACTTCGCCCAGCAATTCGCCGAAGCGACCGGGATGACCCCGCATCGTTGGCTCCTGAAGGCGCGGGTCGATGCTGCAACCAGGCTGCTAGTCCAAGGGGCACTTCCGATCGCTGCGATCGCCATCGCCTGTGGGTTTGCCGACCAGAGCCATTTCACACGCACCTTCTCCAGAGTGACCGGCGTGACGCCCAAGGTCTGGCAGGATCGCTTCCGATAGATTTGCTGTGAGAATGGCCGGACCACACGCCCCCATCTCCCACCGGTCTGCGGGATCCTGTTCAATAATTCCATATCCCGTGCAATCCAGGAGCGTGGGAACCGGGCATGTTGGCGGCGGCGAGTGGATGACGCGTGTGCATCTCAAGACGACGGCTACTGGAGCGCCCAGATGAATGTCCTGACAGCCCATGACCGTGAAGCCGCGAAGTCGACTCTCGAGCGCCCTCCGGCATCACGACAGATGACTGATCTTGGACGCACACCGATGTATGGCGCGTGCACGGATCATTTGGTTAAGAACTCACTGACGGTGATCGCGCTTGGTGTCGATGCCGCACATCATTGGCTGAATCGCTCGCCGCCGAATATCGCGGAGGCAACACGGGTTCTTTCGCTCGCACGCGCAGCTTCGTCCAAGATCAGTCGTGCGATGTCAGGGGAATTGACGAAACTTGAAGAGCACGCTGGTGGCTGACGTCGGCTCACAATCGCCACGTCCGACCACGCGCATCTTCATCAAGGTGAACAGGATTGCCGGGGCGGCGCAAACTCGTTCAGGACCGCGTCGGCCTCAGGCGTCGCCATTTCGATTCGCGCCAGGTCATGTTCGTCAGCGGCGCGGCCAAAAGGCGCCGCGCCGCGATGCGCTTACGCAGGAGCAAGATCCTTCCCGCCCATACGAAGGCGGCTGAGGTAGAGATAGACCACCGGCGTCGTGAACAGCGTAAGGAGCTGGCTCACCGCGAGCCCCCCGATCATCGCGAAGCCGAGCGGCTGCCGCAGTTCCGCGCCGGTTCCCGTTGCCAGCATCAATGGCAGCGCGCCAAGCAACGCCGCCGCCGTCGTCATCAGGATGGGACGAAAGCGCAACAGGCAGGCGTCACGAATGGCATCGACCGGCGGCTTGCCCTGCTCCCGTTCCGCCGCGAGCGCGAAATCCACGAGCATGATGCCGTTCTTCTTCACGATGCCGATCAGCAGGATCAGGGCGATCATCGCGATGATGTCGAAATCATAGCCACCGGCCCAGAGCACCAGCACCGCCCCGAGTCCCGCCGAGGGCAGGGTCGACAGGATGGTGAGCGGATGAACGAAGCTCTCATAGAGAATGCCGAGGATGATGTAGACTACAACAAGCGCGGCCAGGATCAGCACCGGCACGCTCCTCAACGACGATTGGAAGGCCTGTGCGTTGCCTTGGAAGCTGCTCCGCAGGCTGCCCGGCAGCCGCAGCCTGGACATCGCCTGGTCGATCGCCGTCACCGCGTCACTCAGTGCGACGCCGGCTGCCAGATTGAAACTAAGCGTCACCGACGGGAAGAGGGCCTGGTGATTGACCGCGATGGGTCGCGTCGGCGCGCTGCTCCACCGGGCGAATGAGGAGAGCGGCACCTGTCGGCCCGTCACGGGGGAGGTCATGAAGATCCGCTGCAACGCTGTCGGTGCCGCCTGGATCGCCGGCAGGGCCTCCAGGACCACGTGGTAGAAATTCGTCTGCGTGAAGGTCTGGGCCGCCTGCCGTTGCCCAAAGGCGTCGTACAGCGTGCTGTTGATCTGCTGCGGCGTGATGCCGTAGCGGCCGGCGGCGTCGCGATCGATCTCGATGGTGAGGGTCGTGCCGCCGGTCTGCTGGTCGCTGGCGACGTCGCGGAGCTGCGGCAGCGCACCGAGCGACGCGAAGATTCGCGGCGCCCAGAGATCCAGCTCCGCGGCGTTCGCATCCTGCAAGGTGTACTGGTACTGCGTGCTGGCAAGACGCCCGCCGACATTGATGTCCTGGACCGATTGCAGATACGTCCTGGCGCCCTGCACGGCGGCCAGTTCGGGGCTCACGCGCCGAATGATCTCGCCCGCTGATGCCTGGCGCTCGTCGCGCGGGGTAAGGCTGATGAACAGACGTCCCTGATTCTCCGTCAAGCCTGCTGCACTGCCAAGGCTCATGCCGACGGTCGCCACATCCGGATCATGCCGAACGATATCGGCCAATCGCAGCGAGATGCGCTTCATTTCCTCGAAGGATGTCTCCGGCGATGTTTGGATTGTGCCGAGGATCAGCCCAGTATCCTGCTGCGGAAAGAAGCCCTTGGGAATCTGCACAAACGCCACGCCGGTCGCGACGATCGTTGCGAAGAACAGCATCAGCATCGCGGGCTGATGCGCCAACGCGACATCCAGCATCCGTCGATAGCCATCCTGAATCGCGTTGAAGGCAGCTTCGGACAGCCGGTACAGCCTGCCATGGCGCTGCGTCGCATCATGGGGTGGCAGCATGCGGGCGGCCATCATCGGCGTCAGCGTCAGTGAGACGATGACCGAGACGAGGATGGTTGCCGTGACGGTCACCGCGAATTCGCGGAACAGACGCCCAACGATGCCCGGCATCAGGAACAGCGGGATGAACACCGCGACCAGCGATATGCTGATCGAGACGATGGTGAAGCCGACCTCCCCCGAACCGCGCAATGCCGCCGCAAGGGGCGACAGGCCCGATTGCGCGTGCCGCTCTATGTTCTCAAGCATCACGATGGCATCGTCCACGACGAATCCGACCGCGATGGTCAGCGCCATCAGCGACAGATTGTCCAGACTGTAGCCGAGCGCATAGAGCACCGCGAAGGACGCGATGAGGGCGAGCGGCACCGAGACCGCCGGGATCAGCGTCGTGCGGAGATTGCGCAGAAAGACGAAGATGACGGCGACGACCAGGCCGATGGTCAGGACCAGGGTTCTCTGCACATCCGCCACGGCGGCACGGATGGTCTGTGTCCGGTCGCTCAGCACGGTCACCGTCACGCTGGGCGGAATGGCGGCTTGCAGCGCGGGCAGTGCCGCCTTGATGCGATCGACCGTGGCGATGACGTTGGCGCCCGGCACGCGGCTGATGGCGAGCATGATGGCTGCTCGGCCATTGGCATAGGCGGCAAGGCGGGCATTCTCGGCCGCATCGACCGCCTGGCCGATGTCACGCACACGGACCGGAGCGCCGCCTCGATAGGCGATGATGGCGTCATTCCATTGCGCCGCCGCCAGCAACTGGCTGTTGTCATAGATGACGAAGGACCGCGTGCTCCGTTCCAGCGAACCCTGCGGCGCGACCGTGGTCAGGGCCGCGATGGCGCTGCGCACATCCTCGAACGACAGGCCGAGCGAGGCGAGTTTCGCGGTATCGATCTGGATGCGCACCGCGGGCTTCTGCTGGCCGTTGACGCCGACCTGGGCGACGCCCGCTATCTGCCCGAGGTGTTCGGCGAGGATCGTCTCCGCATAATCATCGACCTGGGTCAGTGCCAGCAGGTCCGATTGGACGGCCAGCACCAGGATCGGCGCGTCAGCCGGGTTGACCTTCCGGTATTGCGGCGGCGACGGCAGGTTGCCCGGCAACTGGCCGGCCGCCTGGTTGATCGCGGATTGGATGTCGAGAGCCGCGCCATCGATGTTGCGGGTCAGGTCGAATTGGACCGTGATGGCGCTGCTGCCCAGCACGCTGCTCGATGTCATGGAGGTGACGCCGGGGATTTGCCCGAACTGGCGCTCCAGCGGCGCGGTGACGGAGGTCGCGATGATTTCCGGGCTGGCCCCGGGGAGCTGGGTCGTGATTGCGATGGTCGGGAAATCGACCTGCGGCAGTGGCGCGACGGGCAGCAGCGGATAGCTGACGACGCCGAGGAACAGCAGCGCCATCATCAGCAGGATGGTGGCCACCGGGCGCGCGATGAAGGGGGCGGAGATGTTCATCGGGCCGGCCCGCCCTGGGTTCCGCCCGTTACCGTGACCCGGCTGCCGGGCTGCAGGCGGAACTGGCCGTTGGTGACGACCGTCGTGCCGACCGGCAAGCCACCATCCAGCACGGCAATGCCGTCGGCGATACGCGCCACCTGTACCGGCTGCGGCGCGACGGTCTGGTCAGGGCGCACAACGTACACCCAGTAACCGTCTGGCCCTCGCTGAATGGCTGTCGATGGCACTGTCGGCACCGCGTGATCGACGCGCAACAGCAGGCGGACCGTGACGAACTGGCCCGGCCACAATGCCCCGTCTGCATTGGGCAGTTCCGCCTTGAGCTGCAACTGCCCGCTCGCCGGGTCAATCTGGTTGTTCACCAGCAGCAAGGTGCCCTCACCGAGCCGGCGGCTCGATTGCCGTTCCATCACAGTCACGCGCAACGGCCCGGCGGCCATCGCGCGACGGATGTCGGGCAGGGTCTCCGCGGGCAGCGTGAAGATCGTGGCGATCGGTCGCACCTGCGCGATCACCACGATCGTGGTGGCCTCCGCGGCCCGCAGCAGGTTCCCGGCATCGACTTGCAGGATGCCGGTCAGGCCGCTGATCGGCGCGGTCAGCGTCGTGTAGCCGAGCTGGATGCGGGCGCTCGCGATGGTGGCGTCGTCGCCCTGCAGCTGCGCCTGCAATTGGGCGACCAGCGCCTGCTGGTTCGTGAGCTGCTGGCGTGACGCGAAGTCGTCTCGCGCGAGATCCGCATAGCGCTGCAGGTTGAGCTGTGCGTTGTGAAGCAACGCCTCGTCCTGTGCCTTGCGGGCGAGCGCCTGGTCCAGCGCCGCCTGGTAGGGGCGCGGGTCGATCTGCGCGAGCACATCGCCGGCATGAACCTCCTGGCCTTCCCTGAAGCGGATCTGCTGGAGGATGCCATCGACCTGCGCCCGCAGAGTGACGGTGTTGAGGGCCTGCATCGAGCCAAGGCCGTCGAGCGTGAGCGGGACATCAGCCATTCGGAGCGGCGCGACTTCGACAGGCACCGGCTGCGCCATGGCGACCTGGACAAGCGTCGTCATGGCCAGCACCAGGATGGCGAACAGATGTGAGGGAAGCGCCAGCTTCATGTCGTGATGTCCCTGCCGAAGGCCATACCAACATATCCCCCGATGAATCGGCACACACTGTGCGCCAACCTACACCGCTGGGTCCGTGGTATCGGCGAAGGCTAGGCGCGGGCTGCCCGCAGGTCTGCCGTTGCGCGGGCGCGGATTGTCGAATCGGCACGATTTCTGTGTAGCGGCGATCTGTCGTCGTCCTGCCATGGTCGAACTCATACCTTGGTTTACCTTCGGTACGCCAAGGTGCGAGCGCGACGACCCGGCGTAGAATGTCCTCGCGATCCAGCCTGCCGTCAGATGTGTCCATCGAGATGATGAAGGCGATACCGATGGCCCAGTTCAATGCAACGACGTCCGAGACCACCCTCGATCGCGCAGGCCTCGGCGGCATCGCGCATCTCGACGGCGGAGACGATTGTCCGGACGCCACCATGGCGCACTTCGTCCGCGCCCTGCTGCCATCCCAACAGGCGGAGGCGGTGCTCAGCGGCTTCTACACCGAGGCCTTCCACGCCAGCCTGCTCGACCGCCTGGCTGCGCTGCGCGGAACCGGATCGCAGGACAGCCGTCGGCGCGTATCGCCGCTTCCGAAGTGGAAACTGCGCAACGTGGAGGCGCATGTCGATGCCAATATCGGCGAGCGGATCCTGCTGTCCGATCTGGCGGTAAGCGCGGGGCTCAGCGAGATGCACTTCGCCGCGCAGTTCAAGCTGGCCACCGGGCAGCGTCCGCACGACTACGTCACGCATCGTCGCATCCAGCATGCGCGCCACATGTTGATAGAGACGCGCGAGCCGATCGTGCAGGTGGCGCTCGCCGTTGGTTTCCAGACCCAGGCGCATTTCACCACGGTGTTCAAGCGGGTGGTCGGCATGACGCCGAACGCCTGGCGCAAGGCCGAGCGGGACCGCAGAGCGACGATGCCGCCCGTGGCGATCGCTGAGCATCGCGTTGTGTCCGGCGGCGCACAGTGGCAGCCCTTCGCCGCGATCCGTGGTGAGCATGTCTGCGCCGCGGAGCAGAGGGCGTCGGCCGGCGAACGCTGACCGTCCCTCGTTGAAGGGCCGGCTGAAACCAGGCCCTCGAAGCGACGAACACGGACAGTATCGGGCGCGCCAGCCTTACAGGGCTGACGCGGCCGGTCCCTCGAGCCATGGTCCGAAGCTTACTCACCCGCCATGATCCTGACTCCGCGCGACGCCTGTTGGCGCGTTCCGCATGCGCCATGTCCGCGCCTCAGCCAGGGCTCTCTGCGGCGCGGATGATGGCCCGCGCCGCCCCGACCACCTCCTGCCTCGTGGTGAAGCGCCCCAATCCGATGCGCAACGCGCCGAGCGCCTGTGCATCAGTCAAGCCGATCGCCTGCAGCACCGGCGAGGGATGCAGCGCGCCCGAACCGCAGGCCGAGCCGGAGGATATCGCGACGTCGTTCCGCAGGAGGTAGATAAGGTCGCGCGCCACCAGCCGCGGCCAGCCAAGATTGAGATTGCCGGCCAGCCTATGGGTCAGGCCACCATGGATGCGGAGCCCCGGAATGACGCGCAGCCTTTCGAGCAGAAGTTCGCGCAGGGCCGCGATCCGTTGCGGTTCCTCCGGCAGTGCGCGGAGCGCGAGCGCGGCGGCCATCCCAAAGCCGACGATCAGTGGAACTGGCAATGTACCCGGTCGCAGGCCCCGCTCCTGACCAGCGCCGAACAGGATCGGGGCAAGCCGGTCGCGCGAATCCCTCGCGACGATGAGCGCGCCGACGCCCTGCGGTCCATAGATCTTGTGCGCGGACAGGCTGATGAAATCTGCCTGCAGACCGGCCCGCGATATCGGGATGCGACCTGCCGCCTGCGCGGCGTCAACATGCAGCAGTATGTCATGCCGCTTCGCCAGCACGCCGATCTCCTGGATCGGCTGGATCGCGCCAATCTCGTGATTCGCGAACGCCATGGAGATCAGGCCGGTGTCCGGCCGGATGGCTGCCGCAACTTCATCGGGGTGGACAAGGCCATCGCCGTCCACTGGCAGATACGTGACAGTGCCGCCGCGGCGGGCATACTCGGCCGCACAGGCCAGAACCGATGCATGCTCGATGGACGTCGTGATGAGGTGACGCCGCGCGCCCGTCTGCGCACCGAGCAGCGCGAGATTGTTGGCCTCGGTGGCGCCGGACGTGAACACCACATCGGCGGGACGCGCGCCGACCAGCGCCGCGACATCGCGCCGGGCGCCCTCGACGGCCGATTGGGCACGCCATCCATACGGGTGCTCGGCCGATCCGGCATTGCCGAAGAACGCGCCCAGAAAGGGTAGCATCGCCTCGCGCACGCGCGGGTCGACCGGCGTCGTGGCGTGATGATCGAAATACGCCGGCGGCCCGGACCGCGCCACATCATCGACGCCATCGATATCGCCGGCAAGGCTCCACAGGATCCGGCTGTCGATCATCGCGCCGCAGTCCCATGTGCACCGCCGCCGCCGGGTGGATCGCCCGCTCCGTCCTGATCCGCGGCTGGCTGGACGAGCGAAACCGGATCGCTGGCCGGGAACGTCTCGGACAGCGCCTCATAGAGAAGGCGATCAGCCATCGCGTCCCGCATCTCCTCGGCTCGCCTGTGGGCTGCTACGGCGTCATCGGATGCTGCGTTCAGGGTCTGCTCCATCAGTCCAGATTGCGCGGACACCATCCGCCCAAGCGAGCAAGGCTTCTTCCAGGATCGCGTGGAGACTTGCGGATTGGCGCGGCGTCGTAGATCTAGAAGCTGACCCTGACGCCGACACTCCAGCCGGTGACGCCGTCGCCGACGATGCCGGAGCCGCGCAGGCTGACCGCGCTAACCCCGGGCAGCAGCTGCCCATCGGCGAATTCGAGCCCCCCGCCAAGCTCCGCGAATCGCGAGAATCCCAACGCATCGTTGTTCTGGCCGAGCATCCAGGTGCCGGATGCGAAGGCGATCCAGCGCACCGAAAGGCTGCCGACCTCGAACCCTGTGGGGCCCTTGAGCTCGACGCTGGCGGTGGCCACGCTGAAGCCATTTGTGATGTCGAATGCCGGATCGCTGGCGCTCAGGCCGATATCGGCAATCTGGTTGAAGCGCAGGCCGGCCTGCAGCGTCATCTGTCTGCCGAGGTCGCGCTCGTGCAGCGCGGCCACGGCGCCGCCGATGAGCAGACTGTCGAGAGATACATTCGTCAACAGGCCCCGCGTCGCCTGCGCCAGCACGGGGGCAACTACACCACTGAAGCGCGCATCGCTATCGATCCTGGTATAGCCGACCAGGAAGATCGGCCGGATAATGGTCTTGCCGCCCAGCGCCTCGAGAACGGGGATGTCGACCCCGACGCCACCGAGTGCTGTGACGGCATCGTAGGTGAAGCGCGCCCCGGTTGCGCCGTAGCCTCGGTCAGACACGATGTCGTTCTCGCGGCCGTGGTTATAGCCGCCCGTGAACTCTACATACGGCGCAGCACCTCCGAGCCAGCTAGATTCGACAGGTGCGAAACTGTGCGCGACGGGCACCTTGTAGCTGTCCAGATGCAGGCCGCCTGAATCGTAGGTCGCCGCGCTGATGCCCGGCACCCCGCCGAAGATCGAGAAGGTATGGAGGGCGCCGGCGATGTCGCCCGCACGGGCGACATCAGCGAGGGATTCGCGCAGCGTCTGCGCGGATGCCATGGCGGGCGCACCGGACAGAAGCAAGGTGATTGGCAGGCGGCGCAGACAGGATCGGACGGGATTCGTCATGGTGCTTCAAAATCCTCGCTGATCATGCCTGCATTCGAGCCCGTCGGACCCCGTCACGGAGCGTCGCGCTCGTGATCGTCGTGGTGCTTCGAAAGGCGTCGCTGTGCTGCCTGGGTGCCGCCGAGCGCCCGCCCGGTGTTGCAACCACGCCGGATCAGAGCCGCTCGGCCTCGCGCCAGTCGGCCATGGTGACCGTCGCGCTCGGAGCGGTGCGCGCCACCCGCATCGTCGTTCGTGATCGAGAATTCCGACGGAGTTGCCGCCGTCAGGCCGAGTGTCCGTCTGCCAGGTGGCCCGACCCATCCCTGCTGCCGCCATCAATCAGTGCCGCGGCGACACAATGCGCGATGGTGTTGCCGTCCACGGGTTTGCTCAGATAGGCCTTTGCGCCGGCCTCCATGACCCTTCGCCGGATCGCCTCGGTAGGAAAGGCCGTCATGAAGATCATTGGGAAGCGGCGACCGGCACTCAGCAGACAGGCCTGAAGCTCCGGGCCGTCCATGCCCGGCATCTGCACGTCAAGGATCATGCAGGCCGGATTCTGGTGCCCTTCTTCATCGAGAAACGCCAGGGCGGACCCGTATCCGCGGGTTTCATAGCCGAACGAACGCAACAGGCTGGACAGTGCGTTCCGTACCGCTTCGTCGTCATCAACGATGGCAATCTGAGCAAAGTGGCTCATCAGTCAGGGGACCTCGGTGCCGTGCCGCACGACGAGGATCCATCGTGCGGCTTCGTGTCTTATCGCCGCTGATGGCTGGTCTTGGAACTATACAGAGGTTTGCAAGGTGTCAGACTATGGTCGCGGCAGGCCGAGGGCTTCCGCCTGGCGCACGAGCTCGGCCAGTGACTTCGCCTGCATCTTCCGCATCGCATTGCCCCGGTGGATCTTGACGGTGATCTCGCTCAGGCCGATGCGCCCGGCGACCTGCTTGTTCATGAGGCCGGCGACAACATGCACCATGACTTCTCGTTCGCGCGGAGACAGCGTCTCGTAGCGTTCGCGGAGATCGATGGCCGCTTCGGTGGTCTTGCGCCGCTGTCGGTCCCGGCCCACGGCGGCGGCGACGGCATCCAGCATGTCCTGGTCCCTGAACGGCTTGGGCAGGAAATCCACCGCACCGGCCTTCATGGCGCGCACGCTCATCGGCACGTCGCCATACCCCGTCATGAAGACGATCGGCATCGCGACGCCAATGCGCGCCAGCTCACCCTGGAGATCGAGGCCGCTGATGCCGGGAAGGCGCACATCCAATACGATGCAGCCTGGGATATCGGGGACCGGCGTGCCGAGAAGTTCCACCGGCGAGGCGTGCTGGCGCGTGGCGAAGCCCACCGAGCGCAGCAGGCTGTCGAGCGACGCCCTTACGGACGCGTCATCGTCGACGATGATGACGATCTCCTCCGCAGGAGGTTTCTGCGCGGGCGCGCCGCCTGGACCTGACTTGATCATGCTGCGGCGTGCTCCTGGATGACGGCAGGGAGGCTGAGGCGGAAGACCGCGCCCTCACCCGGGCGGCTCTCGACGGACAACCGTCCTCCATGCGCCTCGGCGGTGGTCCGGCAGATGGCCAGGCCCATCCCCATCCCCTGCTCGCGGGTCGTGAAGAAGGGTTCGAAGAGCCGCGAAAGCTCGGCCGGTCCTATGCCGGGGCCGTTGTCCGCAACGATGACAGCGATACGCCCGCCCTCATCAAGGCTGGCGGAGACGCGTATCAGGCGTGGCTCATCACGCACGGCCAGGGCCTGGCCCGCATTGATCATCAGGTTGACCATGATCTGCTGGAACTGAATCCGATCGCCGCGTACCGGGGGCAGGTCCGGTGCAATGTCGATCGTGAGGTCCACCTGAGCTGCCAGGAGCTCCCGTTCCACAATGAGAACGGACTCGTCGATGATCGTCGTCATGTTCAGCAACTCCTGCTGGAGTGGCGCCTTCTTCACGAAGGATCGGATGCGCGCGACGATCTGGCTCGCCCGGTTGCCTTCGGCCACGATGCGGCTCAGCGCCTGATCGACTTCCGCCAGGTCCGGGGAAGCGCGGCGGAGCCAGCGCAGACCGGCCTCCCCATTGGTGACCACGGCCATCAGAGGCTGGTTCACCTCATGCGCAATGGACGCCGAGAGCTCGCCGAGCGTCGCCGTGCGAGCGGCATGAGCAAGACCAGCCTGTGCAGCAAGCAGCGCGTCCTGTGCCTGCCGGCGTTCCGTGATGTCCACCAGGAAGATGAGCACGCTTCCGTCGGGATCGTCCGCCGGGGGGAAGGTCACTGTGTACAGCAATGGCGTACGGCTGCCATCGGCGTGCAGGAGCTCGGACTCACCTTCGAAGAATGGTTCGCCGCGCGCGAAGGCGTCCAGGGTCTCGGCAAAGATGCGGTCACCAACGATGCGGAGATTTTCGGCGCTCGCATCGACGGGTTTGGTGGCGCTGCGATTCAGAATGCCGAGCATTGCCGGATTGACGTCGATCATGCGCACCAGGGTGCGGATGCTCCTGACCTCCTGCAACGCGCCGTCATGGGTAGTGGCGAGATCGTGCCACGATACGGATCCCAGACCATGCAACGCGGCGCGAATGCCGCGCCAATCTTCCTCGATGACGCCGATCCGACTTGTGTTGAACATGCGGCGATAGCGGCCTTCGCTCCGCATCAACGCCGAGGTCGCGGCACAACCCTGCAACGCCAGCACCGCCGTAATGCCGATGGCCGAAAGGCTCACCATCGCTCGAAATGTCGCGGAGCCGACGGACCGGAATCCGTGTGTTTCGAAATAGGCGATCAGCGTCAGCAGCAGCGTGCCGCCGGCCGCCATGACAATGTCGCGGCGACGCCCAGTCCGCGCCGCCAGCAGGACGACAACGACATACAGCACGGCCACCGCGCCTTCGAGCGGCGAGATGGTGTCGAAGAGGAAGATCGCAACTGTCAGCAAAAGCGCGGTGGCCAGCAGCGCATTGCGGTTCGCAGCCGGCCCCGATCGTTGCCCGCCACGCCGCAACGATGCCGGTGGGCTTCGATGCATATCGGTCGTTGGATGTTCGCCCACGGATCCGCCGCCATTTCCTGACACGTGAACTGATACAGCAGTTCCCAAGCACGAACGATGCCATGGCTGCGGCGACACAGGAACTATACGGAGGTTTAGCGTCGATGCCGCCTGTGCGGAAGTGGACGCTACGCTTGCACGGGCATGACATCCGGCTCGCCATTCGCCAGCCGGGCGAGGAACGCAGGATCAACCCGCAGATGCGGGGTCACCAGCGCCGGCGGTCCAAGTAAACAGGCGGCGTTGGATCAAGGGTCGCTTGGGTGCCGCCACCTGCTGATCTGCGATGCCGTGGGTGGCGGGAGCATTATCTCGTCGGCGAGCGGCGCCGCCCATCCCATGCCGGCCCTTTATCGTCTCCGTGGTTCAGGGCGCAATACGGTGCGGATGTGTGCATATCGTCCGGCGCGCCCCCTTAGCCCAGGCCACGAGGGTCAGGCCTGCATCCTGCGCGATCTCGATCGCAAGCTGCGTCGGCGCCGACAGCGCAACCAGCACGCCGATGCCGGCGGCAACTGATTTCTGCACCATCTCATAGCTGCAGCGGCTGGTGATGACGGCGAAACCCTCCCCGGGATCCGCCGGCCCCGCGGCCAGCGCACCGATGAGCTTGTCAAGCGCGTTGTGACGCCCGACATCCTCGCGCACCAGCACGACGTCACCCTGCGACGTGGCCCAGGCGGCCGCGTGCACGGCGTGCACGCGCAGATGCAGGTCCTGTAGCGCCGGCAGGTTCGCGACTGCGTGCGCGATGGCGGAAGGGGCGATCACCTCGCCGGTCCCGACCGGGCTGAGCGGGCGGAACACCTGGTCAAGGCTGTCGACGCCACAAAGACCACAGCCTGTCCGGCCCACCAGGTTCCGGCGACGCGCCATCAGCGCGGCGAAGCGCTCATGTGTCACCGTCATCTCGACGGAGATGCCGCGACAGGTCGCGCGTTGTTCGATGTCGAGCAACTCGGTCGAATCCTCGAGAATGCCCTCCGACAACGAAAAGCCGAGCGCGAAATCCTCCAGTTCCCGTGGCGTCGCCATCATCACAGCGTGCGACACGCCATTGTAGACGAGCGCCACCGGGACTTCCTCGGCAAGGTCGATGTGTCCGAGCCGCGACATCCAGGCGGCCGAGCTGGCCGCCGGCACGAGGATCTCGGCCGCTGCGGCCTGCATCATCATCGTCATGACTCATATCCTTCCGGCGTTGTCTGGGCACTGCGGCGAAACACCCAATAGGCATTGGCCTGGTAGGCCAGCACCACCGGCAGCACGATGATGAGACCGAAGCCGATGAAGCGGAGGCTCTGCGGATCCGACGCGGCTTGCCAGATCGTGACGCTGTGCGGAATGGCGTAGGGCCAAAGGCTGACGGCCAGGCCAGCGAAACCGCACAGGAAGATCACCACGCCGAGCAGCAGGGGTCGCACGCGGCTTTCACCCCAGAGGCTGAACCACGTAGCGGCCGAAGCCAGCATGGCCAGCATCGGTACCGGGGCCAGCCACAGGATGGTTGGCCAGCCGAACCAGCGCTCGGCGATGCGCGGGTCAACCAGGGCGGTCCACAGACTCACCACGACGAGCATGGCGGTTGTCACGATCAGGGCTGCGTGACCGCCCTCGCGCGCGAACGTCCGAGTGGTGCCCTCCGAACGCCAGATCAGCCAGCCGGCACCCAACAGCGCGTAGCCACCCATCAGGCCGACGCCACAGAGAAGGCCGAGCACGCTCAGCACATCCGTCGCGCTGCCAGCGAACCGGCCGTCATGCACGGAGACGCCATTGATCAGACCGCCGAGGATCATGCCCTGCGCCAGCGCGGCGAGAACGGACCCGGCACCAAAGACGACATCCCAAGCTCGGCGGAACCGTTCGGCGTTGCCGCGGAAGGCGATCGCCACGCCACGCAGGATAAGCGCGAACAGCATTGCCATGACCGGCAGGTAGAAGGCCGATAGCAGCACCGCGAAGGCCGCGGGAAAGGCGGCCCAGAGCAGTGCCGCACCCATCACCAGCCAGGTCTCGTTGCCATCCCAGATGGGCTCCAGCCCTTCGATCATGGCCAGGCGCTCGACCTCGCGTGGGGCGGCGAGGGAGAGGATGCCGACGCCGAGGTCGAAACCGTCGGCCAGCACATAAACGATGCCGCAGAGCCCAAGCGGGGCTGCGAACATGACGGGTTCATCCATGGGCTTCACTCCGGCGATCAAGGTCGGTGGTGCGTGACGTGGCCACGCCGCGCAGGATCAAGCGTGTGGCAAAGCCGATGAAGACGACAAGCAGCGCGGCATAGAGCAGGAGGAACAGCAGCAGCGACGTCGCCACAGCCGCCGATGGCACAGGGGAGACAGCGTCGGCCGTGCGCAGCAGGCCATAGACAACCCATGGCTGGCGCCCGGCTTCGGTGACGGTCCAACCGGCGATCACCGCGACGAAACCGAGCGGGGATACGGCGATGGTCAGCCACTGGAAGCGCCGCGATGCGAACAGGCGTCCTCGCAGACGCAGGATGGCGCCGGTGATGGCCACCGTCAGCAACAGGATGCCGATGCCGGCCATGATTCGGAAGGCGAAGAAGACGATGGGAACATAAGGCCTGTCCTCGCGCGGCACCGCCCGCAGCCCCCGCACCTCGCCATTCCAGGAATGGGTCAGGTACAGGCTGCCCAGCCGCGGGATCTCCACGGCGAAGCGGTTTCGCTCGGCATCCATGTCAGGCCAGGCGAACAGCGTCGCCGGCACGCCGCGCCCACTTTCCCACAGCCCTTCCATGGCGGCGAGCTTGGTCGGTTGGTACTGCCGCGTGTTCAACCCGTGCATGTCACCAAGCACGATCTGCAACGGCGCGAGGATCAGCGCCGCCCACAATGCGAGCGAGAAGGCCTTGCGTGCCGCTGCCTGGCCCGGTTCGCGCAGCAGCTGAATTGCGGAGACGCCCGCCACCAGGAACGAGACGGTGAGGAAGCTCGCCCCGAGCATGTGCATCACGCGGTACGGATAGGAGGGGGTCAGGATCACCGCGAGCCAATCCGTCACATGGAAGATGCCATCGGCATCGCGCACCACTCCGCCGGGGGTCTGCATCCAGGAATTGGCGGCCAGCACCAGTGCTGCGCTCAGCAGTGTCCCGAAAGCGACGATGCAACAGGCGATCAGATGCGCGCCGCGGCTGATGCGTCCCTCACCGAACAGGACGATGCCGATGAAGCCGGCTTCGAGGAAGAATGCGACCAGGACCTCATAGGCAAAGAGCGGCCCGAGCACCCGTCCGGTCGATTGCGAGAAGCCTGCCCAGTTCGTTCCCATCTCGTAGCTCAGCACTAGGCCCGTCACCACGCCCATCGCAAAGCTGAGACCGAACAGCCGCGACCAGAAGCGCATGAGGTCGCGGAACACCGGATTGCCGGTGCGCCACCAGCGGAAACTGAGGAAGGCCACGAAGGCCGCTGTTCCGATGCTGAAGGTCGGCCACAGGATGTGAAATCCGATGGTGGCCGCGAATTGCAGCCGGGAGAGGATGAGCGCGTCCATCACACAGTCTCCCCGACACGCGGAGTCGCGCTGCGCACGATACGCACCGGGACCGCCTTGGAGGCCGGTGTGCCGCTGATCGGATCGTGCAGGTATAGCGGCACCAGCGGATTGGCTTCCGGATAGTAGGCGCCGCAGCATCGGTCCGGCAGCAGGTAGGGCACCACGGCGAGCCCATCGAGACTGCGCACCACGCCGTCGGTCGAGGCAGTGGTGAGGGTGACCCGGTCGCCTTCCGCGAGGCCGCGCCGCTGCATTTCCCGTTCGTTCAGGAACAGGATGTCGCGTCGGCCCCGGATGCCGCGATAGCGGTCCGTGAGGCTGTAGACGGTCGTGTTGTATTGGTCATGGCTGCGCAGCGTGGCGAGCCACAGCACCTCCGGATCGCTCTCGTGCTCATCCTCGTCGAGGCCGTCGAACACCAGGAAGTTCGCGCGGCCGGATGGCGTCATCCAGATCCGCTCGCGCGCCGGGGAAGCCAGGTGGAAGCCGCCCGGCACGCGAATGCGGGCATTGTAGCCCTGGAAGGCCGGCAGCACTGCCTCGATGGCATCGCGGATGCGGTCGTAATCCGCGGCAAAGCCCTCCCAGTCGATCGGGGAGGCCGCGCCGAGCACCGCCCGGGCCATGCCGGCGACGATGGCGATCTCGCTGCGCAGATGCTCCGAGGCCGGCGCATTGCGCCCGGCCGAGGCGTGCACCATCGACATCGAATCCTCGACCGTGATGGATTGCGTACCGCTGGCCTGCACATCGACCTCGGTGCGGCCGAGGCACGGCAGGATCAGCGCCGCGCGCCCGTGGACCACATGGCTGCGGTTCAGGCGCGTCGATACATGCACCGTGAGGTCGAGGCCGCGGATCGCCGGCCAGGTCCGTTGCCAGTCGGGGACTGCGGAGACGAAGTTGCCACCCATGCCGAACAACACGCGGGATTCGCCGCGCTGCATCGCCTCGAGCGCCGCCACGGTATTGTGGCCATGCGCGCGCGGCGGATCGAAACCGAAGTGCTCGCCGAGCCGGTCGAGGAAGGCGGCGGACGGCTTCTCGTCGATGCCCATCGTGCGGTCACCCTGCACGTTGGAATGGCCGCGCACCGGGCAGATGCCCGCACCCTCCCGACCGACATTGCCACGCATCAGGGCGAGGTTGGCCACCTGCTGCACGACCTCGGCGCCGCGCCGGTGCTGCGTCACGCCCATGCCATAGACCAGGATTGCGCGCTCCGCGGTCATGTACACCCCGGCCGCCTGCGTCAGCACCGCACGGTCAAGGCCGGATTTGCGCTCGATGTCCTCCCAGGCGGTCGCGCGAAGGTCGGTGGCCACGGCTTCGAATCCGGCGGTATGGCCGGCGATGAAGGCGTAATCCAGGAAGCGAGGAAGGTCGCCTTCCAGCGCGGCGTCGTCGGCCTCGAGGATTGCCTTCATGAGCCCCTTCAGCACCGCGGCGTCGCTGCCGATGCGCAGCTGGTAGATGCTGTCGCTGATCGGTGTGGAGGACATGCTCGCCATCTCCACCGGACTTTGCGGTGATTGAAAGCGTTCCAGCGCGCGTTCGCGCAGCGGATTGAAGGATATGATGCGCGCCCCACGTCGGGCGGCGTCGCGCAGCGAAGTCAGCATGCGCGGGCTGTTGGTGCCGGGGTTCTGCCCGAAGATGAAGATCGCATCGGCGCGATCAAAATCCTCCAGCAGCACGGTGCCCTTGCCGACGCCGATCGATTCCGGCAGGCCGACGCTGGTCGGCTCGTGGCACATGTTGGAACAATCGGGGAAGTTGTTCGTACCGAAGGTGCGAACGAAGAGCTGGTAAAGGAAGGCAGCCTCGTTCGATGTGCGGCCGGAGGTATAGAACTCCGCTGCATTCGGACTCGGCAACGCGGCCAGATGGCGCGCGATCAACGCGAAGGCGTCGTCCCAGCCGATCGGCCGGTAGTGGTCCGTCGCGGCATCATAGGCCATGGGGTGCGTGATGCGCCCCTGCATCTCCAGATCATGGTCGCCCCATGATTCGAGTTCGGTGACGCTATGGGCGGCGAAGAACTCCGGCGTGCAGCGATGGCCCGTGGCCTCCCACGCAACGGCCTTCGCGCCATTCTCGCAGAACTCGAAGGACGAGGTGTGCTTCGGATCCGGCCAGGCGCAGCCCGGGCAGTCGAAGCCGTCGGGCTGGTTCACCCGGAGAAGCGTGGCGCTCCCCCGCAATGCCGTGTCCTGGCCCAGCAGCGCGGCGCCGGTGGCACGCAGCGCGCCCCAGCCGCCGGCCGCATCATGGTAAGGTCGTATGATCCGCTTGCCCGACATCTTGGCCTTGCCCATTTCCGAAATTACGAGCCGCAGTGTCGAGTGCCTCGCCTGCGCGCGCTTTCGAAATCCTGAGCCGCGTTTCGTACTTGCCCGAGGCCGTGAGACGGCGACCGGAGACTGTCGCTTGATGCCGCTGTGATGGTCGTGAAGTCGGCACGGCACGCGTGCTTCAAGCCGACGTGATTTGCACGCCCCCGCCGTGGATCGGCACGCCCGGTCGCCGCCAAATCATTGACAAGACGATCAGCGCCGCGACCACGCCTGCGCCGGCGAGAAGTGCCGCCGGCAGACGCAGGCCCTCGATCGTGGCCGCGCCACCGATCACGCAGGCGATGAATGCAAGCCAGGTGGTAGCGTAGACGCCGGCTTCCGCGACACCGGTCTTGCCAAGACAGGCACGGGCCAGCGCATCCCCCACGCCGAAGAGAGCCCCAGTCACGTAGCTCCTGCCGATCGAAGCCCCGCCGATCGCCACATGGTTCGCGTTCTGCATCCCCATCGCGAGGGCGACGAACAGCAGAGCGGCATGTGCTGTCCATGGGCCGAGCAGCATCCAGGCCAGGGCGAAGCAAAGAACCTCACAGATGAGAACCAGCGGCAGGTGGGCCCGCGCCTCGACCGCTGACATCAGGGAACCCAGGAAGGCCCCAAGCATGAACGCGCCGATTACCACGGCCGACAAGATGATTGAGCGCGCATCGCCCCGGGCCAGTGCCATGCCGAGTTGCGTGCTGTTGCCGCTCATGAATGACAGATACAGATGTCCCGTTGCCATGTAGCCCACCGCATCGTCAAATCCGGCGAGCGTCGTCATCAGTGTCGCCTGTAAGAGGATTTGCCAACCCGGTAGTCGGTCGGTGGTCGTCAGGGATTCCTGAGGGCGGGTCATCCTTGGCCTTTGACCATGGGCGCAGCGTATCGGTGCCGACCGCATGTGCCGATCGACAACGCCGGAACGGCATGTGCTCGACAGGCGCCTGCATCAGCAGGCCGCCTGTCAGGGCATCAATCAGCGTACGACGGCACGCTTGTTGGGGTTGAGCACGGCCATGGCAGTGTCATCGAGATTGAGATGGTCGCGCACCAGCTCGGGTGGCGTCAGGGCCAGCCACTGGTTCAGCGCGACATCCTTGAATTCCGGCTTGTTGAAGACGTTCGGAAGCCGAACCGGCGTGGTTCCGATGTTCTCGATGTAGTGCGCCAGAGTCTTCGGCACATAGCCGACATCGCCGGCCCGGTAGTTGAAGGTCCGCGCCTTCGACGTCGCGTCGAACACGGTCATGCGCGCTTCACCCTGGATGTAGAACTGCCATTCATCGGCATCCGGGTGCCAGTGGATTTCGCGCATGGCACCGGGCTCAAGATCGATGATCAGGGCGGCCATGTTGGTGACGGGGAAATTCCGGACGTCAACGACGGTGGTGGCTCCGCCGTTCCATTGGCTGGGCGTGAGATCGGCACCGTGGATCGTGAACGGCATGGGGGGTCGCTGCTTGGGCAGCCTGGCGAGAACGTCTTCGATCGGCGCTGGAACGGGCAGCGGGAAAATGTACCGCTCCTTGGGCGGAAGCTGGGCGAAATGTTCCGCGGCAACCCCAAAGTTCTTGGCAATGACATCGATCGGCATATGCGCCATCAGCTCTGTCACCAGCAGCGTCTCGTTCTCGGAGAAATTGCCGTCGTCAAACACGAGAAGGAACTCGCAGCCCTCCGCAAGACCCTGGATCGAATGCGGAATGCCGGCCGGAAAGAGCCAGATGTCGCCGGCCTTCAGGTCGTCGACATAGACGCTTCCTTCGTGATCGACCACCGTCACGCGGCAGCGCCCTTCGAGCACGTAGCCCCATTCAGCTTCCTTGTGCCAATGCATCTCCCGGACCACACCGGCGCCGAGGCGCATGTCCACGCCGGCCAGGCCCTTGGCGACGGGCAGCTCCCGCACCGTCACTTCACGGGCCCATCCACCGAGTTCGAGGCGATTATGCGCCATCCCAAAGGAGAACTTCAGGTTCGGGATGGAGCCATTGTCGGTTGCCGGCGGTAGGAAGATGTCGGGATTCTGGCGATCGATTTCCACATTGCGCGGCCCGGGATCATTCGCACCGTATGCGCCGCGGATGGGCTTGGGGGATATCCGATGAAGACATCTATGTTTTCCTGATGAATCCGTTTGATCGCGTGAGCTAGGCCTGACCTGTGGGGACATGAAGTGCCGGCGGAGAACGTCATGCGGAAGTCACCGCATGCCCCCGGCAGCGATCGTCCCGGCACGCAAGCCGACGAGGCCGCTCCCCGACGCATCGTATGGGAGCGGCCTCGCCGGTCGGTTCCAGCCTGACGGAGAGCCGATCAGGCCCCCGCGAAGGCCAGCAGGTCCGGATTGATCACATCGGCATGCGTGGTCAGCATGCCGTGCGGAAAGCCCGGATAGATCTTGAGCGTGCTGTTCTTCAGCAGCTTGGCCTGAAGCAGGCTGGCATCGGCATACGGGACGACCTGATCGTCATCACCCTGCAGTACCAGGGTCGGCACGTCGATGCTCTTGAGATCTTCCGTCTGGTCGGTCTCCGAGAACGCCTTGATGCCCTCATAATGCGCCTTGGCGCTGCCGGTCATGCCCTGGCGCCACCAATTGTCGATCACGCCTTGCGAGACTTTCGCGCCTGGCCGATTGAAGCCGTAGAACGGACCCGCCGCGACATCGATGTAGAACTGCGCCCGGTTGGCGGCGAGGGCGGTGCGGAAGCCATCGAACACCTCGATCGGCGTGCCGCCGGGGTTGCTCGCGGACTTCACCATCAGCGGCGGGACGGCGCTGACAAGCACCGCCTTGGCGACGCGGCCCTGCGGCTGGCCGAACTTCGCGACATAGCGGGCGACCTCGCCACCGCCGGTCGAATGGCCGATATGCACGGCGTTGCGCAGGTCAAGATGCTCGGCGACGGCCGAGGCATCCGCGGCATAGTGATCCATGTCGTGGCCGTCCGAGACCTGGGCCGAGCGTCCATGGCCGCGACGGTCATGCGCCACGACGCGGTAGCCCTTGTCCAGGAAGTAGAGCATCTGGGCGTCCCAGTCGTCGGAGGAGAGCGGCCATCCATGGTGGAAGACGATCGGCCTTGCATCCCGCGGCCCCCAATCCTTGTAGAAGATGGCGACCCCGTCCTGGGTGTTGACGAAATTGCTGGTCATGGAAACCTCGACTCTGTCAGTGGTTGTTGACTTGGTGGATCAGCCTTGAAGCAGACCGCGGGCGGGATTGCTCCGACCTGGCGCGCGTGCAGCTCCATGTCTTGGATGTGCTTTCAATCCGGTTGCTCACCTCCTGCCATGACTTGGGCTCCCGCGGCGCACCGCATCTTCGATGCCCATCGCCTGCGCCTGCCGCAACTCGGCGACGAGGCTGTCGAGATCGCGCGGTCCGTCGTATCGGAAGCCGTTGATGAACAGGGTGGGCGTGCCATTGACACCGCTGCGCACGCCGCCGCGGAAATCGTCGCGGATCTTCTGGTCAAAGCGCCCGTCGAAGGCTTCCGCCACGACACCCGCAGGCAGGCCCAGGCCTTGGCCATAGGCCAGCAGATCGCGCTCACCGAGCGCCTCCTGGTTCTCGTACAATAGGTCATGGGCCTGCCAGAACAGCCCGGCGCTCGCTGCCATCTCGGCGAACTCCGCGGCGCGCATCGCGTGCGGATGCATTTCCGTCAGCGGAAAGTTGCGGAAGACGAAGCGCAGCTCGTCCCCCATGGCACGCTGCACGGCCTTGAGGATGGGATAGGCCTCGCCGCAATACGGGCATTCGTAGTCACCGTATTCGACGAGCGTGACCGTCGCGCCGGCCGATCCCTGCGCATGGTCGCCGGCACCGACCGGAATGCTGAGCCGGCTCACGACACAGCCTCCGCCGCACCGGTGCGCGCCGCGATGTCCTGCAACGCCTCGATGATGCCGTCCGCACCGGGATTGATGCCGAGCGGTGCGACATGGCTCCATCGGATGACGCCATCCGCATCGATGACGAACAGGGCGCGCTCGGTGATGCCTTCCTTCTCGCGGTAGACACCGTAGCGTCGCGCGACCTCGCCCTTCGGCTGGAAGTCGGCGAGCAGCGGAAAGTGCAGCTTGCGCTCCGCGGCGAAGGCGGCGTGGCACCACACGCCATCGACCGAGATGCCGACGAGCTGCGCGCCAAGGCCACGGAACTCGGACAGGATCTCGTTGTACAGCGCCATCTGGTCACCGCAGACCGGGCTCCAATCCGCGGGATAGAAGGCCAGGATCACCGGGCTGCCCCGAAGATCGCCGAGCGAGACCATCTGGTCAGGCGTCGCGGGCAGGCTGAACGCCGGGGCCATGGCCCCGGCCTGCAGCGCCGCGTTGGGATAGGTGGTGGACATCATGGGCCACTCGCTGGTTCGAATGGTGCGCGGTCAGCGCGGGGCACGCGTCGATTCGAACAGGAACCAGGCCCGACGTTCGGCTTCGTCGATCCAGACTTCGATGGCACTGGTCGAGGCGGAGTCGTTGTGGGTCTCGCACACGGCGTGCGCGGCGCGCAGGAAGCCGACCATCCGGCGATTGTCCTCGGCGAGTTCCGCCAGCATGTCCTCCGGCGTCACATAGTCCGCGTCATTGTCGGCCAGGCGCTGCAGGCGGGCGATATGGCCGATCGAGCGCAGCGTGGTGCCGCCGACCTTGCGCGCCCGCTCGGCCAGCGCGTCGGTGGTGGCGAAGATCTGGTCGCCCTGCTCGTCGAGCATGAGGTGGTAGTCGCGGAAATGCGGACCGGACATGTGCCAGTGGAAGTTCTTGGTCTTCAGGTACAGCGCGAACATGTCGGCGAGCACGCCGGTCAGTGCCGCGGCGATGTCCTTCGTGGCGTTCTCGCCAAGGTCGGTCGGGGTGCGCAGCGGCGCCTTCTGGCGGGTCGAGAGGGTGGCGTCGGTCATCGTGCTTCTCCGTGGTTCGGGCCCGTCCGCCGTGTCGTCCGCCCCCGGCATCGTGCCGGTCTGCGGTCTGGTCCCGACGGGCGTTGTTCCCGTGGCCAGAGTTCTAGATGCCTGGCTGCCGCGATTGAATCAGCGGGAAGCATCGTCGCATCATACTTAGGTGCTACTACCGGAACCGGACCGCTGTGGCGGGCCGCGACCTAAACCAAAGGATGATGGGATCACCTCATCCGTAGAATGGCCGCGCATGGCCAGACGGCCCTATCTCACATGGCGGCCCGCGTGACCGAACCATGTTCGAGTCCTTCGTCGGCTGCGTCGCCGGGAGCATCCCTGGCCGATGGCACGAGAAGGTCCAATGGAATGACAACGACAAGCCTTGCGAGCGCCGCGCCTGCCCAGCCCCGGGCCCTGACCCGCGCCACGACCTTTGCCATGGCGGCGGCGGCGGGCATCGCGGTCGCGAACATCTACTACAACCAGCCGATGCTCGGCATCATCGCGCGGGACTTCGGCGGTGCCGATGCTGTGTCGTTGATCCCGACAGCGACGTTGCTCGGCTATGCGCTGAGCCTCCTGCTGCTCCTGCCGCTCGGCGATGTGATGGACCAGCGTCGCCTAATCGTCGGTCAGTTCGTCATCCTCGCCGCGGCGCTTGCCCTGGCGGCGGCCGCGCCCAACGCGGTGGTCCTGGTCCTGGCGTCTTTTCTGGTCGGCGTCGCCTCGACCGTGGCGCAGCAGATCGTGCCCGTCGCGGCGCATCTCGCCACGCCCGAACGGCGCGGTGCCACGGTCGGCCTGGTGATGGGTGGCCTGCTGAGCGGGATCCTGCTCAGTCGCACGCTCGGCGGCTTCGTCGCCGCCCATGGCGGGTGGCGCGCGATGTTCTGGCTGGCCGTGCCCATGGCGCTTGGCGCGGCGCTGCTGATGGCGGCCATACTGCCGCGGCGCGCGCCATCAGCTACCATGCGCTACGGCAACGCGCTGCTGTCGCTCGGCGCGTTGTGGCGCGCGCATCCTGTGCTGCGCCAGGCGGCGGTGATGCAGGCGGCGTTATTCGCATCCTTCTCGGCGTTCTGGACCATCCTGGCGCTGCGCCTCGAACAACCGCCCTTCGAACTCGGTGCGGAGGTTGCCGGGCTGTTCGGCGTGATCGGCGCGGTGGGTATCGCGGCGGCACCGCTGGCCGGGCGTGTCGCGGACCGGCGCGGGCCGCGCCTGGTGATCGGCCTCGGCGCGGCGCTGGCCATCGTCGCCTGGCTGCTGTTCGGCCTCTGGCCGAGCCTGGTGGGCCTGATCGTCGGCGTCATCATCCTTGATTTCGGCGTGCAGGGGGCGCTTGTCTCGAACCAGCACGTCATCTTCGCCCTGCAGCCGGAAGCGCGCAGCCGCATCAACACCATCTTCATGACGGGCATGTTCCTGGGCGGCTCAGCCGGGGCCGCGGCGGCCATGGCGGCCTGGCATGCCGGTGGCTGGATCGCGGTCTGCGCCCTCGGCCTGCTTTGCGGTGCCTTGGCCCTGCTGCGAGAGATCACCGGCCGCGTCAGCGAAGGGCGCCGGTCATGAAGCCGCTCGACATCGCCATCGTGGGCGGCTCGCTGGGCGGGCTGTTCGTCGCCATCTTGCTGCGGCAGGACGGGCATCGCGTGCGGGTCTTCGAACGCTCGACGCATGGCCTCGAGGGTCGTGGCGCGGGTCTCGTCGCGCAGGCCGATGTCTTCGCCATGCTGCGCGCCATCGGCGGCGAGGCTGCGGCCGAGGTGGGCGTCGTCGCGCAGGAACGCATCTTCTTCGACCGCAGCGGCGCCATCGCGCATCGCCAGGCCACGCCGCAGATGCAGATGTCGTGGGACAACCTCTTTCGCGTCGTGCGGGGCGGGCTCGGCGATGACGCCTATTTGCAGGGTCGCACCGTCACAAACGCCGCCACCAGGGCCGATGCCGCGGTGCTGACATTCGACGATGGCAGCACCGAGGCTGCCGATATCATCATCGGCGCCGATGGGATCGGCTCCATCGTGCGGCGGGCCGTGGTGGGTGGCGCGGCAGCGAACCTCTACGCCGGCTACGTCGCCTGGCGCGGCCTCGTGCCTGAGAATACGCTGCCCGCCGAGGCCGCGATCCTGCTCGACCGCTTCGCCTTCTACATCGCGCCGCAGTCGCATGCGCTCGGATACTCGGTCACCGGTCCATATGGCGAGATGGCCCGCGGCGAACGACGCTACAACTGGGTGTGGTATCGCCGCGTGGCAGGCGATGCGCTGCCGGGGCTCCTTACCGACCGATCAGGCCACACGCATCCTTTCTCGCTCGCACCGGGCCAGACACCGGATGCGGTGGCCGCGCAACTGCGCTCCGATGCGGCGGCGCTGCTGCCGCCGGCTTTCGCAGCCGCGGTTGCCGCCGAACCGCACCCATTCGTGCAGGCCATTTTCGACTATGAGGCGCCGCGCATGGCGACGGGGCGGCTGGCGCTGCTCGGCGATGCCGCCTTTGTCGCGCGACCCCATACGGCGATGGGCGTCGCCAAGGCCGCGGCGGATGCCATGGCCTTGCGCGATGCCTTGCGGGGTGGGTCCGTCGATGCAGCGCTGAACGGCTATGAGCGAGCGCGCATGGCCGAGGGAGCCGCCATCGTCGCCTATGGACGACGGCTGGGCGCCGAACTCGGATGAGCAGCGTCTCGGTTCCCGTCACCGCAGGCCGCTGGGCCGACGGGCTACGCGCAGCGGTGTCGTCGAAAGCGCCGGCGTTGATGTTTGGGCTGCGCCTCTGGGCCTCGATCAGCCTCTCGCTGTACCTGGCCTTCTGGCTGGAACTCGACGGTCCTGCCCTGGCGGCCACCAGCGCGGCCTTCGTCTGCCAGCCACAGCTGGGTGCGTCACTGCGCAAGGGCTGGTTCCGCATGATCGGCACGGTGGCGGGTGCCGTGGTGGCGGTCGCCCTGACCGCGGCATTCCCGCAGGATCGCATCGTGTTCCTGACGCTGGTCGCGCTGTGGGGCGGCGCGTGCGCACTGGCCGCCACGCTGCTGCGCAACTTCGCCTCCTATGCTGCCGCGCTCGCGGGCTTCACGGCGGCCTTCATCGTCAGCGATCAGCTCGGCGCGACCGGCGGGCCGAACGGCGCCGCCTTCATCCTGGCCGTGAACCGTGTGTCGGAAGTCTGCCTCGGGATCGCCTGCGCCGGCGTTATCCAGGCGGTGACGGACCTTGGAACGGCGCGGCGCCGGCTGGCGGATCTGCTGGCGGTCCTGATCGCCGATCTCGCCCGCGGCATCGTGTGCACGCTGGCCGAGGCAGGACCGGCACAGCCGGACACGCAGGCGGCACGGCGCGACCTGCTGCGTCGCGTCATCGCGCTGGACCCGGCCGTGGATGAGACGATCGGTGAGTCGACGGATGTGCGGAACAAATCGCTTACGCTTCAGGCGGCCATCGCCGGCGGCTTCGCCGCTCTTGGTGCCTGGCGCGCCGTTGCGCTGCGGCTGAGGCTCTTGCCCGGCGCGGCGGCGCAGGCTCAGGCGGCAACCGTACTGGACGGACTCGCCCCAGCCCTGCGCGCCGCCGCCGGCACGGTACAGCCCGCGACCTGGCAGCGGGACGCCGCTCGGCTGCGCGCACAGGCGCTCGCCTCGGCGGATCGGCTGTTTGCGATACCCACGGCAGCCCCTTCCGAGAGGCTGCTCGCGAATCACGCCGCGCGGGCGCTGGCCGGCCTGGCCGAGGCGATCAACGGCCTCGCGCTGCTGGTCGATGCGCCCGTTGCATCGCCCGCCGGCCAGGGAGGCTGGCGGCTGCAAGTGCCGGATTGGGGCCCGGCCCTGGTGAATGCCGGGCGGTCCGTCGTCGCGATCATGGCGGTGCAACTGCTCTGGATCGTCACGGCCTGGCCAGGCGGCGGGGTCGCCATGGCCTGGGTGGCCATCGTGACGGCGCTCTTCGCACCGCGCGCGGACCAGGCCTATGCGGGCGCGTTTGGCTACCTGGTCGGCACGCTCGTGTCCCTCTCGGCGGCCGCGATTCTCGCCTTCGCGGTGTTGCCGCAGCTGAACGGCTTCCCGGCATTCACGCTCGCCCTGGCAGCCTACTTCATCCCGGCCGGCGTCCTGATGGCGATCGGCTGGCGGCCTCCGGTGGCGATCGGGATGGTCGGCACCATGGCAGCGTTCCTGATGCCGACTAACGCCATGGTCTATGACTCGCTGGCCTTCTACAACAACGCGCTCGCGCTGTTGATCGGCAATGGTGCCGCACTGGCCGCATTCCGCCTGATACCGCCGATCCCTGCCATGACGCGAGTGGAACGCCTGCTCCGGCTTTCCCTGCGCGATTTGCGCGGCCTGGCGCTGGCCCCGAGGCGGTGGAGCCTCGCCGACTGGGAGGCGCGGCTCTACAGCCGACTCGCTGCATTGCCAGACCAGGCCGAACCGCTGCAACGCGCGCGGCTGCTTGCCGCGCTTGATCTCGGGATCGAGATGCTTCGGCTGCGTCGGGTCGTCAGCGCCGCGTGGCATGCAGGCATCGCCACCCTGGCCGAGGCGGATGATCTGGCCGCGGTGTTCGAGGCGATCGCCGGCGGACGCAGCCTGGCGGCGGCGGATCGCCTCGACCGGCTTGATCGTCGTCTGGCGGCGCGGTCCCCGACCGGGACGCTTGCGGCGGACGCGGCCCAGTGGCGCGCGAGCATGCTCGCGGTTTCGGATCTCCTGCGCGCGCACGCCGCGTTCTTCGACGAGGGATCAGCCCGGTGAGGTTCATGGAGATCAACCTGTTCGGCGTCTATGTCGCGCCGATCGTGCCGATGATGCTCGCCGCCTGGTGCGTGACCATCGGGCTGCGCGGCGCAGCGAGCCGCATCGGCCTGCTGCGCAGGGTCTGGCACCCGGCGCTGTTCGTCCTTGCCATCTATGTTGTCACCCTGTCCGCGACGGTGCTGCTGGCCGCGCGAGGAGGCCTCGATGTCCGCTTCTGACGCCAATGGGCGGCACGATGCCGCTGAATCCGCCCGCAGCGTGCCGATAGGGCCGCCCGGTGACGGGACCAGCCGTGCGGGCACAGCCCGCAGGGTCGCGACGACCGCCCTGGCCGTGCTGCTGGCCGCCTTGGCCGCCTGGTTCGCCTGGCAGGCCTATATGGCGTCCCCCTGGACGAGGGACGGCGTGGTCCGGGCCTATGTCGTCACGATTGCGCCGGAGGTCGCCGGGCGCATCGTCGCCCTGCCGATCGCCGACAACCAGTTTGTCCGCCGGGGCGAGCTGCTCCTGCGCATCGACCCGACCAACTACCGGATTGCCGTGAGCCTTGCCGAAGCCGCCTTGCTGCAGGCGCAAGCCAATGCGGACAACGCCGTGCATGAATCGCAGCGGCGCCAACGCCTGACCGACATTGCCGTCTCGGCCGAGGAGCAGCAGACCTTCGCGACCCGCGCCGCGATGGCCCGCGCCCAGGTGCAGCAGGCGCAGGCCAATCTGGATCAGGCCCGCGCCAATCTAGAACGCACGGAGATCCGCGCACCCGTTGATGGCTGGGTGACCAATCTGTCCGCGCGCCTGGGCGACTATGCGACGGTCGGTGCGTTGCGGATCTCCCTGGTCGATGCCGCATCCTTCTGGGTCGATGGCTATTTCGAGGAGACGGCCCTTGCGTCCGTCCGGGAAGGCGATGCGGCAACGATCAAGCTGATGAGTCATGGCGAGGTGCTGCGCGGCCATGTGGACAGCATCGCGCGCGGCATCGCGGTGGCGAATGCGCAGCCGACGCAGCAGGGGCTGGCCACGGTCAATCCGATCTTCACCTGGGTCCGCCTGGCGCAGCGCATCCCGGTGCGCATTCACATCGACCAGGTGCCGGAAGCGACACGACTGGCGGCAGGGATGACGGCCACCGTCCAACTGACGCCGCGGCACCCGTAGCCAGACAGAGAGTGGCGCCCAGGGCGGAACTGCCGGACGTTCTCCATAACGTTCAGCTCGGGGCATTTCAGCGGCAGCAAGGGAGTGACTGATCGCGTCCGTGATCGAGCTGTCCCATCCGATGTCGGCGCCTACCGTGGTTCCGGCCAAGGCTGATTTGGAATGAAAATTGGACCAAGAATGGGAACCGTGGGCGGGCGCTCCTCCGCCCAGATCAGGAATTGAGAGGTGCTGTCGACCTGATCGTCATGGCGGCCACCCGGGAAACTCAGCAATTCCCGTCGATACTCCGGCAACCAGTGTGCGTCCGGCGGGGATAACACGCGCCCTGCCTCAAACACCGCCGATGCGCGCTGCACGCGGGCAGGCTTGTCCAGCTTAGGCTTGATCGCGATGACCGCGCACTTTTCCCCTAACCGAAGCGCCTGAGCGAGGGCTGACCCTGAACTGGCATCTTCGATCAGAATCCGATGGGCGGAGAAGCGCTGTGCCAATTCCTTGGCCCGGTGCAGTAGATCCGGGAACTCCATGCGCTCACGCAGGACGTGAAGAAGGTAGTATTTGCGGCCGCGGATGCCCCAGGTCGTGCAGACCGACCAGTCGTTCCTTCCGCCCACCTTGCTTGCCACGTCCCAGCTCTGCACAATTTGCTCGAACTCTTCGGGAGCTGACATCGCCCCATCGGGACAGGTCAGAAGCCATTCCGCTCGGATCAGCGTACCGCCGGCAGGGATCGGATCCTGCTGATACTGTGCCTCAAACAAATAGCTGCCGAGGTGCCGGCGTGCTTCGTCAAGCTGCTCAGCTGCAGCCCGCCCCGGCTCCAGGATGTCTCCAGTGCGACGCCGCCACGTTCGCTTCGCGTCGAGGGGAACGTCTTCATCCTCGGTCGCGATTGCTTGGAGACGAAGGTGGTGCCAACCGCCCTTCTCCAGCAGATGCCCTGACAGATCGTCTTCATGCACGCGCTGCATGATGACAGCGATTGCTCCGGATGCAGGATCATCCAGCCGCGAGACCACCGTGCTATCGAACCATTCATTCACCTTGCGCCGTTCGGCCTCGGAGGCAGCATCCATTGGCTTGATCGGATCGTCGATGATGATCACGTCACCGCCGCGCCCTGTGAGCGTGCCGCCGACCGATGTGGCGTATCGAAAGCCGGCCGCGGTGGTTGCGACTTCGGCCTCCGTGTTCTTGCGCGCGTCGATCTGCATGGCCGGGAAAAGCGCGCGATACCATGATGTCTCGATGACCCGTCTGAAGTCGCGCGCTAACCTGCGCGAGAGGTCGTCCGAATACGAAGCGACAATGATTCTGGTCGACGGGCTACGCCCGAGAATCCAGGCTGGGTAGGCGACGGATGCGATAAGGGACTTCAGCGACCTCGGCGGCAGGTTGACGATCAGCCGCCGGAGTTCACCATCGCGCATCCGCAGCATTTGATGGCCGATTGCGTCGATGTGCCGGCCCGGCACGAACCGGTCTCCAACGTTGACGGTCGAGAACACTTTCCGGACGAAACTCGGGAAGTGCTGCCGGAGGATGGCGTTAAGAATCGCCGCATGCTGCGACGCACTTCCGGGTTCGGAACTAGCCTTCCTGGGCATCGTCCTCTCGCTGCGTCGCGAGGAATGCCGCGATGATCTTCTGATCATCCGCTTCGACTGACTGCTCACCGGCCGACGCCTGTGCGGCCGTCGGTTCGGCCCGCTGCATGAATGTCATCAGCAGGTTGGTCGTGCGTGGCTCGCCCTGCAGCGCCTTGTTGACCATGCTCGCGATCAATGCGTCGCGCTTGCGCACGCGGCGAACTTTACCGCCTTCGCGAACGGCAACCGACTTATCGAGCTCTTCCTTCAGCAGGACCATGAGGTTCCGGCTGCCGCGGCGTCGGCCGGCTGGATTGCCTGACTGACCCTTCCGAAAGCGGCTATGGGCGGGCGGCTTGCCATACCCGACGGCATAGTCATCCTCGCGGTCGTCAGTCATGGCCTTCACCTAATGGTGCCTTGCCTGCCTGGTCGAGTCGAGCAGTCGCCACCTCGGCGAAGGTTCGGCCATCCCCGGCAAACACAGCGCTGTCCCCAGTCAGGTCTTGCCAGCGGCGGACGGCGAGGTCGACATAGGCCGGATGGATCTCGATCGCGAAGCTGCGGCGGCCGGTTCGTTCGGCAGCCAGGATTGTGGTGCCGCTGCCCGCGAAGGGGTCGAGCACGATGCCACGGCGATTGGAGCAATCAAGGATTGCGTCCGCGACCATCGCGACCGGCTTCACGGTGGGATGCATCGCCAGTTGCTGGTCGCGGCCTGGCCGCATGGAGTTCATGCCTGGATAGCGCCAGATATTGGTGCGATGTCGGCCGCTGACACCGAGCTGAACGTTGTTGATGGTGCGCCCCGGCCCGTTCTGGAATATCCAAACGAACTCATGCTGGGACCGATACAGCGATCCCATGCCCGCGTTGTCCTTGGCCCACACGCAGACATTCCGTGTCAGGTATCGCCCGCGAGCCGCGTCCAGAAGCTCGCGCGAGTGCCGCCAATCCATGCAAATGAAGTGCGTGGATGCGCGCTCGCTATGGCGACTGAATAATTCGAACGCTTGATCCAAGAACTTCGTGAACTCTGGCGGCGTCATTTCTCCACTCGCCATCGCGAATTCGCGATGCTGGGCCTTGCCGAGGCCGCTCACATGCCCCGCGATCGGGACGTTATATGGTGGATCCGTGAAGACCATCTGTGCGGTCTCACCCTCGAACAGCAGCCTGTAGGACGCCCCTTCGAGAGCGCTGCCGCAGAAGAGGCGGTGCTTTTCGCCCAACCGCCACAGGTCGCCTGGCGTCGACACCGCCGGTCCTGCTTCTGGTTCAGGTATTGGTGGCTCAACATCTTCGCCCGGCTCGGCGTCGAGGATCAGAAGGTCGGTCTCGGCCATGCCAAAACCGGTCAGCTCGATCTCGAACCCAAGGTCGACCAGTTCAGACAACTCGACCGCTGGGGCCGTCCGATCCCAGCCGGCTAACTCCGCCAGGCGATTATCGGCGACGACGTAGGCGCGCCGCTGTGCCGGAGTGAGGCCGTTGATCTGCAGCGTCGGCACCTGGGCCATGCCGAGTCGTCGGGCGGCCTCTAGCCGCCCATGGCCGGCGAGAACATTGGCGGCCTCATCCACGAGAATGGGGCTGGTGAAGCCGAATGCCTTGATGGCGGATATCAGCCGCTGGAGTTGTCCTTCCGGGTGAGTGCGAGCGTTGCGCGGCGCGGGCGTCAGCGTCTCGATAGGCCGCCAGTACACCGCAGCGGCAAGGACCTGCGGGATTTGCGGTGGCGTTGTCGGCTCAGCGGTCTGCGGACGGCGGGCCCTGGGCTTGGGCATGGAAGCGTGTGTCTCCTGCGAACGATCGGAGGAGAATGGCGGTGTGACGCAGGCAAGTCCGCGTCATATCCTGCCCGGTAAGTGAAGTGGTCGCCGGCTCAGTCTTCCTCCGAGGGTGGGAACGGGTCGGGTTCACCACGCAGAATGGCGTTCAACCGAGCCTTTGCCCGACGCGCACTCTCTGTCAGCGCGGCCTCCTCCTCGTCGCGCATGCGCTTTCGGGTCTGCACAATCTCAAAGGGGGTCATGCCAAAGCCGCCCGCAAACTCCTCAAGGCGGCGGCGAACGGTTGGCTCCGTGCTGTTGACATCGTCCGCGGTTCTTTTGATCGCAGCAGTCGGCGTCGCGCCGCCCAGAACGTGATCTTCGAATTGCGCGAACCACGCCCCTCCTTCCCTTCGATTGCGCCAATCCGTTATCGGATTCTGATTCTTGCGCCTTGCTTTGAAACCCAGCGCGTTGCCGACCTCCTCAGCGAGCCGATCGGCCGGCACCCCATTGTCTTGCCAATCTCGAAGCTGCGCCGCGAAGGCGTCGAGGTGCACGATGACCCACGGAGGCAGTGGCAATCCAAACCCGCCACCGGTGTCGCGACACAGCCGCCAGGCAGCCCAAACGGCCATCGGATTGCCAGTCTGTCGGTGCTCGGCTTCCATTTCTGCGAGCAGCGCCTCGCGGGCCTGCCAGTTCGTCGGCCGCGACGTGGGGCCTGCGGACCCGCTCGGATCCTCTGGGCGTGGCTCGCTGTTGATACCATTGCCTGACGTCACCCTGGGACACCGTCGCACAGTGTTGCAGCAGCGGTCGCCGACCCATCGCGCATCGGTGGTTCACTGATCAATGATTCACAGCATTGAACGAGGGGCGGATTTGGTGGCCTGAAACGTTGCCCAATACCTCCCTGTTCCATCCGACATATTCCCTGCAAGGGTGAGACAAATTCCCTGCTTCGCGGTTAGGGAATTCGCAGCGTACGCTAGCTATTCTGTGGCCTTGCGCGGTGCATTGCGAGCATCCGGGCCTGAATTGCGTTGGATTTCCGTGTTTTTTCCCGGCGGAACAGGGAATTCAGCCATGTGGGCGGCCGAGACGGGTTCGCCCGAGACTGCGTCCACAGCCATGCAGTCGCGGTGCCGCAGACGATTTCCGGGGCGGCGGGACCATCGGCTCACCAGTGGCGTCGGCGATCAACCCAGCCAATAGGCTCGGATGACTGGCATTGCCGCCCAGGCGGTGATCTTGTCGCGGATGCGCTCGCCGGTGACCTCCCTCTCGAACTGCGCGAAGGACAGCAGCATGTTCCGCGTCAGCCGGCCCATGCTGGTCATGGTGTTGAACTGCTAGGTGATCGAGACGAAGGAGGCGCCGTGGCCATCGAGCACTTCGACGATCTTGGCGAAATCGGCGAGCGACCGGGTCAGTCGGTCGAACTTGTAGACGACGACCAGATCGACCCGCCCTGCGGCGACATCGGCGAGCAGGCGCTGCAGCGCCGGGCGGTTCATGCTGCTGCCCGAGAGACCGCCATCGTCGTAGCGCGTGGGGAGCAGCGACCAGCCCTCGTGGCGCTGGCTGCGGATATAGGCCTCGCAGGCCTTCCACTGGGCATCGAGAGAGTTGAATTCCTGCTCCAGCCCTTTCTCAGAGGACTTTCGGGCGTAGATGGCGCAGCGCAGGCTGGTCCTGGTTGCAGGCTGACCTGAGCCCCGACGGCTACGCATCGCGCGCATCCTCAGCCTGCTGATCCACCGACAGCGCCCTTGCATGCCTGTCGGCCTCCGCTCCGACAGACAGCTTGAATCAAATCCCTCCCGCGTCGCGGAAGACCCAAGATCCAGCCAGATCGAAATCCGCTCTAAGCGGCGTGAACGCAGTGTCCGCTACGGCTGGCGCCGGCGCGTCGTGGTCGTCCGATGCGTCGGCGTCGTCGTCCGCCGCGGGGGTGTCCGCGTCGGCGCCCGCCGGACCACCGGTCTGGGCGGCGGCGGCGGGCGACGGATCACGTAACGCTGCTGCGCCGGAGACATGATCAGCCAGCGCGCCTGCAGCTCCGCGTCATCATCTGGCACGTCCTCGCCCATGCGGCCGAGCGCGGCGCGGGCGCGGCGCTTGTGTTCCTCGGTCAGATCAGCCCAGGGGATCGGCCCGGGGGAATAGACATCCTCCGGATCAGGGTCGCCGGTCAGCTCCGGCACGGCCGGTGCTACCGGCGCGGGCGCCGGGGTCGCACAGGCGGACAGGCCGGTGAGCAGCGCCAGCAATCCCGCGCGCCGTCCGAAGTGTCGGGTCATGGGGCCAACTCCACCATCACCGGGACATGGTCCGAGGCCTTGGCCCAACCCCGCGCATCCTTGAAGACGACATGGCGCGACAGCGCGCCGGCAAGGTCCGGGCTGACCCAGACATGGTCAAGCCGTCGACCGCGATCGGAGGCGCGCCAATCGGCCGCGCGATAGGACCACCACGTGTAAAGCTTCTGGTCGGCCGGCACGAAGTGGCGCAGCGCGTCGTGCCAGCCGCCGGCGCGCTGCCAGGCGCCCAGCGCCTCGACCTCGACCGGCGTATGCGAGACGACGTCGAGCAATTGCTTGTGCGACCACACATCATGTTCGAGCGGCGCGATGTTGAGGTCGCCCACCATCACCGCCCGCTGCGCCGGCCGCGCGCTGGACCAGGCGGTGGCTTCCGCTACGAAATCCAGCTTGTGGCCGAATTTCAGGTTCTTCTCGCGGTCGGGAATGTCGCCGCCGGCGGGGATGTAGAAATTGTGCAGCTCGATCGGCCCACCCGGCGCGTCGATGCTGGCGCCGAGGTGGCGGCAATCACCCTTGCCGCACCAGTCGGGGTCCTCGCCGCGCAACAGGATCGGCCGCTTCGACAGGATGGCGACGCCGTTATACCCCTTCATCCCGCGCACCAGCCGGTGCGTGAAGCCGAGCGCCTCGACCCCCTCATGCGGGAAGAACTCGTCGGGGCATTTGGTTTCCTGCAGGCACAGCACGTCGGGGTCGAGCGCGGCCACGAGGTCGCTCAACAGCGGCAGCCGGAGCCGCACGCTGTTGATGTTCCAGGTGGCGATGCGCAGGGTGCCGCGCCCGGCGGCGGCCTTGGCCGGCATCAGACGATCTTCGTCTTCACCTCGCCGACGCCTTCCACGAAGCCGGACAGCACGTCGCCTTTCACCACCGCCGCCACACCTTCCGGCGTGCCGGTCATGATCAGGTCGCCCGGGGCGAGCTCGACCAGTTCGGACAGGTTGGCGATCACTTCCGGCACCGACCAGATCAGCTTGGACAGGTCGGAGGTCTGGGTGACCTTGCCGTTCACCGTGAGTTCGATCTTGCCCTTGGAGGGGTCGATCCCGGCGGCCGGCACCAGCGCGCCCATCGGCGCCGATCGGTCGAAGCCCTTGCCCATGTCCCAGGGGCGGCCGGTCTTCTTGGCCTCGTTCTGGATGTCGCGGCGCGTCATGTCGAGCCCGCAGCAATAGCCCCACACATGCTTCAGCGCGTCGGCGACCGCGATGTTCTTCCCACCCACGCCGATGGCGACGACCAGTTCCATCTCGTGATGCAGCGACTTGGTCACGGAGGGGTAGGGCATGTCGGCATCGTTGATGACGACGGCGTCGGCCGGCTTGGTGAAATAGAAGGGCGGCTCGCGCGTCGGGTCGGAGCCCATCTCGATGGCGTGCTCGGCATAATTGCGCCCGACGCAGAAAATGCGCCGCACCGGGAACATGGCATCGCTGCCCTTCACGGGGATGGCGGCGACCGGCGGCGGGGGCAGGACGTAGGACACCATGCGGGCAAGGCTCCGATCGAGGATGGGATGGCCCACCTATACAGGCCGATGCGCTGGGCCGGAAGCCGGACCGGCGGCCTCGCTGCAACTTAACATGTCACATGAAGTTGCCGGCCGAAGGACAAGTATACGGTCGACAAAACCGAGGGCAGCGGGCAAAAAGAAGCGCCCGGTCAGGGGGGTGACCGGGCGCCATATTTTATTCCGATCGGAATGGTCGGGCGAGCCGGCAGGGGACACCGGTACTCGACCACCGGCATTTTGCGTGCCGGTTTGTGCACATTAGACCCCTGTGGCCTTGGAAGCAAAAGGCAATTGGACGAAAGCCGGTGACCGCCGTCACGCGGCTTCCGCGCCACTTCTATTCGGCGGCCTGCGCGAGCCCCGTATGGCCGAGCCGCGCGGCGCGGTGGGCGGCGCAGGCCTGCCCGAAGGCGAGGAAGATCGCACGGCTGTCGGCGTCATGCTCCCAATCGTATTCCGGATGCCATTGCACGCCGATGGCGAAGGCCGTCGCACCCTCGACCCGCACCGCCTCCACCGTGCCATCCGGCGCCCAGGCCTCGGCCACCAGGCGCGGCGCCAGGCGCTGCACGCCCTGGTTGTGCAGCGAATTCACCGCGAGCCGGCCGGCCTGCCGCGCGGGCGGCGTGAGCACCCGCGCCAGCGCGCCCTCCGTCTCGATCCGCACGCCATGCGCCTTGCCGGTCCGCACGCGCGGGATCGGCTGGTCGGACGGGGTGGAATGGTCCATCCGCCCGGGCAGATCCTGGATGCGCTGGTCGAGGCTGCCGCCCAGCGCCACATTCAATTCCTGCATGCCGCGGCAGATAGCCAGCAGCGGCACGCCGTTCTCGATGGCGGCGCGGATCAGCGGCAGGGTCGTGGCGTCGCGGCAATGGTCTTCCGGCGTGCCGTCGGCATGGGCCGGGCCGTCATAATGGCCGGGCCACACATTCGACCGGCTGCCGGTCAGGATCAGCCCATCGAGGTGCGGCAGCAATTCCTCCGACAGGTCCTCGCCGGCGGCGGGCAGCAGCACGGGCGTGCCATGCGCCGGCCCGCGCACGACGCGCACATAGCTGTCGGAGGCGGCATGATTCGGCGTACCGAAAATGCCGAACGGTTTCTGGCAACAGGAGATGCCGATCAACGGTCTCATGGAATAACAGACTCACCCGATGCGGTGTCAGGATCAAGGCATTCCGTGGAGTTTTCGTGAAAGCCGGCCCAGCTTTGCATGCGAGCCATGCAGCCAGCCCGGGTTCCTGCGCAGCGCACGGTCATTCCGGCGCCGCGCGGCTGGTTCAATTGCCGCCACCCTGCGGGGCGCCCATGCCGCCGGGTTCGAAAAAGCGCGGGTCGTTGAACTGGAACAGGCTCGACGGGAAGCGCTGCCCGGTCTCGATGCGGAACAGGCTCACGCGGGTCTCGCGCCGCTGCGCGTCGAACACCGCCCATTGGCGCAGCTCCATCGGTTCGGGGTTGAACACCAGGGTCAGCCGGCCTTCGCCAGGCTCGCTCGTGCGGTACACGGTCACGCGCAGGAAGCCGCCCGAGCGTTCGACGGCGGTGACGGTCACATCGCCCGAGAGCTGAACCCGTTCGCGCAGGATAATGCCGAGCGGCGTCTGGCTGATCAGCAGCGTCGTCGGCGCGCGCAATTCGCGATCATACATAAGGAACTGGCCGGCATAGGCGACCAGCAGCAGCGGCTCCGGCGGGTCGTATTCGAAGCGCATGCGGCCCGGCCGCCAGATCCAGGCGGTGCCCTCGGCCGCAGCGCCGCTCTGCGCGATCTGCAGGAAGCGCGCGCGCAGCGTGGTGAGGTTGTTCAGATAAGTCTCGACCCGTGCGAGATCGGCGCGGTCCCGGTCGGTCAGCGCGGCGGCGCCCGGCGCGGGGGGCGCCGCGGCGCGCTGGGCCAACGCCGGCGTGGCGAGCAGAGCGGGGGTGAGCAGCAGGAGACGGCGGTTCATGGGCAAAGGATGTGGCGCGTCATGGCGGCCGTTGGAAGCCCCTCGGGGGTTGTACGGAAGGTTCGGCACCGGCCCGAACCCCCACGACAGTATCCTGGAATCGGTGGCCGGGTGGGCGTGCCGTCCGTGGAAACGCGCCGGGCGGCGCGTCTCCAGACGGACTCTCAGCGCGGTGTCGCGCCGCGCGGGGCAGCCATGCCCGGTACGCCCTGCGGCACCTGCATGGTCTGGTAGCCCTGCGGACGGCGGAACTGCGCCGGGTCCTGCGTGCCATAGGCGACGCGCACGGCCTCCATGCGGCCCTGCTGCCCCTGTGAGGCCCCCTGGGCTCGCAGCATCACGCCATCGGCGGTGATGCAGGCCTCGCCGGTCTGGTCACGGCCCTGGTAGCGCCACACGGTGCAGTCGGTGCCGGCGATCTTCTCGGTGGCGCCACGGGTGAAATTGGCGTCCTGCATGGCCTGCTGCACGCCGGCGGCCTGCTGCATCGGCACATCCATTATGGTGCGCATCGCCTCCATCACCATGAAGCCGCGCTGGTTCTGATGGTCGGCAACCATGTAGCCGACGCCGCCGGGCATGTTCATGCGCATCAGCCGCTGCGCCGCGGACCACTGCATGGTCAGCTCGGCACCCTGGCCCTGGCCGGAGACCCGATAGGTCACGGCAACGTCGCGCGTCGGATAGATCTGCGGGCGGTCCTGCGCCTGGGCGGCGAGGGGAAGGGCGATGATTAGGGCGGCGGCGATCGCGTGACGCATGGCGTGGTCTCCTAACAACGGGGCACCGTCCATTCCGGATGACGGCGCAAAGAACATTTTGCCCCCACGAACGTGGCAAAGGAATGAAGCGCTTCACGGCTGGCTGCGCCGCGCCCGTCCTGGCGCGCCGCATCACTGTGTCGCCGGTCGGCGCCGAGACCCCGGAAGCCTTTGTCCGCCGCGGCCTGGCGCGCTTGCTCCACCTGGGTGCAGGGATTATGCACCCCGGCAGATGACCGAAACATTCATCAATCGAATCGCCTGCGCGGTCCCGCCGAATCAAATTCACGAGGCCTTCTGCATTTTCGCCGGCCGCCACGCGCTGCAAGGCCGCGACGCAAAGACCTTCGCCCGCATGGCCGAGCGCAGCCAGATCGAGAAGCGTTGGTCGGTCCTGGAACCGTCAGAGCCGCTCGGCAGCGGCACCAGCTGTGGCTTCTACCAATGGGGCGCGGCCTTCCCCTCAACCAGGTCCCGCATGCAGCGCTACGAGGCCGCCGCCCCGGCGCTGGCCAAATCGGCGCTCGACACGCTCGGCCTGGAGGCGGAAGCACCGCGCGTCACCCATCTGGTCTTTGCGAGCTGCACGGGCTTTGTCGCCCCCGGCATCGACCAGTGGGTCATCAACCACTACGGCATCCGCGGCAGCGTCGAACGCAGCATCGTCGGCTTCATGGGCTGCCAGGCGGCGATCAACGCGCTGAAACTCGCCTGGCACATCGTGCGCAGCCAGCCCGAGGCACGCGTGCTGGTCATCTGCCTGGAACTCTGCACGCTGCACCTGCAGGGCACTTCGGCGATCGAACAATTGCTGTCATTCCAGATCTTCGCCGATGGCTGCGCCGCCGCCCTCGTCACCGCCGATCCGATCGGCCTGCGCATGGACGGCTTCCACGCCGGGCTGGTGCCGCAGGCCGCCGACCAGATCACCTGGCGCATCGGTGACAGCGGCTTCGACATGACGCTGTCGGGCATGGTGCCCTTCACCCTCGCCCATGCGCTGCCCGACTGGAGCGAGCAGATCCTCGGTGGCGCTGACCCTTCCGAGATCGACCTGTGGGCGGTGCATCCGGGCGGCCGCAGCATCCTCGATGCTGTGGCTCATGGCCTCGACCTTCCCGAGAATGCACTGGCGCCGAGCCGCGCGGTGCTCCGCGACCACGGCAACATGTCCTCCGCCACCGTGATGTTTGTGATGCGCAACATGATGGCGCAGGCGAGCCCCGGCCAGCGCGGCTGCGCCATGGCCTTCGGCCCCGGCCTGTCCGCCGAGACCATGCGGTTCGTGACCGTGTGATGCCCGGCGGCTGGCTCGCCACCCGCAGCGCCGGCCCGGAATGGATGGACGATGCGGCGCAGGGCGAACCGGCCTTCCACAGCGCGCTGCGCGACCTCGAATTCCTCAACCGCATCAGCTTCGGCTACCGCCCGACCTTGCGCTTCCTCGATGCGCTGGTGGCGCGGACGGGGGCCACATCCCTGTCGGTGCTCGATGTCGGCGCCGGCGGTGGCGACATGCTGCGGCGGGTCGCGCGCTGGGGTGTCGAGCGCGGCATTACGCTCGAACTCACCGGTCTCGACCGCAGCCCTTCCGCGGTGACATCGGCGCGCCGCGCCGGCACCCCGGGGGACTGGATCACCGCGGACCTCTTCGACCTGCCGGCCGAGGCGCGCTTCGACGTCATCCTCTCCGCCCTGTTCACGCACCATCTGCCCGATCCCGACCTGGTCCGCTTCCTGCGCTGGATGGAACGGCATGCGCGGCGCGGCTGGATGATCAACGACCTGCATCGCCACGCCATCCCGTGGTGCGGGCTTTGGGTCGGCACGCGGGCGATGCGGCTCGACCCGATGGTGGTGCATGATTCCACCATCTCCGTCGCGCGCGCCTTCACCCGTGCCGATTGGCGCCGCCTCTCGGCCGAGGCCGGCGTCGCGCCGCGCATCGCCTGGCAGTTCCCGTTCCGCTGGTCGGTGTCGCGGATCATCGTGCCGTGAGCGATGCCGACGTGCTGGTCGCCGGTGGCGGCCCAGCCGGGGCGGCCTGCGCCATCATGCTCGCGCGCGGCGGGCGTCGCGTGGTTCTGGTGGAACGCGAAACCGGCCCGCGCGAGAAGGTCTGCGGCGAATTCCTCGGCGCCGATGCGCTGGCCTGCCTCGCCGCGCTCGGGCTCGACCCGTTCGCGCTGGGCGGCGTGCGCATCGCCGAGGCGCAGGTGGCGCGGGGCCGGGGTACGGCGGGATTCGTGCTGCCCTTCGCCGCCGCCGGCCTGCCGCGCCGCGTGTTGGATGAGGCCCTGCTCGATGCCGCGATCGCGTCGGGCGTGACCCTGCTGCGCGGCGCGTCCGTGCGCGATGCGGTGCGCGAGAGCCGCTCGCCTTCGGATGGGATCATCCGAGCGCATGACGATGCGCGCCGAAGAACGCCTGGCGCAGGTGGTGTGAACACCCGTGACCACGGCATGCCCGGGGGCGCGGCCTGGAGCCTGCGCCTGTCGGACGGAACGCGGCTGCGCGCGCCGCACCTGGTGCTCGCCACCGGAAAGCATGCGCTGCGCGGTTTCGTCCGCGCCGGGACGGCCGGCGGGTCGGTCGGCGCGAAGCTGCATCTGCGCCTGCGTGCGCCGCTGCGTGCCGTCACGCTGTTGCCCTGCGCGGGCGGCTATGCGGGGTTGCAGCCCAGCGGCGATGGCGCGGCGAATCTCTGTGCTGCACTGGCGGCGCATCAGGTCACCGCGCTGCAGGATGCCGCGACTTTCGTCGCTTTGGTGCGCGACGGCTCGCCGCTCGGCGCGGCGCTGCTCGACGGCGCGCGGCCCCTGATGCAACGTCCGCTCGCCGTGGCGGGCGTGCCCTATGGCTTCCTGCATCGCGACCCGGTGGATGCCGACCCGGCGCTGTGGCGCCTGGGCGACCAATTCGCCGTCATTCCCTCCCTGCTTGGCGATGGCATGGCGATGGCCATGGCTAGTGGCATGGCGGCGGCGGCGGCGATGCTCGGGGGCGAAACGGCGCCGGCCTTCCACGCCGCCTGGCGCCGCCGGCTGGTCGCGCCCATGCGCATCGCCGGGCTGGTGGGCCACGTGTTCCGACAGCGGCCGGGGGTGTTCGCCGGGATTGTCGCCATGGCGCCGGGCGTGGCGCGGCTGGTGGCCCGGCGGACGCGCGTCATCACGGGCGAGGCGCCACGCGCGGCCTGACCGGCGCAACCCGGCGTCCGCCGGCGCGTTACCGCTCCAGCCACAACAGGAGAATGGTCATGATCCGCAAGATCCCCGCCCTCATCGCGCTGACGGCTGGCCTCGGTCTGTCTGCCTGCGGCGAAACCCCGGGCGAGCGTGCCATCACCGGTGGCCTGCTCGGCGCCGGTACCGGTGCCGCGGTTGGTTCCTTCTCCGGCAATGCCGGGACGGGCGCGCTGATCGGTGGCGCGGTGGGCGCGGTGGGCGGTGCGGCAACGGCGCCGGGTGTGCTGCGCTGACGCGATGACGGCAGCGATCGCCATTCGCTTTCGAAGCCTCAGGAATGGACAGGCGTCGCCCCTCCAAACTACCCCGACAACGTACCGGGCACGTTGGTATGCACCCTTTGCCAGAATGCCCCCGTTGTCGGAATTAGCGCGGTGACCCACTCCCGCGCCCGAAGCACGTAGTGGGGGGCGCAATGACGCACCTGCCCAACGGCAGGCATCGTTTTCCAAAGGCCCCCCGGCCTTTGGCGGCGTGAGGTCCGGAGGGCGCAACGTCCCTCGTTGATCCGCTGCGCCGCTACCCTCGCCGCAACGCCGCCGCCGGTGACAGCCGCACCGCTCGCCACGCCGGATACAGGGCCCCTGCCGCACACAGCACCATCGCCCCCGCCAGCGGCACGCCCAGCCCCATGACGGTCGGCTTGAAGGTGATGTAGCGCCCGATGGCCGGGATCGCCTCGAACAGCCCGGTGAAGGCGATGCCGATCCCGGTGCCGAGCACGCACCCCATTGTCCCCAGCATCATCCCTTCCAGCAGGATCAGCCCGAGCAGCCGGCCGTCCGTCCAGCCCATCGCCGCGATGATGCCGATCTCGCGCGTGCGTTCCTGCACCGACATCAGTTGCGAACTCAGGACATTCAGCCCGCCCAGCGCCAGCGCGATCAGCGACACCGCCAGCGAGACCGCGTTCAGCACCGCGAGGTTGCGGTCAGTGTCCATCACCTCCGCCGCATCCGAGACCAGCACCGGGCCGGCGGCGGCGAGCGCCGCGCGCACTTCCTCCCGATGCGCGACGGTGCGCGGTTCCGCCAGTCGGATATGGAAGCCGGTCACCTGCCCGGTGCGGAAGGTGAGCGCCTGCAGCGCGGTGAGCGGCATCAGCACCACGCTGCGATTCATCCGCGACTTCCACCGCGCGATGCCGACAACCTCGAAAGGCTCATCCTGCAACTCGATCATCGCGCCGGGCGCGAGGCCGAGGCTCTCCGCGATGACGTCGCCGAGCACCACCTGGCGGTCGTCACCCTCCCGCAGATTGCGTCCCGCCACGATCGGCGCCTGGCGCAGCGCCGCCGAGCCGGGCGCGGCGCCAGCAACCAGGATGGGCCGCCCGCTCGCATTGGTCGCGAAGGCGATCAACTCGCCATCGACGCCGGCGACGCCGGGGATGGTGGCGAGCCGCGCACCCAGAGTCTCCGGCAACCGGCCGCCAAAGGCATCGGTCGAGGCGCGTTGCGACACGATGAGGTCGGCGCCGCGCTCATTCAAGCTGTCGCCCACGCCGCTCCTGATGCCCTGGCCGAGCGACAGCAGCGCCACCGCGCCACCCACTGCAAGCCCGATTCCGATGGTGGACAGCACGGTGCGCGTCGGCCGCCGGCGCAGATTGATCAGAGCAAGACCCAGCAGGTTCATGCCGCGAGCACCCCGGCCGGCTCATCTGCCATCACCGAGCCGTCATGCATCCGGATGCGCCGCGGGCAACGTGCCGCCAGCGCCGGGTCATGCGTCACCATCAGCAACGTCATGCCGTCCTCCTCCGGCAGGCGCAGCAGCAGCGCCGCGATCGCCTCGGCATTGCCGCTGTCGAGGCTGCCGGTCGGCTCATCGGCCAGCAGCAAAGCAGGGCGCCGCACCAGCGCGCGGGCGATCGCCACGCGCTGGCGTTCACCGCCTGACATCTCGGCCGGCAGATGCGTTGCCCGGCCCGCCATGCCGACGCGTTCCAGCGCCGCCTCGGCACGCTCGCGCTGCACGCGTTCGGACAGGCCGCCGCCCATCAGGGCGAGTTCCACATTCTGCCGCGAGGTCAGAGTCGGCAGCAGGTTGAATTCCTGGAACACGATGCCGATCGCCTGGCCGCGCAGCGCCGACCATTCGCGCCGTGCGCTGACTGGCCTGCCCTGCCACAACACCCGCCCGGCATCGGGGATGTCGATGCCACCGGCGATGTTCAGCAGGCAGGTCTTGCCCGAACCGCTGCGTCCGGTCAGCGCCACGCGCTCGCCGGCACCGATGCTGAGGCTGACATCGCGCAGCGCCGTCACGCGACCGCCATCGAAGCTGCGCGAGACACTCTCGAAGGCGATCAGCGGCGGTCTGATGCCGGTCATGGCAGCGGCGCGCCATGGGCCAACCCGGCGATCGCCGCTTCGGCATTGCCCTCGGCGGTATCGAAGGCGGCGCGCACCTGCTCATGCAGCACCGAGCTGAGGCTGACGCCATCGGCCGAGACATCGCTTGCCCGCCAGCCCCAGGGCCCGCCCGGTCGCAGCCGCCAGACCAGCGTGCGTTCCTCGGTTTCCGCAACAGACAGCCTGGCGGTGACGGAGAAGCCATCCGCTCGCTGGTGCGTGCGCAGCAGCGTCAGCGTACCTGGGCCACGGCGGCGCGCGCAGTCCCGTGCCAGCCTTTCGCGCAGGGCGGCGGTGAAGCGCGCATGGCCGTCGTCGCCGAGCTTGAGCCAGATGAAATCGCCGGCGACGGCGTGGGCAAGGAGCGGGATGTCGAAGCTGGCCTCGGCCTGGGTGTCGCAGGCGGCGATGCGCGGTGCGCCTGGCGGGGTCGCGGCGATCTCGCGCCAGCCGGCTTCGCTGCGGAGGAGGAAACTCTCGACCGGCGGTGGTTCCGCCGCGACGGCCGACGCCATGCAGGCCAGGAAAGGGGCGAGGATGCCGGCGTGGCGCATGGCCGGCTTCATACGCCGCATCCGTCGGGGCGCCAATCGCCGATGGGGCGAGCCGGTGCCGGTGGTCTCATGCCAACGGCACTATTTGATGGCCGGAAAGGGAAGGTTGGAGGGGCGCCGCCCCTCCAAGCCACCCCGCCAACGTGCAGTGCACTTTGGAATGCCATCTTTTGGCGCTGGGCACTGTACGCATCCTGTGGCCACGGCGCGCGCTTCGTGCGCAAGGGCGGGTTTCGCCACCACTGCTGACCGCTGCGCAAGGCACCAAGTCGAGGTTTCCAAAGGCCCTTAGGCCTTTGGTGGGGAGAGTGCGAGAGGGGCGACGCCCCTCTCGGTCCCACCGGTCAAGCTCAAGGGCCGCCGGTATCATACCAACAGCCGACCGCTGGCATCCGCCGCAACAGGCCCTCGGACGCGCCGTGCCGGAGGCACGCCTCCGGCGTGACGCGCAGACCTCCGACTTGCTTGGCCTTCGCCAGACCGCTGGCGGGCCGCATTGGCGACCTCGGCACGAGTCGTAGCCGTGGGCCGCCGGTATCAAGCGGCCTCGCTGCCCGTCGGCGCCGCGTCCCGCCATGTTAGCCCCTCGGCGATACGCTGCCGGACCAGCGGTGGCCCATCCTCGTCCAACTCGATCAATGTCCAGCCATTCGGCACGCCCTGTACGCGATGGGACAGTGTGCTGCCGCAGATCACGACCGGCGGACTGCCGGGGATCGGCGCCGAGCGATGCAGGTGGCCCGAGAGAACCGCGCAAACCCCGGCGCGCCCCATCATCGCCAGCGCGGCGCCGGCGCCAAGCGGCCTGGCGCGGCCGGGCGCCATCGGCGGGTGGCGTAGCGGGTGGTGTGCGACCACAACGACACGACGCTCCCCGGCCGCCTCGATCCGCGAGGCGAGACGCGCCAGCCGCGCGGCCGAGACACCGCCGGCCGACCAGTCGAGATGCGGTTGCGCCCGCCGCACCGTATCGAGTCCGATCAGCGCCAGCCCAGGCAGCATCACCACCGGTTCGGTGGTTTGCGAGATGAAGCGCCGCCACCGCCGCCGCGGGTCGAACATCCGCTCGAACAGCGCGCGGGCCGGGATGTCGTGATTGCCCGGCACGGCGACGACGGGGGCGGGCAGTGTGGCGATGAAAGCTGCCGCCGCCTCGAATTCCAGCTGCCGCGCACGCTGCGTCAGGTCGCCGCTGATCGCGATGGCATCGGGCGCGAAGCTGGCGATGTCCTCGATCAACGGCCCAACCAAAGCAGGCAGATGCGCACCGAAATGGATATCGGACAGATGCGCGATGCGGATCATCCACGCGGCGGCCGCAGCACGCGCAGCGCATCGGGCCGCAGGCGGAAGCGCAGCGGCGCTTCCAGCAGATGCTGTTCGCCATCGAGGGTGACGCGCAGCCTTCCGTCGATGCCCTGCACCGCCAGATGCGGCCGATCGAAGGCGGTCACGCCCTGATCCGTGGCGAGGCGCCCGCGAATCCAGCGCCAGCCCTGCCGCAGCCCGGCGAGCAGGCCGCCGCGGCGCACCGCATGCACCTCGAAGCACGGCAAGGCACCGGGTGGCGGCAGCGTCACCACCACGGCATCGGCCCGGATGCGGCGGCCCTCGGCACGCAGGCGGAGTGACCGGCGCGGCGCCCGCGCCATGCTCCGCAGCGTCGCGCGGATCAGCGGCAGCCAGCCGGCAAGGCCGACCCCGCGCTGCATTTCGCGAAAGCGCACCAGCCGCGACGGTCGCCCGACGATGGATTGATAGAGGAAGACCCGGCCGTTCAGCGTGCCCAGCGCCAGCGTCTCCACCGTCGCGCCGGCAAGGCTGCGCGCCGCCGCCAGCGGGTCGGACGGGATGCCGAGTCGCGCGGCCAGCCGGTTCATCGTACCGCCCGGCAGGACGCCCAGCATGACATCCAGCCCCACGATCCCCTCGGCAACGGCGCGGATCGTACCATCGCCGCCAAGGGTGAACACCACCGCCGGCCGCGCCGCGAGCGCCGCCGCGAGCTGGGCATCGAGCGGCAGGTCCGGTCGCGCCGGCATCGCGACATCATATCCGGCTCCCCCGAGCGCGGCGACGAGTCTGTCGATCCCGTCGCCATCCAGGCGTGCGGAACCGGCGGCCGGATTGACCAGCAGTGCAGCGGGTATCGGCCGCGCCATGACGGCATCGGCGGGCGAATGGACGGTCGGGTGTTCCGGCATGGCGCAGCAACGCGGCGGCGGGGGCGTGGTTGCATCGGATCAGGGGGGAGGAAGGTCCAAGTGGCGCTACCCTTCGAGCAGCCTGGCAGGAAGCTCGGTTTGAGGCCGTCGTGAAGGTCGAGGGGCGCTGCCCCTCGAGCACCCCGGCAGGAAACTCAGTTTCCTGCACCTTCGGGCGATTGCTGCGCAATTGTCAGTCGCGCGGGCCCGGCGCCAATACCTCGCGTTTGCCGACATGGTTGGCGGCGCCGACGACGCCCTGCTTTTCCATCTGCTCGATCAGCTTCGCCGCGCGATTGTAGCCGATGTTCAAATGACGCTGGACGAAGGAGGTGCTCGCCTTGCCCTCCCGCGTCACCAGATCCACCGCCTGGTCGTACAGCGAAGCCTCGCCATCCGTGTTGCCGCCCAGCATGCCGGGCTGCATGCCGTCCTCATCCGGCTCCTCGGTGACTTCCTCGATGTAGGAAGGCTCGCCCTGTTCGCGCAGGAATTCCACCACGCGCTCGACCTCGGTGTCCGACACGAAAGGCCCATGCACGCGCGCCAGCCGCCCGCCGCCAGGCATGTGCAGCATGTCACCCTGGCCGAGCAGCTGCTCCGCGCCCTGCTCGCCGAGAATGGTGCGGCTGTCGATCTTCGAGGTCACCTGGAAGGAGATGCGCGTCGGGAAATTCGCCTTGATGGTGCCGGTGATGACATCAACCGACGGCCGCTGCGTCGCCATGATCACATGGATGCCCGCGGCACGCGCCATCTGCGCGAGGCGCTGCACGGCGGCCTCGATCTCCTTGCCGGCGACGATCATCAGATCGGCCATTTCGTCGATGACGACGACGATCATCGGCAGCGGCTCGAGCGCGAGCGGCTGTTCCTCAAACACCGGCTTGCCAGTATCGGGGTCGAAGCCGGTCTGCACCTTGCGCGTCAGCACCTCGCCACGCGTGCGCGCCGCGACGACCTTGTCGTTGTAGCCGCCGATGTTTCGCACGCCGAGCTGCGACATGGAGCGATACCGTCGCTCCATCTCGCGCACCGTCCATTTCAGCGCGCCGATCGCCTTGGGCGGTTCCGTCACCACCGGCGCCAGCAGATGCGGGATGCGGTCATAGACCGACAATTCCAGCATCTTCGGGTCGATCATGATGAAGCGGCATTCCTCCGGCCCGAAGCGATAGAGCAGCGACAGGATCATCGTGTTGATGCCGACCGACTTCCCCGAGCCGGTGGTGCCCGCGATCAGCAGATGCGGCATGCGTGCGAGGTCGGCGATGACCGGCCCGCCGCCGATATCCTTGCCCAGCGCCAGCGGCAGCTTCGCCTGGTGCCGTCCCCAGGATTCATCGGCGAACATCTCGGACAGGTACACGGTCTCGCGCTTGGCATTCGGCATCTCGATGCCGATCACGTTGCGCCCCGGCACCGTCGCGATACGGACCGCGATCAGCGACATCGACCGTGCGATATCGTCGGCGAGGCCGATGACGCGCGAGGATTTCGTCCCCGGCGCCGGCTCCAGTTCATACAGCGTCACCACCGGGCCGGGGCGTATCTCGGCGATGCGCCCGCGCACGCCGTAATCCTCCAGCACGCTCTCCAGCAGCCGCGCATTGGCCTGCAGCGATTCCTCCGAAGGCCGGCCGGTGCGCCGCGCTGGCGCCTCGGTCAGCAGGTCGAGCGGCGGCAGCTTCCACCCCTCGGTGCCGAGGTCGAGCGCGCGCTGCTCCGGCGCGCGGCGGCCCCGGTCGGGCGCGCGGTCCAGCACCTTGGTGCGCGAGGCCAGCCGTGGCTTGCCGGCGGGCTCGGTGCCCGGCCGCACGTCGCCATCCTGGCCCGGCAGCGGGGCGGGCGGGTCGGTCGGGTTGGGCGGAACGGCGGTCGCCGCCTCATCAGCCGCGCGCAACATCGCGCCGAGCGGCGTGGCATTCGGCTCCCGCCGCATCAGCGCGCCGGCGCCGCGGCCAACGCTGCGGCCCATGCTGCGGAAGGGTACGCCCAGCCGGGCGAACAGCCCCGGCACCGCCGGGTCGCGCCGCTCGGGTTCGTGATCCGGCTCTTCCTCGTCACGACCGGGGCCTTGGCGACGCAGGCTGGCCGCACCGCTGCGTGCCGCGCCGACGGCGACCTGCCCGGCGCCGACCGCCACGCGACCGGCGCCGCGCCATTCACCCACCGTCAGCCCGCAGGCGATGAAGGCGGTGCCGACCGCGGCGACCATCACGATACCCTGGCCGACCAACATGCCGGCCGGCCCGAGGACGCGCGCCAGCGTATCCACCAGCAGCCCGGCCACGGTCGGCCCGACAATTCCGCCCGGCCCCGCCTCGACCGGCAGCAACTGGGGCAGCGGCAACAGCGACAGCGCCGCCGCAGCCATCGGCATCCCCGCCAGCAGCCCCAGCAGCCGTACCGTGACCGACCCGATGCCGCGATGCGTCACCAGCCGGAACGCCCAGGCGAGCAGTGCCAGGCAGGGCAGCGCCGCGCCGAAGCCGAAGCCCTGCAGCATCAGGTCCGACACCACCGCGCCCACCGGCCCGGCCAAGTTCGTGGTCGGCCCATGGGTCGCGGTATTGAAGGACGGGTCTGCCGGATTGTGGCTGCCCAGCGCGACGCCGAGTCCGATGGCGACGATCGCCACCAGCAGGCCGAACATCTCCATCGCCCGACGGCGCAGCACCGCACGGACAGCGGCCGAGGCGAAACGGCCGGAACCGGAACTGGCGGAGGACCGGACGGAGGCCGGCGAGGGGTCGGTCAATGCGGCGCGGGTCATCGGCTCTTTGTCTTGATCCTGGCTGGCAATGCTACACGGGAAGTGCCTGCCGGCGCAGTGTTTCGGCGAGGGTGGCACGGATTGCCCCAACGAGGCGTTGCCGCCGCGCCACGGTGCCCCCGCCGCACCGCGCAAGACGCCCTAGCCGCCCTGACGCCGCCGCCCGGCACCAGGCTGAGGTTTCCAAAGGCCCTTAGGCCTTTGGTGGGGAGGTTCGGAGGGGCAAAGCCCCTCTGATCAACAGCCCGCCCCAACGCCTCAAGCCCCCGCCAGGAACACCGGCGGCGGCACCTCGCCACCCGGCAGGGCGGTAGCCACCAGTACCGCGCCGCCCGGTGCGGGCTCCAACGCCAATCGCAGCACGCTGCTCGGCGGGGCCATCGCCGCGGCCTCCCGTGCGAGGCGCAAGATCGTCGCCTGCAACGCCGCCGGCGAGGCCGCCAGCGGCGGCAGCACCGGCGCCGCCACCATCTCCGCCAGGCGGCCAGGCCCAACGCTCAGCCGCACCAGTGGATTCATGCCGGCGAAGACGGCCTGCGCCGGTGTCCCGTCCGGGGGCGGCGCGCCGAGGGCGAGATAGGCGTGCAGCAGCGCCTGCAAACGCGCCGAGGCGTCGGTCAGCCGCTCGGCGCGGGCGATGTCGCGCTCGCTGGCGCCGCGGGCCCGCTGCATCAATTCGGCGGTGCCGGACAGTGCGGCGAGCAGGTTGTTCGCCTCATGCCGCACCGGTCGGGCCAGCTCGACGAGCAGGTCAAGCGGGTCGGTCATTCGCCGCCCCGGCCGCGCTGGCTGTCCAGGATGTCGTGGAAGAGACGCGCCGGCAGGCCCCCGCCGGCCACCCCATCCATCGGCGTCGCATCGTCATTGCCCAGCCAGATACCCATCACCAGCCCCCCCGCGATGCCGATGAACCAGGCATCGCGATTATCCTGCGTCGTGCCGGTCTTGCCCGCCACCACAATGCCGACCACCGCGGCGGCGCGGCCGGTGCCCCGCGATACCGTCGCGCCCATCATCCGGCGCATCGCCTCGGCCGCCTCGGCGGTGATGACCGGCGCGGGGGCCGGCGGCAGCCAGGCGATCGGGCGCCCCTCCGCGCGCGCCTCCGCCACGCCGAAGGGGGCGATGCGCCGCCCGCCATTGGCAAAGGGCGCATAGGCCGCGACCAGGTCGAGCAGCGTCACCTCCGCGGTGCCGAGCGCGATCGAGGCATCGCGTGGGAACGGCCCCGGCAGGCCAAGCCGCTGCGCCACGGCGGCGACGGCCCGCGCCCCGCCGGCGCGCTGCATGACCCGCACAGCCGCGGTGTTCACCGAAAAGGCCAGGGCGTCCTCGATGCTGATCTCCCCGCGCGTCCGCCAATGGCCATTGCCCGGCGACCAGCCACCCAGGCTGATCGGCCCGTCCGAGACCATGTCATCCGGCCGCCCCCCCGCCTCGATCGCGGCGAGATAGACGAAGGGCTTGAAGGCCGAGCCCGGCTGCCGCCGCGCCTGGGTGGCGCGGTTGAACGGGCTGGCGCGGTAGTCGCGGCCGCCGGCCATGGCGCGCACGGCGCCGGAGCCGGCCTCGATCGCCACCACCGCGCCCTGGGAGACGCCGGCGGGGCGGCCCTGGCTGGCCAGCATCGCCTCCAGCCGTGCCTCGACCGCCGCCTGCAACCGCGAATCGAGCGTGGTGCGCAGCAACAGGTCCGAGGTCGCCGGGGCGCGGTCGCCGATGCGGTCGCGCACCCAATCGGCGAACCAGCCGGCATCGCGCGACGGCGCGCGCGGGAATTGCAGGCGTTCGGCCTCGACCATCGCGCTGGCGGCGGTCAGCGCGCCGGTCTCGACCATGGCGTCCAGCACCTCCACCGCGCGATGCACCGCCGCGCTCGGGTTGACGCGCGGATTGTAGCGCGACGGCGCCCTGGGCAGCCCGGCCAGCACTGCCGCCTGGCCCGGTGTCAGCCGCCGCGCCGGCACGCCGAAATACAGCCGCGCCGCTGCATCCACGCCATAGGTTCCGGCGCCGAGATAGACGCGGTTGAGGTAGATCGTCAGCAGTTCATCCTTGGTGAAGCGCTGTTCCAGCCACAAAGCGAGCAGCGCTTCCTGCACCTTGCGCCGCAGGCTGCGCTCGGGCGTGAGGAACAGGTTCTTGGCCAACTGCTGGGTCAGCGTCGAGCCGCCCTGCACGACCCGCCCGGCGGTCACGTTCACCACCATGGCGCGCACCAGCCCGACCAGGTCCAGGCCCCTATGGTCGCGGAAGCGGCGATCCTCGATGGCGATGAAGGCGGCCGGCACATGGGCCGGCAGGTCGCGCAGCCGCACCGTCTCGCCATACAGGTCGCCGCTGGTCGACAGCAGCGAGCCATCGGCGGCGACCATGGTGACCGAAGGCCGCCGGGTGATCAGCGAATCCTCCGGCCGAGGCAGGTCCCAGGCGAAGAAGATCACCGCGACGAAGGCGGCAACCAGGCCCCAGACAGCGAGGAAAAGTGCCCAGCGGAACAGGCGCGGCGCCATCCGGCGTCGCGCGCGAGCGGGGGGTGCGGGTCGGGCGGGTGCGGCGATGGGGGATCGCCGCACCCGTGGCGCGACGGCACGGGGCATTGAAGGCGCCTATAGCATGGCGGGGGGAGCGCGTCGCAAATCTCGGCGGAAGGTCAGAGGGGCGCCGCCCCTCCGAACCACCCCGCCAAAGGGCTGGGCCCTTTGGAATGCCTTTCCGTGGCTCCGGGCGCCGTTGTCGGATTGGGCGTCGGAACCCACCCCCGCGCCCCGTTCGACCGCGTGACGGCCCCCGGCCCGACGGGCGTGACCGATTGCCCGCCGCCAATTCAATTCCTGCCACCCGGCACGACAGCCAGGATCGGCATCAGGATTCATCGCCCTGCACAGCGCGACGCTCGTTCCCGCGAACAAGCCTCCGCGCCCAACACCAGGTATCGGTTTCCAAAGGCCCCGGGCCTTTGGTGGGGGCGTGAGGCACTGCCTCACGCGGAGAGGGCAAAACCCTCTCCGGTCCCGCCCCAACCGTCAGCCGACGCCCTTCATCCGCCGCAACAACGCCGCCAGCCGCGCCTCCGCAGCCCGCTGTGCGGCCCGTTCGATGGCGCGGTAATCCGCCACCAGGCTGCGCCCGGCATCGGTCAGGGTGGCGCCGCCGCCCCGATACCCGCCGGTGCTGGCCTCGACCACCGGGCTGCCGAGCTGGGTATTGAGCGCATCGACCAAATCCCAGGCCCGCTTGTAGCTCATCCCCAGCGCACGTCCGGCCGCCGAGATCGACCCTTCGCGGTCGATCGCCTCCAGCAGCCGAATCTTGCCCGGCCCAATTCGCCCGCCCCCCGGCAGGTCGATGCGCAGGCTCAGCTCGGCCGCCTCGGTCATGGCGCGGCCGCCGTGATGGCCACGCCGATATCGGCCGGCGGCGCGGCATAGACCGCCGACGTCACCAGCAACTCGGCTCCCGCACGGGCATAGGCGGCGGCATTGGCCTCGGTCACCCCGCCGGCGACGACGAGCAGCGGGTGCTTCGGCAGCCTGGCCATGGCGCGAACCGCCTCGGCCACCTGCTCGGGGGAGAGCTTGTCGAGCTGCACCGCATCCACCCCGGCGGCAGCGAACCACAGCGCCTCGTCGACGCTCTCGGCCTCGACCTCGATCTTGCGTTCCGGCTGAGCGGCACGCAGCGCGGCGACCCACAGATGCGGCGGCTGGCGGCCGAGAAAGACGCGATGCTGGGCAAACACCAGCACGCTGTCCGACAGGCCGAGCCGGTGCGGGATGCAGCTGCCGGCCATGATCGCCTTCAGCATCACGTCCTTCGCCCCAGGCAGGTGCTTGCGCGTGCAGGCCACGGCGATGCCCGGCCGGCCTTCCCGTGCGGCGGTCAGGATGCGCCGCGCGCGGGTGGCGACGCCGGAGGTCACCTCCATCAGCGTCTGCGCCACCTTCAGCCCGCGATGCAGGGCGGTAGCGTCGCCCTCGGCGATCAGCAGGTCCCCGCCCGCCTCGACCTGCGCGCCGGAGGCGGCCATGCGCCGCGCCGCCGTACAGCCGGCGAGCAGCATCAGGCGTTCGCCTTCCTCGACGCAGCAGGCGGTGATGGTCGCGCGGGTGCGGAAGGTTGCGGTGCCGCGCCGCTCGCCGATGCCCAGGCCGCGCGTCGTCAGGTCGCCAAAGGGCGCGTCCTCACGCAGCATGGCGAGCAGCCGTTCGTCAGGCAGCAGGTAGGGCATCGTCGCCTCCTGGTTCGATGGGGCGTTCGGCCCCTACGGCCATGCGATGGTCGAAGGTGACAGCCTTGACCAGCGCCCATAGCGGCATTCCCGGGCGCAACGCCAGACGGCGGACGCTGTCGCGGGTGATGCGCGCGAGCAACGTGCTCGGCCCGATCGCCAGGCGCAGGAAAACCTCCTGGCCCTCGCCAGCGGGTTGGATGTCGGTGAGCGTGGTGCGCAGGATGTTCTGGGTGGAGATGCCGCGCGGTTCCTCGATGGCGACGGCGATGTCGCGGGCGCGCACCCGCACTCGCAGCCGTGTGCCCGGCGCGCCGGGATGCAGTGTGGTGACCAGCGCGCCGCCGGGGAAATCAAGCCGCGTCAGCCCATCGAGCGGCGCCGCCCCCACCGTGCAGTCGAGCAGCACGCCGGCATCGCGCCGCGCCGCGAGCGGCAGGTCGGTGCGCGCCGCCAGCGTGGTGACCGGGCCATTGGCGAGCACGCGGCCGTGCTCCAGCAGCACCAGGTGGTCGGCGAGCGCGTCCACTTCATCGAGCGCATGGGTGACGTAGAGGATCGGTAGTCTGGCCACGTCGCGCAGTCGGGCGAGGAAGGGCAGCACCTCGGCGCGCCGCGCGGCGTCGAGCGCGGCCAGCGGTTCGTCCATCAGCAGCAGCCGCGGCCGGGCCAGCAACGCGCGGCCGAGCGCCACGCGCTGGCGTTCGCCACCCGACAGCCCGCCCGGGCGACGCGCGAGCAGATGGTCGATGCCGAGTAGCGCGACCACCTCATTGAAGCTTGGACCGTCGGCGTCTCGTGGCGCGCGACGCAGGCCGTAACGCAGATTGGTCTCGACGCTGAGATGCGGGAACAGCCGGGCATCCTGGAACACCACGGCACAGCGCCGGCGTTCCGGCGGCAGGGCGATGCCGCGCGCGGTGTCGAGCACCACCTCGCCGCCGATCGCCACGCGCCCTTCCTGCGGCCGCAACAATCCGGCGACGGCGGCGAGGATGGTGCTTTTGCCGCAGCCCGACGGACCGAACAACGCGGTCACGCCGCTCTCTGGCGCATCGAAGGCGACATCGAGCGCGAAGCCGTCGTGCCCGAAGCGGTGGCGCAGCGCGACCTGCGGCATCAGGCGCGACCCAGCAGGCGGTACATCCGCCGCGCGACGACTTCCGCCAGCAGCAGCCCGGCGATCGCCAGCGTGAAGGAAATGCCGGCGAGCCGCGCCGCCACGGCCTCGCCGCCGGCCGTCTGCGTCGCGGCATAGATCGCGAGCGGCAGGGTCTGCGTCTCGCCCGGGATGTTCGAGGCGAAGGTGATGACGGCGCCGAATTCGCCCAGCCCGGCGGCGAAGGCGGTGACCGCCCCGGCCAGGATGCCCGGCGACATCAGCGGCAGGGTGATGGTGACGAAGCGGTCGATCGGCCCGGCGCCGAGCGTGCGCGCCGCCGCCTCCAGCCCGGTATCGACCGTGTCGAGGCCAAGCCGCACCGCGCGCACGATGAGCGGGAAGGACATCACCGCGGTGGCGAGTGCGGCGCCCTCGGTGGTGAACACCAGCCGGATGCCGAACCAGTCATGCAGCGGCCCGCCGATCGGGCCACGGATGCCGAACAGCATCAGCAGCCCCCAGCCGACCACGACGGGCGGCACCACCAGCGGCAGATGCACCAGCGCATCGAGCAACATCCGCCCCGGAAACCGCCCGCGCGAGAGCAGCCAGGCGATGCCGATCGCCGGCAGAAGCGAGACCGCGACCGACCGCGAGGCGACCTCGAGGCTGAGTCGGACCGCCTGCCATTCCTCCGCGCTGAGGCCGAGATTCACTGCGGGATGCTGAAGCCGAAGCGTTGCCAGGTGGGCCGCGCCTCGGGCCCGGTCAGGAAGGCGAGCAGGGCGCGTGCCTGGGCGTTGCCCTCGGCCCGGCGCGTCAGGGCGAAGGGGTAGGTGACGGGGGTGTGGCTGCCGACCGGGAAGGTGCCGACCACGCGCACTCCACGCGACGCCGCCGCATCCGTGCCATAGACGATGCCGTAGGGGGCTTCCCCGCGTTCAACCAGCAGCAGCGCGGCGCGGACATTGTCGGCGCGGGCGAGGCGCGGGGCAATCACCGCCCACTGGCCCATCCAGGTCAGCGCTGCCTGGGCGTAGCGGCCGACCGGCACATGCGCCGGGTCGCCCGTCGCGATGCGGCCATTCGGGCCGAGCAGCGCCAGCAGGTTGGTCTCGCGCGTCAGCGCCACCGGCTGCGCCGCATCGGCCGGCGCGATCAGCACCAGTGAATTGCCGATCGGGCTGCTACGCGTGTCGTTCACGATCAGGTTGCGTTGCTGGACATAGTCCATCCAGGCCTCATCGGCCGACATGAACAGGTCAGCCGGCGCACCCTGTTCGATCTGCCGCGCCAGCGCCGAGGAGGCCGCCAGCGAGAGGCGCGGTGTCGGGTTGCCGCGCGCCGCCCATTCCTGGCCCAGGGCGCGCATCGCATCCGTCAGGCTGGCGGCGGCGAAGATCGTGACAGCATCCTGTGCCCGTGCTGCGGTGGCGCCAGCAAGGCCGAAGACGGCGGCGGCGGCGAGAAGGACGCGGCGAAGCATAGGCACACTCCCGGTATGCGTTATATGCAGTTGGAAATAGCCGAAGCGATGCGCCGCGTCCATCATGGCGCCGGCAAGGGGAATGAGACCATGGACTGGAATGCCACGCGGCCAGGCGAGGTGGAGGGCGGCATGCCCGATCGCGCCGATGCCGCGATCAGCTTCATCGGCAGCATCCGCACGCCCTTCGCGACCCGGGCCGACTGCCCGCACCGCGGCAGCCCGGAGGGGCCAGTCTGTCGCATTGAGATCGAGGCACCCTGGCGTCCGGCCCTGCGCGGCATCGAGCCTGGCGCAAGGCTTGAGGTGCTGTACTGGATGCACCTCGCCCGGCGCGACCTGCTGGTGCAGGCGCCCAAGGGAAGGCCGGCCCCGCTCGGCACCTTCGCGCTGCGCTCACCGAACCGGCCCAACCCGATCTCGTCCTCCGAGGTGGAGGTGGTGGCGGTGACGGATGAGGCGGTGTTGGTGCGCGGCCTCGATTGCGTGGATGGAACGCCGCTGGTGGACATCAAGGCGTTGCGGCGCTGACGGCTGGTGTGGGGCTATGTGCACCCCAATATAGCGCGGCGGGCGGGCGCGGATCGGGCACGCCATGCTATGCTGCGCCCCCGCGGCCGCCAGCCGAAAGGACCCAGGATGACGACGACGGAGAAGACCTTCCCCATCACCCGCAGCGACGCCGAATGGCGTGCGCTGCTGACGCCCGAACAATACCGGGTGATGCGCGACCACGGCACCGAACGGCCCGGCAGCTGCGCCCTGCTGATGGAAAAGCGCGCCGGCGTGTTCACCTGCGTGGGCTGCGACACGCCGCTGTTCCGCTCGGGCCGGAAATTCGAGAGCGGCACGGGGTGGCCGAGCTTCGACGACCCGCTGCCCGGCGCGGTCGAGACCACGGTGGACCGCAGCTACGGCATGGTGCGCGTCGAGGTGCATTGCGCGACTTGCGGCAGCCATCTGGGCCATGTGTTCGATGACGGGCCGCCGCCGTCGGGGCTGCGGTATTGCATCAATGGGGTGGCGATGAATTTCGCGCCGGAGGCGGAAGCGTAGATTGGAGGGGCTTTGCCCCTCCAAACCACCCCACCAAAGGGCAGTGCCCTTTGGAATGCCATCTGTTGGTACCGGGCGCCGGCGTTGGGCTGACTGCCAAAATGTCGCCCACGATTTCGCAGAAGACGAGCGAAGGTGCAGGAACCTTTGTTTCCTGCCGGGTGCTCGAGGGGCGACGCCCCCTCGACCTTCTTACGCGCGCATATCCTCGGCAATGAGATCCGACGCCTTCTCCGCCACACTGAGCACCGTCGCATTGATGTTGCAGACAGGAATGTCAGGAAACACCGACGCATCCACCACCCGCAGCCCCTCGATCCCCCGGAACCGCAGCCGCGCATCCAGCGGCGCGTTCGCATCCCCGCCCATCCGCACCGTGCAGGATGGGTGATACACCGTCCCGCCTGTCGCCTTCGCCACGGCGAGCAACGCCTCGTCGCTCTCCGCTTCCGGTCCCGGACGCACTTCCCGCGCGACAATCCCCTGCAATGGCGCCGCCGCCATCCAGCGCCGCGCCAACCGCATCCCGCGTACTACGCAGGCTTCGTCGGCGTGCTCCGTCAGGAAGCGCGGCGCGATCGCCGGCGCATCCTCCGCCCGCGCCGATTTCAGCGTCACCGACCCCCGGCTATGCGGCCGGCATTGCCAGACCCCGAGGGTGAAGCCCGGCTCCGTCTCCGGCACGCCGATCCGACCATCCTGCCAGGACAGCGGCCCGCCATTGATCTGGATGTCCGGCGCATCCAAGCCGGCCTCGGTGCGCGCGAACAGCGACATCATCCCCGGCGACCAGGTCAGCACGCCCTTGCCCGTGGTCAGCCAGCGCAGCACTTCCAGCCCGAGCCTCGGCCAGACGATGCGGCGATTGGCCGACCAGCGATGATCCGTCAGCCGATAGCTCAGCCGCACGATGTAATGGTCCTGCAGATTCTGCCCGACCCCCGGCGCATCGAACACCGGCGCGATGCCATGTTCCGCCACATGCGTCGCCGGCCCGATGCCCGACCGCATCAGCAGATGCGGCGATCCGATCGCGCCCGCCGAGAGCACCACGCCGAACCGCGCGCGAATGATGCGCTCCTCGCCACCGCGCCGGATCGCCACACCCGTCGCGCGGCCACCCTCCACCACGATGCGCAGCGCCAGGCTGTTGTCGATCACCGTCAGGTTCGGCCGCGACAACGCCGGCACCAGATACGCCCGCGCCGCCGAGACGCGCCGCTGCCCCCGCCGCGTCTGCTGGAAGGTGGCGAAGCCCTCGCGCCGCGGCCCGTTCATGTCCGCATTCACCGGCAGGCCGATCGCACGGGCGGCGGCGGCGAACTGGTCGAGCAATTCGGGCGTCTCGGCCAGATGCTCGATCGGCTGCGGCCCGCTGGTGCCGCGCCCCTCGCCACCGCCGGCGAAGGATTCATGGCGCACGAAATAGGGCAGCAGGTCGTCCCACCCCCACCCCGTGCAACCCTTCTGCGCCCAGAGATCGTAGTCCGACGGGTCCCCGCGCACATGCCCGAGCCCGTTGATCGATGACGACCCACCCCAGACCCGCCCACGCGGATAATCCAGCGCGCGGTTGCCCGTCGCCGCATCCGGCTCGGTGCGGAACCCCCAGGTCAACTTCGCGTGGTCGAGAATGCGCGCATAGCCGGCAGGGATGTGGATATAGGGGTGGCGATCCTTGCCCCCCGCCTCGATGATGGCGACCGTCGCGCCATGTGCCGAAAGCCTGTTGGCCAGCACGCAGCCCGCGGAGCCGGCGCCGACGATCACATGGTCGAAATTGTCGCTCATCGCCGCCTCAATCGTCATCGCCACGCGGCGCACCACCGGCCTCGACCGCCGGCACGTCCCGCGCCACCGCCAGGATCAGCCGCCGCAGCCAGGCATGCCCGTCATCGCTTTCCAGCCGCCGATGGAAGATCATCGACAGCCGCGTATGGCGGATCTCGACCGGCGATTCGCGCACCACCAGCCCATGCGCATCCGCCAGCAACAGGGCGAGCCGCCCCGACAGCGTCATCACCATGTCGGTGCGTGCCAGGATGCCCGGTACCGCGGACAGATGCGCCACCACCGCGCCGAGTCGCCGCTTCTTCCCCCGCGTCGCCAGCGCCACGTCCAGCGCCCCGTCGCGCGACCCGTTCGGCGAATGCAACAGATGCGGGAAGGTGATCAGCCGGTCCTCGGTCATCACCCCGCTCGCCAACGGGTGGCCCTGCCGCATCAACGTCATGAAGCCCTCGGGCAGCAGGCGGATGCGGGTGTAGATCGCCGGCGGCTCCGGCAGCACGCCGACGGCAAGCTCCGCCTCGCCGCGTTCCAGCAATTCCTGCCAATTGGTGCGGTCGGCATGGCGGATCGCCACCAGGCAGCCCGGCGCCTCCCGCCCCATGCGTTGGAGCAGCGGCGGCGCCAGCACCGCCTCGGCATATTCCGACAAGGCAAGGGTGAAGACGCGATCGGAGGTCATCGGGTCGAACGGCGCATGGACGGCCAGCGTATCCCGCAGCCGGTCGAGCACCTCCGCCACCGGTCCGGCCAGGGCCAGCGCCAGCTCCGTCGGCTCCACGCCACCCGGGCGGCGCAGGAACAGCTCGTCATTCAGCGCCGCGCGCAGCCGGGCGAGCGCGTTGGACACCGCCGGCTGCGACAGGTTCAGCCGCTGCGCCGCGCGCGTGACGTGCCGTTCGCGCGCCACCGCGTCGAACACACGCAACAGGTTCAGGTCGAGAGTGGAAAGGTCCGCCATTCGTGTTGGTGATGATGGACGTTCCGAAGCCCCGTTGGAAGCCGGGGGGGCTCCCGAGGCATGGTGCGCCCCACCGAAGGCCGTGGGGCCTTTCCGCAACGAGGATGATGACGATGCTCGACACCAAGACGACCACCCCCTACGCCGCCTTCCTGCTCCGCGTGAGCATGGGCGCGCTGTTCCTCGCCCATGGCGGGCTGCTGAAGCTGGCGACCTTCGGTGTCGCCGGCACGATGGGTTATTTCGGCTCGCTCGGCTTCCCGCCGATCTTCGGCCTGATCGTGATCATCGCCGAGATCGGCGCCGGTATCGCGCTTGTCACTGGCGTCGGCGTCCGCGTCGTGAGCCTGCTGGCGCTGCCGATCATGATCGGCGCCACAATGCAGCATATCGGCAATGGCTGGGTCTTCAGCGCCGCGCGCGGCGGCTGGGAATTCCCCGCCTTCTGGACCGTGCTGCTGCTGGTGCAGGCCGGCCTCGGCGCCGGGGCCTTCGCCCTGGATGTGAACAAGCTGCTCGGCCGCCAGGTGATCCCGGCCAACGCTTGAGCATCGACACAACGCGAAGCGTGGGCGGGGGAGCAATCCCTCGCCCCTTCGCATTTCGAGGATGATGACCATGACGCAGACCCTGTTCAGTACCGTTCGCCTCGGCGACATCACGCTGCGGAACCGGATCGCGATGGCGCCGATGACGCGCAACCGCAGCCCCGACGGCGTGCCGACCGACCTCAACGCGCTGTATTACGGCCAGCGCGCCACCGCCGGGCTGATCATAACCGAAGGCACCACGCCCGATGCCGGCGGCCGCGGCTATATCGACATCCCCGGCCTGTACAGCGCCGCGCAGGTCGCCGGCTGGCGCAAGGTGGCCGAGGCCGTGCACGCCAAGGGCGGCAGGATCGTTGCGCAGGTGATGCATACCGGGCGCATCTCGCATCCCGACTTCCTCGATGGCGGCTCGCCGGTCGCGCCCTCCGCCGTGGCGGCGGCGGGCGACATCATCACCAAGGCCGGTCCCAAGCCGATGCCGGTGCCGCGCGCCCTGGACGCGGCCGAGATCCCGGCGGTGATCGCGACCTATGGCCGCGCCGCGACCCTTGCCATCGAGGCCGGCCTCGACGGCGTCGAGATCCATGGCGCCAACGGCTACCTGCCCAGCCAGTTCCTCTCGACCAACGCCAACCTCCGCACCGATGAATGGGGCGGGTCGGTCGAGAACCGCGCGCGCTTCCTGCTCGGCGCCGTGGCCGCGGCGGTGGCGGCGATCGGGCCTGGCCGAGTCGGTGTCCGCGTCAATCCGGGCAGCACCTTCAACGACGTGGCCGATACCGACCCTGAGGCGACGCTGACGCATCTCGCCACCGCGTTGTCCGGCCAGGGGCTGGCCTATCTGCACCTGGTGGGCGGCGCCTACAGCTACGACGCGGCGGGCATCGCCCGGCGGCTGTTCGACGGCCCGCTGATCCTGAACGGCGGCTACGACGCCGCGCGGGCGGAAGCGGACATCGCCGGCGGGCGGGCGGATGTCATCGCCTTCGGCGTGCCGTTCCTGGCCAATCCGGACCTGCCGACACGGCTGCGGACCGGCACGGCGCTGAACGCGCCGGACCCCAAGACCTTCTATGGCGGGGATGCGCACGGCTACACGGACTACCCGACCCTGGCGATCGCGGCCGAGTAGGCGGGGCGGAACCGGAGGGGCTCTGCCCCTCCGAACCGCTTCAAGCCTGTGGCGAGGTGAGGTCCGGCGAGCGACCGCTTGCCCTGTCAAGCGATGGCGCGTGCATTGGCGTGGCGACCTGCGCCGCGGTCGGGAACGGCGCCGGGACCTGCGTCCGCGCAACAGCCGCGCTGCGCGGGCGCGGGATGCGTTCCATGTCCATCGCCAAAGCCGGCCTCCCAGCCGGCCCCCCGTCGATGGGAACCGGAGCAGGGTTGTTCGGAGGGCCGTCGCCGCTCCATTCGTCGTCCGCTGGTCATCGGCAAGCCCCCGTGGGATCACAGCGAGACGAGGTGGTTGTCCCAGCGCAGCCGTTCGACCCAGCCGGCCGGCAAGGCTGCCACCGCGCCATCGGCGCCGACGGTGATGCCGCCGCCAAGGCCGGAGGTGACGACGAAGCCGCCACCGCCCGCCGCGACCCCGCAGCCGTCGCGCAGCGGGGTGCGGAACAGCGCGCGCCGCGTCCGCGCCTCGATCACCGCCATCACCCCGCCGCGCGGGCTGGTCACCGCGACGAGCCGGCCATCGGCGGTCGCCGCCGTGCTGCCGGTATAGTGATTCAGCGCGTCCCAGAGCGGTTCCGCGCCGTCCAGCATGGCGATCCGCGCGGCGTCGGCGATCGCGACCAGCGGCGGCCGTTCGAAGCGCGGGCCTTCATGCTGCATGGCAACGAACACCTCGCCATCCGCGTCGATGGCGAGGTGGCGCAGCGAGAGCAGCGTGTCCTCCCCGGGCAGGCGGCGGCGCGCCTGGATCCGGCCGCTCGCCGCGTCGATCAGCACCAGGAAGCTGTCGATGGTCTCGAGGTCGAGCCGCGCGCGGGGCAACCTGGGGTCGGTGCGGATGCCGCCATTGGCGACCCAGAGCGACCGGCCGTCACGGGTCAGGCGGATGTCATGCGGGTCGGCGCCGCCGGTGGGGAATTCGCCGATGCGGGCGAAGTCGCGGCCGGGGGCATAGACGCCGACAACGCCCTCGCCCTGAGCATCGAGTTCGGTCGCATACAGCAGCGCGCCATCGGCCGAGTAGGCGCCATGGCCGCAGAACCAGCGGTCGGTGGCGCGGGCGATGGTGTGCCGCACGGCACCGCTGGCGGCATCGAGCACCAGCGCGTAGTCGCCGGGCCGGCGGCCGAACAGCACGGCGGTGCCGCGATCGGGGGCGACCGCCGCGCCATGGCCGCGCGCCGGCAGGGCCAGTTCGAAGCGCGGCGTGCCATCCAGCCCGAAGGCGGCCGCCCGCCAGGCACCGCTGGCATCGGCGGCGGCCGAGAGGAAGTATGGCGTCGCCGCCAGGCTCGGCTTCGCCAGAGCGACCCCGGCCAAGGCGAGGGTGCCGCGTCGTCCGATCGTCGTCATCAGTCGCCATCCGTCGAGTTGAAGCCGACCGGCACGCCGATGGCCGGGGCCACCCGGTCGGCCAGCAGATGCCGGGTGTCGTTGAGCGCCTGGACCAGCGCCTCGACCTTCGGGCGCCCATTCGCATCGGCCACGGCGGCTTCCAGGCCGGGTGTCACGCGCGTCGCGGCGGTGATGGCGGTGGCGAAGGCGGCGTCGATCGCGCCGGTCAGGCTGGGCTCGGCAGCGCTGGTCAGCGGCGCGAATCCGGTGCGCCACAATTCCTCCAGCGCGACAATGGCGGCGCTGACCAGCGCCAGCGACTGCCCGCTGCGCCAAGCCTCGGCCCGGCGGGGAAACGCCTCGCGCAGCGAGGGGCCGAGGGGCCGCGCCACCTCGCGCTCGGTGACGAATTCGATGCCGCCATGCAGGCTCTTGAACAGCACCAGCAGGCCGTCCTGCGGGGTCTGGTAGATGCCGCCGGGCGTGCCCTCCAGCAGCACTTCCTCGGTCGGGTGCTGGGTGGTCCAGGCTGCTTCGAGGCCGCTCGCCATGTCCTGCAGATTGCGCCCGATCGCCGTCAGCAGGCTGCGACGGAAGGCTTGGTCGGCGACGAGCAGGCGCGGCGCCTCGGCGCCGAACAACAGCCGTTCGGCGGCCGGCAGGCCTTGCGCGCCGACGCGGCCACGGGCGAAGGCCTCGGGTGTGATGCTTGCCGGGTCGGCGCCGCGCAGCAGTTCGGCGATGTCGCGCGTGATGGTGTTGCGCGTGTCGGGGAACAGGTCGATGCGGAAGCCGCGGTCGAAGGCATCCATCGGCCCGAAGCGCAGATGCCGGATGCCCTGGAAGGCAAGCGCCGTCCGCACCCAGGCAGCGCGCGCGGCATCGGCGGTGGCCGCCGAGGGGTTGGCCTCGACCGCCGCCGTGGCGGCGGCGAAGTCGTGCGCGGCGGCGGTGAAGGCAGCGTGGCGCGGCAGCACATGGCCGGCCACGATGCGCCGGATGGCTTCGCGTTGCGCCTCCGGTCCGGGCTGTGCCCAGGCCGCGACGGGTAGCAACAAGGCAGCGGCGAGCAGGGCGCGGCGAAAGGTCATCACAGGCTTCCCAGGAAGGCGAGCAGGGCGGCGCGGTCGGCGGGCGGCAGGCCGACCACCCGGTCGCGCGCCGCCTGGGCCTCGCCACCATGCCACAATATCGCTTCCAGCGCATTGCGGGCGCGCCCGTCATGCAGCAGTTCGGTATGGCCGCTCACCGCCTGGGTATGACCGAGGCCCCACAGCGGCGCGGTGCGCCATTCATGCCCGTCCGCCGCGCCTTCGGGGCGGTTGTCGGCGAGGCTTTCGCCCATGTCGTGCAGCAGCATGTCGGTATAGGGCCAGATGCGCTGGCCCGAGAGTTCCGGCCGGTCATCCGCGTGGCCGGTGGTGAAGGACGGGCGGTGGCAGGCGGAGCAGCCGATGTCGCGGAAGATGGCACGGCCGCGCAGCACCTCCGGCGTCGGTTCGGCGCGGGCCGGTACGCCGAGATTACGGGCGTAGAACACCACCAGGTCGAACAGCCGAGGTTCGACCTCGGGCTTGCCAGGGCCGGGGGAACCGTCGGGCGCGGCCCGGCACAGCGTCTGCGCCGGCGTACATTCGCCATAGCCCTGCGCCACGTGGATCGGCGTGGACAGGCCCATATCCGCCATGAAGGCGTCGGCCGACTGGTCGGCGAGGGTGGGGGCGAGCGCCTTCCAGCCGAAGCGCCCGAGCGCGGCATGGCCGAGCGCGCCGCTCCAGACCCGCGCGGCGCGGCCGGAAACGCCGTCATGGTTGCGATCATCGGGGTCAGCGCCGGCGAGGATGTCGGCCTCCGGCACCAATTCCAGCAGGCCGAGTCCGATCATCGGCGGCGCGACGCGCGGGGAGGTCATCAGGCCCGGCCCCGGCGGCCCATAGCCCCAATTCTCGATGCGCCAGGCGGGGCGGCGCAGATGGGCGACCTCGCCGCCGGCGAGCGGCACCGCCTCCTCGGTCCAGTTCACCGCAACATGGCCTTCGGCGGCATGGCCTTGGATGCCGAAGGTCTGCAACTGCAGCCCATAGGTCGGGTCGGGCGTGGCCGGCAGCGTGGAGGCGGTGGGTTCGGTCGGGCGCGGGGCGGTGGGCGGCACCGACAGGCGCATCAGCAAGGAGGACGCCGCCTCGCCCGCCTCCGGCGGCCGGCCGCGCCCGTCGCGCAAATGGCAGGACTGGCAGCCCCGCGAATTGTAGAGCGGCCCCAGCCCATCCGAGCTGGTGGTCGAGGATGGCGAGGAGACCCACAGCTTGCGGAACACCCCATCGCCGATGCGGAAGGTGAACAGCCGCTCATAGGGAAGGTTGCCGGAGCCCTGGGAGAAGGCCCGCGCATCCCCGGTGTTGCGCACCGTGGCCGCCCCGCCTGGCAGCAGCTCGGACGGGTCCGGGCGGTCACTGGCGAGCGCGGTGCCGGCCAGCAGCAAGGCGACCGCGGTCGGGATGAGGCGACGCATGGCGGTCAGCGACGCGGGATGCCATCGGGGTTGTCGAGGCTCTGCGAGCGTTCCAGCGTCACCGTCAGCCGCAGCGCGCCGATGATGCGCTCGATGGTGCGCGTCTGGTCGAGCAGCTTGTCGATGCAGTTCTGCACCACCGCATTGCCCTCGGTATTGCCGTCCGCGAGCATCTGGTCATAGGCCTCGACCGTCTCGGCGCGGGTCTTCATCGCCTCGAAGGCGGCGAGCGTCGCGTCGAGCCTGGCGCGCATCTCGCGGTCCAGTGCGGGGAAGCCGGCGCGCACGAAATCCGACAGCGACGGGCCGCGCACGATGGAGCCATCGGTGCGGCGGTATTCGCCGAGATAGACCGACCGCATGCCGACGATGTTGCCGTAATGGCTGTTGTGGGTGTTGTCGGAGAAGCAGTCATGCTCCTCCTCCGGGTCATGCAGCAACAGGCCGAGCTTCATCCGCTCGCCCGCCAGTTCACCGAGCGAGAGGCTGCCCAGCCCGGTCAGGATGACGGCGATGCCGGCATCGGTGCCATTGGCGGTGACCGCGCGGCGGGCGGCGCCATTGGGCTGCCAGCTCGCCGCCATGGTCTCGAGTTCCGCCACCAGCATGCCGGTGACGACGGTTAGGTAGGCGCGGCGACGGTCCATGTTGCCGCCGGTGCCGCCCTCGCCCAGCACGTAGTCGGTATAGGGCCGGTTGCCCGCGCCGGGACCGGTGCCGTTGAGGTCCTGGCCCCAGAGCAGGAATTCGATGGCGTGGTAGCCGATGGTGACATTCGCCTCGATGCCGCCGATCTCGTCCAGCTTGGTCAGCACCTCGGGCGTGATGACGGTGACGTCGATCGTCTCGCCGGCATGGGTGATCTGGCGCGAGGCGATGATGTTGGCGGTGAACAGCGGGTTCTCGTCGCTGCTCTCGCCGTAGCTGGCGGTATCGACATAGTCGATCAGGCCTTCATCGAGCGGCCAGGCATTCACATGGCCTTCCCACGCATCCACCACCGGATTGCCGAAGCGGAAACACTCGGTGCGCGAATATGCCGGACGGGCGGCGAGCCAAGCCTGGCGCGCCGCGGTGAGGGTCGCCTCGGATGGTGTCTCGATCAGTGTTGCGACGGCCTGCTGCAGCAGGCGCGCGCCGGCCAGGGCATCGGCATACATGGCGGCGCCGATATCCACATAGGTGGCGAGCACCGCGCGCTTCGCCGGCGCCGCTTCGGCATGCGCCTGGCGCGCGAGCAGAGAGGCGAGCGTGACGCCCAGGACGATGCGACGGCTTGGCATGACAGACAATTCCATTCCGGCAGGGAAGCGGCGGGGGAGGCGGCGTGCGGCCTGCGCGCCTGACGCGCCGGTATATGCCTCAATTGCAAACCGCTCGCAATCGCAATGCGGTCGGCCCCGCAGTGCCGACCGCTCTGCGCCGCGTCGCCGCCTCGCCCGACATCGCTGGAAAGAAGCCGATTTTCACGGTGTGGCGATGGATGGCAGCCTGGATGAAGTGCCGATAATGCGACGCAGTTGCGTTTCCGTCGATGTTATATAGTATCATGTTGTGATTGCGTCCGCGAGGGCGGCCTCGTCGCCGCTGGGAGATTGTTGATGATGCTGCTCCTTCCCCCCCAGATCCGTGGCTTGGCCACGCGCGCCGCCCTGCTTGCGGGGCTGGCGGCGGTCACCCCGGCCGCCGGCCTGCGCGCCGAGGAGACCGAACCGGCAGCGGCCTGCGAGGAGGGCACCGAGGCGGCCAATGGCCTGTGCCTTTCGGCCGGCTTGATCGTCGACACCATCGGCAACACCACCGGCGGCGTGCGTTCGGGCGTGGCCGCGATCGCGCAGCTGCGCCTCGCCGCGCATCTGGACCTCGAGAAGATGCTCGGCCTCGAAGGGTGGTCGGCCCAGGCTTCGGCCTTCGGCATCTATGGCCGACAGCCGACGCCGACGCTGGTCGGCAGCCTCGCCCCGGTCAGCAGCATCGAGGCGCTGTCGACCGTCCGGCTGTTCGAATTGTGGATGGAACGCAGCTTCGGCGAATACGGTTCGATCCGCTTCGGCCAGCTTGCCGCGGACAGCGAATTCGCCACCGCCGAGTTCGCCGGCAACCTGGTCAGCGGCACCTGGGGCTGGCCGGTCGCGCTGGCCAATACCCTGCCGGCCGGCGGGCCGGCCTATCCGCTCGCCGCGCCGGGCGTGCGCGTGAACATCGGCGATCCCGATGCCGGCACCGGCCTGCGCGCGGCGATGTTCTCCGGCAATCCCGGCGGCAAATACGGCGTCGATACCAACCCGCAGGCGCATAACCGCTACGGCATCAATTTCAGCCTGGCCGGCGGCATTTTCTACATGGCGGAATTCGTCACCGGCGGAACCGCGCCGGAAGGCAGCGACGACGCGCCGCGGCCATGGACCCTCAAGCTCGGCGGCTGGTACCACAATGGCGGCTTCGATTCCGTGAACACCGCCGATGACGGCCTGTCCCTGGCCAACCCGGCCAGCTCCGGCGTGCCCAAGCGCTTCAACAACAACTACGGCTACTACGCGATCGGCGAGGCGGTGCTGTGGCGGGGCGAGAGCGGCCTGGTCGGCGTCTTCGGTCGCGCCTTCACCCAGCCGGACGACCGCAACGCCGTCTCCGTGCAGCTCGATGGGGGCGTCGCCTGGCGCGGACCGTTCGAGCGCGAGCACGACGCCATCTCGCTCGGCGTCTCCTGGGCGCGCATCGGCAATGATTCGCGCAACTACGACCAGGAACTGATCGCCTTCGGCGCCGACCGGCCGGTGCGCGACTACGAGACGATCGTCGAGCTGAACTACAATTATTCGATCATCGCGGACCGGCTGGCGGTGCGGCCGCTGGTGCAGGCGCTGTTCCACCCGGCGGCGCGCGAACCGGATGAACGCCGCAGCGCGACCTCCGCCCTGCCCAACGCCTTGGTGGTGGGGCTGCGGCTGACGGCGACGCTGTACTGACGCGGCTGCTGATTGGAGAGTGGCGCCGCCCCATAGGCGCGAACCGACCGACGCTGGCGGCCTTGAAGAGGGGCTCTGCCCCTGTCCACACCTCACCCCGTGGTTGGGGGTGGTCCGGAGCGGGCAAGGCCCTCTCCGGCTCCCACCGTCGCACCGCGAAATCTCCGCGCGTATGGGGCGCCGTTCCCCCAGTCTTACGCCGCGAGCGACGCCACCCCTCGCACCGCCACCGTCACCGCCGCGAGGTCCCGCGCCGCTGCCGCTTCCTGCACCAGCGCGGCGACCGAGGCCGCGCGCGCTCCATCCGGCGCCCCACCGGCCAGTCGTTGCGCCGCGAGCCGCATCTGGCTCGCGGCCACTTCCTCGACCAGCGCGGCCTTGGCACGCGGCCCGAAGGCGCCCGGCGCCGGTGCCGCGCCGATCCCCGCCCGCAGCGCATCGAGCGCATAGGCTTCCTCCACCGCCGCCCAGGCCGTCGCCGCCGTGGCCGCATCGACCCGGGCACGCGCCGCGAGCCGCACCACGGCCGGCGCGGCCGCCAGGCGCGGCGCGGCGGCGGCAAGCGCGCCAGCCTCCGCCGGCAGCCCTTCCGCGAGCGTTGGCGCATGCGCTGCGGCGGCACTGGCCAGCGCGGCGATGCCCGGCCGCAAGGTCGCGAGCGCCTGTTCCAGCGGCTGCGCCGGCGCGCCGAGCAGGTCTTGCGCCGCCGCTTCCTGAAGCCGCCGCAGCGCCAGCAGCGCATCGAGCCGCGCCTCGGCCGAGGCCGGTGAGGCATCGATCGCGTCGCACGCGGCTTCGAGCCCGAAGGCCTCGGCGGCGAGCAGCGCAGCGCGGCAGGCGGCGACCGGCTCGGCCGCCATGGTCAGCCGCGCCAGCGCCGCGCAGCCCAGCCGGTTGGCGACCGCATTGGCGACGATGGTGGCGATCAGGTCCCGCCGCAGCCGATGCCGCTCGATGAAGCGCGCATAAGTCGCCTGCAACGGTTGCGGGAAATAGGCGACCAGCGCCGGCAGCAGCGCCGGCTCATCCGGCAGCGAGGACTCCACCACCGCATCGGTCAGCCACAGCTTGGCGAAGGGCAGCAGCGCGGCGATCTCGGGCCGCGTCAAGGCATCGCCAGTGCCCATCCGCCGGCCCATCGCCGCCGCATCCGGCAGCCCGGCCACGGCGCGGTCGAGCAGCCCGGCATGCTCCAGCGTCTCCATCAGCGCCGCCTGGGCGGACAGATCCTCCGCCCCACCCATCTGTTCGAGCGTGACGGCCAGCGATTGCTGGTGGTTGTCGCGCAGTACCAGGCCGGCGACTTCATCCGTCATCTCGCGCAGTAGCTCGTCGCGATTGCGCCGCGTCAGCACGCCTTCGCCCTCGGCATCGGCAAGCAGGATCTTGATGTTCACCTCATGGTCGGAGGTGGAGACACCGGCGGAATTGTCGAGCGCATCGGTATTGATGCGAATGCCCTGCCGCGCCGTCTCGATGCGCCCGGCCTGCGTCACGCCGAGATTGGCGCCCTCGCCGACGACGCGCGCGCGCACCTCGTTGCCATCGATGCGGATCGCGTCATTGGCGCGGTCGCCCGCATCGGCCTGTGATTCCGTCGAGGCTTTCACATAGGTGCCGATGCCGCCGAAATAGAGCAGCTCCACCTCCATGCGCAGGATCGCCTGCATGATGGCGGTGGGCTCGGCGCGGTCGCTGGCAATGCCGAGCATCGCCTGCGCCTGCGGGCTCAGCGCAATGGTCTTGGCGTTGCGCGCGTGGACGCCGCCGCCCGTGCTGATCAGCGACGCCGTGTAGTCCGCCCAGGACGACCGCGGCAGCGCGAAGATCCGCTCGCGCTCGGCATAGGACGCCTCAGGGTCCGGATCGGGGTCGAGGAAGATGTGCCGATGGTCGAACGCCGCCCGCAGCCGCGTCTTTCGGGAGACGAGCAACCCATTGCCGAACACGTCCCCCGACATGTCGCCGACGCCGACCATGTCGAAGGGCGCATCCTGCACGGAACGGCCCAGCGTCTCCTGGAAATGCCGGTCGATCATCACCCAGGCACCGCGCGCGGTGATGCCCATGCCCTTGTGGTCGTAGCCCGCGCTGCCGCCCGAGGCGAAGGCATCGCCTAGCCAGAAGCCGTACTCGGCGGACAACCCATTGGCGATGTCGGAGAAGGTCGCCGTCCCCTTGTCGGCCGCGGCGACGATGTAGGGATCATCCCCATCCCGCCGCACGATCCCCGGCGGCGTGACGACAACGGTACCCTGGTAGTTGTCGGCGAGATCGAGCATCCCGCGCACCAGCATCTTGTAGCAGGCGATGCCCTCGGCCTGGAACGCCTCGCGGTCGCTCATCGGCGGCGGATGCTTCAGCACGAAGCCGCCCTTCGCCCCGGTCGGCACGATGATGACGTTCTTCAGCCGCTGCGCCTTCATCAGCCCGAGGATCTCGGTGCGGAAATCCTCCCGCCGATCGGACCAGCGGATGCCGCCGCGCGCCACCGGCCCGGCGCGCAGATGGCAACCTTCCATCCGCACGCCATGCACGAATATCTCGCGCCACGGCCGCGGCAGCGGCATCTCGCCGGCCTTCGCGCTGTCCAGTTTGAAGGCGATGGTGTCCTTGCCCTGGTAGAAATTGGTCCGAAGCATCGCATCGAGCAGCACGCGCAGCCGCGTCAGGATGCGGTCCTCATCGGGGTTCTCGATGCCGTCGAGCAGCATCGTCCAGGCGGCCTCGGCCTCGGATGTGTCGCGGTCGGTCGCCGCCGGGTCGAAGCGACGGCGGAAGATCTCGACAAGCAACCGCGCCGCTTCCGGCTGCACAGCCAACGCCGCCTCGACGCTCGCCTGCGCGAACGGAAACCCGACCTGCTTGGCCCAGCGGAACATCGCCCGCAGCAGCCAGCATTCGCGCCAGTCGAGCCCCGCCCGCAATACGAGCCGGTTGAAGCCATCCGCCTCCGCCGCGCCATCGAGCAGCGCCGAGAGCGCACCGAGGATCTCGTCGAACCGATCCTCCGGGCAATCCGCCCCGGCTTGCAGCCGATAGACATGCAGCACCACCGGCGGCCCCCCAGCCGGCGCCATGTGATAGGGCTGTTCCTCCACCGCCCGCAGGTCGAGGCTCTCGAACAGTGGCAGCGCATCGGCCAGCGGCAGCGGCCCGCCGGCATTGACCAGCCGCAGCGTCAGCTCGCGCGGCCCGGCCCCGGGCGCGCGGCGCAGATCGGCCCGCGGCCGCCCCGCCGCGATGGCGCGCTCGGCGAGCAGTATGTCAGCCACGCCCTGCGCCGCGCCGACGGTCTCGCGATAGGTCGCGGGAAAGCCCTCCCGCCACCGCGCCAGCCGCCCGGCCGCCTCCGCCTCGCCCTGGGTGGCGGCGAGCGCCTCGGCCAGCCTTTCGCCGAAGCCACGCGCGACCTGCGCGATCGCCGCCTCCAGCGCCACAGTATCCACCGCCGGCACCTCGCCGGGCCTGGTCGCGATGATGTAGTGCACCCGCGCCAGCGGCGCGTCGCCCAGCGCGATGTAGAAGGCCGACAGACGACCGCCGAAGGCGCGCGCCAGCATCTGCCCCACGCGTTCGCGCAGCCGGGTGTCGAAGGTGTCGCGCGGCAGCCAGGCGATCGCCGAGACGAAGCGCTCGAACGGATCGGGCCGCACCGCCAGCGCGGCGCGCGGGCGGATCGTCAGGTCGAGCGCACGGCGCGCCCCTTCCAACACCACCTCGGCCGGCGCCTGGAACAATTCGTCGCGCGGCCAGGTGTCGAGGATGTTGCGCAGCGCCCGCCCGTCATGGCTGTCCGCCTCGACGCCGGCGATCTCCAGGATATGGTCCACCTTGCGCCGCAGCAGCGGGATCGAGCGCGGGTTGCGGTTATAGGCCGCCGCCGCGAACAGCCCGAGGAACAGCCGCCCGCCCGCCACCTTGCCGGCAGCGTCGAAGATGCGCGTCGCCACCACATCGGCATGCTGCGGCCGATGCACCGTGGAACGCATATTCGCCTTGGCGACGGCCACCGGCGTAGGCAGCGACAGCGTCGCATGCACCGCCGGCGGGATCGCCGAGAGGTCGCGCAGCGCATCGAAGACCGGCAGCGAAGGATCGCGCAGCAGGCCGAGATTTTCCTCCGGCACGACGGCGATCACGCCATCCGCGCGCAGGGTGAAGCGCCGATGGCCGAGCAGGACGAAATTATCCTCCGCCAACCAGCGCAGGAACGCGACGGCCTCCTCGGCATCCGGCCCGCCCGGGGCGGCGACCTCGGCCTCCGCGCCGCGCAGCAGGCCGAGCATGGTCGGGAAGGCGGAGGTCGCCGCGCGCACATCCGACAGCGCGCCAGCCAACGCCGCTTCCAGCGCGTCCAGCGCCTCCGCCGGACGCGCCGCCGGGCCCGACAGCACCGGCCCGGCGGCACCGAGGGTGACGCGCATCATGCTCTCGCGCCCGCCGCCCGCGGGGTCGAGGGCCAGCAGATGCCCCGCCGCGTCGCGGCTGACGCGCAGCACCGGATGCAGCAGCGAGGTCACCGCCCGGCCATGCAGCGCCAGGGCGGCGAGCACCGTATCGACCAGGAAGGGCATGTCGTCGGTGACGATCTCGGCGACCGGGCGGGGGCCGATGTCCGGCCCGGCCGGTAGCAGCCGGACCTTGGCGGTCCCCGGCGCGCGATCCGCCGCGAAGCCGTACAGGCTGGCGGCCGCGGCGGCGAGTGTCTCGGGCGGCGTGGCGGCGAGTTCGCCGGTCGGCACCGCGGCATGCAGCACCCGCAGCAGCGTGGCGGCCCCGTGCGGCAGGCCGGGCGCCTGGGCGGCCAGCACATCGGCGGCGGCGCGCAGAACTTCCTCCCGCGTGGTGTCGGGAAGGGCGCGAATATCGTCCGCCATGGCGGTTCCTCCAGCTGTTTATTGGCCCCCGTGGAACCCTGCGCCAGGGCTCGCCCCGGCGTCCAGCCCGACGCTGACGCGCTCACGACTTCCAGGCTAGAGTTCACGCCATGACGATGACGTTGCAAGACCTGCTCGCCCCGATCACCCCCGAGCGCTTCTTCGCCGAGTTCCACGACCGGCAGCCGCTGCATGTCCAGGGCCACCCGGCGCGCTTCGCCGAGGTGCTGGACTGGGCCGCCATCAACCGCCTGCTCGACATGACGCATATCTGGTCCGAGACCAGCTTCAGGCTGGTGCTCGACAGCGTCGCGGTGCCGCCCCCCCAATACAGCGCCAAGGCCACCTCGCGCGACGGCGCGCCGGTACTCCAGCCGGTCGCCGCCAAGGTGCAGGACTGGGTGCGCCGCGGCGCCTCGGTGGTGATGAACGACGTGGACAGCCTGACGCCGGGCCTCGCCGCCGTCTCCGCCGCGCTCGAAGATGCCGGGCTGGGGAAGGCGCAGGCCAATGTCTACATCTCCTTCCAATCGCACAAGGCGTTCCATTCGCACTACGACACCCACGACGTCTGGGCGTTGCAGGTGGAAGGCGAGAAGACCTGGAACATCTGGGAAGGCCGTGCCGACTACCCAATCCCGCACCCCATCTTCCGCGGCCAGAAGCAGGACCATCACGACCGTGCCCGCGGCGCACTGCGCGAGCAGGTGGTGCTGAAGAAGGGCGACATCCTCTACCTGCCGCGCGGCTGGTATCACGACGCGCTGGCCGAGGCGCCGAACTCCGTCCACATTGCCTATGGCGTCCACGCGCCGCTCGGGATGGACGTGCTGAACATCCTGTCCGAACGCGCACTGTATGACGCGGCATTCCGCAAACCCCTGCCACGGCAGGACGGCACGGCGGCGGCGCGATATGCGCTGTCGCAACAATTCGCGAGCCTCGGCGCGCGGCTGACCGAACTGGCGAAGGACCCCAAGGTGATCGAGGTGCTGGAAAGCTTCATCCGCGACTACCGCTTCCATCGCGGCGGCTTCGACCTGCTCGCCGCGCGCGACGGCGCGGCTCCCGCGGCGCCCGCCGAGCGCGCCGCCGGCCCCCGCCTGCGCGTCGCCGAGCCCGGCGCCAAGACCGTGCGGCGCGGCAACGAATTCGGCCTCAAGACCGCCGGCGGTGTGATCCCCATGCCCTTTGGCGAGGTCGAGGCCACCGCCTGGGTGCTCGCCCGGCCGACGGTAACGGAGGCAGACCTCGCCACCGCCTGGCCGGCGGTTGATGCGCCGGGGCTGATCGCGCGGCTGCGCCAGGCCGGGGTGCTGGTCGGGTCATGAAGCGCCTCGCCCTTTTCCTCGCCCTGCTGACGACACCGGCCATGGCCGAGGTCGCCGCCATCAACTGCGTCGGCGCGCTGCAACTGGAAGACGACGTCTATTCCATTCCCTTCGCGCGCGGTTCGGCGCGCATCGGCGACGCCGCCCGCTCGCCCCTCGCGGCGGTGGTCGAAGCGCTCGCCGCCGACCGCTCGCGTGTCGCCTGCGTGCTCGGCCATGCCGGGCAGGAAGGCGGCGCGACCACCTCCATCCGCCTTGCCGCCGAGCGCGCCCGGGCGGTGGCCACGGCGCTGGCCGGCCTCGGCGTATCGCGCGACCGGTTGCGGACGGAGGCGCGCAGCGCGCAGTTCAGCCCCCGCGTGCGGGCGGAGACGCCGCCATCGCGCACGGTGACGGTGGTGGTGCTGCCGGCAGCCGGGCCTGAGCCCGCGCCAGCACCAACGCCGGCACCGGCACCCGCGCCGGCAGCAACCCCAGCGCCATCGCTCGCGCCCGAACCCGCGCCAGCGCCCGACGCCGCCCCGCCACCCGCCCGCGCGCCCTGACGCGGGCGCCATCCGCGCCGCCTGGGCCACGCCTGTCCAAGGCCCGGTCGGGGCGGCCGGCGACGACCCGCCGCAGCCAACGTGGCCCGCCGGCACCACGCCGCACAAACACCCGCCACGCATGCGTTTTTCCCCCGCACCGTGTCCTGTCAGCGCTTGCGGAGCGTCCGGCGCAACCGTCATCCTGCCCGACGCAAAACTCCCCCCCGAAAGGCCCTTCATGCGCCTGCCTTCCCTGGCGATGGCCGTCTGCATCGCCCTGGCCCCGCTATCAGCCCTGGCCCAGCCCACGCCGCGCGCCACGACCCCCCAGCCCGCGCCGCGCGAGCGTGAAGCCACCATCACCAACCAATCCGGCCAGACCTTGCGGGAGCTTTACGCGGCCCCCCCCGGCGCCGCCGATTTCGGGCCCGACCTGCTCGGCTCCGACACCGTGCCCGACCGCGGCACCTTCCGCGCGCGCCTCCCGGGGGCGACCTGCGACCTCGAATTCCGCGCCGTGTACCAGGACGGCACCGAGGATCGTCGCCGGCAGAACATCTGCCAGAACCGTCGCGTGCAGTTCGGCGACACCGCCATTCCCCTGCGCGAGGTGACGGTGCGCAACGAGACCGACGCCATCCTGCTGCAGATATTCGCCGCCCTGCCCAACGCGCCGGGCCGAGGCCCGGACCGGCTCGGCGAGAATGTCATCCCCGCCGGCCGCGAGTGGCGCGTCCGCCTCGGCCGCACGCGCGACTGCGTCTTCGACGTGACCGCCGTCTTCGAAGATGGCGAGGAGGAAACGCGCCCGGCCCTGAACATCTGCCGCACGCCGCGCGTCACCTTCGGGGACCCCAACGCGCCGCAGCGCGAGGCCCGCATCGCCAACACCGGCGATCGGGCGATCCGCGAATTCTTCGCCTCCACCCGCGCGCCGCTGGCCTGGGGACCGGACCGGCTGGGCACCGACCTGCTGCCCGCCGGCACCGACTTCACCCTGCGCGTCCGCGGCACCGCCTGCCTGTGGGACCTGCGTGCCGTCTATGAGGATGACGCGGAGGAAGTGAAACAGGGCGTCAACCTCTGCACGACGCGGGAAGTCGCCTTCGACGGTTCGGGTGCCCCGCGCGCCCCGGAACGCCGGGTGACGCTGGTCAACCGCCACGGCGCCGCGGTGCAGGAGGTCTATCTGTCCGGCAGCGCCGAGGATGATTGGGGCCCCGACCGACTGGGCGAGGAGCCCCTCCCGCGCGGCCAGCGCCGCGAGGTCGCCGCCCGGCTGCGCGACTGCGAGGCCGACCTGCGCATTGTCTTCGAGGAACGCCGCGCCGCCGAGGAACGCGCTTCCATCAATCTGTGCGAGAACCCGGTCATCGTGCTGCGGCCCGGCTGGACCCTGGTGGAGACGCTCGACCAGGATGAGCAGCAGGATCGTGGCCCGCGCCCCGGCAGCGTGCGGCTGCGCAACCGGGCCGAGGTTCCGGTCGCCGAGCTCTACGCGTATCCGCCCGGTGGCGAACGTGGGCCGGACCGGCTGGGCCGCACGGTTCTCGGCGTCGGCGAGGCGCTCGACTTCGCGCCCCCCGAGGGCACCGGCTGCCTCGCGGAGCTGATGGTGGTGTTCCGCGACGGGCGGGAGGTCGTCCTGACCGGTCTCGACCTCTGCGCCGGCGAGGAGCTGGTGCTGCAATGAAGCGCCTGGCCCTGGCGCTGCTGATGGTCGTGGCGGCGCCGGCGCTGCCGCTGTTCGCCGCCCGGCCGGCGGCTGCGCAGGGCGTGCCCGAGGCGTTGCGCGGCACCTGGGCCCGCGGGTCCTGCGCGGCACCCGAGGCGCTGTTGCACGTCACCGCGCGCGGCGTGGTGCGGCTGCCGGCGGAAGGGCCGGCGCGGCTGGTGCGCTTCCGGACGGTGCGCGACCAGGCGGGCTGGACCTTGGGCGTCGGCGCCGGGGCGGAGGCGCCGCGCGTCATGTTGCGCCCGGCCGAGGATGCGATCGACCTCGCCGAACCGGATGCCAAGCTGCGCGACGACCGGCTGCCCGGCGAGACGCGGGTGACGCGCTGGTTGCGCTGCCAGGCGCCGGGGGTGGGCAACGCGCTGCTGCATGGCGAAGGGCTCGCCTTCCTCAGCACGCTCGAGCGGCTGGAGGCGGCCTGCCAGGCCGGACCGCCGGCCTCCTGTCTGGCTGTGCTGGTCCGCGAAGCCGATGTCTCCGGTGACCACAAGCTGAGCATCGCCGAGGTGGCGCGACTGTTGCGCGGCGCCGCCTGGGCGCTGGCGCTGCAACAGGGCAGCGAGCCGGAGGTGATCGCCGTCACGACGGGGCTGGGCAGCATGGCGGCGCTGGCGGCGGCGCGGCTGGTGGTCGCCAGCCTGGATTACGACAATGACGGACAGCTCACGACGGCGGAATTGGCGCAGGACCGCATGGCGTTCCCCCCGGGCGCGGGCAGCCCGGATGGCCAGCCCGGTACGATCGAAGGGTTGGCCGAAGGCGCGGGGCTGTTGCGCAACCTGATCGAGCGGCTGGCGGTGGAATGAGCGGAGGGCGCCCCCGGAAAGGTGCGCTGCCCCCGTGCGGACTTGGCGCCGTTACCGCCAAGCCCGCCAGATCACCGCGTCATCTCGAAGACGGGCCGCACCGCCTTGCCGCGCGACCTGCGCTGAGGCGGGTCTCGGCACCGTGACATGATGGCGGCAGTGGATTTCCGCCGATGTTCCTGATATGTTCCAATCATCAAGCGGCGTATTGCGCCTGCGACGGGTGGATGGCCGGGCCGCTTAAAATCCTAAAACGCTAAAATCCTAAAGTGTGCAAAAACAATAGTTTGAGCAGTTTAATGCCAATATCCTGCCGGCGACGTTCGCTGCATTTCCAGCGAATGGGCCGACATGCAGGCCAGTGAAACCAAGGGCTGGTGGCCTGGGAACGACGCCCGCAGGATTTCGGAATCAGGACGTCGAAGCGGATTGCGTTCACGCCGACGACCACCTCCGCTCCGGGCCATTGTTTCTGCAGGCATCTGCACCTGATCAGCACGCTCGGAGGCCGATCCCCTGGATGGGCCGTCCAGCCTGGCCCGGTGCCGCCAGATTGACCCACGGTTTCCAAAGGCCCCGGGCCTTTGGTGGGGTGGCTTGGAGGGGCAAGGCCCCTCCAGTCTCGGCGCGCCCTACGCCAACCCCCAATGCGCCCGCAGCGCGGCGGCGGCCTGGCGCAGGGTGATGTCCGAGGTCGGCACCAGCCGTCCCATCGTCAGATAGGCGTGCATCTGGGTGGCCACATGCAGGTGGGTGACCGGCACGCCCTCGGCATCAAGTCGCTCGGCATAGGCGATGCCTTCGTCGCGCAGCGGGTCGTAGCCGCAGGTCATTACGAAGGCCGGGGCCGTGCCGGCGAGCGACGCCGCGCGCAGCGGGGAGGCGCGCCAGTCGATGCGCGCGGCGGCGTCGGGGATGTAGTGGTCGATGAACCAGCACATCGTCGCCGTGGTCAGCGGATAGCCCTCGATGCAGCGTTCATGGGAGGGCCGCTGCGCGGCGCCGAGGTCGGTCGCCGGATACAGCAGCAATTGGAAGCCCGGCGCCGGCACGGTGCCGTCGCGGCCCATCAGCGCCATCACCGCAGAGAGGTTGCCGCCGGCGCTGTCCCCGCCGACGGCGATGCGGGTCGCGTCGATGCGGAGCGCGGCGGCCTCGGCGTTGATGAAGCGCAGCGCGGCGGCGCAGTCATCGACCGCGGCGGGAAAGCGGTTTTCCGGCGCCAGGCGGTAATCCACCGAAATGATGCAGGCGCCGAGATGGTTCGCCAGGCTGCGGCAGAGCTGATCATAGGTGTACAGGCTGCCGATCACCCAGCCGCCGCCATGGATGAAGACCAGGCAAGGAAGTGCCACCCCGGCATCGGTGCCGAGGCCGCGATACCGGCGCAGCCCGATCGGCCCGGCCGGGCCGGGGCAGGTGAGATCCTCGACCTCGGCCACAACGGGCGGGTCGGGTTGCAGCACGGGGGCGGCGGCGGTGGAGACCTCGCGCGCCTCCTCCGGCGTCAGGGTCTGCAGGGCCGGGCGGCCGCTGTCACGGATCAGGTCGAGGACGCTTTGCGCGCCGGGATCGAGGGGCATGGTCACTCCGTCATTGCACTGCCACGGCGTCCGCTGCGGCGGCCAGGCGATGCCGGCATGCCCGCGCACGGTGACGCCGTCGCCGATCCGGCGATGGAACACGAGTTTGCCGGCACAGGCCATGACGCCCTGCGGCACGCCGGGAATGGCCGGGCCCGCAGCAGCGTCGCGCCCATGCGGGGCGCGGCGACGGCATGCGCGGCTCATGGCGGCGCGGTACGATGACGATGAAGCGCGCCGTGGTGCGACGGCTCAAGCCCGCTGAGCTGCGCCGCTGGACGGCTCGTCCCGTCTTTCGCTGTCGAGCCGCGCCTCGTTCGCGCCGAGATGACGCAGCATCAGCGCCACGGCGGCGGCGGACTCGCCACGCGCGAGGTGGTCGACGAGATCCGCATGTTCCTGCACCGCGCAGCAGGGTGGTGCGGCGCGGTCGTACAGCAGCACGGCAAGGGACGTCGTCGCCGTCAGTCGTTCGAGGAAACCGCGCAGGAAGTGATTGCTGCTCATCCCGGCGAGGACGAGATGGAATTCCGTGAGCAATTGCACCAGACGCACCCGCTGGCCGCTGGCCTCTGCGGTAGCCTGCGCGGCGATGTGCCGGCGCAAGGTCTCGACCTGCGCGGGGGCGAGCCGGCCGATATCCGAGACGATGCCGGCCTCGATGACGCGCCGTGCCTCATAGGCGCGGGCGATCTCCGCATCCGAGGGGCGCGCAACGAAGGCGCCGCGGTTGCGCTCGATGTGCACCACGCCAAGGAAGGCGAGGCTGCGCAGCGCGTCGCGGATCCGGGTGCGGCCGGCACCGAAGCGGCGCGCCAGGGCTTCTTCGGCGAGCTTCTCGCCGGGCCGGAAATGGCCGGCATGGATTGCTTCGGCGAGTTGTGCCGCGACGCCTTCCGGCGGTGTGGTGCTGGCAAGCCCTTCCGGCGGAGATCGCGCGGGCGGCGCCGATGCCGCCGGGCGCCAGGCCGGGTCGGCGCGCGAGATGATTCGCCGGATGGTCGAGACGGAAAGATCGATGCCCGAATCCCGTGCCAGCCGGTCGCGGATCCGACCGAAGCCGAGGCCAGCATCGCGCAAGGCGAGCACCGCCTCGCGCTGCGCGGGTATCACCTTGCGCGACGGCGAATGAACCGGCGCTCGGCTGCGTTCCGCGAGGCCCGCGATGCCCTCGGCTTCGTAGCGCTGCCACCACTTGCGCAGCGTGGCCCGGGAAATGCCATGCCGGCGACAGACCTCCGCAGCATTGCCGCAGCGTTCATAGGCGGTGATCCAAGCGAGGCGCTGATCCAGGGCGGCGATTCCGGCGCGGAGGGTGAGATGAGCACTATGTCTTGACATCATATGCAGGCCAAGCGATAGCTTCATCCTGCCGATTATCTTTGATCAAAGAATGATTGATCCCGCGGCAGGCTGCCTCGGTGATCGCATTTTTTGTGTGCAATCTCGGTTGCGGCGTGGCGCGCAGGCGCTGCTTTCCGCTGGCACGAGCCTTGCTGCCCACCCCTGCGGTGATCCGACAGGAGTGGGCGACATGACGACATTCTCCCGCAGGGGCCTGCTGCAGGCCGCCTCCGCCGGCGTGGCGGTGACAGGCTTTCCCGGTATCCTTCGAGCGCAATCGCGCGACCTGGTGGTCGGCGGCGCCGCGGGCATGGCCGGCTACATGCGCGAATTCGTCTTCCCGGTGATCGAGCGGCAGAGCGGCATGCGCGTCGTCTTCGACGGTACGCGCTCGCTCGTGAACCTTGAGAAGCTGCGCGCTGACAAGGCCAGCCCGCGCATGTCCGTCGTGCTGATGGACGACCCGATCATGCAGATCGCCTGGGCCGAGGGGCTGCTCGAGAAGCTGGCGCCGAGTGCGACGCCGAACATCGCGAAGCTGATCCCGACGGCGATCCATCTCGATGGCGCCTGGGTCAACTACCAAGCGCCCTGGGTCGGCATCGGCTACAATAGGGACTCGATGCCGCGTGGCGTCGACAGCTACGAAGCGCTGTGGGCGCCGGCCAATCGCGGCAAGGTCATCCTGCCGTCGCTGCAGAACACCGAAGGGCTGTGGACGATGATCGTCGCTGCCCATCTCGAGACCGGCAAGCCCTTCGCTGAAGCGCAGTACGATGCCGATGCCGCCTTCAAGAAGCTGGCGACGCTGAAGCCGAACCTGCTGACCATCTACACGAACCAGCCGCAGGCGGAGAACCTACTCGAATCCGGCGAGGCCACGCTGATGTCGGGCCAGTTCTCCTCCTACACGCTGATCCGCAAGGCCGGCGGCGCGCCGGTCGACCTCGCCGCGCCGAAGGAGGGTGTCTTCGCCATGCCCTCAGGCATCTGCAAGGTGAAGAATGGACCGAATGGTGAACTCGCCAACGCCTTCCTCAACGCCTTCATGAGTGCCGAGATCCAGCAGATCCTCGCCGAGAAATCCTATGTCCTGCCGACCAATACCGAAGCGCGTCTGCCGGCCGGCTTCGTCGTTCCGCCCGGCACGCCCTTCGCGCCCGACTGGGAGAATGTGAACAAGAACCGCGATGCGTGGATCAGGCGCTGGAACGAGGTGATGGCCTGAGGCGGTGGAGGCGCATCTCGACATCGCCGGCGTCGGCAAGCGCTTCCGCCAGACGGTCGTGCTGGAGGATCTTTCCCTTGCCATGCGCAAAGGTGAGTTCGTCTCGCTGCTGGGCCCGTCGGGCTGCGGCAAGACGACGCTGCTGCGCATTCTCGCCGGACTGCTGAGCCCGGATGGCGGGCGGTTGCACCTCGCCGGGCGCGACATTGGGCGGCTGCCGCCGCATCGGCGCAATATCGGGGTGGTGTTCCAGAACTACGCGCTGTTTCCGCATCTGACCGTCTTCGACAATGTCGCCTTTGGGTTGCGCGCCCGCGGCACGCCGCGCGAGGAGATCGCCCCGCGCGTGCGCCGGCTGCTTGATATGGTGCGGCTCGGGCCAATGGCGTCGCGCGCCATCGCGCAGCTTTCCGGCGGCCAGCAACAGCGCGTGGCGATGGCGCGCGCGCTGGCGGTGAATCCGGAACTCATCCTGTTGGATGAGCCGCTGTCGGCGCTCGACCGAAAATTGCGTGAAACGATGCAGGTCGAGCTGCGGCAATTGCTGCGCGAACTCGGCATGACCGCGGTTTTCGTCACCCATGACCAGGAGGAGGCGCTGGCGCTGTCCGACCGGATCGCGGTGATGAATGCAGGCCGCATCGAGCAACTCGCCACGCCCGCGGAAATCTATGCGCGGCCGGCCTCGCCCTTCGTGCTGGATTTCGTCGGCCAATCCACGGCGCTGCATGGCGAGGTGGTGGAGGCCGGCGATGGCCGGCTTTCCGTGCAGACCGCCTACGGCGTCCTGCGCGCCCAGGGACATTTCGCAAAACGCGCCCGCGTGTTGGTCGCGGTGCGGCCGGAACGCATCGCGCCGCGCCCGGCGCCGGATGCCGAGTGGACCGGGATCGATCTGCCGCTTGCCGCGCAGACCTTCCTCGGCAGTCGTCGCCTGCTGCATGGCCATCTCGGCGGCGGTGATCGCGCCATCGTCGAATTGCCGGCCGAGACCGAGATCAGCGGCGACATGTTGCCGATCAGCTGGCGTATTACCGACACGCTCGTCTTTCCCGCGCCGGACGTTGCCGAATGACGCGCCTCGGCATCGGTTGGCTGGCCGTGCCGGCCTGCGTCTTCTGCCTGCTGGTCTTCGCCCTGCCGCTCGCGTTGCTGTTGCTGGAGAGCCTGCGCGACGGGCAAGGCTGGACGCTGGATGGCTATCGCAACTTCCTTGGCAGCGCCTATTCCTGGCAGGTGACGACACGCACCTTGCGCCTGGCGGTGTTGACGACGCTGATCTGCATCATCATCGGCTACCCCGCCGCCTTCGCGCTGGCGCGCGCGCGTGGGGTCTGGCAGGCGCTGTTCGTCGCAGCGCTTCTGCTGCCGCTGTCGCTGAGCGTCATCGTCAAGGCCTTCGGTTGGACGGTGCTGCTGCGCAGCAATGGCGTTGTGAACCGGCTGCTGATGGCAAGCGGCCTGACCGATGCGCCGATGCGCCTGATCTTCACCGAGACCGGGCTGTTGATCGGCATAGCCAACATCTTCCTGCCCTTCATGGTGTTGCCGATCTTCTCGGTGATCCGGCAGATCGACCCGCGCCTGACCGATGCGGCGGCGACCCTCGGCGCCGGGCCGATCCATGGCTTCACGCGGGTGGTCGTGCCGCTGACCATGCCGGGGGTGGTGGCGGGCGTGACGCTGGTGTTCTCGATGTCCATTGCCGCCTATGTCATCCCGACGCTGCTCATGGGCGATCGCTACCAGACCCTGTCCACGACGATCGCGACGTCATTCCTCTATCTGCAAGACCCGCAGCGCGGCTCGGTGGCGGGCGTGGTGCTGCTGGTGCTGTCGCTGCTGGTGGTGGGCGCGAGCGTTGTCCTGGCACGCAAGGTGAGGGCAACGCCATGACACGCGGCATTGGCCTGGCTGTCGCCTGGTTCGCGCTGATCGGTTGCATCGTCTTCCTGCTGGCGCCGCTGGTGGTGACGGTCGGCGTTTCCCTGTCACCCTCGCCGGTGTTCCAGTTACCGCAAGGGGAGATCTCCTGGCGGTGGTATGAGAGGCTGGGCCGGCTGGATGGCCTGCTGGATTCGGTGCTGCTCAGCCTGCAGATCGCGGCCTTCGCCACGGCGGTGTCGCTGGTGCTCGGCACCATGGCGGCGATCGCGGTGGTGCGCGGCACCTTCCCCGGGCGCGAGACACTCGCGACCTTCCTGGTCTCGCCGTTGATGTTGCCGGGGCTCGTGATCGGCATCGCCATGCTGCAGTGTTTCCGCGCGCTGGGGCTGCGGGACGCCCTGCCGTCGCTGCTCATCGCCCATGTCATCGTCGTGCTGCCCTTCGTGATGCGCACGCTGACCGCGGGCCTGTCGCTGTTTGATTTCAGCCTGCTCGACGCGGCGCGGACGCTGGGGCTGTCCTATCCGAAGGCGGTGATCCGCGTGATGGTGCCGGTGCTCGCGCCATCCTTCATCACCGGCGGGTTGTTCGGCTTCCTGGCGTCGCTCGACAACTACCCGATCTCGATCTTCCTGACCGATGTCTATCACCGCACGCTGCCGATCCAGTTGCTGCAATACCTGGGCGAATCGCCGGATCCGACGGTCGCGGCGGTGTCCACCTTGATCATTGCCATGACCGCGCTGCTGCTGATCGTCGGCGACCGCCTGGTCGGTCTGAATCGCATGGCCGGAGTCTGATAGTGCCTGTTCTGGAGCGTGATTTCCTGGGCTATGGCGCGACGCCACCCGACCCGGCCTGGCCGGGTGGTGCGCTCGTGGCAGTCTCCTTCGTCGTCAACGTCGAGGAAGGCGCGGAGCTGTCGATCATCGATGGCGATGAGCGGAACGAAGCGGTCTACGAAGTCACCGACGAAGTACGCGATGCACCGGACCCCTGCCGCGACACGCATTTCGAATATGGCACGCGGGTCGGCTACCACCGCATCATGCGGCTGCTCGATCAATACGGCGCGCCTTCGACGCTGAATGCCTGCGGCCGGGCGATCGCGCGATCGCCCTGGATTGCTCGGGATGCCGTGGCGCGCGGGCATGAGGTCGCCTGCCATGGCTGGCGCTGGGAACGGCATGCCGGCATGGCAGAGGCGGAGGAGCGCGTGACCATCGCCCGCGCCGTCGCTGCGATTCGCGATGCTGCCGGCGTGGCGCCGCTCGGATGGCACACGCGGTCGGCGCCATCGGCCAATACGCGGCGGCTGCTGTTGGAGCATGGCGGCTTTCTCTATGACAGCGACGCCTATAGCGACGACCTGCCCTTCTTCACGCAGGTCGACGGGCGACGCCACCTCGTGCTGCCCTACAGCTTCGACACCAACGACATGCATTTCCACCAGGGAAGCCAGCGCTTCACCACGGCGGGACATTTCGCGGAATATGTGATCGACGCCTTCGACGCCTTGTGGGCCGAAGGCGCGCAGACGCCGCGGATGCTGTCTATCGGGCTGCATCTGCGGATGATCGGCCGGCCTGGACGTATTGCGGGGCTGGAACGTGTGCTGCGGCATATGCGCGACAAGGGTGGTGTGTGGTTTGCGCGCCGCGACGCGATTGCGCGGCATTGGCTCGACCGCTTTCCGGCGTGAGTCCGTATCGGCGATGATGCGAGCACCTGGCGCCATGCGCGACGTGATGTCGGCAGGGGCTTTCTGACAGCACTGCATGATTCGTTCAATCGACGCTGGCGGCAGGCTGCCAGCGTCGATTGATCATCGCAGTACGACGAGCCCATCTACCGCCCGCACGCCCGCACCCTCGGGCAGCACGAAGAGTGGGTTGATCTCCGCCTCCAGCAACCTCTCGCCGGCGGCGCCGGCCATCGTGGCGAAGGCCATGACGGCATCGATCAGCGCGGCGATGTCGGCCGGCGCGCCACCGCGCCAACCGCGCAGCAGGCGAGCTGCCTTCAGCTCGCCCACCATCGCCTCGGCATCCGCGCGCGTGATGGGCAGCACGCGTAGGGCGGTGTCCTGGAACAGCTCCGCCGCGACACCGCCGGCGCCAAGCAGGATGACCGGCCCCAGCTGCGGATCGCGGTGAAAGCCGAGGATCATCTCGATGCCACCGCGGATGCGTTCCTGTACTAGGAAGCCCTCCGGCGTCGGCGCACCAGCCGCGCGCAGCGTCTCCAGCATCGTGGCGCAGGCATCGGGCACCTGCTCGGCCGTCAGTCCGACCCTGACGCCGCCGAGGTCGCTCTTATGCGCGATGGCGCGGGAGAGAATCTTGAGAACGACCTCGCCGCCAAACGCGTGTGCCGCTGCGGCCGCCGCATCGGCGTCGGCGGCGACATGCTCGCGTGTCACCGGCATGCCGAAGCGAGCGAAGATCGCCTTGCTCTCCGCCTCGTTCAGATTGCCCGCCGGCAGGCCCGCCAGCACGGCCTCATCGACGGCGATCGCCTCGGGCGCCGGGGGGAGGGGACGCCGGTGCAAGGCCCGCAATACCGAGGCGCAGCTCTCGGGCGTGGCGAAGGCCGGGATGCCCTTGCCGTTCAGCAACCGCACCAGATGCGGGGCATGCGGGCTGACATAGGCCAGCACCGGCTTGTTGCTGCGCGCCTGGCATTCGACGATCGCTCCCGCGACAATGTCTGGCGTCGCGAGGGCGGAGGAACCGATCACCACGACTACGCCGTCATATCCGGGGCTCTCCAGCAGTGCGTCGATGGCGCCGCGGAAGAGGTCCGGTCGCAGCCCGGCCAGCGTCACATCCACCGGATTGCGGCCGATCGCTGCCTGGTCCTCGTTGAGCAGCGTCGCGAGGCGTTCGGTCGTGATGTCGTCAGGGGGCGGCACCTCGATGCCCGCTATGCCGCAATTGTCAGCGAGCAAGGTGCCGGCCCCACCGGTCGAGGTCAGGATGGCGACGCGTTCGCCCGCCATGCGACGACCCGCGACGAGAGCGGCGGGAATGTCGAGCAGGTCCGTGAAGCTCCCAGCGCGGATCACGCCGACCTGGCGGAACAGCGCGTCATAGACGCGGTCGGCGCCGGCCAGCGCCCCGGTATGGGAGGTCGCCGCGCGCGCGCCGGATTCCGACCGGCCAACCTTGTAGACGACGATCGGCTTGCCAAGTTCGGCGGCACGACGCGCCGCGCGCTTGAATGCCTCCGGCCGCCGCAGCCCTTCCATGTAGACGGCGATGACGTCGGTCGCGTCATCCTCGACTAGGTGTTCGATCAGGTCGCTGCTGTCGAGATCCGCCTCATTGCCGGTCGAGACCAGCTTGGCGAAACCGATGCCGCGATCCGCCGCGCGCGACAGCAACGAACCCAGGATGCCGCCGCTCTGCGACACGACCGAGATGCGCCCGGCCGGCAGATCTGCGACCTCAAGCGCGCCGGTTGCCGAGAGCATGATGCCGTCGGTCAGGTTGACCAGCCCGATGGTGTTCGGGCCGAGCAACCGCATGCTTCCGGCGGCATCCTTCAGCGCCTGCTGGCGGCGCGCGCCATCCTCATTCGCTTCGCCATAGCCGCTGGCGAGTACGATGGCGGCCTTGCAGCCGCGCGCGGCGAGGTCGCGCACCGCCGCCTCGGCGCGGTCCGGCCCCAGCAACACGATTGCAGCATCCGGGGCGTCGGGCAGTGATGCCACATCCGGGTAGCAGCGCAGCCCGGCGATGGTCTCGACGCGCGGATTGACCGGCCAGATCGCGCCGTCGAAGGCGTATTTCTGCAGGTAGCCAACGGGCCGGCCGGTCATCTTGCTCGCGTCGGCGGAGGCACCGATGACGGCGACGCTGCGGGGCCGCAGCAGGGCGTTGAGCGCGGTCATGCCGGGTTGCCCTTCGCCGCGCGGCGTTGGGCGACGCCGTCGAGGAAGGCCGCGACCGATTCCTGATGCTCGCGCGAGCTGTAACAGATGGCCTGTGCCTGGCTGCCGAGAGAGAAGACCTGCTCGACCGTGAGTTCGAAAGTTTGGTCCATGATATTCTTGCTCAGCGCGAGCGCCGCCGGCGAGCCCTTGCTCAGTTGTTTCGCCCAGGCGCGTGCATCGGCGAGCAGCGTGTCGGCGCCGGTGACGCGATCGATCATGCCCAGGCGCAGAGCTTCCTCCGGTTCCACGGTGCGGCCGGAGAAGATCAGCTCCTTGGCGCGCGAGAGGCCGACGCGGCGCGGCAGGAAGTACATGCCGCCGCCATCCGGGATCAGCCCGCGCAGGATATAGGTCATGGCGAAGCGCGCGGCGTCGGAAGCGATGATGAAGTCGCAGCACAGCGCGACGTCGCAGCCGAGCCCGGTCGCCGCGCCATTCACCGCCGCGATGGTCGGCTTCGGCAAGGCATGCAGCAACGAGACGGCGTGGTGGGTGCGCTGCTGGCGGCGCCAACCGTTCAAGGCGACCTCGCCTGGCGGCACGGCGAGCCGCGCCTGCATCGACTTCACGTCACCGCCGGCACAGAAGCCCTTGCCGGCGCCGGTGACGACCAGCGCGCGGATCGAATCGGTGCGCGCCACATGGTCGAGCGCAGCCATCAGATCCGCGCGCATCTCGTCGTCGATGGCGTTGCGCGCGGCTGGTCGGTTCAAGGTGAGGGTCGCGACAGGCCCATCCGCCTGGAGCAGGATGGCGTCGGAAGCCGAGGTGCTCAGGGTCATGCGGGATTTCCTTGTGGAGCTTGTGCGACGCCGTTTAGCGGTCGCGGCAGGGCTTCGCCGGCGCGCCAGGCCTGCAGGCAGGCGACGACGCCATTGAAGTAGAGGCCGACATTCTGCCGCGTGACGTAGCCGAGATGCGGCGTCAGGATAGTGTTGGGCGCGTCGCGGATCGGGTCGTCGGCGGCCATTGGCTCGGGGTCATGCGTGTCGATCGCGACACCACCGAGCTGCCCGCTGCGCAGCGCCGCGATCAGCGCCACCCGGTCCACCAGCCCGCCACGCGCAGTATTCACCAGCAGCGCCCCAAGACGCATCGCACCGAGTTCCGTCGCGCCGACGATACCGCGCGTCGCTGGGCCAAGGCCGAGATGCAGCGTCACGATATCGGCGTCGCGGAAGAGCCCGATGCGATCGGTGAGCACGGCGCCGGCGGCCTCGGCCTTCTCCGCCGTCATGTTCGGGCTCCAGGCCAACAACCGCATGCCGAAGGCGCGGCCGATCGCGGCCACCGCCCCACCGATGCGACCGAGACCGGCGACACCGAGAGTCGCGCCCTCCAGCCCGAGCCCGGCGCCATGCTGCCAACCACCTTGCCGCAGCCGCTGTTCCTGCGCGGGAATGCCGCGCGCCAGGGCGAGGATCAGCCCCCAGGTCAACTCGACCGTCGGCGAGCCCCGCGAATCCGTTCCGCACACGGCGATGCCGCGCGCCACGCAGGCATCGAGGTCGAGCACGCGGTTGCGCATGCCCGCCGTGATGATCAGGCGCAGCGCCGGCAGACGTCGCAGCAGGCTTTCCGGCACAGCGGTTCGCTCGCGGATCAGTACCAGCGCGTCGGCATCGTGCAGATGATCGACCAGCGCTGCTTCCGAGAGCTTCTCGTGCAGGAATTCGACCGGCAAGCCCGACCAATCCGCCGCGCCGGGCGCCACATCGCCGTAATCGTCGAGCACGACGATCCGACGCAGGGGTGGGCGCGCGATCATTCGGCGCGGATATGCGTGCGGGTGACCACCTGCTGCCAGCGCTGCCGGTCTTCCTCGATCAGACGGCCGAAATCCTGAGGCGCGGCGCTGGGTTCGATCTCGACGCCTTCCTCGGTCAGGCGGTTCTGTACCGTCGGGTCTGCCAGGGTGGCGTTAAGCGCCGCGTGCAGCGCAGTGACGCGGCGTGTCGGCGTACCGGCCGGGGCGAGCAGCCCATACCAGGTGGAGGAGATGATCTCGGGGAAGCCGGCCTCCACCGTGCTCGGGACATCGGGCAGGATGGCGAGGCGGCGGGGCGCCGCAACGGCCAGCGCACGCAGCCCGCCCGAGGCGATGTGGGGCCGCAGCGGTGCCGCCGCATTGGTCAGGATCTGCACGCGGCCGGCCAGCACGTCGGTCAGCGCAGGACCGGTGCCGCGATACGGGACGTGGTCCATCTCCGCCCCGAAGGTGAGCGAGATGAGTGCGCCGAGCAGATGGCCCGTGGTGCCGACGCCGGGGCTCGCATAGGAGATCGGTGGGTCGGCGCGCTTCGCGAGGTCGCGCAGCTCAGCCATGCTGTGCACGGGCACACCGGGGTTGACAGTGATGACGTTCGGCGCGGCGCCGATGAAGCCGATCGGCGCGAAGTCGCGGATGATGTCGTAGGGCACGCGCGGCTGCACCAGGCTGCTGATCAGGAAACTGCCGCTGCCGCCGAGCAGGAAGGTGTAGCCATCCTTCGGTGCGCGGGCGACGACCTCGGTGCCCAGGATGCCGCCGGCACCGCCGCGATTCTCGATCACGATGGTCTGGCCGAGCCGCGCGCCCATGCCTTCGGCGATGACACGGCCAACGATGTCGTTGCTGCCGCCGGCGGCGAAGGGGATGACCATGCGCATCGGCCGGTCGGGGAAGGCTTCGCCCTGCGCCAGAGCCTGATGGCCGAGCATGGCGGACAAAGCGGGGATGAGAGTCAGGGCGGTGCGGCGCTGCATGGTGGCACGTCCTCCGGTTGTCATTGCGCGTGACCGCGGCGGCGGCCTGGCGATGCGCTGTCCTGCCACCGGGCCGGGGCGCCCCGAAAGCCACAGAGATTCTCGGCCTGCCCCAACCTCATGTTATGCTGACCCCATGCCGCGCCTGTCCCTGCCCCTGGAAAGTCTCTGGGCGTTCCACATCGTCGCCGAGACCGGCAGCATCACTGCCGCCGCGGCGGTGCTGAAGGTGACCCAGCCCGCTGTCAGCCGGCGGCTGCGCGAGCTGGAAGCCGGGTTTGGCTGCGCGCTGGTGCGGCGCAGCGCCAATGCGTTGCGGTTGACGGAACCCGGCGAGCGCTTCGCCCGCGAGTTGCGCGATGGCTTCAGCAAGATCGAGGCGGCGATGCGCAACCTCCAGGCGCAGGACGCGCCGCTGCGGATTCGCGCCTACACCACCTGGGCGCTGCGCTGGCTGATCCCGCGCCTGTCGGGCTTTCGCGCACTGCATCCGGGCATCGATGTGGAGGTGACGACGTCGACCGCCGCGGTCGACCTGGCGCGCGACGGCGTCGATGCGGCGATCAGGACGGCACCGATCGACGCGCCGCCGACGCCGGCGGCGCGACGACTTCAGGCGGTGATGATCGCTCCGTTCGCCGCGCCGTCGCTCGCCGATTCGCCGCGCGTCGCCGCCGGCTTGCCGGGGCGTCTGCTCGGCAGCCGGGTGCGCGCTGGCGACTGGATGCGCTGGCAGCGTCATGCGGGCCTCGCAGCCAACCCTTCGCCGTTGTTGTTCGAGAGCACGACGTTGGCGATCCAGGCCGCGCTGGAAGGCCTGGGCACGGTGATCTGTTCGCCGGTCTTCGTGCAGGAGGAATTGCGCGCTGGTCGCCTGCGCGCCCTGTCGGCCGACAGCGTGATGGCCGGCGATTGCTACTGGCTGATCCTGCCGCCCGGGCGCATCAGCCCGGCGCTGCGGATCTTCGCCGACTGGCTGCTGCACGAAGCCGAGGTGGAAGCGCCAGCCACGACGCCGCGCCCAAGGCGGCGTCGCGGCTGACCTCAGCCGCAGCGCACCGACATGCCGCCATCGACGACGAGTTCCGTGCCGGTGATGAAGCGCGCTTCATCGGAGGCGAGGAACAGCACCGCATTGGCGGTGTCGCGGCCGTCGCCGGCGAAGCCCATCGGGATGCGCGCGACGCGCTGTTTGATCAGCGCCTCGACATCGCCGCCGGTGCGCTGGCCGGCGAGCCGTACCTCGACCATGGGCGTGTGCATCTGCCCCGGCACCACCGTGTTCACGCGAATGCCCTTCGCCGCGTATTGCACGGCGACGACGCGGCCGAACTGGATTACGCCCGCCTTGCAGGCTGCATAGGCGACCTGCGCCGAGCCGGTCCATCGAATGCCGGAGGTCGAGGCTAGGTTGACGATGGCCCCGCGCCCCTGCGCTTCCATGATCGGCAGGACGTGCTTGCAGGTCAGGAACACGCTTTTCAGGTTGAAGTCGACCTGCGCGTCCCAGACTTCCTCGCTCATCTCAACCGGCCCGCCGGCGGCGGAACCACCCACGTTGTTGACCAGCACATCGATGCGGCCGAGGCGGTTGTGGCAATCCGCGACCATGGTATGGACCGCGGCATTGTCGGTGACATCGGCTTCCGTCGCGGTGAAGCTGCCGCCGAATTCGGCGATGCGCGCGGCGGTTTCCTCCATCGCAGCGAGGTTGCGGTCGACGCCATACACCTGCGCGCCCTCCTGCGCGAAGAGCACCGCGGCGGCGCGGCCATTGCCCCAGCCGCTGCCGACCGAACCCGCGCCGCTGACGATGACGACCTTGTCCTGGAAGCGCTTGGACATGTTTCTTCCCTTGCGTGACATGACGGTGGAGGACGCGATTCGTCTCAGGCGGCGCCGGTGGAGAATTCCGGGTCTTCCAACTCGGGCGCGACGCTGCCCGGCAGGCCGAGTTCGAAGGTGTTCAGCGTCAGGGCGACCAGGCAGTAATAGCCGAGGATGCCGACCAGCTCGACCATGCCGCGCTCGCCAAGCGTCGTGACGCCCTGGCGATACAGTGGCGGCGGCACGCGACCGGTGGCGAGCAAGGTCGTCGAGACATCATAGACCGCCTGCTCGCGCGCATCCGACAGGACCGGCGTCCGACGAGCGGCGATGGCGTCGATTGCCTTGGGGTCGAGCCCGGCCTTCAGCCCCTCGCGCTTATGCGCGGTCCATTCGTGATGGGAGGTCCAGTGCCGGCCGCAGACGAGGATGGCGAGTTCCGACAGGCGCGGTTCGAGGCTGGTCCTGTAGCGCAACAATTCACCGAGCTTCTGCGCTCGGCTGGCGAGTTCCGGGTTCTGCAGCCAAGCCACCATCGGCGCCGGCACGCGGCCGCGGATGCCCGCTACGGCCTCGGCGACGGCGGCCTTCTGTGCCTCGGTCATGGCGTCATCGGCGGGCAGGTCAAGACGAGGCATCGGGCGTTCTCCGTTATCGTGTGGTGTTGCCCGATCCTTCGTCAGACGACCATGGCTGACAAGGCGGGCGGCTGGTCCAGCAGGTCGACGATACGTTCAAGCCCGCGATCCAGCGCCTCGCGCGGGCCAGGCGCGCCGAGGCCGATGCGCACCGCCTCGGGCGGGTCCGTCAGGGCGAAGGCGTCGCTCATGACCACGCCGATGCCCGCGGCGTGCAGCCGGGCGGCGAAGATGCCGCGCGCCCAGCCTGGCGGCAAATGGAGCCAAAGATGGAAGCTCTCCGGATGGCAGGCGGCATTCGTGGCGGGCAGATGGCGCGCGACGAGGGCGCGGCGTTCGGCGGTTTCGCTGCGGATCGCCTCCAGCACGGCGGCGGCGGTGCCGTCCTGGATCCAGCGCGTCGCGGCCGCCGCCGTCAATGGCGATGCCATGCCCGAGGCGGCGCGGATGCCGATCGCGACACGCTGCGCAACGCGGGCATCCGGCACGACGAGATAGGCGATGCGCAAGGCGGGCGAGAGCGTCTTGGACAGCCCCGCGACGTGATAGCCCAGCTCGGGCGCGAGCGCGGCCAGCGGCGGCAACGGTTGTCGGGGCAGGGCGCCATAGGCGTCGTCCTCGATGATCGGCAGGGCGTGCCGGCGGGCGACCGCCACGATCGCCCCGCGCCGCGCGAGCGACATTGTCGCCGTGGTCGGGTTGTGCAGCGTCGGGGTGCAGTACAGCGCCTTCGGCCGTTCGCGCCGGCAGGCCTCGTCGAGCGCCTCGGGCAGCAGCCCCTCGTCATCCATTGCCACGCCGGCGAGGCGGAAGTGGAACTGGCCGGCCAGGCTGCGGAAACCCGGATAGGTGAGGGCCTCCGTCAGGATGGTGTCGCCCGGCTGCGCCAGCGTGGTGACGGTGGCCAGCAAGGCTGCCTGCGTCCCGGGGCAGACCAGCAGCCGGTCACGCCCGACATTCGGCAGGCGCGGGGCGAGCCATCCCGCCCCGGCCATCCGATCGGCCGGCCCGCCGCCAGGTTCCTGGTAGCGTTGCAGCAGGTCGAGGCCGCCGGCCTTCTCCAACGCCTCGAAGCCGCTCCACAGGCGGCGCCGGATGTCGGCATCCTGCAGGCGTGGCGGCAGGTTCATGCTCGTATCGACCGGAGCGGCGTCCGGCGTGTCACGGCCGGTGGAGGGCGCCGTCGCGATGACAAAGGTGCCTTGGCCGACGCGGCTGCGGACCAGGCCGCGCCGGGCGGCCTCGGCATAGGCGCGGCTGACGGTGGTGAAATCGATGCCGAGCCGATCGGCCAGAGCGCGCTGCGGCGGCAGGCGTGCACCGTCGGGCAGGTGGCCGGTGGCGATATCGGCGGCGATCGCATCGGCGATCACCCGGTACAGGGGACCCGCGCTCCGGTTGAGAACGGGGACCCAGCCGCTTGGGGCAGCGCCATTCATCGCGAAGCCTTGCCGGTCAATTGTATGGATACTGTAGGGCGGTGTATGCTGCCGCCGCAAGGGGCGTGAGCTCTATTGGCGGGCGGTGGCCCGCGTGACGCCATTGGCCCAGGCAATGCCAATCACCGCGCCCTTCATGAAGGGCAAGGTCGCCAGGGTGATGGCGACGATCAGCGGCACCCAGATGGCGAAGGTCAACCACAGCGCCGGCGCCCAGGCGCGCTCGACCACGAAAACGAAGGGCACCACCAGGTGGCCGATCAGCAGCAGGGTCAGGTAGGGCGGCGCGTCATCGGCCGGATAGACGCTGTTGTCCGCGCCACAGACCTCGCAATGCTCGCGCACCTTCAGGAAGCCGCGGAACAGGTGCCCCTCGCCGCAATGCGGGCAGCGCAGGCGTAACCCACGGACGATGCCTGTCTTGATCGAGTTGTTCCCGTTCATTGGCGGTTTCCCAGGGGCGGAGGCCGCGACCATGCGGGCGGGCGACATCGCCCCGCCTGTCGCCGCGACGCAGATATGACGTAGGTAGCCATCAAACGCAATAACAAACCAGTCAATAATTTATGCAATGATTGCATTCAATATGCTTCCGTCGGAGCGCTGCGAGCCGCCGGCGCCGGTGGTCGCGCATGCCAGCCGGCTGAGTGCTTACCCGGCGCGGTGCCGGCGCCACGCGCCGGGCCGCGGCGCGCGACCGCTCCGCTGGACGGGAGGCGCCTGCCGCGCCTCAATGGCGCGACCTTCAGGGGAGGCCTCCCGACATGACAGCCTATGCAACCGGCGACTTCCGCGCGCTCACCTTCCACGACGCGACGCCGCGCTTCGCCGATGGCACCGACACGCCGCGCGCCTATCTCGAACGCTGCCTCGAGACCATCGACGCGCGCGAGCCGGTGGTGCGCGCCTGGGTGGTGATCAACCAGGCCGGCGCACGGGAGGCGGCGGATGCCAGCACCGTACGCTGGAAGGCGGGCCAGCCGCTCTCGGCGATCGACGGCATGCCGGTCGGCATCAAGGATCTGCTCGAGACGCGCGACATGCCGACGCAGATGGGTAGCGAGGCATATCGGGGCAATTTCCCGAAACGCGACAATGCGGCGGTCTGGGCGTTGCGCCAGGCGGGCGCCGTGGTGCTGGGCAAAACCGTGACGACCGAGATGGGCGGCGCGCAGCCTGGTCCCACCACGAACCCGTTCGATCAAGGGCGCACGCCGGGCGGGTCGTCCTCCGGTTCGGCGGCTGCGATTGGGGCGTGCATGGTGCCGGCGGCGATCGGGTCGCAGGTCGGCGGCTCGATCATCCGTCCGGCTTCCTATTGCGGCAACTTCGCGCTGAAGCCGACGCAGGGCGGCATCAACCGTGGCGAGCGCCAGGCCACCAGCATGAGCACCCATGGCCCGCATGCCGGGTCAATCGAGGATATGTGGCTGGTCGCTATCGAGATCGCCCGACGCGCGGGTGGTGACCCGGGCCGGCTCGGCCTGTTCGGCCCGGCGACGCCGCCGCCGGCGCGCCGGCCGATGACGCTTGCGGTGATGGAGGCGGAAGGCTGGCGCCTGCTCGACGATGCAAGCGGTGCGGTGTTCGAGGCGGTGGTGGACGGGCTGCGCGCACAGGGCGTGACAGTACTGCGCCGCGCCGACCATCCGCTGCTCGAATCCTTCGAACGGGCGCTGGCTGGCGTGCAGGCGCTGACCGGCGTCATCACCGGCTGGGAGAACCATTGGGGCATCCGCAACGCCGTTGCGACCAACCCGGATGGCGTCAGCGCGCGGACCAAGGCGGTGCTGGCAGGGGCCGAGAAGCTGACGCCAGAGGATTATCGCGCAGCGATCCTGCAGCGCGAGGAGCTGCGCCGCCGTCATGAAGCGATCGGCCCGCTAGTCGATGCCGTCATCGCGCCGGCCTCGCCGGGGCCGGCGCCGCTCTGGGCCGGCGATGTCGCGGGGCAGCCGCAGGTCAAGCGGCCGACCGGCGATGCGGTGTACAACACGCCGAGTTCCGCGCTCGGCGCGCCGGTGGTGACAGTGCCGATGACGGCGGTCGGCGGCATGCCGATGGGGATCCAGGTGATGGGCCAGCCGCATACCGATGCGGCGGTCACCGCCATCGCGCGCTGGATGGTCGAGACCGTGCCCTTTGTCAGCGTCTGACCGGCCCGCTGTTGTCGATGGCGGTGCGCGGCGCGAGACTGTTGGGCAACGACCGATTCAGGGGAACGCCATGGACAACGACACCACCTATCTCTGCACCACCGACGAGACCTCGGTCACCATCCGCGGCAAGGATCTGGTGACCGAGCTGGTCGGCCATCTGACCTATACGGAGATGGTGTTCTTCCTGCTGCGTGGCCGCGTGCCGACGCCGCCCGAAACGCGCGTGCTGGATGCCTGCCTGGTCATCCTGATGGAGCATGGGCTCACGCTGAATACGCTGGTCGCTCGTTTCGTCGCGAGCGCGGTGCCCGACCAGATGCAGGTGGCGATGGGGGCGAGCCTGATGACCATCGGCGACACCTTCATGGGCACGATGGAAGGCTGCGCACGTATCCTGCAGGCCGGTGTTGCCGCCGATGGCGATCCGCGCGCCTATTGCGCCGAGGTGGTGGCGAAGCATCGCGCCGAGAAGAAGGCGGTGCCGGGCTTCGGCCATCGTTTCCACAAGCCGGACGACCCGCGCTCGCCGCGCCTGTTCGAGATCGCCGAGCAGGCCGGCGCCGCCGGCCCGCATATAGCCATGCTGCGCATCCTGGCCGAGGAGGTGGACCGCGTAGCGGGCCGCCACCTGACCATCAACGCGACGGGTGCGATCGGCGCGGCGTTTTCCGATATCGGCTTCAAGCCAGAGGTGATGCGGGGCTTGGCTGTTGTTTCGCGCAGCGGCGGCCTGGTTGCCCATATCGCCGAGGAGCGGGAGAGCGGTTCGGCCCGGTTGATCGAGAAGCTGGCCAAGCAGAACGTCCAGTACCGCGACCCGCCGGCCGAGTAGCGGCTTGCGTCACTCCGCGATGCGTTCGGCGTTTGCCAAATCGACCAGGCTGCGCAGCAACGCGCCGCCGCCGCGCCGGCGATAGGCCATCCAGATCCGCGACACCGCCGCCGCGTTGGCGATCGGCAGGACGCGGAGTTCCGGCAGGCTGAGCCGGCACAGCGAGCGCGGCAGGATGGACAGGCCGATCCCGGTGCCGATCAGCGCCAGGATCGAGCCGTTCTGGTTGGCTTCCTGTTCGATGCGCGGAACGAAGCCGGCGGTGGCGCAGACCGCGGCGACATGGTCGTGCAGCGCGCTGTCTGATCTCGGTGAGAAGTGGATGAAGGGCTCCTGCGACAGGGCCTCGAGCGGCACGGGTTCCTTGCTGCGTGCCAGCCGATGGTCGCGATGTAGCACCAGCATCAGCGGTTCGCGCAGCATCTCAGTCAGCGCGAAGCCGGCGGGAATGTCGGGGCGCATCGCGTGGCGTAGGAAGCTGATGTCGAGATCGCCGCCGGCCAGGTCGCGTATGGCGGCATGAACGGCCCGTTCACGCAGCACTAGCCGCACGCGCGGATGCTGCCGGCGGAAGCCGAGTACCGCGGCGGCGATCGGCGCGGCGAGCAGCGCCGAGGGAAACAGCCCGACCGTCAATTCACCGATCTCCCCGCGATGGGCGCGTGAAGCGGCCTGCCGCGCCCGGTCGGCCTGGGTGAGTGTTGCGCGCGCCTCCACTAGGAAATGGCGCCCAGCTTCTGTCAGTTCGACATGGCGGCTGGTGCGCTCGAACAGCTGGACCTGAAGGTCGTCCTCCAGGGCGCGGATCTGTTGGCTGAGCGGCGGTTGCGACATGCCGAGACGTTCGGCGGCGCGGCTGAAATGCAGCTCCTCCGCCACGACCACGAAATAGCGGAGATGCCGCAGCTCCATCGATCCATTCGCCACAGGTCTGGATATCAATAGAAATCATATTGGCGAGGCACGGCAAGCCATTCCTAAGATCAGCCTTCCACAGCAGCCTGACCGGATGGATGCGATGCCCGAAACGCCTGCGCCCGCCCTCGACCCCATTACGCTCGAGATCTATTGGAACCGCCTGATCTCGGCGGCGGATGAGGCGGCCACTGGCCTGCTGCGCACCGCCTTTTCCACCATCGTGCGCGAGTCGAACGACTTCGCCACGGTGCTGATGGACCGCAACGGCGACAGCGTGTCCGAGAATACCGGCGGGCTCGCTTCATTCTCCTGCATATTGCCACGCACGACGAAGGAGTTCCTGCGTCGCTACCCGGCCGAGACATGGAAGCCGGGCGATGTCGTGGTCACCAACGATCCCTGGCTTGCCACCGGACACCTGCCGGATTTCACCGTGGTCACCGGCATCTTCCATCACGGCAGGCTGGTGGGCTTCTCGGGCTCGATTTCGCATTCGCCGGATGTCGGCGGCGCGCTGTGGTCGGCTGATTGCCGCGAGATCTTCGAGGAAGGTATCCGCATCCCGCCCGGCTACCTGCTGCGCGAGGGGCAATGGAACCAGCAGATGCTCGACATCCTGCTCGGCAATGTGCGGGTACCGCGCCAGGTATTGGGCGATTTGCAGGCGCAGGTGGTTGCGGCCGAGGTTGGTGCGCGTCGTGTGGCGGAGTTCCTCGAGGACACCGGCCTGCCCGATCTTCAGGAATTGTCCGCCGCGCTCTCGATCCGCGCCGATCGCGCCATGCGTCGCGCCATCGCCGAGGTGCCCGATGGCACCTGGCATTCCGAGATCACCGCCGACGGTTTCGACGACAAGCACACCCGCATCGTCTGCGCCGTGACGGTGCGCGGCGAGACGATGCATATCGACTACGCGGGCACCTCGCCGCAGATCGATCGCGGCATCAATTGCGTGATGAACTACACCCACGCCTATTCGGTCTATCCGGTGAAATGCGCGCTGGATCCCTTCACGCCGCGCAATGAGGGGTCGTACCAGGCGATCACCGTGGCGGCGCCGGAGCGGTCGATCCTGAACCCGCTCTATCCCGCGCCGGTCAGCGCGCGGCAGTTGACCGGCCATCTGCTGGCGGGTGCGATCTACAAGGCGCTGTCGCAGGTCATCCCGACGCGCGTCATTGCCGAATGTGGCGGCGCACCGACCATGCGCGCGTTGTTCAGCGGCACCAAGCATGATGGCGACAGCTTCTCGCAGGTGCTTTTCGCCAGTGGCGGCATGGGCGCCTGTCCGCACAAGGACGGCATGTCCGCGACGGCCTTCCCGACCAATGTCGGCGCCGGCTCCATCGAGGCCTACGAATCCGTCGCCCCGATCATCATCCGCAAGAAGCGCCTGCGCACCGACTCCGGCGGCCCCGGCACTTTCCGTGGCGGGTTGGGGCAGGAAATCGAGATGGAACTGGATTCCGACAAGCCCGCGCGCCTCTCGCTGCTGTCCGACCGTCACGACAATCCCGCCAGCGGCATTCTCGGTGGCGGCGCTGGCGGGCCCTCGGTGATCACCTTCGGGGATGGGACAAAGCCGCATCCGAAGTCGCGCACCTCGATGGAGCCGCGCCAGAGCGTGACGCTGCTCTATGCCGGCGGCGGCGGCTATGGCGACCCCAGGAAACGCACGCGGGAGGCGGTGCTGGACGATCTTCGCCACGGCTATATCTCCGCCGATGCAGCCCGCAACATCTATGGCGTGGAGTGACGCGCATGACCACCGCCCAATCTGCGCGTGTCGGTGTCGATGTCGGCGGCACCTTCACCGATCTCGTGCTGCATGACCCCGTGCGCAACATCGTCCGTACGGGCAAGCTGCTGACCACGCCGGATGATCCTTCTGAGGCCATCCTCGCCGGCATCGCCCGCATCCTGCGCGAGGCCGACCTTAGGCCGGAGGACGTGCACAGCGTCATCCATGGCACCACACTGGTGACCAACACCATCATCGAGCGCACCGGGGCGACCGTCGGCCTGCTCACGACGGATGGTTTCCGCGACAGCATCGAGATTGGCCGCGAAACCCGTTACGACCTCTACGACCTGTTCCTCGAGACGCCGACATTGCTGGTGCCGCGCGCGCTACGCCTGGAGATTTCCGAACGCATCGCCGCCGATGGCCGCGTGCTGAAGCCGTTGGACGAGGCCGCCGTCGCATCGGCCGTCAAGCAGTTGGTCGAAGCCGAGCGCATCGAGGCCATCGCCGTCGGCTTCCTGCATTCCTACCACGCGCCGCAGCATGAAATGCGTGCCGGCGAGATCATCCGCGCGCTGTATCCATGGCTGCCGATCTCGCTATCCGCCGAGGTCGCCCCGGAGATCCGCGAATTCGAGCGCACCTCCACCGCCTGCGCCAATGCCTATGTGCAACCGCTGATGGCTCGTTACCTGGACCGCGTGCAGACCTCGCTGGAAGCGACCGGCTTTCGCGGGAATCTCTACATCATGCTCTCGGGCGGCGGCATCACCACGGTGCGGGAGGCGAAGGATTTCCCGATTCGCCTGATCGAATCAGGCCCCGCAGCTGGCGCCATGGCCTCCGCCTTCATCTCACGCCTGGCGGGGCTCGAGCATGTCGTGTCCTTCGACATGGGCGGCACCACAGCCAAGATGTGCCTGGTGGACCATCACGAGCCGAACCACAAATTCGACTTCGAGGCCGGCCGCGTGCGCCGCTTCCAGAAGGGTTCGGGCCTGCCGCTGAAGGTCTCGGTGGTGGACATGATCGAGATCGGGGCCGGCGGTGGCAGCCTCGCGCGGATCGATCCTGGTTCGGGTTTGATGAAGGTCGGCCCGCGTAGTGCCGGCGCGAAGCCGGGGCCGGTCTGCTACGGCCGTGGCGGCACGGAGCCGGCGGTGACCGATGCCGACCTGGTGCTTGGCCGTCTCGACCCGGCCTATTTCCTCGGTGGCGAGATGTCGCTGAATCTCGAACCGGTGCGCCGCGCCTTCGAAGCGCGCATCACGGCCGAAACCGGCATTGATGTCGAGCAGGCCGCCCTCGGCGTGCAGCGCATTGTCGATGAAACGATGGCGTCTGCAACGCGCATGCATCTCGCCGAAAAGGGCAAGGACCCGCGCCGCTACACCATGATCGCCTTCGGCGGCGCTGGGCCGGTGCATGCATGGAACCTCGCGCGACTGCTCAAGATCAGGCAACTGGTGGTGCCGTTGGGTGCGGGTGTCGCCTCGGCACTTGGCTTCCTGGTGGCGCCGCCGGCCACCGACATGGTGCGCAGCTATGTCGCGCGGCTGGAGCGCATCGATTGGGCGCGCGTGAATGCGCTCTTCGCCGAGATGAAGGCCGCGGGCCTGGCGCTGCTAACCGAGGCCGGTGCCGTGCCTGAGCAGATCACCTTCCGTCCTGTCGCTGAGATGCGTCATGTCGGCCAGGGCTTCGAAATCCCTGTTCCCCTACCGGGCCTGGAACTGAGCGAGGCCGATGTGCCGGGGATCCGCGCTACCTTCTTTGACAACTATCGCGATCGCTTCGAACGCGTCGTCGAGGAGAGCCCGATCGAGGCGCTGAGCTGGCGCCTGTCATGCGCCGCGCCGGGCTGGACCATCGACCTGGCCGGCGCCGTGCCCAGCACGACCGCCCCCGCCACGCCGACGCCGCGCACGCATCGTCGTGTGCTGTTTGAAGGTGTGGGTTGGCAGGATTGCCCGGTCTATGATCGCTACGCGCTGTGCATCGGCACACAGCTACGCGGCCCTGCCCTGATCGAGGAACGCGAATCGACCTGCGTCGTCGGCCCCGACAGCGCCATCGCGGTTGATGCCTTCCTCAACCTCGTCATTGACCTGCCCTAACGGCATCGATGGCCCAGCGCAATCGGCTGGGCCATCGGCTGCATCACGCGGAGGGCAGCACCGGCCGCCGATCCGCCCAGGGCCGCGCGCGTTCCAGCAGCGCGCCGACGCGCAGGATATCCGCCTCAGCACCCCAGCGCCCGACCACCTGCACGCCGGTCGGCAGGCCATCGTCGCCAACGCCCGAGGGTAGCGTGACCGCGGGATGGCCGGTCAGGTTGAAGGGGTATTGCGGCGATGTCCAACCCTGTCGCGTGATGCCGCATTTCTCTCCATCGATGATGACGTCATCATTGGCTGCATCGAAATCGGCGGGCAATGCGGTGCGCGCCATGGTCGGCGTCACCAGCACGTCGTAGAGCTCGAACAACGCTTGCATCGCGCGGAACAGCCGCGTGCGCGCGAACTCCGCATTGCGGAAATCGGCGAGGGTGAAATCCGCGCCGCGTTGCATGAAGGCGAGGGTCACCGGATCCATGCGGTTCTGCCACTGCGGCAGGAAGGGCGCGCAGAAGACTGAGAAATTCGCCTGGTACAGGACGCGACCTTCGTATTCGATCCAGTCGATGGCGTCGGTCACCTCCTCGACCTTCGCGCCCATGGCTGCCCAGGCATCGAGTGCAGCGCGCGTATTCGTCGCGACATCGGCGGCGACGCGCGGATTCGCGCAGCGCGGGATGTAGCCGACGCGCAGGGCCGACAGATCCTCCCCCATCAGTGCCGGCGAGAGTGGTCGCGCCCCGCCCGTTCGACCGAGGCTCCAGGGATCCTGCGCGCTGGGGCCGGCGAGGATTGTGTGCATTACCGCCGCATCCGTCACCGTGCGGGCCAGCGGCCCAGCGTAGCTGTTGTTGCCGAAGCTGTCGCGCGCTGTATCCCACGGCACCGCGCCGAGCGTCGGCTTCAGTCCGACCAGGCCGCAACAGGCCGCCGGCCCGCGAACCGAGCCCGCACCATCCGTGCCGAGGCCGAGCGGCCCCAGCCCCGCGGCCACCGCCGCCGCAGCGCCGCCCGAGGAACCTCCCGAGGTGCGCTCGAGATTCCACGGATTGCGCGTGGTGCCGAAGGACGGCCCGTCGGTCAGGCCCTTCACGCCGAACTCCGGCGTTGTTGTCTTGCCGATGATGATTGCCCCTGCCGCGCGCAGCCGCGCGACCAGCACATTGTCGCGAGCTGCCGGCGTCGCGTCGCTGAAGATCGCCGAGCCATGGAAGGTCGGCAGCCCGGCGACGTCGACGAGATCCTTGATGTGCACCGGCACGCCATGCAGCGGGCCGAGCGTTGCACTCGATGTCACGGCGCGTTCGGCCGCGACGGCGTCGCGCCGCGCGCCTTCCTCATCGACCGTGACGAAGCAATTCAGCACGGGCTGTGCGCGGGCGATCGCCGCGAGCACCGCATCGACATAGGCGACCGGTGAGAGATCCCGACGGCGGATTAACGCGGCGGCGCGGGTGGCGGGCATGAACAGCAGGTCGTCGTCGGCCATGGGCATCCTCCGGAGATGGCACAGCACAGCGCAGACCGCGCGCGCCGGCAATCGCCTGCCGGCTTGGCGTGCCCGGCGTGGCGGCGATAGGCTGCGCAAGGATCAAGGGAAGCCGCCGCCATGCCGAACGACCTCGCCAACAGCCTCGATGCGGCGCTGCGCCAGCGGGCGCGCCAAGTCATTCCAGGCGGGTTGTGGGGCCACCTCAACGCCGCCAATCTGCCCGAGGGCTACCCGCAGTATTTCGTGTCTGCCGAAGGTTGCCGCCTGCGTGACGCCGATGGCCGCGAGTTCGTCGATTTCATGTGTGGCTGGGGCCCGATGGTGCTCGGCTACCGCAACCCGATGGTCGAGGCGGCCGCGCGGCGCCAGGCTGAACAGGGCGATGCGATGAACGGCCCGGCGCCGGTGCTGGTGGAACTTGCCGAGACGCTGGTCGGCATGATCCCGCATGCCGATTGGTGCCTGTTCCAGAAGAACGGTACCGATGCGACGACGGCCTGCGTCACCATCGCGCGTGCCGGGACGGGCCGGCGCAAGGTGCTGGTGGCGCGCGGGTCGTATCACGGTGCGGCGCCGTGGTGCACGCCCTCGCTGGCTGGAGTGACGACGGAGGATCGCGCGCACCTCCTCCACTATGACTACAATGATGCCGCGTCGTTGCAGGTGGCGGCGGAGGAAGCGAAGGGCGACCTCGCCGCGGTGATCGTCACCGCCTTCCGTCACGACATGGGGCGCGATCTGGAACTGCCTGACCCCGCCTTCGTCCGCGCGGCACGCGAGATCTGCGATGTGACCGGCGCCGCGCTGATCCTCGATGACGTGCGTGCCGGGTTCCGGCTGCATCTTGGCGGGTCGTGGGAAGGCATCGGCGTGCGACCGGACCTCGCCGCCTACAGCAAGGCGATCGCCAATGGTCATGCGCTCTCCGCCGTGACCGGCAATGATCGTTTCCGCGAGGCTGCGACGCGCATCTATACGACCGGCTCGTTCTGGTGCGGCGCGGTGTCGATGGCGGCGGCGGTGGCGACGTTGAACGAACTGCGCCGCCTTGACGGCCCGGCGCATATGCGCGCGATGGGGGAACGGTTCCGCACCGGCCTCGCCGCGCTCGCGGCACGCCACGGCGTCGGAATCCGGCAGAGCGGTCCGGCACAGATGCCGCTCGTGCTGTTCGAGGATGACGCCGATGCCCGCAAGGGCGCGGCCTTCTGCTCGGCGGCGCTGCGCGCGGGGGCGTATTTCCACCCGCGACACAACATGTTCCTTTCCTGCGCGCATCAGGCGGCAGATATCGACCTCGCCTTGCAGGCGGCCGATGCGGGCCTCGCCGCCGTGGCGCGCATGGGCTGACGCGTCAGCCTGGCGCCAGCGATTGTCGCGCCGAAGCCGTTGCGGCGAGACCATCCCAGCCGTAGCGCATCGGCACCATGCGCGCCGCAGCCCAGGCCACGTGCTGGTTGGCGTAGTGTGGGCTGCCGGGATGGCCCGACGCACCGTGGAAGACGGTCCAGCGGGAGTTTTCCCAGGCCCCGACGTCAAAGGCGTAGCGCGCCAACGCGCCATAGGTCGCCCGCGTGCCCGCATGAGGCAGCAGCCCGTTCGCGAAGACCGTGTCGCCATCACCGCCGATGGCCTGCGCGACCGGGTCGAGCATCGGCGCGGCGTCGGGGAACATCGCCGATAACGGATGCATGAAGCGCGGGCGATGCGCTTCGCCCCAGGGCTGCGCCGCGAGTGGATCGACCGCGGCGGTGACGAGCGCGACCTGCAATGCCTGTGGCCAGCTCCAGTTACCCAGCAAGGTGGCGTCATTCGCCCGCAGCAGTGCCGGCAGCGTCCACCAGAGCTGGTTCAGCGGGACCACGCCAGGCGCCACGGCGAGCAGCGGATCGCCCGCCAAGGCACCAAGCCCGCTGCGTTCGGCGAGGATGCGCGTCAGTGCCAATCGCAGCGCGATGTAGCCACTCGCGGCGAGGCTCTCGGCCGACATCCGCCCGTCCCAGTCGAGCAGCCGCTGCCGCAGCGCTGCCGCTTCACCCGACACGGGCAGCGCGGCCAGGTTGTCGCGCAGCAGCAGCGCATTCGTTGAGAGCGTGTCACCATGAATCAGCGCCGATTGCGCCTCGGCATCCGCACCGGGCCGAGACAGCAGCTCCATGATGCGCCGCGCGCGATTGGGCGGATGGCAATCGGTGCAGAGGTAGTCCGCGCCACCATCGGCTACGACGCGGTTGTTGGCGGTGACGATGACGCCACCTTCCGGGTCGATCTGCTGCGGCATGGTCTCGAAGGGAATCCAGCCATCCCATTCATGCTCGCCGGTCCAGCCGGGCACCGGCAGCCAGCCATTCGCGCGCGGCCGTCGCGGCACCATGGCGCGCACCAAGTGGCCGATGCGGCCCTGCATGTCGCCGGCGACAAGATTATGGTCGATCAGCCCCCAGCCACGCGTTGCTTCGAACAATGCTGGCACGCTGGTGGCACGCAGCATGCGCGGCAGGCAATCGAAGGACAGGTCGGTCTCGGCGAATTGCACCGAGCGCAGCGCGATGGCCGTGCCTGAGGCCGGGTCGCCGGCGACGATCGGGCCATGCGCGGTCTCCACCACCTCGATCTCGCGCGGCGTGGCATCGCGGATGGCGATGCTCTCCCGCCGTCGCGTCACCGGTAGCCAGGTATCGCGGAAACGTACATGCGCCGCGGTGTCATCGAAGCGTTCGACGAACAGGTCGTGGATATCGACAAAGGCATGGGTGACGCACCAGGCGACGCTTCCGTTATGCGCAAAATGCGGAAAGCCCGGCACGCCCGGTACGGTCAGGCCGATGACGTCGAAGGCATCGCAGGCGAGATGTCCCTGCGCATACATGTTTGGGATCTCGAAAACACGATGCGGGTCACCGGCCAGGAAGGGCCGTCCGGTGGCGCTGCGTTGCGCGGACATCGCCCAGTTATTGCTGCCACCGCCGGCCGCATCCGGCGCGGCGCGGTCAAGCAACGCGGCGATGGCAGGCGCGAGTTCCATCAACGTTGCCGTCCAGCGCGGCGCCTCGACGCCAGGCGGGATGCAGAGCAGGTCGATCCCGCCATCCTCGTAGCGCAGCTTCATGGCCTGCTCGGCGCCGATATTCGGCAGCGCCGCCGCCCGCCACAGCTTGAACCACACCGATCCCATCAACAGGCCGAGCCGCCGCATCACGGCGATCGGGTGCCAGGCCTCCCAGCGCAGCGGCGTGGCACCCAGCAACCCGTATTCCACCGGCAATGGCGCGCCTGACTCCAGATAGGCATTCACGCCCGCGACATAGGCCTCGAGCATGGCGCGCGCCTCGTTGCCCAGTGCCGCAAAATCGCGTCGGCACGCAGCCTCCATGCCGAGGCGACGGCACAGCACATCCATCTCCGTCGCCGAGGCGCCAAGCCATTCGGCGCTGCGCCCGAGGCCGCGGCGCAGGTTCAGTTCCATCTGGAACAGTCTGTCCTGCGCATGGACGAAGCCCTGCGCCAAGAAGGCATCGCGCTGGCTCGCCGCGCGGATATGCGGCACGCCTTCCGGGTCCCGCAGTACCTCGGCAGGTTCGGCCAGGCCAGCGACGCGCAGCGTGCCGTCCAGTGGCGGCAGCGCCGCGCGCAAGGTCTCCGGCGTCATGCGGCGAGTTCCACCCCCCAGAAGATCGGGTAGGAGGATTGCACGATGTTCTTCAGCGTCGTGCGATACCCGGCCGGGATGGTGAACTGCCCCCACATCACCGAGGGCGTCAGCTCATAGGCGATGGTCTGGATGTCCGCTGCCACGCGGGCGCGGGCAGCTTCGTCCTCGGCCTTCGCGAACGATTGCAGCAGCCGCGGAATGCGGTCGTCGCAGGACCAGCCCGGAAAATCCGCGCAGGTCGAGGCGATGTAGAAATGCGTGAGGGGGGAGAACATGTCCGTCCCGTTCGCATAGACCGAGAACATCGACCACCCGTCGCGCCGCACGCGCCGCGCCAGCACCGTGCCCCAATCCATCACCTGCTGGTCCACCGTGAAGCCGGCATCCTTCATGTTCTGCACGAGCACCATGGACGCGGTCTGGCTGATCGACCCGCCCACCTCCATGGCGATCACCGGTTCGCCGCGATAGCCGGAGGCAGCAAGTTCCGCCCGCGCCGCCGCAATGTCCACCCGCGCAGCGTCGGCACCCGCTTCGGTGGAATAGGGCGCGTTGCACATCCAGAAAGACGGGCATTGCGGCGCGCGGAAGCGTTCCGGCACGCCGATCGCGGTCAGGATCGCGGTCTGGTCCGCCAGCTTCCACAGCACGCGCCGCACCGCCGGGTTGTCGAATGGCGGCGCCGCATGGTTGAGGCGGAAACTGCCCTGGAATTGCTGCAGCCCGCCGAGGCCCAGCAGTGCCACGCCACGCGCGCGTTCCAGCCGTGGCAGCAGGTCGAAGGGCAGGTATTGCATGTAGTGGATCTCGCCCTGCATCAGGGCGTTCGCGCCGGTCATCTGGTCGGGCATGACGCGCAGGTTGAGCTGGTCGACCTTCACCACCTTGCCGCCAGCGAGAAAGCTCGGCGCTTCGCTGCGCGGCACATAGTCGGCGAAGCGTTCCAACACCATGAGATTGCCCGGCCGCCACAGATCCGCCCGAAAGCGGAAGGGGCCGGAGCCGACGATCTCGGTGATGCGCTGCGTGTTCGGCACGCGCGCGAGGCGTTCGGGCATCATCACCGGTAGCGGCGCATTGGGCTTGCCCAGCATCTGCAACAGCAGCGGGAATGGTTCCTTCAGTGTCAGCACGAAGCTGCGCGCATCGGTCGCTTCCATTGAGGCGGTCGCCGCCGCCAGCATGCGCCCGAGCGGGTCCCTCGGCGCCCAGCGTTGCAGCGAGAGCACGCATTCCGCCGCCGTCACCGGCGCGCCGTCATGCCATTTCAAACCGTCGCGCAGGCGGAAGCGCCAGGTCAGGCGATCGGCGGAATTCTCCCAGGCCTCGACCATCTGCGGCTGGATCTGCCCATGGTCATCCATGGCGAACAGCGTGTCGAAGACATGGGTTGCGAAGGTGCGGGTGATCGCCGCCGTGATCACATGCGGGTCGAGGATCACCACCTCGGATTCCAGCACGATGTCGAGTGTGCCGGCGGCGCGCGCCTCGCGCGGATGGATGATGCCGGAGGCGGCGAGCGTCGCTCCGCCGGCAAGGATGGCCCGTCGGCCCGTGCCATGATGCAGCATGCCCATTTCCTTCACCCTTATGGGGCGAAGCCTAGGACCGTTTATGCCGGTGTGGAAATGGCCCCCGCGTCATCCCACCGCCCGAGCCTGCGTGCCGCCGCGCGCACGGCATCGAGGATGCCCTGATACCCCGTGCAGCGACACAGGTTCGATGACATCACCTCGCGCAGGCTTGCCTCGGTGATCTTCTGCGGCCGTTCCAGCATCCAGGTGGCGAGCATCAGAAAGCCCGGCGTGCAAAAGCCGCATTGCAGGCCGTGGTGATCCTGAAACGCCTGCTGCAACGCATTCAGCGTGCCGTCGGCGGCGGCGAGGCCCTCGATGGTGCGGATCGCGGCACCGTCGACCTGCACGCCGAAGATCAGGCAGGAACGCATTGGCGCGTCATCGACCAGCACGGTGCAGGCACCACACACACCGTGTTCGCAACCGACATGCGTGCCGGTCAGGCCACAATTCTCGCGCAGCGTCTCTGCCAATGTGCGGCGTGCTTCGATCTCCACGCATTGGGTCTGTCCGTTGACGGTGAAGGTGGTGCGGTGGCGGCTCATCGCGCGGCCTCGGCGGCGCGGATCAGGGCGCGGATGCGCGGCGGCGTCGCCGGGATTTCGGTGATCTCGATGCCGAAGGGCGCGAGCGCATCGCTGATCGCATTGGCGATCGCCGCCGGCGCACCGATCGAACCGCCTTCGCCCAACCCCTTCGCGCCGGTCAGCGTGGCCGGGCTGATCGTCTCGCGGTGATGGATCTCGATAGTCGGGATCTCGGCGCATGTCGGCGGCGTGTAATCCGCCAGCGTGCCGGTCAGGATGTTGCCATCCTCGGCATAGACGATCTCCTCGAACAACGCATTGGCGATGCCTTGTGCCACGCCGCCGCGCACCTGCCCATCGGCGATCAATGGATTGATGATGCGCCCGGCATCCTCGACGACGAGGTAGCGTTCGATGCGCACAAGGCCCGTCTCGGCATCGACCTCGACAATCGCGGCGTGGCAGGCGTTGGAGAAGGTACCGCCCGGATCATATGCGGCAGTCTCGGCCAAGTTGAAGTCGTCGAACAGGTCGCTGCGCTGATGAACCTGCTTCGCCAGCGCGGCGAGCGCAACGGAGGACCCGCTCGCGGCAACCGCCTGGCCGTCGCGCAGCGTGATCTCCTCGGCCTTCGCCTGCAGCACCGTCGCCGCCGCCGCACGCAGCCGCACTGCCAGCTTGTCAGCCGCCGTCCGGCAGGCACCGCCGCTGATCACCGTCGCGCGGCTGGCGAAACTGCCCCAGCCATAGGGTGTGCGGTCGGTGTCGCCATGGATGACGCGAATGACATCGGGTGACACGCCAAGCCGGTCCGCGACGATCTGCGCCAGCGTGGTGCGCAGCCCCTGCCCATGCGGCGACGCGCCGATGCGCAATTCGATCTCGCCGCCTGGCGTCATGGCGATGTCCACCACTTCATAGCCCGGCACGATGCCCATGCCGCGAGCCGCGAAGGCCGGCGTGCCATAGCCGGTGCGCTCATTGAACACGGCAAGACCCAGCCCGATGAACCGCCCCTCCGTCCGCGCCGCCGCCTGCCGCGCGCGAAAGGCAGGAATGTCGAGCAGCGCAACGGCGTCATCCAACGTCTCGACGTAGGACGCGTCATCCAGCGTCAGCCCTGTAGCCGTCTGATACGGAAAGCTGTCCACCAGGTTGCGCCGGCGGATCGCCACGGGGTCGATGCCGATGGCCTTCGCCGCCTGATCCATCAGGCGTTCCAGCCCGAAGGTGATGACCGGACGCGACACGCCGCGATAGGGCGCCATCGGGCAGGTATGCGTCAGCACGCCGCGCGCTCGCGCACTGTAGGCCTGCACCTTGTACGGCCCGGGATACTCGGCAAAGGCCATCAGCGGTTCGACGCCGCAGGTGGTGGGATAGGCGGAGAAGGCGCCAACATTGGCGAGGATCTCCGCCTCCAGCCCCAGCAGCGTTCCATCGGCATCGAAGGCGCCGCGCAGCACATGGCGCTGGTCGCGCGAATGGGCCGAGGCGATCAGGTTCTCGTTGCGATCCTCGATCCAGGCGAAGGCGCCACGATGCCGCCGCGCCAGCCAGACCAACACGGCGTATTCCGGGAACAGCGCCATCTTCTGCCCGAAGCCACCGCCGACATCGGGAGCGACGACCTGCAGGTCGCTCTCCGCCATGCCGAGCAGCTCGGCGATGCCGGTGCGCAGCATATGTGGCATCTGCACCGAGGCGGTCAGCCTGATGCGCCCGGTCGCGCGGTCATACTGCGCGCAGCCTGCCCGCGCTTCCATCGGCGTGGCATTCTGCCGGCGCGAGAGGATGGCAAGCTCAACGACATGCGGCGCCGCGGCGAAGACCGTTTCGCAGTCCGGCGAACGAAGCACGCCTTCCACCGCCACATTGCCCGGTGCCGCGCCATGCACCGGCGCCGCATCCGGCAACAATGCGGCGTCGAGGCCCACCACGGCCGGCTCGACCTCGTATTCGACTTCGATGGCTTCGACGAGATCCTCGGCAAGTTCCGCCGTTGCCGCTGCGATGGCCGCGATGGCTTGGCCGACGAAATGCACACGATCGCCCGGCAGCACCGGCTGTTCGACGGCGCGATAGGCGAAGCGATGCAGCATCGGCTTGATGGTGGCGGTGCCGGCCATCTCCGTGGCGCTGACGAACACCGCGCCGGGCGGCATCTCGGCCGGTGGGCGCAAGGAGACGATGCGGCCATTGGCGATCGGGCTGCGCAGGAAGCGCACCACCAGCGCGCCGCTGGTGGTATCGGCGGTGAAGCGGCCTTCGCCGCGCAGCAGCGCCGGATCCTCAAAACGGCGAAGGCTCCGCCCGACCCAGTTCATGCGGCGAAGGCCTGCGTCAGAGCGCGGCGGACCATGCTGCGGACCAGGTCGCGGCGGTAGTCGGCCGGCGCGTGGATATCGTCCTGCGGGTCACAGTCTGCGGCGGCGCAGGCGGCGGCCTCGCGGGCGATGGCAGCGCTTGGTGGCTGGCCGATCAGCAGCGCGGCCGCCCGCGACGCCAGTTCTGGCCGTCCGCCGATGCCGCCCAGCGCGATCCGGACCTCCCGCATCCCCCCATCCTCGATGCGGATCGCGACGACCGCCATGGTCAGGGCGAAATCCCCGGCGCGACGGCTGAACTCCGCAAAGCCGCAGCGCCAACCTGGATCGAGCAGCGGCAGCCGCACTTCCGCCAGCATTTCGCCGGGCTCGATCGCGGTGGTGAAGACACCCTGGAACCAATCCGCAGCGGCTATCTCACGTCGGCCATCGGGCCCGGCAAGCAGCAGTGTCCCACCCAGCGCGAGCACCGTCGCGCACCATTCGGAAGCCGGGTCGGCATGGGCGAGGCTGCCGCAGAAGGTGCCGCGCTGGCGGATTGGCGCATGGGCGATGCTGTGCGCGACCTGGGCGAGCAGCGCTCCGACCGGGCCAGCGGCGACCGGCGTCTCGAACCAGGCGTGGCGGGCGAGGGCACCGATGCGCAGGCTGTTGCCCTCGGCCTTGGTATAGGCCAGCGCGGAAATGCGGTTGATGTCCACCAGCACGCTGGGCCGCGCCATGCGGAATGCCATGGTCGGCACCAGGCTCTGCCCGCCGGCCAGGATGCGCGCCTCCTCGCCATGGTTTCGCAGCAGGTCCAGCGCCTGGTCGAGTGTCGCGGGCGCATGGTAGTCGAAGGCAGCTGGCTTCATCGAGGGCCCGACGGATGATGTGCGGAACGGCGTGCAGAGTAGGGGTGCCGCGCCCACCGGGTCCATCCGCTTGCGCGGGGGGACGGCCGGACCGGTCGCGCGGCTCGCTGCCGTCCCGCCCGGTCACGGAGGCTTGCCCGGCCGGCAAGTCATGAGAGGATGCGCCCCGCCGATGCCTGCGCGCCGGCGTCTGACCAGTCTGGAGGAACGCGGTGGCACGCTCCGCGCCGAAGCCAAGAACCACGGCCAAGCCAGCCGCCGAACCGACACCCGCCACCCCCGCAAAGCCGGCGGCCCGGCCGCGCGGTCGTGCCGCCGCCGCACGGCAGACCGAGGACCTGCTCAGCATCCTTGAACTCGGCGGCTACACGCAGCCGGCGCAGGGGCGGATCGTGCAGATCTTCGAGGTCGCCTGCCGGCTATTCGCCGGCAAGGGCTTCGACGGCGTCTCGATGCGGGACCTCGCGCTGGAATGCGGGATCTCCAAGGCGACGCTCTACCACTACTTCCCCGACAAGGATTCGCTGCTGCGGCCGCTGGCGATGGGCGTCACCAAGGCGATCTACCTGCATGTCGCGCGGCATGACGACCCCTCGCTCGGTGCCCCGGACCGGCTGCGCCGCTGCGTGGTCGAGAGCGCGCGATTCTTCGAACGCCATCGCTGGGCGTGGATCGCCTCCGCCTCCACCTTCTGGAACGATCCGGAGCTGCGCTTCCGGCGCGAACGCATCGGCTGGCGCGACCGCTATGAACGGCTGGTGCGCGAGATCCTGGAAGCCGGCATCGCCGCGGGCGAGATCCGTCCGCTGGATGTCCCGGTCGCCGGTCGCATGATCCTCGGCGCCATCAACTGGATGCCGCGGTGGTATGACCCGAAGGGCCCGCTGACCGCACCCGATATCGCGCAGTCCTTTTGCGACATGGTGCTGGGCGGCATCCTGGCGCCGGCCAAACGCGCGCCTGCCCGCAAGCCCCGCGCACCGGCATGACCGCCATGCGGGGCGACCGCGCGCCTCGCACCTTTGTTTGTCCGCCGCGCCTGCCTACCTGCTGGGGCAAGGGCCTCACGGCCATCGCCGGCGCCACCATCTCCGCGGCGCCTGACCAGGAGCATCACCATGTCCGATCGGCGTCGCCTGCATCTGGGGGCCTTCATGCGGCCCGTGACGATCCATACCGGCGGCTGGCGCTATCCCGGCGCCTGGCCGGAGGCGAATTTCAGCTTCCCGCGCCTGAAATACCTGATCCAGCGGCTGGAGGCGGGCAAGTTCGACGCCTTCTTCATGGCCGACCACCTGGCGCTGCTCAACATGCCGGTCGAGGCGCTGCGTCGCAGCCATACCGTGACGTCCTTCGACCCGCTGACGCTGCTGCCGGCGCTGGCCGCGGTCACCGAGCGGATCGGCCTGATCGCCACGGCGTCCACCACCTATAACGACCCCTATCATGTGGCGCGGAAATTCGCCTCGCTCGACCACATCTCGAACGGTCGCGCGGGCTGGAATGTCGTGACCACGGCCAACCCCGACGCGGCGCTGAATTTCGGCCATGACGCCCACATGGCGCATGGCGAACGCTACAAGCGCGCCCGTGAATTCTACGATGTCGTCACCGGCCTATGGGACAGCTTCGCCGACGACGCCTTCATCCGCGACGTCGAGAGCGGCATCTTCTGGGATCCGGCGAAGATGCATGTGCTCGACCATGTGGGCGAGGAACTGCGGGTGCGTGGCCCGCTCAACGTTGCGCGACCGGTGCAGGGCTGGCCTGTCATCGTCCAGGCGGGTGCGTCGGATGCCGGGCGCCAGCTCGCCGCCGAGACGGCCGAAATGGTGTTTGCCGCGGGTGGCCCGATCGCCGATGCGCAGGCCTTCTACGCCGATGTGAAAGGCCGCGCGGCGCGTGCCGGACGAGACCCGGAGGGCATCAAGATCCTGCCCGGCGCCCTGGTGGTGGTCGGCGACACTGTCGAGGAGGCTCGCGCCAAGCGCGCCCATCTCGACAGCCTGGTGCATTACGACAGCGCGATTGGCTCATTGTCGATCGCCCTCGGCGTGGATGCGCGCAGCTTCCACCCCGACGGCCCGTTGCCCGAGATCCCCGACACCGAATCAAGCAAAAGCGGCCGCGAGCGCGCCATCGCCCTGGCGCAGCGCGAGGGCCTGACGGTGCGCCAACTGGCCCAGCGGCTGGGCGGCTACGGGGGGGCGGCCATCGTCGGCACGCCGGCCACCATCGCCGACACCATGGAGGAATGGCTGGAAACCCGCGCCTGCGACGGGTTCAACGTGATGTTCCCGCATGTGCCGGTCGGGCTCGACGAGTTCGTCGATCGCGTGGTGCCTGAACTGCAGCGGCGTGGGCTGTTCCGTGCGGAATATGAAGGCACGACGCTGCGCGACCATCTCGGCCTGGCGCGGCCGGAGAACCGGTTCTTCGCGCCCGAGGCGCGCGCGGCGGAATAGGCCGGCTGATTCAGCCTGGGCGGGGTGGACCCCCGCCCAGCGCTTGACGTCAGGCCGGGACCAGCACGCTGTCGATGACCTGGATGATGCCGTTCGAGCACAGCAGGTCCGGCCGGATGATGCTGGCCGAGGCACCCGAGGGCTGCGCCCCGACGCGCACCGCCTGGATGCGCGGCGCGGTGTTCGTGCCGCCGACGATGCGGATGTCGATGCCGCTCAGCATGCGGACCCGGCCGTCACGCGCGCGGATATCGGCCAGGCGCAGGCGGCCGGCGGCGATCAGGTTGCGGAGCACCGGCGCACCGCCTTCGCGCATCGCCGGCGGGGCGCCTTCCAGCGCCGCATTGGTCGGGGCGAAGACGGTGAAAGGGCCAGCGCCGGCCAACAACTCGTCGAGATCCGCGCTGCGCAGCGCCGAGCGGAAGTTCGAGACGTCGGACATGATGCCGAGCACGCTCATGATGGGGAAGCGGCCATCGGCGGTGACCTGCTCCGTCGCGCAACCGGCGAGGGCCAGGGCTCCGCCGCCGGCGGCGAATAGGGAACGACGCGTGATCACCGGCGCTTCTCCTTGAATTGGGGCGAATCGGGTCCCGAGGACGGGGCGCGGCCTTTTCGCGCCCTGAAAGGCGGAGGGCAAGCCCCGAGAGGATGGATTACGAAATGGAATCAAAACGAGCGAGCGCCGGCAGCAGGTGCACCCTCAGCGCGGCGTAGTCCTCGCTCATCGGAAAATGGCCGAGGCCCTTCATGATCACGGCCTCGGCACCCGGTACGGCGGCGGCGGTGGCGAGGGTATCCTCCGGTCGGCAGGAATAGTCGTATTCGCCGGAGAGCAGCACGACCGGGCAGCGTTTCGTATCGATGCCGGCAAGACGGGGGCGCAGGTCGCCCTCGCCCTTGTAGAAATGCAGGTCGCCGCGGAACACGCCGGGGCCGCCCTGCATGTAGTGCCACAGCGTCTCCCAGCGATCCGCCTCGGGCGCGGTGGGGGCGATCAGGCCGGAGACGACGCCGGCGCAGACCTCCCCGCCATGGGCATGGGGGTGGTGCAGCCATTCGGTATCGTAATAGGGCGCGACGAAGGCCGAGGATTGCAGACCGATCACCCCGCGCACCGCCTCGGCATGTCCAGCGGCGAGGTCGAGCACGATCCGCCCGCCGATCGAACACCCCATCACCAGAGGCCGGTCAAGCCCGAGTGCGGCCGAGACGGCCAGCGCCATGCCCGTATAGGCGGCGGTGGTCAGGCGGTATTCCTCGCCCTGCCAACCCTCGGGCGGGGAGGATTTGCCGTGCCAGGGCATGTCGAAGGCGATGCAGCGGAAGCGGTCGGTCACCGCCGCGTCGTTCATCAGGTGGCGCCATTGGCGGCCGTCGCTGCCGGCGGTGTGCAGCAGCAGCAGCGGGATGCCTTGGCCGGCTTCCTCGACGTAGACGCGGTGCGGGCGGCCTTCGAGGTCCAGCCTCAGGTAGCGGCCGATGATGGGCTCGATCATGCCGCAGGCTCCCGCAGCAGGGCGAGGACGCCCTTGAACCAGAACAGATGCGCCATGAAGGGTTGGACGTTGCCCTCCACCCGCAGGGCGCCGTTGCGCATCAGTGCCATCAGGTCGTGCCAGCCGGGCGGCGGCGGGCTGGTCAGGAAGCGCGCCAGGCCATCCGGGGCGAAGCGTAGCGCCAGGTCAAAGCGCGGCATGATGGCGGCGGCAGGGTCGGCACTGATCAGGACGCCGTCGCGGACCACCAGGGTCCAGGCGCGGTCGCCGGCTTCGACCAGGACAGTGGCGTTCAGATGCCGGCCCCAGCGTGCCAGGCCCGGCGCAGCGGCTGCGCGGGCGGGCAGCGCGGCAAAATTCATGGGCATTCGGGCCTGAGGCTGGACATGATGCTTCCTCAATCGTTGCGGGAAGGCTAACCGCCGTCCACTGCCCACGCAAACCCGCCCCTCACGCCGGCGCGCAATTCGCGCTACAGGGTCAGCACGCGAGACCTTTTGTCGAAGGACACCCCGTGGTCCAGATCACCTCACCCGCCTTCAAGCAGAACGCCGCTCGGGCGCTGGCCGATGCCGGTCTGCAGAAGGCGCTTGGCAAGGCCAAGGGTGCCTTCCTGCAACGCCGTGCCGAGGCCGTCTCGCGCCTGCCGGAATTCGAGCAGTTGCGCGACATCGGGCGCGACATCAAGAACCACACCCTGGCCAATCTCGATTTCTACCTCGAGACCTACGCCGCCAATGTCGAACGCGCCGGTGGCACGGTGCATTGGTGCTCGACCGCCGATGAGGCGCGCGCTGCGGTGTTGGAGATCTGCCGTCGCGCCGGGGCGAAGACCGTTACCAAGGGCAAGTCGATGATCTCCGAGGAGATCAGCATCAACGACCACCTGGAAAAGCACGGCATCACCCCGGTCGAGACCGACCTCGGCGAATACATCATCCAGCTGCGCCACGAGCACCCGTCCCACATCATTGCGCCTGCCTTCCACCTGAACCGCGAGGATTGGGAGGCGGATTTCCGCCGCATGCACACGGACCTCGACCCGAACCGCGTGTTCAACGAACGCCGCGACATCCTGGCGGAGGCGCGCACCAAGCTGCGCTCACGCTTCCTGGCCGCCGATGTCGGGATCACGGGCGCGAATTTCCTGATCGCCGAGACAGGCTCCTCCGTCATCGTGACGAATGAGGGCAATGGCGACCTGACGCAGACCCTGCCGCGCGTGCACATTGCGCTGGCCAGCATCGAGAAGGTGGTGCCGACGCTGGAGGACGCGACCTCCCTGCTGCGCCTCCTGGCTCGTTCCGCCACGGGGCAGGATTTCTCCGTCTATACGACCTTCAGCACCGGGGCGCGGCGGCCGGCGGACCTGGACGGGCCGGAGGAATACCACGTCGTCCTGATCGACAATGGCCGGTCCAACATGATCGGCTCTGAGTTCCAGGAGATGCTGCGCTGCATCCGCTGTGCGGCCTGCATGAACCACTGCCCGGTCTATGGCGCGACCGGCGGGCATGCCTATGGCTGGGTCTATCCGGGGCCGATGGGCTCGGTGCTGACGCCGTCGCTGGTGGGCATCGACAAGGCGGGGCATCTGCCGAACGCTTCGACCTTCTGCGGCAAATGCGAGAGCGTCTGCCCAGTGAAGATCCCGCTGCCGAGCCTGATGCGCCATTGGCGGGAACGCGAATTCGAACGCCACCTGACCCCGGCGGCGGTGCGGTGGAACCTTGGACTGTGGGCGTGGTTCGCCAAGCGGCCGACGATGTACCGGCTGGCGACGCGGGCGGGCATCGGCGCCTTGTCGCTGTTGGCGCGGGGGAAGGGGGCGTTCCGGTCGATGCCCTTCGCGGGCGGCTGGACCAAGGGGCGCGACCTGCCTGCGCCGGAACGCGGCGGCACCTTCATGGCGCGCTACGCCAAGATGCAGCGGGGGCGCTGAGGTCATGAGCAAGGACGCCATCCTCGCTTCCATCCGCCGCGGACTGAAGCGCGGCCCGCTGCCGGCCGACCAGCGCGCCATGCTGGATGGGCGGCTCGCCACGCATCCGCGCCATTTGATCCCGGCGCGCTCGCGCGTGCCGCGGCCGGAGCAGGTCGCGCTGTTCATCCGCAATGTCGAGAAGGAATTCGGCTCGGTCGATCGCGTGGCCGATGCCGCCGAGATCCCTGGCGCGGTGGCGGAATACCTGGCCGCGCAGAATCTGGAACCGCGCTTCGTCATGGCGCCGAACCCTGACTTGCAGGCGCTGCCCTGGGCCGACAAGCCGCTGCTCGCCTTCGAGGCCCGCCGCGCCGAGGCGACCGATACCGTCTCCGTCCAGCATGGCTACGCGGCGATCGCCGAGACCGGCACGCTGATGCTGCCCTCCGACCCCGCGCGGCCGACCACGCTCAACCTCCTGGCGGAGACCGAGATCGTCATCCTGCGCACGTCGCGCATCGTCGGCGCCTATGAGGAAGCCTGGGACACGCTGCGGCGCGAACGCACAGACCCGGTAACCGGCGGCTTCATGCCGCGCAACGTCATGCTGGTGACCGGCCCCTCCCGCAGCGCGGATATCGAGCAGACGCTGGAACTCGGCGCGCATGGCCCGCGCCGGCTGCACATCATCCTGCTGGACGACGACCCCGCCGCTCTGCCCGCTGCATGATGCGACGGCGTCAGCGCGGGTTGTCGGAGGCGGACCGCGCCCTTTGGCGCGCCTATGCCGCCGAGATCATCCCGCTGCCCGGCCGCGCGCTGCCGCCAGAGCCGGCTCCCCCGCCGGCCCCGCCTGCACCGGTCGCAAAGGTTCCCGTGGCGGCCGCCCCGACCCCGGCGCGACGCTGGGCGCCGCCGGACATTGCCGTGAACACCCCGCCCTCGGGCCTCGACGACCGCCGCTGGCGCGACCTGCGGCGCGGCCGCATCGCCCCCGAGCGCACCATCGACCTGCATGGCCGCCGCGCGCAGGACGCCCATGCGGCCGTCCACGCCTTCCTGGCCGATGCCTATGCCGATGGCCTGCGCTGCGTGGCGGTGATCACCGGGCGCGGTTCGACGACCGAGGGCGGCGTGCTGCGGCGGGAATTGCCGCATTGGCTTAACGCGCCCGATCTGCGGCGGATCATCCTGGGTGCGGCGCATCCGCACCGGGCCAATACCGGCTCGGTGCATGTGCTGCTGCGCCGGCGGCGATAGAGCGCTTTCCGATCGGGCGACCTCGGCCGACATCCAGCATGCTGCCGTCGGATGACCGGGTGGCGGCGCGGGCCAGTGCCGCATCCGGCGCGTCGGAAAGCGTTTCGGACCGGCTTCCGATCGGGTGGGATCTCCGGATCGGGTGACGATTCCATGGCGAGCGGACCCCGCGCCCGGCGTCAATGCCCGGTCCGCAGCGTCTCGATCGTCAACATCGCCTCGGCCGGCGGCACGCCAAGGCGATTCATGGCGAAATCCGCCATGCCCAGGGCGATCTCGCGCTCCCCCATCACCACCAGGCCCATGCCCTGTTCGCGTTCGAGGAAGGCGGCTTCCTCATCGTCATGCGCCCGGGCGGCGGCCATGATGGCAGGGTTGGCGGCGCGCGCGAGGTCGAGCACGCGCCGGCAGCCCGCTGCCTCGGGCATGGCGAGCACGATGATGCGCGCGGTTTCCGGCCGCGCCGCCAGCAGCACCTCGGACCGCGAGGCGTCACCCCAGACCACCGGGATGCCGGCGAGGCGCAGCGCCTCGGCCGTGGCATGGTGGGCCTCGATCACGACATAGGGCTGGCCATGGCATTGCAGCGCCTGGGCGACGATGCGACCGACCCTTCCGTGTCCGACCAGGATTGCGTGGCCTTCGAGACCCTGTGGCGGGGGCTTCGACAAGCGCGCCTGGCCGCGCCGCTTCTGCCAGGCCAGCACGCGCCTGGTGCCTTCGAGCCACAATGCTAGGCGGTCCGTCAGGGTCTGCATCAGTGGCGTGACCAGGATGGTCAGGGTCACCGCGACCAGAAGAGGGCCGCGCGTCGCATCCGGTAGCAGGCCCGCGGTGATGCCGAGCTGGGCGAGGAGCAGGGAGAACTCGCCGATCTGCGCCATGGCGCCGGCGACGGTGGCGGCCGCCGGCAGGGGCACGCGCAGCGCCAGCAGCAGGGCGAGGATCGCCCCGCCGGTGCCCAGCAGCACCGCCAGCACGGTGGCGACCGAGGTCCAGGGCATGGCGAGCATCGCCGCCGGGTCGACCAGCCCGCCGACCGAGACGAAGAACAACGCTACGAACACGCGTTGCAGCGGCACCGTATCGGCAGCCGCCTGGTGGCCGAGCGGACTTTCGCCCAGCAGCACGCCCGCGAAGAAGGCGCCAAGGGCCGGCGAGACGCCGAACAGCGCCGAGGACCCGAACGCCGTGCCGAGGGCGATGACGATGACGGCGAGGGTGAACAGCTCACGCGATCCGGTCGCCGCGACCCGGGCGAGAAGCTGCGGCAGCAGCACCCTGCCGCCGATCGCCATGGCGGCCAGGAAGGCGAGCAACTGGAGCCCCGTGGTGGCCAGGGCGGCGGGCAGGCTGACATCCTGCCCCGTATGGGCGAGGGCCGGCAGCAGCACGAGGGCGAGCACGACCACCAGGTCCTGCACCACCAGCCAGCCCAGAGCGATCCGCCCGGCCTCACCCCCCAACCGGCCGCGTTCTTCCAGCGCCCGCGTCGAGACGGCGGTGGAGGAGATGGCGAGCGCCAGGCCGAAGATCATGGAGGCGGCAAGGCCGAGGTCGAAGGCGAGGGTGCCGACGGCAGCACCCAGCGCGGTGCCCAGGGCGATCTGCGCCAGCGCGCCGGGCAGGGCGATGCGCCAGACGGCCATCAGGTCGCGCGCGCGGAAATGCAGGCCGACGGCGAAGAGCAGAAGGGCGACGCCAATCTCGGCCAGGGCGGCCGTCACGCCGGCGTCGGCGATGAAGCCCGGCGTGTGAGGCCCGACCGCGATGCCCGCGGCGATGTAGCCGATTAGCGGTGGCAGACGCAGCAGCCGAGCCGCAAAGCCGAGGGCGAAGGCAAGGGCGAGGCCGACGACGAGAGTCGCCACCAGCGGTTCGGCATGGTTCATCGGTGGCAGGATAGCGTGTTGCGGCGCAGCGTCAGCCCATTGTGGATCTGCGTTCATGGTTGTGGGCGGTTCCGTGGGGGGCTTGGGCGAGGGATGTCAGGCGCCACGGTGTGGCGGGGCTTCCTTCCTGCCTCGGGCTGGGCTATGCGGTTGCGCGACGGACCCGTAGCTCAGCTGGATAGAGCGCTGCCCTCCGAAGGCAGAGGTCGAAGGTTCGAATCCTTTCGGGTCCGCCAACTAATTCAAGGGCATAGGCGCCACCGCGTAGCGCCTTTTTCATGCCCCGTTGCCAGATGTTGCCAAGCCCGGCGCGCAGGCCGGCAAGGGGCATGAGCGGTGGTTGCGCCTGCTTCGCACGCTCCGCGTCTTCGTCGCAGGTCGTCACGGTCATGGTGACATGGGCCCAGCCGGCGATGTTTTGGCCGAGCTCCCGCAGGGTCGTTCGTGCCCGAACAGTCGGATGCCGGGCTCGCGCGACGGTTCAGGCCAATCGGACGGGCAATTTCACGATGAGACGCTCGGCGCGCTTCGCTAGATCCTGAACGATCCTCAGCAATTGCGCGCCCGGTTGCGCTGCAATGTGCTGGATGGAACCAACCAGCGCCACCGCGGCGACAATGACGCCATTCGGATCAAGCACCGGCGCCGCCAACGCATTCACGCCCAGCAGCACTTCCTCAGGCGCGACCGCGTAGCCTTGCGCTCGGACTCGGGCGATCTCGGCCCTCAGGGCCGCGGCATCGGTGATGGTATGGGCGGTGAAAACCGGGAGCGGCGAGGCCAGGAGTCGATCCAGCAATCCGAGGCTGCCGAAGGCCAGGAACACCTTGCCCTGCGCCGACGCGTGCAGGGCCAGGCTGCTGCCGACACGCACGCCGATGTCCACCGGCTGCATACCCGAGACCGTCGTGAGCACGAATGCGCCCTGCGGTGTCGGCGTGCTGAGGACGACACTCAGCCCAGAGGTGTCGCGCGCCTCCCGAAGCGCGGGCTGGATGGCCACGGCGAGATCGTCGCCGCCGGACGCCATGCGCGCCAACAGGGACACTTTCGGCCCGAGAATGAAGCGGCTCGAGGAAGGATCCTGCACCAGGTAGCCGCGATCGAGGAGCGTACGCAGGTGACGGAAGGCGGCGCTCTTCGCGATGCCGACGGCGCCGGCAACATGGGTGACGCCGATCGGCTCGTCGGCATAGGCGACGGTCTCGAGCACGGTCAGCACGGTGTCCGCCGCCTGGACGCCGGTTCTCGCCGACCCTTTGATTTCGCGCATTGGGCTTGGCACCATTTTCATGTTCGCGACAAGAGAACAATGCGATATCCAGCGGACTGTCAAGTTAGTTTGCGATGGACGGCCATAACTAACGGAAGTTATTTGAAATATTTGACATATTGCAGATCGTGCCACGATCCAAAGGCGTAGCCACTTGACTTCATCGAGTGATCCAGGGTTCCTAATGAGAGAACAATGTTCGCATATGAGGAACGATCTGTGATCACCGTGAACGCCGCGGCGCGCGGCAAGGCGCCGCGACGGGTCAGACCGGCCCAGCCCGTCCGGACGCCCCAAGATCGGATCGCCGGCTGATGAGCGCGTCGCTCGAAGTTCCGATCGGCACGCTGCGGCTGAAGAACCCGGTCATCGCCGCGGCGGCCGAACACATGATCGATGCGGATGGCGTGCGTGCGGCGATCCGTGCCGGCGCCGGCGCCGTGGCGGTGAAGTCCACCAACGAATCCGACGCGGCGAAGGACCAGTTGCAGCGCGCCGAATACGTCGCGCTGGATGAACGCTGGCAACCCGTGCCCTGGGGCCCACAGGCGCCGCGTTCCGTCACCCTCGCCACGCGGTCGGGGCTTTCCCCGCTGCCCTTCGACGCCTGGCTGGAACAGGCAGTCTCGCTGGATCGCCTGGCGCGAGCGGAAGATGCGCTGCTGGTGCCGAGCCTCATCCTCGGGGCGATGGAACCGGCGCTCGCGATGGCACGCCGGGTCGAGCAGGCCGGCCTGCGCGTGCTCGAATTCAATATCGGCACCCCCTATGCCAGCCAGGCGGCGAAGGGCGTCGTCGCCACGGAACTTTCCCCCATGCGTGTCGGAGAGATCGTCACACAGCTCCGCGCAACGACATCCCTGCCGGTGTGGATCAAGATCACCGGGCAGAGCGAGCGCGTCCCTGACCTCGCCGCCGCCGCCTTCGATGCCGGCGCGCAATCCGTCGTCATGGCCGGGCGGCTGCTCGGCATGGTGCCGGACCTCGAAACCCTCGCACCGATGCTCGGCACCAGCCTTGGCATCGGCGGCTACTGGAACCTGCCGCTGACCTGCCATTGGCTCGCGCTGTCGCGCACGAAGCTCGGGCCGGGCACGCCGCTGATCGGCATCAACGGCGCGCAGGACGGGCTGGATGTCGCCCGCATGATGCTGGCGGGCGCGTCGGGCGTCGGCATCGCCTCGAACGTCATGCTGCGCGGCTTCGGCGTACTGACGGACGCCGTGACACAGCTCGCGGACTATCTGAACCGCAAGGGGCTGAGCGCCGAACAGGTCATCGGCCGCGCCGCCGATGCGCGGCGCAGCTTCGCCGAGATGCCGCTGCGCACCGATCAATGGCGCGCATTCATCCCGTCGACGGACGGGCAAATCACGAAGGAACGTTGAGTCCATGTCGGAGAGGATCGCTCCCCCCATCACCCTGTCGCGCCGCCGGGCCTTCGCCACGGGCGCATTGCTCGCCGCACCCGCGCTGCTGCGCATCGAACCCGCCCTCGCACAGCAGGGCTGGCCCGATCGCCCATTGCGCCTCGTCGTCGGCTTCGGTCCGGGCGGTGCGGGCGATCTCACCGCGCGGCTGATCGGCCCGAAGCTGACGGAAGCGTTGGGACGGCCCGTGGTGATCGAGAACCGGCCCGGCGCCGGCAGCATCGTCGCGGCGGAATCCGTCGCGCGGTCGCAGCCGGATGGCTATACGTGGCTGCTCGCGACAAACACCACCGCGACGGCGCCGTTCCTGTACAATCGCCTGCCCTTCGACCCGATGCGCGACTTCGAGCTGGTCTCGCGCGTGTCCTTCTTCGATCACGTCATCGCCGTGACGCCGAACCTGCCGGTGCAGAAGCTCTCCGACCTGCCCGCCTATGCGCGCGCCAATCCGGGCAAGCTGAACATCGGCTCGATCAGTGTCGGCAACGCGACGAATCTCGGGGCGGATCTGCTGCGCAGCATGCTCGGCCTGCAGGACGTCACGCTCGTGACCTATCGCAGCACGCCCGAGCTGTTGAACGCCACGGCGACCGGCGAGGTGCAGGTCGCCTCGGAAATCCTGCCGCCGGCGCTGCCGCAGATCACCGGCGGGCGCATCCGGGCCATCGCGATCGCCGCGCCGGAGCGCTTCGCCCGCCTGCCGGACGTGCCGACCTCGGCCGAAAGCGGATTGCCGGGCTACATCGTGCGGTCCTGGAACGGCATTGCCCTGGCGGCGCGCACGCCGCGCCCGATCGTGGACAAGCTGAATGCCGAGCTGAAGCGAATCCTCGACCTGCCCGATGTGCGCGACAGGCTGCTCGACATGGGCGTCAGCCCCAGCACGACGACGCCAGAGGAATTCCGCGCCTTCTTCGTCGAGGAAGCCGCGCGCTGGGCCCGCGTCATCGCGGATGCGGGGATCGAGAAGCAGTAGCCGCCGGGCGAGCCGGGCAATCGAGAGGAGGAAGATTACGATGAAGGATGACAAGGCCGGAACGCCTGGATCGGCATGCCCCGCGCGCAGGCGGGCCGTGCTGGCCGCGGGATTGTGCGGCGCGTTGGCAACGCCGGCTCTGGCACAGCCAGCCTGGCCGTCGCGACCGATCCGATGGATCGTCGGCTTCGCCCCTGGCGGTGTGGGCGACCTGACCACGCGCCTCGTCGCGGCCAAGCTCGGCATGGCACTCGGCCAGACCGTGGTCGTGGAGAACCGCCCAAGCGCCGGCGGCATCGTCGCGGCCGAAACCGTGGCGCGCGCCGCCCCCGACGGCCACACGCTGCTGCTGCTGACAACCACCGATGCGACGGCAAGCGCCATCTACCAGCGCCTGTCCTACGACATCATGCGCGACCTGGAATTCGTCGGGCAGATGTCCTTCTTCGACCATGCGCTGGTGACGAGTGCCAATTCGCCCTATCGCACGCTGGACGATGTGATCGCCGCGGCGCGGGCGCGGCCCGGCAGCATCAATCTTGGCTCCATTGCGGTGGGCAATGCGCAGCACCTGGGCGCGGAGCTGTTCCGCAGCATGACGCGCACCGACTTGGTGATCGTGCCCTATCGCAGCACGCCGGATCTGCTGAATGCGACGGCGACCGGCGATGTGCAACTCGCCTCGGAGATCCTGGCACCGGTGCTGCCGCAGGCCACGGGCGGCCGGTTGCGGGTGTTGGCCGTCGCGGCACCGCAGCGCTTCGCCGGCCTGCCCGAGGTGCCGACGGCGGAGGAGGCCGGCGTGCCCGGCTACGTCGTCCGGTCATGGAACGGCATTGCCGTGCCGGCGCGCACGCCACGGCCCATCGTGGACCGGCTGAACGCTGAGCTGCTGCGGACCGTCGCGCTGCCGGATATCCGCGAGAAGATGCTCGAACTGGGCGTGCAGCCCGTCACGACCACCACGCCCGAGAGCTTCCGCGCCTATGTCGCGCAGGAGCATGCGCGCTGGTCGCAGGTGGTGACACAGGCCGACATACCACGCCAATGACGTTGGGCAGGCCGCACGCCGCCCTCGATGCCGACCAGGAGTGAATTTCGATGTATGACGCTTCCGACCCGCGTGCGGCACTTGCAGGCACGCCGAAGACCCAGCCTGCCGCGACGGAATTCGCCGGCGCCGAGATCGCCCGCTTCTACGAGGAACCACCGCAGGAAAGTGGCCCGGAGGGCCGTACCTGGTACGTGCGCGGCCAGAACTTCCTGATCGCCTATACGCGTGCGGCACCCGGTGCCGTGTTGTCCCGTGCCGTGCAGCCCGACGAGTATGTGGTTCTGCTGCAGGATTCCGGAACATCGGTGATCATCGAGGCGGGTGGGCAGCGGGAGGAGGTTCCCGGCTATTCGCTGGCGGTGGTGCCACCGGGGGCGAGCAGCGTCACCGTGCCCAAGGGCGGCGAGGTGGTGCGCATCTTCAGCACGCAATCCAAGGATCTCGCGGCGCGCTGCGTCAATGCATCCTCCTATGCCACGCCGCATCCGAACTTGCCGTCCTATGCGCCCTGGCCGGCGCCGCGCGGCGGATACCGCATCCGCGCCTACAGCCTCGATGTGGCCCCGGCGCCGGGTCGGTTCGGTCGCATCTTCCGCTGCTCCACGCTGATGGTAAACATCATCGACCCCTACGAGGGGCCGCGCGATGTCCGGAAGCTCTCGCCGCACCACCATGATGATTTCGAGCAGGGCTCGCTGGCGCTGGGGGGCGCTTTCGTCCACCACCTGCGCTGGCCGTGGACGGTGGACATGACGCAGTGGCGGGAGGATCTCGCCGCCCATTGCGCGGCACCCTCCGTCTGCGTGATCCCGCCGCCGTCGATCCACACCAGCCGCGGCGTCGACACGGGCGTGAACCAGCTGATCGATATCTTCGCCCCGCCCCGCATGGATTTCTCGGAGAAGCCGGGTTGGGTGCTGAACGCCGACGACTATCCGATGCCCGGTCAGGGCTGAGTCCGCGTCCCACGACAAGCGCCCGGAGCCGAGCATGTCCGCCACCGATACCATCGAAGCCCGCATCGACCGTATCCTGATCGGTGCCATCGACCCGCACGTGCATTCCGGCCCGTCCATCGCGCCGCGCGCCATCGATCATCTGGAATTGGCGCGCGAATACGAGAAGGCAGGCTTCGCTGCGGTGATCACCAAGGATCACGACTACAGCGGCGTGATGACCGCCGCGTTGATTGCGCGCCACAATCCCGATCTGCGCACCAAGGTCTATTCCAGCCTGGTGCTGAACAATGTGGTGGGCGGCATGAATCCCTATGCCGTCGAGCATCATGCCGCGATGGGCGGCAAGATCGTGTTCATGCCGACGCTGGCGGCGGAGAATCACCTGCGTTGGGAGAAGACCTCCAACTGGTCACATCCCGCCTCGACCCAGAAGATGCGGCCCGCCGCGCCGGTGCCTGTCCTCGATGCGGACGGTAAGGTGCGTGACGATGTGAAGGAGGTGCTGGACATCGTCGCCCGAACCGACATGGCGCTGGCGAGCGGCCACATTCACGTCAGCGAGACCTGGCGGGTTTTCGAGGAAGCTCAGCGTCGCGGCGTGAAGCGCCTGGTCTTCACCCATCCGGAGGAGATCGTCGGCGCCAGCCTGAACGACGTACGTGGCATTGCGGCGATGGGTGCCTTCGTCGAGCATTCCATCTGCATGTTCATCCAGGGATCGAAGTTCAAGGTTTGCGAAGAAGAGTCGCTGCGCGGCCAGATCGACGCGGCGGGCATCGGGCAGACGATCCTTGCCTCCGACCTTGGCCAGACCGGGACGCTGACGCCACTCGAAGGGCTGCGGCGTGGCGTGCGGCTGTGCCTGGATCTCGGCTACCAGGACGAGGATATCCGTCGGATGGTCTCGACCAACGCCGCACGGGCCTTCGGGCTCGAGGCGGATCTGGCGGCGGCGACCGCGGGCTGACGCAACCGCGGCGCGCCCCTGACCGGACGCGCCGCTGACGTGCCTATCCCTTCCGGACGTTGTGGAAGGCCGGATGCCCCTGCAGGATGCCCGTGACATTGTTGCGATAAGCGGTGTTCTGCCGTCGCTCCTCTCGTTGGGGGCGTAGATTGTCAATCGGCAGGGAAATGGGATTCTGCATCGGCGTTGAAATGGGGACCCCTGATTGATGTGCTGATACGCGCTGCAGAGGCTTGATGAGAAGGCTCAGGCGCGGTTCTTGAATCGCCAGCTCTCGGTGCCGGTCTCGATATTGTCGCCGTGACGCATCAGACGATCCAGCAGGGCTGTGGCATCTTGACGTCTCCCAGCCCGACGCCAGCGTGCAAGCAACGGGATGGACCAGATGGTGGCTCCACATCTGCAGGAAACGCCCGTCGTAGGTGCGATCCCGCCATGCCAGGATCGCATCCATCGCGGTCCGTATGTTGTCGTAGATGCCGTGCGTGCAGGTGCCGCGAAAGAGCGCGAAGGCCCTGTCGTGCACGTCGAACACCATCTCCTGCGTCTCGCGCGGGTGGGCGCGGACGAACATCATCCGGCTGTGACACAGCCGGACATGCGCCACCTACACCGTCACCGTGGTGCCGCCGATCAGCACCACCTCACGGCTCCAGTCGAACTGATACGCATCACCCGGCGCGAAACTCAGCGGCACGAATGCTGACGCTGGCGTCCATGCGCGCAATTGCGCCCATCCCCGTGCATCGTGTCGCGCCGTGTCTCTCCTACCTTCTTTCGTCGGTACAAGTCTTTTTGGGGGGGCTATGCAAGCCTGGAGGCGTGAGGCAAGGGCAGCCCCGCTGCCGCCGCATCTCCACGGGATCCGATTGAATGCCAATCCCTATGCTCGTTCAGCCTCCTCAAGCATCTCGCGCACGGACCGGGTCGCGACTGCATAGCCTCTCGCGCCCAGGCCCGCGATCACGGCGGTCGCGGCTGCCGAGATCAGCGAATGGTGGTAGATCGCCTCGCGCTTGTGGATGTTCGAGATGTGCAGCTCGATGATCACGCCGCGGAACATTTTCAGCGCATCCAGCACGGGGATCGAGCGGAAGGTCAGCCCCGCGGGGTTGATCACGATGCCGCCGGTCTCCTCGTCGATCGCCTCGTGGATCCACTCGACGAGCTGTCCTTCCCAGTTGGTCTGGCGGAAGACGATTGCGTAGTCGCCGGCCTCGGCTCGGCACATGGCTTCGACCTCCGCGAGCGTCGTGCGGCCGTAGATTTCCGGCTCGCGCTTGCCGAGGCGATTGAGATTCGGTCCGTTCAGCACATGGATGGCGCGCGGCATGGCGGTTCCTCCGATCATCGTCGATCTGTCGGCACGTCAGCCCTGGTAGCCGAGCTGTCGCGGAAGCCAGAGCACGAGCTCCGGCACGTAGGTAATCATCGCCAGCGCCACCACCATCGCGGCGAGGAAGGGTAGCGTATCGCGCACCACGGCCATGAGGGGCTGCCCGGACAGCTTGGCGCAGATGAACAGCAGCAGCCCGTATGGCGGCGTGATCAGGCCGATCATGATGTTCACCACCACGACCACGCCGAAATGCACCATGTCGATGCCGAGCGCCTGCGCCGTCGGCACCAGCACGGGCACCACCACCAGCAGGATGGTGCTGCCTTCCATCAGGCAGCCCAGCACGAGCAGGATCACGTTTACCACCAGGAGAAACTCCCGCGGCGACATCTCCCAGCCCGCCAGGATGCCGCGCACCGTGTTCGGCACGTTCTCGCTCGTGATGACGTAGTTCAGTGCGAGGGCGCCGGCGATCAGCATGCCGATCGCCGCGGTGGCGCGCGCGCTCTCCCGCACCGCCTGCCATGTCTGCGCCAGCGTCAGGCTGCGGTAGAACAGCGCGGCGATCAGCCATGCATAGGCGGCGGCGACGGCCGCGGCTTCGGTCGGCGTCATCACGCCGCCATAGATTCCACCGAGCAGGATCACCGGCATCAGCAGTGCCGGCAGCGCCTCCAGCGTCAGGCGGGGAAACTCGCTCAGCGGCACGCGCTCGGCGACCGGGAAGTCGTGGCGATGGGCCATCCAGGTATTGATGCCCATCTGCGCGATCGCCATCAGAAGGCCGGGGATCACGCCGCCCAGGAACAGGTAGCCGATCGAGGTATCGGCGACGAGCGCATACAGCACCATCGGGATCGACGGCGGGATGATTGGCCCGATTACCGCCGTCACCGCGGTCAGCGCGGCGGCGTAGCTCGCCGGATAGGCGCCGTCCTTGGTCATCATGTCGATCTGCACCTTGCCGCTGCCCGCGGCATCGGCGATGGCGGATCCGGACATGCCGGCGAAGATCATGCTCTGCACCACGTTGACGTGACCGAGCCCGCCGCGGAACCGCCCGACCAGGAGGTTGCAGAAGCGCAGCAGCCGGTCCGTCAGGCTGCCCGCATTCATCAGCCCGGCTGAGAAGATGAACAGCGGCACGGCGAGCAGCACGTAGCTGCCGTTGAGCCCGTTCAACATCTGCTCCGCCGCGACGGACATATCCTGCCCGGACACGCCGAGATAGACGATCGTGGCCGTGATCATCGCGAGCCCTATTGGCAGGCCAAGCAGCGACAGCGCGAGCAGCGCGATCATCGCGAGCGTGAACGGATCGTACAGGTTCATGCGCCACCCCCGAGGATGCGGCGCCCCGTCAGCACGCGCCAGATCGTGGCGGCATGGCGGATGATCGTAGCCACGGCGAAGATCAAGTAGACCGAGTACAGGATATCGAAGCGGATGCCGAGATAGGCCGACTTCTCGACCTTCATGAAGGTGACGTAGTCCACCATCGCAGGCAGGGACCCGGCGAAGACGATGACCACCACGGTGCTGGTGATCCCGTCAGCGATCCGGCGCAGCGGCCCCGACATCGCGCCGTAGATGATGTCGAAGCGAATCTCCTCATCGTCGCGCAGCACCAGCCCTGCGCCCCAGAGGATCCCCCACACCCAGCAGAGGGTCGACAGCTCGGCCGTCCAGCTCAGAGGCGCATTCAGTACGTAGCGCGTCACGATCTGGAGCATGAAGGCGACGAACATCACGGCCAGCAGCGCGGAGAGCACATCCTCCGCGCGGCGGCCCAACCAGCCGGTCATCGGGCCGGGGATCAGCGGATCGCGTTGATGCGGTCGAGGATGCCCGGCGGCCAGCTCTGCGACTGGCTGGAGGCGAGGTAGCGGCGCTGCGCCTCGGTGCGGAATGCGTCGACATTCGGCGCATAGACCTCGAGGCCCTGCGCCTTGAAGAAGTCCACGCATTCCTGTTCCTGCACCAAGTGCCGCCGCGTGCTCTCTGCGATCGCCTTGTCGGCCGCGGCCTGGATGGCGCTGCGCTGCGCCGCCGTCAGCCCGTCCCAGAAGCGGGAGGAAACCGAGAGCAGGTCATAGGCGACGAGGTGGCTGGTCAGCACGAACTGCGTCGTCACCTCGTGGAAACGCATGGTGCGGCTGGCCGGCAGTGGATTGTCCTGTCCGTCCACCGTGCCCGACTGAAGCGCGGTGTAGAGCTCGGCGAAGGCGACGGGGGTCGGGTTGGCGCCGAGCGCCTCGCCGAGGAACTGCCAGGTCTCGCCCGGCGGCATGCGAAGCTTGATGCCGGCCATGTCGGCCGGCGTGGTGATGCGCCGCCGCGGCTTCAGGTTCACGTGCCGTGTGCCGAAATAGAGCGGCCCGAGGATCTGCACGTTGAGTTGGTCGCGCGCCATCTTCTTGAATTCCTCACCGACCGGGCTGGCGAAGACCTTGCTCATGTGATCGACGTCGCGGAACAGATAGGCCGAGGCCATCACGGACCAGGCCGGGATCTGGCGGGAGAAGTCCTGCGGGGCGAGGTTCGCCATCTCGACATTGCCGCGCTGGATGGCGACGAGCTCCGTGCCCTGGCGGAACAGCGTCGCGTTCAGGTGCAGCTCGATGTCGAAGTCGCCGGCGAGGTCACGCTGGAAGCCGCGCATCGCATCGGCGCGGATATCCTGGTCGGAAAAGACGGCGGTGAAGCGGATCCGGCGCCTGGCCTGGGCGTGGGCGGGCAGGGCGGGAGCCGCCAAGGTGGCGGCCGCGGCCGTCAGGACGGAGCGACGTCCGGTGTGCGATCGCATGGGTGTTTCCTTCCCTGGACTTTGTCCTTGGCCGCGTGGCGGCGTGCGGCTGACGCTAGGGGAGGCAGGTCGGGCGGATCAATAGAGATTCGATGGATCATCCGAGATTTTGTGAAATCACGGCTATTGCGTTGCCGCCGGCACCTCGCCGATAGTGGCGTCATGGCGCCAGCACCTGACAATGAGGAAACCCCGGGGGAGGCGGCGTATCGTCGCATCCGGACCGATGTCGTGCTCGGCCGCCTGGCGCCAGGCCGGAAGCTTGGTCTCGACGGTTTGCGCGAGATCTACGGCGTCGCCGTCGGGACGCTGCGGGAAGCCCTGTTCCGCCTCGCCTCTGAAGGCCTGGTGCTGGCCGAAGGGCAACGCGGCTTCGCCGTTGCGACGGTCTCGCCGGAGGATTTCCGCGAGGTCGCGGACCTCCGTCTCCTGCTGGAATGCCATGCCGTGGCGGGTTCTTTTGCGGCCGGCGACCTCGATTGGGAAGGCGGGGTGGTGGCCGCGCACCACAAGCTCGCGACATTGGAGCGACGCCTGCTCACCGGCGAACCGGCCGATGCAGCGCAATGGAAGCGCTACGACCGCGAGTTCCACCAGGCGCTGATCGCCGCCTGTGGATCGGCGACGCTGCTCGAAACCTACGCCGCGGCTTATGACCGCTTCCTGCGCTACCAGATGGTGGCGGTGGTGTTCCGTGGCGCCGTGGCGGCGGAGCAGCATGCGGCGCTGCTCGACGCCGCGCTGGCTCGCGCCGCGCCGCGCGCGCAACACATCCTGTGCGAGCATGTCGAGGGTTGCGTCGAGCATGTCGTGCGCGCCGGGACCCTGGCGCCCTTCGCCGGGCAGCCGCGCAGGACACGTCAGACGGCGGCCGCGCCCACCCGGGCGATGAGCGGTGGCCGGTGAGCGAGGCGACGAGCGAACGTGCCTTCGGCCGCATCCGCGCCGATATCCTGCGCGGGGTCCTCGCGCCCGGCCGCAAGCTCACGTTGGACCGGCTGCGCGAAACATACGGCGTCGGCCTCAGCACCCTGCGCGAGAGCCTGAGTCGCCTCGTCGCGGAACGCCTGGTCGTCGCCGAGGGCCAGCGCGGCTTTGAGGTCGCGGGCTTCTCCGAGACGGAGCTGCGCGAAGTGGCCGAGCTTCGCCTGCTGCTGGAAGGCCACGCGCTGGAACACGCCTTCCGCGCTGGCGATGTGGAGTGGGAAGCCGGCGTCGTCGCCGCCCATCACAAGCTGTCCCAGATGCAGGATCGCCTCGCCGCCGGCGATGCCGTCGCGTTGGAACCCTGGCGCCACTTCGACGCGGAGTTCCACCAGACGCTGATCTCGGCCTGCGGGTCGCGCATGCTGATGGCGACGCATGCGAGCATCTTCGACCGCTATTCGCGCTACCAGAACCTCGCCCTCGGTTTCCGCGGGGAGATCGCGGTGCGTGAGCATCGCGACCTGTGCGACGCGGCGATCCGGCGGGACGCCATGGCGGCGCGGGAGATCCTCGCCGCCCATATCTGCGGCGGCGTTGAGCATGCTCTCGCGAGCGGCGGCTTCTGACACCGTCTCAAGTGGGGCTCTGAGCCATCTCCGAGACGTGACGAAGCGTGCGTGCGGCATCGGGCGCCATGCCGCCACTGCCAACGCTCGGTGCTCGCGACCGTCGGTATCCACATCTTCGTGCCCGCGAACGCCGGATTCAAACCTCCGGCTTGCTTGGCGCCGTGCCGCAGGCACACCTCTCGCGTGATGCCGATCTCCCGGCGGGCCGCATCCGCGGCCTCGGCGTGAGTCGCAGCCTCATGCCGTTGGTACGAGGAGGCGAAGCGCCCCTGCCGCCTGGACCACAGCCACGCCGCCGCCATCGAGGGTGCGGGGGTTCAGCGCTCACGCGGTGCGCGGCAGCGCGGTCGCCGGCCGGCAGTGGGCGACGTCGGCGATCCAGAGCGCCGGCCCCAGCGGCGGCGCGGGCAGCGACATGCCGGGGCGCCCGGCCAAGGTCATCAGTTCGATGTTTGCTCCGGCGGCCACGCAGCCGCCGGGGCTCGGATCATTCTGCAGACGAGGTCCGGTCGACGCCCGGCCGCGCGTCCCTGCGCTGGGCCGCCATGCGTACCGGTGCATTCACCGCACCAAAGCCGGTGTAGCCACCATCGCGTTCGGCAACTTCGAGGAAGATCCGATCCCGGAACTGCCGCGTATAGGCGTGCCGGAAGACCCCACCCGCAGCGTCACGATCATACAGCAGATGCCGCCGCTGCAATGCGAGCAGTTCCGCATCCTCGAGACCAAGGCGTGCGGCGAGGTCCTCGTAGTAGTTCTCGGGGATGTCGAGGAGCGGTGCGCCACGCGCGGCCGCCAAATCCACCGCCGTCGCCACGTCCGCGACGGCGAAGGCGATGTGGTGCATGCCCGCGCCGGCGAGGGCGGAGACAAAGCGCCCGGTTCCTGTGCGCGTGCTCTCGGAGACGCTCAATGGGAGCCGCACACTGCCGTTTGGCGCCACGAAGGCGCGCGACCGTACCAGGCCATAGGGATCCGGCAGCTCCCATAACGTCTCCGCCTGGAGGCCGAGCAGCGTGCGATAGAAAAGCACGAAGCTATCCATCATGCCCGGCGCGACCGCCTCGGCGGCGTGGTCCACGCCAAGCAATGGCGCAGGGCTGTCCTCGACCGGTGATACGCTGAAATCGTCCTCCCAGATTGGCCGTGCGCCCTGCGCGGGGTCCTCGACCAGATAGACCAGCGTGCCGTCCGGCTGACGGACCGCGGGGATGTGTCGCTCACCCTCACCGATCCGTTCGCGCCAGACCGGGTATTGCAGGGCTTCGGCCCGTGCGACCACGCGCTCCGGGTCGTCGACGCGCAACGCCATGGCGCAGACGGTGGGACCGAGCTGTTCGAATCGCTCGGCCGCCGCACTGTCCGGCTCCGCATTCAGGACCAGGTTTGCCGCGCCGTTGCGCCACAGCTCCACATCCTTGGAGCGGTGCAGGCCCGCCCGCGCGAAGCCGAGGCCTCCGAGAAACCGTCCGAGTTCCTCGCGTGCCGCTGCATCGACCGCGAACTCCACGAACTCGATACCGCCGAGGGTCGGCAGCCGCGGGAGTTGAACGCGGCCGACCTGTTCCTCGAGCCAGAGCAGGCTGCGCAGCCCGTCACGGGCGGTGCGCCGCGACGGCGCACCGCGGAACTCATCGTTGAACACCTCGAGCGACAGGGTGCCGGCCCATCCGGCCTTCAGCAGGTCCTGCAGGAAGCGCGTGACGTCAAGCTCACCCTGCCCCGGGAAGAGCCGGTGATGCCGGCTCCAGCTCAGCGGATCCATGGCAAGGCGCGGCGCATCGGCCAGTTGCAGGAAGAAGACCTTCTCCGGCGGCACCGTTCCCGCAAGGCCCGACAGATCGTCACCAAGGGCGAGCGTGTGGAAGCTGTCGAGGCAAAGGCCGAGCGCCGGATGATCGGCGATGCGTATGATCTCCCAGGCCTGTCGCCATCGCTTCACGTGGCGCCCCCAGGCGAGCGCCTCGTAGCAGACACGCAGCCCGCGCCTGGCGGCGCGCTCGGCCATGTCGTGCAAATCGGCCGCGGCGCGCGCCGGGTCATCGAGCGCGCCCGGCTGGACATTGGAGCAGACGAGAACGAGGTCGGTGCCGAGCGCCTGCATGGTGTCGAACTTGCGTTCGGCGCGATCGAGATTCCGCGTCCGCTGCGGCTCGGGCATCGCCTCGAAGTCGCGGAAGGGCTGGAAGATGGAGATGCCGAGGTCGAGGTCCTCGCACGCCCGCCGCACATCCGCGGGCGTGCCGTCGAAGGTGAGCAGGTCGTTCTCGAAGATCTCGACGGACTGGAAGCCTGCCGCCGACGCAGCCTCTAGCTTGTCGGGCAGGGCGCCCGACAGGCAGACGGTGGCGATGGACTTGGGCAGCCGCGCCAGTTCGGTCATGGCATCCTCCGTCAGACGTCGAAGAAGACGGTCTCGCCTTCGCCCTGCAGGCGAATATCGAAGGTGTAGACCGGGCGACCCTCGCGCAGGGCGTGTGACGCGATCAGCGTCTTCCGGCGGTCCGGCTGTTCGATGACGCGCAGCACCGGGTCCTCCGCATTCGCGGTCGCCTCGTCGCCAAAATAGAGGCGGGTGGCGAGGCCGAGATTGATGCCGCGCGAGACGATCCAGACATTGATATGCGGTGCCATGCGATGATGGCCGCTGCGGCCGGCGATGCGGCCGGGCTTGATCGTCTCGAAGCACCAGAGGCCGCTCTCGAAGTCGGTCCCGGTACGGCCCCAGCCGCGGAAGGTTTCGTCACGCGGGCCGTCCTGGCGGTCGGCGGGATGGTTGAAGCGGCCATGCGTATCCGCCTGCCAGATTTCGACCAGCGCGTCGCGCACCAGGGCGCCGGTGCCGTCGAAGATGCGGCCTTCGATGCGGATCCGCTCGCCCTGGGTATCGGGTCCGAGCAGCGTCTCCCCGAGGTTGTTCTCGAAGATGTCGAAGCCGGCCTGCTTCGGGATCAGGCCGATATGCACATAGGGGCCAGCCGTCTGGGACGGCGTCTCGGGCAGGTAGCCAAGGGTGTTGTGCGGGATCATGGCGTCAGTTCCCCTGCAGGCGGTTCTCGAACAGCGTCGAGCGCGTGCCGCGCAGCACGATGTCCCAGCGATAGGCGAGGGTGTGCAGCGGCACGGAGGCGTTCAGGTCGAGCAGCGCCACCAGCCTTTCCTGTGCCGCGGGATCGGTGACGGTCTGCAGGATGCTGTCGTGGCGGATCAGCGGGTCGCCCTCGAAATACATCTGGGTGATGAGCCGCTGCGCGAAGCCCGAACCGAATACCGAGAAGTGGATATGCGCGGGGCGCCAGTCGTTCACGCGGTTGCGGTACGGATACGGCCCGGGCTTGACGGTGCGGAAGGCGTAGCGGCCCTCCGCATCGGTCAGGCAACGGCCGCAGCCGCCGAAATTCGGATCGATCGGCGCGTCGTAATTGTCGTTGCGGTGCCGGTAGCGGCCGGCCGCATTGGCTTGCCAGAACTCGACCAGCACGCCGGACACCGGGCGCGCACTGCCGTCCAGCACGCGGCCATGGACGATGATGCGTTCGCCGATCGGTGCGCCGTCGGCCTTGGCGTAGTTGTGCACCAGGTCGTTGTCGAGCGGGCCGAGCTCATGCTGGCCGAAGGCTGGGCCGGTGACCTCCGACAGAGAGTTCTGCAGCGACAGCAGCGGTCGGTGTGGCGCGCGGAAGACGCTGGTCTTGTAGATCGGCGTCAGCGCCGGCGGGTGGGCGGCGGGGTCGCGCGCGACGAATTCGCTGTCCGCGGTCATGGTCGTTCTCCCTTCTTCAGCCAAAGGCCGCGAGGCCGAGCATCTCCCGCGCCTGGCGGGCGGCGGCGTGTCGCCCCCGGCGCCACGGCGCGTCATTCCCCAGTGATGCCGCGGGTACGGATCAGCTCGCCCCACTTCGCGCTCTCGGCACGGAAATAGGCGGGCCACTGCTCCGGCGTGCCGGGCGTCGGGAAGATCGAGTTCTGGCGCAGGCGCTCCAGCACCTCGGGGTTGCGCATCACCGCATCCTTGGCTGTGGCGAGGCGTGCGATGATCGGCGCCGGCGTGCCGGTGGGGGCGAGAAGCGCGAAGTTACTGGTTGCCTCGAAGCCGGGGAAGCCGCTCTCAGCGATGGTCGGGACGGTGGGCGCGAGCGGGTTGCGCTCCGGCGTGCTGACGCCGATCGCCAGGATCTGGCCGGCCTGCATCATCGGCAGCGCGGTCACGCCGTCGACCATGGCGACCTGCACCTCATTGGTGATCAGGGCCTGCACCGCCGGCGCGCCGCCGCGATAGGTGACGTTCTCGATCTGGATGTCGGCGCTGCGCAGGAACAGCTCGGTCGCCAGATGCGCCGAGGAGCCGGCGCCGGACGAGGCATAGGACATGCGCCCCGGCGCTTCCTTCGCCTTGGATACGAGTTCCGCGATGGTCCGCACGCCGATCGTCGGGTTCACGCAGAGGAAGATAGGCGAAACGGCGACGCGGCCGATGCCCACGAAAGCGGTGTCGTCGTCATAGCCGCGGTTCGGGAAAAGGTGGCGCGACATTGCGTAGGTCGAGTTCACGCCGAGCAGCAGCGTGTAGCCGTCCGGACGGGCCCGCGCGACCGAGGCATGGCCGACCGTGCCCGAGGCGCCCGGGCGGTTGTCGACCACGACGCTGCCGTTCAGCTCGCGCGACAGGGCCTGCGCCACGACGCGGGCGACGAAGTCAGTGGACCCGCCAGGTGCCCAGGCGACGACGATGGTGACGGGGCGCGTACCCGGATAGGCCGGCGCGCCCTGCGCGCGCACCGGGCGTGGGCGGAGGCCGCTGCCGGCCGCGCCGGCAAGCAGAGTGAGGGCCCCGAGGCCGAGGCGACGACGATCGAGCGACATTTTCGCTGCTCCCTGGACAATTTCCCTGCGCGGCCCTCGGCGTGATTGCCCGCCTGTGGTTCCGCGTTGACGTGTATGTACTAGTTAGTACAAAATGGCGTCAAGCGGAATCATCGCCCCGCCGGAGAACGCCATCTCCGGTGGCAGGACTGGCCAGGAGGAACGCCTACATGACCCTTTGGGACCGATGCCCCGCCTTCCTTGCGGGCTTGATCGGCCGCGGGATCGCCGGTTCCCGCACCCCGGCGATGCATGAGCGCGAAGGGGCCGAATGCGGGCTGCGCCTGATCTACCGGCGGATCGACCTCGAGGTGCTGAGGCTCGGCCCCGAGGCGCTGCCCGAGCTGCTGCGGGCCGCCGAATGGATGGGTTTCGCCGGCCTCAACATCACCTACCCCTGCAAGCAAGCAGTCGTGCCGCTGCTCGATGAGCTGTCGGCGGACGCCCAAGCGCTCGGTGCGGTGAACACCGTGGTCCTGAAGGATGGCCGGCGCATCGGACACAACACGGACCTGACCGGCTTCGCCGAGGCCTTCCGCCGCGGCCTGCCCGGAGCGGCGCGGGATCGTGTGGTTCAGCTGGGCGCCGGCGGTGCGGGGGCGGCGGTGGCGCATGCCTTGCTGTCGGAGGGCGTCGGCTGCCTGATCCTGGCCGACACGGACGCGGCCCGCGCCGAGGCCCTGGCCGATGACTTGCGCGCCCGCTTCGGCGTCGATCGCGCCGTGGCCTGCATGGATCTCGCCGCCGCGGTCGCGGGCGCGGATGGCGTGGTGAACTGCACGCCGGTCGGCATGGCCAAGCTGCCAGGCTCGCCGCTGCCGGTCACGCTCCTCCGGCCCGCGCTCTGGGTGGCGGACATCGTCTACTTTCCGCTCCAGACCGAGTTCCTGCGCGCCGCCCGCGCCATCGGATGTCGCGCGCTCGACGGTGGTGGCATGGCGGTGTTCCAGGCGGTCGGCGCCTTCCGGCTTTTCACCGGTCTCGAACCGGACGCCGCGCGCATGCTGCGCCACTTCGCCGAATTGTCGGCAGCCGAAGCCGCTCAGTCACCAGGGCGGACGTAGCGCAGGACCGCCTCGGCGATCATTCGCCGGTGAGCGGCGGCAACCTCGGGAAGCCGTCCGTCCCGGCCGAAGATCGCCCGGAGCGTGTGCCGGTTCGACACGCGGTAGAAGCAGAAGGACGAAATCAGCATATGCAGGTCCAGGGCATCGAGCCCCGGTCTGAAGGCGCCCTCGCGCTCGCCACGCTGGATGAGGGCGCGGAGCGCGCTGATCACCGCGGCGTTGCGTTCGCGGATGACCGGCGAGGCCATGACGTTGCGCCCTTCGTGGATGTTCTCGACGCTGACGAGGCGGACGAATTCGGGATGGGCGGCGTGATGGTCGAAGGTAATCTCAACCAGGCGTCGCAACGCCTCGATCGGCGCAAGGCGGTCCAGGTCGAGCGCCGCCTCGGCGTCGCGCATGCCGCCATAGGCGCGCTCGAGGACTGCCGCGTAGAGCTGCTGCTTGCCACCGAAGTAGTAGTAGATCATGCGCTTGGTCGTACGGGTGCGCGCAGCGATGTCGTCGACGCGGCCGCCGGCAAGGCCCTTTTCGCTGAACTCCGCGGTCGCGGCGTCGAGGATCTCGAGGCGCGTCCGCTCCGGCGCGCGCGTACGGACGGGCTGCGGCGTGGCGCCAGGTTCCGCCGGGTCGCGTTGGGGCGCGGAATTCATGGTCTATTGAACTCTCTGGTTCGTTCAGAATTCCAGTCTAGCCCGCGGTTGGCGAGGGTCCACGAAAAGATGGGCGGCTCGGCGATGGCCACGCGGGCGCTGGACGTCGGCAATCGTCGCTCCATGGTGCGGCCGCGCCTGGGCGGGGCGGGGCGCGGCGAGACTTGGCGGACCCGAAGCACCTCGGGCGTTGAACCGCCTCAAAACCCTATCAGGTTGCCGCGGAAGGTCTTGTGCCTGTCGCCCGGCTTGCCCAGACGGCGACGCTGCAGCTCAGCTACCAGCCCGTCGCGGATCTCCGCGACGTAGCGACGGTCGAAGTCGCCATGGACCAGCCGGAAGCCGTCGCCGCCGACGGCCCGCATCATGCCAGCCACATGGCCGGGTGTGCCGCTGTCGTCGATGCCGGCGCGGTATGCGGGTCCTTGAGCGCTCGAATCATGCTCTCGAGCACGGCGGCCAGCGAAGGGAGCGGTCGGGCCCGGAAGCTCGTCGAACAGCGGTGGCTACTCGCAATCGATCACGTGAATGCCGCGCGGAATCGTACCGCCCAACTGCCGACAGCCGCCCTCGGCAATCACGATCGACTCGCTGATACCGACGGTGAAGGCGCCCCATTCCCGCAGCGTGATCGGGATGTGGAAGCACATGCCTGGCTCCAATTCGACATCGACCCCGTCGAACAGACTCATCACCTGCCACTCGCCCCAATCCGGCGCGAAGCTGACCCCGAGCGAATAGCCAGAGCGCTTGCGGTAGCGATCCGTCATGCCGGCGGCGTCGATGACCGTTTGCGCAGCGTGATGGACCTCGGCACAGCTGCGTCCCGGTCCGGCCACGCCGATGGCAGCCTCAAGAGCGGCGAGCACGACACGTTCCAGGTCACGGGCCAGCGTCGGCGGCTCGCCGAGCCAGGCCGTGCGCATCAGGCCGGAATGGTAGCGGTCCGAGCAGCCGGACATTTCAAGGAAGACCGCATCACCTGCTTCCAGGCGGCGTCGACGCCAGGTCGCATGGGGCACGCCCGATCGCGGGCCGGAGGAGACGAGCGGCTCCATGCCCATGTATTCCGCGCCACCGGCAATGGCGGCCTGCATCATCGCGGCTACGATGTCGTTCTCCGTCGCACCAGGCCGGATGGCCGCGAGCCCTGCGCGCATGCCGGCATCGGATTGCGCCACCGCGCGCTCGATCGCCGCGAGTTCGCCTGGGGATTTCACGCGCCGCATCTGCTCCACGATGCCGGTGGCGTCGTCCGGTCGTTCGGGGAGGGCTTCGACCAGGCTTTCATAGAAGGAGATCGGCAGGAACCAGCCACCCTTCTCGATGGCGATGCGTTTGCGGCTGAGGCCGAGACGATCGAGCGCTGCGAGCAGAAGCCCCGCCGGCGCAACGCCATCGCCATAGGTCTCGAAGGCCGTGACAAAGCTGTTGCGCAGGAAGTTGGTGAGCTCCAGTTCCCGCAGCAGGAAGATCGGTTCGCCGGCGACCGGCAGGATCAGACATTGGAAGGTGTAGTAGCCTGGCGTCTGCTGGCTGGTCAGCCAGAAGATGTTTTCCGGGCCTGTGAAGATCGCCGCATCCAGGCCGCGTGCCACGAGGGCCTGGCGGACGCGCGCCTGGCGCGCCTGGTATTCGGCGGCCGGGAAGACAGCCTCCACGCCGCGCTCGATGATGTTCATGGCCGATGGTCCCACAACACGTTGCATTCTTCGGCGGCGTGTTTCGACAGGCCAATCCCCGGCCCTCTCGGCAGGTCCAGGCCGCCGTCGCGATAGACCAAGCCGCCCGCCGGATCTCGACGGAGCTGGTCCGCGCCGTAAAGCTCGCGCAGGGTCACGCCGAGCGCGACGGCGGCATGGGCGGCGGCGAGTGTGCTCACCACCCCCTCATTCATCTGGCCGACCATCACGCCGATGCCTGCTTTCTGTAGGAGCCGCCCTGCCGTCATGAGCCGGTCGAGGCCACCCAGCTTGGCGAGCTTCAGATGCGCCAGCGGCACCGCACGCGTGGTGACGAGACGCTCGACGGCCGCCATGTCACCGAGGCTTTCGTCGAACATGAGCGGCAGCGGCGATCCGGCCGCCAGCCGCGCGGCGCCGTCCCAATCGGCCGCGGGCAGGGGCTGTTCCAGGTATTCGAGGCCGAGGCCGGCGAGCTGCGCAAGCCGCGGCCCCGCCTCGGCCTCGCTCCATCGGCCGTTGGCATCGGCGGAGAGCCGCAAGGCCATGCCGAAGCGGTCACGCAACAGCCGCAGGCGGCGCAGGTCGGTATCGAAACCCTCAACGGCGATGCGCAGCTTCAACTCGGAGAAGCCGCGCGCGACGTAGGTCTCGGCGCGATGCCGAAGCGTGTCGTCATCGCACCAGAACAGCGTCTGGTTGGTCGCGCTGTGCGCCTCGAACGCGCCGCCGAGGTGCTCCGCCAGCGGCACACCCATCGCACGCGCCGCACCGTCCTGTGCCGCCATCTCGAACAGCATGCGTGCGGGTGCCGAGAGCCTCGGCATCGCGGCGTCCATCGCGGCGGTGAACACGGCCCAGGGCAGACGCCAGTCCAGTCGCGGCGCAGCGTCGAGGATCTCGGCTTCAAGCCTGGGTGCGTCGACGCCGGTCAGATAGCTGATGTTCGTGCGGCTGGCGCCCACGGCGGCCAAGGCGCCGTCGCATTCCACAATGAGGCGTAATTCGCGCAGGCCCGGCACCGCGCCAGAGGTGGCCGTGTGCAGCGCCATCCCTCCTTCGTAGGCGAGTGGAATGGCGAGGATGCGGACGCGCAGGGACATGCCCGTCAGTGCGACAGGTGGCTGAGGAAGCGCGTCAGCCGGTCCGGAATGTCGGCGCCGCGGCCGAAGAATGTCTCGGGTGGCGCGGCGAAGACCACCGATCCGTCGTCCATGAAGACGACGCGGTCTGCCGCGCGGCGTGCGAAGCCCATCTCATGCGTCACGACCAGGCTGGTCATGCCTTCCTCCGCCAATTCCTGCATGACCTGGAGCACCTCGCCCACCGTCTCGGGGTCGAGCGCGCTGGTCGGCTCGTCGTAGAGCATCAGCGCCGGGTCCATTGCCAATGCCCGGGCGATGGCCACGCGCTGCTGCTGGCCACCGGAAAGTTCATCCGGGAAGGCGTCCGCCTTGTCGGGGAGATGGACCTTGTCGAGCAGCGCGCGCGCCCGCTCGCGCGCCCGTGCGAGACTTTCGCCTTTCACGCGCTGGGGGGCGAGGACGATGTTGTCGAGTGCGCTGAGATGCCGGAACAGCTCGAAGTTCTGGAAGACCATGCCGATGCGGCGGCGGATCTCCGGTGCCTCGCGCCGCGTGCTGCGGGCGATGTCGCGGCCCTCGAAAAGGATGCGCCCATTCTCGATCGGCTCCAGCACGTTCAGGCAGCGCAGGAGCGTGGATTTGCCGGAGCCCGACGGGCCGACGATGCAGAGACATTCGCCGCGGCCGACATGAAGATCGACGCCGCGCAGCACCGGCACCGCGCCATAGGATTTGTACAGCCCGGCGACTTCGAGCAGCGGGGCGTCACTCATCGCACGCGCGCCCCATCGGCGGTGGCGCTCAGGAAGCGACCGAGCAGGCCGCCCTGCATGGGCCGCCCACGCCGCCGCAGCGTTGCCTCCAGCAAGGCCTGCAACACCATGAAGACGGTGGTCATGGCGAGGTAGTAGATGCCGGCCGCCGACAGCGCCTCGAGGTAGCGAAAGTTGGACGAGGCGGCCTGGTTGGCCACCAGGAGCAGCTCCTCGACGGCGATCACCGAGACGATGGCGGACAGCTTCAGCATGCCGATGAACTGGTTGCCGATCGGCGGGACGATGATCCGCATGGCCTGCGGCAGCACGACCCAGCGCATGAGCTGCATGTCCCGCATGCCGAGGGCCCGTGCCGCCTGTCGCTGGCCAGCCCCCACTGCCCGGATGCCCGAACGCATGATCTCCGCCATGTAGGCACCCTCATTCAGAGATAGCGCCAGCACGGCGCAGGCAAAGCCGGAGAGGACGATGCCGAAGCTAGGCAGCACGTTGAAGGCGAAGATGAGCTGAAACATCACCGGCGTGCCCCGGAAGATCCAGAGGTAGAAGACGGCCAGGATGCGCGCCGGCAGGAACCGCACTTCCTGCAGCAGGGCGACCACCAGCCCGGCCAACATGCCACCCGCCAGCGAGCAGAGGCTGATCAGGAGCGTCATGCCGGCGGCGGTGACGAAGCGCTCGCTGGACAGGTAGTGAAGAACGAACTCCCAGAAGTTCATCGGCCGCGGCCGGTCAGAACATGCTGCCTTCGCGCGGCAGGTTGTACTTGGTCATCAGGCGGTGATAGGTGCCGTCAGCCACGACCTGGCGGATGGCGGCACCGATGGCCTCCGACATGGCGTTGTCGCCCTTGCGCACGGCGATGCCGATGCGGGTGCCGAATTCGAAGACTTCGCCCACCGCCTGATAGACGTCGGACAGCTCCGAGACGATGCGCGCGACGCCGGCCGTGCTTTCGTAATAGGCGTCGGCGCGCCCGTTGCGCACCGCGAGTGCTGCCTCCTGCGCGCTTGGCAGGGTCATGACGGTGAGCTCGGGCTTGCCAGCCGCCTTGCAGGCGTCGGCGTCCTGGCGAGCATAGGTCTCCTGGATGCCACCGAGGGTCACGGCCACCCGCCTGCCGCACAGATCCTGCCGCCCGGCGACGTTCGACGGATTGCCGCGGCGCACGACCATCTGCTGTCCGATGAGCATGTAGGGCACGAAGTCCACCTGCTCGGAGCGCGCCGGGTTGATGTACATGGCGCTGTTGATGATATCGACGCGCCGGCCCTGCAGCGCGGGGATCAGGCCGCGGAACTCCATGTTCACCGGATTGGGCTCAAGGCCCATCTTGCGGGCGACCGCCTCGCCGAATTCGATATCGTAGCCGGCCATGCGGCCATCGAGCATGAACTCGAAGGGCGCGAATGTTGCTGCGACACCGTAGGTCAGCTTGCCGGGCGTGATGAGGCTCGGCGTGGCCTGCGCGGAGGCCTGCCGCTGCGCGCCCAGGAGACCGGCGGTCGCGCCGAGGAGATGCCGGCGGCGAAGCGGAATGCGGGATGTCGACATGTCGGTTCCTCAATGCGGCGGACGTGGACGGGAATGGTCGGCTGCGGTTGGCAGCAATTACCGTGCCGGGCGGCGCTGCCGGGTGTCGCAGGTGCGGTTAGAAGGCTGGCTCAGGAATCCAATAGATTTTCACGCAGGGTGCGTCCGGCGTAGGCGGTACGGAACCGACCGCGGCGCTGAAGCTCCGGGACCAGGAGATCCGCGATTCCGATGAGGTCGAGCGGCATCGAGGCCGCATGACCGAGCATGAAGCCGCCTCGGCTGCCCGTGGCCTCGAATGCCTGCTCCAGCCGATCCGCAATATGCGTCGGGCTGCCGGCCAGCGTGGTGTCATAGTTGGTGGCGTCGCGTCGCCCGTGCTCGAAGAACTCCGCGCGTGTCAGCCTGCTGTCCGGACCCAGGCGGATCGACAACTCGTGTAGGAAGCCCATCGGCGAGGCCTGGCTGGCAATGATCTCCTGGTGCAATTCCCGGATCGTGAAGCTCTGCGGCAGCATCGCGAAGTCGTAGCCACAATTGTAGGACAGATAGGCGCCCACCGCTTCATCGGGCAACGATGCGGCGAGCCGGTCCAGCCGGGCCACGGCTTCGTGCGTCGTCGGCGCGATCACGATGGGCGTCTGCCAGAGGATACCGACCTGCTCGGGGTTGCGGCCCGCAGCCGTGAGCGCCTCGTCGAAGGCCTTGCGTTGGCGGACCTGCAGTTCGAGCGGCATGTCTCCGCCGAAGACGACGTCGGCGAAATAGGCCGAGGCACGGATGCCGCGCGGCGACCCACCCGCCTGGATCAGTACAGGCCTGCCCTGCGGCGAAGGCGGTGTGTTCAGCGGCCCATCCACTTTGAAGTGGCGACCTTCGTGGTGGACGTCGTGGACCTTGCGCGGGTCGCCGACACGCCCGGTCGTGCGATCCCAGATCATGGCGTCGGGCTCCACGCTCGCCCAGAGCTGACGGCAGACGTCGACGAACTCCTCCATGCGGTCGTAGCGGGCGCTGTGGTCCATCAGTTCGCCCATGCCGAAATTGGCGTAGTCCGAACGGCGCGTGGAGGTGACGAGGTTCATCGCGATCCGCCCCTTGGTGAGGTGGTCGAGCGAGTTCATCAGTCGCGCCGTGTAGTAGGGATGCATGAAGGTCGAGGAATAGGTCAGCCCGAAGCCGATATGCTTCGTGACACGCGACATGGCCACCGCGATCGGGTTGAGGTCCTGGCGCGGCCAGTTCACGCCCCATTCAACGGCGGCGTCGCGGTTGCCCTTCCAGGTGTCCGGAACGCCGGTACCGTCGCCGGAGAAGATGATGTCCAGCAACCCTCGTTCGGCGATGCGGGCCATCCCCTCGAACATCTCGATGTCGGGGAAGGTATGGCCAGGCCAGGCGCCCGCCGCGCACCAGCGGCCGGCCATGTGCGAGTAGGAGAAGTCGAAGCCGAGATGCATCTTCCGCTTGGGCATGGTGCTGTTCCGATTGGGGCGAACGCCGGCTTGCGATGCAATTTGGGGACCAGAATGGGTCCATGCGCCCCGCAGCCTCAATTATTGGACAGGCAGCAGGCCTCTGGTCCCAAGGGCTCCTCGCCCGGACATCCTTCGGCACGCAACTGTTGACTGCCGAGCTTGGCGTCGAGCGCTCCAGCCGAGCGTTCTCTTGCTCAAGGTGATTCGCACGTCGCCGATGATCGACCCTAAACCGGCGATGCTCGGCCGGCCAACGTTCATGTTCAGGCCGAGCAGGCGCGCGGAATCACTGTTCCGCCAGGTTCTCGCGCAGTGTTCGGCCTGAGTATTCCGTCCTGAACAGGCCGCGCCGCTGCAACTCGGGAACGAGCAGATCACCGATCGATTGCAGGTCGGCGATCACTGCGATGGCCTGACCGATCATGAAGCCGCCACGACAACCGGTCGCCTCGAAGCGCTCCTCCAGGACATCCGCGACATGCTGTGGCGTTCCGGCGAGGGTGTTCTCGTACTGCGTCACGGTCAGCAGTGCCTGTTCCAGAAAATCCTCGCGGCTGATCATGGTGTCGGCGCCAAACTTGTAGGCCAGCCTGGTGACGAGGCCGTTCGGCGACGCCTGTGTGGCGATGATCTGCTCGCGCAGTTCGCCCAGCGTGAAATGCTCCGGCAGGGTGGAGAAGTCATAAGCGTCGAGGTAGGAGAGATAGACGGCAACAGCTTCCGGCGACATGGAGCCGCGCAACATCTCGCGGCAGGCTTGCGCCTCCCGGTCCGTCTCGCGCACTGCGATGGGCGTCTGCCAGAGCACGCCGACGCTGTCCGGATCGCGGCCCTCCGCGACGAGCGCCGCATCAAGGGTGGCGCGCTGCTTCACCTGCACGCCGATCGGCATGTCGGCACCGAAGATGTGGTCGGCGATGCGCGCCGAGGCCTGCACGCCACGTGGCGACCCACCAGCCTGCACGATCACCGGTCGGCCCTGTGGCATGGGCGGCGTGTTCAACGGGCCCTCGACCTTGAAGAAGCGGCCGGCGTGGTGGACGTCATGGACCTTCGTGGGGTCGCCCACCACGCCGCTCTCTCGGTCCCAGACCATCGCATCTGCTTCCGTCGCGTCCCAGAGCTGGCGGCACACGGCGACGAATTCCTCCATCCGATCGTAACGCGCGCCATGTTCCATCAGCTGATCGAAGCCAAAATTTGCGGCGTCCGTGCGGCGCGTGGACGTCACCAGGTTCATCGCAACGCGCCCGCCGGTGAGATGGTCCATCGAGGCCATCAGCCGCGCCAGGTAGTAAGGATGCATGAAGGTGGTTGAATAGGTCAGGCCGAAGCCGAGATGCTTCGTCACGCGCGAGGCCGCGGCCATGACCGGCAGCATGTCCACTCGCGGGAAGAAGACGCCCCATTTGACCGCGCCATCACGTGAGCCGCCCCAGGTGTCCGGCACCCCGGTGCCATCGCCGGAGAACAGCATGTCGAGGCAGGCACGTTCCGCGAGCCGGGCGGCATCCTCGTAGAGCGTCACATCCGGAAATACCCGGTCATCCCAGGCACCCGGCAGGTTCCATCTCCCGTTGTTGTGCGTCGTCGAGAGATTGAATGCCAGGTGCATCTTGCGGCGCATACTGAACCTCAGGCGTCGAGATAGGCGTGGGCGAAGGTTCCCTCGAAGCCATCGGCGCTGACGGAATGCCCTTCGACGTTCTTCTGATGGATCGTCATCCAGTTGGGGGAGACGAGGTTCAGCGTCGGGATGTCGCGCATCACGATACGCTGCACCTGCTTCCACATGTCGATGCGCTTCGCCTGGTCGAGCTCGGTCATCGACGCCTCCATCAGGGCATCGGCTTCCGGATTGCTGTAGCCACTGGGATTCGAGAAGGGCACGCCCCTGACGATGTTCTTCGACCAGTAGCAGCGCTGCACGCCGACACAGGGGTCGAAGAGGTTGCTCATCGAGGCGATCTGCATGTCGAAGTCGCGATCCGTGTAGACCCGCTTCACATGGGCGCCGAAATCGTTGCTGCGCGTCTCGAGCGCGACGCCGATGCGGCTGAAGGCGGCACGGAGATAATCCGCCAGTCGCTTGTTGTCCTCGCCAGGATAGTCGAGCCGCAGCCGCAGCCGGGTGCGATCGCCGCCGCGCGGATAGCCGGCTTCCTCCAGCAGCGCCTCGGCCTTCCTGACGTCGAAGGCATAGGGGCTGGGCGTCGGATCATGGAAGTCGGTCAGGCCCGGGACGACGGGCGACGCGCACGGTGTCGCCAGGGCGTAGAACACGGTTCTGGCGATGACGGCGCGATCCACCGCATGCGCCAGGGCCTGCCGCACCGCCGGCTTGGCCAACGCTTCATTGGACAGGTTGAAGTCGACGCAGATGATGTTGGGCGGCGAATAAGTGTAGCCCTTGCGCTCGAAGCCCAGGAAGTTCAGGCCTTGCAGCCGGGTGACGTCGTTCAGCACGACGGGCGTGCGATAGCCGATGTCGCTGCTCTTCGTCTCGAAGGCGACGGAGCGCGACGCCATGTCGGGATAGTATTTGGCGATGATGCGATCGAGATAGGGACGCGGCTGGTCCCAATAGTTCTCGTTGCGCTCATAGATCATGTGGCTGCCGCGCACCCACTCCTTGAACTTGAAGGGGCCGGTTCCGATCGGCGCGTTGTTGTGCGGGTTGGTGAAGGGGTCGGTGCCTTCGTAGAGGTGCCGCGGCACGATCGGCGATTCCGCAGCCTGCAGCGAACGCAGCAGATACGGCGTGGGCTTGGCCAGCCGCAGTACGACGGTGTGCGCATCCGGCGTCGCCGCCTCGCTCACCTGCGAGAAGGTGCTGCGCCCACGCGGGTGGACCGTCTTCAACGTCATGATGGAATAGGCGACATCGGCGCTGGTAAAGGCGTGGCCATCATGCCACTTGACCCCTTGCCGTAGCTTGAAGGTGTAGGTCAGCCCATCGGGCGACATGCTCCATTCGGTGGCGAGCTGCGGATGCGGCACCATGTCGTTGTCGTATTCCAACAGGCCTTCCGTCACCTTCGCCGAAAGCGGCAGGCTGGAGGTGCTGGTGAAGGACAGCAGCGCCGGGGGTTCCCAATTCAGCATCACGTTCAAGGTGCCGCCACGCCTCGGTTCGGCGGATTCTCCGGCGCCTGGCCGCAACGCCGGCAGGCCGGCCAATGCGCCCATCACGGCCCGGCGGGACAGGCGGAAGTGCTGATCGCTCATGCGCTTGACTCCTTGGCCCCGTCCTGGGGCGATGATGAGGCGCCAGCGCGGCCGGGTCGGTTGACCATGGCCGATGGCGGATGCGATGTAGGTTGCAGTCGGGATGCGGGAGGACGCGCCGGATGCGCCGCACTACAAGGCCTTCGTCGACGATGACTGCAGCGGCGAAGCCGGACCGTCCGTCCGCACTTGACCAGAAGAAGCGCGTCAAGCTCGCGGCGATCCGGGCTGCGGCGCGCGCGGCCTTCGCGGAGAAGGGATTCGAGGCGGCCACCATGCAGGAGATCGCCCGTCGCGCGCATGTCGCGATCGGCACGCTGTTCCTCTACGCGGACAACAAGCGCGACATCGCCTTCCTCGCCTCGATGGAGGATTTCGACCGAGCCAAGGCCATCGGCGCCGCCCTGCCGACTGATGCATCGCTTGCCGAACAGTACACCGGCATCTTCGGCGAGTACTACCGGCTCCACCATGCCCATCCGGCCATGGCCCAGGTCATCCTGAGCGAGTTTCCCTTCTTCAATGTCGGCAAGCATGCGCATCAGCATGCCGAAGGCGTGCGGCTGTTGAAGGCGGAGTTGGCGCGCCGAGCCAGACTGGCCGCCGAGCGGGGCGAGTTGCGCGCGACTGTCGCGCCGGCCGACGTGGCGGAGCTCGTCTATTTTGTCTTCCAGGGCGCGGTGCGCGCCTGGGTGCGCGCCGGTCCCGACGATCTGGTGGCGGGCCTCACGACCCTTCGCCGCATGCTGTCGCTGGCGCTGGAAGGCGTCATCGCTCGGGCTACCCCGCTGCGGCGTCATCGTGCCGCCGGCAGCAGGCTGTCGGCCGCTACCGCCTCCATGCCATAGGCGTCACGTGCGGCCTGTGGGCTGATCAATTCGGCCCGCAGATCGGCCTGCACCGCGGCAGTGTCGCGCTTTGCCGGATCGCCGATGCCGCCACCGCCGGGCGTGCGGATCAGCAACCTGTCGCCGGCCGGGACGGGCTGCACGCCCTTGCCTCTGAGCCGAGGGCCGGAGCGCAGCGCCAGCAGCCCCGGCATGCCGTCCTGCCCGCCATCGTAGCCGCGTGGCGGATAGATGATGCGTTCATGCGCGGCGTGGAAGTTGAAGTCCTCGCCGATGCTGCTCTCGATCTCGATCGCCTGGCCTAGGCCACCGCGATAGGTGCCGGCGCCGGCACTGTCCTCGGCATATTCCTTCCGCCAGAAGATGACCGAGGCGATGGTCTCGACGATCTCGACCGGCGTTCCGCGGACGCCGGACGGATAGCCGGTGACGGAAAGTCCGTCGCGGTAGGGCAGGGCGCCCATGCCGCCGCTGCCGGTCATGGTGGTGCGGAAATTGACGCCGAAGCGCGGCGGGCTGTGGCGGGCGCCGCTGACCGTCACGTTCCACAGCGTGGCCGAGCCTTCCGCCGGCACCCGGTCCGGCACCGCCTGACGCAGGCAGCCGAACACCAGGTCGGGCATCAGCTGGCCGATGATGTGGCGTGACCAGACGGCGGCCGGCTTCATCGCATTGACGATGGCATTCTCCGGCGCCGCGATCGTCAGCGGCTCCAACGAGCCGTAGTTGTTCGGGATGTCCTTGGCGACGATGCAGCCCAGCCCGTAGGCCGTGTAGGCGAGCGTATAGCAGAGCGGCACGTTGATGCCGCGGGGCACGATCGGGTCAGTGCCGGTGAAATCCACATGGATGCCGGCATCCGAGATCGTCAGCGCCGCCTGCAGGGTAATCGGCTTGCCGTAGCCATCGGTCACCAGCGTGTTGTGCCAGGTGCCGCGTGGCAGCTTGGCGATCTCCGAGAGGACCGCGGCGCGAGAATGGGCGATGATATGCTCGGCGAGTTCGTCCAGGCTGGCCAGGGCGAACTCGTCCATCATCTCGACGAGGCGGCGGCAGCCGACGTCGTTGCAGGCGATCAGCGAATAGGTGTCGCCTTCGGTGTCGATCGGCGTGCGCGTATTGGCTCGGATCATCGCCATCAGCGTCTCATTCACCGCGCCCCGGTCGACAATCTTCAGCATGGGGATGTAGAGCCCCTCCATGAAGACGTCGGTCGTCTCCGTCGAGGCGTTCATGCCGCCGATATCGATCAGATGGCTGGTGCAGGAGAACAGGCCGATCATCCGGCCCTTATGGAAGCAGGGCGTGGTGACGACGAAATCGCTGGTATGGCCGGTTCCCATCCAGGGGTCGTTGGTGATGTAGGCGTCGCCTTCCTTCATCGTCTCGGCGGGGAAGTGGCGCAGCACGTGGCCGACGGTGAGGGCCATGGAATTGATGTGGCCGGGCGTGCCAGTGACCGCCTGCGCCAGCATGCGCCCCTGCATGTCGAAGACGCCGGCCGACAGGTCGCCGGCCTCGCGCACGATCGGGCTGAAGGCGGTGCGTTGCAGGACCTGCGCCTGTTCCTCGACCACGGCGATCAGCCGGTTCCACATGATCTGCAGGTCAATGAGGCTGCTCTGGACGGCGGTCATGCCGTGGGCTCCCGTGATTTGCGCTGCATCACGATGCATCCGGTGACATCGACCCAGGCATCGTAGCTTGCGGTGACGAAGGTCGATGTCTCGTCCTCGACGATCACCGCCGGGCCGGCGATGCGCGCGCCGTTGGCCAACTGCGCCCGGCGGTAGCGCGGAACGGGAACGAAGGCGCCGGCGCGACCGTCGAAGAAGTTGGCATGACCATCCGGCGATGGCGTCGGGCCGGCCGGTGGCGATTGGCTGATGGTCGCTGGCAATTCGGTCTTCGTGGCGATGGTGACGGACCAGGCGAGGATCTCGATCGGCGAGTTCGGGATGAAGCGCCGGAACATATCCGCGTAGGTCGCCTCATAGGCCGCGCGCAGCGCCGCGCCCGCATCGGGCGGTAGGGGGCCGTCCGGTAATTGCACCGTGATCTCGTGGCCCTGGCCGACATAGCGCATGAACACCATGCGCTTCTCGAACAACGCTGCGCCATGTGCGGCCGGCTCGACCCAGGCGCGGATCTCGCGGGCCATGGCGTCGAGCAGCGTGGTTGCGACCGCGGCGTCGAAGACGTCGAGGCGCATGTATTCACTACGCACCAATTCGAAGGAAATCGGCGCCGCCAGGAAGCCGACTGCCGAACCGACGCCGGCATTGGGTGGCACTACCACGCGCGCGGCGCCGATCTTCTCGGCGACCCGACCGACATGCAGTGGCGCGGCGCCACCGAAGGCGATGACGGTGTGTTGGCTCGCTGTCGCGCCGCGTTCAACGGCATGGACCCGCGCCGCGCTTGCCATGTTCTCGCACACCATCTCATAGACGGCATAGGCGGCCATCTCCGGTGGCATGCCGAGCGCGTCGCCGATCTCCGCCTGCAAGGCCCGGCGAGACATTTCAGGCACCAGGCGGATGGTGCCACCGGCAAAGGCTGCAGGGTCGAGCAACCCGAGCACCAGATCAGCATCGGTGACCGTCGGCCGCGTGCCGCCACGGCCATAGCAGGCGGGACCTGGCACCGAGGAGGCGCTTTCCGGCCCCACCGTGACCCGCTTCAGCGTGTCGAGATGCGCGATGGATCCACCGCCGGCACCGATCTCCACCATTTCGATCACCGGGATGCGCACCGGCAGGCCGCTGCCCTTCAGGAAGCGCGCCGCGCGGTCCACTTCGAAAAGCCGTGCCGATTGCGCCGCGAAGTCCTCGATCAGCGTGATCTTGGCGGTGGTGCCTCCCATGTCGAAGGCGATGACCTCGGTCTCGCCGAGCAAGGCGGCGATCTGCGTGGCGAAGATGGCACCACCGGCCGGGCCGGATTCAACGAGACGCACGGGAAAGCGCCGTGCCGTCTCGATCGAGGTCAGTCCACCACCCGAGGTCATCAGCCCGATCGTGCCGCGGAAGCCTTCCTCGGCCAGCCGCGCCTGCATGCGGGACAGATAGCTGTCCATCAAGGGCTGCACATAGGCGTTCACCGTGGTGGTGGAGGTCCGTTCGTATTCACGGATTTCCGGGCACACCTCGCAGGACAGCGACAGGCTGACATCTGGCATGGCCGCGCGCAGGACGGCGGCGGCCCGGCGCTCGTGGTCCGGATTGGCGTAGCTGTGCAGGAAGGCGATGGCCACGGCCTCGACCTTCGCGGCGCGCAGCGCGGGTACCAGTGCAGCAACAGCATCCTCGTCCAGCGCCAACCGCACACCGCCCGCGGCATCGATGCGTTCCGGCACCGTGAAGCGCAGCTCGCGTCCCGCCAGCGGCTTCGGTCGTACAAGCGCCAGCTCGTATTGGTCGTAGCGACTCTCGGTGGCGATATCGAGCACGTCGCGGAACCCTTCGGTCGCCAGCAGGGCGATGCGCGCGCCGCGGCGTTCGATCACTGCGTTGGTGGCGAGCGTCGTGCCATGGACGAAGTCCAAGACATCGGCAAGCCGCCGGTCGCTGATGCGCATGATCTCGTGAATGCCGCCGAGCACACCTTCCTCCGGCCGCGCCGGCGTGGTCAACACCTTGCAGGTCCACCGCCTGCCGCCCTCGTCGAGAACGATGTCGGTGAAAGTGCCGCCAACATCGGCGGCAAGGCGCAGCTTTGGAGCAGCATTCACGCGTAGGCTCTCCTTCCTGTTGGCGCGAGTATGGCACCGGCCCGTCAAGAATGAACAGGTTCAGTTTCTCGATTTGATGCGCAGCCGATCGACGATTGCACGCGAAGCGTTCATGCGCGCTGCGATCAGGAGCAAATCCGTGCAATCGCTCCGCCGCGACGCACCATTTGGCGCAGGGTCGTGGTTGACCCGATCAAAATGAACGCGTTCACTCTAACTATGACGCAGGGAGCCGCGCCATGCCGAAGACCATCGAGTACTACTTCAGTGTCTCTTCGCCCTGGGCCTATCTCGGCACGCCGCGACTGCTGGCGCTCGCCGCGCGCCATGGCGCCGTCATCGATTCCGTGCCGATCGCATTGATCGGCGAGAATGGCGGGATCTCCGTCCGCAACCGACCGGAGGCCCGGCGTGCCTATTGGTTTCGCGACCTCGCACGCTGCGCCGCACATCTCGGCATGCCGTTGTTGATGGAGGGGCGCCCGCCACTGCAGGACGCCGGACTCGCCTCGCCGATGCTGGTCGCTGCGCAACGGGCCGGGCTCGACGTGATCGCGCTCGGCTTCGCGTTGCAGCGAGGCTATTGGGCGCAGGGGCGCGACATCGGCGATGCCGCCACCCGTGCCGCCATCGCCACCGAGGCCGGCTTTGACGGCGCGGCGCTGCTGGCTGCCGAAAGTGCGCCCGAAGCAGCCGTGCAATGGGAGGCGAACCTTGCCCGGGCAACCGCGGCCGGGGTCTTTGGCGTGCCGACGTATCGCCTGGCTGGCGAGTTGTTCTGGGGTCAGGACAGGCTGGATTATCTCGAGCGCCACCTGAGCGGCATCGCTGCCATGGTCACCGCATGACGGGCCTCGGCCGCGCCGGGCGTACCCTGCGCCGCACCGCGTGGCAGGCGTTGCCGACGATGATCGGCATCATCATCCTATGCTTCTTCCTGCTGAAGCTCGTGCCCGGCGATGCGGCCGACGTGATCGCCGCCGAGGCCGGGTCCGCCACCGCCGAGACCATGGCGGCGCTGCGCGCCCGCTTCGGTCTGGACCAGCCGCTGCTGATGCAACTGCTCGCCTATCTCGACAATCTCGCCCATCTGCGGCTCGGCTTTTCAGCGCGCTTCAACATGCCGGTGTCGGAACTCATCATGGCGCGATTGCCGAATACGCTGATGCTGATGCTCGCGGCCATGAGCATGGCGCTGGTGGTTGGCATCCTGGCGGGCTGGGTCATGGCGATCTTCGCCAATCGGTGGCCGGACCGGATGTTGCAGGTGGTGGTGCTGATCTTTTACTCGACGCCTGGCTTCTGGATCGGGCTGATGGCCATCGTGCTCTTCTCGGTGAAGCTGGGCTGGCTGCCGGCCAATGGCAACATGACGATTGGTGCCGACCTCACCGGGTTCGCCCTGATCGCGGATCGGGCGCGATACCTCGTGCTGCCATCTCTCGCCCTGGCCTCGTTCTTCATCGCTGTTTATGCCCGACTAACACGCGCCTCGATGCTGGACGTGCAGCGGCAGGACTTCATGCGCACCGCCGCGGCCAAGGGTTTGCATCCTGTGACGATTCAGTTGCGGCATGCGCTGCGCAATGCGCTGATCCCGGTGACCACGATGGCCGGGCTGCATCTGGGCAACCTGCTCGGCGGCGCGGTCGTGGTCGAGACCGTGTATGGCTGGCCAGGCATGGGGCGGCTGGCGCTGGAAGCGGTTACCGGGCGCGACTTCAACGTCCTGCTGGGCGTGCTGCTGTTCTCCTCGCTGCTGGTCATCGTGGCCAATGTCGCGATCGACCTGCTGCATGCGTGGCTCGACCCGCGCATCGAGGTGCACTGAGATGTCCCGTGACGGCACTCTCGACGGCGCCATCGACATCGCCGCGCCGGCCGCGGCGGTGCTTCGCCCGGCACCCCGACGCCGTGGCGGACGCCTGCTGCGCGCCTGCGTCACGAATCCCGGATTCCTGATTGGCCTGTTGATACTGATGACGGTCTCCGGCATCGCGCTTCTCGCACCCTGGCTGTTCCCCGGGGACCCGCAGGACATGGTCGCGGCGCCCACACTCTGGCCCGGTGAGGATTGGGCCTATCCGCTCGGCACCGACAGCCTGGGGCGCGATGTCGCGTCGGGGCTCGCGCATGGTGCGCGGGTCTCGCTGATGGTGGGGCTGTCGGCGACGGCGATCGGGCTCGTCATCGGCACGCTGGTTGGCGCCAGCGCGGGCTATTTCGGCGGCCATGTCGACAACATCCTGTCGCGCCTGACCGAGGTGTTCCAGACCGTGCCGACCTTCCTGCTGGTCATTGTCATCGTCGCCATTGTGCAGCCGGCGGCATCGACCATCGCGCTGGCCATCGGCGTCGCCTCCTGGCCGACCGTGGCACGGCTGGTGCGCGCGCAGTTCCGCTCCCTGCGCGAGGCGGATTTCGTCATGGCAGCGCGATCGCTGAGCTACTCGGCGCCGCGCATCATCGTCATGGAGATCCTGCCCAATGCGCTGCCGCCGATCATCGTGACCACCTCGGTGATGGTGGCGAATGCGATCCTGACCGAGGCCGGCCTCTCCTTCCTCGCCATGGGTGACCCCAACCTGGTCTCCTGGGGCAGCATGATCGGCGACGGGCGCGACCTGTTGCGGACCGATTGGTTCCTCACGGCCCTGCCTGGCGCGGCGATCGCGCTGACTGTGCTGTCGCTGAACCTCGTCGGCGATGGGCTGAACGACATTCTCAATCCTCGCTCAGGCTTGGCATGACCTATCCCCTGCTGCGGGTCGAGGACCTGACCATCGGCTTCCCCTACGGCACGGTGGTGCACGGGGTCAGCTTCGATGTGCACCCCGGCGAGACCATGGCGCTGGTCGGCGAGAGCGGCTGCGGCAAGTCGATCACCGCCTTCGCCCTGATGCGCCTGCTGCCGCCAGGCGCGCGCATCCAGGGCGGGCATGTGATCTTCGATGGCGTCGACCTCGCCGCCGCCGCACCGCACGCGCTTCGCGACATCCGTGGGCGCAGTCTTTCGCTCATCCTGCAGGAACCGATGACGTCGCTGAACCCGGTGCTGCCGATTGGCATGCAGATCGCCGAGGTCATGCGTCGGCACGAGGGGATCGGCAAGGCGGCGGCTCGCCGTCGATCCGTCGAGCTGTTGGAGCTGGTCGGTGTGACTGATGCCGACCGCCGCTACGACGATTTCCCGCACCATTTTTCAGGCGGGATGCGGCAGCGCGTGATGATCGCCATGGCCGTCGCCTGCAAGCCCAGGCTGCTGATCGCCGATGAGCCGACGACGGCGCTCGACGTCACCATCCAGGCGCAGGTGCTCGAACTGCTTGATGATCTGCGGCGGCAGCTCGGCATGGCGGTGTTGTTGATCACCCACGATCTCGGCGTGGTGGCGCAATGGGCCGACCGGGTGACGGTGATGTATGCCGGACGCGTCGTCGAGCAGGCGCCGGTTCGCCCGTTCTTCGCGACGCCGCAACATCCCTATGCGCGCGGCCTGCTGGATGCCTCGGTCGGGCATGATGGGGAGGCGCATTACACCACGCGTCGGCTTAATGAGATTCCCGGCTCGATTGCCTCGGCCGCGGGCGAGGCCGGGTGCCCCTTTGCGCCGCGCTGTCCCGACCGCATCGCCGCCTGCCGCCGGGCGCCACCAGTGCTTACCGCGCTGGGGCCGGACCATAACGTTGCTTGCATCGTCGCCGCCGGGACCGATCATGTCGCTGTTGACCGTTGAGAATCTCCACACACGCTATGTCTCGCGCGGCCGCACGGTCACGGCCGTCGATGGCGTGTCGCTCACCGTGGCGGGCGGCGAGACCGTCGGCCTGGTTGGTGAAAGCGGCTGTGGCAAGTCCACGCTGGGCAAGACCATCCTACGGCTGGTCGACCCGGCCGAGGGCAGCATCCGGATCGCCGGGGAGGAGATCGCGACGCTGCGCCAGGCGGCGCTCGCCCCCTTCCGTCGCCGCATGCAGATGGTCTTCCAGGACCCCTATGGCTCGCTGAACCCGCGCCAGACGGTGGCCACGCTACTGGAGACGCCACTGAAGGTGCATGGCATAGGCGGCCGCGCGGAACGTCGGGCGCAGGTGCTGGACATGCTCGCCCGGGTCGGACTGCCAGGCGATGCTGCGGAGCGCTACCCGCATGAATTCTCCGGCGGGCAGCGGCAGCGCATCGGCATCGCTCGTGCCCTGGTGCTGAAGCCGCAACTGGTGATCTGCGACGAGCCGGTCTCGGCGCTGGATCTGTCGATCCAGGCGCAGATCCTGAACCTGCTGGTCGGGCTGAAGCGCGACCTTGGCCTGTCGTATCTGTTCATCTCGCACGATCTTTCAGTCGTACGCTATTTCGCCGATCGCGTGATGGTCATGTACCTCGGTCGCATCGTCGAAAGCGCCGACCATGTCACGCTTTGGCGCAACCCCCAGCACCCCTATTCGCGGGCGCTGCTGTCGGCCGTGCCGGTCGCGGATCCCACCCGCGCCCGCGCACCGATGACGATGCGCGGAGAGCTGGGTTCAGCGCCCACCACCGGATGCCGCTTCCGATCGCGCTGCCCGGTCGCGATTGACCGCTGCAGCGTCGAGGACCCGGTGCTGAGGGATGTGGGTGCGCAGCACCGTGTGGCGTGCCACAGGCCGGGTTAGCTGCCATTGCCGAGGAGGACGTCCTCGACGGCAATCGACATGGTTCTGCCGCTCATAGCTAATCTGCCGGTTCGGCTTCCAGCGCGAGTGCGATGCCTTGCCCGCCGCCGATGCACAGCGTCACCATGCCGCGGCGCAGCCCATCGCGCTTCATCCCATGCAGCAGGCGGGTGACCAGCACCGCGCCGGTCGCGCCGATCGGATGGCCATGCGCGATGGCGCCACCTTCCGGATTGACGATGTCCTCCGGCAGGCCGAGTTCCTGCGCGACGGCGAGTGGCACGGCGGCAAAGGCCTCGTTGATCTCGATGCGTTCGAGGTCGCCGATGCCCCACCCCGCGCGTTCCAGCGCCCGCCGTACCGCCGGCACCGGGCCCAGGCCGAACAGCCCGGGTTCCACTGCGGCGATGCCATAGGCGACAAGCCTGGCGCTGGGCTGCAGGCCGTGCGCCTCGGCGAAGGCGCGGCTGGCCACGACCATCGCCGCGGCGCCACTGTTCAGGCCCGGCGAGTTGCCCGCGGTGATACTGCCCTCTGGCCTGAAGGCCGGCCGCAGCCGTGACAGCACCTCGACCGTCGTATCGGGCCGCGGCGCCTCGTCACGCGCGAACACTTCCTCGCCCTTGCGACCCTTGATGATGACCGGGACGATCTCGGCGTCGAAGTGCCCGGCCGCCTGCGCCGTGGTGAAGCGCTGCTGCGACCGCGCGGCGAAGCGGTCCTGCGCCTCGCGGGTCAGTTGTGCCTTGGTCACCAGGTCCTCGGTGTGCCAGCCGGAATGCCTGCCGGAAAAGGCATCGTCGAGCCCGTCTCGCAGCATGCTGTCGTGGATCTCGGCCGGGCCCATGCGATAGCCCCACCGACCGCCATCCATCAGGTAGGGCGCGCGGTCCATGTTCTCCATGCCACCGGCAACGGCGACGTCGTGCTGGCCGGCGCCGATCTCCTGCGCCGCGGTGACGATGGCCTGCGCACCGGAACCGCAGACGCGGTTCACCGTCATTGCCGGCACGCTGACCGGCATGCCGCCCCCGATCGAGGCCTGACGCGCCGGGTTCATCCTGTTGCCGGCCTGAATGACGTTGCCGAGAATGACGCTGCCGATCGTCTCAGGCGCCAGCCCGGCGCGCGACAGCGTCTCGCGCACCACCGTGGCGCCGAGTTCGGTCGCCGGCACGCCCTTCAGCGCCCCATTGTAGGCCCCGATCGCAGTGCGGACGGGATTGCAGAGCAGGATGTCGTGGCTGTTCATGCTGACCTCCGGGAGGATGTGTTCAGAGCGGGCCCAGGGCATCCGCCTTGCGCAGCGCGACCGCGACGACGCGAGCGGGCAGCGCCCGGGTCGTGGCGACGATGGCCCGGGCGGGCGAGCCGGTCATGTGCTGGCCGGAACCGGCAGGTCGACGCTCAGGTAACGCTCAGCGGGGTACCTGCGCGACAGATTGGGGCCGAGCGCGAGGCGTGCTGCGTCAAGCCTCTCCCAATCGGCGACGTCAGGCAGCGAGGGGATGGTGACGAGTTCGCCGGCATCCAGGCCGGCCAAGGCGGCTTCCACCATCTCCTCCGCCCCCATCACCATCTCCGGCGGCAGGCTGTCCACGTCCACGCCCGCGGCCTCCCACAGGGCGGTCCTGGTGGCGCCGGGTAGCACGGCCTGAACGCGCACGCCGGCGCCGCGCAGTTCCGCGTCCAGCGCCTGCGTCAGCGCCAGGACGAAAGCCTTGCTGCCCGCGTAGACGCCGTTGAAGCGTTCCGGCGCCAGCGCCAGGACGGAGGCGATGTTCACCAGCGTGCCGCCGCCGCGCGCCTTGAAGCCGGCCACCGCCGCGACCGCGAGACGCATGGCCGCCAGGATGTTCAACTGGATCATCGCCTCCAGCCGCGCCGGGTCGGCATCGGTGACCGGGCCTGCCAGGGCGATACCGGCATTGTTGACCAGCATGCCGATGCGATGGTCGTCCCGCAGCCGCTGTTCGACGAGCAGCAACTCGGCAGTCTGCTGCAGGTCCGCGGGCAAGATCTCGATGGTGCGGCCGGCCTGGCTGCGCAGGCGGGCGGCAAGATCCTCCAGCCGCGCGACATTGCGCGCGACGAGGATCAGATCATGGCCGCGCCGCGCCAGGTGTTCGGCATAGACGGCGCCGATGCCGGAGGAAGCGCCGGTGACCATGGCGGTGCCGGCGGTGATGGATGACGACATGGGGGTCTCCGTTCGGGTGGGGTTCAGGCGTTGGCCGCGCGCGCGGCGTAGACCTGCAGGTTGCAATGAGCGGCAGTGAGCAGCGGCGCGGCAATGCCGGCAGCGGTGCCGCGACGGATGAGGTCGCCGAGGATCGCGTCCGCTTCGAGCCGTGGCAGGCCGGCATCGATGTCGCGCATCATCGAGGCCGCCCAGCGCGAGGCGGGGTCGGTCAGCATGCGATGCGTCTGGGTGGCGGAGGGCGGTCGCGGCGCGTGGCCATGGGCGTCGGCGATCGCCCGGCATTCCGAGATAAGCGCGTCGGCGATGCCGGGGCCGGCGTCGGTCGCCATGATCTCGCCGACCGTGCCGCGCATCAGGCAGGTTAGGGCGGCGCCCGCCGCCAACATGCACCACTTCTCCCACAGATCCTGCAGGATCGTCGTCGATGAACGGGCGGTGATGGGCGTCGCGGCGAACAGCGTGGTGAGCGTCTCGACCTGCCAGGGGGCGGCGGCGGCGCGCGGGCCGAACAGGATGAGGTCGCCGGGGCTGGCATGATGGATGGTGCCGTCCGGCGTGAGGGTGACGGCAATGTAGCAGGCGCCGCCCAGAATCCGGCCGGCGCCGAAGCGGGCATCAAGCGCATCGAAATGTGCGAGCCCATTCAGCAGCGGCAGCACGATCGTCTCCGGCCCGACTGCCGGCGCGATCGCATCGAGCGCTCCATCGAGGTCGTAGGCCTTGCAGGTGAGGAGGACGAGATCGGCGGGCGCCTCGATCCGTCCGGCCTGAACATGGCGCACGGGGCGGCGCAACTCCTGCCCGCGGCTCGCCACCACCAGCCCGTCGCGTGCGAGCTGCGCCGCTCGCCGGTCGCGCACCAGGAAACTGACGTCGGCGCCGGCCTCCGCCAGATGCAGACCGTAGTAGCCGCCGATGGCACCGGCACCGAGGACGAGAATGCGCATGTGGCGGGAGCTTTCGGAGGAGGGATCTGTTTGATAGCGATCGCAATCTTTGACATAAATTGCGAGCGCTACTAAAATAGTCAAGCGGCAAATCAGAGATTTTCGAAGGGAGGCGAAGGTGCGGGTATCGAAGGAGACGGCGGCGGCGAACCGGGCGCGAATCCTGGCCGAGGCGGCGCGCCTGTTCCGCGAGCGTGGGCTGTCGGGCGTCGGCGTCGATGCCCTCGGCGAAGCCGCGGGGCTGACCCATGGCAGCCTCTACAGTCAGTTCGGCTCGAAGGAGCGGCTCGCGGCCGAAGCGGTCGCACAGGCGATCTCCGGCAGCGCCCTCGCGCGCATCCCCGAGGATAGCGGGCCCGAGGTGTTGCCTGGGATCATCGCGGGCTACCTCTCCGCCCGGCACCGCGATGCACCGGGCCAGGGCTGCACCTTCGCCGCATTGGGCGGCGAGATGCCCCGCCAGGGACCGGCCCTGCGCCAGATCTTCACCGAGGGGTTGCGATCGCGCATGACGCGTCTCGCCGCGATGCTGCCGGGCCGGCGCCGCGCGGCGCGCGAGGACCGGGCGCTGGCGCTGCTGGCGAGCATGGTTGGTGCCCTGGTCCTCGCCCGTGCCGTCGACGATCCGGTGCTGTCGGACCGGCTGCTGGAGGCGACCGCGGCGGAACTGCGCTCGCGTTTGGATCAGGCCTGACAGCAGCGCGACGCATCAGCGCAGGGAGCGCGGGACCTCGGTGGCGACGTCCCGAACACGGAACAGGAGGGCCTGGCCGGCATCGGGATCGAGCACCGGCGTGGTGTCAGGCGCTTCCTGCGGCGGCGCATGGAACCGACAGGCCGGGATCATCGCGGCGTCATTCTCCGGGCCAGATACCCGATCTCCGCGACGACGACGGCCGCGGCGGCCCGATGGCGCAGCCGACCCATTGTCCGGCGTCAGGCAGGGTTGGTCAGGTTCCCGAACGCGCCGGCGGAGGTGGATGCCTGCCAGTCATCCAACCGCCGTCGACCGCGATAACCTCGCCGGAAACAAAGGACGCATCGGCCGACGCCAGGAAGGCGATCACGGCCGCGACCTCGTCCGGTTGCCCGGCGCGCCGCAGCGGCGTCGGGTCCAGCATCGCGCTCTGGTAGTAGCGGTCGTGATGCAGGCGGTCGCGTGTCATCGCCGTCTCGATGAGTCCGGGGGCGACACCGTTGACCAGGATGCCCTCTGGCGCGAGATCGGCTGCGAGCTGCCGCGTCAGCTGCGCAACGCCCGCCTTCGCAACCGCGTAGGGCGTTGAACCCGGGTAGCCCACCAAGCCGAAGACGGAGGCCACATTCACGATCCGTCCGCCTGGCCGTGTCAGATGCGGCATCGCGGCGCGGGTCATCTTCAGGACCGCCATCAGGTTCGTGCCAATAATGCGCTCAAGCAGCGCGTCGTCGCATTCGGCGAGCGGCCGCGACCCGCTGATGCCCGCATTGTTGACCAGGATGTCCAGGCGCCCGAAGCGTTCGCGTGCCGCCTCGACCACGCGTTCCGCCGCGCCCGGTGTCGCCAGGTCGAGCTGAAGCGCCGTCGCGCCGAGGTCCTGCGCCCTTGCCGTCACCTCCTCCGCCACATCCACGAGCAGCACGGCGGCACCCTCCCGCGAGAGCCGCGCCGCGGTCGCCGCGCCGATGCCCCGTGCCGCGCCCGTCACGATCGCCACCTGTCCGGCGAAGCGGTCCGCGTTCATGCATCCTCCAAGGTCAGGTGGCGGCGGACGACGTCGGTGGCCGCGCCGAGCGCCGCCGTGTCGCCGGCCCAGACGATGTGGCCTTCGTCGATCATGACATGGCGATCGGCTACGGCGCGGCAGACCTCGAGGCTCTGTTCGACCAGCAGCATCGGCAGACCATGCGCCTTCAGCTCCTTCAACAGCACCACGAGCCGCTCGACGATGACCGGCGCCAGGCCTTCCGTCGGCTCGTCGAGCAACAGCAGCCTCGGCCCCGGCATCAGCGCCCGGGCGATGGCGAGCATCTGCTGCTCGCCACCCGAGAGTTTGCCGCCCGGCGTGCGGCGTCGCGCGGCGAGGGCCGGGAACATCGTCATCGCCGAGTCGAAGGTCCAGGCCGAGCCGCGCCGGACGGCGAGCCGCAGGTTCTCTTCAACGGTCAGCGCTGCAAAGACCCCGCGATGCTCCGGCACCAGCGACAGGCCGAGCCGCGCCACCGCATGCGATGGCATGCCCCGCAGGTCGCGCCCGTCAAAGGCGATGCGGCCCGCGGTGGGCGGCAACAATCCCATGATACAGCGCATGGTGGTGGTCTTGCCGGCGCCATTGCGGCCGAGCAATGCGACGGTCTCGCCGGCAGCGACCGACAAGGTGACCCCGTGTAGCACGCGACTCTTGCCATAGCCGGCTTCGATGGCGTCGAGTTCCAGCAGCGCGCTCACAGCCCCGATCCCAGATAGGCTTCGCGCACGGCGGCGTCACTTCGGATCATCGCGGGCGTCCCTTCGGCGATCGGCCTTCCCTGTGCCAACACGGTGATGCGATCCGAGATGTCCAGCACGACGCGCATGTTGTGTTCGATCAGCACCACCGTGCGTGCGGGTACCAGGCGGTGAATCAGTTCCTTGGTGCGATGGACATCATCGATGCCCATGCCGGCGAGCGGCTCATCGAGGAAGATGATGCGCGGATCGGCGGCGAGGGCCATGCCGATCTCGAGTGCTCGCTGCGCCCCATGCGACAGGTCGCCGGCACGCCGGGTCGCGCGCGCCGCAAGGCCGACTTGCTCCAACAGGGCCTCCACCGTCTCGCGCATCGGTCGATGCGCGCGCCAGAACACCCACGGCTCACCGCCTGCGACAGCCTGGGCTGCCATCCGCAGATTCTCGGTGACCGTGAGGTCGGCGAAGATGTTGGTAACCTGGAAAGAGCGCGCCATGCCGAGATGCACGCGACGATGAGCCGGCATTTGCGTCACATCATGTCCGGCCAGCACGATGCGTCCCTCGCTAGGCCGCAGCCGACCGGTCAGCACGTTGAACAGAGTGGTCTTGCCTGCACCGTTGGGGCCGATCACGGTATGCAGCGAGCCGGCCGCGACGGCGAGCGTCACTTCGGACAAGGCGCGGAAATCACCGAAGCGAACGCCAATGCCACGCGCGTCGAGCAGCGCCTCAGCCATGTCGCCGATCCCGTGCCCAGCGCAGCGCCGCCGCAATGCCGCCCCACAGGCCACCACGCAGGAACAGGACGATCGCGATCAGCAGGAAACCGATCAGCATCAGCCAGCGTGGCCAGAGCGCCGAGAGCACATCCGCCATCACGATGTAGAAGCCGGCCCCGAAAAAAGCGGCAACCGGCGCACCTGTTCCGCCGATGATCGCCATGATCACCAGTCGCTCGCTCATCTCGAGTTCGATGACGTTGGGCGGTGCGAAACCGAGGAAAATGGTGTGCATGCCGCCCGCCAATCCCGCCAACAGCCCGGCCAGGGCGAAGGCCGCGGTCTTGAAGCGCCGGATGTCGTAACCCAGCGCCTCGGCTCGCGCTTCGTTCTGCCGGATGGCGCGCAGCACTGAGCCGAAGGGCGAATCCGCCACGCGCCGAACGAACAGATAGGCGAGGAAGGCCAGGGTGGCGAGCAGCGCGTAGACCGCGCCGGAATTGGCCAGGGCGCCGAAACCGGCGATCAGCGGCGGCCGCGGCACGCCGGTGAGCCCGTTCTCGCCGCCGGTCACATCCCGCAGGGCGAGCATCGCGAAATAGCCCATCTGCGCAAAGGCCAGCGTCAGCATGACGAAATAGACACCCTGTCGCCGCACCGCCAGCAGGCCGAGCAGTGCCGCGCCGAGACAGGCGACGACCGACCCGGCCGCGATCGCGGGCAGCGTGCCGACCCCGTGCTCCTTCAGCAGCACGGCCGAGACATAGGCGCCGATGCCGAAGAACAGGCCCTGGCCGAAGGACAGCAGACCGACCTGCCCGAGCAGGAAGATGCAGGACAGCGCGGCCACGGAAAACACCACCACTTCGGAGGCCAGCGTCACCGATGGCAGGATGACGGGCAGCGCGACGAGGGCGATGACCACGCCGATCGCCCCGATGCCGAGCGGGCGGACGCCCTCGGTCTCGACGCTCATGCCCGCCCCATCAGGCCGGTCGGGCGCACCAGCAGCACCAGCGCCATGGCGCCGTAGATCATCAGTCGCGCGCCTTCCGGCCAGAGGCTGCTCATCACGCTCTGCACCACGCCGATCAACAGGCCGCCGAGAAGTGCGCCGGTGAAGGAGCCGATGCCACCGACCACAACGACGACGAAGGCGATGCCGAGCGCCTCCAGCCCCATGAAGGGTTCAACGCCGCGCAACGGCGCCGCGAGCGCGCCGGCAAGCCCGGCCAGCGCACCGCCGAGTGCGAAGGCGGCGAGAAAGACGCGCTGCACATTGATGCCGAGCAGGCCGACCATCTCGGCACTCTCCGAGCCGGCGCGCAGGATCGCGCCGAACCGTGTCCGTTCCAACGCGACCCACAGCAACAGCGCGACCAGCGCCGAGACGGCGACGACCGCCAGCCGATAGGCCGGATAGACGAAGGGGCCGAGAAAGACGATGCCGCCGAGGAAGTCGGGCACCGGCACGTTCTTGGCGAGGGGATCGAAGAGCAGGATCACACTCTCCTGCACGATCAGCGCGACGGCGAAGGTGATGAGGATCTGCGCCTCATGCGCCATGGCATAGGTGTGCCGCAGCAGCAGCCGCTCGGCGACGACGGCGAGCGCCGCCGCCACCAGCGGGCCGAACAGCAGGGCCCAAAGCATCGAGCCCGTCAGCACGCTCACCACATAGGCCGTATAGGCCGCCACGAGATAGAGCGCGCCATGGGCGAAGTTCACGAAGCGCATCAGGCCGAAGATCATCGACAACCCGACCGACAGCAGGAAGTAGATCATCCCGATGCCGATGCCGTTGAGCAACTGGAAGACGAGGACCTGGCCTGACATCGACGTGCTCCGTCGTCAGCTCATCCGGCAGCCGGCCTGTTCCGGTGTCTGGAACGCCTTCGTGCCGGCGAGAACCTCGGCGAAGTCGGCCGGGTCGCGCATCGCGCTGCGCGCCTTGCCGAGCATCAGGTAGTAGTCCTTGATCACCTGGTGGTCGCCGGCGCGGATCACTTCGGTGCCGGTCGGCCCCTGATAGGACAGGCCTTCGAGCGCGCCGATCACCGCCGGCACATCAGCGGTGCCGGCCTTGTTCAGCCCTTCCACCATCATCTGCGCGACCGCCCAGCCGCAGGCCTGCAGGTAGTTGGTCTGTGCATTCGTCTTGGCGCGCACGACCTCCTGCAGCACGCGATTGCCCGGGGCGTCGACGCCATGCCAGTAGTTCGCGCCGAAATAGACACCCTCGCAGATGTCCGGCCCCCAGGCCTGGAACTGGTCGAGCCCGGTCGACCACGGCACCACGATCTTCACATTGCGCTTCATGCCGAAGGAGACGGCCTGGCGCACCACGTCGAGCGTCTGGTTGCCGAAGTTGCAGACCGCGAGCACGTCGGGCTGCGCCGCGATGGCGGCGGTGATGTAGCCTGAATACTCGCGCTCGCTCAGCGCGTGATAGGAATTGCCGACATGCTGCCTGCCGGTCTCCTGCAGCACGGTCTTGAGGTTGGACAGCAGGCTGTCACCGAAGACGTACTGGCCGGTGATGGTGTACCAGCGCTTGGCATTGGGGTTGCGCTCGATGAAGGGACGCAGCGTCGCATTCACCGCGGTGTAGCTCGCACCCGGCCAGCGGAAGGAGGCGCGGTTGCATTCCGAGCCTGTCGCCTCGTCGGCGCCGGCCATGTGGATGTAGACGCCGCCGCGGGCGTGCACTTCCTTCGCCACCGGCAGGGCGATGGAGGACAGCGTGCAGCCGACGATATGCTTGACGCCCTGGCCCATGGCTTCCTGCACGCGGCGCACCGCGCGACCCGGGTCGCCCTGGTCATCCAACAGCGTGTAGTTGATGCGCTTGCCGGCGCCGGTGCCGTAATGCTCGAAGGCCCATTGCGTGCCCTTGTTGAGCAGGTCGCCCACATTGGCGAAGGTCCCCGACAGCGAATAGACGCCGGCAATCTGAATCTGATCACCTTGTGCGCGGGCGAGGGACGGCGCTGCCAGAAGCCCGGCGCCCGCCCCGAACAATGTCCTGCGTTGCAGCATCGATGCACTCTCCCTGTTATGTCGCGGGGGCGCGCGCTGCGCGGGCCCGCTTTTCCAGCCACCAGCCCCAGGATGGCGGCCATCCGTCGAACCCCGGATCAGCGCCGAGCGCCTGCGCCGCATGCAGCACCCAGTGCGGATTGAACAGCGCCTCGCGTCCGATGGCGATCAGGTCGGCGCGGCCCTCGCGAATCACGGCCTCGGCATAGTCCGGCGTGCGGATCAGGCCGACCGCGATGGTCGGCATGCCGGCCTCGCGCCGGATGCGTTCCGCGAAGGGCACCTGGTAGCCTTCCTGGCGGCGGATCATTCTTGTCGTCGTGCGTTCGCCAAGACCACCCGAGGAGCAGTCGACCAGGTCGACACCGCGCGCCTTCAAGGCGATGGCGGCGGCGACGCTGTCCTCGATCGTCCAGCCGCCCGGTTGGTCGTCGATGCATGACAGGCGCACCGAGAGTGGCAGATCCGACGGCCAGCCGGCCCGCACCGCTTCCGTCACGGCCAGGAGGAAACGCTGGCGACCGTCGAGATCGCCGCCCCAGCGATCCTCGCGCCTGTTGGCGATGGGTGAGAGGAAAGAATGGATCAGATAGCCGTGCGCGGCATGGATCTCGAGAAAGCGGAAGCCCGCCCGCGCGGCCCGCAGCGTCGCGCCGTGATAGGCGTCGATCGTGCGCGCGATCGCGTCCTCGTCCATCGCCAGGGGTTCGTGCCAGCCCGGATTGGCCGGCAGCGCGCTGGCCGCGAGCGTTGTCCATGGTGGTGTGCCGCGGGCGGCATCCGTGGCGGTGAGTGGATCATAGCCTTCCCATGGACGCCCGACGCTGCCTTTGCGGCCGGCATGGATGAGCTGCGTCGCCGGCACGGCGCCAGCGGCCTCGACCATCGCGGCGATGGGGCGCAGCGCGTCCTGCTGGGCGTCGTTCCACAGGCCGAGATCATGCCATGTCACCCGGCCTTCCGGTGAGACCGCGAGCGCCTCGGTCATCACCGTGCCGGCGCCGCCAATGGCCTGGCGGCCGTAATGCTGGTCATGGAAGGCGGTGGGCAGGCCATCGGCCCCCGCCATGTACTGCTGCATCGGCGAGATCATGACGCGGTTGCGCATCGTCACCCCACGGAGGGTGAGCGGGCTGAACAGCACACTGTCCGGGGTGCCGGTCATCGTTCAGCCCGCGCCGGCCGGTACTGTCACCAGGCCATCCTCGATGTCGCGCGCGAGGGCGGCCGGATCGCGCCGCGCGGCCTCGCCATATCCAGCGCCACCGCCGAGCGCCAGGGTTACGATATCGCCCTTGCGCAGTTCCATCTGATCCTTCGAGCGGGTCGGAATCCGCTGACCGTCGCGCTCGATCTCGCACCAGCCGGTTGCGCCCGTACCGCCGCCGAACAACCCTTCGGGGGCGCGGCGGAAGCGGTCGGAATAGAGTGCTAGCCTTGTGCCGTCCTCCAGGATCTCGATGCGGCGGATGAAGCCGGCACCGCCGCGATGCTGTCCGACGCCGGCGCTGTCCGGCCGCAGCGCGTAGTCGGTCACGCGAAAGAAGGAGAAATCCTGGTCCATTGCCTCCACCGGCGTGTTCGAGCAGTTGGAGAGTGGATTGTCGACGCCATCGCAGCCATCGCTCTCCGCCGTGGCGCCGAATCCGCCACCATAGACCTCGAGGTAGACCGACCAGCCCTGCGACCGGAGATGGGAGAGGCAAAATGAAGTGGTGGTGTCGAAGCCGCAGGCGATGACGCGTTCCGGCACCGCCTGCGCGAGCGCCTTCATCACCGCGTTCCAGGCGCGCGAACAGGCCTCCATGCGGGCGCGCACCGGCGCGGGATGGCGCGGATTGAGCAGGGAGCCCAGCGGTGCCTCGACGTCGATCGGGCGCATCGCGCCGTCATTGAACGGGATGTCGGGGCTCGTCAGCGCCGCCTTGATGGCCGAGACCGTCGCCGAGACGGTGGAGGCGAAGGGCGCATTGAGGTTGGTGCGTACCTGCGGCGACGTGCCGCTGAAATCGACCGAGATGCTCTCGCCCCTGACCGTGACGGTGGCGCGGACCGGCAACGGCGCATCGCTGATGCCGTCGTCATCCACTGCATCCTCGCCGACATAGACGCCGTCGGGGACGGCTGCGATGGCCGTGCGCATCCGTGTCTCGGAATAATCCTGCAGCGCGGCCATGGTTGCGCGCAGCTTGGCTACCCCGTAGCGCTTCGCCAATTCCTGCATGCGCAGCACGCCGACGGCATTGGCCGCCATCTGCGCGTCGAAGTCGCCCATCGTCTGTTGCGGCACGCGGACATTGGCGCGCAGCAGTCGCTCGAAGCCGCCACCGTGCCAGTCCCGCTCAAGGTCGATCTTCATCGGCGGGATGATCAGCCCTTCGGAATAGACGTCCACCGCGGCCGGATTGAGCCCGGGGCTGCCGCCACCCAGGTCGAGGTGATGCGCAACCGAGGCAGCGAAGCCGATCACCTCCCCATCGACATGGACCGGGTGGAAGATGAAGACGTCCTGTAGGTGCTGGCCGCCTGAATAAGGGTCGTTGATGAACAACACCTCGCCCGGCTTCAGCGTCTGCGGCGGGAACATCGCGGCGCAGGGGCCGAAGATGCGCCCGATGGTGCCGAGCTGCATCGGGATCAGCTCGGCCTGCGCGACCGTCTGGCCGCGGGCGTCGAGCAGCGCCGCCGAGCCGTCGCGCGCCTCGCGCAGGATGGTGGAATAGGCCGAGCGGATCAGCTTCGCGCCCATCTCCCGCGCGGCGGCGATCAGCGACTGGCTGAGGATGGCGTATTCGACGGGATCAAGCTGCATCACGCATCCCTCCGCAGGATCAGGTTACCTGCCTCGTCGCGTCTGGCAATCCAGCCTTCCGGCACCCAGGCCGTGGAGGAATAGCCCTCGATCAGCGCCGGGCCGGTGACGGCATCGGAAAAGCGCGCAGCGGGCACCAACCGTGCCTCGAGCGTGCGGCCATCGGCGGCGCGGATCGGCGCCGTGCCGGTGCGATCCGCGCCATCGCGTTCCTTCACCTCTGGCAGCGTGTCGAGCCGCCGCCGCACGCTGTAGCGGAGCGAGACGATCTCCGACTTGCGGCCCGGTTCACCACCATGGAGATAGACCCGGCGATGCGCCGCGGTGAAGCGTTCAGCCAGGGCGCCTTCGGTAAGGCCTTTCAGCGCGGCTTCCTCAATCGCCACCGGGATCTCGAATGCCTGGCCGACGAAACGCATATCGGCCTCGAGGCCATATTCCAGCGCGCCGTCGAGGCCGAGGCCACGGAATTCATCCGACGCCGTGGCCCGCAGCCTGGCCTCGGCGGCGCGCAACGCATCGGGCGCGGCATCGTCGAGCGCCATGCGCCGCGTGACGCCATAGACCTTCACGTAATCCGCCGAGAGCAGGCCGAGCGCGGAAATCACGCCCGGATTGGGCGGCACCAGGATCTCGGCGATCCCGAGCTCCTCGGCGATCTCGGCGGCGAGCAGTGGGCCCGCGCCGCCGAAGGGCACCAGTGCATAGTCGCGCGGATCGCGCCCGCGTTCGGTAGAGACCAGCTGGATGGCGCGAACGATGTTCGCCACCGCAAGGCGGATCGCCGCCGCGGCCGCCCCGCGCACATCAGTGCCGAGCCGCGCCGCGACTTCCTCGAAGGCGCGATGCGCGGCATCGGCATCGAGGCTCATGGTGCCGCCGAGGAAGCTCTCGGGCCGGATGGTGCCGCGCACGACATGGGCATCGGTGACCGTCGGCAGCGTGCCGCCACGGCGGTAGCAGGCCGGGCCGGGGTCGGCGCCGGCGCTGCGCGGGCCAACCCGGAGCATGCCGCCTTCGTCGATCCACACCAGGCTGCCGCCGCCCGCTCCGACCGAGACGATGTCGAGCACCGGCGTGCGGATCGGTAGCCCGTCCACTTCGGTCTCTGGTGCTAGCGCGGCCTCGCCCTTCTGCACCAGCGAGACGTCCGTGGAGGTGCCGCCCATGTCGAAGGTGATGAGGTCGCCACGACCCGAACGACCGGCCTGCCGGATGGCGCCGACCACGCCGGCGGCCGGGCCGCTGAACAGCGCCGTGATGGCGTTGCGCCGCATGGCGACAGCCGGCAGGCGTCCGCCATTGGACTGCATGACGCTGAACCGCCCCGTGAAGCCCGCCTGCGCGAGCCGCTCCCCGAAACGGTCGAGATAGCCATCGATGACCGGCTGCACATAGGCCGAGAGCACCGCGGTCGAGGCGCGCTCGTACTCGCGGAACTCCGGTGCGATGGCGTGGCTCGGCGCGATGCGGATATCGGGCAGCGCCGCGCCGATCAATTCGGCCAGCCGCATTTCGTGCAGCGGCGATGCGTAGGAGGACAGCAGGCAGATCGCCACGGCCGCGTAACCGCCGGCGGCGAGGGCGGGGATCAGCATCCGCGCGACCTCGGCCTCATCGAGCGGCAGCACGATGTTGCCGCGCGCGTCGAGGCGCTCCGTCACCTCGAAGCAATCGCGTCGGCGCACCGGGGGCTCCGGCTTGGCGTAACGCAGGTCGTAGATGCTGCGGCGATCGTGGCGCTGCATGAAGAGGATGTCGCGAAAGCCGCGGGTGGTGACGAAGGCCACCTTCGCGCCGCGGCGTTCGAGAATGGCGTTGGTCGCGACGGTCGATCCATGCACCAGGTCGGTGACCGCGCCAGATGGGACGTTGCCGGCGATGAGCGCGTTGAACGCACCGATGTCGGGGCTGCGCGGCGTGCTCGGCACTTTCGCGACGACGGCGCGTCCGCCATCCAGCGCGACCAGATCGGTGAAGGTTCCGCCTACCTCGATGCCGACCCGCATGGTTTTCCTTCCGTGCCCTTGATTTTCAGCTTTATGGTAGTCACACCCGTCGCATCGGAGGCAATAGTGAAAATCAGAGGTCTGATTTTTCAATGAGCGAGTTGGCGCCGACCGATCCAGCCGAGGATTCCGGGCCGTTGGCCCATATGGGCCAACGGCTGCGCGACTTGAGGCGCCGGCGGGCGCTGACGCTGCAGGCGCTGTCCGATGAGAGCGGCGTGTCGATCGGTATGCTCAGCCAGATGGAGCGTGGTGTCTCGACGCCATCCATCCGCACGCTGCAGCGCGTGGCCGAGGCACTGAAGGTGCCGATCAATTGGTTCTTTTCCGACGGCACGTCGCCCACGGGCGCACCGCCCTGGGTCCTGCGCCGCGCGCATCGCCGCACCCTGTCGCTCGGTACCAATGGCGTGACGAAGGAACTGCTCGCTCCGGCGGGCGATGGGGCGATCGAGTTGCTCTACGTCACCATCGAACCCGGCGGCTCGTCGGGGCCGTCGCCCTATAGTCATGTCGGCGAGGATGCGGGCATGGTGATCGAAGGCAGCATGAGGCTCGAGGTCAATGGCGAGACGTGCCTGCTCGGTGCGGGCGACGCCTTTCGCTTCAAGAGCACGCTGCCGCATCGCTTCGAGAACCCGGGCGAGGCGCGCGCAGTCGTGTTGTGGGCCGTGACGCCGCCCTTCTACTGACGAGGGAGTCTGCTTTGACAGCGCTCCGGAACGCGCCGTACCGTCCTGGAGCGGCCTTGGCGCAAGAGCGAGGCGTTCACGGAGGACTGCCGGAAGATTGTCGGGAGGCAAGGCCATGTCTACTCGGATGGACGATCGATCGCAATTCGCCGGGCGCGTCGGCCTTGTGACCGGTGCTGCATCGGGCCTGGGCCGCAGCGTTGCGGTGGCGCTTGCCGACGCCGGCGCGCGTCTCGTCCTTTTCGATCGTGATGCTGACGGATTGCACGCGACGGCGACGCAGTGTCCGGGGTCTGTCGCCGTCGCCGGGGACGTCTCGCAGGGCAGTGACATGGCACGCGCGGCGGAGGCGCTTGATGCGCTCGGGCCGGTTTCCCTGCTGGTCACGGCCGCCGGCATTCTCGGGCCGACGGCGCCCCTGGCCGATGTCACCGAACAGGCGTGGGACCGGCTGTTCGCCGTCAACGTCAAGGGAAGCTGGTTGGCGCTGAAGCACGTCCTGCCGCGCATGATTGCGGCAGGTGGGGGCTCCGTGGTGACGCTGGCGTCGGGAGCGGGACTTGCCGGCAATGCCACCTTTCCCGCCTATTCCGCCAGCAAGGGAGCCGTGGTGTTGATGACGCGCAGCGTCGCCGCCAGCCATACCGCGCAGGGCATCCGGGCCAACACCGTCTGTCCCGGGCCGATCGAGACGCCGATGCTGCGCGAGACCTTTGCTGCCGCCGGCGAGGGTGCCGCGGAGCGCGAGGTCATCTTCCGCACGCGCAATCCGATGGGCCGCTTCGGCACGCCCGACGAAGTCACTGCCGCGGTGCTGTTCCTGCTCAGCGATGCGGCATCCTACATCAACGGCGTCGCGCTGCCCGTGGATGGCGGGCGCCTCGCATGACACTTCCGCCGCCTGCGAAGGGGACCCATGAATGACCGGATCAAGCGTGAACTGGCCCGGCGGTGCGCGCATCGCCGTCACCCTGACCTTCGACTTCGACGCCGAGACGCTGTGGCTGTCGCGCGATCCGGCGAATGCGCAGCGCCCGGGCACGCTTAGCCAGGGCGTCTATGGCGCACGGATCGGCGTGCCGAAGATCCTCGAGACCCTGAAGGAAGCCGGCGTGCCGGCCACGTTCTTCATCCCCGGATGGACCGTTGAGAACCATGCCGATCGGGCGGAGATGGTGCTCAAGGCCGGTCATGAGATCGGCCACCATTCCTACTCCCATGCCTGGATCGACCCCGCCTTTCCGGAGCAGGAGGTGGAGGAGATGGAGCGCGGTCTCGACGCGCTGAAGCGCGTGCTGGGCGTGGTGCCGAAGGGCTACCGTTCGCCGGCCGGCGAGACCAGCGACAACACCATCCGGCTGCTGGCCAAGCACGGCTTCCTCTACGACAGCTCGATGATGGCGGAGATCAATCCGTATCGCATCACGGCGCCGGACGGCTCCTCGATCATCGAACTGCCCTGGCATTGGAGCCTCGACGACGCGCCGTTCCTGCTCTTCTCGATCAAGACGCCGCGGCCGATCTTCACCAACAGCCACATCCGCGAGGTCTGGCAGGACGAGTTCCGCGAGATCCATCGCTGGGGCGGGTACTACAACCTGGTGATGCATCCGCAGTTCACCGGACGTCCGAGCCGCATCGCCCTGCTGCGCGAGATGATCGCCTTCATGCGTGGCTTCGAGGGTGTGTGGTTCGCCACCTGCAGCCAGGTCGCCGAGGCCTGGGCCACGTCGCAGTCCTGACCGATCCAGAAGGAGAGCACCGCCGATGCTGACCCGCAGACAAGGCCTCGCCGCCGCCGGCGCCGCGATGGCGCTGCCCCGGCTCGCCCTCGCGCAGTCGCGTGAGCGGCCGTTCCGCTTCGTGGTCAATGTGGGGCTGCAGAATCTCGATCCGATCAGCAGCCCTTCCTTCATCACGCGCAACTTCGCCTATCTGGTCTTCGACACGCTGGTCTCGATGGACAGCCGCGGCGAGTACCGACCGCAGATGCTGCAAGGATGGGAGACCAGCGCCGACGGCCTGACCTGGACATTCCGGTTGAGGCCAGGTCTTGCGTTCCACGACGGGGCGCCGGTCACCGCCGAGGATGTGGTGGCCTCGCTGCGCCGCTGGGGCAACCGCGATTCCATCGGCCGGCGCCTGATGGCCGCGACGGCCGAATTGACGACGTCTGGCACCGATGGCTTCGTCCTGAAGCTGTCGCGCCCGTATGGCGGCGTCATCGACGCCTTGGGCAAGCCATCGGTCCATGTTCCCTTCATCATGCCGGCACGCATCGCGTCGGCAACGCCGCCGGCGCAGCAGGTGCGCGAGATCGTCGGCTCCGGCCCCTTCGTCTTCCTGCGCGACGAATGGCTGCCGGGGGACCGCACGTTCTTTCGCCGCAACCAGCATTACGTGCCGCGCGACGAACCGGCCGATGGGCTCGCCGGCGGCAAGGTGGCGAAGGTCGATCGCGTCGAGATGATCACGATGCCCGACATCGCGCTGCGCGCCGCATCGTTGCAGCAGGGCGAAGTGGACTATCTGGAATATGCGCCGGTCGACAACCTGCCGCGCATGCGCGGCGACCGAAACATCGTCATCTCGCAGGCAAGTGGCCGGGCGGAGATGATGTACGCCGTTAGCATCAACCATGACCTGCCGCCCTTCAACAATGTGTTGATGCGTCGTGCCTTGCAGCAATGCCTTGACCGCAACGAGATCCTGGCCGGTACCGGCTTCGGCGAACTCGGCCGGCCCGATTGCACGGCGATGTTCATGTGCGGCACGACCTACACGAGCGAACTTGGCAGCGACGCGATCAAGCAGCCGAGCCTCGATCGGGCGAAAGCGCTGCTGCGGGAGGCCGGTTACAACAACGAGCGTGTCGTGCTGATGCATCCGCTCGATTCGGCGCTGCTGAACCCCTTCGGCCTGGTGTTGATCGACCGCATGAAGCGGGCGGGGTTCAATCTGGATATTCAGGGTTCGGACTGGTCCTCGATCGCGCAGCGCTGGGTGCAGCGCCAGCCGCTCGACCGCGGCGGCTGGAACGTGGTTCCCGTTGTCTACACCGGCTTCGACATGGCCGATCCGCTGTCGAATCTCGGCGTCGGCTTCAACTGCACCGGCAACCAGCCCTGGGGCTACTGCGAAGCGGAGATGACGCCGGTCATCGAACGCTTCGAGGCGGAAGGCGATCCCGCCAAGCGGCGCGAGCTCGCGGCGCAGCTGAATCGGCTGGCCATCGAGCGCGCGACCTTCCCGATTGCCGGACAGTTCCGGGCACCGGCCGCCTGGCGCAAGGAATTGCGTGGCGTGATCGACTTCGGCTTCCCGGTTGTCTGGAACATCGAGCGGGGTGGGAACTGACCCGGCACCCGCCTCCACGACGGCGGCCGAACCGCGCGGCTCGTGATCGGTAGCGCACGGTGCTGCAATTCGGGCCAGTCCATGCCCGGCGCCGCTCCGGCGGCGCCGGGGCGGTTCATCCAGCGCCAGCCAGTGCCCGCATCCAGACGACGACGGCGCTTGCCCCGGCATCAGCAGCACCGAGCGCGCGGTCGCCGAGATAGGCCGCCCGGCCCAGGCGCGGTCGCATGGAGGCCGTTGCCAAGCAGCCCTGCTCCGCGGCGAGTGACGCGCCGCGCCAAGCCTCCGCCAGGGGCACGCCTTGCCGGACCTGCTCGGCCAGCGTCTGCGCGGCGGGTGCGAGCGCATCGAGCATGGTGCGGTCGCCCGGCTTGGCGCCGCCCAACGCGCCGATCGATGCCACGGCGTCGGTGAAGGCCCTCGCCCAGTCCTCCGCACCGGGCGCCTCAGCGTCCAGGTGTCGCGCCGCGCGAATCAACGCCGTTGCGTAGAATGGCCCGGAGCTGCCGGCGATCGCGCGGCGCAGCGCATGGCCCATCGCCGCAAGCGCGATGGCCGGCGTGTCCCAGGCGTCATCTGGCAGGCTGCGGATCGCGGCGGCGCCGCGCGCCATGCTGATCCCCAGATCCCCGTCGCCTGCGCGGCTGTCCAATGCGGTCAGTTCATCCTGCGCCGCATCGAGCGCATCGGCCACGAGATGCGCCGCCCCACGCAGTTGCGCCGGGAGCGGCCCTGCTCCGCGGCCGCGCCGAACCGTTGCGGGCTCACTCGGCGCGGGCAGCGGCAGGCGCGAGCCGACCTGCCCGCGACCAGGCCAGGCGGATGCTCCGGTCGGGGCGTCCAGTCGCGCCAGCATGGCGTCGTTGACGCGCAACAGTGTCAGCGAGCAGCCTGGCATCTCGAGCGCGGTCATGAAGTTCCCGCACCAAGCGCGTTCGATCCGGATCTCCCGCTCACGCAGGACATCCATGGCGCGACGGCTGACGATGGCAAGTTCCATCGGTGGCGTCCCGCCCAACCCGTTCACGAGGAGGGCGACACGGTCGCCCGGCGCGCCGGACAGATCGTCGAGCACCGTCGCGAGGATGCTGTCCACGATGGCATCGGCCGGCTGCAGGGAAAGGCGCCGAACGCCTTGCTCGCCATGGATGCCGAGGCCGAGCTCCATCTCGTCATCGCCAATGGAAAATCCGGGCCGGCCGGCGGCGGGCACCGTGCAGGCGCCCAGTGCAACGCCCATCGATGCCAGGCCGGCGCCGACACGCGTGGCTTCGTCGACAACGGCATCAAGCGGCAAGCCGGCAGCGGCGGCCGCGCCGGCGACCTTGTGGACGAGCACCGTGCCGGCAATGCCCCGCCGATGGCCACGTTCCACCGTGTCGCGCAAGGCGGCGTCATCGGCGACGATCACCATGCGGGTCGGGATTCCCGCGGCCGTTGCCATCTCGGCGGCCAGGCCGAAATTCAGCCGGTCGCCAGTGTAGTTCTTGACCACCAGCACGGCGCCGCGCGGCCCCGCCGTGGCGTGTATCGCCGCCAGCACCGCATCGACGCTGGGTGAAGTGAACACGTCGCCCGCCACGGCGGCCGCGAGCATGCCGTCCCCGACATAGCCGGCATGGGCCGGCTCGTGCCCGCTGCCGCCACCGGAGATGACGGCGACGGGACGCTCCGCCGGCGGCGCGATGGGCAGCCTGACCACTACATCCTCGCGATCCAGCAGGGCCAGTGCCGGGTTCAGCTCGACCAAGCCCTCCAGCATCTGACGGACGACGGCACGAGGGTCGTTGACGAGCTTCTTCATGGGCGTCCTCCGGTCCGTTGCGCGATGGCCAGCGGCAGGCCAATGAAGGCGAATTCCGCCTTGGAGGGAAGTCCAACGCTGGCGTCGAGCGTGCCATCCCGTTCGCGCGGTCCCGGGGCGGCAGGATGGCTGGCGGCACGAGCACGACGTAGTGATGCAGCGCGGGTTGCGGTGGAAGGCTTCTCACTGCCGTCGTGGCGCGAGCTCCATGGATGGGCGGGCTGTCGGCGCTGATCGGTATCGGCGGGACCGCCACGCCGAAACACGGCGAATTCAAGCTGTTCCGAGACCTGCTCGGCGTTTCGGTGCTGGTGGACATGGTGAACCTGCCGGCGGGCGTGACAAACGGATCGCGCCCCGGTCCCTACCAGCGGGGCCATCCGCCTGACCGGGCCGGCGTCACGGCCCGGATGGGCTCGTCCGGCGCTCGGGCCGTAGCGCCATGATGCAGCGAAAGCCCGGGCCGAGGTACGGCGTGCTGCCGAGTTCGACGAGCCGGCCGCTCTGCGTGAACTGGCTGTGGGTGATGCGCAGCGTGGGCGCGCTGCGTCTGGCGACGACCGGGCGCCGTCCACCGATACCGCAGTGACCCGAGCGGTTGGCCATTCTTCGCACTCACGCACAATCCGGTGAGTCGCAGCCGGTGCTGGTCGGCGCCTGCGACCAGAGTCGCACCTCGGCGCCACTTGGCACGACCGATGCGGATCGCATCATGCGGAAGACGGCGACGAAATTGCAGTGCGCATGCCCGGCGTCCGCCCCCGTCGCGAGCGCTCTGTCTGAAACCGCCCGTTGCCATTCGAAACTGGCGGTATGGCCTTCCCGGGGCCACATAGGAGCCAAGGGGAGTGCCCATGGTTATATCACCGCTTGATGTCTCGCTTCGCCAAACCCGTCCCATCAACGCGGCATCTCGGCCGATGCCGCGGTGCGCTTGCCCTGAGCATGGCCCTGTCCGCCTGCGCGCTGCCGATCGAACCGGCTGACCCCGGCTTGCCGGCGCCAGAGCGCTTCGTCAGCGCCGCCATCGCGCCGGCGCCGGCGCCCGACCCGAGCTGGTGGCAGGCCTTCGCCTCGCCCGAGCTGGACCGCATCATGGCGGCGGCGATGGCAGGCAATCTCGACCTCGCCGCAGCAGTGGCACGGTTGCGCCAGGCCGATGAAGCGCTGCGTATCGCTGGCGCCGAGCTGCTGCCGCTGGTCACCGGCGGTGTCTCGGTGGGGCGCGCCCGCGGCACCTCAGCGACGCCCGGGACGCCGGCCAATGCCGGCCGGCAATATGGCGGCTCCCTGCAAGCCAGCTACCAGATCGACTTCTGGGGCGGCTTGCGGGCGCAGGAACAGGCGGCGCGCGACAGTGTCTCGGCCGCAGAATTCGGCATCGGTACAGTCACGCTCAGCACACAGGCGGCGGTCGCGAGCACCTTGTTCGACCTGCTCGGCGCACAGGAGCAACTCGCCAACCAGCAGGACAATCTGCGCATCGCCGAACGCACCCTCGGCATCCTGCGCCAGCGCCTGGCGGTCGGCACGGCGACCGGCCTCGATGTCGCCCAGCAGGAGACCGTGGTTGCCCAGCAGCGGGCCCAGGTCCCGCCGCTGCAACAGATCGTCGAGGCGGATACCTTCGCCCTGGCGACGCTTGCCGGGCTGCGGCCAACGGAGATCGCCGTGGCCGGGCAGCGCCTCGCCAGTATCCGCGTGCCCGACATCGCGCCGGGCTTGCCCTCCGCCGTGCTGGTCCGGCGCCCCGATGTGCGCCTGGCAGAGGCGAATCTCGCCGCCGGCAGCGCCGATGTCACCGCCGCGCGCGCCGCGCTGTTCCCCACCATTTCGCTGACCGCCGAGGGCGGCTTGCAGAGCATCGCGCTGCAGACCCTGCTGCGCCCGGGGGCGACGATCTACAGCATTGCCATCGGCCTCACGCAAACCCTGTTCGACGGCGGCGCGCTGCGTGCCCAGCTGGCGCAGACCCGCGCGCGGCGGGAAGAACTGCTGTCCAATTACCGCAAGGCGATCCTGGCCGCCTTGCAGGATACGGAGACCAGCCTCTCCGCGCTGGCGCGCAACCGCGAGTTGGTCGACCTGCAAATGGCCCGCGTGGAGGCCGCGCAACGCGCCTATACTATCGCTGACGCTCAATTCCGCGTGGGGACGATCGATTTGCTCACGGTTCTCACCACCCAGACGACGCTGTTCAATGCGCGGCTGGTCCTGACGCAGGCGCGCACGGCACGGCTGCAGGCGGCGGCGGCGCTGTTCACCGCGCTTGGCGGCGGCTGGTCGGTGGAGGACCTGCGCGCCGCACAGCGCGCTGCCGCTGGAACCGCGCCATGAATGAGCTGCCGCGCCCGCCGGTGCCCGTGACGCCGACCCGCCTGGAGACGACAGCCACGCCGCGGCGTCGCCGCGTGTGGCGCTGGCTGTTGCTGCTGGCGCTGCTCGGCGGTGGCGGCTGGTATGCCTGGCGACAAGGCTGGCTGCCCTTCCTGCCGCCGCCGCAGCCTGCCGCGACGACGGCGGCGCCTGCCGGGTTCGGGCCGAATGGCGGGCCCCGCGGCCGCATCGCCGTGCCGGTCAGTACCGCAGAGGCGAGCGTGACCGATGTGCCGATCATGCTCGACGCGCTCGGCACGGTGCAGGCCTTCAACACCATCACCATCGTGCCGCAGGTGACCGGCCGCATCACAGAGATCGCCTTCACCGAAGGGCAGGAGGTGAAGGCCGGCGACGTGCTGGTCCGGCTTGATCCACGCGCCTATCAGGCGGCGCTCGACCAGGCGGTGGCGACCAAGGCGCAACGCGAGGCGCAACTCGCCAATGCAAGGCTCGACCTGCAACGCTATGCGACGCTGGTACGCGGGCAGGGCACGTCCCAGCAGACGCTCGACACGCAGCGCGCGGCCGTCGCGCAGCTCGAAGCCCAGGTGCAGTACGACCAGGCGACCATCGACAATGCGCAGGTGCAGCTCGACTACACCGTGATCCGCTCGCCGGTGGATGGCCGCGTCGGGTTGCGCCAGGTCGATATCGGCAATCTGGTGCAGAGCAGTTCGAGCGGCATCGTCACCGTCACGCAGATTCGCCCGATCAGCGTCACCTTTACCCTGCCGCAGCAATCGTTGCCGACGGTGATGCAGGCGATCGGCGCCGGCCCCGTGCAGGTGGAAGCGCGGCTGCCCGACCCGGCGATCCCGCGCGCCGACGGCGTGGCGCCGCCGGCCAATCCGGTGGGCAGCCTGGTGACGCTCGACAACCAGGTGGACCAGGCCACCGGCACCATCCGGCTGAAGGCGACCTTCGCCAATGACGACGAACGGCTGTGGCCCGGCGCCTTCGTCAATATCCGGCTGCAGGTGGCGCTGCTGAGCGACGTCACCGCGATTCCGCTGGTGGCGGTGCAGCGCGGGCCGGAGGGGCCTTACGCCTTCGTCGTGCAGGCGGACAACACTGTGGAGCAGCGGCCGCTCGTGCTTGGCGTCATCGCCGGCACGCAGGCGGTGGTGCAGCGCGGGCTGCGACCTGGCGAGCGCGTGGTGACCTCGGGCGCGCTGCGGCTGACCGCCGGTGCGGCCGTGCAGGTGGCCGAACCGGTGCGCCCACCCGCCGTGACACCGCAGCAGCGGCGGCGCCGCCCGCAGCAGCAGCCGGGTGGTGCTGCGCCGAGCCCGCCACCGCGCCCATGAACATCTCGGCCCCGTTCATCGCGCGGCCGATCGCCACCTCACTATTGGCGATCGCTTTGTTGCTGGCTGGTATCTATGGCTATCTGCGCCTGCCGGTCTCTTCGCTCCCGGAGGTCGATTTCCCGACCATACAGGTGACCACGCAATTGCCCGGCGCCTCGCCCGACACCATCGCGGTGCTGGTGACCGCCTCGTTGGAGCGGCAATTGGCGCAGATTTCGGGTCTCAGCGAGATCGTCTCGGTGAGCGGCCCGGGCGTCAGCCGCATCACGCTGCAATTCAATCTCGGCCGCGACATCGACGACGCCGCGCAGGATGTGCAGTCGGCGATCAACGCGGCGCGCGGCACGCTGCCATCGAGCCTCCCCTACCCGCCGACCTACGCGAAGGTGAACCCGGCCGACCCGCCGATCCTGACACTGGCGCTGACCTCGGACACGCTGCCGGTCGCGCGGCTGTCGGATGCGGTGGACACCTTGCTGGCGCAGCGCCTCGCGCAGGTGGGCGGCGTCGGTCGCGTCGCCGTGCAGGGCAACATGCGCCCGGCGGTGCGGCTGCAGGTCGATCCGCGGCGGCTCGCTTCCTACAATCTAGGGCTGGAGGATGTGCGGACCGCGGTCGTCGCCGCAAATGTCGCCGGGCCGAAAGGCTCGGTGGATGGGCCGCAGCAGGCTTCCGCCGTCATGGCGAATGACCAGCTGACCACGCCGGCCGCCTTCGCCAATCTGATCATCGCCTGGCGCGGCGGGGCGCCGGTCCGGCTCAGCGATGTCGGCACCGCGGTCGAGGGGCTGGAAAACACGCTGACCGGCGCCTGGTACAATGGCCGCCCGGCCGTGCTGGTGGATGTGCAGCGCCAGCCGGGGGCGAATATCGTGGCGACCGTCGCCGCGCTGCGCGCGCAGTTGCAGAGCCTCGAACGCGCCCTGCCGGCCGGCACCCAGCTTTCCATCGTCGCTGACCGCACGGAGATGATCCGCGCTTCGGTCGCGGAAGTGCAGATGACGCTGGTCATCGCCGTGGTGCTGGTGGTGCTGGTGATCTTCCTGTTCCTGCGCACCGCGCGTGCCACCATCGTGCCGGGCGTCGCCCTGCCGCTGTCGATCGTCGGCACCTTCGGGGTGATGGCGCTGCTCGGCTACACCATCGACAACCTCTCGCTGATGGCGCTCGTCATCGCCACCGGTTTCATCGTCGACGATGCCATCGTGATGATCGAGAACGTGGTCCGCCTGGTGGAGAAGGGCCTGCCGCCCCTGCAGGCGGCCTTCGAGGGCGCGCGGCAGATCGGCTTCACCATCGTCTCGCTGACCGTTTCGCTGATCGCGGTGTTCATCCCGCTGCTGTTCATGGAAGGCGTAGTGGGGCGGCTGTTCCGTGAATTCGCCGTCGTGCTGGCGATCTCGGTGCTGGTGTCGATGGTGGTCTCGCTGACGCTGACACCGATGATGTGCGGCTACCTGCTGCGCCCGGCCTCCGAGGAGCGTCCCGGCCTCATCAACCGCACCTTCGAGGCGGCGTTCGAGGCCCTGCGCCGAGCCTATGCGCGCAGCCTGGGCTGGGCGCTGCGGCGGGAGGGGCTGATGCTCGTCATCGCGACGCTGACGTTGGGCGGGACGGTGTGGCTCTACATCGCCATGCCGAAGGGATTCCTGCCCTTGCAGGACACCGGCATCATCGCCATCACCACCGAGGCGCCGCAGGACGTCTCCTTCCAGCGCATGTCCGCCTTGCAGCGCGGCCTCGCCGAGATTGTCGGGCGCGACCCGGCTGTCGCCGCGGTGACCTCGGTCGTCGGCGCCGGCACCATCAACCAGGCGCAGAATGCCGGACGCTTGACCGTGGTGCTGCGTCCGCGTGGTGAACGACAGGACGACACGCAGGCCGTGCTCGACAGGCTGGCGCCACAACTCGCCACGCTGCCAGGCCTCGTCGCCTACCCACAGCCGGTGCAGGACATCCAGATCGGCACCCGCGCCTCCAGCACGCAATACCAATACACGGTGATGGATTCTTCGACGACCGAGCTCGCCACCTGGGCGCCGCGACTGCTCGACGCGCTGCGCGCCCTGCCGGAACTGCGCGACGTCGGGACCGACCAGCGAGAGGACGGGCTGCGCCTGGCGCTCGATATCGACCGCGGTCGCGCCGCGCGGCTCGGCGTGACGATGCAGTCGATCGATGACGCGTTGTACAGCGCCTTCGGCCAACGCCAGATCAGCACCATCTACGGGCAATCCAACCAGTATCGCGTCGTGCTGGAGATCGACCCGGCCATCGCCAATGACCCTGCCGCGATCGGCCAGCTGCGCGTGCCGGGCAGCACCGCCGTCACCACCAATGGCACCACGACCACCACCAGCGCCCAAGTGCCGCTGGCCGAGCTCGCCACCATCACCCGCGTGCCCGGGCCGCTGACCGTGACGCGGCAAGACCAGTTCCCGGCGGTGACGCTCAGCTTCAACCTCGCCCCTGGCGTCGCGCTGGGCGAGGCCGTCGCCGCGATCGCCCGCGCCCAACAGCAACTCGGCTTGCCCGAGACGATCGTCGGCAGCTATGGCGGCGATGCGGCGGAATTCATGCGCTCGCTAGCCGGCCAGGGATGGCTGATCCTCGCCGCCATCATCGTCATCTACATCGTGCTCGGTGTGCTCTACGAGAGCGTGATCCACCCGATCACCATCCTCTCGACGCTGCCATCGGCGGGCATCGGCGCGCTGCTCGCGCTCGAGATGTTCGGGCTCGACCTCAACGTGGTCGGGCTGATCGGCATCGTGCTGTTGATGGGCATCGTTAAGAAGAACGCCATCATGATGATCGACTTTGCCATCGAGGCGCAGCGCGAACACGGCATGACGCCGCGCGAGGCGATCACCGAAGCCTCCATCCTGCGCTTCCGCCCGATTATGATGACGACGATGGCCGCATTGCTCGGCGCCGTGCCGCTGGTGATCGGCCGTGGCGCCGGCAGCGAGCTGCGCTTGCCGCTCGGCATTTCGGTGATCGGCGGACTGCTGCTCAGCCAAGTCATCACGCTCTACACCACGCCAGTCATCTACCTGGCGATGGAGGACCTGCGCGCCCGCGTGGCGGCGCTGGTGCACCGACCGCGCGCGCAGCCGGCCGAATAGCGGCATGGCGATCTCCGCCCCCTTCATCGCGCGGCCGATCGGTACGTCGCTTCTCGCCATCGGCCTCGCCTTGGCGGGGTTCGTTGCCTATTTCAACCTGCCGGTCGCGCCGTTGCCGAAGGTCGATTTCCCGACCATTGCCGTCAGCGCCAGCCAGCCCGGTGCCGACCCGATCATCATGGCGGCCTCCGTCGCCGCACCGTTGGAGCGCCGGCTCGGCGAGATCCCGGGTGTCACGGAACTCACCTCCCGATCGAGCCTCGGCTCCTCCACCATCATCGTGCAGTTCGACCTGTCGCGATCCATCGCCTCGGCGGCGCGGGACGTGCAGGCGGCGATCAATGCGGCGGGGCCGGACTTGCCCGCCGGGCTGACCTCGCCACCCTCCTTCCGCAAATTGAACCCGGCCGATGCGCCGGTGCTGATCCTGGCGTTGACCTCGAACACCGTGTCGCCAGGGGCAATCTACGACGCCGCCGACAGCATTCTCGGCCCGCGCATCGCCCAGGTCCCCGGCACCGCGCAGGTCAGCCTCTCGGGTGCGGAACAGCCGGCGATCCGCGTCTCGGTGGATCCGGCGGCGGCCAATGCGGCGGGCGTGTCGCTCGACCAGATCCGCAGCGCGATCACCGGCGCCAACGTCACCCAGGCGACCGGCTTCATCGATGGTGCCGAGCAGGCCGCAACGATTTCGGTCAATGACCGTCTGACCACGCCGGAGGAATTCGCCGGCATCATCGTGCGCCGCGCCGGCGACGCGATGGTCCGGCTCGATGGCGTCGCCACGGTGGAACAGGGCCCGCGCGACCGCCGCCAGGCTGGCCTGTACAACGGCCGGCCGGCGGTGATTGTCACGGTGTACAAACAGTCCGACGCCAACGTGTTGGAAGTGGTGGACGGCATCCGTGCCCTGTTGCCCAACTTGCAACGTTGGATGCCCGCCGGCATCGACGTCGCCATCATGCGCGACCGCTCGCAGACCATCCGCGCCAGCGTGAAGGAGGTGGAGCACGCGCTGCTCATCAGCATCGCGCTGGTCGTGCTGGTCGTCGCCGCCTTCCTGCGGCGGAAATCGGCGATCTTCGCTGCCGGCATTGCGGTGCCGCTGTCGCTGCTCGGCACGCTTGGCTGCATGTGGCTGGCGGGCTTCTCGCTGAACAACTTCACGCTGATGGCCCTGACCATCTCGGTCGGCTTCGTCGTCGATGATGCCATCGTCATGATCGAGAACATGGCGCGCTTCACTGAACGCGGCATGAAGCCGATGCAAGCAGCACTCGAAGGCGCGAGGCAGATCGGCTTCACCGTGGTCTCGATCAGCCTGTCATTGATCGCGGTGTTCATTCCGCTGCTGTTCATGGGCGGGATCGTCGGGCGGATGTTTCGCGAATTCGCGGCGACGCTGTCGATCGCCGTCGCTATTTCGGCGCTGATCTCGCTGACCGTGACGCCAATGCTGGCGGCGCATCTGGCCAGCGCCGCGCCGCGCCCACCAGGCTGGTTCGGCCGGCATTTCGAGGCGGCGATGGACCGCCTGGTCGGGAGCTACATGCGTAGCCTCGCCGTCGCCCTGCGTTGGCGGCGCTCGATGCTGGCGCTCACTGTCGGTCTCGTCGCGCTGACGGTCTGGCTCTACACCGTCGTGCCACGCGGATTCTTTCCCGACCAGGATAGCGGCCTGATCTTCGGCTTCGTCCAGGCACAGCCCGACACCTCCTTCCAGCAAATGACCGTCTACCAGCAGCGCGTGATGGATGTGATCCGCGCCGATCCGGCGGTGGAGAATGTCTCGGCCGCGGTCGGTGGCGGTGGCTTCTTTGGCTCCGGCGCATCGGTGCGCCTGCAACTGACGCTGGTGCCGCAGAACCAGCGGCCGGGAGTGAAGGCGAATGACGTCATCAACCGGCTGCGCCGGCCACTGGCGACGGTAACGGGTGTGCAGACCTTCATGCGGCCGGTCTCCGACATCATCGTCGGTGGACGCCAAGGCAATGCGTCCTATCAGTACGTCCTGCTGACACCGGACATCGACGAGCTGTTCACTTGGAGCGAAGCGCTGGTCCGCCAACTACGCACGGTCCCGCAGGTCGAAGACGTGTCGAGCGATCAGCAGCGCACTGGCCTCGTCGCGCGCCTGTTGATCGACCGCGAGGCGGCGGCGCGGCTCGGCATCTCGGTGCAGGCACTCGATGCGACGCTGAACAACGCCTTCGCGCAGCGGCAGGTCTCGACCATCTATCGCACGCGCAACCAGTATCGCGTGGTGCTGGAGATCGACCCGCTGTTGACCGAAGCACCGGAGAACCTGGACCGGATCTTCCTGCCCGGCCGCAGCGGGCCCGTGCCGCTGGGCGCCGTAGCCAGGCTCGAACGCGGCATCTCGCCCAGCACCATCACGCATCAGGGGATGTTCCCGGCGGCGACCATCACCTTCAACCTGGCCGATGGCGTCTCGCTCGGCGAGGCCGCCGCGGTGATTGAGCAGGCCGCGCTTGCCATCCAGATGCCGGCCTCGATCCGCGGTGAATTCGCCGGCAATGCGCGCGCCTTCCAGAGCTTCCAATCCGGCCTGCCGCTGCTGATACTGGCCGCCGTCATCGCAATCTACATCGTGCTCGGCGTGCTCTACGAAAGCCTGATCCATCCACTGACGATCATCTCTACATTGCCGACGGCAGGCATCGGCGCCCTGCTGGCGCTGCTGGCGACCGGCCTCTCCTTCACGGTGATCGCGCTGATCGGCGTCATCCTGCTGATGGGCATCGTCAAGAAGAACGCCATCATGATGGTGGACTTCGCTCTGGAACATGAACGCGCCGGGGGCGAGGGCGGCATGCAGGCGATCCTCGAAGCCTGTCGCGAGCGATTCCGACCGATCCTGATGACCACGCTGGCGGCATTGTTCGGCGCCATTCCGCTGGCCCTGGCAACAGGTCCCGGTGCCGAACTCCGCTCGCCGCTCGGCATCACGATCATCGGCGGGATGATGCTGTCGCAGGTGCTGACGCTCTACACGACGCCGGTGGTCTACCTGGCCCTGGAGCGTCTGGCGACCGCTCGCCGCGGGCCCCTGCGCCAGCTCGAGCTTGGCCCGGCGGGAGCGCCGCACGCGCCGTCCTAAGACCAGCCACTGGCGCCGGGCAGGGCTTCATGCTGACCTTGTCTATGCGAATAGGAGAGACGTGATGACGGACCGCAAGATCGCCCTTGCATTGCTGGTGCATGCGACCGGCTATCATGGCGCCTCCTGGCTGCACCCCAGCACAGACCCGGCTTCCTCGACCAGCATCGAGTGGTATCGGGACACGGCGCTGCTGGCCGAACGCGGATTGTTCGACCTGTTCTTCATCGCCGACACGCCTGCGGCGCGGACAACGCAGTTGGAAGCCTATAGCCGCTTCCCGATGTTCATGAATGTGTTCGAGCCGATCACCCTGCTCTCGACCCTGGCCGGGCTGACCACGCGCATCGGCCTCGGCGGCACGGCGAGCACGAGCTTTTCCGAACCCTACAACATCGCCCGGCAATTCGCCTCGCTCGACCATCTCAGCCACGGTCGGGCGGCATGGAACGTGGTGACGTCGGCGAATGATTTCGCCGCGCGCAATTTCGGCCAGGACCGGCTCGCCGCGCATGGCGACCGCTACGAACGCGCGCGGGAATTCATCGAGGTGGTGCAGAAGCTCTGGGACACATGGGAAGACGATGCCTGGATCCGCGACCGCGCGCGCGGCCAGATCTTCGACCCGACGAAGCAGCACCCGGTCGATCACGACGGCAAGCACTTCAAGGTTCATGGTGCGCTGAACATCGAGCGCACGCCGCAGGGCCAGCCGGTGATTATCCAGGCCGGTGCCTCGGATACCGGGCGCGAACTCGCCGCCGAGACCGCGGAGGTGGTCTTCGCCTCCGACAGCACGATCGAGAGCGCGCGTCGCTCCTATGCCGATCTGAAGGGCCGCATGCCGCGCCATGGCCGCGATCCCGACAGCCTGAAGGTGCTGGCGGGCAAGCCCACCATCCTCGCCGACAGCGCGCAGGAAGCCGAGGACATGTATCAGACGCTGCAGGAGATGATCCACCCGATCGTCGGCAAGATGCGCCTCGGTATGGACCTCGAAACCGACCTTTCCGACCTGTCGATCGACGAGCCGATCCCCGAGGATCGCATCCCGAGGAATGCCAATCTCCACAAGGCCTATTTCGACCATATCGTCGGCATGATCCGCGAGGGCCTGACGCTGCGGCAGCTCTATCTGCGCTATGAGCGCGGCCACAAGACCTTCCGCGGCACGCCAGCGCAGATGGCCGACCATCTGGAGGAATGGTTCACCGAGGAGGCCTGCGACGGCTTCATGATGACCTTCAGCCTGATGCCCGGTGGCCTCGCCGCTTTCGTTGACGGTGTGGTGCCGCTGCTGCAGCAGCGCGGCCTGTTCCGCAGCGCCTACCAGGGCACCACGCTGCGCGAGCATCTCGGTCTGCGGCGCCCGCCGAACCGCCACGTCTCAACGGCAGGCGGGGCCTTGGCGGCGGCGTCAAGCGCCGGCGTCGCGTAGCGCCTGCCATATCTTCGCCGGCGTCGCGGGCATGTCGATCGCCGCGATGCCGAACGGCGCGAGCGCGTCGAGCACCGCGTTCATCACCGTCTGTGGCGCACCGATGCACCCGGCCTGCCCTGAACCCTTTACGCCGAGACGGTTCGACGCCGTCGGCACCTCGATGCAGGTGACCTCGAGCGGCGGCAGATCCTCCGCGCGTGGCAGGCAGTAATCCATCAGCGATGCCGTCAACATCTGTCCGGAGGCGGCGTCATAGGCCACCTCCTCGAACAATGCCTGACCGATGCCCTGGGCGAGCCCGCCCTGCACCTGGCCGATCGTCAGCATCGGGTTGATTAGCCGACCGTAATCGTCGATCGCCACATAGCGTTCGAGCCGCACCACGCCGGTGTCCGGGTCGATCTCGACTTCGGCGACCTGGCAACCATTGGGGAAGGTGACGAGGTCAAGATCGCTGTCCACCTCGGCATCGATCGAGGCGCCGGCGTCACGCGCCGCCTGGGCCAGCTCGATCAACCCGATGCCACGGCCCGCCGCATCGTCGACGACGTTGAAGCGACCATCAGCGAAGTCGAGTGACGCCTCCGCGCATTGCAGCAACTGCGCCGCGAGGGAGCGGCCCTTCGCCAGCACCGCGTCCATGGCGCGAACCAGCGCCTCGCCGCCCATATGCAGCGACCGGGCGCCACCATGCCCGTTGCCGCGCGCGACATGCCGCGTATCGGCCTGCACCAGGCGGAAATGCTCCACCGGCAGGCCGAGGCGATCCGCGGCGATCTGCGGGAAACTCGTCTCGTGCCCCTGGCCGTTGGATTGCGTGCCGATGGCGAGCGCGACGCGACCGTCCGCCTCGAAGCGCACCGCCGCCCATTCGCCAGGCGCGCCGCGCGACGTCTCGAGGAAGCAGGCAACACCCATGCCGCGCAGCTTGCCGCTCCGCTGCGCCGCGGCACGCCGTGTGGCGAAGCCGGCCGCGTCCGCCGCCGCCATCGCGCGGTCGAGATTGGCCGTGAAGCCGCCGCAATCGATCGTCATCCCCATGGCCGTCCGATGCGGGAAGTCGGCGATCAGGTTGCGCCGGCGCAACTCGGTCGCCGCGATGCCGGTGCGCTGCGCGGCAAGGTCGATCAGCCGTTCGATGACGTAGTTTGCTTCAGGCTTCCCGGCGCCGCGATAGGCATCGATCGGCACCGTGTTGGTGAAGGCGCCGCGCACATCCATGTGGATCGCGGGAATGTCGTACAAGCCGCCCATCGCAGTGCCCGGTGCATTGGTGGAACTTCCCGGCCCGCTGGTCGACAGGTAGGCACCGAGATTCGCCACGGTCTCAACCCGCAGGCCGAGGAATCGGCCCTCGGCGTTGAGCGCGATCCGTGCCCGCGTGCGATTGTCGCGGCCCTGCGCGGTGGAGAGAAAATCCTCCATCCGTTCCGACACCCAGCGCACCGGACGGCCAAGCCGGCGCGCCGCGAACAGCAGCAACACATATTCCGGGAATAGAAAATTCTTGGCGCCGAAGCCGCCGCCGACATCGGGCGCGACCACCTGTACCTTATCGCGCGGCAGGTGGAAGACGTCATTGGCAAGCTGATCGCGGATCGAATGCACGCCCTGGCCGCTGACCTCCAGCAGGAAGCCGCCGGTCGTCGCATCGAAGCTGCCAATCGCCGTGCGCGTCTCCATCGGTGCCGCGGTAACGCGGTTGTTCACCAGATCCAGTTCGACGATGGTCGTGGCATCCGCGAAGGCGGTGTCCACCGCCGCGGCGTCGCCCTTGTGGAAGCGGAAGGCGAGGTTGCCCGGCGCCTCGGGCCAGAGCTGAGGCGCATCGGCACCGAGCGCCGCCGCGCCATCCGTCACGGCGGGCAACGTGTCGTAGTCGACGACGATCGCTTCGACTGCGTCGCGCGCCTGGTTCGGCGTCTCGGCGACGACGAAGGAGACCGGGTCGCCGACATGGCGGACGATGCCGTCGGCCAGCGCCGGCCTCGCCGGGATGATGAGCGGCGCGACCGTCGCCACCTTGGCGATGCAGGGCAGCGGACCGATACCGTCGGCCAGGAGGTCCGCCACAGTATAGATCGCCCGCACGCCGGGCATCGTGGCGGCGGCTGTCGTGTCGATCGCGACGATCCGCGCATGGGCGTGCGGCGAGCGCAGCACGATGGCATGCAGTGCGCCCGCCACGACGATGTCATCCACGAAGCGCCCAGCGCCGCGCAGGAAGCGGTCATCCTCGATCCGGCGGCGGGATGTGCCGGTTTCTGCGTTCTGCATCGTCATCATTCCTCGCCAGCCAAGGCCAGCAGCTTCGCATGGATCGCCGCCGGGATCGCGATACCGTCGCGCAAGGCCAGCGCGCGGCGATGGTGTCGCTCGTCGCCGGGCATGCGCTGCGCGCCGGCCTCGCGCAACACGCCGACCAGCGCGGCGATGCGGCCGGGAACATCGCCGCCCGGGCCACGCGCCGGGTCGATCAGCAGCAGGAACTGCCCGGCGCGCGAGGTCTGCGCCCCGGGAAAGCTCGGGGAGTCATCCTGGAAGCCGAAGCGCCCGCCGGTCAACGCGGCGGCGAGCACCTCGACCATGAAGGCGATTCCTGCGCCCTTGTGGCCGCCGAAGGGCAGCAACGCGCCGCCATCTAGGATCGCGGCCGGGTCCGTGGTCGGTGCGCCGGCAGCGTCGAGGCCGATGCCCTCCGGCACGCTTCGGCCTTCCACGCGCGCCTTCAGCACCTCGCCCTGAGCGCGCAGGCTGGAGGCCTGGTCCCAGACCACCGGCGGGCCGTCGCTGCGCGGGCAGGCAAAGGCCATCGGATTGGTGCCGAGTACCTTTCGCTTTCCGCCCCAGACCACGATGCGGCCACGCGCATTCACCATCGTCAGGGCGATGAGGCCCTGTTCGGCGAAGGGCTCGATGTCGGGCCACAGCGCGGCGAAGTGGTGCGAGTCCGATACGCAGACCGCCGCGAGCCCCTGACTGCGTGCTGTTGCCGTCGCCTGGTCGCGCACCGCGGCGAGGGCGACCTGGGCGAAACCGTTGGCGGCATTGACGGCGAGGATCGACGGCGCCGGCTGCGTCACCACCGGCACCGCCCGTCCATCGACCCAGCCGCTGCGCAGCGTCGCGATGTAGCCGTCGAGGCGCAGCAGGCCATGGCTGGCCGCACCGTCACGCTCGGCAGCGGCGACCACGGCGGCGACCAGCCCGGCGTTGGGCGCGCTCATACCGTGGCGCTCGAAGGCGCGCGCGATAAGGGCGGCGAGTGCCGATTCAGTCAAGGTCATGGCTCGGTCTCCCGCGGTGCCGGTCTGGTCTCGACCAGCCTCCATGCCAGCATCGCGCGTTTGCGCGGGGCAGGCGATATCATTGGCAACAGTGGTGGCGGTCAAGGCGAGCGCCGAGGTCGCGCCAACGAACGCATCCGAACGGTTGCGACGAAGGTTCGCGACCCGCCGCGGCGCCAAAGACGATGATGCAATGCCCTGACCCGCAAATAGGGGATAGGCGACCTCACCAGCTTGTGGCTACCGTTCCCACCGGGAGACGATGCGGCTTCAATAGGGCGGGCGCCAGGCAGCACAAGATGGCTGTCTTCCTCCCGCTTGGTGACCGACGCCACGGCGCATGCCGCGAGGCGGGGATCAAGGAGGCTCGAACAATGGAAGTGTCGATCGCACGCCGGATGCTGCCGGCCCTGGCCGCCGCGGGTGGCGCGCTGCTCGGTTCGCGTGCAGCTCATGCCCAGGGGGCGGCATCCACCTGGGACCAGATCATGCAGACCAGGCGTCTGCGCGTCGGCGCCGCGCTGACCGAACCCTGGTACTTCAAGGACACGGCCAACAGCAGCGCGCCCGGCGGCGTCAAGATCGGCGACGTCACCTGGCGCGGCATCGGGCCGAGCCTCGGCGACGCCATCGCCAAGGCGATGAACGTGCAGCTCGAAATGGTGGAGGTCACCTGGGGCACCGCCGTCGCCGCGCTGCAGGCGAACCAGATCGACACCATGTTCATCCTCGACCCGACGCCCGAACGCGCGTTGGCGATCGACTTCGTCAACAACCCGATCCTCTGGTATCCGGTCGCGGCGCTCGCCAAGAACAATTTCGCGCCCACCACCTGGGCGGAGCTGAGCGATCCAGCCGCGCGGAGCGGCGTCGTGCTCGGTACCTCGACCGACCAGACCCTGACGCGCCTGTCGCCGCGCGGCAGCATCCAGCGCTATCAGACGACGGGCGAGTTGCTCGCGGCGTGGCAGGCCAACCGGATCGACGCGGCCTTCATGACCGCACCCGGTTCCGACCTTGCCATCGCGCGGCTGCGCAGCGGCAAGACGCTGATCCCGCGCCCGGTCGTCGCCGTGCCGGCCGGTGCAGGTGTGCGCAAGGAAGCCGACACGCGTTGGGCGAACTACCTCTCGACCGTGGTGGCGTACTACTACAACGCCGGCATCACCCAACGCTTCTATGATGAGTACATGGCCTTCCGTGGCCTTGAACCCGGCCGCGCCACCGCCATCCAGCGCGAGGCCTGGTAACGGCGCGGGCGCGGCACGATGGAGTATCAGTGGGATTTCGCCGCCGTCTTCCGGCACGGCGACCTGCTGATCGAAGGCGCCAAGGGCACCTTCGCCCTGGCCGGGATGGCGATCCTCATCGCCTTCCCGATCGGGCTGCTGGTGGCGCTGATGCGGCTGTCGCGCCTGCCCGTGATCGCCTGGTTCGCGGTAATCTACACGGACCTGTTCCGCGCCTCGCCGACCATCGTGCTGATCTATTGGTTCTACTTTGCCTTCCCGCTGCTGGTCGGTGTCGACTTCAACACCTTCACCGCCGTGTCGCTGACGCTGGGCCTGCAGACCGGCGCCTATATGGCCGAGGTGTTCCGCGGCGGCATCCAGGGCGTGAAGGCCGGACAATGGCAGGCGGCCAAGGCGCTCGGCATGGGGCTGGGCCGGACGCTGCGCTACATTATCCTGCCCCAGGCGGTGCGCCGCATGGTGCCGATCTTCTTCACCCGGCTGACCGAGCTGTTCAAGACCACCTCGCTCGCCGCCGCCATCTCCTACACCGAGATCGTGCAGATGGCGCAGCGCACGGCGTCGGACACCTTCCGCCCGATCGAGACCTTCACCGTCGTCGCGCTGTTCTTCTTCACCGTCATCTTCACGGCGAGCCAGTTCGTGCGCTTCGCCGAGCGCCGCTTCGCGGTGCCGGAGTAGCCGAGGATGGGGCATGAATGGGACTTCGCCTTCCTGCTCGGTCAGCGCGACTTCATCCTGCGCGGTATCCTCGGCACCTTCGGCCTCGCCATCACCTGCGTGCTCGCCGGCATGGCGCTTGGCCTGGTGTTCGCTGCGGCACGGCTGTCGCGTTTCGCGGCGCTGCGGCTGCTCGGCACCTGCTATGTCGAGTTCTTCCGCAACATCCCCGTCTTGGTGCAGATCCTGTGGTGTTACTTCGCCATCCCGATCATCACCGGCGCGCAGCCAGGCCCCTTCGCCGCCGCCGCGACGGCGGTGTCGCTCTATGCCGGCGCCTACATGACCGAGATTTTCCGCAGCGGCATCCAGTCGGTCGAGAAGGGCCAGTGGGAAGCCGCGCGCGCCATCGGCTTCGGCTATCTCGCGCAGATGCGCTACGTGGTGTTGCCGCAGGCCATGCGGTCCATCACGCCGCCGCTCACCAACCAGGTGATGGAAGTGGTCAAGACCACCGCCATCGCCTCCACCATCGCCTATGGCGAGGTGCTGTATTCGGCGAAGGTGCTGAGCGACCAGGAATTCCGCCCGATCGAGAGCTACACCGCGGTCGGCGTCTTCTTCATCGTCGTGCTGGCGCTGGTCAGCGCGGCATCGTCCCTGCTGGAAAGGAGGCTGCGCCGGCATGGATGAAGTGCTGCGTGTCGAAAATCTGCACAAGCGTTTCGGGTTGCTGCATGTCCTGCGCGGTATCGACCTGTCGGTCCATAAGGGCGAGACCATCGTCATCCTCGGCGCCAGCGGCTCGGGCAAGAGCACGCTGCTGCGCTGCCTGAACTTCCTGGAAATGCCGAGCGAAGGCCGCATCACCATCGAAGGCCGGCTGGTCGGCCGCGAGACAGGCACGCCCGGCGTGATGTCCTACGGCACGCGCGAACTCAACGCGCTGCGCGCCCGCGTCGGCATGGTGTTCCAGCAATTCAACCTGTTCCCGCACATGACGGTCGAAGGCAATGTCATGATCGGGCCGATGAAGCTGCGCGGCATGACCGAGGAGACCGCGCGCACCCTGGCGCACGACAACCTCCGCCGCGTCGGTATCCTGGAGAAGGCGCGCGAGTATCCGGCGCGCCTGTCGGGCGGCCAGCAGCAGCGCGTCGCCATCGCCCGTGCACTCGCCATGGAACCGACGATGATGCTGTTCGATGAAGCTACCTCCGCGCTCGACCCCGAATTGGTCGGCGAGGTGCTGCTTTCCATGCGCCGCCTCAGCGAGGAAGGCATGACCATGCTCGTGGTCACCCATGAGCTTGGCTTCGCCTACAACGTTGCCGACCGCGTCATCTTCCTAGAAGGCGGCATGGTGCACGAGGAAGGCACGCCGCAGGAGGTCCTGCAGAACCCGAAGCAGGAACGCACGCGCGAATTCCTGCGCAGCCACACCCTCTTTCGCCTGCCGGACCCCGCCCCCGAAGCGGCCGGCCATTCCTGAAGGACGCGAGCATGCGCCGGATCGTCATCATCGGTGGCGGCATCATGGGTTCCGCCATCGCCTACAGCCTGGCGCGCGCCGGCGCGGCGGCGGATGTCATCGTGGTGGAGCCCGACCCCACCTATGAATTCGCCGCGACGCCGCGGGCGGTGGGCGGCGTGCGCCTGCAACACGCCATCCCCGAGAATGTGCAGATGTCGCTCTATGGCGACGAGGTCTATTCGGCCTTCGACCAGCACGTCACTGGCGGCAAGGTCACTTTCGACCCGGCCTTCCAGCGCCTCGGATATCTGTTCCTGGTGCAGGGGGCGGAAGCGCTCGCTTCGCTCGAAGCCAATGTCCGCATGCAGCAATCGCTCGGCGTCGAGGTCGACGTGCTGGACGCCGCCGAATTGCGCCGGCGCTACCCCTCCTTCAGCTTCCACGGAGTCGATGCCGGCGCGCTGTCTCCCGGCGATGGCCAGATCGACCCCAACGCCGCGCTGATGGGCTATCGCCGCGCGGCGGAAGGCCTCGGCATCACCTACCTCAAGGACCGTGTCGTCGGGCTAGACGTCGTCGGCAACAAGGTCGTTGCCGCGCGGCTCGAATCCGGCGCGAGCCTGCCGGTCGACATCGCCGTCAACACCGCGAATTGCTGGGCCGCGGATGTCTGCGCCATGATTGGCATGTCGGTGCCGATCGAGCCCATGCGCCGGCAGCAATTCCATTTCCTGACGCAGGACCCGGTGGAACCCTTCCCCGCCATGCGCCACCTGGCCGGCCTGTCGGTGCGCCGGCATGCCGGCGTCTATCTGTGCGGGCACACCAACTTCAACGAAGCCGCCGGATTCAACTGGGAACTCCAGCACGAGGTCTTCGAGGAATCGCTCTGGCCGCAACTCGCCGAACAATGCACGGCCTTCGAGACAATCAAGCCGCGCGGCGGCTGGGTCGGCCATTACGACATGAACCGCCTCGACGGGAATCCGGTGATCGACTGGTACGACAAGGTGCCGAACTTCCTGCTCTGCGCGGGCTTCTCCGGCCATGGACTGCAACACGCCCCGGCGGTCGGCCGCGCGGTGAAGGAGATGATCCTCGATGGCGGCTTCCGTTCCATCGACCTGTCGCGCTTTTCCTGGCAGCGCATCCTCGACGGCACCCCCATCCCGGATGACGGTCCGAAGGCATGAACGCCCCGGTCGTCGTCATCGGCGGCGGCTTCATCGGGCTGTGCTCCGCGCTGCAGATGCAACGGCGCGGCCTCGCTGTCACGCTGGTCGATCCGGGCGAGGCGGAACGCGCGGCCTCCTTCGGCAATGCCGGACAATTCGCTGTTGGCGAGGTCGTACCGCTGTCCGGGCCGGATACGCTGCGCAAGGTGCCTGGCTGGCTCGCCGACCCGCTCGGGCCGCTGGCGATACGCTGGCGCCATCTGCCGCGCCTCACGCCCTGGCTGATCCGCTTCCTGCGCGCCGGCAGGCCGGATCGGGTGGCGGCGATCTCGGCCGCCATGGCGGCGTTGTGCGACCGCATCCATCTCGACTACCAGCCATTGCTCGACGCCGCCGGCGCGCAGGCGCTGGTGCAGCCCGGGCCGCATCTACGCCTCTATGGCTCACGCGCGGATTTCGAGGCGGAAGGCTGGCGCTGGCAGTTGCGGGTCAAGGCCGGGCTGCGCCACGAATTGCTCGACCGCGCCGCGCTGCACGCGCTGGAACCGACCCTTGGCGAGAGCATCACCTTCGCCGTCGCCTCGCCGGACCGTAGCTCGGTGATCGAACCGCTGCGCCTGATGCGCGCGCTGGACGCCTGTTTCCGCGCCGGTGGCGGCGAGGTCGTCACCGGCAGCGTCGCCGGCTTCCGCCGCGAGGCGAACCACGTCACCGGCGCCATCCTCGCCACTGGCGACGTTGTCGCCGCGAGCCAGGTGGTGATCGCCGCGGGGGCCTGGTCGAACCGGCTCACGGCGCTACTGGGCGACCGCGTGCCGCTGGAGAGTGAGCGTGGCTATCACGTCGTGCTGCCCCAGCCCGGCGTGATGCCGCGCCACAGCATGTCGCATGTCGCGCGCGGCTTCGCGCTGCTGCCGATGGGCGAGCGGCTGCGCCTCGCGGGTACGGTGGAACTCGCAAGCCTCGAAGCGCCACCCAACTGGGACCGCGCACGCCGGCTGATCGACACTGCCCGCACCTTTTTGCCAGGCTTGCAGACCGGGGGCGCCAGCTTCTGGATGGGCCATCGCCCGAGCCTGCCGGATTCCCTGCCGATCATCGATCGCGCCTCGCAGACCGCGAATGTCATCTACGCCTTCGGCCATGGCCATATGGGCCTGTCCTGGGCGGCGACGACCGGGCGGCTGGTGGCGGACCTCGCCACCGAGACACCGGGCAATCTCGACACCACGCCCTTCCGCCTGGCGCGCTTCGCTGGACCAGCCTGGGCATGACAAGCACACCGGAGGTTCCATGAAGGGCAGCCAGGATTTCGCCGCCGACCCGCGCAATGCGACGGTGAAGGTCTATGTCAGCGGCGCGCTGGTGCCGCGCGACGAGGCGCGCGTGTCGGTCTTCGATGCCGGCTTCGTGCTCGGCGACGGCGTGTGGGAAGGCATGCGGCTGCACAAGGGCCGGCTGGTCTTCCTCGATCTGCACCTCGACCGGTTGTTCGACGGCGCGCGGGCGATCGACCTCGACATCGGCATGACGCGCGAGGCATTGGTGGCGGCGTTGTGGGAGACGCTGCGCGCCAACGGCATGGAGGATGGCGTCCATATCCGCCTGATGGTGACACGCGGGTTGAAGAAGACGCCGAACCAGGACCCGCGCCAGACCATCGGCCGCGCGACGGTGGTGATCGTCGCCGAATGGAAGCTGCCGAGCCCGGCCATCGTGACGACCGGGCTGTCGCTGTTCACCTCCAGCATCCGTTGTTCGCCGGCGGACATGTTCGACATGCGGCTGAATTCGCACAGCCGGCTCAACCTCATCATCGCGCTGAACCAGGCGATCAAGGCGGGCGCGGACGAGGCGCTGATGCTCGACCCGCACGGCTTTGTCTCCTCCTGCAATGCGACGAACTTCTTCTTCGTGCGCGGCGGCGAAGTGTGGACCTCGAGCGGTGACTATTGCTTCCGCGGCGTCACGCGCGGGCATGTCATCGCACTGTGCCGGGAGAACGGCATTCCGCTGCGGCAGGCGAATTTCGCGCTGATGGACGTCTATGGCGCTGAGGAGGCTTTCGTCACCGGCACTTTCGGCGGGCTGACACCGGTGCGGGCGATCGACGGCCGCGTCCTTCCCGCCGCGCCACCCGGGCCGATGACGCTGCGGCTGCGGTCGCTCTATGAGGCGTTGAAGGACCGCTGAGCGGGCCGCGCCGTTACGTGCGGCGCTTCCATTGAGCGCGGACGGCACGGATGCGGGCGACCAGGCCGGGGCCGTCGCCGAAGATCCAGCGCCGTGCTGTCGCGGCGAGGTCGCGCGCCGCCAACTTGGCCCGCTGCACCGTCCGGCGCGCCGCCTGCCAACTGGGTGAGGCGTCGAGATAGGCGTGGGCGCGTGCCAGCAGGGCAACCACGACGTTCCGCATCCGGGCGAAGATGGCGATCTGCATCAGCTTCGGTTCCGCCACGGTATAGAGATGCGCCGACAGCGCGGTGCCGACGAACTTCGCCGAGAGCAGCAGCACCACGCCCTTGATCGGGTGCCCGCCGCCGATCAGCCAGACCGCCGCGAGCTTCAGCGGGATCAGCCCGAGCAGCGGGATCAGGAACAGCAACAGGACGAGGCGCGGATCAAGCCGCAACACGAGCCGTTCCAGCCCGGCGAAGATTGGCAGCCGGGCGATCTGGGCGCCGAGCAGGCCGGCCCAGTGCCATATGGTTTCCTCCAGCACCACCCAGAGGAAGGCGAGCAGGAGCAGTGGCGCGCGCAGGATACGGCGGAGGTGGAGCATGACCGGCAGAATAGCAGGCTGGGCAATCGGCCGGTCTTCGATTTCGCAGGAATCGCCCGAAGGCGCAGTAACCTCCGCGTCCGCCGGGCTGCTCGAGGGGCAGCGCCCCTCAACCTTCTACCGCCCGCCCAACCGTTCCTCCGGCATGGCGCAGATCTCCTCCCGCCGCAGCCAGGAGGAGAACCGGGCATCCGCGGTCACGACCGCGAAGGGGATCGCGAACAGCAGCGACACCAGCACTGGCAACGCCAGCAGCAGCGCCAATGGCGAGGCCACCGCGAAGGCCAGGCCCAGCACCAGGCCGGCCAGCGTCGGCGGCCAGAATTGCCGCGCCGCATCGGCCCAGGAGACGCCGCGATCGGCGCGGTTCTGCGGCACCCAGCCGACCTTGAGGCCGAACGGCAAGGCGAGCAGAAACAGCGCCTGCGCCATCAGCCGGGCCGGTTCCATCAGCGTGGTGAAGCCGATCTCGGCGGCGGCGCCGCGCAGCACGTCGTCGCGGCCGCCATAGGCTTCGGCGAGGGTGGGCTTGAGCAGCAACTCGGCATAGCCGGCGAGCTTCGGCGCGTAATGGCATACCCAGCCGACGAACAGCAGCAACAGCAGCCAGCCGGTCGGCGTGGCGCCGCCGCCGGTCAGCGCGTTCAGCGCTGCGAAGACCAGGATGGCGCACCACAGCGGCGCGCCGATGAACAGCAGCATGGCCTGCAGCAATTGCCAGCGCGCCATCGGCGTCTGGCCGGGCAGGCGCAGCAGCGCGAGGTACTGCATGTTGCCGCCGGCCCATCGCAGGTCGCGGGTGACGAAATCGCCGAAGGTCGGCGGATTGCCCTCACGGCTGCCGGTGTCGTCGGGCAGCACGCGCACCTTCCATCCCGCCGCGGTCAGGCGGGTGGCCTCGACCTGGTCGTGGGACAGGATGCGCGACCCGTCCGGCAGCGGGGCGAGCCGGCCATGCTCGCGAAACAGCGCGATGCGGATGACCGCGTTGTGACCCCAATAGGGGCCCTCATCGCCCTGCCACCAGGCCTGGCCGATCGCCCATGTGCGCATGCCCTGGCGCATGCCGAACTGGAACAGGCGCGGGAAGGCGGCGGTGGCCGGCCGGCCATGGATGAGTTGCTGGACGATGGCGAGTTTCGGGTCGGCTTCGAGGATGGCGACGAGGCGAAGGACCGCCTCCGGCGTCATCTCGGAATCGGCGTCGAGACAGAGGAAATGGTCGAGCCCCTCGGCATGATGGTCGAGGAAATCCATCACATTGCCGGCCTTGAAGCCGTCATTGGCGGCGCGGCGGCGGTAGTTCGTGTCGGTGCGGCCCTCGACGAAGGCGCGGATGGCGGCTTCCTCGGCCTCGGCGGCCGGGCCGGCCGGGGTGTCGGAGAGCACCCATAGGGCGAAGCGGCCGGCCATGCCGCGCGCGGCCAGCCCATCCATCAGCCGCGCCAGGGGCGGCAGGACGGTGGCCATGTCCTCGTTGCGGATACAGATGGCGATGGCGGTGCGGCCCTGCGGCGGGCCTTGGCGGGCGGCGCGGGCCTGCGGCAGCACGGCGGCGACAGGGTCCTTCGCAACGAGCAGAATGGCCAGGCCGACCAGGGCGTTGGCCGCCGACAGCGCGCTCCAGGGCATGGTGCCGAGGAAGCAGAGCAGGATCAGCGCTTCCCAGACCGTCCAGCCGCCCGGCGCCAGCACGGCGACGGCCAAGCGCAGCAGCCCGGCCATGAGGGCCAGGGCCAGTAGCACGAACAGGATGCGGCGGTGCAGGATCGGTTCAGTCACACCGCCGGTCTATGCCCGGAGCGTGGCCGGAAGGCGAGGGCGCGCCGCCGCCCCGGTCAATCCACCTGCGCGCCGGATGCGCGGACCACCGGCGCCCATTTCGCCACCTCGTCGCGCATGAAGGCGTCGTAGGCGGTGGGGCCGAGCGGCCAGGGTTCCGCCCCGTAGTCGCGCAGACGCTGGGCGATGCCGGGGTCGTTGAGGGCGGCGACGATCTCCGCGCCGAGCCGGTGGCGAATCGCCACCGGAACGGCCGCCGGCATGGCGATGCCGTACCAGGATGCCACATCGAAATCGGGTACGCCCTGTTCCTGCAGCGTCGGGACGTCGGGCATGGTGCTGGCGCGCTGCCCGGTGGAGACGCCGAGCGCGCGCAGCATGCCGGCAAGCACCTGCTGGCGGGAGGCCGGCGCGTTGTCGATGTTGAACAGCACCTCCCCGTTCAGCACCGCGGCCATGGAGGGCGCGGTGCCGCGATAGGGCACGTGGGTCAGGTCCAGGCCCATGCGCATGCCGAACAAAAGCCCCCCCAGATGCGACGAGGTGCCCGAGCCGGCCGAGGAGAAATTCGCCCGCGCCGGATTGGCGCGGCAGAAGGCCACCAGTTCCTGCACCGATTTCACCGGGCCGTCGCCCTTGACGATCATGACGTTCGGCATCGCCGCGATGCGCGCCACGCCCGGCAGGTCCTTCAGCGGGTCGAAGGAGAGGCGGCGGTACAGGGTCGGCCCGATGCCGTGGGAGGCGACGTGGTTGACGTAGTAGCTGTAACCATCGGGCGCGGCGCGGGCGGTCACCTCGGCGCCGACCATGCCGCCGGCGCCTGGGCGCGGGTCGATGATGACGGGTTGGCCGAGCTTTTCGCGCAGGCGGTTCTCCATCATGCGCACGAAAATGTCCGACACGCCGCCGGCGGCACCGCCGATGACGAAGCGGATCGGCTTGTCGGGCCAGGGGGCCTGGGCGCGGACGGATGGGGCGGCGAGCAGGGCGACAGCAGCGCCGCTGAGGGCGCGACGGGTGAGCATGTGGGTTTCCTCCGGGCCTCAAGCGGGCCTTGGCGGGGAGCCTAAGGCAGGGCGAGGTGGGAACGGAATGGGTCGAGGCGTGGATTGCGCCCCGGTGGCGTGCCGCCATGGCGGCCGAACGCGGCTCCCCAACAGACGAAGCCGTTGATTTCACTTACTTTAAGATTTTAGGATTTTAGACTTTTAACGCCATTCGGCGTGAATTTCGCCGCAGACGCACTTCGCCCATTGATTGTTGAAACATAGCAAGAACAATGGCCAGAATCCAGCATTGCCTGCCGTGCCTGTGGGCATCGGTGCGGTCCTGTTGGATGACCTCGACGAAAGGTTGGAGGGGCACTGCCTCTCCAAACCGTCCCGCCAAATGACGGGGCATTTGGAAAGCTGGCTACTGGCGTTGGCTTGGCGTTCATCCTGCGCCCACGCAGCGCCATTCGTATGCAAGGGCGGGTCTCGGCGCCCGGCGTCAAATCGAGGTGTCCAGAGGCCCTTAGGCCTTTGGTGGGGAGGGTCCGGGAGGGGCAAAGCCCCTCCTGGTTCCACCGGCCAACAAAAAGCGCCCGTGGGGCTGCAGAGAGCCGCGACGCCCTACCGAGCCGCGAGCAGCAGCCGGTTCACCCGCTCCATCGCCCGTGCCACGGCGGCGAAATCCTTCGCAAAGGCCTCCCGCGACACGCCCTTCTCAGCCAGCTCGTCGCCGATCGCGCCGATGCTGCGCTGCCCGTCCACCCGTGCGAGGATGGCCTGCGCCAAGCGTGGCAGGGCGACCGGCACGGTCAGCCCGTCGAAGGCGATGCGTAGCACGCCATCGGCCGGGATAGTCGCGGCGAGCTTCACCCCGTCAAGTTCCCGCAGCACCGGCACCGATTCCGGGTCGTCCCAGGCCGGCAGCGGCGCCGCCTGCCCGGCGCGCACGCAATAGGCGATGTGGATGCCCATATTGCCCGAGGTCGCCTCGGCCAGGGCGGCGCGCTGCACCGGGTCCAGCCCGGCGGTGCGTTCGCGCAGCCGCGGGTCGGTCAGGAAACTGTCCGGGTCGTAGCGGAAGGGTTCGACCAGGCAGCGGATCTCGAGCCCCGCGGCGGCGACCATCCCGGCCAGCTTCGGCACGGTGAAGGCGATGTCGCGCGGGTTCAGCAGCAGGTCGTAGATGCCGGCATCGCCGCCCTTCACATGGTCGGTGATCCAGGGGTTGCGGCGCAGCCAATTGGTGTCGGGCAATTGGCGCCACAGGCGCTTGGCGACCTCGACCCGCTCGCGCGGCGGCTGGCTGGCGGGCGCGAGCAGCCGCAGCGCATCCTGCACCATGTAGACGCCGGTGCGCCCATGCGGCGCATAGACCATCAGCCCGACGCCGCCGCCCGGTGCGAGCACCGAGACCAGCGCGCGCAGCCCGGCCAGCGGGTCCGGCAAATGGTGCAGCACGCCGCAGCAATCGATGTAGTCGAACGGGCCGAGGCCGCTGGCCGGCAGGTCGAGGAGGGAGCCTTCCTCGAATATCACGTTATCGAGAGATCGGGCAGCGACGCGGGCGCCGGCCACCTTCCGCGCGGCGGCGGAACGGTCGAGCCAAGTGACGCTGCCCGCGCGCCCGGCCGTGGCCATCTGCTGGGCCAGCATCAGCGTCGCATCGCCGGAGCCGCCACCGGCGACCAGCGCCTTCAGTGGTTGGGTGGCGGGGCGGCGGGCGCCGAAGATCCAGTGGTCGACCTCCCGCAAATGGCTCGGGCTGCCGACGATCAGGCGCTTCGCCTCATCGCGCGGGTCGCGTTGGGGGTAGGGGTAGGATTCGTACTGGGCGGCCAGGGCGGCATCGGCGGCGTCGCTCATGCGCGGCGTGTTACGCCGGGACGCGCCGGAGGACCAGAAGGGTGCTTGCGGTTGCCCCGGGCGGCCGGGCTTCGTATCAAGGGGGCATGCGCAAGTTCATTCTCGTTCCGGCCTTGATTGCCCTGGTGGTCGGGCCCGCCCTGGCGCAGCAGCGTGGCGCAGCGCCAGCCAATGCGCCGCGACGGCTGGGCGACTTCCAGGCCTGGACCGCGGCGGTCCACAGCGAGGGCGGGCAGAAGGTCTGCTACGCTTTTACGCGCGCCTCGCGCACCGACCCGTCGCGGGAAGGGGTGATCCTGACCGTGGCGCACCGTGCCACCGGGCGCGACCAGGTGGCGCTGTCGGCGGGCTATGCCTATCCGCGCAACGCGGCGGTCACCGTCGCGGTCGGCCAGACGCAGCTTGCCTTCTACACAGGCGGCAATTCGGCATTCGCACGGGATGGGCGGGCAGCGGTCGCCGCCTTCCGCGGCGGGTCGACGGCGGTCTCGCGCGGGCCACGCGCCGCCGGGCGCGGCGTCGCGACGGACACTTTCAGCCTGTCGGGCTTTTCCGCCGCCTATGACGCGATCAGCCAGGAATGCCCGGCGCCCCGGCGATGAGCACCACCCTCACGACTGACGGGCTGGAAGAAGCGGAGCGCGCACGGATCCTGGCGAAGGCCGCGATCTTCGCGCCGCCGCCGGCCATGCTGCCCGATGGGCGGCGCGACCTGGTCGGGCTGTCGCGCGAGGAGTTGATCGCGGAGATGGCCGAGATCGGCGAGAAGCCGTTCCGCGCCAAGCAGCTCTGGCACTGGATCTACCACCAGGGCGAGACCGATTTCGCCAGGATGACGACCATCGCCAAGCCCATGCAGGGCAAGCTGGCGGCACGGTTCGTGGTCGGCCGGCCCGGGGTGGCGACACAGCAGGACAGCAGCGATTCCACCCGCAAATGGGTGTTCGCCTTCCGCGACGACCAGCGGGTCGAGACGGTCTACATCCCGTCGATGGATGAGGATCGCGGCGCGGTCTGCATCTCCACCCAGGTCGGCTGCACGCTGTCTTGCAAGTTCTGCCACACCGGCACGCAGAAGCTGGTGCGCAACCTCGGTGCGGCCGAGATCGTCGGCCAGTTCATGGCGGCGCGCGATTCCTATGGCGAATGGCCGTCCCCGAAGGATGGCACGGCGCGGCACCTGTCGAACATCGTCGTCATGGGAATGGGCGAGCCGCTGTACAATTACGAGAACGTGGCCAAGGCGCTGCGCATCGTGATGGACCATGAGGGCATCGGCCTGTCGCGCCGGCGCATCACGCTGAGCACGTCCGGCGTGGTGCCGATGATGGACCGCTGCGGGGCGGAACTTGGCGTCGGCCTGGCGGTGTCGCTGCATGCGGTGACGGATGAATTGCGCGACGAGATCGTGCCGCTGAACCGCAAATACCCGATCGCCGAATTGCTCGCCGCCTGCCGGCGGTATCCGGGCGCGTCGAATGCGCGACGCATCACCTTCGAATACGTCATGCTGCGCGGCGTGAACGACAGCGAGGCCGAGGCGCGTGAGCTGGTGCGGCTGATCCGCGGCATGCCGGCCAAGGTGAACCTGATCCCGTTCAACCCCTGGCCGGGCAGCGCGTACAAGACCTCGACCTCGGAGGCGATCCAGCGCTTTGCAGCCATCCTGAACGAGGCCGGCTATGCCAGCCCGATCCGACGGCCGCGCGGGCGGGACATCCTCGCCGCCTGCGGGCAGTTGAAGACCGAGAGCGAGCGGCGCGCCAAGGGCGCCGCCTGACCTCATCCCGGCGGCGTCAGGCCAGGATCAGGTCGGTCTCGACGAGGGGTGTGGCCACGGTCATGCGGATCAGTATCTCCACCGTGGCGAGGTTGCCGTCGGTATCGATCCGCAGCAGGCCGGCTTCGGCGTCCCAGGCGACCTGGTGGGCGGCGGCGAAGCTGCTGCCGGTGACGAAGGCCTCATCGGCCCAGCCACCGATATCCGTTCCGATCACCGAGAGGTCAATGCGGTCCTCGCCGCTGGCGAAGCCGAAGATCAGTTCGCGATTGGCGGGCGCGCTGTCGGAGGCCTGTTCGTAGAGGAAGACGTCGGCGCCGGCGCCGCCATTGAACTGGTCCAGCCCGGCGCCGCCGACCAGCGTATCCGCTCCGTCACCGCCGGCCAGCACGTCGTTGCCGGCGAGGCCGCGCAGCACATTGTCTCCAGCGCTGCCGATCAGGCGATTGTCCATCGCGTTGCCGGTGCCGTCGGTCGGGCCGGTGCCGACCAGACTCAGTGATTCGACGTTGTCCACCAGGGTATGGTTGAGGCTGGCATAGACAAGGTCGTTGCCGTCATCCGTGGCCTCGACCACGGTGTCGTCGGCGGAGACCACGATATAGACGTCGTCGCCCACGCCGCCCACCAGGCGGTTAGCGCCGTTGCCGCCGGCGAGGCGGTCATTGCCCGACCCGCCTTCCAGCGTATCCGCCCCCGCCCCGCCATAGAGACTGTCGGCGCCGCTGCCGCCGACCAGGCTGTCATCGCCATTGCCGCCGATCACCGCCTCGAAGCCGGATAATGTGTCGCCCTGCGCATCGCCGCCGGTGCCATGGCCGGTGGCGAGGTCCACCGTGACGCCCGCGGTGGCGCCGGCATAGGTGAGCACATCGGCATTGCCGGGGCCGCCATCGAGGCTGTCCGCCCCGGCGCCGCCACGGATCGTGTCCTGGCCATCGCCGCCGAGGATGGTGTCGTTGCCGCCTTCGCCGCGCAGCAGGTCGTTGCCGCCCATGCCGGAGACGTGGTCGTCGTCGCCGCCGCCGCGCAGCGTGTCGGTGCCGCCGCCGCCGGCGAAGTCGTCGTCATTGCCGATCGCGGCGAGCACCTGCGAGATGCCGAGCGATGCGCCGCGGGTCGGGCCCGAGAGCACCACGGCGAAGCCTTCACGCTGTTCGGCGAGGGTGTCGCCGGCGATCTGGATGGTGATGGTCTCGGTGGTTTCCCCGGCGGCGAAATACACCGCGCCATTGGGCCGCCGGCCACCGATGAAATCCGATGCCGAGGCGGCCGCGCCGCCGCTGCCGTCGGGGCGCACGGCCCAGCGCACCGCCTGCGCGACGCTGAGGTCGCCGCTGCGGGTGACGGTGAAGGTGAAGTCGGTGGTGCCGGAGTCGCCTTCGGCGAGCAGCGGCGTGGAGGTCGCGAGGTCGAAGGCGGAATCGTCGTTGGGGATGAAGCCGAAGGCCGCGCCGTCGCCGATCGTGGCACCGCCGGCCGGGTTGGCGAGGGAAAGGCGGAAGAACTCGTTGCCTTCGACGACCGCATCGGCGGTGATCGGCACCTCGATGACGCCGGTGCGCTGGTTGGCCAGGATGGTGAGCGTGCCGGATGTCGCCGTGTAGTCCAGGCCGGCCTTGGCGCTGCCGTCCTGGGTGGCGAAATTCACCGTGATGTCGGTGCCGACGGAGTAGGACAGGCCGACGGTGAAACGCATCACCGGGCCGCCATCGGTGCCCTCGGTGATGCGGGCATCCTGGATGTCCATCACCGGGGCGGTGCGGCTGTCGTCATTGGTGATGGTGACGGTGCCGCTGCGGTCGATGATCTGCGCGCCGACCGCATTGGCGAGCACGATGCGGAACGCCTCATTCGCTTCCCACAGGTCGTCCGAGGCGACGGTGATCTCGATGGTCTTGCTGGTCTCGCCGGGGGCGAAGGTGAGGCTGCCGGAGGCGGCGGTGAAGTCCGACCCGGCCTCTGCCGTGCCATTCACCGTCGCCCAGTCGACCGTGACGGGCGAGGCGCTGGCGGTGAGCGTGACCGTGGCGGTGGCGGTCACGGTGCCGCCGCCATTGCCTTCGGTGATCGTCACATTGCCGATGGCGAGGCCGTCATCGTCGACGATGGTGGCGGTCGCGGTGGCACGCAGGATGCCACCGGCGGTCGGGTTGCTCAGGGTGACCGTGAAGGTCTCCTTCGATTCCGAATCGGTGTCGGTGGTGATCGGCACGCTGAAGGTGCGGCTGGTTTGCCCGGCGCTGAAGGTCAGGGTGCCCGAGGTGGCGGTGTAGTCGGCGCCGGCCAGCGCAGTACCGTCGGATGTGGCGTAGTCGATCGACGCGCTCGCCGACATCGCCGAGGCGAGGCTGACCGTGAAGAGCAGGTTGAGGCTGCCGCCGCTGCCTTCCACGACGGACGCGTCGGTGATCGAGAAGCCGTCATCATCGATCAGCGTGACGGTGGCGAGGTCGTCGCGGATCGCCACGCCGCTGGCGTTGGACAGGCGGACGCCGAAGGTCTCGCCGCTCTCGACCACGGCATCGCGGATGATCGGAATGGCGACGGTGGCCGAGCTCTGCCCCACCGCGATGGTCACGGTGCCGCTGCTCGGGACATAGTCGATCCCGCCGATCGCGGACCCGTCCTCGGTCGCGTAGTCGACGGTGACCTCCTGCTCGGCCGGGCCGGCCAGGCTGATGGTGACGGTGGCGGTGCCGGCGCTGCTGTTGGTGCCTTCGACCAGCGTGACGTCGCGGATGACCAGCCCGTCGTCGTCGACGATCGTGCCGGTGGCGCTGGAGCGTGCGATCGGTGCGCCGGAGGCGTTGGACAGGGTGACCGACAGGGTCTCGTCGGCCTCGTTCGCCGTGTCGCCCACGAGGCTGACGGTGACGAATTTCTGCGTCTCCCCGGCGGCGAAGGTCAGGCTGCCGCTGGTCGCGGTGTAGTCGTCCCCGGCGGTCGCGCTGCCGTCGGCGGTGGCGTAGTCCACGGTGACCGCCTCGGTCGAGGCGGTCAGCAGCCGTACCTCGAAGACCATGCTGCCGGGGGCGCCGGCATTGCCCTCCACGGTCGTGACATTGGCGACCGAGAGGCCGTCGTCATTGGTGATGGTTACGACGCTGAGGTCGTCGCGCAGCGCGGCGCCGCTCGCGGCGTAGAGCCGCACGGTGAAGGTCTCGTCGGCCTCGAGGCGCGTGTCGCCGAGGATCTCGATGAGGATGTCCTGCTGCGTGACGCCGGGGGCGAAGGTCAGGGCTCCGCGCTGGGCGACGAAATCCTCCGCCGCGCCAGCGGTGCCAGCGCCGGTGCGGTAGAACACGGTCACCGGTTCATCCGACGGGGCGGACAGCGTGACCGGCACCGAGACGAAGCGCGGCGAGGTGCCGTCGCCTTCCAGCACCTGCGCGTCGCCGACGGCGAGCGTCGCGAGCACGGCGCCGTTGCGGATGGCGAACTCATAAGTGCCGGGCGTGCCGATGTTGCTGGCGGCTTCGAGGGCGAGGATCGCGGCCTGGTTGCCCGATTGCGGCAGCTCCAGGTAGTCGAGCCCATTGCCCGAGGAATAGCCCGCCCGCGCCACCGTGCCGCCGAGGCCGCCGCTGCCGCCGGAGAAGTCGCCCGTGGTCCAGTCGACGTTTTCGTAGCGGAAGGTGATGTTGAAGTCGCCGTCGTCGCCGACCTTGGCGAGTTCCAGCTGGAAGGCGTTGAGCTTGTCGGTCTTGCGGTTGAAGTAGCCGACATCGTCCCAGGTAACGGTGAAGGTGCCGGTGGCGGTGTCGAGGTCATACCAGACTTGGTTGCTGCCGGCGGAGGTGCCGCCGGCAGAGGGGGCGGCCGGCCCGCCGCGGGTATCCACATCGGCCCAGAAGGGCGTGATCAGCGGGTTCGCCGTGCTGCCGGTGATGGCGGTCGGCGTGAAGCTGCTCATGCTGCTGGCGAAGCTGACGGAGCCGTTGTTGTTCACCCACAGGCCGGTGAACAACTGGCCGAAGAAATTGAGGCCGCCCGGCAGGACCGTCGTCAGGTCGATGAAGGTGGAGGAGCCGTCATCGGTGCGGACGACCGCGTTTTCCCCAAATCCCGCCGCGCCGCCGAGACCGTTGACCAGAGTCGTTGCCATGAAAGGCCCCCTTGGGGCCCCGTCATGGATGAAGGGGCCGTGATGGGCCGATTAGGCAGCGATCCCGGCTAATGGCCGGTGAACGGCCGAGGGCTTCGTCCTCCGGTGTCGTTGACCTTCCTGGCGCCAGCCGGCGCCGCGGCCGCTGACCTGACGCGCGATACGGCGCCGGGGTCGCAGCGGCCGTGGCGGATCAGGCCTTCTCGACCTCGCCGCCGGCATCCACCCAGCCCTTGAAGCCACCGAGGTTGCGGACGTTCTGGTAGCCCATGTCGTGCAGCGTTTTCAGCACCAGCGCCGAACGCCCGCCCGAGGCGCAATAGGCGACGATCGTCTTGGCACGGTCGAAATTCGCGTCATGCAGCGGCGAGGCCGGGTCGGCACGGAATTCCACCAGGCCGCGCGGGATGGCGAGCGCGCCCGGCACCTTGCCCGATGCCGCGACCTCATTCGGTTCCCGCACATCGAGGAAGACCACGTCGGGGCTGCCGACCAGGCCCTTGGCTTCCTCCGCTGCGATGCGCGGCACCACGGCCTCGGCGGCGGCGAGCATCTGCTGGACGGTGACGGTCATGTGGCATCTCCCTTGAGGCGTTCGGTGGCGGCAGCTTATGGCAGCGCGGCCGATGGCGCATCCCCGTCGTGTCGCCCGGTCACCAGCCGACCAACACCGCCACCAGCGCCGCCAGTGCGGCCACGGCGATGACCGAGAAGGTCGCCATCATGCCGCCGACGCGAAAGCGGTAATCCTCCGGCTGCCGCACGATGCCCCAGCCATGGGCGATGCGCCCGGCCAGCAGCGCCGCACCCAGCGGGTGGATGACCCAGCCCGGCGTGCCGCCCCCCTCGGCCAAGGCGAGCAGCACGAGCGCGAAGGGCACGTATTCGGCGAAATTGCCTTGCGCCCGGATGGCGCGTTCCAGCACCGGGTCGTCGCCCGCGCCGATGGCCACCCCCGCGTGCCGCCGCTCGCCAATGACGCGCAGCGAGAGCCACAGGCAGACCGGCGCCAGCAGCGCGGCCCAGAGCGTCGTGGCCTGCATCAGCCATCCTCCCGGATGTCGGCAACGATTGCCGCGGTAATGCGGCACAGCTCGGCCGGCGTGGTCCGGAACACATGCTGGGGCGAACCTGCCGCTGCCCAGACCGGGTCGAGCGCCATCAGCTCGGCGTCGAGCAGCAGGATCGGCGGTGCCAGATGCCCGACCGGGGAGACGCCACCGATGGCGAAGCCAGTCGCATCGCGCACCCAATTGCCGTCGGCGCGCTTGACCGGCTGTCCGATGGCGGCGGCGACCTTGGCCATATCCACCCGGTTGGCGCCGGAGGCGATGACCAGCACGGCCCGCGTCCCGGCGCGGAAAACGATGGATTTGGCGATCTGCGCCACGGCGCAGCCGACCGCGGCGGCGGCATCGGCAGCGCTGCGCGTGCCGTCGGGGAAGGTCTCGATGGTGTCGGGATGGCCGGCGGCGGCGAGCGCCGCGCGCACGCGGTCGACTGAGGAGGAGGAGGATGCGCTCATACGCCCGGCGCTACCACAGGTGCGCCGCGCCGCCGAGGGCAAGGAGCGCCGCGAGCGCCAGCCCCGACAGCGTCAGGATCATGCCGCCGCCGCGCAGCGGCACGATGTCAGGGTCGTGCGACATGCCGATGCTATGCGCGACGCGCCCGGCGAGCATCGCTACCCCGGCGGCGTGCAGCGCCACGGCGGGCGCGCCGCACAATTCGGCGGCGAGCAGCGTGACCAGGAAGACCGGGACATATTCGGCGCAATTGGCGTGCGCCCGCACCGTCCGTTCCAGCATCCGGTCACCGCCGGTGCCGAGCACGACCTGCGCCTTGTAACGCCTCGCCAGGACCCGCGCGGTCAGCACCAGGAAGAGCAGGAGCAGCAGGCCGGCATAAAGGGCGGTGATGCGTGGCATGATGGTCCCCCGGGTTCGACAGATCGCGCCTCGCACGCCATATGCCACCGCGTGACCGAACCCCTCGCCCTATACATCCACTGGCCGTTCTGCGCCGCCAAGTGCCCATATTGCGACTTCAATTCCCATGTGCGCGACCGGGTGGACCAGGCCCGTTTCGGCGACGCGCTGCGGCGGGAACTGGCGCATGAGGCCGCGCGCGTCGGCCGCCGGCCGCTTGCCAGCATCTTTTTCGGCGGCGGCACACCCTCCCTGATGGACCCAGCGACCGTCGCCGCGCTGATCGAGGATGCGCGCGCGCTGTTCGATGCCGGCCCGGATATCGAGATCACGCTGGAAGCCAACCCGACCAGCGTCGAGATCGGCCGCCTCGCCGCCTTCCGCGATGCGGGGGTGAACCGAGCCAGCCTCGGCGTGCAGTCGCTCGATGAAGCCGCGCTGCGCTTCCTCGGCCGCAAGCACGACAGCGCTCAGGCGATCGCCGCGCTCGAAGCCGCCCGCAGCATCTTCCCGCGCCTGTCCTTCGACCTGATCTACGCCCGCCCCGGCCAGGACGAGGCCTCCTGGCGGGCCGAGCTGCGCCAGGCGCTGGCGCTGGCCGCCGACCACCTCTCGCTCTACCAACTGACCATCGAGCCAGGGACGCAATTTGCCACCCTGCATGGCCGCGGCGCCTTCACTCTGCCTGAGGGCGACGAGGCCGCCCGGCTGTATGTCGCCACCGCCGCGGAAGCCGGACGGTTCGGCCTGCTGCCTTACGAGGTCAGCAACTATGCGAAGCCCGGCGCGGAGAGCCGGCACAACCTGGCGTATTGGCGGTATGGCGATTACCTCGGTATCGGCGCCGGCGCGCATCAGCGGCTGTTGCTGGACGGGCGCATGCTCGCCACCCGCCGCCACCGCGCGCCCGAGGAATGGGCGAACCGCGTCGAGCGCGACGGGCATGCGGTGGTGGAGGAAGAAGTGCTTTCAGAGGCCGACCGCGCCCGCGAGGCACTGCTGATGGGGTTGCGGCTGGCCGAGGGGATCGACCCGGCACGCATCACCGCCCGCTCGGGGCTGCCTTTCGAGCAGACCGTGGACCCGGCGATGCTCGCCGCGCTGCTGGATGAGGATTACCTGGCCTGGACAGCGGAGGGGCGGCTGCGCGCGACCGCCGAGGGGATCGTCAGGCTGGATGCGCTGTTGCCGGTGTTATTGCGGTAGGAAGGTCGGGGGAGAGAACTCCCCCGAACCCCCTCCTTCTTCTACCAATTGACGCTGGGTGTGGCTGTCGGTTCGTGGATGTTCGGGTTCGAGTGGGCGCGGATGGCTCCACATAAAGGGTGGCAGGCACGAATTGAGGAAGAGGCGGCGATGCTGCGGCTTGCCGAACGCGTAGTGGGGGCGCCGTCGGCATGCTGCTCCGGGCGGGCGCCGCGTTCGTCGGTTTCATCGTGATTGTTGTTCGGGTTCTAGATGGATCTGCCTGCGAACCGGATGAAGCGGCGGGCTGCGGCGCTTCGGTGGTGTTTCTCGCCGCGTTTCTCGGGTTGCCCTTGGGTACCATATTCGGCGGAATCGCCGCGACCCGCCTCATCCAATGGCCTCAGTGTCGCGCAGAGCAGGCCACCAAAGATCAGCCGGTGTGACGTTGGGGTGCTGGCGTACCAGTTCATTCAGGACGCCATCTGCGCCACGAAGCCCTGGCTCGAGGTCCGCGGCAACGCGACGCCCATTCAATACCAACAGACAAAAAAAGGAGGGGGCTCGGGGGAGTTCCCTCCCCCGACCTTCCTCCCCTCACCGCCGCCGCGCGCCCGGCACCGGCTCCGGTTCGGCCGCGGCGACGGACGCCATCGCTTTCTGCTGCTCCAGTTGCGCGAGGTCCGCCGCGAGATAGTCGTTCAGTGTCTCTGCCGTGTCGATCGTCGCGTTGGGCGCGCGTTGTGCTCGTGCGATGGCGGGTGCCGCGGCCTGGCGTAGCTGCGTCGCGCGGTCGGCGAACCAGGCGTCCAGCGCGGCCTGTGAGGCGAAGGGCTGCGGTGGCAGCGGGATGAAGGTGTTGTTGTAGCGGCGTGTCCGGCCGGTCTGCACGGCCTCCAGGTTCTGCGCGATGCCGGTGCCGACGGGTTGCGGGTGGTGGATGTCGGTGGCGAAGTCGCGCACGGGGCGGATTGCGACGGTGGTGGTCATGCTGCCGGGGGCGGTGCAGATGGCGTTGATCGTGGCGGTGCCGCGCGGCAGCGGGATGGTGGCGGGCGTAGTGACCTCGGCGACGAGGCTGTTGGTCACCGTGTTCGTCAGCACGCAACGGGCCGCTGCCGGATCGGCGGTCAGCGTGATGCTGCCGGTGTAGGGTAGCGGCCTGGGGTCGCTGCCGATGGCGGAGGAGTCGCTCAATGCGGTGCCGCAGCCGGCCAGCGCCACGGGCGCAAGCAGGGCGGCGGCGATCGTGAGGTGACGGCGCCTGGTCATGACATTCCTCGCGAAGTGGGCATTTTGCCGTTGCGCCTCAGATACGGACGCGACTTCATGCGATAACGTACATGTGATTCTTTATGAACGAGAAGCGCAATGTGACGTCTGCCTTGATGGCGCCGCCTGCCGCCGCGACACTGGGTTCATGCCGCCACCCAACCAGGATGAGGCCCGCGCCGCGCTCGAAGCCGCCGGAAGCCTGCCCGATACCGAACTCGACATCGCCGCCGTGGCGCTTCAGCTCGCCCGCGTGGACGCGCCCGAGGCCGACTGGCGTGCGGCGGCCGAGCGACTGACCGCGATTGCCCGCGCCGCGGTGCAGGCCGCGACGGCGGATCGTGAGGCCGATGGCGGGGACCTCGACCGTCGCCGCGCGGTGTTGGCCGGCGTGCTGCACGGCCAGTTCGGCCTGACCGGCGATGGCGAGACCTATGACGACCTGGCCAATGCCAATCTGATCCGGGTGCTGGAACGCGGCCGCGGCCTGCCGGTGACGCTGGGTATCCTGTGGCTGCATGCGGCGGAAGCGGCCGGCTGGGGCGCGCATGGCGTCGATTTCCCGGGCCATTTCCTGGTCGCGCTGGAAGCACCGCGCGGGCAGTTGATGGTCGATGTGTTTGCCGGCGGGCTTGCGCTCGATGCCCCGACGCTGCGCGCGCTGCTCAAACGGGTGGAGGGGGAGGCGGCGGAATTGCGCCCCGGCCTGCTGCGCCCGATGGCGAAGCGAGAGGTACTGCTGCGGCTGCAGAACAACATCAAGCTGCGGCGGCTGCGCGCCGGGGCGATCGATGGCGCGCTCGCCTGCACCGAGGACATGCTTCGCCTGGCCCCGGACATGGCACCGCTGTGGCGGGAGGCGGGGTTGATGAACCAGCGGCTGGACCGGATCGGCGCCGCGCTGGCCTGCCTCGACCGCTTTCTGGAGCTGGTGCCGGAGGGCGAGGCGGCGGTGCGCATCCGCCAGCTGGTCGCCGAATTGCGGCAGCGGTTGAACTGATACCGACGACCGAGTGCCTCGACCGCTGGTATCCGCCGCATCCGGCCTTCAGGCGCCGGGCTGCCGGCGGTATGGCCGGCCTGCGCGGCGGGCGTGCATCGGGGACTGTCCGTGCGGCGAGGAGAATCCTATTCTCCCGCCCCATGTCCCAGAACCGGCCGCGCGTCGCGCTCTTCGTTACCTGCCTTGTCGACCTTTACCGGCCGACGGTGGGCTTCGCGGCCATTCGACTGCTGGAGAATGCCGGCTGTCTGGTGGAGGTGCCGCCGGTGCAGACCTGCTGCGGCCAGCCCGCTTACAATACCGGGGACCGCGCGACGGCGCGCGACCTGGCGCGGGCGGTGATCGACGCCTTCGGCGGCTACGACTACGTGGTGGCGCCGTCGGGGTCCTGCGCGGGCATGGTCTCGCACCATTACCCGACGCTGTTCGAGGACGACCCGCAATACCGCGCCAAGGCCGCGGCGCTGGCCGAACGCACGCATGAGCTGGTGTCCTTCCTGCGCGACGTGCGGGGCGTGGCCGCCGTGGCGGCGCGCTATGAGGACAGCGTCACCTATCACGACAGTTGTTCCGGCCTGCGCGAGCTTGGCGTGAAGGCGCAGCCGCGCGCGCTGCTGGCCTCGGTCGAGGGGCTGAGCCTGACCGAAATGGCCGATCCCGAGATCTGCTGTGGCTTCGGCGGGACCTTCTGCGTGAAGTATCCGGATATCTCGACGCGGATGGTGTCCGACAAATGCGCCGACATCGCAGCGACGGGCGCCGGCACGCTGCTGGCGGGTGATCTGGGCTGCCTGCTCAACATGGCCGGGCGGCTGAAGCGGGAGGGTGTACCGGTGAAGGTGCGTCATGTGGCGGAGGTATTGGCGGGGATGACCGGCGAGTTGCCGCCGATCGGCGAAGGGAGCGTGTCGTGACCGTGCCTGCGGGGCCGCTGGCCGAGCTCGCCGCACGCGGTTTCGCGCGCGTGCCGGGGGCGATGATGGCGTCGCTGATCGGCGAGACCGGGGCGCCGGCCGCGCTGGCCGCGTTCTTCGCGTCGTGGGACCGGTTGGAGACGGATGCCTTCATGCGCGATGGCGGGCGCTACCGCCGCCGTCGCATCGCCAATTTCACCGCCGAGCCGGGCGTGTCGGGGCATGTGCGCGGGGAACATCGGCCGCATTTCCAGGCAGTCGTGCACAATACGCTCAATGGCGGCGTCGATCGCTGGTTCGCCGCGATGGAGGACGAGGTCGCCGCCGGCGCGCCGCTGCGCGGGCTGCTCGACCTCGGCCGTTCCATGGCCGAGGCCCTGCACGGCCCGCAGCCCTGGTTCGTCGAGGCGCATCAGTTCCGCATCGAGGCCGCCGCCGGTGCGCCGGGGTTCCCGACGCCCGAGGGTGTGCACCATGACGGGGTGGATTGCGTGCTGATCACCATGATCGCGCGCACCAACCTCGATGGCGGCGAGACGGTGATCGAGGATGATGACGGCAACCGGCTGGCACAATTCGTGCTGCGGGATCCGCTCGACACCGCGGTGCTGGACGACCCGCGGGTTCGGCATGGTGTGACCCCGGTCGCGCCGGCCGACCCGGCGAAGCCTTCCTGTCGCGACGTGCTGGTGTTGACCTGGAAGCGCGGCGGCGTGCCGGGCCAGGCGGGGTGATCGCGACGGAGAAGGCGGGCGCATGACCAAGGCAGGCGGGCTGCGGCTCGGCTTCTTCTCGAGGCTGCTGGATGAGGGCAGCGCGGCCGACCGGTATCGCCTGGCGACGGAACAGATCCGCCATGCCGAGGCCTGCGGCTTCGACAGCGCGTGGGTCGCGCAGCATCACTTCCATGAAGGGGAGGGCGGGCTGCCCTCGCCCTTCGTGTTCCTGGCGCAGGTCGCGGCGCTTACCAGCCGCATCCGGCTGGGCACCGGCATCGTCACCCTGCCGATGGAAATGCCGATCCGCGTCGCCGAGGATGCGGCGGTGTTCGACCTGATCTCGGGCGGGCGGCTGGAACTCGGTGTCGGCTCGGGTGGCAACCCGGCGGCCTTCGCCGCCTTCGGGCTGGAGGATGCGCAGCGGCGGGCGATTTTCGAAGGGCATCTGAAGGTGCTGAACACGGCGCTCGCCGGGGACGCGCTGACGGGTGGGGACCGGCTGTATCCGGCGCATCCGTCGCTGCTGTCGCGGCTGTGGTACGCGACCTTCTCGGTCGATGGCGCGCGGGCGGCGGGGCGGATGGGGGCGGGGCTGCTGCTCTCGCGCACCCAGCCGCGCACGCAGGACGCGCCGGATGCGACGCTGGCGGAGATCCAGGACCCGATGCTGGATGCCTATCTCGAGGCTCTGCCGGCCGGGGTGGCGCCGCGCATCCTCGCCTCGCGCTCGGTCTTCGCCGCCGACCGGCGTGAGGACGCGATCCGCTTCGCCGATATCGGTTTGCGCCGGCATTACGCGCGGCTGGTCGAGTCCGGCCGGGCGCCGGACGTGACGCCCACGGTGGATGACATGATTCGCCGCCAGGACGTGCATCTCGGCACGGTGGAGGAGGTGGTTGCCTCGCTGCGCGCCGACCGGGTGATGGACCGCGCGACGGACCTCGCGGTGCAGGTGCATTCGGTCGACCCGCCACATCCCTATGTGCTGCGCTCCATCGAACTGGTGGCCGAGGGCGTGGCGCCGGCCTTCGGCTGGCGGCGCGCGGATGAGACCGAAGCGCGTCGCGTCGCCTGACGATCCAGACAGGAACCATGCAGAGATGACCGCAAACGACACCGACGTGATCGATACGCTGGTCGGCATCGTGCCGGGCTCGGCCCTCGACGGCGCGCGGGCGCGACGGCCGGCGGCGCGCAGCCATGCCGAGGCGTCCTATCGCGCGCTGCTGCTGCCGGCCGAGCCGGGCGACGTGACCATCGCCGAGCGTTTCGCGGTGGCGGCCTATGTCGCCGGGCTGCATGGCGGGGCGGCGACGGTTGGGCATTACAACCGCGCGCTGGTCGAGCATGGTGGCGCCGCGCTGGCCGCGACCGTGGCCCAGGCCGTGGCGGAGACGATGAGCCGCGGGCCGACCGGGCACTACCCACCCGGCCCGCTCAGCGTCGAAGATGTGCCCGGGCCGGATTTCGCGCTCTCCGCGCCGGTCACGGCGGCGCTGGGGCCGAAGCTGGCGGCGGGCTTCGCTCATGCGCATTACCTGGTGTTTCACCCGCGCGACGCCGCCCCCGAGCGCTTCCCGCCGCTGATGGAGGCCGGCTGGAGCGAGGACGGCATCGTGACGCTGTCGCAACTCGTCTCCTTCCTCGCATTCCAGATACGCGTCGTGGCCGGCTTCGCCGTGCTCGCCGCGACGCCCTGACCCCGGAGGCTCCCGCCATGACCGCCCCCGTTGCCTTCTCCCGCGATCATTTCGACTGGCTGCCCTGGGTCGACCCCGTGGCCGAGGACGCGTTGACCGAGCGCCAGATGGTCGCGCTGGTCGATGCCGCGCGTGCCAAATCCGCGTATTTCCGGCTGCTGGCGCGCGACCCGGATGCGCTGGAACACCGCACGCGGACCGACAAGGACATCTTCTACAACACCGATGCCGGGGCGCCGCGCGCCGACCGCGAACTCGCCGCCGCGGCGGTGTCGCGGTTCAATGGCTGCATCTATTGCGCCTCGGTCCATGCGCGCTTTGCCGCGACCTACGCCAAGCGCGAGGCGGATGTGGACCGGCTGCTGGCGGAAGGCGTCGGCGCGGATCTCGGCGAGCGGTGGAATGCGATCGTCGCGGCGGCGGTGGCGCTGACGGCGCTGCCGATGCGCTTCGGGCCGGAGCATGTGGCGCGGCTGCGCGCTTGCGGGATGGACGACCTCGCGATCAGCGACGTCATCCAGGGCGCGGCGTTCTTCAACTGGGCGAACCGGCTGATGCTGTCGCTGGGGGAGCCGGCGATCCAGGGGTGAGCCGGGGCGGGTGGCGCCGGAGAGGGTCTTGCCCCCTCCGGACCTCCCCCACCAATGGCCTCAAGTCCTCTGGACACCGGGTTTCCGCCCTTGCACCGGGACAGATCTGGTATTCGGCGGATGTTTCTGATATGTTCTTCGCGCCCAGGTGGCAAATGCGCTTGGTGCGTCCACAGCAAATAAAATCCTAAAATCTTAAAGTGCGTAAAATCACTATCTTAAGCTGATTCCTGGCCGGCAAGGCCCGCCGGCGCCGCAACGCTGTCACACAGCCCGACACCAACGCATGGCGTCGAGAGGCCCTTCGGCCGTTGGCGGGGTGGTTTGGAGGGGCGGAGCCCCCCATTCGCCGGTGCCCACACAGGCCATCGACCAGGGCCGCTGGCACAGGCCCGAGCGATTCCCTTGGGCGTGTCGGCAGCAAGCCGTGGTGGGGGAGGCCCCGAAAGGCGGGCAACGTCCACTTCCGAGGCGCCGTCACCGTGCTGCCGTCACCCAACCATTCGCGATGTCCGCCACCACCGCCGCGGGGGCGCGCTGCGCCGGGTCGCCATGCCCGCCGCCACCGGGCGTGGCGAGCGACACGGTGTCGCCGGCCTTCAGCACGTATTGCCGCTTCGGATCGATCTTCTCGCCATTGATCTTCAGCACGCCCGGTGCGCCGTCCTGCCCGCCCTCAATGCCGAAGGCGGGGAAGATGGTGCGTTCGGCGAGGAAGGACACCGCGATCGGCGTCGGCGAGCGGCTTTCGAGCAGGATCTCCTGCCCCAGCCCGCCACGATGCCGGCCCGGGCCACCGCTATCGGGCCGCAGGCGCTTGTGGTGGATGCGCAACGGCGCGATGTGCTCGCTGATCTCGACCGGCGTGGAGGAGACGTTGGACGGCCAGGACAGGCAGGAGATGCCATCCCCCTGCACATTGCCGCCCATGCCGCCATTGAAGAAGAACATGTTGGCGTAGGGCTTCCCGGCGGCGTTCACGCCCGACTGGTTCATGCCCCACATCGGCGAGCCGCAGGCGGCCATGACGCGCTCGGGCACGACCTGGCCGAGGCAGCCGAAGACCAGCATCGGCAGGTAGTGCCCGATGAGCATGCGCGAGCCGCCCGAGGCGGGGAATAGCGGGTTCACGATGCAGCCCGGGGGGGCGAAGAGGGAGATCGGCCGCCAGGCGCCTTCGTTGTTCGGCAGGGTGGGGCTGGTGCAGACCTTCACCCCGTACATCACCATCGCATAGGTGTAGCAGAGCGCGCAGTTGATGGCGCGGTCGACCTGCGCGTCGGTGCCGGTGAAATCGGCGGTGATGGTGTCGCCCGTGATGGTCAGGGCGAGCTTGATGGTCACGGGCGCATCGAGCAGGCCGTCGGTCTTGAGCTCGCTGTGATAGGTGCCGTCGGGCAGCGCGGCGATGGCGCTGCGCATGGCGGTTTCGCAGCGGCGATGGATCTCGGCGGCGAGGTCCGTCAGGTCGGCGAGCTGCGCCTGTTCCATCAGGACGTGGAGGCGTTCCTCCATGAGGTCGAGGGCGACGACCTGCGCCCAGAGGTCGCCCATGGTCTGTTCGGGCGTGCGGACATTCTGGCGAATCATCGCCACCAGCGTGTCGTCGGTGACGCCCGCGCGCATCAACTTCAGCGGTGGGATCTGCAAGCCTTCCTCGAACACCTCGCGCGGTTCGGGGCTGCGGATCTTGCCACCGATGTCCGGGGCGTGAGCGGTCGACGCGCTGAAGGCGACGACACGGCCGTCGCGGAAGATCGGCTTGGCGACGGTAATGTCGGGCAGATGCCCGGTGCCGAGCCAGAGGTCGTTGGTGATCAGCACGTCGCCGGGCTGCAAGGTTTCGATCGGGAAGAAGCGGATGAAGTGCTTCACCGTCTCGGGCAGGGTGCCGATGAAGGAGGGGATGCTCTCGGTTGCCTGCACCAGCGATTGCCCGGAGGCATCGGTGACGACGCAGGAGAAGTCGTAGGATTCGCGCACCAGGGTGGAGAAGGAGGTGCGCACCAGCGCCGCCGCCGCCTCATCGACCAGCGAGATCAGGCGACGCCAGAGAAGTTCGAGTTCGACCGCGTCGAAGTTGCGTGCGGTGTTCATGCGAGGCGCTCCGCCAGGATGGAGCCGTCGGGCAGCACGGTGATGCGCGCGCCCGGGCCGACGATGAAGGTGCTTTCGTTTTCCTCGAAGACGGCGGGGCCTTCGAGCTGCGTGCCGATCGGTACGGCATAGCGGTCATAGACCGGGGTGGAGACGGCGCCGCCGGCATCGGGGAAATGCACGTCGCGATGGCCCTTCAGCGCGGTGTCGCCGGCGCCAAGGCCGTCCAACCGCAGCGTGCCGCCGGAGCCCGGCATCGGCGCGGAGAGGGCGAGGCGCAGCGCGACGAATTGCGCGCTGGCACCGGGTGGCGTGCGGCCGAAGAGGGTGCGGTAGGCGGCTTCGAAGGCGGCGAGCACGCCCTCGGCCGTCAGCAATTCCGGCAGGGCGACGGTGATCTCCGAGCCCTGGCCGACATAGCGCATGTCGGCGAGGCGGCGGATGTCGCGGCGGGACAAATCGGCGCCGGTGGCTTCGACCACGGCGAGCGCGTCCGTCTCCAGCCCGTCGAAGATGCTGCCGACGACCGACCAATCGACATCGGACAGACGCACATTCAGCGAGGCAACGCGGTCGATGCGCGCGGGCGCCATCAACATGCCGATGGTGCTGCCCGCGCCGGCGCCCGGTGGGCAGACGACGCGCGTCACGCCGAGCTTGCGCCCGACATGCCAGGCATGGACCGGGGCGGCGCCGCCCGTCGCCAGCAGCGCGTAATCCTGCGGGACGCGACCGCGTTCGGCGATGGCGACGCGGGCGGCGCCGGCCATGTTCTCGTTCACCACGTCATGGATGCCGAAGGCGCCGCGCGACGCGTCCAGCCCCAGCGTGCCGGCCAGGGTGCCCAGGGCGCCGCGCGCCGCGTCGGCATCGATGGTCATCGCGCCGCCGAGGAAGAAGTCGGCGTTGAGGTAGCCGAGGGCGAGGTCGCTGTCGGTGACGGTCGGGTTCGTGCCGCCGCGGCCGTAGCAGACCGGGCCGGGTTGCGCGCCGGCGCTCTCGGGGCCGACATGCAGCGTGCCGAGTTCGCTGCGCCGCGCGATGGAACCGCCGCCGGCACCGATCTCGATGAGTTCGACGGTGGCGATCTGCACCGGCAGGCCGGAGCCGCGCAGGAAGCGCTTGGTGCGCGCCGCCTCGAAGCCCCAGGCGACGAGTGGGTCGCCGTCATCGACCAAAGCGAGCTTCGCGGTGGTGCCGCCCATGTCGAAGGCGAGCACGCGGTCGAGCCCGGCATGGCGGCCGAACCAGGCACCGGCGAGCGCACCGGCCGCCGGGCCGCTTTCCAGCAGTTGCACGGGCGCGCGCTTGGCTTCGGCGACGTGCGTCAGCCCGCCGTTGGAGAGCATGAGGAACAACCCGCCTGGAATCCCGGCGCGCTTCAGCGCGGCTTCCAGCGTGTCCAGATAGGTCTCGGCGATCGGCCGCACATAGGCGTTGGCTGCCGTGGTGACCATGCGCGGGTATTCGCGGATTTCCGGCGCGAGATCGCAGGAGAGCGACAGCGACAGCGCCGGGAAGCGCCTGGCGATGGCTTCCGCCGCGAGGCGTTCATGCACCGGGTTGGCGTAGGAATGCAGGAAGCAGATGGCGAGGCTGGTGACGCCGGCGGCGACCAGCGATTCGACTTCGCGCAAGGCGGCATCGACATCGAGCGGGCGTTCGATGCTGCCGTCGGGGCCGAGCCGTTCCAGCGCCGGACGTCGCCAGGGGCGCGGCACCAGCGGCGCCGGCATCTCCAGGAACAGATCGTAGAGTTCGTATTTCCGTTCGCGCGCGATCTCGAGCACGTCGGTGAAGCCGTCGGTGGTGAGCAACCCCGTGGCCGCGCCCTTGCGCTCGATGAGCGCGTTGGTGAACAGCGTGGTGGCGTGCACGACGCGGCCGATGGATGACGGCGCGATGCCGCCCTTCTCCAGCAGGCGCATCAGCCCGGTGATCGCGCCACGCGACGGGTCGTCGGGCGTGGTGCTCTCCTTCCAGATCACCGCCCGGCCATCCTCGGGGTCAAGGATGACCAGGTCGGTAAAGGTGCCGCCAATGTCGATGCCAAGCGAAAGCGACGCAGCCATGATGTTCCTTGGACGCGGAGGGTCGAACGGGAAGGGGATTGAGGTCAGTCGCCGCGGATGCCGTTGGTCTCGACAACCTGGCGCCAGCGGGCGCGGTCGACGCGGATGCGTTCGGCGAAGGCGGCGCCGCTGTCGCCCAACGGGATCAGGCCACGATCCATCAGCCGCTGCGCGGTCTGCGGGTCGCGCACCGCGGTCGAGAACAGCTCGGACAGGCCGGCGAGCACATCGGCGGGCAGGCCGGCGGGGCCGGCCAGGCCGAACCAGTTGGTGAAGTCGAGCGTCGGGAAGCGCGCGGCGAGCGGCGTCAGTTCCGGCATCAGCGGTGTCGGTTCCTTGGCGGTGACGCCGAAGCCCTTGAGCTGGCCGGCGCGGATGGCGGGCAGCACTTCCGCGACATTGGCGACCATCATGTCGACGCGCCCGGCGGTGACGTCGAGCATCGCCGGCGCGCCGCCGCGATAGGAAATGTGGTTGAGCGTGATGCCCGCGGCATTGGCGAAGAGCAGCGCGCCGAGCTGGTTGATCGAGCCATTGCCGGAGGAGGCGAAGGTGGCCGCGCCGTTCTTCTCGCGCGCATAGGCGATCAGACCGTTGATGTCGGTGAAGGGCGCGTCGGGCCGCACCACCAGCGCCATCGGCGTGCCGGCGAGGGCGATGACGGGCGTCAGGTCGCGGTCGAGGTCGAGCGGGATGGGGATGCCCGGGATGGCGGGTGCTACGCTCATCATGCCCATGATGGCGCTGGCCAGCGTGGTGCCATCCGGCGCGGCGCGCGAGGCAGCCTGCGCGGCGATGAAGCCATAGGCGCCGCTGCGTACTTCCGGGATGACGCTGACGCCGCGCAGGCGCTGGGCGCCCTCGGCGACGATGCGCACCAGGATGTCTACCGCGCCGCCGGGCGGATAGCCGACCAGGATGCGGATGGGTTGTGGCGGCGTCCAGGCCGCGCGCGCGGATGCGAGCGGCGCCAGCGCGGCGGCGGCGCCGAACACGGCGCGGCGCGACAGGGGACGGAACGTGTCAGTCATGATGCCTCCTTGCTTCACCGTCCGGCCCAGCGTTCCCGTGCCGCCAGGTTGGCCCCGGCGGTGATGGCGCGGTGCATTTCATGCGCGCGCCGCATGGAAGGCGAAAGGTGCCCTCTCTGTGGCAGGCAGTGTTCGTCGGTTTCCGGGGGCTGGCAACCGATACTCCGTCATGCCTTCATGATGGATTGGAATGAAGTCGGACGTTGCCGATGCGTCGCCACACCCCGCCCATCGCCGCCTTGCAGGCCTTCGAGGCCTGTGCGCGCCACCTGTCCGTCTCCCGCGCGGCGGAGGAGCTGCATTTGACGCAGAGCGCGGTGAGCCGGCAGTTGGCAGGGCTGGAGTCGTTGCTTGGCGTGCGGCTGTTCCTGCGGGTGCGGCAACGCCTGGTGTTGACGGCGGCCGCGGCGTCCTATGCGCCGCAGCTGCGCTCGGCGCTGGCGCGGATCGAGAGCGCGACGCTGGAGGTGATGGCGCATCAGGGGGCGGGGGGAACATTGACGCTCGCGGTGCAGCCGACCTTCGGCACGCGCTGGCTGATGCCGCGACTGCCGCGCTTCCTCGCCGCGCATCGGCGCATCGTGGTGAATTTCCGCAACTACACGACACGGCCGACACCAATCGACTACGACGCGGAGGATGTGGACGCGGCGATCATGCTGGACGCCGGGGCGCGGCCGGGTGTCGCGACGCATCTGCTGGTCGCCGATCTGCGCCTGCCGGTCTGCGCGCCGGCGCTGCTGGTGAATGGCGCGTTGGCGCGCGTCAGTGATCTCGCCCGGCATACGCTGCTGCAACACTCGACACGACCCCGCGCCTGGGCGGAGTGGCTCGCGATGATGGGGGACACGGATGTCGATGGCTTTCGCGGCCCGCGCTTCCACCACCACGCGATGGTCGCCGAGGCAGCGGCGCAGGGGATGGGGGTCGCGCTGATGCCGCGCTTCATGGTGGCGGAGGAACTCGCGGCCGGACGGCTGGTGGTGGCCTTCGACCGGGCGTTCGATGCCGGGGAGGGGTATGTGCTGGCCTATCCGGAGGCCTCGGCAGACGTGCCGGCGCTGCGGCTGTTTCGGGACTGGCTGTTGGCGGAGGCGGCGGAAGGTTGAGGGGGCCTTGCCCCCTCAAGCTCCCCCACCAAAGGTCCGGGGCCTTTGGAATGCCATCCTGGGTGCCGGCCCTTGCTGGCTCAGGCTGTCTTCAACCTGCCTCGCCGCGACGCCGCTTCGTCGCCGCGGCATCCGGCTCGCCGCTGGCGGTCAGGATGACGCCGTAGTCGGCCTCGGCCTGTTCGGGTTCGATCAGGCCGTAGCGCACGTCGCGCGCGACCAGCGTCGGGTCGCGGGTGAAGGGGTCGCCATAGCCGCCGCCACCGGGCATCTCGACGATGAGCCGGTCGCCCGCCGGGATCACCTGGAGGCCCTTCACCTTCAGCGGCCCGCCCTGTTCGAGCGACAGCCGCCCCAGCCCGCCCGGCGCACCGCCGCTGCGCCCGCGCGCGGGGTATTCGCCGCGTTCGAAACGCGCCTGGATGCCGAAGGCCGCCGCATCGCGGTTCTCGATTTCCATGCGCTGGCCGAGGCCACCGCGCTGCCGACCCGGCCCGCCTGAGCCGCGCCGGAATTCCTTCTTCCACACCACCAGCGGCGTGATCGCCTCGGTGATCTCGACCGGCACGTTGCGCACGCCGGACGGGAAGGGCGTGGCGGACAGCCCATCCTGCTTCGGCCGAGCACCGGCGCCACCAGAATGGAAGGTGGTGACGTTGAAGGCGCGCACCGCGGAGCCTTCGCTGCCCGTCAGGCCGTGGCCCGCGAGCAGGGAGAGGTTCCACAGGCTGGAGGTGCCTTCGGCGGGCACCGTGTCCGGCATCGCCTGGTCGAGGCAGCCATAGACAACGTCCGGCAGCATGTGGCCGATGACGGAGCGTGCATAGACCGCGGCAGGGTGCGGTGCGTTGACGATGGTGTTCTCCGGCGCGGTGACGATCACCGCATCAAGCGTGCCAGTGTTGTTGGGAATCCAGGGCGCAAGCGCCGCCTTCACGCCGAAGGCCGTGTAGGCATCCGTGTAGCAGATCGGGCAGTTGATCGCGTAGCGCGACAGGCCCGAGGTGCCGGTGTAGTCGACCAGCACGCGGTCGCCGGCGATGGTCAACGTCGCGGCCAGCGTCACCGGGGCTTCGAAGCCGTCGATCGTCATGCTCGCCGACCACGATCCCTGCGGCAGTTTCGCGATGACGTCGGCCATGGCGCGGCGGCTGCGGGTGATGATTTCCTCGCCGAGCAGTTCGAGGTCGCGCAGCTTGAACTCGCGCATCATCTCGACCAGGCGGGTGCCGCCCTTCTCGTTGCAGGCGATCAAGGCGTAGATGTCACCCACCACCTGGATCGGCTCGCGCACATTGGCGCGCACCATGCCGAGCAGGTCGTCATTCATCTGGCCTTCCCGCGCGAGATACATCAGCGGGATGTAGAGGCCTTCATGGTAGATCTGCCGGCCTTCCGCGCTGACGCCGAGGCCGCCGATATCGACCACATGCGTGGTAGAGGCGAACAGCGCGACGGCGCGGCCATCGAGGAAGATGGGTGTGACCACCGTCAGGTCGAAGAGATGGCCGGTGCCCTTCCACGGATCGTTGGTGATGAGGATGTCGCCATCCTTCAGCGTCGCGGCCGGGAAGGCGTCGAGGAAATGCACCACCGAGCGCGCCATCGAATTGATGTGCCCCGGCGTGCCGGTGACGGCCTGCGCCAGCATCCGGCCCTTCATGTCGAAGACGCCGGCGGAGATGTCGCCGGCCTCGCGCGCCGCGGTGGAGAAGGCGGTGCGCACCAGCGTCTGCGCCTGTTCCTCGACGACCGAGAGCAGGCGGTTCCACAGGATCTGGATCTCGATCTCGCCGAGCGTGTTGCTCATCAGGCGATCCTTTCGATCAGCAGGTGGCCGGCGGCGTTGGGGCCGGCGGTGAAGCCATCGGGGACGAGGGTGGAGGTCTCGGCCTCCACGATCACCGCGGGGCCGGAGATGCGCGCGCCGGGCAGCAGCGTGGCGCGGTTGTAGATGGCGGCGTCGACGGGACCGCCGGTGCCGGGGTCGATGATGCGCCGCGTGCCGGCGGGTGGTGGTGCCGCGGCGGGCGGGGCGTCGGGGATGCGCGCGGGCAACGGCTTCGCCTCGGTCAGCGAGAGCGTCCAGGTCAGCACCTCGATCTCCAGCTTGGGGATGATGCGGCCGTAGAGCGCGTGGTAGGTGGCCTCGAAGGCCGTGCGGAAGGCGGTGGTGCCGTCGCCGTCGGCATAGGGGCCGTCGGGCAGGGTGACGGCCACCTCGTGGCCCTGGCCGCGATAACGCATGAAGCCGGTGCGGACTTCCTGCATCGTCGCATCGGGCGCGCCGAGGCGGACCACGGCCTCGGCCTCGATGCGCATTGCGTCGTACAGATCGTTGACCAGCGCTGCATCGAAGGCGTTGAGGCTGACGAGGCGCGTGCGCACCACCTCATAGCCCATGGGCGCGCCGAGGAAGCCATGCGCGGATCCAACGCCGGCGCCCACCGGCACGAGCACGCGGTCCATGCCGAGTTTCGCCGCCATGCGTGCCGCGTGCAGCGGCGCCGCGCCACCGAAGGCGATCATGGTGCGCCCGGCGGTTTCCTTGCCGTTCTCGACCGCATGGACGCGCGCGGCGTTCGCCATGGTCTCGGTGACGATCTCGGTGATGCCGAGGGCGGCGGTCTCGGCCGTCATGGCCAATGGCGTGGCGACGGCGTTGGTGCAGGCGGTGACGGAGGCGGCCGGGTCGAGCGAGATGAAGCCGCCCGCGAACAAGGCCGGGTCGATCCAGGAGAGCACCAGGTCGGCGTCGGTGACGGTCGGCATGGTGCCGCCGCGGCCGTAGCAGGCGGGCCCGGGCATCGACCCTGCGCTGTCCGGCCCGACGGTGATGCGGCCAAGGCCATCGACGCGGGCGATGGAGCCGCCGCCGGCGCCGATCTCGACCATGTCGATCACCGGGATGCGCACCGGGATGCCGCTGCCTTTGACGAAACGCGCGGCGCGGGCGATCTCGAAGTGCCGCGCCTGCTGCGGCTTCATGTCGTCGATCAGCGTGATCTTCGCCGTGGTGCCGCCCATGTCGAAGGCGAGCGCGCGCGGGATGCCGTTCTCGGCGGCGAGGATCTGGGCGAGGATCGCCCCGCCCGCCGGGCCGGATTCCACCAGGCGGATCGGGAAGCGTCGCGCCGTCTCGATGGTGGTGATGCCGCCCGAGGACATGATGAGCAGCAGCGGGCAGGTGGAACCGAGCGCCTTCAGCCCATCCTCGAGCCGTTGCAGGTAGCTTTCCATCAGTGGCAACACATAGGCGTTGGCGACCGTGGTGGAGGTGCGTTCGTATTCGCGGATCTCGGGGCAGACCTCCGACGAGATCGCGATCACCTCGGCCGGCAGGTAGCGCGACAGGATCTCGCGTGCCCGGCGTTCATGCACGTCGTTCTGGTAGGCGTGCAGGAAGCAGATGGCCAACGCCTCGACGCCCTCGGCCTTGGCGGCGGCGCCGATGCGGTCGAGGGAGGATTCCTCCATCGCCAGCAGCACCTCGCCATCCGCGGCGATGCGTTCGGGCACTTCGAAGCGCAGCGGGCGCGGCACCAGCGGTTCGGGCCGCTCCATGTACAGGTCATACTGCTCGAAGCGATGTTCGTAGGCCATTTCGAGGGAATCGCGGAAACCCTCGGTGGTCACGAGCGCCGTCTTTGCCCCCTTACGCTCGATCAGCGCGTTGGTCGCGAGCGTGGTGCCGTGGATCACCAGCGCGAGGTCCGACGCCGCGATGCCGGCCTGGGCCAGGATGGTGGCGGTGCCGTCGAGCACCGCGCGTTCGGGTGCCTCCGGCGTCGTCAGGACCTTGGTGGAGAGCGACCTGTCCGGCAATGCGAGGACCAGGTCGGTGAAGGTGCCGCCGATATCGACGGCCAGGCGCGCGGTCTTGCTCATCATGTCCCTTGTATTGGTGCGGGCGGGCGGAGGAAGGCCCTTGCGTCAGTCGACGGATCGGATGTTGGCGGCCTCGACGACCGCCTTCCAGGTGTCCAGCTCGGCGCGGACGAAAGCGGCGAATTCGGCGGGCGGCATGGCGGCGGGCTGGAAGCCGATGCGTTGCAGCGTCTCGACGATCGCCGGGCGCTTGATGATGTCGGCGACCTCGGCGGCGATACGCGCGCGGATCGGCTCCGGCGTGCCGGGCGGGGCGATGATGCCGTACCAGTTGGAGATGTCGAAGCCGGGCACAACGCTGCCGACCGAGGGCGTTTGCGGCGAGGTGTCCCAGGTCGCGGCAGAACTGACCGCCAGCAGGCGCAGCTGCCCCTGCTGCACCATCGGCCAGGCGGAGGTGTCGGAGAAGAAGATGTCCACATTGCCGGCGATGAGGTCGGTCAGCGCCGGGCCGGTGCCGCGATAGGGTATATGCACCATGCGCACACCGAGGCGCAGGTTCATCAACTCACCCGCGAGATGCGTGCCGGTGCCCACGCCCCCGGAGGCGAAGCGGACCGCCTCGGGTTCGCGCTTCACCAGCGCGACGAACTCGGCGAGGTTCTGCGCCGCCAGCGTGTTGCGGCAGACCAGCAGCAGCGGCGATCGCACCACCATGGTGACGAAGCCGAGCGACAGCGGGTCATAAGGCGTTGGCCGCACCAGCGGGCCGGCGGTCATGTTGCCCGGGCTGACCATCGAGAAGCTGTAGCCATCGGGCGGCGATTTCGCGACCTGGTCGACGCCGATGGCGCCGCCGGCGCCGGCGCGGTTCTCGACCACCACGGGCTGGCCGAGCAGGGTGCCGAGCGGTTCGGACAGGATGCGTCCGACCGCGTCGACGCCGCCGCCGGGCGGGAAGGGCACCACCAGGCGTATGGGGCGGGTGGGGTAGGCCTGCGCCTGGGCTGCGGGGGCGAGGCCCAGTGCCAGGCCGGTGCCCAACAGGGTGCGGCGGGTGGTGGAATGGCTCATCGAGGTAGTTCTCCTGAACGATGGGCCGTGACGAAGGCTTGTCCCGAAGCGTCGTCCCGGTCGTTCGATGCCAGGCACGCCATGGAGCGGAGCCTAGATCAGCATGGCGAGGCGGGGAATGGGGGCAGGCGCCGATGGCGGTGGTAAATGCGAACGTCTCGCATCAGACCTTTCGCCCTTTCCTCCATCGCCAAGCGGCGCGACGATGGCGAGTGAAGCAATAGCCATCGCGAGGTGCCTCGAATGTCGCTCACCAACCAGCCCGATCCCGAAGAACGTCGCCGCGTCGTCGCGCAGGACCTCGCCAATGTGATGCACCCGATCGTGCAGCATCGCGCGCTCGAGAAGTCGCAGATGGTGGTGACCGGCGCGCAGGGGTCGACCATCGTCGATGCGGATGGCACGAGCTATCTCGACGCGATGGCCGGGCTGTGGTGCGTCAATATCGGGTATGGCCGCACCGAGCTCGCCGAGATCGCGGCCGAGCAGATGCAGCAGATGTCGTATTACCCGCATACCGGCATGAACCTGCCGGCGGCACGGCTGGGCGAGCAGCTCAACACGCTGATGGGTGGCGACTACCACACCTATTTCGTCAATTCGGGGTCCGAGGCGAATGAAGCCGGCTTCAAGGTCGCGCGGCAATACGCCAAGCACGAATTCCCCGGCCAGTTCCGCTTCAAGACCATCGCGCGGCATTATGCGTATCACGGCACGACGCTGGCGACGCTCGCCGCCGGTGGCATGGGCGAGCGCAAGATGAAATTCGAGCCCTATGCGGGCGAGTTCATCCATGTGCCGGCGCCGACCTGCTATCGCTGCCCGCTCGGCCTGGAATACCCGTCCTGCAAGACCGCCTGCGCGACCGCCTTCGAGGCGACGATCCTCGCCGAAGGCCCGCAGACCGTCGCCGAGGTGATCGTCGAGCCGATCATGTCCGCGGTTGGCGTCGCGGTGCCGCCGGATGACTACCTGCCGAGGGTCGAGGCGATCTGCCGCAAGTATGACGTGCTGCTGCATGTCGATGAGGTGATCAACGGCTTCGGCCGCACCGGCAAGATGTTCGCCCACCAGCATTACGGCATCAGCCCGGACATCATGGCGGTGGCGAAAGGGATCGTCTCCGCCTACCTGCCGATCGCCGCGACCGTGGTGAAGAACCGGGTGTTCGAGAGCTTCCTCGGCGAGGTAGCGGAAGCGCGCCAGGTGATGCAGGTGAACACCTATGGCGGGCATCCGGTGGCCGCGGCGGTGGCGGTGCGCAACATCGAGATCATGCTTGAGGAACAGCTGCCCGAGCGCGCCGCGACGATGGGCGCGTATCTGATGGATGGCTTCAAGGCCACGCTGTTCAAGCACGCCATCACCGGCGACATCCGCGGCAAGGGCTTGCTGATCGGCATCGAGCTGGTGACGGACCGCGAGAGCAAGGTTCAGCTCGACGGCGCGCTGGTGCAGGGCGTGGTGGATTTCTGCAAGGCGAATGGCGTGATCGTCGGGCGGTCCGGCGGCGGGTCGCGGCATTCCAACACCATCGTTTTCTCCCCGCCGCTGGTGATCACCCGCAGCGAGTGCGACACGCTGATCGAGGTGATGGACAAGGCGCTGGCGGCGACGGTCGCCAAGATGGCGGGCTGAGGCGCGGGAGGGCGCGCCCTCCCGACATGCTCCGGCCTGCCTCGAAGGCGGGCAATCGGTCGTGGTGGTCGCCTGCGGTGCGGGCGATCCACGCGCGGCGCGTCGTCGCACCCCCCTCGCCAGGTCGTGAGGCAGCGGTAAGATGCGGCTAACGGCCGGGTGGCCGATCGCAGAGGGGGCCAGCACGGCATGATACGCGCCGCCATCATCGGGCTTGGGGCCTGGGGGCAGAATCTGGTGCGCAACGTGCCGCCGGACAGCCCGCATCTTCGCTTCGTCGCCGCGGCCACGCGTACCCCGGCCAAGGCGGCCGACTTCGCGGCCGCGCGCGGCTTGCGCATGTTCGACGACTACGCGGCGGCGCTGGCGGATCCCGACATTGACGCGGTGGTGCTCGCCACGCCGCACACCCAGCATACCGAGCAGATCATCGCGGCGGCGGCGGCCGGCAAGCATGTGTTTACCGAGAAGCCGCTCGGCGTGAATGCCGCCGCCGCGGCGCGGGCGGCCGAGGCGTGTGCGGCAGCCGGCGTCACCCTCGCGGTTGGCTACAATTGGCGGTTCCAGCCGGCGTTGCAGCATATCCGCAAGCTGCTCGATGACGGGACGCTGGGGCGGCTGCTGCATATGGAAGGCAATTTCTGCGGCCCCAGCGCCTATCGTTTCCCCAAGGGCCATTGGCGCCATGACCGGGACGAGGGCCCGGCCGGCGGCATGACCGGGCGCGGCGTGCATGTGGTGGATGCGATGCTGCATCTCGCCGGGCCGATCGCGCAGGTGACGGCGCAGAGTTTTCGCCTGGTGCAGGATTTCGGCATGGACGACACGACGTCGATGCTGTTCCGCTTCAAGGGCGGTGCGACGGGGTATCTCGGCACGGTCATCGCCACCGCCGAGACGTGGCGGTTGCAGGTGTTCGGTTCGGAAGGCTGGGCCGAGGTCGGCGATGTCGAGCATCTGACCACATGGGACCTGAAGCTCTGCCGCATCGACCGCGCCAATATCGGCGTGAAGCAGCGACCGGAGGTGATTTCCTTCCCCAAGACCAGCACCGAATGCGCGGAGCTGGAGCATTTCGCGCAGGCCGCCGCGGCACGGCGACCGCTGGCGCTGCCTGGCGGCGATGCCGTGCACAATGTGCAGGTGTTGGAAGCGATCCTGGCCTCCGCGCGCAACGACGCGCCGGTCCGGCTGGGTTGAACGGGAGCGGATGGCGATGGGTGCGCTGACACGACGACAGGCTATGCCGGCCCTGGCGGGGCTGGCCGGCACCACCCCGGCCCTGGCGCAGGCGCCCGCGGAATGGCCGTCGCGGCCGATCCGCGTGGTGGTACCCTCGCCGCCCGGCGGGCCGCCCGACCTGATCCTGCGCGCCATCGGGCCGAAGATGCAGGCCGCGCTGGGCCAGCCCGTCATCACCGAGAATCGCGCCGGCGGCGGCGGGCTGGTCGGCACCGCCTATGTCGCGAGGGTGCCGGCCGATGGCTATACGTGGCTGTTCACCACCGCTTCGCACACCAACATTCCGCCATTCAACAACAACGTCACGTACGACCCGGTGCGCGACTTCACGCATGTGACGCTGGCGGCGCAGAATTTCGGCCAGGCGCTGGTGGTGCATCCGGGCGTGCAGGCGACCAACCTGCAGGAATTGCTGGCTCTGGCGCGGCGCGAGCCGGGCAAGCTGACCTACGTCAATGCGGGCAACGGCACGGCGAGCCACATCCCGGCCGAATTGATGAAGACCATGACGGGCACCGACATCCTCTCCGTGCCCTATCGCGGCGTGGCGGAGGGGATGACGGACCTGCTGGCGGGGCGCGTCGACATGTTCTTCGTCGGCACGCAGATCGCGCTACAGCATGTGCAGTCCGGCGCGCTGCGCTGCCTGGCGCTGACCGGTGCGCGGCGCTGGAAGGGCATGCCCGAGGTGCCGACGATGCAGGAACAGGGGCTGGTCGGCTTCAACGTGGTGAACTGGTTTGGCCTGTGGCTGCCCGCCGGCGCGCCGGCACCGATCGTGCAGCGTATCCACGGCGCCGTCGCGACGGCGGTGGCCGACCCCGATGTGCGCCAGCAATTCGACGTGCTGGGGCTTGAGGGCGTGGCCATGCCGCCGGATCGTTTCGCGGTGTTCGTCGCCGAACAGGCGGGCATCGCGCAGGAGATCGGGCGGCGGGTGAACGCACCACGCTGATCCCGACTTGATCGATCGACGACCCCGCGCGCAAATGGCGCGCGGCTTTGAAGGGAATATGCGGGCATGCCGGCATCGGCGATCGTTCTTGGCGCGGGCATGGTGGGGGTTTCGGTCGCGCTACATCTGCGCCGGCGCGGCCTCGATGTCCTGCTGGTGGACCGGCAGCAGCCCGGCGAAGGGGCCTCCTTCGGCAATGGCGGGCTGATCCAGCGCGAGGCGGTGCATCCGCATCCCTTTCCGCGCGACGCTTCCGAAATCCTGCGCATCGCGCGCAACAAGTCGATCGATGCCTATTACCATTGGGGCGCGCTGCCGGGGCTGGCCACGCCGTTGCTGCGCTATTGGTGGAATTCCGAACCGCAGCGCTATGCGCGCATCGCCGAGGCCTATGCCAAGTTGATCGAGACTTGTCTCGACGAGCATTACGCCTTCGCGCGCGGCACCGATGCGATGCCGCTGCTGCGCCCGATTGGCTGGATCCGCATGTATTCGGATGAGGCGAGCTTCACCGCCGCGCTGGCCCAGGCCGAGGAAGGCAAGCGCCAGCATGGCGTCAACTTCACCGCCATGGACAGCCAGGCATTGGTCGCCGCCGAGCCGTCCCTGTTGAAGTCGCGCCATGGCGGCATTCACTGGACCGACCCGGTATCGGTCAGTGATCCGCATGCGCTGGTGATGTCCTATGCGCAGCGGTTCCTGGAGGCTGGCGGGCGCTTCGTGATCGGCGATGCGACCTCGCTGACCCGCGCGGGCAGCGGCTGGCGCGTGCAGACCAGCGACGGGCCGGCCGAGGCCGAGCAGGTTGTCGTCGCCCTCGGGGCCTTCGCCAACAAGGTGACAAAGCCGCTCGGCTATGACCCGCCGACCTTCGGCAAGCGCGGCTATCACCGGCACTACACGCTGCAGGGCAATGCGGTGCTGAACCGGCCGGTGCTGGATACCGAGAGCGCCTTCCTGCTCGCGCCGATGCGCGCCGGGGTGCGGCTGACCACGGGAGCGGAATTCGCCGGCATCGACGAGGCCCCGACGCCGGTGCAACTCGCCCGCGCCGAGCCGGTGGCGCGGACGCTGCTGCCGCTCGGCGATGCGGTGGAGCCGGAGCCCTGGATGGGCGTGCGCCCCTGCACGCCGGACATGCTGCCGATCATCGGCAAGCTGCCGGGCCAGGACGGTGTGTGGTGCGCCTTTGGTCATGCGCATCAAGGCTTCACGTTGGGGCCGACGACGGGGCGCATGCTCGCCGAGATGATGACCGGCGAGAGGCCCTTCATCGACCCCGAGCCCTATCGCGCCGATCGGTTCTGAGATGCGTATCGCCGTCCTGCAATTCGCGCACGAGACCGTGACCTTCCTCCCCTTCGACACGACGGAGGATGACTTCCGCTATCCCGGTTCGCCGGCGACCGGCGAGGCGCTGCTGGCGACCGACCCGAAGGGGTACATGGGCGGCTTCGTGCAGGTGGCACGGGAGTTCGAGGGCGTGGAACTGGTTGGCATCGAATCGCCGCTGTGGCCGAAGACCGGGACCGGGTCGGGCTGGATCACGAACGAGGCCTTCGAGAGCTTCGTCGGTCGCCAGATCGAGCAGTTGAAGGTACAGGGGCCCTTCGATGGCGCCTATCTCGCGCTGCATGGGGCGATGGGCGTGCGCGGCGTGCCGCGGCCGGAAGCCGAGATCGCGCGGCGGGTGCGCGCGGTGCTCGGCCCGGCGGCGCGCATCGTCGGCACCTTCGACCCGCATGGCAACGAGGATGAGGAGTTCCTGCGCCACGCCGACATGGCGTTCTGCGTGAAGTATTTCCCGCATTACGACATGCATCTGCAGGGCGAGCGCGCGGCGCGCATGCTGGTGCGCGCCGTTCGCGGCGACTTCGTGCCGAGCCATGTCACGCTGAAGCTGCCGATCCTCTCGCCGACGGCGCTGCAATGGACCGGGGCCTCGCCCTGGTCGGATCTGGTGCAGCGCGCGCTGACCTGGGAAGCGCGCGAGCCGGACGTCTTCGTCAATGTGTTCTTCGGCTTCCCCTGGAGCGACGTGCCGGATGCCGGCATGACCTTCCAGGTGCTGACCAATGGCAAGCCCGACCTTGCGCAGCGGGTTGCGCGGGACATGGCTGACTGGACCTGGCGGCGGCGCGAGGCGCTGCTTGGCACGACGAAGGTATTGCGCATCGGCGAGGGCGTGACGCTGGCGAAGCAGGCGGTGGCGGAGGGCCGCACGCCGGTCGTGCTGGCGGACCACAGCGACCGCTCCGGCTACGCCACCTGGCTGCTGCGGGAGATCATCGCGCAGGGCCTCTCGCGCACGCTGGTGGCGACGATCGCGGCGCCGGACGCCATCGCCGGGCTGATGGAAGCCGGCGTGAAGCCGGGTGATGCGGTGGAGGTTGAGATCGGCGGGCGCGTCGATCCCTCGGCCGGCGAGCCGGTGCGCATCATCGGGCAGGTGCTGCTGGTTGCCGACGCCACCACGGCGCGCGCCAAGGGGCGTGGGCAGGCATGGGTCGCCATCCGTTTCGGCGACGGCAATGTCGTGGTGCTCAGTCCCTTCCTGGTGCAGATCATCGAGCCGGATGAACTGTGGAGCCTCGGCCTGTCGGCGGTGGATTACGACGTCATCGCCATCAAGTCGCGGGTGCATTTCCGCCGCGGCTTCGACGACAGCGGCTTCGCGCCGACCATCCTGCTGGTGGAACCGGACGAGCCCTTCCTCGGGACCGTCCGGCTGGAGGCGCTGCCCTATCGCCACCTCACCATCGGCGATTACTATCCCTACGGAGCGCCAGCGCTTTAGCGATTGCGCCAGGCGGGCTTGCGCTTTTCGGCGAAGGCCTTGGGGCCTTCGATGTAGTCCTCGCTGTCGATGTTGCGCTGCTGCGCGGGATAGATCGTGCCGATCGCCTCCTCCAGCGTCGGCTTGTCCAGGCCGGCATAGACCGCCTGCTTGGACGCTCGTACCGCGAGGGGCGAGCATTCCAGGATCAGCGCCGCCCAGCGCTTCGCGGCGTTCAGCGCCTGTCCCTCGGGCACGACCTCATTGACGAAGCCGAGCGCCTTGCCCTCGGCCGCGGGCACGCGCCGGCCGGTCAGGATCATGCCGAGCGCCTGCTTCTGGCCGATCATGCGCGGGAGGCGGTGCACGCCGCCGGCGCCGGCGATCAGACCGACGCGCGGTTCGGGCAGGGCAAAGAGGGCATTCTCGGCGGCGATGATAAGGTCGCAGGCGAGCGCGATCTCGAAGCCGCCACCCATCGCGATGCCGTTCACCGCGGCGATCACCGGCTTGTCGAGGTCGTAGCGCTTGGTCAGGCCGGCGAAGCCGGAGGGCGGTGTCGGCCCGCGCTTGCCGGCCGCCTGCACCTTCAGGTCGTTGCCGGCGGAGAAGGCGCGTTCGCCCGCGCCAGTCACGATGGCGACCCAGAGGTCCGGGCTCGCGGCGAATTCGTCCCACACCTGGGCGAGTTCCTGATGCGCCTCGCTGTGCAGCGCGTTCATCACCTCGGGCCGGTTCAGCGTGACGATGCGCAGGCGGCCTTCATCCTGCACGATGCAGTGGCGATAGGTGGTCATGGTTGTCGTTCCCTCCGATTGTACCAACTGTCCGGCCCGATGCCCTGCTTCGCGCCGCGAGCGCAAAGCGCGACGGCGCCCATCCTGCCCGTCACGCCCAGCGAACCAGTGCATGGCGCGGAAGCCAAGCCCGCGGCTGCGGGCCCCGGCGTCTGAGGCACAAGAATGAATCAATCCGCCGTCCAGCCGCCATCCACCACCAGGGCCGAGCCCGTCATTAGCGCCGAGGCATCGCTGGCGAGGAACAGGATCGCACCCATCAGATCCTCGACCTGACCGATGCGACCGAGCTTGATCTTGGTCAGCACGCTGGCCTTGAAGGCGGCATCCTCGAAGAAGGGGCGCGTCAGCGGCGTTTCGATGAAGGTCGGGCCGATGGTGTTCACGCGGATGCCCTGTGGGGCGAGTTCCACCGCCATCGCCTTCGTCAGCCCCTCCAGCGCCCATTTCGAAGCGCAGTAGATGGTCCGGTTCGCTGCGCCGACATGGCCCATCTGGGATGAGATGTTGATGATCGAGCCCGGGCGGCCGGCCCCGACCAACCGCTTCGCCACCGCCTGCGCCACGAAGAAGGCGGCGCGCAGGTTCAGGTCCATCACCGCGTCGAAATCGTCATGGGTGACGTCGATGAACGGCTTGGGCCGGTTGGTGCCGGCATTGTTGACCAGGATGTCGAACGGGTCGGCCGTGGCGATGGCGCGTTCGGCCGCGGCAATATCCAGCACGTTCAGCACCAGCGTCGATGCCGCGCCACCCGTCGCCCGTATGGCGGCGGCGGCCTGATCGATCTCCGGCGCGTTGCGGGCCACCAGCGTGACATGCGCCCCGGCCTCGGCCAGCGCGGCGGCGGCGGCGAGGCCGATGCCTCGCCCCGCCCCGGTCACCAGCGCGCGCTTGCCGTCAAGGCGGAAGCTCGGCGTTCGCGGCAGGTCCATCTTTCAGTCCGCCGCGGTGCCGTAGGGGATGTTGCGGCCGCCATAGCGGCGCACCCGGATATTCGCCTGTTCGGCGTGCCCGGCGAAGCCTTCCAGCATGCACAGGCGCGAGCAGTATTCGCCGATCATCGCCGAGGCCTCGTCGGTGAGGACGCGCTGATAGGTCACGGTCTTCATGAACTTGCCGACCCACAGCCCGCCCGTGTAGCGCGCGGCCTTCTTGGTCGGCAGGGTGTGGTTGGTGCCGATCACCTTGTCGCCATAGGAGACATTGGTGCGGGGGCCGAGGAACAGCGCGCCGTAATTGGTCATATTGGCGAGGAAGTATTCCGGATCCCGCGTCATCACCTGTACGTGCTCGGAAGCGATGCGGTCGGCCTCGCGCACCATCTCTTCCTCGCTATCGCAGACGATCACCTCGCCGTAATCCTCCCAGGCCTTCCGGGCGATGGCGGCGGTGGGCAGGATGGTCAGCAGGCGTTCGACCTCGGCCATGGTCTCGCGGGCGAGTTTTTCCGAGTTCGTCAGCAGCACGGCCGGGGAATTCGGGCCATGTTCCGCCTGGCCGAGCAGGTCGGTGGCGCAGAGTTCGCCGTCGACGGTGTCGTCGGCAATGACCATGGTCTCGGTCGGGCCGGCGAAGAGGTCGATGCCGACGCGGCCATAGAGCTGGCGCTTGGCCTCGGCCACGAAGGCATTGCCGGGGCCAACCAGCATGTCCACGGGCTCGATGCTTTCCGTGCCCAGCGCCATGGCGCCCACCGCCTGGATGCCGCCGAGGCAGTAGATGACATCCGCGCCGGCCATGTGCTGCGCGGCGACGATGGCCGGTGCTGGACGGCCCTCGAAGGGTGGGGCGCAGGTGATGATGCGCTTGCACCCGGCGACCTTCGCGGTCAGCACCGACATATGGGCGGAGGCGAGCAGCGGGTATTTGCCGCCCGGCACATAGCAGCCGACCGAGTTCACGGGGATGTTCTTGTGGCCGAGCACCACGCCGGGCAGCGTCTCGACCTCGATGTCGCGCAGCGCGGCCTTCTGGTGTTCGGCGAAGTTGCGCACCTGGTCCTGGGCGAAGCGGATATCGTCGAGGTCGCGGGCGGAAAGTTGGGCTAGGCAGTCGCGGATCTCGGCGTCCGTCAGGCGGAAATCGGTACGGTCCCATTTGTCGAAGCGGATCGACAATTCTCGCACCGCGGCATCGCCGCGCGCGGCGATGTCGGCGAGGATGCCTTCGACCGTCGAGCGGACCTTCGCGTCGTCCTCGGCCCGCGCCTCGGCGTCGCGGCCGCACTTGAGATGACGTGCCATGGTCGTTCCCCTATGCTGGTCCACAAGCCCTAGCTCTTGGCCGGGCGGTGTCAACCGGTAGGTGTGGGGGGCTATGCTGCGCGACGTGGGCGGCATAGCCTTGCCGACCGGCTGTGACCGAGGCGCAGCCATGTCTGGCATTCCCGGGCCAACGGGATGCAACGGGATGGGAAGCAGGAATGACAGATATCCGATACCTGGCGCCGAACACGCTTGATGAAGCGGTGAGCGCCTTTGCCGCCGCTTCGGGAGCCGCGAGCATCCTGGCTGGCGGGACCGACCTGCTGGTCCAGATGCGCGCCGGCGTACGCAAGCCCGGCACCATCATCGACATCAAGAAGATCCCGGCGCTGACGGCGATCGAGGATCTCGGGGGCGGCGCCTTCCGCATCGGCGCCGCGGTTTCCGGCGCGGTGCTGGCGGAGCACATGGGCTTTGCCAAGGCTTGGCCGGGCGTCTTGGAGGCGATCAACCTGATCGGGTCCAAGCAGGTGCAGGGGCGTGCCTCGCCGGGCGGCAATCTATGCAATTCCTCGCCAGCCGGGGACAGCGTGCCGGCGATGGTCGCCGCCGGGGCGGTGGTGACGATCCAGGGGCCGAACGGCAAGCGCGAGGTGCCGGTGGAAGCCGTGCCCGCCGGGCCGGGGCGTACCACCCTGGCGCCGGGCGAGATCGTCGTCTCCTTCACCTTCCCGGTGCGGCCGAAGGGGGCGTCGGACGCCTATCTGCGCATGATCCCACGCACCGAGATGGATATCGCGGTGGTCGGCCTCGGCGTGAACCTGACGATGGAAGGCGGCGTGGTGAAGGCCGCGCGCGTCGGCCTCGGCGCTGTGGCGCCGACCGTGCTGCTGGTCGAGGGCGCGGCGAAGGCGCTGATCGGCTCGCGGCTCGAGGATGCGGCGGTGGAAGCGGCGGCGGCGGCCTGCCGTGCCGCCTGCAAGCCGATTGATGACAAGCGCGGCACCATTGCCTACCGGACCAAGGTGGCGGGCGTGCTGCTCAAGCGCGTGGTGGCGATCGCCGCCGCCCGCGCGGGGGGGAACTGAGACCATGTCGAAGATGCATGTGACGACCACGATCAACGGGGAGCCGGTCGAGTTCCTGGCTGACGTGTCCTCCACCCTGCTCGACGCGCTGCGCGGGTCGCTGGGGCTGACAGGCACCAAGGAAGGCTGTGGCACCGGCGATTGCGGCGCCTGTTCGGTCACCGTCGATGGCCGGCTGATGTGTTCTTGCCTGATGCTGGCGGTTGAGGCCGAGGGCAAGTCGATCGGCACAATCGAAGGCATGGCCCAGGGCGACCACCTGCACCCGCTGCAGCAGAAGTTCCTGGAGATGGCGGCGCTGCAATGCGGCATCTGCACGCCGGGCGTGCTGATCTCGGCACGCGCGTTGCTCGAGAAGAACCCAGACCCGACGGAGGAGGAGGTGCGCTTCGGCCTAGCCGGCAACCTCTGCCGCTGCACGGGGTATGACAAGATCGTCCGGGCGGTGCTGGAAACGGCCGCCGACATGAGGGAGTCCGCGCGATGAACGACATGTCCAACAAGTGGATCGGCGCCCGCACGATCCGCCCCGACGGCGCCGACAAGGTGACCGGCCGCGCGACCTATTCGGCCGACAACACCATGCCCGGCATGATCTGGGGCAAGGTGCTGCGCAGCCCGCACGCCCATGCCGTCATCAGGTCGATCGACACCTCCAAGGCCGAGGCGCTGCCCGGCGTGAAGGCTGTGGTCACTGCGAAGGATTTCGTCGACTTCCCGATCGACAAATCCGTGATGCTCGGCATCCAGGACATGCGCTGGATGGCGCGCAACATCCTGGCCAAGGAGAAGGCGCTGTTCCACGGCCATCCGGTGGCCGCCGTCGCCGCGATCAGCGAGGAAGTGGCCGCCGAGGCCTGCAAGCTGATCGAGGTCGACTACGAGGTCCTGCCCCACGTCATCGAGATCGAGGACGCGATCAAGCCGGACGCGCCGATCCTGCACGACTGGGTGCGGCATGAAGGCAAGCCGTCGAACATCGCCGGCACCATGGTGCTGAAGGCCGGCGACATCGAGAAGGGCTTCGCGGAAGCCGACATCGTCGTCGAGCGCACCTTCACCACACGTCCTGTCCACCAGGGCTACATCGAGCCGCATGCCTGCACCGTCTCCCACGCGGCGGATGGGCGGGTGACGATCTGGTCGTCGAGCCAGGGCCAGTTCATGGTCCGCGCCATGACCTCGCTGCTCACGGGCATTCCGCAGAGCAACATCCGCGCGATCCCGGCCGAGATCGGCGGTGGCTTCGGTGCCAAGACGATCGTCTATCTCGAGCCCGTCGCGGTGATGCTGTCCAAGAAGTCGGGCCGCCCCGTGAAGATCGTGATGACGCGCGACGAGGTGCAGCGCGCGACGGGCCCCGCGCCCGGCTCGCTGATGACCGTTAAGATCGGCGCGAAGAAGGACGGTACGCTGGTCGCCGCCCAGGGCACTTTCTACCTGCAGGCCGGCGGGCTGCCTGGTTCGCCGCTTCGCGGGCCGGTCGGCTGCTCCTTCGCGGCCTATGCGATCCCGAATGTGCTTTCGACCGGCTATGACGTGGTGTCGAACCGCTCCAAGGTCGCGGCCTATCGCGCGCCGGGCGCGCCGCATGGCGCCTTCGCGACGGAATCCGTGCTGGACGAGATCGCGGAGAAGCTCGGCCTCGATCCGCTCGACATGCGCGTGCGCAACAGCGCGAAGCCGGGCGACAAGGCGATCTACGGCGCGACCTTCGGCGACGTCACCTTCGTCGAGACGATGGACGCGATCCGCAAGCACCCGCACTACAAGGCGCCGCTCGACAAGAACCCGCGCCCGGGCGTGAAGCGCGGCCGCGGCGTCGCCTCGGGCTTCTGGTACAATGCCGGCGGTGAATCCTCGGTGCAGGTGAACATCACCGAGGACGGCAACGTCGTCGTCACCACCGGCCATCCGGATGTCGGCGGTAGCCGGGCCTCGATCGCCAATGTCGTCGCCGAGCTGATGGGGATCGACCATTCCCGCGTCAACGTCATCATCGGCGACACGCAGACCATCGGCTTCTCGAACCTGACGGGCGGCAGCCGCGTGACCTTCGCCTCGGCGATGGTGGCGACGGCATCGTGCGAGAAGGTCGTCGGCCAGCTGAAGGAACGCGCGGCGAAGATCTGGAAGATCGACGCCGAGGCGGTGAAGTGGGAGGACGGCATGGCGCTGCCGGCCGGCGACAATGCCGGCAAGTTCCCGCCGCTCTCGCTCAAGGAGCTCGCTGCCAAGGCGAATGAGATGGGCGGGCCGATCGGTGCGCAGGTGCAGCTCAACACGACCGGCGCCGACCCCGGCTATGCGACGCATTGCGTGGATGTCGAGGTGGATGTCGATCTCGGCATCATCCGCGTGCTGCGTTACACGGCGGCGCAGGATGTCGGCCGCGCGCTGCATCCGTCCTATGTCGAGGGGCAGATCCAGGGCGGCGTGGTGCAGGGCATCGGCTGGGCGCTGTCGGAGGAATATCTTTACGACAAGCAGGGGCGCGTCGATAACGCCTCCTTCCTCGACTACCGCATGCCGGTTTGTTCCGACGTGCCGATGATCGAGGCGGTGGTCGTCGAGATCCCGAACTCCAAACACCCGCAGGGCGTTCGCGGCGTGGGCGAGGCGCCGATCGTGCCGCCGCTCGCGGCGATCGCCAACGCCGTCCATGACGCGCTCGGCAAGCGCTTCTATGCGCTGCCGATGTCGCCGCCGAAGGTGACGGCGCGGATGGACGAGGCCTGACACGATCGGCCGGGATGCAGCAACGCATCCCGGCCGGCGCGTCTTGGGGGAAACGAACCACAATGAACCGTCGCGGATTGCTGGTGGCCGGCGCCATGGCGGGGCTGGCGCGTCCCGCGCTGGGCGCCGATTGGCGGCCGTCGCAGCCGCTGCGCGTGCTGGTCGCCGCCGCACCGGGTGGCACGCTCGACATTCATGCTCGGGCGGCGCAGGGCCCGCTGTCGGCCGTGCTCGGCCAGACCGTCATCGTCGAGAACCAGGGTGGTGGCGCCGGTCGCGTGGCCGCGCTGCAAATGGGTCGTGCCGTGCCGGATGGGCACAACATGCTGGTCGCCTCGGGCGACGGGCTCGTGCTGCAGGACATCCTGGCTGGCGCGCGCCATGGCAAGGCGAGGACCAACCTGCGCGCAGTGACCATGACCATCAGCGCGGCGCAACTGCTGGTGACGCATCCGCGTTCGGGCATCACCGATGTGCAGGGCTATTTCGCCGCGCTGCGCGCGCGTGGGGACCGGGTGACGCTCGCCGTGCCGGGGATCGGCGGCATCGCGCACATCATCAGCGAGATGGTGAACCGCGAGCTTGGCGTGAACGTAACCCACGTGCCCTATCGTGGCGGCGGGCCGGCGACGCTCGACCTGCTGGCCGGCCAGGTGGATGCGATGATCATCACCCTGCCGGCGGTGACGACGCATGTGCGCGAGGGGCGGCTGGTGCCGCTGGCGGTCTCGACCCGCGAACGCGATCCGGCGATGCCGAACGTGCCGTCCTACAGCGAAACCGTCGCGCCGGGCTTCGACGTGCCGAGCACCCAGGGCGTTCTGGTCCCGGCCGGCACACCGGACGCCGCCGTCGCCGCGCTGGAGGAAGCCTGGCGCACGGCGCTGACCGATGCTGTGGTGCGCGAGCGCCTGCAGGCGCTCGGCTTTGTCATCCGCGCGACGACATCGGCAGCTTTCGAGGCCAATCTCGCCAGTTCCGAGACGCGCTTCGCGCAGGTGATTGCCGCGGCGGGCATTCGCGGCGACGACGGCTAGATCGATCACCGATCAGACGGCACCGGCCCGCCACCCCCACTCAGGTTCCTGCCGTTGGGTGGCCAGGTGAAGGTGCGGGCCGGTGCCGCATCCGACGGGTCTCTAATCCGCGTAGGCGCCGGCCGCCTGGATGATCGGGCGCCAGCGCTCGATCTCCTCGAGATGGTAGCGGCGGTGGAAGGCGAGGCTGGCGCGTTCCGGCGTCGCCGGGTCGGTCTGCAATTCGGCGAAGCGGGCGCGCAGCCGTTCATCCTGCATGGCCGCCACCAGCGCGGCGTTGAGGCGCTGCTGGATCGCCTCCGGCGTGCCGGCCGGGGCGAACAGCCCGTGCCAGGTGCTCATGGCGATGATCGGCGCGCCTGATTCGGCGGTGGTCGGGATGGCCGGCAGCCCCGGCAGCCGCGCCGGGCTGGTCACCGCGAAGGCGCGAACGCGATTGTCGCGGATGAAGGGCGCGGTGTTGGTCGCCTGGTCACACAGCAGGTCCAGGCGTCCGGCCATGAGTTCGGTGATTGCCGGCGCCGTGCCGCGGAAGGCGACGATGGTCATGCGGCTCTGCGCCTGTTGCTGCATCAGCAAGGTGCAGAGATTGGCGGCAGAGGCGAGGCCCGCCGTGCCGATGTTCAGGGCTTCCCCACGGCGACCGATGTCGGCGAGCAGGCCGCGCATGTCCTCGGCCGGATATTCCGGGCGGGCGATGATGGTCATCGCGGCGTCGGACACCAGGCCAAGCGGGGCGAAGGCGGTGGCGGTGTCGAAGGACAGCCGACGGAACAAGGTCGCGCCTGCGGCGAGGCCGACATTCGACATCAGCAGCGTGTAGCCGTCCGGCCGCGCTTGCGCGACGCGTTGCGCGCCGACATTGGCGGGCGGTGTGTTCTCGACCACTACGGGTTGCGGCAGGTGGCGCGCCATGGCTTCCGCCACGATGCGCGAAATGACATCGGTCGGCCCACCCGCGGCGGCGCCCGCGACGATGGCGATTGGGCGGTCGGGGTAGGTCTGCGCCTGCGCCGCGAATGGCACGAGAGCGAGCGAGGCGGCGCAGAGGAGCATCCTGCGGAACGGCATCATCCTGTTTCCTCCCGGCGCGGCTGCCTCATGCGGCAGCGCGCTCCTGCTTTCATTGCAGGCATCCTTGCCCGAAATGCGCCGGTCGTCACCCCTCGCTGTCTTGCCAGCGGCGAATGCACGACCCTAACGTTGCGCGGGCCACGATCGAAGGATCCCGATGGCGCGCTATTCTGGCTTACGCATTCTCGGCGAGGGGTTCCGCGGCAACAGCGGCTGGCAGCCCGCGTGGCGCAAGCCTGCGCCGAAAGCATCCTACGACGTCGTCGTCATCGGCGGCGGCGGGCATGGCCTGGCCACCGCCTTCTACTTGGCGGAGGTGCACGGCATCCGCAACGTCGCGGTGCTGGAGCGCGGGCTGATCGGGCAGGGCAACACCGGGCGCAACACGACGATCGTCCGGTCCAACTACATGCTGCCCGAGAACAACAATTTCTACGAGCACTCGCTGAAGCTGTGGGAAGGGCTGGAGCAGTCGCTCGGCTACAACGTGATGATGAGCCAGCGCGGCGTCATCAACCTGTTCCACAACGACGCGCAGCGCAACGCGGCGCTGCGGCGCGGCAATTCCATGCGGCTCAACGGTATCGATGCGGAGATCATCGACCGCGAGGGCGTGAAGGCGATGTGCCCGATCGTCGATCTCGACAATGGCCGCTATCCGGTGATGGGCGGGCTGTTGCAGCGGCGCGGTGGTACGGCGCGGCATGATGCGGTGGCCTGGGGCTTCGCCCATGCGGCGGATGCGCGCGGTGTCGACATCATCGAGCATTGCGAAGTCACTGGCATGATCGCGGAGGGCGGCGCCATCCAGGGCGTGCGCACCTCGCGCGGCGAGATCCGCGCGCCGAAGGTCGGTCTGGCTGTTGCCGGTCACACCAGCACGCTGACCGAGATGGCCGGCTTCCGCGTGCCGATCGAGACGCATCTGTTGCAGGCCTTCGTCAGCGAGGGGCTGAAGCCGCTGATCGACTGCGTCGTCACCTTCGGCGCCGGGCATTTCTACGTCAGCCAGTCGGACAAGGGAGGGCTGGTCTTCGGTGGCGGGCTGGACGGCTACCCGAGCTACGGCCAGCGCGGCACGTTGCCCGAGGCGGAACACGTCTATGCCGCCGGCGTCAGCATGATCCCGGCACTGGGGCGGCTGCGTGGGCTACGCTCCTGGGCGGGGGTGATGGACATGACGCCAGATGGGTCCTTCTACATCTGCAAGACGCCAGTGCAGGGACTCTATATGACCGCGGGCTGGTGCTATGGCGGCTTCAAAGCGACGCCCGGTTCCGGCTGGTGCCACGCCTGGACGATCGCGAAGGATGAGCCGCACCGGCTCAACGCCGCGCATACGCTGGATCGATTCCGCGAGGGCCGCATGCTCGACGAACGGGGCAACGGCCCCTTCTTCTGGGCGCAGTAGATGCTGCGCATCCCTTGCCCCCATTGCGGCGCGCGCGACGAGATCGAATTCACCTATCGCGGCGATGCGACGGTGGCGCGGCCCGGCCCCGACGCCGGCGTCGATGCCTTCCATGACTACCTATATCTGCGCACCAATCCGCGCGGCTGGCAGGCGGAATGGTGGCAGCACAGCAGCGGCTGCCGCGCCTTCCTCAAGCTGCTGCGCCATACAGTGACGCATGAGATCCGCGCCGTCGCCACGGCCACCGAGACGCTGGAGGTGCCGGGGGCATGACGCAGCCGCACCGCCTTGCCACCGGAGGCCATGTCGATCGCGCGACGCGGCTGTCCTTCAGCTTCGATGGCCGTCGATATGAGGGCCATGCGGGCGATACCCTCGCTTCCGCGCTGCTTGCCAATGGCGTGCGGCTGGTCGGGCGCTCCTTTAAGTATCATCGGCCGCGCGGCATCTTCTCCGCCGGCGTCGAGGAACCGAATGCGCTGGTTGAACTGCGCGAAGGTGCGCGGCGCGAACCGAACACGCGCGCGACCGTCGCCGAGTTGTTCGATGGTCTGTCGGCGACCAGCCAGAACCGGCGCGGCTCGCTCGCCTTTGACTGGATGGCCGTGAACGGGCTGCTGTCGCCCTGGCTTGGCGCCGGCTTCTACTACAAGACCTTCATGTGGCCTGCCGCCTTCTGGGAGCGGGTCTATGAGCCGATGATCCGCAAGGCGGCCGGTCTTGGCCGGGCGTCCAGACTGCCTGATCCCGACCATTACGACGCGGCGCATGCGCATTGCGATGTGCTGGTGGTCGGCGCGGGCGCGGCGGGGCTCGCCGCCGCACGCGCGGCGGGCGCGACCGGCGCGCGCGTGATCCTGATGGAGCAGGATTTCATGCTCGGTGGCGACCTGCTGAACGAGCCTGGCCTCGAAGCCTGGCGCCGCGAGACGGTCGCCGCGTTGGCCGCGATGCCCGAGGTCACGCTGATGCCGCGCAGCACCGTCTTCGGCTTCTACGACCAGGGCGTGCTGGGGGCGGTGGAACGCCTTGCCGACCATCTGGCCGAACCGCCGCCGCATACGCCGCGCCAGCGCTACTGGACGATCCGCGCGAAGGAGGTCGTGCTGGCGACCGGGGCGCATGAACGGCTGATCGCCTTCCCCGGCAATGACCGTCCCGGCGTGATGCTGGCTGGTGCAGCGCGGACCTATGCGCGTCGCTACGGGGTGCGGGCGGGCGAGACCGCAGCGCTGTTCGCGACGCATGACGGTGCTTATGACGCCGCCTTCGCGATAGCCGAGGCCGGCGCGCGCATCGCCGCGATCATCGACCCGCGCAGCGATAGCGCGGCCATGCAACGCGCGCGGGAAGCGGGCTTCAGCGTGAAGGCGGGCAGTGTCGTCAGCGGCACGATGGGCGGCAATGCGCTGCGCGGCATCGCCATCGGCGCGCAGGGCAGTGGCGCGCGCGGCGATGCGGTGCCGGTCGATCTGCTGATGGTTGCCGGCGGCTGGAATCCGGCGGTGCATCTCGCTTCCATGTCCGGCGCGGCGCTCGCCTGGGATGAGGCGCTGCACACCTTCGTTCCGGGCACGCCCGTGCAGCGCGAGCGCAGCGCGGGTGCCTGCCGTGGCGTCAACGGCATTGGCGCGGCTGCGGCGGATGGGGCCGCGGCGGGGCGCGATGCCGCCATCGCCGCGGGCTTCGCCGCCGGTCCTGACAATACGCTTCCCGACACGCTGGCGGCGGACCATTGCTCGTATCCGGTCTGGGAGGTGAAGGGGCGCGGCAAGGCCTTCGTCGATCTGCAGGATGACGTCACCACCAACGACATCCGTCTCGCGCATCGCGAGGGCTTCAGCCATATCGAGCACGCCAAGCGCTACACCACCCACGCCATGGGCACCGACCAGGGCAAGACCGGCGGCATCGTCGGCGCCGCGGTGCTGGCCGAGGCGCGTGGTGAGCCGGTCGCCAAGGTCGGCCTGCCGCGCTTCCGCCCCTACACCGCGCCGATCGCCTGGGGTGCCATGGCCGGGCAGGAGGTGGGCAAGCATTTCCAGCCCGTGCGGCGCACGTCGCTGCATGCGGTGCATGACGCGGCCGGTGCGGTGTGGATGGATGCCGGCATCTGGAAGCGCCCGGCCTATTACCCGAAACGCGAGGATGCCGATGCCTGGGCCAGCGTGCTGCGCGAAGCCCGCGCGGTGCGGCAGCGTGTCGGCATCTGCGATGTCTCGACACTCGGCAAGATCGCGGTGGAGGGGCCGGATGCGGCGACCTTCCTCGACCGCGTCTATGCCAACACGTTTTCGACGCTGCCGGTCGGGCGGGCGCGCTACGGGCTGATGCTGCGCGAGGACGGCATCGTCTTTGACGACGGCACCACGAGCCGCATCGGGCCGGAGCGCTTCTTCGTCACCACCACCACGGCGCAGGCCGGGCCGGTGATGCAGCATCTGGAATTCCATCTCGCCAGCGCTTGGCCGGATCTCGATGTCAGCCTGGCGAGCGTCACCGACCAATGGGCCGCGGTCGCCATCGCCGGACCGAAGGCGCGCGAGGTTGTCGCCGGCATGGTGGAGGGCATCGACCTGTCGAATGACGCCTTCCCCTTCATGGCGGTGGCGGATTGCATCGCCGCCGGGGTCCCGGCGCGGCTGTTCCGAATTTCCTTCTCTGGTGAACTGGCCTACGAAGTCGCGATGCCGGCCGGTCATGCCGCGCATGTCTGGCGCGCCGCGATGCAGGTTGGCGCCACGCATGGCATCGAGCCCTACGGCATGGAGGCGCTTGGCTTGCTGCGCATCGAGAAGGGGCATGTCGCCGGGTCGGAACTGAATGGGCAGACCACGGCGCATGACCTCGGCCTCGGTCGCATGCTGAAGAAGAAGGGCGATTTCATCGGGCGCGTGCTGGCGCAACGGCCGGGCATGACCGACCCGTCGCGGCCGCGGCTGGTCGGGCTGCGCAGCGTCGATCCGCGGCGGCAGATCCGTGCCGGGGCGCATCTGCTGGTGGATGGCCGGGACCAGGGCTGGATCACCAGCGCGACGCAATCGGTCGTCGATCCGGGCTGGATCGGGCTGGGCATGTTGCGGGAGGGCGAAGCGCGCATCGGCAGCACGATCCTCGCCGCCAATCCCCTGATGGGCGAAGAGGTGCCGGTGCGCGTGGTCAGCCCGCATGGTTATGATCCGGAGAACCGCCTTGTCCGCGCCTGAAGCCACCCATCCGCTGGCCGCCGTCGCCACGCCGGGCTTGCGCGGCGCGGCGGGCGTCGCACCGCTGCGTGTCAGCCTGCCGGTGCGCGAGACGGTGCAGGTGATGGTCCGGCGCGGCCGCGAGGAGGCCTTCGCCGCAGCCATGGAGGCGAGTTTCGGCATGGCGCCGCCGGCGCCCGGCCACACATTGGCCGGCGGCGCCGTCACCGCCATCTGGATTCAGCCCGGCGGCTTCATGCTGACCGGCGCCGGGCCTGGCCTGGCCGAACGCGCCGCCTTGGCCTTCGTGGGTCTCGCGGCGGTCGAGGACCAGAGCCATGGCCGCACCACCATCACGGTCTCCGGCCCCGCCGCGCGGGCGGTGCTCGCGCGCGGCTGCCGCCTTGACCTGCATACCCGCGCCTTCGGCCCCGGCCGTGCGGCCATGACGCAGATCGCCCATATCGGCTGCCTGCTGCATCAGGTCGATGACGCGCCGAGCTTCGAGCTGACGGTTTTCTCGACCCTGGCTGAGCCCTTCTTCCACTGGCTGGTCGAGGCCGGTTCCGGCGACGGCGTGGTGATCGCGTGACCGCCCAGGCGACCCTCCCGCGGCATGCAGGGGCGGCCGCCGCCGAAGCGCCGCTGCTGAGCGTCCGCGACCTGACGCTGCATATCCCGGTGCCGCCGCATGTGCTGCGCGCCGTCGATGGCGTGTCCTTCGACCTGCGCCGTGGCGAGACGCTCGGTCTGGTGGGCGAGAGCGGCAGCGGCAAGACGCTGACCGCGCTGACGCTGATGCGCCTGCTGGAGCCGCCGCTGGACCATCTGCCGCGCGGGCAGGTCGTGCTGGATGGCCAGGACCTGATGCTGCTGACCGAGACGCGAATGTCCGCGCTGCGCGGCCATGCCATCTCGATGGTGTTCCAGGAACCGATGACCTCGCTGAACCCGGTGATGACCGTGGGGCGGCAGATCGCGGAACCGTTGATGCGCCACCTCGGACTGCCAACCCGCGCGGCGATGGCGCGGGCGGAGGAGATGCTGCGCCTGGTCGGCATTCCCGATCCGGCGCGGGTGCTGCGCGCCTATCCGCACCTGCTCTCGGGCGGCATGCGGCAGCGGGCGATGATCGCCATCGCACTGGCCTGCCGGCCGCTGGTGCTGGTCGCCGATGAGCCGACCACGGCGCTCGACGTCACGGTGCAGGCGCAGATCCTGGAGCTGCTGACCGAACTGCAACGCGAGATGGGCAGTGCGATCCTGCTCATCACCCACGACCTCGCGGTGATCGCCGAGACGGCGCATCGCGTGGCGGTGATGTATGCGGGCCGCATCGTCGAGGAAGCGCCCGTCGCCGAGTTGTTCGCCGACCCGCGCCACCCCTATGCGCGTGGGTTGCTCGCCTCGATCCCGCGCATCGAGCGCATGCCGCCGGCGACCCTGCCGGAGATCCCCGGCATGGTGCCCGGCCCCGCCGAGCGCCCGATCGGCTGCGCCTTCATGCCGCGTTGCGCGCGCGCCATCTCGGGCTGCGCGGCTGAGCCGCCGCCGCTGGCCGAGGTCGCGCCCGGTCATCGCGTCGCCTGCTGGAATCCGGTCCATGGTTGAACCATTGCTCCGGGTCACGGGCCTCGAGGTCCATTTCCCGATCCGTTCCGCGCTGCTGCGCCGGCGCACCGGCACGGTGCGCGCGGTGGATGGCGTGACGCTGGAGGTGGCACGCGGGGAGACGCTCGCCATCGTTGGCGAAAGCGGCTGCGGCAAGACCACCACGGGCAAATCCATCCTGCGGCTGATCGAACCCACCGGCGGGTCGATCCGCTTCGATGGCGAGGAGATCACGCATCATTCGGCGAGGCAGCTCTCGCCGTTCCGCCGGCGCATGCAGATCGTCTTCCAGGACCCCTATGCCAGCCTGAATCCGCGCATGAGCGTGGGCGGCATCCTGGCCGCGCCCTTCGAGATCCATCGCATCGGCGACGCGAAGGATCGTGCCGATCGTGTCGCCGAGTTGCTGCGCACCGTCGGTCTGCCGCCTGAGGCCGCGCGCCGTTATCCGCATGAATTCAGCGGCGGGCAGCGCCAGCGCATAGGCATCGCGCGCGCCCTGGCGCTGCGGCCTGAACTGGTGATCGGGGATGAGCCGGTCAGCGCGCTCGATGTTTCGATCCAGGCGCAGATCATCAACCTGATGAAGCGGCTGCAGGCGGAACTTGGCCTCGCCTACATCATGATCTCGCACAACCTTGCCGTGGTCAGTCATGTCGCGGACCGCGTCGCGGTGATGTATCTCGGCCGCGTGGTGGAAACCGCCCCGCGCGAGGCGCTGTTCTTCGAGGCGCGGCATCCCTACACCCAGGCGCTGCTCTCGGCCGTGCCGGAACCAGTGCCGGGCCGCCGCCGTGCCCGCCATGTCCCGCAGGGCGACGTGCCGAGCCCGTCGCGTCCGCCGTCCGGCTGCCATTTCCACCCGCGCTGCCCGCATGCGATGCCACGCTGTGCCGAAGAAGCGCCGGCGTCGCGCATCATCGCACCTGGCCATGCCGTCGCCTGTCATCTGGTGACGCCATGATCGGCTTCATCGCCAAGCGCCTGTTGCAGGCGGTCCCGCTGCTGATCGGCGTGTCGCTGATCGGCTTCGGGCTGATGCATCTTGCGCCGGGCGGGCCGTTGGCGATCTACACGCTGAATCCGACCATCCAGGTGCAGGACATCGAGCGCATCAAGGTCATCTTCGGCCTCGATCAGCCGCTGCATATCCAATACGTCAAATGGGCGACGGGCATCTTCTCCGGCAATTGGGGCTACACCTTCTTCGGCGGGCGGCCGGTGCTGGATGTCATCCTTGAACGCGTGCCGGCGACGCTGCTGCTGATGGGGTCGGCCTTGTCGGTCGCCATCGTGCTCGGCCTGTCGGTTGGCGTGCTCGGTGCGGTGAAGCGGTACTCGGTGTTCGACGTGCTGGCGACGACGGGCGCGCTGTTCGCGCTGTCCTTCCCGACCTTCTGGTTCGGGCTGATGGCGATCTTCGTCTTCGCGATCGAACTGCGCTGGCTGCCCTCGGGCGGCATGTGGGAACTCGGCGAGGAGGGCAACCTGCTCTCCCTTCTGCGGCATCTCGTGCTGCCGACAATGGTGCTGGCGCTGGTCATCACCGCGACCTGGAGCCGGTATTCGCGCTCGGCCTTCCTCGAGGTGATGCATCAGGATTTCATGCGCACGGCGCGCGCCAAGGGCGTGCCGCCGGGCGCGCGGCTGCTGCGCCACGCCTTCCCCAACGCCGCCAAGCCGCTGATCGCGCTGCTCGGTGTCGAATTGCCCTTCCTGTTCTCCGGCGCGCTGGTGGCCGAGACGATCTTCGGCTGGCCGGGTATGGGCCGGCTGTTCGTCGATGCGCTCAGCATGAAGGAATACCCGGTGCTGATGGGGATGATGATGTTCACGGCGATCTTCGTCATCATCGGCAACCTGCTCGCCGACATCGCCATCGCCCTGATCGACCCGCGGGTGCGGCTGTCATGAGCGCCGCCGCCGCCCCGCCGCAGAGCCAGTCCGGGCGCATCTGGTCGCGCTTCCGCCGCCATCGCCTGGCGCTGGCCGGCGGCTTCGTGGTGGCGCTGCTGCTGGCCTCGGCGCTGTTCGCGCCGCTGCTGGCCCCCCAGGACCCGACGCTGCTCGACACCGCGCTGCGGTTCCGCCCGCCTTTCGCGGACTGGCATTTCCCGCTCGGCACGGATGAACTCGGCCGCGACACGCTGTCGCGCCTGTTGTGGGGTGGGCGCGTCTCGTTGACGGTTGGGCTTGTTGCGATGATCACTACCGTGATGACCGGCGCGCTGATTGGCATCACCGCGGGTTTCATCGGCGGCTTCGTGGACACGCTGCTGATGCGTTTCGTCGACACGATGCTGTGCTTCCCGCAGGTTTTCCTGCTGCTGGTGGTCGCCGCCTTCGTGCCGCCGACATTGCTGTCGATCTCGCTCATCATCGGCCTGACATCCTGGATGGAGGTCAGTCGAATCGTTCGTGCCGAGATCCTCAACCTCAAGGAGCAGGACTTCGTCGCTGCGGCGCGGGCGCTCGGGGCGTCGCGTACGCGCATCATGTTTCGCGAGTTGCTGCCCAATGCCGCTGCGCCGATCCTGGTGGCGGCGACGCTGAAGGTCGCCTCCGCCGTGCTGATGGAAAGCTACATCTCCTATCTCGGCTATGGCGTGCAGCCGCCGCTGGCGTCCTGGGGCAACATGCTGACCAACGCGCAGGGGTATTTCGATACCGTGCCGTGGCTCGCCATCCTGCCAGGCGTGGCGATCACCCTCACGGTGATGGGCTTCAACTTCCTGGGTGACGGGCTGCGCGATGCGCTCGACCCGCGCCTGCGCATGGATCCGTGACCAACAACAAGAAGGAGGCTTGCGACATGACCATCAGGATCTCCCGCCGCGGCGTGCTGGCCGGTTCTGCGACGCTGCTCGCCGCGCCGACGGTCTGGGGACAGTCGATCAATCGCGATCGCATCATCCTCGCGATGACGCAGGAGCCGGTGCAGTTCAATCCGCTATTGTACGTCAATGCCGGCACCGAGAATGTGCCGGAAGCCTGCCTGTTCGACGCGCTGTGGGACGTGAACGAGAAGGGCGAGTTCTTCGCCAATCTCGCCGCCGAGGTGCCGTCCCGCCAGAATGGTGGCATTTCCGCCGATGGGCTGACCTGGACGGTGAAGCTCAAGCGCGACGTGAAATGGTCCGATGGGCAGCCCTTCACCGCGAAGGATGTGGAATTCACCTACCAGACCATCATGAACCCGGCGGTCGCGGTGCGGTCGCGCTCGGGCTTCGACCTGATCAAGGCGTTTCGCGTGAAGGACGACCTGACAGTCGAGATGGAACTGTCGCGTCCTTTCGTGCCGTTCCTCTGGGCGTGGCAGAACATGCACATCGTCCCGCAGCACATCCTGGGGCGCGAGGCGAACATCCAGACTGCCGCCTTCAACAGCCAGCCGGTCGGCACCGGGCCATACTTGCTGCGCAGCCGCACGGCCGGCAGCCACATGGTCTATGAGCGCAACCCGAACTATCACCGCGGCCCGGCCAAGACGCGTCAGTTCATCCACAAATTCGTGCCCGACCAGATGGCCGCCTATGGCCAGGCGCGCACCGGAGAGGTGGACTACTTCGCGCTCGGTGGCGTGCCGCCCGATCGGTTCACGGAGGCGCGCGCCTTCCCTGATCGCGACTTCCTGCTCTATCCGACGCCGAATGTGCAGTTCATCTACTTCAACTGCGGCAAGCCGCAATTCGCCGACCCGCGGGTGCGCAAGGCATTGACGATGGCGACGCAGATGCAGAAGTCGATCGACGACATCTATTTCGGCACATGGCCGCGCACCCTGTCCTATCTGCAGCCGACGCACTGGGCCTACAACAGCGACCTGCGCGACTACACCAACGATGCGCCCGGCGCGGAACGCCTGCTGGACGAAGCCGGCTGGCGCAAGGGTGCCGACGGCATTCGCGCCAAGGACGGCGTGCAGCTGAAATTCACCATGTCCACCACCGCTGGCAACGTCGCGCGGCAGGGTTGCCAGGCGTTGTTCCAGCAGAACTGGAAGGCGATCGGCGTGGAGATGGAAATCCGCAACATGCCGGCGTCGGTGGTGTGGGGCGAATACACCACGCAGTCGCGCTTCGACACGCTTCTGGTGGCGTGGGACCCGACGGTGGGCCTCGACCCCGACTACACGGCGCGCTGCCATTCCAGGATGATCCCGGTGAAGCACCGCCAGGGGTCGAACTACGTGCAGTATGAGAATGCGGAGGTGGATCGCCTGCTCGAACTCGGCGTGACGCAGACCGAACAGGCCGACCGCATCACCACCTACAAGCAGATCCAGGCCATCCTGCATGAGGAGGTGCCGTTCGCCGCGCAGGGCGGTTCGGTGCAAGGGCATCTGAAGCGCAAGCAGCTCCAGGGGCCGACGCCGAACCAATACGTCACCGACATCACCTGGAACGTCTACAACTGGGCCTGGGCGTAAAGCGCCCCAGGCGTCACACCGGCAGGGCGTCCCAGCCCTGCCGGCTGCGCCAGTCCAGTGGCAGATTGCCGAAGCGCGACAGTTTCAGTTGCGACAGATCGGCGAAGTCGCAATGGCCTTGCAGCACCAGTTGCGCCAAGGCGCGCCCCGTTGCCGGCGACAGGCCGAAGCCGACCGATGACATGCTGGCCACCACGACATTGCCAGGGTCCTCCAGCCGATCGAGGATCGGTCGCCCATCCGGCGTGTTCTCGACGATGCCGCCCCAGGAGCGGATGACGCGCACATGCCCCAGGCGCGGGAACAATTCGTTGAGCCGTCGCGCCAGGCTCGCCACCACGGGTGAATTCACCGGCCGCGGCGTCGCCTCGCCATCGAGGTCGATCCATTCATGCGGGCCGCCGCCATAGGCGAGGTTGCCGCGCAGTGTCTGCCGCCCATACAGCCCGTTGCCGTCCACACCGCCCATGACAATCGGTGGCAGCGGCTCGGTGACGATCATCTCGACGCGCGCGGGTGCCATCGGCACGCGATGGCCGAGCGGCGCGGCGAGTGCCGCCGTATGCGGACCCGCTGCGATGACCACGGCATCGCAGCCGATCTCGCCGGCGCTGGTTTCGACCGCCACCGCGCGGCCGCCCTGCGTGCGGATGCCGCGCGCCGCCGTGTGCTGCAGGATGCGACCGCCGAGGCGTTCCACCGCCCAGGCATAGGCCTGGCTGGTGCGTTGCGGATTGGCGTGGCCACCATACCGCCAATGAATGCCGCCCACGGCATTGTCGCCGACCCAGGGCACCAGCTCGCGCATCTCGGCGCGGTCAAGCTTCACCGCTTCGAAGCCTTGATCCGTCGCGAGCTTCGTCGACTTCCACAAGCGGTCGAGCTGCCCGTCATCGAGCGCCACCTTCAGCCGATGCGGCCGCCATTCCGTCGGGTGGCCGAGCAACTCGTCCATCATCGGCCACAGCCGCTGCTCCTCGCGAAACAGGGGCGAGTAGGGATGCGTGCAGCCGCCGCCGTTGCGACCACTGGCCTCCCAGCCGACGATGCCCTTCTCGACGACCGTGACGGGATGACCATCGCGCGCCAGCCAGAAGGCGGTGGACAGGCCGGTGACGCCGCCGCCGACGATGACGATCACTTCACCACATCCTCTCCGCTGAGCCGGCCGCCGATGTATTCGGCATCCTCCGGCGCCGGTTCCCAATGCGGCAGCCATTGCGCGGCGATGCCGAACCAGCCGGTCCAGTTGGCACGCAGCGTCGGGTCCTCCTCCAGCGCGGCGAGCACCGACAAAGGCAGCGGCCGCAAGGGCGCGCGATGCGATGCCAAGGGCGCGACCCCATCGCGCGACAGCAGCGCATGCACCGCCTCGCGACAGCGACGCCCCTGGCAGGGCCCCATGCCGGCGCGCGTCAATCGCTTCACCTGGTCCTGGTTCAGCGGACCGAGCGCCGCAAGCCCGGCCTGCGGCCCCGCGGCATCGAGGTAACGCGGCGGCCGCAGCGCGCGCAGGTCGCCCGCCGTCACATCCTCGCAGGCGCAAACCAGCGCGTGGTCCTCGGCCAGGGCGGCATCCAGCCAGGCCGCGCGCATCGCCGGCACCGTGCCCGCGACGTCTCCGACCATGGCGATGACGCCCGAGGCGGCCGGCACGAAACCGCCGCGCGCCGCATCCCAGCCGATCGAGGCGCCGAGCAGATCGGGCAAGTCCACCATTGGCACCGTATCCACCGCCATGACAACGGTGTCGCAGGTAACCGTTTGCCGCTGCTCGCCATCCTGCCAGGCGAGGCCGGTGACTTCCTCGCGCCCCTCGATGCGCAGCGGCGCCGGCGCGGTGAGGCGGGCGACGACATCAAGCCCCGCCTCTCGTGCGGCAGCGAACACGCCATCGGCCAGCGCGCCGCCGCCGAGCACCGCGATGCGTCGCCCGGTGAACGCGCCATACAGCCGCAGCACGGCATCGAAGCCGCGCGCTCCCATCACGCCCGGCAGCGTCCAGCCGGGGAAGGGGAGCACCACGTCGCGTGCGCCCGTCGCGATGGTCAGCCGGTCGAAACCGACGAGCCAGGCGGCGTCGCGATCCGCCAGGCCGAGCAGCGGCTTCGCCAGTGCGCGACTGGCCTGCCCACGGACGAAGCCGCCCCAGGCAGCGGTGCCGAGCGCGACCTCGACACCGTCTTCCATGGCGGCCATCAGTGCGGGGCGCGCGGTGACGATGCGTTCTTCCATCCGCGACGCGTTCAGGATCGCCGCATCGAAGCGGGCACCGAACAGATAGGGGATGTCGAGGCCGAACAGGCCGGGGTCGAGCGGATGTTCATCCACCAGCAGCGTCTTCGCGCCGCCGGTGGCCGCGGCGCGCGCGGCTTCGATGCCGGCCTCGCCGGCGCCGACCACCACATGGTCGAAATTCCCGTGAAGCGGGAAGGCCTTGCCGGCAATCGAGGTCGGATCGGGTGCTGCCATACGGCAAGGATAGGCGAGCGTCTTGCGCCCGTCATCGGCGCAATGCAGGCTAGACAGGCAATCGAGGAGGACGTGATTGCCTCCCTTCCGCTGGATGGACCGCGCCCTGTTGGGCGCGACCCTGTCCCGCCCTAGCCGCCGATGATGAACTTCTTCGCCGCCGCGTCGTAGTCGGCATAACCGAGTGTCGCGCGCAGTTCGGCGGGCGGCAGGGCCATCGGCGATTCCGCTTCGCCGGCGGCCAGCGCAGCCAGGCCGGCCTTGATCCCGGCCGTGGCCGGCGAGAGCATCCCGGTCGGATAGGTGCCGATCTTGAAGCCGAGTTCGATCGCCTTGCCGCGGTCCGGGGTGGCGCGCGGGGCGCCAGGCGACAGCACGGCGAAGGAGGGCTTGCCGGCGGCGGCCTTCACCGCGCGGCGGATTTCCTCATCGTCATGCGGGCTGTCGAGGAACAGGATGTCCGCCCCTTCCTCGACATACATCTCGATGCGCGCGACGGCCTCGTCGATGCCCTGGGTCGGGCGGCAATCCGTGCGGGCGAGCACGAGGATGCCCGATTCCTTCGCCGCTTCGACGGCGGCGCGGATCTTCATGCGCGCTTCCTCACGCGGCAGGCATGGCTTGCCGGCGGCGGTCAGGGCGCGCGGGGTGATCTTGTCCTCGATCAGCACCGCCGCCGCGCCGGCACGGCCATAGGCGCGCACCGTGCGCTGCACATTCATCGCATTGCCGTAGCCATGGTCGCCATCGGCCAGCACCAGCAGATCGGGCGCGGCGCCATGCACCATCTGGAAGCTGTCGAACATCTCGGCGAAGGAGATGAGATCGAGATCCGGGCCGCCCAGCCGGCTCGCCGCGACGCAGGAGCCCGACAGGAAGGCGGTCTGGAACCCGGCCGCCGCCGTCAACTTGGCGGTAAGTCCGTCCCAGACGGCGGGCATGGTGACGAAGTCAGGCTTGGCGAGCAGGGCGCGCAGGCGGTCCGGTGCGGTCATGGAGGCTTCCTCGGGGTGATGCCCCGGCCTTCGTGCCGGTGGCGTGCATCAACGACTGAAGCACGCCACGCGGAAGCTGCGAACCCGGCCGCGGTCAGGCGCTGAACAACGCCCGGCCGGGGATCGCTTCGATCAGGCTGCGCGTGTAGTCGCTGCGTGGCGCGGCGAAGACGGATTGGATCGGCCCGGCTTCCTCGACCACGCCGTTGCGCATCACCGCGACCACGTCGCAAAGCTGCGCGGCGACGCGCAGGTCATGCGTGATGAACAGGATCGACAGGCCCAGCCGATCCTGCAGGTCGCGCAGCAGGGCCAGCACCTGCGCTTGTACGCTGACATCGAGCGCGCTGACCGGCTCGTCCGCCACCAGAACTTCCGGCTTCATCGCCAGCGCGCGGGCGATGCCGATGCGCTGCCGTTGTCCGCCGGAGAACTCATGCGGGAAGCGATCCACCGCCTCGGCGTCGAGCCCGACCATGGTGAACAGCCGGCGTGCCTCGGCCATGGCGGCGGCGGCCGGCACGCCGATGGCGATCGGCCCCTGCGCCACCTGGGCGCCGACGCGGCGACGGGGATTGAGCGAGGCGTAGGGGTCCTGAAACACCATCTGCACGAGTTGTGCGGCGTCGCGTCGGTTCGTCGGCAGCGGCGCGCCGCCGATCACCACCTGGCCGCCATCGGTGCCCAGCAACCCGACGACGCAACGCGCCAGGGTGGATTTGCCCGACCCGCTCTCCCCCACCACGGCGAGGGTCGAGCCGCGCTGCAACGTCATTGACACGCCATCCAGCGCGCGCACCGGCTTGCGGCGACGGAACAGGCCGCGGCTGGCATAGGTCTTGGTCAGGCCGCGCACCTCCAGCACCGTATCGGGCGACAGCTCGCGCGGTTCCGGGGCACGTAGTCCCGGCACGGCGGCCAGCAGCGCGCGGGTGTAGTCATGCTGCGGGTTGGTCAGCACCTCGCGCGCCGTCCCTTCCTCGACCACATGGCCGAGGCGCATCACCGCGACGCGGTCGGCGATCTCGGCCACCACGCCGAAATCATGGGTGATGAACAGCACCGCCGTACCATGGCGCTTCTGCAGATCCTTGATGAGCGCTAGCACCTGCGCCTGGGTGGTGACATCGAGCGCGGTGGTCGGCTCGTCGCAGATCAACACCTCGGGTTCCAGCGCCAGCGCCATAGCGATCATCACGCGCTGCCGCTGCCCGCCGGAGAGTTCATGCGGGAAGGCACGCAGCGCGCCCTCAGGGTCCGGCAGGTTGACTTCGCGCAGCGCGGCCAATGCGCGGCTGCGCGATTCGGCGGCGTCGAGGCCGAGATGGACGCGCCACATCTCGCCGATCTGCGCGCCCACATTCATCAGCGGGTTCAACGCCGTCATCGGTTCCTGGAACACCATGGCGATGCGCCGTCCGCGCACGCCGCGCCAGGCCTCGGGGGAGAGGGCGCACAAATCCTCGCCAGACAGCGCCATGCCGCCACCGGCGATGGCCAGGCCCGGCGCCAGCAGGCCCATCACCGCCGAGGCAGTGACGGATTTGCCCGACCCGCTCTCGCCGACCACGCACAGGATCTCGCCCGATGCGACTGACAACGAGACGTTCTCGATGGCGTTCGACCGATCCGCGCCGCGCGGCAGTCGGACGGTCAGCCGGTCAACCAGCAGACGTGTCATCGGCCACCCGCCAGGCGCGGGTTCAGCGCGTCGTTCAGCCCTTGGCCAACCAGCGAGACGCCAAGAATCGTCAGCAGGATGGCGAAGCCCGGAATGGCGGAGACGTACCATTCCGTTCGCAGCACGCTGCGTCCCAGCCCGATCAGATTGCCCCAGGAGGGCACGTTGGGGTCGGACAACTGCAGGAAGGCGAGGGCGCTTTCGAGCAGGATCGCCACCGCCATTACCACCGAGGCATAGACGATGACCGGCGGCAGCGCATTGGGCAGCACCTCGCGCAGGATCAGGTGCACATCGCCCAGGCCCTGGATGCGGCAGGCCTGCACGAATTCGCGTGTGCGCAGCGAGAGGAATTCAGCCCGCGTCAGCCTTGCCACCGGCGGCCAGGAGACGACGCCGATGGCGATGGTGACCGTCTGCAATGTGCTGCCGAACACCGCGACCAGCACCAGCAGCAGCAGGAAATTCGGCACGGTCTGGAAAGCCTCGGTCAGGCGCATCAGCGCGGTGTCGATCGCGCCGCCATAGAAGCCCGCCACCGCGCCAATGGCGATGCCGATCACCACGGCGATGGAGGTGGCGACGAAGCCGATCAGCAGCGAGATGCGTGCGCCATGGAACAGCTGCGCCGCGATGTCGCGCCCCGACGGGTCGGTGCCGAGCGGGAATCGCGGATTGGCGCCCGGCCATTGCAGCGGCCGGCCAGCCAGGCCGAGCGGATCATTCGGGTAGAACCAGGAGGCACCGAGCCCCATCACCAGCAGCGCGAGCAGGATCGCCGAACCAATCAGCGCCGCCGGGCTGCGCGCATAAGCCTTGAGTACGCGCATCAGGACCCCGACACGATGCGCGGGTCAAGCCGCGCGTAGAGGATATCAACCAGGAAGTTGATCGTGATCACCAGCAGCGCCGAAACGAAGACGATTCCGAGCAGCGTGTTGAGGTCCCGCTGCACCACGCTCTCATAGGCGAGCCGACCGAGGCCGGGCAACGCGAAGACGCTCTCGACCACCACCGAGCCACCCAGCATGGTCCCCGCCTGCAACCCGATCAGCGTCACCATCGGCAGCATGGCGTTGCGCAGGACGTGCTTTGTCACCACCCGCGTCTCGGACAGACCCTTGGCGCGCGCGGTGCGCACGAAGTCGAGGCTCAGTACCTCCAGCATCGAGGCCCGCATGATGCGCAGGTAGATCGCCAGGAAGATCAGCCCGAGCGTGAAGGTCGGCAGCACTAGGTGCTGCGCGATGTCGAGCACCGCTGCGATGCCTGTGTAGGACTGCGTGATGTCACCGAAGCCGCCCGCCGGCAGCCATTGCAGATAGACGCTGAACAGCACGATGGCCATCAGGCCGAACCAGAAGGACGGCGTGGCGTAGAAGATGAGGCCGAGCGTCGAGATCAGCGTGTCCGGCCATTTGTTCACCCGCCGCGCGGCGATGACGCCGAGCACCAGTCCGAAGAAGAAGGCGAAGGACAGCGATGCCGCCATCAGAAGGATGGTCGGCGGCAGGCGTTCGAGGATCACGGTCGCGACGGGCTTGCCGTAGATGGCCGAGAAGCCGAGGTCGAGCGTCGCCAGCCGCATCAGGTAGTTCCACAACTGCGCCGCGATGCCGACATCGAGCCCGTAGAAGCGGCGCAGATCCTCGGCCAGCGCCGCATCGCCGCCACCCATCTGCGCCATCAGCGCATCGACCGTGTCACCGGGCGCCAACTGCAACAGCAGGAACATCCCGGCGAGAATCAGCAGCAGCGTCGGCAGCGAGGCCGCCAGCCGCCACAGTGCGAGGCGAAGGACCCTCAAGACGCCAGCCAGGTGTCATGCCAGGAGGAGGACGCCCAGCGTGGATTGTTGCCGGCATTGCGGATGCGTCGATTGAACACCGAGACGAAGATCTGCTCGATCGGCATCCACAGCGGCAATTCGGTCTGCGCGCGCTGCACAAAGTCGGCATAGAGTGCCTTGCGCTTCACCGGATCGACCTCGGTCGCCGCATTGTCGATGATCGTGTCGATGGTGGGGTCGGTCCAGCCCCACTGGTTGGTCCAGGGAGCGCCGCGTGGGCTGCCCGAACGGTACCACACCGTCGTGCTGACCGCCGGGTCCGAGCGGTACTGGTGCCAGCCCGTCGCCAGGTCGAAATTCCAGTCATTGTAGACGGTGCGCAGGAAGCCCGCGGCGTCCAGGCGCACGATTTCGACGCGGATGCCCACCTGTTGCAGCGACTGCTGGATGAAGGTGCTCCACAGCGCGATGTCCTCGCCCCAGGGGGCGGGGTTGAGGCGCAGATTGAAGCGCACGCCGCCGGCGCCACGCCGGTGGCCGGCCTCGTCCAGCAGCCGGTTAGCCGCCGCGACGTCATAGCCATACTGCGGCATCGGCGACGTCGGGTAGTAGTCGGTCGAGACGGACGGGATCGGCCCCGTGCCAGGCTTCGCGAAGGGCCCGAGGAAGTTCTCGATGAAGAATGGCACGTTCAGCGAATGTGCGATCGCCTTGCGCACGCGGACATCCGCCAGGATCGGATTGCGGAAGTTGAATTCGAGCGTGTTGGTGCGGACATTGCCCTCATTGCCGCGCGTCGTCGCTTCGAAGCGTGGGTCGCGGCCGAGCCGCTGCATGTCCGCGATCGACAATGCGGAGTACGGGCTGAACAGCAACTGCCCGGACTCCATCTGCGCCGCCGCCGCCGCGCGGTCGCCGACCACGCGCCAGATGATGCGGTCGAGATACGGCATGTTCTCGCGCCAGTAATTCGGATTGCGCTCGGCGATGATGTGCTGCCCGCGCTCGTACTGGACGAACTTGAAGGGTCCCGTGCCGATCGGCGCGTTGTTCGCCGGGTTCTGCCGGATGTCACCCGTCTCGAAGATATGCTTGGGCGAGACATAGCCGAGATCCGGCAACCCGCGCAGCAACAGCCCTTGCGGCATCGGGCGTTCGTATTTGAAGATCGCGGTATGCGGATCGGGCGTCTGCACCTCCGTGAGGAACTGCTGCATCGTCGTCCCGTAGTTCAGGATCTTCTTCCACATCTCCATGGCGGAGAAGGCGACGTCCGCCGAGGTGAAGGGCTTGCCGTCATGCCAGGTCACGCCCCGGCGCAGGCGGAACACATGGGTCAGCCCGTCCGGCGCGCTCTCCCAGGATTCCGCCAGCACGCCGACCGGATTGCCCTGGGCGTCCAGATCGACCAACGCCTCCTGCATCTTGCCGCCGACGATATACACGCCGGTGGAGGCCTGCAGCGAGGGGTTGAGAATGCGCTGCTCGGTGGAGAAATGCACCGTCAGCACGCCGCCACGGCGCGGTGTTTCCTGCGCGGCGAGGCTGGTTGGGATCATCGCGGCGGCGCCCAGCAGCAGCATCTCGCGGCGGTTCGGTCCGGTCATGGTCTTTTTCTCCTGTCGCGGGGATCAGGCGGTCTGGAAAACAACGGCAACGCCGGTGGCGAGGCCGGGGGGGCGCGGCGTGCGCGTGGCAAGCACCATGCCGGCGCCGCCTTCTTGGGGCAACGCGTCCTCGGCGCAATGGGCGAGGCGGGCGATGACCGCGCGTGGCGCGAAGGCGATGTCGGCGCGATTCGGCCCGGTTGCAACGAGATGGAAGTCGCCATCCTGGCGGACCGTGCTGTCGATGGCGCCGGCGAGCTTCGCCGCCGCGCCGGCCGGGTCCTGCGTCGCGGCCAGCGCGCGCAAGATCCGCGTCACGCCATTCGCGTGGGTCTGCAGCGATGGCACCCAGACCGCCTCGCGTGTGTGGTGCTGGCAGGCGAAGATGCCGAGTCCGGCGGGGTAGAGCGATGCCGGGAAACGGAACACGCTGAAGCGCGCTTCCGTGCTGCTGCCGTCAGGCATGGGCACCGGCCTGCCGAAATGCAGCGGCCCCACGGAATCGACACCGCGCGCGCGCAGCGCATCGGCGCCGGCGGCGGCATCGGTGGTGGTGAAGGCGGCGCGTTCCAAGCCTTCGCGCTTCGCCAGGAAGTCGCGCAGGGCCTGGTTATGCGGCTGCGGCGTAAGCACCGCGAGCAGTTCGAGGTAATCCTCGCCGAACATCATGGTGTAGTTGCCGCTGCCGACATGGGCGCTGTGCAGGCCGCGCGGCGACAGGGTGAAGCCGAGCGCGCGCCACGAATCGGCGGCCGCATCGAGGTCCCGGACGGCGACAACAAGATGATCAAGCCCAACGATGGTCGGGATCATGCGTAACACTCCAGTGAGGTGCGGACCTTGGCATCGCCTGTGGTGCGCCGCAACATCGGTGATCCCTTTTTTCCTGCGGAAGTCCCGTCCTTAGTCTGCCACTCCAAACGGCGCCTGTGCCGCGAAATTCATCTCCGTTCCAACGGCGGCGCGCCACGACCGGGAATTGCGAAGCGCCGGCGATGACGCGACACTGCGCGCATGACCGACACGCCGCTTGAACGTATCGCGCGCGCACTGCCGCGCCAGTATCCCGGCCCGGGTGGCGCGGCCGCCGTGCTGCGCGATGGCGAGGTGATTCTCCGCCATGCCTGGGGCTTCGCCAATGCCGAACGCCGCATCGCCTTCACGCCGCGCAGCCTGTTCCGCATGTGCTCCATCACCAAGCAATTCGCCTGCGCCACGCTGCTCGACCGGCTGCCGGACCCGACCGTGCTGGACACCGATCTGCAGGGGCATCTGCCACTGCTGGAGGGCGTGGCGCCGGGCACGCTGCATCTGGCGCACAACCAGTCCGGGCTGCGCGATTATTGGGCCGTCGCGATGCTGCACGGGTCGCCGGTGGAGGCACCCTTCGGCGCGGAGGAATCGGCGCGCGTCATCGGCGGAACGCGCACGCTGCAGTTCGCGCCGGGCACGCGCTATTCCTATGTGAACCAGAATTTCCGTCTGCTGAGCGAGATGCTGGAGGCGCGCACCGGCCACAGCTTCGCCGACCTGCTGCGCACCGGCATCTTCGACCAGGCGGGCATGGAAACCGCGCTGCTCGCCGCCGATACGCGCGCCATGCCCGATGGCACGGAAGGATATGAGGGCACGCAGGCGACCGGCTTCCGCCCGGCGGTAAACCGCATCCACTGGACCGGCGATGCGGGGCTCGGCGCCTCGCTCGACGACATGATCGCGTGGGAGAAGCATATCGACGCGACGCGCGACGACGCCGCCTCGCTGTACCGGCGGCTCTCGGCGCCGGTCACCTTCGCCGATGGCGCGCCGGCCTCCTACGGCTATGGCCTGGCGCGCGGCACGGAATTCGGCCGCGCCGCCACCGGCCATGGCGGCGCCCTGCGCGGCTGGCGCAGCAATCGCGTGCACCTCGCCGCCGAGCGCCTCTCCGTCGTGGTGATGTTCAACCATTTGTCGGACGCGCATGCGGCGATGCTGGACCTGCTCGCCGCCGCACTCGGCGAGGACCGTGCGACGCCGGCCGCCGATCTGCCGGCGCCTGACTGGTGCGGCGCCTATCTCGACCCCGAGACTGGCCTCTCGGCGCGGATCGAGGCGGCATCGCCCGGCCGGATCCGCCTGCGCTTCGGCCATAGCGCGGAGATGCTGGACCTGCGCGACGATGGCTCGGCGGAGAATACCCAGACGCGGCTGCATCAGACCCCGCAGGGTCTGCGCATGGAACGCGCGAAGGAGAACCAGGCGACGCTGCTGCGCCCCGCCGATGGCCCGCCGCGTCTCGATGCCGCTGGACGCTATCGATGCGCGGAACTGGGGGCGGAACTCAGCATCGTCGATGCCAGTGGCGCGCTCTATGGTGGCTTCTCCGGCTTCCTCGGCCGTGGCCGGATGGAGTTGCTGGACCCGATCGGCACTGACCTCTGGGCGCTGCCTTGCCCGCGCGCGCTGGATCACACGCCGCCGGGCGACTGGACGATTGCTGTCCATCGCGACGACGCCGGACGCGCGACAGGCGTCACGCTGGGCTGCTGGCTGGCGCGTGACTTGCGCTACGATCGCGTCGGGTGCTGAACCCCGACGATGCGCGTGCTGGTGGTCCACGCCCATCCGCGGGCTGACAGCTTCTCCGCCGCGCTACGCGACACGGTGCGAACCGCGCTGGAAGCTGCCGGTCATGCGGTGGAATTGCGCGACCTTTACGCCGAGGGCTTCAACGCCGCGCTGACGGCCGAGGAGCGCGCCGTCTATCATACCGAGGGCGCCAATGAGGCCGGCATCGAGGACCACGTCGCCGCGCTGCGCCGGACCGAGGCGCTGGTCCTCGTCTATCCCACCTGGTGGTACGGCTTGCCGGCGATTCTCAAGGGCTGGTTCGACCGCGTCTGGTCGCCGGGCATCGCCTTCCACATCGGCGAGGGCGCGATCGAGCCGCTGCTGACGAACATCACCCGCATCGCCGTGGTGACGACCTATGGCTCGCCGCTCTGGCTGCTTTGGTATATCGGCTGGCCGGACCACAAGCTCATTGGTCGTGGCATACGTCGCCTTTGCGCCAAGGAGTGCCGGCTCGACTGGGTCTATCTACACGGGATGGACCGGCGGCAGCGGCCCGCGCTCGAGGCCTTCCTGCACCGGGTTCACACGCATTTCAGCGGTTGGTGACGGGCTTACCGCCGGTCGTCGCGGCCCATCGCGCTGTCATGCCAGTGGCGCAGCAGCAGATGCGACAGCAGCGTCAGCGCCAGGAAGATGACGATGCCCATTCCCGACACCAGCACCAGCGCAGCGAACATGCGCGGGATCTGCAACTGGTAGCCCGCCTCGAGGATGCGGGACGCCAGGCCCGACGCATTGCCGCCGGTCCCAGCGACGAATTCCGCGACGATCGCGCCGATCAGCGCGAGCCCGCCGGAAATGCGCAGCCCCGCGAGGAAATAGGGCAGGGCGGAAGGCAGCAGAAGGCGCCACAGCGTCTGCCAGCGACTGGCGCGATACAGCTTGAACAGGTCGATCAGATTGTGGTCGGCGGATCGCAACCCGACCGTGGTGTTCGACAGGATCGGGAAGAAGGCGACGATCCAGGCGCAGATCAGCAGCGAGATGGTGACGTCGTTCACCCAGATGATGATCAGCGGCGCGATGGCGACGATCGGTGTCACTTGCAGGATCACGGCGAAGGGAAACAGCGACAATTCCAGGACGCGCGATTGCGCGAACAGGATGGCGAGCAGCAGCCCCAGCCCCGCCGCGACCGCCAGCGCCATGGCGGTGATCTTCAGCGTCACCAGCAGCGAGACCGACAGCGTACCCCAATCCTGCACCAAGGTCTGCGCGACGAGCAGCGGGCCAGGCAGGATATAGGGCGGGATGTCGTTGAGCCGCACCACGGCCTCCCAGCCGCCTAGGAACAGCAGGGCGATGACGCTCGGCGCCAGGATGCGCAGCCAGAGACCTTGCGGCGCGTTCTTCATGCCGCCGCGCCCATCGCGGCGGACAAGGCGTGGGAGACGGTGCGGCACTGCGCCGCATACTCGGCCGAGGTGCGGAATTCCTCGCCGCGTCGCGCCGGCGCCGTGACCTCCAACGACTGCGCTATGCGCCCGGGGCGCGGGGCCATGACGACGATTCGTTCGGCGAGAAAGACGCTCTCGAATACCGAATGGGTGACGAAGACGACGGTGAAGCGTTCATCCTGCCACAGCTTCAGCAGGTCGTTGTTCAGGCGAAAGCGGGTGATCTCGTCCAGCGCGGCGAAGGGCTCGTCCAGCAACAGCAGGCGCGGACGCGTCACCAGCGCGCGGGCGATCGACACGCGCATCTTCATCCCGCCGGACAAGGCGCGCGGATAGGCGTGCTCGAAGCCGCCGAGTTCGACACGCGCCAGCCATTCGGCGGCACGATCCTCGGCCTCGGCGCGCTTCATGCCGGCGAGTTCCAGCGGCAGGGTGACGTTGCGCAGCACCGTTGCCCAGGGCATCAGCGTCGGTTCCTGGAAGACGAAGCCGACATCGCCGCGCCCTTCGCCGGCCGCCCAGTCGATGGCGCCGGCCGAGGGCGCCGCAAGCCCCGCCATAATGCGCAGCAATGTGGACTTGCCGCAGCCGGACGGTCCGAGCAGCGCCAGGAAATCGCCCTGCCGGACGGCGAGGTCGATCCCGTCCAGCGCCAATGTCCCGGTCGCATAGCGCTTGGCGACGCCGCGCAGCGAGACGAGCGGCGCGCCGAGATTCACGTGAGGCCCACGCGCTTGTTGACGAATTGCAGCGAGTAGCCGCGCTTGACGTCGAGCCCCGCCGGCACCGCGCCGGCATCGCGCATGATGGTGTAGAAACTCTGCCACCGCGCATCGGTCATGGCGCCGATGCCGAGCGTCTCCGCATCGCCGGAGAAGACGATGCCGCGTTCGTTCATCACCCGCACGGCATAGGCGATGCGCTCAGCCGTCATTTCCGGATTGTCGCGCATGATCATGCGGTTCGCCGCCTCGACATTCTCGCCGCGCATGTATTGCGCCCAGCCTTCGATGGTCGCGTCGACGAAGCGCTGTACGATGTCGGGCTTCTGCTCGACCAGGCGGCGGGAGATGTCGATGGTGGTCTGGTAGTTCGGGAAGCCCGCATCGGCGATCAGATGCACCCGCGGATGCGCACCGGCCAGCATGGCGGAGTAGGGCTCGGAGGTCAGGAAGCCCTGCTGGATGGCGCCCTTGTCGGCGAGAAAGGGCTGCAGGTTGAAGGTGTAGGGGCGGATCTGGTCGTCGCTGAAGCCGAATTTCGCGCGCAGGAAGGGCCAATAGGTGATGCGCCCGCCGGCGCCGATCAGCAGCGGCCGCCCGCGCATCTGTTCGAAGCCGTTGATGCCGGCTTCCTCATGGCTCATCAGGATCTGCGGATCCTTCTGCATGATCGCGGCGATGGTCAGGAAGGGCAGATTCTCCCGCACATAGCTCAGTGCCTGGAAGCCGTTCGACATCACCATGTCGACGCGTCCGGCGAGCAGCAGCTGCGCGAGGTTCTGCTGCGGCCCGCCCATGCGCAGGTCGCACTCGATGCCATGGCGGCGATAGATGCCGGCGGCGACCGCCTGATAGTAGCCACCCTGTTCCGCCTGGGCGAGCCAGTTGGTCTGGAAGGAGACGCGGTCAAGCGTCTGGGCAACGGGCACTCGCGCGCCGGCCACGGCGGTGAGCAGGAAGGCCGCGCCGCCCGCCAGCGTGCCGCGACGTTCGATCCGGTATCTGCTGCGCATGGTTCGCTCCTGTCGCGGTCGGTGGGTGCGGTGCCGGTCACGCGAGGCATGTTGCGCCGAACCGACATGCGGCAAGCCATGCATGGGACGATAGCGGCCGGCCACGGTAGCCAGCGGTGCCACCGCCCGGCAAGCCTACTGGACCCGCGGCGCCAGCTGGCGCAGGCTCGAAGAAAATCACGAGGGTATGTCCATGTCCTTCCATCGCCGGGCGCTGCTGGGCACTGCCCTTCTGTCGGCCGCTGGCCCCGTCTTGGCGCAGGGCTTTCCGACCCAGCCCCTGCGCCTCATTCCGCCCTATCCGCCCGGTGGCGGCACCGACACGGTGGCCCGCCTGTTGCTGCCGCATCTGATCGCGCAGCTCGGCCAGAATGTCGTCATCGAGAATCGCGGCGGCGCCGGCGGGTCGATCGGCGCCGCCGAGGTCGCGCGCGCACCGAAGGACGGCCACACCATGCTGCTCGACAGCATGGGCCATGTGGTGAACCCGACGCTGATGCCCGGCCTGCCTTTTGATTATGCCACGGCCTTCGCACCGATCACGCAGCTTACCTGGCAGCCGCAGATGCTGGTGGTGCCGGCGAACTCGCCCTATCGCACGACGGCGGACCTTGTCACGGCGGCCAAGGCGCGGCCGGGCACCGTGTCCTATGCTAGTTCCGGCAATGGCACCGGCGCGCATCTGGCGATGGTGGAATTCTCGCGCCTCGCCGGCATCGAGGTGACGCACATCCCCTATCGCGGCGGCGGGCCGGCGATGACTGACCTGGTGGCGGGCAACGTCAATTGCGCCTTCGCCTCGGCCGCGGCGGCGACGGCCCATGTGCAGGGCGGGCGGCTGCGTGCCCTGGGTGCTGCCGGGCTGCGCCGCATCGGCGCGCTGCCCGATGTGACGACGCTGGACGAACAGGGTTATCGCGGCTTCGACTTCGACGAATGGAACGGGTTGTGGACCGTCGCCGGGTCGCCGGCCGCGGCGGTGACACGCCTGCATGCCGCCGCGCTGTTCGCCCTCAACCAGCCCGATGTGCGCCAGCGGCTGGACCAGATCGGCATCGTCCCTGTCGGGAGCAGCCCCGACGACTTTGCCGCCTTCGTCGTCGCGCAGCGTGACCGCGCCGCGCGGCTGATCCGCCTCGCCAACATCACCCTGGGTTGAACCATGTACGCCGCACCGCCTTCCGTCACCGCCGAGATCCACACCGAAGTCCCGGAGGCGTTGCGCATCCGCGACCGTGGCAGCGACTGGCTGTATGGCCGGCCGGGACCGACGCCGCATTCCTTCCTCGAAGGCCCGTCCTTCGACCGGGCCGGCAATCTGTGGCTCACCGACATCGTCTTCGGCCGCATCTTCAAGGTGAGCCCGGCGGGCGAGTGGACCGTCGTCGCGGCGTATGACGGCGAGCCCAACGGCCTCGCCTTCCATCGCGACGGCTGGGCGGCGATCACCGATGCGAAACGCGGGCTGCTGCGGCTCGACCCCACGACCGGCGCCGTCACGCCGCTGGTCCCCCGTGCGCGGCGCGAGGGCTTCCGTGGCGTCAATGACTGCACCTTCGCGATGAATGGCGACCTGTTCTTCACCGACCAGGGCCAGACCGGCCTGCACGACCCTGCCGGGCGCGCCTATCGCCTGCGCGCCGGCGCCGACCAGGCCGATGCGCTGGTCGCCAACGTGCCGAGCCCGAATGGGCTGGTGCTGACGCCGGATGGCCACACCCTCTACGTCGCCGCGACGCGCGACAACGCCATCTGGCGCGTGCCCATCACCCCCGATGGCGGGGTGATCCGCGTCGGGCGCTTTATCGCCATGTCGGGCGGCCTGGCGGGACCGGATGGCATGGCGCTCGACAGCCAGGGCAACCTCGTGGTCGCCCATGCGGGCATGGGCACGGTCTGGATCTTCTCCCGTCTGGGCGAGCCGCTGTTGCGCATCCGTTCCCCGCGCGGCCTCGGCACCACCAACGTCTGTTTCGGCGGCCCGGACAACCGCGACATCTTCATAACCGAGAGCGAGTCGGGTTCCGTCCTACGGACACGGTGGGAGCATCCGGGCCAGCCGCTCTTCGCCCACGCCTGAAGCCTCTTGCCAGCGGGCGCGGAACAGGGCGTTCTGCGCGTCATGGTGGCTTCACAAAGCAGCGATGCGCTGTTGGCGGTGGACGGGCTGCGCCTGTCCTTTGGCGGGTTGGCGGCGCTGGATGGCGTTGCCTTCGGCGTCGTGCCCGGCCGCATCACCGCCCTGATCGGCCCGAATGGCGCCGGCAAGACCACGCTGTTCAACGCGGTCTCTGGCCTTGTGCGCCCGCAGGGCGGCAGCGTTCGGCTGCGCGGTGAGGAGATCCTTGGCCTGAAGCCGGAACAGATCACCGCGCGGGGTATGGTTCGGTCCTTCCAGATCGCCCGTGGCTTCCCGAAACTGTCGGTGTTCGAACATCTGATGCTCTACGGCCAGGACCAGCCCGGCGAGAGCTGGACCGCCGCGTTGCTTGGCACAGCGGCGGCGCGCCGGCGCGAAGCGGCGCTGGCCGAACAGGCGTTGGCGACGGCGCGCCGTCTGCGCCTGACGCACGTCATCGACAATCAGGTGACTGCCTTGTCAGGCGGGCAGAAGAAGCTGCTCGAGATCGGCCGCACGCTGATGGCCGAACCGGCGCTGATGCTGCTCGACGAACCCGCCGCCGGGGTGAACCCCACGCTAGCGGAGGAAATCGGCGACCTGCTGCGCGCCATCGTCGCCGAGGGACGGACGATACTCCTGGTTGAACACGACATGGCGTTGATCGAGCGCATCTCCGACCATGTCGTGGTCATGGCCTCCGGTCGTACCCTCGCCGAGGGTTCCTTCGCGCAGATCCGCGAGGATGCGGCGGTCCAAGACGCCTATCTCGGAGGCGCGGCATGACTGCGCTGACCGTGCAGGAACTGACCGGCGGCTATGCAGCGGCCGACCATGTCGTGAAGGGCGTGTCCTTCACCGTGGCGTCGGGCGAGCTGGTCTGCGTCATCGGCCCGAATGGCGCCGGCAAATCCACCGTGCTGAAATTGCTGACCGGGCTGCTGCGCCCGCGCGCGGGCCAGGTCGCGCTCGATGGGCGCGACATCACCGGCCAGTCGCCGCGCGTGGTGATCGAGGCTGGCATGGTTCTCGTGCCGCAGGAACGTAACGTCTTCGGCACGCTCTCGGTCGAGGAGAACCTGGCCATGGGCTGCTTCCTCGATCCGGGGCGTGCCAAGGCGCGCATGACGGCGGTGATGGACCGCTTCCCGCTGCTCGCCGAACGGCGCCGGCAGGCGGCGCGCACCATGTCGGGTGGGCAGCGGCAGATCCTCGCCATGGGCCAGGCGCTGATGAGCGAGCCGCGCGTGCTGCTGCTCGACGAACCCACCGCCGGCCTGTCGCCCAAGGCGGCGACGGATTTGTTCGCCCTGGTGCGCGCGACGGCCGAGACCGGCGTCGCCGTGCTGATGGTCGAACAGAACGCGCTGCAGGCGATGCAGATCTCCGACCGCGCGCTGGTGCTGGTCGACGGCCGCAACGCGCATGAAGGCCCAGCGCCGGCGCTGGCGCGCGACCCCGCGATACGACGCCTGTTCCTCGGCGGTCGCGGGGAGGGCAGGATGGACGCGACAGGGACCAACAGGGAGACTAGCCCATGACCATCATGACCCGCCGCACGGCGCTGATCGCTAGCGCTTCGCTTCTCGCCATGCCGTCGCTGGCGCGTGCGCAGGGCGCGCCGATCCATCTCGGCACGCTGACGCCGCTGACTGGCGCCGGCGGCCCCTATGGCCCGGTGATGGCCAATTGCGTGAAGTCGGTGATCACCGAGGTGAACGGTGTGGGCGGCGTGCTCGGCCGCCAGGTCCAGCTCACCAGCGAGGATGACCAGACCAACCCCGAAGCCGGGCTGCGCGCCGCGCGCAAGCTGATCGACATCGACCGCGTCGCCGCCATCATGGGCACCTGGGCGTCCTCGGTGACGACCGCCGTCGCGCCGCTGTGCTGGGAGAACAAGACCTTCCTGACCACCGTCTCCGGCGCCGATTCCATCACCGCCCTGCCGCACAATGGATGGCTGATCCGCACCCAGCCGAACACCACGCTGCAGGGGCGCAAGTTCGGCGAATATGCGGTCGAGCTTGGCGGCAAGAAGATGTTCTTCATGGCGCCGCAGACGCCTTTCACCCAGTCGCAGCTCGCCAACATGAAGCCGCCGATCGAAGCCGCCGGCGGCAGCATCGAGCTGCTGATCTACGACGCCGCCAAGCCCTCCCTGCGCACCGAGGTCGATCAGGCAATGCGGGCGCGGCCCGACATCATCATCCTCGGCGGCTACACGCCGGACACAACGGTGCTGCTGCGCGACATCTTCCGCGCCGGCTATCGCGGCAAGCTGCTGGCCTATGCCTATTCGGTGAACCAGCAGATGATCGGCTCGCTGCCGCATGACGTGACCGAGGGCATCTACACCCTGGCACCTTCACCGGCGCAGGGTTCGGGCGGCTTCGACCGCGTCAAGCGCATCGTCGGCAACGACAACCCCGACCCCTACACCTGCCAGATCTACGATCAGGTCAATCTGGTGCTGATGGCGATGGCCGTCGGCAATGACGCGACCGGGCAGGGCATCCACGACAATATCCGCCGCGTCAGCCAGGGTGGCGGTGACAAGGTGGACAATGTGATGGACGGCCTGCGCGCCATCGCCGCCGGCAAGAAGGTCGACTACGACGGCGCCTCGGGCCCTTGCGACTTCACCGATGCCGGCGACATCACCGACTGCAAGTTCCGCTACGATCAGGTGCGTGGCGGGCAGCAGACGCTGATCCGCATCGCCTGATGATTGAGGCGCTTCTCCAGGCGCTGATCAACGGCGTGATCGCCGGCACCATTCTCGCGGTGCCGGCGCTAGGCTTCACGGCGATCTTCGCGGTGCTGAACTATCCGAACTTCGCGATCGGCGCGCTGGCGACGGTGGGGGCCTATGCCGGCTGGGTCGGCAATACCGTGTTCGGCCTGCCGATGCTCGGCGCGCTGCCGCTCGCCTTCGGAGTGGCGGGCCTCGCCGGGCTCGCGGTGCAATCACTGGCGGTGAAGCCGCTCGAGGCTTCCGGGGCGTTGATGATGGCGATCGCCTCGCTGGCCGCGGGGCTCGTGCTCGAAAACATCCTGCGCTTCGGCTTCGGCAATGACCTACGCGGCTTCGAATTGCCCCTGCTGCGCGACTGGCGCATCGGCGAATTCCGCATCGGGCCCCAACAGTTGGAGAATTTTGGCCTCGCCCTCGCCTGCATGGCGCTGCTCTGGGCCTTCCTGCGCTTCAGCCGCACCGGGCGGGCGATGCGCGCGGTGGCGGACAATCGCGACCTTGCCCTGCTGCGCGGCGTCGATCCCGTGCGCGTCGCGCTGGTGACGGTGATCGTCGGCGCCGGGCTGGCGGGCATGGGCGGCATGCTGGTCGGGCTCGACACCTCGGTTGATCCACTGACCGGCACGCGACTGGTATTGTCGATCTTCGCCGCTGCCGTGCTGGGCGGGCTGGGCTCCATTCCGGGCGCGGTGGCCGGCGCCATCGCTATCGGCATGGCCGAGGAATTGTCCGTCATCGTCTTCAACCCCGCCTATCGGCTGGTGGTCGGCTTTGTCGTCATCCTCATCGTGCTGACGTTGCGGCCAGCCGGCCTCTTTGGCACGCGGGCATCCTGATGGTCTCCTACCTCATCTTCCTGCTGGTGGTCGGAGGCATCTATGCCTTGCTGGCGCAGAGCCTCTGCCTCGCCTGGGGCGTCACCGGGCTGGTAAATCTGGGCCTTGCCGGCTTCTTCGCGATCGGCGCCTATGCCTCGGCGACGCTGACGAAATGGGGTGGCGTGCCGGTGCCGCTCGGGCTGGTCGCCGCGCTGGTGGCCGGGGCGGTGGCGGGCTTCGTCGTCTGTGTCTCGACACTGCGGCTGCGCGACGACTACCTCGCCATCGTCACCCTCGGCTTCGCCGAAGCCGTGCGCGTCATCGCGTCGAACGAGATCTGGCTGACCGGCGGCACCGATGGCATTTCCGGCATTCCGGCCGGCATGCCGCGCGACTGGGGGCAGCGGTTCCACATCATCTCGCTGGTGATCGTCACCATCTTGCTCGGGCTGGTGTGGCTGGCGCTGCGGCGGCTGGTGGCGTCACCCTGGGGCCGGGCGCTGCGCGCGGTGCGCGAAGATCAGATCGTCGCCGCCGTCGCCGGCAAGCGCGTGACGCGGCTGAAGGCGGAGGCCTTCGCCATCGCCTGCGCCATCGCGGCGTTGGCCGGCGCGCTGTATGGCCACTACACCTCCTACATCGCGCCCGAGATCTTCCAGCCGCTGATCACCATTTACGTCTTCCTCGCCGTCACCGCGGGCGGCAACGGCCGCCCGACCGGCGCGGCGATCGGCGCCTATATCCTGATCGCGTTCCTCGAGGCCACGCGCTTTGCCGCCGAGATCGTCCCGGGCGTTTCCGCCGTCCAGGCGGCGGCCCTGCGTGAGGCCTCGGTCGGCATCGCGTTGATCCTGCTGCTGCGCTTCCGCCAGCGCGGCCTGTTCCCCGAACTGAACCAGAAGGCACCCGCATGACCGTGGACCTGCCCCCATCGCTCATCACCCTGGCGCGCAGCGCGGCGGCCGATGCCGACCCCATCGCCGTCTTCCGCGCCGCCGAGGCCGCGTCCAAGGCGCTGCTCGGCCATCGCCTGTTCACCACGCTGTTCGTCGTGCCTGGTGGCGCGGAGGTGGAGCGCGTCTATTCCTCCGACCCCGCCGCCTATCCGCTGACCGGGCGCAAGCGCATGGGTCCGACGCCGTGGGGCGAGCATGTGCTGACGCAGGGCCGCACCTGGCTCGGCAACGGTATGGACGACATCCGTTGGGCCTTCCCCGACCATGCGCTGATCGAAAGCCTCGGCTGCGCCACCTGCATCAACATCCCGGTGCGGGAGGGTGGCGTCGTCGTCGGCACGTTGAACATCCTCGATGCCCTGGACGCCTATACGGCGCAGCATGTCGCCATCGCCGAGGTGATCGGCGGGTTCCTGCCGGGCGCGCTTCGTCGCGCCGCAGACCTTGCCTCAGCCTGAGTTTCCGGAGACCACCCGCATGACCGAATCCGTCCTGTTCGAAAACGCCGCCATCCTGGACGGCACCGCCGAGGGCGCCGTGCTCGGTCATGTGCTGGTCGAAGGCGGCAACATCAAGGAAGTCAGCGACAAGCCGATCGCCGCCGCATCCGCGCGCCGCATCGACCTGCGCGGCCGCACGCTGATGCCCGGGCTGATCGACGCGCATGTGCATGTCGTCGCGGGGGTGGTGAATCTCGGCCTCAACGCCATGCTGCCCGATGCCGTCGTTGCCTTCCGCGCCGCGAAGATCATGAACGGCATGCTGATGCGCGGCTTCACCACGGTGCGCGACCTCGGGGGCTGCACTCATGGTTTGCGCATGGCGCGCGACGAAGGGCATTTCGACGGGCCGCGCCTGAACATCGCCGGCAAGGCGCTGTCGCAGACCGGCGGGCATTGCGACTTCCGAGGCCGGCACGACACGCGCGGCACGGATTTCTTCGCCGCGCGCCTGGGCAGCCTCGGCCGCCTGGTTGATGGCGTGCCCGATGTGCGCCGCGCCTGCCGCGAGGAAATCAAGGCCGGTGCCGACTACATCAAGATCATGGCCAATGGCGGCGTCGCTTCGCCGACCGACCCGATCGCCTTCGTCGGCTTCTCGCGCGAGGAAGTGCTCGCCGCCGTCGAGGAAGCCGAGAATGCCGAGACCTACGTCTCCGCGCATCTGTACACCGACAGCGCGATCCATCGCGCCGTCGATTGCGGCGTGCGCAGCCTGGAACATTGCAACCTGATCCAGGGACCGACTGCGCGCTTCGCGGCGGAGCGGGGTGCCATCGCCTGCCCGACCCTGGTCACCTACCAGGCGCTGAAGGATGAGGGCGCCTCACTCGGCTTGCCGGCCGAGTCGGTGAACAAGATCGACGATGTGCGCACCGCCGGGCTGCGTTCGCTCGAAATCATGCGCGAGGCCGGGCTGATGATGGCCTTCGGCACTGACCTGCTCGGCGAGATGCATCGCCATCAATCGGCGGAATTCGTCATCCGCGGCGAGGTGCTGCCGGCCATCGAGGTGATCCGCAGCGCCACCATCAACGCGGCGAAGCTGCTGATGTCCGAGGGGAAGATTGGCTGCGTCGCACCTGGTGCTTACGCCGACCTGGTGGTGGTCGAGGGCGACCCGCTGAAGGACCTCTCCCTGCTGGCCGGGCAGGGCGAGGGGCTGTCGGCGATCATGCTCGGCGGACGCTTCGTGAAGAATGCGCTGGCCGCCTGAACGGCGCGGTCAGCGCGCCAGCGGGCGCGCGTGATAGGCGACCATCTGCTCATCCATGCGCGGCGTGTACTCGATGCCGCGCCGCGCCGCGACCACCACCACCTGGTTGTAGATCGGGATGAACGGCACTTGGTCGAGCGCTTCCCGCGCCACCTGCCGCAGTTCCGCCTCGCGCCCCGCATCGGCGCTGGTGATCACGCCATCGATCAACCCATCCAGCCGCGCATCGCTGAAGCCGCCGCGATTGCCCTGGCCGAAAGCCTGCGCCGGGATGCGCGTATGCACCGCGGTGGACAAGATGTAGGAGGCATCGCGCGAGGAGGACAGCGACAACCCATACAGCATCAATGGCAGGTCGTTGCGCGTCGCCAGAGTGCGCGGCGAGAATACGTTCCAGGGCTGCGTCTCGACCTTCACCTGGAAGCCCGCCCGCGTCAGCATCTGCCCCGCCGCCTGGCACAGGCGCGCATCATTGACGTAACGGTTGTTGGAACAGCCCAGCGTCAGCGTGAAGCCATGCGGGTAACCGGCCTCGGCGAGCAACGCACGGGCGCGCGCCGGGTCGGCGGCAGGCACCGTGATCGACGGGTCGTAGCCGCCGAACTGTTCCGGCACCATCTGCACCGTCGCGACACCCTGGCCATCGAGTGCGCGCGCCACCAGCGCCTGGCGGTCGAGGGCTATCGACAAGGCACGCCGTACACGAACGTCACGCAGCGGGTTGTGGGGCAATTGCTGGCCGCCGGCGTCGGTCAGCAGCGGGAACTGGTCCAGCCGTACATTGGGCAGCAGGTACATGATGCGGTCGGAATTGCGCCGGAACACCGAGAGCCGCGCATCGTGCTGCAGCCGTTCCACATCCGCCGGCGGCACGCTTTCGATGATGTCGACATCGCCACTCAGCAGCGCCGCCAGGCGCGACGCGTCATTGCCGATCACCCGGATATCGACGCGCTGATACGCCGCCCTGTCGCCCCAGAAGGCCTCGTTGCGCAGCACCGTCATGCCCTCGCGCCCGCGCGCTTCCTGCAGGCGGAAGGGGCCGGTGCCGATGGCTGCGCGGCCGCTGTTGAAATCGGCGGTCGAGGCATTCTCCGCCGCGCGCTTTGACACCACGAAGATGTTGGTGAGCTGGCCGGGCAGCACCGGGTTCACCCGGTCAGTATGCAGGCGGACGGTATAGGGATCCACCACCTCCACCCGCTCGATGGTACGCAGGTTGGACGTATAGGGGCCGGGATTGTTCTCGATGCTCGGCACCCGCGCGATCGAGAAGGCGACGTCATCGGCGGTGAAGGGGCTGCCGTCATGGAAGGTGACGCCGTGACGCAGCCGTAGCTCCCACACCTGTGGTTCGACCATCGCCCAGGATTCGACGATGCCCGGAATGAAGCGGCTTTCGGGATCGCGATTGATCAGGCTGTCATAGATGTGGCGGGCCGCGGCCATGTTCGGCCCGGCGAAGAGGAAATGCGGGTCGAGGCCGAAGGGTGCCTCCACCGCCATGGTCAGCGATTGCGTGCGCGCGGGCTGCGCCAGGCCCAACAGACAGGCCGCCACGAGTGCGAGGGTAACGCGCTTCATCGTGAATCTCTCCGGCATTGCTGGCGCCAACCCTTCGGCGCCGCGGCCTTCGAGTCAATCGGGCGACGGCGCGCCGGGTGTCGCGAGCGGCACGCCGATCGTGCCCACCATCCAGGCGAGGCGATGCTTCTGCGCCGCCCGCGCATGCGCCCGCGCGGCCGCTTCCGCCGCATCCCCGTCGCGACTGACGATCGCCGCGAGGATGGCGCAGTGCTCGGCATGCGCCTGTTCCGCCCGCCCGCCGCGCGTCAGCAGCGTCGGCAGCAGGGACATGGTCGCGGCGAGCTGTTCGAGGCTGCGCAACAGGTACCGATTATGCGCAGCGAGATAGAGCAACCCGTGCAGCCGCTGGTTCACCGCGGCCAGGGCGGCGGCGTCACCATAGGCGGCCGGTTCGCCCTCGACGATCTCGGACATGGCGGCGATCTCGGTCTCGCCGGCATGCTGCGCGGCGAGGCGCGCGGCGGCCCCTTCCAGCACTTCCCGCATGACATACAGTTCCACCACCTGCTGGTGGTCCGGGCGCGTGACCGTCACGCCGCGCCGCGCCTCGTGCGTCAGCAGGCCTTCCGCTTCCAGCCGGGCGATCGCTTGGCGGACCGGGGTGCGCGACACGCCGAAGCGCGCGGCGAGGTCGGTTTCGGTCAGCCTTTCGCCCGGTGCCAATGCGCCGCCACGGATCGCCGCCCGGATGCGGGCATAGGCTTCCTGGCCGAGGTCGCGCGAGGAGGTCGGGGTGCCGTCCATGGCGGAGCTATAGCCGATGCCGCCGGACCGGCGAAAGCAAGGCCCCGCTCAGAGCCCGTTTGGAAACTCGCCTGCCGGTGTGCTTTCGGGTCCGGCAGCGATCCGCACCGCCACCCGGCCACCCATTCCAGGATACTGACGTGGCTGGCCGGGTGGGGGTGCGGGCCGGTGCCGGACTTTCCAAACAGCCTCTCAGGGCGAATGGAAATAGGCGGTGCGGTAGGCATCGACCTGCCAGGGTTCGATCAGGGTCCGCCCGCCGAATTTCTGCGTTTCCATGTCGAAGGTGCCATAGGCCATGATGTTGTCGGTCATCGCCTGGTCCCCCACCATCAGCCGCGGTTCGGACAGGTCCGAGAAGCCCGGATGTTTCAACCCGGCGCAATGGCCGGCTTCATGGGTCATGGTCAGGCCGTCATTGTTCAGCGTGTAGGCGTCCAGCACGACCCAGGGCAGCCAGTCGAGCTTCTGGCCGATCGAACCCGGGGCCTCCCCGCCGCCGCCATTGATCTGGCAGAGGATCACCGGCAGGCGGTTGTCATTGCTGTAGTAGCGCGAATTCGCCGCCATCCGCAGGGCGAGCCGCTGGGCCAGGCCTTCGCCCACGCGGCCGTTGGATGAGAGTGGTTCATGCCAATCCAGGTCGAGGCTGCCGGCTACAGGATAGACGTCGAACCGCAGGTTGTGTGGGCGCAGGAAGGCATTCCCCCGCTCGACCTGCTTGTAGAATATGGCGCTCGCCGAGCCACTGACCGGGGCGACATGAAACAGCGTGAGCTTGAGGACGCCCATGGATGGCTCTCTCCGGGATACCGCCGTGCCGGAACGGGCGGGGCGGTCCCCCGATCATGACTGGCGCGGCGCAGAGTGTCGCCGGGTCGATAATGAAACAACATGAAAATTGCCGGCTATCCTGTGTGGCGCCGCACAGCGCCGTGCCGGTTGCCAAACGTGGCGCTTCGTATATGACTGAATCCAGTTGGATACAAAGCTGGCCATTGTCGAAAGGGGGCTGCCCATGGTGGACCTGACACAGACCTTCGACGTGCTGATCGCGGGCGGCGGCAATGCCGCGCTCTGCGCCGCGATCACGGCGCGCCGGGCCGGCGCGACCGTCGTCGTGGCGGAACACGCGCCGAAGTCGATGCGCGGCGGCAATTCGCGCCACACCCGCAATGTCCGGTCCCTGCATCACGGCCCGACCGGGGTGCTGACCGACAGCTACCTTGAAGAGGAATACTGGGACGATCTGCGCCGCGTCACGGCGGGCAAGACGGATGAACCCCTCGCGCGCATGTGCATCCGCGCCAGCGAGGAGGCCCCGAAGTTCCTTGAATCCTGCGGCGTGGTGTTCCAGCCCTCGCTGTCGGGGACGCTGTCGCTGTCGCGCACCAACGCGTTCTTCCTCGGCGGCGGCAAGGCGCTGATCAATGCGCTGTACCGCACGGCGGAGGCGCTCGGCATCACCATCCTCTACGACACCGAGGTCCAGCACATCGAGGTGAAGGACGGCTTCGCGACGAAAGCGATCGTCTCCCACCGTGGCTTTCCCGCGCGCATCAAATTCAAGGCATTCATCGCCTCCGCCGGCGGCTTCCAGGCGAACCGCGAATGGCTGCGCAAATACTGGGGCGACGCGGCGGATAATTTCCAGATCCGCGGCACGCCCTATGCGCAGGGCCGCATCCTGAAGGACATGCTGGCCTCCGGCGTGCAGGAGGTGGGCGACCCGACGCAGTTCCACGCCGTCGCCAACGACGCCCGCGCGCCGATGGAGGATGGCGGCCTCGCCATGCGGCTCGACTGCGTGCCCTTCTCCGTCGTGGTGAACCGCGATGTCGAGCGCTTCTACGACGAAGGCGAGGATGTCTGGCCGAAGCGCTACGCCATCTGGGGCCGCTTGATCGCCCAGCAGCCCGACCAGGTTGCTTTCGCCATCAACGATTCCAAGGCGCAGCACAATTATCTGCCACCGGTCTTCGCGCCTTATGAGGCCGGCAGCATCGCCGAACTCGCCGGCATGATCGGCCTCGATGCCGGCAAGCTGGAGAAGGTCGTCGCCGACTACAACGCCGCGGTGCAGCCCGGCACCTTCAGCGCGCAGACGCTCGACGATTGCCGCACCGAAGGGCTGACGCCGCCGAAGTCGCACTGGGCGCGGCGCATCGATACGCCGCCCTATTACTGCCACCCGCTGCGGCCGGGCATCACCTTCACATTCCTTTCGGTGAAGGTGAATGACCGTGCGCGCGTGATGATGGCCGACGGCACGCCCAGCGCGAACATGTTCGCGAGTGGCGAGATCATGTCCGGCAATATCCTCGGCCAGGGATATCTCGCCGGTTTTGGCATGGCGATCGGCACCGTCTTTGGCCGCATCGCCGGCGAGGAAGCGGCCAAGCTGGTGAGGAACTGAGACGATGGCCACTGAAAGCGCGACCGTCGCCGAAGCCCGGCGGCAGATGGAAATCTGCAATGCCTGTCGCTATTGCGAGGGCTATTGCGCCGTCTTCCCCGCCATGGCGATGCGCCGGTCCTTCACCGAAGGCGACCTGACACACCTCGCCAACTTGTGTCACGGCTGCAAGGGTTGCTACCACGCCTGCCAATACGCGCCGCCGCATGCCTTTGGCATCAACATCCCGGCGACCTTCGCCGAGCTGCGCAACGAGAGCTACGCGGCGCATGCCTGGCCGGCGCCGCTCGGCGCGGTGTTCGAGCGCAACGGCACGATCGTCTCGCTGTTCGCCGCCCTCGGCGTGGCGCTGGCACTGATCCTGACGGTGGCGTTGCAGGACCCGGCGGTGCTGTGGTCGGCACAGCGCGGTGTCGGCGCCTTCTTCCGCGTCATCCCGCATTGGCTGATGATTTCGCTCGGCCTGCTGACTTTCGGCTTCGCCATCGTCGCGCTGGCGATGGGGGCGCGCAGCTATTGGCGCGCCACGGGCGGCGGCGGCGGTGCCTTCGCACCGGCCCCGGCGGCCGAGGCGGTGGTGGACATCGCCATCATGCGCAACCTCGGCGGCGGCGGGCATGGCTGCAACGATCTCGATGAGGGTTTCTCGACGCGTCGCCGCTGGCTGCACCAGGCGCTGATGTATGGCTTCCTGCTGTGCTTCGCGGCGACCTGCACGGGCACGATCTATCACTACTTCCTCAGCTGGAAGTCGCCGCATGCCTTCCTGTCGTTGCCGGTGCAGTTCGGCTTCTGGGGCGGCGTGCTGATGATGATCGGCACGGCCGGCCTCGCGCATGTGAAGATCATCACCGATCCGGGGCCGGTGTCGCGCAAGGTGATGGGCGGCGAATTCGCCATCCTTGGTCTGCTGTTCCTGATCGCGGCGACCGGGCTGCTGCTGTTGGCGGTGCGCCATACCGGGGCGATGGGGCTGATGCTCGCCATTCATCTCGGGCTGGTCTTCGCCTTCTTCCTGGTGCTGCCCTATTCGAAGATGGTGCATGGACTGTATCGCGGCATCGCGCTGCTGCGGAACGCGCAGGAGAAGCGGCGGGCTGTGGCCGTCTGATACCGGCGGACACGAATAGGAGGGGCGCTGCCCCTCCAAATGACAGTGCCATTTGGAACGCCAGCTGTTGGCGCGAGGCCGCGCGGGCTCGCTGCCCCCATGACACGCGCTGTGCGCGAGAGCGGGTGTCGGCGCGCATTCTGCCCTGGGCGCACGGCGCCAAATATCGGTTTCCAAACGCCCTCAGGCCTTTGGTGGGGTGAGCTCGAGAGGGGCAAAGCCCCTCTCGTTCCGGTCAAGCAGGACATACGTAGGCTCATCGCCCGCGGGCCGACGAACGGATGCCGGTGTCCGAACCAAACACACCAAGCTGAACCGTTTCAGCGCCGGGCCGACTTCGCCGCGTCATTCTCCCCCTGCCACCCAACGCAAGGCAGACCGAGATGCGCAAGACCTTCGCCACCGCCGCCGCCCTCGCCACCCTGATGCTGGCCCCGCTGCCGCTCGCGGCGCAGGGTGTGAAGGGTGGCGATCGCCAGGCGCAGTCCCAATCCGGCGCCTGCTCGCAGGAACAGCGTGTCGCCATCCGTCGCGGGTTTTCCGATGCGCGGCAAATGATGAACGCCTCCATCGCCTCCCTGACCCTGCAGCCCGAGGCGATCCGCCCGCATCTGACGCGCATCTTCGGCGCCAATCCGGCCGGCGCGATCGCCAAGAATTTCCGCGCCATCTCGGCCGGCATGGACCAGCGCGAACCCCGCCTCGTTTATGAATGCAACCGCGCCGAATCCTGCCGTGGCCAGACCTTCGCCTATGTCCGCTGGGGCGGGAATGCGCGGGAGGTCATGGGTGTCTGCCCGGCCTTCTTCCGCGCCGCGCGCACCGGCCAGGACAGCCAGGGCGGCATCATTGTGCATGAGATGAGCCACCTCACCCTGGGCACCCGAGACCACGCCTACCAGCCCGCCCGCGTCGAGGCGCTGGCCAAGGACGACCCGGCTGCCGCGCAGATGAATGCCGACAGCTACGAATACTTCGCCGAGTTCCTGCCGCGCTGATACTGCCCCCCAGCCAGGCAGCGAAACCCCGCCGGGTGTCGTGCAATCCCGCACGGCATCCGGCGGGACTCTCCTTTCCCGTCCGCGCCATGCGCGACCGCACCACGGCCGCTGACGATGCGCCCATCCTGCTTCCGCCGACCGATCGGTTGGCCCCCCTCGACAGCGGGGCGCGGCACTGCTTCCCTGCGGCCCGCTTGAACCAGCAGGAGGAAACGCTCCCGTCATGAGCATCAACGGCCAGGCCTATCTCGTCGGGGCTTTCGAGCACCCGACGCGCAAGGCCGAGAAACAGTCGGTCGCGCAACTCCATGCCGAGGTCGCCTATGGCGCCCTGCAGGATGCCGGCCTGTCCAAGGACGACGTCGACGGCTTCTTCTGCACCGGCGCCGCCCCGGGCCTCGGGCCCATCAACATGGCGGACTACATGGGGCTGACCAAGCTGCGCCATGTCGATTCCACCGACATGGGCGGCTGCTCCTACGTCATGCATGTCGGCCATGCCGCGCAGGCGATCAAGGAAGGCCGCTGCAACGTCGCGCTGATCACGCTGGCCGGCCGGCCGCGCGCCGAAGGCATGGCGACGGGCACCGTGCCGCGCTCCTGGGCGCCGAACATCCCCGACGATCCCTTCGAGATCCCGATGGGCCGTACGGTGGTGAATTCCTACGGTATGGTGGCCATGCGCCACATGCATGAATTCGGCACCACCTCGGAACAGCTCGCCTGGATCAAGGTCGCCGCCTCCACCCACGCCCAGTACAACCCGCATGCCATGCTGCAGAAGGTTGTGACGGTCGAGGAAGTGGTGAACTCCCCGATGGTCTCTGACCCGCTGCACCGGCTCGATTGCTGCGTCATCTCCGATGGCGGCGGCGCGCTGATCGTGGCGAAGCCGGAAATCGCGAAGTCGCTGAACCGGCCGCTGGTGAAGGTGCTCGGCTGCGCTGAGGCCACCAAGAACCAGGCCGGCGGCGGCATTGACCTGTCCTATTCCGCGGTGCGCCAGTCGGGCGCGGCCGCCTTCGCCGAAGCGAAGGTGAAGCCGACCGACATCCAGTACGCCTCGATCTATGACAGCTTCACCATCACGGTGCTGATGCAGCTTGAGGACCTTGGCTTCTGCAAGAAGGGCGAGGGCGGCAAGTTCGTGATGGACGGCAACCTGATCAGCGGCGTCGGCAGGCTGCCCTTCAACACGGATGGCGGCGGGCTGTGCAACAACCACCCGGCGAACCGCGGCGGCATGACCAAGGTGATCGAGGCGGTGCGTCAGCTCCGCGGCGAAGCGCATCCCAAGGTCCAGGTGCCGGGCTGCAAGCTTGCGCTGGCGAACGGCGTGGGCGGGCTGCTGGGCCACCGCCACGGCGGCGCCACCCTCATCATGGAGCGGGAGTGATCATCATGGCGACGCAATCCGCCAACCGCGCCATCCCGGCGCCGAAGGAAGACCCCACCACCAAGCCGTTCTGGGACGCCGCCCGCGAGGGCAAGTTCCTGATCGGCCTGTGCAAGGATACCGGCAAGCATTTCTGGTATCCGCGCGGCTGCTCGCCGTTCACGCTCTCGAACAATATCGAGATGGTGGAAGCGAAGGGGACGGGGACGATCTACAGCTTCTCCGTCATGCGCACGAAGGAACCGCATGCGGTAGCTTACGTCGAGCTCGACGAAGGCCCGCGCATGTTCACCAACATCGTGGATTGCGACCTCGATGCGCTGAAGATCGGGCAGAAGGTGAAGCTGGTGTTCAAGCCGACTGAAGAAGGCGCCGCGCCGGTGCCGATGTTCACGCCGGCCTGAGACTGTGACCCCGGAGAGGGGCTTTGCCTCTCTCCGGACCAGGGGTACCCATTGACGTTGCGACGCAACGCCAATCGGGCCCATCGGACTAAGGGCCTCTGGACGCCTCGATTTGATGCCGGGACGCACAGGCGTTGTTACTTTAAGATTTTAGGATTTTAAGCTCTTAACGGTCGTACCGCGCGCCGACGCAGCGCCACCGCCGATGTGGTGAACATATCAGGAACATCGCCGCCCGTCCACCCTGGCGTGACCGCTCAACAGATGGTTTCCAAAGGCCTCGGGCCTTTGGCGGGGTGGTTTGGAGGGGCGGCGCCCCTCCCACCTTACTTCCGTCCTGCCAGCGCTTTCGCCCGATACGCCTCAACCCGCGCCTTCAGCCCCGGCCGCGCCACCGACCGCGCCAGCGCCGCCAGATCCGCGTCATCCGCCGCCTGGCGCGTGCGCGCATGCAGTGCCGCGACCGTCTCGGCATCGAGCCTGACTGCCCCAGCGCGCGCATTGGCCAACACCGTCTCCAGCGCCGCCTCCTCGACAATATCCGTCACCAGGCCGAGCGCGAGCGCGCGGTCCGCCACCACCGGCGCGCCAGCCAGCAACAGCCGCCGCGCCGCCCCGTCGCCGACCAACCCGGCCAGCCGCCCGGTCCCAAGCACCAGCCCGAAGGCCGGCCCGGGAAAGGCGAAGCTTGCCCCCGGCAGCGCCACGCGATGGTCGCAGACGGCGAAGAGGTCCGCCCCGGCGCCGAACACCCGCCCACCGGCCACCGCCATCGTCGGCACCGGCAGCGCGTCGATGCGCTGCAACAGCAATTCGATGCGGATGATGCGCAGCGCTAATTCGCCATCGGTGACGGTGTCGAGGTCGGCGAGATCGAGCCCGGTGCAGAAATTCCGTCCCCGCCCGCGCAACACCACCAGCCGCGCGCCGGCGGCGAGCGCGCCGTCCAGGGCGGCCTCGATCGCCGCGACCAGATCGGGCCCTAGCGCATTGCCGCGTTCGGGGCGGGCGAGCCAGAGCGTCGCCACGCCGTCCTCGATGATGCTCTCCACGGCCGGTCCGTCCATCGCGAATCCCCTCGATATGCGGCGCGCAGCATGGCGCGGTCGGGGGTTGTCGCAAGCGCACGGTTCCTGCTGCACAGCCCCGGCGAGTCGTGCTACTGGGAAATGAGGGGAATCAGGGGGTTCGGGATCGTGCTTCGCATGATCGCGATACTGGCCGCATTGGCCTTGGGGGCCTGCGGCAGCACGCGTGGCACGGTGCCGGGGGGCTCCGTGCCTGGGTATGCGGGGGGCAATACCTCCTGCGTGCCCTATGCGCGCGCACGCAGTGGCATCAACCTGGCCGGCGATGCCTGGCAATGGTGGGATGCTGCCGCGCAATCGGGCAGCTATGACCGCTCGCGTCGTCCGCGGGTCGGCTCGGTGCTCGTCTTCATGCGCACCCAGCGCAACCGGACGGGCCACCTGTCGGTGGTGACGCAGGTCGTGTCGTCACGTGAGATCCGGGTGGATCACGCCAATTGGGCCTCGGGCGGCAACCGCGGGCGCATCGCGCGCGACCAGCCGGTGGTCGATGTCTCGGCCAACAACGACTGGTCGTTGGTGCGCGTCTGGTTCCCGCCGGCCGGCGGCCTCGGCCAGTCGAACTACCCGACCTTCGGCTTCATCCATGGCGGCCGGCTGCTGGCCGAGGCGCGCTGAACCGCACCGCCGCGGATCCGTCCGGCCGGCATGCTCTCGCGCCGCTGCCTACCTCACTCCGGCCTGCCGACCGCGGCAACCTGAAGGCTCCCGGACGGCGTGGATGCGGTGGCGGTGCTGGCGACCTGCGCCTGCCGGCGCAGGCGGTCGAGCCGCGCCAAGTCGTCATCCTGTTCCTGGTGCATCACCATGCCAGCCGGGTCGCAGGTGGAGTCGGGCTGCGCGGCGCAGCGTTCATCGGCCAGGGCGATCTGCGCCGCGCGGGAGGCGATGATCGCCCCGCGCCGCGCCTCGAAGAACCGCGTGCGCGTTTCCTCGTCGGGGAAGACGGCCGGCACCATGGCGACGGTGACCTGGCCGGGGTAGCGCATGGTCCGCGCCGAGGCGAGGCTGATGATGGTCGCCGTGGCGCCGATGATGCCGTTCGGCGCCATGCGGAACACCGCCGGGTCATCCTGCGGGCGCATCAGCACCGCGGTCTCGAGGTAGCCCTCCGCCTGGCAGCGCACTTCGAGCACCGCATGCGACCGGGTCAATTGGACGGTGGCCGGGACGGCCTGCGGCTCGGCGACGACGTTCTCGCCGCGATGCACCGCGCATTGCGCGCCTGGTGGCTCGGAGGCGAGGGCGACCTCGCCATTCCAGGCCGGTTCGGGATGGGCGGCGCGCATCGCGGCGTTCATCGCCACGGTGGCGCAGCCCGGCAGGCCGAGGAGGACGGCGCCCAGCGCCACGAAACGCGAAAATGCAGCCATGGATTGTGCTCCTGGGAGGCGGAACGCGTGCAGATTGTAGCATCAACCCTTAGGGGAAAGTGAATGTCCATGATGCGATCCGCGGTGCTGGACGTCGCGCCCCGCGCCATGCTGCATCGCGCCGATGGCGGCTTCCATCCGGCCGGTGCCGGGAATAGGACTGCCTCCCCGGATGGCGGCCCGGGACCGAACTGCGCCGCCCGGCCGGAGGAAATGCGCCATGACCCTGACCCGCCGCGGCCTTGTCGCCGCCCTGCCCAGCCTTGCGCTGCTGCCCTCCGTGGCGCGCGCGCAGGATGGCTGGCCCGACCGTCCGGTGCGCTTCATCGTGCCGTTCCCCGGCGGTTCCAGCCCCGATCTGACCGGCCGTGTGGTGGCAGAACACTTGGCGAAGGTGCTCGGCCAGCCGGTGGTGGTGGATAACCGCGCGGGCGCCGGGGGCAATATCGGCACCGACGCCATCGCCAAGGCGACCGACGGGCATGTCATCGGCCTGTCGATCAACGGGCCGCTCACGACCGCACCGGCGCTCTACCCGAACCTGCCCTACGACCCGGTGAAGGACCTCGTCGCGGTGTCCCTGCTGGCGCGCGGGCCGCAATTCCTGGTGGTCAACAACGACCTGCCGGTCACCGACCTGCCGGGTTTCCTCGCCCATGTGCGGGCCAATCCGGGCAAGCTCGCCTTCGGGTCGGTGGGTGCCGGGTCGGGCGGGCATCTCGGCATGCTCGACCTGCTCGGCCGGACCGGCGGGCTCGAGATGCTGCACGTCGCCTATCGCGGCTTCGCGGCGGCGACGCTCGATCTCGTCGCCGGGCGGATCCAGGCGATGATGGTCACCACCGCCGCGGTGCTCGGTCAGGTGCAGTCGGGCCAGATCCGTGCCATCGCGGTGACATCGGCCAACCGCTTCGCGCTGACGCCGCAGGTGCCGACCCTGGCCGAACAGGGCGTGGCCAATGCGGAATCCTACGGCTGGCAGGTCATGGTCGTGCCCTCCTCGACCCCGGCCGAGCGCGTTGCGCGGCTGGCGACGGAGGCGCAGCGCGGCCTGCGCGAACCCGCCGCGCGCGAACGGCTGGAGGCGGCGGGCTTCGAGGTGATGGCGACCACGCCGGCCGAGGCCACCGCCTTCCTGGCGGAGGAGACCGCGCGCTGGGGCGGGATGATCCGGCGGCTCAACATCCGGCTGGATGGCTGAGGCGGCGGTCTGCGTTGCGACGGGCGGACCGGGAAGGGCTTTGCCCCTCCCGGACCCTCCCCACCAAAGGCCTAAGGGCCTCTGGACACCTTGAATTGGTGCCGGGCCCAACGGGCTCACCGGGAAGGAAAAGGCGCTCCGGGGCAATGACCGGTACCGGGCGAGGAGCTTGCTCACCTCGGAGAAACGCCAGCCCTGCCCAACACCAGGTATCGGTTTCCAAAGGCCTCGGGCCTTTGGTGGGGTGAGGTCCGGAGAGGAGCAACGCCCTTCTCCGGTTCCACCCGTCACCCCACCGCGACGGTGTCCTTCCGCGTCTTCCACAACGACCACAGCACCCCGCCCGCGATCAGCGCCAGCGTCACCCCGAGCGAGATCGCCGGGTCCACCTTCCCCATGATCTGGTTCCAGAAGATCTTGCCGCCGATAAAGACGAGCACGAGCGCGAGCGCGTATTTCAGGTAGTGGAAGCGATGCACCATCGCCGCCAGCGCGAAGTACAGCGCGCGCAGGCCGAGGATTGCCATGATGTTCGCCGTGTAGACGATGAAGGTGTCGGTGGTGATGGCGAAGATCGCCGGCACCGAATCCACCGCGAAGACCAGGTCGGCGATGTTGATCACCACCAGCGCCAGCAGCAGCGGCGTAGCGAAGGCCGCGATCTTCCCCGTCACCGGGTCGGGCTGGCGGATGATGAATTTCTGGCCGTGCAACTCGTCCGTTACCCGCATGTGTCGGCGCAGGAAGCGCACCAGCGGGTTGCGCGAGATGTCCTGCTCACCTTCCGGCACCACCAGCATCTTGATGCCGGTGCCGATCAGGAAGGCGCCGAATACATAGAGCAGCCAAGCATACTCCTGCACCAGCGCGGCGCCGGCGGCGATCATGACGCCGCGCAGCACGATGACGCCGACGATGCCCCACACGAGCGCGCGATACTGATAGGCGCGCGGGATCGCGAAATAGCCGAAGATCAGGCTGATGACGAAGACGTTGTCGATCGACAGCGCCTTCTCGATGAAGAATCCGGTGAAGAAGGCGACGCCGGCATGGGTGCCGTCGCTGGTGGTCAGCAGGCCGGCGTCATGGGCCCACCAGATGCCTGCGCCAAACAGCATGGCGAAGCCGATATAGAAGGCCGACAGGCGCAGGCTTTCCGCGATGCCCATCTCGCGGTCGCGGCGGTTCAGCACGCCCAGGTCAAAGACCAACAAGGCCAGGACGATCGTCAGGAAGCCCGCCCACATCCACAGGGGCTTGCCCAACCATGCCGCTTCAAGGAATTCCATCCCCGGTTTGCTCCTCTCTGGCGCGATTCGTCATTGGCCAGAAAGGGCCCGAATCGCGCGGTTTCCCACGCGATCCGACATCACGGACGCCGCCCATAAGGGCAGACGGCCGCCAGAGGGGCCCGGATCGAGAGCCGGAGATGGTTTCGAGCACGCCCGGCGTCAAGACCGGTTGCGGCCGAAGCCAGGATGCCCCATGTGGATTTGCAAGGGCGCATCCGGGACACTAGGTTGCGACCCGTTCAGACGATTAGGGCTGCTCCCACAAGGGTGCGTCCGCAACGGGATCGAGGCGTCGCCATGGGTTCGTTCAGCATCTGGCATTGGCTGGTTGTTCTGCTTGTCATCCTGCTGCTGTTCGGCGGCGGCAAGATCTCTGGCCTGATGGGCGACCTGGCCAAGGGCATCAAGTCCTTCAAGGCGAACATCAAGGAAGACGAGAACGACGCTTCCATGGAGGCGCAGGCCCCCGCCACGCCGCCGGCCGGCAATATCCCGGGTCCGCAGCAGGGCACGACCGCCGCGGCCCAGCCGCAGCCGCAGCCGGGCAATCGCCCGGCGGCCTGACCGACCGTTCCAAGCGGCGGCCCCGGCCCGTCCCCCTTGCTGCGTGCGGCCCTGAAGGGCTGCGCCGGGCAGGGGAGACGGGCCGGTGTCGTATCGGGGTGCCACCTGGCCCCGCCGCATCGGGAGGGATCCCGCGATGACCTTCGAAGACGCCGCCAGCGCCATCGCCGCCGCCGGGCGCCGGATGGACGCGATGGGCTGGGTGCCGGCCACCGCGGGCAACATCTCGATCCGCCTCGCGCAGGACGAGATCGCCATCACCTGCTCAGGCCGCCATAAGGGGCTGATGACGGCCGCCGATGTGATGGCCGTCGATGCCGCCGGCGCCCCGCGCGAGGCCGGCGCCAGATCGTCCTACGAAACCCTGCTGCATTGCGGCATCTACCGCCGCTTCGCCGGGGCAGGAGCGGTGCTGCATGGCCATTCCCTCGCCAATACCGTGCTCTCGCGCCGTGCGGGAACGTCGATCCGCCTCGCCGGATATGAATTGTTGAAGGCATTCCCGGGCGGGTCGACCCACGACACCGCCGTCGACCTGCCGGTGTTCGACAACGACCAGGACATTCCCCGGCTGCAACAGGCAATTGATGCGCTGTGGGATGATGCGCCGGGCGCCCCACCGGGCTATGTGATCCGCGGCCACGGCGTCTATGTCTGGGGCGCCGACATGAACGCCGCGATGACGCGGCTGGAGGCGCTGGAATTCATGCTCCTGTGCCATCTGGAAGAAGGGAGGCATTCGTCATGAGCCTGCTCACCGTACGTGACGCCGAGACCGGCGCCGAGACGCTGCGTACCGACGACCCGAAGGCGATGGCCGAAGCGCTCGGCGCCATCGGCGTGCGCTTCGAACGCTGGCCGGTCGCCGACCTGCCGGAAGGGGCGGAAGCCGATGCCGTGCTCGCCGCCTATCGCCCGCAGCTCGACGACTTCCTGCGCGAGAGCCGCGCGGGCACCGCCGACGTCATCCGCCTGACCGCCGACCATCCGCAGAAGGATGCGATCCGCGCCAAGTTCCTGTCGGAACACATCCACACCGAGGACGAGGTCCGCTTCTTCCATGAAGGCGCGGGCAACTTCGTCATGCATGTGGATGGCAGGATCTACGACGCGCACTGCACGCGCGGCGACCTGATCTCCGTCCCCGCCAACACGAAGCATTGGTTCGACGCTGGCGAGATCCCGCACGTCACCGCCTTGCGCGTCTTCACCGACACCACGGGCTGGACGCCGCACTACACCGGCAGCGACATCGCCGCGCGCATGCCGGTGACGGCCGGGTGATCCCGCCCGCCTGCATCCTCACCGACATCGAGGGCACCACCAGCGCCATCGCCTTCGTGAAGGAGACGCTGTTCCCCTTCGCCGCCGCCGAACTCGACGCCTTCCTCGATGCGCATGAGCACGACCCGGCGGTGGCCGCCATCCTCGCCGAGGTGCGCACCATTGCGCCGCACCAGGATCCGCGCTCGGTCCTGCGCCTGTGGATGGGCGAGGACGCCAAGGTCACACCGCTCAAATCCCTGCAGGGGCTGATCTGGCAGGCGGGGTATCTGGACGGGCGGCTGAAAGGGCATCTGTGGCCCGATGTGGCCCCATGCCTGCGCGCCTGGGCGCGGGCCGGGCTGCGCCTGGCGGTCTATTCCTCCGGCTCGGTCGGCGCGCAGAAGCTGCTGTTCGGGCATTCGGCGGCCGGTGACCTGACGCCGCTGTTTACCGGCTTCTTCGACACTAAGGTCGGCGGCAAGCGCGACCCCGCTTCCTACGCCACCATCGCGGCCGGGCTGCATGTCCCGCCGGGCGAGGTGTTGTTCCTCTCCGACGTGGTCGAGGAATTGGACGCCGCCCAGGCCGCCGGCCTGCGGACCTGCCAACTCGTCCGCGCCGGGGATGGCACGCTGCCTGCCGGCCGGCATGCCGAGGCGGCCGACTTCCCCGCCGTCGCCCGCCAGTTCGGGCTGCCGCTCGCCGCGGGCTGACCGTGCCCTACGCGGTCACGCTGCGCCTTGGCGCGGCCGCCGCCGCGTCGATCGAGGCGATGTGGCGCGCCCTCGCCGAGGCCGGGCTGCATGACGATGCCATGGCGCTCGGCTATCCGCCGCACCTGACCCTCTCTATCCAGCCCGATACGGTCGATCCTGGCCGGCTGCGCGACGCCGTCATGCAATGCGCCGAGGCCTGGGCCGCCGAACCGTTGCACTTCGCCGGCTTCGGCATCTTCGTCGCGCCCGAGCCGGTGCTGTGGCTCGCGCCGGTGGTGACCGATGCCCTGTTGGCGCGGCATGCCGCCCTGGCCACGGCGCTGGCCGACCTGCCCGGCGACCCCCCACTACCGACCGGGCGCCTGGGTGCCGCATGTCACCCTCGCCAAGGGCGGCGCGGTGGCTGAACCAGGCTGGATGGGCCGTGCGCTCGATTGCCTTGCGCCCTTCTGGTCCACGGTCCCGCCCGCTGGGCCGGACCGTGTCGAGCTTGTGAAATTCCGTCCAGTATCGGTTCTCGCCAGCCACAGCATCGATGGCGTGTTGGCGCTTCCGGCACGAGGCGTCTAGAAGCGGCATTATCGCAAAGCGCGGAGGTACACCGTCATGCTGACCACCTGGACGGTCGAAGACGGCCGCTGTCACGTCCGCGAAGGTGCCGTGTCCGACGTCACCGCCTCGCTGCCGGCAGCTGAATCGCGCGCCGCCGCGGTGGCCGTCGCCGAACCGGAAAGCCTGCGCCACGCCGTCTGGATCGACCTGCTGAACCCGACCCCGCAGGAGGAAAAGGCGGTCCAGGATGCCCTGCATGTCGAGATCCCGACACGCGAGGAGATGCAGGAGATCGAAAGCTCCTCCCGCCTCTATCGCGAAGGCGACGCGCTGTTCCTGACCGCAAGCTTCCTCTACGGCGTCGAGATCGGCGAATATGCCTCGACGCCGATCACCTTCGTGCTGACCAACACGACGCTGATCACCGTGCGCTACGCCACGCCCAAGGCCTTCACCGCCTTCGGCGTGCGGGCGCAGCGGCAGCCGGGCACCGTGCTGGTCACGTCGGATGCGGTGATGCTGCATCTGTTCGAACAGATCGTCGATCGCCTGGCCGACGTGCTGGAACGGCTGGGGGCGGACATGGACCGCGCTTCCCAGCGGACCTTCCGCGCCGCGCGGTCCAACATCAAGGCGAACCGCCGCGACGAGCAGCTCAAGGAGACGCTGATCACCCTCGGCCAGGTCGGTGAAGTCACCAGCCGGACCATGGAGACGCTGATCGGCCTGACCCGCATCCTGACCTTCATCGGTGCCGAGAAGGCGACGGCGGTGCGCAAGGAAAACCAGAACCTGCTCAAGACCCTGGTGCGCGACGTGCGCTCCCTGGTCGATCACTCCAATGCGCTGACCAGCAAGGCACAATTCCTGCTTGATGCGGTGCTCGGCGTGATCAACGTGGAGCAGAACAACATCATCAAGACCTTCACCGTGGCCTCGGTGGCGCTGATGCCGCCCACGCTGATCGCCTCGATCTACGGCATGAACTTCGAATACATGCCGGAGCTGAAATGGGCCCAAGGCTACCCGATCGCGTTGATCATGATGGTGGTCAGCGCCATCCTTCCCGTCCTGTATTTCCGCCGCAAAGGCTGGCTGTAGGAACCGCACGAGATGTCCGAACCGACGCGCGTCGCCGCATCGCTGACCAATTGCCGCTGGGGGGCCTTCGACGCGTCCTTCCCGCCAGTGGCCTCGATCGACCCCGGCGAGCTTGTGATCCTCGAATGCCTCTCCGGCGGGCCGGAAGTGATGCCGCGGGACGAGCAGATGCTCGCCGTCCCGCCGATGCTGCGGGAAGTGCACCAGAAGCTGCCGCGGCTTGGCGCGCACATCATCACCGGGCCGGTCGAGGTGCGCGGCGCCGAGCCGGGCGATGCGTTGCGGATCGATATCGAAAAGATCGAGCTCGGCAACGATTGGGGCTTCTGCGGCTTCCGTCCGCTGTTCGGCACGCTGCCGGAGGACTTCCCCTATCGCCGCACCATCCACATCCCGGTGGACAAGGAAGCGATGACCGGCCGGTTGCCCTTCGGCCCGAAGGAGGGTGGCATGGACCTGCCGCTCGCGCCGTTCTTCGGCGTGATGGGCGTCGCCCCGCCGCGCGACTGGGGGATGATCAACACCAAGGAACCACGCGCGATGGGCGGCAACCTCGACAATAAGGAACTGACCGAGGGCACCACGCTGTTCCTGCCGGTGTTCAACGAGGGCGCGCTGTTCTCCGCCGGCGACGGCCATGGCGTGCAGGGCGATGGCGAGGTCTGCATCAACGCGCTGGAGATCTGCCTGACCGGGCATTTCCGCCTCTCGCTCGTGAAGGGCGGCGGTGCCAAGGACCCGGTGCTGAAATTTCCCCGCGCCGAGACCAAGACCCACTTCATCACCATGGGCATGAACGAGGATCTCGACCTCGCCATGAAGCAGGCGCTGCGCGAGATGATCGGCTTCATCTGCTCGCGCACCAATCTATCGGATGCCGATGCCTACCAGTTCTGCTCCCTGGCGGTGGATTTCCACGTCACCCAGACGGTCAACGGGGAGAAGGGCGTGCACGGCATGCTGAAGAAGGGGTTGCTGTTCTGAAGCAAGGGCTGCTGCGGCGTTTCTTCGCCTATTACCGCCCCTGGAACGGTTTGTTCTTTCTCGATTTCGGCTGCGCGGTGCTGTCCGGGCTGCTGGAACTCGGCTTCCCGATGGCGGTGCGCGTTTTCGTCGACAAGCTGCTGCCCGGGCAGGATTGGGGCCTGATCCTGCTCGCGGCGGCGGCGCTGATGGCGATCTACCTGCTCAACGGCGCGCTGACGGCGATCGTGAACTATTGGGGCCACATGCTCGGCATCAATATCGAGACCGAGATGCGCCGCCGCGCCTTCGACCACCTTCAGAAGCTCTCTTTCCGCTTCTATGACGAGCAAAAGACCGGGCATCTCGTCGCCCGCGTCACCAAGGATCTCGAGGAAGTCGGCGAGGTCGCCCATCACGGCCCCGAGGATCTGTTCATCGCGGTGATGACCTTCCTCGGCGCCTTCGCGCTGATGTTTACGGTGAACCCGGCGCTGGCGCTGATCACCGCGGCGATCGTGCCGCCTGTCGCCATCCTCTCCACCCGCTACGGCAGCCGAATGACGGCGACCTGGCGCGCCATCTTCGGCCGCGTCGGCGCCTTCAACGCCCGCATCGAGGAGAATGTCGGCGGCATCCGGGTCGTCCAGGCCTTCACCAATGAGGACCATGAACGCACCCTCTTCGCGCATGACAACGCCCGCTATCGCGACACCAAGCTGGCGGCCTATCGCATCATGGCGGCGAGCCTGTCGCTCTCCTACCTGGGGATGCGCCTGACGCAGATGGTCGTGATGGTCGCCGGTTCCTGGTTCGTGCTGCGCGGCGAACTGACCGCCGGTGATTTCGTCGGCTTCCTGCTGCTGGTCGGCGTGTTCTTCCGCCCGGTCGAGAAGATCAACGCCGTGCTGGAAACCTACCCCAAGGGCATCGCCGGCTTCCGCCGCTACCTCGAATTGCTGGAAACCCAGCCGGACATCGCCGATGCGCCCGATGCCGTCGCCGTCGGCCGGCTGCGCGGCGTGATCCGCTATGAGGGCGTGAGCTTCGGCTATGACGCGGCGCGCCCGGTGCTGCGCGGCGTCGACCTCGCCATCGGCGCCGGCGAGACGGTTGCCTTCGTCGGTCCTTCCGGCGCCGGCAAATCGACGCTGTGTTCCCTGCTGCCGCGCTTCTACGAGGTGCAGGGCGGGCGCATCAGCATCGACGGCATCGACATCCGCGCCATGACGTTGGCGTCCCTGCGCCGGCAGATCGGCATCGTGCAGCAGGATGTCTTCCTGTTCGGCGGCACGCTGCGCGAGAACATCGCCTATGGCCGGCTCGATGCCAGCGAGGCGGAGATCATCGAGGCCGCCCGCCGCGCCAGGCTCGACACGATGATCGCCGGCCTGCCGGCCGGCCTCGACACCATCGTCGGCGAGCGCGGCGTGAAGCTCTCCGGCGGGCAGAAGCAGCGCCTGGCGATCGCGCGCATCTTCCTGCGCAACCCGCCCATCCTGATCCTGGACGAGGCGACCTCGGCGCTCGACACCGAGACGGAACGCGCCATCCAGCAGTCACTGGCCGAACTCGCCGAGGGCCGTACCACGCTCGTCATCGCGCATCGCCTCGCCACCATCCGGCATGCCGACCGCATCGTGGTGGTGGAGGGCGGCGGCATCGCTGAACAGGGCCGCCACGGCGAGCTGATGCGGGCCGGCGGGGTGTATCAGCGGCTGCAGGAGGCGCAGGCGCTGGCGTCATGAGCTTTCGGCGGGGAAGGGCGTGGGAGAGAACTCCCCCGATCCGGTCACCCATCGACGTTGCTTCGCAACGCCAATGGGCCCCCAAGCCTTCCTTCTTCCATCTGTTGGAAACTGACAGCGGCGGCCGGCGCCAAAAGACAGAAGAAGGGTAGGGGTTTGGGGGAGGTTCTCCTCCCCCAATATGTCTTCATGCTCGGCACACCCATTGCATCCCCTGCGCGGCACACCGCTCAGGGGTCTGCGCACGCCATGACCATCTCGCCCTTCACCCGCCGCGCCTTGATGGGCGCGGCCGCCACCGGCGTCGCCGGCATCCCGGACCTCGCCCGCGCCCAGGCCGAACGCGTCATCCGCTACGGCATCTCCATGGCCGATATTCCGCAGACCACCGGCCAGCCGGACCGTGGCGCCGGCGCCTACCAGTTCACCGGCTACACGCTCTACGACCCGCTGGTGGCCTGGGAGATGGACGTGGCCGACCGCCCCGGCAAACTGGTCCCAGGTCTCGCCACCGCCTGGGAAGCCGACCCGGCCGACCGCCGCAACTGGGTATTCCGCCTGCGCCCGGGCGTGAAGTTCCACGATGGCGCCGACTTCGATGCCGACGCCGTGATCTGGAATTTCGACAAGGTGCTCAACGCCCAGGCACCGCAGTTCGACCAGCGCCAAGCCTCCCAGGTTCGCCCGCGCCTGCCCTCGGTCGCCTCCTATCGCAAGATCGACGCGATGACGGTCGAGGTTACCACCCGCGCGGTGGACAGCTTCTTCCCCTACCAGATGCTGTGGTTCCTCATCTCCTCCCCGGCGCAATACGCGAAGCTCGGCAATTCCTGGGAGCGCTTCGCCAATGACCCCTCCGGCACCGGCCCGTTCCGCCAGGCGCGGCTGAACCCGCGCCAGAGCGTCGAACTGGTGAAGAACACCGACTATTGGAACCCCGCCCGCATCCCCAAGGTGGACCGGCTGATCCTGGTGGTCGCGCCCGAGGCGACGACGCGCTCGAACGCGCTGATCTCCGGCCAGGTCGACATGATCGAGACGCCGGCGCCAGACATCGTCGATCGCATGCGCCAATCCGGCGCGCGCATCGTCGAGAACGTCACGCCACATGTCTGGAACTACCATCTCAGTCTGCTCGAAGGCTCGCCGTGGCGCGACATCCGACTGCGCAAGGCGGCCAACCTCGCCATCAACCGCGACGAGGTGGTCGGGCTGCTGAACGGATTGGCCAAGCCGGCGGTGGGCGTGGTGGACCCTTCCTCGCCCTGGTTCGGCCAGCCGGAATTCCGCATCCGCACTGATATGGACGAGGCCCGCAAACTGGTGCGCGAGGCCGGCTACAGCCCGCAGAACCCGCTGCGCACGCGCTTCCTGGTGCCGGCGGGTGGCTCGGGCCAGATGTTGTCCATGCCGATGAACGAGTACATCCAATCCTCCTGGCGGGAGGTCGGCATCCAGGTTGAGTTCCAGGTCGTCGAACTGGAGGTCTCCTACACCTGCTGGCGCCAGGGCGCGGCCGGCGAGATCGCGCGCGGCGGCAACATCACCGCGAACAACGTGGCGTATGTGACGTCGGACCCGCTCTACGCGCTGATCCGCTTCTTCCATTCCGGCCAGATGGCGCCGCGCGGCGTGAACTGGAGCCACTACAGCGACGCCGAGATGGATCGGCTGATCGACGCCGCCGTGCAGTGCTTCGACGTGGCGGAACAGGATGCGCTGCTGCGCAAGGTGCATGAGAAGGCGGTGAACGAGGCGCTGCTGGTCTATGTCGTCCATGACACCAACCCGCATGCCCTTGGCCGCAACGTGCGCGGCTACACCCAGGCGCAGCACTGGTTCCAGGACCTGACGACGATTTCCTGAGTGTCGGTTTGAGAACGCGCCATCCGGCGCCTTCTCGTGCCCGCTGCCCAGCCTGGTGGCCCATGCCAGTTGCTGGCGTGGGCGGGCCGGCGCCGAACGTGTCATGGCGGCGGCCCTTGATCTGGGCCGGTGGGAACGAGAGGGGCATCGCCCCTCTCGCGCTCTCCCCACCAAAGGCCTAAGGGCCTTTGGAAACCTCGACTTGGCGCCTTGCACCGTGGTCAGCAGGGCTGCCGAAACCCGCCCTTGCGCACGAAGCGCGCGCCGCGGCCATACCACGCGCTCCACGCCCGGTGCCAAGAGATGGCATTCCAAAGTGCACTGCACTTTGGCGGGGTGGCTTGGAGGGGCGGCGCCCCTCCAACCTTTCTTCTCCCGTCGCCACATAGCTCTGTTGGTTTCAGACGGACCCTGAGCGCCCGGAAACGGGCGCGCAACGCGAAGCGGGACGACGCTTGGTGTTGCGCGCCGGCCCGCACTCCCGCCTGGTCGGCCAATGGCCGCATCCTCCCCGGCGGTCCGGATCGGTGCTGAGGTTTCAAGAAGGGCCTCCGGCGCGGGCAGCCGCGGGCCCCGCTGCGGTGCCCTGCGCCGATGGGTCGAGGCGGCAACTCGATCCGACGTGACCAGCCCTACTGCGTCTCAACGCAAGGGTCCGGGCACCCCGCCGATCTGCGGCTGCAGCCACACGCCGATCGGCGGCGAGGGCCCGCCGCCCTGGCTCGTCGCCGGGTCAGGCGGGCAGAGCGGCCGCATCACCCCGCAGTCCCAGACGAACCGGTCGGCCCGGCCGGTCAGCTGGCCGCCGCGTTCGAACCGGCATTCGCACAGCTTGCGTGCCATGCACGCGGTCTGGCCTTCGATCTCGGCGGTGCAGGCCGGCGGGCCCTGCGCCGCGGCGGGCAAGGCAGGGATCAGCAACAGCAGGGCCATCATCCAGCGCATGGCGCCAGACTGCGCCGGGAAGATTGCCGTTCGGTTGCCGCCCGACCGGTCCCGAGGCGCCTATTGCGGGTAGGTGCCCATGATCACGGGGTGGGACGGATCGCCGCCCTCGAACATGACCCAGACCGCCTCGCCCACTGAGGGTGGCGCCGCCCCGGGCATGCCGAGGGCGCGGCAGGGCATCGCCCAACTGGCGTCGTCGCCGCCGAATACGGCGGGCACCCGCACCAGCACGCGCCCCCGGGCCTGCGGGTCCAGGTTGTCGATGCAGATGCCGCGAAATATCCCATGGTAGATCATGCCGGAGCCTCCGATCTCGCCGGCCGCAGCATGACATGGCCGCCGCCGAGGCGCACAGCGGCGTGAGGCGCTTGACGCAACGCAACACAGGCAGTCTATCTCACCAAGGACTGCCCGGACGGGCCTCCAGCCGGCACCCCGCAGCCATGGGGACGCGCCGACCGGGAGCAACCCTGCCCGGACAGCCTGGGCCTGTGGCGCGATGGCGGGCTTCGCCCCTTAATGGCGAGGAACGACTCCACGGCGCGGGTCGAACCGGCCCTTTGCCGGCACGCGACCCGTCGTGCGCCGGACAACGCGATGCGAGGCGATGCCATGCCGCTGGGTGACACCGACGCCGACCCCGCCTCATCAGCCTTCGTGCGCCTGGTCGGCGCGCGCACCTGGTCGAACCGCCTCGCCGCGCTGGCGGAACGCACGCAGACTGGCCCGCTCTCGGGCCGCGCCGCGCAGCAACGCCACGCGCTGGAATTCGCCATCGCCCGCGCCGCCGACCCCACCAACGCCGCCAAGGCCGGCCCCGCCGAACGCCGCGTGCTCGCCTTCGCGCAGGACGCGGTGCGCCTCGCCCGCTGCCTGCCTGCCGCCCCGCGCGCCCGCCTGCGCGCCCTGCTGGCCGAGGGCCTGACCGGCGATGCCACACTCATCCCGCTCTGGCACCTACTGCGCAGTGCGGCGCTCTATCGGGACCGCGGCTTCAGCGTGGACTTCGCCGGCCTCGCCGAGGGCGCCCCCTTCGACCTGCGCATCACCCGCGACGGCGCGGTGGCCGAGGTCGCATGCGAAACCGTCTCGGCCGAGGAAGGCCGCCCGGTCCATCGCGGCGACTGGTGCGCCCTGGTCGACCGCGTGCATCCCGAATTGCAGACCTGGCTCGCCGCCCATCCCGGTCGCTACCTGTTGAAGGTCACGCTGCCCGAGGGCCTGTCCGGCCCCGACAAGGCGGCCGAGCTGCAATCGCGCATCATCGCCCTGCTCGCCGCCCAGAAGCGCCAGGACAGCAGCGCCGATGCGGTGTTGAAGCTCGACCCGCTGGTGCTGGCCGGCGCCCAGGCCGCTGCCCTGCCGCAGCATCTGCGCGCCCAGTTCGGGCCGGAGGCGCATCTCGCCGTCACCTCCCATGGCACGGGCGGTTCCGTCTTCGTCATGGCCGCCCGCGCGGGCCGGGAGAATGCAGTCGCCGATGCGGTCGTCGCCCGCCTGCGCGTCGCCGCCGAAGCGCGGCTGACCGGCGCCGCGCCCGGCATCCTCGCGGTGTTCGTCGATGACCTCGACCGCGCCGAATGGCGGTCCCTGCGCGAGACGCTGGGGTTGGAGGGCGCAGTGCGTCGCTTCTTCACCACGCTCCCGGCGCGCCACGTGGTCGCCGCCGCCTGCGCCTCGCGCATGGAGATGTTCGGCATGGCGCCGCCCGACGCAGCGCCGGATGGCGAATTGCGCTTCCGCAACCCGGTCCACCCGGCGGGCAAATCGGTGGCGCTGGCGCCCGCGGTGACCTCGCTGGGCTGAAGGCGCGCCCTGCTTCAACCAGGCCCCATCAAGGGCCGCGACTACAAAGGGGCCGGCGATGCGCCTGGCGATTCTCGGGGCCGGCGCGATCGGCCCGGCCTGCGCGGCACTGGCCGCGAGCCGCGGCCACACGGCGGTGCTGTGGTCGCCCTCGGGCGCCGGCACACGCGGCATCGACGCCACGCTGCACGCCGAGGGCCTGCTCGAGGGCTGCTTCCCCGTCACCGTCGCCACCCGGCTGGCCGAGGCCTTTGCCGGGGCCGATGCGGCACTGCTGACAGTGCCGGCCTATGCGCTGCCGGACCTGCTGCCGCGCATCGCCGCCGAGATCCCGACGACGCTGCCGCTGCTGATCGCCCCGGCGGCCTCGCTCGCACCGCTCGCCTTCGCCAGGCTGCGTGGGCCGGGGGCCGCGGTCGGCGCCATGGCGACCACGCCGCTGACCGGCCGGCGGCTCGCCCCGGACCGAGTCCGCATCGCCGCCATCCGGGCCGAGGCCGAGATGGGCGCGCTGCCTGGCCCCGCCGCGCCCGAGATGGCCGCCCTGGCCGAATCCCTGTTCGGCAATCGCTGGCCGACCGTGCCCGACGCGCTGGCGGCCGCCTTCATCAACGGAAACCCGATCGCCCATGCGGCACTCGCCCTGGCCAATGTGACCCGCATCGAGAAGCAGGAATCCTGGGGCCAATACGGGCTGATGACCCCGGCAGTCTGCCGGCTGATCGAAACTCTCGGTGCCGAGCGCGACGCGCTGGCCGCCCGTTTCGGCCACCATCCGCCGAGCCTCGCGGAAGCCCTGCACCGCACCAACGGCGTCCCGCGCGGCCCGTTGCATGAGATGACCGCCGCGATCGAACGCGGCCGCGGCTTCATCGCCGGCCCGACCGAGATGGCCACGCGCTACGTGACGGAAGACGTGCCTTATGGCCTCGCCTTCTACCTCGCCATCGCCCAGGCGATTGGCCAGCCGATGCCAGTCACGGAAGGCACCGTCACGGTGATCGAGACGATGTGGGGGCAGGGGCTGCGCGACAATCCGCTGCTCGCCGGTCTCGACCTTACGGCGCTGCCCGCCGCACTCGGTGCGTGATGCCTGCCACGGCGAAAATCCAGAGCTGATCCCGATCAGGCGGTATCGCCCGAACGGATGAAGATGCTAGCGAAAACAATCACTTAGGGGCGTTGCCGTGAGCCGTGGCGAAGGGAAACGGCTCTAGTCGAGGCTGATGTTCAGCGGCGCGACCACCCGCCGCCAGCGCGCCAGGTCCTGCTGCATCATGGCGCCGAAGGCCACCGGGTCGCTGGCGGCCGATGTGACGCCCAGCCCGTCCAGCCTTTCGCGCAGGCTGGCCTCGGCCATCGCCTTGGTGAAGGCCTGCTGCCAATAGGCAACCGCCGCCGGCGGCGTGCCCGCCCGCACCGACAGCCCGGTCCAGATGCTGGCGGTGAAGCCGGGCACCGCGTCCTCCGTCAGCGTCGGCACATCCGGTAGGGAGGGGAAGCGATGCGCGCCTGTCGTCGCCACCACTTTCAACGCCCCGCCCGAGAACCCCAGCACCGACGGCACCGAGACGAACATCAGCGCGATCCGCCCGGCCAGCAGGTCGTTGAACGCGGCCGCCGCGCCGCGATAGGGCACGTGCTCGACATTCAGGTGCTCGCGCGCCTTGAGGTCCTCCATGATCAGATGCGTGTTGGTGCCGATCCCAGTCGAGGCATAGGGCAGCGGCGTCGGCGTGCTGCGGGCCAGGGCGATCAGCCCTGCGGCATCCGTCACCGGCACGTTCGGCCCGGCGAGCAGCGCCACCGGGCTGTCCAGCAACTGCATCACCGGGGCGAGGTCGGCCTCCGGGTCATAGGGCATGCGCCGGCCGATCGCCTTCGGGATGGTGGTTTGCCCGGCGGTGGCCAACAGCAGGGAGAGCCCGTCGGCCGGCCCGCGCGCCACCGCCTCGCCACCCAGGATGCCGCCGGCGCCGGCACGGTTCTCGACCACCATCTGCTGCCCGGTGCCGGCCTGGATCGCCTGGGCGAACAGCCGGCCCAGCACATCCTGCGACCCGCCCGGCGCGAAGGGGACGACGAGCCGCGCCGGCCGTTCCGGCGTCCAGCCGGCCTGGGCCTGCGCTACGGCGGGAAGGGCAAGGGCCCCGAGCAGCGTACGGCGGAGGATCGGCATGGTCGGAAACTCCTTTTGGCGCGGGAATGCTCTCGCGCCCCGGCGGGAAAGACAATCGCTCCGCGAGGCGAAGCGATATCCGCCTGGCGCCGCGATTTCCGCCTGGCGGAGCGAGATTCATGCCGTTGCCGCGAAGCCTTCATTGCCCCGCCATCATCGGCGCGCTACCTCGACCGCTTATGGAAGCAGTAGCCCGCGCACCGGAAGACGCCCTCAAGCCCCGCCGGCTCATGCGCGGGTCGCCGCTGAATTTCCAGCCGTGGATTCCGGGCGCCGCCTGGGGCGACGTGATGGAACCCCGTCCGCATGGCGGCCGCTTCCGCGCGGTGCGCCGCATCACCACCGCACTGCTCTGGACGCTGATCGCGGTGCCGATCCAGATGGTGCTGATCCGCGTCTCCACTCGGGCCGCCATGTCCTTCGCCCGCACCTATCACAGCGGGCTTTGCCGGGTGATCGGCCTGAAGATCCAGGTGGTCGGGCAGCCCTGCACCGCGCCCTCGGTGCTTTATGTGTCGAACCATTCTTCCTGGCTCGACATCCTGGTGCTCGGCGCCGTGCTGCAGGCTTCCTTCGTCTCCAAGGCCGAGGTCGGCCAATGGCCGGTCGCCGGTACCGTCGCCCGGCTCGGCCGCACCATCTTCGTCAGCCGCAAGCGCAATGGCACCGGCAAGGAAGCCCGCGAGATCCAGGACCGCCTGGCCGGCGGGGACAGCATCATCCTGTTCCCCGAAGGCACCTCGAATGACGGCACGCGGGTGCTGCCCTTCCGCTCCTCCTTTCTGACCGTGGCGCAGGACGCGAAGCAGCTGCAGCCGATCTCGCTGGTCTATGACCGGCTCGGCGGGCTGCCGGCCTGCCGGCGCGACCGGCCCTTCTTCGCCTGGTACGGTGACATGGACCTCGCCACCCATTTCTGGCGCATCGCCCGGCGCTCCGGGGCGCGAGCCACGGTGCTGCTGCATGAACCGGCCGACCCGGCTGCCTTCGCCGACCGCAAGGCCCTGACCGCGGCGGTCAGCGACGTCGTTGCCGACGGCGCCGCGCTGCTGCGGCAGAACCGGGCTGTGGTGCCGCTGCGGCTGCGGGTGCCGACGCCGCGCGGGTGAGAGAAGGTTGGAGGGGCGCTGCCCCCTCCAAGCCACCCCGACACGGGTCCCATTGACGTTTCACGGCAACGTCAATGGGTGCCCATCAGCTTAGGTCCTGTGAATATTTCGAATTGGTGTTGGGGAGGGGGGCAGCTATGGCCCGCGAAGCCCCAGTTGGGCGCGGAGACCGGCCTCTGCGCCGATCCTGGCAACGGCGCACGGCGCCAACAGATGGCATTCCAAAGGGCACAGCCCTTTGGTGGGGTGGTTCGGAGGGGCAAGGCCCCGTCAACCGTGCTGTCATCATCACGACGCTTGACCCGACGCGGACCCGCCGGCCACGCTTCCGTCATGACGATCCGCTTCAGGCTCCTGGTCGCTTGACCCGCGCCGCCGTGGTGCGCATCTCCCCCGCCTGCCTTCGCCGCGACCTGCGCGGCGAGGCCGGCGGAGCCTGACCCGAATGACCGACACGATGCCCCCGCGGAAGCGCCTTCTGATCCGCACCTGGGGCTGCCAGATGAATGTGTATGACAGCGCCCGCATGGCGGATGTGCTGGCCCCGCTCGGCTATGCGCCGACCGAGGTGGCGGAGGAGGCCGACATGGTCATCCTCAACACCTGCCACATCCGCGAGAAGGCGACGGAGAAGGTGTTCTCCGATCTCGGCCGGCTGCGCGAGGCCAAGCAGGCCCGTGGCGGCGACATGGTCATCGCGGTGGCCGGCTGCGTCGCCCAGGCCGAGGGCAAGGAGATCACCGCCCGCGCCCCCTGGGTGGACATCGTGCTCGGTCCGCAATCCTACCATCGCTTGCCGGAGATGGTCGCCCGCGCCTCGCGCGCCGCCGGCGCCGTGATCGAGACCGAGTTCCCGCCCGAGGACAAGTTCGACCACCTGCCCGAGACGACGGCACCGCAGGGCGTGACGGCCTTCCTCACCGTGCAGGAAGGCTGCGACAAATTCTGTTCCTTTTGCGTGGTGCCCTACACGCGCGGCTCGGAGTATTCCCGCCCGGCCGAGGCCGTCATCGCCGAGGCGCGCCGCCTGGTCGCGCTCGGCGCGCGGGAGATCACGCTGCTCGGCCAGAATGTGAATGCCTGGCATGGCGAGGGTCCCGATGGCCGCGCCTGGACGCTCGGCCGCCTGCTGCGCGCCCTGGCCGAAATCCCGGACCTCGCCCGGCTGCGCTACACGACCTCCCATCCGCGCGACATGGATGACGATCTGATCGCCGCCCATGCCGACACGCCGGCGATCATGCCCTTCCTGCATCTGCCGGTGCAGTCGGGCTCCGACCGCATGCTGCGGACGATGAACCGTGGCCATACGGCGGATGACTACCGCCGGCTGGTCGAGCGCCTGCGCGCCGCGCGGCCCGACCTTGCCCTGTCCACCGACATCATCGCCGGCCATCCCGGAGAGACCGATGCCGACCACGACGCCACCATGGCGCTGATCCGCGACACCGGCTTCGCCCAGGCCTTCTCCTTCAAATATTCGGCCCGCCCGGGCACGCCCGCCTCGACCATGGCCGGGCAGGTCGCGGAAAGCCTGAAGGACAGTCGCCTCGCCGAGATCCAGGCCCTGCTGCGCGACCAGCAGGCCGCCTTCAACCGCTCCCGCGCCGGGCTGCTCGTCGAGGTGCTGGTCACCGGCCCGGGGCGTCACCCCGGCCAGATGGCCGGCCGCACCCCGTGGCTCAACCCGGTGCATTTCGATGGCCCCGCCGCCCTCGCGGGGCAGGTGGTCCCGGTGCGAATCCTCGCCGGACACCCCAATTCCCTTACCGGGGCGCTCGAGGCGTCCCACCATGCCGCAACCAGGGAGAGACCAGCCGCTTGACCACAACACCCAGCCTCGACCTCCGCGCCTCGGACCCCCGCAGCCCGATCGACCGACGCTCGATCACGCTGCAATTCGACGACAACGTCCTGCTGCCGCTCCTGCATGGGGAGCATGACCGGCATCTGGCGCGGATCGAGCAGGTGCTCGGCGTGCGCCTGGCGTCACGCGGCAACCGCATCGCCATCTCGGGCGGGTCGGAACGGACGGAAATGGCGGAGGCGGCGCTGCTGGCGCTGTGGAAACGATTGGAACAGGGACATCCCGTGGGCACGGGTGAAGTCGAGGCCGCCCTGCGCCTGGCCGAGGGCGGCGCCGAACAGGGCGAACCCCGCCTGCCGCTGCGCGACCTGCCGGCAATCCGCACCCGCAAGGGCGCCATCGCGCCGCGCTCGCCCGCCCAGGCCGAGTACATCGACCTGCTGGCCAAGCGCGAGATGGTATTCGGCGTCGGCCCGGCCGGCACCGGCAAGACCTACCTCGCCGTGGCGCAGGGGGTGGCGCTGCTGCAGACCGGGCGCGTGGATCGCCTGGTGCTGTCGCGCCCGGCGGTCGAGGCCGGCGAGCGCCTCGGCTTCCTGCCCGGTGACATGAAGGAGAAGGTCGACCCCTATCTCCGCCCGCTCTACGACGCCCTTCACGATATGTTGCCCGGCGAGCAGGTCGCCCGCCGGATCACCGCCGGGGAGATCGAGATCGCCCCGCTCGCCTTCATGCGCGGCCGCACCCTTGCGCATGCCTACTGCATCCTCGACGAGGCGCAGAACACCACGCCTGCGCAGATCAAGATGTTCCTCACCCGTATGGGGGAGGGCTCGCGCATGGTCATCACCGGCGACCCGACGCAGGTGGACCTGCCCGCCGGCCAACCCTCGGGCCTGGCCGAGGCGCTGAAGATCGTCGAGGGGGTGGAGGGCATCGGTGTGGCGAGATTCGCCGAGCGGGATGTGGTAAGGCATCCGCTGGTGGCCCGGATCGTCGCCGCCTATGGGCGGGCCGACGATCAGTCACGGGCAAAGAAGGAGAGATATGGAACCGGGAAGTAGCCGTCCCGGCCGCGGTCACGTTTCAAGTGATCAGGCTGGGCTTCGGAACGGGTCGCAGGAGATGTCCGACATCTCGGTGATTCTGGCGGCGCCGGGCTGGCGCGCCGCCGTCAAACGGCCGGAAGCGCTTGCGCGCCGCGCCGTCGAGGCCGCCTTGCGCGAGGCCGGCGCCCATGGCGCCATCACCGTCCTGCTGACCGACGATACCGCGGTCAAGCGGCTGAACGGGCGGCACCGCGCCAAGGTCAAGCCGACCAACGTCCTTTCCTTCCCGACCGGCATCCCGGGGCAGCTCGGCGATGTTGCGCTCGCGCTCGGCGTGGTGCGGCGGGAAGCGCGCGAGGCCGGGCGCAAGACCTCGGCGCACCTCGCTCATCTGGTCGCCCATGGGGCGCTGCACCTGGCCGGGCATGACCACCTCGAAGCCGGCGAGGCGCGCCGCATGGAACGCGCCGAGGCGCGGGTGATGCGCCGGCTCGGCCTGCCCAACCCCTGGCGGGGCGTGTCATGAGCGACCTGTCAGGCAAACCGGGCCTGTTCTGGAAGCTGCAGGGCCTGCTCCGCCGCAAGGCCGCCGAATCGGTCCGCGACCGGGTCGAGGAACTGATCGAGCGCGGCGAGGACCATCGCGACACCACCGAGCTGGACGAGAGCGACCTCGACACCCACGAGCGCGCCCTGCTGTCCAATGTGCTGCGCCTGCAGGGCACCGCCGCCTGTGACGTGATGGTGCCGCGCGCCGACATCATGGCGATGTCCGAGGACCTCACGCTGGAGGAGGCGATCGGCCTGATCCAGAAGGATGGCCACAGCCGCTATCCGGTCTATCGCGAGAGCCTCGACGACATCGCTGGCATGGTCCACATCAAGGATGTCTTTGCCTCGGTGGGCAGTGACAAGCCCTTCGACATCAAGGCCATCCTGCGCAAGCCGCTGTTTGTCGTGCCCTCGATCCCAGTGCTCGACCTGCTGCTGCAGATGCGCGTCGCGCGCATCCACATGGCGCTGGTGGTCGACGAATATGGCGGCATCGACGGTCTGGTCACCATCGAGGATCTGGTCGAGACCATCGTCGGCGACATCTCAGACGAACATGACGAGGACGTGGCGCCGCAGATCACCGAGCGTCCGGACGGCACGATCGACCTCGACGCCCGAACGCCGATCAAGGTCTTCGAGGCACGGCTCGGCCAGATCCTGACCGAGGAGGAGCGCGCCGCCGACATCGACACGGTGGGCGGGCTGATCTTCACCCTGGCCGGGCGCGTGCCGGCCAAGGGGGAACTCATCTCTCACCCCTCGGGGCTCGAATTCCGGGTCCTCGATGCCGACCCCCGACGCATCAGGCGGCTGCGCGTGCGGCTGCCCGGGGCCGAACCGCAACGCGCGGCGGCCGAATAGGCCTGGTGTCCCGCCAGATGCGTTCGCCGGATCACCGGTGAACGCAGGGGACAAGCTGGTCACTGAGAACAAGGGCTGGTGTCCTGATTCAGAAATGCCGAGGACTTCGGAAGCAGGATACGAGAGCGTGATTGCTTCACCTTCGTTCACCTATCACGCCCTAAATTATTGTTTAATCATGTGATTCCGACATCCGTGCAGTCGCGCCGGCGGCCATCGCGCTCAAGGGGCGCCCTGGTGGCGCGGGGGTCCGGCCGCGGCGGGCGGATGCTGCCCGCTGCCGGACGCACCGGGCCGGTCCGGGGGGCTGCGTCCCATCATTGTCTCGGGCCATCCTGCCCATGCTGAGGCAAAACCCGCCTGCGTCGCAGCGTCGACCATCATTGCCACCCCTCGCCGACTAGGACCGCTTCGCATGTGGGATCGTTTTCTGGGTCATCTCGCGTCGCGGCGGGGGTGGCGGTTCTGGGTCACGGCGATCGGTCTGGGCGCCTTGGCCGCCCTGGCCCTACCGCCGGTGCATGCGGTGCCGGTCCTGCTGGTGGCGATCCCCGGCCTCTTGGCCATGCTGAACGGCGCCGTGAGCTGGAAGCGCGCCTTCTGGGTGGGCTTCGCCTGGGGCTGGGGCTTCTTCGTCGCGGGCCTGTACTGGATCACCGAGGCGATCCTCACCGATGTCGCGCATTTCTGGTGGCTGGTGCCGATCGCGGTGCCGGCGCTAGCCTTGCCGCTCGCGGTCTTCGTGGCCGGGCCGGCCGTGCTGGCCTGGAAGGTGCGGGCCGGCTGTCCGCGCGTGCTGGTCTTCGCTGGCGCCTGGGTGTTGTTCGAGATGCTGCGCGGCTGGGCCTTCACCGGCTTCCCATGGAACCTGCTTGGCACGGTCTGGGCCTTCGGCGCCTTGCCGATCCAGGCGGCGGCCTGGGTCGGCGTGCATGGGCTGTCGCTCGCCACGCTGATCATCGCGGCCACGCCGCTGCTCGGGCGGCGGGCGATGCTGGGGGGCGCGGCGGCACTGGCCGGCTTCGCGCTGTTCGGGCTGGTGCGGCTGTGGCCGGCCGAACCGCCGCCGCAGCCGGTCGGGCTGCTGATCGTGCAGGGCAACATCGCGCAGGAGGTGAAGTGGCGCGAGGACCAGCGCGTCCCGATCCTGCGCCGCTACATCGAGGCAACGCGCGAAGCCGCCCTGGCCGCGCTGCGCGAGCTGCCCGAGGACCAGACGCTGGTGGTGATCTGGCCGGAGACGGCCGTGCCTTTTCTCGTCGCCGATGATCCTGATGTGCGCCAGCTCATAGCGGGCGCCCTGCCTCAGCGTGCCATTCTGCTGACCGGCACGGTACGGGCCGAATACGGACCGGACCGGCGCTTGCGACGCGTGTTCAACAGCCTTGTGGCAATCGACCCGGCCGGTGCGGTGCGGGGGGTCGCCGACAAGGTCCATTTGGTGCCCTTCGGCGAATACATGCCGCTGTCGGGGTTGCTGCCGATCCGGTTGGTGCAGGGCGGAATGGATTTCACGCCCGGTAACGAGTTGCAACCTATGAGGGTAGATGGTGTGCCGCCTTTCGGCACGTTGATTTGTTACGAAGTCATATTTCCCGCTGCGGTTGTTCCGCGTGAGCGGCCGGCATGGCTGGTCAATGTGACCAACGATGCCTGGTTCGGCATCTCGGCCGGCCCCTGGCAGCATTTGGCGGCGGCCCGGATGCGGGCGGTCGAGGAGGGCCTGCCTCTCGCGCGCGCCGCGCAGACCGGCATTTCAGCCGTGTTCGACGCGCGAGGACGTGAGGTGGCCCGCACCGGTCTGGGTGAGACGGGGGTTCTAATGGCGCCGTTACCCGCACCGCGGGAACCGACGCCCTTCGCCCGGCTCGGCCTCCTGGTGGCGGCGATTCTTTCGGCTGGCGCACTCGCGTTCGGGTGGTGGAAGAGACATGGATAGATCAGCAGCGCGATCACAGCGCGTGAGCTGTGCTGCCTTTTGTCGTCTCAATTATTGAGAATAAGAAAAAGAGTTGACGGAAAATGAATCAAGGCCTACTGCTGCGACGGGGCGTGGCTGCATTCACCGCAATCGCGGCGGGAGGAATTTCATGACTGGCGCAGCAGCGGAGGTGTTGATGTCGAGCAATGAGACCGTAGAACGGGTGGAACGCGAACATCGCGCGAGCCCGATCGATGTCCATGTCGGCACTCGCGTACGGTTGCGTCGCACGCTTCTTGGCATGAGCCAGGAAAAGCTCGGCGAGGCCCTTGGTCTGACATTTCAGCAAATCCAGAAATATGAACGCGGTGTGAACCGGATCGGCGCCAGCCGCCTGTTCGACTTGGCCCGCGTGCTGGATGTGCCGATCGGCTTCTTCTTCGACGACATGTCCCCGGAATTGGGGGGCAATGCCGCCAATCGCTCGCGCGGCGGCGCCTTCGGCTTCGCCGAGGGGCAGGAAGGCTTCGAGGACGACACGCTGCATCGCCGCGAGACGCTGGAACTGGTGCGTGCCTATTACCGCATCACCGACCCGTCGATCCGCAAGCGCGTCTTCGACCTGATCAAGACGCTCTCGCCCGGCGAGTAAGGCAGGGGCCGGCACCAGCTGGCCTCTTCCTGCGTTTCAGCTGCCCCGGCGCATGGACCGTCCACGCCGGCTGCCGTCATGTCAGCGGCACGAGGCTCCGACTCGTGCCGAGGCTGCGGCCCGCCGGCAATCCGGCGAAAGCCAAGCAAACCAGAGCCTTGCGCCCGGCGTTCGAGGGTTTGAGAAGGTCATGCCAGCAGCGCCTCCACCATGGCGCGATCCGGTGTCGCGCCATCGCGTGCGCGCAGCGCTCCGGCAGCAGCGGCGAATCGCATCGCCTGGTCCACCGGCATCCTTTCGGCCATCGCCAGCGCATAGGCGCCGTGGAACACATCCCCCGCGCCGGTGGTGTTGGTCGCCTCGACCGGAAAGGCGGGAATGCGCTCAGCTTTGGCGGCGCCGGGCACCAGCCACAACACGCCCTTCTCCCCCTGCGTCACCGCCGCGACCTTCACCGGCCCCGAGGCGATCGCCCGCCGCAGCCCCTCCTCGGGCGAACAGCCCGGCGCGAAATTGGCGAGGCCGGTGACCGAAAAGATCGCGTGATCCACCCGTGGCACCAAGTCGACCAGGATGCGCGTCTCGCTGCGTTCGCCGTCCAGCACCACCGGCACTCCGGCGGCCCGCGCGGCGGCGGCGGCGGCGGCGACGCCCTCCGGCCAGCGCGGGTCGCAGCACAGCGCCCCGGCACCTTTCAATTTATCGAGAGGAAGCCAGCCCGGATCCGTCCCGAGCCCAGACCCGCGGAAGGAAATGATCGTCCGTTCGCCGCGCGGGTCCACCAGTACCGCGCCGACCGGCGTGCGCCCGCCAGGCACGCGCCGCAGGCCGGTGACATCCACCCCCTCGGCGGCCAGCGCCGCGGCCAGCGGCTCGCCATTCAGGTCATCGCCGACCCGCCCCCAGAAGGCGGCCCTGCCGCCCAGCCGCAACGCCGCGATCGCCGCATTGGCGGCCATGCCGCCGGGGCCGATGCTGTAGGACCGGGCGGCGATCTTCGCCGGCGGCTGGGGTATGTCCTCGACCCGAAAGGTGTGGTCGGCCACCACGTTGCCGAGGCAGATGACGAGAGGCTTGCCAAGTGATCCAGTCATGATGCGCGGCAGGCTCCCACGCCCGGCCGCGCCGCGCCAAGCGCCGCCGGCCCCGATCGCCGCGCGCATCATCCTGCTGCGCGACGATGCGATGGTGCTCGACAAGCCCGCCGGGCTGCCGGTGCATCGCGGCCCGCGCGGCGGCGCCTCCATGGAGGATTGGCTGGAACAGCTGCGCATGGGCAGGCGCCACCTGCCGCAGCCGGCCCACCGCCTCGACACCGACACCGCCGGCTGCCTGGTGCTCGGCCGCACCAAACCCGCGCTTGGCGCGCTGGGGCGGATCTTCGCGGCAGGCCAGGCCGACAAGACCTATTGGGCCGTGCTGCGCGGCGGGCCGGCCGAGGATGACGGCGCGATCGACGCCCCGCTGCGCAAGACCAGCAGCGCCGCGCGTGGCTGGCGCATGGAGGTTCACCCCGAGGGCCAGCCTGCCGTCACGCGCTGGCGCGTGCTCGGCCGCGGCACCGGCCTGACTTGGGTGGAATTCCGCCCCGAGACCGGCCGCACCCACCAGCTGCGCGTGCATGCCGCGGCCCAAGGATGGCCTATCCTCGGCGACCCGCTCTATGGCGAGGCCGCCCCGGGCGGGCTGCACCTGTTGGCGCGGGCCATCGCCCTCCCCCTCGACCCGCCGCTGGCCGCCACGGCGCCGGTGCCGCCGCACATGCAGGCGGCGCTGCGGGCCTGCGGATGGGACGCCGCTACAGCGCCGTGAACCGCCAATCCCGCGTGGCGCGCGCCAATTCCACCAGCGCCCGCACCTTGGCCGAGAGCAGCCGGGCGGAGGGATAGACGAACTGGATCGGCTGCGGCGGCGGCTCGAATGCCTCCATCACCGTCACCAGCCGCCCGGCCCGCACCGCCTCCTGTGCCTGGTAGGACAGCGCCATCGTCACCCCGCCGCCCTGCGCCGCGTGCCACAGCGCCGCATCGACACTGTTGGTGACGTAGCGCGGGGTGATGGCCTGCGTCCGCACCGCGCCCTCGCGATGAAAGCGCCACACCCGTTCCACCCCCAGCGCGCTGCAATGAATGACGCGATGTCTGGCGAGGTCCTCCGGCCCCTGCGGCACGCCGGCCTTGGCGAGATACTCCGGTGCGGCGACCCAGACCCGCCGCGTTTCCCCCACCCGCCGCGCCACCAGCGTGCTGTCCTGCAATTCGCCGATGCGCAGCGCGACATCGACGCCATCCTCCAGCAGGTCGACATAGCGGTCCGACAAGGTGAGCTCGCCGGTCACGTCGAGATGCAGGGAGAGGAATTCGCAGACCAGCGGCCCGACATGCAGCCGCCCGAACATCACCGGCGCGGCGACCACGAGATGCCCCGACGGCGCGCTGCGTTCGGCCGCCGCGCTGTCCTCGGCCTCGCGCAGATCGGCCAGGATGCGGCGCGCCCGCACCAGGAACCGCCTGCCCGCATCGGTCAGCGCCACCCGCCTGGTGGTTCGTTGCAACAGCCGCAGCCCGAGCCGTTCCTCCAGCGCCGCGACCGAGCGGGTCACGGCCGAGGGCGACAGCCCCAGCCGCCGTGCCGCCGGGGCGAAGCCCTCGGCATCGGCCACCGCGACGAAGGCCGCCATGGCATCGAAGCGATCGGTCATTGTTGCGTTCTCCGCAGTGATCCTGTTCAGAATGACATGATTATCCCAAACGACGACCGGATGCATCTTCCCGGCACAGGACGGATCACCCGCCCCGTCATTCGGAGAGCACCCCATGTCCCGCATCCCCACCCCGGCGACCATCGACGCCGCCCCCGAAGCCGCCCGCCCGCTGCTGAACGGCGTGAAGGCGCAGCTCGGCTCGGTGCCGAACCTGTTCCGCGTGCTGGCCAACAGCCCCGCCGCGCTCGGCGGCTATCTCGGCCTGAACGGCGCGCTGGCGAAGGGCGCGCTCGACCCGCGCACCCGTGAACGCATCGCGCTCGCCGTCGCCGAGGTGAATGGCTGCGGCTATTGCCTGGCCGCGCATACCTATCTCGGCACCAACCTCGCCAAGCTCGACGCCGCCGAGATCGCCGCCAACCGCGCCGGCCGATCGAACGACGCCAAGGCGGATGCGGCGGTGCGCTTCGCCGTCGCAGTGACCCAGTCGCGCGGTCATGTCGGCGACGAGGCGATCGCCACCATCCGTGCCGCCGGCTGGAGCGATGCCGAGATCCTCGAGATCACCGTGCATGTCGCGCTGAACACACTGACCAACTACGTCAACGAGGTTGCCGGCACCGAGGTGGATTTCCCCGCCGTGGCCCGTGCCGCCTGACCCGGTCGCGGCTGGCGCGCGCCAGCCGCACCCCTCTGCCTTGCCCCGCGGCATGGCCGAGCCTGGTGATTCCCCCGCCCGGCACGGCCATGATCCGCCGGGCATGGCGGCCCCCACCATCCCCGCCCCTGGAGACCGACCATGGACCCGACCCCTTCGAGTGACGTCGCCTTCTCCCCCGCCGTGAAGGCGATCCAGGCCGAGCGCGGTTCGCGTGAGCATTACGCGCGGATGGAACGCCGCGGCGGCTGGCAGGCCGAGATCACCCCGGACCTCGCCGCCTTCATCGCCGCCCAGCGCAGTTTCTACCTCGCGACCGCCAGTGCGGATGGGCAGCCCTATATCCAGCATCGCGGCGGGCCGCCCGGCTTCCTGCGGGTGCTGGACGCGGAAACCCTGGCCTTCGCCGACCTGGCCGGAAACCGGCAATATGTCAGCCTCGGCAACCTCTCCGAGAATCCGCGCGTGCAGCTTTTCCTGATGGACTACACGCAGCGGCGGCGCATCAAGATCTGGGGCACGGCGCGCGTCGTCACCGACGACCCGGCCCTCTTGCAGATGCTGGTGCCCGAAGGCGGCCAGGGGCGCGCCGAACAGGCGATCGTCATCCACGTCACCGCCTGGGACGCGAATTGCCCGCAGCACATCCCGCAACGTTTCGAGGCGGCCGACGTGGCGCGCGCGATCGCCGAGCGGGACGAACGCATCGCGGCGCTGGAGGCGGAGGTGGCGCGGTTGCGGGGGGCGTGAAGGTGCCCAGTTCGTGTTGACCGAGGGTGGAATCGGAGAGGGCTTCGCCCCCTCCGGACCTCCCCCACCAAAGGCCTAAGGGCCTCTGGACACCATTTTTTGGTGTTGGGTTGTGGGGGTTTTTCGGGAACCAAGGTCGCGTTGGGCACCAGAAGGATCTCGGCATCCATCCGTGTCGCGATGCCAAGCGCCAAGGATGATGCCCAAAGGAAATTCTGATTTTGGGAACCGTCTTCTAAACGGCGCGCCAGGGTGGGCGGGCGATCCAGTCCTGTTTCGTTCCAGCATCATCGGCGCTGCCACGCGCAACACTCGGCGAAGCCGATGGAATCCTGAAGCAACAATGCCCGCGGCGCCCCGGTATGGTTGTGCCTTCCTGCGCGGCCCGGCGCCAGATCGAGGTGTCCAGAGGGCCTTAGGCCTTTGGCGGGGAGGTCTGGAGGGGCAGAGCCCCTCCAACGCGCCCTTTTACCCGCCGGCGACCGCCGCTGCCCTCACGCGGTCTCCGGCCCCGCTACCACCTCCGCCGGGTGCCGTTCCTGCGGTCGTTCCATCACCAGCTTCTGGTGCGGGTACGGTATCTCGATGCCGAGTTCGTCGAACCGCCGCTTGATGCGTCGGTTCATCTCGCGCGCCACCGCCCAGCGTTGGGACGGGTCGGTCTTCAGCCGGATGCGCATCACCACGCCGGAATCGCCGAGCCGTTCGACGCCGAGGATGTCGAGGTCGTCGCGGATCACCGGGCGCCACTTCACGTCCTCGCGGATTTCGGCGGCGACGCTGCGCAGCACGTCGGTGACGCGGTCGGTGTCCTCGCCGTAGCCGATCGAGATATCGAGCACGGCGAAGGCGAAGTCGCGCGTCATGTTGGTCACCGTCGTCACTGCGCTGAACGGGATGATATGCAGGCTGCCATCCTGCGCGCGCAGCTTGATCGAGCGGATCGACAATTGCTCGACCACGCCGGACAGGCCGCCGACCTGCACCACGTCGCCCACCGCCACCGCATCCTCGAACAGCAGGAAGATGCCGGTGATGACGTCGCGCACCAGCGTCTGCGAGCCGAAGCCGATGGCGATGCCGACGACACCGGCACCAGCGATCAGCGGTGCGACGTTCACGCCGATCTCGGTGAGGAAGATGAAGGCGACGACGATCAGGATGGTGATCATCAGCGCCGTGCGCAGCATCGGCAGCAGGGTGCGCACGCGGGCGCTGCGCGCCGCCTTGGCGTCGCGCGACAGATGCGCGAGGTGACGCTCGATGGCGGCGTTGGTGGCTTCCCACGCGGCCATGGCGACCAGGATGGTGAAGCTCATCGAGGCGATCGAGCCGATCAGCCGGCTGCCCAGCGACCCCTGGCCGAACCAGGAGAAGGCGTCGAGCCCCCAGACCTCGAGCAGCAGCAACAGGCTGATTCCGCCGATGAAGAAGGAGAAGATGCCCTTCAGCACCGGCAGATAGCGGTTCGCGCGCGCTTCCAGCCCCTGGTAGCGGCGCGCCAGGTCGGGCGTGATGCGGAAGGCGCGGTCGATGGCGCGGCGGATGGCGATGTCCATCAGCCGTGCTCCACCCAGCACCAGCAGGGTCAGCAGCGAGACGCGAATGAGCCGCCAGAAGCCACCCTGGATCTCCAGCGCCCACACGCCCCAGGCCGCGATCAGCCAGGCGATGGCGATGAAGTGCCAGACCTCCGCGGCGCGGTCGCGCGCCACCCGCAGCAGCCGGCGCGTGGCGTCCGGCGTGGCCCCTTCGGGCAGTTCCGGCGCGCGCAGCACATCCGAGACCGCCGTGCGGTTCTGCAGGATGACGATGACGAGGAACATCGTCACCAGCAACGCGCAGACGCGCAGGATCGAATCATAGGCGGTCCAGGGCAGGCCGAATTGCAGCCCGGCCTCGGCCACCGCGTAGCCGACCACCATCACCACGGTGATGCGGCGCAGCCAGATGGTGATGTAGGCCGCCGTCTCGTCGCCCACCGGCAGCAGCCGCAGCATGGGCGAGGCCGGCGACAGCGCCATGCGCGACGCCACCATGACCGCGCGGGAGGCCATGTAGGCGTTGTTGACCGTCAGCAACACGAGTTCGGTGGTGGGCAGTGGCTGCACCGCGCCGATCAGGCCGTAGGAGACCACCGCGAAGGCGGCGATCGGCAGCAAGTCGAGCCCGAGCCGGCCGACCACCAGCGGAATGCGGCGCAGCCGGGAATAGGCGACGCCCTCCTCCGGGGCGCGTGAATCGAGCCTGTCGCGTGCCCGCGCCAGGGCTCGCGCCGCGAACCATTCCGCGAGAAGGCCAAGGCTGAGCACCAGCAGCAGTTTCCAGGCCGCATCGACGACGCGGTACTGCGTCACCGGGTCGCGCGCCATGGAGGACAGCCAGGCGAACAGGGAGGGCAGGTCGGCGATCGTCCGGACGGTCGCGACCAGCTGTTCCGACAGCGCCGTCAGCCGTTGCGAAGCCCCCTGCAGCAACTGGGCGCCGAGCGTGTTGGGGGCGAGCAGCGCCTCGCTGACGGGCGGCGTGGCGGCGGGGGCCTCGGGCGTCGCGGCCGGCGCCGGGGTTGCGGCCGGTACCGGCGCGGTGGCCGGCACGGTCGCGGGCGCGGCGGCCGGCATAGGCGCCGCGGCACCGCCGGTGGCCGCGGAGAGCCCCTGCAGGGTGCGGATCAGCTCTGCCCGGCGGGTGTCGTCCTGCAACAGCCGGAGCAGGCGTTCCGCCTCGCTGCCGGTCGGCACGGCGGTCGCGGCCGTCGCGGGCTGGGCCGCCGGCGCCGGGGTGGCGTTGCGTGGCGCCGTCGGCTGGCGCGGCGGGCGGGGCGCACTGGGGGCTGCGGGGGCTTCGACGGCGGGCAGCGGCTCGGGCGCATCCACCGGCGACTGCGCGGCGAGCCGCCCCGCCGAGGCCAGCAGCAGGAGACACAGGAATGCCAGGAGGGGTCGCATGAGGCCGTTCATGCCGGCAGGGACCCCATACCGGCGCCCAAGGTCAAGTCGGGCCGCCCCCGTTGCGGCATCGTCGCGCTCGGTCCAGCATTGCGGCGCAGCATGAAACACTCCCCATCCGTCTGGACCGTGATGCTTGCCCTGCTTGGCGTGCATCTCGCCGGCATGGGCGTTTTCCTCGCCGTCCCGGTCCTGGCCACGGCCATAGCCGCGGAAGCGGGCATTCCTGCGGCACTGGCCGGCATCCATACCGGGCTGGTCTATGGCGGGGCGCTGGTGTCGGGGCCGCTCGCCGGGGCCTTCATCCATCGCTACGGGGGCATCCGGGTGCTGCAGGCGGGGCTGACCTTCTGCGGCCTGGCGCTGGCCGTCTCGGTGCTGGCGCATCCGGTCGCCCTGGCGGTCTCGGCCTTCGCCTGTGGCGTCGGCCATGGGCCGGTCACGCCGGCGGGCAGCCATCTGCTGGCGCAACGCACGCCGGCCAACCGCCGATCGCTGATCTTCAGCCTCAAGCAATGCGGCGTGCCGGCGGGGTCTATGCTGGTTGCCGCGGTCACGCCGGTGATCGCCGCGGCCTTTGGTTGGCGGGCCGGCATCCTGGCCGTCTCGGCCTTGCTGGTGACGGCGGCGGTCGTGCTGCAGCCCTTGCGCAAGCCACTCGATGCCGAGCGCGACCGCGCCGCGCGGCTGGGCAACCTGCGGTCGATCTGGACCGCGGCGCTCGGCAGCCTGGCGATCCTGCGGCACCTGCCGCTGTTGCGGCGGCTCACGATGATGTCAGCGCTCTATGGCGTTTCGCAGTTCTGCTTCTCCTCCTTCTTCGTCGTCTTCCAGGTCGAGGCGCTCGGCGTGCCGCTCACCGAGGCCGGCTTCCGTCTGGCCCTGGCGCAGGGTGCGGGCGTGGCCGGGCGGGTATGCTGGGGGATCGCGGCGGACCGGGCGGGCGCGCGGCCGGTGCTGGTGGGCCTTGGCCTGGCGACCGCCGCCTCGGGGCTGGCGCTGCTGCTGGCCGGGCCGGCCTGGCCGGGGGTGCTGGTGACGCTGGCGGGCATGGCCATGGGGGCGACGGCGATCGGCTGGAACGGCGTGTTCCTGGCCGAGACCGCCCGACTCGCCCCGCATGGCAAGGTCGGGGCGACCACGGCGGCGGCGGGGTTCGTGTTCGGCGCCTGCATGCTGGTGGGCCCGCCGGCCTTCTCGGCGCTGGTGCAGGCCTCGGGCGGCTATGGGCTCGGCTTCGGCCTGTGCGCGGCCACGGCGCTGCTGGGCGCGGGGCTGATGCTTGGCGGAAGGGCTGTTGCGAAGCCGTGAAACGGGTCTAGGTAGGAAGCCATGATCACGTTCCTCACCATCCTGCTCGGCCTCGCGATGCTGGGCACGCTCGGGGTGCTGCTTGCCGGCGTGCTGGGCATGGCCGGCGGGCGGGGTAATTCCCGCCGTTCCAACCTGCTGATGCGCTGGCGCATCGGGTTGCAGTTCCTGGCGCTCGTCATCTTCGGCATTCTGTTGCTCGCCATGCGGCACTAGCGCCCCGAACCTTGCCCTGACGGGGTCCGCCCCGTATTTTCCGGCCCCTGCGCGCGGCCAGCATGCGCGCCCAATCCAAGAAGGCACACGGTCCAGCGATGAAGGTTCTCGTCCCCGTCAAGCGGGTGGTCGACTACAACGTGAAGGTTCGCGTCAAGGCGGACGGCACGGGCGTCGAGACCGCGAACGTCAAGATGTCCATGAACCCCTTTGATGAGATCGCGGTGGAGGAAGCCGTCCGTCTCAAGGAAAAGGGCGTCGCCAGTGAGATCATCGCGGTCTCCGCCGGCCCGACCGCGGCGCAGGAGCAGATCCGCACCGCGCTCGCCATGGGCGCCGACCGCGGCATCCTGGTCGAACATGACGGCGTGCTGGAGCCTCTCGCGGTAGCCAAGCTGCTCAAGGCGATCGTCGACAAGGAAGGCCCGACGTTGGTCATTCTCGGCAAGCAGGCGATCGACGACGACATGAGCGCGACGGGCCAGATGCTGGCCGCTTTGCTCGGCTGGGGCCAGGGCACCTTCGCCTCCAAGATCGAGAAGGATGGCGAGACGCTGAAGGTCACGCGCGAGGTCGATGGCGGGCTTGAGACCGTCTCGCTCAAGCTGCCGGCGATCATCACCACCGACCTGCGCCTGAACGAGCCCCGCTACGCCTCGCTGCCGAACATCATGAAGGCGCGCAAGAAGCCGATCGAGACGGTGAAGCCGGCCGATCTCGGCGTCGATGTCACGCCGCGCCTGACCGTGCTGAAGGTCGAGGAACCGCCGAAGCGCCAGGCGGGCAAGAAGGTGGCCTCGGTCGCCGAACTCGTCGACAAGCTGCGCACCGAAGCGAAGGTGATCTGACCATGGCCGTGCTCGTTCTCGCCGACCACAAGGATGGCGGCATCACCCAGCCCACGCGCAGCACCGTCGCCGCCGCCGCGACGCTTGGTGAGGTGCATCTGCTGCTCGCCGGTGAAGGCGCCGGGGCTGCCGCCGCGGCCGCAGCGAAGCTGCCGGGCGTCGCCAAGGTGCTGACCGCCGAGGGTGGCGCTGTTGCCCATGGCCTCGCCGAACCGGTCGCCGCGCTGCTGGTGGCAATGGCGCCGGGTTACACGCATCTGCTGGCGCCGGCCTCGGCCGCTGGCAAGAACGTGATGCCGCGCGCCGCCGCCCTGCTCGACGTGCAGATCCTGTCCGACATCTCGGGCGTCATCGATGCCGACACCTTCGTGCGGCCGATCTATGCCGGCAATGCGATGGCGACGGTGAAGTCATCGGACGCGAAGAAGGTGATCACGGTGCGTGCCGCCTCCTTCGACCCGGTGCCGGCCGAGGGCGGGTCCGCCCCGATCGAGGCCGCGCCGGCCGCCGAGGACCCGGGCCTGTCCACCTTCCTGGGCGCGGAGATCGTGAAGTCGGAGCGGCCGGAACTGACCGCCGCGCGGATCGTGATCTCCGGTGGCCGGGCGATGGCCTCGGCCGAGAACTTCGCCATCATCGAGAAGGTGGCGGATTTGCTCGGCGCCGCCGTCGGTGCCTCACGCGCCGCGGTCGATGCCGGCTATGCGCCGAACGACATGCAGGTCGGCCAGACCGGCAAGATCGTCGCCCCCGAGCTGTATATCGCCGTCGGCATCTCGGGTGCCATCCAGCACCTGGCCGGCATGAAGGACAGCAAGGTCATCGTCGCCATCAACAAGGACGAGGAGGCGCCGATCTTCCAGGTCGCCGACTACGGCCTGGTGGCGGATCTGTTCAAGGCCGTTCCGGAACTTGAGGCCGAACTGTCCAAGTGATGTCGGGGGGCGCCCCAGCGGGCGCCTCTCATTTTTTGCTTTTGATCGGTTCGATTTCAGAGGCATCATGATCATTGCGGCGACCACTTTATTGGGCTCGAACGATGGCAAATGCGCCGGAGCATGCTCCATCGGCCGAGGCAATACTTGAGGCTGTTGCACACCAAATTCGACAGCTACTCTTCCTCGAACGTGCGAAGGGTAATCCACTTAAACTTGCATTTCACACAGTCGGGCGGCGTCTCGGAATAAGCGCTCGACGGGTGCGTGCCTACTTTCATGGCGAGGTGGATGCGACAAAAGTTACGGCCATTGAGTTCCTGGCCATCGATAACAGGTCTCAAGACGCATCTTATTCTGGATGGCATCGACGCAGTTCCGCCGGCGAGCTAAGTCGCCAGGGTCACACTGATGCATTGGCGGAGCATGACATGGCTGAAATCGTGAAACTGGGCGTGATCGGCGCCGGCCTGATGGGCAACGGCATCGCGCATGTCGCCGCACTCTCGGGCCTGTCGGTCGTGCTGATGGATGTCAGCCAGGCCGCGCTCGACAAGGCGCTGGCGACGATGGGCGGCAACATGGACCGCCAGGTGAAGAAGGCGATCATCACCGCCGATGACAAGACCGCCGCGCTCGGCCGCATCACCACCGCCACGGGCAACGACGCCTTCGCCGATTGCGACATCGTCATCGAGGCCGCGACCGAGAATGAGGAGATCAAGAAGAAGATCTTCGCCGGCCTGCCTGCGGTGCTGAAGCCGGACGCGATCCTCGCCTCCAACACCTCCTCCATTCCCATCACGCGGCTGGCCGCCGCGACCGACCGGCCGGGCCGTTTCATCGGCATGCATTTCTTCAACCCGGTGCCGATGATGGCGCTGGTCGAGATCATCCGCGGCCTCGCCACCGAGGATGCGACCTATGAGACCGTGAAGGCGCTGGCCGAACGCATGGGCAAGACCCCGGTGCTCGCGCAGGACTGGCCCGGCTTCGTGGTGAACCGCGTGCTCTGCCCGATGATCAACGAGGCGATCCAGGCGCTGATGGAAGGTGTGGGCACCGTCCAGGCGATCGATGAAGGGCTGAAACTCGGCGCCAATCACCCGATGGGGCCGCTGGAACTGGCGGATTTCGTGGGGCTCGACACGCTGCTGAGCGTGATGAAGGTGCTGCATGAAGGTCTCGGCGACCCGAAGTACCGGCCCTCGCCGCTGCTCGCGAAATATGTGGAAGCGGGCTGGCTGGGGCGGAAGTCGGGGCGCGGATTCTACGACTACTCGACGAAGCCGCCGACGCCGACGCGCTGAGACGTAAGGCTGGAGGGGCTTTGCCCCTCCGGACCACCCCACCAAATGACAGTGTCATTTGGAAAGCCATCTGTCGGGATTGGGCAGGGAGGGGCGCCCGCCACCTCTACACGCCTGTTGCGCGCAACGGCGGCTCCCGGCGTCCAGCGCCAAGTATTGGTGTCCAGAGGCCGTTAGGCCTTTGGCGGGGTGAGGTTTGGAGAGGGGCAGAGCCCCTCTCCAAGGAGCCTCAGCGAGCCGCGACCAGCTTCAACTCGCCAACCCCGAGCGCGATGTTCAGCCCGGTATTGCCTTCGACGCTGACCGGCTGCAGCGCGATGCCGCGGTTGCTGCCGCCCACGAGGATATTCGCCGACCCGCCCACGCCGGCCGTCGCCGCCGCCGTCACGCCGGCGAAGGTGCCGGCCAGCGAGCCGGGCCGGATGTCACCCGTGCTCGCCAGCACGCCCCACAGCATCACGCCGGCGCCGGTGAAGCCGATATCGACGCCATAGCGGCTGATCTCGCCAGTGTAGCGTTCGGTCATGCCGCCGCCCGCCGAGGTGTAAACGCACTGCACGTCACGCGTCGAACCGAAGATGAAGCTGGTGCCGGCGGCGACGTCGCAGCGCAGCGTGCCGGTGCGGACGTGGCCCGTCAGGCTGGGGGGCTGGGTGGTGGACTGTGCGAAGGCCGGCGTGGCCGCCAGCAGGCCGAGACCGAGCATGGCGCCGAGCCGTTTGCCGATGTGACGCATGATGTGGTTGCCTCTCTTTGATGCGGGCGAATGCCCTGCCTTGGCGTAACGCCGGTGGCGCGCCAAGGTTTACCCAAGCATAGCCCGGAAGCACCGAGACCCATGACTCCTATCGCACCGCCCACGAGAATTTCATTCATCGGCATGGGCGTGATGGGTGCCGCCATGGCGGCGAACATCATGAAGGCCGGCTTCGCGCTGACCGTCAGCAGCCGCAGCAAGGCCAAGGCGGAAACGCTGCTCGCGGCCGGCGCCGAATGGGCGCCGACAGCGCAGGATGCCGCCGACGGTGCCGCCTGCGTCTGCCTCTGCGTGCCCGATACGCCCGATGTGGAGGCGGTGCTGTTCGGCGAGGACGGGGTGCTGCATGGCGCGGCGCCCGGGACGGTGGTGATCGATTTCTCGACCATCGCCGCTTCCGCTTCCGCCGCCTTCGCCGCACGCATGGCGGAGGCCGGCATCATTCTGCTCGACAGCCCCGTCTCCGGTGGCCCGCAGGGTGCCATCGACGGCACGCTGACCTGCATGGTGGGTGGCGCGGAGGCCGGTTTCGCCGCCGCGCGGGCGGTGTTCGACGCGGTCGGCAAGACCGTCACCCTGCTCGGCCCGGCGGGGTCGGGGCAGATATGCAAATCGGGCAACCAGCTGATCATCGTCGCCGCCATGCAGGCGGTGGCCGAGGCGCTGACCATGGGCCGCAAGGCTGGGCTCGACCCGGCGCTGATGCGCCAGGCGCTGCTGGGCGGCTCGGCACGGTCCTTCGTGCTGGAAAACCATGCCAAGCGCATGCTTGACCGCAACTTCAAGCCGGGCTTCCGGGCCGAGCTGATGCGCAAGGATCTCCGCCTCGCGCTTGGCGCGGTGCGCGACAATGGCGTCTTCGCGCCCTCCACCGCCCTTGCGGCGCAGATGATGGAGGCGGTGGTCAATTCGGGTCGCGGCGGGGATGATTGCGCGTCGCTCGGCGCGCTTGTCGCCGAATTGTCGGGGCTGAAGGACTGAATGCGCCTGCCGGCATCCCCGCTGCGGGCGCGGCTGCACCACCTGTACAACGGTACCACGTCGGAATGCCGGCGCTTCCGTTACGGCGTGCTGGCGCTCGACCTCGCGACCATCGCCTTCGTCATCGTGACCTCCTTCGTTCAACGCAACCTGGCGATTGTCGTGATCGACGTGTTGATCGGAATTGTGCTGGCGGTGGAATTCGCCGCGCGCCTGGCCGCCAGCCGCCGCCCGTGGCGCGAGGCATTGCGGCTCGCCTCGCTCGCGGATGTGGCCGCCATCATTTCCTTCCTCGCGCCGCTGACCGGTGAGGGGTTCGGCTTCCTGCGGGTGATGCGCACGCTGCGGCTGCTGCATTCCTACCGGATGCTCGGCATGCTGCGGGAGGATTTCGCCTTCTTCCGCCGCAACGAGGAAGCGATGCTGGCGGCGACACATTTGGGTGTCTTCATCTTCATCATGACCGCCGTGGTCTATGAGACGCAGCACGCCCACAACCCGCACATCGCGCACTACGCCGATGCGCTGTACTTCACTGTCACGGCGCTGACGACGACCGGCTTCGGCGACATCACCCTGCCGGGCACGGCGGGGCGGCTGATCTCGGTGGTGATCATGCTGGCCGGCGTCACGCTGTTCCTGCGCCTGGCGCAGGCGCTGTTCCGCCCGGCCAAGGTGCGTTTCACCTGCGCCTCATGCGGGCTGCAGCGGCACGAACCCGATGCGGTTCACTGCAAGGCCTGCGGGGCGCTGCTCAACATCCCGGATGCGGGGCTGGACTGATCAAGCCGCCGCCATGGCGCGCAGGGCGGCCGCGGTGTCGACATCGGCGGGGAAGAAGGTCTCAAGGGTCAATTCGGCCAGCGTCACATCGGTGGCCGTGCCGAACACTGTCGTCGTGCTGATGAAGGCGAGTTCCCCAGCAGGCATGCGCAGCCGCAGCGGCGTCGCGATCAGGCCGCGTTCGCGTTCCGCGGCACTCGGCACCGCTTCCGGGCCGCCGGGATAGCGCGCGATCTCGGCCAGCAGCGCCTCGAGGCCAGGATCGGCGGAGGCATCGGCATCGCGTTTCAGCCGGTCCATCAGATGCGTCTTCCAGGCGCGCAGATTGGCGATGCGCGGCGCCAGGCCGCCCGGATGCAGGCTGAGCCGCAGCACATTGACCGGCGGGGTCAGCAAGGTTGCATCGACGCCGTCCATCAGCCGCATGGCGGTGCGGTTGCCCGCCAGCAGGTTCCAGTGCCGGTCGACCGCCAGCGCCGGCCAGGGCTCATGCCCGGAGAGGATCATGCGCACCGCCTCCATCGCCGGCGCGAGGGCGGGGTCCTCGATGCCGCGTTCGGCGTATTCGGGGGCATGGCCGGCAGCGACCAGCAGCGCATTGCGCGCGCGCAGCGGCACGGTCAGCCGTTCGGCGATGCGCAGCACCATCTCGCGGCTCGGCCGCGCCCGTCCCGATTCCACGAAGGAAAGGTGGCGCTGGGAGATCTCGGCCTCCAGCGCGAGGTCGAGCTGGCTGAGGCGCCGGCGCTGGCGCCATTCCTTGAGCAGGGGTCCGATCGTCGTCATGCGCGGCATCCTATCGCGGTGCGGCGCGCATTCGATGACCTGCGAGGTAATCGCTTCGCCGTCGCGCTTCGGCGATCAACCCGGCATCGGACATGAAGGAGACAGACCGATGTCGATGCTTCCCCAGACCCCCTTCCTGCGCCTGGCCCTGTCCGCCGATGCGGCGGCAAGCGGGCTGATGGGCCTCGCCTTCGCCGCCGCGCCGGCGGCGATCGGCGCGCTGACGGCGTTGCCGCCCGGGCTGTTGCGGGCGGCGGGGTTGTTCCTGTTGGCCTATGCGGCGGTGATTGCTTGGCTCGCGATGCGCAGCGCCGTGCCGCGGGCGATGCTGTGGCTGCTGGTCGTGGGCAACCTCGTCTGGGCGGTGGAATGTGCCGCGCTGCCGCTGCTCGGCTTCGTCGCGCCGAATGGCTGGGGCATTGCCCTGCTGGCGGTGCAGGCGGTGGCCGTGGCGGTGTTCGCGGAACTGTACGTCATCGCGTTGCGGCGGGTCGCGCGGGCGGCGTGAGAGGTGGGATTGGAGAGGGGCAGAGCCCCTCTCCACGCCCCGGAGCTGCCGCCCGCGTCCTGCCGCGCCCGTCAGAAGCGCGGCATCAGCATCCCGCCATCGATCGGGAAGGAATGCCCGGTCGAATACGGCATCGCCCCGGCCGCCAGCGTCGCCACCGCGCCGCCGATATCCTCGGCTTCGCCCCAGCGGCGGATTGGTGCCAGCCCGGCCTCGATCTGCGCGCCATACTTGTCCCACACGCCGCGCGTCATGTCGGTGCGAATCACGCCGGGCTGAATATCGTAGGTGTTGATGCCGTGTTCGGCGAGCCGCATGGCGAATAGCTTCGCGACCATCGAGACCCCTGCCTTGGACACGCAGTATTCCGCGCGGTTCAGCGAGGCCATCACCGCATTCACCGAGGAGATGAACACCAGCGAGCGATGCCCGCGCACCGGCGCGCCCTCGGCGAGCATCCGCCTGGCCATCGCCTGGCTGAGGAAGAACACCCCGCGCGTATTGATGTCGAGCAGCCGGTCCCATGACTCGGGCGTCGTCTCCAGCATGTCCTGGCGCGTCTGCACCTGCACGCCGGCGACATTGGCCAGGCACTCCAGCCCGCCATAGGCGCCCCAGGCGGCGTCGAGCAGCGCGGCATGCGCCGCGACATTGCCGACATCGGCCAGGATGAAGGTGAAGCGGCCGCCGGCGGCCTCGACCGCGGCGCGGGTCTCCTCGGCGCCCTCGGGTGAGATGTCGGCACCGACCAGGTCGAACCCCTTCTGCGCCAGGGCGACGCAACTCGCGCGGCCGATCCCGCGCCGCGCGCCGGTGACGAGTGCGGCAGGCTTCATTGCTACGTTTTCCCTTTGATGCGGCGGCATGGGGCGATGCGCACCCCGCTCAACACAAGGCCCGCTCCACCATCTGGCGGAGCGGGCCTGCAACCGTTGACCGGTGCCGTTTCCTGGACGTTGCCCCGAACTGAGCGCAGTCATGACACAGTCCGAACACCCTTCCCGTCAACCAGGTAGGTGTGCGGTGCAACAAGGCGGAGCGTCGATGCGGATCCTCGTCGTCAACTCGAATACCACCCCCTCGGTGACCGAACGCATCGGCGCGGCGGCCCGTGCGATGGCCTCGCCGGGCACGGAAATCCTCGCCGTCAGCGCGCCCTTCGGCCTGCCGCTAATCGTGACGCGGGCGGATTGGCTGGTCGCGGGGCCGGCGACGCTCGCCGCGCTGGCGGACCATCGCGGCAGCTATGACGCAGCTGTGATTGCCTGCTTCGGCGATCCGGGGCTCGACGCGGCAAAGGAGCTGCTCGAGGTGCCGGTGCTTGGCATCAGCGAGGCCGCCTTCCACGCCGCCTGCATGCTGGGCCGGCGCTTCGGCGTGGTCTCCTTCACGGCGGCGCTGCGGCCGATGTTCGAGGAATGCCTGGCCCATCACGGCCTCACCGCGCGTTGCGCCGGCTTCCGCATGGGCCCGGCCTTCAGCGGCGACCCCGGCACAGTGGCGGAGGAACGGCTGGAACTGCTCGCTGGCCTCTGCGCCGACAGCGTCGAGCAGGATGGGGCGGAGGCGATCATCCTCGCCGGCGGGCCGTTGGCGGGTCTCGCGCCGCTGTTGCAGCCCCATGTTGCGGTGCCGCTGATCGACGGCACCCAGGCAGCGGTGCGTCTGGCGGAGGCGATGGCCGGTCTCGTGCCGCGCAGCCCGCGCTCGCATCGCGTCCGCGCACTGACCGGCTTCGGCCCGGCGGTCACCAGCCTGTATGCGGCGCGCTGAGCGACCGTTCGGAACGTGCTTGGCCGGTGGAACCGAAAGGGGCTCTGCCCCTCTCGGACTCACCCCACCAAAGGCCTAAGGGCCATTGGAAACCGATACTTGGCGCCTTGCGCCACGGTCAGGATGGGCGCCGGGATCCGTCCTCGCGCACCAGGCGCGCTCAGGATGCGCTCCACGCACGGTGCCAGAATGCGGCATTCCAAATGCCCCGGGCATTTGGCGGGGTGGCTTGGAGGGGCGGCGCCTCTCCAGCCTTCGCCACCGCCTGTCACCGCGACGGTACCGGCATCGGCTGCCGGGTGGGGCTGGCGCCGGGCGTCTCGAACGCGCGCTGATGCGTCATCCGCGCTATCCTCACAATCCCGGCACGAAAGCCCCGGGGCTGCGCCACGGAGTTACATGCCCTATCTGGTCGAGACCCTGCTGTTCCTGTTGCCCTTCGCCGCCTATGGGCTGTGGCGACGGATGAACCCGCGGACGGAACCGAGCACCATCCTGCTCATCCTCGCGGCGGTGGGCGCCGCGCTGACGATCGGTGGCGGGCTCTGGTACGGCGAATTGCGCAGCCTGCCGCCCGGCGCGACCTATGTGCCCGCGCAACTCGAGGGCGGTCACATCGAGCCCGGCCATGCGGAACGTCCCCGGTGAATGACGCGCCGGGAGTGCCGATCCGCCGCCCCGCCTTCCTGGACGAGCCGGCCGTCGCCGCGGTGCTTGCGGCGCTGCCCGGCGCGCGCGCGGTCGGCGGCTGCGTGCGCGATGCGTTGGCGGCACGGACCTCGGCCGATGTCGATGTCGCCGCACCCTTCACGCCTGAGGAGATCTCCGCCCGTCTGCGCGCCGCCGGGCTCAAGGTGTTCGAGACCGGCCTTGCTCATGGCACCGTGACCGCGGTGAAGGCCCACCAGCCTGTCGAGGTCACCGCACTGCGCCGCGACGTGTTGACCGATGGCCGCCACGCCGTGGTCGAATGGACGACGGATTGGCATGAGGACGCGGCGCGGCGCGATTTCACCATCAACGCCATGTCGCTCACGCCCGAGGGCATGCTGTTCGATTATTTCGGTGGCCGGGCTGACCTCGCGGCGGGGCTCGTGCGCTTCGTCGGCGATGCCGATACGCGCCTGGCCGAGGATTACCTGCGCGCCCTACGATTTTTCCGCTTCCAGGCGCGCTACGGCCGGGGCGCGCCGGATGCGGCGGCGGTGGCGGCGATCGGCCGGGCGGTGCCGGGCCTCGCGCGGCTTTCGGCCGAACGGGTCTGGATGGAGCTGAAGCGTATCCTCGCCGTGCCCGACCCGGTGGCGACGCTGGCGCTGATGGCCGCGACAGGCGTGCTTGGCGCGATGCTGCCGGAGGCGCGGCCGCCGGGGCTGGTGCCGCGTCTTGTGGCGATCGGTGCGCCGGCCGAGGCGATGTTGCGCCTATCCGGGTTGCTGGCGGGCAGCGGCGCGGCGACCGGCCGCCTGTCCCGCCGGCTGCGCTTCTCGGGCAGCGAGGCCGCCCTGCTGGACGCCCTGCTCGGCGGCACCGAGGGCGAGGGATCGAACCTGTTTCGCCTCGCCCCCACCCTGGCGGGCGCAGATCTGCGCCGCGTGCTGACACAGGCCGACCAGCGTTGGCGCGGCGTCGATGCCACGGCGCTGTTGCTGGCGCGGTCCTGGCTGGCGCAGGCCTTGCCGCGCGAGGATTGGGCCATGCCCGGGACCTGGTCCGGTGAGGCTGCCGCGTGGGATGCCCTGCGCGCGCGCATCGCCGCAGAGCCCGTGCCGATGTTCCCGCTGGCGGGGCGGGATGCCTTGGCGCTGGGCCTTGCGGCCGGCCCGGCGATCGGGATTGCGCTCGATGCGGTGCGGCAGTGGTGGGTAGCGCGTGGCTGCGGCGATGACCTCGAGGCCTGCCGCGCAGAGCTGCGCCGGCGCCTGTCGGCGGATGGCGGCGGGGCCGCACTCGGGGGATGAGTGGGGGATCCGGCCCCGCCGCGTTTACCGGAACGAAACAAGAACTAGCATGACGCCACGACAGGTTTCAAGAGGGATGATGTGACAGTTGATGCGATGCCGGTCTGGCGGCGCCCGCTGGTCGGCCATGCGGCGCGCAGGCCGAATACGCCTCCGTGAACCCGGGCGCAGGGTGCAAGGCGTTGCACTTTATGGCGGTCAAGCAAGGCATTCGACACTTCTGCGGAGCGGACATCCTCGCGCGACCGGGTGATTCCCCGCAGGCGCCATTGCTCGGCCCGTCCAGCCAGACCCCGGATACCGTCGCCGCCCATTCCGGGCTATCCCGCGACCATGGCCAAAGCCCTCGACACCTCCGCCCGCGCCTTGCTGCTCCGCCTATGGCACGACCATCTGGCGGGGCATCGGCGCGGCATCCTCATCGCGCTGGCCTGCACGCTTGGCGTGGCGGCCAGCACGGCGCTGTATCCGGTGGTCATCCAGCAATCCTTCGACCGCTACACCGAGGGCCGGCATGACTGGCTGTGGCTGGTGCCGGTCGTCATCATCGCGGTCACCTCGCTGAAGGCGGCGGCGCAGTTCGGCCAGGCGGTAGCGATTCAATCCGTCGTGCTGCGGGTCATCGAAGGGCTGCAGAACGACCTGTTCCGGGCGTTGACGCGCGCCGACCTCGCCGCCGTGGCGCGCGAGGCGCCGGCCCGCCACGCCGCCCGCTTCACCACCGATGCGGCGCTGATCCGCGAGGCGCTCACCAAGTCGATCAACGCCGTCGCCGATGCGCTGACGCTGGTCGGGCTGGTCGCCTCGATGGTGTGGCTCGACTGGCAGATGTCGCTGGTGGGTGGGCTGCTCTACCCGATCGCGGTGCTGCCGATCCTGAAGTTGGGCAAGCGCATCCGGCGCGCCTCGGGCGGCATGCAGGAACGCGTGGGCGAGGCGGCGGCGGCGTTGACGGAATCCTTCGGTGCCGCCCGCGTGGTGCGCGCCTATCGGCTGGAGGCGGCCGAGGAGGCCCGTGCCGCCGGCCTCTTCGCCCGCCTGCGGGAGAGCCTGTATCACATCGCCCGTACCCGCGCTTCGCTCGACCCGATGCTGGAGGCGCTGGGCGGCTTCGCCGTCGCGGCGGTGCTCGTGTTCGTCGGCTGGCGCGTCGCCTCCGGGGCGGGGACGGTCGGTGAATTCACCGGCTTCGTCGCGGCGCTGCTGATTGCCTCGCGCCCGGCGCGCGCGCTGGGCTCGCTCAATTCGGCGCTGCAGGAAGGCCTGGCCGGGCTGTCGCGCGTCTATGGCGTGGTGGATGTGCCGCGGCGGATCACCGACGCGCCGGACGCTGCGCCGCTGCCGCCTGGCCATGGTCGCGTCGAATTCGCCGGCGTCGGCTTCACTTATGAGGGCGTGCCGGATGCGGCGCTGGCGGGGCTGAGTTTCACTGCCGAACCGGGGCAGACCATCGCGCTGGTCGGGCCGTCGGGTGCCGGCAAATCCACCGCCATCGCCCTGGTGCCGCGGCTGTATGACGCGACGGCAGGCGCCGTGCTGGTCGATGGGGCCGACATCCGTGCGGTGACCATCGCCTCGCTGCGCGACGCCATCGCCTATGTCGGCCAGGACGCGACGATCTTCGACGACACCGCGCTGGCCAACATCGCCTGCGGCCGGCCCGACGCGACCCGCGCCGAGGTCGAGGAAGCCGCCCGCGCCGCTGCCGCGCATGACTTCATCGCCGCCCTGGCCAATGGGTATGACACGCCGCTGGGGTCGGGCGGGTCGCGGCTGTCGGGTGGGCAGCGACAGCGCATCGCGCTCGCCCGCGCCCTGCTGCGCAATCCGCGCATCCTGTTGCTGGACGAGGCGACCAGCGCGCTCGATGCCGAGAACGAGGCGCTGGTGCAGCAGGCGTTGGCCCGGCTGCGCGCCGGGCGCACCACGCTGGTGATCGCCCACCGGCTGGCGACGGTGCGGGACGCCGACCGGATCGTCGTGATGGAACAGGGGCGCGCCGTCGAGCAGGGGGACCATGCGGCGCTGATGGCGCAGGACGGGCTCTATGCCCGGCTGGTGCGGACGCAGGCATTTGGGTGAGGGGCAGCCTCAGTCGGGACGAGCCGGAGAGGGGCTTTGCTCCTCTCCGGACCACACCCCACCAAGGGCCTAAGGGCCTTTGGAAACCTCCATCTGGCGCCGGGCGGCAAGGTCAATCCCGGCCCGCATCGGGCAGTTCGGGCGCAGGAGCGGCTTTGGGCACCCATCCCGGTAATGGGGCACGAAGCCAACAGATGGCATTCCAAAGCGCACTGCCCGATGGGTCACCATTGGCGTCGCGTCGCAACGTCAATGGGTTTCACGGCGGGGTGGCTTGGAAGGGCGGCGCCCCACCAATCTCCGCCCCACACCATCGGGCGTCGCCCAACGGAACCCGAACTGACCGATGACCAACCGCTGGGCCGAACTCGCCATCCTCGCCGCCGCGCGCGTCGCCATGGGCGCGCAGTTTCAGGTGGTCGGCGCGCTGGGACCCTTGCTGATCGGCTCCCTCGCGGCGGATTGGGCACAGCTTGGCACGCTGATCGGCGCCTATTCCGCCTCGGGTGTGCTGGTCGCGCTGCCGGCGGGGCTGGTGATGGCGCGCCTTGGCGACCGGGCGGTGCTGCTGCTCGGCGTCGGGCTGATGGCGTTGGGCGGCATCGTGCTGGCCTTGGCCGGCGGCTTCGGGATGGCCATGGCCGGGCGGCTGGTCTCGGGCATCGGCGGAGCGCTGCTGGCGATCGCTTGTGCCAAGATGGTGCTGGACCGTTTCTCCGGCCCCGCGCTGTCGCCCGCGCTGGGGATGATGCTGGTGGCCTGGCCCAGCGGGATCGGCCTTTCGCTGATCATCCTGCCGTTGCTTGGGGCGGATTGGCGCGGCGGGCTGTGGCTCTCGGCAGCGGTCTGTGCAGGCTCCTTCGTGCCGCTGTGGTTCGCCTTACCGAAGGGGGCGGGTGCCGGCGCGGCGCCGGCGCGGCGGGGCGGGCTGTTGCGCAGCGAGTGGGGGCCGCTGCTCTCGGCCGGTGCGATCTGGGGCTTCTACAACGCGGCCTTCGTCGTCGCGCTGGGCTTCACCCCGGCGGTGCTGGTCTCGCGCGGCTGGACCAGCGAGGCGGCCGGTGGCGTCACCTCGCTGATCAGCTTCGGCATCCTGCCCCTGTTGCCGATGGGTGGTGCGCTCGCCGAACGGATGGGGCGGCCCATCCTGGTCACCGTCGGCTGCATGCTGGCGATGGCGGGCTGCCTGGTCGCGGTGGTGGCGGGGCTCGCGCCGTGGCCGTGGCTGCTGGCCTTTGGCGTGCTGGCAGCACCGCCGGCCTCGCTGGTCATGGCCATGGTCGGGCGCGCGCTCTCGGCGCCGAGCCGCGCCTTCGGCATGGGGGTGCATTACACGCTGTTTTATGGCGCGCTCGCCGCGCTGCCGCCGCTGGCGGGGCTGGCGCGCGACGTCACTGGCGCGCCTGCGGCACCGCTATGGGCGGCGGTGGTGTTTCTCGCCATCGCGCTCGCCGCCGTGCCGGTCTATCTGAGGCTGGCATCGAGGAAACCCGCATGAGCGCCCCGCCCGATCCCGACGCGCTGTATCCGGTGCCGGGCGATACCGGGACGGTGCTGCTCAAGCCCCTGCTGGCGCTGTACCCGGATGTCAGAAACGTCACCGCCGGGGACTATTCCTACTATCACGATCATGAGGACCCGCTGCGCTTCCTCGAACGCTGCGTACGGTACAATTTCGGCTTCGGGTCGCTCTCGATCGGGCGGTATTGCGCCATCGCCCATCGCGCGACCTTCCTGATGCCCGGGGCGAACCACGCCATCGCGGGGCCTTCGACCTTTCCCTTCGGTATTCTCGGCGGGTCCTTCGCCGAGGCGCTGCCGCTGGATGACTATCCCTGGCGGGGCGGCGGGCCGACCACGGTCGGGCATGATGTCTGGCTGGGCACGGAATGCATGGTGCTGCCGGGCGTCACCATCGGCCATGGCGCCATCATCGGCGCGCGGGCGGTCGTCACGCGCGACGTGCCGCCCTATGCCGTCGTCGCGGGCAATCCGGCGCAGGTGATGAAGATGCGTTTCTCGGCGTTGGAGATCGACCGCCTGCTCGAGGTCGCCTGGTGGGACTGGCCGGCCGAGCGGGTCGCCCGCGCCATCCCGGCGCTGGCCACCGGGAGCGTCGCCGCGCTCATTCGCGCCTGAGCACGCCATCCACCAGGCGGTCGGCCCAGGGGGTGCTCCGGAAGGAAGCCCGAAGGGCGTCTTCCGAATAATCCTCGCGCAGCCAGTCGAGGAAGGGCTTCGGGCCGTGCGTCGCCTCGAATTCGGCAAAGCTGCGGAAGAAGGCGTCGAGGATGCCGGTCCTGGCCGCCGCTACGTGGCCGTGGCGGAGCGAGAGCTGCGCCATCGCCTGTTCCACCGGCCGGCCCTGGCACAGCAGCCAGATGCCGGCGGCAAGCCCGGTGCGGTCGGCGCCGGATTTGCAGTGCATCAACGCCGGCTCGTCCATGCGGGCAAAGATGCCGGCCAGGCGCAGCACGCGGTCCTTGTGCGGGGCGCCGCGGGATTCCAGCGGTGCGTCGATGTGTTCGAGGCCGAGTTCCGCCGCTGCCTCCCGGCCCAGTACGTCCGAGCCGCAATCCGCCCGATGGCCGCGCAGGTTGATGAGGGTGCGGATGCCGTGGCGGCGCACCGCCTGCTTCAATTGCCACGGCGTCGGGTGGTTCGAGCGGTACAGCCGGCCGCTTTCGACCACGCCCCAGTTGCGCCAGCCCAGGCGCAGCAGCGCATGGTCGACGAACAGGGAATTGAGCCAGGCGGCGCGTCGGCCGTTCGGCGCGGTCAGGTCGGGGGCGGACATCGCGACGGTGTATGGGGCTTCCGATGGCGTTTGTTGAGGGCCGGACTGGCCGATTGGCAGGCGACTGTTACTTTAGGATTTTAAGATTCTAGGACTCTAACGCCCGCGGGCGGCGCATCGGCGCGGGAGTGACGCTGATGCTTGGAACATATCAGGAACGATGGATTCAGTCCAGTGTTGCCTGCAGGCGCGACCTTCGAGAGAGGGTTTGCCCCAGAGGTGTGAACCTGACCGGCGCTTGCGGCCTTGGAGAAGGGCTCTGCCCCATAGGTACGAACCTAGGTGGCGTTTGCGACCGTGGAGAGGGGCGAAGCTCCTCTCCAGTGCAACCTTCGCGCCGATGGCGAAGGCCCTTCCGTTGGCGGCCATCGCCCTCCGGAACGGACCTCCGGCAGGGTAGCGGAACGGCGCAACGCTCCCGCTCCGCCAATTGCCGGCTACTCGACGCGGGCGCCGGAGATGCGCACCGCTTCAACCCAGGCGGGCCGGTCCTGGTCGGCGCGTTCGACCATCTGTTGCGGCGTCGTCCACATTGCCAGGGCGCCGACGCGCAGGAAGCGGTCCTTCACTTCTTGCTGCGCGACGATCTGGCGGAGCGCGCCGCTGATCCGCTCGATCACCGCCGGCGGCGTGCCGGTGGGGAAGACGAAGCCCTGCCAGGAGGTCAGCACGAAGTTCGGCAGCCCAGCCTCGGCCATGGTCGGGATGTCGGTCATGGTCGGCCAGCGTTCGGGCGTGGTCACGCCGAGGGCGCGCATCTGCCCGCCCGTGATGGTCGGCACGTAGGAGGCGAGGTTGTCGAGCGCGAAATCCACATCGCCCGACAGGATGGCCGGCACGGTCTGCGCCGCGCCGCGGAACGGGACATGGGTGCCCTCGATGCCGGTGCGCGCGCAGAACAGCGCGCCCGACAGATGCGGCGTGGTGCCCACCCCCGGCGAGCCATAGGTGATGCCGTTCGGCCGGGCCTTCGCCCAGGTGATGAATCCGGCAAGCGTCTTCGCCGGGTTCTTTTCAGCGGCGACCACCGCGACGTTCGGCAGGTCCCATGCGACGCCGACCGGCATCAGGTCCTTCACCGGGTCGTAGGCGAGGCGGGCGTAGAGCACGGGGTTGATGCACAGGTGCCCGACCGAGGCGATGCCCATGGTGTAGCCGTCGGCGGGCGACTTCGCGACGGCGTCGAGGCCTATATTGCCGCCCGCACCGGCGCGGTTTTCCACCACGAAGGGCTGGCCGAGGATGGGCGCGAGCTGCTCGGCGTACAGGCGCACCAGCACGTCGGTCGAGCCGCCCGGCGGCCAGGGCACGATGACGCGGACGGGACGGTTCGGCCAGGCGCCCTGGGCATGGACGGCCGGGGCGGCGAGCAGGCCGGCGCCAGCAGCCAGAAGGGTACGGCGAGTGGTCATTGGATGATCTTCTCCCGGGAATGGTTGCCCTCCGGATATCGCGCATTGACCCTCAAGGCCAGATGAAGCCCGGCTGTTGCGCGGCCGGTTCCGTCAGCGGCAGAGCATTTTCCGATCGGACGGCACGGCCCGCACCCCCGCCCGGCCACCCATACGGGATACTGTCGTTGGGTGGCCGGGCGGGGGTGCGGGCCGTGCCGCTCCAGCGTCAGCGGAACATGATCTAGCGGTCGCGCTTCGCCTGGGCGTTGCGCACGAATTGCGACACGCGGCCGATCTCGCGCGGGTCGGTGCGCAGGATGCGCTTGCGGCTTGGCTTGGCGTGCATGCCGGTGCCAGGCGTATCGCCGCCGCCCGGGTGCGGCGCGGCAGCGGCGCGCTTGCGGGCCAGGACCTCGCGCAGCGCGGCGGTGTGCCAGGCGCGGCGGGCCTGGCCGTGGAGCACGTCGAGCCGGTGGTTCACCCGCTTGAGCGCGGCGGCGAAGACCTGCTTGCGGCGCGCCAGCGCGACATCGTTGCCGGCGGCGGCGCGAGGTTCGCCCTTGCCGCGGCGGGCACGGCGATTGGCGTGCACCATGCCGCGCAGCCGGTCGCGTTGCTCGCGCAGCGTGCGCGCCAGGGTGAGCACTTCCTCGGCCGGCAATTCGCCCAGGGCAGGGTAGTGGCTCGGCGCGACGGTGGCGAAGTCATCGCGCAGAAGGCGACGCTCGGCGGCGATGCTGGTGGCCATCGGTTCCTCCGGTTTTCTGTTTGTCATGATCTGGTGGCGCGAGATGACGATGCTAGGGCGGTGGGCCGGCCTTGGGACGCCGGGCGCGACGGGGGCACCCGCGGACAATGCCGGTCCGGCGTCGTTCCTATGCCGGTTGCTGAAGGATCGTTGGCGAAGACGGATGGACGGGGCCGCCCCATAGGCGCGAACCTACCGGCACCTGCGGCCTTGGAGTGGGGCTCGGCCTCTCTCCAAACCTCATACCGCCCATGGGAGCCGATCGGCCGAAGGGCCCATGGACACCTCGAATTGGTGCCGGGCGCGGCTGCCTGGCCAGCAAGAAGAAGTCGCAGCGGGCACAACGCCCGGCAAGTCGCTGGGTACCGGGCACGGTCCGCGCTCAGGTCTGAGCAACCTCCGCCTCGCCCGGCGCCAGGTATCGGTTTCCAAAGGCCCCGGGCCTTTGGTGGGGTGAGCACGAGAGGCGCAAGGCCCCTCTCAGTTCCACAGCCCAAGTTTCGGTCCCGCTGGCATGAGGACGCTTTCCGCGTCACGTCCGACAGGCCGGAACGGGCTCTAATCCTGCGCTCGCAGCACCGCCGAGAGCGTCACGAGCATCGAGGCGGTGGCGCCCCAGATGTAATGCCGCTCATGCGGCCAGACCCAGAATTCGCGCATCCGGCCGCGGAATTCCTGGCGGCGCAGCTCGGGGGCCGCGGGGTCGAGCAATTGCGCCAGCGGGTATTCAAAGGCCTCGTCGACCTCCTCGGGCTGGTTGCTCAGCGTGAAGGGCGGGCGCAGCAGCGCCACCACGGGCGTGACCAGGTACCCGGTGCCGGTCAGCAGCGTCGGCAGGCGGCCGAGGATCTCCGGCACGGCGGGGTCGAGGCCGACTTCCTCCTGCGCCTCGCGCAGGGCGGCCTGTTCGGGGCTCTCGCCGGGTTCGGTACGGCCGCCGGGGAAGGAGACCTGGCCGGCATGCGAATTAAGTCTGGCCGAGCGCAAGGTCAGCAGCACGGTCGGGTCGTCATGCATCACCAGCGGCACCAGCACAGCGGCCTCGACGTTGCGGCCGCCGCTGCGCGCGGCGCGGGCGAGGTCCTCCTCCGGGGAGGGGCGGTCGCGCGGGATGCTCGCGGGGTCGGCCAGCCGCGCCCGCAGCAGCGCGGGGTTGAGCCGCAAGGTGGTGGCGCTCACGTCATGGCCCCCGCATCGGTGTGTCGCGCGCCGGATCGCCCGCGGCGGTGCGGGCGATGCACGAAGCGGGCCGCATTCAATCCGCCGCCATGTCGAGCGTCGGCATCTCATCGATCGGGAAGAACGTGCCTTCGCTCCAGACGCCAAGCACCTCGCGCCCTTCCAGCATCTCGGATTCGGCGAGCGCCACCAGCTCGTAGAATACCGGGCGGCTGATGCGGGCCTCGAGGCCGGGGCGGACCGTGATGTAGGGGCGCGGTTCGCGCGTTTTCGGGCAGAGCTGCACGCGGATCGGGTGCCGCGCATCGGCGGTGACCATCTCGTCGAGGTTGGTGCGGAAGGTCAGGCATTGCTGCGGCACGCCGCCGCCGCAGTCGCAATCGCGCCAGAACAGTTCGACGGCGACGAAGGGGGCGTCCTCCACCTCGATCCGGCCGCGTTCGACCGGGGTCTCCAGCCAATAGGCGCCGTCATTGCCTCGCTTGAGGATGGAGGCGAACAGGCAGACCATCGGCTTTCGCTGAATCGCGCTGCCCTTGTAGTACCAGGTGCCGTCGCGGCCGATTCGGATGGCGTAGTCGCCGCATTCCTGCCGCGCCCGGGCGAGCACGGTGCCGGCGGGCGGCACGCAGCCGGCCGGCTGTCGTGGCACGCATCCTGCTCCCATCTCGCCAGCGATCTTCGGGGGGTTGTTCGGTTCCATGCTCTGGACGGTGTTTTCCATGCCGTGGACGGTCATTGCGTTTCGTCGCCCTTGCACTCAGCGTGGCCGATGCGAGCTAATTCCATTCGGGATCGCGTCGGCCGACGCGCCTCCGCCTCTGTCATATAGGGAGCCCAGCCCGCATGAGTGAAGTGGCCGAGACGACACAGGACCCATCCGTCCTCGTGGCGGAGGTTGAAGCGCTCGGGGACCGCCTGGCGCGGGTGCGCGAAGCGATCGGCCGGGTCATCTTCGGCCAGGAGCTGGTGGTCGAGCGCGTGCTGATCACCCTGCTCTCGGGCGGGCACGTGCTGCTGGTGGGCGTGCCGGGGCTGGGCAAGACCAAGCTGGTCGATACGCTCGGCACCGTGCTGGGGCTCGACCCGCGCCGCGTGCAGTTCACGCCCGACCTGATGCCGGCCGACATATTGGGCTCGGAAGTGCTGGAGGAGGGCGCCGACGGCAAGCGTGCCTTCCGCTTCATCAAGGGGCCGATCTTCTGCCAGCTGCTGATGGCCGACGAGATCAACCGCGCCTCGCCGCGCACCCAATCCGCGCTGCTGCAGGCGATGCAGGAACATCGCGTCGCGATCGGCGGCGAGATCCACACCCTGCCGACGCCGTTCCATGTGCTCGCGACGCAGAACCCGATCGAGCAGGAAGGCACCTATCCGCTGCCCGAGGCTCAGCTCGACCGCTTCCTGCTGGAAGTGGAGGTCGGCTACCCGGACGAGGCGGCCGAGCGCGCCATGCTGCTGGCCACCACGGGGGCGCGCGAGGCGCGGCCGGTGCAGGCGATGTCGGGCGCCGAACTGCTTGCCGCGCAGGCACTGATCCGCCGCATTCCGGTCGGCGAGCAGGTGCTCGAGGCCATCCTGAAGCTGGTGCGTGGGGCGCGGCCGGAGACATCGGGGCTCGATACGGTGCGCAAGCATCTCGCCTGGGGGCCCGGGCCGCGCGCGGCGCAGGCGCTGATGCTCGCGACGCGCGCGCGGGCGCTGCTGGACGGGCGGCTGGCGCCGAGCGTGGACGACGTGATCGCGCTCGCCGAGCCGGTGCTGCGGCACCGCATGGCGCTGACCTTCGCGGCGCGGGCGGATGGCGTGCGGATCAGCGACGTGATCGAGGCGCTGAAGGACAGCCTGGGGTGATGGGGGTGGTGGTACCGGGCGCGTTGGAGAGGGGCGCTGCCCCTCTCCAAACCTCACCCCGCCAAAGGCCTAAGGGCCTCTGGACACCATTGTCGGGAGTTGGGCGCGGTGGGTCCGACGGGAATGGAAGGTTGCGTTGCGCCCAGTGCCAGGATCCATGCCTGGTGTCGGGCACATCGTGTGTTCCGCCGCTGCGAAACCCACCTGGCCGCCCAACACCAGGTATTGGTGTCCAGAGGCCTTTAGGCCTTTGGTTGGGGTGGTCCGGAGGGGGCAAAGCCCTCTCCGATCCTACCGGCGCCGACTCATGACCGTCATCCCCATCCCCTGGGCTGAGGCCCTCGGCGCCACGCTCCCGCCGCTCGTCGTGCAGGCCGAGCGCGTGGCCTCGACCGTGATGCAGGGTGTCCATGGCCGGCGCCGGCCGGGGCAGGGCGATGCTTTCTGGCAATTCCGTCCGTATCTGCCTGGAGATTCGGCATCGCAGGTCGATTGGCGGCAATCGGCGAAGTCCGACCGGTTGTTCGTGCGCGAGACGGAATGGGAAGCGGCGCAGACGGTGGCCGTATGGTGCCAAGCCGATGCCGCCATGGATTGGCGCAGCGACGCCATGTTGCCGACCAAGCAGGTGCGGGCGGAATTGCTGGTGCTGGCGCTCTCGGCGTTGCTGTTTCGGGGCGGCGAGCGGGTTCGATTGTTCGGCCTGCCGCGCGCCTTTGCCGGGCGCGGGGCGCTGGCGAGCCTGGCGCAATCGCTCCCGCGACAGGCGGCGCTGGCGGAGGATGCGCGGATTCCGCGCCATGCACGGGCGGTGCTGATCGGGGATTTCCTCGCGCCGCTGGAGGAGACGCGGCGTGTCGTCGCGCAACTGGCGGCGGGCGCGGTGCGGGGCCATCTGTTGCAGGTGCTCGACCCTGCCGAGGAAACCTTGCCCTTTACCGGGCGCGTCCGCTTCCACGCCCTCGATGCGGCCGAGGAGGCGCTGGTGCCGCGCGTCGAGGGCGTGCGCGCGCTGTATGAGGAACGCCTGGCGCGGCATCGGGAAGGGCTGGCGGCGCTGGCCGCGGCCTCGGGCTGGTCCTTCGCCACGCATCGCACCGATCAGCCGCCGGAGACCGCCTTGCTGGCCCTGCATCGACGGTTGGCGCCCGGCTGATGTGGCAGCTTGGTCCCCTCGCTTTCGCGGTGCCTTGGCTGTTGCTGGCGCTGCCGGCGCTGCCGGTGTTGTGGTGGCTGCTGCGGGTCAGCCCGCCGGCGCCGAGGACGCAATCCTTCCCGGCCATCCGCCTGCTGCGCGACCTGCCACCGAATGAGGAGACGCCGCATCGCACGCCGTGGTGGCTGCTGCTGCTGCGCATGGTCGCCGCCGGTCTGCTGATCCTGGGGCTGGCGCGGCCGGTGTGGCAGCCGGGCGGCGGCGGGGGTGGCTCGGGGCCGCTGCTGGTGGTGGTCGACAATGGCTGGGCCGCCGCGCCGGATTGGCCGGCGCGCATGGCCGCGGCCGGGGCGGCGCTGGAGGCTGCGTCGCGCGAGGGGCGGCGCGTCGCGGTGTTGGCGACGGCGGCGCCGGATACCGGGGAGCCGGTCGCCGCGACCGGGCTGATGCCGGCCGAGGAGGCGCGGGCACGGCTCGCCGCGCTGCGGCCGCGCGCCTGGGCGCCGGACCGGGTCGCGGCGCTGGCCGCGCTGGGGGATTTCCGCCGGGCCCATCCGGGCGCCTTCGCCACGCTGTATGTCGCCGATGGGGTGGAGCATGCGGCGGAGGGCGATGCCTTCACCCCGCTGGTGGCAGCGCTGGCGGAGGCGGGGCCGCTGACCCTGGCGCGGGCCGAGGCGCAGCCGGCGCGCATGCTGCCGCCGCCGCGTGCCGAGGCCGACCGGCTGATGGTGCGCGTGTTGCAGGTGCCGGCGACGGTGGCGACCGAGGCGACCGTGTTGGCGCGCACCGGCGATGGGCGGGCGATCGCGTCCGCCACCATTCCGATCCTGGCGGGGGCGAGCAGCGCCGAGGCGGCGCTCGACCTGCCGATCGAGATCCGCAACCAGGTGGTGCGGCTGGATCTGGAGCCCGAGGCGGGGGCGGCCGGCACCGTGCTGCTCGATGAACGGTTCCGGCGCCGGCCGGTGGGGATTTCGGCGGCGGTGGAGACCTCGGCCGAGGCGCCGCTGACCGGGGATCTGTTCTATCTGGAACGCGCGCTGGGGCCCTATGCCGAGATACGGCGCGGGTCGCCGGAGCAGTTGCTGTCGCGACAGCTCGCGGTGCTGATCCTGGCCGATCGGGAGGTGCCCGAGGGGCGCGAGCGTGAGGCGCTGGCGCGCTGGGTCGAGCAGGGCGGCATGCTGATCCGCTTTGCCGGGCCGCGGCTCGCCGAGCGGCCGGACCCGCTGTTACCGGTGGCGCTGCGGGCGGGGGAACGGCAATTGGGTGGCGCGCTGTCGTGGGACCGGCCGCAGGTGCTGGCACCCTTCCCGGAGGGCTCGCCCTTTGCCGGGCTGGCGCCGCCGGCCGAGGTCACGGTGGAACGACAGGTGCTGGCGGAGCCCTCGCCGCAGTTGAGCGAACGGTCCTGGGCGCGGCTGGCCGATGGCACGCCGCTGGTGACCGAGGTGGCGCGCGGGCAGGGGCGCATCGTGCTGTTCCATGTCACCGCCAATGCGGAATGGTCGAACCTGCCGCTGTCGGGGCTGTTCGTGGACATGCTGCGGCGGCTGGTCGCGCTGTCGGCCGGGGTGCGGGGGGCGGAGAGCGACGCGCCGCTGGCGCCGCTCGAGATTCTCGATGGGTTTGGGCGGTTGGGGGCAGCGACGCCGGCCGCGGCGCCGATTCCGGCCAACCAGGTGGAAGCGACTACCGCCTCGCCGCGCCATCCGCCGGGCTGGTACGGCTCGGCCGGGCAGGCGGAGGAGGCCGCCTGGCGGCGCGCGCTGAACCTCTCGGCGCATCTGCCGCCGCCGCGCGCCGCCGCCGCGCCACCTGCCGGCGCGCGGGTCGAGGCGATCGGCGGGGTGCCGGCGGAACGTGACCTCGGGCCGTGGATGCTGGCGGCGGCGCTGTTGCTGCTGGCGGTCGACCTGCTGGTGTCGCTCGGGCAGCGGGGGCTGGTGGGCAGGCATTGGTCGCGCGGGGCGCGGGCGGCAGGGCTTGCTGCGCTGCTGCTGGCCGCTGCGCCGGCGCGGGCGGAGGAGAACGCCGTCGTCGCGTCCAATGCGACGCATCTCGCCTATGTCGTTACGGGCGATGCGCAGGTGGATGAGATTTCCCGCATGGGGTTGGCGGGGCTGTCGGATTTCATGAACCGCCGCACCGCGGCCGCGTTGGCCGAGCCCATCGCGGTGGTGCCGGGGCGCGACGACCTGTCCTTCTATCCGCTGCTGTACTGGCCGGTGCTCGCCGAGGCGCCGCAGCCCGATGCGGCGGCCGTCGCCGCGCTCAACACCTTCATGCGCAATGGCGGGATCATCCTGCTCGACACCCGCGACGAGGGCTCGGGGGAGGGCATGAACCCCGGCGCGCGGGCGGCGCTGCGGCGGGTGACGCGCGACCTCGCCATCCCGCCGCTGGCGCCGGTCGCCGAAGACCATGTGCTGCGGCGCGCCTTCTATCTGCTGCAGGAGCTGCCGGGGCGTTTCAGCGGCGGGCAGGTCTGGGCGGCGCGCGACCAGGACCGCGCCAATGACAGCGTCTCCCCGGTGATCATCGGCGGGCATGACTGGGCGGCGGGCTGGGCGATGGATGCGCGCGGGCAGAACCCCTTCGCCACCATCCCCGGCGGGGCGCGGCAGCGCGTGCTCGCCTATCGCTTCGGGACGAACCTCGTGATGTACGCGCTGACCGGCAACTACAAGGGCGACCAGGTGCATGTGCCGGCGATCCTGGAAAGGCTCGGCAATTGAACGACGCGATGCCTTCGATCTCCCTGCTGCGCGAGCGCCAGCCGCACGGGCATGCGCGCGTTACCTATGTCGAGCTGTTCTTCGACCTGGTCTTCGTCTTCGTCATCACCCAGCTGTCGCACGGGCTGGCGCATCACCTCGACCTGCATACGGCCGTGCAGATGCTGGTGCTGTTCGTCGCGCTGTGGTGCACCTGGATCAACACCAGCTGGGTGACCAACTGGTTCGATCCGGAGCGGCTGCGGACGCGGCTGATGCTGTTCGCGATGATGTTCGTGGGTCTCGTTGCGGCGAGCACCATTCCGGCAGCCTATGGTGCCACTGGCTTGGTCTTCGCCTGCGCCTATGTGGCGCTGGAAGCGGGGCGCTTCGGCTGGGCGCTGTGGATGACCCCCGCGGAGAATCTCGCGCTGCGCCGCAACTTCCAGCGCATCCTGGTGTGGGTGGGCATGGCCGCGCCCTTCTGGATCCTGGGCGGGCTGCTGCCTGGCGATGCGCGGCTGGCCTGCTGGGCCGTCGCGGTGGCGGTCTGGGTGGCCGGGCCGATACTGCGCTTTCCCGTGCCGGGCCTGGGCGCCTCCTCGACCCGGGATTGGGACATCGATGGTGCGCATTTCGCCGAACGTTGCGCGCTGTTCGTCATCATAGCGCTTGGCGAGAGCATCCTGGTCACCGGTGCGACCGCCGCCGAGTTGCCGACCAACCTCGCGAACCTGACCGCCTTCGCGGTCGCCTTCATCGGCAGCATCGCGATGTGGTGGGTGTATTTCCACATCGGCGAATCGCGCGGCACGCGGCTGATCACCCAGAATGACGACCCGGGGCGGATCGCACGCATCGGCTACACCTATCTCCACGCCCCGATCGTCGCGGGCATCGTGCTGACCGCCGTGGCTGACGACGTGCTGCTGAAGCATGCGGGCGACAGGGCGGGTGTGGCAGGGACGGCGGCGCTGCTCGGCGGGCCGGTGCTCTTTCTGCTCGGCCTCGCTCTGTTCAAGCGGCTCAACCTCGGGCACCTGCCGCTGTCGCATCTGGTTGGGCTCGGGCTGCTGGCGGTGCTGGCATTGGTCGGGCGCGAGATGTCGGTGCTCGCACTCGGCACGGCCGCGGCGGCAACGCTGGTGCTGGTCGCGGCGTGGGAGCATGTTTCGCTCGGCCGGGCGCGCGCCGTATGACCCACAGCGTCGCCGGTATCGATTTCGCGCCTGTCCTGCCGCTCTGGCTGCTGGGTGTCGCGCTGGCTTTGGCGTTGCTGGCGCTGGTCCCGGCGGTCTGGCGGCGGGCACGCGGCGTGGTCTGGCGCGCCGTCACCTTCGCGCTGATCCTGCTGGCGTTGGCCAATCCGCGCCTCGTCGAGGAAACGCGCGAATCCCGGCCCGACATCGCGCTGCTGGTGGTGGACCAGAGCGATTCCGCCCGCATCGGCAACCGCGCCGAGCAGATCGAGGCGGCGCGGCGCGAGATCGAGGCCCGGGCGGGCCGGCTGCCCGACCTCGAATTGCGGACGGTCGAGGTGCCGGAGGCCGGCAACCAGGGCACCCGGCTGTTCACCGCGACGGAGCGCGCCCTGGCGGAAATTCCGCGCGCGCGGCTGGCCGGCGTGATCGCGCTGACGGATGGGCAGGCGCATGACATCCCAGCCGCCTCGCCGATCGACGCGCCGTTCCACGCGCTGATGCCGGGCCGCGCCGGGGAGACCGACCGCCGGCTGCGCGTCATCGAGGCGCCGGGCTTCGGCATCGTCGGGCGGGAGGTCGAGATCCGCGTCGCGGTGGATGACCTCGGCGTGGCGAACCCGACCGGGGCGGCGCGGCTGACCATCCGCCGCGATGGCGAGGCGGCGCGTAGCGAATCCGTGCCGGTGGGGCGCGACCATCGCATCACCGTCCCGATCCAGCGCGGCGGGCCGACGGTGGTGGAGATCGAGGCGGAGGCACGGCCGGGCGAGGTGAGCACGCTCAACAATCGCCAGGTTGTGACCATCAACGGCGTGCGGGACCGGCTGCGGGTGCTGCTGGTCTCGGGCGAGCCGCATCCGGGGGAGCGCACTTGGCGGCGGCTGCTCAAGGCCGACCCGAATGTCGACCTGGTGCATTTCACCATCCTGCGGCCGCCGGAGAAGGACGATTTGACGCCGTTGAACGAGCTCGCGCTGATCGCCTTCCCGGTGCGCGAGCTGTTCCAGGTGAAGCTGCGCGACTTCGACCTGATCGTGTTCGACCGGTTCTCCAATCGCGGCATCCTGCCGGCGGCGTATCTGCGCAATATCGCCGATTACGTGCGCGGCGGCGGGGCGTTGCTGATGAGCACCGGGCCGGAATTCAGCGGGCCGACCTCGCTGGCGCTGACGCCGTTGGGCGGCGTGCTGCCCGCGCGGCCCTCGGGGCGGCAGAACATCGTCGGCGAGGGGGAATTCCGCCCGCGCGTCTCCGAGCTTGGCTTCCGCCACCCCGTCACCGAGGGGTTGGCCGGCGCCAATTCCGAGCAGGCGGCGGCGACATGGGGCCGCTGGTATCGCTGGCTGCGCGCCGACCAGCGCAGCGGCAGCACCATTATGGAAGGCCCGGACGGCGCGCCGCTGATGATCCTCGACCGGGTTGGCGAGGGGCGGGTGGCGCTGTTGCTGTCCGACCATATCTGGCTGTGGTCGCGCGGGCATGATGGCGGCGGGCCGCAGCAGGAAGTGCTGCGCCGTGTCGCGCATTGGCTGATGCGCGAGACGGAGCTGGAGGAGGAGGACCTCTCGGCGCGCATCGAGGCCGGGCGGCTGACCGTCACGCGGCGCAGCCTCGATACCGCGGCGCCGCCGGAGATCACGGTCACGGCGCCGGATGGCACGGTGACGCGGGCCATGCCGGAAGCCGCCGGCGGGGGGCGGGCGGTGCTGGGCATGCCGGCTGCCATGCCGGGCGTGTGGCATGCGAGCGACGGGCGGCGGACGGCCTTCGCCGCCTCGGCCGCGACCAATCCGCTGGAAGTGGCCGACCTGCGTTCGGACCCGGCCCGGCTGCGGCCGTTGCTGAGCGGGACGGGCGGGGTGGCGCGGTATATGGGTGATGGCGCGGTGCCGGCGGTGCCGGAATTGCGGCGGGTGGCGCCGGGCCGCGACGTGGCGGGAGCGGGGTGGATCGGCCTACGGCGCAATGGGGACCACACGGTCACCGGCATCAGCGCGATTCCCCTGTTGCCGGCCTGGCTGGCCCTGGCGCTGGTGCTTGGGGCGGCGCTGATGGCCTGGCGGCGGGAGGGGCGGTAGCCGTTCCGCGCCGGCGGGTTTGGCGGCGGCGCACCATCGCGTGATTTCACGCGGCGGCAAACTGTTCTACATGGGCAGCATGCGACGCATCCTTTTCCTGGCGCCCCTCATGGTAACGCTGTTGCCGGGACAGCCCTTCGGGCCGTCGCCGGCCCTCGCGCAATTCGCCGGCCCGGCGCTGGATACGCCACGGCCGGGGGGCGGTTCCCGGCCGCCGCCGGCGCTGCCGGGCCTGGCCGCGCGCCAGGCGCCTCAGCCGATCCCGGGCGACCCCAATGCCAATCTGTCGCCGACGGCGGCGTTGTTCGACGCGATCAACCGCGGCGACCTGCCGGCGGCGCGCGATGCGGTGAGCCGGGGCGCCAGCCTCGAGGAACGCAATGTGCTGGGCCTGACGGCGATCGATGCGGCGGTCGACCAGGGGCGCAACGAGATCATGTTCTTCCTGCTCTCGGCCCGTGGCGCGAACCGGCCGCAGCAGACACCGGACGCTTCGCTGTCCCCGGCGCAGCGTGCCGCGCGCGACCGTGCGGCGGCGGCGGAGGCGGAACGCTCGGCTCGGGCGGCGGCGGCGGCGCTGGGTGGCGGGCGCGGGGCGCCGCGCGGGCCGGCGCCGGTCACCAAGCCGCGACTGTTCGCCAATGATGGTGGCGCGCCTCGGCCGGAGATGGGCTTCCTCGGCTTCGATGCCGGGCGCGAGTCGGGGGCCGGGCAGGCGCGCGGCGGGCGCCGCGGGTAGCAGCGTCAGGGGCGGCGCCGGGAGCCGCCCTTGCGCACGACGCGTGCTCCGCGCCCTCAATCGCCTGAGGCGGCCTGTTCCAGCCGGTAGGGATGCGCCGGATAGGCGCCGAGGATGCGGAATTCCTTGGTGAAGAAGGCCAGTTCCTCGAAGGCGCGCTGCAGCGCGGGGCTGTCGGGGTGGCCGTCCACGTCGCAGAGAAACTGCGTCGCCGAGAAGCGCCCGCCGACCATGTAGGATTCGAGCTTCGTCATATTGACGCCATTCGTGGCGAAGCCGCCGAGCGCCTTGTAGAGCGCGGCGGGCACCGAGCGGACGCGGAAGACGAAAGTGGTGACCGTGTCGGGCGCGCTGATCGGCGGGTAGGTGCGCTCGCGCGACATGACGTAGAAGCGCGTGGTGTTGTGCTCCTCGTCCTCGACATTCCGGCGCAGGATCTCGAGGCCGTAGATCTCGGCGGCGAGTTCGGAGGCGATGGCGGCGTCCTCGATGCCGCCGCGTTCGGCGACCAGGTGGGCGGCGCCGGCGGTGTCGGCCTCGATCACCGCCTGGAGCTTCATGTCCTTGAGCAGGCGCAGCACCTGGCCGAGCGCGACCGGGTGGCTGTGGGCGCGCTTCAGCGTGGCCAGCGTGGCGCCCTTGGGGGCCAGCAGGCAGTGCTCGACGCGCTGGAAATGCTCGCCGACGACGAACAGGCCGGACTCTGGCAGCAGGCGGTGGATGTCGGGGACGCGGCCGGCCAGCGAGTTCTCGCAGGGCAGCATGGCGAGGTCGCAGCGGCCTTCGCGCAGCGCTACCATGGCGGCTTCGAAGGAGGGCGAGGGCAAGGTGGTCCAGCCGGGATAGGCAGCGCGGCAGGCGAGGTCGGAATAGGCGCCGGGCAGCCCCTGGAAGGCGATGGTGTGGGCGGTCATGAAACGTCCTTCAGCCGTGAACGGCGTCAACGAAGTCGGCCTGACGGCCGGGAGCGCAAAGGGCGATCGCGCCCGGACCGCCTGCCGCCCGGCGCATGAGGGGCACGGTCAAGCTTGACCGCGCGACGCCAGGAGACTCTTCGCGCGTTCGAGGTCGTGCGGGGTGTCGACGCCGAAGGGGCCGTGCTCGACGCGGGCGGCGGCGATGCGCATGCCGGCTTCGAGGGCGCGCAGTTGTTCGAGCTTCTCGCGCAGTTCGAGCGGGCTCGCCGGCAGCGCCACAAAGCGGTCGAGCGCGGCGCGGCGGTAGGCATAAACGCCGATATGGTGCCAGCGCGGGCCGTCCCCCCAGGGGATCGGCTGGCGGGAGAAATACAGCGCCGGGGCGACGCGGGCGTCACCCGCGAAGGCGCAGGCGCATTTGACGAAGGAGGCGGTGTTGGCTTCCTCCTCATCCGCGATCGGGCAGACCAGGGTGCCGATGTCGATGGACGGATCGGCCAGCGGTTCCAGCACGGCGCGCAGCGTCTCGGGCGCGATGGTCGGGAAGTCGCCTTGCAGGTTCACCACGATGTCGTAGCGGCCCTCGGGGTCGAGGCTGGCCATGGCGCGCTGGACGCGGTCGGTGCCGGAGGGGACGTCCTCTGTGACCATAACCGCTTCGGCGCCGGCGGCGCGGGCGGCCTCGGCGATCTCGGCCTCCCCGGCGGCGACGGCGACGGGGCCGATGCCGGCCTCGCGCGCGCGGTCGAGCACATGGGCGATCATCGGGCGGCCGAGAATGTCGGCCAGGGGCTTGCCAGGCAGGCGAGTCGCCGCCATGCGGGCCGGAATCACGACAATGGGGCGCAAGAAGGTGGCTCCGGCTGGCTTGTCGGGTGGAATGTCGGGCACTATGGTCCGGCGCGTTTTAGGCAAGGCTGGCGGGGGGCGCAAACGCGCTGCGGCGCGGGCGCTTGCCGGCAGTGACACAAAGGGCCCCGATCGGCATGGCGACCAACCTGGAAGGCAACAAGATCGTCGCGGCGGTGCTTACCGCCGGCATCACCTTTGCTGTTGCAGGGGTGATCGGCCGGCTGTTGGTCCATCCGACCATGCCGCACCATACCGCGATGACCATCCCGGGTCAGGCGACCGAAGGGCCGGCCACCCCGGCCGCGGCGCCGGCGCTCGACCCGATCACCCCGTTGCTGGCCAATGCGGATGTCGCGGCCGGGCAGCAGGTCGCGCAGCGCCAGTGCGCGTCGTGCCATTCCTTCAATGAAGGCGGCCGGGCCGGCGTCGGGCCGAACCTCTATGGCATCGTGGGCAACCACCATGCGCATATGGAAGGCTTCAACTATTCCACGGCAATGCGCGGCATGGCCGACAAGCCCTGGACCTATGAAGACCTGAACGCCTGGATCCACAATCCGCGGTCCTACCTGGCCGGCAACCGGATGTCCTTCGCGGGCCTGTCCAATACGCAGCAGCGCGCGAACCTGATCGCCTATTTGCGGTCGATCTCGCCGAGCGCGCCGGCGCCCTGAGTTTGCGGACCATGCATGGTCCGCCTGAGTCTTTTTTAACCCCAAGCGCCGGCGCCCGCATGCGCGGGCTTGGCTTTCGCGCCGGGCCCTGGCGTTCGGGCGGCGGCGGGTGGCTTGGGCGCGGTCGCGCTGTCCGCTCGCGGCCCGATGCAGGGCATCGGGCCACGGGGATGAGTTCGACGTGATCCGCTATCCCTTCATCACCGCCGCCGAGGATGCGGCGGATGCGGCCGGCGCCGTGATCCGGCCGCTGTTCCGCTCGGCTCTGCTCGTCGAGGCGAAGGGGGATGCCAGCCCGGTCACCCGCGCCGACAAGGAAGCCGAGGAAGTCATCCGCGCGCTGATCGCCGAGCGCTTCCCAGACCATGGCGTCATCGGCGAGGAGCATGGCGCCGACCGGCCGGATGCCGAATGGGTCTGGGTGGTGGACCCGATCGACGGGACGCGCGCCTTCGTCACCGGGCGGCCGCTGTTCGGCAGCCTGATCGGGCTGCTGCATCACGGCGTGCCGGTGCTGGGCATCATCGACCAGCCGGTCACCGGGGAGCGCTGGGTGGGCGTGCAGGGGCGCAGGACGCGCTTCCGCGCGCCGCTGGGCGGCGATGCGGGCTGCCGGCCCTGTGCGGTGGTGGCCGAGGCCGAACTCTCCTGTACCAGCCCTGACATGTTCACCCCTGCCGACCGACCGGGCTTCGAGCGCCTGCGCGGTGCGGCCCGGCGCGTGACCTGGGGCGGGGATTGCTATTCCTACGGGCTGATGGCGCTGGGCCTGGTCGATATCGTCGCCGAATGCACGATGAAGATCTGGGACTGGGCCGCGTTGGTGCCCATCGTCGAAGGCGCGGGCGGGCGCGTCACCGGCTGGAACGGCGAAACCCTGACTGCCGAGTCGGATGGGCGCATCCTGGCGGTGGGTGATCCGGCGCTGCTGGAGGAGGCGGTGCGCCTCCTCACCGATCGGTAAGCGCGGGGACGTTGCCGCGCGGGGGTGGAACCCGCATCCTGCGGGCATGAACCGTCGCAGCCTCCTGGCGCTTGGCGCCTGTGCCGCCCTTCCCGCCCTGCCGCGCGGGCTTCGTGCCGCCGTTCCCGCCGGGGGCGACCGACCGGGGGAGGTGGTGCGCACCCATGCGCTTTCGCTGCTGACGCCGCCGAGCCTGCCGGCCGATTTCCGGCATTGGCCCTGGGCCAATCCCGATGCGCCGAAGGGTGGGGAGGTCGTGCTGTCGCGGCTGGGGTCCTTCGACAGCCTCAACCCCTTCATCCTGCGCGGTACGGCGGATCTCGGCGTGCTGTCGATCTACGACACGCTGATGGCGGCCAACCCGGACGAAGCGACCGCCGAATACGGGCTGCTTGCCGAGACTGTGGAACTGCCGGCCGATCGCAAGGGGGTGTCCTTCGAACTGCGCGAGAGCGCGCGCTGGCATGACGGCAAGCCGGTCACCGCCGAGGATGTGGTCTTCACTTTCAACGCGCTGCGCACGAAGGGGCGGCCCTTTTACCGCGCCTATTGGGCGGATGTGACGGAGGTGGTGGCGGAGAGCCCGCGCCGCGTCACCTTCCGCTTCCGCGACGACGGTAACCGGGAACTGGCGCAGATCCTGGGTGACCTGCCGGTGTTGCCGAAGCATTGGTGGGAGGGGCGGGAATTCGACCGGCCGTCGCTCGATGTGCCGCTCGGGTCGGGGCCTTACCGGCTGGAGCGGTTCGAGCCGAGCCGCAGCGCCGTGTACCGTCGCGTCGCGGATTACTGGGCGCGCGACCTGGGCGTGCGGCGCGGGCTGAATAATTTCGACACCATCCGCTACGAGTATTTCCGCGACAGCACCGTGACCTTCGAGGCCTTCAAGGCCGCGCAGACCGATTTCCGCCAGGAGAACGTCGCCCGCGACTGGGCGACCGGCTACGACTTCCCCGCGGTGCGCCAGGGCCTCGTGAAGAAGGAGGAGATCCCCCACCAGATCCCGACCGGGATGCAGTGCTTCGCGGTCAATCTGCGCCGGCCGCTGTTCCAGGATGCTCGGGTGCGCCGCGCGCTGATCGAGGTCTTCGACTTCGAATGGATGAACGCGAACCTGTTCTACAACGCCTATACGCGGACGACGTCGTTCTTCTCCAACTCCGACTTCGCCTCGCGCGGGATGCCAGAAGGGCGCGAGCTCGCCATCCTGGAGAATTTCCGCGGCCGTGTGCCCGACAGCGTCTTCACCGAGGCATACGCGCTGCCGGTCACCGATGGGTCGGGCAACAACCGCGCCGGCGCGCGCCGGGCGCTGGCGCTGCTGCGCGAGGCAGGCTGGGTGGTGCGCGATCGTCGCCTGGTGAACGCGCAGGGGCAGCCCTTCGAATTCGAGATCCTGCTGAACGGCGCGACCTTCGAGCGCGTCGCGCTGCCCTATGTGCAGTGGCTGGAGCGGATCGGCGTCACGGCGCGGGTGCGCACGGTGGACCCGGCGCAGTACCAGGTGCGCATCGATGCCTTCGACTACGACATGACGATCGACGGGCAGGGCCAGGGCTTCTCGCCGGGCAATGAGCAGCGCGACTACTGGAGCTCGGCCAAGGCGCGCGAGCAGGGCAGCCAGAATGTCGCGGGCATTGCCGACCCGGCGATCGACGAGATCGTCGAGCTGGTGATCGCAGCGCCCGATTACGACGAGCTGGTGGCGCGCACCCGCGCGCTAGACCGCGTGCTGCTGCACCACAACTTCGTCATCCCGCATTGGCATAGCCGGACCTTCCGCATCGCCTTCTGGAACAAGTTTGGCCGGCCGGAACGCAACCCGCGCTACGGGCTCGGCTTCCCGACGGCCTGGTGGCTCGACCCGGCGCTCGACGCCGCGCTCACCGCCGCGCGCCGCTAGCACGGGCATGGGGGCCTATCTTCTTCGCCGGCTCTTGCTGGTGGTGCCGACGCTGCTCGGCATCATCATCATCAATTTCGGCGTGGTGCAGTTCGCCCCGGGCGGGCCGGTGGAACAGATGATCGCGGAGCTGCGCGGCCAGGGGCAAACGCTCGGGCGCATTACCGGCGAGGGCGGCGGCGAGGTGCGCACGCGCAACGCCGCCGAGGCGCGCGGCACCGCCGGTGGCGGCCAGGGGCCGGTGGGCAGCTATCGCGGCGCGCAGGGGCTCGACCCGGCGATCATCGCGGAAATCGAGCGCAGCTTTGGCTTCGACAAGCCGGCGAGCACGCGGTTCTTCGAGATGCTGTCGGGCTATCTGCGCTTCGATTTCGGGCGCTCGCTGTTCCGCGACCGGCCGGTGGTGGATTTGATTTTCGAGAAGATGCCTGTGTCCATCTCGCTCGGGCTGTGGTCGACGCTGATCATCTACCTGGTGTCGATTCCGCTCGGCATCCGCAAGGCGGTGCAGGACGGGTCGCGCTTCGATGTCGCGACATCGGGCGTCGTGCTGGTGGGCTACGCCATTCCCGGCTTCCTGTTCGCCATCCTGCTCGTGGTGTTCTTCGCCGGCGGGTCGTTCTTCCAGTGGTTTCCGCTGCGCGGGCTTTCGAGCCCGGGCGCGGACACGTTGCCCTTCGCGCAGCGCGCGCTGGACTACGCCTGGCACATGGTGTTGCCGACGCTGACGCTGGTGATCGGCGGCTTCGCCGGGCTGACGATGCTGACGAAGAACGCCTTTCTCGACGAGATCGGCAAGCAATACACCGTCACCGCGCGCGCCAAGGGGGCGGCGGAGAACCGCATCCTGTACGGGCACATCTTCCGCAACGCGATGCTGCTGATCATCGCTGGGTTTCCGGCCGCCTTCATCGGCATCCTGTTCACGGGCGCGCTGCTGACGGAGATCGTCTTCTCGCTGGATGGGCTCGGGTTGCTCGGGTTTGAAAGCGCGATCCGGCGGGATTACCCGGTGATGTTCGCGACGCTGTACATCTTCACGCTGCTGGGACTCGTGATGCAGATCGTGGGGGATTTCACCTACACGCTGGTCGATCCGCGGATTGATTTCGAGGCGCGGCGGTGATGGGGACGGCGGTCGTATGCATGGGGGCTTTGCCCCCCTGCACCCCCCACCAAAGGCCTAAGGGCCCTTGGAACCCGGTTTTTGGGCTGCCGGCGTTGGTGCGTGAGCACCTGCCTCGCCAGGGCAGTGCCCATGTGCATGTTGATTTTGGGCACCATGCGGTTCGGATGCACTCCATGCCGAGGCGCGCTTTGCTGCCCGTGGCCCATCACGACCGCCCTACGCGCCCGGCGCCAAATCGAGGGTTCCAAGGGCCCTTAGGCCTTTGGCGGGGTGAGGTTCGGAGAGGGGCAGAGCCCCTCTCTGAGGACGCCCCATGACCATTTCCCCCCTCAACCGCCGCCGCCTCGCGAATTTCCGCGCGAACCGCCGCGGCTATGTCTCACTGGTCGTCTTTGGATTCCTGTTCTTCGTGACCTTGTTCGCGGAGTTCATCGCCAATGACCGCCCGCTCGTCGCGCGCGTCGATGGGCGCTGGTACGTGCCGGTGCTGTCCGACTACGCCGAGAGCGATGTCATCGAGGACGGCCTGCCGACGCTGGCCGATTGGCATGATCGCGGCTTCCAGGAGGAGTTCGAGGCGAAGGGTGGCTGGATGATCTGGCCGTTGGTGCCTTACTCGTATCAGAGCGTGGTGCGGGATCTCGGCACGCCGGCGCCGTCGCCGCCTTCGGCGAAGAACTGGCTGGGGACGGATGACCAGGCGCGCGATGTGCTGGCGCGGGTGATCTATGGCTTCCGCATCTCGGTGCTGTTCGGGTTCTCGCTGACCATCGTCTCCTCGGTCGTCGGCATCGCCGCGGGGGCGGTGCAGGGGTTCTATGGCGGCTGGGTGGATTTGCTGTTCCAGCGATTCATCGAGATCTGGTCGGGCATGCCGCAGCTTTATCTGCTGATCATTCTCGCCAGCATCATCGCGCCGAGCTTCTGGGTGCTGCTGGTCTTCCTACTGCTGTTTTCCTGGATGGGGCTGACCGGGGTGGTGCGCGCGGAATTCCTGCGCGGGCGCAACTTCGACTACGTGCGTGCGGCGAAGGCGCTGGGCGTGAGCGATGCGGTGGTGATGGTGCGCCACATCCTGCCGAATGCGATGGTGGCGACGCTGACCTTCCTGCCCTTCATCCTGTCGGGTTCGGTGACGGTGCTGGCGAGCCTCGACTTCCTGGGCTTCGGGCTGCCGCCGGGGTCGCCATCGCTGGGCGAGCTGGTGAACCAGGGCAAGAACAACCTGACGGCGCCATGGCTGGCGATGACCGGCTTCGTGGTGCTGGGCGGCATGCTGACGCTGCTGATCTTCGTGGGGGAGGCGGTGCGTGACGCTTTCGACCCGCGCAAGCTGCCGGGGGGCGGGCGATGAGCGGCCGGATCGTTGAGAAACGCGAGCCATTGCTCGATGTGCAGGATTTGTCGGTCGCGTTTCGCGGCAAGCGGGTTGTGCAGGGGGTTTCCTTTAGCGTGCGGCGTGGCGAGACGGTTGCGCTGGTAGGGGAATCGGGGTCGGGGAAGTCGGTCACGGCGCTGTCCTGCCTGCGGCTGCTGCCGGTCGCGGGCGGCAATCCGGAAGGGCGCATCATGCTCGATGGGACGGATGTGCTGAACGCGCCGGTGGCCGATCTGCGGCGGCTGCGCGGCGGCGTGGCGGGGATGGTGTTCCAGGAACCGATGACCTCGCTGAACCCGCTGCATACGGTGGAACGCCAGGTGGGCGAGGCGATCATCCTGCATCAGCCGATGACGGGCGCGCCGCTGCGCGCGCGGGTCATCGAATTGCTGCGCCGGGCCGGGTTTCCGAATGCTGAGGACCGGCTCGGCGCCTATCCGCATCAGCTTTCGGGCGGGCAGCGGCAGCGGGTGATGATCGCGGCGGCGCTGGCCAATGACCCGAAGCTGCTGATCGCGGATGAACCGACGACGGCGCTGGACGTGACGATCCAGGCGCAGATCCTGGAATTGCTGGAACAGCTCAAGCGCGAGCTCGGCATGGCGCTGCTGCTGATCACCCACGACCTGAACATCGTGAAGAAGCATGCCGATAGCGTAGTGGTGATGAAAGACGGCCATGCGGTGGAGCAGGGCGAGGTGGCGACGGTCTTCGCCGCCCCGCGGCACGACTACACGCGCATGCTGCTGGCGACGGAACCGCGCGGCCAGCCGGCGCCGGTGGCCGATGATGCCGTCGAGATCATGCGCGGCGATGCGATCAAGGTGCGCTTCCCGATCCGTCGCGGGCTGATGCGGCGCGTCGTCGCCGAGGTGCGCGCGGTGGATGGCGTCACCTTCGCGGTGCGGGAGGGCGAGACGGTCGGGCTGGTGGGTGAGTCGGGGTCGGGCAAGACGACGCTCGGCCTGGCGATGCTGCGGCTGGAACAGAGCGAGGGTGCGATCCGCTTCGAGGGCGCGCAGATCCAGGGGCTGGACCGTGGCGCATTGCGGCCGCTGCGGCGGCGTATGCAGATCGTCTTCCAGGACCCCTATGGTGCGCTGTCGCCGCGCATGAGCGTGGGCGAGATCGTCGGCGAGGGCCTGGCGGTGCATGAGCCCGGCCTGACCAGTGCGCAGCGCGCGGCGACGGTGGCGACGGCGCTGGAGGAAGTCGGCCTGGAGCCGGGGATGGGCGAACGCTACCCGCATGAATTCTCCGGCGGGCAGCGCCAGCGCGTCGCCATTGCCCGCGCGCTGGTATTGAAGCCGCGCTTCCTGGTGCTGGACGAACCGACCAGCGCGCTCGATGTCAGCGTGCAGGCGCAGGTGGTGGAATTGCTGCGCGCGCTGCAGGCGAAGCATCGCCTGGCCTATCTGTTCATCTCGCATGACCTGCGCGTTGTGCGCGCCATGGCGCACCGCATCATCGTGCTGAAGGACGGCAAGGTCGTCGAGCAAGGCGAGGCCGCCCAGGTTGTCGCCGCCCCACGGGAAGCTTACACCCGCGCACTGATGGCCGCGGCCTTCGATCTGAGGGCGGAAGCGGCACCGGGGCTGCGGAATTGAACGAGCTGGACACGCTGAAGGCACTGCTGGACGCCGGGCATATCAAGCTCGGCGTGCATATCCGCAGGATGAACTCGCCAGGGTCGCCGATCTATCGGTCCTGGGAGAATGTCTGGCCGCCGGCGCTGGTGCTGCTCGCTTCGGTGGTCGCGCTGAAATGGGGCGGCATGCTGCTGGAGCTGATGGGCATCCAGCAGGGCGCCGCCTGGCTCGCCACGGCGGTGCTGGGCCTGGGCTGCTGGTGGTGGATCAGCAAGATCATGCCGAAGGTGAAGGATGGCGTGTTCGACCGCACCACCGCCTATGCGCTGCAATCGCCGGCGCATTTCGATGTGCTCTGGGGTCAGGGCATCCTGAGTTTCTACGCGAAAATGCCCGATGGGACGGAGCGCGCGGCGACGCGGCGCGATTCCTGGCGAGATTTCGTCACCGCAATCGATGTTGAACTGAAGGGGCAAGGCTGATGGCCGTCCTGCTGTCGACCAAGGCGCACACCATGCAGGATTGGAAGGCGGCGCTGCTCGCCGTCGATCCGGCACTCGATGTTCGGCTGTTCCCCGATGTGGGCGACATCGCGGAGATCGAGGCCGCGGTGGTCTGGACCGCGCATGACATGATGGAACTGCGCCGGTATCCGAATCTGCGCGTGATCGTCTCGATGGGTGCGGGGGTGGACCATCTGTTCCGCCCGCCCGGGCCGCCGCCGGGCGTGCCGGTGGCGCGGCTGCTCGATATGCGTCTGACCCAGGGCATGACCGAATGGGTGCTGCTGAACGTGCTGCGCTTCCACCGGCAGGACCCGGAGTATCGCGACCAGCAGGCGCGCAAGGTTTGGCACGAACTGCCGGCGCCGGAGACCTCGGCGCGGCGGATCGGCATGCTGGGCCTCGGTGAACTGGGCGCGGATGCGACGCGGGCGCTGATGGCGCTGGGCTTCCCGGTGATGGGCTGGTCGCGCCGGCCGAAGACGATGGCGGGTGTCGAGACCTTCCATGGCCAGGACGGGCTGATGGCCATGGCGGCGCGGTCGGACATGCTGGTCTGCCTGCTGCCGCTGACGCCGGAGACGCGCGGGGTGATCGATGCGCGGCTGCTGGGGGCGATGAAGCCGGGCGGCTACCTGCTCAATTCGGCGCGAGGCGGGCACATGGTCGGGGCGGATGTGCTGGCGGCGCTCGACTCCGGGCATCTGGCGGGTGCCGCGCTCGATGTGTTCGAGCCGGAGCCGCTGCCGGCGGACAGCGCCTTCTGGACGCACCCCAAGGTGATCCTGACGCCGCATGCGGCGAGCATCACCATCCCGTCCAGCGCGGCGCCGCAGGTGGTGGAGAACATCCACCGGGCGCGGGCCGGGCAGGCGCTGATCAATCTGGTGGATTTCTCGGCCGGCTACTGACCGAAGGCGCGGCGCTGCCGCCCAGGCCGGCCCATCGTCCGATGGCGCGCATCGGACCTGCACGGGCGCCGTGGGACGGCGCCCTGGGGAGGGCTGGAGGGGGTTCTGGCCCCTCCAGCAGCCACGGCCTCAATTACCTTCCGCGCAAAGGCCAAGCCTTGGCGCGGCCGGTCTCAGACAGCGCGCAGGGCCGGCTGTTCCGGCGCCGCGAGCAGCTTCGACTCGGCAGTGCCCTTCGCCGCTTCGGTCATCACGCCGCGCAGGTCCTGCAGGAAGTTCGTCCCCTTGGGCGTGCGCTGCACGAGAACGCTGCGGCGGTCGGCCGGGTCCACCTTGCGGCGCGCCAGGTCGAGTTCGCCGAGCCGGTCGAGCGCGCGGGTGATGGCGGGCTTCGACACGTTGAGGTCCGCGGCCAGGCCCCGCACGGTGTGCGGGCCTTCCCCCAGATAGACCGTCAGCAGCACGGCCAGCTGGCGTGCCGAAAGGTCCGGCCCATCGCTACGCACCAGCGCGACCACGGTCTCGCGCAGGATGCCGATGTGCTGATCGGGGTTGCCGGGAAGAGTCATGGGTTGTTCCTTAACAGGTGGTTGGGGCGGCAGAGCCGTCCTACGGGTGCCGGGTTGGCACGGAAAGGCGACGAGTATCTCAAAGACTCGACGCAAGGTGGTGCTTCTTGGGCAATTCTGCAATCATTGCGTGTAGTGCTCGCGCACATTGGGCCTCGCCGCCCTCAGGTCGGCCCGGTCGATTTGCATCGTTCCAAGCATACATATCAAGATGAGCCCAGGCGATATCCGGCGGCACGAAGCGTCGCAGATACAGTGCTGCCGTGACCGCTCCGGCCATCGGTTTCTGGGAGACGTTGGACAGGTCCGCGAAGGGACTGTCGAGCCACGAATCGTAACCATCATGCAGCGGAAGCCGCCACATCGGGTCATGATTCGCCCGGCCGGCGGCGAGCAGCCGGTCGGCCAGAGCGTCGTCGTTGCAGAACAGCGCCGGCAGGTCCGGCCCGAGCGCCACGCGCGCGGCGCCGGTCAATGTCGCGCAGTCGATGATGGCCGTCGGGTTGTATTCCGAAGCATATGTTAGCAGGTCGCACAGTACCAGTCGGCCTTCCGCGTCGGTGTTGCCGACCTCGACCTTCAGGCCCTTGCGGGTGCGCAGCACGTCCATCGGCCGCATGGCGGTCGCGGACGTGGCGTTCTCCACCGCGCCGACCAGGACCAGCAGGCGGACCGGCAGGGCGCTGCGCATCACCATCTCGGCGACCGCGAGCACTACCGCGGCACCGGCCATGTCCTTCTTCATGCGCAGCATGCCGGAAGGTGTCTTGAGGTCGAGCCCGCCAGTGTCGAAGCAGACCCCCTTGCCGCACAGCGCGACCAGCGGGCCATCGGCCGCGCCGGTCCAGCGCAGCATGGCGACGCGGGGCGCGCGATGGCTGCCGCCGCCGACCGCGGCGATGGCGGGAAAATCCTGGGCCAGCGCAGTACCGGCGACCACCTCGCAGGTGGCGCCGTGGCGGGTGGCGAGCGAGGCGGTGGCATCGGCCAGCTCGGCCGGGCCGAGGTCGGCAGCCGGCGCGTTGATCAGGGAGCGCGCGGTGCAGATCGCCTCGGCGATCATGACGGCCTGTTCGGTGCCCGCGGGCGTCTCGAGGCTGGCGGGGGCGGATCCGGCGGCCTTGTGCCGGCGCGCGCGGTAGGCGCCGAGCGCCCAACCGAGTGTGGCGAGACCGGCATCCCCGGACCCCGTCTCCAACCGCCAGGAACTGCCGGCGGGAAGCGCCTTCGGCAGGCCGCCATAGCTCCAGGGGCTGCTTTCGGTACCAAGGCCGACCACCGCGCCGGCCAGGCCGTCGGGGCCGGGCAACAGGGCGTGCTCCCCCGACCCTGCCGCGAAGCCCGTGGCGCGCAGGAAGGCCGCGCCAGCCCCCGGCAGTGCGTCGAGGAACATCGCAAGCCCGTCAGGCCTTACCGCATATAGCGGCAGGGCACCGGAATCGGCGGCCGTCAGGCCCTCAAGCATCATGCACTCCCCAATTCGAAGTATATCGCAACTTCGTGATCACGACAGCGGAACATTGCTCCCATACTATGGAAACGAGCGAGTTTCCAATCACCTCCTTGCGCAATTGGGGTATGCGCGCGCTGCACCATCCAAGGCCTTGTCTGCAACGCCGCCGCAGGGGTGGGTGTCGGCGTGCAACCGATTCCGGGATCGCCCGAATGCATCAGGATGCGCGCGGATGCGGGCATGGGCCGCGTCAGGTCGTCATGCCGCGGGCTGGCCGTGCGCCCGGGTGACAAGGGGGTGGATGTCGCCCAGCGGTCGTCAGGGCGCCCTGACGGTGCGCACCGGCAGCCCGGCCAGCAGCGCGCTGGCCAAGGCATCGGCGAGGCAGGCATAGCCGCGGTCGTTGTGATGCAGGCCATCGGCCACCAGCAGCGACTCGGACAGCACGCCGGCCGCCGCCCAGCCATCCATCAGCGCCCCGCGGGAAAACAACGTCACGCCGGGCGTGGTGGCGGCGATCTCGGCCAGGACCGCATCGAAGCGCCGGTTGCCGGGAAAGGCGGCGATGCGCGGGGCACGCTGGTTGTCCATCAGGACCACCTCGATGCCGGCTTGGCGGAGCATGCCCACGCCCTGGCGGACGAGGGTGGCGAATTGCCCGGGATCCATGCGGCGCATCGCGGCGTTGGCGCCGACCTGCCAGATCACGAGGTCGGGCCGGTCGGCGATCACATCGCGGGTGATGCGCTCGATCATGTTGTCGGCATCCTCGCCACCCTTGCCGTGGTTGAGCACCGTCACGCGCGGGCCGAGGGCGGCGCGCAGCCGCGCCTGCAGCTGGGCCGGGTAGGTATGCGCGGCATCCGACGCGCCCGACCCTTCCGTGGAGGAGGAGCCGAAGGCGATGATGCGGGCGCCATTGGGGCGCCTCAGGGCGTCGGCCAGGCCGGTCGAGACGATGGGCGGCTGCTCCAGGCCGGGGCAGGACGCCGCCAGGGCCGGGACGGACGGCAGGACGACCGCCAGGGCCAGCAGCGCGAGCCGAAACGCCGCTGCCCCCCGCCCGCGCCCAACCCGCCACCAGGCCATGGCGCCGGTGCGGGACGTCCGGTGCGGCGCCTGGTCGTGACTTCCCGGTGGCTGCCGGCCCTGGCCGGGGCGATTCGCAGGCGCGG
>NZ_BMKW01000007.1 GCF_014644535.1 Neoroseomonas lacus
CGGCCGGCCGTCGAACAACTGGTCGGCGACGAAGTCCATCGACCAGATCTCGTTTGACGCCGTCGCGCCCGGCCGCCCCACCCAATACCGCGACGCCCGCTTGCGCCGCGGCACCTTGGCCCGGATCGTCAGGCCTTCCTCGCTGTACAGGCGATACACGCGCTTCGCGTTCACCGGCCAGCCCTCCCGTCGCAGCAGCACATGCAGTCGTCGGTAGCCGTAGCGCACCCGGCTCGCCGCCAGGTCCCGCAGCCGGACGCGCAACTCTGTCTGCGGATCCTGCCGCGAGCAGCAGCGCTGCGACGACCGATGGAACCCCGTGGCATGGCAGGCCCGCCGCTCGCCGATCGCGTAGGCGCCCCGCAGGTGGCGCACCACGTCGCGGCGCACGGCGGGCCTCACCACTTTCGCCGAAGCACGTCCTGCAACATGCTCTTGTCGAGCGTGAGGTCCGCTACCAGCCGCTTCAGCCGTCGGGTCTCCACCACGCCCATCCCGGCGAACTGCTTCTTCCACCGGTAGAACGTCGGCTCCGACACCCCGAGCTTGCGGCAGATATCTTCCACCGCCGTCCCACTCTCCGCCTGCCGCAGCACATAGGCGATCTGCTCCTCCGAATACCGCTTCCTCTTCATGGCACTCTTCCTCCTCGGTCAGAGTGCCCGAAAAAGTTGCCCTCCCGATGGGCCACTTCTCAGCGGGCAGGCCAAGTGCGCGCACAGCGGCACTCGGTGTGCTTCCCGGTATCGCGCCATTGTTGCGAATGACGCTTCGCTCGATGCGCAGCACGCCACCCATGGCGCTTGGCGCGAAGATGCCGTCCTGGTTGTTCTCTATGAGCAGACGATAGAGCGACAGGTCCCTGCCTTCGGCTCGGATCGCGGCACCATACCCTTCGAGATGCTGTGCACGCGCGAGGGCGAGATTGTGGACGCGGACATTGCTGCCCATGATGACGAAGATAGCCTTGCCGTCGCAAACCCGGTCCGTAATGCGCGTGGCTTCTCCGCTGCCCTCAATTGTGAGATCGTCGGCCTGCCAGACCGCGCAATCGTAGCATGCGCCCGGCAGAATCCGTACGGTATCGCCGGATCGAGCGACGGATGCTGCCTCGCTCGGTTGCTGGAATCACAATCCGGCACCGATGTTCAATTCGGCAGTGAAGGCCGGCATGGAAATCGCCTGCAGCATGCAGCAAATTGCGCCCGTCCAAACCGCTGATTTATTGCGACATCGAAAATATTCGACGTATTGTAGCGGTGTTTCGGCCGAAGGAAGTTGGTCCATGCGCGTTGCGAGTTTCGCCTTCCTTCTCATCATGCTGCCGATCGCGCTGCGAGCAGAAAGCCGCGTGCTCGAGGTTGGGCCAGGCCGATCCTTGAGCCTGCCGTCCGCCGCCGCCGCAGTGGCCCAATCAGGAGATGTCATCAGAATTGCTCCTGGAAACTACGAAGATTGCGCGGTCTGGCGCGCCGATGGGCTCGTGATTGAGGGCGATGACCCTGAGCGTGTCATCATCGGTAACCGAACCTGCCTCGGTAAGGGCGTGTTCGTCATTGTGGGCAACAACGTTGTCTTGCGGGGCGTGACCTTGACGGGCGCGCGCTCGGCCGACGCCAATGGCGCAGGCATTCGCGCCGAGGGCGTCAATCTCACTGTCGAGCGCGTGCGCTTCCTTCGCAATGAGAATGGCATCCTGCACGCTGGCATCGGACGTGGTGCATTGATCGTTCGTGACAGCCTTTTCATCGGCAATGGAAGTTGTGAGAGGGCTTGCGCACACGGCATCTACGCCGGCCCGCTCGAGCTGCTCCGTGTCGAACGCTCCCGCTTCCTCGCGACGCGTGAGGGTCATCACGTGAAATCGCGGGCATATCGTACGGAGGTCCTTGAATGCGACATCGAGGATGGGCCCGATGGCACGGCCAGTTATCTGATCGATGTGCCCAACGGTGGTGCTGTCTTGCTGCGCGGAAACCGCTTAGTGAAAGGACCGCGCTCGGGTAACCGCAGCACGGCCATCAGCATCGGCGCCGAAGGGGTGGATCGGCCTACGCCGGAGATACGCATCGAGGGGAACGTCCTCATCCTCGAAGGTCGCTACCGCACCGTTTTCGTTACCAACCACACGGCAACGCCGGCAATTCTCAGAGGAAATACTATCCCGGACGCGGTGACAGTACTGCGCGGCGATGGACGCGTCATTTCCGCTGGTGCAACTGGTCGCTGAATCCCCGGGCCCCTTCGACACGCATTTCCTGATCGCAGGTCAATCGTGGCGCGACACTCGGGGGGCAAGCAGCCGCGATGCCACAGATATGACGAGCTCCCGGGCCATCTCCCATGGCGCTGCAAGGCGAGACGCGAGGACACAATCACGTTGGATCCACCGTGGTAGCGACTGCCTGGTCGCCACCTGAGCTGGCCCCCAACCGTTGGACAGTTTTCCGGCCTGGCTAAGCTCGCTCCTGGTTGTTGTCAGGCCGCCAATTGCATCACGTCGTCCACCCCATACGCCTCGTCGGGGGTTCGCCTGCAGATCCCGCTATGGGGTCGCCCTGTATTGTAGTAGCCGATCCACGTTACCAGCCCGGCCCACTGTTCCGAGCCGCTCTCGAAGGCGTGCAGGTAGACGCATTCGTGCTTCGGGCTGCGCCACAGCCGCTCGATGAACACATTGTCCATCCACCGCCCGCGGCCATCCATCGAGATGCGCACGCCAGCCGCCTGCAGCACGCCGGTGAACCGCGGAGAGGTGAACTGGCTGCCCTGATCCGTATTGAAGATCTCCGGCCGAGCGAACCGCGCCAATGCCTCCTCCAGCACCTCGAGGCAGAACTCCACATCCATGGTGTTCGACACTTGCCACGCCAGCACCTTGCGCGTCGCCCAGTCCATCACCGCCACCAGGTACAGAAAGCCGCGTCGCATCGGGATGTACGTGATGTCGGCACACCAGACTTGGTTCGGTCGGTCCACTAAAAGGTCCAGCAACAGGTAGGGCCACACCCGATGCTGGGGATGCGGCACCGTCGTGCGCGGCCGCTGTTAGATCGGTGCCAGCCCCATCCTGGCCATCAGCCGCCGAACCCGCTTGCGCCCGACACTGTACCCTTCACGGCGCAGATGACGCACCATCTGCCGCGAGCCATACCACGGCGTCTCCAGGAACTGCGCATCCACCAACCGCATCAGCGCCAGGTTCAGCGCCGTCTCCCCCGAGGAGAGGTGATAGAACCCCGAGCGGCTGATTGACACCAGCTCGCACTGCCGCACGATCGACAGCCGCGGATGCTCAGGCTCGACCATCTGACGCCTCCGTTCGATGCTCATCGACCGGACGCCTTGGCCAAAAAATCCTGTTCCACCAGCAACTTCCCGATCTTCGCGTGCAGCTTCTCGACGTCCGCCTCGACCGCCTTTGCCGTCTCCGTCGCCGCGGATTTCGCCGAAAACACCGCAGCCAGCCCTTCCGTGGCCTGGCGCTTCCATTCGCCGACCATCGTCTGGTGGATGCCGTGCTTCGCTGACAGCTGCGCCGCCGTCAGCTCATCACGCAGCGCCTCCAGCGCCACTTTCGCCTTGAATTCCGCCGAATACCGCGTTCGCTTGCCCGTCATCCGGATCCGTCCTTCTCGTGGGCGAACCGAGCTTAACTACCTGTCCGAATCTCGGGGACCAGCTCACTTCGCGCACATCCACTGTGCGCCGTCTGCCGCCGCGCTTGGCCGGGCGCATCAGCGGCACCACCAGCGCCCATTCGCCATCCGTCAGGTCCGACGAATAGCGCAGTCCACGCCGGTCCGCCGCACGTCGATGTTCCGATGTCCACGCCATCCGCCTGCCCCCGCGAATCGTCCACCGGCACAGCGAATCAGAGCCGATTCAATCGACTCAACCTCTTTCCGGATGGGCTCTAGGTCTCTGCGGCGGAGGCGATGCAGTCTCGGCGGCGACAGTGATGCCCGCTCGTTCTTCGCGCCTGCCATTACAACGATATCGGCAACGCCGTGATAGCGCAGCGGCAATCTCTGCTCTTTGGCTCATCATCCCGCGCCGATGTGGTTCGACTGTTGGAGGCAAACGCCGTGAACGCGAGATCGCGTGGGTCGAGCCTGCACGATCCGTGCGTCGTGGTGTTCGTGATGCGAGAAGTCCGGCGCCAAGCCGCAGGGCAATGGTAGGTCGGATTGCGGGTGCAGCACGCAACGGTAGCGATGGGCGCTCGATCCACCCGAAATGGTTGCTGGACTAGGTCTTATCGAAAGAAGTAATTGTGCCGCATACAAAGCTTGCAATCCGTAATGAACTTTGTCCCTTAAGTCGCAATAAAGCTGAAAATTGTATCAATGTCGCATGTTTACTGTTGCTCTGAGCGATCCAAACGTACATGCTTCGTGGCATGCCACTCAACAACGTCCAGCTCGGCGACGACACCGTCATCACTCACCCCGATCTGGTGAATCTTTACGGTTGCTCGATCGGTTCGGGAACGAAGGTTGGGCCCTTCGTCGAGATCCAGAAGAACAGCGCTGTCGGCGCCCGCTGCAAGATCTCCTCCCATTCCTTCCTCTGCGAGGGGGTAACGATCGAGGACGAGGTCTTCATCGGCCACGGAGTGATGTTCACGAACGAGCTGTTCCCGCGCTCCACCACGCCCGAAGGCGCGTTGAAGACAGAAGCCGATTGGAGGGTGGTGCCGACGCGCATCTGCCACGGCGCCTCCATCGGCTCCAACGCAACCATCATCTGCGGTGTCACCGTCGGACGCTTCGCCCTCGTTGGTGCGGGCGCGGTGGTGACACGCGACGTGCCTGACTACGCGATCGTCGCCGGGGTCCCGGCAAAGGTCGTCAGCGATGTTCGTGAGCGTGAGAGCCTCTATCCACTCCAGCAACAGGAATGACGACGCCATGATCAATATCGGTGTCATCGGCTATGGCTATTGGGGGCCAAATCTGGCGCGCAGCGTCGCGGAGACGGATGGCTGCCGGCTGGCCGGTATCGCCGACTTCTCCGCCGCCGCGCTGGCCCGTGCTGGCAAACGCTACCCTGGCGCCACACTGCATCAGGACGTGCGCAGCCTGATTGACGATACGTCGGTTGATGCCGTGTTGATCGCAACCCCTGTCGCGACGCATTACGAGATCGCGGCCGCAGCCCTGCGGGCAGGCAAGCACGTCATCGTCGAGAAGCCCATCGCCGCTTCCTCCGATGATGCGCGGCGCCTCATCGAAGATGCCGCGCGCCGCAACCTGACCCTCATGGTGGACCACACCTTCGTCTACACCAGCGCGGTGCAGAAGATCGGCGAGATCATTCGCGCGGGCGATCTTGGTGATGTCTATTATTATGACAGCACACGCGTGAATCTCGGCTTGTTCCAGCACGATGTGAACGTGATTTGGGATCTCGCCGTGCACGATCTCTCGATTCTCGATTATCTGCTGCAGGAAAAGCCTATTGCGGTTTCCGCCAGTGGCGCCGGTCATATCCGCGGCCGGCAAGAGAACATGGCCCATCTCAGCCTGTTCTATCCCTCCGGCACCGTCGCCTATCTGAACGTCAACTGGTTGGCACCGGTCAAGGTGCGCCAGACGCTGATCGGCGGCAGCAAGAAAATGATCGTCTGGAACGATCTCGAGCCCAGCGAGAAGGTCAAGGTCTATGACCGCGGCGTCACCCTCGGCGACGCGCCGGAAGCCGTCGCCGCGCGCATATCCTATCGCAGTGGCGATATGTGGGCACCCCAGCTCTCGGTGAAGGAAGCGCTCCTCACCGAAATGGAGCACTTCGTCGACTGCGTCACGCATGGCCGCGAGCCGATCACCTCCGGCCAGAGCGGACTGAGCGTCGTCGAGACACTTGAGGCCGCAATGCTCTCGCTGCGTCAGCGCGGCCAACCCATCGACATCTGCCCTGTAAGGATGGCCTCATGATCCCGCTGCTCGACCTCCGCGCGCAATATGCTGGCATCAAGACGGAGCTTGACGCTGCCGTTCTGAGCACGCTGGCAAGCGGCGCCTATGTCTCCGGCCCGCAGGTCGACGCGTTCGAGAAGAAGTTCGCGGAGTACTGCGGGGCACGCGAGGCGATTGCCATGAACTCCGGCACCTCGGCCCTGCACCTTGCGCTGCTGGCTCTGGGAATCGGGCCCGGCGACGAGGTGATCGCCCCCGCCATGACCTTCGTCGCGACCGTCGCGGCTATCCGCTACGCGGGCGCGACACCGGTGCTCGCCGACGTGGACCCCGTCACCTGGAACATCGATCCGGCGGCGGTGGAACGCGCCGTGACCGCGCGCACCCGGGCCATCATCCCCGTGCATCTCCATGGCCGCATGGCGGACATGGACGCGATCATGGCTATTGCCGAAAAGCATGGCCTGCGCGTCATCGAGGATGCAGCGCAGGCCCATGGCGCAACCTGGCGGGGCAGGGGTGCCGGTACGATCGGCGACATCGGTTGCTTCAGCTTCTACCCCGGCAAGAATCTCGGCGCCTGCGGTGAAGGCGGAGGCGCCGTGACCGACCAGCCGGACCTCGCCGCACGCATGCACAAGCTGCGCGACTGGGGGCAGGAGGGTCGCTACAACCATGTCGAGCACGCCTTCAACTACCGGATGGATGGCATTCAAGGCGCAATCCTGTCCGTGAAGCTCGGTCATCTGTCGCGCTGGACCGAGCGGCGGCGCCAGGTGGCGGCGCTGTATGATGACTTGCTCGCCGGACTGCCACTGACGCGCCCGGCAAAGGCCGTGGCGCAGGAGCATGTGTGGCATGTCTATGCCATCAGGCATCCCGAGCGCGACCGTCTGGCCAAGGGGCTGCTGGATGCGGGTGTCGCGACGGGTCTGCACTATCCGCGGCCGGTCCATCTGCAGCCGGCCTATGCCGCGCTTGGCAACGGCCCCGGCAGCTTCCCCGTCGCCGAGGCATTGGCGCTGGACTGTCTGTCGCTCCCCATTTTCCCCGAGTTGACCCCGGAGCAGCAGAAGCACATCTGCGCCACGATCGGGCAACTCCTCGAACATTCATCGGTCAATAGCCATGCCGCGTGAGCAAATGGACGATCTTGATCCGGCCGGCGTGCTCGCCGGCACGACCTGCCTCGTTACCGGTGGGGCCGGTTTCGTGGGTTCGCACATTGTCGAGCTGCTTCTTGCCGCGGGTGCGGCGGAAGTGCGCGTCGTCGACAACATGGTGCGCGGCCGGCGCGACAATCTTGCCCTGGCACTGCGCAGCAACCGCGTCCGGCTGATCGAAGGCGATATCCGCGACCATGGGCTGATGAAGGGTCTGGTCGACGGCTGCGACACGGTGTTTCACCAGGCGGCGCTGCGGATCACGCAATGCGCGCAGGAACCGCGTACGGCTCTGGAGGTGATGGTCAACGCGACCTATGACTTGATCGAGCTTTGCCATGCCGCCGGGATCCGCAAGATGGTCGCCGCGTCCACGGCGTCGGTGTACGGCATGGCGGATCAGTTCCCGACCACCGAGGAACAGCATCCGTACAACAACCGGACCCTGTACGGCGCCGCCAAGGCCTTCAACGAGGGCGTGTTGCGCTCGTTCAACGACATGTATGGCTTCAACTACGTCGCGTTGCGGTACTTCAACGTCTATGGCCCGCGCATGGATATCCACGGCCGCTACACGGAAGTGCTGGTGCGCTGGATGGAGCGACTGTCTCGCGGGGAAGCGCCGATCGTATTTGGCGACGGCCTGCAGACCATGGACATGATCCATGTGCGCGACGTGGCCCGCGCGAATATCCTTTCGGCTGTGGCGCCGGTCAGCGACGTCGCGCTCAATGTCGGTAGCGGGACGGAAACGTCCCTGCTCGATCTCGCCCATATGCTCGCTTCCATCATGGGCCGGCCGGAACTCGTGCCCGTGCACCAGGAGGCACGCTCGGTAAACCCGGTGCCGCGGCGTCTCGCCGGCGTATCCAAGGCGCAGGAGTTGATCGGGTTCACCGCGCGTCATCCGTTGAGGGAGGGTATCGCCGAACTGATCGACTGGTGGCGCGACCAGACCGTGCCGGCAGGAGCAGCCGCATGATCCCCATCACCAAACCGCTGATAGGTGAGGAGGAAGCCAAGGCGGCGGCGGATGTGATCCGCTCCGGCTGGCTCACCCAGGGCCCCCGCGTTACCGAATTCGAGGCGGCGTTCGCCGCGGTCACCGGTGCGTCCCATGCCTGCGCCGTGTCGAACTGCACCACGGCCCTGCATCTGGCCCTGCTGGCCGTTGGCGTGAAGGCGGGCGACGAGGTCATCACCGTCAGCCACACCTTCATCGCCTGCGCGAATGCGATCCGGCAATGCAACGCCCAACCGGTCTTCATCGATATCGAACCAGTCGGGTTCGACATGGACGCGTCCCTGATCGAGGCTGCGATCACGCCGAAGACCAGTGCGATCCTGTGCGTCCATCAGATCGGCATGCCCTGCGACATGGACGCGATCATGGCGGTCGCGCGCGCGCATCAGCTTCCGGTGGTCGAGGATGCCGCCTGCGCGCTTGGCTCCGAGATGCTGTTCGAGAGCGCCTGGCGCAAGGTTGGCGACCCCGCCGGCGACGTCGCTTGCTTCTCCCTCCATCCGCGCAAGGTCGTCACGGTCGGCGATGGCGGCGTGCTCACCACCCGGGATCCGTCACTCGACGCCCGCTTCCGGCTGCTCCGTCAGCACGGCATGTCGGTGCCCGATACCGTGCGCCACGGCAGCCCACAGGTGATCTTCGAGAGCTACGAATCGGAAGCGTTCAACTACCGGCTGACCGATATCCAGGCCGCCGTCGGGATCGAGCAGCTCAAGCGCCTGCCGGAAATCATCTCACGCAGGCGGGCATTGGCCGAACGCTACCGTGAACGTCTCGCCGCTTCGGTGCCTGAAGTCGCCTCGCCCTCCGAGCCCAATCGCGCGCGGTCCAACTGGCAGTCCTTCGCGATACGGCTGCCGGAATTCGCCGATCAGCGCGGCGTGATGCAAGGCATGCTCGATCGCGGCGTCTCGACGCGGCGAGGCATCATGTGCATCCACCGCGAGACGCCCTATGCCGGCAAGGCACGATTCCCGCTCCCGGTCTCCGAGGCGGCACAGGACCGCACGATATTGTTGCCGCTCTTTCCGCAGATGACCGACGCGGAACAGGACCAGGTGGTCTCCGCGCTTGGCGAGGTCATACGACATTGAGCATTAATCGCAGGCGCATCGCCGTGCTTGGGGCGTCGGGCAATGCGCTCGATATCCTCGACATTGTCGATGCGCTTGACGCCGGGTGGGAAATCGTTGGCGTTTTCGACGATGCAAGCGCTACCGGGTCGGATTTCGCGGGACTACCAATACTCGGGCGGCTGTCGGAGGCCGCGGCCATGGCCGCGCCGGGTGGCCTGTTGGATGGCGGGTACTTCGTGAATGCGATCGCGAGCGAGCGGTCTCATCGCCGGAAGTCAGATATCCTGGCGACCCTCAAGATCGATGCTGCGCGCTTCGCAACCCTAGTGCATCCGCTGACGGCCGTATCCCAGCGAGCGACGCTAGGCTGCGGCGTGTGCATTGGGCCGGGCAGCACCGTCTCCGGGCGGGTCTCGATCGCCGAACATGTCTGGCTTGGCGCGCAAGTCACGATCGGCCATGACGCGGTCATCGGTGTCGGTGCCACGCTCGCCCCCAGGGTGACGCTGGCCGGAGGCGTGCGGCTCGGCGCGCTCACGTATGTCGGCTCGGGGGCAGTGCTGCGGCCGGGCATCGTGGTCGGTGAGGGTGCCCTGATCGGCATGGGCGCGGTGGTGCTCCGGGACGTGCCGGCCGGAGCGGTCATGGTCGGCAACCCAGCCCGACGCTTCGACCTGTAAGGCGTCGCGAATAGGAGTCTGCCCCGGCACGTTGCTGGCGCCGGCGGCCGCTCGCGCCACTGGAGCGGTTCCGTCGATCGTGGAACCGCTCAAACACCTATACGGCGCGCATCTTCGCTGAGCCTGTCATTCTCACTCACCGCGTGCCGCGGGCACGAAGGGCCACGGGGGCATCGATCCGCCCTCGCGGAGCGAATGACGCCCTAACGGAAATTGGGTGAGGTCGGGCTGCGACGCTCGGCATTCGTCGCCGGTGCCGCTTCTGACCGACGGACGACCCCCGCGTCGATCAGGCCGTGCAGGGCCTTCTGCATGACTTCCACCGAATTCGCGAAGCCCTCGACCGACATGACCACCCGCTGACGCAGGACGGCGCGCGGCGTATTGTCGGGGTTCCGTTCCGTGGGCGACAGGCTGGTGAAGTCGACGCGAACGATGGAGCCGCTGACGGTGATCTCGCCAATGCCGTCGGAGAAGATTTCAGGATGCATCATCTGGTCCTTGATGGTCACGTGCACGGAACATGGGTCCTGCCTCGGGATGGCGCGGTGAGACAGGTCTCATCATCGCGCCTGGCGAGCATTTGCGGCAAGTATTATGCAAGCTGACCAGCTCCCGGGCCGACCCGCTGGGATCAGCCCGGGCTCCACTCGCTGCCTCACGCCGCGAGCTGGCCCTGATAGGCCACATCCACCCAGTAATTGGTGGAGTTCCACGACCCGGTCGGGAATTGGCTGGCCCCATAGGCATAGAGCCCATTGTTGCCGGCCGGCGCATTCAACGGCCCGCTTTCGTAGGGTTGGGTGAAGAATGCCCCGGAGGCGGCATAGAAGCCCGTATCCGTATGGTAGGACGCGACATAGTCCGTATTCGCCGCAATCGACACGGGCGCAGCGAAGTCCACCTGCTGCCAGCCGCTCGCCGTCTCATTGGTGAAGGTCGCGGTGGCGAGCAGCGTGCCGGTCGCGGTCCACAGGCTGCCGGTGTGCGTGCCGGTATTCTGTTCGCTCTTGTAGTAGCGGATGCCCGTGATGCTGCCGGCCTGGTCCGCGCTGAAGCGGACGCCGAGTTCGATTGAGCTCGGATCGTTGACCGCGAGCACGGCGGGCAGTTGGCCACTGGCGAACAGACTGTCTGTCGTCGCAGGAGCCTGCACATTCAGCGCCACGGCGGCCTCCGCCGTCCCGCCGCGGGCATCGGTGATCCCGTAGGTGAAGCCGGCCGGGCCGGAATGGCCCGCATCGGCCGTGAAGGTGACGGTCTGAGCCTGGGCGTCGTAGGCAACCGTGCCACCACTCGCCGCGGATACGCCGGTCAGCGTGAATGCGTCTCCATCCGCATCCTGGTCGTTGGCAAGCAACGTCGCGACCGGGATGACCAGTGAAGCGCCCTGGGCAAGCGTGAAGCCACCGTCGGCGGTGGCCGTCGGGTTACGGTTGCGGGCGTCCATGACGACATCCACCCAATAGTTGGTCGCGTTCCAACTCTGGTTGGGCATGACGCCGCCGGCACCGTAGGTATAGAGGCCATTCGAGGCGGACAGCACGCCGTTGTCATGGCCACCCGTGAAGTAGGCCGAGGTTGCCGCATAATTGCCGGTCGTCGTGTGGTAGGACGCGACATAGGTTTGCCCTGCCGCGATATTGACCGGTTCGGCAAAGTCCACCTGCTGCCAGCCGCTTGCCGTCTCATTGGTGAAGGTCGCGGTCGCGAGCAACGTACCGCTTCCCGTCCACAGGCTTCCCACATGCGTGCCGGTGTTCTGCGCGCCTTTGTAGAAGCGGATCCCGGTGATGAGGCCGCCAACATCCGCAGTGAATTGAACGCCAAGCTCGACAGCACTTGGATCCGCCGTCGCCGTCGTGGCGGGCGCTTCGAAGGCACTGAAAAGGCGCTGATTGCTGCCGGTCTCGACAACATCCATGCTGGCAACCGCCTGCGAGGTTGCGCCAGTGCTGTCGCCAACGGTGTAGGTGAAGGACGCCGCGCCGATATAGCCGGCATCGGCCGTGAAGGTGATGGTCCCACCCAGCGCATCGAACACCGCGGTGCCGCCGGCCACGCCTGAAATGCCGGTGATCGCCAGCGCATCGCCATTGGGATCACTGTCATTGGCCAGCAGTGAGGCGAGGGAGATCACGAGTGGGGTGTTACCCTGGACGATCAGGCCGCTTTCTCCCACGGCGGTCGGGCTGGCATTGCCGCTCGAGAAGACCACGTCCACCCAGTAGTTCGATGCGTTGTAGGTCTGCGTGGGGAAGCCGCCACTGCCGTAGGCATAGACGCCATTCGATCCACCCGTGGCGGTGATGACGCCTTGGCTGTAGCTCGCGTTGAAGAAGCCCGGAGTGACAGAATAGTATCCGGAATCAGTGTGATAGGATGCGATGTAGGTCTGGCCGGTCACCAAGTTGACGGGTTGCGCAAATAGTACCTGCTGCCATCCGCTCGCGCTTTCTTGCGCAAATGTGGCCGTGGCTAGAAGCGTGCCTTCCGCGGACCAGAGGTTGCCGACATGCGTGCCAGTATTCTGCACCCCCTTATAGAAGCGGATGCCTGCGATGCTTCCGTTCTGGGTCACGCTGAACCGCATACCCAATTCGATCGGATTGGGATCGGCGGCTGACGCGACGGCCGGGACCGCTCCTGGCTGGAACAGCGTGCTGATCTCGCCGAGGTCCACCACCTGCATCGAGACAGTGGTTTCGGCCGTGCCGCCCCGCCCATCCGAGATAGCGTAGGCGAAGCCGGCGGGTCCCGTATAGCCGCTGTCCGGTGTGAAAGTGATGATGCCCGTTTGCGGATCGTAGGCGACCGTTCCATTGGTCGCGCCCGAGACACCTGTAATGGTCAGCACATCTGCATTTGCGTCAGTGTCGTTGCCCAGTAGGGTGACGGCAGCGATTCCCAGCGGCACGTTCCGCGCCACGACGAGGCCGGTATCCGCCACCGCAACCGGATCAACATTCACGCTGATCGCGGGTTCGAAGGTCACATCCACCCAGTAGTTGGTCCCGCTGTAAGTCTGGGTCGGGAAACTGCCGGCGACACCGTAAGCATAGAGGCCGCTGCCGCCGCCTGCTACCGACAGCACGCCCGCGCTGTAGCTTTCGTTGAAGAATCCCGGGGTCGCGGAGTACATGCCGGAGGTGGTGTGGTAGCTCGCCACATAGGTTTGGCCGGCAGTAATATTGACAGCGTTCGAGAAGCTCACCTGCTGCCAGCCGCTTGCTGTTTCGGCGCTGAATGTCGCCGTCGCCAGCAACGCGCCCTCGGCGCTCCATAGGTTTGCCGTATGCACGCCCGTGTTCAACGAACCCTTGTAGAAGCGGATGCCGCTGATGCTTCCGTTGGTCGAGGACACGAAGCGAACGCCCAGTTCAACGGGCGATGCATCGGCGACGGACTTGAACTCCGGTGTCGCGGTGGCGGCAAACAGGCTGAAGCGTAGTGGCGGTTCCTCGACATCGATGCTGGCGACCGCCTGCGAGGTCGCGCCGCGACCGTCAGTCACGGTGTAGGTGAAGTTCGCCGTCCCGACGAAGCCTGCGCCAGGCGTGAAGGTGATGATCTGCCGATAGTAATCCCACGCGACCGTGCCGTTGGTCGCCCCGGAGACGCCGACGATCGACAGCGGATCCCCGTTCGGATCGGTATCATTGGCGAGCAGCGCCGTCGCCGAGATGACGAGAGTGCTGTCCCGGTCCGTCGTCAGCCCGCCATCCGCCGCGGCGGTGGGTCCTGTGTTGCCGACGACCGTCGCGGGATCGAACACCACGTCAACCCAGTAGTTCATCGACGACTGTACCTGGCCGATCGGGAATGAACCGGCCTCACCGATGACGCCGTTCGGGCCGGTATTCCAGTCGCTCGCCAACGCGGTCAGTGGGCCGCTGGTGTGGGATTCAGCGAAATAGGTACCGTGGGAGGCGAGGTAGATGCCCGCCGTCGTGCTGTAGGAGGCGATGTAGACCGTCCCCGCCGCGATCGTGATGGGTTGAGCGAAGTTGACCTGCTGCCAGCCGGATCCCGTCTCGTTGATGAAGGTCGCGGTGGCGAGCAGCGTGCCGTCCGCCGACCACAGCTTGCCGACATGCGTGCCGGTGTTGCGATCATCCTTATAGAAGCGGACGGAGGAGACGGTTCCGCTGCGTTCGGAACTGAACTTCACGCCGACTTCGGCTGGGCCGAAGACGTGCACGACACATATATTGCAGCAGACTGCAGCCTGCGACGGGTCCCAGTTCTCCGGCAGCGGTGGCGGCGTGTCGGTCAGGCTGAACAGGCTGACATGGCTCGCCTCGGCTACCGTCACCGTCAGCGGTGCGCTGGCATAGCCCATGTTGAGGCTGTCATCGACCGCGCGGGCGGCAAGCTCGTAGCTGCCCGCCGCTGGCGCGGTCCAGGTATACGACCAGGTTCCGGCTGCGGTATCGAACGCGGCCGCCCACCAGGACGTACCGCCATCGGTCGAGACTTCGACCCCCGCGACACGACCGCCAATGTCGACCATGTTGCCACTGAGCGTGACGCGCTGCCCTTCGGCCACAGTGCCGGTGACGGCGTTGATGGTCGATGTCGGCGCCGTGAAGTCGATCGAGGCCGTCGCCGGCAGCAGGTCGGCCTGCAGCGTCTGCGCCTGCACACCCATATCGGCGAACAGGTTGACCATCGCCTGCTGGACACTGGCATCCGTCGGCGTCGACTCTAGGTCGTGGTTGGCATCCAGCCCCCACGACCAATAGACCGTGCCTGCGCCGAATACGAGCGCACCGCTCTCCGCCCTGTAGAGGGTCAGGTTGTGCGTCGCGATGCCGGGGCCGACGGACGTGCCGTAGTCGTAGAGCAGCGTGTTCACCGCCAGTGTGGAACTCGACAGCCTAATCAGGCCGTCCGGCGTGAAGGAATTATCCGGCGCGATGTCCCATTCGTAGCCGAGAAGATTCTGCACGAGCTGGGCGGTCTCGCCGGCGGCCGTTTCCGCCACCGCCGTGTTCCGCCAGAAGCGGAGCTGAGTCATGTCGTACGGGATCTCGATGGTGTCGAGCCTGTAGCTGTCGACCTGGAACTGCGTGCCCTGCAGCGCGTTCTCCGGCGTCTGTCCGCCTGCCGCGGGGTCGTAGCTGAGGTCGCGCCAAGTGCCGGTCCATTCGGCGCTCGGGTCGATCTTAGTCCCCGCCCGCGTCTCCTTGTAGGAGACCATGGTCCGATAGTCGGTCTCGCTGCCATCGATCGAGGCTTCCCAACGCGTCTTCCAATACATCGCGTTGCCGCTGAGGAAGGCGAGGTTCACCCCGGCGTCGCGCGCGGCCTCGACATTGGCGCGCTGCTCGCCCGACCAGTACTCGTCATGACCGACGTCGAGGAACACCTGGTGGTTCAGCAGGTTCTCGCCGTAGCGCGCGGTATCGACGCTCGAGATGTAGGAGACGTCATAGCCATTCGCCTCCAGCCAGCGCACCGCGGAATACTCGGCGCCGAAGATGAAGTCCTGCGCCCCGGCAGCGTATCCGCCGCCTTCGCGCGTGGTGATCGGCCGATTGTAGCTAACCGCATAGGCGCGCCCCGGCGCGCTGTCGCCACCCGGACCGTTGCCGCCATACAGATTGGCGCCGCCCCAACCATTATAGGCCTGCCAAGTGCTGTCGGATGTCTGGAAAACGATGTCGGACGTCGAGGTGCTGTCGCGGACAATGAAGGGGATGTGGTTCTCCCCGAAGGTGCCGTCCTCGCGTACCAGCTTGGCGATGTAGATGCCCGAGACGGCGTCGCTCGTCATGGACCATGTATCGGTGACGGACCAGTTGCCCGCATCGACCAGGCCTGTGTCCAGATCGCGCAGCGGTGTGGGCTGCAAGGTGGCGCTGGCCGCCTCGTGGTTGATCGTGTCCACCAGCCGGGCACCGTCGCCGCCATAATAGCCAAGGCGGTAGATTTCCACGCGATAGTTGCTGGAATCCGTATTGATCTTGAAGCTGACCGTCTGCCCGAGATCGTAGCTGATATCCGTCGTGAATCCCTCGATGTCCGAGGACGGCCCGGACAGCAGGTCCCACACGCTCTGCGGCGTGCCCTGCTTCATGTTCTCGAGTACGATGGCATTCGGCGTGACGACGTTCGTCGTCGAAAAGGATGAGGTGGCCGCCGTACTGTCGATGACGTAGGTCTGGACGTCAGTGCTCGTCGTCGTGAACGATAGCGTTGGCGTGACGGCAGTGCCGCTGGTCGTCGTACCGCCATCCACGACGCTGGTCGTCGTACCGCCATCCACGACGCTGGTCGTCGTGCCGCCTTCCACGCTGCTGGTCGTCGTGCCGCCATCCGCCGGCGCGGTGATGACAACGTCCCTGACGAGCACCTCCGACACCGACACGGCCTCGTAGATCCCGATGGCGAACGGGTCGCCAATCTGCGGGAACAGGGACGTCCCGGTCGTTGTCGTCGTGCTGGACATGGTCGATCTCCGGCGACTGGTTTCAGGGTTCGCGTAGGCTCTCGTCGAGCCCGCGCAGAAGTGGGTAAGCAAAATAGGCAAGCAGGTTGCGACTGCCGATCTGCGCTTCGCCGACCAGCGTCATGCCCGGCAGCAGCCGGACAGGCGAGGGCACGCCACGCAGGTTGACGCCCTCGAGCGTAACCCGGCCACGATAGGCGGTCTCGCCGTTGTTCTCGCGCTCGCGCGGGAATGCACCCTCGCTGATGGTTCGCAGATGGCCCTCGGCGGTGCCGTGCTCCTGATAGGGGAAGGCATCGAATTTCACGCGTACGCTCTGCCCGACATCGAGCCGGCCGACATCGGCCGGGGCTATCGTCAGCTCCGCCTCCAGCACCGCATCGAGCGGCACGAGGGTGAACAACGCCTCCGCCTCGCGCACCACCGAGCCGACGGAGCGTGCGGCCACTTCCAGCACCACCGCGTCGGTCGGCGCGGTCAGCACCACCATGCTGCGGCGCAACTCGGCCTTCGTCAGCTCCTCGCGCGCGGCATCACGTTCGGAGCGGACACGTACCAGCTCCTCGAACATCTGCTGGCGCTGGTCCTCGGTGAAGCCACGCCGCTCTGCCTGGATGCGCAGCACGTCGTGCGACAGCTCATCGAGATTGGCGCGCAGATGCTCGATCCGCCCCTCGAGTTCGAGGCGGTTGTTGCGTGTCTCCAGCAGCAGCACCCGTGAGCCGATCTGCGTCGCCAACAACTGGGCACGCATCGCCTCCAATTCCCGAAGCACATCGAGGCGGGTCGACAGCACCTCCTGGTCGCGGCGACTGGTGACGATGGATGCCTGGGTGGAGGCGATGCGCGCATCGAATTCCGCGAGCCGCGCGCGGCGGAAGGCGCTGCGCTGCGCAAAGGTCGCCTGCTGAAGGCGCTGCTCGGCATCGGCATCCGCTCCGGGTGCGTAGTCATGCCCCTCGAGCTCCGCTTCGAGCCGCGCGACCTGGGCGCTTCGGGCCGCGAGGCGCACGCGCAACTGCGCAAGATCGGCCGCGGCAAAGGTCGGATCTAGCGTCGCCAGCGTCGCGCCGGCCCGCACCACGTCACCCGGCGCGACGTTGAGCTCCCGGATGACCGAGGTCTCCAGCGGCTGCACCACGAGGTTCGGCGTCGTGCTGATCAGCCGCCCCGTCGCCACCACCACCCGATCGACATGCGAGAGCGCGGCCCAGGCCACGGCCGAGACGATGAACGCCGCCGCCGCATAGAGCACCATGCGCGAGATGAAGCGCGGCGGCTTCTGTTCGAGCGCGATCGCCTCAGGCTGGAACGCTGCACGCTGTGCCGGCGTGAGGCGTGGGGCAGGGGAGGGGCGGGGCGTGGCCTTGCCACCTTCCACGCTGCGCAGGTCGGGCGGGGTCATGCCACGAGCCTCATCTGCTGGTTCCACAGCGTGCGGTAATTGTCGCAACGCTGCAGCAAGTCTCCATGCCGCCCGATATCAACCACCCGGCCACGCTCCAGCACCAGGATTGCCTGGGAATCGACCAGCGTCGCAAGGCGATGGGAGACGATGATCACCGTGCGCCCCTCGGCGATGCGACGCAGATTGCGCCGGATGATCGCCTCACTCTCAGGGTCGAGCGCGCTCGTCGCTTCATCCAGGATCAGGATGCGCGGGCGCGTGATGAGCGCGCGCGCGATCGCCAGGCGCTGGCGCTGGCCGCCGGAGAGATTCTGCCCGCCTTCCTCGATGTCCGTGTCGAAGCCGCGCGGCAGGCGTTCGATGAATTCATCCGCCCCCGCCATCCGGGCGGCCTCGGCGATCTCCTCGGGGCGCGCATCGGGGCGCGGTGCCGCGATGTTCTGGCGCACCGTGCCACGAAACAGGAAGTTCTCCTGCAACACGATGCCGGTTGATTGTCGCAGATGCGTCAGGTCGAACTCGCGGACATCGTGCCCGTCGATGCGCAACACCCCCTCCTGGGCGCTGTGCAGGCCCTGGAGCAATCGCGTCAGCGTCGACTTGCCCGAACCGCTGCGGCCAACGATGCCAAGCACCCCGCCGACCGGCACCTTGAAGGAAACATTGTCGAGCGCCGGCGCCGCGCTGGTCGGATAGCGGAAGGTGACACCCTCGAATTCCACCGCGCCCTCGATCGGCGGCGTGATGCCCTGGCCGCGACCGGCACGCTCAGTCTCGGCACCCATCACCTCGCCGAGCATGCGCACCGACATGGCGACGTCCTGGTATTCATGGACCATCGCGACCAGTTGAAGCAGTGGGCCCGAGACGCGGCCGGCCAGCATGTTGAAGGCGACCAGCGCGCCGATGCTCATCTTGCCGTCGAAGACGAGCAGCGCGCCGAAGCCGACGATCGCCACCATCATCGCCTTCTCGAGCAGGCCGGTCGCCGATTGCGCGAAGGCCGAGACCTTCTCCACCTCGTGGCGCATCTGCACCGCGCCGGCCGAACGCGTGTTCCAGGCGTGCAACTGGCGCGGTTCCATGGCCAGGGATTTCAGCGTGCGCATGCCGTGCACGCTCTCGACGAGCAGCGCCTGGCGTTCGCCCTCCGCCCGATGCAGGGCGGCCAGCCGGCGGCGGAACGGACCCGACAGCGCCGCGATCACCAGCGCTGCGATGACCGCGAAGCCAAGTACGACGCAGGCCAGTCGGGCGCTGTAGAGAAACAGGATGGGAAGGAAGACGATCAGCGTCATGCTGTCGAGCAGCGTGAGGAACATCCGGCCGGTCAGGAATTCCCGCACGCGTGAGGCCTGTTGCAGGTGGCGCACCACCACGCCGGCGGGCATGCGCTCGAAGAAGTCGATCGGCAGGCGCAGTAGATGGGCGAAGGTGCGCGTGGCGATGCGGATATCGATGCGGTTCGTCGCGTAGATCAGCAGGTAGCGTCGCAGGAACCCGAACAGCGCGTCGAACATCAATGCCAGCATGACGCCGACCAGCAGCACCTGCAGCGTCGCGTAGCTCTGGTGGACCAGCACCTTGTCAATGACGATCTGGAAGAAGATTGGCACGGCGAGGCCGAGCAGGCAGAGGAATAGGGCGGCGAGCGCGACCTCGCCGAACAGCCGGCGCTGGCGAAACAGCTCGGGCAGGAACCAGGTAAAGCCAAAGCCAGGCTGCACTGGGGCCTCGGCGGCGCGCGTGACGAGCAGCGCCTCGCCCTTCCACCGTTCGCAGAATCGGGACCCAGGAACCCGCAGGACGTCTTCCCCCACCGCCAGGGGATCGAGCACCAGGGCTGGAGGCTCGGTTTCCTCGCCGGCGACCGCGGCGACGCCGAGGACGACCACCCAATTGTCGTTGTCGAGGCGGGCCAGCACCGGATGGGTTGGCGGCAGGGTGCACAACTCATCCCAGGTGAGAGATGCACGTTCCAGGCGAAGACCGATCTCGTTACCTATACGAATTAGAAATTTGGCAGGTTCTTCGCCTTCATCTTGCGTGTATTCACGATCCAACCGCTCAACCGAAAATTGCAAACCGTGATAACGTGCAACGTCAGAAAGAGAAAGTAGGCATGTTTCTCGGGGAGACTTTGGCATATGAGTTCCGTGTTATTTCCAGTGACTCTAATTTCGAGACGTTGCGGATCGTATGTTGCTATCCTCCGTGCGTATTCGCAATAGTTTAATCTGTTTTCAGCAAAGGGGCTTTTTTGATGCACGCGCTGTCCAGGGCAGTCCCGTCACATGCCGAGTAACGACGATCCGCGGGGCCGGCTGCCGGTGACCGTGCTGTCGGGCTTCCTCGGGGCCGGCAAGACGACGGTCCTGCGCCACCTTCTGGAGCATGCGGGCGGGCGCCGGCTGGCCGTGTTGGTCAACGACATGGCGGAGGCCAATATCGACGCGGCCCTGCTCGATGCCGACGGATCGATCGGGCGCGGGCGCGACGGCGTGGTCGAACTGTCCAATGGCTGCATCTGCTGCACGCTGCGCGAGGAACTGGTCGTCGAGATCGCGGCGCTGGCCCGGCGCGGCGCGTTCGATGCCCTGCTGATCGAGAGCACCGGCATCAGCGAGCCGATGCCGGTGGCCGCAGGTTTCGACCTGCCCTTGGCCTCCGGTGGCGCCCTGGCCGATGTCGCACGCCTCGACACGATGGTGACCGTGGTCGATGCCTTCGCGTTCCTGCATGACTATTGCAGCAGGGACAGCCTGGCCGATCGCGGCCTCGCCTCGGGGACGGAGGATGCGCGCCACATCGTCGATCTCCTGGCCGACCAGGTCGAATTCGCCGACGTGATCCTGTTGAACAAGACGGACCTTCTCCCGGCCGAGGCGCTGCGGCGGCTCACGGAATTGCTCCGTGCCTTAAACCCGCTGGCGGCCATCCACCCCTGCATCAACGGCCAGGTCGCCCCCGAGGCGGTGATCGGTACCGGCCGCTTCGATCCGGTCCGCGCCCGGATGGCGGCGGGCTGGCGGCGCGCCCTGAGCGGGGAGCATGTGCCCGAGAGCGAGGAATTCGGCATCGCCTCCTTTGTCTGGCGGGCGCGCCGGCCGCTGCATCCGGGTCGTGCCGCCGCCTTCCTGCGCGCCCCGCTGCCCGGCGTTATCCGGGCCAAGGGCGTGGTGTGGCTGGCGAGCCAGCATGATTGGGCGTCGCAATGGCATCTGGCCGGCGGCCAGCGACGGCTGACCCCCGCGGGCCCCTGGTGGGCGGCGCGGCCACGCGAGCATTGGCCGCGCGACGATGCCTGGCGCGACTGGGCGCGGGCACAATGGCAGGAACCATGGGGCGACCGCCGCCAGGAGATCGCTTTCATCGGCCAGGCCATGCCACAAGGGTCGATCATCGCCGCGCTCGACCGTTGCCTGCTGACCGATGCCGAGATGCAGGGCGGGCCGGCTGGCTGGCTAGGGCTGGCGGATCCGTTCGCAGCGCCGCACGCCGCACAATAGCACGCTGGGCGCCTTCAGAACCCGTCGGGAAAGCCCGGCACCGGCCCGCGTGCCAGGCCGGGTCAGTATCTGCGATGGTTGGTTGGCCGGCAGAGGTGCGGCCCGGCGCCCGACTTGTAAACGCGCCGGATTGCGCCTCTCCGGACCGACCCTCAGCACCGCCCGGCCTTGCCCCAATACCGGCCGGCTACTGGACATATCGTCGCTTCCCCGATTGTTGCGGGAGGCTCTGCCGGCGTTCCTCGAGGTGTTGCCGAGCCGTCGGGTCGGCCCAGCTGCGATCCTGCTTCGTGATGGCGTACATCATCGGCCGGGCATGGCCGTGCGCGGGCAGGATGGCGATACTGCCGGCAACAGGAGATCCGAGATGAGCACCCTCGACGAAGCCGACCCGATCTGCCCGCCGCCGCCACCAGGCCTAGAGAGCGTCATCGTCCCGCGCGCCCACGATATCGGCGGCTTCGAGGTGCGCCGGGCGCTGCCGGCACGCGAGCGCCAGATGGTCGGGCCCTTCATCTTCTTCGACCAGATGGGGCCGGGCGAGTTCCTCACCGGCAAGGGGCTCGATGTGCGGCCGCATCCGCATATCGGGCTTTCGACCGTGACCTATCTGTTCGAGGGCGAGATCCTGCATCGCGACAGCCTGGGCAGCGCGCAGGCGATCAAGCCCGGCGCCTTGAACTGGATGACGGCCGGGCGCGGCATCGTGCATTCGGAGCGCACCGACCCGGCGCAGCGCGACCGGCTGCAGCGGATGTTCGGCATCCAGTCCTGGGTGGCGCTGCCGAAATCGGCCGAGGACACCGCGCCGGCCTTCGCCCATCACGATGCCGGCGCGCTGCCGATTGTCGATGAGGGCGGCCTGACCCTGCGGTTGATCGCCGGGGAAGGCTGGGGGCTGAAGGCGCCCGTCGAGGTCTCCTCGCCATTGTTCTATGCCGATGCGGTGCTGCTGCCCGGTGCGCGGCTGCCGCTGCCGGACCAGCATGAGGAACGCGGCGCCTATGTGGTGGAAGGCTCGGTCGAGGTCGCCGACGTGGTGTTCGAGGCCGGGCGGATGCTGGTGTTCCGCGCCGGGGATTCTCTGGCGCTGACCGCCGGGCCACGCGGCGCGCGGCTGCTGATGCTCGGTGGCGCGGTGATGGATGGGCCGCGCTACCTGTACTGGAACTTCGTCGCGTCCTCGCGCGAGCGGCTGGAGCAGGCGAAGGCGGATTGGAAGGGCGGCAACTTCCCGACCGTGCCGGGGGACGACAAGGAATTCATCCCGTTGCCGGAGACGCGGGTGAGCGTGAAGGCGGAGACGCGGCGGGGGTGAGACAAGGTGATCGGGGCGGGCACATCGACGGCCTCCGCGGATCAAGAGGCTGATATTCCACACTTTAAGATTTTAGGATTTTAGGATTTTATCGGCCTTCGACGTGATTTGTAGCACCGGCCCTTTACTCGGGCCGGTACGTCCGAGAGGGGCTTTGCTCCTCTCGCGCTTCCCCACGACCGGGACCCATGGACGTTGCGGAGCAACGCCGATGGGAGTTTCTCGGCCATAGGGATTTTGGAAACCTAGACTTGGCGCCGTGCGGCGCTGTCAGGAAGGGTGCGGAGGCTTGCCCTTGCGCCCGAAGCACGTTGCGCCGGCGGGAGCATGCCTCCCACGCCCGAACCCGAAAACAGCATTCCAAAGTGCCCTGCACTTTGGCGGGGAGGTTTGGAGGGGCGGCGCCCCTCCGTTCTTTAAGACCGAGACTATCCATCCGGGCCTCGGCGTCAGGCGGACGCAAGTCGTCCCGTAATTGGAAAATCATATCAGGAACATCGGCCAAAATCCAGCACGGCGAGCCGTCGCCCCGCCGTCAGCGCCAGCCCAGGCTGAACACCGCGACCTGGTCGGGGCCCTGCGGTTGGCATCGGCCGCCCAGCAGGGGCGCCCCAGGCGCATTGGCCGCCCGCACCGCCGCCGCGAAGGGGCTGCAGGCGATCCGCGCGGCGATCTGGCGCTCCGTCTCGGCCAGGCCCGGGACGCCGGCCGGCCAGGCGGCGCGCTGCAGGCGTTGCGCCTCGGCGGCATGGCCCGCGTAGATCATGCAGGTGGCGAGACGGGCGGCCTCGACACCCGGATGCCGCCCGCCGGGGCTGCGCCAGTCCTGTGCGCGCAGCGCGGCGATCGCGGTATCGGGGTCGGCATAGGTGGTGACGCGCTGCTCGGGCGGCGGGAAGCCCTCGGGCGCGGCCATCTCGATGCAGGCGGTGCCGAGGGCGGCCGCCACGGGCCGGCGCATCGCGGCGATGTCGGGTTCCAGCGCGCGGCCGCTCCAGCGGAAGGGGATGGTTGGGTGGAGGTCGGCAGCCCGGCTGATCGGCGCCTCCCAGAAATCAAAGCCGGCATCGGCGATCTGGATCGCCGGCCCGTCCGGCGGGGCCAGGCGGATCTCGTCAGGGTCGCGCTTGCCGAGGGGGAGGGAGGCGATGTGGGCGAGGCCGGCCGACCCCTGGCGGAACAGGTGCAGGGTCCAGCAGCAATAGGCGCCGCCGGTCCAGCCGATGATGCCGATGGCCGTGGCGTCGTCGCCGATCGGGACGGGCGCCCCGTCGCGGAACGGGGTGAAGCGTTGGGTGCGGGCTTTCCAGAGCGTCCGGCCGTTGCGGGTCAGGCGGAGTTCCTCGCCCATGCCTTGCGGGACGGCGGCAACCCGCCCGGCGGCGCCGGCATCGAGCAGGGTGCGGCGGGGCTGAGCCAGCGCTTCATGCGATGAGAACAACCACAAGAACAGCAGAATGAATGATAAAGATCGTATTGTGGATCAGCCTCCCGCACGTTCGCGACGCTTGGCCTCCAGCCACAGGGCCTCCATGTCGTCGAGCGTCGAATCGGCCGGTAATTTTCCTTCATATTGAAGTGTTTGTTCGATAAAACCGAAGCGACGCTCGAACTTACGATTGGCCCCGCGCAGGCAATCCTCCGGCTCCAGATCCAACTTGCGGGCGAGGTTCGCCAGAACGAAGAGCAGGTCGCCGACCTCATCGCGTATCGCCGCAGGATCAAGGTCTTGTGGAGCCTTTTGTATCTCCACGCGCAACTCGCCAGCCTCCTCCTCCAGCTTGTCGAGCACCGAGGCGGCGTCGGGCCAGTCGAAGCCGACCCGCCCGGCGCGCTTCGTCAGCTTGGCGGCGCGGGTCAGCGCGGGCAGGCCGATCGGGATGCCGGCCAGCGTGCCGGTCTCGGCGCGGGCGGCGCGCTCGCTGGCCTTCTGGACCTCCCAGGCGGCGATCTGCTGGTCGGCGGTGCGGGTCTCGTCGGCGCCGAAGACGTGCGGGTGGCGGCGGACCATCTTGTCGGCGATCGCCCCGGCGACGTCGGCGAAGGCGAACCAGCCGCGCTCCTCGGCCATGCGGGCGTGGTAGATTACCTGGAACAGCAGGTCGCCGAGCTCGTCGAGCAGCGTCGCCGGGCTGCCCTGGGCGATGGCGTCCTCGACCTCGTAGGCTTCCTCGATGGTGTAGGGGGCGATGGTGGCGAAGTCCTGTACCTGGTCCCAGGGGCAGCCCGTTTCGGGGTCGCGCAGCCGCGCCATGACGTCGATGAGGTGGGCGATGGCGGCGGGGGCGTCGGTCATGGCGGGTCCGGGGCAGGGGTTGGACTGTCGTCCCGCGACCCTGCGACGATGGCAAGCCCCCGCGACCGGTTGCGCCCGGCGCCAAGCTTTCCGAGACTGCCTTCCTGTTCGAAGGACAAGCCTGCCATGACCAAGACCCGCGTCGTCTGCGCCCATGACTGCCCCGACATGTGCTCCCTCGTCGCGGAGGTCGAGGATGGGCGCCTGGTGCGGCTGCAGGGCGACCCGGACGAGGCCTATACGGCCGGATTCGCCTGCGCGAAGGTCAATCGGGACATGGAGACGGTGCATTCGCCCGACCGGCTGCGCACGCCGCTGCGCCGCGTCGGGCCGAAGGGCAGCGGGGAGTTCACTCCGATCAGCTGGGATGCGGCGCTGGACGAGATCACCAGCCGCTGGAAGGCGATCATCGCCGAGTCCGGGCCGCAGGCGATCCTCGGCTACGCCTATTCGGCGCATCAGGGGCATATGAACCGGCGGCTGGTGGGCGGGCTGTTCCATGCGCTGGGCACGTCGCGGCTGCAGGCGGGGACGGTGTGCGACACCTGCTGCGAGACCGCCTGGGACATGACCTGCGGGCCGGTCGGCGGGACCGACCCCGAGGCCGTGGTACATTCGGACTTGGTGATCGCCTGGGGCTGCGACCTGATGGCGGTGAACGTCCATTTCTGGGCGCTGCTGGAGAAGGTGCGCAAGACCGGGGTGAAGCTCGTGGTGATCGACCCGCGGCGCAGCCAGACCGCCGCGCGGGCCGATTGGCACCTGCCGATCCGCGTCGGCACGGATGCGGCGCTGGCCTGCGGCATCGCGCATATCCTGGAGCGAGATGGGCTGCTCGACCGCGAGTATGTCGCGGCGAATACGCTCGGCTTCGAGCGCTGGTCGTCCGAGGTGCTGCCGCAGTTCCCGCCGGCGCGCGTTGCGGAGATCACCGGGCTTTCGGTCGAGGCTGTCGAGCGGCTGGCGGCCATGTATGGCGCGGCCAAGGCCTCGCTGATCCGGTTGGGTGAGGGGATGACGCGGCTCGCCCGGGGCGGTCAGGCGCTGCGCGCGGTCGCGACGCTGCCGGCGCTGACCGGCGCCTATGGGCGGGAAGGGGGCGGGGCGCTGCTGCTCGCCGCCGGGTCGATGGATTTCCAGTTCGGTATGGTCGGCAAGCCGTCGGGGCCGGCCTCGGCGCGCATGGTGAACCACCTGGCGTTGGGCGAGGCGCTGGAGGAGATGACCGACCCGCCGTTGCGCGCCCTGTTCATCGCCGCCAACAACCCGGCAGTGACCAACCCGGATGTGAACCGGCTGCGCCGCGCGCTGGCGAGCAAGGAGCTGTTCACCGTCGTCCACGACCCCTTCATGACCGACACGGCGCGCTATGCGGACATCGTGCTGCCGGCGACGACCTATCTGGAGACCGAGGATTTCTACCGGTCCTACGGGTCGTATCGGATGCAGTACGCGCCGGCGGCGGTGGCGCCGCAGCATGAGGCGATGTCGAATTTCCACCTGGCGCAGGCGCTGGGGCAGCGGATGGGGCTGACCGACCCGGTGTTCTCGATGGCGCCGAAGGACATCGTGCCGCATTTCTTCAAGGGGGCGACCGGCATCATCGCCGCGGTGGACCCGGCGCTGGTGTTCGAGGGGCCGGTGAAGGTCGCCCCGCCCAGCGCGCAGGAATTCCGCACGCCGTCGGGCAGGCTCGAGATCTATTCCGAGACGCTGGCGCGGCAGGGCGTGACGCCGATGCCGGTGTGGGAGGTCGACCCGGTCGAGGCGGCCGATGCAGCGCGCTGGCCGCTGCGGCTGCTGACCGCGCCGGGGTATTTCCAGGCGCATACGGCCTATGCGGCCTCGCCCTTCCTGCGCAAGCGGGAGGGGGCGCCCTGCGCCATCCTGCACCCGGAGGAGGCGGCCAAGCGCGGGTTGGCGGACGGCGCTTCGGTGAAGCTGTTCAACGGGCGGGGCGAGGTGGGGCTGGTGCTGCGGATCAGCGACGAGGTGCAGCCGGGCGTCGTGCTGGTGCCGGGCCAGCGCCCGGATGGCGAGGCGGTGTCGGGCACGGTGAACATGCTTTGTGATGAAAGACGGACGGATATGGGTGAGGGTGCCTGCTACCAATCGACCTTCCTGGATGTCGCGGCCTGGGAGCAGGCGGCGTGAGCGACCTTGCCACGCTGAGCGCGGTCGAACAGGCGCAGATGATCCGCGACCGGCGGGCCTCGCCGGTGGAAGTGACCAAGGCGGTGCTGGGGCGCATCGCTGAGTGGGAGCCGCGCATCAATGCGTTCGCGGCGCTGGATGCAGAGCGGGCGATGATCGCGGCGCGGGCGGCCGAGGCGATGGTGATGGCCGGCGTGCCGATCGGGCCGCTGCATGGCGTGCCGGTGACGATCAAGGACGTGCAGGCGGTCGAGGGGCTGCCGACGCGGCGCGGATCGCGGCTGACCTCCGATGCGCCGGCGGTGGCCGATGCGCCGCTGGTCAAGCGGTTGCGGGATGCGGGGGGGATCATCCTCGGCAAGACCGCGGCGACGGAGAATGGCTGGACCGCCGTCAGCAGCGGGCCGCTGATGGGGCATACGCATAATCCGTGGATGCAGGGGCGGACGGCCGGGGGGTCGTCATCGGGGGCGGCGGCGCTGGCGGGGGCGGGCTGCGGGGCGCTGCATCTGGGCACGGATGGGGCAGGGTCGATCCGCATTCCGGCGCATTTCTGCGGGGTGGTGGGACATAAGCCGACCTTCGGGCTGGTGCCCTATGCGCCGGTGCCGAACAACAATTCGGTCTCCCATGCCGGGCCGCTGGCGCGCAGCGTGGGGGATGCGGCCTTGATGTTGGAGATCATGTCCGGGCTGCATTCCGCTGATCATACAACATTGCCGATGAAGTTCCGGTCAGCCGAAGTATGGGGACCGGACCTCAAGGGGATGCGGATTGCCTATAGCCCGGACCTGGGCCATGCGCGGGTCGATCCGGAGGTCGCCGAGGCCGTGCGCGGGTCGATCAACGCGCTGGTCGCCGCCGGGGCGACGGTGGAGGAAGTGACGCCGCCCTGGGGGCCGAAGGGGCCGGAGCTGGAGCGTCTGGTCTGGGCTGTGGCGATGTATCCCTTCATCGAGACAGACCCGGCGCGGCGGGCGGAGATGGATCCGGGGCTGGTCGCCTGCCTCGATGAATATGTCGGGCTGACGGTGAAGGAGGCGATCGCGACCTCGGCCAAGCGGATTGCCTATGCGGCGGAGGTGAATGGCTGGTTCGCCGATGGCGGGTGGGATGCGCTGGTGACGCCAGCGGCCTCGGTGGCGGCGTTTGAGGTCGGGCGGCAGCGGCCGGCGCATTGGCCGGACCATGTGTGGGACTGGCTCGTCTGGGCGGAGTTTTCCTACCCCTTCGACCTGTCGCATGGGCCGGCGGTGTCGGTGCCCTGCGGGCGGACCGGGGAGGGGCTGCCGATCGGGTTGCAGATCGCCGGGGCGCGGTGTGACGACGCCAAGGTGTTGCGGATTGCCGATGCCTTCCTGCGGGCGCAGCCATTCCAGCCGGGGTTCGCCCGCTGAGCGGGGGCGAGGCCTTCTGGGATGATGAAGGGCATCTGCCGGGGCATGCGATGCCGGCGATCGCCTCGGCCGAGGGGTGTTGGCTGACCGATGAGGGCGGGCGGCGGCTGTTCGATGCCGGGTCGGGGCATAGCTGCGTCAATCTCGGCTATGCGCATGAGGAGCTGGTCGCGGCGGCGGCGGAGAGTTACCGGCGGCTGGCCTATTGCTCGCCGGACCATCGCAGCCGGCCGGTGATGGCGCTGGCGGAGGCGTTGAGCGCGCGGCTCGGCGGTGGGTATCGGCTGCGGTATGCGGCGACGGGCGGCGGGGCGAATGAACTCGCCATCGAAATCGCGCGGCGGTTCTGGCGGCATCAGGGGCGGGCGGGGAAGCGGCGGGTGATCGCCTTTGACCGCGCCTATCATGGGTCGACCGGGGCGGCGAGCTACGCCAGCGGGCCGGGGATCCTGCAATCGCCCATGGTGGATCGGAGCGAGGAGTTCATCCATGTGCCCGGGGCGCGGGACGTCATGGCTGGGCGGTCGCGGGGGCTGGAGGAGATCCGGGCCGGGGTCGAGGCGGCGATCGCTGGCGCCGGCAGCGGAACGATTGCGGCGCTGATTGTGGAGCCGGTGGCCTTTGCCGGTGGCGTCGTGGTGCCGCCGGCAGGGTTCCTTGCGATGCTGGCCGCGTTGTGCCGGCAGCATGGCATGCTGTTGATCGTCGATGAGGTGATCAACGGTTTCGGGCGCAGCGGGGCCTGGTTCGCCTTCCAGCACGAGGCCGGGGTGCGGCCGGATATCGTGACGATGGGGAAGGGGATCACCTCGGCCTATTTCCCGCTGGCTGCGGCGGCGGTCGATGAACGGATCTTCGCGACCTTCCTCACGCCCGGGCACGCCATGACGAAGGTCATCACCATGGCGGGGCATCCCGTCGGCTGCGATGTGGCGCTGAAGGTGCTGGAGATCATGGAGCGCGACGGGCTGGTCGAGCGCGTGCTGCGGCATGGCGCCGGGGTGCTGGCAGGGCTGCGGGCGTTGCAGGGCGCGGCCGGACTGCGTGAGGTGCGTGGGGTCGGCCATATGTGGGGGCTGGAGTTCGACAGCGCTGAGGCGGCCGAGGCGGTAGATGAGCATTGCCTGGCAGCGGGCATCCTGCTGCTGCGAGCGGGTAACCTGATCCGCGTCAACCCGCCGCTGGTGGCCAGTGAGGCGGAGTTGGGCTTGTTGGTGGAGACGATTGGTGCGGCGGTGCGGGGGATCGGGGGGGGCTGAAGGCGCTGTCGCGATGGCCGGGCTGGAACGTGCAATTCCCGCATAAGGTATATTATGGAAAATATTGAGGCCATGACGCGGGCCTCAGATCTCCTCCATGGCCGAAACGCCTGGCATCACCTTCATGGCCTGCATCATGCGCGGGCCGATGTTGAAGCCGCCCGGCAGCGCGACCTCCACCTCCTGGCCCGGTCCGGTGCGCGGCACCAGCACCACGCGCCCACGGCCGCGACCCTCGCGCGTCAGTAGCGCCTGGATCGGGCCGAGGCCGGAGACATCGTCGAGCCACAGCCGCACGCCACCGCCGGCACCGCTCGCGGCCTTGTCCAGCGCCTCGACGTCGCTGGCGGTCAGGCGCAGCGCCTCGCCTTCCATCCGGGCCTCGGCGCTGACCAGTACGGCATTGCCTTCGGCCAGCAGGTCGCGGGAGCGGTTCAGCACTTCGGAGAAGCAGGTCACCTCGAAGGAGCCTTGCGCGTCGGACAGCCGGATCCAGGCCATGCGGCTGCCGGTCTTGGTGGTGCGTTCCTTGGCGTTCACCACGGTGCCGGCCAGCTTCAGCCGGGCCGAGCCGGATCGCGTCCGATCGGCGATCAGCGCCGAGGAGGTCACACCCAGACGCTGCAGAGCCTTGCGATAGGTGTCCAACGGATGGGCCGAAATGTGAAAGCCGACCGCCTCGGCCTCATGGGACAGGCGTTCCAGCAAAGGCCAGTCTGGGACATCGGGCAGCCGCAGCGGTTCATTTCGTTGCGAATCCGCCCCGAACAGACCGATCTGGCCGGAGCCGCGCTCCTCGGCGCTGGCCTGGGCGCGGCGCAGGATGGTTTCGGCACCGGCCATCACCTTGGCGCGGTTCTTCTCTAGGCATTCGAAGGCGCCGGCGCGGGCTAGGTTCTCGATCTGCATCTTGTTGAGCAGCTTGGGGTCGACCCGGCCGGCGAGGTCGGCCAGCGAGACGAAGGGGCCGTCGGCGTCGCGGGCCTTCACCAGATCCTTCATCGCCGCCTCGCCGACGCGCTTCACTGCGGCCAGAGCGAAGCGGATCGCTTCCTTGCCTTCCGGCGTCGTCTCCACGCGGAATTCGGCGCCGGACCGGTTGATGTCCGGCGGCAGGATGGGAATGCCGAGCCGCGCGCATTCCTGCATGTGGCCAGCGAGCTTGTCGGTGTTCGACAGATCCAGCGTCATCGAGGCAGCGAGGAACGCCACCGTGTGGTTCGCCTTCAGCCACGCCGTTTGGTACGACACCAGCGCGTAAGCCGCCGCGTGAGACTTGTTGAAGCCGTAATCGGCGAAGCGCTCCATCAGGTCGAAGATCTCGGCGGCCTTGGCGGCGTCGATGCCGCGGCCCTCGGCGCCCTCGCAGAAGATCTTGCGCTGGGCTTCCATCTCCGAGCGGATCTTCTTGCCCATGGCGCGGCGCAGCAGGTCGGCGCCGCCCAGGCTGTAGCCGGCGAGATCCTGCGCGATCTGCATGACCTGTTCCTGATAGACCATGATCCCATAGGTCTCGGACAGGATGTGCATGATCGCCGGATGCGGCGGCTCCCACGCCTCGCCGAGCTTGCGCGCGCAATAGGCGGGGATGTTCGCCATCGGGCCCGGACGGTACAGCGCCACGGCGGCGACGAGGTCCTCGAAGCGGGAGGCGCGCATCTGCCGCAGGCAGTCACGCATCCCCTGCCCTTCGAACTGGAACACGCCGGCCGCGTCGCCCTTGGCCAGCATGGCGTAGGTCTTGGTGTCGTCAAGCGGGATGGCGGCGATGTCGACCTCCACCCCCTGCCCCTTCAGGATGGCCAGCGCGCGTTCGATGACCGTCAGCGTCTTGAGGCCGAGGAAGTCGAACTTCACCAGCGAGGCCGCTTCCGCGTATTTCATCGAATACTGCGTCACCAACATCGGCGAACGCGGGTCGCGATACAGCGGCACGATCTCGACCAGCGGCTTGCGGCCAATCACCACGCCGGCGGCATGGGTCGAGGCGTTGCGGTACAGACCCTCCACCTGCAGCGCGATGTCGAGCAGACGGGCGACCTGTTCGTCGCCGTCGCGCATTTCCTGCAGCCGTGGCTCGCCCTCGATCGCCTGGCCGAGCGTCACCGGCTTCGCCGGATTGAACGGGATGAGCGAGGCGATCTTGTCGACTTGGCCATAGGGCATGCCGAGCACGCGGCCGACGTCGCGCACCGCGGCCTTCGCCTGCAACTTGCCGAAGGTGATGATCTGCGCGACGCGATCGGCGCCATATTCGCGCACGACGTATTGGATGACCTCGTCGCGTCGGTCCTGGCAGAAATCGATGTCGAAGTCGGGCATCGAGACGCGTTCGGGGTTCAGGAAGCGTTCGAAGAGCAGGCCGAAGCGCAGCGGGTCGAGGTCGGTGATCAGCAACGACCAGGCGGCGACCGAACCGGCGCCCGAGCCACGGCCGGGGCCGACCGGGATCGGCGGGGTCTGCGCCTTGGCCCATTGGATGAAGTCGGCGACGATCAGGAAGTAGCCGGGGAAACCCATCTTCTCGATGACGCCGAGTTCGTAGTCCAGCCGGTCGCGATAGACCTGCCGCTTCGCCTCGTCCGGTGGCGGCTGCATGGCATCGAGGCGCTTTTCCAGCCCGTCCTTCGCCATGGCGCGGACGGTCTCGGCCTCGGTCATGCCCTCGCCCACCTTGGGGCAGATTGGCAGTTCGGGCTTCTTGCTCTCCGCCATCACGGCGCACATCCGCGCGATGGCGATGGTGTTGTCGCAGGCCTCGGGAAGGTCGGCGAACAGCTCGCGCATCATCGCCGCCGGCTTGAACCAGTGCTCGGGGGTGACGCGGCGGCGCTCTCGCTCGGCCATGGTGCGGCCCTCGGCGATGCAGAGCAGCGCGTCATGCGCCTCATGCATCTCGCGGGCTGCGAAATAGACGTCGTTGGCGGCGACGATGGGTAGGCGGGCTTCGTTCGCCAGCGCCAGGAGCCCGGCCTCGATGGCGCGTTCCTGCGGCAGGCCGTGGCGGTGCAGTTCGACGGCGAGACGGTCGGGGAAGGCCTCGCGCAATTCATGCAGGATGCGCGTGGCGGCATCGCGCCTTCCGTCGCCGAGCAGCCGCGCCACCGTGCCCAGCGTGCCGCCGGTCAGCAGGAAGATGCCCTCGGAATGTCGGCGCAGCAGGTCGAGCGTGATCGCCGGCCGGCCGGAGGGGTCGTCGCGCAGATAGCCGTTGGAGGAGAGCTTCTGCAGGTTCTCCAGCCCCGCCCCATCCATCGCGAGCGCGACCAGCGGGTCGGGGTTCTGCCGCGCGACATCGGGGCGGTCGGGGTCGGCCTCGGCGCGCGTCAGGAAGAGCTGGCAGCCCATGATCGGCTGCACGCCCTTCTTCGAGCAGTATTCGGCGAATTCCAGCGCGCCGAACATGTTGGCGCTGTCGGTCAGCGCCACCGCCGGCATGCCGTTGGAGGCCGCGAGGGCCGCCAGCTTGTCCGCCTTGATCGCGCCCTCGCTCAGCGAATAGGCGGAATGGACGTGCAGGTGGATGAAGGCGGCAGGTTCGGTCATCGCAGGACTCGCGAGCATCCGACACGGTAGCGCGGCGGCGAGCCGGATGGGAGGCAAGGAAAGGTATTGCTCCGCCGCGCGGCTGCCGGGCAAGCGCCTGCTCGCGATCGGCGCGGCCCGGCATGCGGTTTGCTTGCCTTGCAGGGGCGTGGCGACGCCGCCAGGATCGACGCCGAAACCACCTTTGCACGGAGCTTTCCATGACCCAGCGCCTGCTGCGCGCCAGCGCCCTGATCCTCCCCCTGCTCGCTGCCGGCCCGGCTTTCGCCCATGGCGGGCATGCCGAAGGACTGGCGGCCGGCTTCACCCATCCGCTGCTCGGGGTGGATCATCTGGTGGCCATGCTGGCGATCGGGTTGTGGGCCGCGCAGTCGGGCATGGCGCGCGGCTGGGCGCTGCCGGCGGCGTTTCTCGGCGGCATGGCGGGCGGCATCGGGCTTGGGCTGGTGAGCGCGCTACCGGCCTGGATCGAACCGGGGGTCGCCGCGACGGTGTTGGTGCTGGGCCTGGTGGTGGCGTTGGCGGTACCGATGCGTGCGGCGGTTGCGCTGCCGCTCGCCGCCGGCTTCGGGCTGCTGCATGGCGCGGCGCATGGCGGTGAGATCGGCGGGTCGGTGTTGCTGACGGCGGCGGGGATGCTGGCGGCCTCGGCGCTGCTGCATGCGACGGGCTTCGCGATGGGGCGGCTCGCGAACGGGCGCGCGGCGCTGTTGCGCAGCGGCGGGGCCGGCATCGCGGCGGCGGGCGTGGCGCTGCTGGTTCTTGGTTGAACGAGATAGCGATTGGAGGGGCTTTGCCCCCTCATAGTTCCTTTTGCCGCGCAGGTGGACAAACCAGAGACGAGGTCGCGGCATTTCGCATCATCTCCGTAAGGGAAGGCGCCGGCGGCCTTGAGCATGGCCATGAGTTGCCCGATCAGTTCGATCCCGGCGGATCATCCGGGTCGTCGCTCGGCGTTACGATGACCTTGTCGATCAGGGACCGTCCCGCCTCCAGCACGTCCGGGCCCTCCCCGGCATCAACGCCCCGCCGCAACTCCGCCACGCGTTTCGCGTAGATGTACGTGAGGTTGCTCACAGAGCCCGTCGTCGATGACGCGCAGCGTCAGGACGCTGATTTCGACGATGGTGCCCTTGGGGTGCGGGCGCACGACGTGCACGCCGCGGATCGGATCGCGCTGGCGGGTGTAGCGGTTCGCCACCGCGACCTGATGCGAGAGGTGCCACCCGACCTAATCGAGCAGCAGCACGGCGTGCTTGCCGGGCGCGTCCATGGCGGCGATCTCGGCCAGATGCACGTTCATCGCCGCGCAGTTGCAGAAGGGCAGAACCTGCGCCGCACCCCTGCCCTCCCAAGGACAGACCGCGCCGAAGATGTACTTCGAGGCAGTGCGCTGGTCCTGCGGCGCCGCCAGACGGGTGCCTTGGCGCGCCCAGCGGCGGGTGATCCTGTCCTTATGGCCGATGCAGGCTTCATCGGCGAACCAGATCTCCATGGCGCTGACGGCAACACCCTTCTCGCGCGCGACTTCCTCCAGGCGGGAGGGGAAGGTCTTCCAAGAAGGTCGATCGCGCCCTCATCCTGCGCATGGTGGCGCGGCCAGGCTGAGAGCTTGCGATCGCCCATCGCGCGCAGTTCCCTGCTCAGCGTCCGCTTCGACACCGCGACGCTGAACTCCTCCCACAGCCACTGACCGAGATCAATCAACCACCAGCGCACCACGCCGTGGCTACCCGGGATCGGGCAAGCCTCGATCGTCGTGGCCAGCGCGGCGCGGTGGGCGGCGGTCAGCCGCGGCGGCGAGCCCGGCGGCCAGCGGTCGACCAAGTCCTCCGGCCCCGCGGCGTTGAACCGCACCGCCGAGTCCCGGACGATCTGCAGCGTCGCCGTGCCGATCCGCGCTGCTTCGGTGCACGACGCGCCGTCGTAGATCGCCGCCAAAGTCAGCAGACGCCGTGCCTACGCCGCATCCCCGGACCGGCGCACCGCCACCCATAGCGCAGGCGCATCATTGTCAGGGCGAAAGGGAGTGGTTGGCCCATGGCGAAGCTCCGCTGCTCGCCGCCTTGAATGGGAAACCCTCCGCTTCGGGGAAGACCCTTCGCGGGTCACGGCCGCGAGGACTTGGCATTAGTCAGTCCGTCAAACACTCCGACGGACGGGGCCCACCTAAGTCAGGCCGACAGGACATAAAAGCGCCGGGCGCCATAGCCGGACACGAAGATTGGATCGATCACGACCATCCGGGAGTAGCCGGCCCTTTCGAAGAGCAACTCCATGGAAGCTTCGGTATGCCAGAACGATGTCTTGTTGCCGATCGAGGCCATGGGATTGTTGCCCTCGGGAAAGTCCACGCCGCAATAGCCGTCGCGCTCGACAAGCTTGTGCCAGTCCTTCGGGTCGTTTGCCACCATCTCGGGCACGTGGACCTGAGTTTCGACGATCACCGGAGCACCATAGCAGCATCGCCGAAGCAGGCTTTCCTGGTCAGCGACTTCCAAATGATACAGCAGGCCGAGGAGCGCCACGACGCCATGGCCACGCGGGTCATAGGTGCGCACATCCGCTTCCACGAAGCGAATGGTGCCGAGATCCTCGGGCAGGCGGGCTGTCCGACCGTCAACGGCGGTGACCTCGAATCCGAGCTTCGTCGCCCAGACGCTGAACTTGCAATGCCCGGCGCCAAGGTCGACCAGCGTGCGCTGCTGCGGGGCGATGATATGCTTGAGGATATGCACGAAGGTCGCGATCCGATGAACGCCTATGTCATCGCTCGGTACGGCAACTGTCAGCCGCTCGACCTTGATTGCGCGGCTGCCGGCAGCATCCGGATTACGACTGTCCCGCATCCTTCGTTGATCCTTCGAATCCGCCCCAGGCGTCGATTTGCGCACACATGACGACAAGTCGCCGTCGTACTGTCCCCTAATACATCAACCTCCGTTGATCAGGACTCATGTGCCTGAGGCTACTGTGTAGACCTTAGCACCTGAACCCCACCCGCCTTCAGCGCCGCAGGGAGAAGAGCCGCATAAGGGGGCGCCGCGCCCGGCGCGAGGAATGGGACCACCCCGCTTGCTTCGCAGATCTGATGCCAGCGGATGTACGCCTCATGGTAGTCCGCCCGCAGCGCGTTGAATCCGAACATGTCCATGCCGGTAGCGGAATTCGTCGTCAGTGAATCCGGCCGCGTCGCGCCGACGGTGAGCACATGTGGCAGCATGACGATGGCATCCGGGCCCAGGACAAGCCGCGCGCGCCACAGCATTTCGGTATCGGCGCTGGCCCGCACACCGTCATAGGCGCCAAGTCTGCGCAGCGTGTCAGCGCGGAAGAGCAGGAATGAGGGGTTGGCGTAGATCGGATTGGCACGTGGGACGAACCGCACGCGCCCCGCTGCGTCCATACGGAACCAGCGCGAATTGACCGCATGCACGGATGGCGTTGAGAAGGCCGCCATCTCGGTTTCGATGCGTCTGGGGTGCATCCAGTCATCGGCGTCGTGAAAGGTGACAAACACGCCGCGCGCTGCACCGATCGCGATATTGCGGCAGGCATAGGTGCCCGCGTTGTGCCGCGTGCCGAGCGGCCTTACGCGCGGGTCCCGCGCGGCGAAGCCGCCGATGATGGCCGCCGTGTTGTCGGTGCTGGCGTCATCGACCACCAGCACCTCTAGGTTGCGCCAGGACTGCTCGAGCACACTGGACAGCGCGAGCGCCAGGGTCTGCGCAGCATCATGGGCGCTGATCACGATGCTCACCAACGGCCCATCGACCGGCGGGGCGGATGGGCACGCGAACCATGCCATGCCCGGCGGGGCTCCTTCCGGTTGCGGGCAGGCGACGCCCTGAAGCGCGAGCATGGCGGCCAGGTGCGTGCGCGCGGTCCGGGTATCGCCACGCGCCAGTGCGAGATTGTGGCGCAGCAGGGCCTCAGAGGCGGCCCGTTCAGCGAATGGCAGGCCGTGCAGGGCGATGCGGGGATCGTCGGGTTCCAGCAATGCGGCGGCACGGTCGATAAGCCAGGCCCGCAGCCGCGGCGGCGCGGCGCCCGGCGCCAGAAGACCGAGGCAAGCCTCGGCGGATGCCGTCTCCGATCCGGCCTCTAGCACCCCGAGGATCCCCGCGGCTTCCGGGTCGCCCGGTGACAGCGCCTTCGCCATGGCGAATTGCGCTGCGGCGGCAGCGCGGTCCCCGACTCCCAGCAGTGCGCTGCCGCGCCGGATAGCCAGTCGTGCGCTGAGCGCGGCAGGCAATGTGGCGGATTCCGCGGCGAAGTACTCCAGGCACATCAAGGCGCTGCGCGATGCGTTCATGGTGCCGTACGCATTCGCGGCAGCCTGCGCGGCCGCCAGCCTCGATTCTGCATCGGTCCGTCGCGCCAGCAGCGCATTCGCGGTGCCCAGCACCGTGAAAGGATGGGCCTGTTGGATAATACGTGCCAGTTGCCGCGCCAGCTCCGTCGGTGTCGCATCGGCCAGGGCATCGGCCAGCGCCGCGCCGGATTCCGCCGCGCCGGGCGGCGCCTTGGCGGTGAAGCGTGCCGGGCGGTCCAGCGCGGCTTGGTCAATGAGGCGCTGCACGGCAACCTGCCGGTCGGAAGGCAGCGCTTCAAGTCGGCCCAGAGCCTCGACACGCCGGCCAAGGACCCGCAGCGCCTCGGCCTCCAGCAAGACCAACCGCGCTTCGGGCGGCCGGTCGGTGGTCGCGCCGGCAATCATGGCAAGCGCGTCGGGCGTCCTACCGGCGTCGAGCAGCGTCCGGGCGCTTTCGGCGAGCGCGGTGGAATTATTGGGCGCCGACACCGATGCAGCCTGAAACACGGCAATGGCTTCAACAATCGCGCCACGGTCGCGCAGCATCCGGCCAAGAGCCAACCGTGCCTGCAAGGCCTGGGGGTCGTCGGCCGGCACGGCACCCAGCGCAGCCTCGGCCGCGCGTATTGCACCGCTTCGCCGCAGCATCGCGGCATGTTCGATGAGCAGGCCACCGTGGCCGGGATGCGCCGCCAGCAGGGGGGCGAGGCGCTCGCGGGCAGCCGCCAGGTCGCCGGCCGCCATCAGCAGCCGGATCATTTCGAATTGGGCGCCGAAATGCGTGGGCTCGTCGGCCAGGATCGATTCGAGCAGGATACGTGCTCGCTCAGGCTCGTCATGGGCACGCGCCGCGCGCGCCAGGGCCATCCGCGGCGCGGGGGCGCGGGGCATGACAGCGACGGCGGCCTGCCAGGTCGCCACCGCCGCCGCCTGCTGGCCGTTCGCCCACAGCTTCCAGCCCTGCTGCGTGACGGCGCCAACATCCTGCGGCCGGGCACGAAGGCGCGCTTCGACTGAGTGCGGCTCGGAGATTGCCGCGGTGCCCTCCGGCGATGCGTACACAGGCTCCGACAAAGCTTCCTTCGAAGTAGGGAGACCAGCTTTGTGCATGTATTGACTATGGCGCGGCACTGGGGTGCGGTCCAGCGGGTCATTCCCGCAAGCCTTCTGTGCACGGAGATGGAACGCAGCATCCATGCGGCGCCGCCCGGTGCGCTACTGCGCCGCAATGGCACGGCGAGGGTCACGTCGCTGGGCCAGGTTCAGCAACTGCCATGCCGGCCTGCCCGCCATCTCGGATCGGCACCGACTAGCCGTGGGTGCTTAGCGGTTACCCGGCTGGCGGCGATGCACGCCGGGGCGAAACCCCGCTATCGGCGTTGGTCCAGAGCGGCCTGCTTCGAGATCAGCGCCACCAGCAGCTCAGTCCCGGCGTCGGCGCGAACGGGTCCCGTCCATGACGTGATCTCGGGAAAGGACAGCGCGGCGAGCCGCAACAGGGGCCATGCCCGGGCGGGCTGCCAGGGCCGGTTCTGGAAGTCGGTATTGCTCGGGTCCTGCTCACGTCGTTTCACATCGAAGGAGACGGTCGTGCGCAGGAACTCGATGTGTTCCTTCTCACCGAGAACGTAGGGCTTGCAGAACAGCAGGCCGCGCCGGATGTGGGCGCGCAGTTCCGCATCCACGACACCTGGCACGAAGGACAGTATCTTCAGAAGGAAGTCGAGATCGACGACGTGGTAGGTAAGCGCGTCGCGCTGCCGGAAGTCGAAGGTGCGCCCATCCAGGCGGCCGTCAGCGTCGCGTTCGAAATTGACCTGTCCAAAGGTGAAGAGCAGGCGGCGTGTCTGCATCTGCGTGGTGTCATTACCCGCGATGGTGCCCGCCAGCGCGCGGACCAGCAGGCGCGCAGCCATCCAGTTGTTCTGGCGCGCCAGGTCATTGGCCGGCCGCCGAGCATAGAAGCGATCCCCGGCGGCGACGAAGTCACGCAGCCAGGACCGCAGAACAAGCCGCGCTGTACCCGGCATCACTGGCAGGACGAGGTCGGCCGCGAGAAAAAGCAGCAGGAAAAAGCGCTCATCAATCGGATTGCCGGAAGGGCGATAGGCCCCTGACCAGGCCAGCAGGATGCGCGAAACCTTCGCAAATGCGGGTCCGCGCACATCGTCCGGCCCGAGCCGGGCCGCAAGGGCGAGGTTCAGGAGCGTCGGGAAAGTCGCCTTCACCCGGCCGGCAGCCCGATGGGCAGGATCGCTGTTGAGCGTCCCCGCCAGGCGCAACTGGCTTGCGGGCAGGATCTCCTGCCCCAACGCCGCGCCTCCTGCCGCGATGGCCTCCTCGACGATGGGCGGCAATGGGTGCGGAGAAGCGGCCTGCAGCAGCGGGCCCCAGGCGAGGCGGGAGGCCGCCGATGCCGGCCAGGCCACCGAAGTCTGACCACGGAGGCTGGCAAGCCCCAGCCACGCCAAGAATGGTCGCTTCATCCCAGACCCCCTGGCCATCGACGGCTGATTGGGGGCAGCCTGAACCTGTCCAGGTGATGCGGCATTCCCCTTGGCGCCGACCCGATCGCCACGATCGTCGACCTGCCGCACGATACGTCGCCCGCCGCCAGCGTCATGCACCAGGTCGCCGGGCAGGCCATGGCGCGGTGACGGTGGGCCGGGTTCAGTCGAGACAACAAAGCCCGCATGCCGCCGGACCTTTGCCTCGGCGCCGCGCAGCTGCGAGATCATGGCTGGACCGCCGAGGCGCCCTCATCGTCCCTGACCGAGACGAAGGTGATGCAGGCGATGTGATTGTCCTCGCCCGCGACATGCCGCATGCCATGGGTTGGCAGACCGAGCCCGGCCAACAGGCGGCCGATGTCGCGACCGAAGTCGGTATAGACCAGCGATAGCCCGTCGGTCCCGGAGCCATGATAGACTGGCTCCATCAGCATGCGATCCTCCGGCCCCGAGGTATCGACACGGGCGCGCGTTTCCGCCGGCGGCGGCAGGCCGATCGGTACGGTCCAGACATGCAGCCCGCCTGGCTTGAGGATGCGGCGGATCTCCTCGAAGGCCAGGAACGGCTTCCGGATATGCTCGAAAATATCCGAGGTTACGACGAGATCGAAGCTCGCATCGGAGAAGGCCGTCGCCATGAGATCCTGGCAGACGAACCCGTCGGCACGCCGCGTGCCGCTCGGCAGATCCGGATCGTAGAAAGATTGCGCGTAGCGGCCGGCCTGACGGAGCCAGGGCCGAAAAGGCCCGGTGATGCCCGGTTCGTATATCGCGAGATCGGACAAGGCGCCGCTCGCCGCGAGGTCGGCGAGGGTTGTGGATCGGCCTGCGTTGAGGCGGCCGCAGATCGCTTCAGCCTGCCCACGGTAACGCAAGGTGGCGCGGCAGGCGCCGCAGGCCAGGGTCTCGCGTTCGCTAATGTGCGTGCGGCGAAAGCGGCCTTCCCAACCGCACAGGCTGCAACGGCCGGGCTGGTCATAGACGAGGAAAGCCGGTCTGGCGTCCTGCTGCAGTCGCTGGCGCAGCGTCTCGGGCAGGAGTGACGCCGGCTCGGCAGCATCCTCGAAGGCCTGTCGCCGCATATGGATGGCATTGCCGTACGACGCCTGGCCACCGCCCACGACAAGGCCGGGCGGTGGCGGCGCGCCACCATCCGCATCGGGGCAGGCCAATTCCACCGTCGAATGGCGCAGGCCGAAGCTGCCGTTGATCCTCAGGGCCGGCTTCTCGCCGATCGCCGGTATCGCAAGATCCAGGGCGATGTTCTCGGCGTTCGACAGAAGCACGCACACCTCCGACCAGTAGTGGCCGTGGATTCGGGCGGAAAGCCGCGAGGCCGGTGCATCCTTGCGGCCAAGCAGCGACAGGGCACGTTGCATCCGCTGCGCGCGCAGGCTCACCTCGCCAGACATCGGCCCGGCCTCGACGTCGACCTCCTCGAGACTGACGGCGCTCCCGGAAACGTCCGCGATCTCCGCCTCGACCTGAAAACCCCGACAATCGACCAGGCGGACGGCGGCCGCGGCGTGGCGCAGCCCGATGTTCAGCCCTCGCAAAGACAGGCGCAGACCGCTGCAGCCTAGAGCAACCACCGCTTCCTGGCCGAGTTCCTGCGCCACAAGATCCTGCACGTCCGTGTCGTCACAATGTTCGATCCGAAGACCGCTACCCTGGGCGCGGAGCAGCTTCAGCCCGACCAGGTGGCACGCATCCGCGGCAATACGCAGTAAGGCCCTGCCCCTGTGACCACTGGCCGTGAGGGCGATATTCTCGAGCCGGCAGCCCGCGCTGGTGACGGAAAGATCGTAGCGGCCATCAGCGAAGATCAGAATCGGTGGCATTTGCGGATCGCAACCGCAGAGCGTCAGGGGCCGGGTGAGCGCGAGGCTTTCCGTGATCCTGTAACGTGGCGCATCAAGGCCTATCAGCGCACCCTCCGGCGCCGTGCGAAGCGCGTTGGCGAGTTCCTCCGCCGAGGATACCATCATCACCGGCAAGTCCCCTCTTCGAGCGCGATCGGCCGGCAGCGCGCCCCAATCTGCCAGTCGAGCATGATGTGGTTCAAGACTTTCGGGCCATTATGCCGCCGGCGTGAGCAGTGGTGCGGTTCCGCGCGCCCGGCGTTGGAACGCCTCGCCGAAGCGAGGCATCGGCGGCGCCTCCCGTCTGGCCGTCATAGGAAGGGTCACGCACAGATTGAATCACCGTGTCAGCTGTCCATAGGCTCCCATTTGCGTCAACAATCTCGGGTCATTTACCGTGGCGTCCAGAGTGTAGTAACCCGCAACTGCACGAGAGCGGGGCTGGCTCAGGTGACAGACCAGGTTAAGCAACCGCCGCGGAAACCAGCCGCTGGCCCCAAGAAGCGCGAGCCATGCCGCGTCGTCAATGGCGCCTGCGGTATCCCAAAGGCCGGTGATCCGCTCTTCCCGTTCGTCACGCATGATTTTTTGCCAGGTGAAGACGGGCTTCGCTGGGACGGTGCCGGCTCGATACGGCCGCATCCCAGCGTCGGCGATGGACGTCACCACGCCCAGCGCTTCCTCTTCGAACTTTCGTCGCACACGCTTGGTCGGCCATGACCGGAGATATCACATGAAGTTGCCGAGTCCCGCCGCACAGGCCCAACTACCGGTCACTGAACGCTGGGCGGATGTCTCGAAGACCTTCGGGCATTCCAATCCACAACGCGCAAAGGAGGTGGCCGCCAAACTCATCGGCTTCGGCATCCGAAGCGTGCTCGATATCGGCTGCGGTAACATGAAGCTCAAGGAATATCTGGCGCCGAAGCAGATCGCCTATATTCCGGCCGATGTGGTGCAGCGGTCGCCGGAATGCCTCGTCGTGGACCTCAATACCGCGCCGGTGCCGCGTTGCGATGCGGAATGCGTCGTCATGGTCGGCGTCCTTGAATTCCTGACCGATGTTGAGCGCGTCCTGGCCGAGATCGCAGACCACTACGAAAGGGTCTTCCTTACTGTCTCTCCGCTTCAGACGATCTATGAACAGGTCTGGCAGGGAAAGCCTCACACCATCACCAGCAGCCATCAGAGCGCCTATAGCCTGTCGAATTTCAAGCGGCTCTTCTCGCGCCACTTCGTGATCGAGGATGTCGACGTCATCCCGACCGGCCAGTATGTCCTGCTCGGTCGCGCCCGCCGCACCTTGAACCGGGCTCCCGCGGCGGCGGAGACGGAACTCGACGGGAGTGCAGGGCCCGGCATCGCCGACAATGTCATCGACTTCGACCAATTGGCGGGCAGTTTCGAGACCCACATCTTCCAGTCCGTACCGTTCCACAGCATGTTCCAGCGAACCGCGGCGATGGTCGCCGCCTCGGTCGTCAGTCCCGGAACGATGTGCGTTGATCTCGGCTGTTCGACGGGCCGGTTTGCCCGCCTTCTGCGCCGGCAGTTCAGGGAGGTGGTACCGGTCGAGATCCTTGGCATCGACCGATCACCGGAGATGATCGATGAGGCGCGTCGGAAGAGTGACCATCCGCTGACACGCTTCGTCTGCGCTGATATCCTGAATTGCGACCTGCCTCCGTCAGCCGCCTTCATCTCCAGCCTATTCACGTTGCAGTTCATGGAGGTCGGTGACCGCCTACGCACCCTGATGCGTATCCATGAGGCGTTGGATTGGCGCGGTGCCGCGGTGGTCGCCGAGAAGGTCCTCGACGAGGACGGGCGAGCGCAAATGGACAACCACTACCTGCTTAACAGCTACAAGCGCGCGATGGGGCTGTCCGACGGCGCGGTTCTGGCGAAGGAACGCGCCGTACGTTCGGCCCTACAACCGCAGACCGCCCGCGAAAACAAGGCGCTGTTCACCGAAGCCGGCTTCACCCGTGTCCAGACCCTCATTTCTGCCTTCGGCTGGGAGTTGTATCTCATCAAGAAAACCTGAGAGCTTGCGTCAACGCCCTCCCATCCGGGCAGGGCGACGCGGCCTTCACTCTGCTTCTTCGAGCGCCTGCCAAGGGCCGTGGGGATTCCATCCGGTCGGCCATGACCGACGCTGTACAGGGTCATTCGTGTGAGGCGTCGGATCCGGGCGGCGACATCAGGTCTCGATGCTCCCGTCACGGTTCGCATGGGCCAGGCGACATGGCAGATGAAGGGTGGATGCCGATCTGCCGCGGGACGTACTCTCAAGACCTTCCGTCACGAACTTTATCAGCGGGGCCAAACCGTCGAAGGTGGAACTCCGCTTGCACCGAGGCAGCGCCCGCCGCAGCCTGAAGCCGGTTGACAATGGCGCATGGGCAGGAATGCTCGACCACCAAACTGAAGGAGCTGGATGGCATGTTGGAGAAATTGACCGATCCGGCGAATGTCCACATCTCGACGCCCAGCCAACACGCCTTGAAGCTGATCGAGGCATTGCTGGAGCGGGAGCAGCAGCCGGTGGTCTGCGAGGTCGGCATTGGGATCGGCGCAACCACGGCCGCGATCTGCCGCTTGCTTGCCAATCGTGGAACCTATCATCTTTTCGATTATTCCAGCCGCCTCGACGATCTGAAGCCCGACCTCGATGGCTTGGGTTTCACGAATGTCGTCTACCACGGCAATTCACGTCGCAAGCTTGACAGCTACAACTGGGCGCTCGCACAGATGCTGCTGGCTCGCCGCGCGGCCGGGGGTGCTGTCCCGGTCTTCGACTTCGTCTTCCTCGACGGTGCGCATGCCTTTCACCATGATGCGCCGGCGGCGCTACTGCTGAAGGACCTGCTGAAGCCCGGCGGCGTCATCCTGTTCGATGACTACGACTGGTCCTTCGCGATCTCGCCCACGATGAATCCCGCTGTCTTTCCCCAGATCCTCGAAGTCTACACCGACGAGCAGATCAAGACGCCGCATGTCCGGCTGATCTGCGATCTTTTCATGGATCACGATCCGGACTACCAGAAGGTCGATATCGGCTACCGCTCGCACGAGCATCGCCGGGCATATCGCAAGCTTGGACCCAAGGAACCGAGGCCGGCGTGATGCCAGGGCAACCAGCGCCGCGGTGCGCGGCGCTGTTCGGCACCTTCGACGTTGCCAATTATGGCGATCTGCTTTTCCCGCATGTCGCAGCGCACATCCTGGGTAACGGCCTGGCGGAGTTGCGCTGCTATTCGCCGCGCGGTGGCGCGCCGGCCTGGGCGGATTGCTGGCCCGCCCGGCCAGTTGCCACCTTCAATGAGGATCCCGCGCCCGATCTCTGCCTAATCGGCGGCGGCAACATCATTCATGCCAGCCCGACGCCGCTGCCCGACTATGTCGGCGCCTTCGCCCGGTCCGACTTCACCTATGCCTCGCTGTGGCTCGGCGCTTCCATCCTGGCGGCGCAGGCCGGCGCCCGGCTGGCCTGGAACGCGCCCGGCGTGCCTTTTCCCGTCGAGGGCGCCTGGGCCCGCGGCCTGCGCGACCTGGCACTGGCCGGCGCGGATCATGTAACCCTGCGCGACGAGGCCAGCCGCGTTTTCCTCGGCGCGCCCGCCACGCCCGCCGATATCGTGCCCGACACGGCGCTGACGATCAGCGCGGTATGGCCGGCCGGAACATTGCGCGCGGCGGCGCAGGACGCCTTCGCCGCGCGCGGCATGGCGATGCCGGGGCGCTGGATCGCCGTGCATCTGAACGACCGCTACATTGGCGACGACCTGGCGGCCGCCTGCACCGCCATCAATAGCATCGCGGCGAAGCTGCAGGCGGTGCCGGTGCTGCTGGCCATCGGCCCCTGCCATGGCGACGACGAGCTGGCGCGCGCGGCGATGGCCTTCATCGAAGGGCCGGCACTGCTGGTCGATCGGCCTCAGGGCCTGCGGCAGATCGCCGGGCTGATCGCGCACGCCCAGGCCTATGTCGGATCCTCGCTGCACGGGCTGATCACCGCGCTGTCCTATGGCAGGCCGGGCATTGCGGTGGCGCGGACGCGGATGGTCAAGTTCCTGGGCTTTCTGGAGCCGCTGGGCGAGGCCGCACGGTTGCAGGAAGGCTGGGCCGATGCGGAAGCCGTGACGGAGACGCTGCTGCGGCCGCTGCCTTCGGCGACTCTTGCCCAGTTGCAGGCAGCGAAGACGCGCATCGATGCGCATGCCGCAGTGCTGCGCAGCCTGCTCACGGCAACGCCATCGACGACCGCGGCGGCCGGGCGGGCGCGATTACTGCAGGCAGTCTCGGTGGAGCGGACCGCGCCCGCCGAATGGGGCATGCTGTTCTGCGCGCTGGCCGGCGCCGCCTCCGCGCCGGACGACCCGGACAAACAGGCCGAGGCCCTCGCCATCGCGATGCGCGGCTCGGCGGATGAGGCGCTGCGCGACCGCGTTGCCAAGGCGCGCGCGCGTTGGCCGCACCACCTCCGCATCGCGCTGCTGGAGACCGAGTGGCTGGAACGGGCAGGGCAGCCGGAGGCGGCCCGGATGCGGCTTGTGGCCTTACACGAACAGCATCCGGACAATCCCTGGCCTGCGGTCCGGCTGGTGCGGCTGCTGGCGCGAAGCGGCCAGGTCGACGCCGCCCGCGACCTCTATGACCAGCGTCTGCGGGATACCGCACTGAGCACGACACTGCATCAGGAACTGACAGGGTTCTGGAGCGCGGGGGCCGACGCGCCCTAAACCAGCACCCGATCAGGTTGCGTCGCCTGATCGGGTGAGGATGCCGGCGAGAACAATGGCGTAGAGGGATCCCGTGAGCAGTGGCGAAGGCAGGCCGCTCTACGCCATGATCGCCTTCCGGCAGAGCCCGACCATCGAGGCCACACGCTGCGGCCAGGAGATCGGCCAAAGCTCCTCGGGCGGTGGTGGACGGTGCGGTCCGGTGAAACCGCGGCGTGTCACGGCCGAATCCAGCTTGGCAATAAAGTCCTCCACATCCGACGCCACGGCGATGCGGTCGCGCAACTCGTCGATATTGGAGACGTCGGTGCTGACCACGGGGATGCCAAGCGCCACATAGACGTAGAGCTTCAGCGGATTCATGCGGTCGCTCACCGAATTGCGCAGATGCGGCATGATGGCCACGTCGAAGCAGCGCATGTATTTCAGCGCCTCCTCGTAGGGCTTCGGCCCCAGCAGGCGCAGGTTGGGATGCCGACGCAGCCGCAGGACATCCGTGGTGTCGTGCGCCGAGCCGATGACGACAAAGGTCCAGCCCGGCCGCCGCGCCACCACCTCTTCCATCAGCTCGATGTCGATGCGAGAGCGCAGATTGCCGGCATAGCCAATCACCGTCCCCTCTACATCCTCGAGGTCGCGCGGCCGACCGTCACTGGCCGCGTAGAATTCGCAGGCATTCGGAACGACGTGGATAGGCTTCTGGCTGAAGCCCGCGAAGGCGTCGCTCACTGGGGTGCAATTGGCGAAGACCAGGTCAGCCCCTGCCAAAGTGCGTCTGTAGGCTTCCTCGGCCTCCAGCATCCGCTCCGGGTTGCCGATCATGGTGCGCTGGTCATCGACCAGGTCGACGACGTTCAGGTCGAAACCGAGCCCGTCCGCGATCTCCGAATGAAGCGGTGCGATCGGCCAGGCCCAGCCGACCACGTTGCCGCTGCAGTGGCGTGCGATAACCTCGGCCACATAGTCTTGGTATTCTTCCCGAGCGGGCAGGCTGCGGCCGAGATAGCTGGTGCCGCGCTCGCGCCCATAGACGAAGGTCCGACGTAGCAGCCCGGGTGCGTCGTCGATTTCCAGGAAGCGACGGGCCGTGGCATCGGCGATCAGCTTGCCATGGTGATAGGGCGAGCTCGCCCCGGCCTGGTCGTGCTTGCGCAGATGGTCGATGCGCACCGGCGCGTCGAACTGGATGATGGTGCCGACCTGCTCATTCTGGCGCAGGTATTTCAGCAGCATGTCGTGTCGCCGGCCATAGATCCCGGTGTCGTTCTGCTTCCAGAAGCAGACCAGGTCGAGCGGCCGTACACGGCGCACCACCGGCGCCGCCAAGGCGCCCCGCTGCGACCAGGCCGGCGCGGCCTCAGGCAGATCGGTGCCGAAGTGGCGGTTCAGCGTGATGAACAGCCGGGTCCAATCCGCATGCCAGGTGACCGGCGCCTCCAGCGCGCGGACCAGGGCCCGCTCAGCCCGGGCGCCGTTCACCGCATAGCTGAACTCGGCGTCGAACAATTCGAGCCGGCGCTGGTGCGCAGCCGGCGCCTCCTCATTCTCGGCAATGCCGTGCAGCCAAGCCTGCAGCCCAGCCTCGTCATGGATCAGCGTGATCAGCCCCTGGGTCGCCAGCTCGGTGACGGTCGGTACCGGCGTCATGGCCACCGGGATGCCGAGCGACAGGGCGTCGGACAGTTTGGCAGGCGTCTGGAAGACGGTGATCGGCGAGCCTTGGTCTTGCAGCAGGCAGACGCCGTCAGCGATCTGCAGCATCTCGGGCAGTTCCGAGAACGGCATGTCCGGGAGGAAGCGGATCCGCCCCTGATCGTAGGCGCTGAGCTCTTTCAGGAAGCCACGGTCCCATACGGTGCCGATAACCACCAGCAGCAAACGAGGGTCGGCCAGCGCCTGCATGGCGGCCATCAGCCGCTCGAGCCCCTTGTGCCGTCGCGGGGTGCCGGCGAAGAGAATGACCCGGTCGGCCTCGCTCAGTCCCAGTCGCTGGCGTATCGCCGCCCGGGCGGCGGGATCGGGGCGGAAGACGACCTCGTCGCGCGCATGGCGGATCAGCCGCCCGCCGAAGCGATCGGCCAGGCTGGCATTGGCGACGGTGTGGTTCTCGAAGCTGGCGATCAGGCCTTCGGCGACGCCGGTCCAGAAGCGCTTCTCCGGTCTGGTGAAATCGAACCTGGCCTCCATCTCGGTGTGGGCCTCGACCTCGTCCAGCCTGATCATCCGCGCCTCCGGACCGAAGAAGCCCAGCTCATGGTCGTCGATATCCAGGATGACCGGGCAGCCCAGACGATGCACCAGCAACAGCGCCAGGATCAGCCCCGGGAAGCGCGGCTTGGAGACATGGACGATGTCGCAATCGACCGTCCGCGCGAAGGCCGCGGCGGCGGTCAGGAACTCCGCCATCTCGCCGCCGGGGAAACTGCGGATCGGCAGGGTGGTATCGCGCAGCGGCGCCCAGATGCCTTCCGTGGGCCGGCTGAAGGCGCTGCCCAGAAGTTCCACGCCATGGCGGCGGCTGATCATGTCAGCCAGCACATAAGCGCGGCCCAGGGGATTGTCGTTGACCTCCCAGGTCACGACGGCAACGCGAAGCTGCTTCCCCCGCCCGGCATTCGCCGGCCATGTCAGGCGACGCGGCGCTGGCGGCAACCGCGGCGCAGCCGGGCGTGCGACATCGACCACCACGCGCGAGATGGTCAGCGGCGGCCCTCCGGCCTTGAAGCTCAATTGGACCGTGTACTGGCTGTCACCGAGCGGCCAGGCCAGCGTGACTGCCAGCCGCAGCCCGCCCTGCTCGTCACGGCGCAGCAATTGTCCGCCCAGGCTGATGATCGGAGGCTGCCGCCCCTTGCCCGTCACCCGCAGAAGCGCGGCGGAGCGGAGGGCGGCTTTCAGCGCATCCGGGTTAGGTGACTCGATGGCGAGGCTGAATTGCAGCCCCGCCCTGTCGCCTTCGATGGGAATGGAAATCGGCACCGAAAGCAGAATATCCCGCGCCTCTGCTGCCGCGGAAAAGCGCAAGCCTTCGGCGTAGAGCGCGACGCTCGGCACGACCTCCTCGTTCCTGCTCTCGACTCGCCAATTGCCGGCGAACGGTGCGCCTGGATTGATGCTCTCGGCGGCGGCCTCTTCATCGAAGTTGGATACGATCAGCGTCATCCGATGCCGGATTCCTCTTGGCTGTTGGCATGGGTGAGAATGCCTGGACCGTGGCGCGGACAAGATCCTGGAAGGTCACCGACCGCCGACGGCGACGCCCCGTCTCCGGCGTCAACGCGATGCAGCAGCAAGGGCAGGCGGTAGAAGGTCCGCCAATCCTCATGCGCCAGCAGCACGCCGCGGTCGGTTGCCGGCCGCAGCGTGAAGCGTTCAAGGACGGCCTGCACCATCACCTCGGCCTCCTGCGCGCCGAGGACACGACCCTGGCAGACATGCGCGCCGCTACCGAACGCAAGCAGCACGACGCCCTTCCGCGTCAGATCGACATGCTCGGGCTCCGCAAAGGCGGCCGGGTCGCGATGCGCGCGGTCGATCGGCAGCAGCATCAGGTCGCCGGGCAGGATCCGGGCGCCGCCGATCTCGGCCTCGACGGCTGCCACCCGGCGGTTCAGCCGCCGGAGCGGACCGGCCAGGCGCAGCGTCTCGCGCAGGAAGTCGGCGCCGAGCGCGCGGTCCGGCCGCAGCCGCGCCTGCAGCCCGCCCTGCCGCGCCAGGATGTCGAGTGCCGCGGCGATGGTGCCGGCGACGCTATGACTGCCGGCCAGCAACAGGAAGAGGGCGAGGTCGATGGCGTCGTCGGATGCCTCCTCCGCCAGCCGCCCGATGCGCCAGCCCGGCGCGCGATTGGCGCGCATCATGGCACGGAGTTCCGCCGCCTCCGCTTCCAGCCGGTCCAGGTCGCGCAAAGCCATGGAGGACAACCAGCTCTGGGTGACGGCAAGCGCCCGCTTCTGCAGGGCCAGGCAGAGCGCCGGCGGCAGGCCCAGCGCCTCGCCGATCAGCAGGCTGGGCAGCGGTTCGGCGAGGGCCGGCACCACGTCGATCTCACCCGGTTCGGCGGGCAACGCGGCGACGATGCGGCGCGCCTCCGCCTGTAGCCGGGCAGCGGGCCAGCGGGCCAGGGCCTCATCAATCAGGGCCCGGACCCGGCGACGGCTGTCCTGGTGCCGCTCATCCTGCTGGAAGATCATCGTCCCGCGCAGCAGCGCGAGCAGGTGGCGGTAATCCCGCCCGGCCCGGCCGGCGATGCGTTCGATGCGCTCTTCCACCGACACTGAGCGGAAGCTGGGGGAGCGCAGCACGGCGAGGACATCGGCATGCCGGCTCACTGTCCAGACCCGCTGGCCGCCGACCTGGCTGGCCGAAAGAAGCGGCGGTTCCGGCGGGGCGATCGGCGCGTCCGGATCGGTGATGCCGCGGGTCACGCCTCAGTCCCGCGGGTGGGCGCTCCGGCGACCGATCCAGGACCGGCCTTGCCAAAGATCACTGCCATGCCGTGGCGGATCGACTGCGCGTGGTGGCGCACCGCGTCCGGGTGGAAGGCGGCGGCCGGCGCCTGCTCGAGCGCGAATGTCCCATGGTCGTGGCCGCGCACCAGCGTCGCGAAATTGCGCATCCCGTCGCGCTGGCCGACCGTGGCCGGGATGTAGCGGATGGCGAAGCCGATGCGCCGACCGGCTGCCCGGTTGGGCGGCGAGCCATGCACGATCAGCGGGTCGTGCAGCGACATCTCCCCGGGGGCAAGGGCAATGTCTAGCGCCTCGTCTTCATCGACCTCAGCGATCACCTCTTCCCGCCGGCCGAGCATGTTGCGGCTGTCGCCGCTGTCGCGATGGGCCAGGATGCGATGGTTGCTGCCTGGCACCATCCGCATCCCGCCATTCGCCGGCGTGCTCGGCGTCAGGGCCAGCCAGGCGGTCACCGCGCGGGGCGCGGTCAAACCCCAATGCGTCTGGTCCTGGTGCCAGGTCACATAGCGGTCGCTCGACCCGTTCTTGATGATGAAGCTGGTGCCGAAGCAGAGCAGGTCCGGCCCGAGCAGGTCCTCCACCGCATCGAGGATCGCCGGGTGGTGCACGATCTCCCAGAGCCAGGGCACCAGCAGATGCGGCTTGGCGTTCATTGCCGGCGGCAGCCGTCCAGCGCGACTGGCCTCGATCGCTTCCAGCGCCGCGCGCTGCGCCTGTGCCTCGGCCGCCGTGAAGATGCGCAGCGGGAACACCACGCCGTCGCGGCGGAACGTGGCAATCTGTTCCTGGCTCAGGTGCTTGCCCATGGTTCCGCCTCTACCGGGTTTTCCGATGGCAGCAACTTGAGGTGGCCGTCAAGAAAGGCCTGACGCGCAGCTTGATGGCGAATCTTGCCGCTGGTCGTCCGCGGAAGCGTGCCGAACCCAAGCAGCACGACGTCCGGCAGCATTCCACAGCGCTGCCCCACCTGCTCGGCGATACGACGGCGCAGCGGCTCTGGCGCCAGACTGCGCCGCTCGGCGACCGAGACCTCGCAGAGCAGCACCAGCCGGTCGCCCTCCGTACCGGGCAGGCCAATGGCGGCGGCGGCCGAGAGCAGCGGCCCAGCGGCCTCGAAGGCGGCGGCCTCGGCATCGGCGGCGTAGATCTTACGGCCATGCGCGATCACCGTGTCCTTGATGCGGTCTAGGATGACCAGACCGTCCCCGGTCATGGCCCCGATATCGCCGGTGCGTAGCCAGCACTCGCCCTCCGCCTGCAACAGGCCGGGCAGCGGGGCGATGGTGGCGCTGTCGCCCTGCCACAGGCCAGCCGCCAGATGGGGCCCGGCGATGCAGATCTCGCCAGCGGCACCCTGCGGCATCCGGTCCGCGCCCTCCGGGTCGCGGATGGTGACGAAGCAGCCAGCGGGCGGGCTGCCGCAGGTCACCTGCCGCCGCCCGGCTGCCCCGGCCGAGACCTCACGCAGGCCACTACCCTTGACCACGCCGGTGACCAGCAGCGTCGCCTCGGCCAGGCCGTAGCAGGGCAGCAGGCTCGCCGCATCGAAGCCGGCCGGGGCGAGATGCGCGGCGAAGCGGCGCAGGCTCTCGGCGCGCACCGGCTCGGCACCGCAGAAGGTAACGCCCAGGCTGGTGAGGTCGAGCCCGGCCGCCTGCGCCGCGCTGACACGGCGCAGGCAAAGCTCGTAGCCGAAATTCGGTCCCCCCGCGACGGTGCCGCGATGCGCTGCGATGGCGGCGAGCCAGCGCAACGGCTTCTGGATGAAGGCGAAGGGTGGCATCAGCACCGCTGTCCCGCCGAGAAAGAGCGGATGCAGGATGGCGCCGAACAGGCCCATGTCGTGGTGCGGCGGCAACCAATTGACGGCGACGATGTCCGAGCCGCTGCCGAAGGCCTCGCTGATCATGCGCTGGTTGGCCATGAGATTGGCGTGGCTGATGACGATGCCAGCCGGCGCTCGGGTCGAGCCGGAGCTGTATTGGATCACCGCCGGAGCCTCGGGCGGCGGCGGCGGAGTGTCGAGCGGTGCCCGCAAGGTCGCGGGGTCCAGGCGGCGCAGACGGCCAGTGTCGATCTCCGCCTCCGGCGCGGCCAGCACGGCGCCTTCGCCGAGATCGTCGATCACCCGTTGCTGCCGCAGCCGCGCCTCGCCAGTCGGCGGGAAAGGCACCGGCACGGCGATGGCACCGGCGCGCAGACAGGCGAGCAGCGCGATGACGAAGCCCAGCCCGGGCGGCAGGGCGAGAACCACCGGGACGCCCCGCAACCCCGCCTGGACCAGGCCTCCGGCCAGCGGTGCCACGGCGGCGTCGAGTTCGGCATAGCTGGCTGCCTCGGTCACTGCTTCGCCGCGCTGTAGGAAGCGCAGCGCCGGGTGGTCGCCGCGGCTTCGGGCATGCTGCTCGAGCAGGGTAGGCAGGGTGGTGGTGGCGATCATGCCGCGCCCTTGGGCGGCCCGCCGCCGCCCATCTTTGGCATGACAATGCGCATCCATTGGCGGATGACCTGCTGGTAGCGCTGCATCGCCGCAGGGTGGAACGGCGCCTCCGGCGGCTGCTCAAGGTCGAAGCCGCCGCGGTCCTCACCACGCACCAATGTGGCGGTGCCACGCAGCCCGCCACTCGTGGTCAGGTGGCCGGGGATGTAGCGAATGGCGAAGCCACAACGGCGCAGGCCGGATCCGTTCGGCTGCGACCCGTGCACCAACAGCACGTCATGCAGCGACATCTCGCCGGGGCGCAGCACGATGTTGACGGCATCAGATTCATCGACCGCGACCTCGACTTCCTCGCGGCCCGGCAGCATGGCGGTATTGTCGCCGGTATCGGCATGAGCCAGTGCGGTGTGATGCGTGGCTGGGCTGACCCGCATGCAGCCATTCTCGACCAGGGACGGGGTGAAGGCGACCCAGGCCGTGATCGCCACCGGCGCCGAGAGCCCCCAATAGGTGGCGTCCTGGTGCCACGGCACGTACTGCGCCGTGCCCGGCCGCTTGTCGAAGAAGCCGGAGCCCCAGCACAGGATGTCGGGACCGAGCAGATCCTCTACCGGCCCCAGGATCGCCGGGTGATGCACCAGCTCCCACAGAAAGGGCGCCAACAGATGCGCCTTGACGTTGTGCGACGGCACCATGCGTCCGGCACGCTGCGCGGCGATGGCATCGAGCTGCGCCAGGTGATCCGCTGCCGCTGCCTCCTCCAGCACCGGCAGCGGCGCAAGGTAGCCATCGCGGCGGTAGCGGGCGATGGACGCGGCATCGAGCCTGCGGCCTTTGCTCGGATCGGACATGGTCATGCTCCCGGCGTGGTGGCGAGGCAGGCGCCCTGGCGGGCATCGAACAACCAGCCGGGGTCGCGCATGCTGCGCAGCGGCCGGCCGCGCCGCTGCAGATAGAGCCGGCTGCCGGCTTGCAACACCGCCATGGCCGAGGCCGGCGTGCTGGTGGAGAGGCCGCCATGGATCTGGTGGAAGGTCCCCTCACCCAGGATGCGTATCTGCTGCACCCCCGGCAGCGCGCAGGCGCGCAGATAGGTGTCGGGATTCACCACGCCACCACCCGGTTCGACGAACGCCGCATCGTAGCCACCGAGTTCGTCCCACAGCGCGCGCGGCAGAAACAGCGCATTGCTCTCCAGCATCGGCCCGGCGGGCCCGGCACGCAGTTCGCAGGTGGCGACATTGAACAGGCGGTAGCCATCGGCGGGCCAATCGATGCTCGCCAGCAGGTGGTCCTCCGCCGCCTGGTCGTAGCCGTGCCGCGCGCTGTCGAATTGCAGCGAGGGGCCGAGCTGGTAGTTCAGCGTCGCGATCACTGGGCGCGGATGCAGCCGCGCCGCAGCCAGGCAGGCCGCGACCAGGCCCGGCGAGGCCAGTCGGGCGCCATCGATCCAGACACCGACCAAAGCGCCGCGTGCGACGGCCAGCCCTGCATTGATCGCTGCCACCGGCGAGGATGTTGGCCTTGGCTGGCGCAGGAAGCGGATATCGGCATCGAGCCCAGCCGCTGCGCCGTCATCCGGCGGCTGTCGGGAGCCGTTGTCGATGACAATGATCTCCAGCGCATCGCGCGGCAGCCCGGTCTGGTAAGGCGCTGCGAGCGAGCGCAGCGTCCGCGGCAGTTCACGCCCCATCTCGTGGGAGACCAGGACGATCGATGCCGCCGGCGTGCTCACGCCTCCGACACCGCCGGCGGTACCGGATCGCCACCGTCGCTGGCGAAGGCGGCGCAGAATGCGTCGATGCTCGGGTTCTCCAGCAGTTGGACAGGGTCGACCTGGGTGCCGAATTCCTCCTCCATCACCCCGGCCATCACCACCGCCTCGACGCTGTCGAAGCCGTAGGTGTCGAAGGTGCTGTCGGTCGGCACGCCGTCGGGCAGGGTAAGCACCCCGCCTATATAGGCCACCATCCAGTCGCGCAGGGTAGCTTGGTCGCAAGGCAGGCGTCGGTCCATCAGGGGCTCTCAGGCTGGGCGGTGGGTGATGCTGCCGCGGTGGCGCCGGCGGCACGGGCTTCGGCGCGCATCCGGCGGTTCAGGAAGGGTGCCATGGCCCAGGCAGGGCCCTCGGCGGCGACGGCGCCGCACAGCAGTGCCATGGCGAAGGCCTGGCGTTGCGCTGCACGGGCGCCAGGGGCGCCGAAGGCCGTGACGATACGGTCCCAGTGGCGGTCCAGCGCCGTGGTGGCGGCGGCCGGCACGAAGGCCTCACCCGTCGCTGGCTGCCGCTGAGCGGCGACGCGTAGCGCCTCGGACCAGTCGGTGGCCAGGTCCTGCGGCCGCCCGGTCTGGGCAAGAAAGCCGGCGAACTTATTGTAGCGTGGCCGGGCAACCAGCACGCCGGGCACGCCATAGGCGGCGGTGACGATGTAGCCATGCAGCGAGGCGCCGACATACAGTCCGCTATGAGCCAACGCCGCGGTGATCTCGCGCAGGCTGAGCGGGTCGTCCAGCATCAGCAGCGGCGCGCCGATCCGCGCCGCCATCTCGCGCGCCACGGCCGGATCGTCATGGCTCTCGCCGACCGCGACCAGCATCGGTGTCAGGCCCTGCCCCGTCGCGAAGTCGCGTAGCGCGGCACCGAGCGCTGCCTGGTCGATGCCGGCGATCGAGCGGTTGCGCAGATGCAGGGCGAGCAGGCGGGTTTCGGACGGCACGCCCTTGCGCGCCAGCAGCCGACGGTAATCCTCGGCCAGCTGCGCCTTGGGCCACAGCCGCGGCAGATCAGCGATCGGGTCCGGCACCACGGCAATGTCCGCGGCACCCTGCGGGTCGAGCAGGCGCAGACTGCCCTCGTCGCGCACTGAGACATAGGAGGCGGCCTGCAGCGCCGGCGCCAGCAGCCGATGCTGCCGGGCCGAGAAGGGGTGCGGCACGCCTGGCGCATTCCAGGCAAGCGGGATGTCGCGCATCGCCGCCGCCAGCGTGGCGCCGAGCCACAGCCCCGCGCCGCACCAGTTGCCAAGCCCCGCGCCGGCATAATGGTCGAGAAAATCCAGTGAATGGGCGTGGATGATATAGCCGCCGCCGATCAGGATGCCGGCTGCCGGCTGGCGCGACGCATCCATCATGGTGTCGATGTCCACCGTTGGCAGGGCATCGGAGAAGGCCGCGCGGCTGCCGGCGGGGGCTACCGGGAGCAAGTCAAAGCCGACCTCAGCCAGCCGTTGGCGGGCGACCAGCGGAAACAGCAGGTCGCCGTAGTTATTCATGTCGAACATGCCGGAGACCAGCACGGTGCCGGGCGCCTGCGTCACGCTGCCACCTGGTCCGGCAGCGCCGCGTCGAGGATCGCCAGAAAGCTGCCGCTGGCGATGGCGTGTTCAATGGCGAAGTGATCGGCGCAGCCGGGTTCAGGGTGCAGCCGGACATTGGCCAGCGGCTCCAGAAGCCGGGCGACGGCGACATCCGGCGCGAAGTCGGCGCCGAAGCATTGATGCACTTGCGTGGCCGGGGCCGCGCGGACCATGCGGACGATGTCGGGATCCGCCGCGGTGAAGCTGGCGAATAGCGAATCCCGGGTGCCGCGGGCAGCGCCCGGCGGCGCTTCGTCCTCCGTGGCGTCGGCGCCGAGATTGACCGGCCCGGCGAAGGAGATCGCGGCCCGTGCGTGCAACTGGGTTGCGGCGCGGATGGCGGCGACCCCGGCGATGGAGGAACCCATGGTGACGACCGGCACGCCAAGCCGGCGCGTCATGGTCTGGAGCGCGTCGATCATGGCCGTGTGGTCGGCGCCGAGGGCGCGGACGCCGCTGGTGAACGCGCGATGATTGCGGTCGCGCAGATAGATGACATTGACCAGGCGTTGCCGCAGCAGCCCGTCGGCCAGTCCGAAGGGCAGGTAGCCCAGGCCGCCGGCGACGGAGGAGAACAGAATGATGGTCGCCACGGCGCCAGGCTGGGGAAGCAGCTGGACGTCGTCGTCGCAGGCATTGCTGACGGCTCGTGGATTGGCCCAGTGTTCGGGTGGATACGCGGCCAAGGCCGCGGCCAGTGGCGCCGCCATGTGGCCAACCGTGGCCGAGGCCGCCAGGGCCTGCAACATGGCCAGGGTCGGCCCGGCATCGGCATGACGCAGGCTGGCGATGGCGTATTGGAACAGCCAGCGGTCGTTGCCCGTCAGGGCCTCCTGTCGCGTCGAGAGCGCGGCGAACAGCTTGCGGTCGACCTCACCAGGCAACGGACAGCGATTGTAGCGGAACAACAGCAGCCAATCCTCGGGCCAGCGCAGCAGCGCCGTCTGCAACTGCGCGATCACCTCGTCGAGCCGGTGCAGGAACAACGCGGCCTGGATGCTGCGGCGGGCGAATTCGACGCGATCGGGATGCCGTGCCTGCAGGTCGCGCGCGAGGCCGTAGGCAGCCTCGAACCGCGCCGCCGCGAAGTGCAGATCGAGTTGAATGAGCTGGGCTTCGTCGGTCATCGGGCCGAGCCGGGCAGCCTCGGCGAACAGGGCCTCCGCCGCCGGTCGATCCTTCTGGCGGTAGCGCAGCACGGCCAGCTTGAGCAGGACAAACCGGTCGTCCGGATGCTGGCTCAGCAGACTGCGCAGATACGCCTCGCGACCGGCGACGTCCGGGATACTGGCGGTCGTGACCGACAACAGCCCGAGCCGCGTCCGCTCGGGCGCCGTGCCGCCCCATACGCTGGCCCGGAAGTCGCCGCGCGCTTCCTCCTGCCGCCGCTGCCGGAGCAGCAGCTCAACCAAGCGTACCGCGGGCCAGGGATTGGCCGGGTGCTCGGCCTGGGCAGTGCGAAAGCAGGCAGCGGCGTCATCGCCCCGCCCGGTGGCTTCCAGCCAGCTTCCCTGCAGAAGCTGAAGCCGCAAATCATGCGGCCAGCGCAAGCGGGCGGCGAGAATGCGCGCTCCAAGGTCCTCCTCGCCCGCCCCCTGCTGCTTGAGCTGTTGCTCGATGGCGGCGATCTCATCTGCCATCGGGATGGCGGCAGGCTGGTTCCCGGCCCAACCCTTAGCATTCCGCAATGACTCACCGTCCTGCATGGAAACTTTCATGAATCGGGATAAACGTGTTGCGTGTAGAACTAACCCTTAGCTCGATGCAGCAAAGGGGTTAAGTCGGTAAGAGTCTGGTTGAGAATTTAGCCGTGGGTTTGAGTTGCCCCCATCAAACCGGACAAGCGGTTTGGGTTGCTGACTGATCAGCGATGAACTCGCGCGGCGAGCGCATGCGCACGCCGCTGTGAGAGTGGATGGTGCTGTAGTCCTCGAACCATTCGGCCAGGCGCTGCAGGACGGAGATAGCGTCTGGCCGTGGGTTCACGTTGACGTAGTCGAGCGTCATGTCGCGGACCATCTCGCCGCTGATGCCGCCGCCGGAGGCGGCGACCCAGGCCATGACGTCGCGGTCAAGTGGGTATGCATATTCAAACCACCCCACCAAAGGGCAGTGCCCTTTGGAATGCCGTCTATTGGTACGGCGCAGAATGGGGGTGCTGCCACCATGAAGCGCCGCCGAGCGCAAATGCGGGCCCCTGCGCTGATTGCTCGCGGGGCGCCCAGTATCAAGTATGCGCTTCTGAAGGCCTCAGGCCCTTGGTGGGATGAGGTTTGGAGAGGGGCGACACCCCCCTCCGTGGTCAATCCTCGCCCACAACGGGAACGACCCGCCCCTCGGCGAGCGTCACGATCCGGTCCATCCGCCGCGCCAGTGCCGGGTTGTGCGTCGCGACCAGCGCGGCGACGCCATGCCCCCTCACCTGCTCGAGCAACTCCGCGAAGACCCGGTCCGAGGTTCCGACATCGAGGTTCCCGGTCGGTTCGTCGGCGAGCAGGATGCGCGGGCGGTTGGCGAGCGCACGGGCGATCGCCACGCGCTGCTGTTCGCCACCCGACAGCTTGCCGGGGCGATGGCTCTCTCGCCCGGTCAGGCCGAAGGCGGCGAGCAAATCGCGCGCCCGCGCCAAGGCATCGCGTCGCGACGCGCCGGCCGCCATTTGCGGGAGCGCGATGTTCTCCTCAGCGGTGAATTCCGGCAGCAAATGGTGGAACTGGTAGACGAAGCCGATCGTCGTGCGGCGGATCGCGGTGCGGCCATCGTCGGAGAGTGAACCGGCGGCGCGACCATCGACGAAGACCTCGCCGGCATCAGGCTTTTCCAGCAGGCCGGCCAAATGCAGCAGGGTGGACTTGCCGGTGCCCGAGGGCGCGACGAGCGCGACGATCTCGCCCGCGGCGATGTCGAGGTCGGCACCGCGCAGCACCGGCAGGTCGCCGGCTTCGGAGCGGTAGCGGCGCTCAACGGCAGCGAGGCGCAGGGGGGCGTCACTCATTGCGCAGGGCCACCACCGGGTCGGTCTTGGCCGCGCGCCAGGACGGGTAGAGCGTCGCCAGCAGCGACAGGAACAGCCCCATGCCGACCACCTGGGCGACCTCGTTGTAGTCGAGGATCGCCGGCAGGCGGGTGAGGAAATAGACCTCGGGACTGAACAACTCGGTGCCCGAGAGGCGTTGCAGCGCCTGGCGGATGCTCTCGATGTTCCAGCAGAACACCACGCCGATCAGGAAGCCGATCAGCGTGCCAAGCACGCCGACCGAGGCGCCGCAGAGCAGGAAGATGCGCATCACCGCGCCACGCGTCGCGCCCATGGTGCGCAGGATGGCGATGTCGCGGCCCTTGTCCTTCACCATCATGATCAGCGAGGAGACGATGTTGAAGGCGGCGACGACGATGATAAGCGTCAGGATCAGGAACATAACGTTTCGTTCGACCTGCACCGCGTTGAAGAAGGACGAGTTCGCATCCTGCCAGGACAGCACCCGGATGGGTGCACCGGCACGCTCGCGAATGTCGCGGACGATCGAGCGCAATCGCGTCGGGTCTTCGACAAAGACTTCGATCTGCGTCGCCGCGCCGGGTTCTCGGAAGAACAGCTGGGCAGCCTGCAGCGGCAGATAGACGAAGCTGCTGTCGTATTCGTTCATGCCGACTTCGAACAGCGCGACGACACGATAGCCCTTCACCCGCGGCACCGTGCCGAACACCGTGGTGCGGCCCTGCGGCGAGACCAGCGAAATGGTGTCGCCCACCGTGACCCGCAGGCGGTTGGCCAGGCGGGTGCCGATGACGATGGCGTCCTCGCCTTCGAAATCCGCGAGGCTGCCGAGCCGGATGCCTTCGGCGATGATGCGCTTGGCGCGCAGGTCATCGGGCTTGATACCGCGCGCGAGGCCACCGGCGGCACCGCCGGCCTCGGAGGTGACGAGCACCTGGCCCTCGACGATCGGCGTTGCCGCGACGATGCCGGGGATGGCGCGGATTCGGTCGGCGACCGCGTCATAGTCGCGGAACGGGCCTTCGGCGGCGTAGATGCCGAGATGGCCGTTCAGGCCGAGGATGCGGCCGAGCAGTTCGGCGCGGAAGCCGTTCATCACGCTCATGACGATGATCAGCGTGGCCACGCCGAGGGCGATGCCCACCAGCGAGAAGATGGCGATCACCGAGACGAAGCGTTCGCCCTTGCGCGCACGCAGGTAGCGAAAGGCAATGGCCCGCTCGAAGGCGTTGAACATCAGGCGCCGCGGATCTTGGCGATGGCGTCGTCGAGGGAGAGTTCCACGCGTTCGCCGGTGGCGCGGCGCTTCAATTCAACCTTGCCGGCGGCGGCGCCGCGCGGGCCGATGATGGCCTGCCAGGGGAAGCCCATCAGATCGGCATCGGCGAATTTCTCGCCGGCGCGGGCGCTGCGGTCGTCATAGACGGCGTCATCGCCGAGGCGAGCGTAGAGGTCTTCGCACATCGCGTCCGTTGCCACGTCGCCGGGGCGCAGGTTGAGGATGACGGCCGCCCAGGGGGCGACGGCGTCGGGCCATTTGATGCCGGCCTCGTCGTGGTTCGCCTCGATCAGCGCGCCTACCAGGCGGGAGACGCCGATGCCGTAGGAGCCCATTTCCGGTACGATGGTGGTGCCTTCCGGGCCGGCGAGGGTCAGGCCCATCGCGGCGGAATACTTGGTGCCGAAATAGAAGATGTGGCCGACCTCGATGCCCCTGCCCTCTCTGCGGCGATCCTCGGGCACCGCGGCCCAGGCGGCGGTATCGTGCATCTCGTCCGTCGCGGCGTAGGAGGCGGTGACGCCGTTGAAGAAGCCTTCCAGGCCGGTGACGTCGTCGGTCGAGACATCGGTGCCGGCCCAGTCGGTCGTCTCATAGGTCGCGTCGTAGAACACGCCGCTCTCGCCCGTTTCGGCGAGGATGATGAATTCGTGGGAGAGGTTGCCGCCGATCGGGCCGGTGTCGGCGCGCATCGGCACGGCGGTCAGGCCCATGCGCTGGAAAGTGCGCAGATAGGCGAGGAACATCTGCCGGTAGGAATGCTGTGCGCCGGCCTGGTCGATGTCGAAGGAATAGGCGTCCTTCATCAGGAATTCACGGCCGCGCATGACGCCGAAGCGCGGGCGCACCTCGTCACGGAATTTCCACTGGATATGGTAGAGGTTGCGCGGCAGGTCGCGATACGACCGGGCGAAGGATTTGAAGAGTTCGGTGACCATTTCCTCGTTGGTCGGGCCGAAGAGCATCTCGCGCTCATGGCGGTCGCGGATGCGCAGCATCTCCTTGCCGTAGTCGTCGTAGCGGCCCGATTCCTTCCACAGCTCGGCGGGCTGGATGGTCGGCATGAGGATTTCCTGCGCGCCGGCGCGGTCCTGTTCCTCGCGGACGATCTGCTCGACGCGGCGCAGCACGCGCAACCCGGCCGGCAACCAGGCATAGATGCCGGCCGAGGTCTGCCGGATCAGCCCTGCGCGCAGCATCAGGCGATGCGAGGCGATCTGCGCGTCGGCGGGGGTTTCTTTCAGCGTGGGCAGGAAGGCGCGGGAGAGGCGCACGGGCGGTCCTTTGCGACGGTCGTCGGCGGGAACCTACTGGCGGTGGCGCGAGGCTGAAAGGGGCCAGCGCGCCGTGACGGTCTCCACATGGTCCCGGGACGGGCCTTCATGACGGCGGCAAGGCCAGCCGGTCACAATGACTGGGACGATGCCCGAGCTGACTTGGTAAGAATGCTGCGATTGCGAAGGGTCTGACGACAGAAAAATACACAATCAGCGTGAGATAGCATGCTTTCCGCTTGCCTTCACGTCAGCGGAAGCTCTAGAAAAAGAAAGGGCCGCGCCCCAAAGGTCGCGGCCCAAGTTTAGGGAGGAAACGCCAGTCACACGGCAGGAAGAGAACCAATCTCTTCCTGAAAATAAGAATGGCCGCACACGGCCCTGGCGACAACGAAAAATACCGCAACGCAGGATGAAAAAAGCGGCGCTGAACCGCATCCTGCGTAAAAGCGGAGCAAATCCGCCAACTGGATGCCACATTACGCATCACGGCGCCGGTAGCGCAAAGGTCCCGCTGCGGAAGGAGAGCCAGTCGCTCTCGACCAGCGCGAAAATGCCCAACCAACCGATGCCCGCGACGATCGTCGTCGCGATCGCCTTGCGCAACAGATGCGTCGCGGCCGGCGTGCCGCGCCATCCGCCATCGGCCGGGTTGCTGTCGGATACCGGGCGCGTCCCGATCGGCAGGATGCAGAACAGAACCGTCCACCAGACCAGCAGGTAGACGACAACTCCAGTGAACCATGTCATGGTAAATAGGTGCAGCGTTTTCGGGACGCGCGCCAGAGGGCCTGAGTCATTTGGCGCGCTCCGGCCGTAAGGAACAGTCCAGATGCCGCAGATCGCCCGTATTCTCCCCTCCTCCCGCATCATCCTGCTGATCGGCGGTGTCGCGTTCGCGACTGTGCCGTCTCTGCTGCCGATCTTTAACGCCGGCGCCCAGGCCGCCGGTGGTGGAGGTGGTGGCGGCGGAGGTGGTGGCGGCGGAGGTGGCGGCGGTGGGGGTGGTGGCGGCGGAGGTAGCGGCGGTGGAGGTGGTGGCGGCAACGGCGGCGGAAGCGGTGGCGGGAACGGTGGTGGCGGCGGCAATGGCGGCGGACACGGGAGTAGCGGTGCCGGCAACGCCGGCGGACATGGGAGCGGCGGTCCCGGCAATGCCAGCGGCAACGCCAGCAACAGTGGCGGGCTCGGCTCCGGGCGCGGCGGCCCTGGCAATGCGGAGCGCGGTGACCCCGGTCACGATCGCGGCGCAGTCGCGAGTGCCCTCGGCGCATTGAACGCGGCGCACGCCTCCGCGACCGCGCGGGCCAATGCCGCACCAAATTCCCGTGTCGGGCAGATCGCCTCCTATGAACAGGCGATGCTAAGCGCGCTCGCCCTGCCGGCCTTCACCCCAACGCAGGTCGCCTACCGCAACAGCGCGATCGCCTCGGCGAGGGCGCAGGAACTCGACGACGCAGCGAACCGGCCGCTCAGCGCGGCGGTCGTTGCCCGGGTCGACAGCCTGCTCGGCCTGCCGCCCTCCGATCCTCGGCTGGGGGTCAGGTGACCGCGAAGGAACTCAATGCGCGCTGGCCCTGAGCCGGTCGATCACCACGGGATCGTAGGGCCCGGCGGCGTTGAGCCCCTGGCGCCGCGCGAAATCCACCAAAGCGGCGCGCGTCTGCGGCCCGTCGAGCCCATCGACAGGCCGGTTCCACGCGCCGGTCCTCGACAGTGCCGACTGGGCAAACCGGACCAGCGGCCGATCCACTGGCGTCACCGGGCCTTGCGCGGTTTCCGCGGCGATCCGCGCCGCGGCTTGTGTGGCCTGCGCCGGCGGCACGCGGGGCTGAAGCGCCAGCCGATAGCGTTGCGCCGCCGCGACCCCACGCCGCTGCGCGAGCGCGATGCGCGCCAAGGCCTCCGCCTCATCGGCCGCAGTCCCGATGCCGGCCACCTGCAATAGTCCCATGGCGAATTGCGCCTCCGGCAGGCCGCGTTCAGCGGCGCGCTGGAACCAGACGGCCGCCCAGGCCGGCTCGGCCGGCGTGCCGTCGCCGGCTTCGATCAGCCGGGCCAGGCGATACTGGGCCTCCGGCGAACCCTGCTGCGCAGCGCGATGGAGCCAGGGAAGCGCCGCCGCCGCGTCGCGTCCACTATCCGTTCGAAACAGATGGCTGCCGGCGACCAGCATCTGGGCATCGGGGTCACCGAGTTCCGCCGCCGCCTCGATCAGCTGCGACGCCCGCGCCGGATCGGCTGGGATGCCGCGCGGCGGGTTCATCGCGCGCAGGCCGTCCCGCTGGAGCCTGGCGGCCTGGGCCCGCTGCTGCGCGGTGGGGAGCGGCGGCGGTTGGCTCGGCACCGGCGCGCCTCCGGCGATCAGCGCGCAGCCACCGAGCCAGGCAACAAAGGCTGGCAGCATCAGGTGACGAAGCAGTCCGTCTCGACGCATGACCCTGACGACCTCCCGACGAAAACTGTGCCGAATCGAGGTCGCAAAGGCCAGCATCGGGCACCGTCAGATGCGCAGCAGATGCACCTCGACCATCGGGCGCTTGCGTAGCCGCTTGCCCACCGCCTTGCGCAGCGCCGAACGCGCGGCCTCGCGCAGTTGGTCGTCCTCGCGCTTCAGCGCCGCCGGCAGGTCGGCAATGGTGCGGCGGAACTCGGCCGCGATCAGCACCGGGTCCGCGTCCCCCACCTCGAACAGGCCGGGGGCGGAGATCTGCGGTTCGCCGAGTACCCGCCCCTGCGCATCGACGGCGAGCGACGCCACCACCATGCCGTTGAACATCATGCGCCGGCGGGCGGCCAACAGCGCGCCGTCGATCGGCAGCAGGCGGTCGCCATCGATCGCCAAGCGCCCGGTGGGGACACCCTCCACCACTTCCGGCCGGTTGCCCGACAGGCGCAGCATGTCGCCATCCTCGATCAGGAAGGGGATGGCGCCGCAGTCGCGCGCCAGGGCGCCATGTTCCTGCATGTGCCGCCATTCGCCATGCACCGGCACCGCATAGCGCGGCTTCACCAGGGCATAGAGCCGCTTCAGCTCGTCGCGCGCCGGGTGGCCCGAGACGTGGACCATGTGGTCGTCATCGGTCATCACCCGGCAGCCGCGCCGCGCCAGGCCATCCTGTACGCGCTGAATCGCCTTCTCATTGCCCGGAATGCGGCGCGAGGAATAGATCACGGTATCCCCCTCCCCGAGCGCGATGTTGGGGTGGGTGTCCTCCGCGATCTTGGTCATCGCCGAGCGCGGCTCGCCCTGGCTGCCGGTGCAGATCAGCAGGATCTCGTCATCGGGCAGGTAGCCGGCCTCATCCTCGGGGACGAAGGCGGGAATGGACTTCAGGTAGCCGCATTCGCGCGCGGCAGCCTCGATATTGCGCAGCGAACGTCCGAACAGCGAGACCTGCCGGCCGGCCGCCCGGCCAGCCAGGGCGATCGATTCGATCCGCGCGACATTGGAGGCGAAGCCGGTGACCGCCACGCGCCCGGTCATGCCCCGGATCAGCGCGGCGAGGTTGCGCCGGACATCGGCCTCGCTGCCCGAATGGCCCTCCACCATCGCATTGGTGGAATCGCAGACCATGGCGAGCACGCCTTCCTCGCCCAATTTGGCGAAGGCGTCCTCATCGGTGCGCGGGCCGATCAGCGGGTCGGGGTCGAGCTTCCAGTCGCCGGTATGCAGCACCGTGCCGTGGCGGGTGCGCAGCACCAGCGCCTGGGATTCCGGGATGGAATGCGCCACCGGCAGGTATTGCAGGTCGAAGGGGCCGAGGGTGAAGCGCGCGCGGGGCTGCGTCACCACCAGCGGCACTTCGTTCAGCAGGCCCGCTTCGGCCAGCTTGCGCGTCAGCACCGCGGCGGCGAAGGGCGTCGCATAGACCTTGCAGCGGAACTGCCGCCACAGATGCACCACGGCGCCGATATGGTCCTCATGCGCATGGGTGATCACCAGCCCGACCAGCCGGTCGCGCCGATCGGCCAGCCAGGCAGGGTCGGGCACCATCACATCGACTTCGGGATTGTCGTGGCCGGCAAAACCAAGGCCGCAATCGACGGCGAGCAGTGCATCGTCGCAGCGATAGACACTGAGGTTCATGCCGATCTCGCCCGTCCCGCCCAGCGGGAGGAAGGCAAGGTCGCCGGAGACGGCGTTCATCGTGTTCAGTCTGAATCCGATCTCAGGGGGTCGCGCAGGGCGCTGTGGTGGAAAACAGGTACGGGGTTACGGTCCGCGAGCAGGCGCAGGCCCTCAAGGGTGATGTCGGGGTCTGTCTTCTCGATGACAAGGGTCCCCTCGGCAAACAAGGAGGCGAGGCCGCCGGTAGCGACGACTTTCAGCGGACCACCATACTCTGCCTTGATGCGGGAAATAATACCCTCAATCAGCCCGACATAGCCCCAATAGATGCCTGATTGCATCGCCGGCACGGTGGAACGGCCGATCACCGCCTGGGGACGGCCGATGCCGATGCGCGGCAGGCGGGCGGCGGCACGGTGCAACGCCTCGATCGACAGGTTGATGCCCGGCGCGATGACGCCGCCGAGATAGGCACCGTCCGAATCGACGACGTCGAAGGTCGTCGCGGTGCCGAAATCGACCACCACCAGCGGGCCCTTGTAGTGGGTGTGGCTGGCCAGCGCGTTCAGCAGGCGGTCGGCGCCGACCTCATTGGGCTGGTCGACGCGGATCTCGAAACCCCAGTTGAGATGCGCGCGCGCGATCAGCGGCTCGGTATCGAACCAGTCCCGGCAGAGCCGGCGCAGATTGTACAGCGCCGCCGGCACCACCGTGCCGATGACGCAACGCGTGACGTTGTTGGCGTTGATCCCGGCATGCTGGAACAGCGCCAGCAGCCAGACGGCATATTCATCGGAAGTGCGATCGGTGCGGGTGGCGATGCGCCAGCGGCCGAGCCACTCCTTCCCGTCGTGAACGGCGAAGACGACGTTGGTATTACCGGCATCGACGGCGAGCAGCATGACTCAGGCGACCTCCCCCGAGGCGAGCGTCTGGATGCGCTCACCGGTGTCGAGTAGCAGGCTGCCATCCTCGGCGAGGCCTGCGAAACGGCCGGCTATCTCGGCGCCTTGGCGGCGAATGGCAAGATGGGTCCCGATCGCCGGGCCGCGGGCCAGCCAGGCGGCGCGCAGCGGGGCGAAGCCATGGGCCGCGCGCTCGATACGGCGGCGGTCGATGGCGGCGAGCAGGTCGGCCGCGAAATGCTGCGGCGAGGGCGGCGTGACGCCAAGGTCGGCGAGGCAGGCCGTCATCCGCCCCGGCACCTCCGGCGCCAGAGCGAGGTTCACCCCGATACCGAGGACGACCCAGGCGATGCCACCCGACGCATCGGCGGCGATGTCAGTGAGGATGCCGGCTGATTTGGCGCCGCCGAGCATCAGGTCGTTCGGCCATTTCACGCTCAGCGCCGACGGGTCGGGCAGATAGGGCGCCAGCGCATCGGCGACGGCGACCACGGCGAGCAGGCTCCATTGCGCGGCAAAGCGCAGCGGCTCCGCCGGCCGCAGCAGGACCGACATGTACATGTTGCCTGATGGCCCCTGCCAGGCGCGGCCCTGGGTGCCGCGCCCGGAGGTCTGGCGCAGGGCGAGGACCGCATGGCCTTCCGGCTCCCCCGCTTCGGCAAGCCGGATCACCAGGTCCGAGGTACTGGGCAGCGCCTCATGGACATGGAGGCGGAAGCCCGGCGGGGTCACCCCAGGATCGAGGCCACGGCCGCCTGCGCCGCCGCCACCAGCGGGGCCGGGTAGAGGAAGAACAATGTGGTGAACAGGCCCGAAGCCGCCATGACGAAGGCCGAGCTGGCCGGCCGGGCGTCGAGGGCGCCAGCCGATTCGTCGAAGAACATCACCTTCACGATGCGCAGGTAATAGAAGGCCGAGACGACCGAGGAGAGCACGCCGACGATCGCCAGCGTCCACAGGCCCGAATCGATGGCCGCCTTGAAGACGAACATCTTGCCGAAGAAGCCGGCGAGCGGCGGGATGCCGGCCATCGAGAACATGAAGATCGCCATCCAGACCGCCATGGACAGGTCGGTCTTGGCGAGGCCGGCGAGGTCGGAGACCTTCTCGACCGCCCTGCCCTGCCGGCGCATCGAGACCAGCACGGCGAAGGCGCCGAGATTCATGAGCAGGTAGATCGCCATGTAGATGAGCAGGCCGCGCAGCCCGGCTTCCGACGCCGCGGCGAGGCCGACCAGTGCGTAGCCGACATGGCCGATGGACGAGTAGGCCATCAGCCGCTTGATATTCTCCTGCCCGATGGCGGCGAAGGCGCCGAGCACCATCGAGAGCAGCGAGATCACCACGATCACCTGCTGCCACTGGCCCGCGAGGTCCCCGAAGGGCCCGCCGAGGACGCGGGCGAACAGCGCGATGGCGGCGACCTTGGGGGCAGCGGCGAAGAAGGCGGTGACCGGCGTCGGCGCGCCTTCATAGACGTCGGGCGTCCACATGTGGAATGGCACGGCGGAGACCTTGAAGGCCAGTCCGACGATGACGAAGACCATGCCGACGATGACGCCCGGTGTCGCGCGGGCGGGGTCGGAGAGCGTGTCGGCGATGTGGTCGAAATTGGTCGTACCGGCGAAGCCATAGACCAGCGACGAGCCATAGAGCAGCAGCCCCGAGGCGAGCGCGCCGAGCACGAAGTACTTGAGGCCCGCTTCGGCCGAGCGTTCATCGTCGCGGTTGAAGGCGGCGACGACGTAGAGGCTGAGCGAGAGCAGTTCGAGCCCGATATAGAGCGACATCAGGTCGTTGGCCGAGACCATGATGAGCATGCCGAGCGTCGCGAAGACGAGCAACACCGGGAATTCGAAGCGGTCGATGCCTTCCTTCGCGTTGAAGTCGAGCGAGAGCGTCACGCCGGCGGCCGCGCCGATCAGGATCAGCACGCGCGAGAAGCGGGAGAAGGCGTCGGACACGACCAGCCCGCCATAGCCGGTGCCTTCCGCGGCGCCGAGCACCAGCACCGCGGTGAGCAGGAAGGCGCCGATCGCAGCCATCGAGCAGGCGTAGTAGGCGTTGCACTTCTGCACCACGCCCACGCCGAGGATGGCGAGGCCGCAGAGGGCGAGGACGAGTTCGGGGAGAGCGAGAGTCCAGTTCATCGGATCACATCCCCGCCAGGCGTGCGGCGCCGAGTGCGGCTTCGTGCCGCACCACCAGCGCGGTCACCGAGGCTTCGAAAAAGGAGAGGAAGCTCTGTGGCGCCACGCCCATCCATAGGGTCAGCAGCACGAGCGGCGCGAAGACCAGGCGTTCGCGCGCCGACAGGTCGAGCAGGGCGAGCAGGTCCTGCTTGGCGATCTTGCCGAAGGCGACGCGCTTGTAGAGGAACAGCATGTAAGCGGCGCCGAGGATCATGCCGAGGGCGGCGCCGAAGGCGATCCAGGGGTTCACTTTCCAGGCCGCGACGATGACCAGCAATTCCCCGGGGAAGCCGGCAAGGCCCGGCAGCGCGACCGACGCCATGGTGAAGAACATGAAGACGATGGCGTAGGCGGGCAGGATTTTCGCGACACCGCCATAACGCGCGATGTCAAGCGAATGCACCCGATCATACAGCACCCCGACGCAGAGGAAGAGCGCGCTGGCGACCAGCCCATGGCTGAGCATGGTGAACAGCGCGCCGGACAGCCCCTGCACCGTGAAGGTGAAGATGCCGAGGGTGACGATGCCCATATGCGCCACGGAAGAATAGGCGATGAGCTTTTTCATGTTCTCCTGCGCCAGCGCCACAAGCGAGGTGTAGACGATGGCGATGATCGACAGCGCGTAGATGAAGGGCGCGAAGTCGACCGATGCCTGCGGCAGCATCGGCAGCGAAAAGCGCAGGAAGCCGTAGGCGCCCATCTTCAGCAGCACGCCGGCCAGGATGACCGAACCGGCCGTCGGCGCCTCGACGTGGGCATCGGGCAGCCAGGTGTGGAACGGCCACATCGGCACCTTGACCGCGAAGGAGGCGAAGAAGGCGAGGAAGATCCAGGTCTGCAGCGCCGGCGGGATGGCGTGTTCGAACAGCATCGGGATGTCGGTGGTGCCGGCGCGGAACCACAGCAGCAGGATCGCCAGCAGCATCAGCACCGAGCCGAGCAGCGTGTAGAGGAAGAACTTGAAGGACGCATAGACGCGCCGGCTGTGACCCCAGACGCCGATGATGAGGAACATCGGGATCAGCACGCCTTCGAAGAAGACGTAGAAGACGATGAAGTCGAGGGCGCAGAACATGCCCACCATCATTGTCTCGAGCACCAGGAAGGCGACCATGTATTCCCGCACACGGGTCTGGATGGCGTCCCAGGAGGCGAGGATGCAGATCGGCGTCAGCAGGGTCGAGAGCAGGATGAACAGGACTGAGATGCCATCCACGCCCATATGATAGGTGATGCCGAAATCGGTCAGCCAGTCGAGCCGCTCGACGAACTGGAAGCCGGCATCGGCCTTGTCGAAGCGGAACCACAGGATCAGCGACAGCGCGAAGACAATCAGGCTGGTCCACAGCGCGGCCCAGCGGGCGTTCTCGGCGACGACCTTGTCCTCGCCGCGCAGGGTCAGGATGAAGGCCGCGCCCACCAGCGGCAGGAAGGTCAGCAGGCTGAGCAGCGGGAAGCCGGCGGCGTTCATCGGGCGGCTCCGAAGACGAGCAGAGTAACGAAGACCGCGAGGCCCGCGATCATGACGAAAGCATAGCTGGCGACGCGCCCCGTCTGCAGGCGCACCGCCCCCTGGGCGGCGTCGACGGCGAGCGCCGCCACGCCGTTGGGGACGCCATCGATCATGCCGGCATCGACCTTCTGCCAGAGCATACGCGCGAGGGCGCGGGTCGGGCGGACGAAGATCGCGTCATAGAGCTCGTCGAAATACCACTTGTTCAGTAGGAACAGGTAGATGGCATGGAAGGTCGCGGCGAGCTTGCCGGGGATCGACGGCGCGAACATGTACATGATGTAGGCGAGCGCGATGCCCGACAGCGCAACGCCGGTCGGCAGCAGCGCCACCCATTCCGGCACCTCATGCGCATCATGCATGATGTGGTTGTGCGGGCCGTTGACGATCGCGCCGTTCCAGAACTGCTCCCAGTGATGGCCGATGAAGTCCGGCGCGAACAATGCGCCGGCGCCGATCGCGCCGGCCGCCAGGACCAGCAGCGGCGCCAGCATCACCCAGGGGCTCTCATGCACATGTTCCATCGTGTGATGGTCCGCGCGCGGGGCGCCGTGGAAGGTCATGATGATCACCCGCCAGGAGTAGAAGGCGGTCAGGAAGGCCGCGGCCACGCCGCAGACCCAGGCGTACATCCCCACGCCGGTATGCGACGCGAAGGCCGCCTCCAGCAGGAAGTCCTTCGAGTAGTAGCCGGCGAAGAAGGGCACGCCCGCCAGCGCCAGCGAGCCCACCCACATCACCGCATAGGTGATCGGGATCTTCTTCCAGATGCCGCCCATTTTGCGCATGTCCTGCTCGTCGGACATCGCGTGGATCACCGAGCCCGCGCTGAGGAACAGCAGCGCCTTGAAGAAGGCGTGGGTGAAGAGGTGGAAGATCGCGCCCTGATAGGCGCCGACGCCGGCGGCGAAGAACATGTAGCCGAGCTGTGAACAGGTCGAATAGGCGATGACGCGCTTGATGTCGTTCTGCACGCAGCCGATCGTCGCGGCGAACAGCGCGGTGGAAGCACCCACCACGGTGACGATCGCGAGCGCCGTCGGCGCGTATTCGAAGATTGGCGACATGCGCGCGACCAGGAAGACGCCGGCGGTGACCATCGTCGCCGCGTGGATCAGGGCTGAGACCGGCGTCGGGCCTTCCATCGCGTCCGGTAGCCAGACATGCAGGCCAAGCTGCGCCGACTTGCCGCAGGCGCCCAGGAACAGCAGGACGCAGATGACCTCATAGGCCGGCATGCCGCCGATCATGGCGTCGCGATGCTGGTCGATGGCGCCGAAGATGGTGTTGAACTCAACCGACCCGAAGGTCCAGAAGGTCAGTGCCAGGCCGAGCATGAAGAAGAGGTCGCCGACACGGTTGACGATGAAGGCCTTCATCGCTGCGGCGCAGGCGCTTTCCTTCTCGTACCAGTAGCCGATGAGCAGGTAGCTCGCGAGGCCGACGCCTTCCCAGCCGAAGAACAGCTGCACCAGATTGTCGGCGGTCACCAGCATCAGCATCATGAAGGTGAACAACGAGAGATAGGCGAAGAAGCGCGGCGTCGTCGGGTCATGCGACATGTAGCCGACGCTGTAGAGGTGGATCATGGTCGAGATCAGCGTGACCATGCCGACCATCACCGCGCTCAGCGTGTCGTAGCGGAGCGCCCAGGACACCTCGAACCCGCCGACGTCGACGAAGGTCAGGATGTCGAGCGTCTGCGGCGCATGGCCGAGTGCAACCTGGTAGAAGGCGGTCAGGCCACAGGCGGCGGCAAGCGCCATGCAGATGACAGACGTCATCTGCGACGCCTTGTCGCCGATCCAGCGGCCCAGGAACCCGGCGATGCTGGCACCCAGCAGCGGGAAGAAAACGGCGCCGATGAGCATAGTCTCAGCCCTTCAGGGTCGAGATATCCTCGACCTCGATCGTACCGCGGTTGCGGAAGTAGATGACCACGATGGCCAGGCCGATCGCCGCTTCGGCCGCCGCCACGGTCAGGATGAACATGGTGAAGACCTGGCCCGTGAGGTCGCCCAGCGCGCCGGAGAAGGCGACCAGGTTGAGGTTCACGGCGAGCAGTATCAGCTCGACCGACATTAGGATGACGATGACGTTCTTTCGATTGAGGAAGATACCGAACACGCCGAGGACGAGCAGGATCGCCGAGACGGTCAGGAAATGCGTGAGGGAAACGGCCATCTCAGTGATGCCCCCCATGACCGTGATATTCGACTTCCTTGGGCTTGGCTTCCTCGGGCGATGGCGGTCGTTCGATGCCGATCACCTTCAGCCCCGCACCCTGCGGCACCGAGCGCAGCGCGACGGAACCGCTACGCGCGATCTGTTCGCCGACATTCTGCCGGCGGGTGCCCGGGCGTTCGCGCAGCGTCAGGACGATGGCGCCGATCATCGCCACCAGCAGGATCAGCCCGCAAGCCTGGAACAGGTAGATGTAGTCCGTATAGAGGATGCGCCCAAGCGCCTCGGCGTTGGTCACGCCGGCGGGCATCGGGTTGAGCCGCAGCGTCATGGCTTCGGGGGCGAAGCGCCAGGTGGTGACCACCATCAGCAGCTCGATCAGCAGGATGGCGCCGATGATGGCGCCGATCGGCGCGTAGCGCTGGAAGCCCTCTCGCAACTGCGTGAAGTCGATGTCGAGCATCATCACGACGAAGAGGAACAGCACCGCGACCGCGCCGACATAGACGATGACCAGGATCATCGCGAGGAACTCGGCGCCGGCCAGCAGGAACAGCCCCGCCGCGTTGAAGAAGGCGAGGATCAGGAACAACACCGAATAAACGGGGTTGCGGCTGGTCACCACCATGACCGCCGAGGCGATCAGGATGGCGGCGAAGACGTAGAAGGCGAGAGCGGCGATCATCGGACGGCCTTACCGGTACGGCGCATCGAGGCGCAGCCGCTCGGCCAGCATCGGCTCCCAGCGGTCGCCGTTATCGAGCAGCTTTTCCTTGGTGTAGATCAGCTCCGCATGGGTCTCGGTGGCGAATTCCATGTTGGGCCCTTCGACGATGGCATCGACCGGGCAGGCTTCCTCGCACAGCCCGCAATAGATGCACTTCGTCATGTCGATGTCGTAGCGCGTGGTACGGCGGGAGCCATCCTCACGCGGTTCGGCCTCGATGGTGATGGCCTGGGCGGGGCAGACGGCCTCGCACAGCTTGCAGGCGATGCAGCGTTCCTCGCCGTTCGGGTAGCGGCGCAGCGCGTGCTCCCCCTTGAAGCGCGGACCCAGCGGGCCGCGCTCGAACGGGTAGTTGAGCGTCGCCTTCTTCTTGAAGAAGTACTTCAGCGTCAGCGCCATCCCCGAGGCGAGCTCGGAGAGCAGCAGGCTGCGCGCGACGCGGTCTAGAGCGGCCATGGTCAGGACCTCATCAAGCCGGCAGCCAGCCGGTCAGCTTCAGAACGGCCGCCGTCAGCACCAGCCACACCAGGCTGAACGGCAGGAACACCTTCCAGCCGAGACGCATCAGCTGGTCGTAGCGGTAGCGCGGGAAGGTCGCGCGCACCCAGACGAAGGTGAAAAGGCACAGGCAGATCTTCGCGATGAACCAGATCGGACCCGGGATCCAGTTGAACGGCGCGATGTCGATCGGCGGCAGCCAGCCACCGAGGAACAGGATCACCGTCAGCGAGGACATCAGGATCATGTTCGCGTATTCGCCGAGGAAGAACAGCGCGAAGGACATCGAGCTGTATTCGACGAAGAAGCCGGCGACGAGTTCCGACTCACCTTCGGGAAGATCGAACGGCGCGCGGTTGGTCTCGGCCAGCGTGCTGATGAAGAAGATGACGAACATCGGGAACAGCGGGATGGCGAACCACACCGTCTGCTGCGCGCGCACGATCTCGGTCAGGTTCAGCGAGCCAACGCAGAGCAGCACGGTCACGATGACGAAGCCCATGCTGACTTCGTAGGACACCATCTGCGCCGCGGAGCGCATCGCGCCGAGGAAGGCGTATTTCGAGTTCGACGCCCAGCCCGCGATGATGACGCCATAGACGCCGAGCGAGCTGATCGCGAACAGGTACAGGATGCCGACATTGATGTCGGCGATCGCCCAGCCATCGTTCACCGGGATGACGGCCCAGGCGATCATCGCCAGCATGAAGGTCAGCATCGGCGCGAAGAGGAAGAGGACCCGGCTCGCGCCCGTGGGCACGATGGTTTCCTTCATCAGCATCTTGATGGCGTCGGCGAAGGGCTGCAGCAGGCCGAAGGGGCCCACCACGTTCGGCCCTTTGCGCATCTGCATCGCCGCCATGATCTTGCGTTCCGCATAGGTCATGTAGGCGACGCCGATCAGCAACGGCACCAGCAGCGCCAGCGTCTTCACGACGGTCAGGATCAGGATCCCGATCGGGTGGTTGAAGAGGAAGTCCACCATCACGTCACTCCGCCGCCAGGGCCGGTGCGGGCCCATAGGTCGCGGCGCATTGCGCCATCACATCCGAGGCGCGGCTAATGACATCCGCCTGGTGATAGACCGGCAACGGCAACACGAAGGCGGCCCCCGTCACCGCGCCATTCGCCGCCGGCCCGGCCGGGTCGGTGCAGCCGACGCGCGCCACTTCGCCAACCCGCGCGAAGACCGGGCTCGTCGCCGCGAGCCGCGCGCGGATCGCGTGCATGTCGTCATAGGACAACGTCTTGCCGACGCCCTCGCTATAGGCGCGGATGATGCGCCAATCCTCCTTCGCCTCACCGGGCGGGAAGATCGCGAGGCGCCCACGCTGCGCGCGACCCTCGGTGTTCACCCAGGTCGCGTCCTTCTCGGTGTACGCGGCACCCGGCAGGATGACGTCGGCTCGGCCGGCCATCGCATCGCCATGATGGCCCTGGTAGATGACGAAGGTGCCCGCGGCGATGCGCGCCGGGTCGAAGCCATCCGCGTTCAGCAGCCACAGCGCATCGACGCCGCCGGCCAGCATGGTGGCGACATCCTTGCCGCCCTGCCCCGGCACGAAGCCGAGTTCGAGCGCGCCGACCTGGCCGCCGAACAGATGCAGCAGGTTGAAGCCATGCCAATCAGGCGTCAGCGCGCCGGTCTCGGCCGCGAGCTGCCACGCCGCCGCCAGCACCGCCGCGCCATCGGCACGCTGCAGCGCGCCGCGGCCGAGGATGATCATCGGCTTTTGCGCGGCCTTCAGCGTCTCGGCGAAGCCCTGCATGGCATCGGGGCCCACGCCCAGATGCTGCGCCGGATAGGTCAGGTCGAGGCCGCGCGGCCCGACATAGGCGACCGGGAACTTGCCGGCCGACCAGCGCTTGCGGATGCGGGCATTGAGCACCGGCGCCTCGCGACGCACGTCGCTGCCGATGATCAACAGCGCGTCGGCCTCGTCGATGCCGGCGATGGTGGAGTTGAAGCGGTAGAAATCGGGCCGCGATGCGTCGATGGTCGCGCCGTCCTCGCGGCAATCGAGGTTAGCCGAGCCGTAGGCCGCCATCAAATCCTTCAGCGCCAGGACGGATTCCGCATCCGCCAGCGCGCCGGCGATGGCGCCGATGCGGTCGCCGGGCAGCGCGGAGAGCTTCGTCGCGATGGCCGCGAAAGCCTCCGGCCAAGTGGCCGGCGCTAGCTTGCCGTCCTTCTTCACCCAGGGGCGATCGAGCCGCCGACGCTTCAGCCCATCGAAGGAGAAGCGGCCGCGATCGGCCATCCATTCCTCGTTCACCGCCTCGTTGATGCGCGGGATGATGCGCAGCACCTCGGGGCCGCGCGCATCGACGCGGATATTGGCGCCGACTGCGTCCAGCACATCGATGCTGTCGGTCTTCTTCAATTCCCACGGGCGCGAGACGAAGGCGTAGGGGCGCGACGTGAGCGCGCCGACCGGGCAGATGTCGATCAGGTTGCCGGAGAGTTCGGAGGTCAGCGCCTTCTCGACATAGGTGCCGATTTCCATGTTCTCGCCGCGATTCGTGCCGCCGAGTTCCGGCGTGCCGGCGATCTCGGCCGAGAAGCGGACGCAGCGCGTGCACTGGATGCAGCGCGTCATCACGGTCTTGATGAGCGGGCCGATATCCTTGTCCTTCACCGCCCGCTTCGGCTCGCCGTAGCGGGACGCGTCGGAACCGAAGGCATAGGCCTGGTCCTGCAGGTCGCATTCGCCGCCCTGGTCGCAGATCGGGCAGTCGAGCGGGTGGTTGATCAGCAGGAATTCCATCACGCCGCGGCGCGCATTGCGCACCACCGGCGTGTCAGTGAACACCTTCATCCCGTCATTCACGGGATAGGCGCAGGAGGCGACGGGCTTGGGCGCCTTCTCCACTTCCACCAGGCACATCCGGCAATTGCCGGCGACGCTCAGGCGCTCGTGGTAGCAGAAACGCGGCACTTCCTTGCCGGCGGCCTCGCAGGCCTGCAGCACGGAGGCGCCGTTGGGGACCTCGACCTCGATGCCGTCGACGGTGACCTTGGCCATGGGCTTACTCCGCCGCCAGACGCGTGTTGCGCGCCTTGTACGCCGCGATGCGTTCTTCCATCAGCGGCCGGTAGTGCCGGATCAGACCCTGCACCGGCCAGACGCCGCCATCGGCGAGGGCACATATCGTATGCCCTTCGATGCGTCGCGTGACGTTCTCGAGGACGTCGATTTCCTCGATCTCCGCATCGCCGGTGACCATGCGGTCCATCATGCGCTTCACCCAGCCCATGCCTTCGCGGCAGGGCGTGCACTGGCCGCAACTCTCATGCTTGTAGAAGGCCGAGAGGCGCGCGATCGCCTTGATGATGTCGGTGGACTTGTCCATCACGATCACGCCTGCCGTGCCGAGGCCCGACTTGTGTTCGCGCAGCGCGTCGAAATCCATCAGCACGTCGTCGCAGACAGACTTCGGCAGCAGCGGCGTCGAGGACCCACCAGGGATGACACAGAGCAGGTTGTCCCACCCGCCGCGCACGCCGCCGGCATAGCGTTCGATCAGTTCGCGCATCGGGATGCCCATCTCGGCTTCCACGTTGCACGGCTTGTTCACATGACCCTGGATGCAGAAGATCTTGGTGCCCTGGTTCCGCTCGCGCCCGAAGGAGGCGAACCAGGCGCCGCCACGGCGCATGATCTCGGGCACCACAGCGATGGTCTCGACGTTGTTCACCGTGGTCGGGCAGCCATAGAGGCCGACGGCGGCGGGGAATGGCGGCTTCAGCCGCGGCATGCCCTTCTTGCCTTCGAGGCTTTCGATCAACGCGGTCTCTTCGCCGCAGATATAGGCCCCTGCCCCGCGATGCACGTAGAGGTCGTAGTCATAGCCCGACCCGCAGGCATTCTTGCCGAGCAGCCCGGCCTCATAGGCCTCGGCGATCGCGGCTTCGAGCACGACACTCTCGTTGTAGTACTCGCCGCGGATGTAGATGTAGCCGGCAACCGCGCCCATCGCGAAGCCGGCAATCAGGCAGCCCTCGATCAGCGTGTGCGGATCGTGGCGGATGATATCGCGGTCCTTGCAGGTGCCGGGCTCGGATTCGTCGGCATTCACCACGAGATAGGACGGACGCCCGTCGGACTGCTTCGGCATGAAGGACCACTTCATACCGGTCGGGAAACCGGCGCCGCCGCGGCCACGCAGGCCGGAGGACTTCATCTCGTCGATGATCGAATCCCGACCGCGGGCGAGGATCGCCGCCGTGCCGTCCCAATTGCCACGCTTGCGCGCCGCGTCGAGGTTCCAGGGGTGCAGCCCGTAGAGGTTCTGGAAGATGCGGTCCTTGTCGGAAAGGGCCATGTCACTCGCTCTCCGTACCGGTCAGCACCATGGGGCCGCCGACCGGCGCGCTGGTCTGCCGGCCAATGACGCTGCCCGGGGTCGGTCGCTCACCGCGCTTCAGCGCCTCGATCAGCTTCACCGTGCTCTCGTAGTCGAGGTCTTCGTAGTAGTCGTCATCGACGGCGACCATCGGCGCGTTCACGCAGGCGCCCATGCATTCCATCTCGGTCAGCGTGAAGTTGCCGTCGGCGCTGGTGTCGCCGTAGCCCTTGAGGCCGCCGGCATCCTTGCAGGCGCGCAGCACCTCGTCCGATCCGCGCAGCCAACAGGGCGTCGTGCCGCAGACCTGCAGGTGGAAATGGCCGATCGGTTTGGTGTTGAACATGAAATAGAAGGTCGCGACCTCGTAGACGCGGATCGGCGCCATGCCGAGGCGCTCGGCGATCACATCCATCGCCACGCGCGGCACCCAGGCGCTGCCCGTGAGTCGGCCCATCTGCTTTTGCGCCACATAGAGCGCGGGGATCACCGCGGAGGCCTGCTTGCCTTCCGGGTAGCGCTTGATGATGGCCGCGATCTTCGCCTCGCTCTCCGCGTCGAAGGCGAAGGAGGTCGGCTCGTCGTGCGTATGTGCGCCCGAATCCGCATGATGATGCTCAGTGCTCACCGGTCGATCTCCCCGAACACCACGTCGAGCGAACCGATGATCGCCACGGCGTCGGCCAGCATGTGACCCTTGGAAAGCACCTCCATCGCCTGGAGATGCGCATAACCCGGCGAGCGGATCTTGCAGCGATACGGCTTGTTCGTCCCGTCTGCCACGAGATAGACGCCGAACTCACCTTTCGGCGCCTCGGTGACCGTATAGGTCGCGCCCGCCGGGACGTGATAGCCCTCGGTGTAGAGCTTGAAGTGATGGATCAGCGATTCCATCGAGCGCTTCATATCCTTGCGCGATGGCGGCGTGATCTTGTGGTCCTGGATCTTGATCGGCCCCGGCTTCATCTGCGCCAGGCACTGATGAATGATCTTCAGGCTCTCCTTCATCTCGAGCACGCGCACGAGATAACGGTCGTAGCAATCGCCGCGCGTGCCGACCGGCACGTCGAACTCCATGCGGTCATACACGTCATAGGGCTGCGCCTTGCGCAGGTCCCACGCGCAGCCCGAGGCGCGCAGGCAGGGGCCGGAGAAGCCCCACTCGATCGCCTGCTCGGCCGTCATCACGCCGATATCGACAGTGCGCTGCTTGAAGATGCGGTTGTTGGTGACCAGGCGTTCCATGTCGGCGATGAAGGCCGGGAACTTGTCGGCCCAGTCGCCGATCTTCTCCTCCAGACCCGCCGGCAGGTCCTTCGCCACGCCGCCGGGACGGAAGTAGTTCGCGTGGTAGTGGCTGCCGGAGACCTGCTCGTAGAATTCCAGCAACGTCTCGCGCTGCTCGAAGCCCCACAGTGCCGGCGTGATGGCGCCGCAATCCATCACGTAGGTGGTGATGTTCAGCAGGTGGTTCAGCAGCCGCGACACTTCGGCGAACAGCACGCGGATATACTGCGCGCGTTCCGGCACCTCGATGCCGAGCAGGCGCTCCGTCGCGATGGCGAAGGAATGCTCCATGCTCATCGGCGCGACGTAGTCGAGGCGGTCGAAATACGGCAGCGCCTGGATGTAGGTCTTGTGCTCGATCAGCTTCTCGGTGCCGCGATGCAGCAGGCCGACATGCGGGTCGGCACGTTCGACGACCTCGCCCTTCATTTCCAGCACCAGGCGCAGCACGCCATGCGCGGCCGGATGCTGTGGGCCGAAGTTGATCGTGTGGCTGTCGCCCTCGATGGTGCGGGTGACTGTCTCGACCGGCGCCTCGCCGATCGCGGGCAGGGGCTGCGCGCTCATGCCGGGCCCTCCAGGCGGTTCAGATGGACCTTCTCGTCGCCCGGCAGCGAGGTCATTGCTTCCCATGGGCTCATATAGTCGAAGTCGCGGAATTCCTGGGTCAGTTGCACGGGGCCATAGGCGACGCGCTTCAGCTCCTCGTCGTAGCGCAATTCGACGAAGCCGGTCAGCGGGAAGTCCTTGCGCAGCGGATGCCCGTCAAAGCCGTAATCGGTGAGGATGCGGCGCAGATCGGGCTGGCCGGCGAAGACCACGCCATGCATGTCCCACACCTCGCGCTCGAACCAGGTAACGCTCGGCCAGAGATCCACGACCGACGGCACCGGCGTCGCCGCATCGGTCGTGACGACAACGCGGACGCGGTGGTTATGCGCGAGGCTGAGCAGGTTGTAGACGACTTCGAATCGCTCGGCCTTCTCGGGCCAGTCGACGGCGCAGATGTCCATGCATTGCTCGAAGCCAAAGGCCGGCTCGTTGCGCAGCAGCGTCATCAGCGTGATCAGCTGATCACGCTGCGCCTGCACCACCAGTTCCGCACCGAAGCGTTCCAGCGTGAAGCCGGTCACCGCCGTCCCGGCAGCCTGGGCGATCGCCGCGCCGAGCACGCGCAGCGGGTTCTCGGGCACGGCCTCGACGGCCGTCGTCTCGTTCTCAGCCACGCAGGATGGTCCCCGTCCGCCGGATCTTCTTCTGCAGCTGCAGGATGCCGTAGACCAACGCCTCGGCCGTCGGCGGGCAGCCGGGCACGTAGATGTCCACGGGCACGATGCGGTCGCAGCCGCGCACCACGCTGTAGGAATAGTGGTAGTACCCGCCGCCATTGGCGCAGGACCCCATCGAGATGACCCAGCGCGGTTCCGACATCTGGTCGTAGACCTTGCGCAGCGCCGGGGCCATCTTGTTGGTCAGCGTGCCAGCGACGATCATCACGTCCGACTGGCGCGGCGAGCCGCGCGGGATGACGCCGAATCGGTCGAGGTCGTAGCGCGCCATGTAGGCGTGGATCATCGGCACCGCGCAGCAGGCCAGGCCGAAGGTCATCGGCCAGAGCGAGCCGGTGCGCGCCCAGTTCACCACCTTGTCGACATTGGCGACGACGAAGCCCTTCTCCGTCATCTCCTCAGTCACGGCGTTGATCACGGCGTCCTGCGCCGCGCCGGGAGCCAGGGCCTGGCTGTTCCAGGCGATCTCATTGGTATTGCTCATCGGGCGCTCACTCCCAGTCCAGGGCGCCTTTGCGCCATTCGTAGAGGAAGCCCACCGTCAGCACGAAGAGGAAGCCCATCATCGAACCGAAGCCGAGCCAGCCGATCCCGCCCAGCGCGATCGCCCAGGGGAACAGGAAAGCCACTTCCAGGTCGAAGATGATGAAGAGGATGGCGACCAAGTAGAAGCGCACATCGAATCGGTGCCGCGTATCCTCGAAGGGCGCGAAGCCGCATTCGTAGGTGGACAGTTTCTCCGCATAGGGCTTCTGCCGTGCCGCGAGGAAGGCACCGCCCACCATCGCGATGGCGACGCCGCCCGCGATCCCGAGAAAGACGAGGATCGGGAAATATTCGGCCAGCAGCGGCTGGGTCATCGGAACCTTGCTCTCCCCTGCCCGCCATGCGGGAACATGGATTGTGCCGCGCCAGCCATACCGCAGCGCAGCGCGGGCGGACATTACCCGCCCTTCTCGCGCTTCGCCATAGTCGGTGGCGCCTTGTTTTCAAGGATTTGCGTTACGAGGCGTTTAGCATGGGGGTGATAACGAAAGCGGCGCCCGGGTTGTCCCGGGCGCCGCTTTATTCGCTCCTGCGCGTGGCGCGAGTGACGGGGCTCGAACCCGCGACCTCCGGCGTGACAGGCCGGCGCTCTAACCAACTGAGCTACACCCGCTTCTCCGCGGCAGGTGCGGGGGAATACGGCCCGGAGCGGGGCTAGTCAAGCGGGCTACGACAGTGATTCCGCATGAGGACGAAGATGCCACCCCCGCGGCGCGGAGATGGTGGTTCTGACCGTCCGCTGGCGTGTGCGGGAGCGGGTGGCAATCTCATCCAGCGGGGTGGCCGGGCGGTGGGTGCGCGCCATCGCCGGATACACCAGCGCCACGCCGGCAGCCGACGGGGCGTCGCTTCGTGTGAGAATCATCAGCGGCGGGCACCATGCCGCTTTGCAACGGCCGCGGTGAATGGGCGCTGACGGGTTCGAACCGCCGACATCCTGCGTGTAAAGCAGGCGCTCTACCAGCTGAGCTAAGCGCCCTCGCGTGGCCCTCCATAGAGCAGATTCCGTTCGGGTGGAATCATGCCGAGGCGGGGCGTCTCTCCAGGCGCGGGAGGCGCCAGGAACACGAAAGGCCGGCCCTTGCGGACCGGCCCCTCGAGAATGCTGCCGAATCCGGCAGAATCAGTTCACGGCGTCCTTCAGGCCCTTGCCAGCCTTGAAGCGAACGGTCGTGCTGGCGGGGATCTTGATCTCCTCGCCGGTACGCGGGTTGCGGCCCTTGCCGGCCTTGCGCTTGGACGTCGAGAAGGTGCCGAAGCCCACGAGGCGAACCTCGCCGCCCTTCTTCGCGAGCGCCCCTTCAATCGCGGCGAAAACCGCGTCCACGACATCGCCAGACTTCGCCTTGGGCAGATCGGTTGCCTCGGCGACGGCGGTGATGAGGTCCTGCTTGTTCACTGGGTATCCCCCTCCGATGGTGCGGATGACAGATCGGCGAGTCGGCCGGTCCGGTCAGCGCGGACACTAGGAGCGCGGGTTTGACACCGTCAACGACAGACCATCGGATTCGCGGCGGAAAACCGCCATTTGCACTGCATCATGCGACAACATTGCAACGGCAGCCTGGGTTTTCCACAGCAAAACCCCGGCGAAGCGTTGCTCCGCCGGGGTTTCCGGTCATCACGACAGGGGCGAATCGGTCAGTGCGGCAGCACGGTCCCGACCGCGGCAGCCTCCCCTGCGCGCGGTGCCGGAGTCTCCTCCGGCTCCGCCCAAGTGATGGCCTCGGGTTTCTTCACCAGCGCCCTGCCGATCACTTCGTCGACGTGGGAGACCGCGATGATCTCGAGGTTCTTCTTCACGTTGTCGGGGATCTCGGCGAGGTCCTTCTCGTTGTCCTTCGGGATGAAGACGGTCTTGATGCCCGCCCGCAGCGCGGCCAACAGCTTCTCCTTCAACCCCCCGATCGGCAGCACCCGTCCGCGCAGCGTGATCTCGCCGGTCATGGCAATGTCGCGCCGCACCGGGATGCCGGTCAGCACCGAGACCATCGAGGTCGCCATGGCGATGCCCGCGGAAGGCCCATCCTTGGGCGTCGCCCCTTCCGGGACGTGCACATGGATGTCTCGCTTTTCGAACATCGTCGGCTTCAGGCCGAAGCTGGTCGAGCGGGAGCGGACGTAGGACATTGCCGCCGAGACGGATTCCTGCATCACATCGCCAAGCTTGCCGGTGGTCTTCACATTGCCCTTGCCCGGCAGCATGACCGACTCGATGGTCAGGATCTCGCCACCCACCTCGGTCCAGGCCAGGCCGGTGACGACGCCGACCATGTCCTCGGCCTCGGCCTCGCCGTAGCGGAACTTCCGCACGCCGGCGAACTTCTCGAGGTTCTTGTGGGTGATGACGACCTTCTTGGCCTGCTTGGAGACGATCTCCTTCACCGACTTGCGCGCCAGCCCGGCAATCTCACGCTCCAGGCTGCGAACGCCGGCCTCGCGCGTGTAGTACCGGATGAGGTCGCGCAGCGCGGTGTCGGAGACCGACCACTCGGTGTCCTTCAGGCCATTCGCCTCGCTTACCTTCTTCATCAGGTGGCGCTTGGCGATTTCGACCTTCTCATCCTCGGTATAGCCGGGGATGCGGATGATCTCCATGCGGTCCAGCAGCGGCTGCGGCATGCGGAGCGAGTTCGCGGTCGTCACGAACATCACGTCCGAAAGGTCGTAGTCCACTTCCAGGTAGTGGTCGGCGAAGGTGCTGTTTTGCTCCGGATCCAGCACTTCCAACAGCGCGGAGGACGGGTCCCCGCGCCAATCGGCACCGAGCTTGTCGATCTCGTCGAGCAGGAACAGCGGATTGCTGGTCTTCGCCTTCTTCATGCCTTGGATCACTTTCCCAGGCATGGACCCGATATAGGTCCGGCGATGGCCGCGCACCTCGGCCTCGTCCCGCACCCCGCCAAGCGACATGCGCACGAAGTTGCGCCCCGTCGCCCGCGCGATGGACTTGCCAAGCGAAGTCTTGCCCACGCCAGGCGGGCCCACCAGGCACAGGATCGGCCCGCGGATCTTCGGCGAGCGTGACTGCACCGCCAGATACTCGATGATCCGCTCCTTCACCTTCTCCAGGCCGAAATGGTCAGCATCGAGCACCTTTTCGGCCTCGATGATGTCATTGCGGACCTTGGAACGCTTCTTCCAGGGGATCGACAGCATCCAGTCGAGGTAGTTGCGCACCACCGTCGCCTCGGCGGACATCGGCGACATGGAGCGAAGCTTCTTCAGCTCCTGCAGCGCTTTTTCACGGGCTTCCTTGGGGAACTTGGTGGCCTTGATCTTGGCCTCGAGCTCGGCGGCCTCGTCCTTGCCGTCCTCGCCCTCGCCCAGTTCCTTCTGGATCGCCTTGAGCTGCTCGTTCAGATAGTACTCGCGCTGCGTCTTCTCCATCTGCCGCTTCACGCGGTTGCGGATGCGCTTTTCCACCTGCAGCACGCCGATCTCGCCCTCCATATGGGCGAAGACGCGCTCGAGCCGCGCCGTCACGGACGGCGTCTCCAGCAGCTCCTGCTTCTCGGGGATCTTGAGGCCGAGATGCGAGGCGACCGTATCCGCGAGCTTGGCCGGCTCCTCGATCTGGTTGATCGAGACCAGCACCTCGGGGGCGATCTTCTTGTTGAGCTTGATGTACTGCTCGAACTGCGAGACCACCGTGCGCGCCAGCGCCTCGGCCTCGCGCGGTTCGGCCGTGATCTCCTCGACCGGCTCGGCGAAGGCCTCGAAGTAGTTCGCGGTTTCCTTGAAGGCGGCGATCTGTGCGCGGCGGCCGCCCTCGACCAGCACCTTCACGGTGCCGTCGGGCAGCTTGAGCAGCTGCAGCACCGTCGAGACGGTGCCGACCTGGTACAGGTCATCCGCCCCGGGATCGTCCTGGGCAGCGTTCTTCTGCGCGACGAGCAGGATCTGCTTGTCGTCCTTCATCACCGCCTCGAGCGCGCGGACCGACTTCTCGCGGCCGACGAAAAGGGGGACGATCATGTGCGGGAACACCACGATGTCCCTCAAGGGGAGCACCGGAAGGAGTTCGCCGCGGATGGTATCCGTCATGTGACCTCACTAGGGACAGTCGGCGCCCGGCCCGCCCAAGGGCGGCACGGGCGGGGCGCCACGGCATTTCAGGGAATGTTGGACCCCTGAGGCGCCCGCTCAAGATCTTGACAGGGCGTCCTGGAACGCCCTGTACAATTCAGGCCGAGGTCTGCTCGGCCGGCCTTTCGCCATAGATGAACAGCGGCTGGGCGCGGCCTTCCGCGACCTCACGGTTCACCACCACCTCCTCAACCGCCTCGAGCCCTGGCAGGTCGAACATGGTGGTGAGCAGGATCGCCTCCATGATCGAGCGTAGGCCACGCGCGCCGGTCTTGCGCTGGATGGCACGGGCGGAGACCGCCTTCAGCGCGTCCTCCGTGAAGGTGAGCTTCGCTCCCTCCATCTCGAACAGCCGGCCATACTGCTTGACCAGGGCGTTCTTCGGCTTGGTCAGGATTTCGATCAGCGCCTTCTCGTCGAGGTCGTCCAGCGTGGCGACCACCGGCAGACGGCCGATGAATTCCGGGATCAGGCCGAATTTCAGCAGGTCCTCGGGCTCCACCTCGCGCAGAATCTGGCCCGTGCGACGCTCATCCGGGTCCCGCACATCGGCGCCGTATCCGATGCCCGAGCCCTTGCCGCGCGCCCCGATGATCTTCTCGAGGCCGGAAAACGCGCCACCGCAAATGAACAGGATGTTCGAGGTATCGACCTGGAGGAATTCCTGCTGCGGATGCTTGCGCCCGCCCTGCGGCGGCACGGAGGCGACGGTGCCTTCCATGATCTTCAGCAGCGCCTGCTGGACGCCCTCCCCGCTCACATCGCGGGTGATCGAGGGGTTGTCCGACTTGCGGCTGATCTTGTCGACTTCGTCGATGTAGACGATGCCGCGCTGGGCGCGTTCCACATTGTAGTCGGCGGACTGCAGCAGCTTGAGGATGATGTTCTCGACATCCTCGCCGACATAGCCCGCCTCGGTCAGGGTGGTGGCGTCGGCCATGGTGAAGGGCACGTCGAGGATGCGCGCCAGCGTCTGCGCCAGCAGCGTCTTGCCCGAGCCGGTGGGGCCGACGAGCATGATGTTGGATTTGGCGATCTCGATGTCGGGGTTCTTCCCGCCATGGGCCAGCCGCTTGTAGTGGTTGTGCACTGCGACCGAGAGGACCTTCTTCGCATGGTCCTGGCCGATGACATAGTCATCAAGAACCTTGCAGATCTCCTTGGGCGTCGGCACGCCATCGCGCGACTTCACAAGCGTCGTCTTGTGCTCTTCGCGGATGATGTCCATGCACAGTTCGACGCATTCGTCGCAGATGAAGACGGTCGGCCCCGCAATGAGCTTGCGGACTTCATGCTGCGACTTGCCGCAGAACGAGCAATAGAGAGTGTTCTTGGAATCGCCGGACTTGCTCATGCGGTCTCCGTGTTCCCCGCAAGTACGGGAAACTGCAACAGGAATGTAGCCCCCGGGAGCCCGGGGGGAAAGCGAAACACGGCCCGTCCGATAGGCGTGATCACGCCTTCGTGGTTTCACTGGCCGGAACGGGGCGTTCTTCGACCACATGGTCGATCAGGCCGAAGTCACGGGCCTCCTCGGCCGACATGTAGCTGTCGCGCTCCAGCTTGTGCTCGATCGCCTCGATCGGCTGGCCGGTGTGCTTCACGTAGATCTCGTTCAGCCGCTGCCGCAGCTTCAGGATCTCGCGCGCCTGGATCTCGATGTCGGTCGCCTGGCCCTGGGCACCGCCGGAGGGCTGGTGGACCATGATCCGGCTGTTCGGCAGGGCATAGCGCTTGCCTTTGGCGCCGGCGGTCAGCAGCAGGGAGCCCATCGAGGCGGCCTGGCCGATGCACACGGTGCTGACGGGCGCGCGGATGTACTGCATTGTATCGTACATGGCGAGACCGGCAGAAACGACGCCGCCCGGAGAATTGATGTAGAAAGCGATGTCCTTGGCGGGGTTCTCGCTTTCAAGGAACAGCAACTGGGCGCAGATCAGAGAAGAAACCTGATCGAACACCGGCCCCGTCAGGAAGATAATGCGTTCCTTCAGCAGGCGCGAGTAGATGTCGAAGGCACGCTCACCGCGGGCCGTCTGCTCGATGACCATCGGAACCAGAGAGTTATTGTAGACTTCGACCGGGTCGCGATCCCGAATCATGGTGATGTCCTTTCGTCCCGGTGGCGCCGAATCAGCCCACCGTCTTCGAGGCGAATGTGGGGCATACCCCGCCCCCGTGAAAGCCCTGCCTGTGTCAGTCCAGTGTCAGGACCATGCCGTCATGCGCCGCCTCGACCCCGGGGGGCAGGTTGGCCTGCATCCAGCCATGGTCGAGGTCGGGACTCATATGCGTCAGTATCGTGCGCCGTGGGCGCAGCATCTCCACCCATTCAAGTACCTGGTCCAGATTGGCATGCACCTTGTGGGGCCGCCGCTGGAAGCATCCCACGACCCAGGTATCCAGGCCGTGAAGGTAGGCGAGGCTTTCCGCCGGCAATCGCACCAGGTCGGTGGAATAGGCAAAGCGGCCGATCCGGAAGCCCAGCGTCTCCATGACCGCGTGGTCCTGCAGGAAGGTCTGCACCTGGTGGCCGGCAATGGCGACCGCGTCCCCTGCCCGCAACCGCACCGGCTCCACCGCCGGGCGATAGAAGACCGGCGCGGTCGAGGGCAGGAAGGCGTAGTCGAAACGCTGCTTGAGGATCGACAACGTCCGTTCCGTGCCAAAGGCTTCCAGCGGCCGGCCAATGATCCGGTTGAGGATGCGCACCTCATCGAGCCCCATCACATGGTCGGCGTGGTCATGGGTGAACAGCACCGCATCCACCGCGGCCACGCGGCAGGCCAACAGCTGTGTCCGCAGATCCGGGCCGGTATCGACCAGCAGGCGCCCGCCGCCCCCGCCCTCGACCAGGACGGAGGAGCGCGTGCGCTGGTTCAGCGGATTGGTCGGGTCGCAGGCACCCCACCAGCCGCCGCCATCCTCGCCACCGATCTGCGGCACGCCACCGGAACCGCCGCACCCCAGAATTGTTACCTTCAACAAGGTCTTACGCCATCTTCCTGAACAAACGCCGAAAATTCGTGCTGGTCAGATCCTCAAGCGCCGCCATCTCCAGGCCGCGGATTTCCGCCAAAACCTTTGCAGTATAGGCCACGAAGCCCGGCTCGCAGCGCTTGCCCCGGAAGGGCACGGGCGCGAGATAGGGCGAATCCGTCTCAACCAGCAGGCGATCGGCAGGCAAGTCCCGCGCCACATCGCGGATGTCCTGGCTTTTCGGGAAGGTCAGGATGCCGGAGAAGGACACATAGCCGCCCATTTCCACTGATTTTTCCGCCAGTTCCTGCCCGCTGCTGAAGCAATGCAGCAGGAAGTCGAACCAGCCGCCGGCGTCGCGCTCCTCGCGCAGAATGGCCAGGATATCGTCATCCGCCTGCCGCGCATGGATCGCCAGGGGCAGCCCGGCCAGGCGCGCGGCGCGGATATGGCGGCGGAAATTCTCCGCCTGAACATCGCGCGGCGCCTTGTCATAGAAGTAGTCTAGCCCGCTTTCGCCGATGCCGATGATGCGCGGGTGCTCAGCCTCGGCGGCGATTTCCTCCGGCGTGGGCAGTGGCCCTTCCGCGGCATTGTGCGGGTGGATGCCGACCGTGCCCCAGACCTCCGTGAAGCGCTCGGTCAGCGCCTTCACCGCCGGCGCCTGGGACATACGCACGCCGATCGTCACCATGCGGGTGACGCCGGCGGCCTTGGCGCGGGCGACGACCTGATCGATCTCGGCCTCGGTGAAGTAGTCGAGGTGGCAATGGCTATCGATCAGCATCTCAGGCGGCCGGCAACTCGATCTTGCGGAACAGCGGGGCAGGCGCCGGCAAGGCGATCCCACCGGGCAGAGCGGTGCCAAGCGCGGCGATGTCGCGTGCCTCGGCCGGCACGCCGAGCTGGTCCAGCATCTTCCCCGCCGTCTCAGGCATGAAGGGCTGCAACAGCGTGGCATAGCAACGTAGCGCGGTGTGCAGGTGGCGCAGCACCACCGCCATACGCACCGGGTCGGTCTTCTTCAGGGCCCATGGCGCCTCGAGCGTGATGTAGCCATTGGCATCCCGCACCGAAGCCATGACCGCCTCCAACGCCAGGTGGAATTCCTGGCGGTCGAGCCGCTCGCGCAGCTGGCCGGGCAGCGCCACCACGCCTTCGAGGAACTCCCGGCCCACCACCGCGTCGCCAGCCTCGGGCAGCCTGCCTTCGCAGTTCCGTTGAATCAGCGACAAGGTCCGGTTGGCGAGGTTGCCCAGCGCATCCGCCAACTCGCCATTCAGCCGGTTCACCAAGGACTTGCGCGAGAAATCGCCGTCCTGGCCGAAAGGCACTTCGCGCAACAGGAAGTAGCGCACCGGGTCGAGCCCGTATTCCTCCACCAGCGAGACCGGGTCGATCACATTGCCCAGCGACTTGCTGATCTTCTGGCCTTCATTGGTCCACCAGCCATGAGCGAAGACGCGCCTGGCGGTCGGCAGCCCGGCCGCGAGCAGCATCGCCGGCCAGTAGATGGTGTGGAAGCGGACGATGTCCTTGCCGACGAAATGCACATCGGCGGGCCAGAAGCGCCAGCGTTCGGCATTGGTGTCCGGGTAGCCCGCCGCGGTGATGTAGTTGGTCAGCGCATCGACCCAGACATACATCACATGCTTCTCGTCGCCCGGCACCTTCACGCCCCAGGTGAAGGAGGTGCGGGAGACCGAAAGATCCAGCTTTTCCGACCCTTCGCCGAAATCCTTGAGCCCCTGGGCGACGAAGGAGCGCACCTCGTTCCGGCGGCTTTCCGGCTGGATGTCGATGCGTTCCGGGTTGCCTTCCGGCAGGTCGTAGCGACGCAGCAGTTCCGGCAGCCATTTGGACAGGCGGAAGAAATAGGAAGGCTCCCTCACCCACTCCACCGGCGCACCGGAGGGCGCATACTTCACGCCGTCGCGTTCGGTCAGTTCATCCGGGCCGTAGAATGCTTCATCGCGAACGGCGTACCAGCCTTCGTAGTCACCGAGGTAGATCTCGCCACGCTCGGCCAGCACCTGCCACAGTGCCGTGCAGGCATCCTTGTGGCGCGGTTCGGTGGTGCGGATGAAGTCGTCGTTCGAGAAGCCCATCGTCGCGGTCAGGTCGCGGAAGGCTTGGCTGACGCGGTCGGTGAAGGCCTGCGGGTCCTCGCCGGCATCCTTCGCCGCCTTCTCGACCTTCTGGCCATGCTCATCGGTGCCGGTCAGGAAGAAGACCTCATGCCCATCGAGCCGCTTGAAGCGCGCCAGCACATCGGTCGCCAGCGAGGTATAGGCGTGGCCGATATGGGGCTTGTCGTTGACGTAGTAGATCGGCGTGGTGAGGTAGATGCTTGGCTTGGCCATGGAAATCCGGTCCGGAGCTTCATCGGGTCGCGCTTCGCGGGTCATCCGGTGTCGCCGCCGGAGCCGTAAGCGCGGATTGTCGTCTTGTCGCGTCTTCCAACCGGCCCGGCATTGCCAGCGGTGCTGAAAACGCTCCGTTTCAGGGGTGCGCGAGCCAGGAAAGGCCCGTGAGCACGGCCTGTTTGCGGTCGAGATTCAACCGCTCGGTATCATCCGCGAGAGTGCCGAGCCTATCCCACAGCCCTGCCCAGACGGCAAGCGTATGGCACCCCATCCAGCCTGGCGCCGGCTGCCCGCGCGCGGCCTCGCGCAGGGCCGCGGCGATCGCGCCGCGCAGCAGCCCGAAGAAGATGCCGAGGGCGACGCCCGTGCGGTCCATCGCCAGCTTGTCCGCCAGCGCGTGGTTGCGCGGCTCGCCGGAGGTCGCCAGCGCGGCAAGGCTCGCTTCCACCGCATCCTGCAAGGCTAGGCCGCCCGCCTCCATCAATGCCATTGCCCGCCCCGGCGAGCCGGCCGCCAGCGCCACCAGCCGGGCGCGTTCCCCCGCGGCGAGGTCCGGCAGCATCCGTGCCAGCAGCATGTCCATCTCGCCGCCCGCGAGCGGGTTGAGGTCGAGCCGCCGGCAGCGGCTGCGAATCGTAGGCAGTAGTTTCTGCGGCGCCGAGCAGACAAGCAGCAGCACCGTCTTCGGCGGCGGCTCCTCCAGGGTCTTGAGCAGGGTGTTCTGCACCTGCGGCTGGTCGGCCCGCTCGGCCTCGTCCAGCACCACGACGCGCCAGCCGCCCTCGGCCGCGGTCTGCGTCAGGAATCGCACGGCTTCGCGCGCATCGTCGACGCGCAGCACGCGTTTGACGCCGCGATCGCCGGTGTTGGGTTCCAGGGTGAAGCAGTCGGCATGGGTGTCGGCGGCAATGCGGCGGAACACCGGGCTGGCCGGGTCGAGGTGCAAGGGCGGCGTGGTGTCCGGCAGGCCCGCCAGCAGCCAGCGGGTGAAGCGCCAGGCGAGCGTCGCCTTGCCGATGCCCGGCGCGCCGCAGATCAGCCAGGCATGGTGCATGCGGCCGGAGCGGGCGGCGTCGCGCAGGGTGCGGGCGGCCTCGTCATGGCCGACCAGGTCGGGGTTGGCGCGGGGGTCGATCATGGGTGAAGACGGAGGGGCTCTGCGCCAGTTGCGCGATACTCTCCGGGGGCGGAACCGGAGAGGGGCAGAGCCCCCTTCCGGCCTGCCTGCCCCATCACAGCCCTACCCCCAACCGTTCACGCAACACCCCCGCGATCCCGGCAAAGACCTGATCCGCGCCTCCCGCCGCATCCACCACCGCGCAGCGCCCTGGTTCCGCCTGGGCGATCGTCAGGAAGCCGGCGCGCACCCGCGCATGGAAATCGAGCCCCATCCGCTCATATCGATCGGCGCCGCTGCGGGCGGCCGCGCGCGCCATGCCGGCCTCCGGCGCCATGTCCAGCACCAGGGTCACGTCCGGGGCAAAGCCGTCCAGCGCAACCTCGGCCAACCGCGCCCAGACCGCGCGCGGCAGCCCCTGCGCGCCCTGATAGGCGAGCGTCGAATCGGCGAAGCGGTCACTGATCACCCAGCCGCCGATGGCGAGGAAGGGGCGGATCGTCTTCACCAGATGCTCGCGCCGGGCGGCGAAATGCAGCATGGCCTCGGCCACCGGGTCCCATGGCCCATGGCCGAGCAGCAGGTCGCGAATGCGCTCCGCCCCCGGCGTGCCGCCCGGTTCGCGGGTGCGCAGCACGGCTCGGCCGGTCGCCGCGAGCGCGTTGGCAAGCCGCCGCGCCTGGGTCGACTTCCCAGCCCCCTCGCCGCCTTCCAGAGTGATGAAGCGTCCCGGTTCCAGCATCATCGGCTGGTGTGGCGCCGCCCGGCGGCTGCGTCAAACCCGCCGATCGTCAGCCTCGCGCGCCGAAGACGAACTGGCTGACCACCGCCGGAATGCGCGAGATCAGCCCGAGCTTCTCGACATCCGCCCCCGCCAGCAGCGGCACGCGCAACTCCGGCACCCCCTGCCCGCCGACCTGCATCTCGCCGATCTGCTGGCCACGCGCGACGGGGGCGGTCAGCGGCGCGTCGTAATGCAGCCGCACCTCAAGGCGCGAGCGCCACTGCCGCGGCAGGGTCAGCACCAGGTCGCGCCCGCCCACCATTGGCACCTTGGCGCGTTCACCCAGATAGACCGGCACTTCCTCGATGGTGTCCTGGGCGCGGAACAGCACCACCGCCTCGAACTCGCGGAAGGCCCATTCCATCAGCCGCTCGCTCTCCTCGGAGCGGCTGCGCATCGTCGGCAGGCCGTTCAGCACCAGGATCACGCGCCGGTCGCCGCGCTTCGCACTGCCGGTCAGGCCATAGCCCGCATCTTCCGTATGCCCGGTCTTGAGGCCATCGGCCCCGGCGACACGCGACAGCAGCGGATTGCGGTTCTCCTGAGTGATGTTGTTATAGCGGAAGGACCGCATGTTGTAGAATGGATAGTATTCAGGGAAGTCGGCGATGATCCGCCGCGCCAGGATACTGAGGTCGCGCGCCGTCATCTTGTGGTCAGGGTCGGGCCAGCCCGTCGAATTGCGGAAGGTGCTGTGCTGCAGGCCGATCCGCCGCGCGGTCTGGTTCAGCAATTCGGCAAACTGGGTCTCGCTGCCGCTGATGCCCTCGGCGAGCACGACACAGGCATCATTGCCGGAATGCACGATGACGCCGTGGATCAGGTCCTCGACCTTGATCTGCGACCCGAGGTCCACGAACATCTTCGACCCGCCCATACGCCAAGCCCGTTCGCTGACCGGCAGCGACTGGTCGAGCTGCAGCCGCCCGGCCTTCAGCTGCTCGAAGACGACGTACATCGTCATCAGCTTGGACATGGAGGATGGCGGCATCAGCTCGTCGGCGTTCTTTTCGAGCAGAGTCGCCCCGGTCGCGAAATCGATGACGAGCGCCTGTCGCGCCAGCACGTCAAGCGGGCCGAGCGGCGTGTCGGCCGGCGAGCCGGCGGACTGGGTCGCGGCCGCGCGCCGGCCGCGCGGGGCCGGCGCGCGCTGCGCCAGCGCGGGCGTGGCAAGGACCGGCCCGGCCAGGCCGGCAAGAGCACCGCCAAGCAGCGTGCGTCGATCGGTCATGCTGGCAATTCCTGTCTCTGGGGCGGCATGTCAGTCCACCAGGATACGTGCACCGGATACTCCTGCCGCCAGAGTCCGCTCAAGCGCCGCGTCGGCCTGCGCCGCGGTCTGGAATGGGCCACTCCGCACGCGGTAGCGTTGGTCGCGCCGGGGGCCGAAGGCTTCGACCCGCGCGCCGGGGACCCGCGCGGCCAGGCGTTGCGCCGCATCGGCGCGCGACAGGGTGCCGGCCTCGACGAAGATCCTGCCCGGTTGCGCCGTGCCGCGCGTGACCGTCTCCGGCAGCGCGATGTCGGCGACGACGGCCGCCGCCGGCGCCGCGGCGGCGGCCACAGGAGTGGCGTCGATGCGCTGGCCGGCGGCGCGCGCGCCGGGCGGTGGGGCGAGGCTTTCGGTGGCGACGGCGGCGCGCGGGGCGGTCTCGATGGCAACCGCTTCCGGTGCGCGGCCCAGCACGCCGGCGGCCAGGGCGCGGCTACGCTCGCCATCGACCGTCAGCCGCACCTGCGCGGCGGCGCCGGGCGGGATGCCGAGCAGGTCCGCCGCGCGGTCCGACAGCCCAATCACCCGGCCCGGATTGACCGGCCCGCGGTCGTTCACCCGCAGCGTCAGCGACGAGCCGTTTTCCAGGTTCGTCACCGTCACCACCGCCGGCAGTTGCAGCGTCCGGTGCGCGGCGAGCGCGCGGGAAGCGCTCCATGCCTCGCCATTGGCGGTGGGCGTGCCCCAGCCCGGCCCGGGCTGGCGGGTCGCGAGGCCGGTCTCGACCAGCGCAAAATCCTGCTGTGGATAGGACCAGGCGCCGCCCAGGCTGTACGGCTCGCCGACCATGTAGCGCGGCTGCGGGGTGCTGCAGGCGGCGGCCAGCAGCAACGGCAGGAGGAAGCGCGTCTTCAAGCCACCCGGTCCGACAGCAGCCCGACCGCGAGGCCGTAATTCACCGGCGAGTTGTAGCGCCGGATCACCCGCAGGTTGTGATGGCCGAGGAAGACCTGGCCGGCGCCGCGCGAAGGCAGCACGATCTGCGCCTCGGGCCGGTCGGTCGGCAGCGGGCCGCCATTGCCGGCACGGAAGCCCATGCGGGCGAAGTCGCGCATCGGGCGGCGCGTCTGAGTGTCGGCGCCGTCCAGGGTGAAGCCGGATGGTGGGATGACCTCGAGGCCCCAGGGCTCGCCGGCGCGCCAGCCGTTGCGATTGAAGTAGTTGGCGATGGAGGCGAGCGCATCCGCCTTGTCATCCCAGATGTCGCGCCGGCCATCGCCATCGAAATCGACGGCGAAGCGGTCGAAATTGGACGGCATGAATTGCGGCTGGCCCATCGCGCCGGCCCAGGAGCCGGCCATACGGTCGTTGCGGATGTGCCCCTCGTCGAGGATCTTCAGCGCGGCGAACAGCTCATTGCGGAAATAGGAGGCGCGGCGGCCCTCCCAGGCGAGCGTCGCCAGCGCCTCGACCACCTTGAAGCCGCCGGTATTGCCGCCGAAATTCGTCTCCACGCCCCAGATCGCGACGATGACGCTGGGCGAGACGCTGAAACGCTGCTCGATCCGGCGCAGCAGGGCGGCGTTCTCGGTGTAGTTGCGCCGGCCGTTCTGCACCCGGGTCGGCGAGACCATGATGCGGTCGCGATATTCCTCCCAGGCCATGCCGCCTTCGGCCTGGCGACGGTCGAGCTGGATGACGCGCTGGTTCGGCCTAATCCCGGCGAAGGCGGTGTTCAGGACGTTTTGCGACAGGCCGCGGCGACGGCCCTCCGTCTTCACGCCCTCGACGAATCGGTCGAAGGGCACCGAGGCGACCGGCAGGTATTCCGGTTCCGCGCCTGGCGAGGCGGCCGGAACCGGCGCCGGCAAGGCCGCCGTCGCGGCCGGTGCATTGTTGGAGGGCGAGGCCGCGCAGCCGGCGAGCGGCGCTGCGGCGAGGAGGATGCGGCGCGTGATCATTACCGTCAGGTGCCATGCGCTCCGGGCGGAAGCAAACACGACTTGCATGCCTTGGCCGCCTCGCCGGGAGTGCTACAACCCACAAGTTAGTCCGGAGGATAAACGTCATGGCTGCCGTCACGCGCGACCTTGCTGCCTTCACCGCCGCGATCCGCTTTGAATCGCTGCCGGCCGAGGTACAGGAGCGGACCCGCTTCCTGGTGCTCGACCTGGTCGGCAACATGCTGCGCGGCCGTCACGATGCCGAGAGCACGGCGCCCCTGCTGGCTGCGGCGCGTTCGCTGGGCCTCGCGGCCGGCTCGGCGGCGGTATTCGGCGACTCGGCACGCTACACGCCGGCCGGGGCGGCGCTGGTCAATGGCACCACGGCGCATTCGCTTGATTTCGACGACACCCATGCGGCCGGTACACTGCATCCGGGCGCGCCGGTGATCCCGGCTGCCCTCGCCGCTGCCGAGATGGTCGGCGCCGACGGCCGCACCGTGCTGGGGGCGATTGTCGCCGGTTATGAAGTGACCTGCCGGCTGGCGCTGTCGCTGCCCGGTGGCGACCATTACGATCGCGGCTACCACCCCACCGCGACCTGCGGCGCCTTCGGCGCAGCGGCGGCGGCGGCGCGGGTGTTCGGCCTATCGGCGGCGCAGATCGAGGATGCCTTTGGCATTGCCCTGTCCCAGGCGGCCGGGTCGTTGCAGTTCCTGGCCAATGGCGCCTGGACGAAGCGGTTCCAGGTGGGCTGGTCGGCGCTCAATGGCCTGACCGCTGCCTCCCTGGCGCGTGAGGGCTTCCGCGGTGCCGGCGAGGCGCTGGAAGGCCGCGCGGGCTTCCTGCGCGCGTATGCGCCGAACCCGAACCCGGCGCGGGCGTTGCAGGGTCTGGGCACCGAGTGGGAACTGATGGAAACGGCGGTGAAGCCCTACCCGTCCTGCCGGTATGGCCATGCCAATGTCGATGCGGCGCTCGCGCTGCGAACCGAGTTGGGCCTCAAGACCGAAGAGATCGAGAGCGTCACCATGGGCTTGCCGAACAAGGGCATGCTGCTGGTGGGCGCGCCGACGCAGTACAAGCAGAACCCGCAGAACATCGTCGATGGCCAGTTCAGCGGGCCCTTCGTGGTGGCCTGCGCGCTCGCCCGCGGGCATTTCGGCTGGGACAGCTATGCTTGGCTGCTGGATGCCGACCTGCGCGGGCTGATGAAGAAGATCCTGCCGGTCGAGGATGCGGAGGTCGAAGCCGACTTCCCCGAATACATGTCCGGCAAGCTGACGGTGCAGGCGCGCGGCCAGACCTTCGTGAAGAAGATCAACTTGCCCAAGGGCGAACCGGCGAACTTCCTGACCGAGGCGGAGTTGCGGGCGAAGTTCCATGGCCTGGCCGATGCGGTGCTGGGTGCCGAGCGTTCGGCGCAATTGGCCGATGCGGTGCTGAACCTCGACAAGGCGCCGGATGTGCACGGGATGATGCGGCTTGGCGCGCCGATGATGGCGGCGCGGCTGGCGGGCGAATAAACCCGCGCCGCATTGCTTGGATGGGTGGCCGAGTGGTCTATGGCAGCGGTCTTGAAAACCGCCAGGGTGCAAGCCCTCGTGGGTTCGAATCCCACCCCATCCGCCAGTCTACCAGCAGGGATCGCCGCCTGATCGGGATGCCGCCAGGCAGCCTGGCGGTATCCGGCGTCGGTCACTGCGCTTGGAAGTCGGTCTGCTCGGTGGATGCCTGTTGCTCGGTCTGCGGCGCCGGTGGGCCGCTGTAGTATTCGCGAAACACCGGCCAGATCTGCCCCCCACAGACGATGTTGCGGTTCGCCAGCGCGACGAACGCATCGTTGCGCGCCTCATTCGGCATGTCCGACACATCGAGATGGTTGGGCGGCAGGCAGGTCACGGCATCGCGAGGTGATGCCGGTTCGGACAGATAGGCAATCAGTTGTGGCAGTTTGTCGCGCTGAAGACCGAGCGACTGTCTTGAGACGATCAGCGCGGCCATGGCGCAGACGACCAGCCCCAGCCACGGCGCGTGCCGCGCCCAGATCCTGGCGGCCTCAGCCCAGAGCCAGATGACGCCGATCGCAACAAGGGCCACCGACCCCACCCATTGGCGCGGCAATACCCAGTACTGGGCAAGGTATGAGCACAGGCTGATCAGCAGCGAGAGGGCAAGGGACATCACGATGAGAAGCACTGGCGCCCAGAAAGCCCGGAAATCCTTCCGCTTGTCCGCCGGCAACAGCAGCAGCCCCAGAACGGCGACGCCGGTAAGCCCGGCGGCGATGACGTAGTGGCCGCTGAGGAATTGCGCATGGCTGTAGTCGGTGAAATTGGCCAGCGGGCCATACCGATGGAGCCATTCGAAGGGATCGAGTTCGAAAGGCGGCTGCTCCCGCAACCAGGTCATCACGCCGAGCAGGACATACAGGCCAGCACCGACAACTACCAGGATGGGATTGGCGAAAGCGAAGAGTGACGACAGGCTAAACCGCTTGCCCGTCGCGGCGCGATGATGAACATAGCCGACCAGGCAGACCGCCGGCCAATAGACGGCGAAATAGGGATGCATGACCGCGCCGAACACCGCAGCGAAGGTGCCATAGGCCAACAGGATGTGGCTTCGCGGGTAATGCGGGCGCGCGACGTAGTAGACCAGCAGGCCGACAGCCGCGGCGGGGATGGGGATGTAGGCGCGCGCCTCGCCGACGAAATACATCAGCAGGTGCTGGCCCGCCAAGGCGGCGACCACGATGGTCTGCCATAGGATCGAGAACCCCAGGACCCGGAACAGCATGACTGCCGAGGCCATCAGGAACAGGCCCGAGAGGATCGACGGCAACCGCAGCAACGTTGCATCGATGCCCAGATACGACAGCGTCCAGTAGTTCAGCATGATGTAGATGCCGGTCTGGCCATGCTGGTTGTAGTCGGCGGTCGCGACGAACATGTCCCACGCGGCGCGCGACGTCGGCTCCGCAGCGAAGGCGAAATGCGTGAACTCGTCGATCCAGATCGGCCGGCCGATCGAAGCACAAAGCCCGACGATGTAGAGGCACAACAGCAACGGTAGCGAACGCACTGCCGCGAGCGCCGCAGAACTCATCTTCATGCCTGCCCGGCCCCCGCGACGCCGTACCGGGGGCGTCCCATTTCCGCCTCCGATCCCGAAGATGTGAGCGACGTTAGTACGGGGCCGGGACGGGCCTGTCCACCGGTCCGATGGACCTGAGGATCGTTTCGCCGCGTGCGCCAGGCGGGGCGTGGCGATCCCGGCGCCACCATTCGTGCCGAGCCGCCCCCGACGTGCCGGGACCCGTCACCATGGCCGAGCCGGCAGGCGCGTCCGCCACCCGGGCATCCGTTGAGAATCGAGAGGCCAGAATGGCTTGCCCCTTGTTGCGGTTCCACCCAGGCGGACGCTGCACTAGGATGCGGGCGTGAACCTGCTCGTCCCCCCCCGCGCCCGGCTTCAGGTCGATGTCGTCTTCGACCTGGTATGCCCCTGGTGCTACCTCGGCACCCGGCGGCTGCGGCGCGCGCTGCGGGCGCGGCCCGACATCCTCGTCGACATCATTTGGCGCCCCTTCCTGCTGAACCCCGACATCCCCAGCGCGGGGCTGCCACGCCAGGAATTCCTCACCCGCAAATTCGGCGGCGAGGAGCGCGCGAAGCGCCTGCATGCCACCATCGCCGAACTCGGCGTGGCCGAGGGCGTGCCCTTCCGCTTCGACCGCATCCGCCGCATGCCATCGAGCCTCGACGCGCATCGCCTGGTGCGCTTCGCCGTGCGCGAGGGGCTGGGCGATGCGATGGTCGATACGCTGTTCCACGGCCACTTCGCCGAGGGGGCGGATCTTGGCCATGAGGACACGCTGGTACGACTCGCCATGCGGGTCGGGCTCGACGGCGTGGCGGTGCATCGCTTCCTCGAATCGGGTGCCGATGCGGATGCCGTGCATGCGGAGAATCTCCGCGCCCATCGCCTCGGCATCAATGGCGTGCCGTGCTTCGTCGTCGCTGGTCGCAACGCCATCGCCGGCGCGCAGGAACCCGAGGTTCTGGAGCGTCTGCTCGACGTTGCGCTGGTTGATGCGTGACAGAATCCGGCGGGGGCCTTGCGCGGTCCGCTGACCGCGTCTAAGAGGGCGACCCCGCCAGAACGGGGGGCGCATAGCTCAGTGGTATGAGCGCCTGCTTGACACGCAGGAGGTCCGTGGTTCGATCCCACGTGCGCCCACCATTTCCTCGAAATCTATGCCTCAAGCGCCGGCGCACGCATCCGCGTGCTTGGCTTGCGCGCCATGCACTGGGGCGTTGGCGGCGTATGGCAGGATGGGCGCGGTCGCGCTGTGCGCTCCCGGATCGAGGCACGGCCTCGATCCGCTGTTTCCGGTGATGGTGCGGGCGTGTAGGCGTAGGCTTGGCCTGCGCGCTGTGCGTCTCCGGATCGATGCCACGCCTCGATCCGCGGTTTCCGGTGGTGCCAGTAGCAGCTCTAGCAGGCTGCGAAAATTCTCCATCGGAAGCGCAACGAAAGACGCAAATGAATCGATCCGCGCCGTCGCCTGAATCTTCCTGTCGAGCCGGGAGAGACCCACGAAACAGTGTTGCGCCGGCCGCCGTCGAAAATCGAATTTCCGCAGCCTGCTAGACGAGGGCTTGGCCCTGCGCGCCGTGCCGTCCCGGACCGAGGCGCCGCCTCGATCCCGGTGACGCCCGTCGCGCCTCAGAAGCGGTAGCGGAAGCCGACCACGAAGGAATTGGCGCCTTCATACACACCGTTATAGGTGCCGAAGATGCCGCTGCGGTGCATGTAGCGGAACGCCAACTCGTATTGCGGATACTCCGGCAGAGCAACGGTGATCTCGGGCGAGAAGAAGTTCAGCCAAGCCGACTGGTTCTCCTCCGGCCGCGCATCCGTGCCACGTTCCACCTGCGGCAGTCGCGTCACGAAATCTGGGCCCATCGACAGGCCGATGGTCGTGTAGACGTAGTTGCTCCAGGGAAAGCCGTCGTAGCGAAGATAGACGGCCGCCCAGAACTCACCGCCCTCCGTGTCGCCGAAGCGATAGGCGCTGCCAGCTTCCAGATCGACCATAAAGAAGCGCCAGAAGCGCGCCACGCGATACTGGACCGCGCCGCCGACCAGCGTGTCATCGCCCCAGGAGCCTGACCAGGGCGCCACGATCAGGTCGCGTAGCTTGCCATCGGCCACCGAGGAACCAAGGAACAGCGTGCCCGACCAGGGCCGCGCATCGGCCAAGGCGCGCGCGCGGTCGGCGGGCGAGAGATGCGACAGGTCCGGCGCAGTGATCGCCGCCACAGCGGCGGCTGGCGCGTTTAGCGGCCCCGGCACCGGGGCGGGCTCGGATACTCGGGCCGCGGCGGGCGCGGCCACGGTGGGCAGGGCTTGCTGGCGCGGCGTCGTGACGCGTTCAGGCGGCGGACCACCCGCGGCAAGCATCAGCGCCGCAGCCACCAGGGAGGCCAGACGCGCAGGCCGGGGAAACTCAACGGGCATGTAGGGGGCACCTTGGTCGGATCACGTTCCGATTACGTCCAGGGCCGCCGGCTGGCAACTACCCTCGGTTTAGGCAGCCTGTGCGCGCCGCACTAGCTTGGCCAGTGCGGTCAGCAGGTCACGCGCCGCCTTGACGCGCTGCGGCAGGTCCATCTCCCGCAACAGGGCCAGCTTGTGATCGGGGCGCAGCTTCACCTGGCCCTTCTGCGCCGTCACCCAGCCGACCATCCCGGCCGGGTCGGCGAATCTGTTGCCGCGGAAGGACAGCACCACGCCCTTCGGCCCGGCATCGAGCTTCTCCACCCCCGCCTCCCGGCACAGTCGCTTGATGGCGACGACCTGGAGCAGGTTCTCGACCTCGGGCGGCACCGGGCCGAAGCGGTCGGCGAGTTCGGCGCCCATCGCATCCGTCTCGCCATCGGAGGCGAGCGAGCCGATGCGCCGATACAATCCCAGCCGCACCGGCAGGTCAGCGACATAGGTCTCGGGAATCAGCACCGGCAGGCCAAGATTGATCTGCGGCGTCCAGTCGCGTTCCGAATCGCCGCCGCCCTTGCCCTGCCCGGCCTTGATGTCGGCGACCGCTTCCTCGAGCATCTGCTGGTAGAGCTCGATGCCGACTTCGCGGATCTGGCCGGACTGTTCCTCGCCGAGCAGATTGCCAGCGCCACGGATGTCGAGGTCATGGCTGGCGAGGGTGAAGCCGGCTCCGAGATTGTCGAGCGTCTGCATCACCTCCAGCCGCTTCTCGGCGGCCGGCGAGAGGCGATGCGACTGTGGCCAGGTCAGGTAGGCATAGCCGCGCAGCTTGCCGCGCCCGACACGGCCGCGCAGCTGGTAAAGCTGGGCGAGGCCGAACATGTCGGCGCGATGGATCAGCAGCGTGTTCACCGCCGGCATGTCGAGCCCGCTCTCGACGATGTTGGTCGCCAGCAGGATGTCGTGCTTGCCGTCGCCGAACTCGGTCATGATGCGTTCGAGCTCGGTTGGGCTGATGCGGCCATGCGCCTGCACCACGCGCGCCTCGGGGACGATCTCGGTCAGGCGTTCGGCGACCTTGGCCATGTCCTCGATGCGCGGCACCACACAGAAGATCTGCCCGCCACGGAAGCGCTCGCGCTGCACCGCCTCGCGCAGCACCACCGGGTCCCAGGGCATGATGAAGGTGCGCACCGCGAGACGGTCGACCGGCGGCGTAGCGATGACGCTCATCTCCCGCACCCCGGTCAGCGCCAGTTGCAGGGTGCGCGGGATGGGCGTCGCGGTCAGCGTCAGCACATGCACGTCGGCCTTGAGCGACTTCAGTGCTTCCTTGTGCTTGACACCGAAATGCTGCTCCTCATCGACGATGACCAGGCCGAGATCGGCGAATTCGACGCTTTTGGCGAGCAGCGCATGGGTGCCGACGACGATGTTGACGCTGCCATCCTTCAGCCCCGCGCGGACCTCGGTCGCTTCCTTTGCTGTCACCATGCGCGAGAGCTGCGCGATGCGGATGGGGAATCCCTCGAAGCGCGTCGTGAAGGTGCGAGCGTGCTGGCGGGCGAGCAGCGTCGTCGGCACCACCACCGCGACCTGCGAGCCGCTCATCGCCACGACGAAGGCCGCGCGCAGCGCCACCTCGGTCTTGCCGAAGCCGACATCGCCGCAGACGAGGCGATCCATCGGCCGGCCGGCGGAGAGGTCCTCCAGCACATCGGCGATGGCGCGCGACTGGTCCTCGGTCTCGACGAAGGGAAAGCGGGCGCAGAACTCGTCCCAAAGCCCCTCGGGCGGGGTGGCGAGGGTACCGTCCTTCATGCGCCGCAGCGCGGCGGTGCGGATCAGCTCGCCGGCCATGTCGCGGATGCGCGACTTGGCCTTGGCCTTGCGATTCTGCCAGGAGACGCCGCCGAGCTTATCGAGCGCCACCCCCGCCGTCTCGGTACCGAAGCGCGAGAGGATCTCGATGTTCTCGACCGGCACGAACAACCGGTCGCCGCCATCGTAGGTCAGGCGCAGGCAGTCATGCGGGGCGCCGCTGACCTCGATGGTGGTCAGGCCTTCATACCGCCCGATGCCGTGGTCCTGGTGGACGACCAGGTCGCCCTCGGCGATTTCGGTGGCATCGGCGATGAACTGGTCGGCGCGGCGGCGGCGGCGCGCCGGACGCGAGATGCGCTCGCCGAGAATGTCCTGTTCGGCGGTGACGGCGATGCCAGCGGCTACGAAGCCGCGTTCGAGGCCCATCACCACCAGGGCGACGACGCCCTCTGGCAGGGCGCGGGCGGCCTTCCAGTCATCGGCCGGGGCGGCGGCGATGTTGTTCTCGCGCAACAGATTGCCGAGCCGTTCGCGCGAGCCCTTGGTCCAGGCGGCGAGCAGCGGGCGGCGCTTGGCCTTCAACTGGCCACTGAGCAGGGTGGCGTAGGCGGCGAAGACGTTCTCGCCGGCCGTCCTTGCTTCGGTCAGCAAGGGGCCGGGGCGGCCGCCGGCCTCGATCCCCTGCCCGCCCTCGGCGCCGCCGGTGAAGGGGCTGAACAGCAGCACGGGGCCGCCGGAGAGCATCTCGTCCCAGCCCTCGCGGTCGAGATGCAGCGTGCCCGGCGGGGCGGGGCGGTAGGGCACTTCTCCCTCGGCGACGCGCACCGGCACGCGGCGGGCCTGGTAATGGTCCTCGACCATCTCGAAGCGGGCGGTCGCGACATCCTCGGCCTGATGGTCGAGGCTGACGGAGGCGCCGGGGAGGTAGTCGATCAGCGTCGCCATGCTGTCGTGAAACAGCCCGGCCCAATGTTCCATGCCCGGATGCTTGCGCCCGGCGCTGACCGAGACATAGAGCGGGTCCTCGGCTGCCGCTGCGCCGAACAGTTCGCGATAGGCGGTGCGGAAGCGGGCGCGGGAGGCCTCGTCGAGGAACACCTCGCCGACCGGGCGCAGGCGCAGTTCGGGCACCACCTTGCCGCTGCGCTGCGTCGCCGTGTCGAAGCGGCGCATATCCTCGATCTCGTCGCCAAACAAATCGAGGCGGACGGGGTCGGACCCACCGGCGGGGAACAGGTCGACGATGCCGCCGCGCATGGCGTATTCGCCATGCTCCATCACCGTGCCGGTGCGGTGGTAGCCGTTGGATTCGAGGAAGGCGGTCAGTGCCTCCGGCTGCACCCGGCCGCCCTTGGCCAGATGCATCGTCGCGCCGTCGAAGGTTTCCGGCGGCGGCACCTTCTGGGCGATGGCATTGACCGTGGTCAGAACGATGCGCGGGCGCGTCGGCTTTTCCAGCAGCCGCGTCAGGGTGGCGACGCGTTCGGCGACGATCTCGGGATTGGGCGAGACGCGGTCATAGGGCAGGCAATCCCAGGCCGGGAAGCGCAGGATTTCGACCTCGGGGGCGAAGAAGCCGATCGCATCGGCCATCCGGGCCATGCGGGCGTCGTCACGGCAGACATGGACCACCGGGGCGTCGGTCTCCGCCCGGCGGCGGCACAGCAGAAGGGCGTCGAAGCCTTCGGGGGCGCCATGGACGGTGGCTGCCCTCACCGCTCCGCCCCCGGCGGCACGCCCGCGCCCGTCCGGCCGCATTCGGTGGCCATGCGGCGGATCATCGGCGTATCGGCCTCGGGCGGGATGGGCCGGCGGCCGGACAGCCAATCGGCCAGGTCGACGTCCCAATGTTCCAGCACCGCCTCGATCGCATCGAGTTCGGCCTCGGTGAAGCCGGCGATGTTGCGCGCGACAAAGCCGCCGATCATGAGATCGGCTTCCTTGGTACCACGGTGCATCGCCCGGTAGACGAGGCGACGGCGGCGAGGGTCTAGGTCCTGGGGTTCGGGCATGGGCTCCGTCCTGGCATATAGAGGGCGATGGGAATCGTGTCAGCCCGCCGAGACGAGACGATGCCGCAGGGCGCCGATGCGCTGGCACCATTGATGGCGCCGATCGGCGAATTGAAGGGCGTCAAGGAGAACGATGCCCGGCTGATGGCCAAGGCCGCCGGCGGGCCGCGCGTGCTCGACCTGCTGCTGCACCTGCCCGAACGCTACCTGACGCGGCGACGGATCACCCGCCCCTCCCATGCGCTGCCCGACTCCGAGGTGCTGATCCCGGTCGTCATCAGCTCCCACAAGTCCGGCCGATCGGGCCAGGGCCGTCCCTATGTGCGGGTGCGCTGCGAGGCGGAGGGCGAGTCGGTCACCGCCCTATTGATGAACTGGCAGAAGCCCTGGGCGGAAAAGGCACTACCGGTGGGTGCGACGCGCTGGTTCGCCGGCACGCTGAAGGAGGAAGGCGACGATTGGGTCGTGGTGAACCCGCAGATCTCGGCGAAGGAGGACGGCATCCCCGAGGTCCAGCCGGTCTGGCCGCTGACCGGGGCGCTCGGCCTGCCGCAGGTGACGCGGGCGATGGGTGCGGCCCTCGCCCTGCTGCCGGAATTGCCGGAATGGCAGGATCCGCCTTTGCTGCGGCGCGAGAAATGGCCCGGCTTCACCCCTGCCCTGCGCGCCATCCAGGCGCCCGAGGCCGAACCCGGCGCGGCACCCCGCCATCGCCTAGCCTATGACGAGTTGCTGTCGGGCCAGATCGCGCTCGGCCTGGTGCGACGGAGGTCGCGCGAACGGCCCGGCCGGGCGCTGGCCGGTGGCGAGACGCTGCGGGCGAAGGCGCTGGCGGCCTTCGGTTTCCCGCCCACCGAGGCGCAGCGCCAGGCCGTCGCCGAGATCGATGCCGACCTTGCCGCGCCCCGCCGCATGCTGCGGCTGCTGCAGGGCGATGTCGGCGCCGGCAAGACGCTGGTCGCGGTGATGGCGATGCTGCGGGTGGCCGAGGCCGGCGCGCAGGCCGCGCTGATGGCGCCGACCGAATTGCTGGCCCGGCAGCATCTGCGCACCTTCGAGAAACTGTGCGACGCGGCGGGGGTGAAGGTCGCGCTGCTGACCGGCAGCGTGAAGGGCAAGGAACGCAAGCGTGTGCTCGCGGGGCTGGCGGATGGGTCGATCCCGCTGGTGCTCGGCACCCATGCGCTGTTCCAGGAGGGCGTCGTCTTCCATGACCTGGCGCTGGCGGTGGTGGATGAACAGCACCGCTTCGGCGTCGCCCAGCGGCTGATGCTGGCCGAGAAGGGCGACGCTGTGGACATGCTGGTGATGACCGCCACGCCCATCCCGCGCACGCTGCTGCTGACGCAATGGGGCGAGATGGCGGTCAGCCGCATCGCCGGCAAGCCGCCGGGCCGCCAGCCGATCGTCACCCGCATCACCAGCCAGGACCGGCTGCCGGACATCATCGAGCGCCTCGGCGAGGCGATCGGGCGGGAGGAACGCGCCTATTGGGTGGTGCGGGCCATCAGCGGGTCCGAGCGCGACGATTCCGTGGCCGCCGAGGACCGCTTCGCCGAGCTGAACGGGCGGTTCCCCGGTCTGGTCGGCATCGCCCATGGCATGCAGGACATCGCGGTGCGCGAAGCCTCGCTCGCCGATTTCGCGGCCGGGCGCACCAAGATCCTGGTGGCGACCACGGTGATCGAGGTCGGCGTCGATGTGCCCGAGGCGACGATCATGCTGATCGAACAGGCCGAACGCTTCGGCCTGGCGGCGCTGCACCAGCTGCGCGGGCGGGTCGGGCGCGGCTCGAAGCCATCCTCCTGCCTGCTGGTGCATTCGCCGGGACTGACGGAAGGCGAGAAGCGGCGCCTGCTGGTGCTGCGCGACTCCGATGACGGCTTCGTCATCGCAGAGGAGGATCTGCGTGCGCGTGGCGGCGGAGACGCGCTCAGTACGCGCCAGGCCGGGCTGCCCGGGGCGAGGCTGCTCGACCCGCGCGAGGACCCCGAGGAGTATGCCCGGCTGGTCGACATCGCCCATGACGATGCCGAGGTGCTGCTGGGGCGCGACCCGGCGCTGGCCTCGCCGCGCGGCCAGGCGGCGCGGCTGCTGCTTGCCCTGTTCGGGCACGACATCACCATGGCGCCGCTCGACGCGGGGTAGGACCGCGCCGCCGGCGGCCCGGCGCGGTCAGGGAAACAACGCGGCGGTCGGTACGCCGTCAAAGGGCAGACGCAGGTGCAGCAATTGCAGCGTCACCCCCTCGATGCCCGCCACCGCGGACCGAAAGGCCAGCGCCTGGGGCAGGCCACCGAAGTGCAGCGCCACCAGGACGGCATCGCCGCCGGCGCGGTCCTCCCCGAGAAAGAGGAGTTCCGCCCCGGCATGCGGCTGCGACAGCCGCGCCGCCTCGAACAGCCGCCGTTCCAGCGCGGCATCCGGTTGCGCCATCCGGCACAGGGCGACGGCGACCATGGCCTCACCCGTTGCGATAGGTGTAGCTGTAGCCATTGAGCGCCGGCGCACCCCCCAGATGCGCGTAGAGGACCTTCGACCCCTCGGGGAAGTAGCCCTTGTTGACCAGGTCGATCATCCCCTGCATCGATTTGCCCTCATAGACCGGGTCGGTGATCATCGCCTCGGTTCGTGCGGCGAAGCGGATCGCCTCATTCGTCTCGTGGCTCGGCACGCCGTAGGCGGGGTAGGCATACCCATCGAGGATGACAATCTCGTCGTCGCGCACGGCGCGGCCGAGTTCGACCAGTTCGGCGGTGTTGTCGACGATCTCGCGCACCTGCTGGCGGGTCTGCACCGGGGTGCCGGAGGCGTCGATGCCGATGACGCGGTCGGCGCGGTTGTCGGCGGCGAAGCCGACGATCATGCCGGCCTGGGTCGAGCCGGTGACGACGCAGACGATGATGTAGTCGAAGCGGATGCCCATCTCGGCTTCCTGCCGCCGCACTTCCTCGGCGAAACCGACATAGCCGAGCCCGCCGAACTTGTGCACCGAGGCGCCGGCCGGGATGCCGTAGGGCTTGCCGCCGGCATCCTTCACCGACTGGATGGCGTCTTCCCAGCTCTTGCGGATGCCGATGTCGAAGCCGTCGGGCACGATGCGGCTGTCCGCGCCCATCAGGCGGGTCAGCAGGATGTTGCCGACGCGGTCATAGACGGCGTCCTCATGCGGCACCCAGCTTTCCTGCACGACGACGCACTTCATGCCGATCTTCGCCGCCGTCGCCGCCACCATGCGGGTGTGGTTGGACTGCACGCCGCCGATCGAGACCAGCGTATCGGCATTCGAGGCGATCGCGTCGGGCACGATGTACTCGAGCTTGCGCAGCTTGTTGCCACCGAAGGCCAAGCCGGAATTGCAGTCGTCGCGCTTGGCGTAGATCTCGACCTTGCCGCCCAGCGCCGCGGTCATGCGCGGCAGGTGTTCGATCGGCGTCGGGCCGAAGGTCAGGGGAAAACGTTCGAATTTGTCGAGTCTGAGCACCGATCGCTCCTGTCGTGGAAGGGAGCGGAGGCTTAGCATCGGCACCCTGAAAGGTGCCCTCGAATACAATGCCATTACTGCCCTTGGCTTCCGGCCCGCTGGCGTTTAGGTCATGTACTTCGTCATATGGACGCAAAAAATGGAAGATCCTTCCAACGCCTCCGAGCTCGACCGCATCGACCACCGAATCCTCCAGCGGCTGCAACGCGACGGGCGGATCTCGAATGCCGAATTGGCCGGGGCCGTGAATGTCAGCCCCGCCACCTGCCATCGCCGTACCCAGCGGCTGTTCGAGCGCGGCTACGTCACCGCCGTGCGGGCGCAGATCGCCCCGCAACTGGTCCATCGCGGCACGCTGGTGATCGTCGGCGTCGAACTCGACCGCTCGACGCCCGAGAGCTTCGCAGCCTTCGAGGACGCCATCAGGAAGCTGAGCTTCGTGCTGGACTGCCACCTGGTCGCCGGGGATTTCGACTTCTTCCTGAAGATCCGTGTGCGCGACATCGCCGATTTCAACCGTCTGCACGGCGAGCAGCTTCTGCGCCTGCCGGGCGTCCGGCAGACCCGCACCTTCTTCGTCATGAAGGAGGTGGTGGACAACGCGCTGCTCGATTTTTGACAAGCCACCCCGCCGCGCTGTTGCAGACGGTAACGGCGCGGGGGGTTGCATCCCGGCCCCGGGAGGGTCAAATCGCGCGCCGCCCGATATGGGCCAGCACAGGGGAGACTGCCTTTGCCCGCGCTGATCGAGATCGAGCGCCTGACCAAGCGCTTCGGCGACTTCACGGCCGTGGACGACGTGTCGTTTTCCGTCGATCGCGGGGAGGTCGTGGGCTTCCTCGGCCCGAACGGTGCCGGCAAATCCACCACCATGAAGATGCTGGCCGGCTTCGTGACGCCCACCGCCGGCACCGCGCGGATCTGCGGGAAGGATGTCGTGGACAGCCCGGTCGCGGCCAAGCGCAGCCTGGGCTACCTGCCCGAGGGCGCGCCGACCTACCCGGAAATGACCGTCACCGGCTTCCTGCGCTTCGTCGCCAGTATCCGCGGCTATCGCGGCGGGGAGGCGGATGAACGGGTCGAGGCCGCGATGCAGCTGACCCAGCTCGAGGGCGTGCAGCTGCAGCCAATCGAGACGCTCTCCAAGGGCTTCAAGCGCCGCGTCGGCCTCGCGCAATCCCTGCTGCATGACCCGCCCGTACTGGTGCTGGACGAGCCGACCGATGGCCTCGACCCCAACCAGAAGCACGAGGTCCGCCAACTGATCCGCCGCATGGCGCCGCAGAAGGCGATCCTGATCTCGACCCACATCCTCGAGGAGGTCGAAGCCGTGTGCAGCCGCGCGATCGTCATCGCGGGCGGCAAGGTTCTCGCCGACTCCACCCCGGCCGGGCTGGTCGCGCCGGGCCGTTCGCTGGAACAGGTGTTCCGCGACCTGACCATGCCGAAGGACGCCGCCTGATGGGTGCGCTGATCGTCGCGCGGCGCGAACTCGCCGGTTATTTCGCCACCCCGGTCGCCTATGTGTTCATCGTCATCTTCCTGATGATGGCGGGCGCGCTGACCTTCACCCTGGGCGGCTTCTTCGCCCGCGGGCAGGCCGACCTGTCGCCCTTCTTCACCTTCGTGCCCTGGCTTTTCCTGTTCCTCGTCCCCGCCCTCACCATGCGGCTGTGGGCCGAGGAACGGCGCCTGGGAACCATCGAGCTGCTGCTGACCCTGCCGCTGCCGCAATGGCAGGCGGTGGTCGGTAAGTTCCTCGCCGCCTGGGCGTTCTGCGCCATCGCATTGCTGCTGACTTTCCCGCTGGTGCTGACGGTCAACTACCTCGGCGAGCCGGATAATGGCGTGATCGCCGCCGGGTATCTGGGCTGCCTTCTGGTAGCCGGCGCCTTCCTGGCGGTGGGTGCGGCGATGTCGGCGATGACCAAGAACCAGGTCGTCGCCTTTGTCCTCGCCGTCGCCGTCTGCTTCCTGTTCACCGTGGCGGGCAGCCCCATCATCAACGACTTCCTCTCGCAGCGGATGCCGGTGCTGGCGGAGGTCGCGCGCGGCCTGTCGATCACCGAACGCTTCAACTCCCTGGTGCGCGGCGTCATCGCGCTGCGCGACGTGGTGTTCTTCGGCTCCTTCATGGGCTTCTTCCTGTTTGTGAATGCCGTGGTCATCGACCACCGGAAGGCGGACTGACCCGATGAGCGGTACCTCCTCTCCCTCCCCTCGCCCGGGCACGCGGCGGATCTGGTCCTCGGCGCTCGGGCTCGTCGCGGCGGCCGCGCTGGCGATCGGCGTCAACATGCTGGTCGACCGGGTGGCGCCGCGCGCGCGCGTCGACCTGACGCAACAGCATCTCTACACCCTGTCGGACGGCACGAAATCCGTGCTGCGCGGCCTGCAGGACCCGGTGACGCTGCGGCTGTTCTATTCGCGCCGGCTCGGCGCGGCGGTGCCGGCCTATGGCTCCTATGCCGAGCGCGTGCGCGCCATGCTGGAGGAATACGTCGCCGTCTCCGGCGGCAAGATCCAGCTGGAAGTGCTCGACCCCGAACCCTTCAGCGAGACCGAGGATCGCGCGCTCGCCTTCGGCATGCAGGGCGTGCCGGTCGACCAGTCGGGCGAGCAGATCTATTTCGGTCTTGCCGGCAGCAACCTGCTGGATGACGAGCGTTCCATCCCGTTCTTCCAGCCCGACCGCGAACGCTTCTTGGAATTCGACCTGACGCGGCTGGTCTATGAACTGTCGAACCCGCGCCGGCCGGTGGTGGGGGTGATGTCCACCCTGCCGCTGAACGGCGATCCGCGCATGATGATGATGATGCGCGGCGGCCCGGCGCCGCAGCCCTTCGCGGTAATGCAGACGCTGCGCCAATTCTATGCCGTGCAGGACGTGCCGCTCGACACCCAGCGTATCCCGGACGACGTACAGGTGCTGATGGTGGTGCATCCGCAGAACCTGTCGGATGCGACGCAATACGCCATCGACCAGTTCGTCATGCGCGGCGGCAAGCTGATGGTCTTCGTCGACCCGTATTCCGAAGGCCAGGCCTCGCGCCCCGGCCCCGGTGGCCGGCCGCCCACCGATACCGCTTCGCAGCTCAACCGCCTGCTGAATGCCTGGGGCGTCGATGCGCCCTCCGAGGCGGTGGTGCTCGATCTGCGCGGCGCCTGGCGGGTGCGCGCCAACCCGACCGACCGGGTGCAAGCGGTGGACTACTTGGCCTGGTTCAACCTGCAGGGCGATTCCATCAACAGTTCCGAGGTGGCGACGGCACAGCTGAACCAGGTGACAGTCGCCTCAGCCGGCCATCTGCGCCGGCGTGACGGGGCCACGGTGGAATTCGTGCCGCTGCTCCAGAGCAGCGAGCGCAGCATGCTGGCCAATGTCGAGCGTGTCCGCGAGAACCCGGACCCGGCCCGCATCCTCGCCGAGTTTCGCCCAGAGAACCTGCACCGGACCATCGCCGCGCGGGTCCGCGGCGAGCTGAATTCCGCCTTCCCCGACGGCCCGCCGCCGCCGCCCGAGGGCAGCGAGCGTCCGGCCGATTTCCCCGCCCATCGCGCCCATAGCGACGGCGCCGCCAATCTGGTCGTTTTCGCCGATGCCGATCTGCTGGAGGACCGCTTCTGGGTGCGTACCCAGGACTTCTTCGGCCAGCAGGTGGCAACGCCGTTCAGCGACAATGGCTCGCTGGTGGCGAACATCGTCGACACCTTCGCCGGTGGCGACGCGCTGATCTCACTGCGTTCGCGCGGTGAATCGATCCGTCCCTTCACCGTGGTGGACGATATCCGCCGTGACGCCGATGCGCGTTTCCGTCAGACCGAGCGCGAGTTGACGGAACGCCTGCAGCAGACCGAACGCCGCCTGCGCGAACTGCGTCAGGGCCAGGGCGGCGAGCGCGGCCAAGGTGCCGCCGTCATCACGCCGGAACAGCGCGCCGAGATCGACGCGGCACGCGCGCAAATCCTGCAGACACGTCAGCAGCTGCGCGCCGTGCAACTCGACCTGCGGCGGGACATCGAGCGTACCGAAGTCTGGCTGCGCGTCGTCAACATCGCCGCGGTGCCGTTGTTGCTGGCCTTCTTCGCTATCGGCCTAGGCATCGCCCGGTCGCGCCGCCGCAGCGCGGCGCGGTCCTGAGGAGCACGACAGATGAACCGTCGTCAGCTTCTCCTGCTCAGCGGCGCCGCGGTCGTGGTGGTTGGCGGCGCGCTGCTGCTGAACCCGGCCGAACGGCCCGCCCCCTCGCCGGCCGGGGCGGCGCTCGCCTTCCCGGGCCTGGCGCAGCGGCTGCAATCGGCCGCGAAGATCGTCGCCACGCGCCAAGACGGCACGCTGGAAGTCGCCCGCCGCGGCGAGACCTGGGTGCTGCCCGCCAAGGGCGGCTATCCGGTGCGGCAGGAGAAGGTGCGCGAGCTGCTCGTCGGCCTGACCGAACTGCGCCTCGTCGAACCGCGCACCGCCAATCCCGACATGCTCGACCGCCTCGGCCTTGATGACCCGACGCGGGCCGGTTCGACCGCTACGCTGCTGCGCGTGCTCGATGCGCAGGACGCTGTGATCGCCGAGTTGGTCATTGGCCGGCGGCGCGTGCGCACCCAGGGCAATGTGCCGGAAAGCGCCTTCGTGCGGCGCCCGAACGAGAACCAGGCCTGGCTCGCCGAAGGGCGCATCCCGGTCGATTCCGACCCGCAGCTCTGGCTCGACCGCGACATCGCCAACCTGCCGCGCGAACGCGTCCGCCGCGTCGCCATCAACCGCACCGGCGAGCCGGCGCTGGTGCTGACCCGTGGCGAGGGCCCCGACGGCAAGTTGCAGGTCACCGAGCCGGCCGACGCCCCGCCGACTGATGAGACGAGCCTCGATGAGGTCGGCCGTGCCTTCGAATTCCTCACCTTCCTCGATGTGAAGCCCGAGGCGGACGCCCCCGGCGAGCCGCTGGGCGAAGCGCGGTTCGAACTGACCGACAACCTCGCCGTCGTGGTGCGGCCGCGCAAGGCGGGCGAAACGATCTGGATCGCCCTCGCCGCCGAGGGCGATGACGAGGCGGCGCGGCTGAACGCCCGATGGCGCAGCTGGGCCTATCAGGTCGGGCCGTGGAAGGAGAAGTCCTTCGTGCCGCAGATGGCCGACCTGCTCCGCCAGGAGCCGACCCCGCCGGCCGCCGAGACGCCGGCCGACGATGTGCCCGCCGCCGACGCGCCAGCGGCGCCGGATACGCCGCCGCGGCCGCAGTGACCGGCCGCGAATACCCCGACCGCCCCTGGGTCGGCATCGGCTGCATCGTCTTTCGCGACGAGCATGTCCTGCTGGTGCGTCGAGGCAAACCGCCGCGCATCGGCAGCTGGTCCATTCCCGGTGGCGCGCAGCATCTCGGCGAGACCACCGAGGCGGCCGCGCGGCGTGAGTTGTTCGAGGAAGCCGGCGTCGAGGTCGGCCCCCTGGCGCTGGCGACCGTTGTCGATGCGATCAGCCATGATGATGAGGGGCGCGCGCTCTATCACTACACGATCATCGACTTTGCCGCGGTCTGGGTTTCCGGCGAGGCCCGCGCCGGGGACGATGTCAGCGAGGTCGCCTGGGCGCGGCCGGAGGAGCTGGCCAACTTCACGCTGACGCCGGCGGCGCAGCTCGCCATCGCCGCCGCGAGGGACGCGCTGCTCCGCGCCTGATGCCGCCTGGCGCCATGTCCTTGCGCAGCCGTACCGTGCACCGCATTGTGAGCGGCGAGCACAACCCTGGGTCATGCGATCATGAACAAGCCTCTTGCCCTCTGCTGCTTGGCCTTTGCCGCCATCGCGCCGGCGGGCATAGCGCAGAGCACGCCTGCCGTCGTCTATTGCGTCAACAACCGCATCATGGTCGAGCGCTCCACATTGTCTCAGATGCAAAGCGGCCGCGGTCATTCCGAGATCTGCATCATCGGTCCGTCCTTCGACTTCCAACCGGATGGCGTCACCTGGGTGCGCCAGAATCTGCGATCGGATGTCGGCGGGGCCTGTCGCTGCCGATAGGCCATGGCATCGCCTGGCGCGCGCCGCGCGTCCATGGCCCTTCCCCAGGCGGCGCCGGCACGGCAGGCTCTGGCACAAACAAGATGCCGGAGATTCTGCCATGCCGCTCACCCCCGCCCTGAACCGCCGCCGCCTTCTCGGCGGCATCGCCGGCCTCGCGGTGGCACCTGGCATCGTCCACGCACAGCCGCTGGCCGGCGGCCGCCCGGTGCGCGTGATCGTCCCCTTCCCGCCAGGCGGCGCGGTGGACATCACCAGCCGGCTGTTTGCCGAGCGCCTCGGCGCCGTGCTGGCCCAGACGGTCGTAGTGGAGAACCGTGCCGGCGCGGGCGGGATGATCGGCGCCGATGCGCTGGCGAAATCGGACAAGGATGGCAGCGCGATTGGCCTGATCAGCGCGACCACCTATTGCGCCGCGCCGTTCATGCATGCACGCATGCCCTTCAATCCGCAGCAGGACCTGACCCCGATCACCCAGCTGACGGACGGGGCGCTGCTCTGCGTGGTGAATGCAGAAACCGCCCGGCGCAACGGCTGGACCGATTTCCGCGCTCTCGTGACCTGGTCACGCGCCCATCCGGAGCAGGTGCGGATGGGATCCTCAGGCTCGGGCACCTCCTCGCATCTCAACATCGCGGCGGTGAACCGCTTCGCCGATGCGAAGATCCTGCACGTGCCCTATCGCGGTGGCGGTCCGGCCATCAACGACCTGCTGGCCGGCACGATCGACATGATGTTCGACGTCATGCCGGCGCTGATGCCGCATGTGACGAGCGGGGCCTTCAAGGCACTGGCCGTCTCCTCCGGCGACCCCATCCCGCTGCTGCCCGAGATCCCGGGCATGAAGGCCTTTGCCGATCTCGGCCTGGGCGAGCATTCGCTGGTCAACTGGAATGTCGTCACCGCTGCCGGCGGCACACCAGCCCCGGTCGCCCAGCGCCTGTTCGAGGCCGCGCAGACGGTCGCGCGCCAGCCTGACTTCGTCGAACGCCTGCGCCCGCTCGGCTACGGCATTGTCCTGAGCGACAGCCCCGCCGCGGCGGCCCAGATGATCCGCGCCGAGACGCCGCGCTGGCAACGCCTGGTGGAAATCTCCGGCGCGCGCATCGAATAGGCGGCGTGAGGGCGCCGCCACGCCAGACCACAGCGGTCCTGCGGAAGCCAATGCTTGGCGGACCGCATATCGGCCGGGGGCAGGACCCGGCCCCGGTGCTCCACGCAGGATTTCGCCTGCGGAGGCACGTCGTTCTGCAATCGCCAAATGGGATTCCCGAAAGGTCGCTACGCCATCGTCGAAGAGGTCCGGCGGGGCTAAGTCCCTCTCCGATCCGGCGCGCGTAGCGGCCTTACCCGCGCTCGGGCCGCGTCGCACTGATCAGGAACAACACCAGCGCCACGGCAAGTGGCGCCACCCAGGCCGGCAGCGTGAGCACCGGGTAAAACAGCGAATCCCACGCCCCCGACCACAGCATGACTGACACGCCCTCCTGCAGGGTCAGCATCGCGCGCGGATTGATCTGCGAGAGCACGGTGCCGAGTGGCAATCCCCAACCAAAGGACAGCCCCATCACGAGCGCCGCGGCGCCCATCAGCAATCCGATCAGCCGCAGGACCATCTCATGCCCAGAGTCGTTCGTTCTGCAGACCAGTGTAGAGCGGCGCGACAAAATCCGCATAGCCATTGAAGAGCCGCGTCGGGATGCGCTCGCTGGTGCCGATCACCCGCTCGCTCGCCTGGCTCCAGCGCGGATGGCTGACCTCGGGATTCACATTGGCCCAGAAGCCGTATTCCTGCGCCTGGATGCGCTCCCAGAAGGAGACCGGCCGCTGGTCGGTCAGCTTGATGGTGGTGATGCTCTTGCCGGCCTTGAAGCCGTATTTCCACGGCTGGTGGAAGCGGATCGGCCCGCCATTCTGCGGCGGCAGCAGCTTGCCATAGGCACCCACCACGAGGAACGACAACTCGTTGCCGGCCTCCTCGATGGTGCAGCCCTCGGTGTAGGGCCAGGGGTACCAGGATTGGCGCAGCCCCGGCATCACCCGCGGCAGCGCCGCCGTCTCGAACACCACATACTTCGCCGAGCCGAGCGGCTTGACCTGCGACAGCAGCGCCGAGAGCGGAAAGCCGGTCCAGGGCACCACCATCGACCACGCCTCGACGCAGCGCAGCCGATAGACGCGCTCCTCGATCGGCATGCTGCGCAGCAGGTCCTCGATGCCGAATTCGCGCGGCGTCTCGACCATGCCCTCGACCTTCACGGTCCAGGGGCGCTGCGGCAGGCGCTGGGCGGCGCGGCTGATGCCCTTGTCGGTGCCGAACTCGTAGTAGTTGTTGTAGGTGGTGGCATCGCGCTCGGCGGTGATCTCGCGCCCCGCCTCGTAGCGCGTGTTGCGCATGGCTGGCGGCAGGCCGGCGGCGTCCTGGCCCAGGGCGGGCGATGTGGCAAGCAGCCCCGCCCCCAGGCCAAACGCCTTGCGCCGGCCGAACACCAGATGCTCGGCGGTGGCCTCGCGCTCGGGGATCTCCCAGCCACGCGGAATGCGGATCGGCATGCTTATCCCTCCGTTATGCCTCAGAGATCGGTCTGACCGGCCCGAGGTCAAGCGTCGCGTCAGGAACCCGGCCTTGGCAAGACCACGGCCGGCGGCTGCCCCGGCGCCGTGGTGACCCGATGGAGGCGATAGGCCTCCGCCTCGATGCCATCACGGCTGCGAACCAGGCGCCCCTCGTCCTCCGGCAACGCTTCCGCGCCCGGCCAGAGAGGGGGTCCCTCCCCGCGTCTTTCGCTGCGCACTAGCAGGCCGGTTACGCCCGGTACGGGGGTCGCGAGTGAAAAATATCGCCAGCGCGGATCCATGGCGATGACGACGCGCCCTCGCGGCAGGCCAAAGGCTAGCTTGGCGGCCAGGCCATATTCCTCGGCCGCCACGAAAGCCGCGCCCTGCTGCGTCATCCGGGCATCGACCGCCGTGAGGAACCCCTCCCAACCACCAAGCCGGGCCAGGGTTGGGTCGGACCGGCGCGGCAGCGGCAGCGGCGCGGCCACGGCCTGCAGATACACCGCCCCGGTCATCACCAGCCCGACCGCCACCGCCGGCAGGCGCAGCCGCAGCCAACCGGGCGCGGTCAGCAACGCCGCGGCGGCAATGGCGGCGGCCGGATACAGGATGGCCGGCCAATTGCCCTGCACCCGGCTGCCCGTCGCCTGCCAGAGAAAGATCGCGGCGGGCGGGATGGTCAGCGCGGCCAATAGCAACGTGGCGCCATCGCGCAGCCGCCACCAGCGATGCGCCGCCGCCGCGACCCCCACGACGGCCATGACGAAGACCAAGGGCGTCGCCAAACCGACCTGCCCGCCGATCAACTCGCCAAGATAGCGCAGGGCGCGGCCGGCCTCCGCCGCACCGGCACGACCACCCTGCTTGGCGAAGGAGGCCCAGTCATGCCCGGCATTCCAGAGCACCACGGGGGCGAAGACGGCCACCGCCAATAGCCCGCCCGCCCAGAGCTGCCACCGCAGCAGCCAGCGCCGCGCCATGGGGTCGAGCAGCAGCCACACCACGATGCCGAAGCCGAGCAGCGCGGCGGTGTATTTGCTCAGCAACGCCGCCCCGGCCAGGGCGCCAACCGCCAGCCACCAACGCCCGTCGCCCGTCCGATGCAGCCGCGCCAGCGCCCAGATCGTCGCCGCCCAGAAGGCAATCAGCGGCGTATCCGGCGTCATCGCTACCGCGCCGACGCCGGCCAGCAGTGTCGCGTTGAACAGCGCCGCCGCCCATGGGCCGGCACCGCGGCCGGGGAACAGGTCCTCGGTGGCGCGCGCCAGTTGGACGGAGCCGATGGCCAGGCAGACTGGCCCCATCAGCCGCACCCCGAGCGCGGTCTCCCCGGCAATGAAGGTGCCGGCGCGGATGAACAGCGCAACCATCGGCGGGTGGTCCAGATAGCCGCCCTGCAAATCGCGCGACCACACCCAGTAATAGGCCTCGTCCGGCGCCAAGGGCAGGATGGCGCAGATCGCCAGGCGCAGGACGGTCAGCGCCGCCAGCGCGGCGAGCCAGCCCATCAGCGTGGCCGCCAGACCAGGGTGGAGGAGACGGCGTAATTCCACACCACGGTCAGCAGGGCGCCGGCGCCGCCGGCGAGGCCCCAATTCACCAGCCCGTCGCGCACCAGCAGCCCGGCGATGCCCACATTGGCTGCCGCCCCGATGCCGCAGACCAGGTAGAACAGCACCAGCCCGCGTGGCAGCGCCGCCCCGCGCAGCCGCCGGTCGCGATAGGTGATGCGGTTGTTCAGCAGGAAATTCGCCGTCATGGCGACGAAGGTGGCGCTCCATTGCGCCGCTGGGAAACTCAGCGGGCCGAGGCCGTAGAGCAGGCCGAGCACCATCAGATGGACCAGCACGCCGATCCCGCCCACCAGCGCGAAGGCCATGAAGCGCAACGGCACGATGCCGCCCATCGCCTTGTCCGCCAGCAGCCCGCCGAATTCGAGCAGCACCGCGGCGTCGAGCTTGCTCTCGCCCGCCTCCCGCGCGCGGAAGGTGTACGGGATTTCGGCGACCCGCAGGGGCCGGCCGGCCGAGAGCAGGACATCGAGCAGGATCTTGAATCCGGTCGCGGTCAGCCTTGGCGCCAATTCGTCGAAGAGGGCGCGCGGCAGGGCGAAGAAGCCGCTCATCGGGTCGGCGACCTTCACCGGCAGGGCGGCGTTCGCCAGCGCGGCGCCGCCATCCGATACCAACCGGCGGATCGGTGACAGGCCCTCCCCCATCGCGCCGCCTTCGACATTGCGGCTGCCGATCACGACTTCCGCCTGATCGGCCTCCAGCAGCGCAAGCATCTGCGGGAGGATGGTCTCGTCATGCTGCAGGTCGCCATCGATGACGGCAACGTAGGGGGCCGCGGTGGACAGGATGCCCTCGACGCAGGCCGAGGCGAGGCCGCGCCGGCCGATGCGCCGGATGCAGCGGACTCGCGGGTCGCGCGCGGCGATCGCCTTGGCGCGCGCGGCGGTGCCATCGGGGCTGTCGTCATCGACGAAGATGGCTTCCCACGCGATTCCGGCGAGCGCCGCGTCCAGCCGCTCCACCATGGGGGCGACGTTGGCGGCCTCGTTGAAGCAGGGGATGACCACGGCGAGTCGTGGCGGGGCTGGCTCCGTCATGGCCCGTGCTTCCTGCGCCGGCGAAGGCCAGAGGGCAAGGGCGTGGCCCGATCACCGCCCCGGCAGCGCGCCCGGCCGGCCGAACAGGTAGCCCTGGCCGAAGGTGACGCCGAGTTCCTGCATCAGCTTCGCCTGGGTCTCGTTCTCGATCCGCTCGGCCACCGCCTGCGCGCCGACGGTGGTGGCGAGGTCGACCATGGCTGCGATGAAGCCACGGTCGCGGGCACTCTCGACGGCATTGGTGACGTAGATGCCGTCCACCTTCACGAAATCGACGCGGAAGATGCGCAGGTAGCGGAACGCCGCCGCCCCCGCGCCGAAATCATCGATCCAGACTGGCATGCCGAGCGCGCGGAGCGCATCGACGGTGCGGGTGGCCTCGGTCTCGTCCTCGATCTCGGCGGTTTCGGTGATCTCGACCAGCAGGCGGCGGGCCAGGTCGGGACTCGCCGCGAGCATGGCGCAGAGCTGATCGCGAAAGGCCGGGCTTTGCAGCGACAGGCCGGAGAGGTTGCAGGCGATGCGCGCGCCGCTGGCCGCCTGTGCCGCCTCGCAGGCGGTCTCCACCACCGCCCAGTCGAGGGTTTCCGAGAGCCCCACCGTCTCGGCGAGGGCAATGAATTCGGACGGCTGGTCATAGGGGCTGCCCGGCGTCGGGATTGGGCGCAGCAGCGCTTCGTAGTGATGCGGCTTGCGGTCGGCCAGCAGCACGATGGGTTGGAAGGCCAGCCGAAAGCGGCGTTCGGCGATGGTCCGGCGCAGCGTCATCGCGCGGTCCGCCGCGGAGGAGACGAAGCCCGCCAACCCGCCGGCGAAGCCCGCCTTGGCCAGCGCAGCATCGCCGCCGCGCGAGAAGGCCGACAGGGCGAAGCGCAACGCCCGCGTCGTCTGCAGCGGGCTGAGGCCGACCGCATCGAGCGGCAGGCTGCGCGTGGCGATCTGCCCCGGCAGCCCATGCTGGGCCAGCAGCAGCGCGACCTGGCCGGCCAGTGCCTGCACATCCGGGCCGCCTTCGGCCGGCAGCACCCCGAAGCGGCCGGAGCCGAAATCGGCCGCCACGGCCCCACTGCCGCCGTGGCTGGCAAGGACCGCCTGGATGCGCGCCGCGAGGTCCGCGCGTGGCGTCAGCGCGCCGCCGTCGCCGGTCAATTCGATCAGGCCAAGGGCGCCATGCGCGGCATCGGCGCCGCGCAGCAATTCCTCCACCGCGCGGGCAAGGCCGGGGCCGCCCGGCAATGGCCCGCCGGGCAGTTCGGCCGGCAGCGGCGCGAAGGTCAGGCAGAACCGGCCGGCGCGGCCCGGCGCCGCGAGCCCGGCCATGCTGAAGGGGGACCGGGCGGCATCCGACAGGCGGATCGCGGTCGGGCGGATGCGTCCTGTCGCGGAGAGCAATTCTAGGGCGGTGCCGACGCCCGAGCGCTGGTCGCGCGCCACCAGCGACTGCACGGGTTCGCCAAGGAAGCTGCGGCCGGACCGGCCGAATCGCGCGGGAAAGGCACCCTCGGCGAATGTGATGCGGCCCGCCGCGTCGGCCTCGACCAGGAGTTCCGCCGCGGCGAAGGCGAAGGTGAGGAAACGGTCCGCGGCGCTGGGGGCTGGGTGGCGAACGGTTTCCTGCATGGTCCTGCCGGTGAGGAAGAACACGCATCCTCACCGCCAGCGCTGAAGCGCCGGTTAACCGGCGCGACGTTTCAACGACCTCGCGCGCGCGGGGCGCCGTGGTCCGGTCGGGATGGCGGCGCCACCCCGGACCGCGCGATCATCTGACGACGGAGAAGGAGGTCGGCTTCAGGCCCATCACGGTCTGCTGCTTCAGCGCGCCGAGGCCGCCGACCATCTTGCCAAATTCCTGCCATTCCGGGTCGTTGGCCATGGCGGTGCGGCGGCGGTCGCGGTCGCCGAAGCCCTCATACAGCCAGCAGAACACCGCCTGATTGATCGGACCGATCTCGGTCACCGCGAACATCAGCAGCTGGCCGAGGATGCGCCTCTGTACCGGCAGCCCGACCTCCTCATACGCCTTGATCCAGGCCGGCATCTTGCCCGGATGGAAGTCGTAGGTGCGATGGTCGACCACCATACCGGTGCCGCCGATCGCGCGCTTGAAGGCGAAATCCTTGGCCGAGGTGATCGGCGAGAAGGAAGTCGGCTTCAGGAACTTCACTTCCTGCGCCATCAGGCAGCCCGCCGAGGCCTTCTTGAACTCGCCCCATTGCGGGTCGACCTCGCGCGCCGCGATGCCGGCGTCGCGGGTGTCGATGTCGTCCCAGCCGCGCATGAACACGAAGCGGTTGATCGGGCCGACCTCGGCAGTGAAGGTGCCGAGCGACGGCGCGCCCAGGGTGCGGGTCGAAGCCGGGAAACCATAATTGCCGAAGGCGTCGAGCCATTGCGGCTGCTTGCCCGGATGGAAGGTGTATTGGCGGTGTTCGATGTACATGGCGTGTCCTCAAAAAGCGCGGCGCAGCTTCAACCGGGCGGCGACAGGGTGCAACGGGGGGCGCAAAGACCTTTTGAACAGCCCGGCATCGCCTCGCACCCCACCCGGCCACCACGTCGGTGGCCTGGAATGGGTGATGCGGGCCGCTGCCGGAAGTCGGAATGCGCCGCATGACGCACTCGCCAACGGTCCCTCAGGCGGCGGGCAGGATTACGCCCTTGCCGGTCGTCTGGCTGTCGAACAGACGATAGGCTTCCTCCGCCTGATCGAGCCGCCAGCGATGCGTGAACAACGCATCCACGTTCACGCCACGATCGGCGATGTAGCGCGCGCATTCCGCCTGCCCCACGGTCGAGAAGGTCCAGGACCCGATCAGCGTCACCTGCCGGCGGAGCATGTCGGGGCTGACATCGAGCGTCACCTCGCCACCCTCGCCCACAAAGCAGGCCTTGCCCCAGGTGCGCACGCATTGCACCGCCTGGCGCCGCGCCAGCGGGTTGGAGGAGGCGTCGAGCGAGGCATGCGCGCCCAGACCGTGGGTCGCCTCCTTGATCGCGCCGAGCACGCTATTGGTCTCAGCCGGGTTGATCAGCAGGTCGGCACCGAAATCCTTCGCCCGCGCGAGCCGTTCGGGCGAGGTGTCGAGCGCGATCACCCGCGCCCCCATCTTCGCAGCGAGCAACGTCGCCGACAGCCCGACCGGCCCCTGCCCGAACACCGCGATGGTCTGGTCCCCGGACAGGCCCAGCCGCTGCAAGGCGCCCCAGGCGGTGCCGGTCCCGCACGAGATGGCGGCCCCCGTCTCGAAGGAGAGTTCCTCCGGCAATTCGACCAGCGTGCGCGCGGGGCATTTCAGATAGCGCGCATGGCCGCCATGCCCGGTCGCGCCATAAACCTCCTTCACGCCCTCGTCGCAAAGCTGCATCCAGCCGGTGTTGCATTGCGGGCAGACGCCGCAGCCGCGGTAGTGATGCTGCATCGCCCGCATGCCGACCCAGGCCTGGTTCGCCGGCACGCCCTGCCCGACCGCGACCACCACGCCGCAGGGCTCATGGCCGGCGATGGTGGGGCCCGAACTCGACCCGAGGCCCAGCGCGGCGGTGCGTCCCGGCCCACCCGGCGCGCGGTAGAATTTGAGGTCGCTGCCGCACATGCCGGAAGCACGCATCTCCAGCACCACCTCGCCAGGCCCCGGCGTGGGGTCCGGGAAATCCATCAGTTCGAGTTGCCGATCTCCAGTGAAGACGACGCCCTTCATACCCGTTCCTCCTGTTCTTGGTTGCAGCCAACCACCGTGTCGCGGCAGGGTCCAGTCGCGGCCTTCGTTGCATCGCAGCAAAACTGCCATCCGGCGGCCGCGAAATATGTTCTAGGTCAAAGCACTGGCCCAACGGCCATGGCACGCCGGCCAACCAAGATGCCAGGAGGCTTGCATGGCGCAGGACACCCGACCGACCGACCCGCTGCCACGCGTCTGGGATCCGGACAGCCGCGTAGGCGACATGTTGAAGGGCAAGCGCGGCCTTGTCGTCGGCGTCGCCAATGCCGACTCCATCGCCTATGGCTGCGCGGTCAAGTTGCGCGCCTTCGGCGCCGAGCTCGCCGTCACCTATCTGAACGAGAAGGCCGAGAAGCACGTCCGCCCGCTAGCCGAGGCGCTGCAGGCCTCGATCATCGCCCCGCTCGACGTGCAGGAACCCGGCCAGCTCGAAGCGCTGTTCGAACACATCACGAATCGCTGGGGCCGGCTCGACTTCGTCATCCACTCCATCGCCTTCGCCCCGCGCGCCGACCTGCATGGGCGGGTGGTGGACTGCTCGGCCGAGGGCTTCGCCCAGGCCATGCATGTCTCCTGCTGGTCCTTCCTGCGCATGGCCAAACTCGCCGAACCACTGATGACCGGGGGCGGCGTGCTGGCGACCATGTCTTATTACGGCGCCGACAAGGTGGTCGGGAACTACAACATGATGGGACCGGTCAAAGCGGCGCTCGAAGCCTCGGTTCGCTACGTCGCGGCGGAACTCGGCGAGAAGGGCATCCGCGCCTTCGCCGTCTCCCCCGGCCCGCTCAAGACCCGCGCGGCGAGCGGCATCGCGCATTTCGACGAGCTGGTGGCGATGGCGACCGAACGCGCGCCCGCCCGGAGGCTGGTGGACATCGCCGAGGTCGGGCGCGTCGTCGCCTTCCTGGTCGGCGGGGCATCGAGCGGCATGACCGGCGACACGATCTATGTCGATGCCGGCCTGCACAATGTCGCCTGAGAAGGGATAGCGCATGCGCAAGGCAATCTCCGCCGAGCAGGCCGCCGCGATGGTGCCCGACGGCGCCTCGGTGATGGTCGGCGGCTTCATGGGTGTGGGCTCGCCCCACCGGGTGCTCGCCGCCCTCGTCGCGCGTGGGGCACGCGGATTGACCGTCATCGGCAATGACACGTCGCGGGCGGGCCATGGCATCGGCGTGCTGATCGATGCCGGCTGCGTCGCGCGATGCATCGTCAGCCATATCGGGCTGAACCCAGTGACGCAGCAGAAACTCATCGCCGGCGAGATGGAGGTCGAGCTGGTGCCGCAAGGCACGCTGGCCGAGCGCATCCGCGCCGGCGGCGCCGGCCTCGGCGGCGTCTTGACGCCCACCGGCATCGGCACCGTGGTGCAGGACGGCAAGCAGGTCGTCACCATCGATGGCCGCGACTTCCTGCTGGAGAAGCCACTGCGCGCCGATGTCGCTTTGCTGCACTGCTACGAAGCCGACTACTACGCCAACCTCACCTACCGGCTGACCGCGCAGAACTTCAATCCGCTGATGGCGATGGCCGCCGATCTGGTGATCGCCGAACCGGATGAGGTGGTGCCGATCGGCGTGATCCCGCCCGACCATGTCCGCACCCCAGGCGTCCTCGTCACGCATTTGGTCAAGAGGCCGCACTGAGATGGACGCGAAGGAACTGATCGCCCGCCGCGTGGCGCGGGAACTGCGTGACAGCACGCTGGTCAATCTCGGCATCGGCCTGCCGACCCTGGTCGCGCACTACGTACCCGAGGGCATGCTGGTCGCCTTCCAAAGCGAGAACGGCATCATTGGCTTCGGCTCCCGCCCGCCGGACGGGATGGAGGACCCGAACCTCACCGATGCCGGCGGCGGCTTCATCTCCGCCCTGCCCGGTGCTTATGCCTTCGATAGCGCCACCTCCTTCGCGCTGATCCGCGGCGGGCATCTCGACATGACGGTGCTGGGCGGGCTGCAGGTGGATGCGCGCGGGCATCTGGCGAACTGGCTGGTGCCGGGCAAGATGGTCGCCGGCATGGGCGGCGCGATGGACCTCGTCGCCGGCGCGCGGCGCGTCGTCATCGCCATGCAGCATGCCGCCAAGGGCACCGCCAAGATCGTGCCGGAATTGACGCTGCCACCCACCGCGGCGCGGCCCGTCAGCCTGGTCGTGACCGACCTCGCGGTGATCGAGCCGACGCCCGAAGGCCTGGTGCTGCGCGAACGCGCCCCTGGTGTGAGCGTGGAGCAAATCCTCGCGCTGACCACCGCCCCGCTGATCCTGCCCGATACTGTCCCGGAGATGACCCTGTGACGATCACCGCCCCTGCCCTGGTCGGGCGCGCCTGGGATGACATCGCGGTCGGCGAGACCGCGACCCAGACGCGCGTCTGCACGCCGAACGACCTCATCGTCTTCGCCCATGCCTCGGGCAACTTCAATCCGGTGCACCTGCCCGGCGAGGCGGAGGAGGAGACCGGCCACGCGCCGATCGCGCCGGCCATGTGGTGCGGCTCGCTGTTCTCGGCCGTGCTGGGCAACAAGCTGCCGGGGCCGGGCACCGTCTATCGCTCCCAGGTGCTGCGCTTCCATGCGCGGGTCGAGGTCGGCGACGCAGTGATCGCGCGTGTGACGGTGCGCGAGAAGCTGCCCGGCAACGCGCTGGTGATGGATTGCCGGCTGGAGAAGGAGGACGGCACCCTCATCGTCGATGGCAGTGCGGAGGTGAGCCCGCCGCCGATCCGGCTGGAGACCGATGGCGTCATCATCCCCGAACTCACGCTGATGCGGCGGGGCAAGTTCTCCCGCCTGCTCGAAGCCTGCCGCGGCATCCCGCCAATGCCGACCGCGATCGCCGCGCCGACCGACGAGAATTCGCTCGGCGGCGCCTGGGAAGCGACGAAGGAGGGGCTGATCCAACCCATCCTGGTCGGCCCCGAGGCCGCGATTCGCGCCGAGGCGGCGAAGATCGGCTGGGACCTCGCCGGCGTACGGATCGAGGCGGTGACCAACGACCACGACGCGCCGGCCCGCTGCGTCGCCCTGGTGCATGAAGGCCGCGCCGAGGCGATCATGAAGGGCAACATCCATTCCGACGAGGTGCTGCGCCAGGTCACCAAATCGGATGGTGGGTTGCGTACCGGGCGGCGCATCAGCCATGTCTTCGTGCTCGACATCCCCGGCCATGAAGGGCTGATGCTGATCACCGATGCGGCGATCAACATCCTGCCCGACCTGATGACCAAGGCCGATATCGTGCAGAACGCCATCGACCTCGCCAATGCGATCGGCTTGAAGCAGCCGCGCGTGGGCATCCTCTCGGCAGTCGAGACGATCAACCCCGCGATTCCGTCCACTATCGACGCCGCGGCGCTGGCCAAGATGGCCGAGCGCGGCCAGATCAAGGGCGGGCTGGTCGATGGCCCGCTGGCAATGGACAACGCCGTGGACCTCGAAGCGGCGCGCACCAAGGGCATCCATTCGACGGTCGCAGGCCGCGCCGACGTGCTGGTGGCGCCGAACCTCGAAGCGGGCAACATGCTGGCCAAGCAGCTGGTGTTCCTCTCCCAGGCCGATACCGGCGGGCTGGTGACCGGCGCGCGCGTACCGGTGATGCTGACCTCGCGCGCCGATGACGAACACGCCCGGCTGATGTCGGCCGCCCTCGCCGTGCTGTACGGCCATTGGCGGCGCACCGGGCATTCCCTGGTGCCGGAGCTCGGCGCGTGATGAGCGACGCGATCCTCGTCCTCAATGCCGGCTCCTCCTCAATCAAGTTCGAGCTGTTCAAGGTGGTCGGCGACCATGCCGAGACGCGCCTCGATGGGCAGATGGAAGGCATCGGCGCCTCGCCGCATCTGATCGCGCGCGATGCGCGCCGCCAGGTGCTGGCCGACAAGCGCTGGCCCGGCCCCGATGTCGCCGACCATGTCGCCGCACTCGCGCGCATCATGGAGGGCATCGGGCCATCCATCGAGGGGCGCAATATCATCGCGGTCGGGCATCGCGTGGTGCATGGGGGGCCGGACCTCGCCGCGCCGATGCTGGTCGATGGCCCGGCGATGGAGAAGTTGCGCGCGCTTATGCCGCTCGCGCCGCTGCACCAGCCGCACAACATCGCGGGCATCGAGGCCGCCGCGCGCCGCTTCCCCGGCGTGCCGCAGATCGCCTGCTTCGACACCGCTTTCCACCGCGCGCATGCCTGGGAGGCCGACACCTTCGCCCTGCCGCCGGAATTCTACGACCGCGGGATCCGGCGCTACGGCTTCCATGGCCTGTCCTATGAATACATCGCCGACCTGCTCGCTGAGCAGGACCCTGCCCTTGCCGCCGGGCGCGTCGTCGTCGCGCATCTGGGCAACGGGTCCTCGCTCTGCGCCATCCACAATGGCCGCAGCATCGACAGCACCATGGGCTTCACCGCGCTGGACGGCGTGCCGATGGGCACGCGATGCGGCCAGATCGATCCCGGCGTGCTGCTGCACTTGATGCTGGCCGAGGGCATGGATGCCGCCGACCTGACCGGGCTGCTCTACGGCAATGCTGGGCTCAAGGGCATGTCGGGCATCAGTCAGGATGTGCGTGACCTCGAGAGCAGCGAGGAGCCGCGCGCCGCCCGGGCGCTGTCCCACTACGTCTGGCGGGTGCGGCGGGAGATCGGTGCGCTGGCCGCGGCGATGGGCGGCATCGACGCGCTCGTCTTCACCGCCGGCATCGGCGAGAACGCCCGCGACCTCCGCGCGCGCATCTGCGTCGGCCTCGGCTTCCTCGGCATCGCGATCGACCCCGTGCTGAACGCTGCCAATGAGGCTGAAATCTCGCCCCCCGGCGCCGCCACCCGCGTCCTGGTCCGCGCCACCGACGAGGAGGCGATGATCGCCCGTCACGCCCTGACCGTGCTGCACTGCACCAAATTAACTTGAACCCCCGCCACCCTGGGACCACAAGGGCGCATCAAGGGAACGCAAGCCATGCCAAGCACGACCAACAACCCGACCCGGGAAGTCATGGATAGGGCCAGCGAGACTGCGACGCGTGTGCTGGACCAGGTCCGCGACATGACCGATGTGGTCAGCCGCCATGCGGCCGCGCTGATGCCCACCCCGGACCCGGAAAAGGCACTGGCCGGCCTGCGCGACGCGGCCGCCGCCTTCACCCGCACGCCCGCCGCCCTGGCGCAGGACACCCAGGCCTACTTGGCCGATGCCGCCCAGCGCCTGGTGATGTTCTGGGACGTGATGCGGGAGGCCGGCAATAATTTCGTCGAGCATGAGAAGGCCGGCTGCCCGCCGGTGCTGTTCTTCGACTACGAGACGATCATCGACGGTCGCAGCCTGACCCGGCCGGTCAATTACGCGCTAGTGCGCATCAAGCCGCCCGAGGGTTCCCCGGCAGTTGATCCCAAGCTGCGGCCGTTCGTCATCATCGACCCGCGCGCCGGCCATGGCGCGGGCATCGGTGGCTTCAAATCCGACAGCCAGGTCGGCGTCGCCCTGCGTCGCGGCCACCCTGTCTATTTTGTCATCTTCTTCCGCGACCCGGAGAAGGGGCAGACCATCCTCGACGTGACGGCGGCCGAGGCCACCTTCCTCACCCGCATCGCCGAGGATCATCCGGCGGCGCCGAAGCCGGTCGTGATCGGCAATTGCCAGGGCGGCTGGGCCTCGATGATGCTGGGCGCCTCGGCGCCGGATGCCGTCGGCGCGCTGGTGCTGAACGGCGCGCCGCTGTCCTATTGGGCCGGCGAAAAGGGGCGCAACCCGATGCGCTACCTCGGCGGGCTGGCCGGCGGCGGCTGGCCGGCCTCGCTGATGGCCGACCTCGGCAACGGCAAGTTCGACGGCGCCTCCCTGGTCTCGAACTTCGAGAGCCTGTCCCCAGGCGCCACTTGGTTCCGCAAGTATTTCGACCTCTATGCGAAGATTGATACGGAGTCCGAGCGCTTCCTGGAATTCGAGCGCTGGTGGGGTGGCTACTTCCTGATGACGCGCGACGAGATCCGCTGGATCGTCGACAACCTGTTCATCGGCAACCGCTTCTCGACCGGGCAAATCAGCTCGGGCGGCGGCGAGACCTTCAACATGCGCGAGGTGAAGGCGCCGGTCATCGTCTTCGCCTCCTCCGGCGACAACATCACCCCGGTCGGCCAGGCGCTGCGCTGGATCGCCGACATCTATCGGGACGAGCAAGAGATCAAGTCGCTCGGCCAGACCATCGTCTATCTGCTGCACGACCAGATCGGCCATCTCGGCATCTTCGTCTCCGGCGCCATCGCCAAGAAGGAGCACACTGAGATCGCCACCACGCTCGAGATGATCGGGGCCGTGGCCCCGGGCCTGTATGAGATGAAGATCACCGGCCATGACGGGACCGGCGGCAATGAGGAATGGCAGGTCGAGTTGGTCGAGCGGAAGATCGCCGACATCCGCACGCTGTCGGGCGAGGCGGTGAACGAGGCCTTCCCCGCGGTCGCCAAGATCTCGGAGATGAATCAGCACCTGTACGACGTGCTGGTCTCCCCGCTGGTGCGCCAGTTCGCCACCGACGCCTCGGCCGAAGCCCGCCGCCAGGCCAGCCCGATGCGCATGCGCCGCTACCTGTTCAGCGACATGAACCCCTGGATGATGCCGATCCGCGCCATGGCGGGCATGGCGCGCCAGCACCGCGCCCCGGCGGCCCATGACAACCCCTTCCTGGCACTGGAGAAGGCCTGGGCCGACCAGGTCGAGCAAAGCCTGGACGCCTGGCGCGACCGGCGCGACGCCTGGAGCGAGATCGCCTTCCACGCCATCTATGGCGGCCTCGCCGCCGCCGGCGTGACCGGCGATGACAGCGCCGAGGAGGCCGATGCGGCGCGGCGTTCCATCTCCCTCGAACCCGCGCAACTGAACGAGGCGCGCAGCCGCGTGGCAGTCGGCGGCTATGCCGAGGCGGTGATCCGCATGATGATCCTGCTCGCCGATGCGCGTGGCGGGGTGCGGCGCACCCGGCTGGCGCGTTCGAACACGCTGCTGACCACCGAGCCCCCCTTCGTCGGCATGAGCCCGGCCGCCCGGCAGGCGATGATCCGCGAGCAGACGGTGATCGTGACCCTGCTGCGTGAGGAGGCGCTGGCCGCCGTGCCGCAACTGCTGACCACGGCGGCGGAACGACGCAAGGCGCTGGCAGCGGTCGAGCAGGTCGCCGGTCCGGATGACGAGCTCGGCGACAAGGCACGGGAGATGCTGGGCCGGCTGCGCCTCGTTCTCAATCTGGGCCCCACGGCCTCGGCGGCCTGAGGCTCCTCCAGGATCGCGCCCATTGGCGCATTCCGCTGTCCAGCACCGACCCGGAAACCCAGCGACGATTCTGTCGTGGGTTCGCCGGGCGGGGCTGCGGGTCTGTGCCGTACGTCTCAAGCGTTCCTTGCGAGGCGCATCACCAATTGCGACGCTGGCGGGGCTTCCCATCTACCGATGCCAAAGGGCTAGGATGGCCCCGGGAACGTCAGCGACGGGGGCCATGGCGACATCCGCCGTGCCAAGCCTTGCGATAGTGGATCTCGCGGCCGCGCGGCGGCCCGGCCGCGACATTCTGGCGGCCGCGCAATGCGTGCTGAGCAGGCGGCGCGAGGCGCCGGCCGACCTCGCCGCGACCTGCGAGCAGGCGCTTCGGGATGCCACCGGGGCAGCGGCGGGCGACATGCCGGAAGCCCGCGCGGCGAGGGCGATCGCCGCGGCCGTCGAACGCCACGGCGCCAGCTACCCGCCCGGCCACGAGCCCGCCTATCACGACCGGCACCACCAGGCCGAGACCATCCTCGCCATGGGTTGGCTCGCCGGGCTGGCGCGCCGGCTTGGCCTGCTCGATGCGCGCGAGGCCATGTTGTCGGTGGCCGCCATGGCCGGGCATGACCTGCTGCATGACGGGTCGGTCGGTGGGCCGCGCGGGGCGCTCGAGCAGCGCTCGGCCGATGTCGCGGCGGCGATCGCCGAGGCTGAAGGGCTTGATCAGCGTGGCATCGCCACGATCCGGCGAATCATTATGGCGACGACCTGGCCCTGGGAGGAGGCAGAGGCGCCCGACCTGCCCTGCCGCCTCGCGCGCGAGGCCGACCTATTTGGCAGCGCCATGCCCGAGCTGGGCCCCCGCCTCGCCCGCCAGCTGGTCCAGGAACTGGCCGCCGCGGGGCAGGAAGATGCCGGATCGGTGGCGACCCACGCCGCGCGTCTGGCCCTGCTGCGGACCCTGCCCGAACCCTCACCGCCCGCCGCCATGCTGGGGCTGGCCGCGGCGCGGGCGGATCAGCTCGCCGCGTACTGCGCCGTGGCGCGCAGCCTCAATCTGGAACAACCCTCGGCGGACGCGGCTGCCGCCGTGCTCGATGTCCTCGACCCGGCCGATGCGGAGGCGCTGCTCGCCGCCGCGGCCGCGGCATGATGCGGCTACGGCCCAATCTCAGCTTCACCATCACCATCCTGACGGCGTTCAGCCTGGTGTTCGTCACTGCCATCGCACTGGTGGTGGCCGGCTTCCGCCAGGCCGGTAGCGAGGCGGCACGGCACCTTGCCGAACAGCAGCTCGGCGCAGCGGCGGCGGCATCCGCGGCCAATGCGGGTGGGCTGGTCCATCCGCTGCTCGGCCATGCGACAGTGCTGGCGCGCGCCGGCGCCGGCCTCGAACCTGCCCTCGCCGCGCTGATCGCCGAAAGCGCGGTCAACGCCGTCAACATTGTGCTGCCCGATGGCAGGTGGCTGCAGGTCCTGCGCCTCGCCGCCCTGCCCGAAGGCGTGGCGCCGGCACCAGTGCCGGCGGGTGCGACCTTCGCCGCCCGCCGAGTGCCGGCGCCGCCGGACCAGCCGGAACGCTGGACCTACCTCGATGCGCAGGGGGAGGCGCGCGGCACGGCGGCCGCCCGCCGCCTCACTGGCGACCCGCGTCAATTGAGCTGGGCGCTGCAGGCGCGCGAGGCGGGCGCGCATGTCTCGACGCTTCATGACCTGCCGCTGCTGGCGCGACCCGGCCTGACGGTCTCGCATGGCCTGCCGGGGGGCGGCGCGGTTGGGCTCGATGTGTCGCTGGACACCCTTGGGCGGCAGCTTGCCGGTGGTGCGGTCAGTCCGGGCGGCGCCACCGTGCTGTTCACCGAGAATGGCATCCTGCTCGCCGTCCAGGCCCCGGATTACTTGGCGCCACGCAGCGCGAGGACGCAATGGACGACCCTCGCGTCCAGTGGCGACGCCGCACTCGCCACCTTGTGGACTGCCTTCGCCGAGGGTCGCCTGCGCGAAGGCGAGCGCGGCATCCTGACGATCGACGGCCGCGAGCATCTCGCGCATCTCACCGGCGTGGCCGATTTCGTGGAACCACGCGTGCTGGTGGGCGTGTTGGCGCCGCTGGACGATTTCACCAGCGGGATCGAGCACGGCATCCGCATCGGCACGCTGCTCGGCTTCGGCGCCCTGGCGTTCGGGCTGGGTGGCCTTGGCATCGTGGCCTGGCGCGTGTCGCGGCCGCTCGGCGTGCTGACACGCGAGGCGGAGGCGATCCGTCGCCTCGACCTCGCCACGCCGCTGCAACTGACGACGCACATCACCGAGGTGGAACGCCTCGCCCAGGCGATGGGCGGCATGAAGGCCGCGCTGCGGCTGTTCAGCGTCTATGTGCCGCGCGATCTGGTGCGCAAGCTGATGGCCGAGGGGGCCGAGGCCGAACTCGGCGGCGAACGGCGCCGGCTGACGGTGATGTTCAGCGATGTGCAGAACTTCACCACCATCGCCGAGCGCATGGATCCGGAGGAGCTGATGCGCATCACCTCCACCTATTTCCAGGCGCTGACGGATGAGTTGCTGGAACACCACGCGACCATCGACAAATACATCGGCGATGCGGTGATGGCGATCTGGAACGCGCCGAAGCGCGACCTGGCGCATGCGCTGCACGGCTGCCGCGCCGCGCTGCATGCCCGCGCCCTGACCGAGCGGCTGGAGACGGAATTCGTCGCGCGCGGCTGGCCGCGGCTGCATACCCGTTTCGGCGTCCATAGTGGCGAGGCGGTGGTGGGCAATGTCGGCTCGACCGATCGCATGGCCTATACGGCGATCGGCTCGATGGTGAACCTCGCCTCGCGCCTCGAGGGCATGAACAAGATGTACGGCACGCAGATCCTGGTGTCGGAGGCGACGCGGCTGGGTGCAGGCAGCGGCTTCGTGTTCCGCCCGGTCGACCTGGTGCTGGCCAAGGGCACGCAGGATCCGGTCGAGGTGCATGAGCTGGTCGGCCTGTCCACCGCGACGGACCCGCGGGATGCACCGCTGCTGGCCGACCGCGCCCTGGTGATGCGTCTGCCCGCCTGGGGCGAGGCGATCCGCGCCTTCCGCGCCGGGCAATTCTCCCGCGCGACGGAGGCGCTTCGCGAAGCCGGCGACCCCGCGCAGGACCCGCTGGTCGCGGCCTATGCGGCGCGCATCGCGCGCTTCCCCGACGGTGCGCCGGCCGACTGGTCCCCGGTGACGCGGCTCGACAGCAAATAGGGCGGGCATGAACACCACCACACCCAAGCGCATCAAGCTGGCCCTGCAAGGGGGCGGCTCGCATGGCGCCTTCACCTGGGGCGTGCTCGACCGTCTGCTGGCCGATGAGCGGATCGAGGTGGAAGCGCTGGTCGGCACCAGCGCCGGGGCGATGAATGCGGCGGTGCTGGCCGATGGGCTGATCGCCGGCGGGCCCACCGAGGCGCGCCGGCGGCTCGACCGTTTCTGGGAAGGCATCGGCGAACTGGCGCAAACGTCGCCGATCCAGCCGACGCCGATGGACCGGATGTTCAGCGCCGGAAACATGGATCTCTCTCCGCTGTGGCGCTTCGCCGATGTACTGATGCGGCAGTTCTCGCCCTATGAGCTGAACCCGCTCAATGCGAACCCGCTGCGCGAGCATCTGGAGGCGACGGTCGATTTCGCGCGACTGCGCAGCGCGTCTGGCCCGGCGCTGTTCGTCTGCGCGACCAATGTGCTGACCGGCCGGCTGCGCGTCTTCGAACGGGCGGAGATGAGTGCCGCCGCCGTGATGGCTTCCGCCTGCGTGCCACTGCTGCATCACACGGTGGAGGTCGAGGGGCAGCATTACTGGGATGGCGGCTATTGCGGCAATCCGCCGATCTTTCCACTGATCTACATGGGCGGCGCGCCGGACATCATCATCGTACAGTTGAACCCGATCAACATTCCCGAGGTGCCGCGCGACATCCGCGCCATCGTCGACCGGATGAACACGCTCGCCTTCAATTCATCGCTGATGCGCGAGATGCGGATGATCCGCTTCGTGACCGACCTGATCGACCAGGGCCAGTTGCCGAAGGAAAAGCACCTGCGCTGCTACATCCACACGGTCGATGCGGAGGAGGAACTCGCCGCCTTCAACGCCAGTTCCAAGATGAATGCGAGCCTGGACTTCCTGCGGCATCTGCGCGCGCTCGGCGTGGCGCGCGCGGAAGCCTTCCTCGATGCGCATTTCGATGCGATCGGCGAGAACTCATCGACGGATATCGTCGCGAAGTTCCTGTAGCCGTCAGTAGGTCCGTTCGTTGGCGCCAATGCGCGGCCCACGCCCGCCTCGCGCGGCAGCCACGGCGCGGGCGACGGCCGCGACGTAGTCCTCGGCGACTTCCCGATGGATCGGGTTCAGATGCAGATGGATTCCATCCGGTTCCTGCTGGCGACCAACCAGCCAGCCCTCGGCATCCAGGGCTGCGGCGACCTTGCCGATATCGAGCGTCGGGTCGGTTGCGCGCCAGACGAAGATGCACAGGTCGCTCGGCGTCAGGATGTCGAGACCCGGGATGGCACCGATGCCCGCGGTCATGATGGCCTTCGCCTCCATGATCAGCCGCGCGCAACGAAGATAGCCCTCGTCACCCAGGTGGTTCATGGACGCCCAAGCCGCGGCGACGGACCCTCCGGGGCGCGTACCCTGCGTGGTGTAAGCGGCGTAGGGCCCGCGCTGCCAGGCGCGGCTTTCGAATTTGTGCCATTCACGGTCAGCCGCATCGGTGACCAGCAGCAGCGAGGCACCCTTGGGCGCCATGCCATGCTTGTGGATATCGGCCGAGAGCGAGGTCACGCCGGGGACCGACAATTCGAAGGCCGGCACGTCATGGCCCAATCGCCGCACATAGGGCGCAAGGAAGCCGCCGACGCAGGCATCGACATGCATCCACACGCCGCGTTCGGCGGCGAGCGCCGCAAGGCTCTCGATCGGATCGAAGGTCCCAAAGGGATAGTTCGGCGCGGAACCGACGATCGCGACGGTCTCCGCATCCATGCGTGCCGCCATGGCCGCGACATCCGCACGCAGATCGGCGCCGATCGGCACGCGGCGCGCCTCGATCCCCAAGGCTTCCGCCGCGCGATCGAAGGTCAGATGCGCGCTGTTCGGCAGGACGATGTTCGGTTGCGTCACGCCGCGCTGCGCCCGGGCCTTGTTCCGCGCCGCCATCATGGCGAGGAAGATGCTCTCCGACCCACCGGAGGTGAAAGTGCCGCCTGACGCATCGCCGCCGCCGAGCAGCGAGAGCGCCATGCCGATCACCTCATCCTCGATTGACTTCAGCGAGGGATAGGCGCGCTGGCCGAGATTGTTCTCTGTCCAAAAGGCAAGATAGGCCTCCTGCTGGACGCGTTCGAGTTCCTCATCCAGCCAATAGAAATAGACGGCGAGCCGGCCGCGCCGCCAGTCGCGGTCGCCTTCCTTGCGGGCCGAAAGCTCGGCCATGAGATCGGTCCGGGCCCGGCCGGTAGTGGGGATGGCGGTCATGGACTGTCCTTGCCTGCGGCAGCCCGCAAAAGGGCGAGCACCTCCGTGTCGTCAAGCTGATGAAAGTCGGCGTAACAGCCACCGATCCCGAACCGTAGCGGGTGGATCTCGGCACAGACGAGGCGGTCGCACTCGACCGTCATCCCCGCGATCGCGTCGGCCGGCGCGACCGGCACGGCGAGGATCAACGGTGTCGCGCCTCGTTCGCGGAGAGCCCGCAGGGCAGCACGGGCGCTGGCCCCCGTGGCGAGGCCGTCATCGACCAATATCGCGGCGCGTCCCCGTGGGTCCGGCCGGTGCAGGCCCGCCAGATAGATCGCCTCTCGATGCCGCATCTCCTGCTCGGCCCGTGATTGGGCCAAGGCGATGTCAGCCTCCGACAGGCCGCATGCGGCAATGACGTCGGGGTTCAGGGTCGGTTCCGCCGCCCCTTCGGCCAATGCGCCGAGCGCCAGTTCCGGCTGCCAGGGCACACCGAGCTTGCGCACCAGGAAGGGTATGAGTGATGCATGCAGGGCTTCGGCGATCGGCGCGGCCACCGCGGCCCCGCCGCGCAGCAGCGCATAGACGATCGGATCCGTCAGGCCGAGGACGGCAAGCAAAGGCACCAGCTTCTCGCCGGCGTCCCGCCGGTCGCGGAACAGGATCCCGGACCGGCGCATCGTGCCCGCGTCCTCAACGCAGCGAAGCGTTTACCTTCGCAAGCGCATCCACGCCCGGGCAGAGTTCCGCATCGCCCAGCGCATTCAGCGGGCCGGTGACGGTGCCAAGGTGTTCATGCAGCGCGGAAGGTTCGGGATCGACATAGATCAGCCCGGTCACGATCTCCCCCGCCGCCTTGCGGTCCATAATGTGGTGCATGGCCGAGGCGCGGTTGGTGGGGTCGTGGCCTTCATGCAGCTTGCGTAGGCGCAGCACGGAACCGTCATGCTGCACGACATCGGTCACCTCGCCCGGTGCGTAGGAGACGGTGATCTCCTGCCGGTTGAACATGATGTCGAGCTTGTTCAGCGCCTCATTGTGCTCGCGCACGTAGTCGTAGGATTTCGTGCTGCCCGGATGGTTGTTGAAGGCGACGCAGGGGCTGAGCACGTCGATGAAGGCAGCACCTTCATGCAGCAGCGCAGCTTCGATCAGCGGCACCAGCTGTTCCTTGTCGCCCGAGAAGGATCGCGCCACGAAGGTCGCGCCGAGCTGCACGGCGATGGCGGCGAGGTCGATCGGCTGGTCGGTGTTGACCGCGCCCTTCTTCGCCACCGAGCCCTTGTCGGAGGTGGCGGAGAACTGCCCCTTGGTCAGCCCGTACACGCCGTTGTTCTCGACGATGTAGGTCATGTTAACGCCACGACGGATGGAATGCGCGAATTGGCCGAAGCCGATCGACGCGCTGTCGCCATCCCCCGAGACGCCGAGATAGACGAGGTCGCGGTTCGCCAGATACGCCCCGGTCAGCACCGAGGGCATGCGCCCATGCACGGAATTGAAGCCATGTGCGGCGCCGAGGAAATACGTCGGCGTCTTGGACGAACAGCCGATCCCCGACAGCTTTGCGATGCGGTGCGGCGGCAGCGACAGGTTGAAGCAGGCCTGGATGATCGCGGCGCTGATCGAGTCATGCCCGCAGCCGGCACACAGCGTGCTGATGGCGCCTTCGTAGTCGCGCCGTGTCAGCCCTACGGTATTCGTCGGCAGCTTCGGGTGGTGCAGCTTGGGCTTCGGCAGGAAGGTCATGGCGTGGCCTTGCGGAACGGCAGGACATTGGCCGACGACGCGCGGTCGGCGATGGCGGCCTGGATGAAGCGCGCGGTGATCGGCGTGCCATCGTAATGCAGCACCGGCACCAGCTTCGCGGGGTCGATCTCCTCCTCATTAACCAGGAGGGTGCGCAGCTGCGCGTCGCGGTTCTGTTCCACCACGAAGACGCGCTCATGGGCGGCGATGAAATCCGCCACATCCTGGTGGAAGGGGAAGGCACGGATGCGCATCGCGTCCAGATGCACGCCCTGCTCCTCCAGCGCCACCAACGCCTCGCGCATCGCGGCCGAGGAGGAGCCGTAATAGATGACCCCGTCCCGCGCCTTCTCCCTCGCCGGCGTCGTGACCGGGCGCGGCACCAGCGACTTCGCGGTGTCGAACTTCCTCAGCAGGCGCTGCATGTTGTCGACATACGGCGCGCCTTCCTCGGTGTAGCGCGCCTGGCGGTCGCGCGAGGTACCGCGGGTAAAGAAGGCGCCCTTTTCCGGATGCGTTCCCGGCCACGTGCGGTAGGGAATGCCATCCCCATCCACATCGAGGTAGCGGCCGAAGTCCTTGGCCTCATCGAGCGCTGCGGCGTCTAGCACCTTGCCGCGGTCCATCCGGCGGTTCGGGTCCCAGGCGAAGGGTTCGCACAGCCAGTCATTCATGCCGATATCGAGGTCGAGCATGACGAAGATCGGCGTCTGCAATCGGTCCGCCAGGTCGAAGGCATCGGCGCCGAATGTGAAGCACTCCCCCGGATCCTGCGGCAGCAGCAGCACATGCTTGGTGTCGCCATGGCTGGCATAGGCGGCCGAGAGCAGGTCCGATTGCTGCGTGCGCGTCGGCATTCCGGTGGACGGCCCGGCGCGCTGCACGTCGAACAGCACGGCAGGAATTTCGGCGAAATAGGCGAGGCCGAGGAATTCCTGCATCAGCGACACACCAGGGCCGGAGGTCGCGGTGAAGGCCCGCGCCCCGTTCCATGCCGCGCCGATCACCATGCCGATCGACGCCAGCTCGTCTTCCGCCTGCACGATCGCGTAGCGATTGGCGCCGGTCTCGGGGTCCTTGCGCAGACGCGTGCAGTATTTCTCGAACGCCTCGGCGAGAGAGGTGGAGGGCGTGATCGGATACCAGGCGCACACCGTCGCGCCGCCATAGACGGCACCGAGCCCGGCGGCGGCATTGCCCTCGACGAAGATGCGGTCGCCCACCTTGTCCGCGCGCCGGAGCGTCAGCCCGATCGGGCAGGCGAGGTTCGCCTGTGCCCAGTTGCGGCCCATCTCCAGCGCGGCGTAGTTCGCCGGCACCAGCTTTTCCTTGCCCTTGAACTGTGCGGCAATGGATTGCTGGACCGCCTCCACCTCCAGGTCGAGCAGCGCTGAAAGCGCGCCGAGATAGACGATGTTCTTGAACAGCTGACGCTGGCGCGGATCGGAATAGGCCGCGTTGGTGATCTCGGTTAGCGGGCAGCCGATCACCGTGATGTCGTCGCGGAATTTCGACTTCGGCATCGGCCGCGTCGAATCATAGAACAGGTAGCCGCCGGGCTCGATCTCGGCGACATCGCGGTCCCAGGTCTGCGGGTTCATCGCGACCATCATGTCCACGCCACCGCGCCGGCCCATGTGGCCGGCCTCAGAGACGCGCACCTCGAACCAGGTCGGCAGGCCCTGGATGTTCGAAGGGAAGATGTTGCGCGACGCGATGGGTACGCCCATGCGCAGGATGGATTTCGCGAACAGTCCGTTGGCGGAGGCAGAGCCCGACCCATTGACGTTGGCGAATTTGACGACGAAGTCGTTCGTCGCGGTTATCGGCTGTGGCATGCGTGCGCCTTCGGCTTCGCGGTCTCGAGCAGGAACTTCTGCATGTCCCAGGCGCCAGTCGGGCAGCGCTCGGCACACATGCCGCAATGCAGGCAGACATCCTCATCCTTGACCATCACGCGGCCGGTCTTGAGGCCATCCTGCACATACAGGTCCTGGTACAGGTTCACCGCCGGCGCCTTGAGGCGCGTACGAAGCTCCGCTTCCTCGCCATTCTCGGTGAAGGTGATGCAGTCGGTCGGGCAGATGTCGACGCAGGCATCGCATTCGATGCAGGTCTTGGCATTGAACACCGTCTGCACGTCGCAGTTCAGGCAGCGCTGCGTCTCGTGGAAGGCCATCTCGCGGTCGAAGCCGAGCTCGACCTCCGCGGTGATGTCGCGCAGCGACTTGTCGGTCGGCAGATGCGGCACCTTGAAGCGCAGGTCGAGCGAGATCTCGTTGTCATAGGCCCATTCATGGATGCCCATCTTCTGGCTGGCGATCTGCGTTTCCGGCGAGGGGCGCTTCGTCACGTCCTCTCCGTTGCAGAACATGTCGATCGACAGCGCCGCGTCATGGCCGTGGGCCACGGCCCAGATGATGTTCTTCGGCCCGAACGCCGCATCGCCGCCGAAGAAGACCTGCGGCAGCGTCGATTGCAGCGAGGCCTCGTTCAGCTTCGGCAGTCCCCAGCGGTCGAATTCGATGCCGGCATCGCGCTCGATCCAGGGGAATGCGTTCTCCTGGCCGATCGCCACCAGCACGTCGTCGCATTCGATGGTGACGTCGGGTTCGCCGGTCGGCTTCAGGCTGCGGCGGCCCTTCTCGTCATATTGCGCGGCGACTTTCTCAAACACCATGCCGGTCAGGTGGCCATTGTCGTGAAGCACTTCCTTGGGCACCAGGAAGTTGAGGATGGGGATGCCCTCCCCCATCGCGTCTTCCTTCTCCCATGGCGAGGCTTTCATTTCCTCGAAGCCGGAGCGGACGACGACCTTGACCTCCTCGCCGCCGAGCCGGCGGGCGGAACGGCAGCAATCCATCGCGGTGTTGCCGCCGCCAAGCACGATCACGCGCTTGCCGATCGACGTGACATGGCCAAAGGAGACCGAGGCAAGCCAGTCGATGCCGAGATGGATATTGGCCGCCGCTTCCTGCCGGCCGGGCACGTCCAGCTCACGCCCGCGCGGCGCGCCTGAGCCGACGAACACCGCGTCATAGCCTTCCGCGAGCAGCCCCTTCAGGCTGTCCACGCGCCGGTTCATGTGGCTGACCACACCGCCGCGATCGAGGATGTAACCGCATTCCTCGTCGATCACTTCCTCGGGCAGGCGGAAGCGCGGGATCTGCTGGCGGATGAAACCGCCGGCCTTGGCCGCGCCGTCGAACACATGGACCTCATAGCCTAGCGGGGCGAGGTCGCGCGCGACGGTCAGGCTGGCCGGACCGGCGCCGATGCAGGCGATGCGCTTGCCGTTCCGCTGCTCGGGGATCGCCGGCATGCGATGACTGACATCGCCCTTGTTGTCGGCCGCGACGCGCTTGAGGCGGCAGATCGCGACAGGTTCTTCCTCGACGCGACCGCGCCGGCAGGCCGGCTCGCAGGGGCGGTCGCAGGTGCGGCCCAGGATCCCGGGGAAGACGTTGGACTGCCAATTGACCATATAGGCATCGGCATAGCGGCCAGCCGCGATCATCCGGATGTATTCCGGCACCGGCGTATGCGCCGGGCAGGCCCATTGGCAATCGACAACCTTGTGGAAATAGTCGGGGGACGTGATGTCCGTCGGCTTCACGCGCGCGGCCTCCCTTGGGCTGGACGCCGTATGGCGCGGAAGGAACCGGCGTCCCCACGAAACTCAACAAGCCTGCGACCGGTACCGGGTCGCCGCTCAAGCGCGATAGACATACCTGTTCGTCACTCCCCGCCGTTTTACGGCTTGGCTGGATTCTGCCCCAAGGCGCATGTGTCGGCAATGCGCTGATTTTTGCTGCGTTGCAGCGGGATCGGGCCCGAAACAACAGGCCTACCTCGCTACTGTCGCCTGATGCCACGCCGGCTGGCCTTGCGCGCGTCCCGCGGCGCAATCATCCCGCCGCGGCGGCAGGTCAGCCCAGACCCGGCGAGCGCCGGTAGCGCCTGCAGCGGCGCCTCAATCTTCTTCGCGCAGAATCCGCACGGCTGCGAGCAAAGCCCGTTCGTACCGCGCCCGCTCCTTTGCCGTGACATCGGCCGGCCAGTCGCGAAAGCCGCGCCCGGTCTTGGGACCGAGCCGGTTCTCGGCCACCAGCCGCGCCAGCGTCGGGCTGGGATCCGGGCTGTTGCACAATGATGGATAAATGGTCCGCCCGGCCTCGAGCTGCGTCTCCAGCCCGGCCAATTCCTTCTGCATGATCGGCCCGGCGGCGAGGTAACGGAAGCCGAAGCAGTAGCGCACGGCGTTGTCCACATCCTCGGCCGTGGCGAGGCCCTGGTCTATCACCGAGAACGCCTCGCGCATCAGCGCATGCTGGATGCGGTTGGCGAGGAAGCCCGGCACGTCGCGCGCCACGCGGATCACCTTACGGCCGAGCCCGTCCATGATGGCGGCGACCGCATCGCAGATGGCCGGGTCGGTATGCTCGCCCTGCACGACCTCGACACCGGGCACGAGATGCGCCGGCAGGAAGAAGTGCAGATTGGCGCAGCGCGCGCGGGTCGCGATATGCCCGGCGATATCGGTGATGCGATAGCCTGACGCATTGGAAACGACCGGCACGGACGGCGGCACCAGCGTATCGAGCCGGCCGAACACCTCCTGCTTCAGCGCCAGGCGTTCCGGCACCGCCTCCACCACGATCTCGGCCGAGGCGTAGTCCGGCGCTTCCATCGAGGCGACCAGGGTCAGATGCGCGGCCTCAGCCGGGTCGCCATCAAGCTGCGTAATCGAGGAACGTACGCGCGCCTCGGCGTCCGGCCAGCGGGCGCTGGCCGTCTCCACCGCGGTGACGCGCCAACCGCCGGCGAGGAAGATCGCGGCGATGTCGCAGCCCATCAGCCCCATGCCGAGGACGACCGCCTGGCGACGTGGCGCGCTCATGCCGCGATCCCCCCCTGGCGCAGGACGAAGTCGGCGATCTCGGCGACGCCCTTGTTCTCCTTGAGGTTGGTGAAGACGAAAGGCCGCGCGCCGCGCATCTTCCGCGAATCGCGGTCCATCACCGACAGATCGGCACCGACCAGTGGCGCGAGGTCGATCTTGTTGATCACCAGCAGGTCCGAGCGCGTGATGCCCGGCCCGCCCTTTCGCGGGATCTTGTCGCCGGCGCTGACATCGATGACGTAGATCGTCAGGTCGGCCAATTCCGGGCTGAAGGTGGCAGCGAGGTTGTCGCCGCCGCTTTCGATGAACAGCACTTCGAGGCCAGGGAATTTCTCGGTCATGTCGTGCACGGCGGCGAGGTTGATCGAGGCGTCCTCACGGATGGCGGTATGCGGGCAGCCGCCGGTCTCCACCCCGGTGATGCGCGCGGGGTCGAGCGCGCCGGCGCGCGTCAGGAACTCCGCATCCTCCTTGGTGTAGATGTCGTTGGTGATGACCGCGATGTCGTGGCGGTCGCGCAGATGCCTGCAAAGACGCTCGGTCAGCGCGGTCTTGCCGGAACCGACGGGGCCGCCGATGCCGACGCGGAAGGGGCCGTTCTTCATGAGCGGAAAAGCCTCGTGTACTGGGTTTCGTGACGCATGGAATAAAGGTCGAGCGCGGGACTTGCCGTGCCCAGCCGGTCAAGGTCGGCGGTCAGCGCGGCATCGGTTGCCGCAGCAACCACCGGCAGCAGCGCGGCGGTCGCCTTCTGCCCATCCGTCTGCCCGAGCGGCACCAATCTCACGCCCGCCGACACCAGGTTGGCCGCGAATGCCGAGAGATACCCGAATGCCGCCGCGCGCGATGCCACCCCATGCGCCGCCGCCGCCGCGCCAAACGCCACCGCATGCACAATGCGCCGCGGATGCCGCGCGGCCAAGGCCGCCAGCCGCGGTTCGGGCCAGGCCGCCAGGGTCACGGACATGAAGGCGGTGCCCTGCGCCTCGGCCTCCAGCGCCGTCTCCGCCGTGCCGCGCCAGGCGGCGCCGAGTTCCACCAGCCTGTCGAGCACGCGCGGCCGCCCTGCCCTCATGGCGCGATGCGCGGCGACCAGCAGCGCGCCGTCAACGCGCCCCGCCCCATCGCGCAGCGCCGCGCCGACATAGGCGATCAACTCGTCGCGGCTGCGCACTGCGCCATCCTCGACCGCCGTCTCCAGCCCATGGCTGTAGGTATAGGCACCGACCGGATAGGCCGGGCTCAGCCAGGCAAGTAGCCGGTACAGCGCGTCAGTGGTGGTGGTCGGCGTGGTCGTGATCGTGGTGATGGTCGTGGTCGCCGTGATCATGGTGGTGATGGTGGCCGTGCCGCTGGCCCGGATCGTGGTTGTGCTGCCCATAGGCGCCGCCTTCTGGGTCGAAGGGCACCTCCACCTTGCGCACGACGGCACCAAGCCCTTCCAGCATGTGCACGATGACATGGTCGTCGCGGATCAGCAGCCGCTCGCCATCGATCTGTGTCGGCAGATGCCGGTTGCCAAGATGCCAGGCGATGCGGGCGAAATGCTCATGGTCCTTGGCGGTGATCTCGACCAGCGGCTCCGGCGCCGCCTTCACGCGCACGAAGCCACCCGTCGCGAGCGCCAGCCCGTCGCCCTCGCGCAGCACCGTCGCCTCCGGCAGGTCGAGCAGGAAGGCAAGCCCCCCCTGCCCCGTATAGAGCTTGCGGCGACGAAAGCGGTCGTCGAAATCCACCAGCACGGCGTCACGCGCCTCCGCTTCCGGCCAGGTGCCGGCGCGCAGCACTTCGGTCGCGCGCGGCGTATTCTCCGGGTCCATGCTCATCCTCAGAACAGGAAGTAGCGCTGCGCCATCGGCAGCACGCGGGCCGGTTCGCCCACCAGCAACACGCCATCGGCACGCACTTCATAGGTCTCGGCATCGACCTCGATATGCGGCAGCGCGTCGTTGTGCAGCATGGATCGCTTGCCAATGCCACCACGGCAGTTGCGCACCGCGGCGAGCGGCCGCGTCAGCCCGACGCGGCCGGCGATGTCATGCTCGATCGCCGCCTGCGAGACAAAGGTCATCGAGGTCGCCCGCATCGCCGACCCATAGGCACCGAACATCGGCCGGTAATGCACCGGCTGCGGCGTCGGGATGGAGGCGTTCGGGTCGCCCATCAACGACATGGCGATGGCCCCACCCTTGAGGATCATCTCCGGCTTCACGCCGAAGAAGGCAGGCGACCACATCACCAGGTCGGCCAGCTTGCCAACCTCGATGCTGCCGACATGGTCGGCGACACCCTGGCTGATCGCCGGGTTGATGGTGTATTTCGCGATGTAGCGCAGCGCCCGACGATTGTCGTTGTCGCCCTTCTCCTCCGGCAAACGCCCGCGCTGCACCTTCATCTTATGCGCGGTCTGCCAGGTGCGGATGATGACCTCGCCGACGCGCCCCATCGCCTGGCTGTCCGAGGACATCATGCTGATGGCGCCGAGATCGTGCAGGATGTCCTCGGCCGCAATGGTCTCCTTGCGGATGCGGCTCTCGGCGAAGGCGACATCCTCGGCGATGCGCTTGTCGAGGTGATGGCAGACCATGAGCATGTCGAGATGCTCATCCACCGTGTTCACCGTGTAGGGCATCGTCGGGTTGGTGCTGCTCGGCAGGATGCCGGCCTCGCCGATCAGCCGCAGGATGTCGGGCGCGTGGCCGCCACCCGCCCCCTCGGTGTGGAAGGCCTGCAAGACGCGGCCCTTGATGGCCTTGATCGTCTCCTCGACGAAGCCGGATTCATTCAGCGTGTCGGTATGGATGGCGACCTGGATGTCCATGGCATCCGCGACGGACAGGCAGGTGTCGATCGCCTTGGGCGTAGTGCCCCAATCTTCGTGCAACTTCAGCCCGCAGGCGCCGGCCCGGATCTGTTCCTCCAGCGCTGCCGGCAACGCCGCATTGCCCTTGCCCAGGAAACCAAGATTCATCGGGAAGGATTCGGCAGCCTGCAACATGCGCGCGAGATGCCAGGGCCCCGGCGTGCAGGTGGTCGCCAGCGTGCCATGCGCCGGCCCGGTGCCACCGCCGAACATTGAGGTTACGCCCGAGGCCAGCGCCTCCTCGATCTGCTGCGGGCAGATGAAGTGGATATGCGGGTCGATTCCGCCGGCCGTCAGGATGCGCCCCTCGCCGGCGATGATCTCCGTGCCCGGCGCGATGACGATGGTCACCCCCGGCTGCGTATCCGGATTGCCGGCCTTCCCGATCGCCGCGATGCGTCCGTCTTTCAGCCCGACATCGGCCTTGATGATGCCGGTGACGGCATCGAGGATCAGCGCATTGGTGATGACGGTGTCCATCGCGCCATTCGCGCGCGTCACCTGCGACTGACCCATGCCGTCGCGGATCACCTTGCCGCCGCCGAACTTCACTTCCTCGCCATAGGTGGTGAAGTCCTTCTCCACCTCAATGATGATCTCAGTATCGGCCAGCCGCACGCGGTCGCCAGTGGTCGGTCCATACATGCCGGCATAGGCGCTGCGGGAGATGCGTGTCGCCATCAGAGCGCTCCTTCCGTCTCGCCGCGGAACCCGTGCACGACACGCTTGCCGGCGTAGTCGACCAGCCGCACCATGCGCGTCTGGCCAGGTTCGAAGCGCACCGCCGTGCCGGCGGCGATGTCGAGCCGCTTGCCCCGCGCGAGCACGCGGTCGAAGCGCAACTGCGGGTTGGTTTCGGCGAAATGGTAATGGCTGCCGACCTGCACCGGGCGGTCGCCGGTGTTGGCAACCTCCAGCTCCACCGCCTCGCGGCCGGCGTTCAGTTCGATATCCCCTGCGGCGGGGAGAATCTCGCCCGGGATCATCGGCGGGCTCCCTTCGTCCTAGTGCCTGGCTTCTTCGCCTTCGCGGCCGGCTTGGCCGGCGCCTTGGCAGCACGCTTTGCGGCGGGCTTCGCCTTGGATTTGGTAGTGGGCTTCGCCGCCGGATTTGCCTTGGCCTTCGCGGCCGGCTTCGCCGCGGCACGCGTCGTTGGCTCCTTCGCGGCGGCCTTCGCCTTAGGCGTCACCGGCGCCGCATCGCGGATCGGCTCATGCACCGTCACCAGCTTGGTGCCGTCAGGGAAGGTGGCCTCGACCTGGATTTCGTGGATCATCTCGGCGATGCCGTCCATCACCTGGTCGCGCGTCAGCACCTTGGCGCCGTCGCGCATCAGCTCGGCCACGGAACGCCCGTCGCGCGCCCCCTCCACGACGAAATCGGTGACCAGCGCCACCGCCTCGGGGAAGTTCAACCGCAAGCCGCGCTCCAGCCGTCGGCGCGCGACGATCGCCGCCATCGCCACCAGCAGCTTGTCCTTTTCCCGAGGCGTCAGGTTCATTCGATTCCGCTCCTCCGCCGGCCATATCCAAAGCGTAGCACGCCGCGTGCCATCATGACCGCGTCGGGTTCAACACGTCCACACCCGCGGCAGGACCGGCGCCGCACCCAGCAGCTGCGCCCGCAAGGCGCGAATGGCGTGCCCAAGGCCATCGCGCACCGCCCCAGCATCGCCAAGCCAGCGCAGCAGCAGCAGACCAGGCCGCGGCAGCGTCGCCGCCGCACCGGCCGCGCGCATGGCGTCCCGCGCCTCGGTCAACGGTGCGTCGTCGACCACGAGCAACGTTGCACACGCCTCCGCTCCGGCAAAGCCGAAGGGGTCGTCGAGCTGCGCCCGCATCCCGTCCCCCAGCGCCAATCCGTCGGCCCACAGCATCTTCCCACCGCGCCACACCCGCCAGGAATCGACCAAGCTGCCGGTGTGCAGCGCCTCGCCGCGTGCATGTCGGCCAAAGACCAGCATCTCGGCCAGCAGCAACGTCGCTCCCGGCGCGACATCGACCTCCAGTCGCCGCGCGAGGCGCGCGCCATCGAACAGGATCGTCTCCTGCGGCAGCCATTCCAGCGTGGCGCCAGCACTGACGGTCAGCCGCGCCTCGATCACCGTCTCCGGCCCCAGGCTGCGATAGATCTTCTCCGCCGCCGGCGTGCTCACCACGGCATGCGCCCCGGGGTCGAGCGTGACCTCGACAGACACCGAGTCCCCCCCCGCCAATCCGCCCGCCGTGTTCACCAGAGCGGCAAGCGGCGGCTCGCCCGGCCCGGGGTCGGGAAACAGGATGCGCATCGGCGCCGACTGGTGCAGGTCAACAAGCCGCGTCGCGCCGCGCGCCACGGCATAGCGCAGCGCGGCACCGCCCCGCGATCGTTGATGGGCTACACTGGCATCGGCAGGACGAGGCATCGAGCCACCCTGCCACGCTGCCGCGCTGTTGCAAGCCGCCCTCCCGGACGCAGGCCTCGATCCCGGAGCGCACAGCGCGACCGCGCTTAGACCACCCGCTATCGCCAGAACGCCAGTACTCGGCGCGAAGGCAAGCCGGTCGGATGACCGGCGCCCACCGCCTGAGGGTCCCAACAATACCTCAGCCCGGGGTGCTTGCCTCGATCCCGGAGCGCACAGCGCGACCGCGCCCAGACCACCCGCTGTCGCCAGAACGCCAGCGCTCGGCGCGAAGGCAAGCCGGTCGGATGACCGGCGCCCGCCGTCTGAGGGCCCAAACAAAGGCTCGCTGGTCGCCAAAGGCGACCAGCCAATCAGGCGTTCGGCCGCAACATCTGCCGCAACACCGCGCCATCCGAGAGCAGATCGAAGCCCTCGTTGATCTGGTCGAAGGTGATGTGACTGGTCTTCAGCTTGTCGACCGGCAGCTTGCCGCGCCGATACAGGCCAAGCAGCCGCGGCAGGTCGCGTTCTGGCACGCAGGACCCCATGTAGGAGCCACGGATCGACCGCTCCTCGCTGACCATCGAGGCATGGAAATACGACACCTGCGCATTGATGTTCGGCAGCCCGGCACTGATCGTTGACCCGCCGCGCGCCGTGATGGCAATGGCCAATTGCATCGCCGGGATCGACCCCGCCGTCTCGATGACGGTATCGACGCCACCATCGGTCGCCTCGCGCACCTGCGCCGCGCAATCCTCATTGCCGGCGAGGAAGACGTCGGTCGCGCCCCATTGCTTCGCCAGTTCCAGCTTCTGCGGATTGGTGTCGATGGCGATGATGCGCTCCGCGCCCGCCGCAACCGCGCCGAACAGCGCATTCATGCCGACGCCGCCGAGCCCGACCACGGCGACCTGCTCGCCTGCCTGCAACCCCGCCGTATTCAGCACGGCCCCGGCCCCGGTCATCACCGCGCAACCGAAGATCGCCGCATCGTCGAGCGGAATGTCCTTGCCGATCTTCACCGCCGAACGCCGCGCCACCACGGCATATTGCGCATAAAGCGACAGCCCCGAATTGTGGTTGATCGGCGTGCCGTCGAGCCGCTTCAGTCGGCGCACCCCGGTCGGCAACTGCCCCGCCGCGCGGAACGCGTTCCCGGTCGGGCAGATGTTCGGCCGCCCGCGCACGCAGTACCGGCAATTCCCGCAGGATGGCGCGAAGACGGTGACGACATGGTCGCCCTCCTTCAGGTCGGTAATGCCTGGCCCGACTTCGCGTACGATCCCCGCGCCCTCATGCCCGATCACGATCGGCAGCGGGCGCGGGCGCTGGTTCTCGATGGTGGAAAGGTCGGAATGGCACAGCCCCGCCGCGGCTACCTCGATCAGCATTTCGCCGGGGCCCGGCGGATCCAGCTCCACCTCCTCGATCACCAGCGGGCGCGACGTGGCATAGGGTCGCGGAAGCCCCTGCTCGAACAGGATGGCGGCCTTGATACGCATCTTATAGTTCCTCCTGGGAAGTCGTGGCGCGTCGCCATTCGGCGATCAGCGCATCGCTCGCGCGCAGCATGTCCTCGGTGCCGTTGTAGCCATGGAAGGAGACGCGAACGCGCCCGCGCCCATTCCAGGCCAGCACGCCGCGCTGCTCCATGCCGGCGACGATCTCGTTCGCCCGCGGGCTCTCCACGCAAACGCTCGCCCCATGCCGCCGCGGGTCGGCCGGCGTAGTGGACGGGATGCCCATCTCCGCGAGCCGCGCCAGCATCGCGACCGTCAGCCCCTGCACATGGCGTTCGATCCGCGTCGCGCCGAATTGCTCCAGATAATCCAGCGCTCCATCCAGCACGTACAGCCCGAGATGCGACGGATTGCCGCGCGTAAAGCGCGCCGCGTCCGGCAGCAGCGCCGGCGGTCGGGACCAGTCCGGCCGACCCATCGAGGCGATCGAATGCCATCCGGCGGTGCCCGGCGCCCAATCCGGCTGCCGCGCTCGATTCCAGAAGCCGATCGCCGTCCCTGTCGTCCCCAGCAGCCATTTGTAGGTGGCTGCAAAGCCGAAATCGGCCACGCCGGCGTTCATCGGCATCCAGCCGGCACCTTGCGTAAAATCCACCACCAGCAGCGCATCGGCACGATCCGCCACCGCGCGCAGCGCCGCCAGATCATACCGCGCGGCCGTCAGGAAGGAGACGGCACTCACCGCGATCATGCGCGTGCGCGGTGTCAGCGCCGCTTCAACGGCTGACGGTTCCAGCATTGGCGCGAAGCGCAGCGCCACGCCGCGCTGGGCGAGCGGTGCGGCGACCGAAGGGTATTCGTCGGGGTCGACCAGCACCTCATCGCCTGGCTGCCAGTCGATGCTCTCGACCACCATCGAGACGCCCTCGGCGACCGAGGAGACGAAGCCGATGTCGCCCGCCGCCACGCCGAACAGCCGCGCCGCGCGATCGCGTGCCGAGGCCGCCCGCGCCTCCTGCTGCGTGCGCCCCGGCGACCCGTGCGACTTGTCCTCGGCATAGGCCGCGAAGGCGGAATCGTGGCGGCGCAGAAACGGCGTCTCGCCAGCCGCGCAGACATGCACGACGCCGGGCGGGATGCGGAAATCGGCCGGATCGAAGAGCGGTTTCATCAGATGATCGGCGCATCCTCTGGCGCGATGGCGCGTTGCACGAAGCCGTCGGCAAGCGGCGCGTATTCCTCCCACAGTGCTCGCAGCGCCGGGATCGGCCCCACTGCCTTGTCGATGCGCAGATCGACATAGGGGAAGCATTCGCGATCGACGACAGTCAGGCTCGCGGAGGTGACTTCACCATGCTCGCCGCCGGCCGCCTCCCCGGCTTCGAGCGCGCGCACGAGCCGTTCGGCAAGAGGCTGGTCGGCCGCAGCGAGGAAGGCTTCCGCCATCGCCACCGCAACGCGCTCATTCGCGAGGATATTGCCCAGCGCCACGACATCCTGGCCATGCGACACGCTGCGCGAGGGCTTCACCCGCTCGCCATCGAAATGCGCGGTGCGCCCCTGCGCATCCATCACTGCGATCTGCCGCCAGCGATGGTCGGGCGTCGAGGCGACCAGCGCCGCCACGGTCTCCGCCGCCGTGCAGCCGGAGCGCAGCAGGTCGAGCCCACGCGGCCCGAGGCGCGGGTCGGTCCGATGCTGCGTCAGCACGCCGCCGATCCCGGCCGCGAGGAACGGCACCCGCGTCCCGACCGCGATCGAGGATGTCGTCACCGCCGCGCCGAACTGCCTCGTCCACGCGCAACGTCCCAGCAGCGAAAAGGTCATGCCCGTCCCCTCACCCAATTCGCATCATTCAAGGCCGAAGCCGCCGCTGCGTCCAGGCACGCAATGGACAAGCCGCCGCCCGATGGCATGATGCCGCCGAATGCCGTTCAGGGAGGCAATAATGGCCAAACGCAGGATCACCATGCTCGCCGGCGCCGCGATGGCCGCGATGCTGCTCGGCAAGCCGACGCCCGCGCCGGCGCAGACTACACCTACCGGCACACTGCGCGTCGTGCTGGTCAATTCCCTGGCCAGCGTCGACCCGGTGGTGACCACCGCGGCCTTCGCGCGCAACCACGGCTTCATGGTCTATGACCAGTTGTTCGGCCTCGACAGCCGTGGCGAGCCGCAACCGCAGATGGTCGATCGCCACACCGTTTCGGCCGATGGCAGGACCTTCACCTTCACCCTGCGCGACGGCCTCGCCTTCCATGACGGCCAACCGGTCCGCGCTGCCGATGCCGTCGCTTCGATCCGCCGCTGGGGCCAGCGCGACACCGCCGGCCGCGCCCTGCTCGCCGCCACCGCCGCGCTCGAGGTGGTCGACGATAAGACCTTCACCCTGCGCCTGTCCCGCCCCTTCGGCCTGGTGACCGAGGTCCTCGCCCGCCCCACGGCGAGCGCGCTGTTCATGATGCCCGAGCGTATCGCCTCCACCCCCGCCAATGTCGCCTTCACCGATGCAACGGGGTCGGGCCCCTTCATCTTCCGCCCGCAGGAATTCCTGCCCGGCGAGCGCGCCGTCTATGTCCGCAACCCGGCTTATCGCCCGCGCCCCGAACCCGCCGATGGGCTGGCCGGCGGCAAGGTCGTGCAGGTCGAACGCGTCGAATGGCTGGGCATCAGCGACCCCGCGACCGCCGCCGCTGCGCTGCAATCGGGCGAGATCGACTTCCTCGAACAGCCGACGCCCGACGTGCTGCCGACGCTGGCGCGCAACCGCAACATCGCGACCTTCGCGCTGAACCCGATCGGCTCGATGGTCTGGCTGCGGCCGAACCACACCCAGCCGCCCTTCAACAATCCCGCGGCGCGCCAGGCGCTGCTGTACCTGGTGAACCAGCAGGAGAACCTGCAGGCCGTCGGCGTGCCGCCCTCGGAGCAGGTGCCGTATTGCCCGGCCTATTTCCTCTGCGGCACGCCGCTGGAAACTGCTGCCGGCGCGCAGGGGCTGCGCGAGGTAAACCTCGACCGCGCCCGCGCTCTGCTACGCGAAGCGGGCTACAATGGCGAGCGCGTGGTCTTCCTCAACGCGACCGACAGCCCGATCAACAACGCCGTCACGCTGACCATGGCCGAGAACATGCGCCGCGCCGGCCTCAACATGGACGTCGTCGCGATGGATTGGGCGACGCTGTCGCAGCGGCGCAACCGGCGCGAGGGCGTCGAGCAGGGCGGCTGGAGCCTGTTCGTCACAGTCGCCAACGTGCTCGATGCGCAGAACCCGCTGGTGAATGTCTATTTTGGCGCGGCCTGCGACGGCGGGCCTGCCGGCTGGCCCTGCGATGCCGAGCTCGAGCGTCTGCGCGCCACCTGGTGGGAGGAATCCGACCCCGCCAAGCGTCGTGAACTGCTCGACCAGGTTCATGCGCGCGCCTATGCCGTGCTGCCCTACATCAATGCTGGGCAGTTCCGCGTGCTCGCCGCGCATCGCACCAATGTCGAGGGCCTGCGCCCGACCATCATCCCGGTCTTCTGGGGCGTGACGAAGCGCTGAACCGCAGCGGAAAGGGCGACACCATGGCGACGATCGACAATACCGAGGCCGGATACCGCTTCATCCCCGCGGTGATGCAGTATTCCGGCGGCGTCGCCGCCCTGCCCGGCTTCCGCCTCGAGCGCGTCCGCTTCACTGAACCGCTGCCGATGGCGGAAGGCTGGCGCCGCATCGCCACCTTCCTCGACGACATCGGCCGGCCGCGCACGGCCTTCGCCGCCTGCGAACTGCGTTCCCCCGCCCCCTTCACCGAGGCGGGATTCGCCACCTTCAACACCGCCTATGCGACGGTGCTCGACGCCTGGGGCGTGTTGCGCGACGGGCACAACCCTGTTGCCCGCAGCAATGTCTGCCCGGCCTTCACCCCGCCCGCCGTACCCGGTTTCCACGCCTTCGCCTATACTGTGCCCGACGCCCATGCGGCGCCGTCCTTCATCGTCGCTGGCAGCGGCGAATCGGTTGAAGGCAAGGGCAATTATCGCGACCACACCATCGCTTATGGCGACACCTCGCCCGACGGCATGCTCCGCAAGGGCCAATATGTGCTGGGCGAGATGGAGCGCCGCATGGAACTGCTCGGCTTCGGCTGGGCCGATACGACCGGCGTGCAGGCCTACACCGTCTATCCCATGCCGCCGGCGCTGACGGCGGAGATCGTCAGTCGCGGCGCATCCCGCCATGGCCTGACCTGGCAGAACTGCCGACCGCCGGTGGAGGGCCTGGACTACGAGATGGATTGCCGGGGGATCATGACGGAGCAGGTGCTGCCGGCCTGACGTCGCGGGCCAGGAGCTGCTTTTCAAGAAACACCGCGGTGACCGGCAGGATGCGCTTGGTCGCATGCGCGACGTTCGGGACATAGTCGAGCTGCGTGGAACATCCGGCCGCGCGCAGGCTGGCATCCAGCGCCTCGATCCGCGAGATGCGTGTCGGGCCGGCCTTCTCGACCCCGCGCACCCAGAGCGGATGACCTTCCGGCACGCGGATCTCCTCGGTCTCGGTATCGCTGCCGCCAATGGCGAGATGGATGGCGATCCGGCGGATCGCCTCGGTGTCGAGCGGATGGCCGAAGATGGTTTCGAAATCCGCGGTTCCCGCCCACCAAGGCAGCGACGGGTCGAGCAGCGTGACATAGCCCGGTGCTCCGATCGACACCGCGTGCAACCGCTGCGGCTGCAGCATCATGAAGCGCAAAACGAGCTGCGCCCCGCCCGAGAAGCCGGCCATCGCGAAGCGATCGATCGCCAGCGGCAGCCGTCGTGCCGCATCGTCAACCATGGCCAGTAGTGCGCGGTCGTAGCGCACGCCGTTGAACAGGCCGAACTTGTAGCCGGGTTCATCATCAGGCCCGGTGCTGCCGATGGCAAAGAGCGGTGCGAGCAGTACCGCGCCGGTACGGTCGCAGAGCGGTGCGAGGATGTCACGCAGCAGCTCGGGCCGCCGGTCGCTGCCATGGATGCCGATGAGCAGCGGCGCCGGCCCCGGCGGACGCGCCTTCGGAATGTAGAGGCAATAGGGAAAGCGCGGCTCGGCGGCGGCCACGAAGAAAGGCGTATGGCCCGCCATCGGCGGCCGCCAGCCCGGCATGCGGTTCATCCCCGCGCCTCCCGGGCGCGGGCTGTGGTGGACGTCGCGCTCGTCATGGCGCGTTGCTCCTCGGTCAGTCGGGATCAGCCTTCGCTGCGCCGGCGTAGCGCACGGTCGGCCATCAGCAGCGCCAGGGTAAACAGGATCAGCAGCACCGCAACCGCCGCCATGGCAGGGTCGAGATTCTCGTTGATCCCGTCCCAGATCCGGCGCGGCAGGGTGAAGACGTCGCGCGAGGCGATGAACAGCACCATCACCAGCTCATCCCAGGAATGGATGAAGGCGAAGATCGCACCGGAGAAGATGCCCGGCGCGATGCGCGGCAGGATCACCCAACGCAGCGTCTGCGACAGCGAGGCCCCCATGCCTCGCGCCGCCTGCTCCAGCCGCGGGTCGAAGCTGGCAAGCGCGGTGGAGACGGTGATCACCACATAGGGAATGCCGGTGACGCCATGCGCGATGACCACCCCCGCAAAGCGGTCCAACAGCCCGAGCGGCCCGAAATACCGGTACAGCCCAATGGCATAGACGATGGACGGAATGATCAGCGGCAGCAGCATCAACACGCGCACGAGTTCCGTCGCGCGCCGCGAGATGCGCCAGCAACCGATGGCGCACAGCGTCCCCGCCGACACCGAGAGCACCGTCGCCGCCACCGCGATGGTGAAGGACTGCCAGATCGAGCCGAGCCATTCCGGCGAGGTCAGCACCGTCTCGAAATGCCGGAAGGAGATGCCGTCCTGCGGCAGCGAAAGATAGCGCTGATCCGTCAGCGCCACCGGGATGACGATCAGGATCGGCAGCACCAGGTACAGCGCCGTTACCCAGGCGAGGCTGCGGCCGAAGGGGCCGGGACGATAGGTACCGTCCATCGCCTCAGGCCCCCGCGCCGAAGATGCGTCGCAGATCGACGACGCGGGAGAACACCGCGAGCGTGACCAGGATCGCCAACACCAGCACCGTCGCCATCATGGTCCCGAGGCCCCAGCGGATCAGGTCGAGGATCTGCAGGCTGATCCATTCCGCAACCATCAGGGTCTTGCCGCCACCGAGGATCGCCGGCGTGATGTAGAAGCCGAGCGTGAAGATGAAGACCAGTACCGCGGCCGCGATCACCCCCGGCAGCGACAGCGGCAAGAACACGTGGCGGAACACCTCGCCCCGGCTCGCACCAAGCCCGCGCGCGGCGGCGAGCAGGCGCGGGTCGATCTCACGCATCGAGGACAGCATCGGCAGCACCGCGAAGGGCACCATGTAGTGCACCATGCCGACGACGATGCCGAATTCGTTCCACACCAGCGGCAGAGGATCAGTGATCACCCCGGCTTCGATCAGGGTGTTGTTGATCAGCCCCTGCCGACGCAGCAGCGTGACCCAGGCGAAGGCCCGCACCAGCACCGAGATCCACAGCGGTACCAACACCGCGAGGACCCACCACCCCCGCGCGCGCGGACTCGCCAGCGTGATGGCATAGGCAATCGCATAGCCGAGCAGCAGGGCCAGTACCGTGGTGATGAGGCAGATGCGCAGCGTCGTCATGATCACCCGCTGCACCGCGCTCGATGTCAGGATGCGCTGGTAGTTGCCGAAGCCGAGCGAGGGTTCCGTGACGCTGATCGTCAGCACCTGCACGATCGGCGCGATGTAGAACACCAGCAGCAAGGCGAAGGCCGGCAGGATGAGCAGCCACCAGCCGATTCCCGGGCGCCCGACGCTGCTCATGCAACGTCCTCCGCCACCGGCACGGCAGCCTCGGCGCGCCAGCCGAGACGCACGGGCAGCCCTTCCGCCGGGGCGAAGGCCGAGCGCCAGGTCGGCAGATTGGCGCGAATTTCACCCAGGCCGGCGGTCTCGATCCGCAGCGAGAACCCCGCACCCAGATAGGCCCAGGAGACGATGCGCCCCTCGACGATGTTCTCCGCCGCCTCACCCTCGGCGAGCACGGTGATCTTCTCGGGCCGCAGGGACAGCAGGCTGCGCGCGCCGGCGGCCGGCGGCGGCTCGCCATCGGGTAGCGCGACAACCAACTGCGCCGCGCCGGCCTCCAGCATGAACCCGCCCGGATGCGGCTGGCGCACCACGCCTTCAAGGAAGTTCGACTTGCCGAGGAAGTCGGCGACGAAACGCGTGCGCGGCCGGTCGTACAACGCCCCCGGCGCACCCGCCTGCACCAGCTTGCCATGGTTGAGGATGGCGATGCGGTCGGACAGCGAGAGCGCTTCCTCCTGGTCATGCGTGACGTTGATGAAGGTGCGCCCGATCCGCCGATGCAGCGCCTTCAGCTCTTCCTGCAACTCGGCGCGCAGCTTCTTGTCGAGCGCCGAGAGTGGTTCGTCCAACAGCAGCAGGTTCGGGTCGAACACCAGCGCGCGCGCCAGGGCCACGCGCTGCTGCTGCCCACCGGACAGTTGCTTCGGCAGGCGTCCGGCGAAGGCGGCGAGTTGCACCAGGTCGAGCGCGCCACGCACCTTCTCGTCACGTTCGGCGCGCGACATGCCGCGCACGCGCAGCGGGAAGGCGACGTTCTCGGCCACCGTCATGTGGGGGAACAACGCATAACCCTGGAAGACCATGCCGAAATTGCGCTTCTCCGGCGGCAGCGGCGTGATGTCCTGTCCATCGAGCAGCACCGCGCCCTCGCTCGGCGCGACGAAGCCGGCGACCGCCATCAGGATGGTCGTCTTGCCCGAGCCCGACGGCCCGAGCAGCGTCAGGAACTCGCCCTGCCCCACCTCTAGCGACACGTCATCGACGGCGACGAAGCTGCCGTATCGGCGCGTCAGTCCACGCAACCCAAGCGCATGCCCCGTGGCCGCGCTCACGACGTGTAGTCCGGCTGTTCGCGGTCGAGCTTCCGCCGCAGCGCCTGCCAGGGCAGCCACCCCTTGGTCGGGCCGGTGCTGAACTGCGCGCGCGTCCGTTGCACCACCTGCGCCGGCGGCACCGCCAGCGGCGCGCCCGAGGATTGCGCGGCGAGCTGAATGCGGCATGCCTGTTCCAAATAATACATCCAGTAGAAGGCCTCCGCGACGGTATGCCCGACCGTCAGCAACCCATGATGACGCAGGATCATGCAGGGCCGTTCGCCGAGGTCCTGTACCAGCCGGTCGCGTTCCGAGAGATTGTCGTCAGCAGCGACGCCTTCGTAGTCATGCAGCGCGACGCGGCCGTCGAATTCCATGCTGATCTGATTCAGCGGCAGCAGCCCACCCGACTGCGCCGCCACCGCCATGCCCGCCAGGCTATGGGTGTGCATCACGCACATCGCGCTCTCGCGTGCCCGATGCACCGCCGAATGGATGACGAAACCGGCCGGGTTCACCGGCCAGGATGTCTCCTGCAACGGCTCGCCTTCGGCATCGACAGCGACCAGACTGCTCGCCGTGATCTCCTCGAACAACAGGCCATAGGGGTTCACCAGGAAGCGGTGCCCCGAACCCGGAATGCGCGCGGACAGATGCGTGAAGACCAGGTCGGTCAGACCGAACAGGGCGATCAGGCGATAGGCGGCGGCGAGGTCCTCGCGCACCTCCTGCTCGGTCTGGATGCGATCGGGGGCCGGCTTCACCGGTGGCGGCGGGAGGGGCATCAGTAGCCTCGCTCAGGAACGTAGAGGTTGGGCAGCGACTCACCGCGCTGATGGCGGGCGATGCACTCGGCGATGTAGCGCGCCCGTTCATGCCGGCTCGGCAGGCTCGCCGCATGGGGCGTGACGGTGATGCGGGGATGCCGCCAGGCGGGGCTGTCGGCCGGCAGCGGCTCCATCTCGAATACATCGAGCATCGCGCCGGAAAGCTGCCCCACATCCAGCGCCGCAATGATGTCCGGCAGCACCTGGTGCGCGCCGCGGCCGACCTGCACCAACCCCGCGCCTTGCGGCAATTGCGCCAGCAGCGGCGCGGCGATCAGCCCCACTGTCTCGGGCGTCGCCGGCAGCAGGCACACCAACACCTCGCTCCGCACGAGGAACGCCGGCAATTCGGCCGGCCCGGCGAAACAGGTGATGCCATCGACGATCTTGCGAGTACGCGACCAACCGACCACCGGAATGCCGAGCCCGCGAAGCATCTCTGCCGCGCGCAGCCCCATCGCACCCAACCCCATGATGCCGACCGTCCTGGCCGCCGCCGCGAAGGGCGGGTCGAAGGCATCCCAGACGGCATTGGCCTGGGCGATCGCCATGCGCCGCGCATCCTTGTTGAGCGACAGCACCGCCCAACAGACGAATTCGCCCATGCGCTGCGTTCCCTCGGGCGGTACGCAGCGCACCAGCGGCAGATGCGTCGGCAGATGCGGGTCGCGCAGGATGGCATCAACCCCCGCCCCCGAGCCGAAGATCGCCCGCAGCTTCGGCATGGTGGCAAGGCGCCCCGGCTCCGGGTCCCACACTAAGGCATAATCGATCAGGGCCGGGTCGAGCCCTGGCTCGTCCCACCAGCGCACATCGAGTTCAGGCGCGACATCGGCGAAGCCGGCGCGCCATTCCGGCAACGCCTGCTCCCCCCCGGACTTGACGACAAGAAGCACGGTCCAGCGTCAGCCCGTGATCGCGTCGATGTAGTCGGCATTCGCCTGCTGGTAGTTCGCACCCCACCATTCGCCGTCCATCACCACCTGTACCCGCTCATTCTCCGGGTCGGTCGGGTTCTTGCGGCGCAACTCCTCCGGCACCATCGCCGCGGCGCGCGGGTTGGTCGGCCCGTTGCCCAGCAATTGCAGCAGCCCGACCTGCGGTTCCGGATTGTGCAGCATGGAAGCCAGCAGCCGCTGCGCGCCCTCACCACCCGGATTGCCGCGCGGGATCACCATGATGCCCGCCTGCAGCAACCCCTGCGGCCAGAGGAACTTGATGCGCCCATTGGTCTCGCGCTCCAGCACCGTCGCGCGGGTGTGCCAGACCATGCCCATCACCGCTTCGCCGGTGCGCAGGAACTGCTCGCTCTCGCTGCCGCTGTTCCAGAACACGGCGTTGCGGCGCAGCGATGCGGCCTTGCGCACCGTGGCGTCAATATCGAGCGGATAGAGATGTGCCGGGTCCTTGCCGAGCGCCATCTGCGCCGCATCGAGCGTGGCGAGCGCGTCGCGGCGCATCAGCCTGGTGCCGGGGAACTTCTGCAGGTCGTAGAAATCCTTCCAGCTTGTCGGCCCGCCATTGGGGAACTTCGCGCTGTCGTAGCAGAGCACGGAGCTGAAGGAATACGGCGCCGCGCCATATTCCAGCGCGAAGCCGACCGGCAGCGTGTCCTCCTTCTTGACGATGCTGTAATCGATCTTCGTCAGCAGGTTCTGCCGCCCGAGCAGGAAGGAGGACGACGCCGAGGAATCGCACATGTCCCAGGTGACGCGCCCGCTTTCCACCATCGACCGGATGCGCCCGGCCGACGGCCCGGTGCTGTCCTGCTCCACGGTCCAGCCCGGATTGGCGGCGACAAAGGGTGCCCCGTAGAAATTGCCGAAGCCCTGATTGGCGAGGCCGCCCCAATTCACCATCACCAGCTTGCGCGCCGCCTGCGCCTGCGCCTCGCCACCGACGAAACTGCCCACACCCAAAGCAGCGAGACCGGCGAGCAGCGTGCGCCGGTCGACCTCCCCGCGGCGAAACCTGCGGAAGGCCAGTTCGACACAATCCTGCTGGAAGCTCTGCATCACCGTCTCTCCTCACTGGGCGCGCATCGTTGCGCGCGCCGTTGCGCCATCGGTGCTCAGCACGACGCATGCCACATCAAGCACGGCCCGTGCCAAGCCAGGCACGTCCGTTCCAGGACGCTGGGCGCCCCCTTGCGGTTGGCGTCGTGCCGGCGTGAAATCTCCCGAAGCAAGCACACCATGAGCAGGCAGTTCGGGCAATGACCTCCGTCGATCCCCTCCTCGCGCCCGACTTCAAGACCACCCCCTGGTGGTGGGAAGCCGCCGAACCCCCAAGCCGCGACAACACCCTGCCCGACCAGGCAGGCGTGGCCATCGTCGGCGGCGGCTATGCCGGGCTGTCGGCTGCGTTGACGCTCGCGCGGCTCGGCCATGACGTCACCGTACTGGATGCCGAACGCATCGGCTGGGGCGCATCATCGCGCAATGGCGGCATGGTCTCCGGCGGGCTGAAGGTCGCCTCGAAGGCGCTCGACAAGACCTATGGCGCCGAGCGCGCGCAGGCGATCGCGCAGGCCGCCGCCGCCTCATTCCCCTTCATCGAGGAGACCATCGCGCGCGAGGGCATCGACTGCCACTACCTGCGCTGCGGCCGCTTCGTGCCGGCCTGGACGCCGAAGCACTACGACGCCCTCGCCGCCCGCTCCGGCTTCATCGCCGAGATCACCGGCCTGCCGACCCACATGGTGCCGAAGGCGCGCCAGCACGAAGCACTCGGCAGTGACCACTACCACGGCGGCATGATCGCCGAGGCCTCGGGGAGCCTGCATCCCGGCAAATACGCCCGCGGCCTCGCCGAGGCCGCCGAACGCGCCGGCGCGCGGCTGGTCGATGGCGTGCGCGTCAACGCCATCCGCCAGGACGGCACCGGCTTCCGCCTGACTACCGATCGCGGCGCGCTGCGCGCCGATGCCGTGCTTGTCGCCACCAACGGCTATTCACGCGACAGCGAGGGCCGTTCCGCCATGCCCTGGCTCGCGCGGCGCATGATCCCCGTCGGCTCCTACATCATCGCCACCGAGGAACTGCCGGCAGAGACGATGGACCGCCTGTTTCCCGGCCGCCGCATGATCAGCGACACCAAGCGCGTGCTGAACTACTTCCGCCCCTCGCCTTATGGCAACCGCGTCCTGTGGGGCGGGCGCGCCAGCTTCGGCCCGACCGAACCGGCGGCCGCCGCCCCCGTGCTGCACGGCTTCATGCGCGCCGTCTTCCCGGAATTGAAGGATGTCCGGCTGACCCATGCCTGGACCGGCAATGTTGCCTTCACCTTCGACTTCCTGCCCCATATCGGCGTGCAGGACGGCATCCATTACGCCGCCGGCTGCCAGGGATCGGGCGTCGCCATGGCGACTTGGCTCGGCCACCGCGCGGCATTGAAGATCGCCAGCGCCGACAACGAAGGCTTCGCGCTGGACGGGCTGAATTTCCCCACCGCGCCCCTCTACAACGGCAATCCGAATTGGTTCCTGCCACTCATCGGCGGTTGGTATCGGCTGCGCGACCACATCGACAGGGCCGCCGCATGAACGCCGATTTCGTCTTGCTCAACGCCCGCATCGCCACCATGGACGCAGCGGGCACTCAGGCCGAGGCGCTCGCCGCCCATGGCGGGCGCATCGTCGCCCTCGGCAGCAGTGATGCGATGCGCGCCCATATCGGCCCCGCCACGCGCGTGCTGAATGCCGAAGACCGCCGCGTCATCCCCGGCATTGTCGACAGCCATGCGCACCCGGATGCTTATGCGGTACGGCTGCGCGCCTGGACGCTGCTCTCGCCCGACCGGGTGACGACGCGCGAGCAGGTGCTCGCCACCATCCATCGTGTCTGCGCCGCCCTGCCACCGGGCCGCTGGGGCGCCTTCTACCGGCTAAACGAGCGCGCCTCCGGCGGCTACCCGACGCTCGACGAGTTGGACGCCGCCAGCGCCGGGCATCCGGTCTTCATCCTGCGCACCGATGGCCATCTCGGCTTGGCTAACCGCGCCGCCTTCGCCGCCTGCGGCGTGCCCGCGAATGCGGCAGATCCGCCCTTCGGTGCCTTCGATCGAGACCCCGTGAGCGGTGCCTTCACCGGCCTGGTGCGCGAGACGGCCGCCCATGTCTTCCTCAATGCCGTGCATGGTGCCGACAGCGAGGCCGACATCGCCGCGGGCATGGAGATGGTGCAGGACGAATGCCTCGCCCACGGCATCACCTCCGTCGCCAATTCGCTCACGCCCTCCAAGGCGATCCGCGCCTACCAGCAGATGCGCCGCGACGGACGCTGGCGGATGCGCATGGGCATCATCGCCTCCGGCCGCGACGAGCCGCTCATCCCGCATCTGATCGGCGCCGGCATCCGCTCCGGCTTTGGCGATGACTGGCTGCGGCTGATCGGCGTGGAATGGTGCCCGGATTGCTCGACCTCCGGCCGCACCGCCGCCTATTGGGATCCTTATGTCGGCGCGGCCGTGCCGGGCGAGCCGGTGCCCAATACCGGCATGCTACTGTATGACCGCGACGACCTGACTGAACGCGCCACCGCCGCGCACAAGGCCGGCCTTCAGGTGATGGTCGAAGGCGTCGGCGACCGCGGCATCGACTTCGCGCTCGACGTGATGGAAGCGGCCCTCACCGCCCATCCCGTCCCCGACCACCGGATGCGGGTGGAACATTGCTGCTACGTCACGCCGCCCATCCTCGCGCGCCTCAAGCGTGGCGGCTTCGTCGATTCCTCAGCGACCGGCTTCATGGATGAACTCGGCGAGGCCTATGTCGCCAATCGCGGCCAGGCGGCGTTGCGCCATATGTGGCCCCATCGCAGCCTGATCGAGGCTGGCATCCCCGCCCCCGGCCACTCCGACTTCGCCGTCTGCCGCGTCAATCCCTTCACCGCGCTGGGCGCCATGGTCACGAGGCGGAGCCAGACCGGCGCGGACCTCGATGCCTCGGAAGCCGTGACACCGGAGCAGGCATTGGCGGCCTACACGACGCTCGGCGCCTGGGCCCAGCGCGAGGAGGCCCATAAGGGCAGCCTCGAACCCGGCAAACTCGCCGACCTTGCCGTGCTGGACACGGATATCCTGGCCTGCGATCCAACGTTGGTCCGCGAGACGCGTGTGGTCGCGACGGTGGTCGGTGGCGTCATCCGGTACGGCGGCTGATACCGGCCAGCCACCCGGCCGACGTGCATCAGAGTCCTGGTTTCGCGCGCAACTGCGTCGCCAACCGAGCGCGCCATGCCATTCGCCTGCCCAATGACGCCGTTATCGGACAGGCTCGACGGTGTGACACCCCTTTCCGGCAAGCGGCGCGCCATGCGAGCATGAACGCTTCGATTCACGCCGAAAGGGTGCTCCATGCGCCGCCTGTTCCTTTCCGCCAGCCTTGCCCTGGCACCGGTTCCTGGCCTCGCCCAGGGTGTGGTGACCGAGCGCAACATCAGCGCGGGCCTCGCCGCCGAGGCGGCGGCCGCCGCGGTCGAGGCCTGTGCCGGGCGTGGCTTCCGCGTCTCGGCGGCGGTGGTGGACCGGTCGGGCGTGCTCAAGGCATTGCTGCGCGCCGATGGCGCCGGGCCGCACACTGTCTACTCGGCGCAGGCCAAGGCCTATACGGCGGTCAGCATGCGCGCCAATACCAGCCAAATCCTTGAGACTGTGCGCACCAATCCCGGCGCGGCGCGTCTGGTGGATATCCAGGGCTTCCTGATCGTCGGCGGCGGCATGCCGATCCGCGTCGGTGACGAGGTGGTCGGCGCGATCGGCGTCGGCGGTTCGCCCGGCGGTCATCTCGACGACCAATGCGCCGAGGCCGGCATCGCGCGGATCCGCGAGCGGCTCGGCTGAACCACGCCGCCTTCAGGCCCGGCGCGCGAAGCGCGTAGGACGGCAGGCAAAAGGCACGGCATCGCGACGATGAGGCCGCGACCGCCGGCGCCGCCCTATCGTTTCAACGCCAGCCGCTTCGCCGCCGCACCCGTCGCGCGCTTAGCGAGGCGCGCGATCACCTCGTCAGGCCAAGCACCGACGCGCCGCGCCCCAAGGTCGACACACAGATAAAGCACCTCATTCTCCGCCGCCTGCCACCCTTCCGCCGCATGGAACATGGTGTGGCGGCACAGCAGGCGCTTGGCATCATAGCCCAGCACCTCGCTGTCGAAGGCGAGAGGCGCGCCTTCGGTCACCTCCCGCGTATAGGACTGCCAGGACTCGGCCGCGAAGGTGCCGAGCCCGCGCGCGCGGAACTCCGGCCCCAGCCCCAGCGACGGCCACAACGCGTCCGTCGCCAGGTCAAAGGCCACCAGGTAATAGGCAAGGTTCATGTGCCCGTAGTGGTCGACCCACCCGGGCAGCACGGAGCAGAGCGGCGCGCGCATCGGATTCAGTGGATGTCCTCGGACTTCGACAGCGCTTCCTTCAGCTTCGTCACGTTGAAGCCGGGCGTCTTCACCATGTCGAGGATCACCTTCTCCTTGCGCGTGAGCAGGTCGACCGCGGCGGGGATCTTGGTCACCACGTCATGCGGGATGACGACGGCGCCATGCTGGTCGGCATGCACCACGTCGTCGTGCTGCACCTGCATGCCGTGGATCGTCGCATCGACATTCACCGCGACGATGTGCACATGGGCATGCGACGGGTTCACCACGCCGGCAATGCCCTGGAAGCCAGGCGCGAACATGTCGAGGTCACGCACCGAACCGTTGGTGACGACGCCCTGCGCGCCGAGCCCCTGATGCACGGCGGAATTCACCTCGCCCCAGAAGGCGCCGACGCCGGGCGTGTCATCGAGGTCCTGCAGGCACACCACGGTCGGCAACGCCGCATCGGCGACGTATTCGTACCAGGCGATGCGCATCGCCTTGTCGGCATCCTTGCTTCGGCCGGACGGGAAGGCCGCGCGCTGCGTGCCGGTGCGCGCCAGGCCGCAGATCGGCGGCAGCTTTGGGTCCACCGCCGTCATCGGCCGCACGGTGAAGCCATGCCCGCGGCGATGCGGGGCAACCACCTCCAGCGCATTGCAGATGGTGGGCGTATCCCACTGGCGCAGCGCTTCGAGATCGGCGGCGGTAAAAGGGTATTGGGGCATGGTTCGGTCTCCTCCGGGCGTGCAGGATCGACCAGGGCGCGGCTGCGGTCAAACCGTCGCGATGGCGCGGATCGAGCGATTCAGCCCAGCCGCGCCAGGGCCTGCGCGACGCTCGTCACCTCGGCGACCGGCCGCATGCCCTCGACCGCGGCGCGATGCACCTCATCGGAGAACGCCGCGCAACCATCCTCCAGCAGCGTGACCTCGAATTCACGCACATGTGCGCCGCGCACCGTCGAGGCAACGCCACCATTGGTGACGATGCCTGCCACCAGCAACCGGCGCACGCCGGCCTTGCGCAGCACCCATTCCAGCCTGGTGTTCCAGAAGGCGTCGTAGCCCAGCTTCTCGACCGCGAGGTCCGACGGCGCGAGCTCGTCGACCAGCGCATGCCCCCAGGCGCCCGGCGCGAAATCGCCCTTTTTCAGGAACGGGCGCAGCTGGCGCAGATGCTCGGCGATGAAGGGCTCGCCACCCTTCCCCGGCACCAGGGTGAAATGCGTCGAGGCGACCCAGCCGCCCCCCACGCGCATCGCATCGGCCAGCGGCTTCAAGCGCGCCGGCAGCGCCGCGATCGCCGCCGCCGCCTGCCCCGCGCGGCCATAGGCGCCCCGGGGATGAATGAAGTCGTTCTGCAGATCACACAGCAGCAGCGCGGTTTCGCTGATGGGGATGGGCCCATGCGCCATGTCACGCCCTCTCAATGATCAGATTGCCGAAGCGGTCAGTGCGCGCGGCGAGACCGGGCTCCACCACGACAGTCGCATCGGGCTGTTCGAGAATCGCCGGGCCGGGCACCACCGACCCGACCGGAAGTTCGAGCCGCGCGACAATTGCCGCGTCATGCCAGGCGCCCCCGAACCACACCGGCCGCGTGCCGCGCATCGCGCCGGCAAGCGTCGTCGCGGCCGGCGGCGCCAGCATCGCCAGGTCGAAGGCCGGCCGCCGCCCGATCGCTGCCGTGCGCAGCGTGACGATACGCACGGGCAGACCAGGCAGCAGGCGCGAGAAGGCGCGGCTGTAGGCAGCCTCGAAGGCGCTGCGCACGATGGCCGCAGTGATGCGCGTCGTTCCCTCGCGCAAAACCACCGGCAGCGGCACCGAGACGGTGTGGGTCTGCCCGCCGTAATGCATGTCGAGTTCGAAGACGGTCTCAACGGAATCCACCGGCAAGCCAGCCGCGGCGACGACGGCCCGTGCGGCCTCGGCCTCCGCGACCATGCGCGCATCAAGCGCGGTCGCATCCAGCGCATCGAGCGCCAGGTTCAAGGTGCGCACCTGGTCGTGCCGCACATCGGCGATGATGCAGCCCAACGCGGATGTCACGCCCGGATAGCGCGGCACCAGGGCCGCCTTGAGGCCGACATCGCGGATCAGCGCCCCGACATGCAGCGCCCCGCCACCGCCGAAAGGCAACGCTACGAAGCGCCCCGGATCATGCCCGCGTTCAATGGAGACGAGACGGATCGCGCCCGCCATCTTCGCATTGGCGACGCGCAGGATCGCCTCCGCCGCCGCCATCGCATCGAGGCCGAGCGGGTCACCGACATGGCGTTCGATCGCCTGGCGCGCGGCGGCCACATCCAACCGCGCCAGCGCCCCGCCGATCGGCCGTTCGGCATTGATGCGGCCGAGCACGACATTCGCATCCGTCAGCGTCGGCCGCTCATTGCCCTGCCCGTAGCAGACCGGCCCGGGCCGGCTGCCCGCGCTCTCCGGCCCCACTTGCAGCAAGCCGCCGCGATCGACCTGCGCAATGGATCCACCACCGGCGCCAATGGTAGTGATCTCAATCATCGGCGAGCGGATCACCAGGCCGAAATCGATCGTCGCTTGCGCCGCGAGTTCCATCCGCCCACCCGCCACCAGCGAGACATCGAAGGAGGTTCCGCCAAGATCGCAGGTCACCGCATTCTCGAACCCCGCCGCGCGCGCGATGGCCGCCGCCGCGATCACCCCCGACGCCGGCCCGGACAGCGCCGTGCGCACCGGCATCCGCCGCGCCGTCGCGGTGGACATGATGCCGCCATTCGACTGCACGATGTGGAAGCGACCGTTGAAACCATCCTCCGCAAGCGCGCCCTCCAGCCGTGAAAGATAGCCAGCCACACCAGGTTGCAGATAGGCGTTTAGCGCGGTGGTCGAACTGCGTTCGAATTCGCGGATCTCGGGCAGGATTTCGGACGAGACCGAAACATGTGGATTGGGCCAGATCGCCCGCACCGCCTCGGCCGCCGCGGCTTCGTTCGCGCCATTGGCATGGGCGTTGATGAAGGTGATGGCGCAAGCCTCAGCACCGGCCTCGAGCAAGGCCCGTGCAGCAGCGCGCACGGCGTCGAGGTCCACCGGCATGCGGATCGTGCCATCCGCCAGCGTCCGTTCCGGCACCTCCAGTCGAAGATCGCGCTCGGCAATCGGCGTGAAGTCCCCCCACAGCCCCCAGGTGTGTCGCCGGTCGCGCCGACGCATCTCCAGCACGTCGCGAAAGCCCGCCGTGGTGATCACGCCAAGCCGCGCACCCTTGCGTTCCAGCAGCGCATTGGTGCCGACGGTGGTGCCATGCACCACCGCATCCATGCTCGCCGCCCCACCCAAGGCGCGCAGCCCGGCAAGGAACCCCGACGCCTCGTCACCGCGATTTGACGGCACCTTCGCCGTGCGCAGCGCGCCGGTCGCCGCGTCATACAGGAACAGATCGGTGAAGGTGCCACCGACATCGACACCGACAATAGGTCGGCTCATCGCGACACCGTCCCATCCGCGGCAATCGTCACGCCGTAATCCCGAACAGCCGCCGCCGCGCTGACATGGCCCAGGCGGATATCGCGCGCGACGTGTTCGACCGGCCGGGCCAGCGGGTCGCCCCAACCCCCACCGCCCGGACTTTCCAGACGCAGCCTAGCACCTTGGCGAAGCGAGACACCCACCACCTTGCTCGCCATTGGTGGCGTCTGCGGACCGTCTTGCCCATCCCAATGAAACGTGTTCATCGCGCCCGACCCACCACCCGCCACACCGAAGGGCGCGAAGCGGCCGCGTTCACCCAGCAGCGCGATCTCCGTCGCGCCAGGCGCCAGCGCCTCAATCTCATAGACCGCCCCAACACCGCCGCGATGCAGTCCGGGCCCGCCGCTGTCCGGGCGCAGCGCCCATTGCGTGAACATCACCGGACTGGCGGCTTCCAGGATCTCGACTGGTGGGATCGTCGCGGTGGAAATCGGGTTGTTCGCATGGTGCAGCCCATCACTTTCCGGATTCCCGCCGAGCCCGCCACCAAAGAAGGAGAACATCACCCACCGCATACCATCCGCACGCAAGCCCGACAGCGATAGCGCATTGATCGTCCCGAAGGGCGCCGCCATCGCCGTCGCCGGCCGCGCATTGGCCAGCGCGCCAAAAATGACGCCGATCAACCGCAGGATCGTCTCGGTATAGCCCGCCACCGGACGGGGCGCGCGCGCGCCGAGCAGCGTCGTCGCCGGCGCAATGACCTCCACCGGACGCAGCACCCCGGCATTGGCCGGCACATCGGGAAACGCATGCTTCAACGCGACATAACAGGCCGCCACCGTCGTCGCGACCGAGATGTTCACCGGCCCCGCGCAAGGCGGCGAGGAACCCGACATGTCCAGCACCATCCGCCCGCCCGCGATGCGCATCTCCAACGCGATCCGCAGCGGTTCGTCAACGACGCCGTCATTGTCGAGGAAATCCTCGAAGGCGTAGCAACCATCCGGCAGTGCCTCGATCTCCGCCCCCATCAGCGCTTCGGCACGGTCCATCAGCAGATCGAAGGCCTCGGCGACCGAGGCGTCGCCATACTCGTCCAACACCTCGGTCAACCGCCGCTCGCCAAGATCGAGCGCATTCAACTGCCCGTTCAGATCGCCCCAGTTCGACTGCGGCACGCGCGAATTCGCCGCCAGGATATCGAGGATATCCTGCTGCATCACCCCCGCGCGGATCAGCTTCACAGGCGGAAACCGCACGCCCTCTTGGTGGCTCTCCGTCGCGCGCGGATTGTAGTTGCCCGGTACATTGCCGCCGATATCGAGCCAATGCCCCACACTGGCCAGCCAGCAGAACAGCCGCCCGTCGCGAAACACCGGCCGCACCAAGCGAAAGTCGTTGAGATGGGTGCCGCCATCATACGGGTCGTTGAACAGGAAGGTATCGCCGGCGATCAGCGCGCCATCGGCCGCGACTTTCGCGATCACCGCCCGCACCGCGAAGGCCATGGCGCCGACGAAGATCGGCAGCCCCTTCGTCCCCTGCACCAGCGTGTCGCCACTGGTCGCGTGATAGAGCCCGTGGCAGGCGTCGCGCGCCTCGGCGATGATCGGGTTGAAGGCACTGCGATACAGCGTCGCATCCATCTCGTCGGCGATCTGTTCGAGCCGCCCCTTCAGCACCGCCAGCGTGACCGGATCGAGGCTCATCGACGTATCCTACAGACCGAGATAGGCGCGCTGCAGATGCGGGTCCGCCCGCACCGCCGCCGCCGTGCCGCTCATCGCGAAGGCGCCGTTTTCCAGCACATGCGCCTCATCGGCAAGATCGAGGCTCTGCGCGACATTCTGCTCCACAAGCATAATGGCGAGCCCACAGGCATGCAGCCGTCGAATCAACGCAAACATCTCCTCCACCAATAACGGCGAAAGCCCCAGCGACGGCTCATCAAGAATCAACAAGCGCGGCTCCGCCATCATGCCGCGCCCGATGGCGAGCATCTGCTGCTCGCCGCCCGACAGCGTGCCGGCGCGCTGCCGCACCCGCTCCTTCAGACGCGGAAAGGTCGCGAAGACGCGCTCCATGTTCCGCGCCTTGTTGCCCCGCGCGCGGCGATATGCACCAAGGTCGAGATTCTCCCGCACCGAGAGATTCGGAAACACCTTGCGCCCTTCCGGCACGTGCACCAGCCCGGCCTCCGCGATCGCCGGTGGCGACAGCCCATCGATCCGCCGCCCCTCGAAGGTGATGCTCCCCGCCCGCGCCTTCACCAGCCCGCTGATCGTCATATTGAGCGTCGTCTTGCCCGCCCCATTGGCGCCGAGCACCGCGACGATGCGACCCGCCGGCACGCTCAGATCCACGCCGCGCAACACAGTGGTCAGCCCATACCCTGCTTCGAGCCCGCGTATCTCAAGCATCGGCCGCACCCTGCAATCGCTTCGCCGCGCCATGGCCGAGATAGGCCTCGACCACCGCCGGCGCCGCGACCACCTCGGCCGGCGAGCCGGAACAGATGATGCGCCCTTGCGCGAGCACATGCACTGCCTCGCACAGATCCATCACCGCCTGCATGACGTGTTCGATCATCAGCACCGTCACGCCACCATCGCGGATAGCGCGGATCACCGGCACGATATCGCGGATCTCGGACGGGTTGAGCCCGGCCAGCACCTCATCCAGCAACAGCAACTTCGGCCGCGTCGCCAGCGCGCGCGCCACCTCCAGCCGCTTGCGCCCGGCAACGGTCAGCGCGGCAGCCGGCTTGTCGAGCTGGTCCGCGAGCCCGACCCGCTCCGCGACCCGTTCCGCCGCGGCGAGCGCCGCCCCGCGCTTCGTCTCGCGCAGGAAGGCGCCGACTGCGATGTTCTCGCGCACCGTCAGCCCGGCGAAGGGCTGCACGATCTGGAAGGTGCGCGCCAACCCCATGCGCGCGAGTTCGTGCGGGCGCCGCCCTGTGATGTCCTCGCCCTCCAGCAGCACCAGGCCCGCCGTCGGCTTCTCGAAACCGGCAATGACCGCGAACAGTGTCGTCTTGCCCGCGCCATTCGGCCCGATCAGCCCGGTGATCGACCCTTCCGCCACATTTAGCGTCGCGTCATTCACCGCGATCAATCCGCCGAAGCGCTTGGTCACGCCGCGCACCGCGAGGAAGGCGGGATCTGGTCCGGTGCCCGTCATCGCCGCCACCGACGCAGCAGGCCGGGAATGTCGCGCGGCGGAAAGCGCACCACCAGGATCAGCACGATGCCGAAGGCGACAAGATCGATGCCCGGAATGCGCCCCGCGATCATGCGCGTCGCCTCGGCAATCGCATGCAGCAGCACGGCGCCGAGCACCGGCCCGAACACCGTCCCCGCGCCCCCGACGATCGGCGCCAGCAACGCCTCGACGGAGATCCAGGTGCCGTAAGCAATGTTCGCATCGAGGTAGAGGAAGTACTGTGCATAAAGCCCCCCCGCCGCCCCCGTCATCGCCGCGGAGAGCGTGATGGTCCGCAGCTTCACCGCCAACACATCGACGCCGAGCGCCTGCGCGGCCGCCTCATTCTCCCGCACCGCCACGAGCTGCGCACCAAGCCGCGATCGTTCCAGCGCGAGCGTCGCCATCAACGCCAGCGTCACCATCGTGCCAGCCACCCACAGGAAGGTGCCACGCTCCGCGAACTGGAAATTCGCCGGGTCCTGCTGCAGGCGGATCAGGATGCCGGCCGCCCCGCCGGTCACCTGCGCGGCATTGGCGAGAACGCGGAACACCTCGGCGAAGGCGAGCGTCACCAGCGCGAAATACGATCCCTTCAGCCCCGACCGGAAGGCAAGGCTGCCAATGGCCAGCCCGACCAGCGCCGCCAGTGCGATGCCGGCTGCGAAGGCCGGATAGGAATTCAGCCCGAAGCGCACCTGCAGGATCGCGGTCAGATAGGCGCCGGTCCCGAAGAAGGCCGCATGCCCGAAGGAATACTGCCCACCATACCCGCCTAGCAGATTCCATCCCTGCGCCGCCAGCGCGATGATCATCGTGAAGACGAGGAAATTCAGCGCGACGTTACTCGACACCAGCAGTGGCACCACGGCTACCACCGCGGCGAAGGCCAGGATCGCCCTCACGCCCGCGCCCCGAACAACCCTGTCGGACGCACCAGTAACACCAGAATGAAGATCAGGAAGATACCGATCTGACCAAGGCTTTCACCGAGGAACAACCCCGACAGGCTCTCCACCACGCCGATCACCAACCCGCCGACCAGCGCGCCAACCACGCTGCCCATCCCGCCCAGCACGACGATGGTGAAGGCGACCAGCACGAAGGCATTGCCGACCCGCGGCGAGACATAGAAGGAGGGCAACAGCAGCGCCGCCGCGATGGCCAGGCATGCGGTGCCGATGCCGAAGGTCACCGCATAGATATGCGCGACATCGATGCCGACCAGCGCCGCGCCGGTGCGTTCCTTCGCCACAGCCCGGATCGCCTTTCCCGTCGCGCTGAAGTGCATCAGAACATACAGCGCCGCCGCAACGACCATGGTCGCGCCGAAGCCCACCACACGCGGCCAGGACAGCAGCGCCGGCCCGGCCTCGATCACGTCCATCGCATAGGGCACGTCGATGCTGCGCGTGTCGGAATGGAACACCGCCAGCATCAGGTTCTCGATGATGATGGACAGGCCGAGCGTCACCAGCAGGATGTTCTCATCCTTGCCCTGGCTCGCTGGCCCGATCACCAGGCGCTGCACCAGATACCCGATGCCGAAGAACAGCACCGCCAACGGCAGCGCCGCGACATAGGGATCGATGCCGAGCGCCGCCCAGGCCAGATAGGCCGCATACATCGCCGCCGTCAGCAGCGCGCCATGGGCGAAGTTGATGATGTGCAGCACGCCATAAACGAGCGTCAGACCCAACGCCACCAGCCCATAGACCGCGCCGGTCAGGAGGCCGTTCAACACGGCCTCCAGGATGATCTCCGGCGGCAAGCCCATCTCAGCCGGTGACGGGATAGACAGGCTGCGCGTCGGCGAAGTCGCGCGGGAAGATCACCTTGATGTCGCCGCCCTGCACCTGCGTGTTCACCGGCGCGCCGGCCTGATTCTGGCCATTCACAAAACGCGTGGGCCCATAAGGCATGATGTGCTTCGTGAAGGCGCCATCGGTTGCCGCCAGCGCCGTCGTCAGCGCGGCGCGATCGGCCCGCCCGGCGCGTTCCAGCGCATCGGCCACCAGCATCATCGCCGAGTAGTTGAGTGGCACGTTGTACAGCCAGAAACGATTCTGCGCCTCCACCGCGCGGCGCAGCTCCGCGGTCTTCGGCTTGCGAGGGTCCGGCCAGTGGTTGCAGTCCATCACCAAATTCGCCGCATCCGGAAATTCCCGCACGAAGCGATAGTTGGACGCTGCGCCGTTCAGGATGCAGTACACGCCCTTCGGGCGGATGCGTTGCTGCTGCATCGTGCGCGACAGCAACACGAACTCCGCATAATAGGATGACGGGATCACGAGGTCCGGCCGCAGCGCGCGGATACGCAGCGCGACGTTGTTCATGTCGCGCGCCGGCGTCGGATGCGCCAGCGTCTCCAGCACCTCGAAGCCGCGCTTGGGCAGTTCCGCGTTCAGCAGCCGCGCCATGCCCGAGCCGAACAGCCCGTCCTCATGCACGATCACCACGGTGCGCGACGGCTTGCCCGCGGCGTCGTTCAACGCGACCAGATTGTCCAGCGCCGTCTGCGTCACCACGCCGAAGCCCGGTCCGAAGCGGAAGGTATTGGTCAGCCCGCGCGAGACGATCTGGTCCGACACGCCAACATCGACGACATAAGGCAGTTCGTATCGCGAGGCCGCCTGCGACGCCGCCAGGCAGATCGGGCTGGCGAATCCGCCGACCACGGCGAGCACGCCCTCGGCCTGCATCTTCTCGACCTCGGCGACCCCGCCTTCCGGGTTGGACCGCGCATCGCCGAACACCGTTTCGATGCGCGCCCCGCCGAGCGCGCGGATGCCGCCGCCGGCGTTGATCTCATTGATCGCCAGCTCGGCGCCGAGACGACCATATTCGCCATCCTGTGACAGCGCCCCGGTCACGGGCTGCAGGATGCCGAGCTTCACCACCGGCGCCTGCGCCCGCGCCAACCCCGGCGCGGCCAGCACGCCGGCCGAAGCCAGTGCCAAGCCACGACGTCCCATTCTGAAACCGGTCATTGCTCGTCCTCCGTGTTCCGGTCCGCGACGTTCGGTGCGCGGCCCTGGCTTGGTTACTGGGGCCTGGATCGGCCCGTCTCAAGGCGCGCCGCTACCGGTCCGGGCGCAGCGCCCGGTAGGCATGGCGTTCCAGGAAATCGATGCGTGCCCGCAGGTCATCCGGCCGGCACAGCATCAGCGCGCTGACGCCGAGCCCGACCAGCCGCCCGGCCGAGCCGTCCCTGACGTCGATCGCGGTGCCCTCGCACCCGTCGATCTCGACAATGACCTCGTCACCAGCCGAATCGAAGTCGAGCACACAGGCGAAGCGGCCGCCGCCTTCCGCCTCCAGCACGATGCGCCGATACGGTTCGGGTACGGCGTTGGCGCCGAATGCCCGCACCCGCACCCAACTGCCCCCCGCCGGCGCAAGACAGCTGAGATAAAGGCGCATCGGTCCGCCCGCCATCGCCGGGTCGATCGGCAGGCGCAGCTTGGCGAGGCCATGCCGCGTCCAGCAGCCCCAAGATTCAAGTGGATGCCAGGCAAGCCCGTCGCGGATGATATCCGCCATCGCCTTGCTGCGCTCGGCGTCGCCGCCCCCGGTCAGCCGCAGCGGATAGATGGTCGACAACTCCAACCGCACCGGCGGCGCGGCGACCGCTTCGGCATCGCCATGACGGCCGGCGATCACCCGCATCACCTGGTCGGCGATCGCGCCCCAGCTACGCAGCGAAACGGTGTCGCGGATCACCGCCTCCAGCCGGGTGCGCTCCGCCTCGTCAAAAATCAGCTGCTCTAGCTTGGCGACGAGGTCGGGGAGATTCTCCGGCTCGAAATACACCGCCGCCTCGCCACCCGCCTCGGTCAGCGAGGTGTTGCGCGCGACCAGCGGAATGCGCCCGAAGGAAAGGCTCTCCGTCACCGGCAGGCCCCAGCCTTCGTAGAAGCTGTTGGTGACGGTGAACATCGCCTGGCCATAGAGGCCCGCCAGTGCGACATCGGGCACGCCATGGGCGATCGACACGCGTTCCTGCAGCACCGGCGAATTGCGCCACAGCGTCATCGCCGCGTCGGCGAGCCAGCCCGCCTTGCCGATGCACACAAGCCGTGGCACGCGCGCCGCGCCGTGCCGGCGGATCAGCGCCAGCCAGGCATGGAACAGCATCAGGTGGTTCTTACGGCTCTCGATCGTGCCGACGCACAGCACGAATTTCTCCTGCGGCTCCGGCAGGTCAGGCCGCGAGGGCCAGCCCTCCGAGGCCGAGACGCCGAGCTCCTGCCGCAGATCGGCATCGAGCCGCACCACCGCCACCGACAAGGCGCGCTCAGGCAGGATCTCGCCGGCAATACGCTGCGCATCCGCCGCCGACCATTCGGAAATCGCCAGCGCCGACTCCGCCTGCGCCGCCATCGAGGAGAACCATTGCGCGAATTCCTCCGACAGCAGCGGCTGGCAGTGCTCCGGCGCCACCAGCGGAATGCAATCGTAGATCAACGGCACATAGCGCACGCCGTAACGGCGCATGACATGCCGCACCCGCAGGAAGTAGTCCTTGATCCACCAGGATGTGCCGAGATTGACCAGCGTCGAGCCCGCCGCGAAGACGAAGTCCGACCCGTCGCGCAATGTCTCGCGCAGTTCCTCGACAACCTCGACCCAGGCCGGCGCATCCACCTCGCCCCCGGTACGCGATAGCCGCCACAGCCGCAGGAACAGGTCGCGACTGATCTCGCGCCAGAAGCCCGAGGCCTCGTCGAACGCAACCGCTGCCGTGGCGACGCCTTCGATCGGGTCGAGCAGGGCGCGCGCCGTGACGTTCAGCTGGACGCGCTGGATGCCGGTCGGCGTCCGGTTATGTGCCACATAGGCAACGAGGTCGGAACTGTCGAAGACCAGTTGCAGCGCCTGGCCGGGCGCGCGGGCATGACGCAATACCGACGACGCCAGGAAGGCGAGCGACTTCGCCCCGCGCGACGCCTCGACATTGTCCGGCTCAAGCTCCAGCGCACGGGCATAGGCGCGCCAGGCGCCCTCCCCCTCGCCCATCATCTTCAGCGCGTGGCCGATATGCAGATGCGCATCCGCACTGTTCGGCGCCGCGTCCGCCGCCTCGCGATAGGCGGCAAGGGCCGCGGCGATGTCGCCGGCTTCCTTCAGGCAATGGCCCATCTGCACGCGGACGCGCCAATCTTCAGGTCGTTGCTCCAGAAACCCGCGATAGGCGAGCGCGGCGGCATCCCACATGCCTTGGTCGCGCAACGAATCGGCCTGATGCAGGGCTTCCCCAGACGTGACGCTCCCGTTGCCGTGGCCAGGCTGATCCATCGCAATCCCCGCTTCATCCAGACGACAGGCGGTATGCCACAGACCGCCTCAGCCGCCCAACCGGACCCCCAGCTTGGCATAGGTGTCGCGCAACCGCACCTGATAGCGCTCCGGCGAATACAGCGCCGCCTGCAACGGCCCCGCTTCGGCCAGCCGGCCCCGTAGGTCCGCATCGGCATCGAGGGCTCGGATGGCGTCGACCATGGCGCGGACATCATAGGGGTCGATCTGCACCGCCGCATCGCCCACCACCTCGGGCATCGAGGAAGTGTTCGACGTCATCACCGGCGTGCCCAGCAGCATCGCCTCCAGGGCCGGCAAGCCGAAGCCTTCATAAAGGGACGGGAACAGCACTGCCTTGGCCCCGCGGATCAGGCTGACCAGCAGCGGAAAGGAGGCGTAGTCGACGAGTTGCACCCGATGGCGCGTCTGCGTGATGCCATTCTGCGTCAGCAGGTAGCGGACATGCTCGTTCTCGAACAGCAGTCGCAGTTCCTCATCGGATTTCCAGGCCTTCTTGCCGACGATGATGAGCGGGTCCGTCACGCCGGAGGCGAGATAGGCCTCGATCATCCGCCCGACATTCTTCTTCGGCTCGATGGCGCCGAAGAACAAGAAGTACTTCTGGTAGCCGAGGCCATAGGTGCCCTGGATCTCGGTCTTGACGTCCTCGATCGGCTTCTGCGCATAGCGGGCGGGGATGTCGACCGCCTGGTAGGTGTTGGTGACCCTCTCCTCGGGGATGCCAAGCAGGCTGACGATGTCGCGCTTGGACGCCTCGCTCACAGTCACGATGTGGTCGCTGCGGCGCGCCAGCAGGCGTGACAGCCGGAAGTACTTCCGCTTGTTGTCGAGCGTCGTGTAGGGCAGCCGCAGCGGCACCAGGTCGTGCATGGTGTAGATGTTCTTCGCCCCGCGCACCTTCAGCGCGAGCGGGTAGGTCCAGTGCATCAGCGCCGGCGGCTGGCGGAAATGCACCGTCATGCGGTGCTTGTAGAGACCGAAGTGCAGGCGCTGCAGGTCGAACAGGTTCTGCACGTTCCAGACGTGATTGAAAAACGGCAGACGGCTGCGGAAGGTCTCCCGCACTACGCGATCCGAGACCGGCACCTCGGACGCGATCTCGCCGATCGGCGTGGAAAAGACGCGGCGGACGCCCTTGACGATGTCCGCAAGCTTGGAGGAGGGAGCGGCCATCGGGTCGAAGAAGGCGATCTCCCGCAGCAGCGCATTCCTGCTGAGGGTCGAGCTTCTTGTGCCATAAAGCACACCGACCTCCGCACCGAGGTCGCGCAGGGCGAACGACAGGTTCCTTGCATAGGTCGCGACGCCCGTCCCCTGGGTCAGGGAGAGGTTGTACCCATCAATGAAGACGCGCGGCGGGTCTTGGGTGGTCATCGGCAGGCGGTCCACTCGCAGCAGTTAAGGCTCGGACCAGGGCCGCCCCGCCGGAGCGGCCCTGGTCCGAGTTGAACTGTCAGGCTGAGGCGCCGCCCGGCGAAGGTCAAGCGAGGCGGGGCGCCACCGCCTGCCGTCAGTCGAGGAATTCCGGCGAAACGAGCCGCGGCAGCAGCAGCACGACATCCGGCCACACGATCACCAGAACCAGCACCCCCAGCATCGGCAACAGCATGATCATTGTGTCCTTCAGCGCATCGGCCATGCGCATCCCCGCCACATGGCAGGCGATCATCAGGCACAGCCCATAGGGCGGCGTCACCAACCCGAAGGCCAGGCTGATAATGCCGACCATGGCGAAATGCACAGGGTCCATGCCGACACCTGTCGTCAGCGGCAACAGGATGGCGCCGACGATGATGATGGCCGGAATCGCATCGAGAAAGCAGCCCACCATCAGGAATACCGCGGCGACAAAGAACCCGGTCTGGACACGGTTCATCCCCCACGAGCTGACCCCGGCCAGGATCGCCTCGGGAATGTTGTAGTAGGCAAGCAGCCAGCCAAAGGCCGATGCGGTGCCGACACAGAACAGCGTGACACCGGCCAATCGCCCGGTCTCGCCCAGCGCCTCCCACAATTGCTTGAGGCCCATCTCGCGGTAGTAGAGCAGCGACAGCGCGCCGGCATACAACACTGCGATGCAGGCGCTCTCGGTCGCGGTAAACCAGCCGAAGACCTTGCCGCCGATGATGATCGCCGGCGTCATCAACGCCGGCCCCGCGACCATGAAGGCGCGCAGGAACTGCATCAGCGTCGACCGCGGATAGGTCGGGTAGCCGCGCGCCTTCGCATAGCCATGCACCGTCGCCATCTGCACCACGGCGATCAGCACCCCGGGGATGATGCCGGCGAGGAACAGCGCCCCGATCGATACCGTCAGCACGCCGCCCCATACGATCATCAGGATCGATGGCGGGATGATGACCGCGAGCACCGCCGAGACCGCGGTGATCGCGACCGAGAAGCTGTCGTCATAGCCCTCCTTGCGCTGCGCCTCGATGAAGATCTTCGACTGCGACGCCGCATCGGCGGTCGACGACCCCGAGATGCCGGCGAAGAAGAAGGAAAGCACGACATTGATCTGCGCGAGCCCGCCAGGGAAATGCCCGACCATGGTGCGCGACAGCGTCATCAACCGATCGGTGATGCCACCCACATTCATCAGATTGGCGGTCAGCAGGAAGAACGGCACCGCGAGCAGGATGAAGGAATTGTAGGCGTTGAACGTCTCCTGCATCAGCACCATCGGGCCGAGGCGGTCCTCGATCACCAGGATCGGCAGGCAGGCAAGGCCGAGCGCCACCGCCACCGGCACCCGCAGCACCAGCAGGGTGAAGAAGACGCCGAACAGGATCCACGCTGCCTGCGAGGCGTCGAGTACATTGCCGCCCATCAGGCCCGCTCCCCGTGAATCAGAACACGAATGTCATCGACGAATTTCTCGCCCCCGAACAACAGCCAGGAGGCGCCAAGAATCGGCCAGGGCAGGTGGATCAGCCACAGCGGCAATTCGGCAAGTTCGCTGATGCGGAACCAGGCGAAGTCTACGAACTCGATGCCAAACCACAGGAAGATCGCGCCGAAGGTCAGCACGAATAGCCCCGAGACAATGTCCATGAAGGCGCGCATCCGCCCCTTGAACTCGGGCCACAGGTCGACGATGAAGTGAATGCCTTCCTTCTGGCCGACGATGGCGCCGATCATGATCGTCCAGACCAGGAGGAAGCGTGCCATCTCCTCGGTCCAGATGTAATGCGGCAGCAGATGCGTTTGGCGCGAGACGACCTGCAGCGTCACCGGCAACACAAGGATAAGCACGAGGATCGCAAGCAGTGCTGTGAGCAGCCGGGCGTAGAACGCGGCCGCCCGCCGCACCAGGCCGCGCAGGCCGGGCTGGGGCATGGGTAGCTCCGATGGGTTCAGGAAATGGCGGCCGGCGACGGGCTCGCCGCCGGCCTGCCGGGGCTCACACGGTGATCGCGTTGATGCGGTTGAAGATGGTCTCCGCATCCACTTCCCGAGCATAGGCGACCATCACTGGGTCGACCGCGCGCTTCAGCTCGGCACGCTCCGTGAACTCGATCTGCCTCAGCCGGCCGACGCGTTCCAGCTCGGCGATCTTCTGCCCATCCTCGGTGCTTTCGGCCTGGCGGCCGAAGGTGCCGGCTTCCTTGCCCGCCCGGCGAACCGCCTCCTGCAGCGGCGCCGGCAGCCGCGCCAGCGTCTGCGACGAAAAGCAGATCGGCCGAATCGTGATGGCGTGCTGCGTCATGATGAGGTTCGGCGCGACTTCGTAGAAGCGCATCGCCTCGACACCCGCGGCCTCGTTCTCGCCCGCCTCGATGACGTTGTTCTGGATGCCGTTGTAGACCTCGTTATAGGCGATGACCGAGGGCGACATTCCCGCCGCCTGGAAGGTGCGCGACCAGATCGGCGCGCCCTGTACGCGCACCTTCAACCCGCGCAATCCCGCCATGTCGGTGATCCGCTTGTTGGCGAAGATGTTGCGCACGCCGCCGCCGGCATAGCCGATCAGCGCGACGCGGGCGCGGCGCTCGATCTCGGTCGCCACCGGGGCGAACAGGTCCTGGTCCAGCACCATGTTCCACTGCGGCAGGCCGGTGAACAGGAACGGTGCGTCCACGAAGGGCGCCGCGCGACTGAAGGTGGACATGTGCGCCGGGGAGACGATGCCGTAGTCCACCGCGCCACGCCCGGCCGACATGTACTCGAAATACTGCTTCTCGAGCCCCAGGCTCGAGTTCTTGTGCAGGATGAAGTTCACCGGCGCGGCAGTGTAGTACTGCTTCACCAGCTCCTCGAACCGCACCAGGGCTCGCGTGAAGACGTGGTCATCATTGAACTGGACGGCGCCGTTCAGGGTGATCGCCTGCTGGGCGCGCGCCGCCCAGGGAAGTGCCAGCGCGGACGCACCGGCAGCGGCGCCGGCCAGCAATTGCCTACGGTTCATGAACGTAATCTCCCATTTGCCGCCGGCTTCGTGCCGGCTGTGCAGTGACTATAGAGACGAAAACACGGTCATGGGAACCGCCCGGTTACCCCCTTCCCGTCCTCGGGACTGTGACGGACACTGCGCCGGTCGTTGGGGGAAACGAGATGAACCGACTGGACCTTTCAGGCCGCGTGGCGATCGTCACCGGTGCGGCGCGTGGCATCGGCCTCGCCATAGCCCGCCGCGCCGTGGAATCGGGCGCGACCGTCGCGATCTGGGACATGGACGCCAAGGCCGGCGCGGAGGCCGCCGCCGCCCTCGGCCGTGCCTCCGCCCATGCGTTGGACCTGACCGACGGATCCGCTATCGCCGCCGCCCACGCCGCGACGCTTGCCGCCCATGGCCGCATCGACATCCTGGTCAACAATGCCGGCATCACCGGCGGCAACGCGCCGTCCTGGGAATTGCCCATCGCCGAATGGCGCCGCGTGATCGAGGTAAACCTGGTTGCCCCCTACATGGTCGCGCGCGCCGTGGTACCCACGATGATCGCGGCGAGTTACGGCCGCGTGGTCAACATCGCCTCCATCGCCGGCAAGGAAGGCAACCCCAACGCGTCCCACTACAGCGCGTCGAAGGCCGGGCTGATCGGCTTCACCAAGTCGCTCGGCAAGGAACTGGCGAAGTCCGGCGTGCTCGCCAACTGCATCACGCCCGCCGCCGCCGCGACCGACATCTTCAAGCAGATGACCGAGCAGCAGATCGCCTGGATGCGCTCCAAGATCCCGATGGACCGCTTCGTCGAGGTCGAGGAAATCGCCGCCATGGCCTGCTGGCTGGCCTCGGAGGATTGCTCCTTCTCGACCGGCGCTGTCTTCGACATCTCCGGCGGCCGCGCGGTTTACTGACCCGCCGCCCCCGCGCAGAGTGCCGCCATCCATGACCATGAGGAAACACCCATGAGCACCACGAAAGTCGCCGTCGTCACCGGCGCGGGCACCGGCGTCGGCCGAGCCGCGGCCCTTGCCCTGCTGGGCGGCGGCTGGTCGGTCGTCCTCACCGGCCGCCGCAAGGACGCACTCGACGAGACCATTGCCCTGGCCGGCGACGCCGCTCCGCGCGCCCTCGCCGTCCCCGCGGACGTCGCCGACCCGGCCTCGGTCGGTGCACTGTTTGCAGCGGTGAAGGACAAGTTCGGCCGGCTCGACATGCTGTTCAACAACGCTGGCCAGAACGTCCCCGGCACGCTGTTCGAGGACCTCACCTACGCCGACTGGACCCGCGTCGTCGCGGTCAACCTGACCGGCTCCTTCCTCTGCGCGCAGGCCGCCTTCCGCATCATGAAGGACCAATCCCCGCAGGGCGGGCGCATCATCAACAACGGCTCGATCAGCGCCCACACCCCGCGCCCCGACAGCGCGCCCTACACCGCGACCAAGCACGCCATCACCGGCCTGACGAAATCGCTGATGCTGGACGGCCGCAAATACGACATCTGCGCCGGTCAGATCGACATCGGCAACGCCGCGACGCCCATGACCGCGCGCATGGCGAAGGGCGTGAAGCAGGGCGACGGCTCCATCGCCGTCGAGCCAACCATGGATGTGAACCATGTCGGCCAGGCCATCCTGCACATGGCCAATCTGCCGCTGGAATCGAACATCCTGACGATGACCATCAAAGCATCGAAGATGCCGTTCGAAGGGCGCGGTTGACGTCTCCTGACGCCCTCGGGCGCCGGTCCGGCTTTCGCGCCCTGGACCGGCGAATAGGAGATAGCAGTTGGTCTGGGCGCGATCGCGCTGTGCGCTTGCGGCCCGATGCACGGCATCGGGCCGCAGGGGTCATCACGACACCTCGCCGCGCTCCGCCAGCAGGCGCTTCACCTCGTTCTTCGGCACCTTGCCATAGCCCGACCGCGGCAACGCATTCCACACCACAATGCGCGACGGCCATTTGTACCGTCCCAACCGCCCATCCAGATGCGCCATCACCGCCCCCACATCCACCACGGCACCCTCGGCCGCCACCAACACGGCCACGCCCGTCTCGCCCCACTTTTCATGCGGCACACCGACCACGCAGGCCTCTGCCACGGCGGGATGCGTCAGCAACGCTTCCTCCACCTCGCGCGGATACACATTCGACCCGCCCGAAATATACATGTCCGACTGCCGCCCGGTGATGTGCAGGAACCCCCGCGCATCGAGATGCCCCAGATCCCCGGTGTGGAACCACCCGCCAGCAAAGGCCTTTTCATTGGCTGATGGATTCTCGAAATACCCCGCCATCACCGCCGGCCCTCGCACGCAGATCTCCCCCGTCTCCCCGGCGCCAAGCCGCTGGCACGCCGTGTCGAGGATCGCCACCTCGATCCCCGTCCGCGGATACCCGCAAGACCCGATCGGAAACGCCGAATCATCCTCCACGCTGTGCCATTCAGGCGGCAGCACCGTGATGTTCCCCGTCACCTCCCCCAGCCCGAAATACTGCACCAGGCACGAACCCAGCTTGCGCAAGGCATGCTTCTGGTCCTCCCGATACATCGGTGCCCCAGCATAGATCACATGCCGTAAGCTGCTGTGATCGAGAGCATCCACGCTGGCGTCACGACACAACGCATTCAGGATGGTCGGCACGGTGAACATGTTCGTCACCCGATGCTGCGCGACAAGCCGCCAGGCCTCCGGCACATCCAGCCTTTCCCCCGGCATCAGCACCGACACCGCTCCCCGCGCCACCTGAGCCAGCGCATGAATGCCGGCGCCATGCGACAACGGCGCCACCACCAGCGATGCATCGCGGTCGGACAGCCCCGGCATCAGGTCGGCGATGTGGTTCACCACAACGAAGGCAAGCTGCCCATGCGTCAGCGTCCCGCCCTTCGGCCGCCCCGTCGTGCCCGAGGTATAGAACAACCAGGCTGGGTGATCGCGATCGACCGCAGCAGTCTCCGTCACCGGCGCGGCGGCCCCCTCGGCGACCAGATCCTCCCAGGAAATTCCAGCCCCCTCCCCGATCGCCACCTCCAACGCGCAGGCGGGATTCTCCGCCCGCGCCGCCGCGCGATGGTCGGGAAAGGCCGTGTCGAACACATGCACCCGGCAGCCCGCATTGGCCGCGAGATACGCCGCCTCCGGCGGGCTCAACCGGAAATTCGTCGGTACCCACACCGCGCCGATCAGCCAGCAGGACCAGCAGGATTCGAAAATGGCATTGCCATTGCGGGCATGCACCAGCACCCGGTCGCCCGCGCCGATCCCCCGCGCACGCAACGCCCCGGCCGCCGCGGCCACCCGCGCCGCCAGCTCCGACCAACTCCAGCACTGCTCGCGCCAGATCAAAGCTGGCTTGTCCGGCAGCCGCCGCGCCGTCTGCACCAACAGGCTGGCCAGGTTCGATGTCGGGATCATGTGGCGTGTCCTCCCGCCCCCGGTCTGCCTCGCCGTGGCGTCCGCCGCAAGCGCTTGCCCCGGCACGCCCGACCGGGTCACTCTACGCTGCAAGCGCCGGCCAGCGGCGCAACCGAAGGGAGCCAACGCCAGATGACCAAGACCATGCCCGGCGCCTCGCGCCGCACGCTGTTGCTGGGCGCCGCCGGGGCCGGCCTCGCGTTGCCCTACACGGCCTTCGGCCAGGGCCAGTATCGCGCCGAATACAAGCTTTCCGTGGTCGGCAACCGCCCCATCCCGCTCTCCGCCGGTGCCTTTGACTGGGCGGACCTGGTCACCCAGCGCTCGGACGGCCGCATCAAGGTGAAGGTCTATCCGGGCAGCCAGCTCGTCGGCGGCGACCAGACCCGCGAACTCGTCGCGATGCGCCAGGGCATCATCGACATGGCGGTGTTCAGCACCATCAATATCTCGCCCCAGGTGCGCGAGATGAACCTGTTCTCCCTGCCCTTCCTGCTGCGCGACCATCGCGGCTTCGACGCCATCATCAATGGCGAGGTCGGCCAGGACCTGTTCCGCGTGCTCGCGACGCGCGATGTCGTCCCGGTCGCATGGGGCGAGAACGGCTTCCGCGAGCTCTCCAATTCCAAGCATGTCGTCCGCAAGCCGGAAGACCTTCGCGGTCTGAAGATCCGCTTCGCCGCCGGCGCCATCTTCAGCGAGATCTTCACCGGCCTCGGCGCCAACCCGCTGCAGATGTCCTTCGCCGACCTGCAGCCGGCCCTCTCGACCGGCGCCGTCGATGGGCAGGAAAACCCGGTCAACCTCTTCCTCGCCTTCCGCATGGACACGCTGGCGCAAAAGTACCTGACCATCTGGAACTACGTCGCCGATGCCGGCATCTTCGTGGTCTCCAAGCAGGTGATGGAATCCTTCGCCCCGGCCGACCGCGACCTGGTCATCGCCTGCGCCCGCGAAGCCGCCCTCAAGCAGATCGCCGACACCCGCAAGGGCACCGGCATCGGCGGCGACCGCTCCGCCTTCGAGGAATGCGCCCGCCGCGGCGTCGAAGTGACGGAACTGACGCCCGACGAAAAGACCGCCTTCGCCAACGCCACCCGCCCGGTCTTCGACAAATGGGCGCAGACCGTGGGCATGCCGCTGGTGCAGAAAGCCCAGGCGGCGATCAGCCGCGCCACGGCCTGACGCGGCGGTGAGTGCCGAACTCGACCCGGCGGCCGCGCTGCCGGAACCGCGTACGCTCGTGCCACTGTCCTTCGAGCGGGTGCTGCTGGCGCTCGCCATGGGCGCCATGGCGCTGATCACCGCGGCGAATGTCGCGACGCGGTACCTCAGCAACGTCTCGCTTGCCTTCACCGAGGAATACTCGGTGGTGCTCATGGTGGTGGTGGCGATGGTCGGCACGGCGCTCGCCATCGCCTGCGGCCGTCACATCCGCATCGCGTATTTCACCGACCTGCTCTCGCCCGCCACCCGGCGCCGCGCCGAAATCCTGGCACTGCTGCTGAGCATCGCCTGCTTCGGCCTGCTCGCCGTCTTCGGCGCCTCCCTCGCCCGCGACGAGTACCGCTTCGAGGTGCTCTCCAACGGCCTGGGCAATCCGCAATGGATCTACACCGGCATGATGCCGTTGCTCTCGTTGCTGGTGATCGCGCGCGCCGCCGGTCGCCTGGTCCGTCTCGCGCGTGGCGAGGATGGCTGAGCCATGATCCCCGTCACGCTCTTCGCCGGCTTCGCGCTGCTGATGATCATCGGCGTGCCGATCGGCGTCTGCCTCGGCCTCGCCGGCGCCTTCGCCATCTGGCTCGCCGACCAGTCCATCATGGCGATGCCCACCAATGTCTACGCCGGTATCGCGAAATACCCGCTGATCGCCATTCCGATGTTCGTCCTCGTCGGCAGCGTCTTCGACCGCACCGGCGTCGCCCTGCGCCTGGTCCGCTTCGCCACCGCGCTGGTCGGCGCGGGGCGCGGCGCTCTCGCCTCCGTCGCCGTGCTGGTGGCCATGGTCATGGGCGGCATCTCCGGCTCCGGCCCGGCGACCTCCGCCGCCGTCGGCCAGGTCGTCACCCGCAGCATGGTCGAGGACGGCTACCCGCGCGCCTTCATCGCCAGCACCGTCGGCGCCGCGGCCGCGACCGACATCCTGATCCCGCCCTCGGTCGCCTTCATCGTCTATGCGGTGCTGGTGCCCGGCGTCTCGGTGCCGGCGATCTTCGCGGCGGGAATGATCCCCGGCATCCTCGCCGGCCTGTCGATCATCGTCGCCGTCGTCATCCTCTCGATCCTGAACGATCTCGGCGGCAAGGCGCGCCAGCGCGAGGTGTTGCAGGTCTGGGCCACCTTCAAGGAAGCCTTCTGGGGCCTGCTCGCGCCGGTGGTGATCCTGGGCGGCATGCGCATCGGCGTCTTCACGCCGACCGAGGCCGCGGTGATGGCCGTCTTCTACGGCCTGTTCGTCGGCTTCGTGATCTACCGCACGCTCACCCTGCGCGACGTCTATGAAATGCTGGTCGAGGCCGGCGAGGTCTCTGCGGTGATCCTGATCGTCGTGGCGCTCGCCACGGTCTTCGCCTGGTCCACCAGCACGCTCGGCATCGTGCAGCCGATCGCCGATTGGGTCGTCGGGCTCGGTTACGGCTCGTCCGGAACGCTGGTGATGCTGACGCTGTTCCTCATCATCGTCGGCATGTTCCTCGACGGCATCTCGATCTTCCTGATCCTGCTGCCGGTGCTGCTGCCCATCGCCAACACCTTCCAGTGGGACCTGACCTGGTTCGGCGTGGTGCTCACCATGATGATCGCCATCGGCCAGTTCACCCCACCCATGGCGGTGAACCTCATGGTGTCCTGCCGGATCGCCGGGGTGTCGATGGAAAGCACCATCCCCTGGGTGACCTGGCTGGTGCTCGCCATGACGATCGCCGCCGCGGCCGTCATGGCCATGCCGGAACTCGCCCTCGGTCTGCCGCGAGCGATGGGGTTGATGTAGCCGTCAGGAAGCGCGCAGCCCGAGTTCCTGGACGGTGCGCTTCTCCTCCTCATTCTGCAGCATCGCCGCCGTGGCGTAGTCCTCGGTGCCGAGATAGCGCACCGGCATGTCGAAGCGCGCGATGGTCGCCAGATGCGCCGGGTCGTACAGCGCCTCCTTGAAGGCGTCGTGCAGGATGCGCACCACGCCGGGGTCCATGCCACGCGGACCGGCGACGCCGTAGGTGCTCTCACCCAGCACATCGAAGCCCTGCTCGCGGAAGGTCAGCACCTCGGGGAATCGCGCTGCGCGTTCGCTCATCCAAACGCCGAGCACGCGCACCTGACCCTCCAGCGCCATGTCGGCCCAGGCGCTGGTCTCGGCAGAGAAATGGATGTCGCCGGACAGCAGCGCCTGCAAATTGGGCGCCGCACCGCGGAACGGCACCGGCACCCAGTCGATCCCGGCCAGCCGCGCGAAGCGCGTCATCTGGACATCGGTGGTGTTCGCCCCCGGCGTGCCGTAGCTGATCTTGCCCGGATTAGCCCGCGCATAGGCGACCACGTCGCGCATGTCGCGCCACGGGGAATCGGGCCGCACCACCACCCCCCCCATATAACCGACCAGCCGGATGATCCAGGAAAAGTCCCGCATCGGGTCCCATTGCGGCCGCTCGGTCATCGCCGGCATGCGGAAGGTCCCGTTGGGCATCTGCCCGATGGTGTAGCCATCCGGCCGCCCTTCCCGCGCCATGTACAGCGCGCCGAGCGTGCCGGAGGCACCCGGCTTGTTCTCGACAACGACGGGTTGGCCAAGCCGCCTGGACGCCTGGTCGCAGATCGACCGCATCTGGATGTCGGTCGCACCGCCCGGCGTCCACGGCACCAGCACCCGGATGGACCGGTCAGGATAGCGTGACTGCGCCAAGGCCGGCCGTGCGAGCATCGCCGCCCCGGAGATGGCCAGCATCAAACGCCGGCCCGTCGAACCGTCCATGCCGTTCCTCCCAACGTCTCATTGGGAGGAAGCATGCACCGACCGATCGGTCGGTTGCGAGGATTATCCGCGCGCAGCGATCACGGCTGCGGGACGATGCGGATATACGGCTTAGGTTCCTTCCAGCCGAGCGGGAACAGCTTTTTCGCATCCTCATTGTTGACCGAGCCGGCGATGATCACGTCTTCGCCATGCTTCCAGTTCGCCGGCGTCGCCACCTTGTGCTTCGCGGTGAGCTGGAGGCTGTCGAGCAGCCGCAGCACCTCGTCGAAATTGCGCCCTGCCGTCATCGGATAGGCGAGATAGGCCTTCACTATCTTGTCCGGTCCGATGAAGACGACGACACGCACCGTCTGGTTTGTCGCTGCCGTGCGCCCTTCAGAACTGGTGCCCGCATCCGCCGGCAACATCCCGTACAGCTTCGAGACTTCCAGCGTCGTATCGCCGATCATCGGATAGGTCACCGCATGGCCGGTCACCTCGCGGATATCGTCCGCCCAACGGCTGTGCTCGCCCACCGGATCGACCGACAGGCCGATGATCTTGGTGTTGCGCTTGTCGAATTCCGGCTTCAGCCCCGCCATGGTGCCGAGCTCGGTGGTGCAGACCGGCGTGAAGTCCTTCGGATGGCTGAACAGGATGGCCCAGCCGTCGCCGATCCATTCATGGAAATTGATGCGCCCCTGGGTGGTCTCGGCGTCGAAATTCGGTGCGGTCTGGCCGATCTGAATGCTCATGCGACTGCCTCCTTCAAGGTCATGGTGCCGAAATGTGCACAAGCAACGGCGCCCCGCAAGCGCGAGCACGCCTTGCTCCGCCCGCCGGCGACGCGACGATCAGCATGCGCGCACAGACCCGCTCGTGAAAAGCCCTGCCTCGCGTCAGGCGCCGGCCACGCGCCGAATCGCCTCCGCGACGCGGGCGGGGGTGATCCGCATCGCATTCTCGAGCGGCGGGCTGAACGGCACCGGCGCCCGCGCCGCGCCCAGCCGCTCCACCGCCCGCAGCCCACCGGTCCCGACCGCCTCGACGACGCGCGCCACCACCTCCGCCCCGAAGCCCGACACCGTGACCGCTTCATGCACCACCAGCAGTCGCCCGGTGCGCCGGACGGAGGTGACCACCGCCGCCTCATCCCACGGCCACAGGCTGCGCAGGTCGAATACGTCGCAGGCGATGCCACACTCCCGCGCGCCCTGCTCGACCACCGGCACGCAGGCCGACCAGGTCACCACCGTCGCCGCGTCGCCGGAAGCCGCGTGGCGCGCAACACCGAACGGGATCGGCGCGGCGTCATCCGCCACCTCGCCCTCCGCGGTCCACAGATTCTTCGGCTCCATCAGCACCACCGGATCATCCGACCGGATCGCCGATTTCAACAGCCCCGCCGCATCCGCCGGCGTGCCGGGTGCCACCACCACCAGCCCCGGAATATGCGTCAGCCAGGCTTCCAGACACTGGCTGTGCTGCGCTGCGGAATTGCGCCACATCCCCTGCGGCATGCGCACCACCAGCGAGGCGCGCCCCTGCCCGCCGAACATGTAGCGCACCTTGGCGATCTGGCTGACCAGCTCATCCATCGCGCACAGCGTGAAATCGGCGATCCGCATCTCGACGATCGGCCGCGTGCCGCACAGCGCCGCGCCGAGCCCGGCCCCCATGATGGTGCTCTCCGAAATCGGCGTGGAGACGATGCGCTCCGTGCCGAACTCCTCCACCAACCCTTTGTACTGACCGAAGATGCCACCCTGGACGAGATCCTCCCCCAGCGCCCAGACCAACGGGTCGCGCCGCATCTCCTCGGCCAGCGCGCGGCGCGCCGCTTCGGCGAAGGTCATGCGGGTCATGCCGGCGCTCCCGCATCCTGCACATCGCTGAAGGCCGCCCCCGGATCGGGCCAGGGCGCGACCATCGCCGCGCCGCGATGCCCCTGCATCTCCGCCACCGCCTGCGCCTCGATGGAGGCGATCTCGGCGCCCGGGACGCCCTCCGCCTCCAGCACCGCGGCGAGCCGCCGGATGCAGTCGCGCTCGCGCGCGGCGGCCGCTTCCTCCGCCGGTCGATACGCCGCGACGTCTGTGCCGGTATGCCCCTCCCAGCGATAGCATTTGGCATGCAGGAATTGCGGCCCCGCACCACCGCGGATGCGCGCCACCAGTTCCGATGCGGCGGCATCCACCGCCAACGCATCCTCGCCATTCACCGCTGTCGCCGGCACGCCGCAGGCTTCCGCGCGCACCGCCGGCCCGCCACCCGCCGTCACCGCGCTGTTGCGCGTGAAGGCGGCGAAGCCATTATCCTCGCAAACGAACAGCACCGGCAGCCGATACAGCGCCGCCCAATTCATCCCTTCGAGAAACGGCCCGCGATTGACCGCACCATCGCCGAAGAAACACGCCACGATCGCGTCTTCCTTGGTCAGTCGGATCGCCTGCGCGGCGCCGCAGGCGATCGGAATGCCCGCCCCCACCACGCCGTTCGCGCCCAGCATCCCCACCGCGAAATCGGCGATATGCATCGACCCGCCTTTGCCGCCGCAGGACCCGCCGGCGCGGCCATGCAGTTCCAGCATCATCGCTCGCGCATCCGCCCCCTTGGCGATGGCATGCCCATGCCCGCGATGCGTCGAGGTGATCCGGTCCGCCCGCTTCAGATTTGAACAGACCCCAACCGCCACGCCTTCCTGCCCGATCGAGGGATGCACCACCCCCGGCGCCTCGCCCGAACGCATCGCGGCGACGGCCTCCTGCTCGAAGGCCCGGATGCGCGCCATGTCGCGCAGCATCGCGATGCGCCGAGCCGTCTCGTTGGACCTGCCAGGCATGCCGTTTTCTCCCCTGTTGCCAGCCCTGCCGCCGCGCTCTACTCCCGAGGAGGGAGAAGGAAACGTGGACATGCTGGACCGACTCATTGTCGTGGACAGCGTCACCCGGCTGGGGCCGGAGGCGCAAGGGCGGGTGATCGTCGGTGGCTCCCATGGCGGGGTCTATGCCGCCTATCTCGCGGCCAAGGCGCGCGTCGCCGGCGTGCTGCTTAACGATGCCGGCCTTGGCCTCGGTGCCGCCGGTATTGCCGGGCTGGATTACCTGCAGCCCCTCGGCATTCCCGCCGCCTGCTGTTCGCATCGCAGCGCGCGCATCGGGGACGGTTTCGACCTTCTCGGCCGCGGCCTCGTCAGCCATGTGAATAGCGCCGCCGCCGCGCTCGGCATCGAACCAGGCATGTGGTGCCGCGAAGCCGCGCGCCGCCTCGCCGCCGCACCGCTCTACCCGGCCGATGCTCCCGACAGCGTCGAATCCCGCTTCCCCATCGAGGTCCCCGGCCGCGCCCGTGCTTCCGCGATGGATTCCAACTCGCTGATGACGCCCGACGATGACGGCACCGTCGTCGTCACCGGCAGCCATGGCGGGCTGCTCGGCGGCCGGCCCGAAACCGCGGCGCGCGCCGCCGTCTTCGCCGCGCTCTACAACGATGCCGATGGCGGCATCGACGGCGCCGGCTTCACGCGGCTGCCCGCGCTCGATGCGCGCGGCATCGCCGCCGCCACCTACTCCGTCTGGACCGCGCGCATCGGCGATGGCCGTTCGGCTGTCGAGACCGGCATCGTCTCCAGCGTCAATGCCCGCGCCGCCTTCCTCGGGCTCAAGCCCGGCGGCACGGTCCGCGACGCCATCACCCTGCTCGCCGAAGCCAGCACGAAGGACCGCCCCGCGTGACCAATTCCAACACGACGCTGACCATCACGGGTGGCGAGGCACTCGCGCGCATGCTCCAGGCCCATCAGGTCGGGCCGATGTTCGGCATGGGCGGCTTCCAGCTGCTGCCCTTCTACGAAGCGGTGCGCAGCCTCGGCCTCAAGCACTACCTGATCAACGACGAACGCTGCGGCACCTTCGCCGCCGATGCCTGGGCGCGGGTGACCAACCGCCCCGGGGTGGTGGACGCAACGCTTGGCCCGGGGGCGACGAACCTCGTCACCGGCCTGGTGGAATCGCTCAATGCCGGCATCCCGCTGGTCGCGATCACGGGCGACGCCAATCGCGACCACGCCTGGAAGAACATGACTCAGGAAGCGCGCCAGGTGGAAATCCTCCGCCCCGCCTGCAAGGAACTCATCCGCGTCGAGAGCACCAAGCGCATCCCGGAAATGGTGCGCCGTGCCTTCGCCGTCGCCACCTCCGGCCGCCCCGGCCCTGTCGTGCTCGACGTGCCGGAAGATGTCTGCCACGGCGAACACAGCTTCGCCGCCGACGAGATCTGGGCCGACCCCGGCACCCTCCAGGCCCAGGCGCGCCGCACCCGCCCCGACCCTACAGAACTCGACCGCGCCGCCGCATTGCTTGCGAAGGCGAAGCGCCCGCTGTTGCTGGTCGGCGGCGGCATCCATATCAGCGGCGCGCATGACGCCCTGCTCGCTCTCGCGGAATCGCAGAAGATCCCCGTCGCCCACACCATGTCCGGCAAGGGCGCGATCGCCTGCACCCATCCGCTCTCGGCCGGCGTCTTCGGCCGCTACTCGCGCATCGCCAACGACTTCGTGGCGGAGGCCGACCTGCTCATCGTGGTCGGCTGTAAGCTCGGTGAGATCGCCACCAAACGCTTCGCCCTGATGCCGGCCGGCATCCCCATCGTGCATATCGAGATCGTGCCGGAGGAAATTGGCCGCACCACCCGCGCCGACGTCGCCCTCGCCTCCGACGCTAAGCTGGCGCTCGAAGACCTGCTCGCCGCTATGCCGCAAGCCCCGCTCCCCGACGGCCGCGCCGACTTCGCCGACGCCGTCGCCCCGCGCATGGCCGCCTGGCGCGTCGGCGCCGCCGACCGCCTCGAATCCAACGAGACCCCGATCAATGTCGGCCGCCTGATCAACGAATTGAACATGGCCATGGCCGAGGACGACATCCTCGTCGCCGATGGAGGGTTCGCCGGCCATTGGGGCGGCCTGCTGTTCGACACCAAGCGCGCGGGCCGCCACTTCATCGCCGATCGGGGCTTCGCCTCCATCGGCTACGGCGCGCCGGGTGCGATGGGCGCGCAGATGGCCGCCGGCCCGAAGCGCCGCGTCGTCGGCCTGACCGGCGATGGTGGCTTCAACATGACGATCGGCGAGATCGAGACCGCCCGCCGCGTCGGCGCCAACTACGTGCTCTGCGTCTTCAACAATGGCGCCTCGGGCTATGTGAAGGCGCTCCAGCACGCGGTCTACGGCCCGGGCAACTACCAGTCCTCCGAACTCGCCGAAACCGACTACGCCGCCGCCGCCCGCGCCTTCGGCTGCCACGGCATTCGCGTGGAAGACCCGGGCAAGCTCGCCGCCGCCATCCGCGAAGGCCTCGCCAATACCGACAGCCCGACCGTCCTCGACGTCCATGTCACCCGCGACCCCGCGCGGATGCTGCCGGGCACCGACAACCGAACCCTGCGCGTGGAGAAGGGCGATCGCCCGGTCTGAGGCACCGCCTCGTATGGAGTTGAAGTGCTTCGCAGCGCCGGGAGCGGCGTCGGCGTGCTGGAGCGGCATCTGGACGCTCCAGCCAACAGAACCCTCTCTAGCCTATTGTTTTTACAAGAATTTTCACTCGATCTGGTGATTCCGCCTGATCGCGATCTGCTCTAGCATGGGGCCGACCCCATGGCCCGTCGCGATCGCCCTGCCGCCGCGTTGCTCGCCCTGCTGACCCTCGGCGGCCCCGCCGCCGTGCAGGCGCCGGAACCGGCCCTGCCACGCGTCATCTATGGCGAGGCCGAACCACGGGTGATCTATGGTCCTGCCTCGACGCCACCCGAACACGCCGTCCGGCCGGTCGCTACACCGCAGGCCCCGCCGCGGCCGCAGCCACCCTCGGAGACCTCGCTGACCTATGGCTGGGTCCCGGTCGGTCCGCCAGTCTGGTATCGTCCGCCCGGCCCGCACCGGCCGATGCCGCCAGGCGCGACCGCCTGGGGGTTCCCCCCACCCCGACCATCAACGGCTGCGTCGAACGCCCCTTGCCGCCCGGTCGCCCTCTCGTCCCGCCACTCAATCAGCGCCCGGCCCAGTTGTGCCGGTAGCCTTTCACCCCGCTGAGGCCGCCACACCCCTGCCACCATGCTGAACCACCTTGGACCAGACTGACGGGCATTCCCGCATAAAGGATCGCGCCATGGCGCTGTCGATACGTCTCCTGCCGCTGGGGCTGATCGCCCTGCTCGCGGCCTGCAGCAACCCCTACGACCCCGGCCAGCGGGCCGCCGGCGGTGCGTTGATCGGCGCCGGCACCGGCGCCGCGATCGGTGGCATCGCCGGCGGGCCCCGCGGCCTGGCCATCGGTGCCCTTGCCGGCGGGCTGGGTGGCGCGGCCCTTGGTGCCGCCACCACGCCGCAGCAGCCGCAATACCAGGGCGGCTATCCGCCCCAGGGCTATGGCCAGCAAGGCTACGCACCACAGCCCGGCTATACCCAGGCGCCGTACCCGCCCGCCTACTCCCAGGCACCGGTCGGCGCGCAGACCTACTACCCGCCGCCGAACCAGGGCTACGTCACTGCGCCCGTCCCCTATCAGGGACCGCCGCCGCAGAGTTACCAGGCGCCGCCGGGCTCCTATTGGCAGCCGCAGCCCTACGTCGCGCCGCCGGACCCCTACGCCGCCTACCGGTACTGAGCGGCCGCCGCCTCGATCGCCGCCAGCCGCGGCAGCGACGGCACCGCCCCCGCCACGCCGCAGGCCAAGGCCCCGGCCACCACGCCCCGGCGCAAGGCCTCCGATTCACGCGCCCTCTCCACCAGCGCCGCGGCGAAAGCGCCGATGAAGGCATCCCCGGCGCCCGTGCTGTCGACGACCTCGACCGGCAGCGCCGGCACATGGACAACCACGCCGTCCCGCCCGGCCCAATAGGCCCCGCCGGCCCCGGCCGTCAGCACCACCCCCCGCGCATGCCGCGGCGCCAGCGCAGCCGCCAACGCCCCCGGCGCCGCCGTGCGGGCGAGCATCAGCGCCGCCTCCGTCTCGTTCACCACCAGGATGTCGGTCAGCGCCAGCAACCCGTCCGGCAAGTCGCGCGCCGGCGCTGCATTAAGCAAAGTTGCGATGCCCCGCGCCCGAGCGGCGCGGAAGGCCGCCTCCGTGACACCGAGCGGCGTTTCAAGCTGCGCCACCACCAACGCCGCCCCCGCCACGGCACCGGCCGCCCCCTCCGCCGCCAACACCCCATTGGCCCCGGCGACCAGGACGATCTCATTCTCCCCCTGCTCATCGACCAGGATCAACGCCTCGCCGGTCGGCACTCCATCCAGGGACATGACGGCACGGGCATCGATGTCTTCCTCGGCCCAAAGCGCGAGCGCCCCCTGCCCGGCCGCATCCCGCCCGATCGCGGCCACCATCGTCACGGTGGCCCCGGCCCGCGCCGCCGCAACAGCCTGGTTGCTGCCCTTGCCACCATGGAACCGCGTCATGCCCGTCGCCGCCAGCGTCTCCCCGGGTTGCGGAAAGCGCGGGACCGCCAACACGGTGTCGCGATTATAAGAACCGACGACGGTGATCCGCCCCATGCTGCCCTCCCAAGCCGTGGCGACACTCGGCAAGGCCCGCGCGGGGGTCAAGCCGCCGCTTGCGCCGGCGCAAGGCAGCCCGTCACCAACCGCGCGACAATAATCATCACGCGCCTGGAGCCCCCCGCATGACCGACCCCTTGCAGATCGTCTGCCCGCATTGCGACGCGGTGAACCGAGTCCCGGCCGCCCGCCTCGCCGACCACCCCACCTGCGGCGCCTGTCACCGCCCCCTGTTCACCGCCGAACCCGTGGCACTGGACGAGCCACGCTTCCGCAAGCATCTGCGTGCCTCCTCCATCCCACTGCTGGTGGATTTCTGGGCCTCCTGGTGCGGCCCCTGCCGGGCGATGTCGCCGGCCTTCGCGGCGGCGGCACCGACGCTCGAACCGCAAGTCCGGCTGGTGAAGGTCTCCACTGAGGAAGCGCCCACCCTGGCGCAGGAACTCTCCATCCAGAGCATCCCGACACTCGCCGTGTTCCGCCAGGGGCGGGAGGTCGCCCGCCAGGCCGGCGCCATCCCGACCAGCCGGATCCTCGACTGGACCCGCCAGGCGCTCGGTTGAGGCCGCTACCGGGTTGCAGTGCAGCAAACAGCGCCTAACCTAGGGAGTGAACGTTCACAGCCGCTGAGGCCCTCCATGCCCGACATCAACCTGGCCGATCCCACCACGATGAAGTTCGGGATCGGGCAGCCCGTGCCCCGGCAGGAGGACCCGACCCTGCTGCAGGGCCGCGGCCGCTACACCGATGACCTCTCCGTCGCCGGTCAGGCCTGGTGCGTCATGGTGCGCAGCCCCTACGCCCATGGCGTGATCAAGGCCATCGGCACTGAGGCGGCGAAGGCTATGCCCGGCGTGCTCGGCGTCTACACCGCCGCCGACATGGCCGAATACGGCCCGATGCGCAGCGTGCTGCCGCTCAAGAACAAGGATGGCAGCCCGCTGATCAACGTCCTGCGCGGGCCGCTCGCCGCCGACAAGGTGCGCTTCGTCGGCGACCCGGTCGCCTTCGTTGTCGCCGAGACCAAGTTGCAGGCCCGCGACGCCGCCGAGGCGGTCGAGATGGAGATCGACGCGCTCGATGCCGTGACCGAGGCCTCCGCCGCCGCCGCCCCAGGCGCGCCCCAACTCTACGACCACATCCCCGGCAACGTCGTGCTCGACTTCCGCTTCGGCGACGCCGACAAGGTCGCCGAAGCCTTCGCCAAGGCGGCGCATGTCACCACCCTGCCGATCCGCAACAACCGCATCGTCGTCTGCTCGATGGAGCCGCGCTCGGCGATCGGCGAATGGGACGCCGCCGACGGCCGCTACGTGCTGCATGTCGGCAGCCAGGGCGTCTTCGGCCTGCGCAACCAGATGGCCAACGACATCCTGAAGGTGCCGGTCGAAAAGCTCCGCATCCTCACCGGCAATGTTGGCGGCTCCTTCGGCATGAAGGCCAGCGCCTATCCGGAATACACCTGCGTCCTGCATGCGGCGAAGCTGCTCGGCCGCCCGGTGAAGTGGACCGATGACCGCTCCGGCGCCTTCCTCTCCGACTGTCACGGCCGCGACCACGAGGTGGAAGCCTCCCTCGCGCTCGATGCGGAGGGCAAGTTCCTGGCGGTGAAGCTGGTCTCCTACGGCAACATGGGCGGCTACCTCTCGACCGTCGGCAACCTGATGGGCACCGGCAACTTCTCGAAGAACATCCAGTCGAACTACGCGACGCCGCTGCTGCTGGTCGAGACGAAGAACGTCGTCACCAACACCACGCCGGTCTCCGCCTATCGCGGCGCCGGCCGTCCCGAGGGCAACTACTTCATGGAGCGGCTGATCGAGACCGCCGCCCGCGAGATGGGCCGCGACCCCATCGCGCTGCGCAAGCTGAACCACATCAAGCCGGCGCAGTTCCCCTTCAGCGCGCCCTCCGGCTCCGTCTACGATTCCGGCGACTTTTCCGCGCTGTTCGACAAGGCGCTCGCCGCGGCCGACTGGAATGGCTACGCCGCCCGCAAGGCCGCGAGCGAATCACGCGGCATGGTGCGCGGCCGCGGCATCGGCAATTTCCTCGAATGCACCGCGCCGCCGATGAAGGAACAGGGCGAGCTGGTCTTCGAGGAGGATGGCTCCGTCACCATCGTCACCGGCACGCTCGACTACGGCCAGGGCCACTGGACGCCCTTCGCCCAGGTGCTGCACGCGAAGCTCGGCGTGCCCTTCGACAGCATCAAGCTGGTGCAGGGCGATTCCGACCGGCTGATCGCCGGCGGTGGCACCGGCGGGTCGAAGTCGCTGATGGCCTCGGGCGCCGCCATCCTCGAAGCCGCCGACATGGTCATCGAGAAGGGCCGCAAGGCCGCCGGCTACGTCCTTGAAGCCGCCGCCGAGGACATCGAATTCGCCGATGGCCGCTTCGCCATCGCCGGCACCGATCGCGGCATCGGCATCATGGAACTGGCCGCCAAGCTGCGCACCATCGGCCCCCTGCCCCAGGACGTACCCAACGCGCTCGACAGCCGCACGGTCTTCAACGAAGCGCCGATGGCCTATCCGAATGGCTGCCACATCTGCGAGGTCGAAATCGACCCCGACACCGGCATCGTGAAGATCGACCGCTATCTCTCGGTCAACGACTTCGGCGTGATCGTGAATCCGCTGCTGGTCGAGGGCCAGGCGCATGGCGGCATCGTCCAGGGCATCGGCCAGGCGCTGCTCGAGCACGTCGTCTATTCCGAGGACGGCCAGCCCCTGACCGGCTCCTACATGGATTATGGCCTGCCGCGCGCCGACGACCTGCCGAGCTTCGGCTTCGAAAGCGCGCCCGACCCGTGCAAGACCAACCCGCTCGGCGCGAAGGGCTGCGGCGAGGCCGGCTGCGCCGGGTCGCTGCCGGCGGTGATGAACGCGATCTCGGATGCGCTGGGCGGCAAGCACATCAACATGCCGGCGACGCCGGAGAAGGTTTGGGCGGCGCTGCACGCATGAGAAAGGTCGGGGGAGGAACACCTCCCCCGAATCCCCCATCGTTTCTTGTCTGTTGGAAACTGACGTCGGAGTTCGGCGCCAATCGATAGAAAAAGGAGGGGGATCGGGGGAGTTCTCTTCCCCGACCTTCCTTCTACCTAAGCCGCCACAAACACCCCACCTTCCTCGCTCAGCGCCGCAAGGTGGTGGTCCATATCCCCAAACATGTTCTCAATGACGGTCAGCCGCTTGAGATAATGCCCGCCGGCATACTCCATCGTCATGGCGATGCCGCCATGCATCTGCACCGTCTGCTGCCCGACGAAGCGCGCGTTGCGGCCGATCTCGACCTTCACCGCGCGCATCAGGCGGCGCCGTTCGGCGTCGTCCTTCTCGCTCGCCGTCATCGCCGCCAGCATCGCCATCGAGCGTGCCTGCTCCAGGCAGACCATCATCTCCGCCGCACGATGCTGCAACGACTGGAACGTCCCGATCGCCCGCCCGAACTGCTTGCGCGTCTTCAGGTAATCGACGGTCAGGTCCTTCGCCGCCTCCATGCAGCCGATCGCCTCGGCCGAGAGCGCCGCGATGGTCTCATCCGCCACACGCTCGACCAGCGCCAGGCCACCGGCCAGCTTCGCCTCGGCACCCACCTTCACATGGTCGAAGGTGATGTCCGCGGCGCGCTGCCCGTCCGAGGTCTTGAACCCGCGCCGTGACACGCCGGTCGCATCGGCGGGGATGAGGAACACCTCGATCCCATCGCGATCGCGCCGTGCACCCGCAACGCGCGCGGTGACGATCAGCTCGTCCGCCGTGTCGCCGTGCACGACAACGCCCTTGCGCCCTTCGATCACCCAGCCATCGCCCTCCTTCTTCGCGGAGGTGGCGACGTCATGCAGGTCGAAGCGCGACTGCACCTCGGTATGCGCGAAGGCAAGCAGCATCTTGCCCTCGGCAATCTTCGGCACCATCGCACCGCGCTGCTCGGCGGTGGCGCCATGACGCAGGAAACCACCCCCCATCACCACCGTGGACATGAAGGGTTCCAGCGTCAGCGAACGCCCCATCTGCTCGGCGACGATCATGGTCTCGACGGCACCGTAGCCGAGCCCACCATCATCCTCGGCAAACGGCATCGCCAGCAGCCCGAGATCGGCATAGGCGGCCCAGACCTCGCGCGACCACCCGGTCGCGGAGGCCATGTAGCCCTTGCGCTGCTCGAAGCCGTACTTGTCCTTCAGTAGCTTCGCCAGGCTGTCCTGCAGAAGCCGCTGGTCTTCGGAAAGATCGAAATCCATGTCTGTTCAGAGCCCCAAGAACGCTTTGGCCATGATGTTCTTCTGGATCTCGGTGGATCCGCCGTAGATCGTCTGCTTGCGCCAGTTGAAGTAGGTCGCCTGCGCCAGCGTCTGCCAATCCTGCGCGACGTCCGGCTCGTTCCGCCCATCCGCTTCCGGATCATTCGGTGCCGCCAGGCCATATGGCCCTGCCGCCATGACGTAGAGTTCCGAAATCGCCTGCTGCAACTCCGTCCCACGAATCTTCAGCACGGAAGACGCCGGGTTCGGCTTGCCGCGGCTGAGCTGCCGGTTCTCGTCCGCCAGCACGCGCAGCGTCGTCATCTCCAGCGCCTTGAGCTGCACCTCGACATCGGTCAGCCGCGACCGGAAACGCGGGTCTTCCATGACCGGCCGCGCACCACCCGGCGCTTCCTTGGCGATGAGCTTCAGCCGGCGGATGCGCTCCTTGGACGCCCCCACGCGCGCCTGCCCGGTCCGCTCATTCGACAGCAGGAACTTCGCGCAATCCCAGCCACGGTTCTCCGTGCCGACGAGATTGGCAACCGGCACCTTGACATCGTCGAAGAAGACTTCGTTCACCTCATGCGCGCCATCGATGGTGATGATCGGCCGCACCGTGATGCCTGGCGTGTTCATGTCCACCAGCAGGAAGGAGATGCCTTCCTGCTGCTTGGCCGCGCCCGGATCGGTGCGCACCAGCAGGAAGATCCAATCCGCATGCTGCGCCAGCGTCGTCCAGGTCTTCTGGCCATTGACGATATAGTGGTCGCCTTCCTTCACCGCCCGCGTCTTCAGGGAGGCGAGGTCCGACCCCGCCCCCGGCTCCGAAAACCCCTGGCAGAACCACAGGTCGAGGCTGGCGAGCTTGGGCAGGAAGAACTTCTTCTGCTCCTCCGTGCCAAAGGCGATCAGCACAGGCCCGAGCATGTTGCAGTTGAAGCCCAGCGGGCTCGGCGCCGGCGTCGACTGGATTTCCTCGGACAGGATGAAGCGCTTGATCGCGGTCCAGGGCTGCCCGCCCCATTCCACCGCCCAATGCGGCACCGCCCAGCCCTTCGCATACAGACGCTTCTGCCAATCGACCTGCATCGCCTTCGTCGGCGTGCGGCCCGACGCCATGCGCTCACGCGTATCGGCCGGCAGGTTGGCGTCGATCCACTCGCGCACTTCCTGACGGAAGGCGCGCTCCTCATCGGTGAACCGGAGTTCCATGATCGTTGCTCCCGTGTGTTTCCGTCAGGCGCCCATTGAGGCGAAAGACCCGCCCTCGGCCGCCAGCTTCTCGATCAGCGCCGTGGGCTTCAGGTTCGCATCCCCCGTCACCTCGGCATAATGCGCCAACTTGTCGCGCACGTTCTTCAGCCCCTGCGTATCAGCCCAGAACATCGGCCCGCCGCGCCAGGCTGGCCAGCCAAAGCCGTTGACGAAGATGACGTCGATATCGATCGGCCGATACGCGACACCTTCCTCCAAGATGCGCGCACCCTCATTGACCATCGGCAGCATCAGCCGCTCCAGGATTTCCTGATCCTCGATCTTGCGCCGCCGCACCTGCATCTTCTCGGCCACGTCGAGGATGATGCGCTCCACCTCCGGGTCCGGCATGCGGGTGCGCTTCTCGTCATACATGTACCAGCCCTTGCCGGTCTTCTGCCCGAAGCGCCCGAGCGCCACGATGGCATCCGCCACCGGCGCCACGGTCCCACGCGCCTTGCGCACCGCGGCACCGATATCGAGCCCGGCGAGGTCACCCACGGCTAGCGGCCCCATCGCCATGCCGTAGCCTTCCATCACCTTGTCGATATCGGTGGGCAGGCAGCCTTCCAGCAGCAGCTTCTCGACCTGCGGGCCGCGCTTTCCCGTCATGCGGTTGCCGACGAAGCCGTCGCAATTGCCGACCAGCACCGGCAGCTTGCCGATCCGCTTGCCGAATTCCGTCGCCGTCGCGATCGCGGCCCAGGACGACTTCGCCCCGCGCACATTCTCCAGCAGCCGCATCACATTGGCCGGCGAGAAGAAGTGCATCCCCACCACCAGCTCCGGCCGCGACGTCGCCGAAGCGATCTCATCGATCGAAAGCGTCGAGGTGTTGGACGCCAGCATCACCCCCGGCCGCGCCGCCTTGTCGAGCCGGGCGAAGACCTGCTTCTTCACCTCCATGTTCTCGAACACCGCCTCGATCACCAGGTCCGCCTTGCCGACGGTTCCCTCAAAATCGGTGCTGCCGGTCAGCAATGCGCGCCGCTTCTCGTAATCCGCCTGCGACAGCCGCCCGGTCGAGACCGTCCGCTCCCAATTCGCATGGCAGCGCGCGAGGCCCTTCTGCAGCGCCTCCTCGGTCATCTCCACGATGGTCACCGGCACGCCGTTGTTGGCCGCGGACATGGCGATGCCGCCACCCATCGTCCCGCCGCCGATCACCACCAGGCGTTCGATCGGCAGGGATTTCGCATCGGCCGGCTGGCCCGGGATGCGCAGAACCTCGCGCTCACCGAAGAAGATGTGGCGCAGCGCCTTGGACTGCTCGCCAGCCACCAGCGACTGGAACAGTTCACGCTCCTTCTCCAACCCCTGCTCGAACGGCATGGTGAAGGAGGCCCGCACCGCCTCGGCACATCCCTTCGGGCTCTGTTGCCCACGCGAGCGCTTCAACAGCCCGGCCACCACAGCGTCATATGCCGCCGCATCCTGCCCGCTGATCTTGTCGGTGCGGTTGCGCGCCAGGGTAAAAGTCTTGCCGATATTGGCCCGCGCCCAGGCCACCGCGCCGGCCTCAAGGTCACCCTCGATCACGGCATCGACGAAACCCAGCTTCTGCGCCTTGCCCGCCGAGACCGGCTCGCCCGAGACGATGATCTTCGCCGCTTCCTCCGGCCCGATCATGCGCGGCAGGCGCTGCGTGCCACCCGCGCCGGGGACAAAGCCGCGCTTGACCTCCGGCAGCCCAAGTTGCGCCGAGGCCACCGCCACCCGTGCATGACAGGCCAGCGCCAATTCCAGCCCACCACCCAATGCCGAGCCATGGATCGCCGAGACCACGATGCCCGGATAGGCTTCGATGGCGTCGAACACCTCATTGAGCGAGGGTGGCTGCCGCGGCTTGCCAAATTCCGTCATCTCGGCGCCGGCGCAGAACAGGCGCCCGGTGCCGATCAGCACCACCGCCTTCGCGCCAGCGGCCTTGGCCGCGTTCAGCCCGGCCAGCAGCCCGGCGCGGATCTCGGTCCGCAGCGTGTTCACCGGCGGGTTGGCAAGGCGCAGCACGTGCACCTCGCCCTGCTTGTCGTGCTGGACGAAGTCCGCGTCCTGGGCCACTGGCGTTTCTCCCTCGAAATTGCCGGTCTGCAACTCGACCGATCGGTCGGGCCGGAGTGTCGTGCAGGATGCGCGCGGCGGCAAGGCTTGCAGGATGCGCGCGGCGGCAAGGCTTGCAGGATGCGCGCGGCGGCAAGCGCCCCGGCCACCCCGGTTGCCGCGCGGGCCGCGCCATGCTGCCCTGCCGCATCAACCCTAGGGGAGCAAACGCCATGTCCTTGTTTGACCTGACCGGCAAGGTCGCCATCGTCACCGGCGGCAGCCGCGGCATCGGCCGCGCCATCTGCGAACGCATGGCCGAACAGGGGGCGAAGGTCGTCGTCTCCTCGCGCAAGATCGACGCCTGCCAGGAGGTGGTGGACGCCATCAAGGCGAAGGGCGGCACCGCCATGGCGGTCGCCTGCAATATCGGCCGCAAGAACGAATGCCAAGCTCTGGTGGACGCTGCCATCGCCGCGTGGGGTCAGGTCGACGTCATGGTGTGCAACGCCGCGATCAACCCGCATTTCGGCCCGGCCATCACGATGCCGGACGAGATCTTCGACAAGATCATGGCGTCGAACATCAAGTCCAATATCTGGCTGTCGCACATGACCGCGCCGGGCATGGCCGAACGCGGCGGCGGGTCGATCGTCATCATCTCTTCGATCGGTGGCTTCCGCGGCTCGCCGGTACTCGGCGCCTATGCCATCTCCAAGGCCGCCGACATGCAGCTGGTGCGCAACCTGGCCGTCGAATGGGGCCCCCGGAACGTCCGCGCCAACGCGATCGCGCCGGGCCTGATCCGCACCGACTTCGCCCGCGCCCTGTGGGAGGACCCCGGCATCTACAAGAAGCGCACCAAGGACACCCCGCTCAAGCGCATCGGCGAACCGGACGAGATTGCCGGCGCGGCCATCTTCCTCGCCTCCCCGGCCGGGTCGTTCATGACCGGCCAGACTATCGTCATTGATGGCGGCGTCCTCGCCGGCCCGCCCTCGCGCTCCGACGACGAGGAATAGAGCGTCATGGCCGCTGGTGCGCAGGCACCGAAGGTCTGAGTCACGCGATCAAACAACGGGTTAGAGCGTGATGCGTAAACGAAGGTGAACACATCACGCTCTCATCATCGATACCCGGGCGGCTTGCCGCTCGGGTCGAAGCTCTGCCGCTGCCCGCTCCGATTGATCGGCGGCTTCACGCTGATCCCGGGCCCCGGAACGATGGGCTGGCGCGGTGGCGGTGCCGGCTGGCGCGGCGGTTGCGCCGCCTGGGACGGCCGCGCCGCGGTTGAAGGCTCGCCCGGCGGCGGTGGCGGTGCGGGCGGCGGAGGCACCGCGACGGTCGGGGGCGGCGCTGGCGCGGCCTGGCGCGGCTCCGGCGTGCGGGGCGGGTCCGGCACGCTCACCGGCCGCGGCGGCCCGGCAGCCCGGCTGGCCGCCAGCACCTCCTCGCGCAACCGGTCACGCGGCGGCAGCCCATTGTCGCGCGAATCCGCCGCATGCCGCGCGGCGACATCCAGATACGGCCGCAAATCCGGCACGTTGCGCGCCTCGGCCTCGCGCGCCACCACCCCGGCCTCGGTGGCCAGCGTCGCCCGATCGGCGGTCCGCCCGAGGTCCGCCACCATCCGCGCATAACCATCCAGCGACAATTCGCGTTCGATGCGAAGCTGTTCCAGCGCCGTCGCCCACTGGTGGCGCATCTCCGGGCTCGACTGCACCACATCCGCACCCGACAGCAGCGGCTGGATCCCATCCATCCGCCGCTGCGACTGACCGACCGCACGCGCCAGCACGGCGGCCCCCTCCAACTGCGCGCGAATGCCGGCACGTTCCTGTTCCAGCCGCTGGCGTTCGGCTGCCATCAGCCCCGCCTCCAGCCGGTCGAGATTCTGCCGCATCGGCGCATCCGCGCCCGCGCGCATCGCCGCGATTTGCCGCCGCGCATTCTCCGCCTCGGTGCCGGAGGCGCGGCTCTCAGCCTCGAAGGCGCGGTTGAGCGCCTCGGCCCGATGCAGGCTCGTCGTCACATGCGCCGCCAGCGCCACGCGAAACCCGACCGAGGCCAGCCGCGTCGGCTGCCCATCCGTCGGGTTGTAGGGCGGCATCTCGATGCGCAGGGAGGACCGCAGCGCCGTCTCCGGCGTGCGGAAGTCACCCCCCTTCACCACCACCCCGCCGGCCTGGCCATGCAACCGCCCGACGCGTACGGCGCGGAACGGTTCCAGCACCAGTTCCCCGACATTGCCGAGCATGTCATGCAGCCCGAGCGGGTTGGCCTCCAGCATCCCCACCGGCTGCGCCCGGCCCGCCGCCGAGCGCGGCCCCTGGAACCAGGCATAGCGCGAGGTCCCTTCCGGCATCGGGAAGGTGCGGCCGAGAAAATCCAGCTCGCTCACCGCGGCGCCACCGCGCGCCGCGTATTCCCATTCCTCCTCGGTCGGCAGGCGCACGAAGGCAGGGGTGCCATCGGCCTGCGGCAACCGCGCCGCCGCGTTGCGCAGCAGCCAGGTGGTGTAGCGCTGGCTGAAGGCGACCGCGTCGAACCAGGACAGCGTCGCCGCCGGCAGCCGCCCGGCCGCGGAGGCCGTCGGGCAACGTTCCTCCATCACCGCGGCATATTGGTCGCGCGTCACCTCGTATTTGCCGAGCCAAAACAGCGCCACGTCGCGCCCCGCCGCGGTGAAGGGGCCGGCCACCGCGTCGCGCCGGGCGAACTCGGCGACCCCCCCGGCTGGGTCGAGCGTGCCGAGCGTCACCGGCCGGTCCTGCAGCGCGCCGGGGCCGGTGGGGGTCTCGACGGGGCGGAAGGCCATGGCGCCGCCGCAGGGCATCGGCAGCATCAGGTCGCCCTGGGCCGGTTGCGGGTTGGTGAAATCAACCGCCCAGGGGGTTTGCGCGGCGACCGGGCCAGCCAGCAGCATCGCCAGGGCCAGTGCGCGCGAGACATGGAGGGGCGCCGCCCCTCCAAACCACCCCGCCAAGGTGCCGGGCACCTTGGAACGCCATCCATGGGCATTTGGCGCCGCTGTCAGACTATGGACCGAACTGCGCTCCCGCGCCCGGCGGTCACTGAGCTGGTCGACCCACGCGCCCTGCCGGGCACCCAATCGAGGTGTCCAGAGGCCTTTAGGCCTTTGGTGGGGGGAGGTCCGGAGGGGGGCAAAGCCCCTCTCCGCATCCACGGGCCGGCCGTCCATCATCCCTCCGCCAGCCCTTCCGCCGGTGCGACCGCCGCCGCCCGCGCCCCCGCCAGCACCGAGGCCAGCAGCGCCCCCGCCAGCGTCACGCCCGCCGCCGCCACCCCCATCCCGGCCGTCAGCAAACACACTGGCCGATCCCCGGCGACGGTCCCGGCAAAAGCGCGGTTCAACACGCCTGCCACCGCCGCCGCGACACCGAAGGCCAGCAGCGCGCCGGCCAGCGCCACCGCCGCCGCCTGCACCAGTGGCAGCATCAGCAACGCCCGCCGCTTCATCCCCAGCAGCGAGAGCAGCGCGAGATCCCGCCGCTTGCGTTCCACTTGCGCCCAGAGCCCGACGCCGAGGCTGACCAGATACCCCGCACCCCCCGCCCCCGCGATAGCAAGGAACAGCAGCGCCAGATTGTGGTCGAGCCGCAGCAACCCGGCGACCGACCCGGCGCGCGACGCGACCTCGATCCCCGCCAGCCGCAATTCGCGGTCGAGCGCCGGCACATCCTCAAGCCGTGCCGCATGCAGCCGGAAGCCGGCGAAGGGCCGCGCGCGCGACGCCTCGACCGTACCCGGCCGCGCATCGACGGGCGCATTGCCATCGAGGAAATCCTCCGCCAGCAACAGCACCGGCACGCCGGCGAAGGCGGCATCGCGCGTCGCCGCCGAGGCCGGCGCAATGCTCGCGACCGGCAGCGACAGGGTCAACACCTCCCGCGCCGAACCGACGCTGCGCGCGACCGAGGCCAGCGCCGTATCGCCCGGCCGAAGCCCCAGCCGCTCGGCCGCCGTCGGCGACAGCACCAACCCCTCTCCAGCCGCGAGCCCCGGCAGCAGCGGGTCGCCCGGCCCGGTCGGCAGCAATTCCATCCGCACGCCACGGCCGGGCCTCGCCTGGTTCTCCAACACGATGGTCGCTGAGAGCGCCCGCGTGCGCGGCACCAGGAAGGCCACGCGCGGGTCGGCGGCGAGCCGCGCGAACAACGCCGGTTCCAGCGTCCGATTGACGATGGAGACCACCTCGCGTGCCCGCGGATCCTCCAGCAATTCCGCCCGCAGCCCGGCGACGACGCCCTGCCGCAGGCCGAACAGCACGATCAACGGTGCCAACACCGCCGCGCACCCCAGCGCCGAGCACAGGAACAACACCCGTTCATGCCAGAGATCCGCCAGCGCGAGGCGCAGCATGGTCAGGCCGCCTCGACCAGCGACGCGCGCGCGAACACCGACCGCGCGATGCCATCGGCGCCAGGCGCATGCGTCTCGCAGGCCAACACCGGATACCCGGCGCGCGCCGCCCGCTCCGGGTCATGCGTCGCCACCAGCAACGCCGCACCGGCCTGGTCACACTCCCGCTTCAGCAACGCCAACACCGCATCGGCGAGTTCGGGATGCACCGACGCCGTCGGCTCATCCGCCAATACCAGCGCCGGCCGATGCGCCAGCGCGCGGGCGATCGCCACGCGCTGCCGCTGCCCAACGGACAGTTCCGCCGGCCGCTTGCGCAGCTGCGCCCCGATACCGAGTTCCTCCGCGAGCATCCGCACCCGCGCCGCGTCCTCGCACCCCGCGATGCGCTGCGTCAGCCCGATATTCCCCGCCACGGTCAGATAGGGCAGCAGCCCGCCGGTCTGCGGCACCACGCCGATGCGCCGCGCGCGCAGCGCCGCCAAGGCATCGCGCCGCCCCTCGCGCCACAGCCGCGCGATATCGCTGCCCGCGAAGGTGAAGCGGCCAACATCCGGCGGCAGCGCCAGCGCCAGCATCATCAACAAGGTCGACTTGCCGCTGCCCGACGGCCCGGCCAACGCCAGCGCCTCGCCCTCCGCCAACTCGAATGCCGGCACCTCCAGCGCGAATGGCGCCGCATCCCCGCGATAGGCCTTCGCCACCTCCCGCAGGGACAGCAGGCTACTCACGGCAGCGCTTCAAGCGGCACGGGGAAGAACGCCTCGCCCCCCGGCCGGCCATCGAGCGTCACCCACAAATCCGGCCGCGCGGCGAATTCCTGATACAGCCGCAACTTGGTCTCGATGCCGTTAATCAACTCGCGCTGCGCCGCCGCCCCCATGGCGAGCCATTCCTGCTCGCTCAATTCCATCACCTGGGATTGATAGGGCAGCCCATCGAGATACTCCCCCAAGGCCTGCCCGACCCGCGCGAGATTGCCCAGCCGCGCCGGGTCACGCGCCGTCGCCGCAAAGGCCGCCCGCAACTGCCCGAAAAACGACGTCGGATCGGTCCGCCCCGCCAGTCCGGCGTCAAGAATCCGTGTCAGCGCCTGCGACAAATCGGAAAGCTGGTTGCGCGTCAGCAGCACGCGAATGTCCAGCGCCGCCACCGTCGGGTCGCGCAGGTCGCGATCCGTGGTGAAGGACCGCACCACATCCGGCGCCGTCGTCCCGCCCTCGCGCCCGAGATAGGCGAGCCGCATCGCCGTCGCGACAATTTCCACCTGCTGCGCCATGCGCTCAGCCTCGGGCGTGCGCGCCGGCTCCACCCCGCCGATTGGCCGCCCGACGGTATCCGCCACCTGCCGGAACAGCGCATTGGTCAGCCCATTCACCACTCGCTCGAACGCCGGCGGAGAACCACCTTCCACCGGGAAATACAGCGACCCCGCCGCCCCGTACCGCGTCAATTCCTGATATTGCGCCCGCGCATGCGCGTGGTTCGCGCGCCCCTCGGGCGTCTGCAGATGAATCGCGAACAACGCGATGCCGCGCGCCTCCGCCAGCGCCTTGATCTCGGCAATGCCCAACCGCGTCTGCGACTTCGGATCGGTGGCATCCAACGCCCCGGCATCGGTGATCAACACCACATACCGCCCGCCAAAGGCCTGCCAATCCACCTGGTCGATCGCCACACGCAACCCGGCGATCGCATCCTCGTCGAAGCGCTCGGTCGGCACCGTCGCCGCGCGCACCTGCGCGAGCGCCGGCAGGATCGCATCCGGCGGCTGCGACAGATCCGGTGCGGCGACCAGCCGCGTCACATATTCCAGCTGCGGCCGGGCCGAGATATCCGCCCGATAGGCCACCATGCCGAAGCGGAAATTGTCGCGCACCGCGGTATCGCCGATGCGCGCGATGATACGGCGGATCGCCTCGCGCGTCTGGTCGATCGAGGCCTGCATCGAAATCGTCGTGTCGATGACGAAGACCACGCCGCCGCGGAAATCCCGCAGCCGCGCCGGGTCGGCCTGGGCCGGCGCCTGCCGCAACTCGGCCGGGGCGGAGATCACCTCCAGCATGCGCAACTGCGTGCCGTCGCGCCGCTGGATGGTCTCCGCCTCCAGGATCGGCAGCAGGTAGAAATTGCGCTGGATGTCGACGAAGGTCTCGGGTTCCAGCGCGAGCACCGGGCTGCCCGCCTGCCCCGCCGTCGCGCGCATCGCCACCGCATTCTGCGTCATGGAGGGCGAGGCCAGCAGCCCGCGCAACGCATCCGCATCGCGCAGGAACATGGTGCGTTCCCGCCCCGCCGGGTTGGTGAAGGCGCCGATCATGGTGTGGCGCCAATCGACCGCGCGGTCCTCGCGCACCCAGCCCTCGACACGCCCATCGGCCTCGCGGCCGATCTCCAGCCAGCCCTCACGCCGCGCATAGACATGCATCACGCTGAAGCCCGGCAACGGCCGCCCCTGCGCCGCGCCAAGCTGCGCATGCAGCGTCGCGCCGGGCCTCAGGATGACGCGCTGGAACAACGTCGTCTTGCCTGGGATCAGCAGGGGCGCGCGGGCGCCGGCGCGCAGGGCGCGGCCACCGCTTTGCGCCTGCGCGGCGAATGGCAGCAGCGCGACAGAGCCAAGGAGAAGCAGGCGGCGCGGCGTCATTGCCAGAAATCCCTGATGGTCAGCGGCGCGTTCAAATCACCCTCGCGCGCCCGGTCGTCGAGCCATTGCCGCAGCCGCGCGCGCGGCTCGGCGGCCGCCGCATCGCCGGCCGCCACCGCATCGCGATACTGCCGTGCGGCCTGGCGCGGATCCGGGTCGCGGAACGGCCGGCCCGGCTCAAAGCCCACCGGATCATACAACCGCGCCAACCGCGTCAGCGCCGCCGCATGGCCCGCCCGCGCCGCCGCTTCCCACAACAACAGCGCATCATCATACCGCCCGGCATCATAGCGCCGCGCGGCCTCATCGGCGATCGCGGCCGGCGAGGTCGCACGCGCGACAACCTCGGGCACCGTCAACCCATCGAGGCTGACCGGCGCCTGCGGTTCAATCCGGGGCTGGACCGGCGGCAGCGCCGGCGCCTCCGGGCGCGGCGGGTCGGCGCGCGGCAAGGGGTCGGGCGCGATGATGACCGGGTCTTCCGGCGGCGGCGCCTCCGGCACCGGCTGCTCGCGGATCTTGAACCACCACCAGGCCCCGCCACCGGCCGCCGCCAGCAACAGCAGCACCAGAAACACCCAGGGCCAGACCGCCCGCGACGCCACCACCGGCGCCGCCTGCGGCACCGAAAGCGCCGGCGCCGCGACGGGCCGCGGCGGCGCCACCGTGATGGTCGCGTCCGGGTCCTCGATCGGCAACCCCGGCAAGGGCGGTGGCGCGGGTCGCACGGCCGGCGCCGGCACCGCGATGGTATGCCCCGACCCGCCATGCAGCGGCGGCACATCCGGCCAGAACAGCGGCGCCTCGACCCGCGCCGCCGGCAGGCGGAACTGCACCGGTCCCGCTTCCAGCCAATCCACCACCTGCGGCCCGAGATACAGCCGCACCCCCTGCGGCGACATCTCGACCCGATCGGGGCTGAGCAACGCGTCGCTCACCTGCCAACCATCCGGCCCGAGCGTCCCCTTGCCCCATCCCTCGCGCAGGATGCGAAAGCGCGGGTCGACCGGCACATCCATCACCCCCTGCAACAGGATGATGGCATGCCCGCCCTCGGGATGGGCCGGATCGGCGGCGGCGAGCACCGCACTCATGCCGCCCGGCCGAGCACGCCCAGGATCTTCCCAAGGCGCGCATTCTCCACCACGTCGATCTCAAGCCCGCCCGACGCCGTGACGTTCTCCTCCGCCAGGCGCGAAAACGCGCTGATCCAATCGACGTGATACTGCTTGTCGTAGGATTCCGGCTGCGGCCCGAGATGCGGCATGCCGTTGACCGGCGGGCGCGGCGCGAACACCGGCCGATCGGTTCGCCCGGCCCGCGGCCGCTGGTCCGTCGGCACTTCGCTGTAGCCCAACGTATGGACGTAGCGATTGACCACGCCCTCCGCGACCATCACCGGCTTGGACGCGCTCTCGCTCAATTTCTGCCGATAGGACGCCGCCTCGCGCAGCCGCTGTGCAATCCGCGAGGACAACGCCGTCCGCCGCGCCCCCGCGCCGATCTGCGCGACCAGCGCCGTCGCCGCATCGCGCGGCAACTTCAACTGCTCGGTCATCTCCGGCTCGGCCGCCGCGCGATGCATCTTCTCCATCCATTCGGCGACGGCGAGGTCGGCATAGCGTTCGAAGGCGTCACGCGCCTTGTGCTCGCCCTGCGCCGCCGGCGCCACCAGGTCGCCCAACTCGGCGAGGTAATCCTCCTCCCCCGCCCGCGCACCGACCGGCGCTTCCTCCTCCGGTTCCATCTGCATCCGCCACCAGGCAGAGGTCAGCTCCTCCGGCGTCACCTGCAGGCTGCGGATCAACCGCCCGAAGGCCTGGGCCGAGGCACAAGCGACCAGCGCCCGGCTGACCACCCGCGCTTCCTCCCGCCGCTTCGCCAATTCCTGCGTCAGATCCCCCGAATGCCAATAGGGCGACAGCCGCCCCGCCATATCGAGCCGCAACGCCTCCAGCCGCGCCGCGATCTGCCCGCGCTTGATCGCCGGGTCGCAGACCGGCCGCAGGCTTTCAGCGAGATGCGAGATGCCGCCATCATTCAGCGTCATCGCCGCATCCCAGGCGCGCTCGGGGTCGGCGAAGTGGCGCCGCGCATCGTCATTGGTGACGAATTCCTCGCGCAGCCTGGCGATGCGCGCGGCCTCAGACGCCCGCGGCGCCGCCTCGCGCCCGTGCTCGTCATAGTCGAGGATGTGCTTCGCCGCGACATTCGGGTTGCGCAGCCAATAGGTATTCGCGAAGGGCTGCCCGGCCGCCCAGTTGCGCGGCCAGTCATATTCCTTGCCGAAAAAATCAAGCAGCGACGCGTTCAGCCGAATGGTCCAACGACTGCCCGTCCCTTCCGTCGCGCCCTTCTTCTCCTCGAACTCGGTGTCGAACTTCGTCAGCACCAGGAACAGCGCATTGCGATGCCGCACGCGTTCTTCCGGCGTCACGCCGAGCGTGCCATCCACCCAATCCTTGATCATCCGCGGCAGGGTGCGGACTTCCTGGTTGGACGGCCCGATGCACAGCAGCATCGAGGTGATTTCCTGCTCCGCGCAGTAGCGCTGGTACAGGTAGGCAACCTTGCCGCGCAGGAACAACCCCGGCAGCTTGCCCTTCTCGGCGAGGAACCGCCCCGGCTGCGTCAGCTTCTCGCGCGACCGCGCGCCGGGGAAGTCGAGCAGGTCGGTGACGTCGAAGAAGTCCCAAGGCTTGTCGCGCAGCGCGATGGTCAGCTCGGCGACCAGCGCCGCGACCGCCGCGCGCGGCAACACCGCCTGCCGCCCCGCCCGCGTGCGCAGCGCCAGCTTGCCATCCGCCGGATCGCCCAGCCCCGACAGCGTCCGCACATCGATGATCGAGGTCTCGCGCGGCGAAAGCGCATCGAGCGGCGCAAAAGCCTCATCCGGAAAATCCAGCGCGGCCAGCGCGGCGAGCAACTCCCGCGCCGCACTCGTCACCGCCTCATGACCGTTCCACAGGATCGAGAAGAAGGCCGCGCGTTCCGCTACCGGCAGCCGTGGCGCGATATTCGCCGCCTGCGCCCAGAACGCCGACCCCAGCCCCGGGATCAGCGGATGCCCGCGAAACAGCCCCTCGAAATACTCGCGCAGATCATCGACATCATCATCGGTCAGCCGGTCCACCGGCTCCGCGCCGGCCCGCGCGGCGAAGCGCGCGCAATGCGACTGCACGAATTCCGGCGAGGGAATATCCACCTCCGCCGGGTCGAAATCCTCCAGGAAGGTATTGCCGAGAATCTTGATGACATCGGTCTGCGACAACAGCCGCAGCGCCACGGGATGCCCCGGCAGCGCCGCCGGCGGCCGCAGCGTGAAGCGCGTGACGAGCCCCGTCGCCTCCTGCCCGCCCTCGGGGTTGATGTCGCGCACGAAATCCAGCGCCGCGCCGTCGAACATCGCGGTGACCGATTCCTGCCCACGCCGCGCCAGCGCCGAGATCAGGTACGACTTGCCCGATTGCGACGGCCCGAACACCGCGACGCACATCGGCCGTTCGGCAGCAGCCTCCAACTTCCGGGCCCGCCGCGCGAACTTCCGGAAATCGCGCGCCACGGCCGGCGCTTCCTCGCGCACCTTGGTGCGGTTGTCGGCGAGCCAGCCGATCGCCTCGGAGGCCGCCTCGGCGGTCCCGCGCGCGGCTGCGGCCAGCGCGGCGTCAGTGGAGGTATCGAGCCTCATGCCAACCCCACCACACCGGTATCGCGCCAATAGCCCGCTTCGGATTTCATCGTCTGCAGCCGTATCTCCACATCGGTGCGCCTGAGCGCGGTGCCCTCGGAATCCTCGATTTCCTCGACGCGGAAATCCTCGCGCTTCTCTTCCTGGCCCGGTGCGTCGGGGTCCATGTCGGCCCGGCGTATCTTCACCCGCAGCGGCAGCGCCAGGCGAGGAACGCTTTCAGGGTTCGCGAATTCCAGCGCGTATAACGGCGTCGCCGGCCAGCGTTCGATCGGCAATTGCCGGAAACCGAGAAAGGTCGGCGCCGCGAAGGTCATGGTGAATTCGACCCCATCGGCGCTGGCCGGCCGTTTCTCCAGATCCACCTCGGACAGCAACACCCCCTGCTCGCGAATCTGCCCCGAAATCTCCATCCGCCCGATGAATCGCGCGGTGGATTTCATCGACAATTGCGATGTCCGCATCAGGAAGGATTCCAAACGCCCTTCCGCCAGCGCACAGAGCATCGCCCCCACCGCCGCGCTGGTCTTGGGGTCCTCGATCCGCGCATTGGCATCGCGGAACGGATACCACCCACCCACCGCATAGCGATGCATGCCGATCATCCGATGCGGCGGCACCGGCGATTTCGCCAGCACGATGTCGGTGATCGCGCGCAGCCGCGACGGGCGCCCGGACAGCAACAACACGTCGCAATCGTAATGCCAGACCACCTCGCACAGGTCCGCCAGCACCGGGCCGAGCGTCGCCTGGATCACCGCCTCGACCCGCCGCACATCGGCGGCGATCTCGACATCGGCGATGGCGAAGTCCCGCGCCCCCGCCTGCCGCGCCGCCGTCTCGAAAAAGGCGACGGCGCGTGGATTGGCCGGCTGCGCCTCGCCCTCCAGCACGGCGCGGATGGCGGCGCGGAACACCTCCCCCATCTGCCGCCCCTCGATCCGCTCATAGGCGTGCAACACGGCGAGCCCGGTCGGTTCCAGCACCTGTGCGACGAATTGCCGCCGCAGATGCCGCTCCACTTCGGATTGCCCACCGCGATCGCCGCCTAAGGTCTGGCGCAAGAAGGCCTGCGGGTCCGACATGCCGGCCCCGCGCAACGCCTCCGCCACCTGCGGCAGCACCAGATGCGTGATCAGCCCTTCCAGCACCTCGTCGCCGGCGATCTTGAAGCCTTCGCGAAACTCCTGGCGTGGCACGATGGTGTCGCGGTTCTCCACGCTCCAGGTCACCACCATCAGATCGGTGGTCCCGCCACCGATGTCGATCGACGCCACCCGCAGGCAGGGGTTCGGCCCACGTTCCGGCCGCACCCGCCCGGCCAGTTCGAACATCCCCTGCGCATCGCCCTGCAGCCGCTGGGTGATCTCCGTGTAGAGCCAAACCACCTGCGTCGCCGTCGCCTCGTCGAGGTTTAGCAACACGCGCGGTTCCGGCGGCGCCGTCGCCCCCGCCTCGGTCCACCCCAGCAGGTCCCAGGCGAGCTTGATCGCCCCCTCCGCCCGCTCACGCAGAATCTTCTGCTCGGCCAGCGGCATGGCCGGCGGCAGCGTCAATATCACCCGCCGCAACCGCCTGGGCACATCCGCGAACCGCCGCGCCGAGCGCGTCGCCGGCGCGTTGATCTGGCTCACCGCCTGCATCAGCAATTCGGTCAGCAGGAAGGTGAACATCGAGGACCGCGAGAACCGCGCGCGCACCGCTGGCTGCCCCCGCCCGCGCAGCATGCGCAGCGCCTCGCCCGTTTCCGTCACATGCGCCATGAACGGCCCCGAGACCGGCGGCTCCGTCGTCACGCCATCCGACGCACGCCCGTTGAACCGCCACCCCTGCACATTCGGCCGCCGGTCCCACAGATACCGCTTCGGGCTCGAAATTCCCGTCGCGCCTTCATTGCCCTGCGTCGCCGCGGCGAGGCGCATCGCCTCCGGCCCGACCCGCACCGGCGACGGCCAGCGAAACGCGCTCGCCCGCCCCGAGCGTCGCGAAATCGCATCCCGCCCGAAGGACCCGACGGCGAACTCCACCCGGCTCTCGAACGGGCGCGCATAGATCTGCTCCGGCCGCGACAGATCCCGCAGCGCCAGCACCGATGAATTGTTCAGCGACGGCGCGTCCTGGCTTTCCTCCACCAGCAGTCCGCAGGTGCGCGAATTGCCGACATCGAGCACTAGGTCGACATTGATCGGTGCATAGCCCCGATTGTCCGACACCACATCGACCAGACGGATGCGCGGCAGGATGCCGATCCCCTCCAGCAGCCCGAGGAAGCTCAGATACCGCGCCCAATGCTCGCAGACATGCGGAAAGTCCTCCGGGCGAAGCGAGCGCCCACCACGCTGCGCCTGCCGCAATTCGCGGAAGCCTTCCTCCAGCCACTGTCCGACCCAGGATTCATTGAGGAACCAGGCGTTCTCCGCATGACCGCAGACCGGCGCGAATTCCTGCTGCCGCGCTGAATCCTCCGGCGCCGGCGCCACATAGGGCCGCTCCGGCACCCGCACCATCAAGGCCGTATCGAAGGCGAGCACCAATCGGTGCGACCGCCCCTCCGCATCCCGCTGCGGAAACTCGGCGATGTAGGCGCGCGCCCAGTTCGACGGCCCGCGATCATACACTTCCTTGCCATCCGCCCCGCGCGCATGAACGCGGAAGAACGGCAGCGGCACCCACTTGTTCAGGAACGGCTCCAGTGCCTGCGCGCGCGAGATCGCATAGGTCTCCGCCGGGTCCGGCACCTGCCGCGTCACCGGGTCGGCCAGGTTGCCGTCCTCATCCGGTTCCAGCACGCGCAGGATGGTGGGAGATTTGCCCTCATGGTCCACCTGCTCGCGCAGCGTCTCCTCCCAGTAGTTGCGGGAGCCACGCGGCAGCCGGTCGATATCGAAGTCGATATCGACGAACTGGATGCCGGAAGACGGCACCAGGCTGATCAGGCCGGCCGTGGTCGAACTACTCATGAACACCCCATCTCGCGCCGGCGAGTGTGCAGCAGGCCGAGCCCCCGCGCCAACGTGGCGGTGAAACGGCCGGCCAGCATCAATTCGCCGGACAATTCAGACGATACCGCCACCGCGTATTCGCGAAGGGCCCGATCACCACCACCTCGACCACATCATCACCACCCTGCGGCCGCCAGTCGAAGCCGATCCGCCCGCGCCCGCTGACCATCCCCGGCGTGCGCGCCAGCACCCGCCCGCGATAACGGACCTCGATGCTGTCCGGCACTGTCTGGGTGTCATAGTCAATCGTCACCGGTCCCGGCGTCGGCCCCACATAATGCCGCGTCCGCGTCTCCCCCGCCCCGCCTGACTGCGTGTCCACATTGCAGGGCTGCGTCCCCGGCGGAGGGCCAGAGGCGCGCGGCGGTGGCGGCGGCGGCTCGGGCGGCGGTGGCGGCGGCGCCGGCGGCGGTTCCGGCAACGGGTCCTGCCGTGGCGGTTCGGGCGCCGGTTCCGGCGGCCGCTGCGGTTCGGGCTGCGGCGGCGGCTGTGGTGGCGGCGGTTCCGGCGCGCGCGGGATCGGGCAGGCCAACCGCCGACGACCGAGTTGTTCCTCCAACCGCGCGAGATCGGTCCGCAGATCCCGCTCGCCCCGCTCCGCCTCGACCAGCCGGGCCAGTGCCTCGAGATCCCCCTGCGCCGCGACGCAGGCCGATTCCGGCGGCACCAGGAATCGCCAAGCCAGCAACGGCCCCAACAACCCGGCCAGCAACGCCAGCACCGCCAGGGCGATCAGCGTCGCCGCCCAGACCCCCCAGGGCCGCCGCGCCGGCGCCTGCCAATGCCGCCCGTCGTCGAAGCGTCCCAGCAACCCGAGTGGCCCGGGCGAGGCCGCGCCGACATGCCCCCACCCCGCCAGCACCGGCCGCCCATCCACGGCAAACACCAAGTCGAAGGACGGGATCTCGCCGATCGCCGGCCAAAGCCGCGCCAGCGCACCCCCACCCTCGGCCCCCTGGCGCTCCGCCTCCCGCCGCAGGTCCGACAGCAACCGCCCCGCCTCGGCCATCAACGCCGCGCGGGATGCGGCATCGAGGTCGGCATAGGGCAGCATCCGCGCCCCGGGCGCGCCCCAGCCTATGCCGGTCTCCTCGACCACCGGCGCCGCGAACAGCGCGGTATGGGCGGGTGAGAGCCGCCCGGCCTCCGCCTGCAGCGCAGCAAACGCCTCGCCCGGCGGGATCGGCAACAAGGAGCGCAAATCCTGCGCGCGGGTGGCGGCGAGGCGCATCATGCGGGCCGGCTCCGCGGTGACGGGGCGCGGGTCATGGCACGGTGAACTCCCCAACCACCTGGTCGCGCTGCCCCTGCCGCGCCGTGCCGGCGATAACCCGGTCCGGCTGCCCCTCCTGGCGCACCGTCACGCGATACGGCGTGGTCGGCCCATCCGCCCGGTCGAAGTAATCCACCACGATCCGATACCGCCCCGGCGCCGGGTTCTGGTCGAACACCACATTCTCCACCGGCGTGCGCGTGGTCGGCCCGCCCGCCGCGTTGCGGTCGATGTCGAGCGCCCCGCCACAGGCCGCCCGGTTGCGGAAGTCGATCCGCTGCCCGCTCGGGCAGATCACCGCGAGGTCGAGGTCGTTGCGGTCATCCCAGGCCAGGATCACCTGTGTCCGCCCCCGCCTGGCACCCTGCCGGTCGGCCCGGTCAAGGTCCGTATTTCGCGGCGGCTCCGGCGGCGGCTGCTGGGGCGGCGGCTGCGGTGGCTGTGGCTGCGGTGGCTGTGGCTGGGGCGGCGGTTCCGGTGGCCGCGGCGGCTCGGGCGGGCGCGGCGCCGGTGGCGGCGGGCGGCACAGCAGCCGCCGCTCCCCGGCCTCGGCGACGATGCGCGCCAGCTCGGCGCGCAGCGCCCCCTCGCGTGCCTCCTCCTCGCGCAGCGTGTCGAGCCGCGCCACCTCGCCCTCAGGCGCCACGCATTGCGCCTGCGGGGTCGCGAACCACCCGAACGGATCGCGCCACAACAGCCACAGCGCCAGCAACAGCATCAACAACGTCAGCAGGAAGGCGAGCAGCCACGGCCAAACCCGTCGCGACGCCACGGCCACCGCCGCCGGCGGGCCGACAATGCTCATCGGCGCCACCGGCACCGGCATCATCTTCACCAGCAGCTCGCGCATCCCGCCCGGCCCCGCCAGGGTATGCCCCCAGGGTGCCAGCACGGGCACGCCATCCCGCACGCGGATCGCCGAAGGGTCCGGTATCTCCAGCGCCAGGCGCAGCAATTCGCCCAGGAAGCGCTCGCCCTCGCTGCCCGACTCGCGCAACCGCCCGGCCGCCGCCTGGATCTCGGCCACCATCGGCATCAGCAGCCCGCGCGCGGCTTCCTGCGCGGCGGGGTCGAGGTCGGTCAGCGCCACCGCCGGGCCCGCGCCCGGCGCATACCAGTCGATGCTGCCCTTCTCCGGGTCCGGATTGGGCTCGGCGAACAGCGCGGCATGCCGCGCCGTCAGCGCGCGCCTCAGATATTGGGTAAGCTGTTCCCAATGCTGCACCGCCAGCTGCCCACCGACGCCCTGCGCCAGCAGGTCCCGGTTCAGCGTGGTGGCAATCAGGCTCTCGTCCACGTGGGATCCCGCCTTTCCCGCTCAGCGCGGCGCGGCCGGCGCGGCCGGCGGCGCGGTGGGCTCCGGCGCGGGTGCCGGCGTCGCGGGGGCCGCCGCGGGCGGCACGGCGGGCGCACCGGGTGCCGGCGCGACAGCGGCCGGCGCCGCATCCGGCGTCGGCGCGGGCGCCGCGGGCGCTGGCCCCGGCGCCACCGCGGCCGGCTGGCACGCCCCAGTCAGTTCCGTCACCGCCACGCCATTCGCCGTCACGAAGGCGACCAGCGAATCCTCCTTCTGCGCGTAGGAGACCCGCTCCCCCTGCTCCGCATTGAAGAAGCCGAAGGTGTTGATGCCGACGACGCGCCCGCAGCGATCTACGAGCGGCCCGCCCGAATTGCCCCGGCTGATCGCCGCCGTATGTGGCATCACCACCAACCCCGAGGGCAGGTTCTGCACCGCGCTCACCAGCCCATCCGTCACTGCGAGTTCCGGGATCGAGCGGATATTGCCATCCAGCAGCGCGGTGAAATTCGCATCCGTCTGCATGATCGCCTGCGGGAAGCCGGCGGCGATCACCGGATCAAGCCGGCTCGCCACCCGCGTCAGCCCCAGCGGGGCGAGCGCCGGCGCATCGGCCGGCAGCCGCAGCAGCGCGAAATCCGGCTTGCCGGGCGCCGGGTCGGGCGTCTGCGCCACCACCGACATCGTCACCGGCCGCCCAAGCCGCCGGTTCACCACATAGATCCGCGCCGGGTCGAGCGGCGCGACCACATGCGCATTGGTCACCACCAGCCCCGGCGCGACGACGAAGCCAGTCCCGGTGCCCACCCCCTGCCCATTGGCCAGCGGCCCGAGCACCAGCACCGTCGCCTGGTCGAGCATCTCGATCAGCGTGCCCTGGAAGGCCTGCTGCCCGGCCGGCGTCGGCGGCAGCGAGGAAGGCTGCATCGGCGTGATCTGCGGCGGCGTCAGCGGCGACTGCCCGAAACCCTCCGGCCGGCAGACATCGCCCTGCAATTGCTGGCGCGCCTGCTCGATCTCGACGCGCAAGGCATCATTGGTGGCGCGCTGGCGCGTCACCTGGTCATCGATGCGCGATGAATCCGCGACATGGGCGACCAGCCGCTGCGCGGCGATGCGTTCCGAGATCAATTGCCAACCCAGCCAGAAGCCCAGCCCAAGAAACACCAGCGCCACCAGCACGCCGACCGGCAACAGCCACCAGTTCCACGCCGAGGAGACCGCGCGCGTGGCCACCGGCACGGCGGCGACGGCAGCCATCGGCGCGACCGGCGGCGCCATCGCGGCCGGGGCCGGGCGCGGCGGCGGCGGCGCGGCGCGCGGGGTCTCCGGCGCCGGCGCACCCTCCGCCAACAATGCAGGTGGCAGCGCGGCGCCGTAGATCGCGCGCAAATGCGCCTGCCGGCTTGCCGGGTCGCGCAACGCATCCGGCGGCGCCAACCCCCAGCCGGTGATCAGCGGCCGGTCATCGACGGCCAGAATGGAATCCGGCCCCGCCAGCACCAGCGCCCCGCGCAGCAGCGGGTCGCCCATCAGCGGCGCCAGCGCGGCCAATTCCCCCGCCAGCCGCTGTTCCACCGCGGCGCGGCGCGCCGGCGGCAGCGCGGCGAGCGGCACCGGGTCACCTCCGGCCACCGCATACCAGGATACCGAGCCCGGATTGCGCCCATTGCCCCAGGTGATCACCGGTTCGGCGAACAGCCTCGCACGGTCGGGCCCGAGCAGCGCGCGCAGCCGCGCATCGGCGTCGAGCACCGCGGCGCCGCCCACGGCGACCGGTTCGAGCCCCGAGAGCTCGGTCTTCAGGATGAAGCGCGGACTCGCCATGCTGTGGTCGGCTCCGAACCGGACATTGTGGCGGCGCGTCCGAATCCCGCGCCGGTTGTGATGATAGTACGTGGCATGTTCTCAACGGAGAATGGCTTCGCCATGGCGAAGGCGACCTTGCGGTGGCGCAACCGGGATGTGTCATGAAGCACTTCATCCGGCGCGTCGGCCGTGATTGACGACGCTCCGTCGGGGCGGCGAGGGTCGCCCGTCCCGCCGCCTGAACGAGGTTGACGCGATGCGCCGCATCCTGCCGCTGCTCTTGCTGCTCGCCGCACCGGCGCTGGCGCAGGGCTTGCCCACGACGAAACCACCGCCGCTGGGCGCGCCCCTCAGCCAGCCGCCGGGGACCGCTCAGGCCGCGCCGGCGTCACGCTGCGCGGCGCCACTCGCCAATGCCTGCCTGTCGCAGCAGGGCGCCTGCCAGGTGGCCTGCCCGCCGATGTGGAGCATGAACCCGAGCGCCCCCGCCTTCACCCCGACCGATCGGGCGGGCTGCATGCAGCGCTGCTTCCAGCAATACCTGTCCTGCCGCCGCCTGCATGGGTGCTAGCGCGGCTTCCGTTCGCCCTCGCCCACGAAATCTCTCTAACCTGCTGTTCTTTCGATAATCTTCGCCCGATCAGGTGATTCCACTGATCGGGATCTGCTCCAGCGCGGCCGCCAATTGCCGGGACCGCGGAATCCGCGGCAGATCATCGTTTTCGCGACAATCAGCCGCCCTGCGGATCACGCCACCCGAGCAAGACGCACCACATCGCCTTCTTTAAGTAGAAATTTAAGTTAGATAGATTAAGCTATTGTGTTTAAACAATTTGTTTATTTACTCGAATTTCTACGCATCACCAGCCCCCCTCCGGCGCGCCCGCCATACCGAACCTGCCGGCTGCACCGTCACCCGCGACACCGGACTGACCGCCCAGGCCGACACGACGTCGGCGTCCATGGCGCGACCTGCCGGATGCCTTCTGTCTTGACCGCCCCGCAGCGTGGCCTGGCCCATGAGATGTTCGACGGGCCTCCAGCAGAGGTCCTCACGGCCAATGAGGCATGGACCGCGACCCTCTCTCCGTCCGGCCCTTGCGGAGAGGGGCGCCATCGCCGCCATGCCGATCAACCGATCCCGCGCTCGCGGATACCATGCCGATAGGCACCTAGCCGCACAGCGTCACCTGATCGAATGCCGAACCGGCAGGCTCAAGCCGTTTCGACGGGTCGCAATCCTCGACGAGAAACCCGCCAGGAAGGCCCTCGGCGGCATCACACTCGCCGCAACCATCCTGTGGCTGAGTCGGGTGTCCACGCCATCTGGCGCGTGGTGACCGCTGGTTCGGATGCGCCGAAGGTCTGAATCACGCGACCAGACAATCGGTCAGAGCGGGATTGGTGAATGATGGCAAACCAATCACGCCCTAGCAGCCCTCGACCCCATACCGCGCCGCCGCCGCGCAGCGCATCGCCACCACTTGGCCGCCAATCTCGAACACCCGGAACACCTCCCCGGTATTGCAGATGCTGTGGATCGACCCGTTTGGCAGCCGCTGCGCCTCGGTTACATGCCCGCACACCACGCGCTCGAAATTCGCATGGATCACCCGCTGCGCGATGGTCACCGGATTGCCCGGCGGGGCGGCCCCGATGCTGGGCTGCGCCTGGGCGCGACCGGCGGCGAAGGAACTGGCGGCAAGCAGCGCCAGGATGGCTGCAAGCGAGGCGGTGTGCGTCATGCGTGCAAGGTAATCGACTGCACGCCCCGGCGGAATGACCCCGATACCACCGCGACCGCGCAAACTGCCTCCCCCTCGCCCTTGCCGCCCCCCTTAGTTTATGCGACTGCAACTTACTCTCAATAAAAAATCCTCAGGTGACCCACTCCCTCCCCACATCGCGCCGTGCCGCCCTCGGTCTGCTGGGGCTCCTCCCGCCCATCCTCGCACACGCCGAGGACGGCAACCCCGTCCCCATCGCAGGCCTGCGCGCCATCGATCTCGCACCGCGCGCCGGGGGCCCCGCCTGGCGCATCTTCCTGCGCATCCCGCCGGGCGCGCCGCCCGCCGCCGGCTGGCCGGCGCTCTTCCTGCTCGACGCCAACGCCGTCATGGGCACCGCCACCGATGCGCTGCGCGTGCAGGCCGCCTGGCCCGCCGGCACAGGCATCCGCGACGCGGTGCTGGTCGGCATCGGCTACCCCACTGAGGCGGCCTATGACAGCGTTCGCCGCTCCTGGGACTATTCGCCGCCGCCGGGCCGCAGCTACCCGCCGCACCGCCCCGACGGCCCGCCGGTACGCACCGGCGGTGCGCTCGATTTTCTGCGCTTCATCGAGACCGAACTGAAGCCCTTCCTCGCCGCGCGCGTGGCGCTCGACCCGGCGCTACAGGCGATCTTCGGCCATTCCTTCGGTGGCCTCTTCGTACTGACCGCGCTGTTCACTACCCCGCGCGCCTTTACCCATTGGATCGCCATGAGTCCCTCGATCTACTGGGAAGACCATGCGGTGCTGGCCGCCGAGCGCCGTTTCGCCGCGATGCCCGCCGAACAGCGCGGCACGCCCCGGCTGCTGATGGCGGTGGGCGAATATGAACGCCATCTCGCGCCCTTCCAGCGCGACCAGCCGGATGCCGCGGCGCGGCTCGCGCGGCTGCAGGCGACCCGGCATTTCGAGAATGTGCGCGAGACGGCCGACCGGCTGCGACCGCTCGGCGTGGCCGTCACCGTCGAGGAAATCCCGCACGAGACCCACATGTCAATGCTCCCGCAGGCGATCAACATGGCGATGCGCTTCGCGCTCGTGCACTGACCCCGGTGACGCCGGGGGCGCCGGGGGCGCCGGGGGCGCATCAGTATGCTGGATTCCTGCGTCCTGTTCCTGCTATGTTCACCCATCAGGCGGCGAACTGCGCCTGCTGCCGCGAAACGCCGCCAGGCACTTAAAATCCTAAAATCTTGAAGTGTGGCGCTTCAACAGCTTAGCCATTCCGGCAGCCGAGACGCCGCCCGTCACGCCTCGATCACGACGTAGGATTCCTCGACCCGGACCGGCACCGTCTCCGCCTGGTACGGCCCCTCGACCAGTTCGGCCCCCGCCGCCACCCCGGCCGGAAACGGCCGCACCTTGATCCGGCGCGGGTCGAACCAGGATTTGCCGGTGCGGATGTCGAATTCCCATTGATGCCAGGGGCAGCGGATGAACTCGCCGGCGCGGGAGAAGTGATACCACCCCGGCTCATCCGACAGCGTCAACCCGCACTGGATGCCGCCCGACAGCGCCCCGCCCTGATGCGGGCAGCGGTCGAGCAGCGCAAAGAAGTCGCCCTCAAGGTTGAACACCACGATGCGCTTACCCGCGGCCTCGACCACGCGGCGCGCCCCGGGCGGAATCTCGGCGACCGGCGCCACGACATGCCGCGTCATCGGAAGCGGTAGATCCGGTTCGCATTGCCGCCATAGATCGTCGCTCGCTTCTCCTCCGGGATGAAACCGGGGATGGCGAGGCGGGGATCGTCGAAATCCCAATGCGGGTAGTCCGAGGCGAACAGGATGCGGTCCCAGCCGATCCATTCCATGGTGTCGAGCAGGTGTTCCGGCCGTTCCGGCTCCTCGATCGGCTGGGTCGAGACGAAGACGTGCTCGCGCAGGTACTCCGATGGCGCGCGCTTGAGATGCGGCACCTCATCGCGCAGCCGCTTCCACGACGCATCGAGCCGCCACCCCAGTGCGGGCATCCAACCGAAGCCACATTCGATCATCACGACGCGGAGCCCGGGGAAGCGCTCGAAAATGCCTTCCACGACCATCGAAGCGACTTGCGCCTGGGCCGAGGTCGCATGTTCCTGCACTTCCTCGATGTAGAAGGAAGGCCAGCCGCCATTGGTCATGGCATGGCCGGAATAGCCAAAAGCATGGATGCCAACGGGCAATCCGGCCTCGGCGGCGGCCTGATAGATCGGCCAATAACGCTGCCGGCCGAGCGGTTCCGAGGTCCGGCTCATCAGCAGCACCTGGCAGAAACGCGGGTCACCGGCCCAATGCCGGATCTCGGCGGCCGAAGCGGGGCCGTCCTCATAGGGCACGACGATCGACCCGCGCAGCCTTGGCTCATGGCGCAGCCAGTGCTCGACCTGCCATTCATTCACCGCGCGCGCCATGGCGACGGAAAACGCGTCATTCACATCGCCCTGCCCCGAGGGCTGCAACGGGTTCAGCACCCCGACATCCAGCCCATACCGGTCCAGCAATTGTTCCTGCAGGAAGGGCAGGTCCGAGGCCGGCGGCCCGCCGCCCGGCGGCCAGGCATCACGACGGCAGGCGAGCGGCGCCGCCTTCGGAAACGGATACCCCTTGGCGAAACCATGCCGCGCATGGATGCCGTAGGTCACCAGCCGGTGCCACACGGCCTCGGTCAGGAACGGCCGGAACTCGGACAGGTCGCGCACGCGCGGATGGATATCGACATCCACCAGCCCCAGCGTGGCCGCCGCCGGCTTCCCCGGGGCGGCAATCGGACGGACGAGGTTCATGTGGTGCCTCCTTCCCTGAGCCGAGCATAGGTCGCGAGCGGATTATCCACCATGATCTTCGGCAGCAGCCCGGCGGGCAGGCCTTGCGGGACGGTGGCATCACCCTCGAAATGCGCATGCGGCCAGTCGGTCGCCCATAGCAGCATCTCGTCGGACCGCATGTGGTCGAGCAGCCGGGCGATGGTGTCGGCATCCTCCGGCGCATCGAAGGGACGCACCGTCAGCCGGACATGGTCGCGGATGATCTCGGCCGGCGGGCGGTCCACCCAGGGCACTTCGAAGCGCACGCCCTTCCACGACTTGGTCAGCCGCCACAGGAAGGCCGGCAGCCAGGTAACGCCGGACTCGACCAGCACCACCTTCAGGCCGGGGAACTTGCCGAACACGCCCTCGGTCAGCAGCGAGGCCAGGGACGCCTGGAACCCATAGGCATTCGAGACATATTCCTCGACATGCCAGGACGGCCAGCCGACCGAGGTCGGCGGATGCCGCCAAGCGCTCCCGGCATGGATGGCGAGCGGCAGCCCGGCCTTCTCCAGCGCCGCATGCACCGGCCACCATTCGCGCCGGCCGAGCGGCACCTCCCCCATGCACAGCACCATCGCCTGCACGAAGCGGCGGTCGGGGGCGAGGCGTTCGATCTCCGCCAGCGCTTCCTCGATGCCATTGGGCAGTAGGATGGCGGCGCGCAGCCGGTCATCGCGATCGAGCCATTCGGCCCGCACCCAATCATTCACCGCGCGCGCCATCGCCGCCGACATGTCACGGCTGAACGGCAACTGCACCGGAAACAACGGATTCAGGATGCCGATCGACGCCCCCCAGCGATCCAGCGCCTGCGTCTGCAACTGCCCGACCGTCGACGGCGCCGCGCCATTCGCCCCGCGCCAATCGCCGCGCACGGAGGACGGCGCGTTGGGCGGATAGGAGGCGCTTTCCAACACCTGGATTCCGCGTTCCACCAGCGTGTGGCGCCAGTATTCATCCATATAGGGCATCAGGGCAGCGATGCCGGGCACGCCGGGATGCAGGTCGCAATCAATGGCGGCGGTCGTCACGGCTCCTCCACGCGCCCGCTATCGGGGCGCCTGGTTGCAGCCTCCCGCTTCGCGGCGCGCGCCGCAAGCCCCGGGCGCGTTACTCGGCCGGCATCGGTGCGCCGTGGCCGACCGAGAAGCGCCGCGCCAGCCCGTCAAAGGCCAGGTACAGCACCGGCGTGACGAACAGCGTCAGCGCCTGGCTGACCACCAGCCCGCCGACCACCGCAAGGCCCAGCGGCTGGCGCAATTCCGCCGCCGCGCCCCAGCCGGCGGCGATCGGGATGGCGCCGGCGCCGGCGGCGAGCGTGGTCATCATGATCGGGCGGAAGCGCAACAGGCAGGCATCGCGCACCGCTTCGAACACCGGCACGCCGGCACGTTGTCGGGTCAGCGCCACATCGACGATCATGATGGCGTTCTTCTTGACCAGCCCCACCAGCAACAGCGTGCCGATCACCGCAATCACGGACAGGTCGAGCCCGAATAGTTGCAGCGTGGCAAAGGCACCAAGCGCCGCCGCCGGCAGGCCCGACAGGATGGTCAGCGGATGGATGAGGCTTTCATAGAGCACGCCGAGCACGAGATACATGATCAGGATGGCCGCGAGCACCAGCATCCCCTGCCCGGCCGCCGCCTGCTGGAAGATCTGCGCCGTGCCGGTATAGCCGGTGACGATGGTGGGCGGGATGCCAAGATCCTGCTCGACCGCCTGGATCGCCGCCACCGCCTGGCCGAGCGAGACGCCCGGCGCGGTGTTGAAGCCGATGGTGACCGCCGGCAACTGCCCCTGGTGTCCGACCGTCAGCGGACCCGAGCCGCGGTCGAGCCGCGACACCGCCGAGAGCGGCACCAACCGTCCCGTATTGGACCGCAGATAGAGCTTGGCGAGGCCGCTCTCGTCGCGCTGGTCCTCCGGCAGGGCCTCGAGGATCACCGGATAGGCATTGGCCTGGCCGAAGATGGTCGAGATCTGTCGGCTGCCGAAGGCTGAATAGAGCGCCTGGCGCACCTGGTCCTGGCTGACGCCGAGCAGCACGGCGCGGTCGCGGTCCACCGTCACCTGCACCACCGGACTGTCGAGCTGCAGGTCGGTGTTGACGTCTTGCAGATCGGGCAGCTGCTGCAGCCGCGTCTCGATGCGTTGCGCCCAATCATACAGCTCATCGAGCCGCAGCCCTTGCAGCGTATAGAGATACAGTGTGCGCGAGGCGCGCGCGCCGAAGCTGATGTTCTGGATCGGGTTGACGAAGACGCGCAGCCCCGGGATCACGTTGAGTTGCCGGCGCAGCTGCTGCACCACCTCGGGCATCGGCGGGCGTTCGCCGAGCGGCTTCAGCTCGACGAACAACCGGCCCTGGTTGATCGAGGCGGAACCGCCCACCGCGCCGACATTCGACACCACCGAGACGACATCGGGCGATGCCAGCAGGATCTGGCTGGCGCGCCCCTGCATCTCGGCCATGGCATCGATCGAGGCGCCGCGCGGCCCTTCGGTGCTGACCGTCAGCAGGCCGGTATCCTCGACCGGGAAGAAGCCCTTGGGAATGATCACGGCGAGCCACACCGCCGCGGCCACCGAGCCAATGAAGGCGAGCCAGACAAGCGACCGCCAGCGCAGCGCCGCATCGAGCATCCGCGCATAGCCGCGCTCCACCGCGACGAAGCCCTTCTCCAGGAAGGCATCGAGCCGCGACGGCTTCGCATGCGCCGGCAGGCGCGAGGCCATCAGCGGTGTGATCGTCAGCGACACCACGCAGGAGGCGACGACGGCGAGCGAGACGGTCGCCGCGAAGGCATTGAACACGCGCCCGACCACGCCGCCCATCAGCAGGATCGGCAGGAAGACGGCGATCAGCGACAGGGTGATGGAGATGACGGTGAAGCCGATCTCCTTCGCCCCGCGGATTGCCGCCTGCATCGGCGCGATGCCGTTCTCCATGTGCCGCACCGCGGCTTCGAGCACGACGATAGCGTCGTCCACGACCAGCCCGACGGCGATGGTCAGGCCAAGCAGCGTGACGTTGTCGATGCCATAGCCCAGCGCATACATCAGCCCGAAGGTGATGCAGAGGCTGATCGGCACGGCGACGGTCGGGATCAGCGTCGCACTCACCCGGCGCAGGAACAGGAAGCAGACCAGCACCACCAGGCCGATGGCGATCAGCAGGCTTTCCTGCACGTCATGCACCGCGGCGCGGATCGAAGCGGAGCGGTCGAGCATGACGCCGATCTCGCCACCCGGCGGCAGCGCCGCGCGCAGGGCCGGCAGCGAGGCCCGCACGCCATCGACGACATCGACGGTGTTGGCGTCCGGTTGGCGCATCACGGCGAGCACCAGCGCTCGGCGCCCGTCGCGCCAGGAGGCGACGCGCTGGTTCTGCACCCCGTCATCGACGCGGGCGATATCGGCGAGCCGCACCGGCGCATTGTTGCGCCCGCCGACGACGAGTTGCCCGAAGGCCGCGGCATCCTGCGGCTGATCATTGGCGCGCAGCGAAAGCTGCTGGTGCTGACCCTGCAGCAGGCCGATCGGCGTGTTGGAATTCGCCGCCGCCACCGCCTGCTGCACCTGGTCGAAGCTGAGCCCCATCGAGGCGATGCGGTCCGGGTCAAGGCGCACCCGAACCGAATAGAGCTGTTCGCCAAAGACCTGTACCTGCGCTACGCCCGGCACGCGCGAGAGCGCCGGGCCGACGATGGTGCTGGCGATGTCGTTCAGCCGGTACAGCGGCACGTCGCCATTGGTCTCGAGCGTCAGCAGCAGCACCGGCGCATCGGCCGGATTGACCTTCCGGTATGACGGCGGCGTCGTCATTTCGCTGGGCAGCCGGCGCTGCGCGCGGGTGAGGGCCGCCTGCACATCCTGCGCGGCGGCGTCGATGTTGCGGTTCAGCACGAATTGCAGGGTGATCTGCGTCGTGTCCTGCCCGTTCAGCGAGGAGATCTGGTCGATGCCCGCGATGGTCGAGAATTCGCGTTCCAGCGGCAGCGCAACCGAGGTCGCCATGGTCTCCGGGCTCGCCCCCGGCAGGTTGGCGTAGACGGTGATGACCGGGAAGTCGACGCGCGGCACGGCGGCGACCGGCAGCTTCATATAGCCGACGATGCCGGCGATGATGGCAGCGGCCGCGAGCAGCCCCGTCATGACGGGCCGGCGGATGCAGAGTTCGGAGATGTTCATCGCCGCGGCTCCCTACGGCGTCGCCTGGGAGACGCGTTGCGGCGCGGGGGCCTCGCCCTGGCGGCGTTCCATGACCCGCATGCCGTTGGCGACCCGCTGGGCGCCCTCGACGATCACCCGGTCACCGGCACGCAGCTCCCCGCTCAGCACGGCGCGGCCGGCATTCATGCGCACCAGCTCGACCGGCTGGCGCTTGGCCTTGCCGTCCTCCATCAGGAAGACGAAGCGCCCCTGCTGCCCCACCTGCAGCGCGGCGGCGGGCACCGAAAGCGCATCGGCCTCGATGCGCGGCACCAGCGTCACGCGCACGTATTGGCCCGGCCACAGGAGGCGCTCGGGGTTGGCGAAGCGTGCCTTGAGCATGATGGTGCCGGTCTGGGTGTCGACCGTGCTGTCGACGAAGATCAGCCGGCCTTCGGTCGGCGGCGCGGTGGAATCGCCGGGCACCACGCTCACCAGCGGCCCCTCGCCGCCGGCGGCCATGGCGGCGCGGATTTCGCCAAGCCAGCGCTCGGGCACCGAGAACTGCACCAGGATCGGATCGATGCGGGTGATGGTCGCCATGCCGACATTCTCTGCCTGGCGGACGAAATTGCCCGGACGCAGCGGCAGCGAGCCGAGCCGGCCGGCCATCTCGGCTCGGATCGAGGCGAATTCGATGGCGAGGCGGGTCTGGCTGGTCAGCGCTTCGTCGGCGCGCACCACGGCCTGGGCGGAAGCGGCATCGGCCTGGGCCTGCTCGAAACGCTGCGCCGCCGTGTAGCCTTCACCGCGCAGCGACTGGTAGCGTACAAGATCCGCCTGGGCGCGGGCGAGCAGCGCGCGGTCACGGGCGAGCTGGGCTTCCTGCTGGGCGAGGATCGCCTCGTTCAGCCGGGAGTCGAGGATGAACAGCGGGTCGCCCTGCTGGACCATCTGGCCTTCCTCGACCAGCACGCGCTCGATCTGGCCATCGACGCGGGGGCGGACGGTGACCACGGCTTCGGGCACCACGAGGCCGTTGGCGATGATCTCGATCGGCAGCGGGCCACGCTGAGCCGGCTCTGTGCTGACGGCGACAACCGGGGCGCCCACGGGGCGTGCGGGCGTCGCCGCCGCCGTCATTTCTGCGCGATGCTGGTACCAGTACCAACCGCCGGCGCCGGCCGCAGCCACGGCGAGGAAGAACACCACGCGCCCGGATCGGGTCATCGTCATCAGCCTTCAGCCGGACATTGACCCCTATTGATGCACTGCAGCAGGCCGCCGGCAAGTAGCCCAAGGCGAAGAATAATACAGAAAATGTATCGAAATTTTGCAAGTACCGCCGCTCGGCATCAGAGATAATCATCAGGAGCCGCAATGCTACCGTGGCGTGCATGGCGGTCCGGCGGCAGCCGTGTCCGCATCGGGGATTGAGCCCCCGGCCCGGCCGGGCCACGCTGGGCCCACATGAACACCGACATCCCCCTTCCGGGCGAGGCCCGCACCATCCTGCCGGGCCTGCGCTGGATGCGCTTCCCGCTGCCCTTCCCGCCGTCCAATGTGAATGTCTGGTTGCTGGAGGATGGCGATGGCTGGCTCGCCATCGATGCCGGCATCGCCGATGACGAGACGCGCAGCCATTGGCGCACGGCCATGGCGGGCGAGGCCTTCGGCAACCGGCCGCTGACCGGGCTGCTGGTCACCCATTTCCACCCCGACCATGCCGGGCTGATGGGCTGGCTCTCGGCCGAGCACGGGCTCACGCCGATGATGACGCGCATCGAATGGCTGCAGGCGCGCGCGGTCTGGTACGACACCGGCACGGACATGCTGCAGCAGCAGGCGGAATTCGCGCGCATTGCCGGGGCGCCGGAGGCCTACAGCGCCTATCTGCTGCGGCGGGGGGCGCTCTACGCCAAGGCAGTGGCGCCGTTGCCGCGCGCCTTCCGCGCCATCGCCGATGGCGGCACGGTGACGATCGGCGGACGCGACTGGCGGGTGATGACCGGGCAGGGCCACGCGCCGGACATGGCCTGCCTGTACTGCGCGGAACTGAAGGTGCTGATCGCCGCCGACCAGATCCTGCCGCGGATCACCCCCTATATCGGCCTGCACGCGGGGGAGCCGATGGCCGACCCGCTCGGCGCCTTTCTCGCCACGCTGGAACGCTTCCGCGCGCTGCCCGACGATACGTTGGTGCTGCCATCCCACGGCGAACCCTTCACGCCGCTGCATGCGCGGCTCGATGCGCTGGCCGCCCACCATGCGGAGCGGCTCGACGCGCTGGCGGAAGCCTGCCGCAACCCGTCCACCACCCATGCTCTGCTGCCCGCGTTGTTCCGCCGGCCGCTCGACGATCGCAGCCTCGGCTTCGGGCTGGGTGAGGCGCTCGCGCATTTGCGGCGGCTGGAGGAGACTGGTCGCGTCGAACGCCTGCCCGACGCTGACGGCGTGATCGCCTGGGGGCGCAGATAGCCATGGCGCGCCCGGCCCGCCGCATCCCGACGCCACGCGCGATGATCGTCGCCCCGCAGCCAGAGGCGGTGGAGGCCGGCGCGGCCGTGCTCGCCGCCGGCGGCAATGCGATGGATGCCGCGCTTGCCTGCGCCTTCACCCAGGGCGTGGTCGACCCGATGATGTGCGGCATCGGCGGGTTGGGCGTGATGACCGTGCATGACCCGAAGACCGGCGAGCAGATCGTCTTCGACGGACTTTCCCCCTGCCCGGCGGGCGCGCATGCCGCCATGTGGTCGAACCTGTTCGAACGCGAATGTTCGGATGGCTACGGCTTCGTGCTGCGCGGCGCGGTGAACGAGATGGGGCGCACGGCGGTGACCGTGCCGTCGATCCTGCGGACATTCGCGGATGCCCATGCCGCCTTCGGGCGGATGCCGTGGTCGGGGTTGTTCGATGGTGCGATCGACTGCGCGCGGGGCGGCTGGATGGTGCGCCCGCACGTCCACACCATGATGGCCATGGACGAGACCGCCTATGGTCGCGTCAACACCGCGAAGAAGTTGGCACTGACCGAGGAAGGCGCGCGGCTGTATCTGCGCGCCGACGGCACGCCGAAGTGGCCGGGCGAGCGCATCGTGAATGCGGAACTCGCCGCAACGCTTGGCATCATCGCGCGCGAGGGGGTCGATGCGTTCTACAAGGGCGAGATCGCGCGGCGCATAGCGGCCGACATGGCCGCCCATGGCGGGCTGATCACGGAGGCGGACCTCGCCGCCGTGCGCAGCCGGCGGGTCGCGCCGCTGCGCGTGCCCTATCGCGGCCGGACACTGCTGCTGCCGCCGCCACCGGCTGGGGGCGTGTTCATCGGTGAGATGCTGCGCATTCTCGAGCACTTCGACCTGCCGGCGATGGGGCACAACAGCGCGGCGATGATCGCCGTGCTGGCCGAGGCGATGAAGATCGCCGGGATCGACAAGGACACCCATGTCGGCGATCCGGATTTCGTGCCGGTGCCACTCTACCTGCTGCTGGGCGACGCCAACACGGCCGAGGCAGCAGCCCGCATCCGGCGCGGGGAGCGCGCCGACCTGGCGCGCGTCGGTGCGGAACCGAAAGGCACCACGACGATTTCCTGCGTCGATGCCGAGGGGCTGGTGGTGTCGGTGACGCATACGCTCGGCGTGCCCTCCGGCGTGTTGGTGCCGGGGCTCGGCTTCATGCTGAACGGGGCGATGAACTGGTACGACCCACGGCCCGGGCGCCCGACCTCCTATGCGCCGGGCAAGCGGCGGTATTCGTCGATGTCGCCGTTGATCGTGATGGAGGGTGCAACGCCCGTCGCGACGCTCGGTGCGCCGGGCGGCGCGTGGATCGGTGTCGCGCTGGCGCAGGTGCTGGTGAACCTGCTGGATTTCGGCATGGAGATTCAGGAAGCGGTGCTGGCGCCGCGCGTCAGCGCCACGAGCGCGACGCTGGACCTCTCGCTGCGCATCCCGCGCGCGACGGAAGCCGCCTTGGTCGCCGATGGCTACAGCGTGAAGCGCGTGCCGACCACCTATGCCTTCGCTGGCGTGCATGGCATCGCTATGTGGGACGGCGCGCTCGAAGGGGCCGCCGATCCGCAGCGTGATGGCTATCCGGCGGGGATTGCGTGATGGACCTGTCGGAATTCTGCCGCCGCCTGCCGAAGGTGGAACTGCATGTGCATCTGCTCGGCGCTATCCGGCTCAACACGCTGGCCGAGATGGCCGGGCGGCAGGGCGCTGGATACAGCGCCGACGAAGTCGCTGAACTCGCCAGGCGCGATGCCGAACCCAAGGGCGTGCTGCACATCCTGCGCGCGCTGGAGCAGCGCATCATGCGCGGGCCGGAGGATCTGCATCGCATCGCCTATGAGTATCTGGAGGATGCGGCGTCGCAGGGCGTCCGCCATGCCGAGATCTTCTGGAACCCGACCGGTGCGACGCGCGACACCGGCATCCCCTATGCCGCCGGGGCGGATGCGATCCTCGCCGCCTTCGACGATGCCAAGCATGACCACGGGATCTCGGCCCTACTGATTCCGTCCATCGACCGCGAGGCGACGCCCGAGGAAGCCGCCGAGATGGTCGGGTGGATGGCGGCGCATCGGCGCGACCGCATCATCGGCCTCGGCATCGACTACCGCGAGAATGACGGCCCGCCCGAGGCCTTCTGGAAGGCGTATCGCGCGGCGAAGCGCGCCGGCTTCCGGCTGACCGCACATGCCGGCGAATTCGGCTGCCACTGGCGCAACATCGAGACCGCGATCGACCTGCTGGAGGTCGAGCGCATCGACCATGGCTATACGGTGCTCGACAATCCGGCGCTGGTGCAGCGCTGCGTCGAGCGCGGCATCGTCTTCACCGTGGTGCCGACCAATTCATACTACCTGCGCACGCTGCCGCCGGATCGCTGGGCGCTCGACCACCCGATCCGGCGCATGCCGGGCGCGGGGTTATTGATCCACCCGAATACCGACGACCCGCCGCTGCATCGCATCGACCCGGAACGCTGCTGGCGCATGATGGTCGAGGATTTCGGCTTCGACCTCGACGATCTGCGTCGCTTTATGCTGAACGGCATCCTCGGCGCCTTCATTCCCGAGGACGACAAGCGCGGCCTCGCCGCCACCTTCGCCGCGGAGTATGACCGGCTCCGCGCAGAATTGGATACCGCCACATGAATGCTTCCGAGACCATCGCCGCCATCCGTGCCGATGCCCGCTTCGCCAAGGCCGCCGAGACCCTGGCCGCCGAACATGACCGCACCGTCGCCGACGTCATTACCCTGACCGAAATCCCCTCGCCGCCCTTCGGCGAGGAGCAGCGCGCGGGGGCCTATCTCGCCATGCTGCGCGCCCATGGGCTGGAGGAGGTGGAGCAGGACGAGATCGGCAATGTGATGGGCATCCGCCGCGGCTTCGGCAATGGCGAGATCCTTGTGGTGGCCGCCCATCTCGACACGGTGTTTCCTGCCGGCACCGATGTGCGCGTACGCCGCGAAGGGACAAAGCTGTTCGCCCCAGGGGTGAGCGACGACACATGGTCGCTCGCGGTCAACCTCGCTTTCATCCGCGCGCTCGACGCCGCCGGCATTCGCACGCGGCAGGATCTGTTGTTCGTTGGTGACGTCGGCGAGGAAGGTCTCGGCGATCTGCGCGGCGTGCGGCATCTGTTCGCGCAGTCGCGCCATCGCCCGCGCATCCAGGCCTTCCTGACGGTGGACAGCCCGCAGGTCGAGCACATCGTGTCGGGCGGCGTCGGTTCGCGGCGCTATCGCGTGACCTTCCGCGGGCCTGGCGGGCATTCCTATGCCGCCTTCGGCCTGGTCAACCCGATGTATGCGATGGCCGAAGCCGCGCGCGGCCTCGCCGCCGTGGAGGTGCCGAAATTCCCGCCGACGACGCATTGCGTCAGCGTCGTCTCGGGCGGCACCTCGATCAATGCCATCGCCAATGCGGTGACGATCGAGGTCGATCTGCGTTCGGCCTCGGCTGTCGAACTTGAACGGCTGGATCAACGCTTCCTCGCGATCGTCGATGACGCGGTGGCGACCGAGAATGCCGCGCGCTCGACCGCCTCCGGCGTGATCACTGCCGAGATCGCCCGCGTCGGCGACCGCCCGGCCGGCGAAACCCCAGCCGGGTCGCCGATCCGTGACATCGCCGCGGCGGCCGTCGCGGCGGAGGGATACGCGCCGCAATTCGAATTCTCCTCGACCGACGCGAATGTGCCGATGAGCCTCGGCATTCCTGCATTGAAGGTTGGCGCCGGCGGGCGCGGCGGACGGGCGCATTCGCTTGAGGAATGGCTCGATGTCGAGCCCAAGGAGAGCCTGCGCGGCATGCGCACGACGCTCGCGGCGATTCTCGCGCTGGCGGGGATGGAGGGCATCGGCTGACACCAACGGCCGAACGCTTCGGCCGCAGGTATCCGCCTTATCAGGCCCCCGGACGCCTCATGCCGAAGGCAGCCCTTGGGCGTGACGCGCACACCTTCGGCTTGATTGGCTTTCGCCAGACCGCCGACGGGCCGCGGCCTCGGCACGAGGCAGAGCTTCGTACCGCTGGCATGGGTCGTTCCTCAAAGCGGCGCAGCGGCATGGCGGCCGGCATCGACGGGTCTCCGGAGCCTCGTCAGCCGCGGCGCTGCTCCGCCTCGGCCAGCACGGCGTCGAGCGTGACGTCGCGGTTGATCCCGCCGACGAGGTCGGAGAATCCGTCGCGGCGCAATAGGTCGCGCACCTCGCCGTGCGGCCCGGTGACGGCCAGCCGAATGCCCTGTCCGCCCAGCGTCGCATGCAGCTTCCGCAGCATGGCGACCGCGGCCAGGTCGAGATGCGGCGCGGCCGAAAGATCGCAGACGACCAGCCGCACCGATCCGGCCGGCTGCGCGGCAAGTCGCGCCAGCACCGCCTGGAGCACGGTCTCGGCATTCACGTAGAGCATCGAGCCCTCGGGGCGGAAGGCGATCACGCCCGGGATCGGCGCGTTCTCCGGATGGCGGAGCATGTCGCCGTACCGCGTCGTGCCGGGAATGCGCCCGAGGAAGGCGACATGCGGCCGGCTCGTCTGCAGCAGCATCATGAGCACCGAGGCCAGCGCCGCCAGCAATATACCCTGCAGGATGCCGAGCAGCAGGACGCCCGCCAGTGCCACCGCCGCGGCGGCGAAGTCGGTGCGGTTGACGCACCAGAGGCGGCGCAGCTCGCGCAGATCGATCAGCCCGGCGACGGCCGTCAGCACCACCGCCGCGAGCGTTGCCTTCGGCAGGTTGGCCAGCAATCCGGTCAGGAACAACAGGCACAGGGCGAGGGTCGCGGCGGCGAAAAGCAGTGTCAGCGGCGTGCGCGAACCCGCCTTCTCGGCGACCGCGGATTGCGACAGGCCGCCGGCGACCGGATAGCCATGCCCCAGCCCGGCCAGCAGGTTCGCCGCACCGATTCCAAGGAATTCCTGCCGTGGGTCGAGCACGTAGCCATGCTTCTCGGCGAAGCTGCGCGCCGCCGAGACGCCCTCGATATAGGCGAGCAGCAGACAGCCGGCGGCGAGCGGGAAGACACCTTCCACGTCGGTCAGTCGCAAGGTGGGCAGGCCGAGATCCGGCAATCCCGAGGGGATCAGGCCCGTCACCGCCACGCCATGCGCCTGGAGGCCGAGCAGCCCGGCGGCGGCGATCGACAGCACCACCACGCCAAGTGCCACCGGCCGCCCCGGCATTATCCGCCCCCCGAGGACCAGCAGGATGAGAGCCGCGAGCCCCACCGCCAGCGTGACTGGGTTAAGGCCGGGCAATTGTCCGGCCAGCATCACCACGCGTTCGATCACGTTCTGCCCGCCGCCGGGGACGCCAAACAGGGCGGGCAACTGCGTGATGGCGATGGTGATGCCGGCGCCGGCCTTGAAGCCGACGAGGATGCTGTCGCTGATGAGCTTGACCAGCACGCTGAGCCGCAGCGCCCAGGCGATCAGGCAGAGCAGTGCGACGGTGAAGGCTGCCAGGCTGGCGATGGCGGCGTAGCGCACCGGATCACCCGCCGCCATGCCGCCGACCGCGCCCGCGACCATGAGGGAGATGGCCGATGTGGGCCCGATCGCGAGATGCCGGGAGGAGCCCAGCAGTGCATAGCCGAGCCCGCCGAGCATGTAGCCATAGACACCGACTTGCGCGGGCAGGCCGGCCAGCGTCGCGTAAGCCAAGGCCACCGGCACGGCATAGGCGGCGAGCGTGATGCCTGCCATCAGATCCGACCCGAACCAGGCGCGCTGATACCCTTTTAGCCAACCGAATGGCGGCAACAACGCTTGCAGGCGGCTCGTCAGGGCGGTGCTCATGGCGATTCGATGGGCTTCGCCGGCATGGTGGCGGGGTCACGAGGCGATCGATCGGCCTCGTCGCGGCGGCCGCCGGCGTCGGGCGGCGCACCGTCATCGGTGGCGAGTTCCCGCTGCAGGAAATGGTTGAGGAACGTCCGGATCCCCGCGACCGCGGCAAGCTTGCCGATCTGGTCCCAATCCGGGGAGACGGCAGTGCCGACAATGTCGGCCGCCAGTTGAAATTCAAGCGCCAGCGAAAGGTTGCGCGCGAGGCCCATGCGCACCGCCTGTGCCCGTTGCCGTCCGACCAGCCGCGTCAGCGCGACCAGCGCGCCGACCAGGATGATGGCGATGCTCACACCCTCGATGCCCAACTTCAACCAGGATGCCGCGAGGCTGATTGCCGCCTCGAACTCCTCGGGCAACGCGGTGACGTTCATCCCCTGGCCTCCCGTCGCGGTCGCGGATCGATCGTCCCGCGACGAAGCGCTCACGGCATCCACGCACCCAGCCCGGGTTCGTAGCCGCGACATCTATATTGACGCGCATCGCGACCATATTGCGATGGCGCAGGCCGCCTGCGCACGCAGGTCGCGTCAGCATGCCGGCGAAGGCTGGCGGCGCCGTCGGTCAGCCGCCGGTCTCGGGGGTCGGCCGGACCCGGCGTCGCGCCGTCGCGACCATTTTGGCCGGACGGCTCACCCGAGCGGCCACGGCTTCGACGACTGGGCGGCGCGGCTCGGGCGCGACCGGTGCCGGCGCTTCCTCGACCAGGAAGACCTGTTCCATCGCCAGCAGGCGTGCGCGCACCTCTTCCGGCGGCGCACCCGCGGAATTCACGACGGCCTGCAGCATGGCGAAGGCCCCGGCACGCTCTTCGGCATTGTCCGGCAACAAGGCCGGCAGCGTCTCGATGGCGCGGGCCTCATCGATCATCAGCATGAAGAATTGCTGGCGGACGATTCGCTTGAACTCGGGCAGCGGCAGGGACTGCACCCCGTATTCACGGCGCAGGCGGCGGATCACGCCGAAGCTGCGCTCATCGGCCAAGGCCAAGGGCAGGCGAACCCAGAGCAGCGCCCGCAGCACCGCCTCCCGCAGCCCACCTTCCGTCATGCCGGCACGCAGACGCTCTGTGGCGAGGGCGATGAACTGCTGGTGGTCAGGGGAATCGCCAGGACGCAGGCGCGGCGGCGCGCTCGCGGCTGCCACGCCCGTCGCGGCCTGCACGAGCGGTGACGCATAGAATTTCTGGAAGAATTGCTCGCTGAACGCGTCACGTTGGCGGCCATAGGCCTCGAGCGTCTGCGTGACGAGTTGCGAGACCTGGCGTTCGGCAGCGCGGCCCGGATTGTCCTCGGCGACCGGGGTGCGGTTGCTGCGGGCCATCTCCGCGGCCCAGCGCACCCAGCCCATCCAGGGATTACGATCGGAGAACATCGTGTAGGTGAGGCGTGCCGGATGCAGCTGTGCCGAGACCGTCGTCACCGCGGGGGTCGCCAGTTTCTGGAGAGCCGGTTGGGCGAATTCCCGATACAGGGCGAGGTTCGTTTCCGACACGCGACGCATGGCGGCGAAGCGCTTCTCATCCTCGGGGCTGGTGCCGCCATGAACGGCCAGGTCGGACATGTCGCGCGCCTCGAAGGTCGCAAGCCAGGCGCCATGATCCTTCGGCGCATCGTTGTCGGGATGCAGCACGGCTTCGTAGAGGCCCGGCGGCAGCACGTCGATCATGTCCATGTTCGATGCGAACTCGGCGTGTTCCTTCCGCGCCACGCCGCCCGAGACGAAGATGCCGAGATGCCCGATGCTGCCATGCACGGAATAGACGATGGTCTGCCCGTGGGTGCGCAGGTCGTTCAGGTCCGGGTAGAGATCGGTGATCCAGGACAGCGCCTGCGCGGGCGGCGTGATATCGTCGCCTTCCGAGCAGAAGACGATGATCGGCGAGGTGACGGCCCGCAGGTCGACCCGCGTTCCGTCGGAGAAGGTGAGTTCGCCGGTCGCGAGCCTGTTGCCGACGAAGAGTTCGTCGACGATGAATTGCATCTCGGCGGCATTCAGCTTGACGTGGCCGCCCCACCATTTCTCGAAGCCGAGATAGCGATCGGCGGCACTGTCGACATCCGCCCAGACCTCGTACTGCTTGGTCCAATAGGTATTCGCCGGGTTGCCGCTCTCGAAATTCGACACCAGCCATGCGCCGTCGAATATGCCGCCGCCGAGATCGCCGGTCATCGCGGTCAGCCAGGACCCGCCGAGCAGGCCGCCGAGATAGCGCATCGGCGCCTTGCCCGGCACGCCGGCCCAATAGGAAACCGGCGCGCCGGCAATCAGCAGTGGGCCGAAGGCCTCGGGGCGGATGGCGGCGGCCATCAGCAGTGCCCAACCGGCCTGGCAATTGCCGATCGCCACCGGCTTGCCATCCGCGACCTGGTGGCGGTGGCCGACTTCCTCGGCGAAGGCGGCGATGGCGCGGACCACGTCCTCGATGGTCTGGCCGGGTTCGGGCTCGGGGCGGAAGCCGACGAAATAGCAGGGATGTCCGGCGGCCATGGCCACGCCGATCTCGCTGTCGGCCTTGAAGCCGCCAATGCCCGGGCCGTGGCCGGCGCGCGGGTCGATGACGATGAAGGCGCGGTTGAGCGGGTCGGCGGGCAGTGTGCCAGCGGGCGGGGTGACACGCGCGACCCAGTAATTCACCGGCCGCGGCAGGTCGCGCCCATCCATCACGACTTCGAAGCCGAAATCGAGGACGTTGCGCATCGGGTCGTCCTCGTGTTCGAGGAAGGCATTGCCGCGCGCCCGCAGGACATCGAGGAAGATGACCGATCGCTGCCAGGCGTCCAGCGCATAGGCGCCCCAGGGGAACGGGCCGAGGTCAGGCGTCATGATATCTCTCCGGTCGCGGCGCGCGGGCGCCATCGGACAAAGCGCATTCTCGCACGCCGGTTGGCGGTGCGCTTTGATCCTTCTCATAACAGGCTTGCTCGCCGACGCCGCCATGAAGACATGACGAGGCGCGGCGACATTGTCGTGACAGGCCCCGGGACCAGGCCGCGTCATTTCTCCATGCCGGGGCGAGGCCACAAGCCGGCCGCCACCGCCAGCCGCACGGCCTCCGTAAAGCTGCCGACCTGAAATTTCTGCATCAGGTTGGCGCGATGGAACTCCACGGTGCGCGTGCCGACCTTCAGGTCGAAGGCGATCATCTTGTTGGCCTGTTCGGCAACGAGACCCGGCAACACCTCAGTTTCACGCGGAGAGCGCGCGCCGATGCTTGCCGCGGCATCCTTGGCGCCGTCAGCACGGGCGTGTGGCTCATCGCACCGCTTCAGCGCGCTCTCGGCGGCGCCAAGGATGCTTGCCTAGTATAGGGCTTCTCGATGAAGTCGCAGGCGCCGGCCATCATGGCGCTGACGGCCAACGCCACATCGCCATGCGCCGTGACGACAACGATGGGGAAGCGCAGGCCACGCTCGGACATGGCGGCCGGCGGGGCGAGCCCAGCCATGCCGGGCGCATCCGCACATCCAGCAGCAGGACGCCAGCCAGCAGCAACATCGGCAGCCGAGGCAGTACGGAACCGTTCTTGTCTGGAGGCGGGTATCGCGGGAGGGCGGCACTCCAAAACCTCGCAATACTACGAGGTTCGGTCCTTGCGATGGCGGGCGGCGCGATGCCGATGGGGTATGGAGATCAGGTTGCCGGCGACGACCATGAGGCGGCGCGCGCATTGCCGCGCGCCGCCTCATGGCGTCACGTCAAGGGTCGGTCGGCGGGCATCCGGGCGTTGGCCCGGATGCGTCAGGCGCAGACCCGGAGCTCGACGCCCCGCTTGCTGCGCTCCGGCGTGAAGGCGACGCCGCCGAGTTCGAACACCCGCCTGAGCGTGGCGAGGACCGTTTCGGACGGTGTGGCGTGACCGGCCTCGAAAGTCTCCAGCACTGCGACTGGAATGCGGGCCACGAAGGCAACCTCTGCCGTGTCGAGGTCCAACAGCGCGCGGGCCTCGCGGCACAGCAGCGGCGTCAGGACTGTTTTCATGCGAGCCGTTCGCTCCCCCACCGTCGCGGGCCTCAGCCCTTCGCAGCCTTGCGCTTGGCCTTCTTGACGCCGCCCAGGGCCGCGGTCTTGAGCGACGGGCTGGCCTTGAAGCGAACCGTCGCACCGGCCTTGATCTGGACCTTCTCGCCGGTCTTCGGGTTCAGGCCGGTACGCTTCGGGGTCTCGCGAACGATGAAGGCGCCGAAATCGGGGATGGTGAATCGGCCGCTCTGCACGATCTCGGTCTTGATCGCCTCAATGATATCGCCGGCCAGCTTCGTCGCGGCAACGCCGGACAGATCGGTGGAGCCGGCGATGACCTCGGTCAGGAACTTCTTCGACACAGGCAGGATCTCCGTTGCGAATGGCGATTCCATAGCCGAGCCGGCGAAACTTGTCAGCGGCATGTCTCGCATGCGGGCATTGCGCCAGCAACGACCCTACAGGGCATCGCGCGCCTGCTCCACCGCATCACGAGTCGCGACCAAGGCCGCGAGGGTAGTGCCTGCCTGCTTCACCGCGCCGGTTTCTTCCGGATCGACATAGGACACCTGCTCCTCGGCATCGAGGACGCCCGCGGCCAGTTGTTCCCGCAATTCGTCGAGTCGCGACCGGACGTCATCGGGATCCGCATCCGGCGCATCGAGCCATTCCGCAACGATGATGCCGACCTCCCGTCCCATCCGCGCCGGCTGGACTCCGCGCGCCGCCATGGCCTGCAGCCGCATCAATGCCGCATCGAGGGGACGCAGTGCCGCCGGCCGCCTTGCCGCCATGACCATTCTCCTGTTGATGGCGGCGCTATAGCAGATTCTTGTTTTGTTCTCCAACGGATACTTGCCGGGCAGGGCTTTTCGAATCGGCGTCGGGGACGGAACCGTACCAACAGCGTCGCAGGATTTTGGCGCTCGCGCCTCGATGGGACGCTCGCGTCCTGCCCACCATCCACTCGTGGAGCCCGGATCGGCGACAGCAGGTTCATGCTAGGCGCAGCGCTTGTGGGACGATTGCCGCGCCCCGGGGCGCAGGCAAGCCGGGCAGCGTTGCTCGCCTGCCCGGCTCGCCGAGGTGAATGGGCATGCGCGCCATGGCGCCGCCCGCGGACCGGCGTCACCTGCCGCGCGATGCCCGGACGCCCGAAAGCCGCCGGCAAGGATGGCGATATGGTCCTCAGCCGATGAGGTCGAGAATGATCCTGCGGATTTCGGCCTTGGTGAGACCCGTCGGTTGGGGCGCCGTCGCCACGTCATGGGCGGGGTGCTGTAGATTGGAACCGGAGGGATGCTTCGGATGCCAGGGTGTGGCGTTGAGGGTAGTCAGTGTGTGCATGTGCATGTTCGGCCGCCGGGTCCATGCGGACACGGTGCCAAGATCCTTGAAGTCAGAAAGAGGAAGATTGGTGACTACGTGGTCGGCCGCGGCGCGACGCCATTGGCGTTGCATGGCACGCTGGCCGAACCGTCCTCAAGAACGCCCTGATGGAGCGGAGGACAAAGCAGACAGGTGGGCGCTGATGCGCCCACCCATCGCAGGCGTGGTGTTCAGGCGAGCTTCAGGTTGCAGGCCGACATCTTGCCCTGCTGGCCGCGCTGCACGTCATAGGTGAGCTTGTCGCCTTCGCGCAGCGCCGAGATGCCGGCACGCTCCACGTCGGAGATGTGGACGAACACGTCATTGGTGCCGTCATCCGGCTGGATGAAGCCAAAGCCCTTGGTCGCGTTGAACCACTTGATGGTGCCGTTGGACATGGAAGTATTCCGATCAAACAAGATGTACCGCACGCACGAACCCGCACGGCGGATCAAACTTCTGTAGGGAGCGGGCAGCGGGCTCGGCGCTCGATCACGAGCTAGGAGAGCAGGCCGAACCAAACAAGGCTGACGCAGTGAACATAGGCGCATCAAGGGCGATTACAAGCGTTGCTTCAGGCAGCGCGCAGAATGAACAGGGCTTGCCTACCCTTTCCTCAATCATCGCTGGGCGCTGGCCGCCGCAGCCATAATGCCCCAGCCCGGGCATTGACGCGGTGCCGGCTTGTAAAGTCACCTGTGCTGAACTTTGTGATCCAGCCGGAGTTCGTCATGCCACGTCGCCCTTTGCGAAGGCTCATCGCCCTGTTGATGCTGGGCGCGCTTCTCCTGCCCATCAGCGCGCCGCGGGCGCAGACCCTCACCGCAGTGCTCGAGGCCGAGATCGTTACCCTCGACCCGCATTTCACCCCGGCCTACATCACCCGCACCTTCGGCTACATGGTGTTCGACACGTTGTTCGCCATGGACAGCCAGGGTCGGGTGCAGCCGCAGATGGTGCAATCCTGGACGGCCTCGCCCGACGGGCTGACCTGGACCTTCACACTGCGAGAGGGCCTTGCCTGGCATGACGGCACGCCGGTGACGGCCGCCGATTGCGTCGCCTCCATCCAGCGCTGGGGCACGCGCAGCGCCCTTGGCAGCCGCATGCTGGCGGCGATCGGCTCGATCGAGACCAAGGACGCGCGCAGCTTCACCCTGACGCTGAAGGAACCCTTCGGCCTGGTGCTGGAGACGCTCGGCACCACCTCCTCGCCCGTGCCGTTCATGATGCCGGAGCGCCTGGCCCGCACGCCGGGGACGGAACGCATCACCGAGATCATCGGCTCCGGCCCCTTCACCTATAGCCGTGCCGACCATCGCACCGGCGACCGCATGCTGCTGCGCCGCAACGCGGCCTATGTGCCGCGCGCCGAACCCGCCGACCATCTGGCCGGCGGCAAAGTGGCACGCATCGAAGCGCTCGACATCCGCGTGATCCCCGATGGTGCGACCGCGGTCTCGGCGATGCGTACCGGCGAGATCGACTACATCCAGTACGCGCCCTTCGACCTGCTCGGGCAGTTGGAGCGCGACCGCCGCGTGCGCGTGCAATCCTTCACCGGCCTCGAACAATTCACCGGTCATTACCGCACCAATGCGGCCTCCGGCCCCTTCGCCGATCCCGCCATTCGCCGCGTGCTACTGCATCTGGTGGACCAGAGCGAGGTGATGGCGGGCATGGGCCTGTCGGACCGCTACTCTCGCACCTGCAATGCGTTCTTCATCTGCGGCTCACCCTATGAATCCGCGGTCGGTACCGAGCCGATGCAGCGCCCCTCCATCGAGGCGGCGCGCGAGGCGCTGCGGCAGACGCGCTACGCCGGCGAACCGGTGATCGTGCTTGTCGCCAACGATCTCGAAGCGCCGAAGATCTCCAGCGAGATCCTCGCCGACCGGCTCCGCCGCGCCGGCTTCACGGTGGACATGCAGGTGATGGACTGGGCCTCGGTGCTCGCCCGCCGCACGCGCCGCGACGGCTGGAGCGTGTTCGGCGTGCATGCGCTGGGCGTGGATCTGCACAACCCGCTGACCAATTCCGTCGTCGGCTTCAACTGCACCAATGCGCTGACCGGCGGCTTCCATTGCCAGGAAGCGCTGACCCCGCTCTTCGCGCAATTTGCCGCGGCGCCGACACTGGAAGCGCGCCAGGCGCTCGCCGCGCAGATGCAGGAGATCATCTACGGCCAGGGCATGGCCGTGCCGTGGGGCCAGTTCGCCCAGCCCGCCGTGCATCGCGTGCAACTGGAAAACCTGATCCCCTCGGCCATCCCCCTGTTTTGGAATGTCGGAAAGCGTTGACCACCATGTATGACGTGATCGTTGTGGGCGCCGGTTCCGCCGGCGCCCCGGTTGCCGCGCGGCTGTCCGAGGATGGCCATCGTCGCGTGTTGTTGCTCGAAGCCGGCCGCGACTGGCGTTCCGCCGATGCGCCGCACGCGCTGCGCAGCGCCAATATCATCCCCTTCATGCACGACCCGAGGAACCAGGCCGAATGGCAGTGGCCGGGCCTGATGACGCGCCGCACCGCCGCGCAGGAACCGCGCTTCTACTGGCGCGGCAAGGCGATGGGCGGATCCTCGACGGTGAACGCGCAGATCGCCATCCGTGGCGTACCCGCCGCCTTCGATTCCTGGGCCGAGGCAGGGTGCGAAGGATGGGCAGCCAGCGACGTGCTGCCGTTGTTCGATGCCATCGAGGATGACGCCGACACCGGCATCGCACCCGGCATCCGCCAGGGTGGCCCCCTGCCCGTCTTTCGCATGCCGGCCGAACAATGGGGCGCGGTCGATCTCGGGCTGCGCGACGCGGCGCTGGCAGCGGGTTATCGCTGGAAGCCGGACCTCAACGCGCCCGAAGGCGAAGGCATTTCCTGCAACCCGATCAACCTCCGCGACGGGGTGCGGGTGACGACCAATGACGGCTATCTGGAGCCCGCGCGTGGCCGCGCCAACCTCACCATCCGTGGCGGGGCGCTGGTCGATCGCGTGCTGTTCGACGGCAACCGCGCGCGCGGCGTGCGCGTGCGATTCGGCGATGCATGGGAAGAGATCGAAGGCCGTGAGATCGTGCTCTGCGCCGGCGCGATCCATAGCCCGACCATCCTCATGCGCTCTGGGATCGGCCCGGCGGCGGCGCTGCGCGCGCTCGGCATCGCCGTCCTGCATGACCTCCCGGCGGTTGGCCAGCATCTGATGGATCATCCGATTCTGCGCGCGAGCATCGACCTCAGGCCCGGCTTCCGCGCGCGCGGCGCCGATGCGCGCCACACCAATTGCTGCCTGACCTACAGCAGTGGCCTCGCCGGCGGCGGCGAGCGCGACATGATCATGATCGCCTACAATCATCGCAGCCTGACGGAAGATGGCGAACCGGCGCCGGTCGGCGCCATCGGCGTCGCGCTCTATGACGCCTTCTCGCGCGGGGAACTGCGCCTGACCTCGGCCGATCCGGAAGCGCAACCCGTTGTCGACGAGAACATGCTCGACGACCCGCGCGACCGGCTGCGGCTGCGCGACGGTGTGCGACGCTTGGCGACTCTGACCGCGCTCACGCCAATCTCGGCGATCGCCGAGGCCATCCAGTTCGGCGAAAGCGGCCTGTCCATGCATGATACCGCGGCCCTGGAGGATGACGCGCTGGACGCCATCATGCTGCGCGAGGCGGGCGACATCCAGCACGCCGCCGGCACCTGCCGCATGACCGCGCATGAGGACCCGCGCGGCGTGGTCGACCCCGACCTCAAGGTGCGCGGCGTGACCGGACTGCGCGTGGCCGATGCGTCGATCATGCCGACGGATTGCCGCGCCAACCTCCACTTCACCTGCGTGATGATCGGCGAGAACCTGGCCCGTCGCATGCGCGCATCGGCCTGAATTCAGGCTGGCGTCACGCCTGATACCAACGCTCGCCGTACGCGAACGTTAGTATCCACATTTTCGTGTCCGTAAACGTGACGTGCCGGAGGCACGCCCCCGGCGCCGGGTCGTTCGCCCCGCACGGAGATGCCGCGGAGGCGGGCCTCCGGCTCCCCTAACCGCGCGAGCCGTCGCCGCTCGGAGCTGCTGCCGATCGTCGGCCGCAGGCTGATTGTCAATGACGATGACCGCCGCGTCAGCATCATTGGCACACTGCTGCGGCACCATCGAGTGACGCCTGTTGGCGCGCTTCACGCCTCGCGCACCTCGCAGGTCCTTGGACTCCGAACGCTCATCCGGCGGCCGATTCGTCACGATGCGCGGGGCGGTCGTCCAATTTCGTTGCAGTACCGAGGCTCATGTATGATGCTGCCCTGCATCGGAGGTCCCTGCCGGGGCGCCGATGCTTGGGAAGGTTCGAGGCGCCGCGAGGTGGCAGATGCCGCTGGGGTTGCGCTGGTTCGTGTTCCGCCCGACTGCCGAATGACCACGCAAACGCAACCTGGATCTTGCGCATGACCCTTCATTCCTCTGGCACACATCGGCCAAGCTCCGACGTCGTTTCAATGAGTTGAGGCTTGCCTGGTAGCGACGTCATGACCCCCTCGGTGGGTGAACCGGATGATGCCGCCCTGCGGGTGCACTTCGACCAGTGCCACAGGCTCGAATGCCGCGGCGGTTGCGTACGTTTCGGCGCGCTGCCGAATGAGGTCAGGAGACGCAAAGAGAACGCGCCCTTCGCGACTGATGTGGAAGGTTCTGGCGCCCATGATCGCGCCACAGCCCAGATCTCCCGCGGGATGGCGAGCCTTGCGAACACACGAGCCCGACCGGCTGGCGGCGAGACAGGGCCTATCCCGATCCTTGGCTGCAGGCAACTGACGACGCGCGGAAGCAGCCAAAGTCGGAGACTTCACGAAAACGCCTCACGGCGCCGCGTTGTGAGGATCGCCAAGCCGTGGTTCGCTTCTCGCCCGACGCTCGGGTGGGTCGGGCATCTGACGGATCGCAGGGTCAACCAGCAGGGAGCGGAGTGAAACATGGCTTTCGCTGTGGACTGGCACGGATGCAGCAGGTGGATGGCATGACGACATACGATCAGGCTCACCGCTTGCTCGCAATCCAGTCGGCGAAGCTCGGGTCGAACAAGGCGATGATGACGAAGCTGCAGGGAAAGGACCAGCTCTGCCGGCCTTTCGAGATGCAGATCGCCTTCGTGACGGCAGAGCCTGTCGCTGACGTGAAATCAATGCTCGGCGAGGCCGTGTCGCTCGAATTCGGCTCGTCTCTCGAATTCGGCTCATCGGATGCGCCGGGCAGCGACACGCCGACATTTCCCGCCCGGCGCCCATTCCACGGGATCATCCGCAACCTCGCGCGCGGGCGGCCAACGCATGAGGGCGAATTCGAATGGCGCGCCGAGGTCGTGCCCGCGGTCTGGTTTCTCTCGCTCACCTCCGATTGCCGCATCTACCAGAACGTCAGCATTCCCGAGATCGTGAAGGATGTCCTGGATCGCCACGACGTGACCTACACGTCGAGCATCGTTGACGATGATTATCCGAAGCTCGAATTCTGCGTCCAGTATCGTGAATCCGCCCTCGACTTCATCACACGCCTCATGGAACAGGCCGGCATCTTCTACTGGCATGACCACTCGGAGACGGCGCACACGCTGGTGCTCTGCGACAACAATAGCCAGTGCCGGGACATGAACACGCCAGAGATCACGGTCCGCGCCACCCATAGGGAAAGGACGATCAGGCGGATCGACGAGCATTTCGAATTCCGGACCGGCCGCTGGCAGGTTCGCGACCACAGCATGCTCAACCCGGTCGATGCAGTTTCTGCCGCGTCCCGCGCCGGTTCGGACCGAAGCGTCGCGAAGATGAGCGACCATGAGCGCATCGAGTATCCCGGCCGCTATCTTGCGAAGTATCATGGCGCGACCGACACCCTGCCCGAGGTCAGGTCAAGCGACGCGACCAGGATGGCGGATCTGCTGATCGGCGCTGAGGAATCGCGTTTCAATCGGCAGGTCGGCGAGAGCAGTTTCGCCGCCTTCGACGCCGGCGCACGGATAACGCTGGATGTGGACGAGAATCCGAAGCTGCTGATCATCGAAGTCAGACACAAGGCCGAGGACTATAGCCACTGGACCATGGAAGTCGGCGGCAAGCGCGAGGTCTCCGCGCCCTTTTATGAAAATGACTTCGTCTGCATCCCGTTCGAAACTCCGTTCCGGCCCGAACGCGCGACGCCGCACCCCTTCGTTCATGGACCGCAGACTGCCGTCGTCACCGGCGCCTCGGGTCAGGAAATCCACACCGACAAATTCGGCCGGGTGAAGGTGAAGTTCGCCTGGGACCGGCACGGGCCCGACGATGACGGATCGTCGTGCTGGATCCGTGTCTCGCAGGGCTGGGCCGGCACCAAATGGGGACAGATGCACCTGCCGCGCGTCGGGCAGGAGGTCATCATCGACTTCCTGGAAGGCGACCCTGACCGCCCGATCGTGACAGGGCGCGTCTACAACCAGCAGAATGAGGTGCCCTACGATCTGCCGGCCAACAAGACCCAGGCCGGCATCAAGTCGCGCTCCTCGCAGAACGGCTCGGCGGCGAACTTCAACGAGATCCGCTTCGAGGACAAGAAAGGCGCGGAGCACATCTTCGTCCATGCCGAGCGCGACCTCATCACCGAGGTCGAGAATTTCGAGACGCGCTCCGTCGGGATGGCGACGGTGCCGCAATCTTCCGCTCTCGGCACGGGCGACCGCCACACCGGCATCAAGCGTAACGACATCATCGATGTCGGCGGCAATCTGGGGGAGACCGTCCACGGCTCCATGACCTGGGACGTGACTGGCGCCGTGGACGAGACCTTCCACTCGACCGAGACCCGCACTATCACCGGACCCTTCAGCGAGACCGTCACCAACGCCTACACCATCTCGACGCCGTCGACCTACTCGCTCACCGCCACCACGTCGATCAGCTTCATTTCCACCGGCCCGATCCTGGCGAACAGCTCCGCGATCATCAACGTGGTGGCGCCCACGGTGAATCAGGTCGCGCCGTCCTGGTTCAAGTCGGGCAGCGCGGCCGGCGACGCCTATGGCTTCAAGATGGGCATCGCCGGGCTGAAGATCGACATCGCCACGATCTCGATCGGCATCGTGCCGGTGCTCAAGTTCGATGTCGCCGGCATCAAAATGGACAATTTCGGCATCGCCATCAAAACCGGCGGCCTGGAACTGAAAAACAAGACGCTGAAGGCAAAGACCTATGCCTTCGCGATCAAGACCGGCTTCACGATCGTTTCGTGAGGACCGGGAAAGGCGATGCGCGGCGCATGGCAACTGGCATTGTTGATCGGCGTCCTCGGTGCCGTGGTCCTCGGCGTGCCGGCGCTGATCTGGGGACCGGGCTATCTTCGCTATCGCGAGGAGATGCGCGTCCGCGCCGAAGGAACGCCGGCGCGGGCGGTGATCCTCGGGCTCGAGGATACCGGCAAGCGCTTCAACGACACGCCCGAGATCATCGTGCGCCTGGAAATTCACGCCGAGGGACGGCCGCCCTGGCGCGCCTCGGTGCGCCGCATCCTGTCGGTCGCCGAGGCACCGGCCTTCACGCCGGGACGGGAGATCGCAGTGCGCTACGACCCACGGCACCCCGACAGCGTCGCGCTGGCCCCGTGACGGCTGCGCCGCGATGAAGACCTTCAAGCCCCTGGCGCTGGCGACGATGTCGCGCCCGATCGAGTTCCAGCGTCGTTTCTTCCTCGGCGTCTCCGCCATCAGCTTCTGCCCGATCGGCCACCGCCCCGCGCTGCTCGGCGAAGTCGCCATGTGGAAATTCCTCGCCGATGCGCTGCCGCCGGGGACGGCGCTCGACACAGCCCTGCCCAAGACCGCGGCGGAGTTTCTCGTCACCGGCAGCGCCTTCGTGCCGGGCGGCGTGCCGGCCCGCACGGTCACCGCCACGGTGACGCTGGGCAGCGTGACGAAGCAACTCGCGGCGGTCGGCGACCGCTGGATCCAGGACGGCGTGGCCACCCAGCCGCTGCCCTTCGTCGAGATGCCGCTGGGTTGGGATCGCGCCTATGGCGGCCCCAAATTCGCGCAGAATCCGCTCGGCCGCGGCATCGAGGAAATGCCGATCCAGGGTGTGGGCATGCGCGTCCGGCTGCCCAATGTGGTCCTGCCGCAGGGTGTCGCGAAGCCCGATACGCTGGCGCCGGTCAATTTCGGGCCGATCGACATCGCCTGGCCGCAGCGCAGCAGCCTCGCGGGCACCCATGGCCAGCGCTGGCTCGAGCAGGAGTTCCCGGGCTTCGCCAGCGACATCGACTGGCGCATCCTGATGACCGCCCAGCCGGACCAGCGCTTCGCGGGTTTCCTCAAGGGCGACGAGGACTACGCCCTAACCAACCTGCACCCCGAGGAGCCGGCGCTCACCGGCCGCCTGCCGGGCATCCAGCCGCGCATCCTGATCCAGCGCCGCGGGGCGGAGCGGCTCGAGGAAGTCCCGCTCTCGCTCACCACGGTGTGGTTCTTTCCCGCCCGCAAGCGCCTGGTGATGATCCACCACGGCCGTGTGCGCGTGCAGGAGGAAGATGCCCGCGACGTTGCGCGCCTGGTGCTCGGTGCCGACATGCTCGGCGCGCCGCGGCCGGCCGCAGCCTTCCAGGAGGTGGTGACCGCCCGGATGCATCCGGAATACGGCACGCTGGAAGCCCTGCGCGACAGCGCCCTGGTGCCCGCCGACCTCATCGTCCCCGACCCGGACATGGAGGCGGAGCGGCAGATGAACGAGGAGCAGGGCCTGCTGCGCAAGCGCGGCCGCGCCCGGGAGCTGCGCGAATACGAGCGCGAGCGCCAGCGCCTGACCGCTCTCGGCTTCGATCCCGCCATCCACGGGCCGCCGCCGCCGCGCGCCGAGGAACCGCTGCCCAGCCTCGAACAACTTCCCGCGGTCATCGAGCGCATCCGCGCCGAGGCCGAACGCATGAAGGAACAGGGCGAGGCCTTCATGGCCGCGCGCGAGGCGGAGGCCGGCGAGGCCGCGCGGGCCGCCGGCATGACGCCGCCCGATCCGCGCAAGAAGCTCTCCGGCCCGCCCCCTTTCTCCGCCGAGCGCAAGCGCGCGGAACTGGAGGCGGCGGCGGCAGACATCGAAGCCCGTGGCGACGACGCCACGATGCTGCGCGGCTTGCTCGCCGACCCGGCGACGATGCAGATGTGGCGCGAAGCGGAGGAAGGCGAGCGCAAGGGCTATCTGCTCAGCGCCGACGGCCAGGCGCCGGCGCCGCCGCTCGATGCTGTCGCGAATGCGGCGCTGCGCGCGCGGCTGATGAATGGCAAGCGCGACGGACGTCGGCTCAACCTGTGCGGTGCCGACCTGTCTGGCCTCGACCTCACCCGCTTCGACCTGACGGAGGCGTGGCTCGACGGGGCCAATCTCAGCGGGGCGAATCTGTCCAACGCCATGCTAAAGCGCGCCGTGCTGGCCCATGCGCGGCTTGAGGGCGCGCGTTTCAGCGGCGCCGATCTCGAGGACGCCAATCTGGGCCGTGCCATGCTGCGCCAGGCGGACCTGTCCGATACCGTGCTGCGCGACGCGGTGCTGCGCGGCGCCGACCTGCGCCAGACGCGGCTGCAACGTGCCGACCTCACCAATGCCCTGGTCAGCGAAGCAATGTTCGAAGGCGCCGATCTCAGCGGGGCGCTCGCCGCCAACATCGTGCTGCATGAGGCGAGCCTCGCCGGCGTCATCGCGCATGGAACGCGCTTCGATGCCGCGGTCATGGTGAAGACGAACCTGCAGGGCGCCGACCTGTCGGGCGCCTTTCTCGCCAAGGCGAGCCTGATCGGCGTACGCGGCGCCGGCACGCTGTTCGTCGGCGCCGAGCTGCGCGCCACCATGTTCGTCGACAGTTGCGACCTGCGCGGCGCGCGCTTTGCCGGCGCGAAGGGCAAGGGGGCGAATTTCCGCGGCAGCAATCTCGAAGGGGCGGTGTTCGACGGCGCCATGATGGACGGGGCGGATTTCTCCGACTGCAACCTGCAGGGCGCCTCCTTCGACCTGGCGCGGGCGCGCGAGGCGCGCTTCATCACCGCCGATCTGCGGCACGCGCGCCTGACCCGCGCGGACCTGATGGGCGCATCGCTCGCGCGCGCCGATATCCGCGGCACCGACCTCAGCGACACCAGCCTCTACGAAGCCGACCTCGCGCGCATCCATGGCGACACCGAAACCCGGCTCGATCGGGTGCAGCGAGCGCGCGTGCGGCTCAACCCGCGACGGAGCCCGCCCCCATGAGCCGCGCGATGATCGAGGCGCTGGTGCGCGACGGCGAGGTGCTCGGACGACAGCACAATTTCGCCGGGATGGACCTGTCCGGCGCCGACATCTCAGGCGCCATCATCGAGGAGGCGAATTTCACCAACGCCAATCTGCGCGGGGCGAATATCCGCGAATCCATCCTGACCCGCACGCATCTCAACAATGCCGACCTGTCGGGCGCCGACCTCGCCCAGGCCAGCTTCGTCGAATGCGCGATGTCGCATGTGCGGCTGGATGGCGCCAAGGCGTCGATGTGGAACGCGGTGTCCTGCGGGCTGCGCGGCGCCTCCTTCGCCGGGGCCGACCTGCGGACGGCGAACCTCGCGCAGTCGCGGATGTCGCGCACCTCCTTCGTGGGCGCGAACCTGACCAAGGCGCGCTTCATCAAGAGCCGCACGGAGGGCATCGATCTCTCCCGCGCCATCTGCGAGGACACCGTCTTCATCGAGGCCGACCTCGTTCATGCGGGGCTCGTCGGCACGCGGCTTATGCGCACCCTGTTCCTCGACTCCACCTTCGCCGGCCGTTCGATGGAGGGGCTGAGCCTCGTCGGCTGCCAATTCAACGGCAGCAACCTCACCGGCTGCAACTTCTCGGGCGCCGATCTCACCCAGGCGGGCATGCAGACGGCCAAGGCGGCCGGAGCGTGGTTCGAACGCGCGGTGATGGCGAAGGCGATCCTGATGGGGGCGGATCTGAGCGGCGCCGTGCTGCGCGGGGCGGATCTGTCCAACGCCATCCTCTCGGGCGCCGACCTCACCGAGGCGGATGCGACCGGCGCGCGGCTCTACCAGGCGATCTGCGTCGGGATGAAGGCGCCGCGCGCGCGCTTCGGCGGCTGCGACATGACCTATGCCGACCTCAGCCATGCCGTGCTTGACGGCGCCGACCTCGCCGGCGCTACGCTGGTGCGGGCGAACCTGCACCAGGTCAGCGACGTTGGCGGGCGCATCCCCGATCGCGGCCGGGCGCTGAAGCCCGATGCCGAGCGCGCCGAGGCCGATCTGTGGCAGCGGCGCTGGCAGCCGGGCTGAACGATGCGGGCCGACCAGGATAGCGACAGGAACAGCCGATGAACGCGATGACCACCGTCACCATGGCAGACGGGACGATGCAGGTGGTGGCCGAGGTGTCCGCCCGGGACGGTACCGCCCTCACGCTGCTGGCCGAGGGCCAGCGGCTGGCCGCGCGGCGCGCCTTTTCCTGCCTCGTCGAGCCCGAGCCGGGGGATCGTGTACTGGTGGCGCGCAGCGGCGGCGCCGCCTATGTGCTCGCCGTGCTCGAGCGGCCTGGCGCGGCGCCCATGCGCGTCGCCCTGCCCGATGGCTGCTCCATCGAGGCCGAGGGCGGCAGGCTTGATCTCGCGGCCGGCACGCTGGTGCTGCGGGCCCGGCAGGGCGAAGTGGTGGTCGATGCGCTGGCCGTCAGCGGCGGCACGGCCACCCTGCGCGTGGGCACGGTGACGCTGATCGCCGAGGCGATCGAGACGCTGGCGCGGCGCGTGATCGGCCGCTTCGGGCGCAGCTACCGCTTCGTCGAGGAGAGCGAGCAACTGCGCGCGCGCGACATCGACCAGCGGGCCAGCGGGCATCTTCACCTCAAGGGCGACACGGCGAGCATCCAGGCCGGCGCCGTGGTGAAGGTCGACGCCAATCAGATCCATCTCGGCTGAGGGGGCAAGGATGTTCGCCAATACACAGATGATGGGGATGGACCTCGCCTTCCCCGATGTCTGCCTGACCCCGGCGGTGCCGGCGCCGATCCCGATCCCGTATCCGAACATCGCCATGGGCCCGACGGCGATCCCGAGCCAGTTCACCACCCTCATCATGGGTGCGCCGGTCCACAACATGGCGACCACCACGCCGCTGACCAATGGCGACAATGCGGGTGTCGCGACGGGCGTCGCTTCCGGCACGGTGATGGGGCCGTCGCGCCACCTGCTCGGATCCTTCACCACGCTGGTGGGCGGGATGCCGGTGACGCGGCTCACCTCCATGTCGCTGCAGAACAGCACGAACATGGTCGGCGCGCGGATTGTGCCGAGCCAGGTGCGGGTGCTCGTGCTGGCGCCTTGAGGGCGCGGACGGTTGGTGCGTCGACCCTGCGTCGGGCATGCCATCGACGGCGCCAGCTGAACCGGCGCTATGGACGGCAAGGAGCGAGGGCTGGCCGTTGCAGGCATGTCGGCGTGCAATGCCAGCAACGGCGGTCGCGGGATCGAGCTTGCGGCGCTGGCTGACGTGATCGCCATACGGACGCATGCCGCGCGCGGTCCTCATTGGGCGCTCAACGCAGGTCGCGTCCCGAGAGGTTCTCTAATCGCGGTCGCCAAGCGGATCGATGGTCGGCACCGCCGGGCTCATGGTTCTCTTCGTGGTCGGCGAGCGCCGCCACACCATGGCCTTGGGTGGGTTCGGGTGGGCCAATGTGGTGTTCGCCATCGCCTCCGCGTTCACGGAGGCGGGCAGCGATGGGATCGGCCTCAACCCTCGCCCTCGTCCCGGCGGGGACGAACTCGTTCGGCCGACGATGGCCGGTAAAGCTTCAGGCCAAGGCCGGTGCGGCGCCGGTGCAGCGGAAGTCGGCGCCATCACGCCACATGCGGTGGAGAATGACGGACAGCTTCCGAGCGACTGCGACCTTCGCCTTCGTGAACCCCGACCGCTTCGCGATGGCAAGGCCCGAGGCCTGCAGGGCCGAGGGGGCGGCGGATCCGGGTCAGGATCACATTCGCCGCCTCGTAGAGATGGGTGCGTACGCTCCGGTCGCCGCACTTCGACACGCGCCCCGTGCGGTCCACCTCGCCCGAGGCGTAGCGCCTGGGCGTCAGGCCGAAACAGGCGCCCACACTCGTCGATTGCCGGAACCGCGCCGGCTCGTCGATCCCGGCCCAGACCGAGAGCGCCACCACAGCATCCTCCCCTTTCAGCACTTGCAGATCGTCCACAGCACCGAGAGTTTGCGCGTCCCATTCCCTGGTGGATGATCCTCAGCGGCGGTGCCGCGCTAGTGCTCCTGCTTTCCGCGGGGGTCCCGATGGCAATCGAGTCAGCGGGTAGCCCGTGCGTCGCATCGGAGAAGCGTGCCCTTCGCTTGAACATGGCGGCGAACGCGGAGCGTCGCCGCGAGCCAAGGGCAGGTCCGTATAGCGTCATGATGAACGACATGACGGCCGCCGTGATCAACGAGATGGCCACCGGCTACTTTGCCTCCGTCTCAATGCGATCAGCATGGCCGAACGTCCCTGTGGTGCTGTCTTGCGGCATTACCTATTGGCGGAGCCTGGTGGCCCCGGGCATCGTGGACTTCGCGCGCATCGCCAACCGAGCGGGACCACCGCGGTAAATTGAGCTGCTGTCGGTGGGGGTTTGCTGGCCCGCTTCGCCGGAATTGGCGCCGCCGGACGGCGGGATCGCTGCGGCACGCGAGGCCCACAACGTGCAGGTTGAGATGCGGGCCTGCCGCTGGCGTGACCTTCGGCGCACTGCCCGCACCGGCATGACGCGCCTCCCCGTCGCCGCGACGAGGGTGGCGATGCGGCCTCCGGCCGTGGCTTCGGAGATGTTGCTGCGCCGCCCACCGCCTCGGCATCACCTTCCTTGAGCGGTAGCCAGTTGCGTCCGGGGTTCCGTTCATTCGGCTTGGGCTTCATGCGGATCAGCGCAAAGCCACCCCGCATGCGCTGGCCAAGGAGCACGAATTTCAGATGGCCGGCCGCCAAGTCCTCGTCCACCGTCTGTCGATTGACTGGCGCCCACACGCCATGGTCCCAAATCTCAACGGTCCCCGCGCCGTATTGGCCCTGCGGAATAGTTCCGGCGAAGGTGCCATAGCGGAAGGGATGGTCTTCCACCTCAACCGCCAGGCGCTTGATGGCGGGGTCCTGCAAAGGCTCACTGGTGACCGCCCAGCTTTTCAGGACACCGCGCCATTCCAGGCGCAGGTCGTAGTGCAGCCGCCGCGCGGCATGCTTCTGCACAACAAAGGTAAGCTGCTTGCCGCTTCGCCTTGTCGCTGCGCCGGGTTCCGGCGTGCGGGCGAAGTCGCGCTTGGCTCGGTAAGCCTCCAGCGCCCGCGCCATGTCAGCCAGTGCGGCGCCGGGTAGGCTTCGCGCGGCTGGCCGTCGACTTGCCCTTGGTCGCCTTCGTGGCTTTCGTCGCCGGTGCCTTGGCCCGAGCGGATGCTGCGCGCGCCGGCGCCTTCGTCTTGCCCCCAGACAGACTGCGCTTCAGCGCCTCCATCAGATCGATGACCTTGCCCTTTGGCGGCGGGGGCGCGGAAACGCCAGCATCATCCCCGTCCTGCTTGCTCCGGATGAGTTCGCGCAGCGCCTCCTCGTAGTGCTCCACGAAGCCCGAGGGATCGAAGGGACCTTGCTGCTGGGAGATGATCTGCTCGGCGATGTGCACCATCTTCGGATCGGCCTTGCGGACGGGGATGCTGTCGAAGACCTCCGCTTCTGGGCGGATTTCGTCGTGGCTTCGCAGGGTGGTCACAATGATACCCTCGCCACGCGGTTCCAGCGCTACCATGCGTTCCCGGGTGTGGATTACAACGCGGCCAATGGCGATCCGCCCGCTCCGTCGCAGGGCCTCCCGGATCACCACGAAGGCCTCAATTCCCGCCTTCTCTGACGGTGCGAGGTAGTACGGGTCCTCCCACCAGATACGGTCAATGTCATCGACCTTCACGAATTGCTCAATGTCGATGATCTTGGTGCTCTCAAGGCGAACGCTCTTGATCTCTCATCCGTCAGCAGGACGTAGCGGTCTTTCTCAATCTCGAAGCCGCGCACCAGGTCGCGGCGTTCGACCTCCACCCCGGTCTCCGCATCCATCGCTACCTGGCAGATTCGATTGCCAGTCTCCGGGTTGATCAGCCGAAAACTCACGTCTCCAGCGCGCGACGTTGCTCCGTAGAGAGCGACGGGGCAGGAGAGGAGGGAGAGGCGCAGATGGCCCTCCCAACTCGGACGCTGTGCCATGGCCGAGCAACGGCGGTCATCGGCATTGGATTGCAGGTTGAGCTATCCTCTGGCGCCGGACGTCCGCCGCGCGGCGAAGCCCATCCCCCCGCGGCGATCCCTGCGCTGCCTGCCCACGTGGCATTCCAGATGGGCGGCATGGAGGTCGCGAAGTTCGCTGGATCGAGGCTGCGCGTCATCGCCACGATGAAGGAGTTCGGCGGAACCGCCGTCAGCGCAGAGCGATATTGGACCCTGCCGCTTTAACCACAGCCAACCCATTGAAAGGATTGGCGTCCCCTACGGACGCCTGTTCGGAGTTCGTCGTAGCCTGCGGTGGCCTGCCATAGAGTTATAACACTTGGATATTGCACGATTTTATGGTCGCTACGGTTTTCTATGGCCTGGGGCTGGCGCATCCTCCGTAGAGGGGCGGTAGAGGGGCAGCTAGCCCCACCCCTCCCCGCGAGCCAGACCGAGGAGGCCTTGAATGCCCCGTTACGCCCAGCCGCTGACCCAGCGCCGCCTAGAGACGCTGAAGCCGAAGCCGAAGAAGTACCGCATCCACGATGGGGATAATTTGCTGCTTGAGGTGCGGCCGACCGGCACACTGGCCTGGTTCGCGCGCATCCGAGTGGACGGCAAGCGCCGTGACATGGGCCTGGGGAGCTATCCCGATGTGGGACTGGCGAAGGCGCGCGAGCTAGCCCGCGCGGCTGTCCTGGCGGCCAGGACAGGCGCCGACCCAATCAAAGAGCGGAATGGGGCAGTTGCCGCCCGCGCCGCAAAGGCTGTGGAGGTGCAGCGGACCTTCGCCATCGTGGCGGAGGAGTACGTCACGATGGCGGCCCCCGGCTTCAAGCACGCCCGGACGGCGGCGCTGTGGCGCACCTCGCTGAAGAACTATGCCCACCCGGTGCTCGGCATCATGCAGGTGGCCGAGATCGATCGTGAGGCGGTGCTGCGAGCGATCCAGCCGGTTTGGACTTCGCGCCCCGCGACAGCGCGCAAGGTCCTGCGCCGCATCGGTTCTGTGCTGCGGTACGCGGCGGCGAAGGGCTGGCGGCCCAATGACAATCCCGCTGATGCGAAGATGCTCCGCATGCTCGGCCTGCCCGCCCTGCCGGCCGGCACGTCCTTCCCTTCCCTGCCCCACATCCGCATGGCCGACTTCATGAAGGCCTTGGTCGCCGCCGAGGGCATTGCGGCGCTGGCGCTCCGCTTCACCATCCTGACTGCCGTGCGCTCTGGCGAGGCTCGCGGCGCCCGATGGTCCGAGATCGCCTTCCATGGCGATGTGCCGACTTGGACCGTGCCGCCCGACCGCATGAAGGGGAAGAAGTCGGTGCAGCGGTCGCCGCACCGCGTGCCGCTCCCCGCCGGCGCCATCGAGGCGCTGCGGCTCGCCGCGCAGGCGGCGCTCCATGAAGACGTGACGCGCGACGAGCTGGCCGAGGTCGCGGTGAAGCTCGGCCGGACGCTGATCTTCCCCTCCGCGAAGGAGGACACGGCGCTCTCCGACATGGCACTGTCGGCCGTGATCCGCCGCATGAATGCCGCGCCGGCCGATGCTCCCGACACCCCGCCGACCTGGGTGGACGCAATGGGCCGGGCCGTCGTGCCGCACGGCTTCCGCGCCAGCTTCAGGACGTGGGTCGCAGACACCCGCCCGGCAGATGGCGAGGCGGCGGAGAAGGCCCTGGCGCACGAGGTCGGCACCGCCGTCACCCGCGCCTATCACCGCAGCGACCTGTTCGATCAGCGGCAGGGGCTGATGGAAGCTTGGTCGCGGCACTGCGCCGGCCGCGCGCAGCTGAAGGTGGTGGCATGACGGGGCGCAAGAAGAAGGAAGCGGGGCCGCCGACGCTGAAGGAGGCACTGGCCGGGCCGGATGGCGAGGCCATCCGCATCATGGCGCTGCATCGCTTCATCGAGTTGGGTGGAGGGCGGTGGGGGCCGAAGGCATACCAGCATGGCGCGCCGCCTGGTGATGGCGACGCCTTCATGACGACCGAGCAGGTTCTTGAACATGGCGGCACGGTGCCCGTTCCGCACAACCTCACGATCAAGCGGTCCGAAGAGAGCGGCGTGACCTTCGCGGAACGAGGGCGCCGTCGCACGGACGGCTCTGCCACCTTGGCTTGGTCGCACCAGATACTCATCCTTGCGGCGTGCGGCGCCTGCATGATGAGCAACCTCGCCCCTCCGACGCCTGCGGACTTCGAGACGCTGGTCCGTACGCTTCACGCAATGCAGCACGAGGCCGACATCCGCACGGCGCTTAGACACTACCAGGACGGGCATGAGCATCGCCGCCTCCACGCCGCCGAGGAGGCCTTCGCCGAGCCCGTGCCGCGTGTTGCCGAGAGCGACGTGGATGGGATGTTTTCGGCAGCGCGCGACGTTCGCGCCGAACGCGCACTCGCGGCCAATGTGAAACGATGTAGCGAGGAAGATCGGGACGCGCGCGACGCCGCTCTCAGGGCGCTCGCCGATGGCGAGTTAGTGCCGGAGATGCTGGCCGCGCCGGTGGCCCTGGCCGAAGATGGCGCAGCGATCGACGTGGACGAAGTGGACGCCGCCTTCGCCGCACTCGGCAGGCTGCTGCTCACGGCAGATCGCAAGAAACTCGCGAAGGTCCAGCTTGGTGGTCAGTTGCGCGACGCGCTCAGGCGCCGTGTGAACGCGATGCTGGCAGGCGCGCCGCCGCATCCGATGCGCGGTATTGGCGAGTGGGAGGTGGCGTTTCTGCGGGGCGCGCGCTAGGGCGCGTCCTGCAGTGGGCACAGCAATTCATCCAGCCGCGCTATCGCCTTGCGGAGTGCGGTCTTCGCATTGGGGTCGTTCCCCTTCTGGATCAGTGCGTCGCAGTTCGACAGGAGTGCGCGGAGTTTCCCACCGTCGAGGGATATAGGACGGGGGAGCGCCTGGACCGCGAGCGCCACATCGCGAGCTTCCGTGACGTCCTTGGGCTCAAGCCTCTCCCCTGCCAGGAGCCGCTTCAACTTGCCCTGAACTGCCCTTCCTGGCGCTGCGACGTGCGCCCTGTCCGAAGATGAGAGCCGTTCTCTACAAAGCTGCTTCTGCTTCCCTGGTGCGGACGGGTTCCCGTCGATGAAGGCGATGAGTTGAGGGTGTGACAGCCCAGCAGCTTTGGCGAAGTAGCGAATCGGCAGCCAATCGCTTCCTGAAACCTCGACGGCGCAACGGAGGTAGTCGGTGGCGTCCGCGGTCAGCTTATCGGCCAGGAAGTCCCGTCGCATCTCTTCGCGCGTTACCAGGCCCTTCTTCGTAACAAGAGTGGTGGTCGGCTGCACATCGCCAACCAGGCGCAGGGCGGGCGCACCAGTGCGCTCATCAAACTCGCCTTCCTTGATGAAGGAGAGGCGTTGGATGATGGACTCGTCGAGTTGGATCACCTGTTTGCCGTCCATGAGTTGTCCGGCGCTGAGATCCGCGATCATCGCTCGGTCAGGGCCTAGACTGAGCAGCCTACCGATCATGGGCATGATGTCGGCGCGTGCCTGAGCGTCGCGCTGGTCGAGCATGGCACGAAGGTCGGCATACGAAATGCGCCGAGACTGACCCGAGTAGCGGAAGAAGATGTCTCCTTCACGAATGTCGTTGCCGCCCTCCGCTCGTGTAGCAATGATGGGCCGGCTTGGGTGCAGTTCGACATGCAGAACGCCGACGCGCTTGCCGGCGATGCTCACGACTGCTCGCCGAAAACTCGGCGTCGGGTCGAAGGTCGCTCGGAGGCGCTTAGCGATCTCTGATGTGTCTATCGTTGCGAACTCGTCGCTCGATAAGCCGAGCACGGTGTGGGGGTCTGTCGAAGCCGCGTCGCCGACGCCGAAGAGAACATATCCGCCCCGATTGTTCGCGAGGGCGGCCACTGCCCGCAGCCACGCCGACGGGTGCCTCAACCCGAAGCTGGTCTTGCACTCCACCTGATCGGTCTCGCCGCTGGTTAGGCACCACACGCCGCGTGCGTTCTCACTGAACATTTGGCGAAGTGTTGGCTCTGCCATGGGACCGGTGTCGCGGTCGGCGGCAGCAAGCACCACGGCGGGCACCGCAACCGAAGGGGAGCGCGTCGCGAGAAATGCATCAAGGTCGGCATCGGGCGCAGGCGAGATGCTGGAGGAGTCGCCATACTTCCCCGAAGCGATATCTGAGATGCGCCCGCTGTTTACAGGGCGGTCAGGGCGGTTGAAGAAGAACTGAATGTCGCGGCCCGCCATGTGACGCGCGAGCATCGCCTTAATGAGTGCGATCTCCTCGTCAGTGATTGACCTGCGAGCCATGATTTGTCGCAACCTTCCAAAGCAGTTTCTGCTAGCCCGACCAGCGGGCAGACAATTGGCTCGCGCCGTGCCGATTAGCGAGCGAGAGGAAGCGATCGTAGTCAATACCCACATAAGGAAATCGTTCTCTTTAGAGAGAAATTCGGGCGCGGTGTAATGTGGCGCCTTACGGAGTCGGCCATGGGATTGCTCACAGAAATTCAGGAAGCCCTGCTCACTGATGGGTCGAGCATCGCGCATGCACTGTTGAAGCTGCGCTTCCTCGCGAGCCGCATCGGCAGCGATGTGCTGGAAGGTTGGGTGCAACACGAAGTGGAAGGCTACCCGAAGGAGGTGCCCGTCCCCGACTATCGGAAGATCGCGGTGTTCTATCGGGGTAGCTTCGCGGGCGGCTTCCAGAGCATGCAGAACGCGCCTATCCCTCCCCACCTCATCTCGCAGCTCGCCGGTGAACGCTGGCTGACGGAAGAACTCCGCTTCGGGATGGCAGTCGTGGATGACATGATTGCGCGCGCCGAGAAGGGGTCTCAGTTTTCGACCAACTGTGCCGACCTTGTGCTGCTACTCGACGATAAGGTGTTCAATGGGATGCACTGCATCGCGGTGAACGGCTTCTTCGACGCCAGCGCACTGGTCAGTGTGCAAGGAACCGTCCGCGCGAAGGTGCTCGATCTAACGGTCAAGCTCGAACGCGCGGTCCCCGCAGCCAAAAGCATCACGCTGAAGGAACCGGTCAGCGCACTGCCCGCTGCGGACGCTACCCGCGCGGGCCAGATCACGCAGATCACTGTCTATGGCACCTTCAACCAGGTCACGAGTTCCGGCTCGGGCGACGTCTCAGTGAACGTGGCGCAGGGCGATTTGGACGGCCTTGTTCGCGCGCTGGCGGCGAAAGGCATGCCTGAGAGCGACGCCAAGGAACTCGCCGTAATCGTGAAGGACGAGAAACCCGAGAGCGCGGACAAGCCATTCGGTGCGCGCGCTCGCACCTGGATGGCGAAGAAGGCGGGCGAGGCTGGCGGCGCCTTCTGGAATGCCGGCCTCAGCGCCGCGACGGAGGCGGCGAAGGGCGTTGTGAAGGGGTTTCTGGGCCTACCGTAGCCAGCCATTGCAGCTTCGAGCGATGAAGTTAGGTGGCGGCACTCACCTTCGGCTGCGCCTAGTAAGGCTTGGCATCCGAGTAACCACGCCGCGCGAGAAACACCAGGAAGTCCTGGCCAAGCGGGGTCAGCGCCAGCATGTCTTCCTCGGTTTTGGCCACCAGCGCCATGCGGGTTAGGAAGGCCAACCATTCATCGAACGAGCCTTCCTTATAGAAGCCTGGGTAGTCGCTGATGACTGCATCAAACCGCTTCCGAGCATCCGCGAGAGATATTCGTCCTTCGCTTCCGAGCATGCGGAGGCCGCGAATCTGGCTGCCATAGATCACGCGGTAGATGCGCTCGAAGTCGGCCTCAATACGGGCCTCGGAAAGCAGCCTGATCAGGCGGTCGACGCGATCCTCCTGCGGGACGCCTTCCTTCTCAAGGGCAACATGAAGGAGCCGTTCAAGATCACCTATTGCCTGCGAGCGGTCCAAGCCGGGCAAGTCTTTGAGTTTCACCTCACCGGGCTCAGTAGGGCCGGAGGAATTCGAAGAGGCAGTTCGAGCGATGGCGCCCACCGCAGCGGCAGCCATGGGGCCGGCAAAGGCGGCAGCTGCGTCAAATATGACTGCCCCCGGCATTCCGAAGAATTTGGGCCAGAATTTGCTTGCGGCGCGCTCGACCTTCCTTTGCTCAACCTTTGGCGTCGCAGGATCGAGTTCGATGCCGGTGGGCAGCTTACGAAGGCGATTGATCAGGTCACGGAGCTCTGACCTGAACAAGAAGAGGAAGGTTGCCCCGCCAAGAAATGCGAAGAGGGGCAGCGCGGTTCCCTTCGCCAAATCTACGAAGGCTAAGAACCAAGGCAGAAACTGTGGCCACGCTGGGCTGGTGGATGCGGCGGTTTCCATGCCGAGATGATTGGACGATCATTCCTCATCGCGCAATAGTGAGGCGAGAAAGCCCCGCCGCAATTCGCGATGGACGCGATTCGGCAGCAGCGCTGCTCTCTGGAGGAACGCCACGAATGGCTGACGGCACCCAACTGCCGAGCGACCTGATCACTGTCCTACCGCCGCCGCCGAACCGCGTCGGTAAATGCACGGGCGGCGCGGAACACCATCTGTCAGAAGGCGCGGTCATGCTCGCCTTCGCCTTCTATCTGTTCCGCACCGAGCCCAGACTTGGGCACGTCGCGATGCATCCGGACGGGGAGCACGGAAAGCGGTTCCCTTTCCTGGACAGAATGGGCGCCAGGGGCTTCAAGCTGACGAAGCCGATGGGCTCCACAGACTACGGCGGACTCTATGGGGCGGCGGACGGCCGCTCCGCGCTGATCAACCCGAAGCCGGGCATGGGCGACGTGATCGCTGACCTCGGCGACGCCAGCTTCGTCGCTGAGTGCAAGGGCGGCATCATCAATACGACCCATCCCGGCCAAACATCGCGGCTGCGGAGCGGGCTGTGCGAGGCCATCGGCCAATGCCTCGCCACACCCATGCGCAACGGCCAGCGGCAATTCGCGGTGGTGCCGCACACCCGCACGACGATGGCGCTGGCGCAGCGCATGCAGGAGCGCGCGGCGGCGGCCGGCATCGAGATCGCGTTGGTGGATGGGAGCGGCGAGGTCACCATCGTTGGAGGTTGACTGCCGGCCTATCACGCACCGCCGGGCTGCTGATCGCCTGGATCGTCATCGGCATGCGCTACCGCCGTCTGGATCCTCTGACAGATTGAGGAGCGTGTACGTGATCCGCGGCGATGCGCCTCGGCGTTCGGTCTCGCGCACCCAAAGCGACAGGCACATCAGCGCGCGGTAATCGCGCAGGGCATCAAACTGGCCGAACGGCTCCGCAAGCCGCAGCAGTAGCTCGGCACCGTGCTGAAGAGGCCTAGCGCTTCGGAACGGGGCGATTTGGTCTTGGAGCGTTTCGTTGCGTTGACATGCACTCTCGTTTCCAAGGTAGTATGTTGTTGCTGGACGGCCGGGAAGGTGTGATGACGAAGCCCAAGAAAAGCTGGTTGGCTATTCAGTTAGCAGCCACCGCCGCGGCGCTACTCGCCTTCTTTCTGGCTTGGCCAGAGCATGCGTGCGCTCAGAATTCAGAAGGCGCGGAATTTGTTCCTTTTGGTGGCAATTCGGACGAATTGGCGAGGATCATTGAACCTTACGGTCATGTAGACCTTGCGGCCCGGTGGCTCACGCCAACAATTCCGGTGTGTTGGGCCTCGCCAGCTGGGCAGTTCAGCGCAGCGAAAGCCATTGTGCAACGCGCAGTGTCCGGCCCGGATAGCCCATTCGAACAGCACTCCGCATTGCGGTTTGTTGGCTGGCGGACTTGCGATGATGGCAATGACGGAATTGCCATTACAATTGCTGATGAGCGCGCTTGGTCACAAGTAGGACCGCAGGTTGGCGAATTCCTTCAGCCTCCACGCCGAACCCAAATGCTCTTGAACTTTGAGCTAGCGCAGTGGCCATGCTATACTGATCGAGAGCATTGTATAGTTGCAGTAGCTAGACACGAATTTATGCATGCGGTCGGAGTTCTCCATGAGCATATTCGACCTGATGCCCCAGAGCCGTGTCGCTCTGGGCATTCTGAGCAACGAGACTTCCGTGGAGCTCGCCCTCAATCCGTCACAGATTACGATCCAGACTCAATAATGAACTACTGCAACAATATATATCGACTGTCACGGCCCCCAACATTGAGTCGGCTTGACATATTGACAATTCAATATCTCTACGGCAGGAGGCAGCCATGATTCGGATCATGCTCCTCGCACTTGGAATTCTTGCTGGTGCGCACGCTACAGTCGAGGCGCAGGTCTTCTGGAACACGGAACGTCGCCAAGCCGTTGTAGCGGTTCGAGCATTCGAGGATCAGAATGCCTCGGGAAGACCGGAAGTAGGCACAGGCTTCTTCGTGTCTGGAAGTGGATTTTTCGTCACGGCGGCGCATGTCGTACAACGCGCACGACGCGTCCAGTTTAGCCTGGAAGGCACTGGCGGTCCCTGGATTGACTTCAGTCCAATCGGCACGCAAGCGTTAGGGCACGACTTAGCTCTCTTGAAGGCGCCGGAGCGGCCGACTCCTTACCCCTTGCTGCCGTTGGGCTGCCCGGAAACTGTTGCACGAGAAACGACACTCCGATTTGCGGGATTTCCTTTTGGGCGAGATTTCGATTCGCGCCAGGCAACGGTCTCTAGTAATTTCGGAGCAGCAGGCGGCCTCCAGGTGGATGGTAATGCTGCGGGAGGCTTTAGCGGCGGGCCCGCCCTCGATGCCGGAGGTCGTGTCGTCGGTGTAATTAGTGCCGGTTTAGCTGGCAACCCTGGCTTTCTTCAAATTGTGCCGATGTCTAGAGTGCGCTCTGGCTTGCAGAATTTCGGGATTTTTGTGCCCCGAGAAGGTGAGTGTGTATCACCACCACCAACCGCATCAGGAGCTGATGTTCTTGGTGTACGTCTCGGAATGACAGAAGGAGAGGCGATCGGGAGCTCGCAGCGTCCATTACGGAGGCGTCAAATCCCACAAGGATATGCACTGTACCATGAGCCGCCGAATAGGTGTATTGGCTATCGCCCCTGCGAGGGCATCTTCAATATAAACTTCGATGGACCAATTCAAACCGCGCGCGTTAGCGGCATCTCATTCAGCTATCAAGTCACAGATATCTACAATTATTCTCGGCATCAGAATGAATTAAATTGGTGCATTGGCTCACAGCCCGAAATAATCCGAGATCGATTCCTTCGCGTGGCAGAAGCTCAGAATTGGCAACCAGTCCGCGAGGAGGGGCATTTCTACGGCCAACAGCGAAATAGTTTTTATTGGGCAATCTGGCAAACTATCCCAGAGAATAGGGATAAATTTCAATTGAGATTATCGACGCATAGGGATCCGCATCCAGAGCTTAGGTCTCTTGAAATCTTGACCTGTGCCTGGGAATTAACGATTGGCGCCGCAACGCGGCCAGCTCCTCGATCCCCAGCCAGGCTCCCGTAAGCTCAGCGCAAGTCCGCTTGGAGGTCACTCTCGGCCGTCGACATTTCGGGTCAAGCCAATTCGGTCAATCCTTAAAAGGGAGATCGGAACCATCCAGATCGCGGTGGCGCGCTGCCGAACTCGGGGGATCGCGCCGGGGCGTCGCGGCGAGCGGGCACTGACCAGGGGCGCCGCCGCGCCAACGCCCCGCCAAGCCAATTCGGACAAACCTGAACGGGGAGAGCGGGACCATCCAGATCGCAGCGGCGCGTCGCCGGGCGCGGCGGATCGGCGTGGTGCGCTCTGGCTTGGAGATCAGCCAGCAGGACGATGCCGACGCGCGCCGCCTTGCCGGCTGAGAGGGCCGGTAGCCCGTGCGCCGAAAGGTCCGCGCGCCGTCGATAGAGGGGCCGGTGGGAGGGTGACCTGCGCGGCCGGAGCATGATGCCCAGGCCCGGACCCGGATTGCGCCAGATGGATGGCGTCCGAGGCAGGCTCCGTGCCCGGCGGCGGGCGCGACCGAGTCCGGCACGAGGCGGCCGGGTGGTGGGACGGGCCTCGGGGCACAGGCCCCTGCGCGGCTGGGCAGCCGTGGTCGGGCGTCGGCTCGCCGGGGTCGGGCTGGTACAACCCTACAGCGAATGGGGCTGAGGCGGACGGGCGACCACGGGAGACGCGGCGAGTGTCTGTGGTCGAAGTGGGGGCGAGGCTGGCGGCAGCACCAGCAAGCGCGGCGTCTGGTGTGGTGCCCCGGCGTCCGTCCGCCCGCGACGGCCGACCGCGACCGAAGGCTGGCGGAGGCGCGCCGTCGCGTCCATGGGTTTGGGTTTGGGTTGACCCCCACTCCCCTACCCCTCCTTCTATAAATTCCCTCCTTCTTCCTTCGAATTAATTCTAGGCCTAAGTGGAAAGGCGGGTGATCGGCGGACCCAAACCCATGGACGCTGCGGCGCGCAATAGCTCTCGGCAGGTTGCCGTGGCGCGCCGCAGGGCGGACGCAGTTCACCTCCGCCCCCCGCCCCTGCCCCTCACATGGGCCGCCCACCGACCTCCTTCTTTGCGGCCTCCTGCGCTGCCGCCAGGAGGCCAGGCCCTTCCCGCAGCCATGAGCGAATCAAATCCCTCCGCTCCGCCAGCAACGCGTCAACGCCATGCATTTCGACGTAGACCTCGCTGGGCTCCAAGGCCGCCAGCACCTCCATCGCAGATGCGTCCAGGCGCGGGCGATGAACGATGCTGCCGAACTTCACCCCACCCAATCTCGGATCGAGATCGCCCGCGCTCTTCAAGCCGACATCGCCAAGCCCCCCATCGAACTCTTCATACCTAAGGTGACTTCCGAGTGTGGCGCCCTCGCCCCGCTGCATCTGGAAGTGATCGCGGGCGATGCGCGACGACAGCGCGAAGGGCTTGCCCTTCCGATCCCTCTCGACGAATTCGACGAGGTTCACCACGTCCTTCACCTCGTCCGGACGCCCAGCCCTCGTCACTTCCATCTTGCGCGTCGTCATCGGCGCATGGGCACCCGGCTGCACGTAGCCTTCGCCCTCTGCCTTGCCGTCGCCGAACCGCAGCGCCCAATCCATGATGGCGGCGAGCCCATCACACGCGAGCCATTCCCGCAGCGCGCGGAACTTCGCCAGCGACCAAGGCGTCTCGGTCACCTCGGGCGCGAGCCACCGCCGATCATCGTCGTCCAGCCGAAGTGCACGCATCGCGTTCGACGACGCGATGATATGTATCCAGTTCTCGACTTTGTACTCCTTCTCGAACTTCTCGTTCACTGTGGCTGTTGATTCCGTGATGGTCGACTTGAGCCCATTCTGAGTCGTCCAGTTGTGTCCGTGATAGACCTCGTTGATGATTGCGAGCCGCCCATTCGCGACCCAGGGGTTGAAGTTGGCGGTGATCTGATTCGCGTTCGGCACGGTGACGTTGTGCGAGCCAACCAGAGGGTCCAAGATGTGCATCGCGAGCGTTGTCTTGCCGGTGCCAGGCTTCACGCTGATCAACAACATTGCGTATGCCATGCGAATGTCCGGCCGCGCGATGAGCGTCGCGCACCACCGCGCCACCTGCCTGCGGTCATGCTCAGTCGTGATCAGGTATTCGAGGAACCCCAACCACATCGATGCATCCAATGGCGCGCCACCGCTGCGTAGGCGCTTCACCCCCTCTTCGTAGTGGCGAGAGTGCCGGAAGGTGTTGATGGCGGTGCCGTTGTCCATGCTGATCACATCCGACGGCGCCCTATTCGGAGAGTACGTCATCGTCGCGACGCCCTCGCACCTTTTCATCATCAGGGCTGCCACGTTCTCCACCTCGGAGAACTTCCTTAGTGCACCGTTCGCGGTATCCGCGTCATAGTTTATTGTCGTGTTCGCTCGGTACACGAAGCGCCGCAGGTTCCGGACATAGACCCACTGCTGCGCGAACTCCTTCCGCAAGACGAACTTCGGACGGCCGCGCGCGCCGGTCATGATCATCTCCGTTGCCCACGTTGCCGGTTCCAGCAGTTGCGAGAACTTCGGCCCAATGTAGATGCGCCGGTCCCCTTCGCCGGGCTGCTTGCCTTTCACCGACTTGAACATGGTCGCGGGGAAGTCCTCGGCCAGATCGAACGCAGGCGGCCAATCGCCGCTGGCAAACTTCACATGGATGACCGCTACACCAGCAAGGTGCTTGCTGATCTCTTCGACCGCCGCCTGGCCCAACGGATCGCAGTCGGCGACAACGTACACGAACTTGATGCCTGCCTTCTTGAGAACCGACCAATCGGTGCGCTGCGGGTTCGGGGCGCCGCCGACCCACCCCAAGTGTGCCGCGTGCTGAAGGTCGCGCGCCCATGGATGTTCGGCGAGCTTCTCCATCATGGCCGGCGTCTTCGCCTCGATCATCTCGCGGACGGCTCGCGCAGCCTTGGCGCCTTCATGGAGGAAGACGGTGGAGTTGTCGGCGAGTTGCTCCATGCCCCACAGCGGCAGCAGCCCATCGGGCTCCGCAATGCGCCACTGCTGATCGCTCCAGAAGGTCCAAGCGCGATACTTCCACCCCTCGTCCTCTGCGCGAGCGCGTTCTTGGAACATGATGATCCGGGGCTTCGCGATACCCTGCGGTACCTGATGCGCTGCTTCCCGAAACTCGAAGAGCCGGCCTTCACGTCGCGCAATCTCCATTGCGACGGGTGCGTCGCCCCTTAGGCCATAGACCGGCTGCAACTCCGGCCACGGTGCCGAAGCAAGTTCCTGAGCCAGCACGCTCGCCTCGGCCTCAGTTGGAGCCAGGGGCTCGGGCGCCTTCACCTCACCATTGCGGTTGAAGGTGATGTAGGCCACGTCGCGGAAGTAGCCCTTGCCGTCCGGCTCCGACACGACGGCATTGCGGAAGGACTTCATCCGCGCACCGATACGGTCGAGATACGCGCGGACAGACGGCAGCTGATCCAGATGGAAGGCGACCTTCACCCCGTCGTCGCGGCCCCCCGCATCACCACCTGCACCGCCCGCCGCATCGCCCGGCGCCGCGTCCTGCGCATCAGCCAGGTGCACGGCATCCGCCCCACCATGGCGATCACCATCAGCACGCGGGACACCGCTGCCGCTGTCACCGACAGCGCCGTTCTGATCTTTCTCATCGAGCGCGGCCCCCTTGGGATCAACACGATCCATGTTCGGAAACTCTCCTCATGATTAGCAATTCGATCATTTGCCAAACTCAGGAGACCCAAGGGAAAATCCGCCTGCGCTGATCCCCTTGGCGCACTCCTTGAATAGCAATTCTTCCGCGCCGATCCCGCTGCTCACGGGGTCGGCGCAACTGCGTCAGGATGACGCTTCCTGCGCGGTGCGCGGGCCGCTATTATTTGCCGCCATTGCCTCGGCCATCTCGCCCACCCTCACGCCGACGCTTTGCGAGTGCGGAGGCCACCGGCCTTGGGAAGCATCGCCCCCGGCGGGATCACCTCATTGGGGACGTCGAAGACCTCGCTCGCGATCTTCGGGTGACGGCTGATGTGATAGACGGTGCCGGCGACACCGTTTTCGAGCAGAACGCGACCGCGCCGGTCGATGATGATGCCGCGCCGCGCGAGCTCGTCCCGCATCCGCGCAATCGTCGCCGTCAGTGCCGGCACATGGAAATCCGGCATCCGCTCCAGCGGCACTGCCCCGGTGGCGATCAGGCGCTTGCGCAATTCGCCCATGTTGATCTCGGTTGGCGCCTTCAACGTCTTCGCAAATGCCACCATCGTGCGAACGACGGTGTCCTGGCGCTGGCGCCGAGTCATGTTGCACAAGGTCCTTTCTCCTTCACCGACTTGGTCCGGTGGACGGAGAAAGCGCCATCACCCCACATCAGAAAACTGTTTGAATTTGACTGACGAATTTGTGTGACTGCACCGCACGCGGGCCGTGCGTTTGCGCGATATGCTGGAACCAACGGGATAGCGCCGACGTGCCATCGTCATCATGCAAATCGACCTGCATCCGCACCGCGACCTGCACGGCATCAACCCCATCAAGGATTGCGTCACTTTCGACGCCACAGTGCGGCACGGCATACTCAGCGCATCGCACGCGACTTCTTCTTCACCTGACAAACTTCGGGCGGCCCTTCCGCGAGGAGGAGCCGCCCGTTCTTTCTACCGTCAGCGCATGAGGTCAGTCGGCGACGACCGCCGCGCGCTGACCTGCCCTGCGCGGAGGATCGATGCCCAAAGGCTCGATGGTGACGGGGTCGGGCTCCGGCGGAACGACAGTCGGCGCTGGCCGGCTGCGCCACACCACGTCCAGCAGCGCATCGGGATCGCACCAGATGCGGAAGGCATTGGCTGGGGGCGATCCCGATGGGAGCGGGCAGCCGGGTATGCGTCGGGCCTGTTCGACATGCACGCCACGACGCCGGAGCTCGTGCGCGACGCGCATCAGTGCAGCCGCCATGACCCGCCCGGTGAGGTGAATGGTGGCGCTTTGCTTCGCGGGCAGGAAGCCCCCGAGCATGAGCGCCCTTTGGAGATCGCGGGGTGCGGCGACGAACGGCGCGTCCTGACGGAACGGCACAGCCTTCAGGAAGTCCAGCACCGCGAGAACGATCTCCTCGTCCATCGCGGCATAGTGCATGCTGCTCACGGCTTCATCTCCTCGGTGTGGTGTGGGTGACGGGCGCCAGCGGAGGGGCGGGTAGAGGGGTGAGCGAGGCCAGCGGTCGTCCGTCCCCAGCCTTCACCATCATCGCGGCCAGCCCGATGGCGGCCGGCTCGGAATCCTGCACGTCAGGCCTCGGGCTAGAGTTGAACGGGTGCACGGTGCCGCCCTCCTCAGGCCATGTCCGAAGTGAGCAGCAGCGGCGCTGCCAAGGTTCGGAAGCTGATGCCGAGCAGCCGGATATCCTCGCTTTCGTCGCTTTCGAGGTTCTGCTGCCAGCGCCGTTCGCTGACCGGCCAGCGCGAAGCGCGCATCGGGTCGGCCTTCCAGATCTGCGCGACCACGTTGTTCAGCGCGTGCGCGAGAAAGGCGAGCGGATCGAAGCCCTCCAAGGCCCCGGCCCGCGCCCGGCTCATCCGCTCCACGCGGAGATAGAGGAACGCGTCGTCCACCATCGCGCCCTTCAGCCGCTGGCTGTCGAGCAGCACGGGCACGTGCGGGAATTCGAGGCGCGATGGGCGCATGAGCAGCCGGCGCATCAATCGGGCTGTGCGCTGCGCTTCCGTCACCTGCTGGCTGTCCGAGAGACAGCGCCAGTATTCCATCATGGCCTCGGGCGACTGGAAGAACATGACGCCGTCCTTCCGTTGCCAGCCTTCGGTGCGCGGGACGAAGCCGCCGGAACTATCGCTGCGCCACGCATCGGCGCCGGTCCTGCGCGCTACGTTGCCGCGCGGCTGGCGCGCGGGAGCGGCGGAGTCTTCGCGGAAGGTGCCCAGAGCCTTCACCGTCGCCGCGAGGGGGCTGAATGGGTGCTCGTGCTGCATCGTCAGGCCCCCGCTGATGTGAGCAGAAGAGGCGCCGCCAGCGTCCGGAAGTGGATGCCGAAGGTGGCGACATCGTCCGCGATATCGAGGGCGAGGTTGCTGTCCCTGCTGGGGCGCCGATGATCGTGGCGCTGTGCCCGGTCGGGGTCCGCCCGCCACGCCTCGGCCACCACGCCGCACGTCAGAAGTTCCGCGAGGCGCGCGATCGGATCGACTTCCAGCCGCAGGAAGGGCAGGCAATCATCCAGCATGTCGAGCGGGACGCGCTCGCCATCCAGCAGGACCGGCACATCGGGGAATTCCAGCCGGCGACGCTTCAGCAGCGTGCGCATGCTGGTCAGGGTGCGCGCCTCCTCGCTGGCCTTGGACCGGGCCTCGCGCTGCCGGGCCTGCGCGGCTGCGGCCGCCTTCTGCTCAGCTTGGCGACGCGCCTCCTCAGCCTTCTCGGCCTCTGCCCGAGCCGTCAGCGGCGCTACGGCCAACTCGCCATAGGCGGCGACAATGGAAGCGACGGCCGCCGCGCGTGCGGCCTCGGCGGCCTGCGCTGCGGCTTGGCGCCGCTCCTCGGCCTGCACTGCGGCGGCGATGCCCTGCGGGGTCAGGGCAAAATCCCGAGCCGCCTTGTCCCGCACTTCTTCCGCCTTGAGGCGCTCCCAATGCTTGAGAACCTCCTCCGGGCTGCGGAACGTCTCGCGCCCATCATGGTGTTCGCGCAGCGCGAGCGGCTTGGGCGCCTCATACGGGCGCGTCAGCCCTCGCGGCGGCAGCGGCTTCTCGTCCTCCCAGATGTTGATGCCGTCCTCGCGGAAGCTGCCCAGGCTGTCGTCGCGCAGCGCGCTGACCATGTGCCGCCGGGCGTCGCGCGCGGAGATGCTGACCGGCTCCCGGCCGTACTGGCGCGAGCGCAGGTCGCGCGCGGAACCCGGCTCGGGCCGCGAATCACTGCCATCGAGCCGCAGCCGCGCAATGCCCGCGCGGCCCCGCTCGACCACAGCGAGGTGTTGATGCGGATGTTGCGCTGGATGGCGTCGTAGTGCTGACCGTCGGGCGTGAGGCCGGGCGTCATGTCCATCTCGACGGCGTAGCCGAGTGATAGTTCTCGTTTTGTTCCTATACGGTTCGGCGCATGAATCACGACATCCGCCACGACCCCTTCGCCATCGCGCCGGCCCTCGGACATCACCGTGCCGATGATGGCGTGGGTGTATGCGTCCTTCGTCACCCGGCCGCGATGCCCGTCCGTCACCGGGACGCCGCGCATGGAGCGCAGAGCCTCGGCGCTGAACACTTCCTCCGGCGGGCGGTATTCGCGCCGCACGGTGCCGTCGAGCTGCGTATAGGCGAACACGCCGGAGCGGCTGACGATGGGCGAGTCCATGATCCAGCCCTCGGGCGTCACCTGCGCGCTTTCCAGCGAGACGAAGTCGAACCGCTGGCCCTCCCCGGCACAGCCGCCGCGATCCTCGCGCTGCGCGCGCGGCGGTGCGAGCCGTACGGGCGACGCCCGCCAGCCGGTGCTCATGTCGCGGATCATGGTGGTGCGGAGCTCGCGCGCCGAGGCGCTGTCGGTGCGGAAATGCTTGGTCACTTCTGGTTCTCCAAGGTGCGGAGGAGGTGTGGGGTGTTGCGGCGCTCGAACTCTGCTTCGAGCTCGCACAGCTGGCGCAGGGTCGGCTTCTGGTGCGGCAGCGGTGACACAGGCTCCGGATCAGGGAACAGGTGCGGAGCCGCGCGGCGCATGCGATGCACCTCGCTCGCCGGCACCGTCATCTCCAGCAAGGAGATGCCGCCCTGACCATTCACATTCAGGAGGAAGCCGTCCTTCGGCGCGATCTCGATCTTGAGCGGATCGGCGTTCGGATTGCCGCGCACACAGATGCTGCCGATCCATTCCACGATGGCGGTGCCGCCGGAGGCGCGTGTGATGTGCATCAGTGCGCCTCGATGCCGCCCTGGCGGACGACCGGGTTCGAGCGCAGGTGCTCCTCGACCGAGGCGACCTCGACAAGCGTGCGCCGGCCGGTCTTCGCCATGCGGATCGAGCCGCGCTTGTGCAGCGTGTAGATCGTGAACTTCGAGATGCTGAACATCTTGGTGGCCTGCGGCACGGTGACGTAGCGCGGCGTGATGTTGGTGCTGCTCACCTTCTTCTCCGTCGTCAGGATTGGACGGGAGGAGTTCTCGGCCAGTTTGGGGGCAGGAGGGGCCGCGTTTAATTCGAGCGTTGGTCGGGGCGGCCCGCCGTTGGTCGGAGTCGGTGCAGCGTCAGCGAGGGCGAGGAATTATTCGCGGCCCAAGGGCAGGTTCGGGGTCGCTAGGTCTCGGGGGCCGCCAGTCCGGCGGTGCGCTTCGAGAAGATGAGACAGATGAGCAACAAACAGGTCGAAGGCCAAACAGGGCGCCAAGTCGGATATCTAAGCGAACACGATGACTTCGCGCTTCCCGACTCTTTCCGGGTGCTGTCCGCGTTGGCTTACGCACGCGCCTTGCCATTCGGCACAGGCCTCGGCCTAACTCTGATTTGGGAAGGAAACGGCTGGTCGCTCAACGACGATCTGGGCAGTCTTGCGCTTTACCTGCTGAACATGCCCGTAGAAGACTAGAGCCGGCTAGTCGCCGAGCGGTCTATCGGGCCGCTCGGTGACTGCCTCGCTCTGGGAAGAGGGTCGGCGCCCGGCGCCGGAGGGGTCGCAGACGGCCCCTCACCCCTCCGCTCAGGCGTAGAGGGGCGGTTGGAGGGGTGCGTAAGCACCGCCTTCATAGATATCAACAAGATGCCACTGAGAATGGCGTCCCCTACGGGATTCGAACCCGTGTCGCCGCCGTGAAAGGGCGGTGTCCTAGGCCTCTAGACGAAGGGGACCGGCCGTGGGCGCGGGGTTAAAGCGCGTCACTCCAACGGTCAATAGGCCAAACGTCATCAGGCCGGCGCGGCGTCCACAACCTGCAGCGATGCGCTGGTATGGCCGTTCCATTGTTCCGCCCGCAGATACCCGCACAGATGCATCGGCAGGCGGTCCTGCGCCAGCAACGCCTGCGCCAGCGGCCCATCCTTGGCACGGAAGCAGATGGTCTTGAGCCGCCCGCCGTCCTCGCCCTCGACGATGGCGCGGATCGTCGCCCCTTCCTTGCCGACTCGGTCGGCCTTCACGACACGGGCGCGCTGGACGACGAAGATGGGCTCCTCATTGCCCGGCCCAAAGGGTGCGAGCCGCCCCACCTCATGGGCCAGCGCCGGCTGCGCGGCGACGACGTTGATCGCGCCTTCCACCATCAGGTCCGCCGCCGTGGGCAGCAGCGCGGCGTGGCGCAGCCGCTCCTCGAAGAAGGCATGCACCTCGGCCTCCCGCCCGGCACGGAAGGAAAAGCCCGCCGCCATGGCATGCCCACCGCCGGTCTCGAGCAGCCCGGCCTGGCGCGCCGCGATCACCGCCGAGCCCAGATCCACCCCGGCCACCGACCGCCCCGACCCCTTGGCCAGCCCGTCCGTCACACCCGCCACGCAGACCGGTCGGTTGAAGCGTTCCTTCATGCGGCCGGCGACGATGCCGACCACGCCCGGATGCCAGCCCTCGGCCACCAGCAGCAGCACGGCGCGGCCCTCATCGGCCTGGCGCTCGGCCATCGCATGGGCGGCGGCGAGGACCTCGCCCTCGACCTCCTGCCGGCGCTTGTTCACCGAATCGAGTTTCTCGGCCATGGCGCGCGCCTCGACCGCGTCCTCGCACAGCAGCAGCCGCAGGCCGAGGTCAGGCTCGCCAATGCGACCAGAGGCGTTGATCCGCGGTCCAAGCAGGAAGCCCAGCGTGTGCGCGGTCGGTGCATCGCGTGCGCCGGTGACATCCAGCAGCGCAGCGATGCCCGCCCTGCCCCGCCGCGCCATCACCTTCAGCCCCTGCGTCACCAGGGCGCGGTTGAAGCCGGTCAGCGGCATCACGTCGCACACCGTCGCCAGCGCCACCAGGTCGAGCAACCCCAGCAGGTCCGGCTCCGTTCGCCGCTCGAACCATCCGGCGCGGCGCAGCACGCGCACCGTCGCCGCCCCGGCGAGGAAGGCAACCGCCGCCGCGCAGACATGATGCAGCCCCGACCCGCAATCGAGCCGATTCGGATTGACGGCCGCGAGAATGCGCGGCGCCGGCCCTTCCGCCTTGTGATGGTCGAGCACCACCACATCCGCGCGCCCCTCGGCCGCAGCCAAGGCCTCGGCCGCCGCGATGCCGCAGTCGACACAGACGATCAGCGAGGCGCCGCGATCGCACAGCGCCGCGATCGCCGCTGCATTCGGCCCGTAACCTTCCTTCAGCCGGTCAGGGACATAGGGCGTCACCTCGCAGCCAAGGTCGCGAAGCAGGCGCGACATCAGCGCGCCGGAACAGGCGCCATCCACGTCGTAATCGCCGAAGACGGCGACATGCTCCCCGCTGCGCACCGCGGCGGCGATGCGGTCCGCCGCCGCATCCATGTCGATCAGCGAGGAGGGATTGGGCATCAGCGCCCGCAGCGTCGGGTCGAGATACTCCGCCGCCGCATCCAACCCGACACCGCGCGCCGCGAGCAACCGGCCCACCATTTCCGGCACGCCGAGGCGCTGGGCGATGCCCAGGCCCGTGCGGGCATCCGAAGGCCGCCAGACCCAGCGGCGGCCCGTCACGCTGCGCGCGACACCGAGGACCGGGGCGTCCGTGGCCGTCCCGTCCATGCGGGCCTCAGGCCACGAAGGCGGAAGGCTTGCGGTCGAAGTTGTGATGCCCTTCCACGTACCGCACGGTGCCGGACTTCGACCGCATGATGATCGAATGCGTATAGGCCCCGCCGGCGAAGCGCCGCACGCCGCGCAGCATCGCGCCCGAGGTCACGCCGGTGGCGGCGAACATCACGTCGCCTTTCGCCATGTCCTCGATGCTGTAGATGCGGCTGGGGTCGGTCACGCCCATGGTGGCGGCGCGGGCGATCTGCTCGTCATTCTCGAACATCAGCCTTCCCTGCATCTGGCCGCCGATGCAGCGCAGCGCGGCGGCCGCCAGCACGCCTTCCGGCGCGCCGCCCGAGCCCATGTAGATGTCGATGCCGGCCTCGCGCTGGCTGACATTGATGACGCCGGCGACATCGCCATCGCCGATCAGGGTGATGCGCGCGCCGGCGGCGCGGCAGGCCTTGATCATCTCCTTGTGGCGGTCGCGGTCGAGCGTGCAGACCATCAGGTCGGTAATGCTGCACTTCTTCGCCTTGGCGAGCTCGCGCAGATTCTCCTCCGGCGAGGCATCGATGTTCACCACGCCATCAGGCAGGCCGGGCCCGACCGCGATCTTGTCCATGTAGATGTCGGGCGCGTGCAGGAAGCCGCCCTTCTCCGCCAGCGCGACGGTGGCGATCGCGTTCGGACCGCCCTTGGCGGTGATCGAGGTGCCCTCGAGCGGATCAACGGCGATATCGACCTCTGGCCCGCCGCCGGCACGCGCGTACAGCCCGACCTTCTCGCCGATGTAGAGCATCGGCGCCTCGTCCATCTCGCCCTCGCCGATCACCACGGTGCCGGTAATGGCGACGGTGTCGAAGGCCTTGCGCATCGCCTCGACGGCCGCGCCATCGGCGGCGTTCTTGTCGCCACGCCCGATCCAGCGGGAGGCGGCGAGCGCCGCTGCTTCCGTCACACGGACCAGTTCCAGTGCCAGGTTGCGGTCGACGACAGCACCCGGCTCAGGGGTCGCAGCGGCCATGGGGAATCCTCCGAATCGAGACATCGTGGACAGGCCAGCCTGCCCTTCCGTTAGCCCATAGCCGGAATCGCGTCCCGCGTCAGCGCGGTGAGAGTCGGTTCGCCGGCGCGCCATCCGACGCATCTCCACCTCCGCCCCCCAACCGGCACCCCTGTCAGCAGCCTGGAATGGGTGGTCAAGTCGGACTGCGAGCCGTTGCCGATCTTACCAAACAGCCTCGGCGAGCAGCGGCGCCCCGGACCGGCAAGCCTCGGTCGCGGGCCGGCCTGGTGCCCGCCGCGCCCCGAATCGGCCTTGCCGCATGCCCCGATATCCCAACCCTAGGTCGCGAACGCGAAGCGCGACCGCGACCAGATCAACAGGCTTCGCCAACGCGACAGCGCAAGGCGCGCAGGCAAGCCGGCCGGCGCTCGCCGCCCGAGGGCTCACCAGAAGCTGTGATGCTTGCCCTCGGCGAGCGTCACAGCGCCTCGATCCGGATCAGTGCCGGCTTCTCAACCACCGCATCCAGCGCCGCGATCCGCGCCAGCGCCGCGCGCACCGAGGCCTCGCTGGTTTCATGCGTGGTCAGCACCACCGGCACCGCCTCACCCGGCGCGCGGCCGCGCTGGAGCATGGATTCGAGGCTGATGTCGCTGTCGCGCAGCACGCCGGTCACATCGGCGATCACGCCGGGCCGGTCGACCACCATCAGGCGCAGGTAATAGGCACCGATGTGCTTCTCCATCGGCACTGAGGCCTCAGGCTTCAACGCCGCCGAGGCCGCGCCCCAGACCGGGGTGAAGCGCCCGCGCGCGATGTCGATCAAATCAGCGACCACGGCCGAGGCGGTCGGCCCGGCCCCTGCCCCACGCCCTTCCATCATCACGCGGCCGACGAAGTCACCCTCCGCCACCACCGCGTTGAACACGCCATCGACGCGGGCGATGGGCGCGTTCGCCGGCACCATGCACGGATGCACGCGCGTCGAGATGCCGCCCTCCTCGCGCCTGGCGATGCCGAGCAGCTTGATGCGGTAGCCGAGTTCCTCCGCCAGCGCGATGTCGAGCGCCGAGACTTCGCGAATCCCTTCCACATGCACCGCGCCGAAATCCACCGGCCGGCCGAACGCCATGGCGGCGAGGATGGCGAGCTTGTGCGCGGCATCGATGCCGTCGATGTCGAAGGACGGGTCGGCCTCGGCATAGCCGAGCTTCTGCGCCTCGTTCAGCACCTCGGCGAATTCGCGCCGCTCATTGCGCATCGTCGTCAGGATGTAGTTGCAGGTGCCGTTCAGGATGCCGGCGACGCGCTGGATGCGGTTGGCCGCGAGCCCCTCGCGCAGCGCCTTGATCGCCGGGATGCCACCGGCAACGGAGGCCTCGAAGGCGAGCGCGATGCCCTTGGCCTCGGCAGCCTGCGCGAGCGCCGCGCCATGCACCGCGAGCAGCGCCTTGTTGGCGGTGACCACATGCTTACCGGCGGCGATGGCGGCTTCGACCAGCGCCTTCGCCGCGCCGTCCGAACCGCCGATGCACTCGACGATGACATCGACTTGCGGATCGGCGGCGAGCGCCACCGGGTCCTCATACCAGCGCAGCCCGGCGAGCGGGATGCCGCGGTCGCGCGCGCGGTCGCGCGCGGACACGGCGGTTACGGCGATCGGCCGCCCGGCGCGCGCGGCAATGATGTCCGCATTGGCGCGCAGCAGGTTCACCGTGCCGGCACCCACCGTGCCGAGGCCGGCAATGGCGATGGCGAGCGGACGCGTCATGCCCCGATCCTCCGTGCCGCGCCGCTGCTGGTCAGCCTCATCGCCATCGCGCCCATCACTTGTCCTCGTAGCCATCGGAAGCATTGAACTCGGTGCCCTCGGCCAGCACGCCGGCGCCGGGCACATGGTTGATCTCAAGCCTGATGCCGTCCGGGTCCTCGAACAGCACCGAATAGTATCCCGGCGCCCAGCGCCCATCGCCAGGCTCGCGGATGATGGTCGCGCCCAATTCGCGGAGCAGCGCGGCGGCGCGGTCGACATCCTCGCGCGTGCGCGCCCGCAGGCACAGATGGTGCAGCCCGACGCGGACCTGGTCGAAGCGCTCGCCGGCATGGGCCGGGTCGCAGGGTTCGATGCCGAGCGCGGTGCGCGCGCCGACGCAATAGAAGAATTTCGGCCCGTCGAAGACCGGCTTCATGCCGAGCTTCGGCAGCAGCCGGGCATAGAAGGCACGGCACTCGGCGAAGCGGCTGACCGTCAGCACGACATGCGCCATGCCGTTGATGCCGATCTCCATCGCCGCGCCCTCCCTGCCCGTCAGACGGCGCCGGCCGGCACGTCGTGCTCGGTCGGCGCGGCATTGTCGCCGGCGAGGAAGGTCTTGATGCCGCGCAGCGCCTGGCGGATGCGGTGGTTGTTCTCGACCAGCGCGATGCGGACATGCTCGTCGCCATGCTCGCCGAAGCCGAGGCCCGGGGCGACCGCGACCTTCGCCTTCTCCAGCAGCAGCTTGGAGAATCCGACAGAACCGAGGTGACGGAAGCGTTCCGGGATCGGCGCCCAAAGGAACATCGAGGCCTCAGGCGCCGGCACCTCCCAGCCCGCCGCCTTGAGTCCCTTCACCAGCACCTCGCGACGGTCCTTGTAGAGCGCGCGCATCTCCGCGATGCAGTCCTGCGGGCCGTTCAGCGCCGCGGTCGCCGCCACCTGGATCGGCGTGAAGGCGCCGTAGTCTAGATAGGACTTCACCCGCGCCAACGCCGCGATCAGCCGCGGATTGCCCGCCGCGAAGCCCATCCGCCAGCCCGGCATGTTGTAGGTCTTGGACATCGAGGTGAATTCCACCGTGATGTCCTTCGCCCCTTCCACTTCCAGCACCGAAGGTGGCGGCGTGTCGCCGAAATACAGCTCGGCATAGGCGAGGTCGGAGAGGATGAAGAGGCCGTGCCTGCGGCACAGCGCGACCAGTTCGCGGTAGAATTCGATGCTGGCGACCAGCGCCGTCGGGTTGGACGGGAAATTCACGATCAGCGCGGTCGGCGCGGGAACCGAGTGGCGCACCGCGCGGTCGATCGCCTCCAGCATCGCGTCATCGGGCGTGTACGGGATCGAGCGCACCGAGGCGCCGGCGATGATGAAGCCGAACTGATGGATCGGGTAGGACGGGTTCGGCACCAGGATGGTGTCGCCGGGGCTGGAGATGGCCTGCGCCAGGTTCGCCAGGCCCTCCTTCGAGCCCAGTGTCGCCACCACCTCGGTCTCCGGGTCGAGCTTCACGCCGAAGCGGCGGTCGTAATACCCCGCCAGCGCCCGGCGCAGGCCGGGGATGCCCTTCGAGGTCGAATAGCGATGCGTGCGCGGGTCCTGCACCGCCTCGATCATCTTCGCGACGATGTGCGGCGGCGTCGGGCTGTCGGGGTTGCCCATGCCGAGGTCGACAATGTCCTCCGCGGCCGCACGCGCATGGGCCTTCGCGGCATTGACCTCGGCGAAGACGTAAGGCGGCAGGCGGCGGATGCGGTGGAAGTCCTCGGTCATGGCAGCGTTTCCGTGTGGAAGGGCCGCGACCTATAGAGCAAGCCCCGCGCGCTGTGTATCGCCAAGCAGGCACCGCGGAGCCGCGCGCCCTCTGCGCCCGGCTGGAAGGGCGCGATCCGGCGCATTTCCGTGTCTGGCAGCGGCCCACTCCCGGCCGCCCTCGTCATTATCCTGGAATGAGCGGCCCAGTGCGAGCGGGCACCGGACTTTCCAAAACTTCCATCAACGGCTGCGCGGCGCGAGCAGGTCCGACGACGGCAAGGGCGGCGGGCCGGTCGGCGCCAACAACTCGGCCGGCGGCGGCGGGGGCGGGCCGCCACCGATCGTCGGCGCGGCAGGCTGGGGCGCAGCAGGCTGAAGCACCGCTGGCGGGGCGGCGGGGGTGGGTTGCGCGGCCGGCGCCGGGCGCGCGGCCGGAACGCCCCGGGGGACCGGCACCGTCGCCGGCGCGGCCGGGGCAACGTCCACCGGGTCCCAGCTGACGCGCGGCGCGGCGGCCAGCGGCGGCGGCCCGGGGGCCTGCAACGGCATGCTGGCGTTGCCTTCGGTGCCGGAGGGGCGTGGCGCCACGGGCCGCATCTCGGCATCAAGCGGATTGCGGCTGCGCTGGCGTTCCTCGGCCAGGGCGGCGGTCAGGGCGTCGCGCACGGCAAGATCGGGCACCGTTGGCCGCGCGGGGACGGTGCCGAGGTTCGGCGGTGGCGCATCGACCCCCGGCGGCGTATCGCGCCCTTCGAAGGCGGGGCCGGTCAGGTGGTCCCAAAGCGGGCCCAGCGCCTCTCCGCCCTGCCCCGCCGTGCAGCCAGCGGTTATCAGCAACGCGGCCAGCACCAGCGGCCGCGCTTGATTGGCCGGTCCCCGGCCCCTACCGTGCTGGGGCGTCGCCCCGCGGTCCATCCGACCGGTCATGCCGCCACTGTCGCCATTGCGGCGAAGCGGTAACCCGAATCGGCCGGCACGCGAAGGGCATCGCGCCAGTTCATGCACCGGAACCCCTGATGGCCGAAAAAGAGAACCCGAACGCCGCGCAGTTTCGCCTCCCGGATCCCGCCATCGTCAGCCGCACCATGGCCGATGTGGCGGAACGCGGACAGCGCATCGTGTCGGATTTCCTCAAGCGCCAGTCGGGGTCCGCGGCGGACCCGGACCCGCTCAAGATCGGCCATGCCTTCCTCGAAATGACGACGCGGCTGATGGCCAACCCGGCCAGCCTGGTGCAGGCGCAGCTCGGCTTCTGGCATGACTACCTGACCCTTTGGCAGAACACGGCGCGGCGCATGCTCGGCGACGAGCCGAACCCGGTGATCGCCGAGGACGACAAGGACCGCCGCTTCAAGGACGATGCCTGGCGCGACCATGAGGTGTTCGACTTCATCCGCCAGTCCTACCTGCTGTCCGCCCGCTATTTCCGGTCCGTGGTCGAGGGTGCGGAGGGGCTGGAGCCCAAGACCGCGCAGAAGGTGGATTTCTACACGCGCCAGTTCGTCGACGCGATGAGCCCGACGAATTTCCTGATGACCAACCCCGAGGTGTTGCGCCGCACCGCCGAGACCGGCGGCGAGAACCTGCTGCGCGGCCTGTCGAATCTGCTGAGCGACCTCGAGCGTGGCCGCGGCAAGCTCAAGATCCGCATGACGGACGACACCAAGTTCCAGATCGGCGAGAATATCGCGGTCACGCCGGGCAAGGTGGTGTTCCAGAACGACCTGATGCAGCTGATCCAGTATGCGCCGACCACCGAGACGGTGCTCAAGCGGCCGCTGCTGATCATCCCGCCCTGGATCAACAAGTTCTACATCCTCGACCTGCGTCCGAAGAACTCCTTCATCCGCTGGGCGGTGGAACAGGGACACACCGTCTTCGTCATCTCGTGGGTGAACCCCGGCGAGGAACTCGCGGAGAAGGGCTTCGAGGACTACATGCTCGAAGGCCCCTATGCCGCGCTCGACGCGATGGAGAAGGCGACCGGCGAGAAGGGTGCGAACGTCATCGGGTACTGCCTTGGTGGGACGCTGCTCGCTTCCACGCTCGCGCATATGGCCAGCAAGCGCGACGCGCGGGTGAAATCGGCGACCTTCTTCACCACCATGGTGGATTTCGAGGAGGCCGGCGAACTCGGCGTCTTCATCGACGAGGAACAGCTCTCCTCGCTCGAGGAGAAGATGAACAAGGTCGGCTACCTCGAAGGCCGCGAGATGGCGGTAACCTTCAACATGCTGCGCGCGAACGACCTGATCTGGTCCTTCGTGGTGAACAACTACCTGATGGGCCAGGAGCCCTTCCCCTTCGACCTGCTCTACTGGAACGACGATTCCACGCGCATGCCGGCGAAGATGCACAGCTTCTACCTGCGCCGCATGTACCAGGAGAACGACCTGGTGAAGCCGGGCGGGGTGGAACTGCTCGGCGTCAAGCTCGACCTGCGCAAGATCAAGGTGCCGACCTACATCCTGAGCACGCGCGAGGACCACATCGCGCCGTGGAAATCCACCTATCGCGCGACGCAGCTCTACAAGGGGCCGACCCGATTCGTGCTGGCGGCCTCGGGGCATATCGCCGGCGTCGCCAACCCGCCGGATGCCGGCAAGTACAGCCATTGGGTCAGCGACGACCTGCCGCCCGACCCGGAGGCCTGGTTCAAGAACTCGACCGAACTGGCGGGTTCCTGGTGGCCGGATTGGCATCGCTGGGTCGCCGGCCTCGACAAGACGACGGTCCCGGCCCGCATCCCCGGCGAGGGCGGGCTGCCTGCGATCGAGGATGCCCCCGGCGCCTATGTGAAGGTGATCGCGACCGACTGACCCGCGCGCCGCGGCGTCAGTAGCCGCGGCCGAGCCCGTCGGTGATCGCCCCGGGCGCGCCGGACTGCCACCAATTCCCGCCGCCGGACCAGCCGGCGTCGAGGTCGAGATGCCGGACGTCGCGGTCGAGCGCGGCCATGGCCTGTTCGGCGGCAGGCAGCGGGCCGATCTCGCCGAGCCGGCCGAGCGTCACCTCGCCGCCCGGCTCGAAGGTCGGGGTGGTCAACGCGGCGGCCGCGCCAGCCCGGTCATTCGCCCGCAGCCGCGCCGACACCAGGCCGAGCGCGTGGATGACATCGGCCGAGGAGGCCTCCTGCGCCGCGCCGATCGCCGCGCGATTCTCGTTGCGCGCGGTACGCATCGCATAGCCGATAGTAGGTGAGATCGACGGCCAGGCACGCCGGTTGGCGACTTCCAGCTCAAGCGCCTCGAAGCGGGCCAGCGCCAGGGCGGCCTTGGCCGGTTGGCCGGCCAGGTTGGCGCCCTGATTGGCGAAATCCGCCGTGGTCGCGGCGACCGCCGCGCGCAGCGGCGGGCCGTGCGAGGCCTCGGTGGTCAACACGGCGGGCGGCAGCGCCTGGGGCGTGCGCAATTCCTCGCAGGCCGCGAAAACCAGCGGCAGCAGCACCACGCCAAGACGCATTCTCATTCCCAGTCATCCCCTCGGGAGCCTTGATTCTGCATACGCCACATCTCGTCCTGCGCCATCGAAGCGGCCCAGGCGGTGCGGGGCAGCGGCGGCAAGTCGGCCAGGCGTGCGATGGTCGCGGCACCGCCCGGCGTGAACAGCGGCGGTTGCAGCGCCGCCGCGGCCGCCGCCGCATCCTGCGCGCCATAAGCCAGGCGGAGCAACGTGAAGGCGTCGATCACCGCCTGCGGCGGGGCAGCCAGGTCGATGCCGAGCGCGCCACGCCATTCCGGCCGCGCCTGCACGAAGGCCTGTTTCACCAACGGCGACATCTCGATCCAGCGCTGGCCGTAGTTGAGTTCGACGGCGAGGAATTCCGCTTCGGAGATCGCCTGCGCCGCTTCCCAGGGCCGGCCCGCCATGCTGCCCGGCGAGGCGAAGACATAGGCCGTCTGGATGATCGACTGGCGCGCCGGGTCGAGCGTGACCGACGCGCCATAGGAGGGCAGTACCGCCGTCGGGTATGGCGCTGTCACGCAACCGGCCAGCACGCCGAGCCCGACCAGCAGCGCGACGCGGCGGGCGATCATCACAGGCAGCCCGCCGCGCGGGCGCGGGCGCGGGTCAGGGCCAGCACGGTGCGGCAGGTCGGTGCGGCTTCCCCCACCAAGTCGGCGAGTTCGACCACGGCGCCGAGCAGGGCCTCGACTTCCATCGGCCGGCCGCGTTCGAGGTCCTGCAGCATCGAGGTCTTGTGCGCGCCGACCTCGGCCGCGCCGGCGATGCGCTTGTCGACATCGATGGCGAAGCGGATGCCGAGCGCCTCGGCGACGCGCTGGCCTTCCAGCATCATCGCCCGCGCGACGCCGCGCTGTTCGTCGTCGTTGATCAGCACGTCGAGCGTCGCAGTGGTGAGTGCAGAGATCGGGTTGAAGGCGAGGTTGCCCCACAGCTTGACCCAGAGTTCGTCGCGGATGCGTGGGCGCACCGGGGCCTTGAAGCCGGCGGCGATCAGCGCCTCCGACAGGCGTTGGGCCCGCGGGCTGCGGCTACCATCGGGTTCGCCCAGCGAGAAGCGGTCGCCGTAGGTGTGGTCAATGATCCCGGGTTCGATGACCTCGGCCGCCGGGTAAATGATGCAGCCGAGGGTGCGCGAGGGCGCGAGCAGGCGGGAGACGGCACCGCCCGGGTCGACGCTCTCGACAATGCGGCCTTCATGCGTGCCGCCGATGCCGTGGAAATACCACCAGGGAACGCCGTTCACGGCGCTGACGATGGTGGTTTCCGGCCCCAGAAGCGGTTGCATCTGCGCCGCCGCGCCAGCGAGGGAATGCGCCTTCAGCGTGACCAGCACGTAGTCCTGCGGGCCGGCTTCCTCGGCGGTGGCGACGCAACGCAGCGTGGCGGTGATCTCCTCGCCGCCGCTGCGCAGGCGCAGGCCATTCGCCTGCATGGCGGCGAGGTGCGGGCCGCGGGCGATGACGGTGACCTCGGCATCGCCCTTGAGGGCAAGCTTCGCCGCCATCAGGCCACCGATCGCGCCAGCACCGAAAATGCAGAGTTTCATGGGCCGAATAACGTCTCCTGTCCGGACTGCAGTATGGCGGCGGGCGGCGCGGCAACAAGGGCGGCGTCGGCCTGCCCTGCCGCATGACGCCCCATTGGCCGCCAGTCGAAGGTGACCGCCACGGCCCTGCCGGACCCGTTCCTGCTCTAAATAACTGAAAAAGCAGACTTTAAGATTTTAAGGTTTTAGGACTTTATTCGATATCCCCGCTGAACGCTGGGCCGCGCTCAGTGAGTGAACATAGCACGAACATTCCAGCCAAATCCAGCCTTTCGGCCAGCCCGCCAGGCCATCGCCAGAAGCAGCGGGAACGAACCGGTCCACGGCCGCCGGGAAGCCGGTTCCATCGATCAAAGTCGCGCCATATGGCCGTATGCCCGTGGCCGTGCACCATCTATTTCATTACACTCCTCCATCGACCAGGACCGCCAGGCCGCGACCGCGGGCCGAACGGTTATGCGACGGCCTGGCAGCCGACCCACGACCGCCAAGCCTCAGCCTAGGGGAGGCTTGTGATGCCAGGCGCATACGCCCTGTCGGTCAAATCGGACCTGTCGGACCGACTTATCGACCTCGAGGTCGAGGCCGCCGGCGAGGCCGCTGCGGCAGCGGTCGACACTGCCTGGTGGTCGCGCCTCGCGACCCTGCTGCTGGTGCTGGGGCTGCTGGCGCTCGGCGCCTTCTGGGTGGTCGCCATCCTGCCGGGACGCTCGGCGAGCGGGCTGCTCGTGGCATCGATAGGCGCGGCCTCGCTGTTGATCGTCTGGAGCACGACGAACCCCAGCCAGGCCGCCCAGGCGGCACGGCAACGGGGGGCGATCTGGACAGACCTGACGCGGCAGGCGCGGCAGCAGCGGCGCGCCGCCGGCGAAGGCCAGGAGGCGCAACTCTGGGCGACCTATCAATGGCTGCTCGCCCAGCGCGACGCGCTGAGATCAGGCAGGCCGATGCCGTCACAGACACCGGTCTTCGCACCTGACGCCGCGGAAGTGGACCAATGAGCAACCACCTGACGCGACGAGACGCCATTTCGAAACACGGCGAGCAACTAGCGGAATATTGCCGGATGCATCGACCGTCCTATGCCGCGATAGCCCGCTTCATCGGACGCGCGGAGAAGACTTGCGGCCTCGTGGCGCCGCTCGGCAGCATCGTGACCGGCCTGCTCTCCAGCCTGCCGGCCGCGGCCTTGCTCGGAATCGATGTCGCGATCCTGACGCCGATCGCAGGCACGCTTGCCGCCTTGGCCGGCCTCGCCACCTTCACCGGCGCCTTCGCGAAGAAGCGCGACGCCGCGACCGCGGCGCTCGAGAAGATCGACCAGGTGGACCGGGAACTGCAGGCCATCCGGGCGATGCTGCCGTCCCAGCCTGACCGCAAGTTGCTGGAGATCGAACGTCGCGTCGTGGCGATCGGGCTCGACCTGCCGCCGCCGCCCGATGCGATCATCCTTGCGGCGAGCCGCGACAACGGGCCGCCCCTGGCCTTGCCGGCACCGCCTCCCCCGGCCCTGCTGGGACAGCCTACGCCGTAGTCAGCCCGAGCTTTTCCGCCAGCCCGATCCGCATCAGCTTGCCCGTCGCCCCCTTCGGGATTTCGTCGAGGAACACCACTTTCCGCGGCACCTTGAAATCCGCCAGGTGCAGGGCGGCGAATTCGCGCAACTCGCGCTCGCCGCAGGTCATGCCGTCGCGGAGGACGATGGCGGCGCCGACGTCCTCGCCGAGCTTCGGGTGCGGGATGGCGAAGCACAGCGCCTGTGCCACCGCCGGGTGGCCCGACAGCACGCCGTCCACTTCCAGCGGGCTGACCTTCTCGCCGCCGCGGTTGATCAGTTCCTTCAGCCGGCCGGTCAGGGTCAGGAAGCCGTCCGCGTCGAACGCGCCCTGGTCACCGGTGCGGAACCAGCCATGGGTGTAGGCCTTGGCATTGGCCTCGGGGTTGGCTTCGTAGCCGGCTGTGACGTTGGGGCCGCGGATCACGACCTCGCCGATCTCGCCCGGCGGCAGGATGGTGCCGTCATCGTCCATCACGGCGACGTCGGGGCCGGCCGGCTGGCCGACCGAGCCCGGTTTGCGCGGGCCGGAGAGCGGGTTGGAGCACATCTGGTGCGAGGCCTCGGTCATGCCGTAGCTCTCGACCAGCGGGGCGGAGAAGACCTGTTCGAGTTGCCGCATCACCGGCCCCGGCAGCGAGGCGGAGGAGGAGCGCAGGAAGCGCAGCCTGGCGCGGGCGATGATCTCGGCATTGCGCTCGGCGCGGCCGAGGATCGCCTGGTGCATGGTCGGCACGGCGGTGAACCAGGTCGGCCGTTCCTCGTCGAGCCAACGGAAGAAGCGCAGCGCGTCGAAGCCCGGCGTGCAGACCACCGACGCCCCGGCGCCGACCGAGGCGAGCACCGCGGCCATCAGCCCATGGATGTGGAACAGCGGCATGATGTTGAGGCAGGCATCATCCGGCTCGAGGGCCAGGGTGCGCCCGATGTTGCGCGCCGAGGCGCAGATGTTCGCCTGGGTCAGCGGCACGATCTTGGGCCGCGCCGTGGTGCCGGAGGTGTGCAGCACCAGCGCCTCGTCCTCGGGCGTGGCCAGGCCGGGTTTCGCCGCATGGCCGGGCGTGCCGCCTTCAAGGGTGAAGTCGCCGGCGGCCTCGCCGGGCACCAGGTCGAGCACCGGGATGGAGAGCCTCGCTGCGACCTCCCGCGCGTCCGATGCCATGCCCTGCAGCACGACCAGCGCCTTCGCGCGTAGGTCGGTCAGGTAGAAGGTGAATTCCTCGGCCCGATAGGACGGGTTGAGCGGCGCGGTGGTTGCCCCCGTCCCGATGGCGAGGAAGGCGGCGGCCATGTCCGGGCCGTTCGGCAGCACGATGGCGACACGGTCGCCGCGGCCGATGCCGAGGCCGTTCAGCGTGCCGATGGTGCGCTCGCACAGCGCGCGCAGGGCGGCGAAGCTCAGCGGGGGTCGTTCATTGATGCCGCGCAGGGCGGGTGCCCCGTCGGCGCCGGTGGCAAGCAGGCGGGCGATGGTCTCGGTCATACGTACATGTCCCTCCGCAGTACGGGCAGACTAGGCGTCGCGTGCCATCCGCGTCAGCCCCCCCACCCGCCTGGCGAGGCAGCGCACTTCCCCCGGCATGGCTCGCCGTGGCACCATGAGGCCCGTCGCGAGCATCCGGAACACCCTGCCGATGCGCCGCCTGATCCTTGGCCTTGTCCTGGCCCTGATGCCACTGGCCGACGCGCTGGCGCAGCGCGTGGCGCTCGTGGTCGGCGCCTCCGCCTACCGCAACGTCCCGGCCCTGACGAACACGCTGAACGACGCCCAGGACCTCGCCGCCACCCTGCGCCGCCTTGGCTTCCAGACCGACCTAGTGCTCGACCCGGATCGCGGGCAGCTCGAACAGGCTGTCCGCCGGCTCGGCCAGGCCGCGCGTGGGGCCGAGGCGGCGCTGTTCTTCTTCGCCGGCCACGCGCTGGAGGCCGGCGGGCGCAATTGGCTGCTGCCGGTCACCGCCGATATCAACAATGAGCGCGACCTGCGGTTCGAAGCCTTCGACATGGACATCCTGACCGAACAGCTCGACGGCGTTGCCAGGCTGACACTGCTGCTGCTCGATGCCTGCCGGGACAACCCGTTCCGGCTGCGCCTCGCCAGCGGCACACGCAGCGCGGCCGGCGGGGCCGGGCTGGGGCAGGTCCATGCCGCGGTCGGCACGCTGGTCGCTTTCGCCACCGCGCCGGGGACGGTCGCCGCCGATGGCGCCGGACGCAACAGCCCCTTCACCGCGGCCTTGCTGCACCGGCTCGAGACGCCAGGGCTCGAACTGCGCCAGATGCTGGCCGAGGTGCGGCGGGAGGTGCGCGAAGCCACCGGCGGCCGCCAGATACCGTGGGAGCATTCGGCCCTGGAGGGCGCGTTCTATTTCGCCGGCGGCCCCGCCTCCAGCCCGGCGGGCAGCGAGTTGCTGTTCTGGGAGAGCGTGCGCAACAGCGCCGATCGGCGCGACGTCGAGGCGTATCTGGCGCGCTATCCGCAGGGAAGCTTCGCGGAACCGGCCCGCGAGCGTCTGCACGCCTTCGACGATGCCGCGGCGCGGACCGCCAGCGAACCGGCCGCCGCGCTGACGGAAGACAGCCTCGCCGCCGCGCTCGCGGCGCAGTTGCCGATCGGCGAGGCACGCCGGATCGCTTCCGCCTACATGGCGGAACGCGGCTCGAAGGCCGTCGCGGTCAACCCGATCCGTCGGCGCAGCTTGCGTTTCACCAGCCTGCCGGAGGACAGCGAAGCCGGCGAGATGGTTCTGGAGCGTTGCCAGATCTTCTTCGCGACGCCCTGCCTGTTGGTGGCGGTCGATGGCCGGCTGACGCCGGGGCGGCGGGCCGAGGCGATGCCCCGGGTGGTCTATGCCGGCAGCTTCGACCCGGCGCAGGTGCCGGGCCAGGCACCGAGCCGCCGGCAGCCGGGATCCGACCTCGCGCGCTATGTCGCCGGGCGGGATCACAAGGCGATGGCGATCCACGGCAGCGGCCGGCTCTACTGGCGCACCGGCGCCGCCAGCGCGGCCGATGCAGAGGAGGCCGCGCTGCAGGCCTGCACGCAGGCGAGCACGCGGGCCAACCGCGAGGGCCCCTGCCTGCTCTATGCCGTCGGCGACCGCGTCGTTCTTCCCGAGCGGCGGCGGAGCGCGGCGCGGTAGGAGGCGGCTGTTCGCCTGTGCTTCCACGAACCGCCATCGGCCCTTGGCGATGCGCGCGGCTGCCGCCGATCGGGCACGCCCGCCCGATCGAGGCCTAGTTCAGGTCAACCGCCAAGCGTGCGCCGATGGCGGCCGGAGAGTTCGACGTAATGCGGCGCCGTGGTGTCGAAGCGGGCGCGTTGTTCGTCCGTCATCACCTTGGTCAGCTTGGCGGGGTTGCCCATCCACATTTCATTGCGGCCGATGCGCTTGCCCGGCGGCAGCACGGAGCCGGCGGCGAGCATACCGCCTTCCTCGATCACCGCATCGTCGAGCACCGTCGCACCCATGCCGACGAAGGCGCGGTTTTCCAGCGTGCAGGCGTGGATGATGGCGGCGTGGCCGACCGTCACGTCATCGCCGATCGTGGTGCATTGGCGGCCGGCATTCACATGCACGATGGTGCCGTCCTGGATGTTGGTCCGCGCGCCGATGGTGATGGTGTTGGTGTCGCCACGCAGGACGCAGTGATACCAAACGTTGGACCCCTCCCCGATCGTCACCTGGCCGATCACGGCGGCGGTCGGCGCCACCCAGGCGGCGGGGTGGATGGTGGGGCGGTGGCCTTCGAAGGCATAGAGCGGCGGGGTGGTCAGGGGCTGATTGTTGTCCATGGCGGTATCCTCCGGCGGGTTGGCCGGCAGGATGCGTCGGCGCGCGGGTGAGCGGAAGCCCGCCATGGCGGCACCGATCTTGCTCGCCCCCTTGCACAACCGGATCCGGGACCCTGCCCCTCGGCAGCGCCATCCCGCCGGACGGGAGAGAGTGGATCGCATGAGAATGTTACGCCCCTGCGCCGCCCTGCTGGCGCTCACCGCCGCCTGGGCTGCGCCTGCCTTGGCCCAGGCGCCGACGTCGCTGCGCGTTGCCGGGCATTTCAGCGCCAATACCCACCACATCGCGGTGGAACGGCCGTTCTACGAAGGGTTGCCGCAGACACTCGGCATGCCGGGCCTGAGCGTCTCCTACAGCCCGATGGACCAGGTCGGCGTGCAGGCGGCGGATGCGCTGCGGCTGCTGCGCTCGGGCGCCTTCGACATGATGTCGGTCACGATCGGCAATGTCGCGCGCGACGAGCCGTTCTTCGACGGGCTGGACCTGATCGGCGTCAGCACGAATCTCACCGAGTTGCGCCAGGCGGTGAATGCCGGGCGCGAATCCTTTGACCAGCGGTTGCAGTCGCGCTTCGGCGCCAAGGTGATGACGCTGTGGCCGTTCGGGCCGCAGGTGTTCTTCTGCAACCACCCGGTCAGTTCGATGGCGGATCTGCGGGGGCTGAAGATCCGCTCCTACACGCCGTCGATGTCGGCGTTGATCCAGTCGCTGGGCGGCACGCCGGTGACGCTGCAGTTCAGCGAGGTCTATCCGGCCTTGCAGCGTGGCGTGGTGACCTGCGGCATCACCTCGCCGACATCGGCGCATGTGGCCAATTGGGCCGAGGTGACGACGCATATCCTGCCGTTGTCCTTGGCCGGTGGCGTGCAGGGGCATTTCATGTCGCTGGCGACCTGGCGGCGCTTCACCCCGGAACAGCAGGCGGCGCTGACCCGTGCCTTCCAGGGGATGGAGGATCAGTTCTGGGAACTGGCGCGGGTGAACAACGAGGTGGCGCTGGCCTGCATGGCCGGGCGGCCGGAATGCACGACGACGCCGCGCGGCAACGTGACCATCGCGACAGTGACGCCGGCGGATGAGGCACGGCTGCGCGAGATCGTGCCGCAGACGGTGCTGCCGGCCTTCCGCGACACCTGCAACCGGGTGTGGAACCAGTGCTCGACGACTTGGAACCAGACGGTGGGCGCGGCGCGCGGCTACACTATCCAGTAATGGCGACGGCCCGCCGGGACGATCCGGCGGGCCGCTGCACTCTGATTGGGCAATTGGCTCAATCAAACGCCAGGCGTGGTAACCAAAGCGCGATCCCGGGCGCATACATCAGCAGCACCGTCAACACGAACATCATCGCCAGGAAGGGCAGCGAGCCGGTGATGACGTCGACCACGCTGCCACGGCCGCGCACGCCCTGGACCACGTAGAGGTTCATCCCGACCGGAGGCGTGATCAGCGCCATCTCGCACATGATGACCAGGAAGATGCCGAAGAAGACCGGGTCGATGCCGAGCGCGGTGACGATGGGCACGACGACCGGGATGGTCCCGACCATCATGGAGAGTGTTTCCAGGAAGCAGCCCAGGATCAGGTAGAAGATCAGCAGGATCCAGAGGATCATGATGGGCGAGGCGTCGAGCGAGACGACGAAGCGTGACAACGCCTGCGGCACGCCGAGGATGCCGAGCACGAAGTTGAGGTAGAAGGCGCCGGCGACGATCAACACGATCATCGCCGTGATGGCGACGGTCGAAACGAAGCATTCATGCAGCATACGGATCGAGAAGCGACCGTAGAGCGTCGAGAGGAAGAACGCCGCCACCACGCCCACTGCGGCAGATTCGGTGGGCGTCGCCCAACCGGCATAGATGCTGCCCATGACCACGACGAAAATGCCGACCGCGGGCGCGAGGCCGAGCAGAAGGCGGAGTCGCTCGACCATCGGCAGGCGCGGTTCCGGCGTGCCGGCGAGCGAGGGCCGCCAGCGGCACATCACCAGCACCACCGCCATGAACAGCCCGGTCAGCAGCAGGCCGGGGATGACGCCGGCCGCGTATAGCCGCCCGACAGAGGTGTTCGTCATCGCGCCGTAGATGATCATGTTGACCGAGGGCGGGATGAGGATGCCGAGCGTCGCCCCGGCGGCGATGCTGCCCACCACCAGGCGCTCGTCGTAGCCGCGCTGGCGGAAGGTGGGCAGCGCCACCGTGCCGATGGTGGCCGCGGTAGCGACCGAGGAACCGGACACCGCGGCGAACAGCGCGCAGGCGCCGATATTGGTGTGCAGCAGCCCGCCGGGGAACACGCCGAGCCAGGCGGCGAGCGCACGGTACATCCGATCCGTCGCGCCGCCGCGCACGAGCAACTCGCCGAGCAGCACAAAGAGCGGGACGGCGAGCAGCACGAAGCTCTCGGTCGCGCCCCAGACCTGGGTGCCGACGGCGGCGACGATCGGCGGGCCCAGGAACAAGACCGCGCCGATGATGCCGAGCAGCATAATGGTGGTCGCGACATGCAGGCCGAGGGCGAGCATGACCAGCATCAGGCCGAAGCCGATGCCGGCATCGGCGAGGCCGAAGGCGCTCATGACCGCATGCCGCCGACGTGGGTGGCTTCGAGGCTTTCCTCGATCTCCTCCTCGATGGTGGGTGGGCCATAGAGGGCGTTCAGCCGCTGCGGGTTGCGGAACAGCACCCAGCTTGCCTGGACGGCAAGTGCGACGGCGACGGCGGCGAAGAGGCCGAGCCCACCGACCCACAGCCCCTGCGGGATCCATAGCGGCACCTGCAGGGGCGAGTTGGAGACCGCCATGAATTCGATGCTCTCGTCGAGCACCGACCAGCCGCGTTCCAACAGGAGGACCGCCAGGCCGGCGATGGTCAGCGCGGCGAGCAGGTTCAGAGCCGCGGCGGGAATGCGCGGCAGGCGCTGGATGACGAGTTCGATGCGGGTGTGGCGGCGTGACAGCAAGGTCTGCGCGAAGCCGAAGGCGGAGGTCACGGCGAGGGTGTAGCCGCCGAGTTCGTCGGTGCCCTGCAGCGACAGGCCGAATTGCGCGCGGCCGACGATGTCGAGCACCACGAGAAAGCAGTAGCCGAGCAGCCACCAGCCACACAGGATCGAGGCGAAACGGACCACCGGCCCGGCAAAACGCATGACGGGGTCCATGGTCCCACCGCCGCTATCAGACTGCATGCCCTGCGCTCCCTGGCCGGATATTTCCTCACCGGGGCTCGCAAGAAGGGTGCCATAGGCTGTGGTGGCCGGTCAGCCGAGGCCGGTCGGCTCGGACGCCTCGGCGGGTCGCTTGATGCCGGCCTGGGCCAGGGTGCGGTCGAGCAGCTGGCTGTAGATCGGCCGCCCGCCGACCCATTGGGCGACGAGATCCGCCGCGACGCAGGTGACCATCAGCGGCAGGACCAGGGCGTAGGAGCCGGTGAGTTCCAGTGTCAGCGCGACGCCGACGATCGGCGCGCGGACGGAGGCGGTGAACAACCCGCCCATCGCCGCGATGGCGAAGGCGAGTGGAGCAATGCCGGCATCGGGCAGCAGCGATCGCAGCGCCTCCCCGAAGGCAAGGCCGATGCAGATGGCGAGGGTGAGCATGGGGGCGAAGATGCCGCCGGGCACGCCGCTCGAATAGCAGGCGACGGTGGTGACGAAGCGGATGAGGGCGAGCAGCAGCAGCACGCCGAGGCCAGGATTCGCGGTGGCGAGGGACAGGATGACATCCTCGCCGCCGGTCACCGTGTCGGGCAGCAGGATGAGGAGCGCACCGGTGACCAAGCCGACCGCCGCCGGGTAGAGGTAGGGCACGCGCTGCTGGCTGTGGGCGCTGAAGGCGACGGCCCGCAGGATGGCCGCGTTGAATACCATGCCGACCACACCGAGCACGGCGCCGAGCAGCAGGAAGGCCGGCAGCCAGGCCAGCGGCGTGCTGGTGGCGAGCAGAGGCAGGTCCGGGCCGTCGCCGAGGATGGCTTGCGTCATCACGGTGGAGGCAATGGCGGCAGCGGCGACGCCGAGATAGGTGCGGAAGGTGTAGGGGAATTCGCGGTGGGTCTCCTCGACGATGAAGAGCACCGCGGCGACCGGCGCGTTGAAGGCGCTGGCGAGACCGGCGGCGGCGCCGGCGGCGAGAAGGCCGCGCCGTTCGAGTTCGCTCACCCGGAAGCGTTCCGACAGGGCGGCGGCGATGGAGGCGCCGATATGGATGGTCGGGCCTTCGCGGCCGAGCACTAGGCCGGAGGAGATGGCGGTCACGCCGGCGAAGAACTTCACCGGCAGCACGCGGCGCCAGCGCACCACGCGCAGGCCTTCCATGGCGCCTTCGATTTCCTGCACACCGCTGCCGCCGGCTTCGGGGGCGAAGCGGCGCACCATGAAGACGGCGAGGATGGTGCAGGCGAGCGTGACCATCGCCGCGGCGGCAACCAGGAGCCAGCCGTCGAGGACCCGTTCCAGCCAGCGCGGCCAGGCGATCAGCACATTGATCAGCAGGTGGAACAGGGAGCCGACAAGGCCGGCCAGGACCCCCGCGAGCACGGCGATGGCCACGTGACGCGCTTCGCCGTGCGAATCGCCGGGGAGGCCCTGGGCCAGAAGATCCTCGTCCATAAGCCTCACGATGCCTGTGCCCCGGCGCCCGAGGGCACCGCCGTCCGACCATGCGTGCTGGACTTCGTCGGGGTCAACCGGGCGGATGCGGATGTGAGCGGCGTACGGCGTTCAGCTTCCGGCGCGCGCCACGGCGGCGCCAGCGGCGTGCGGGCTGAAGCATGCTGCCTTCACGCCGCCTGCTCCAGGCATTCAATGACGAGCATCGTCACGCGTTCGGATGATGCCATCCGTTGGCGACCGGCTCTCGTGGCGCTGTCTACGTTCAGGGGCGCCTGACGGTCGACGCATCGTCGGGATGCGCCCGGCACGATGCGGATCATCGTGCCGGGCGTGGCTCGGTCGGCGCGACGTTATTCCGCCGCGTGCGGGTGTGCCACGGGAAGGTCGGCATTCACCGGGATGCCGAGCATCAGGCCGAGATTCTGCACCGCCGCACCCGACGCGCCCTTGCCCAGGTTGTCGAAGCGCGCGACCAGCACCGCCTGGCCGAGCGCCGCATCGCCATAGACGCGGATCTCGAGCCCGTTGGTGCCGTTGAGCGCCTGCGGCTCGATCTTGCCGCCGGCTTCGGCCGGAACGACGCGGACGTAGTCGCTGCCGGCGTAGCGGGCGGCCAGCAGCGCCTCGATGTCGGCGGGCGTGACGTTGCCCTTCAGCATGTCGAGATGCAGCGGGACCGCATCCAGCATGCCTTGCGCGTAGTCGGCGACGGCGGGGACGAAGATCGGCCGGCGCGTCAGCAGCGAGTATTGCTGCAGCTCCGGCACATGCTTGTGATGCAGGCCAAGGCCGTACATTTCGAAGTCCGGCGCGGTGCGGGCCTCGTAGGCATTGACCATCGCCTTGCCGCCACCGGTGTAGCCGGAGACGGCGTTGACCGTGACCGGGTAGTCGGTGGCGAGGATGCCGGCCTCGACCAGCGGGCGCAGCATCAGAATCGCCCCGGTCGGGTAGCAGCCGGGATTCGAGACCTGCTGCGCGTCGGCGATCAGCGCCGGCTGGGCCGGCGTCAGCTCCGGCAGGCCATAGGCCCAGGCGGAGTCGACGCGATGCGCGGTGGAGGCGTCGAGCACCTTCGGCGCCTTGTCGCCGAGGGAGGCGGCGAGGGCCGCGCTTTCCTTCGCGGCGTCATCCGGCAGGCAGAGGATGACGAGGTCCACCTCCTCCATCATCTCACGGCGCGCCCCGGCATCCTTTCGGCGGTCGGGGGCGATCGAACGCAGGGCGACATGCGGGTTCGCCGCCAGCCGCTCGCGGATCTGCAGGCCGGTCGTGCCAGCTTCGCCGTCGATGAATACCGAGGGGGTCTTGGCCATGGGAATGGACCTCCGTTTCGTGGGTAGTTTGCCGTGATGTACGGCCTGAAATGCAATAGGGGCAGATCCTCGCGGATCCACCCCCATTTGCATGACAGTCCTGCGTCGAAGGACCGGCGCTGCGCGCCGATCCGCCGGCGTCAGCGCTTGCTGAACTGGAAGGAGCGTCGCGCCTTCGCCTTGCCGTACTTCTTGCGCTCCACGACGCGGGGGTCGCGGGTCAGGAAGCCGGCCTTCTTCAGGATGGCGCGCAGTTCCGGCTCGTAGTTGGTGAGCGCGCGGGAGATGCCGTGGCGCACCGCGCCGGCCTGGCCCGACAGCCCGCCGCCGACGACCGTGCAGTTCACGTCGAACTGCTGGTAGCGGTCGGCGACCAGGAAGGGCTGGGTGATCAGCATGCGCAGCACGGGACGGGCGAAGTAGCGCGCCGCCGGCTTGTCGTTGATCAGGATCTGGCCCTTGCCGGGCTTCACCCACACGCGGGCCACGGCGTCCTTGCGGCGGCCGGTGGCATAGGCGCGGCCCTGCGCGTCACGCTTGGGTTCACGCTTGATCGCGGCCTCAGGCGCCGCCGGGGTACCGGCGACGATGTCCTTGAGGTCCGCGAGGGTACGGGTCTCGCTCATGACCTCAGGCAACCTTCTTCACGAGGACGGAGTTCTTGCGGTTCAGCGCGGCCACGTCGAGCTTGGCGGGCTGCTGGCCGGCATGCGGATGCTCGGCACCGGCATAGACATGCAGGTTGCGCATCTGCTCGCGACCGAGCGGGCCGCGCGTGATCATGCGCTCGACGGCCTTTTCGATGACGCGCTCGGGATACTTGCTCTCGAGGCGCTCCCGCACGGTGCGCTGCTTGATGCCGCCGGCGTAGCCGGTGTGCCAGTAGAACACCTTCTGCTCGGCCTTGGCGCCGGTCACGCGGATCTTCTCGGCATTGATGATGACGACGTGGTCACCGCAATCGACATGCGGGGTGAACTGCGCCTTGTGCTTGCCGCGGAGGTGATTGGCGACGAGGGTGGCGAGACGGCCGAGCACGAGCCCGTCCGCATCGATCAACACCCAGGCCTTGTTCACATCCGCCGGCTTCAGCGAGGTGGTCTGTCTCGTGAGCATCGGTGTTCCAGAGGTCTGACGAAGGAAGTGGCGCGGCTTATCGCCGTCGGGGGCGGCAAAGTCAAGCGGGAAGCGGGGTTTTGCCATGCGGTAACATGATACCGAACCCCTTCTGCACGTCCGGGGCTTGCTGCCACGCGCGAACAACCGGCGCAACGGCGCCGCCCCCACGGCGAATGGTCACGGGCGCCGGCACGTGCCGCCAAATAAGAACAAAACGCGAATTGATGCCCGCGGCCCGCTGGGGCAACCTGCCGCCGCACGGCCTCGCCAGGGCCGTGCCGCAGCACAGGGATGAAACGCCATGTACAGCCACGTCACGCTCGGCACCGCGGATATCCGCCGGGCCGTCGCCTTCTATGACCCGATCCTGGCCGGGCTCGGCATCAAGCGACAGGAAGCCGACCTGGAGAAGGGCTATGCCGGCTATGCCGCCGCGCCGGAGACGACGCCGCAATTCTGGATCCTGCTACCGATTAACGGGCAGGCCGCCAGCATCGGCAATGGCGTGACCATCGCCTTCGAGGCGCCGGACCGCGCCAGCGTGGACCGTTTCCACGCCACCGCCCTCGCCCAGGGCGGGACGGATGAGGGCGCGCCGGGCCTGCGCCCTCACTACCACGCCGACTATTACGGTGCTTATCTGCGCGACCCGGACGGCAACAAGCTCTGCTGCGTCTGCCACCGCCCCGCGTAGCGGGCGTGGCGCCGCCAGCGGGGCGGAGAGGACGCGCATGAACGATAAGCCCCATGGCCTTGGCCGCAACGCCTCCAATTACGGCGACCCGGCCTTCGCGCTGTATCTGCGGCGGTCCTTCGCCAAGTCCATGGGCTATTCGCAGGCGATGCTCGACAAGCCGGTGGTCGGCATCGCGGATACCGCCAGCGACTACAACAACTGCCACCGCACCATCCCCGAGCTGATCGAGGCGGTGAAGCGCGGCGTGCTCGCCGCGGGCGGGCTGCCGTTGGCCTTCCCGACCATCAGCATCTGCGAGCCGTCGCTCTCGCCGTGCTCGATGCATTACCGCAACCTGATGGCGCTCGACACCGAGACCATGCTGGCGAACCAGCCGATGGATGCCGCGGTGCTGGTGGGTGGCTGCGACAAAACGGTGCCGGCGCAACTGATGGGCGCGATCAGCTCCGGCACGCCGTCGGTCATGCTCGTGGTCGGGCCGATGCTGGCGCAGTCCTTCGAAGGCGAGCGGCTTTCCGCCTGCACCGATTGCCGGCGGTATTGGGCGCGCTATCGGGCCGGCGAGGTGACGGACGAGAAGATCGCGACCTTGGAGGGCAAGCTCGCCACCACGGCAGGGACTTGCGGCGTGATGGGCACGGCGTCCACCATGGCCTGTCTGGCGTCCACGCTCGGCTTCATGCCCCTGGACGCGGCGTCGGCGCCCGCCGTTCATGCTGACCGGCTGCGGATTGCCGAGGAAGCGGGTGCGCAGGCAGTGCGGCTGATCCGCAACCCCGTCTCCCCGCTGTCGCTGATGACACAGGGCAATCTGGACAATGCCGTGCGGGTGTTGCTGTCGCTCGGAGGGTCGACCAATGCCATCGTGCACCTGGCGGCGATCGCCGGGCGGTCGGGGTTGGATCTGGACCTGAAGCGGCTCGATGCGCTGTCCGAGACGACGCCGGTGCTGGTGGACCTCAAGCCGACCGGCGAGGGGTACATGGAGGACTTCCACAGTGCGGGTGGCATGCGCGCGCTGTTGTGGGAATTGCGTGATCTGCTTGATCTGAGCACGAAGGATCTCGATGGCGTCTCGCTGGCGGACCGCATCGGCCACGGCACGCATTTCGTCGATCGCCGCATCATCCGTGCGCGGGGCGAGCCGGTCTCGCCGGTCGGCGGGCTGGTGGCGCTGTTCGGTTCGCTGGCGCCCGATGGGGCGATCCTGAAGCGCAGCGCGGCCACCCCTTCCCTGTTCGAGACCGAGGCGCGCTGCCTGGTGTTCGATGGGCTGGCCGATCTGTCGAACCGGATCGACGACCCAGAGCTGGACGTGACGCCGCAGGATATCCTGGTGCTGAAGAATGCGGGGCCGCGCTCGCCGGCCGGCATGCCGGAGGCGGGGTATCTGCCGATCCCGAAGAAGCTCGCGCGCCAGGGGGTGAAGGACATGGTGCGGATGAGCGATTGCCGCATGTCCGGCACCGCCTTCGGCACCATCGTGCTGCATATCGCGCCGGAGGCGTCCGTCGGTGGGCCGCTGGCGCTGGTGGAGACGGGCGACCGCATCCGGCTTTCGGTGAAGAACCGGTCGCTCGACCTGCTGGTGGATGAGGCGGTGCTGGCCAAGCGCCGCGCCGCCTGGGCGCCGGAGCCGGCACCGAAGCGCGGCTGGGACCGGCTGGTGCATGAGCAGGTGACGCAGGCGCCACTTGGGGCGGACCTCGCCTTCCTGCGCGCCAATCCTTGATTGCACTGGTCGGCGCGACGGGGCGGTCGGGCGCCGCCCTGGCCCGTGCCCTGGCGGCGGCCGGGGTCGCGTTCATCCCGGTCGCGCGGAATGCGGCGGCGTGGGCGGCGCTCGGCCTGCCAGGGGCGTTGCGGGTCGCTGATCTGCGCGATCCGGCGGCGTTGAAGCGGGCCCTGGCGGGGGCGGATCGGGTCGTCAGCACCGTTCATGCCCGCTGGGCACCGGCGCTATTGGCCGCGGCCGAACCGGGTGCTTCCTTCGTGCTGATGGGCTCGACGCGGCGGTTTTCGCAATGGCCGGATGCGCATGGCGACGGCGTGCGTGCCGGCGAGGCCGCCTTCCGCGCCTCCGGACGGCCGGGCGTCATGCTGCATCCGACGATGATCTATGGTGCGCAGGGGGAGGACAATGTGCGGCGGCTGGCGGCGCTGGTCGCGCGGCTGCCGGTGGCACCGCTGCCCGGTGGCGGGCGCGCCTTGGTGCAGCCGATCCATCAGGACGACGTCACGCGGTGCCTGATGGCGGCGGCGATGCGGGATTGGCATGCGGCCGAGACCATCGTCATCGCCGGGCCGAAGCCCCTGCCTTATCGTGACTTCCTGCGCGCGGTGGCCGGCGCGGCCGGGCTGCGCACGCCGCCGATCCTGCCGATCTCCGCGCTGCTGTTGCGTCTTCTGGCGCCGCTGACGCGCATCGTTCCGGGGCTGCCGCGCATCGGCGGCGATGAGGTGCGTCGCCTGACCGAGGACAAGGCCTTCGACATTGGTGCGATGCGGAACGTTCTGGGCGTCGATCCCATGCCGCTCGACCGGGGGCTTGCCCTCACCTTCGCCGCGCCGCACATCTCCGCTTGACCTGACCGGAGCCGACCCATGCCCGTGAACAACCGCATCGCCGATTTCCATGCCGAGATGACCGCCTGGCGGCGCGACCTGCATGAACATCCCGAACTCGCCTTCGAGGAAGTGCGCACCGCCGGCATCGTTGCCGACAAGCTGCATGAATTCGGCTGCGACGAGGTGGTGACGGGCATCGCCAAGACCGGCGTGGTCGGCGTGATTCGCGGCCGCAATTCCGGCAATGGCCGCGCCATCGGGCTGCGGGCGGACATGGATGCGCTGCCGATCCTGGAGGACACCGGCCTCGCCTATGCCTCCAAGACGCCGGGGAAGATGCATGCTTGCGGCCATGACGGGCACACCACCATGCTGCTGGGGGCGGCGAAGTACCTGGCCGAGACGCGCAACTTCGACGGCACCGTCTATGTGATTTTCCAGCCGGCCGAGGAGAATTTCGGCGGCGGCGAGGTGATGGTGAAGGAGGGCCTGTTCGAGCGTTTCCCGATGGAGCGCGTGTTCGGGTTGCACAATTGGCCGTCCCTCCCGGCCGGCACCTTCGCTTGGCGCGAAGGCCCGGTAATGGCCGCTGTCGGCAATCTTGAAGTCACCATCACGGGCAAGGGTGCGCATGGCGCCATTCCACAGAACGGCAACGACCCGATCGTGATCGCGGCGGCCATCGTGCAGGCGCTGCAATCCATCGTCAGCCGCAATGTCGAGCCGGTGGAAGGCAGCGTCATCACCATCGGCCACATCAATGGCGGGCACACCTACAATGTGATCCCGGAACAGGTGACGATGCTCGGCACCGCGCGCTGGTTTGCCCCCGAGGTCGGCGACCTGCTGGAGAAGCGCTTCATCGAGACTGTCACCGGCATCGCCGCGGCCTTCGGCGCGAGCGCGGAGGCGAAGTTCATCCGCCTGTACCCGGCCACGATCAATGAGCCGGTCAGCACGGGCCTCGCCGCCGACGCCGCCCGCGCGGTGCAGGGCGAGGCGCGCGTGGTCCCGATGGCCAAGCCGACCATGGGCGGGGAGGATTTCTCCTTCATGCTGAATGCGAAGGACGGCGCCTATCTGATGCTGGGTGGCGGGCGCAGCCCGACCGACGCCATGGTCCATCATCCGAAATACGACTTCAATGACGAGATCCTGCCGGTCGGTGCGTCGTGGTGGGCGTCGCTGGCCGAGCGGCTGCTGCCGCGCCAGGGCTGAGAGTCCGTTTGGAAACACGCCACCGGCGTGTTTCCGGGTCCGGCACCGGGCGGACCTTCCAGACAGCCTCTGACGCGGACGGTTCACGTTAGGCTCTAGGAAACCGGGCTGGGGTGACAGTGGTTATGGTTCTGCCCCAGACCGGAGATCCCGATGGCCCGCCCGAATGCGCGTTTCGATGCTTGGCCGCTGCTGCCTCGCGCATCCAGCGGGGGCGGTGATCGGCCGGCCGACGAACCGGCCCAGGCTGCCTTCGCCGCCGTCTCGGGGCTCGCGGTGCTGTTTCTGCTGCTGCGATGGACCCTACCGGGCAGCGCGCTGCCGCAGGAGGTCGCCCGACTGGTCACGCTGTGGGGGTGCCTCGGAGGGTTGGCCCTGCTGATGGTGCTGATGGCGCTGCTGGTGGGCGTCGCCGTCGCCACGCCGATGATGCCCCTTTCGGGCATCGTGAAGGATGCTGCGCTCTCGGTCTTCGACCATGTGGTACATCTGGCGCTGGTGCTGACCGCCGCCGGCGTTTTGGGGATGATCGTGCTGCACGGGACCATGCCCGGGCCAGGCATCTGGTTTGCCGGCCAGGCGCTGTTGCTGTGGGGCTGCCACCGCACGCGGCTTTGGCTGGCGGGGCATTCCGCCGCCTGACGGCGCGGGGAAAACCCTTCCAGCGTTGCTTACGCGGCCGCGATCCCATCCTCCATCCGGTGCTCGCCGGAGGCTGTATTCGTTATTTGTTTCAGGTACTTGCGGCACCGGACGCGATGGCGTTCCCCTGCGCAAAACGCAAGGAGCCTCGCCATGCCGCATGACGGCCACGACCACCCCTCCATCCCCGATGACGGCTGGAAGCACAGCGGCGTCCGCGTCATCCCGGCCGACAGTCTCGACGCCAACACCGCCCAGACCCCCGGCATGAACCGCGCCGCGGCGATCAACGCCGCCCGCGTGGGTGCGCAGCGCATCTGGGCCGGCACCGTCCATATCCATGCCGACGCCAAGACCGGCGCCCATCACCATGGGCATCTGGAGAGCGTGATCTATGTAGTGAAAGGGCGTGCCCGGATGCGCTGGGGCGAGAAGCTGGAATTCGTCGCCGAGGCCGGGCCGGGCGACTTCATCTACGTGCCGCCCTACGTGCCGCATCAGGAGATCAACGCCTCGGCCGACGAGACGCTGGAATGCGTGCTGGTACGGTCCGACAACGAGGCCATCGCGATCAATCTCGATATCGAGCCGGTCGAGAAGCCTGAATCGGTGTTGTGGGTCGATCCGATTCATCGGGGGGCGTGAAGAAGGATTGGGCGGGGGAGCAAACTCTCCCGCACTCCTCCGTCTTCCGAAGGTGAGAGCAAGGCGGTAAGGCACGCGCCCATCGTGGCGTCATCCACGGTTCGGTTGGCCCCGCCGGCATTCAGCATGGCGATGACGTTGCCGGTCAGGTCGATCTTCGGCGGATCGCCGGGCGGCGAGACGACAACCGTGTCGATCAGGCCGCGGACGGCTCCCAGCGCCTCGACACCGTCATCGGCATCGCGTCTACGCGGCGCACTTCCGCCACCCGATCGGCATAGCCCTGGGCGAGGTTGAGGTGCAGGAAAGATGCGGCCGGCACCTCCGCGGCCATGGCTCACATCAGATCCATGCTGAGACTGCCACTCCCTTCAGGGCCTAAAGGGTGGCCTCGCGAAACAGGCCCACACCCTGCGCCACCGCGTCGGCCAGAGCCACAAGATCCTTACTCGTGGCGGGTGTCCTTCCGGTCGCGCCTAGTGCAGCCGCTCAAGACACAGCGCGATGCCCTGGCCGCCACCGATGCATAGCGTAACCAGGCCGCGCGTCTGGCCTGCGCGGGCCATGCCGTGCAACAGCCGCGTGGTCAGCACCGCGCCGGAGGCACCGATCGGGTGGCCATGGGCGATGGCGCCGCCCTCGGGGTTCACCGCTTCCTCGCGCAGCCCCGTCTCGCGCATCACCGCAAGGGCGATGGCGGCGAAGGCCTCGTTGATCTCGGCGCGCTCGATCTCGGCGGCCGTCCACCCCGCCCGCTCCAACGCGCGCTTCACGGCGGGCACCGGGCCCAGGCCGAACATCCCGGGCTCCACCGCGCCGAGGCCGGCCGACACCAGCCGCGCCACGGGCTTCAGGCCCAGTCGCTCGGCCGCGCCCCGCTCGGCGACCACCATGGCCGCCGCGCCGGTGTTGAGCCCCGGCGCGTTGCCGGCCGTGATGCTGCCGTCCTTACGGAAGGCCGGGCGCAACTTGGCCAGCGTCTCGGCCGTGGTGTCGGGGCGGTTGTGCTCGTCTCGGGCAAAGGACACCGGTCCCTTGCGGCCCGGCACCTGCACCGGCGTGATCTCGGCGTCGAACAGCCCGGCGGCCTGGGCCGCCGAGAACCGGGTCTGCGACCGCAATGCCCATGCGTCCTGATCCGCGCGGGAGATCTGCAGCTTGGTGACCAGGTCCTCGGTGTGCCAGCCCGAATGCTCGCCGGAGAAGGCATCGTTCAGCCCGTCCAGCAGCATGCTGTCGAGGATCTGCCCATCGCCCATTCGCATGCCCCAACGGCCGTTGGGCAGCAGGTAGGGCGCGCGATCCATGTTCTCCATGCCGCCGGCGATCATCACGTCGGCCTCGCCGAGGCGGATTTCCTGCGCCGCCGAGGCGATGGCCTGGGCGCCGGAGCCGCAGACGCGGTTGACCGTCATGGCAGGCGCGGAGACCGGCACGCCACCGGCGATCGCCGCCTGGCGGGCCGGATTCATCTTGTTGCCGGCCTGGATGACGTTGCCCATCACCACGCCATCAACCCGTGCCGGATCGAGGCCGGCGCGCTCCATCGCGGCGCGGACCACCGTGGCGCCGAGGTCGACGGCAGGCACGTCCTTCAGCGCGCCGTTGAAGGTGCCGATGGCGGTACGAGCCGGGGTGCAGAGAACGATGTCGCGCTGGGCCATGGGGTTTTCCTTAATCGGTTCGCCGGCGGGCGGTCAGGCTACCGGGGATGGTAAACGCATCAGCGTGCCGTTCAGGGGCACGGCAAGGGCGATGGTGTTGGAAATCGTGCCGTACTTCCGGACGTTCTGGTGCAACAACTCCAGCCGCCGGTCGGTCTCATCGGTGTCCACCAGGATCTCGTAGTCGATGCGCGTCATGCGCGGCGGGGCGTCCTGGCGTTCCCCGGTCAGGTGGATGGTCACGCCGCGGAGCGAGAAGCCCAGCATCGGCGTCACCCGTTCGATGCCCTTCATCATGCAGGCCGCAATTGAGGCCAGCAGGAGTTCGGCCGGGTTGAACGCATCGGCGCGGCCGGCGGGGTCGGTGTCTGCCAGCAGTTCCGCAGCCTTGCAGTGCATGCGCGTGCCATAGCCGTCCAGCCTGGTCGCAGTCATCGTGTAGGATTGCACGCATCACGCTCCCCAATCCTGTGGATAGATACGCCGACCAAGCACGCCGCGCCTTGCTGTGGATCAGCCGCAGATTGTCTGCGGCCGGCTTGCTTGGTCGTGCTTCATCGCGGTCCGCGCCTTCCTGAGATCGGCTAAGCGTGGATCGCATGCGCCGCCGGATGCCGAAGGACGGAGTCCACCCGATGCCGATGCCTATCCGGCAGGCGCGGAACTGGTGCGGCACTGCCTCGGCTCACGCGCCGCCACGCGTGCCCTGCATGACCGAATCAGGACAGGCGCGCGCGTCCTCGGCATCGCGCGGCACGTAACTCGCGAAGCTGCTGCGGATGCGCGTTGACGGAGGGGCGGTGGTTCTGGTCGGCGGGGCAAGGTTCGCCCTCTGCCATCGCCTGCTTCCCTCAGGTTTTTCGGCCTTTGCGCGCATTCAGGGCGTCGAGCAGTCGCCCGAGGCCGCGGTCGATGACCTTCTCCTTGCGCAAGACCACCGCGAGCTGCCGCGACAATGGCGGGCGCAGTGGGCGTATCACGGCCCCTTGGGCGTCACCGCCAAGCGCCAACGCCGGCAGCACCGAGCATCCGCGGCCGCCCGTCACGAGCACCTTGATCGCCTCGACGCTGCCGAGTTCCATGATCGGCCGCGGAACCCGCCCGGCCCGGCGGAACCAGGCGTCGATGATGGTGCGCGTATTTGCCCCCGCCTCGTACAGGATCAGCGGAAGCCGCTCCAGATCGGCGGCTGAGAGGGCGCGGCGCCGGCCGGGCAGCATCGCCTCCGGCAGGAACGCGACCAACGGATCGGTTACGACCGGCAGTGCCGTCAGTGAAGAACCCAAGGCTGCGGGCAGGGTCACCAACGCGGCGTCGAGGTCGCCCTCTTCGACGCGCCTGAGCATATCGGGCGTGTTGCCGGTGGCAACGATCACCTCCAGCCCCGGCATCCGTTCATTCAATTCCGCCAGCACCGGCGGCAGCAGATGGATGGAGGCCGTCGCCCCGGTGCCGACACGGACCCGCCCCGCGTCACCCGACCTGTATGCCGCTGTAACCGACCTGGCATCGTCCACAGCCGCGCGGGCACGGCGCGCCGGCTCCATGAGTGCCCGACCGGCGGCGGTCGGCACCGCCCGGCCGGACACGCGTTCGAGCAGCCGGACGCCCATGGCGCGCTCGAGTTCCCTCAGCTGTTGGCTGGCCGCCGGTTGCGTCAGGCCGAGCGATTGCGCGGCGGTCGTGACACCGCCCGTCTCGACGACGGAGAGGAAGGTCCGCAGCTGGCGGAGGGTCGGTTCGCGCATGCATAAAACTTATACTTATGGTGCATATTAGAAAGAATTCCTTTTGGCGCGGGCCGCCGTGCCGCACCTTCGCGGACATGGACACGCAGCACGCCACCGATGCCGCCACGCGGCATCCGCACTTCCACATCCGGCCATCGGGCGACGACGACATGGTCGCCATCGCGGCGATTTACGGACATCACGTCCTGCACGGAACGGGATCCTTCGAGACGGAAGCGCCTAGCGTCGATGAGATGCGGCAGCGGCGAGCCGTGATCATCGAGCGCGGTCTGCCCTATCTCGTCGCGGCGGATGCCCACGGCGCGGTGCTCGGCTACGCCTATGCCGGCGCGTACCGCCCCCGCATCGCCTATGTGAACACGGTCGAGAACTCTGTCTATGTCCGGCACGACTGCATGGGGCTGGGTATTGGCCGCGCTCTCCTGCAGGCGTTGATCGAGCGTTGCGAGGCGCTCGGATATCGTCAGATGATAGCGGTCGTCGGCGACAGCGCTAACCTGGCCTCGGTGCGGCTGCACGAGGCCTTCGGGTTTCGCCTGGCCGGGACGCTGCGCTCGGTCGGGCACAAGCATGGCCGGTGGCTTGACACCGTCCTGCTGCAACGGTCGCTCGGCGCGGGCGACCACACGGATCCGAACCGACATGCGTGATGAGATGCCCGGCATCGTCCTGGCGCTGCCGGACATCAGTGCCTGGTCGACTGATCGCTCCGCTGCCACAGCCGCTGGCTGTTGCGCACCGCAGCCTGCGCAGGGCATCCGCTGCGCCGGCGCTGTGCCGGGCGATCACGCTTCGCCTGCCGATGCAGCGAGAGTCCGCCACGACCGCCTGATACGGCGGCGACACACGCTACCGCCGAGGGAAGCCGGCGCGCATCCGGCTTCCCCCGTCCGGCCTCAGGCCTGACGATATTCCTGCGGCTTGAAGGTGAGATGCCGTACGCTCTCTGGCGCATCGGCGATCTTCCGGATGTTGCCCCAGGTCTGCTTGTAGTTGGGGATGATGAACTCGTTCACCCCCTTGGATACCACGTTGCCCTGCACGCCCGTTGGGTAGGCGAAGAGCATGAAGGTCTCGCCGCGGCGCGCGGAGGGTGTCGGCCAAGCCATCGCCTGCGTCGCGCCATTGTCGTTGAACACTTCGACGAGGTCGCCCTGGGTGAGCCGGAGTTCGGCCATGTCGGCGGGGTTCATCTCGATATAGGGCAGCGGGAAGCGGTCGCGCACGAAGTCGTTCTGCTGGTCCAGATAGGCGGACTGCCAGATGTGGTTGGCACGGCCGTTGTTCACCAGGAAGCGGAACTTGTCCTTCTCGGCCTGCTTGCCTTCTGCCTGGAAGCCACGCCACTGGGTGCTGGCGAAGGTCGCCTTGCCGTCCGGCTTGCCGAAGCGTCCGTCGGAATATAGCCGTTTGGTGCCGACGATCACGCCCGGAGCCGCTGTGCTGCCCGCCGGCAGGTTGCCGCGGCCGCCCTGGCCGCCGGCCTCCTGGTAGCCCGTGGCGGGTTCCTGGAAGCCGTTGGTGCCCATGGCGCGCAGCCGGGCGTAGGTGACGTGCTCTCCGCCGCGCTCGTGCTTGCGGTAGCCGTCGTTGAAGGCGTCCTCTTCGCTGATCCAGTCATAGCCCTTGAACTTGTCGGCGATGTCGCCCTTGCCCGCTGCGCGCCAGGAGCGTTCGAGCGCCTGGGCCAGCTTCACCACGATCAGGCAGTCCGGCAGTGATTGGCCGGGCGGGTCCATGTAGCGCTCGGTCAGGCGCATCCGTCGTTCGCCGTTCATCGAGGTGAGGTTCATCTCCCCCGCCGTCGCCGCCGGCAGCACGACATGCGCGCAGGTGCCGATTTGCGTTGGCACGATGTCCATGTCGACGCTGAACAGCCCGCCCTGGCGGATGGCACCCATGATGGCGTCCACCTGCGCCGCGCGGTCACCCGCCGGTACGCCATCCATCGCCGCTTTCACCAGATCCGTCCGCCGCTTGTAGGCGCGCTTGAACTCACTGGCGTTCAGTGTCGTCTTGAAGTGGTCACAGGCCCAGATGTGGTGGACACCGCCGCGGCCGCCGATCAGCAACTGGTCCACATAGGCCGCCGGCCGCCCGACATGCGCGTCGGATGGGCGCGAATAGCCTTCCTGATGGCCGCCGAGGCGCACGCAACCGCCGCCGGGACGGCCGACATTGCCGGTGGCGAGCGCCAGATTCACCAGGGACTGGTTGGTGCGATAATTGTCATTGCCCCAGATCAGGCCCTTCTCATACGCGAACATGGTTCGCCGCCGGGCGCCGCCCTGCTTCGGTTCGGCAATCCATGCGGCGGCTTTGCGAATGTCGTCGGCCGACAGGCCGGTGATGCGCGCCGCTTCCTCGATCGTCGTGCGGTTCGCCGCAGCCGCGGCGTCATAGCCGCTGGTGGACGCGGCGATGAAGGGCCGATCCACCCAGCCGCGTGCCGCGACCTCGGTGAGCAGCGCGTTGAACAATGCGAGATCTGTGCCCGAGTTGATCGCGAGGTGCAGGACGTTCTCCTTGCCCGCCTCCGTCTCGCAGGCGGCGACCGTCACGGTACGTCGTGGATCGACGATAATGATGCGACCGGCCGCGTGTGGCTCATTCGGCATCTCGCGCCGCTTCTTGTCGAGCGAGGTGCCACGCAGATTGGGCACCCAGTGGTTCAGAAAGTAATTGGTCTGGGTCTCGAGCGGATTGGCGCCGACCACCATGATGGTATCGGCGAGTTCCGCGTCCTCGTAGCAGTTGTTCAGCTCGCCGACGCCCATGTCGCGAGAGCCATGGACTTCGCTGTTGTAGGCTGGGCGGTTGTGGATGCGGATGTTCTTGACCTTCATGCTCTCGAAGTAGAGCTTGCCGGTCGCCCAGGTGTTCTCGTAGCCGCCCCCGGCGCCGCCATGATCGAAGGCGGAGACGATGAGGCCGTCCTCGCCCTGCTCCTCGACAACGCGGCGCGTCACCTCGGCCACCAGCGCGACGGCATCGTCCCAGGAGGTCGGCGACATCCCGCCATAGCGCCAGACGAGCGGGTCGGTCAGGCGCTGCGCCTGCGTCCCCGTTGTCCGAGAATAGGACATCTCGGCCATCCGCGCGCCGCGGATCGAGCCGAGGCCGGCATTCACCGAGCATTCAACATCCGGCTTGATCACCAGATGCACGTCCTTCCCGTTCTGCCGCACGATGTTGTACATCGCCGGGCTGTACCAGTTGGCCGTCTCGGCAGGCTGCTGTTCGGCGAGGTTGGCGTTGAAGGCGTTCTGCGCCGCGGCGTTGCCGCCCTGGCGGTCCACTGGCCAGGAATAGGCCTTGTAGCCGCAGCCGACGATGCAGAAGTGGCAGGTGACGTTCTGGACCCTGGCGTCCCGCGGCGGGATCGGCAGGCGGTCGATGTTGCGCTTGTAGGCCATCGCTGCGTCCTCCCTCAACTGAGCACGTTGGACAGACGGCCGTAGATCAGCTCGTCCACGCCCTCAGCCTGGATGTCGCCGTTCCGGTCCACACGCAGGCGGAACTGCGCGAGGTTCGCCGTCGCCTGGCCCCAGATCTGCAGGCCACCTTTCTCGCAGTCAAAGCGGCTGTAATGGCCCGGGCAGTTCAGCGAGCGGTCGTCGGTCCGGTAGAAAAGCGGGAAGCCCTTGTGCGGGCAAAGGGTGGAGAAGGCGACGACGTCGCCATCCGGCCCGGCGCCGCCCTCGACGCGCGTGCCGAGCTTGACGATGACACCGGGACTATCGGCATCGGGATAAGCGACCTGAACCGGCTCGTTGACCTTGAGGTCGCGCAGGTTCGCGAGGCGGGTTACCGGGTAGGTGACGCGGGCAAGCGAAGGTGCTGCTTCGGCCGGCGCGCTCGCCACGCCTGCGACAGCGGCGGCGCCCGCGGCGGCAACCGCACCGCGCATCAGGAAGAAGCGACGGCCGCCATCGGCCAGTCGATCACAGTGTGACATCTTGAACCCTCCCCACCTGCTTAAGGTGAGCGCTCGCATTGCGAAGCACATGCCAGCCCTGGCCGGCACGACGCGGCCGGGCGCTGCGACGTGGATCGCGATGCAGCGCAACGCCTTGCAGGCGCGGATCGGCCTATGCCGACCGCGCCGGAGTCCAGACATCCAGATTCGTCGTGCGCCTACGGTCCGGCCTTCTGGACCACCGACCGGCCGAGGCCCAGCCGGCGGATCTTCTCGAACAAGGTGGACCGCCCGACCCCGAGCCGCTCCGCCGCCATCGAGACGTCCCCGGCGGTGGCCTCCAGCGCGGCCTGGATGGTTCGCCGTTCCGTCGCCGCGACTGCTTGCGCCAGCGTGGCCTGCATGGCGGTGCCGGGCGGGGCGGCAAGCTCCGGGAAGATGTCGGTCGCCTCGACCCGTGGTCCGTCGGCCAGTGCGGCGGCGCGCTCGACACGATTGCGCAGCTCGCGCGCATTGCCCGGCCAGGGATGCGCGAGGAGAGCTGCCTCTGCCTCCTCGTCGAAGCCGCGCAGCGCCCGGCCGAAGCGCTCCGCGCAGTCTGCCAGGAAGCGGCGGGCCAAGGGCATGATGTCCTCGGATCGCGCGCGCAGCGGCGGGATTTCCACCCGGATGACGTCCAGGCGATAGAGCAGATCCTCACGGAACCGCCGCTCCCGGACCAGCGTGACGAGGTCGGCATTGGTCGCGGCGACGATGCGGGCCGCGAAGGGTAGCGCTTCCTTCCCGCCGATGCGGGTGAACTCGCGCGCCTCCAGCAGCCGCAGCAGCTTTGGCTGCAGCGCCGGGGGAAGCTCGGCGATCTCGTCCAGCAGCAGCACTCCGCCGAGCGCGCGTTCCGCGTAACCCGCATGCCGCGCCTGGGCGCCGGTGAAGGCGCCGCGCTCATGGCCGAAGATCTCGCTCTCCATCAGCTCGGCCGGGATGGCGGCGCAATTCACGGCGATGAAGGGTCCATCCGCAGCCGGCGAGAGCGTATGCAGCAACCGCGCCGCGACCTCCTTACCGACGCCGCTCTCGCCCAACAGCAGGACGGAACTGTCCACCAAGGCCGCCCGCCGCAGCGTCGCCTCCACGCGACGCATCGCGGCCGAGCGCCCAAGGACCGCGTCCTCCGCCGAAGGAAGCCGGCGGGCGACCAGGCGTTCGATGCGGGCAAGTAGGTCCGGCACCTCGAAAGGCTTGGCCAGGAAATCGTCGGCGCCGGCGCGCACCAGCCGCACCGCCTGGTCGATTTCGCCGAAGGCGGTCATGAACAGGACCGGCAGGTCGCCAATCCGGGCACGCAGACGCAGGAACAGCTCCTCGCCGGAACCATCCGGCAAGCGGATGTCGCAGAGCAGCAGGTCGGCCGGCGGGGTGCGTTGGAGCAGCGCCTCGCCCGCCGCCGCCGTGCGCGCCCAGGACACGGCATAGCCTTCAATGCCAAGGCGATGCGCGAGGGCGGCGCCAAGGGTCTGGTCGTCTTCGATGAGGACTATGGCGCCCCGCGTCTCATGCAACATGGGCAAGCGCCTCCCTTGGGCCTGCGACGCGACCGACTCCTGGCACCTCGAGACGGATCCGCGTCCCCTGCGCCGCCGCGCACAAGCTGATGCGGCCGCCGAGCCGGTGCGCCAGACGAACCGCGATCCAGAGTCCAAGGCCGCCGCCTTCGGGAGGCGAGGCCTCCGGGTCGGCCAGCAGCGCGAGGGCTGGCGCCGGCAGGCCTGGTCCCTCGTCAGACACGTCGATCACGACACCACCATCCGGACCGGTAATAGCGACCACACGCACCGTGGCGCCGTCCGGTGACGCGGCGCAGGCATTCAGCAGGAGGTTCAGCACGATCTGGCGAGTCAGCGTCCGGTCGGCCGGACTCTCCGCGGACAGGGCGTTCTCCCACTGCAGGTGCAGGCCGCGGCGTTCGACCTCGTGGCGCACCAGGACGCGCAGGTCGTCCAGGTCCTCGCGATGCAGCGGTCCGTCTCCCGGTCGTCCCTTGTAGGTCACGAGGCTGGCGCGGACGACGTTCCGGATGTCGTCCAGGCCGCGTCGCAGGAAGGCGACCGAGGCCTCGCGCACCTGCTGGTCGTCGCCATGCGTCGCAATGGTATCAACGGCGGTCAACAATCCGCCGAGCGGGTTGTTGACCTCGTGCGCCATACCGGACGCGAGCTTGCCGAGCTGAGCATAGCGTTCCTCCTCGGCGAGCCGCGCGGCCATCGCCTCGCGCTCCCCGATCGCCGCTGCGGTGCGGTTCCAGGCGCCGAACAGCGCGGCGAATTCGGGACCGGCGCGCGCGATCGCCGCCGCGGGAAGCGGCTTCACGCGGCCCGTCTCGCCGCCCGCCGCGACCTGCGCGCGCAGTATCTCGAGCGGCTGCAGCAGCCGGCGCACCAGCACGAAGCCTAGTATGGCGAACAGCAGCGTCAGCGCGCCATTCGCCAGCAGCAAGGTCCGGCGCACCGCCGCACGCTCGGCGAGCAGCGGCGCGATGTCCACCTCGGCGACGATGCGGCCGAGCCCCATGCCGCCCTCGGCGAGGTCTCGGCCGAGCGTTGCGCGCGCGGTGGCCTCGTCCATCACCGGCGCGCCGCGGCCCGCCGCCTCCGCGGAGCGGGTGGCGAGACCCTCGGGAAGCGCGGTTCCCAGGACGAAGCGCCGCGGCTCGGACGACGCCAGGATGCTGCCATCCGGCAGTACCAGCATGGCGACCCCCGGGTGCAAGGCGGTGTAGCGGCCTTGCGCGCGGTCAAGGGCGTCGAACGTCTCCCACACGTCGCGGCGGATAGCGGCGGGCTGCAGCGCCGTGGCGAGGCCGTCCAGATAGGCCGCGGAAAGCTCGCCGAGATGCCGCTCCTGATCGCGAGAGAGGCGCTGCAGCACGCCATGGCTGAGCACGGCCGCGGCGGCGATCATGAGGAGGGAGACGAGAACGGGCACCCGAAGGGCGAGCGGCCAGCGGCCCGGTCGAAACGGAGACGCGTCACGGTTCATGATGCACTCCCGCCGACCTCGGCGCTCATCCGCGCTATGCCGTCGAACCAGGCCGGATCCCCGGGCACCCAGCCGTCGAGTTGCAGCGTCGCGAGGATGCGCCGGCCGGGCGGTGTGCTCGGCATCGCCTCCAGCGCGGTGGCAAGTGCGCGCACCGCCGGACTACCCCGCGCTGCGCTGAGGCAGCAGACGGGCGGGAAGCCATGCCAATCCGACCTGTTCAGGATGCGGGTCTCGCGCGTCAGTTGCGGCTCGCGCTGCGCCATCACTTCCCAGACATAGCCATCCACGCTGCCGGATTGCGCGAGCCCGGAACCGACGGCGCGGATCACGTTGCGGTGGCCATAGGCGAAGAAGCTGCGGGCGAAGAACGTCTCCGGCCGTTCCCCCTGGCGTGCCAGCAGCCAGCGCGTCACCAGAAAGCCTGAATTGCTGTCCGGATCCGAGAATGCGTGCGTCATGCCACGAAGCTCTGACAGCGACGCCGCCGGTGCCGCGGCCTCGGTGATGACGTAGCTCTGGTAGAGGGGTCGCCCGTGGTGGAGTGGCACGGAGAGCAGCGCAAGGCGCCCGAGATTCTGAACGTAAGGATAACCACAGATCCAGGCCGCATCGATCTGGCCGGAGAGCAATAGTGAGGTGACCTCCTGATAGGTCCGGCGCTTGAGCAGTTGAACCTGCGCCCCGGTCGACGTGCTCAGGTATTCCTCGAGGTCGCGCAGCAATTCGAGATCGGAATCGAGAAAGACCGGCGTGAGCCCGAAGCGGATTGCCGGAGCATCCGCACGCGCGCGCAGGGGAGTGCTTCCCGCGAGACATGATGCCGTCGCGAGGAGCCGTCGCCGGCCCGGCCATCGGTCCTGTCGCACCGTGCCTCCCCGGAAGCCGCGTGTGAGCCTTCCGTGGCCGGAACCTTAGAGAATGCAGCCGGCCAGGGAAACGATGACTCGGCGCCGGCCCTTTGGCATAAGTCGCGGCCCCGGTAACGGACCTCGACTGGTAGCTCTGCGGCGCTGCGGCCGCGGCGCGCTGAGCGGCGCAGATTGACCCGCGGCCCTCGCCCACAAGATCTGTTGGTCCTGCTGCCACTGAAATCGCATGGAGGGTCCGTATTCTTGACTCCCCGGTACGCATGCGCGCCGCGCATGTGGCGACGTTCAGATTGAGACCGTCCCGCATCGGAATGCTTGATTGCGTGTCCCCCAGTGTGAACCAGCGATCGGACGGCCGTCACGCCGAGGAGGGTCCGCGAGTCCGACGGATCGAGGCATATTCGGCACCAGTGAGCATGCGTCCGTACCCCGTCCGTTTCTTTATCCGTTGGGCGGGCGTGTTGACGCCGGGGGTTGCTCTGAACTGTCCACCACGATCAACAGGCGGCCAGCGAGGGAGGTGACCTCGCGCTCGGCCAGCAGCAGCGAGGCAAAGCGACGATCCGTCTCGGCCAGGCGCGCGACATCGGCATCGAGCACGCCATTCACGTCGAGGAAGCGGTTCATCGTGCCGCCGACGCGCACGCAGCCCTCCGAGGAAGGTTCGCCCAGCATGGGTTCGAACAGATCGGGGTCGGTCGCATGCATGGCGAAGCGGATGCGTGCCTCGCTGCCATCATCGGCCAGCCACGCGGCGCCTGATACCAGCCGAAATCCCATACGCGCATGCCGCGTTCGCCCAGGCCCCTGATGCCCTCGCGGTTATAGGTGCCCAGCGCGCGATAGCCGCGGATGCCGCCATCCTGCGCATAGACGCCGAGCGGGGTGATGAAGTGGTCGGGCACACCGCTGATACCGGTGGAGGCCGGCGCACTCGCCACCACCTCCCACGGGCCATCGGCGCGCATCAGCAGCAAGGCGACCCGCTGCACCGAGGGCGTACGATCGGTCAGCACGGCGAGTTCCGCGCCCTCCGGCCGCCGGCCGGCCTGGGCTATCGCGTCGCGCGCCAGCGCCACCCATTGCACCGCCAAGGGCGTCGCCGGTACCGCGGCGCCGGGGACCTCGGCCAGCATGGCGGTGCGCAGGCGCAGCGCCTCCCGCCCCGCCGCGTCGAGCGGTGCCGGTGGCGGCCGCGACGCACAGGCCGAGACCAGCGACACGGCAAGCATCGTCAACAACCGCGGTCCGGTACGGATCTCGCGTATCAGCCAAGCTCCATTGCGCGCTTCCAGTCCCCAGGGTGACACTCGGTGTGATGGCCGCAGGTGCGAATGCACCGGAGGTCTGAATCACGCGATCAACCATGAGGTTAGAGCGCGATGCGTGAACGAAGGTGAACGCACCACGCTCGAAGCCCCGGAAACGATGAACGGGATCCTGCACCATGCGTCGCCTCGCCGCTTTGATGCTGCTCACAAGCCTCGCGCAGCCTGCCGCCGCGCAACAACTGCGGATCGGGTTAAACTCCGATCCGGATGTACTTGATCCGACGCTGTCGCGTACCGTGGCGGGCCGCCAGGTCTTCGCGGCGATGTGCGACAAGCTGGTGGACATCAACGAGAGGCTGGAGATCGTCCCGCAGCTCGCCACCGCCTGGCGCTGGGCGGATGATGGCAAGACGCTGGTCTTCACCCTGCGCGATGGCGTCCGCTTCCATGATGGCGAGCCGCTGACCGGCGAGGCCGCGGCGATCGGGCTGCGCCGCCATCTGGAAACCCCCGGTTCCACCCGCAAGGCGGAGATGGGGCCGGTGACCGAGGTGGTCGCGACCGGGCCGCTGGAAGTGACCATCCACCTCTCGGAGCCCTTTGCCCCGCTGCTGGCGGCGCTGTCGGATCGCGCCGGGATGCTGGTCTCGCCGCGCCAGGCAACCGTCACCGGCGCCGATTTTCAGCGCGCCCCCGCCTGCGCGGGGCCATTTCGCCTGACGCAGCGCATCGCCCAGGACCGCATGGAGCTGGAACGCTTCGACAGCTATTGGGACCGTGCGGCGATCCACTTCGACCGCGTCACCTATCGCCCGATCCCGGATGCGACGGTCCGGCTGGCCAATCTGCGCGCCGGGGCGCTCGACGTCATCGAGCGCGTCAGCCCCTCCGACGTGCCGGAGATGCGGCGCGACCAGCGGGTGCGCGTGGTGCAGGCGCCCTCGCTGGCGACCTTCTATCTCGCGATCAATGTGGCGAATGGCGCGCGGTCGCGGACGCCGCTCGGCCAGGACCCACGGGTGCGCGAGGCGCTGGAACTCGCCATCGACCGCCAGGCGCTGGTGAATGTCGCCTTCGAGGGGCTGTGGGTGCCGGCCAACCAGGCGGTGCCGCCGGACCATCCTTTCTATGCGCGCTCGGTGCCGATGCCGCAGCGCGACGTGGCGCGGGCCCGGGCATTGCTGCGCGCGGCGGGGCATGAGCGGTTGACGGTGAAGCTCTCGGTGCCGAACACCACGGATTACCTGCAGGCGTCCGAGGTGATCCAGGCGATGGCGGCCGAGGCCGGCATCGACATCCAGATCCAGGTGATCGAGACGGCGACGCTGTTGCGGCAATGGTCGGCCGGGGATTTCGAGGCGCTGATCATCCAATGGTCGGGGCGCGTCGATCTCGATGGCAATCTGTTCGCCTTCTATGCCTGCGGCGTGCCGCTGAATGGCGGGCAGTATTGCAACCGCGCTGTCGAGGCGGCGCTGGTCGAGGCGCGGCGCAGCGTGGACCCGGCGGTGCGGGCGGCGGCCTATGACCGGGCGGCGCGGCAGTACCTCGCCGACCGTCCCTACATCAATCTGTGGCAGCCGCTGACGCTGCATGGCGTGGGCGCGACGATCCAGGGCTTGCGCCCGGTGGCGGACGGCATCATCCGGGTGCAAGGTTTGCAGAACACCAGGGGATGAAACGACCATGACGGAAACCATGCGCGCGGCTGTCGTCACGCCGGAGGGCGTGCGGGTGCAGGACGTGCCCCGCCCGACCCCGGGGCCGGAGGAAGTGTTGGTGCGCGTGCGCGCGGCGACGCTGAACCGGGCTGATCTCGGCGTGGCGGCGGGCGGGTCGCATGGGTCGATGGGCGGGGCCGGGACGATCCTCGGCCTCGATTTCGCCGGCGAGGTTGCCGCGGTCGGCAGCGCGGTGACGGGGGTGAAGCGGGGCGATCGCGTCACCTGCTCGGGTGCCGGCGGCTATGCGGAATACGCCATCGCCGACAGCCACCGCGTCCAGAAGGTGCCGGACCGCAACCTTTCCTGGGAGGAAGCGGCGACGCTGCCGGTGGCGCTGGCAACGATGCATGACGCAGTCGTGGTGAATGGGCGGCTCGCCCGCGGCGAGAGCGTGATGATCCTCGGCGCGTCGTCTGGTGTCGGCATCATGGGGATGCAGATCGCGAAGTTCATGGGCGCGGGGCTGGTCATCGGCACCTCGACCGATGCGGCGCGGCGCGCCCGGCTGACCGAATTCGGCGCCGATGTCGCGGTGAACACGCGCGATGCGGATTGGGCCGAGCAGGTGCTCGCCGCGACGGGTGGGCGGGGTGTCGATCTCGTGGTGGACCAGGTGAGTGCGGCGACGATCAATGCGGCGATGCGCTGCACGGCGGTGCTGGGGCGCATCGTCAATGTCGGGCGGCTGGGCGGCAGCAAGGGGGAGTTCGACTTCGACCTGCATGCGACGCGGCGCATTGCCTATATCGGCGTGACGCACCGGACGCGGTCGCGCGAGGAAATCCGCGCCGAGTATGCGGCGATGCGGCGCGATCTCTGGGACGCCGTCGAGCAGGGGCGGTTCAGCATTCCGATCGACAAGGTGTTTCCGCTCGACGAGGTGGTGGAGGCGCTGGCCCACATGAAAGCCAACAAGCATTTCGGCAAGATCGTGCTGTCGGTTTGAACGGGAGAACGGCCATGCATGACTTGGTGATCCGTGGCGGCACGGTGGTGGACGGCACCGGGGCCGCGCCGTTTGAGGCCGATGTTGCCGTGCAGGCGGGGCGCATCGTCGAGGTTGGGCGCGTCGCCGGGCGTGGCGCGGAGGAGATCGACGCCAAGGGGTTGCTGGTCACGCCTGGCTTCGTCGATATCCACACGCATTACGATGCGCAGGCATCCTGGTCCGAGCGGCTGATCTCGTCCTCCATCAACGGTGTCACCACGGCGCTGATCGGCAATTGCGGCGTGGGTTTCGCGCCGTGCCGGCCGGAGCGGCGCGAAATGCTGGTCAAGCTGATGGAAGGCGTGGAGGACCTGCCCGAAGTCGTGCTGACGGAGGGACTGCCGTGGAGTTGGGAATCCTTCCCCGACTACATGGATTTCCTCGCCGGCCGCCGCTACGACACCGACATCGCGGCGATGGTCACCCATGCGCCGCTGCGCGTGCATGTGATGGGCGAACGCGCCGAAGCTCATGCCGAGGCGACGCCGGCCGAATGTGCCGAGATGGCGCGGCTGGCGGCGGAAGGGCTGGCGGCGGGTGCGGTGGGGATTTCGACGTCGCGGGCGCTGGCGCATCGCACGTTGGATGGGCGGCACATCCCGACGCTCGGCGCGCCGGAGGCGGAGTTGGAGGCGCTGGCGGGTGCGCTGCGCGCGCATGGCAGCGGGTGGTTGCAGGTGATCTCCGACTTCGATGACCCGGCCGAGGAGGAATTCGCGCGGCTGCGGCGCGTGGCGGCGGTGGCTGGACGGCCCCTTACCTTCTCTCTGTTGCAGCGGGAGTCGAAGCCGGGCTTCTGGCGCTGGCTCCTTGAGCGCACCACCGAGGCGAATGAGGCCGGCGTGCCGATGTTCGGCCAGGTGATGGGGCGGCCGGTTGGGCTGATGTTCGGCTTCGAATTGTCGCAGCATCCGTTCCTGACGCGACCTTCCTATGTCGAGGTCGCGGGGCTGACGTTTGCCGATCGGATCGCCGCGTTGCGCGACCCGGCGCGGCGGGCGCGCATCCTGTCCGAACAGACGGATGATGCGGCGCTAAAGGTGCGGCTGAACAATTGGGATAAGATCTTCCCGCTCGGCGACCCGCCGGAATACGAGCCGCCGCCCGAGCGTTCCGTCGCCGCCATGGCCGCCGCGCGCGGCATGACGGCCGAGGCGCTATGCTACGACCTGATGCTGGAACGCGACGGCCGCGCGATCCTGAACCGGCCGCTGCTGAATTATGCGGATGGGGACCTCGCCGCGATCCGCGAGATGATGACGCATCCGCATACGCTGATGGGGCTCGGCGATGGCGGGGCGCATGTGGGGTATATCTGCGATGCCTCCTGCATGACGCATATGCTGGTGCATTGGGCGCGCGACCGCGTGCGCGGGCCGAAGCTGCCGGTCGAACAGGCGGTGAAGCGGATCAGCCGCGACAATGCGGCGGCGATGGGGCTGGCGGATCGCGGCGTGGTGGCGGCGGGGCGCAAGGCGGACCTGAACGTCATCGACTTCGCGCGGCTGCAGATGCGCGCGCCGGAGATGCACTACGACTTGCCTGCCGGCGGCAAGCGGCTGGTGCAGCGGGCGGAGGGGTATGTCGCGACGGTGCTGTCCGGCGTCGTCACCTATCGCGAGGGCGAGGCGACCGGGGCGTTGCCGGGGCGGCTCGTGCGCGGGGCCCGGTAACGCCCTGGCCTGGGGTTTGCTTGGCTGGCGGCGTTGAAAAGGACGCCGCCATGCCCTTCACCCCTGTCATCCCCGCCGGGTCCGGCAAACCGCTTGCCCCCTACTCGCCCGGCGCGGTTGCCGATGGCGTGCTGTATGTATCGGGCACGCTGCCGCTCGATGCGCAGAACCATGTCGTGCATGTCGGCGATGCCGGCGCGCAGACGCGCCATGTACTGGAGACGATCAAGGGCGTCGTCGAGGCGGCCGGCGGCACCATGGCCGATGTGGTGATGAACCACATCTTCCTGACCGATTGGGCGCATTACGCCCCACTGAACGCCGTCTATGCCGAGTATTTCCCGGGCGACAAACCGGCGCGCTACTGCATCCAATGCGGTCTGGTGAAGCCGGATGCGCTGGTCGAGATCGCCTCCGTGGCGCATATCGCGACATGAAGTTCGAGGTCACCGGGACGGGCCGCGAAGCGGTGGTGCTGTCGGCCGGGCTCGGCGGCGCGGCGGCATTCTGGGCGCCGCAACGGGCGGCATTGGAAAAGCACTTCCGCGTCGTCGCCTTCGATCAACGTGGCACCGGGCGCAATACCGAAGTGCTGCCAGATGGCTACAGCATCGGGCATATGGCCGATGACGTGGTCGCGGTGCTGGATGCCGCCGGCATTGAGAGCGCGCATCTGCTCGGGCATGCGCTGGGCGGGCTGGTCGGGCTGGAGATTGCGCGGCGGCATCCAGCACGGCTCGGCCGCCTGGTGGCGGTGAATGCCTGGGCGAGGGTGGACCGGCATTCGGAGCGTTGCTTCGACATCCGGCTCGGTATCCTGCACGCGCAGGGGCCAGCGGCCTATGTCGCGGCGCAGCCGCTGTTCCTGCATACCGCGCCGTATATGTCGGCGCATCATGAGAGGATCCTCGCCGAGGTCGCGCATGGCACGGCGCATTTCCAGGGTGCCGGGAACCTGCTGAAGCGCATCGGCGCGTTGCGCGCCTTCGACGTGCGGGGGGATTTGTCGCGCATCACCGCGCCGGTGCTGGTGGCGGCGTCGCGCGACGATCTGCTGGTGCCCTGGACGGTCTCTCAGGCTCTGGCCGATGGCTTGCCGGACGCCGTGTTCTGGCTGACGCCGGAAGGCGGGCATGCCTTCACCGTGGAGCGGCCGGAGGTATTCAACCCTGTGTTATTGGATTTCCTGCGGCGCGGTCAGGACCAGACCTGATCCGGCGTCAGGGGCCGCGACAGCAGGCCTTGCGCCACGCACCAACGCCCGGCCAGGGTTATGGCCGGGGCCAGCGCTGCCCGCGTGGTTGCCGCCGCACCGAAGATGCGCTGCAATTCCGCGACCAGCGCGGGTTCGCGCATCAGTTCCGACTTCACCACGACCAGGTGGTTCACCGGCTCGAAGCCGAAGCTCGCCTGGAATTCGCGGCCGGCGGCAGCGACGTCGGGGAAGACAGGGCGGAAGCCGTCCGGCAGTTCGGCGCCGAAGATCGCCGCGTCCAGCGCGCCGTCGCGCAGCATTGCCGTCATGTCGGCGCCGGGTGCCGCGCGGGTGCAGAAGGGCGGGTCGCGGAAGGTGGGGACGTGGGCGTCCTCGAAGGTCGTCCAGGCGATGGCGTCGGCGGCGACGCCGTGGCGTTCGGCCAGTACTCCGCGCAGCCACATGCCCGTGGTCTGGCTATAGGCGCGCACGCCGACACGCTTGCCAGCGAGGTCCGCCGGGCCGGCGATGGCGCTGTCGGTGCGGCACAGCAGCGCGCCTTCCTGGAAGCGCGACGCCATCACCACCGGCAGCAGCGAGATCGGCACGCCGGCTTCCTTGGCCATCAGGAAGGTGGCGATGGCCATTTCGGAGACGTCGTAGCGCAGCTCGCGCACCATCGGCGCGAAGGCCTTGCTGATCGGCTTCACCGAAGCGCGATCGAAGCGCAGCAGGTCGGAGGGCGGCAGCTCGGCGGTGTGCGGGTAATCGCCAAAAGCCGCGGTTAGGACGCGCTGGGTCATGCGCCAACCTCGGCAAAGAAGGCATCGACCTTGGCGTTGAAGGCGTCAGCGTGTTCGAAATGGCCCGAATGCCCTGCCTTGGGCAGCGGCGAGACGCGGGCGCCGGGGATGGACGGCGCCATGCCGGAAGGGGCGAAGGGCGGGATCACCACGTCCTCCTCGCAGGGGACGAACATCACTGGCGTGTTGGCGGCGGCGAAGGCTTCGGGTGGGCGGTTGCGCGCGGCGTGCAGCCTGGCGCGCACGGTCTCGCGGTCGAAGCCCTGCGAGAGGCCATTGATGTGCGCGTAGATCTGCGCGAGGGCGGGCTGTTCCTCGGCCATGCGGGCGCCGGAGGCCGGCAGCATGTTGCGCGCCAGCAGGTCGGAGCGGGCCTCGGCGCTGGCCTTACTCCAGGCGGCGAGTTTCGAGCGTTCCGGCTCGCGCATCTGGCGTGGGTCGAGCGAGCCGGTCGTCGCCGCCAGCACCAGCGCCTTCACCCGGCCGGGGCGCAGCAACGCGTATTCGACGCCGGACCAGCCGCCCATCGACTGGCACACCATGCGGATGTCGCCGAGCTTCAGCGTGTCCACCAGGGCGGCGACATCGCCGGCGTATTCGGCCGGGTCGGGGCCACCGGCCGGCGCGGTGGAGGGGAAGAAGCCGCGATGGGAGAATGCCACGCAAGTGTAGCGCGGCGCGAAATGCGCCACCTGCTGCCACCAGGAGAACAGGCAACCGCCAAGGCCATGGGCGAAGACGATGGCCGGGCCGGAGCCGGTCACCTCATAGCGGATGCGCGCATCCGGCCGGTCGATCCAGCCGGCGCGGCGGGGGGGCGCGGTGAAGCTCATGCCAGGCTTTCCACCACATGCGGGAAGACGGATTGGAAGCCCTCGCCCCATTTGATGGTCTTGTCGGAATTGCGGGCGGCCTGGGCACCGCGCTGCAGGGCGACGCGGGTGTAGTATTCCCACAGGTGCTCCTGCCCTTCCATGCATTCGATGGCGGCGCGCTTCTTCTCCCACACGCTGCCGATGTCGAGCAGCACATCGGGCTTCCAGCCGCATTGTTCCGGCTGATGCGGTTCGAACAGGAAGACCGGCGGGGCGCCGAGCACCTTCTGCCCCGGATTGTGGCCATGCGCCTGGGCGGTGATGCGGGCGTGCTGGGCGAAGTCGGTCACCGCGGGGTGGTCGCGGTTGTAGATGTCCTCCTTGCTGTGGGTCAGCACGAAGGCGGGGTGGATGTCGCGGTAGACGTCGACGAGACGGAACAGCGAGTCATTGCTCAGCGTGATCGGGTAGTCGCCGAGGTCCCAGAACTGGATGTCGTGCACGCCGAGCGCCTCGGCCGCCTTCTTCGCCTCGACCTCGCGCGACGCCTTCACGCGGTCGAGCGTCATGCCGGGCACGCGCCACAGTTTGGCCGATTCGCCGCGCTCGCCATAGGACAGGCAAACCACCGTGACCTTGAAGCCCTTCTCGGCATGCAGCGCGATGGCGCCGCCGCAGCGCCAGACGAAATCGGCGGAATGGGCGCTGACGACAAGGGCTGTCTTTGACATGGGCTTCCTCCGAAGGCGTAGGATCAGGCATGGCAGTCTGGCGGCAGGCGACACACCCGCCTAGGCTGGGCGGGAGCAAATCACAGGAGCCGCCACCCCGCCATGGCCAGCACGCCCGACACCTTCGACTATGTCATCGTCGGCGCCGGCGCCGCCGGGTCGATCCTCGCCGCGCGGCTGACCGAGGATCCGGGCGTGACCGTCTGTGTGCTGGAAGCGGGGCCGCCGGACCGCAACTTCTTCATCCACCTGCCGGCGGGCTTCATCAAGACGCTGGTGGACCCGTCGGTCACCTGGCAGTTCAAGACCGAGCCGACCGAACGGACGGGTGGGCGGCAGATATCGACGACGCAGGGGCGCACGCTGGGCGGGTCTTCGTCGGTCAATGGCATGATCTACAACCGTGGGCAGCCGGGGGATCTGAATTCCTGGGCGCAGCGCGGCAATCGCGGCTGGGGCTATGAGGACTGCCTGCCCTACTACATGCGCACCGAGCAGCGCATCGGCTTCGGCCGCGACGATCGGCGCGGCAAGCAGGGCGGGCTGCCGGTCACCGACATGGACTGGATCCACCCGCTCTCGGAAGCCTTCCTGCAGGGGTGCGTCGAGGCCGGGCTGCCGCGCAACCCCGACTACAACAGCGGCGACCAGGCGGGGGTCGGGTATTTCCAGCGCGGCATCCGCAAAGGCTGGCGGGTTTCGGCGGCGCGGGCCTTCCTGAAGCCGGCCATGTCACGGCCGGCGCTGGAGGTGCGCACCAATGCGCGCGCCTGCGGCATCGTCTTCGAGGGCAAGCGGGCGGTTGGCGTCCGCTACGTCACCGAGCGCGGCGGTGCGCGGACCGAGGTGCGGGCGCGGCGCGAGGTGATCATCTCGGCCGGCACGGCGAATACGGCGCGGCTGTTGCAGGTCTCGGGGATCGGGCCGGCTTCGACCCTGGCGCGGATCGGCGTGCCGGTATTTCACGAATTGCCGGTGGGGGAGAATTTCCGCGACCATTACGCCTCGCGCATCGTGATGCGGGCGAAGGATGGGGTGGAGACGCTGAACCAGTTGGCGACGGGCTTCAACCTCGTGAAGCAGGTGGCGCGCTGGGCGATGGGCAAGCCGTCGATCCTGGCAACGGCGCCCTCGCATGTGCATATCTTCTGGAAGTCCTTCGAGGGGCTGGACGAGCCCGATCTGCAGGGCGTCTTCACTCCCGGCTCCTATGCCGAGGGCAAGGTCTATGTGCTCGACGACTATCCGGGCTGTACCGCGGGTGCTTGGCAGCATCGGCCGGAGAGCACTGGCTGGGTGCGCGCGAAGACCGCGGATGTGTTCGACGACCCCGAGATCCAGCCCAACTATTTGTCCGACGAGATGGACCGTCGCGTGCATCTGGGCGGCATCCGGCTGATCCGCCGATTGCTGAACACGCCTTCAATGCAAGAGCTGCTGGAGAAGGAGGTGCTGCCGGGCGTGAATGTCGAGCGCGACGATGAATTGCTTGATTTCGCCTACAAGAACGGCTCGACAACCTATCACCTGATCGGTACCTGCCGGATGGGGCCGGAAACGGACACCACCAGCGTCGTCAACGACCGGCTGCAGGTGCATGGGCTGGAGGCGTTGCGGGTGATCGATGCCTCGGTGATGCCGTCGATGACATCGGCGAATACCTATGCGACGACGATGATGATCGCCGAGCGCGGCAGCGACTTCATCCGCGGGCGGGCGCCGCTCGCGGCGTGATCAGGCGGCGCGCCGCAGGCTGAAGCGCGCCCAGACATCCTCCAGCGCCGCGACCAGCCGGTCCATATCGGCATCGCTGTGGACCGGGGATGGGGTGATGCGCAGGCGCTCCGTGCCGCGCGGCACGGTCGGGTAGTTGATCGGCTGCACATAGATGCCGTGCTCGTCGAGCAGGATGTCACTGATGGCCCGGCACAGCACCGGGTCATGCACCATCACCGGCACGATGTGGCTGACATTGGGCAGGTGCGGCACGCCCACCGCGTCGAGCCGGCGGCGCAGCGTCGCGGCGCGTTCGTGCAGCCGCTCGCGTTCGATGCTGCTGGCGCGCAAATGCTCGATCGCCGCGCGGGCGCCGGCGGCGACGGCCGGCGGCAGGGCGGTCGAGAAGATGAAGCCGGAGGCGAAGGACCGCACGAAATCGACCATCGCATGGGAGCCGGCGATATAGCCGCCGATCACGCCGAAGGCCTTGGCCAGCGTGCCCTCGATGACGGTCAGGCGGTGCGAGACGCCGTCGCGTTCGGTCACGCCGCCGCCTGTCGGGCCATAGAGGCCGACGCCATGGACCTCGTCGCAATAGGTCATCGCGCCGAATTCATCTGCGATGTCGCAGATCGCGGCGATCGGGGCGATGTCGCCGTCCATCGAATAGACGCTCTCGAAGGCGACCAGCTTCGGCGCGCCGGGGTCGAGTTCGGCCAGCACCCGGCGCAGGTCGGCGACGTCGTTGTGGCGGAACACGCGACGCTCGGCGCGGGAGTGGCGCATGCCCTCGATCATCGAGGCGTGGTTCATCTCGTCGGAGACGATCACGCAACCTGGCAGGCGGGAGGCGAGCGTCGACAGCGAGGCCCAGTTCGACATGTAGCCGGAGTTGAACAGCAGCGCGGCCTCGGTGCCGTGCAGCGCAGCTAGGGCCCGTTCCAGCAGGATGTGTTCGTGGTTGGTGCCGGAGATGTTGCGCGTTCCCCCCGCCCCGGCGCCGTAGCGGTCGAGCGCGGCATGCATCGCGGCGAGCACCTTGGGGTGCTGGCCCATGCCGAGATAGTCGTTGGAGCACCACACGGTGACGTCACGCGCGGTGCCGGCATCGTGGCGGATGGCGCGGGGATATTGGCCGGCCTGGCGTTCGATATCGGCGAAGACACGGTAGCGGCCCTCGCGGCGCAGGCCGTCGAGCTGGGTGCGGAAATAGTCCTCGTAGTCCATCCCTGACCTCCCAGGACCGCACGCCGCATCGTATCGTGCCGGCGCCGTGCCCTGCCAGATGCAATGGGCGGCGGATCGGCGCCTTGACGCAGATCATGCCGCCGGCCGGAAACGCACGCCGTGCGGGCCTTCGCCCGCTCCGCCGTCAGCGCGATTGGCGTTCGACCGCGCCCACGCGAATCGCCATGACCTTGGTCTGATTGAGCTTCATCACGCCCCTGACCGATCCCAGCAGGGGCGAACTGCTCTAGGCGCCTTGGACATGATGCTCAAGCCACCCGCTTGCCAGATCGTCAAACGGGATTAATTCCACGCAGGATATGGCGCGCGAACGACATCGCGGGCGATCGGGTGGGAAGGAGTTTCGCATGCGACGGATGATGGTGGTGGCGGCCCTCGCTGCAATGGCGTCCGTGTCGGGCGTGGCCATGGCGGAGGAAGGCGACGCGGCCGCGGGCCAGCGCGTGTTCAACCAGTGCCGCGCCTGCCATACGGCGGACCAGGGCGGGCGCAACGGGGTCGGCCCGAACCTGTTCGGCATTGTCGGCCGCCCGGCGGCCAGCATCGAAGGCTTTCGCTATTCGGCGAATATGCGTGAGCTCGGCACCGGCGGCCTGGTCTGGACCGAGGAACGCCTGCGCGCCTATGTCGCCAACCCCAAGGCAGTGGTGCCGCGCGGCAGCATGTCCTTCCCCGGCCTGCGCAACGAGACGCAGATCAACGACCTGATGGCTTATCTCGGGTCGCTGAAGAGCTGACGTCAGGCGGCCGCGCGGCGCTGCCGGTAGGCCTTCAGCGACCCCGCATGCATCAACCGGCCGGACAGCGGCCGGCCGATGATGCGTTCGGCCAGCCGCGCGGCCTCGATCAGGGCTTCGAGGTCGATGCCGGTTTCGATCCCCATCTCATGGCACAGGAAGACCATGTCCTCCGTGCAGATGTTGCCCGCGCCCCGAGCGTCGCCATGGCCGGCGAAGGGGCAGCCACCGAGGCCGGCGACTGAACTGTCGAAATGGGAGACCCCCATCTCCAGCGCCGCCAGGACATTCGCCGGGCCAAGGCCGCGTGTGTCGTGCAGGTGCAGGCCAACCTCGGCTTCCGGCAGCGCGTCGCGCAGCATGCCGATGGCGCCGCGGATCGCCTGCGGGTTCGCCCAGCCCATGGTATCCGCCAGATAGAGCCGCGGCGGCGCCATGCCGCGCGCCTGGCAGGTATTCCAGGCCCAGACGAGTTCGCCGACCGCGCGCGAGGGCGCTACCTCGCCCTCAAAGTTGCAGCCAAAGGCGGCCATGACCAGGGCGCGCTCCATCGGCACGCCGTCGGCGGCATAGCGGTCGAGCCAATCATTCACCCGGCCACGCATCTCGGCCGCGGTGCAGTTGTTGTTGCGCATGGCGAAGGCGTCGGAGGCATAGAGCGCGATGCGGCCGGTGATGTGCACGCCAGGCGTCGCGCGGGCGCGGTCATAGCCGCGCTCATTCAGCCAGACGGCGTCGTAGCGCACGCCCGGCTTGCGCCGGATGGTGGCGAACAATGCCTCGGCATCGGCCATCTGCGGCACGGCCTTGGGCGAGACGAAGGAGGAGACCTGGATTTCCTCGAGCCCTGTCTCGGAGAGCGCATCGACCAGCGCGGCACGGTCGGCGAGCGGGAAGGCGCCGCGTTCGATCTGGAAGCCCTCGCGCGGGCCTTCCTCGTGGAAATGGACGTGCTTCGGCAGGTTCGTCATGGCGTTTCCCCTGCCATGCGGGCGGCGGCGATTGACGCGCGCGGTGCCTGCATGGACGCTGTTGCTTCGCGTGCACTATGCGATCGCCCAATCGCCCCCGCCAGAGGGTGCCGAACCGGAGGAACCACCCCATGACCCGACCGATCGGTCGGCGCGCGGCCCTAGCCGCTCTCGCCGCCACCCCTGCCCTGCCCCGGCTCGCCTCGGCCCAAGGCGCCTGGCCGGACCGCCCGATCCGCTTCATCGTCGCCTTTCCCGCGGGCAGCGGTACCGACATCACGACGAGGCTCTTTGCCGACCCGCTCGCGGCCGAACTCGGCCAGCCGGTGGTGGTGGACAATCGCGGCGGCGCCAACGGCTTCATCGCCACCGAGGCGGTCGCCCGCGCCAGGCCGGATGGCTACACCTTCCTGTTCACCGCCAATACGACGCATGGGTCGAACCCGGCGCTGTTCCGCCGGCTGCCCTATGACCCGGTGGGGGACTTCGCCCCGGTCGCGCTGATCGGCGTGGGCGTGCTGCTGGTGGTGGTCAACAACGATCTGCCGATCCATTCCATGCAGGATCTCGCTGCCTATGCGCGCGCCCATCCGGGGCGGCTGAACTTCGCATCCGGGTCCGCCTCCTCCCGCGTGGCGGGGGAGATGTTCAAATCCATGGCGAATCTCGACATGGTGAATGTGACCTACCGGTCGAACCCTCTCGGCATCACCGATGTGATGAGCGGCGTCGCGCAGGTGATGTTCGTCGATGCGACGACCTCCGCGCCGCATGCGCGCGAGGGGCGGGTGCGCGCGATCGGCGTCACCAGCCGCCAGCGTGTCTCGATGCTGCCCGATGTGCCAACGGTCGAGGAACAGGGGTTCCCGGGCTACGAAATGCTGTCCTGGAATGCCGTCTATGCCCCGGCCGGGACACCGGCGCCGATCGTCTTGCGCATGAACCACCTGTTCAACGACATCATGGGCCGCCCGCAGGTGGCGGAACGCTTGACCGGCAATGGCATGGTGCTGCGCCCCGGTTCGCCGGACGACCTCGCCACCTTCCAGGCGGCCGAGATCGAGAAATGGAAACGCCTGGTCACCGCGGCGGGGATCGAGTTGCAATGAACGAGGACGTCCTCGCCGGACTGCGCGTGATCGAACTGGGCCAAGTGCTGTCCGGCCCCTTCGCGGGGGCGATCTTCGCCGACCTGGGCGCCGAGGTGATCAAGGTCGAGAAGCCCGATGGCGGCGATGATGCGCGGCAGATGGGCCCGGCGTTTCGCCATGGCGACGCGCTGAACTTCCACGAGTTCAATCGCGGCAAGCGGTCGGTCACGCTCGACCTGAAGTCGCCGGAGGGCGTCACCGCGCTGCATGGGCTGCTCGAGGATGCCGATATCATGCTGCACAATCTCCGCCCAGGCGTGGCGGAGACGCTCGGCATCGGCCCGGCCGAGGTGACGGCGCGGCATCCGCGGCTGATCTATTGCGCCATGTCAGCCTTCGGGCATGTCGGGCCGGAAAGCTTGCGTCCCGGCTATGAGCCGCTGTTGCAGGCCTTTGGGGGGCTGTCCTCCATCACCGGGGAACCGGGTGGGCCGCCGGTACGCATGGGGGCCTCGGTGGTGGACCAGGGGACCGGGCTGTGGACGGTGCTCGGCGCGCTGGCGATGCTGGAGAAGCGCCACCGCACCGGCCGCGGCGGGGTGGTAAACACGTCGCTTCTGGAGACCGCGCTGCTGTGGGCGGGGCAGAAGATCAGCGGCTACGTCAATACCGGCAAGGTCGGCGAGCGCCACGCCTCCGGCCATCCGAACCTGGTGCCCTACCAAGCCTTCGAGGCCTCGGACGGGCCGATCCTGGTGTGCTGCGGCAATGACCGGCTGTTCGCGCGCTTCGCCGGCGAGCTGGGGCACCCCGAATGGGTTGCCGACCCGCTGTTCGTGACGAACCGGGCGCGGCTGGTGAACCAGGGCCGGTTGCTGCCGATGATCGCCGAGGTGATGGGCCGCCGGCCACGCGCCGAATGGCTCGACCGGCTGCAGCGCATCGGCGTGCCCTGCGCGCCGGTCAATTCCATCCCGGAAGTGCTGGCGGAACCGCAGGTGGAGGCGCTCGGCATGGTGCAGCCGGTACCGGGGGAGGATTTCTCCCTCGTCGCGATGCCGCTGTCCTTCGACGGGGATCGGCCGCGCATGCGGGGTGGCGCACCGCGGCTCGGGGCGGACAATGCGGTGGCGCTGAAGGCGGGGGGCTGAAGCCCCGCCGCGTCACACCCGCATCAGGAATTGCGGCCCGACCTCGGCCATTGTGTTCGCGCCGATCAGGGCGAGGTCGCGGTGGATCTCCTCCTGCAGCAGGTCGATCGCGCGTTCGACGCCCGGCTGCCCGCGCACCGCCGCGGCGCAGAGCATCGGCCGCCCGACGAAGACGAAGGCGGCGCCGAGCGCATAGGCCTTGAGCACATCCGTGCCACGCCGGATGCCGCCGTCATAGATGACCGGCAGCCCGCCGGCGACCTTCACCGCGGCTTCGAGCATGCGCAGCCCGGAGACCGCGCCGTCGAGCTGCCGGCCGCCATGGTTCGAGACCATGAAGCCGTCCACGCCGATCTCCTTTGCCCGCACGATGTCGTCCGGGTGCAGCACGCCCTTGATCAGGAGCTTGCCGGGGAAGCGTTTGCGGATCAGTTCGAGATGCGGCCAGGACAGCCCGTCGCGCGCGCCGAAGGCACGTTCCAGGTCGCGCGAGAGGATGGGCGGGCCGCGGCCGGCATCCATGTTCTCGAAATACGGCATGCCGTGGTTCTTCAGCGTCCTGAACCAGGTGCCGAAGGCCCAGCGCGGATGCGTCGCCCCTTGCCAGAACAGCTTGAAGGTCGGCTTCAGCGGGATGGTGTAGCCATTGCGGATGTTGTTCTCGCGGTTCGACGAGACCTGCACGTCCACGGTCAGCACGAAGGTCTTGAAGCCGGCCGCGATGACGCGGTCGACCAGCGGCTCGATGCGCTCGGCTTCGCCCGGCAGATAGGCCTGGTACCAGGCATCCGGGTTGGCCTTGGCGATTTCCTCCAGCTTGATGAGGGAGGAGGCCGACATGATCATCGGGATGTTCTTGGCCCGCGCCGCCTGGGTCAGCACGAGGTCGCCGCGATAGGCCATCAACGCCGAGGAGCCCATCGGCGGTATGCCGAAGGGGGCGGCGTATTCCTTGCCGAACAGCGTTGCCCTGGTGTGGCGCGCCCGCGCGTCGATCAGGCAGCGCGGGATGAATCCCCATTCGGCGAAGGCGCGGCGATTGTCGTCGAGCGACCAGTCGGTCTCGACGCCACCAGCCATGTAGCCGTGCAGCATCTTCGGCAGATGCTTCTGGGCGGCGGCCTCGAAATCATGCAGCGACAGGAAGCCGGCAAGGTTCGGCGGCACCGGCGGCGCGGCGCGCTTTTTCGACAGCGCCTGCGCGGCAACGGGAGCGCGAGACTGTGCGGAACCTTCGGCTGTCATGGACATTTCACCCTGCAACAATGCGATATGATCTTGCCGGGTATTGACCGATCAGGCCAGCCGCCGCGCCGGCATGGTGGCCATGCGGCAAGCGGGCCGGGCTTGAACCGGGCGCCGCGACAGCCTTGGATGGCCGCCCGGCGGCGCCATCCGCGGGCGCCTCGTGCCGAGTCCTGGCGGCGTGCGAAGGACGGGAGGACACCATGTCGGTCATTCGGCTCTGCCTCGGAGTGTTGTTCATGTGCGCCTGCGCCCTGCCCGGTCTGTGCGAGACCCCCGCCCGCCGCGACGCGTTCTTCTGGTTGGGCGAGATCAACAAGGCCAGCGCGGTCATCAACACCGATGAGGGGCTGCTCGACCGCGCCATGGCGCCGCGCATCGCCGCCGGGCTGCAGAGCGTGCTGGAGGCGGCGGCCCGGCCCGGCGCGGCGCGACCTTCCCTGGTCATCACCTTCGAGCCGCTGCTGATCGAGGCGGCTGGCGTCGAGGCGACGCTGCTGCATGCCGGGCGGTCGAGCCAGGACATGCTGGCGACCGTGCGCGCCGCGATATTGCGCGACGAGTTGCTGCGCATGGCGGCGCAGCTGCAGCGCGTCACCGCGACGCTGCTGCGGCTGGCCGAGCAGCACAGCGCGACCATCGTGCCGAACTACACCAATGGCGTGGCGGCGCAGCCCAACAGCTATGGCCATTACCTGCTCGGCCATATCGCCGGCTTCGAGCGCGATGCGGAGCGGCTGCGGCAGACCATGGCGCGGCTCGACCTCTCGCCAATGGGCACGACCGTGCTGAACGGCACGAGCTGGCCGCTGAACCGGGAGCGGATGGCGCATTACCTCGGCTTCCCGGGCACGGTCGACAATGCCTATGACGCGGCACAGATCCTCGCCACGGAAATGCCGGTCGAGATCGGCGCGGTGATCAGCGGCGTCGCGCTGCATGTCGGCAGCTTCATCGAGGACGTGATGACGCAGTACGCCCAGCCGCGTCCGTGGATCCTGCTGCGCGAAGGCGATGGCAACACCTATGTCTCCAGCGCCATGCCGCAGAAGCGCAATCCGGGTCTGCTGAACAACACCCGGGCGGATGCGTCGCGCGTGATCGCGCTCGGTTTCGGGCGGCTGATCCAGGCGCACAACATCCCGCCGGGGATGAGCGACGCGAAGGGCATCGGCGACAATACGGAGGTCATCGTCGGCGCGACACGCATGCTGGCCTCCTTCGACCGCGTGCTGAAGGCGCTGGTGATCAACCCCGCGCGCGCGCTGGAGGAATTGAACCTCGACTGGACGGCGTCGCAGGAGGTGGCCGATGTGCTGATGCGCGAGCATCGGCTGCCCTTCCGCGTCGGGCATCACTTCGCCTCGGAGATCGTCGGTCATGCGCGGGCGCACGACATCGCGCCGAGCGACTTTCCCTATGCCGAGGCGCAGCGGATCTATGCCGAGACGCTGCGCCACGAGATGAATGTCGCCGATGGCGTGCTGCCGATGAGCGAGGCCGCATTTCGCGCGGCGCTCGATCCGGTCTCGATCGTGCGCAACCGCGCGACGGCGGGCGGGCCGCAGCCGGCGGAGATGGCGCGCATGATCGCCGCCGCGCAGGCGGCGATGGTCGCGCAGGAGCAGTGGATCAATGAGCGGCAGGCGCGCATCGATGGCGCCCTTAGGGGGCTGGACGCGGATTTCCGCCGGCTGCTGGCGGCCGCCCGGTGATCGCCGGCCGGCTTCGGGAACAGGGAGAATGCGGCATGGATGTGGTTGACGAGATGGCGGCCGTCAGGGGCACCGCCTTCATGGATGGGCGGTGGATGCCGCTGGCCGAGGCCTCGGTGCCAATCCTCGATCGCGGCTTCGTCCGTTCGGATGCGACCTATGACGTCGCCCATGTCTGGAAGGGGCGCTTCTTCCGGCTGATGGATCACGTCGAACGCTTCCAGGCCTCGATGGCCGGGCTGCGGATGTCCCTGCCCTATTCGGCCGAGCAGATTGCCGGGATCATGGTGGAATGCACCGCCCGATCGGGGCTGCGCGACGCGTATGTGCAGGTCACCTGCACGCGCGGCATGCCGCCGGCGGGCACGCGCGACCCGCGGCTGTGCCGCAATCGGCTGTATGTCTTCGCCCAGCCCTTCGTCTGGATCGCCGACGAGCAGCAGCGCCGCGACGGGCTGCGCATGATCCTGTCGACGACGCAGCGCATCCCGCCGGAATCGCTCGATCAGCGGATCAAGAATTTCCACTGGCTCGACCTGACCATGGGAATTTTCGAGGCCTATGACCGCGATGCCACGGTCTGCGCCATGCCGGCGGCCGATGGGACCATCACCGAAGGGCCGGGCTTCAACATCTTCGTCGTCAAGGACGGCGCGCTGGCGACGCCGGAACGCGGGATGTTCGAGGGCATCACGCGTCGCACCGTCTTCGAGATCGCCGCCGACCTGCAACTGCGCTGCGAAGTCCGCCCGGTGCGCGCCGAGGAAGTTGTCGCGGCCGACGAGATTTTCGTCACCAGCACGGCCGGTGGCGTCACGCCCGTGACGTCCTATGAAGGCCGCCCGGTCGGCGATGGCAGGCCCGGTCCGCTCACCGCGCGCATCACCGAGCTGTACTGGCGCCGCCACGAGGATGACGCCTTCTGCACCCCGGTGCCCTATGCCGATTGAGGCGGTGGATCTGGCCGGAACCGCGGCCGGCCGCGAGTCGCGACGATCCGAGGTGCGGCGCGGCCGTCGTGCCGGCCTGCCGAATTCGCGGGCACGAGTCGGAACCTCGTGCCGCTGGTATGACCCGCAGCATGGTCGGATCAGACGGCGCCGCAACGGCTCGGAAGGCGGCCTAGTGCCTGGTCGCGGCCAGCAGCGCCGTCAGGGAATGCAGGACGCGCAGCGTGTACCAGTCGCCGGCTTCATGCGCCTCGGCCATGACTTCATCCAGCGCCGCACCCGCCATGCCGAGGCGATCCTGCGTCGTCGTCGTGGCCCCGGGCTTTGTGAGAGGCGCTTCGTCACGCCGGGCATTAACAATGGACTTGTTCACGAGAATTCTCCCTACGGTCCTCGAAAACCCCAAGTTGATATCCACTCGAAACGTTAAGCTCTTTTGGTTCGAATCAGCAACAGCAATTGACCGTGGCCGCGCGTGTTGATCGTGGTTGCCGGATGGCGACGCGCCGTTGAACAAAGCGGGCCATCAGCGTTTGCGCGGTCAACCGGTCGGCACGGCCCGCATTCCGCGGACGCGCAGACAATCGCCGGCTTCGACCGCGGCGCGAGGTCCGCGCGAATCACAAGGCATTTGATCGCGTTATAATAGAAGCATGATACTTTCATGCTCGTACTGGATGGTGTCGGCGTCTAGAAGCGAGCGCGAACACCCGGTGGGGATCGATTGTGATACGGCTGAGACAACCGACATCCGCCCGGGCGCCAGGACCGGGACGCAGGCCCCTGCTGGCCGCGTTGCCCGCTGTGCTCACCGCCTTTGGCGCGCAAGCCGCGGCGGCCGACCAGTGGTCCTTGTTCCGTCGCCGATTCGTCGCGCCCGAAGGTCGCCTGGTGGATACCGGGAACAACGGCGTTTCGCACAGCGAGGGCCAGGGCTGGGGGCTGATGTTCTCAGCCGCCTTCGACGACCGTGCAAGTTTCGACCGAATCCTGTCCTGGACGCAGCGCGTCCTGAAGCGCCGGACCGACCACCTACATGCCTGGCGGTTTCGTCCCGCCGCGCCGGTCGCGGTCGATGACCCGAACAACGCCACGGATGGCGACCTCTACATCGCCCAGGGACTGCTGATGGCGCATGCGCGCTGGCAGCACGCGCCGTATCGGGACCTCGCCATCGCGATCGGGCGCGACCTGCTGCGCCTCACGCTACGCCGGTGGGACGGGAGGCCGCTGCTGCTGCCCGGCGCGGCGGGGTTCGAATCGGCGGCGGGCATGGTCCTCAACCCGTCCTACATCGTGCTGCCCGCCTATGCGGCGCTGGCCCAGGCCATGCCCGGCGAGACATGGCCCCTCCTGGCCGAGGAAGGGCTCGCCTTGCTGCGCCGCGCCCGCTTCGGCGCCTGGGGGCTGAGCCCGGACTGGGTGCTGGTGCCACCCCGCGGCGGCACCGAGCTGCGGATGCCCGCAACCTGGCCGCCGCGTTTCTCCTTCGATGCGGTGCGCGTGCCGCTGACCCTCGCCTGGGCCGGCGAGGTCACGCATCCGGCGCTGCTGGGCGCGCATGCCTTCTGGACCGATCCGCGCTGGGCGGTGCCGCCGGCCTGGGTCGATCTGGTGACGGGACAGACGGCGGAGTACGCTGCGCCGCCCGGCATGCGGGCGATCGCGAGCTTCGTCGCCGCACGCATCGCCGGCCGCGGCAACGCTGCCACGATACCATCCGTCAACGAATCGCATGATTATTATTCGGCGTCGCTCACGCTGCTGACACACGTGGGCTGCGTCGCGACTGGTACGCCGATTGCCTGATGTGCCCCCGGTGAAGGATGCGGGGCCCCACATGGTTTCGAGCCAAAACGTTCAGCATGGTGGACCAGGATGGTCCAAGAGGATGAGAAGTGACCGAGCGCGATCCGGATATCGCCGTTCTTGCCACCCGGCTGGGCCTGCGGCAGCTGAACTACCGCACCTTCGAGCGTCCCACGTTCCCCGAGTCCGTCGCGGCCGCCCCGGACGACCCTGTTGAAGCGCCACCAGCGGCGATCATGGACGCGGAACCGGAACCGGCCATGCCCGTTCGGCCGCCGCAGCCCGTCATGCCGCCGCCCATGGTCACAGCACCGATGCCGATGGTCGCCATGGCGCCGCCCATAGTCACAGCGCCGATGCCGATGGTCGCCATGGCGCCGCCGATGCAGTTCCCGCTCCTGGTCCAGGCCCTGTCTCACCGCGCGGCGCCGCCGCAGGCGAACGCGCCGGGATCCGCCCAACCCTTCCTGACCCTGCGCCACGTCATCGCCGAGACGTCGCACCAGGCCGAGTACTGACGCCAATGCCCCTGCTTTGCCTCACCTCCCCCAAGGGCGGCGTCGGGAAGACATCACTTGCCGCCGGGCTGGCCTACGCGCTGCAGCGCGCCGGTCGGCAGGTGCTGGTGCTCGACTGCGATCCCCAGAACGCCGTGCGGCTGCATCTCGGGCTGCCGATCGCCGACAGCGCCGGCTTCTTTGTCCGGCTGCAGGACCGGCCCGACTGGCGCGCCGGCATCCGGCAGACCCCGGCGGGCATCGCGCTGCTGCCTTATGGCGAGACGGACATGCGCGGCGCGCTGGCAACCGCCGCGCAGCTCGAGCGCGACCCGGAACTGCTGGCCGCTCCGCTGCGGGCGATGCTGGCGGACCCGTCGCTGATCATCGTCGCCGATACGCCGCCCGGTGCCTCCGGTGCGCTGTCGGTGCTCGCTCCGCTGGCTGGCGTGGTGCTGGCCGTGCTGCTGGCCGATGCGGCGAGCACGGCGCTGATCCCGGACATCGAGAGCGGGCGTTTCCTCGGCCGTGGCACGCTCGGTTCCCTGCTGGGGCCCAAGCTGCTCGTCGTGCTGAACCAGGTGGACCGCCATTCGCGGCTGTCGATCGCGGCCGCCGAGGGCGTCGCGGCGCATCTCGGCCCGCGTCTCGCCGGCGCGGTCTGCCGCGATGAGCAGGTCGCCGAGGCGCTGGCCTGCCAGAAGCCGATTGGCCTGCATGCACCATCGAGCACCGCCGCGCGGGATGTCGCCGACATCGCGGCGACGGTGTTGCGCGAGATGCCGCCGCCCAGCGTCGCGGCACCGGCCCCGGCGCCGCTCTCCTCACCGCTATTCCCCTGGGTGCGGTCATGAGCCTGGCGTCGGGGATGATCCGCGGCGGGGTCGCGCTGGCCGGGCTGACGCTCGCCCTGGTGGTCATCGTCACGCCGCTCGATGCCGGCAACCAGGCGATGCTCGCGATCGGCGGCATCGTCGCCTTCATGGTGCTGAATCGCTTCACCAGTCGGCGAGTGACGGTAGTGCTGGCGATGCTCTCCTGCGTCGTCTCGCTGCGCTACCTGCATTGGCGCATTGCCGACACGCTGGAGCCCGACACCTTCTGGCAGGGCTTCTTCATGATCGGCCTGGCGCTCGCCGAGGGCTATGCCGTGCTGTCATTGCTGCTGGGGTATTTCCAGACGCTGTGGCCGCTGCAACGCCGGCCGGTGCCGATGCCGGACGAGTTGGAGAGCTGGCCGACCGTCGACATCTATATTCCCACCTACAACGAGGATCTGGAGATCGTGCGGCCGACCGTGCTCGCCGCGCTGGCGATGGACTGGCCCCCGGAGAAGATGCGCGTCTGGATCCTCGATGACGGCAGGCGGCCGGCCTTCCGCGAATTCGCCGAGGCCTGCGGCGCCGGCTACATGATCCGCCCTGACAACAAGGGGGCCAAGGCCGGCAACCTCAACCACGCCATGCGCCACACCGATGGCGAATTCATCGCCATCTTCGACTGCGACCACGTGCCCACGCGCGCCTTCCTGCAGATGACCCTGGGCTGGATGCTCCGCGACCCGAAGCTCGGCATGCTGCAGACGCCGCATCACTTCTATTCGCTCGACCCGTTCGAGCGGAACCTGTCGAACGGGCGCGACGTGCCCAATGAAGGGCTGATGTTCTACGGCCTGGTGCAGCCGGGCAATGACCTGTGGAACGCCACCTTCTTCTGCGGCTCCTGCGCGGTGCTGCGGCGCACGGCCATCCTCGAGGCCGGCGGCGTGCCGACCGAGACGGTGACCGAGGATTGCCACGCCTCGCTGCGCATGCAGCGGCTCGGCTGGAACACCGCCTATCTGCGCGTGCCGCTGGCCGCCGGCCTCGCGACCGAACGGCTGATGATCCATATCGGCCAGCGCATGCGCTGGGCGCGCGGCATGCTGCAGATCATGCGGGTGGACAATCCGCTGTTCGGACCCGGCCTCAGCCTGCCGCAGCGGCTTTGCTACTTCAGCGCCATGTTCCACTTCCTGTTTGCGCTGCCGCGCGTGGTCTTTCTCTCGGCACCGCTCGCCTTCCTGCTGCTGGGGCACAGCGTCATCGCCGCCTCGCCACTGGCCATCGTCGCCTATGCCGGGCCGCACATGTTCCATGCGGTGGCGACCGGCAGCCGTGTCGCCGGCAGCGTCCGCCATTCCTTCTGGAGCGAGATCTATGAGACCGTGCTCGCGCTGTGGCTGCTGCCGGTCACCGTCGCGACGATACTTGATCCCAGAAAGGGAAAGTTCAACGTGACTGAAAAGGGCGGCCTGCTGCCGGAAGGCTATTTCGATTGGCGCGCGGTGTGGCCGAGCGCGGTGCTGGCGGGGCTGCTCATGGCCGGTGTCGCCGCCGGGGCGCATGGCGTCGCCACCAATCCGTGGGGCAGCCTCGAAGGGCAGGCCTTCCTGCTGAACGGCATCTGGGCACTGCTGTGCCTGGTGCCAACGCTCGCCTCCGTCGCGGCGGGGCGGGAGCGGCGGCAGCTGCGCCAGCGCGCGCGCGTCGATGTCGCCCTGCCCGCCGTGCTGCTGATGCCGGATGGCAGCCGGATCGATGCGCGCACGCAGGACCTCTCGCTCGGCGGTGCCGGGCTGATCCTTGCCGAACGCGCGAAGCTCGCGGCGGATTCCGCCGTGGTGCTGGAACTGCCGATGGGCCACGAGACACTGGCCATTCCCGCCACAGTGGTCCGCCTGGACGGGGGCGAGGCGCAGCTGTTGTTCCAACCGAAGACGGTAGAGGCGGAAGCGACCATCGTGCGTGCCGTGTTCGGCCGCGCCGATGCCTGGCTCGACTGGGACCGCAACCGGCGCGACCGGCCGATGCGCTCCTTGCTGGAAGTGGTGGCGACGGTGGGCGCGGTGTTCACCGGCCGCTCGCAGCTCTCCTTCGCCTGGTGGCGCGCGCGGCGGCAACGGCGCGAGGAACTGCGCACCCCCGTTGCCCCGGTCGCCAATGAACGGCGCACCGAGGTACTGGCGCCGCGCAGCAGCCTGCCCACGCGTGGCGGTTTGGCGGTATTCGCCCTGCTGGTCGCCGCCGCGCCGGCATGGGCGCAGCGGCCGGCCGCGCGCAACGCAGCGCCACCACCCGCGGCCCCGACGGCGCCGGCGGCCGAGGACCCACCGCCCTTCGTGTTACCGCCGCCGTCGGTACTGGGCCTCGACCCGGGCGCCTCCACCGCGGCCACGGTGGCACCACGCCCGGCGGCCGCGCCCGCGCCACCACCCTCGCGCCGCGTGGTGCGCACGCTGCGCCAGCTCGGCCTGAGCGGGCCGATGCGGCTGCGCGGCGTCTCGCCGTTGCAGGGCGTGCAATTCGGCATCCGCAGCGACGAGGTGGTGACCGAGGCGCGCTTCGTGATGTCCGGCGCGACCTCGCCCGCTTTGGTGCCGGAGCTGAGCCAGCTCACGGTCACGCTGAACGACCAGTTGCTCGGCGCCGTGCAGCCCGACCCGGCGCGGCCAGCCTTCGGCCCGGTGGAATACCCGATCAGCCCGGTGTTCTTCACCGAGATGAACCGGCTGAACTTCGCCTTCAGCGGCCGCTACCGGGCCGAGTGCAACGACCCGCTCTCCGACCTGCTGTGGATGACCGTCGCCGATGGTTCCACCCTGGAGATGACGCTGGCGCATCTGCCGCTGCCGCCCGACCTGGCGCGGCTGCCCGAACCCTTCTTCGATCCACGCCAGTTGCGCCAGACACTGGTGCTGCCCTTCGTCCTGCCCGAGGCCCCGGGCAACGAATTGCTGCGCGGCGCGGCGGTTGCCGCCTCCTGGTTCGCGGTGCAGGCGGAGTATCGCGGCGCCCGCTTCCCGGTCTCGGCGACGCTGCCCGACAGCGGCAATGCCGTGATCGTCGCGACGCCGCAGGATGCGCCGGAGGGTCTGACCCTGCCCGCGATGAACGGGCCGACCGTCGCGGTGGTGCCCAACCCGCGCGACCCGGCAGGACTTTTGTTGCTGCTGATCGGCCGCAACCCCGGCGAGGCGGCGACCGCCGCCATGGCGATGTCACTGGCACCGCAGCTGCTGTCGGGGGTCAGCGCTAATGTCTCGGCGCCGCGCCCGCCGCAGCGCCGGCCCTATGACGCGCCGCGGTGGCTGCCGACGGACCGGCCCGTCAGCCTGGGCGAACTCGTCGAACGCAGCGAGCTGCAGGTCTCGGGCTATGCGCCCGGGCCGATCACCATACCGCTGCGCACCGCGCCGGATCTCGCCACCTGGCGGCAGCATGGCTTCCCGCTCGACCTGCGCTTCCGTGCGCCGCCGGGGCCGATCCTGGATGTCGAGGTGTCGCGGCTCGATGTCTCGGTCAGCGGCAGCTTCCTGCGCGCCATCCCGTTGCGCGAGCGGGAGAGCTGGCCGTGGAGCTGGATGCTGAGCCAGGTCGGCATCAACCAGTTGCCGCGCGAGGCCTCGGCCGCGGTGCCGCCCTGGCTCGTCTCCGGTCGCAACGAGCTGCAGCTCCGCTTCGACATGCGGCCGATGAACCGTGGCGACTGCGTCGCCGTGCCCGCCGATGTGCAGGCCTCGGTAGACCCGGGCAGCACCATCGACCTGTCGCGCGCGCATCGGTTCGCGATGCTGCCGAACCTCGCCTATTTCGCCTCGGCGGGCTTTCCCTTCACCCGGATGGCGGACCTCTCGGAGACGACGGTGGTGATGCCGGACCGGCCCTCCTCCGTCGAGATCAGCGCCTTCCTTGGCATCGTGGGCGGCCTGTCGAACATGGTGGGCGTGCCGGCGACGGGGCTCGCAGTGGTGCGGCCGGGGCAGGTGCAGCAGATGGCTGACCGCGACCTGCTCGTGGTCGGCACGCTGCAGCGCCAGCCCGCGCTCGGCACGTTGCTGAGCGAGGCACCGCTGCGGATCGACGAGTCGGGGCGGATCTCGATGACCTTGCCCGACCGCCTCGAAGGTTTCGCGCGGCTGATCTGGGATGGCCCGCCACCGGAGGAACGCATTCGTGCGGCGGCGCTGCTGTCCTCGCCAGCCGAAGGGCTTGGCTTCGTCGCCGGCGCGCAGTCGCCGCTGCAGGCGGGGCGGTCGGTGGTGGCGATTGCCGCACCGACACCCGCGGCGGTGGAAGCGATGGCCGAGGCGCTGCGCGACCCCGCCCGCATCCCGCGCATCCAGGGCGACCTCGTGCTGCTGACGCCTGACGGGATCCAATCCTTCCGCACCACGCAGTCCTACGGCGTCGGGTCGCTGCCGTTCTGGCTGTGGCCCAACTATTACCTGGGGGGGCAGCCATGGATGCTGCTGATGATGATGATCGGCGCGAGTGTCCTGATCGGATTTCCGGTGCTGGTGGCGCTGCGACGACGGTCGGTGCGGCGGCTGCGGGGGCTGGCCCGATGATGGCGCCACGCACCCGGCGCGGGCTGCGCGCCAGCCTGCTCGGCGCGGTCGCTGCCGCCGGGCTGGTCGGGCCGGCATTGGCACAGGCGCCGGCGACGGGGGCACTCACCGTGCTGCTGCAGCAGGCGCGCCACTGGCAGGAACAGAACCGTCCCGACCTGGCATTACTGTCCTTCGACCGTGCCCTGGCGGCCGACCCGCGCAATGCGGAGGCGCTGGCCGGCGCGGCGCAGGCCCAGGCCGCGATGGGCAATCGCCAGGCGGCCGAAGCGTTGCTTGCCCGGCTGCGCGCCGTCGCGCCGGGATCAGCGGGCATCACCAATGCCCAGGAGGCCTTGCGCGGCGCGGCGGTGAGCCGCGACACCATCACCGAGGCGCGGCGCCTGTCGCGTGACGGCCGGGTGCCCGAGGCGTTGACGCTCTACCGCGATGCCTTCGCGGGCGGGCCGCCGCCGGACGCCTATGCCGTCGAATACTGGCTGACCCTGGCCGGCACCCCCGGCGGGTGGGAGGAAGGGCGGCGCCAGCTCGCCGCCCTGGCCGCACGCCGGCCGGATGACAGCCGCGCGCGCATCGCCGCCGCCCAGGTGCTGACCTGGCGCGAGCCGACGCGGGCCCAGGGCATCACCGAACTGGCGCAGCTTGCGCGCGACCCGGCCACAGCGCCGCAGGCGATCCAGGCCTGGCGGCAGGCGCTGCTGTGGCTCGGTACCGGGCCATCTGCGGAAGGCCCGCTCGAGGCCTTCCTGGCGGTGCGGCCGGGCGATGCGGCGATCGAACGTCGCCTCGCCGAGGTGCGCGACCCGACGCGCCGCGCCGCCGAGGCTGGCGCCGAGACGCGCCAGTCCGGGTTTGAACGGCTCGAGGCCAACCAGCTGCTGCCGGCCGCGCAAGCCTTCGAGGCGGCGCTGGCGCGCAATCCTGACGACGCGGACGCGCTCGGCGGCCTTGGCGTGGTGCGGTTGCGCCAGGGCCGCGTGGCAGAAGCGCGCGGCTTGCTGGAACGGGCGATCGCGGCGAACCCCGCGCGGGCGGCGAATTGGCAGGCGGCGCTGGATGGCGCCTCCTACAGCGCCGAACTCGCCGAGGGCCGCGCGCAGTTCCGCCGTGGCGAGATCGATGCGGCGGAGGCCACGCTGCGGCGTGCGGTCGCGCGCAACCCGACCGACCCGACGGATGCCGAGGCGCTGCTCGGCGACATCGCACTACGTCGCAATGATGCGGCGGCGGCCGAACAGCGCTTCCGCACCGCGCTGGCGCGGCGGCCGAATTTCCAGCCGGCCATGCAGGGGCTCGAACGCGCGCTGCGCCAGCAGGGCCGGACCGCCGAGGCGGACGACCTGGCGCGACGCATCCGCGTCGCCTCGCCGGCGACGGGTGGTGGCGTTTCCGGCAATGCCGCCCGGCTGCGGGCGGAAGCGGCGCGCGCGCCGGATGCGGGCACCGCCTCCACGTTGTTGCGCGCGGCGCTGGCAGAGGCGCCGAACGATCCGTGGATCCGGCTCGACCTTGCGCGCGCCCTCGCCCGGCAGGGAGATGGGGCGGAGGCGCGCGCCGTCATCGAGGCACCGCTGGCGGGCGCGCAGGCCGGGTCGGATGCGCTGTTCGCCGCCGCGCTGTTCGCCGAGGAACAGGGGCGGATGAGCGACGCCGCGGCGCTGATCGCCCGCGTACCGCCGGGGCGGCGATCGCCCGACATGGCGCGGCTGGCGCAGCGCACGCGTATCGCCGCGGAAGTCGAGGATGCGGCGATCGCCGCGGCGACCGGCGGCTTCGATGGCCGGCAACGGTTGCTGGCGATCGCCGCGCGGCAGGATGCCACGGGTGCGACCGCCGCCGCCGTCATCCGCGCCTTCGGGCAGATGGGCAATGCGCGCGGGGCCGAGGAAGCCGCGCGGGTGGCGATGGCGGTGAACCGCTCGCCCTCGGCCACGGCGCGGCTCGCGATCGGCGGGGCGTTGCTCGGCGCCGGGCTGGAGCAGCAGGCCGCGGCGATGGTGCGCGGGCTGGAGAGCGACCCGCGCCTGACCGCCGAGAACCGGCGCCAGGCGGAAGCCGTGCTGGCGGGCATTGCGGTGCGCGCGTCCGACCGGGCGAATGAGGAAGGCAATCAGGCGGCGGGTTTCGACCGGCTGCGGCCGGTGCTGGCACGCTCGCCGGACGACCCGGCGGCGAACCTCGCCCTTGCGCGGCTGTATGAAGGTGCGAGCCGGCCGGCGGAGGCGCAGCGCATCGCCGAGGCGGTGCTGGCGCGTGACCCGCGCAACATGACCGCGCGCGCCGGTGCGGTGGATGCAGCAATCGCGGCGCGCAATTGGCGGCAGGCGCAGACCCTGGTCGATGAAGGCCGCGCGCTGGCGCCCAATGAAGCGCGGGTTTCGCTGATGCAGGCGCGGCTGTACCGGGCGCAGGGCGACAATCGCGGCGCCTTGCGCGCGGCGCGACTGGCGGAGGAACAACGCCGGTCGCAGATCGGCGAGGTGGTGCCGATGGCCTTCCTGCCGGGCGAGATGGGCGGGTCGAACCCGTTCCAGACGACCGGGGTGACGGTGGGCGCGCCGATCGCCACCGACCCGCTCTCGGCCGATATCGCGCGCGAACTGGCCGCCGCGCGGGAAGCGACGGCGACGCGCTTCACTGCCTCGCCCTATGTGCGCTCGCGCTCCGGCACGGCGGGGCTGGACCGGCTGAACGAGGTGGCGATGCCGATCGAGGCCTCGGTCGCGGCACCGGGCATTGGCGGGCGGCTGACCGGGACGGTGACGCCGGTTTCGGTAACGTCTGGCTCGTTGCCGGCGGATCTGGTCTCGCTGCAATCCTTCGGCGCCAACCCGATCGCCTATCCGGGCGGGATGGTGCCGCCGAGCAGCGATACGGCGGGTGGTGTAGCGCTCAACCTCGCCTATCAGCGCGACTGGTTCCGCGCCGATGTCGGCAGCACGCCGCTCGGCTTCCGCTTCAACAATGTTGTGGGCGGGGTCGAGGTGTCGCCCGGGCTGGGTGGTGGCTGGCGCGTGCGTGTGGCGGGCGAGCGACGGGCGGTGACGGACAGCCTGTTGTCCTGGGCCGGGCAGCGCGACGCCCTGACCGGCCAGGCGTGGGGTGGCGTGGTGCGCACCGGTGGGCGCGCGCAGGTCGAATATGCGCGGGGCAATGGCAGCCTTTATGCCGGTGGCGGCTATGCCGTGTTCGACGGCACGGGCGTGGCCGACAATTCGCGCATCGAGGCCGGGGCCGGCGGGTCCTATGCGGTGGTGCGGCGGCCGGATGAGACGGTGAATGTCGGGCTCGACCTGGTCTATTTCGCCTATGACAAGAACCTGCGTTTCTTCACACTCGGCCAGGGCGGGTACTTCAGCCCGCAGAGCTACACCGCGCTGAACATTCCGGTGGATTGGCGCGCCCGGTCGGGGGATTGGTCGTGGCGGCTCGGCGGGTCGATTGGCTATGCGGTGTGGTCGGAGGACCAGTCGCCGGTCTTCCCGAATGACTCGGGCCTTCAGGCGCAGTTGGCCGCTCAGGGAGCGAGCAATCCGCTGCTCGTCGTGACCAACCCGTCGCAGAGCCAAAGCGGGGTGATCGGCAGCCTGCGCGCCGATCTCGAATACGCGCTGACGCACGACCTCGCCCTCGGTGCCATGCTGCGTTACGACCGCGCGGCGGATTGGAACGAGGCGCGCGCCGGGGTGTTCGTGCGGTACCGGCTGCCGGAATAGGTCAGAGCAGCCCTTCGCGGCGGAAGGACAAGTGCCGGCCGTTGCCGATGATGACGTGGTCATGCAGCACGATGCCGAGCACATGCGCGGCGGCCTTCACCTCCTGCGTCATCTCGATGTCGGCGCGTGATGGCGTCGGGTCGCCGGAGGGGTGGTTGTGCACCAGGATCAGCGCGGTGGCCTGCAGGTCGAGCGCGCGTTTCACTACCTCGCGCGGATAGACCGGGGTGTGGTTGACGGTGCCGCGGGCCTGCGCTTCGTCGGCAAGCAGGCGGTTGCGGGTGTCGAGGAACAGCACGCGGAACTGTTCGATCTTCTCGCGCGCCATGACCGCGGTGAGGTAATCGATCAGCACCGTCCAGTTGTTGAGGACGGGGCGTTCCATCACCTCCGCGCGGGCCAGGCGCAGCGCCGAGGCCTGGACCAGCTTGAGCGCCGAGACGGAATGCACGCCGAGGCCTCGCGTATCCATCAGCGTCTGCTGCGGGGCCGCCAACACATTGGCGAAGCTGCCGAAGCGGTTGATCAGCGCCTTGGCGAGCGGCTTGGTGTCGCCCTTTGGCATGGCGAAGAACAGCAGCATTTCGAGCAGTTCGTAATCCGCCAGGGAGTCCGGGCCGCGCGCCAGCAGTTTCTCGCGCATCCGCGAACGGTGGCCGTGCGGGCCGGTCGAGGCGAAGGGGACTTCAGGCGCATATTCCGTCGGCGAGGCGTAGCGGGCGGAGGACCGCGGCTCGGCGCGCATGCTGGCCCCGGGCAACGGCAGTGGGGCGGCGGCGAGACTGTCGGCGAAGCCGCCGGGCTGATGCGGCGGCACATCGGGGAGAGCTTTGGGCCCCTTCTCGCCGCGCTGCCGGTCACGCCAAAAGCCCCAGACCACGCACAATCCTTAATGTATTTTGTTACGCCTAATTTCTACTCAGAGTTATGCGCCTCTGTCCACTGCCGCTGCATCGGCGCCACTCAGCCGGCGTAGCGGTTGCGCGGCGGCACCAGGCCGAGATTCTCGCGCAGGGTCGGCCCGGCATACTCGGTGCGGAACATCCCGCGCGCGCGCAGTTCCGGCAGCACCAATTCGATGAATTCATCGAGCGCCAACGGCAGCACCGGCGGGCAGAGGTTGAAGCCGTCCGCCGCGTCACCTTCGACCCAGGCCTGCATGTCGTCGACGATGTCCTTCGGCGTGCCGATCAGTACCCGGCCGCCGAAGCCCGCGGCGATGGTGGAATAGAGCTGGCGGATCGTCAGGTTGTCGCGCCGGGACATGGCGAGCAGGCCCTTGGCCAGGCTGCGCACCATCGGGTTGGTCGGCTCGGGCACCGGCCCGTCAAGCGGATATGCGGACAGGTCGCCCATCTGCGCATAGAGGTAGGACAGGCCGAGTTCCGGTTCGACCAACGCGTTCAGCAGGTCGTATTTCTCCTGCGCCTCGGCGCGGGTGCGGCCGACGAACAGCGTCACGCCGGGCATGATCTTCAGGCTGTCGCGCTCGCGGCCGTACTTCGCCAGCCGGCCCTTGAGATTGGCGTAGTAGACCTGGGCCGAGCCGAGGTCGTGCGGCGCGGCATAGACGACATCGGCGCTGCGCGCGGCGATCTCGAGGCCCTGCTCCGCGGCGCCAGCCTGCACCAGGATCGGGCGGCCCTGCGGCGTGCGCTTGATGGTCAGCGGGCCCTGCACCTTGAAGTGCTTGCCCTCGTGGTTGAGCCAATGCAGCTTGGACTGATCGAAGAAGATGCCGCTCGCCTTGTCGAACAGCGGCGCGTCTTCTTCCCAGCTGTCCCAAAGGCCTTTGACGACCTCGACGAATTCGGTCGCGCGTTCGTAGCGCTCGTCATAGTCCATGTGCTTGTCGCGGTTGAAGTTGCGCGCCTCGGCATCGGACCAGGAGGTGACGATGTTCCACCCGGCGCGCCCGCGGCTCAGATGGTCGAGCGAGGCCCATTTGCGCGCGATGTGGAAGGGCTCGTTGTAGGTGGTCGAGGCGGTCGCCACGAGGCCGATGCGCGAAGTGACCGCCGCCAGCGCCGAGAGCAGCGTGAGCGGTTCCAGTTCCAGCGTCTGGTGCGAACGGCGCAGGGCGCCGGCCGGCTCGTCCTTGGTGCGGAGCCCGATGCCGTCGGCGAGGAAGACCATGTCCAGCTTCGCCGCCTCGGCGGTCTGGGCGAGGTAGCGGTAGTGGTCGAAGCGCGACGCCGCATCGGGGTTGGCCAAAGGATGCCGCCAAGCCGCCGCGTGATAGCCGAGGTAGCGCATCGAAAGGCCGAGGGCGATCTGCTTCGGGCTGCTCATGGTCGGGGTCGTGCCTTCATCGCTGCGTGGGGGGCGCTGCCATGGGCGGGCAGCGCCGGGGGTGGTCGCGGTAACCCGGCCGCCCTCCCCCGCGAAGCCCTCATTCCGCGGTGGGGCCTGTCATGAGGTTCACCGATGCGCGGCGGCTTGCCAAGGCCGGGCCGGGCGCCGCGCCTGCACGCGCCCTGCCTGTCCTTCGCGCATGGAACTCGGCATCGCCAACCGACAGCGCTCGCCCGCTGACCGCGCGATCGAAATGGTGCCCGCGCGCGATGGGCGTCATTCCCGACGCCATGGTGCGCCTGCCGCAGCCGCCGGTTGATCAGGCCGATGCCGCCGCGTTGCGCGCCGCCCTCAAGACGTCGGGCCTTCAGAGCGGCTTACGTTCCGGCCAGGCGCGATCTAGCTAGACGTCCCAGGTGACGGTGAAGTGCTGCGGGAAGGGTGAGCCGCCGCCATCCACCTGCCCCGCCGCGCCCTCCGCGCGTCGCAGGCCGGGCAGCGCGAGCAGCGGCTTGAGCATCTGCGGGATGACGGCGCGGTTGATATGCGCGCCGAAGCAGGCGTGCATGCCGTAGCCCCACAGCATGTAGTCGCGCCACGGGCGGTCTGAGCGGAATCGCTCGGGCGCCTCGACCGCCAGCGGGTCGAACATGGCGGACAGGTTGGCCGCGAGCACCATGGTGCCGGCCGGGATGCGCCGGGCGCGCAGCGTGCCGCGGGCAATCTCGGTATCGTTCACCGCGCGGCGATAGATGATCGGGTTCACCGGGTCGAAGCGCAGCGCCTCGAAGAGATGGGCGGCGAGCACCGCGTCATCGCCCTTGCGGGCCGCCGCGTGGGCGCCGGCCAATGCCTCCGGCCGGTCGAGCAATTGCGCCAGGGCGAGCACCGACGCCTTGGACAGCGTTGGCACCAGGCCGATCAGCAGGCCGATCAGGTTGTTGCGGATGCCGAGGTCGTCCATCCCCGGTGTGCCCGCGCGTTGCAGGGCAAGGCAGCGGTTCAGCACGTCGTCGGCCTCGGTCGGCGTAGCCTTGCGGTCGGCGATCGCGGCGTCGAGCCAGCTGCGCGTCGCCGAGGCGGCCGCGAGCGCACGCCGCGTCACCGCCTTGTCCGCCCCGAGGTCGGCGAAGAGCCACCAGAACATCAGCGTGGTGCCCTCGGCGAGGTCGCGTTGCGTCGGGCCGGGCGTGCCGAAATACGTGGCGACGAGATGCGCGAGCACCGGCAGGGCCAGTTCCGCCGGCACGTCGAGCCGGCCAGGTGCTGCCACGACGATGGTGCCGGCGCGCGCCGCGACGGTCGGCACCACGCGCTGCGCCACATCGTCGCGCCGCACAGCGAGGCGCATGAGCGAGACGTCGCGCGCATAGGCCGCGCTGTCCTGCATGCCGAGGAAGAAGCTCTCGCCATCGGTGATGGCGCGCATGCGCGGTTCATAGACCACGGCGAAATCCGCCTCGCGTTCCAGCACCTCGGTCACGTCGGTCTGGCGGGTGACGATCGCCGTGCCGGTATTGTCATAGGCGGCGATCAGGCGGCGGCTGAGCACGAGGTTTGGCCAGATGGCGCGCAGCAGGGCGAAGACGTGCCGCTGCGTCTCGGCGGTGGCGAACAGCGCCGCGAGGTCGCCGCCGCGCCACGCCCGCAAGCCGCGCGGCACGAGCACGCCCAGCGCCGACCCGGCTTCGCCCAGCATGACCAGGCGAATGCGCAGCGCGGCGAAGAGGCTTCTCAGCATGGCGTCATGTCGGATCGATGGTGCCGGAGGCGATCATGCGAAGTGCGGTCATGCTGGGGACGAAGAAATAGTCGCCGCCGCGCGTCTCGATGAATTGCGGCAGGCTGTCGCAGATGAAGGGCGGCTTGCCGGAGGCCGGGTCGGTGGCGATGACGAATTTCGCCTCCTTCCCGTGATTGCCGATGATCGGGCAGGTGTCGTTGCCGGAGCCGAAATCGAGCCCGTACTGCATCCATTGCTGCTGCACGAACTCGAACTGACGGAACAGGCTGGCGCAGCAGGCGAGCATGACGATGCCGTGCTCGCCGCTGTCGTCCTCGCCCTGCGGGCCACGGCCGTAGGGCAGCCCGCGGCGCAGGATGCGCCGGCGGTTGTTGAGGATGGACCCGCCCCAGCGCTTGGGGTCCGTCGCGCCGAACAGCGGGTCGAGCATGTCGCGCGTATTGGCGCGGCGCAGATGCGAGGAGAAGGGGCATGTCGCCCCTGTCGGGTCGCCGCGGAAGGTGAAGTCCACCAGCGCGCGGTCGAGCGCGGCGATGGTTGCCTTGTCGCCGGTGCGCTCGGCAGTCTCGCGCCGCCGTCGTACCGCCTGCCATTCCTCGAAGGTCGGTGCCACCATCAGCGGCACGCCATCGGACCAGCGGCCGGCGAATTTCGCCATCAGCGTCGGCACCGCGTGGTCATGCGGGATGTCCATCACTGCGGCGAAGGCATCCGCTTGGGAAGCGAGGTAGCGCCGCCAGCCGGCGACGTTCTGGTGCAGCTTCCGATAGGCGTAGAAGGTCCCGTTGCGGCTGAAGTCGAGCGGCATGGCCGCGCCGGCGATCTCCTGCGATTCATCGGGGTAGCCGAGCAGGAACTCGCCGGTGGCGATCGGCGCCCAGCTCTGGTCGGGCAGCAGCTTGCCCTGGCCGATGACGCGCTCGGCCACCAGGTCGGGCGGAACCTGGCCGTCGAACAGCGGATCGCCGATCGCGTCGACGAAGCCGAAATGCTCGACCGGCAATGGGGTGAAGGTGCCGTCCTCCTGGCGCGCCAGGATCGCCGAGAGGTCCTGCCAATCAGGATTGTCGCCGCGATGGCCCGACAGCAGCGCGACACCGCCCTTGGTCGCGCTGCACAGGCCGGCGATCTCGCGCGTGACCTCGTCGAGACGCTCGGACGGCGCGCCGGTCGCCGGGTCCATGTCGGTGTTCAGCGTGACCAGCACATGGACGCGGCGCTGCGGATCCTTCTCGTCCAGCCAGACCGGGTCCCAGCTCTTGCCGATGGCCTTGGGGAAGTTGTCGCACAGGATGTCGGCGCGGGCGGCCATGCCGTCGATGAACTCGTCGGGCATGCCGCGCAGCGTGCGGATCGGCACGTCGAGCGCCAGCAGGCCGCGGAAGGTGAAGGCAAGGTTCAGCGTCACCTCGGGCCGCTTCTGGTAGATCGTGCCCGCCGGATAGGGCTTGCGGTCCGAGGGCCAGCGCAGCGCGGTGGTGACGCGACGGCGCAGCAATTCGATGACGTTCCGCCCCGCATCGGCATCGGCGATGTTCAGCAGCAGGAAGCGTCCCTTCGGGAAGCCTAGCCGGCCATAGGCCGACAGGACATTGCCCTGGATGTCGGCGAGTTCGAGCTGCGGGCTCATGACGCCGTTCCTTTCATGACCGGACCACGCCGCGCGGCTGGGTTGGCGCGGTCGTGTCCTCGGGCCGGTGGGTGCGCAGGAAGGCGCCGAAGGCGACGTGCAGCGCCGCGGGGTCCCTGCCTTGCTGGTCGATGGCGAAGCGCGTGAAGGCCTGTTGCAAGTACAACGCCTTCAGCACGCCGGGCAGGTCGGAGCGCGGTGCGGTCGGGAAGGCTTCGCGCGCCTTCGACGACAATCGCCGCAGAACGATGGCCGCGGTGATCGGCAGCGCTATCAGCCCGAGCAGCGCCAAGATCAACCAGAACCGCGCGCCGCCGCCCATCATCGCGGCCAGCAGGGCGCCGACCAGACCCAGCAGTAGCGCGCCGGCGGCGACAGCCAGCGGCGCCAGCAAGGGACCGAGCGGCATTGCCGTCAGCTTCGGCCCGCCGGTCCAGTAGTCGTTGAAGGGCATGGTCGTCTCGACCTGGCAGGCGGTGATCAGCGCGGCGAAGCCGTCCGGCCCGTCGACGCGGTCATAGCCATGGCAGTGTTCGAGGATGCTGCGCCATTCCGGCTGCATCACCGACCACAGGCCGCGCAGATAGGCGTTGAGTTCGGCGGCGTCGCCGCTGGCCGCGTCGAAGTCGGCGGCGAACAGCAGGTAGGGATGCGGCAGGTGGTCGACCGGATCGGCCGTCACCGGGTCGGGCCCGACCAGCGCAACGCGGATCGGGTCGCGCTTGTCGCGGCCATTGTAGGCGGCGTCGTCGATGACCGCGAAACGCGCGAAATGCGTGCGCCCATCGCGCGCGAAGGGGCTGTTGAGGCCGATATGTTCGGTGGCAGGCGTCTGCAGCGCGGTTGGCAGGGCGACCAGCGCCTCGCGCAGCGCATGGGCGTGGGAAGTCACGCTGGAGGTGCTGCGCGCGTCCTGCACCGGGTCGGTCCGTACCGGGATGAGCACGGTAAGGAAATAGTGGCCGCCATCGAAATTCGGCATCGGTCTGGCCCCTTGGCTCGGCTGTGGCGGATCAGCTCCAGGTGCCCTGGACGATGGTGCGGCGATGATTGTCGGCGTTGCGCGTGTCGTTGCTCGCGACGGGCGCGTAGCCGGGGGATGGCAGGTCGTTCTGCACGGTTGCCAGCGCCCGGCGATATTCGGCCGAGAACGCCTCGGGCGACAGCGTCGCGTGTTTGTCGGTGAGGTCGTCGATCACCGCCCACACGCGCAGGGCCGCCTTGATGTCGCGCTGCGCGGCTCCGGGTGTGGCGTTGTAGTAGTAGTCGTTGTCGACCTGGTTGGCGCGGATATAGGCCTTGAAGGGCGAGATCGGGATCGAGCCAGGGTATTTCGTGCTCGAGTACCAGAACAGGTCGAGCCCGTTCGGGATCCCGTCCGAGAAGGCATCGATGTACTGGTCCCAGGTGCCGTTGAAGTTGCTGATGAACAGCATGTAGTCGTTGCGCATCGTCGGGCGGCCCTGGCCGAGGTCGGGCCACTGGTCGCGCCGGATCATCACCCATCGGGCGAAATGGATGATCGACAGGCCCAGCAACCCGCCGAGTTGCTGTGGCTGGGTGCGGGCGATCTTGAAGATCAACGTGTTGATCCAAGTCTTCCACGGCCGCATCGGGGTGACCACGTTCATCCCGTACGCCTTGCCGGCGACATTGGACATGACGGCGCCCTCATTCGACGCGCAGCGAGAAGCGCTGCGGCTACGGGACGATAATGCGTTCAGTGCTTCGGTGGAACGAGAACCTGCAGTTGCGGGTAACGTGCCTCACAGTTCCGCAGCGACGGGGCGCCCGGGTGGCGCACGCATAGGGCGGCCGTTCGGCGCCGGCCGGTGGGCGGCAAACTGCATGCTCATCGCGTCACGTTGACCGCGACCGATATCCCTGGAAGGCTTTGTTGAAGCTCAGAAACATTGGAGGACGCCCGTGAGTAGCTTCCGTCGCAGCCTGCTGGCCGTCGCACTCCTCCTGGGCCTGACGGCGCCGGCGCATGCGCAGCGTGGACCGGTCGCCGCAGCGCTGCTGCAATTCGAGGAAGCGTTGACCTGGGAGGCGATGACGCCCGATTGGCGCCGGCTTCGCCCGGGCTGGGTGCAGCAGGTCTCGAACGCGGCCTCACCCGCGCAGACCGCCGCGCTGATGGTGCAGTTGGAGACCAACATGGGCTGGGAAGCTGTTCAGGGGAGTTGGCGCGGCCGTCGCGACAGTTGGCTGGCCGAGGCGCAACGCGCGCGCTCGCCCGCCGATGTCGCGGTGCTGCTCAAGGAGTTGGAAGAGGTGACGCTGTGGTCGGCGGTCAGCGGGTCCTGGCGCGGCACGCGGCCGGGCTGGGTGGCGCGGCTGGACGCGATCGCCAGTGGGCGCGGCGCAACCGGGAAGTAGTGGGGCGGACCAAGTGCCGGGTCCGTGGCTTTCGGCCGGATGGGTGGCGACGATTGCCGGGAGGCAGGAGAACCGGCGGAGGGGCCGTGCCCGGATTCGAACCGTCTCCGTTCTCAGCCCCCCATTGCAGCGGTGGGAACCAGCAAGCAAATTCGCCGGGCGTTCCCAGTGAACCGCAATTTGGTGACTCGGGGCTACGCAACATGTCGGGCCGCCCAATCCCCGCAAGGCAAGCGCCCGGACGCTGGCCTCGCCGGGACATCGTGCGCCCCGGCAGACAGGGAACGTCTGGCAGGCCGTGACAGAAGGCCACCCGCTCCACCTCAATGCGCAGTCCAGCCACCGTCAACCGGCAGGGCCACGCCGGTAATCGACGCCGCCCCATCCGAACAAAGAAACGCGACGGTGGCAGCGATCTCCTCAACGGTCGCGAAGCGCCGCGTCGGCTGCTCTGCCAGGAATATCGTGCGAATCACCTCTGTCTCACTCAGCCCGTGCGCGCGCGCCTGCGCCGCAACCTGGCCGGCGACCAGAGGCGTCCAGACATAGCCCGGGCAGACGGCGTTGCAGGTGACGCCAAATTCCGCGGCCTCGAGAGCCGTGACCTTTGTCAGCCCAATGACCCCGTGCTTGGCGGCGACATAGGCACTCTTGAAGGGCGAGGCGATCAGTCCGTGCGCCGAGGCGATATTCAAGATGCGCCCCCAACCACGTTCCTTCATCGCGCCGAGCGCCGCGCGCGTCGCGTGAAAGGCCGCGGAGAGGTTGATCGCCGTGATGGCATCCCATTTCTCCGGCGGGAAATCCTCGATCGGCGCGACATGCTGGATGCCGGCGTTGTTCACCAGGATGTCCGTTGGGCCAAAGGCGCGACGCGTGCGCTCGACCAGCGCCTCGACCTGAGCCGCGTCAGACATGTCTGCCCCGTCATGGCGCACGGGCACGGCATGCGCGTCGCTGATGCGCCGCGCCGTCTCCTCGACTTCGGCGATGGGGCCGAAGCCATTGAGCACAACGGCGGCGCCGCGCGCCGCAAGCGCCTCGGCAATGCCAAGGCCAATGCCGCTCGTCGAGCCGGTGACAATCGCGACGCGACCTTCCAGCTCACGTGGACTGTCGCCTGTCCCGGGCAGGCCGCCCGGCGTCATGATCATGCTGCTCATCGGCTATCCTCCTCGCAGCAGGTCATTCGCGCGGCGGTCCGCCCTGGATACATGCCTGCTTCGGCGGCCGCAGGATGAGTCACGGCCACCATCGCACGCCAATGCCGACCGGACAGCGTTTCGATGGCCGTTCGCTATGGCGGACCCGGTACCGGCACGCTTATTGTGGCTGGTCTGAACGATGCGGCCCGCCGGCTCCTGGCCGATGGGGGCCACAGGCTGAAGGGCGTCCGCGATGGAGATCCACGAGATCCGCTATTTCCTGGCGGTTTGCCAGACGCTCAACTTCACCAAGGCCGCAGAGAACTGCAACGTCAGCCAGCCGGCCCTGACGCGCGCCATCCAGAAAATGGAGGGCGAGCTCGGAGGGCTGCTCTTTTCGCGTGAGCGCGGCAACACGCACCTCACCGAGCTCGGGCGATTGATGCATCCGCATTTCGAGGAGGTGCTCGCGCGGACAGCGGCAGCGAAGGACAGCGCGCTGCGCTTCCTGCGGCTCGAGAGCGCACATTTGCGCGTCGGCGTCATGAGCACCATCGGGCCGATGCGCTTCGTCGGGTTCCTCAACCGCTTCCGCGCCGATCACGGCGGTGTCGAGCTGACGCTGAGCGAGGCGGTCGCCTCACGTCTGTCGGCCGCACTGGTGGCAGGCGAGATCGACGTTGCCGTGATGGCTCAGCCGGACGACTTCGACGAGCGGCTCCGCGCCGAGCCGCTCTATCGCGAACGCTTCGTCGTCGCCTGTCCGATCGGCCATCCGTTCGAGCGCCGCAACGCCATCACCATGAAGGACATGGATGGGCAGACCTACCTGCAACGAGCCAACTGCGAGTTCCGCGACGTGCTGCGCGAACGCTGCGAATCCGCTGGTGCCTACATCAACCGCTCGTACCGCAGCGAGCGGGAGGATTGGATCCAGACCATGATCGCTGCCGGCATGGGGGTCTGCTTCATCCCGGAATTCTCGGCAACGCATCCGGGCCTGGTGCTGCGTCGCGTTGAGGAACCGGAGGTCGTGCGCAGTATATGCCTCGTCACCGTTGCCGGGCGGCGCTGGTCGCCTGCGGTGGCGAGCTTCGTGCAGGCGATCCGCCGCTATTCCTGGCCGACGAGCGACGACATCGAAGACGCGCCCGACGCGACTGCCGGTGGATGAACGACGATAGGTGATCCGCATCGAACCAATGCCACACCGGCCTTGGCCAGGATGGGCCTGCACCGACGAGACTTCCTTCACGTTCCGGCGTCGCGCCGGACCAGGTTGAGGAGGGTGTCATGCGCCATCAGTCCGAAAGCGCCCATCAGAGCCTCGGGGACGCGTCGTGCGGCGATTGGGAGGCCATGATGGCGGCAGCGCAGAATGGCGACGCCCGCGCCTACCAGCGCCTGCTGCGGGAGATGCTGCCGCTGCTGCGCAGCGTCGCGCGGCGACGGCTCAGCAATGCGGCCGATGTCGATGAGGCGGTGCAGGACACACTCCTGACGGTCCACGAATTGCGCCACACCTATGAGCCGGGCCGTCCCCTGCGCCCCTGGCTCCGGGTGATCTGCGAGCGCCGCTGCGTCGATCGTATTCGCTGGCGCCAGCGCCACGCGCGTGGCGAGCTGCCGATCTCGGACGCGGAGGAGTGCATCGCCGCGCCATCCCTGCACGATGCGGGTCCGGACCGGGTGATGAGCGTGCAACTGCGCACCCTGATCGACGCCCTGCCCACCGCGCAGCGCGTGGCATTGACGTTGACGCGCTTCAAGGAGCTTTCGCTGGCAGAGGCGAGCAGGCTTTCGGGCCTCTCGGTAGGCTCGCTGAAGGTCGCCTGCTGGCGCGGCGTGCGCACGCTGCGCCAGCAGCTTGATGAAGCGGCATAGTCACGCACCTGCACGACTGGTCTCATCCGGCACACCTGCGAAACCATCGCGGCGCGGCTGTCGAATAGAACGTCATGATCACAATTTCCGCGACGTCGCCGGACCCGTTGGTCGTGGTGATCCGCCCCGAACGAAGGATGCTCAGCGCATGTTCACGACGCCCAGCACCACGACACATGCGGTGATCGATCGCACCAATCTGGGCCAGATCGTCCTGGTGTTGCAGGGCGGCGGCGCGCTCGGGGCCTACCAGGCCGGCGTCTATCAGGCGCTCGACGAAGCGGGCATCGAGCCGGACTGGGTGATCGGCACGTCGATCGGCGCCATCAATGCCGGCATCATCGCCGGCAATCGGCCTGGCCAGCGGCTGCCCCGGCTGCGGGAATTCTGGTCGCGGATGCAGCGCGACCCGGTCGCCGAGCTGTTCTGCCAAGTGCCCGGGTGGGGCGTCATGGCGGCGAATGCGATGACCGTCCTGGGTGGCCTGCCGGCGTTCTTCAAACCCAATCCCCTGGCTGCCCTCGGCCTAAAGCTGGCGCCCGAGGCAGCGGGCTACTACTCGACGGCCCCGCTCGAGAAGACGTTGGCGGACCTCATCGACGGCGAGGTCCTCGCCGCCGGCGCGACCCGGCTGACGGTCGGCGCGGCCAGCGTCCGCACCGCCGAGATGCGCTACTTCGACAGCCGCGAGGCGCCGGTCTCGATCCGCCACATCATGGCATCGGGCGCGCTGCCGCCGGCCTTCCCGGCGGTGCGCATCGACGGTGAGCTCTACTGGGATGGCGGCATCCTCTCGAATACCCCGGTGGAGGCGGTGTTCGACGACAACCCGCGCCGCAGCGGCCTCGTCTTCACCGTCAACATCTGGCATGCGGAAGGGGCCGAGCCCAACGACATGGCCACGGTCATGGCGCGGCAGAAGGACGTGCAGTACGCCAGCCGCGCCGCCTCGCAGATCCAGCGCCAGAAGCAGATCCATCGCCTGCGCCACATCATCGCCGAGCTGGCCGGCCGCTTGCCGGAGGCGGATCAGCGCAATCCCGAGGTCAGGCGCCTTGCCGCTTATGGCTGCCTGACGCGGATGCATGTGGTGCGGCTGCAGGCGCCCGCGGTGCTGGGAGAGGACCAGACCAAGGACATCGACTTCAGCGCGCGCGGCATCCGCGAGCGCTGGGAGGCCGGCTACGCCGACACGATCCGGGTGCTCGACCAGCAGCCCTGGACGCATCAATTCGATCCGATCGAGGGCTTCATCCTGCACGAGACGGAAGCCGGCACCATCATCAGCGAAGGGTGAGGACGACGCCAATGCAGCGGATCGTGATCATCGGCGGTGGCTTCGCCGGCTCCACCACGGCGAGCATCCTGGCCCGGCGACTGCCGCCGGGCTGGGAAGTCCTGCTGATCAGCGAGGAAAGCTACACCACCTACAACCCGATGCTCTCGGAAGTGGTCGGCGCCTCGATCTTCCCTGAGCAGGTGGTGGCGCCGCTGCGCCAGGTTCTCGGCATCGGGCGGCGCGGGCGGTTCGTGATGGGGCGCGTCTCCGCCATCGACCTCGCGCATCGGCAGGTGACCTGCGCAACCCTCGCGGGAGAACGGAGCTTCGCCTATGACCATCTGGTCCTGGCGCTCGGCAATCGTGCGCGGCGCGACCTCATCCCCGGCATGGCCGAGCATGCCCTGCCGCTGAAGACCGTGGGCGACGCGCTGCACATCCGCAACTTCGTGCTGCGGCGCCTCGCACAGATGGAACTCGAGACCGATGTCGCGATCCGGCGGCGCCTTGGCCGCTTCGTCGTGATCGGCGGCGGTTTCTCGGGCGTCGAGGTCGCCGGTGCGCTGGCCGACTGCCTGAAGGGCATCGCCCGCTACTATCCCGGTGCGGCGGCGCAGGCGCTTGAGGTTGCCCTCGTGCAGAACTTGCCGCGCCTGCTGCCGGAACTGCCGGACTCCCTCGGGGCGGCGGCGCAGCGGATGCTCGTTGCCGACGGGGTGGATGTCCGGCTCGGCGCCACGGCCGAGGCCATACGGGGCGATGGCGTCGTCCTCTCCGACGGGGAGCTGATCGAGGCTGCCACGGTGATCGGCACGATCGGAACGCAACCCAATGCGCTGACCGTAGCGCTTGGCCTGCCGATGGAGCGGGGGCGGATCCGGGTCGATCCGGGCATGCAGGTGGCCGGTCGGTCCGACGTATGGGCGATCGGTGATTGTGCCTGCGTGGTCAATGCGCGCGATGGCGCGGCCTCGCCGCCGACCGCCCAGTTCGCCGTGCGCCAGGCGACGCAACTCGCCCGCAACCTGCTTGCCGCGCTGCGCGGGCAGGATGCCCGCCCGTTCCACTATCGGCCGCGCGGGGCGATGGCCGCGATCGGCCACATGAACGGCGTGGCAGAGGTGTTCGGCGTCCGCCTCACCGGCCTGCCCGCCTGGTTTTTGTGGCGTGCCTACTACCTATCCCAGATGCCAACACCAGGGCGGAAGCTGCGCATCTTCGTCGAATGGACGTGGGGGATGTTCTTCGCGACCGACATCACGCATATCCGCTTCACGCGCAGCGTCGAGCACGAGGACGTGCCCCGAGCCGCGGAGCCCGACCGCGACGTTTCCGGACGGAGCGTGGCGGCGTGACATGGACATGCACCTGCTCAGCCCCGCCTTCCTGATCGCCGCCGCCTGCGCGGGGCTGATGGGCTTCGCCATCCAGCGTGGGGCCACCTGCACCGTCGCGGCCGTGGACGAGATCCTCGACAAAGGCTCCGCCCGGCGTCTTGTTGCGATGGTCGAGGCTTCGGCCTGGGTTGCCGCCGGACTCCTCGTCGCACAGGGGCTTGGGGTGCTCGGAATGATGCCGGTGGGCTATCCCTTGCACGATTGGACGATCGTGGGAGCCATGCTGCTCGGGCTCGGCGCATGGCTCAACCGGGCCTGCGCGTTCGGTTCGATCGCCCGGCTGGGCAACGGCGAATGGGCCTATCTGGCAACGCCGATCGGCTATTTTGCAGGGTGCCTGGCCTTCACGCTCCTGGGCGTACAGTCCGCGCCGACGCCACTCACGGAAGGGTCCCCGATATTGCGGGCACCGGCATGGGTCGCGCTGCCGGTCATCGCGGCCATGGCGTGGCGGCTTGTCCGACATGCACGAGGCAGTTGGACACCGCATGCCGCCACCACCGTGATCGGCATCACCTTCTTCGTCACGCTGCTGCTCGTCGGTGCATGGAGCTACACCGATGCGCTGGCGGAGTTGTCGCGCGGCATGGCGGGCAGCGTGGTGATGCGGGGGCTGCTGTTCCTTGCGCTGCTGGCGGGTGCGATCCTCGGCGGTTCGATCGCGGGCCGACGCGGCAGCACACGGATCGCGCTGCCTGCACTGCTGCGCTGCTTCGCCGGTGGTGCCGTCATGGCCTCGGGCGCACTGCTGGTCCCGGGCGGGAATGACGGCCTCATCCTGCTCGGCATGCCGCTTCTCTGGCCCTATGCATGGGTAGCATTCCTGACGATGTGCCTCACGATCGTCTTGCCGCGATTGGCGCAAAGCGGATTGCGCTGGTGCGCTGCCCCGCGACGATCCCGGCCGCCACGCGCTGGTGCCTGACCGCCGCAGTTTCGCCATGGGTGCCGGGCTGGCTTGTGCGGCGGCTGTCTCGACTACATAGAATTCGACGGCCAGCCTCGACGACCGACACGCGCATCAGCGTCAGCCATTCCCTGCTCACCCGCGACGCATTCTCCGTAAGCAGGCGATCAAGCTCTCCGCGCCACGCTCCGGCCTTGGCTACTCGGCACGTTCGTAGCGGGATTCCGTCGTCCCCGAGTGCAGGACCTTCCGCACCAGCTTCCGCGACAGGCCAAGCCGACGGCAGATCGCCCCGATCGACCGTCCATCGACGTGATGCAGTCGACGGATTTTCCCGATCGTCTCCGCCACCAGCTTCCGAATCATGCCCCCGGGCATCACCAGAAGCCAACGTGAACCCATCCATCAGAGGGCTCCCGTTTAGACGCTGATCACCCCCACAACAGGGGTCCTTTTCCGGGCCGATCCACAGAACGGGCAAGAGAGGTGGTTAGGCTTCTCGCTATAGCGTTTCGGTCCCGATAAGTGTCTTCACCGCCGGTTGATACGCGCGTCTTGCTGATGCCGCGGCTTGACGCAGTGCGGGGTTAATCCGAACGGAGTGAGACCGCAGCACCGACGGCAATGCCGTGCTGCCCTTCGCTGCGGCGGATGGTCGAGACAGGCCTGTTCCGGCGTCCGCTCCCAGGCTCGAATGCGTCCGGCGGGTTCGCTTCGTCATGGTCACTCCTGAACCGTCCCCACTGCCGGCGCGTCAGCCGAAGCGCTGGGTTGCTGGAGGTGCCCCGCTGGGTGACCTCGTTTAGGAGGTCATCAATGCTGCATCCAGATCACGGTGATGCTCGGTGCCGAACCCGCGTTGGGGATGCGTTGTACTGAGTGTTCGCTCCCGACGTACGGATTTCGGGCAAGTGGTACTCGAACCACGACAGGTGCTTACCGCGCTGAAACCGGCCTTCAAGCTGTGTTTTTGTGTTCCGTACAAAAATGCCCAGGTTAGGAGATCCGGAGAGAATTGGCCTCCGAAGAGCGAATTTCCGCCGTGTCCGCATCCGGCGAGCCAACAGGTGCTCCCCGGAAACCCCAGGGAACCTGCCACTCAGCGCGGCGAGCGACCGGGAGGAGAGCATGGCACGCATGGGAACTGGCGGAGGAGGTGCGACCCGGTACAGGCGGTCTCTCGCAGGTTTTCGCAGAGCCTCGATGACGTCTAAAGCGGGCCGCGCGAGCCAAGGCGAAAAGCAGCTTCGCCCGCCGATTCAGGGCGGAACTGGCGGCTTCGTACAAGCAGATACAAACCACCTCAGGCAACTGGATCAGCGCTGCAACGACAGCGCATCGGCCAGCAGGTCAAAGACCACCCGCACGCGCCGGCTGGTGTGTAGTTCCCGATGTGTGACGAGCCAGATGGGGAAGACGATGGGCGCCGCCTCGGGCAGCACACGGCGAACCCGTGGCTCTGCATCGCCCACCGCTTCCGTGTTGAAGCCGATGCCCGCGCCCTGCTTCACCAGTTCCCAATGCACCAAGTGGCTGTCCACCTGAACCGGCACTTGCTGCGCCGTCACCTGCAGGCCTAAGGCGCGCATGCCCTCGATGAAGTCTGAGGTTTCGCCAAACGCCACGAACTCGGCCCGCGTCAGATCATCCCAGCCCCGAGGATGGCCCAGCTTGCTGAGATAGCCCGGGGTCGCGTAGGGACGGCCCCGGTCCTCCCCCACCTTGCGTGCGATGAGTTCCGGCTCACGCGGGTCGAAGTTGCGGACAGCGATGTCGGCCTCGCGGCGCAGCAGATCAGCCGTGCGATTGGTCGCGCGGATTTCCACCGTGATGCCCGGATGTGCCGCGCGCAGCCTGGCAATGATGGGGGGCAGGACGTGCGCCGCACAGGCTTCGGTGGCGGTAATCCGGATCGGGCCTTCGATCCGCTGCGATTGGCCGGTGGCGGCCAGGGCCAAGCGGCCGGCGGCCTCGCCCATCGTGCGCACGTGGTCCAGCAACGCCCCGGCGGTGGGTGTGAGCACGAGGCCGCGACCGGCCCGCTCGAACAGGGCAACACCAAGTTCACGCTCCAGCGCTGCGATCTGGCGGCCGAGCGTAGGCTGGGTGAGGCCGAGTGCCCGCGCCGCGGCGGAGAGCGAACCCGCCTCGGCGGTGGCGAGGAAGGCGCGGATGCGATTCCAATCGAGCTGTGAGGCGGTCCAATCCATGCATCCTTGTATGGGTCATGACCGGATTTCGCCAGTTCCACGCGTACTGCTGCATGGGTAGGTGAGCAGCTTCATAACGCCGGAGCAGAGACAATCATGTACATTCGACCGATCGCACCCCTCGCTGCCGCGCTTGCCCTCCTGGCCGGATGTGCGGCCACCATCAGTCAGGACGGCCTGGAGCAACGCACCGCTCAGGCCATCGGGCGAACCATCGGCCAGTTCGACATCACCGACCGCAGCGAAGAGGCCGGAGGCCGTATCAATTACACCGCCAACACGCGCGACGGGGCGGCTTACCGCTGCTACCTTTACGGGGCCACCGGCCTCCAGAATGCCGTGACCTTTGGGCAGACGCCGCATTCCGATGCCATCTGCACCGCCTTGGCGAGTGGCCAGAGAGGGACCGGCAATGGGGGGCCCGCGGCCACAGGCCAACGTGGTCGAAGCGCTGGCAGCAATTGCAATGCGTTGTTGCGGGCAGCCGGGCGGTGCTGATCCGTCATCCCTGAAGCGAAGTTGCCATGATTCGAGCTTTCACCCGACCGATTCCGCTTGTTGTGGCTCTGGCGTTTTGCACCTTCATTCCAGTGATGATGGCCGCTGTCCGCGTGGTGCAGATCCCGCTTGGCGCATTGCCCGAGGACGGCCTGCGGCTGGCCTCCGTTCCTGTCGCATACTTCCTTCACTCGCTCGCGGGCGTGCTGTTCGGCGTGCTCGGGCCTCTGCAGTTTGTTCGCGCCCTTCGCCGCCGATTCGGGACTCTGCACCGCCTGAGCGGGCGAGTTTTTGTGCTTGCGGGGATGGGGTTGGCGCTGTCGGGGCTGGCGCTGCTGCTGCGGGTCGGGAGCATCGCAACCGGGCTTCTGGACGCCGTCCGCGGAGTCTTTGGCCTGGCGCTGATCGCAGTGCTCGTGCTGGGGGTGTGGGCGGCGCGGGCGCACGCCATGGTTCGACACCGCGCTTGGATGATCCGCGCATATGCCATCGGCATGGGATCGGGAACCGTCGCGCTGGTGATGTTCCCCGTCTACCTGATCAGTGGAGAACCGCCCACGGGGCTGACCACTGACATTGTGGTTGTCGGCATGTGGCTGCTCACCATCGCTGTGGGTGAATGGGTCGTCCGGAGGCTTGCTTCCCCAGACCACTGCAGCCGGTCAGCACCGTGACCCAACCAGTTCAGCGTCGGGGGACAGCACATGAACTTTGGCAAGGCAGACAGCCACAGAGATAACCACGATGACGGAGGCGCAGAGCGTGGATCCGTCAAAAATTTCAGATGCTCTCAACTAAGGCTTGGCCCGTCTTCCTGCTCGAACTGGCCGATGTTTTCGCGCTCGCCGCGGACGGCAGGGTGCGCCGGATCGCCTTCAGCAGCGCATCGCCAGTGTCCATGTCGAAGACCATCAGTGCGCCGCTGATGACAGCTTGGTGGCCGGTCTGGCCGTCACTAATGCCATCGGCATCCTGCAGGAGATCCGCGCTGCGGTGCGCGGGACCATAAGCGACGCAGGCGTCATCCAGATGCCATCGCGGTTGCCTATGTCGCCGGATCGTCGATACGCTTACCGCTCGATTTCGCGCGACGTCGATGGTTTCGCCGGGTGAATGCGCGAGCCAGAGCAAAAAGCAGCGTCGCGGTGCGAACCGGAGCGAAACTGGCGGAAGAGGTGCGACCGGTTACAAACGGTCCCTCGCAGCATTTCGTGCCGCCTCGATGGCGCCCGAAGGAGATGCGCGAGCTAATGCGAAAAGCGGCGTAGCGGCGCGCGCCACGGCGAAACTGGCGGAGGGGATGTCCGTCATACTATCGTTCACCGCCGTCCAAATTGAGTGCAGGCACCCCGATAACAAACGGAAATTACGCCATTTCTTTCATCATCCCGGCCAGCGATGCTCGCTTCCGTTCGCCCTTGTTCGGGCATATGATGTGGGAACGGATGAGGGAACAACCCCTGTTCCCACAATGGCGGAGATCTTGGGTGCCGAAGCGCGCAGCGGGCCTTTCAGCCGCACAGGTTGCTAAGGAGAAGCGCCCAGGTCGCTACAGCGATGGCGGCGGGCTCATCTTCTATGTGAAGGCCAGCGGCACGCCCGCCTGGGTGTTCCGCTACAGCGTGAACGGCACCCGCCGCGACATGGGGCTGGGCCCGGCGCGGGGCACCGGCTCCCTTTCCCTTGCTGACGCCCGCGTGAAGGTGGGCGAGCTGCGCCGCATGGTGGATACCGGGGTCGATCCCCTGGCGAAGCGGGACGCCGATGCTGCCGCGGCGAAGGCCGCGGAGCAGGCGGCGGTGGCGCGTGCGAAGACCTTCAGCGAGGTGACGGACCTATTCCTCGGCGCGCATGAGGTCGGCTGGCGGAATGCGAAGCACCGAGCGCAATGGAAAATGACGCTCACGGAATATGCCGGGCGGCACATGGGCGAGCTGGTGGTCGGCAATATCGGCACCGAGCACATCACCGCGGCGCTCACGCCGATTTGGACCACGAAGCCGGAAACGGCCTCTCGACTGCGCGGCCGCATCGAGGCGGTGCTGGACTTCGCCGCCGTCCACGGCTGGCGCGACGGGGCGAATCCTGCGCGGTGGCGCGGGCATCTGGACAAGGTGTTCCCCCGCCGCACGAAAGTGCGCGCCGTGAAGCATCATGCCGCCCTCCCCTGGCAGGACATGAGCGGTTTCATGGCGCTGCTGGCGAAGCGCGAGGGCGTGTCGGTCGATGCTCTCGCCTTCTGCATCCTGACGGCGGCGCGGTCGGGCGAAGTGCTCGGTGCGCGGTGGTCCGAGCTCGACCTGACCGCCGCGGTGTGGACCATCCCAGCGGAGCGCATGAAGGCCGGCAAGGAGCACCGGGTCCCGCTGTCGTCCCCTTCCCTGGCGGTGCTTCACCGCATGGCGAAGGTGCGCGAGCGCGATGCGGCCGACGCATTGGTGTTCCCGGGCCAGAAGGATGGCCGGCCGCTATCCATCATGGCCATGGCGATGGTCCTGCGCCGCATGGAGCGTGGGCACCTGACCGTGCATGGCTTCCGCTCCGCCTTCCGCGATTGGGCCGGCGAGACAACGGCCCATCCCCGCGAAGTGGTCGAGGCCGCGCTGGCACACAGGACCGGCGACAAGGTCGAGCAAGCCTATGCCCGCGGCGACCTTTTCACGAAGCGCCGGCGGCTCATGGATGATTGGGCCGCCTTCTGTGCGAAGAGGCCAGCGACCGTCACGGCGATAATGCCGGCGGCGGGGGAGACCGTGGAGCAAACAGCGTGAAGTTCCCGGGTCCAGCCCGCGAGTTCCACATTTCCTCTGATCCGGCCGAAGGCTCACCCCTGTGGACCGCCCGCATGACCTTCGCGGATGATCCGGCGCTGGCAGACCGCGTAGCCATGCTGGGGGTGCGGCAGCGGTGGGCCGGCGAATCAGACTGCGCACCGCTCTCACCTGACGAGCAAGCGGAGCACGATGCCGGCGAGCAGGCTATTCGCGCGTCGATCACACGGCGGCTTCGCGGCGGGGAATTGATTGCTCGCGGCATCCCTGACGGCCGCATCCAGTATGAGGTGATCCCGCCGGAGGCCTGGCGGGATGTCACCGTCGATTGGTGGGAAAGTGTCATCGCAGTGCATGGGGTCGAGGTCCGGGGCATCATCGTCAGCCCCAGGCCGGAAGCGATGGAGGGCGCTCCTGGAAAGCTGAAGAGCGCCGCCAGCCGCGGCCGAGGGCGCAGCTACGCGGAGGCTGATGCTCCTCTTGTAGAGGAAGCCGTCGCGTTACTCATTCAGGGAAAGGCGACAGGGGCGCAGAATGCCGCGCGCGCCGTTGCCGACCGGGCAAAAGGCGACAGCAAGGGTGAATCGAAGGTGGACCGGCTGACGCTGAGGATTCAATCCCGCCTGAAAGAGATCGGACGGCAGCCCCGATAGCTTGGCGCCAATCGGCTGCCGCGCCACGACACGGCGCAACAGGGTGCGGCTGAGACAGTTAGAGTGGTTAGAAGCTAACTACCCTGCCTCAGACTGACCGACCGGCTTGTTCCTATTGGGTTCTCGCACATCGCCGAACGGCGGCGATCCAGCGAGGATTTCCCATGTACTTCGACCCCTCCGCCCAGAACATCCAGCCGAACACGGCGCTGGGCTTCCGCGTCAACGACGCCTGTCGCCTCGGCGGCTTCGGCCGCACGACCTGCTACGCGCTGCTCAAGTCCGGAGCGCTGAAGAAGGTGAAAGTCGCCGGGCGCACGCTGGTCGACGGCGATAGCCTGCGCGCGCTGCTGAAGACCGGCACCGCCGGTTCGGTGAGCGCCGCCGCGGAGGCAGCCCATGAGGCCGCCGCCATCGGCTCCGCCAACACGAAATAAGGCCGGCCGCCTACAGGAAGCGACCGGCCCAAGAATCAGAAGCGAAGAGTATATCGTTCTCTCGACTACTTCGCCCCGAGTCCGAGACCACGTTTCCTAAGCGTTCGGCCCTCGCAAGATCGAGGGCAACATGCACATCGCGAATGAAGTTCAACTGAAGGCCGCCGCGGACGAATTCGACCGCGCTCGCAAGGAGTTGCTGCGCGCCTCCTTGCGCATGGCGTTGCTCGCCCCGGACCTCTTCCAGCTGGAGGCCGACGGCACCGCTAACGCCATGCGCAGCATCGCGGCGGTTGTTCGCCAGCAGAAGAGCCGCCAGTGAGCTTCTGCCTGCCCGCGAATCCGCCGGTTGTGATCGAGGCCGAGCAGGCAGTCCTTGGCTCGATCCTTGCGAACAACCGCAACTACGAGCTGGTGGCAGATATCCTCCGGCCTGAACACTTTGCGGACCCGATCCTGGCACGCATCTTCAGCGATGCTACGCGCTGCATCCAGTCCGGCCAGCTCGCCGACGCCATCACCTTGCGGGGAACCTACGAAGCCGATGGCGCGCTGCACGAGGTCGGCGGGCCGAGCTATCTGCCGCAGCTCATCTCAGCGATGGCATCACCGCTCTCCTTGCAAAGCTACGCAGAAGCCATCGTCGACCGCTGGCGTCGGCGCCAGATCATGGTGCAGGCGCAGGAGGCGATTGCCCGCGCACAATACGTCACTAGCGAAGACCCCGCCGCGGCCATCGCGAGCGCCGTGGCGAGCGAGATGCTCTCGCTGGCGGAGACCGGCACTCAGGAACGGACCACCGATATCGGCACTGCGGCTGATGCGGCGCTGAAGGCGGCGGAGGACGCATCGCGGAACGGTGGACGGGCGCCGGGCCTCCCGACAGGCATCTCCAGCCTTGACCGTTTGATCGGCGGCCTCTCGGCCTCCCAGATGATCGTGATCGGCGCGCGCCCGGGCGTCGGCAAGACCGCGCTCGCCATCTCAATCGCGCTCGCGGCGGCACAGAGCGGCGTCGGCGTGCTGATCTTCTCCCTCGAGATGGCCGCGGCCGAGCTCGCCGAGCGCATGCTGGCCAACATCGCCGGCATCTCCGGGACGCTGATCCGCGACGGCCGCCTCGGGCAGAAGCAGTGGGACCACCTGGTCGCGGCGCGGAATGAGCTGCACCAGCTCGACATCCGCATCGATGACGCCGTGGCCCTGACTATGGAGCAGGTGCGCCTCCGTGCGCGCACCATGTCGCGGAAGCGTCCGATCGGGCTGATCGTCATCGATCACATAGGCCTCCTCGCCCCGCCTCCTGGCATGGCGAAGGCCGGGCCGGCGGTGTGGACCGAATCGAACTCGAAAGCGACGAAGGCGTTGGCGAAGGAGCTTCGCATCCCGGTCCTTGCGCTCTCGCAGCTGAATCGCGGTCTTGAAGGGCGTGAGGAGAAGCGTCCAGGCCTTGCCGACCTGCGCTGGTCCGGCTCAATCGAGCAGGATGCGGATGTGGTGGCGTTCATCCACCGCGACGACATCCATCTCAGCAACCACGCGCCGTCGCGTAAGCCGGACGAAAGCGAGGCAAAGTTCGCAGAGCGCCAGTCCAGCTATGCGGCCGCTCTAGCAGCGTCCAAGGGCCGCGCCGAGCTCATCGTCGCGAAGCAGCGTCGCGGCCCCACCGGCACGCTGCAGCTCCGCTTCGACGCGGCCCGCTGCCACATCGCCGATGCCGAAGGCTGGTGCCAGCCATGAGCTTCGCCGCGTTGAAATGGGCGTGGGAGCGGGTGGGCCTGCCGCCCTCTCTGAAGCTCGTGCTGCTGGCGCTGGCCGAGCATCACAACGCCGAGACAGGCCGGTGCGATCCCGGCGCCTGCCGAATTGCGACGCTCACTGGTCTCTCGGAGCGGACGGTCCGCAGCTCGCTCGGGATGCTCGCCTCAATGGGATTCATAGGAATCCAACGTCGCGACGGTCGGCGCTCGAACTTCCAGCTCTCCACCACGATGACCTCTGAAGCCATTGCAGGGGTGCAGGTATCGCAGGGGTGCAGTTCCCGCAGGGGACCCCTGAAGCCATTGCAGGGGACCCCTGAAACGGTTGCAGGACTCAATCAGGAAGAAACCGGGAAGGAACCATTCGCCGCTGATCCGGTCATCGATAACGCCGCCTCCGTTGAAGACACCGACCCCGATGCGGTGTTGTTCCGACATGGCGTCGCCGACCTCATCGATCTGTCGGGGATACCCAACGCGCATGCGCGCAGCCTGATCGCAAAGCTCCGCAAGACGGCCGGTGGCGATGCGCGAAGGGTGCTTGCCGCCATCAAGCAGGCAAAGGAAGCCCGCCCCGCGGACCTGGTACCATGGCTCTTTGCCGCACTGCGCAATAACCTCCGCGCAGAAGCGCCGCAGACCGAAGCCATCCCGAAGGAGGTGAACGGCTTCATCGTCGCGGCCGTCATCGACCGCACGCTGGACGACCTCGGCGTCGGCGACCTGCGTTTCCCCGACCTGCCCCGCGCGATCGTCGCGCTGCTGCGCGAGGGCTTCGAGCCGGACGCGATCTACGGTGCGGCCATCGCCATCGGCCGGCGCGGCGTCGAGACGATGAGATCACCGGCCTACTTGGCGAGCATCGTCCGCGGCCGTCAACGGGAACGAGGACCAGCATGAAGAAGCTGCACGGCCGCGCCCGGGCGCCTCCACCATCTGCCCACGTCAATCCCGCTTTCGACGCGGGCAGCGCCCGTTCGAACCCGCTGCCCAACAGCGATACCGAGCCTTCGAATTTCGCACCGATCTGAAAGATCCTCAAAATGAGCCGCACGCAGAAGATCCTCGCCGCCGCCCTGGACGATATCGACGCGCTGCCGCCGGAGGTGCGTGCCACCCTCCGCGCCGGCCTACTCCGCTTCCTCGGCGAACTCGACGTCACGCCGATGGTGGACGACCGCACTGGCGAGCTGGTCATGGACCTGGAAGCCATCTCCCGCGCCCTCGGCATGACGCCGGAGGAGGCTATGGCGTCCATGCGCGAATGCGGCGCCGACAAGCACGCGCGGATGATTCCGACCGCCCACCTGAAGCCGATGCAGTAGCGCGCCCCAGACAGGAGCCGATCGTGCAATTGCGCGGTAGGCGTCAACTGGCGCCGTTCAAATTGGACATTGCGAAATGAGCATCGAGCACATCAACCGCGATCGCTTCCGCAAGGTTTGGAACCTCGCGAAGGAATCGCCATCTGCCGGGGAGCGGGATGCCGCCATGGCGCGCGCCGAGGCGATGCTGGCCTCAGCCGGCCTCAGCATGGCCGACGCGCCCTGCATCCTCGCCGAAACGGAGCCAGCGCACCCGCGCGACATCTTCGATGGCTTCGACGATTGGATGGAGGCGAAGCAGCCCGGGTACAAGGCCGAGGCCGCAGCCGCGCGCGCCGAGAAGGCCTGCGGGCGCGAGGAGTTCCGCCAGACCGTCATCCGCAAGTATGGATCGGAGGAATCCGCCAAGGCGCCCACAGCGCGCGAGAGGGCGCTGGACAGCGCCGCGGCCCCCTTCGTCTGTCGGGAGATGAAGACCTATTCCAACGGCACGTTTCCAAATTGGACACTCGACGGATGGGACCCTTTCGGGCTCAGTAAAGGCGAGATGCCCGCCCATGTTCGCGCGGCGCTGGAAACCGCATTGCCCTGGCCGAAGACATTGGCCGAGGCCGCCGATGAGCTGGCGTGGTGGGAGCATCGAGACCGGGAGATCGGCGCGGCCTGGGGCGATGTGCGCGGAGACAGCTACCTGTCGCTGGCCTGTTATGCCCGCCGGAACATGATTGATGACGCACTGGCATACGACATCCCCGCCGCCGATATACGCGACCTCATCCACCGCCAGCGCCATGGCATGGACCGCGACTGGCACGACGAAAAGATCAACGCAGCGGTGCTGGCCGACCTCGAGCGCTTCGCCGCCCAGGGGAATCAATCTGAACAGCCGGAAGCGGGGGGGCAACGCGTTAGCGAGACTGTCCAATTTGGACAGACCGCAACCCAGCGCCGCGAGGCGGTGGTTGTCATGCTTTCCGATCCCGACACGGCCGCGCTCCCCAATCGAGAGTTGGCCCGCCGCGCCGGCGTCAGCCCGTCCACCGTGAGCAACATACGGCGACGTCTCGCGAAGGAGCGGCAGGGGGAGCTGTTTGGCGCTGCAGCGTAGGCGCAGCACCGGTTGGGGTTCCCCCACGGGGTGGTAGCCAAATCGGGCACCACCGACATGCTGCGCCGGCTGAAGCAGATCGCCTCCGCCGGGCCTATGCGCGCGTCTCGGCATGACAGAGATACATTGGAGTCCTGGATCACCGCCTGCATGCGCTTTTGGACCCGGGCTCCGAGGAATGGCGCGAGCAACTCCTCCACCAGAACTGCGGGGCACTGTGCGTGATGTGATTCCCGACGGTCACCGCTGCTGCTGGCTCATCGGGCAATTTCGCGCGTCCCGATATTGAACCTGCGAGCTCGTCCGGCAGGTAGCTAGATCTTACTGTCCCGAGCATCACGTCCGCACCTACTGCGTCATCCCCGTGGACTTCTTCGGGCGCCCCAAGCGGGGGACAATTGACCGGCACGCGACAATCTTGACCCAAAGCGAAGGTCGTGATGGCCCAATGATCGAGCCGTGGGCTTCGAGGCGTGAAATGGGGATTCGCTATGTTTTCGGAAGTTAGTCGGCTGGTCGCAGAGGTCGGCGTTTGTTTCGGAACCGAGAGTCTGTGACCCCCGACGAGATCCTGGCGTCTTTCGTCGAATTGGAAGCTAAGGCAGAGGCTGTTCGGCTCCTGCTCGCGATGACGATCGAGGAGTACTCCTTCCCTCCGCGGACGCGAGCCAAGTTGGAAGGCGCGCACGACACGATCCGCGCCCAGCAGGCCAGCCTCCGCGCCGTGCTCGCCCGCGGCAAGGCAGAGCGCGACGGCGCGCTCGATAGCGCTGCCTGCAACATCGCCGCTTCCTCAGGCGCGACGTTGCTTAATCGCAAAGGCGTATTGTCTATCCCGGTGCCGTCCAGCACGAAGGAGGCATAGGAACAATGAAGAACGCCGAAGCCACGGCTTGGTCGGAGGCGGCCTTCGCCGCATCGCTGATTGGCGTGCGGGCAGCCGTCCAACGCGCCATGGCAGACCTCCGGTCCGTCGCAAGGGCAGGCGGCAATGTCGAGGGCGCGCGGCGCGCGTTGCTGGCCGCGCTACCCGACCTCGATCGCGGCTGCGCCCGCCTCCTGCTCAGCGCGACGGCCGCGACGCCCACCTGCATGCACGAGCCACCGCCCCGCAGCGTCGACCCGATACCCGCCACAGGCGGCATGCTCGGCGAGTTGACGCCGTGAGCGCGGTCGTGAACGGGATCCTCGGCGGCCCGAGCGGCGGCAGCGAACGCGCGAACGTCTATCAGCCCAAGGTCGCGGTGATGCGATTGAGGACGATGGAGTGGCACAAGGGCTCGTCCAAACGCTACGCCGCGCCCGAGTGCGAGATCGACTTGACCCCGCTAATTTGTGAGAGCGGCGGCACCTGCACCCGCAAGACGCTGTGCGAGCCGGTCAGTGGCTGCTCGATCAGTTGCAGCAGCCAGCATGAATCCGAGGTGCTCGACACCGGCGCGGAGCCGATGAGCGCTATCGAAATCCACGCTGCGAGGGGCATCGGCCGGCGCGTCGGCCCGATAAGCTACACGTGGAAGCCAACCGCGGCTCGAATGCTCAAGCTCCGGCGCGCAGATCCAACTCGCAGGTTCGTCTGATATGGCCCGAACTCCGAATTCGCCGGAACGGGACGCACTTCGCCGAGAGGTGGAGGGCAATGTCCTTGCCGAGGTCGAGCGCGCCGGCCTGGACGGGATCAGCGTGCGCGGACTGGCGCGACGGTTCGCGGGGCGGGGCACGAGCGAAAAGACCGTCACCCGATGGATCGACGTGGTGCTGAAATCCGGCCGCGCCGGACAGCACCTTGCCTTGAAGGCCAGGGCAGCGGCCGATACGCGCGCCGCCCTGCCCGACCCGGCGGCGTCCCTCGCCGACGATGTGCGCGCGGCGCTGCCGGTGCTGGTCTCGCCAAGCGACATCGCATGCCATGGCGGCGTCATCGACGCAATTGGCTACATCCGCCATTGCATCCACGTCGCGCTGCGCGTCATCGAGCACGCCCAGGCGCCTGGCGGCGGCGTCCGTATGGCGAAAACGATGCTCGCTGCCTCGGAACACCTGCGCCGATGCCTCGAGACATCCGCTCGGATCAGCGAGACAATGCGAAACATCGGCGAGCTGGAGGCCTTCCACAAGCGCATCATCGAGGAGATCGCGAAGGAATCGCCGCCTACGGCCGAGCGTATAATGGCGCGCCTCTCGATACTGGCGCAGGAGCACGGCGCCTGACTACGATCACCATCGCCCCCGGTTGCCTCGTACGACGCCACGGGAGACGCGATGTCTTTGGCGCTCAAGTGTGAGCGCCTTCATGCGTGACTGTGGGGTATGCTGCGCAGGTCGCGGGGCTCCCCCCCCCGGCTACACGGCGTCAGCGAATGGAATTTGGCGTTCTTGCGTGATGGGGCGCGGCGGAAGGCGTAGCACTTCCGTTCGCGCAACTCGGCGGGTTTCATTGCTATTCTGTAATCATTCGGGAATCCGTGTATTCTGTGCCGAACGGAGTCGGCCATGGGATTGCTCAAAGAGATTCAAGAAACGCTGCTCACGGATGGATCGAGCATCGCGCATGCGCTGCTGAAGCTGCGCTTCCTTGCGAGCCGCATTGGCAGCGATGTACTGGAAGGCTGGGTGCAGCACGAAGTGGAAGGCTACCCGAAAGCGGTGCAAGTCCCGGACTATCGGAAGATCGCTGTGTTCTACCGGGGTAGCTTCGCGGGCGGCTTCCAGAACATGCAGAACGCGCCTATCCCTCCCCACCTAATCTCGAAGCTCGCCGGTGAACGCTGGCTGACGGAAGAACTCCGCTTCGGGATGGCAGTCGTGGATGACATGATTGCGCGCGCCGAGACGGGGTCTCAGTTTTCGACCAACTGCGCCGACCTCGTGCTGCTACTCGACGATAAGGTGTTCAGTGGGATGCACTGTATCGTGGTGAACGGATTCTTCGACGCCAGCGCACTGGTCAGCGTACAAGGCACCGTCCGCGCGAAAGTGCTCGACCTGACCGTCAAGCTTGAACGCGAGGTCCCGGCGGCCAAGGACATCACGCTGAATGAGCCGGTCAGTGCACTGCCGGCTGCAGAAGCCACCCGCGCCGGCCAGATCACGCAGATAACCGTCTATGGCAGCTACACGCAGGTCACCAACTCCGGTTCGGGCGACGTCTCGGTGAATGTGGCGCAAGGCGACATGGATGGTCTGGTGCGCGCGCTCACGGCCAAGGGCATGCCGGAGAGCGACGCCAAAGAACTCGCTACCATCGTGATGGAGGAGAAGCCTGAGAGCGCGGACAAGCCATTCGGCACGCGTGCGCGGGCATGGATGGCGAAGAAGGCGGGCGAGGCAGGCGGCGCGTTCTGGAACGCGGGCGTCGGCGTTGCGACGGAGGCAGCAAAGGGTGCCGCGAAAGGGTATCTGGGGCTGCCCTAGCTTGTTAGCGTCGTTGCACGATGGAGACGGGCGGCAGCCGGAGGGGATGACTCTGCCGGGGTTGATGGAGCCGTTTCCGGTGGAGACCCCTGCGAAACGGGCCTGATCGGGTAATGGAGGCGTGGTAGCGACCTGGGAACGGTAATGTTGGACGGCTTTGGTGC
>NZ_BMKW01000008.1 GCF_014644535.1 Neoroseomonas lacus
CTCGCCGCGCGGTGCCCGCCCACGGGTGCGGGCCATGTTGGTCGAGGCCCAGGTCTCGTCGATGAACACCAGGCGGTCGGGATTGAGATCGATCTAGCCCTCGAACCACTCCCAGCGCCGCGTCAGGATGTCGGGGCGCTGCTGCTCCGCTGCGTGCGCCGACCCTTTTTCAGCGTGATCCGCCGCCGCGCGAAGAACCGCCACGAGGTGGCGACGCCGACCGGCACGCCGGCCTCGGCCAGTTCCACGCGTAGCTCGCTCAGCGTGATGTCCGGCATCCGCTCCAGCAGTCCAAGGATCAGCGGCGCATGGGCCTCGATCCGACCCGAGCGGCGATCCCCACCCAGTGGCCCCGGCGCCACCGAGCCCACCGAGCGCTTCAAGGACGCCCAGCGGATCGCGCTCGAAATGCCGACGTCGAAGCGTGAGGCGGCTGCCCGGCACGAGGATCCAGCCTCGATCGCCGCCNGAGGCTTGAATCAGATACGCTCCGCGTCGGGGAAGGGATTTCGCGATTCAGTCAGGTCGGATGCCGCTCTAGCCAGCAGTTGGATAGAGATTGTCACGTATTGGGATCGTCGGTTGCGTGCCCCCGCATCCATTTTGGCCGAACCCAAGAACGCATTAGGCCCGACGGCACCCTCCCTCGGGCCTCTTCTCCCATCATGCGCCCAGCATACCCATGCCACCAGCCAGACCAGGCACCACCACGTCGGCCGCGCTAAGCATCGCTGTCAGCTCACCGATCAACTCAATCCGTGGCGCGCCGCCAACCTCGACCGCCGCGCCGAGGCGGATCGCCAAGCCGCATTGCGCGCGACACCCACGATGCATGCCGGCGGGGCTTCGCCACACGGGCAGGGTTCTTGAGCGCATTGTCCGCATCACGCCAGCCGACCCAGGCGGGATCAACCACGTGCAAGATCAATGACCGGCAATTGCCCTTGGACCGGCGCCTGATGCGAAGCGCAGGATGGCCTCGAACCCATCCTCCCTGCCGTCGGCCGGCGAGCGGAGGTTCAGGTCGCCGCCAAGTTGCTCCGCTATCATCCGCACAATGGAGAGCCCGAGGCCGGATCCTTGCTCCGGCCGTGACGCAAAGCGCGCCGGCAGGGCCTCGAGCCGCTCCCGTGAGGTCACGGGCCCTCCATTAACGACGCGCACCGCACCGTCGGGAAGCACGCTGATGTCGACGATCCCATCGGCTGGGCCGTGACGCAGCGCGTTCTCGATCAGGTTGCGCAGGGCGATCGCGACGGCGTCCAGATCAGCGGCGACGATCAGGTCCGGCAGTCCACCATCGTCAAAGTGCAGCCGTGTGCCCACGCCTGGCTGCGCCGCGAATTCCTCGACCAGCAGCTGCAACGGCACGAGGAGGTCGACGGGATCCCGCCGCAAGGTCGCGACGCTCTCGGCCCGGGCAAGCTGCAGCAACTTCTCGAGGCGCGCGGCGAGGCGCGCTAGCCCCGCCGCCATTTGCGCAGCGTCCCGCTGCATCGGACTGCCGGGCGCGGCCTGCGCGGCGAGCAACTGCGCCTGCGCCATCGCCACCGCGACGGGCGTGCGCATCTCATGCGCCGCATTGGCGCTGAAGTTACGCTCCGCCTCGAGTGCGCGGCGCACACGGCCGAGCAACTGGTCCACCACATCACGAATCGCGGCGAGCTCGTCTGGCAGGGGCCCCAGCGCCAGGGGGGCGAGGTTTCCGCCACCGCGGCGCGCTATCTCTGCCCGCAGCTTGCTCAGTGGCGCGAAGCCCTTGCGGAGGAGGATGGGGATCAGCACCAGGGCAAGGACAACAAGGCCGAACAGCGGCCCCAGAAGCCGCACCAGCGTCGGCAGGACAGTATGCCCCCGATGCCCTGCCGGTTCCGCTACCGAAATCACATAGCGGCGGTCTGGCGTGGCTTCCGTATAGACCCGCGCGCCGCCGATGGTCGCGAAGCCAGGCGGCAGCATGGACGCCTCGGATGCGCCATGGGAGTTCATCACCAGGCGACCGTCGCCGGTGAACAGGCGCCAGGTGGTGTATTCGTCGTGCGGTGTCGCTTCGCTGACCACCAGGGGCGGCTGCACCGGCGCCGCGAGGCGCTCGGCATGTCGGGAAATGATGCCGCCGAGCAGCATCTGCGCTTCCTCCTGCAGGATACTGTCGAATACTTCGTTGATCTCACGCACCACGACGAAGGCCGCGGTGCCGGCCGAGGCCGTCCATAGCGCCAGCAGAAGGCCGCCGACCATCCAGCCGAGCCGGCCGGCCAGGCTCGACGGGGCGGGCCGCATCACGCCGGCACCCGGTACCCGACACCACGCAGCGTTTCGATCAAGGCAGCGCCAAGCTTCTTGCGGATGCGGCTGACATAGACTTCGACCGCATTGCTCTCCACCTCCTTGCCGAAGGCATAGATCGCTTCCTCGATCTGCTCGCGCGACACCACGGCTCCACGCCGCTGCAGCAGCCGGTCGAGAATTGCCCATTCGCGGGCGGTCAGGATGACTTCGCGGTCATCCACATGGGCGCGGCGCTCCTCCCGGTTCAGCCGCACCGGGCCGCGCCGGATTTCAGCATCCGGGCGCGTCGCCGACCGCCGCACCACCGCCGCGATGCGCGCCTGCAACTCGCCGATATCGAAGGGTTTGACCAGATAGTCGTCGGCGCCGGCCTTCAATCCTTCAATCCGATCGCTGATCTGGTCGCGCGCGGTGAGGATGATGACGGGGCGCCAGTCGCCCCGGCCGCGAAGCCCTCGCAGGACATGGAGACCGCTGCCGTCCGGCAGTCCGATATCGAGCAATACCATGCCGTGCTCGTGACCTTCGAGCGCCGTGGCGGCCTCCGCCCGACTGCTGACGCGGTCCACGGCATGCCCCGCCAGGGCGAGGTGCGCGCTGACGGCCCCGCCCAGCGCCGCATCGTCCTCAACCAGCAGAATTCGCATGTCTCACACGCCCGTCATCGGCGTTCAGCGTGCCGTCAGCTTGGTGACGTAGCAAGCCACTTGAGTCTGCGGCAGGCCTCGACGCGCGAGGTGAATCTGTCCGCCCGGAGGTACCGTTCCATGCCGCTCCCGTCGACCAAGGTGTTCCTCGCAGGCGCCGCCATGGGCAGTGGGGGTTATACCCTGACCCCACAGGAGGTCGGGGATTTCGACTTCAGTATCCTGGGCTATCCCAGCGGATCCTGGGTAACCACGATTGGCGACCTGAACGGGGACGGGGTCGCGGAGATCGTCACCGGCGTGCCCGGCAGCAGCGACAAGTCGGTCGGCGGCGGTCGGATCTACATCAATTTCGGCAGCGCCACGGGCGGCACGGCCGCCGCGCTCGGCGACGCGACGAGTTCCATCCGGATCGACGGCGCCCTGGTGGACGACCACGCCGGTGTCGCGGTCGCCGCCATTTCGGACCTGAACGGCGACGGGCTGTCCGACATCCTGGTCGGTGCCCCGCTGGCGGACCCCGCCGGCGCCGATGCCGCCGGCAGGGTCTATGTCGTCTGGACTGGGGTGGCGGCGGCCAGCATCGACCTGAACGACCTCAACAGTTCCGGATCCGGCCAGGGCTTCACCATCTCCGGGCAGGCAGCGGGGGACCATGCCGGCGCGGCACTCGGCGCGATCGCCGATCTGAATGGGGACGGCAAGGCCGAGATCCTGGTTGGTGCACCCGGCAGTGATGCGGGCGGGCTCGATTCCGGCGCCGCCTATATCGTCTGGGGTCGTTCGGCGGATTCGCCGGTCACCCTGGCATCCGTGGCCACCGGAACCCGCGGCTTCCGCATTACCGGCGAAGCGGCAGGCGATGGCGCGGGCAGCGCCATCGTCGCGGTCGGCGACCTGAATGGCGATGGCAAGGCGGACATGCTGGTCGGCGCGCCGGGTAGCGATGCCGGCGGCGTTGATGCCGGTGCCGCCTATGTTGTCTTCGGCAAGGGGACCGGCACGGCGGTGAGCCTCGTCAATGTGGCGCTCGGCAGCGGGGGCTACCGCATCACCGGCGCCTTCGACGGCGAGCAGGCCGGCGCGACGCTCGCCGCGCTTGGCGACGTCAACGCGGATGGGCTGGGAGATATGCTCGTCGGCGCAGCGGATGGCGTCTACGTCCTCTACGGCAAGGCCGACACGGCGGAGATGAGCCTCGCCGACGTCGCCGCCGGTATCGGTGGTTTCATGATCGTGCCGGAAGGCGGGACGGACCTGACCGGCCTGACGGTCACCGGCGGCGGCGACCTCAACCGCGACGGCATCGCCGACATCGTGATCGGCACGCCGCAAGACGCCGAGGGCGGGTTCCAAGCGGGCGCCACCTATGTGGTCTGGGGCGGATCCCGGGGGGCGATCGACCTGGGACTGGTCGCGCTCGGCGCCGGGGGCGCGAAAGTGGTCGGCGCCGCCGGGAGCTTCAGCGGAAGCAGCGTCGCCATCGCGCCAGACATGAACGGCGACGGGGCTGCCGATCTCGTCATCGGCTCCCCGGGGGGCACGAACCCGGCTGTTAGCATCCTCTACGCCCCGACGTCGTGGCAGCCGGATGACAATGTCTACGGCAGCAATGCGGCCGACGTGCTCGGCGCGGGCGATGGCGGCCGCCACCTGGTCGGCGAGGGGGCCGACATCATCTACGGCTTCGCCGGCGACGACAGCATCGCCGCCGGCGGCGGGGCCGACTACCTCGATGGCGGCACCGGTGCCGACACACTGGCGGGCGGCACCGGCGACGATTCCTATGTTGTCGATGGCGCGGCGGATGTGATCGTGGAAGTCGCGGGCGAAGGCAGCGACACCGTCATGTCCTCGGTGAGCGCCACGCTGGCGGCGAATGTCGAGGCGCTGCTGCTGACGGCGGCCGGACGCACCGGGACCGGCAACGCGCTGGGCAATCTGATCGCCGGGACCATCGGGGTGGACACCCTGCTTGGCCTCGCCGGTGCCGATACGCTGCTGGGTGATGGCGGGGCGGATTCCCTCGATGGCGGCACGGGGGCCGACAGCCTTGTCGGTGGCGCCGGCAATGACCGCTACGTCGTCGACGACGCTGGTGATGCGGTTGGGGAGGATGCGCTGGGTGGCACCGACACGGTCACCGCCGGCATCGACTACGTGCTCGGCGCGGAGATCGAGGTACTGGTGCTGGCCGGTTCGGCGCATGTCGGCACCGGCAATGCGGCGGCGAATACGCTGTTCGGCGGTGCCGGCGATGACAGCCTGGTCGGTATGGGGGGCGCCGATTCCCTTGTGGGTGGCGCGGGCGTCGACACGCTCGATGGCGGTCTGGGCATCGACACCATGGCCGGTGGCGCCGGCAACGACCTGTATATGGTCGATGCCCCGACGGACCGCGTGGTCGAGGTCTCGTCTGGTGGGACCGACACGGTTGCGGCCTCGGTTGACTATACGCTGGCAAGCGAGGTCGAGGTCCTAGTCCTGACCGCATCCGGACATCGCGGTACCGGCAATGCGGCGGCGAACCTGCTGCTCGGCAGCACGGGCGGCGACACGCTCGATGGCGGGCTCGGCGCCGATACGCTCGAAGGCCGCGCCGGCGACGATGTCTACCTGGTCGGGCAGGCCGGCGATGTTGTCATGGAAGCAGCCGGCGGCGGTCATGACGAGGTGCGTGCCTCGGTCAGTTGGACGCTGGCGGCGGAGGTCGAGGACCTTGTCCTCACCACGGCTGGGCTGACCGGCACCGGCAATGCCCTCGGCAACGCGATCACCGGCAGTACCGGCGCTGACACGCTGGACGGCGCGGGTGGTGCCGACACGCTGACGGGCGGCGCTGGGGACGACCTCTACCGCGTCGATGATGCGAGCGACGTGGTGGTGGACAGTGCGGGCGCCGACACCGTCGTCGCGACCGTGGACCACGTGTTGGGCGATAGCGTCGAGACGTTGCTGTTAGAGGGTACGGCGCATCACGGCACGGGCAATGCCCTTGCCAACCTGCTGCGCGGCGGTGCTGGCGACGACCTGCTCGAAGGTCGCCTCGGCGCCGATACGTTTGAGGGTGGCGGCGGCGGCGACACCATGGTGGGCGGTGGCGGCGACGACGTCTACCTGATCACCGACCCGGGCGATGTCGTGATCGAGCTGGGTGGCGAAGGGCTTGACACGGTCATCGTTTCAACCAACTGGACACTGGCGACGGGCATTGAGGGCGTGCAGCTTCTCGGTACTGGACATAGTCTTACCGGCAATGCAGAGGCCAATACCATCAGTGGCAATGCCGGCGACGATACGCTGGATGGCGACCTGGGCGACGACCTCGAACTGGGCGGGGACGGCAACGACGTCCTAGTCAGCCATGCGGGCCACGACACGCTGTCGGGCGGGTCCGGCGACGACCGCTTCGAGATCCATGGCGGCAGCGCCCGCATCGAGGATTTCCTCGGCCACGACATCATCGACGCCAGTGGCGCGACAGACGATTCCCTGATCGATTTGTCCGGCACGGACAGCTGTAGCATCGACGGTCAGTACTGTGACCTCGGCCAGGGTGGAACGGCGGCGGGACCGCTCGATCTGCAGTTCCTGCAGGATGTGACGGGCTCCTTCGCCGATGACATCACCATGGTGCGGAGCCTGGTGCCGCAGATCGTTGCCGCGCTGCAGGGTGTCCAGCCCAACAGCACCTTTGGCGTCTCCAGCTTCCGCGACAAGCCATATGGCAGCTTCGGCGGGTTCGGCGACTGGGTCTACCGCCAGGAGACGGTGCTGTCGTCCAATACCGCCGCGCTGACCAGCGCCTACACGGCCATGGTCGCCAGCAACGGTGCCGACGGGCCGGAGGCACAGATCGAGGCGCTGATGCAACTCGCACTGCACACGACGGATGTCGGCTTCCGCACGAACTCCGCGCGCTTTGTGGTGCTGTTCACCGATGCACCGTTCCACGTCGCCGGTGATGGCATCGCAGCGGGTATGCCGCTGGCCAACAATGGCGATGCGGTTATGGACGGGACGCCGGCAGGCACCGGGGAGGATTATCCCGCCATCGCGCAGCTACGGGCCGCGCTGGAACTGGCGAACATCATCCCGGTCTTCGCCGTCGCCGGCGGCAATGATGCCGCCTACCAGGCGCTGGTGACGCAACTCGGTCGCGGCACCGAGGTAACCTTGACGTCGAACAGCTCGAATGTCGTTGCGGCGATCAGCGCCGGCCTGACCGAGGCCACGCGCACCCTCATCGAGGATGCAACCGGCGGCATCGGCAACGACACCATCCGTGGCAACCTCGCCGACAACCGCCTGGATGGCGGTGATGGCCGGGACATGCTGTTCGGTGCGGAAGGGCGCGACACGCTCGTGGGCGACCTCGGCAACGACAGCCTCAATGGCGGTGCCGGCGGCGACAGCCTGGCAGGCGGTGCGGGGGACGATGCCTATGTCGTCGACGATGTGGCGGATGTCCTGACCGAAGCATCGGGCCAGGGCCATGACACCGTCACTGCGATGCGCGACTGGGCGCTCGGCGCAAATATCGAGGACCTGGTGCTGAGCGGTGCGGCGACCCGCGGAACCGGCAATTCACTGGCGAACGTCATCCTGGGCACCGAGTTGTACAACGCCCTTGGCGGTGGTTCGGGCAATGACACGCTGCTCGGCCAGGGCGGCAATGACGCGCTGAACGGCGGGCTTGGCGCCGACAGTATGGTCGGCGGCAGCGGCAACGATACCTATACGGTGGACAACCTGCTTGACGTGGTCGTGGAAGTTGCCGGCAACGGCAACGGCACCGACACCGTACGTACGACGCTCGTGAGCTACACGCTCGACGTCAATGTCGAGAACCTCACCTTCCTCGGCACCAGCCCCTTCGCCGGCAACGGTAATGCGGCGGCCAACGCCATCACCGGTGGCGCCGGTGACGACACGTTGCTCGGCCAGGGCGGCAATGACGCGCTGAACGGCGGGCTTGGCGCCGACAGTATGGTCGGCGGCAGCGGCAACGATACCTATACGGTGGACAACCTGCTTGACGTGGTTGTGGAAGTTGCCGGCGACGGCACCGACACCGTACGCACGACGCTCGTGAGTTACACGCTCGACGTCAATTTCGAGAACCTCACCTTCCTCGGCACCAGCCCCTTCGCCGGCAACGGTAATGCGGCGGCCAACGCCATCACCGGTGGCGCCGGTGACGACACGTTGCTCGGCCAGGGCGGCAATGACGCGCTGAACGGCGGGCTTGGCGCCGACAGCATGGTCGGCGGCAGCGGCAACGATACCTACACGGTGGACAACCTGCTCGACCTGGTCGTGGAAGTTGCCGGCGGAGGCACCGACACCGTTCGCACGACACTCGCGAGCTACGTGCTGGATGCCAACGTGGAGAAGCTCAGCTTCATCGGTACGGGTTCCTTCACGGGCATCGGCAATGCAGCGGCCAACATCATCACGGGCGGCGCCGGCAATGACGTCCTGTCCGGCAGCCGGGGTGCCGACACCATGACCGGGGGCCTAGGCGCGGACATCTTTCGCTTCGACAGCAGCGCGGATGGCGGCGATCGGATCAGCGACTATGTGGCGGGGGTTGATGTGATCGAGGTCTCGGCTGCGGGCTTCGGCAGTGATCTCGTTGCCGGCATCGACCTCCTGGCGACCGGACATTTCACCGAAAACCTGACCGGGCTTGCGGAATCGGCGGTCGGGATCGGGCAGTTCGTCTTCGAGACGGATACCGCACGGCTCTGGTGGGATGCTGATGGCGTAGGCGGGGCCGCGGGAATCGTTCTCGCGACATTGTCAGGCGCGGCCAGTCTGACCGCGACCGAAATTGGGGTGATCGCATAGAGCAGGCGGCAACATGGCAACGGACCTGCGAACACGCCCGGTCCTCGACGCGCTCGATATGGCGGTGACTACTCGGAAGCCGGCTGATGTCGTGCACCATAGCGACCAGGACAGCCAATACACGTCGCTGACGTTCGGGATACGGTGCCGGAGGGCAGGCGTCCGCCCGTCCACCGGTTCGGTCGGCGACGCCGGTGATAGCGCCATGGCCGAGGCCCGCATGGACGCGCTCCACTTCATCGAGGGCTTCTACAATCCGACGAGACGACACTCCGCCCTGGGCTACCTCTCGCCCATCGAATGCGAAGCGAGGACCATGACCGCGAAAGACAGAGCGCTACCCGCAAATCGCCCACGGAAACGGGGCAACTTCAACTCCACACCGAGGCTGAAGCACTCCACCATGTCGCACAGGAGACCCTGCTCCCGGCGGCATGGCTGAAACCAGACAGCCCCCGGCAGACCCGGGGCGGTTCAGCCCACGTTCAATAGGCCTTCACTTATTCACCAGCACCACCGCCAGATTCGGCCCGCATATCCGCAAATAGAGTCTTTGCGACAATCATCGCTTCTCTCACGGCAGGCAGGCCAATATAGCCGCAAAGGTGCAGAAGGGCTTCGGACAATTCGTCTTCAGTCCAGCCCGCTCGCCGAGCCATGCGCAAATGAATAGCCAATTCAGGCCAAGCATGCGTGGCGGTGTCGGAGATCAAGCAGATCAGGGTGCGTGTCTTCGTATCGAGGCCGGGTCTTGACCAGAGTTGTGCGAAGACCGCCTCGCGAGCGTAGTCGCCAAACTTCTCCATCATCGGGTCGTCATAGACGCCCTGCATGCTTGCCAGTCCAGCCTGGCCAATAAGCTCTCGACGGACAGCGTCGCCCCTGTGCCAGAGTTCGCTCTTGGCCATCGCCACGTTCTCCCTTGCCGTTGTTGCCGCAGCCTAGGCGGTCTCGATGGTTCAGCAAACTCGACGGCGCAGCCAGGGTGCAAGAATTCCCGCAGAATGGGACCCGCGCCGTTTGGGGGGACTTTGAGCCTCGGATCCAGCGACCCCGCACCATAGGATCGTCGTTCCGACTTTCGTGATCGGCGCGCCTCTGCCTGAACTAGCACTTGACGACAGGGTGCCGACCCTCTGAGGCTGCATTCAACGCCGGATCATAGGGCGGGTATCGCAATCAGATTTGCTGGCTGCGGGACTCCGTTGAGAAGAGCCATGGGGAGAGGTTTGTCCTGGATAAGCAGGGCCTGTCTTTCTCTTGTGGCTGATCCGCACAAGGGTCGGACACCAAGGGAGAACGCCATGCTCACTAATCGTCGCACGCTTCTGGCCGGAGCCGGTGCGCTCGCTGCGGGTCGTGCCTTCGCACAAGGCACTGGAGCCCCCATTCGCATCGGTCTCTTGCACGACCTGTCAGGCCCCTTCGCCGGTGCTGGGTCGGTGCCGCTATCCGTTGGCGCCGAAATTGCGATTGAACTGTTCAATGAGCGCGGCGGGGTGGATGGGCGGATGGTTCAGGCTGTCGCCGCCGACAGCCAGAGCCGTGCCGAGGTGGCGATCAACGAGGCTGAGCGCCTGGTCAGCCAGGAGCGCGTCGATGTCATCGTCGGTGTGTACAGCTCCGCTCACGCGGTCCCGCTGGCGCAGCGCATGCAGGCCCAGGGAAAGATCCTGTGGATCAACAGCGCTATCGCTTCAGCGGTGCTGAAGGGCAAGCACTTCACCCACGTGTTCCGCCCGACCGTGCATTCCGACCAGTACGGCGAAGGCAGCATCGAGTTCCTGGCCGAGCATTGCGAGCGGGCGACGCGTATCGCGCCTACCCAGTTCAAGCTTGGGATCATCTATGAGGATGGCCCTTATGGCGTCGGTGTCGCGACGGCGCTTGAGGAAAACGCGCGCCGGGTCGGCATGCCGGTGGCGCTGAAGGAAGGGTATTCCGCAACCGCGCCCGACCTCTCCACGCTGGTGACCAAGCTCCGTCGTGCCCGGCCGGATGCCGTCCTGCAGGTCGGCTACAACCCCGACATTACGCTGTTTCTACGCCAGGCCAAGGCGGGCGGGCTTCGTACCCGCATGCTCATCGGCCACGGTGCTGGCTATTCGCAGATCGATCGTCTGACCGAGACCTTCGGTGCGGAGATCGACCATTTCTGCAACGTCGACCCGGCCGCGACCCAGATGCTCGACCCGTCGCGCCTGACGCCGCCGGCACGCGAACTGCAGCAGACCCTGCTGACGCGCTATCACGCCCGCACGCAGTCCAATGACCCGCCGACCCATGCCTCGATGGGCTTCAACAACACCTGGGTCTTCCTTGAACATGTTCTGAAGCCGGCGGTGCGCGAAGGCGGCGGGTCGATCGACGCCATGCGTCGCGCCGCCCTTGGTGTCGACATCCCCGTCGGCGGCACCATCCAGGGCTATGGCGTGAAGTTCAATCCGCCCGAGCACGAGATGGCGGGGCAGAATGGCCGCTCCGTTGCCGTCGTGATGCAGTTCGAGAACGCACGGTCCAAAGTGGTTTGGCCGACCCCGATCGCCGGCGGACCGCCGGTAATGCCACTGCCCGCCGGCAGCCCCTTCGCCCTGCGTTGAAGGTGCATCCGATGCGGCGCCCATCACGCACCCCCAATGGGGGTGCGACTGCGTGAGCATGCTTCAGGTCTCGGGGCTGACAAAGTCGTTCGGCGGCTTCACCGCCGTCGACAATGTCAGCTTCAGCGTCGAGGAGGGCCAGATCCTGGGCCTCCTCGGCCCCAACGGCTCGGGCAAGAGCACGACCTTCAACTGCATCGCCGGCATGCTGAAGCCGACTGCGGGCAGTGTGAAACTGGCCGGCGAGGAAATCGGCGGCCTGAGCGCGGATGCAACATGCCGCAAGGGGATTGGGCGCACTTTCCAGATCCCGCGGCCATTCCGCGAGTTGACCTTGCTCGAGAACGCCATGCTTGCCGCCCATTTCGGCAGCGACGGTCATCTCTCGCATGATGAGGCGGAAGCAATCGCGCGCGACGCCCTGACGCTGGCGCAGTTGCCGACCGATGCCAATGCCGTCGTCGGCGGGCTCGGTGCGGCGGGGCTCAAGAAGCTTGAACTCGCCCGCGCCATCGCGACGCGGCCGAAGTTGCTGCTGGCCGATGAGTCGCTCGGTGGCCTCGACGGTGGCGAGATGCGCCAGGCCGCGGACATGCTGAAGCGCATCCGCGACGAGCGCGGCATCACCATCGTCTGGGTCGAGCACATCATGGGCGTATTGCTGTCGGTGGTGGATCGCGTCCTGGTGCTCGACCATGGCGCGGTGATTTTCGAAGGCACGCCGCGTGAGGCGCAGCAGGATGAGAAGGTGGCCGAGGTGTATCTCGGACCTCCCGAGACACGCGCCGCATGACGACGACCCATGGGGGAGGGGGATCCGGCTTGATGGAGGGGCAAACGCTCAGCCTCGAGGGAATCCGTGCCGGCTACGGCGATTTCCAGGCTCTGTTCGATGTGGGGTTGAAAGTCGCGCCCGGGGAGGCCGTGGGTGTCGTCGGCCCCAATGGCGCGGGCAAGACGACGCTGCTGCGCGTGATCTCCGGCATGTTGAAACCGAAGGCCGGCACGGCACGCTTCGGTGCTGCCGACCTCGCGGCCCTTCCAGCCCATGCGCTGCCCGGTATCGGGATCGCGCACGTACCGGAGAATCGCCGCCTCTTCCCGCATCTCTCAGTCGAGGAGAACCTGAAGGTCGGCGCCTATATCCCCAGCGCCCGAAAGCATTTCGCCGAACGCCTGGATTATGTGTTCGGCATGTTCCCCCGGCTGAAGGAACGCCGGCGCCAGCTCGCCGGCACCATGAGCGGCGGCGAGCAGCAGATGTGCGCGATCGGCCGCGCGCTGATGTGTAGCCCGCGCATCCTGTTGCTCGATGAGCCTTCGGCCGGCTTGGCGCCGCTCGTCGTTGCGCAGGTCTTCGCGCTGGTGCAACGCATCCGCGCTGAAGGGCTGACGGTGCTCATCGTCGAACAGAATGTGGCGCAGGTCCTGCGCGTGGTGGACCGCGCCTACGTTCTCGAAGCCGGGCGCGTCGTGGCCGAGGGGACATCGGCACAACTGGCCTCGGATCCGATGATCCGCAGTGCCTTCCTGGGAGGGCACTGAGTTGGATCCGTTCCTGCTGGAAGCGATCGTCAATGGCATCCTGCTCGGCGGCGTCTTTGCCCTGCCGGTGCTGGGCCTGAACCTGGTCTTCGGTGTCGTAGACGTCGTCTGGCTCTGTTACGCGGAACTGGTGATGGTCGGCATGTACTGCGTGTGGTTTCTCTACACGCAGGCGGGCTGGCCATTGATCGCTGCCTTCGCGGCATGCTTGCCCGTGGTCGCCGGGCTGGGGCTGCTGCTGCACCAGCTCGTGGTGCGGCCATTGCTGAGCAGTCCGCCCATCACGCAGGTGCTGGCGACCGGCGGTGTCCTCTTCATTCTGCAGGGCGGGGCGATGCTGATCTTCGGCACCGATTTCCGCTCGCTGGGCGTCGAGATGCCGCCGATGGAGGTTGGCGAGATCTTTGTCTCGGGCACCAAGCTCATCGCCTTCGTGGCGGCATTGGTCGGCGCGGGTCTGCTCTGGACCTTCCTGAAGTTCACCTATGTTGGCACCGCCATTCGCGCCATCGCCCGCGACCGCGAGGTGATGCCGCTGATGGGGGTCGATCCGCGCCGCATCTACCTGGTGGCCTCGGCGATCGGCGGCACGCTGGCGGGCCTCGCGGCGTGCCTGCTGGTCGTGCAACTCGACGTGCATCCCTTCATCGGGCTGAGCTTCGGGCCGATCACCTTCATGATCTGCGTCATGGGCGGGCTCGGGAATATGCTGGGCGGCTTCCTCGCCGCCTTCCTGATGGGCGTCATCATCTCGACCGGCGGCTTCTGGTGGAATACCGAGATGAGCTACGTCGTCGCTTTCGCCTGCTTCATCGTCGTCATGTTCGCGCGCCCGAGGGGGCTGTTTGCCCGATGATCAGGATTGCGATTGCACTGTTCGTCGCCCTCGCGGCGTTGCCTCTGCTCGGGCTGCCCGATTACTTCCTGCATCTCGGCATCGCGACGATGCTCTCGGCGCTCAGCTTCACGGGTTGGGCACTGATGGGGCGCTTCGGACTGGTCTCCTTCGGCCATGGCGCCTTCATCGGCATCGCCGCCTATACGATGGCGCTGCTGTGGAACGAGGTGGGGCTGTCGCCCTGGCTCGGCGTGCCAGCCGGGGTGGCGCTCGCTGTCGCGGCGGCGGCGCTGCTGGCCTACCCCTGCTTCCGGCTGCGGGTGGTGGGGCATTACTTCGCGCTGGTCACCCTCGCCGCCGGCGAGATCGTGCGCATCCTGATCATTGCGCTGCGCGACCACACCGGCGGCTCGCTCGGCATGACGCCACGACTTGCCCCGGACAATTCCTTCGCCGCGATGCAGTTCGACAAGCACGGCTTCTGGTGGTTGGCCGTTGCGGCCTGGGGCTTCGGGATACTGGTGTGGTGGTGGATCGACCGCAGCATGTCGGCCAAGGCGCTCGCGGCCATCAGCGAAGATGAGGACGCTGCGGCGTCGATCGGCATCCGCGTGACGCGTGAGAAAATGATGATCACGCTGATCTCGGCCGGCCTCGCCGCGTTGGGTGGCGCGCTGGGGGCGCAATACCGGCTCTACCTCAACCCTGAATCGCTGGCGGGCATTGGCATCTCGCTGCAGATCGTCTTCGGCGCGCTGGCCGGCGGCATGTATTCGATGCTGGGGCCGACCGTGGGCGCGGCCTTCACCATCGCCCTGGAGGAGACGCTGCGGGTGTCCTTCGGCACGGCCTTCATCGGCGCCGCGCCACTGGTCTACGGCGTCCTGCTGGTGCTGTTCATCCTGTTCCTGCCACGCGGCATTGTCGGGTGGTTCGAACGAAAGCGTTGGGCACCGCGCGTGGGGCGTTAGAGCAGATCCGTCCGGGTGGAATCACCCGGGCGGGTGAAGATGCTCGCTCAAACAAGGCGAGAGCGGTTCCACCCTCGGGGGAACCGCTCAAATGCGTGTTCCGATCGACGGAAACGGCCTGACCACCACAAGGCCACTCAATGGATCGGTGGTCGGATGAAGGTGCTGGCCGGTGCCGATGCAACTACTCTAGCCGCAGGCGGCGAGGCGCCGGCGAGCATCATCGCCTCTTACCCGACCACGGATCCCAAGCATGCCGAGGTGCGACGCCGATCTGCGCTGCCTGGCACGAGACCTTCGGAAAGCCATCAGCTTGGTCAGGTACGTGACGTGACCTGCTTCGTGGCCCTGAAGGCCCTGGGCGGCAGTGGGGGGATGATGCCCCCTGCGACGGCCCGGCCGGGGCGACCGAAGCCGGCCGCTATCAGTCCTCACACGCCGGTCGCACCTGCCGCATCTTCGCTCGCCGCCGTCTTGCCTCCGGACTTCGGCCGCTTCCTCCATTCATCGAGCCGCTGCAGCAGCACGAAGAAGGACGGCACGAACAGCACGGCGAGGCAGGTCGAGGCCAGCATGCCGCTGAACACGCTGATGCCAAGCGAGCGCCGCGCATTCGCTCCCGCGCCGGTCGCCAGAACCAGCGGCAGCACGCCCAGGATGAAGGCGAAGGAGGTCATCAGGATCGGCCGCAACCGCATCCGTGATGCCGTGACCGCGGCTTCGAGGATCGACTTGCCGTGGATGAGGCGCTCTTCGCGCGCCACCTCGACAATCAGGATGCCATTTTTCGCCGACAGGGCGATCAGCAGCATCAGGCCGATCTGCACATAGAGGTTGTTCGCCGCACCGACCGCCGTCAGCGCGAGCACCGGGCCGACCAGCGCGAGCGGCACGGCCGAGAGTACGGAGAATGGCAGGATCCAGCTCTCATACTGTCCGGCCAGGCAGAGATAGACGAGCAGCAGCGACAGCGCGAAGACATAGATCAGCGTGTTGCCGGTGACATTCTCCTGATACGACATCGCCGTCCATTCGAAGGCGACGTCCGGCGGCAATACCTCGCGGGCGATGCGTTCCATCGTCTGCATCGCCTGGCCCGAGCTGAAGCCTTGGGCCGGGCTGCCGACGATCGTCGAGGAGGCGTACAGATTGTACAGCGTGACCAGCGGCGGCCCGGCCGCCTGACCCATGGTCGCGACGGCGCCCAGCGGCACCATCTGATTGTCCTGGCTGCGCACATGCAGGTTCAGCAAATCGTCAGGGTTGAGGCGGAAGCGCGCATCCGCCTGGACATAGACCTGCAGCGACTGCCCGAACTTGTTGAACTGGTTGACGTAGGACGACCCGACATAGTCCGTCAGCATGGCGAAGACATCGCCGACCGGCACGCGAAGCTGTTGCGCACGCTCCCGATCGACCGTGATCGACACCTGCGGCGCATTGGCGCGGAAGGTGGTCAGCACATTGCGTAGCGACGGTTCGTGTGATGCGCGTTCGAGGATCTGGCCGGTCAGCGCGTCCAGCTTGGCATAATCGAAGCTGCCGCCGAGCAATTCGAGCTGCATCTGGAAGCCGCCGGCATTGCCGATGCCTTGCACGGGCGGTGGCGGCAGTACCACGGCCCGTCCGTCCTGCAACGCGGCCAGGTCGCGCGACAATCTTTCATAGAGCGGCAGCAACCCCTGATCGGGGTGTGCATCCCGCTCGGAGAAGGGCTTCAGGATGACCCAGGCCACGCCGGCATTGGACAGGTCGGCGAAATTGTCGAGCGGTGACACGCCTGCAAGTGCGATCACCTGTTGCACGCCGGGGATACGCTGGACGATCTGTCGGGCCTGCTCCAGAGTCGCCGTCGTACGGCCTAGGGCCGCCCCTTCCGGCAACTCGATCGACAGCAGCAGGTAGCCCTGGTCGTCGATCGGAATGAAGCCCGTCGGGATGCGGGATAGGCCATACAACGCGCCGCCCGAGACCAGCAGCGCGATCACCACCATCACGCCGCTGATGTGGACCATGCGGGCGATGATGCTGGTGTACCAGCGTTCGAAGGCGTCATAGACGCGGTTGAAGCCGCGGTAGAAGAAGTTGCGCTTTTCCGGCGGCACCGGCGTGCGTAGCCACATGGCGCACTGCGTCGGCTTCAGCGTCGCAGCATTCACGGCGCTGATCAGCGCCGTCGCGGCGATCACCAACGCGAACTGCGCGAACATCTGCCCGGTCAAGCCGGGGACGAAAGCGGCCGGCAGGAAGACGCTCATCAGCACCAGGGTGATGCCGATGATCGGGCCGAACAGTTCCCGCATCGCTTCGATCGCGGCGTCGACGCCGTTCTTGCCTTCCTCGATGTGCTTGGTGACGCCCTCGACGATCACGATCGCGTCGTCGACGACGATGCCGATGGCGAGCACGATGCCGAAGAGCGTCGTCAGGTTCACCGTGAAGCCGAGGGCCGCCATGCCGGCGAAGGCGCCGATGATGGTGACCGGGACGGTGGTCGCCGGCACCAGCGTGGCGCGGAAGTTCTGCAGGAACAGCAGGATGACGACCAGCACCAGGAGGCCCGCCTGGTACAGCGTGGAATAGACTTCGTTGATGGAGTCGTTGACGAAGGTGGTGGTGTCGTAGGGGATCGAGAAGCGCAGCCCCGCGGGGAAGCGGCGCGACAGGTCCTCCATGGTGCGGCGGATGGTCTGGCCGACCTGGAGCGAATTCGCCTCCGGCGTCTGGTAGATGGCGATGCCGGCGGCCGGACGGCCATCGAGATGGAAGTCCTGTGCGTAGTTCTGAGCGCCCAATTCGACCCGCGCGACGTCGCGCAGATAGGTCAGGCGGCCGCCCTGCGCGGTCTGGTCGCGAATAACGATGCTGGCGAATTGCTCGGGCTCGTTCAGCCGGGACTGGACGTTGATGGTGTACTGGAATTGCTGCTCCGGCGGGGCTGGCGGGGCGCCGACCTGTCCGGCGGCGATCACCTGGTTCTGCTGCTGGATGGCATTGATGACGTCCGCCGGCTCGAGGCCGAAGGAATAGAGCTTCTCCGGATCCATCCAGACCCGCATGGCATAGAGGCCGGCGCCAAAGACGGTGACGGAGCCGACGCCCGGCAGGCGCGACAGCACATTGACCAGGTTGATGGTCGCGTAGTTGCTGAGGAAGCCGCTGTCGAAGCGATTATCGGCTGAATCCAGCGCCACCATCTGCAGGATGGCGGTGTTCTTCTTCTGGACGCTCACGCCTTGCGCCTGCACCGGCGTGGGCAGGGAGGCGAGCGCCAGCGAGACGCGGTTCTGCACCAGCACCTGCGCCGTATCGGGGTTGGTGCCGATGCGGAAGGTAACGGTCAGGCGATAGGTGCCGTCCGGCGCGCTGGTCGAGGACATGTACAACATGCCGTCGACGCCATTGACCTGGTTCTCGATCGGCAGGGCGACGGTGTCGATGACGGTCTGCGCGCTGGCGCCGGGGTAGTTGGCCGTGACCATGACGGTCGGCGGCACGATGTTGGGGAATTCGGAAACCGGCAGCCGAAACAGCGAGACCGCGCCGATGACGACCAGCACGATCGCCAGCACATTGGCGAGGACCGGGCGCTCGATGAAGAATTTCGACATACCGGCTCGTTCCTACTCGGCGACCGTGGTCGGCTGCGGACGCGCATGCAGACCCGGCGAGGCCCGCCACAGTTCACCCACTACGATGCGGTCATCGCGATTCACGCCGCTGGTCGCGACCTGCCAGGCGCCAACGAGCGGGCCAAGCTGCACATAGCGCTTCTGCACCACGTCATTCTGGTCGAGCACGAGCAGGAAGCGCCCGCCCTGGTCCTCCTGCAGCGCGCGCTGCGGGACCAGCAGCGCCGATTGCAGGGTGCGGCCCATCGGCAGGCGGACATTGACGAACATGCCCGGCAGCAGCGTCCGGTTCGGGTTGGGCATGATGCCGCGCACGAACAGCGTGCCCGTGGTGGAGTCGATCACCGGCGCGACGTAGTTCAGCGTGCCGCGATGCGTGAAGCCGGTCTCGCCCTGCAACTGCACCTCGATCGGCACCCGCTGCATCTCGGCCAGGGTGAAGCGACGCTGGTCGAGATTGGCACGCACCTGCTGCGCCTGCTGACCGCTGATGTTCACCTCGACATAGATCGGGTCGAGCTGGAGGATCTCGCCCAGGATCGCGTCCTGCCCGCTGCCGCCGACGACATTGCCGGGGTCGAACAGGTGGCGGCCCATCTGCCCGTCGAAGGGCGCTCGGACCTGGGTGTAGTCCACATTCAGCTGGGCGATGTCGATCTGCGCCTGGGCGGCGATGATGTTCGCCTCGGCCGCGGCGCGCTGATAGACCCAGTTGTCGACCTCGACCTGCGTCGCGGCGTTGCGCCGCACCAGGGCAGTGTAGCGCGCGACTTCGGTCGTCGCATGGGCCAGCGCCGCCCGCTGCAATTGGAGCTGGGCCTGCGCCTGGCGCAGCTGCGCCTCATACTGCGCCTTCTGGATGGTGAAGAGCAGGTCGCCCTGCCGGACGATGGCGCCGTCCGGGACATGGATCTGTTCGAGGTAGCCCACCACGCGGGCGACCAGCTTCACCTTGTTCACCGCCGCGGCATTGCCCGTCAGCGTCATCGTCTCGCCAACCGCCTGGGTGCGCGGCGAGGTCACCGGAATGGTCGGCAGCGTCGGCGGGGCGGCCTGGGCCGTTGTCGCCGGCGCGGCCGGTTGGGCGGCCTGTGGCTGCGGCGCGCCCTGGCTCGGGGGCGCGGCCGTCGGCGGCGACGCCGGTGTCGCCGGGCTTGCTGAACTGCTGCGTCCGGTCACGTCGTCCCACAGCCGGTTGATCACGCCTTGCGCGCCCGACCTTTCCGCAACGAGGACGGCTGGCAGGGCGATAGCGACGGCAAGCACGCTGCGCCGTGTCGCGACACGGCGGACCAGGGCGAAGCCACGAAGGAGAGCCTGATTCATGATCATCACCATTGCGGTGCGCGGATGTCGGGACCGCGGTCGGCGGGGCCGGGGAGGCCAGGGGTCGCGGGTTGGGGCGTGCCGACGGGCGGCAGCAGCTGCCCCCAGTTGGTGCGGGCGCGCATCTGGTCGCGCGTCGCGTCATTGACGAAGTCATTGCCCTCGCGCAGTTGCCAACCGCCGCCGAGCGAGCGGTACAAGGCGGTCAACGCGGTGGCGCGGCCTCCTTGCGCGACGGCCAGGCTGTTCTGCGCGGCGAGCAGGTTCTGTGTGGCCGTGAGCACCGTGGTGAAGTCCCGCGTGCCCATGCGGTACTGATCCATCGCGATGGTCAGCGCCTCTTCCGCGGCCCGCACGCTGCGACGGAGCAGCGTCACCTGCCGCCCACCCTGGAGGTAGCCGCTCAACCCATTCTCGACATCGCGCTGCGCATTCAGCACCGCGTTGCGATAGTCGATCAGCAGCCCTTGCAGCCGCGCATCCTGCACCCGGACATTGTTGGTGATCTGCCCGTAATTGAGGATCGGCCAGCTGAAGCTGGCCCCGAAGGCGAACTGGATCGCGCTGGAGGTGAACATGTCCGAGACGCGGTTGCCGCCGACATTGCTCGCCTGGGATCCGAACACGCCGCTCAGCTTGAAGGCCGGATAGAGCTCGGACAGCGCCATGCCGATCTGCTCGCTCTGCGCGGCGGCGCGCAATTCGGCGGCGCGAATGTCCGGGCGGCGGCGAACGAGGTCGGCCGGTATGCCGACCGCGACGGTCTCGGGCGGCCTTGGGATGTCGGGCCGCCCGGCCAGCAGCGTGTCCATCGCCTGCGGGGCCAGACCCAACAGCACCCGTAGCGCCGCCTGGCCCTGTTCCAGCTGTGCGGTCAGCTGGGGCACCGTCGCTTCGGTCTGCGCCAGCACATTCTCTGCCTGCGCCACGTCAAGGCCCGTGCTGACGCCGCCGCGGAAGCGGTCGCGCGCGATCTGCAGGGCGGTGCGCTGACGGGCCACATTGGCGCGAGCGATGGCAATCTGCGCCTGCAGCGTGCGGATGCCGATATAGGTCGAGGCCACGTCGCCAACCAAGGTCACCAGCACCTGGTCGTAGCTGGCGATGGAGGCGAGATAGGCGGCATCGGCCGACTGCACGCCGCGGCGGAAGCGGCCCCAGAAATCGAGTTCCCACGTCGCGCTGGCCGCCAGGGCGCCACGCCAGAATTCGCCGAGGCCGGCCTGGGTCACGCCGCTCGGGTCGTTCTCGCTGGGACGGAGGTAGGAGAGCGAGCCGCCGACAGTCTGTGCCTGCGGATAGAACTCGCCCCCGGCCACGCCGAGTTGCGCGCGCGCCTCCAGCACCCGCGTGCCGGCGGCGAGCAGCGTCAGGTTCTGCCGGTAGGCCGTGTCGACCAGGTCATTCAGCGTCGGGTCGTTGAACACCGTCCACCAACGTTCATAGGTCGTGCGGTCGGTGGTCACGGCGGGGTCCCCGGCCTGGAGCCAGCGCGCCGCCAGGGTGGCCGACGGCTCCGTGAAGTCGGGGCCGACCTTGCAGGCCGCGAGTGGCAGCAACACTGCCAGCACCGGCACGCGGATTCGGAAAAAGACCGAGCGTGTCATAGGACCCGAGCCTGAGGTTCGTGCGGAGAATACACGTTGCGCGCGCATCGCCGAATCCGACATTGCGCCGTGGGTTGAAGCAGCATCAGGCGCCCGCGCCATTCGCGGCCAATCCGGCCTCCGATTCCGCGCGGGCCCGCTCGATCGCGCGGGCGAATTCCGACCACAGCAACGCCGTCGGCAGGAAGGGCGGCTTGCGCAGGATGGTCACGGCCAATTCGGCGCGGTCGGCAACGAAGTCGAAGCTCGCCTCGACCTCGCCAAGCGGCGTCGTGCCGGCAACCGTGCCGGACCGGTGATCGTCATCGATGCGGAACTCGAAGCCGGCGGCATCGTCGCGCGCGGCGATGCGGTCGAGGATATCGATGGACACGTCGCTGAAAACCCGACTCGACATAAGGGCGGAGACTCCAGGCTTGTGGCCACCATGCGCCCTTGTCGCAGCCGCCTATGGGGTTCGTCCAGCCTGCCATCGCCGGGTTAACTGCCCGTTCCCGGGTGCCTCCGATCAACAGTGCGGCACAGCCTCGTCGCCGGGCCGCGGTCCGGGTCAGCTCAACGGCGCGAGGGCGGCCGGCATGCGTGTCAGGGAGGTTACGGCGGCATGGCTGATGACCTCGCCCACCATGATCAGCGCGGGGCCGCCGCGGGCCCAGCCTGCCGCATCGTGCGCGACCGAGGCCAAGGTCCCGACCAGGACACGCATGCCGGCTGTCCCACCATTCTCGATCACCGCCGCCGGCGTCGAGGCGTCGAGCCCGGCGGCGACCAGCCCCGCTTCCAACTCACGCAGGGTCGAGACACCCATGTAGACCGCCAGCGTCTGGCCGGGCCGCGCCAGCCCGACGAAATCAACGTCGAGTCGTCCGTCGCGCGTGTGCCCGGTGACCAAGGTGACCGACCGTGCAGCGTCGCGATGCGTCAGCGGAATCCCCGCCTGGGCCGCGCAGGCGAGGGCGGCGGTTACCCCCGGCACCACCTCATGCGCGATGCCGGCTTCGGCGAGGGCCGTCGCTTCCTCGCCACCTCGGCCAAAGACGAAGGGGTCGCCGCCCTTCAGCCGGACCACGCGTTTGCCGGACCGGGCGAGGCGGACCAGCAGCGCGTTGATCTCTTCCTGCGGTAGGCAGTGATTGGCCCGTGCCTTGCCGACGAAGATGCGGTCCGCATCGCGCCGGGCCATGTCGAGCACGGCGTCCGACACCAACCTGTCATGCACGATGACGTCGGCCTCGCCGAGCAGGCGTTGTGCGCGCAGCGTCAGCAGATCGGCCGCCCCCGGGCCGGCGCCGACGAGGTGGACGAAGCCGGCCGGCCGGCCGTCGGCGTCCAACAGCGCGGTGGCGAAGGCGGCCTCGGCGTCGCGGGTTCGGCCAGCCAGGGCGAGCGCGGCCGGCGGTCCTGTCAGCACGCGTTCGAGGAAGCTGCGCCGCGCACCGAGATCTGGCAGGGCGCGCCGCACCGCCGCGCTCATCCGCCCGGCCAGCGCAGCGAGCCCGCCGATCGCGGGTGGCAGCACCGCTTCGATCTTCTGGCGCAGCATGCGCGCCAGTACGGGGGCGGCGCCGCCGGTCGAGATGGCGACCGTGACCGGATCGCGGTCGATGATCGCCGGCATGATAAAGGAACACAGCGCCGGGCGATCGACGATATTCACCGGAATGCCGCGCGCTTGGGCCGCGTCGGACAGCGCGCGCAGATCGTCCTCCGCCGCATCGGCGCCGACCGCCAGGGCGACGCCATCCAGCAATGCCGCGCTGAAGTGGCTGGCGCGGCGGATGATGGCGCCGGCGGCGGCGAGCGGCGCCGCCTTGCGGTCGGCGACCTCCCCGTTGCCGAGCACCAACACCTGGCGGCCGTGCAGATCAAGGAATGCGGGGAAGTGGCGCATGGTCAGGCGAACTCCCGTGCCAGGAGCGTGGCGATTTCCGGCCGGCAGGATCCGCAGCCCGTGCCGGCGCGCGTCGCGGCGCCGACCCCCGCGACGTCCGCCGCGCCACAGCCGACGATGGTGGCGACGGTGACCCCATGGCAGGCGCAAACCATGGGCGAGGGCGGTGGCCCGTCGGCGCGGCGGCCGACCAGCAATGCCGCGCGGTCGGCAGGGGCGAGAACGCCGGAGGTCATCAACGCCGCGAGCCAGTCGCGGGGCGGCAGCAAGGCAGCGGGTGCGACGGCGACGAAGCCGGCCAGCGCGCCTCGGGCGAGGGCGGCGGCGCGAAACACGCCGGCGACAGGGTCCTCCAGCACCACCCACTCCTCGGCGGGGAGAAGGGCGCGCAACCGGGCGAAGGCTTCGGCCGGACTCTCCGGGCCGGCGAATTCATGCCGCCAGGCGCCGCCCTCGAGCGGGGTAACGGCGCACCAGGCGGCGAGATCGGCACCGCCACTCTGCGGCATCAGCAGGAAGCCATGCCAGGCGGCGGCATAGGGGCTGACGCGCAGCGGCGTATGCTTCAGTTCCGGCTGGCCGCTGAGCGGGTCGGTCGCGGCGATCAGCGCGGCATTGATGCGGGCGGCGGGGGCGAATTGGGCGGTCCAGTGCATCGGCGCGAAGGCCGTGCCGCGGCGCTGCCCGGCATCGCGCGCCAGGCGCAGCACGGCACTGCCGGCTGGCGTGTCGGCGCGTACCAGGCTGCCGTCCGGCAATGCCGGCTCGTCGTCGGGGTGCAGTGTCAGCACCGGCTCCGGCGCATGGGCCATCAGGCGCGGCACGCTGCCGGTGCGGGTCATCGTATGCCATTGGTCGCGCAGCCGGCCGGTCAGCAGACGCAGCGGGAAGGCGGCATCGGGTTGCGCGTGGGGGGCGCGGAACAGTGTCGGCACCAGCCGCGCACGGCCAGCGGGGACATTTCCATCGGCGAAGAAGCGTTCCGTGGCGGGGCCACTGGCCGGCACCGGCCAGCGGGTCGGCGGCATGGCGGCGTAGTCGGCATCCGACCGGGCAGCGAGGCCCGAAATGTCGAAGGCGCGGGAGGCCGGACGGGCCAGGCCGGTGACGGCGGCGTGTTCGCGGAAGATGGCTGCCGGGCCGCTCCAGGCGAAGGCGTCCGCATGACCGAGGCGAGCGGCGACCTGCGCGACCGCCCACCAATCGGGCCTCGCCTCGCCCGGCCAGGGCATGAAGGCGCGCTGGCGACTGATCACGCGCTCGCTGTTCGTCACCGTGCCGTCCTTCTCGCCCCAGGCAAGTGCCGGCAGGCGGATGTGAGCATAGGCGGCCGTATCGGCGCGTCGCGTTGTCTCGGAGACCACGAGGAACGGGGCGGCGGCGAGCGCGCCACGAACCGCGTCGCCCGCCGGCAGGGAGACGGCCGGGTTGGTGGCCATCACCCACAGCGCGCCGATGCTGCCCGCGCCGAGGGCTTCGAACAAATCGACCGCCTTGAGGCCGGGTCCCGTCGCGAGCCGCGGCAGGCCCCAGAAGTCGGCGAGAGCGGCGTGCTCGCCTGGCGCGTCCCACTCCAGATGCCCCGCGAGCATGGTCGCCAAGGCGCCCGTCTCACGGCCGCCCATCGCATTGGGTTGCCCGGTGACGCTGAAGGGGCCCATGCCCGGCCGGCCGATGCGGCCAGTGAACAGATGGGCGTTGATGATGGCGTTGGCCTTGTCGGTGCCGGCGCTGGACTGGTTGACGCCCTGGCTCCACAGCGTGACGACGCGCGGCGTCATGGCCCAGAGTTCGCAGAAATGCTCAAGTTGTGTGGCCGGCAGCCCGGTCAGCGCGGGCGCCTCGGCAGCGATCATGCGGGCGGCGGCGAGCGTCTCCGCCAGGCCTTGCGTGTGGTCGGCGATGTACCGGGCATCGCCGCAGCCATGGGCGTCGAGATGAACCAGCAGCGCCGCGAAGAGCGCGACATCGCTACCAGGCGCGATCGGCAGGTGCAGGTCCGCCCCTTCACAGGTCGCGGTGCGGCGCGGGTCGATCACGACGATCCGCATGTCGGGCCGCGCGGCCTTGGCTGCCATCGCGCGCTGGAACAGCACCGGGTGGCACCAGGCGAGGTTGGAGCCAACCAGCACCAGCAGGTCCGCCTGATCAAGATCGTCGTAGGTGCCGGGGACCACATCTTCGCCGAAGGCGCGGCGATGCGCGGCAACCGCGCTCGCCATGCACAGGCGCGAATTGCTGTCGATATTGCCGGTGCCGAGCACGCCCTTGGCGAGCTTGTTGGCGGCATAATAATCCTCGGTCAGCAACTGGCCGGAGACGTAGAGCGCGACACCCTCCGGACCGAGCCTGTCGAGCGCCCGGGTGAAGCCTTCCGCCACGGCATCCAGCGCGGCATCCCAGGAGGCGCGCTTGCCGCGGACTTCCGGATGCAGAAGCCGGTCCGCGAGGCCCAGCGTCTCGCCCAGTGCGGCGCCTTTGCTGCACAGTCGGCCACGGTTCGCCGGGTGGTCGGCATCGCCCTCGATGGTTGCGCCGCCGCGTCCATCCGGTGTGGCGCGCACACCGCAGCCGACACCGCAATAGGGGCACGTCGTGCGGGTCGCGCGCGCGGGGAGGCTGCCATCCATCAATAGACGTCCCGCTGGTAACGACCCTGCCGCGCCAAAGCGACAATCCAGTCGCGCGCCTGGTCGGCATTCATGCCGCCTTCGGATTGCGCGACGCCGCGCAGGGCCGCGTCGACATCCTTCGCCATGCGCATGGCGTCCCCGCAGACGTAGAAATGCGCGCCATCCTGCAGCCAGCGCCACAGATCAGCGGCATCTTCCGCCATGCGGTGCTGGACGTAGTCCTTCGTCGCACCGTCACGGCTCCAGGCCAGCGACACGCGGGACAGCGTGCCAGCCTTTCGCCAGGCCTCGATCTCGGGTTGGAAAAGGAAGTCGGTGGCGCTGCGCCGGTCGCCGAAGAACAGCCAGGACCGACCTTTGTCGCCGCGGGCGGCGCGGTGTTGGAGGAAGGCGCGGAATGGCGCGATGCCGGTGCCCGGGCCGACCATGATGATCGGCGTCGCCGCATCCGTCGGCAGGCGGAAATGGCTGACCTGGATGTCCGCGCGCAATGGCGTATCCGGCGTCGCGCGATATGCCAGGTGGCAGGAGGCCACGCCGTCGCGCGCTCGCCCGCGCCGCGTGTCACGCACCACGCCGACGCAAAGTTCGACGCGCTCGCCCACGGCGGCCTGCGAGGAGGCGATGGAATAGAGCCGCGGCTTGAGGCTCGGCAGGCTGTCGAGCAATGCCTGCAGCGGCGGTCGCGCCGAGGGGAAGGCGACGAGGAGGTCCAGTAGGTCGGCATCCTCCGGCGTGGCGCCGTCATCGCCATCGGCCAGCTTGCGCAGGGCCGCGGCGTGGGGTGGATGGGTCGCTGCCCCGGCCAGCAGGTCGAGCGTCCGGTCGAGCGGGCGGGCGATGTCGAGCGCCTCGGTCAGCGCCGCACGCAGCGTCGTCTCGACGCTGCCGGCGCGCACTGGCGTGGTCGGCTCGGCATGCAGCGCGGCCATCACAGCCTCAACCAATGCCGGGTCGTTCGGGCAGGCGAGGGAGAGGCTGTCGCCGGGTTCATAGGTGAGACCGCTGCCAGCGAGGTCGATGACCACGTGGCGCACATCCTTCTCGGACCCCGCCCCGGTCAGGCGGGTGGCGGAGAGCACCGGCACGGGCAGGCCGCGCGGCTTCGCGACGACTGGCACGGTGACAGCGGCGGCAACCGGTGCCGGCGTCTCGGCGAGGATCGCTTTCAGCACCTTCTGTGTTGGCTTCGCGCCGGGCACGCAGAGCCCGGTGGAGGTCTCGGCCCCGGTGGCGAGTGCCTCGGAATAGGTCTGGCACAGATAGCCGCACTGCCCGCAATCGAGTTGCGCCATCGCTGCCATGAGTCGTCGCGGCAGCGGCCGACCCTCGGCGAGCGCCAGTCGCTCGTCGAGGTCGAGCGACGGGTCATGCCAGGGGAAGTCCTCTGCCGGTGCCGGCGGCGCGGCGGGGGCGTTGGTCGCCCCTTCGGCCGCGCCGCCGTAAAGCCCCGCGAGGAAGCCGTTCAACCAGGCGCGCTGAGCCACTGTGAAGGGCGCGCTTTCCGGGATGAGCGGCACCGGCGCGGGGCCAGGGAAGGCAGTCGGCATGGTCGTGCTCATGCCGCCACCGCCTCGGCAGGTGCGGCCAGCGCGGTGAGGGCGGCATCATCCTGCCTGGCGCAGAACAGATGGAAGGTCTCGCCCGGTTCGCGCTGCGCGAGCCATGATCGCAGCAGGCCCAGCACGACGGGGCCGAGTTCATCCTGCGCGAGTTTGGGGCGGATCAGCCGGCCGATCTTCTGTTCGGGACCGGAGCCGCCGCCAACATGCAGGTCGTAGCCTTCAACGAGATCGTCACCCCGTTCGACCTTGGCGCCCAGCAGCCCGATATCGGCGATGTAGTGCTGCGCGCAGGAATGGTGGCAGCCGGTGAGGTGGATGTTGAGCGGCTGATCCAGCGTCAGCCTCCGTTCCAGGAAGTCGGCCAGTTCCGCCGCGTGGCGCTTGGTGTTGCTGGCGGCGAATTTGCATCCGGCATTGCCGGTGCAGGCGACGAGACCGCCCCGCAGCGCGGAGGCTTCGTGCGTGAGGCCCAGCGCGGCGATGGACGTGATCGCTTCGCCCAGCCGGTCCTGCGAAACATCGCTGATCAGCAGGTTCTGCCAGACGGTGAGACGAATGGTGCCGGACCCGCAACGCCGCGCGATGTCCGCGAGGCCTCGCAGCTGGTCCACGGAAAGCCGCCCGACCGGCGTCACCACGCCGATATAGGACAGCCCCGGCTGCTTCTGCGCATGGATGCCGACATGGCCGTGCTTGGCGGGCGGCGAGGGGGGGTGGATCGCAGCCTCGGCCAGCCGTTCCAGCGTGCGGCCGAGACGTTGTTCGACCAGCGCCAGGAAGCCATCGATGCCAAGGCGATCGAGCACGTATTTCAGCCGTGCCTTGGCACGGTCAGTGCGGTCCCCTTCGGCGATAAAGACGCGCAGGATGGCATCGCAGACCGGTATGATGTCGGCCTCGGTCACCACGACACCTGTGCCGCGCGCGAAATCCCGATGCCCGGTGATGCCGCCAAGCGTGAGGCGGAAGCGCAGGCCGCCATCCGTCCGCACGGCCGCGAGGCTGATATCGTTGGTCTCCTGCAGCACTTCGACTGCGCCGCCGCCGGCGACGGAGATGTTGAATTTGCGCGGCAGGGCGAAGAGGTCGCGCGTGTTCAGGATGTGATGGTGCAGGGCGCGCACGATCGGCCGCGTGTCGATGAGTTCGGCCGCGTCGATCCCCGCCGTCGGGCTGCCGGTGATGTTGCGGATGTTGTCCGCCCCGGTGCCGCGCGGCAGCAGGCCGATATCGCCGAGGCGCATAACCACCTCCGGCCCCTTCGCCGCCGGGATTTCGCGGAATTGGAGGTTGGCCCGCGTCGTGACATCGGCGTAGCCGCCGGCACAATCCGCGGCGATGTCGGCAATCGCGTCTAGCTGATGCGCGGCGAGGATGCCGCCGGGAATGCGCAGCCGGCACATGAACGCATCCTGCGCCGGGCCGACGAAGAACAGCCCGTGATAGCGGCCGATGAAATCGTCGATGGGCTTCGGGAACTTGCCCTCCGCCGCGCGTGCCGTCAGCTCGTCCCAGCGGTCGAGGGGATGTTTCGCGCGCTTCGCATCCTCCTGCGGAACCAGCTTGCCGCCGCGGGCGATGGTCGCGTCCTGCGCGGCGCGCAGCGCGTCCGGCGGCGCGCCGCCGTCTCCGGCCGGCCGCAGGCTGCCGCGTCGCGCCTCGACCCCAGCCATGAAGCCCTTGAGGTATTCCTGCTGTTGCGGATCGAAGGGGGCGTCGTCCATTACGCGGCGTCCTGGAAGGCGGGGCCGAAGGGCAGCAGGGCGCGCATCGACGTGACGTCGCGGCCCTCGGCCATCAGGTTGAGGTAGAAGGGCGCGTCGGCCGTGTCGCCATAGAGCACGGCGCCAATCAGTCGCCCGCCACGCAGCCACAGCCGCCGATAGCGGCCAATGGCGGCATCCGACAGGGTGATCGCCTCGGCATCGGCGGGCTCGATTTCTCCGGCCGACCAGACGTCGATGCCGGAGACCTTCAGCGCCGTCGGGTCGGCGCGCGGCGCATAGATCGCGGCTTCGCCACGCAGCGTCGCCGCCGCCGTCTCCGCCATGGCGAGGGCAGGGGCGACCAGGCCGCAGACGACGCCGCGATGCTCGGCGCATTCGCCGATGGCGAGCACCCCCGGCACGCTCGTCCGCATCGCGTCATCGACCACGATGCCGCGCGCGACAGCCAGCCCGGCGTCACGCGCCAGCGCGATGGCGGGCCGAACGCCGACGGCCATCACCACCATCTCGCAAGGGATCCGCGCACCATCGGCCAGGCGAAGGGCGCGGACATGGGTGTCGCCTTCGATCGCCTCGCTGCGTGCCGGCATGGCGAAGGCGAGGCGACGCGTCGCGCCAAGCTGGCGGGCGAGCAGGGCGCCCGCCATGGGGTCGAGCTGCCGTTCCATGGGCCAGCCCACGGCATGCACCACGGTGACACGCGCGCCGCGCTGCGACAGCGCCGCCGCCGCCTCGAGGCCGAGCAGCCCGCCGCCGATCACCGCGACGCGCATGCCGTCGCTGACCGCGCGTCGCATCGCGATCACATCCGCCATGCTGCGATAGACGAAAACGCCCGGCAGGCCGGCACCGGGCAGCGGCAGGCGCACCGCCTCCGACCCTGTCGCGAACACGGCGCGATCGAAATCGATCGTGTCCCCTCGCGCCGTTACGGCATGGCCCGTGGCGGCGTCGAGGGTGGCGATGCGCGTCGAGGGTCGATACGCGATGCCCAGCGCGCGCAGCCGGGCGATGTCGTGGGAGATCAGCGCCGGCACCTCCGCTTCGCCCGACAGGACGCGGCCGAGAGCGATCCGGTCATAGGGCAGGGCTGGCTCGGTGCCGCAGAGCGTCACCATGAGGCCAGCCTCGGCCACACGCTCCGCGCAGCGCGCCCCTGCCGGTCCGGCGCCGATCACCAGCACGCGCATGGTCAGGCCACGGCCGGCAAAGCATGACGTTCATGCAGGAAGCGTAGCACCGCTTCGCGCGCCGACAGGAAGCGCGGGTCGGAGGCCAGCGCCAGCCGGTCGCGCGGGCGCGGCAGGCCCACCTCCAGGATCTCCCCGATCGTCGCATTCGGGCCATTGGTCATCATCACGATGCGGTCGGACAGCAGCACCGCCTCGTCCACATCATGGGTGATCATCATGACCGTAGTGCCGAGCCGCGCATGGATGGCCATCACCTGGTCCTGCAGATGCGCGCGCGTCAGCGCATCGAGCGCGCCGAAGGGCTCATCGAGCAGCAGCACCTTCGGGCGCATCGCCAGCGCGCGGGCAATGCCGACGCGCTGCTTCATCCCGCCCGAGATTTCGTTCGGGCGCTTCCGCGCATGGTCGGTCATGCGCACCAGCGCGAGGTTCTCCAGCGTCCAGGCATCGCGTTCGGCACGCGACATGGTACGGCCGGCGGTGCGGTCCACGGCGAGGCGGACATTCTCGTAGACCGTCAGCCAGGGCAGCAGCGAGTGGTTCTGGAACACCACGGCGCGGTCGGGGCCTGGTTCCGTCACCTCGCTGCCTTCCAGCACCACGCCGCCTAGGGTCGCCGGCAGCAGCCCGGCCACGACATTCAGCAGCGTCGACTTGCCGCAGCCCGAATGGCCGATCACGGCGATGTATTCGCCCTGCTTCACCTTCAGATCGACGCCGTTCAGCACCGGTGGCGCGCCCGGGGCGAAGCGGACGACGACGCGGGAGATGTCGAGGAATGTGCGTTCCATGGCGGGTGCCCTCACTGCTCTGAGGTGCCGCGCGTCACCGCGCGGCCGATCAGCGCCATCATCCGGTCGAGCATGAAGCCCACGATCCCGATATAGGTCAGCGCCACGATGATGTCGGACAGGTTCGACGAGTTCCATGCATCCCAGACGAAGAAGCCGATGCCCACGCCGCCGATCAGCATCTCGGCCGCGATGATGGCGAGCCACGACAGCCCGACGCCGATGCGTAGCCCGGTGAAGATGTAGGGCGCGGCGGCCGGGGTCACGATTCGCAGGAACCAGTCGAAGCGCGACAGCCGGATGACGCGCGCGACATTGCGGTAGTCGGCGGGAACGTTGCGCACGCCGACGGCGGTGTTGATGATGATCGGCCAGACCGCGGTGATGAAGATGACGAAGATCGCGCTGGGCTGCGCCTCGCGAAATGCCGCCAATGACAGCGGCAGCCAGGCGAGGGGCGGGATGGTGCGCAGCACCTGGAACAGCGGGTCGAGCGCGCGCATCGCGAAGCGCGACGTGCCCACCAGCATGCCGAGCAGGACACCGACCACGGCCGACAAGGTGAAGCCGACCGCCACGCGCTGCAGGCTGGCCAACAGGTGCAGGCCAAGACCCTTGTCGAGCCCGCCACGGTCGTAGAAGGGATGCAGGATTAGTTCCTTCGCATCCGCCCAGACGCGCGATGGCGGGGGCAGCGTGGCATCCGGGCCGCCGGCGGCCCATTCCCACACCGCCGCGAGGGCGATGACCACGAGGAGCGGCGGCAGGGTGACCGCAAGCCCATGTTGGACATGCGGGCGCACCCGGTCGGCGATGCTGGGCGCGCGACGCATCGGCATGGTGGTGGAGGACATGGCTTCGTCCGGCGTGGCAGGGGGAGCGAGCGCGTTCATCGGGTCACGCCGCCCCCAACTTCTTGATCGACTGGCTGTCGAGATAGGCGCGCGGGTTTGCCGGATCGAAGACCTTGCCGTCGAAGAAGGTCTCGATGCCGCGCGACGTGCCGCCCGGCACCTCGGCATTCGGCACGCCGGCACGCGCGGCGGCGGCGCGCCAGATCGCTTCCTTGTTGACCTCGTTGATCAGCGCTGCAGTGTTGGTGTCCTCGGGCAGCACGCCCCAGCGGATGTCCTCGGTCAGGAACCACAGGTCGTGGCTCTGGAACGGATAGGAGGCGTGGTCGCGCCAGAACTTCATCGCGATATCGGGGTTGGTCACGCGGCGGCCATCGCCGTAGTCGATGATGCCCTGGCTACGCGGCAGGATGTCGGTGACAGGCACGTTGAACCAGGCGCGGCGACCGATGATGGCGCACATCTCGGCCTTGTTGGCGTCCAGGTCGCACCAGCGCTGCGCCTCGATCACGGCGGCGGTCAGTGCCTCGGCCGCACGCGGGTTCTCGGCCACCCAGTCGCCGCGCATGCCCAGCACCTTCTCTGGATGATTCTTCCAGAGTTCACCGGTCACGCAGGCCGAATAGCCGACGCGCTGATGCACGGTCTGGTCATTCCAGGGCTCGCCCACGCAGAAGGCATCCATGGTGCCGACCTTGAGGTTCGCGACCATCTGCGGCGGCGGCACGACGATGGTCTGCACGTCCTTGTCCGGATCGATGCCGGCGGCGGCGAGCCAATAGCGCAGCCAAAGGTCATGGGTGCCGCCACGGAAGGTCATCGCGACCTTGCTTTCGGCATTCAGCGCGCCGCGCAGCGGGGAAGCATCGATCGTCGTGCGCAGCGCGGCATGGCGCCCGGCGATCGAGATGGCCTGCCCATTGATGTTCAGCCGGGCGAGGATCGCCATCGGTACCGGCTGGTTGTTCTGCGTCACGCGGCCGGCATGGATCAGATAGGCCATGGGCGTCAGCAGATGGGCGCCGTCGATGCCCCCGCGCCCGCCGCCCAGCACCAGGTTGTCGCGCGTCGACCCCCAGGAGGCCTGCTTCGTCACCTCGACATCGGGCATGCCATGCTTGGCAAACAGCCCCTTCTCCTTGGCGATGATCAGCGGCGCGCTGTCGGTCAGCGCGATGAAGCCGAGCGTGGCCTTGGTGACCTCCGGCGCCGTGGCGCCTTGCGCGAAGGCGCCGCGCGGCAGAGCAGCCCTGGCGGCGGCGAGAAGGGCCGCGGCGCCGGCGAGGGCTGCGCGGCGGCGGATCGGGGTCTGGCTCATGCGTCGGACTCCAGCGGCAGGGAAAGAAGGGGGGAGGGGATGGCCCGGCCCATGGCCGGACGCGGCGAGACGCGCGCCGCGGCGCGCTCCCACAAATCGCTGCGCCAGGGCGCGAGGGCCTCGGCCTCATCGGCCGCCGCATGACCCCAGCGACGCATCGCGGCGAGCCAGGCGGCGGCTTCAGCGCGCTGCGGGCAGGTCGCGGTGGCAAACCGCATCGGTGCGGCCAGCGAGCGAGAGGCTTGGCCCGGCGCCGCGGCCACACGACCTTCGAGGGCAGCGGAGATCGTCGAGAGCGGCAATTCGGGAAATGCGCGGTCCTGCAACAGGCGGGCTGCGGCCGGCAGATTGGCCGGATCGTCGAGCCACAACGCCGCTTCGATCACCGCGGCGGTGATCGCGATGACGGCGTCTTCCTCCCGTGCCGCGATGCCTTCGCCGAAGGCGAGCACCTTTTCCGGGTGGTCGGGCCAGATATCGCCGGTGGCGAGAGCAAAGCGGCCGGCCCCGTTGGCGACGGCATGGCTGCCCCAGGGCTCCCCGGCGCAAAAGCCCTCGATGGCGCCATCGGCCAGGGCACGGGCGACGCGCGGCGGCGGCACCACCACCAGGCGCACGTCATGGTCCGGGTCGAGCCCGCCCGCCGCGAGCCAGTGACGCAGCAAGTAGTTGTGCGAGGAGAAAGGGAAGACGACGGCGAGCGTCGGTGGCGGCAGGCCTTCCTCGGTGCGGGCGTGGATGGCCTCGGCGAGGCGATGGGCATCGAGCGGCATGTCGGCGCCGCCGATCGCTGCCGCCAGGGCCGGTGAGAGGACCACAGTGTTGCCGTTGCGCGCGAGGCCCGCGGTGACGGTCAGGCGCCGGCGCAGGCCGCCCGCGCCGACGGCCAGGGCGATGGCGAGCGGACCCAACAGTTGCGCGGCATCGAGGCTGCCGAAGGCGAGCTTGTCACGCAGGGCGGCCCAGCCGGCCTCGGGCGACAGCGTCACCATCACGCCGTGTCGGGCAAAGAGGCCGAGCGCGTCCGCCACGATCAGCGGCGCGGCATCCGTCAGCGGCACGAAGCCGATGCGGAACGGCCGGGAAGTCGAGAGGGTCGGATGGTTCACGAAGCGTGTCTCCGGCCGGGATGCGCTGCATCCCGCGTGGCGATCCGCCGTTGGATCGCCGGGTGAACCGGAGAAGGGTCGCTTCAGCCACGCCATTGCGGCCAAGGACGCGATGCATACCGCAACGCAACATCGTTCTGCCGGAAAGCGAGGCCCTGTGAAAAGGGAAATTTCGCCCTGTTAGAAGGCAATTTACGAGCTCAGCGAAGAGATCGGCGCATGTTTGGGCAATAAGGCTATTTATCGATCAAAATTTCTTCGGCCAGCTGCACCATCTTGAGCCCTCGGTCCATCGACCATCGGCGCATCAGACGATAGGCGTCAGCTTCCGACAGGCGACGACGCTGCATCAGGATGCCCTTGGCGCGTTCGATCACGGTGCGTTCGGCGAGGGTGGCGCGAGCCTCGTCGCGTTCGGCACGCAGTGCCTGGAACGCGCGGAAACGGCGGATCGCTACCTCCAGCACCGGCCTCACCCGCGCCGGTGCCAGACCCTCCACCACATAGGCGGCAACGCCGGCCTCGAGCGCCGCCTCGATCTGGTCGGCGTCACCGCGGCTGGCAAAGACCACCACGGGCCGCGGTTCGTCGCGGTTCAGCACGCGCATGCTCTCGAGCGCGTCGCGTGATGGGTCATCAAGGTCGCAGACAATGATGTCCGCCCGGGATTCGCGCACACGACCGACCAGGTCGACCGTGTCGGAGGACACGGCGACAACCTGGAAACCCGCCAGTTCGAGGCCGATCTGGACCTCATTGGCGCGGTTCGCATCGGTATCGATCAGCAGCACGCGCAGATGCACGCCCCCCATCCATCATTGGGCCGTGCGGCGATTTCCCTCCGTCTCTTATGCCCCGCTTCACACCGCGCTGAGAAGGGCGCTGTGGCCCTGGTCGATGGTCTCCGACGGCAATTCGCCAAACAGCGCCCGGTATTCCTGCGAGAAGCGGCCGAGGTGCCAGAACCCGCAGCTGAGCGCCGCAATCTTCACATGAGAAGTGTTTCCGCGCCCGGCCCGCAACGCTGCCCTTGCCTGGTGCAACCGGCGCAATCGGAGGTAGCGATGGATCGACAATCCATGCACGGCAACGAAGGCATTGTGCAGCGTGCGCATCGGCACGCCGAGAGCTTGTCGCAGATCCTCGGAATACACCGGCTCGCCGATGCTGGCGGCCAGCAAATCCTCGGCCTGCCGCACCAGGGCGACGCGGCGCCGCACGGCGCGGAACGAGGCATCCATCTGTGGCGGATGCCCCGCCGCGGCCATGCTGAAGCGCAGCGCGTCCTCGGCCATGGATTTGCGCACGGACGACAGGCTGAAGCGCGCCGGGTCCTGTTTCGCCAGGATGCTGGCCTCACGCGCGAAGGTTGCCAGCTTGGGGTGAGCGGTTCCGTCCTGGCGCAGCAGAAACGCGCCTTGCCGCGGAAGGCTCTCGGCCGCCGTGACGGCATGCAGCGTATCGGCGCAGAAGCTGAGGGCACCCCAGACAATCGGCTCGAGGACACTCGCGAACATCGGTGCGCCAGGCCCCAGGTGAACAATGCCGCCTCGACGGATCTGGATGCCGTTGACCCGTGTGCGTTCCTCGGCCAGGTCCAGCCCGAACAGCAACACGGAGCGGTCGGTTGCGACATGGCCACGGGTGATGTGCGCATTGTCCGCAGCGATCTGCAGCGTTACCGGCCCGAGATCGATGGCGGTGAGCGTCGCCGCGAAAGGCTCTGGTCCGAGGCGCAGATATTCGACCTGCGCATCCCGCAGGGTCGCGGCCAGCTGATCGGGGTCACCGATCGACATCACCTGGACCGGTGGCGGAACGTCGTGCCATTCCAACCGCTATTCCTCCTTCGACGCGACACCAGGGCCCGCGGGTGTGGAAGCAACGCCGGCCGTCATGGTGATGGCCGAATTCAGACATCGCTCCCGCCTGCGGGAGTTGCACGGGGGCGTCAGGATGGTGACGAGGGCGGACTCTAACTCGACGTCGCGACCTCTACTATAACCGCCTCTACCCGAGACCCGGCCCGGGGAGCGGCAGCGATTCGCGCCGCATCTCCTGATCTGAAGTGAGGATGCCGCGATGACCATCGCCCGCCACCGCATACCGCGCCGCCTTGTCGTATTGGCCCCGCTGCTGTTTGTGGCCTGCTCCGCCGACCTGCCGCAGGCACCGCCCCCACCCGATGCCGTGATCTCGCCGGGCCTGTATGCCATTCCCCCAGGCACCCCGGTGGACGGGACCGTCCGATTGACGCTTCGGCGAGGAGCGGCGACCACCCAGGGGGTGTTGCAGGCCAATGGGCAGAATGTCCGCTTCACCATCACCGGTCTCGCGGTGCAGGACGGTGCCCCTGCGCGCGCCACGGTCACCGGGCGCGTCTTCGGGCTGGAACGCAGTGGCAGCTTTGCCGGCACCTATCGTGACGTCGGCGGGCAGGCCTCGGATTTCGGTGCGGCACTGCGCCTGGGCAATGACAATCTGGTGCTGATGGAACTTCGCTCGGCGCCCCCGGGCCTCTCCCTTGGCGTTCCGGCCGAGGGTGCGACGGTGACCGTGGCGCGCTGAAGGGGCGTGACCGGGACCACGGTCGCCCCGGCCATGCGGCAGGTCCAGGCATGAAAGACGTCGAGGCGATGTTCGAAGTGGCGAGTTGGGGGACGTCCTGGGCCCTTGGCGCGCCGCTCATGGTGCTGACCGTGGTGGTGCATGTGTTTGGCCTGGGCCTCATCAGATCGGCCTTCTACAACGCCTTTCAGCGACGCAACTGGCTGTTCCGCGGGCCGGTTGTGCACTTTGCGCTCGTGATGAGCGTGACGGTGTCGCTCGTCACCCTGCTGCATGTGGTGCAGGCGGCTATCTGGGCCTCGTGCTACGTACTCGTCGGTGCCATCCCGACCGCCCATCTGGCCATGCTGTATTCGATCGGCGCCATGGCAACCTATGGCCACGCCACGGTGTATCTTGATGCGCACTGGCAGATGCTCGGCGCGATGGAGGCGTTGAACGGCGCCATCCTGCTCGGCCTGTCGACGGCCTTCCTCTACGCGATGATCCAGCAGGCCTGGCCCGGGAAAAGGAACTGACCAAGCCGCGGTCCTGGGGCGCCCATCGCAGGTTGCTGCGATGGGCCCCGGTCAGCTTCAGTTGCCGTAGTAGTTGTTGATGACTGTCGAAGGCTGCCCGTAAGTGTAGACGGTCGTCGCAGCCGGCGGGCGGGCAGCGGATGCGGCGGCCGCCCCGACCGCGGCGCCGGCCACGCCGCCGACAATCGCACCGGCGGCAAAGCTGCCGGCCGGATGGTAGGCTGGGGCTACCACGACCGGCGCGCGGTAGTAGCCATGATAGTCGCCGCCCCAGCCGTGATAGCCATAGGCCGGGCGGGCGCCGTAGGCACCGGTGCCGCCGGCATGCCAATGGTTGCCCCAGGCGGTCGTGCCGCCGGCATGCCAATAGACACTTTGCACGCTGGGCGCCGAGGTCCGGATGGCGTCACGCAGCGCGCCGGAGGCATCTACGGGCGCCGCGCCGGCCGGCAGTGTCGCCAGCCCGGCCAGGGCGGTCAGAAGCAGGAATTTCCGCATCGTCCGATCCTTCGCGTCAGCGGTTGAGGTTGTGGTCCTGAATGAGCTTGCGCCAGTCGGCGAGGCTGCGCTCGCAGAATTGCCGGTCGGGTTCATGCGAGGAGCCGGCACCATAGGCCGTGGCGAAGCGGAAGGCGGCATTCGCGCCCATCTCAGCGATCAGGATGCTGTTGAAGGCGAGCAGGGCGCGCTGCGCCTGCGGCTTCTCGGCTTCCGGCAGGCATTGGATGGCATGGCCGGCCATCAGGCCGAGATTGGTCAGGCCACGATCCAGGCCTTCCACCGTGACCGGCGGTGGCGTCTGCGCGAGAGCGGAGGTTGCAAGGCCGGCCATGAGAGCGGCTGTTGCCAGAAGGCGCATGCGAGCATTTCCTCAAAGACTGTGTGGAAGCAAGAACGGGAACCTAGCCCGGCCGCGCGGAAGGATCGATCCGATATCGCGGAAGGCGGCGCCGCCATTTTAGCACGTCATCGTCAACAAACCTTCGACATGGCCAGCCCGATCATCCATCGGTGGCGCCGTGACGGCCGCCGACGAACCCGGCGCGGCACGCAATGGCTGCGCCGAGGTACCCCACGCCAAGGTGGCCACTAAGGCAATCGCCGTCAGGGATGTCGATAACCGCAATCCTGCCAGTTGCGTGCCTAAGGTCTTCCGCCGCGCGGCCAGCAATGGACGTGACGTGCCGGTTGATCCGGCGGCCCGTTGCGCGGGGCAAGGCTAGCACCGGGAATGGAGGCATCAGGCCATTGGTCGTGTCCATTCCCCGCAAGCCGTCGGGTGGCCGCCCCGCTCAGAATCCGTAGAGCCGTGCTGGATTGTCCACCAGCACGCGGCGCCGCTCGGCCTCGCCCGGCGCCCAGGCGCCGAGCAGGTCGAGCAGCGCGCCATCCTCCGGCATCCAGCTGGTCAGCGAGGGATGCGGCCAGTCGGTCCCCCACAGGCAATGCTCCGGCGCGGCGTCGAGCAGGGCACGCGCGAAGGGGGCGACATCGGCGAAAGGCGGCCCGGCGGATGAGATACGGTAGCCGCACAGCTTCACCCAGGCCCGCCCGCTCCCGACCAGCCGGAGCAATGCCTGGAAGCCAGGTGCGTCCACCCCTTCGGCCGTGCGCACGCCGCCCATGTGGTCGATCACCACCTCGACCGGCAGCGCGGCGAGGCGGGGCGCGAGATCGGGCAACTGCCAGCCTTCCGCATAGACCTGCAGATGCCAGCCCAACGGTGCGATCCGCCGGGCCAAGGCTTCGAGGCCTTCCAGCGGCGTGCCGTTGCCGCTGACCGCGTTGAAGCGGACGCCGCGCGTGCCGGCGGCGTGCAGCGCACGCAGCGTCGACTCGTCGATGTCGGAGTCGACCACCGCCACCACCCGCGCACGGTCGAGCCCGAACTGCGCCGCCGCGTCCAGCGAGCAACGATTGTCGGTGCCATAGACGGAGGGTTGCACGATCACCATGCGCTCGATGCCAAGTGCGCCGGCGACGCGCAGATACTGCGGGATCAGCGCGGCCTGCGGGTCGTAGTGGCGTCCTGCGTCGAGCGGAAACGCGTCATAGGGACCGAAGATGTGGAAATGGCAGTCGCAGGACAGCGGCGGCGCCTTCCACGACGGCTTTGGCGTGACGTCGAGCGGCGGCAGGCACGGCCTCATGGCGCCGCCCCCGTCAGCTCACGGCGCACGATGGCCGCACCTTCGACCATCGCGCGCATCTTCCCATCGGCGACCTCGCGCGGCAGGTACTTCATGCCGCAATCGGGTGCGACGATGACGCGCGCCGGGTCGATATGGGGAAGCGCCTTGCGGATGCGCGCGGCGACCGTCTCCGGCGTTTCGATCGCCTGGTCCAGCAGGTCGATGACGCCAAGGATGATGGTCTGCTCAGGCAACTGCTTCAGCACCGCGGTATCGAGGTTGGACTGCGCCGTCTCGATGGAAATCTGCCGGACGTTGCAGCGGCAGAGCTCGGGCAGGAAGGAATACCCGTTCGGCCGTTCATGGATGATGGCGGCGTAGCCGAAGCAGATGTGCAGCGCCGTCATGCCCTCGATGCCATCGAGCGCGCGGTTCACAGCCTCCACGCCATAGGCGCGCGCCTTGTCGGGTCGCGCCTGCATGTAGGGTTCGTCGATCTGCACGATGTCGGCGCCGGCGGCGAACAGGTCGCGGATCTCCGCATTGACGGCGGCGGCGTAGTCGAGCGCCATCTCCGCCTCGTCCTTGTAGAAATCGTTCTGTGCCTGCTGGGCCATGGTGAAGGGGCCGGGCACGGTGATCTTGATCATCCGGTCCGTATTGGCGCGCAGGAACTGCACGTCGCGCGCCTCGACCGCATGGCGGCGACGGATGCGACCGACCACCCGCGGCACCGGGTTCGGGTGCCCGCTGCGGTCCATGGCCAGGCCCGGATTATCGATGTCCACGCCGTCGAGCGCGGTGGCGAAGCGGTTGGAATAGCTCTCCCGCCGCATCTCTCCATCGGTGATGATGTCGAGCCCGGCGGCCTCCTGCGCGCGGATCGCGAGCAGCGTGGCATCGTCCTGCGCCTGGTCTAGGTATTCCGGCGCCACGCGCCACAACTCGCGCGCCCGCACGCGCGGCGGGAAGCGTCCGGCGAGCTTCTGGCGGTCGATCAGCCAGTCGGGTTGCGGATAGGAGCCGACGAGCGATGTCGGCAGCAGCGTGTTTGTCATGGCGGTTCCTCCGGGCTGGACGCTACCTGCGCCGGCCCGGGGCTACCAGGGGTGGAGGCTTCCGCCACCCGGCGCGCAGTGCAAACATCGCCCTCAACGAAATCGAGGGGATGGAACGATGGCGGTGAAGGAAGCGGATTACGTGATTCTCGGCGGTGGTTCCGCCGGTTGCGTCATGGCCGCGCGCCTGTCTGAGGACCCGGCATCGCAGGTCGCCTTGCTCGAGGCGGGCCCCTGGGACCGCAACCCCTGGATCCACATCCCGATGGGCTTCGCGCGGCTCTACGTCACCCGCAAATTCGACTGGAACTACCAGACCGAGGCCGAGCCCGAACTCGGCGGTCGCCAGGTCTATTGGCCGCGCGGGCGCGTCATCGGCGGGTCGGGCAGCGTCAATGGCCTGGTGTTCCTGCGCGGGTCGCCACGCGACTACGACCGCTGGTCGCAATCGGGCGCGCGGGGCTGGTCCTATGACGATTGCCTGCCGGCTTTCCGCAAGCTGGAGACCTTCGCCGGCCCTGACAGCGAATACCGCGGCAAGGACGGCCCCGTGCAGGTCGGCGAGGTGCCCGAGCCCTCGGATGGCTGCCGCGCCTTCGTCGAGGCCTGCACCCGCCTCGGCTTCGCGCGCAACGCCGACAACAACGCCGCATGGTTCGAGGGCGTCGCCCCCAACCAGCTCAACGTCCATCGTGGCTGGCGCTGGAGCCCGGCAACCGCCTATCTCAAGCCCGCGCTGGGCCGTCCGAATCTGCAGGTGGAGACCGAACGCGTCGGCCAACGCATCCTGATCCGCGATGGACGCGCCGTTGGCGTGGTGGTGCGCGGCCCGGCTGGCGAGGACACCTGGCTGGCACGGCGCGAGGTGATCCTGTGCTCGGGCGCGATCGAGAGCCCGAAGATGCTGATGCTCTCCGGCATCGGCGATGGTGCCGCGCTGCAGGCGATGGGCATTCCCGTCGCCGTCCATGCGCCGGAGGTCGGCAAGAACCTGCAGGACCATTTCATGGTCCGCTTCGCCTTCAGGACAAAGCCCTGCGGCACGCTCAACGAGATCATGGCGAACCCGGTGCGCGCGGCGGGGCTCGGCCTGGGCTGGTTCTTGCGGCGCAAGAACCAGATGGCGGTCGGTGCCTCCGAAGCCAGCCTGTTTGCCCGTGTGCTGCCGGGCTCCGAGGAACCCGAGGTGCAGTTCCAGTTCGTCAATTTCAGCCTGGGCAGCCAGGGCACCTCGGCAAGTTCCCTGGCGAAGCACCCCGGCTTCACCTTCAACTTCTGCGTCTGCCGCCCCGACAGCCGCGGCGAGCTGACGCTGCGCGCGCCGAGTGCCGAGGTGAAGCCGGTGATCCGCGCCAACTACCTGACGGCCGCCTCGGACATCCACATCATGCTAGAATCAGCGAAGCTCGGCCGGCGCATCGCCGCGACCGAACCCTTCGCCGGGTTGATAGAGGAGGAACAATTCCCCGGCCTGGCGACGACCAGCGATGAGCAGATGCTCGACTACATCCGCGCCAATGGCACCACCGTTTACCACCCCTGCGGCACCAACCGGATGGGCGCGGATGACCGCTCGGTGGTGGACCCGGAATTGCGTGTGCGCGGCGTGGCGGGGCTGCGGGTGGTGGATGCTTCGGTCTTCCCGCTGGTGCCGTCGTCGAACATCCACCCGGCGGTGCTGATGCTCGCGGAGCGCGCGGCGGAGATGGTCCGCCGCGCGGCCTGAATCGGCGGCTCATACCAACGGCACGAGGCTTTGCCTCGTGCCGAGGCGGTGATTGCGGCCCGCTGGTAGTCCGGCGAAAGCCAAGCAAACCGGAGGTTTGCACGTCACGCCAGAGGCGGGCCTTCGGCACGACGCATTTGAGGGCATGAAAAGGCTGACACCACCGATCGAAGCATTCGTCCGGTGGAATCAGACCTCCACGCTGGTGGTCATCGCCGCACCGACCGGCGCGGGGGCGGCCGCATCGGTCAGCACCCGCCAGGCGCCGCCCATGAGCACTTCGCTGGGGCGGAAGCGGGCCTTGTAGGCCATCTTCCGGCTCTCCGGCACCCAATAGCCCAGATAGACGTAGGGCAGGCCGAGTTCGCGCGCGCGCTGCACCAGCCACAGCACGATATAGGTGCCGAAAGACCGCCGGTCGTCATCCGTCTCATAGAAGGAATAGACCGCCGAGAGCCCGTCCGAGAGTCGGTCGGTCAGGCAGGCGCCGAGCAGCTTGTCGGTATCGTCGCGCATCTCGACGACGCTGCTGCTGATCGGCGTGTCCTCGACCATGGCGCGGTAGTCGTAGAAGCCCATTGCCGCCATGTCGCCATCGGCGTGGCGTGCCTTCTGGTAGCGGTTGAACAGGGCGAATTGTTCCGCCGTGGCGCGCGGCGGCATCTCGGCCGAGACCACGCCGGCATTGGCGCGGGCGACGCGCCGCTGAGTCTTGTCCGGCTCGAAGGCGCGCGCGTCGATGCGGATCGGGATGCAGGCCTGGCAGCCCGGACAGACCGGCGAATAGGCGATGTTGTGGCTGCGCCGGAAGCCGGCCCGCGACAGCCGGTCGTGCAGCGCCTCGGCGTCGGCGCCCGACAACTCGGTCACGACTTTCCGTTCCGTCCGCCCGGCCAGGTAAGGGCAGGGCAGCGGCGCGGTCGTATAGAAAAACTGCGGTCGGCGGGCTGAACGCTGGAGCATCTGTCGGACCCTAGTGTCGGCGTCTGCGCGCTGGGAATCAACCACCGCGCTGCATCAGGGCAGCAAACGAACATGGCCGGCGGCTTCGCCCTCGATCGGGCCGAGTCGCAGCAGGGTGCCGTCGCGCCAACTCGGCAGCTGATCCGCCCAATGGCGGCTCATCGGATGGCCGGACTGTCCGGTGGCGATCACCACCCAAGCGCCGGCCGGGTCCGCCAGGTCGAACACGCCGCGAAAGCCGGCGCCGTGGATATTGCCGAACAGACCTTCCTCCTCGGCACGCAGCCCGGCGCGGTTCACCGTCTCGCCATCCCCGGCGGTAGGGGTGGCGAGGCGGGTCAGGCTGCCCAATCCCGGGATGAAGCGGAACAGCGAGTGCTCGAACCGTGCCTGGTGAGCTGCGGCCCATCGCCAGGTGGAAGGGTCCGTTCCATGGATGGGGGCCAACTCGGCAACCGTGCGGTCGAGTGCTGCTGACAGCAGCGGCCCGCAGCCGGTCTCGCCACACCAGGCCCGGCCACGGTCGGGAACGGTCAGCACCCGGCGCAGGAATTCCGGGCTGGCGCGCCAGCTTTCCTCGGAGACCCCGGCCCTGGCCAACACCATGCGCGAGAAGCGGCCGAGCATAGCATGGAAGATTAGCGGCTGCGGCCGTCGCCCCGCCATCTCGCCGTCCCAGGCGGCAAGCAGGTCGAAGGCGGCGCCCCCGGCGCCATCCGGCCGCGACGCCGCGAGGACCGCCGGCAATATGTCGCGGGCGAAGAGCGACACTGTGTCGTCCTGCATGGCCGAGAATGCCGCCGCGGTCAGCCTGGGCTGGGCGGCCAGCATCTCGCCGATCCGCCGGAACCGCCAATCGCCGAACCAGTCGCGGCCGAGATAGGCGGCATGGCCCGGCGGGACCACGCGGTTATTGGCGTTGGCGAGCAGGTTGCTCGCCGGATTCTCGACATGCGGCAGCGCATCGAAGGGTACGAAGCCATCCCAATCGGCCGCACCATCCCAGCCCGCCACAGGGCGGCTGCCATCGCCACCGCGACGGATCGGCACGCGTCCGGTGAGGAACATGGCGATGCCCCCCTGGGTGTCGGCGACCATGAGGTTCTGCGCCGGGCTGCTGATCAGCCGCGCGGCATCCCGCGCCGCGCCGATGTTGCCCGCCTCGTTCAACGCCAGCAGCCCCGCCGCCGCGGTGTCGCGCGGCGCCAGGCTGGCCATGGCGACGGCGAGCACTGTGCCGTCGGCCCGCCCGCGCGGCGCATCGAGGTCCGAGACCACCGGCCCATGCCGCGTCTCGCGCACCGTCATCGTCACCGGATCGCCCCAACGGACCCGGATCACTTCCTGCCGTTCGATGAAGGGGCGGGGGCCATCCGGGGTCTGGTAGGCATCGGGGCCAGCGAGGCGTTCGACAAAGACGTCCTGCGTATCCGAATGGGTGGTGGTGAAGCCCCAGGCGAGGTGCTCACTGCGCCCGATCACGATGCCCGGAACGCCCGGGGCGGTCGCCCCGGCCAGCACGCGGCCGCCCGGCAGTTCGATGCGCGCCAGGTACCACAGGATCGGCGCCGAATAGCCGAGATGCGGGTCGCTCGCGAGCAGCGGCGCCCCGCTTGCCGACCGCGCGCCCGTCGCGGCCCAGGCATTCGACGCCGAAGCCGGCAGGGGTGCATCAACCGGAAAGATCGGCAATTGCGCGACCAGCCCGTCGAGGCCGGCGAGCCGGGGCGATTCGCCACTCTCGCCCGATGCCGCCGGCCGCGCGGCGGAACCGCCGGGGCGCAGCGGCTCGTCTGGCCGCCCGGCAGTGGTGTCGGGCGGCCAGAGATCCTCCAGCCGGTCCGGCGGCAGCACGGTGCCGAGCCGCGCCCGATCAAGCTCGGTGCGCCAGTTCCCCGACAGCCACAGCCCCATCACCTTGCCCCACAACAGGCTGTCCACCGGTCGCCAAGGTTCCGGCGCGCCAAGCAGGACGAATTCAGGCCCGGCGAAGCGGCCTCGCGCGGCGATCCAGGCATTCACCCCGGCGGCATAGGCCTCGAGGCTGCGCTGCGCCGTGGGCGGCAGGGTGGCGAGATCGGCCTCGGCGCGCGGCACGAGGCCGAGGACGCGCATGTAGCGGTCCAGCCGCAGCGCCGGCGCGCCGGTGAGTTCCGCCAGGCGCCCGGCGGCCCCGCGGCGCATCGCCTCCATCTGGAACATCCGGTCGCGGGCATGCAGCCAGCCCAGCGCCGTCCAGGCATCGGTATCCGAGGCCGCGGTGACATGCGGGATGCCACGCTCGTCGAAGGCAACATCGACCGAAGCCGTCAGCCCGGGCAGCACCACCCGTCCCGCGCGGCTCGGCAGCGTCCACCAGACGGCGATCCACAGCAGGATCGCCGCAGCAAGGGCAAGGAGGATGAGGCCCGCCGCCGCGCGGCCCGACCAACGCAGAATCAAGGACATGGCATCACAATGGGTGTGGGTGGCCCGGAACGGAAGCCGTGGCCGGGCCGCCGAGTCCGCGCCGGCGCAGCCGAGGTGCCGGGGCGGTCCCCAACCAGGCCGGCATCTTCGAATTCCAACGGCGCGTGATCTGCTCTAACCCGGGCGGCATGAGCACGCCCTCGTCCCCCCGCCTCCTGCACGAATTCGGCGGCACCAGTGTGTTTCATCGGCCGGGCAGCTCGCCCTGGACCCTGGTGACCGTCGGGCCGCGCCAGGTCGACCTTCGGGAAGACCGCTGGTGGGGCGTGGGCCTGGGGTGGCGCGAGGACATCGATGTGATCGGCGTCGCCCCAACCGCCCATGATTGGTACCCGCACGAGACGATGGCGGCCCTGCTGCCGGTCATCCGCGCCGCCGCGAAACCGGCAATCGTGGCCTATGGCTTCGGCATGGGCGGCTATGGCGCCCTGAAATATGCGACCGCACTCGGCGCGCGCGGCGTGCTGGCGCTCTCGGCGCGCTATTCGATCGACCCCGCCGATGGGACGGCGGGTGAGTACGACACGGCCGATTTCGACCCGGTGCGCCTTGGCGAGAGGCGCATCGCCCCCGGGGATTACCCGGACGGCGCCCTGGTGATGTGGGACCCGAGCGTCCTGGCGGATGACGCCCACGCCCAGGCGCTGGCCCAACTACCCGGCATCCGCCCGGTGAAGCTGAGGCACACCGCCCACGCGGGCTTGGCGATCTTCTCCGAGACGAGCCGCCTCGTCCCGGTGGCCGAGGCGCTGATCGATGGCCGGCAGGCGGCGGCGATCGCCGGCATCCGCGCCGCACGGCGGGAAGCGCCGAGCGTCCTGTTCGCCGTCTCGGCGTTGCTTGACGCGCATGGCCATCAGCGTTGGGCCGCCGAGGCGCTGAGACGCGCCGAACCCACCCGCGCGAGGGTGGCGCGTCCTGCCATCGCAACCCGGCCGATATCGTCGCCCCAACTGGCGCGGCCGGCCGCGAGGCTCCTGGGGGAGAGCGCGACCATCCGGCTCTGGCACTGGCCGGGGCAGGGGCCGGGAACCCTGGTCATCTTCACACCGTCCGGCTGGTCCCCTGCCGCCGTGCCCGGTGGCTGGTGGGGCCACAGCCTGGCGGCGCGCATGGGGTGGAACACCATAACCTTCGCCTCCGATCGACCGAGCTGGTACCCGGCAGCGGAGATGGCGACCCTGCTGCCCGTCGCGCTTGTCGCCGCGCCGCCCGGGCCGCGCGTGACGTATGGTTTGGGTATGGGTGGTTACGGAGCCCTGAAATACGGCAGCGCCCTGGCCGCTGAAGCGACCGTCGCCTTGGCGCCAGCCTTCTCGATCGACCCGGCGGACATGCCCGGCGACCCTCGCGCGCGGCGCGACTTCGACCCGCAGCGCCATGCCGGCATGGCGGTGCAGCCGGCCGACCTCAGCGCACTGCCGGTCGTCGTCTACGATCCGTTGCTGTCGCCAGACCATGCCCAGGCGCGTCGCCTGGCGGCGATGCCCGGCGTACGAGCGGCGCCGATTCGTCGTGGTGGCGCCGCCCTGCCCGTGCTGCTGACGGAAGCCCGGCGGCTCGGACCCTTGCTGACTGCGGCGTTGCAGGGTGATGGCTCGCGCGCTGTCACCATAGTGCGCGAAGCCCGGCTTGCCTCGCCGAGTCTGCGCGCCTCGGTGGCCAAGGCGCTCGAGGCGCGAGGGCACCACGGCTGGGCGGCGGCGCTGCGCCAGCTTGCCGCCGCGGCGCCGAAGCCCGCCGCGCCGGTGGCGGCCAGGCCCGCGACGCCGACGGCGCCCGCGCCGCCGCCCAGCCGGCGCTTCGCGGTCCAGGCGCGCGCCCTCAGCCTCCAGAAGAAGCACGATGCCGAGGCCGCGGTGCTCCGGCAATGGATCGCGGCGGAGCCCCATGCCGAGGAGCCGCGGCTGAATTTCGCCCGATGCCTGCAGCAGCTCGACCGCGCCGAGGAAGCGGCCAACGTCCTGCTCGATGCAGCGCGTGACGGGATCCGAGGCAAGCGGCTTCATGCCGCGCTGGCGCGGGTGCAGCGGCGTCTCGATCGGCCGGCGGAGGCCGTGGCCGCCGCCGAGGCCGCCGCGGCCGCCGCGCCGGGCGATGCCGACATGCTCGTCCTGCTGGGGGAGACCTGCCTCTGGGCGGAGCGCGAAGGCGACGCCGAGGCCGCCTTCCGGCGCGCCCTGCGGGAGCACCCCGGGCACCGCACGGCCCTGATTGGCCTCGTCCTCCTGGAAGCCCCGCCGCAGGAAGGCATCGCCACCGCCGGACCCGATCTCACGGCGCTGGTCGAGGCCCTTGCCACCAGCGGGGCGTCCGAGACCGATTGGATGCACGTGGTCCACCGGCTGGAGCGTGCCGACCTCGTCGACGCGGCGATCGTCGTGGTGACCGAGGCCCTGCGGCGGCACCCGCGGTCGCGGCCGCTGGCGCAGCGCCATGGCCGGATCCTGCTGCGGGCCGGCCGGGACGAAGCGGCCGTCATCTGCTTCAGGCAGATCGTGGAAGCGGCACCGGAGGATGCCTCGGCCTGGTACCCTCTGCTCGAGGCGCTGGCCGAGCTGCACCGGGCGACCGAGGGCCAGTATGTGGCCGTGCAGGCCGTGGCGACGCACCCCGGCGATGCCGTGATCGCGACGCGCCATGCCGGCTTCCTCAACGACCTGAAGGAGGGTGCCGCCGCAGAACGCGAGGCGCGCCGTGCCATCGCGCTCGCGCCGATGGCCGAGGCCGGCCACCTCATGCTCGTCAGCGTGTTGCGCCGCCAGGCGCGGGTGCGCGACGCGATCCGCGCAGCCCGCGCGGCGCTCGACATTCTCCCCCAGAGCGCCAACATCGCCCTGTCACTTGCTCGGCTGCTGCTCGACAGGAACGACATGGATGGCGCCGTCGACGTGTTCAGGCTGGCGACCACCATGCCCAAGGCACCGCGCCAGGCCTGGACTGGCCTGGTTGAGGCGCTGGAGGCTGCGGGGCGTGCCGACGAAGCCGAGGCGGAGGCACGGCGAGGCCTCGCCGAGAATCCCGACAACCAGGATCTACGGGTGGTGCTCGGTCATTTGCTGTTGAGCCGTGGGGAAGCCGAGGCGGCGCGCGATGCGCTGGCCGAAGCGATCGACCAGGATGCGGGCGCGCCGGCGGTGAGCCTCGCCATGGCCGATGCCCTGCTGCGCCAGGGCCGCCGGCGGGAGGCACTGCAACTCCTGCTCGATGCCGCTGCCGCGGCGCCGGGGCATGTGGAGACCCAGCTACGCCTTGGCCAGTTGCTGCTCGATCTCGGCCGCATCAATGAAGCCGCGGAGCTCTTCACATACGTCAGCGAGGCCGAGCCGGATCTGCCCGCCGCTTGGGTCGGGCTATCGGATGCGGAGCGCCTGCGCAAACGGATCAAGCCGGCGCTGGCGGCGTATCGGCAGGCCATCGCGGTCGGGGCCACGACGGCGACGCTTCGGGAATTGCGTTATCGCCTGTTCGGCGAACACGACGGATAGGATCCGGCCCTTGCCGCACGTCTGACTGCCGTGGGTGGCCGGTCTTGCGGCCGGCCTGACCGCATTCAGGCAAGGCGCCGCGACGACCCCTGATTGCGATGCACCGGCCCTCCGAACCTGGCACTGGCAGGCTGGCCGAAGGTTTCCAAAGGCCTCGGGCCGACGGGCACCCGATGACGTTGCCGTGCAACGTCATCGGGACCCGTGGCGGGGGGAGGGCGGCGGTGCCCTCCTCAAGCCGTCCTGTCGCCCTCGCCGCCCGCCAGCGCCGCCTGCGCCGCCGCCAGCCGCGCGACCGGCACGCGATAGGGCGAGCAGGAGACGTAATCGAGCCCGACGCTCTCGCAGAAATGGATCGAGGACGGATCCCCGCCATGCTCGCCGCAGATGCCGAGCTTGAGGTCCGGCTTCACCCGCCGCCCCTTCTCGGCGGCGATGCGCACCAGCGCACCGACGCCGTCCGGGTCGATCGAGACGAAGGGGTCCTTCGGGAAGATGCCCTTCTCGACATAGAGCGGCAGGAACTTGCCGGCATCGTCGCGCGACAGGCCGAAGGTGGTCTGCGTCAGGTCGTTGGTGCCGAAGGAGAAGAAATCGGCGGATTCCGCGATGGCATCGGCGGTGAGGCAGGCGCGCGGCAGTTCGATCATCGTGCCGATGCTGTAGTCGATATGGTAGTCGGTCTCGGCGAAGACCTCCTGCGCCACGCGGTCGATCTGCGCGCGGGTGATCTCCAACTCGCGCCGCGTCGCCACCAGCGGGATCATGATCTCCGGGTGCGGCGCCTTGTGCGTCTCCTTGCCGATGAGGCAGGCGGCCTCAAAGATCGCGCGCGCCTGCATCTCATAGATCTCGGGATAGGAGATGCCGAGCCGGCAGCCGCGATGCCCGAGCATCGGGTTGGCTTCGGAGAGTTCCTGCGCACGCCGATGCATCGCATCGACATCGGCGCCAAGCGATTTCGCTACCTCGGCGATTTCGTAATCGGTATGCGGCAGGAATTCGTGCAGCGGCGGATCGAGCAGGCGGATGGTCACCGGCAGTCCCGCCATGATGCGGAATAGGTCGACGAAATCCTGCCGCTGGAAGGGCAGAAGGCGCGACAGTGCGATACGCCGCCCGCCTTCCGTCTCGGCCATGATCATCTGCCGCACGGCGCCGATGCGCTCGGGGTCGAAGAACATATGCTCGGTGCGGCAAAGGCCGATGCCTTCGGCGCCGAACTTGCGTGCCGTCTCGGCATCGAGCGGGGTTTCGGCGTTCGCGCGCACCTTCAGGCGCCGGACATTGTCGGCCCAGCCCATCAGCGTGGAGAAGTCGCCCGAGAGCTGCGGCTCGACCATGGCGACGGAGCCGACGAAGACCTCGCCGGTACCGCCATCGATGGTCAGCACCTCGCCGCCGCGCACCTGGATGCCGCCCGAGGACAGAACCTGGTTGTTGTAGTCCACGCTCACGCTGCCGCAGCCGGCCACGCAAGGCCGCCCCATGCCGCGGGCGACGACCGCTGCGTGGCTCGTCATGCCGCCGCGTGTGGTCAGGATGCCCTTGGCGGCATGCATGCCGTGGATGTCCTCGGGGGACGTCTCGATGCGCACGAGGATGACGGATTCACCCTTCTGCGCCCGCGCCTCGGCTTCATCCGCGCTGAACACCACGATGCCCGAGGCGGCCCCTGGCGAGGCCGGCAGCCCCTTGGCCAGCACCTTGCGCGCCGCCTTGGGGTCGAGTGTCGGATGCAGCAACTGGTCAAGCGCGGCGGGGTTCACCCGCTTCACCGCCTCGGTGTGGTCGATGAGGCCCTCGCGCGCCATGTCCACGGCGATCTTGAGGCTGGCCGCCGCGGTGCGCTTCCCGTTGCGCGTCTGCAGCATGTACAGCTTGTTCGACTGCACGGTGAACTCGATGTCTTGCATGTCGGCGTAGTGACGCTCAAGCGTCTCGCGCACCTTCACCAGCTCGGCATAGGCGTTGGGCATCGCCACTTCCATGCTCCGCTCGCCGGGCTTCGCCTTCAGCTCGGCCATCGGCTGCGGCGTCCGGATGCCGGCGACGACATCCTCGCCCTGCGCATTGATCAGGTATTCGCCGTAGAAGATGTTCTCGCCGGTCGACGGGTCGCGGGTGAAGCAGACGCCGGTGGCGCAATCCTCGCCCATATTGCCGAACACCATCGCCTGCACGTTCACCGCCGTGCCCCATTCGGCCGGGATGTCATGCAGGCGGCGATAGGTGATGGCGCGCTGGTTCATCCAGGAGCCGAACACCGCGCCGACGGCGCCCCAGAGCTGTTCCCATGGGTCCATCGGGAAGGGCTTGCCGGTCACCTCGGCGACCATCTCCTTGTAGCCATCGACGACGCGATGCCATTCGGAGGCCGTTAGCTCGGTGTCCTCGTTCTTCCCGGTATCGAGCTTCTCGTGCTCGATGATTTCCTCGAAGCGGTGGTGGTCCACGCCGAGCACGACCGAACCGTACATCTGGATGAAGCGGCGATAGCTGTCCCAGGCGAAGCGCGCATCGCCCGAGGCCACCACCAGCCCTTCGACGGTAGCGTCGTTCAGGCCGAGGTTCAGCACCGTATCCATCATGCCCGGCATGGAGACGCGGGCGCCGGAACGCACCGAGACCAGCAGCGGCTTGTGGTGGTCGCCGAATTTGTTTCCGACGGCCTCCTCGATGCGGGCGAGGCCGGCCTTCACCTGCGCTTCCAACTCGGCGGGGTAGTGTTCCCCATGCTGGTAGTACCAGGTGCAGACCTCGGTTGTGATGGTGAAGCCCGGCGGCACCGGCAGGCCGATCGAGGCCATTTCCGCGAGGTTCGCACCCTTGCCGCCGAGCAGGTTGCGCATATCGGCGCGCCCCTCATTGCGGCCGGCACCAAAGCTATAGACCCACTGAGTCATCGCGGGCTCCCTCTCAGGCTTCGATCTTGGAGAAATCAGCCACCGCATCCATCGTGGCGCGGAGCCGGGCGAGTAATTTCAGACGATTGCGGCGGAGTTCCGGCGCCGGGTCATTGACGATGACCTTGTCGAAGAAAGCGTCAACGGGCGCGCGGAGCGTGGCCATGGCCTCCATCGCGCGTTCGAAATCCTCGGCCGAGAGGTCGAGCTCGATGCGCGCGGCGGCGGGTTCTAGGGCGGCGGCGAGGGCTTCCTCCTCCCGCGCCTTGAGCAGATGATGCTCATAGCCGGTGTCGAAGGCGTGGCCGTCGCGCTTTTCCTCGATGCGGAGGATGTTCACGGCGCGGCGATGGGCGGCGAGCAGGTTGGCGCCGGCCTCGGATTCGACGAAGTCGCGCACGGCGGCGGCGCGACGCAGCAGGCGGTTCAGGTCGTCATCGGGCGCGGCACCAAGCACGGCGGTGACGACGTCGTGGCGGGTGCCCTCCACGCGGAGCTGGACCCGGAGGCGGTCGGTGAGGAAGTCCATCAGCTCGTGCCCCAAGGGCGCTGCCCCCGGCACTTCGACCGCGTCGGTCGCGCGGAACACACGAGTGAGTTCGCCAGAGGAGGCGGTCTGTGGAACGACGTACACAGGAATGCCGTGCTCACGCAGCGCCGGCATACGGCCAAGGTCCATGATCCGCACGAGGATACGTTCGTTCGGCGCGAGACCTTCACTCTCCAGCCGGGCAGCGACCTCCAGCATCTCATGCCGGATCTCGGCATTCTTGATGAGCGGCGCGATCTGCTTCGGCACAGCAGCCAACCAGGGCGAGCCGCGCCACTGATCGATGTAGCCGGCCATCGCCTGCTCAAGGACGCTGTGCAGGGCCAGGCGCAGGCCGTTCTCCCGCACGATGCGGATGATCCCGAGCGCGGCGCGCCGCAGCGCGAAAGGATCGCCCGACCCGGTCGGCTTCTCGCCAACGGCGAAGAACCCGGCGAGCTGGTCGGCCTTGTCGGCCAGCGCCACGCTAATCGCGACGGGGTCCGCGGGCACGTCATCGCCCGGGCCGGCGGGCCGGTAGTGCGCCGCGATCGCTTCGGCGACCGCGGGCTTCTCCCCCTGACCGAGCGCGTAATACCGCCCCATCACGCCCTGCAATTCGGGGAATTCACCAACCATGCCGGTGGCAAGGTCGGCCTTGGCTAGCCGCGCCGCGCGCGCCGCATCGTCCGGATCGGCGCCGACCTTCGCCGCGATGATCCGCGCCAGCCGCTCCAGCCGCGCGACCCGTTGCCCTTGTGTCCCCAGCTTCGCGTGGAACACCACGCTGTCGAGCTTCGGCAGGAAACTCTCCAGCGACTGCTTGCGATCAAGGTCCCAGAAGAACCGCGCATCCGACAGCCGCGCCCGCAGCACGCGCTCATTGCCGGCGACGATCGCCGCCCCGCCATCGGGTGCGGCGATATTCGCCACCAGCGCGAAGCGCGGCGCGGCGGAGCCATCGGCTCTCCGCAGCGCGAAATACCGCTGGTTCACGCGCATGGTCGTGCGCATCACCTCCGACGGCAGGTCCATGAAGGCGTCGTCGATGCGCCCGAGCACCGGCACCGGCCACTCCACCAGCCCGGCAACCTCGGTCACCAGCGCTTCGTCCGGCACCACGGTCAGTCCCTCGGCGGCACACAGCGTCTCGATCCCCTGACGGATCAACCGCGCGCGTTCCGCGGCATCCAGCACCACGCGGCGTTCGCGCAACCTTTCCTGGAAATCCGTCAGCCCGCGCACCGCGAAGGCCCCCGGCGCCATGATCCGATGCCCCTCGGTCAGGTCCCCGCTCGTCAGCCCATGCCCGTCATCGTCGCCGAGCCGCAGGTCGAACGGCACGACGACGCCATCGAGCACGCACAGGATGCGCTTGAGCGGCCGCACCCAGGGCATCGGCGACGTGCCGCCCCAACGCATCGACTTCGCCCAGGGAAAGGCGCGGATGATCGCCGGGATGGCGACGGCGACCAGCGCTCGGGCCTCGACCGTCTCGCCCGGCTTGGCGAGCACCCAGAACTGGCCCTCCTGTGTCAGCATCTCGCGCGCCGCGCCATGCTTGCGCAGGAAGCCGTCCAGCGCCTGCTCCGGCGCGCCGATGCGCGGGCCTCGTTCTTCCTTGCCCGCGGTGGTCACCGCCTCGCGCAGCAGCGCGACGAGGCCAATCCGCCGCGGCCCATGGAAGGTCAGCGGCGGCGCCTCGATCAGCGCGGTGCAGCGTTCGGCGAAGAGGCGGGCGAGGTCCTCCGCCGCCCGCGCCTGCATGCGCGCCGGGATTTCCTCGCAGAACAGCTCAAGAAGAAGCTCAGGCAACGGACATCTCCCCCGCCAGCCAAGCCTCGCAGCACCCCTTGGCCAGATTCCGCACGCGCCCGATATACGCCGCCCGTTCCGTCACGCTGATCGCGCCGCGCGCATCCAGCAGGTTGAAGCGGTGCGACGCCTTGATGCACTGGTCATAGGCCGGCAGAGCGAGGCCCTGTTCCAGCAACGCCGCGCACTCCTTCTCCGCATCCTCGAAATGGCGGAACAGCATGCCGACATCGGCGTGCTCGAAGTTGTGCGCGGAATATTCCTTCTCCGCACGCAGGAACACGTCGCCGTACTTCACGCCATCATCGTTGAAGGCGAGGTCGTAAACATTCTCGACGCCCTGGATGTACATCGCCAGCCGTTCGAGCCCGTAGGTCAGCTCGGCGGAAGGCATCTCGCAGGCGATGCCGCCGACCTGCTGGAAATAGGTGAACTGCGTCACCTCCATCCCGTCGCACCAGACTTCCCAACCGAGGCCCCAGGCACCCAGCGTCGGGCTCTCCCAGTCATCCTCGACGAAGCGGATGTCGTGCAGCCCGGGATCGATGCCCAGCGCCCGATAGGATTCGATCAGCAATCCCTGCGGGTCGGGCGGGGAGGGCTTCAGGATCACCTGGTACTGGTAATAATGCTGTAGCCGGTTCGGGTTCTCGCCATAGCGCCCATCCGAGGGCCGGCGGGAGGGCTGCACATAGGCCGCCTTCCAAGGCTTCGGCCCGAGGGTGCGCAGCGTCGTCGCTGGGTGGAAGGTGCCCGCGCCCACTTCCATGTCATAGGGCTGAAGGATCACGCAACCGCGCTCCGACCAGAAACGGTGAAGGCGCAGGATGATGTCCTGGAAGCTCGGTGGCTTCTGCGGCATTGGGCGGTCCGGAGTGTGCTGGTGTTGTTGCGGTGCACCTATAGTCGCGCGGCCTGCAACCGGCAAGAAAACCGCCATCCGTGACCCGGCCAGCCGTCTCCGCTATCCCGCCCCGCCCGGACCGAAGGAACCACCGCGATGGACGCCGCCGCCCTGATCTCCGCCTATCTCGACGCCTTCAACCGCGGTGACCGCGTCGCCATGCTCGATTGCCTGACCGAGGACGTCGCCCATGACGTGAACCAGGGGGGGCGGGAGGTCGGCCGCGATGCCTTCACTGCCTTCATGGCGCGGATGGACCGCTGCTACCGCGAAAAGTTGGTCGATATCGTGGTGATGGCCGCCCCCGATGGCCGCCGCGCCGCCGCCGAATTCATCGTGGAAGGCACCTACCTCGCCACCGATGAGGGCCTGCCCGAGGCGCGCGGCCAGACCTATCGCCTGCCGGCCGGCGCCTTCTATGCCATCCGCGACGGCCGCATCGCGCGGGTGACGATGTTCTACAACCTCACCGACTGGCTGGCCCAGGTCCACGCGCCGTCGTGACGATGGCCACGCCGCTCAGCACCACGGCACCGCCGGCGAGCACCTGCCAGGACGGCACCTCGCCCAGCCAGGTCGCGGCGATCAGCGTGGCGAAAACCGGCTGGATGTAGCCCACCATCGCCGAATCCGCCGCCCGCGCCCGCGTCGCCAGGCCGAGGAAGAGGGTCAGCGGAATCGCCGTCGCGAAGATGGCGAGGAAGATGCCGAGCACCCACACCTCGGTCGGCTGCACCAGCACGGCAGGCCCATCCACTGCCAGCGCCAACCCGCCAGAAACCACCCCCGACACCGCCTGCTGTCCCAGCGCGAGCGCCGCCGCCGGCCCGCGCGGCGCCATGCGTATCCAGATCGTGCTGATGGCATAGGAGCAGGTCGCCGCGAGGATCAGCGCCGAGCCCACCGCCGTGCCGCCGCCCAACCCGCCCGACCCCACCACCAGCGCCATGCCGAAGAAGCCCACCCCGACGCCTGCCAACATGCGCCGCGTCGGCTTCTCCCCCGGCAGCAGCAGCCCGGCGAGAAGTGTGATGATCAGCGGCCCGGCCGCCTGCACCAGCGAGGCCGGCGCCGCCTCCATGCGCTGCAGCGCCAGCGGGATCAGCGTGTTGGGCAGCACCCCGGCGAAGGTGCCGAGCATCAGCGAGGCCACCGCCACCTGGCGCGTGACGCCGCCCAGCCCGCCACGCATCCACAGGAAGATGAAGACGACGATCGCCGCCAACACTCCGCGCAGCCCGGCCATGGCGAAGGGCGAGAGGAAGGCCGAGAGGTAGCGGATCAGCGGATAGGTCGCCCCCCACAGCGCGGCGATGGTGACCAGCCGCACCCACAGCGCCGCCCCGCTCAGCGGCGGCATGGCGCGCTCAACCCCAGCCGAGAAAGTGGCAGAAGTCCCGCGCGGGCGCGCGTTCCGTGACCAGCGTATTCACCACGGCCCCGGGATCCGCCTGCCCCAGCGCCATGCCGCACACCACCACCTCCCCGTCAGGGATCGGCAGATGCGCGCGGATCGTTTTGTGATGCGAGGCAAAGGCCGCCTGTGCGCAAGTATCGAGCCCCATCCCCCGCGCCGCCGCCATCACATTGCCGAGGAACATGCCGTAGTCGAGCCAAGACCCGATCTCGAGTCGCCGGTCGATGGTGAAGATGATGCCGACCGGCGCACCGAAGAAGTCGAAGTTGCGGGCGTGCTGCGCCGTCATCTTCGCGCTCTCGCCGCGCTGGATGCCGAGCAGCCCGTACAGATCCCACCCCACCTTGCGGCGGCGCGACAGAAACGGCTCGGGGAAGGTCTCCGGGTAGTAGCGGTACTCGGCCTCGCCATGCCGCCCGGCCATGTGCTCGGCGACCAGTGCGGTGGAAAGGGCCCGCCGCGGCGCCCCGGTCACGGCATAGCCGCGCCAGGGCTGCATGTTGGTCCCCGAGGGCGCGCGGGCGGCGATGTCGAGCAGCCGCTCCACATCCTCCCGCGCGACCGGCGTCGGCAGGAAGGCGCGGATCGAACGGCGGCCGGCGATCGCCGCCGTGACCGGGTCGGCCGTCACGCGCGGTGGGTGTCGGCGAAGGAGACCGGCTTGCCGGAAGGCGCGCCCAGCACCTCATCCTCGCGCATCGCGACATGGCCGCGGATGATCGTCATTGTCGGCCAGCCGGTGCAGATGGTCCCGTCAAACGGGGTCCAGCCGGCCGGCGTCGCCAGCCAATCATTGCGGATCATCCGCTGGCGCTTGAGGTCTACCAGGGTGAAGTCGGCATCATAGCCCGCCGCCAGCCGCCCCTTGTTCAGCGCGCCATAAACCCGCGCCGGCCCGGCGCACATCAGGTCCACCAGCCGCGAGATCGACAGCCGCCCGCTCGTCACATGGTCGAGCATCAGCGGCACCAGCGTCTGCACGCCGGTCAGCCCCGCCGCGGTGTCGGGCCAGGGCCGCTGCTTGGCCGCCAGCGAATGCGGCGCGTGGTCGGACCCGATGCAATCCACCGTCCCATCGGCCACCGCCGCCCAGGCGGCATCGAGGTGCCGCTGGTCGCGGATCGGCGGGTTCATCACAGCGAGGCCGCCGAGGCGGTCATAGGCCTCGTCGGTCTGGGTGAGGTGGTTGAGCAGGACCTCGACCGTGCAGATGTCGCGGAAGTCGCGCAGATAGGCGAGTTCCTCCGCCGTCGAGACATGCAGGATATGCGCGGGACGGCCGGTCTTGCGCGCGATCGCCATCAGCCGCTTCGTGCCGAGCATCGCGGTCTCCACATCGCGCCATTCCATGTGGTTGCGATGCGGCATGCCGGGGGTGAACATCGGCTTGCGGGCCTGGAGACGATACTCGTCCTCGGAATGGTAGCAGATGCGCCGGCGGCCCGAGCGCATCACGGCTTCCAGGCTTTCATCATCCTCGACCAGCAGGTCGCCGGTCGAGGAGCCGGCGAAGACCTTCACCGCGCAGACATTCGGCTGCAGTTCGAGGTCGGCCAGCTCGCCGATGTTCTTCTTCGACGCCCCGACATAAAGCCCGACATCGCACCAGGCGCGGCCAGCAAGGAAGGCGCGCTTCTCGTCCAAAATCTCGCGGCTGATCACCGACTTCGCCGTGTTCGGCATGTCGAACACCGCCGCAAGGCCGCCCAGGATCGCCGCCTTCGTCCCGGTCTCGATGGTCTCGACCGCCGGGTCGCCCGGGTCACGCAGATGCACATGCGGGTCGATCAGCCCCGGCAGCACATGCAGGCCCGCGCAATCGAGAGTCTCCGCCGCCTCGGCGGTCCGCAGATCGCCCAAGGTGACGATGCGGCCATCCCGCACCCCGACATCGGCGGTCTCGACGCCCCAAGGCGTCACCACATGCCCGCCACGGAGCAGAAGGTCGAAACGTTCGGCGGTCATCGGCATGGCTCCTCAACAGGTCGGGGGCGTTTGTCGCACCGCCGCCCGCCGCCCGGAAGACCCGCCCGCCTTCCGCTGGACCTTCACGCCACTTGTCCGGCACGGCGCGCCTGCCCATGTCCCATGCTGCAATGCAACATAACCGCGACGACGTGATCCAACCCCTTGCCCTGGCGCTTCAGGGCGGTGGCTCCTTTGGCGCCTTCACCTGGGGTGTACTGGACCGGTTGCTGGCCGAGGCCGCCTTGCCGATCGCCGCGATCAGCGGCGCGAGCGCCGGGGCAGTGAATGCCGTGCTGCTCGCCGACGGCATGCTCGCCGGCGGGCCGGAGGAAGCGCGGGCACGGCTTGCCCGCTTCTGGCGCCTGCTGTCGGATCGTTCCGGCATGGCGGGGCTGCCGGTGCTGGGCTCGGTGCTGGCCATGGCGGAACTGCCGATGGCGCCCTTCGGCATCGCCATGCATGGGCCGGACTTGCTGAAGGAGTTGCTCGGCGACCTGGTGGACTTCAAGCGGCTGCGCGCCGAAAGGCCGCTGAGCTGCTGATCGCCGCGACCCGCGTGCGCGACGGCGAGGCCCGCATCTTCCGCGAGGATGAGATCACGCTCGATGCCGTGCTCGCTTCCGCCTGCCTGCCGATGCTGCGCGAGGCGGTGGAGATCGACGGCGAGGCATATTGGGACGGCGGCTACAGCGCGAATCCGCCTTTGCGCGACCTGATCCGAACGACTGCGGCCGAGGAATTCCTGCTGGTGCAGCTCTCGCCGGATACCCGCGAGGCCAGCCCGCGGCTGCGTCAGGACATCCGCAATCGCTCGCTGGAGATCGCCTTCTCCGCCCCGCTCAAGCGCGAATTGCAGGCGATCGAGGATATGCGCGGCCTGTGCCGTGCGGCGCGGCATGCGCGTCCACCCTTGTGTGACCAGTTCGACCGGCTGCGGCTGCACCGGCTGTCGCTGTGGGATGAGTTGGACGAATCGGGCGGCGCCAATCCGGCGAATCTGTCCTGGCCGTTCCTTCAGCACTTGGCCGAGGCGGGGCGGCTCGCGGCACAACGCTGGCTCGCCAGCGGGGCCTACACCGTCCAAGATCGGCAGGACGTCGCGGCGTCCCGCGGCTGATCCCGTACGACAGAGGGCGCAAGACCCGATGGTGCTGCACCGCATGCCCCTGGGTGTCGTCTTCGACATGGACGGCCTGCTGTTCGATACCGAGGCGCTGTATCGCGACGCCGCGCGCGACGCGGCGGCCGAGGCCGGCCGCGACCTGCCCGATGCCGTCTTCCTGTCCCTGATCGGCGGAAGCGCGCCGGACAACCGCGCCAGGCTGGTCCGTCATTTCGGGGCGGGTTTCGCCATCGATGCCTTCGAGGCGGCGTGGATGCGCCACTACGCCCGGCGGTCCGGCGGCGAACCGGCGCTAAAGCCCGGGGTGCCCGACCTGCTGGCGCTGCTCGACAGCCTCGACCTGCGGCGAGCCATCGCGACGTCATCGTCACATGAGACGGTGCGGCGGAACCTCGCCGCGCACGGGCTGGAAGGGCGCTTCGAGGCTGTGGTGGCGCGCGGCGACTATGCCCGCGGCAAGCCGGCGCCTGACCCCTTCCTGCTGGCGGCCGAACGCATCGGCGTGGTGCCGGAAGCCTGCCTGGTGCTGGAGGACTCGCCCCATGGCGTGCGCGCGGCAGCGGCGGCGGGCATGGCCGTGGTGATGGTGCCGGATCTCGTGGCCGCCTGCGAGGCGGATCGGGCGCTGTGCGAATTCATCGCGCAGGATCTGCATGTCGTGGCGAAGGCGATCCTGGCCGCGGCCGCTTAGCCGTTCCGAATAGCGCGGTGCATGCGCCAGACCTTCAACGGCCGTGAGCTGCGGCGCGCTTTCGGACGTTGTCGCAAGACGCCGGAGGTGCAGCCCGCCCTCGATGCAATCGTTGTCGCCAAGGCCAGAAACAAGTGACATTATTCGTTCTCGAAACGAATTACAGATCGCAAGGTTGCCGCTGTCCGTCGGATGGAACTCGCTGTCGTGCAGCGCAAGCTGCCCACGCCGTCCGATAAGCCAGCCGCCCGCTGTGACCGACTTCCATGACGGCCAGACTGCCAAAGATCCTCGCCCCACCTGAAGCGACGGACCAAGCTGGGAGACCAGTCATGAAGCGAACAACCGCAGCAGCCATTGCCGTCGTACTTGGTATTGGCTTCGCACCCACGGCATGGGCCCAAACGGCCACCCCGGGCACGACCGCGACAGGCAGTATCTCGGAGGCGCAGGCGCGCATGATGCTGGAGGCCGCCGGCCTGCGGAACATCCGCGACCTCACTTCCCTGAGTGACGGCAGTTGGCGCGCCCAGGTCACCAATGCGGCAGGGGGCAATGTTGTCGCGAGGATCGATTCCCAGGGCACTATCGTCCTGAACACCGGGGTGGCCGGCACGACGGCGCCGCTGCCACAGGCATCGACAACGCCCCTGGCGGAAGATCAGGCGCGCATGATGCTGGAGGCCGCTGGCCTGCGGAACATCCGCGACCTCACTTCCCTGAGTGACGGCAGTTGGCGCGCCCAGGTCACCAACGCGGCAGGGGGCAATGTTGTCGCGAGGATCGATTCCCAGGGCACCATCGTCCTGAACACCGGGGTGGCCGGCACGACGGCACCGATGCCACAGGCATCGACCACGCCCCTGGCGGAAGATCAAGTGCGCAGCATGATGGAGGCCGCCGGCCTGCGGAACATTCGTGACCTGACGCAGATGAGTGATGGGTCATGGCGCGCCCAGGTGACCTCAGGCTCGGGGGGCAATGTTCAGGCGAGGATCGATACCCAGGGCACGATCACCCTGAACACTGGTTTGCCGACGAGGTAACAGGCCCTCAGGCCAAGCAACCAGCCACATCACGCGATACGTTTCGGGCGATCGCGCGATCGCGATGTCGTCCTAGCAAGAGGCGGAACAGCGGATCCTGGCGTTCCATGATCTGCTGAACCGCGTCGATGCGAGTGTCGCCTACCGGGATGACGTCCCGGGCAAGCCGGCCGCGGAGCTGTTCCTCGTGCGGCCAAACGCCGTTGGTGTGGCGGCCGATGGCCGCCCCCTTCGTGCTCCCCCGGCCAGGAACCTCAACGTCCTGGATCTTCGATTTCGCAGAAATCGTCCGAAGGTGCAGTAGCCTTCGCTTCCTGCCGTGGTGCTCGAGGGGCGGCGCCCCTCGACCTTCTTCCTCACGCCGCCTGCTGCTCCAGCGTTGGCGCCACATCCGTCAGCGTCACCCGCCGCATGTCACGAGGATAGGTCGTGTCCTCGAAGGGCCGTGCCCGATGCAGCGTGCAGCGGTTGTCCCAGATCACCAGGTCGTGCTGCCGCCATTGGTGGCGATAGACGAATTCCCGCTGGGTCGCGTGCTCCAGCAGGTCGCGGATCAGCGACATGCCTTCCGGTACCGGCATGCCCTCGACGCGCCCGATATGGGAGGAGAGGTAGAGTGACACGCGCCCCGAGCCCGGATGCCGCCGCACCAACCGCTGCGGCACCGGGGCGAAGGCCTTCTTCTCCTCCTCGGTATAGGCGTCGAAGCCGAGCTGGGCGCGCGAATAGATCAGCGAATGCCAAGTCGTGAGATTGCGGACCTTGGCCTTGTCCTTGTCGGGCAGCGCGTCCCAGGCGGCGCGCATATCGGCGAGCTCGGTCTCGCCGCCCTCGGGCGGGATGACGCGCGCATGCAGCATGGAATAGAGCGCCGGCGTCGCCTTGAACGACGAATCGCTGTGCCACAGCCGGTTGCCGAGGTTGAACATCCGCCGCCGGTCATCGGCCGCGAGCAGCGAACCATCGACGTCGATGTTCGAGATGTCGTTCATCTGCTGGTGCTTTAGCCGATGCTTGTGGGCATCGACGACGGCGCGGGTTTCCTCGAGTGGCCCGAGGGCGCGGCCGAACGCCATCTGCTGGTCGTCATCCATCGCCTGGCCAGGCAGCACCAGCACGGCGTACTGGTCCATCGCGCGATGCACCTCGGCGGCCTGTTCCGGCGTGATCGGCTTGCGCAGGTCGATGCCGGTCGCTTCCGCGACGAAGAGCGGATGCAGCGGCTTCAGCGTCAACGGCATGGGCGGTGTCCTCCAGCCAGCCCGGTCCCAATGGGCCGGTTCTTCTGCGCGAAGCGTCGCGCCGGCGGCGGAGGGGGTCAAGATGGATGGCAGGGCGACGCCAACGCCAAGACGCACGATCGTGAGACGGGGCTGGAAGGTCGGGGGAGAGAACTCCCCCGATCCCCCTCCTTCTTCTGTCTGTTGGAGACGACCGCGGGGGCAGCGCCAAAAGACAAAAGACAGTGGGGGATTCGGGGGAGGTGTCCTCCCCCGCCTTTCTTCAGGCAGCGGTCGCGACCGCATCCTCGGCGTCGAGCACACCGGCCACCGCATGCACCACGGCGGCGATGCGCACCGCGGCCTGCACCGCTTCCTTCGACAGGCCGCCATGCAGGACGACCTTCTCATGGGCTTCCATGCACATGCCGCAGCCGTTGATGGCCGAGACGGCGAGCGACCACAGCTCAAAATCCGCCTTGTCGACGCCGGGCTTGGCCATGACGTTCATGCGCAGCTTCGCCGGCAGGTTGGCGTAGTCGCCGCCGACCAGGTGGGTGAAGCGGTAATAGACGTTGTTCATGCCCATGATGGCGGCGGCCGCCTTCGCGGCGGCGAGCGCTTCCGGGCTGAGCTTCGGGCCGAATTCACCGAGCATGGCGCGCGTCACCTCGGCATTGCGCGCGGCGATGGCGCTGGCGACGAAGGTGCCGGCGAGCTGCTGCTGGTTCAGTACCGGCTCCATGGCCAGCGAACCGAGGTTCAGTTTCAGGTCCTTGGCGTGTTCGGGCAGGCGGGCGCGCAGGGCTTCGAGGGACATAGTGGCCTCCAGGACAGACATGTCCCGCGTGCCCGATGAGGGCGCGCAGGACCGAGGGGTCTAAGGGGGGCTGCCTGCCCCCCTTTGCGCGGCGGCGGTAGGGTTGGTGTGGCGGCTACCGCTGCCGCGCACGAAACATCACGCCGCCTTCTCAAACAACGCCTGCGCGTTCAGCACGTCCTTGCCCTTCTCCCAGTTGCAGGGGCAGAGCTCGTCGGTCTGCAGCGCGTCGAGCACGCGCACAACTTCCTGCGGGTTGCGCCCGACATTCAGCCCATTCACCGAGGCCCACTGGATGGTGCCGTCCGGGTCGACGATGAAAGTCGCGCGCAACGCCACGCCCGCTTCCTTGTCGAGGATGCCGAGCGCGGTGGAGAGCTCGCGCTTCACATCGGCCAGCATCGGGATCGGCAGGTCGCGGATGTCGTCGTTGTAGACGCGCCAGTTCAGGTGGACGAACTCGCTGTCGGTCGAGGCGCCGTAGAGCACCGCATCGCGGTCGGCGAATTCACCGGCGAGCTTGCCGAAGGCGGCGATCTCGGTCGGGCAGATGAAGGTGAAGTCCTTCGGCCAAAAGAAGACGATCTTCCACTTGCCGGCATCGGTTTCGTTGGTGATCTCGGTGAAGGAAACGCCCGGGCCGCCGAGGCCCTCCTTGCCGCCCTTGACGGCGGTGAGCGCGAAGGTCGGGAATTTGTCGCCAACGGTCAGCATGAAGGTCAGGCTCCTCGGATCTGGTCGGGCCGGCGGCCCGTTGTGCAGCGCACTATGTGCGGTGCAGCAATGCGGCGGAGTGGGGATTCTGTCCAATGGATTTCTTCGAATAAATCGATCGAAAAGATCGATTTGATCGGAATGGCGGCGGGTCGGGGGAGGGCGAAACCGTCCTGCCAACGCCGCCCCGTCAGCCCCGGCCGGACGGATGCCTGGCTGAGCGATGCCGGAAGGGGCTTCCATCCGCGCCGGCTGGTTCAATCCCCGGGGCTTTCGCCTTCGCGAGCATCGTCACCCATTCAGGTGGCCGACCTGATCGGGCCCAATGCTAGAACGCAACGCGCAGGCCAAGCGTGCCGCTGTGAACGTCGTAATCGGCTGCGACAGCCCCATCATAGCGCAGGAAGAGTTCCATCGCCTCGACCGGCATGCTCAGACCGACACCGATGACGGCGAGGTCCCGTGGCGCGCGGACGCCGTCCACCGTGAAGGCGGCGCTCGGCAGGCCGGCGAAGGAGGCGTCGATGCTGCGGTCAATGTCGGCGAAATCATGCCCCCAGGCGAGGCGCAGCGCGGCCTGCAGCGTGCCCGTGCCCACCGCGAAACGCTGGGTCAGCTCGGCACCCAGCAAGCTCTGCACCGATGCGGTGGTCTGCGACCCGAGGCGGAGGTCGATGGCCCCGGCGCCGCTCTCGGTGAACGCACCCTGCGTGACGGAGACGACCTGCAGCCCGGCGATCGGCGTGAGCGCGGTGCTCGGCCCCAGTGGCACATGATAGCCGACCTCGGCCCTGCCGATCACGGCGTTGCTCCGTGGCTTGCCGGTGGCGCTGCGCACGACACCGGGGAAGGCGATGTCACGCGTCACATTCGCATCGGTGTAGGCGTAGCCGATCGCCGCATCGACATAGAATGCGTCGCGGGCATAGCTCGCATAAAGCGCGACCGTGTACTGATTGAGGTCGGCATTGCCGGAGAGCCCGTTGAGTGAATAACCGGAGCGGCCATAGCCAAGGGCGACGCCCGCGCGGAGTTCCGGCAGAATGTTGTATTCGACGCCGCCGATGATGCCGCCGAGCGCGAAGTCGGCATCGTGGCTGTTGCCGTTGCCGGAAAGCGAGCCCGCGCCACCATAGCCGCTGGCCCAGACGCGCAGCGGTTCCGCGCTTGCCGGCGGCGAAGTGCCGAGCGGACCCGCCCCGGCCAGCGTGCGCCCGATACGCATCTGGTCGCGCAGCGCGCCGAGAAAGAGCTGGCTGCCGGTGATCGCGATGGTCGGCAGGTCGGCATAGACCTCGCCGTCGAGCTGCGTCAGTGCGTCGCGCAGCCCCGCCGGACTGGTCAGGTTGAGGATGTCCAGCGCGTTGTAGACGCTGTCCATGTCGCCAAAGAGCGGCGGCAGGATCGCGTGATCGAGGGCATAGGCGACCGCGCCGGCATTGCCGCCGCCGGCATTGGGCACATAGGCCAGGGCGTAGGTGCCCATGTCGAGCTGCACGATGTAGGCGGAATCAGCCAGGTTCTGCGCGTCCACGCAGTTCGGATTGTTGGACTGACCGATGATGTAATATTGCGGGGTGCCGCCACGACCCCAGGGGCCTGGCGTGGGAATGTCGGGCGGGCTCGCGGGAAAATTGCCCAGCACGGCATTTCCCTGCGCCGCGAGGATGCAGGTTCCCGCCGGCGCGCGCGTGATCGCCAGCGATGTCGGCAGGGAAGGCAGAGCGAGCACGTCCTTCACCTGCTCGGCGGTCAGGCCGCGCACCGCGTTGGTGCCGGCGATCCAACTGCCGACCGGTGATCCCATGTCGCCCACGGCACCGGCCGTGTAGAAGCGCACCCACTGCGTTGGCGCCGAGGTCAGTACGACGGCGGCCGGCGCGTTGGGGACGAAAGAAAGCACAGGAGGAAAGGCGCCGACGTAATTGTTGGCATCCACGCCGGTCGTGATCGACGGGATGAAGCCGCCACCGCCCTGGAACGCAATCGGTCCGGTCAGGACCGCCCCCGGCGGCAATGGCGGCATGGAAAGTTGCTGCGCCCAGGCCATCCCCACATCGGCGAGAAGGCAAAGCCCCGCTGCCACGCCGGTCAAACGACGGCGCATTCGTCCCCTTTGGTCCATGTTTCTCTATTTCCCCTGGAGGCGAGGCCGCTTGGAAAGGATGTTCCTAGCCTAACAAGAGAAAAGCTCGGTGGGATATGACAACTTACGGCGCAAACAGGTGTCAGGCGACGCCGGGATCATTGTCTTGTGAGAGCCGGACGACATTGCTCAGCGAGGCGCCCGGGCTCTCCGTCCGGCTTCAGGCGCCGGGCGCATCATGACGCCCGGTGACATTTGCCGCCTCACGCTACCGCCGCAACTCCATCTGAATCGGCCCCTCCCGGTCCCCGCGCGCGAACTGGTCCACCATCGCATTCCCGCTCTCGCCCAGCACCGACGCCGGCCCGGTCCAGACGATCCTCCCCTTGTGCAGCATCGCCGCATCGTCGCCGATCCGTCGCGCGCTCGCCATGTCATGGGTGATCGACACAGCCGTCGCTCCCAGCCGCTTCACGACATCGACGATCAGCCCATCGATCACCGCCCCCATGATGGGATCAAGCCCGGTGGTCGGCTCGTCGAAGAAGATGATGTCCGGCTGCGCCGCGATCGCACGCGCAAGTCCCACGCGCTTCTGCATCCCGCCCGACAATTCCGCGGGCGACAGATCCCCCACCGAGGCCGCGAGCCCGACCTGTGCGAGCACCTCCGCTGCCTTGTCGCGCGCCTTGGCGCGCGTGATGCGCTTCTGCGCCAGCAGCTTGAAGCAGACATTCTCCCAAACGGGCAACGAATCGAACAGCGCACCGTTCTGGAACAGCATGCCGATCCGGTCGTTGAGTTCCTCGCGTTCGCGCCGCGGCATCGCCAGGATGTCGCGCCCATCCACCTCGATGGTCCCGGCATCAGGCGTGATCAGCCCGAGGATACACTTGATCGTGACCGACTTGCCCGACCCGGACCCGCCCAGGATCACCATCCCGTGCCCGGCGCGGATATCGAGGTCGACGCCATCCAGCACGCGCTTCTCGCCGAAGGCCTTGGCCAAGCCGCGCAGGCGGATCTTCGGGATCACGCCGGTCATCGCGCGAAGAACATCTCGGTCAGGATATAGTCGAAGGCGAGGATCAGGATCGATGACGCCACCACCGCGCTCGTCGTCGCCGCGCCCACGCCCTGCGCCCCGCCACGGGAATTGTACCCGCACCAGCACCCCATCAGCGTGATGACGAAGCCGAACACCGCCGCCTTGGCCAGCCCTGAGACGACGTCCATCACCTCGAGGAAATCCATCGTCGCCTTCAGGTAGCTCGCCGAATTGAAGCCGAGCTTCGTCGTCCCGATCAGCCAGCCGCCCATCACGCCCAGGATATCGGCCACCAGCACAAGGAAGGGCAGGGCGAGCACCCCCGCTAGCAGCCGCGGCGTCACCAGGTACTTCATCGGATTGGTGGACAGCGTGGTCAGCGCATCGATCTGGTCGGTCACCCGCATGGTGCCGATCTCGGCGGCGAAGGACGCACCGATGCGCCCGGCCACCATCAGCGAGGCGATCACTGGCCCGAGTTCACGGGTGATGGACAGCACCACCACATTGGCGACCGCGCCTTCGGCATTGAAGCGCGCGAAGCCGGTATAGGATTGCAGCGCGAGCACCATGCCCGTGAAGATCGCCGTCAGCGACACCACCGGCAGCGAGAAATAGGCGATCTCGATCAACTGCCGCAGGAACAGCCGCGCATAGAACGGCGGCCGCAGCAGGTGCGACAGCCCCTCCAGCGCGAAGAGCGCCAGCTCACCGACTACGCGGCAGGCCGACAGGACGACGCGGCCGATCGCCGCGACGGGGTTCAGCACCAGGTCCAACCGCTCAGCCCCGCAGGTATTCGCGGGCGTAGCGTGCACCGAGGCTGGTCAGCACCTCGTACCCGATGGTGCCCGCCCGCGCGCCGACCTCATCCGGGCTGCACCCGTCACCACCGATCAGCGTCAGGCGGTCGCCGGGGGCGATTTCCGGCAGGTCGGTCACGTCGAAGGTGGTCAGGTCCATGGATACTCGCGCCACGAGGGGAACGGACCGGCCGCGAAACTCGGCCACGGCATGGCCCGACAGACTCCTCAGGTAGCCATCCGCATAGCCCGCCGCAACCGTCGCGATCCGCGTCGGCCGCGACGCCGTCCAGGTCGCGCCATACCCGACCGGCGTGCCGGCCAGTATGTCGCGCAGCTGCAGCACCGGCACTTCGAGCCGCATGACCGGCCGCATCGGGTTCGGATGGTCCGGCGTCGGATTGATGCCGTACAGCGCGCAACCCGGCCGCGCGAGGTCGGAAGCGAAATCCGCCCCGAGGAACATCCCCGAGGAATTGGCGAAGGACCGCCGCATCTTCGGCAGCCCCGCACAGGCCGCCGCGAAGCGCGTCGCCTGCGCCGCATTCATCGGATGCGCCGGTTCATCGGCACAGGCGAGATGCGTCATCACATAATGAAGATCGAGCCCCGCCAGCATCCCATGATCCGCCGAGACCAGCGCCAGCTCCGCCGCATCGAGCCCGAGCCGCGCCATCCCCGTATCGACATGCAGGATCGCCCGTCGCGCCACCCCCGCCGCGCGCCCCGCCGCCGCATGCGCGGCCACGTCGCCCAGCGAGTTCAGCACCGGCGTCAGCGCCGCATCGCCATCCGCGCCAGGCGCGAAACCACCGAGCACACCGATCATCGGCCCGGGCCCGATCGCCGCGCGCAGGGCGATGCCCTCGCCCAGCAGGGCGACGAAGAAATGCCGGCACCCCGCCGCCCGCAGCGCCGGCCCGACCTCGGCCGCGCCGAGGCCATAGGCATCCGCCTTCACCACCCCGGCCACCGCGCCGGGCGCCCCGCGCGCGGCGAGGTCCCGCCAATTGGCGACGATCGCCGTCAGGTCTACCATCAACGTCGCGGCAGCACTCATCCGAGGTCCTTGCGGTACAGCAGGAAGCCGCCATGCGCGGCGACCTGGTCATAGAGCCGCCGCGCCTGCGCGTTGCTCTCATGGGTGTGCCAATAGACCCGTTCCGCCCCGGCCGCACGGGCATGGTCGTACAGCGCGGTGATCAGCGCGCGCCCGACGCCGCGGCCGCGCAGATCCGGCGCGGCGAACAGGTCCTGCAGATAACAGGTGCTACCCGCCAGCGAGGTGTTGCGGTGGAAGATCAGATGCGCGAGGCCGACCAGCCGGCCTTCCACCTCCGCCACCAGGCAATCCATCGGCTCCAGCGCGTCGAAGAAGCGCCGCCAGGCCAGGCGGGTGATCGCCTCGGCCGGCGCGGTCGCCCCTTCGCGTCCATAGAAGGCGTTGTAGCCAAGCCAGAGCGGTAGCCAGGCATCGTAGTCGGCAGGCCGCGCCAGGCGAACGATCACGGCCTCAGTCACGCATCGGCTCGTCATGCGTGGTGTCGAGGTCGCCGAAGCGGGTGAACTCCGCCTCGAAGAACAGCTTGATCGAACCGGTCGGGCCGTGACGCTGCTTGGCGATGATCAGCTCCGCCTTGTTGTGCGCCATTTCCATGTCCTTCTGCCATTTGTCGACGGCGTCGTGGAACTTCTCGGGATTGTCGAAGGCGAGTTCCTTCGGCGCGCGTTGCATCAGGTAGTAGTCGTCGCGATAGACGAACATCACCACATCGGCGTCCTGCTCGATCGAGCCGGACTCGCGAAGGTCGGAAAGCTGCGGCCGCTTGTCCTCGCGCGATTCGACGGCGCGCGAGAGCTGCGACAGCGCGATCACCGGCACCGACAATTCCTTGGCGATCGCCTTCAGTCCCTGGGTGATCATCGAGATTTCCAGCACGCGATTCTCCGGCCGCGTCCCCGCCGCCGGCCGCATCAGCTGGAGATAGTCGACCACTACCAGATTGAGCCCCTTCGTCCGCTTGAGCCGCCGGCAGCGCGTGCGCAGCGCCGAGATGGTGATCGCCGGCGTATCGTCGATCCACAAGGGCAGGGCTGAAATCTCGCGACTCACTTCAACGAAACGATCGAAGTCGCGCTGGCCGATCTCGCCACGGCGGATGCGGTCACCCGAGATGCGCGCCTCCTCCGACAACAGGCGCGTCGCGAGCTGATCCGCACTCATTTCCAGCGAGAAGATCGCGCAGCCGCCACGCGGCACGGCATTCGGGTCCGTCTCGCGCGCCTCGCGCAGGATGGCCTTGGCCGCGCCGAAGGCCACCTTGGTGGCGAGCGCCGTCTTGCCCATGCCTGGCCGGCCGGCGACGATCAGCAAATCCGACGGATGCAGCCCGCCCATCTTGGCATCAAGGTCGCGCAAGCCGGTCGGCAGGCCCGAGACGCCGCCTGGCGTACTGAACGCCTTCTCCGCATGCTGGACCGCGACGGTCAGCGCGCGTTCGAAGGAGACGAAGCCGCCATCGCCCGCGCCGCCCTCCTTGGCCAGTTCGAACAGCGCCTGCTCGGCGGCTTCGAGCTGGCCCTTGGCGTCGAGTTCCGCCTCCGCCCCGAAGGCGCGGTTCACCACCACCTCACCGAGGTCGATCAACTGCCGCCGCAGATAGGCGTCATAGACGACGCGCCCATACTCGCCGGCATTGATGATGCCGACCATCGCCGAGAGCAGCTGCGCGAGATACGCCGGCCCGCCCACTTCATCGAGCAGCCCGGAATGCTCGAATTCTGCCCGCAGCGTGACGACATCGGCCAGTTGCCCGGCTTCGACCCGCCGCTGGATCGCCTGGTAGATCCGCCCATGGATCGGGTCGGCGAAATGCTCGGCAGCGAGGAACTCCGAGACCCGCTCATAGGCCTTGTTGTTGGCCAGCAGGGCGCCGAGCAGCGCCTGCTCGGCCGCGAGGTTGGACGGCGGAAGTCGTTGCGACAGGCCAAGCAGCCCGTCATTCGGGGTCGTCGCGTCGAAGCTGTTCATCGCTGATCGTATAGCGCGCCCGGGCCCTCCCGGTCGCCGGCGATTCCCGCCTCGGCCTGGGGATAGCGGGGATGACCGCTCACGGCTGCGCGCGCGCCGCCACCCGTTCCGCCTCCAGCATGTAGTCGCGCGTCAGCGGCAGCGCATCGATCCGCCGCGTCAACTGCACCTGCCAGACCATATGCCCCATGTGCCGGAAGGAGAGTTCCGCGCCTGCCAGGTAGAATTCGAACATGCGGCAGAAACGATCATCGGTCAGGCTGGCAATGGTGTCGCGATTGCCGGCGAAGCGCGCCCGCCATTGCGCGATTGTCTCCGCGTAATGGAGGCGCAGCACCTCGATGTCCGTCACCAGCAGGCCGGCCTTCTCGATCCGCGGCAACACTTCGGACAGGGCAGGGGAATACCCGCCGGGAAAGATGTACTTCGCCAGCCAGGGGTTGGTGGACCCCGGCCCCTCCGACCGGCCGATGGCATGAATCAGCGCGACCCCGTCTTCCTTAAGAGCATCGCGCACCGCGCGGAAAAAACGGCGATAGTGGTCAATGCCGACATGTTCGAACATGCCGACCGAGACGACGCGGTCCACCGGTCGGGTCCAGTCGCGGTAATCCATCAATTCGAACTGGACCCGGTCCGACAGCCCGGCTTCCTCGGCCCGCTGCCGCGCGACGGCGAGTTGTTCGGTCGACAGGGTGATGCCGGTGACCCGCGCGCCCCAGTCGCGCGCCAGGCTGATCGCCATGCCGCCCCAGCCGCAGCCGATGTCGAGGATGTCCAGCCCCGGGCGGTGCAGGTGCAGCTTGGCCGCGATATGCCGCTTCTTGGCGGCCTGCGCCTGTTCCAGCGTCTCTGTCCCGGTGGCGAAGTAGGCGCAGGAATACTGCCGGTCCCGGTCGAGGAACAGGGAGTAGAGCCGCCCGTTCAGGTCGTAGTGGTGCGCGACGTTGCGCTTGGACCGGCCGGCGGAGTTGAGCTGGTCCAGCCGGCGCCGCGCCAGTCGGAACATCTCCATCGCGCGTTCGGCCGGATGCGTGCCGCCGTTCATCATGTTGAGGATGAACAGGTCGAGCAGGGCGAAGAGCGAACAGCCTTCCGGCTCGATCTCACCCGCCATGTAGGCTTCGCCGAAGGCGAGGGCGGGGTTGAAGGTCATGCCGCGCAGGGCCCGCTTCGTCCCGATATGCATGGCGGCCTCGGGGCCGGATCCGCTGCCATATCGGCGCAGCGTGCCGTCCGGATATCGCACGGTCAGAGTGCCGTGCCGGATCAGGCGCTTGAGAGCGAAGTGGAAAAGCATGCAAGGCTCCTCCAGGCTTGGAGGAAATCATTGCAGGACATCAGGCCGCAGGAAAAGGATTTTGGCCGTCAGGCAGCATCACGCGCGCGTGCCTGGCGCCCGGTCACGACGCCAAAGGCCCCGGCTCCCCCTCGCGGCGATGACCGGAAGGGCAGTGCCCCTCCGGCTTCACGCCCCGATGGGGGAGAAGGATACCCTCAGTGGTCCGCGTCGGCCTGCCCGGCCGCCAGTTCCGCTGCGAGTTCGGCCTCGAGGCTCGCCGCCTCGGCCTCGTCCTCGGCTTCCACGCGCTCGCCGCGGGCCTGCTTCTCGGCTTCCTCGACCGAGCGGGCGACATTCACCGCCACCGGGATCGAGACTTCCGGGTGCAGCGCAACCTGCACGGTGGTGACGCCGACCGACTTGATCGCATGCGGCAGCAGCACCTGGTCGCGCGTCACCGTCAGGCCGGCTTCGCTGCACTTCTCCGCGATGTCGCGGGTGGAGACGGAACCGTACAGCGCGCCGCTCTCACCCGCCTGGCGGATGATGGTCACCGACAGGCCGGCGACGCGCTCGCCGACGCGCTCGGCTTCCTCGCGGCGCTTGATGTTCAGCGCTTCCAGTTGGACGCGCTCACGCTCGAAGCGGGCGAGGTTCTCCTTGTTGGCGCGGATGGCCTTGCCGGACGGCAGCAGGAAGTTGCGCGCGTAGCCGGGGCGCACCTTCACCAGCTCGCCCATCTGGCCGAGCTTGTCGACGCGCTGCATCAGGATGAGTTCGATCATGTTGTGCCTCCGGGCGGGCTCGTGCGCCGCCCCCATTGCTCGTAGAAACCGAAGGCCGTCACCGCGACTGCGGCCGGCACGCTGAGGATGACAAGCCCGGCATAGAAGATGCCGAGCATGAAGTGGCGGCCCGGCCGTCCGGCCGAGCGGCGATGGATGGCGGCGATCCCCTGCAGGAACACCGGCAGCAGCAGCACCATCATGACGGAAAGGGCGACGACGTCGCCCTCCCCCCCAAAGACCAGCCAGGCGGCGGCCCCGGCCCCGGTCAGCGCCGGGTACCATCCGGGCAGCCGCACCGCGCTCCAGCGCGGCGTCGGCGCAAGGGCCAAGCCCATCCGCACCAGGGCGGACTGGGCGGCTGCCCCGTTGACCGAGAGCGAGATCGCCATCCAGAAGCCGATCGCCGCGGCCATCACCTGCACCAGTTCCTGGACCGGAACCTGGTCGGGCGATGTCCCCATGCGATGCAGCCCCTGGACCACGGCCGCGCGGATGGCGCCTTCAAGCCCGCCGGGAATGCCCGCGAAGGCAAGCCCGGCCGCCATGATGACGATAGCCGGCCAGATGCCGAGCAGCGCCAGCGGCAGCGCTGTGTCGATGCGCCCCTGGCGGAAGCCGAGGGTGACGATCAGCACCGCCGGCACGGCGAAGCCGACCAGGAACACCGCCATCGGCAGCATCCCCGAGACCGCGACGTGGATCACCGCAGCCAATCCGGCCGCCCAGGCCATGGAAGCCGGGCCGAAGCCCAGCCCCGCGGCAAAGAGCGGCAGGGGCGTCAGCCAGAAGGCCGCGAAGCCGAGCGGCAGCCCGCGCATGGCCCACAGCGAGAGGATGGCGGCCGTGAGGCCCGCCGCCGTTCCCGCCAGCCAGCGCGGATTGCCGAGCATGCTGCCCATGACGGATCGCCCCGCCCCCCGTCCTCAGTCGTTGATGACGTAGGGCAGCAGCGCCAGGAAGCGGGCACGCTTGATGGCCTGGGCCAGCTCGCGCTGCTTCTTGCCGGACACCGCCGTGATGCGGGACGGGACGATCTTGCCGCGCTCGCTCAGGAAACGGGACAGCAGGCGGACGTCCTTGTAGTCGATCTTCGGCGCCTGCGGCCCGGAGAAGGGGCAGGACTTCTTGCGCCGATAGAACGGACGGCGGGCGCCAACGGCCGGGCGACGGCCAGCGGGGGTCATATCAGTGGAATCGGACATGCTGGCTTACTCCTCCATCCCGCCGGGGCCATCCATCTCGTCACGCGGACGAGCACGGAATTCCTCACGGTCGTCGCTGCGCTCACGGCCGCCGGTGCGGCCCGAACCGAAGCGGCCGGCCGGGCGCGGGCCACGGAAGCCGCGGTCGCGTTCACGGTCGTCGCCACGCTTCGCCAGCACGGCGGAGGGGGCTTCGTCGAGCGCCTCGACACGGATCATCAGCGAGCGGAGCACGTCTTCGTTGAGGCCGAGCTGACGCTCGACTTCGGGCAGCGCCGTGGCGGGCGAGTCGATGCCGAGGAGCATATAATGCGCCTTGCGGTTCTTCTTCACCTTGTAGGCGAGCCCGCGCAGGCCCCAGTATTCCTGCTTCTTCACCTCGCCACCGCCTTCGGCGATGAGCGCGGTGACCTGCTCGGCGATCGCTTCGACCTGCTGCTGGGTGATGTCATTGCGTGCGATGAACACGCATTCGTAGAGCGGCATGTGATCTCCCTATGGCTGGCTCAGCCCTGGCCCCGGAATAGGGCGCGCAAACGGGCATAGCCGGGCGCTTGCCTCGCGCCCGGCAGGGGAGGCGGCGTTAAGCACAGTCGGGGGGGCGAAGGCAAGGCCTCGCTGTACCAGGGGTGCCACCTCGACCCTGCCACCATGCACCCACCCGGCCAATTTGTCGCCCGTGCCATCGCGTAGACAGCGACCGCGCCCGTCGTCCGAGGTCAAACAGCACCCAGGAGCGCACAGCGCGACCGCGGCCAACCCGCCCGTCGCCCCCGGTGCCGCCATCACACGGCGCGCAGCCAAGCCGCGCGAATGCGCGGCGCCCGACGCCTAAGGGCACAGTACAGTTGACAAGCGCGCCCCTGCACCGCATCCCGCGCGGCCACACCCGATTGAAACAACACGGAAACGCGCGAACATGGCTTTCGCCTTCGTCTTCCCCGGCCAGGGCAGCCAGGCCGTGGGCATGGGCCGCGACCTCGCCGAGGCCTTCCCGGCCGCCCGCCACGTCTTCCAGGAAGTGGACGACGCGCTGAATCAGAAGCTCAGCCGCCTCATGTGGGAAGGCCCACAGGAGGAACTGACGCTCACCGCCAATGCGCAGCCCGCACTGATGGCCCATTCCCTCGCCGTGGTCCGCGCGCTGGAGGCCGAGGGCGGCTTTCGCCTGGCCGAACGCGTCGCCCTGGTGGCCGGCCACTCGCTCGGCGAATACAGCGCGCTGACCGCCGCCGGCGCCTTCGACGTCGCCACCGCCGCCGGCCTGTTGCGCCTGCGCGGCGAGGCGATGCAGCAGGCGACCCCCCCTGGTACCGGTGCGATGGCCGCCCTGCTCGGCGCCGAGATCGACCTCGCCCGCTCCATCTGCGAAAAGGCCGCCCCCGATCCCGAAACCGGCAAGGCCGAGGTGGTCGAGGCCGCCAACGACAATGGCGGCGGCCAGGTCGTCATCTCCGGTGCCAAGGCCGCGGTTGAGCGCGCCATCGAGATCGCCAAGGCCGAAGGCGTGAAGCGCGCCATGCTGCTGCCAGTCTCCGCCCCCTTCCATTGCGCCCTTATGGCCCCGGCCGCCGACGCGATGGCCGAGGCGCTGGCCAAGGCCGACCTGCGCGCGCCCATCGTCCCCGTGGTCGCCAATGTCTCCGCCGCCAAGGCGACCGACCCGGTCGAGATCCGTGACCTGCTGGTCAAGCAGGTGACCGGCACGGTGCGCTGGCGCGAATGCGTCATCGCCATGGCATCGATGGGCTGCGACCATTTCGTCGAGGTCGGCGCCGGCAAGGTGCTGACCGGCCTGATGAAGCGCAACGCCCCCGACGCCAAGGCGCTCGCCATCGGCACGCCCGCCGATGTCGAAGCCTTCCTCAAGACGCTCTAGCCGGCAACGCGCGCGTGCCAGTCGCGATCGAACTGAACGACAGCGAAGACGCGGCGGCCGCGAAGGCCGTCGTCGCGGGCCTCCTCGACTTCAATGCCCGGATCGCCGGGCCGCATGGCTACCGGCCGCTCAACCTGCTGATCCGGCGCGAGGGCGGCACCGAGATCGCCGGCGGCCTGCTCGGCGGTACCTCGTTTGGCTGGCTGTTCGTGAGCGTGCTCCATCTGCCGGACGATCTGCGCGGGACGGGGCTTGGCGGCGAGCTGCTGCGCCGGGCGGAAGCCGAGGCGGTCGCGCGTGGCTGCATCGGCGCGCATCTCGACACCTTCTCCTTCCAGGCGCGGCCGTTCTATGAGCGGCATGGCTACCGGGTCTTCGGAACAATCGAGGACATGCCGCCGGGCATGCGCCGCTATTTCATGTCCAAACGCCTCGACGGCGCCGCGCCCGCGGGCGCGCCAGGGAGTCCAGATCATGTTCAGTCTTGAAGGCAAGACCGCCATCGTCACCGGCGCCACGGGCGGCATCGGCGAGGCCATCGCCACCGCGCTGCACCGCAAGGGTGCTACGGTCGCCATCACCGGCCGGCGGGAGGCCGAACTCGCCCGCGTGGCGGAAGCCCTGGGCGGCGCGCGCGTCATCATCGCCCCGGCCGACCTGACCGACCCGGCCGCGCCCGCCGCGCTGGTCGAGAAGATCGAGACGGAAGCGGGCGGCCTCGACATCCTGGTCAACAATGCCGGCTTTACGCGGGACATGCTCGCCCTGCGCATGGGCGATGCCGACTGGAACGCGGTGCTGGAAGTCGACCTGACCGCTCCCTTCCGCCTGGCACGCGCCGCCCTGCGCGGCATGATGAAGAAGCGCAGCGGCCGCATCGTCTCCATTGCCTCCATCGTCGGCGTGACCGGCAATGCGGGCCAGGCGAACTACGCGGCGGCCAAGGCCGGGCTGATCGGCATGTCGAAGTCGCTCGCCCAGGAAGTGGCGACGCGCGGCGTGACGGTGAACGTCGTCGCCCCCGGCTTCGTGAAGACGGCGATGACGGATGTGCTCGGTGAGGCGCAGAAGACCGCCCTGCTCTCGCGCATCCCGACGCAGCGCATGGGCACGCCCGAGGACATCGCGGCCGCGGTGGTGTTCCTCGCCAGCACCGAAGCCGGCTGGATCACCGGCCAGACCATCCATGTGAATGGCGGGATGGCCATGATCTGACACCGCGACGCCCGGATCATGCCGGGCATCGCGGTCTCGCAGCGACGGCGTCAGTAGCGCGCGGGCGGCACCACCACCGAGCCCGGCGGCACATAGGTCGTCGTGCCGGGCTGGATGACGGTCCCTGGCTGCGCGACAGGCTGCTGCACCACGACCGGGGTCGCCGCCGGCGGGTTGTTGACGGTGCACGCACCCAGGCCGAGCAGGCCAAGGGCCGCGAGACAGGACGCGGCGCGAAGCGAAATGGTCATCGTCGGTTACTCCAACCGCCGGCCATCGTCCCGTGGGATGTCGGTCGGCTTTTCACGCTCGTTGTGTGAGCGAACAAAATAACGAACGCGTGTCGGGAGCCGAGGTTGCGGACCGACGCGTCGATTGGCCCTTTGCCGGCGAGGCGGGCGGTCCCCGGCGCTTCCCGCCGCGGCCGACCTGCCTGTCCGATTCGTCACGAAACCGCCGCCATGCCGCCCGTGTTCCAGCTTTGCCGCCGCGCCGCGCGCGGCACCTGGGAGCCACGCGATGTCCAAGATCTTCGAAGCCCTGGCACAATGGACAGGCCGTCAGGCCGGACGCGCCTCGACCTTCCTGGGCGCGGTCACGCTCATCCTGCTGTGGGGGGTGTCCGGGCCGATGTTCGGCTTCTCCGACACCTGGCAGCTCGTCATCAACACCAGCACGACCATCATCACCTTCCTGATGGTCTTCGTGATGCAGAACACTCAGAACCGCGACACCCGCGCCCTGCAGCTCAAGCTTGACGAACTCATCCGCGCGACCGAGGGCGCGAAGGACCAGATGATCTCGCTCGAAGACAGCACCGAGGAACAGCTCGACGCGGTGAAGCGCCGCTTCGACACGCTGCGCGACGCGGCCCCCGACTGACCACGCCGGCCCCGGTTGGCCGGCCCGCGCAATCCTCTATGCTCGGCGCGCGACCGCCCCGGAAGCCGCGCCTTGTCCCCTCGACGCATGATGCAGCCGCTCGGCTGCGCCCTCCTGCTGCTGCTGTCGCTGGCGCTGCTGCCCGCCGCCCCGGCGCAGGCCTGCGGCGCCGATACCGACTGCATGCTCGGCACCCGGAGCTACCGCATCCGCCTGCCGCCGCTGCCGGCCGGTGGCGCCCGCATCGGCGCCATCCTCCTCGCCCATGGCTATCGCGACACCGCCGCCAACATGATGGCCGATGCCGCGGTCGCCGATGCCGTCATCGGCCTCGGCGTCGCGCTCATCACCCCGCAATCGGACGGCCTCAGCTGGAACCTGCCGGGCCAGCCCGGCGGCTCGCGCGCAGGCATCGACGACATGGCCTTCATCGAGACCGTGATCGCCGATGCCACCACCCGCTTCCCCATCGACCCGAACCGCGTCATGGCGAGCGGCTTCTCCGCCGGCGGCATGCTGGTGTGGAACCTCGCCTGCAACCGCGCCGGCCTCTTCGCCGGCTTCGCCCCGGTCTCCGGCACCTTCTGGAACCCGCTGCCGGAGTCCTGCCCGACCGGCCCGGCCACCATCCTGCACGCCCATGGCACCGAGGACCCCACCGTGCCGCTGCACGGCCGCGCCATCCGCGACACCAGCCAAGGCGATGTCTTCGAGGTGTTCCGCCGCTACGCCGCCTGGGGCCATTTCGGCGCGCCGGTCGAGAGCCACGCTGCCGACCTCGACTGCACCCGCCGCACCGATGCGCAGGGCCACGTGCTGGAACTCTGCCTGCACCCGGGCGCGCATGATCTGCGCCCGGTGGATGTGGTGCGCGCCTGGCGTGAACTCGCCGCCATCAAGGGCTGGTGAGCAGGGCATTGAACCCCGGCGGCCGGGCGCCGATCATCACCCGGCCAGCCAACCGCCTCACCGGCCAGCAAGTACGACCCGGCATGGATGGCCGGCGATGGCGGCGCCTTCGACACCCTCTGCGGCAACGAACTCGCCGCGCTGATTGACACCACCCTGTGAGGCCCGCTTCATGACCCGACCGCTCGCCCTGGCCCGCTGGGGCTCCTTCCATGTCGGCGGCCAGGAGGTCGCGGTTAGCGGCGAACCGCTGCGCGAGGTGCTCTTCACCCCCGGCAGCGCCCCGGCGCAGCTCGACCCCAACGGCACCTACCTGGTCGGCGCCATGTATGCGCAATACATGACCCCCGAGCCCCGGCGCGGCACCCTGCCGCTGATGCTGTGGCATGGCGGCGGCCTGACCGGCGCCTGCTGGGAGACCACGCCCGATGGCCGCGAGGGCTGGCAGCATTTCTTTGCCCGCCAGGGCTGGGAGGTCATCGTCACCGATGCGGTGGAACGCGGCCGCTCCGGCTGGATGCGCATCCCCGAGGAGACCGGCGGCATCCCCGTCACCATCACGGTCGAGAATCCATGGACGCGCTTCCGCATCGGCACCGGCACGCCGCAGGACGGCGCCTTGCTGCCCGGCAACCAGTTCCCCGGCGACGCGGCATCCTGGCACAACTTCATCCGCCAATGCGTGCCGCGCTTCACCTCCACCGACGCGCTGACGCTGGCGGCCTATGGCGCGCTGCTTGACCGCGTCGGCCCCTCGGTCGTGGTCGCCCACAGCCAGGGTGGATTCTTCGCATGGCGCGCCGCGCAGGAATGGCCCGACAAGGTGCGTGCGCTGGTGCTGGTGGAACCCGCCTCGACCGGCCTGGCCGAGAAGGCCGCCGCCCTGGCCGCCATTCCCGTGCTGATGCTCTATGGCGACTACATCGAGGGCAACCCGCGCTGGCCAACGATCCGCGCCAAGGGCATCGCCTTCGCCGAGGCGGTGCGCGCCGCCGGCGGCAGCGTCGATGTGGTGGATCTGCCGGCGCGCGGCATCCGCGGCAACAGCCACATGATCCAGATGGACCGCAACAGCGACGAGGTCGCCGCCCTGGTGCAGGATTGGCTGGCGGCGAAGGGCCTGTGGCACGCCGGAGCTGAACAGTAATTTAGTAGATGCGCATCTAGTCGCCGCGCTACCCTCCCGCCGCTGCGCGACACGTAGCGCGTCAGGGAGGAACGGTGATGCGACGGCGGGACCTACTCGCGGGCGCGACGATGCTGGCGGCATCCCGCCCGGCATTCGCGCAATTCGACCCGAGGCTGCCCGAGGGCACGCGCCAGATCGCGCGCATGGGCGCGCCGCCGGGCAAGAAGGACCTCATCGAACTCACCGACCGGCCGCCGAATTACGAGACGCCACTCGACGCCTTCCGCACCGCCATCACGCCGAATGACCGCTTCTTCGTGCGCTACCATCTCTCGGTCATCCCCGACATGGATGAACTGCGCGACTGGCGCCTCGAGATCGGCGGCGACGGCGCCGAACGCAGCCTCACCCTGACGCTCGATGATTTGCGCCGCGACTTCGCCCCGGTGACGATCGCCGCGGTCTGCCAATGCTCGGGCAACCGGCGCGGCCTCTTCCAGCCGCATGTCCCCGGTGTCGAATGGGGCATCGGCGCCATGGGCAATGCGCGCTGGACCGGCGTGCGGCTGCGCGACGTGCTCGTCCGCGCCGGGGTCAAGCCGGGCGCGCTGGAAGTCGCCTTCAATGGCGCCGACAGCGCGGTGGTGGAGGAAACGCCGGACTTCCTGAAATCCATCCCGCTGGCCCGCGCGATGCACCCGGACACGCTGCTCGCCTGGGAGATGAACGGCGAGGCGCTGCCGCACTACAACGGCTTCCCGCTGCGCGTCGTGGTGCCGGGCTGGACCGCGACCTATTGGATGAAGCACGTAAACCGCATCGCGCTGCGCACCACGCCGGAAGACAATTTCTGGATGAAGGCGGCCTATCGCGTGCCGCGCGGGCTGTTCCCGACAGACATGCCCTTCGCCTCGCAGGTCACCACGGGGAATGAGCCGATCACCCAGATCATGGTGAATTCTCTGGTGACCAACCTGCAGGACGGTGCGCGCGTTCCGGCCGCGGGCTTCGACATCGAGGGCATCGCCTGGGATGGCGGCCACGGCATCCGCACCGTCGAGGTCTCGACCGACCGCGGCCAGACCTGGCGGCCGGCGACGCTGGGCGAGGACCTCGGCCCCTACGCCTTCCGTTCCTGGACGATGCGCCTGCAGCCAGGCCGGGCAGGGCCGGTGCAGGCGATGGTGCGCGCCACCAGCAATGCCGGGCAGGTGCAGGTGGCGCAGCTCGTGCCCAACCCGGCCGGCTACCACCACAACGTCATCCAGACGCTGGAGGTCACCGCGTCATGAGAACCGCGCTCATCGCCGCCGCGCTCGCGCTGGCCGTCACCACCGTCGCGCGCGCCGAGGAACCCGAACTGCGCCCCGGCCCGGGCCGCGACCAGGTGATGGACAATTGCGGCGCCTGCCACACCCTGGCCTACATCCCGATGAACTCGCCCTTCCTCACCCAGGCCCAGTGGACGGCTGAGGTGAACAAGATGGTCGATGTCTTCCACGCGCCGATCGCGCGTGAGGATATCCCGGCGATCATCGCCTACCTCACCGCGCAATACGGCGCGCGCTGACGTACGGACGTCGCTTCACCCGGCCAGATGCGTGTTGAACCAGCGCAGCAGGTCGGGCTGGCCCGCCACCTCCGCCCCCGCGCCATACAGGCTGGCGAGGAAAGTCACCCGATGGCTCGCCCCCGGCACGGCGACGCCATCGATCCTCGCCCCGCCGGCAGGAAGCGGCCGCTGCGCGAGTGCCGGATGGATCGCCTCATCAGCCAACCCGTAATAGAGCCGCATCGGCGCCGCATAATCCCAATAGGTCGCGCGGTTGCTCGCCATCTGGCGCAGGAACCGGCTGTTCACCTCGGCGGTGAAGCGCTGCTGCATGCCCTCGACCAGCAGTTCCTCGGTGGTCGGGAAGGGCTTCGACCGGTCGACGTCGAGCGCATAGTCGCGCCAGTATTTCGCCGCCATAGCCTGGTATTCCGGCCGCACCGCCGCTTCCATCAGCCCGTCCATGCCGTAATAGGTCTCGTGGCTGCCCAGCAGGATGATCAGCACCAGCGTCCCCCAGGCGGGCCGCGCCGGGTACGGTGCCGCGGTCGGCGGCGCGTAGGTATCGAGGCCGGTCCAGAACCGCACCGTCTCGCTCAGGTCGTTGAACGGACTCTGAACCGCTGAAGCGCGCACCGGCCGGCCGGTGCGCTGTAGTTCCTGCGCCAGCCATTGCGTGTTGAACGCCCCCTGCGACCAGCCATCGAGGAACAGCGCCCCCGGCTCCAGCCCCAGCCCGCGCATCCCCGCCAGGCCGGCATCCAGGATGTCGATGCAGCACTGCGTCGTCGCGCCCTTCACCAGGAAGGGTTCCGAACGCCCGTCGCGAAACGGCCCCTTGCCGATGTAGTCCGCCGCGATCACCGCATAGCCGTTGGCCGCGAGACGCTGCAGGACGAACAGCGTCTCGATCGAATCATCGGCATCGCGCAGTACGTAGTCCGGCGCCGCAACGAGCGTGAGGTTGGACGGCACCGGACCGAAGCCGAGCAACGTGCCATGCTGCCAGCACACCACCGGCAGCCGCCCCGTGGCCGCCGCCGGCACGGCGAGCAGTCCGCTGACCTTCACCGACTCGCCGGTCTCCGGCACCCGCGTCCAGGTGGTGATGCGCTGGAGGCGGATATCCGAGGCCGCGCCATAGGTCGCGACATCGAAGGGCCGCAGCACATTGCCCTCGTTGAACACCGCGTATTGTTCCGTGACCAGCTGGTTCAGCCGCGCCACGCCAAGCGTCACCGCATTGTCCAGGCTCGCACGCTGCGCGGCCGGGGTGGCCTGGGCCGCCAAGGCCGGCACGGCCAGACGCTGCGCCAGCACCACGCCGCCAAGCCCGCCCAGGAAAGCGCGGCGCATCGCGCCGGAGACATCATCGGTGGCACGCGCAATCATCGGCGTGTCGGTTGGCTTGTCCATTGGTGCAATTCCAGTCGGGCGCCTGACCCGGCGCGGTGGCAACGGGGCGGTCACCCTACCCCGATACACACCGCGCAATGCCCGACGGTTGCGCCACAGTTTCGCGATGAACCGGCGAGGCGTTATTCCGCCGCCGCCGCCTTCGGTTCCATCCCCATCGCCAATACCGGCCACCGCGCGCAGGCGAACAGGAAGCCCGCCACCATCGCATAGGCCAGCGCCACCGCGGGCGTGACGCCGAAGCCCACCGCCGGCCCATGCATGAAGCCGAAGAAGGTCAGCACCGCCCCCGATCCGGCGAAAGCCGAGGCTCGCAGCCAATCGCGCTCGATGATGAACACCACGATCGCCGCGAGAATTAGCCCCGACAGGATCGCCCCTTCGCCCAACACCTCCAGCCCCGGATACAGCACGCCAAGCCCGGCGAGCTTGTCCATGCCCACCGCAGCCGCATTGGTCCCGGCCGCCCCCAGCGCCCCGTCGATCAGCGTCTTCGCCCAGGCGGCCAGATGCGGCACCAGCCCGATCACCACCGCCGGCGCGTGCGATTTCGGCGTCTCCTGGAAAGCCTGCGCGCCGATCAGCATCCCGATGTACAGCAGGATCGGCGAGATCGCGACGACCGGCACTAGGTCAAGCAACACCGACACCACGCCGAGCCAGGTCACCACCAGCACGGCCAGGCCCGTCGCCGCCGAATACCCGATCCGCCCGCCCATCGCTTTCCAGCCCGGGTGGCCGATATAGACCGCGTTGATGAAGGGGTTGCCCATCAGGCAGCCGATCAGGCTGACCGCCCCATCGGCGGAGAGCACGCGCGTCGTCGGGAAGGCATCGCCCGCCGCCTCCGCGCTCTCCACATTATCCATCGCCTCGACAAGATCGTAGATGCCAAAAGGGATCGCGGTGACGAGGATGATGCCGAGGAACTCGAAGCCGCCGAACACATGGCCCACCGCCGGCAGCGGGATCGAGAAGCCGATATTCGACAGCCCATCGAACAGCGCCGTCAGGCTGCGCCCACCGATCCCCAACCCGAACAGCGCGGCGAGCCACGCCACCGCCATGCCGAAGCCGATCGCGACCAGCCCGGCCGGGATGTTGCGCGGATAACGCAACCCGCCGAACCACGCCGCCAGCACAATGCCGAAACACACCAGCCCGATCACCGGCGTCATGAACATCTCCAGCGCCGGCCGCATGGAAATGAAGGTGATCGACACGCCCGCCAGCGTGCCGAGCAGTGCCGCGCGCGGCGTGATGCGCCGGATGAGCGGCGCGACGAAACCGCCGGCCATCAGGATGAAGGACTGGATGAACACCCAGGTCAGCCCGGCTTCCCAACCCTTGATCGGGTCGCCCGTCCGCTGCGCGATCGGCAGCATGATCACCAGCACCACGATGAACATGTGCGGCACCGAAATGCCCGAGGGCAGGGCACACACATCATCCCGCCCCGTCCGCGCCGCCAGCCGGTACGCCAGGAACGCGTAGTACCAGGTGGACAGCGCCATCATCAGCCCGGCGGCGGGCAGGATGCGCCCGTACACGATCTCCGGCGGCAGTTGCAGCACGAAGCGCAGCAGCCCCGTCAGTACCAGCAGATTGACCAGGATGTTCGTGCCGAAGCCGAACAGCGCGTTCCAATCCCCCGGCGTCCAGAGCGCGGGTTTGGCGGTCGTCGTCGTCATGCCCTGTCCCTTTCCTGCGATGCGCTAGACAGATCCCGACCGGGTGGACTCACCCGGACGCGTGAAGTGGCTCGTTCGACCCGGCCGGGAGCGGTTCCGCCCCCGCGGCCAGCGCGTCGATCACGCGCCCGGTGTCGGTGACCCAGCCGAATATCCCGCCCTGCGCGCTGACCATCGCCAGCGCCGCCGCGTGGAATGCGGGGAAGTAGGAGGCGCAGGCATCGCCCAGCACGGCGCAGCGAAAGCCACGGTCATTGGCTTCCCGCACGGTGGTGTGGACGCAGACCTCGGTGGTCACGCCGGCGACCAGCAGCGCCTCGATGCCGCGATGGCGCAGCATCGGTTCCAACTCCGTCGCGTAGAAGGCGCCCTTGCCGGGCTTGTCGATCACCGGCTCGCCCGCGATCGGCGCCAGCGCCGCGACAATCTCGTGCCCCGGTTCCCCACGCACCAGGATGCGCCCCATCGGCCCCGGATCCCCGATCCGCTTCGACGGCGCCCCACGCGCCACCTTTGCCGGCGGCGCGTCCGACAGATCCGGCCGATGACCCTCCCGCGTATGGATCACCAGCATCCCGGCGGCGCGCGCCGCATCGAGCATCGCCCGGCACGGCCCGATCGCCGCGGCCAGCAGCGCGACGTCATTGCCCAGCGTCTCCCCGAAGCCACCGGGCTCGAGGAAGTCGCGCTGCATGTCGATGATGACCAGCGCGGCCCGCGCGGGGTCGAGCGCGAAATCGGACGGTTCGGCAGGGATCGCGATCAGCATGCGGCGCACCCTCGCAATGGGATGCGGGAGGGTCATGCAAGCGGCGTGCAAACTGTATACGCGGCTGTATGCAAGGGGTGGCGGCTGCTGCGCTGCACCAAATGCATGCAAGCGGCGGGCACGCTGCCGATTTTGCTGGCGGGGTAGGGTGGGAAAAGTTATCGGAATAAACGCTTGGCGTAGTCCTGCGCCCGCCACTCAGAGAGGGGCTCTGCCCCTCTCCGAACCTCTCCCCACCAAAGGCCTAAGGGCCTCTGGACACCAATACTTGGCGCCACGCCAGTGGGAACGGTCCAACGCCGCCATCGTCGAACATTCGGCTTCCAGCCCGCCAGCGGCGCCAAGCGCCCTCGACGGCATTCCAAAGGGCCCGGCCCGTGGTGGGGTGGCTTGGAGGGGCGACGCCCCACCAACCTTCGCCCCGCCCCGGGTATGCACCCCGGCGCCGTCGCCTCTACACTACCCTCCACAGCAGGCGGGATACACCGCCGCAGGAGGACGCCATCATCAAGCTCGTCAGCTTCCTCGCCCGTCGCCCCGGCATGACGGCCGAGGCCTTCCTCACCCACTGGCAGGACGTCCACGCCCCGATGGCGTGCGACCTGCCCGGCCTGCGCGGCCACATCCTCAACATCCCGATCGAGACCCATTCGCGCAGCGACGTCGCCCAGCTCGACGTCGCGCCCTTCGACGGCATCGAACAACTCTGGTTCGACGACCAGGCCGCCTGCGCCGCCGCCATGGCCTCGCCGGCCGGCGCTCGCTGGCGCGCCGAGGCAGCCCGATTCATCGGCGCCCAGCGCGGGTTCGCCACCGAGGAAGCCTGGCAGGTCCCGCTGCCCGCCGGCCCGCGCCCGGCGGTCAAATCCTTCACCGCCATCCGCCGCCGCGACGGCGCGACGCCCGAGCAATTCCAGTACGCTTGGCGCGTCGTTCATGGCGGCATGGCGGCGAGCGTGCCGTTGCTGCGCGGCTTCGTGCTCTCCGGCATCCTCGCTGAACAGCCGCGCGACGACATCCCGCCGCTGCGCATGGCCCTGCCGCTCGATGGCATCGCCGAAAGCTGGTGCGACGACATGCAGGCGCGCCGCGCCATGGTGGTCTCGCCCGAGGCGCAGCACTGGTTCGCCGACGGCGCCACCTTCCTTGGCCAGGTGAAAACCGTGCTGCTCCGCGAGGCGGTGATGATCCCGCCGGCCGCCGCGATAAAATCCTAAAATCCTAGAGTTTTAAAGTGGCGGCGAAGGAACAAAACACAGGAAATATTCCATAGCCGACGACATATTTCGCTTTTATCCTGGCGTCACGGCGTCACGGCGTCACGGCGTCACGGCGTCACGGCGTCACGGCGTCACGGCGTCACGGCGTCACGGCGTCACCGCGGTGCGGCCGCCCGCGCCAGCCGATCATTGATTGCCGCCCCCAGCCCATCCATCGGCACCGGCATAACCGCGATCCCCCGCAGCCCAAGCCGCGCCCCTTCCGCATCCAGCCAGCGCAGCCCGGCGAACAGCCGCGTCGCCGCCTCGCGCGGCTCGCCGGCCTCGGACATCTGCCACACCGCCCCGGCCCCCGGGATCGGCGGCCCGAAGGCGAGCAGCGCCTCATCCGCCGCGACCTCGCGCGCGCCCAGCCGCACCGGCAGCGCGGGCGCGTAATGCGACAGCATCATCCCCGGCGAGCGCAGGCTGCGCGACGCTTCCGCCGCCGCCAGCGGGATTGGCCGGGCAACCGGACCGATCACCGCCTCGATCGCCTCCACCGGCACCCCGCCATGGCGCAGCAGCGCCGCCCCGCCGGCCGCGAGGTCGAGCACCGTGCTCTCCACCCCCACAGCACAGGCTCCGCCATCGAGCACCGCCGCAATCCGCCCGCCGAGCCCGTCCAGCACATGCCCGGCCGTAGTCGGGCTGACCTGGCCCGACCGATTGGCCGAGGGCCCCGCCACCGGCACCGCCGCCGCGCGCAGCAACGCCAGCGCCAGCGGATGCCCCGGCACCCGCACCGCCAGCGTGTCGAGCCCCGCCCCGGCCAGCAGGTCGATCCGGCAGTCGGGCCGCCGCGGCAGCACCAGCGTCAGCGGCCCGGGCCAGAAGGCCTTCGCCAGCGCGCGGGCACGGTCATCGGGCAGTACCTCGGCGAAGGCCGCCTCGGCGTCGGGGAAATGGCAGATCAGCGGATTGAAATGAGGCCGGCCTTTCGCCTCGAACACCGCGGCGACGGCGCGCGCATTCCGCGCATCGGCGCCGAGGCCATAGACCGTCTCGGTTGGGAAGGCGACGAGCTCCCCCGCGCGCAACAGCGCCGCCGCGCGCTCGACCTCCTCCGGGCCTAGCCGCTCCGTCACGCCACCCGCCCCTCGCAGACGAAGGAAGGATTGGCCCAACCTGCCTTGCGGTATAGCAACGGCCCGCCGCCATCGAGCAGCCGCAGCGTTCCGCCTGCCGCCTCCAGCACTGCATGCGGCGCGGCGGTATCCCATTCCATCGTCCGCCCGAAGCGGGGGTAGAGGTCGGCGCTGCCCTCGGCGACGCGGCAGAATTTCTCCGCCGAGCCGATATTGACGATGCGTGCGACGTGCCGCCCTTCCAGGAAGCGCCCCATGCGCGGGTCGTCCTGGTAATGGTGGCTGCCCATCACCGTGATCCCTTCGGCCGGGGGCGACCGCACCGAGATCGCCCGCGTCCCGGCGGCGTCGCGCTTCCACGCCCCGCCGCCGACGCGCCCCCAGAACAATTCCCCCGTCGCCGGGATGGCGACGGCGCCGAGTACCGCCCGCCCATCCTCGACCAGCCCGACATTCACCGCGAAATTGTCCCGCCCGGCAGCGAATTCCCGCGTGCCGTCCAGCGGGTCCACCAGCCAGAAGCGATGACCGGGATCGATCGGCGCGGTGCCGGCCTCAATCTCCTCCTCGGCGATGACGGGGATGTGGGGGGCGGCGGCGCGCAACCCCTCGACGATCAGCGCCTCGGCGATGTGATCGGCCTCGGTCACCGGGGAATGGTCGGATTTGCGGTCCACCGCGAAGCCGGTGGCGCGCACCGCGTTGATCGCGGCGGCGGCCTGGTCGGCCAGGCGGGCGGCAAGGGAAAGCAGCGCGTCATCATTCATCGCCCCTCGTTTGGCGCCGCGGCGGCCCAGGGGCAAGCCCGGAGGTGGCGAGCCCCGGCCCCGGCCCCGGCCCTGGCCGCGCGGCGCCACGCTGCGTAATGTGCCCGCCTCAATCGCCACACCCACGGAGTCACCATGCCCGACATCGCCTTCGTGAAGCCCGCCTTGCCGCGCGCCGGCGCGCTGATCCTGCCGCTGGCCGAGGATGCACCGCTCGCCGGCCTGGCGCAGAAGGCCGATGAAGCGACCGGCGGGGCCATCGCCCGCGCGCTGGAGGCGGCGAAGTTCAAGGGCCGCAAGGGCCAGAACACGACGCTCTGGGCCCCGGGCGCGGGGCTGACCAAGGTCGTCGCCATCGGCCTCGGCAAGGCCGCCGACCTCGCGGCGACGGGGGCCGAGGCGGCGGGCGGGTCGATCGCCGGCGCCGTCGCGCAGGAGCGCGAGGCGGTGGTCGCCGCCGATGACTTGGCCCCCGCGCTTGCCGCGTCGCTCGCCATGGGCATCGCGCTGAAATCCTACCGCTTCGACCGCTACCGCACGAAGGAGAAGGAGGAAGACAAGCCGAAGGTCGAGCGCATCGCCGTCGCCGTCGCCGACCCCGCCAGGACGAAGGCCGCCTATGCCCCGATGCAGGCGATCACCGACGGCGTCTTCCTCACCCGCGACCTGGTCTCCGAGCCGCCCAACGTGCTCACCCCGGTGGAATGCGCCGAACGCTGCAAGGCGCTAACCAAGCTCGGCGTCGAGGTCGAGATCCTCGGCCCGAAGGAGATGAAGAAGCTCGGCTTCGGCGCCCTGCTCGGCGTGGCGCAGGGCAGCGTCCAGGAACCGCGCATGGTGGTGATGAAGTGGATGGGGGCGCCCAAGGGCAAGAAGGCGGCCAAGCCCGTCGCCTTCATCGGCAAGGGCGTCACCTTCGACACCGGCGGCATCTCCATCAAGCCGGCCGGCGGCATGGAGGACATGAAGTGGGACATGGCCGGCGCCGGCACGGTGATCGGCCTGATGGCGGCGTTGGCGGGGCGCAAGGCGAAGGCGGACGTGGTCGGCATCGTCGGGTTGGTCGAGAACATGCCCTCCGGCAATGCGCAGCGGCCAGGCGATGTGGTGACCACCGCCTCGGGCCAGACGGTGGAAGTCATCAACACCGACGCCGAAGGCCGCCTCGTCCTCGCCGACGTCATCCACTACTGCATCGAGAAATTCGACCCGCGCTTCATGGTGGACCTCGCCACGCTGACCGGGGCGATCATCATCGCGCTCGGCCACGAACATGCGGGGCTGTTCAGCAATGACGACACGCTCGCTCAGCGCATCGAGGCCGCCGGGCGCACGGTGGGCGAAGCCGCCTGGCGCATGCCGCTCGGCGATGCCTATGACAAGCAGATCAAGTCCGACATCGCCGACATGAAGAATGTCGGCGGCCGGCCCGGCGGGTCGATCACCGCGGCGCAGTTCATCCAGCGCTTCGTGCAGGGCAAGCCCTGGGCGCATCTGGACATCGCCGGCACTGCCTGGAGCAGCAAGGACCTGCCGACCGCGCCGAAGGGGGCGACCGCCTATGGCGTGCGGCTGCTCGACCGCTTGGTCGCGGAGCATTACGAGGGCTGAGCGCCCGGCCATGATCGCGGTCGAGTTCCGCCGCGCCCCGTCAGGCGCTGACCGCCCCTGCGTGGTGCCGCTGGTCGCCGCCGCCGAGCCACCGCCCGGCCTCGGCGCGGCGATTGCGGCAGCGCGCTTCACGGCTGCTGTCGGCGCCGTGCTGGACCTGCCGGGCGCGCCGCGGCGGCTGGTGACGGGCCTCGGCACGGCACCGACACCGCTCGCGGCAGAGACGGCGGGGGCCTCCGCCGTGCTCGCCGCCGGCCCGATCACGGAACTCGCCCTGGCGGCCGGAGCGATGGAGCCGGGCCTCGCGGCCTCGGTCGCCGCGGGCATCGCGCTCGGCGCCTGGCGCTTTGATGCGCTGCGCACGCGCGACGTGCCGGCGCGGCTGAAGCGCCTGGTCGTCCAGACCGGGCACCCCGGTGCCGCCGAGAAGGCTTTTGCCGCGCTGAAGCCCGGCATCGCCGGCTGCCTCTTCGCCCGGAACCTGACGGTGGAACCGGCCAACCGGCTGACCACGCGCGCCTTCGCCGAACGGCTGGAGGCGCTGGAGGCGGAGGGCATCGAGGTCACCGTGCATGGCCGCAAATGGCTCGAACGGCATGGCTTCGGGGCGCTGCTGACGGTCGGCGGCGGTAGTGCCTCGCCGCCGCGCCTGGTGGTGCTGCGCTGGCCCGGCGTGCTGCCGGTCCCGCCGGTCGCTTTCATCGGCAAGGGCATCGTCTTCGATACCGGCGGCATCTCCATCAAGTCGGCGGAGGGGATGGAGGCGATGCGCGCCGACATGGCCGGCGCCGCGGCCTGTGCCGGGGCGATGCTGGCGCTGGCAAGGCGGCGGTCACCCGCGCCGGCCGTCGCGGTGCTGGCGATCGCCGAGAACGCCACTGGCGGCGCCTCCTACCGTCCCGGCGACGTCATCCGCACCGCCTCGCGCCGCACCGTCGAGGTGATCGACACCGATGCCGAAGGCCGGCTGGTGCTGGCGGACGCGATCCACCACGCCATCGCCGCCTTCCATCCGCGCGCGATGATCGACCTCGCGACGCTGACCGGGTCGATCATCACCGCGCTCGGACATCATCGCGCCGGGATTTTCGGCAACGATGCGGCGCTGATGGCCGTCGCGGCGGCGGCGGGGGAGGCGGTCGGCGAACCGCTCTGGCCGATGCCGATCGGGGCGCGGCATCGCGAGGACCTCGCCTCGGACATCGCCGATATCAGGCAATGCGCGCCCTCGGGCAGTGGCGCCTTTGGCGGGCGTCTGCTGCCCGATGCCTGCCACGCGGCGGCCTTCCTGCGCGAATTCGCCGGCGAGCGGCCCTGGGCGCATCTCGACATCGCCGGGGTGGAGACTGCCGAGGCGGCGCATGCGCTGGGCCCGGCGGGGCCGACGGGCTTCGGGGCGCGGTTGCTCGACCGGCTGGTGGCGATGCGCTTCGAGGCGGAAGCGTGACGGAGATCGGCTTCTACCATCTGACACGGACCAGGCTGGACCAGGCGCTGCCGCGCCTGCTCGGGCGGGTGCTGGAAAGTGGCGGGCGCGCCCATGTGCTGTGCGGCGAGGCCGAGCGCGCCAAGGCGCTCGACGCCGCGCTTTGGCTGGCGCCGGATCCGGACTGGCTGCCGCACGGCATGGCGGGCGGCGAGAACGACGCGCTGCAGCCGGTGCTGATCGGCACGCTCGATACGCTGCCGCGCAATGGGGCGCGCTTCCTGTTCCTGGTCGATGGCGCCGAGAGTGGGCGGCTGGCGGATTATGACCGGGTGCTCGACCTGTTTGACGGGGCGGATGAGGCGGTCGTCGCGGCGGCCCGGCGGCGCTGGTCGGCGGCGAAGGCGGCCGGGCATACCCTGACATATTGGATGCAGGGTGAGTCGGGGTGGCAGAAGCGCGGCTGACATCGCGCCGTCCATGATGGCGATGCGCACCGGGGCGGAGCCGCTTGGCGGGATGCGCCGCGGGGTGATGCTGGAACGGACGCTGAGGGGCTTGCCGGCAACCCGGGGAAACCAGGTGCACCGGGGGTTTGCGGCTGGCGGCTCAAGAGCCGGCCGGCACGCGGCGGCGCGCGACGAAATTCTGCAATGGCTGGGCACCCGCACCGATGCCGGGCTTGGAGACGCGCCGGGCACGGCATGCAGCAAGCGTGGGCCTGGCTGCGTTGGTGCGGGAGCGCCGATCACCCCACGGTTGATCTGAAGCGCAAAATATCACGCTAATCGAAAAATTAAATCAAATTAGGAAGATAGGCGAAAAAATACGACAATCGCGCGAAAGTGATTGTGTTAACGGCATAATAATGGGCTTTATACGACCTCAAGGTAAAAATCGTCTAAATAAATCTCTTTATCTCCAAAATGCGACGCTCCAAAAAGGGCGCCGTCTCCTGTCAGGAAAGGTAGTTCGATGTCGGAGACCACTGATACCCTCACCAGCGGCAATGATGTCTGGCCGGGCCATGGCGTCGCGAACTGGGGTGACAACACGGTCTACGGCGTTGGCGGCGACGACTCGATCAGTGGCGGGTCGAATGACGACTACCTCGATGGCGGCGCTGGCAATGACACGCTGCTGGGCGGTACCGGCGACGATGTGCTGGTCGGTGGCGACGGCAACGACGTGCTTTCGGGCGGCTCGAACGATGACACGCTGATCGGCGGTGACGGCAACGACATCTTCGACCCGGGCACCGGCAATGCCTACATCTCGCTGGGCGCGGGCAATGACAGCGTCTTCGGCGTCAGCAACAGCGGCGTGACCTATATCGACGGCACTGGCGGCGGCACCAACGTCATTCGCATCGACGCGGCCTTGCGCGACTACTGGGATACGATCATCGGCGGGGCCGATTCCGTCGATTCCAATGGAAATACCTACAATTCCATCATCAAGGGTGATGGCTACACGGTCGAGCTCAATCACTTCCACGGCCAGATCATCTTCAACAACGCGACAATCGAGGCGAATTGCTTTGCCGAGGGCACCCGCATCATGACGTCCGACGGCGAGCGCGCGATCGAATCGCTCCGCGTCGGCGATCTGGTGGTGACGGCTTCCGGCCACGGCGCGCCACTCAAGCCCGTGCTCTGGGTTGGACGGCGTGAGGTGGACCTCGAGACGCATCCGCGGGCCGAGGATGTTGCGCCGATCCTGATCATGCCGGGGGCGCTTGGCGAGGGCATGCCGCATCGCCCGCTGCGCGTCTCGCCGGACCACGCGCTGCTGGTCGAGGGCGAACTGGTGCCGGCGATGCTGCTGGTGGATGACGAGGTGATCTTCCAACTGCCGGCCCGAGGCCGCATCACCTACTTCCATATCGAGCTCGACGTGCATGACATCGTGTTCGCCGAGGGCGCGCCATCTGAATCCTACATCGACCTCGGCAACCGTTCGGCCTTCGACAATGCGGGTCTGCTGCAGATGTTGCATGCCGACTTCTCGCCGAAGCGCGACGGCGGCATGCCGCGCACCACGGAAGGCCCGGCGCTCGTCAAGGCGCGCCTGGCCGTGGCGCGGCAGGCGGCGGTGGTGCGCAGCGTCGTCGCGGCGCCCGAGGGGCGGCGTAAGGCGGTCTGATCGAGCGGCGCCGGCAGGGGGCGGCTCGTGCGCCCCGCCGGCGTTGCCCAGCCCAGCCGATTGCGGCGTGCGGCGCGGGCCGTGCGCCGCTTTCTTATCAGGCGGTTCGGCCGTCGCGGATGAGCGGCGGCATGTTCAGCCGTCCAGGCGGATCCCGGTCAGGTCCACCAGATGCCGCCAGCGGGCAACTTCCTCCCGCTGGAAGGCCGCGAAGGCCCCGGCCGGCATCGGAGCGGCGACGAAGCCCTGGCCCTGCAGCCGCTCCACCATGGCCGGCTGCGCCAGGATGGCGACCAGCGTGTCCGACAGCCGGGTGACGATCTCCGCCGGCGTGCGCGCCGGGGCCCACAGGCCGAACCAGGCATCGACGGCGAGATCCTGCGCGCCGAGTTCGGCGAAGGTCGGCACGTCGGGCGTTTCGGGCAGCCGCGCCGGGGCCCCGATGCCGAGCGCGCGCAGCCGCCCGTCGCGCACCAGCGCCACCACCTGCGGCCAGGTCGAGACGAAGAAATCCACGGTGCCACCGACGGTATCCGTCGTCGCCTGCGCGCCGCCGCGATAGGGGATGTGGGTCGCGTTCATGCCCTCGCGCCGGACGAAGGTCTCGGCGATCACATGGCTCGCCGAACCGGCCCCCGAGGAGGCATAGGTCACCCGCCCGCCATTCTTCCCCTTGGCCGCCAATTCGGCGAGCGTCCGCGCGCCATTGGCCGGCACCACCACCGCGTGGTGCACGGCGGCGAGGCGCGCGATCGGCGCGAAATCGGCGACCGGATCATAGGGCAGGGCAGACAGCATGGCGGCATTGGCCGCATGGGTCTGGTTATTGCCGAGCGACAGGGTGTAGCCATCCGGCGCCGCCTGGGCGACCGCCTGGGTGCCGATCACCGCGGCACCGCCGGGGCGGTTGTCCACCACCATGGTGCTGCCCGGGATCGCCTCCTGCATCGCGGCGGCGAGGCCGCGGGCCAGCACGTCGGTCGAACCACCCGGCGGGTAGCCCACCACGATCTTCACCGGCCGCGACGGCCATGCCTGGGCGCGCGCGACGGCAGGCAGGGCGATGGTGGGGGCGGCGGCGAGCAGTGCGCGGCGACGAATCATGAAGGCTTCCTCCGGGATGGCGCAGGCGCGCCGGGCTTTGATCCCCCCTTGGCGCATCACACGGCGGCGGTCCAGCCGGCATGGATGCATGCCTCGCTTGCCCGGTGGCGATTGCGGCGCCGCCATCACGTGTGGGGGGGCGTGTTTCACACAACCTTTCATTGTGTATCTCGCGCGTGAGGTCCTAAGCTTCGATCCATAGACGAGAGGAGGGCTTGATGGATCGCATCGAACCGCCTCGGCCGGCCGATCAGGCCGCCCGGATCGCAACAAGGCGCGAAGCAGCGCCAGAGCCGTCCACCAATCGTGCGCTGTGGCCCACCTTCATGCGCCGGACGCTTGAAGAAGAGCAGGTCCGTGCCAGCGCCCAGAAGGAGCGCCGTCCGGACCGAGTGGCCGTGTGAGAATGCGCCGGATGGCGTATCCTGCCATCCGGCCGCAGCCTTGGCCGAACTCTTCGGGCCGAGGCTACCGCTGGAGCGGTTTGCGTCGGACCGTGCTGACGCAAACGGCTCTCTAAGCTCTTGCTTGAACGAGCATCGTCACGCGTCTGATTGGGTAGAATCAGACGCGATCTGCTCTAAGCGGCTTCGAGCTGCGCCGACAGGTCCAGCCATTCCTCCTCCAGCGCCGCCACGTCCTTGGCGATGGCGGCGCGGCGGGTGTTTGCCCAGGTAATGTCCTCGGGTTTGAAGCGTGCATAGGTGGTCGGGTCGGACAGGCGCTTTTCGATCAGCGCGTCCTCGCGCGCGAGACGCTCCAGCGCGGCCTCGACTTCCTTCAGCCGGGCGCGCAGCGGGGCGGTGGCAACGCGGGTGCCGGCGCGTTCGCGGCGGGCGCCGGCACGGGCACCGCCGGCTTCGCCTTTGCTCGCCCCACCGCGGGCGCGTTCGGCAAGCAGCGCGCGGTAGTCGTCGAGGTCGCCGTCGAAGGGTGTGACCGCGCCATCGGCAACGAGCCACAACCGGTCGGCAGCAAGCTCCACCAGATGCGGGTCGTGGGTAATCAACACCACGGCGCCGGGGTAGTCTGCCAGCGCCTTCACCAGCGCCTCGCGCGCATCGATGTCGAGGTGGTTGGTCGGCTCGTCGAGGATCAGCAATTGCGGCGCGTCGCGCGTGGTCAGCGCCAGCAGCAGTCGCGCCTTCTCACCGCCTGACAGCGCAGTGATGCGGTTGTCGGCGCGATCGGCATCAAGGCCGAAGCGGGCGAGTTGCGCGCGGCACTGCGTTTCGGTCGCTTTGGGCAGTGCGGCCTGCATATGGGTGAGCGGCGTGCCGGCGAGGTCGAGTTCCTCTGCCTGGTGCTGAGCGAAATAGCCGACGCGCAGCGCCTTGTTGCGGAAATAGGCGCCGCCTTCGGGTTGCAGCCGGCCGGCGAGCAGCTTGGCCAGCGTGGACTTGCCGTTGCCGTTGGCGCCAAGCAGCGCGATGCGGTCATCCGGGTCGAGCCGCAGGTTCATTCCCTTGAGGATCGGCGGGCCGCCATAGCCGACCGAGCAACCGGTCAGGGAGAGGATGGGCGGGGCGAGTTCCTCCGGCGCAGGAAAGGCGAAGCGGACCGGGTGGTCCTCGACCACGGCTTCGATCGGCGGCAGGCGTTCGAGCGCCTTGAGACGGGATTGTGCCTGGCGCGCCTTGGTCGCCTTGGCGCGGAAGCGGTCGACGAAGGACTGGATATGGGCGCGTTCGGCGGCGATGCGGACATTCTGCGCCGCCTGCTGCGCCATGCGTTCGGCGCGGATGCGCACGAAATTGGCGAAGTTGCCCTGGTATAGCGTGATCTGCGCGCGATCGAGATGCGCGATGGAATCGACGCAGCGTTCCAGCAGCCCGCGGTCATGGCTGACCACGATGGCGGCGCCCGGGAAGCGCGACAGCCATCCTTCCAGCCACATCGTCGCTTCGAGGTCGAGATGGTTGGTCGGTTCGTCGAGCAGCAGCAATTCCGGTTCGAGGAACAGCGCGCGGGCGAGGGCGACGCGCATCCGCCAGCCGCCGGAGAATTCCCGCGAGGGCCGCGCCTGCGCCGCCGCGTCGAAGCCCAGGCCGGACAGGATCGCCCCGGCACGGGCCGGCGCACTGTCGGCGCGGATGCCGATCAACCGGTCGTGGATTTCGGCCAGCCGCGTCGGGTCGGGGTGGCTGTCGGCCTCAGCGAGCAGGCCGGCGCGTTCGGTATCGGCGGCGAGCACGATATCGAGCAGGGGTTCATCCCCGCCCGGCGCCTCCTGCGCGACATGGGCCATGCGGGCGCGGGCGGCGAGGCGGATCTCCCCGCCATCGGGCTGCAATTCATGGGTGATCGCACGCAGCAGGGTGGATTTGCCGGCACCGTTGCGCCCGACCAGCCCGACCTTGCGGCCGTCATCGATCTGCAGGTTCGCCCCGTCCAGCAGGTTCCGGCCGGCGATGCGGATGGTCAGGTCGCGGATGGTGAGGACGGTCATGGCGGCGGGGTTGTAGAACAGGCCTCGCCGCAGCGCATCAGGCGATGGTGGCGGGGCTGCGCCGCGCCGCGCGGAACAGCGCATCCGTGAAGCCGGCCAGCGCCATGCCGTTCACCGCGTGCAGCGCCTGGATTTCCGGCAGGCCGGTCAGGCGACCCAAGGCCAGCCAGCCGAACTGCATGGCATAGAGCCCAACGACGGTCGCGACATGTCGCCGCAGGGTCCGCAGCCGCGCGTCCCGCCCGATGAACCAGGCCAGGGCCGCCAGCGGCAGGGCAAAGGCGGTGCCGACCGCGCGATGTGCCTCCCACGCCGAACCCGTGGCAAAGACACCAAGACCGGCCAGGGTGAATTGCAGCGCAATGAGCCCCAGCAGCGAGGCGGCCAGGATGCGGATGGTCGGCGGGGTCATGACAGGGCCTCCCGCGTCGCGCCGGTCGGCCCAGGCAGGCATCCGAGGCCGCGCAGGGCCGCCGCCACCGCCTCGTCGAGCGGCGTGCGGGGTTCCGCGCCCAGCAGGGCGACCAGGCGCGCATTGTCGAGCCGGATTGGCCTTCGCCACAGCGGCGCGATTTCCGTCACCTCCCGTGCGAAGGCGTTGACCGGGACAATCAGCCGGAACAGCCACCAGGGCAGGCGGCCGACCTTCAGTTCCGGCCGGCCGAGCACGCGGCGGATGGCGCCGATCATGGCCATGCCGTCGGCATCCCATTGGCCGTCCATGTGGAAGGTGGCGAAGCCGTGCGGCAGGGCGGGATGTTCCAGCAGCCGGACCATGGTCTCCGCCACGTCGGGCAGATAGGCCCATTGATGGCCGACCCCTGTCCGGCCGGGATTGGTGATGCGCGCGACCGGCACGCCCGGCTTCACCAACGCCTGGGAGAACCAGCTATTGCCCGCATCCGGGCCGAAATAATCGCCGGCGCGCACCACCAGCACGTCCAGGCCCGATGCCGCCAGGCGACGTTCCATCGCCACGCGGATCGCGCCCTTGCGGGTGGTGGGGTTCTGCGGTGACGCCTCGGTGAGGGGCCGCGGCCAGGCATCCGGGCCGTAATTGTAGATCGTGCCGGGCAACAGGATGCGGGCGCGCTCGGCGGTGGCGGCGGCGATGCTCGCTTCCAGCATGTGTGGCACCAGCGTGTCCCAGTGGCGGTAGCCGGGCGGGTTCACGGCATGGACGATCAGTCGGACGCCCTGCGCGGCGGCGGCTACATCCTCGGGGCGCAGCGCGTCGCCCTGGATCCAGACGATGCCGCCCTGGCTCGATTGCGACGCGGCGCGGCGATGCAGCGCCTTGACCTGCCAGCCGCGCGCCGCCAGGCGGCGGGCCACCGCCCCGCCAATCCCACCTGTGGCGCCGAGCACCAACGCTGTCTTTCCGGTTGTCATCTCGCGCATCCCCTGACTGCGATGCGCGGAAGAATGACGGCTCAGTACCTATAACAGAATTGGCGAAGTTCGTGTTGATGATATACATATTTGCATGGATAAAACCACGCCCGGCTGGGATTTGTACCGCAGCTTTCTTGCCGTGTTGCAGGAAGGTTCACTGTCCGGTGCGGCGCGGGCGCTGAACCTCGCCCAGCCGACCATCGGCCGTCAGATCGATGCGCTGGAGCAAGCCTTTGGGGAGGCGCTGTTCATTCGGTCCGTCCATGGCCTGCTGCCCACCGAGGCGGCGACCGCGTTGCGCCCGCATGCCGAGGCGATCGCGGCCCACGCCGCCGCGTTGGTGCGTACGGCGTCCGGCCGGCGCGGCGTGGTGGAGGGCACCGTGCGCATCACCGCCAGCGAGGTGATCGGCGTCGAGGTGCTGCCGCCGATCCTCGCCGCGCTGCGCCGGCAATATCCTGCCCTGGTGCTGGAACTCGCGCTGTCCAACGCGGTCGAGGACCTGCTGCGGCGGGAGGCCGACATTGCCGTACGCATGGTCGAACCGCGGCAGGAGGCGCTCCTGGCGCAGCGCGTCGGCGATATCAGGCTCGGCCTGCATGCGCGGCAGGAATATCTCGACCGTCATGGAATTCCCGAGCGGCGGGAGGATCTGGCGCATCACACGCTGATCGGCTTTGACCGCGAGACGGCGGTGATCAACGCCATGCGCCGGCGTGTCGCAGGCCTCGACCGTGCGAATTTCGCCCTGCGTGCCGACAGCGACCTCGCGCAGTTGGCCGCGATCCGGGCTGGCTTCGGCATTGGCGTGTGCCAGGCCGGCATCGCGCGGCGCGACCCGGTGCTGCGGCGGGTCCTGGCGAATGACTTCGATATCCCGCTGCCGAGCTGGGTCGTGATGCATGAAAGCATGGCCGGTAGCCCGCGCTGCCGAGCGGTGTTCGACACGCTGGTGGCCGGACTCGTGGCCTATGGTCGCGAAAGCGGGGGCTGAACCGGGCAGCCGGGCTTGCGGAGGAGGCGCGCCGCGTCTATGCGCCCGGCGACCTGCTTAGAACCCGAGGACAGTCACCATGGCCATCGAACAGACCTTTTCCATCATCAAGCCGGACGCGACCCGCCGCAACCTGACGGGCGCCATCAACGCCGTGTTCGAGAAGGCCGGCCTGCGCATCGTCGCGCAGAAGCGCGTGTGGATGTCCCGCGCCCATGCCAAGAAGTTCTACGAAGTCCATGCCGCCCGCCCGTTCTACAGCGACCTGGTGGACTTCATGGTGTCCGGCCCGGTGGTGGTCCAGGTGCTGGAAGGCGAGAACGCCGTGGCCAAGAACCGCGAGCTGATGGGTGCGACCAACCCGGCCAATGCCGAGGAAGGCACCATCCGCAAGATGTTCGCCGAGAGCATCGAGGCGAATTCCGTGCATGGCTCCGACAGCGCCGAGAACGCCGCGGTCGAGATCGCCTATTTCTTCGCCGGCACCGAAATCGTCGGCTGAGATCGCACCGCACGGGTTGCGAGGCCGGTCGCGACGACCGGCACCGGACCGCGTGATGATGCCGCGAACGGCACTGGTCCAAGCGCCCTGATGGGTGGGCGGGCCGGTGCCGTTGCTGTTTTTGGGTGCTGCGTGATCAGGCTCATGGGACGTTAATCGCCATCGTGCTTGATATGGGGCGGAATAGGGAGCTCCCACGCGCATGGACGGCACCACGGCACGGGCGGCAGACGACCTGCCGCCGGTTGGCCTCGGCACCGAGCTGGCCGACACGCTGGCCGCCGGTGGCGACGGGTTGCGGCTCGACCTGCAGCCGATCTGCTCGGCCGGGACCCTGGCCCCGATCGGCTATGAGGCCCTGCTGCGTTGGGAACACCCCGAACGCGGCCCGCTTGGCGCGGCGGAAATCCTGGGCGCGGCGACGGCGGTCGGCCGCGATGTCGCGCTCGAGGCCTGGATCCTGGTCGCGGCCTTTCGCCTGCGGGCGGGCTGGAAGGCCGGCGGGCCCTATCTCGCGGTGAATGTCTCGGCGGCCGGGATCAGCCGGGGCCATGCCGCGCCGATGATCCGCGCGGCGCTGGAGACGACGGGAGTCGACCCGCGCGGCCTGTCCATCGAATTGCCGGAGAAGGCGGTGGCCAGCCACCTCGCCGCCGCACGCGACCTGTGCGCCGCGCTGCGGCAGCTTGGCATCACGGTGGCGCTGGATGATTTCGGCGGCGAGCTGGGCTCGGCGCGGGTGCTGCGGGACATCCCGTTCGGCACCGTGAAGATCGACCCGATGCTGACCGCGGGCGTCGACCTGCCCGGCGCTGGCGCCAACCGTCCGCGCGCCGCGGTCACGGCGGTGGTCGACATGATCCACGCGCTTGGCGCCACCGCGGTGGCCGAAGCGGTGGAGACGCCGGAACAGATGCGGGAATTGCGCGTCGCCGGCTGCGACGCGCTGCAAGGGTGGCTGCTCGGCCGCCCCGGTATCGGGCCGACCTAGAGCGCGATGGCCGCAGGTGCGAATGCACCGGAGGTCTGAATCGCGCGATCAAACAATAGGTTAGAGCGTGGTGGGTGAACGAATGTGAACCAATCACGCTCTGACGGACGGATCGCCGGCCTGGCCAGGAGAATGCCCCTCGCGGCGCATCCGCGCGCCGGCGTCAGCCCAGGAAGATCAGCAGCAGCAGCAGGATGACGGCGATCGCGCCGGTCGACCAGGTCACGAAGCTCGTGAAGCCGTGCCATTCGGACTGGCGCTCAGCGAGGATATCGCCGGCCTTCACTTCGACGAATTCGTAGGTGATCTTGTGTTCGGCCACGTCACGCCCTCAACGCTCTTGTGCCATCAGCCTTTAGAAAGCGCGGGCGCCGAACACAAGGGGTTCGCGAGGCAACCCGCCGCCATCCCCACGCCCGATACCAGGGCCCGGCCGGCCTCGACCCGCACCAGCCCCGCCGCCAGCCACGCCAGCGCGGCCGGGTAGAGCCGGTGTTCCTCGGCCAGCACCCGGGCGGCGAGGGCGGATTCGGTATCGTCCTGCAGCACCGGCACGGCGGCCTGGGCGAGGATCGGCCCCTCATCCACCCCGGCGGTGACCAGATGCACGGTGCAGCCATGCAACCGCACCCCGGCCGCCAGCGCGCGGGCATGGGTCTCGAGGCCCGGGAAGCTCGGTAGCAGCGAGGGGTGGATATTGATCATCCGTCCCTCCCAGCGCGCGACGAAGGCCTCCGTCAACACGCGCATGAAGCCGGCCAGGGCGATGATCTCGATGCCGCGGCGGGCGAACTCGGCTTCCATCGCGACCTCGAAGCCGGCGCGGTCACCTCGGAAGCCGCGGCTTTCCACCACGGCGGTCGGGATGCCGCGCGCGCTCGCATGGGCGAGGCCGGCGGCATCGGCGCGGTTGGACAGCACCAGCGCGATCTCGGCCGGGTAGTCGGGATGTTCGGCCGCCGCGAGCAGGGCGGCCATGTTCGACCCGCGGCCCGAGATCAGGGCCGCGACGCGGCGTCGACTCATCCCGGCCAGCCGGCGGAAAGGCCGTCGATGCGCACCGCGGCGGGGCCGTTTGCGGCCTCGATACGGCCGATGCGGCAGACTGTCTCGCCGTGGTCGGCGAGCAGCGCGGTGGCGGCCTCGACCTCGCCGGGAGTGACCACCACGGCCATGCCGATGCCGCAGTTGAACACGCGCAGCATCTCCTCCGGCGCGACCTCGCCCACCCGGGCGAGCCAGGCGAAAACCGGCGGCGGCGTCCAGGCGGTGGCGTCGAGCACGGCCAGTGTGCCCTCGGGCAGCACACGCGGCAGGTTGCCGGGCAGTCCGCCGCCGGTGATGTGAGCGGCGGCCTTGACCAGCCCGGCGCGATGCAGCGCGAGAACCGACTTCACGTAGATGCGCGTCGGCTCCAGCAGCGCCTCGCCGAGGGTTTTCCCGGCGGCGAAGGGGGCGGGGGCGCCCATGCCGGCATTGCTGCGTTCCAGGACGCGCCGCACCAGCGAGAACCCGTTGGAATGCACGCCCGAGGCCATCAGCCCGAGCACCACGTCGCCGGGACCGACATCGCCGCTCGGGAGCAGGGCGCCGCGTTCGGCCGCGCCCACCGAGAAGCCGGCGAGGTCGTAGTCGCCCTTGGCATACATGCCGGGCATTTCGGCGGTCTCGCCGCCCACCAGGGCGCAGCCGGCCTGGCGGCAGCCCTCGGCGATGCCGGCGACGACCTGCTTCGCGGCGGCCACCTCCAGCTTCCCGGTGGCGAAATAATCGAGGAAGAACAACGGCTCGGCGCCCTGCACCACCAGGTCGTTGACGCACATCGCCACGAGGTCGATGCCGACCGTCGCATGCAGCCCGGCGTCGATCGCCACGCGCAGCTTGGTGCCGACGCCATCGGTGCTGCTGACCAGCACCGGGTCGGTGAAGCCGGCCGCCTTCAGGTCGAACAGCGCGCCGAAGCCGCCCAGGCCCCCCATTGTGCCCGGCCGGTCGGTGGCTTTCGCCAGCGGCTTGATGGCATCGACCAGCGCATCGCCGGCCTCGATGTCCACGCCGGCCGCGCGATAGGTGAGGGGGGAAGACGGGGAACTGGTCAGGGCGGCCTCCGATCGGGTATTGGCTGGCACGGAAGTGCCGCGCGGCGCGGTGCTAACGTCGGCCGACCCGGCCGACCAGGGGGTGGTGAGCGATGCCGAATAGGTCCTGCTCCGCGCAGGCGCGCGGAAAGAACCATGTGGCGACGCTGATCGCAACTGCCCTGCTGGTGGCGGCCCCCTTGGCCGCACCGCGGGCGCAGGAGGAGCCGGCGCTCTCGGCCGCGCCCGCCGCCCCGGCGGCCCCGGCCGCGATCAGTTTCACCCAGCGCGGCGTGCCCGCCGAAGCGACCGCTGAGAACGGCGTGGTGGCGCGCGAACGCGCCCTGGCCAATGGCCGCCGCGCAGCCTGGGAGCGAATCGCCTCGGCCGCCGGCGTCACCCGTTCGCTGTCCGATGCGCAGATCGAATCGATGGTGAGTTCCATCATCATCGAGGAGGAGCGTACCAGCCCGACCCGCTACACCGGCCGCATCACGGTGAATTTCAACCCGTCCCGCGCCCGCTCCTACACCGGCGGCAGCGGTGTTGCCGAAGGCGGCGGTTCGGGCGGCGGCTCGACGTCCGGCGAGGGCGCCGCAGGCCGGCCGCAGGGCCCGTTGCCGGCGGCTTCGACGGTCGAGATGGTCGCTCTCTACGGGTCGCTGAATGAATGGCTGGAACTGCGCCGACGGCTGACCGGGGCGGCGGCGCGGCTCGACATCGTCGCCATCTCGACCGACCGCGCCAGGCTGCGCGTCGGGCTGCGCTCGCCGCCGGGCGTGGCGGCGCAGGAACTGGCCGTGCAGGGGATCACCATGACCCCGGGTTCCGGGGCGCCGGGCGACGCTTGGCGCGTGGGCCTTGCCGGGCGCTCCTGACAAGGTTCGCCGGCCGCCCGCGCCGGCCTCGGTCGATGTCGAGGCCGGGCTCTTCACGCTGCCCAACCTCATCACCTTCGCCCGGCTGTGCGCCGTGCCGGCGGCGGTGTGGCTGATGCTGCAGCACCGGCTCGACCAGGCGTTCCTGGTGTTTGTCGGCGCCGGCCTGTCGGACGCGGTCGATGGCTGGCTGGCGCGCATCCGCAATGCACGCTCGACCCTCGGCGCGCTGCTCGACCCGGTGGCGGACAAGGCGCTGCTGGTCTCGGTCTATGTGACGCTGGCGGCGATCGGCGTGTTGCCGGACTGGCTTGCCATCATGGTGGTGTTCCGCGACGTGCTGATCGTCGGCGGCCTGCTGCTGTTGTGGGTGCTGGGCGTGCCGACGCGGATCCGCCCGCTGCTCATTTCCAAGGCGAATACGGCGGCGCAGATCACCCTCGCCGCGCTGGTGCTGATGCTGAAGGGGTTCGACCTGTCGGCACCGATGGTGCTTGAAACGATGATCTGGCTGGTGGCCTTCACCACCTTCGCCTCGGGCGTCGCCTATGTGCTGCAGGCCGCGCGGCTGACCGGGGAGCGAGCACCCTGAGCGAATCGACGCGCCCACCCGCCCGCGCCGAGCCGGCCGTCCGGCCCGGACCGCCGGCGCGCTTCCCCGCACCCGCCGTCCCGCGCACCGCGACGCGTGCGCAGCGCACCGCGCTCGTGCTCGGCTTCACCGGCGCGCTGCTGTTCTGCCTGTGGCTTTTCCAGGGCATCCTGACGCCCTTCGTGCTGGCCGCAGTGGTCGCCTATTTCCTCGACCCGCTGGCGACGCGGCTGACGCGGCTGGGCATCCGCCGCCCGCTGGCCGCCTTCCTGCTGATCTTTCTGCTGATGGCGCTGACACTGATCGCGGCGCTGCTGTTCTACCCGCTGATCCTCGCCCAGATTGGCGTGCTGGTGCAGCGGCTGCCGGCCTATATCGCCGGCGTCGGGTCGCTGCTGCAGGACGGGCTGCAGCGGCTGGAGGAGGCGCTCGGCCCCGAGATGGTGGACCGGCGGCTGCGCGACCTCGCCATCAACCAGGCGGGAAGCATGCTGGCCTGGTTGGGCACAGCGACGACCCGGCTGATTGGCGGCGGCTTCGCCCTGTTCCAGGTCTTCACGCTGGTGATCGTGGTGCCGGTGGTCGCCTTCTATCTGTTGCGCGACTGGGCGGCGATGCTCGCGCGCATCGAATCCTGGCTGCCGCGGCGCAGCGCGGCGGTGCTGCGCCAATTGGCGCGCGACACCGACCGCGTCCTGGCAGCCTGGCTGCGCGGGCAACTGCTGTGCTGCGCGGCGCTCGGCGTTTTCTATGCGGTGGCGCTGCAACTCGCCGGGCTGGAACTCGGCCTGACCGTCGGGCTGATGGCGGGCGTGCTGACCTTCATTCCCTATGTTGGCTCGCTGACCGGCTTCGCGGCGGCCTTGCTGCTGGCGATGGGCCAGTTCGGCACCTGGAACGAGGTGCTGGTGATCGTCGGCATCTTCCTAGTCGGCCAGACCGTCGAGGGCTACGTCATCTACCCTTATCTGCTCGGCGACCGGGTGGAACTGCATGCGGTGTGGGTGATCTTCGCGCTGTTCGCCGGCGGCGTGGCCTTCGGCTTCCTCGGCGTGCTGCTGGCGGTCCCGATGGCGGCGGCTCTCGGCGTCGTCGCGCGCTACTGGCTGCGGCGCTATCTCGAAAGCCCGCTCTATCTCGACCCGCCACGGACCGGGACGTGACCGCCTCGCTCGGCGGCACGGCGCGGCAATTCACCCTGCCGCTGCCGCTGCCGGTCTCCTCCGATCGGGCGGATTTCCTGGAGGACGCCTCCAATGCCGAGGCGCTGGCTTGGCTCGACCGGCCGGATTCCTGGCCGGGCGGGCGGCTCGCGGTGTTCGGCCCGGCCGGGGTGGGCAAGTCGCATCTGGCGCGCGCGCTGGCGGCCGAGCGGGGCTGGCGGCTGATCGAAGGCCCGACGCTGCGCGGCCTGCCCGAACCCGCCCCCGGCGGCACCGTGCTCGATGACGCCGATGCGGTGGCCGAGGAGAAGGCGCTGTTGCACCTGGTCAACCTGTGTGCCGAGCGTGGCGAGCACCTGCTGCTGATGGGGCGCGAGGCGCCGGCGCGTTGGAAGGTGGCGCTGCCCGACCTCGCCAGCCGGCTGAAGGCGACCACCGCGATCGGCATCGGCCGGCCCGGCGATGCGCTGCTCGGCGCGCTGCTGGCCAAGCATTTCGCCGACCGCCAACTGCGTGTAGCACCCGAGGTGCAGGCTTGGCTGCTCGCCCGGTTGTCACGGGAGGCGGCGGCCTTGGCCGAGGCCGCGGCGCGGCTCGACCGCGCGGCGTTGGCGGCGCGTGCCCCGGTCAGCCGCGCCCTGGCGCGGACCGCCCTGGCAGGGTGGGAGGGCTTTGGCGAGGGGGCGGATGATGATGCTTCCGAGACGATCGACAACCCGCCCTCGCCGTGCGCGCCGGCCCTGCTGTAGTCTATCCGGATGACCGCAACCGGCCGGATGCCATGAACGACGCCGCCCCGACCCTCAATGAGCGGGTGCAGGCGCTGCTTGCCAGCCCGGCGCGCTTCGCCAACCGGGAACTTTCCTGGCTCGCCTTCAACCAGCGTGTGCTGGAGGAGGCTGCCAATCCGCGCCATCCGCTGCTCGAGCGGCTGCGCTTCATTGCCATCTCCTCAGCCAACCTCGACGAGTTCTATTCGGTCCGCGTCGCCGGGCTGGTCGGGCAGGAACGTGCCGGCATCGCCAAGGTGTCGCCGGATGGCAAGACGCCGGGCCAGCAACTCGTTGCCATCCATGAACGCGCGCAGCAGCTGATCGCAGGCCAGCACAAGGCTTGGCAGGATTTGCGCGTGCTGCTGCGGCAGGCCGGTCTCGCGGTGGTCGAGACGCCGGAACTCGACGCCGCGGACCGTGACTGGCTCGATGGCTGGTTCATGGATCGCGTCTTCCCGATCCTCACGCCGCTCGCGGTGGACCCGGCACATCCGTTTCCCTTCATCGCCAACCTGTCGCTATGCATGGTGCTGAAGCTGGTGCGCGAGGAGGATGGCGGCACGATGCGCGCGCTGCTGCCGCTGCCGCCGCAGGTGCCGCGCTTCATCCGCTTGCCGGCGCGCGAGGGCGAGGCGATCATCCGTTTCCTCCAGCTGGAGGATCTGATCGTCCTGTTCCTCAACCGGCTGTTCCCCGGCTTCATCCCGGCCGAGACCGGCCTGTTCCGCGTCATCCGCGACACCGATGTGGAATTCGAGGAAGAGGCCGAGGACCTGGTGCGGTCGTATGAAACCGCCCTGAAGCGCCGCCGCCGTGGCCTACCGATCCGCCTGTCGGTCACCGCGGCGACGCCGCCCGACATGGTCGATTTCGTCGCCGAAGAGCTGGGGGCGCCGCGCTCGGAACTGTTCACCGTCGATGGGCTGCTCGGCCTCTCGGACCTGACGCAGCTGATTGTCGATGACCGGCCGGACCTGCTGTTCACGCCGTACACGCCGCGCTTCCCGGAACGCATCCTCGATTTCGGCGGCGACTGCTTCGCGGCGATCAAGGCGAAGGACATCCTGGTCCATCACCCCTACGAATCCTTCGATGTGGTGGTGCAGTTCCTGCGCCAGGCGGCGCGCGACCCGAATGTCGTCGCCATCAAGCAGACGCTGTACCGCACCACGCGCGACAGCCCGATCGCCAAGGCGCTGATCGAGGCCGCCGAGGCCGGCAAATCCGTCACCGGCATCGTCGAGCTGAAGGCGCGCTTCGACGAGGAACGCAACATCGCCCTGTCGCGCGAGCTCGAAGCCGCCGGCGTGCAGGTGGTGTTCGGCTTCGTCGAGCTGAAGACCCACGCGAAGGTCTCGCTGGTGGTGCGGCGGGAAGGGGCGCAGCTGCGCTCCTACGCGCATTTCGGCACGGGCAATTATCACCCGGTCACCGCGCGCATCTACACCGACCTGTCCTACTTCACCGCCGACCCGGCGCTGACGCGCGACGCGGCGAAGCTGTTCAACTTCATGACCGGCTATGCGCGGCCGGAGAGCATGGAGAAGCTCGCCTTCGCGCCGCTGACCATCCGCCCCTCGCTGCTCGCGCTGATCGAGCAGGAGACCGTCTTCGCCAAGGAAGGCAAGCCGGCGGCGATCTGGCTCAAGATGAACTCGATGGTCGACGAGGCGCTGATCGACGCGCTGTATGCCGCCTCGCGCGCGGGGGTGAAGGTTGACGCCGTGGTGCGCGGCATCTGCTGCCTGCGCCCCGGCGTGAAGGGCATGAGCGACAATATCCGCGTGAAGTCGATCGTCGGCCGGTTCCTCGAACATTCACGCATCGCCGTGTTCGGCAATGGGCACCGGCTGCCTTCGCGCCGGGCTAAGGTGTTCATCTCCAGCGCCGACTGGATGGCGCGCAACATGGACTGGCGCGTCGAGACCATGGTGCCGGTCGAGAACCCGACCGTGCACGCCCAGGTGCTCGACCAGATCATGGCGGTGAACCTGAAGGATACGATGCAGTCCTGGCACCTCGGCCCCGATGGGCAATGGACGCGCCTGAAGCCCGGCGACAAGCCGGTCTCGGCGCATGAGTACTTCATGACCAACCCCTCCCTGTCGGGGCGAGGCAGCGCGCTGAAGGCCGCGCCGCGCCGCCCGCGACAGGACCGAGTGATGCAGGACTGAGCTTGATGGACAGCGCGATGCGAGAAGGCCCCGTCTGGATGGAGGACGGACGGCGACTGCCGCGCTCGGCCACCGTCGACCTGGGGTCCAATTCGGTGCGGCTGGTGGTCTTCGAGGGCCGCGGCCGCAACCCGCTGACCATCTTCAACGAGAAGGCGGTGCTCGGTCTTGGCCGCGGCTTGGTGACGACCGGCCGGTTGAACGAGGAGGCGGTGGACCAGGCGCTGACGGTGATGGTGCGCTACCACACCGTGGCCCGCGCGATGGGCGCCGACCCGGTCGAGGTGCTGGCCACCGCCGCGGTACGCGATGCCGAGAATGGCCCGGCCTTCGTCGCCGCGCTGCGCGAGCGGCTGCCCGACCTGACGATCCGCGTGCTGACCGGGCAGGAGGAGGCGCTACTCTCGGCCGATGGCGTGTTGCTCGGCTTCCCTGATGCCGATGGGCTGCTGGGCGATATCGGGGGCGGGTCGCTTGAATTGGTGGAACTCGCGCATGGGCGGGCGGGGCGCGCGGTCAGCCTGCCGCTCGGGGCGATCCGTCTGTCGGAACGCGCGAGTGGCGAGATCCAGCGCGGCCGCGCCATGGCGACCGAGGAATTCAACCGCGTCCCGTGGCTGAGCGAGGCGACCGGGCGCGACCTGTATCTCGTCGGCGGTGCCTGGCGCGCGCTGGCGCGCATGCATATTGCGCAGACCGCCTATCCGCTTTCGATCGTGCATCACTACGTGCTGTCGCGCGAGGAAGCGCGCGACCTGTCGGGCGTGGTGATGGCGGCGACGCGCCGCACGCTCGAACGCATGGCCGGCGCGCCCACCAAGCGCGTGCAGGACCTGCCCTGGGCGGCGATGGTGATGCGGCGGCTGTTGCGGGCCTCGGGCGCGCGGCGCGTGGTGTTCAGCGCCAATGGGCTGCGCGAGGGTTGGTATGCGCGGCAGATCAGCAGCGAGGAACGCCAGCGCGACCCGCTGGTCGCCGCGGCGCAGGACCTCGCCGGCCGCTTCGGCCGCGACCCGCGCCTGCCGCCGGCACTCGCACAATGGACGGCCGGGCTCTTCGAACGCGAATCCAATGCCGAGGCCGCGCTGCGCGTCGCCGCCTGCTGGATCAGCGACATCGGCAGTCATGACCACCCCGACTACCGCGCCGAGCACGCCTATTTCCGCGTGCTGCGCCAGGCGGGCGTCGGGCTCGACCATCATGCGCGCGCCTTTCTCGCCCTGACGGTTGCGCTGCGCTACGAGGCCGGGCCAGAGGCCGCCTATCTGCAGGCCGCGCGCGTGCTACTGGACGTGGCCGGCGTGCGCCGCGCGGAAATTCTCGGCGCGGCACTGCGGTTGGCCTACACGCTGTCGGGCGGCACGCCGGAATTGCTGGCCGGTACCGGGCTTGAGCGCGAGGGCGGGCGGCTGGTGCTGCGCCTGGTCGAAGGCAGCGGCGTTTTTGCCGGGGAGAGCGTGCTGCGCCGCGTGGAAGCGCTGGCGGCGGTACTGGGGCTGGAATCGACGGTCGAACTGGCGGCGTGACCGCCATCGGCTGATGGGCGTTGCCTGCGTCATGGGCGCGGGTTGCCCGGGGCATGGTCATCGCCGGGCCAACATGGCCGCGTGCGGGGTAGTCCTGGGGCTGGGCGGCTCGTCGGCCTGGGCTATGATCCGACATCGATCGCGCGCCGCCTGCGTGCGATGCGTTGTCGAAGGACACCCGCCTGCATGCCTGACGCCGAAGCTCGCGCCCGCATTGACGCCGCCATCGATGAGGGCTTCGGCCGTCAGGTGGAATTCCTGCAGGAACTGGTGCGATTTCCCTCGTTGCGTGGCCACGAGGCGCCGCTGCAGGATTGGTTCGCCCGGCAGATGGCAGCCCGCGGCTATCCGGTGGACCGTTTTTCCATCGCCGATGTGCCGGCGCATCCCAAGATGGCGCCGATGGTCGGAGTCGACCCCGCCGGCTCGATGCAGGTCGTCGCCGCGCATCGCCCGGCCAATCCGACCGGGCGCAGCCTGATCCTGCAGGGCCATATCGACGTGGTGCCGGAAGGCCCGCACGAGATGTGGACCTACCCGCCCTACTCGGCGACGATCCGCGACGGCTGGATGTATGGCCGTGGCGCGCATGACATGAAGTCGGGCGTCGCCTGCATGGTCTTCGCCATGGATGCGATCCGCGCGGCCGGCTTCGAGCCCGCCGCCGATGTCTATGTCGAGACGGTGACGGAGGAGGAGAGCACCGGCAATGGCGCGCTCGCTGCCCTGCTGCGCGGCTATCGCGCCGAGGCCGCGCTGGTGCCCGAGCCGACCGGCCACACCATCACCCGCACCCAGACCGGCACCATCTGGTTCCGCCTGCGCGTGCGCGGCGTGCCGGTGCATGTTGCGGTCGCGCAGGACGGCACCAACGCCATCATGTCGGCCTATGCGCTGATCAACGCGCTTTACGCCCACACCAAGGTGCTGAACGAGGCGGCGAAGTCGAGCCCCTGGTACGCGGACATCAAGGACCCCATCAAGTTCAACCCCGGCATCATTCGCGGCGGCGACTGGGCATCGTCCACGCCGGCCTGGTGCGAGGTGGATTGCCGCATCGGCCTGGTGCCCGGCACCACGCCGGAACAGGCGATGGCCGGCATCGAGCAATGCGTGAAGGCGGCGGCGACGACCGACGGCTTCATGGCCAACAACCCGCCCGAGATCATCTGGACCGGCTTCCAGACCGACCCCTATGTGCTCGAACCCGGCAGCGAGGCGGAAGCCGTGCTCGCCGCCGCCCACGCCAGCGTGCATGGCGGGGAGATGCCGGCGCGCAAGACCACGGCGGTGAACGATGCGCGGTATTATGGGCTCTATTTCGGCTTCCCCGGACTCTGTTACGGTCCCAAGGGCGAAGTCGCCCACGGCTTCGACGAACGCACCTCGATCGAGGATCTCCGGACATGCACGAAGACGATTGCCGCCTTCATCGCCGAATGGTGCGGCCTGCGCCCGATCGGCTGACGCGCCGGGCCTTGCTGGGGGCGGCGGGGACGGTGCTCGCCGCGCCCGCCTTCGCGCAGGCCGACTGGCCGAACCGGGCGATCCGCCTGGTGGTGCCCTTCGCCCCCGGCGGGTCGTCCGACGTGCTGGCGCGGCTGATCCAGCCAGGCCTCGGCGCGGCGCTGGGGCAGTCGGTGGTGGTGGAGAACCGCTCCGGCGCGGGCTCGATGCTTGGCACCGAATACGTCGCGCGCTCGCCCTCCGATGGCTACACGCTGCTGCTCGCCGACCTGCCCTACGCCATCGTGCCGGCGCTGCAGGCGCGCATGCCCTATGACGTCGAGAAGGATCTGGTGCCGGTCGTCATGGTCGGCGTCGCGCCGCTGCTGATCTTCGGGCATCCCTCGCTGCCGGCGCGCAACGCGGCGGAATTCGCCGCCCTCGCGAGGGCGCAGCCCGGCCACTACACCTATGGCTCGGGCGGCGTCGGCGCAGCCTCGCACATGATGGGCGAGCTGTTCCAGGCCGCCACGGGCACGCAGTTGACGCATGTGCCCTATCGCGGCGGCGGGCCGGCCATCCAGGACCTTGCGGCGGGCAATCTGAACACCGTGTTCGTCACCGTGGCCTCGGCCGCGCCGCAGCTTTCCTCCGGGCAGATCACCGGGCTTGGCGTGATGGCGGCCGAGCGCATGCCCAGCCACCCCGACATCCCGACCTTCCGCGAACAGGGCATTGACCTCATCGCCGAACATTGGTGGGGGCTGCTCGCACCCGCGCGCACGCCGGAGGCGATCATCCAGAAGATCGCCGCGGCGATGCCCGGCGTCCTCGCGGCGACGGGGATGGCGCAGCGGCTCGACGCGCTCGCCGTCATCCCGCGAAGCGACGGGCCCGAGGCCTTCGGCCAACGCATCCGGCAGGACCTCGCGCGCTATGGCGAGATCGCCCGCACCCGGGGCATCACCGCGCAGTGACGCGCGAGGCCTTTCTCGGCAGCATTGCTGCCGATGCCGGGCTCGCCGCCGATTTCGCGGCGATCTGCGATACCGGCGGCAGGCTGCAGGGCACCGAGAGCGCGGCGCGCGGCTTCGCCATGATGGCCGAGCGCCTCGGCACGCTCGGCATGGTGCAGGACGACCCGGTGCCCTATGCCGGCTGGCGCTGCCACGAGGCGCGGCTGACCGACCTTGCGACAGGCCGCGACCTCGGCTGTGCGCCGCTGCTCGGTGCCGCCGCCACGCCACCGGAGGGGCTGGCGCTCGACACGCTGGATTGCGGCCGAGGCGCGCCCGGGGACTACGCCGCCGCCGCGGGACGCGTGGTGTTGGCGCGGCATGAATATCCGTTCTCGGCTGGCACGGTGCATCGGCGGGTGAAGCTCGCCGCAGCGCAGGAAGCGGGCGCGGCGGCCTTCCTGATCGTGCAGCCGGAGCCGGGCATTGGGCCGGTCTCTGGTTCATCCGGGCGTGCCGGCGGGGCGGGCATCCCTGCAATGGGCATTTCCGCCGAAGCCGGCGCGCTGCTGGCCGAAGGGCGGCGGGTGCAGCTGACGCTGCTTGGCCAGGACCATGCGGCGACGACGCCGACGCTGAGCCTCAGCCTGCCGGGGCGTGGGGAGGGGCAGGTGGTGCTCTCGGCGCATCTCGACGGCCATCCCTTGGGCGAGAGCGCCATCGACAACGCGACCGGCCTCGCCGCCGCGCTGTGCCTGGCGCGGGCGGCGGCACCCTTCGTCGCGGGCTGCCCGCGCGGGTTGTTGGTGTGCGTCTTCGGGGCGGAGGAATGGGCGCTGGCCGGCTCGAAAGCGTGGCTGGACAGGTTGTCGCCGGCGCGGCGGTCGCGCCTGGCGGTGAACATCAACCTCGATTCCATCGCGGGCGGCGCGTCGCTCACGGCGCTGACCAGCGGCTTCGCGCGGCTGGGGCCTTTCCTGCGCGATGCGGCGGCGTCCTGCGGGGCGGATCTGCGTACGCATCAACCGCTGATGAGCAATTCGGACCACGCGAACTTCGCCGCGCATGGCATCCCCGCCGCCCGGCTGTTGGCAGGCTTCGGCGAGCCTGACAGCGCGCTGCGCTATCTGCTGACGGCGGCGGACCGGCGCGCGATCGTGCCGCTGCCGCAGTTGCGGGCGGCGACCGTGACGGCGGGGGCGCTGCTGTGGGAGGCGCTCAACGCGCCGGACGATGTGATGATGCGACTGCGGGGCACCGTTTAGCCCAGGCGCCGGCGGCCCCTTTCCCGACGCGCCCGACAATGTTCTGCTGCGGCCGATCAATGATCCATCGGGGGAAACGCGGTTGTACGACTACATCATCGTCGGCGGGGGCTCTGCCGGCTCGGTGCTGGCCCATCGCCTGTCCGCACCTGGCGCCAACAAGGTGCTGCTGTGCGAGGCCGGCCCCGATACGCCGCCGGGCAAGGAGCCGGCGACCATCCTCGATACCTATCCGGGCCAGGCCTATTTCGACCCGCGCTTCCATTGGACCGAGCTGAAGGTCCGCACCCAGGTCGTCTCCCACAACAATCCGGGCGCCGACCGGCCGCCGCTGCGCAAGTATGAACAGGCGCGGGTGCTGGGCGGCGGGTCGTCGATCAACGGGCAGATGGCCAATCGCGGGGCGCCGCATGACTACGACGAATGGGCGGATAGGGGCGCGGCCGGCTGGAACTGGGATGCGGTGCTGCCGTATTTCAAGAAGGTCGAGCGCGACGTCGATTTCGACAATGAATGGCACGGCAAGTCCGGGCGCATTCCGGTGCGCCGCATCCCGGAACAGCATTGGTCGAAGCACGCCAAGGCGGCCGGCGAGGCGTTCAAACAGGCCGGCTACAAGTACCTGCCTGACCAGAACGGCGCGTTCGAGGACGGCTATTTCCCGCTGACGGTGAATCTCGGCGAGAATGCGCGCGTCTCGGCGGCGATCGGCTATCTCGATGCCGAGACGCGCAAGCGCGCCAACCTGACGATCTCGACCGAGACGCAGGTGATGGGGCTGATCATCGAAGGCACGCGCTGCGTCGGCATCCGCGCGCTCGTGAAAGGTCAGGAGCAGGAATTCCGCGGGCGGGAGGTGATCCTGTCCACCGGCGCGATCCATTCGCCGGCGCACCTCATGCGTGCGGGCATCGGCCCGGCGGCGCATCTGCGCGAACACGGCATCAGCGTCGTCGCGGACCTGCCGGGGGTGGGGCAGGGGCTGATGGACCACCCGGCGATCTCGCTATCCTGCTTCATCAAGCCGGAGGCGCGCATCGTCACCGAGGCGACGCGCCGGCACATGCTGCTGGGGCTACGCTTCTCCTCTGGGCTGGAGGGCGCTCCCGCCGGCGACATGTTCATGTCGGTCGCCAGCAAATCCGCCTGGCATGCCGTGGGCGAGCAGGTCGGCTCGATGCTGACCTGGGTGAACAAGACCTATTCGCAGCGTGGCCAGGTGCGGCTGGTGTCCACCGATTGGCGGCAGCACCCGGATGTCGAGTTCAACCTGCTGTCCGACCGGCGCGACCTCGACCGGCTGATGACAGGTTTCAAGCTGGCGGCGGCGCTGAACCTTTCCGCGCCGCTCGCCGCCGTCACCGCCGACCCGTTCCCCGCCTTCTATTCAGACCGGGTGCGGCGGATCGGCGTGGTGAACACCAAGAACCGCATCATCACCTCGATCATCGCGAAGTTCCTCGACGGGCCGGCGGCGCTGCGCCGCGCCTTCATCGACCGCTTCGTCATCGAAGGCTTCCGCTTCAAGGAAGTGATGGAAGATGACGACGCGCTGGAGGATTTCATCCGCAAGGGCACGATCGGCGTCTGGCATGCCTCCTGTTCCTGCCGCATGGGGTCCGACAGTGACCCGATGGCGGTGGTGGACCCGGCCGGCCGGGTGCGCGGCGTACAGGGGTTGCGGGTGGTCGATGCCTCTGTCTTCCCGGTCGTGCCCTCGGCAAACACCAATTTCCCGACGCTGATGACGGCGGAGAAGATGGCAGACGCGATCCTCGCCGGGACGGCGTGATACCAACGGTCGAGTTCTTCGACCGTTGGTATTGGCCTTGTCGTGCCCTCGGACGCCGGGCGAAAACCTCCGGCTTGGTTGGCTTTCGCCGGACGCCCGGCGGGCCGCATGCGCGGCCTAGGCACGAGTGAAAGCCTCGTGCCGTTGCTATGGGGCTGCCTACCCGGACCTGCTCGGGTCGGCGCATCTCCGGTCGCGCAAGGTTCGGATGCGCGCCGGGGAAGCCCGACTGCTCACGGCGCAGACACCCCTTGGCGCCCCGGGTCGCGCACGGGCATGCTGCGCGTGGGCCAGCCGGAGACACGGCGGCTTCACGTCTGGAACCTGGGAGACGATATTGATGACAAGCATACGCACCCGCCTGGCCGGCCTCGCCGCCGCCGCCATCCTGGTGGCGGCCGGGCAGGCCCTGGCGCAGGGGTCAGGGCCGGACACCTCGGCGACGATCCGCTCCCGCGGGCAATTGGTCTGCGGCGTGGCGGTGAATGCGCCGGGCTTTGCTCTGCCGGACAGCCGCGGCGAGTTCCATGGCCTTGATGTCGACACCTGTCGCGCCGTCGCCGCCGCCGTCCTGGGCGATGCGAACAAGGTACGCTTCGTGCCGAACACGACGGTGCAGCGCTTCCCAATGCTCCAATCGGGCGAACTCGACATCCTGGTGCGCAACACCACCTGGTCGATGGCGCGCGAGACGCAACTCGGCCTCGCCTTCGCCGGCATCAATTTCTACGACGGCCAGGGCTTCATGGTGCGCCGGAATTCCGGCGTCACATCGGCGGCGCAGCTGGATGGCGCCACGGTGTGCGTGCAGCCGGGCACCACCACGGAACTCAACCTGACCGACTATTTCCGCACCCACAACATGCGCTTCACCCCGGTGGTGATCGAGCAGGCGGAGGAAATCCGCGCCGCCTTCGTTGCCGGCCGTTGCGATGCCTATACCAACGACGCCTCATCGCTCGCTTCCTTCCGCGCGACGCGCACGACGGATGCGAACGACTTCGTCCTGCTGCCCGAGATCATCTCGAAGGAGCCGCTGGGCCCGGCGGTGCGCAAGGGCGACTGGCGCTTCTTCGACATCGTGCGCTGGACGCTGTTTGCGCAGATCGCCGCCGAGGAACTGGGCGTGACCAGCGCCAATGTCGAGGAAATGGCGCGCACCAGCACCAACCCCGACGTGCAGCGTCTTCTCGGGCGGACCGGCGATCTGGGTCAATCGATGGGTCTGTCGAATGACTGGGTGGTGAAGGTCATTCGCCAGGTCGGCAATTACGGCGAGATGTATGAGCGCAACATCACTCCGATCGGCATCCCGCGCGGGGTGAACAACCTGTGGAACCGTGGCGGGCTGCACTACGCGCCGCCGGTCCGCTGAGTGACGCGGCAGGGGCATCATTCGGTTGCCCCTGCCAAACGCCTTGGCCACCGCCGCACGGCCATGAGGCCAGCGCGAGCGGCGTCATCCTTCAGCCGGGCGGCGGCGCCACCGGCAGGGCGGCGCTGTAGGGTTCGATCCGGTAGCTGTCCTGCCGCATGATCGCGACCCGGGCGGTCGTGCCGAACCGGGTCGAACCATCGGGCGCGCGGCCGACGATGTAGCGCCACGCGGTGATCTGGCCTTCAGCGACAAGCCGGCGGGCGATGCGCTCGACCCCGGGCCCGGTGCCGAGGCTGTCGAGTTCAGCCTCAGTGAGGCCGATGATCACCTCGTCGCGCTGCGAGACGATCCTGAAGAGCTGCACCGCCGGGGTCTGTGCGCCGGCGGTCGATGCGAGACCGGCCAGCGGCAGCGATGCCGCCACGCGGCGGGGGATGGGGTGCATGGGCTTGGATCCTTGCGCTTGGGCGAGCCGGCAGCGCGGATCGCGCCACAGGCCACTGATTGACCGGCGCGCGGAGGATCGAAGGTCCTGATCGAATCAAAAAGGGCGGCAGATCACTCCGCCGCCCTTTCGGGTGAAAGATTTCAGGCTTCAGCCGACCGTCAGGCGCCGTTCCACGACCTGCTGCTTCATCGACTTCTGCAGCTTCTCGAAGGCCCGCACCTCGATCTGACGAACTCGCTCGCGGCTGATGTTGTACTGCTGCGAGAGTTCCTCAAGCGTGGTCGGCTCCTCCTTCAGGCGCCGTTCGATCAGGATGTGGCGTTCCCGTTCGTTGAGCGTCTTCAGCGCGCCGTTGAGCAGGTCGCGGCGGTTGGTCATGTCCTCCCGCTCGGCCAACTCGTTTTCCTGGCTTTCGCCGTCATCGACCAGCCAATCCTGCCACTCGCCCTCGCTGTCGGCGCGGACGGGGGCATTCAGGCTGTGGTCGGGGCTGGCGAGGCGCCGGTTCATCGACACCACGTCCTGGGTCGGCACCTGGAGAGCGTGGGCGATCTTCGCCACCTGCTCGTCCTTCAGGTCGCCTTCCTCGAGCGCGGACATCTTCGCCTTCAACCGACGCAGGTTGAAGAACAGCTTCTTCTGCGCCGCCGTGGTGCCCATTTTCACGAGCGACCAGGAATGCAGGATGTATTCTTGTATCGCGGCGCGGATCCACCACATGGCGTAGGTAGCCAGACGGAAGCCGCGTTCCGGATCGAAGCGCTTCACCGCCTGCATCATGCCCACGTTGCCTTCGGAGATCAGTTCCCCGACCGGCAGGCCGTAGCCGCGATAGCCCATGGCGATCTTCGCCACGAGACGCAGATGCGACGTGACGAGCTTGTGCGCCGCGGGTTCGTCGCCCTGTTCCTTCCACCGGCGGGCGAGGGCGAGTTCCTCCTCCGGTGCCAACATCGGAAACTTGCGGATGTCCTGCAGATAGCGCGACAGGTTCCCTTCGGTCGCCATCGGAATAGACATGCTGGAAGCCATAGTCTCTGCCTCCTTGACCGGGCGAACCCCCCGTGACGGCGGGGCCGCAGGCGGCCATTACTTGGTTATGTCGGCATCCTCGGGGCCCTGGCCCGAGCCGCCTGCCCCGGTCACGTCGGGGCAGGCCGATGCGGGCGCTTGTTTGGCACCCCTTGGAATCCGACCTGGGGTATTTTTACCGCGCGCCGTGGTGCGGCGCAAGAAAAACCGACTGCAATAGTCGGGTTACTGGCTGTTACCGTCCAGCAATGTGAGCAGGCTGGTGAGGTCGGCCGGTACAGGGCTTTCGAAGGATAGGGGCTGTTTGGTTACGGGATGCCGAAAGCCCAGTGTCGCGGCGTGCAGCGCCTGGCGTGGGAACGCCAGCAGGGCGTCGCGGGTTGCAGGCGGCAACAGCCTTGCCGAGGCCGGGGTGCGGCGCAGGTAGACCGGGTCGCCCACCAGTGGATGGCCGATATGGGCCATGTGGACGCGGATCTGATGCGTCCGCCCGGTCAGCAGGCGGCATTCGACCAGTGCGACCGCGGTGCCCCAGGCGCGCTTGACCTGGTAGCGTGTGGTGGCCGCCTTGCCGCCGCGCTCGACCACCGCCATGCGCTTGCGGTCGACCGGGTGGCGGCCGATCGAGGCCGAGACCTCCCCCTGCATCTCCGCCGGCAGGCCCCAGACGAGCGCCAGGTAGGCGCGCTCCAGGTCGCGCGCGGCAAAGGCTTCCGACAGGGTGCGGTGGGCGCGGTCGGTCTTGGCGACGACCATGACGCCCGAGGTGTCCTTGTCCAGCCGATGGACGATGCCCGGCCGCTTCTCGCCGCCGATGCCCGGCAGGTCGTCTCCCGCATGGGCGAGCAGCGCATTGACCAGCGTGCCATCGAGGTTGCCCGGCGCCGGATGCACGACGAGCCCCGCCGGCTTGTCGAGCACGATGAGGTCAGAATCCTCGAACATGATGGTCAGCGGGATGTCCTGCGCCTGCGGCGTCGCTGGCGTCGGCGGTGGCACATGCAGGCGGTACAGCGACCCGGCGCGCACCGATTCGGAGGGGTCCTTGATCAGGACGCCGTCACGGCTCGCCTGCCCGGCCTCGATCAATGCCTTGACGCGGGAGCGCGAGAGCGAACCTATCGCGTCCGCGAGGAAGCGGTCGGCGCGCATGCCGGCCGCCTCGGGCGGTGCCGTGATGTCGGTGTCGGTGGATTCGGGTGGCGAGGGGGATGATGTGGGTGCGCTCAAGGGCCTGGTAATCGGAATGGGGGTGCTGATCGTCGCCGGCACCGTGGCGCTCGCGGTGCTGCTCGTCCAGCGCCTTGGTGGGCCGGCGGCAGGCAACGCGGCGGCGTCGCTGTCTCTCGCACAGCCTGAGGGCGCGCGGATTGCCGGCGTCGCGGCCTCGGACAAGGCGATCTCGATCTGGGTGGCGCGGCCGGATGGCGAGCGAGTGATCCTGCTCGACCCCACCGGGGCGCGGCGGATCGGGGAGATTCGGTTGCGCGATTGACCGGCTGGCGCGATGACACACCACAAGCTCGAGCTGCCGGAGAAGACCTGCGAGGCCTGCGCGCGACCCTTCGCCTGGCGGCGGAAATGGGCGCAATCCTGGGCGGAGGTCCGGTACTGTTCGGATGCCTGCCGCACCTGGCGGCGGGGTGCTGTGCGTGAAAGAATGACAAAGCCGGAGAAGGGCGCTTGATCCCGGCGAAACAGGAGGCTAGAAGCGCGCCTCCGGCCAAGGTCCCCTTCGTCTAGAGGCCTAGGACACCGCCCTCTCACGGCGGTAACAGGGGTTCGAATCCCCTAGGGGACGCCAATAGAATCAAATGATTGGCTTCAAAATGGCGGTCCTTTGGACCGCCATTATGCGTTTTGGGGAGAAGGCGGCATCTCCTGCGCTCCCGCACGCCCGGACACCTCCGGGCAGCGATCTGTCAGCCGTATGTCGGTAGGATCTGCGCCGTGGTGGCCGCATTCTGGACCGCGTTGACCAGAGCCTCCAGCACCGCATCATGGTGACGGCCGGCGTGCCAGACCGCCCCCAGCTCCCGGCGCGGCGCAAGCCCGGCCAGTTGCCGCAGGACGAAACCGGCGCCGCCGGAGACCGCCGAGGCCGGTAGCACGCTGGGACCAAGACCCGCCTGCACCAGGGCAACGATGGCGCCGATGCCCTCCAACTCCGCCGTCACCCGCGGCATCAGCCCCAGGGCCGCGAAGGCCATGTCGACCGTGTCGCGCAGGCCGAAGCCCGGCGGCGGCAGCACCAGGCCCTCGGCCGCCAACGCGGCAAGTTCGAGCGCGGCGCCCTCGCGGGCCAAGCGGTGGTGCGGCGGCAGCACGGCGACAAAGACATCCTCCACCATCGGTCGCCAGACCAGGCGCGGGTCGGTCGGCGCCGTGCCGACAAAGCCCAGATGCTGCCGCCCATCGATGATCTCGGCCATGATCGGCTCTGAACGGAAGCCCAGCACCCGTAGCGGCACGCCCGGCCAATCACGCCGCCACCCCACCAGCGCCGTCGAGAACACACCCTCCAGCAGCGATTGCAGGACGCCGACGCACAAGGTCGGGTCGCGCCCGCCATCCAGCCGCTGCACCTCCTGACGCAGGAAAGCTGCCTCGGCCAGCAGGCGGCCGGCATGTTGGGCGAGGAAACGGCCGGCCTCGGTCAGTGTCACCGGCTGGCGGCCGCGGCGAACCAGCGGCGCACCGAATTCGGCCTCCAGCACCTGGATCTGCCGGGTCAGGGCGGGCTGCGACAGGCCCAGCAGCTCCGCCGCGCGACGGAAGCCTCCGGCCTCGCTGAGGGTCAGGAAGGAGCGTAGGCGCAGCAGGTTCATGGGCACCCCAGGCAATTTCGCGGCACGTTGACCGGCGCAGAGGCAAACGCTCGCCCGCACGCCTACCATTATGCATAAACATGATCACTTGATGCATACAGCATCATTGTTCGCATCATGCGGGCATCAGATCGTCGTTGCCTGTGGGCATGACCCCAGGGAGCCACTGATCAATGTCCTTCGCCTTTTCCCGTGCCGATACCGACCTGCTGCAGGGCGTCATCGACATGCACCTGCACACCATGCCCTGCCTGTTCGACCGCCCGCTCGACGACCTGGAGGCGGCGGAGCAGGCCCGCACCGCCGGCTATCGCGCCCTGGTGCTGAAAAGCATCTACGTCCCCAATGCCGACCGGGTCGAGCTGGTGCGCCGCGTGGTGCCGGGCATCGAGCTGTTCGGCAGCCTGGTGCTCAACCACAGCGTCGGCGGGCTGAACCCCGAAGCGGTGCGCACCGCTATCGGCTTCGGCATGAAGGTGATGTGGCTGCCCACCGTGCATGCCCAGCACCACGCCGACCATTTCGGCATGCCGACCTATCCCTGGCTGGCGCAGCGGCAAGGCACGCTGCCGCAAGTGCCGGTGCCCGGCATCCGGCTGGTCGACGCCGCCGGCGCGCTGAAGCCCGAGGTAGCCGAGATCCTGGCGATCGCCAAGGCCGCCGACATTGTCACCGGCACCGGCCATATCGCACTGGACGAGGTCCATGCCGTGGCTCGCGAAGCGCAGCGCATCGGCTACGGGAAGCTGGTGCAGACCCATGTCGGCTGGCACGCCACCGACTGGCCGCTGGAGGATCTGAAGGCGCTCGCCGATCTCGGCATGAAATTCGAGTTCTGCATCAACCCGACCATGCCGAACCGGCAGCAGCAGAGCACCCGCAAGCTGACCGACACGATCAGGGCGCTCGGCGTCGAACGCTGCTTCATCGCCACCGATCTCGGCCAGCACGACAACGCCCATCCGATCGAGGGCATGCGCATGTGGTTGCGCATCCTGCCGCTGCATGGATTCAGCCAGAACGAGGTGGACCACCTGGCGCGCCACCACCCAGCGGCGCTGCTCGGCCTGCCGGCGGTCGGCTGACCCATGCGGGTGCTGCGCCCGGAGCGGATGCTGGACGGCAATGGCAGCGCCCTAGCCGCCGGTAGCGCGCTGCTGCTGGACGGTGACCGGATTGCCGCCATCCTGCCGCCGGGTGCCGTGGTTCCGGCGGGCGCCATCGAACTGGCGCTGCCGCCGGACTGCACGTTGCTGCCCGGGCTGATCGACCTGCACGACTACCTCTCGGTCGATCCGGACAGGCCGGATCCGATGCGGCAGATGTTCTCATCGGACGTGGCGTTGCGGCGGTCCGTCGCGCAGCGGCATCTAAGGCGCGACCTGCTCTCGGGCGTCACCACCCAGCGCATTATGGGCGAGGGGGGCGGGCTTGATCGCGTCATCGCCGCCGAGTTGCGGGCCGGCGCCTTGGCCGGACCGATGCTCGTCCTCTCCGGAGCGCCGATCGCGCCGACCGGCAGCCACCAGCAACGCCCGACCGGCGGGTTGGACAGCGAAGCCGCGCTCTTGGGCGCAGTGGAGGACGCGGTGGCGGCGGGCCAGGGTTGGATCAAGTTGGTCGCCACCGGCGGGGTGAATGGCAGCGGCATCGGCCCGACCGACTGCGCCTATGCGCCCAAGCTGCTGCGCCGCGCGACGGAGGCGGCGCATGCCGCCGGGTTGCGTGTGGCCGTCGCGGCCCAGGGCGGGCCGGCGGTGCGCGCCGCGGCGGATGCCGGCGCCGAGACGCTGGAACATGGTGCGTTGTTGGACGCCGACGATGTCGCCGCCCTGGCCGCCAATGGCATGGCCTGGGTGGTCACGCCCGGACGTTTCCTGCGCGCCGACGGCATCCCGCTGGCGGCGGCGCGCAACCCCGAGGTGGCGCGGCGGCTGTCGCGCGTGCGCGCCGCCCTCGCATCGGCGGTGCCGCTCGCGGTGCGGCTCGGGGTGCGCTTGGGCCTTGGTGCCGACAACATGCATGGGCGCTTCGGCGATGATGTGGGGCAGTTGGCCGCTCTCGGCGCGCCGGCGGCGACTGCCATCGCCGCGGCCACGGGCAATGGCGCGGCGGTCCTCGGCCTGTCGGATCGCGGCTGGCTGCACCCGGGGCTGCGCGCGGACCTGCTGCTGGTCGACGGCGACCCGCTGCTGGCACCCGATGCGCTGCAACGGGTGCGCGGCGTATTCAATGGCGGCCGGTACTATACGCTGGCGGAGCTCGCCTGATGGCCGAGTGTTGCCATGGCCTCCTCATCCGCGACGATGCCGGCCCGCGCGCGGGCGCCCCAGGTGGCGCCCGCCATATGCGGCGTCAGCACGACGTTCGGCAGCGCCGCCAGCCGCGCCGGTACCTGCGGTTCGCCTTCCAGAACGTCGAGTCCAGCGGCGGCGATGACACGCTGTTCCAGCGCCTCGATCAGCGCCGCGGTATCGACCAGCTCGCCACGACCGATATTGATCAGCGTGCCGTCCGCGCCGAGCGCGGCGAGTTCCGCCGCACCGACGACATGACGCAGGCCAGGCCCGCCCGGCAGGCACAACGCCAACACGTCGGAAGCCTCCGCCAGGGCGCGCATGTCGGGCAGCAGCGGGAAGCCGAGCCCCTCGGCCGAGGGCCGCGCCAGCCCGACGACATGCATGCGCGCGGCGACGGCGCGACGGGCCACCGCCCGGCCGATGCGCCCGCCAAGCCCGGCAATGCCCATGGTGGCGCCGACCAGGCTGCGGCGCGGCGCGAAGCGCGCTGTCCGCCACGCCCCGCCGCGCGCGAATTCATCGGCTGCGCGCAGGTCGCGCATCGTCATCAGCGTCAGCGCCATGACAAGGTCGGCGACATCGTCGGTCAGCGTCTCGCCCACCGCCCGCAGCGCGATGCCACGCAGCGCGAGTGCTGGCAGGTCGATCCGATCAAGCCCTGCCCCCATCGAGATCACCTGCCGCAACCCGGGGAGCAGCGCCACCAGCGTCGCGTCGCAACCGCGCTGCGCGCCGGTGATCACCACGCGGATGGCGGCGCGCTGCGCCTCGGGCAGCACGGCGACGGCGGCGGCATCGGCGACGTCAAGCAACAGCCCGGCTTCGGCCAGGCGTGGATAGACCGTCCCCGGCAAGGCCGGGAAGGCGAGTACCGGAGGAAAAGCAATCATGGTGACTGAACTGGTCATGCAGAATCCTGTGGTGGGCACGGTGATATCGGCGCGGCGCGACCTGGCGGCGCTGTGCCGGTTGATGGCGCATTTCGGGCTCGATGACATCACCTCGACGCATCTGTCGGTGCTGGTGCCCGAACGGCCCGGGCATTACCTGCTGAATCCGTATGGCATGATGCTCGCCGAGGTGACACCCGGCGACGCCGTCGAAGTCGATGCGGATGGCACCATCGTCGATCCCGGCAATGGCTGGCCGCTGAACAAGACCGCCATCGTCATCCACGGCGCCGTGCATCGCGCGCGGCCTGAAGTCGGCGCCGCTATCCACGCCCATACCCATGCCGGAATTGCCGTCGGCGCGTTGCCCGAAGGGCTGCTGCCGATGAGCCAGTGGTCGATGAAATTCGTGGAGCGCACCGCCTATCACGACTATGACGGCGCGGCGCGCGCCGGCGGGCTGGGCGAGGCGATCGCGCAGGATCTCGGCGCGGCGAATGTCGTGATGCTGCTGCGCAATCACGGCACGTTGGCGGTCGGCGACGATGCCGCCGCCGCCTTCATCCGGCTGTACTACCTGGAGCAGGCCTGCAAGTCGCAGCTCATGCTCGGCGCGCGTGGTGCGGATGCGCTGATGCTGCCGCCGCCCGCCATGCAGAAGCGCGCCGGCTTCGAGCAGAACCAGGGCACGCTGGATCATCGGCGCGACTTCCTGCCGGTCGGCCATCGAGAATGGCCGGCGCTGCTGCGCCTGCTCGACCGCACCCAGCCGGGATGGGATGCATGAGCCTGTCCATCGGCATCGATATCGGCGGCACTTTCACGGATTTCGCGCTGGAATGGCAGCGCGGCGAGACGCTGCTGCGCCACACGCTGAAACTGCCGACGACGCCGCACGCGCCGGAACAGGCGGTGCTGGACGGCCTGCCGCAATTGCTCGGGGGGGTGGGCGCATTGCCGCGTGACGTGACGCGGCTGGTGCATGGCACGACGCTGGCGACCAATGCGTTGATCGAACGCCGCGGCGCCCGCACCGCCTTCCTGACCACCGATGGATTCCGCGATGTGCTGGCGACCGGCAATGAAAGTCGAGCCGCGCAGTACGAGCTGTTCTACCGCAAGCCGGCGCCCTTGGTGCCGCGCCGCTGGCGGCTGCCGGTGGGTGGGCGCATCGGTGCCGCCGGGCAGGAACTCGCGCCGCTGGATGAAGCCGCCATCACGCGCCATGCCGCCGAGATGGCCGCAGGCGGCATCGAGAGCATCGCGGTCGGCTATCTGCATGCCTATGCCGCGCCGGCGCAGGAACGGCGCACGCGGGATCTGCTGGGGGCGCTGCTGCCGGGCGTACCGGTCAGTCTGTCGAGCGAGGTCAGCCCCGAGATACGCGAATACGAACGCTTCTGCACTACCGTCGCCAATGCCTATGTGCAGCCCATCGTCAGCGCTTATCTGAAGCGACTGGAAGCCGGGCTGCGCGCGCAGGGCTTCACCGTGGCGATGTTGCTGATGCTCTCCTCCGGCGGGCTGGCGACGGTCGAGACGACGATGCGCTTCCCGGTGCGGCTGCTGGAAAGCGGCCCGGCCGGTGGCGCGGTGTTCGCCGCGCGCATCGCCCGCGACGCCGCGCTGCCGTGCGCGCTGGCCTTCGACATGGGCGGCACCACGGCGAAGCTGTGCCTGTTGGAAGACGGCGTGCCGCGCACCGATCGCGTCTTCGAGGTTGATCGCAGCTACCGCTTCGCCAAGGGCAGCGGCATGCCGGTGCGCGTGCCCGTGGTGGAACTGGTCGAGATCGGCGCCGGCGGCGGTTCCATCGCCCGCGTCGATGCCACCGGACGGCTGGCGGTCGGGCCGAAGAGCGCCGGGTCGGAGCCAGGCCCGGCCTGCTTTGGTCTTGGCGGAAACGCGCCGACGGTCAGCGATGCCAACCTGGTGCTGGGCCGGCTCGCCGCGGCGGGGTTCGCCGGCGGTCGCATGATGCTCGATGCCGGTGCGGCCGAGGCCGCCTTGCTGTCCCTGGCGCCGGAGCGCGCGGCGGAGGACCTCGCCATCGCGGTGACCGAGGTGGTGGAGGCCGGCATGGCCGCCGCGGCGCGCGTGCATGCCGCCGAACGTGGCGCGGGGCTCGAGGACCGCGTGCTCGTCGCCTTCGGCGGTGGCGCGCCGCTGCATGCGCTGCGGCTGGCGCGGCGGCTCGGCGTCGCGCGCGTCATCATCCCGCAAGGCGCCGGCGTCGGCTCGGCCTTCGGCTTTCTTTGGGCCAACCCATCCTATGAGGCCGTGCGCGGCTATCCCGGCAGCGTCGCAGCGCTCGATATGGCGGCGCTGGAGGCGGCGTTCCTGGCGCTGACGGCGGAGGCCAAGCGCGTCGTCACCCCGGCGCTGCCCGCCGCCGCGCCGTTGCAGATCCGTCGCAGTGCCCAACTGCGCTATCGCGGCCAGGGCCAGGAGGTGACGGTGCCCCTGCCGGTCGTGGCACCCGGCGCGGCGATGCTCGAAGCGGCATTCCTCGATGCCTACTCCGCGCAATACGGCGCACCGATTCCGGGCGTCGCGGTCGATCTGGTGGCGATTGCCGTCACCGTATCCGGGCTGCCCGAGGCATCGCGGCCGCCGCCATCGGCCACGTCGGTGGATACCCTGCCGGGCACAACCACACGCAGCCTGCGTGACCCCGACGACCATGCGCCGATCGCGTGCCGCGTGCTGCGGCGTGATGCGCTGATGCCAGATGCGGTCGCCAGCGGGCCGCTGCTGGTCGTGGAAGACGCCACGACCACCGTCATTCCCGCCGGCTGCACGCTACATGTCGATCCGCGCGGCCATCTGGTGATCGACCTGCCTGCCGCCTTGCCCGGGATGCTGGCCGCATGATCGCTGACCTCGCCACGCAACTCACCTGGGACCGGCTGATCGCGCTGGCCGAGGAACAGGCGCAGGCGCTGCTGCGCTCCGCCTTCTCGACGACGGTGCGCGAGGCCGGCGACCTCTCGGCCGGCATTTTCGATCCGCGCGGCAGGATGCTGGCGCAGGCCGTCACCGGCACGCCCGGCCACGTCAATTCCATGGCCGAGAGCATCCGCCATTTCATCGCCGCCCACCCTATCGAGGCGATGCGCGCGGGCGACCATTACATCAGCAATGATCCGTGGCTGACCTCGGGGCATCTGCACGACATCACCGTGGTCACGCCGGCCTTCCATCAGGGGCGTTGCGTCGCGTTGTTCGCCTGCGCCTGCCATCAGGTCGATATCGGCGGCCTTGGTCAGGGCCCCGATGGGCGCAGCATCTTCGAGGAAGGCATCCGCCTGCCGATCCTGCGCCTGGCGCGCGATGGCGCCTTCGACCCGACGCTGCTCGCCATCCTGCGCGCCAATGTCCGCCGTCCCTTCGAGGTTGAAGGCGATATCCGGTCCTACTGCGCGGCCAATGCCGCCTCGGCGCGGGCGCTGGCGGCGATGCTGGCGCAGCAAGGCATGGCGGATCTGGAGGCGCTGGGCGAGGAGATCCTGACGCGCTCCCATCGCGCGACGCTTGCCGCCATCGCCGCGCTGCCGCGCGGCAGCTGGTCATCGCGGTTAAGGCTCGATGGCGTCGCCGGCCGCGCCATCGAACTTGCTTGCCGCGTCAGCATCGTTGCCGACGAGGTGCTGGTGGATTTCGCCGGCACGTCCGCCGCGGTGCCGCGCGGGGTGAATGTCGTGCTGCCCTATACCCGCGCCTATGCGGCCTTCGGCGTGAAGACCGTCGTCGCGCCCGATGTGCCGAACAATGCCGGCTCGCTGGCGCCGATCCGCGTCGAGGCGCCCGCCGGCAGCGTGCTGAACGCGCAGGACCCGGCGCCGGTCGCGGCCCGGCATGTCGTCGGTCAATTCCTGCCCGATGCCGTGTTCGCCTGCCTGGCGCAGGCGATGCCGCAACGCGTGCCGGCGGCCGGCTCCTCCGTGCTGTGGACGGTGCAACTGCGCGGCGGGCCGGAAGTGGTCGATGCCGAGGGGCATCAGGGCCGCACCAGCTTCGAGACAGTGTTCTTCAACAGCGGCGGCACCGGCGCGCGGCCCGGCATGGACGGGCTCGACGGCACCGCCTTCCCGGCCGGCGTCAAGGCGGTGCCGATCGAGGTGGTGGAGGCCAATGCGCCCATCATCGTCTGGCGCAAGGAACTCCGTCCGGGTTCGGGCGGGCTTGGCGAGTTTCGCGGCGGGCACGGGCAAGTCGTCGAGGTCGCGGCACTGGCCACGGACGAACCGATCGCCGTGCTGGCGATGTTCGAGCGCTGCGACAACCCCGCCGATGGCGCGGCCGGTGGCCAAGCCGGCGCCGCGGGGGCGGTGCGGCTGTCCTCCGGCGCCACGCTGGCCGGCAAGGGGCTGCAGACCGTGCCGGCCGGCCAGCGCCTGGTGCTGGAACTGCCCGGCGGCGGCGGCTGGGGCAACCCCGCCGCACGTCAGGCGGGCGGCGCGGAGGCCGATGATGGCCTCGACTGACCCGCTATTCCGCCAGATCGGCGTTCCACAGGTCGGTGATCGCCATCGCGCCGGGGTAATGCGTGATGGCGAACGGCAACTTCGCCGCGCGCAGGGCGCTTTCCGGCGTGACGCCGCAGGCCCAGAACACCGGCAGTTCGTCGGCCTCGGGCAGCAGCGCGTCGCCGCCGTCGCGCCGCTCGAGATCGACGCCGATCAGGCCCGGCAACCCCAGATGCAGCGGCGCGCCATGGACGCGCGGAAAGCGGCTGGTGATCTGCACTGCGCGGATCGCATCGGCGGGGCGCAGCGGCCGCATCGAGACGATCACCTCGCCGGCGAACGGCCCGGCCGGCACGCAGGGGATGGTGGTGCGATAGATCGGCGGGTTGCTGCCGCTGGCCCAGTGGCGCAGCACCAGGCCGGCCTGGCCGAGCGCCCATTCGAAGGAATAGGAGCAGCCGAGCAGGAAGCCCACCAGGTCGTCGCGCCACAGCGCCGCGACGTCGATCGGTTCCTCGGCGGCGGCGCCGTCGCGCCAGACGCGGTAGCGCGGCAGGTCGGTGGCGAGGTCGACGCCATGCAGCACACGCTCGCCCGGCGCGCCCATGGCGAGCACCGGGCAGGCGCGCGGGTTGCGCTGGCAGAAGGCGGCGAAGTCGAGCGCCGCGGCTGCCGGCAATGCGACGAGATTGGCCTGCACGCGGCCGGGTGCGAGCCGCGCGGTGCTGCGCGGCGACCACCCCGCGCGGAATGCCGCGCGGAGTTCGACGGGATCGTCGGAGACGATGTCCATGATGGCAGCTCAATCCACCTTGGCGCCGCTGTCCTGCACCGCCTGGCGCCACCGGGCGCGTTCGGTGGCCAGGAAGGGTTCCATCGCGTCGCCCTCGATCGCCATATAGGCGGCGGCGTTGCGGTCGAGCACGGCGACGAAGGCCGGGTCGCGGCACAGCGCGGCGAGTTCCGTGCGCCAGCGCTGCTGCGCAGCGGCTGGCATGCCGGCGGGGGCGAACATCGCGTACCAGGACGGCACGTCGAAGCCAGGCACGCCGGCCTCGGCAAGGGTGGGGACTTCCGGCAGCGCGGCGATGCGCGTCGCGGTGCTGACGCCGAGCGGCTTCAGCGTGCCGGCGCGGATCTGCTGCGCGGCGCTGGGCGCGCCGTCGAACATCATGGCGATGTCGCCGCTCATCAGCGCGGCCGCCGCGGGGCCCGAGCCGCGATAGGGCACGTGCAGCAGCTCGATGCCGCCGGCTGCCCGTTTGAGAAGCTCCATGGTCAGGTGAGTGACCGATCCCGCGCCATTCGAGCCATAGGCCAGGCTGTCAGGGTTGGCGCGCGCGGCGGCGAGCATGGCGCGCAGGTCGGCGAAGTCGTGCTTGGCGGGATTGATCATCAACACATTGGCGATGCCGATGAACATGCCGAGCGGCACGAGGTCCTTCGCGGGGTCGAAGCGCAACTGGCTGTAGAGCGCCTGGTTGATCGCATTGCTCGACATGCCGCCGAAGAAGATCGTGAGGCCATCCGCCGGCGCGCGCGCCGCGGCTTCCGCGCCGAGATTGCCGCCGGCACCCGGACGCGGCTCGACAATCACCGAGACGCCCAGGCTGGCGGTGAGCCGCTCCGCGGCGCTGCGCGCCAGCAGGTCGGAGGCCCCGCCGGCGGCGAAGGGAATGATGATGCGCACAGGCCGATCGGGGGTCCATGGCGCCTGCGCGCGGGCGATTGCCGGTGTGGCGAGGCCGGCGGCGAGCAGGACGCGCCGGTTGATGTGTGGTGTCGTCATCGTCGGGTAAGCCTTTTCTCGATGTCTGGCGAATTGGAAGCAATATGCGTTCCAATTCGACGACGACGATGAAGAATAAGTCGATACCCTTAAATGAAGATCGAGCAGTCAATGCATTGGAGATGTTCCGATGAATGATCAATCGTGCGTCGAATACATCGAGAGATTCAGGGAGAATGGCTTTGTCCTGATCCCCGATCTGGTGCCGCCGGACGATCTTGGCGCGCTGGTCGCGGTCACGGACCGGCTGATGGATGGCGCTCGCCACACCGACAGCCATACCGATGTCCTGGAACTTGACACTGGCCATCGCCGCGAGGCGCCGCGCATCCGTCGGATCAAGACGCCGCACAGCGCCGACCCGCTGTTCTTCGACTTCGCCCGCAGCGCGCCGTTGATGCAGCTGGTCTCCGCCATCGTCGGCCCCGACATTCGGCTGAGCCACAGCAAGATCAACACCAAGGCCGGCGACAATGGCAGCCCGATCGAGTGGCACCAGGACTGGGCCTTCGCGCCGCACACCAACATGGACATGTGCATCGTCGCGGTGATGCTCGACGATTGCCTGGCCGATAACGGGCCGCTGATGGTCATGCCCGGCAGCCATCGCGGCCCGCTGCTCGAACATCATGACGGCGATGGCTACTTTGTTGGTGCCATCGACATCGCGCGCGATGGCGTTGACCTCGACCAGGCGGTGCCGTTGATCGGCCGCGCCGGGTCGATCAGCATCCATCATCCGATGGCGATCCATGGTTCCGCGCCGAACCGCAGCGGGCGCATGCGGCGCATGATGTTCCTGGAGTACGCCGCGGCCGATGCCTTCCCGCTGTTCTATGGCGTGGATTGGGCGGAATACATGGACCGCATGGTCGCCGGCCGCGGCACCAGCCTGGTGCGCAGCGAACCGGTATTCATCAAGCAACCCTTCCCGACCCGCGCGCCCGGCTCGATCTTCGAAAGCCAGAGCCAGCTGCGGTCGCGCTACTTCGCCACGGCGGATCAGTCTTGAGCGTCGTCGGCGATCGCGTCGCCTTCATCACCGGTGCCGGGTCCGGCACCGGGCAGGCCATCGCGCGCATGCTGGCCGAGGATGGCTACAGCCTGGTGCTGGTCGGCCGCAACCGGGCGGCGCTGACCGACGTCGGCGCAACGCTCGCCACGCCTTGGCTGCTGGCGGAAGCCGACCTGGCCGATGCCGCGGCAACCGGGGCGGCGATGGCCGCCGGGCTCGACTGGTGCGGCGGGCGCATCGATGCGCTGGTCAATGCGGCCGGCATCACCGGGCCTTTGGGCAAGCCGCTCGGCGAGATCAGCGTCGCTGAATTCGACGCTGTCATCGCCGTCAACCTGCGGGCCTGCTTCGTCACGCTCTCGGCGGCGCTGCCGGCGATGTATCGGCGCAAGTCGGGTCGCGTGGTGTCGATCGGCGGCACGCATGGCCAGCGCGGTCGGCCGGGCAGGGCGAGCTACGTCGCGTCGAAATGGGCGCTGCGCGGCCTGCACCGCTCCGCCGCCATCGAGGCCGGCCCGCACGGCGTCACCGTCAACCTGGTGATGCCCGGGCCGATTGGCGTGCCCCGCATGCAGGGCCTCTGGCGTGCCGAAGCCGCGGCGACCGGCCGGGCCGAGGCCGAGGTCATCGCCGGCTACACCGAACGGATGGGCGGCGTGCTCGGCCGCATCAGCACCCCCGAGGAGATCGCCGGCGTCGTGCGATTCCTGCTCAGCGACGTGGCCACGAACATCACGGGCCAGGACATCACCATCGATGGAGGGACCATTCTGTGATCCGCAACGACCGAACCATCCTGTCGCGCCTCGCGCTCATCGCCTGCCTGGCCGCCACGGCACTGGCGCCAGCGGCGGCTGATGCGCGCAGCTTCACGGTCGGCCAGGCGGTCGCGGTGCAGACCTTCGACCCGCATGGCACCACCGAGACCAACACGCTCGGCGTCATCATGAATGTCTATGAGGCGCTGGTGCGTCGCAATCGCGAGATGCGAATCGAACCGGGCCTCGCCACCGCCTGGCAACTGGTCGAACCGACGCGCTGGCGCTTCACCCTGCGCCAGGGCGTGGTGTTCCAGGATGGCACGCCGCTGACCATCGCGGACGTCGTCTTCTCGCTGCAGCGCGCCCAGGCCGAGACCTCCGACGCGCGGCCGGCGGTGCGCAGCATCGAGCGCATCGAACAGATCGACGACAACACCTTCGACATCGTCACCCGCGCACCCAATCCCGTGCTGCTCGCCGAGATATGCAACTTCTACATCATGAACAAGGCGTGGTCGGAGGCGCACCAGGCGACCAGCCCCTACACGCCGACGCGCCGCGCCGGCACCGAGAACTTCGCCACGCGCCACGCCAACGGCACCGGCCCGTATCGGTTGGTCAGCTATGAGGCGGGCCAGCAGGTGAAGCTGGAACGGCATGCGCGTTGGTGGGATCACGCGACGAATGACCTGACCGAGGTCACCTTCGCACCGATCGGTTCCGATGCCACGCGCCTGGCGGCCCTGCTGTCCGGCGATGTCGACCTGATCAATCCAATCCCCGAGCAGGCCGCGGCCCAGGTCAGTGCCAATCCGGCCTTTCGCGTCGTACGCGGCGCCCGGCCGGCGGTGATGTTCCTTGGTATCAACCAGAGCGGCGATCATCCCTTTGCCGATCTGCGCGTGCGTCAGGCGATGTTTGCCGCGATCGACGGTGTCGCGTTGCGCCGCGTGGTGATGCGCGGTTCGGCGCAGCAGGCCGGGTCGATGATCCCGGAGGGGGTCGAGGGCTTCGCGCCGGAGATGGATCGCCACCCGGCGCCCGATCTCGCCGCCGCCCGGCGGCTGATGCAGGAGGCCGGATACGCGCAAGGCTTCGACGTCGCGCTGAACTGCACGAATGACCAGTATCCGCAGGACGAGGCGGTGTGCACGGCGCTTGCGCCGATGCTGGCGCGCATCGGCATTCGGATGACGGCGCAGCCGGAATCCCGCTCGCGCTTCTTCCCGCGCATCACGGGCGGCGATACGCGGTTCTATCTGATGGCCTGGTACGCGCCGACCTTCGACGCCCATCACATCCTGTGGAACACGCTGCAGACGAAGGGCGGCGGGAACGGGTCTTGGAACGCGACGGGTTGGTCGAATGCCGAGTTCGACGCGCTGGTCGGGCGCATCGGCGTCGAGATGGACCCGGCGACGCGACGCGGGCTGATCGCCGAGGCGAACAGGATCGAGCGGGAGAACATGGTCTATCTGCCACTGTACCAGTTGACCCTCGCCTGGGGCGCGCGCGCGGGGGTCGATGTGGTGCTGCGGCCTGACAACCGGCTCGACCTGCGCTTCGTGTCGGTACGATAAGGCGAGCACCGCGAGCCGCCCCGGTTGGCGTCCAACCGGACGTGCCAGCCGGGCTGGCTGCCAATGGGGTTCATCCCCTGGGCACGATCTGGCAGTGCGACGGCCGCGGCACTCGCGCCTACATGCCGCGACGCTATTCGCCGCCGGTGACGCGTGGGGATGAGGCCCTTTCGTGCCTATCGACCGGGCCGCACGGCCACCGCACCGGCACGGTAGCCATTGTGCTGGCTGATCCGGCTCCCGCCGCGCTCGCCAAGGCCAGCGCGGGTCAGGCCGCCCACCGCCAGCGCCATCAGGCGCTCGGCGCGTCCGTCAGGCGGCGCGGCGCATCCGATAGGTCGAGAGCGAACCCGCATGCATGATCCGCCCGCTCAGTGGTCGGCCGATGATGCGCTCCGCCAACCGCGCCGCCTCGATGAGCTTCTCCAGATCGATCCCCGTCTCGATGCCCATTTCATGGCACAGGAAAACCATGTCTTCCGTGCAGATGTTGCCGGCACCCCTGCTGTCGCCATGCCCGGCAAAGGGGCAGCCGCCAAGCCCGGCCACGGAGCTGTCGAACAGATCCACCCCCATCTCCAGCGCTGCCAGGACATTGGCCGGACCGAGCCCGCGCGTATCATGCAAGTGCAGCCCAACGCGGGTATCGGGCAGGGCATCGCGCACCATGCCGACCAGGCGGCGTACCGATTGCGGGTTGGCCCACCCCATCGTGTCGGCCAGATAGACCTTGGGCAGGCGGATGCCCCGTTCGGCGCAGGCCCGATGCGCCCAGACAAGTTCCGCCACCGGGCGTTCCGGCGCGATCTCGCCTTCGTAGTTGCAGCCAAAGGCGGTCATCACCAGGGCGCGGTCGATCGTCAGGCCCGCTTCGGAATAAAGGTCGAGCCAACGGAGCACGCGATCGCGCATCTCGGCCGCGGTGCAGTTGTTGTTGCGCTTCGCGAAGGCATCGGAGGTGTAGAGGCTGATCTTGCCGGAAAGGTCTACGCCCGGCGTCGCGCTGGCCCGATGGAAGCCCTGTTCGTTCAGCCAGACCGCTTCATAGCGTACACCGGGGCGCCGCTTGATGGCGGCGAACAAGGCCTCGGTGTCCGCCATCTGCGGCACCGCCTTGGGTGACACGAAGGACGCCACCTGGACGGCCTTCAGGCCTGTCTCGGCCAGCGCCTCGACCAGTGCGGCGCGCTGTGTCAGGGGATAGATGCGTGGTTCGATCTGGAAGCCCTCGCGCGGCCCTTCTTCGTGGAACTCCACGCACTTCGGCAGGTCTGACATATCCCGTCATCCTCTAGTTGAAGGTGATACCAAGGCCGCGCGCGATCGGGATCCACGTCGCGCGCTGCGCCTCGACGAAGGTGGCGGTGCTCTCCGGGGTGGAATCGGTCACCACCTCGGTCGCACCCAGTTCGAAGCGGCGCTGAATCTCCGGATCTGACAGCACCCGCCGCAACACGGCATTGAGGCGAAGGATCACCGGCGTGGGCGTTCCTGCCGTGGTCATCAGCAGGTTCCAGCTGTTGTTGGCATAGCCGGGCAGTCCGGCCTCGGCGAAGAGCGGCACATCCGGCAACTGGGCGATGCGATGCCGGAAGGACACCGCCAGCGCACGCATCCGGCCGGCACGCACATGCTCGATGGCGGCGGGGCCGGAATCGAAGCTCAGATCCACATTGCCCGCGAGCAGGTCGGTCTGCGCCGGCCCCTGGCCGCGATAGGGGATATGGGTCATCCGGATGCCCGCCACCGCCATGAACTGCTCGGTGCCGACATGGTTGATCGAGCCGTTGCCGGCCGAGGCATAGTTCAGCTTGCCGGGATTGGCCCGCGCATAGGCGATCAGCTCCGCCAGGGTGTTCGCCGGAACGGACGGATTGACCACCAGGAGAGACGGCGTGTCCGAGATCATGCCGATGAACGACAGCCCGTTCACCAGGTCGAACGGAATGTTGGTGTAGAGCGCCAGGTTCATCACGAGTTGCGACATCGTCCCGATGCCGATGACGTGGCCATCGGCTGGCGCGCGGACCACCACTTCCGTGCCGACGAGCCCGCCGGCGCCGGCGCGGTTCTCGACGATGACCGGCTGGCCGAGTTCGCGCGACAGCTCCGGTGCGATCAACCGCGCGGTTGAATCGTTGATGCTGCCGGGCGGGAAGGCGACGATCAGGCGGATCGGCCGGTTCGGATAGCCATCCTCGGCGCGGGCGCCGTGGGGCAGCAGCGCCGCCGAGGCGCCCAGCAGAGCGCGCCGGGTTGTCTTCATGGTTGTTTCCTCCTCGGTTTCAGTCCTGGTGGTGCGTCAGGCCGGCACAAGCATCTCCGCGACGCAGTGCGCCAAGTGTTCGGGATTGTCGGCGATGACGGCGCCTGCTTCGGCCAGCGCCGCCCGCTTGGCCGCGGCGGTCTCGCGCGTGCCCTCGACCAGCGCGCCGGCATGGCCCATCTGCTTGCCCGGCGGGGCATGGCGCCCGACGATCAGCGCCACCACGGGTTTGCGCCGCGCCGCAATGAGGTCGAGCATGGCGTATTCCTTCCCGCCGCCGATCTCGCCGAGATAGGCGACGATGTCCGTCCCCGGATCGTCGAGGAAGCGCGCGAGATATTCGTGCGGATTGCGGCCCACCACCATGTCGCCGCCCATATGCGTGATGGCCGACTGGCCGCAGCCGAAGCGGGTCAGCAGGCGCGTGCCGGTGAGGGTGAGGGTGCCGCTGCGGCCGATGACCCCGACCCGGCCGGGCCGGGTGAAGCCGGTCGCGATCGAGCCCAGCAGCGCCTGTCCCGGCACCATCATGCCGAGCGAATTCGGCCCGACCACCCACAGGCCGCGTTCCCGCGCATAGGCGAGCGCCCACAGCGCATCGTGCACCGGCACGAATTCGGCGGCGACGACCGCGAGCCTGATGCCCGCATCCGCCGCATCCACCAGTGCGTCCCGCACGCCGGAGGCCGGGACGTAGATGATGCTCACCTGGGCCGCGGTGGCGGCGACGGCGTCGGCCATCCGGTCGAAGCAGGGCAGGCCCTCGATCGTGCCGCCCGCGCGCCCCGGCGCGACGACGCCGGCGAGCGGCGTACCCGCATCGCGCATCGCCTCGAGCTGCGCCAACCCATAGGGCCCGGTGGCGCCCTGCAGCAGCACGCGCCAGCCGCTTTCGTACAGGACCGCCATGGCTATGCCAGCCGATCGAGCCAGGGGTTGCGGCGCTGGTGCATGGGGTTTCCTCCTTATCGCCGAGGCATGATGGAAAGAAACGGCCTATTGCGCAATAGTCCTAACCTTAATACCTTTGAGGCATGCCGATGGCCGCATCCCTCACCGACAGCGCGACAGCCACGCCGCTCGCCGGCCGCGATTCATCCGCGGAGGATGCGTCCCGCGTCGCGTTGTATCTGCGCCTGTCGCGCGTGTTCCGCGAACGCATCGCGGCGGGCGAATGGGCGCCCGGTGCTCTGATCCCGGGCCTGCCGCAGCTCTGCGAGGATTTCCAGGTATCGCGGGTAACCATGCGGCAGGCGCTCGCCATCCTGGCGCAGCAAGGGCTGATCGGCATCGGTCGGGGGCGCGGCACCTGGGTGATGCCGGACGCGCTGGACCGTTTGGGTGGACGCAGCCTGCGCGACGCCATCAGCGATACCGGCGCCGCCGATACGGGCCTGCAGATCAAGGTGCTCCAACGCACCGATGATGTGCCGCTCGCTGCCGATCTGCGCAGCCGGGCCCCGCAGGAGACGGGGCCCTTCACGCGCATCCTCAAACGTCACCACATGGGCGGACGACCCTTCGCCCTGCTGGACTACTACATCGAGGCAGCGCTGTTCCGCCGTTTTCCGCAAGGCGCCGAGAGCCGCTTCAAACTGGGGCGCCTGCTGCGCCAGGCGATCGGCCCGGCCCGCATGACGCTGCTGGAGGAGGTGACCCTCACCCATGCGGATCCACGGCTCGCCGAGTTGCTCGGCTGCGGCATGGGCGAGGTGCTGGTGCGCATGCGCCGCTGGTACCGCGATGCCGAGGGCCGGGTGCCGTTGGCGGGCACCTCCTACTACCGCGGCGACGGCTTCGCGCTGGAGGTCGAGCGCCCCCTGGCCGCCGAGATATTCCCGGCGCCGACCCCGACGGAGGAAACCTAGTGCGGCTCATCGAACATGACGGCAAGGCGCTGTTGGCGTCAGCGGGCATTGCCATTCCGCGCGGGCTGCTGATCGAAGCATCGGAACAACCGCAGGCGTCACCCTGGCCAGCGGCGATGGTCAAGGCGCAGCTCCTCGCCGGCGGCCGCGGCAAGCGCGGGCTGGTGGCGCGTGCCGAGGCGGCGGATCTCGCCGCGACCATCGGCCGGATGACGGCGGCCCTGGCCCCGTCCGCGCCGCCCTTGCTGGTCGAGGAAGCGCTGTCCGTCGAGGCTGAATACTACATGGCCTTGCGCATCGACGATGTGCGGCAATGCGTGAGTCTGCTGCTGTTGGCCCAGGGCGGCATCGAAGTCGAGAACGCCGCGGCCGAAGTCCAGACCCTGCCGATCGACCCACGCCGTGGGCTGTTCGCGCAGGATGTTCTGCCGGTCGCGAAGGCGGCCGGCATTCCGGCCCGCCAGCAGGGCGCCGTGGCGCGCTTCGCGAGCGATCTCCATCGTCTCTTCGTGCGCGCCGATGCGACACTGATCGAGATCAATCCGCTCGGCCTGGTGACGGGACGCGGGCTGGTCGCGCTGGATGCGAAGGTGGTGCTCGATGACGCCGCGGCGTCCCGGCATCCGGGCCGCAGCGCATTGCGCTCGGCCGCGATCGAACGCGCAGGATCGCCACCGCGCGAGGGCGAGGCGGCCAGCCAGGGCTTCACCTTTGTGGAGCTGACCGGGCAGGTGGCGCTGCTCACGGGTGGGGCGGGGCTGGGCATGTCCATCCTCGATCTGCTGGGCGATGCTGGCCTGCATGCGGCGAATTTCGTCGATGCCCCAGGTGGCGGCGGCGCCGAAGGCTTCATCCGCCGTGGTCGCATGGTCTTCGACCTGGCGGCCGAGAATCCGGCGGTCAAGGCAATCGGCATGTACCAGACGCTCGGCGCCAGTTCGCTCGGCGGTACGGTGAAGGGCCTGCTCACCCTGTTGGATCAGTATCCCCCGCCCAAGCCGCTGGTTGTCGGCTTCGCCGCCGCCGGCGCCGCGGAACGGGAGATGACGATGGCACAGGCCGCGCAGCTTGTGGCCGAACGTGGCTATGTCGCCGTGACCGAGTTGGATGACTTCGTGGATGCGCTGCGGCGCACGGTGGAAGGGTCATGACCTTGAACGAGTCGGTTCTGACAACGGATATCCGCGACCGCGTGATGCGGCTGACGATCACGCGGGAAGCGCGCCGCAATGCCATGAATGCCGAGGTGCAGCGGGGCATCTCCGCGGCGCTGACCCGTGCCGTGGAGGGCGGCGATGTCGGTGTGGTGGTGCTGACCGGCGCCGGTGACCGCGCCTTCTGCTCCGGCGCCGACCTCGCACCGGATTCGGTGGCGTTCCGGCAGGACTTCTCGCAGATCGGCACGCCCTTCACCGCGCTGCTGCGCCAGGTGCGCGACCTGCCCATACCGCTGATCGCCCGCGTCAATGGGCACTGCATGGCGGGCGGGATGGGGCTGATGGCCATGTGCGACATGGTGGTTGCCGCGGACCACGCCCTGTTCGGGCTGCCGGAAGTGAAGATCGGCGTCTTTCCGATGGTGGTGACGAGTGTCCTGCGCGCGCTGATGCCGGAGCGCGCCTTCGCGGAACTGGCGCTGACCGGCGAGCCGATCACCGCGGCCGAGGCCCATCGGCTGGGTCTGGTGAATCACGTGGCGCCTGGGGCTGAGCTTGACGCCAAGGTGGATTGGCTGGTCGGGCGGCTGCTCGACAAAAGCCCCACCGCCATGCGCCGCGGCAAGTATGCCCTGCGCAAGACGGAGGCCATGACGTTCGATGAAGCACTCGCCTTCCTCGAGACGCAGATCGGCGTCCTGGCGCTGACCGAGGATGCCCGGGAGGGGCGCAGCGCGTTCAATGAGAAGCGCAGACCGAATTGGACGGGGCGGTAACTCGGAAACGCCGCCAGAAGGCTATGAAGCCGCATTCGGTCGCTGAGGCGGCCCTTGCGCACGCCGTTGGTGACAAGGTCGAGGCCGCCTACCGGCGGGGCGACCTGTTCGAGAAGCGGGCCACACTTATGCAGGAGTGGGCGACGTTTTGCATGCGGGTGAAGGCGTGAGTCCTGATCCATGCACTGATCACAGTGATCAATTCAGATTGGCTAAGTGCCGCGTCTCAACTACCGCGGCTTCGGGCGCTGAGCCGGCGGGACCCAGCCTGCCGGTGGATCGTAACCGGGATGGCGGCGCGGCCACGTTCTTGGGGAAGCTCTGGACCATCATCAGCGGGCCTCCCTACTTGGTCCTGAACCCGGAAACTGGTCCGGCGGGAAGGCAATTTTTTCGGGCACTCTGACCAAGGAGGGAGGGTGCCATGAAGCAGAAGCGATACACGGATGAGCAGATCGCCTTCGCCCTGAGGCAGGCGGAGAGCGGCACGGCGGTGGCCGAGATCTGCCGCAAGCTTGGCGTGTCCGAGCCGACATTCTACAGGTGGAAGAAGCAGTTCGCCGGGATGGGCGTGGCGGAGATCCGGCGCCTGAAGCAGCTCGAGGAGGAAAACGCTAGGCTGAAACGGCTGGTAGCGGACCTCACGCTCGACAAGACGAAGTTGCAGGACGTGCTGCGGTGAAAGTGGTGAGGCCCGCCGTGCGCCGCGACGTGGTGCGCCATCTGCAGGGCGCCTACGCGGTCGGCGCACGCCGGCTTCCCGGCATCGCATTCCGAAGGCCAGGGAAGTGTATTGGCTGCCCTGATCGCTGTGATGCACGACACCAGCGGGTTTCCTGCTGGTCACCGCCATGTCGAGGGCGTCGAGCACTAGGCGCGTTCGCAGGTCCGCGGCCATCCGCCAAGCCGACGATGCGTCGGGACCAGGCATCGAGCACAACGGCCAGGAACATGAAGCCTGCCGCCGTCGGCACATAGGTGATGTCGGCCACCCACAGCAGGTTCGGCCCAGGTGCGGTGAAGACCCGGCCGACAAGATCGTTGGCCGGTGCGTGCGTCGGCTCGCGCCGCGTCGTGGTCGGGAAGCGTCGCCGTGGCACACCGCGCAGCCCGGCCTGGCGCATCAGCCGCGCCACACGCTTGCGGGCGATCGCCGTGCCCTCGGCTTGCAACTCGGCATGCAGCCGCGGCGCGCCGTAGGTGCCGTGTGAGGCCACGTGGATCGTGCGGATCCGGCGCAGCAAGGCGGCATCGGCCTGGGCGCGCGACGAGGCCGGCCGGCTGCGCCAGGCGTAGTAGCCAGAGACTGAGACCCGCAGAACGCGGGCCATGACACGGATGGGGAATTCGGCCTGGTGCGCGCTGATGAATTCGAAGACCCGGACGGGGTCTTGTCCTTCGCGAACCAGGCCGCCGCCTTTGCCAGGATATCGCGCTCCTGGCGCAGCCGATGGTCCTCACGGCGGAGCTTGCTCAGTTCCTCTCGCGCGGCGCTGGCAGCACCCTCGTCGCGGCGTTCCCGGCCATCGCGCTCCGCTTGGCGGATCCAGTGCACGATCGACTGCGCATTCGGCTCGAACTCGCGGGCAAGGTCCTGCGGATTTCGTCCTGATCGGACCAACACCACCATCTGTCGCCGGAACTCCGGCGGGTAGGGCACTCTGAATCTGGGCATCTCGAAAACCTCCGTCTCAAGCCTCGGGGTGTCCACGAAACCGGGTCAACTTCAGTACTGAGCCGCCATGGCGATGCGTGTACCCGCCGGCCGCCCTGTCCAACGCCACGCCTGATCAGGGAGGGCTCATCGCCTCCGGGCCGGACGGAGCCGCATCGCCCCGAATGATCGCAGCGCGACACCGGGTGCGGCCGATGCGCCGCCTCATGGCATGCTCCTTGCTTTCGTTGCCGGACGGACACCGACAGCAACGCAGCGGGAATGCGGCGAGGAGCCTGCTTGGCCGAGGATATCGCAACGAGCCACGCCTCGCAGGAACTGGCCTTGGCTGAGGCGCCGATGGATGCCCGCACGCTGCTGTCCGTGCGTGATCTGACGGTGGAATTCCAGACCGGGCAGGGTCGCTTCGAGGCCGTGCATCGCATCGGCTTCGATGTGGCGAAAGGCCAGGTGCTCGGCGTCGTCGGTGAATCCGGCAGTGGCAAGAGCGTGACCGCGCTGGCGCTGATGCGCCTCTTGCCTGACCACGCTGCTCGGATATCGGGCGGGCGCGTCGTCTTCGATGGCAGCGACATCGTGCCGATGCGCGAAGCCGAGATGTGCCGCATCCGCGGCCGCAGGATCGGCATGATCTTCCAGGATCCGACGACCTCCCTGAATCCCATCTTCACTATCGGCCACCAGCTGCGCGAAGGGCTCCGTGCACATCTCGGGCTTGGCAGGACAGCGGCGAACCGCCGGGCGGAGGAACTGCTGAGCCTCGTCCGCCTGCCTTCCGTGCGTGCTGCGCTCGACAAGTATCCGCATGAATTGTCGGGGGGCATGCGCCAGCGCGTGATGATCGCCATGGCGTTGGCCTGCGAGCCGCAATTGCTGATCGCCGACGAGCCCACCACGGCGCTGGACGTGACCACCCAGGCCCAGATCCTGGAACTGCTGCGGGACCTTCAGCAGCAGATGGGCATGGCCATCATGCTGATCACCCACGACCTGGGCGTGGTGGCCGAATTCGCCGATGCGGTCCAGGTCATGTACGCCGGGCGGATCGTGGAACGCGCGCCGGTGAGCCGCCTCTTCGCCAATCCGGCGCATCCCTACACGCAGGGTCTGCTGCACAGCATGCCGGCGCTGGACGAGGAGGACCCGGCCGTGCTGCCGGCGATTCCGGGCATGGTGGCGAGCCCTTTCGCCATGCCGGACGGCTGTCCCTTCCATCCGCGCTGTGCCCTGGCGTCCGATGTCTGCCGCGCCGCCGTGCCGCCGCTGAATCCGATCGCGCCCGCGCACAGCGCCGCCTGCTGGCATGTCGAAGCGGTGATGGCGGCCTGAGATGGAACAGACCCCGCTCCTGCGCATCCGCGAGCTGACGCGGCACTTCGCCGTCGGCGGCCGCGTGGTGAAAGCGGTGGATGGCATCAGTTTCGACGTGCGGCGCGGGGAGACCCTGGCCCTGGTGGGCGAAAGCGGCTGCGGCAAGACGACCACGGGCCGTCTTCTCGTGCGCCTGGCGGAGCCCGATGGCGGCAGCATCGCCTTCGACGGCACCGAGATCACCGCAGCCAAGGCCGACACGTTGCGGGCGTATCGACGCCGCATGCAGCTGATTTTCCAGGACCCCGGAAGCTCTTTCAACCCGCGCATGACCGTCGGCGCGCTCGTGTCGGAACCGATGCATCTCGCCGGTCTGAAGCGGGCGGAGCAGGCCGCCCGGGTGGCGGAGCTCTTGCCGCTGGTGGGCCTGTCGGCCGACTATGCCGCGCGCTACCCGCATGAATTCTCGGGCGGCCAGCGCCAACGCATCGGCATCGCACGCGCCCTGGCCCTGCGACCCGACTTCATCGTGTGCGACGAACCGGTCTCGGCGCTGGACGTTTCCGTGCAGGCGCAGGTGGTCAACCTGCTCACCGGGCTGCAACACCAATTCGGCCTGACCTACCTCTTCATCTCGCACGATCTCCGCGTCGTGCGTCACGTCGCGGCGCGCGTGGCGGTGATGTATCTGGGCCGCATCGTCGAGCTGGCGAGCAAGCAGGATCTGTATCGCAGCCCGCGCCATCCCTATACGCGCGCCCTGCTCTCCGCGGTGCCGTCGCACCGGCCGGGCATGACGCGAAGGCGCATGGACGCCATCGGCGAGATCGCCAGCGCCGATGCGGTGCCAAGCGGCTGTCGCTTCCATACGCGCTGTGTCCATGCCCAGGCACGTTGCCGCGAGGAGGATCCAGCGCTGCGCGAACTGGCGCCAGGCCACGTTGCTGCCTGCCACCTCGCAGAGAGCCTGCCGTCGTGACGCCCACTTCCCAAGGCGCGGCACCGGATCCGCGCAATCCTGGTCGAAAAGGACATCCCCATGCCGACTGACCGATCGAAGACCGCTCCTTTCGGCCTGACTCGCCGGGGATTGGGGCAGGCGGCCCTGGCCGGCGGCGCGGTGGCTGGCTTCGGCCTTCCGCAGCCGGCGTGTGCTGCCGGGAAGACACTGGTGGTCGGCGCCTCGGTCTTTCCGGACTCGCTGCGCCCAGGCATCTCCTCCTTCGCCTCCTCCAGCCTGATCAGCCAGACCAATGAGGCGCTCTATTCGCGCGACAATGCCGGCCAGGCCGTGCCGGGCCTGGCGGAAAGCCACACCCAGCTCGATGAGGTGACGACGCAGTTCAAGCTGCGCCAGGGCGTGAAGTTCCACGACGGCAGCGAGTTCACCGCCGAGGATGCCGCCTACACCATCAACTACGTGATCAATCCGGCCAATGGCTACGGATCCCTGGCGCGCATCGCGCCGGTCACCCAGGCGACCGTGGTGGACAAGTACACGCTGAACCTCACGGCACGGGCCGTCTTCCCGACAATCCTCCAGGGCCTCTCCAATATCCAGCTGCAGAGCAAAGCCTATTTCGAGCGCGTCGGCTTCGACGGCATCTCGACCCGGCCGATGGGCACCGGCCCCTTCGTCTTCCAGCGCTGGGTCCCGGGCGACCGCTACGAACTGACGGCGAACAAGGACTATTGGGGCGGCGCGCCGAAGGTGGACCGCATCGTCATCCGCGAGATCCCCGACCCCGGCACGCGCATCGCCTCCCTCGTCGCCGGCGAGACGCACATCATCGAGGAAGTGCCCATCGACCTGATCCCGCAGGTCGAGAGTTCCTCCGCCGCCAAGCTGGACGAGATCGTCTCCAGCGTCGGGCTGATCCTGACCTACGACGTCCGTGTGCCGCCCTTCAACAACCCGAAGGTGCGGGAGGCATTTGACTACGCCATCGACAAGGAAGCGATCCGTCGGGAATTGCTGAAGGGTCGCGGCGAGCTGTTGCAGGGGCAGTTGCTCACCTCCAACACCTTCGGCTTCAATCCCGCACTTAAGCCGCGTCCCTTCGATCCCGACCGGGCGAAGGCTATGCTGCGGGAGGCCGGGTTCAACTTCCGCACGCCGATCCCCATCGCCACCCAGTCGGGCAAGTACGTCTCCGACGTGGACATCTCCAATGCCGTCGCCGGCATGCTCTCCAACATCGGCGTCAACGCCACCGTGAACGTCGTCGAGGGTGGCGTCTGGACGCAGATGCAGCGCGCGCAGCGGGCCGGGCCGATCTACATGATTGGCTGGTACAGCCTGGGCGACGCCGACTTCGCGACGGTCTGGTTCACCGAGGGCAGTCGCCGGTCGGTCTGGAAGAACGACGAATATGAACGGCTCTTCGTCGAAGCACGCTCGACCAACGACCAGGCGGCACGGGAGCAGGCCTATCACCGCATGATGGAGATCCTCCATGCCGAGAACCCGGCCATGTTCCTGTTCGGGCTGCCGAGCCTCTATGCGGTGAACAGGAAGGTGACCGGCTTCGGCGCCGCATCCGACAAGATCCTCCGCCTCGCCGCGGCGGATATTGCCTGACGGGCGGACAGCGACAGTGCTTGCCTACGCTGCGCGTCGGCTGATGCTCCTGCCGATCTCCCTGTTCCTGGTGGCGCTGGTGACCTTCGTGGTGCTGCGCCTCACGGGCAATCCCGTGGACATCTTCCTCGACGTCACCTCGACGCCCGAGCAGGTCGCTGCCCTGACGGAGAAACTGCACCTGGACGAGCCGATCCCGATCCAGTTCCTGATCTTCCTGCGCGACCTGGCGCAGGGTGATTTCGGGCTGTCCCTGCAGTTCAACGAGCCGGCCCTCTCGACCGTGTTCCAGCGCCTGGGCGGCACGCTGCAACTTGCGGGGACGGGACTGCTGCTCGCCATCGTGCTGGGCGTCATCCTCGGCCTGGTCTGCGCGGTGTGGCGGGACCGGCTCGCGGATCTCGCCATCTCGTCTGTCGCCGTGGCGGGCCAGTCCATGCCGAGCTTCTGGCTCGGGATCCTGCTGATCCAGCTTTTTGCGCTGAAGCTCGGCTGGCTTCCGACCTCCGGCGCGGGCGGCTGGCGGCATATGATATTGCCGGCGGTCACCCTCGCCACTTTCCTGCTGCCGAACATCGTCCTCATCACGCGCGCCAGCGTGCTGGAGATGTCAGGCGAGCAGTTCGTCATCGCCGCCCGCGCCAAGGGCCTGTCGCGTCTGCGCGTGCTGCTGACCCATGTGCTGCCGGTCTCGCTGAACCCGCTGCTAAGCTTCCTCGGCATACAGATCGGCACGCTGATGGGCGGCTCCATCATCACCGAGACCATCTTCGCCTGGCCGGGTGTGGGCCGGCTGATGCTGACCAGCATCTCCAACCGCGACGTGCCGGTGGTGGAGGCCGGCGTGCTGGTCATCGCGGTCGGCATCGTGCTGACCAACCTCGCCGTGGACCTCCTGCAGATGCTGATCGACCCTAGGATTCGGCGACATTGAGCGCGACCACGCTGCGCCCGCGCCGTGCGCTGTTCGGCAAGGGATTCAAGATGACGCTGGGGGGCGGCATCGTGTTGGGCGCCGTGTTGGTGGCCATCTTCGCGCCCCTGATCGCGCCCTACGATCCATACCAGCAGAGCCTGTCGATTCGCATGAAGCCGCCGGCCTGGATGGCCGGTGGTAGCGCGGCCCACTGGCTCGGCACCGACGCCTATGGGCGGGACCTGCTGTCGCGCCTGATCTACGGCTCCCGCCTTTCGATCCTGGTCGGCGTCACCTCGATGCTGTTCTCCTGCCTGCTTGGCAGCGCGGCCGGCCTCATCGCCGGCTACAAGGGCGGCCGCTGGGAACAGGTGATCATGCGCTTCGCCGATGCACAGATGGCCTTTCCCGACATCCTGCTCGCGATCCTGATGGTGGCCGCGCTCGGCGGCAGCGCCGTGAACCTGATCTTCGTGCTCGGCGTGTCACGCTGGATGATCTATGCCCGCGTTGTCTTCAACCTGACGCGGGCGCTCCGCCAGCGCCCCTTCGTCGAGGCGGCGACGCTGTATGGCGCGTCGGACCGTTACGTGATCTGGCGGCATCTCCTGCCGCAGATGGTGCCGGTGCTGACGGTGGTGTCGACGCTGCAGGTCGCCCAGATGGTGCTCCAGGAGACGGCGCTTTCCTATCTCGGCCTCGGCCTGCCGGCACCGACCGCGACCTGGGGCAACATCCTCTCGGAGGGCAGCAGCCGGCTCTTCGTCGCGCCTTGGATCGCGAACCTTGCCGGCCTTGCCATCATCATCCTCGTCTGGGGAATCAACATGTTCGGCAACGGGTTGCGCGAGCATGTGGACCCGAAATCCCGCCTGGCGCCGCGCTGATGCCTACGCCGGACATTCCGCCCACAAGGACGCCCTCATGAGCAGCAAGCCCTTTCACCTCTCGTGGTTCCTCTCGCGTGGCTTCGGACCGAAGGCCTGGCACCACGAATGGGGCGGCACGGATGCCACCCAGGCGCGCTGGATGATGCCCGACCTCTTCGTGGATCTCGCGCGTTCCATGGAGCGGGCCTGCTTCGACTACCTGATCATCGAAGATAGCTGCAACGTCCCCTACACCTATCAGAACTCGCACAATGCCTATCTGCGCCAGGCTGCGGCGACGCCGAAGCTCGATCCGGCGACGCTGGTGCCGTACCTCGCCATGGCCACGAAGCATCTCGGTCTCGTGCCCACGCTGTCGGCCAGCGAGTATCCGCCCTACCTGCTGGCGCGACTGGTGAATTCGCTCGACCACCTGACCGAGGGCCGGGTCGGCTGGAACATGGTAACCGGCAGCAATGACGGCGGCGCGCAGAACTACGGCAAGGACAAGCACGTCCCCCATGACGAGCGCTACGATCGCGCCGACGAGGTGGCGGACATCGTCACCAAGCTCTGGGACAGCTGGGAGCCGGACGCCGTCGTGCTGGACCGGGACAACGTCATCTTCGCGGACGGCAACAAGGTCCACCCGATCAACTACAAGGGGAAGTACTTCTCCTGCCGCGGTCCGCTGACCGCCCCGCGCTCGCCGCAGGGGCGGCCGGTGCTGTGCCAGGCGGGCGGGTCGCCGCGCGGGCTTCGCTTCGCCTCGCGCTGGGCCGACACCATCATCGCCACCGCGGAATCCGTCGCCGACATGAAACGCCAGCGCGAGGTCATCCGCGCGACGGCCGTCGAGCAGGGGCGCAACCCGGACACCATCAAGGTGCTGTTCCTGGCCGATCCGATCATCGATCGCGACATGGAATCGGCGCGCCAGCGGCGTCGCGATGAGATCGCCTTCGCGGAGCAGAACATCGAGTTTGCGCTCGCGATGATGTCCACGCTGACCGGCATCGACTTCTCGCAGTTCCCGCTGGATGAGCCCCTTCCGCCGCTGACCTCCAACGGACACCAGTCGGCCGCGAAGAAATGGGTCGGTCGCACCCCGCGCGAGATCACCAAGCAACGCGCCAACCGCTCCGGGCTCGACTACACCGGCACGCCCGAACACGTCGCCGGCATGATGGAGGAGGTGATGCAGGAGGTCGGCGGCGATGGCTTCCTGCTCACCTTCGGCGATTTCAGCCGCCGTTACGTTGCCGAGATCTGCGACGGGCTGGTGCCGGTGCTGCAGAAGCGCGGCCTGACGAAGCGTGGTTATAGCTACAAGACGTTCCGGGAGAACCTGATGGAGTTCTGACCGCGGTGCCGAGCCCTACAGCATACCATCTGATCGTGCCGTAGGCGGCACCGGCCCCCTAGTCGCGGAATTGTACTGGTTCGGGCCCGCTACTGCCAGCCAGGCGGCGGAGGAGGCCGGCTGGCCTCCAACAGGGCAACCAACGTCGCTGCCCCCCCCCGCCGATGGCCTTGGCCTCGGGGCTTCACGCCGCGCCGGAGGGAACCGGGCGCCGGCCCACAGGCTGAGGGCGGCATGGCCGTGCATCCATCCGCGCCGATCCAGCGCATCGGCCACTGCCTCTACGCCGGACCATTCAGCCGCGAGAAGTGCCCACGCGACCCCTTCGATGGCATGCAAGACAGCCGCCTGGCTGCCGCCACCGTGCCGGTGGATGAAGTTCAAGCGCGCCCTGATCTCCGCCTCGTCACGCATGAACGGATCAAGACACTCTATTTCCGGACATTGATTCCCCGCGCGCTGAAGCAAGCGGAGCGTATCCTGGCAATTTCGGAAAGTGCGCGAGCCAATATCGAACGGCTATTTCCCTCGACTGTGGGTCGCGTCGTCACAACGCCCGGCGGTGTCGCCGCGCACTTCTTCACACGCCCGTCGGCGGAGGTTACGCGCGCGGTGCTGGCGCGGCTCGGCATCAGCGGACCCTATATGTTGTCGGTCGGCACGCTGCAGCCGCGCAAGAACCTGCCGCGCCTGCTCGAGGCCTTCGCCCTCCTGAAGCGGGAGGGCGCGATCCCGCATCGGCTGGTGCTGTGCGGCGAACCGGGATGGGCCAACAGCGAGGTCTATCAGCGGGCACAGGCGCCGGATCTCGCCGAGCACGTGGTGTTCACCGGGTTCATCCCGGACGAAGATCTTGTCTGCCTCTATGCGGCCGGGGATGTGTTCGCCTATCCGTCGCTCTATGAGGGCTTCGGTCTGCCGGTCGTCGAGGCCATGGCCGCCGGTGCGGCCGTGCTCACCTCGGACAATTCCTCGTTGCGCGAGGTGGCCGGCGATGCCGCGCTGCTCTGCGACCCGCTCTCCATCGAGGACATCGCTGCCAAGCTGCGCCGCCTCGCGAATGAGCCAGATCTTCGACGGGATTTCGTTGCCAGAGGCCATCGGCGGGCGACTGCTTATACGTGGCAGGAATGCGCCGGCGTGACGTTGAGAGCATACCGGGAAGCGCTGTAGGTCGCGGGTACGGCCTGTCCATCGAAGCGGGGGCAACTTCGACTCCAGGGCTACTGGCACACGACGATGCGGGTCACGAACCTGATCCAGAACGGCTGCCTGATCGGCTACGACGAGTACGCCAAGAACGAACTCGGCGCCGACCCGGAACCGCCGTCGCAGACCCTGGTCTTCCTCCCCGAGCAGTACGGCCTGATCGCCGACCGCACGATCTACGTGGAGCCGGAGCAGGTTCTCTATCCCGACAAGGGTGCCCCGATGATGGCCTGGCAGCCGGACGGCATGGTCCGTTCGATGCCCCGCCTGTCGATGCGACCCGTACCGCGGCGCACGTCCATGGTTCCGAACCCGACCACATTGCGTTCCTGCCCAGGCAGGTTTCAGATCAAGGTCGAAGTCGGGGCGGATCCCGCGGATCATCCATTCCATGGTTGTGATGCTCCGGAGAAATGAGGCCGCAATCGTCCGGCCAGCCATGCTGGCCGAAGCAAGGAGGGACACAGATGCCGATTCCCGTCGCATTCCAGGGACGCCTGTCCGTGCCCGTGGTCGCCGCACCGCAGTTCCTCGTCTCCGGTCCAGACTATGTCGTGGAGGCATGCCGCGCCGGGGTGGTCGGCACATTTCCGGCGCTGAACCAGCGTACGACCGATGGCTACGCCAGTTGGCTCGATCAAATCGCCGAACGACTGGCCGCGTCGCCGTCCGCGGCACCCTTCGGCGTCAACCTGATTGTCCACCGATCCAATGCGCGGCTGATGGACGATCTGGCGGCGACAGTGAAGCACAAGGTGCCGCTGGTCATCACCTCCCTCGGCATCGTGCCGGACGTGATCGCCGCGGTGCATTCCCATGGCGGGCTGGTGTTCCACGACGTCACGACCATGCGTCACGCCATCAAGGCCATCGAAGGCGGCGTGGACGGGTTGATCGCTGTCTGCGCGGGCGCCGGCGGCCATGCCGGCCGGCTCAGTCCCTTCGCCCTGCTGACAGTGTTGCGCGCCATCTACCAAGGTCCGCTGCTCATGGGCGGCGCCATCTCGACCGGACGGCACATCGCCGCGGCGCTGATGCTGGGCGCGGACATGGCCTATATGGGCACGCGCTTCATTGCCGTGCGGGAAAGCATGGCCGTGCAGGCGCAGAAGGACATGGTGGTGCAGGCCACCGCGGCTGACATCGTCTACACCCCGGCCATCAGCGGCGTTCACGCCAATTTCCTGCGCGCGAGCATCCAGGCCGCCGGGCTCGATCCGGACAACTTGCCGGAAGCCACCAGCGCGCATGTCGGCGACCACGACAAGCGTCCGTGGAAGAACATCTGGTCGGCCGGACAGGGCGTCGGCTCCATCCAGGACATTCCGACAATGGCCGGCTTGATCGCGCGCCTCGGCGACGAGTACCGCGCGGCACTGCGTGATGCGGCTGTTGCCCTGCCGTCGGCGGCTGAATAGAGACGCCGACGGCCCAGGTCGGCCACCAGGCCCGGCGGGTTGATGGACCATGCCTCGCTGAGGCGCGACACGCAGAACCGGTGTACCGCCGCGACGCGCTCGTCAGTCGCCGGTCACCCCATCCGCGCGCAGCTGCGCTCGGAGCCTACTTCTCAGCGCCGTGAGGACACGGTCGGCCGCGTCCAGGTCGTCTGGCTCCAATCCGCGCAGCAGGGTGCCGTTCAACTCCCGTCCGACCGCGATCATGCGCTCCAGGATCCTGCTGCCACGATTGGTGACGAAGACGCGATTCAGGCGCCGGTCCGACGCATCCGCCCGTCGCGACACAAGGCCCGCCGCTTCAAGCCGCATGACCATCGCACCGGTGGCGACCTTTCCCAGCTCCATCAGGCGAGCAAGTTCAGCCTGCGTCATGCCGCCCCTCGGGTCGTGCCGGGTCAGCTGCGCCAAGGCCCACCACTGTGCGCGCGTCACGCCATGTGGCTTCATCGCCTGGTCGAACACGGCCTGCCGCAGGCGCGAGACGTCATGCACCAGGAAGCCGATGCGGAACTCGCCGCCGACCGGCGAGGCGTCGCGCTTTCGGCGCGCATCATTCACCTCGCGCTTGCGGGGGGCGTCGCTCATTCCCGCGGCAGGCCGGCGGCCTGGACGATGCGGCCCCATTGGTCGATCTCGCGCGCCTGGAAACGGGCGAGGTCATCGGGCGTGCCGGTCGCGGAGACGAGGCCGAGGCTGAGCGAGTATCGCCGGCCTTCCTCGCTGTCGAGTACGGCGCGGATCTCGCGGTTCAGCCGCTCCACGATCGCCGGCGGCACGCGCGCGGGTGCGAAAACGGCGACCCAGGAGGCGAAGTCGTAGCCTGGCACGCCGGCTTCCTGCAGCGTCGGCACATCCGGCAGCATCGGGATGCGCTGCGCGGGGGTGACGCCGAGCGCGCGCAGCGTGCCCGCACGCACATGCTCGCCCGCCGAGGCAAGGTCGCTGACCATGAAATGCAGCCGGCCCGCCAGCAGGTCCGTCACCGCCGCCGGCGTGCCGCGATAAGAGATGCGTTCGGCGCTGATGCCGGTGCTGCTGATCAGCAGCTGCGCCGCCGCCAGGCTGCCGATGTTGCCGGTGCCGTAGTTCAGCGAACCGGCGCGCGCCTTCGCCTCAGTGATGAATTCCGCGACGGTGCGCGCGGGGAAGTCGGCGCGGACCATGAGCACGAGCGGTGCGATGGAGGTCAGCGTGACCGGCGTGAAGTCGCGCACGGGATCGTAGCCGGGCTCCTTCAGCAGATGCACGGCCGCCGCGTGGGTGGAGTTAGTGGCGAACATGACGGTGTACCCGTCTGGTGCGGCGCGGGCCGCCTGGCGCGCGGCGATCGCGCCATTGCCGCCGGCCACGTTCTCGATTACCACGGGCTGCCCCATGCTGCGCCCGATGCGCTCACCCACGAAGCGAGCGATGCCATCGGTCGCGCTGCCCGGCGGGAAGGGCACGATGGCGCGCATGGGTCGGGTGGGGAAGGCATCGCTGCCCTGCGCCCGCGCCGCGAGCGGCAGGAGCGGCGTGGCAAGGATGAGCCTGCGTGCGATCATCGCGATATCCTCCTCATGGCGCGCCGAGGGCGCCGGCGGCGCGCAGCGCGGCGATCTCCCCATCCGCGAAGCCGTAGGCAGCCAGCGCCTGTTCCGAATGCTGGCCGAGCAGTGGCGGTGGCGAACCGACCGAGCGCGGCTTGCCGTCGAACTGGATCGGCTGCGCCACGGTCTTCAGCGGGCCGAGCTGTGGGTGGTCGTAGTCCATCACCATGCCGCGGGCGGCCATGTGCGGATGGGCGAGCATGTCGGCGATGGTGTTCACCGCCGCACAGGGAATGCCGATGCGCAGGCAGAACTCCACCCAGTCATCGGCCGTGCGTGTGGCGACGATGGATTGCACCAGCTTGACCGTTTCGGCGAACCGCGCCACGCGGTCGGCATTGGTGCGGAAGCGAGGATCTTCTCCCAATTCCGGCTGCCCAATGCCGGCGGTGAAGCGGCGCCACAGATTGTCGTTGGCAATGCCGATCAGCACCGGACGGTCCGCCGCATCGAAGGCCTGGTAGGGGCAGAGCGATTCATGGCCGGAGCCACATTTCTCCGGCAGCGAGCCCTTCTCCCAGAAGATCTGGAAGTTGTAGCCGAGCAGCGCCGCCGCCGTTTCGAACAGCGACACTTCCAGCCGGCAGCCCTGCCCGGTGCGGTTGCGTTCCAGCAGCGCGGCGAGGATGCCCGAGAAGGCGTTCATGCCGGTCGATTGGTCGATCGGTGAGAAGGGGCTGCGCGCCGGCCCGCCGCTGCGTTCGCCCGTCATCGCCATGATGCCGGAGAAGGCCTGGAGGATGACGTCGTAGCCGAGGCCATTCTTCAGCGGGCCGGTGCGTCCGAAGCCCGAGATCGAGCAATAGACAAGGCGCGGGTTCAGCGTGCGCATGTCATCGGACCCGATGCCGAGGCGCTCGGCCACGCCTGTCGCGTAGGATTCGATCAGCACATCGGCTTGCGAGACCATCCGCCGCGCGGCGTTGCGACCGGCTTCGGTCTTGAGGTCGAGCGCGAGCGATTGCTTGTTGCGATTGGCGCTGAGGAAGACCGCGCCGACGCCGCCGCGAAAGGGCGGCCAACCCCGTGTGTCGTCGCCACCAATGGGCGGCTCGATCTTGGTGACCTCGGCACCCAGGTCGCCGAGCCACTGTCCGCAGAGCGGCCCGGCCAACACCTTGGAGAAGTCGAGCACGCGGATTCCGTTGAGCGGCGTCATGGTCAATACGATTTCGGCTGGCCGAGCACGCGCTCGGCGATGAAGGACAGCACCATCTGTTCGGAGACCGGCGCGATGCGGCAGATCAGCACCTCCCGCAGCAGGCGTTCGACGACGTATTCCTTGGCGTAGCCCATGCCACCATGGGTCAGCACCGCCTGCAGTGCCGCATTGTGGCCGGCGCGGCCGGCGAGCAGCTTCGCCGCATTCGCCTCCGCCCCGCAGGGCCTGCCGTTGTCATAGAGCCAGGCCGCCTTCTGGGCCATCAGCCACGCCGATTCCAATGCCGTCCAGCATTCCGCCAGCGGGTGCTGGATCGCCTGGTTCTGCCCGATGGGGCGGCCAAACACCGATCGGTCTCGCCCATAGCGCGCCGCGCGGTCCAGCGCATCCTGCCCGATCGCCACGGCTTCCGCGGCCACCAGCACGCGCTCCGGATTCAGGCTGTCGAGGATGTAGGCGAAGCCCTTGCCTTCCTCGCCGATGCGGTCCTCCTCGGGGATGAACAGGTCGTCGATGAAGGTCATGTTCGAATCGACGGCAGCGCGGCCCATCTTCGGGATGCGCTTGATCTCGACCTTGCTGCGGTCGATCTCCGTGTAGAACAGCGTGATCCCGTCCGACGGCTTGCGCGCATCCTCCTTCCTCGTCGTCCGCGTCAGCAGCATGATCCGGTTCGCGACCTGGCCGGTCGAAGTCCACATCTTCCGTCCGTTCACCCGATACCCGCCCGGCACCTTCGCCGCGAAGGTGGTGATGGAGGTGGTGTCGAGCCCCGCATTCGGTTCGGTGACGCCGAAGCAGGCCTGGTCGGTGCCGGCGATCAGCGGCGGGATCCAGCGCGCCTTCTGTTCGGACGTGCCATGCACGACGATCGGGTGCGGGCCGAACATGTTGATGTGGATGGATGACGCCGCGGCCATCGCCCCGCCATGGCGCGCGACGGTGTGCATCACCAGCGCCGCTTCGGTCACGCCGAGGCCGGCGCCGCCATGCTCCTCCGGCATGGTGATGCCGAGCCAGCCGCCATCCGCCATGGCGCGATGGAATTCGCGCGGGAAGCGCGCCTCGTCGTCGCAGGACCGCCAATAATCGTCGCCGAAGCGGCGGCAGACGGCGGCAACGCCATCAACGATCGCCTCCTGTTCGGGCGACTGACCGAAATCCATGCGTTCCTCCACGACTGCTTGCGCGATGATCGTACGCATGCTTACCATTTGGCAAGCGAACGAAGAACGATCGAGGAAACGGCATGCTGGACCGTCCGCGCACGGTGCTGGGCGAGGAGCACGGAATCTTCCGCGCCTCCGTGCGTCGCTTCGTTGAAACCGAACTGGCGCCACATGCGCTGGCCTGGGACGAAGCGGGCATCGTCCCGCGCGCGGCTTGGCGGCGCGCCGGCGAGGCGGGGCTGCTGTGCTGCGACGTAGCTCCCGAATACGGCGGGCCGGGTGGCGATTTCGGCCATTGCGTCGTGGTGACCGAGGAGCTGGCGCGGGCCAACCTCTCCGGCCCCGGCTTCGTCGTCCATTCCGACATGGTGGCGACCTACATCGCGAAGTTCGGGTCGGAGGCGCAGAAGCGTCGCTGGCTGCCGGGCATGGTGGACGGCTCACTGATCGGTGCCATCGCGATGACCGAGCCGGATGCGGGCAGCGACCTGAAGGGGATGCGCACGCGGGCAGTGGCGGATGGCGACCACTACGTCATCCGCGGGCAGAAGACCTACATCTCCAACGGCCAGAACGCCGACCTGATCGTCACCGCCTGCAAGACCGATACGAGTGCCGGCGCGCATGGCGTCAGCCTGATCGTGGTGGAAGCGACGACGCCCGGCTTCCGCCGTGGGCGCAACCTCGCCAAGATCGGCATGAAGGCCCAGGACACCTCGGAGCTGTTCTACGACGAGGTGCGCGTGCCGATGGACAACCGCCTCGGCGCGGAAGGCCAGGGCTTCGGGATGCTGATGACCAACCTGGCGCGCGAACGCCTGGTGCAGGCGGTGCGCGGCACCATCCTGGCCGAGGAAGCGATCCGCTGGACAGTCGCCCACACACGCGAGCGCAAGGCCTTCGGCCGCACCATCGCCGATTTCCAGAACACGCGCTTCGTGTTGGCGGAACTCGCCGCCAAGACCACCGCCGCGCGCGCCATGACGGACGGGCTGATCGCGTTGCAGATGGACGGCACGCTCGACCCAGTCGAGGCCGGCATGGCGAAGCTGTTCTGTACGGACCTGCAATGCGAGGTGCTGGACCGCTGCCTGCAGTTTTTCGGTGGCACCGGATACATGACCGAGACCCCGATCGCCCGGGCCTGGGCGGATGCGCGCGTGACGCGCATCGCCGGCGGCGCGGCGGAGGTGATGAAGGAGATCATCGGACGGCGCCTGTTCTAGGACGCCATCTGATGACGGATCAGCGGAGGAAACGGCGCCGATGAGCGAACGCACACTGCGCGGCAAGGTGGCGATCGCCGGCATCGGCGAGACCACGTACTACAAGCACGGGCATTCGCCCGATGCGGAGTTCAAGCTGGCGTTGCAGGCAGTGCTCGCCGCCTGCCGCGATGCCGGCATCGACCCGAAAGAGGTCGATGGCTTCGCCTCCTATGGCAATGACCGCTCGGAGGCGGTGCGGCTCGCCGCGGCACTTGGCATCAAGGAACTGCGCTTCTCCAACATGCATTGGGGTGGCGGTGGTGGTGGCGTCGCGGCCTCCGTCGCCAATGCGGCGGCGGCGGTGCATTCGGGCATGGCGAATTGCGTCATCGCCTTCCGTTCGCTCGCCCAGGGCCAGTTCGCGCGCTACGGGCGTGGCGCGGCGGTGCCGGCGGCGTCCGGCGACGATGCCTTCCTGTTTCCCTATGGCCTGATGTCCCCGGCGCAGCGCTTCGCGATGAAGATCACGCGCTTCATGACCGAGCACGGCATCAAGCACGAGGCGCTGCGCAGCATCGCGATGGCGTCCTACCACCACGCCCAGACCAACCCGAGCGCAGTGATGTATGGGCGGCCGCTGACGGAGGAGAAGTACGACGCCTCCCGCTGGATCGTCGAACCTTTCCATCGCCTGTTCGACTGCTGCCAGGAGAATGACGGCGCCGGAGCGGTGCTGGTGGTGCCGGCGGATCGTGCGAAGGACCTGCCGCACAAGCCGACCTATCTGCTCGGCACGGCGCAGGGCGGGCATCACCGCAGCGCGGCGCCGGTGCACAACGCGCCGGATTATGCTTCCGCACATTTTCCAACCGTAGCGAAGAACATGTGGGCGATGGCGAAGCTCGGCCCGCAGGACGTCGATGTCGTGCAGGCCTATGAGAACTTCACGGGCGGCGTGCTGCTCTCGCTGGTGGAGCACGGCTTCGTTGATCCGAAGACAGCGAATGAGTTCCTTGTTCTCGAGAACCTGCTGGCGCCGACGGGGAAGATGCCGATGAACACCAGCGGCGGGAACCTCGCCGAATGCTACATGCACGGGCTGGAGATGGTAAACGAAGCCGTCCGCCAGCTTCGCGGCACCGCGAACAACCAGGTTCCCGACGCGAATGTCGTCGCCGTCCTCGGCGGCCCCATGGTGACACCGGTCAGCAGCCTGGTCCTCGGCACGGAGGCAACCCTGTGAGCAACGCCCTTCCCCCTGGATTGCCCGCCCCCGCGCAGGAACCCGTCGCGAAGCCCTATTGGGAGGGTACGCGCACCAACAAGCTAATGATCCAGCGCTGTACCGGCTGCGGCGCGCATCAATGGGGCCCGGAATGGGTCTGCCATCGCTGCCATTCCTTCGATCTCGGATGGGAGGAGGTGGCGCCGCGCGGCCGCATCTGGTCATGGCAGCGGCCGCATCATCCCGTGCATCCGGCGCTGAACGGCCACGGCCCCTACACCATCGTGCTGGTGGAACTGCCGGAGGCGGGGAATGTCCGCATGGTCGGCAACCTGCTCTGCGCGCCCGACGCGAAGGTCGAGATCGGTGCGGAGGTCGAGGCGGTATTCGAACCGCATGACGATGCGGACCCGCCCTACACATTGGTTCAATGGCGCGCGAAAGGCTGACGACCATGGCAGGTCTGTATTTCGAGGAATTCGAGGTCGGTCAGGTGTTCCGTCACGCCATCCGGCGGACGATCACCGAGACCGACAATGTCTGGTTCTCCGCCATCACGCACAACCCGGCGGCGCTGCACCTCGACGAGGAATACGCGAAGGGCACCGAGTTCGGCACGCGCATCGTCAATTCCTGCTTCACGCTGGGGCTGATGGTGGGCATTTCGGTGGGCGACACGACGCTCGGCACCACCGTGGCGAATCTCGGCTGGGACGAGGTGCGCTTCCCGAAGCCGCTGTTCCACGGCGACACCATCCACGTGGAATCGGAGGTGCTGTCGAAGCGCCCGAGCAAGTCGCGCCCTGGTCAGGGCATCATCGAGTTCATGCACCGCGCCTACAACCAGCATGACGTGCTGGTGGGCCATTGTCGACGCCAGGCGCTGATGCTGGGCAAGCCGGCATGATCCGGTCCTGGCTGTTCGTGCCGGCCGATAGCGAGCGCAAACTTGCCAAGGGCGGCGAGAGCGGCGCCGATGCGCTGATCCTCGACCTTGAGGATTCCGTCGCCGCGTCGCGTCGTCCGGCGGCGCGCGGCATGGTGGTGGATTACCTCGCCGCGCATGCGGGTGCCGCCCGGCGGCCGCGTCTGTGGGTGCGCATCAATCCGCTCGATGGCGAGGGCCTGACCGATGCTGCCGCCGTGGTGCGCGCCGCGCCCGATGGGCTGGTGGTGCCCAAGGTCAACGGGCCGGATGAGCTGCTGCGCCTGTCGCATTGGCTCGATGCGCTGGAAGCGCGGGACGGACTGCCGGCCGGCGGCATCAAGCTGTTCGCCGTGGCGACGGAGACCGCGGCGGCCGTGCTGCGCCTGTCGGAATACGCGCGTGTTCCCGTTCCTCGTCTCGCCGCGCTGACCTGGGGTGCGGAGGACCTGCCGGCCGCCCTTGGCGCCAGCACCAACCAGGACCCGGCGGGGGGCTATGCGCTGACCTATCGCTACGCGCGCTCAGCCTGCCTGCTGGCCGCGGTGGCGGCGGATGTGCAGCCGATCGACACGCTGGAAGTCGATTTCCGCGATGAGGCCGCCTTGCGTGCCGCCTGCGCCGATGGGCGCCGCCAGGGCTTCACCGGCAAGATCGCGATCCATCCCGCACAAGTCGGGCCGATCAACGAAGGCTTCCGACCCACGGCCGAGGAAGTCGCCTTCGCGCGCCGCATCGTCGCGGCCTTCGACGCAAGCCCGGGCATCGGCACGGTTGGGCTCGACGGCAAGATGATCGATATGCCGCATCTGCGCCAGGCGCAGCGCGTGCTCGCCGCCGAAGCGGCGTTCCAGGACTGACGGGAGAAGCGACGGATGGCCATCGACTACGACCGGCTGAAGAACCGCCAATTCGCGGACATTGAGGCCGCCTATGGCATCAAGGACACGATGCTCTACGCGCTCGGACTCGGCCTCGGGCAGGACCCGATGGACCCGAAGCAACTACGCCATGTGTATGAGGAAGACCTCGTCGCGCTGCCGACGATGGGGGTCGTGCTCGCCACGCCAGGCTTCTGGGTGAAGCAACCGGACACCGGGGTCGATTGGCCGAAGGTGCTGCATGGCGAACAGGGCCTGACCATCCACAGGCCGCTGCCGCCGCAAGGCCGCGTGATCAGCAAGTTCCGCATCGACGAAATCATCGACAAGGGCGCTGGCAAGGGCGCGTTGATGTACACGACGCGTGAGTTGCGCGACGCTGCTGGCGGGGATCTGCTGTGCAGCATCACCAGCACATCATTCCTGCGCGGCGATGGCGGCTTTGGTGGTCCGACCGGCCCTGTCCGCCAGCCGCATCCAGTGCCGGAAGGCACGCCGGACGCATCCTTCGACTGGACCGTCGGCCGCCATGCAGCGCTGCTCTACCGCCTGAACGGGGACTACAACCCGGTGCATGCCGACCCGAAGGCAGCGGCCCAGGGCGGCTTCGCGCAGCCGATCCTGCATGGGTTGTGTTCCTATGGCGTCGCGGGATGGTCGGTGATGAACCTGCTCTGCGATGGCGATGCGTCTCGCCTCCGGCGCTTCGACCTGCGCTTCACCTCGCCGGTCTATCCCGGGGAGACGCTCCGCACGGAAGTGTGGAAGCAGGCCCCCGGCGTGGCCGCCTTCCGCGTGCGGGTGCCGGCGCGCGACGTCATCGCGCTCAACAACGGCCGGGCGGAATACCTGTCGTGACGGCGCCGGCGGTCATCATCAGTGGTGACCGCCAGGTCACCCGTGACGCGCTGATGGCGCGGGTGCACCGCGCGACGGCCGGCTTCGCCGCCCTTGGCATCGGCCCCGGAGACTGCGTCGCGTTGCTGCTGCGCAACGACTTCTCATTCCTCGAGGCCAGCCTCGCCGCAACGACGCTTGGTGGCTACGCGGTGCCGATCAACTGGCACTGGAAGCCCGACGAAGTCGCCTATCTTCTCGGCGACTGCGAGGCGCGCATCGTCGTCGTGCATCGCGACCTGCTGCCGCTGCTCTCGGATGCACCGTCGGGCCTGACCATCCTGGTCGTGCCCACGCCACCCGAAGCCGCCGCGGCCTATGGCATCGCGCCCGACCAGGGCGAGGCACCGGGCGAGGATTGGGATGCCTTCATCGCGCGCCATGACCCGATCGACCGCCCGCCGCAGCCGCCGCGGGAGAGCATGATCTACACCTCCGGCACAACCGGCCGGCCCAAGGGCGTTCGGCGACAGCCGCCGACGCCGGATCAGGCCGCCGCCACCGCCCGCAACCGCGCGCAGATCTATGGCCTGGTGCCGGGCATCCGCGCCCTGGTGCCTGGGCCGATGTATCACTCCGCCCCGAACGGCTTCGGCCTGCGCGCCGTCCCGCTCTCGGACGTGCTGGTGCTCATGCCGCGCTTCGAGCCGGAGGAGACGCTGGCGCTGATCGAGCGCCACCGCATCACCACCGTCTTCCTCGTGCCGACGATGATGATCCGCCTGCTGCGCCTGCCGGAGGACGTGAAGCGCCGCTACGACCTTTCCTCCCTGCGCCACGTCACCCATGCCGCGGCACCATGCCCGCCCGAGGTGAAGCGCGCGATGATCGAATGGTGGGGGCCGGTCATCCACGAATTCTACGGCGCCACCGACCTCGGCGCGCCGACCGCCTGCACCTCCGAACAGTGGCTGGCGAAGCCCGGTTCTGTCGGCACGCTGACTGAAGGCGCGGTGGTGAAGATACTCGATGAGAACGGGAAGGAATGCCCTGCCGGCATCCCGGGCGAGATCTACGCCCAGGTCGATTACATGCCCGACTTCACCTACAACAAGCGTGATGGCGATCGTCGTTCCGTCGAGCTCGGCGGCCTGATCACCGTCGGCGATGTCGGCTATTTCGACGAGGACGGCTACCTGTTCCTCTGCGACCGCAAGCGGGACATGGTCATTTCCGGCGGCGTGAACATCTATCCCGCCGAGATCGAGGCGGTGATGATCGGCATCCCCGGCGTGCTCGACTGCGCGGTCTTCGGCATCCCGGATGCGGAATATGGCGAGGCGCTTTGCGCCGCCATCCGCGCCGCGCCCGGCACCAGTGAAGCGGCGATCCGCGAGGCGCTGAAGGCGAAACTCGCCAACTTCAAGGTGCCGCGCATCATCGACTTCCATGACGAATTGCCGCGCGACGATTCCGGCAAGCTGCTCAAGCGCAAGCTGCGCGATCCCTACTGGCAGGGGGCCGGCCGCGCGATCTGACGCCAGGCGCGCAGCAAGCGCGCCGGAGGGGAGGGACAGTGATGCACCGCATTGCCACGTCACGCCGCGCGCTGCTCGGCGCATCGATCGCACCGCTCCTGGCCCCGCGCCTTGCGCGCGGTCAGGGTGCCTATCCCGGCAATCGCCCGGTCAGCCTCGTGATTCCCTATGCCGCCGGCGGCATCCCGGATGTCTTCGGCACGGCCATCACGCAGGGTTTGCAGGAGCGCCTCGGCGGCACCTTCGTCATGGATCACAAGCCGGGGGCGAGCACGACGCTCGGCACGCGCCAAGTCGCGCGGGCGCGGCCGGACGGCGCCGCGCTCGTCTTCGCGGGCAACGCCACCTTCACCATCACGCCCTTCGTGCTACGCAGCGCCGGCTACGACCCCGCGAAGGACTTTACCTGGATCGGGCTGACCGGCATCGCCGTCTACCTGTTCGTCGCCAATCCACGCTGGGCAAGCCTCGAACAGATCCTCGCCGCCGCGAAGCAGCGCCCGAACGAGATCAGCTACGCGACCTGGGGTGTCGGCTCCTCAGCTCATCTCGGCACCTTCGACCTGGCGCGCCGCGCGGGGGTGGAGATGATCCACGTGCCCTACAATGGCACCGCGGCGGGACTGATCGACGTTTCCACCGGACGCGTCGACTTCATGCTGACCACCCTCGCGCCGGCGAAGCCGCATATCGAGGGCGGGCGCGTGCGTGCCCTCGGCATCGCAACCGCGGAGCGCTTCCGCGCCCTGCCGGACCTGCCAACGGTCGCCGAGCAGGGCTTCCCCGGCTACCTGGTGCCCAACTGGACCGGCGTTGCCGCGCCCGCCGGGCTGCCGGACACCATCGCCGGGCCGCTCGATGCCGCGCTGGCGTCCACCTTCTCCGACGAACGCCTGCTGGCCCGGCTCGAACCGCTCGGCATCACGGCCTCGCCGACCGGGAGCCGTTACATGCGCGAGCAGGTGGCGCGCGACTTTGCGGAGAATGCCGACCTCGTCCGCCGCGCCGGCATCACGCCCGAATAGGCAACGCATGGACGGCGCGCGTCGCGCGGTCGTAGCCTGTGTGGAAAGCCCCGGGGGAAAACCGATGTCCATCGCACGCCGCACGGCGCTCACCGCCGCCCTCGCCATCGCCGCGCCGGCGGTCCGCGCACAGACCCGCACCTGGCCGAACCGGCCGGTGCGCATCATCATCCCCTATGCCCCCGGCGGCCCGGTCGAGATCCCCGGCCGCTTCATCGCCGAACACCTCTCGGCGCGCCTTGGCCTGCCCGTCATCGTGGAGACGCGCCCCGGTGCCGGCGGGGCCGTCGGCACGAAGCAGGTGATCGCCGCGACCGACCAGCACACGTTGGCCATGGTCACCGGGGCGGTGGCCATCCAGCCCGCCGTCCAGCCCGATATCGGCTACGACCCGGTGACCGAGTTGCTGCCCGTCTCGCTGGTCTCCACGGCCAGCATGGGCTTCATGGTCCGCCCCAACGCGGCCTTCCGTGACCTTCAAGGGCTGATCGCGGCCGCCAAGGCGGCGCCGGGGCGGCTCACCTATGGTTCCTCCGGCAACGGCACCACGACGCATATGGCGGCGGCACTATTCGGTGCGCGCGCCGGCATCACTTGGCAGCACGTGCCCTATCGCGGCGGCGGGCAGCTGATCAGTGGCTTCCTTGCCGGCGACGTGGATGTGATGAGCGGCGACCTCGCGACCTTACTGCCGCATGTGCAGGAAGGCCGCGGCCTACTGCTCGGCGTCACGGCGCCGGAGCGCGTGCCGGTATTGCCCGACGTGCCGTCGATCGCCGAAGTCGTGCCCGGCACGGGCATCACGATCTGGTTCGCGCTGTTCGCTCCGCGCAACTTCCCTGAGGACGCCGTGGCGCGCATCGTCGCCGAGCTCGCGCCGCTGCGCAGTGGTTCCGCGCTAGGCGAACGCATGGCGGCGACCGGCGGGCAGCTGCTGCTGACAGGACCGGCGGAACTGGCCGAGCAACTGCGCCGCGAGATGCCGCTCTGGCGCCAGGTCGTCGCCGAAGCCGGCATCCGGCCGGAGTGACGCGCGTATGATCCCGCTGCTGTCTGGCCTGCGCGTCCTCGATCTGACCACCGTCATCTACGGCCCCCTGATCGGTCAGGTGCTCGGCGATTTCGGAGCCGATGTCATCAAGGTGGAAGGCCCGGAAGGCGACCTCGCCCGCGCCATCCAACCGCGCGGCCCGCATGGCGACAGCGCGATGTTCGTCTGCAACAACCGCAACAAGCGCAGCATGGTGCTCGACCTCAAGACCGCCGCCGGGCGGGAGGTCTTCACCCGACTGCTGCGCTGGGCGGAGGTCTTCGTCCACAACATGCGCCCTGCAGCGATCGAACGCCTCGGCTTCGGCTTCGCCCCGGTGGCGGCGATCAATCCGCAGATCATCTATTGCGCCGCGGTCGGCTTCGGCAGCGGCGGGCGCTATGCGGGGCGCCCAGCCTTCGACGACGTGATCCAGGCGGCCGGCGGCATCGCCGCGCTGCCCTCCTATCGCGGCCAGGACCCCGCCTATGTGCCCGGCGTGATGGCCGACAAGGTGGCGGCGCTGACCGCGACCTATGGCGTGATGGCCGCCATCGCCGCGCGTGGCCGCGGCATGGTGGGGGCGATCGAGGTCGAGGCGGCGATGTTCGAATCCGTTGCCGCCTTCGTGCTGAACGAGCACCTGGCCGCGGCGGCCTTCGGCGGGCCGCCCGAGGCCGCCGGCTATCACCGCATGTTCGCCCCGGACCGCCGTCCCTACCGCACGCAGGATGGCTGGATCGCGGCACTGCCCTATACCGAGCAGCAATGGCGCCGGCTGCTGGACTTCACCGGCCGGTGCGACGTGCTCGAAGCACCGTGGTTCTCGGATCCAGGCGAGCGCAGTGCGCACATCGCCGAGCTCTACACCGTGCTCGCAGAGGAGATGACGCGTCGCAGCACCATCGAATGGCTGAAGGTGCTGGAAACGCTGGATATCCCGCACGCGAAGGTGAACCGGCTCGAGGATCTGCTGACCGATCCGCACCTTCAGGATGTGGATTTCTTCGCGCCTAATGGCAGCGGCCTGGCTCGGTCCGCGCGGCAACCGGTGCGCTTCCCTGGCCTGGAGACGCAACCTGACAGGCCGGCCGCGGCGCTTGGCGCCGACTTGGAGGCGGTGACCGAGATGCTCGGCTACGATGCCGCGCAGATCGCCCAACTCCGGGCAGGCGGCGCTTTCGGGGCGCCTTCCTGAATTCGGGGCGATCGACGCGCATCGAAGCCGCGTGCCGCCTACGCGGTCGACGCTCGGTGCCACTCGATGGACAGCACGGAAGCGCCAGGGCGGTTCATGCAACGCGAGGAAGGGTGCTCAGTAGGCTTGGGTCGGGGTGTGGGTTCGAATCCCGCCGATCCAGCCACACAGTCGCGGTGTCGCAGACGATTTCTGGGGCGGCGGGCCCGACCCGCCAAACCCCCGCCCTTCCGGCCAGAAACGCGGCCGCCTATCGCGATACGTAGCTGAGAGACGCTGGTCCAGCGGCTTGGAGCGGCGAAATGTCGGTTATGTCTCTCCAGGCCATTTCGGCATGTACGGTTGGGGTCAGATGCTCGGTCCGGACCGTCGCGTATGGCCGGCCGCACGCTTCCCGTGGGGCCCGACTAGCTTGGACGGATCAATCGCAGGTGACACGTTGCCCAGGATGCTGCGGTCGGCACACGCCCCCGCTCAGATGAACCCAAGTGCCTCGCGTTGGTCCTGCCAGCCGGTGGGGATGCGGGTGTCCTGTATCAGGTGCGATGCCGTCAGTTTTACCGGCTGGCAGCCCCCGAGGATGGCCTCGACGATGTCCGGCGCCAGCCAGGCGAGGCGAACCAGCCGAGTTGCATAGGATTGGGAAATGCCCTGCTCCGCCGCGACGGCGGTAAGGCCTGGCGCCGTGCTGGACACAAGCGCCTCCCGGAGCGCCCAGGCCTTCGCGATCAGGCGAACCAACAATGGGTCGGACCGGACGGCAGCAACAGTGGATCCTACCAGCAATGCCATCTCCCGACCGGCACGACGGAGGGCCTCCTCAGAGGATTTCCGGGTGTAGATGGTGCAGCGCAAGCCGGTACTGGTCGCAGGCTGGCCTGGGCCCCGCCGGCTACGCATCGCTTGCATCTCCCGCCTGCCGCCGGCCAGGATTGGCGCCCACGGTTCTCGAAGTGCGACGGATGCCAGAGAACCTTGGCCCGGACCAATGGGCGCCAGTGATGTGGCGGGCGACCTCCGAGAGGGAGGCAAAGCGCTGCCCTGCCATCTCGAAGCCCTCCTCCAGGGCCAGCACGGTGTAGGTCCTGCCGTGCCATTCCCGCAGCAGCGTGGGATCCTGGCTTGATCCGCGGCGTCGGCGTCCGCGGCTCCTGTGACCTGGCAGGATCGCCGCTGGCCAGGTCAGCCAGGCGGCGGCGGGCATCGGCACTGAGCCCGCCGTGCTGGTCTGCCTGCAGGCGATAGGCGATGTCTCGCTGCAGGAAGTCCGGGCTCAGCGCGGCGGGCGCCGCCATACCATGCAGGCGCTCCCACTCCTGCCGCCGCGCGGCCGCAGGCGATTCACCCCCGGGCAGGCCGGAGCCTGCCCTACGCGATCGGGGCATCGGGGCCGTCCTCAGCCCAGCGTCGTCAGGCGGTAGGCCTTACGGCCGCTCTGCTGGATGAGTCCACATCGAAACCCCGCTTGCGCAGGCCAGTGACGGCGGCGCGGGCCGTGTGCGGCAGCCAGCCGGTCAGCGTGGTGATCTCGGCCAGCGTCGCACCCGCCTCGGCGGAGATCGCCTGCAGTACCTCACCCAGCGTGCCGGTGGGGCGGCGGGGCGGGGCTTCCTGCATGACCTGCTCGGCGCCGGGCTCCTCGACCGTGGCAGCATCGCCGCCCGTCGAACTCGCGACCCCTCCGAAGCTAGTGTCGGCGTCAGCATCTGCCGTCTCCACCGGCGCATCCTCATGAACGTCTGCGGCGGCGAGGCCAGCCGTCGTGATGCGAAGGCCGTGGTGCTGGCCGGCCTCGTCGGTGCGCCAGGCGATGCCGGCATCATCGCCAGGCACCTCCGCGACGAGTTCCATCTTGAGCAGGGCGCCGAGCAGGTTGCGCTGGGCGCCGCCGCGGGCGCGGATCGTCGGCGGCAGGGGGAGGACCATGCGGTCGGGGCGCTGCGTAGCAGTCGTGAGAATCAGAAGCTGGACGACGGTGAGGGTCTTGGTATTGGACATCGGGTTGGTTCCTTCGCGAGACGCCACCCTATGCGGCGCTCCCACCACCCAGAGCCCGGGACTTGCGGGGCTTGCTGCCGCGGGCTCCCTCGCCCGTGGCGCGTCAGCACCAATGCTTCCTGTCGCAAGGAAGTCGAGCGGAATGTGCGGGAGCCGCGACATTGCTCAGCTCATCGAATTCGCCGCCGGACATACGGCCGGATCTGGCCGGAAGCGGCCGGTCTGCTTTCCGGCGCCGCATCTGGAACAGCGGACATCAAACTGCCGACAGTGCTACGGCTCCCGCCTCCTCAGAATCACAGCCCAGATCCAATGGATCCGGCCGGACCTCCTCATGGCGGCTGGTCAGTCAAGTTCTCGGTCTCTGCCCCATATACCGCCATGAAAATGCTAATCCCTCGTTCCACTCGCTGCTTGATTTCCTCATCCGTTAGAGGGGGGCGCGCACCGAGTTTGATTTCTAGAGTGGTGAAGCCAAGCCAAAGGCCCGTCAGCGCGTCGGCGGCATAATCTGCATCGACAGCCTTCAGGTGCCCCTGATTGATGGCCCGTGCGATTAACGCCGTGAGAAGGCGCTGGCCGCGTCCCGGACCCAGATCGAAGAAGCGCTTCGGCAATTCGGAATGGCGCGTTTCAAGCACGGCAATCAAGCGGTCCCAGCCGAGGATATCGCGGTTGTTGATGAAACTGACGAAGCGGACGCCGAAGCTGAAAAGCACGTCGCTGATGCGGGATTGAGTGAACCTCGAATACTCCTCGTCGGTAATCGTGTTGTCCGACTCCCGACGTATTACCGCTGCGATAAGGCTGTCCTTGTCCGCGAAGTTCGCATAGAGCGTCGCCTTCGAGACACCCGCCGTCGCCGCAACCTCGTCTATGGTGACGTCCGTCCCACGGGCCAGGAAGAGAGAACGCGCTGCGTCCAACAGGGCAGTCCTCTTGGTGTCGTCCTTCGGCCTACCTCGCGTCCGTTTCGCCGTCTGCATCAAACCGTTCCAGCATCAGCCCACGATCAGGAGTGTAGTGAGATAATTGCAGCGAGCATGAGTCCCCCCACAACGGTGATATGCTCAAGCACGATGTGGAACTCGTGGGTCCGCTTCGGCTCCTCGAACTTCCAGAACGGGTGGCCGATCGGGATCGTGAGGATGGTGAAAACCGCCAATGCACCTGCTCCAAGCCAACCGAGCCGAGCGACGTTGGTGATCACCAAAGCAGAACCAATCAGCTGACAGGCGATCGTCGCCACAGCGAAAATGGGCGGCGAAGGCAGGTTCACATCGACCATTTCCTGGACGATGACCTTGAAATTGAAGACGCCGAAGAGGCCAGCGATCCAGAAGAACGATGTCAGCACGACCTTCGCGGCAGCGATCGCGACAGGATGGGTAAGCGTCAAGGTGAGGAGATCTTCCATCGGGCACCCGCCATTATTAATCAGACGGAGCGGTATGGAAAATAATTTCCGGACTGACAAGTGCAGAAATTCTGCTTGCCCCTGCTTGACCGGGTGACTGACGTGTGAGCACCGAATCCAGGAGCGCGCCTTGCCGGTCGATACGACCTCAAGCGAGCTAGCGAAGGCGCGCCATGGCGTATGGGTCAGCCCCAAGCGACAGTTCCTGCCGGACGGGGCATCAGTCGAAGGTGTCGGGATACAGCCCGAACTGCGACGGATGGAGGGTCGGTCGGCGCTGACCGGCTCGCAGCCATTGCTGCCGCATCTCATCATGCCGGCCCATCACGACGTCCGTCCGGAGGATGTGGTCGAGCGCCGGCTCCACGGCGCCCTTTGCGGCGGCGGCGGAGAGCGGGCCGACGGATTTCGCGAACCTGTTGCTCGTGCCGGGGGTCGGGGCGCGAACCGTCCGGGCGCTGGCGATGGTCGCCGAAGTGGTGCATGGCGCGCCGTGTCGCCTTACCAAACCGGCGCGCTTCTCGTTCGCGCATGGCGGCAAGGATCGCCATCCCTTCTCGGTACCGACGCGCGTCTATGATCGGACCATCGCGGTCATGAAGTCGGCGGTTCGCAAGGCGAGGCTCGGAAACACCGAGGAACTGGCCGCGATGCGCCGACGGACGGACGGAGCGCCGGCCGCCGCTCTATGGATTGGCGCGCCTAGCGTATGGCCGACCCTCGACTATCTGATGCGCGTCCCTCAATTATCACTTTTGGGCGTCGCAATCCGCGCAGTCCGTCTGCATCGACGAAAACTCGGGTGTTTGGTCCCGAAGGGTCGTGGCGCTACGCTCGCGCCGTCTCGAGCGGCCGGACGCGGCAGCGCAGTGGCGGCAAGTCACCAATCCTGCCGAGATACTCAGCACCTTCGGGCGGTACGGGCAGCACGCCGGTCAGGCTGCCGAGGGTCACGATCTCCCCGGCTGCGAGGGCCAGCCCCGCGCCAGCGCAACGCGCCTGCCAAGCGCCGAGCAGCGGTGCCAGGGACGCCGCCGGATGCGCGCCCTCGTGCCGCGCGATCTCGGCGCCATCCAGGAAAAGTTGCACCAGCGGCAGGCTCTCGAGGATGGCAGGTGACCAGGAGCCGGACGCTGTGACGGCCACCACGCGCTCATTGGAGATGCAATCCGCAATGCGATCGTACCCTGATGCCGGTGCAGAGAAGCGCGTCCGCACGAACTCGAACAGCACGACCAGATCCGCTATGCCAGGCAACGCCTGCAGTTCCAGCGCGTCCGACGGCGGTACGTCGCGGAAGCGCAGTGCGAGCTCAAGCTCGATGCGCGTGCCTGATGGAAGCGTCAGCACCGGCTGTGCTTCGTCGACCGGACCGACTGGCATCGGCGCACTGATAATCTGCCCCTCGGCGCGACCAAGTTTCCAGCCGCCGCGACGCACGCCCAGGGCGGAGAGTGTGGCGAGCTGGATCGCTTCCGCCTCGGCCATGGTCTGTGGGGCGGGCGACAAGCCGTCAATGCTCCGACCGGTTCTCGCCGCCGCCAGTGCTGCCGCGACGTCGGCGATGTCAGCTTCGTTCATGGTGTCACTCCCCGATAGGTGGATCCGCGTCTTGCAGCATCGGCGCGCCGCCTCAAGCCTCGGCCGAGTCGGTCTTGCACTATCCAAGCCGGCGCACACCCTGAGCGAGGACATACTCGTCTGGCCGCGGAACGTGATGGAGGTCCGCGCACACGACCATGTCGTCACATTGCCGCCTGGCCGGCGCGCGGGAGAATGCCGGCCTTGTCGACGGTCATCCAGCCGTTCCAGGCGCGCGCGCTTCGCGTAACATGCGCTCGATCCCGATCGGGAAATGCCGGACGCGAATGCCGGTGGCATGCCACACGGCATTCGCGATCGCGCCGGCCGTGCCGGTGATACCGATTTCGCCGACACCCTTGATGCCGAGAGCATTCACGTGGGGGTCGTCTTCCTCAACCAGAATGGCCTCGAGCGAGGGGACATCCGCGTTCACCGGCACGTGGTACTCGCCCAGATCGGCATTCATCACCCGACCCGTGCGCGGGTCCAGCACGGCGCGTTCGTGCAGGGCGAAGGAAACGCCCCAGATCATGCCGCCATAGTACTGGCTGCGCACCAGCCGTGGGTTGATGATCCTGCCGGCCGCGAAGGCGCCGACCAAACGTGTTGCGCGGATCTGCCCCAGGTCGGGATCCACCTTCACCTCGGCGAAGACCGCGCCATGGGCCTGCATGGCATAGCGCTCCGCCATGGCCGTGTCCGCCGCCCCGCTGCCATGACCCTCGATTTCCGCCACGCCGGCGCGAGCGAGGATATCGGCGAAGCTCTCGCCGCGATTTTCGTCATCCCAGCGCACCAGCCGGCCTTTGCGAGGCACGACGCCGACATTGCCGGCGCCGAACAGCGGTGATCGCGGGTCGGTCAGTGCCAGCTCCGTCAGGCGGGCGATCACCTGCTCGCCTGCCGCCTGGATCGCACTGCCCGCGGTGGCGGTATGCCCGGAGCCGCCGGCGATCCCGGCATCCGGCAGGTCGGAACTGCCGGCGCGGAACTCCACTTGCTCGACATCAAGGCCGAGGCTGTCAGCCGCGATCTGGGCGAACACGGTCCAGGCGCCTTGCCCCATGTCGTGCGCGCCGGTCTCGACTAGGCCCGTTCCGTCACGCCGCAGCACAGCCCGGGCCGCGGCCTGGAACATATGCGCGGGGAAGGTCGCCGTGCCGACGCCCCAGCCGACCAGCAGCCCGTTCTCGTCGCGCATCTGCCGCGATTCCAGCGGACGGCCGGCCCAGCCGAAGCGGGCCGCGCCCTCGGCGTAGCATTCGCGCAGCGCCTTGGAGGAGAAGGAGCGCCCGGAGACCGGCTCGACCTCCGCGTAGTTGCGCAGGCGGAACTCCAGCGGGTCCATGGCGCAGGCCTGCGCCAACTCGTCGATCGCGCTCTCCAGCGCGATGCTGCCGCTTGCCAAGCCGGGTGCGCGCATGAACCCCGGCGTGCCGGTGTCCAGCCGCACGGCCTCGTTGGTGATGGCGATGGCCGGCGCGGCGTAGAGCGTCCTGCTGATCCCTGCGGCCGGTTCGAAGAACTCGTCGAAGCGGCTGACGGCTGTGCGCACATGGTGGTGGATCGCTGTGAGCGCGCCATCCTCCGTCGCGCCGATGCGCAAACGCTGCCGCGTCGGCGCGCGATGGGTAACCGGTCCATACATCTGGTCGCGCCGCAGCACGAGCTTCACCGGCCGGCCGACGAGCTTCGCCGCAAGGATCCCCAACACCTGTGGCCCGGTCAGCAGCTTAGACCCGAAGCCGCCACCCAGGAACGGGCTGCGGATGTGGATGCCTTCCGCCCGGATACCGAACAGGGCGGCAAGCCGCATCTGGGTCAACGCCAGACCCTGCGTCGGCATGTCGAGCGACAGCGCATCGCCATCCCATGCGGCGACGACGCTGTGCGGCTCCATCGCGTTGTGGAATTGCTGGGGCGTCTCGTAGGTGGCCTCGAGCCGCCTGGCGGCCGCGGCGAGGCCGCCTTCGACATCGCCGTGCCAGAACTCGCCGGGGTCGCCGACGCCCACCGCCTGCGGCACGAAGACCTCCTCGGCGTCTAGTGTGACCTCGACCGGCTCGGCCTCGTAGCGAGCCGCGAGGAGCGCGGCACCCTCGGTAGCGGCTTCGAGCGTCTCCGCGATTACCACCGCAATCGGTTGCCCGGCATAGCGCACACGGTCGTCCTGCAGCAGGTCGAGGCAGAAGGAGAAGGGCACCGACTTGTCGTCCGGGTGCAGCGCGAGTGGCGGCCGATTGCCGGGCGCCATCACGGCCACCACGCCAGGATGCGCTTGCGCCGCCTCGATATCCATGGACACCACGCGGCCGCGCGCGATGCGGCTTCCCGCCAGCACCGCGTGCAGCATGTCCGGTGGATGGTTGTCTGCGGCATAGCGCGCCTGGCCCGTCACCTTCAGCACGCCGTCGCGGCGCGTGATTGGCTGGCCGGCATTCGACCCATGCCGCATGTGCAGAACCTCAGCCATGGAGACCTCCGGGAATGGGAGCGAAGGGGGACGCAGGCAACGCCGGCAAGCGATCCGGCGTGCCGGCCGCCGCGAGTGTAAGCGCACGGATGGCGATGCGCTGCGCGAGCTCGATTTTGAAGGCGTTGTCGCCGGAGGGCCGGGCACCGGCGAGGGCAAGCTCCGCCGCGTGGCGGAAGGCGGCAGCGCCCGGCGCTGCGCCGGCCAGTGCTGCTTCCGCGGCCTCGGCACGCCACGGCTTGGCGGCAACGCCACCCAGTGCGAGCCGCGCCTCGGTGATCCTGCCATTCTCGATCCGCAGGCCGGCGGCGGCAGACACGACGGCGAAGGCATAGGAGGTGCGTTCGCGCAGCTTCACGTAGCGACTTTGCGCAGCGAAGCCCGCGGCCTCAGGCGGCAGCCGCACGGCCACCACCAACTCGCCCGGCGTCAGCACGCTCTCACGCTCCGGCGTCTCGCCCGGCAGCAGGTGGAAGTCCTGCAGCGGAATTGCCCGTGCGCCGGCAGGCCCTTCGATCTCGACCACCGCGCCCAACGCCACCAACGGCACGCAGAAATCCGAAGGATGCGTCGCGATGCAGCCTTCGCTCCAGCCGAGCACGGCATGCAGCCGGTTCTCGCCACCACGGGCATCGCAGCCGCTGCCGGGCGCGCGGCGGTTGCACGCGCTTGCCGTGTCCTGGAAATAGGCGCAGCGCGTGCGCTGCAACAGGTTGCCGCCGACTGTGGCGACGTTGCGCAGCTGGGCCGAAGCGCCGGAGAGCAGCGCTTCGCATACCGCCGGAAATTGCCGGCGAAACGCGGCGTCATGCGCGAGATCGGCATTGCGAACGCGCGCGCCGATCCGCACCCCGCCATCCGGTAGCTGCTCGATCGCGTCGAGACCGGACAGGTAGTTCAAATCCACCAGCCGCGCCGGTCGCGCCGCACCGATCTTCATCAGGTCGAGCAGGTTGGTACCGGCGGCCAGATAGGCGCTGCCCGGCATCGCGGCGGCCGCGATGGCCTCGGCAACCGTATGCGGCCGAACATAGTCAAAGCGGTTCATGCTGCCTCCTCGCGCGTCGTGGTGACGGTCATGTCGTGGGTCGCTTCGATCACCGCCTCGGTGATCCCGCGATACGCGCCGCAGCGGCAGAGATTGCCGCTCATGCCCTCACGCACGCGCTCGGGGTCGTCCCCGGCCTGGCCTTCGCCAATCAGGCCGATGGCGCTCATGATCTGGCCAGGCGTGCAGAAGCCACATTGCAGGGCGTCGTGGGCGATGAAGGCCGCCTGAACGGGATGCAGCACGCCGCTCTCGGCCAAGCCCTCGATGGTCAGGATTTCCGCCCCGTCATGGCTGATTGCCAGCGCAAGGCAGGCGTTCACGCGGCGGCCGTTCAGCAGGACTGTGCAGGCACCGCACTGGCCGCGGTCGCAGCCCTTCTTGGTGCCGGTGAGGTCCAGCCGCTCGCGCAGCAGGTCCAGCAGGGTGACGCGCGGATCGTCCAGCTCGACCGTGCGTGGAACACGGTTGATAGTGAGCGTAACGGACAAGCTCATGCGAACCTCCGATGAGGACGGTTTCAGGATAAGAAGTGCGGCCGGGCCGGCGCCCTGCGCCGGGCCCGGCGGGGGAGAATGGCGGGGGCGGAAGAAGATCCTCCCGCGGCGCCGAAGCGTGATATACGGAGGGTGCCTCCGTTTGCAAGAGGTAACGGAGGGTGTCTCCGCTTTTATCGGAAAGACTACGACCGCGCATGACCGACCAGCTAGGCAGAAGCCCCCGCAAGCCCCGCGCCGATGCCATCCGGAACCGCGAACGTGTGCTGGAAGCGGCGAAAGCCATCTTCAGCGAGGGTGGTACGGAAACCGGCCTGGAGGCCGTGGCTCGGAAGGCCGGCGTCGGGATCGGGACGCTCTATCGTCACTTTCCGACGCGCGAGGCGCTCTATGAGGCGGTCTATCGGCGCGAGGTGGAGCAGCTGGCGGAGCTGGCGCAGCATCTCACCACGGACATGCCGCCACTTGCCGGGTTGCGCCGTTGGCTTCTGGCGTTGGTGGAATTCGTCGCAACGAAGAAGGGCATGGGGGCGGCGCTTGCCCTGGCGGCCCACAAGCCGCCGGAGCTCATGGCATTCACGACCAGCCGGATGAACGAAGCGATCGGGATGCTGCTGGGCCCGGCCGCCGAGGCCGGTGAGGTGCGGCGCGACATCGGCCCGGATGACCTTCTGCGGATGGTGATCGGGCTTTGCTACATGCAGGACGGGCCGGGCTGGCAGGCGCAGGTGATGCGGCTGCTCGATGTCTTTCTGGACGGGCTGCGCATCCGTCGGGACGATCCGTCAGAATCTCCGCGATCCTGACCCTACCCGCGCGCGAACGCCAAAGCCATCGCGGATAATGCGCGCATAGCCGCTACCTCCGAACACATCCCCCGAGCGATGCTGTCCCGCGCCGCGTGCACACGGCCGAGAAAGTTTTAGCTGATGTTGTGCATCACGACAGATATGCCGATTAGACCAAGGACGTTCCGATATGAGTTTCTTTGCAATTGAATAGTCATGCCGATGTCGCTGCGACGAGCCGATCCTCTTCTCGGCATATGAGCACCACGCGTCCACGCAGGAAGTTCCTCGAAGAGCTCGTCGAATGGCCTCTTTGCTTGACTGTTGAGAACGCTGAAGCATTGCTCGCGTTGAAGACGTCGGCGACCAGGAAGTCCTCGACGATGCAAGTCTGAGGCGAGATTGCACGATCGAACATCTCAGGAGCTCCTGGACGCCCTGAAAGACGTCCTGGCGCCGAAGCGCCGCGGCCATGGCATGGCGCTCCCACAGCGGCTGCGAATGATGGCAATACGATTGGAGGCAGGACGACGCGAGACGCCGCAGCGCTTCATCCCGCTTGCGTTCCACATGACGCGGGTCGACGAGACGGTCAGGCGTCGCCTTCTGCACTTCCTCGTCTCCGACGTTCAGCGCGGAGCGATCGCGTCCCCGCGCTCCAAGACGAGGCCATCAGTGCTCCCGACGTTGTCGCGCTGCGCGAGCACGTTGAGATCATCGCCGACACGACCTTCGGACGCGACGAGGCCGCAGCGGAGATTGTGCTGCGGGATAGGGCGGCCAGTCGCGTCCATATCCGTCATGCGCGCGGCAGCACGGCCAGACCGATGACGGACAGCGAGCTCGACGCCAAATTCCGCGGCCAAGTCTGCACCGAATTGCCTGACGCCGACGTCGAGAGACTGATCGGTCGCCTGCGTACCGTGGTGGAATGCGCGGACGTGGCGACTTGGCTCTTGCGCTAGGATGCTGATCCTGCGAGCGGGCGATCAAATCGCCTGTAGTGGCCGAGGTGGTGTACGATAACTGACGAGCCTCCATCGAGTGGCCCACTAAAATCCCAGCCGCGCCACTCGATGGGGCTGGTCATGAGTGGGGTTATTTCTTCATGACGATCGACCCCGCTCTCCTGTAGCCCCAAAAGAGCGTTCAAGGAGCGGATGGCTGGATTGCTCGATACCATCGAAGCATCGCGCACCGTGCCCGATGCCGGCGCAGTGCGCGTTCCCGGCGGTGGAAGCCAGCGGAGAATTGCGGAAGGCCGTGCCCGCGGCTGGATCGACGTCGCCGCGCCGATCTATGAGGCTCTACGCGCGTAATGCGTGGATTCGGCGCTCATCCTGCGCGCCCAGCCCGGTCGTTTGACGCGGTGCCGAGCTAATTCATCTCGACGCGCATCTCCCGTAGCAGCGGCGTCCAACGCGCGACCTCGGTGCGGTAAAGCTCCGCCGCCGCATCCGGCCCCTCCGGATTGCCGACGACGCCTTCGCTTGCCAGCCGCTCGCGAACGATCGGCGTCTGCATGGCTTGCGCCACGGCCGCCGCGACGCGGTCGAGGATCGGTCGCGGCGTGCGCGCGGGCGCCACGATCGCCGCCCAGTTGGAATACTCGTAGCCGGGGAAGCCTTGCTCCGCGACCGTGGCGACGTCCAGCAACAGCGGGCTGCGCTGCGTACCGCTGACGCCGATCGCCTTCACCGCCCCCGCCCGCACCTGCGAAGCCACGGAGGATATCGTGGTGAACATCACATCCAGCCGCCCCGCGAGCAGATCGTTCAGCGCCGGCGCCGTGCCGCGATAGGGCACGTGCAGCATCTCGACCTGCAGCGTCCGCCAGAGCATCTCTGACGCGATGTGCGTTCCGCTGCCCTGACCGGCCGTTCCGAAAGTCAGTCTACCCGGTTCCGACCTGGCACGGTGCATCAGGTCCTGCACGTCGCGGATCGGGCTGTTCGGCGCAACGATCAGGATGTTCGGTTGCCGCCCCGTCACCGAAATCGGCGCGAAGTCGCGGATCACGTCATAGGGCAGCGATCGCGTCATGCCCGGCTGGAAGGTCAGGCCAAGCCCGCTGTAGAGCAGCGTATAGCCGTCCGGTGACGCCTTCGCGACGTAGTCGGTGCCGATGACTGTGCCAGCACCACCGCGATTCTCCACCACCACCGGCTGCCCAAGCGATTGCGTCATGGCATCGGCGATGACGCGCGCGACGATGTCCGTGCCGCCGCCTGGTGCGAAGGGCACGACCAGACGGATCGGCCGGTCGGGATATGTCCCTTGTGCGCGCAGTGGCGCGGCGATCAGGCCGAACAGCGCCGCCGTGATCGCTGCCCGCCGTCCGATCGGCGCCGCATCCGGCCGCGACAGGAAGTTCCGCAGATGGCTCGCAACGAGGTCTGGCGCCTCGAGCAGGATGGAATGGCGCAGCCCTGGCAGGATATGCAGTTCGGACCCGGCGATGCGGTCGTGCATCAGTTGTGACATGCGCGGGTTGGATCCCTGGTCGAACTCGCCAGTCATCACCAGCGTCGGCGCGGTGATGCGATGCAGGTCATCCGCAAGATCGCTGGTCGCCAGCACGCGATAGGCGGCCGCGTAGCTTGGCTTGTGGTTGGCGGCGATGCGGGCGAGGCGGTTCTCCACGATCTCAGGATGGCTCTCGCGAAAGGCGTCCGTGAACCAGCGCGATGCGGATGCGGCCGCGTGGCTCATCGGCTCGTTTGTCTCGAGTGCCGCAAGGCGCTTCATGACGGCCTCGCGCTCCGCCTCGGTACGGCCTGCGACGCCGCTGACGACGGCGAGCCGCCGCACGCGGCTGGGATAGTCCAACGCGAAACGCTGCGCGACTAGCGCGCCGAGCGAGAAGCCCATCACATCCGCCTGCGCGAAGCCGACATGGTCCATCAGCTCGGCGATGTCAGCCGTGAAATGCACGAGTCTGTAGGGGCCGGGCACGCGTTCAGACTTGCCATGGCCACGCAGGTCAAGGCGCAGGATGCGGAAGCCCGGGCCGAGCGCGCCGGCGACCAGCGACAGATCTTCAAGGTCGCTGCCGACACCGTGGATCAGCACCACCGGCTGCCCGTCGCCTTCCAGCCGATAGCGGGTCCGCAGTCTGGACCCAGCGAAGAAGCAGTCGTCCGACACGTCTTTCAGCCCTCCGTCATACGTCGCACCGTTGCGTGGCCTTTGCCCCGGGCCGCGCCCGCATCTTGGTCAGCGCCATCGGCTCCGGCGTCCGTAACCTGTGCGGAGCCTAGGCAAGCAGGCAAACGCCGGTCAAGGGCGACTTTCACCATTTCCACAAGAACCCGCGAGGCCGATCTCAGAAAAGCTTGACTTATGAGGCCTGTCATCCTTCGATATTCAGGAATATGAAAATCAGGGACGACCAAGTGTGTTGGGAGGAATTATGAGAAGAGCACTGCGTCACCGCACGGGACGGGAACGCCGCTCGTGACCTCGCTCCATGGCATCCGGAAGATCGTGACCTTCGTCGACGACACGCTCGAGGAGGGCGGGCGCCCGACGTCAAGGCATATCCGGATGGCCGGCTGCGCCGCGGTGATCCGCAACCCTTGGGCCGGCGCCGGCTATGTGGATGATCTCCGCCCCGGCATCACGGAACACGCCGCGGCGCTGGCCGGCATCCTGGTTCCTCGCCTTGTCGGGCTCTTCCCCGATGCGGACGCTATCGAGGCTTTCGGCAAATGCGCGGTGGTCGGTGTCAACGGTGAGATCGAGCACGCCGCCGCCATGATCCACACCCTCCATTTCGGAAACCTGGTCCGTATCGGCGCGCGCGGCGATTCCTTCCTGTCCTTCACCAACAAGCGCAATGGCGCGGGCGGCGCCATCATCCTTCCCCTCACGCACAAGAAGAGCGAATTGCGCGGATCCCGCTCACATTTCCTCACCCTCGAATTCGCGATCCCTGATGCGCCGGGGCCGGACGAGATCGTTGTCGCGCTCGGCGCGGCCGATGGGGGCAGGGCTCATTCGCGGATCGGCGACAGGTACATCGACATGCGGGAAATGGGCGTGGACCAGACCGGCAAGCCGCTTCCGCCGTCGTGACCCGCATGCGCTGTTGAGAGGGCACGGAGGGTTACGATAGAGGGTTTGGTCGGGGCCCGGCCCGGAATACCCTGTGGCAACTGCTGCGGTACGAGCTTTGATGGAAGACGCAAACATGACTGTCGCGGCGACGGCGTCGACCGAAGCTGGCGTGGCGCCCGAGATCATCGGGTCGAAGATCCGCATGGTGCGGCGCTCGTTGGGGCTGTCCTTGCAGGTGGTGTCGGAACGGACAGGCATCTCGATCGGCCTGCTGAGCCAGATTGAACGCGGCATCTCTGCCCCGTCGCTGAAGAATCTTGTCGCGCTGAGCACGGCACTGGGCATCCGCACCGGATGGTTCTTCGATGACGGCCGCCCGGGAGAGGATGGCGATCGCGACTTGATCGTGAGGCGGGAATACCGCCGGAAGATCGTCATGGAGAACGGGACGAACATGTCGAAGGAGTTGCTCAGCCCGAGGCGGGACGGCGCGCTCCAGATGTTCATCCTCACGCTCGAGCCTGGCGGCAGCACGGGGGAAGAGCCCTATTCGCACCCGGCGGAAGTGGGGGGCTATGTTGTGCGCGGGCTTCTCGATTTGTGGCTGAACGGGCGCAGCTTCGTGCTGCGGACTGGAGATAGCTTCTCCATTCCGCCCAATTGCCTCCGCAAGTACGCCAATGCCGATCCCCAGCAACCGGTGGAACTCGTCTGGTCGATCGCCTATCCGGACCGCATGTAGCTGCTCCGTCCTAACCAGCGGGACCGATTTCAGGGAGAAAATCCCTGATCAGGCCCGAGTCAGTCCCTGATCTTGCGCGAAGAATTCCCTGTTAGATTTTCAGGGAAATTGATTGAAAATCACTGCTCACTCCTAGGCTCAGGACCCATTAACGGCTTGCGGCGACGCGGCGGCGTGTGATTCTGCGTGTGGTGGAGGTTCCGCTATGCCCAGCCCNTTGCCCGCCGATCCAGTCAGCGCCGATGTGGAAGGCCTGGGCAATGCCTTCGGGCTTGGACTGTTCGGCATAGGTGATCGAGATGCCGAACTGGCTGCCATCGCCGAGCAGGCGGCGGAAGGAGGGCAGGTCCGCCGGCGTCGAGATCAGCATGATGTCGCGGATGCCCGCCAGCATCAGCGTCCCCAGCGGGTAATAGACCATCGGCTTGTCATAGACCGGCAGCAGCTGCTTGGACGCGGCGAGCGTCATCGGGTGCAGCCGCGTGCCGGAGCCGCCGGCCAGCAGAATACCCTTCATGTGTGGCTCCAGTGCGTTCGGGCGCTGCGGAGTGGGGCGTTGCCCCCCTCCGAACCTCCCCCCACCAAAGGCCTAAGGGCCTTTGGAAACCGATACTTGGCGCGGGGCATCAGGATTGAGCCCCGCCGTGGTGGACGGCGCCTGGCGCCGCGGTTCGGACGAACTGTGCTCCCCGGCACCAGGTCGAGGTGTCCAGAGGCCTTTAGGCCTTTGGCCGGAGGGGTTTGGGGAGGGCAGAGCCCTCCCCAATCAATGTGCGGGGTTTGGGCGGCGCCGTGCGGTGACGACGTCACGCCTTCACCCCGCCGAGGCGTTGGCCGGCATAGCGTTTGTCGCGGATCGGGCGCCACCAGGCCTCGTTGTCGAGATACCAGGCGATGGTCTGCGCCAGGCCGGATTCGAAATCGTATCCGGCGCGCCAGCCCAGCGCGGCCTCGGCGCCCGAGGGGTCCATCGCGTAGCGGAAATCATGGCCCGGGCGGTCGCGCACATAGGTGATCAGCCGTTCGCGCGGGCCGGCGGGGTCGAGGCGCAGCCGGTCGAGCGTCGCGCAGATGGCGCGCACCACCTCGAGGTTGCTGCGTTCCTGGCGCGGGCCGAGGCAGTAGGTCGCGCCCGGCACGCCGTGGAACAGCGCGAGGACAAGCGCCTCGGCGTGGTCCTCGACATGGATCCAGTCGCGGATGTTGGAGCCGTCGCCATAGACCGGCAGGGGGCGGCCCTCGAGCGCGTTCAGCGTCACCAGCGGGATCAGCTTTTCGGGGAATTGCCAGGGGCCGTAGTTGTTCGTCGTGTTGGAGACGAAATTCGGCATGCCGTAGGTGTGCTGCCAGGCGCGCACCAAGTGGTCGGACGCGGCCTTGGAGGCCGAATAGGGGCTGCGCGGGTCGTAGCGCGTGTGGTCGTCGAAGGGCGGTGCGTCGAGGCTGTCGAGCGAGCCGAAGACCTCGTCGGTCGAGACGTGGTGGAAGCGGAACGCGTCCTTCGCCTCGCCGGTCAGCGCGGCCCAGTATTCGCGCGCGGCCTCCAGCAGGACCTGGGTGCCGACGACATTGGTGCGGATGAATTCGGCCGGGCCGTCGATCGAGCGGTCGACGTGGGATTCGGCGGCGAGGTGCATGACGCGCGAGGGCCGGTGCGTGGCGAGGGCGGCGCGCATCGCGCCGATGTCGCAGATGTCGGCGTTGACATGGACATGGCGCCGGTCGCCCAGCCAGGCGCCGAGGCTCTCCGGGCTCGCCGCATAGGTCATGCGGTCGACATTCACCACCACCTCATCCGTCGTCGACAGCAACCGACGCATCACTGCCGAACCAATAAAGCCCAGGCCACCGGTGATCAGTAGGGTCATGCCGCGTCGTATCCGCCCGTCAGGGACATCATCGTAGTTGCGGATTTACGTAAGGAAAGCGGCAGCATCTAGGCTCAGGACCCATTAACGGCTTGCGGCGACGCGGCGGCGTGTGATTCTGCGTGTGGTGGAGGTTCCGCTATGCCCAGCCCCAAGCCACCGATTCTGCTCACGTCAGCCCAGCTGCGCCGCCTGTCGCCGCACTTCCCGCTCTCTCACGGTGTGCCGCGCGTGGATGACCGCCGCGTGCTCAGCGGCATCATCTACGTGATCCGCCACGGTCTCCAGTGGCGGGACGCGCCTGTCGCCTACGGCCCCCACAAGACGCTCTACAACCGCTTCGTCCGATGGAGCCGCTTGGGCGTGTTCGACCGCATCTTCGCCGCGCTGGCCGCCGAGAGCGGCCCGCCTGAACGCCTGATGATCGACAGCACACACCTCAAGGCGCACCGCACCGCGGCCAGCCTGCTCAAGAAGGGGCTTTCCCCCGCTGCATCGGCCGAACCAAGGGCGGGCTGAACTCCAAGCTTCACGCCGCCGGCGACGGCCTGGGGCGTCCCGTCGTGCTGCTGCTCACCGAAGGCCAGGCCAGTGATCACCGGGGTGCTGCCTTGATACTGCACAAGCTCCCACCAGCCAGCGAACTCATCGGCGACCGCGGCTACGACAGCGGCCGCTTCCGCGCAGAACTGGCGGCTCAGNAATCTATGTGATCCGCAACGGCCTACAGTGGCGGGACGCGCCTGTCGCTTACGGCCCCCACAAGACGCTCTACAACCGCTTCGTCCGATGGAGCCGCTTGGGCGTGTTCGACCGCATCTTCGCCGCACTGGTCGCCGAGGGCGGCCCGCCCGAGCGCCTGGTGATCGACAGCACGCACCTCAAGGCGCACCGCACCGTGGCCAGCCTGCTCAAAGAGGGGCTTTTCCCCGCTGCATCGGTCGAACCAAGGGCGGGCTGAACTCCGAGCTCCACGCCGCCTGCGACGGCCTGGGGCGTCCCGTCGTGCTGCTGCTCACCGAAGGCCAGGCCAGTGATCACCGGGGTGCTGCCTTGATGCTGCACAAGCTCCCACCAGCCAGCGAACTCATCGGCGACCGCGGCTACGACAGCGGCCGCTTCCGCGCAGAACTGGCGGCTCGGGGCATCGCCCCGTGCATCCCCTCAACCCGCAGTCGGAAGCTGCCCATCCCGCACGACACCGCGCTGTATCGCCAGCGCCACCGCATCGAAATCATGTTCCGCAGGCTCAAGGATTGGCGCCGCATCGCCATGCGCTACGACCGCTGCGCCCACACCTTCTTTAGCGCTATCACCCTCGCCTCCACCGTCATCTTCTGGCTCGCTCAATGAGTCCTGAGCCTAGACAGTGCCGCGCCGCGCGGCACGGCCCAGCCAATGGCCGGGCAGCTGGGTGAGGAAGCGCGCCGACCACAGCGCATCGGCAACAAAGCCGCCCCCGGCGGTGGCACGGCCCAGGAAGTGCGCCCCGCAGTCGGCTTCCATCGCAATCACGCACGTCGGTAGCCCGACTGGGCTTGCCCCGCTTTTGTGGACACGGTTATGCGGCTGTTGCCGCTGAATGGAACGCTGCTGCCTTCTGCTCGGGTGTGATGTAGCCGAGCGCGGAGTGCAAGCGGCGCTTGTTGTAGAAGCCCTCGATGTAGTGGAACACGTCGGCCCTGGCTTGGTCGCGCGTCTGGTAGTCGGCCTCCTCGACGAGTTCGCCCTTCAGCGTCGCGAAGAAGCTCTCCATCGGCGCGTTGTCCCAGCAGTCGCCCTTGCGGCTCATCGAGCAGAGCATGCCGTGCGCCAGCAAACGGGCGCGATAGCGATGCGCGGCGAATTGCACGCCACGGTCGGCGTGGTGGATCAGACCGGGCAGCGGCCGCTGGCGCGCGATGGCGATGTCGAGCGCGGCAAGCGCTAGTTCGTGACCGAGGTGGTCGGCCNCTCAACCCGCAGTCGGAAGCTGCCCATCCCGCACGACACCGCGCTGTATCGCCAGCGCCACCGCATCGAAATCATGTTCCGCAGGCTCAAGGATTGGCGCCGCATCGCCATGCGCTACGACCGCTGCGCCCACACCTTCTTCAGCGCTATCACTCTCGCCGCCACCGTCATCTTCTAGCTCGGTCAATGAGTCCTGAGCCTAGCTTTCAACGCTGCGGCAAGCGGCAAAGAAGGCGCCATTTGCTGTTATTTCCCTGTTTGCAGGGAATATCCCGTTCGACGGAGGCTGAGACGGGTTCGCGCGGGACTGTGTCCACATCCATCAGAACCGCAGAACTCCATCGACTCCTGCCGCAAGCCCGGTTGTCGCCGGCTTCACCTCGACCCAACCCTGCGCCACCACCCGATACCAGCGTCACGAGGCTCCGATACGCGCCAAGGCGACGGATGCGGGCCGCTGCCATTCCGCCAAAAGCCTAGCAAGCCGAAGGTTTGCGCGTCGCGCCGCAGGCGTGCCGCTGGCACGACGCGTCTGAGGGCCTGATGATCCGGACGCCAGCGGTCGAAGCACTCGGCCGTTGGCATGAGATACGGTCTTCGCGCTTCCTACCACGCCGTCGCGCTGTCCGCGATCGACGCGAACCTTCGGCAACACACGTCGCCGGCAATCCTGGCATCCCGCCGGCCGTGCCACCTGGGTCGCTACCGACCCACGCCCCCAACGCCGCCAATCGGTTGTGTTTACGAAATAAATGCAACCACTCATCGCGCCCGCTGGGTCGCGGCGGACCCAGTCTACGGCGGCCGACCTGCTAACCTATTGAAAAAAAGCGCCAATCACACCTGGCCCGACCCTTGCAGAACAAGTGGCGGAGATGCAGAGCATGAGCGATACGCAAGGCGAACTTACCCCCGCGATCCTCGCGGGCTGGATCATGGCCTATCTGTGCGCCCAGCCGGCCGCCTCCGACACGGTGCGCGGGGTGCGCGAATGGTGGCTCAGCCGCATCAGCCCACCGCCGCCCGATGAGGCCGTGCTCGCCATCCTAGAGGATCTCGCGCGCGCCGGCCTGGTGCTGCGCCAGGTCAATTCAGACCGCACCGTGATGTGGTCGGCCGGCCCTGGCTTCCCGTGTCCTTCGCGCGATGCGGCGCGGTAGGGGCGCCCAGCCATGAGCACCGCCCTCCTCGCCGCCAGCCGGACCCTGCAGGGGCTGCTGCTGGCCGAGCTGCAGGCCGACCCCGTGCTCCAGCTGCTGTTCCCGCCGCTCGGCCCCTCGGTGGTCTCGATCGCGACCCCCGACGGTATGGTGGCGCAGGATCTGACCGGCGTTTCGGTCTGGCTCTACCGGGTGGCGCGGGACGAGCAGCGGCTCAACCAGCCGCCGCTCCGCCTGCCCCCCGACCGGCTGCGGCCACCGCCCCTGCCGCTGCGCCTGCACTACCTGATGACACCCGTCATGCGCAGCGCGGCCGGGGACCCGGCGCCGGAGACCGACCAGCACGTCCTCGGCGCTATCCTGCGCACCTTCCACAGCCGGCCGCTGCTGAGCGGCGCCTTCCTCGCCGGCACGCTGGCCGGCACGGACCGGGAACTCGCGGTTCGCCTGGAAAGCCCGGGCCTCGAGGAGATCGCCCGCGTCTGGGACACGCTGGAACAGCCCTACCGCACCAGCCTTTGCTACGAGGTCGGCCTCGTCGAGGTGGAATCGACACGGCTCGACGAACGCGGCCCGCCGGTGCTCGAATCCTGGCCGCGCCTCGGCCAGGCGACGCAGGCCACGGCGGGGGCAGGGACATGAGCATCGCCCCGCAGATCGTCGAGGTGGATGGCCGGCGCTGGCGCCTGCTGCCCGAGTCCTCGCCGCTGCCACAGGCGGCCCGCGTACAGGCGCTTGCCCGCGCGCAACTGATCGACGAATTGACCGGCGAACCCCCGCCGGGGCGCGCCATGGTCGTCAGCCGCACGCCCGGCGCTCGCTCGGCCGCGGGTGAGGGTGGGCATATCGGGTTGAGCGGGCGCCCGGCGACGCTGTTCCCGGCCGCCTGGCCGCTGGTGCCGCCGTTCCCGCGCTTGGCGCTCGAGGCGAGGTTGCCGGCATTCCTGCCCGTCACGCTCGCCACCGACCTGGTCGCGCAGCCCGCCTGGCCGGACGCCTTTCTCCTGCACGACTTCCTCCAGGTCGCGCTGCACCGCCAGCCGACGCTGCTGAGCGGACGTGTCGCATCCCGGACCACCGGCCCGGTGGCCGGCGCCGCCGTCGAGGTCACAGAGATCTGGACGAGCTTCGCCGCCATCGGCCTGGCCGGCCTCGCACCGAATGCCCTCAGCCTCCGCGCGGGCCTCTATGCCGACCGTCCCGCCGGTGCGGCGCTGCGGCGGCGCACCCTGACGCTCCAGGCGCCGGTCAGGACCCTCCTGCGGCATGCCCATGCGGGTGAGACCGCGATCCGCCTGTCGGATCGGCAGGGCCTGATCCTCAACCGTCCGCTGGCGATCGAGCCCGGCGATCCGGAGCGGGAGGAGTACATCCTCATCGCCGCGATCGACACGGGCGCGGCCGCCGACCTGCCGGCCGAGGTGACGCTCGCCCATCCCCTCGCCCGCGCCCATGACGCCGGGACCACCGTGCAGCGGACGACATTCGCCGCCCCCGGTCCGGCCAATGCGATCACGCGCGCCGCGCGCCGCGGCGATCTCAGCCTGTTCGCGAACGGCTTGAACGGCATCGCGCCGGCCACCCCGACCATCGAGGTCACCGGCGGCGGCGTACCGGCGGAATACCACGGCATCGCGCCATGGCGGACGACCTCCGATGCCGAGGGCGCCTTCCGTCTGCCGCCCATACATCGCGTCGCGCATCTGCGGCTGCGTGCCTCCGGCGGCGGCCAGCCCGTCCCGGCCGAGATCATCGTCAGCCTGACCAGCCCCGGCGAAGCGGCCGCCGACCTCCTCTTTCCGTAGGGAGACGCTCCATGCCCGAGTATTTGAGTCCCGGCGTGTATGTGGAGGAAATCGACACCGGGCCGAAGCCCATCGAAGGGGTGAGCACCTCCACCGCCGGGATGGTCGGCGTGACCGAGCGTGGGCCCGTCAACGTGCCCATCCTGCTCACCAGCGCGGGCGAATACGACCGCTGGTTCGGCGGCATCCTGCCGATCGGCGACTTCACCGATCCGGCCGATCCCGATCGCGCCCATTGCTACCTGCCGCACGCCGTCCAGGGCTTCTTCACCAATGGCGGCAAGCGCGCCTATGTGGTCCGCGTCGCCGCCGACGAAGCCCAGCGCGCCCAGGGTTCCTTGTTCGACCGTGCGGAGCCCAACGACGCGAACAGCGTCCTGCTGCGCCGCGCCGGCCAGGGTGAGGGAAGCGCCGGCACGCCGCTGCTCTATGTGCTTGACCGGACCAATGTGAATGCGGGCGACACGCTCCGCGTCGGCGACGGCAGCCGCGCCGAGTACCGCGCGCTGTTCAACCCACCATTCCCGGCCGCCGCCACCGCCGCGCATCTCGCGCTGGGCGCGCCGCTGCTGCGCTCCCATGCCGCCGGGCCGAACATGGTGCGCATCAGCGCGGCGGGGGCGCCGATCGGCGCGGCGACGCTGTCGAATGCTGCGGCCGCGGGCGATACGGCCATCGTCATCGACACCGCCGTGAACCTCGCGGCGCAGGGCCTGCCCTTCCTGGTGCAACTCAGCGCGGGTGGCGTGACGCATATCGCCGCCGTGCGCGAGGCACCGGTGAATGTCGGGGTGAACCTGTTCCGCACCGTGCTCAACGACCCCTTGCCGCAGGCCTATGACGCGGCGGCGGCAACCGCGGTGACGCTGCTGCCCTCGGGCGGCGCAGGCAACCGGGCGCTGGATGTCGCGGCGGCCCCTGGCGACGCGCTCGCCTTCATCATCACCCCCCCGGCGCTGCCGGCGGGCGACGTCATCGAATTCGAGCAGGGCAGCGCCAGTCACGAGGTCCGGCTGCGTGGCACGCTCTCGAACCTCACGCTGCGGCGGCCGCTGCCGGCCGCATCCGGGCCGGGCACGCGGCTCGACCATGTGACCCTCGCCGATGACGGCGCGATCGCCGCGAAGGCGCTGACGGCCATCGGCACGGCCGGGACGCGGGTGCTGGCGCTCAATGACCGCGTCGGGCTCGCGGTGGGGCAGGTCGTGCGCGTCGGCGCCGGGCCGACCGAGGAGTTCAACATCATCGTCGCCATCCCCGGCGAGCGCGGCGCGGCGCCTGATGCCGGCAACGTCACGCTGGCCCATGGCATCAGCGCGGAGCAGCCCTTGGGTGCGGCGGTCGCAGCGCAGGTCGCACCTGCCTTCCCGGTCGGCGGACGCCAGGCGACGCGCAGCGTCCTCGCCGCCGCGGCGGGCGCGATGGATCTCGTCGTCGCGGCGGGGCAGGGCTATGCGGCGGCCGATGGCGTGCGCCTCACCACGCCGGACGGGCTGGTGAGCTACAACCGGGTCGGCGCCAATGCCGCCCCGGCCAATGCGGGCCAGGTGCAGCTCACCGGCGCGCTCGACCGCACCCATGAGATGGGTGAACCGGTCGCGGAGCGCCGCGCGCTTCTCACCGTGCAGGCGCTAGATGTCGGCGCCTGGGGCAACCGACTACTCCTCTCGGTCGAGGACGAGCCCACCGGCCTCGCCGCCTCCGCCCGCACGACGCTGCTGACGCCGCCCCTGCAGATGCGCCTCACCAGCCTGACCGGCATCGAGGCCGGCACGCTGTTGCGGGTGACCAACCCGGGCAGCGGTAACCAGGTCCTGCTGAAGGTCCGCAGCACCAACACATCCAACGCTAGCGTCACGCTGGATGGGCCGGGCCTTGATGCGGTGGCACTCGCCGCGCTCGGCCCGATCGGCGGGCCGCTCGACATCGGCAGCGTCGAGTTCCGCATCACCGTGCGGCTGCTGCGGCGCCCGGATGCCGCGGTGCCGTCGCGCAACACCCAGGTCATCGCCACCGAGGTGTTCCGGCATCTCTCGCTCGATCACCGGCATAGTCGCTATGCGCCCTCGGTCATCGGTGACATCAATGGCGACCTGCGCCTGGAGGACGGCCGGCCGGAGGGCGAATCCGCCTATGTGCGACTGACCGACACGGCGGCGAACCTCGCCGCGACCGAAGCCATCCGCCCCGGCCCCGAGACGCTGGTGGACCCGCTGCCGACCGGGCAGACGCAGCCCGCGCGGCACGCGCTGGCCAATGGCGATGACAGCGTCGCGACGCTGACCGACCTGACCTATATCGGCCAGGACGATCCCGAGCCGGCCGACCGCACCGGGCTGAACGCGCTGCGCAACATCCAGCAGATCAGCCTCGTCGCCATCCCGGGCCAGGCGAGCGCACAACTCCATGCCGAGCTGATCGCCCATTGCGAGTTGATGCGCTACCGCTTCGCCGTGCTCGACGGGCGCACGTCGGAGGACAGCCTCGCCGACATCCAGGCGCAGCGCCAGGCCTTCGATACGAAATACGCGGCGCTCTACTACCCGTGGCTCACCCTGCCGGACCCGATGCCGGACAACCTCGCCATCCTCCGCGATTTCGCGCTGCCGCCATCGGGCCATGTGCTCGGCATCTACGCGCGCACCGATGAGGATCGCGGCGTCCACAAGGCGCCCGCCAACGAGGTGGTGCGCGGCATCACCGGCCTTACGCGCAACCTCAGCAAGGGCGAGCACGACATCCTCAACCCAAGCCCGGTGAACATCAACGTCATCCGCGACTTCCGGGTGGATGGGCGCGGCATCCGGGTCTGGGGCGCGCGCTGCATCACCTCGGATTCCGACCACAAATACGTGCCCGTGCGGCGGCTGCTGATCTTCCTCGAACGCTCGATCGACCTCGGCCTGCAATGGGTGGTCTTCGAGCCGAATTCCGAGGCGCTGTGGGCACGCGTGCGGCGCACCGTGGCTAACTTCCTCACCGATGTGTGGCGGTCGGGCGCGCTCGAGGGAACCAAGGCGGAGGAAGCCTTCTTCGTCAAATGCGACCGCACGACGATGACGCAGACCGACATCGACAATGGCCGGCTGATCTGCGTGATCGGCGTGGCCCCGGTCAAGCCTGCCGAGTTCGTCATCATCCGCATCGGCCTCTTCACCGCGCACGGCGAAGAGTGATCGGCAATCGGGAGGAGGCACCACGATGCCCACGGCTGAACGCAACGACCCCTACCGCGCCCACAATTTCCGCATCGAGATCGACGGGCTGACCGTCGGCGCCTTCTCCGAGGTCTCCGGCTTGGTGGCGGATGGCGATGCCGCCGACTACCGCGAAGGCACGGACCGGGTGAACTCGGTACGGAAGCTGCCGTCGCTGCGCAAATACCCGAATATTACCTTCAAGCGCGGCTACACGCAGAACCGGGAACTCTGGTCCTGGTACCGCAACATCGCGAACGGCCTCGCCGACCGGCGCAACGGCGCGATCATCCTGATGGATGAGGCGCGCAACGACGTGCTGCGTTGGAACTTCGTCAACGCCTGGCCGAACAAGATCGAAGGCCCGTCGCTCAACGCCAGCAACAACGAGGTCGCGATGGAGAGCATGGAACTCGTCCACGAAGGCCTGGAAATCGAGCTGTAGCATGGCCGGCCGCCCCGACACGCCCGGCGTCTATCTGATGCGCGACGACCGCGCCGCGCATGGCGTCGTGGTCCTGCGCACGGATGTGACGGGCTTCGTGGGGCTGGCCGAACGCGGGCCGCTGTGCCGCCCCGTGCGCATCGAGACCTTCCGGCAGTTCGAGGCGGTGTTCGGTGGCTTCATCGGCTCCGGCTACCTCGCCTATGCGGTGCGGGCCTTTTTCGAGAATGGCGGGCGCACCTGCCTCGCGGTGCGCGTCGCCTCGCCGGATCCCGAACTGGGCGCGGCCGCAGCGAGTGTCGCGCTGCGCGACACGGGCGGCGCGGAGGTCCTGCGCCTGTCCGCCAGTGCGCCGGGCGTCTGGGGGGAGGGGCTCGCTGTCACCGTCAATCCGGCCTGGCGCGCCGAGACCGTCGCGACCGACCCGCCGCTGTTTGCCGAATGGCTGACCGTGGCGCGGACCGAGGGCTTTGCCGCGGGCGACCTGCTAGCCCTGTCCCAGCCGGGCGCGGCCCCGCAGTTTCGCTTGCTGCGCCTCGTGGAGCCTGGCCTGCGGCGGCTGCATTTCGTCCATCCGGACCCCGCCGCACGCTGGCCGACCGACGCCGCCGTGGCCGGCTTGCTGTCCAGCCTGCCCGTGCGCATCGAGACGCTGGAATACGACATCGCCGTGCGCCGCAACGGCATGCCCGCCGCGCTCCACACGCGCCTCAGCCTGAGCCCGCGCCATCCGCGCTTCATCGGCGCCATCCTGCGCGCCGAGCAACCCGACGACCAGGGACGCCTGGCAGCGGTGCCACCCCTCGTCATCGCTCAACTCGCCGAAACGGCCGCGACGGCCACGCCCCAGCCGCTCGACGTGACCGCGGGGGAGCCGCTCGCCCTGCGCGGCGGGCGCGACGGCCTCGGCGGATTGACGGCCGCGGAATTCATCGAGGGCCTCGATGCATTGGAGCCGGTGCGCGATCTCTCGATCCTCGCGGTGCCCGACATCCACATCCAGCCGGCCCGGCGCCTGCGCCTGCCCTATGCGTCCCCGGTCACCGATCCCTGCGCGCCATGCCCGCAGCCGGCCGCGCCCGCCGCGCCGATCCCGCCGCCGGAGGAAGACCTGCCGCCGCTCTTCAGCCTCGCCGCGATCGAGCAGGTCCAGGCGGCGATGCTGGAGCAATGCGAGCGCCTGCGCGACCGCGTCGCGCTGCTCGACCCGCCCTACACGACGATCCGCGACGATGCGCTCGGCATCGGTGGCCTACAGGCTTGGCGCAGCCGCTTCGACAGCGCCTTCGGCGCGCTCTATGCACCCTGGCTCGCGGTGCCCGACCCGCTGCGCACCGCGCCCACCCGCCTCGTGCCACCCAGTGGCCATGTGGCGGGACAGCTGGCGGCGACCGACCTCGCCGCCGGGCCGCATCGCGCGGCGGCCAATGTCCCACTCGTCTGGGTGCAGCGACCGAGCCTCGACATCGACCCGGTGCGCCACGGACTGCTCAACAGCGAGGGCGTCAACATCATCACCGCGCGCGACGGCCGCGCATTGCGCATCCTCGGCGCGCGCACGATGTCGAGCGACCCCGCCTGGCGTTTCTTCCCGGTGCGCCGCTTCATCTGCATGCTGCGCCGCGCGCTGGACGCAGCGACCCAATGGGCGGTCTTTGAGCCCAACGACGACGAGACGCGCGGCCTGCTGACGCAGACCATCGGCATCTTCCTCGAATCCCTGCGCGAAGGCGGCGCCCTGGCCGGCGCGCGGCCTGTCGAGAGCTACCGGGTGCGCTGCGACGAGACCAACAACCCGCCCACCGGGCGCGCCCGCGGTGAACTCGTCATCGACATCGCCGTCGCCCCGGCCGTGCCATTCGAATTCATCCTGCTGCGGCTGGGCCGCATCGACCAGGCCTTCGAACTGACCGAGCAGGGCCGCCTGTCCGACGACATGCTGGGAGCAGCCTGATGGCGAAGCGACGCGATCCCCTGCTCGGATGCAACTTCTCCGTCGTCCTGCTCAATTCCAAGAGCGCGGACGGGCCGGGGATGGGCACGATCGCGCTCTCGACCGCCGGCGCGAAGAGCTTCGCCGGCTTCTCCGAGGTCTCCGGCCTCGAGGTGCAGATGGCTGTCGAGAGCTACGAATCAGGTGGGCTGAACGGCGCGGTGCTGAAATTCCCCGGCCGCATGAAGTGGTCGAACCTCATTCTCAAGCGCGGCGTGATCGGGCGGCGCGACCCGCTCGACGACAGCGATCTTTGGACCTGGTTCAACGAATTCCTCGAAGGCCGCGGCACGCGCAAGGACGGCATGATCACGCTGCTCAGCCTTGAGGGAAAGCCGGTGCATGTCTGGTCGTTCAAGCGCGGGCTGCCGGCGAAATGGACCGGACCCTCACTCAACGCCGGGCGCGGCGAGGTAGCGGTCGAGGCGATCGAGATCGCCCATGAAGGCATCAAGCGCGAGGACGCCGGCGGCGCGCTCGGCCGCGCGGTCGCCGGCGTCATCGAAGCGATCTTCTGAAGGGAGCGGACGGTGCAGGTCGAAATCGACGAGGTGGTGAGCACGATCCGCGTGACAGACGGCGCGGCGCTGGATGCGCGGCAGATGCACGCGCTGGTGCAGGCCGTGCTCGCCGCGGTCGAGGAACGTCTCGCGCGCAATGGTCGCCAGGCCGATGGCGTGCGTATCCCCGATGACGGCCGCGGCGGCATCAACCGCGCCGGTGGGAGCATGCCGTGACCACAGCCCCGCCGCCGGGCCGCGCCTATATCGTCGCCCATTGGAAGGCGGGTGAGACGACGCTGCCCGTGCAGTACAACCCGACCAAGCTGGAATTCGAGAAGGCGCTGCAATTCGCCGAGATCGCCATCCCCGGCCTGACCGGCCCGCTGCACCAGTTCGTGCGCGGCCAAGCGGAGACGCTGACGGTCGAACTGTTCTGCGACACATCGGACAAGGGCATGGGCGCGCAGGCGGTCAGCGTCGCCACCGAGACGGACCGGATCTACTCGCTCGCCCGCATCGAGCCGGAGGGGCATGCGCCGCCCACCATCACCTTCTTCTGGGGCGCCGGCTTCCCGGGCTCGCAGCTCTCCGCCGAACTGGATGGCGGCACCCGCGTTGATGGTCAGCGGCGCCAGAGCTTCACCGGCGTCATCAAGACCATCCGCCAGAGCTTCACCCTCTGGAGTGTCGGCGGCGTGCCGCTGCGCGCGACGCTGACCTTGACCATCGCCGAATACAAGACGCTGAAGGAGCAGCTCGACGAGCTGAACCTGAGCTCGCCTGACCGCACGCATGGCCATGTGCTGTCGTCGAGCGACCAGCTGTGGTCGGTCGCTCAGCGCTACTACAGCCGCCCGGGCGAATGGCGCCGCGTGGCCGAGGCCAATGGCATCGGTGACCCGCGCCGGCTGATGCCGGGGCAGCGCTTGGCCGTGCCCGCGATCTCGGCGGGGAGGGCACCACGGTGACCACCTTCCGCCCCGTCATCGAGGATGCCGAACGGGTCGAGAACCGCTTCTTCTATGCGCCCGCCTTCCAGCTGCGCATCGACGGCGAGAACCTGCCCCAGGGCGTGCTGCGCGACGTGATGGAGCTGAAATACATCGACAGCCTGACCGAGATCGACCGCTTCGAAGTCACCGTCAACAACTGGGACCCTGACCGCCGCGCCTTCAAGTTCATCGGCTCCGAACCGGACGACTACATGACCTCGGGCGATGCCGAGACCCGGCTGTATCGCCTGTTCCAGCCCTGCGAGAAGACGGTCGAGGTCCGGCTCGGCTACGCCGACCGGCTGATCACCATGATGCTCGGCAACTTCACGCAGGTGGAGCCGACCTTCCCGGCGAATGCCGCCCCGACCCTGACGGTGACGGGCCTGAACGTGCTGCACCAGCTGCGGCGCAAGAAATACAGCACCGCCTGGACGCGCGAGAAGCCGAGTGCCATCGCGCGCAACATCGCGACGCTGCGCGACGGCAGCCGGCCGCGCTTCCCGCTGCCCATCGCGGTGAGCGAGGCGGCGGAAGCGGCCGAGCCGGTGCTCGACTACACCGCCCAGGCCAATGAATACGACATCGACTTCCTGCTGAACCTCGCGCGCCGCCACGGCCATGAGGTGATCATCCAGGAGGCCGACACGGATGCCGGAACGCCGCGCCGCCTATGGTTCGGCCCGCCCGGCGAAGCCCGTCCGCGCACCAACTACCGGCTCGACTGGGGGCGCACGCTGATCGACTTCAGGCCAGTCATCACCAGCCACAACCAGGTGCAGTCGGTCACCGTGCGCGCCTGGGACCGGCAAGGCCGCCGCGCCATCAGGGAGACCATCCGCTTCGACGATCCCGAGATCCGCAATCTGAACGCGGACCTGCGCGAATTCGTGCTGTGCGACCCCCGCGAGGACCTCGTGGTCGATCGCGTGCTCGACAACTGCCTGCATGCGCGCGACCTCGCTGTCGCCATCCTGCGCGACCGCGTGGCCGGCGTCATCAAAGCGACGGGCACAACGGTCGGCCTGCCCGAGCTGCGCGCCGGCACCAAGGTGCTGATCGGCAAACTCGGCGCGCGCCTGTCCGGCGAATACCTTGTCACCAAGACCACGCACAGCTTCAGCGACCGCGGCTACACCGTGCAGTTCGAAGCGCGACGCGAGCACATCCCCGATATCCATCATCAGCCGAGGGGGCGGGCATGAGAACCGGCAGCATGACCGGCCTCGTCATCGGCCTGGTGACCGATGTGAACGACCCGGAGAACCAGGGCCGCGTGAAGCTGTCTTACCCCTGGCTGGACGACACGCTGAACAGCCCCTGGGCGCCGGTCTGCTCGCATCTCGCAGGCAATGACCGCGGCTTCTACTTCATGCCGCAGGTGGATGACGAGGTGCTGGTCGGCTTCCTGCAGGGCGACTTCGACCATCCTGTCGTGCTGGGCAATCTGTGGAACGGCCAGACGGCGACGCCCTCGCCCGATCCGCGCCAGCGCATGATCCGCTCCGTCAACGGCCACACCATCCGCTTCGTGGATTCGACGCCCACCGGCGGCGACCTCGGCGCGCTGATCATCGAGGACGCGCACGGCAACACCATCACCCTATCCAACAGCATGATCACCATCAACGCCACCGCGGTGCTGCGGCTGGACGCGCCGGTCGTGATGATCGCCAACCGCGTCGTCACCCCCTCGGCCAATCCGATCTGAGGGCGCCATGGCAAGCATCGACATCGCCCTGCCGGACGCACTCACGAAGCTGATGCAGGCGCCGAAATGCGTCGATCTCAGCCTGCCCAAGCCGAACCTGCCCGAACTCACCCTGCCGACCGGAGGCACGCTGAAGGGCATCGCCGACATCACTAAGGGCATCCCCAGCGACTGTTCGATGAATGCATCGCTGATGCTCCAGATCGCACCGATCATGGCGAGCATGGAGTGCCTGCTGAAGCTGCTGAAATTTATCGGCGTGCTGATCGACACCTTCAAGGAACTCGGCAGCGGCAACGTCACCGCGCTACCGTCGGGCCTCGCCAAGATCGCCGATGCCGGCAAGGACCTCGCGCCCTGCATCGGCATGGCGATCGGCCTGACCATCCCGCCCTTCATCAAGGATCTGATCCTGCTGATCGTGAAGATGCTGAAATGCGCGTTGCAGGCGATCAAGAGCGCCATCGCCGTGCTGGACGGGCTGGAGCTGAGCATCACCACCGCGGCACAGAACGGCAACGACCTGCTCGCCGCGCAGCTCGAATGCGCAAAGGAGAACGCGATGAACGCGGCGGATGGTGCCCTGCAGGCAATCGATCCGATCGCGACCATCCTGCAACTCGCCGGCCCCTTCCTCGAGATCATGCCGGGCGCCCCCGCCATCGAACTGCCCTCGCTCGCCTCCGACGGATCGATCGATGGGTTGAAGACGCTGGTCGAGACGCTGGAGGAAGCGGTGCTCGTCCTCGAAGGCATCGCCGAGGCGATCCCGGTATGAGTACGCCCCCGCCCCCCTTCCGGCCCGAGCCACGCGCCTTCCTTGGCGCTGGCCTCGCGTTCCCGCTGACCGTGACACCGCAGGGACGGCTCGCCCGCGCCAGCGGCGAGGCGAAGATCGAACAGGCCATCTGGTTCCTGCTCTCGACCGCACTCGGCGAGCGCGTCATGCGCGCGGATGTCGGCTGCGGCGCACACGACCTGCTCTTCGCGCCAGGCACCGACGCGACGGTGGTGCGTGTCACCGACCAGGTGCGCCGCTGCCTGACCGCGCATGAGCCGCGCATCGCCGTTCTCGATGTCGAGGCGGAGACGCCACCGAGCGACCCCAGCCTGCTGCTGATCCGCATCGCCTACCAGGTCCATGCCAACAACGCGATCGGCAACCTTGTCTATCCCTTCTTCATCCGTGAGGGAGCGTGACGCCATGCCGCTCGCCGACGGCTTCCCCCGCCTGGACGACCGCCGCTTCGCCGACCTGGTGAACGAGGCCCGCGCGCGCATCCCGCGCTACACGCCGGAATGGACGGACTTCAACGCCGGCGATCCCGGCTTCGCGCTGGTCGAGCTGTTCGCCTGGATGAGCGAGCTACTGCTCTATCGCCTCGGCCGCGTGCCGGAGCTGAACTACCTGAAGTTCCTCGAACTGGTGGGGATCGAACTCGCACCCGCGCGCCCGGCCTCGGGTGTCGTGGTCTTCCCCGTTCGCAGCGCCTTTGCAGGCGACAGCGTTTCCGTCGCCGCGCGCACCGCCATCGAGGCAGCGCAGCCCGACGACACCGGCCCGATCGTCTTCGAGACGGAGCGCCCGCTGACCGCGCTGCGCTCGCGGCTGGAGGCCGTGCAGTCCTTCGACGGCTATGCCTATGCGGATCTGTCGCAGGCCAATACCGATCTCGCCGGCTTCTTGCCCTTCGGCCCGCTGGCCAATGCCGGCGCTGCGCTGCTGCTCGGCTTCTCCGCCGATGCCCCGCTGCCTGCTTCTGCCGAGCTGAGCCTCGCCTTCTGGCCCTCGTCCGACCGCCCGGTGCCACCACCCACCCCCTGCGGCGGCGGCGCGGTTCCGGTTGCCGCGCCGGCCCGGCTCGTTTGGGAATTCTGGGCCGGCACCGAATGGCGCAAGCTGACGCTGTTCAGTGACGACACGCTGGCACTGACGCGTTCGGGCATCGTGCTGCTGCGCATGCCCGGCAAGGACGAGGCCGTCGCGGCGAAGCTCGGCCGCAAGACCGATGCCAATCGCTGGTGGCTGCGTGCGCGCCTCGACCAGGCTTCCTACGAGACCGCCCCCCTGCTGCGCGGCGTGCGCGCCAATGCCGTGCGGGTTCTCCAGGCGCGCTCGGTCGCCGGCGAGGTGCTGGGCGGCAGCGATGCGACGCCCGGTCAGACCTTCGCGCTCGATAACGCCCCCGTGCTCGCGGCCACACTCGCGATCGAGGTCGATGAAACCGGGACGCCGGAACCCTGGACCGAGGTCTCGGACTTCTTCGGCTCCGGCCCCGACGACCCGCACTACGTGCTGAACCGCACGACCGGGGAGGTGCGCTTCGGCGACGGCACGCGCGGCCGCATCCCTGCGGCCAATCCCGACAATCCGCAGGCCGCCATCGTCGCCCGCTTCTACCGCCATGGCGGCGGGCGGCGCGGCAACCTGGCGGCCGGCCAGATCACGACGCCGATGTCCTCGCTGCCCGGCATCGATGTGGGCCGGCTGACGAACCCCATCGCCAGCGAGGGCGGCACCGATGAGGAAAGCCTCGACGCCGCCATCCAGCGCGCGCCGGTCGCCCTCAAGGCGCGCGACCGCGCCGTCACGGTGGATGACTTCGAACTGCTGGCGAAGCAGGCCGGACCCATCGCGCGGGCGCATGCGATGCCGCTGCACCATCCGGAGTTTCCCGGCATCGCTGTGCCGGGCGTGGTGACCGTGCTGGTGGTACCGGACACCGCCGACCCCGCCCCGGTGCCGAGCGAGGCCCTGCTGCGCACCGTCTGCGCGCATCTCGACCAGCGGCGGCTGCTGACCACCGAGCTCTACGTCACCGGTCCCGCCTATGTGGATGTGGCGCTGCGGCTCGACGTCATCGCCATGGAGGACGCCGACACCGCCGCATTGACGCTGGCGGTCGAGGACGCGCTGCGCGCCTATCTGCATCCGCTCACCGGCGGTGCGGACGGCCTCGGTTGGCCCTTCGGCGGCACGCTGTTCTTCGGCGAACTCTATCGCCGCGCGCTGCTGCCCGGCGCGGCGCGCGTTCCGGAACTCGTCATCACCCTGAACGGCGTCGAACAGCCGCTGTGCCAGGATGTCGCCATCCCCGCCGGCGCCCTGGTCCGCCTTGGCGAGGTGGACGTGGCGGTGCGCTACGAGGCGATGGAGGGCGCGTCATGACCTCCGCGGCCGCCCTGCTGCCGCCGCCGCCACGCCCGCCGCATGACCCCCTGTGGCAGAGCCTCGACGGATGCCTCGGCTGGCGGCTGCTGCCTGGCGGCGGTCTCGCGGAACACCCCGGCACGGGCGCGCTGGAACTGCCGCCGTTGCCCGGCGTCGCGCGCCGCCTGGGCGAGGCGAATGGCAGCCTGGGCGGCCTGCTGCTGCCCGGCACCATGGCGCTGGATTCGGCGGGCAATCTCTGGCTGCTGGACCGCGCGCGCCGCGTGCTGCGCTGGTTCGACCGCTGCCTGTGCCGCTTCGTCGATGCGCCGTGCCAGGGCATCGCGCTGACCGACCCGCGCGCCCTCGCGGCCGATCGCGGCCGACTCTACATCGTCGATGCCGGGCCGCCGGGCCGCTTGCTGGTGCTGGATGCCCGCGCGCTCACCCTGCGCGCCGTCTGGGCACCCCCGCGCGCTGCCGCGCCATGGCAGCCGACCGCGGTCGCGGTGCGGCGCGGCGATGTCCTTGTCGCCGATGCCGCCAATGGCGCGCTGCACCGCTTCACGCCATGGGGCGGCCATGCCGGCGCCTGGGTCGGGATGGGCACCGTCTCGCGCATCGCGGTGGATTGCCGGGATGACATCCATCTGGTCCGGCCGTGCCTGGAGGCTGTCGAGATCCGCGATGGCACCGGCAGGCTGACTGGTACCGAAGCCGACCCTGCCGCAGTTGCCGGCCGGTTTCCGCCGCCACCCGTCCTCGTCGACCGCAGCGGCGCGGTCGACCTCACCGGCTGGTGCCCGGGCGCCGGCTGGTACGACCTCGCCGGCACGCCGGTCCCGCCGCCGCCCCCGGTCGAAGGCCTCTATGCGACCACGGCCACCGCCCTGCTCGGGCCGCTCGACAGCCGCATCGCGCGCTGCCAGTGGCACCGCGTCATCCGCGACGCCGACCTGCCGGCGCATGGCGCCATCCGCATCGAGACCACCGGTGCGGAGACGGACCTGCCCGACAGCGTCATCACCACGCTTCCCGCCGCCGCCTGGGCCGAGGTGCCGCTCGGGGCCGCGGCGCGAAGCGAGGCGCTGATCCTCAGCCCGCCCGGCCGCTATCTCTGGCTGCGGCTGACCCTGTCGGGCGATGGCGACGCGACACCCGCGCTGCGGCGCCTCGACATCGAATACCCGCGCCTGTCGCTGCGCCGCCACCTGCCCGCCGCCTTCGGCGCCGACCCGGTCTCCGCAGCTTTCGCGGACCGCTTCCTCGGCATCTTCGACCGCGGCTTCCGCGACATTGAGGCGCGGCTGGATGGCCAGGCGGCGCTGTTCGACCCGCGCTCCACGCCGGTCGCGATGCTGCCCTGGCTGGCCGGCTGGATCGGCGCCACGCTCGACCGCCGCTGGCCGGAGGCGCGGCGGCGCGACTACCTCCGCCAGGCGGCCAGGCTGTTCGCCTGCCGCGGCACCTGGCCGGGCCTGCGGGGTGCGCTGCTGCTCTGGCTCGGCTGGACCCGCCTGGACGGGCTCCTGCAACCGGCGGCCAGCTGCGCGCGGCCCTGCCCGGCGCCGTCGCCCTGTCCGCCGTTGCCGCTGCTCGTGCTCGAGCACTGGAAGCTGCGCCGCTGGCTGTTCCTCGGCGCCGGGCGCATCGGCGATGCCGCCGAGCTGTGGGGCGCGGCGCTGATGGGCCGCAGCCAACTCGACCGCACCGCGCAGGCTGGCGGCACCAGGCTCGATACCACGCGCGACCCGCTGCGCGACCCGTTCCACCGCTCGGCGCACCAGGTCACGGTCTTCGTGCCGGCCCATGCGGTGAAGGACCGGCCGTCGCGCGGCGCACTCGACCGGCTGCTGCGCGACAACCTCCCTGCCCAGGTCCAGGCCCAGGTCGCGCCGGTGCATCCGCGCATGCGCATCGGCGTGCAGGCGAGCATCGGCTTCGACAGCGTGGTCGGCTGCTGGCCCTCGGGCATCACGCTGGGCGAGGCGGCGCTCGGCCGGGCCACCGTCCTGCCCGCCGCCGTTCCGCCACCACCACTGCCGCCGCGCCTGGGGAGGGATTCCCGGCTCGGCCGTCCCACCGCGTTCCCGCCTTCACCCCCCACCGGTCAGGCGACATCATGAGCGACACCCATCACCATGCCGGCCCCTGCAGCTGCGACGAGGCCTGCGAGCCGCACAGCCTCACGCGGAACCACTACTTCACCGGCAAGCTGCTGGTGGAGCGGGACTTCACGGACGAGCAGCACTATTTCCGCGAGAAGATCCGCCTGCACCACCAGCGCCTGCATGGCGTGGGCGTGGTCTGCGGCCTCGACCTGACGCCGCATCCCAACCCCGCCTGCCGGGACCGGATGTTCGTGCTGCAGCCGGGCAGCGCCATCGATTGCTGCGGCCATGACATCCTAGTGGTCGAGCCCGAGACGATCGAGCTGGCGAGCTTCGCGAATGTCGCCGCGCTGATCGCGGCCGCGACGCAGAACCCGGACGTCCCCGCGGCCCATACGCTGCAGGTCTGCCTCAGCTACCGGGAATGCCCGACCGAGACGGTGCCGGTGCTGTTCGACGAATGCGGCTGCGACGACACGCAATGCGCCCCGAACCGCATCCTGGAATCCTACGCGCTCGACATCCGCATCGACCCGCCGCCGCCGGTCTTCAACCCGGGCGGGGCGAGCGTGACCTGGGCGAGCACCATCGCCATCGCCCATGCTCGTCACGTCGCGGTGGATGAAACGAACGGCCGCCTGTTCGTCATCAGCGAAGCGCCCGCCGCGCTGTACCAGGTGCGGACGGCCAATGGCGCCATCGAGGCATCCGTCGTGCTGCCCGGCACGGCGACCGGCCTCGCCGTCTCGCCCGACGGCGCGCAGGTGTATGTGGCTCGGCAGGACGGCGCCAACCCGCACATCCTGGCCGTGTATGCGCCCGATGGCGTGGGCGGCATCGGTGCGGGGCCGTCTGCCGAGGCCCCCATCCCCGGCACGGTGGCCTCCGCCGTCGCGCTGCGGACGCTGCCGGATGGGCGGCTGCTGGGGGTGGGGGAGACCGGCGGTCTGCTGCGCCTGTGGGCCGCCGGCGTACCGGACCCGGCCATCATCGCGGCAACCCGCGACACCGGCGCCGATCGGCGCTGCATCGGCACCAGCGGCGACACGGCCTATCTCGTCGCGCCGGGCACCAACGCCGCCTTCTCCATCGACCTCGCGGCCGCGGCGCTGCCGGAGACCGCGATCGCAGGCGTGCCGGCCGCGGCGACACTCTCGGGCGGTGCGGTAATGGTCTCGACCGGACCGGACCGGCTGCTGCTGCTCGACACCGCCGCACCCGCCGCCATCGTGATGAACGCCAGCGGCGGGGCGCCACTGGGCACGGCGGCGCTGGCGCATCCGCCGGTCGACGCGCAGGCCGCCTCCGGCGGCGCCTTCGCGCTGATCCTGGAGGCGGATGCGGCGGGCGCCGGCTTCGTTCAGGCGCTCTCCGTGGGGGCGTTGGCGGCTGGGCTCACAGCCCATGCGACGCCACCGGTGCCCGTCGGCGACGGCCCTTCCGGCATCGTGATCAGCGGCGAGGTCGGCTACGTCGCCTACACGGACGCGCTGGCGACACCGGGCGTCGGCGGTGTCGCGGTGCTCGGCGTCTCGGCGCTGGATTGCGCGGATGCGCTGCGCGGCGGCGACTGCCCCGGCTGCGTCACGCCGGATTGCGTCGTCCTCGCCACCATCGAGAACTGGCGGCCCGGCTACAGCCTCGAAGCGATGCCGCCGGGCGTGACCGACCCCGCGGCGGACCTCGCGGCCGGGGTCGCACAGCTGAACAACCGGTTGGGCCGCATCCACCTGCCCAGCACCCAGGCGATCACCCAGGCGCTGCTATGCCTCCTCTCGCGCGGCAGCGGCGGCGTGGGCACGCAGGGCCCGCCGGGTCCCATCGGCCCGCCAGGTCCCGCCGGAGCCGCCGGACCACCGGGCGCACCGGGCGGGCAGGGGCCACCTGGCGCACCCGGCGCACCCGGCGCGCCAGGCGGCCAGGGACCGCCCGGCCCCCCGGGACCTCCTGGACCACAGGGCCCGCCGGGGCCGGGACCGGAGCAGGAGGACCTCACGCGCATCTGCGCCATCAACTGGGAGCATCGGCGCGTGCTGCTGCTGCCCCGGCTCGAAGCCGGCCTGATCATCGCCTTCGACCGGCCCGTGCGCCTCGAGGACATCGACGACCTGACCTTCGAGGTGCAGGTCCAGGTCCCCGACACCCAGCAGCGCGTCATCTGCTGGTGCAACTGGGATTCGGAGGTCATCCAAGGCCTCATCCTCGAACAGCGCTGCCGGCCGGAGGTCGGCTTCGCGACCAGCCCCGGCCCGCTGGTGGACGCGGTGCGCTGGCGCCCCAACGGCCTGCCGCCCGCCATCTTCCAGGGCCAGGGCTGGGTCCGGGTGCTGCTGCACGGCGACCACATCCGCGACGAGAACGGCCGCGCGCTGGACGGCAACCACCTGCCACCCTGGCTGCCGGCTCGACCGAGCGGCGACGGCATCCAGGGCGGCCTCTTTGAAAGCTGGTTCCAGCTGCGGCGCGGCTGATCAACCCTTTGGCGGGAGAACGGATCGTGCAACACGGTCGATCCTATGGCGGCATCGGAGCAGGCGACGCGGTCGCCTGGCGCGATCCCTCGAGCCGGACGAACCCAGGCTACGGACCTGACCCGAGCTGCCAGCCCTGTCCCGCCTGCGGCGGGCTCGAATGCCTGTGCCGGCCGCGCTTCTTCGCCGGCCAGTTGCTGACCGAGCAGGACCTCAACCGGCTCGACCACTACATCACCGAGAAGCACAAGCTGCACAACCGCCACCTGTTCGGCCCCGGCGTGGTGTGCGGCCTGGAGGTCCGCTGCGACCCGTGCGACGAGCGCGTCACCGTGATGCCCGGCTACGCACTCTCGCCCTGTGGCGAGGACATCGTCGTCTGCCACGCGGACAGCGTCGACATCTGCGACCTGATCGCCCGCTGCCGCGACTATGAAGGACCGGATTGTCGCCCCTATGCGCGCGGCGACGATCCCTGCGAGGCGGTCATCGAGGAGTGGGTCCTCGCCATCCGCTATGCCGAGACACCGTCGCGCGCCGTCACGCCGCTGACCGGCACCGCCGGCTGCAACTGCGGCGCCGGCGGCTGCAAGGGCAGGGGCTGCGCCTGCGGCGGCGGGTGCGGCTGCAAGGGCGGCGGCGCCGCACGGCCCACGCGCGCCGAGGCGGTCAGCGCCGACCTGCCCCGCCTGCGCCGCGGCGCGCCACCGACATGCGAGCCGACCGTCACCTGCGAGACCTATCGCTACGACGTATTCCGCAAGCCCGACGACGAGACCAAGAAGCCGCGCGACCCGAAGGGCGAGGCAAGCAACGTCATCGTCGCCGGCCTCGCCGCCTTCTTCGAGGGCCTCGAAGGGGAGATGGCCGCGCGCATCGCCTGCTGCCTGCGCGACCTGGAGGCCGCGCTGCCCCGCCCGCCCGGTGCCTTCAACACCGTCACCGACGCCACCAAGCAGGACTGGTTCCGCTGGGTCTGCGCCGTGCGCCAGGCGCTCGGCGTCTATTTCGGCCGCATCGGCGGGACCGATTGCGAGGCGATCGAAAAGCTCGGCAGCATCCCGATACCCGATCCCGCCCTGCCGCTGTCGGCCTTCCTGGTCGCGCTGGGGCAGGCGGTGCTGGGGCTGCTGATCCTCGCCATCGAAGCGATGCTGAACTGCATCTGCGCGAACGCCCTGCCACCCTGCCCGGCGGCGGAGGACCCGCGCGTGCCGCTCGCCGTCGTCAAGATCCGCAAGCGCGACTGCCACATCATCTCCGTCTGCAACTGGACGCCCGAGCGCCGCCACGTCGTGACCTTCCCGACGCTCGGCTACTGGCTGGGCTGGATCCCGCTGCGCCGGATCATCCGGGACTTCATGGAGGCGCTGTGCTGCCGCACCTTCGACCTGCCCGACTTCTTCGGCCCACGCGACCCCGCCGGGACCACCGCTAATCCGGCCGGAACGCCGGCCGCGGGCGGCATCCGGCCGCAGGGGCTGGCCGCCATGCGCGCCGCCATGGCCGACGGGCAGCCGGATGCGGCAGCGGACCCGCTGACCCAGCCGGTGCTGCTCGACTGGCGCTTCGACAAGGCCTTCGACCTGACCTTCCTCCAGGCGCTCGTGCTGCGCACCAGCCAGGGCAGCCCGATGGTCGCGGGCGACCTCGCGGACATGGTCTTCCGCCGCCCCGGCTATCTGCGCGCGGACGACCCCAAGGATCAGCCGGCCGCCGCCGCGGCGCTCGCCGAGAGCGGCCTGCTGAAGGCCTTCGCGAGCGTGTTGCGGCCGCTCGGCGACCTCGCCCCGTCCTTCGCAACGACCGGCGGCACCACGGCGGCTGCCGGCCAGGCCGCCGAGATCGCCGAACTGCGCGAGATGATGAAGGCGCAGGCCGCCGAGATCGCGGTCCTCAAGGCCCGGATCGAGACGAAGCAGTAGTTCGGGAGAACCGCCATGGCGACGCGATCGGACCGTCCGCGCTTCTTCGAGGGCCAGTTTCTCGGCGCTGCCGACCTGGAGGCGGTGGTCGGCCATGCGCGCGACCTGTCGCGGGAGCATCTGCTGGCCGCCCATCCCTGGGGCATTGCGACCGGCCTCGACCTCGTCGATACGCCGGCTGCGGGCGGCGGCGGCGCGGCGGATTACTTCATCCTGCCGGGCCTCGCCTGGGACGGCTATGGGCGCGCCGTGCTCGTGCTGTCACCCGTGCACGTGCAACCCGCGCTGTTCACCGGCCTCGCCGATGGCGACCAGATGGTCTGGCTGCGCTACGACGAGACGCCGTTTCGCGGCCTGCGCGAAGGCTTCGGCGCCTGCGGCACGGACGAGGCCTTCGCCCGCATCCGCGAAAGCTTCGCCATCGAGGCCGGCCCCTTCAGCCGTGTCACCGACCGCCAGCGCGGCGTCTCGGTCGCTGGCGTCACCGTCGCCGATGCGCGGCTGGTGCCACGCCAATTCGACGCCGCCGCCGCCATCCTCGGCGACGGTTCAGTTCCCTACCAGACCTTTCCGGCGGATGACGCCCGCTGGCTCATCCCCGTCGGCGTCGCGACCTGGGCGAATGGTGCGCCGGGCATCCTGAAGCCGCGCAGCGCTGCCAGCCTGCAGCAGAACCGCGTGGTGCGGCAGATGCTGGGCACAGTGACGGAAAGCCTGTTCGCCGCCGATGGTGTCATCCGCCTGCGCGACCGCTTCACCAGCCTCAAGGCCGGCGAGACCGCCGACCTCGCCATGGCCGCCCAGGCGATCAAGACGACCGACCTGCTGAACGCGCCCGACCCCGACGACAACACGAAGACGCTGGCGCGGTTGATCAATCGGGAACTCGTCTGGGTCGAAGGCAATCTGCGCGCCACCGGCCAAGTGCGGCTGTTCGGCACGCGGCTCGAACTGCGCGATGCGACTGGTGCGGAAGCGGCCGGCGTGGCGCTGTACGCACGCCGCGCGGTGAGCGCGAACAACCCGGCCGGCGGGCAGGATTTTCAGATCGTCCTGGGCGACAAGTCGGATGGCAAGGACCGCCTGGCGGTCGGCACCGCGACCGCTTATGGCCCCATTAGCGAGCGCTTCGTGCTGCGCACCGATGGCGTGCTGGCGGCGGGCCAGTCGATCCCCAACGATCTCAAGACCACCCATGCGCTGTTCTGCCAGCCCGATGCGGTCACCGCCGCGCTTGGCGTCAATGCCGGCCGCGTGGCGCGCTACGCCTTCCAGATACTGCCCGCCCTGACCGAGGCGGCGCACATCGCCTATGACGATGCGCCGAAGAAGCTGCGCCTCGGCGTCGGCGCGGACCTAGCGACCTTCACCACCTGGACGCTGGCCGGGCAGGTCGGCATCCGCACCGATGCGCCGGAAGCGGTGCATGCCGATGCGTCCAGCCTCGTCATCAACGGCGCGCCCAATCCCGGCCTGACGCTGCTCGGCGGCGCCAATACGCTCGGCAGCATCCATTTCGCCGATGGCGTGGCGGGCAGCGGCGAGCAGCGCGCCGGCTTCCTCCGCTACAACCACCTGGCCAACCGCCTGCAGTTCGGCACGCTCGATGCGCTGCGCATGACGCTCGATGCCCAAGGCGACCTCGGCCTCGGCACCGACGCGCCGACGGCGCGCGTCCATATCGTTGACGGCGCCGCCGCGCTCAAGCTCGACGGCAATGCCGTGCAGGCGGAAAATGGCGGCGCGGTCGCGCGGCTCGACCTGCAACCCAATGGCGGCGGGCTGCGCGTGAACGGCGGCAGCGCCGACGCGAACCGCTTCGCGCTGACCGCCGATGGCCGCCTCGGCATCGGCACGGATGCGCCCGTCTCGCCGCTCACCATCCGCAAGACGGAGCCGGAGATCTTCCTCGACGTCACCGGCGGCGGGGCGACGGCGCGCATCGAATTCGCCGTCGCGTCGGGCGTGCAATCGACCATCTTCCATCGCGTATCCGACCGCGCGTTGCGGTTGACCAATGACGGCACGACCACAGCCACGCTGCGCCAGGGCAGGATGGGGGTGAATCTTGGCGCGAACGACCTGCCGCAGGCCTCCCTGCATGTGCGCGGCAGCATCAGCGGCGACGCCAGCGCCGTCACCTCGCATGTTGCGCTGATCGAGAACACCGCAGGCGGCGGCGCCGACGTGCTCGCCCTCCGGATCACCGGCAAGTCGGCGGACGCGCAGAACAACTACATCACCTTCTTCGACCAGTCCGGCGCCATCGGCCGCATCGAGCGCAGCACACTCGGTGAGATCCCCGCGGGCGACAACAACCAGAACCAGACGACACCGGGCAACGTGCTGCGCCTGATCTCCGGTGGCGCCGACTTCGCCGAATGCCTGCGCCGGGCCGATGCCGCCGCGCCGATCGGGCCGGGCCGGATCGTCGGCGTGCGCAATGGCGCGGTCTCCCTCGCCACCGCGGGCGCGGATTCGGTGCTGGTCACCACCGACCGCGCGGTGGTGGTGGGCAATGCATCCCTCGGCGGCGACGCCGCAGCCGAGACGGTGGCGCTGATCGGCCAGGTATTGCTCAGCGTGCATGGGCCGGCCGCCTCGGGCGATGCGATCCTGCCCTCGGGGCGCGACGATGGCATGGGCCGTGCCGTCGCCCCATCACGCCTCACCGCGGCCGAGGCCGGCCAGGTCGTCGGCCGGGCTTGGGCCGACAAGCCCTCGGCCGGAACCGGCGCGGTGCTGGTCGCGGTCGGCATGCAGGGCGCCGATGGCATGGCGGCGCTGAGCGCGGCCGTCACCGCCCAGGCCGCCGAGATCGCCGAACTTCGCCGCACCGTGGCGGCACTACTGGCCAGGACGGGATGAGTCATGTCGGCGAGCCTCACCATCCGCCACCTGACGCTCGACTTCCACGCCCCGCCCGGGGGGGCCGGTCGGCAGGCGCGGGACAGCGCGGAGGCGATCCGGACGGAGCTGCCGGACCGGCTGCGGGATGCGCTGAGCCTGCCCGATGACGATGGCGTGCTGTTGCTGCGGCGCTTGGCCATCGACCTGACCATACCGGCCGGCGCCTCGGGCAGCGCGGTAGCGGCGCGGCTGGCCGAGGCGCTCGCCGCCGGCCTGCGTCGGGCGGCGGCGGATGGCCGCGCGGTGGTCCGCTTCGACAGCGTCGCCGGCCATTCGGCCGCTTTCCTCGCCGCGCTGGTCGATGGTTCCGCCTGGGGCCGCTGGTGGTTCGTCGGTTTCGACGGCGTGCGCGCCTTGCCGCTGCCCGCCGCCATCCGCACGGTGCTGCTGCGCGACCCGGCGATCGCGCTTGCCATGCTGGCGGCCATGCCGGCGGCCGTGCGCGCGCAGGTCCTCGCGGCACTCGGCTCGGCGGAGGCGCGGCGCGTCATCGACGTGCTGCGCGCGCGCGAACCGGCAACGGCCCCCGACGCGGCCTGGGCACCGGTGGTCGCGGCCCTCGACGCGGCCGGCGCCGAGCCGGAGCCGATCGCGGTGCTGGCCCTCGCCGCCGCGGCCGAACTCGTCCCGGGCCGGCTTCGCGTGGCCGAATGCCTGGCGCGGCTGACGACCTGGATGGAGGCCGCGCCGGATGCGGCGGAAGCCTGGCTGGCGACCGGTACCATCCCGGCCGGCCTGGAGCCCGCGACGGCGACGCTGCTGGCGGCCACCCCCGCCGCCGGGCGCGCGGCCCTGGCCGCGCGGCGGCAGGCGCTGCCGCAGGCGGCGCCGCGGCCGGCGGTGGCGCTCCATGTCCCGCTCGGCGGCTATGCCCTGCTCTGCCCCGGCCTGCTCGACTGGCCCATCGAGGCCGATGTGGCGGCCTGGCCCGACCTCGACGACACGCCTGCCGCCGACGTCCTGCGCCTGCTGACGCTGGCCGCCGCCGCCGGCCCGGCGCGCGCCGGCAGCCTCTGGCGCGAAGCCGCCTTCCGCGAGGTGTTCGCCGTGGCGCCCCGCACCGTCGAGGCCGATCTTCGCGCCTGGGCGCGACGCATCGGGCCGGCACGGTGGGCGCGGCTCGCGGCACCCTCCGGCGAGACGGCGGCGGCGAAGGGGGTGGGCCTACCGGTGCCGATGCTGCCCGGCCGCATCGCCCGCGCCACGCTGGCGCGCTGCGCCGGCGGCATCCTCGCCGACTTCGCCCGGCGCCTGCCAGGCTTCGCCAGCGCCTCGCCCGGCTTCCTGCGGGCGAACCTGCTCGGCCGGGGCGCCACCTTCCTCCTCGCGCCCGACAGCATCCAGGTGCGGCTGGAGCGGCCGCCGCTCGACGTGCTGTTGTCGATCACCGGGCTGGGCGACCGGCGCGCCAGCCTGCCCGACGGGCGCGCCCTCATCCTGGCGCGGGCGCCATGAGCGCGCCCTTCGCCGCCGCGCTGGCCCATCTGGACCAGCTGATCGCGCAGGAGATGCGTCGCCTGCGCGCCCGCTACGAATTGTCGATCGACGAGTTCCGCGGCCTGTTCGTCTCCGACGCGCAGGTGGAGGCGCTGCTGCAGCAGGGTGCGAGTCCGCCGCCCGCGCTGTGCCGGGACTGGCGGCGGGACATCCCGGTGCTGGCGCATCGCTTCGCGCTCGACCCCATCGCCTGCGGCTGCGTGATCCTCGCCTTGGCGCCGGAACTCTCGACCCGCTACCCGACGCTCTACGCCTATCTCAACGACGATGTGGCGCGCCGCTGGCCGACCCTCGACCTGGCGCAACGCCTGCTCGGGGAGGGCGACGCACTGCGCGGGATGCTGACCGGCGAGGCGCCTCTGGCGACGGCCGGCCTGATCCTGCCGGCCGAGGCCGCCGATGCGGCCCGGCCGCTGCCGGCGCGCGGATTCCGGCTGAGCCCCCCACTGCTGCACCATCTGCTGCGGTTGCCGGGCTTCCCTGTCGTCGGCTTGTCCTGGCTGCCCGAGGCGATCCCCGCCACGCCGCCGACGGAGCCCCCGCCCGAGGCGCTGCTGGTCTGCGGCCCGCCCGAGACCGGCCGGCGGGTGGCGGCGGCGGCATGGGCCGCGCGCCACGGCTGCCGGCCGCTGCTGTTCGACCTTCCGGTGACGGATGCGGCGGAGCGAGTGGAGGACGCCGCCCTCGCCGCACGGCTCGAAGGTGCTGCGCTGATCCTCGCCGCGGATGACGCTCCGCCGCCCGCGCGCCTGCCGCGCCGGCTCGATGGCGCGCCGATCGCCGTGATCTGCCGCGCCGCCGGCCCCTGGCGGCCGTTGCTGCGCGGGCGCCGCTGGGCGGAGGTGCTGCTCGCCGCCCCGGATTCCGCGGCGCGTCTCGGCCATTGGCGCCAGCTGCTGAAGGCGCGCGGCAGCGCCGCGCCGCCCGCCGCACTGGCCGCCGTCGCGGGGCAGTTCCGGCTCAGCCTTCCGGCCATCGGGCGCGCCGCGTCGCGGCTGCCGCCGGGCCGGGTCTCGTCGGCCGCGCTCACCCGCGCGGCGGGCCATGAACTGAGCTTCGATTTCGGTCCGGCCGCCCGGCCCGTGGCGCTGCAGCCGGGCTGGGACGACCTGGTGCTGACCGCGGGAACGCTGGAGCAACTGCGCGACTTCGCCGCCGCCATCGCCGCGCGCGCCATCGTCTTCGGCCAATGGGGCTTCGGCCAGGTCGGCCGGCGCACCGGTGACGGGCTGACGGCGATGTTCTCCGGTGGCTCCGGCACCGGCAAGACCATGAGCGCCGCCGTCATCGCCCGCGAGCTCGGCCTCGACCTCTGGCGCGTCGATCTCGCCGGCCTCGTCAGCAAATACATCGGCGAGACCGAGCGGAATCTCGAGAAGCTGTTCGGCGCGTCCGGTGCCAGCGACGCCATCCTGTTCTTCGACGAGGCGGACGCCATCTTCGGCAAGCGGTCCGAGGTGAAGGACAGCCACGACCGCTACGCCAACATCGAGATCGCCTACCTGCTGCAGCGGCTCGAGGAGCATGACGGCGTGGTGATCCTCGCCACCAACCTCAGCCGCAACCTCGATGCGGCCTTCCTCCGCCGCATCCCCTTCGTCATCGAATTCCCCATGCCCGACGCGGCCGCGCGCGCCCGGCTGTGGCGCAAGTCGATCCCCCCCGCCGCGCCGCTGGAACCGGATATCGACTTCGCCGCGCTCGGCCAGCGCTTCGACCTGAGCGGTGGCGATATCCGCGCGGCCGCGCTGGAAGCGGCCTTTCTCGCCGTGCGCCGCAACCGCCCGATCGGCCGGCCGGAGCTGGAGCGGGCGGTCGGCCGCCAGTTGATGAAACGGGGGATGCTGCCGCCGGCGCAACTGCCGTCATCCTCGGCCCGCCTGCGACCAAACGGCGCCGACCACCACCCCGACCGGAGGCCGCCGGCATGACCCTGCATCCACGCACGCTGCCCGGACGGGCCGAGCGCGAGCGCGCGACGCCGCCGGCGCGACCCGCGCCCCAGGCGCCCACCGGCATCGGCAACCAGACGAGCCAGCGCGCCGCCCTGGACCCTGCCATCGCGGCGGCGGCGCGCGCGGGAAGCGCACCGTCCTCCCTCTGGGTGCCGCCGGGGACCGGGACGGACCGGCCCGTCCCCATCCACGACACGCCCGCAGCGCACCGGGCCGCCGCGCGGATGGGCGCCGCCGGGTTCTCCCATCGTGGCGAGGTGTTCCTCGGCCGCGACCTCGATGCGCCGGGCGCGCCCGGCCGCGCCCGCGTGCTGGACCATGAGGTGACGCACGCGCTGCAGGCCCGCCAGCCCGGGCCGCCGGCCAGCCGTGATGCGCTGGAAAGCCAAGCGCAGGCACCGCGTGGGCAGGCGGAACTGTTCGCTGCCGACCCCGAGGCCGTGCATGGCTGGCTCTGGATCCCGGCCATCATCGCCTTCACCTACATCACCACCCGGTCCAACACCGCCAATGCCCCCGGGCCGGGCGACAAGACCTATCCCAGCCTGACCACGGGCGACTATGCGAAGATGGTCGCCGAGGCGGCGTTCCTGGCCAGCGGCGGCCTGGTCGCGGGGTCCATCCGCAAGGCCGGCTACAGCATGGTGACGGCCTGGGGCGGCTCGGGGGCGATCGGCTCCATCGGCTTCCGCGCGATCGATGACATCCAGCGGGGCGAGTTCTCCGGCATCAACGCCTATGTCGTCGACGGCCTGACCGGCGCGGTGGTCGGCATCGTGGTGGGCGGCACCTTCCACGCCGCCGGCAAGCTGCCGGGGCTCAGCCGTGTCCGCGACTGGTGGCGGACCGGCGCCGAGGGCGATGCCGAATGGGCCAAGCTGTCGGCGCGGGACAAGTGGCTCTACGAGATCGGCCAGAAGACGCTGCCTTCCGGCCAATGGGAGCCGTTGGCCGGCCTCTCCCCGGTCGAACGCGGCCGGGCGATCGTCGCGCAGCAGGGCTGGCTGCGTGCGCTGCTGCCGCGCTCGGGCGGGTTCATGGTGCCGGGGGAGGGCGGGACACTCAGCACCGGTCCGACGCCGATGTTCCGCGCCTGGATGCCGCGCCTGTTCGGAGGCGCCGCCGGCGCCACGGGCCGGCACGCATTCCTCCCCGACTGGGAGGACATTCTGTCCGGCCCCCCGGCCGGCCCCACGCAGGACTCGGGCCCGGGCGCCCAGAACGACCAGGTCGTGCCACCCGCGGAAGGCGGCGCCTTCGTCGCGCCGCCGGGCTGGGACACCATCATCGTCGTGCCGGAGGGCAGGGAGATGGAATACCAGATCAAGGCCGGCAAGATCGGCGACTTCCCCGAGCCGGACCGCGACGCCGACACCGGAATCGGGTGACCCATGACGACCGCGATGCTGAACGCCATGCAGCGTCACGCAGGAAGCTGAGGCAGCCATGCAGGCGCGCACCCAGGCCACGGCCGGCAAGGGCGACAAGCAGGCAGCCGCGCGGCCGGGGCACGCCGCCGCCGATATCGCCGCGTCCGAGCCGGCAGGCCTCGGCAACCAGGCGCTGCAGGAGGCGCTCGCCGCCGGCCGCCTGCACCGCCGGGCCGCCTTCGGTGCGTCGGGCGACCCGGTGGAGGCCGAGGCGGACCGCGCGGCGGCGGCGGTCCTCGCCGGGCGCACGGCCTGTTCCTGCGGCGGCCGGAAGGACGAACCCTGCCCGGAATGCCGCCGCCGTGCCGGGCTGACGCTGCGCCGCCGCGCGGTGGACGGTGGCGGCACGCCAGCCGGCCCGGTCCCGGCGCCACTATCCGGCGGCATGCCGCTCAGCCGCCGCGAGCGCAGCCTATTCGAACCGGGTTTCGGGGCCGATTTCTCCGACCTGCGCCTGCACACCGGCCCCGAAGCCGCCGCCGCCGCCCATGGCGTGAAGGCGCGCGCCTTCGCACTGGGGCGCGACATCGTCTTCGGGCAGGACCAATACCGGCCGGACACGGCGGAAGGCCGCCGCCTCCTTGCCCATGAACTGGCGCATGTCGCGCTTGGCCATACCGGCCTGCGGCGGGACAACGGGGATGGCGGCAGCGACGTCGATGTCGAGGAGACGGGGGCGGAACCGGTCGCCGAATTCGACCCCTGCGCCGTCAATGTCGCGGAGATCGACAATGCGCGGCTGCTCGCGCTGTTCGTCACGGTCGAGGGCTACCTCAACGGCCTGATCCGCGAGCAGCGGCGCGGCGAGGAACGCTATTTCGACTACGCCAACCTGCATCGCCGCCTGCTGTCGGCGCGCAGCCAGCGCGCGCGGCAGGGCCATGGCTGGCTCAATGCCGACATCACCGCCGTCCCGGCCACGGTCTACAAGCTTGAGCCGAACCCAATCGGCGACCTCATCCTGATCTACCGGGTCGCGGGCAGCGTCGTCGCCGCCAATCCGCCGCCGGGCCGGGCCATCTATGTGACGCCGGGCCAGCTGACCCAACGCCTGGCCGATGACAGCATTCCGCAACTCGACCTCGAAGGCTTCTTCGACGAGCAGGCGCGCGACGCCCCGCAACGGCCCTGGCCATTGCAGGTGCCCGAGCGGCCCGTGGAGCAGCTGCTGCCGGAATTCGACCCGGACGACCCGTTCGGCTTCCGCTTTCTGCAGCCCCAGGACCCCTTCGCGGTGCCGGAGGGGGTCGATGAGCTCGGCTTCCCCAACTACGGGCTCGGCCCCTTCGGCATGCAGGCGGCACCGACCTTCGGGCCGCAGATCTCGCCGCTGACCGAGCACCTCGCCGTTCCCTACAACCGGCCCGTGGTGACCGCCGGCCCGTTCGGCTTCAACAGTGGCGCGGTCGGCGGCTTCCGCAGCGACTGGCAGGGCGATGTCGGCGAGGCGCTGTATGCCGCGCGGGACGTGCCGACGCTCGGCCAGATCCAGGACCTCAACCTCGCAGTGCAGAACTTCACGCTCTACGACTTCTATGACCCGCGCACGCAGACCTTCGAATCCGTGAAGACTCAGCTGCCGACGACCGCCGGCGGCACGCCCGACCTCGGTTCCTACCAGCAGGCCGTGCGCGAGGTGTTCGGCAATGCCGACCCAGCCAAGCGGCAGCAGGCGCTGCAACTGATGCAGGGCGCGGTCGATCCGACCCTGACGCTCGACCAGATGCTGATCGGCACGCGCTTCGCGGTGAATCCGGAAACCGTGCCGGCGGCGCAGGATTCCATCGAAGCGGCGATCCGCCGCGGCCAGATGGATTACGAGGCCCTGCTGTCGGCCTATCTGCGCCAGCAGTCGATCTCGGTGCAGCATTCGCGTGGGCCGAACAAGGGCTCGTCCGTCACCTACACCGACTTCGCGACGCTGCATGCCGACTTCACGGCCAGGAACATCACCCAGGCGCGCTACCGCGACGCGGTCGCCCAGCTGGCGCAGCGCGCGCGTGCTCAGGTGGTGCCCACCGCCGCCGGCGCGGAAACCCACCTGCGCCCGCTGATCGATTTCCGCCAGCGCTACGACTTCACCGGCGCGGCCGAATACGCCGGGCTGGCGGACACGCCGGCCAACCGGCGGCTGGCGCGCGCCGGCCAGCAAAGCGTCTTCGAGCAGATCGCCGTGCCCGAACTGCTGGAGGTGCAGACCGGCGGCATGCGCCCGGTGCTGCGCCGTTCTGGCGCGGCGGGCGGCGCGATGGGCCTCGGCAGCGCCGCCGTGCTGGGCGCGCCGCATCTGGTCAGCAGCTGGGACACCGACCCCCATGCCGGCAGCCGCTACCTGGTGAATGTAGGCCTGTCCGGCGCGGCGAGCGCGGGCCAGGCGACCGCCGAGCAATACATGCGCATCCGCATCTCGCAGGCGGGTCTCGACTGGGCGGCCTCGCGCGCCGCGGCCGGCCGCTCCATCGCACCGGCCGCCTGGGGCACCTCGGCGGCGCGCCTCGGCGGCGGCAGCCTGCTCGGCGGGGCGGTGTCGGGCGGTGTCACGCTCGGCAGCATGTGGATCGACGAACAGGCCTTCGGCGCTGACTACACCTCGATCGACTACGCCGCGCGGGGCACGCGCGCCGCGGTGATCGGCACCGGCGCGTCGCTGGCCGGTGCGCTCGCCGCCGGTGGCACCACCGCCTACCTGGCCGGCGGCGGCGGCGCGGCGGGGTGCACCGTGGTGCTGCCCGGGGTGGGCACGGTGGCCTGCGGCGTGGTCGGCGGCGCCGCCGGCTTCGTCGTCGGCGTCGGCTCCTATGTCGTCTTCGACTGGCTGCTGGGGGACACGGTCGAGACCGCCGTCCGCGACGTCATGGGCGAGGAGGGCTGCGTCGGTCGCTGACCTCGGGGGCGCCGCACCAGGCCCGGTATGCCTGCGGCTCCAACCCCAGGCGGCGGATCATCCGCCCCAGATGCCGCCGCTCCGCCCCGGCGGCACGCGCCGCCGCCGAGACATTGCCGCCCGTCTCGCTCAGCAGCCATTGCAGGTAGCGCCGCTCGAAGCATTCCAGGCAGCGCGCACGCGCTGCCTTCAGGCCGCCGTCATAGGCCCCGGCGTCGCCGTCCTCCGGCGTTGCCTCCCGCACGGCGTCGGTCACGCCGATGGGCAGGTCGTCGAGCAGGCTGCCATCGGCCAGGATGGTGGCGCGATGCATCGCGTTCTCCAGCTCGCGCACATTGCCCGGCCAGGCGTAGCGCGTCAGCGCCCGCCAGACGGCCGGACCAAGGTCGGGACGGCGGCGGCCATACTGCGCGGCGAAGCGGGCGAGGAAGAATTCGGCGAGGCGCAGCACATCCTCCGGGCGGTCTCGCAGTGGGGGGATCACCACGGTCGCGACATTCAGTCGGAACAGCAGGTCGCGCCGGAAGGCACCCAGTGCGACCAGCTCATTCAGATCCGCATTGCAGGCAGCGATCACCCGCACATCCGCCTTGACCGCGCGATCCGCGCCGACGGGCCGGTAGGTCAGGTCCTGCAGGAAGCGCAGCAGCGCCACCTGCGCCCGCGCACTCAGCGCGTCCACCTCATCGAGCAGCAGCGTGCCGCACTGCGCCTGCGCCACCAGGCCCAGCTGCGCGGAGCGTGCATCGGTGTAGGCGCCGCGCGCATGGCCGAACAATTCGTTCTCGAACAGCGAGTCCGGCACCGCACCGCAATTGACCGGCACGAAGGGCTTGCCGGCGCGGCGACTGAGGTAATGCAGCGCACGGGCAACGAGTTCCTTGCCGGTGCCGGTCTCCCCGCCCACCAGGACGGGCGCATCGCAGGCGGCATAGCGCGCGACGAAGGAGAGGACGCGGCGGAATGCCGGCGACGCGCCGACGATGCCGAGCGTCTCGAATACCTGGGCCGGCTGGGCGGGCGGGTCCGGGCTCGGGAACGCATGCGACTGCATGGCTGACCTCCCCATTCACGACGCGACGGGCCAAGGGCCCGCGCGGCTTCCATCGCAACCGAATCAACAGATGCCGCCCCGGAAACCAGCCTTGACGACGTACGGGGCATGAACGAGACGATGGTGGAATATCATGCGCGCCATTCGCGTGTCCTCCCGTGCGTCATCTATAGCAACAATTGCATCAGGTTTCCGGGTAGGAAACGATTTGGATCGCAACGCGCGCCTGCGCCGATCCAGATTGTCGATCCATCACGGATCATCGGTTCGTGCGCCGCATCGCCGCGGCTCTGTTGCCGATCGCCCGGAGGCGGACGATATGTGCCTCCAGCGGGACCATGCGGCCCGCCACGATACCGATGACGGGAACATCCGCTGCCATGGTCGATGACGACACCGAGACGCGCCTCGCGCGCAACCTGCCCGACCTCGTCGCCATCCGTCGCGACATCCACGCCCATCCTGAACTCGGCATGGAGGAGACGCGCACCGCCGCCCTCGTCGCCCAGAAGCTGCGCGGCTGGGGCATCGAGGTGACGGAAGGCGTCGGCCGCATGGGCGTGGTCGGCACGCTGCGTGGCCGCCGGCCGGGGCAGGGCGCGATCGGCCTGCGCGCCGATATGGACGCGCTCGCCCTGACCGAGCGTACCGAGCTGCCCTACGCCTCCACCAACACAGGCCGCATGCATGCCTGCGGGCATGACGGGCACACCACGATGCTGCTCGGCGCCGCGCAGCTGCTGGCCGAAGCGCCCGACTTCGCCGGCACCGTCCACTTCATCTTCCAGCCCGCCGAGGAAGGTCGTGGCGGTGCGCAGGCGATGCTCGCCGATGGCCTGTTCGAGCGCTTTCCCTGCGATGCCGTCTACGGGATGCACAACATGCCGGGCATCCCGGTCGGCCATTTCGCGACCCGCAAGGGGCCGCTGATGGCGGCGTCGGGCCGATGGCAGGTGGTGTTCCGCGGCACTGGCGGGCACGGCGGCAACTCGCCGCATCTGGCCACCGACATCACAGTCGCCCAGGCGACCTTCGTGCAGGCCCTGCAGACCATCGTCAGCCGCAACGTGTCATCGCTCGACAGCGTCGTGGTCAGCGTCGGCCATATCGCGGCCGGTGCGCCGGAATCCCTGAACGTCATGCCGTCGGAACTGCATATCGGCGGCACCATGCGCGCCTTCACCCCGGCGATGCAGACGCTGGTCGAGGCCCGCATCCGCGACCTCGCCGAACAATGCGCAGCGCTGCATGGCGCGACGGCGGAGACGACGCTCTGGTGGGGCACGGTGCCGCTGATCAACCATGCCCACGAGACCGACGCCGCCATCGGGGCGCTCAATGCGCTGGTCGGCCCCGCCCAGGTCGCCACCGACACCAGCCCCGTCACCGGCGGCGAGGATTTCGCCTTCATGCTGCGCGCCAAGCCCGGCGCCTTCGTCTTCATCGGCAATGGCACCGCGCCGGATGGCCAGGCCCATGCGCTGCACACGCCGCTCTACGACTTCAACGACGCCGCGTTGCCGCATGGCATCGGCTTCCTGGTCGGGCTGGTGCGGCGGGAACTCGGTGTCCCCGCCGCCGCCTGATCAGTCCTGCCAGAACGGCTTGCGACACTCGCGCTCGACGTCATAGGCGCTGAGGCCGGCATCCTGCCGTTCCCGCGCCGTCATCGCCGCCATCTCGGCGCGTTCCTGCAGCCGTGCCATCCACCGCCCGGACAGCAGCCGCCAAGTGGATGCCGGCACCGTGGCGGGGCCGGCCCAGGTCATGCTGCGGGCGCTCATGCCAGCACCGCCGCCGGCGCCATCTGCGCGATGCCCGCGCCGAAGGACCAGTCGACCGGCGCGTTCTCCTGCAGCACGACCATCACATCCTCGGGCCGGATGCCGATGTCCGCTGCGCGCCGCGCCAGTGCCGCGTAGAGCGCGCGCTTCTTCTCCTCGCTGCGGCCACGGCGGAAGGTGACGGTCACCACCAGCGCCTGCGCGGTCCGATCGACGCCGAAATAGGTGCGGTCCATGATCAACCGCCCCGGTGCGTGCTCGGTGATGATCTGGAAGCGGTCGGTGGCGGGCACGTCCACCGTCTCGACCAAAGCGTCATGCACGGCGTCCGCCAGCGCGGCGATGCGCGTCTCGGGCCAGTTCTGCGGAATATCGATGCGAACCAGGGGCATGGGAGGGTCCTCCGTTGTGCCCCCCATGTCGTGCATCGTCCCTTTGACGATAATCGGCTATGCTGGATCGACATTGAGGAACTGGAGTCCGCAATGGGCCAATCCGACGAGATGGCGGCCTTCCTGCACATCGTCGAACGCGGGGGCTTCGCCGCCGCCGCGCGCGGGTCGCCGCAGACGCCCTCGGCCCTGTCGAAACTCGTCCAGCGACTGGAAGCACGGCTCGGCGTCCGACTGCTGACCCGCACCACCCGCCGCATCGCGCTGACGCCGGAGGGCGAGACCTACGCCGCCCGCGCGCGCGACATCCTCGCCATGATCGAGGCCACCGAAACCGAGGTCACCGCCGGCCGTGGCCGCCCGCGCGGCCATCTGCGGGTGAATACCGGCACCGCCTATGCGCGCCACCGCCTGATCCCGCTGCTGCCGGCCTTCTGCGCCGAATACCCCGACATCACCCTCGACCTGACGGTGACCGACCGGCGCGTGGACCTCGTCGCGGAAGGCGCCGATGTCCTGCTGCGCACCGGCCCGCTCGACGATTCCACGCTGATCGCCCGCCGCATCGCGACCGGCCGGCGCGTGATCTGCGCCGCCCCCGCCTATCTCGACCGTCGTGGCACGCCTCGGCAGCCGAACGACCTGCTGGCCCATGACTGCATCATGCTTCATGGCCAGGCGCGACTGACCATCTGGCCGTTCCATGATGGCGAGGGCCTCGCCGCGCTGACCGTGCCAGGGCGCCTCGCCACCGACAGCGCCGAGGCGCTGCGCGACATGGCGCTGGCCGGCCTCGGCGTCATCCGCATCAGCGAGTTCGTGGTGCGCGAAGACATCGCCGCCGGCCGGCTGGTCTCTCTGCTGGCGGCGCAGCATGCCTCTGAGGAGGTGCCGGTCTGGGCCATCACCGCGCCCGGCCGGCACCGCATGCCGCGCATCCGCGCCTTCGTCGACTTCCTCGCGGCGCATGCGGCGGCATGAGGGCTGCCACAGTCGCCGCGACGGTCAGCCCCGTGTCACCGCCTGCGGCAGGAACGCGCCGTTATAATAGGGCGTTACCGAGACCGGCTTGCGCGCCGCATACACATAGGCGGGGTGGTAGATCATGTGGATGATCGCCTCCTCGCCGATCGCGATCTCCGATGCCTGCGCGAGCAGCCCGTTGCGCTTCGTCTCGTCCATCTCGCGCAACGCCTCGGCGACCAGCGCATCGGCGCGCGGGCTCGAATGCCGCGTGCGATTGGCGGTGCCGAGGCCCCGCTCGCGGTCATAGGTGTGGACCAGGGCGCGATAGGCATAGGAGACGTTGTCGGCGCCGTATTGCGCGGCGAAGACGCTGAAGGTCTGCCGCGCCGCGGCGGGGAAGAAGGCGGCGTTGGGCAGTGTCGCGACATCCGTCTTCACGCCGATGCGCGTCCAGTACTGTGCGATCGCCTGCGCTACCTTCTCGTCATTCGGGTAGCGGTCGTTGGTCGCGTGCAGCGTGAGTTGGAAGCCATTCGGATACCCCGCCGCCGTCAGCAGGCCGCGCGCCCGCTCCACGTCAAAAGGCGTCACGCCAAGCGCGCTGGAGGTGCCCGGCGTGCCATCCGGCAGCAGGTTCGACGCGACCGTCGCCGCGCCCTCCATTACCCGATCGACGATCGCAGCACGGTTGATGGCGAAGGACAGCGCCTGGCGCACCCGCACATCCTTCAGCGGATTGCGCGTCATCGGCTGGCCATTGGCGTCGCGGATCTGCGGCGAGACGTCGCGGTCCATGTCCATCGAGATGTACATCACGCGCATGCCGGCGATCTGCGTGACATTCAGCGCCGCATCGCGCCGCAGCCGCGCGATGTCGGGCACCGCGACCTCGTCCACCGCCTGCACGTCGCCGGCGAGCAGCGCCGCCATGCGGCTGGAATCGGAGGCGATGACCTTGAAATTCGCCGTCTCGAAGCTCGGCCGCGCGCCGAACCAATGCAGATTGCGCTGCATCGCGACGAATTCGCCGAAGCGGAAATCCGTCAGTGTGTACGGGCCGGAGAAGATCTTCACCGCCTGGCTGTTGAAATCCGCCGTGCGCAGATTGGGCCCCAGCGCCTTGGCGATAATCGCCACCTCCGTCATGTCCTCGGCCATGAAGGGATAGGGGCTGGCGGTGTGCAGCAGGATGGTGTGCGCGTCCTTCACTTCGGTCCGCGTGATGGCGCGGACGAAGATGTGGTAGGCACCGGCCGACCCCTCGATGGTCGGCACCCGGGCGATGGAATAGGCGACATCCTCGGCCGTGATCGGGCTGCCATCGGAGAATGTCGCGTCCCGGCGGATCGTGAATTCCCATGCCAAGCCGTCATTCACCGGCCGCCAGGATTGCGCGATGCCGGGCTCCGGCTTGCCGTCGGGCGTCATGCCCACCAGCCGCGCATGGATCGCGCGCAACAGGTTCTGCTCGCCCGAGAGCCGGAAATGCGGGTCCATCGAGGTCGGGCTAAGCTTCAGCCCGGCGCGCAGGTCGCCTGCCGCGTCAGCCTGTGCCGCGCCGGGCCGTGGCAGCGCCACCAAAGTCACGCCGGCCATTGACAGGCGCAGGAATTCCGAGCGCTTCATGACGTTGTTCCTCCCCAGGATCATTGCCGATGATCCTTGGGGAAGCCGCCCTCGGGCGCAAGGGTTGCGGCGTCAGCCCCGCTCGCCGACGCCGTAATACAGCGCGACCGTATGCGTCGCCTCGGCGAACATCAGCCAGCGTTCGGCCAGCAGGCCAAGCGTGACGAGCCCCGCCGCCGCGACCGCCAGCATCGCCGCTAGCATGCCGCCCGACAGCAGGGCAAGGACCAGCAGCAGCGCCGGCAGCACGAAGCCCGCCAACGCCGCGATGCGCCGCAGCCGCTGCGCATGCACGCGGCCGATGCGGAACGCCATCTCGCGCAGCAGGTAGTTCGTCTCGGTATGCGGCGGGTCGAGCGTGCGGACCTTGCCGATGAAGCCGAGCCCGGTGGCACTCTCCATCGTCGAGCCCGGCTTGCCGGCATCGACGCTCGCCCAATAGGCGCGCTTGAGCAGAAAGCCCGCCGCGCCGAGCACCGCGGCGAGCGCCGCCGGCAACGTCGCGGCGCCCCAGAACCCCGCCAGCATCGCCAGCAGCGCCGCGCCCGAGAAGGCGCCGAACAGCAGGTAGCCCGGCGCCACCAGCGGATGGTGCCACTGCCGGATGGTCGGCAGCGAGGCGTAGATCATCCCGGTGCACCACACCGTCACCGCCGCGCCGGCGGCGGCGAGCAGCCCGGCCGGCACCGCCACCCATTCCGCCTGGGCGATCACGGCGAGGAAGAACAGCCCGGCCGGCGCGAAGGTCACCACCGCCGCGACGCCTTCGCGCGACAGCCAGGACGACCGCCACTGGCTGAGCGCCCGCCAGGCGCGTTCCGGCCGCCCGAGATGCGCCGTGGAGGACAACAGCCCGAGCATGACCAACACCAGCGCAAGCCCGACCGCGAGCGCCCCGAACCCCGCCGTACGCGGCAAATGGCCGAGCGCGCGCAGCAACCCCATCCAGAACAGCAGCCCGTAGCCCGCACCCGAGGCCACGGTGAAGAAGATGATGGAGGGAGCCGGATTCATCGGGACAGCACCTTGTCGACCCAGCGCAGCAGCGGGTTGGTGATCTGCGAGGGCAGGGGGCCGGCATCGCGTGGCGGCCCGGCATCGGCCTTCGGCGCGAGGCGCGGCGGCAGGTAGCGATTGACCGGCTTGTAGTCGAGCTCCGGCATCAGCCCATAGCCACCACGATCGGCCACCAGCTTCGAGACATCGCTGTTGGGGTCACCAAGATCGCCGAAATGCCGCGCCTGCGCCGGGCAGGTCGAGACGCAGGCCGGCACGCGCCGTTCCTCGGGGATGGTCTCATTGTAGATGCGGTCGACGCAGAGCGTGCACTTCTTCATCACGCCGGCATCATCGTCGAATTCGCGCGCACCATAGGGGCAGGCCCAGGCGCACAACTGGCAGCCGATGCAGATATCGGTGTTCACCAGCACGATGCCGTCCTCGGCGCGCTTGTAGGACGCGCCGGTCGGGCAGACGGTGACGCAGGCCGGCGTCTCGCAATGCATGCAGGACCGCGGGAAATGGACGGTGCGGCCTTCCTCGCCCTCGCCGGCCTCATAGGAATGCACGCGGTTGAACCACACGCCTTCCTGCCCGGCCGAATACGGGTTGTGGTCCGGCAGCGGCGCCATGTGGCCGCTGGTGTTCCATTCCTTGCAGTTGGTCGCACAGGCCTGGCAGCCGACGCAGGTGTCGAGATCGATAACGAGGCCGAGCTTCTTCGCCCCCGGCAGGGCTTCGGGCAGCGAGGTCATGATGTCTTCCCCCCCGCGTCATAGCGCAGGATGTCGATGGCTTCCGGCATATGCGGCGGCGGCTCCAGCATGGTCGGATAGGGATCGGTCACGCCTTCCTCGCCCGGCGCGACCTTCGTCACCTTCACGCGCAGGTCGTACCAGGCGGCCTGGCCGGTCACCGGGTCGGCATTGGCCAGCCGCGGCCCGGTTTGCGCCGGCAACCATTCGCTGATGACGTGGTTGAGCAGGAAGCCGCGCTGCGATTCCGCCGCATCCGGCGAGAGCATCCACGCCCCTGCGCGCTTGCCGATGGCATTCCACGTCCAGACGGTGTCGCGATTGACGCCTTCCATCAGCGACAATTGCGCCTTCACCCGCCCGCTGCGGCTTTCCACCCACACCCAGTCATCCTGCGCCAGCCCTTCGGCCGTGCCGCGCTCGCGCGACATGTACAGCTTGTTGGAGCCATGGATCTGCCGCAGCCATGCATTCATCGACCCCCAGGAATGATACATCGCCATCGGCCGCTGTGTGACGGCCGAGAACGGGTAGGGGTCGGTATCGTGCTGCTGCTGTTCGAGCGGCGCGTACCAGAAAGGCAGCGGGTCGCAATACGTCCGCACGCGCTCGCGCAGATTCTCCGGCGGCTGCTTGGCGCCATGCCCCTCGGCGGCGAGGCGGAACTTCTGCAACGGCTCCGACCAGATCTGCATGACGATCTGGTTGGCGTTGCCCATCATGCCCATCGCCTTCGCATTATCCAGATAGGTGCGATTGGCGTGCTTGAAGTAGGATTCTTCCGGCGCAAGGTGGTGCCGCCAGAAGCAGCCATTGTCGATGTAGCGCTGCAACTGGTCCTGGTTCGGCTCGCCGACACCCTTCTTCGAGCCATCCTCACCACGCCAACCCGCGAGCGGCCCGACACCCGGCGTGCGCTGATGATTGACGATGTAGTCCGGGTAATCCTTGAAGCGCGGCGACCCATCCTCCTTCACGAAGGCCGGCAGGCCGAGCCGCGCGCCGAGCTCGATCAGCACCTCCTGGAAGGGCCGCACATTGCGGTCCGGCTTGACCACCGGCTGGCGGATCGCATCGCCCGGCCCATGCGAGGACCCGATCGGACGGTCGAGGATGCTGATCGCGTCCCAGCGTTCCAGATACGTCGTGTCCGGCAGGATCAGGTCGGCGTAGGGCACCGTCTCGGAGAAATAGGCGTCCGAATAGATGACGTGCGGAATGACGTAGTCGCCATTCTCTTCCTGCGCCGTCAGGCAGCGGATCGTCTCCAGCGGGTTCATCGCGCTGTTCCATGCCATGTTAGCCATGAACATGAACAGCGTGTCGATCTTGTACGGATCACCCGCCGCCGCATGGCCGATGACGGAATGCATCATCCCATGCAGGCCGAGCGGCGCCTCCCACGAAAACGAATGGTCGATCCGCAGCGGCGTGCCGTCATCCTCGACCAGCAGATCATCCGGCCCATGGGTGAAGGCAAGGATATTGCCCGCGAGCGGAGTATTCGGCTTCGCCCCCTTGCCGGCCGGCCCAGGCCCCGGTGGGATCGGCCGAGGGAAGGGCGATTTGTACCGCCACGAACCCGGCGTATCGACGGCGCCCAACACCATCTGCAGGATGTGCAGCGCCCGGCAGGTGTGCATGCCGTTGGAATGCGCGGAGATGCCACGCATCGCATGGAAGGCGACGGGCCGCCCCACCATTTTGTCGTGCTTTCGTCCCCACACATCCGTCCAGGGAATGTCCAGCGTCAGCGTCTGGTTGAAGGCCACATCGGCGATCTCGGCGGCGAGGCGCCGGATGCGCTCGGCCGGAAAGCCGCAGCGTTCGGCAACCGCCTCCGGTGCGTATTCGTCGCCGAGGTAGCGTTCGGCCATCAGGTTGAACACCGGCTTCGCGGCGCGCCCGTCGGGCAGTGTGAAATCCCCCACCAGCACCGCGCTCAGCGTCACGTCATCGGCCGGGATCGCACCACGCGCGCGGTCCCAGGCCAGCGGCTTGCCATCGGCATCGCGGGCGAACAGCCCGTCATCCGCCCCACCCGGATTGCGCACCACCAGCCACGGCGCATTGGTGTAGCGGGCGAGGAATTCCCCATCGACCTGGTCGGTGCGGATCAGCTCATGGATCAGCGCCATGATGAACAGCCCATCCGTCCCCGGACGGATGCCGACCCATTCATCGGCGATCGCCGAATACCCGGTGCGCACCGGATTGACCGAGACGATCTTCGACCCGCGCCCCTTCATGGAGGCGAGCCCGGTCTTGATCGGATTGGAATCATGGTCCTCGGCAACGCCGAAGATCATCAGGTATTTCGCGTTCTCCCAATCCGGCTCGCCGAACTCCCAGAACGACCCGCCGATGGTGTACAGCCCGCCGGCCGCCATGTTCACCGAACAGAACCCGCCATGCGCCGCGAAATTCGGCGTGCCGAACTGCGCCGCCCAGAAGCCGGTCAGCGACTGCGACTGATCGCGCCCTGTGAAGAACGCCAGCTTCTTCGGGTCCGTCTCCCGCACATGCTTCAGCCAGCCGGTGGCGGTCTCGATCGCCTCATCCCAGCTGATCTCGGCATATTCGCCCGACCCGCGCGGCCCGACACGCTTCAGCGGCGCCTGCAACCGCGCGGGCGAATACTGCGTCATGATCCCGGCGCTGCCCTTGCCGCAGAGCACGCCCTTGTTCACCGGATGGTTCGGATTGCCCTCGATGTAGCGAACGCGGCCGTCCTTCAGATGGACGCGGATGCCGCAGCGACAGGCGCACATGTAGCAGGTGGTCGTCTTGACCTCGTCGCCGATCGGCGCCGAGTAGATGATCTTGTCTGTCGCGCCACCATCCGCCGGCATGGTCTTCCCCTGAACGTCGTCCCCGAAGTAGCGCATGGCGTGCCAGCTGCGCAAAGGGGGGAGCGCGAAGGCGCTCCCGTGATGCGAACGTCTCGCAACTACCCCTTCAGCGCCGCGCTGGCACCCTCACGGCGCGCGCCCGGCGGAGAAGGCCAGCGTCATCTCATCTGTCCGCGCCTGATAGGTGATGCCCTGGCGCATCGCCCAGGTATTCACCTGGAAATACAGTGGGAGCAGCGCGGTCTCGTCGCGCAGCGCCCGCCGCGTCGCCTCCTGCGTCAGCCGTTCGCGCGTGGCGTCATCCATGGTGGTGCTGGCGCGCTGGATCATGGCGTCGATCTCGGGGTTGCCGAACCGCCCGCGATTCGCCGTGCCCATCCCCAGCGTGGTGTCCCAGCTATGGATCTGCGTCACCAGCATCCCGAGCACCTCGGGGTTGGGCGAGAAGCCCGCCAGGTTCACCGAATACCGCAGCTGCGCCGCCTCGCTCAGCCACACGCCGCGCGGCTTGACCTCGACGCTCGCCTGCAGCCCGGCGCGCGTCCACATCTGCGCGATCGCCTGCACCACCTGCTCGTCATTCACGTAGCGGTCATTCGGTCCGTTCACCTGCACGGCGAAGCCATGCGGGTACCCCGCCTCGGCCAGCAGGCGCCGCGCCTCGGCCAGGTCGAAGGCGGGCGGCGTCAGGTCGGGCGAGGTGCCGAAATACCCCGCCGGCCCCAAATCCCCCGCCGCCACCGCCTGGCCCTGCATGGTGCGGCTGACCAGCGCATCGCGATTGATGGCGATGGACAGCGCCCGCCGCACCCGAGCATCGCGCAGCGGGTTGCGCAGTGGCGAGCCCTCCGGTGCGCGCACATGCGGGCTCTCCTCCCGCCCGGAATCGAGCGTCAGGAAAATGAGCCGGTTCGACGGGCTCTGCGCCGTGGCGAAGCGCGGATTGGTCCTGAACCGCTCGAACTGCTCGGGCGGGATGATCTCGATCAGGTCCACATCGCCCGATTGCAATGCCGCGACGCGCGCCCCGGCATTTCCGATCGGCCGGAACTCCACCGTGGGAAAGGCGGGCTGCGTGCCGGTGAAGGCCTCGTTGCGCGCATAGCGCACCGGCTGCCCCGGCTGCCACGAGACCAGCCGATATGGCCCGCTGCCGATCATCGCCGAACCGTCATTGAAGGCCGCGGTGGTCAGCCCCTCGCGCTTCGGCACGATCATCACCAGCGCGAGCTGGTTCAGCAGCAGCGGCACCGGCCCATTGGTGCGCAGCCTGATGGTGTGCGGCCCGACCAGCTCAACCGCCTGCACCGGCCGCGTCGCATAGCGGAACGACGATGGCGAATTCGGCACATCCCCCGCGCGGGCAATGGTGAAGGCGATGTCGTCCACCGTCACCGGGCGCCCGTCCGAGAACCGCGCATTCGGGTCGAGTTCCAACTCCCAGGTGGTGTCATCCACCACCCGCCAGGACCGCGCGATGGCCGGGCGCAACACCTGGCGATCATCCTGTTCCGCCAGCGGCTGGAACACATGCCGCGCGAAGGCGACATTGGTGATCAGGCTGGCGTAATGCGGGTCGAGGCTGGTCGGCCCGGTCTCGACGCCGATGCGCAGTGACGCGCGCTCCTGCGCCTGGGCGGCGAGGGGGGCGAGGGCCGCCACGGCGGCGAGCAGCAGGCGTTTCATGCGGCGTCCTTCCCGGACATCAGGGGGCAGAGATCGTACGGCGCACTCCCGGCACGCGGCATCCAGCCGCCGGAAACACGCGCGAAGATCGGCGTCGCGAAAGCCGCGCGCACCGGAATATCGGCCGGCCAGGTGGCGCGCCAGCGACCGCCCTGCGCCATCCCTACCAGCAGCCCGACCGGCCGCGCGCCGACCCCATCGAGCAACGCCACCCCCGCCAGCGCCGAGGACCCGGTCGAGATCACATCGTCCACCAGCAGCGCCCGCTTGCCCGCCAGCCGCGGCAACAGGCGCGGGTCGAGCCACAGCCGCCGTTCCGCCGGTGCGGTGGAGGATGAGGCAGGCACCGACAGCGCTTCCTCGTACCACCGCTTGCGCGACCAGCCCGGCGCCACCCAATTGGCATGCCCGAGCCCCTGCGCCACCGCCGGCGCGAAAACCTGCCCGAGCGTCGGCAGCCCCACCACGATCTCGGCTCCGAGACCGCGCGCCGCCTCCGCCATCCAGCCGCCGATCCGCTGGGCAACGACGATCGCCGCCTGGTTGGCGATGAAGCCGGCGACGCCGATCTCGCCATAATCGCGCAGCGGCAGCACGAGCCGCGACCCATCGGGCATCGGCGCGGGGTAGCGGTCGGTGAAGGGGCCGTCCTCGCCGGTCGGGGCGGTGAAAGCCTGCCAGAACTCCATGATCTCGGCCCGTGGTGGAATGGCGCCCAGCGTGGCATCTTCGCCGCAGCGCAGCAACGGAGAGCGACCATGCCCACGCCGGAGGAATTGTCACCCCTCGCCGAGGACATGACCGCCTGGCGCCGGGACTTCCACCGCCACCCGGAACTGGGCTTCGAGGAAACCCGCACCGCCGGCATCGTCGCCGACCTGCTCAAGCAGTGGGGCATCGCGGTCGAGACCGGCATCGGCGAGACCGGCGTGGTCGGCACCCTGACCGGCACGTGCGGTACCGGCGGCAACCGCGCCATCGGCCTGCGCGCCGACATGGATGCGCTGGCCATGCCGGAAATGACCGGCGCCGACTATGCCTCCACCACCCCCGGCAAGATGCACGCCTGCGGCCATGACGGCCACACCGCCACGCTGCTCGGCGCGGCGCGTTGGCTCGCGGCCAACCGCGACCGTTTCGGCGGCACCGTCCACTTCATCTTCCAGCCGGCCGAGGAATCCCTCGGCGGCGCCGCCCGCATGGTCAAGGAAGGCCTGTTCGACCGCTTCCCCGTCGATGCCGTCTACGGCATGCACAATCTGCCCGGTCTGCCGGTCGGCACCATCGCCGTGCCGAAGGGCGCCGTGCTGGCGTCGTCGGACACCTGGGAGGTCACCTTCCGCGGTGCCGGCGTCCACGGCGCCCGCCCGCATCTGGGCACCGACGCGCCGCTCGCCGCCGCGCAATTCATCGCCGCCCTGCCGATGATCGTCGCCCGCGAGATCGACCCGCTGCAGGCCGCCGTGCTGAGCGTCGGTCACATGGCCGCCGGCCAGCGCCGCGCGCCCAACGTCATCCCCTCCGAAGTCTTCCTCTGCGGCACCGCCCGCGCCTTCACCGAGGAAGTCCGCAGCCACCTCGAAGCCCGCTTGGTCGAGGTCGCCCACAGCGTCGCTACAATCTGCCGCGTCCAGGCCGAACCGCACTACATCCGCCGCATCTCCCCCACCATCAACCGCGCCGAACAGGCCGCCGTCGCGGTCCGCGCCGCCCGCAGTGCGGTAGGGGAGGGCCTGACCATGGACGATCACCCGCCGCTGACCCCCGGCGAGGACTTCTCCGAATTCCTCCTCGCCCGCCCCGGTGCCTATGTCTGGCTCGGCACCGGCGCCCCGGCGCATCCCGAGGGCTTCCATCATAACCCGCATTTCGACTTCAACGACGCTGCGCTCCCGCACGGCGCCGCCTTCTGGTGCACCCTGGTGGAACAGGAGCTCGCGTGACCCGCCGCGCCTGCGTCATCGACACCGACCCCGGCACCGATGACGCGATCGCATTGTGGCTGGCCATGGCCTCGCCGGAACTCGATGTCCGGCTTGTCACGGTGGCCGGCGGCAATGTCGGGCTCGACCACACGCTGCGCAACGCGCGCGCCGTTGTCGGGCTGACTGCGAAGACGGTGCCGATCGTCGCCGGCGCCGAAGGCCCGCTGCTCGGTGCCTTCATGAGCGAAACGCGCGTGCACGGCGCCGACGGCCTGGCCGGCGTCGCCTTGCCGCACGGCCCGCCCGCCACGCCGGGCATCGCCGCCGACGCCATCCGCGCCCTGCTGCGCGCCGAACGCAGCGTCACGCTCATCGGCATCGGCCCGGCGACCAACCTCGCCCTCGCCCTCGCCGCCGAACCCGCGCTGATCGACCGCGTCGAGGAGATCGTGCTGATGACCGGCGCCTGGTCGGAGGGCAACATCACCCCCTCGGCCGAGTTCAACGCCTGGTCCGACCCTGAGGCGCTCGCCATGCTGCTGGCCTGCGGCCGGCCGGTGACGCTGGCGACGCTGGAACTCACCGCCCAGGCGCTCGTGACGCCCGCGCGCATCGCTACCCTGCGCGCGGCTGGCAGCGGCGCCTGCCTCGATGCCGCCGCGCGTATCATGGAAAGCGTGCCGACCTCCCGCCGATTCGCCCATCAAGGCCACCCGCTGCACGACCCCTGCGCGGTCGCCTGGCTGCTCGACCCGACGCTCTTCACCAGCCGCGACGTGCATGTGCATGTCGAATGCGCCGGCGTCGCGCGCGGCCGCACCGTGGTCGATCGCTGGGAGCGCAGCGGCGCCGCGCCGAATGCGCGACTGCTCGACACCCTCGATGCCGAGCGATTTTTCGCGTTCTTGACGGAACGCCTCGCCACGCTGCCCTGAGAGTCTGTCTTGAAAGTCCGGCACCGGCCCGAACCTCGACCCGGGATACTCTCGTTGGGCGGCCGGATGGCGGTACGGGCCGGTGCCGAACCGCGAAAACCGTCCTGAGGCGACTTTCGAGACAACGCCGGTGGCCGCGCGTCGCCTTCATCACGCATTAACCACCCTGATCTCAAATGACGGTGAGGGCCCGGCTCGGTGCTCGCGACGGATCAACAAGCCGCCCGCGGCGCCGCAACCGGGACCGCTCGACGGCTGGCAGGATGCCTGGCCCGCAACCCCCCCCCTCGCGCGTCTCGCTGACGCGCGCGTCATCGGAGATCCGACGATGCTGAATACGATTGCGGCGCGCCTGTCTGCGCTGAAGGCCGACACGCGCGGCGTGACGGCCATGGAATACGGGCTGATCGCGGCCTTCATCGCGGTCGCGATCATTGGTGGCCTGACGCTGCTCGGTGGCAATCTCGATGCCATGCTGAACGGCATCGCCGCCAAGTTCGTGGCCCCGGCCTGATCCTGGCGGTGCGCTGCACCGCCATCATCGCGCGCAGGGTCGACATGGCGCCGACATGCCATGCTCAACACCGCCGGGACGGCAGGCGAAGGGCCTGCCGCACCGTGCGCTCCCCGGCTCAACCCTTCCTTCACGTGGCCCGGCGATGATCGCTGCGATGGTCCCGTTCCCCCCCGATACCCTGGCCGACGCCGTCGCCATGCTGGCGCTGCCGCTGCTGCTCGCGGCGGCGCTCGGTGACGTCATGTTCCGCCGCATTCCGAACCCGGTCGTCGCGTCGGTCGCGCTGGCGGGCCTGCTGCGCCAGGGGCTGGCCGGCGGCGGCGTCCTCGGCATCGCCCTACTGCTGGCGGCCGCCGTGTTGCTCGGCGGCATGCTGCTGTGGCTGCGCGGCGCGCTCGGCGGCGGCGACGTGAAACTGCTCGCCGCCACCGCGCTGCTGCTGCCGCCCGCCCTGGTTCCCGTCCAGTTGCTGGCCGTCGCCCTGGCCGGCGGTGTGCTCGCCCTGCTGCACCTCGCGCTGCGCCCCTTGTTGCGCACCCTGAACGCCGATGGCCGGCCGCGTGGCGCGCTGCACCGGGCGCTGCGCCGCGAAGCCCGTCGCATCCGCGCCGGCGCGCCGCTGCCTTATGGCGTCGCCATCGCCCTCGGCACCGCCTTCGTTCTGATCCGGCCGGAGGTCTGACGCGATGGGCCTGCGCCTCGTCCTCATCGCGGTCATGCTTGTCGGCGTCGCCGGCCTGGGGGTGCTCGGCGTCATCGCCATGGCGCCCACCCCGCAGGCGCCTCGGCAGGCCGCGGCCGAGGCCCCGCCGGAACGCATCGCCGTGCTGGTCGCCGCCCGCGCCGTGCAGGCCGGCACCCTGCTGAAGCCCGAAGACGTGACGGCGCGCGAGACCTTCGTCGCCGAACTGCCGGAAGGCGCGATGCGCGACGCACCCGAGGCCCGCATCGACTTCATCGGTGCGATGGTCCGCCGCACCCTCAGCCAGGGCGACGTGCTGCGCTTCGACGGCGTATTGCGCCCGGGCGAGAACGGCTTCCTCGCCGCCGTGCTCGCGCCTGGCATGCGGGCGGTTACAGTCGGCGTCGATGCCGTCTCCGGCACCGCCGGTCTGATCTGGCCCGGGGACCGTGTCGACGTCATCCTGACCCAGTCCTTCGATGAGCACGACGCCACCCCCGCCCGCCGCGTGGCCGGAGAGACAGTGCTGACCGCCGCGCGCGTCATCGCGGTGGACCGCCACCTGGTGCAGGGCATGCAGCCCGGCCAGGTCGGCGACTCCCTGCGCGAGACTAACCGCACCGTCACCCTTGAGGTCAGCGCCGAGCAGGCGACGCGCGTCGCGGTCGCGACCCGCCTCGGCCGCCTCTCCCTCGCTTTGCGTGCCGCCGGCACGCCGATCGAGGAACGGCTCGACCAGCGCCCGGTCTGGGGCGGCGATGTCAGCAGCGCCTTCGCGCCGGTCGGTGTGACGACGCCCGGGGAGACCGGCGGGGCCGGCTCCACCATCCGTGTCTTCGGGGGCCCAGGACGGGTCGAGGAGATTCGCTTTCGATGAGGACGCACCTCGCGCGCCACCTCGCGGCCGCCTGCGCCTGGCTGGCGTTGGCCGTGCCGGCGCAGGCCCAATCGCCGGCCGACGCCTCGCTGCCGGTCGCGCAATCGCCGGCCGGCATGCGCATCGAGCGCCTGGCGCTGGAGGCCGGCACCGGCCGCGTGCTGGTACTCTCCGCCCCCGCCGCCAGCCTCTTCGCCGCCGACCCGCGCATCGCCGAGATGCGCCCGGCCAGCCCGACCAGCGTCTTCGTCTTCGGTGTCGCGCCGGGGCGCACCACCCTCGCGGCGATGGACGCCGCCGGCATGCCGCTGGTGCAATGGGAAGTGACGGTGCGCCCCTCGGCTTTCCTACTGTCGGATATCACCTCGGCGCTGCGCCGCGGCTTCCCCGGCAACCGCACCATGCGCGTCGAATCCGGCCCCGGCGGCATCGTCCTCAGCGGTACGGTCAGCGCACCGGCGGACGCCGAACGCGCGCAAACCCTGGTGCGCTCGCGCGTCGACAATGACCGCCTGCCGATCGACAACCGCATCACCGTCACCGGCGCAACCCAAGTGAATCTACGCGTGCGCGTGGCGGAAGTCTCGCGCGAGGTGACGCGCCAGCTCGGCGTCAACTGGCAGGCGCTCGGCACCATCGGGCGCATCGGCACGCTGATCGGCGCGCCAACCTCCGCCGCACTGGAAACGTTGAACTTCGCCTTCGACCGCACCGCGCCGTCGGACCGCATCGGCGTCGGCTTCCGCACCGGCAACGCGGCACTGCGCGACATCAACGCGGTGATCGACGCGCTGGCGCAGGACCGCCTCGTCACGATCCTCGCCGAGCCGAACCTGACGGCGACCTCCGGCGAGACTGCCTCCTTCCTCGCCGGCGGCGAATTCCCCATCCCGGTCTCCCAGCGCGAGAACCAGGTCACCATCGAGTTCAAGCAATTCGGCGTCGGCCTCGCCTTCGTGCCGACGGTGATGTCCGATGGTCGCATCTCCTTCCGCATCCGCTCGGAAGTCAGCGAGCTGTCCGACCAGGGCGCCGTGCGGCTGCTCGCCGGCAACAACAACACCGTCACCGTCCCCTCGCTGACCGTGCGCCGTGCCGAGACCACCGTGGAACTCGGCTCCGGCCAGGCCTTCGCCATCGCCGGCCTGCTGCAGGATTCGTCGCGCAACACCGGCCGCGCACTGCCCTTCGCGGGCGAGGTGCCGATCCTCGGCGCGCTGTTCCGCTCCGACCGCTACCAGCGCAACGAGACGGAGCTCGTCATCATCATCACCCCCTACCTGGTGCGCCCGGCCGACAACCCCCGCGCGGTGGCCTCGCCGCTCGACGGCTTCACCCAGCCCAACGACGTCGAGCGCATCCTGCTGCTGCGCCAGACCGGGCGCGGCACCGGCGCCACCGCGCCGGCGCGCAACCTGTCCGGCACGCCCGGCTTCGTGCTGGACTGAGGCAGGCGATGATGCGTCACGCCCCCCTCGCGCTGCTTCTCCTGGCCCTCGGCGGCTGTTCCTCCATCGACCCCTTCACCCGCGAGGGCGTCTGGCGCCCGCGTGGCGCGAACGACGCCAATCTGCGCCTGCATGTCGCCGACCCGCTGACACTCGAACACGGCGTGGACGACCCGCGCTCGGATGGCCAGGCCTCGGTCGCCGCCATCCGCCGCCTGCGCACGGACCGGGTGCACCCGCTGGCCGCCGCTTCGGTCGCGCGCCTGCAGGCGACCGGCACCGCCGGCGCGGCACCCTCCTCGGCCGGAGCGGGCGATGGCGGGCGTTGACAGCCCCGACCGGATGGCGCCGGCCGCGGCGCAGGCTTCCGCGCCGTCGAGCGACCGCGCGCCGCTGGTCGCCTTCGTCACCGATGCCGGGTCCGACGCCGTCCTGCGCGAAACGCTGCTTGCCGAACTGGGGGAGGGGTCGGAGGTTCGGCGTGGCGATGTCGTCGTCGCCACCAAGTCTCTCAAGCGCAGTTCCACGCCGCAGGCGCTGATCGTCGATGTCAGCGGCGTCGACCAACCGCTCACCGCGCTCGAGGAGCTCGCCCTCGTCGTCGAACCCGATGTCCGCGTGCTGGTCATCGGCGAACGCCAGGACGCCGCGTTCTACAGGCAGCTCACCCGCGGCCTTGGCGTGCTGGAATACCTGTTCAAGCCGCTGACGCAGGAAATGGTGGCCCGCCACCTGCTCCCCTATCTGCGCCAGGGCGGCACGCAGCGGGACATGCATCTGCGCGGCGGGCGCGTCATCACCGTCACCGGCGTGCGCGGCGGCGTGGGCGCGACGACGCTGGCGGCCAACCTCGCCTGGCATCTGGGCGAGGAAGCACGGCGCCACACCGTGCTGTTCGATGGCGACCTGCACAGCGGCGCGGCGGCCTTGCTGCTCGGCGCGCGCACCAGCAACGGGCTGCGCGCCGCCCTTGAACACCCCGAACGCGTGGATGAGCTGTTCATCGAACGCACCGCGCAGCCCTGCGGCGAACGCCTCCATGTGCTGGCGGCGGAGGAGAAGCTGCTCGAACCCGTGCAGGCCCAACCAGGCGCGGCGGCGCGGCTGATGACGATGCTGCGCCGACGCTACAATTTCGTCGTGGTGGACCTGCCCGCGCGCAGCACGCCGATCGCGCGCGAGATCCTGAACATGGCGCACCAGCGCGTCCTCGTGACCGATGCGACGCTCGCCGGCGCGCGGGAGATGCTGCGCTACGCCGCCATCCCCAATGCGCCGACCCAGTCGCGCCGAGCCTTCACCGTGCTGAATCGCGCCAGCCAGCCGGGCCTGCTGACCGCCGCGCAGATGAAGGAGGCGCTCGGCGAGGACCCCGACCTCATCGTCCCCTGGCTGCCCAAACTCGTGCCGGCGGCGGCCGACCTCGGCGAGGCGGCGGGCACGCGGCGCGGCCCGTTCCGCACCGCCCTGCTGCGCCTGGTGCAGGAAGTCGCCTCGATCCGCACCGAGGGCGAGGAGGAGGTGAAGAAGGGGCTGTTCAAGCGATGGTTCCGCTAGACCTGCCCGCCCCCGCCTTCGGCCGCTTGGTGCGCGACGACGCGTCGCATGACGCACCGGCCCCGTCACCACCCGTGGCCGAACTGCCGCCAGCCCCGGCCGAACCCAGCGCACCGGCGACGCCGCAGCAACGCCAGAAAGCCGAGCTCCGCACGCTCTGCCTGGCCCGCATCGACCCCGCTTCGGTCGCCGCCCTGCCGCAGGAAGCGCTCTTCGCCGAAGTCGAGCGCATGATCGCCGAACTGGCCGACCAGCAACGCATCAGCCTCTCGGCGCGCGAACAGCGCGAGGTCGCCGCCGACCTCGTCGATGACATGCTCGGCCTCGGCCCGCTCGCCCCGCTGCTGGAGGATGAGACGGTCACCGACATCATGGTGAACGGCCCCTTTCGCGTCTTCATCGAGCAGAAGGGCAAGCTGACCCTCTCCGGCATCCGCTTCCGCGACGCCGCGCATCTGGCCGGCATCGCCCAGCGCATTGCCGCGCAAATCGGCCGGCGCATCGACGAGAGCAGCCCGATGGTCGACGCCCGCCTGCCCGATGGCAGCCGGGTCAACATCATCTTCCCGCCGCTCTCGCTGCTCGGCCCCTGCCTGTCGATCCGCAAATTCGCCAAGCGCAAGATCGACTTCCAACAGATGGTCCGCAACGGCTCGCTCAACGGCCAGATGGCGCGCGTGCTCGAAGTCGCGGCGCGCGCCCGACTCAACATCATCGTCTCGGGCGGCACCGGTTCGGGCAAGACCACCATGCTCAACGCCCTGTCGCGGCTGATCGACCCGACCGAACGCATCGTCACCTGTGAGGACGCCGCCGAGCTGCAACTGCAACAGCCGCACGTCATCCCGCTGGAGACCCGCCCGCCCAACCTCGAAGGCCGTGGCGAGGTCACCCAGCGAGACCTCGTCAAGAACGCGCTGCGCATGCGCCCCGACCGCATCATCCTCGGCGAGTGCCGTGGCGCCGAGGCCTTCGACATGCTGCAGGCGATGAACACCGGCCATGACGGCTCGATGTCCACCATCCACGCCAACACCACGCGCGATGCCGTCACCCGCATCGAGAACATGGTGCTGATGGGCCAGACGGCTTTGCCCGCGCGCGCCATCCGCCAGCAGATCGTCTCCGCGGTGGACATCATCCTGCAGATTGAACGCATGCGCGACGGCGCGCGCCGCTGTACCCAGATCACTGAAGTCTGCGGGCTGGAGGGCGAGGTCGTCGTGCTCAACGACATCTTCCAGTGGGAATACGAAGGCGAGGACCCCGGCGGCAAGCTTCGCGGCTCTTACCGCGTCAGCCGCGCCTGCCCGGCCTTCGCGCCGCGGCTCGCCTATTTCGGCCTCGACCGCGCCTGGTTCAACGCGCTGGAGGAATCCGAGCCATGAGCGGCCTTCTCGCCCTGCTGCTCGCCATCCTGCTCGGCCTCGGCCTGGCGCTGTGGGGGTTGCACAGCACCGGCAGCCGCGGGCGCGGGCGGCTGTTGGCGGCGCGCTTCGCCGCGCATTCGCTGCCGCATGCGCGGCAGCGCACGACCAGCCGAGTCGCCCAGCGCAGCCCGGAAGCCTCCCTGCTGCGCCTGCCCGAACCGCTCGAACGCCGCCTGTCGCGCCTGTTCGGCTGGGAACCCGAGCGGCTGGACCAATACCCCATCGCGCCAACGCTGGTCGTCCTTCTCGCCGCCGCGCCGGCCGCGCTCGGCGCCGCCTATCTGACAACGATGTTCGGCCCGAAGGCCTGGCTCCTGACCCCTGTCGTCTGGGTCATGGTCGCGCGGTGGTTCTTCACCTCGGTGCATCGCAAACGGGCGGCCGCGCTCTACAAGCAATTGCCCGACGCGCTCGGCATGGTGGTGCGCGCGGTGCGCGCCGGCATCCCGGTGGTCGAGGCGCTGCGCACCATCGGCCGCGAAGTGCCCGACCCGACCGGCGCCGAGTTCCGCCGCCTGTCGAACAAGCTGGCGATCGGCGTGCCGTTAGAAGACGCGCTGAAGCGTCTCGCCCGCCGCTCGGGCCTGCCGGAATACCGCTTCTTCGCCGTCGCCCTCACGTTGCAGAACAGCGCCGGCGGCAACCTTACCGAAACGCTCGACAACCTTGCCGATGTCGTGCGCAAGCGGGTGGCGACGCGGCTGCGCGGCCATGCGCTCGCCTCCCAGGCGCGGGCCAGCGCCTATGTCCTCTCCGCTGTGCCCGTCTTCGCCGCCTGCGCGCTGCTGCTGATCAACCCGCGCTACGTGCTGGTGCTGTTCAACGACCCGCGCGGCAATGTCGTGCTGGCCTCGGCGCTGGGCTCGCTCGCCCTCGGGCTCGGGACGATGAAGGCGATCATTCGGCGGTCCCTGTCATGAACCGCATCATGCTGTTGCAGGCGGCCGGCGCCATCATGGCGGCGATGCTGCTCTGCGCCGCCTTGCTGCTGCCGCGGCTGCGGCGGATCGAGCGCATGCAGGCGCGCATCGCCACGTTGCGCGGCCTGGGCAACCAGAACCAGCTCGAGCCCGCGCCATGGCCGCAGCGCGCCGCCCGCGCGGTGGGCCAGGCGGTGCTCGCCAGCGGCATAGTCAAGGGCGAGACCCTGGCCGAATTGCAGCGCACCGTGATGGCCGCCGGCTTCCGTGGTTCGCGCGCCGTGGCGGTGTTCATCGGCACCAAGGTCATGCTGATGGTCGGCCTGCCCTTCATCGCCCTGCCGCTGTCCTCGGTTATGGGGCCGATGGGGCGCAACCTGCTCGTCGCCGGCGCGGCTGTGGCCGGGCTGGTGCTCCCCGACATGGCATTGCGCCGGTTGCGCGAGATGCACGCGAAGCAGGTCGAACGCGGCCTCGCCGATGCGCTCGACCTGATGGTGATCTGCGCCGAGGCGGGCCTGCCGCTGGAAGCCGCGGTCGAACGCGTCTCGATCGAGATGGCCGAGGCGAACCGCGCCGTCGCCACCGAATTCGGCAATGTCGGCACCGAGCTGCGCATCCTGTCCGACCGTCGCCAGGCCTTGCAGAACATGGGCGACCGAACCGGCCTCGATTCCCTGCGCCGGCTTGGCGGCACCCTGGCGCAGACGCTGCAATACGGTACGCCGCTCGCCCAGGCGCTGCGAACCCTGGCCACCGAGCTGCGCCACGAAACCCTGATGCGCTTCGAAGCGCGCGCGGCGCGGCTGCCGGCGCTGCTCACCATGCCCACCATCGCATTCATCCTGCCCTGCATCTTCCTGATCGTCGGTGGTCCCGCCGTGCTGCGGGTGCTCGACATCGCGTCGCGTCCCTGAGCCGAAGGAGTTGGCCATGCGCTTCACCCTCATCCCCATCCTGTTCGCCGGGTCGCTCGCCGCCTGCGCCGGTGGCGTCGATGACAACGACCAGCGCCTGCGTCTCGCCAGCGCCGCGCTCGCCACCGGTAACAACAGCGCGGCGACCGCCATCACCGGCAGCCTGGCGCATGACAACCCCGGCGACGTGCAGTCTCAGCTCCGCCACGCCGAGATGCTCGCCGGCAATGCCCGCTGGCGCGAGGCCGCCGAGGCCTATACCCGCGCGGTGCAGGCCGATGGCCATTCCGCCCCGGCGCGGCTCGGCCTCGGCCGCGCGCTGCTGCGCGGTGGCAACGCGGTGGCGGCTGAGACCGCCTTCCGCCAGGCCGTCGCCGCCCTGCCACGCGAGGCCGGCGCGCAATCCGGACTCGGCGTCGCGCTCGACATGCAGGGGCGCCAGCCGGAAGCCCAGTCGGCCTATCGCGCGGCGTTGGCGATCAACCCCAACCATGCCGGCGCGCGCACCAACCTGGCGCTGTCGCTGACACTGTCGGGCCATGGCGCGGAGGCCGTGCGGGTGCTGGAACAGGTGGCGCGCGCACCCCAGGCGACGATGCGCCAACGGCACAACCTCGCCCTCGCCTATGCCGCCGCGGGCGATGCGACCCACGCGGCGGAACTGCTCGCCCCGGAACTCGGCGGGGAGGCCAGCCAGGAGGCGGTGGTGGCTTGGCGCGCCGCGCTGTCCGGGTCATGACGCAGCGCCACCAGACAGCGCGGCGCGGCTCCATCATCCTGGAATTCGCGCTGACCGCCCCGGTGCTGATGGGGTTGATGATGACGGTGCTGGAAGGCGCCTGGCAGGCACTGACCGCCGCAACGCTCGATATCGGCGCGCGCGAGGCCAGCCGCTTCGGCGCCACCGGCGAGGCCGCGCCCGACTGGCTGCCGCCGCCCGCCCCGGCGACGCGCGAGGAAGCCGTCCGCCGCGTCGTGCTGTGGTTCGGCCCCTATGTGCTCAACGCCGACCATCTCACGGTGCGCGTCACCGCCTATGCCGGCCCGGCGGCGCTGGCCTCGCCGACGCCCGGCCAGGCTGGGGCGGGCGGGGCAGGGGAGACGGTGCTGTACGAGCTGACCTACCAGCAGCCCTTCCTCTCGCCGCTGCCGGCGCTGTTATTCGGGCGTACCTCGCTCGACCACACCTCGCGAATGATCGTGCGCAATGAACCCTTTCCGGCGTCGTGACAGCCGCCGGGCCGGCTCGGTCGCGGTCGAGTTCACCCTCGTCGCGCCAATCATCGCGCTGCTCGGCCTCGCCGTGCTGGACGTAGTGGATTTCCTGCGCGTCTCGCTGCGGCTCGAACGCACGGCGGGGGAGGTGGCGAATGTCGTCGCCCAATACCAGACCCTGCGCGCCGCCGATTTCGCCTCGGTCTTCGACCTCGCCGGGCGCATCGCCTCGCCCTATCATGTCACGGATTCCGATGGCGCCGTGGTGGTCTCGGGCCTGGCCAATGTCGGCAATGGCGTCATCGTGCTGTGGCAGCGGCGCGCCGGCTCCCCGGGCTATCGCAGTGCCTTCGGCACCGAGGGCGGCGCGGCGACCATACCGGCCCGCTCGGCCGACCTCGTCCTCGCCATCGGCCAGGGCGCGGTGGTGACCGAAGTGTTCTACGCCCGTAAGCCCTGGTTGCTGTCGGGTCGCTTTCTCTCCGGCGATCCATTCTCGCGCCTGCAATCCTTCGCGCTGCAACGGCCGCGGATGGTCTCGATCCTGCGGGTCTCGGCGTCATGACGCTGCTGCGCCGCCTGTGGCGGGATCGTCGCGGCGCCGTCGCGCTCATGGCCGGGCTGTCGATCATCCCGTTGCTGACCATGGCCGGCGCGGCGGTCGACCTGACGCGGCTGTACATTCTGCATTCGCGCCTGATCACCTCGGTCGATGCCGCCGCGCTGGCCGGCGCCCGGGTGATCAACGAACTCGACCGCGACGCGCAGATCCAGCGCTGGTTCTGGGCCAATTTCACGCGCGACCAGCCGGGGCTCACCTCCGGCTTCCTCGGCGCGGAGGTCACGACCTTCTCCATCGCCGTCGATGCGGAAAGCCGCGCGGTGCGCGTGCAGGTGCGTGCCGCGCTGCCGACCACGGTACTTCGCCTGTTCGGTCAGGACACGCTCTATGCCAGCGTGGACCAGACGGCGCGCCGGCAGGATCGCGGCATGGAGATCGCACTGGTGCTCGACGTCACCGGCTCGATGGCAGGCACGCCGATGACCGCGTTGCGCAACGCCGCGACGGACCTGGTGAACATCATCTACGGGCCGAATGAGACGGTGCCGAATCTCTGGGTTTCAGTCGTGCCCTACACCTCGACCGTGGATATCGGGCGTGGCCGCGCGGGTTGGCTCGCCGTCGGCAGTCTCAATGCCTCGGCCTATGGCAGTACGGTCTGGCGCGGCTGCGTCTTCGCCCGCCACCAGAACCGCGAGGACGAGACCGACACGCCGCCCACCGTCGCCCCCTTCCGGCCTTTCCTGTGGCCATCGACCTATGGCCGCTACAGCCCGAACCTCGGCGACAACGAATGGACCAACAGCACGATCACCGAGCCCAACCCGGAGAATCCGCCGAGCGATTCCACGCAGAATGCGCTGGGCAACAACGCGAAGGGCCCCAACCTTGGCTGCGGCCGCGCCATCCTGCCGCTGACCGCGACGCGCAGCACGGTACTGAACGAGATCGCCAACCTGCGCGCAACGCATCGCGGCGGCACCATGGCCAATCTCGGCCTGCAGATGGGCTGGGCCACCATCTCGCCGCGCTGGCAGGGGCTGTGGGGCACCGCGGGCCTGCCACAGGCCTATGACACGCCGTACATGGACAAGGTCCTGGTGCTGATGACCGACGGCAACAATGAATGGTACGACTGGCCCGGCGGTGCACCGGGTGTCTGCACCACCAGCGGGTCCAACCCGCCCTGCCGCAGCACCTACCGCTCCGACGGCGATGCCGACATGACCTCCTATGGCCGGCTGCGGGAAAACCGCCTCGGCCTGGCCAGCGTGACCAACGCCAACGCGCTCGCCGAGATCAACGCCCGCATGTCGCGCCTGTGCACCAGCATCAAGGCGAATGGCGTGGTCCTCTACACCATCACCTTCAACGTCGCGAACAGCACGACGCGCGACCTGTACCGCACCTGCGCGACGCAGCCGGAATATTACTTCAACAGCCCCGACAGCACGGCGCTGCAGGCGGCGTTCCGCGAAATCGCCGGCCAGCTCGCCAATCTGCGCCTGGTGCATTGAAAGCCTTGCCCGGCGACCGGCGGCGCGCTACGGGCGCTGCACAAGTCCAAGGGAGCACAGGCGGTGAACCGTCGTCACGTCTTGACCATCGCGGCCGCCACGCTGGCCGCGCCGCGCCTGTCCCTCGCGCAGGACAACTGGCCGAACCGGCCGGTGACCCTGCTGGTGCCCTTCGCCGCCGGCGGATCGAACGATGTGGTGGCCCGCTTCATCGCCCCCGCACTCGAACAGAAGTTCGGCCAACCCTTCGTCATCGACAACCGCCCCGGCGGCGGCGGTTCGCTCGGCATGGGCATGGTTGCGCGCGGGCGGCCGGATGGGCAGACCCTGCTGATCTCCTCGGCCTCCAACCATGTGTTCCATCCGCTGGTCTCCGGCGACCTCGGCTACGACCCGCGCGAGGCGCTGGTCGGCGTCGCGATGCTGACCGATGTGCCGACCGTGCTCGCCGCCAATCCGCGTGCTGGCGTCAGCACCGTGCAGGAACTGATCGCCAAGGTGCGCGCCACGCGCGACGGCTTCTCCTTCGGCTCCTCGGGCGTCGGCACCTCGAACCACCTGGCCGGTGAGCTGTTCCGCATGCGCACGAGGCTCGACCTGACCCATGTGCCCTATCGTGGCGGCGGCCCAGCCCTGACGGACCTGGTGGCCGGCACCATCCCGATAGCCTTCATGAACTTGCCGACCGTCGCCCCGGCGGCCGAGGACGGGCGAGTGAAGATCCTCGGCGTCTGCACCGGGCAGCGCGTTTCGGTGCGCCCCGAGCTGCCGACCGTGACGGAACAGGGTGTGCCCGACTTCGCGGTGCGTTCCTGGACCGGGATATTCGCGCCACGCGGTACCTCGCCGGCCATTGTCGCGCGGGTCGGCGCCGCGGTGAATGAGGCGCTGGCCGCCCCGGCGCTCACCGCGCGCCTCACCGCGATCGGCGCCGAGCCGATCCTGATGACGCCGGCCGAGACGGACGCCTTCGTGCGGCAGGAATTCGACCGTTGGGCGCCGGTGGTGCGCGCGGCGAACATCTCGGCCAACGGCTGACCACCCAATGACGCCGGCCGAGGCGGACGTTTTCGCACTGCTGCTGGCCTCCGCACGGCGCGATGGACGGCAGGTAATGCCGCCCGCCATCCTGCCGGCGACGCCGCAGGAGGGCTATGACGTCGCCGATGCCGTCGCGGCACAACTCGGCTGGCCACGCCGCGGCTGGAAGGTGGCAGCAACCACGCCCGAGATGCGCCGCCGCCTGCGCGCGAGCGAACCGACGCGTGGGCCGATCTACGCACGCTTCGTGCAGGCCTCGCCGGCGGTGCTGCCCTTCGCGTCGCTGCTCGATCCGCTCATCGAATGCGAGATCGTCCTGCGCCTCGGTGTGGACCTGCCGGCCCGGCCTGAACCCTGGACCGCGCCCGAGGTCCAGGCCGCCATCGCCGGCGTCCATGGCGGGATCGAGGTGGCCGAGTGCCGCTTTCCCATCGATGCATTGCCCGCCATGCCGGCGATCCTCGCCGACGGCGCGGCCAATGGGCGCTATGTGCTGGGCGCGGAGATCGCGGGCTGGCGCGACGGCGACCTCGCCGCCATGCCGGTGACCCTCGCGGTCGATGGTGCGGTCCGCCGTAGCGGTACCGGGGCGGAGGCGATGGGCCATCCCTTCCACGTCCTGCTCTGGCTCGCCGAGGCCTTGCGCCAGCGCGGGCAAGGGCTGGCTGTGGGCGACCTCGTCAGCAGCGGCACCTGCACCGGCATGCTGCGCCCGGCGGCCGGGCAGCGATTGCTGGCGCGCTTCGGCGAGTCTTGCGAGGTAGCGCTCGACCTGCGTTGACGGCGGGCGGAGCCTGTCGCAGCGTCGGCGTGAGGAATGCAGGAGCGCGCGATGAAGATGCCAGCCCATGGGCGCTACGCCCACAGTGCCATCCCGGCCCGCCCGACCTATGAATGGCCGAACGGCGCGCGGCTCGCGCTGGTGGTGTGCAACAACATTGAGGCATTCGCCTTCCGTGCCGGCATGGGGTCAGACAGCACCGGGGCGGCCTCGCCGCAGGGCCAGCGCAACTACGCCTGGCGCGACTACGGCAACCGCGTCGGGCTGTGGAACATGCTCGACATGCTCGACGAACTCGAGATCCCCTGCGCGCACAACGTCAACGGCGCGGTGCTCGATGCCTGCCCGGAGATCGCGCCGGCCCTGAAGGCGCGCGGCGACGAATTCATCGGCCATGGCCGCACCAATGCCGAACGCCAGGACGGCATGTGGGAGGAAGACGAACGCCGCCTCATCGCCGAAAGCCGTGACGCCATCATCCGCCATGCCGGTGTCGCCCCGCAGGGCTGGCTCGGTCCCTACATCGCGCAATCGCCCGTCACGCTCGACCTGCTGAAGGAGGAAGGCTTCTCCTACGTCATGGATTGGCCGGCCGACGACCAGCCCTTCTGGATGACGACGCGCGCCGGCCCGATGCTCTCGGTGCCCTATTCCATCGAATTGAACGACAGCCCGGCGATGGTCTTCCGCCAGCATAGCGGCCGGCAATTCGCCGAGATGATCGTCGACCAGTTCGACGAAATGCTGGAGCAGTCCCGCAAACGCCCGCTGGTCTGCTCGGTGGTTCTGCATCCCTTCATCGTCGGCCAGCCGTTCCGCCTGCGCGCGCTGCGCGATGCGCTGCGCCACATCCTGTCGCATCGCGAAAGGCTGTGGGTGACGCGGCCTGGCGACTTGGCGCGCTACGCGGCCAGCCTGCCGCGCGGCGTGGTGCCGGGCTCCGAGGCGCTGTGATGACTGATGCGGAAGCCGGCCGCGCGCGCGACTTCGTCGGCTATGGTCGCAACCCGCCCGACCCGAGCTGGCCGGGCGGCGCGCATGTCGTCTGCAACTTCGTCATCAACTACGAGGAAGGCGGCGAGCGCAGCGTCCCCGATGGCGACCCGAACAGCGAAGGCGCGTTGACCGAAGGCAGCACCGCCCCCGTCACCGGCCGCGACATCGCCGCTGAATCGATGTTCACCTATGGCAGCCGCGCCGGCTTCTGGCGCCTGCATCGCATCTTCACCAGGCGAGGCCTGCCCTGCACCGTCTTCGCCGTGGCCCGCGCGCTGGAGCGCAACCCCGAAGCCTGCGCGGCGATGCGCGAGGCCGGCTGGGACGTCGCCGGCCACGGGCTGCGCTGGGAAATGCACAACGCCTTCGACGAGGCGACCGAACGCGCCCGCATCGCCGAGGCGACCGACCTCATCACGCGTTGCATCGGCGAACGCCCGGCCGGCTGGTACACACGCTACGCGCCCTCGATGCACACGCGCCACCTGCTGCTCGAAGCGGGCTACGAATACGACAGCGACGCCTATGACGACGAAATCCCATATTGGGTGAAATGCGCCGGCCGCGACGCGCTGGTATTGCCCTACTCGCTGGTCCACAACGATGTGCGCTTCCCGCGCATGGGTATGACCTCCGGCACCGAATATTTCGACTACATGCGCGACGCCATCGAATGCGTGCTGCGGGAGGACCCGCCGCGCATGCTCTCCTTCGGACTGCACAATCGCATCATCGCCCATCCAGGTCGCGCGATGGGCCTGGCACGGCTGCTCGACTGGATCGCGCAGCACCCGCGCGTCGCTGTGATGCGGCGCGTCGACATCGCCCGCCACTGGCGCAAGGAACATCCCGCCTCATGACCCGCGACCTGCCGAACTGGCGTTCCCTTCTCTACGTCCCGGCCAGCGCCACGAAATTCGTCGCCAGGGCGCATGAGCGCGGGGCGGATGTGGTGATCCTCGACCTTGAGGACGGCGTCGCCCCCGATGCGAAGGACGCCGCGCGCGCCGGCCTGCCGGCCTCGGTCGCCAGCGTGCGTCGCAACGGTGCGGATGTGGTGGTGCGCATCAACCGCCCGCTGCGCATGGCGACGCGCGACATCGCCGCCGCCGTCGCCGCCGGCGCCGATGGCCTGGTCTGCACCAAGATGATGGGCGCGGACCATGTCCGCCTGCTGTCCGAACTGACCGCGGAATCCGAAGCCGATGCCGGCCGTGCGATCGGCTCCGTCCGCTTCATCGTGCTGATCGAGGACGCCGCCGCCCTCGCGCACGCGCAGGCGATCGCCGCCGCGGACCCGCGCGTGGTTGCCCTGGGCGTGGGCGGCGAGGACCTCGCGACCGACCTCGGCGCCGAACCCACACCCGATGCGCTCGACCTGCCCAAGCGCTTGGGCGTCGTCGCCGCGCGCGCGGCCGGCGTGCTGCCGCTCGGCTTCATCGGCACGGTGGCGGGGCTGAAGGACCTCGACGGCTACCGCGCCATGCTGCGCCGTTCGCGCGCCATTGGCTTCGCCTGCGCCTCCTGCGTGCATCCCTCGCAGGTCGCCATCATCAACGAGGAATACGGCGCGCGCCCCGAGGAGGTGGAGCGGGCGAAGCGCCTCGTCGCCGCCTTCGAAGCCGCGCTGGCCGAAGGCAAGGGCGCCGTTGCCTTCGAAGGCGACATGATCGACAAGCCGATCGTCGACCGGGCGCGCAAGCTGATCGCGCGAGCGGGGTAGGCGCCGCGGCGCCCACCCCTTCACGTCACGGCTTGTAACGCAGGGTCTGCGCGTCGAAGTTCACCGCCCGCAGCCTGTCGCCCTGGCGGACCACCGCGGTCCCCCGCACGAAGTCGATCGCCACGACCTCGGAGAGCGGCGGCTCGCCAGGCTGGATCAGGTTGGCGAGCTGCATGTTGTTCAGCAGCGTGATGCGCAGCACCTCATAGACCGAGTTCCCGCCGGTCGCTCGGCGCTCGACCTCGCTGCGCGTCTCGGCGTTCATCCCATCAAGGATGGCGCGCTGCATCGCCGGGCTCGGCGTCTGCGCGAAGGCCGCCGGGGCGGCGAGCATCAAGGCGAGCGCAGCCCCCGAAAGGCAACGGAATCTCCTGCTCATGGTGGTCATTCCTCCTGGCTGATTGCGCGAGGCAGCGGCCCGGACGTCCCGCCAAAACGCACAGGCGGGCTCACGTGGCATGCCGGCGGCCGATCGCTGGACCGACGCCGGGAGGTTTGTGACAGGCCACGGACGAAACAAGAGGCCAACCCATGAGAAGACCTGGTCTGGAACGCAGGGAACGTCGGCGGGACGCGGTGACAGCGCCGAAGCCCTGGCGGCACGAGCCGTCGCCATGCGCCCGCCGCCAGAAGCCCATCGCCGCTCACTTTCGCGGCATCGCAACGATGCGGGCATCGTGCGCCAGCTCCGGCGCCATTGGCTTGGCGCGCTTGCCGGCCCGACGAGGCAAGCCCGTCCGGTCGGGACCGACCGCTACACCACCGCCGTCATCCCCCCATCCACATAGACCAGCTGCCCATGCACGAAGTTCGAGGCCGGCGCAGCGAGGAACACCGTCGCTCCCACCAATTCCTCCACCTTGCCCCAGCGGCCGGCCGGCACGCGCTTGCATAGCCAGTCGGTGAATTCGGCGTTGTTCACCAGCGCGCTGGTCAGCTCTGTGTCATAATACCCTGGTGCCACGCCGTTCACGTTCACCCCATGCTTCGCCCATTCGGCACACAGCGTGCGCGTCAGCATGCGCAAGGCGCCCTTGCTCGCGGCATAAGGTGCAATGGTCGGCCGCCCGAGCTCGCTCTGCACCGAACAGATGGTGATGATCTTGCCCGCACCGCGCGCGACCATCCGCTTGCCGGCCGCCTGGCAGCAATACCAGACGCCATCGAGGTTGGTGCCCAGCACCTCCCGCCACACATCCGGCGGCATCTCCACCGAGGGCATTCGCCGCATGATGCCGGCATTCGCGACGAGGATATGCAGCGGCCCATGCGCGGCCTCGATGGCAGCGATACCGTCCTCGACCACCGCGGGGTCCGTGACGTCGAAGGCCGCCGTCTCGGCGCTGATCCCGGCCTCGGCCAGCCTGGCCCGCGCGGCCTCCAGCTTGCCGGCGTCGCGGCCATTCAACACGACCTTGGCGCCGGCCTCCGCCAGCCCCTTGGCCAGCGCGTAGCCGATCCCCTGGCTTGACCCGGTGACCAGGGCAAGCCGCCCCGTCAGGTCGAATAGCGCATGCGGCATCGGCATCACTCCCTGTAGGATTAACGCCAAGGCTAGGGGGGAGAGACCGTCATGGACAAGCCGGGGCTGCTGGTGGTGGGCATCCTACCCGATTGGGACCTCGAAGCGCTCGCCGAGCGCTTCACCCTGCACAAGCTGTACGAGGCGCCCGACCGCGCCGCCTTCCTCGCGCAACACGGCCTGTCCATCCGCGCCATATCAACCAAGGGCGAACTCGGCGCCGACCCGGCCATGATGGATGCCTGCCCACAGGCGAAGATTATCGCCTGCTACGGCGTCGGCGTGGACGCCATCGACCTGCCCGCCGCCCGCGCCCGCGGCATCGCCGTGACCAACACGCCCGACGTGCTCACCGAGGATGTCGCCGACATGGCCTTCGCCCTGCTGCTGGCGACCGCGCGCGCCATCCCGGAAGGCGATGCCTATGTCCGCAGCGGCATCTGGGCGAAGCGGGGCCCGATGCGCTTGGCCACCCGCGTCTGGGGCAAGTGTCTCGGCATTGTCGGCCTCGGTCGCATCGGCCGCGCCATCGCCCGCCGTGCCGAGGGCTTCGGCATGTCCATCGCTTATTCCGGCCGCATGAGGAAGGACGTGCCCTACGCCTTCCACCCCAGCCCGGCCGCACTCGCCCCGCAGGTGGACATCTTCATCGTCTCCGCCGCCGGTGGCGCCGCGACGGCCGGCCTGGTGGACCGCGCCGCGATCGAGGCGCTGAACCCCGGCGCCATCTTCGTCAACGTCTCCCGCGGCTCCGTGGTGGACGAAGCCGCGCTGATCGCCGCGATCCGCTCGGGCCGCATCGCCGTCGCCGGCCTTGACGTCTTCCACAACGAACCGGCGATCGACCCGGTTTTCGCCACCTTCGACAACGTCGTGCTCTCACCCCACCAGGCATCGGGCACGGTGGAAACCCGCAAGGCCATGGGTGCCCTCATGCTCGACAACCTCAACGCCCATTTCGACGGCCGCCCCTTGCCGACCCCGGTGGCGTGATGCGCGCCGTCGTCATCCACCCGCCCCACGACCTCCGCGTCGAGGACTACGCTCTAGCCGACCCCGGCCCCGGCCAGGTCCGCGTCGCCATCCGCGCCGGCGGTATCTGCGGATCGGACCTGCACTACTACCAGCATGGCGGCTTCGGCACGGTGCGCGTGAAGCACCCGATGGTGCTGGGCCATGAAGTCGCCGGTATCATCGACGCCATCGGCCCCGGCGTGACCGGCCTCTTGCCAGGGCAGGCGGTGGCGGTGAATCCATCGCTGCCTTGCGGCACCTGCACCTTCTGCCAGGCGGGCGACCAGCAGCACTGCCTGGAGATGCGCTTCTACGGCAGCGCGATGCGCGACCCGCATGTCGATGGCGGCTTCCGCGAGGCGCTGGTCTGCGAGGCCACCCAGGCGGTGCCCTTGCCCGATGGCCTCGACACGACAACCGCCGCCTTCGCCGAGCCCTTGTCCGTCTGCCTGCACGCGGCGCGGCAGGCCGGCCCGCTGTTGGGCAAGCGCGTGCTGGTCACCGGTGCCGGGCCGATCGGCGCGCTGACCGTCGCCGCCGCGCGCCTCGCCGGCGCCCGCGAGATCATCGCCACGGACCTGACGTCGGCGCCGGAAAAGACCGCCCGCGCCATGGGCGCGGACCGCTTCATCGCCGTCGGCGGCACCACCGACACATTGGCCGCCTTCACGGCGCGCAAAGGCTATTTCGACGTGGCCTTCGAGGCCTCCGGCAGCGGCCCCGCGCTGCTCGGCATCCTGCCCGTGCTGCGCCCGCGCGGCACCATCGTGCAGATCGGCATCGGCGGCGACGTCGCCGTCCCGCTCTCGGTACTGGCCGCGAAGGAAATCACCTGGCGCGGCACCTTCCGCTTCCACGAGGAATTCGCCCTCGCCGTGGAAACCCTGGCCCGCCGCGCCATCGACGTCACGCCGCTGCTCACCGCGCAATTCCCCATCGACCGCGCGGCGGAGGCCTTCGCCCTCGCCGCGGATCGCTCACGCGCGATGAAGGTTCAGATCGCCTTCTGAACCCTCAGCCATGCGTGCCGCGGATCGGGTAGTTCATGTCCTGGATCCGCTTGGCCCCACGCGCGATGGCCGTGAGATCCGGCCGCGAGAACGGTGCGTTCGAGATATCGACGATCTGCACCGTCCCCGCCGGATTGATCAGGAACAGCCCCGGCTCGGCAAACGGACGGTCGGTCTCCTGCGGCGAACGCGGGTCGGAAACATACAGGCCGAGCGCCTGCATCTGCTCGACCGACAGCCCATAGCCGAGCGGGAAGCGCCAGCCGAATTCCGCGGCATCGGCGCTGGCCTTCTCCTCCGGATCGGCCGAGATCGCCATCACCTGCACGCCGGCCTCGGCGAAGGTCTCGATCAGCCCGTCAAGCGTCGTCAGATACGGCTTGCACAGCGGGCAATGCTTGCCGCGATAGACGACGAGCAAACGCCAGCCTTCCATCGAGGCCGGCGCGATCTCCCCACCGCCAAGGCGAGCCACCGAGATCGGCGGAAATGCCGCGCCCGCGGCAATCTTCGTTGCATGTGTCATGGTCGGTCCCTCAACCGCCGAAGCAGGGCGCACGCCGCGCCGCGCCATCACTCAAGTCCAGCATCCGCTCGCGCCACGCATGCAGCGCGTCATCCTCGGCCAGCAGTCGCAGCGGGCTGACGCTGCGCGCCCACATGAAGCTGCCGAAGACGATGCAGTCGGCGTAATCCGGCTTATCGCCACCGAGGAAGTCGCGTCCCTTCAGCGCCTGCCGCAGCGGCTGCAGCGTGGCGCGGAACGCCGGCAGCTTCTCCTCGCGCCCCTCGGTCACTTGTGCGAGCGGCATGCCAAAGCGCTTCTCACGGCTCTCGACGAAATACGGCCGCTCCATGTCGCCCAGCAGCGCCGGAATGTCGGAGACGATCAGCTTCGCCACCCCCGGCTGCAACACCGTGTCGTTCCACGCCGCGACGAACAGATATGGCGCCGGATTGCCACGCAGCAGCGACGGCGTCGATGGCCTGGTCGCATCGAGATACTGCACGATGTCCCATGATTCCGGCACCGCGCGATCGCCATCCACCAGCACCGGCACCTTGTCATGCGCGGCGAAGGCGAGGCGTTCCGTCTCGGTGAATCGCCACGGCACGCTTTCGAAATCGAGCCCCTTGATGATCAACGCCATCCTGATGCGCCAGCAGAAGGGGCTGAACACGCGCGACGCATCCGTCCCGCACAATTCGTAGAGCTTCAGCGCCATGGCCATCACTCCGCCGCCACGGTCTTGGCGCTTTGGCCGAACAACAGGGACGCCGAGGCCGCGCTGACGGTCGGCGTGGAATTGACCTCCTTCGCCTTCGCATAGGCGCGCTCGGTCGCCGGCCGCGCGCGCACCGCCTCGAACCACCGTTGCAGATGCGGGAAGTCCTCCAGCTTCTGCCCCTGGCGTTCATGCGGCACGATCCAGGGATAGGTCGCCATGTCGGCGATGGTATAGGCGCTGCCCGCCATGAAATCCCGATCCGCCAGGCGCTTGTTCAGCACGCCATAGAGCCGGTTGGTCTCATTGACGTAACGGTTGATGGCGTAAGGGATCTTCTCCGGCGCGTACTGGCTGAAATGATGGTTCTGCCCTGCCATCGGCCCGAGCCCACCCATCTGCCAGAACAGCCATTGCAGAACCTCGGCGCGCGCCTGCACCTGCGCGGCCGGCGGGATGAACCGCCCGATCTTGTCGGCGAAATACAGCAGGATCGCCCCGCTCTCGAACAACGACACTGGCCCGCCGGCGACATCATGATCGACGATCGCCGGAATGCGGTTGTTCGGCGCGATCGCCAGGAATTCCGGCTTGAACTGGTCACCGGCCGAGATGTTCACCGGGATGATGCGGTAGGGCAGTCCCGCCTCCTCCAGGAACATCGTCACCTTGTGGCCATTCGGCGTGGTCCAATAATGCAGGTCGATCACGAAGCTATCTCCGGGGCAGGGGGGTCGAACAGGCTCAGGGCCTGGCGCACGGCGCCACGCAGCAGCGCGGGCTCGGGCCGCGCGCGCGCCAGGACGCGCAGCCCCATGGTGGTGGTCAGCAGCAGCCTCGCGAGGTCGCGTGGCGGATGCGCCCGGGAAATGGTGCCGGCACGCTGGCCACCCACCACGCACCGGCGGAAGAAGCTTTCCAACTCGCCCAGCCGGGCGGCGACGACCTCGCCCACCTCCACATCATGCGGGGCGATCTCCAGCGCGGTATTGACCAGCAGGCAGCCGCGGCGATCCGCCAGCGACCGGCTCACGCTCTCGGCGAAAAAGGCCTCGATCGCCCCACGCGGCGGGTTGTTCGCCTCATGCCGGGCGATGCGCTCGCGCATATTGGCGTCGAGGTAGCGATCGAGGCAGCGGGTGAACAGCGCGCGCTTGTCGCCGAAGGCATTGTACAGGCTCGCCGCCCCGAGCCCCATCGCCTCGCCCAGGTCGCGCACCGAACTCGCCGCATAGCCATGCTCCCAGAACCGGGTCATGGCCGCGTCGAGCGCGGCATCCTCGTCGAAGGCGCGGGGGCGGGACAGGGCAGGGCTCCACAGCTACTGTATCGGTCGATACAGAATTTATGAAGCGATCGCTCCAGAATCAACCCCCCGCGTCAGGCCTTCTTCGCCGCACCCTCGCGCACCACGCCCATCTCACGCAGCCGCGCGACTTCCTCTACCCCCAGCAGCGGGGCGAGGATCTCGTCATTGTGCTCGCCGATCCGCGGCGCGCGGCGCGCCAACACGCCCGGCGTGACGGACAGCCGCGGCACCAGCCCATGCATCGGCAGCCAGCCGCCGGGCATCTCCTCATCCGGCACTTCGATCAACGCCTCGCGCTCGATGGCGTAATGATCCTTCTCGAGCATCGCGGTATCCATGATCGGCCCGATCGTCACCCCGGCCTTGTCGAAATGCGCGAGGTTGTCCGCCAGCGTCCGCTCGCCGATCCAGCCGCCGATGATCCCATCCAGTTCCTGCCAATGCTGAAGCCGCGCCGGATTATTGGCGAAGCGCGGATCGCTGATCATGTCCTCGCGCCTGATCGAGCGGAACAACTTCTCCGTCATTCCCTGCGTCGATGCCGACAGGCACACCCACCCGCCATCGAGCGTCCGATACGCATTGCGCGGCGATGTGTTGGTGCTCCTGCTGCCGGTGCGCGGCTTGCGCTTGCCGCTGATGCGCCAATTCGCCACCTGCGGCTCCAGCACGCTGAACAGCGGCTCGAACAGCGACACGTCGATCACCTGCCCTCCACCGCCGGCCTCGGCATGACGCAGCGCGATCATCGCGACCGAGGCGCCATACAACCCGGCATAGGCATCGCCCATGAACATCGGCGGTAGCACCGGCTCGCGGTCGTCGAACCCATTCACCGCCGCGAAGCCGGAATACCCCTCGACCAGCGTGCCGAAGCCCGGCTTGTGGTTGAACGGCCCATCCTGCCCCCAGCCGGAAATCCGCACGACCACCAGCGCCGGGTTGATCGCCAGCAGCACCTCGGGTCCAAGTCCCATCGTCTCCAACACGCCGGGACGGAAGCTCTCGACGAACATCGCCGCATCCCGCACCAGCGCCTTCACCACGCCGATCCCATCCGCCTGCCGCATGTCCAGCGCGACCGATTTCTTGTTGCGGCAGATCGTCTTCCACGACGTTTCGACGCCACCCACGCGCCAAGCGCGCAGCGTGTCGCCCTCTGGCGGCTCGACCTTCACCACCTCCGCGCCATGGTCGGAAAACACCTTGGTCAGCACATTGCCTGCAACCAGGCGCGAGAGATCCACCACGCGCACGCCATCCATGGCGCCGCGCGCGGCGGGGTCGAAGGATTTGCGATGGATGCCGGTCATGCCCGCCCTCAGTGTCAATTCGATCAACCCGGCCGCTTGCCGCCGCCGGGGCACGAGAATGCGCCATGTGGCGCATTCCCGCACAGACACTCAGTCGAGGCGGATGTTCGCCAGCTGCGCCACCCCGCGCCAGCGGGCGATGTCGGTGCGCAGCATGGCGGCGAAAGCTTCCGGCGTCTCGGGCGACGGCCGCGCGCCCTCGCCCTGGTACAGCCGGGCCATGTCCGGGTCACGCAGCGCGTCATTCGCGTCGGCGTTCAGCTTCTCCAGGATCGGCCCCGGCAGCCCGTGCGGCGCGAACAGCCCCCACCAGATGGCGATGTCGTAGTCGAGCCCCGCCTCGCTCACCAGCGGGGCCGGCGGCGAACCTTCCGGCACGCCCGCCGCGCTGTAGGCGAGCAGCCGCACCCGCCCGTCGCGCACCACGCCGGCCGCGCTCGGCAGCGTCGTGATCATCAGTTGGATATGTCCGGCGACGAGGTCGGTCACCGCCGGCCCAGTGCCGCGATACGGCACGTGATTCATCTGCACGCCGGCGCGCTGGGAGAAGTACTCGGTGACGAAGTGGTTGATCCCGCCCGGGCCCGAGGTGCCGTAGTCGATCTTGCCCGGCTGCTCGCGCGCCAGCCGGATCAGATCCTGAACGCTGCGCACCGGCAACTCGTTGTTCACGATGACGATGAAAGGCGAGCGCGCCAGCAACGCGACCGGCGTGAAGTTCTCCAGCACGCCCCAAGGCACGCGCTGCGACACCGAGGTGGTCGCGAAGGAGGAGGAGGAGACCATCAGCGTGTAGCCATCCGCCGGCGACTGCGCCACGGCGGTCGCGCCGATCGCGCCACCCGCGCCGGCGCGGTTCTCGATCACTACCGGCTGGCCGAGCTTCTGCTGCAGGCGTTCGGCCAGCGGCCGCGCCACCACGTCGTTCGACCCGCCGGGCGGGAAGGGCACCACGATGCGGATCGGCCGGCTCGGCCAGGCACCCTGGGCGCGCACCGCCGGACTGGCCAGCGCCGCGCCGACGGCAAGGACGGCCCGACGGCCGATGTGGAACTTGTTCACGTCATTTCCCCCGATCTGATGAGGCGCAGTCTCGCCGAGCCGTCGCCAAGCCGGAAGGCACCATTTTTTCAGCACCGCATTAACCCGCGCCTGCGACAACGCAGCCCTGTTCCACCGGGGTAGGAGAACGGGGTGACGGCCGCCCAGCAGCCGGAGCGTCCGCTGCGCGAATGGCCGCTCGAGCAATTGGCCGAGCAGGCGGCGCTGCATGCCGCCGATGCCGAGGCGTTGTCGGCCCTGGTGCTGGAGGCGCGGCATCGCCGCGGCGCCCGCGCCAAGGCGCTGGAGGCACGCCTCACCCGCATGATAGCCGCCTGCGCCGCCAACGCGGAACCGCAGCAGGACCAGGCTGCGCGGCTGCGCACGACGCTTGCCGCCGCGGCACGGGAGATCACGGTGCTGCGGGCGCGCGTCGCCCTGCTCGAACAGACGCAGGGGGCACCGCCGGAGCCTGACGCCGCCAGCGCATTCCGCCGCGTCCATCTCAGTCCCGATGCGCCGGCCTGGCTGCTCGTCGAGGTGCGCCGCGCCTTTCGACGGCGCTACCACCCCGATACCACGACCGACCAGCAGCATCGCCGCCGCTCCGAGGAAGTATTCAAAAGGGTCGAGGCGGATTTCGAGGAGATCGAGCGCTTGCGCCGCATGTGACGCGAACGAACGGTGGAAAAGCAACCAGGACGCGCATTTTTTAAATCGAAACCGTCACAATTACGACCCCTGGTGCGTGGAGACTGCCAATTTCGCCTGTCATTATCTCAGATTGAGACGGGATAGATGAAGCGCAGGAAATGTCGGCCGCGGAACAGGACATCAATCGACGCAGCATCGAGAACTGGCCGTCCGGCAGGCTGCTCGACTACGCCGAGGAGCATGTCGGAGATCGCGATCTCCTCGCAGTCATCCATGAGGTGCTGACCCGCCGCGGGGTCGATGTCGCGACCGCTGCGGCGAAGCGCGTGCAGGCGCTGCTCGACCGTGGCCGAGATGGCATGGCGGCTGATGTGTCGGTGGGTGTGTCCGATGAGGGCCGGGCTGAACTCGCGGCCATGAAGGCGCGGCTCGAGCAGGCCGAACGCCGCATTCGCGAGGCCGAGGCCCGTGCCGCCACCGCCGAACGCGCCCTGGCGACGGAGGCATTGCCCTCACGTGGTGGTGGGCTGCTGCGCCGCGTGCACCTGGCCGAGACGGCACCGACCTGGCTGGTTGACGCCGCGCGCCGGGCTTTCCGGCTGCGCTTCCATCCGGACCGCTTCGCCGATCCGGTGATGAAGGCCCGCGCCGAGGAAACCTTCAAGGAGGCGGAGGAAATCTTCCGCCAGATCGTCCCGAACGGCCAATAGCCACCGCCCACCGGTTTCGCAGAAATCGCCCGAAGGTGCAGTGGCCTGCGTTTCCTGTGAGGGTGCTCGAGGGGCGGGCGCCCCTCGACCTTCACGACACCCCCGCCGCCGCCTCCAGCACTTGCGCCGCATGTGCCTCTGGCTTCACCTTGCGCCAGATCTTCAAGATCTTGCCGTCGCCGCCGACGAGGAAGCTGCTGCGCTCCATCCCCATATAGGTCTTGCCGTACATCGACTTCTCGACCCAGACGCCATAGGCCTCGGCGACCTTGTGGTCCTCATCGGAGGCCAGCGGAAAGGTCAGGCTGTACTTCGCCGCGAACTTCTCGATGGGCGGGATGGCGTCTGGGCTGACGCCGATCACCTCGAGCCCGAGGTGCCCCAGTTGAGGCAAAGCCTCCTGCACGCCACAGGCCTGCTTGGTGCAGCCCGGCGTATTCGCCTTCGGATAGAAATACAGCAGATACGGCCTGCCCTTCAGCGCGGCAGAGGAGACCTCGCGCCCGCCGCTCGCCTTCATCGTGAAGGCCGGTGCCTTCTTGCCTTCGGTCAGTTCGCTCATTCCCGTTCCCCGTTGTTGTCGGGCCTGCCGAGGCGTCGTTCGAACACCGCGCGGACCTGCTTCGCCCGTCGGGCCATCTGTGCCTGGAGGGCCGGGAGGTCAACCGGCGCATCGTCGGGGTCGAGCCGCCGGCAGGCATGCAGCAGCGCCGCTGCGACACTCTCGGGCAGTTGTTCCTCGCGCCAATGCCCCACGGTCAGGCGCAACAACCCGCTGATGCTGCGCCACAGACGTTCGGCGCCGATCAGCGCCGCCGCCTCATCGGCCTCCAGCAGCCCCGCCTCGGCCAGCCGCGCCAGCGCGACGTGGGTGGTGGTGGCCAGTACGCCCGGATGCTCGCGCGCATGCACCAGTTGCAGCGCCTGGGCGATGAACTCCACCTCGACCAGCCCGCCGCGGCCGAGCTTCACATCCCACGGCCCATCCGGCGGCAGGTCGCGCAGCATCCGCCCGCGCATCGCGACGGCATCCGGGATCGCCTTCGCCGCGGCGTCGGGGCGCAGCAGCGCGGCGCGGATCGCCGCCTCCACCTTGCGCTGCAAGGCGGGCGGCGCGGCGACGACGCGCGCGCGGGTCAGCGCCATGCGTTCCCAGGTCCAGGCCTCCTCGGCATGGTAGCGCTGGAAGCCGGACAGCGAGACGGCGACAGGCCCCTTCGAGCCCGAGGGCCGCAGCCGCATATCCACCTCATACAGCTTGCCCTCGGCCCCCGGCGCCGTGATGCCGCCGATCAGATGATGCGCGAGCCTGGTGAAATACTGGCTGACCGGCAGCGAACGCAGCGGCGGCTGGCCGCGTTTCGCGCGCCCCTCGCTGGCCTCGGCGGCGGCGGCATGGTCGTAGATCAGGATCAGGTCAAGATCCGAGCCCGGCAGCATCTCGCGCCCGCCCAGCTTGCCGAGCGCCACGACCGCCAGCGCGCCACCCTTCACGCGGCCGAAGCGTTCGGCGAATTCGCGGGCGACATGCGGCATCAGCCCGGCGATGGCGGCATCGGCCAGCGCGCTGCGCGCCTCGCCCGCCGCATCGACACCAAGCGTGCCTTCCAGCGTCGCGGCATCGATCTCGAACTTGCCTTCGAGCACCAGGCGACGCGCCGCCTCCATCGCCTCCTCGATGTGGCGGGCATCCTTGAGCTGGGCGGGCAACACCGTGGCCGCCGTGCCGATCGACCCGCCGGCGCCGACCAGCAACCCCTCCAGCGCCGCCGGATGGCGCGAGAGATGGTCGGCCAACTGCGGCGCCGCGCCGAGAATGCCGGCGAGCCGTTCCAGCAGCGCCGGATTGCGCGCGAGCAGCGAGAGCACCTGCACCCCGGCTGCCAGCCGCCCGAACACGCCATCGAGCCGCGCCAGCGCCGCATCCGGCGCGCGCTGCTTGGCGAAGGCGCCGAGCAGCGCGGGCATCAGCGCGGTCAGCAATTCCCGCGCCCGTTCGCTGCGCGTCGCGCGGGTATGGCCGTGATGCCAGCCGCGCACCATCGCCGCGACGCCCGAGGGATTCGCATATCCCATGCCGCGCAGCGTCGCGATGGTCGCCGGGTCGTCCTCGACGCCGGTGAAGACGAGGCTGCCATGGCGGTCTTCCGAGGCCAGCGTCGGCTCGGCCTCGAACATCCGCCCGTAATGGCGCTCGACGCGCCTCAAGTGTTGGGTGAAGGCGGTGCGGAACGCCGCCACATCCGGGTAGCCGAGGAAGGAGGCAATGCGCGCCATCCCCTCCGCATCCTCGGGCATCCGATGCGTCTGGTGGTCGGCGACCATCTGCAGCCGGTGTTCGAGGTTGCGCAGGAACACATAGGCATCGGCGAGGTCGGCGGCGACACGACGGTCGATCTTGCCGGCGCGCGCCAGCGCCGAGAGCGCGCCGAGCGTCGTCGGGTCGCGCAGCCCCGGGTCGCGCCCGCCCCAGATCAGCTGCAAGACCTGGGCGGTGAATTCGATCTCGCGAATCCCGCCCCGGCCGAGCTTCACGTCATGGCCTTCGACCTGCACCGTGTCATGCGCGCCCTTCGCCCCCTTATGGGCGTGGATCTGTCGCTTGATGGAATGGATGTCGGCGACGGCGGCGAAATCGAGATGCCGGCGCCAGACGAAGGGGCGGATCTCGCGCAGGAACGCTTCGCCGGCGGCCCGATCGGCGGCGACCGGGCGCGCCTTGATCATGGCGGCGCGTTCCCAGTTCTGCCCCATGCTCTCGTAATAGACGATGCCGGCCGGTACCGAGACGGCGAGCGGCGTGGCCGCCGGGTCCGGGCGCAACCGCAGGTCGGTGCGGAAAACATAGCCCTCGGTCGTGCGTTCCTCCAGAAGCCTCACGAGGTCGCGCGCGATTCGCACATAGACGGCGCCCGCCCGATCGGCATGGTAGGCTGCGACGGAGGGGTCATAGAGCACCATGAGGTCCACATCGGACGAATAGTTCAATTCGCGCCCGCCGAGCTTGCCCATGCCGAGCACGACGAGGCCGGAGTTGCGCCCGACGAGGCGCGGATCGGTCCGCGCCGCGCCGGAAAGGCGGATCTCGCCCCGCGCCGCGGCGTCGCGCAGCAGATGCGCGCAGGCGGCGTCGATGGCGGCCTCGGCGAGGTCCGACAGCGCCCCGGTCACCCGGTCAAGCGGCCACAGCCCCGTGATGTCGCCGAAGGCGGCCGCCAGCGCGCCCTGCCGCTTGGCCTGGCGCAGCACGGTGGCGACCGCGGCACGCGGCGTCTCGGGGTCGATGCGCGTGAGCGGGTCGAGCGCGCGGGCCATCGCCTCATCCGGCCCGCGTTCGGCCAGCAGCATCAGCGCCGCCGATTCGCGCACGGCGAGGTCGGCGAGATACGGGCTGTGCCCGCCCAACGCCTCCAGCAGGGCGCGGCCGGCGGGCGCGGCGGCGAAGTCGCGCTCAGCCGCGCCACGTTCGGCGAAACTCTCCCGCGTCATGGCGGCGGCGGCCACATCGTAGGGGCGGGGCAGGCGGTCGATCGCGAAACAGGCCTTCATGGCCGGGCAGGGAACAGGTGAGGCGGGCCGCCGGTCAAGCCGGGCGCTGGCTGAACCGCATGTGCCGGTTGGTGCTCGGCGCTGTGATGCTGGCCGGTCTCGGCCTCGGCGCCCTGGCCTGGCGGCTGCAGGAAGGGCCGCTGCCGCTGCCGCTGCTCGCGCGCGAGGTCGAGAAAGCCGTCAATCACGGCCGCGAGGGCATGCGGCTCGAGATCGGCGAGGTCGCCATCGCTTGGTCCGGCTGGCGAGACGGGCACCGTTCCCCGCTCGCCCTGACGCTGCGCCAGGTCCGCGCGGTGGGCGATGACGGGGCGGTGCGCGCCGAATTGCCCGATGCCGCGGTATCGCTTTCCCTGCCTTGGCTGCTGCGCGGCGTCGTCGCCCCAAGCGTGCTGGAATTGCAGGGGCTGAGCGTGGTTGCCGCACGCTCGGCCGAAGGCGCACTGCGGCTCGACCTGGGCGAACCCGCCGACGTCTCCGCCGCCGAGGCTGCCGGCCGCCCGCCGGCCGCCGAGAGCACGCCGCTCCTCGAATTGTTCGCGCAGTTGATGAAGCCGCCCTCGGACAACACCCCGCTCTCGGCACTGCGCCGGGTGCGGCTGACCGATGCGCGGCTGCGCGTGGTCGACGCCCAGTTCGGCCGCTCCTGGACCGCCGAGATCGGCAACCTGGTCCTGACGCGACGGCAGGGCGGCGGCATCGACGTCAACGGCAATGGCGCCCTGGTGCTCGATACCGGCCAGGTCGGCCTGCGCGTCAGCGGGTCGATCGACGGCGCCACCGGCCTGGGCCGCCTGACCATGGCGATGCCCGCGGTACGCCCGGCCACGCTCGCCGGCAGCGCGCCCCTGCTCGCCCCGCTCGCGGCGATCGACGCACCCGCCTCCCTCGCCGTCGATGTCCAGCTCAACGGGCTGCGCATCCCGACCATGGCGCTGGCGCGGCTGCGCGTCGGTGCCGGGGCCATCGAACTGGGCCGCCACGGCCGGCTGGCGCTCAACGCGCTCGAGGCCGACCTGACGCTCGACGAACAGACGCTGCGGGTCGAACGCGCCGTGCTGCGCCCCGCCGCGCCGCCCGGCCGCATCATGGCCGGCGCGACGCCGATCATCACCGCCCAGGCGCAGGCGCAGAACGCGGATGGTCGATGGCAGGCCGAGGCGACGCTCGGCATCGATCAGGTCGCCGCCGCCGACCTCGACGCCTTTTGGCCAAGCGGCGTCGCCCGCGGCGCGCGCGAATGGATCACCGAGAACCTGACCGGTGGCATCGCACGCGACGGCACCTGGCGCATCACCGCCGACTGGGACCCGGCGAGCGGCGCGGCGCGCCTCCTCACCCTGGACGGCACCCTCGAGGCCGAGGACATGGAGGTCCACTGGCTGCGCCCCATCCCGCCTGCCATCGGCGCCGCCGGCCATGCCCGCTTCGGCCTCGATGCCATCGAGATCGACGTCTCTGGCGGCACCCAGTCCGGCACCGCCATCGCGCTGCGCGAGGGCACCGTGCGCATCGGCTTCGCCACCGAGCCCGAAACCGCTGAGATGGACTTCGTGCTCGGCGGCCCGGCCGCCGATGTCTGGTCCCTGCTGCGCCACCAGCGCCTTGGCCTGTTCAAACGCGGCCCGCCGCCGATCAGCGAGGTGCGCGGCACGCTGAACGAGGCAAGGCTGTCGATCGGCTTTCCCATGGTGGCCGAACTGCCGATCGAGGCCATGCGCATCGGCGTCGCCGGCCGGGTGAGCGACATCCGCATCCCGCGCCTGGTGCTGGGCAAGGACCTCGAACGCGGCAATTTCGACTTCACCGCCGACCCCGCCGGCATGCGCGCCACCGGCACCGCGACGGTCCAGGGCATCGCCCTGCGTATCCAGCAGGAAGCCGACTTCCGCACCGGCCCGGCCAACCAGCTGGTGACGCGCGAGATTGTCTCCGGCCGCGCCGAGGTTGGCCAGATCGCCGCCTTCGGCCTCGACCCGCGCCCCTTCGTCGAGGGTACGGTCGGCCTCGATATCCGCAACGAGACCCGGCGCAACGGCCAGGGCCGCGTGGCGCTGCGCACCGACCTCACCCAGGCACGCCTCGCCGTCGACGCGCTGGCCTGGGCCAAGCCGCCGGGCATCAGCGGGCAGGGCGAGGCCACCATCGCGCTGCGCAACGGTCAGATCACGGCCATCGACGGCATCCGCATCGAGACAGCCGATGCGCTGATGCGCGGCCGCGGCACCCAGTTGCGGCAGAACATCCCGCAGGCGATCGAGATTCAGCAGGGCCAGATCGGCCGCAGCCGCTTCGCCGGGGAGATCAACCCCCCCTCCGGCCCACGGGCGAACTGGACCATCGCGATGCATGGCCCGGTGCTCGACGCCGCACCGGTGCTCGCTCGCCCCGCCGCCGCCGAGGACACCGCCACGGCGGGCGCATCCGGCGGGCCGGGCGTGACGCTGCAGGCGCGCTTCGACCGTGTGCTGCTGCAACGCGACGGCGCGTTGACCGGCGTCGTCGCGAACCTCACCTCGAACGCCCGCGGCACGGTGCAGGCGGCGCAACTGCGCGGGCGGGTCGATGGCGGCGGCAGCATCGACCTCACCATCGCCCCCGAGGGCGGCCGTCGCCACCTGCGCCTGACCAGCGACAATGGCGGCGCCCTGCTGCGCGCTTTCGACGTGCTGCGCACCGTCCAGGGCGGCCGGCTGCGCGTCGATGCCGCCTTTGACGACCACCAGCGCGGCGTCCCTCTGGTGGGCTCGGCCGAACTCGAGGAATTCGCCGTGCAGGATGCCCCGGCGCTGGGCAAGCTGCTGCAGGCCATGTCGGTCTTCGGCGTGTTCGAGGCGCTGTCCACCCAGGGCCTGTCCTTCGCGAGCCTGACCGCGCCCTTCACCCTGACGCGCGAGGCGCTGATCCTCGACGATGCCCGCGCCTATTCCATGTCCCTCGGTATCACCGCGAAGGGCCGCATCAACCGCCTGGCCCAGACCATCGACATGGAAGGCACCATCGTGCCGGCCTACGTCTTCAACTCCCTGCTCGGCCGCATCCCGGGCCTCGGCCGGCTGTTCAGCCCCGAACGCGGCGGCGGCCTCTTCGCCGCCACCTACCGCCTGCGCGGTCCGCTTGCCGACCCAGCCGTCAGCGTCAATCCGCTCGCCGCCCTGACCCCCGGCTTCCTGCGCGGAATCTTCGGCATCGGCGACGATACCCCCACGCCCCCCGCACCCGGGCGGTAGCCGCGGCGCGATACCTCCGATAGCCTCACCGCACTGCAACAAGGAGCGGATCATGACGGGCATCGCCAAGGGCGCCGAGGAACTGGCATTGATGGAAGCCGCCAAGCGCGTGCTGCCCGGCGGCGGCTTCGGCAACTTCGCCAACGACATCATCATCCGCTCGGGCCAGGGCGGCCACGTCACCGACGTCTCGGGCAACGACTACATCGACTACCTGCTCGGCTCCGGCCCGATGTTCATCGGCCACAACAACCCGGCGGTGACCGAGGCGGTGATGGCGCAGATCCCGCTCGGCACCACCTTCTTCACCAACAACGAACCCGGCATCCACCTGGCCGAGGCCATCGTCGACGCCATGCCCTGCGTCGAGCAGGTGCGCTTCCTCACCTCCGGCACCGAGGCCGATTTCTACGCCATGCGTCTCGCCCGCGCCTTCCGCGGCAAGCCCAAGATCGTGAAGTTCGAAGGCGGCTACCACGGCATGTCCGACTGGGGCCTGATGTCGCTCGCCCCCAAGCGCCTCGCCAACTTCCCCGACGCGGTTCCCGACAGCCCCGGCATCCCCGACGCCGTCCGCAACGAAGTCCTCGTCGCCCCCTTCAATGACATCGAAGCCGCGGTGCGCCTGATCGAAGCCCACCAGGACGAGATCGGCGGCGTCATCATGGAGCCCCTCCAGCGCCTGATCCCGCCCAAGCCGGGCTTCCTCCAGGCGGTGCGCGACGTCACCGCCCGCCTCGGCATCCCTCTCATCTTCGACGAAGTCGTCACCGGCTTCCGCTTCGCATATGGCGGCGCCCAGGAATACTACGGCGTCACCCCCGACATCTGCACCATGGGCAAGATCGTCGGCGGCGGCTTCGCGCTGTCCGCCATCGGCGGCCGCGCCGACATCATGGCGATGTTCGACAAGGCAGCGGTCGGCGAAGAACGCTTCATGACGCAGATCGGCACACTCTCCGGCAACCCCGTCGCCGCCGTCGCCGGCCTCGCGACACTGGAAGTCCTCCGTGAACCCGGCACCTACGAAAAGGTCTTCGCGATGGGCCGCGAGCTGATGGACGGGCTGACCACGCTGATCGCCGAAGCCGGCATCCCGGCACAGTGCCTCGGCGAGCCCGTGCTGTTCGACGTAGTTTACGCCGCCGGCGACATGCGCGACTACCGCGCGATGCTGCGCCAGGACGCGGCGATGCAGAAGCACGTCAACACGGTGATGCGCAGCCGCGGCATCCTGAAAGGGGACAGCAAGTTCTACCTGTCCACCGCACATACGGCCGCGGACATCGCGCAGACGCTGGAGGCGTTCCGCGCGGCGATGCAGAGCATGCCGGCGTCGCGCAAGGTTGCGTAGGAACGTTGGAGGGGCTTTGCCCCTCCAAGCCACCCCACCAAAGGCCCGAGGCCTTTGGAAACCAATACTTGGTGTCAGGCGGGTTTGATGCCCGCTTTGTGCCCGGGCCAAGCATTGGTATCTGAACCCCAGGCTCCCAAGAGCGGATACTCCGCCTGCCAATTCTTTTGACCGGGATGGGCGGTTTGCCGAAATCTCACGGCCAAACAGGTACGCCATCCAACCCCGCGGTTTCTGGCAGGCCGCAGATCAGGTTCGCATTCTGTACTGCCTGGCCGGCCGCTCCCTTGCCGAGATTGTCGACCACGCCCATCGCGATCACCAGGTTGCGCTCCGGATCGGCCGCATAGCTGACGAATGCGAGGTTCGAGCCGGTAGCCCATTTGGTCTGCGGCGGCTTGTCGGTCACGCGGACGAACGCCCGCCCGGCGTAGAAGCGGCGCGCCGCGTCCAAGCACTGGCCCGTGGTGGCGCTGCCGCGGCAGTACATGGTGACGAGTACGCCACGGGTCATGGGAACCAGGTGTGGTGTGAACACCAGCCCGGCGGCGCTGCCGCCACTCAGCCGCTCGATCGTCTTGGCCATCTCGGGCATGTGGACATGCTTGAGCAGACCGTAGGGAACCAGATTCTCGTTGCTCTCGGCGTAGCCGAACTTGCTGTCGGCGCCGCCCCGGCCGGCGCCGGAGATGCCGGTCTTGGCGTCGATCACGATGTTGCCCGGCTCGATCAGCTTGTCGACCAGCAACGGCGCCAGCGCCGTCAACGTCGCCGCGGGGAAGCAGCCAGGGTTGGCAACACGGGTCTGTCCGTCGATCTGGTCTGGCCAGACGTCGGCCAAGCCATACGCCCAACCTTCGATGTAGCGGTGGTCGCCGCCGATATCGACGATCTTCACGTCCTTGGGGATTCGCGCCAACGCCTCGGCCGAGGCGCCCGTGGGCAGCGACGCGAACAGCATGTCGAGCTTTGGCAGGGTCACAGGGTCCCACTTCTCGATCACCAGCTGGGCCAACTTGGCCGGCACACCGGGGAAGCGGTCGCCCAACCGACTGCCGGCGCTGCCCTCGCCTGCGGCGTAGACCAGTTCGAAAGTCGGGTGGCTCGCGACCAGGCGCATCGCCTCGCCGCCGCCAAAACCGCTGATCCCGACAATGCCGACGCGAATGCTCATGGGGGTGTCCTGATGCTGGAGTACGGGCAAAGAAAAACCCCCGAAGCCAGGGGCTGCGGGGGTTCGGAGATGCGGGCTGATGCCGCCTCAGGAGTGGACCGCTACGGGACGGATCTCACCGGGAGAGGGGCCTGTCTGCACGCAGCCACGAAAGCCGCCGCTGAGAAGCAGCGACGGCGTCGGTTCGCGGTGCGGAGGCGAAGATTACCCATCGCGCAAACGGTAGTGGTCCACCTGAACATCTGTCAACGCGGGTTCGTAGCTGTGATGGCGCGACCTGCCCGAGCGATTCGGCAGTTGGAACAGCGCCTTCCATCGCTTCAGCCGCAGGAGTGCGAAGGGCGTCTAGCGCGGCATTCCGCTCGCCGCGTCAATCAGCGGCTGCACCGGCACCTTGATGAAGCCGCGAGCCGGCCGGTCCAAATCGGCCACCAGCGTCATCACGACCCCCACGGTCATCGCCATCAGCACCGTGGCGACGGGCCGTCGGGCACCGCGTACACCCGAGTGGAAACCGGTGAGCGCCATGGCCATCATGGCGACGCCAAACAGCATCACCATCACCTCACCGGGGATGCGATAGCGGATCGCGGTGATGCGGCTCTCGTGGACGTTGTTCATCTCGTTCAACGAGCCGACGAACCGATAGACCGGCAGGGATTGCGGCGACGCCGCCGTCACCTCCACGGCAATTTGCCAAAGCCTGCCCTGCAACGCGACGGAGCGGGCAACGTCCTGCTCAAGCTTCGCGACGTCGTACGGCCGCCCGAGGCCAGTCCGCACGGCCGTGTACTCACGCAGCAAGTCGAATATCGGCTGCCGCGCCGGCTCTGGCAGCATCAGCGCGAAGTTCGCCGTACTGCCGATCGCATTGGCCTCGTGCAGCACCATGGAGCGGCGCGTGTCGAACCGAGACAAGGCGAGTGAGAAGCTGAAGGCGAGCAACAGCGCCAGCAGCCCCAGGGCCGAGCCCGCCAGCATCCCGAGATCCTCCGCCTTGCTTCCCCGGCGCTGCGCCCGATTGCCGAGCCACGCCCCCAGGACGGTGGACCCGACGCTCAACGCCACGACAAGGGGATAGAGGATCGAGAAGTCCAGGTCGTACAAGCTGTCAGCCATGCCGGGCCAGTCCATCCAGGGTCCACGTCGCGTGGCGCGAAGGCCCCGCGGACGCAAATGCGCGGAGACCTACACACCCGAAGCCAAAGCTTGTCCAGTTGCCCACAGCCCGTCATGGGCCGAGCCTCAATCCGACGCCATCTACCCTGGATCTTCGGCGAAGTTCCGTGTATGTTCTCTACATCGGCGGCGTCGCGGCGCCCGACGTCCCATCAGTCTCGGAACGGCGTAAAAGCTTAAAATCCTAAAATCTTAAAATGCACAATCCCAAGCACTTACACCCCAAATACCCCTCAAGCCGTCCCAAATATCCTGTCCCCCGCATCCCCCAACCCGGGTCGGATATAGCCGTGCTCATCCAACGCCCTATCGACCGCCGCCGTCCAAACCTCCACATCCGGGTGCTTCTCCTGCAACCGGGCGATCCCCTCCGGCGCCGCCAACAGGCAAACGAACCGGATCGACCTGCATCCCCGCGCCTTGAACCGGTCGATCGCCGCGACCGCTGAATTCGCCGTCGCCAGCATCGGGTCGAGCACCAACACCAACCGCTCCGCCACATCGCTCGGCGCCTTGAAGTAGTACTCCACCGCCTGCAACGTCGCCGGGTCCCGATACAGCCCGACATGCGCAACGCGCGCCGCCGGTAACAACGCCAGCATGCCATCCAGCATGCCCAACCCCGCCCGCAACACCGGCGCCAGCACCAGCTTCCGCCCGGCAATCCGCGGCGTCATCATCGGCTCCAACGGCGTCTCGATCGGCACCTGCTCCAGCGGCAAATCCCGCGTCACCTCGTAACACAGCAGCATCGCGATCTCGCCCAGCAGCCGCCGGAATTCCGAGGACGGACACCCCGCCTCCCGCATCAGCCCCAGCTTGTGCTGGATCATCGGATGCGTCGCCACATGCACCGGCGCCGCCATCCCCACTTCTTTGCCCATCGCCCGCCTCCCTGCCGTCCCGCCTGCTTGGCCCAAAGCCCCGGCCGACGCCAGAGCCCCCAGCTTGATTCGCCAATAGGTTGATTTAATCTCGGCAATCAGCAACTATACTCCCATGCCAGACACCGGACTGATGCCCGTTGCTGCCAGAACCGCCCCGGTCGCCGCTGGGGAGGTCGTGGTCATCGGCCTGGGCTATGTCGGCCTGCCCATCGCGCTGGAAGCCGCCGCCGCCGGCTTCTCCGTCACCGGCTTCGACCTCGACCCCACGGTGGCGCGCGCTGCGGAAGCGGCTGGCCACGGCCGAGGGGGCTCCGGCCGCCTCACCGCCACCGCCGACCCCCGCTCGCTGCCGCGGGCCGAGACCTGGCTCATCTGCGTCCCGACGCCGCTCGACGCCACCGGCCGCCCCGACCTCTCCCTGGTCGCCGCCGCCCTGGCCACCTGCCGCGCCAACCTCGCCCCCGGCGCGCTGGTCTGCCTCGTCTCCACCTGCCAGCCCGGCGCCACCAACGGCATGTGCCGCCGCGCCCTCGAGGATGACGGCCTGCTGGTTGGTCGCGACGTCTTCCTCGCCGTCTCGCCCGAGCGCGAAAACCCCGGCGGCCCCACCCCCGGCCCGCGCCACACCCCCCGACTGCTCGGCGCGCCCGACCCCGTCTCGATGGCCCGCGCCCGCGCCTTCTGGGAGCGCATCACCGACTGTGTCGTGCCGGTGGCCACCCCCGAGATCGCCGAATGCGCCAAGCTGCTCGAAAATACATACCGCTTGGTCAACATCGCGCTGATCGATGAACTGCATCGGGGCTTCGCCGCCCTCGGCGTACCGACCCGCGCGGTGGTCGAGGCAGCGGCGACCAAGCCCTTCGGCTTCGCCCCCTTCTGGCCTGGTACCGGCGCCGGCGGCCACTGCATCCCGGTCGACCCCGCCTTCCTGCAGATGGAACTGGCCCGCGTTGGAGCGCCTTCCGCCATGCTCGCCAGCGCCACCGAGGCCAACCGCGCCCGCCCCGCCCGCATCCTTGCCGCGGTGGAACACGGCCTGGGCGGTTCACTGGCCGGCCGCCGCGTCCTGGTCCTCGGCGTCACCTACAAGCCCGAGGTGCCGGACCTGCGCGGCGCCGCCCCCGTCGCCCTGCTGCGTGCCCTGACCGCCCGCAGCGCCGAGGCGCTGTGGCACGACCCGGTGCTGGGCGAGACGCCGCCGGCCCTCAGCCACCTGCACCGCGTCACCGACCTCGCGGCGGCCGCACCGGACGCCGTCATCCTCGGCACGCCGCACCGCGCCTATGGCCAAGTGCCGATCACCGCCCTGGCGCCGCTGGTCTTCGACCCCTTCGGCCTGCTGCCGCCCGACCCGTCCGGCCGCGTCCGGGCGGTTTGAGTGTCCATTCGGGCATGCGCCATCCGGCGCATTGCCGCATGCGGCCCCGGCACTCAGCCGCCCAGGTCAGTAGCCTGGTTTGGGTAGGGCAGGGGTGCGGGCCCGTGCCGGACCCGGCAAACGCCCACTGACGCCCAGGTGCAGCCAAGCTCCTCACCGCCACTTCGGCTATCGCCCCGATATCGGCGGCGCGCCCAGGCACTGAACCACCCATCAAAGTCCCATCGTGCCTCGACGATGCTGCATTCATGGGTGTTCACGCCACCTGCTCCTGGCGTTGTCTGGCGAGCATCCTCACGCGTTCCGATAATTCCGCCCGAACGCGATCGGTGCGCGGCCCATCCGGCATTCACCCGGCAGCGGCGATCGCCCCCAGCCGGTCCAGCAGCCGCAGCAGCCGCGGCGCCAACAACCGGTCGAGCCCCAGCTTGTGCAGCGCCGCGCGGTCCTCCGGCAGCGGCCCCTCGAACAACTCGGCGAGCCGCGCATCCGCGGCGACCGGCGGGCGCCCGGCGAGCAGCGCCAGCACCGCCGCCCCCGGCTCGGCCACCGCCATCGGCCCATCCCCACGCCGCGCCGCCGCCAGGCGCATCGCCCCCGGCTGCCACACCGCATCGTCTTCGGCGCCCGGCGTCGGCGCCACCGAGAAGGCCGCGCGCGCCTCGGCGCCCGAGACCAGCCCGCAGGGCGGCGCCATCGCCTCCGTCACCAGCGCCGATTCCTGCAACAGCACCCCGCGCCGCCGCGCCCGCGACGGCACCACGATATCCGGCGTGAGCGCCATGGCGGCATTGGAGGCGGCGTCGCGGTCATCCTCGAGGAACCAGCCGATCGCCGGCCCGGCGAAGCCCTGCCGGCGCAGCCTCGGCACCCAATCCTCCCCGTCATGCGCCGCGAGCAGCCGCAGCACGATATCGGCCACCACCGCCCCCGGCGCCACCCGTGGCACGACCTCGAGCGCGATCCGCCGCGTGGCCAGCGCCGCGCGCGCCTCCTCCTTCGCGGCGGGCGAGATCGTCTCGGCACAATGCGGGTCGACCAGCAACAGCCGCACCGGGCGGCCCGCCGGCCGGAGCGCCCCACGCAGCCGCGCCGCCACGTTCGCGACGCGGGCCGGCGGCGGGGCAGGGGCGGCGAAGCGGTCGCGCACCATCACCTGTTCGGCGGCCAGCGCCGAACGTTGCCCGCTGCGTTGCGCCGGATGGGTCCGATAAAACGCGACCGGCCAGCGCGCCTGGGCGATGCGCGCCCCGGCCACCGCCGCGCGCAGCCACAGTTCGTAATCGAACACCGCCGACAGCCCGGTATCGAGCCGCCCGCCGAGCTGTTCCCAGAAGCGCCGCGCGACCAGAACCTCGGGTTGCAGGAAAAACCGCCCGGCCCCCCAGCGCCCGAAGACATCCGCCAACCCGGCGACGGTGAAGTCCCGCACCCCGCCCGGCAGCGGCTGCTGCAACCCGGTGATCCGCCGCGCCCGGTGCGCTACCGACCAGCCATGCACCAGATCCGCCGCCGGGTCCGCCGCAAACGCCGCCCCCAGCACATGCAGCGCGCCTGGCGCCAGCAGGTCATCGGCATTGATCCAGCCGATGAGGTCCGCATCGTTGCCGGCAAACCCCTTGCCGATCGCCTCCGCCGGCCCGCCATCGGGCTCGACGATCACGCCATGCAGCCGGTCCCGGTGGCGCGCCAGCACCGCCGCCGTCCCGTCGGTCGAGCCGCCATCGACGACGACATGCTCGACCGCCGGATAGCCCTGCGCGGCGACGGAGAGGATCGTCTCCTCCAGCCACGGCCCCGGATTCAGGCAGGGCGTCACCAGCCGGATGCGCGGCCAGCGCCCACCCGGCGGCAGCAGCGCCTCGAAGCCGCGCCGTGTCGCCTCGGTGGGGGGCGCGAAAGGCCAGGGCAATTCGCCGAAGCGTGGCCAGGCGGCGCCGGCGAGCATCGGCTCCCCCGCCGCCGGCAGGGCGCCGAGCAGCGCCGAGGCCGCCCCCACATCCCCCGCCGCCAGTGCCGCATACCCCGCATTGAACCGCGTCGACGGGTCACCCGGCAGCGCCACCTGGGCCGCCGCGAAGGCAATCGCCGCCCGCGCCGGCCGATGCGTCGCGAGATGCGCCAGCCCCGCCAGGCTCTGCGTCACGCCAAGCCCCGGCCGCGTCAGCCGCTCGACCAGCGGGCGCGTTCCCCGCGCCTGCACCGCCGCCCCAAGCGTCCGCAGCAGGTCATCCCGCCCGGCCTCCTCGGCAAGGCGCGCGAGTTCGGCGATGTCAGCCTCCCGCCCCGCCCCGGGGTCGAGGCAGGCCGCCGCCACCATCCCCTCCAGCAGCGCCAGGTCGGCACCGTCCTGCAGGCTGCGCTGGAAGCTCGGCAACCCGGCGCTGAGGAACAGGCCGATCGTCAGCCGGTCCGGCCGCCCGCGCCAGCAGAGCCGCAGCACCGCCGTCGCCGCCTCCGTCGCGCCGGAAACATGCAAATGCCCGGCAACCTCGATGCCAAGTACCGCGAGGGCCGGGTCGTCATTCGCCGCCAGCGCCGCGCAGGCCAGCGCGCGCGCCGAGCCCGGCCGTTCCAGCCGCGCATGCAGCAACGCCGCGCGCAGCCTCAACCCAGGCTCGGCAGCAACCGCCGTGGCGGCGAGGGCGACGGCAGCGGGCAGGTCACGCCCCGCCGCGGCCGCCTCCGCGGCGGCCATCGCGGCCTGGCCCTCTGCCGGCACCGTCATGGTCCGCGCTATTCGGCCGCCTGCGCCGCGACGGGCAGCACCGCCGCGAGCGAGGTGCGCACCACGATCGCCGCCGGCCCGGGTGCCGCCAGCGCCGCCGCCAGTGCCGGGAAATCGGCGTTGCTGTCCACCCGCGTCACCGGCACGCCGAACGACCCACACCAGGCGACGAAATCCGGGTTCGCGAGCGAGGTGCCCGACACCCGCCCCGGATGCGCCCGCTCCTGATGGATGCGGATCGAGGCATAGGCGCCATTGTCCGACAGCAGCAGCTTGAGCGGCACGCCCCGCGCAACGGCCACGGCGAACTCGCCCGCCGTCATCAACGCGCCGCCATCGCCCACCGCCGCGATCACCTGCCGGTCCGGGTAGCGCAGCGCGGCGGCGACCCCCGCCGGCACGCCAAAGCCCATCGCCCCCGACACCGGCGCGAGCAGCCGCTGCGGTGGCACCCAGGGCAGTTTGCGATAGAAGGGCGCGCCGAAGGTGCCGGCATCCAGCGTCACGATGGCATCGGCGGTGGCGACCTCGCCGACCAGTCGCGCGACCTCGGCGAAGGCGACGCCGTCATTGTGCTGGCCGGGGCGGATCCCGGTATCGGCAAAGTGGATCGCCCGCAGCCGGGCATTCCAGCCTTCGCGCGCGGCGGGCGCGGCGGGTGCCTCGGCGGCCAGCGCCTCGATCAGCGCGAGCGCATCGGCGGCCAGCGCCATCTCGGCCGGGAACAGCCAGCCGAGGAAGCGCGGCTCCGCGCAGACATGGACCAGCCGCTGTCCCTCGGCCGGCCAGGTCCAGCCCTGGGTGGTGATGTCGGTCAGCCGGGTCCCGAGCGCCAGCACCAGGTCGGACTCCGCGAAGGCGGCGCGCTGCTGGTCCGGGTTGCGCAGGCCGAGATCGCCCGCATAGAGCGCGTGGTCGTTGGGGAACAGATCCTGCCGCCGGAAGGAGACGGCGACCGGCAATTGCCACGCCTCGGCGAAGGCCTGCAACGCCGCGCGCCCGCCCGGCCGGTCGAAGGCATGGCCGGCGAGCAGGATGGGGCGCTCGGCCGCACGCAGCATCGCGGCGAGCCGCGCGACCTCGGCCGGTGCCGGGATGGCGGGTGCGACGATCGTCGCCGGCAGGGCAGGGGCGGTGCAGGCCTCGGCCAGCACATCCTCGGGCAGCGACAGCACCACCGGCCCAGGGACGCCCTGCATCGCCATCGCATAGGCGCGGCCGATCAGTTCCGGGATCTGGTTCGGCTCGGTCGCCTCGCCGACCCATTTGGCGATGCCGCCGAACATCCTTCCGTAGTCGATCTCCTGGAAGGCGTTGCGGCGCAGGTCGCGCTTCTCGACCTGGCCGACCAGCAGGATCAGCGGCACCGCGTCCTGCTCCGCGGTGTGCACCGCGATCGACGCATTGCACGCCCCCGGCCCGCGGCTGACCAGCACGACGCCCGGCCGCCCGGTCATCTTTGCGTCGGCCACCGCCATGAAGCCGGCGCCGCCCTCGGAGCGGCAGGTCACAAGGTCGATGCCCTCATGCGCGTGCAGGGCGTCGAGCAGGGCGATGTAGGATTCGCCCGGCACGCAGAAGGCGCGGTCAATGCCCTGGGCGGCGAGGAAATCGATCAGTCGTTCGGCGGCGGTCGGCATCCGGTTGGGTCTTTCTTGGGACGACCCTTCCGATAGCGCGCCGCGCGCGGATGATCCATGGCGGGGGGTGGCGGAACCGGCATGCCACGGTATGAAGGTTCAGAAGCACGGCGTGGCCGGCCCACAGTGGGCCGCCGCAGCCCTGCCGCAGGGAACACGTTCATGATGCTGGATCGCCGCGCAACCCTCACCCTCGCGATCGCCGCCGGCTTCGCTGCGCCCGCCGTGCGCGCCCAGCCCGCCGCCTGGCGCCCGAACCGGCCGATCCGATTGATCGTGCCGTTCGCCCCGGGTGGATCCAACGACATCGTCGGGCGGCTGGTTGCCGAAGCCGCCGGCACGCTGCTCGGCCAGCCCGTGATCATCGAGAACCGCGCCGGCGCCGGCAGCATGGTCGGCGCCGAGGCCACCGCGCGCGCGCCCGCCGATGGCTACACGCTGCTGATCAACAGCGCGCAGTCCACGGTGCCGGCCATCGTCGCGAACGTGCCCTACAACTCGGTCGATGATTTCGTCGGCATCGCGGTCGCCGGCTTCTCGCCCTATGTGCTCGCGGTCAATCCGGGCTTGCCGGCGCAGACCGCCCAGGAACTGGTCGCGCTGCTGAAGGCCAATCCGGGACGCTACAACTTCGCCTCCGCCGGCCTCGGCAGCGGCGTGCATGTCGGTGGCGAGCTGTTCCGCGCCATGACCGACACGCAGTTCGAGATCGTCCACTACCGTGGCGGCGGCCCGGGCGTCGCCGCGATCATGAGCAACGAGTCGCAGTTCGGCCTGCCGACCATGGCCTCCTCGCTCGGCCAGGTGCGCCAGGGCGGCGTGCGCGCGCTCGCCGTCGCGGCCGCCGAGCGCAGCCCGGCGCTGCCCGACGTGCCGAGCGCGCCGCAGGCGGGCCTCCCCAACCTCATCCATGAGGAGAACTTCCCGATCCTCGCGCCGAAGGGCACGCCGCCCGAGATCGTCGCGGCCCTCAGCCTCGCCTTCCGCACCGCGATCCAGCGCATCGGGCCGCGCATGATCGAACTGGCGGGCGTCGCCCCGCGCGAGGGTTACGACACCTCCGCGAAGGTGATGGAGCTGGTCCGCGAGGGCGTGGAACTCAACACGCGGGTGCTGCGCCAGGCCGGCGTCCAGCCGCAATAATACCGGCGGCCCGGCGTGTCTGTCGGGCCCCAGGCGCCGGCGCGCCCGTCCGGGCGCCTAGCTTGCGCGCCGGGCACTCTTGCCGTGGAGGCCCATGCCGGTCCGGGCGCGATCGCGCCGCGCGCCCCCAGCCCGGTGCAGGGCTTCGGGCCGATGGGCTTGCCGGCATATGCCTCGGCCGGGCGACTCGGGGGATGCCCGCCGCCGCGGAACGTGCGATGAACCGCCCTGGAAGGCCGGCATCTGAACGCCGTGTCCCAGGGAGGCTACAATCCATGACCACGCGCCGCGCGGCTCTCGCGCTCGCCCTCGCCACGCCCGCCATCGCTCGCGCCCAGCCGGCCTGGCGCCCTGACCACCCGATCCGCGCCGTGGTACCTTTCGCCCCAGGCGGGGCCACCGACGTCGTCGCCCGCGTGCTTTCTGAGACGGTCGGCGCGCAGCTTGGCCAACCCCTGGTGATCGAGAACCGCGCCGGTGGCGCGGCCGGGCTGATTGGCACGGATGCCGTCGCGAAATCCGCGCCCGATGGCTACACCATCCTCATTCACTCCAATGCCCATGTAATCGCGCCGAGCCTCGTCGCGCACATGCCGTATGACCCGATCGCCGATTTCGCGGGGGTGGCGCATCTGGGCGTGATCCCGCAGGTGCTGGTGGTCAATCCGCGCCTGCCGGTGACCGACATGGCGTCGCTGCTGACCTGGCTGCGCGCCAATTCGGGGAAGATCAACTTCGCCTCCGCCGGCATCGGCAGCGCCAACCACCTGGCGAGCGAGGTGTTCCGCGCCGCGGTGCCGGGTGTCGAGATGCAGATCGTGCAGTATCGCGGCGGCGGACCGGCGATGGCCGCGGTGATCTCGGGCGAGGCGCATATGGCCGTCGACCCGGTGGCTTCCGCCGTGCCGCATATCCGCGGCGGCACGGTGCGCGCCATCGCGGTGGCAGGGCCGGCGCGCGCCGCCGTGCTGCCCGAGGTGCCGTCGGCGACCGAGGCCGGCCTGCCGGCATGGGCGGCCGGAGCCTGGTTCCTCGCGCTGGCCCCGGCGCGGACGCCGCCGGCGGCGATCGCGGCGCTCAACGCCGCCTTCAACGAGGCGATGGTCCGCCTCGCCCCGCGCCTCGGCGAACTGGGGGTCGAACGCCAACCGCAATACGCGACGCCCGAGGCACTGATGACCTATGTGCGCGCCGAGCAGGTCCGCAGCGCGGCCGTCCTGCGCGCGGCCGGCGTGCTGCCGGAATAGGCGCACCGAGGCGGCGGCATCCGCCCGATCGCCGATACCCGCCGCCGAGGCCAGAGCGTGATTGGTTCACCTTCGTTCACCAACCCCGCTTCAACCTTTTGGTTGATCGCGTGATTCAGACTTCCGGTGCATTCGCACCTGCGGCCATCACGCCACAGAGCGGTTTCCGTTCGCCTCGGCTCACGGAACCCTCTCCAGCCTGTTGTTCTTGCGAGCATCTTCACCCGGTCAGATGTTTCCACCTGATCGGGATCTGCTCTACGACCCGCGCTGCATCAGTGCGATGACCGCCCGCTGCCAGGTTTCCCAGGCCTGGTCGGCGGCGGCGCCGGCCTGCTCGGCCTCGCGGCTCGCGCTGTTGAGGCGGCGGCGGGCTTCCTGCAGGTCGGGGCCGGTGCGGTCCTCGGCAGCCTTGCGCGCGCGCTCCAGTGCCTGGTCGGCGCTGCGATAGCTGCGCTGCTTCAGCCGCGCATCGTCGAGCAGGCGGCGCAACTCGCCCATCGCCTCGACCGCGGCAGCGAGGTCGGCGCGGCCGGGCACGTCCGCCGGCGTGCGGGCCAGCACCTCCTGCAACCGTTCCATCGTGCCGGGACCGCCGGGCAGGCGGCGCAGGTTCTGCTCCAGGTCGAAGGTCTGCCACCGCAGCAGGATCGGCTCGCCGAGGCCGCTGTCCCACAACGGCATGTCCTGGCGGATCGGCCGTTCAAAGGCCAGGTGCAGCGTCTGCGGGCCACCCTCGAGCGTGGTCTCGTAGCGCAGGCCGAAATCGCCCTGCGAGACGACCGGGAAACGCGGCGTCGCGCCGGGGCGCGCCGGCACGTCCACCACCACCAGGCCGCGCCCGCCATGCGGGTCGACGGCAAGTGCGGTGTCCTCGACGCGCTGCATCTCGACGCGGACGAAGCCGCGGCGCAGCGCGATGCCGATGATGCGTTCGTTTGTCGAGGCGGTCTGTGCCACCTGCACGTCGCGGTCGCGCCCGAAGGCGAGGATGCGGCCATCGCCGGCGGGCATCGCGCGGATCTCGGCATCGCCGAGGAAGACACCGGCCTCAGCCCCCTCCGCGCCATAGACTGTGGCGAGGCCGTCCGGCAGCGTGTGCGGCGAGGCGTTGCGGATGCGCACCGCCTGCAACGGGCTGCGTGCGTTGAGGTCCTGGATCCACCAGATGCGTTCGGCCGGCAGGCGGATGTCGAGGAACGGCACATTCGCCGTCTCGCCGCTGTGGATCGTCACCGGCTCGGCGAGGACGAAGGCGACGCGCCCGGCCGAGGCCTCCGCGGTGGCGCCACCGGCCGGCGCCGAGGTGCCGGCGATGCCGCCGGCGGCCCCGCCGATCACGGCCTCGGCCCGGCGGGCCATCTGCGGCGCTGCGGCCATTTCGCGCGACATGGTCGTCGATGGCACCGGTGCCGGCGCGGGCAGCGGGATCGGCCGGGCGCCGGTATCGGGGCGGACGTGCACCGCCCCGGCGATGTGCACCGGCAATTCCGGCCGCGGCACGGTGATGGGGTCATAGATGCGCTGGCGGAAGGCGGCGGCATCGCCCGAGACCAGGGCGAGGCGCACGCTGTCCCAGTCGCTGCCCGAGGCGTTCTCGACTACCGCCCAGCCTTGCAGCCGGGCCTGTGGCGCAGGGCTCGCGGCAGCGGTCATGGGTGGCACCAGTAGCCGGTAGGATGGCTTCCACAACGGCGCGCCGGCGACATACAGCACCGCGACCTGGCGGGCGCGGTCGGCGCGCAGGCGGATGTCGATGCGCCGCTCATCCGCGCTGCGCGCGGCCGCCAGCGCTTCGGCCGCGCGGGCAACGCGCGCGGCGAGACCCTCGTCGAGCAGCTTCACCTCGTCGCCTTCGCGCAGCAGCACGGTGACCAGGCCGCGCGGGGTGATCAGCGTCAGGCGCAACCCATTGTCGGTCTCGGCGGCATCGGCGATGCGGCCGCGCGCGCTGCCGGCCTCCGCTTCCTGGCCGCGCAGCGCCGCGAGCAGGCGGGCGCGGCTGTCGAAATCCTCCGCCCGCAACGGCAGGCCGCGGAAGGCCTCGCCAGCCAGGTCGCGCGCGGGAAGGCGCAGTCCTTCGACGGTGCCGGCGGGGTCGACGACGATCAGGCTGCGCAGCAGGTCGTCCACATCATCGGTGCGGGCGCGGAAGGTGACATTGCCATCTGCCGGCACCTCCCCGGCACGTTCGATCTGCGCAAGGCCGGCGGAGGACAATGTCACGCTGCGCACCGGCAATTCGGTGGCGAGGGCGGTTGTTGCCGTCAACAGGAAGGCAAGGGTCAGGCGGCGCATGGCGTTGTCCTCTCCTCGGGGCGGCGGAGGGTAGGGAGAGGGGCCGGTCGGGTCCAGCGGGGCGGGGCCTGTCGCGTGAAGCGCTTCAGGGGGTGGTGACGGTGGTCACAGGAAGGCAGGCAGCAGCGAGCCGACCATCAGCAGCGCCATGGCGATGTTGAACCAGCGCAACGCGGCCGGCGTGCGCAGGATACGCGACGCGCCGGCACCGAAGCCCGCCCAGACCAGCAGGCAGGGCAGGCAGATCACGGCGAAGACGAGGGCGATGAGCAGCCCCTCCGCCAGCGTGTCGCCGGCCGGCGTGGTGAAGGCCGGGATGGCGGCGAGCGCGATCATCCACGCCTTCGGGTTCACCCATTGGAACAGCGCCGCGCCGATGAAGCCGAGGGGCGGCCGTGACGGTCCTTCCCCGGGTGCGCCGGCGCGGGCGATCTTCCACGCCAACACCAGCAGCCAGGCCCCGCCGATCCATTTCAACGCCGTGTGCAGCGCCGGCCAGGCGGCGAAGGGCGCGGCGAGTCCAAGCCCCACGATCAGCAGCATGACAGCGAAGCCGATGGCGATGCCGAACATCTGCGGCACCGTCGCCCGGATGCCGTGCGTGGCCGAGACCGCCGCGACCATCAGCACATTCGGCCCTGGCGTGACGGAAGCGGCCACGGCGAAGCCGAGCAGCGGGAGGAGCGTTTCCATGATGTGATGCTATGTCAGTAATGCTGTCCTACATGTGTGCTCTTGCCGGGGCGCCCATGCGCGTGTCGCATGGCGCGTCGTCGATGGAGGATGAGATGTCGAACGAGACCCCCGAACAACGCCTGGCCGCGCTCGGCCTGACCCTGCCGCCGGTGCCCAAGCCGATCGGAAGCTATGTGCCCTGGCGCGTCGAGGGCAACATGCTGTGGACCTCGGGGCAGGGGCCGCGGCGCGCCGATGGCGTGCCGGTGAAAGGCAAGGTGCCGAGCGAGATGAGCATCGAGGAAGCCTATGAAAACGCGCGCATGGTCGGCCTCGGCCTGCTGGCCGCGGCGGCCGAAGGGGCAGGTGGGCTGTCGAAGCTGAAGGTCGTGAAGGTGCTCGGCATGGTCAACGCCGACCCGGACTTCAACGACCACCCCAAGGTGATCAACGGCTGTTCGGACCTGTTCGTCGCAGTGCTCGGCGAGAACGGGAAGCATGCGCGCTCCGCCGTGGGGTTCGCCTCGCTGCCGAACCGGATTCCGGTGGAGATCGAGGCAATCTTCACGATACTCGATTGAAGGTTGGGGGAGGGAACTCCCCCAAACCCCCTCCTTCTTCTGTCTTTTTGGCGCGGGCCTCGGATGTCAGTCCCCAATTGATAGAAAACGGTGGAGCTTGGGGTCCCATCGGCGTTGCTCGGCAACGTCGATGGGCACGATTCGGGGGAGGTGTCCTCCCCCGACCTTCACTCAGCCGCGCCGCACATTGATCGGCAGCGCCATCCCCTTCTGCACGCCGCTGATATCGCGCCGCCACGCACTGTCGATGAAGTACTGCCCGAGCGGGATGAACGGCAGATCCTGCCAGAACTGTGCCTGGATGCGCCGCGCCACCACCTGCTGGTCTGCCATCGGCCCGGCGGCGAACCAGGCATCGCGCAGCGCTTCGAGCGCCGGGCTGGTCGGCCAGCCGAACCACGCATTCGCCCCATTCGCCCGCAGCAGCGGGTGCTGCCCCGGGTTGGCGAGGTCGATGCCGCCGAACAGCACCACCAGCGCATTCCAGCCGCCGCGATCGGGCGCCTCGCGATTGGCGCGGCGCTGCAACACCGTGCCCCAATCCGAGGTCGCGCTCTCGGCGTTCAACCCCGACCGCTTCAGCGTGTCGGTCAGCACCGTGGTCAGCGTGTTGTTGTTCACCACGTCGGTCGGGTGCAGCACCGTCACCTTTTGCCCGGCATAGCCCGCCGCGCGCAACGCGGCCTGCGCCGCCGCGGTGCTCCGCGGGCCGGTCATCGCGCCGATGCCCTCGTCATTCGCCAGCGGCGATGACCGTGGGAAGACGCCCATGCCGTCCGACCACAGGCTGCGGTCATCGCCCATGATCGCGGTCATGAAATCCGTCTGGTTGACGCTGTGCAGCAAGGCGCGGCGGATCGCCGGGTCGTCGAAGGGCGGATGCAGGTGGTTGAAGCGCAGCATCGCCATCAGCCCGCCGAAGTCGACACGCTCGAGGATGATGTCGCGATGCCGGCGCATCACCGGGCGCAGGTCGGGCGCGACCTGCTCCCACCAGTCGATCTCACCGGCCTGGATGGCGGCGGAGGCGGTGCCGGCATCGGGCATGATGCGGAAGTCGACCCGTTCGAAATGCGCGAGCTTCGCCCCGCCGAGCAACGAGGGCGCGACCGGCGCCGGCTTGTATTCCTCGAAGCGGCGATAGACGGCGCGCGCGCCAGAGAGCCGTTCCTCCGCGACGAATCGATAGGGGCCGGAGCCGACCACCTCGGTGAAGGGCCGCGCCGGATCGACCTCGGCGAAGCGCTGCGGATAGATGAAGCACGGATAGGATGACGGCTTGGCAAGCGCTTCGAGCATCACGCCGAAGGGCGCTTTCAACCGGATCTCGAAACGCCGGTCATCGAGGGCGCGCATCGCGTCGGTGCGTTCCGCCAACGATTGGCCGAGCGAATCACGCAGCGCCCAGCGGCGGATCGAGGCGACGGCATCGCTCGCGCGGATCGGTTCGCCGTCATGAAAGCGGATGCCCTCGCGCAGGGTGAAGACCCAGCGCAACCCATCCCGTTCGACGACGTGGCCCTCGGCGAGCTGCGGCCGCGGCACGAAATCGGTGTCCGGGCCATACAGCGTGTCCCAGCACATGTGGCCGTGGTTGCGCACGCCGTAGGAGGTGGTGGACATCGGATCGACGGCGGTCACATCAGCCTGCGGAATGAAGCGCAGCGTGTGCGCGGCCGCCCCCTGCGCAAGAGCCGCGCGGGGGCGTGGCGCGAGGGCGAGGCCAGCCCCGCCGAGAAGCATCGATCTGCGCTGCATGGGGATCTCCTGCACAAGGATGGCTGATTTTTCCGCCGCCATTGCGCAGGCCGCAAGCAAAGCGTGCAAGCCCTTGCATTGAATGGATGGACGCCCCGGCTGCTTGCGCCTGTGGCATGCCGCATGCAACGGTTCGCCACGCTCACCCGGCCGTTCAGCCCCAACATTCGGGAGCGAGGGAGACTTTGCGATGCGTTCACTGCTGCGCGCCGTAGCGCTGACCTTCGTCGTTGCCTTCGCCACTGAGGCGACAGCGCAGAACATCCAGCCGGGCCCGACCCTGACGGCTGTTCGCGAGCGCGGCGTGCTGCTGTGCGGTGCCTCGCCCAATGCGCCAGGCTTCGGCGCACCGGACAGCCGCGGCAATTGGCAGGGGATCGACCCCGATATCTGCCGCGCCATCGCCGCCGCCGTGCTGGGCGACCCGACCAAGATCCGCTTCACCCCGCTGACCAGCCAGGCGCGGTTCGCCGCGCTGCAATCGGGCCAGATCGACGTGCTGCCGCGCACGGTCACCTGGACCCATTCGCGCGACACCGCGGTGGGGCTGAACTTCACCACGCCCATTTTCTACGACGGCCAGGGCTTCCTGGTGCGCAAGTCGCTTAACATCACGCAGGCCACCCAGCTGGCCGGCGCCACCATCTGCACCTTTGCCGGATCGACCAGCGAGCTGAATCTCGCCGACTGGGCGCGCGCCAATAACGTGCAGTACACGCCCGTGGTCTTCGAGCAGAACGACGAGGCGCGCATCGCCTACGACAATGGCCGCTGCGACGCGATCTCGACCGACGCGTCCCAGCTGATGGGCCTGATCACCGCCATGCGCGTGCCCGCCGACCACATGGTCCTGCGCGACCGCATCAGCAAGGAACCGCTGACTCCCGCCGTCCGCCAGGGCGACGACCAGTGGAACGACGTCGTGCGCTGGACGATCTTCGCGCTGATCAATGCCGAGGAGATGGGCGTCACCCAGGCCAATGCCGAAGCGATGTTGCAGAGCACCAATCCCGACATCCGTCGTCTGCTCGGCAATGCCGGTGACCATGGGCCGATGATGGCGCTCGACCAGCGCTGGGCCTACAATGCCATTCGCGCCGTCGGCAACTATGGCGAGATCTTTGAACGCCATGTCGGCCATGGCAGCGCCATCGGCCTCGACCGTGGCATCAACGACCTCTGGACGCGCGGCGGGTTGATGTTCGCGCCACCGATCCGCTGAACCAGCCGAACCCCAGATACCGATCGCAGGGAGACATTCGCATGAGCATTCTCACCACACGCCGCATCGCGCTTGGCGGCGCACTGGCCTTGCCGTTCATCCGCACCGCCTCGGCGCAGACCACGCTCGAATGGGTGGCCGGGTCGGTGGGCGGCGGCTGGTACACCATGGCCGCCGGCCTTTCCTCCCTGATCCGGGAGGAAAATCCGGACATCCAGATCCGCGTCGTGCCCGGCGGCGGCCTCGCCAACCCGACCCGCATCAACAACGGCCAGTCGCAGATCGGCTGGGGCATCGACACCTTCTCCGCCTCGGCGGTGAAGGGCACCGAACCCTACAGCGCGAAGCACGAGAAGATCCGCTGCCTCGGCACCGGCTATTCCCCGACCGAGCACCTGCTGCTGCGCCACACCGGCGCGGGGCCGGACGACATGCGCGCCATCCTGACGCAACGGGGCTTGAAGATCGGCACGCCGCAGCGTTCCTCGACGGATGAGATGACGCTGCAACGCATCCTGAAGTTCCTCGGCTCCAGCCCCGACAAGGTGCGCGCCGATGGCGGTCGCTACCTGAACGGCTCCTATGCCGATATCGGCGCGGCCTACAATGACGGGCAGGTGGACTACCTATACATCGCGCTGGCCAAGCCGGCGGCGCTGATGACCGAAGTCGCGCAGGGCCGTCGTGGCGGCCGCCTGACGGCCTTCCCCGACGACATTCGCAAGCACCTGGTCGACGAATTCTCCTATGCCGAGGGCACGCTCGATAAGACGGACTATCCGGCGCTGCTCGACGGCGCAATTCCCGTCACGATGATGGACAGCGTCATCGTGGTGAACGAATCGGTGCCGGCGGAGATCACGCAGAAGATCACTGCGACGCTGATCAAGAACCAGGGCCGGCGCCTGGCGACCATCCATCCGTCCATGGGTGGCTGGACGCCGGCCAAGGCCGTGAACTACCACGGTGTGCCGTTCCACCCCGGTGCCGTCGCCGCCTTCCGCGCCGCCGGCGTGAACCCCCCGGCGTGATGCCCGCGCACCGCGTTTTTTGCTGAGGAGAGCGCGGTGCGCGAACTTCCGTTCTGGCTCCGGACCGCCATTTTCGGTTGGCTTGCCTTCTGGGCGGCGGTGCATCTCTATTGGGGCGGCTTCGGGTTTCCGGAGCCGATCACTATCCGCAGCCTGCATCTGCTGGTCTTCACGCCGCCGCTGTTCCTGCTCTATCCGGCCTTCGCGAAGCGCTCGCCGCAGAACCGGCCGAGCGTGATGGACTGGATCTGGGCGGCGGCCTCGGCGGCACCGCATTTGTGGGTCCTCATCAACGCCGATGCGGTCAATGACCGCATGGAATACGTCGATCCGTTCACGCCAGTGATGCTTGGCCTCGCCATCCTGTGCATGGTGACGATGCTCGAGGCGATCCGCCGCGCCGTCGAGCCGGGCCTCGCTTGGATGACGGCGGGCTGCCTGCTCTACATGTTCGTCGGCCATCACCTCCCCGGCGTGCTCAACACGCGCGTCTTCACCACCTCCGAGATCATGGAGGCGGCTTGGCTGGTGCCGACGGCGGGCGGCGTCTACGGGCCGCTGACCGGGATCGTGGCGACCACCATCGCGGTCTTCATCCTGTTCGGCTCCTTCATGCAGGGCAGCGGCACGGGACGGCTCTTCGCGAATTTCGGCGCCGCCGTCGCCGGCCGCTACACCGGCGGGCCGGCGAAGGTCGCGGTCGTCTCCTCGGGCCTGTTCGGCACGATGAGCGGGTCCTCCGTCTCCAACGTCATCACCACCGGGGCGATGACCATCCCGCTGATGATCCGCATCGGCTACAAGCCGGCGGTCGCGGCCGGAATCGAAAGCGCGGCCTCGGTCGGCGGCGCGCTGATGCCGCCGGTGATGGGTGCCGCGGCCTTCGTGATGGCCGAGATCACCAACATCCCCTATGGCGACATCCTCGTCGCCGCGGCGATCGGCGCGGTGCTGTACTATTTCGCCATCCTCGCCGCCGTGCATTTCGAGGCGAAGAAGCTCGGCATCACGCCGATGGCGGCCAAGGATATCCCCGCCTGGCGCGAGGTGCTGGCCGATGCCCACCTGATCATCCCGATCGGCCTGCTCGTGTACCTGATGACCGAGCGCTGGAGCGGTAACTACGCCGCCTTCTGCGCGACGCTGGCGATGGTCGCGGTCTCCCTGCTGCGGGCGCGTACGCGCATGGGCTGGCGCGAGGTCATCGAGAGCCTGACCAATGCCGGCCTGACCATGGCGCCGCTCGCCGTTGCCATCGCCGCCTCGGGCGTGGTGGTCTCCGTGCTGACGGCGACCGGCATGGTCGTGGCCTTCGGCGGCATCATCAAGGAACTGGCGGATGGCAGCTTCGGCCTGCTCGCGGTGCTGCTCTGCCTGACCGTGCTGATCCTCGGCCTCGGCATCCCGACGACGCCGTCCTACATCATCGCCGCGGCGATCGGGGCGCCGCAGTTGCTGGAACTGGGCCGCTCGCTCGGCATCGACATGATGCAGGCGCACCTGTTCCTGTTCTACTTCGCGGTGATCGCGGATGCGACGCCACCCGTCGCCGCCTCGGCCTTCGCCGCGGCTGCCATCGCCAAGGCGAGCCCCACCATCGCCAGCCTGCATGCCTCGCGCTTCGGCATCGCCGGCTTCACGGTCGGTTTCGCCTTCCTCTACGACCCCGGCATCATGATGCGTGGCGGCATCATCGAGATCGTTTCGGCAACCTCGATCCAGGTGATGGCGCTGGTGCTGATCACCTCGGCATATGCCGGCTTCCTGATGCGGCCGATGGGCGTGCCGCTGCGGATCCTGCTCGGTGCCGCCGGGCTGTTCGCCGCCTTCGGGCATATCGCGCCGGATACCGTCCGGCTGACGATCGCCGCTGTCGCGCTTGGTGGAACGGCCCTGCTACAAATGATGATAACAAGGAAGACTTCGATGATACGACCGATCGTGGCGCTGCTGGGGCTCCTGCTGGCGGTGCCGGCGGTTGCGCAGAACGTGGCGCCACAGCAGGCGGGCCCGACGCTCTCGGCGATCCGTGCGCGTGGCATGCTGAATTGCGGCGTCTCCACCGGCGACCCTGCCTGGAGCCAGCCCGACAGCCAGGGCGTCTGGCAGGGCGTCGATGCCGATTTGTGCCGCGCCGTCGCCGCTGCCGTGCTCGGCGACCCGTCCAAGGTCTCCTGGCATCCGCTGACCGGCCAGACGCGCTTTGCCGCGCTGTCGGGCGGGCAGATCGACATGCTCGCGCGCACCACCACCTGGACCTTCCTGCGCGATGCGGTGAACGGGCTGAACTTCACCGCGCCCTATTTCATGGATGGCCAGGGCTTCCTGGTGAAGGCCGACAGCGGCATCGAGCACGCCAACCAGCTCGACGGCGCGAGCATCTGCCTGACCGCAGCCAGCACGCATGAACTCAACCTGCAGGATTGGGCACGGCAGGCGAATATCCGTTTCCAGCCGGTCGTCTTCGCCGACAAGGACGAGGCGCGCCGCGCCTATGAGAGCGGCCGCTGCGACGCCTACACGGCCGATTCCAGCCAGCTCGCCGCCATCCGCGTCGCCTTCACCAACCCGGCTGCGCATCGCCTGCTGCCCGAGCGCATCAGCAAGGAACCCTACGCCGTCGCCGTCCGCCAGGGCGACGACCAGTGGTTCGACATCGTGCGCTTCGTCACCTTCGGCCTGATCGAGGCCGAGGAACTCGGCGTCACGCGCGAGAACGCCGCGACGCTCGCGGTCGACAGCCCACGCCCGGCCGTGCAGCGCCTGCTCGGGCGCACGGGGGATCTCGGCCCGACGGTTGGGCTCGACCGCGCCTGGCTGCTGAACGCGGTCAAGGCCGTCGGCAATTACGGCGAGATCTATGACCGCCATCTCGGTGCCAACAGCCCCGTGCGACTTCCGCGCGGGCCGAACGCCCTGTGGAACGCCGGCGGCCTGCTCTGGAGCCCGCCGATCCGCTGACCCACGCCTCTTCTGGTCGGGCAGCCCTGCGCCCGGCCGGAAGCCGAGCCGATCGTGCCGGCGCGCCCCCTGGCGCCGGTCTCGATGCCGGCGATATGCTCCCGGCCGCGATCATCAAGAATACCTCCGGGAGAAAGCACTATGAATCGGACTGTCCTCGCCGCGCTCGCGTTGATGACGGCTGGCCCCGCTCTGGCGCAAACCGCCTCGCCTGGCCCCACCCTCACCGCGGTCCGCGCGCGCGACGCCGTTGTCTGCGGTGCGCATCCCGGCTCGCCAGGTTTCGGCGTGATGGACAGCCAGGGTGTCTATCGCGGCCTCGATGCCGATACCTGCCGCGCCATCGCGGCGGCGACCCTCGGTGATGGCGACAAGGTGCGCTGGACGCTGCTGTCGTCGCAGGCGCGCATGCCGGCCTTGCAGTCAGGCACGGTCGACCTGCTCGCCCGCACGACGACCTGGACGCAGACGCGCGACACGGCGAATGGGCTGAACTTCACCGCCGTCACCTTCTATGACGGACAGGGCTTCCTGATCCGCCGCTCGGCCGGCGTGACGCGTGCGCGCGAACTCGAAGGTGCGACGGTCTGCGTCACCTCGGGCACCACCAATGAGCTGAACCTCACCGATTGGGCGCGCGCCAACAACGTGCGCATCCAGCCGCTGGTCTTCGACCAGAACGAGGAAACCCGAAACGCCTATACTGCCGGGCGCTGCGACGTCTACAGCACCGACGCCTCGCAGCTTGCCGGCATCCGCTCCACCCAGCGCGATCCGTCCGAACACGTCATCCTGCCCGATATCATCTCGAAGGAACCGTTGACCCCGGCGGTGCGCCACGGCGACGACCAGTGGTTCGACATCGTCCGCTGGACGGTCTTCGCGCTTCTCGAGGCGGAAGAACTCGGCGTCACCCAGGCCAATGTCGACGAGATGCTCAACAGCACCAACGCGTCGATCCGCCGCCTGCTCGGCCAGACCGGCGACCACGGGCCGCTCATGGGCCTCGACCGGCGCTGGGCCTACAATGCGATCAAGGCGGTCGGCAATTATGGCGAGATCTACGACCGCCACATGGGCCCCAACACGCCCATCGGCCTGCCGCGTGGCATCAATGCGCTGTGGAACCAGGGCGGGCTGATGTACGCGCCGCCGATCCGCTGACTGTGCCGCGAGCCGGAGAGGGGCCTCGCCCCTCTTCGCGCCTCATGCCGTCGAACCCTTTCCGATGACGGTGTCATCGGGCAGGCGAACGTCATGGCGCACAGGATTGGTTTCGCGGCCGCGCGCGAAACCGAGGCTCTGATGCAGCTCAGCCGGAGGGCTGGCCCGTATCAGCCCAGTAGGCCGAACACGTTCAGCAGGATGATGACCGTGACCGGCACGCCAAGTACCCACAGGAAGATCGATCGCATGGCATTCTCCTCCGCTGGACGACGCTGTCCCGGCGAATGAACGCGGCGATCGCGACAAAGGTTGCGCCTCAGCGACGCTCGTAGATCAGCCGCGCTCGGATGGTGCCCGGCAGGGCGCGGAATTCCTCGAGGATCGCCTGTGCGTCGCGCTTGGCTTCCTCGCTGTCGACCACGACATAACCGACCGACCCGGCCGTCTGGTAATACTGGCCGGAGATGTTCAGCCCGCGCTTGGCGAAGCTCTCGTTGATGCGCGAGAGGATGCCCGGCGCGTCGCGATGCACATGCACCCAGCGCGCCCCGGTCGGCCGTGCGGGTAGTTCCACCTGCGGGAAGTTCACCGCGCCCATCGTCGCGCCGGTGTCGGAGAATTCGATCAGCTTGCGGCTGACCTCGTCGCCGATGCGCCACTGCGCCTCGCCGGTCGAACCGCCGATATGCGGCGTCAGGATGACATTCGGCAGCCCCTGCAGCGGCGAGACGAAGGCCTCGCCATTGCGCGACGGCTCTACCGGGAATACGTCGATCGCCGCCCCCAGCAGATGCCCATCGCGCAGCCCATCGGCCAGCGCGTCGAGGTCCACCACCGTGCCGCGCGCGTTGTTGACGAACACCGCGCCCTTCTTCATCGCGCCGATCTCGGCCGCGCCGATCATGTTCTTCGTGTCGGGCGTCTCGGGCACATGCACCGTGATCGCGTCCGACTCCGCCAGCAGCGCGTGCAGCGAGGTCATCGGCTGCGCATTGCCATGCGGCAGCTTGCCGGTGCGGTCCCAGTAGATGACGCGCATGCCAAAGGCTTCGGCGAGCACCGACAGCTGGCTGCCGATATTCCCGTAGCCGACGATGCCGAGCGTCTTGCCGCGCACCTCCCAGGAATTCGCCGCCGACTTGTCCCACTCGCCACGATGCGCCGCGTTCGACTTGGGGAAGATGCCGCGCATCAGCATCACGATCTCGCCGAGCGTCAGTTCGGCGACGGAGCGCGTGTTGGAAAACGGCGCATTGAACACCGGAATGCCGCGATGCGCCGCCGCTTCCAGATCCACCTGGTTGGTGCCGATGCAGAAGCAACCGATCGCGAAGAGCCGGTCGGCCGCTTCGAGCACCTCCGCCGTCACCTGGGTACGTGAGCGGATGCCCAGCACATGCACGCCCTTGATCGCCTTGATCAGCGCGGCACCCTCGAGCGCCTTCGGCTCGCGCTTGACCGTGGCGTAGCCGGCATGGGCGAGCTGCTCGATCGCGCTGTCCGAAATGCCTTCGAGCAGCAGGATGCGGATCTTTTCCTTGGGCAGGGACAGGCGGGTCGGGGACATCGTTATGCCGAAACAGGGGAGGGGGCGCGTTTCCTGCTCCCTTCGCGCCCGCGAGACAAGGGCGGGTGCCGATGGCGCACCTATTGCTTGGCTTCTTCCGGAGTCGGCATGGTGCAACACAGCGGCCGGACACGCCGCGCGGGGATGCTTCGATGGACGTCGCCTATCTTTCCGAATGGGCCAACCTGCTGCTGCGCTGGCTGCACCTGATCACCGGCATCGCCTGGATCGGCACGTCCTTCTACTTCATAGGCCTCGATAGTCAGCTCGACCCCGCGAAGGACGGCAATCCCCGCGTCGCCGGCGAGCAATGGTCCATCCATGGCGGCGGCTTCTACCACAAGCAGAAGTACCTCCTGGCGCCGGAGCGCCTGCCGGAGAAACTGCACTGGTTCAAATGGGAAGCCTATTGGACCTGGCTCAGCGGCTTCTCGCTGTTTGTCCTGATCTATTGGGGCCAGGCCTCGACCTATCTGGTCGACCCCGCGGTGCTCGACATGCCGGCCTGGCTCGCCGTGCTGCTGAGCGCCGCGCTGCTGGCCGGCGGCTGGGTCGGCTACGACCAGCTCTGCCGCTCGAAACTCGGGGAGAACGAGGCGCTGCTTGGCGCCATCGGCGCCGCCGCGCTGGCGGTCACCGCCTTCGTCTCCTGCCACCTGTTCGGCGGGCGCGGCGCCTTCCTGCAGGTCGGCGCGATGACCGGCACGATCATGGCGGCCAATGTCGCGATGGTCATCATCCCCGGCCAGAAGAAGATGGTCGCGGCGATGCAGAAGGGTGAGCTGCCCGACCCCAAATACGGCCGCTGGGGCAAGCAGCGCAGCGTGCACAACACATATCTGACGCTGCCCGTCATCTTCATCATGATCTCGCCGCACTACCCGATGACCTTCCAGTCGCAGTGGAACTGGCTGGTGCTGCTGGCGATCGGCCTGTCCGGCGCGCTGGTGCGCCAGTATTTCGTGCTGCGGCAGAAGGGCGCCAACCCGGTCTGGCTGCCGGCGGCGGGTGCGGCGGTGGTTGCCCTGCTCATCGTCACCGGTGCGCCCGAACGCGGCACCGGCAGCGCCGGCGAGGCGCCCGCCTTCGCCGAGGTGCAGACCATCGTCGCCTCGCGCTGCGTCGCCTGCCACGCCGCGCGGCCGACCATGGATGGCTTCGCCGCCCCGCCCAAGGGCGTCATGATGGAAACGCCGCAGCAGATCCGCCGCTGGGCAGCCGGCCTGCGCCAGCAGGTGCAGACCGAGGCCATGCCCCCCGGCAACATGACCGAGATCACCCCCGAGGAACGCGCCAAGCTGGTCGCGTGGGTCGCCGCCGGCGCGCCGGCCGAGTGAGAGGCCCGTCGCGATCCACGTGCCTGAGGCCGGTATCGGCCCGCACCGCCCGGCATGGCGAGAGCAGGCTGGGCCCGGCTGCCGGCCCGGCTTTCTCAAGCGGCCTGCGGTCCTTCCACCTGCGGTTGCGCTGCCGCTGGCGTGACCTGTAGGAAGGCGAAACGACGCCGGCATTGGGGGAGCGAGTCGTGCCGCGGTCCGCGATCATCCTTCTCGGTTGCCTGCTGCTCGGCTGCGCGTTGCCGCCCAATACCGCCCTGCGCGACTGGGCGCGTCTGGCCAGCGTGCTCGCCGACCACCCCAGCGCCGCGGCTGCCCCCAACCCCGCCCAGCGCGACGGCCTGCTCGCCCAGCAGCAGGCGCTCGCCATCTATCTCTACGCCCTCTCGGTGCTGGCCACCGAGGAGAGCACCCTGACCTTCCGGCCCGAACCCTTCGCGCCACTGCCGTCGCGCGCCGCCGCCGCGGACCCCGCCGCCGGTCCGGCGGTGGCCGAGATCGGCCGCCTGCTCGCCGCCGCCCGTGCTGCCAACCTGCCCCCCGGGGCGCGTGCCCGGAGCGCCGGCTCCGCCACCGTCGTTGAGGATCTGCGCCTGCGCCCGCTGATCCGCGCGGCCGACGCGCCGGTGCAGATGCTGGTCGGCACGCTGTCCCGTGGCACGACCGGCCCGGAGGAAGAAACCTACCGCCAGGTGCTGGCCGCGATTGGCCAGGGCCATGCCATGCTCAAGGCCCAGGCGGGGGATATCCGGCAACGCGAGACGGCCCGCGACATCATGGCCCAGGAGGATCGCTTGCGCCGCCTCATGCTGATCCTCGCGCCCGACCCCGCGGTCGGATTGCGGCCCGACCCGGCCGGCCTCGTCGGCGCCGTGGTGCAACCGTGAGGCGCCACGTCGCCGTGCTGGCGGTGCTGCTGGCGGCCGCCTGCAACGCGCCGGACTACACCGCGGTGCGCGACTGGGCCCGCACCGCGAGCCTCGCCGCCGATTTCCCGGCCGGCCGCCTGCCGCCGCCCGCCTCGGCGGATGTGCGCGAGGGCGGCCTCGCGATGCGCGACGCGCTCGCGACCTACCTCACATCGCTGGCGCGCATGGCCGATGACGGCGTGCTGCCCTACCCGGAAAACCCCTTCGTCGAGCTCGCTCCCCAGGCCGGCCGCGCCGGCACCGGCGGCGAACAGCCGGTCGCGGCCCTCGGCGCCTTCCTCCGGTTGGCGACGCGGCAGAACTGGCAGGCGCCGCGCCTGCGTGAGGCGATCACCCTCAACGACCCCTCGGTGCAGGCGCTGGCGCATGCGCTGACGGCGGCGCTCGCCCGCAACGCCGACCCCGGCGAACCGCCCGCCATCGCCACCGCCCGCGCGCAATATGCCGGTATCATCACCCGCATCGGCGCCGACCACGCGCTGCTCGCCGCCCATGCCGACGACATCACCGATGAGGAGGTAGTGGAACTGATCCGTGCCGCCGAGGACCGCATGCGCCGCTCGGTGCTCGCGCTGCCGCGCCCGGCGATGCCGGCCGAGCCGCCACGCTGATGCGGCGGAGTTGCTTCGCCGGCCTGCTCGTCATCGCGCTGGCGGCGCTGCTGCCGGCCATCGCCGCCGCGCAAACCACCACCGACCAAGTCGATGGCCTGCTCGACCGCATCGACGCCATCCGCGCGCAGCTCGCCCCGCGCGGGTCGGGCGTGCTCGGGCTGATGGGCTACAACATGTCGCCTGACGGGTCGGCCAATGCGTTGGAGGTCGAACGCGGCAATGCCAAGACCGAGCTCGGTTCCTCGGTCATGCAGCTCGGCCAGTTTGGCGCCGGCTTCACCGTGTCGGAGAGCTTCCCGCTCTGGCTCGAAGGCTATGTGGGCTATGCGCGCTACGATCCGCGCGCGGTGTTCACCGATCTGCCGCCGCGGCAGCACCCGCTGCGCTGGAACAACCTCGCTGCGACGGTGGGCGTCGGGTACGACATCCGCTTAGCCGAATACCTCTGGCTGCGGCCGATCTTCAACGTGTCGGGCGGCTATGCCACGTCCGATTCCTCACTCTTCGCCAGCTTCATCGACTATCGCACCGGTCGCGAGGTCGCCGCGCTCACCGACAAGCACGTCAATGTCTGGGGCATCGGCGGGTCGCTGATGCTGGCCTATTACGACCACCGCCCGTCGCGCGATATCGATGTCGAGCTACGCTACACGCAGATCTATCTGCAGACCTTCGGCGACACGATCCGGGCGGCGCGCGGCACCGCCATGGCGCAGACGCTCGGCCTGTGGGCCCGTTATCGCTGGCCGACCGGCTGGGAGGCCTTCGGCCGGCCGGTGCGCTGGGTGCTGGATGGCTCCTTCAGCTACTATCTCGGAGACCAGGAATCGGCGCTCGGCTTCAGTTGGGCGGCCAAGGCCGGCGGCGGCATCGAGGTCGATGTCGGCCGCTACGAATTCGGCGCCGCCGGGCTCTATGTCTCGCGCATCCGTCTCGTTGCGCGTTATTTCCTCGGCGACAACAACGTCACCGGCACATCCGTCGGCATCGGCATCAGCTTCTGAGGTCCCGCATGGCAGGCACCGGCCCCGGCACGCTCTCGACCCATGTCCTCAACACCGCCGAGGGCATCCCCGCCGCCGGCGTGCGGGTCGAGCTGTGGCGCCTCGACCCCGACCCCGTACCGGTCAGCAGCACGCTGACCAACGACGACGGCCGCACTGTCGACCCGCTGCTGCCACCGGGCGGCTTCCGCGCCGGGCGCTACGAACTGCGCTTTCATATCGGCGCCTATTTCACCGCGCGGGGCATCGCGCCGGAGCCGCTGTTCCTCGACGTGGTGGCGGTGAATTTCGGCATGGCGGACGGTGTCGGGCACTACCATGTGCCGCTGGCCTGCACGCCGTGGTCGTATTCGACCTACCGGGGGTCGTGACCCGGGGCGCAGGCCGAACCCGCTACAACAGAAACCATCCCGCCGCCGGCGCTGCGCCGCCGTGGATCTCGACGGCGAGCTCCGCCGTGCCATCGCCATCGACATCGCCCTCGGCCAGCTGCACCCCGTCCGCGAGCGCCGTAACCCGCAGATCCGCCGCCCCCGTCGCCCCGAAGGCCGCGCCGCCGATGAAGACGGATCCCTGATCGAGCGGTGCCACCGGGTCCGTGCCGATCAGCCGCAGGTCCAGCCGGTCGAAGCCGTCGGTCGCGTTGGAGGTGAAGTCCAGGATCACATCCCGCAGCCCCGGCGCGCCGTCCGAGGCGATGCTGATGCGGAACTGGTCCGCCCCGGCCCCGCCGATCAGCACGTCGTTGCCGCCCCGCCATTCAGGCTGCCCGGGCCGGCCAGGCCATACAGCGCATTGTTCGCCGCATTGCCGACCAAGCTGTTGTCCGGCGTATTGCCGAACCCCGTCAGCAGGGTCGGCCACGCCCGCCTCAGTGCCTCGAGGAGGTCAGCGTCCAGCTGGTCCCGGTCGTCGCCCCGCCTTCCTCTCAGGCCCGCACCAGCCCGCTCGCCGGGCTCGCCGCATCGCTCCCCGGAAACGCCCGCGCCACCGCCTGCGCCGGCAGTTTCAGGTGGTCGCGCAGCAGCCCCTTGGCCAGCGAGCGGAAATCCGTGGTCGGCGCCAGGTCGCGGTTCTGGAACAGCGCGCGTTCCGACAGCCCCGGCCAATCGCCACCGACGCGCCCACCCGCCACCGCGCCCCCGGCCAGGAAGGCGACGCCGCCCGTGCCATGGTCGGTGCCGCCGGTGCCGTTGATGCGCACGGTACGGCCGAATTCGGTCACCACCAGCACCGCCGTCCGGCGCCAATGCTGGCCCAACGCTTCCTTGAGCCCCCCCAGCCCGTCATCGAGCTGCGACAGCGGCCCGTTCAGTCGATTGACCTGCTGCGCATGGGTGTCCCACCCCGTCAGTTCGAAGGCGGCGACCCGCGGCCCGTCCGCCTGCGCCATCAACCGGCCGGCGGCCAGCGCCAGCGTCCGGAACGCGTCGCGCGCCGGCGGCCGGCCGCCGGCATCCTCGCCCAGGGTCGTCGCCGCATAGCCACGCGCGCTCAACCCTTCGGCGATGGCCGGGCCGGTGATCGGGTCGTGCTCGTTCAACGCGGCGATGCGCGCCATCAGGTCGGGGGAGGGCCGCCCGGCGCCACGCGGGGCATAGGTGCCGACATGAGTGGGCCCGCGCATCAGCAACGGCAGGTCGGTGCCGACCGCAAGCCCATTCGGCTGCGCCCCCGGCCGCGCCGGCACGGCCGAGAGCGCCCGGTTCAGCCAGCCACTCGCCAATCGCTGATCCGCGCCGGACTCCAGCAGGTCCTGCGCGTCGAAATGGCTGCGGGTACGCCAGTTGCCGGCCACCGCATGGATCACCATCGCCTCATTGGCCGCATACATCGCATGCAGCTGCGGCATGCGCGGATGCAGCCCGAAACGGCCGCCCAGGTCGAGCAGCCCGTTCTCCTGCCCCGGCTCGGGCAAGGCAAGGGCGCCGCGCAGCTCGCCGAAACCGGCCTCGCCATAGGGCTGCACGGCGAACAGCCCATCCAGCCCGCCGCGCAGCAGCACGATGGCAAGCCGGGCCTCGCCCGGCGCCTGGGCGAAGGCGACGCGCGCCCGCGGCAAGGTGATGGCCGCGCCAAGGCCGAGCAGGAAGCTGCGGCGGCGGAGGTCGGGCAGATGCATGGTCATCGGCGTTGGAACTCCGGGCTGGTCAGCACAAGTGTCAGGGCCTCCCGCGCCGAGCCGGCCCGGGCGGTGGCGCGTAGCGTCTCGGGCTTGGTCAACGGGCCGAGCACCGCCTCGGCCAGATCGCCGGCATCCCGCCCGGCGCCCCGCGCCGACAGGCCATTCGCGAGGTCGATGCGGCGAACCATCAATTCGGGCGAGGCCCAGGCGGCGGCGGTATCCGGAAAGCCGATCGGCGCCGGCGGCGACCACCAGGACTGCCCAAGGAACTGCGTCATGGCGAAAGCGCGCGCGGCGCTGTCGGCCGGCGCCTCGACGGCGCGCAACACGCTGATCAGGTAGTCCTGCGGGGCGCGCAGCTTGGTCAGCGGCGGGTCCCAGGCCTCCGGCATCGCCACCAGCGCGCGCGCCGCGGCACCGAGGTCGCCCCGCGTGTCCCGCAATACGCCATGGATCCGCTCGACCGCGGCCGGCGGCGGGTCATCGGCGACGAAGTGACGGACCAGCTTGGTCGCCAGGTGTCGATGCGTCTTTTCATGCTGGGCCAGCCAGGCCAGCGCCATGACGCCACCCTCCTGACCCTCGGGGAAGGTCTGGCCCATCAGGGTCTTGGGACCGGGTTCATGCGCCTGGGGCCGGAAGATGAAGCCGAAGGGCTCGCGCGCGGCATTGATGGTCCAGCCGGTCAGGATCGCGGCGAAGCTGGTCACGTCGGCCTGCGTATAGCCGGCGGCCGGGCTGACGGTGTGCAGTTCCAGGATCTCGCGCGCCAGGTTCTCGTTCAGCCCGCGCCCGCTGCGCCGGCCGATCGGGCTGTTCGGCCCGACCGAGCCGGAATTGTCGAGGTAGTCCAGCATGGCCGGATGCCGCGCCATGGCCAGCAGCATGTCCCCGAAGCGGCCGGTGACATGGGGCCGGATCGCTTCCCGCGCGTAGAGGCCGGCGTAATAGGGAACCTTGCGGCGGTCGACCGCCAGGTGGTTGGTCCAGAACGCCACCAGGCGTTCGCGGAAGCCCTGCTGGCCGCCGATCGCCAGGGCGAGGGCGGCGACGGCTTCCTCCCGCACGATGCGCCCCTGGTTCGGCCGGCCCACGCCGCCGGCGCGCACCCGCTCGGTATCCTCCAGCCGGGCAGCGAAGATGGCGGGCACCGTACTGGGTAGGTCGTCGGCCAACTCCGGGCCCGGCAGGCCGGGGGCCAGCTGCGAGTCGAGCCAAGCGACCGGGTCGCCCGGAACGGGATCGGTTGGGCGTCGGCCCTGGGCGAAGCGAATGGCGGCGATGGCAGACTTGGCATCCATCATGGTATTTTAGGCGCTTGGAGGTCCGCCGGCACGCAACAAAGCGTGTCGACCGCCCCGCGGAGGGCAGCCGTGACGGCGCTGCGGGACAGCTTCTGTCATGTTGCGCTTGCAATGCATGGCCGGACGTCGCAGATAGCCGCACCGACTAATCGGCGTGAACCCTTGGGGCGGCGCGGAGCGGATGCTCCCGCGCGGGCGCCCATTTCTGCTTATGGAGGCCCTCGTGGCACGCACCCCCCTAGACCGGATCCGGAACATCGGGATCACGGCACATATCGACGCCGGCAAGACCACCACGACCGAGCGCATCCTGTACTACACCGGCAAGTCGCATCGCATCGGTGAAGTCCACGAAGGCAACACCACGACCGACTACATGGACCAGGAGCGCGAGCGGGGGATCACCATCACCTCCGCCGCCGTGACGGCCGTGTGGAACGACTACCGCATCAACGTCATCGACACCCCGGGCCACATCGATTTCAACATCGAGGTGAACCGCTCGCTGCGCGTGCTCGACGGCGCCATCTTCATCATCGAGGGCGTCGCCGGCGTGCAGCCGCAGTCCGAGACGAACTGGCGCCTGGCCGACCGCTACAACGTCCCGCGCATCATCTTCATCAACAAGCTCGATCGCACGGGTGCGGACTTCTACAAGGCGGCGGCGACGCTGACCGAGAAGCTCGGCATCAACTGGGTGACGCTGCAGCTGCCGATCGGCATCGAGGACACCTTCCTCGGCGTCGTCGACCTGGTCGAGATGAAGGCGATCATCTGGGAAGGCGACGAGCTCGGCGCCGCGTACCATGACGCCCCGATCCCCGACGACCTGAAGGAAAAGGCGGCCGAATACCGCCAGATCCTGCTCGACACCGCCGTCGGCGTCGACGAGACGGCGATGGAGGAATATTTCGAGAAGGGCGACGTCTCGGTCGAGACGCTGCGCCGCTGCATCAAGAAGGGCACGATCTCGGGCGAATTCCGCCCGGTGCTCTGCGGCACGGCCTTCAAGAACAAGGGCGTGCAGCCGCTGCTCGATGCCGTGGTCTCCTACCTGCCGTCCCCGATCGACGTCCCGGGCATCAAGGTCGCCCCGGATGAAGGCTTCGACGAGACCCAGGAACGCCGCCACATCCCGGCCGACCCGGACGCGCCTTTCGCCGGCCTCGCCTTTAAGATCATCAACGACAAGTACGGCAACCTGACCTTCGTGCGCGTCTATCGCGGCACGCTGAAGCAGGGCGACATGATCATGAACACGACGAAGGATTCGCGCGAGCGGATCGGCCGCATGTTCCAGATGCATGCCGACAAGCGCGAGGAGATCAAGGAAGTCTCCGCCGGCGACATCGCCGCCTTCGTGGGCCTGAAGGACACCGGCACGGGTGACACGCTGGCGTCCAACGACGACCCCGTGATCCTCGAGCGTATGGCCTTCCCGGTGCCGGTCATCGACATCTCGGTCGAGCCGCGGACCAAGGAAGGCGTCGAGAAGATGACGCTCGGCCTGCAGAAGCTGGCCGGCGAGGACCCCTCGCTGCGTCTCAAGACCGACCAGGAAACCGGCCAGACCATCCTGTCCGGCATGGGCGAGCTGCATCTCGAGATCATCGTCGACCGCCTGAAGCGCGAATACGGCGTGGACGCCAACATCGGCGCCCCGCAGGTCGCCTATCGCGAGACGATCACCAAGGCGCACACCGAGACCTACACCCACAAGAAGCAGTCGGGTGGCTCGGGCCAGTACGCCGAAGTGAAGATCACCTTTGAGCCGAAGGAGCGGAACACGGGCATCGAGTTCGTGAACGGCGTCGTCGGCGGCGCGGTGCCGAAGGAATACATCCCGGCGGTCGACAAGGGCATCAAGGTGCAGGCCGATACCGGCGTGCTCGCGGGCTTCCCGACCGTCGACTTCAAGTACACGCTGGTGGACGGCAAGTACCACGACGTGGACTCGAGCGCCCTGGCGTTCGAAATCGCGGCGAAGGCCTGCTTCCGCGAAGGCATGAAGAAGGCCGGCGCGGTCATCCTCGAGCCGATCATGGACGTCGAGGTGACCACCCCGCAGGACCATGTCGGCGACGTCGTGGGCGACCTCAACCGCCGCCGCGGCGTGATCCAGTCGCAGGACATGGCCGGCACCTCGGTCATCGTCCGCGCCCATGTCCCGCTGAAGGAGATGTTCGGCTACATCTCCAACCTGCGCGGCATGACCAAGGGCCGCGCGTCCTTCTCGATGCAGTTCCATCACTACGACCCGGTGCCGCGCAACGTCGCCGAGGAGATCATGGCGAAGTCCGCCTGATCCGACCGACAATCCGGTCATGCCGCGGCGCGGGGACAACCTCCGCGCCGTTTGCATGTCGGGGCGAGGGCCATGTCTCGGCGTAGTTGCCCGAGGCGGGCCTCCGCATGGATGCTCCTTGCGGCGCCGAGACAAAAGGAGGTCCGCCATGAGGTACACCGTCGCGGCCCTGTCCATGGCCACGATGCTGGCGCCCGCCGTGGCGTTGGCGGACTACTATGCCTACTGCGCCAACAACCGCATCGAGGTGGACAGCCGCAACCCCGAGCAGATGGCCAGCGCGCGTGGCTCGGGCACCTGCCAGATGGGCCCCAAATTCGGCTTCCTGTCGGACGCGCAATCCTTCGCGCAGCGCAATTTCGGCGGGCCCGGCAGCGCCTGTTCCTGCCGCTGAGGCGGCTGCGGCGCGCTCAACGCCGCAGGAAATGCGTCCCGACCGCGTCGAGCACCACCACTCCATCGGCAACCCGCCGCGCCGTGTAGCGCAGCTTGGCGATGCCGAGCGGCCGGCCCGAGCGCGACGGCCGCACCTCATCCACCTCGACCCGGATGGCGATCTCCTCATCCGGGCGCAGCGGTGCCGGCCAGCGGCTGTCGATCTGGTTGCCGCCGACCGAGATGCCCGAGATCAGCCCGCTGCGCATCACATGGCCGAACACCGCCGAGAGGGTGTGCAGCCCGCTAACCACGAGTTCGCCGAACAGGCTGTCGCGCGCCGCCTCGGGGTCGAGGTGAAAGAATTGCGGGTCGTAGCGCGAGGCGAAGGCAACGACCTCCTCCAGCGGCAGGGACAGCGTGCCGATGTCCCAGCCCTGGCCGGGTGCGAGGTCGTCGAGGGAGCGGATCGGGTCGGTCATGACCGCAGTCTAGCAGGCTGGGGCGGATGTCGCGGCAGGTCTCGGTGGCCCCGCCGCGCCGCCCGTGCGCCCGGCCCTTGCGGAGGGGCGGAGCGCTGACGCAGGCTCCCGCTTCCTCGCCGGAGTCCGGACCCATGCTGTTGCCGCGACGTTTCCCCAGGGCCGTGTTGGGCCTCGCCTTGCTGATCGGTGGCTGTGTCGCCGCGCCGCCGCCCGCCCCGCCCACCCCGGCGGGCCGCTTTGCCGCGCTGGTGGCTGCCGCGGACCAGTCGGCCGGGCAGGTGGTGGATCATCTGGCGCGGCGCGAACAGCAGGAGGTGCAGGAGGCGGGCACCCTCCGCTTCGGCGCCGGTGCCTTGCCGCCCGCGCCCCCGCCGCCGGCCGCGCCCGCCGCCGGTGCCGTGCTCGACCCCGGGATGAAGCTGATCCTGCTGGAGGCGCAGCGCCTGGCCGCCCTGTCCGCCGGGCAGGCCCCGGCCGAGGGCCAGCAGGGCGCGGCCCTGATGCGGCGTCTGCAGGACAGCCTCGCCGCGTTGCGCTCGGTGCCGGCCCGCTGGCCGTCCGAGGCAGTGCGGCGGCGCGGGGTGGATGGTTTCGCGCTGCTCGCCGAAGCCGTGCCGGCGGGCAGCACCCCGGCGGTGGTGGCCAGCGCCCGGCAGCGCGCGATCGGCGATGCCGTGCTGTTGATGCGCGCGGTCGTCGGGGACGATCCGCGCCTCGGCATGCGCGGCGCGTTGGCGCAGCGCCATGCGGCCTGGCGCGCCGCGCAGACGGCGATGCTCAACACGGTGCGCAACGACCGCAACATCAGCCCCGACCAGCGCATGCAGGCCTGGAACGCCGCCCAGACGCGGCTGGCCGCCGACCCGCCGGAGGTTGCGGCGGCGGAACTGCACCGGCTGCTTGGCGGGCTGCCGGCCGCGCATGCGGCGGCCGGGGCAGGGGATGCCGCCGGGGTGGAGGCCTTCGCCGGCGAAGTGGCGCGCATGCAGGCGCTCGCGTTGCAGGCGCGATGAAGCATGACGCAGGCAAAGCCCGTCGCGGGACTTGGCGCGCCGCGGCACCCGGTGTAGCCACCGCCATCCCCTGAACGACCGGAGTGCCGCCCCCATGGCCGCCATCGCCGACATCATCGCCCGCGAAGTCCTGGATTCCCGCGGCAACCCGACCATCGAGGCCGAGGTGGTGCTCGACAGCGGCGCGCGCGGCCATGCCATCGTCCCCTCCGGCGCCTCGACCGGCGCGCATGAGGCGGTGGAACTGCGCGATGGCGACAAGTCCCGCTACGGCGGCAAGGGCGTGCTCAAGGCCGTCGGCAATGTCGAGGGCGAGATCTTCGACGCCATCTCCGGCATGGACGTCTTCGACCAGGTCAAGATCGACGAGACGATGATCGAGCTGGACGGCACGCCCAACAAGGCGCGCCTCGGCGCCAATGCGATGCTGGCGGTCTCGCTCGCGGTCGCCAAGGCGGCGGCCGCCGACCTCGGCATTCCGCTGTACCGCCATGTCGGCGGCGTCTTCGCCCGCACCCTGCCGGTGCCGATGATGAACATCATCAATGGCGGCAAGCACGCCGATAACCCGATCGACATCCAGGAATTCATGATCATGCCGGTCGGCGCCGGCACCATCGCCGACGCCGTGCGCATCGGTTCCGAGGTGTTCATGGCGCTGAAGAAGGCGCTGCACGATGCCGGCCACTCGACCAATGTCGGCGACGAAGGCGGCTTCGCCCCCAACATCGGTTCGGCCGACGAGGCGCTCGGCTTCATCGCCAAGGCCTGCGAGGCCGCTGGCCATCGCGTGGGCGAAGACGTGGTCTTCGCGCTCGACTGTGCCGCGACTGAATTCTACCACGACGGCGCCTACAAGCTGGAAGGCGAGGGCAAGACCCTCGATGCCGGCGGCATGGTCGACTACCTCGCCGCGCTGACCGCGAAGTGGCCGATCGTCTCCATCGAGGACGGCATGTCCGAGGATGACTGGGCCGGCTGGAAGGCGTTGACGGATAAGCTTGGCGCCAAGGTGCAACTCGTTGGCGACGATCTCTTCGTCACCAACCCAGAGCGCCTGCGCATGGGCATCGAACAGGGCACGGCCAACGCCATCCTGGTGAAGGTCAACCAGATCGGCACCCTGACCGAGACGCTGGAAGCGGTCGAGATGGCCCATCGCGCCGCCTATCGCGCGGTGATGTCGCATCGTTCCGGCGAGACGGAGGATTCGACCATTGCCGATCTGGCCGTGGCGACAAACTGCGGGCAGATAAAGACCGGCTCGCTGTCGCGCTCCGACCGCCTCGCCAAGTACAACCAGCTCATCCGCATCGAGCAGGGTCTCGGCGACGCCGCGCGCTATGCCGGCCGCGGCGTGCTGCGCCGCTGACCGCACGCCCTGCTATGCGCACCGACGCGCATGGCAGGGCGGCAGACCGAGGGGCCGTTCAAGGTACGACCGGCCGCGCCGGACGCGTGAATGCAGAGCAGGCGCGTCCGCCAACCGGCATTGAGTCCCCTTTTGTCGCGACGCTTGCGAAAAATGCGGGCGTTGCGCCGATTTCCTGGTCGAACCGCGTGACACGGATTCGCCGTGGTGCTTAGAATCACAAAGTCGCCAAACATCAGGTGTTTGCGTTGCGGTTCCTCAGGCGCTTTTTCCAAGCCATCGCCATGCCATGTCTGTTCATGGCGCTGTCGGGCTATTTCGCTTGGCATGCCATGCATGGCGACCGCGGGCTGATCGCACGCGAGCAGCGCCTGGCCGACATCGCCGCCGCGCGCGCGGAACTCTCCCATGCCGAAGCCGATCGCGACGCCATCGAACGCCGCGTCACCGGCCTGCGCGGTGACCGTGTCGATCGCGACCAGCTCGACGAACGCGCCCGCGCCCTGCTGAACATGGTCGGCCGCGACGAGATCGTCGTGCCCTACGCGCCGGAACGCCGCCTCTACTGATCCTGTGAGGCCCGTCACGCCGCCGCGCTTGCGTGGCCGCGCCATCAAGGCCAATCCTGCTGCGAATGATGGAGGCCGCCGCCATGCGACGCCCGTTGCTTGTCGCCCTTGCCCTGTTGCCGCTGGCGCTGCCCGCCATCGCCCAGGACCAGCCGCGCCGCATCGCGCTCGACGCGCCGCCGGCGGCGGTCACCGTCTATCCCGAACAGGCGACCGTCACCCGCCGCGGCACGGTCGATCTGCCGGCCGGGGTCAGCCTGCTGGTGCTCTCGGGCGTGCCGACCGGCGTATTGCGCGACAGCGTGACGGCGCGCGGCCAGGCGAGCGGCGCGGTCGCCATCGGCGCCGTCGAACTGCGCCAGGCAAGCTTCGACCGCCGCGATGTCGATGCACGCCGCGCCGGGCTCGAAGCGCAGCAGCGCGCCCTGGATGAGGCCATCGCCACCCTTGATGTGCAGATTGCCGCCCAGGCCGCCCAGCTGCGCCTGATCGAACGCCTCGCCGGCGGCTTCGTCACCGCCCAGCGCCAGCCGACCGCGCCCAATGAGCCGCCGCCACGCCTGTCGGCCGACCCGGCCGCCTGGCGCAACGCCTGGGATGCGGTGCGCGAGGGCACCGCCGAGGCCGGCGAGGCCACCCGCCGCCTGCAGGCCGACCGCCATCAGGCCGAGCAGCGGCGCGAGGCGCTGAAGGCCGAGATCGGCATGCTCGGCGGCCCGCCGCCGGGTGCGCTGGAAATCGCCGTCAGCGTCCAGGCCGCCGCGCCCACGCGGTTGGAGCTGCAGGTCGCCTACCAGATCCCCGGCGCGCGCTGGCTGCCGGTCTATGAGGCACGGCTCGACAGCCAAGCCGGGCGCGTCGCCCTGCGGCAGGAAGCGATCGTCGCCCAGACCACCGGGGAGGATTGGACCGACGTCGCCCTGACGCTGTCCACCGCCCGCCCGGCCGAAGGCGCCGCGCCGCCGAGGCTCTCGCCCTGGCGCATCGCGCTGGTCGACCCGGCGGCGCTGCAGCGTGAAAACGCCGCGCGCGACCGGCTGTCCGGCGGCATGGCGACACGCGGCGTCGCCCCCGCCGCGCCGATGACCGCAGCTCCGCCCCCGCCGCCGCGGCAGGAGGCCCAGGCCGTCACCGCCACCGTGCAGGCCGCCGGCTTCGCGGTGGAATACGTCATCCCCGGTCGCGCCACGGTGCGCGCCGATGGCAGCGAACGACGCGTCCGCATCGCCGACATGGACGCCGCCGCGACCGTCACGGCCTTCACCGTGCCGCGCGTCGCGCCGCGTGCCTTCCTGCGGGCGCGCTTTGCCCACGCGGTCGCCGCGCCGACGCTGCCGGGCGCGGCGTCGCTGTATCTCGACGGCGTCTTCGTCGGCCGTGCCTCCCTGCCGCTGCTGCGGGCGGGGGAGGAGGTGTCGCTCGCTTTCGGTGCCGATGACCGCCTGCGCGTCGCCTACGAACCCCAGGCGCGCCGCCGGGCGCAGGAAGGCAGCCTGCTGACCGGGCGCAGCAACACCGAGAGCTTCGAGGCGCTGATCACCCTGCGCAGCTTCCACGCCCGCCCGATCGACGTGACCGTGGAGGACCAGCTGCCGGTCTCCTCCGACGCCGACCTGACCGTCGCCATGCAGGCGGACCCGGCGCCTACGGCACGCGATGTTGACGACCGCCCCGGCGTGGTGGCCTGGACCCTGACCATGGCGCCGCAGCAGGAACGCCGGATCCGCTTCGGCTACACCGTGACCCTGCCACGCGACCGCCAGGTGCAGGGCCTGCAACGCCCCTGATTCCGGGGGCAGATCGCGGCGTTTGAGACACTTAACCGAAATTCGGTTAAACGTCTTATTGCATTGCAATAGAAGGATTTTCGCGCAGTCTGACTTGCGAAATCTGTCGTCGCGCGCCTAATAGGCGACAGACAGCCTTCCCGAGGGAGACGCCGCATGGCCCAGGCCACGGAGACCACCAGCAAGCGCCGTGGGAAGGGGAAGGAGCCGCCGATCGCGCGCGACGACCTGCTCAAGGCCTACCGGGACATGTTGCTGATCCGCCGCTTCGAGGAGAAGGCGGGCCAGCTCTACGGCATGGGGCTGATCGGCGGCTTCTGCCACCTCTATATCGGCCAGGAAGCCGTGGTGGTGGGCGTTCAGATGTGCCTCAAGTCGGGCGACGAGGTCATCACCTCCTATCGCGACCACGGGCACATGCTCGCCACCGGCATGGAAGCGCGCGGCGTGATGGCCGAGCTGACCGGGCGCATCGGCGGCTATTCCAAGGGCAAGGGCGGGAGCATGCATATGTTCTCGCGCGAGAAGGGCTTCTACGGCGGGCACGGCATCGTCGGCGCCCAGGTCAGCCTCGGCACCGGCCTCGCCTTCGCCAATTGGTACCGCGAGGATGGCGCCATCGCCGTCACCTATTTCGGCGAGGGCGCATCCAACCAGGGCCAAGTCTATGAAAGCATGAACCTCGCCGCCCTGTTCAAGCTGCCCTGCATCTACGTCATCGAGAACAACAAATACGGCATGGGCACCAGCGTCGAGCGCGCCTCCGCCTCGCGCGACCTGTCGCAGAACGGCGCCGCCTGGGGCATCCCCGGCGAGCAGGTGAACGGCATGGATGTGGTCGCCGTGCGCGAGGCCGCCGAGCGCGCCGCAGCCTATTGCCGCGCTAACAAGGGGCCGTACCTCCTTGAGATGAAGACGTACCGCTATCGCGGCCATTCCATGTCCGACCCCGCCAAGTACCGCACGCGCGAGGAAGTGCAGAAGATGCGCGAGACCTCGGACTGCATCGAGACCGCGCGCAAGCTGCTGGTCGACCAGTTCGCCGCCACCGAGGCCGAGCTGAAGGTGATCGACGACGACGTGAAGGCGATCGTGCAGGACGCCGCCGATTTCGCGCAGCAGAGCCCGGAGCCGCCGGAGTCCGAGCTGTGGACCGACGTTCTCGTGGAGACGAAGTGACATGGGTGCCGTGATCCTGATGCCGGCGCTCTCGCCGACCATGACCGAGGGCAAGCTGGCGCGCTGGCTCAAGAAGGAAGGCGACGCGGTGAAGTCCGGCGACGTCATCGCCGAGATCGAGACCGACAAGGCGACGATGGAAGTCGAGGCCGTCGATGAGGGCACCATCACCTCGATCCTGGTGTCGGAAGGCACCGAGGGTGTGGCGGTGAACAGCCCCATCGCCGAGCTGGATGGCGGCGCCGGCGCTGCGGCGCAGACCATGCACGGGATCACCAACAAGAACCCGCGCGAGAATGAGAAGATGATCGCCGATTCCGGCACCAGGCAGCGGATGGAAGGCACCGTCCCCGCCGCGCCGCACACGCCGCCGCCCTCGGCGGAGAAGGATTGGGGTCCGACCAAGCCGATCACCGTGCGCGACGCGCTGCGCGACGCCATGGCCGCCGAGATGCGCGCCGACAAGGACGTCTTCCTGATGGGCGAGGAAGTCGCCCAGTACCAGGGCGCCTACAAGATCAGCCAGGGCCTGCTCGACGAATTCGGCGCGAAGCGCGTGATCGACACGCCGATCACCGAACACGGCTTCACCGGCATGGCGGTCGGTGCCGCGATGACCGGCCTCAAGCCGATCGTCGAGTTCATGACCTTCAACTTCTCGATGCAGGCGATCGACCAGATCATCAATTCGGCCGCCAAGACGCTGTACATGTCGGGCGGCCAGCTCGGCTGCCAGATCGTCTTCCGCGGGCCGAACGGCGCGGCCTCCCGCGTCGCCGCTCAGCACTCGCAGTGCTATGCCTCCTGGTACGCGCATTGCCCGGGGTTGAAGGTGCTCGCGCCGTGGAATGCGGCCGATGCGAAGGGCCTTCTGCGCGCCGCCATCCGCGACCCGAACCCTGTCATCTTCCTCGAGAACGAGATCATGTACGGGCACACCTTCGAGTGCCCGACCGATGACGACTTCATCCTGCCGATCGGCAAGGCGAAGGTGGAGCGCGAAGGCACCGACGTGACCATCGTCGCCTTCTCCATCATGGTCGGCATGGCGATGCAGGCGGCCGAGAAGCTCGCCGAACAGGGCATCAGCGCCGAGGTGATCAACCTGCGCTCGATCCGCCCGCTCGACACCGAGACCATCGCGAATTCCGTGCGCAAGACCAACCGCCTGGTCACGCTGGAGGAAGGCTGGCCCTTCGCCGGCATCGGTGCCGAGGTGGCGATGCAGATGGTCGAGGCCTGCTTCGATCACCTTGATGCGCCGCCGGTGCGCGTGCATGGGCTCGACATCCCGATGCCCTACGCCGCGAACCTCGAGAAGCTCGCGCTGCCCCGCCTCGAACAGGTGGTCGATGCAGTGAAAAGCGTGACGTACAAGTAAGGCGCGGGGGAACGATCCATGGCCACGAACATCCTGATGCCGGCCCTCTCGCCCACCATGACCGAGGGCAACCTCGCGCGCTGGCTCAAGAAGGAAGGCGACCGCATCAAATCCGGCGACGTCATCGCCGAGATCGAGACCGACAAGGCGACGATGGAAGTCGAGGCCGTGGATGAGGGCATCCTCGGCAAGATCCTGGTGCCGGATGGCGCGCAGGGCGTGAAGGTGAACGACGTGATCGCCGTGCTGGTGGATGAGGGCGAGGCGGTGCCGTCGGGCGCGCCCGCACCGGCCGCCGCGTCGGCGCCGGCCGCCGCAGCACCTGCGCCCGCCGCGGCACCGTCGGCCGCTCCGGTTGCGTTGAACCCGCAGCCGCTGCCGCCATCCGGTGGCGACCGCGTCTTTGCCTCGCCGCTGGCGCGGCGCATGGCGCAGCAGGCGGGGCTCGACCTGGCGGGTTTGAAGGGCTCCGGCCCCAATGGCCGCATCGTGAAGTCGGATGTCGAGGCCGCACTGTCGCGTGGCCCGGCCGCCGCGCCGACGGTTGCCGCCGCGCCAGCCGCCGCACCGGCACCGAGGCCGGCCGCAACACCCTTCACCACCACCGCGCCGCATACCGCCGTGCCGAACAGCACGATGCGCAAGGTGATCGCCCGCCGCCTGTCGGAATCCAAGGCGACCATCCCGCATTTCTACGTGACGATGGATATCGAGATCGACGCGCTGCTGAAGTTGCGCTCCGACCTCAACGCCCGTTCGCCGAAGGATGGGCCGGGCGCCTACAAGCTCAGCGTCAACGACCTGGTCATCAAGGCGACCGCCGCGACGCTGCGCCGCTTCCCGGGCTGCAACGCCTCCTGGACCGATGACGCGATCATCCAGTACCACGACGTCGACATCTCGGTGGCGGTGTCGATCCCGGAAGGCCTGATCACGCCGATCGTGCGCAGCGCCGACAAGAAGGGCCTCGCCGCGATCAGCGGCGAGATGAAGGATCTCGCCGCGCGCGCCAAGTCCGGCAAGCTGAAGCCCGAGGAATTCCAGGGCGGCGGCTTCTCCATCTCCAACATGGGGATGTATGGCGTCAGCGACTTCTCTGCGATCATCAATCCGCCGCAGGCCGGCATCCTGGCGGTCTCCGCCGGGTTGCAGAAGCCGGTGGTGAAGGATGGCGCGCTCGCCATCGCCACGGTGATGACCTGCACGCTGTCCGTCGACCACCGTGTCATCGACGGCGCGCTGGCGGCGGAATTCATCCAGGCGCTGAAGCGCACCATCGAGGACCCGCTGAGCCTGATGCTGTGACCAGGCATCCGATCCGCGCATCGGCAGCGTGAACCGGATGCCCCACCTCAGCATCCGCGAAGCCACGCCGGCCGACATCCCGACCATCGCGCGTTTCGTGCGCGCGCTGGCCGAATTCGAGAAGCTGGCGCACGAAGCCGTCGGCACCGAGCCCGACTTCCACGCCGCGATCTTCGGCAGCCCCCAGCGCGCCGGCTGCCTGGTCGCGGAGGTTGGCGGTGAACCGGCGGCGATCGCGCTCTACCACTGGACCTTCTCCACCTTCCTCGCCAAGCCGGGCCGGTGGCTGGAGGACCTCTGGGTGGAACCGCAATTCCGCCGCCGCGGCATCGCGAAGGCGCTGTTCGCGCGGCTCGCGACCGATACGCTCGCCGAAGGCGGAGGCCGTCTCGCCTGGAACGTGCTCGACTGGAACACACCCGCCATCGCCACCTATGACGCGATGGGCGCGCAGGCTCTCAAGGAATGGATCACCCGTCGCCTGTCCGGCGATGCGCTGAAATCCCTCGCAGTGGAGGCGACGTGATGGCCGAACAATTCGACCTGGTGGTGGTGGGCGGTGGTCCCGGCGGCTATGTCGCCGCGATCCGCGCCGCGCAGCTCAAGATGAAGGTCGCGCTGGTCGAGCGCGAAAATCTCGGCGGCATCTGCCTCAACTGGGGCTGCATCCCGACCAAGGCGCTGCTCAAGGCGTCCGAGATCAACCACATGCTGCACAGCCTCGACCATTACGGCTTCGCGGTGGACAATCCGCGCTTCGACTTCGCCAAGGTGATCAAGCGCTCGCGCAATGTCGCCAACCAGCTCTCCTCCGGCGTGAAGGGGCTGATGAAGAAGCACAAGATCACGGTGTTCGACGGCCATGCGAAACTCGCCGGCCCGGGCAAGGTCGCGGTCAGCAAGGACGGCAAGCCGGTCGCCGAGGTCGCCGGCAAGAACATCATCCTCGCCACCGGCGCCCGTGCACGCGTACTGCCGGGGATGGAACCCGACGGCAAGCTGATCTGGTCCTATCGCGAGGCGCTGGTCCCTGACGCCCTGCCGAAGAAGCTGATCGTCATCGGCTCCGGCGCGATCGGGTCCGAATTCGCCTCCTTCTACCTCAACATGGGTTCCGAGGTGACGCTGATCGAGGTGCTGGACCGCATCCTGCCGGTCGAGGATGCCGAGGTCTCCGCCTTCGTCGCCAAGGCCTTCACCAAGCAGGGCATGAAGGTCATCACCGGCGCCAAGCTGCAGGGCGTGCGGAAGGAAGCCGGCGGTGTCGCGGCGATCGTCGAAGTCGATGGCAAGGTCACAGAGATCAAGGCCGACCGCCTGATCTCGGCCGTCGGCATCGTCGGCAATGTCGAGGACCTCGGCCTCGAAGGCACCAAGGTGAAGGTCGACCGCACCCATGTGGTGATCGACGCCTTCGGCCGGACGGGTGAGCCCGGCGTCTATGCCATCGGCGACCTGGCCGGCCCGCCCTGGCTCGCCCACAAGGCGATGCATGAGGGCGTGATCGTGGTCGAGGCCATCGCCGGCCTGCATCCGCATGAGATGGATGTCGGGAACATTCCGGGCTGCACCTATTGCCGCCCGCAGGTGGCGAGCGTCGGCATGACCGAGGCCGCGGCGAAGGCGGCGGGCCACGAGGTCCGTGTCGGCCGCTTCCCCTTCATCGGCAATGGCAAGGCGATCGCGTTGGGCGAACCGGAAGGCTTCATCAAGACGGTGTTCGACGCCAAGACCGGTGCCATGCTCGGTGCCCACATGGTCGGCCCCGAAGTCACCGAGATGATCCAGGGTTACGGCATCGCCCGCACCCTGGAGACGACCGAAGCCGAATTGATGGCCACGGTCTTCCCCCACCCGACCCTGTCCGAAGCGATGCATGAATCGGTGCTCGATGCCTACGGCAAGGTCCTGCACATCTAAAGCAGGCAAAAATAGAAGGGGGATTCGGGGGAATACTTTCTCCCGACGGGAGGGGTATGGGGAGGGCGGAGCCCTCCCCGTTCGCGTCCGCTGGGCCTATATAACCGGGCTTGAGGGCAATCCATGAGCACCACGCGTATCGAGATCGACCACCGCAAGCCTCTCACGGGCGCCGACCGGCACCCGGAGAAGGCGCATCGCCCCGACAACCCCATCCAGCGCAAGCCGTCCTGGATCAGGGTCAAGGCGCCGACGCACCCGATCTACCACGAGACGCGCAAGCTGATGCGCGACAGCAAGCTGGTGACGGTCTGCGAGGAAGCCGCCTGCCCGAATATCGGCGAATGCTGGTCGCAGCGTCACGCCACCATGATGATCATGGGCGAGATCTGCACGCGCGCCTGTGCCTTCTGCAACATCACGACCGGCCTGCCGAATGCCCTGGATGCCGACGAGCCTCGCCGGGTGGGCGAGGCGGTGGCGACGCTCGGCCTGCGCCATGTGGTGATCACCAGCGTCGACCGCGACGACCTCAAGGATGGCGGCGCGGAACATTTCGCTCAGACCATCCGCGCCATCCGCGCCGCCGCCCCCGAGACGACCATCGAGATCCTGACGCCCGACTTCCTGCGCAAGGACGGCGCCCTGGAAGTGGTGGTGCGGGCCCGCCCGGACGTGTTCAACCACAACCTCGAAACCGTGCCCGGCCTGTACCCGACCATCCGCCCCGGCGCGCGCTACTACCATTCGCTGCGACTGCTCGACCGTGTGAAGCAACTCGACCCGACCATCTTCACCAAATCCGGCATCATGGTCGGCCTCGGCGAGGAGCGCCTGCAGGTGCTGCAGGTCATGGACGACCTGCGCAGCGCGGATGTCGATTTCCTCACCATCGGCCAGTATCTCCAGCCAACCGTGAAGCACGCCGCGGTGGACCGCTTCGTGACCCCCGACGAATTCGCCGACTACGCCACCGCCGCGCGTGGCAAGGGCTTCCTGCTGGTGTCGTCGACGCCGCTGACGCGCTCATCCTACCATGCCGATCGTGACTTCGCGGCGTTGCGGGAGGCGCGGGCCGGGCGCCTCGCCACCGCCTGAGATGCCGACGCATGCTGAGCGCAAAATCCTGCGCTACACGCCCGAACAGATGTTCGACCTGGTCGCGGACGTGCGCCGCTACCCGGAATTCCTGCCCTGGTGCGTCGGCGCGCGTGTGCTCTCCAGCACAGAGACCGTACTGATCGCCGACCTCACCATCGGCTTCAAGATGTTCCGCGAGACCTTCCGCTCGCGCGTCACGCTCGAACGCCCCGACCATGTCCATGTCACCTATGAGACAGGCCCGTTCCGCTACCTCAACAACCATTGGCGCTTCCGCCCGCTGCCGCAGGGCTGCGAGGTCGAATTCTTCGTCGATTTCGAATTCAAGAGCCGCATCCTGCAAATGGCCATCGGCGTCGTGTTCAACGAAGCGGTGCGGCTGATGGTGCGCGCCTTCGAACGCCGGGCGATGATGCTGTACGGGCGCAGCCAGGCGCCCGTGGCCGGCGGCTCGGCGACGCCGGCGCCTTCATCGGGCTGAACGGCGCCACCACCCCGCGCGCCGCGGCCTGATCTTCAGTCTTGTTGATGGCCCGCATCAGCGCTTTGCAATGGCGCGCCCGCGACCGGCACGCCATCCTGCGCCCATGAGCTACGTCCTTTACGGCGACAAGGGATCGGGCTCGGCCCCGGTCGAGATGGCGCTCGCCGAGATCGGCGTGCCGGTCGAACTGCGCGCGGTTCCCTTGACCACCGACGCGCAACTCGCCGCCGATTATCGCCGCCTCAACCCGATGGGCCGCATCCCGACGCTGCTGCTGCCGGACGGCACGGTGCTCACCGAATCCCTCGCCATCCTGCTGACGCTCGCCGATCGCCACCCCGAGGCGGCGCTGCTGCCCGCGCCCGGAACCGCCGAGCGTGCGCGCGTCCTGCGCTGGATGGTGCTCGCCGGCGCCGAGGGCTACCCCCACGTCACCCGTGCCGACTACCCCGAACGCTTTAGCGCCGAGCCCAGCCACGCCGAGGAGATACGCTCCCGCGCAAGGGAGATGTATCGCGACCTCTGGCGGCTGATCGAAGCCGAGGCGGGGCTGGCCGGCGATGCCGCGGCGCCGTACCTGCTCGGCGCGCATTTCACCATTGCCGACATCTACCTCGCCGTGTTGTCGCGCTGGCTTGGCGGGCGGGACTGGCTGCCGGTAGCCTGCCCGAAGCTCGCCGCGCTGGGCCGCGCCGTCGCCGCACGGCCGCGCATCGCCCCGGTCTGGGCGAGGCATTTCGCTGGCTGACGCCGGAGGTCAGGCGATGGCGGCCAAGATCTCCTCCGGTGCGACGCGGCCGTGGGCGTCAGCCTGCGGCACGACATGCCAGGCGAGGCCAAGCGCGTTGCAGAGGTTGCGGAAATAGGTACCGTTTGGCACCGCCTGGACCGGCCGCCGCCCCGGATTGGGCAGGATCTCCACAAGCCCACCCCCGCTCGGCGCCCACAGCATGTGGGCGAGCCCCGCGCCATGCTGGCCCACCACCCGCCAGGCCCGGGAGAACAGGTGGATCTGCTCGAACAGCGAGCAATCCTCCAGGCGGATCAGCGCGGCGTCGTGCCGCGCGGCGATGGCGGCGTGGATCTCGGCCATGTTCGGAACGCTGCGCCGCGCTGCCCCGGCGGAACGATTCTCGGAGGCGGCCGTGTTGTAGAATGGATGTGGGGGGGCGCGATCGATCACCAGCACGAAGCGTTCCGAGGCGGCGAGAGGATGGCGCGCCGCTGCCGCGGCGATTCGAGGTCCATAGAGATCCTGTACGATCCGACGGATCTGCAGGAAGCGCGGCCGCGCATAGGTCGCCGGGCTGTCGAAGCCCGGCAGAATGATCTTGGGCAGGTTGCCTACGGCCGAATTCAGTCCCACCAGGCTGTTCAGCACGAGATTGGCCGCGACGATGTTGATCGCGAAGCCGTCCAGCTCCCGCAACAATCCATTCATCGGGCCGCAGTCGCGCAGCAGGAAGCGGTGCGTGCCGCGCAGTGCATGGCAATGCTCGATGAAGGGCAGCAGGTACCCGAACAGGAAATGATAGAAATGCTGGACCGAGCCGCTCTGATGGGCCGGCACGACGATGAGCCGCTGCATCGGTTCCGGCCCGGCATCCGGCAATGGGGCGATGGTCACGATCCGGTCAGGCCGTCGCGCCGCGCGGCGCACCCTCGCCAATCCGATGCAGCAGTCGCCCGCCATCGGCCAGCGCCATCACCACCAAGATCTCCTCCGGCCGCGGCGCGTCGCCCATCATCACCGTGATGGCGTCGAAATGCCCGCGCGACCAGGCATCATCCTTGTGCCCGAGGGGCAGGTCGAGCGCCGTGCCCGGCCCGCCCATCTTGACGGAGGACGGGATCAACGCCGCACCGCCGCCGATCGCCGCGCGCAACGGCGCCCCCATGCGCGGATGCAAGAGAGCATGGCCGTGCTCCAACTCCCCCATCGAGCCGACGATGGCCCCCTTGCCGTAGGACACCGGCGGGCCGTGCAGCATCTTCACCAGATCGGCGGCGAATCGCTGCGCCAGGGCCGCACCGGCATCCACCAACTCCGTCAGGTCGCCCACGAAGCGCCGGGCGAAGGGATTCTGGATGGCGATGAGCGCGACGGCCCGTACCACCGGACGCTTGGCCGCGTGGCTCATCTCGCCGAAGGCTTCCTCGCGCAGCAACGACACCTTGCGGATCTCGACCATGATGGGGCTCCTCCCTCTGGCCGGATCGTGGCGCCGGGGGCATCCTGCGCGCAACCGCATCGCAGGAAGATGACCACATGGTCCACGCTCCGAACCGCCCGCCCGCCGGCGCCCCGCCCACCCGCATCAACCTCTACTCCGACACGCAGACGCGCCCGACGCCCGCGATGAAGGAAGCGATGATGCGCGCCGAGGTCGGCGACGAGCAGCACGGCGACGACCCCACGGTGCACGAGCTGTGCGACCGCATGGCGGCGCTGATGGGCAAGCAGGCGGCGATGTACCTGCCGTCGGGCACCATGTGCAACGTCATCGCCATCCTCACCCATTGCGGCAAGGGCGACGAGGTCATCGCCCATGAGACCAGCCACATCCTGCATTCCGAAGGCGGCACCCATGCCGCGCTTACCGGCGTGCAGATCATGCCGATGCGCGGCCCGCGCGGCATGTTCACCGCCGACGACGTGCGCGCCGCGATCCGCCCGAAAACCCGCTACGCGCCCCCCCAGCGCCTGCTGGAAGTCGAGCAGACTGCGAATATCGGCGGCGGCGCGATCTGGCCGCTCGCCCAGCTCAACGCCGTCGCCGATGTCGCGCATGAACAGGGCTGGTCCACCCACATGGACGGCGCGCGGCTGATGAATGCCTGCGTCGGCGCCGGCATCGCCGCCAAGGACATGGTCGCCAACTACGACAGCGTCTGGCTCGACTTCACCAAGGGCCTCGGCGCCCCACTCGGCGCCGTGCTGTGCGGCGACGAGGAATTCATCGGCCGCGCCTGGCGCTGGAAGCAGCGCCTCGGCGGTTCGATGCGCCAGGCCGGCATCTGCGCTGCCGCCTGCCTCTACGCGCTGGACAACAACATCGACCGGCTCGCCGATGACCACGCGAACGCCAAGGCGCTCGCCCGCGGCCTGCGCCAGCTCCCCGGCGTGGTGGTCGAGGAACCCGACACCAACCTGGTGTTCTTCGACATCAAGGGCACCGGGATGGATGTCGCGACGCTGCAGGAAAAACTGCAGATGCGCGGCGTCGCGGTCTCCGGCCTCGGCGGCCGCGTGCGCGCCTGCACGCATCTCGACGTGACCGCGCCGATGATCGAGGAAGCGGTTAGCGAAATCCGTACGGCGCTGGCGGCAGCCTGACAGCAGCGGCACGCGACTTCGCACCGGGTCGAAGCCGAGCCCGGCGGCGGAGGGCGGGACCGGAGAGGGCTTTGCCCTCTCCGAACCTCACCCACCAAAGGCCTGAGGGCCTGTGGACACCTATTTCTTGTTGCCTGAAGCAGGGCGGGCGTGACGGCGAGGCAGGCATTGCGACGCGCCCCATGGCCTGTAACTGTCGGGCACCGTCCCCGACGCGCGCGCTGCCAGGCTCGGCACCCGGTTTCGGCGCTCCAGGGTGCTCGGCACCCTGGCGAGGTGAGGTTTGGAGCGGGGCAGGGCCCCTCTCCAATGCCGCCCTCAGTCCGCCGTCCCCCGGCTCCCCTTCCACTCGGCGTGATCTCGCTCGACGATCTCCGCGAGCCGTTCCGCCCGGTTGGTCAGCCACGCGGTGCCCGGATGCTCGGCTTCGAGCGACGCCGCGATCGCCTCCGCATCCTCGGCCCGCGCGCCATGCATCGCCCCGATGTCGCGCCCCATGGCGTAGAGCACCTCCGGCCGCAGCGGCAGCGGCAGGCAGGGCGGGTCGGTCTCCGCCTTGTCGATCTCGATCTTGCGGTTGTTGGGCGAAAGCCGCCGCACGGCGATCGCCCCGACCACGGCGAACCACGGGTCGGGCGCGCGGGTCGGCAGCGACGCGGCTTCCCTGGTGCGGTTGCGCGGCGGCTCCTCGCCGATCCTGACGCTCCAGGATGACGGCAGCAGCCGCTTCACCTCGCGCAGCACCGGCCCGCCGCGATACTCGCCGATGACGGCAAAGCGCGGCCGGCCGAGGCTGCCGGTCCCTGCCTTGCGGGCATAGGGTTCGCCGAGCTCGGCACCGGGCGGGAAGGCGTCGCGCAACGCGGCGCGATAGCGCGCCGGCGGCCTGGCGCGGCGCTTGTTCAGGTCACGGCGTTCCTCCGCCCAGAAGGCCTGGTGCGCGGCAACGCTGGTCAGCACCAGCATGTCCCACAGCCCGGACGTGCCATCGAGGATCACCGGCCGACGCTCGGCGAGGCCGTGCCGATAGCCGGCAAGCAGCGCGCGCGCCATGGTGGTCATACCGGGCCCCAGCACGCGATCCTGTGCCGCGAGCCGCGCACTGGCCAGCAGCCGCACCAGATCGTGCGGCCATTGCATCACCGCCGCTTCGTCGAGGTCATTGACGCCGAAGACGAGGCGCCCATCGGCATCGCGCCAGGTGCCGAAATTCTCGATATGGATGTCGCCGACCGACAGCACGCGCCGGTGCCTGGAGAAGCCCAGCGGATAGTCGCACCAGCGCCAATAGGTCGCGCGCAGGAACGGAAAGGGCCCCTCGGCCATCCTGGCGAGGCGGCGTTCGTAATCCTTGGCGCGGAACTCGCGGCCGAGCTGGCCCTGGAGCCAGGCCCGATACTCGGCTTCTGCCGCAACGATCGATGCCATGCGCGATGCTCCGGGTCCGGCGCGAAATATACGTGGGTATATTCGCGCAGACGACGACAACCTTGCCGTCATCCGGCCGGGCGTCGTCTGGGCCGGTGGAACCGCGCCGCGTCATCGCCCATCCTGGATCCGGTCGGCGCATGGCCGGATGAGGATGGACGCCCGGCGCGGATGCCTCTCGCGCCCGCTCCCGAAATCGACCCCAGGTTGTTGTTCTTGCGGCCATCATCACCCGGCCACGGGTTCCGCCTAGTCGGGATCCGCTCCGGCGTCCCGATGCCGAAGGTCGTTCCTGGCCACCTCTGATTGGCGCCGGCGGCCGGCTTGTCGGTTCCGGCCGCTGAAAACCCAGCGAAGGTCGCCGCCACGATGTCAGTCGAGAATCCGCGTCCACGATGCCTTCGGCCCGATATCGATATGGGTGAAGGACCCGTACCAGCCGACGCCCATGAACCCGAGATGGTTCGACAGCAGCGCCGCCTGCGCATGAACCTCCGCCTGCGGCATCCCCCGCACCACGATGTCGGCGGCCTTGCCTTGCATATGCAGGCTGTTCGGCGCCGCATAGGGCAGCGAGGCATTGGTCTGTGGCGTGCGGTAGCCCGAGATCAGCCGCAGCGGCCGCGTATAGCCGAGCCGTTCCTGCACCAGGGAGAGCATGTCCAGCAGCAGCCCCGGGATCGGCCCTGGGGCATCCTCGCGCAGGTCGCGGAACAGATTCTGCAGCCGCGCCATGGCGCCGATGTTGTAGTCCTGCCCGGTGCGGTAGGCGAGCGCGACCTCCTCACCGGCATTGTTCTGCAGCCACAGCCAGCGGTCGCGCGGTCGCAGGATGGCGGGTGCCGGCGGCGTGATGCCGGCATTGAGCAGGTCGGCCCGCGCCGCGCCGCCACTGACCGCGGCGGCGCCAATCCCGGCGAGTAGGGCACGCCGCCGCGGGCACCCGGCGCGCTTTATCGGATTGTTAATCATTTTTGGAATGTGCGCCCGTGCAGGTGACGGGTGCAATCGGGCGATCGAGTCGCGCGGAAGGTGCACGGCAGGTGTGGCCGTCACGCCGCGCCGGGTGCTGGCGCATACCTGCCGGAGCGCCATGGCGCTGGCGCCAGGCCCAGCCGGCGACCCGCGTCAATGAAGCGTCCGTCGGCGATGCCCCTGGATTTCCGCCAATGTTCTGGTTATGTTCGAATCATCAGAGAGGAATTTCCTGCCCGCATGCCGCAGTAGCGCTGAACGAATAAAATCCTAAAATCCTAAAGTATGCGAATCCAAGGACTTCGACCACAGCCATCGCCGGCTGTGCCGCCCACGCCGCGTCGCCGGCCCTCCCGCCACGCTACCGTGGCATCGCCATGTCCAACGCCGCCGCCACCGTCGCCGCCCGCACCGCCCCGCGGTCCCCGGGAAAGACGTGCCGTTCCACCACCGTCGCCGCGCCCTTGCGCGCGCAGCCGATGAACACCAGCCCGACCGGCTTGCCCGGCGTGGCGCCGCCTGGCCCGGCGATGCCGGTGCAGGACAGCGCGACATCCACCTCGGCCTGTGCCAGCGCCCCCTCGGCCATCTCGCGCGCCACCGCCTCGCTCACCGCGCCATGGGCGTCGAGCGTCGCCTGCCGCACCCCAACCATCCGCACCTTGGCCTCGTTCGAATAGGTAACGAAGCCGGCCATCACGACGGTCGAGGACCCGGCGATGGCCGTGAGTGCCGCAGCGATCAGCCCGCCGGTGCAGGATTCCGCCGTGGCGAGGGTCTCGCCGCGCGTCTCCAGCGCGCTCAGCAGCGTGCGCGCCTGGTCGATGGTCTGATCGGGCAGCATGGTCACAGCACTCCGGGCAAGAAGACGCCGAACAGCATCAACAGGGCGGCCACGATCGCCCCGGCGAGGATATCGTCCAGCATGACGCCGGTTGCGCCATGCAGCCCATCCGCCCAGGACACCGGCCAGGGCTTGAGGATATCGAAGCCGCGGAACAGCACGAAGGCGACCGCGGCACCAAGCCAGCCGGCCCCGGCCGGCAGCGCGGCGAGGGCGAGCAGCATCCCGGCCGCCTCATCGACCACGATCCAGCCCGGGTCGTCGCTCGGCCGGCCGCGCAGCACCTCGCGCACCGCCACCCAGCCCAGCGCGCCGACGAGCAGGGCGAGGGCCAGGATCCACCACCGCCCTAGCAGCAGCGCGGGCAGCGCGACCAGCGACCCCCAGGTGCCTGGCGCGACCCGGATCCAGCCGACGCCGCCGACCGTCGCGACCAGCTGCGCAGCCTTCACGGCAAGGCGGCCAGGAAGCTGTCGAGCGAAGCGATGGCGGCCGGTTCCTCCAGCGTCGGCGCATGCCCGGTGCCGGGCAGCGAGACGACGCGCATGTCCGGCCTGGCGCGGCGCATGGTGGCGACGGTGTCGGCGTTCAGCAGGTGGCTTTCCTGCCCCCAGACCAGCATCAGCGGCAGCCGCCCCAGCCCGTGGAAAAACGGCCAGAGATCGGGCGGCGCACCGGCCGCGTCGCCGACCGCCTGCTGGCCGACCCGGATGTCCCAGCGCGGGTGCCACAGCCGGTCAGCACCCTCGGCATAGGTGCGGGCGGTGAAGGCGCGCCAGCCCGCGTCATCCAGCACGGCCAGCGCCGGGTGGCGCTGCCGCAGCCAGACGGTGGCGGCATCGAGGGAGGTGAAGGATGGGTCGGAGCCGATCAGCTCGACCACCGCCGCGCGCCCCATGGGTTCGATATGCGGCCCGATGTCGTTCAACACCACGGCGGCCAGCGCGGCCGGGCGCATCGCTCCGATCGCCATCGCAGCCAACCCGCCGAAGGAGGTGCCGACCAGCGCGACGCGATGCAGATGCAGCGCCGCCATCGCATCGATCACGTCGCGGATCAGCGCCTCCGGCCGGTAGCGACTCGGGTCGGTGGCCCGGGCGCTTTCCCCATGGCCGGCATAATCCAGCGCCACTACCCGACGCGCCCCGGCATGGCGCCCGGCCAGCGACGCGAAGTCGAGCGCGGTGCGGCAGATGCCCGTCAAGCACAGCACCGGCGTGCGGTCGGCCGCGCCGGGCCAGTCGGTCGCGGCCAGGCGCAGCCCGTCATGCGCGGCGAACTCGACGCGGCGGCCGGTCACGGCGCCTGCCGCAGATAGGTCGCCAGGGGATGGTCCCGCGACGCGGCGGCACCGTCGGAGGCCCGATAGACCACGGCGTTCTCGACCACGCGTTGGACGTAGTTGCGGGTCTCGTTGAACGGGATCTGTTCCATCCAGTCGATCATGTCGACATCGGTCCCGCGCGGGTCGCCATAGGTGCCGAGCCACTGGTCGACGCGCCCCGGTCCGGCATTGTACGCCGCCGCCGCGAGCGGCAGCGCCCCGCCATAGCGATTGAGCATCTGGTCGAGATACCCGGCGCCGAGCCGCATATTCGCCTGCGGATCGCCGGTCAGCTGGCCGACCTGGTAGGGCACGCCGAGTTGCCGGGCGACCTGCGCGGCGGTCGAGGGCAGCAACTGCATCAGCCCGCGCGCATTGGAACCGCTGACGGCCTCGGTGTCGAAATTGCTCTCCTGCCGCGTGATGGCGTTGATGTAGGCCGGCTCCGGGCTGGTGACCGGCGGCGAATAGGGCGCGGGCCAGCCCTCGGGCAGGATGATGTCGCCATCGGCCCCGGCGCGGCGAGCGATCCACACAGCATGGTCAGGCCGGCCGATATGGTAGGCGAGCCGCGCGGCAAGCATGCGGTCCGTGCCATCGGCCGCGAGGTCCTCGATACGCAGCAGGAAGATGCGCGCCCGCCGCGAATCACCGAGGTCGGCCAGGGTGAGCACGGCGCGCGCCAGTTCCCGCCCGGCGAAATCCACCGCGCGCGGCGGCGTCACCGGCGGTGCGGGGGTGCGCAGGATGCGGGCCGACAAGGCCGCCGCGTCATCGCCCAGCGCCAGCGCCGAGAGCTGCCCATAGAAGGCGACCGGCAGGTCGGCGCCGGCGGCGTATTGCGCCCGCGCCCGCGCGGTATCGCCGCGCGCGGCGAGCGCGCGCCCCTGCCAATAGGCCGAGCGCGCCCGGGTGATGACCGAGCGGCTGTCCTGCCCGACCATGGCGAAATGGCGCTGCGCGGCGGCCGGGTCCTCCAGTCGCCGCAGGGCGATGAAGCCGGCGAGGAACTCGGCCTCGCCGCGTGGTTCGCCAGGTTCGGCCTGGCCATGCGCGGCGGCAGTCCGGTAAGCCTCGCGCGGCTGGCCGAGGCGCAGCAGCTTGCGCGCGAGGATATTGCGCTCGACCCAGACGGCGCGCGCGGCGTCGCCCTGCAGCCCGGCCTGCAACGGCTCGGCGGCGACCCAGGCGACGGCGGCCTCGGCGTCGCGCTCGCGCCGGCGCAGCAGGCGGGCGCGTTCATAGGCCCAGCCGATATCGGTGGGGGTGGCCGCCAGGGCGCTGTCGTCGTCGCGCATCAGGGCAAGCCGCGCGGCGGCGGCACTGGCCTGTGGGTCAGCCAGGCGGCCGGCCTCGCGCGCCGCGCCGGCAAAGTCACGAGCAAAGGCGAGGTGGTCGAAGCGGCGCCAATGGTCGTCGGCGGAAAGAAGCGCGCCGTAGCGTTGCAGCAGGGCTTCCTCGGTCAGCACGTCGCCTTGCGTCTCGACCCAACCGCGACGGATGACGGCCTGCACCTCGGTGGGGCGGCCGGCGCCTTGCAGCGCCTGGGCGTAACGCAGCACGCCGGCCAGGCTGCGCGGCGGGTTGCGAGTGAAATGACGCAGCGCCAGCGCGTCGTCGCCATCGGTGGCGAGGGCGATCTCGGCCCGCCGGTTCAGCGTGTCCGGGTAGGGCCAGTCCGGATTCTCGCCGATGAAGGCGACGAGTTCATTGGCCGAGGCCGGTGCGGCACGGTTGGTCAGCCGCAGCCACAGGGCGATTTTCGCGGCCAGCGGGTCGGCCGCGGCGGCGAAGCTGTCAGCCTCTGCCCAGCGTCCGGCCGAGGCGGCGGCCAGCGCCTGGCGGCCGGCGGCGCGTGCCGGTTCGGGCGCCCAGGGCTGCGCTGCGGCGGGCAGGGCCAGCGGGAGGGACAGGGCGAGCGAGGCGAGGAGGAGCAAGCGGCGCATGGGAGCCTTCCTACCCGATCCTGCCCCCGCTTGTCGCGCTGGCCTTGTCCCGGCGATGGGTGACGCCTAGGTTGCCGCCTCAAGGCCTGAAACGTTGGAGGAAGGTGCTATGTTCAGGGGTTCGATGGTCGCGCTGATCACGCCGATGCGTGCCGACGGATCCGTGGACGAGAAAGCCTTCAAGGAATTGGTGGAATGGCAGATCGCCGAGGGCACCGAAGCCCTCGTCCCGGTCGGCACCACCGGTGAGAGCCCGACTCTGTCCCATGCCGAGCACAAGCGCGTGGTCGAGCTGTGCATCGAGGCCGCGGGCGGCCGTGTGCCGGTGATCGCCGGCGCGGGCAGCAATTCCACCGCCGAGGCGGTCGACTTCGCGCAGCATGCCCAGCACGCCGGCGCGGATGCGATCCTGGTGGTCACGCCCTACTACAACAAGCCGACGCAGGAAGGGATGTTCCTACATTTCTCGGCGATCGCCGATGCCGCCGACATCCCGATGTTCATCTACAACATCCCCGCCCGCAGCGTCGTCGACATGTCGGTCGAGACGATGGGGCGGCTGGCCAAGCACAAGAACATCATCGGCGTGAAGGATGCGACGGCGAACCTGACCCGGCCGCTGCACACCAAGCGCGCCTGCGGCGAGGATTTCATCCAGCTTTCGGGCGAGGATCACACGGCGTTGGCGTTCAACGCCTCGGGCGGGGTGGGCTGCATCAGCGTCACCGCCAATGTCGCGCCGCGGCTGTGTGCCGAGATGCACAAGGCCTGGCGCGACGGCAGGCTGGACGAGGCGATGGCGATCCAGGACCGCCTGGTGCCGTTGCATGACGCGCTGTTCTGCGAGACCTCCCCGGGTCCGGTGAAGTATGCGGCGTCCCTGCTGGCGAAAAGCAGCGACCATTGCCGCCTGCCGCTCGCCCCGGTGGGCGAGGCCTCCAAGGCGCGGGTGCGCGAGGCGATGGTCTCGGTGGGGCTGTTGAACTAACTGACACCATGGCGGACACACGGTCCGAGGCAGCAGCCCCGGGCCGCGAGCGCACAGCGCGACCGCGCCCAGACCGCCCGGGGTATCCGGCGCAACAGTGCAGGGCGCGAAGGCAAGGCGGCCGGATGGCCGCCGCCCGTCATTCGAGGGCAAGGCAAATGGCATCACCACCGAAGAAGAAGGGCCTCATTTCTCACGGCATCGCCGCGCAGAACCGCAAGGCCCGCTATGACTACAAGATCGGCGAGACGATCGAGGCCGGCCTCCAGCTGGTCGGTCCCGAGGTGAAATCCCTGCGCGCCGGCCGCGCCACGCTTTCCGAAGCCTGGGCCGGCGAGCGCGACGGCGAGATGTGGCTGTTCAACTGTTACATCCCGGAATGGCAGGCGGGGTCATTCGTCTCGCATTTCGAGCCTCGCCGGCCGCGCAAGCTGCTGGTGCACCGCAAGCAGGTGGAATCCCTGGCCGGGGCCATGTCGCGGGAGGGGGCGACCATTGTCCCGCTCGACATCCACTTCAACGAACGCGGCCTGGCCAAGATCCTGCTCGGCGTCGCCGAGGGCAAGAAGCAGCACGACAAGCGCGCGGCGATCGCCGAACGGGACTGGCAGCGCGACAAGTCGCGCATGATGCGCAACAAGGGCCGGGAATAGGCCCTGCTACCGGCCGGCCTTCCGACAGCCCTGTATCAGCGTCGTGTTTTGCCGCGACGCCGGCACACCAACGCTGCGCGCCATGCCGTTCGCCTCTCCGGTGACGGGGTCATCGGAAAGGGCCAGGCGGCATTACTCGACCAGCCGACGGCGGTAGCGCTCGCGCACCAGCGCACAGGGACGTGGCGGGGAGCCGGCCAGGAGCAGCGCGCGATGGTCGAGCACATGCGCGCCGCCGCCGGGCAGCAGGGCCTCGGCCAGGGTGCGCCGCGTCGGATGCAGCGCCTCGACGACGAGGCCGAAGGGCCGGTCGGTGGTGTCGAGCGCGTGCCGCATGGACGGCGCGATGCGCCCCGGCAGCCACCAGATGTCGCAATCCGACAGGGCGGCAGCGCCACGCCACAGCGTCACCCGCCGATGGCGCAGCGGCGTGGTGCGGTCCGCCTCAAGCAGCACGGCGATGGCGGCGGCCTCGGGCGGGGTGGGCAGGGCCGGATGGCGCTCGGCCCGGATCGGGCCCTCGCCGATGCCCCGCTCGGCGCACCAGGCGGCAAGCAGGCGCGTTGCGCTGGTGGTCTCGCGCAGGCGCCGCGCCAAGGTCGCGATCGGCTCCTCGGCGCCGGGCAGGGGCGTTGCGGCGGACAGGCGGGACCTCGGCATGCGTGCTGCCAGGCTTCTACCGCCCTTCCATGCCGTGCGCACCCCGGGGCATCTTGCATTGCAACCTGCCCGCGCCACCTGGGGCATGCTGCGCTCCCACCGCTGACGCCAGGTTTTGGTTGGCGAGCATCTTCACGCGTTCGGATGATTCCATCCGAAGGCGATCTGCTCTAACCACGGCGCGCCGCGGCGCGGCATGACAAGGCAGGACCCGATGGCCGAGGACGACATTCCCCTGACCGGTACGGTCAAGGACAAGCTGATCCGCACCAAGGAACGCTGGGCCGAGGAAGGCCGGCTGCTGACCGGCACCCATGCCGACCCGACGCGCGACCGCCTGCCGCCCGGCCAGACGCTGGTGAAGGACTGGCCGGTGCTCGACCTCGGGGTGCAGCCGGATGTGGCGAAGGAGAAGTTCCGCCTGCGGGTGGAAGGCCTCGTCGAGAACCGCATCGCGCTCGACTGGGACGGCTTCATGGCCCTGCCGCAGACCGAGATGGTGCGCGACATCCACTGCGTCACCCAATGGTCGCGCTACGACAACCGCTTCACCGGGGTGATGGTGCGTGACCTGCTCGACATTGCCAGGCCGAAGCCCGAGGCGCGCTTCGTCTCGCTGACCTGTTACGACGGCTACACCACCAACCTGACGCTGGACGAGTTCGCCGAGGCCGACGTGATGTTCGCCCATGCCTGGGAGGGCGCGCCGCTCGCGCGCCAGCATGGCGGGCCGGTGCGCCTGGTGCTGCCCAAGCTGTATTTCTGGAAAAGCCCGAAATGGGTGACGCGGGTGGAACTGCTCGCCGAGGACCGCCCCGGCTTCTGGGAGGTGCGCGGCTACCACAACCACGGCGATCCCTGGACGGAGGAGCGGTATGGCTGATGCCTGTCGCCGCGCGATACTGGGCCGCGCGATCCTGGCCGCGCCGCTGCTGATGGCCGCCGCATCCGGGGCTGATGCCTATGGCTTCCGGCTGCCTTCGCTGGAGGGCGGCGAACTCAACTTCGCCGCGTGGCGCGGGCGGGTGCTGCTGGTGGTGAACACCGCCTCCTTCTGCGGCTACACCCCGCAGTATGCGGCCTTGCAGCGGCTGCATGACCGCTTCCAGGCGCGCGGACTCACCGTGGTTGGCGTGCCGTCCAACGACTTTAACCAGGAAAGCGACGACAACCGGCGCATCCGCGAATTCTGCGACGCGCAATTCGGCATCGAGTTCCCGATGGCCGCGCTGTCGCATGTCCGGGGGCCGCAGGCGGTGCCGCTGTTCCGCTGGCTGGCCGAGCAAGGTGGCGGGGAGCCACGCTGGAACTTCCACAAATACCTGGTGGCGCGGAACGGGCGGACAGTGCGCGGCTTCGCCACGGGCGTGCAGCCGGAGAGCATCGAGATGCTGCGCGCCATCGAGACGGCGCTGGCCGCGCCTTCAGTCTGAGCCGAGCCGCGCCAGCAGCGCCTGCACCGCCTCCTCGAACATCTCTGCCGTTAGTCGCTTCGTCGAGGTGTTGTACCGGCTGACATGGTAGGAATCGGCCAGCAGCAGCCCGTCCGGCAGCGTGGCGATCGCCCCATGCGCGAAGCGATACCGTGACGCCGGAATGCCCTTGGCCCGTAGCAACGCGGCATGGGCCACGACACCGAGTGCGAGCACCGCGCGCAGCTTCGGCATCCCGGCCAGCTCGGCCTTCACAAAGCCGTTGCAGGTGCGGATCTCGGCCGGCGTCGGCAGGTTCTCGGGCGGCACGCAGCGCACGGCGTTGGCGATGCGGCAACCGAGCAGTTCCATCCCATCATTCGGGTCCTCACGGAACTCGCCGCGGGCGACACCGAACTTCAGCAAGGTGCCGTAGAGCAGCTTGCCCGCGTAGTCGCCGGTGAAGGGCCGCCCGGTGCGGTTCGCCCCGCGCACGCCCGGCGCCAGGCCAAGTACCAGCAGCGGCGCATTGGCCGGCCCCCAGGAGGGCACCGGCGCATTGTGCCAGGCCGGGTTCGCGGCACGATTGGCGCGGCGGTACTCGACCAGTCGCGGACATAGCGGGCAGTCGCGCGCGGGCGCCTCGATCATGCCTCCGGCTCCGGCAGCTCCGTGTCGGCGAAGGGATCGGCGGGGGTCGCGCGGGTCGGCCGTGGCGCAGGGGCGGCCGGCGCAGGTGCGGGGGCAGCGGTGGCCGGGCGGGCGCGCGATTCGACCTGGCGGCGGGCGATCTCGGGCGCGATATCCGCGATGTCGAGGAAGTTGTCGGCCTGGCGGCGCAGTTCGTCGGCGATCATCGGTGGCTGGGCGCGGGTGGAGGAGACCACGGTGACGCGCACGCCCATCCGTTGCACGGCCTCGACCAGCCGGCGGAAATCGCCATCGCCGGAGAACAGCACGACATGGTCGAGATGCACCGCCATCTCCAGCATGTCGACGGCGAGCTCGACATCCATGTTGCCCTTCAGGCGCAGCCGTCCGGTCGGGTCGGTCTGCTGCTTGGCGGGCTTGGTGACGACCTGCCAGCCGTTGTAGGCGAGCCAGTCGGTCAGCGGACGGAGCGGGGAGTAGTCCTCGGTCTCGATCAGCGCCGTGTAGTAGAAGGCACGGACGAGGTAGGTGCCGCCGCGGAAATAGTCGAGCAACTGGGCGAAATCGATCTCGAAGCCCAGCGCGCGCGAGGTGTGGTAGAGATTCGCGCCATCCACGAACAATCCGACCCGTTCCGCCCCACCTGATCGCCGCATGTCGCCCGCCATTGAATCAGCCTCCTCCGACACCCGAAGTGGCGCGGATGTGTGCCCGCTACACAATTCGCGGCGAACTGTCATGGTTGCTGAGATGGCGTTGGTTGCAATCGGGGCCAATCTGCCCCGCCTGGATGGCACGCCGGCGATCGAGACCTGCCGCTGGGCGGTGAGCGAACTCGGCCGGATACCCGGCATGCGGGTGGCGGGCGTGTCGTCCTGGTGGGCGTCGGCGCCAATTCCACCCGACCCCGGCTCGCCCCCCTACATCAACGGCGTGGCACGGCTGGAGGGGGAGGCGGCGCCCGAGGCGCTGCTGGCCGCCCTGCATGCCATCGAGGATGCGGCCGGTCGGGTGCGGCCCTACGTCAATGCGCCCCGGGTGCTGGACCTGGACCTGATTGACGTTGGTGGGCGCGTGCTTCGTGGGCCGGGGCTGGTATTGCCGCATCCGCGGGCGCATCTGAGGGCCTTCGTGCTGCAGCCGCTGGCCGAGGTGGCGCCGGGCTGGGTGCATCCGGTGCTGGGGCAGTCGGTCGAGGCGCTGGTCGCGGCGCTGGAGCCGCAGGAGATCCGCCGGCTGCCATAGGGCATGCAGGGGTTTTGCTCCTCACCGGACCTCGACCCGTCACCGGGACCCATTGATGTTGCGAAGCGACAGACATGGGAGCTTGCCGACGGGAGGGTTTTCGCGGGAGCGGCACAGCCGTCCCGCCCAGTGCCAGGCAACCTCCTGGGCACTCTGCCCGGCGCGACTTCTTCGTCTTGGCAAGGCTGGTGGGGCCCCACGCCAATTCGAGGTCTCCAGAGGCCCTCAGGCCTTTGGTGGGGAGGGTCCGGGAGGGGCAAAGCCCTTCCCGGTCCGCCCGTCGCCTGTCGCAAAAACCCGCTTTCACCTTGCGGTGCAGCGAACCCATGGCTATGTGGAGGGTTCACCGGCATTTCCGGGCGCCCGGAACCCCCTTCCGCGCGCCCCCAAACGTGTTTGGAGCCTCCATGGCGCGCGTCACCGTCGAAGACTGCATCGAGAAGATCCCGAACCGTTTTGAGCTCGTGCTCATCGCCGCCCAGCGTGCCCGCAACATCGCCCGCGGCGAGGCCATCGAGGTCGAGCGCGACAACGACAAGAACCCGGTCGTCGCCCTGCGCGAGATCGCCGAGGAGAAGGTGGAACTCGCCGCTCTCGAAGGCGACCTGATCAAGTCGCTGTCCCGCGCGCCGGAGCCCGAGCCCGCCGAGGAGGAGGTGATGGACATCATCGCCACCGACGAGAACATCTTCGGCATCATGGAAGTGCAGGAAGAAGCCCTGCCGGATGCCGGCGCCGACGATCTTTCGCCCGACGACATCGAGGCGGCGATCGCTGCGGAACTGGGCGGCAAGCGCTAGGCCGCGCCATGGGCCAGGGCGCCAGCGGCTCCCGACGTTCCGGCCCCGCGCAGGCCCCCGAGGGGCTGCGCACCCAGGTGGCGACCAATCCGGGCGCGGAGATCGCCCGCAAGGTCGCCGCCTATGACCCCCGCGCCGACGTCAAGCTGATCGAGGCCGCCTACGCGCTGGCGGCCGAGGCGCACGCCCCGCAGCGGCGCGAGGACGGCCAGCCCTACATCGTCCATCCTGTCGCGGTGGCCGAGATCCTGGCGAGCTACCGGCTCGATACCGCGACCGTCGTGACCGCGCTGCTGCACGACACGGTCGAGGATACCGGCGTCAGCCTCGCCGAGATCGAGAAGCGCTTCGGCAAGGAAGTCGCCCGGCTGGTCGATGGCGTCACCAAGCTGACGCGCCTCGAACTGCAATCCGAACGCACCAAGCAGGCCGAGAATTTCCGCAAGCTGGTGCTGGCAATGAGCGAGGACATCCGCGTCCTGCTCGTGAAGCTCGCCGACCGGCTGCACAACATGCGCACCATCGGCGGCAAGGGCAGCCCTGAGAAGCGGATGCGCACGGCGCGCGAGACGCTGGAAATCTACGCCCCGCTCGCCGAGCGCATCGGCATGGACGCGCTCAAGACCGAGATCGAGACGCTTTCCTTCCGCGAGATGAACCCGGATGCCTGGCAGACCATCGCCGCGCGCCTGACCTATCTGCGTGGCCAGGGTGCCGACCTGATCGAGGAGATCGAGCAGGACCTCCATCGCGTCCTCGCCGAGAACGGCGTGGAACAGGTGGAAGTGCAGGGGCGCGAGAAATCGCCCTATTCCATCTGGCTCAAGATGCAGCGCAAGAACGTGGCGTTCGAGCAACTGTCCGACATCATGGCCTTCCGTGTCATCGTGAAGGACAAGCACGATTGCTATGCGGCGCTCGGCGGCATTCATTCGGCCTATCGTGTGGTGCCTGGCCGCTTCAAGGACTGGATCAGCACGCCCAAGACCAACGGCTACCAGTCCCTGCACACCGGCGTGACGGTGCCTGAGCGCCGCAATGCCAAGATCGAGGTGCAGATCCGCACGCGCGAGATGCACGAGGTCGCCGAATTCGGTGTCGCCGCCCATTGGATCTACAAGCAGGGCGAGGGCACGGCGCCGAACCGCAAGCGCTACCCCTGGGTGCGCGACCTGCTGGAAATCCTGGAATCCGCCTCCGACCCGCAGGACTTCCTCGACCACACCAAGCTCGAACTGCATCGCGACCAGGTCTTCTGCTTCACGCCCAAGGGCGACCTCATCGAATTGCCGCGCGGCGCCACGCCGGTCGACTTCGCCTATCAGGTGCATTCCCAGGTCGGCGACAACACGGTCGGCGCCAAGGTCAACGGCAAGATCGTGCCGCTGCGCCACCCGCTGGAGAACGGCGACCAGGTCGAGATCATCACTGCCCGCGGCGGGACGCCCAACCCGGCCTGGGAACGCTTCGTCGCCACCGGCAAGGCGCGCGCGCGCATCCGCCGCTTCATCCATGCCCGCCAGCGCGCGACGCAGAAGGAAGACGGCCGCGCCGCCATCGCCAAGGCATTCCGCGCCGCCGGGCTCGACTTCTCGGAGAAGCTCGTCGAGCCCGCGCTCAAGGTGCTGAAGCAGCCGGATTTCGAGACGCTGTGCGTCGCCGTCGCCTCGGGCAACCTCACCCCGCGCGACGTGCTGACCGCCGCCGTGCCGGAACTGCGCACCCCGGCACGCACCATCGACCAGATGCCGCTGGCCCGCCCGCGTGGCCGCCTCGGCGCCGGGCCGATGCTCACGCCCGGCAAGGCCGACCGCAGCGCGCCATCGCGTCGTGGCGACGTGGCCATGGGGATCACCGGCCTCGTCGCCGGCATGGCGGTGCATTTTGCCGGCTGCTGCCACCCGCTGCCCGGGGACCGCATCGTCGGCATCGTCACCACGGGCCGCGGCGTCACCATCCACAAGAACGATTGCCACGGGCTCGAAGCCTTCTCCGCCACGCCCGAACGCTTCATCGATGTGGATTGGGAATATGATGACGGCGTTCGCGGCAGCCATGTCGGGCGCATCGAGGTCACGGCGGAGAACAAGTCCGGCACCCTGGCCAGTCTGACCACGGCGATCGCGCGGCAGGAAGGGGCGGTGAACAATCTGCGCATCCTCAACCGCGCCGGGGATTGGTGCGAGGTGCTGGTCGATGTCGAGGTGCGCGACACCGCGCATCTCGCCGCCATCCTCGCCGCGCTGCGCGCCTGCACGGGGGTGACGCAGGTGGATCGGTCCAAGGGATGATCGTGTGTGACCCAAGGGCAGGGGAGGGAACTCCCCCGCACCCCCTCCTTATTTTGTCTGTCACCAGGGCCATCCCGGCGCGGCAGGCGCGACCCAGCGTCAAGTACGGGCCAGCAAGATGATCATTGGGTTAGGGTCGGATATTCTCGATATCCGGCGTCTGGAAAAGACCATCGCCAAGCATGGCGACCGGTTCCTCGACCGCATCTTCACGCCGGTCGAGCGCGCCAAGGCCGAGCGGCGCGCCGAACGCATCCGCACCGCCACCTATGCCAAGCGCTTCGCGGCCAAGGAGGCGGCGTCCAAGGCGCTCGGCACCGGCTTTCGGGCCGGTGTGTTCTGGCGTGATCTTGGTGTGGTCAACCTGCCATCCGGGCAGCCGACCCTGCGCCTGACCGGTGGCGCGGCGGCGCGGCTCGCGGCCATCACACCGCCGGGGCATCGCGCCGACGTCGCGCTGACCATGACCGACGAATTTCCCTACGCCCAGGCCATGGTGGTGATCACCGCGGTTCCCCTTCCTTGACAGAGCGCCGCCCCGCTGTTTTCCCTGCCGTCTCCGCGCCGCCCGACGCGGGGACCACCCCTGACCAGGCCGTCAAAGCACCTCATCCCATGTTGAAGAAGAAGACTGGCGGCTGGCTCGAAAGCGTCAAGACGATCCTTTATGCCGCGCTCATCGCGATCGGCATCCGGACCGTCGCCTTTGAACCGTTCAACATCCCATCCGGATCCATGATCCCGACCCTGCTGGTGGGCGACTACCTCTTCGTGTCCAAGTTCTCCTACGGCTATTCGCGGCATTCCATGCCGTTCAGCCCCAACCTGTTCAGCGGGCGGATCTTCGGCTCACTGCCGAGGCGCGGCGATGTCGCGGTGTTCAAGCTGCCGCGCGACGGCACCACGGATTACATCAAGCGCATCGTCGGCCTGCCCGGCGACCGCATCCAGGTTCGTGCGGGCAGGCTCTACATCAACGGGGAGCGGGTCCAGCGCGAGTTGGTCGGCCCCTACACGGTCGATGGCGACGGCCCGCGCATCACCGTGAACATGTATCGCGAGACCCTGCCGGGCCCGAACGGCCAGTCGGGCGTGACGCACCAGATCCTCGAATCGACGGATGACGGGCCCTTCGACAACACCATCGAATATCTGGTGCCGCCGGGGCACGTCTTCGCGATGGGCGACAACCGCGACAACAGCCTCGACAGCCGGGCGATGAACTCGGTGGGCTTCATCCCGATCGAAAACCTCGTCGGCCGCGCGGAATTCATCTTCTTCTCCGTGGATGGCTCCGCCTCCTGGTGGGAGGTCTGGGGCTGGCCCTTCGCCATCCGCTGGAGCCGGATCTTCTCCGGCGTCCGATGAGCGCCATCGAGGACCGTCTCGGCCACCATTTCGCCAATCCCGACCTGCTGACGGAAGCGCTGACGCATCGCTCCGCTGCCGATGCACGGGGCGGGCAACTCGATTCGAATGAGCGGCTGGAATTCCTTGGCGATCGGGTGCTCGGCCTGGTCATGGCCGAATGGCTGATCGAACGCTTCCCGGCCGAGCGCGAGGGCAACCTCACGCGTCGTCTTTCCTCCGTCGTGGCCTCCGAGGCGCTCGCCCGGGTCGGCGAGACGATGGGGCTGGGTGAGGCGATCCGCATTCCGCCTGGCGAGGAGCGTACCGGCTTGCGCGCGCGCCAGACGGTGATGGCCGATGCGGTGGAGGCGCTGCTCGGCGCCATCTATCGCGATGGTGGGCTGGCGGCGGCGCGCGGCGTCATTCGCCGCCATTGGGTGGCGCTGCTTGATGCCGATGTGAAGCCGCCGGTCTCGGCCAAGAACCGGCTGCAGGAATATACGCTGGGGCGCGGGCTCGGACTGCCGCAGTATCGGCTTGTCTCGGCGGCCGGGCCGTCCCATGCGCCGTTGTTCGTCATCGCTGTGCTGGCCGCCGGGCGCGAGGCCGAGGGCACGGGTGATTCCAAGCGCGCGGCGGAACTCGCCGCAGCTGAAGCATGGCTTTTGGGGGTCGAGACATGACCACGACACGCTGCGGCCTGGTTGCCATCGTCGGCGCGCCCAATGCCGGTAAATCGACGCTGGTGAACCGGATCACCGGGGCGAAGGTGACCATCGTCTCGCCCAAGCCGCAGACCACGCGCTTCCGCATCCGTGCGGTGGTGATGCATGCCGGGGCGCAGATCATTCTGGTCGATACGCCGGGCATCTTCGCGCCGCGCCGGCGGCTGGACCGCGCCATGGTCGCCGCCGCCTGGGGCGGCGCGCAGGATGCCGATATCGCGCTGCTGGTGGTCGATGCGCGGGCCGGTCTGACCGACGCCGTGCGCAAGATCGCAGAGGGGCTGGCCAAGTCGCACCACCCGATCTGGCTGGCGCTGAACAAGACCGACCTGATCCCGCGTGAGCGGCTGCTGCCGTTGACGGCGGAACTCAATGCCATACTGCCTTTCGCCGAGACCTTCATGATCTCGGCCGAGAAGGGGGAGGGGGTGGACCGCCTGCAGGACCGCATGGCCGCGGCGATGCCGCCAGGGCCCTACCTGTTCCCCGAGGATGAACTGTCGGACCTGCCCAACCGCATGCTGGCGGCCGAGATCGTGCGCGAGCAGATCCTGCGCCAGACACATCAGGAAGTGCCGCACCATGCCTCCGTGGAAACGGAACAGTGGACGGAGAATGATGACGGCTCGGTGCGGGTGGACTGCACCATCTACGTCTCCCGCGCGACGCAGAAGGCCATCATCATCGGCGAGAAGGGCAGCCGCATCCGCACCATCGGCCAGTCGGCGCGGATCGAGCTGACCAAGCTGCTGGAACGACCGGTGCACCTGTTCCTGAATGTGAAGGAACGCACGGGGTGGGACGAGGAACGGGCGCGCATCCGGGCGATCGGGCTCGAGGATATGGGCTGACGCCCGCGCCATGAGCGTGGAATGGGCCGCCCCCGCCATCGTGTTGGAGGTCCGCCCGCTGGGCGAAGGTGGCGCCGTCGCCACCCTGCTGACCGAGGAGCACGGCCGCCATGCCGGGCTGGCGAAGGGCGGAGCCTCCCGCGCCCAGGCCGGGCTGTGGCTGCCGGGCAATCTGATCGAGGCGCGTTGGATCGCCCGCCTGGCGGACCAGCTCGGCGCTCTGAGCGGGGAGATGGTCCACCCCGCCGCCGCGCTGGCGATGGAGGACCCGCTGGCGCTCGCCCTGCTGTCCTCGGCCTGCGCCATCGCCGCCGACGCCCTGCCGGAACGCGAGCCGCATCCACGCGCCTTCCATGCGCTGGTCTCCGTCATTGCCCATCTGGCCGGCGGCGCGGAGGGTGTGATGGCCGATTATGTGCGCTGGGAATCGCTGGTGTTGACCGAACTCGGCTACGGCCTGGACCTGTCCGCCTGCGCGGTGACGGGTGCGCGGGAGGGGCTGACCCATGTCTCGCCGCGCACCGGCCGGGCGGTCAGCGCCGAGGCGGCCGCGCCCTATATCGACCGCCTGCTGTCGCTACCGGGCTTCCTGCTGGCCGGCGACGACCCTGGCGACCCGGCCGCCTGGGATGCCGGGCTACGGCTGACCGGGCATTTCCTGGAGCGCGACGCGTTTGGCGCGCGGCACCGGCCGGTGCCGGAGGCGCGGCATCGGCTGGCGGATCGGGTGGCGGCGCTGGCCGGGGGCGAGGCCGCCTTGGATTGACGATGGGCTCGGCCGCGACGCTGGCTGTGGCGCCGCGCGCCCTGACGGTGTAGATCCGCGAACGAGAACGAAGCACGAATCAGACCCATGCCCGACGACATCAAGGACCTGCCCGAAGGCGGCGCGACGCGCGAGACGAAGCTCGCCGATGCGCTGTCCGAGCGCTACCTCGCCTATGCGCTGTCCACCATCACCGCGCGGTCGCTGCCGGATGTGCGGGACGGGCTGAAGCCGGTCCATCGCCGCCTGCTCTGGGCGATGCACCAGCTTCGCCTGGACCCGGCCACCGGCTTCAAGAAATGCGCCCGCATCGTCGGCGACGTGATGGGCAAGTATCACCCGCACGGCGACAGCTCGATCTACGAGGCGATGGTGCGCCTCGCGCAGGAATTTGCCGCGCGCTTCCCGCTGGTCGAAGGTCAGGGGAATTTCGGCAATATCGACGGCGATAACGCTGCGGCCATGCGCTACACCGAAGCGCGCATGACCGAGGTCGCCAAGGCGATGCTCGAGGGCATCGAGGAAGACAGCGTCGATTTTCGCGCCACCTATGACGGCGAGGAACGCGAGCCGATCGTCCTGCCAGCGGCCTTCCCGAACCTGCTGGCCAATGGCGCGGCGGGCATCGCGGTGGGTATGGCGACCTCGATCCCGCCGCATAATGCGGGGGAGCTGTGCGACGCGGCGCTGGCGCTGATCGCCGACCCGAATGCCGATCTGCTCGCCCACATCAAGGGCCCGGATTTCCCGACCGGCGGCGTGCTCGTCGAACCGGCCGAAGCCATCCGCGACGCGTACGAGACCGGCCGCGGTGGCTTCCGCGTCCGCGCGCGCTGGGAACGCGAGGCGCTGAAGAACGGCACCTGGCAGATCGTCGTCACCGAGATCCCGTATCAGGTCCAGAAGGCCAAGCTGATAGAACAGATCGCGCAGTTGCTGGAGGAGAAGAAGCTCCCGCTGCTCGGCGATGTGCGCGACGAGAGCACCGACGTCGTCCGCCTGGTGCTGGAACCCAAGACCCGCGCCGTCGAACCCGCCGTGCTGATGGAGACGATGTTCCGCGCCACCGCGCTGGAATCGCGCTTCCCGCTGAACATGAACGTGCTCGACGCCAACCGCACGCCGCGCGTGATGGGGCTGCGGGAAGTGCTGCGCTCCTGGCTCGACCATCGGCATGTCGTGCTGGTGCGGCGCGCCGAACACCGCTTGGCGGCGATCGCGCGGCGGCTGGAGATCCTTGACGGCTACCTGATCGCGTATCTCAACCTCGATGAGGTGATCCGCATCATCCGCAGCGAGGACGAGCCGAAGCCGGTGCTGATGGCGCGGTTCGAACTCACCGATCTCCAGGCGGAATCGATCCTCAATATGCGCCTGCGCGCCCTGCGCAAGCTGGAGGAGATGGAGATCCGCAAGGAGCACAGGAAGCTCACCGCGGAACAGAAGAGGCTCCAGGGCCTGCTGGGGTCGGAGAAGAAGCGCTGGGATGCCATCGCCGAGGAAATCGCCGCAACGCGCGTCAAGTTCGGCGACGGCCCGCTCGGCAAGCGCCGCACCGAGACGGGCCGCATCCTGCCTGCCGTGCTGGTGGACGAGACCGCTTTCGTCGAACGCGAGCCGATCACCGTCATCCTGTCTGAGAAGGGCTGGATCCGCGCGCAGAAGGGGCACATCCCGCTCGATGGCGAGATCCGCTTCAAGGAAGGCGACGGGCTGCTCGCCGCGCTGCATGCGGAGACGACCGACCGAATCGTAATCTTCGCCACCAATGGCCGCGCCTACACGCTGAAGGCCGATGCCCTGCCGCGCGGCCGCGGCGACGGCCAGCCGGTGCGCCTGATCGTCGACCTCACCAATGAGGACGCCGTGGTGACGATGTTCGTGCATGAGGAAGGCAAGCGCTTCCTGCTCGCTGCGTCGGATGGCAAGGGCTTCGTGGTGAAGGGCGAGGACCTGCTGGCGGAGAAGCGCACCGGCAAGCAGGTGCTCAATGTCGATCCGCCGGTCGAGGCCGCTGTCTGCACCCCGGTGGATGGCGACGCCGTTGCTGTGATCGGGCAGAACCGCAAGTTGCTGGTCTTCCCGCTCGACCAGGTGCCGGAGATGACGCGCGGCCGCGGCGTGCAGTTGCAGGCCTATCGGGACGGCGGGTTGTCGGATGTGAAGGTGTTCCGCAAGGCCGAGGGCCTGACCTGGACATTGGGCGGCCGCACAAGGACGGAAACGGATCTGCGCCCCTGGGCCGGCAACCGTGCCGGCGCGGGCAAGCAGCCGCCGAACGGCTTCCCGAAGGCGAACCGGTTCGAGTAGCCGCCCCGCACCATCCCCTTGTCAGGGCGGCCCGCGACGGCGCAGGGTTTCTTCCATAGGAGGAACGAATCCATGGCACGTCGCCCGGCAACGGACCCGAAATCCCTCACCGTCTTCTACGCCACCAACCGGCGGCGCAATTCGGATGCCTTCGACGCGATCAGCGGTGAGGAGCCGGACAATCGCCGGCTCTGGCTTGGCAAGGCGAGCGTCGAGATGATCGGCGACCCGAATGACACGGAGGCCCGCCGTCGCCTGCTGGCGCATCCTGAGATCCCGGGTGACGACGACTTCAAGGACCCGGATGCCGGCTCGGCGGCGCAACTGCTGGATGCCTGGCTCGACAATGCGGTGGACCGGCAGGCGGTGGCGCTGTTCTACATTCACGGCTTCGCCAACAGCTTCGGTTCGGCCATCGAGCGCGGCGCCCAGATCACCGAATTCTACAGCGGCCATGTGGCGCTCGCACCCTTCGCCTTCTCCTGGCCGTCGGACGGCATGGTGATCGACCCGCAGAAGCTCGCCGCGCTGGTCGGTGCCGCCATCTCGCAATACCGATCGGACCAGTCGGATGCGATGGCGGCGGGTGGCGCCCTGTCGCGCCTCCTGCGGGAGATCAATCGCGCCCGGCTGCGGGCGAAGAAGCGCCGCCGCCTGCCGCGCATGGTGCTGCTGGCGCACAGCATGGGCAACCTCGCTCTGTCAGCCGGGCTTGCGGTCATGCGCAACGGCCTGCTGACGGCCCCGATGGCGGGCACCTTCGACCACGCCGTCCTGGTCGCCTCGGACGTGCCGCACACTATGCTCAATCCTGACGAACCGCTGAGCGAGATCGCCTTGCTGGCCAGTGGCGTGACCGTCATCACCAGCCGCGACAGCACGCTTAGCATCGCCAGTCGCATTGCCAATGAAGGCTCGCGCCGGCTCGGCCATTTCGGGCCATCGGAGCTGTCACTGCTGCCGAAGGGCGTGACGGTGGTGGATTACTTCCTCGGCCTGCAGGCGCCGCAATCCAAGCCGCAGCTATTCACCGTCGGCGGCACCGAATGGGACATCGTCGAGCACCAGTATTATCGCAACGACCAGAAGGCGCGCATGGACCTCGCCGAGGTGCTGGCCGGGCGCGAACCGGCGGGACGCGTCGTGCTCGATCCGGCGGACCAGGTCCAGCAGGAGAGGGCACGGCACCAGATCCTGCCCTTCACGGGCGTGTAGCGCGGACCCCGATCAGGTTTAAGCATCCGGTCGGGTGACGATGCTCGCCCAAACATGGCCCGGGAACGGCTTCCGTAAGCCAATGCGAACGGAAATCGCTCCGGGGCGGCCACCGGCCGGCGTCCGGGTGCGCCAAGGAACGGTCAGCCGGTCCCCCTGTGGTTCAGGCGGCGCGCACCAGGACGTGACGCTTGCGCCCAACCGACAGCTTTGCCGCGCCATCGCGCAGGTCGGCCTCGGTGACGGTGACGCCGACATCCGTCACCACCACGTCGTTCAGCCGCAGCCCGTTCTGCACGATCAGCCGCCGCGCCTCGCCCTTCGAGGCGGCGAGACCCGCCTGCACCGCGAGGTCGATATAGGCTGCCGGCAGCGCCACGGTGATGGTGGGCAAGGTATCCGCCGCTGCCCCTTCCTCGAACGCCCTGCGGGCGGTCTCGGCGGCGGTCTCGGCGGCGGCGCGGCCATGCAGCAGGGCGGTCGCCTCGGTCGCGAGGATCTTCTTGGCCTCGTTCACCTCGGCGCCTTGCAGGGCGGCGAGGCGGCGCACCTCCTCCATCGGCATTTCGGTGAACAGGGCGAGGAAGCGGCCGACATCGGCATCCTCGGTGTTACGCCAGAACTGCCAGTAGTCATAGGGGCTGAGGCGGTCCGGGTTCAGCCACACCGCACCCGCGGCGGTCTTGCCCATCTTGGCGCCGGAGGCGGTGGTCAGCAGCGGCGTGGTCAGCACATGGGCATGGCCGCCTTCCATGCGGCGGATCAGCTCCGCACCCATGACGATGTTGCCCCATTGGTCCGACCCGCCCATCTGCAGCACCGCGCCGTGGCGGCGGTGCAGTTCCAGGAAGTCGTAGGACTGCAGCAGCATGTAGTTGAATTCGAGGAAAGAGAGCGAATGCTCACGCTCGAGCCGCAGCTTCACGCTGTCCATGGTCAGCATGCGGTTCACGCTGAAATGCCGCCCGACATCGCGCAGGAAGGGGATGTAGCGCAGCTCATCCAGCCACGCGGCGTTGTCGAGCATCATCGCACCCGCATCGAAGTCGAGCAGCGCGTCGAAGGTACGGCGGATGCCGGCCTTGTTGGCCTCGATGACCTCGTCGGTCAGCAGCTGGCGCGCCTCGTCCTTGCCGGAGGGATCGCCGACCTTGGTGGTGCCGCCGCCGATCAGCGCGATGGGCCGCCCACCGGTCTTCTGCAGCAGCCGCAGCAGCATGGTCGGCATCAGGTGCCCGACATGCAGGCTGTCGGCCGTGCAGTCATAGCCGATATAGGCGACGAGGCCGCCCTTCAGCAGGGCAGCATCCAGCTCCGCCTCGTCAGAGGTCTGGTGGATGTAGCCGCGTTCCTTGGCAATGCGCAGGAAGTCGCTGGTCGGACCGCTCATTGTCATATCCTGTACACGTCGGGACTTCCGCCCGAAGGGCTGGGGGGCTAGCACGTCAACCGCATGCTGAGAACCATCGGGCTGATGAGCGGCACCTCGCTGGACGGGGTGGACGCTGCCTATCTGGAGACGGACGGGGAGACGATCGCCCGTCTCGGCCCGCGCCTGACCTTGCCTTACGACCCCAAACTGCGCCGCGCGCTGCGGGCGCTGCTCGACCGCGCCGAGACACTGCGGGACGACGACCCGGAGTTGCTGGACGCCGTGAAGCGCCTCACCGACCGCCACGCGGAAGCGGTCGAGGCGCTGGGCCTCGATGCCGACCTGATCGGCTTCCATGGCCAGACCATCCTGCACCGGCCGCCGGTTGCGGGGCGCAACATCACGCCCTTCACCTGGCAGGTGGGCGATGCGGTGTCGCTGGCACGGCGCACCGGGATGACGGTCGCCTATGATTTCCGCTCGGCGGATGTCGCGGCGGGCGGGCAGGGCGCGCCGCTGGTGCCGGTGTTCCATCGCGCGCTCGCCGCACCGCTGCCCAAGCCGCTGGCGATCCTGAACCTCGGCGGCGTGGGCAACGTCACCTGGCTCGGGCCGGATGGCGAGATGCTGGCCTTCGACACCGGCCCGGCCAATGGCCCGCTCGACGATTGGGCGCGCCAGCACACCGGCAAGGATTACGACGCGGCAGGCAAGCTGGCGCTGGCCGGGCAGGCCGATGGCGCGGTGCTCGGGCGGCTGATGTCGCATCCCTATCTGACGGCGCCGCCGCCGAAATCGCTCGACCGGCTGGATTTCGACCGGGCGCTGAAGGAAGCCGGGGCGGCGGAGCTGTCGGCCGCCGATGGCGCCGCGACGCTGTGCGCCTTCTGCGCGGTTTGTGTGGCCGCCGCCGCGCGGCTGTTCCCAGAACCGCCGCTGCAATGGCTGGTGGCCGGCGGCGGGCGGCGCAACCCGGCGATCATGAAGGCGCTGGCCGGCGCGCTGGAGGAACCGGTGCGGCCGGTCGAGGTCGCCGGCTGGGATGGCGATGCGCTGGAGGCGCAGGCCTTCGGCCTGCTGGCCGCCCGGGTGGCGCGCAAGCTGCCGATCACCTTCCCGGGGACGACCGGGGTGCCGCGGCCGCTGGTGGGCGGGCGGATCCTGGGGTCGCTGTTGTAACAGCGGCTCCGCCCCCGCGCGGGCCTGAAAGCCTGCTAGCGTCGCCAGGTCACAGGGAGCCTTCAATGGCCTGGTCCTTCCCCATCGGCACCGTGCGCGGCACGGTCATCCGCGTCCACGTCACCTTTTTCCTGTTGCTGCTGTGGATCGGCGCGACCCATGCGTCGCGCGGCGGGTTGCCCGATGCGCTGGCCGGGGTCGCCTTCATCAGCCTGGTCTTTGCCTGCGTCGTACTGCATGAACTCGGCCACGCCGCCGCCGCCGCGCGCTATGGCATCGCCACGCCGGACATCACCCTGCTGCCGATCGGCGGCATGGCGCGGCTCGACCACATCCCCGAGGAACCCTGGCGGGAGATCGCGATCGCGCTCGCCGGGCCGGCGGTGAATGTCGGCATCTGCCTGCTGCTGGCGGCCGTGCTGGGCGGTATGCCTTCGGTGCAGGACGGGCTGACGGTGGAGGACCCGCGTGCCGGCTTCCTGCCGCGGCTGTTCTGGGTCAACGCCTTCCTGGTGCTGTTCAACATGATCCCGGCCTTCCCGATGGATGGCGGACGGGTGCTGCGGGCCGCCCTCGCGCTTCGGATGGGCCACCGGGATGCGACGCGGATGGCGGCGCGGATCGGGCAGGGGCTGGCGATCCTGCTCGGCTTCCTGGGGCTGTTCGGGGCGCCGCTGCTGATCTTCATCGCGATGTTCGTCTGGCTGGGCGCGGCAGGGGAATCGGCCGAGGAGGACCTGCGCTCGGTGACCCGCGACCTGGTCGCCGAGGACGCCATGGAAACCCGCTTCGAGGCCCTGCCGCCCGAGGCCGATGTGGCCGCCGCCGCCGAGGCGTTGCTGCGCACCCCGCAGCAGGATTTCCCGGTGGTGGACGGGCAGGGGCGGATGATGGGGCTGTTGACGCGGGACGCGATCATCCTCGCGTTGCGCCAGGGCGGGCCAGGAACGCCGGTGGCGGACGCGATGCGCGACATCCCGCGGGTCGGCCGCCGCGTGACGCTGTCGGACGCGCTGCAGGCGCTGTCGCGCGATGGTGCGGTGCCCGCGGTTGGCGTCGAGGAAGCCGGCCGATTGGTCGGGCTGATCACGCCGGCGAACATCGCGGACCTGCTCGCACTGCGGGGTTGACGGCGCGGCCCCCGGCGATGGCGGCGACGCGCCGGTCCGCCGGCGGGATCAGGCGCCGTCCGGCGGCCGCGGCGGCGGGCCGAGCAGCAGTGCGCGCATCCGATCCGGCCCGATCGCCCGCCAAACCTGGCGGAAGCCGCAGAACGGGATCAACGCGACGAAGAAGCTCAGCGCCGTGAAAGCCAGTCCCACGACACCGCCGCCGCCGATGATGGGCACGCTGGCCGCCAGCGCTTCGCCATGGATCATCCCCGCGATCAGGTGTTCCAGCACATGGATGGCGATGAACAGCACGGCGAGCAGGAAGGCCTCGATGACGATCGGATAGATCAGCGGGTGCGGCTTGATGCGCGAGCCGAGGCGGAGATCCTCGGCGATCAGCATCACCTTGGCGAGTACCAGGGCATTCACCAGCGCCCAGCCATGCGGGGCGAAGCCGATGCTGCGCGCGCGCAGCGCGATGTCCTCATGGATCGTGAAGACCCCGAGGAGAATATAGAGGTAGAGGAAGGCGATGAGGTAGCGGCGGGCGAGGTCTGCCGCGGCGTGCTTCACCCGCTCCCGTCGCGTTGGCCCGGCGTGGCCGGGCGTTACGCTGCCGGTCTCGTATCGGTCGTCCTGCATCGCTCCCGCTCCAGTTGCTTCGCCCCGGGCGGTCGTCAGCATACATGTGACGGCCTGCGCCGCTATCCTGGCGCCTCACCCCGCCAGAGACGGCAACCCTCGTCCCAGCCGCTCCAGGATCGCCGCTCCCAACGGATGCGCCTCCACGCAGGGACGCCGCCCATGCACCGCCCCGATCCCCGCCCGCTTCGCGAAGAATGGCTTCCCATAAACAGCGAAATGCTCCGCCGTGCGCGGCATCATCATGAAGGTCGCTATCGGCAGCACCGACCGGTGCAGCGACTCGGCGGCCTCCTCGTCGCCCGCCTCCATGAACGCCCACACCCGCGCCTGCACATCGGCCACATCCGGCGCCGGGATCATCCCCGCGCAGCCAATGCGGTGCGTGTCCGTCAACTCGAGCCCCGCCAGCCCGTTGAAGATCGCGAAGGCCCCCTCGGTCTCCTCGATCAGCCGTTGCACATACAGGATCGGCCCTTCGCCCTTCATCATGCGGAAATGCGGATGCGCTCGGTTCAATACCCGCAGCGCCGAGGCCGACAGCGCCACATCCATCATCGAGGGATTGTTCTGCGGGCCGCAGGGGATCGACACCCCCTCGGCCAGCGCGCCCATGAAGCGCACCAGCGCCGCCTCGTTCAGCCCCGCGATCTGCGGCGGCTGCAACACCAGCCAAGCGGCGCCGGCGGCCTCGGCCGCGCGCGCCACCTCCAGCGCGGCGGCGACGCCCGCTTCATTCACCGTCACCGCCACCGGCAGCCGGCCGGCGACATCCTCCAGCACCCAGTCGATGATGGTCCGCCGTTCCACCAGCGTCAGCTTGTGGAACTCCGTCACCAGGCCGAGCACGGCGATGCCATGCGCCCCGCCGCGGATGCAGGCCTCGACCTGCGCGCGCATCGCCGCGCGGTCGAGCCGTTCGTGCTCGTCGAAGAAGGCATACAGGATCGGCCAGACGCCACGGAACGCCACGGCGCTCACTCCCGCCAGGGATGCAGCGCCCACAGCGCCTCGTAGCGCGTGCGCAGCGCCACCAACTCGGTGCGATACGCCTCGGGGCCGAGGAAGCGCAGCGGCAGGTTCTGCGTGCGCGCCAGGGCCTGGAAGTCGCTGTCATCGACGGTGCGCCGCACTGACAGCGCCAGGCGCTCCATCACCTCCGGCGCCATGCCGGCCGGGGCGGCCATGCCGCGCATCGAGCCCTCGACGACATTGACACCCATTTCCCTGAGCGTCGGCACCGCCGCGGCGGGCTCCCAGCGCGTCTCGCCCATCTGCGCCAGGGGGCGGATCACGCCCTGCTGCCATTCGTTGATGCCCTCAGCCATGTTCATGACCGCGAGCGGGATCGCGCGCGACATCAGGTTCTGCTTCACCTGCGCCGAGCCGGCGAAGGGGATGTGCAGGAAGCTCGTATTGGTCGCCCGCTCGATGGCGAGGATCGCCAGGTGGTCATCAGAACCGATCCCGGTGGTGCCATAGCCGATGGTGCCCGGCTGTGCCCGCGCAGCGGCGAGCAGGGACTGGAAGTCGCGATAGGGGCTGTCGTTCATCACCCACAATCCGCCCGGATCGTCGACGATATTCGCGATCAGCGCGAAGTCATCGAGCTTGAAGCGCGCCCGCCGTTCAATCGGCACGGTTACGATCGAGGGTGTGTTGATGAAGCCGATCGTGTAGCCATCCGGCCGCGCCCGGGCGAGTTCGCTGAAGCCGATCTCGCCGCCCGCGCCCGGGCGGTTCAGCACCACCACGGGCTGGCCGAGGTCCTTTTCCATGAAACGCGCGATGGTGCGCGCCGCGGTGTCGGTGCCGCCGCCAGCGGCATAGGCGACGATCATGGTGATCTGCCGGTCCGGCCGCCAGGTGGCGCCCTGGGCTCGGGCAATGGCGGGCATGGCGAGCGCTGTGGTGAGCATGCCGCGACGGGTCGAACGCATTGCTGTCGTTTCCTCGGGACAATTATTGCCGATACGATGCACGGCGTCGTGGTCGCGGCAAAGGGGTTACGCGTCGCTATTGCGCAGCCGGCAACAGTGTAGCGCGCGAGGCGGGCATTCAGCCGTCACCGGCGCGGGCGCAATTGCGCGGCGGACACCGGCATCGCGCCGGTTGCTGAGGAGAACCCCCATGACCATCCGCCATCGCCGCACCCTCATCGACGGCGTCGAGATCTTCCACCGCGAGGCCGGCGACCCCTCGAACCCCACCGTGCTGCTGCTGCACGGCTTCCCGACCTCGTCGCACATGTATCGCGACCTGATGCCCCGCCTCGCCGACCGCTGGCACGTCGTCGCCCCCGACCTGCCCGGCTTCGGCTTCTCGGCCGCCCCGGCGCGCGACGTCTTCGCTTACAGCTTCGAGGCGATCACCCAGCTCATCGAACGCTTCACCGAGACACTGGGCCTCTCGCGCTTTGCCGTCATGGTGTTCGACTACGGCGCGCCGGTCGGCTTCCGCCTGGCGCTGCGTCACCCGGAACGCATCACCGCTATCATCACCCAGAACGGCAATGCCTATGAGGAAGGGCTCAGCGAAGGCTGGAACCCCATCCAGGCCTATTGGCAGGTGCCGAGCGCGGCCAATCGCGACGCCCTGCGCGGCTTCCTCGCCCCCGAGACGACACGCTGGCAATACGCCCATGGCGTGCATGACGAGAGCCTGCTCGCCCCCGAGGCCTGGACGCTCGACCAGGCATTGCTCGACCGGCCCGGGATTGCCGAGATCCAGCTCGACCTGTTCCTCGACTACCAGTCCAACGTCGCGCTCTACCCCGAGATCCAGCGCTACCTGCGAGCCCATCAGCCGCCGCTGCTGGCCGTCTGGGGCCGCAACGACCCGTTCTTCCTGCCGGCCGGGGCCGAGGCCTTCCGTCGCGACATCCCCGAAGCCGAGGTGCATCTGCTCGATGCCGGTCATTTCGCGCTGGAGACGCGTGGGGTGGAGATCGCCGCGCTGGTGCGCGCCTTTCTCGGCCGGGTGACCACGCCATGACCGCGCGAGGGCTTGTTCGTCGCGTGGCGGCATGGATGTTCCGCGCCGTCGCCTTGCTGGTCGGCGCACAGCCCGCTTTGGCCCAGGTCCGCCAGGGCGAGGGCGTCCTGCCGCTCAGCCTCGCCATCGAAGCCGCGCAGGAGGCAATCCACCATTGCGAGGCCCAGGGCTGGCGCGTCTCGGTCTCGGTGGTCGATACCGCGGGGGTGCTGCGCCTGCAGGCACGGGGCGACAACAGCACCATCCACACCGAGCAGAGCAGCTTCCGCAAAGCTTATACGGTGGTGACGCTGGGGCCGATCTTCCGCTTCGACACCAGCGGGGAATTCGCTGCCTTGGCCGCGCGCAGCCCGGCGGGGCCGGCGCTGACCTCGCTGTCCAACATCCTGCCCCTGGCTGGGGGGGTGGCGATCCGCCGGGGCGGCGAGATCATCGCAGCGATCGGCGTCGGCGGTGCGCCGGGCGGCGAACGGGATGAGGCCTGCGCGCGCGCCGGTCTGGCCCGCATAGCCGATCGGGTCGGTCCGTGAAGGTGTGATCTGGATCGTTGCGACGTCCAATTGAACGGCGCAGCTTCCGGTCCGAGGTTCCCGACTTCGCCTACCGCCGATCCCGGGGTGGCAGGCACCGGACATGCGAAGGGCCGCCAGTCTCCTGGCGGCCCTGCTGCATACGTGACGTGCGCCAGCGTTCAGTCGGCGGCGAGCGCCATCCGGCCGCGGTTGAGGATGCCCATGACATGGTCCTCGGCCGCGTCGACGACCTTCTCCGTCTGCCCCGGCGTGTAAACATGCCCGGCACCCGGCATCACCCGATAGTCGATGGTGATGCCCTTCTGGGTGTTCAGCTTGTCGACGAGCTTCCGCACCGACGGTTCCGGCACGAGTTCGTCATCCGCGCCATGGAAGATCAGCCCGTTGCAGGGGCAGGGGGCGAGGAAGCCGAAATCGTAATGCGAGGCCGGCGCGCTGATCGAAATGAAGCCGCCCATTTCCGGCCGCCGCATCAGCACCTGCATGCCGACATAGGCGCCAAAGGAATAGCCGGCGACCCACAGCATCGACGCGTTCGGGTTGACGGCCTGGAGGAAATCCAGCCCCGAGCACGCGTCCGACACCTCGCCGATGCCGCCGTCATAGCGACCCTGGCTGCGGCCCACGCCGCGGTAATTGAAGCGGAGCACCGAGAAGCCCATCGCCTGGAAGCGCTGGTACAGCGAATAGCTGACCCGGTTGTTCATCGTCCCGCCATGCAGCGGGTGCGGGTGGAGAATCAGGGCAACCGGGGCATTGGGGCGCTTCGAGTGGTGGTATCGTCCTTCGAGCCGGCCATCCGGCCCAGCGAACATGACCTCGGGCATCGTGCGTACAGTCCAATGCGCTTTGCCGCAGGCGAGGCCAACCACGCCCGCCCCGTTGGGGCCTGGGCTCGGTTTGGCGGCGACCTGCCGCAGTGTGGGGAACCTCGCCTGACTGGCGAAGGGGGGCACGCCAAGCCATGGACAGCTCTGAACCGCCGGCATTGTTGACTGCCGCGGTCGGAAAACATAGCGTCGATCCGCTCCGTGGCCCGCCTTACGGCGAACCTGAAAAATCAACGGTCTGGGAGCATTCCATGGTGCCCTGGGGGAGGTTCCCGTTTCCCAGGGCCGAAACACTATATGTGAACGACACCTCGATCGCATAACAGAATCACGACAGCGCCCCTATGTGTGAAGAACGGATCAGGGTTGCGAGGAGAGCGGAGTAGGCCATGCGCTTGTCCACCCGCGGTCGCTACGCCGTTATGGCGCTGGTTGAAATGGCCGCCCGCGAGGGCCGCGCCGAAGGTTGCGTGAACGGCCGGCCTGTCACGCTCAACGACATTGCCGCCGCCCAGCAGCTCTCGGTCGCCTATCTCGAACAATTGTTCGGCCGGCTGCGCCGCGCCGGGCTGGTCGCCTCGGCGCGGGGGCCGGGCGGGGGCTATCGCCTGGCCCGCCCGGCCAAAGCCATCCCGATCGCCGAGATCGTCGAGGCCGCCGACGAGCCCATCGTCGCCACACGCTGCGAGGAAGGCGGTCCGGGCTGCCTCGGCGGCGGCACGCGCTGCCTGACCCACGACCTCTGGGCCGAACTGGGCGACCAGATCCGCCTTTTCCTCGGCGCCATGACCCTCGCCGATGTGGTCGATGGCCACGTCATCGGCCGCGCCCGACCGCCCGCCGGCCCCGAGGCGGCCATCACCCCCGCGCCATGACGACCGGCCTCTCCCTCGACGCCAACGCGACCGAGCCGCTGCGGCCGGAAGCCCGCGCCGCCGTGCTCGCCGCGCTCGATCTGCCCGGCAACCCGTCCTCGGTCCATGCCGAGGGCCGCGCGGCGAGGCGGCTGCTCGAAGATGCGCGCGGCGCGATCGCCGCCCGATTCGGCGGCAGGGCGCAGGATGTCGTCTTCACCGCCGGCGGCACCGAGGCCAATGCCTTGGCGCTGCACGGTCTTTCCGCCGGCCGGCGCGTCCTGGTCGGTGCCACCGAGCACCCTGCCGTGCTGCGGGCCGCACCCGGGGCGACGCTGCTGCCGGTGCGCGCCGATGGCACCATCGACCTCGCGGCTCTTGACGCCGCGCTGGCCGCGGCCGGTCCCGCGCTGGTCTGCCTGATGGCGGCGAACAATGAGACCGGCGTGCTGCATCCCATCGCCGATGCGGCCGGCCTGTGCGGCAGGTACGGCGCCCTGCTGCATGTCGATGCGGTCCAGGCCGCCGGCCGCGCGCCGCTGCCGGCTGGCGCCGACAGCCTGGCGCTCTCCGCCCACAAGCTCGGCGGCCCCAAGGGGGCCGGCGCCCTGCTGTTGCGTCCGGGGCTCGACCCCACGCCGCTGATCGCCGGCGGCGGGCAGGAACGCGGCCGCCGCGGCGGCACCGAACCACTGCCCGCCATCGCCGGCTTCGCCGCCGCCGCCCGCGCCGCGACCGACCAGGCCGCCGCCCGCCTCGCCCCGATCCGCGACGCCATCGAGGCCGCCATCGCCGCCCTCGCGCCGGAAGCCCGCTTTCCGGGGCAGGGCGCGCCGCGCCTGCCCAATACCAGCGCCATCCTGCTGCCGGGCGTCCCGGCCGAGACCCAGGTGATCGCGCTCGACCTCGCCGGGGTGCGCGTGTCGGCCGGGGCGGCCTGTTCGTCGGGAAAGGTCGGGGCCTCGCATGTGCTCGCTGCGATGGGCCTCGGGGGCGATGCGGCCTGCACCATTCGCATGTCGCTGCCGTGGAACGCGCCGGAGGATTCGGTTGAGCGGTTTGTCGCTGCCTGGGCGGCCATGCGGGAGCAGGTGACGCGGCGGGCGGCCTGAAGCGGTCAGGGGGCGAGGGAACTCGCCCCCCGACACCCCCCACTCCTTTTTTTGACTGTTGGGGGCGGAAATGCGCGTGCCGCGCATGGCCTTCAGGATGAAAGCGGGCCTCCCGCCGGGCGCGCATTGGCCCCATCTTGCAATCATGAGCGCCACGCCGAACCGCCCCATCTATCTCGACTGCCACGCCACCACGCCGGTCGACCCGCGCGTCCTCGCCGCCATGCGGCCCTGGTGGGAGGAGAATTTCGCCAATCCCGGCTCCGTCGAGCACGCCATGGGCCGCGACGCCGAGGAAGCCGTCGAGCAGGCCCGCCGCCACATCGCCGAACTGATCGGCGCCGATGCGAAGGAAATTATCCTCACCTCCGGCGCCACCGAGGCGAACAACCTCGCCATCAAGGGGGCCGCCCGCTTCGCCGCGAGCCAGGGCAGCGAGCGCCGCCGCATCGTCACCGTTGCGACCGAGCACAAATGCGTCCTCGAAAGCGTCAAGGCGCTGGCTGAGGAAGGCTTCGAGCCGGTCGTGCTGCCGGTCGATGCCAACGGCCTGCTTGACCTCGACACCCTGCGCGCGGCGGTGGACGAGACGGTGCTGCTGGTCTCCGTCATGGCGGTGAACAACGAGATCGGCGTGATCCAGGACCTCGCCGCCATCGGCGCCATCGCCAAGCAGGCCGGCGCGCTGTTCCACACCGATGCGGCCCAGGCGGCCGGGCGCATCCCCCTCGATGTGGGCGAGATCCAGGCCGACCTGATGTCGCTCTCGGCCCACAAGATCTATGGGCCGAAGGGAATCGGCGCACTCTATGTCCGGCGCCGGCCGCGGGTGCGCCTCACCCCGCTGCTCTCTGGCGGCGGGCAGGAACGCGGGCTGCGCTCGGGCACGCTGCCGGCACCGTTGGTGGTGGGTTTCGGGGAGGCGGCGCGCATCGCCGCCATCGAGGGCATGCTCGATGCCGGTCGCATCGGCGGGCAGCGGGACCGCTTCCTCGCCGCGTTGCAGGCGGCGGTGCCGGGGCTTGCGCTGAACGCGCCGGACGCGCCGCGCGTGACCGGCAACCTCAACATCGCCTTCCCCGGCGGCGTCTCCGCGCAGGCCATCATGGCGGCGGCGCCGTCGGTCTGCGTGTCGACCGGCTCGGCCTGTTCCTCGGCCGAGATCGAGCCTTCCTACGTGCTGAACGCGATTGGGCTGGACCCGGCCCGGGCGCGTGCGACCTTGCGGATTGGCATCGGACGCTTTACCTCGCCGGCCGATGTGGACCGTGCCGCCGCGATGCTCGCGGAAGGGTGGCAACGGGCAATGTCCGACACAAGCAGGGCGGCGGAGTAAGTAATGCCGAAGATGGTCTTCGTTCAGCGCGACGGGACGCGCAAGGAAGTGGATGCGCCGCTCGGGCTCTCCGTGTTGGAGATCGCGCATCGCCACGGCGTCGATATCGAGGGCGCCTGCGAGGGCTCGCTCGCCTGTTCGACCTGCCATGTCATTGTCGACGCCGCCTGGTTTGCCAAGCTCGCCAAGCCGACCGAGGATGAGGAAGACATGCTCGACCTCGCCTTCGACCTGCAGGAGACCTCGCGCCTCGGCTGCCAGTTGATCATGACCGATGCGCTGGACGGGCTGGTCGTGAAGCTGCCCTCCGGCAGCCGCAACGCGGGCGGCTGAACCGATGACCATGCCGCGCTGGGAGACGGATTTCGGCGCCGAGGGCGGCCTGTTCCGCCGGCTGCGCGCGGCCGCCGCCGAGGCGTGGTCCGGCTACACCTGGCATCCCTTCGTGCAGCGCCTGTCCGATGGCGCGCTGCCTCTGCCGGCCTTTCGCACCTATCTGATCCAGGACTACCTGTTCCTGATCCACTTCGCCCGCGCCAAGGCCTTCGCGGTGGTCAAGGGCGAGAGCCTGCAGGCGATGCGCGACAAGGCCGCGGCGGTGCTCGCCATCCTCGACGAGACGAAGCTGCACCTGAAGTATTGCGCCGAATGGGGCCTCGACGAAGCCGCCGTGATCGCGACGCCGGAAAGTGCCGAGACGGTCTCCTACACCCGCTGGGTGCTCGACCGGGGCCTGTTCGGCGACATCCTCGACCTTGAAGTGGCGCTCGCCCCCTGCACCGTGGGTTATGGGGAGGTGGCCTTGCGCATCCTCGCCGACCCGGCGCGGCAGGTGGAGGGCAACGCCTACCAGTCCTGGATCGATACCTACGCGGCCGAGGAATACCAGGCGATGGCGCGCGCCGCCGCGCTGCGGATCGACGCGCTCGGCGTCTCGCACGGTGGTGAGGCGCGCTTCGCCCGCCTGGCGGCGGATTTCGCCGAGGCCGCGCGGCTCGAGCAGCGCTTTTGGCAGCAGGGGCTCGACGCGGCGCGTGGGGACAATACCGTCCATGGCTAGAATCCTCGTGGCCATGTCGGGGGGCGTCGATTCCTCCGTCGTCGCCGGCCTGCTGGCCGAGGAGGGCCACGACGTCGTCGGCGCCACGCTGCAGCTCTATGACCATGGCGCCGCGATCCAGAAGAAGGGCGCGTGCTGCGCCGGCCAGGACATCCATGACGCGCGCGATGTCGCCGACCGGCTCGGCATCCCGCATTACGTGCTGGACCGCGAGCAGGTGTTTCGCCGCGAGGTGATCGGCGACTTCGCCGACACCTACGCCCGCGGCGAGACCCCGGTGCCCTGCATCCGCTGCAACCAGACGGTGAAGTTCCGCGACCTGGTGGCGCTGGCTCATGACCTCGGCTGCGATGCCCTGGCCACCGGCCATTACGCGCGCCGTGTCGATGGCCCGCATGGTGCCGAATTGCACCGCGCCGCCGACCCGGCGCGCGACCAGTCCTATTTCCTCGCGGCCACGACGCGCGAGCAGCTTGCCTTCGCCCGCTTCCCGCTTGGTGGCTATCCCGACAAGGCGGCGGTGCGCGTGGTCGCCGCGCGGCTGGGCCTTGCCGTTGCCGACAAGCCGGACAGCCAGGACATCTGCTTCGTCCCCGAAGGGCGCTACGATTCGCTGGTGACGAAGCTGCGCCCCGATGCCGCCGCGCCGGGCGAGCTGGTCCATGCCGATGGCCGCGTGCTCGGCGCGCATGACGGCATTGCCCGCTACACGGTCGGGCAGGGCAGGGGCCTCGGTGCCGCTTCCTGGGATGGCGATGAGCGGCTTTACGTTGCCGGGGTGGAAGCAGGGCGCCGGCGTATCGTGCTCGCCCCCCGTGGCGCGCTGGAGACCACGGAAGCCACGGTCGGCGAGGTGAATTGGCTGATCGATCCGCCGGTCGCGCCAATCCGCTGTTCGGTGAAGCTGCGCGCGCGGGAAGTGCCGCGGGCGGCGACGGTCTCCTGGGATGCCGGGACCGGGTTGGCGCGGGTGCTACTGGAGGCGCCGGGAATTGTGGCTCCCGGCCAAGCCTGCGTGATGTATGATAGGGAGCGCGTTCTCGGCGGCGGCTTCCTGCGGGCCGCCGGGGCGGTTGACAGCACGCGGAGCGCGGCCTAATTCGCGCCCCTCTCTGGATGGCGGCGTAGCTCAGCTGGTTAGAGCACGGCACTCATAATGCCGGGGTCGGCGGTTCAAGTCCGCCCGCCGCTACCATCGCAATCAATTGAAATCGTTAAGCTATTCGACGCATCGCCTGCGCGTGGTGCTGCTTCGCCTTTCGCCTGACCGGACATTGACCGGACGCGGAGCCTGAAAAGGTCAGTTCGGAACGATTTCGTATCGGATCGGAGCGCGTAGCTCGCGGAACGACAGGCGGTGCGATCATTCGCATGATTATGCATGCAGAAAGCGCGTAGGACGGGCGCAGACGGCGTTTCGGGGTTCGGCGGCTGGGAACATGCCAGAGGCGCGCTAGGCGGCTCTGGCGTGCGCTGGCGGCGGCTGTGGCGCTCGGCGGATGGGGGCACACACTGGCGAGCCTCGAAAGGCGCTGGCGAAGCTCTGAACGGCTTTCGCATGCTATTGCATATAATGGTCGGACGGGCGCGGGGCTGGCGGGGGGCGGCCGGTGGGTCGCAGGCGGGTTGCAGGCGGGGCAGCTGCGGCGGCACTGGTGAGGCGAGCGGCCGGTTCCAGGGTCACGCCGGGCGCCGAGGGCTGGGGTGGCGGGCGGCCCCCTCTTTTCCCGCCGGTTCCGGACCCGCTGGCGGGCTTCTGGCGAGGCTGGGCGGGCTCGTGGGGCTGGCGGGGGTCTGGCGGCTCTCGGGGGCGGCGCTGGGCCGGCTGGCAGGTCGCTGGTGGGGCTTCTGCGGCTCAGCGGCAGTGGCGCGGCGGCCTGGGAAAGCGGGGTCGGCAGTCCGTCAACTCTGTCGCCAACAAAGGATGGGCAGCACGGCGTTCTCCATGCGTTGCGCCACCTCGCGCAAGTCAGCCCGCTCGTGCGAAGCGCGCTTCTCGACGCGGATACCATTCTCCAGCAGGAACGCCTCAACAACCTGCCCTCGGATGGCATAGTTCATCGTCTGCGGTATCGTACCTGTCTCGCGAACAGTTACGTCGTCCCTTAGTCGAGCCACGGCGACACCAATGAGGAAACCAGCCTCATCGAGCACCGGACCGCCGCTGTTGCCTGGCTGCATGGCAGCATTAAGCTGGAAGTGAAGCGGATCGTTGCCCGTACCAACAAGCGAAGTGATGATGCCGTTCGTCAGGTTGAGGCTGGTGGAAACCGTCCCGTAGTGGGGAAAGCCGAACAGGCTCACACTCTCGCCTAGATCGACTGTCTGATCCCGCCGGAACTGCACGATGTTCGAGTAGGTTCGCGCTACGCGAAGCACCGCAAGATCGCGTCGAACGTCACTCTGAACGACCGCAACCTCCGTGCCATCTGGCAGCGAGACGCGCCGGCATCCCGCCACGACGTGGTGATTGGTTAGTAGGGTTCCCTCCCGGGCGACTACAAAAGCTGTGCCGGAACCTGTGATGCGTGGTTCGCCGGGTGGAGGGGGCACCTGCCCGCCTGCCACCGTCGGTGGAGGTGGTGAGGTTGGTCGCATTAGTCGCCCGACGATTGGCCCCAAGATCGGCGCATCGTAAGGCGCTTCGATGACTGAGTGTCCTGTCGCGGAGAACTCAGCGCTGATGGCGACTATGAGCCGCCGCATATCGGGAAATCCATCCGCGAAGGCCACGAGAAACCCTCGCCACTCCCCGCCAACTCGGTCCAACCGAGCATACTGGGTTGCGCCGTCGCGCCTTAGCATCGAGATCACCTGCCGATGGTCTCGATCGAGACGATATGTGACGTGGGAATTGTGAACCGTCTGCGATAGCAGTTCCCTGACCGCCGTCACTGGACCAGCTACGCGAAGCGCCGTGAATGAGATGCCGATGCGACGGCTCTCAAACTCAGTCGCGAACATGAAGCCCGGCACAGGTTCATCTCGACGGTTTGGCCGGACAAGTGCTGCGGGAAAACCGAACCAGCCCCCTGTATGGGGGTCGCGCCACATCGTCCAATCGACCTCGCTCCGAGCTCGGATGGCCGTGGCGAAGAGCTGCGTCAATTCTGCAATGTTGAATGTTGGCGACTGCCTAAGGCCGGCGGCCTCGCGCCAGCGGCGGACGGCTTCGGTCGTCATCGGCCCCCATAAGCCGTCCTTCAAAGCGTCAAAGGAGCCATTCCAGATCAGTGCATCTTGAACCATCTGGACTTCGGTCCGCGACATAAAGCGCGGATCGACCTCTTGCGCGCCAGGGCCGCGCGCTACCAAAGCACCGATGACCAGAAGTCCCAGCGCATTGACAAATGTACGAAGGAGAAACCCGCCCATATCGCAGATGATGACTGTGGGAGAATTTGTCGGCTAGAAAAAATTATCGAACTAGCCGCGGTAGGCCCCGTATCACCTGCCGCATGCGCCGCGCACAGGCGAGACCGAGGCGAGTATGCGCGGGAGTGGCAGCAACATCGCCTGTGAGTGCGGCTCGGGCGTGCGTCGCGGCAGTCCGTATCCTGGGAGGACGAGACTGCCGGATACCCGGCAGCCTCGCCTTCATCCGGGATCAGGCGTAACGGCGGATCAGCTCGTGCAATTCATCAGCCTCTGCGCCGTCCACAAGCACGCCACGATCATCGAGAACAAGGTAGGTGAGGAAGGTGGCGCCAATGGACCACCACACATCACCCCGCGTTTTGCGCAGCCGGTAGCCCGCGAGTTTGCAAACGCGGCGGGCCTTATCCTCACAGGCCCGAAGTTCATTGGGCATGGGCACCTCCATTTTGGTTGAGCGCTGTCGCCGTCGCTTGGCCGCTGGAGGTCCTGGCGCTGCACCCTGACCGCTACGGGTTCTCGTGGTTGGCTCTGACCGAATGGGCGCTGTGATGCGTCGGTGCGACAAACACATCATAGTGCGCCAGCCACCGTCCGGCAACGAGGGGTCCGGTCGCCCGAGATCGCGCGGCCTTCGGGGCGGCGCGGTGGCCCTCTGGCTGGGGCAGGGTCGATCGCAGTGGCGACGCTCAGCAGTCCCTGATCGCCTACTAAGTCGGGTCCAGCGTGCCGGGCCGGGGCGGCCAGCGCTCTTTCGCGGCCCGAAATGCGGCTTCCAGTCTCGCGATATGCGGTTCCCCGAGCGCGCCGCCGAAAATGTCACGAACGCCGAGCAATAAGCCGATGGTCATGTTGGTAGCCGTCGCCGCCGTGTGGCATGCCTCGGCAACCGAAGGTTCGGGGAACTGGACCAGTTCCCTGGTGCCCGACTGCTGAAGGCGGATGTGGCGCCCGAGGGATGCGAGCGTCGCGTGCGCGCTGTCGTCCGAAAGTTGGCTGTAGATCGCTAGGGACGCGGCCGCATAGGTGTCGTCCGCAAGCGCCTTCTGGCGGATGTAGGCGTTCTTCGGTTTCTGTTGCTTCAGGTCTGCGGCGAACGCCTGAAGGCGATCCAACTGGTCCGGGTCGAGCACGTCCGCGCCCCGCTCCAGGAGGATGCCCGCGCGGACGATGCGGCTCTTCGCGAAGTCGTTCTCAAGCACCGACATCGTCATGTCCGGGCGGGCGTGGATGCTCCCCACCATAAACAAGTTCTCCACGAGGCACCGCGTGATCGTCCGAGCCTCAACGATCTGCTCTGTCTTCAGCAGCAAATCGATCGCTTCGAGATTTCCGATCGAGCGAGCGATCAGCCCGAAGGCGGCCTGCTTCGGGACCGGGAATGCGTTCAGGTCCGTGCCGCCTATTGCCTCCATCATGCCGACGCAAGCGGCGTGAGCCTCGGGCAACAGGCTCAGGTATGCACGGAGCCGCTCTACCTCGGCAGGGTCAACAGGCGGCGGATGCGGGTCAGACGGCATTGCGCGACGATACCCGGTCAGGCTCCATGCGGGAACGCATACAGGGGGCGGTAGTGGAACTCGGGAAGGCGCTGGTCGGGCTCATCAGCAAGGCCAATGGGTGGCATGCCGCCGGCCTCACCGTGACCGTGGGCGTGCTGCTGGTGATGCATGTGAGCGGGACCTGGGCACCGACCGGCGATGCGCTGGCGCTGGCCTACGCTGCCGCCACGGCTGCCGGCCTCGCGCTGGGTTCTGTCTTCAACTGGATCGCCACGGACGGCATTGCAGCGGCGCGACGCTGGCGGAAGCGGAGGGCCGACACCAAGGCGCTGTTGGCGCACCTCGGTCTTATCGAGCCGGCCGAGAAGGCGATCCTCGGCGCATACCTGCGCACCGGGCTTCAGCGGCATCCCGTGGCGATGGCAGACCCGCGCATCACAGCCCTGGTCGCGCACGGCCTCTTGGTCCCGCAGGATGGCACCTATCATCGCGTCCCCGATGCAGTGTGGGAGGCGCTGAAGCTTCGCGCGGCAGACTTCCCCGCCGGCAGCATCCCGCCGCCTACCGGGCGGGAGTGGATGCTTCGCTGAGGCGTGCCGGCACCGCAGCCGCGCCAGGTATGTGGGATGACATAGGGGCGCGTCAGCCCTGCGCGGCGGCCCGCTAGGCTCTGTCTCAGGTCACGCATGCCGCCCGGCGGCGGCGCTGTTGCAACGGCGATACAACGGGCATGGTGTCGTTTCCCTTGGGAGAAAACCATGAGGCGAGGCGCTACCCTTCTCATTGTCTCGATGCTGCTCGCCGCGTGCTCAACCGGCGGCGAGCGCACTCTCCCGATGCCGGCCGCGGATGCGCCGATCCCGGACGGCATGGCGCGGATTACGGTCGCAAGGGCAAGTTCTATGCTCTACCTCGGCGTTTCGGCTCAGGTAATGGTCAATGACCAGCGCGCCGGCTCGCTCTGGCGTGGAGAGCGAACCTTCGCGGATGTCCCTGCGGGACCCGCCACGGTGGCAGTGTCCGGGTCTTCGGTTCCTGGCCGCTGGGTGACACGACTTCCTACACTGGCCGGCGGCCGATACGAGATCGAGGTCGCGCCTCGCGGTGCCCTGTTCGCGCCCGCGCTGATGCTTGGTTATCTCGGTACTGCGCTCGACGCTGCTGCGAATGTGGAGCAAGGCGGCGCCTTCGCTCTCGCCATCGTCTCGGCCGCACCTCCCATCGGAACGCCCGCTCCCGCCGCGTCACCCACCCCGATCGCTGCAACGGCGGGCGACCGTGACGAGCGACTGGCCGAGTTGCGGCGCCTCCGCAGTCGCGGGCTCATCACCGACGATGTGTATCGAGAAGAACAACGTCGTGTGCTGGCACCCATGACAGGGATACCGGCACCGCGTTAGGCCCCACCGACCAGTCCCGCCGCGTCCACCTAGCGGCGGATGCGGGCCTGCACCTCGGTGTCACGGGGGGCGCTGCCTTGCGGTGGTGTGGGCCGGCTGGGGCACAGTGCTCCAAGGCGGAACTATCTCATCTGTCGCGGAGCGATCATAACGCAAAACAGCATACCCCCCGCGATGGGCATCTCCTTGGAGAAGTCGCAGAGCCGAGCGACCGCACGTGTGCCTCCGCGACCGCCCGGGGGAATTTGAATGATATCGCCAGGCCGGCAGTTGCGAGCGACTTCTTGGATCTGAGCATCACTGTCGTCTGAAAGCATGGGGGCTGACCCGCGTTGACAGAATGCAGACTGCGCTTGCGCTTGCGGCGTTATAAGCACGACGGATGCAACACTGATTGCACCGAATAGGAGCCCTCGAACAATCATCGCCTCATCCTCTCAAGCGGAAGTATTAGCCTCCAACGTCGTGTCTTTGCTTGCAAGCCTAAGAGCCTGCCTCGCCAGCCAAGTGGGCGGCGAATATCGCCGTGATACGGTGCCGCAGATCGTCGTCTACCGCGTCATGTTTGTCGGCTAGCGTTATGATGAGATCGATCTGCTGCGCGGACCCTCTTCGTTGCGCGTGGACGCGGGCGATTTCCTCATCCGATAGGAAGTTCGGAAGCACAGCGTACGGGTCGATGCGGCGTTGCTCGGCTGCTTGCATCAGGAGCCCATAGTGGGAACGCGCAGACACTCTACGCCTAGCCGCGTCGCACTCTCTGTAATTCTCCAACATAGGCAAGCGCGAGATCTCAACATGCCGAATGAGCCACTGATTGAACTCGGCAGCGGCTCGTTCGTAGCTGGCAAGGAGGGCTACCAGATCGACTTTCGTGTGTGTCCTCGCGTAAGCGATGGCGCCGCTCGTCCAGCGCTTAGGATCGATATAGTCTTCGGCGGCGAGCATGATCGAAACGGCCGTGCCAGAGGCGTCATACCGAATTGACCACGATGGCTCCAAGAGCCGCGCGTGCGACGCGACGTTTCTCAGTGCGATGACAAAATCGTGCTGCTCCTTGTCGAGTGACCTCGCCAATTCCGCCGCGTACTCCCTGGTGATGTCGGTGCCGGCCTTCGCCATGTTCGTTCGCATCACGCGGGACATGTCCACTAGCGTGCTCGCTGCGACTGCGACGCGATGTAGGCATTTCTTGGCCTCCCATTCCTCGCGTTCCAGCATGGCTCGACCCGCCGGACGAAAGGTTTCTGGCCGAGGCAGAACGTGCCCAAGTCGTGCCGCAACGGCGATGAAGTCCGCCACCTCCTCGCGAAGAAGCCTGGCTGCCGCGCGGAGGTCGGCGAGCCCCTGTTGGACCGCATAGCCTGGGTGCTTCCTCATCAGATAGTCGAGCGCTCGAAAGTCTCCGAAGTGCGCCTGCACGACCGCGTCAATGCTCCATGGAGCCTCGCCTAGGAGTGCAGAGACAGCATCAGCTTCAATGGACATTCAATGCGTGCTTCCCCGTTTGCCAAAATGTTCGAGGTGATAGACCTTACTATGTCTCCGGTGTGATCCGAGGCGGCACTTTATGCACGATCAAGCGGTCTCAGCACTACTTGCCTACGATCAGTCAGTCTAACGACACTGGCCGGTGCTCGCTACTGGTGCCGGCTAATATTTGCCGTCAATGGATGAGGGCCTGTCTCCCGCAGCCGACAATGCCTCGAAGCCGGGCCGCGGGTCAGGTATTTGACAGGCATCTAACGGTTTGGTGTAAACACGTCGGAACAACATTCTACCGTGAGGCTGATGATGGCTGGCATTATAGGCGCCGTTTACGATCCTCCGCGCAGCGGGCTTCCTTATCTCGCGGTTGCTCTTGCATCAGATGGCGAAGTGTTAGCGTCACGGGCGGCACCAAACGGCGAAGCCGCTGAGGCGTTCCTCGCGATGATTTTCGCGGAGTTTGCGGCGGCGCGCGGTCTTACAGTCGTAAAGAAGTAGACGAGCCCCCGCCTCATGGACGCAGGGGTGTAGGGTGGCGACCGCGCCACCCCTCCACCCAAGCGTTCGGACGGCCAGTCAGCGGTCCCCGGCCGGTCCGGTGTGTAGCACTGGCACTGGCCGTAGATGGCCATCATCGTGGCGACCATGGACCTGTCCAGCACCGTCATCGGGGTCTTCCGTCAATTCAAGCTGCCGTATGCCATCGGCTTCGGCTTAGCCGTGCTCGCTGCGGGGCAGGCGCGGGAGCACGACCTTTGGACACCCTCACGAAGTAACAGCTTCCTCGCGGGCCTTGTGCTGATCGCAGCCGGCGGTGCGGCGGGTTATTGCCTCGACCGGCTGCTCACCTCGGGCTTGGAGAAGTGGCGACAGCGCGGCGGCAGCTGACGCTGATCCCGGTGTGGGGCATCGCCAGCATCATTCCGGCAGGTCGGCCGGGGTGCGGCGGTGCGGCCTCGGGCATTGCGTCAGCGTATCCGGCCGGGCCTCATGCGGAAACGCATACTTCCGCTGACCGAGGATCGACATGGAGTGGAACGACATAACTACCTACGGAGTGTGGGCCTATGAACAAGTTTGGCGCTGCGCTGAGAGCTTCTTCGACTGGGGGGGTTGGGCAGCCTTCGGGAAATGGCTGAAAGACTGGCAAACGCTCGTCAGTGGTGTGGCGGCCGTGCTTGCAGCGGGTTGCAGCGTGTACTTCTTGTCTAAGCAAATACGGCAAGCTGATTGGCACGAGCGAGCTCGGCAGCGCCGCCGGTTCGCAGCCGCGCGAGCAATCCTGCCGCTCACCCTTAGCCAAGCCTGCGACTATGCCGAAATGGCTATTCGTGAACTGGCCCCGCTTGTGCCTGCGGCGCGCATGGCACCGGTTCCTGTGAATTTCTCGCGACCCGAGCCACCTCCGGAGCTGGTAGCGAGTTTGGAGCGAATGATCGAGGCAACCGACGATCCAGCGCTGATCGTTGTGCTGTCGGAGATCATCATCGAGATGCAGGTCGTTGCAGCCAATATTCGGCAGCTGGTGACTGTCGGTCGAGCACGGACGACAGACGCCCAAAACATCCAAGCTTATATGGCCCGTGCAGCCACGATTTATGCCCGCGCCGAGCATTTGTTCCCTTACGCCCGGGGCGAGCACGCGACTGTCGGGAAGCTTGATCTCCCTGCTTTGACTACGAAAGCACTGAAGATCATGTCTGTGAGCCCGCATGACTATGAGGTCGCCTACACGCTGGCAGCCAATGCGAAAACTTAAGGGAGACGCGCGGATGCAGCGGCCTCTCGATGTGTGGGATGCGGGCTCGTTTGACCCACCGCTGATGGCCTTGCTGCGGGATGGCGCCGACTTGATCCAGTCGTATTTCGAGACGGACCACCGGCTTTTCCTGCACGAGCGTCGCCACGGCGGCGATCTCCGCTACAAAAAACCCTCGAACCCCCACGCCGCGGCTTTCATCGCTTTCTGGGAGCGCCTAGGTGACGAAATAGGCGACCGCACTATCCGCGCCTTTCACTACACGCGATTGACCGATGGCGAGGTCAAATCGATAACACGCGACGGCATCCACCTATCGTCGCCGGCATCGCTGCGTAGGCGCTTGGAGGATCGCATCGCCGAAGGACTGCTGACGCGCGAACACGCAGACAGCCTGCTTGCGGCGAGCCCCTTTGCCGGCGACCAGCTGGAGCTTCGCACGGATCGGTTCTGGATGATCTCGCATCCGACGATCATCTCGAATTCGGGCGTAGCGCCACTGATGGCGCATTGGGGTGGGGAGGTCACTCACTTCTGGATGGAGGACGCGGAACTGCTGGCGCGACTTAGCGTGATCGGGAAGCCGCGCGTCATTGAGGTGGCCGTTCCACTAGGTCAGACCCGACACAAGCGTAGTGCCGCCACGGCCGTAATCGCTGCTTTCGGACGATCCATCGGATGCATTCCTGAGAAGGGCGACTTTGATTTGTATGTCGCTGCCGCGCTTCCTCCCGACGCCATTTTGGCGATCCATACCGAGGGTGAGCCGACGTTTGCGGAGATGGGCCAAAAGTACCCGCCTGGTTTTGTCGATGTCGGTATCGGCCGCTGGAAGGAACTCACCGGGGAGGATGACTAATCGGCACGTAAGCGGCTCATGGCCGTGGCCCCTGCACCTCGGCGCGCAGGGCGGACAACGCCCGCACGACGCGCTGCCGCAACTCGATCAGCCCGATCGCAGCGCGGATGTAGGACATCCTTCCGGTGAAGGCGGCGGGCAGCACCGCGACCAGCAGCTTGTCCAATCTGGCAGCGTCAAGCTGCGCTTCTTCCATCCGCAGCGCGACCGAGGGCGAGGCATGCGTGCGGGCTGACCGGATGGCTTCATGGGCGCCTTGCCGTGAGGCATAGCCAAGGTGCTCGGCGATCGCGGCCAAGGACCAGCCCGCGCCGCGCAGTCGCACTGCCTCGGCCTGCCGAATGCGGGCGCGGAGGTGAACCGGATGGCTGCTGCCGAAGGGCAACCCTCCGGGCCGGCGACGGCGCGGCGCGTCGGTCATGCCAGCGCTTCCGATGCAGCGTGGTCGCGGGCGGCGCTGGTCCCGACCTTCCGGCGCTGCGCGGCCGCCATCGCCTCCATCTCGGCATACATGGCGGCGTCGTTCGCAAGGCGCTGCTGCTCGGTCACGGCGACCTGTTCCGCGTGCTGGGCGGCAGCGCGCCGTTCCGCATCGCTGCCAGCGGCAGCACGGGCGGCATCGAGTAGCTGACGGAGGCCGGCGCCCCGTTCGCTGACAAGGCTTTCCTCGGGCTGGATCATGCCGGTGAGGGTGCCGACTTGCAGCACGGTCGCGGCCCGTAGCAACGACCCCGGCAACCGGACGCGGAGCAGCGGCTCGATGACGTGTACGGCGCCCACGGCGTCCCCGATCGCGACCGCCTGCGCGATGATGCCCGCGACATGCTCGACCGCATCCTGGAACTTTACATCAAGCGCCTGAAGCTGCTCATCGACCCACAGCAACAGACCCTCGCGGCCCGGCTCGGTCAGCGGCGCCAAGGCGGCGCGCTTCTCGGCCACGATTGCCTCCAGGCCAGCGACGATCCGTTCCGTGCGCTGGACTTCCCGTTCGGCGGCTTCGAGGCGCCGGGGTGCGGCCTCCGCGCAATCCGTGACGCGGCCCGCATATGCGAGCACTTCCGCCGCTTCCTCACGGGAGAGCACTGCGCGCGCCGCCGCGACCTCCTGGCGCACGACGGGCAGCCGCGGGACGGCGTGGGCATGGGGCGCCTCGGCGTCAGCCAGCGCGGCGAGCGCGCTTCGGATGCTGGTGGCCCAGCCGGGCTCAGCCGGCCGCGCTGCGGACTTCCCCGCGCCGGACGCGGCGGCGGTGCGCGCGGTGGGCGGTGCGTTCGGTGCGCTGCGCCGACTGGTGGTGGTCGATCGCCGCGCCGGGGCTGACGGCGTGGTGGTGGTCGGCGTGGTGGTCCTCGACATGCTCGGTCTCCTGTTCGACGGCGAGAAGGTCTGCCTCGCGTGGAAGTGCGAAGGCGGCGAAGGACTGGCCAACCGCGACGCGCCAGCCAGTGTCGGCATATTCGTCACGGCTGGCGCGGCGACGGCGGCGTGGCATCGGTCAGACCTGGGATTTCATGAGCGCGGCGCGCTCGCGGGCGGCTTCGATCAACCGCTCGCCCGGCGACAGCGTGCTCTTCGCGACCTGCGCCGACTGCACGCCCTGGTCCGGCGCGGCATTGGCGAGCATCTGCTTGCGAAGCTCGACGCAGCGCTGGACCAGCCGCGCACCGCCACCGCCACCGCCCTTCGCGATCGGTGCGGCCGGCACCGGATCGTACCGGCGCCCCTCGCTCGCCGCCTTCATCGCTTTCCCAATCTCGACGCAACGTTCGACCAACCGCTGCGGCGCGCGGCGCCATTCATTCACTGCCTCGGCCTTCGCGATGCGCTGTTCCAATGAACTCGTCATCGTCGTCTCCTGCTGATGATTGCGGTATCCGGATACCACAAACTCGACTACAATCGGAGACACGACGGGTCTCTCCTTCCTCGGTCGCGTCCAAAGCCCCGCCCGCCCCCGTGCCCGTAGCGCGAGGCGGGCGGGCACCCCCCTCCCTGCACACCATTGGATCGACACGCCGCCGGAACCGCCCGGCAGCGCTGCGCGGCGCAGCGGTGATTGCCGTCGATGCCGTCATCGTCGCGCGCCCATGTAGTCGCGCCAGGCCGCTTCGAGACGTTGTTGCCAGCCTGCACGGGGCCTGCGGGGTTGCCCCCACACCGCCAGCATGTGCGACAGCCACGGCTCGCCGAGACCGATCACGAACCGCACTTCATCAGGAGACGGCGGGCGACCATTGTCCCTTAGGGCGCGGTGGCGCCAGCGGTCCCAAGGCCCCCCCACAATTGCCGGATGGCCCCATGCCGGATTGGTCGAGGGGTCCGGCAGGGTAGCTAGCGCCTGTTCCCGATCCTCCGCGTCGGCTCGGTCAAGCGCGCGCAAACATTCACGCTCGGCCACAGCGAAGGCGTCGGCGTCGTCCTGGCGCCCGGCGACGGCAAGCTGTCGGGAGACCTCCAACAGCGCCTTGAGAGTGTCGCGCAGCCGGGCCGCATCGCGGCCAATCTGCACAGGGTCGGCGGCGTCGTGTCGGGGCGTATCCATCACGACAAGTGCCCCCGAAACGCGCAGTCGGAGCAGGACACGTTCTGGCCGACAAACCAGGGGGGGCAGGACACATTCTGTCCGACAACGGGTTTCGGCCGTGAAACCGGGGCATCGGCCCTTGGCCTGAAAAGTACGGATATCCGCGCTTTCGGCGGTTCCGATGGCAGAGGTTGTCGGACAAATTGTGTCGTCCTTGCAGTAACCATGCCCTGTGGGTTTTCGGCGACGCGGCCGGCCGCGGAAGGCGGGACGGGAGACGTCATGTCGGCGCCCGCCCCGCTGGGTGAGTGGCTGCGGCCGGCTGCACTGGCGAGGCGGGGTGGGCAGCGACAGGCCTCTGGCGGGCCGCCGCGCCTTTGCCGTTGGCGACGACGCCAGCCGCGGTGAAGGTCGCTGGCGCGCGACCTCGGGCTGGGATCGCTACGACGGCTTCCCCAACGGCCACGAGAGCCTCGGCGGCACGTCTGGCGGTTCGTTCGCTCAAGCCGAACTGGGCGGCGACTTCGGCGACGGTAAAGTGGAAGGGCCGCTGCAAGCCGCCGTCCTTTCTTCGATCGCGCCCAGCGATCCAGAACCAGACGGGAACTGCGGCATCGGCGAGGTCGCGCGCGAGGCGGCGAAGATCGTCTGCCCACGCGCGGAGGTAGCCCTGCCGGCTGCGGTCGCCGTGTTGCAACTCGAAGGCCTCGCCCTGGCGGCGCAGGGCAAGCCGATACTCGGCGGCGCGACCTTGTTTGCCATCACGGTCGGGCCGAACAGCTTCGCGCGCCCTTGAGAGCAGGCGGACGGTGTCAAGCAATCGAAGGGCGCGGGCCAAGGCCGGGCTCCCGACGCCGAGCGCGGTTCGCGTGGTGGACCAGGACAGCGGCAGCAATTTGTTCGGGACAAAGTTTGCGTGTGCAAGCAGCAGCAGGCGGCCCGAAACCGGGTGCTCGCGGCATAGAGCGATGGTGCGTCGCGCGCCGAGCCATGTGGTCGAAATGCTGGCGTACGGGCGCGCGGGCGATTTGCTACGTCCGTTCGCCAGCATCGGCGTCGGCTTGGCGCGGCGCGTGCGCGCAGCTTTCAATTTTGCCATCGGCCAGCGGCCGACGCTGGAACGATCGAGGCGCGATGTGCTATCGCCGCGGGGCCTCTTGCTGGTGGCACCCCACGGCCGGCGTCGCGATCAATCGTGGCGTCGGCCGATCCTTTTCAGGCCGACGCGGCGCGACGGCTGCGCTTGGCGGGCGCGGCCGGCGGTGTGGGCTGGGGCGCCTGGGCGGCTTCGCGCTGACGACGGGGACCACGGGGCGGGGCATCAGCGATCGACCCACCAACGGCGATGGCGGGCGCTTCGCCCAGGCGACGCCGGGCATATGCGATCAAATCAGCGGTTCGGGCGGTCGCCACGACACCGGCACGCGCCCACACGATGCCCTCAGCGCGCTCCAACGACCGAGGCGCGACCGGCAAGCCCATCGCGGTCATCAGGGTTGCAGCGTTGAGCCTGTCCAAACGCGCCGGGAGGCGGCTGGGATCGGGGTTCGGACCAAGGTCTGCGACGGTGAACAGGGGCCGCTGCTTCGGACGCGCGGCGGATGTGCGGGAACAGGAAGTGGCTTTCGCCATGTTGGAGAACCCCCAAGCAAGCGCGACCGCGCCAAGCGCGGCGGCGGCGATTGCAGGGCTGGGGTCCTTCGTCTGCGCTGGTGGCCGCGATGGCCTGTGGCTCGTAAGGGCGTGATGCGCGGCGCCCAATGACCGCGCGGCGGCGCATGGTTACGCAACGCTCGCGCGTCGGGTCAAGCGCGACGTTTCTTGCCGTGCAGCGGCACCACCTTCGCGTCGGGCTTCTTGCCGTCGATGTCGGCGGTGAGGATCGCGTTCCACCGCTCCATTGCGGCCTGCTGCTCAGCCCAACGCACCGACTTCTGATAGGTGGCCAACACACCCGATCGGGTCGCCGCCTGGGCATGGTTCAGCAGCGCATCGAGCACCGGCTCAGCGAAGCCTTCCTCGGCCAATGTGGAGACGAAGGTGCGTCTCGTGTCGTGCAGCCGCCAGTCCCGAAGATCGGGCAACTTCGCGGTGAGGATGCGCTTCATCCGGCTGAAGGTGGATAGAACCTCACCCAACTGCGGTGACCGGAAGACCAAGCCGTTTGCCGGCTTCCCAGCGGCCTTGTGACGGTCGCGGAGCAGGCGCAACGCGAGTGATGGCAGCGGCAGCCGGTGGTCGCGGCGGTTCTTCACCAACTCGGCCGGCTGCACCCAAACCGCACCATCCAGGTCAAGGTGTTCCCACCGGAGAGAGGCAGCCTCACCCCGGCGGCACGGGACAGCGATCTGGATGCGGATAAGGTCGCGATGGACCGGTTCCAAACTCTCGGCCTCACCCGCGGCCTTCCACACGCGAGCGAGTTGCGCGGGCGCAAGGTAGAGCGCGCGGGCCGGAACGGGTTTCGGCCTCCGTTCCTTTCCTATGGTGAGGCAGGGGTTCACCGCGATCAGCCCTTCGCTCAGCGACCAGTCGAGGAAGCGCGACACCGCACCCCATCGATGCCGGGCAGCGCCGGGCTGGTCCGCGGTGGCCTCCAACAGTGCGCGCAGGTCGCCGGCGCCGAGGTCCGTGATCGTCTTGTTCTGCGCGTTCATATCCTTGATCGCAGCCCTCACGCGACTGACCTCGCGGTTGATGTAGTCGGCGGTCGGCCTCCCCGTTCCCCGGAGGCTGGGCCGGTTCGGCAAGCCCTTGGCGTAGGCTTCCACCACCCGCTCCAAGGTGCGCGACCGGTGGACGGCGGAGGCAGCGATCTTGGCCTTTCGTTCGACTGCGAGGTCGGTCCCCGCCTTGGCCTGTCCCTTCAGCGCATTTGCGGCTTTGCGTGCGGCGTCGGGATCGTGGCTTGCGGGGCTGCCAATGCTGATGGACTGCATCGCGGGGCGCTTGCCGGTTTCCGGGTCCATGCCGCGCGGGCGGAAATCAAAGCGCCACGTCATGCCGGTGGGGTTCACCACCAAAGCCAGCCCCCGCACCTCCGCATCGGGGATCACCAGCCTCTGTTTCGGTTTGCGGCGCTTCCAAACGCTGTCGATGGTTGCCTTCGTGATCTTGGTCAGGGGGCTTCGCAGAACCTTCATTCGATCCTCCTTCTGACCGGACACCGATGCCGGGGTTCGATCTGACCGGACATTGACCGGACTAGGCTTGCGGGGGCAAGCGGAGATGTGCGGCGGCAGGCGTGATTAATAATGACCTTATCTCAATAAGTTACTCGGAGGATGCGGAGCGCTGCGGGACCAAGCGGGGCGGCAGGCGCGGCACTCATAATGCCGGGGTCAGCGGTTCAAGTCCGCTCGCCGCTACCATCCTTTCCGGGACATATCCACAGGCGCAGAAATCTCCGGGGCTTCACCGGGGCTTCAATGTCGGCGTTTGACTGTCGAACGCTCTCGAACACGAGGCGCACGTTCTTGGATGCGCTCTCATCAGCGCGGCATTGTTACCGCATGTCTGACGGGGAGAGGTCTTGGCCGCGGCGCCCCCGCCGTGGCTGGAGACGCCGCAGGTGCAACGCGCAGCGGAAACCGCCAGCTCGCGTGGGAACGGGGCGGCCTGGCGGCTGAGCGCCGGTGCAGACGTGCTCCTGGCGCTCCGGGCGGCCCTGCCGCTGCCCATGATCGCCGAGGCGATGGCGGCGGACGGCCATAAGCACTTGGCGCCGCTGGCGGCCGCGCAACTCGTGGATCACCTTCTGCGCTCCAACTTCCGGGTCACGCGGCCGGCGCCGAAGGGCGGGCTGCATGGGCAGGGGTGGTGATGGTCATGCGGGTTCAGGCCCAGGCACCGGATCGACTTCGACAACCGCGCTGCTGCATGCCGTTGGCGGGCCGGACCTATGTGCCGTTGCCTGCCGCTGCGGTCACAGCAGCGCCGTGGGGCTGGAAACCCCGGCGGCAGTTCGCCTACGGCCCGTATTCGGCCGGCACATCGCGCCATCCACGGGAGACCGCCGTATTCCGGGCATGTCACGGCGATGCAATTCGGGAATTCAAATTGCGCGATGTTAATGACTTAACATGGTTGTGCGGACAGTCGGTGGCGAACCGGTCTCTTTCCCTATTCCCGCTGATAACAGGGAACTTAGTGCCTGTTGCGCGCCCGCCGACCCCGTTCAGAGGCGCATTCGCGTCCAAATCGGCCGAAGAGCCGCTGCCTTCCGGTAATCGACACCAAGGACTGGTTTGCCGAAGAACAGGGAATGCACGATCCAGATCAGGCTCTCGATGCCTGAAGCGGCCGAGCCACATCGCGGAATGACAGCAGCCAAGCGGGATTCCGGCGCCAGTCTATGGGACAGGGGACACTCATTCCGGGACGGGGCAATGTCGTGGCGAGACGATCACGGGCCTTCCGCAATGAGCGCGTCGCCATACGCTGGGTCGCGCTGACAGGCGGGACGCCGCAATGGTTTATCGCGACTCTCTACCCGTTTAGCGGGCCGCGACGGCCCGTGCGCGCAGCAGCGTGTCGCGTACATCGGTGAGGACTACACCGAGCCAGTTGGTGCCGCGCCAGGTCGCGCGCCTGAGCGCACGAGGATCATCGGCGGCCAGGCCGATGCCCCAGATCCGATCGGATGGCGATGCCTCGACGAGCGTCGTGTCCGCGGTCTCAATCAGCTTCCGTAGCAGCTACGAGTTCTGCGTGAACTTCGCGTAGTTGCCTTCCGTGACGATTGGTCGCGCTGCGACACTCCAGATCGCCTGCGAGAAACCTGGCACCTCGCGCCCCAGCCGCTTCGCGTCGCGGGGCGTCGTAGTGACAATGGCGGCGCAGAGATCCGAGGGCGCGCCGAACCGGACCCCGAAAACCTCAGTCCGTTGTTCCAGCCTCAATCTTCGCTTTCCACCAAAAGCCATACATGATAGCTAAATTGTATGTCGACTAACCATACATGATGAGGGGACCGTATGTGGAAGCCGAGGCTCGTTGAAACGGCCCGGATGAAATATCTGGGTATCGTCGAGGCATTGGAGGCGGACATCCGGTCTGGCCGGGTCGCTCGCGGTGACCGCCTGCCCGCCCAGAGGGCCATCGCCGAAACGCTCGGCGTCGATCTCACGACGGTCACGCGCGCGTTCAACGAGGCTCGCCGGCGCGGACTCGTCGCCGCCCAGGCCGGTCGCGGAACCTTCATCAGCGAGACCGTCGACGGGGACGCCGGCAGCCAGCCGCACGCCCTCATCGACCTCAGCATGAACATCCCCTCGCAGCCTTCCGCGGTCGACTTTCGCAAGATCTTTCCGACGGGTGTGGCAGGGGTGCTCGGCAGTCCGAAAGGCTTGCTCCATCTCCACTACCAGGAAAGCACCGGTTCCGAGCCCGACCGATCCGCGGCGGCGAGTTGGCTTGGGGCGCGTATCGATGGGGTGACGCCTGATCGCCTGGTCGTGACCGGGGGCGCGCAATGCGCTCTGTTCAGCGTGTGCGAACTGCTTCTTGGCCGGGGCGACGTGGTGGCCGCCGGGGCGATGACTTATCCAGGCCTCAAGGCGGTGGCGATGCAGAAGGGGCTGGTGGTGGAGCCTCTCGAGATGGACGAACACGGCATCATTCCCGAGGCGTTCGAAAAGGCCTGCCGCGAGCGTCGCCCCAAGGCGCTCTATGTCATTCCGACCATCGACAATCCGACCACGGCGACACTGCCCGAGGATCGCCGGCGCGCTTTGACGATGATCGCACGCAAACACGACGTAACGATCATCGAAGACGATCCATATGCGCCGCTTCGTCCCGATCGGACGACCGCGTTCGCTGAACTCGCGCCGGACATCACCTGGCATATCGCCACGCTGTCGAAATGCGCGACGCCGGCCCTGCGGGTCGCCTATCTGATCGCGCCGTCGCCGAGCAAAGCGCTGCGGCTGGCCGGCGTCCTTCGCGCGACGATCCTGATGGCGCCGCCTCTCATGTCGGCCCTTGCGAGCCGTTGGATCTCCGAGGGCTCTCTCGATGAGGTCGCGAAGTCAATCGCGGCCGAGAACGCGGAGCGCCAGAAACTGGCGTCATCGATCCTCAGCGGATTGAAGTTTTTCGCGGACCCCTTCGGCCATCATCTCTGGCTCCCGCTGCCCAATCATTGGCGGGCTCCCGATTTCGCAGAACATGCCGATCGCGCAGGTGTTTCTATCGTGCCGAGCGCTGCGTTCGCCACCGTGTCCTATCCAATCGAGGCCGTCAGGATCTCGCTGGGCGTAGCGCCCGATCGTGGAGACCTGGAAGACGGCCTCACGCTGCTCGCAAACCTGATCTCGCAGCCATCTCTTGGCTCGAAAGCCGTGGTGTAGCCTCGAAGGATCTCCCGATGTCCACAACAATCAAGGCGGCTGTTGTTCAGGCCGCGCCCGTTCTCTTCGATACGCGCAAGACCGTGTCCAAGCTCGCTGACCTCGCGCGCGATGCGGCCGAAAAGGGGGCTGACCTTGTGGTCTTTCCTGAGGCGTTCGTGGGCGGTTATCCCAAAGGGCTCGATTTCGGCGCACGACTGGGAATGCGCAGCCCGGAAGGACGTGAGGAGTTTCGGCGCTATTTTGAGAGCGCGATCGAGCTCGGCGGGCCGGATGCGAACCGCCTCGGCGAAATTGCCCGCGACAACGGGATCCACCTTGTCGTCGGCGTCATCGAACGGGACGGCGGGACGCTCTACTGCACTGCCTTGACCTACGCGCCCTCTGGCAAGCTGATCTCCAAGCATCGAAAGCTCATGCCGACGGCGCTCGAGCGTCTCGTCTGGGGCTTTGGTGACGGCTCGACTCTCGGCGTGGTCAACACGCCTCTCGGCCGGATCGGCAGCGTCATTTGCTGGGAAAACTATATGCCGCTGCTACGCGCGGCGATGTATGCCCAGGGCGTTGAGCTCTACTGTGCGCCGACCGTGGACGACCGCGACACTTGGCTGCCGACGGTGCGGACGATCGCGTTGGAAGGACGCTGCTTCGTCATTTCGGCCTGCCAGTATCTGACACGGGCCGATGGCCCGGCCAACTATTCGCCAATCCAAGGCGACGACCCGGGAACCGTGCTGATCCGGGGCGGTTCCTGCATCGTCGACCCGCTGGGCAACATCCTCGTTGAGCCCGACTTCAGCGGCGAAACCATCCAAATCGCCGAGATCGATCGGCGCATCATCGCGCGCGGAAAGTATGATCTCGACGTCGTCGGCCATTATGCGCGCCCGGATGTGTTCCGCCTTTCGGTCGACACACGCGCCAGATCGGCGGTCGCGTTCGAGAACGCACCGCATTCGCCCATCGATCTCGACAAGGTCGATGGGCCTGAGCCGAAGGACCTCGCATCATGCTTGGACTGACCGCTCTCGAATTGGCGCGGATCCAGTTCGGTTTCACGGTTTCGTTCCACATCATCTTCCCGGCGATCACGATCGGGCTCGCGAGCTATCTGGCCGTTCTTGAAGGTCTTTGGCTCTGGAAGAAAGACACGGTTTATCGCGACCTCTATCATTTCTGGTCTAAGATTTTTGCCGTGAACTTCGCCATGGGCGTCGTGTCGGGTCTCGTAATGGCGTACCAGTTCGGCACCAACTGGAGTTACTTCTCGGCATTCGCCGGATCGATAACCGGCCCTCTTCTCGCCTATGAAGTCCTTACCGCTTTCTTCCTCGAAGCCGGCTTTCTCGGCGTGATGCTCTTCGGCTGGAACAAGGTGGGCCCGGGGCTGCATTTCTTCTCGACCATCATGGTGGCGATCGGCACGCTGATCTCCGCGACCTGGATTCTGGCATCGAACAGTTGGATGCAGACCCCGCAGGGCTTTGAGATCGTCAACAATGTCGTCGTCCCGGTGAATTGGTTCGAAGTAATCTTCAATCCATCCTTCCCGTATCGCCTGGCGCATATGACGGTCGCAGCTTTTCTGGCGACAGCGCTCTTCGTCGGCGCGTCGGGCGCATGGCATCTCCTGCGTGGACGCAAAGATGCACACATCCGCACGATGTTCTCGATGGCTATGTGGATGGTGCTGATCGTCACGCCGCTGCAGATCGTCATCGGTGATCTCCATGGCCTCAACACGCTCGAGCACCAGCCCGCCAAGGTCGCCGCGATGGAAGGTCATTGGCGGAGCGAACCCGGCGCGGGCGTACCGCTGATCCTCTTTGGCTGGCCGGACATGGAAGCTGAAGAAACGCGCTACCGCATCGAGATTCCCAGGCTCGGCAGCCTTATTCTGACGCACAGCCTAGACGGACAATATCGGGGGCTGAGCGAGTTCGCCCGCGAAGACCGGCCGAATTCGACAGTCGTGTTCTGGTCATTCCGCATCATGGTCGGCCTCGGCATGTTGATGCTTCTGCTCGGCCTCTGGAGCGTGTGGCTGCGCTGGCGCAGGACCCTCTATGAGCGGACCTGGTTCCTCCGTTTCGCGACATGGATGGGGCCCTCCGGACTGATCGCGATCTTGGCCGGATGGTACACGACGGAGATCGGCCGTCAGCCTTGGGTCGTCTATGGCGTCATGCGGACCAAGGATGCGGTCTCGAACCATTCGGCGCTCGCGCTGTCGACAACGCTCATCGTGTTCATCGTGATGTATTTCGCGGTGTTCGGCACTGGCGTCAGCTACATGCTCAAGCTCGTCGCGAAGGGACCAGGCCACAGCGAGGACGATAACGCGCCGCATGAGCCCGGTCAGTCGCAACGACCGGCCCGTCCCCTGTCCGCCGCGCCCGACGACGTCGATCCGTCTCGGGGCTGAGGAGGAAAAACACCATGGGTATCGACCTCCCTCTGCTTTGGGCTGTCATCATCGGCTTCGGGTTGATGATGTATGTCATCATGGACGGATTCGATCTCGGGATCGGCATCCTGTTTCCGTTCGTGCGCGACCGCGAGGAGCGCGACGTCATGATCAATAGCGTTGCGCCAGTCTGGGACGGGAACGAGACCTGGCTGGTGCTCGGCGGCGCGGCTTTGCTGGCGGCGTTTCCACTGGCCTATGCCGTGATCCTGAGTGCGCTCTATCTCCCGTTGATGCTCATGCTCGCGGGCCTGATCTGGCGCGGTGTGGCCTTCGAGTTCCGGTTCAAGGCGGACGAAAGCCACAAGCCGTTCTGGGACAAAGCCTTCATCTGGGGCTCCTACATCGCCACGTTCTCACAGGGGCTGGCGTTGGGCGCCTTCATCAACGGCTTCGACGTCAGGGACGGCGCTTATGCCGGCGGGCTGTTCGACTGGCTGAGCCCGTTCAGCCTGTTCACGGGCATTGGGATGCTGGTCGCTTACGCCTTGCTGGGCACGACCTGGCTGGTAATGAAGACGGAAGGACGCCTTCAGCGACATATGCGGCAACTCGGACGGCCGATCACTCTCGCTGTTCTCGCGACGATCGTAATCTTGAGCCTGTGGACACCATTCGCGCACCCCGACATCGCAGCACGCTGGTTCGCCCTGCCCAACCTGTTCTTCTTCGCTCCGGTGCCGTTGCTCGTTGTCCTGGCGACATGGCTGCTTCTGAAAACGCTTGCCAGCGAGACGCACGCCGCGCCGTTCATCCTCTCGCTGGCGCTGTTGTTCCTTGGCTACTCGGGTCTGGCGATCAGCCTTTGGCCGAACATCATTCCGCCGGCCATCTCAATCTGGGAGGCGGCGTCGCCGCCTCAAAGTCTCGGCTTCACGCTCGTTGGCGCCCTGTTCATCATCCCCTTCATCCTCGCCTACACCGCGTGGTCCTACTACGTGTTTCGCGGAAAGGTGAAAGTGGGCGAAGGATATCACTAGTGTCCGATGCGTCTCGCGATCGAAAGCCCTGGTTACGTCGGGGTGGCTGGCTCGTCCTGATCTGGCTCGCCAGCGTGCTGGCGCTTGCCATCGTAGCCGTTGTCTTTCGACTTCTCATGAATCTTGCCGGAATGACAGTCTGATCGCCAACGAACCAAGGGGCCAGCGCGGCGTTTCGCTCATACCGGAAGCTAGGCCGTGAGGCTCGTCCGCTGCCTCAGGACGAGCGGGCTCGACTCGCAATCGGTGGCACCTTAGATTTCTGACCAGCCCTGGTCCTGACCCCAACTCTGGTCCGTGGCCTAGGCAACTTGAACTGCCCCGGGTTTGCCGGAGGCTGTTTGGTTTGAGTCACGCCGCCAGGATCAGGTTCTCGCGGGCTGCATAGTAGAGTGCTTCGGCCTCGGCCGGTGGGATATTGCCGATGGGCTCCAGCAGCCGCCGAAGGTTGAACCAGTCTACCCACTCGAGGGTGGCGAATTGCACGGCCTCGAGCGAACGCCATGGGCCGCGCCGGTGAATGACCTCGGCCTTGTAGAGACCGTTGATGCTTTCGGCCAAGGCGTTGTCATAGCTGTCGCCGACGCCGCCGACGGAAGGCTCGATGCCGGCCTGGGCCAAGCGCTCGGTGTAATGGATGGAGACGTACTGACTGCCCCTGTCGCTGTGAT
>NZ_BMKW01000009.1 GCF_014644535.1 Neoroseomonas lacus
CGCATGGCCATGATCCGCATCATGCTCCGCCGACTGGCAGCAATGCCCTCAGCATGAATCGGAACTTCCCGGATGGGCTCTAAGGACCCTTGGCATCGGGCGTGTGATGATGCTCCCGCGGCCGTCCCGGCGGCGCGAAGCTTGCTTGGCAGGACCGCCCCGGCCCCGCCGGGCCGTATGGAGATCTGGCCCGTGACCGCCACCGCCATCGCGCCGAAGCCGCGCGAGATGATGCATCTGAACACTCGCTCCGACGCGCGCGGGGCTGCCCGCGCCGCGCTGCATCTTGCCCTGATCCTGGGCAGTGGCGGGCTGATCGCCGTCGCACCCGGCCTGCTCGTGCTGCCGGCCATGCTGGTGATGGGCATCGTGCAGGCCGCGCTCTTCGCGCCCTTCCACGAGACCTCGCACTACACCGCGTTCAAGTCGCGCCGCGCCAATGCGGTAGTGGGCTGGATCGCCGGCCTGCCGGCGCTGCACAACTGGCATTTCTACCAGCAGTTCCACCTGGCGCATCACAAGCACACCCAGGACCCGGCGCTGGACCCGGAGGCCTATCCCGGCCCGCCGACGACACTGGCCGGCTACCTGCTGCGGGCGACCGGCTTCTTCCACTGGAAGGCCCGGATCGAGGTCTGGGTGCGCGCCTGGCGCGGCGACATGTCGGCCTATGGCGCCTTCCTGCATGACGCGACGGCGCCGCGCGTGATCGCCTCGGTGCGCGCCTCCTCCACGCTGACCGTGGCGCTGGCGGTGCTGGCCGGGCTGATGTTCGGCTGGGGCGCGGTGCTGCTCTACTGGATCGGGCCGCAATTGCTGGGCCAGCCAGTGCTGCGCCTCTATTTGCTGGCCGAGCACACCGGCTGCTCGGAGGACGCCAACGGCCTGACCAACACCCGCACCATGATGACCCATCCGGCGGTGCGGCTGCTGATGTGGAACATGCCCTTTCATGCCGAACACCACCTCTACCCCTTCATCCCGTTCCACCGGCTGGCCGAGGCGCATGGCCTGCTGAGGGAGAAGCTCGCCTTCGTGGGTGAGGGCTACGCGGCCTTCAACCAGGAACTGGTGCAGCGGTTGCGGGCGGGCAGGGTTTAGCGGGCGAGGGCCGCACCCGACCCAGCCGATGCCACCGGCTCTGTAAACTGTTCGGTGGAACCGAGAGGGGCCTTGCCCCTCTCGGACTCTCCCCACCAAAGGCCTAAGGGCCTTTGGAAACCTCGATTTGGCGTCGGGCGCCGTGGTTGCAATGAGCGTCGAAGCCTGCCGTTGCGCACGAAGCGCGCGCCGCGGCCACAGCATGCGTTCCGTGCGAAGCACCAGAAGATGGCATTCCAAATGCCCCGGGCATTTGGCGGGATGGTTTGGAGGGGCGGCGCCCCTCCAACCTTCCTCCACCAATCGTCGAACGCGGCCGCTGGTGTGAGGCATCCGGCACTGGATCCTGATTTCTGTTCCTGCTATGTTCACAAAATCAAGCGGCCTCCGTGCCTGCCGCACACCCGGCGCAAAGCAGCTTAAAAGTCCAAAATCCTAAAGTGTGCGAATTCAACGAACTTGCCTTTCCCGTCCCGCTCCGGAACCCAAACCGGCCTGCGGTGCGGGCCTGTGCCGGACTGCGAAAATCGCCTCGAGGCGATTTTCGAGACGGCCTCTTAGGCCTTTGGTGGGGAGGTCTGGAGGGGCAAAGCCCCTCCATCCTGGCGCTGCCCCACAGATAGCGGTGGTGTTTTAGCCAGAACCGCGCCATACGGGCGCCCGGCGATGTCCGGCCCGATGCTGGCGCGCCAATCGCCGCGACTGCGGTGGGCTGACAGTGAAAGCCGCGGGACCCTTCGATCGGACCGGCGCGGCGTTTCCGGCCACATGGGCGGCCTTCCCGTCGCGTAACCCGCGATGGGCCCACCCCATGCCGCCCGAGACGCCGAGCACCCGGATCCACATCCTGGACCCCTGGACTGTCGCTGTCCTGCCCTCCGCATCGCATTCCGGGGCCTTTGGGGGCCCCATCTACCGTGCTGCCGCCCGCGAAGGTCGGGCGGGCATGGACCGTGTGGCGCCCGATGGCGCCGCACCCGAGAGGACGACAGATGTTCGACAACTACTTCCGCAAGGAAATCAACTGGGGCGGCAAGACCCTGGTGCTGGAAACCGGCAAGATCGCCCGCCAGGCTGACGGCGCCGTGGTGGCGCGCCTTGGCGACACCATCGTGCTCTGCACAGCGGTCGGCGCCCGTTCGGTGAAGCCGGGGCAGGATTTCTTCCCGCTCACTGTGAACTACCAGGAAAAAACCTACGCCGCCGGCAAGATCCCGGGCGGCTTCTTCAAGCGCGAGGGCCGGCCGTCCGAATTCGAGACGCTGACCTCCCGCCTGATCGACCGCCCGATCCGCCCGCTGTTCCCCGAGGGGTTCCGCAACGAGGTGCAGGTCGTCGCGACGGTGCTGTCGCATGACCTCGAGAACGAGGCCGATGTGGTGGCGATGGTCGGCTGCTCCGCCGCCCTGACGCTGTCGGGCATTCCCTTCTTCGGCCCGATCGCCGGCGCCCGCGTCGGCTACATCAATGGCCAGTACGTGCTGAACCCGACCGCCGACCAGCGCAAGGAAAGCACCCTCGACCTGATGCTCGCCGGCACCGCCGAGGGCGTGCTGATGGTGGAATCCGAGGCCAGCGAGCTGACCGAGGACGTCATGCTCGGCGCCGTGGAATTCGGCCACAAGTCGTTCCAGCCGGTGATCCAGGCGATCATCGAACTGGCCGAAGTTGCCGCGAAGGAGCCCTGGGCGGTTCCCGAGGAGTCCGACGCGACCAAGGCGCTCAAGGCGCGCATCTCGGAACTCGGCCGCGCCGACATGGCAGTCGCCTACACCGAGACGCAGAAGCTGGTCCGCCAGAACAAGGTTGGCGCAGTGAAGAAGGCCGTGGTCGCGGCGCTGGAAGCCGAAGGTGCCGACGTCGCCTCCGCCAAGGGGCTGATGAAGGAGCTTGAGGCGGATGTGGTCCGCAACAACATCCTCGACACCGGCCTGCGCATCGATGGCCGCGACACCAAGACCGTCCGTCCGATCATGTCGGAAGTGGGCGTGCTGCCGCGCGCGCATGGCTCGGCGCTGTTCACCCGTGGCGAGACGCAGGCGCTCTGCGTCGCGACGCTCGGCACCGGCCAGGATGAGCAGATCATCGACGCCCTCGCGGGCGAGTACCGCGAAGACTTCATGCTGCACTACAACTTCCCTCCCTACTCGGTGAACGAGACGGGCCGCATGGGCTCCCCGGGCCGGCGTGAAGTGGGCCATGGCAAGCTCGCCTGGCGCGCGATCCACCCGCTGCTGCCGGAGAAGGAGAAGTTCCCGTACACCATCCGCGTGGTGTCCGAGATCACGGAATCCAACGGCTCCTCCTCGATGGCCACCGTCTGCGGCACCTCGCTGTCGATGATGGATGCCGGCGTGCCGCTGAAGCGCCCCTGCGCCGGCATCGCCATGGGCCTGATCAAGGAAGACCGCGGCTTCGCCGTGCTGTCCGACATCCTGGGCGACGAGGATCACCTCGGCGACATGGACTTCAAGGTGGCCGGCACGGAGCAGGGCATCACCTCGCTCCAGATGGACATCAAGATCACGTCCATCACCTTCGAGATCATGAAGATCGCCCTGGACCAGGCGAAGGACGGCCGCCTGCACATCCTGGGCGAGATGGCGAAGGGCCTGACTGGCCACCGCGGCGACGTGGCGGCGACCGCCCCGCGCATCACCGTGATCAACGTGCCGAAGGACAAGATCCGCGACGTGATCGGCTCCGGCGGCAAGGTGATCCGCGAGATCACCGAGCAGACCGGCACCAAGGTCGACATCGAGGACGACGGCACCATCAAGGTGGCGGCGACCTCGATCGAGGCGGCGCAGCGCGCGATCGACTGGATCCGCGGCATCGTGGCCGAGCCCGAGATCGGCGTGATCTACAATGGCAGAGTCGTGAAGACCGCCGAATTCGGCGCCTTCGTGAACTTCCTCGGCGCCAAGGACGGCCTCGTCCACATCTCCGAGTTGGCGCAGGACCGCGTGAACAAGACCTCCGACATCGTCAAGGAAGGCGACCAGGTGAAGGTCAAGGTCATCGGCTTCGACGAGCGCGGCAAGGTGAAGCTGTCCATGCGCGTGGTCGACCAGGCGACGGGCGCGGACATCACCGAGCAGGTCGGCGCCCGCCGCCCGCGCGACGATGCCGGCGACCGGCCCGAGCGCGGCGAGCGGCGTGACCGCCGCCCGCGTGGTGGCGAGGCCGCCGAGTAACTTCCGAACCAAGTACCGCCCGGGACCCTGCACAGCGGCCCCGGGCGGTGCCATATACTCGTCATCGTCATGACGTTCCCGGGAGCGCCCGTCACTTGAAGGCCATCAACGCAATCCGCATGGGCGGCGTGGACGTCCTGCCCCTGGTCGAAGGTGGCAAGGGCGTCGCAGTATCGAACGGCGAGACCTGCGGGTCCTGGGCCGCCGCCGGCGGCGTCGGGACATTCTCCGCGGTGAATGCCGATTCCTATGACGCCGATGGCCGGGTCATCCCGCAGGTCTATCACGGCAAGACCCGCCGCGACCGGCACGAGGAACTCGTCCGCTACGCGATCGACGGCGCCATCACCCAGGCCAAGCGCGCCCGCGACATCGCCGGCCCCAAGGGCCGCATCCACGCCAATATCCTGTGGGAAATGGGCGGAGCGGAGCGCGTCGCGCGCGGCATGCTCGAAGGCGCCAAGGGGCTGATCAACGGCATCACCTGCGGTGCCGGCATGCCTTATCGCCTGGCCGACATCGCGCGCGACTACGGCGTGCACTACTACCCGATCGTCTCCTCCGGCCGCGCCTTCAGCGCGCTTTGGAAGCGCGCCTACCACAAGACCCGCGAATGGCTCGGCGGCGTGGTCTATGAAGACCCCTGGCTCGCCGGCGGCCATAACGGGCTGTCGAATTCCGAGAACCCGAAGGTCCCCGAGGATCCCTATCCCCGCGTGCTGAAGCTGCGCCAGCAGATGCGCGAATTCGGCCTGGACGACACGCCCATCATCATGGCCGGCGGCGTCTGGTGGCTGGAGGAATGGGAGCACTGGATCGACAATCCCGAACTCGGCCCGATCGCCTTCCAGTTCGGCACCCGCCCACTGCTGACGCAGGAAAGCCCGATCTCGGACGCCTGGAAGCAGCGGCTGGTCACGCTGAAGGCCGGCGACGTGCTGTTGCAGCCCTTCTCCCCGACCGGCTTCTACAGCTCCGCCGTGCGCAACGAATTCCTGCAGGAACTCGAGGACCGCAACGAGCGCCAGGTCGCCTTCACCAGTGAGCCGATCGGCGATCACCTTGCCGAATACGGCGTCGGCCCGCGCAAGCGCATCGTCTATGTCACGCCGCATGACCTCGCGCGCATCAACCATTGGGAGGCCGAGGGCTTCATCGAGGCGATGCGCACGCCGGACAATACCCTGATCTTCGTCACGCCCGAGAATGCGCGCGAGATCCTGAAGGATCAGGTGGATTGCATGGGCTGCCTCTCCCAGTGCCGCTTCAGCAACTGGTCGCAGCACGAGCCCGAATATTCCAACGGCAAGAAGGCCGACCCGCGCAGCTTCTGCATCCAGAAGACGTTGCAGGATGTCGCCCATGACGGCGCGCTGGAGAAGAACCTGATGTTCGCCGGCCACAACGCCTACCGCTTCGGGCAGGATCCGTTCTATTCGAACGGCTTCGTCCCCAGCGTGAAGCAGCTCGTCGAACGGATCATGACGGGGCGCTGAGCGCCGCGCACGGACGCACCAGCATGACACTGACGCTGTATCCCGCCATAGACCTCAAGGGCGGGCAGGTGGTGCGCCTCAAGCGCGGGGAAATGGACCAGGCCACGGTCTATGCCGAGGACCCCGGCGCCCAGGCGGCATCCTTCATCGCGGCCGGGTTCTCCTGGGTGCATGTGGTGGACCTCGACGGCGCCTTCGCCGGCAAGCCCGCCAATGCGGCGGCGGTGCGCGCCATCCTGGCTGCCGTGCCGGGCGCACGCGTGCAGCTCGGCGGCGGCATTCGCACCATGGCGGTGGCGGAAGCCTGGTTGGCGGCGGGCGTAACGCGCATCATCCTCGGCAGCGCCGCGCTCAAGGACCCGGATTTCGCCCGCGCGGCCTGCCGCGCCTTCCCTGGCCGCGTGGCGCTTGGCATCGATGCGCGCGACGGCATGGTCGCGACGGAAGGCTGGGCGGAGACCTCCGACGTCTCCGCGACCGACCTCGCGCAGCGCTTCGAGGGCGCCGGCGCGGCGGCGGTGATCTACACCGACATCGCGCGGGACGGCATGCTCGGCGGGGTGAATGTGGAGGCGACGGCCGCCCTGGCGCGGGCGGTGTCCCTGCCGGTGATCGCGTCTGGCGGCGTGGCAGGGATCGAAGATCTGGTCGCCCTGCGCGCGGCGCAGGCCGGCATCGAGGGCGCGATCATCGGCCGCGCGCTGTATGATGGGCGGATCGAACCGAAGGCGGCGCTGGCGGCGGCCTGAAACGACGCCGAGGCCGCAGCTTTCTCCGGCCGGCCGGCGACAGTATTCGGGATGGCGGGGCGTTGCGGGTCCGGCGCTGGCCACGGCGCCCTAATCGTTCGACGACCCGCCATTGTCCGAAGACCCGCTGTCGGATGAGCCACCGCTGTCAGACGAGCCGCCGTCGGATGAACCACCACTGTCGCCGCCGCCGCCCCATGACCCGAACCACGACCCGCCGGTCTCGGTCTTCTTCTCGCCTCCCTCCATCATCATGACCGCCGCCGCGGCGCCCGAGACGATGGCAACCGTCGCATCGTCGCTGTCCGATGACGTGCCGTCCCGCTCAACCTCATCGCGGTCCCGCCGCGACATCCCCCGCCGCGCCAGCACCCGGTTATAGGCCGCCCGCCTGCGCAGCCCCCACCAGAAGCGCGGCGCCCCGCGTTCCAGCTCCGCCTCGGTGAAGACGAAACCGTCTTCCAACACGCCGATCCCGCGCATCAGACTTGTCCTTTTGACGTCATGGCATCACTTGACCTGACCCATCATTCCGCCGCACTCGCTTGCGGTGGAAGTGTCGCCTGTCACAGGCGCCGAATTGCCTACAAATCGAAAGGTCATCCGCCACTGTGCTCGCGCTGCGCGTCATCCCCTGCCTCGATGTGAAGGACGGTCGCGTCGTGAAGGGCGTGAACTTCGTCGAACTGCGCGACGCCGGGGACCCGGTGGAGCAGGCCCGCGCCTATGACGCCGAGGGCGCCGACGAGGTCACCTTCCTCGACATCACCGCCAGCCACGAGAACCGCGACACCATCCTCGACGTCGTCTCGCGCACCGCCGCGGAGGTCTTCATCCCGCTGACCGTCGGCGGCGGCGTGCGCAGCGTGGAGGATGCCCGCCGCCTGCTGCTGGCCGGCGCCGACAAGGTCTCGATCAATTCCGCCGCCGTCGCCGACCCCGAGCTGGTGCGCCGCTGCGCCGAGACCTTCGGCAGCCAGGCCATCGTCGTCGCCGTCGACGCCCGCCGGAAGGAAGGCGGCGAGGGCTGGGAAGTCTTCACCCATGGCGGCCGGCGCGGCACCGGCATCGACGCCGTGGCCTGGGCGCAGCGGGTGGAATCCCTCGGCGCGGGCGAGATCCTGCTCACCTCGATGGATCGCGACGGCACCAAGCAGGGGTTCGACCTGCCGCTGACCCGCGCGGTGCGCGCGGGCATCCGCCTGCCCATCGTCGCCTCGGGCGGCGTCGGCACGCCGGAACATTTCGTGGATGGCGCGCGGGCCGGGGCGACCGGCTTGCTCGCCGCCTCGGTCTTTCACTATGGGGAATTCCGCATCGCCGATGCCAAGGCCGCGCTCGCCGCCGCCGGGCTGCCGGTGCGCCACGCCCCGCCGAGCAGGAGAGTTGCGTGATGGCGAAGGCGACCAAGCAGAAAGACACCGCCAAGAGGGTCGTGACCAAGAAGTCGACCGCCAAGACCGCCAAGACCGCCAAGACCGCCAAGACCGCCAAGACCGCCGTGGCCAAAACACCCAAGACTCCTAAGGTGCCGCTGCCGGCCGCGGTGCCGAAAGCCACGCGCGCCGCGGCCAAGGCCAAGCTGCCCAAGGTGCTGCGCAAGGCGGAAAAGCGCATGCTCGCCCCACTTGCCCCGGCCATCGCCGGCGCCGAGGCCTCCATCCTCGACCGGCTGTGGCAGGTGGTGGAGGAGCGGCGGCAGTCGCGCGACACCATGACCTCCCATTCCGCCAGGCTGCTCGCCCGCGGCACCGCCAAGGTCGCTCAGAAGCTCGGCGAGGAAGCGGTGGAATGCGTCATCGAGGCCGCCACCGGCAACCGCGCGGCGACCGTGCTGGAGAGTGCGGACCTGCTCTACCACCTGATGGTGGTCTGGGTGGATGCCGGCATCCAGCCGCAGGAGGTCTGGGGCGAGTTGGCGCGCCGGCAGGGCATCTCCGGTATTGCCGAGAAGGCCTCGCGGCCGCGCGGCATCCTGCGCGCGGCGGGCACCACCAAGCTGCCCTGACACCCTTGCGCGACGGCCGCACCCGGCGAGGATGCGGCCCTGCACGAAGGAGCACCCCATGTCCGTGTCCGGCCTGCCGCCCTATGACGACGCCAACATCTTCGCCCGCATCCTGCGCGGGGAAATCCCATGCAAGCGCGTGCATGACGACGCTCATGCCCTTGCCTTCCACGACATCAACCCGCAGGCACCGGTTCACGTCCTGGTGATCCCGAAGGGGCGCTACGTCTCGATCGCCGATTTCGGCGCCAGCGCCACCGAGGCCGAGATCACCGGCTTCTGGCGGGCGGTCGCTAGCGTGGCGAAGGATCTCGGCCTCGAAGCCGGCGGCTACCGCGTGCTGACCAACATGGGCGAGGATGGCGGCCAGGAAGTGCCGCATTTCCACGTCCACATCTTTGGCGGGCGGCGGATTGGACGGATGGTGCCGAAGGCGCCGGATTGACCGGCCGCGGCGCTGGCCGTCTCCCGCCGGCCGGGGTCCAAGCACCCGTCGGCTGCCATCGTGCGACACGATCTGCCTGATTGTTTGGCTGGTGAGGCAGCGAAATGCCCGGCGCCACTTTCACCCGGGCTGTTGCCTCAACGCGGCGACACGTCGCCGATCTCCAGCGCCCGGCGATACACATCCCGCCGCTTCAGCCCGGTCGCCTCAGCCACGCTCGCCGCCGCGTCGCGCAGGCTCATCCCGGCGGCCATTGCGGCGCGCAGCCGCGCGTCCAGCTCCTCGGCCCCGGCGGCTTCCTCCTCGGCAGCCGGGCCGATGACGATGCAGATCTCGCCCCGCGCTTCCGCCACCGCGTAATGCGCCGCGAGGTCGCCCAGCGTGCCGCGGCGCACTTCCTCGAACCGCTTGGTCAATTCGCGCGCCACCGCCGCCGGGCGGTCCGCGCCCAGCGCCTCGGCCATCGCCGCCAGCGTCTCGGCGAGCCGGTGCGGCGCCTCGTAGAAGATCAGCGTCGCCGCGAGCCCGGCCCGTTCCACCCCGCGCAGCCGGGCGAGTTCCGCCGCCCGCGGCCCGCCTCGCGGCGGCAGGAAGCCCAGGAACAGGAAGGGGTGCGGCGGCAGGCCGGAGAGCGACAGCGCCATCACCGCCGCATTCGGTCCCGGTACGGCCGAGATCGTCAGCCCCGCCTCGATCGCCGCGCGCACCAGCCGGTAGCCCGGATCGCTCACCAGCGGCGTCCCCGCATCGGAGACGAGGACGAAACGCTCGCCCGACTTCATGCGTTCGATCAGCCGTGGGGCTTGCGCGGCCTCATTGTGATCGTGCAAGGGGATCATGGTCGCCGCGATGCTTTGCCGCGCGAGCAGGCCGCCGGTGACCCGACTGTCCTCGCACAGCACGACATCGGCGTCCCGGAGCGCTGCCAGGGCCCGTGACGACAGGTCGCCGAGATTACCGATCGGCGTCGCGACAAGCACCAGGGCTGGCCGGCCGGCCGGATCAGCGGGAGGATCCTCGTATCGTGTCCCTACTGTCTCGCCTTCGGCTCCCACGCCCGACCTCCCTGCCTGTCCTCGCGGTTCTTGTGGGCCTCGCGGCCTGCGCCCCGCAAGTCTCCGGGCCGAGTCTCGGCTCACGCGAGCCACTGCAGGAACCGCCGCGCTCGCGCATCGCGCTGCTGCTGCCGCTGTCCGGGCCGCAGGCGCCGCTCGGCACGGCAATGGAACAGGCGGCCGAACTGGCCCTGTTCGAACGCGGCAACCGCACGGTGGATTTCCTGCCCATGAATACCGGCGGCACCACCTCCGGCGCGGCCGAGGCCGCCCGGCGCGCCGCCGCGGCTGGGGTGCGCGTCATCGTCGGCCCGCTGACCGCCTCCGAAACCTCCGCCGCCTCCGGCCCGGCCCGCGCCGCGCGCATCCCGGTCCTCGCCTTCACCAATGATTCGGCGCAGGCCGGCCCGGGCGTCTGGACGCTGGGCGTGACGCCGGCGCAGCAGGTGCGCCGTGTGATGGGCGCCGCGCAATCGGCCGGTGCGCAGCGCTTCGCCTTGGTCGCGCCGGATGGCGCCTTCGGCCGCGCCCTGGCCGCCGCGATGCGGGCAGAGGCGTCGACCTGGAACCTGCAGGACCCTGTCATCGTGCTGCACGCCGCGCGCGCCAGCCCGGCTTCGGTGGCGCAGGACCTCGCTACGCGGGCGCCGGGTGGGCTCGACGCGGTGATGCTGGGCAGCACCGGCGCAGCGGCGCGCGCCATGGCCGCAGCGTTGGCGCCGGCCGGGCTCACCAACCCGGCCCCGCGCATCCTCGGCCACGCGCTGTGGGCGCAGGATGACAGCCTGGGGCAGGAGGTCGCGCTGCAGGGTGCCCTGTTCGCCGCGCCGGACCCGCGCGCCCGTGCCACCTTCGATGCCCGCTACGAAGGCGCCTTCAGCGAGCGCCCGCCGCGCCTGGCCGGCGTCGCCTATGACGCGGCCGGCGTCGCCACGCGCGTTGTCCTGACCCCGCGCGGCCAGGCCGGTCCCAATACGGGGGAGGTGTTCGACGGCGTCGATGGCCCGATCCGCCTGCAGCCCAACGGCATTGTGCAGCGCGGCCTGGCGCTGTTCTCGGTCGAGGCGATGGGCGAGCCACGCATGGTCGAAGCCGCGCCGCAGCCGGGCGGCGCCGGCTCCTGACCGTGACCCTGACGTGGCGGGTTCCGGCCAGCGCACCGGCCGAGCCGGGCGGGCACCGCCGTGACCGGTGACGCTCCGCATCGCGGCGCCTGGCTGCGCTCGATCATCGTCATCTCCCTGGTCCCGGCAGCGGCGCTGCTGCTGATGATGGCAACGGGCGCGCTGGCGCCGCGGCCGGGTCTCGCCGCGCTGCTCGCCACCGTGGTCTCGGCCGCCGTCGTGGCGCGCATCTGGCTGGGCAATCTGGCACGCCTCGCGGCCGGCATCCGTGCCGCAGCCGCGGGCGGCGACGTGCCGAACCTGCCGGTCACTCCGCTGCTGCCCTCAGTGCAGGATGTCGCCGACGGGGTCACGCGGCTGGCGCGCAGCCTGGCGGAGCGCGGCGCGCTGGTGGAGCGGATGCGCCGCGCCGATGCGGCCATCATCGAGGCGCTGCCCGACCCGCTGCTGGTGCTCTCGGCCGATCGCGTCCCGCTGCGGGCCAATCGCGCGGCGCGCGACGCCCTGGGCGCGCCGCAGGGTGGCGGCACGGCGCCGGCGGATGTCGCCGTGCTGCTGCGCCACCCGGCCCTGGCCGAGGCGCTGGGCCGCGCCCTGGCCAGCGGCCACCCGGCCATCGCCGACCTAGCCTTGCCGGTGCCGATGCCGCGCGACCTGGTGGCGCAGGCCATCCCGCTCGACCCGCCGCTGGCCGATGGAGGGCGGCTGCTGGTGTTGCTCTCGGACCGCACGCGCGAACGCGCGGTGGAACGCACCCGCGCCGATTTCGTCGCCAATGCCAGCCACGAATTGCGCACGCCGCTCGCCAGCCTGATCGGCTTCATCGAAACGTTGCGTGGCCCGGCGGCCGACGACCCCGTCGCCCAGCAGCGTTTCCTGCAGATCATGGCCGAGCAGGCCGACCGCATGCGCCGGCTGATCGACGACCTGCTCGGCCTGTCGCGCATCGAGGTGTCGGAACACCAGGCACCGGCCGGGCGGGCCGATGCGGCGGCCGTCGCACGGTCGGAAGCCGAGGCGCTGGCGCCGATCCTCGCTGCGCGCAAGGTGTCGCTGGCGCTTGATCTGCCGGCGCAGGCGATCGCCGAACCGGCCGATGCCGACCAGATCGGCCAGGTGATGCGCAACCTGCTCGACAACGCGATCCGCCATGGGCGGCAGGGCGGCGAGGTGCGGCTCTCGGTGGCGCAGGGTGCCAGCCGCGACGGGCGGCCGGGCATCGTCATCGCCGTGGCCGATGACGGGCCGGGCATCCCGCGCGAACACATTCCCCGGCTGACGGAGCGCTTCTACCGGGTGGACAAGGGGCGCTCGCGCAGCGCGGGCGGGACGGGGCTGGGGCTGGCGATCGTCAAGCACATCGTCAACCGGCACCGCGGCACGCTGGCGATCGAGAGCGAGGAAGGGGTGGGGACCACTTTCCGGATCTGGCTGCCGGGGGGGTAGAGCACTTCCCGGCCGGTCGAATTCGGCGCGGGCCCGCACCGCGCCCGGCCGCGCATCGTGATGCGTTCGGCTCTATCCCGCGGCGAAGCGGTTCGCCGGCACTGGAATGCCCAGGCTCTCCCGCAACGTCGTCCCCGGATACGCCGTGCGGAACAGCCCGCGGCGCTGCAATTCCGGCACCACCAGCCGCACGAAGTCCTCGAGCGGCTTGGTGTAGAAGGGGAACAGCAGGGTGAAACCGTCGCAGGCGCCAGCCTCGAACCATGCCTGCATGGTATCGGCCACCTGCATCGGCGTGCCCACCACGAGCTGATGGCCGAGCGAGGTGCCGAGGTAGCGCGCGACCTGGCGGATGGACAGATTCTCGGCGCGGGCCTTCGCCATCAGGTGTTCCTGACGCGCGCGCGCGGCGTTGGACGGCGGCAGGTCCGGCAATGGCCCGTCGATCGGGTAGGCGTGGATGTCGAGGTCGCCGCATAACCGCGCCAGCAGGCGCATGGCGTTGGCTTCCTCCATCATCTCGCCGAGTTCGCCGGCGATCTGCTCCGCCTCGTCCTTCGTCTCGCCGAGGATGGTCATGAAGCCCGGCATGATTTTCACATGGTCTGGGTCGCGGCCATGCGCGGCGGCGCGGGCTTTCAGCTCGTCATAGAAGGCCTTGCCTTCCGACAGCACGGATTGCGCGGTGAAGATCATGTCGGCGACGCGCGACGCCAGTTTGCGCCCGTCACCCGATGACCCCGCCTGCGCGATCACCGGCCGGCCCTGCGGCGTGCGCGGCAGGTTGAGCGGCCCGCGCACCCGGAAGAACTCCCCCTGATGGTTGAGGATGTGGCCCTTCGACGGATCGAGGTAGCGGCCCGACGTCTTGTCGCGGATGAAGGCACCGTCCTCGAAGGAATCCCAGAGGCCAGCGCAGACGTCGAAGAATTCCTCGGCACGTTCGTAGCGGTTCGCGTGGTCGGGGTGACGGTCGAAGCCGAAATTGCCGGCCTCGTCCTCGATCTGCGAGGTGACCAGGTTCCACCCCGCGCGGCCACCGCTGATGTGGTCCACCGAGCCGAAGCGCCGCGCGATGGTGTAGGGGTCATTGTAGGTGGTGGTCGCCGTCGCGACCAAGCCGATGTGCTTCGTCACCGGCGCGAGGGCGGCGATCAGCGTCGCCGGCTCGGGAAATACCTGGCGGCCCATGGCCGGCCGCCACGGGCCGGCACCGTCGAGATTGGCGGTGCCATTCACCGCCACCGTATCCTGGAAGAACACGCAGTCGAGGCAACCGCTTTCGGCCACCTGCGCCATATGGACGTAATGCGCGAAGGACATGTCGCTGTCGGCGACCGCGAGTGGATGGCGCCAGCCGGCCGAATGGCTGCCGGGGGTGAAGAAGAAGGCGCCGAGATGGAGCTGCTTCATGGGGTCGGACGAACCTCTGTCGCCATCGTGTATTGGTCGGCGCGCGGCGCCATGGTGAGGCCTCGCCGCAGGCCCCAGGACGCGCCGACATGGAAGACCGGCGCCAGGGGCACCTGGTCGGCCACCCAGCGGATGGCGTCCTGCGTCAGGGCTTCGCGCGTGGCCGGGTCGAATTCGCTGTCCAAGCGGTCGAGCATGGCGTCGAATTCGGCATTGGAGAAGCGCGTGCGGTTCCAGCCGCCATGCGCCCGCGCGGCGTTGGGCGTGCGCAGCAGCGCGGTCAGCCCCTCGCTCGCCATGCCGGAGGAGGAGCCGAACATCGCCAGATGCGCGGTGAGTTCGGGCGCGCCGCCGGAGGTCAAGGTCGCGCTGCGACGCAGATAGATCGGCATCGGCAGCGCCTCGACGACGGTGCGGATGCCGATGGCGGTCAGCATCTGGCCGATCGCCTGGCAGCTGCGCGCATCGCCGGCAAAGCGGTCCTGCGTGCAGTGGATCGTCATGGTGAAGCCCTGCGGATAGCCGGCCTCGGCGAGCAGGGCGCGGGCGCGCGGCGGGTCATAGGCGGGCACGGGCAGGTTCGGCACATGGCCGATCAGGCCCGGTGGGGCGATCTGCCCGGTCGCCGTCGCGCCACCTTCCATCACGCGCGAGGCGATCGCCTCGCGGTTGATGGCGTGGGAGATGGCGCGGCGCACGCGCACGTCGCGCAGCGGGTTGACGGCCAAGGGCTGGCCGTCGGCGCCGGTGATGTTGGGCACCTGGGCGCTCATCGCGTCGAGGTAGAAGTACCAGGTGAACACCGAATTACCGAGCACGAGCTGCGTGTTCGCGTTCTCACGGACGCGCTGGAACAGGCCGGTCGGCACATTGTCGATCAAATCGACATCGCCGGCGAGCAGCGCGGCGACGCGCGCGCTGTCATTCGGCACGAAGCGGATCTGCACGCGAGCCCAGGGCTCGGGCGTGCCGCGCCAGGTCGGGCTGCGCTCAAAGGTGACATCCTGCGACGGCGTCCAGCGGCCCCAGCGATAGGGGCCGGTGCCGATCGCCGCTCGACCGCCGTTGAAATCGGCATCCGTCGCACCTTCTGCCGCCGTCGCACTCACCATCGCGATCGCCACCAGGAAGTCCGGCTGCAGGGGCGTCGGCACGGTGGTACGCACGATCAGCGTGTAGGGGTCGGGTGTTTCCACCGCGGCGACATTGCGCACCGCGGCGGCGTAGGTGCGCGGGCCGGTCGCCGCGCGGGCACGTGTGATCGAGAAGGCGGCATCGGCCGAGGTGAAGGGCGTGCCGTCATGGAACACCGCGTCGCGGCGCAGCTTGAATTCCCAGGTAACAGGGTCGATGGCGCGCCAGGATTCCGCCAGCAGCGGCTGCGGGCGTAGCGTTACGTCCTGCGTCAGCAGCGTCTCCCAAACATGCAGCTGTGCGTTGCGGTTGGGCGTGAAGGTCTGGTGCGGGTCGGTGCCGTCCATCGACGCCTTGAAGGCGATGCGCAGCGTCTGCGCCGTGGCGGGCAACGACGCGCCGGCAAGCAACAGCGCGGCGGCAAGGGCAGGGCGAAAGCTGAGCATCGCGGTCACTCCGAGACAGCGCGATGCCCCGGCGGCGGCGCGCAGCGTGATGCGCGTCGGCGGCACGTCACGGTGCGTCGCCAAAGCGTATCACGATACGCGGTTGCAAGGCATATGCCAGTGACGACGCAGCGTCTTGCCGGAACCGCGCGCTGCGCTCACCCTGCGGCGCACGCGGCAGAAGGGGGCACCATGGCGCAGCGGCAGATGCATCTGGGCGTCTTCGTCCTTGGCACCGGCAACCACATCGCCGGCTGGCGCATGCCGGGCGCCTATGATTCCTTCCAGTCCCTGCCGGTGATCCAGCACATCGCGCGCATCGCCGAACGCGGCCTGTTCGACCTGCTGTTCCTCGGCGACGGCCTGCAGGCCGGGCCGAACGACCACCCCTCCTTCACCGCGCGATTCGAGCCGATCACCATGCTCGCCGCACTCGCCGCGACGACGACACATCTCGGCCTCGGCGCCACCATGTCCACTTCCTATGCCGAACCGTTCAACGTGGCGCGCTTCTATGCCTCGCTCGACCATCTGAGCAGCGGGCGTGCAGCGTGGAACGCGGTGACCTCGTCCAACCCGCGCTCGGCACCGAATTTCGGGCGCCACCATCCGCCGCATGACGCGCGGTACCGCGTGGCGGAGGAATTCGTCGATGTGGTGATGGGGCTGTGGGATTGCTGGGATGACGGCGCCATCGTCGCCGAGCGCGACACGGGTCGCTACATCGATGCCTCGAAGATGCGCGCGCTCGATCATGTGGGCGAATTCTTCAACGTGAAGGGACCGCTGAACATCGGCCGCTGCCCGCAGGGGCGACCAATCATCCTGCAGGCGGGGTCGTCGGAACCGGGGCTGGAACTCGCCGCGCGCACCGCCGACGTGGTATTCTCCGTGGTGCAGGACATCGAGGAAGCGCGGCTCGCCTACAGGTCGCTGAAGGACCGCATGCCGCGCTTCGGCCGGCGGCCGGAGGAGATCGCGGTGTTGCCCGGCGTCATGCCCATCCTCGGCCGCACGCGGCAGGAAGCGCGCGACGTGCTCGACCAGCTGCAATCCTTCGTCAATGCCACCAATGCGGCGTCGCTGCTTTCCTCGCGCCTCGGCGTCGATGTGTCGGGCTTCGCGCTCGATGACCTTGTGCCGGACCTGCCGCTGCCCGACACCTCGCACGGCTTCGCCCGCGCCATGCTCTCCAAGGCGCGGCGCGAGGGAATGACCTGGCGCGACATGCACAACCTGACCGGCGCGGCGCGCGGGCATTGGGTGATCGCCGGCACGGTCGAGGACATCGCCGACACCTTGCAGGAATGGTTCGAAACCGGCGCGGCGGACGGCTTCAACATCCTGCCCGCCTGGTTCCCCGGCGCCTTCGACGGCTTCGTCGACGAGGTGGTGCCGGAACTCCAGCGTCGCGGCCTGTTCCGCACGCAATACACCGGCACCACGCTGCGCGGCCATCTCGGGCTGGAGATGCCACGCAACCGGTTCTTCGACTGACCGCGCGGCGTTACCGCGTCACGGTGAAGGGCGTCACCATCCCGGCGGCGTAGTGGCCAGGCAGGTTGCACAACAGCAGATACGTCCCCGGCGCGAGCGTCACGTCGAGCGTCTTCGTCGCGTTGGGCTGCATGTCGCCGGTGTCGCCGAGCATCCGCACCTGATTCTCCGGCACGCGGCCGGCGGCGGCATCATACGGCAGCGGCGCGTCGGCATGGTCCACCGCGATGATCAGCATCTCGTGCAGGGTGCTGCGGGACCAGTTGGTGACTTCGAAGCGCAACGGGCCGGTCTTGGCGTCGCCGTGGTCGGTGCGGATGGACATCATGCCGATGCCCATCATGCCCTGGCCCATCCAACCTCGACCGCCGCGGAACCAGCCATCGCCTTGCGGCGGCCCGGCGCCCCAGCCGCCCATCATGCCGCGACCACCCGGTCCCGGCCCGTGGCCGCCGATCGCGGTGACGTCGAGCAGCGCGACCCGCACGATGGTGGGATCGGACTGCGCGGAGGCTTGCGTAGCAGGAGCGAGAAGAACAGCGGCGGCCAGCGGGGCCAGGGTTCTGCGTTGCATGACGTTGTCTCCCGAAAGGGTTGTTCCCCCTCAGAACGTCATCTAGTCCCCTGGCCCGCCACGCGCCTTGATGCCGCGCAAGCCCCGCCTCAGCGCGAGGGCAGGAAGCCCACGATATCGCGCGCCTTCGCCACGATCGGCTCGGCGATCGCGCTCGCCCGGTCCGCACCCAACCGCAGCGCGGCATCGAGCGCCGCCTGGTCTTCCAACAGCCGCTTCATCTCCGCCGCGATGGGCGAGAGATGCGCGATCAGCGCATCGGCCAGAGTGGATTTGAACGCGCCGAAACCCTGCCCGCCATGCTCGCGCAGCACATTCTCCGGCAGGGTGCCGGTGATGGCGGCGAGAATGCCGACCAGGTTGCGCGCCTCCGGCCTGCCTTCGAGGCCCGCCATGTGCTCGGGCAACGGTTCCGGGTCGGTCTTCGCCCGCTTGATCTTCTGGGAGATGGTATCGGCATCGTCGGTGAGGTTGATGCGCGACTGGTCGGACGGGTCCGACTTCGACATCTTCTTGGACCCATCACGCAGCGACATGACGCGTGCGGCCACGCCCTGGATCAGCGGCTCGATATTCGGGAAGAAGTCCACGCCGTAATCGTGGTTGAACTTCTGCGCGATGTCGTTGGCCAGTTCCAGATGCTGCTTCTGATCATCGCCGACCGGCACCTTGGTCGCGTGATAGGCATGGATGTCGGCCGCCATCAGGTTCGGATAGACATACAGCCCCGAGGAGACGGCTTCCTGGTTCTTGCCGGCCTTGTCCTTGAACTGCGTCATGCGGTTCAGCCAGCCGAGCCGTGCCACGCAGTTGAAGATCCAGGCGAGTTCGGCATGCGCGCGCACATGCGACTGCACGAACAGGATGCACCGCTTGGGGTCGAGCCCGCAGGCGATCAGCGCGGCCGCCATCTCCCGCGTCTGGCGGCGCAAATCGGCCGGGTCCTGCCATTGCGTGATCGCATGCAGGTCGACGACGCAGTAGATCGCCTCCTGCGTGTCCTGCAGCGGCACCCAGTTACGGATGGCGCCGAGGTAGTTGCCGAGGGTGGGCACGCCCGAAGGCTGGATGCCGGAGAAAACGCGGCTCATGGCACAGGACCATCATACTTGTGGGGCGGGCGTGATCCCGCTTCGGCGCGGGCACGTCAAGGCCGGTCATTGGCCTGGCGCCACGCCTCGATGGCCGCGATCGCCGCCGCGCCGTCGATCACATCGGCATAGCGGCGGTCCACATCCAGCAGGTTCTGGTCATGCGCCACCTGGTCGTGGTCGCCCACGCAATCGCCCGGCACCATGACGCGGAAGCCGAGGGAGAAGGCGTCGATAACGCTCGCCCGCACGCAGCCGGAGGTGATGCAGCCGGTCACGATCACGGTGTCCACCCGCTCCTTCGTCAGGATGGCGGCGGCCGGCGTAGCGAAGAAGATCGAGGGTGCGGACTTCATCAGCACCACATCCGGCCCGGCCGCGGCGATGCGCGGGTCGAGTTCGACGGATGGCGTGCCGGCCAGCAGGTCATAGACCGGGTCGGCCTTCCAATGCGGCGCCGCGCGGGCGCTGAAATAGCCGTTGACGCAGGCGATGACCGGCAGGCCCGCGCGTTTGGCAGCCTCGATCAGCGGCACCGTGTTGCGCACGGCGGCATCCACCATCGGCGCGCCCGCCATCGGGAAGGCGGGGTCGGTGAAGCCGCGCTGGAAATCCACCACCACGAGGCCCGGCTTGGCGCCGAAGCCCTGCTTGCGGCTGCCGTAACCGCGCGCCGCGTATATGTCCGACATGCCCATTCTCCGTTGCGTCGCCGACACCGTCGTCTCCCCGCCGGCGGTGCAATCGGTGTGCCCCGGCGTCAGGCCGGCGCCGGCCGATGTCCGAAGATCGCCGTGCCAATCCTGACATGGGTGGCGCCCTCGGCGATCGCCGCCTCGAAATCGCCGCTCATACCCATCGAGACCACCGGCAGGTCGTGCCGGGCCGCCAAGTCCCGCAGGAAGGCGAAATGCGGCCGCGGGTCGCCCTCGACCGGCGGGATGCACATCAGCCCGGTGACCGGTAGGCCGTGGTCGTCGCGCGCGGCGCGGATGAAGGCATCGGCCTCGGCGCGCGGGATGCCGGATTTCTGCGCCTCATCCCCTGTATTGACCTGCACCAGGCAATCCGGGCGGCGCCCTTCCTTGGCCATGGCGGCGGCGATGGCGGCGGCGAGCTTGGGGCGGTCGATGGTTTCGATCACATCGGCGAGGGCGACCGCGTCGCGCGCCTTGTTGGTCTGCAAGCCACCAATGATATGCAGGCGCAAACCGGGGTGAGCGGCGCGCAGCGCGGGGAACTTGCCCTCGGCCTCCTGCACCCGGTTCTCGCCGAACACGGTCTGCCCGGCGGCGAGCGCGGCGAGCACCGCCTCCTGCGGGTGGGTCTTGGAGACGGCGACGAGGGTCACCTCCTCCGGAGCGCGGTTGGCGCGGCGGCAGGCCTCGGCAATCCTGGCGCGTATCGCTGCCAGGTTGGCGGAAATCTCGGTGGCATAGGACATGGCATGGCAAGGCTAGGGCAGATCGGCGCCAACCGGAATCCGTCGAATGCATGATGCCGCCGCGCTGGCCGCGCGGGCCCGCCGCCTCACGCCCCCGTCGCGGCGCGGGCGGCGGCTACCGGCGCTGTGGCTGGTCACAGACCCGGTCCGGCTACCGGATCCGGTGGCACCGGCGGCGCGGTTGCCGCGCGGGGCGGGGGTGCTGGCGCGCGAGGCGTCGACGGGAGTGCGGGCGCGCCTCGCGGCCCTGTCCCGGCGGCGTGGGCTCGCCTTGCTGGTCGCCGGGGACGGCCGGGCGGCGCTGGCGGCGCGGGCCGGGCTGCATGTGCCCGATCGCCGCAGCACGGCCGGGCTGTTGCCCTTTCTCCTGGCGCGTCGGGCCGGCGCGCCGGGCACGGCGCTGACCATCGCCGCCCATGGTGGCGCGGCCTCGGCGGCACGGGCGCGTCGGCTGCGGCCCGACCTCGCCTTCCTATCGCCGCTGTTCACGACGCGCAGCCACCCCGGGGCGCCGGCCCTCGGGCCGCTGCGCTGGCTGCTGGCGGCTCGCCGGCTGCGGCTGCCGGCCGTGGCCCTCGGCGGGGTGGCTGTGGCGACCGTGGCGCGGGTGCCCGGACGGGCGGCCGGGATTGCGGCGATCGACGGCCTCGCGCCACAGGCTGTTGCCCCCCCGCCACACTGTCTCAGGTAAGTCGCGGCGGGGGTGACTGCGCGGTTGCCGCGCGCGGCGGTGCCAGGACATAGTCCGGCCCAGGCCAGACGCCGTCGTTCTCCCTTTTTGGGGGATTGCGGCGGCGGACCCTGTCCGGGGGGGCAGGGCGGCCGTCGGAACTGCCGGTATGCCGGCGATGAGGAGGACTAGAATGCGCAAGATTCTGCTGGGGACGACCGCTGTTGTCGGCGCCGCCCTGCTGGCGCCGGGGGCTTTCGCCCAGACGACGCGTGGCGGTGGTGGTGCGGTTGGTCAGGGCGTTCCGCTGCAAACGGCCCCTGGGACCGTTGGCGTTGCCCCGACCCCGCTGAACGTCGGCCCGTCCGCTCCGTCGACGCAGGTGACGGCCGCGCCGACGCCGGCGATGGCTGGTGCCGGTGGCCTGACCATCCGCCTTGGCGGTTACTTCGCCTTCACGGGCGCCGCGGTCCAGGACGACTGGGATCGCGCGCGCAGCCGCAACGGCGTGACCGGCGTGAACAACGCCGCTTCCCGCCAGCGCTATGACTTCCGCAACGACGCGGAACTGAACGTCTTCGTCGACGGTCGCACCTCGAACGGCATCACCTACGGCGCCGTGTTCGAAATGCAGATGGACAACGTCGTCGCCACCGCGGGTGACGGCACGACCGTCTCCTTCGATGAGCTGTACGGCTACATCGGCTTCGACGGCTTCGGCACCTTCCGCTTCGGTCAGGAAGACAGCGCCGCCTCGCTGCTGCAGGTTCGCGCGCCGGCCTCGCAGGCCCTCGGCGGCGACGCCGAGTGGGACGAATTCATCGTCCAGACCGGTCTGGCCGACAGCTCGCCCTACATCATGTCGGGCATCAACGACGGCAACGACGCGACGAAGGTCATCTACCTCTCGCCGCAGTTCGCAGGCTTTGACTTCGGCCTGTCCTACGCCGCCAACTCCGGCGAAGGCGAGCGCACCAACAACGAAGGCAGCACCACCTCGGCGCAGCGCGACCGTCTCGGCATCGAGAACGAGATGTCGGCCGCTGTCCGTTACCGCGGCACCTTCGGCCCGGTGGGCGTGATCGCCGGTATCGGTGGCATGTGGGCGAGCCCGCCGCAGCAGAACGCGGCCGGCCAGCAGCTCGGCGCCATCGGCAACCCGCGTCCGCAGGACGTGTACGCCTACACCGGCGGCCTCGTGCTGACGGGCTACGGCTTCTCGTTCGGTGGTGAATACACCTGGGGCCAGTATCGTGGCGCCTCGGTCGGCCGTACCGCCGTCAACGCCGGTGTGGACAGCTCGAATCACTATCTGATCGGCGCGACCTACACTGTTGGCCCGCTTGTGTTCGGCGCCGTCTGGGGCCAGGGCAACCAGGGCAACGGCGTTCGCCGCACGGGTACCGCTTCGGCGCCGGTGTTCACCGACCTGCCCGACCGTACGCAGTCGCTCTGGGGCGTGGGCGTTGCCTACAACCTGGCGCCGGGTCTGGTGCTCTTCGGCCTGTACAACAACATCAACGACGAGAACGTGCCGACCGCGCAGCCGACCAACGCCCGCTACACTGGCGGCACCGGCACGACGCTGGCTTCGTTCAACGGCAGCAACACCCGCACGATCAACATCGGCGTGGTGGGCATCCGCCTCGCCTTCTGATCCTTCGGGTCGGAAGCAACGGGGGGCGGCAGGGGAAACCCTGCCGCCCTTCGCGTTTGCGGGGGCCGCATCCGGCCCCGCACGAGACATCGAACCAAAGGGACTGCCGATGGCGGCCGCCGTCGATCTTCGCCACTGCATGGCGCTTCATCAGGCTGGGCAGTTGGATGAAGCCATCCTGTGCTATCGCCGCGCCTTGCCGCAGGACAGCACCGGCATCCAGGTCAACCGCCTGCTGGGCCTGGCGCTCTTCGCCAAGGGCGACGCCGCCGAGGCGCTGAAGCACCTGCGCGCCGCGCTCGCCCGCGCACCGCGCGAACCGGCCTTGCTGAACGATATCGGCAATGCGCTACGCGCCCTCGGCCGCAGGGCGGAAGCCGAACAGGCCTTCCGCGGCGCCATCGCCGCCAATCCCGGCTTTGCCTTCGCGCAGTTCAACCTGGCCGATGCATTGCTGGAAGCCGGCCGCCATGCCGAGGCGCTGGAGGTCTACCGCACCATCCTGATGCGCCGCTTCGACGGCATCGACGCGGATTTCCACAACAATCTCGGCACCTGCCTGATGGCGCTGGACCGCCCGCAGGAGGCGCTGACCGCCTTCACCGCCGCCTTGAAGACCGACGCCACCCATGTCGCCGCGGCAGCGCATGCCGGAGCCGCCCTGCAGCGGCTGGGTCGCAACAGCGAGTCCGTGGCCTTCCTGCGCGAGACGGCGCGCCGCGGCGGCGCCACGATGCAAGTGCTGGCCACGCTCGGGCAGGGTCTGCTGAACCTAACCGACTACGCCCCGGCGCTCGAGGTATTCGACGAGGTGCTGCGTCACCAGCCCGACCTCGAGCGCGGCCTGACCGGCCGCGGCCTCGCACTCAGCGGCCTGCGCCGGCATGAGGAGGCTATGGCCACGCTCGACCGCGCGGCGGCGCTCTACCCGGCCTCGCGGTCGGTGCAGCTGGTCAGCGGCAATATCCGCCTGGCCGCCATGGATGCCGAAGGGGCGGTCGCCGCCTTCGCCCGCGCCGCCGCCCTGCCGGCGGGGTCCTCGCCCGACGCCGCGCTGGCCCTGCTGATGTTCAACCGGCTGCGGCTGTGTGACTGGACCGATGCCGCGGCGACGCGCCAGGCGATCCTCGCGGGCTTCGCCAATGGCACGCAGCGCCTGCCGCCCTTCGAGGCTTTGTGCATCGCCGACGACCCCGCGCTGCATCTGCGCTGCGCCAACCAGTATGCGCGCGAATACCAGCCGCTGCGCCGCGCGGCCCTGCCCCTCGGCGAAATCGGGCGGCGCATCCGCATTGGCTATGTAAGCGGCGAATTGCGCGAACACGCGGTCGGCCACCTGCTGGCGCGGCTGCTGGAACTCCATGACCGCACCGCCTTCGAGGTGCACGCCATTTCGCTCGGCCGGATGACCGGGGACCCGGTGCAGGCGCGGCTGCATGCCGCGGTCGATGGCTTCCACGATGTCTCGGCCATGCCCGATGACGCGGCGGTCGCGCATCTGCGTGGCCTTCACCTCGATGTCGCGATCAACCTCAACGGCTATACGGGGGATTCGCGCACCACGCTGTTCGCGCAGGGCATCGCACCGGTGCAGGCGCTGTTCCTCGGCTATCCCGGGACCATGGGCGCGCCCTTCATGGACTATATCCTGGCCGACACCATCACCGTGCCGCCCGGCGCGGAAGGTTTCTACGCCGAGAAGGTGGTCCGCCTGCCGGGCAGCTTCATGCCGACCGACAATCTGCGCGAGATCACCATCGGCGGGCTGACCCGCGCACAATTCGGCCTGCCCGAACACGGCATCGTCTTCTGCTGCTTCAACAACACCCACAAGATCCTGCCCGAAGCGTTCGACGGGCTGATGCGCATCCTCGCCGCCACGCCCGGTTCGGTGCTCTGGCTGCGCGAGGAGAATGCGGCCGCGACCCGCAACCTCAGGGCCGAGGCCGCCGCGCGCGGCATCGACCCGGCGCGGCTGGTGATGGCCGCGCGGGTGGACCATGCCGACCATCTCGGCCGGCATGCGCTGGCCGACCTGTTCCTCGACACGCTGCCTTACAATGCCCACACCACGGCCTGCGACGCGCTCGGCGCCGGCCTGCCGGTGCTGACCCGGATCGGCGAGGCCTTCGCCGGCCGCGTCGCGGCCAGCCTGCTCGACGCCGTCGGCTTGCCGGAGATGGTGGTGGACAGCCAGGCGACCTTCGAGGCGCGGGCGATCGCCCTGGCGGCGGACCCTGCCGCGCTCGGCGCCATCCGCGCCAGGCTGGCGGCGGCGCTGGACGACCAGCCGCTGTTCGATACCCCCCGATATGCACGCGCCATCGAACGGGCCCTGCGGGCCATGGTCGACCGGCATCGGGCCGGGGAAGCCCCGGAAGCGTTTCTTGTCACGTAACAGACGGCCCCGTGACGTGTTTCGATGAGGCCTGCCTTTTCACCGCCATGGTTCAGGCGCTACAACACGCCCCCATGACCCGTGCCGCCTTCCCCCGATGCCGCTCCGCGGCCATGCTCTGCGCTCTTGGCGTTGCCGCTCTGCTCGGCGCATGCAGCGATTCCGACTCTGTCCGCAATGTCGGCCGGGACGAGTACACCTCCCAGTCCGGCCGCGATCGCGTCCGAGGCCGCCTCACCGGCCAGGATGACGGCGTCGTGCTGTTCGGCACCTCGCGAAACAGTTCGGCGGCTGCCGATGCCGGTGCGCCGAGCGGCGGCGCCGGGCTCGGCGTCAACGCCTATCTGTGGCGCGCCACGCTCGACACGCTGTCCTTCATGCCCCTGGCCTCGGCCGACCCCTTCGGTGGCGTGATCATCACCGACTGGTATTCACCGCCCGGCGCGACCGCAGAACGCTTCAAGGCGACCGCCTATGTGATGGGCCGCCAACTTCGCTCGGATGGTGTGCGCGTCTCGGTGTTCCGCCAGGTGCGGCAGGGCAACAACTGGACCGACGCGCTGGTGACGCCGGCGACGGCGGCGGAACTCGAGGATCGCGTCCTCGCCCGTGCGCGCGAACTGCGCAGCCAGAACACCGGTTCATAGTCCAGTTCGCGCCCGACTGGAATCAGTCAGGCGCGTGAAGATGCTCGCGAAAACAAGGAAATAGAACGGCCTTCGCGAGCACAGGCGAGCGAGAACCGCTGTCGTCAACGGGGCTGGGCGGAACCGCCGCAACCAATGCCTCGCATCCAGGACGGGAAGGACGGGCCCGTTGCTGGAGCCCGTCGCCTCCGCTGGATCGTCAGGCGACGCGCTGCACCGCTTCGATGACCGCATCAATGCGCGCAGAGATACGCGCGCGGATACGGTCGAGGCCCCCACCATGCTGCATCAGCGGGTAGCAGGCGTTCGTCGCGTAGCGGCCGTTGGTGCGCTCGCTCGCGAAGTCCTTGAACAGTGTCGCGACGCCGTAGTTGTCGAAGTTCTTGCGGTTGCCGTCGTCGAAATAGCTTTCCGACACCGCGCCTTCGGCCACCAGCAGGCCATGCGACGGCAGCTCGACATGCCAGTAGGTCACCTCCGGGCACCAGGCCTCCTGCACGATGGTGCTGTCGTTCACCAGCAGCTTCGCCGGCACCAAGTGGCCGTCGAGGAACATCGCGTGGTCAGGCGAGACGCGCAGGTCCCGGAACGGCACGCCATCGGCGAGGGCGCCGGCCTTGATCAGCACCGGCGCGACTTTCGCGGGGGCCGGATGCCGGGCGACATTGACGCGGCTGTGGCCAAGCCAGATCACCGGCTGCAACGGCGCGCCGGAATGCGGCGTCACCACTAGGTCACCGACGCGCAGATCCTCGACGGCGACTTCACCGCGCGCGGTGGCGACCTTCGTGCCGGCCGCGAAGCAGGCATTGACGCCGACGGGGATGGAGTTGACGTCAACGAGGATGGAGTTGCTGGTCGGGGTGCCGCTCGAATCCCGCGCCACGAAATTGTAGTCCACGTTCGGGTCGAGCGCGGCGGTGTTGAGGGTGACGGCCTGGGTGTAGGTGTGATTGCCGCTGGTCTGGCTGGCGGTCGTCGACCCGACGAGCACCGGCGTGCCCCCGCCAACCGGCGTCGCATACAGGTTGATCGTGCCGGTGTAGTTGCCCGTCAGCGAGAAGGTGACCGTGGCGGTGCCGCCCGGCTGCAGCACGGGATTGGGCGAGATGCTGTTGAGCGTCACGGATTGAGTAGGCATGTGAAGTTCCTGTTGTTGGTGGGTTCGTAGGGGCAGGACGCAACGATGCCGGCGCGCTGAAGCCAATCAGCGTGCCGGTTCAAGAATCTCAAGGTCACGGAAATGGATGCGACCGGGGCGGCGGCCGCGGTTGATCGCCCTGCGCCGCCCTTGGCGGCCGGCTTGCGCGCGGCGGGACGACGCGTCGCCGGGCGGGTGGCCCGCGCGGCGCGCGGCCGCGCCATGGCGAGTGAGGTCGCGGCGCCGCCGACGGCGGCCGGCCTCGTCTCCGGCGCCGACCCATCGCGATGGCTGGCATGGGCTTGGCAGGGTGTCGTGGCCGCGCCCGCCGGTATCAGCATGAACATCGCGCCGCTCGACCGGGCTGCTCGCGCCGACAGTCTTGCGCGCGGCACATGCCCAGCGCCGCGCCCGACCGCCGGTGTGCGGGTGAGGCCAGGGCCCCTCACGACAGTTCCGATCAGATGCGGCGCGACTCGGATCAAGGTGCGGACCTTCTTCACCGAGCGGCGCGATGGTTCACGCTCTCGGTTTCGTCATGAGTACGAATTAAGGTGAAGATTCGCAAGATTTAGATGATAATTAACCACTTTTTCATGAATTCCCAATGATGATTTGTGCCGCTCCCGGCCTCTTAGCCCGCAAACCTTGCCTCACAGCGCGAACCGGGCTCAACGAGCCGTCAGCTTGACAATCTCTTAAAACATAATAAGGCTTTATATACAGCTATTGTATCATAAATTGGTACATTGGCCTGTCGATGGAATCACGCCGGCGATGTCCATTACGCCGGGTACACGCCAGAGCATCTTCCGCTCACGTTGCGTCGACACCGGCCGGTGCCTCCACCCGGCGACCCAAGGACCATATCCACGGTGGGTGGCGGGTTGGGGGCTGCGGCCTGGTGCTGCCCCAATCGGAAAACGGCCTAACCCGGCGGTACAACCCTGCCGCGGCCGCGCCGGCGCAACATGCCGAGCACCTCGCGGGGACTGAAGGCTCGCGTCGCCACGCCCGACGCCAGATAGGCCGCCGCCCCGGCGCCGATCAGCAACGCCGCCCGCACCATGCGCCCGGCCGAGCCCTGCGCGGGCGGCAGCAGCCATGCCAGCCCGGCGACCACCGCCCCCATTGCCAGGCTCGCCGCCAGAATGCGCGGCACCACCCGGCGCGCCCGGCGATCGACCACGAAATGCCGCCGCCGCATCAGCATCCAGGCCAACATCCCGGCATTGACCCAAGCTGCGCAGGCCGTCGCGAGCGCGACGCCGACATGCGCCAGCCACGGCATGAACAGCAGGTTCAGCGCCAAGTTCAGCGCCACCGCCACCAGCCCGATCTTGACCGGCGTCGCGGTGTCTCCCCGCGCGAAGAAGCCCGGCGCGAAGACCTTCACCAGCACGAAGGCCGGCAGGCCGAAGGCGTAGGCGACCAGGGCGGCCGAACTCGCCGCCGCCGCCTCGGCGCTGAAGGCACCGCGCTGGAACAGCGCGGCGACGATCGGCCCGGCTGCCGCCGCCAGCCCCACGGCCGAAGGCAGGGTCAGCAGCAATGCCAACTCGGTGCCCCGGTTCATCGACCGATGCGCTGACAGGCTCTGCCCGGCGCGCAATTGCCGCGACAGCACTGGCAGCATCGCCGTCCCGAGCGCCGCCCCGACCACGCCCAGCGGCAGCTGCGCCACCCGGTCCGCGTAATACAGGTAGGAGACGGCACCCGACGGCAGCAGGGACGCGATGATCACATCCACCGCCAGGTTGATCTGCGTGACGCCGGCGCCGAGCAGCCCCGGCGCCATCCGCCGCAACACCTGCATCACCGGGGGGGTCAGCGCGGGGGCACGGAACAGGTTCAGCGCCATCCCCGCCTGCCGCGCCGCCATCCAGACCATCGCCAACTGCACGAAACCCGAGGCCAGCACGCCCCAGGCCAGCGCGTGGCCCGGCGTCGCGACATAGGGGCCGAGGCTAACCAGCGCCGCCATCAGCAGCAGGTTGAAGAAGACCGGCGCCGCCGCCGCCGCCGCGAAGCGATCCAGCCCGTTCAGCACGCCCGAGACCAGCGCCGTCAGGCAGATCAGCGGCAGGTAGCCCATGGTAATGCGGGTCAGGTCCACGGCCAGGGCGAATTTCGCCGGGTCGGCCCGGAAGCCGGGCGCCAGCACCGTCAGCACCTGCGGCATGAAGATCAGCCCGAGCACCGTCAGCATGCCGAGCCAAAGCCCCAGCAAGGCGCCCATCCGCTCGGCCAGCTCCTGCGCCGCGGCGCGGCTATCCCTCACCAGCGTGCCGGCGAAGCTCGGTACGAAGGCGGCGTTGAAGGCGCCTTCGCCGAACAGGCGACGGAACAGGTTGGGCAGCTTCAGTGCTACGAAGAAGGCGTCGGCCACCGGCCCGGCCCCCAGCCTCGAGGCGACCAGCATGTCGCGAGCAAAGCCCAGGACACGGCTGGCCATGGTCCAGCCGCCAACGGTAAGGACGGAACGAAGCATGGCCACCCCTCTGCCCGCCCTGCCGCCGCGACGCAAGGCGCCTTGTCGGCGTCGCTCTGGACGCTGGCGCACTGAACCGTGATGGCGCAGAGTGTCCCTTCGATGTCGCGTTGGGAGACTGCTGCCAACATGCCGGGGATCGCGCGCCGCGCCATGCTGGCAGGCGCCCTTGCTCTGCCGATGACCGCGAGGCTTGGCCGTGCCGCATGGGCACCGGCCGGCCCGATGACCATCATCGTCCCCTTCGCGGAGGGCGGCACCAATGATGACGTGATGCGCGCGGTGGCAGCGGGCATCTCCCACCATCTCGGCCAGCCGGTCGGCATCCACAACAAGCCTGGCCGGTCGGGCATGCGAGCCATCGCCGCGCTGGCCACGGCGCCACCCGATGGGCTGCTGCTGGCGCAACTGCCGGTGCAGGTCATCCGTTCGGCGCTGCTCGACAACCTCGCCTTCGACGCGACGCGCGACACCACGCCGATCATCGGCGTCGCCGGCAGCGCCTATGGCTGCATCGCCAAGACCGACCGCTTCCCCGATGGCTGGGCCGGCTTCATCCGTGAAGCGCGCGAAAAGCCCGGCACGCTGTCCTATGGCTCCTCCGGGCTGAATTCGACCGCCCACCTGACCATGGCGCGGCTGCTGCTGCGCGAACGGGTCCAGGTGGTGCACGTGCCGTTCCGCGGCGCCATGCATGGCGCTCGCGCGCTCACCGCCGGCGATGTCGATGTGCTGGCCGGCCCGATCCGGATCGGCGAGGCGGTGACCGCCGGCGAGGCCGTCTGGCTGAATGTCTGGAGCGCCGAGCGGCTGCAGCGCTGGCCGGATGTGCCGACGCTGCGCGACCTCGGCTACCGGCTCGTGGTGACGACGCCCTTCGGCATCGTCGGCCCGCCAGCCCTGCCGTCCGAGATCGCCACCACCATTCATGACGCAGTGCTGGCGACCATCCGTACCGATGATTTCCGCAGCTTGCTCGACCGGCAGGACATGACCGAGGATTATCGCGACGGCGCCGCCTATGGCGCATTCCTGGCGGAATCCGCCCGGATGGAGGAAATGCTGATCGGCCGGCTCGGCCTGCAGCGATGACCCCACCCACTATTTTGGCGCTTGAGCGCGCGACGCTGACCACCGTGCCGGCACCGCGCACCGGCTTCGACGGCCCCTTCGTTGTGCGGGCTTTTGCCGGCGGCACCGGACGGGCCAATGCAGCCTCCTCGCTCGACCCCTCGCCCGACCCCGATTTGCCGGCCCGGATCGAGCGGATCGAGGCGCGCTATGGTGCGATGGGCCTGCCGGTACGCTTCCGCTCGACGCCTCTCGACCCGCCCGGGCTGGCCGACCTGCTGGTGGCGCGCGGCTATGAGCCGAAGGATGAGACGGCGATCCTGCTCGCCCCCATCGCGTCGATCGCCGCCGCGGACCCGGCGGCCGAGGCGCACCCGGCCCCCGATGCCGACTGGATGGCCGTGACCGCGACCGCCGAGCACCAAAGCCTCAGGCGCCGCCAGGAAAAGGAAGGCACGCCGCCGCTGCTGACCACACCGGGTGCCTGGATCACCCTGCGTGAGGATGGCACCACGGCGGCGGTCGCCTCGGTTGTCGTGACGGGGTCGGTGGCGGGGTATTTCGACCTGGCGGTGCGGCCGGAATTCCGCCGGCGCGGTCTCGCCGCCCGCGCGGTGCGCGCCGCCGCCGACTGGGCGCGGCACCAAGGCGCCGAATGGATGTTCTGCCAGGTGGCGATGACCAATACGGCGTCGCTCGCGCTCAACACCACGCTCGGGCTACGCGAGGCCTATCGCTACACCTATTGGGTGCGGCCGCAGGATGGGGTGCCGACACTGAAATTCGGGTGAGTGCTTGGCGGAACCGGTAGGTATTCGCCCCGGATGCGCAAGGATGGTGCTGCCGCGCGGCGGAACCTGAGTGGGCTTTGCCCCCTCCGGATCTCCCCCAACAAAGGCCTAAGGGCCTCTGGACACCAGTACTGGGCGTTGGGCAGGCAGCATTGTCGCGGAAGCAGCATGTCCGCCTCGCCCAATACCCGGCAGATTCCCGGGCGCTCCGCCCGACACGGCTTTGCCGTCTTCGCAAGACCGCCTCGCCCCGCACCAATTCAAGGTGTCCAGAGGCCCTCAGGCCTTTGGCGGGGTGGCCTGGAGGGGCAGCGCCTCTCCAATCTACGCCCCCCAGGCCTTGCGGATGCCACGATGACGAGGCTTGCTGCACCGATGCGATTGCTTTCCGGACATGCTCGTCTCGCCGGCGTCCTCGGCTGGCCCGTTTCCCACTCCCGCTCCCCGCGCCTGCATGGCCATTGGCTGGAGACGCTGGACATCGACGGCGCCTATCTGCCGCTGCCGGTGCATCCGGACGGCTTTGCCGCGGCGGTACGGGCGCTGGCCGGCCTCGGTTTCCGTGGCGCCAACGTCACCATCCCGCACAAGGTAGCTGCCTTCGCGGTGTGCGACGTGGTTGACGCCACCGCGCAGCGGGCCGGGGCGGTGAACACGCTGGTGTTCCGCGACGGACGGATCGAGGGTTCAAACACCGACGGCTTCGGCTTCATTGAAAACGTGCGCGACCGGGCGCCCGGCTGGCAGCCTTCGTCGGGTCCGGCGGTGCTGCTCGGCGCGGGGGGCGCGGCACGGGCCATCGCGGCGGCGCTGCTCGATGCCGGCTGCCCGTGCGTGACGCTGGTCAACCGATCCCGCGCGCGGGCCGAGGCGCTGGCGCGCGACCTCGGCGGCCCGATCGCAGTCGCCGAGATGCCGCCCTTGGCCGAGGCGACGCTGCTGGTGAACACCACCTCGCTCGGCATGCAGGGCCACCCGCCGCTGGCGATAGACCTCGCGCCCCTGCCGACAGCGGCCGTGGTGGCGGACATCGTCTATGTGCCGCTGGAAACCCCGCTGCTGGCGGCGGCGCGGGCCCGCGGCCTGCGCGCGGTGGACGGGCTGGGGATGCTGCTGCACCAGGCACGGCCGGGCTTCGAGGCCTGGTTCGGCACCGCCCCGATAGTGGACGCGGCGCTGCGCCAGGTGGTCGCGGCGGATATCCCGCCGCGATGATCGTCATCGGCCTGACCGGCAGCATCGGCATGGGCAAATCCACCGCCACCACCACCTTCCGCCGCCTCGGCGTGCCGGTGTTCGACGCCGATGCGGCGGTGCATCGTCTGCAGGCGCGCGGCGGCCGGGCGGTGGCACCGATCGCCGCCGCCTTCCCCGGTTGCACCATCGATGGCCGGGTGAACCGCGAGGCGCTGCGCCGCGCCGTGCTGGGCAATCCGGCTGCGTTGAAGCGGCTCGAACGCATCGTCCATCCGCTGGTGCGCGACGAGGAGCGGCGCTTCCTCGCCCGCGCCCGGCGAGACGGCCGGCGGCTCGTGGTGCTCGACGTGCCGCTGCTGCTGGAAACGGGTGGGGAGAAGCGGGTGGATCGCGTCGTCGTGGTCTCGGCGCCGGCCGCGGTGCAGGCGGTCCGCGTGCTGCGCCGGCCGGGCATGACGACCGAGCGCCTCGCTTCCATCCGCGCGCGGCAGATGCCCGATGCCGAGAAACGCCGCCGCGCCGACCATGTGGTGCCGACCGGCCTCAGCCGGCGTTTCGCCCAGGCGGCGATCCTGCGTCTGGTGCGGACACTGACACGGTAGGCGCGTATATCGGACGCCATGCGCCAGATCATCTTGGACACCGAGACCACTGGTCTCGACCCCCTCACCGGCGACCGCATCATCGAGGTCGCCGCAGTGGAATTGGTGAACCTGCTGCCGACCGGCATCGGCTTCCATCGCCTGATCGACCCCGAGCGCGACATCCCGGCCGAGGCCTCGCGCATCCACGGCTTCACCAATGGCGACCTGGCCGGCAAACCGAAATTCGCCGAGATCGCGGCCGAGATGCTCGACTTCCTCGGCGATGCGCCGATCGTCGCGCATAACGCACCCTTCGACTTCGGCTTCCTCGATGCCGAATTGCTGCGCGCCGGTTTGCCGAAGCTCAACCGGGCCCGGATGATCGACAGCCTGATGCTGGCCAAGGAACGCTATCCGGGCATGCCAAACAGCCTGGACGCGCTGTGCCGGCGCCTCGGCGTCGACAATTCGATGCGGTCCTCGCACAACGCCATCCTCGACTGCCGGCTGTTGGCGCAGGTCTATCTGGAGTTGATGGGCGGCAAGCAGCCGGGGCTCGAACTCGCCGCCTCGCAGGGCGGCGGCGGCGGCGCTGCGCTGGCAACGGTGGAACCGGTGGAATGGACATCACGGCCAATCGCCGTGCCGCCGGCGCGGGCCGAAGCCCACGCCGCCTTCGTCGCCGGCAAGGTCAAGGATGCGCTGTGGCTGAAGCCGCCCTTCGGCGGGGGCGCGTGATGCGGATCGTCCTCGGCGTCCTGCTCGGCTTCATCCTGGGATGGGTGGGCACCAGCGCGGCGGTGCTGACCTACGGCGAAATGGCGCATGTAAGCCAGGCGGAAGGCGGCTTCGCCATGGGGGCGATCTTCTTCATGGGGCCGGCGGGCGGGATCGTCGGGGCGGTGCTCGGGGGGTTTCTTGGCGCACGGTGGCGGCGGCGCGGCTGAGGCGGTCGCGGCGGCGGCAGCTTCGCCCCGCCGGATGGCGACGCGCCGCTCGCCGCCGCCAGTGCCGCCGGGAAATCCGCCGGGCACCGCCGTTCCAACCTTGACCCCCACCGCTCAGAACTGCCGCAACAGCCGGTCGATGTAGTCCAGCTCCGCCGGCGGCCGTTCCCGCTCGGCGCCGCGCCGGCGCAGCTCCTCCTGGATCCGGCGGGTCTTCAGCAATTCCGCCTCATCCGGCACATGGGTGTCGGAGGCATTGTCCTGCCCGCCCGTCTGCTCCCGCGTGTGGCGCCCGAGCGGGTCGCGCCCCGGTCCCTGTTCCTGCGCCTGTCCCTGGCCCTGGCCGTCCTGCTGGTCGCCAGCCATGCCCTCGCCTTCGCCATCCTCCTCGCCCTCGCCCGGCTGGGGTTGGCCGAACTGGCGCTGCATCTGCTGCGCCATCTGGCGGCCGCCCTCGGACAGGGCGCGAATGGCGCGCTGCTGGTCCTCGCGCGCGTCGCGGCCGTCGCGCAACGCCTCGGCGGCATCGCGCATGGCGCGGTCCGCCTCGCCCAGCGCCTGCGGCACATCGCCCGTCAGGTCGCCGAATTGCTGCATCAGCTCGCCCAGCGCACGGCGCAGCGCCCGCTGCACCCGCGCATCCTGCTGGCTTTCGGCCTGCTGCTGCGGGCTCGGCTGCGCGGCTTGCGGCGCCGTCGGCGGCCGGGGCGGCCAGGTGAAGCTCTGCGGCTGGCGAGGCTGCTGCGCCCGCTCACGCGCGGTCTCCCCGGCCCGCTGCTGGCCGCGGTCGAGCATCCCCGCCTGACGCTGCACCATGTCCTGCACCACGCCCATCTGCTGCTGGCCGCGCTGGCGCTGCTGCTGCCGTTGGCGGTCCTCGGCGCGCATGTTGCGGCCTTCCTCCAGCGCGCGGAGCATCTGTTCGAGTTCCGCGAGCTCGCGCTGGGCATCCTCGGTGCGGCCCTGACGGGCGGCTTCCTGCATGCGCTGGGTGCGACGGTCGAGCTCACGCTGGTCCATCAGCCGCTGCTGCGGGTCATAGGGCAGCGCCTCGGCATTCTCGCGCTGCAGCCGTTCGGCCAGTGCCTCGAGATGCTGGCGGATCGCCTCGCGCAGTTCCTGGATGCGGCGTTCGAGTTCGGCGCGCTGTTCGGGCGTGTTTTGGTCGGGGTTGCGCCGCGCCTCCGCCAGCGCCTCGCGCAGCGCTTCCTGGGCGGCGGCGAGGGCACGCGCGGTGCGGTCGGTGCGGCCTTCCTCCAGCGCCAGGGCGATGTCCCACAAGGTTTGCTGCACCTCGCCGATCGCGGCCGGGCGCTGGTCGCGCAACAGCCGGTGACGCGCACTGCGCAGCGCGAGATAGGTGCCGGCATCCTGCTCGAACGCCTCGGGCGTGGCGGCGATGCGGTCGAGTTCCTGCCGCGCCGGCTCACGGCCCGACGGGTCGACCGAGAGCGCCTTGCGCAGCGCGATCAGCTGCCGGGACACCGGATGCGTGAAGGAACGCTCCGGCAATTCCAGGAAGGCGCCGTCGCTGCGGCCTTCCTGCCCGGCATGGTCACGCGCGACGAGCCGCGCCTCGACCTCCAACCCGGCCCAGGGGTGCGCCGAGAGGTCAGGTTGCCCGACGCCATGCGCGCTGCGCGGGCGGCTGGCGGGCAGCGGCAGGTCGACCACGACCGGTTCGGCGTCGGGCCGCTGCTTCAGCCGCAATTCCACCCGCAAGGAGGCGAGCCCCCAATCATCCTCCGCTCGCCAGGGCAGGCGGATCGCCAAGCCACGCGCCGCGCGCGCCGGGGCCTGGTCCCATGTCGCGACGGGTGGTGCATCGGCGCGAACCGTCAACGTCCATTGCGCGATCTGCGCTCCACCACGCCGCACCGCGAGGCTGGCTCCGGTATCGAGCACGGTCTCCGCGGCGTAGGAGGCCCGGTCGAGCGTGCGGAACGGCGTCGCCGTGCCATCCAGCACCAGGTCAGGCACGCCGCCCGCGCCGCCGGAGACGGCAACCTGCAGCCGGCTGCCCGCCGGCACCGTGACGGCCCCACCCGCGGCGTCGAGAAAGACCGGCGCGGCCCCGGTATAGGCGGGCGGCGTGATCCAGGCCTCCAGCCGCACGGCAGTCGTGCCCGGCAGGGCGGCGCCGGCGAATTGCGGCAGCAGGGCACGACGCAGGCGTTCCGGCGCCTCCGGCCCGGCGATCACGACGGCCGCGCCGAGCGCCACCACAAGCCCGCCGCGCAGCGCCAGCCGGTCGCGCCGTGCCAGCCCCGGCTTGGGCGGCATGACACGCAGCGAGGCCAGCCGCGCCGCCGCCCGGCGCCGATGCGCTTCCCACAGCGCGAGCGCCACCGGATCGTCACCGGTCGGACGGTCGCCCAGCGTCGCGATAGGGCGATGGCTGAGGCCGGAATCCTGCTCCAGCCGCCGTTCCGCCGCCGCCGCACCGGGCAGCCTCAGCATCCGGCCAGCCCGCCATCCGGCCCAGCAGAGTGCCCCGGCAAAGCCCAGCAGTAGCAGCGCATGCAGCGCCGCCGGCAACAGCAGGGGCAGGCCGGACAGCGCCACCAGTAGGAACACGCCGATCACGCCGAGCGGCGGCCAGAGGGCGGGCCAGGCGGCCTCCCACCACAGGACCAGGCGGGCAAGGCGGGTGCGGCGGGTGAGCTGGGTCATCGGGTGCGGCTCCGATGGAACCGGGAGGGGGTTTGGCTGGGAATGGCGGCCGATGGAGGGGCTTTGCCCCTCCAAACCACCCCACCAAAGGCCGGGAGGCCTTTGGAAACCAATACCTGGTGCCGGGCATGGCAGGCGGGAATGGTGCCGATAGGCGCTCGCCTGCACAATGCCGCCAATCGTGCCAGGGTCATGTTGCGCGGTCGGCGCTGCCCGCCATGCCCAACGCCAAGTCGAGGTGTCCAGAGGCCCTTAGGCCTTTGGCGGGGTGGTTTGGAGGGGCGGCGCCCCTCCAATGCCACCGTCGCGTTCACGTCCCGAGCCACGCCGGCACATGCTGCCCATGCAGCAGTGCGTCATGCGTCTGTCGTTGCCGAACCACTGCGAAGCGGGCCCCGTCGACCAGCACCTCGGCCGCCAGCGGCCGGGCGTTGTAGGTGGACGACATCACCGCCCCATAGGCGCCGGCATCGAGGAAGGCGACCGCATCGCCAGTCTCTAGCATCGGCAAAAGCCGCCCTCGAGCGAAGGTGTCGCCGCTCTCGCAGACGGGCCCGACCACTTCCGCCGGCGACAACGGTGCCACGGCCCGCGCGCCGGAGACGGGCACGATGCCGTGCCACGCCTCGTACATGGCTGGCCGCACCAGGTCGTTCATCGCCGCATCCACCACCACGAAGCGATGCGCCGCCCCCTGCTTCTGCAACACGACGGAAGCGAGCAGCACCCCGGCCGGCCCGGCGATCCAGCGGCCGGGTTCCATCATCACCGGCAGGCCGAGTTCGCCCAGCGTGGCGCGGATCGCCCCGGCCAGCGCCTCAGGCGAGGGCGCCGGCTCGTCGCGATAGGGAATGCCAAGGCCACCGCCGCAATCGACGCGCTGCACCGGCAGGCCCTGCAGGCGCAGCGCCTTCACCATCTCGGCGAGCCGCGCATAGGCGGCGCGATAGGCCGACATGCCGGCGGTGATCTGGCTGCCGATATGCGTCGCGATGCCGATCGGCTCGATGCCCGGCATCGTCGCCATGCGGGCGTAGATCTCCATCGCGTCGCCAATGGCGACGCCGAACTTGTTCTCGCTCTTGCCGGTGGTGATCTTGGCGTGGGTCTTGGCGTCGACATCGGGGTTCACGCGAATGGCGACGCGGGCGGTGCGGCCCATCGCGCTGGCAATGGCGGAGATCACCTCGATCTCCTCAACGCTTTCGGCGTTGATCTGGAAGATGTCCTCGGCGAGCGCGTGGCGGATCTCATCGGCCGTCTTGCCGACACCCGAAAACACGATGCCCGAGGCAGGGATGCCGGCGGCGCGGGAGATGCGCAGCTCCCCCTCACTGACCACATCGGCGCCGAGGCCTTCGGCGGCGAGCACGCGCAGCACCGAAAGGTTGTCGTTGCACTTCATCGCGAAATGGATGGTGGCGGTCAGCCCTGCATCGGTCAGCGCGGCTTTCAGCGCCCGGGCGCGGCGGCGCAGCGCACCGGCCGAGTAAACCCAGACGGGGGTGCCGACCTCGGCCGCGATGCGGGCGAGGGGGACATCTTCCATCACCAGCCCGTCCATCGCATGGAGGGTCAGATGCGGGCGAAGCGCCAGAAGCTCCGCGAAGGAGGGGTCGGCGGTGTCAGTCAATGCGAGCGGAGCGGCCATCCCGCCATTGTCGGGATGGCGCCCCGGCTTCGCAAGGCTGGTGACGATACGGCGTCAGGATTCATGCAGCGCACCGGCTCGGCTGCCCTTCGGCCCGATGTGGATGCATCAGGCCGTGAGCGCGAAGCGCGACCGCGTCCAAACCGCCATCCAGCCCCAACGCGCCAGCGCACGGCGCGAAGGCAAGGCCGGCGGATGCCGGCCGCCCGCCGTCTGAGGGCTCAAGAAAACTCCCTCAACCCACGCCGAGCAGCGCCACCTCGAAGATCAGCGTCGCATTGGGCGGGATCACGCCACCCGCGCCACGCGCACCATAGCCGAGCTCGGGCGGGATGATCAGCGTGCGTTCACCGCCCACCTTCATGCCGGCGAAGCCCTGGTCCCAGCCGCCGATCACCTGGCCGACGCCAAGCTGGAATTCGAAGGGCTGGCCGCGGTCGCGGGAGCTGTCGAACTTCGCACCCTTGTTCTCCGGCGCGCTCTCGTCGAACAGCCAGCCGGTGTAGTGCACCTGGATATGCTGGCCTGGCACGGCTTCGGCGCCGGTGCCGATCTTGGTGTCGATCATGGGTTGGTCATGTCCCCTAAGGTGGTTGCGGGAGGCAACCTACACGTCTTGGCGAAACCGCGCTGCGGCCCGTCGGGCACTGTCGCGCCGGTGCCGACTTGCCAGCCCGCGCGCATCGCGGGATGCCTGCCGGATGACCGCACCCGACCCCCGCCGCTTCGCCCCCGCCGTGGCGCGCAATCGTGACCCGCTGCTGGCCGCCATCCGCCCGCTGCTGCCCGAGGCCGGCCTGGTGCTCGAAATCGCCAGCGGCTCCGGCGAGCACGCCGTCCATTTCGCCGCCGCCATGCCCGGGCTGACCTTCCAGCCCAGCGACCCGCAACCCGAGGCGCGGGCGAGCATCGACGCCTGGGTCGCGGCCTCCGGCCTCGCCAATATCCGCCCCGCCATGGCCCTCGACGCCGCCACGCCGGGCTGGCCGATCGCCACCGCCGATGCGGTGGTCTGCATCAACATGATCCACATCGCCCCCTGGTCGGCGACCGAGGGGTTGCTCCGCGGCGCGGCAGCGGTCCTGCCGCCCGGCGCGCCGCTGATCCTCTATGGCCCGTTCCGCCGCGGCGGGGTCCATACCGCCTCCTCCAACGCCGCCTTCGATGACGATCTGCGCGCCCGGGACCCGGCCTGGGGCGTGCGGGACCTCGAAACCGTCGCCGCGCTGGCGGCGGCATGCGGCTTCGGCCCACCCACGGTCATCGAGATGCCGGCGAACAACCTCACCGTCGCGTTCGGGCGCGGCTGATGCCCTTCGCGCGCCAGCTGGACACCGCCATGGCGGCGCTGCGTGCCTGGTCAGGCTCGCCAGTCCTGGCGCTGCTGATGCTCGGTTGCGGTATCGCCTCGATGGTGATGGGCGCGGATCGCGGCTGGGACGCGCAGAACTACCATGTCTACGTGCCCTGGCGGCTGCTGGTGCCGCGCCCGCTCGACATGCTGCCTGCGGGCATGCAGGGCTTCCACAATCCCTTGCCCGACATCCCCTTCGGATGGTTGTTGTTTAAGCTGAACGACTGGCCACGCCTCGTCGCCTTCCTGATGGGGGTGCCGGCCGGGGCGGTGCTCTGGGCTGCCTGGCGCTGCGCGCGGCACATGCTGGCCGATGCGCCGCGGGCCGAAACCCTGGCGTTGCTTGCAACGGTCGGGACGGCCGGCGGCGCGGTGTTCCGCAGCCAGATCGGCACCACCTCGGGCGACGTCGTCACCGGCGGCTTGGTGCTGCTCGGCGTGCTAGCGCTGCTGCGACCGCCGGCTGGGCCTGCATGGCGCGCGGCCGCCTGGGCGGGGCTGGCCTGTGGTGCCGCGATCGGGCTGAAACTGACCAACGCGCCCTTCGCGCCCGCCATTGCGGCCATGGTCGTTGCGACGATCGGTCTGGACCGGCGCCTGCCTCTCGCCCTGCTGGCCTGTACGGCCGGCGGTCTCGCCGGGATGGTGCTGACGGGCGGCTGGTGGGCGGCGCATCTCGCCGCTGCCACCGGCAATCCGATCTTCCCCTATTTCAATGACCTCTTCGACGCCGGCGAGGGCATCCCCCGCGCCGGCCGCGACCTGCAATTCATGCCCGCCACCCTGACCGAGGCCGTGATCCGCCCCTTCCTCTGGGCCGTGTCGGACCTGCCGCGCGTCACCGAGGAACGCATGCGCGACCCGCGCGTGGCCGCCGGGCTGATTGCCGCGCTGCTGCTGCCCTTCCTGCGCGGCGCCCCGGCACGGCGCGCGACGCTGCCGGTCGCCGCCTTCCTGCTGCTGGGCTACGCGCTGTGGCTGCCGATGTTCTCGATCTACCGCTACGCCTTTGTCTTCGAGGCGCTGGCCCCGGCGCTGCTGATCGCGGCGCTGACTGCCTTGCCGGTTCGCGTCGCAACTATCGCCGCTCCCGTCGCCGTCCTGGCCGCCTTCCCGCTCACCAAGCCCGTGCCGGCCCTGCGCGCGCCGCTCACCGATCGATACCTGGCCGTGGATTGGCCCGTCCTTGCCTCCGGCGCCACTGTGCTCGGCACCCGCAAGCCGACGGCCTTCCTCGCCCCTGGCCTGTCGCCGGAAACGGGGCTGTGGAGCCTGACCGGCCTCGCCGAGGTCGGCGGCCCACGCGATCGCGCCGCCCTCGCCGCGTTGCTGGCGGGATCGGCACCGCTCTATGCCGTGGCCCCAGGCGACGGGCAGGGCCTCGACATGCTGGCACCGCTCGGCCTGTCGCCGGCGATGGAGGGCTGTCGGCGCATCTGCACCAACTGGTCCGCTGCCGGCACGGGCCCGCTGGTGTGTCCCTTGTCGCGGGACGGGCGCTCTGAACCCGCGCCCGCACTGCGCCACGCCGGCCCCGCACGGCGACTTTGCGAGGCGGCCGGTCCTGGCCTCGTCAGCGCAGGTCGGCGCGGTTTGCGCGCGACTGGCAATGCATTGCTCGACTTCGGTGCCGAATGCCGGCAAGCGATGGTGGTCGCCCTGGGCGTCGAACGGCTCGATGCGACACCTGCCGCCGAACGCCAACCGGACGGTTCGTTCCGCTTCACCCTACCGGCGGACAGGCTTGTGCGGTTGCATGGCGACGTGGTTCTGGCCGAAGCGCGTTGTATCGGGCAGTGATACCGTCAGTGGTCAGTGGATAGACGAGCATGGCAGCGGCGCAGGATTCAGGCGGCAGGACGGGGGCGCGACGCCGCATCGCCGTACTCATCCCTTGCTACAATGAAGAAGTCGCCGTGCCGCTGGTGATCGCCGCCTTCCGCGAGGCGCTGCCGGGCGCGACCATCTATGTCTACGACAACAATTCCACCGACCGCACGCGGGAGGTCGCCGCCGCCGCCGGCGCCGTGGTTCGCCGCGAGACCCTACAGGGCAAGGGCAATGTCGTCCGCCGCATGTTCGCCGACATCGAGGCCGAAGCCTATGTGCTGGTCGATGGCGACGACACCTACGACGCCACCGCCGCCTCCGAAATGGTACGCCTTCTGCTCACCGATCGGCTCGACATGGTGACCGCCGTCCGCGTCACCGATGCCGAGGCAGGTCTCGCCTATCGTCCGGGCCATCGCTTCGGCAACCGTGTCCTGACCGGCATGGTGCGGCGGATCTTCGGCGATCGCGTCAGCGACATGCTGTCGGGCTATCGCGTCTTCTCCCGCCGCTTCGTGAAATCCTTCCCGGCACTCGCCTCAGGCTTCGAGACCGAGACCGAATTCACCGTCCATGCGCTGGAGCTGCGCCTGCCACTGGGCGAGGTCCGCACGCGATACCAGGAACGACCCGTCGGTTCGGTCAGCAAGCTGAACACCTGGCGCGACGGCATGCGTATCCTGCGCACCATCCTGCTGCTGGTGCAGCGCGAACGGCCGCTGGCGTTCTTTGCCTCCAGCGGCGCGGCACTATTGGTGCTGGCGATCCTGCTCGCCGTGCCGCTGGTGGCGACCTATGTCGAAACCGGCCTGGTACCGCGCTTTCCGACGGCCCTGTTAGCGACCGGACTCGCCATCCTCGCCGCCTTGTCGATGGTGTGCGGGCTGATCCTCGACACCGTGTCACGCGGAAGGCTGGAGGCGCGGGTGCTGGCGTATCTGGCGATTCCGATGGCGGAGGATGATCCGGAGGTCGCCGGAGAGGGTCTCTGCCCCTCTCCGGACCTCACCCCGCCAAAGGCCTAAGGGCCTCTGGACACCTCGAATTGGTGCCGGGCGCGGCTGCCCTGCCAACAAGAATGAAGTCGCTCGGGCACAATGCTCGGCAAGTCGCCGGATGTCGGGCATGGCGCGTGCTCAACTCGGAGTAACTCCCGGCTCGCCCAGCGCCAAGTATCGGTTTCCAAAGGCCGCGGGCCTTTGTTGGGGGAAGGTCCGGAGGGGGCAAAGCCCTCTCCGGTTCCCACCGCTTCACCGCGAAACCTCCGCGCGTATGGGTCATTGCCCCGCCAATGACGACCCTTCGCGCACCGCACCGGGTCTATCCGGGCGCCGCCGCCCTACGACAAAAGCACCCCGTGCTGCCTCAGGAATCCCAGTAGCGCCAGCAGCGGCACGCCGAGAATGGCGGCGTGTTCCCCCTCCACCTTGCTGAACAGCTGCACGCCCGGCCCCTCGATCCGATAGGCGCCCACCGACTGGGTCACCGCCGCCGCCTCCGCGGCCAGATAGACGTCCAGAAAGCTGTCCGAGACGTCGCGCATGGTCAGGCGCGGCACCGCCACATGTTGCCAGATGCGCTGCCCGTGCCGATGGCAGACGATCGCCGTGACCAATTGATGGGTGCGTCCGCGCAAGGCCTGCAATTGTGCCCTGGCAGCGGCCAGGTCCACCGGCTTGTCGAACCACCCCGCCTCGGACACCAGCAACTGATCGCAGCCGATGACCAGCGCCTCGGTATGACGCCGCGCGATACGCTCGGCTTTGGCATCAGCCAACATCAGCGCGGTATCGGCCGCGGGGATCGCCTCGGCCTGGGCCGCTTCCTTGATCGATGCCTCGTCCACCGCGGCGGCGGCGGCCTCGAAGCGCAGGCCGGCGGCTTCGAGCACAGCGCGGCGCGCGCTCGACGCCGAGGCCAATATCAGCCGGGGCGTCGGTGATTGAAAGCCGGTCAAGCCTTGCTGCCCAGCACCGTAGCGGCCGGGTCTTCCGGGGCATGGATCGTCGCCGCGTCCTTGCGCCGGGCATGCCAGGATTCCATCAGCTGCAGGATGGTCGCCGCGGTTTCCTCGATGCTGCGCCGGGTCACGTCGATCACCGGCCAACCGCGCGAGGTGCACAGCCGCCTGGCCGCGATGATCTCCGCCTTGACCGCATCTGGGTCGATGTAATCGGTGGCATCCTGCCGCACGCCGCCGGCTCCGATGATCTTCAACCGATGGCGACGGATGTCGATCAGCGCATTCATGTCGATATGCAGCCCGATGACCGGACAGGGCGGGTTTTCCAACGCCACCGGCAGCGCGGCGCCGGGCACCAGCGGGACATTGGCCGCCTTGATGCCGCGATTGGCGAGATAGAAGCAGGTCGGCGTCTTGGACGACCGCGACACGCCGACGAGCACGACATCGGCATTGTTGATGCCCTGGGTGCCCTGCCCGTCATCATGGGACAGCACGTAGTGCATCGCATCGATGCGGCGGAAATAGTCGGCATCCATCACATGCTGGGCGGCGCGCTTCTCCTTCGCCCGCGCGCCCAGCGTGCCCTGGAGCAATTCCATGATGGCATCGAGCGGCGACAGGCAGGTGACGCCAAGCCGCCCGCAGGTCTCCTCCAGCGCCAGGCGCAGGCTGGAATCGACCAGCGTGTACAGGACAGGGCCGGGCTCATGCTCGATCCCCTCCAGCACGCGGTCGAGCTGGAGGCGCGAGCGCACGAGCGACCAGCGATGATGGATAACGTGATGGTTATCGAACCGCGCCAGGGTGGCGCGGGCGATGGAGTTGAGCGTCTCGCCCGTCGAATCCGAGACGAGATGGAGATTGGTCTGGCGGTTCGTCATCGGTGGAAGGATAGCGTGAATCACTGTGGATGGCGGGGATGGAATCCGGCTTCGGTCGCACCAGCGGGGATAAGTCGACCGGGGCCGCGAGCCCCGCCGGACTCGGTATGAAAGCGCGGCTCTGATGTGCCGGCTGTGGAAAACAGGCCGGAAGGCGCAGCAGGGCTCGGCTCGACGGTGGTCATGGCTGTGGGCCGTTCGCGGGATGGGGCCGGGGCGGATTGCGTCCCCATCTTCCACAGGCCCAACTACTCTCTCAACCTATCAAAGAATCCTTATTCCTTGTTTAAGGGCGCGGTATGGAACGCAATGTCTCGCCGTCACCGGCCAAGCCCCTTCTGCGCGCCCTGAGTGGCGAAGCCGTGTGGCCACCGCCCGCCTGGCTGATGCGCCAGGCCGGCCGCTACCTGCCGGAATATCGCGAGGTGCGTGCCAAGGCTGGTGATTTCATCACGCTCTGCACCACGCCGGCGCTGGCGGCAGAGGTCACCCTCCAGCCGATCCGCCGCTACGGCATGGAAGGCGCGATCCTGTTCTCCGACATCCTGATGGTGCCCTGGGCGCTAGGACAGCCGCTGCGCTTCGCGGAAGGTGAGGGACCGCTGCTCGAACCGCTGCGGGATGCCGAGGCGATCGCCGCCCTCGACCCGGCGACGCTCGTGGCGCGCGTCGCGCCCATTCTCGAGACGGTGGCGCGGGTGCGTGAAAGCCTGGCCACGGAATCGCCGCGCACCACGCTGATCGGCTTCGCTGGCGGGTGCTTCACGGTCGCCTGCTACATGCTCGAAGGCCGGGGCAGCAAGGAATTCCCGGCCGCGCGTGGGCTCGCCTATGCCGACCCGGCGCTGTTCGGGCGGCTGATCCGCACCTTGCAGGATGCCACGGTCGAATACCTGGTCGCGCAGGTCGAAGCGGGCGCCGAGGCGGTGATGCTGTTCGATTCCTGGGCAGGGATGCTCTCGCCGGGCCAGTTCCGCCGCTGGGTCATCGAACCCACCGCCTCCATCACGCGCAGCCTGCGGCGACGCTGCCCGGGCATTCCGATCATTGGCTTCCCGCGCCTCGCGGGGCCGCTGCTGGCTGATTACGCCGCGCGGGCGGGGGTGGATGCCACGGCGATCGACACGGGCATGGACCCTCGCTGGGCGGCTCAGGCGGTGCCATCCACCATGGCGTTGCAGGGCAACCTTGACCCGCTGGCGCTGGTGGCTGGGGGCGCCGCGCTGGAAGCGGAGACCCGTTCGATCCTCGCGGCGATGCGGGGGCGGCCCTACATCTTCAATCTCGGCCATGGGATCGTGCCGCAAACGCCGCCCGAACACGTCACGGCATTGATGCGGATCCTGCGGTCAGCCTGAGGACAGTGGGCCTGATACCAACGGCCGAGTGCTTCGACCGCTAGTAACCGCCTTATCGGGCGCTCGAATGCATTACACCGAAGACCTGCCTGCGGCACGTTGCGCAAAGCTCCGGTTTGCCTGGCCTGCGCCGGATTGCCGGCGGGTCGTATTCGCGGCCTCAGCATGAGTCAGAGCCCCGCGCCGCTCGTATCACACCAGGGCGCGCACGATGAGCATGGTCGTGATGCCAGCGAGCAAGGCTGGCAGCAGCCATTGGCGTTTGGTCAGGCACACCACGACCCCGGTCGCCAGCCCGGCCAGTCGCGCCGCGAGGGGTACATCCGCAAGCGCACCCGCTGGCGAGATGATGGCCAGGGTGACGAAGGCTGCCAGCGTCGCCTGCGCGACGGCGGTTGCCCAGGCGATGGCTGGGTGCTCGGTCGACAGCCCGCCGGCAAGCCAGACACCAGCCAGGCGCAGCCCCAGGCAGATCAGTGCGGTCAGCAATAGGGCAAGGTCAGCCGACGCCACGGCCGCGTCCCAGCAGGAATGCTACCGAGCCGCCCAGCAACCCGGCGGCGAGCAAGGCCATGGCGGGTGGCAGCACGAGCACCAACCCGGCAGCGGCGGCACCGCACAGCACGGCGCGACGCGGCGCCGCCTTGTCGAGATCGGCGGTCAGCAGCAGTGCGTAGTAGAGCGGGTTGACGAAGAGCAGCGCGGCCCGGGCTTCAGCCCCTAGCGCGCCGGCGATGTAGAAGCCGGACAACGCCGCCGTGCCGGCCACGACCCAGGAGGTCATGCCGAAGCCGAGGAACCACCTCACCCGCAGCGAGCGCTCGATGGACGGCAGGGTCCGCATCGCGGCCGCCCAGGGAGTAACGGCAATGAACGGCACGGCAGGCAACAAGCGGCGCCGATCCCCAGCGGTCAGGATCGGCGCGAGCGAGACCGCCATGGGCAGGAACCGGGCATTGACCGCGACGGCACCCATCACCGCCGCACCCACGCCGCCCGCCCAGCCGGCGGCCGCCGCTTGAACCAGCACGAGTTGCCCCGGCATGCCGTAGATGCCCCAGCAGGCAAGCAAGGCCCAGCCCGGCGACAGCCCGGCTTCCTGCACCGCTGCGCCGAAGGCCAGGAACGTCGCCGCCATGGCGACACCGGCGGCACCGAGGGCCTCACGAAGGCCGGGAAGGAAAGCGGAAGTCACGCTGCCATGGTGCGGGCATATGGCCGCCAGGGGAACACCCGGGCTTACCCGGATCAGACCCGGCTCGAGGCGTCCTTGCCACCGGGGGTGCCGCCGAACGCCGCCCGGAACGCCGCACCGAAAGCCGGTGCGCTGGCATAGCCTACGGCGGCGGCGGCGCGGGCCGGGGTGCTGCCGCTGGCCAGCAGGGCGGCAGCCTCGGCCAGACGCAGCGCCTGACGCCAGCGGGCGAAGCCCATACCAGTCTCGGCATGGAACAGGCGGCGCAGGGTGCGTGGGCTGGCGCCGCAGCGGGCGGCCCAATCATCGAGTGTCAGGGTACTGGCGGGGTCGGCACCAAGGGAAGCGGCCAGCCGCTGCAGGCGGGCGTCGCGCGGCTGCGGGACAGCGATCGCCAGCCGGGGTGCACGGCGGATTTCCTCAAGCATCAGGGCAGCGAGGTGCCCCCCTCGGCCGGATTGGTCCCACTCCAGCGGTTCGGCGCACGCGGCAAGGATCAGTTCCCGCAGCAGCGGTGAGACGGACAGCGCAGAGGGTCCGCGCGGCAGGCCATGCGCCGCATCGGCGCGGACGAACAGGGCGCGCATGGCGAGCCCGCGCGGCGCCGAGACCGCATGAGGCAGGCCGCCTGGCAGCCACAGCGCGCGACCGGGCGGGACGGTGTAGCGCTCGGTATCGGTGGTGATGCGCATGATGCCCTCGGTCGCGTAGAGCAGCTGGGCACGCTCATGGGTGTGGCGCGGGATGGCGTCCCCTTCGGCGTAGTCGCGAGCGAAGGCGGCGAGGGGGCGGTCCACCCGGTCATGCGGGATGTCGCGTCGCGGGGCTGGAGCTTGGCCGTTCATCGACATCAATTGGCCTGACGTTGCCATACGGCCGAGGCTAGCCTCCGACGAGGCCAGGGGGGAAGCCCCGGCGAGAGGAAAAGCGATGACACCGGCGCAGCGCCAGGTGGTGTTCATCAACACCGCCCATACCTTCACACATTACTGCCTGCTGATCCTGGCCACGGCCGTGCTGGCGATGGTGACACAGGACCGAGTGATATTCGGCGGGGATTTCGGGCCCGTCCTGGCGCTAGGTACGGCGATGTTCGTCACCTACGGTCTCGGTGCGCTGCCGATGGGCTGGCTGGCCGCGAAGTTCGGGCGGCGGGCGATGATGACGGCGTTCTTCCTCGGCACCGGCTTCTTCATGGCAATGGCCGGCTTGATGCACAGTCCGATCGGGATCGGCGTCGCACTTGGGCTGATGGGTTGCTTCGCGGCGGTGTATCACCCGATTGGCACGGCGGTGCTGGTTGAGGCGGCTGGCGAGAAGGTCGGCCGGGCGATGGGGCTGAACGGGGTATTCGGCAATTTCGGCGTGGCGACGGCGCCGATCGTGACCGCCTTCGTGGCCGCGACGCTGGGCTGGCGCTGGGCGTTCATCCTGCCGGGGATCGCCTGCTTCGTTGTTGGGTTGTTCTACAGCCGGGAGCCGGAATTCGACGCCGTGAAGGCCGGTGGTGGCGCGCGGCCGTTTCCGGAGATACCGCGGTCCGTGGTGCGCCGGGCGGTGATGATCCTGATGGCTATCGCCGCTGTCTCGGGCCTGGTGTTCAACGCCTATACGCTGCTGCTGCCGAAGTTGATGCAGGAGCGGCTGGCCAATAGCCCGGATCTGCTGCCGGTGGTGGGTCTGCTTGCCTTCCTGGCGACGATCTGCGGTGGGCTGACGCAGTTCACCGTCGGGCGGATGATCGACAGCCGGACCTTGAAGATGGTGTTCCTGCCGCTCGGCGTGGCGGTGGTGCCCGGCCTGCTGGCACTGTCCTTCCTCGATGGTTGGCTGGTGCTGCCGGTGGCCGGGCTGGTCGCCGCCTGTGTGTTCGGCCAGGTGACGGTGAATGAGACGATGACCGCGCGCTACGTGGCGCCTGAACTGCGGGCGAAACTGTATTCCATTCGCTTCACGGTCGGCTTCATCGGCGCGGCCGTTGCCTCCCCGTTGATGGGCTACCTGTACGAAGCGACCGGGTCGCTGGCCGTGGCAATGGTGGTGCTGGCGGGCGTGGCGACGGTGACGCTGATCTGCGCATTTGCCTTCCCCGACCGCCCCGAGGAGTTGCGGCCTGAATTGTGGGCGCAGGCACCGGAATTCGAGCGCGCCCGCGGCGCCATAGCCCAGGCGGCAGAATAGCGTGGCGCCCTCGCCATGATGGGCGAGACGACCGCGTCAGACAGTCCTGCCGAAAGACAAGAACAGGAGGGGGTCCGGGGGAGTTCTCTCCCCCGCGCAGTCACGGAATAAGGACGGTGCTGCCCGTGGTCTTGCGCGCTTCCAGCGCACGATGCGCGTCGGCGGCGTCCTTCAGTGCGAAGGTCTGGTTCACCCGGATCTGCACCGCGCCCGAGCTCACCACCTCGAACAAATCGTTGGCGCGGGCGATGAGGTCTTCGTGCTTTGCGGTGTAGGTCGCGAGCGTCGGCCGCGTCAGATAGAGCGACCCCTTCGCAGCCAGGATCCCAAGATCGGGCACCGCCACCGGCCCCGAGGCATTGCCGTAGGAGACGAGCATGCCGAAGGGGGCGAGGCAGTCGAGCGAGACGTTGAAGCTGTCACGCCCCACACTGTCGAAGACGACGGGCAGCATGGCGCCGCCGGTGATTTCCTTGACCCGGGCGGGGACGTCGTCGGTGGTCAGCAGCGCGTGGGTGACGCCATGGGCGCGCGCGAGGGTGGCCTTCTCCTCGGTGCCGACGACGCCGATAACGGTGCAGCCGAGATGCTTGAGCCACTGGCACATGATGAGGCCGACGCCGCCGGCCGCGGCGTGGACCAGCACGGTCTGGCCGGGCTGCACGGGGTAGCACTTCTTGATCAGGAAGGCGGCGGTCATGCCCTGGAGCATCATCGCGGCGGCCTGCTCGAAACCGATGGCGTCGGGCATCCTCACCAGGCGGTCGGCCTTGAGGCAGCGCGCTTCAGCATAGGCGCCGATCGGGCCGGTGGCGTAGGCGACGCGGTCACCGACGGCGACTTCAGTGACACCCTCGCCGACGGCCTCGACGATGCCAGAGGCCTCCATGCCGATGATGGCGGGCAGGGAGGGCGCCTTGTAGAGGCCGGTGCGGAAATAGACGTCGATGAAGTTCAGGCCGACCGCCTTGTGGCGGATGAGGGCCTCGCCGGGCTTGGGGGATGGAAGGGGGATATCGTCCCACACCATCTTCTCGGGGCCGCCGGTTTCATGGATACGGATGGCGTGGGTCATTACGAACGACTCCGTCGCTGGGCCGGCCTGGCGGCGGCCATGAAAAGGGTATCAGCCTCAGGCGCGGTGCGCTCGAGGTCGAGCAGGTAACGCTTGGTAGCCGCTCCCTCGCCGCCCGAATAGCCGCCGAGCGCGCCATTGGCCGCGACCACACGGTGGCAGGGGATCAAGATCGGGATGGGGTTGGCGCCATTGGCCTGACCAATGGCGCGGGGCGCCCGGCAGCCGACCTGCTGGGCGATATCGAGGTAGGACCGTGTCTGCCCGGCCGGGATGGTGCAGAGCGCGTCCCAGACCTTGCGTTGGAAGGCGGTGCCGTGGGGGGCAAGCGGCAGGTCGAATGCTGTCCGGGTGCCGTCGAAGTAGTCCTGCAACTGGTCGCGGGCGCGGAGCAGAAGGGGGGTTGGTTCCTGGTCCCGGCCGCGGCCCCAATCGAGAGCGACGATGGCGCCGTCCTCCTCGGACAGCGTCAGGTCCCCCAGCGGGGTATGGAGGGAGAGTTGAGGCATGGCTGTGTCGGGACAGACACCCTCAAGCGGGGGCCGTCAAGCGCGACGATAGGCGGGTTGGAGGAGGCGAGACGCACCGCTACATGCAGGATCTGCCCACCCCGGAGGCCACCGCGTGACCGAAGCTGATCCGCCGCCCTTCTATGCCGCGCATATCTTTGTCTGCACCAACCGCCGGGCCGAAAACCACCCGCGCGGTTCCTGTGCGGCACGGGGGTCGGAGAAGCTGCGGGACTATATGAAAGCCCGCGCCAAGGAGCTGAAGATCCCGGATATCCGGGTCAACACCGCCGGCTGTCTGGAGCGGTGCGAGTTCGGGCCGGCCATGGTGATCTACCCCGAGGGGGTCTGGTACCGGCCGACCAGCGTCGAGGATGTCGAGGAGATCCTCCAGGTGCACGTCGTGGGAGGGGGTCGGGTCAGGCGCGTGATGTTGACCGAGAAGGACGTGCCGCCGCCGAAGGGGTGACAAGGGTGTTTCACGTGGAACAGAAGTGCGGGGGAGAGAACTTCCCCGGGCCCCCTCCTTCTTCTGTCGGGACGTCCGGCCGATGGCCGGCCGCGGCGCGATGAACACGGCGGATACGATCTTCGCTTTGGCGAGCGGGGGAGGGCGCGGGGCGATTGCGGTGCTTCGCATGTCGGGGCCCGCGGCGGGAATGGCGCTGGCGGCGCTGGCGGGCGGGCTGCCGAAGTCGCGGATGGCCAGTCTGCGCCGACTGCGCGATGAAGCCGGCGAGGTGTTGGACCAGGCGCTGGTGCTTTGGTTCCCAGGGCCGCATTCCTACACCGGAGAGGATAGCGCCGAACTGCACTTGCATGGTGGGCCCGCGGTGGTCGCCGCTGTGGCCGGGGCGCTGGCGGCGCTCGGCGCACGGCCTGCCGAACCGGGTGAGTTCACCCGCCGCGCCTTCCTGAACGGGCGGATGGATTTGACGGCGGCCGAAGGCGTTGCCGACCTCGTTGCCGCCGAGACTGATGCACAGCGTCGCCAGGCTCTGCGCCAGGTAGACGGCGCGCTGGCGACGCTGACCGGCGCCTGGGCCGGGCGATTGACGCGGCTTCTGGCTCATCAGGAAGCGGCAATCGAATTCGCCGAGGATGACCTGCCGACGGATCTCGGTGACCAGGCCCGTGCCGGCGCGGTCGCGCTGCGAGCCGAGATCGAGCAGCATCTCGCCGATGGCGGTCGGGGTGAACGGCTGCGCGAAGGGGTGCTGGTCGCGATCCTCGGGGCCCCAAATGCGGGCAAGTCGTCCTTGTTGAATGCGCTGGTGGGGCGGGAGGCGGCGATCGTCTCGGCACGGGCGGGCACCACGCGCGATGTGGTCGAGGTGCGGCTCGACCTGGCCGGGGTGCCGGTCACGCTGGCCGACACCGCCGGGCTGCGCGAGGCGGGTGACGAGATCGAACAGGAAGGCATCCGGCGCGCGCACCGACGGGCGGAGGAGGCCGATCTGGTGCTCGCGGTCTTTGCCACCGATGCCCCGCCGGATGCCGAGACCCTGGCCTGGGTGACGCCCGCCGCTCTGGTGGTGGCGAACAAGGTGGATCTGCGATCGGCGCCGGCAACGATTGGTGGGGTCGTGCCGCTGGCGATCTCGGCCCGTAGCGGGGAGGGTCTGGATGCCCTGCGGGCCGCGTTGTCGGCCGCGGCGGTGCGACTGGCCGGGGCGGGTGACGCGGCCTTGCTGACGCGCCCACGCCACCGTGCCGCGCTGACGGAAGCAAGCGCCTGGTTGGCGGAGGCGGAAGCGGCGGCACTTCCCGAACTGGGTTCGGAGGCTTTGCGCGCAGCGCTGCGGGCGCTTGGCCGTCTGACCGGTCAAGTCGGCGTCGAAGCCATCCTGGACGTCGTCTTCCGCGATTTCTGCATCGGCAAGTGACCTCCACCGAGGGCAGAATCGCAAAAGAAGGTGGGGGTTCGAGGGAGTTCTCTCCCCCGACCTTGCTGCCTGTCCTATACCCACCCTCATGAACCAGATGTTCGACGTCATTGTCATCGGCGGCGGCCATGCCGGCTGCGAGGCCGCAGCCGGCGCAGCGCGCTGCGGCGCGCGCACGCTGCTGCTGACGCACAAGATCGAGACGATTGGCGAGATGTCCTGCAACCCCGCCATTGGTGGGGTCGGTAAAGGTCACCTGGTGCGCGAGGTCGATGCGCTCGACGGCATCATGGCCCGTGCCGCCGATGCGGCCGCCATTCACGTGAAGACGCTGAACCGGTCCAAGGGGCCGGCGGTGCGTGGCCCGCGGGCGCAGGCTGACCGCAAGCTGTACCGAGCCGCCATACGCGGCCTGCTGGAGGCGCAGCCCGGCCTGACCATTCTGGCCGCCGCCGCCGAGGGGATCGAGACCGCCGCCGATGGCGGCATCGCCGCCGTGCTGACCGGCGATGGGCGACGCATCGCCTGCGGGGCACTGGTGGTGACGACTGGCACCTTCCTGCGTGGCGAGATCCATATCGGCGAACGGCGCATCCCGGCGGGCCGCGTGGGCGATGCGCCGGCGGTCGGCCTGGCGCTGGCGTTCGAGCGCCTGGGCTTGCCTCTGGCGCGGCTGAAGACCGGCACGCCGCCGCGGCTGGATGGCCGGACCATTGCCTGGGATGAGTTGGAAGCCCAGCCGGGTGATGACCCGCCCGAGCCGCTGTCATGGATGACGGAACGGATCACAAACCGCCAGGTGGTCTGTGGCATCACCTCGACGACGCCAGCGACGCACGCGCTGATCCGGGCGAACCTGCATCAGAGCGCCGTCTATGGCGGCCGTATCCAGGGGGTGGGCCCGCGCTATTGCCCGTCCATTGAGGACAAGGTGGTGCGTTTTGCCGAGCGGGAGCGCCACCAGGTGTTCCTGGAGCCTGAGGGCCTGGATGACGACACTGTCTACCCGAACGGCATCTCGACCAGCCTGCCGGAGGATGTGCAGGCAGCGATGATCGCTACCATGCCAGGGCTGCGGAACGCACGCATTGTGCGGCCCGGCTACGCCATCGAATACGACCATGTCGATCCACGGGCGCTGTCTCCGGCGCTGGAGGTCCGGTCGGTGCCGCGACTGTTCCTGGCCGGGCAGATCAACGGCACGACGGGCTATGAGGAAGCCGCCGCACAGGGGCTGATGGCGGGGCTCAATGCGGCGGCGCGGGCCTCGGGCGGTACGGCCAACCGCGTGCTGACGCGAGGCGAGGCCTATGTCGGCGTGCTCGTGGATGACCTGGTGCTGCAGGGTGTGTCCGAACCGTACCGGATGCTGACGGCGCGGGCGGAACATCGGCTGGTGCTGCGTGCCGACAATGCGGGGCTGCGGCTGACTGAGACGGGCATCGCCTGGGGCTGCGTGGGCCCGGAGCGCGCGGCACGGCACCAGGCGTTCGCCGCGGCTGTCACGGACGCCCTCGCGCGGGCGCGGAGCGACTCGGCAACCCCGGCGGCCCTCGCCACCGGCGGCATCGCCATGAACCAGGACGGCAAGCGGCGCAGCGTGCTGGAGGTACTCGCCCTGCCCGGGATCGATCCTGCGCTGGTGGATGCCGCCTTCCCGTGGCTGCGCGACCTGGCCCCGGCGTTGCGCTCGCAATTGGAGGCCGAGGCGCTTTACGCACCCTATCTCCGGCGGCAGGAGGCCGAGATGCGCCTGCTCGAACGCGAGGAGCGGATGCATATTCCGGACAACCTCGACTTCACCGTCGTGCCTGGCCTGTCCTCCGAAATGCGCCAGCGCCTTTCCGCCGCCCGCCCGGCCACGCTCGGTTCGGCCGGGCGCCTGCCCGGCATCACGCCGGCCGCGATCGCCGCCCTGGCCGTGGCCCTGCGCCGGGAGGGGGCACGTTCCACGTGAAACATCCGATACCGCCGCTGCCCGCCGACCCGGCACGGGATGCGCGGCTCGCGACCTTCCGTGACCTGCTGCTGCGTTGGAACGCGACGATCAACCTCGTCGCTGGCAAGACGGCGGCCGAGGTCGACCAGCGTCACATCGCCGACAGCCTGCAACTGGTCCCGCTGCTGCCCGCCGACGGCCCGATCGCCGACCTCGGTTCGGGCGGCGGCCTACCCGGCATCGTTATCGCCGCCGCCTTGCCGGAACGCGACATCCACCTCGTCGAATCCGACCGCCGCAAATGCGCCTTCCTCATCGAAGCCGCCGGCACGCTGAAATTGTTGCGGGTGACGGTGCATCCGAAGCGGATCGAACAGGCCAGCCTGCCTCCGCTCGCCGCGCTGACCGCACGCGCCCTCGCCCCGCTCGACATACTGCTCGGATTCGCCGCGCAATTCCTCGCCCCGGGCGGCGTCTCGATCCTGCCAAAAGGCCGCACAGCCGAGCAGGAGTTGACGAGCGCTGCCGCACACTGGCACTTCACCCCCGAGCGGTTCGAAAGCCGCACGGACCCCGAGGCCACCATCCTCCGCCTGAGCGAGATCCGCCGTGTCCGCGACGCCTAACCGTGCGCCCCCCCGTATCATCGCCCTCGCCAACCAGAAAGGTGGCGTCGGGAAAACCACGACCGCCATCAACCTCGGTACCGCGCTCGCCACCAAGCGCCGCGTGCTCCTGATCGACATGGACCCGCAGGGCAATGCCTCAACCGGCCTCGGCATCTCCCGCCAGGACCGCGGTGCGGGCTCCTATGCATTGCTGACCGGCGAACGCCCGCTGCGCGACCTGCTACGCCCCACCAAGATCCCCAACCTGACCCTGCTGCCAGCCGACCCCGAACTGGCCGGTGCCGAAATCGAACTAGTCGGCCTCGAGAACCGCGAACGCCGCCTGCGCGACGCGCTCACCACCCAGGCCGATGCATTGGCCGGCACCGAAATCATCCTGATCGACTGCCCGCCCTCGCTCGGCCTACTGACGCTCAACGCCCTGGTCGCCGCCACCTCCGTGCTAGTGCCGCTGCAGACCGAGTTCTTTGCCCTGGAAGGCGTCTCCCAGATCACCCGCACGGTCGAACGGGTGAAGCGTGCCCTGAATCCCGCGCTGGAACTCGAAGGCATCGTCCTGACTATGTTTGATAAGCGCAACAACCTGTCGGAACTCGTCGCCGCTGATGTGCGCGCCTTCTTCGGCGCCAAGGTCTATGCCACCGTCATCCCGCGCAACGTCCGCATCAGCGAGGCGCCCTCGCATGGCCTGCCGGTGATCCTCTACGACCACCGCTCCGCCGGCGCGCAGGCCTATATCGACCTCGCCTCGGAACTGCTGAAGCGCGAACGCCGCGCCAGGAAATCGGCCGCATGAAGAAGCCCACCCGCCTCGGCATGGGCCTGTCCGCCCTGATGGGCGACAACCAAGCCCCACCCTCGGTCACCGCCCCCACTGGCGCCCCGCGCACGCTGCCCGTCGAGGCGCTGGAACCGAGCCCCTTCCAGGCACGCTCTACGCCCGACCCGGCAGCGCTCGCGGAACTCGCAGCCTCCATCCTCGAGCACGGCATCCTGCAGCCCATCCTGGTGCGCCCGAAGCCGGGCGGCGCGGGCAAGTTCCAGATCCTCGGCGGCGAGCGCCGCTGGCGTGCCGCCCAGCAGGCCAAGCTGCACGACGTGCCGGTTGTCATCCGCGACCTCGATGATCGTGCCGCCATGGCCGCCGGCCTGGTCGAGAACCTCCAGCGCGAGGATCTCAACGCGCTTGAGGAAGCCGAAGGCTATGCCCGCCTGCTCAGCGAATTCGGCCTGAAGCAGGAAGGCCTCGGCCAGGCGGTCGGCAAGTCGCGCAGCCATGTCGCCAACACGCTGCGCCTGCTCAACTTGCCGCCCCGCGTGCGGGACATGCTGCGCGGCGGCGCCCTGTCCGCCGGCCACGCCCGCGCCCTGCTCGGCGCCGACGACCCCGAACGCCTTGCCGGCGTCGTCGTGGTGCGGGGCTTGTCGGTCCGCCAGACGGAAGCCCTCGCCGCAGCCACCCCACGCGACCCCACCGCGCGGCGCGCCGCGAAACAGGACCCAGACACGGCGGCGCTCGAACGGCGGCTGACGGAACGGCTTGGGCTGAAGGTCGGCATCAAGACCGCCGGCAAGGGCGGCCAAGTGATGATCAACTACCGCGACCTCGACCAGCTTGAAGGCGTATTGCGGCTGCTCGACCCGGAGATGTGAACCGCGGTCGAGGCCCGGTCTGCCTCACCCGCGCCTCGCCCGCACCGCCTCCCGCGCCAGGCCCATCACCGCCGCCCGCGCCACTGTCACGTCCGGAATCCCCGTCGTCTTAGTGCCGCGTTCCGCCTCCAGCAGCGCCGCCCCGGCGGCCGCCAGCATCTCCGGCCGCCACAGCCGCAGCGCCCGTTCAAAGGACGGTCGGGACTTAAAGAAAACCGGCGGCCGCAGCCCGTCCAGCGCATCCTTGGCCGAAGCCCCGCTCGCCATCGCCAGCGCCGCCACTTCCAGCCGCTGCACATGCCGCATCGCCAGCCGCACCACCTGCACCGCGGCCGCCCCTTCGGCGAAGGCCGCGTCCAGCGCCCGGTCCGCGCGCGCCGCCTCGCCTTCCGTCGCCGCCAGCAGCGCGGCGTCGAGGTCGAGCGTTGACCCCTCGGACAGCGAGGCGAGCGCATCTTCCTCGCCTACCCGCCCGCAGGCGCCGACATACAGCGCCACCTTCTCGCATTCGCGCCGCATGATCAGCCGGTCCTCGCCCAGCCGCTGCGCCATCCAGGCGATGGCGCCAGGTTCCGCCGTCACCCCATACTCGCGCAGCACCGCGACGATCGAAGCCTCCAGCGCCGCGCCGGTCTCCGGATAACAGGCGATCACCGCGGCTTCCGGCCCGGCCTTCTCCAACGCCGCGCGCAGCCCCTTGCGGCCATCCAGCGACCCGCCCTCGAGCAACACGACACCCGGACCCGACCCGGCCAGGACGGCCTTGGCGGCAGTCGCCAGCCCGTCCGTGGCATCGCGCACGCGCACCAGCCGCCGACCGCCGGTCAGCGCCGGCGTCGCGGCCTCGGCGGCGAGCAGCGTCGCGTCCTTCGCCGCGGCCTCGCGCGTCAATTCGACCAAACGGAAGGGATCGTCCCCGGCGATGGCGCGGGTCAGCATGTCGCCCCGCTCGCGCACCAACCCGGTATCCTCGCCGAAGATCAGCACCACCCGCGCCGCGCCCGGATCGGTCAGGAAGGCATGGATGCGGCGCGCGTCGAGCTTCGCCATGGAGGGCGTCAGGCCGGCTGCGGCGGCCCGGCCTCGAAGCGCACGGCCAGGCGCTGCACGATGTCGTCCGCCAATTGCTCCATCAACCGCCGCTCCGCCGCTTCGCGCGCGGTGTCGGAGGCGAAGAATTGGTTCTCCGGCACGTTGTAGGCGTCGAAGGCACGGTCGACGCCGGTGCCGACCAGGCGCGGCGGCGCGTTGGTGTCGTAGAGGAACCAGTTCGCCGTCGCGGTGATGCGCACGCGGCTCGGCGTGCCGTCGCGCTCGAAGCCCTGCACCTCGATGCCATAGGCGAGGCCGACGCGCAGGTCGTACTTCGCCGGCACGCCGGCGCGGCCAAGCCGCTGTTCCAGATGCCGGCGCAGCAACTGCCCGTTGCGCTCGGCGATCAGCCCGACGCGGACCGTCTCCAGGCCGGCCCTCGTGGCCTCCGGCTGCGGGCCGTACATCGGCCGGAAGCCGCAACCGGCCAGCGCCAGCGCCGGCAAAGCGAGGATTGCGCGTCTAGACGACAAGGTTCACCACCCGTCCGGGGACATGGATGCGCTTTCGGATCGGCTTGCCGGCAACGGCGCGCTGCACATTCTCCTCCGCCTCGGCGGCGGCGAAGATGCTTTCCTCCGAGGCTCCCACCGGCACCTCGATGGTCGCGCGCAGCTTGCCCAGCACCTGAACGGCGAGGGTCACGCTCTCGGCCACCAGCAGCGCCAGGTCGGCCTCGGGCCAGGGCAGCAGCGCCACCAGATCGGCGTGATCGGGGCACAGCAGCGACCACGCTTCCTCAGCCAGATGCGGCATCATCGGTGCCGACAGCCGCGCCAGCGTTTCCAGCGCCTCGCGCTTCGCCCCGCCAAGAGCGACCGCGTCGAATTGGCCAGATGGCGCGCGTGCCGCCTCGATCGCATTGGCAAACTCGTAAAGGCGCGCAACGGCAACGTTGAAGGCGAAGGTCTCCAACGCTTCGGTGACCGATTTTATCGCGCGATGTGTCGCGCGGCGAAGTTCCTTCGTCGCTCGATCTGTTGCCGCTACGGGGCTGGAAAGGATGGTCGCCGCCAGTTCCGGCGAAGGAAGCTCCGCGCGCATCTCATCCACAATTCGGAACACCCGCTGGGTGAACCGATACGCCCCGGCGACGCCGGATTCCGTCCACTCCATGTCGCGATCAGGCGGATTGTCCGAGAGGATGAACCAGCGCGCCGTATCCGCCCCGTATTTTGCGATGATCGCACCGGGATCGACGGTGTTGCGCTTCGACTTCGACATCGCCTCGACGCGGCCGATCGTCACCGGTTCGTTGCCGCCCTTCAGCGTCGCGCTGCGCAAGCCCTCGGCCGTGACGGAGAAATCGACTTCCTCCGGATACAGCCAGCGCCCATCGGCGCCCTTGTAGGATTCGTGCTGCACCATCCCCTGGGTGAACAACCCGGCGAACGGCTCCTCGACCGTCAGATGCCCGGTCGCCTTCATGGCGCGGGAGAAGAAGCGCGAATACAGCAGGTGCAGGATCGCGTGCTCGATGCCGCCGATATACTGGTCCACCGGCAGCCATGCATCGACCGCCGCCTTGGTCACCGGCACGTCGGCGCGCGGCGAGCAGAAGCGCGCGAAATACCATGAAGAATCAACGAACGTATCGCAGGTGTCGGTCTCGCGCCGCGCCGGCTTGCCGCAATTCGGGCATGCGACGTGCTTCCACGTCGGATGATGGTCGAGCGGATTGCCGGGCTTTGAGAAATCCACATCCTCCGGCAGCCGCACCGGCAGCTCAGCATCGGGAACCGGCTGCACGCCGCAATCGTCGCAATGGATGAAGGGGATCGGGCAACCCCAATAGCGCTGGCGCGAAACGCCCCAGTCGCGCAGGCGCCAATTCACCACGCCGGTGCCGGCACCCTGCTTCTCCAGCGCATCGATCGCGCCGCGCTTGGCCGCCGCCACATCCAGCCCGTCGAGGAAGCCGGAATTAAACGCCGTGCCGTCATCGGTGAAGGCCTCGTCGGCCACCGCGAAGGTCGCGGCATCCGCCCCCTTCGGCAGCACAACGGGCGTGACCGACAGCCCGTATTTGCGGGCGAAATCCAGGTCGCGCTGGTCATGCGCCGGGCAGCCGAAAATGGCGCCGGTGCCATATTCCATCAGCACAAAATTCGCGATCCACACCGGGTATTCCGCGCCGGTGAAGGGGTGCTTCACGCGGAAGCCGGTGTCGAAGCCCTTCTTCTCGGCCTGCTCGATCACCGCTTCCGAAGTGCCCATGCTGCGGCATTCGGCGACGAATTCGGCGGCCTTGGCATCACGCGCCGCCGCCGCGGCCGCCAGCGGATGCTCCGCCGCGACGGCGAGGAAGGACATGCCGAACAGCGTATCCGGCCGCGTCGTGAACACCTCGACCTCGGCGGTGCCGTCCACCGGCTTGGCCAGCGCGAAGCGCACCCGCGCCCCCTCGCTACGGCCGATCCAGTTGGACTGCATCAGCTTCACGCGCTCGGGCCAGCGATCCAGCCCGCCCAAGGCCTCCAGCAGGTCCGGCGCATATTTCGTGATCGCCAGCACCCACTGGGCGAGCTTCTTCTTCTCGACCTGCGCGCCGGATCGCCAGCCACGCCCGTCGATCACCTGCTCATTCGCCAGCACGGTGTTGTCCACCGGGTCCCAGTTCACCCAGGATTCGCGACGCTCGACCAACCCGGCCTTCCAGAAGTCGAGCAACAGCTTCTGCTGCTGCCCATAATATTCTGGGTCGCAGGTGGCGAATTCGCGCGACCATTCCAGCGACAGGCCCATGCGCTTCAACTCGTCGCGCATGTTCGCGATGTTGGCGTAGGTCCACTTCGCCGGATGCGTGCCGCGCTCGCGCGCCGCATTCTCGGCCGGCAGGCCGAAGGCGTCCCAGCCCATCGGGTGCATGACCAGGTGGCCGCGCGCCCGCTTGTACCGCGCGACGACGTCGCCGAGCGTATAGTTCCGCACATGCCCCATATGGATTTTGCCCGAGGGGTAGGGAAACATCTCCAGCACGTAGTATTTCGGTGCGCCGTCGGGCGGCACGTCCGGCACGGAGAAGCAGGCGCGGTCGTTCCACGCCTGCTGCCAGCGCGGTTCGGCCGCCCGGAAATTGTAGCGCGGCGCCGCCGGTTCGGGGGCGGTCTTGTCGGGGGATGTGATGCTGTCGTTCATTGCGCGCGCGCGTCTCGTGCCTTGCGGGGCGAAAGGGAGACGGATGCATAAGCGCTGGCGCGCCGGATTCCTAGGGTTGGCGCTTCTCGCCGTGCTGCTGGCCGGCCCGGCGCGGGCGCAGGACCCCAATACCGATTTCACCGCCTACCGCGCGCTGTTCTCCGTCGCCGCCCTCGGCCCGGCGCGCGGGGTCTCCACCGTGACCGGCTATACGCTGATGTACCGCGGCGCCATGACCCCCGCGGCCTTCGCCCTGGCCGCCCTGCCCGACGGCCGGTCGGTCTGGCGCTTCGCCGGTGGCCAACCCGATGCCGAGACCGCCCGCGCCCGCCTGCAGACCGCCTGCGACCGCGACGCCGCCGCCGCCTTCGGCACCGGCCACCCATGCCGGATGGTGGCCGAGGACGGTGCGGTGACGGACCTCGCCGGCCCAGCCTTCCGTCCGGTGCAGGCCAGGATCGGCCCCTTCCGCGCCGCGCCGCTGATGTTCCATCACGGCCCCGCGGCGGCCGAGGGCGTCGTTATCTGGTCGCACGGCTATGGCGGCCCGAACGCCGACCATCGCCAGCGCAACCTCCCCGGCGTGCTGGCCCTGCTGAACGATGCCGGCTGGGATGTGCTGCGCTTCGACCGCGACCCGGCCGACGACACATTGCCAACCGCCCTGTCCACGCTGCTGCGCGGCCTGCCGTTGCTGCGCGAGGCCGGCTATCGGCGCATCGTGCTTGGCGGGCAGTCGCGCGGAGGCTGGCAATCCATCATGGCCGCCGCCGAGCGCCCGGACGCGGTCCACGCCGCCCTCGCCTTCGCCCCCGCAGCGCATGGCGAGGCCGCGCGCCCCAACAACCTGGCCGCCGCGAGCGACGATTTCCGGCGCCTGCTGGCGGGGCTGCCCGAGGACGGGCCGCGCCTGGCCGTCGCTGTCTTCACCGATGACCCCTACGACCCCGACCCCGCCGCCCGCGCGGCGATGGTGGGCGAGGCCGCCAGGCGCCGCACCGCGCCGACCCTCGCCCTGTTTCCCGAACCACCCATTCGCGGGCATTCCGGCAGCAATGACTGGCGTTTCGCCCGCGGTCAGGGGCCGTGCCTGTTGACGCTGGTACAAGGCCCTGCGGCGGCGGCGCCGAGGGGGCTGCGGCGTAGTTCGTGCGGCGGGGGGTGAGGGAGAAGGTCGGAGAGGCTTTGCACCTCCAAGCCACCCACCAAAGGCCCGAGATCTTTGGAAACCGATACTTGGTGCACGGTGCCGCGGCCAGGACTAATGTCCTGAGCCGGCTTTCCCACAAGCGACTTGAGGTTCCGGAAAAAAACCGCACCTCCCGACGAACTGCTGGAACCGCCTGAATGTTCGCGGTATGTTGGGAATATCAAGCGACATCTACGAAGGCGGTCCATCGTGCTTGGTTGGATAAGAGATTAAAATCCTAAAATCTTAAAATTAACAACATCAACCGCTTGGCGCCATGCCGCGGCCGCACGGCCCGGATTCTCGCGGTCGTCATGTTTGGCGCGCGTCGTCCTCCCGCCCAATCTCTCATGTCCTGCACCCGGTTCCGGCCGTCCAAGGTGTCCGGCAACAGGTGAGGAACAATGGCGGCGAGAGGCTCGGAGAGGGACCGCGCCCCTCTCCAACGAACCGCGCCTACGTCAGCGCGGCATCTCCTGTTCCGCCAGCCTGGCGAACAGCGACGACCCCAGCGGGATCAGGTCATCGTTGAAGTCGTAGCGCGGGTTGTGCAGCGACACGGAATGCCGCCCGCCATCCCCCTGCCCGATGCCGATGAAGCAGCCCGGCCGCGCCAGCAGCATGTAGGAGAAATCCTCCGCCCCCATGCGCGGCGGCGCATGGCGCAGCACCTTCGCCTCGCCCAGCACGGCGGCGGCGGCCAGCGCGGCGCGCTCGGTCTGCGCGGCGTGGTTCACGGTGGGCGGATAGCCGCGCTGGAAGGACAATTCGGCCCTGGTGCCATGCGCCTCGGCGGTGGCACGCACGATCTGGTGCAGCCGCGCCTCGACCATGTCCTGCACCTCCGGCTTGAAGGTGCGCACGGTCCCATTCAATTCCGCCACTTCCGGGATGACATTGCCCGCCGAACCCGCATGGAACTGGCAGATGCTGATCACCGCGCTGTCCAGCGGATCCATCGACCGCGAGACGATCGACTGCACCGCGACGACGATATGCGCGCCGACCAGCACCGGGTCGATGCAGGATTGCGGGCGCGAGGCATGCCCGCCCTTGCCATGCACGGTGATGTTGATGCGGTCGGCCGCCGCCAACACCGGACCGGCGACGATGCGTGCCTCGCCCAGCGGCAGTTCCGGCGTGTTGTGCATCCCATAGACGGCATCGCAGGGGAAGCGGTCGAACAGCCCTTCCTCGACCATCACCCGCCCGCCGCCGCCGCCTTCCTCCGCCGGCTGGAAAATGAAGTGGACGGTGCCGTCGAAATTCTTCGTCTCCGCGAGATACCGCGCGGCGCCGAGCAGCATGGTGGTGTGCCCGTCGTGCCCGCAGGCATGCATCTTCCCCGCATTGGTCGAGCGGTAGGTGAAATCGTTGGTCTCCTCCATCGGCAGGCAATCCATGTCGGCGCGGAAGCCGATGGAGCGCCCCGAGGACCCGTTGCGCAGCACGCCCACCAGCCCGGTGCCGGCGATGCCGCGATGCACCTCGATCCCCCAGGCCTGCAGCTGCTGCGCTACCATCTCCGACGTGCGTTGCTCCTGGAAGCCGAGTTCCGGATGGGCGTGGATGTCCCGGCGCGTCGCCGTCAGCTCGGGGTGGAAATCAGCGATCCGATTGATGATGGGCAAGGTCGTTCCCCCGCATGAGGACGTTGTTATCCGCCAAAGGTGGCGTCGTTCGCGGCATGCATCCAGCCCACCGCGATCGATAACCGCTATGTCGTGACGGCCGTCACACCCCGGCGATGGCGGCTTCCACCGCATCGCCGAACCGCTCGACGATCATCCCGATCTCCGCTTCCGTCACCACATAGGGAGGCGCCAGGATCACGTGGTCGCCATGCTTGCCGTCGATGGTGCCACCCATCGGGTAGCAGGCGAGGCCACGGTCAAAGGCTTCCTTCTTGATGCGCTCGTTCAGCGCCAGCGCCGGGTCGAACACCGCCTTGCTGGCGCGGTCGCGCACCAGCTCGATCGCCCAGAACAGGCCGCGGCCGCGGATGTCGCCGATATTGGCGTGGTTGCCGAGCCGTTCGGTCAGCCCTTGTTCCAGCAGCGCGCCCATCGCCTTCACATTGTCGAGCAGCTTCTCGTCGCGGATCACTTCCTGCACCGCCAGCGCCGCCGCGCAGGCGACCGGATGCGCCTGGTAGGTGTGGCCGTGCTTGAAGGTGCCCGACCCCTTGGTCAGCGCCTCCATCACCCGGCCATGCACCAGGATACCGCCGATCGGCTGGTAGCCGCCGCCGAGCCCCTTGGCGATCACCTGGATGTCGGGCGTCACCCCTTCCTGTTCCCAGGCGTGCAGCGTGCCGGTGCGCCCCATCCCCGACATCACCTCGTCGAGGATCAGCAGCGCGCCATGACGTTCGCACACCGCCTTCATCGCCGGGAAATACCCCGGCAGCGCGGTGGCGCAGCCGAGCGTCGCCCCCACCACCGTCTCGGCGCAGAAGGCGATGACGTTGTGTGGCCCGAGGCGCTGGAATTCGCCTTCCAGCTCCTCCGCCAGCCGCGCCACGTAGTCGGCGTCGGTCTCGTCGTCGCGCCGGTCGCGATAGGCATAGCAGGGCGAGACATGGCTGAAGGCATCCGACAGGATCGGCGCATAGGGCGCGCGCCGCATCGCATTGCCGCCCGCCGCCAGCGCGCCCAGCGTATTGCCGTGATACGACTGCCGCCGCGCAATGAACTTGGTCCGCGAAGGCTGCCCAACTTCGAGCGCCCATTGCCTGGCCATCTTCAGCGCGGATTCCATCCCCTCCGAACCCGACGACACGAAATAGGCATGGGTCAGCCCGCCCGGCGCATGGCCGACCAGCATATCGGCGAGGCGTTCGGCGCTCTCGGCGGTGAACAGCGCGGTATGCGCGTAGCACAGCTTGTCAATCTGGTCCTTCATCGCCTGGACCACATGTGGATGCCCGTGGCCAAGACAGGCGACGGCCGCCCCGCCCGACCCGTCGATCACCTCATGCCCGGAGGCGTCGCGCAGCCAGATGCCGCGGCCGGAGACGGCGATGGCGGGCGCCTCGCGCAGGTTGCGATGGACGACATGGGTCATGGGCTGGCTCCTTCGGGGCGCCATCCTGCCCCTCTCGCGGCAATCGGCAAGACGGGCCGGCGCGTCATTGCGCGGCCGCGCGAGAATTCTTCGCTCCGGTCGCGAATAAACCGCCACCCCGCCCGGTCTTCATGACGGACACCCCGAAACCGAAGGGATTACCGCCATGGACGAACCCACGCGCCGCGACACGCTCGAGTGCATGCTCTGGGCCGGCACCGGCCTGCTCTGGAGCGTGGTGGGCGGCGTGCCCCGCGCCAGCCTGATCGGCACCGCCGAGGCCGCCACCGCCGCCGCCGCCGGCTTCACCTTCGCCCAGGTCAGCGACAGCCATCTCGGCTTCGCCACGCCGCTGTACAACGATGTCGCCGGCACCACGGCCGAAGCGCTGCGCGCGCTCGGCAGTTCGACGCAGCGGCCATCGTTGGTCCTGCACACCGGCGACGTCACGCATCTGTCGAAGGCCGCCGAATTCGACGCCGCACAACAGATCTTCGGCGGCTCCGGCCTGGAGATGCGCTACGTGCCCGGAGAGCACGACGTCATCGACGATGACGGCCGCGCCTTCCTCGAACGCTTCGGCCGCGGCGCCGGGCCTGGCGGCTGGTCAAGCTTCGATGCCGGCGGCATCCACTTCATCGGCCTGAACAATGTGGTGAACCTGCAGGCCGGTGGCCTCGGCCAGATCGGCGCCGCGCAGCTTGCCTTCCTCGAAGCCGATCTGCGCGGGCGGTCCGCCAGCCAGCCCATCGTCGTCTTCGCCCATATCCCGCTATGGACGATCCACGCGCCCTGGGGCTGGGGCACCGAGGATTCCGAACAGGCGATGCGCCTGCTCGCGCGCTTCGGCTCGGTCACCGTGCTGAACGGCCATATCCACCAGATCATCCAGAAGGTGGAAGGCCACGTCGCCTTCCACACGGCACGGTCCACCGCCTTCCCGCAGCCCGCGCCGGGAAGCGCGCCCTCGCCCGGGCCGATCCGCAACCTGCCGGCCGACCGGCTGCGCAGCGTGCTCGGCGTCACCCGCGTCAGCCGGGTCGAGGGCAACCGCCCCCTCGCCATCATCGACACGCCGCTCGGCGCCTGACGCGATGTCCCTGCCCCCGATGCGCCGGCGCGAGCTGTTCGCCGGCGCCGCCCTCACGCTCGCCGTCATCCCGGCGGCGCGCGCCGCGACGGCGAGGATCGTCATCGACGACTACGCCTTCCAGCCGATGGAGCTGCGCATCGCCGCCGGCACCGCCGTCACCTGGGAGAACCGCGACAGCAGCCCGCACAACGTCGTCAGCAGCGCGACACCGCGCGTCTTCCGATCGCGCACCATGGGCACCGGCGAGGGCTTCAGCTTCACCTTCGCCGAACCTGGCACCTACCGTTATTTCTGCTCCCTGCATCCGCATATGCAGGCGGTGGTGATGGTCACATGACGGCGGCGCAAACCCACAGCGCCGCCGCACGGGCGATGCATTGGGCCAGTGCCGGACTGATCCTGGTCGTCTTCGCGGCGATCTGGATGCCGGTCGATGAGGCCTCCGACACCGCCTACGCCGTCAAGCTGATGGTGCATCGCTCGGCCGGCGTGCTGGTCTGGCTGTTGACCCTGGTGCGGCTGGTCCGGCGCGGTGTCGGCCACAGCCCGGCCTTGCCGATGGATGTGCCGCGACTGCAACGCATCGCCGCGCGGTTGCATGCGGCGGCGCTGTATCTGCTGTTGCTGGCCCAGCCGCTGTTCGGGCTGATCGCCAGCCAGGCGGCCGGCAATACGGTGCGACCCTTCGGCCTCTTTGCCATCCCGACGCTGGTGGCGCGCGATCGGGCGCTCGCCCATGCCTGCTTCGGCCTGCACGAGGCGGTGGCGACATTGCTGCTGGTGTTCATCGGGGCGCATGTGGCGGCGGCGCTGCATCATCACTATCTGCGACGCGACGGCGTGCTGGTGAGCATGCTGCCCGGCCTGCGGCGGCTGGATGCGCGACACGGCAATTGAGCGGAGGATCTCCGACAGCATGCTTCCGCGATCGGCCCCGCCGCCCGGGCTCGAGCAGGCCATCACCGGCAATCTGGACGCGGCGTTCAACCTCGCCCGCTGGCTCCTGCGCGACCCGAGCGCGGCGGAGGATGTGGTGCAGGAATCCGCCCTGCGCGCGCTGCGCTATGCCGAGGGCTGGCGTGGTGGCGACGGTCGCGCCTGGCTGCTGCAAATCGTGCGCAACACCGCCTATGACTGGCTGTCGCGCCGCCGCGCGCGGGGCGAGGTCGCGCTGGAAGCCCCGGCCGGCGACGTCGCCGGTCCACTCGATGACCTGCCCGACCCCGCACCCGATCCAGAAGCCGTCCTGGCCGAGACGCAGGCGCGCGAGGGTCTCGATGCCGCCGTCGCCGCGCTGCCGGTCGAGTTGCGCGAATGCCTCGTGCTGCGGGAGGTCGAGGAGATGTCCTACCGGGACATTGCCCGCACCACCGGCGTGCCGGTCGGCACCGTGATGTCCCGGCTGTGGCGCGCGCGCCGTGCGCTGGCGGGCGCCTGTGTGGAAGGAACGACGCCATGAGCGAGCCCTGCGAGGACAGGATCCTGCTGCTGCAGGCCGACCACGATGGCGAGCTCGATGCCGGCCGCGCCGCCGAACTGGCGACGCATGTCGCGACCTGCCTGGGTTGTGCCGCGGCGCGGCGCGACCTCGCCGCGGTCTCGACGCGGTTGCGGCGGGAGCTGCCCTACCATCGCGCGCCGGACCGCTTGCGCGCGGCGATCACCGCGCAGATGGCGCCCGTCGCCGCGCCGCCACCGCCACGACGTGCGCTGCTGCGTCGACAGATTCCGGCCTTCGTCGCCGGCATGGCGGCGGCGGCGAGCGTCGCGCTGGTCGTGCTGCCCCGTCGTGGCAGCGATGTCGCGGAGCAGGTACTGGGAAGCCATCTGCGGTCTTTGCAGGCGGCGCATCTGTTCGATGTGGCGTCGTCCGACCGGCATACGGTGAAGCCGTGGTTCGATGGCAGGCTGGATTTCGCGCCACCGGTGCGCGACCTGGCCGCGCAGGGATTTCCGCTGGAAGGCGGACGGCTCGACCATATCGAAGGGCGGGCGGTGGCGGCGCTGGTGTATCGGCGGGCGCGGCACGTCATCAATCTGTTCCTGTGGCCGTCGCACAGCCTGCGGCCGAGCGAGCCGGCGGCGTCGACCATCTCCGGCTATCACCTGCTGCGCTGGAGGGAAGGCGACATGGTGTTTTGGGCCGTGTCCGACGTGAACCTTGCGGAGCTGGAGGAATTTGTGCGGCTGTGGCGCGCGGCGACGTGATGCGTGTGCACGGCGCCGCTGTAGGTGCGGGGAAATTATACCGGCGACCCTTGACCTTGAATGGAGGAACCGAGAGGGGCGTTGCCCCTCTCGCGGTCTCCTCACCAAAGGCCTAAGGGCCCTTGGAAACCTCGACTTAGCGCTTTGCGTAGCGGTCAGCAGGGGTGGCGAAACCCGCCCTTGCGCACGAAGCGCGCGTCGCGGCTACAGGATGCGTTCAGTGCCCAGCGCAAAAAGAGGGCATTCCAAAGTGCACTGCACTTTGGCGGGGCGGTTTGGAGGGGCGGCGCCCCTCCAACCTTCCCCCTCCGGTCAACAGACTGGGCCGCCGGCGTGAGTTTCCTGCCGGGATGCTCGAGGGGCGCCGCCCCTCGACCTTACGGCGCCGTCAACACTCCCACCACCGCCCCGGTCATGCAGCAGGCGATGGTCGCCGAGATCAGCGACGGCAGCCCCAGCTTCACGATATCCTGCCGCCGTTCCGGGCACATCGCCGTCATCCCGCCGACCATAATCCCGACCGAGCCAAGGTTGGAGAACCCGCACAGCGCATAGGTCAGGATCAGCCGCGAGCGATCAGACAGCCCCGCCCCGCCCGACTGCGCGAGGGCGAGGTAGGAGACGAATTCATTCACCACCATCTTCACACCGAGCGAGGCGCCGACTGTCGCCGATTCCGCCACCGGCACGCCCATCGCCCAGGCGACCGGCCACAGCACCCAGCCCATGATGGCCTGCAAGGTCAGCCCCGTGAGCGGTTCCAGGGCCAGGTTGATCAGCGCGACGATCGCGACGAAGACGATCAGTGACGCCATGATGCCGAGCAGCAAGTTCAGCCCATCCTGCGTGCCGCGCACCAGCGCATCCATCGAGCTGTCGTAAAGCCTTTCGGGAATGCCATCGCCGCCTTCGGTGGCGGTCTCGCCCGCCGCCGGCGGGATCATCAGCAGCGCGGCAAGGATCGCCGCCGGGGCGGAAACCAGCGACGCCGTCAGCAACTGCCCCGCCGCGTCGGGCACCACGGGCGCGATGATCAGCGCATAGACCACCAGCGTATTGCCACTGATCGTCGCGAGCCCCGCCGTCATCACCACGAACATCTCGGAGCGCGTGAGCTTCGCCAGCCAGGCGCGGATCATCAGCGGCGCTTCGACCATGCCGACAAACACATTGGCCGCCACGCCAAAGCCAGCTGCGCCACCCAGGCCGAACAGCCGGCGCAGCACGCCTGCCATGCCCTTCACGATCGCCGGCAGCACCCCCCAGTGATACAGCACGGAGGAGAGCGCCCCGACCACCAGCACCAGCGGCAGCGCCTGGAAGAACAGGATGAAGGAAGCACCGGGGAAGGGTTCCGGAAACGGCAGCGGCCCGCCGCCGAGATAGCCGAATACCAGCGACGTGCCCGCCCTGGTCGCGGTGGCGAGCGCATTGACCCCATCGCCGATCACCGCAAAGACGCGGCGCGCCCAGGGGACGTTCAGTAGCACGGCCGCCAGCGCCAATTGCAGCGCCAGGCCTGAGACGAACACGCGCATCGGCACGCCGCGGCGGAAGCCACCCAACGCCCAGGCAAGAAGGGCCAGCAGCAGCAGGCCGATGGCGGATTGTGCCTGGAGCATCATGATTCGTCGCCCTCGCCCGGGAGTTCATCCGCCTCGATCTCGAGCAACACCGCAGCGCGCGACCCGTCCACCGCATCGACGCCGCGCAGCTTGCGCGCCACCGCCCGCGTGCGGACTTGTGCCGCGTCGATGGTGTTGCCCACCGCGGCGACCTGCTTGCGGAGACGCACCAGCACCTCGTCCATCTTGCCCATCTCGGCCTTGGTGGCGCCGAGCAATTCCCGGACCATGTCGGCCTTCTCGCCGAGCGCGATCGTCACATGCCCCATCTGGATGGTGCGCAGCATGGCCGGCAGCAGCGAGGGCCCCAACACCAGCACGCGATGCGCCCGGCCGATATCCTCGATGGCGCCAGGAATGCGCGCGATTTCGGCATACAGCCCCTCGGTCGGCAGGTAGAGCACGGCGAATTCCACCGTCAGCGGCGGGCGGATGTATTTGGACGCGATCTTCGCCGCCTCGCCGCGCACACGCACCTCCAGGGCGCGGCGCGCGGCCTTTTCGCCATCGGCGTCGCCGGCCTCGGAGGCGATCACCAGCCGGTCCCAATCCTCGGTCGGGAATTTCGCATCGACGGCGAGGAAGACGTCGCGCCCGCCTTCATTCGGCATGCGGATGGCGAACTCGACGAGTTCGCTGCTGTCCTCGGAGAGCTTCTTGTTCGTTTCATACGACCCGGCCGGCAGGATGTCGTCGAGCAGCGCGCGCACCTGCGCCTCCCCCCAGCCGCCGCGCGTCTTCACATTCGAGAACAGCCGCTTGATGTCGACGATCTGCGTGGTGACGGCCTGCACATCCGTCATCGCCTTCAGCACCTGGGTGAACTGGTCGGAAACGCGGGCAAAACTCTCGGTCATCTGCTTCTCGACGGCGGTCTGAAGCTGCTCATTCACCGTCTTCTGAATCTCGGCGAGGCGCGCCTCATTGCTCTCGCGCAGTTCCTTCAGCTTGGCGTCGAGCAGGTCGCGGCCGCGTGCATTCTCGGCCGCCTGCGCTTCCTGCAACTTCGCCAGGCCTTCCGCGAAGGCGAGGCGGATCTCCGCAATCCCCTGCGTCACGTCGCGGCGCAGCAGGGCGGTGTCGTCCTTGTGCTCGGTCAGTGCCTTGACCACGGCGGCGCGTTGTTCGGCCATGGCGCGGGCATCCTGCGCCAGGCGTTCGGTCAGCTGCGCGGCATCGGCGGCCAGGCGATCGAGCACCGCCTTTTCCTGCACCGAGAGCCGGTCGGCGATGCGGCCGATCCCCTCCCCCAGCGCCTTGGTCTGGTCGAGTGCCCCGTCACTGACGCGCTCACCAATCGCCGCCGCCTCACGCGACAGGCCGCGTTCGAATTCGGCGGGCAGCGCGGCGATGCGTTCGCCCTGCCGGTCCAGCACCGATTGCAGGTCGGTCAGCCGCTGCGCCAGCACCGGGTCCGTTGCCGGCCGGCGCAGCAGCAACGCCACCAGCAGCAGCACGACAAGCAGCAGGCCGCCCAGTGTCGCCAAATTCTCGGCCGCCATCGCGAACTCCCCCGACTCGATGGGGAAAGTCTCGCATCACCGCCGCGCCGGGGCGAGGCTGCTCATGCCAACCGCACGAAGGATGCACCTTGGCGAGACTGCTACTCGAGCCTTGGCTTGGCGCGCGGGCCCAATCGACGGCCTGCGCACCATGGATCAGGGGATCCGCGGTTCGCCCTGCGCCGGCACCAGCACCAGCCGGCCCGTCGCGACGCCGAAATGCGCCCCGTGCAGCGTCAGCCGGTCGGAGGCGACGGCTTCCAGCACCCAGGGGAAGGTCATCAGATTCTCGAGCGAAATGCGCACCGCCTCATGCTCGGCGATCTCCTGGCGCTGCTCAGGCGCGTCGCAGCGCAGCGCCACGGTGCGTGCGCGCTGCGCGATACCCATCCAGCCGGCGACGAAGTCCTGCGCCTCAGGCGGCGCGCCGCCCAGCAGGGCGCTGATGCCGCCGCACAAAGCGTGGCCCATAACCACGACGCGCTCCACCTTCAGCACTCGAACGGCGAATTCCACCGCTGCCGAGGTGCCGTGGAACTGCGCATCCGGCATGTAGGGCGGCACCAGATTGGCCACGTTGCGGACAACGAACAACTCGCCCGGGCCGGCCGAGAAGATCATCTGCGGATCAACGCGGCTGTCCGAACAGGCGATGACCATCGTGTGCGGGCGCTGGCCGCGGGCAGCGAGTTCCTCGAAGCGGGCGCGCTCGCGTGGCCAGGTCTCGGCGCGGAAGCGGCGGTAGCCGTCGATCAGGGCGTCCATGTGGCGGGTCCTGCGGTGGGGGGAGCGCCTTTGTCGGCAAGGCACGGAACTGGAGGGGATCTTTCCCTCAAGATCGCCCCTTCATGGTGCCGTCGACAATGCTGCGCATTGCCGATGGGATCCCGATAAAGCGGTGACCTTTGGAATGCCATCCGTTGGCGATGAGCGCCGCAGTCAGAACGCCGGCCGGAATCTCCCGCTGCGCAAAGCGACTGCCCAAGTGCAGCAGAATGCCCGCATTGCCCTGCGCCAGGTATCGGTTTCCAAAGGCCCTTAGGCCTTTGGTGGGGTGGTCTGGAGGGGCGATGCCCCTCCAGCTCCGGACCGTCGCCGATCAATGCCGGAAATGCCGCATCCCGGTGAACACCATCGCCAGCCCGGCCTCATCTGCCGCCGCGATCACCTCGCCATCGCGCATCGACCCGCCTGGCTGGATCACTGCCGTGGCACCGGCGGCAGCGGCCGCCTGCAAGCCATCGGCGAAGGGGAAGAAGGCGTCGGACGCGACCACGCTGCCACGCGCCAGCGGCTCGGGCAGGTCGGCAGCCTTGGCGGCTTCCTCGCTCTTCCACGAGGCGATGCGGGCGCTGTCCACGCGGTTCGGTTGCCCGCCACCGACACCGACCGTCGCCTCGCCCTTGGCATAGACGATGGCGTTGGACTTCACATGCTTGCAGACGCGGAAAGCGAAGAGCAGGTCGCGCAGTTCCTGCGCGGAGGGCGCGCGCTTGGTCACCACCTTCAGCGTTTCGGCATTCACCTGCCCGGCATCCCGCGACTGCGCGAGGAAACCGCCTGAGACGGTCTTGAGGAACATCCCCGCCGCCGCCGGGTCCGGCAGACCGCCGGTCAGCAGCAGGCGGAGGTTCTTCTTCTTCGCGAAGATGGCGCGCGCGGCTTCATCGGCGTCAGGGGCGATCACCACCTCGGTGAAGATGGCGGCGATCCTCTCCGCCGCCGCCGCATCCAGCACGCGGTTCGCCGCGACGATGCCGCCGAAGGGCGAGACCGGGTCGCACAGGAAGGCGCGGTCCCAGGCGGTCACCAGATCCTCGGCAACGGCGACGCCGCAGGGCGTGGCGTGCTTGACGATGACGATGGCCGGGCGGTCGAACTCCGCGACGCATTCATAGGCCGCGTCGGTGTCGTTGATGTTGTTGTAGGACAATTCCTTGCCCTGGACCTGCGTCGCCGTCGCGACGCCGGGCCGGGCCGAACCATCGACATAGAAGGCCGCCTGCTGGTGCGGGTTTTCGCCATAGCGCAGCGACTGCCGCAGCACGCCCGCGACGGCGAGGCGCGGCGGGAAGTCCTGCTTCTCCTGCCGGGCGAACCAGCCGGAGATCGCCGCGTCATAGGCGGCCGTGCGGGCATAGGCGGCGGCGGCGAGGCGGCGCCGGGTGGCCAGCGTCGTGCCGCCCTGGGCTTCGATCTCGGCCTGGATCTCGGCGAAATGCGTTGGTTCGGTCAGCACCGCGACGCCGGCATGGTTCTTCGCCGCGGAGCGGATCATCGCCGGGCCGCCGATGTCAATATTCTCGATGCAATCGTCGAAATCGGCGCCCTTCGCGACCGTCGCCTCGAAGGGGTAGAGGTTCACCGCCACCAGGTCGATCGGCGCGATGGCGTGTTCTTCCATCTGCGCCAGGTGCTCGGGCAGGTCGCGCCGGCCGAGGATGCCGCCATGCACCTGCGGCACCAGCGTCTTGACCCGCCCGTCGAGGATTTCGGGGAAACCCGTGTGCTCCGACACGTCCTTCACCGGCACGCCGGCTTCGCGCAACGCGCGGGCGGTGCCGCCGGTGGACAGGATCTCGACCCCTCGCGCGGCGAGGAAACGGCCGAATTCGATGAGCCCGGTCTTGTCCGAGACGGAGAGAAGGGCGCGGCGGAGGGGGAGGAGGTCGCTCATGGCGGGCGCATAGACCCGGCGGGGCCGGCCTGCAACCAAGGGCACCGGATGACGTCCATTCGGCACGATGGAAGAGGGTGCGAAGCCCCGCGCCCGGCATTGGTGCCCGAAGGGCCATATACTGGCGGCTCATTGTCCTGACCGGTGGGAACGAGAGGGGCTTTGCCCCCTCTCGAGCTCTCCCCACCAAAGGCCTAAGGGCCTCTGGACACCAATACTTGGCGCCGGGCGCCCCGGTCAGGAACGACGCCGGGACCTGCTGCTGCACACGAAGCGCGTTGCGCGGGCGCAACATATGTTCTCCGCCCGGCACCAATAGATGGCTTTCCAAATGACACTGTCATTTGGCGGGGTGGCTTGGAGGGGCGGCGCCCCGCCAATCTCCCTTCACCCCCCGCGCACCTGCTTCGGCATCGGCGCCAGCCGCAGCACCACCCACCCCAGCAGCCCGGCGACCAACGACCCACCCAGAATGCCGATCTTCACCCCCGCCTGCAGCTGCGGGTAATCGGCGAAGGCGAGCAACCCGATGAACAGGCTCATGGTGAAGCCGACGCCGCAGAGCAGTGCGACGCCCACCATGTGCGTCCACGAGCAGCGAAAGGGCAGTGTTGCGACACCGAGCATGATGGCCAGCGCCGAGGCCCCGAACACGCCGACCAGCTTGCCGATAAGCAGCCCCAGCGCGACGCCCATCGGCAGGGGCTGGAGGATGGCGTCAAGGCCGAGGCCGGCAAAGGACACGCCCGCGTTGGCGAAGCCGAAGACCGGCACGATGAGGAATGCGACCGGCTTCTGCAGCGCGTGTTCGAGCATGTGCAGCGGCGAATGTTCCGTTTCGTCCGGCTTGCCGGGCGCCGGCTGCAGCGGAATGGTCAACGCCAGCAGCACACCGGCGATCGTCGCGTGCACCCCCGAGCGCAGCACGAGGAACCACAGCGCGGCGCCGAGCAGCAGATACAGCCACACCCGCATGACGCCGGCGCGGTTCATCACCACCAGCGTCGCGAAAGTCGCCGCCGCCAGGCCGAGATTCAGCATCGAGATCTCGCCCGTGTAGAACAGCGCGATGATCACCACGGCGCCGAGATCGTCGATGATCGCCAGCGCGGCGAGGAACACCTTCAGGGCCGCCGGCACGCGCGGCCCGAGCAGCGACATCACGCCGAGCGCGAAGGCGATATCCGTCGCCGTCGGGATAGCCCAGCCGCGCGCCGTCTCGGGCGAGCCCGCATTGAAGGCGAGATAGATCAACGCCGGCACCAGCATGCCGCCGGCCGCCGCAATGCCGGGCAGGGCGCGGTTCGACCAGGATGCGAGCTGGCCATCGAGCATCTCGCGCTTGATCTCGAGCCCTACGAGCAGGAAGAACACCGCCATCAGCCCGTCATTGACCCAGTGGGAGACGTTCATCGGGCCGAGATAGGTGGCCAGCACGCCGAAATAGGTGGGCGCCAGCGCCGAATTGGCGATGACCAGGGCAATGGCGGCCGCCGCCATCAGGATCAGGCCGCCGGCCGCCTCGCTGCCCAGGAAGCCGCGCATCAGCGACATCGGGCGCCGGGCCAGGGACGTCACCGGCTTATCCATGGTGCGTCAGAGCCATGGCGTGGCGCGAAGCCAGGTTCGTCGGCATGAGGCTGGGTGGCACGGTCATGGGCGCGCATCTCCGATACCGGCGGCCCGACCGGCATGGAAAGCCTGCCCGGTCGCATCGCGCGGCCGAACACCCACGAACCATGTCGCATCGTGACGCCCGATCCGCAACCCCGAAGCGGGGCTGTCATGCGCTCAGTGCGGGATGATGCGCGCCGCCTCGGCATAACCGGCGCGTCGGTCGGGCGGCACAGGATGCCGGCCCGCCACGCGTTCGAGCAGCATGCGCGCATCCTCCTGCGCCCCCGCCTTCATCGCGGCATCGAGGAACAGCTGCTCCAGCACATCCTGCTGCGCGTGGCTGCCGCCCATGCGATGCATCACGCTGAGCGCCGGGCGCATCGCCGCGACCGCGCCGGCGTGGTCGCCCTGCGCATGGGCCAGTACCGCCTCGCAGACCGGGATCGCCGCGTCACGCAGGATGGGCGCGACAGTGCCCGGCTGCGTCGCCGCCTCGCGCATCGCATCGAGCATGCGCGCGGCGGCCTGCGTACGGCCCGTCGCGGTCAGTGCCATCATCCAGTGCGGCAGGGTGAAGGTGGACAGGCAGTCGCCGATGCGCGCCTCGGCCTTGTCGGCAAGTTCGACCCAACGATCGCCGACATCGACGCCATGGCGTTGCAGGCGGAACAGCATCGAGGCCGCGTTCTGCACATCGATGTACAGGTCAGGCATCGCCTGCAACAGCGCGCTGCCCTGGTTGCGGAAGCCGCGATCGTACAGGCCGAGCACCTCGCCATGCTCGCCGCGCTCCAGGTGATACATGGCGCGGTGCCACCACAGATGGTGCATCAGGTTCGACCCGCCTTCCCAATGCGGCTCCAGCGTCTTCAGCCAGGCGATGCCCTCGCCGCGACGGCCCTGCATTTCCAGGATATGCGCCACGCCATGCGTCGCCCAGAGATCGCCGGGATCGAGCGTGACGGCGGCGCGGCCGGCTTCCTCGGCGACCTGGTAGTTGCCGCATTCCTCATTGGCGAAGCAGCGACAGGCGAGGATGGAGCCATAGCCCGGCATCGCCGCAGACCAGGCGGGCGCGACGGCATCGACGGCGCGCAGCATCTGCCCGGCGCGGCCGAGCCAGAAGGCACAGAAGTGATGCAGCCGGAACGCCAGGATGTCGTGCGGATGCGCCGCCATGATGGCTTCCCACGCACCGAGCGCGCCCTCGACATCGCCGTCGGCCCACAGCGCGAGAGCGGCGGCATGCGCCCGTTCGCGGTCGGTGCCGGCATGGCGTGCGGCGGCGGAAGCGGCGGACCGCGCGCGCGGCACCAGCGCGGTGTTGTAGGCGAGCATGAAAAAGACGCCGCCCAGCACCAGCCCCATCGGCATCTCGGGGTCAAGCTTCATCGCCGCCTTCAGCCGCTGCCCGGCATCGGCGCGATACTTCAGATAGGCCTCGACCACATCGTCATAGGCGACGACGGCGGCATCCGAGGCCGCGGTGATGGTCAGTCCCCGGGCATCAATGGCCATGCGATGGTCCTCCCTTTCCGCCCTTCGTTCGGGGCGCCGTCCAGAGCAGACCCGATCAGGTCGAAGCACCTGCGCGGGTGAAGATACTCGCAGAAACAACAGCCTGGAGAGGGCCCCGTGAGCCGGAGCGAACGGAGGCCTCCCTAGGTGCCAGTGGAGCCGAAACCCCCGGCGCCGCGCGCGCTGTCAGGCAATTCGGCTGCTTCGCGCCAGGTCGCACGCACCACCGGTGCAATTACGGCCTGGGCGATGCGCATGCCGCGCTCGACGGTGAAGGGCGCGTCGCCGCAATTCATCACGATGACACCGAGCTCGCCGCGATAATCCTCGTCGATCGTGCCGGGGCTGTTCGGCAGCACGATGCCGTTCTTCAACGCGAGGCCCGAACGCGGCCTCACCTGCAATTCATATCCGACGGGGATGGCGATGCGGAGCCCGGTCGGCACCAGCATGCGCGCCCCAGGCGGGATCACCATTGGCGACATGACGGCGGCGAGCAGGTCCATTCCGGCCGCGCCCGCGGTGGCATAAGTTGGCAGCGCCAGCCCCTCGGCATGCGGCAGGCGGACGACGTCGATCACCGGCGCGTTCATGCCAGCGCCTCCGCGATGCGGGCGGCGAGGCGCCGCGCGACTTCTTCCTTCGCCATGCGCGGCCAATCCTCGACGCCCGCTTCGGTCACCAGATGCACGGTATTCTCCGCCCCACCCATCACATCGCCGGACACGTCATTCGCCACGATCCAGTCGCAACCCTTGCGGGCGCGCTTGGCGACGGCGTTCTCGACAACCTTTTCCGTCTCCGCCGCAAAGCCGATGACGAGGCGCGGGCGTGCGGGGCCGGCGGCAGACAGCGTCGCCAGGATATCCGGGTTCAGCGCCAGCTCGAGCGGCGGCGGCACGGCGCCCGGCACCTTCTTCATCTTCTGGTCGGCGGCGCGCGCGGTGCGCCAGTCGGCGACGGCGGCATTGCAGATGGCGCCATCTGCCGGCAGCGCGGCCTGGCAGGCGGCGAGCATTTCCCTCGCGGATTCAACCCGCACCACCGTCACGCTGGGCGGGTCGGGCTGCGTCACCGGGCCGCTCACCAGCGTGACGCGGGCGCCCAGCGCGGCCAGCGCGCCGGCAATGGCATGCCCCTGCCGGCCGGAGGCGCGGTTGGCGATGTAGCGCACCGGGTCGATCGGTTCATGCGTCGGCCCGCTGGTGACCAGCAGGTGGCGGCCGGTGAGCGGCCCGGCGACGAGCGTCGCGCGGATGGCCGCCAGCAGCTCGGCCGGTTCCATCAGCCGCCCTGGCCCGCTTTCGGCTTCGGCCATCGGCCCGTTGCCGGGGCCGGCGACCAGCACACCGCGGGCGCGCAACGCCGCCATGTTGGCCTCGGTCGCCGGATGCGCCCACATGGCAGGGTTCATCGCCGGCGCGACCATCACCGTCGCGCGGGTGGCCAGCAGCACGCAGGTGGCGAGGTCGTCGGTCAGCCCATGCGCCATCTTGGCCAGCAAGTCGGCCGAGGCAGGAACCACCGCGATCAGGTCGGGCCAGCGGGCGAGGCGGATATGACCAATCTCGGCCTCGGCGGCCCAGAGGTCGTCATGCACCCGTTCGCCGCTGATGGCCGCGAGCGCTTCCTTGGTGACGAAGCGCGCCCCGCCAGCGGTCAGGACGGCCATGACCGTTGCGCCGTCGCGGCGGAGCAGGCGCGTCAGCTCCAGCGCCTTGTAGGCGGCAACGGAACCCGAGACGATCAGCAGGATGCGGCGGCCGGCGAGCATCGGGCGCTAGAGCCGCCAGCCCGTATGGATCGCCACGATGCCGCCCGACAGGTTGCGCACCTCGACCCGTTCCAGCCCGGCATGGCGCATCATGCCCGCCAGCGTCTCCTGGTCGGGGAACATGCGAATGCTTTCGGCGAGGTATTCGTAGCTGTCGCGGTCCTTGGCCACTTTCTCGCCGATCGCCGGCAGCGCCTTGAAAGACCAGGCGTCGTAGAGCGGCACCAACGCCGCGATCTCGAGCTTGGAGAATTCCAGGCAATGAAACCGCCCGCCCGGCCGCAGCACGCGGCGTGCCTCGCGCAGCACGGCGTCCTTGTCGGTGCAGTTGCGCAGGCCGAAGGCGATGGACACTTTCTCGACACTGCGGTCGGGCAGCGGAATGTGTTCGGCGTCCACCACCATGAAGTCGAGCCCGGCGGCGAGGCCACGGTCCAGCGCGCGCTTCCGCGCCACCTCCAGCATCGCCGGGTTGACGTCGGTCAGGATGACGCGACCCGCCCCCCGTTCCTTGGCAAGGAAGGCGATGTCGCCTGTCCCGCCGGCGAGGTCGAGCAGCGTCTCGCGCGCCGAACAGCCGATGGCATTGACGAAGATGCGCTTCCACACCCGGTGGATGCCGAGCGACATCAGATCGTTCATCACATCGTAGCGCGGGGCCACGCTTTCGAAGACCTCGCGGACCATGGACGCCTTCTCGGCGCGCGGGACGGACCGGAAGCCGAAATCGGCGCTGTCGTGGGGGCTGTCGCTCATCGTGAGACCACCATAGCGTGCCGGGCGCGAATACGGGAGTGACCATGCCTGAATTGCCGGAGGTCGAAACGGTCATGCGCGGCCTGGCCGCCGTGCTGGAGGGCCACCGCATCACCGAGGTGGAACAGCGGCGGGCTGGCCTGCGCTTCCCCTTCCCTGAGAACCTGGTGCGCCGGGTCGAAGGAAAGCGCGTGCTGTCGTTCCGCCGACGGGCGAAATACATGCTGGTGCGGCTGGAGGGTGGCGAGAGCCTGCTGATCCATCTCGGCATGTCGGGGCGGATGGTGGCGCGCGAGGCCGGCGCGCCGGTGGTGGCCCGGCTTGGGCCGCAGGGGATGGCTTCGGACGCCCGCGGCCACAACGCCCCCCCCGAGGCACATGAACACCTGGTCTTCGCCACCGACCATGGCTGGCGGGTCGGCTTCGTCGATCCGCGTCGGTTCGGCTCGGTGGATCTGGTGGCGACCGAGGCGGAGGACGCGCATCGCCTGCTGCGGGGCCTTGGGCCGGAACCGCTGGATGAGGCCTTCACCGATACGGTGCTGTCCGCCGCGCTGGTGGGGAAGTTGACGCCGATCAAGGCAGCGCTGCTCGACCAAGGCGTCGTGGCCGGTCTCGGCAATATTTATGTATGCGAGGCGCTGTATCGTGCCGGCATCTCTCCCCGGCGCCTGGCGCATAGCGTCGCCGGGGCGCGGGCCGCGCGGCTGGTGCCGGCGATCAAGGCGGTGCTGGCGGAATCGATCGGCGCCGGGGGCTCCTCCCTGCGCGACTATGTCCGGGCGGATGGCGAACTCGGCCGCTTCCAGGAACGCTTCGCCGTCTATGGGCGGGAGGGCGAGGCCTGCCCGCATTGCGGCCCGGCCTGCCCGGGGATCGGGCGGATCGTGCAATCGGGGCGGTCGACCTTCTTCTGCGCCCGGCGGCAGCGTTGAGGCGGCCACCTGGCTGGGCTACAGCCGAAGCACCAACCAAGGGCAAGGAACGCGGCGCATGGCCTATGAGATGATCCTGACCGAGACCCAGGGGAAGGTAGCCATCATCCGGCTGAACCGCCCCCAGGCACTGAACGCCCTGTGCGACCAGCTGATGACCGAGCTCGGCGACGCGTTGCGCGGCTATGATCGCGACCCAGCGATCGCCGCCATCGTGGTGACCGGCAGCGAGCGCGCCTTCGCCGCCGGGGCCGACATCAAGGAAATGAAGGACCGGACCTATCCGGCGGTCTATTTCAACGACTTCATCGGCGAACGCTGGGAGACGGTGCTCGAGATCCAGAAGCCGGTGATCGCCGCGGTGGCGGGCTTCGCGCTCGGTGGCGGGTGTGAACTCGCGATGATGTGCGACCTCATCATCGCTGCCGATACGGCGAAATTCGGCCAGCCCGAAATCAATCTCGGAATCATTCCGGGGGCGGGTGGATCGCAGCGTCTGACGCGGGCGGTCGGCAAGTCGAAGTCCATGGAAATGATCCTGACCGGGCGTATGATGGACGCGGCCGAGGCGGAACGGGCCAATCTGGTGACCCGCGTGGTGCCCGCCGCCGACCTGCTCGCCGAGGCCGTGAAGATCGGCGAGAAGATCGGTGCGCTGTCCGCCCCCTCGGTCGCCATGGCCAAGGAAGCGGTCAATGCCGCCTTCGAGAGCGGCCTGCGCGAGGGGGTGCGGACCGAGCGCCGGCTGTTCCTCAGCCTGTTCGCCACCGAGGACCAGAAGGAGGGCATGTCGGCCTTCGCCGAGAAGCGCAAGCCGGCTTTCCGCAACCGTTGATGGCGGCCGGCATGCAGGGTCCGCGCGGCGAGTGCTTGACGCGCGGCGCCGCGCGGCATTAGAAACCCGGCCTTCGCCGCAGTGGTCAGCCGCCGCGGCTCTTCGAACCATTTTGCATAGTTGAACCGGAAGCCCCATGGCGAACACTGACTCCGCGCGCAAGCGCATCCGCCAGACCGAGAAGCGCACGGCGCGCAACAAGGCGCGGAAGTCCCGCGTGCGCACCTTCGTGCGCAAGCTGGAGGAGGCGATCGCCACGGGTGACAAGGCCGTGGCGCAGGAAGCGTTCCGTGCCGCGCAGCCGGAAATGCAGCGCGCCGTCACCAAGGGCACCCTGCACGCCAACACCGTGTCGCGGAAGATCTCGCGCCTTTCGGCGCGCGTGAAATCCCTGGGCGCCGCCCAGGGCTGAACCGTACCGCCTTCGGGCGGTGGCGTCATTTCGTTCTGAACCTGTTGTCCGCTATCGCGCGGCGCGCTCGTTTCGTGTGCGTCAGCGCTGTGCGTGCGCGCATGGAATCTCGTATTGCCGCGCGCGACTTTGTCGCTTGCGACAGTCATGTGACGCGGTAGTGTTCTGATCCTGGGGGCCGAAATCTCTTCCATCATGCCACCTGCGAGGCGGGGGCCGGCGACGATCGATAGCTCGCGTGGAAGAGTCGTTGAGGGGGTGGACATGGAGAAGCAGCCCGGGTCGGATACCGCGCGCTCTGCAGCATCCCTTCAGGAATCCTGGGCCCGCATCCGCGGTCGCCTGCGCGATGAAGTGGGTGAGGTCGAGTACCGCACCTGGCTGCGCCAGATGACGCTCGTCGGCATCGAGGATGACGAGGTCGTCGTCAATCTTCCCACACGTTTCCTGCGCGACTGGGTGCGCAGCCATTACGGCGACCGATTGCGCGCGCTGTGGCAGCAGGAAGTCGCGGCCGTGCGCAGCGTCGATGTGCGCGTCGGCCCGCAGCCGCGCAGCGCGGTGCCGCCCGACCAGGACGCCGCGGCCAGCGCGCCGGCGGTGCGTGCGGGCTTGGCCGAAGCACTCGCACCGAGCCCGTCGCGCACTGTGGCCGCCGACCCGCGCGGTGAATGGTCCGCGCCGCTCGACCCGCGCTTCACCTTCGACACCTTCGTCGTCGGCAAGCCGAACGAATTCGCCTATGCCTGCGCGCGGCGCGTTGCCGAGAAGCCGGCGAGCCCCGGCTTCAATCCGCTGTTCCTCTATGGCGGCGTCGGGTTGGGCAAGACGCATCTGATGCACGCCGTCGCCTGGGCGATCCGTGGCGGCGAGCCGGCGCGCAACGTTGCCTACATGAGCGCCGAGAAGTTCATGTACCGCTTCATCTCGGCGTTGCGCAGCCAGTCGACGATGGAGTTCAAGGAAAGCCTGCGTTCGGTCGATGTGCTGATGGTCGACGACCTACAGTTCCTCATCGGCAAGGACAACACGCAGGAGGAATTCTTCCACACCTTCAACGCGCTGATCGATGCCGGCAAGCAGATCATCATCAGCGCGGACAAGTCGCCTTCGGACCTCAACGGTCTCGAGGACCGGCTACGGACGCGGCTTGGCTGCGGCATGGTCGCCGACATCCATGCCACCACCTACGAACTTCGCCTGTCGATCCTGCAGGCCAAGGCGACCGCCGCGGCGGTACCGGTGCCGAAAAACGTGCATGAATTCCTCGCGCACAAGATCACCTCGAATGTCCGTGAGCTGGAAGGCGCGCTGAACCGGTTGATCGCGCATGCCAATCTGTTCGGCCGCGCCATCACGCTGGAATCCGCGCAGGATGTGCTGCACGACCTGCTGCGCGCGCATGATCGCCGCGTCACCATCGAGGAGATCCAGCGCAAGGTCGCCGAGCACTACAACATCCGGCTGACAGACATGTCTTCGGCGCGCCGGGCGCGCAATGTCGCGCGACCGCGTCAGGTGGCGATGTATCTGGCGAAGCAGCTGACGTCGCGCTCGCTGCCCGAGATCGGGCGGCGCTTCGGTAATCGCGACCACACGACGGTGATGCACGCGGTGTCGCGCATCTCTGAGCTGATGCAGGCGGACAGCGCCTTCGCGGAAGACGTGGAGCTGTTGCGACGGATGCTCGAGACCTGAGGAAGGTTGGAGGGGCGCTGCCCCTCCAAAGGGCCGGGCCCTTTGGAATGCCATTTTGGGCGCTGTGCGCCGCTGCCAGGCATGATGCCGAGACCCGCCGTTGCGCAAGACGCGTGCAGCGGGGCTGGCACGCCCACCGAGCCCTGCGCCAGATCGAGATTTCCAAAGGCCCTTAGGCCCTTGGCGGGGCGGCTTGGAGCGGGCAGCGCCCCTCCAATCGCGCGACCCGCTGGAATCCCGACCCTCTTCCCTTGCTTTCCCGCCTTTCCCCACCCGAATCGCGCTGATATGGTGCGGCCCCCTCGGTATCCGGCCTTGCGGGCCGATTCGGCCCCGGCTGGACGTCGCTGGGACAGGGGGACATTGGCGGCCCTGCACCCGGCCCTTGCCGGGCCCAGCGGTGGCCGCCCCATGATCGGGGCGTCGGGCTGCGATGAAGTTTACGGTGGACAGGGCGGTGCTGCTCAAGGCTCTGGCGCATGTGCAGAGCGTGGTCGAGCGTCGCAACACCATTCCGATCCTCGCCAATGTGCTACTCGATGCCAAGACCGAGGGCACCTTGACGTTGACGGCCACCGATATGGAAATCGCGGTGGTCGAGGAAGTGGCGGGCGTGACGGTGCCGCGCGGGGGCCGCACCACGGCGCCGGCGGCGACGCTGTACGAGATCGTGCGCAAGCTGCCGGATGGTGCACGCGTCGAGCTTGACCATGGCGGAGGCGATGGCCCGCTGACCTTGCGCGCGGGCAAGTTCAACACCGCGCTGTCGGTGCTGCCGGTGGACGATTTTCCGTCGATGACGGAAGGCAAGTTGCCGACCAAGTTCAGCATCAAGGCCGGCGTGCTGCGCGACCTGATCGACCGGACGAAGTTCGCGATCTCGACCGAGGAGACGCGCTACTACCTCAACGGCATCTACCTGCATGCCGCCGAGGCCGATGGCGCGCCAGTGCTGCGCGCGGTCGCGACCGATGGCCACCGCCTGGCGCGCGTCGAGGAACCGCTGCCCGATGGTGCCAAGGGCATGCCGGGCGTGATCGTGCCGCGCAAGACGGTGAACGAAGTGCGCAAGCTTGCGGATGAGACGCAGGACGAGATCGAGATCCGCCTGTCGGACACCAAGATCCGTTTTGGCGTCGGCACCGTCTCGCTGACCTCGAAGCTGATCGACGGCACCTTCCCGGAATACGAGCGTGTCATTCCGCGTGGCAACGACAAGAAGATGACCGTGCCGAAGAAGGATTTCGAGGAAGCCGTCGCGCGCGTCGCGGCGATTTCGTCGGAGCGGTCGCGGCCGGTGAAGCTGTCGATCTCGCGCAACAACCTGCTGCTGTCCGCCGCGAGCCCCGACCAGGGCCAGGCGCAGGAGGAACTGGACAGCGACCTCGTCAGCTATGAAAGCACGCCGCTCGAGATCGGCTTCCAGGCGCGCTACCTGGCCGATATCACGGCGCAGATCGGCGAGAAGATGGAATTCATCTTCGCCGACGGCGCCGCGCCCACCATCGTGCGCGATGAGGCGAAGCCGGAAGCGCTGTATGTGCTGATGCCGATGCGGGTGTGAGCGCGGGCGGCATCGGCCTTCCCGCGCGATGGAGAGAGGCGGCGCTTCTCCCCGCATCTCATCTGGCCGGGGGTTCCATTGACGTTGCCCGGCACCGAGAATGGGTGCCTGATGGCATGCTCGGCCGCCCATGCCGGGCTGCGCCATCGGTCCTGAAAGAGGCGTCCAGATCCCGCGGACGGCATTCCAACTGGCTCGGTCTCTTCGCAAATCCATCGGCCATGCCGGTCATTGTCGATGCGACCCTGACGGGTTGGTTTGGCGAGGCAAGGCTCCGCCACGCTGCTTCCTCTGGGCAGTGATACCGTGCTCCGCCTCACCCGCCTCCGTCTGACCGACTTCCGATCCTGGCCTGCCCTGGAGGCGCCGCTCGACGCCCCCATCGTCGCGATCGCCGGCGAGAACGGCGCCGGCAAGACCAACCTGCTCGAGGCGATCTCCCTGCTTGGCCCCGGCCGTGGCCTGCGCGGCGCGCGCATGGGCGAACTCGGCCGCCGCACGGAGGGAGGGCAGCGTCCCTGGGCCGCCGCCGGCCGTTTCACGACGCCCCACGGCACCTTCGACATAGGCACGGGCTCCGACCCCGAAGGCACCTCCGACCGCCGCGTCTTTCGCCTGGATGGGCTTCCCGTGCGCACCCAGGCCGACCTCGCCGACCGCATCGCCGTCGTTTGGCTGACGCCGCAGATGGACCGGCTGTTCCAGGAAGGGGCCTCCGGCCGCCGCCGCTTTCTCGACCGCCTGGCCTGGGCGTTGGAGCCCACCCATGCGCGGGAGGTCGCCGCCCATGACAACGCCATGTCCCAGCGTAACCGCCTGCTGGCGGGCGGGCGCGCCGATCCGGCCTGGTTGGCGGGGCTGGAGGACGCCATGGCGCGTCACGCCGTTGCCGCCACCGCCGCGCGGCGCTCCCTGGCCACGAAGCTCAACCGCGTGATGGCGACGGGCAGCGCCACGGGGGCCTTTCCGGCGGCGCGGATGGACCTGCTTTGCCCGATCGCCACTGCCTTGGCCGACCAGCCTGCCCTGGCCGTCGAGGACGCCCTGCGCGCGGCTCTCGCCGCCGATCGCAGGCGGGATGCCGCGGCGGGCGGCGCGGCGCGCGGCGCCCATCGGGCCGACATGGCGCTGACCCATCTGCCGAAGAATCAGCCTGCTGAGATGTGTTCGACCGGCGAACAGAAGGCGCTGCTGATCTCGACAGTGCTAGCCCATGCCGCGCTGATCGCCGAGGCGCGGGGTTTCGCGCCCTTGCTGCTGCTCGACGAGGTTGCGGCGCATCTCGACTCAACGCGGCGGGAGGCGCTGTTCGCGGCGCTGGCGACGCTGCCCGCGCAATCCTTCCTGACCGGCACGGATGCCGAGGTTTTCCGCCCGCTCCAGGGTATCGCGCGCCGCTTTCGCGCCACCCCGGGAAAGCTGCTGCCGGAGGACGAAACCGGGTCGCACTGAGGGGGAAAAAACCCTATATTGCAAACACGGTTACGTCCCCCTTCAGAGCAGGAGCTAGCGCGCCGCATGAGCGAGCCCGCGCGTCCCGAGTCCGACGCCTACGACAGCGCTTCCATCACCGTCCTCCGGGGCCTCGAAGCCGTGCGCAAACGGCCGGGGATGTATATCGGCGACACCGATGACGGTTCCGGCCTGCACCACATGGCCTTCGAGATCATCGACAACGCCGTGGACGAAGCCCAGGCCGGTTTCGCGACGTCCTGCCACGTCACGCTGAATGGTGATGGCTCGGTGACGGTGCGCGACGATGGCCGCGGCATCCCGACCGACATTCATGCCGAGGAAGGCATCTCCGCGGCCGAGGTGGTGCTGACGCGCCTGCATGCCGGCGGCAAGTTCAACCAGAATTCCTACAAGGTCTCGGGCGGCCTGCATGGCGTCGGCGCCGCCGTGGTAAATGCGCTGTCCGAATGGATGGAAGTGCGCATCTGGCGCGAAGGCACCGAGAACCGCCTGCGATTCGAACATGGCGACACCGTCGTGCCCTGCACCGTTGTCGGCACGTCGGAGCACCGTAATGGCACCGAGGTCACCTTCAAGCCGTCGGCGCTGACCTTCACCAAGACCGAGTTCGATTTCACCGTGCTGGAACGGCGGCTGCGCGAGCTCGCCTTCCTCAATTCCGGCCTGGGCATCACGCTGCGCGACGAACGCCATGCGGAGGTGCAGGAAACCACTTTCAAATTCGATGGTGGCCTGGTCGCTTATGTCGAATGGCTCGACAAGGGCAAGAACCCCGTCTTTGCGCAGCCCATCAGCGTGATGTCGAAGGAGCATGACGGCATCCGCGTCGAGATCGCCGTGCGCTGGAACGACAGCTATCACGAGACGATGCTGTGCTTCACCAACAACATCCCGCAGCGCGATGGCGGCACGCACCTGGCCGGCTTCCGCCAGGCGCTAACGCGCGTGATGAGCAAAGTGGCGGACGGCCTGTCCACGAAGAAGGACAAGCTGACCCTCGCCGGCGAGGACATGCGCGAAGGCCTGACCGCCGTGCTCTCGGTGAAGGTGCCGGACCCGAAATTCAGCAGCCAGACCAAGGAGAAGCTCGTCTCCTCGGAAGTGCAGCCAATCGTGCATGTCGCGGTCGCCGATGCGCTGACCCATTGGTTCGAGACGCATCCGAAGGAAGCCAAGGAAGTCGTCGGCAAGATCCTCGATGCTGCGGCCGCGCGCGAGGCCGCGCGCAAGGCGCGCGAATTGACGCGGCGCAAGGGCGTGCTCGATGTCTCCTCGCTGCCCGGCAAGCTCGCCGACTGCCAGGAACGCGACCCAACCAAGTGCGAATTGTTCCTCGTCGAGGGTGACTCGGCCGGCGGTTCCGCCAAGCAGGGGCGCGACCGCGCCTTCCAGGCGATCCTGCCGCTGAAAGGCAAGATCCTGAATGTCGAGCGTGCGCGGTTCGACAAGATGCTCGGCAGCGCCGAGATCGGCACGTTGATCACGGCGCTGGGCACCGGTATTGGCCGTGGCGAGATCAGCGAGGGCGGCTTCGATCCCGGCAAGCTGCGCTACCACCGCATCGTCATCATGACCGACGCCGATGTGGACGGGTCGCATATCCGTACGCTGCTGCTGACATTCTTCTTCCGGCAGATGCCGGAGCTGATTACGCGTGGTCATCTCTATATCGCGCAGCCGCCGCTCTATCGGGCCAAGCGCGGCAATGAAGAACGCTACCTCAAGGACGACCGCGCGCTTGAGGACTACCTGATCGAGAAGGCGCTGTCCTCCGCCTCGTTGCGCTTCTTCGATGGTCGTCTGCTGACTGCCGAGGATCTGCGCGCCGAGCAGGAATTCCATCGACAGGCGACGTCGCGCATCCGCCGCCTGTCGAGCGTCGTGCCGGGCGACATCGTGGAACAGGCCGCCGTCACTGGCGCGCTGACCATGGACCCCGACCGTGCCACCGTCGCGGCGCAGGCGTTGGCGGTGCGGCTGAACGGCCTCGCGCCGGCCAATGAACGCGGCTGGGTGGCGAGCAGTGGCGAAGGCGGGCTGACGCTGGCGCGCACCGTGCGCGGCGTGGCCGAACGCCATGTTCTGGACGCGACCGCACTGCGCAGTGCCGAGGCGCGCTGGCTCGACGAACGGCGCGAGCGCCTGTTGCGCGACTTCGCCGCCGGCGAGGCGATGCTGCAGCTCGGCGCGCATGAATACGCCGCGCATGGCCCGATGCAGGCCTTCGACCGGTTGATCGCGGAAGGCCGCAAGGGCCTCGCCATCCAGCGCTTCAAAGGCCTGGGCGAGATGAACCCGGATCAGCTGTGGAAGACCACGCTCGACCCCGCTGCGCGCACGCTGCTGCGCGTTCGGGTCGAGGATGTCGAGGATGCCGAGCAGGTCTTCTCGACACTGATGGGCGACCTGGTCGAACCGCGCCGCGACTTCATCGTCGGCAATGCGTTGAAGGTTGCCAATCTCGACGTGTAATCAGCCGCCTGCTGTCGCGCGATCCTTCGCCAACTGCGCGAGGATCGCCGGCAGGCGGTCCTGCGCCTGCTCCTGCAATGTATCGAACAGGCTGTTGCCGTGGGTGTCGATGCCGACGGTCAATGGCCCGAGGCCCCGCACCGCCAGCCGCACCAACCGGTAATGCGCGACGAGGTCGCTGTAGGCGACCTCCCTCACCGCCTCGATCGCCGCCGAATGCAGCGGCGCGCCACCGCCGAGGAAGGAAAGGTAGATGCACCCCACCTCCTGCATCGCCTGGACGCAGTCGGCATCGAGGCCGCCCTTACCGCCCACCGCGGTCAAGCCGAAATGCCGGATCAGGCCGGGCATCAGCCGGTTGAACCGCGTGCTGGTGGTCGGGTTCATGTACAGGATTTCGAGCCCGCCATCGGCCGTGTCCTGCGAGTAGGAACCGAGATGCAGCAGTGATCCGCCATCAAGCGGGAAAGGAGGCGCACGGCCTTCCTCAGCGCAGGCGACCAAGCGCTGCACGGTCGGCAGCCCGGCGGTGATGACGATCTCGCCATCGACCAGTATCATGTCGCCGGCGCGCAGGCTGCGCGCATCCTCGCGCGACATCGGCATGGTCAAGCGCCTGAACTCGCTCATTCGAAGCGCTCCACGCTGCCATCCGCGTGCAGTCGCGCCCGCGTCCGGCGATTGATCCAGCAATTGAAGCAGACCGCGACCGGCGTGTAGCCATGCCCTGCGGCGTAGTCGACATGCACGGCGAGCGCCGTGGTGTCGCCGCCCGTGCCCATCGGCCCGAAGCCCGTTGCATTCAGCGCGCGCAGCAGGCGTTCCTCCATGGCGGCCAGCACCGGCTCGTCATTGACACTGCCGATGGGACGCATCGTCGCCTTGCTGGCGATGCGAGCGGCGACGTCGAAAGACCCGCCGATGCCGACGCCGATGATGACCGGCGGGCAATGCTGCGACCCCGCCTGCAACACCACCTTCATCACATAGGCTTCGATCTCCGCCAGTGTGGGAAAGGAGAAAGTCTCGAGTGCCGCCCATCGGCCCGAGCCGAGTGCCTTCGGCTGGCACAGGATCTCAACCCAATCCGCCCCACTCGCGACATCCCAGGTCACCAGCGGCATGCCACGGCCCTTGTAGCCCCGCTCGTTGGTCAGCGGGTTCGTCACATGCTTCAGCAAGGGCGGGCTGATGCGCGCGACCAGCTCATCGAATCCATCCGAAATCGCGGCCTTGATATCGCCATCCAATCGTGCGGCGCTGCCAATCGTTACGTGATAGACCGGCACGCCGGCATCGGAGCAGACGAAGCGGTCTTCCTGCTCCGCCTTCTGCGCGCTGCCGAGCATCATGCGCAGCACCTTGCGCGCGCCATCCTGCGTCTCGGTCTCGAGCGCCCGGCGCAGGCCATCCTTGGTGTCAGCCGGCACGGCGCGCAGCGACCAATCATACAGATTCGCGGATAGTGCCTTCACCGCGTCGTAGGTGATGGGCATGCCTTGGCCGTTCCTCTTTCCCTTGCGCGGGGGGCTTGTCGCCGCCGCGCGCTTCCGTAAAGATCATACAACTGACCTAACGACACAAGAGGGAGGGGCGCCAAGCCCGCATGTCGATGATGAAGCTGCATTGGTCCCCGCGCTCCCCCTATGTGCGCAAGGTGATGATCGCCGCGCATGAACTCGGTATGGCCGACCGCCTCCAGACGGTGCGCACCGTCGTCGCGATGGACAAGCCGGTGCCCGAGCTGATGGTCGAGAATCCACTCAGCAAGATCCCGACGCTGGTCACCGAGGACGGCACCATCCTCTACGACAGCGTCGTCATCATGGAGTATTTCGACAGCCTGGTGGGCGGCGGGAAGCTGATCCCAACCGCGGGCCCCGCGCGCTTCATTGAGCTGCGGCGGCATGCGCTGGCCAACGGCTTCCTCGACGTGCTGATCTACTGGCGGACGGAACGCGGGCGCGAAACGCCGCTGGCGTCGATGCTGCAGACCTACGAGACGAAGCTGAACGCGATCCTGCCGGCGCTCGAGGCCGAGATCGACGCCATTGCGAAGACGCCCGTCGGCATCGCGCAGATCACCCTCGCCGTGGCTGGCGACTACATGGATTTCCGCTTCCCCGACCTTGGCTGGCGTGACCGCGCGCCGCGCTTTTCCGCCTGGCAGTCGACATTCCGCGAAAGGCCCTCGATGCTCGCAACGCCAGTAGTCGACGGCTGACCATGGCGGGACCCCTGTCGCATCTGCGCGTCCTTGATCTCGGCCGCATCATGGCCGCGCCCTGGGCAACGCAGATCCTCGGCGACCTTGGCGCCGAGGTGATCAAGATCGAACGCCCCGGCGTCGGCGACGACACACGCGGCTGGGGCCCGCCCTTCCTCAAGGATCGGGACGGCAATCCGACCAAGGATGCCGGCTACTTCCTCTCGGTGAACCGCGGCAAGCGTTCGGTCACACTCGACATCACCAAGCCGGCCGGCCAGGCGATCGCGAAACGCCTCGCGCAGGATTGCGACATCGTCATCGAGAACTTCAAGGTCGGCGCGCTGGCGCGCTACGGCCTCGATGCTGCCTCGCTGCGGGCGCTCAAACCCTCGCTGATCTATTGCTCCGTCACCGGTTTCGGTCAGGATGGCCCGCGTGCCGAACAGGCAGCCTACGACTTCATGATTCAGGCCATGTGCGGTTTGATGAGCATCACCGGCGAGGCCGAAGGCGCACCACAGAAGGTCGGCGTGCCTATCGTCGACCTGATGACCGGGATGTATGCCGCCGTCGCCGTGCTCGCCGCCGTCGCGCGCCGCGCCGAGACCGGGCATGGCGAAACGATCGACCTGGCCATGCTCGATGTCGGCACCGGCATCCTGGCGAACCAGGCAATGAACTACCTGGTGGGTGGTCGCGTGCCGCATCGCGCCGGCAATCGCCATCCGAACATCCAGCCGCAGGACGTGTTTCCCGCGAGCGACGGCGAGATCGTTCTCGCCGTCGGCAATGACGGGCAATTCGCCAAGCTCTGCGTGGCGATCGACCGTCCCGACTGGGCGACCGATCCGCGCTTCATCCGCAACGCCGACCGCGTCCGCCACAACGCCGCGCTGACGCCGTTGCTCGCCGCGCGCTTCCGCGATTTCACGCGGGCGGAACTCACATCCCGCCTTGATGCCGCCGGCGTCCCCTGCGGCCCCATCAACACCGTGCCGGACGTCTTCGCCGACCGCCAGGTCATCCATCGCGGTGTGCTCAGCCGCCGTCGTCATCCTGCCGGCGAGGTGCCGATGATCGGCAACCCCATCCGCATGGCCGAGGCGGAGATGCGCAATGACGGCGTGCCGCCGCTGCTCGGCCAGGACACGGAGGCGGTGCTGGATTCAATCGGCATCGGCGTGGCGGAACGTGCGAGCCTCGCGGCCGAAGGGATCATCTGACATGCCTCGCATCCCATTGCCCGCGACGCGAGAGGACCTCGGGGACGACGCCCAGCGCGCCGTCTGGGACACGGTCGTCTCCGGCCCGCGCGGCCGCGTCATCGGCCCGCTGCGCGCGGCGATCCATGCGCCGGTGCTCGCCCAGGCATGGTCCTCGCTGGGGGAGTCGCTGCGCTTCGGCACGTCGCTGGGCAAGCGCCTGTCGGAACTCGCCATCATCGTCACCGGGCGGCGCTGGTCGGCGCAGGTCGAGTGGTTCGTCCACGCCCAGGCCGCCGCCGATGCCGGGCTGGAAGCCATCGTCATCGACGCCATCCGCGATGGCCGGGCGCCGCCCTTCACCCAGCCCGACGATGCGCTGATCTACGATTATGCTCGCCTGCTGCTGCGCGACGGCAATGTTCCCGCCGCGCTGCATGCGCGCGTGACGCAGCGCTTCGGCGTGAAGGGCGTTGTCGAGCTGACCGCCCTGGTCGGCTATTACTCGATGGTCGCCATGACCCTGAATGCGCACGAGGTTCCGCTGCCGGATGGCGCCGTCGCTCCGCTCGCCGCGCCGACGGAAGGCTTGTTCGACCAGCCGCCGCCCGGCTAGCGGCACCACAAACAATGAATGGGAGGAAACCAACAATGATCACCAGAAGGACCGCACTCTCAGCCCTGGCGCTGCCCGCGCTGGCAGGCCGCGCCCATGCCCAGACCTTCCCCGACCAGCCGGTGCGTCTGGTCGTGCCCTTCGCCGCCGGCGGTCCGGCGGACCTGATCGCGCGTACCATCGGCCGCGTGATGGGCGAGAAGCTGGGCAAGCCCGTGGTCGTCGAGGCCCGCGCCGGCGCCAGCGGCCTGATCGGCATCGACTTCGTCGCGAAGTCACGTCCCGACGGCCAGACGCTGGTCCTCGCGAGCAGCGGCGGCATGGTCATCCTGCCGCATCTCCAGCCAAACATGCCCTATGATCCGCGCACCGACCTCTCGCCTGTCACGCAGGTGCTGGCAGTGCCGCAGATCGTCTCGATCGCGCCGGGACTCGGGCCCAAGAACCTCGCCGAGCTGGTCGCGATGTGCAAGGCACGGCCGGGTGAACTCACTTACGGCTCCGCCGGAATCGGTTCGTCCCTTCACCTGGCAGGGGAGTTGTTCAAGCTGCGCGCCGGTATCGACATCGTGCACGTGCCGTTCCGCGGCGCTGCGCCGGCCGTGACGGAACTGCTGGCCGGGCGTATCCAGATCCTCGCCGCGGATGTGCCCGCGCTGCTGTCGCATGTGCGTGCCGGCTCACTGCCGGCGCTCGCCATCACTTCGGAGGAGCGCCTCGACATCCTTCCCGATGTGCCGACGGCGGTGGAGGCCGGCGTCCCCGGCTTCGTCAGCGAGACCTGGTACGGCGTGCTCGGCCCGGCCGGCATCCCGGCCGACCGCATCGCGATCCTGCGCGAGGCGACGCATGCCGCGCTTCAGGATGAACAGACCCGCAGCGTGCTGCGTGCCCAGGGTGGTCGCATCGTCGACAGCAGCCCGGAGCAGTTCGCGTCCTTCATCCGCACCACCTACGACAGCTGGGGCGACGTCGTGCGCGCTACCGGCATGCGCCTGGAGTAGCATCGTTGAACAGAAGAAACCTCCTTGCCGCCGCGGGATTGCTCGCGGCGGGACCGGCGGTCGCCGAGACGTGGCGGCCGACGCGACCGATGCGCATCATCGTGCCCTTCGCGCCGGGCGGCACAGCGGACACCATCGCGCGGCTGATCGCCGACCCGACGGCGGCGATCCTCGGCCAGCCCGTGCTAATCGAGAACCGCCCCGGCGGCAACGGCACCGTTGCTGCCATCTCGGTGGCGCGCGGGCCGGCGGATGGGCTGACGCTGCTGTATTGCTCGCCCTCCATCCAGATTCTCAACCCGCTGATGATGCGCAGCATTCCCTACGACGCGATGGCCGATTTTACGCCGGTCATCGCGCTGATGCGCGCACCGAAAATCCTCGTGGTGCGGCCGGACTTCCCGGCGCGCGACGTGGCGGCGCTGATCGCGCTCGCCCGCACGCGACCCGGCGGCATCTCCTTCGCCAGCGCGGGCGTCGGCTCCTCGGGGCATCTCGCCGGTGCACTGTTCGGGCAGATGGCCGGCGTTGAGCTGCTGCACGTGCCCTATCGCGGCACCGCGCCGGGCGTGCAGGACCTGATGGCGGGGCGGGTGGACATGGTGCTCGACACCGCCGCGGCGCTGCTGCCGCTGGTGCAGGACGGGCGGCTGCGCGCGCTCGCCGTCAGCACGCAGGAACCCTCGCCGCTCGCACCCGGCCTGCCGCCAATCGCGCTGACGCTGCCGGGCTTCGACGACGCCTCATTCAACTACCTGGTCGCGGCGGCACGGACCCCGCCCGAAGCGATCGCCGCCATCAATGCCGCGATCGGCCGCGTGCTCGCCGAACCCACCCTGCGCGCCCGGTTCGAGGCCCTGGGTGCCGAACCGCTGGGCGGCACGCCGGAACAACTCGCCGCCATGGTGCAGTCGGAGATCGCGCGCTGGCGTGGTGTCATCACAGCACAGGGAATTACGCTCGAATGAAGACCACCCGTCGCGCCCTGCTGGCGGCGCCCGCGGTGCTGGCCAGCCCGGCGCGCGCGCAATCCTTCCCCAACCGTCCACTGCGCCTGGTGGTGCCGTTCGCCGCCGGCGGCTCGGCCGACGCTTCCGCGCGCATGCTGGCCGAACCGATGGGCGCCGCGCTGGGCCAGCCGGTGGTGGTGGACAACCGTCCCGGCGGCGGGGCGACAATCGGCGCGCAGGCGGTGGCGCGGGCAACGCCGGATGGCCACACGCTGCTCTACGGCACCCCTGGGCCGCAGATCATCAACCCGCATCTGATGCGCAGCCTGCCTTATGACCCGGTGGCGGATTTCGCACCGGTCTCTGGCTTCAAGCGCGCGCCGAACCTGCTGGCGATCCATCCCTCGTTGCCGGCGCAGGATGTCGCCGGGCTGATCGCGCTCGCCAAGGCGCAGCCGGGACGGTTGACCTTCGCGTCCTCGGGCATCGGCTCCTCCTCGCATCTGGCGGGGGAATTGCTGAAGTTCATGGCGCAGATCGACATCACCCATGTGCCCTATCGCGGCACCGGGCCGGCGACGACGGACCTGATCGCCGGCACGGTCAGCATGGCGCTCGACACCATGTCGATCCTGCTGCCGGCGGCGCGGGCGGGGTCTCTGCGCGCGCTCGCCGTCACCACGCCGCAGCGTTCGGAGCAGGCCCCGGACCTGCCCGCCATCGCCGAGACACTGCCCGGCTTCGATGCCGCGCCCTTCAACTACATCGCGGCACCGGGCGGCACGCCGGCACCAGTCATCGCGCGGCTGAACAGCGTCATCGTCACGATCCTCAACGACCCGGCCTATCGCGCGCGCATGGTCGCGCTGGGGGAAGAACCGACGCCCTCGACGCCCGAGGAACTCGCCGCCACCATCGCCGCCGAATCCGCGCGCTGGAAGCAGGTCATCAACAGCGCCGGAATCCACCTCGAATGACCGAAACAGTCCTTCTGCTCTCCGCCATCCCGGCCGATCTGCGCGCGGCGCTGGCGGCGCGGTACACGCTGGTCGAGGACAAGCCCGCCGAGGCGCCGCGCCCGGGCATCCGCATCGCCGTGACCATGGCGTTGGCCGGCGCCACCGAAGCGCAATTCGCCCGCCTGCCCGATCTGCGCCTGCTGTCGAGCCAGGGCGCGGGGCTCGAACGCATCGACCTCGCCGCGGCGGCGCGGCGCGGCATCGCCGTCGCCTACACCCCGGACGTGATGACCGAGGATGTGGCGGATGCCGCCATCGGCCTGATGTACGCCGCCGCGCGCCGCGTGGCGGAGGCCGACCGCTTCGTTCGTGCCGGGCGATGGGCGCAGGAACGCATGGGCCTGGGCATCAGCCTGCATCGCAAGGCGGCCGGCATCGTCGGCCTGGGGCGCATCGGTCAGGCAATCGCGCGCCGCTGCGCCGGTCTCGGCATGGATGTCGCCTGGACCGGACCGCGACCGAAGCCGGACCAGCCCTGGCCCTTCCTCGCCGATATCCGCGCCCTGGCGGAGCGCTCGGACGTCCTGATCCTCGCCACACCGGGCGGGGGTGGGACGGACCGCCTCGTCGATGCCGGCGTGCTGGCGGCGCTCGGGCCGCGCGGCGTGCTGGTGAACATCGCGCGCGGTTCGGTGGTGGATGAGGAAGCGCTGATCGTCGCCTTGCAGGATGGCACCATCGCCGCGGCCGGGCTCGATGTCTTCGCGCGCGAACCGGCGCTCGATGCGCGCTTCCTCGCGCTCGACAACGTCGTGCTGGCGCCGCATTCGGCCTCGCTGACGATCGAGACGCGCGCCGCGCTGGTCGCACGCATCCTTGCGGATATGGACGCCTTCCGCGACGGGCGAGCTTTCCTGGACGCCGCCTCCGGCGCCGTGTAGCGAGCGCGCATGCCCCCTGCCGCCCCTCCCGCCGCCTCTGGGCCGCGCACCGCCATCGACCTGAACCGCAGTGCTGTCGCGCGCTACATCCAGCTCGCGACGCTCTTTCGCCGCAGAATCGAACAGGGCGCCTGGCGGCTCGACCAACGCATCCCGACCGTCGATGAACTGGCCGCCGAATGCGGCGTCGCGCGGGCGACGATCCGCCAGGCGCTGGACCTGTTGCAGCAGGACGGGTTGATCGAGCGCTTCCGTGCGAAGGGCACATTCGTGCGCGGTGCGCCCACCGAGAACCGCCTGTGGTGCGATGTCGAAACCGACTGGTCCGGCCTGCTGCGCTCCCGCGAGGGCGCCGAGATCGAGATCCTCGACGACCGCTCGGGCCTTTCCCCGGCCGCGTTGCCGACGGTCGAGATCGGTCGTCCGGCGCCGCTGTATCGCCACATCCGCCGCCGTCATTGGCGCGACGGGCAGCCCTTCCTGCTCGCCGATGTCTATCTCAACGAACGCCTCTCATTGAAGGTGACGGAAGAGGCGCTGCGCAGCCGCACGGCATTGAAGCTGGTCGCCGGCATCCCCGGCGTGCGCATTGCCGATGCGCGTCAGACGTTGACGATCGGTACCGCCGATGTGGAAACCGCCGCCGCCCTGCACCTTCCGCTGAACGCCCCGGTCGCGCTGGTGCGCCGCGCGGCGGTGGACCCGCGCGGCGTGCTGCTGATGGTGGCGGACGGGATCTATCGCGGCGACGTGGTGCGGATCGACATCAAGCTGCGGTGACGGGCGCGGGCTTCAACTTTCTGCAGTCGTCCACAGCTCTCGCGCATAGGCCACCAGCGCCGCCACCACGGCCTCGGGCTGTTCGGGCAGCAGCGCATGTCCCGCGCCTTCCACCACCACGCGCTGCGCCATCGGTCCCAGCGTGGCCTTTAACGCTGCCTCGTCCGGTGGTGCGGCAATCGCGTCCTGCGCCGCGGCCAAATAGAGCAGCGGCTTGTGGTCGGCGACGCGCAGCCACGACTTGTCCGTGGTCGCTTCACGCGCGCGGCGTTGGGCGCGCGCCACCTCGGTGTGCCAGCCCGCCAGCCAGACACGCGCATCGCTGCCAGGCGCGAAGTAACCACGCTGCAGATGCGCCAGGCGCACATCGTCGGGCAGTGACGTGTCGAAGCTGCCGGCGATCGCCGCGCTGATCGCCGGATCGACGGTGGTACCCGTCACCGCGGCGAGCATCGCGACGCCCCGCACCAGGTCGGGCCGCAGATGCGCGATGATGCGCGCCACCCAATTGCCGGCGGCGTGGCCGGCGACGAGGGCGGTACGCACGCCATCCGCCTCCATCGCCGCAATCACGTCGCGCGCCATGTCGAACAGCGTCGCGCCTTCGCGCAGCGGGGCGGAGCGTCCGATGCCCCGCGGCTCCGGCCGGATCAGGCGCAGCCCGGCGGCGACCAGCATCGGCGCGATGCCATCGAAATCCTCCTGCCCGCGACCGAGCGAGGGCACCAGCACCAGCGGATGCCCCTCGCCTTCAAGGAAGACTTCGAGTGGACCGTCCGGCAGGTCGAGCATGCGCGTCGTTGCAGTTGTCATCGGCGTTCCTCCATGAGCCGCAGTGAACACGCCTCGACACGGACGCGCCATGCCCCCCAGGGGCGAAGCCTGAACGCCTGCCCCGCGCGGCACCCGGTATCGGTTTCCAAAGGCTTCGGGCTGAGGGCCTCCCATTGGTGTTGCTTCGCAACGTCAGTGGGTTCCCATGGTGGGGTGAGTTCGAGGGGGGCAAAGCCCCTCTCGTTCCGCGGCTCAGTTCCCGGCGCGTCGCGAGGCCACGCCCCTCCTCGATCAGATCCTGCGTGGTGTCCGGATCGCGCTGCCGTCGAAGAACTGCTTCCGGTCTGTCTCCGCGCGGTCACAGCCTGTCCAGGCCCGCTCACGAAGTCTTGCGCCAGTGCGCAAGCGGGCCAAGCATGTCGCCATGCACGGACCGATCAGCCGCGAGGCACCTTGCCCGAGACGCCCATCCATCACCCGGCATGCGGTGTGCATTCCCGATGCCGGTCCGCTCCCCTTTCTCTGGCGCCGTTGCCCTCGGCAACACTGCCATCAACCAGCCGAAAAACCGGAGGCAATGACATGACAACGCTGCATCGCCGCACCCTGCTCGCCGCGGCCCTCGCAACCCCCGCCCTGCACGCCGCGCAGGCGCAGGCGCCCTGGCCCACGCGGCCGGTGACCTTGGTCAATCCGTGGGCGCCGGGTGGTTCGTCGGACACCATGGCGCGGCTCTTCGCCCAGCGCTTCACCGAGATGTTCGGCCAGAACGTCGTCGTCGAGAACCGTGCCGGCGCGTCGGGCACCATCGGCCACAACTTCGTCGCGCAGCAGCGGCCGGATGGCTATGCTCTGCTCTTCGCCACCAACAGCACCTATGCGATCGCGCCGTATCTGATTTCGCCGCTTCCCTACGACAATCGCGCCGCCTTCACGGGCATCAGCCTCGTCGCGCGCACCGCGCAGGCGGTCTGCGTGCATCCGTCGGTGCCGGTGACGACGATCCAGGAATTCCTCGCCTATGTCCGGGCGCGGCCGGGTGAGGTCAATTTCTCCTCCGCCGGCATCGGCGCAACGAGCCACCTGGCGACGGAACTGCTGATGGCCGCGGCGGGGATCGACATGGTGCACGTGCCCTATCGCGGCGGCGCGCCCTCGGCGCAGGCGGTGCTGGCGGGCGAGACCAAGATGTCCTTCATCGATGCCGTCACCGCCCTGCCGCACCGCCAGGCGGGCATGTTGAAGATGCTCGCCGTCAGCACGGCGGAACGCACGCCGCTCGCCCCCGACGTGCCGACCTTGCAGGAAGCGGGGCTGGTGGGCTTCGAATCCTCGACCGACATGGCGCTGATGGCACCGGCCCATCTGCCGGCACCGATCGCCACGCGCCTGTCCGAGGCGGTACGGACGGCGCTGGCCGACCCTGCCTTCCGCGAGCGGATCATCGCCCTCGGCGCCGTGCCGGTCGGCGGTACGCCGGCGGAATTCGACACCTACTGGACGGCGGAAAGCGAGAAATGGGGCAACCTCATCCGCAGCCGCCACATCGTGCAGCCTACCTGACTGGCGGCGCCGTCCCGCCCATGCCGGCGGGCGGGACGGTGCGCGCCACCGATGGGCGCGCCTGCGCCGCGTCGAACAGCGCGGCGAGCGCGGGCCTTCCCTCGCGCCAATCGAAAGCGGTGTGGCGTCGCGCGCAATAGCCGAGCGCCGAGATCAGCGCGAGCAGCGCGGCATCCATGGTCGCGAAGCCGCCGGCGGCCACCTCGGCGTCCAGCGCATCGGCGACGCGCGCGGCGCGCACCGCCTCCAGCGCGATGACGCCGGGCGAGCGTTCATGGACCGGCCGCCGCAATTCGCGGTTCCACACCGCGATGCCGTCCAACATGCCGAGCACCCGGCCATAGGCCGCCAGGGCCCGCGGCGCATCCGGCCCGGGCAGCAGGCGTCGCTCCGGCGCGACTAGGCTGTCGAGCACCATGAGCACGGGCGTGGTTTCGGTGATGGTGCTGCCGTCATCCAGCACCAGTGAGGGCACCCGCCCCACCGGGTTGAACGGCAGCAGCACCGAGGCGGGGTCGCGCAAGGTCGCTTCCTCGACGGCGACACGATCCTCGAGACCGAGTTCGATCACCGCCATGCGTGTGATGCGGGCATAGGGGGAGCCGGGGGCATGGAACAGGCGCATGGCGTCGAGCCTATCGATCCTGGCGGACATACGCCATGCGACGTGCCGAGGCATCTCGCCCGTTGACGTCGCCCGCCCGCCGGGCGAAGCGGGAGCCATGAACGACGCGCCCGCCCCCACCCCCTTCGACCCCGCCGCCGCCGGCTGGGAGCAACTCCGCTGGCATGAGGATGGCTTCCCCACGCTGGTCGGCCCCTTCTGGTCGAAGAAGGGAGATGCCGGCTGGACCTATGGCCTGCTCGCCGAGGACAGGCATTCCAACGCCCATGGCATCGTCCATGGCGGCATGCTGGTGACCTTTCTCGACCAGATCCTCGGCATCACCTGCTGGGAAGCGGCGAAGCGCGACCCGGTGGTGACCATCCAGCTCAACACGCACTTCGTCTCCGCCGCCCGTGCCGGGGAGTTCATCGAAGCACGGGCCGAGGCCGTGCGCGCCACGCGCTCCGTGGTCTTCGTGCGCGGCCAGCTCACCTTCGGGGACCGGATCATCGCGACGGCGGATGGCGTGTGGAAGCGGCTGGGCGCCGCCTGACCGCTTCGCTACCCTGACGGGAAGGAACCGTCAGGGAAGGAAGCGCCATGCGCAGCGCCGTCATCGTCTCCACCGCCCGCACCCCGATCGGGCGCGCCTATCGCGGTGCCTTCAACGACACCAATGCACAGACGCTCGGCGGCCACGCGGTGCGGGCCGCCGTCGACCGTGCCGGCCTCGACCCGGCTGAGGTTGAGGACGTCATCATGGGCGCAGCCCTGCAGCAGGGCTGCCAGGGCTCGAATGTCGGCCGCCAAGTCGCACTCGCCGCCGGCCTGCCCGACAGCGTGCCGGGCATGTCGCTCGACCGGCAATGCTCTTCCGGCCTGATGGCGATCGCCACCGCCGCGAAGCAGGTCATGCATGACGGCATGCAGGTCGCGGTGGGCGGCGGCCTCGAATCCGTCTCGCTGGTGCAGAACGACAAGGCGAACTGGTATCGCCTGGCTGACCCGGCGCTGAAGGCGCGCATCCCCGCGCTCTACATGTCGATGCTGGAGACGGCGGAGATCGTCGCTGACCGCTATGGCATCCCGCGTGAGGCGCAGGACGCATACGCCCTGCGCAGCCAGCAGCGCACCGCCGCCGCCCAGGCGCGTGACGCCTTCGAGGACGAGATCGTCCCGCTCGCCTCGGTGATGAAGCTGGTTAATCGCGAGACCGGCGAAAGCAAGGACGTGCCCACCACGCTGGCGCGCGATGAGGGCAACCGCGCCGATACCACGCTGGAAGGCCTGCAATCCCTCAAGCCGGTGTTCAAGGACGGCATGGTGGTCAAGCAGGGCCGCTTCATCACCGCCGGCAATGCCAGCCAGCTCTCTGACGGTGCCTCCGCCGCGGTGGTGATGGAGGAAGCCGAGGCATCACGCCGCGGGCTGCATCCGCTCGGCATCTATCGCGGCATGGCGGTGGCCGGCTGCGACCCGGGGGAGATGGGCATCGGCCCGGTCTTCGCCGTGCCCAAGCTGCTGAAGCAGCATGGTCTCACCATCGACGACATCGGGCTGTGGGAGCTCAACGAGGCCTTCGCCTGCCAGGTGATCTACTGCCGCGACCGGCTCGGCATCCCCGATGACCGGCTGAACGTGGATGGCGGGGCGATCTCGATCGGGCATCCCTATGGCATGTCGGGGGCACGCATGGCCGGGCATGCGCTGATCGAGGGGAAGAAGCGCGGGGCGAAATTCGTCGTGGTGACGATGTGCGTGGGCGGCGGGCAGGGGGCGGCCGGGTTGTTTGAGGTCGCTTGAAGGTCGGGGGAGGGAACTCCCCCGAACCCCCTCCTTCTTTTGTCGGTTTTCGGGTCAGGCGACGCGGATGGGGGTCAGGTCCTGGTACCAGGATTGGGCCTGGGTGAATCCCGACAGTTTCCTTGACAGGCCGCGCGGGTTCACGTCGTGGACCGCCCAGATCCACATCGCCTGGTCCACCAGGTGGCCGTGCAGTTCCGCGAGGATCGCGTTCTGCGCGGCCGGGTCGAAGGTCTGTCGGGCGCGCAGGCCAAGCTCATCGGCCCGCGCATCCTCATACCCACCCCAGTTGAAGCCGTTGCCGCCCGCCTTGGCGCTGACCGCCGGGCCGAGCAGGCCGATATCCGGGTCCCAGAAGGCCCAGGAATTGTTGATCGCGTGCAGGCCACGGTTCTCGGGCGCGCCGGCGCCGGCGCGACGGCGGGTCCGCAAGGCCTCCCAATCCATCACCTCGAAGTCCAGGTCGATGCCAACCTCGCGGTAGTTCTGCTGGATCAGCTCGTTCATCGGCAGCGGCTGCATCTGGCCCGAACCCGAGGGCGAGATGATGAACTTCGTCTTCACCCGATTGTTCGGGCCAAAGCCCGCCTCGGCGAGCAGCGCGCGCGCGCGGGCCGGGTCGTAGGAAAGGTCCACCGTCGGCCGCCCGAACCAGGGATGCCCCTCATTCACCTGCCCCTTGGCCGGCAGCGCCATGCCACCCAGCAGCCCGACCATCGCGGCGCGGTCGATCGCCATGTTCGCCGCCTGGCGCACCCGCAGGTCGCGGAACGGGCTGTCCGCCTGGAAGGAAAGCTGGTGGCACCAGATATGCGGATAGGCGTTGGTCACCACCGAATGCCCGGCCGCCTTGATGCGATCCGCGGCGTCGGGCGGCGGGGCCTCGATGAAATCCACCTGGTTCGACAGCAGCGCCGAGACGCGCGTCAGCGAATCCGGGATCGGCATCAGCACCAGGCGTTCATGTTGCGGACGACGGGCGGCATCCCAGTACTCGCCATTGCGCACGGCCTCGAAGCGCTGCCGCGGCACCAGCTTGTCGCCGATATAGGGGCCGGTGCCGGAAGGGCGTTCGGCGAAACGGTCCCAGTTGTTGCCGACCTCCGCATACCGCGCCGGCGACGAATAGAAGATGTTCGCCATGCTGTATGGAAACACGGCGTCGGGCGTCTTGGTCTCGATCTCGATGGTGCGCGCGTCCTTCACCTGCCAGCGCGCGATGTTGCTGGTGTACAGGCCGGCCTGGGCGGCTTGCTGGCGGTCGAAATGCGGCGCGTTGCGGTCGAGCAGCTTGGCCAGGTTCCACGCCACCGCATTGGCGTCGAAGTTGCTCCCGTCATGGAAGCGCACGCCGGGGCGCAGGTTGAAGGTCCAGACCTTCTTCGTGCTGTCATCCACCACCCAGCGTTCGGCGAGACCGGGGCGCAGGGCGGCGGCGCGATCTGCATGCGTCAGGTCCCAGGCAACCAGCGGGTCATACAGGGTGATACCGAGGAAGCGGTTGCCCTCGGCGCCCTGGTTCGGCTGGCCGGTGGTCAGTGGGATGTCGCCCGCGGTCATGCCCACGCGCAGCGTGCCGGACGGCGCGGATTGGCCGGAAGCGGGCGAGAACGGGGCGGCGGCGAGCGCGGCGGCGCCCGCGAAAAGGTCACGGCGATGCAAGACGGGTTCCTCCGCTGCGTGAGCCGTGTGTGTCCCTGGCGAGCCTTATTGCGGCGCAGCATGGCGATGCCGGCCAAACCGCGCAAGGCGCCTGGCGGCGGCCCGCGGCGCCCGATACCGACGGCCCTATTGCTTGACGTGTGGAACCGAGAGGGCTCTGCCCCTCTCGGGCTCACCCCGCCAAAGGCCCGAGGCCTTTGGAAACCGACACTTGGTAGCGTGCGCCGCGGCCAGGACGGGTGCCGAGACCCACCCTTGCGCACGGAGCGCGCTCCGCGGGCGCAGAACGCATGCCACGCGCAGTGCCAAAAGATGGCCTTCCAAATGACCCCGTCATTTTGCGGGGTGGTTTGGAGGGGCGGCGCCCCTCCATTCTTCCCGCCCACCGGTCATCCAACAGGGCCGCTGGAATAAGGCCGGGCGCTCAGGGCGGCAGGCGCAGCGCCGAATCAAGCCTCAGCGTGGTGCCGTTCAGCAGTGGATTGGCGCAGATCGCCAGCACCATCCGGGCGAATTCCTCCGGCCGGCCGAGCCGGGCGGGGAAGGGCGGCAGGGCGCGGATCGCCGCCTGGGCGGCTTCGGGCAGGCCGGCGAGCATCGGCGTCTCGAACAGGCCGGGGGCGATGGTCATGACGCGGATGCCGGATTTCGCCAATTCCCGCGCTGCCGGCAGGGTCAGCCCCATCACCCCAGCCTTGGAGGCGGCATAGGCGCATTGGCCGATCTGCCCATCCTCGGCGGCGATGGAAGCAGTGTTGACGATCACCCCGCGCTCGCCATCCGGCGCGGTGGGGTCGAGCGCCTGCATGCGTTGCGCCGCCAGCCGCAGCACGTTGAAGGTGCCGACCAGGTTGACGCGGATCGCGCGCTCGAACAGCGCGAGGTCATGCGCTCCACCCCGGCCGACCACGCGCGCGCCGGGCGCGATGCCGGCGCAATTCACCGCGAGGCGCAGTGGCCCGAGGCCAGCGGCGGCTTCGAGCGCCGTGGCGACATCGGCCTCGCTGGCGACATCGCCGGCCATCGGCGTGGCGTCGCAGCGCGCGGCCAGGGCGGCGAGGCCCTCGGCGTTCAAATCCATCGCCACCACGCGCGCGCCGGCGGCGGCCAGCGCCTCGGCGGTGGCGGCGCCGAGGCCGGAACCGGCACCGGTCACCAGCACGGCGGCATCATTCAGCTGCATGGCGCATCGGTCCTCTCGAAGGTCCAATACCGCGGCACGCGTCCCTCGCGGATCGCCTTCGCCTCATACCGCGTCGGGTGCCAATCCGCCGCCCGTTCGGTCACGACGCTGCGCAGGGCGAAGAAGGGCTGCTCGGCGAACACTTCCTCGACCCAGGCCTGGTAGGTGGGGTCGTCGGAGGCGAGGCGCCACTCGCCGCCCTGCCGCAGCACGCGCGCGACCAGCGGCAGCATCGCCGCATGGACGAAGCGCCGCTTGGCGTGGCGCGATTTCGGCCAGGGGTCGGGAAACATCAGATACAGCCGGCCCAGCGCCGCATCGGGCAGCAGCGCGACCAGGTGCCGCGCATCCTCGGGCCACAGGCGCAGCCGGTCGGGGACCGGAGCGGTCGCCTCGGCCCCCTCGGGCACGATGCGGGTCAGCAGGGAACACAACCCGTTCTCGAAAACCTCGGAGGCGATCAGCCCGACGCCTTCATGGGCGGCGGCCAGCGCGAGAGCGTGTTCGCCGCCGCCGAAGCCCACTTCGAGCCACAGATCCTCGGCGCCGGGGAAGATGGCACGCGGGTGCGCGGCCTCCGCCGCGGTCAGTCGGAAGCGCGGCAGGGCGAGGTCGAGCAACCTCTCCTGCCGCGGGCGCAGCGGGTGTCCCCGGCGGCGGCCATAAAGCCGGTCGGGGATGCCCTCTGGCGTCAGCGAGGGCGCGCGATGCGGCAGAGTGTCCTCCGCCGTCATGTCGCCCTCCTCGGTCACCGGCCGAAGGCGCGCTTCAGCTCATCCACCAGGTCGGTCTTCTCCCAGGTGAAGGTGCCGGCGTCCTCGTCCGGGGTGCGGCCGAAATGGCCGTAGGCGGAGGAAGGCACATAGATCGCGCGGTTCAGGTGCAGATGCTCCCGGATGCCGCGCGGCGAGAGGTTCACCAGGCCATCAATGACCTTGGCGAGCTTCACCTCATCCACGTCGCGCCCGCTGCCATGCAGGTCGAAATAGACCGACAGCGGCTTCGATACGCCGATCGCGTAGGACACCTGCATGGTGCACTTCTCGGCGAGGCCCGCCGCGACGACGTTCTTCGCGACATAGCGTGCGGCATAGGCGGCCGAGCGGTCCACCTTGGTCGGGTCCTTGCCGGAGAACGCGCCGCCGCCATGCGGGGCCGCGCCGCCATAGGTGTCGACGATGATCTTGCGCCCGGTCAGGCCGCAATCGCCATCCGGCCCGCCAATGACGAACTGGCCGGTCGGGTTCACGTACAGCTCGTTGTCGGGGCACATCCAGCCATCGGGCAGGCTGCTCTCGATGATCGGGCGAAGCAGGCGCTTGATCTCGGCCTGCTCCATGCCTTCCTCGTGCTGCGTCGAGACGACGACCGAGGTGGCACCGACCGGCTTGCCGTCGATGTAGCGCAGCGTCACCTGCGACTTGGCGTCGGGCAGCAGGCCCTTCACCGCGAGGTCGCTGGCGCGGCGCATTTCGCTGATCCGGCGCAGGATGAGGTGCGCGTAGTACAGCGGCGCCGGCATCAGGTCCGGCGTCTCGGTGCACGCATAGCCGAACATGATGCCCTGGTCGCCGGCGCCTTCATCCTTGTTGCCGGCGGCATCGACGCCCTGCGCGATATGCGCGGACTGGGCATGCAGGTGGCACGCGATCTCGGCATTCTGCCAGTGGAAGCCTTCCTGCTCATACCCGATGTCGTGGATCGCCAGACGCGTCAGGTGCATCAGGTATTCGGGCGTCACGGAGCCCGGGCCCCGGACCTCGCCCGCCAGTACGACGCGATTGGTCGTCACCAGGGTTTCGCAGGCGACCCGCGAATAGGGGTCGGCAGTCAGGAAGGCGTCCAGCACCGTGTCCGAGATGCGGTCGGCCACCTTGTCCGGATGGCCTTCGGATACGGATTCGGATGTGAAGAGATATTCGCCGGTATCGCGCATGGCGTGGTTTGCCTCTTGTCGCGGGGATTTGCCGGCGGGGAGCCCCGGCAGGCTTGCGCCCAGAGGATCCGGGACGGGCGCGTATCGCGCGGGGGTGTGGCCGGGTCAAGGCAGGCGCCGCAGTTCCGGGCGAATTCCGGCATCAGGGCGCACTGATGGGTTGTGCTACTGCGTCCAATTTCCAATCCTTGCTATAGCGCAACGGCAAGGAATGAGACCGCGGCCGAACACGGGCTTGACCTGACGGGGACAGCCACCGCGATCGCGGCAATCCAGGGTGCCGCCAAGCGGGTGGCGGGCACCGAGGCCTGATCCGGGCCGCGCTCAGAGGCCCTTTGGCAACGCGCCATCCGGAGCGTTGCCACGCCTGGCACCGGCCCCCACTCCAGCCCAGGCACAAGCAGCCTCTCAGCGAATGCCGAGCACCTCGCCCATGCCATACAGGCCTGGCGTCCGCCCCGCCGCCCACAGCGCCGCCCGTACCGCGCCGGTCGCATAAACGCGGCGATCGAAGGACCGGTGCGTCAGGCTGATATGTTCCGACGCCGCGGCGAAGAGCAACGTGTGCTCGCCCACCACCTGCCCGCCACGCAGCGCCGCGAAACCGATCGTGCCGGTGCCGCGCGCGCCGCAATGCCCGTCCCGCCCGCTCTCGCGGCCGGCTTCCTCGAGCGTGGTGCCGCGACCGGCGGCCACCGCCCGGCCGAGCGCGACCGCCGTGCCCGACGGTGCATCCACCTTCTGGCGGTGATGCATCTCGACGATCTCGGCATCGTATTGCGCCGGCGGCAGCGCAGCAGCCATGCGCTCGGCGATGGCGAGGAACAGGTTCACGCCCGGTGCGAAATTCGCCGCATAGACGATGGGCGTGCGATGCGCAGCCTCGGCCACCGCCTCCTCATCTGTGACGGACAGGCCGGAGGAACCGAGGATCAGCACCGTGCCGGTCTCGGCCGCCGCCAACGCATGGGCGCGCGCCGTACGGGCGTGGGTGAAGTCGATCACCACATCCGAGGCCTCGCACAGGGCGACGATGTCGGTCATCACCGGCAGGCCCGGCGGCAGGGTGGCAAGCGCGGCACCGGGGCGGATCGTGCCGCCGGAGAGGGTCGCGCCGGCGGCGACGATTTCCTCGGCCAGAAGGCGCCCCATGCGGCCGGCGATGCCGGCAATGCCGATGCGGATGGTCATGGCGTGGTCCTTTCCTGTGGCGCCGCCGGCACCGGCGGGCTGCCTTGGCGCGGATCATCGCGCCAGGCGCCGTCACGGCAAAGGGCACCTCTCGCCATCGTCATGCGTCGGCACCGGTGGCCGCACAACCCTCGGCGCCGGCGCGCGTTCCTCTTTGGACAACCGCAATTGGAGGACACCGATGAACACGATCAACCCGCGCCGCGACGCCCGCCCCACCGCCAAGGACATGACCGCGCCGACCACGGGGCATCTGATTGCCGGCGGCAAGGTTGCCGGCACTGATGTCTATTCGCTGGAGGGCGAGCATATCGGCAGCATCGAGGACGTGATGCTCGACAAGTCGAGCGGCCGCGTCGCCTATGCGGTGCTGTCCTTCGGCGGCTTCCTCGGCCTCGGCACCAAGCACTTCCCGCTGCCGTGGGAGATGCTGCGCTACGACACCACGCTGGGCGGCTATGTCGTGAAAATCGACAAGGCCAAGCTGGAAGGCGCGCCGGTGATCGAGGCAGGCTGGGTCGACCGCCGCCGCATGGTGGATGATTATTGGGCGATGCCGGTGCTGTAAGGGAGGTCGAGGGGCACCGCCCCTCGAGCACCCGGCCAGGAAGCGAAGGTTACTGGACCGTCTGGCGATTGCCGCGCAATCGGCGAGTGAGTTTGGGGAGGGCGGTGCCCTCCCCAGCCTGCCTTAACGCGCCAGGCCGTCCCAGAATTCCTTGACCTTGGCGAAGAAGCCCTCGCTCTCCGGACTGGTCTTGCCACCGGTCACGGCCTCGGTCTCGAATTCCTCCAGCAGCTCGCGCTGCCGTGCCGTCAGGTTCTGCGGCGTCTCGACGCTCACCTGCACATACATGTCGCCCCGTGCGGCCGAGCGCAGCACCGAGAAACCCTTGCCGCGCAGGCGGAACTGGTCCCCGGTCTGGCTGCCGGCCGGGATCGTCACCCGTGCCCGGCCGCCATCGATGCTCGGTACTTCCACATGCCCCCCCAGCGCGGCCTGGGTCATGCGCAAGGGCACGCGGATGAAGATGTTCGAACCGTCGCGCTGGAAGATCGGGTGCGGCTTCACCGCGATATCCACATAGAGGTCGCCTGCGGGCGCACCGCGCAGCCCGGCCTCGCCCTCACCCGTCAGGCGGATGCGCGTGCCGTCCTCGACTCCGGGCGGGATGGTGACGTTCAGCGTGCGCTCACGCTGCACGCGGCCGGCGCCATGGCAGATCTTGCAGGGGTTCTTGATGGTGCGGCCCGACCCGCCGCAGGTCGGGCAGGTCCGCTCGATCAGGAAGAAGCCCTGCTGCGCGCGCACCTTGCCCGCCCCGTTGCAGGTGCCGCAGGTCTGCACGCCCGCGGCCGAGCCATCCTCCGCCCCGGTGCCCTTGCAGGCCTCGCAGGAAACCGAGGAGGGGATGCGGATATTCGTCTTGCTGCCCGCGAAGGCTTCCTCAAGGGTGATTTCGACCTGGGTGCGCAGGTCCTGGCCGCGCCCGGTGGCGCCACCGCGGCCACCGCGCCCGCCGCCACCGAACCGGCCGAACATCTCCTCGAAGATGTCCTCGAAACCGCCGCCGAAGGGGCCGCCCTGGAAGCCGCCGCCACCGCTGCCGGGCCCGCCCTGTTCGAAGGCGGCATGGCCGAAGCGGTCATAGGCCGCGCGCTTCTCGCTGTCCTTGAGGACGTCGTAGGCCTCGTTCAATTCCTTGAAGCGCGGCTCGGCATCCTTGTCCCCGTGGTTGCGGTCGGGGTGGTACTTCATCGCGAGCTTGCGATAGGCCTTCTTCAGCGCGTCCTCATCGGCATCGCGGCCGACGCCGAGGACTTCGTAGTAGTCACGCTTAGACATTGCTCATGCCCTCAAACGACGGGCGGCCGGCATCCGCCGGCCTTGCCTTCGCGCCATGCACTGGTGCGTTGGCGACAACGGTCAGCCAGAGCGCGGTCGCGCCGTGCGCTCGCGGATCGCGGCTTGCCGCGATCCAACGAGTTGCCTGCACTGGCGCATCTGCTGCCGATCGGCGCGCATTCGTCACGACAGTAGTCCCGAAATAGGCGCCGCCCGACCCTCGTGGGAGTCGGGCGGCGTTGCTCATGGTCGACGCAGATCGCCCGGTCAGGACGGCTTGCGCTTGTTCGGGTCCACTTCCTCGAACTCGGCGTCGACAACCTTGTCGTTGCCGCCGGCGCCCGGGGCGCCACCCGAGGCAGGGGCCTCCGCGGCCGCGGAGGCTTCCGCCTGCGCCTTGTACAGCGCCTCGCCCATCTTCATCGCGGCCTGGCCCAGGCGCTCGGAAGCGCGGGTCATCGCCTCGACATCCTGCTTCTCGATCGCCGCCTTCGCCTCGGTCACGGCGGACTCCACATCGGCCTTCTCGGCCGCGGGAACCTTGTCGCCGCTTTCCTTCAACGTGCGCTCGGTCTGATGCACCAGGGCTTCGAGCTGGTTGCGCGTCTCGACAGCCTCGCGGCGCTTCTTGTCCGCCTCGGCATTGGCCTCGGCGTCCTTCACCATCCGCTCGATGTCGGCATCCGACAGGCCGGACTTGGCCTGGATGCGGATCTGCTGCTCCTTGCCGGTGGCCTTGTCCTTCGCGCTGACGGAGACGATGCCGTTCGCGTCGATGTCGAAGGTCACTTCCACCTGCGGTACGCCGCGCGGCGCCGGCGGGATGCCGGTCAGGTCGAAGGTGCCGAGCTGCTTGTTGTCGGCCGCCATCTCCCGCTCGCCCTGGTAGACCTTGATGGTCACCGCGGTCTGGTTGTCGTCGGCCGTCGAGAAGACCTGCGACTTCTTGGTGGGAATGGTGGTGTTGCGGTCGATCAGCCGGGTGAACACGCCACCCAGCGTCTCGATGCCGAGGCTCAACGGGGTCACGTCGAGCAGCAGCACGTCCTTGACGTCGCCCTTGAGCACGCCGCCCTGGATCGCGGCGCCGATCGCGACCACTTCATCCGGGTTGACGTTGCGCGCGGGCTCCTTGCCGAAGAAGGACTTCACCGCCTCGACGACCTTCGGCATGCGCGTCATGCCGCCGACCAGGATGACCTCGTCGATCTCGCCGGCCGTCAGCCCGGCATCCTTCAGCGCCTGCTTGCAGGGCTCCAGGGTGCGCTGGATCAGGTCATCGACCAGGGCTTCCAGCTTCGAGCGCGTCAGCTTCATCACCAGGTGCTTCGGCCCGGAGGCGTCGGCGGTGACGAAGGGCAGGTTGACCTCAGTCTCCTTGGCGGAGGACAGCTCGATCTTCGCCTTCTCGGCCGCTTCCTTCAGGCGCTGCAGGGCGAGCTTGTCGCCGCGCAGGTCAATGCCCTGCTCCTTGCGGAACTCATCGGCCAGGTAGTCGATGACGCGCTGGTCGAAATCCTCGCCGCCGAGGAAGGTGTCGCCATTGGTCGACTTCACCTCGAAGACGCCGTCGCCGATCTCGAGCACCGACACGTCGAAGGTGCCGCCGCCAAGGTCGTACACCGCGATGGTGCCGCCCTTCTTCTGGTCCATGCCATAGGCGAGCGCGGCGGCCGTCGGCTCATTGATGATGCGCAGCACTTCGAGGCCGGCGATCGCGCCGGCTTCCTTGGTCGCCTGGCGCTGGGCGTCGTTGAAGTAGGCCGGCACGGTGATGACGGCCTGGGAGACGGTCTCGCCGAGAAAGGACTCGGCGGTCTCCTTCATTTTCGTCAGCACCATCGCGCTGACCTGCTGCGGCGCGTAGGACTGGCCGTCCACTTCCACCCAGGCGTCGCCATTGGCGGCCTTGGTAATCTTGAAGGGCGCGAGGCCGATGTCCTTCTGCACCATCGGGTCGTCGAAGCGGCGGCCGATCAGGCGCTTCACCGCATAGAGCGTGCCCATGGGGTTGGTGACCGCCTGGCGCTTGGCGGACTGGCCGACCAGCCGCTCGCCATTCTTGGCGAAGGCGACCATCGACGGGGTGGTACGGGCACCCTCGGCGTTCTCAATGACCCTGACGTCCTTGCCTTCCATGATGGCGACGCAGGAATTGGTGGTGCCGAGGTCGATGCCGATGACCTTGCTCATCCGAGTACTCTCCTCTGCGGCAGGCGGGGACGGCCCGAATAGTGGCGCCATGCCCGCCCCCTGTGCTGAACCGGCGGCGAGCGCCGCCGCGGATGGGGTGGTTGGGGGGCCCCGCGCAAGGCGAGGCAACGTGACAGACGGGATGTATTGATCCGCGAGGCTGCGGACAAGTCCCGGAAGGCCCCTGGATTCACGCGGAGGCGACGCGCCGTGTGCGCATGGGCACTTTGCGACGGATCAAGGCGCGCGGCAGGCCGGGGGTATCGTTGCCATGACGACACAATGCCACTTATCCTCGGGTACGAATTCAACAGGGATTGTCGCGCCGATGCCGATCATCGAGGGGCTGATGCCCGTCAACAGCGACGCCCTGCATCTCTACGGCGCATTGATGAACAATGCGGCACTGGCGGCCGATGTCCGCGACACCTGCGTGGTCGCCCTGCAGGCGGTCGGCCGGTCGCGTTGGGACCAGCACCACCAGGACCTGGCCCTGGCCAAGCCCGGGGAAGGCGATTTTGACCGGGCGGTGAACTGCTACGTCAGCGTCATCAAATGGGCCGTCATGTCGGGTGCGCTGTCAGTGCTGCGGGCGGGCCGATTCTGCCAGGAACTGTCGGACGCCGCGAGCTCGGTGGATGGCGCCAACAAGACGGCGCGGCAACTCATTCACACGCTGATGCCAGTGCGCGGTTATGTGGCTGGGGACAACGTGCCGCTGGGCGCGATGGTCTATCACGGCGACCGCGACAACCCGATCGCGCATGTCACCCTGCATGTCGGCAACAACATGGTCGTCGGCTGCTGGGCCGCCGCCTACCTGCAGAGCGACGCGCTGCGTGCGCAATTCGAATCCCAGATCGACCGCGGCTGGCTCGGTGACACGATGCTGACACCGATCGACGCCTTCGGATCCAACCAGCTCGACTATTCGCTGAACCCGTTCTGGCAGGACCTGCCGGTCTGATGGGCGACGCTAGAGGCTCTGCCGGCGAAGGCATGGCGCTGGCGCCGGGCTTCGGCCGCCGGTCATTGCTGCGGCTGCTCGCGGCCGCTGCCGCCGCGCCCATCCTGCCCGGCGCGGCCGACGCCCAGGCGCCGGCGCGGGCCCTCAACGTCATCGTCATCGGTGCCGGCCTGTCCGGTCTCGGCGCCGCCCGAGCCCTGGCCGATGCTGGTCATCGCGTCACCGTGCTGGAAGCCCGCCCGCGCACCGGTGGCCGCCTGCACACGGTCGACTTCCGCGGCGTCCGCCTCGACATGGGCGGCGCCTGGATCCACGGGCCGGAGGGCAACCCCCTCACCCCCCTGGCCGACGCTGCCGGCATCCGCCGCATGCCGACCTACGACGCCCGCTCCATCATGGCCGATGCCGATGGCCGGCGCCTGACCGAGGCCGAGACCACCGCCATCTTCGACACGGTCGGCCGGCTGATCGCCCATGACAGCCCCTATGCCTATGCCGGCGCGCGCGACGTCTCGTTGGCCGAGGCGGTGCCGATCCTCGACCCCACCACCCGAACCACGCCCTACGACCAGCGTGTCGCCGCCTGGCTGTCCTCCTACGTCGCCGGCTATGCCGGAGGCGATGCGGCGGAGGTCTCCGCCCAGGGCTGGTTCGGGGGCGAGGGTGAGATCCCGGAGGAGAACCACCTCCTCGCCCAGGGCTACAACGCCATCACCGATCTGCTGGGTCGCGGCCTCGACATAAAGTTGCGCCAGGTGGTGCGCTCGGTGCGGTTGACCGGGTCCGGCGTGGTGGTGGCGACGGCAGACCAGGCTTATTTCGCTGACCGCGTGGTGGTGACGCTGCCGCTTGGCGTGCTCAAGCGCGGCGATGTCGCCTTCGACCCGCCGCTGCCCGCCGCCCATCAGGGCGCCATCGCGCGCATCGGCAATGGCCTGCTGAACAAGATCGTGCTGGCCTTCCCCCGCCCCTTCTGGCCGGCCGAGGTGCATTACCTGCGCAGCCTGTCCGCCACGCGGGACAATGTGGCGCCCGAGATCGTCTCTCTCCAGCCGCATCTGGGCGTGCCGGTGCTGGTGGCGCTGGTCGGCGGGTCCGCCGCGCAGCGTATCGAGATGCTGCCTGATGCCGCGCAGGTCGACCTGGTGATGGAGGTGCTGCGACGGATGTTCGGCACCGGCATTCCGCGCCCGGTGGACAGCCGCGTCACCCGCTGGTCGCGCGATATCCACGCGCGCGGGGCCTATTCCTTCCTGCCGGTGGGGGCGTCGATCGGCGACCACGCCGCGCTGTCGCGCCCGGTGGCGGGGCGGATCTTCTTCGCGGGGGAGGCGGCGACGACAGAGTGGCCGTCCTATGCGCATGGGGCGCTGTTGGGCGGGCGGCGGGCGGCAAGGGAAGTGGCGGGAAGTTGAAGGCGGGGGAGGAACACCTCCCCCGAATCCCCCTCCGTTTTCTATCTGTTGGGGACTGACTTCCGTGGCCGTCGCCAATAGCCAGAAAAGGAGGGGGGCCGGGGGGAGTTCTCTCCCCCGACCTTGCCTTCTACTTCCCGGCCACCACCACCATCGCCGGCTTCAGCAAACGCCCGTTCAGCGTCCAAACCGGCGTCCAGCACGCCACCACGGACCCGGGTGCGACCCCTTCGGGAGCCGGCTGCTCGGCCATCGCCTGGTGCATCTCGGGGTCGAATGGCTTGCCCGTCGGGTCGTCCCGCTTCACCCCGTTGCGTTCCAGGACGCCGAGGAAGGAGCGTTCCACCCCTTCTATCCCGTCGCGGATCTTGGTCAGCACCTCGGGTTCGCCGGCGGCCTGCCCGGGCAGGGCGTCGAGGCCGCGGCGCAGGTTCTCCGCCGCCTCGACCGCATCGCGGGCGAATTTCTGGGTGGCGTAGGCGCGGGCTTCCTGCACGTCGCGCTGGGTGCGAGTGCGCAGGTTCTGCATCTCCGCCTCGGCGCGCAGCCACTTGTCCTTGAAGCTGGCGACCTCGGCCTCGAGGGCGGCGATGCGCTCCTCCGGCGTGGCTTCCGCCACGGGCACGGGCACGGGGGCCTCGGCCTCGGTGTCGGGGATATCCTTGTCGTCTGTCATGGTACTGATTTGCGTCTCACGTCGCGGGCGCGGCCCGAGGGCCGCGGAAGGCTCTTCACCTAGGCTGCCGGACGGCCCGGGGCAAGGCGCCCGGGCCGAGCCAACCGCGACGAAGCGTGCTGGCGGCTACCAGCGCCGGTCGTCGTGCCGCCGGTCCCGATGGTCCTCATGCCGACGCTGCTCGTAGCGCGTCGGGCGCGGCGCGCCCCAGCCATGGTCGCCGCGCGGCGGCGGGCCACCCCAGCCACGCGAGGGCGGCGGCCCCGCCCAACGGGCCGGCGGCGCCTGCCAGCCCCAGCGTGGCTGCGGCTGCTGCCAGCCCCAGCGCGGCGGCGGCGGCTGCCAGCCGCGCGGCGCGGGCCGCTGGTACCAGACCTGCGTCGGCGCCGGACCCCAGCCCTGCTGATAGGGCTGCTCATAAGCGCAGGCGGGAGCGACGGTCAGGGTGGCAAAGATCAGTGTCACGGCGCGAAGCAGGCGGGTCATGGCGCATCTCCCTATGACAGGAAGCAGCAAACCATTGCAGCCGGGCAACGGCGCGGCGTCTTCATGGCGACGGCGCGGCGGCGCGAGGTCAATTGTGGCGGCAGGCGCCGCCCGCCGGTCAGCTTTCCTCGGCCGACAGCTTCGCCATGGCGGCGCGGTAGGTGGTGTCGAACAGCGCATCGAGCGCCGGATTCACCCCCCGCAACCCCGCCGCGACGCGCCCCGCCCAGCCGACATATTCGACGCGCCGCGCATGGATCCAATTGGCCGGCGGGCTCTCGGCGATGGCGACCAGGTTCGAGATCTTGTCGGCCAGCTTGAGCTGCTTCGCCCCATCCGACTTCTTCGGCGCCTGGCTGACCTGCAGCCCCTTGCGGATATCCTTGGGCAGAGAGGTGTCGTCGGTCGCCTCGGCCACCAGCCCGGCGACCTCCGCCCCGAAGGCGGCGACCAGGTCGGCATGGGTGACCTCGGTGTCCTCCACCGTGTCGTGCAGCAGCCCGGCCAGCACCACGGGCAGCGGCGCGCCATGGGCGGCGAGGATCTCGGCGACCTCGATGACGTGGTTGACGTAGGGCTCGGCCGCCGCGCCCTTGCGCGTCTGGCCGGCATGCGCGCGCGCGGCGAACAGGGTGGCGCGCAGGATCTCGGCGCCAGGGTCCGTGCTGGGTTTCATGGCTCCTCCAATGGGGGTGTCATAGCCTGCCGCACAAGAGCGCAGGAGTGACGATGTCCGGCCGGATCGACGGCAAGCGCCGCCGCGTGCTGCTGCTCACGTCGCTGTTGCTCGCCCAGGCGCCGCCGCCGGATGCCGCAGAGGTCATCGACCAGCTGGATGTCGCCCGCGCGATGCTCTGCGGCGACTGCGACAACGACCTGGAGGGGGGGGCATGAACCGCCCTGCCCGCCGTTCGATGATCGGGTCCGACAAGCTGGTCACGGCGCGCGAGATGCTCGACGAAGCGCCCGGCCTGGCCGGTGCCGCCGCGGCGCTGGGTCACATCTCCCGCGCGCTGGAACACCTCGAATCCTGGGACGAGGCGGTGGCGATCGGCGCCATCGAGGCCGGATGGAGTTGCTGCGGCGCTGAACGCGCCTTCAGCGCCGCCCGCCGGCCCGGAAGCACGGGCTCGCCCGAGCGAAGTCGCGCAATGCCGGCGGTAGTGGTGCGACGCGGTCGCCGGCGGCCAGCCGCGCCCGGCCCTCGCTGGACCATCGTGCCGGCGCGATGGAAGGGTCGGCGAAGGACCCGCTGACCCGCACCGGAATGTCGAGGGCGAAGTCGGAGGTCGTCTCGCTCTGGCTGCCGATCACCAGGTCGAGCTGCTTGCGGTTGAGGTCGAAACTCGCCAGCCCGCTGATCGTCCCGGTGCCGGCGCGGATACGCAGCGGCGCGGCCTCGCCCTGGCCGGCGCGGAGATCCACCACGGCCAGCAGGCAGGTCAGCGACGTATTGCCCTGCGCGGTGCGGAACAGGGCGCGCAGGTCGGTCGAGGCCATCTCGATCACCTCCCGCGCGATGGAACCGCTGCGCATGGACACCACAGCCGAGACATTGGCGCGGCGCGTCGCGGCATTCATCGTCTCGCCCTCGGCGGTGACGGCGACGCGGGATTCCATCGGGCCCTGCGCCGGCAGGGAGCGGATGCCGAAGGCGCGGCGCAGCGTGTCGAGATTGCCCTCGCGCATCGCCGCCTCGGCGGCGACCCGGCCGCCACGCGGGGAGGGTTCCAGCGTGCCCGAGGACTCAATGCGCGCGCCAAAGGCCCGCAGGTTGAAGGTCTCGACCTTGATCAGGCCAGGCTCTGCCGAGGCGACCAGACGCACCTCGGTGGCGTCGAGGTCGGCATAGGACAGTTCCCGCGCCGTGGCGTGCACGCGCAGTTGCGGGTCGGGCGCCACGGCGAAGGTCAGCGGCATGTCCGCATCGCCATGTTCGCCACCGGGGTGGTCGGGCGGCGCGCCGAACATGGCGTTGAGGTCGAGCCGGGTGAAGTCGATCTCGGCCAAGATCGCATCCGGCTGGCCGGAGGCGCCTTCGGTGAGTTGCAATTGCGGTGCGGCGAAGGCGGCGTCGCTGATTTCGCCGCTGGCCTCGATCAGACGCCACAGGTCGCCAGCGTGATGGAAGGTGCCGGCGAGTTTGACCGGGATTGCCGGCCCGGGCCCGGCGCCGGCCATCGACAGGATGGCGCCGGGCGACTCCGCGTCAAGCGAAAGGCGGCCCTCCAGGCGGTCGGCATTCAGCGGGTCGGTCGAGGTGCCCTCGAAGGTCACCACGGTGCCGGAGGCCACCGCGCGAAACGGAAGGGGGAAGGGCGTACGCCCGTCGCGCAGCTGGTTCGGCGTGCCGAGCGTGCCGGTCAGGGTGACGGGCACGGCGTTGTAGGCACCCTCGACGTGCAAGGTGAGCGGCTGGTCGGCGCCCGGGGCGGCGATGGTGGTGGTGGTAATCTCGCTGCGCAGGGCATTGCCGCTGCTGGTGCGGAAGACGATTTCGCTGCGCGCAAGGCGCACATCGAGGATCAGCGGCAGGCCGCTGCGGTTGGGCGGTTCGGCGGCGAAGGGTGCGGAGGGGCCGGCCGGATCGGCGCTGCCGAACCGCCAGTTGCGGCGCTTCTCGGCGTCGCGTTCGAGCAGCAGGGAGAAGCCTTCCGCCCGCACCTGGCGCAGTACCACCTCACCGCGCAGCAGCGGCAGCAGGTCGAGCACGGCGGTGGCGGTCTCGAGCGTTGCCATCTGCGGCGCGCTACCGCCCTCGATATTGGCGAGGCTCGCGCCGCGAATGTCGACGGTGGTGGTCAGGCCGGGGGTGATGCGCAGCGCTTCGATGGTGACAGTGCGGCCGAGGGACGCGGTGGCGCGCGCTGCGGCGTGGGCGGCGAGGTCGAGACGCGGCAGGATGACGAAGGTCGCGGCAATGGCGAGCAGCGGGACGGCCAGCAGCACGCCGAGGATGATCTTGGTTCGGCGTCTCATGAATGGCGTCTCCCCTTGGCTGGCGTCGCCCGGCCCGGCCGCGACAATAATGCGTGGCCGCCGCGCCGGGGAAGCGCGGCGGCTCCGAGCGATACTGATCGGCTGTTCATCGCGTCGCGCCGACGGTGCGCGACGACCGCCGGATCAGGTGTTCATCGCGTCGAAGAAGTCCTGGTTCGTCTTGCTGTACTTCAGCTTGTCGGTCAGGAATTCCATCGCGTCCTGCGTGCCCATCGGGTTCAGGATACGGCGCAGCACCCACATCTTCGACAGCGTGCCGCGATCCACCAGCAGCTCCTCCTTGCGGGTGCCCGACTTGGTGATGTCGATCGCCGGGAAGACGCGCTTGTCGGACAGCTTGCGGTCCAGGATGATTTCGCTGTTACCGGTGCCCTTGAATTCCTCGAAGATCACCTCGTCCATGCGCGAGCCGGTATCGATCAGCGCGGTGGCGATGATGGTCAGCGAACCGCCTTCCTCGATGTTGCGGGCCGCGCCGAAGAAGCGCTTCGGCCGCTGCAGCGCGTTGGCGTCCACACCACCGGTCAGCACCTTGCCCGACGACGGCACGACGGAGTTGTAGGCGCGGCCGAGACGCGTGATGGAATCGAGCAGGATGACGACATCGCGCTTGTGCTCGACCAGGCGCTTGGCCTTCTCCAGCACCATCTCCGTCACCTGGACGTGGCGCGTCGCCGGCTCGTCGAAGGTGGAGGCGACGACTTCGCCCTTCACCGTGCGGGCCATGTCCGTCACTTCCTCGGGCCGCTCGTCGATCAGCAGCACGATCAGGAAGACTTCAGGGTTGTTCGCCGAGATCGACTTGGCGATGTTCTGCAGCATCACCGTCTTGCCGGTGCGTGGCGGGGCGACGATCAGCGCGCGCTGGCCCATGCCGATCGGCGCGATCAGGTCGATGACGCGATGCGTGTTGTCCTTGGCCGGGCCCTTGGCGACGGATTCGACCTCGGGGTTCTCCATCTTCAGCCGGCGGCTGGGATAGAGCGGCGTCAGGTTGTCGAAGTTGATGCGGTGCTTGAGCGCCTCGGGCTGCTCGAAGTTGATGCTGTTGACCTTCAGCATCGCGAAATACCGCTCGCCATCCTTCGGCGCGCGGATCTGGCCTTCCACCGTATCGCCGGTGCGCAGGCCGAAGCGGCGCACCTGGGCGGGGGAGATGTAGATGTCGTCAGGCCCGGGCAGGAAGTTCGCCTGCGGGCTGCGCAGGTAGCCGAAGCCGTCGGGCAGGATCTCGAGCGTGCCCTCCCCGTAGATCGCCTGCTCATTCTCGGCGAGCGTCTTGAGGATGCCGAACATGATGTCCTGCTTGCGGAGCGAGGACGCGTTCTCGACGCCCACCTCCTCGGCAAAGGCGAGAAGGTCGGCGGGGCTTTTGGCCTTGAGTTCGGAAAGGTGCATGGGTGCTGGACGCGGTCCATAGCAGGGGATTGGCCGGGACGTTCCCAAGGGCCGCATGCGCACGGAGGAACCGCGCGTCGCGGCCTGCTCACCCAGGCCCGCGCCAGGGTCTGGCGCGACGGGTGAAGTCCCGAAAGAAAGGAAGGAAGTGGCGGCGCCTGGCGCGGAACGCCCCGCACCGCAGGCGGGAAGCGGGCGAACCCTATGAAGCCGTGAGCCGCTCGTCAACCGGAGATATGCGGTCCGGGCCCCTGATTTCAAGGGCGAACACGGCTGGCAATCCTCTTCGGCCCGAGGCTTGCCTCGGGCCGCGAGCGCAAAGCGCGACCGCGCCCAGACCGTCCGCGGCCGCCAGCGCTCCAATGCAGGGCGCGAAAGCCAAGCGCGCGGATGCGCGCGCCCGGAATTTGTGGGCAAGGCAAGGCTGATACGGGCGGTCGGAGCATTCGACTGCCCGTATCAAAAGGGCTTCACGATCACCATCACCACGATCAGGATCAGCGCCAGCGTCGGCACCTCGTTCATCATCCGCCAGGCGCGTTCGCTGCGGGTATTGGCATCCCGTTCGAAGCGCTTACGGGCGATGGACAGGTCATGGTGCAGCCAGGTCATGGTCAACAGGCCGAGCATCTTGCCGTGCCACCAGCCCGCGCCCCAATCCACCACCCCCGGCGTCAGCACCAGCAGCGTGCCGAAGCACCAGGCCCAGATCATCGCCGGGTTCATGATGGCGCGCAGCAGGCGGCGTTCCATCACCTTGAACAGCTCCGACTGCGCCGAACCAGGCACCACCTGGCAGTGATAGACATACAGCCGCGGCAGGTAGAACAGCCCCGCCATCCAGGCGAAGACCCCGAGCAGATGCGCCGATTTCATCCACAGGTACCAGGGCGCGAGCGCCTCGATGGTCACGCCGACCAGCCCTCGACCAATGCGACCGAACCATCTGCCGCCGCCAGCCGCAGCGCCAGCAGGGGGGCGTAGTCCGGGCTGTCGTAGAAGGCGCGCGCCGCGGGCATGTCGGGGAATTCCAGGATGATGAGCCGCTGCAGGCCGGGCTCGCCTTCCTTCACCTCGACCGCGCCGCCGCGCACCAGGTAGCGCCCGCCGAAGCGCGCGATGACCGCCGGCACGGCCTGGCGGTAGGCCTCGAAGGCCCTGGGGTCGCGGATCGTCAGGTTCGCGAGGAGATAGGCGGCCATGGCGGGTCTCCGATTGCGGTCGTTTCCGTCATGGGGCCAGCACGCCGGTCCGGCAAGGAGAACCGACCCGCCAGACGTCGGCGCGCGCCGTCCGGCACGGTCTATCCGGCCGCCACTAATCCCCGCGCCCGCAGGAAGGCGCCCGCCGAGGCCAGCGACTGCCGCCCTTCCGCCAGCCGCCCCGCCCACAACATCCAGGCATGGATCATCTGCGGCCAGACCTCGAGCCGCACCGGCACCTCCGCCGCGCCGAGCCGGCCGGCGATGCGCACGGCGTCGTCCAGCAACGTCTCCGCCGAGCCCACCTGCACCAGGATCGGCGGCAGGCCGCCGAGCTCCGCCCGCAACGGGGAGACCAGCGGATGGTCCGCCGATGCCGCGCCGCGATAGGCAGCCGCCAGTTCCTCCAGATAGCCGCGATGGATCAGCGGATCGACGGCGTCCTTGCTGTCCATCGTCGCCCCTGTCATCGCGAGGTCAATCCAGGGCGAGACCAGCCAGCCGCAGCCCGGCAACGGTCGCCCGGCATCGCGCAGCGACACCATCAGCGCCAGCGTCAGCCCACCGCCGGCGCTGTCTCCGCCGACCGCGATATCGACCGGCGCGATGCCCTCGGCGAGCAGCGCCTCATAGGCAGCGCGCGCATCGTCGAGCGCGGCGGGAAAGGGGTGCTCGGGTGCGAGGCGGAATTGCAGCGCCAGCGCCCGCATCCCGGCCGCCTGGCCGGCACGCGAGACCAGCCCGCGATGGCTGACGATCGACCCCGAGCAATACCCGCCGCCATGCAGGTACAACAGCACGCGCCGCGCATCCGCCATCGGCGCCGTGGACCATTCGGCGGGGATGCCAGCGATGGTCGTGGAGGTGAAGGCAATCTCGGGCGGCGGCGCGTCGACGGCGGCGACCTGTTCGATTCGCGCCCGGCGTTCTGCCCAGCCGACCGGGCGTGGGAGGCCGGTCAGCAGGCCACGAACCTTGTCAATCTCGGCCATCGCGGCATCCTTCTGCCGGGTCGGGAACGGGGCGGCGGCAGCGCGCCGCCCCTCCCTGTTCTACAGCGCGTGCATCGGCGCCGCGATATCCGTGTCCATCGCCAGCTTCGCCAGCGCGTTCCAGCCGCGTTCATACTGCGGCGGCACGCCGAGCGTATCGCTGCGCCCGAGTTCCACGGCCGCCCGCAGCGGCCAGTACGGCTCGCGCAGAAGCACCCGCGCGAGCAGTATCAGGTCGGCCTTGCCCTCGGTCAGGATGGCCTGCGCCTGCGCCGGTTCGGTGATCATCCCGACCGCCGCGACGGGCATGTCGGCGCCATGCTTCACCGCATCCGCCCCCGGCACCTGGTAGCCTGGCCCGAGCACGATCTTCTGCCCGGCATCAAGCCCGCCCGAGGAGACGTCGATCAGGTCGACGCCCAGCGCCTTCACCCGCCGCGCCAGTTCGACGCTCTCCTCAGTGGTCCAGCCGCCCTCGACCCAGTCGGTGTGGGAAATGCGCAGCGCCAGCACCACCTCCTCGGGGATCACCGCGCGCACCGCGGTCGCGACTTCGCGAATGAAGCGGGTGCGGCCTTCGAAATCGCCGCCCCAGGAATCGTTGCGGCGGTTGCTGATCGGGCTGCAGAACTGGTGGCCGAGATAGCCATGCGCGCCATGGATCTCGATGAAGCGATAGCCCGCCTTCACCGAGCGCTTCGCGGCTTCGGCGAAGGCGGAGATGGTGTTGGCGATATCCGCCTCGGTCATCGCCTGCGGCACGGCGAAGCCCTCGAAGGCTTCGGCGGAGGGCGCCATGCAGGTCCAGGACGGCACCGCCGGCCCATGCACCCACGGCGCGGCCCGCGACGCCTTGCGCCCGGCATGGGCGATCTGGATGCCGGCGACCGAACCCGTGGCATGGATCGCCGCGACGATGCGCGCATGAGCGGCCATCTGCGTGTCGTTCCAGATGCCAACATCGGCGGGGGTGATACGCCCCTCCGGCACCACGGCCGAGGCCTCGGTGATGACCAGCCCGGCGCCGCCCACCGAGCGGCTGACCAGGTGCTGGATGTGCCAATCGGTCGGCACGCCGTCATCGCGGCACGAATACATGCACATCGGCGACACGCCGATGCGGTTCTTCAGCGTGACGCCACGCAAGGTGAAGGGCGAGAAAAGGTCGCTCACGGGGCAGAACCCTCATTTTGGAATGGCGAGAACCATGGGGGCAGGCGCCCCAGCCGGTTCTCAAGGATGGCGAACCATGTGGGTTCGCCGGCCGCGCGGGGAAGAAGTAACCCCGCCGAATCGGTGCGGAAGCGGGACAGGGTCACGGCATCGCGCACATTGCCGCCCACCGCCTCGACCTGGCCAGGGCGCACGCGGACCACGATGTCGCAATGCATTGGCCGGAACCGGCCGCGTTCGGAGATGCGGTCGCGCCACGACGCCAGCGGCGCCGCCGAGCGGTCGGCGCAGACCAGGTCGCCTACCCGCGGCGCGCGTTCGGTCACCTCATGCGGAATGAAGGGCGCGGTGGCCGGGAAGCGTTGGGAATCCGTGATCAGCGCATCGACGTAGAAGGCATGCGCGGCCGAGGACGGAAATTCCCGCCCATCCACCCCGGCCCCACGCATCACGAAGGAGATGAAGGCCGCCGACCAGGCCGGTTCCTGCCACAGGCCAGGGTCGCCGTCGCGATACCGCACGCGGTTGCGCGCGATCGGCGCCGCGCCATCCGGCACGGCCCGCCAATAGGCCAGCACGCGGGGGAAATTCGCCACATCGGATTCCTGGCCGCGCGGCGGGGCGGCTGCATCCTGGCGGCCCCAATCCTCCCACTCGGCCATGGCGATGCGCAGCATCCGCTCGCGCGCGGCGGGGGGGTAGGAGAGCGGCGGCTCAGGGGGCGGCGGGGCGACGGCGCAGGCGGCGAGAGACATCAGCAGTGCCAGGGCCAGGAGGCAGGCCGAGGGGCGCTGCTTCGCGAGAAGCGCGGCAGGAAACTCGGTTTGCGCATGTCGTGACATCGAGCGGCGCTGCCCCTCGAGCACCCCGGCAGGAAACTCAGTTTCCTGCACCTTCGGGCGATTGCTGCGCAATCGATCGGCGCGGGAACGGTGGGTAGAAGGCGGCCTCTGTACGGGCTGTCCGCAAAGGATGCGCAGCGACGCGACAGCCCACGCGACCGTCGATCGCCACCCCGCCATTGGAAACCGATATTTAGCACGGGCCACGACGGCGGGATTCGATGCCAAGACGCGTTCCCCTGCCCCAAGCGACTTTCGCTGCCGCGAACCCCCTTCGCGCCCGACACCCAGTATCGGTTTCCAAAGGCCTCGGGCCTTTGGTGGGGTGGCTTGGAGGGGCAAAGCCCCTCCAATCGGTCTGGCGGAAGCAGCAACGAAATCAGGCCGACCCTTGGGCCGTTCCCTCGGGGCGCGAGCGAGTGCCTCGCGCGGCGGGGGAAAAGCCCTCTCCGGTTTCGCCGCCGGTCGGCACGATCCTGACGCATACGGGGCAAGGCTTTTCCCCGTCCACGTCATCCCGCCACCCGCGCCATGGCCCCTTCCGGCGGCACCAGCGCGGCCAGCGCCGCCGCCTGCGCCGAGACCGTCCCATCCACGATCAGCGCATCCCCTTCCGGCCGGATCCGCGCCTGTAGGAAACGCAGCGCCAGGTCGGCGAGGAAGGCCAGGCGTCGCGCCTCCGCTTCGGGCATCGTCAGCGTGCCGAACACCCGCGCCGCCTGCGCCGCCCGCAGCGCGCGCAGCACATGCGCCAGCGCCTCGGTGTCCGCCGCCGGCGTCGCCGGCAGGGTGATGGTGTCGACCGGGCCGGGCAGGGTGATCAGCGCCAGCGCCGCGATGCCGCGCCGCAGCGCCTCGCCGACCGGCTCTGCCGCGCCGAGCGCCAGGCGCCGCGCCAGCGCCAATAGCGCGGCCGCATGCTCGGCCACGGAAGCGACGGCGCCGCCGGGTTCGCGGAACACGCCGTCGCCGGCCTGGGTCGCCAGCAATCTGGCGACAAGCCCGTTGATCCGCGCCCGGTCCTCGGCATCGCGGGTGATGCGGAACAGCGCCTCGCTCGCCATCAGCGCATGGGCCAATTCGCCGGGGGTGGTTTCGTCCCCAGGCAATGCCGCCAGGATGCGCCGGACCGCCGCCGACAGGGCCTCGGCACGTTTCCCGTCCCCGAAGACGAGTTGGGTGGCCAACGCGGCGGCGATGCGCTGGCGCGGGGCGGCGCTGGCCGCATCGGCACCACGCGGCGCGACGATCGGCAGCTCGGTGCCGCACAACAGCAGCCGGTCCTCGCGCTGGGTGAGCGCCTCGCCCGCCGCCAGCCGCGTGCCGGCATAGCGGGTCAGCAGCCAATGCAGCCGCCCCTCGGTCGGGCCGGAGGCCTTCACGTTCAACACCGCCGCCGGGTCGCGCGGCGTCAGCAGCACGGCATGCGCGCGCGACGGCGTGCGGCCCTGCCGCACCCCATAGGCGGCCAGCGGACCCTCATGGACGGTCACATTGTCCCCGGCGGGGCTGGCGCGCCGTCCGTCGCCCAGCACCAATGTGCCGTACTCGACGCCATCGCCCGGGCTCATCGCATCGCAGGCGGTGGTGATGCGCGGCCGGTCGAGGACGACGCCGGGCAACGGCGTCAGCGTCACCGTCAGCGCCACCACAGGGGTGTCGGCGCGCAGCTCGTACACGTAGCGCAGCCGGGCAACCTCGCGTGGGCCACCGCGCGAGAAGCGGCCACCACGGCCGGACAGCACACTTTCATGGAACAGGCGGACACCGCCCTCAGCATCCTCGATGCCGGCGGCAACGATGGCATCCTCGACATCGAGGCAATGCCAGCGGCCCTTGAAGGCGAATTCCACCAGATTGCCGCCATGGATCAGCGCCGGCGGGCCATCGGTGCCGTGCAGATGCTGGCGGATTTCGCCGCGGAACAGGTCGCCGGTGAACAGGTGGTGCGGCGTGGTGATGCGCAGGTCGCGCGGGGTCTCGTTCTCGACCACGATGCGCGCCGGGCCGATGGCGCCGGGGGCCGGGCCGGGCCCGCCGGCGAGCGCCAGCAGCAGGTCGATCGCGCCATCCCCGCCGCCGAGCATCGGGTGTGCCAAGGCCTCGGCCACCGCTGCATTGGCGGTCAGGTCGAAGACGGCGCCATCCGGCTTCTGGGCGAAGGCAGGGGCGAAGCCGTCGGGCAGCCGGGCCGGCGCGACGAATCGCGCCAGTCCCCGCGCCAGACCGTCCCGCACCGCATCCATGCCACTGCCGCTCATCCCGCCCGTTCTAGCCGTGGCGCATGGGGGCGCGATAGGGTGTGGCATGAACGCATCGCGACGCCATTGCCCGGGCCGCGCGGCACGATGGCAGCCCCGCGCCGGCGCCGCGCTGCTGCTGGCGCTGCTGGCGGCCCCGGCCGCGGCGCAGGCGCCGGACTGGCGCGCCGCCGCCCCGGCCCTGCCGCTGCGAGGGCCACAGCGCCCGATCACCACCCCGGTCGCGATCGGCGGCGCCGGCTGGGGACCGTGGCGGCACATCTGCCGCGAACAGACCGACCGCCCCGGCCGCGCGCCGACGCGCGATTGCCTGACCGTCGCCGCCGTGCAGCCCGAGCCTGGCGGCACCAGGCTGGTGTTGGTGCAGGACCGCACCGGGCTGCGGATGTCGGTGCTGCGCGGCACGGAAGGGCGCATCAGCGAATTCACCGCGCTGCGGGCCGACGGCACCGCCCTGCCGCACGATGAGGTGCGCGACGGGCTGCTGGCGGCCTGGCGCGACCAATTCGCGACGCTGAGCCTGGAACGCCGCCGCATCGTGGTGGGCGAGGACTTCCCGATGGCCATCGACGGATCGAGCCGCGGCGGCGTCTGCCGGGCGGCCGGGCTGGATGCCATCGCACAGCGGGCGGTGCTGGTGGCGCGCTGCGCGGTGGAACTCGCCGGGCGGCTGCGCGGCGGGGATTCCGAGGCGCGGGTGGCGATCTTCGCCCATATCGCGGTGGATGTGGCGAGCGGGGTCGTCCTGGCGCAGGGCTATGCGACGCGGATCGAGACCTTTACCGGCAATGGGCGGTCCAAGGGCGTGGTGGTCACGCCGTCGCGGGTGATTCTTGAATGATGCGGCAGGGTCCCGCGCCATTCCGGCGACAGGCCGCCGGGGCGGTGGTTCGGGGGATTGAGAGGGACCTTGCCCCTCCCGGGCACATCCCACCAAAGGCCTGACACCAACGCGCGCTGTTTGCGACGGTTGGTATCCACACCTTCGTGCCTCCACATGCGTCGTGCCGGAGGCACGCCTTCGGCGTATCGTGCCGGAGGCACCCCCTCAGCGTGACGCAAAAACTCCTGGTTTGCTCGGCTTTCGCGGGGCTCCCGACGGGCCGCCTTCGCGGCCTCGGCAGACGTCAAAGCCTCATGCCGTTGCTATCATGGCCTCTGGAGACCTCGATCTGATGCCGGGCACGACCATGGGCATCAGCATCGGCGGACAGCGCCTGGGACGGGCCGAAATCAGTCAACGCATTGATTTTACAAACTTTAAGATTTTAGGATTTTAAGCCTTTATCGGCCCTGCATGCACAAGGCGCATGATACCTTTGGTGTGAAGAACATATCAAGAACGCTTTCCAAAATCCAGCGCCGTCCCCCGACCAGGGCGGAAACAGGATGTCCAGAGGCCTCGGGCCTTTGGCGGGGTGGTTTGGAGGGGCAGAGCCCCTCCATCGACCTACTTCTTGCTCGCCTCGTACCGCGCCTTGGTCTCGGCGTTCGGCGGGTACAGGCCGGGCAGTGCCACGCCGCGATCGACCTCGGTCATGATCCAGGCTTCCAGCCGTTCCTGTTCGACCGCGGCTTCCACCACGGCATCGAGCAGCGCTGCCGGGATGACGACCGCGCCGTCCATGTCGGCGACGATGATGTCGCCGGGGATGACGGTGACGCCGCCGCAGCCGATCGTCTCCTGCCAGCCGACGAAGTTCAGCGCGGCGACCGAGGCCGGCGCCACATAGCCCTGGCAGAACACCGGCAGGCCGGTGCCGATCACGCCGGCGCCGTCGCGCAGCACACCGTCGGTCACCAGGCCGGCGACGCCCTTCTTGGCCATGCGGGCGCAGAGGATGTCGCCGAAGATGCCGGCGGCGGTGCTGCCCATCGCGTCAGCCACGGCGACGGCGCCTTCCGGCATTTCCTCGATCGCGGCGCGGGTGGAGCGCGGGGAGGACCAGCTGTCGACCGTCGCCAGGTCCTCGCGCGTCGGCGTGAAGCGCAGGGTGAAGGCGGGGCCGACGATGCGCTTGGCTTGGCCGGGCACGATCGGACGCGAGCCGGCGATGTAGCAGAAGCGCACGCCCTTCTTGAGCAGCACGGTGGTCAGCGTCGCCGTGGTGACGCCCTCGAGGGCGGTTTTCTGGGCGGGGGTGAGGGGCATGGCGCGTCTCTCCTTCAGCGTCGCCTGTGCATCGCAGGGGGGCGAGGCGGCGGCAAGGGGGCGGGCGCAGTTTCAGCTTCCGCGATGCCACGCCGCCCGTGACGGATGCCATCGACGCGGCGCCGCGGCCTCGATCCGGCACGCGGCGGCGGATCCGCCGCCACCGTCACGCGAACCAGTCGGTACTCGCCTCGGCCGCGGTAAGCCCGAGCAGCGTCACCGCGATGCCGCCGAATTCCATCCGCACGCCGCCCTCGACATCGGTCGCCGAGGCCAGCAGGCCCGCCTCCTGCGCCGCCGTCGCGACGCGCAGCAGGTCGTGATCCGCCGCCTCGGTGTAGCGCAGCGTGATGGCATCGAGCGGCACTGACATGGCCAAATTGCCGATATTGGTGCGGCCTTCGATTTCGATATGGTCCGCCGGCTGCATCCCGGCGAGCACAGGGCCGAGGTCCGGCCGGCTGTCCGCATAGGGCAGGCTGAAGCTTTCCAGCAATTGCCCGTCGCGCCATGTCGTCACCGTGCCGAGGCTGTTCGCCGCCTTGATGACCGTGCCGGCCTCGACCACGAACAGCCGACCATCGGGGTCGGAGATGCCGAGGGTGCCACTGATGGCCCGGACGGATCCGCCCTCGCGCACCGTCACCGGGTAGTAGCCGTCCAGCAGCGTGCCGTCCGCAAAGGTCGGGTCTTCGGCGTCGTCATTGACCACGCCCCAGGCCAGGCCATAGCTGCCCGAGAGCGTGCTGCCGGCCTCCAGCTCGTTGAAGGTGATGGCCAAGCTCCGCGGCGCGATGCGGAAGTCGGTGATGGTCGCCTCGTCGCCGGCGACCAGCCAGAACAGGTCGTCGCCGGCGCCGCCGGTCATGCGGTCCACCCCGGTCGAGGCCACCAGGGTGTCGGCGCCGCCGCCGCCGCGGAGCAGGTCGTCCCCCGGGCCGCCGCGCAGCATGTCCGCCCCGCCGCCGCCGATCAGCGTGTCGTCGCCGAAGCCGCCGGCGAGGAAATCCGCGCCGGCGTCGAAGTCCGGCAGGCCTTCGGCGCCGGGCTTGAGGGATCGGAGGCCGCCGATCAGCAGGTCATTGCCCGACCCGCCATAGATGACATCCGCCCCGGCGCCGCCGAGCAGCACATCGGCGTCGTTGCCGGCCATGATGGTGTCGGCGCCGACCTCGCCGAAGATGGTGTCCTGCCCGTCCTGGCCGAGCAGCAGGTCATCGCCCGGCCCGCCGCGGATGCTGTCATTGCCGCCCCAGGCGGCGATGGTGTCGTTGCCGGGGTCGTCATCGGGCGACCCGCCGAGGTCGGGCGACCACCACGCCCCGCCGTAGAACACCTCGGCATCGTTGCCGCCGCGCAGGCGGTCGTTGCCGTCCCCGCCGATCAGCCAGTTTTCGTCGGCACCGCCGATCAACGTATCGTCGCCGGTGCCGCCATACAGCTGGTCCCGCCCGGCGCCGCCGATCAGCCGGTCGTCGCCATCGCCGCCGCCGATGATATCGTTGCCGTCGCCGCCATGCATGGTGTCGTCGCCGGCGTCGAAACCCGGATCGACTTCGCCGGGCGGCACCGGCCTGTTGTAATCGAGCCAGCCGATCCGGTCGTCGCCCGCGCCACCCAGGATCAGGTCCCGCCCATCACCGCCACGCAGGTCATCCGCCCCGTTGAAGCCGAACAACGTGTCATCCCCGGCAGTGCCGAGGAGGTAGTCGGCGCGGCCGGTGCCGAGCCGGCGCAGCCCGGTGCTCAGGAGAGTCTGTGACAATGGCGGGACCCTTTTTTCGGCCCGTTGATCGGCTCACGCCGCGAGCGATTTGGGCAAATCTCAAGCATCCTGAATCTTAAATGAAAAATGACGTTCCCGTCATCCCGCCGAGGCCAGCCGATCTTGGGTCCGCGCCCCCTTGGCGAAGCGGCCCGGTCGGCGGTGGCCCCTGAGCGCCGGCGCGCGCCCCTTGCGTGCACACCCCGCCGACCGGGACACTACCTGCCCGCACCCCCCCAGCCCGGAGCTTCACCGCGTGACGCACACCCTTTCTCGGCGCCTGCTGCTTGCCGTGACGCTGCCGCTGGCCGCCTGTTCGATGCCGACACCGCCGCCGCCGCCGCCCGCCGCCGCTGCGCCGCCGCCGCCGGTGCTGGCCAGCCTTGCCGCCTTCGCCACGGTGAAGTTCCTCGACCCCGGCACGCGCCGCGCCGTGCTGGAGACCACGGGCGGCGCGGTAGTCGACATGACGGCCGCACCCGAGGTGCGCAATTTCGGCACGCTGCGGCAGGGTGCTCGGGTGGTGGTCGAATACGACGCCAATGGCGCGGTGCGGATTGCCCAGGCGTCGCGCATCACGCGGGCCGAGGCGGCCGGGCGCATGCGCGCCACGGTGCGGGAGGTCGCGATTGGTGGTGGTCGGTTGGTGCTGGACCGGCCGAACGGGGTCACACAGGAAGTCCTGGTGCAGAACGCGGCGATGATGGCCTTCGCCACCCGCCTGCGTGCCGGCGACGAGGTGGCGGTGACGCTGACGCAGCCAGACGCGCCCGCGACGACGCAGAACTAGAGCGGTTCCCCCGAAGGTGGAACCGCTCTCGCGTTGTTTGAGCGAGCATCTTCACCCGCCCAGGTGATTCCACCCGGGCGGGATCTGCTCCAGGCGGCCGGCCTACCAGCCCTGCCGCATCGGGTACCACTGGCCGTCCCGGCCCAGGGCGTATTGCTGGCCCTGGGCGTCGCGGCCGTAATAGGCGCCGGTGTTCGGGTCGCGGGTGATCGGGCCGCCGAGATAGGGCAGCACCTGCTGCTGGCCGGTGCGCGGGTCGGTCCAGGTGCTCTGGCCCTGCATGACGCGGCCGGCTTCGCCCTGGTTGCGGCCATAGCCGTCGGCCCATTGGCCCTGGGCCTGGCCGCGGGCGCGTTCGGCGTCGCGCAGCGCGGCCAGGCGGTCCTGTTCGCCGCGCTGGTTGCGCATCTCGCCTTCGCGGAAGGCGCGGACCCCTTCGGGGCTGAAGTTGTTGGTCGCGGCGCATTGATAGGCGAAGGTTTGCCAGGGCGTCTGGCCGCCCTGGGCGCGGTGCTGGTGATAATAGGCTTGGCAGGTGGGGTCCTGCATCGCGCGCTGGATGATCTGCGCCTCGGCCTGCTGCATCTGCCGCATCTGGGCGGCACGGTCGCGATTCACTGAATCGGCCATGGCGCCGTAGTCGGGGCCGAGGTTCCAGCCATTGTACATGACCTGGGCGCCCGCCGGTGGTGCCGCGAGGGTGGAGGCGGCGGCAAGCATGGCGGCGACGAGGGTTTTGCGCATGTCACGGATCCCGAAGGTCTCGATGACGGCAGCATGCGCTTGTTGATCCGCCATCGCAGCGAAATCCTTCAGCCGGTGAGCCTCACCCCACCACCGACCCCGGATCGCAATTCGCCCCGCACACCACCACGCCGATCCGCGCGCCCTTGGGCGGCGTCCAGGCATCCCCCAGCACGGCGGCGAGCGCGGTTGCGCCGCCTGGTTCGGCGACGATGCGCAGCTTGTCCCACAGCCAGCGCTGGGCGTTGCGGATCACCTGGTCCTGCAACACCACCGAGCGGCCGCCGACCTCCATCATCACCTCGAAGGCGAGGGTGCCGACGCGCTTCGCGCCCAGGCTGTCGGCGGCGATGCCGCCGGCCGGCGCGTCGATCGGCTGGCCGGCGAAACCGGCCATGAACAGCGTCGGGCATTCCTCGGGTTCGGCGATCACCACCTGCGCCCGGCCGCGATACCAGGAGGCGATGCCGCCGTAGAGACCGCCGCCGCCGGCCGCGACGATGATGTGCGTGAGGTCCGGGGCGTCGGCTTCGAATTCCATGCCAACCGTGCCCTGGCCGGCGAGGACCTCCTCCTGGTCATAGGCATGGACCATCAGCGCGCCGGTCTCGGCGGCGCGGGCCTCGCAGGCGAGGCGGGCTTCATCGTAGGTCGGCCCGCCCACCACCAGCGTGGCGCCGGTCGCGGCGATGCGTGCGCGCTTGGCCTCGGCGGCGATTTCGGGGACGAAGATCTCGGCCTTGATGCCGAGCACCTGGGCGGCATGGGCTACCGCCAGGCCGTGGTTGCCGCCGGATGCGGCGATCACGCCGGCCTTGGGCACCTCGGCCGAGAGGATGCGGTTGAAGGCGCCGCGCGGCTTGAAGGAGCCCGTGACCTGGAGCTGTTCGAGCTTCAGCGTCAACGGGTTCTCAAGCCCGGTCTCGGCTGGTGAGAGCCGAAGTACCGGGGTGCGGCGGATATGGGGGGCGATGCGTTCCGCGGCGGCGCGGATGGCGTCCTGGCTGGGCATGATGGGCGGCAGGGTGGCATCGGCGTGGCCCGTGGGCAACGCCGCGGGGCGGACCGTCCGGTGGCGCTTTCCCCCCTGCCCCATTTCTGCCACTGTCCGCGGCCTGAACAGACTGTCACGTTGGGATGGTGCTTCACGGAAGCTGTGTTTCACGCGACGCGGCGGCGGTTTTGCTGTTGGGCCCTCCCGGGTCCGGCAAGTCAGACCTTTCGTTGCGGCTGATCGCGCGGGGCTGGGTCCTGGTGGCGGATGATCAGGTGGCAATCGACGGGGTCGCGGTTTCGGCACCGCCCGCCTTGCGGGGGATGCTGGAAGTTCGCGGCCTCGGCATTTTCGAGGGGATGGCGGTGGCCGAGGGGGCTCGTCTGGCGCTTGTCGTGGAATTGGTGGCCCGGGAGGCCATGGAGCGCTTGCCGATGCCCGTAACATGGGCGCCGACGGGCGTGCCGCGCGTAGCGCTGCACGGCTTCGATGTCTCGGCGCCCGAGAAGGTGGCGCTGGCGCTCGATGCCGCGCTCGGGCGCGTGGCCCAGCGCGCCGGGGCTTTCGCGGCGTGATGGGTGACCCCCCGCCGCCGCGACGACAGGTGGTGTTCGTCACCGGCCTGTCCGGGGCGGGCAAGGCATCGATCCTCCGGGTTCTGGAGGATCTGGGTTACGAAACCGTTGATAACCCGCCGCTCAGCGTGCTGGAGGCGGTGGTCGGCGATGGCGACCAGCCGCTCGCCGCCGGGATCGACAGCCGCACGCGGGACTTCGATGCCGCCAAGGCCATGCGGCTGCTGCAGCGGCTGCGCGAGCGGCCGGACATCGGGGTGACAGTGGTGTTCGCCACCGCCGAGCCGGATGTGCTGCTGCGCCGCTTCACTGAGACGCGTCGGCGCCATCCGCTGGCGCCGGGCGGGCCGCTCGGCCATTCCGTCGCCGAGGGCATCGCGCGCGAGGCGGCGCTGCTCGCCCCGCTGCGCGAGACGGCCGAGCTGATCGTCGATACCTCCGGCCTGCCGCTGCCGGCGCTGCGGCGCATGATCGAAGACCGCTTCGGCACGGAAGGCGCACTGGGGATGGGCGTTTCCGTGCTATCCTTTGCGTTTCCGAAAGGACTGCCGCGCGAGGCTGATCTGGTGTTCGACCTGCGATTCCTGCGCAATCCGCATTATGTTGATGCGCTGCGGCCGCTCACGGGGCGGGACGCGGCGGTGGCCGACTATATCGAGGCCGACCCCGATTTCGCCCCGTTCTGGCAATGCATGACGGATATGATGCGCCTGCTCTTGCCGCGCTACGCGCAGGAGGGGAAGAAGTACCTGACGATCGCGCTGGGATGTACCGGCGGCAAGCACCGTTCGGTCCTGGCAGCGGAACGGTTGGCACACCATCTTCAATCCAATGGCTGGCGGGTGGACCTACACCACCGGGAGCTATCGGCCGGCGCGGCTCCGGGGACAGATCGTGGCATGGCCACGGCGGTATCCTTCGCAGGAGCGGGCGCTGCCGGCCACGAGGCGGGGCGGGAGGCCCTGACACAGGTATCATGATCGGGATGGTTCTGGTCACTCACGGCCGTCTGGCCGAGGAATTGCGGCACGCCATGGAACATGTGGTGGGGCCGCAGCAAGGCGTTGAAACAGTCTGCATCGGCCCCGATGACGACATGGAGAACACCCGTGCCGATATCCGCCGGTCGATCGAAGCGGTCGACCAGGGTGACGGCGTGGTGGTGCTGACCGACATGTTCGGCGGCACGCCGTCGAACCTGGCGATGCAGATCGCCGGCACCGACCGTCCGGTCGAGGTGCTGGCCGGGGTCAACCTGCCGCTGCTGGTCAAGCTGGCCAAGGTGCGCGGCAGCGAGCCGCTCGCCGAGGCGGTGGATCATGCCAAGGCGGCCGGGCGGAAGTATATTGCCAGCGGACGGGAAGTGGCGGCCGGGGCGCAAGTGACGCCCGTGGTCCCCGCCAGGAGGAATGGCGCGTGAACGAATGGCCTGATGAGCCTGGCGGGCGTGTGGCGGTGGATGCCGCCCCGGTGGCCGGTCCGTGCGGTTGCAATCCGGGGGATTCGGGCATGGTGCTGCGCCGCAGTGTCGTCATTCCCAACAGCCGCGGGCTGCATGCGCGCGCTGCCGCCAAGCTTGTTTCGATGGCGGAACGCTATTCCGCCTGCGTGAATGTCGTGCGCAATGGCGAGACGGTGCCGGCCTGTTCCATCATGGGCCTGATGATGCTGGGTGCCGGCCAGGGTGCCGAAGTGATGATCGAAGCCGAAGGCTGGGACGCCAAGGAGGCGCTCGAGGCGGTTGCCGGCCTGGTCGAGGCCGGCTTCCATGAAGACTGAACCATCCCGGACCAAGGCGAAGACGAAGTCGCCGGAAATCACCGTCCCCGGCATCGCGGTCTCCCGCGGGGTCGCCATCGGCCTAGTCTACGACACCACCGAGCCGGCGACCGAGGTGACGCGGCGGACCATCGTGGCCGAGGCGGTGGATGACGAGAAGCAGAAGCTCGCCGCCGCAGTCGCCTTTTCGCGCAAGCAGGTTGGCAAGCTCAAGACCCGCATCAGCGTCCTACCGGAGGAAGCGCAGGAGGAGATCGCGCCGCTGCTCGACGCGCATCTGATGATGCTGGGCAATTCGCGGCTGATCCGCGGCGCGCGCAAGCGGATCGAGACCGGGCTGCTCGGCGCCGAGACCGCCGTGCTCGAGGAAGCGGAGGAGATCCGCGCCGTCATCCTCGCCGCCCGGGATGACGACAAGGCCGGGCTCGCCCGCCGCGCCAACGAAATCCGCGACATCGGCCGCAGGCTGATCCGCAACCTCACCGCCACGCCTTTCCGCAGCTTCAAGGACCTGCCCGAGGGCTGCATCCTGGTCGCCGAGGAACTGACGCCGGCCGATGCCGCGCTGCTCGACCCCTCGCGCGTCGCCGGCGTCGCCACCGAGGAAGGCGGCTCCGATGGACATACCGCCATCATGCTGCGTGCGCTGGGGATTCCCGCGGTCCTCGGTGCCAACGGCCTGACCGAGGCGGCGCGGCGGGGCGACCACGTGGTGCTGGACGGCACGGCGGGACGGGTCTTCGTGCATCCGTCCGCCGCAACGCTGGCGACGGCCAAGGAACAGCTCGCCGCCTTCGCCAAGGAACGGACGAAGCTCTCGAAGCTGCGTCGCCTGCCGGCCGAGACCACCGACGGCGAGATGGTCGAACTGCAGGCAAACCTGGAAATTCCGCAGGAATTGCCGCTGATCGCGCAGGCGGGCGCCATGGGCATCGGCCTGTTGCGCACTGAATTCCTGTTCATGAACCGCGAGGACCTGCCCGACGAGGACGCCCAGGTCGAGGCCTATACCCAGGTGGTCGAGGCGATGGAGGGCCAGTCGGTCACCATCCGCGTGCTCGACTGGGGCGGCGAGAAGGACATGGAGGCTCTGGCCGCCGGCGTCGCGCCGGTGCATGCCGGGGCCAATCCGGCACTCGGGCTGCGCGGGCTGCGCATGCTGCTCAAGCGGCCGGAATTGCTGGAAGTGCAGTTCGCCGCGGTGCTGCGGGTCGCCGCCGCCCATTCGGATGGCAATGTCCGGCTGCTGCTGCCGATGGTCACCATCCCCGAGGAGGTGCGACAGGCGCGCGAGATCTATGAACGCGTTGCTCGCCGCCTGCGCCGTCGTGGCGAGAAGCTGCCCGAGAAGTTGCCGCCGCTCGGCGTGATGATCGAGACGCCGGGTGCCGCCCTGGCCGCCGACGCCATCGCGCTGGAGGCGGATTTCTTCGCCATCGGGACCAATGACCTGGCCATGTACACGCTGGCGGTGGACCGGTCGGAAGTTGAAGTGTCGCATCTGTACGACCCGCTGCACCCGGCGGTGCTGCGGCTGGTGCAGTTCGCCACCGAGGCCGCGTTGCGGCTGCGCATGCCGGTCTCGGTCTGCGGCGAGATGGCAGGCAATCCGCAGTTGACGCCGCTGCTGCTGGGGTTGGGGGTGCGGACCTTCTCGATGAATGCCTCCGCCCTGCCGCGGGTGAAGCAGGCGGTGCGGGCGCTGGATATCGGCGATTGTGCGCGGTTTGCGCGGCGGGTGATGGAGCAGTCGGACCCGGGGCGGATCCGCGAGCTGGTGGCAGGGTTCGCCGAGGGTGTGACGGAACGGGCGTGACGGGGGAGTGCCGTCCGGGAGGGGCCTTGCTCCTCTCGGGCTCTCCCTACCAAAGGCCCGAGGCCTTTGGTGACCGATACCTGGCGCTGGGCGAGGCCGGGGTTACTTCGAGTTGGGCGTCCGCCGTGCCCGGTACTCAGCGGCTTCCTGGGCATTGTGCCCGAAGCGACGTCGTCTTGTTGGCAGTGCAACCGCGTTCAGCGCCAATTCGAGGTGCCCGGAGGCCCCTATTCCATGGGTATCCGTGGCGGGGTGAGGTTTGGAGAGCCCCTCTCCAAGGCCGCACGCGCCGGTAGGTTCGCGCGCATTGAGCATCCAACGGTCGTGGCTAGAACAACTCCATCGACCTCACGCCCCGCAATAAGCGCGTTACGTAACGCCTTCATCTTGCCTTGGTTGCGCCCCGCCACCGCCCCTTGCGACCAGGAGGCTGACGCCATGGAACGAAGGACGTCAGACGCCATGCGCCACATCCGCCGCGCCGCCGTGACTGGTCTTTTCGCCATCTGGTTGGCGCCATTGTCGGCGGTGGCCGAGGCACCGAATGGTCCGGCCTATCGGGCGGACCGGCCGATGCAGGCTGAACGCGCCGCTGTCGAGAACCGCCGCGATCAGGATGACGACCACGCAGACACGGCGCCCGAACCGAACGCGTGATGCCTCGGAGCTCCTGGGCCTGTTTCACATAAAGATATCCTTATCAGTGAGCGTGCTCTCTGGCCTCTCCTGCCCGGGCGTGCTACCCGCCCGGCACATCCTGGTTGAGAAAGAGAACACGCATGTCCGCTGCAGCCGATTTCGTCGTGAAGGACCTGTCCCTGGCCGCTTGGGGCCGGAAGGAAATTTCCATGGCCGAGGACGAGATGCCCGGCCTGATGGCGACCCGCGCCGAGTTCGGCAAGCAGCAGGTGCTCAAGGGCGCGCGCATCGCCGGCTGCCTGCACATGACGATCCAGACCGCGGTGCTGATCGAGACGCTGAAGGCGCTCGGCGCCGATGTGCGCTGGTCCTCGTGCAACATCTTCTCGACCCAGGACCATGCCGCAGCCGCGATCGCCGAGACCGGCACGCCGGTCTTCGCCATCAAGGGCGAGACGCTGCCGGAGTACTGGCAGTATGTGAAGCGCACTCTCGAATGGGGCGATGGCGGCACGCCGAACGTCCTGCTGGACGATGGCGGCGACATGACGCTGCTGGTCCATTACGGCCTGCGCGCCGAACAGGGCGACGTGGCCTTCCTCGACAAGGCGACCAATGAGGAAGAGGAAGTCTTCTTCGCGCTGATCAAGGACTGCCTGAAGACCAAGCCGGGTTGGTTCGCGCAGCTGGCGAAGTCGATCGTCGGTGTCTCCGAGGAGACGACAACGGGCGTGCACCGCCTCTACAACATGGCGAAGGAAGGCAAGCTGCTGTTCCCGGCCATCAACGTGAACGACAGCGTCACCAAGTCGAAGTTCGACAACCTCTATGGCTGCCGTGAGTCGCTGGTGGACGCGATCCGCCGCGGCACCGACGTGATGATGGCCGGCAAGGTCGCGATGGTTTGCGGCTTCGGCGATGTGGGCAAGGGTTCCGCCGCGTCGCTGCGCAATGCCGGCTGCCGCGTCATGGTCAGCGAAGTCGACCCGATCTGCGCGCTGCAGGCGGCGATGGAAGGCTATGAGGTGGTGACGATGGAGCAGGCCGCCCCGCAGGCGGACATCTTCGTCACCGCGACGGGCAATGTCGACGTGATCACCGTCGACCACATGCGCGCGATGAAGCACCGCGCCATCGTGTGCAACATCGGCCACTTCGACAGCGAGATCCAGGTCGCCGGCCTGCGCAACTTCAAGTGGGACAACATCAAGCCGCAGGTGGACGAGATCGAGTTCCCCGACGGCAAGAAGATGATCCTGCTGTCCGAAGGTCGCCTGGTGAACCTGGGCAATGCCACGGGCCACCCGTCCTTCGTGATGTCGGCGTCCTTCACCAACCAGACGCTGGCGCAGATCGAGCTGTGGACCAACCCGGGCAAGTACGAGAAGAAGGTCTATGTGCTGCCCAAGCACCTCGATGAGAAGGTCGCCATGCTGCACCTGGCGAAGGTCGGCGCGACGCTGACCAAGATGTCGGCGCAGCAGGCGGACTACATCGGCGTCTCGCCGCAGGGGCCGTTCAAGGCCGAGCAGTACCGGTACTGAGGAAGAAAGTCGGGGGAGGACACCTCCCCCGAATCCCCCCCGCTTTCTATCTGTTGGCACCGACCTCCGACGTCAGTCTCCAACAGACAGAAAAAGGAGGGGGTTCGGGGGAGTTCTCTCCCCCGACCTTTAGGTCATAAACCTGTGTCATAGGCCCTTGCCAGACGGCTGGGCCGGTTGCACGCTTCCCCCAACGATAGAGTGTTGGGGGAAACATGCGGCAGCGCGTGATGCGTGGCATTTCGGCGTTGGTGGTGGCGAGCGGCCTGGCAGGTGTGGCGCAGGCACAGCCGCTGACCATCGAACGCTTCGGCTCGTTCCATGTTGGCGGGCAGGAAGTCGAGATTTCCGGCAAGCCGGTCATCGAATACACGCCGACCGTCGGCGGCGCGCCGCTGCGCATCGACCCCAACGGCACCTACATGGTCGGGCAGATGTATGCCCAGTTCATGGTGCCGCAGCCGGTGCGCGGCACGGTGCCGCTGATGCTGTGGCATGGGGCGTACCTGACGGGCGTCACCTATGAGACGACGCCGGATGGGCGGGAGGGGTGGCAGCACTACTTCCTCCGCCGCGGCTGGACGACCTATGTGACGGATGCGGTGGAACGCGGGCGCAGCGGCGCGGCGATGACGCCGGACATCTTCGGCCTGGCGATCCATCTGCCGACGTCCAATCCGTGGGAGCGCTTCCGTATCGGCGATGGCGCCGGGTCGCATGCGCGCGGCACGGTACTCGAGGGCAACCAGTTCCCGACCGAGCCTGAGCAGTACCGCGCCTTCATGCGCCAGGTGGTCGCGCGCTATCTCGGCACGGATGAGTACGTGATCGCGGCCTATATCGCGCTGCTGGAACGCGTCGGGCCCTCGGTGGTGATCGCGCATTCCCAGGGCGGTGCCTTCGCCTGGCAGGTGGCGCAGCGGCGGCCCGACCTGTTCCGCGCGCTCGTGCTGGTGGAACCGGCTGGCACCGGCATCGCGGCTGATGCGGCGAAGCTGAAGGACGTGCCGACCATGCTGATGTATGGCGACTACGTCGAAGGCGACCCGCGCTGGTCGGTGATCCGCCGCAATGCGCGCCGCTTCGCCGATGCGGTGCGTGCCGCCGGCGGCACGGTGGATGACGTGGACCTGCCGGCGCGGGGCATTCGCGGCAACAGCCACATGATCATGATGGACCGCAATTCCGATGCGGTGGCGGGGCTGATCCAGGAATGGCTCGCCGCGCGCGGGCTGTGGCGGTGACGGGGCAGTCCGTCGCGCAGAAGATCATCGCCCGCGCCGCAGGGCGCGCGGCGGTGGAAGTTGGTGACTACGTCACCGTCACGCCCGACTATACCGCCTGCCAGGAACTGTTCTGGCCGGGGCACAAGCGCAACCTCGAACGCATTGGCGTCGATCGCATTCCGCGCCCGGACAAGGCGGTGATGGTAATCGACCATTCGACCTCGGCGGCGATGGGCTCCCATCATCATGAGACGCATCGCACGCTGCGTGACTGGTGCGCGCAACAGGGCATCGAGAATTTCTTCGGCCCCGGCAATGGGTTGCGCCATCTGGTGCTGACGGAGCGCGGTTTCGCCCGGCCGGGCACGCTGATCTTCTCGGATGAAGGGAATATCGCGAGCATTGGCGCGCTGGGCGCGTTGAACATTCCGATCTCGACCGAGGTGATCGTCGCGCTGATTCAGGATTCCAACTGGCTCGCCGTGCCGCCCTCGGCGCGCATCACCCTGACCGGGCGGCTCGGCCTCGGCGTGACGGCGCGCGACGTGATTCAGACCATCCTGCGCGACACAACGCCGGATGGGCGGCTGCTGCAATGCTGCGTGGAATTCGATGGGGAGGGCGTCGCGACCCTGTCGCTGGATGACCGGCAGACGGTGCTCGCCTCGCTGTTCCACAGCGGCGCCTATACCGGGATCATGGAGCCGGATTCGGTGGCGCTGGAGTATGTGCGTGCGCGCGATGGCGGGCGGCCCTGGGAGGTGGTGCGCGCCGACGCCGGCGCAGACTACGTCACGCGCATGACCTACGACCTCGGCGCCATCGCGCCCATGGTGACGGTGCCGCCGGATGCGCATGGCGCGGTGCCGGTGGGCGAGGCGGCGGGGCAGCATATCGATCAGGCCTCGATCGGCTCCTGCGCCGGCAATCGGCTGGAGGATATGCGCGACGCGGCACGGCTGCTGCGCGGGCGGCGGGTTGCCTCGCATGTGACGCTCTACATCACGCCGGGGAGCCGGGAGGTCTATGCCGCCGCGGCGCGCGAAGGGCTGCTGGAGATTTTCGCCGAAGCCGGTGCGGCCGTGCTGGCGCCGGGTTGCACCACCTGTTGGGGCTATCAGGGCGTGTTGAACGACAACGAGGTTTCGCTCTCGACCCAGCAATTCAACTACCAGGGGCGCAATGGCGCGCGGACGTCGCGTGTGTTCCTGGCCGGGCCGCTGACCGTCGCGGCCTCGGCCATCGCCGGGCGCATCACCGACCCGCGGGAGATGCTGGCATGACCCCGCGCGGCCGCGTCTGGAAGTTCGGCGACGACGTCTCGGGCGATGACGGCATCATCGAATTCGCGATCATCCGCGACAGCTTCGGCAAGGAATTCGACGAGGATGCGCTGCGGGCGATGTGCTTCCGCCGCCTGCGGCCGGAATTCCCCGCGCAGGTGAAGGCGGGTGACATCGTCGTCGGCGGGCGCAACTTCGCGCATCACAACCATGTCGAGGTCTCCGTTGCGATGCGCGCCTCGGGCATCGCCGTCGTGGTCGTTGAATCCTGCGATTCAGGCTTCCTGCGCCGCGCGCTGAACAATGGGCTGCCGGTGATGATCTGCCCTGGCATCGCCGCGGCGGTCAGCGACGGCGAGACCATCGGCGCCGACCCGGCGACCGGGGAAGTGCATCTGCCCACCGGCCAGGTGCTGCGGAGCAAGCCGTTCTCCGAGCGCATGGTGCAGATCTGGCGGGCGGGCGGGACGATCCCGCTGCTCGAACGGGAATTCGCCACGCGGCCCCAAGCCGCGGGCCATCAGGGAGACGCCGCATGATGCCGACACGCCGCCTGGTCATCGCCGCCGCGCTGGCGGCACCCGCCATCGCCCAGGCGCAGGGCTTCCCCGACCGACCCGTGCGGTTGCTGGTGCCTTATCCGCCCGGCGGCAATGTGGATTTCACCGCGCGGTTGATCGGACCGGCGCTGTCGGCCTCGCTCGGCCAGCCGGTGGTGGTGGACAACCGGGCCGGGGCGGGCGGCATCGTCGGCACCGAGGCGGTGGCCCGCGCCCGGCCAGATGGCGCCTTGGTGCTGCTCGGCTCCTCCGGGCCGCTGTCGCTGTTCCCGGTGGCGATGCCGTCGCTGCCGTTCGACCCGCTGCGCGACTTCGCGCCGATCGGCATCGCCTATCGCGTGCCGATCGTGCTGATGGTCGGGCGCGAGGTGCCGGCGCGTACGCTGGCGGAATTCGTCGCCTTGGCGAAAGCGACGCCGGGCGGCCTGTCGGCCGGCACGGCGGGCATCGGTTCCGGCGCGCACCTGGCCATCGAGATGTTCAACGCCGGCACCGGCGCGGGCATCGTGCATGTGCCCTATCGCGGCACCGGACCGGCGCAGAGCGACCTGATCGCCGGGACCATCCCGCTCATCTTCGACCAATTGTCGAGCGCGCTGCCACTGCATGCCGATGGTCGCGGGCGCATCCTCGGCATCGCTTCCGCGGCGCGGTCGCCGCTGCTGCCGGATGTGCCGACACTGCGCGAGGCGGGCCTGGTGGAGCCGGAACTCACCACCACGCTCGGGCTGCTCGCCCCGGCTGGGACGCCGGAGCCGATCATCGGCCGGTGGCGCGACGCGCTGGTCGCCGCCATGGGCGATGCTGCGGTCCGTGAACGGCTGTTGAGCCTCGGCGCCGATATCCCGCCCGCCGCCGACATCGCGCCGGCGCGGTACGCCGCGGTGATCCGCGAGGAAATGGAGACCAATCGGCGCGCAGTGCAACTCGGCAATATCCGCCTCGAATAGGCCGTGCCAGGCGCGACCTGGCCCCGGCCACCAGCGCCGGGCAAGGACCTTTTGGACGACGGGGAGGTCCGGGAGGGTGCGGCCCGGCGCCGTTTGCCTTCGGCGGGGCGCAGGCAAACCGGTCAAGCCGCTTGGTTGAGTGAGCATCCTCACGCGCCTGACGGATTCCGGCCGGGCGCGATCTGCTCAACGTTCGGGTTGAGGAATCTCCCAGCCTGTCACGCCGCCGGCGCGCGGTCCGGCCGCCCCAGCATCCGCCGCAACGTCCCGCGTCCCTGCCAGTGATGCAGCAGCGCCATCACCGCATGCCCGGCGGCCAGGACGACGAGGCTCCAGGCCAGCAGCCGGTGAATTCCGCGGAGCAGGTTGAAACTGGCTTCGTCCGGCCCGAGCAGATGCGGCACCGGGATGAGCAGGAACAGCGTCGTCTCGATCTGACCTGGCGCCGTGCTGGCCGACAGATAGCCGAGCACCGGCACCACCATCAGCAGCACATACAGGGCCGCGTGGCCAACGCCGGCGGCGCGCCGCTGCCAGGCCGCGATGCCGGGGTCTTCCGGCGGGCGGGGCCGACGCGCGCGCAACACCAAGCGCCAGGCCACTAGCGGCGGCACCAGCAGCCCGATCGTCTTATGGGCCTGGTAGGCGAGGATTTTCGCCAGAAGCTGCGTCAGCGGCAGCGCCACCATGACAAGGCCGATGCCGAAGGCCGCGACGACCAGCCCGGCCACCACCCAATGCAGCCAGCGCTGCCACCGGCTCCAGCCGTCAGACGATGAGGCTGACATGGACCGTGAGGCGAATGGTGTCGGAAATCGCCGCGGATTCCGCCGTCATGCCGTATTCTGAGCGCTTCATCTCTCCGGTGGCGGCGAAGGCAGCGACATCGGCGCCCAGGGTGGCATCCCGGCGGCGGTCGACCAGCCGGGCGTCCATGGCGAAGGGCCGGGTGATGCCGCGGATGGTCAGCTCCCCGGCGAGGCTGAAGCCGGCCAGGCTCCCCCGTCCCGTGGCGGCCCCGGTGAACCGCGCCTCGGGGAAGTGCTCGACATCGAAGAAGGCAGGCGAACGCAACAGGTCCACCGCGCCCGGATAGGCCAGGGCGATTGCCGCGGTATGCACGGTGACGGTAACGGCGGTGGTCAGCGGCTGATCGGGGTCGATCAACAGCTCGGCGGCGAAATTCTCGAAGCGGCCGGTCGACGACAGGATGCCGAGATGCCGCGCGGTGAATTCCAGCTGCCCGCGCGTCCCGTCGAAGACATAGCGGCTTCGGGTGGCGGCCCGGCTGGGCCGCACCACCATGGCGGCCAGGCCGCCGGCCAGAATGCGCCGTCCGATCAGCAGGGGGTGTGCCATGGTCCGCTCCCATCCAGCGGGAGACATGTTGCATCTCATGCCCCCCATGCAAGGCCGCTTGCATCCGCGCCGCCGAAGCGTCATAACGCGTGCCAGACATTCCAACCGATCCGACGGGGGGTGGCCTTGCAAGGGGCCGCCTTTTTTGTTGCTTGAACGATACCGACGACCAGCCACGCCATGAAGGGCTCGAAGCCCGTATCGCCGATGCGATCCTGCCGACGCTGGGTCACCTCGGCTATGAGTTGGTGCGCGTGCAGGTCTCGGGCAAGGAAACCCCGACGGTGCAGGTGATGGCCGACCGGGCGGATGGGGCCATCTTCCGGGTCGAGGATTGCGAGGCGATCAGCCACGCCATCGGCGCCGTGCTCGACGTCGCGGACCCGATCAAGGGTGAGTGGAACCTTGAGGTCTCCTCGGCCGGGATCGACCGGCCGCTGACGCGGGCGAAGGACTGGAACCGCTTTGCTGGCCATGTTGCGACCGTCGAGCTCGCCATGCCGCAGGACGGGCGCAAGCGCTTCCGCGGCATTGCCCTCGGCGCCGATGCCGAACTGGCCCGGATGCGGCTCGACGACGGCAATGAGATCGCCTTCGCGCGGTCGAATATCCGCCGCGCGAAACTTGTGATGACCGATGAACTCATTGCCGCGACCGCGGCACCCCAGACCGAGAACTAGAGCGTGATGCATTCACCTTCCTTCACGCATCGCGCTCTGCCCCTGTTGTTTGATCGCGTGATTCAGACCTCCGGTGCCGTCGCACCTGCGGTCATCACGCTCTAGGAGAGAGGCTCCATGGCCATCGATATCGCCATCGCCCGTCCCGAATTGCTGCAGGTCGCCGAAGCCGTCGCGCGCGAGAAGATGATCGAGCGCGACGAGGTTCTGGAGGCGATGGAGCAGGCCATCCAAAAGGCCGGCCGCGCCAAATACGGGCACGAGAAGGACATTCGCGCCATCATCGACCGCAAGACCGGCGAAGTCCGCCTGTCGCGCTGGACCGAGGTGGTCGAGGCCGAGCCGGTCGAGAACGAGGCGACCCAGCTTTCCTACCGCATCGCGCAGAAGATCAAGCCGGGCATCAAGCTCGGCGAATTCATCATCGACCCGCTGCCGCCGATCGATTTCGGCCGCATCGCCGCGCAGACCGCCAAGCAGGTGATCGTCCAGCGCGTGCGCGAGGTGGAACGCGGCAAGCAGTTCAACGAATACAAGGACCGCGTCGGCGAGATCATCAACGGCATCGTCAAGCGCACCGAGTACGGCAACCTGATGGTGGACCTCGGCCGGGCCGAGGCCCTGCTGCGTCGGGACGAGACCATTCCGCGCGAGGCTTTCCGCAACGGCGACCGCGTGCGCGCCTATATCTATGACGTGCGCGAGGAACCGCGCGGGCCGCAGATCTTCCTCAGCCGCACGCATCCGGGCTTCCTGGCCAAGCTGTTCGCGCAGGAAGTGCCGGAAATCTACGACGGCATCATCGAGATCAAGGCAGTCGCCCGCGACCCCGGTTCGCGCGCCAAGATGGCGGTGATCAGCCGCGACAGCAGCATCGACCCGGTCGGTGCCTGCGTCGGCATGCGTGGGTCGCGCGTGCAGGCGGTGGTCGCCGAACTCCAGGGCGAGAAGATTGACATCATTCCCTGGTCGCCCGATTTCGCGACCTTCATCGTGAATGCGCTGGCGCCGGCCGAAGTGTCGAAGGTCGTGCTGGACGAGGACGGCAAGCGCTGCGAAGTGGTGGTGCCGGATGACCAGCTTTCGCTGGCGATCGGTCGTCGCGGGCAGAATGTGCGTCTTGCATCCCAGCTGACGCGTTACGATATCGATATCCTGACCGAAGCGGAGGAATCCGAGCGCCGGCAGGAGGAATTCCGCAAGCGTACCGGCCTATTCGTCGAGGCGCTGGATGTCGATGACGTCATTGCCGGCCTGCTGGTGCAGGAAGGCTTCGGCACCATCGAGGACATCGTCACCGTCGAGGATGAAGAACTGGCCGAGATCGAAGGCTTCGACGAAAGCGTCGCCGCCGAGCTGAAGCGTCGCGCCGGCACCTTCATCGAGAAGCGCGACAACGAGTTGGACGACAAGCGCCGCGAACTGGGCGTCGATGATGTGCTGTCCGAGATCGGCGGCTTCTCGCCGGCCATGATGGTCACGCTGGGTGAGAAGGGTGTGAAGGGTCTTGAGGACCTGGCCGATCTCGCCGGCGATGAGCTGATCGAGATTCTCGGCACCGAGGTGGTGGACGAGGAAACGGCGAACGCCATCGTCATGGAAGCGCGGCGTCGGGCCGGGTGGCTTGGCGACGAACAGGATGCAGATACGGGTGACGGCAACGATTGACGCCGATGCCCCGGAGGAGGAGGAGCCGGAAACCGGCCCCCACCGCCGCTGCATCGTGACGCGAGAGGTCCAGCCGAAGGAGCGCATGCTCCGTTTCGTGCTGGGTCCTGGGCGCGAAATCGTCCCGGATATCGCCGGCAAGCTGCCGGGTCGGGGAATGTGGTTGAGCGCGCGAGGCGATGTGCTAGAAACCGCCCTGAGCCGCGGGGCCTTTTTGCGGGCCGCGCGTGGGCAGGTGACGTTTCCCCCCGACCTTCGCGTGCGGATTGAGGACGGACTTCGCGGTCGTGTCCGCGACCTTCTGGGCTTGGCCCGGCGGGCCGGGCAGGCCGTATCGGGCTGGCAGGCGGCGCGTGAATGGCTTCAGGCCGGACGCGCGGGGCTGCTGGTGCAGGCCGCGGATGGCAGCCTGGCCGAGCGTGCGCGCTTCGGCGGGCGGGATTTGCCGGCCGTGACGCCGCTTTCGGCGGCGGAGTTGGGTATTGTTTTCGGGCGCGACCACGCCGTTCACGTGGTGGTTGCGCCGGGTCGGTTGGCGGAAGCCATACGGACCGAGGCGGAGAGGCTGGCAGGATTTGCCGGCACCCCGCCAGAACAGGCGTAAGGGTCGCAACGATCGTGGCGACTTTGGAATTTTTGTTGAATCGGGTTCGGATCGGCGGATGAGCGACCAGAACGAGCAGGACGCGGGCAAGAGCAGGCTGAGCCTTCGGCCCGGCGGACGCCTCGAACTTGGCAAGACGGTGGATGCCGGCAGCGTGCGGCAATCCTTCAGCCATGGCCGCAGCAAGACCGTACAGGTCGAAGTTGTGAAGAAGCGCGCGGGTGCGCCGCCGGCGAAGCCTGGCGTTGCAGCGCCGCCGGCGCGTGCGACGGCGCCTGCCGCGCCGCAGCCGCAGGCGCAGCCGCAGGGCGGCCAGTCCCGCACCGTGGCGCCGCCGAATACGGGCCCGCGCGTCGCGCCCCCGGGGCGGCCGCTGACCCAGGCCGAGATCGCGGTCCGCCAGCGCGTGCTGGAGGAGAATCGCCGCGCCGAAGCCGCGCGCCAGCGTGAGGAACGCGAGCGCCAGGCGCTGATGGTGCGTTCCGCCGCCGAGGAAGCCGCCCGCAAGGCCGAGGAAGACCGCAAGGCAGCCGAGGAGGCCGCGGCCCGTGCCGAGGAGGAGGCTCGCGCCGCCGCCGCGGAAGCCGCCCGTCCCAAGGTGCAGGAAGAAGTTCGCCGTCCCGCCGCCGCCGCACCCGCGGCCGCGGGTGCGGCGCCTGTCTCGGCGGCCCCGCAGGCGCGGCCCGCGCCGCGCGCTGCTGCCGGTGCGCCGGCGGCCCCCGGTGCCCGCAAGACCGATGCCGACAGCCCCGCCGCGCGGCTGACGCTGAAGGCCCGGCCGACCGAGGAAGAGGATGAGCGCCGTCCGGCGATGCGTCGCCCGGGTGGCCCGCCGGGTGCGCCTGGCCGTCGCCCGATGCCGGTGCCAGTCAAGAAGGCGCCGCCGCCGACCGACCGTCGTCGGGACAGCCGCATTGACGTGCAGGCCGCGATCGAGGGCGAGGATGAGCGCAGCCGCTCCATCGCGTCCCTGCGGCGTGCCCGCGACCGTGAGCGCCGTCAGCAGGAGCTGGCGCGTCTGCGGTCGGGTGCCGAACGCGTGGTGCGCGACGTGGTGGTGCCGGAAGCCATCACCGTGCAGGAACTGGCGAACCGCATGGCCGCGCGTGGCGGCGAAGTGGTCAAGGCGCTTTTCCGCATGGGCGTCATGGCGACGCTGACGCAGAGCATCGATGCCGACACCGCCGAGCTGGTGGTGCAGGAATTCGGCCATCGCGTGAAGCGCGTGAGCGAGAGCGACGTCGAGATCGGCCTGGAAGGTGCGGTGGATACCGACACCGAGCTGGCATCGCGCCCGCCGGTCGTGACCATCATGGGCCATGTCGACCACGGCAAGACGTCACTGCTGGATGCGCTGCGCAAGACCGACGTGGTCGCGCATGAGGCCGGCGGCATCACCCAGCATATCGGCGCCTACCAGATCACGGTGCCGGACGGGACGAAGGTTACCTTCATCGACACGCCGGGCCACGAGGCCTTCACCGCGATGCGTGCGCGCGGTGCCTCGGTGACCGACATGGTGGTGCTGGTGGTGGCTGCCGATGACGGCGTGATGCCGCAGACGATCGAAGCGATCCGCCATGCCAAGGCGGCGGGCGTGCCGATCATCGTGGCCGTCAATAAGATCGACAAGCCCGGCGTGAAGCCCGAGCGCGTGAAGCAGGAACTGCTGCAGCACGAGATCGTGGTGGAGTCCCTGGGTGGTGACACGCAGGAGATCGAGGTCTCGGCGACGCAGAAGATCAACCTCGACAAGCTGCTCGAGGGGATTTCGCTGCAGGCCGAGGTGCTCGACCTCAAGGCGAACCCGGATCGCGCGGCGGAAGGCACGGTCATCGAGTCCAAGCTCGACCGCGGCCGAGGTCCGGTCGCGACCGTGCTGGTCCAGAAGGGCACGCTGCGGACCGGCGACATCGTCGTGGCCGGCGCCGAATGGGGCCGGGTGCGCGCGATGCTCGACGACAAGGGCCGCCAGATGAAGGAGGCCGGCCCGTCGCTGCCGGTCGAGATCCTGGGGCTTTCGGGCGTTCCCTCCGCCGGCGAGAACTTCATCGCCGTCGAGAACGAGGCCCGCGCGCGTGAGGTCTCCGAGTTCCGCCAGCGCAAGCTGCGCGACAAGGCGGCCGCCGCCCTGGGTGCCGGCCGTGGCAATTTGACCGACATGCTGGCGCGCATCCAGGCGGGCGAGCAGAAGGAAGTGGCTGTCGTCGTGAAGGCCGATGTGCAGGGTTCCGCCGAGGCGATCGGCGTGACGCTGGGCAAGCTCGGCAATGACGAGGTGAAGGTCCGCGTGCTGCATTCCGCGGTGGGCCAGATCACCGAATCCGACATCCAGCTGGCCAAGGCCTCGGATGCCGTGATCGTCGCCTTCAATGTCCGTGCGACGTCGCAGGCGCGCGACCTGGCGGCCAAGGAAGGCGTGGATATCCGCTACTACTCGATCATCTACGAAGTCGCCGATGACATCGAAAAGCTGTACAAGGGCAAGCTTGCTCCCGTGCAGCGCGAGAAGTTCCTGGGCTACGCGCAGGTGCTGCAGGTCTTCGAGGTCAAGAAGATCGGCAAGGTCGCCGGCTGCCGCATCACCGAAGGCGTGGTCAAGCGCGGTGCGGGTGTCCGCCTGCTGCGCGACGGCGTGGTGATCCACCAGGGCGAGCTGTCCACGCTGAAGCGCTTCAAGGACGATGTCCGCGAAGTGGGCAACGGGCTCGAGTGCGGCATGTCCTTCGCGAATTACGACGACATCCGCGTCAGCGACCAGATCGAGTGCTACGAAGTGGAGACCGTCGCGGCGGCGTAAGCCGCAGCGACGAGCTTTGTCTTGCCCTCAAATGCCAAGCGCGCGCATCCGCGCGCTTGGCTTTCGCGCCCGGCACTGTTGCGTGGGCGGCAAATGGCAGTCTGGGCGCGGTCGCGCTGTGCGCTCCCGGCGCACCTTCGGTGCGCCGAAGCTGGGTAGGTTTCTGATGAACAAGCCAAAGCATCGCGGCCCGGCGGAAGGCCCCTCCCAGCGCCAGCTGCGTGTCGCGGAGGAAATCCGCCACACGCTCGCCGCTGTTTTCGCGCGGGAGGAATTCCGCGACCCCGACCTGCACGAGTTGCGCGTGACGGTGACGGAAGTCCGCGCCTCGCCAGACCTCAAGCATGTCACCGCCTTCGTCTCGGCGCTGGGCAAGGATTTGAGCAAGGAGCAGATGGCCGCGCTGCGGCGCGTCTCGCCGTTCCTGCGCCGGGAGGTCGCCAAGGCGGTCCGGTTGAAATACGCGCCCGACCTGCATTTCCAGCCCGACACCGCGCTGGAGTACGCCATGCACATCAATGAGGTGATGCACCGGCCGGAAGTCGCGCGCGACCTCGCGCCCAAGAAGGACGGCGAGGAGTGAGCGCCGTCCCGCCGGATGAAGCGCCGCAGATCCGTGTCATCGCCATGCCGGCCGATGCCAACCCCGCCGGGGATATCTTCGGCGGTTGGCTGATGGCGCATATGGACCAGGCGGGTGCCTCGGTCGCCTTCCGCTCGGCGCGCGGGCGTGTCGCCACCGTGGCGGTGGAGGCGATGACCTTTCACCTGCCCGTACATGTCGGCGATGAGGTCAGCCTTTATGGCCGCCTGCTCGGTACCGGCCGTACCTCCATCCGCGTGCATGTCGAGGCCTGGCGCCGCGATCGGACCACTGAGGACGCCGCGCGGGTGACCGAGGCGACCTTCACCTTCGTCGCCCTGGACGACGACGGCCGGCCGCGACCCGTACCCGCCGCCTGATCAGGAGGCGCAGCTGAACACCTGGAGCACGACCATGATCCACCCCAGCGCGGCGGGGGCTGCGAAGCCCAGCAGCGCGACGGGCGCGGCGAGGATGGTGCCCCACAGCGCGCCCAGCCAGCTCTCCCCGATCAGCCCGCCGGCGAAGCCGCCCAGGCCAAGGACCGTTGCGGCGATCAGGATACGGCCCCAAAGGGGGTATTCCTTATCCTCCTCCACATCCTCTTCCACCGGCAGCCTCCTGCGCTGACCAACCGGGGCGAGCCTCTCGCCGCCGGCATTGACCCGCTACGGATCATTTCATGGCCCAGAACCGCCAACGCCACCGCAAGCCGAAAGGCCGCCCGCTCGACGGCTGGCTGATCATCGACAAGCCGACCGCGATCGGTTCGACCGATGTCGTCACCATCTGCAAGCGTGCCTTCCAGGCGCAGAAATGCGGCCATGGCGGCACGCTCGACCCGCTGGCGACCGGCGTGCTGCCGATCGCCTTTGGCGCGGCCACCAAGACCGTGCCCTATGTGATGGACGGCACGAAGCAGTACCGCTTCACGCTGCGCCTGGGCGAGGCGCGCGATTCCGACGATGCCGACGGCAAGGTCATCGAGACCACCGATGTGCGGCCGACCGACGAACAACTTCGGGCCGCGTTGCCCGCCTTCATCGGCGACATCATGCAGGTGCCGCCGATCTTCTCGGCCATCAAGGTCTCGGGCGAACGTGCCTATGACTTGGCCCGCGCAGGGGAGGCGGTGGAGCTCGCGCCGCGGCCGGCCCGCGTCGATCGCTTCGAGCTGATCGAGCGGCCGGACGCCGATACCGCCATCTTCTTCGTGGAATCCGGCAAGGGCGTGTACATGCGCTCGCTGGCGCGCGACATCGCGAAGGCCTGCGGCGCAGTGGGGCACATCGCGGCCCTGCGGCGGATGCGCGTGGGGCCTTTCCACGAGAAGGATGCGGTTCCGCTGGACAGGATCGCCGTTTCCGGCGATACCCCGCCCCCTTCCCCGGATCTTCTGCTTCCGGTGACGACCGCGCTGGCCGACATCCCGGCTCTGGCCCTCACTGAAGCAGAGATTGCCCGCCTGTCCTTTGGCCAGCCGATACCGCTGGTCGAGCTGATGGGCCGGGTTCCGCGCGAAGCCAACCCCGATGGTGGGCTGGCCAGGGCGATGGCGGGGGAGCGCCTGATGGGTCTCGCCCGCTTCGAGGAAGGCTTGCTGAAGCCGGAGCGGTGGCTGGGCCAGGGTGGTTCCCCGGCTGACCGATGACTGTCGCGCCGCAAGGCACGTACGGACATGGGCCGGCCAATCATGAAGCCGATGGCGCGCGCGCCCGGCCAACCCGAAGGATACCCCGATGTCGATCACTGCCGAACGCCGCCAGGCGGTCATCAAGGAATACGCGACCGGCCCCAATGACACGGGCAGCCCGGAAGTCCAGGTCGCGATCATGTCCGAGCGCATCGTCAACCTGACCGAGCACCTCAAGACCCACGCGAAGGATTTCCATTCGCGCCGTGGCCTGCTCGTGCTGGTCGGCCAGCGCCGTGGCCTGCTCGACTACCTGAAGCGCAAGAGCCAGAAGCGCTACGAAACGCTGATCGGCCGGCTGAACCTGCGCCGTTAGAGCAGATCCCGATCGGATGGAATCATCTGATCGGGTGAAGATGCTCGCGAAGACAAAGGATTGGAGAGGGTTCCGTGAGCCAGGGCGAACGGAAGTCGCTCTAGTACCGCGAGGGGCCTTGCCCCTCCGAGACGCTTCCTGGGCCCGCCCGGTGCATCTGCTGCGCCGCGGCGGGTCTTTTGCGTCCGGGTCCGTCAGTTCGCGGGGCGCTCGGCCAAAGCGAGGCCGATGCCGAGCGCGACCATCGCGGCGCCCGAGGCCTCCCGCAGGCGGCGGATCAGGGTGGGGCGGGCCGCCGCGCCATCCCACAGGCGACTGGCGAGGATGGCGACCACGACATCCGCCACGGTGTTCAGCACGACCGAGACGAAGCCCAGCACCACGAACTGCACCGCGATGGCGCCCTGGGCGGGGTCCACGAATTACGGAATGAAGGCGAGGAAGAAGGCCGCGGTCTTGGGATTAGACGCCTCGACCAGGATGCCCTCGCGGAAGGCGCGTCGCGACCCGACCTGCGGCGCGGCCGACCCGCCTGCGAAGGCGGCGGAGGCGTCCCGGCGCGCCGCCTGGATCTTGCGCAGGCCGAGCCACATCAGATAGGCCGCACCGACGAGCTTCAGCGCGGCGAAGAGTTCCGCGCTGGTCAGCACGATGGCGGACACGCCGAGGCTGCCCGCCAGCACATGGACCATGCCACCCAGCCCGGTGCCGAAGCCGGATGCCACGCCTTCGCCGCGGCCGCCGGCCAGCGTGCGTGCCGCGACGTAGAAGATGCCCGGGCCAGGTGTTACGGCGAGCAGGAAGGCCGCGGCGGCGTAGAGGGTGAGCTGGCTGGCATCGGGCATGGTTTGACGGCTGTACAGGACGTCCCGGCCTATCCCAAGTCCGAACCGGCATCGCTTGACCCTCGCGCGGGCCTCGATTAAGTAACCGGACGGTTACCGCGATGCGGGGGGAAGCAAAGGGTGGGTCTGACACGACAGCACTGGCCTGCGGGCATCGCCGGACGCCTGGCCGCGGGTTGCGCGATCCCGGCGCATCCGCTGGCCCTGAATGCGGCGCGCGAACTCGACCCGCGCCGGCAGAAGGCGCTCTCGCGATACTATCTCGATGCCGGTTCGGGCGGCCTTGCCGTCGGCGTCCACACCACGCAATTCGCGATCCGCGAGCGCGGGATGTACGAAACGGTGCTGCGCCTCTCGGCCGAGGTCGCCGCCGAACGCGCGGACAGCTCCATCCTCGTTGCCGGTGCCATCGGCCGGACGGCGCAGGCGGTGGCCGAGGCGCAACTCGCCCGCGGCCTTGGCTACCACGCCGTGCTGCTCTCGCTGGCCGCCTGGAAAGGTGCGTCCGAGGACGAGATCATCGCCCATTGCCAGGCCGTCGCGGCCGAGATGCCGCTGTTTGGCTTCTACCTCCAGCCCGCGGTCGGCGGCGTGAAGCTGCCCGCCTCCTTCTGGAAGCGCTTCGCGGCCATCGAGAACGTCGTCGCCATCAAGATGGCGCCCTTTAATCGCTACGCCACGCTCGACGTGCTGCGCGGCGTGCTGGAGGCCGGCGCGCAGGATCGCATCGCCCTCTATACCGGCAATGACGACCACATCGTCGCCGACCTGCTGACGCCCTTCACGCTGGTGCATCAGGGGCGCCCGACCACGCTACGCATCGTCGGCGGCCTGCTCGGCCATTGGTCCGTCTGGAACCGTGCGGCGGCGGAATTGCAGAAGCGCTGCGCTTCGGTCACCGGCGCCATCCCGGCTGAGCTGCTGGCCCTCGATGCCGCCGTCACCGAGATGAACGCCGCCGTCTTCGATGTCGCGCACGACTTCCACGGCGTCATTGCCGGCTGCCATGAGATCCTGCGCCGCCAGGGGCTCCTGGAAGGTATCTGGTGCCTCGACGAGCATGAATCGCTTTCGCCCGGACAGGCGGAGCTGCTGACCGCCGTCGCCGAACGCTATCCGCACCTGACGGATGACGCCTTCGTCGCGGCCAATCTTCATCGCTGGCTTTCGTAGGGATCACGATACATGGCGGAACGCCGCATCGGCCTCATCATGAACGGCGTCACCGGCCGGATGGGGATGAACCAGCATTTGATCCGCTCCATCGCCGCGATCCGCGCCGATGGCGGCGTGAAGCTCGCCAATGGCGATATGATCATGCCGGACCCGGTGATCGTCGGACGCAACAAGGCGAAGCTGGAGGCGCTGGCCAAGGCGCACGATATCAGCCGCGTCAGTACTGACCTCGATGCCTGCCTGGCCGACCCGAAGGACGAGATCTTCTTCGACGCCGCCACCACGCAGATGCGCGCGGGGTTGCTGCGGAAAGCCATCGCGGCCGGCAAGCACATCTATTGCGAGAAGCCAACAGCCGACAATCTGGCCGATGCGCTGGACGTCGCGAAGCTCGCCAAGGCCGCCGGCATCAAGAACGGCGTGGTGCAGGACAAGCTGTTCCTGCCCGGCTTGCGCAAGCTGAAGATGGTGATCGAGTCCGGCTTCCTCGGCCGCATCTGCTCGGTGAAGGGGGAGTTCGGCTATTGGGTGTTCGAAGGCGACCTGCAGCCGGCGCAACGCCCGTCCTGGAACTACAAGAAGGCCGAGGGCGGCGGCATCATCCTCGATATGCTCTGCCACTGGCGCTATGTGCTGGACAACCTGTTCGGCAATGTCGAGGCGGTATCCTGCCTCGGCGCCGTGCACATTCCCGAGCGCATCGGGGAGGACGGCAAGCCCTACAAGGCCGATGCCGACGATGCCGCCTACGCCACATTCCAGCTCGAAGGCGGCACCATCGCGCACATCAATTCATCCTGGGTGACACGCGTGCGTCGCGACGACCTGGTGACCTTCCAGGTCGACGGCACGCATGGCTCGGCCATTTGCGGTTTGCAGAAGTGCTGGACGCAGTCGCGCGTTGCCACGCCCAAGCCGGTCTGGAACCCCGACCAGCCGCAGACCATCGACTTCTTCGCCGGCTGGCAGGAAGTGCCGACCACGACGGATTTCCCCAACGGCTTCCGCGTGCAGTGGGAGGAATTCCTCAGGCACGTCGCCGGCGAACGCGCGGATTATCCGTGGGACCTGATGGCCGGGGCGCGCGGCGTGCAGCTTGCCGAGGCCGGGTTGAAGTCCTGGGCCGAGCGGCGCTGGATCGATCTGCCGAAGCTCGACGGTTGAAGGGCAGGGGAAGGGGAACCTTCCCCCGCACCCCCATCCCTTTTTTTGCGACTTGGCGCCGGGTTCCATGGCGCGCGGAAAGGACAGTCGGATGCCGATGATCAATCTGCCGAACGGCGGCGCCATCGAAGCCTTCTCCACCAGCGCGCCGCGCGAGTTTCCGCGCGCGAGGCCGCCCTTCCCGCGCATCGCCCTCGCCGCCGCGCATGTCGTCGCCGACCCGCTCGCCGAACAGGACCCCTGGCTCGACGCTAAGGTCGATTGGGACCGTACCATCGCCTTCCGCAAGCATCTCTGGTCGCTCGGGCTCGGCGTGGCGGAGGCGATGGACACGGCGCAGCGCGGCATGGGACTCGACTGGGTCGGCGCGCAGGAACTCATCCGCCGCTCGCTCGACGCGATGCAGGACCACCCCGGCGCGGTGATGGCCTCGGGCGCGGGCACCGACCACCTCGCCCCCGGCCCGGACGTCACCATCGACGACGTCATCCGCGCCTATGAGGAACAATGCGAAGCGGTCGAGGCGATGGGCGGGCGCATCATCCTCATGGCCTCACGCGCGCTCGCCAAGGCCGCGAAATCCCCCGCCGATTACGAGCGCGTCTATGCCCGCATCCTGTCGCAGGTGAAGCAGCCGGTGATCATTCACTGGCTGGGTGAGATGTTCGACCCGGCGCTGGAAGGCTATTGGGGCAATCACGACCACATGGCGGCGATGGACACCGCGCTCGCCGTCATCACTGCCCATGCCGACAAGGTCGATGGCGTGAAGGTCTCGCTGCTGGACGACCAGAAGGAGATCTCTATGCGCCGTCGCCTGCCGCGCGGCGTGCGCATGTACACTGGGGACGACTTCAACTACGCGGAACTGATCGCTGGCGACGAGCATGGGCATTCCGACGCGCTGCTCGGCATCTTCGATCCGATCGCCCCGGCGGTGGGCGGCGCGCTCGCCGCGTTGTCGCACAACGACCTGTCCACCTTCCATGACATCCTGGCGCCGACCGTCCCGCTGAGCCGCCACATCTTCAAGGCGCCGACGCGCTTCTACAAAACCGGCGTGGTGTTCATGGCCTGGCTGAACGGGCACCAGGACCATTTCGTGATGGTCGGCGGGCAGCAATCGACGCGGTCGATCCAGCATTTCTCGGAGCTGTTCCGGCTGGCCGACAAGGCTGGGCTGCTGCGGGACCCGGAGATGGCGGTGGCGCGGATGAAGGCGTTGCTCGCCGTGCATGGGGTGGCGTGATGGCGTGGGCGACGGAGAGGGGCTCTGCGCCTCTGCGAGCCTCACCCCGCCACGGGTATCCATTGACGTTGTGTAGCAATGCCAATGGGAGCCCTCGCCCATGGGCCTCTGGGCACGTCGATCCGGTACGGGGCATTGGGGGCGGGATAGCCGCCGACATTCAGCCTTGCGCACGAAGGGCCTTGAGACGGTGCAGCACGTCCGCTGTGCCCCGCACCAAAAGATGGCTTTCCAAATGACACTGTCATTTGGCGGGGTGAGGTTTGGAGAGGGGCAGAGCCCCTCTCCATGCGCGCGCCGCCCCTACCCGACGGAGTACGCCGCATGACCGCCGCCGGCCCGATCAGCCTCAACACCATCACGGTGAAGACCTGGACACTCCCGCAGGTCATCGAGGCCTGCGCCCGCCACGGCATTCGCGCGATCTCCCCCTGGCGCGACGTGGTCCAGGCCGTGGGCCTTGATGCCGCCGCGAAGCAGATCCGCGATGCCGGCCTCAAGGTCACCGGCCTGTGCCGTGGTGGGATGTTCCCCGCCGCGGACGCCGCCGGCCGCGCCGCTGCCATCGAGGACAACCGCCGCGCCATCGCCGAGGCGCACGCCATCGGCGCCGACTGCCTCGTTGTGCTCGGCGGCGGTCTGCCGAAGGCGTCCAAGGACCTGCCCGGTGCGCGGGAGATGATGCGCGAGGGCCTGCACGCCATCCTGCCCGATGCCCGAGCCGCCGGTGTGACGCTCGCGCTCGAACCGCTGCACCCGATGACCTGCGCCGACCGTTCGGTGCTCTCCACCCTCGGCCAGGCGCTCGATCTGTGCGAGGAACTTGGCGCGGGGACCGGCATCGCGCTCGACGTCTATCACGTCTGGTGGGACCCGGACCTCGCGCGGCAGATGCAGCGCGCGAAGGGCCGCATCGCCGGCTTCCATGTCTGCGACTGGAAGGTGCCGACCACCGACCTGGTGTTCGACCGTGGCATGCCCGGCGAAGGCGTCATCGACATTCCCGCCATCCGTGCCATGGCTGAGACGGCCGGGTGGCAGGGCGGCGTTGAGGTTGAGATCCTGTCCAATCGATGGTGGGCGGAAGACCCCGAGGCGGTGATGCGGGCGGTGAAGGCCAGCCACGCCTTCTGCTGACCGGTCCGCTTGCTGCACTGCATCATGTTGGGGCATAAGCCAGCCTCTCACGCGGGGGACTGGTGATGGCCGAACGGAAGCTGTTTTTCGTCTGGGGCGGCGTCTTTGCCGATACATCCTGGCAGGACCTCGAACCCGGTACCGAGGAATGCCACGGCCCCTACCACGACCTGGAGACGGCCGAACGCGTCTGGCGCGACGAAATGCGCCGCCGCGTCGATACCGCTCAGCACCGGTTGTTCGTGATCGAAACGCCGCGGCCGGGTGGCGAAACCGCCGCCTGACGCGCGCCAGGCAGCGTTACCGCCGCGGCAGGAAGGGTTCGTCGCGCGTTTCGGCGATCGCGTCCCAGGCCGCGCGCACCATGGCCGGGCCATAGATCCGTTCCAGCCGCCGCAGCACGAAATGCCCGCGCGCGACCGCGCGGAAATGCGCCAGGAATGCCAGGTTCACCGCGACGCCAGCCGCCGCGCCCAGGATCGGCGCCGCCTGGGCCGACAGCTTCAGCCCTACCGTGCCGCTGAACCGCGCCGCGACGCTGGCGATGAAGCGCGGCATCACCGCGCCCTTCAATGCCTCGGCCAGGGCGAGGCGGACGGCGAAATAGCCGCTTTCCGCCGCGTCATCCGTCGGCGTGGTGCCGCCCAGGGCGAAGACCTTCAGGCATTCCGCCGCCGCGCCGGGGGCGGCCAGGTCCTCGCCCTCCTCCGCGGCCACCGCGGCGACCTGGCGCAGTAGGATGGCGGTGGAGACCGGCAATTCCACCACGGTCCCGGGCAGGCCGAAGGCCCCGCCCACCGCGCCTGAGGCCGCCACCAGGCCGCGATGGAACCAACTCGACGGCATGGGCAGCGGTGTCACCGCCGGGCCCGAGCGCAGCGCCGCCGCGATCGCCACCGACAAGGCGGTGCGTACCGCGCTGTCGAGTCCGCCCTGCACCATGGCGGGGAGCCGCGCGCGCAAGGCCTCCACCGGCATGCCAGCGGCATTGGCGAGCCGCGCCGCGAGGGACGGGTTTTCCAGGGCGAGACGTGCCGCGCGGAGGTCGCGCTCGGCGTCGGGCGGCAGGATTCCGGGCATGGTGGTCGCAAGGCTCATGGCATTCAGGTGGACCGGCCGGGGCGTCGGGGCAAGGGAGCCGCCCCCGGCGGTGTCATCGGCCGGGCCTTGCGCAACCCGGCCGGGTCGCTCGCGCCAGTTCCGCTCACGCCAAAACGCCGCGGGCGGGTGCCGTTCGCGCGAAACACGCGCCGGGGCGGCGTCGGATTGCTGCGGCTCGCGGAATTCGCTCCGGGCTGTTGTTTTCGTGAGCATCGTCACCCGGTCAGGCGATTCCACCTGACCGGGATCTGTTCTAGACGCCGCAGCCATACCCGTTTGGAGGCCGCGCCCTCACCCATGCCCGTCGCCCTGTTCCTCGCCCTCGGCCAGATCGGCGATCCGGCCTTTCGTCGGCCCTTGTTGATCGGCGTGCTTGGCGCCGCGCTGGCGCTCGGCCTGCTGATCTGGGGCGCGGTCGAGGCCGCTGCCTGGGCAGCCGCGGGCGATGCCGCCTGGCTGTCCTGGCTCGCCCAGGCGGCCGGCGGGGCGGTCGGGCTGCTGCTGGCCTGGTGGCTGTTCCTGCCGGTGGCGGCGGCCATCGCCTCCCAACTGGTCGAGCCGGTGGCAAGGGCCGTCGAACGCAGGTACTACCCTGGCCTGCCGCCGCCCCGCGGCGCCTCGGTCGCGGCGCAGGCCGCCTTCGGGCTGCGCTTCGGCCTGCGGCTGCTGCTCATCCAGATCCTGCTGCTGCCGCTGTTCTTCATCCCGCTGGTTGGCTTCGTCCTGGCGCTGCTGGTCTCGGCCCATGCGCTGGGTGCGGGTATGGTGACGCAAACCGCGTTGCTGCGCATGACGATGCCCGAGGCGCGCGCCGCCTGGCGACGGCAGCGGCTGTCGGGTTGGGTCCTGGGCTTGTTGCTCGCGTTGATGGCGCTGGTCCCCATTCTCAACCTGCTGGTGCCTGTCCTGGGGACGGCGGCTGCTGTACACTTGCTCCATCGATCCGGGGGATCGTGATGCCGCATGGATCCGGAGGATCGTGATGCGGCATGAACCAGCAGGATCGTGATAGCGCGAATCCTGGGGATAAGACGGTTGGCGGCGTTGTAGGCGCCGAAGGGTGCGTGCTAGCCCCCGTCTCTTGTCGCCATGTATTGGGAATCGAGGGAGTCTGCGATGTCGCTGTTCCGCCGCAAGGACGAGCCGGCCACTGGCGCCACGGGGAACGAACCCGCGCCGACGACCATTCCGGCTTCGCGTGATCCTGACCTTGCCATGCCACCTTTCCGCCCAGCCGGAGTGACGCCCGTGAGCACCGCACCGACCCCCGCCACAGGCCCGATGGCGCCGAAGCCGAACTCGCCGCCCGCCAGCGCCGGCATGGCCCGCCCGGCCGCGCCGGCCGCGGGCGCGCCGCGCGCCGGCGGCCGGCCCGAGACGGCCGACCGCCGCACCCTCGTGGTCGGCAAGGGCATCAGCCTGCAGGGCACGGTGACCGAGGCCGAGAAGCTGATCATCGAAGGCACCATGGAGAGCCAGCTGCTGCAGGCGCAGGAACTGGTCATCACCCATTCCGGTGTCTTCAAGGGTGAGGTCCATGTCGAGGATGCCGAGATCGCCGGCGTGTTCGACGGCACGCTGACCGTCAATGGCAGCCTGACCATCCGCTCCACTGGCCGTGTGCTTGGTGTCACCCGCTCGCGCCGCCTGTCGGTCGAGGATGGTGGCCAGCTCTCCGGCAAGATGGAGATGATCACCGAAGCCACGCCGCCGGCACCGACCGTGCGCATGGCCCCGGCGCCGCGCAGCACCGAGCCGGCTGACGCCTGATCGGGGGCTTGCGCCCCCGCCTTGCTGGGCTGATCGGCCGTTATGCAGGGTTGCCAGCATTGAGACCCGCATGCGCGCCCCGTGGGACAGTTCACGGCCCTGGATGACCTCCCCGCCGGGCACCAACAGGAGGTTTCCAAAGGCCCTTAGGCCTTTGGTGGGGTGGTGCCGAAGGGCAAGGCCCCTCTGCCTGCCCGCCCTTGCCACCGCCTGTGCCCTGCTGCTGCCGGGCTGCGCCCCCGACAACGAGGAAACCACCGCCCTGCTCCAGCACGCCCTGGCCTCCACCCAGGCCAGCGTGGCGCTGGCTGGCGGCGCCCGTCCGCCGGCCCTTGCCGCGACGCCCCTCCGCCCGGCCGCGCTGCAGCCCGCCTGGGCGCCTGGCGCGACGAGGCAGCCCGGCCGCGCCGCGCCGGCCACCGCGGCCGCCCTGATGGGCGTGACGGCCGACCAGCTGCGGCGCATGTTGGGCGAACCGGCGATCCGTCGCCCCGAGGGTGCCGCCGAGGTCTGGTTGTATGAGGCGCCCACATGCCGGCTCGACGTCATTCTCTATGCCGAAGGGTCGGCGCTGGTGGTTGGCCTTGCCGCGGCGCGCGCCCTGGGCGGGGCCGAGGGCGTGACGGAGTCGGCCTGCCTGGCCGCCGTGGCGACCGCGCCGGCACCGACGCCCTGGGCAGCACCCGGGCCGCGCGCGTGACCGTGCCGGCCCGCGCATGAACGCCTGGCTCGACGCCTTCATTCCAGCCTTTGCGTTGCTTGGCCTCGGTGCGCTGCTGAAGCGCCGGCTGCTGCGCGACGACACCGTCTGGGCGGGCATGGAACGGCTGATCTATTGGGTGCTGCTGCCCTCGCTGATCGTCGCGGCGCTGTCGCCGCTCGACCTGGGCAGCCTGCCGCTGGGGCGGATCGCGGTGGCGATCTGGGCGGCGCTCGGGCTCGGCACCGTCATTTCGGTGCTGCTGGCGCGCGCGCTGGGGCACGGGCATGCGGCCATGACCTCGGTGCTGCAGGGCGGCATTCGCTTCAACAACCTGATGGGCTTCGCCATCGTCGGCGCGCTGTTCGGCGCCGAGGGCACCGGGTTCGGCGCCGTCTCCACCGGCATCATCGTGCCCTTCGTGCAGACGGTGACGACGCTCGCCTTCGCCTTCGACGGCAAGCGCGGCCCGCCACGGCCCGCCACGGTGATCCGCCAGCTCGCGCTGAACCCCCTGCTGTTGGCGGTGGCGGCTGGCTTCGCCATCGCGGCGCTGGGCGGGCTGCCACCTGGCCTCGCCCCGACGGTGCAGGCGCTTGGGCGTGCCTCGGTGGCGCTGGGGCTGCTCTGCGTCGGGGCGGCGCTGTCGCTCGACAGCTTCACCGACCGGGTCGGTACGCAAGCCGTCACCGGCGTGCTCAAGCTGACCGTGATGCCGGCGGTGACCTGGGCACTGTGCATGGCGCTCGGCGTGCCGCCGCTGGCGATGGCGGTGGCGGTCATCTTCATGGCGCTGCCGACGGCCGCGACGTCCTACGTGATGGCGCGCGCGATGGGCGGGGACGCGCCGTTGATGGCGGCGATCACCACCACGGAGCATATCGCGGCGATCGTCACGCTGCCGTTCTGGGTTTGGCTGGTCGCGCCGTGAGGGACGGCGCCCGGCCCGCGCCGAGCTGCCGCATCCCTTCCGCCCGTGCCCGGCGCAGCAAGCGTGCCGCGGCTGGTGGCCCGCCCGTCAGTTGGCGAGGACGTTGATCGCCCGCGAGGCGACGATGACCATGGTGACCAGCGCGATCGACGCCTCCAGTATCATCAGAATCTCCGCCCGCCCGGTTAGCGGCATCACGTCGGTCGTGCTGAAGGCCGTGGCGGTCGAGAAGGCGAGGTAGAGGTAGTCGACATAGCCCGGCGCCCAGCCAGGCGCAGCATCACCTGGCGCCGTCTGAGGAAACAGCCAGTCCGGCCGGATTTTCGCGCCGGTCGTCCGCCCGCGGGGGCCGCCGGCATCCAGTTGCCAGAACAGCAGGGCGAAGCCGGCGACGTTGACCACCCAGGAGACGACGCTCGAGGTTAGCAGTTCGAGCCCGCCGAGCCGCTCCGGCCCGCCCACGATGATGTGCCGGATCAGGGTGGCGAGGGCGACCACCGTCAGGACCAGGATCAAGGTCGCGGCCGCCAGCAACACGGCGCGCTCGATGCGCAGCCATCGACGCTTGCCGCTGGCCAGCGTGACGCCGGCCAGCGGCAACAGGGCGATGAAGGCTATCGCAGTGGCGCCCAGGGCGGCAGCAGCGTCAGCCGGTCCGGCATTGCTGCGGCGATGATCAGCACGCCGAATATCGTCAGCGCAACAGGCCAGCGCGGCTCGGGGGCTGGCGCGCCTCCCGAGGGTGCCGTCATCACATCCTTCGACATGCCCATCACACTAGGCCCATCGCCGCCCGTGCGAAGCGGCAGGGCCGCGCCCGGCGGCGCGTGCCAGTTGGCGATCATGCGCGGTTGTCCCGTCCATGCGCGGTTGCCGTCGGCCGCGGCCGCCGCTATCCCGCGCACGACGCGAAACTGGAGTGCTGCGCATGACGACCCACGCCCTCGACATCCTCGGCATCGGCAACGCGATCGTGGACGTGCTGGCGCGCGCCGAGGAGGCCTTCCTCGCCCGCCACGGCATGGCCAAGGGCAGCATGGCCCTGATCGGCCCCGAGGATGCCGAGCGCATCTATGGCGACATGGGCCCGGGCATCGAGAGCAGCGGCGGTTCGGCCGCCAATACCTGCGCCGCCGCGGCCGCGCTCGGTGCCAAGGTCGGCTATCTCGGCAAGGTCGCTGATGACGCGCTCGGCCAGGTGTTTCGCCACGACATTACCGCCGCCGGCGTGACCTTCCCGACCGCGCCGCTGGCCGGCGGGGCGCCCACCGCGCGCTGCCTGATCCTGGTCTCGCCGGACGGCCAGCGGACCATGAACACCTTCCTCGGCGCCTGCGTGACCTTCGGCGAGGCCGACCTGGACGAGGCCGCGATCGCCGCGGCGCAGGTCACCTACCTCGAAGGCTATCTGTTCGACCCGCCGGCCGCGCAGGCCGCCTTCCGCGCCGCCGCGCGCATCGCCCACGCCGCCGGGCGGAAAGTGGCGATCACCCTGTCCGACCCGTTCTGCGTGGGTCGCCACCGCGACGCCTTCCGCGCCTTCGTCCGCGACGAGGCCGACATCCTCTTCGCCAACGAGGCCGAGATCTGCGCCCTGTACCAGACCGACAATGTCGAGGCGGCGGCGACCATCGCCCAGACCGAGGTCGGCCTTGCCGCCCTGACGCGCAGCGAGAAGGGCAGCCTGGTCCTCACCGCCACCACGGCGCATGAAGTGGCCGCCGAGCCGACCACGGTGGTGGATACGACCGGGGCCGGCGACGCCTATGCCGCCGGCTTCCTGGCGGCGCTGACGGACGGGCGGGACCTGGCCGAATGCGGGCGCTGGGGGTCCGTCGCGGCGGCCGAGGCGATCTCGCATTTCGGGGCGCGGCCGCAGGCGGACCTCAAGGCGCTGGTGGCGCGCTGAACGCGACGGAGGTGCCGATTCGCCGTCAGGTCCGATCGGCAATTCGGCATTCCGGTCGGACGAGGCGCTGAGTCTCGGGGTTCCGTGCCTGACGACGGGGACGAGCCGGTACGCGTTGACCGACACGCCGTGGCTGCCCGGCACGGTCGCCGATGCAGGCCGGACAACCGGCCGTTCGCCAATGAATGCCTGTTGGTGCTGGGTTCGGGGTCGCATGGCAAGGACCTGCCGGAGCGATACGGCGCGGGGATGACCGCGCCGCCGCTTGGCCCACCCGGTCAGGCCGCGGCCGAACGCGCCCCACCGCCGCGCAGCCCGGCGGCCAGCGCCGGGATCGCCAGCACCACGACCAGCGCCATCGCCGCCATCTGTTCCAGATTGTCCGGCAGCCCAAGGCTGTCGGCCCAGCGCGGCAGGTCGATGGGGTCGAGCGGCAGCATCGCCTGTTCCTGGAATTCCTGCACCGCCGCCGCCGCCAGCCGCACCGCCATCACCAGCAGGAACACGGAGGTGCCGAGGAATAGCGGGCGGAGCGGCAGTCGCAGCGCCAGCCGCGTCAGCGCGAACCACAAGGCCGCCAGCATCACCACCGCCACCGCGATGCCCGGCAGCAGCGCCGCCGGCGACGGCGCGTCGCGCAGCAGCGCGGCGAGGAACAGCACCGTCTCCGCCCCTTCGCGGAACACCGCGAGGAAGCCGATCGCGCCCACCGCCAGCCCGACGCGCGGGGAGGCCATGGCCGTTTCCGTCTTGCGCCGAAGTTCCGCCGTCCAGGCCCGTGGGTCGGACCGTCGTGCCAGCCAGCCGCCGGTCCACAACATCAGCCCGGCCGCCAGCAGGCAGACCACGCCTTCGAGCCGGTCGTCATGCGCGCCGTCGCGCCAAGCCATGAAGGCGGCGGCGGCGAGCAGGCTCGCGCCCACCCCGGCGAGGGCGCCGAAGCCGAGCGAGCGGCCCTGCTCCGGCGCCGCCCGTTGCAGGAAGGCGGACAAGGCGGCGAGGACGAGGATGGCCTCCATCCCCTCGCGAAAGAGGATCAGTCCGGCGTCGATAGCGTGGGAGGTCATGGTGTTTCACCAGCGAGTGCGAGGCGTTCGCAATCAATGACGGAAGGTCTCACGCAAGTCGCGTGAAACCTCCTTCATGCATGCCGATCAGAGAATGAACCGAGACAGATCCACATTGCCCGCGAGAGGCGCCACCTTGCCGCGCACCATCGCGCCATCGACCTGCACCGTATCGCCGCCTCGGTCGGAGGCGGTGAAGGAGACCTCCTCCAGCAGCCGCTCGAGCACGGTGGCGAGCCGTCGCGCGCCGATATTCTCGACCGTCGCATTGATCTCGGCGGCGAGGTCGGCCAGCGCATCCACCGCCTCGGCATCGAAGGCGAGCGTCACCCCCTCGGTGCCGAGCAGGGCGGTGTACTGCTTCAGCAGCGAATGCTCCGGCTCGGTCAGGATGCGGCGGAAATCGTCGCGCGTCAGAGCGGCGAGCTCGACGCGGATCGGCAGGCGGCCCTGCAATTCCGGCAGCAGGTCCGACGGCTTGGCCAGGTGGAAGGCACCCGAGGCGATGAACAGGATGTGGTCGGTCTTCACCGGCCCATGCTTGGTGGTGACGGTGGTGCCCTCGATCAGCGGCAGCAGATCGCGCTGCACGCCTTCACGCGAGACGTCGCCGCCGCGCACGCCGCCCTCGCCGGTCCGCGCGCAGACCTTGTCGATCTCGTCGAGGAAGACGATGCCGTTGTTCTCGGCATTCGACACCGCATCGCGCACCAGCGCGTCCTGGTCGAGCAGCTTGTCGGCTTCCTCCTTGGTCAGCGCGATGCGCGCCTCGGCCACCGACATCTTTCGCGGCTTCTGCCGGCCGCCGAACATCTTGCCGAGCATCTCCTGCATGTTCTGCATCTGGATGCCCTGCTGGCCCGGCAGGTCGATCATGCCAATCGGCATGCCGCCAGCCGCATCGGCGACCTGCACCTCAATCTCGCGGGCTTCCAGTTCGCCGGCGCGCAGCATGCGGCGGAACTTCATGCGGGTTTCGCCCGAGGCTCCCTCGCCGACCAGCGAGGTCAGCAGGCGCTCCTCGGCGGCGAGTTCCGCCTTGGCCTGCACGCCGCGCCGCGCCTGTTCGCGCGCCATCGTAATGGCGGATTCGACCAGGTCGCGGACGATTGATTCCACGTCGCGGCCGACATAGCCGACCTCGGTGAACTTCGTCGCTTCCACCTTCAGGAAGGGCGCATTGGCAAGCTTGGCGAGACGCCGCGCGATCTCCGTCTTGCCGACGCCGGTCGGGCCGATCATCAGGATGTTCTTCGGCACCACTTCCTCGCGGATGCCTTCGGGCAGTTGCTGGCGGCGCCAGCGATTGCGCAGGGCGATGGCGACGGCCCGCTTGGCGTCCTGCTGGCCGACGATGTGGCGGTCTAGCTCGGAGACGATCTCGCGCGGGCTCAGATTGATGGATTCAGACATTTTTTTCAGCCTTCAAACGCGTCGTGCCGAAAGCACGCCGTCGGCGTGAGGCGCCGCGCATCCGCGCGGCTTGGCTTCGCGCCGAGCACTGGCGCGTCGGCGGCTACGGGTGGTCTGGGCGCGGTCGCGTTGTGCGCTCGCGGATCGCGGCAGGCCGCGATCCGTGGGGTGATGATGACGGGTTGGGTCGCGCTCACGCCTCCAGGCTTTCGAGCACGATGTTGCCATTGGTGTAGACGCAGATGTCGGCGGCGATCTTCATCGAGCGGCGGCAGATCTCCTCCGCGTCGATGCCTTCCACCGGCAGCAGGGCGCGGGCGGCCGACAAGGCATAATTGCCGCCCGAGCCGATGCCGATGATGGCGTCTTCGGGTTCCAGCACGTCGCCCTGGCCGGTCAGCAGCAGGCTGCGCTTGTTGTCCGCCACTGCCAGCAAGGCTTCGAGGCGGCGCAGGTAACGGTCGGTGCGCCAGTCCTTGGCCAGTTCGACGCAGGCGCGTTCCAGCTGGTCGGGGAAGCGTTCGAGCTTCGCCTCCAGCCGTTCGAGAAGGGTGAAGGCATCGGCGGTGGCTCCGGCGAAGCCGCACAGGACGCGGCCCTGGGCGATGCGGCGCACCTTGCGCGCATTGCCCTTCACCACCGTCTGGCCAAGCGAGACCTGGCCGTCGCCGGCCATGGCGACGCGGCCGTCCTTGCGCACGCAAAGGATGGTGGTGCCGTGCCACCCGAGGGGATCATGTTGTGTGGAGGTCATGGTGCGCCGAATGTGGGCGCGACCCCGCCGCGACTCAACCGGGGGGCGGCGCGGGCCCGTTGGTTACGATTGGTAAGGGTTTGGCGTGCTTCCCTTCATTGGCCGACAACATTCGAGCCGATGGTGGACCGCGATGCACGCCAGGATAGCCCCGCTGCCGTTTGGCCTTTTGGCCGCCATTGGCCTAACCAACGCGGGCGTCGCCGCCCATCTCCTGGCCAACCCCGGGCAGGACCCAGCGGTCGGCCTCGTCATGCTGGCCGCGAGCCTCGCCGCGCTCGGCGCCGGGTGGGTGCTGGCGGCGCGTGTCACCATCCCGCTCGCGCAACTGGCCGATTCCCTGGGTGCCGTGGCCCGCGGCGAGCGGCTTGTCGCCATTCCGGGCCTCGGCCGCGCGGATGACATCGGCGCCATGGCCGCAGCCATCGCCCTGATCCGCGACCGCGCCGCATCGCCGTCCGGCCACCCCGTGCGTCCGGCCACCGCGCTTGCGGAGCATATCGCCCGCGCCGTGGATGGCGCCACTGGTGCCTTCCGCGCCGTGCAAGGCCGCAGAGATGGCGTCACCGGCGACCTGTATGGCAGCGCCGAGGCCGCCGAGGCCATGGCCCGCGCCACCCGGGAGGCGCATGAATCGGTGGCCGAACGGCGCGAGTTGTTCGGCCGCATCGCCGCCGGTCCCGAAGCCGAGATCCAGCGCCGCGCCAGCATCCGCGTGCCGCTGCGCCGCGGCGCCATGCTGGAACTAGCCGGCCGCCGTGCCGTCGCGGTGAATCTGCTCGACCTGTCCGAAGGCGGCGCCGCGCTGGACGCGACCGAGACCAGGGCGGCGGTGGGCATGGCGGGCGCCCTGGTTTTCGGCACCAACCTGATGCCGATGCGCGTCGTCGCGGTCGGCGAGGACCGCATCCACGTCGCCTTCACGGCGCTGTCATCCGAGGCGCGGCTGGCCATCCGCCACATGATGAGCGGGGCGGGCCAGGCGCTGGCGGCCTGACGATCCGCCCGGCATGGGTGCACGCCACATCCTGACGTTGGTCCGCGACGGACCTTCCTGACGCCATGATTGCGGGACCAGCCCCGGGGGGCGTAGGAAGCGCCCCATGGATGGAATTGTCTCCCCGCCGCGCCGCGCCGAGATCTCGCGTGAAACCGCTGAAACCGCGATCCGCGTCGCGCTGGACCTCGACGGGTCCGGCCGGGCCGAGGTCGCCACCGGCATCGGCTTCCTCGACCACATGCTGACCGCGCTGGCCCGCCACGCGATGTTCGACATGGGCGTGGCCGCCAAGGGCGACCTGCATATCGACTTCCACCACACCGCCGAGGATGTCGGCATCGTCATCGGCCAATGCCTGAAGAAGGCACTTGGCGACAAGCGCGGCATCCGCCGCTATGGCGCCGCGCTGCTGCCGATGGACGAGGCGCTGGCCGAATGCGCCATCGACATCTCCGGCCGGCCCTTCCTCGCCTGGTCGGTGCCCTTCGCGCGCGACAAGGTCGGCGAGATGGACACCGAGCTGTTCGAGGAATTCTTCCGCGCCCTGGCCTTCAATGCCGGCATCACCATGCACATGACCTTGAAGGCGGGCACCAACGCCCACCATGTCGCCGAGGCCTGCTTCAAGGCCGCTGCGCGCGCCCTCCGGCAGGCCACCGAGCCCGACCCCCGGGCCGCCGGTGTGATACCCTCCACCAAAGGCGTGCTGGAGGCCTGACCATGCGGGTGTGGACCGTCCATCTCAGACCGCCGGTGGCGGGCAAGCCGCCGCGGGCCGTGCTGCTGCGTGACGGCTTCGCCCTGTGGGCGCTGGTCGCCCCGCTGTTGTGGTTCCTGGCGCACCGGCTGTTCGCATTGGCGGCGTTTTACCTGGCCGCCGTTCTGGTGCTCGGCGCCGCCCTGCCGGCGGAACCGGCGATCGCCCTGAGCCTCGGCCTGCAGGTCTTCATCGGCTTCGAGGCGCGCAACCTGCAAGCCTGGTGGCTCGGCCTGCGCGGCTGGCGGACCGAGGCGGTGGTGATGGGCCGCGATGCCGACGCGGCCTTTCTGCAACTCGCGGCCTGGCGGCCCGATCTCGCCCATGTGGCGGTCTGAAGGGGCGGGGCATGACGCAGCGCATCGCGGTGGTCGATCCGGGGTCGGGCAACCTCGCCTCGGTGGTTCGCGCCTTCGAGAAATCCGCCGAGGACCATGACATCGACGCGGTGGTGAAGGTGGTCACCGCCGCCGCCGACCTGCGCCTCGCCGACCGCATCGTGCTGCCCGGCCAGGGCGCCTTCGCCGCCTGCCGACGGGGCCTCGACGCGCTGCCCGGCGTGGTCGAGGCGTTGGAGGAACGCGTGCGCGGCCATGGCGTGCCGTTCCTTGGCATTTGCGTCGGCATGCAACTGATGGCCACGCGTGGTCTCGAACATGGCGTGACGCTCGGCCTGGGCTGGATCCCCGGAGAGGTCGCGCCGATGGACCCGCGCGGCATGGACAACGCGCCGCTGCCGCTGCCGCAGATGGGCTGGAACGCCCTGTCCTTCGAGGAAGGCTTCCACCCGGTGCTCGATGGGGTGAAGCCGGGCGACCAGGTCTATTTCGTCCATTCCTTCGCCTTTGAGGCGGAGGATCCCGAGGACGTCATCGCCACTACCGATTACGGCGGCCCCGTGACCGCGATCATTGCGCGCGGCAATCTCGCCGGGCTTCAATTCCATGTCGAGAAAAGCGGCCCGATCGGGCTTGCCATGCTCGCCAATTTCATGCGGTGGGAACCTTGAACGCTTCCGTTGCCGTGCAACCCCCCCGGCAGATCGGCGTCGAGCGGGTCGAGCGCCTGTCCGACGCCGACCTCGCCGACCTGGCCGAGGCGACGGATGCCGCCATCATCGAAGGCGGCGGCTTCGGCTGGGTCGAACCCCAGGGTCGCGCCGCGTTGGAGCGCCATTTCCGCGGCGTGTTGCTGGTGCCGGAACGCGAACTGTTCGTCGCCCGGCTGGATGGCCACGCCGTCGGTTCGGCCCTGCTGGTCCGCCCGCCGCGCAACAATGAGGCGCAGGCTTTCGCCGCGACGCTCACCCACGCCTATGTCGCCCCCTATGCCCGTGGCTTCGGCCTGGCGCGCCTGATGGTGACCAAGGCGGAGGAACGCGCCGCCGCGCTGGGCCACCGCGTCATCAACCTCGATGTGCGCGAAACGCAGGCGACCGCCATCGCTTTGTTCCAGGCGCTCGGCTACCAGCATTGGGGCACGCATCCCTTCTATGCCCGGGTCGGCGGCCAGACGGTGGCCGGGCTGTATTACACGAAAACGCTTGAACCAGGCCGCGGGCGCAGCACCGGCGCGCTGATCGACGGGGCGGACTGACCGCGCCGGTCGCACCGGCCGCTGGAGGGTCTGCCCCATGCTGATGGCCGGTGTTGTCGTGCTGCTGGGCGCCATGACCTGCCTCGGCTACGGCCTGCTGGCGCTGCGCCTGGCCGAGCGGCTGAACCCCGGCGTGGCGCGCGGCGTCACGGTCGGGGATCTTGGCATCCTGGGCTATGTCGTGCTTGGGCTGGTGGCGACCATGGGCCACGTCTTCGTGCCACTTGGCGGGCTGCCGGCGGCTGCGGTCTGCCTTCTCGGCATCGGGCTGCTGCTGGGGCAATGGCGAGGCCTCGCCCGGCAGACCGATGCCTTCGGTTGGGGCATGGCGGCGACGCTGCTGCTGCTCCTGGCTGCCTGCCTGCGCCTCGGCGCCATGATTCCCGCCTCGACGCGCGGGCATTTCGATACCGGGCTCTATCACCTGCAGGCCGTGCGGCTGGTGATGGAGTTTCCGCTCATCCTCGGCAGCGCCAACATCCATATGCGCTTCGGCTACAACTCGGCGGTCTTTCCGACTGCCGCGCTGCTGTCGGGCGGCCTGCCGGGGCTGCTCGGCGCGCTCACCACCAATGCGCTGCTGATGGTGTTCGTTATCCTCGCCGTGACGCAGCGCGCCCTGTCGCGCGCCGGTGCCATCGGGCTGCGCTCCTCGCTGTTCGGCCTGTTGGTTGTGGGGCTGGCGCTGTTCACCCCGCTGTTGATCCTACGCGTCTGGATGGGGTCGCCGAATTCGGACGTCCCGAGTGCGCTGATGGTGCTGTACGGCTTCCACCTGGCGCTGCGCCTGTCGGATCTGGGCGGCATCGCTTCGGCGGCGCCCGAACGCGCCGGCACCGCGGCAATGCTGGCGGTGGTGGCGGCGCTGGCGGTCACGCTCAAGCTCTCGGCGCTGCCGGTGGTGCTGTTGATGGCGATCCCGGCACTGGCCTGGCGGCGTGGCTGGCTTGCCGGCCGGGACATCGCGCTCGGGGCCGGGGCGGCGCTGGCGATCGGCCTGCCCTGGCTGGCGCGCGGCGTCGCCACCTCGGGCTGCCTGGCCTATCCGCAGCCATCGAGCTGCCTGCCGGTGCCGTGGCGGATCAACGCCGCCGTCGCCCAATCGGATGTCGACTGGATGCGGTCCTGGGCCCGCCGGCCGGACGCGTCACCCGAGACGGTGCTGGCCGACTGGTCCTGGCTGCCCGACTGGGTCGGCCGCCTGGCCATCGAGCCGTCGCGACCGACCTTCCTAGTGCTGGGCGGCCTCGTCGCGGTGTTGCTGGCGGCAAGGCTACTGCTGGGGCAGCGGCTGGTGGTCGTGGCGGATACGCTGCCGGGCGCCGCACGGCGGGACATGCTGGTGCTGATGGCGATCGCCGGCGCCGGCATCGCCTTCTGGTTCATCTCCGCGCCGCTGGTCCGTTATGGCCAGAGCTGGCTGGTGCTGCCGTTGCTGCTGTTGATCGCGCAAGTCGCGCCGGTCGGCTGGCGCTCCAGCCGCGCCGCCGGGGCTTTCGCGACGATGGCGCGGCCCCGGTTCCGCACCGGCGTCGCGCTGGCCCTGGGCGTCGCGACCCTGGCCTCGCTGGCCGGGAATCCCCCACGCCGGCTGTTCGACCCCGTGCCGGTAACCTTGCCGGAGGTCACCGTCGAGCCGCGCGGGGAGCTGGCAGGCATCCCGATTCATGTGCCGCGCCATGGCAACCAATGCTGGGATGCGCCCCGCCTCTGCACGCCGGATCGTCGCGACGGGCTCGTCGCCACGCCGTTCCTGTGGACGTGGATGGTGCGCGGTCCGTCCTGAAGGGCGGCCACCCATCCACCCCTCACCAGCACGCGGTCATTCCACCCGCGCGCCGGACGCCCGGATGAGCGGTGCCAGACGCCGTTCCTCCGAAGCGCGGAAATCGGCGATCTGTTCCGGCGTCGTCCACCAGGCGGTTGCGCCCTGGTCGAGGTATTGGCGCTTCAGCTCCTCCGTCTCCAGGGCGCGGCGCGACAGCGCCGACATGCGCTGCACCATCGCCGGCGGCAGGCCCGCCGGGCCGCACAGGCACGTCCAGGACGCCATGTCGTAGCCCGGCAGCGTCTCGGCGATGGAGGGCGCATCCGGCACCACCGGGCTGCGGTCGGACGATGTGACGCCGAGTGGCCGTACCCGGTTTTCCTTCGCCTGGGCCAGGGCACCCGGGATGTTGTCGAAGATCATGTGCACCCGGCCGGCGATGATGTCCGGATAGGCCGCCGCGCTGCCGCGATAGGGCACATGCGTCATCTCGACCCCCGCCATGGTGCAGAACATGGCGCCCGAGATGTGCAGCGTGGTGCCCGCCCCGGCCGATGCATAGGCGTACTGGCCCGGATGCGCCTTCAGGAAGGCGATGAGTTCCGGCACGGTGCGCGCCGGGATGTCGTTGTTCACCACCAGCAGGTTCGGCAGGCGCCACATGCCGGTGACCAAGGTGAAGTCCTTCTGCGCGTCGAAGGGCATATGCGCGTAGAGCGTCGGCGAGATGGCGTGCGAGGCGATGCCGCCAAGGCCAAGCGTGTACCCATCCGGCGCGGATTGCGCGATCATCTGGTTGCCGACCAGCCCGCCCGAGCCGGTGCGGTTCTCCACCACGAATTGCTGGCCCGACATCTCCGACATCTTCTGGCAGAGCTGGCGCGACAGCGTGTCGGTCGGCCCGCCCGCGGCATAGGGGTTGATGTAGCGGACCGGCCGGTTGGGCCAGGCATCCTGCGCGGCGGCGAGGCGCGGCGCGGCGAGCAGGGCGGCGGCGGTGCCAAACAGGGCGCGACGGTCCAGCGTGAATGACGGCATGCGTGTTCCTCCTGGCCGCCGTCATGCGGCGGGTTGGGCCAAAGCCTAGGACGAGCGTCGCATGGTGCGCGAGATGATTTGCATCCGTTTGCCGCCCCCGGCCCCGCGTGCTAACCGCGCCGCCACCCTTCCGGCGCGCCCCGGCGCGCCCGATCCGAGAGGCCCCGACATGTCCGACCAGCCGATCCCGCCCAACGGCGCCAATGGCAGTGCCAACCCCGCTACCGGCCCCGTGGTGCTGAACCTGCAGTTCACCAAGGACCTGTCCTTCGAAGTGCCGGGCGCGCCCGAGATCTACCTGTCCATGCGCGACGCGCCGCGGATCGACATCGCCCTCGATGTCCAGGCCCGCCGGCTGCAGGAAGGGCAGGAGACCTACGAGATCTCGCTGCAGATCCGCTGCGACGCCAAGACCGCCGAAGACAAGACCGCCTTCATCGCCGAGCTGGTCTATTGCGGCATCTTCACCCTGAACGGCGTTCCACAGGAGATGCTGGAGCCGGTGCTGCTGGTCGAATGCCCGCGCCTGCTGTTCCCCTTCGCCCGCAACATCCTCGCGGATGTGACGCGCGACGGCGGCTTCCCGCCGGTGCTGCTGGCGCCGATCGACTTCGTGCAGCTGTGGCAGTCGCGCCGCGGGCAGGGCTCCGCGATGCCCGTGGCGAACGCCTGACACACGCCCGAACCTTGACGCGGGCCGGTCCCGCGTCATCTGGGGCGACATCATGACAAAGCGCCGCGTTGCCATCGTGCTGTTCAACCTGGGCGGTCCCGACCGCCCGGAAAGCGTCCAGCCCTTCCTGACCAACCTGTTCTCCGACCCCGCCATCCTGCGGGTGCCGGGTTTCGTGCGGCGCTGGCTCGCGCGGCTGATCGCCTGGCGTCGCACCAGGCCGGCGTTGGCGAACTACGCCATCATCGGCGGCCGTTCCCCCCTGCTGGAACTGACGGAGGAACAGGGCCGCGCGCTCGGCGCCGCGCTGGCCGACGACCCGGCGATCGAGGCGCGCTGCTTCGTCGCGATGCGCTACTGGCACCCGATGAGCGACGCCGTCGCGCGCGAGGTGCAGGCCTGGCAGCCCGATGAGGTGCTGCTGCTGCCGCTCTATCCGCAATATTCCACCACCACGACGGGCAGCTCCGTCACCGCCTGGGACGAGGCGTGCCAAGCCATCGGCCTGTCGGTGCCGACCACTACGCTGTGCTGCTGGCATTCGCATGGCGGCTTCACCGCGGCGACGGCGGCGCTGGTGCGAGACGCCCATGCCCGCGCCCGCGCCGCGCTGCCCGCCGATGTGCCTCTGCGCGTCCTGTTTTCCGCCCACGGGCTGCCCGAGAGCATCATCAAGGCCGGCGACCCCTATCAGTGGCAGGTCGAACAGACCGTCGCCGCCGTGGTCGGGCAGTTGGGCGACATTGCCGGGCTGGACCACACGGTCTGCTACCAGTCGCGCGTGACGCCGCAGAAGTGGATCGGGCCCTCGACCGAGGCGGAGATCGAACGCGCGGCGCATGACAAGGTCGCGCTGCTGGTCTGCCCGATCGCCTTCGTCTCCGAACATTCGGAAACCCTGGTTGAACTCGACGTTGAATACCGCGACGTCGCGGAAAAGCTTGGCGTGCCCGGCTATTTCCGCGTGCCGGCGCAGAACAGCGATCCTGCCTTCATCGCCGCCTTGGCGGATCTGACGCGGGCGGCGCTGGCCTCGGGCCGGTCGTTGTGTTCCTTCGCCGGCGCGCGGCAATGCCCGAAGCAGCATGGCGACTGCCCGCATGCCAGGGCGCGCGCCCCGTCGCAGGCCGCGGCATGATCCCGCGCGCTGTCCTGTTCGACTGCGACGGCGTGCTCGCGGATAGCGAAATGGTGGTGAACGCGCTGGTCGCCGACCAACTCACCGCGCTGGGCTGGCCGATGACCGCCGTCCAGTCGCGCGAGACCTTCCTCGGCCTCGCCCTGCCCGACATGGTGCCGCGCATCGAGGCGCGGGTCGGGCCCCTGCCGCCGGGTTGGGCGGAGGATATTTCTCACCTCATCGCCCTTGAGATGACCGAGCGCACCCCTGCCATGCCCGGCGCCGCCGAGGCCGTGCGCCGCGTCGCCGGCGCGGGCATCCCGGTCGCCGTCGCGTCGAATTCCGCGCGCGCCGAGCTGATGGCGAAAATGCGCTCGCTCGGGCTCGCTACGGTCTTCGCCGAGCGCGTCTTCTCCTTCGAGGATGTCGAGCGGCCGAAGCCTTATCCCGACATCTACCTGGCCGCGGCGGCGGCTTGCGGCGCGGCGCCACAGGATTGCGTGGTGATCGAGGACAGCGTTCCCGGCGTGCGCGCCGGCATCGCCGCGGGCTGCCGCGTGCTGGGCTTCGCGCGGGAGACACCGCGCGACGTGCTCGCGGCCCATGGGGCGGAACCATTCGACGAGATGGCGAAGCTGGACAAATTGCTCGGGCTTTAGAGCGGCTTGCGTTCGACTGCGCTCACGCAGACCGCTCCAAGCCAGTGTTTGATCGGGCATCTTCACGCGCTTGACTGTTGCCAGTCAGGCGCGATCTGCTCTGGGCTCCGTGGAGAACTGCCTGAGCCATAGGGCGATGGTGACGACGGCGAGGATGTTGCGGGCGGTCTTGTCGTAGCGAGCGGCGCCGCCTCTCCAGCTCTTTCCGCGGCGCGAGGGGCCTCAGCCGTGCAGGCCCGGCGCCTCATGCCCGGTCCGCGCGACATATTCGGTATAGCCGCCATCGTACTGGTGGATGCCCTCCGTGGTCAGTTCCAGGACGCGGTTCGACAGCGCGGCGAGGAAATGCCGGTCATGCGAGACGAACAGCATCGTCCCCTCATAGCCTGCGAGCGCGGTGATCAGCATTTCCTTGGTCGCCATGTCCAGGTGGTTGGTGGGTTCGTCGAGCACCAGGAAATTCGGCGGATCGTAGAGCATGCGTGCCATCACCAGCCGCGCCTTCTCGCCGCCTGACAGCACGCGGCACTTCTTCTCGACATCGTCGCCGGAGAAGCCAAAGCAGCCGGCGAGCGCGCGCAGCGAGCCCTGGCCGGCCTGCGGGAAGGTATCCTCCAGCGACTGGAAAACCGACCGCTCGGGGTCGAGCAATTCCATCGCGTGCTGCGCGAAATACCCCATCTTCACGCTGCCACCGACCGCGACGCTGCCTTCATCCGGCGTCGTCGTGCCCGTCACCAGCTTCAGCAGGGTGGATTTGCCGGCGCCGTTGACGCCGAGCACGCAGCAGCGTTCGCGCCGGCGCACCAGCAGGTCGAGTCCGTCATAGATCACCTTGCTGCCGTAGCGCTTGTGCACGCCGCGCAGATTGACGACGTCGTCGCCCGAGCGCGGCGCTGGCGGGAAGTCGAAGGTGACGGTCTGGCGGCGCCTGGGCGGCTCGACGCGGTCGATCTTCTCGAGCTTCTTCACGCGCGACTGCACCTGGGCGGCGTGCGAGGCGCGCGCCTTGAAGCGCTCGATGAACTTGATCTCCTTGGCAAGCATCGCCTGCTGGCGCTCGAACTGTGCCTGCTGCTGCTGCTCGTTCATCGCGCGCTGCGCTTCGTAGAATTCGTAGTCGCCGGCGAAGGAGGTCAGCGTGCCGCCATCGATCTCGATCACCTTGTTGATGATGCGGTTCATGAATTCGCGGTCGTGCGAGGTCATCAACAACGCACCGTCATAGCCGGTGAGGAACTGCTCCAGCCAGATCAGGCTTTCGAGGTCGAGGTGGTTGCTCGGTTCGTCGAGCAGCATCACGTCAGGGCGCATCAGCAGGATGCGGGCGAGGGCGACGCGCATCTTCCAGCCGCCGGACAGCGCGCCGACATCGCCGTCCATCATCTCCTGGCTGAAGCCGAGGCCGTCGAGCACCTCGCGCGCCTTGCTCTCCAGCGCATAGCCGCCGAGCTCCTCGAAGCGTGCCTGCACCTCGCCGAAGCGTTCGAGGATCTGCTCCATCTCGTCGGCGCGGTCGGGGTCGGCGAGGGCAGCCTCCAGTTCCTGCAATTCGGCGGCGACTTCGCTGACATTGCCGGCGCCGTCCATCACCTCCGACACCGCGCTGCGGCCGGACATCTCGCCGACATCCTGGCTGAAGAAGCCGATGCTGATGCCGCGATCGACCAGCACCTGGCCTTCATCGGGCTCGTCGCGGCCAGTGATCATGCGGAACAGCGTCGATTTGCCGGCGCCGTTGGGGCCGACGAGGCCGATGCGCTCGCCCTTCTGGAGCGCCGCGGAGGCCTCGATGAATAGAAGCTGCTGGCCGTTCTGCTTGCTGATGCTGTCGAGGCGGATCATGGGGTCCCGGGGGAGGCAGGAAGGCGGCGCTCACGCCGCGGGAGCCGCCCGAGACCACGTCCCGGGCCGCGCCGTCAACCGCGCGCGTGCGACGTCAGCCGCCGAATGGCATCAGCCCCGTGCGCAGCGCATGCGCCCAGCCGGCCCGGCCGAGCGATTCCGCCCGCGCCGCCGCCGCTTCGTGGTGATAGGCCAGCGCGATCATCTCGCAGCCGAGCAGCCGGCCTGCCTCGACCTCCAGCACCGCATAGCGGGCGAAGGGGGACCCGGCTTCGGAGACATGCGGCGGCGGCGTGGGGTCCGCATAGGCCGGGCAGCCGACGCTGCCGGGGTTGAGCACCAGCCGGCCGTCTTCCAGCAGCAGCATGCCGGCGAGGTGGCTATGGGCGCATAGCAGCAGGGTTGCCTCTGTCGGGCCGAGGCGGGCGGCCACCTCCGCCGCGACGGAGGGGATCAGGCGTCCCGATGCAACTTCCTCGAGCAGATAGGCGCTGTCGTCGTCCGGCCTGGCATGGAAGGCCAGCACGCCGGGGGCGGGTTCCAGCCTCGGCGGCAGGCCCCACAACCAAGCCACCTGGCCGCCATCCATCTGGTCACGGGCGAAGCTGTCGGAGTGGCCTTCCCCGCCCTCGCCGATCCAGCGGTCATGGTTGCCGCGCAGCGTGGCGATGGCGCGGGATTGGACCAGTTCCACTGTCTCGCGCGGCCAGAGCGGACCGGAGGCGACGTCGCCGAGGTTGATGACCTGCTGAAGCCCGCGTCGGTCGATATCGGCGAGGACCGCCTCGAGGGCGAGGAGATTGCCATGGATGTCGGCGATGACGGCGAGCTTCATGGGCCGAGTATAGGGCAGCAGGCGTGACATTTTGCGAATCATTGTTGCGAATGATTCGCAATATCGTTATAACCCGATCACCGGCAATCCGGTGGGCAAACCCACCGGGCACCGGCGGTAAGGAAGGGGCTTGGCGCGTGGCGAGTTGGACCGAAGCGGGCATCGTGGTGATGTCGGTCGCCTATCTGCATCTGGTCTGGCGCGTCTCACGCATGGCTTCCGCCGCATCGTCCGGGGCCGGCCGCCGATGATGCGCGACGCGCCGCCTCCCCCGACGCCTGGCGCGGCGCCCAGCGTGCTGGAAAGCCGCTCGCTGCTCGGCGAGGCACGCGAGGTCATCATCCGGCATGGCAGCGAGATCTACCGCCTCAAATTGACGCGGCACGACAAGCTCATTCTGACCAAATAGCCCGCCCGCATTTACTGCCCAGCCAGCACGCCAGGGACCGCGCGTCCTCCGCCAGCCAGCCAGGCCCCGAACCTATCCCTCGGAGTGTCCTCGCATGGCTTCCCGTCGCCCCATCGGGCTTTGCGCAACTCTTGCCGCCATCTGCGCTGCCGGCCCGCTCGCCGCGCAGCAGGCGGACCCGCCGCCGGCCGTCGTCGCCACGCCACTCGATGCGGTGACGGCGACGGGCACGCGCACGCCCACCATCTCGGGCGACAGCGCCGTGCCGGTCAGCGTGCTGAGCCGCGAGGAAATCCTCGAACGCGATGCGCGTTCGGTCTCCGAGACGATCCGCGACGTGCCGGGTGTCGAGCTGTCCGGCGTGGGGCGCACCACGGCGCTGCAGCCGCTGATTCGCGGCCTGGGCGATGACCGCATCGTCTTCCGCATCGATGGCGCCAGGAACAACTTCAACGCCGGCCATCGCGGGCGGATCTTCATCGACCCGGAATTGCTGCGCCAGATCGACGTGATGCGCGGGCCGGGTTCGGCGCTCTATGGCTCGGGTGCGATCGGCGGCGTCATCAACATGCGCACGATCGAGCCTGACGACATCATCCAGCCGGATTCCGACCTGCCGGTCGGCGGCTTCTTCCGTGGTGGCTACCAGTCGCAGGGCAGCATGTGGCGCGGCCTGGCCGCCGGTGCGGCACGGGCCGGTGACTTCGCCGTGCTGGGCGCGATTTCCGGCTTCAACAACTCGAACTTCACCGACGGCGCCGGCAACACCATCCCCTATACTGCCGACTCCGTGGCGAACGGGCTGGCGCGGTTGCAATGGCGGCCGGGCAACCATCAGTTCGACCTCTCCGGCATGATGTTCCGCGATTCGAACGTCCTGCCGATCGCCGCCAACACCGCCACTGAGCAGAGCATCTCCGACCGCATCACGGAACAGCAGGTCTATACGCTGCGCTGGAACTACGCCGACCCGTCGATGCCGCTGCTGAACCCGCAGGTCGTTGTCTACCACAACCATGTCCTGCTGCAGGAACAGCGCCGCACCGGCACCCGCGCGCGCGACACCACGGACCAGACGACCAACGGCATCGATGCGCAGAACAACAGCCGCTTCAGCCTGTTCGGCTGGGACAACCACATCGTTACCCTCGGCACGGAGTTCTATCGCGACGACCAGGAAGGCACGCAGAATGGCCGCCGCCGCACGCAGTTCCCGTCCGCCTCGCAGGATGTGCTCGGCATCTACGGGCAGGACCAGATCGCAATGGGCGACTTCACCCTGGTCGGTGCGCTGCGCTACGACGCCTTCAGCCAGAGCGCCGACGACGCCAACAACGACACCAATGTCGACCGGCTCTCGCCCAAGGTCAGCCTGGCCTACCAGGTGACGCCCTGGTTGCAGCCCTACATCTCCTATGCCGAGGCGTTCCGCGCGCCCTCGCTGACCGAACTGTACGTTTCCGGCCAGCACTTCCCGGGCAATCTGTTCATCCCGAACCCCGACCTGAAGCCGGAGACCTCGCACAACATCGAGGCGGGCGTGAATGTCCGCTTCAGCGACGTGCTGCGCGACGGCGACCGGCTGCGCATGCGGATCACTGCCTTCCGCAATGAGATCGACAACTTCATCGAGCAGCTCGTCTATGCCACCTATACCGTGTCGCGGAATGTCGCCTCGGCGCGCATCCAGGGTGTCGAGGCGGAGCTGCAATACGACACCGGCACCTGGTTCGGCGCCGTCTCGGCCAGCGCGCTGCAGGGCGACAATCTGACCGACGACCAGCCGCTCGCCTCGGTGCCGGCGAACCGCATGACGCTGTCGGGCGGTTACCGCTTCCTCGAAGCCGGCGTGGTGGTCGGCGCGCGCTGGCAGCTGGTGGCGACGCAGGACCGCAACCCGGACAACGTGCCCGGCCTGGCGGAGGAGACCTCGGGCTACGGGTTGCTCGACCTGTATGCGACCTGGCGGCCGAGCTTCGCGCCGAACCTGCGCTTCGATGTCGGGCTCGACAACGCCTTCGACCACGCCTACCGGCGCTCGACCTGGAATTCCAACCCGCCGCCGAACTTCTACGAGACGGGCCGGAACTTCCGCGCGGCGATGACGCTGACCTTCTGAACCGTGTCGGGCGCGGCCTTCCCCCCATCGCGCCTGTGCAGCCCGCCGGCCTTTCTCGCCGGCGGGCCTTGGCGTCGCGCGACCGCCGCGTCGCTCGCGCTGCATGCGGCGATCGCCGCCTGGCTTGTGATGGATTGGCGCGGCCTGCCGGAGACGGGGGGTGGCACGCCGGACGCGGCGCTGGTGGTGGAATGGGCGCCGTCGCAGGGCGAGCCCGATGGCGCCGGGGAACCCACCGCCGAGGCTGCGGCAGCACCCGCGCCTGACCTGACCGCCGCCGCCGCGCCGGCGCCGCCCGCGCCGCCGCTGGTGCCGGATGTCCCGCCGCCGCCCGTCGTCCCGATGCCGATGCCCGCGCCGGCGCCGCCGGTCGTCGCGCCCGAACCGCCACAAGCGGCCCCGCCCGATCCGAGCGCGTTGGCCGAGGCTGAACCCGTGGCGGCGGTGCCGCCGCCGGCGCCCGTGATGGAACAGACGGAGCAGGCCGAGCGGGCGGAACCCCTGCCCGCCCCGCCACCGGCACCGCCGCCACCATCGCAGCAGGTCGCCTCGGCGACACCGGTGGCGCAGCCGGCCCCGTCCGCGCCCGCGCCGCGACCGGCACCCAACGCATCAGCCGCGCAGCGCCCCCGGCGCGGCACGCCCGACGCCGCGCACCAGGTGGCCGCGCGCGGGCCATCGATGGCGCCGGCAGCCGGCGCGGCTGTCGCCCCGCCAGACAATGCCGGCGGCGGCCCGATCGTCATCCATGCGCCGCGCTACCGGCGGCCGCCGAACCCGCCGCAATACCCGGCCCGCGCGCTCGACCTCGGCATGACCGGCACGGTGACGGTGCGCGCCCTGGTCTCGCCCGATGGCGACACGCAGGAGACGCGCCTGTGGCGTTCCTCCGGCTACCCGCTGCTCGATGCCGCGGCGATCGCCGCGGTGCGCCGCTGGGCCTTCGAACCCGCGCGCCATGGTGACCGAGCCGTGCCCGCCTGGGTCGAGGTCCCCGTCCATTTCCGCCTGAACTGACCATGAGGACGATTGCCATGACCACACTCGCAGACCGTCACGCCAGCCTGATCGAGGAGGCCGGCAAGCCGATCCGCGCCCGCGACGCCGCCGTACGGCTGGGCACCACCGAGGCCGCGCTGGTCGCCTCGGGCGCCACCGGCCCGGCGACGCCACTGCGGCCGGACTGGGCGGCGCTGATCGGCGCCATGCCGCAGGCCGGGCGGATCATGGCACTGACCCGCAACGAGCATGCGGTGCATGAGCGCCATGGGCAGTTTGTCGATGTCTCCTCGGGGCCTGGCCATATCCTGGTGCTCGGGCCGGATATCGATTTGCGGCTGTTCCCGCGCCACTGGGCGCATGCCTATGCGCTGGGCGGCGAGCGGCCCTCGATCCAGGTCTTCGACAAGGACGGCGTCGCCGCGCACAAGATTTTCGCGACCGAGGCGACGGACCGCGACGGCTGGGCGCGCATCCTCGCGGCCTTCGCCATCGAGGCCGCCGCCGAGCCGCCCGCCGCACCCCCCGGCCCGACCGGGGCGGCGGATGAAGGCGTCGTCGATGCCAGCGCCCTGCGCCAGGATTGGCTCGCCCTGCGCGACACCCATGACTTCTTCCCGATGCTGAGGCGCCATCGCGCGTCGCGGCGCCAGGCCTTCGTCCTCGCCGGGCAGGACCTCGCGCTGAAGCTGGCGCCGCAGGCGGGTGCCGAGGTGCTGCGCCTGGCGGCGGCGCGGGGGGTGCCGGTGATGGTGTTCGTCGGCAATCGCGCCGCCATCCAGATCCATACCGGGCCGGTCGAGCGGCTGGTCGATATCCCCGGCTGGTTCAACGTGCTCGACCCCGACTTCAACCTGCATCTGCGCGAGGCCGGCGTGGCCAATGCCTGGCGCGTGGTGAAGCCGACCGAGGATGGTGCCGTCACTTCGATCGAATTGCTCGACGCGACGGGCGAGGTGGTCGCGCTGCTGTTCGGCGCCCGCAAGCCGGGTGAGCGCGAGCGCGAGGATTGGCGCGAGATCGCCGCCCTGGCCGTGGAACGCCTGGCGGTGCCGGCGGAGCACGCGGCGTGATCGGCCGCCGGCTGCTGCTGGGCGGTGGTGCGGCGGCGCTGGCGGGACCGCTACGGGCGGCGATGCCGGCGCGCATCGTCGCGGTGGGTGGCGCGGTGACCGAATGCGCCTTCGCGCTCGGCGCCGGCGGGCACGTCATCGCGGTGGACAGCACCAGCCGCTTCCCGGCGGCGGCGCGCGCATTGCCGCAGATCGGCTACATGCGCGCGCTGGCGCCGGAGGGGCTGATCGCGCTGCATCCCGACCTGCTGCTGCTGTCGGAGGAAGCCGGGCCGCCCCAGGCGGTCGCCGTGCTGCGCGCGGCCGGGGCGCCGATCCGTGCCATCCCGGAAGTGCCGACCGGCGAGGGCGTCGCGGCCAAGATCCGCGCCGTCGCCGCCGCGCTCGACGTCGATGGCGCGGCGGTGGCCGAGGCGGTGCTGGCCGATTGGCGGGCGCTGGATGCGCGGGTCGCGGCGCTGCGGCCGGTGCGTGCCATCTTCGTGCTGTCGGCGGCGCGCGGGGCGCCGGTGGTCTCCGGCGGGCATACCCAGGCGGCGGCGATGCTGGGCGCCTGCGGCGCGGAGAACGCCGTCACCGGCTTCAACGGCTACCGGCCGCTCTCAGCCGAGGCGGCGGCGCGGTTGGCGCCGGAGGCGGTCGTCATCATGGACCATGTCCTTGCCGAGCTGGGTGGCGTCGATGCGCTGCTCGGCATCCCGGCGCTGGCGGTGACGCCGGTGGCGCGGTCGCGGCGCGTCCTGCCGATCGACGGATCCTATGTGCTCAGCTTCGGGCCGCGCGCGGCGCAGGCGCGACGGGACCTGACGCGGCTGTTGCACCCGGATGCGACGTTGCCCGACTTGCCGGCGCGGGCCTGGACGTGAGCGTCGCCCTGACGGCCGTGCTGCCGCGCGCGCGGGCACGGGTCGCGGTGCTGCCGCTGGGGGTCGCGCTGCTGGCGGCGGCGATGCTGGCGGGGGTGTTGCTCGGGCCGGCGCATGTCAGCGCGGCGGGGCTGTGGGCGAGTATTCTCGATGCGCTCGGCATCGCACCGCTGCCGGCGGAGCACGTGCGCGATGCCGCAGTGCTCGGCGTGGTGCGCGCGCCGCGCGTGTTGATGGCGGCGCTGGTCGGCGCCGGGCTCGGCGCGGCGGGGGCGGCGATGCAGGGGTTGTTCCGCAATCCGCTGGCCGATCCGGGGCTGATCGGCGTGTCGGGCGGGGCGGCGCTGGCGGCGGTCGGCGCCATCGTGTTGAGCGGCAGCCTGTTCGGCGCGGCGGCGGGCGTGATGGGGCTGTGGCTGTTGCCGGCGGCGGCGTTTGTCGGCGGGTTGGGGGCGACGGCGCTGATGGCGCGGCTCGGCACGGTGCAGGGGGTCGCGGGGGTGGCGACGCTGCTGCTGGCCGGCGTGGCGGTGAATGCGCTGGCCGGCGCGCTGACCGGCTTGCTGGTGTTCATGGCGGATGACCGGCAGGTGCGCGACATCACCTTCTGGACGCTGGGCAGCCTGGCGGGGTCGCGCTGGGCGCAGTTGCCGGTGGTGGCGGTGCTGGTGGGGCTGCCGACGCTGGCGCTGTGTGCACTGGCGCGGCCGCTGAACGCGTTGCTGCTGGGTGAGGCGGAGGCCTTCCATCTCGGCATCCGCGTCGAGGTGGTGAAGCGCGTCGCGCTGGTGCTGGCGGCGGTCGCGGTGGCGTCGGGGGTCGCCTTCACCGGGTTGATTGGTTTCGTCGGGCTGGTGGTGCCGCATCTGGTGCGGCTGGGCTTCGGGGCGGATCATCGGCTGGTGATGCCGGGGGCGGCGCTGCTCGGTGGCACGTTGCTGGTGTTGGCGGATTTGTTGGCGCGCAGTCTGGCGGCGCCAGCCGAGTTGCCGGTGGGGGTGGTGACGGCGTTGCTTGGCGCGCCGTTTTTCCTGTGGCTGCTGCGCAGCCGGGCGGGGGCGGCATGATCGAGGCCGATGGCATCACCGTGCGCGCCGGCGGACGGGCGCTGCTGGAGGGCGTGAGCCTGGCGTTGCGGCCGGGCGAGGTGCTCGCCGTGGTCGGGCCGAATGGGGCCGGCAAATCCACCTTGCTGCGGGCGTTGGCGGGCGACCAGGCGGTGGCGGCGGGGCAGGTGCGGGTGGAAGGCCGCGCGCTGCGCGCTTGGCGGCCGGGTGAGCTGGCGCGGCGGCGCGCGGTGGTGAGCCAGCAGGTGGCGCTCGGCTTCCCGATGCGCGCGGCGGAAGTGGTGGCGCTGGCGCGGCTTCCCTGGCACACCACGGCGCAGGCGGGGCGGGACGCGGCGGCGATCGCGCTGGCAATGGAGCAAGCGGGCGTCGCGCATCTCGCCGGCCGCGCCTATCGCACGCTGTCGGGGGGCGAGCGGCAGCGGGTGCAAGTGGCACGAGCGCTGGCGCAGCTCGATGGCGCGGCGGCGCCGGCGGCGTTGTTGCTGGATGAGCCGACCGCGAGCCTCGATGCTGGGCATCGCGGGCAGTTGCTGCGGCTGCTGCGGCGACTGGCGGCGCAGGGCGTCGCGGTGCTCGTCGTGCTGCATGACTTGAACGAGGCCGCCTTCGTGGCGGACCGCGTGGCGATGCTGATCGACGGGCGGCTGGCGGTGCTGGGTGGGGTGGCGGAGGCGCTTGAACCCGGACTGTTGCAGGATGCCTATGGGTTGCCGTTCCGCAGCGTGGCGGGCGGCGGGCTGTTGCCGGATTTCGGCGCCGCGGGCCGTTGACGGTGATCCCGAAGCGGATGAGTCTGCGGCTCGATCTCCATCAAGGGCAGCACCTCATGCATCGTCGCGCGTTCTGTTCGGCTGCGGCCTTCGGCAGCCTGACTGCCCTCGCTGCGTGTTCCTCAGTGGCGCCCGCCGTGCCGACGGCGCAGAGCATCGCCGGGCGCGCGCCGAGCGGGACGGTGACGATCGCGGAGAACTTCCTCGGCGGTGCCGGGGCCGGCAATGGGACGCTGCATTTCCGTGGGCAGAACTATCCATTCCGGCTGGCCGGCACGGTGGTCGGGCCGGGCGGGGCGGCGCGCATCCAAGCCTCGGGCAATATCTATGGCCTGACCAAGGTCGAGGATTTCGCCGGCATCTATACGCAAGGCACCGGGCAGCGCGGGATCGACACGAGCACGCGCAGCGACCTGTGGCTGCAGAATTCGTCGGGCGTGATCATGCATCTGCGCGGGACGCAGATTGGCGGGACACTGAGCCTCGGGCGCGACGAGTTGCTGATCGAGATGGCGCCGCGCTGAGGGGCGGCTTGATCCCTCGGCACCGGGCTGGTGCCGAGGGTCGAGACAGGCTTAATGGGCGTCAGCGCAGCATGAGCTTGATGCCGTAGCCGACGACGCCGAGGGCGAGCACGCTGCCCACCCAGATCAGCACGAACCAGCCGATGCGTGCCGCCAGCGGGCGTGTGCCGGCGCCGGCCATCAATGGTAGCCGCCGACCGAGTTCACCTTCCCGCGGAACACCCAATAGGCATAGACGGTGTAGGCGAGGATGATCGGCACCAGCACCGAGGCGCCGATCAGCAGGAAGCCGAGACTGTTGTCGGGCGCGGCGGCGTCGCGGATGGTGACCGAATGGGGCACCATATAGGGGAAGAAGCTGATCCCCAGCCCGATGAAGCACAGCACGAAGAGACTGAGCGAGGCGAGGAAGGGCGACACTTCGCGCCGCGCCGTCAGCCCCTTCAGCAGCAGGAAGCCCATGCCGAGCACCGCCAGCGGCACCGGCACCACGAGCAGGATCTGCGGCCAAGCGAACCAGCGCTGTGCGTAGATCGGGCCGAGGAAGGGCGTCCAGAGGCTGACGACGCCGATCAGCAGCAGCGTTGCCGGCGCCGCCCAGAAGGCGATGTCATAGGCGCGGCGCTGCACCTGGCCTTCGGCCTTCCAGATCAGCCAAGTGGAGCCGAGCAGCGCATAGCCGATCACCAACGCCACGCCGGTCAGCAGGGTGAAGGGCGTCAGCCAGTCCCACCAGCCGCCGGCATAGGCGCGGTTGGCGACCGGGATGCCCTGCACCAGCGCGCCGAGCGCGACGCCCTGGGCGAAGCCGGCCATGGTCGAGCCGAAGGCGAAGGCCCAGTCCCACAGGAACTTGCCGCGCTTGGTCTTCCAGCGAAATTCGAAGGCGACGCCACGGAACGCCAGCGCCAGCAGCATGACGATGATCGGTGCGTAGAGCGCCGACATGATGATGGAATAAGCCAGCGGAAAGACGGCGAGCAGGCCGCCGCCACCCAGCACCAGCCAAGTCTCGTTGCCGTCCCAGACGGGGGCAACGGAGTTCATCGCCTCGTCGCGGGCGGCTTCGCCGCGCATGAAGGGAAACAGGATGCCGACGCCGAGGTCGAAGCCGTCGAGCACGACATAGGCCAGCACCGCGAAGGCGATCAGCGCGGCCCAGATCATCGGAAGGTCGAGGGACATGGCGCGTCTCCCTATTCGCCGGCCGGCGGGGTCGGCAGCACCGGGGCGGGCATGATGCCCCCGGCGCGGATCGGTTCGTCATGTGGCAGCCCGGCTTCATGGCGTTCCGGCGCCTTGTTCATCAGCCGCAGGATGTAGAAGGTGCCACTGCCGAACAGCGCGAAATAGACGACGATGAAGGCGATCAGCGAGGCACCGACCGCCGCCGCGTCGACCGGCGAGACGGAATCCGCCGTGCGCAGTAGGCCATAGACGGTCCAGGGCTGGCGGCCGACCTCGGTGGTGATCCAGCCGGCCAGCACCGCGGCGAAGCCGGCAGGGCCCATCAGCAGCGCCGCGCGATGCATCAGGGGCGTGTCGTACAGCGCGCCGCGCCAGCGCAGCCACAGGCTCCACATCCCCAGGCCGAGCATCAGCATGCCGATGCCGACCATGACGCGGAAACTCCAGAAGATGATGCCGACGGGTGGGCGTTCATCCGCCGGCCATGTGTCGAGGCCGCGGATGGTGCCGTCCAGGGTGTGTGTGAGGATCAGCGAACCGAGATAGGGGATCGAGACGCTGTAATCGATGCGGCTGTTCGCGGCGTCGGGGATGCCGAAGAGGATCAGCGGCGCGGCGGAGACGGTTTCGAAATGGCCTTCGATGGCGGCGATCTTGGCCGGCTGGTGGGCCAGGGTGTTGAGGCCGTGCTGGTCGCCGGCGAGGATCTGGATGGGCGCGACGATCGCCGCCATCCACATCGCCATCGAGAACATGATGCGCGCGGCCTCGTTCGACTTGTCGCGCAACAGGTGCAGCGCGCCGACCGCGCCGACGACGAAGGCCGTGGTCAGATACGCCGCGAGCACCATGTGCACGAGGCGATAGGGGAAGGAGGCGGTGAAGATGACCGCCCACCAGTCATTGACGATGAACTGGCCGGCCTCGTTCACGCCGTGGCCCGAGGGTGTCTGCATCCAGCTGTTCACCGCCAGGATCCAGAAGGCGGACATGAAGGTGCCGAGCGCCACCATCAGGCAGGCGAGGAAATGCAGCACCGGGCCGACCCGTTCGCGGCCGAACAGCATGACGCCGAGGAAGCCGGCTTCGAGGAAGAAGGCCGACAGCACCTCATAGCCCATCAGCGGGCCGATCACCGGGCCGACCTTGTCGGAGAACACCGACCAGTTGGTGCCGAACTGGTAGCTCATGACGATGCCGGAGACGACGCCCATGCCGAAGGTGACGGCGAAGATCTTCTTCCAGTAGTTGAACAGGTCGAGGAACACCTCCCGCCCGGTCCACAGCCGCAGCCCGTTCAGCACCGCGAGGTAGCTCGCCAACCCGATGGTGAAGGCGGGGAAGATGATGTGCGCGCTGACCGTGAAGGCGAATTGCATCCGCGCCAGGGTGAGCGCGTCGAAGCCGTCCATGAGCTGTCCTCGCAAAAGCGTCGCGTGGTGAAGGGTATTGCGGGCGGGTGGTTAAATCAACATATTAGGTGTAGATTTTTAGGGAAGAGAGCCCTTGCGTCTGACGCAGTACTCCAACTTCGCACTGCGGACTTTGCAAATGGTTGCGATGCGCGCACCGGCAATCGTGACCGTCGATGACGTCGCGCGGGCGCATCGCATCTCCAAGGCGCATCTGGTCAAGATTGCCGCCGAACTGTCACGCCGCGGCTACATCGAAACCATCCGCGGTCGCCATGGTGGCATGCGACTGGCGCGGCCGGCGGATGAGATCACCGTTGGCGAAATCATCCGCTGGACCGAGGCGCCGCTCGAGCTGGTGGAGTGCTTCAATGCGGAGACCAACACCTGCCGGCTGCTCGGTGTGTGCCACCTGTCGCGCGGGCTGCAGCGGGCGCTGCGGGCTTTCCTTTCCGTGCTGGACGACCTGACCATCGCCGATATCGCCTTCAACCGCGACGCACTGCTGGAGCGGCTGACGGGCGCCGATCAGGCGCAACCCGCTTCGGCAGGCGCACAGTAGAGCCGGTAGAGCGTCTCGAGGATTGCGCCAACCTCCGCACTCGCCAGGCGGTAGTAAATGGTCTGGCCGTCGCGCCGCGTCTCGACGAGGCGCAGGTCGCGCATTCGCGCCAGGTGCTGCGACAAGGCGGCGGGCGCGAGACCGACCAGATCCGCCAATTGCCCGACCGATTTCTCGCCTTGCAGCAAATGGCACAGCGCCATCAGGCGCTTCGCGTTGGCAAGGGTGGCGAGCATCCGGGCCGCTTCCTCGGCCTTGGCTTCCATCGCAGTCAAAGCGGCATGTTCAATATCTATTATCATCTTGACATATTAGCATCTTCGTAGATATAAGGCCAGCACGAAACCAGTGGAGGCTCTCGTCATGGTCAATGTCGGTTCGTTCGATCGCATCCTTCGCTTCATCCTGGGTGTGGTGCTGTTCGTGGCCCCGTTCATCGCCCCGGTGACGTTCGCGCCGCTTGGCGAGTGGCGCTACGCGGTAATTGCCGCCGGTGCCGTGCTGCTGGCCACCGCCGCCTTCCGCATCTGCCCGGCCTATATGCTATTCGGCATCCGCACCTGCTCGCGGCCGGGGGCCTGACATGGCGGCCACCGACTTCACCCCGGTCGCCTCACTCCTCGGCGGCGCGCTGATCGGCGCGGCGGCGGTGATGCTCTTGGCCGCCAAGGGCCGCATTGCCGGCGTCAGCGGCATCGCCGTGCGGCTGCTGCCGCCTTATGCCGACAGTGAACTCGCCGGGCGGATCGCCTTCATCCTCGGCATCGTGATGGCACCGCTGGCCGTCCTGCTGGTCACCGGCACGGCGCCGGTACCGACGATCGAGACCGGGCCGGCACTGCTTGCCCTGGCCGGGCTGTTGGTCGGCTTCGGCGCGGTCTGGGGCAATGGCTGCACCTCGGGCCACGGCGTCTGCGGCTTGTCCCGGCTGTCGGTGCGGTCCCTGGTGGCGACCGGCGTCTTCATGGCAACCGCGATCGCCACCGTCTTCCTGACACGACACGTGCTGTGAGGCCCACCATGTCTGTCCTGGTGCAATTCGCCATCGGTCTGGTGTTCGGGCTCGGCCTCGTGGTCGCCGGCATGTCGAACCCCGCCAAGGTGCTGAACTTCCTTGACCTCGGCGCCATCCCGAGCGGCGGCTGGGACCCGAGCCTCGCCTTCGTCATGGCCGGCGGCATCGCCGTCACCTTCGTCGGATACCGCCTCGTGCTGCGCCGGTCGCAGCCGATCTTCGGTGGGACGTTCCATCTGCCGACTTCCACCGATATCGATGCGCGGATCATCGCGGGTCCGGCGATCTTTGGCATCGGCTGGGGCCTGGCGGGCTTCTGCCCGGGGCCGGCCTTCACCGCGCTGACCGTGGGCGGCAACCCGGCGCTGATCTTCGTCGCCGCGATGATGGTTGGCATGGGCGCGGCGCGCTGGCTCGCCAACCGCCCCGCAGCGTCGCTTCCCGTCGCACCGCGCGCCTGACAACAACGAAAGGAGACTGTCCGTGAACACCATCCCCCATCGCGTCGACCTGCTGGTGAAGCCGGAGGTGACAGCCTTCTTCGATGCGCCGACCAACACCATCAGTTATGTCGTGAAGGACCCGGGTTCCAACGCCTGCGCGGTGATCGATTCCGTGATGGACATCGACTACGCCGCCGGCCGTATCACCCATGACTCCGCTGATGCGATCATCGGTTTCATCAAGGAGCATGACCTGCATCTCGAATGGCTGATCGAGACGCATGTGCATGCCGATCACCTTTCGGCCGCACCGTACATCCAGGGAAAGCTCGGCGGCCGCATTGGCATCGGCGAGAAGATAACCGTCGTGCAGGACGTCTTCGGCAAGGTGTTCAACGAGGGAACCGAGTTCCGTCGTGACGGCAGCCAGTTCGACCGTCTGTTCAAGGATGGCGACACCTACAACATCGGCGGCATGACTGCCTTCGCGCTGCATACGCCAGGCCACACGCCGGCCTGCATGACGCATGTGGTCGGCGATGCCGCCTTCGTTGGCGACACGCTGTTCATGCCCGATGGTGGCTCGGCGCGCGCCGACTTCCCAGGCGGCGATGCGCGCATCCTGTTCCGCTCGATCCATCGCGTGCTGGAACTGCCGCCGGAGACGCGGCTGTTCATGTGCCACGACTACGGGCCCAACGGCCGCGACATCAAGTGGGAGACCACGGTCGCTGAGGAGCGCGCGCACAACATCCACGTCAAGGACGGCATCAGCGAGGATGAGTTCGTCGCGATGCGCGAGGCGCGCGACAAGACGCTCGGCATGCCGCGGCTGATCCTACCATCGCTGCAGGTGAACATGCGCGCCGGTGCGCTGCCGCCGGCGGAGCCGAATGGCCGCGTCTTCCTCAAGGTGCCCGTCAACGCGCTGTGACCGTGGGCCGCGCGCCCCAAGACCAGGACAGAAACGCCATGCAGCCCAAGATGATCGACGCGACACTCTCGGTGTCGCCGCAGGTCTCGATCGAGGATGTCGCCGCGATCGCCGCGGCCGGCTTCCGGTCGATCCTGTGCAACCGTCCCGATGGCGAGGGCGCCGACCAGCCCGTCTTCGCCGAGATCGAGGCCGCGGCGACGCAGGCCGGGTTGCAGGCCGTCTATCAGCCGGTCGTCTCCGGCAAGGTGCAGGATGGCGATGCCGCGCAGTTCGGCGCGCATTTCGCGGCCCTGCCCAAGCCGGTGCTGGCCTATTGCCGGTCCGGCACGCGCTCGGCGACGCTGTGGTCGCTGTCCGAGGCGGCACGCGGCCGGCCGCTGCCGGAGATTCTCGGCGCCACCAAGGCGGCGGGGTATGACATGGGCGGTGTCGCGCGACGCATCGCCAATGGCGGGCGCACGCCGACGGACATCGCCGATGCGACGCACCAGGTGGTGATCATCGGCGGCGGCGCGGCGGGGATCGCGGTGGCGTCCAGCCTCAAGGCGCGCAAGCCTGACCTCGACATCGCGGTGATCGATCCAGCGGAGATCCACTACTACCAGCCTGGCTGGACGATGGTTGGCGCGGGCGTCTTTGACCCGGCGACCACGGCGCGGACGATGGCCTCGCTGATCCCGTCCGGCGTGCGCTGGATCAAGGCCGCGGTGGCCGCCTTCGAACCGGACAAGAACGCCGTCATCCTCGATGGCTGCCGCGTGGTGAAATACACCTCGCTGGTGGTCGCTCCGGGGCTGAAGCTGAACTGGGCGGGGATCGAGGGGCTGACCGAGACGCTCGGCCGCCATGGCGTGACGTCGAACTACCGCTACGACCTCGCGCCCTATACTTGGGATTGCGTGCAAGGGCTGAAGGCGGGTCGCGCGGTCTTCACCCAGCCGCCGATGCCGATCAAATGTGCCGGCGCGCCGCAGAAGGCGCTGTACCTGTCCGCTGATCATTGGCTGCGGACAGGGCGGCTCGGCGACATCAGTGTCGATTTCTACAACGCTGGCGCCGTCCTGTTCGGCGTGAAGGAATACGTGCCGGCGCTGATGCGCTACATCGAGCGCTATCACGCGCAGCTGCATTTCCAGCATAATCTGACACGCGTGGACGGACCGGCGCGGCGTGCCTGGTTCACCCGCACCGATGCCGATGGCGCGAAGACCAAGGTCGAGACCGCGTTCGACATGCTGCATGTCGTCCCACCGCAGATCGCGCCGGATTTCATTCGCGTCTCGCCACTCGCCGATGCGGCGGGCTGGGTCGATGTCGACCAGGCGACGCTGCGCCACAAGACGCTGCCCGGCGTCTATGGCCTTGGCGATGCGACCAACGCGCCCAATGCGAAAACCGCGGCGGCGGCCCGCAAGCAGGCACCGGTCGTCGCGCATAATCTGCTGAAGGATATCGGCGCCATCATGGGCGGCGACGCGGTCTATGACGGCTATGGTTCCTGCCCGCTGACAGTCGAGCGCGGCAAGATCGTGCTCGCCGAATTCGGCTATGGCGGCAAGCGGTTGCCGAGCTTCCCGTCCTGGCTGATCGACGATACGCAGCCCAGCCATCTCGCCTGGCTGCTCAAGGAACGGATGCTGCCGCCGATCTATTGGAAGGCCATGCTGCGCGGCAAGGAATGGATGGCCAAGCCGGAATTGGTGCAATGACCTTTCAAATCGCGACGCTCGCCACCGGCTCGGGCGGGCTGGTGGGGTTCGTGCTCGGCCTGATCGGCGGCGGTGGCTCGATCCTCGCCGTGCCGTTGCTGATGTACGTGGTGGGCGTCAGTTCGCCGCATGTGGCGATCGGCACCAGCGCCGTGGCGGTGGCCGCGAGCGCCTTCGGCAATGTCATCGGCCATGCGCGCGCGGGCAATGTGAAATGGCCCTGTTCCCTCGTCTTCGCGGCCAGCGGGGTTGCCGGTGCCGCGCTCGGTTCCAGCCTGGGCAAGCAGCTCGATGGGCAGAAGCTAATCGTGCTGTTCGGCGTGCTGATGGTGGCGATCGCCATGCTGATGTTGCGCCCGAAAAGGAACCTGGGTGACCCGTCGGTGGCACTGACCTGGGAGAGTTCGCGGCATCTGCTGCCCAGGCTCGTCGGCATCGGCTTTGGTGCGGGGATGATGGCGGGTTTCTTCGGCATCGGCGGCGGCTTCCTGATCGTGCCGGGACTGGTAGCGGCGACCGGCATGCCCTTGCTCTACGCGATCGGGTCGTCGCTGGTCGCGGTCACCGCCTTCGGCGTGACGACGGCGGCGAATTACGCGTTGTCGGGCTTCGTCGATTGGCCGCTGGTCGGGCTGTTCATCGCGGGCGGCCTGGTCGGCGGCGTGTTCGGCGGCAGGCTTGCCGGGTTCCTGGCGGGGAAGAAGCAGCTGCTGTCGCAGGTCTTCGCGGCCATCGTCGCGATCGTCGGGCTCTATGTCGTCTATAAGGGGCTGGTGGCTCTCGGCTATCTTTGATGGGGCGGGCGTCGTCGCGCCCGCCTCAGCAGGCGATGACGTTCACTGCCAGGCCACCGAGCGATGTCTCCTTGTATTTGTGCGACATGTCGAAGCCAGTCTGTCGCATCGTCGCCACCGCCTGATCGAGACTCACCAGGTGCTGGCCGTCGCCATGCAGGGAGAGACGCGCGGCATTGATCGCCTTCACCGCGCCGATCGCGTTGCGTTCGATGCAGGGCACCTGGACCAGGCCGCCCACAGGGTCGCAGGTCAGGCCCAGATTGTGTTCCAGCCCGATCTCGGCGGCGTTCTCCACCTGGGCGTTGCTGCCGCCCATGGCCGCGGCGAGCCCTGCCGCCGCCATGGCGCAGGCGGAGCCGACCTCGCCCTGGCAACCGACCTCCGCGCCCGAGATCGAGGCGTTGCGCTTGATGATCGCGCCGATCGCCGCGGCCGTGAGCAGGAAGGTCTCCACCCCGGCGACATGCGCCTCGGGGACGAAGCGTTCGTAGTATTCCAGCACGGCCGGGACGATGCCGGCGGCGCCGTTGGTCGGCGCTGTCACCACGCGGCCGCCGGCGGCATTCTCCTCATTCACCGCCAGGGCCCAGAGATTGACCCAATCCATCGCCTCCAGCGGGTCGGCCTCGTTGCGCTGCGCCCGTGCCTCAAGCCGGCGCAGCAGAGCTGGGGCGCGACGTCGCACGCGCAGGCCGCCGGGCAATTCGCCCTCCCCGCGCAGGCCGCGGGCGATGCAGGCTTTCATCGCGGCACGAATGTGCGCGATGCCGTCGGCAAGCGCGGTCGCGCCGCGCAGGCTCACCTCATTCGCCCGCATGAGGCCGGCGATCGACAGGCCTTCCGCATCGGCACGTTCGATCAGTTCCACGGCATCCGCGAAGGGGTGGGGTATGGTCGGTGCCCCACCTTGCCCTGTGCCCATTAAGGGCTCGCCTTGCTCGTCGACGACGAAGCCACCACCGACCGAATAATAGATTCGAGCGACATCGGCCTGCTCATCTGCGCCCGCCGTCAGTCGCAAAGCATTGGGATGAAACGGCAACATGTCGCGGGGCCGGAAGATGATGTCGGCCGCTGGATCGAAGGCGATGCGTCGGCCGGATGGCAGCACCAGCCGGCGCAGCCGCCGGACCTCGTCGACAAGGGTTGCGGCATCATCCGGATCAACCGTCTCCGGTTGAGCGCCGGTGAGGCCGAGGATGACGGCAGCATCCGTGCCATGCCCCTTTCCCGTCAAGGCGAGGGAGCCGAAGAGCTCGACGGTCACGGTCTCGGGCGACCCATGGCGCTCGGCCTCGGCGGCGAAATGCGCGGCGGCCAGCATGGGGCCTACCGTGTGGGAACTCGACGGACCGATGCCGATCCTGAACAGGTCGAACAGCCCGATCCACGACGGCGCCGATGGGGTCATTGGTGACATGCTTCCGCGATCGGTTGGCGAAGGCCAAGACGCATCTTTCGGTGCGGAGCGACGGCAGCGCAACGCATTTCGTCGCCACGTCGCCAGCCCGTTGTGCGGTTCTGGCAGATCGTCCCCACGATGCGCGTGATCTTGGGGGCCGGCAGGCCGACGCGGTCAGGCCGCCGTTGTTCCGCCGAGATAGGCGTCGCGGATGCGCGGGTCGCGCAGCAATGCGGCAGCCGGGCCGTCGAGCGCGATCTGGCCGGTCTGCAATACGTAGCCGTAATGGGCGATGCCCAGCGCCAGGCTGGCATTCTGTTCGACCATGAAGATCGTCACGCCCTCTCGGTTGATCGTCTCGATCAACGCCAGGACGCGATCCACGAAGAGGGGCGAAAGGCCCATGGTCGGCTCATCCATCACAATGAGCTTGGGGCGCCCCATCAGCGCGCGGGCCATGGCGAGCATTTGCTGCTCGCCGCCGGACATGGTGCCGGCCTTCTGCTTCAGCCGCTCGCGCAGGCGGGGGAACAGCGCGAGCACGCGTTCCTCATCCTGCGCGATGGCGGCGCGGTCGCTGCGCGTATAGGCGCCCATCAGCAGGTTCTCGCGCACCGTCATGGCGCCGAACAGGCGGCGCGCCTCCGGCACCGAGCCGATGCCGCGGCGGATGATGGCCGGTGTCGGCAGGCCGGTGATCTCGGCACCATCGAACCAGACCTGGCCCGAGCGCGGCCGCTGGAGGCCGAGGATGGTCTTCATCGTGGTGGATTTGCCGCTGGCATTGCCGCCGAGAAGACAGACGATCTGCCCGGCACGCACCTCCATGCTCAGGTCGAAATGCACCTGGACAGGGCCGTAGAAGGAATTGATGCGGTCGAGCCGCAGCAGCGCGGCCTCGGTTGCGCTCATGGCACGGCCTCCTGCTGCGCCCCGCCCGTCTCGCGGTGACCGAGATAGGCCTCGATCACCGCGGGATCGTTGCGCACCGCCTGCGGCAAGCCCTCGGCGATGCGCCGGCCGTCATCCATGACGATGATGCGGTCCGACAGGCGCATCACCATCTCGAGCTTGTGCTCGATCAGCAGGATGGTAAGGCCGCTGCGCTTGAGATCGTGCACCACCTCCTGCATCTCCGCCGTCTCGGTCGGGTTCATGCCGGCGGTTGGCTCGTCGAGCAGCAGCAGCTTGGGATGCAGGGCCAGGGCGCGGGCGATCTCGACGCGGCGTCGATTGGCGTAGGACAGGCTGAAGGCGGGATGGTCCAGCCGTGGCAGCAGGCGTTCGCCGAACAGGGAGAGGATGCGCATGGCGTCGTCACGCAGGGCGGCTTCCTCAGCCTTCACGGCGGCGGGGCGGACGGCGGCGAGGGCGAATTCCAGCAGTGGGCCGACCACCGGCACCGCGGGCTTCACGGCGCGCAGGCGCGTATGCGCACCGACCAGAACGTTGTCGAGCACGCTGAGATTGCCGAAGACGCGGCCATGCTGGAAGGTCCGCGCCATGCCGAGCCTGGCCAGGCGCTCCGGCGCGGCGCGGGTGATGTCCTGGCCGAGAAAGTGCACGCTGCCGGCATCGGGCGCATCGAGGCCACTGATCAGGTTGAACAGCGTTGTCTTGCCGGCGCCGTTCGGGCCGATGATGCTCAGCAATTCGCCTTCGCGCAGGTCGAACAGCGCGTCGGCGACGGCGGTGACGCCGCCGAAATGCTTCTGCAGGCCGCGCACTTCGAGGAACGCCGCCATCACACCGTCCCCAACAGGCCCTGCGGGCGGAAGCGGATCAACAGCAACAGCACGACGCCGTAGATCAGGATGCGGTATTCTGCGAGGTCGCGGAACGCCTCCGGCAGCGCGATCAGCAGCGTCGCGCCGAGCACGGCGCCGAGCACATTCCCCAGCCCGCCGAGGATCACCATGGTCAGCGCCAGGATGGAGATCGAGGCGCTGAAGGTCTCGTGATTGATGTAGGAATAGATGTGGGCGGTGATGGCGCCGCTGATGCCGGCGGCGAAGCCACCATAGCCGAAGGCCAGCGCCTTGTAGCGGTCGCCGACCACGCCATAGGAGCGCGCCGCGACGCTGTCGTCGCGGATGGCGCGCCAGCTGCGCCCGAGATGCGAGTTCAGCAAACGAACCTGCAGCAGCGCGAGCAGCACCAGCACGACGAGTGACAACCAATAAGTGCTCTCCACCGAGCCGAAATCGTAGCCGAAGATCTCCAGCGGCGGGATGCCGCCGAGGCCGATGGCGCCATGCGTCAGCCCGGTCCAGTTGAGGATGACGAGAGAGACGATCTCGCCGATCCCCAGCGTGGCGATCGAGACGTAATGTCCGGTCAGCCGGAAGGCCGGGAAGACCAGCGCCGTGCCGAGGGCGGCGGTGATCAGCCCGGCGGCCGGCATCGCCAGCGCGACCGGCCAGCCGCCATCGAGCGCCAGCAGGCCCGAGGCATAGCCGCCGATCGCCAGCAGCGCCGCATGGCCGAGGGAGATCTGCCCCACCGTTCCGGCGACGAGTGTCAGGCTCAGCGCCAACATCGCGTAGAGCAGTGAATTCGCGCCGATCTGCAGCAGGTAGGGATGCCCGGTGAGGGGCAGAAGCGCTGCCACGACGATGATCGCCACCACTGCCCAACGCGGCACCTTGAGTGGCCGCGAGCGGGTGATGAAGGTGCCGGTCATCGGCTCCGGCGGCAGCGAACGGCGCCCGGCGAACAGGCCGTTCGGCCGCCACACCAGCATCGCGATCAGCACCACGAAGGCGAACAGGTTGCGGTAGGAGGTGCCGAACAGCGCGATGCCGTAGCTTTCGGTCAGGCCGAGGATCAGCGAACCGGCGATCGCGCCGGGCACATTGCCGAGCCCGCCGATGATCAACGCGACGATGCCCTTGAGCGTGGCCTCGAAGCTCATCGCCGGGCTGATCTGGTTGTAGTACATCCCGACCAGCAACCCACTGAGGCCGCCGAGCGCCGAGGCGATGGCGAAGACCGCCATGTTCACCTTGTTGATGTCGACGCCCATCTGCAGCGCCGCGTCGGAATCCTGCGCCGTCGCGCGCACCGCCCAGCCCAGTTTGGTGAAGCGCAGGAAGCCATACAGCACCACCGCCGAGACGAGCCCGATGCCGGCGATCAGCAGGTCGAGTGCGCCGATCGTGCCGCCGCCGAGCGGGATGCGCCATTCCGGCACCTGCATCGGCACCGCCCGCGGATCCGGCGAGAAGATCAGTTGCACGATCTGGTCGAGCACCAGTGTGATGCCGATGGTGGCGAGCAGCGGCGCGATTCGCGAGGAACCATGCAGCGGCCGCAGCCCGATGCGTTCGATCCCGACGCCAACGAGCGCCGAGACGATCACGACGCACAGGATGGTCAGCGGCAGCGGCGTGCCGAGATAGGTGATCGCCGCCCACCCCACATAGGCGCCGACCACATAGACCGAGCCGTGCGCGAAATTCACCAGATTGGCGACGCCGTAGATCAGCGCGAGACCCACAGCGAGGAGCGCGTAGATGTTGCCGATGACGAAGCCGTTGACGGTGTAGTCGAACCAGGCGTTCACGCGCGGCGCATTCCGATCACCGGCCGGCTCAGGATGGCGTCCCGCCCTCGAACAACTGGAACTGCCCGTCGCGCACCACCAGCCGCTTGTAGCGGGCGCCGGCGACGCGGCGTGTCTCGGGATCGAACTGGATGGTGCCGAAGATCACGCTCGGCACGCCACGCACCTCGGCGATGCCCTGGCGGATTGCAGGGCGCGTCGTGCCGTAGCGGTTCACCAGGGTGGAGACCAGCACCATCGTGTCATAGGCGGTGGCGTTGAAGGTGTCGGGGTCGCGATTGAATTTCGCCTTGAAGGCGGTGACGAAGCGCTGCACCTCGGCGCGTTGTTCGCCGGGGAAGAAGGTGGTGCTGCAATGCACGCCGTTCACCGCCTCGCCGCCAAGCTCAATCAGCTTCGGCGAGTAGACGGAGCTGACTGCCACGATCGCCTGCGGCAAGGCCATGGTGCGGATCTGCCGCACGATGGTGGCCGCATCGGCGTAGTACGCGATGAGGACGATGCAATCGGGGTTGCTGTCGCGAATACGCACCAGGGTGGAGCGGAAGTCGCGTTCGTTCGGCAGGAAGCCTTCTGCTGCGGTAACCGCGGCACCTTTGGCCTGCGCCGCTGCGACGAATAGATTCTTGCTGGTCACGCCCCAGTCGGTATTGAGGTGAATCACACCGAGTCGTCGCTTGCCGAGCCCAGTGATGGCGTATTCGGCGAGTTGCGGCTGTTCCTCCGCCTGGCTGATCGAGCTGCTCCACATGTAGTCGCCGCCCTTGGTGAAGTCCGGGTGCGAATTGGTGAAGCCGAACTGCACGAGCCGTGCCCGTTGATAGATCGGCGATGCGGCCATCGAGGCCGGGGAGGAGAAGTCGCCAAGTTCCATGATGATACGCGGATCGTTGACGAATTTCTGCGCGATGGCGACGGATTGCCGCGGATCCGACTGGCTGTCCTCGAAGATGTAGCGAACGGGGTGCGCCGCCGTCGGGTTCAGCTCATCGAGCGCGAGGTCGAAACTGTCCTTCCACTGCGCGCCGTATTGTGCATTCGGGCCGGTCAGCGGACCGCTGACGCCGACGAAGACGGGATCTGCGGCATTGGCCAGGCGGCCGATCGCGAATGACCCGAGGGCAGCCGCGGTGGCGGACAGCACGGAACGGCGATGCAATCTCATTAATCTCTCCCGCATGCTTCACGACGTGCAGGGACGTTCGCTCCGTCGTGATCATGGCGCTGAATTCCGTGATCCGCCAAGCGCCAAATTGCAGGCGCCACGCAGGCGCGCAACCGGCCCATCTAGCGGGCAGCCATGGCGGGGCGCAGCGGGTCGCCCCAGGCGGCGGCGATCTTCTCCACCTCGCGACCGACCCGCAGCAGCAGGGCTTCGTCGAACGGGCGGCCCACGAGTTGGGCGGAAAGCGGCAGGCCGGTGGCGCTGAGCCCCGCCGGCATGGACAGTGCGGGATTGCCGGTGACGTTGAAGGGCATCGTCTGGATGTGCATCGGCCCCGGCATGTCCGACGGGAAGGCCGAGAAGGGCGGCGCCGGGCCGAGCGCGCAGGCCGTCAGCAGCACATCGTAGCGGGAGAGCGCATCGCGATTCACCGCCTCCGCCAATTCGCGGCGCAGGCGCTGCGCTTGCATGTAGTCCGCCGCGCTGATCGATGCCGCGACGGAGACGCGCATGAAGAACAGCTCGCCATAATCCTGCGGGCGGCTGCGCAGGTCAGCCTCGTGGATCGCGAAGGCCTCCGCGAGCAGGATGACGCGGCCGCAGGCGTTGAAGAGTTCGTAGTCGGGCAACGTGACGTCCTCGACGATGGCGCCGGCATCGCGCAGCGCATCGGCCAGGCGATCGAGGGCCGCTGCCGTCTCCTCAGTCAGCCCCGTGGCATCGCGCCAGAGATTGCGCGGCAGGCCGACGCGCAGCCCGGCCACACCGCCTTCAAGCCCGGAGAGCAGGTCCGGCGCGGCCCGATCGGCGCTGGCCGGGTCGTTGGGATCGTAGCCGGCGATGACCTGCGTGGTGATCGCAGCGTCCTCCACGCTGGCCGACAGAGGGCCGCAATGGTCGAGCGTGTAGGAAAGCGGGAAGACGCCCCGCCGGCTCACCAGCCCATAGGTCGGCTTCAGCCCCACCGTGCCGCAATAGGCGGCGGGTCCGCGGATGGAACCGCCCGTATCGGAGCCCATCGCGGTCCGCACCAACCCCGCCGCGACAGCTGCGCCCGAACCGGAGGAGGAGCCGCCCGTCACATGGTCGAGGTTCCACGGGTTGCGCGCCGGGGGAAATGGGAGGTCGAAGCTCGGACCACCCAGCGCGAATTCATGCGTCGCGAGCTTGCCGAGCAGCACACCGCCAGCGGCCGTGAACTTGCGCGCGACGACGCTGTCGAATTCCGGAACGTTGTCGATCCGCAGCTTCGAGTGGCAGGTCGTGCGGATGCCGGCAGTGTCGTAGATGTCCTTCAGGGCATAGGGGATCCCGTGCATCGGCCCGCGGTCGTGCCCGGCCGCCAGTTCGGCATCGGCGCGCGCGGCGTCGGCCAGCGCGCGAGCCTCGGTGACCAGGACGAAGCTGTGCAGCGCGCTATCGAGTGCGGCGATGCGCTCGAGGCTGTGTTGCGTCAACGCCGTCGACGTCAGGCTGCCGTCGCGCAGCCGGCGGCCCGCCTCGGCGATCGGGAGTTCGTCCAGCGCCGTCACGACGTGCGCTCCCGCGTGATGGTGTCGATTACATAGGTTCCAGCCGGCTCGGCGGCGGCGGTGCGCGGGCCGCGCAGCACCGGCAGCATTGCTTGCAGGTCGCGATAGGTCGCAAGCATTCCGCGGCGACGGCCCGGCGGCAGCGTGATTCCGGCGCGCTTCAGCACCAGGTCGAGTTCGGGTTCTTGTTCGTCGTTCATGGCAGTTCCTGTCAGTTCAGGGCGCGCGGGTGGGTGCCTGGGGCACGAGACCCGCTTCGATCTCGGCGGTGTCGAGGACATCGCCAAAGGAGAGGTAGAAGTTGATCAGCGAGGCATTGTGCTCGGCATCCGTCATCGCGGCATTCGCATCGGCGACCATCACGGTGCGGAAGTTCAGCATCATCGCGTCGCGCGCCGAGGATTCGCAGCAGACATTCGTCAGCGTGCCGGCGATCAGCACAGTGTCGATCCCCTGCGCCCGGAGCCGCGCCTCGAGGTCCGATGCGCCGGCGATGAAGGCGCTGTAGCGATGCTTCGGGACGATGGCGTCGCCATCGCGGATATCGAGTTCCGGCCAGAAGGCATGGCCGGGGCTGCCAGGCGTCATCGATCGGATGCGCGCGGCGCGCCGAGCGGGGCTCGCCTGTTCCTCGAGCACAGACCACTCCTCGCGCGAGCGTTCATCGGAGGCGTTCTGCACCCAGAACACCGACCCGCCGGCGTCGCGCAGGCTCGTTGCCAGGCGGTTGATGGTCGGGACGATGAGCGACGCGGTCGGCACGCAGGAATGCCCGACATCAGCGCGCATGTACCCGTTCTGCATGTCGATGACGACGAGCGCGGTGCGTGCGGCATCGAGCCGCGCGAAGGGATGCGCGGTGCCGCAGCGCCGCACGACGCGTTCGACGACGCTGTCGGGAATGTTGACGCGATGCGCCATCAGACCAGCGCCGCCTCGGGCGCATGCACGCGCAGGCAGCGCGCGATCCGTCCCGGTGCCGCTTCGATCGCCGGCGGTGTGGTCGTGCGACAATCGTCGCCGGCCAGGCTGCAGCGCGGGGCGAAGCTGCATCCCGGAGGCAGGTTGCGCATGTCGGGTGGCGCGCCGGGGATGGTTTCCAGGTCGCGCCCGGGTGGCTGGTCATGCACGGTCGAAGCGAGCAGGCCGGCGGTATAGGGATGCAGTGGGGAGCGCAGCACGTCCCGCACCGGGCCGCTTTCGACCACGCGACCGGCATACATGACGGCGACGCGGTCGGCGATCTCGGCGGCCACGCCGAGGTCGTGCGTCACGAAGATCACCGACATGCCGAGTTCCTGTTGCAGGCGCCGCAGCAGGATCAGTACCTGGATCTGCACCGTCGCATCGAGCGCGGTGGTGGGCTCGTCGGCCAGCAACAGCTTTGGTTCGCAGGACAACGCCAGGGCGATCATCGCGCGTTGCCGCAAGCCGCCCGACAATTCATGCGGATAGGCGTCGAGGCGCTGCTGCGCGGAGGGGATGCGCACCAGCTCGAACAGGTCGAGTGCACGCTGGCGGGCCGCGGCCTGGTTGACGCCGCGATGCAGGCGGATCACCTCGGTGATCTGGTCGCCGACGCGCGTCACCGGGTCGAAGGCGGTCATCGGCTCCTGGAAGATCATCGAGACGGTGGCGCCGCGCATGCGCCGCAGCGCGGCTTCGCTCATCGCCAGCACATCTTCCCCGGCCACGCGGATCTTGCCGGTGATGACACTGCGTTTCGGCGGCAGCAGGCGCATCAGCGCGCGCATCGTCACGCTCTTGCCGCTGCCGCTCTCGCCGAGCACGCACAGCACCTCGCCGGGCATCATGGTGAAGGTGACGCCGTTGACGGCGCGCACATTGCTCTCGCGGGTCACGAAGTTGACCGAGAGATCCTCGACCTCGACCAGCGGGCCGGTCTTGCCGGATGCGTTCAATGCCGGATCTCCCGCACGGCCTTGCTGTGGCCGGAGGCCGCATCCTGCATGTGGCAGGCGGCCAGATGCGCCATGACATCACCCTCCCCCAGGGCCGGCGCCCGGGCGCTGCAGACCGGTTCGGCAAAGGGGCAACGGGTGTGGAAGCGGCAGCCGGAGGGCGGGTTGATCGGGCTCGGCGGGTCGCCGCTGACTGGCGCTTCCAATCGCCGGTTGTCGGGGTCGAGGGCGGGGCGCGACGCCAGCAGGGCGCGCGTGTAGGGGTGCTTCGGGGTCTCGTAGATAGCGTTCGAGGGCCCGATCTCCACCACCTCGCCGAGATACATCACCATCACCCGGTCGCTGATCCAGCGCACCACGCTGAGGTCGTGGCTGATGAAGACGTAGGTGAGCTGCAATTCGCGCCGCAGCGCCTGCAACAGGTTCAGCACCTGGGCCTCGATGCTTTTGTCGAGTGCCGAGACCGCTTCGTCCAGGATCACCATGCGCGGGTCGAGCGCCAGGGCGCGGGCGACATTCACCCGCTGCTTCTGCCCGCCGGAGAGTTCGTGCGGATATCGCCCGCCATACAACACCGGGTCGAGCCCGACCTTGGCGAGCAACTGACGCGCCTGCGCCAAGGCCCGGTCGCGCGGCGTGCCGAAGGCGATCGGCCCGAAGGCCACCGAACCCTGCACCGGCATGCGCGGATTGAGCGAGGAGGCGGAATCCTGGAACACCATCTGCACCTGCCGGCGCATCTCGGCGACGCTGATACCGCCGGCCTCGCCGACCGCCTCACCGTCGAAGATGTGCTCGCCACCATCGGGCTTGAGCAGCCGCATCAGAAGCCGGGCGACGGTGGATTTGCCGCAGCCGGATTCACCGACGATGCCGAGCGTCTCCCCCTTCATCACGGTGAAGGAGACGCCGTCGACGGCGCGGACATGGGCGGAGACGCGCCCCAGCACGCCGCTGCGGATCGGGAAATGCTTGCGCAGGTTGCGCACGATGAGCAGCGGCTGGCGCGGGCCGCCGCGGTCGCGCGCATCGATGGGCGCGAGGGTGGTGCTGGTATCCATCGGCATCAGCTCCTGACGTCCATGGCCGAGCGCAGGCCGTCACTCACCATGTTCATGCTGATCGAGGTGATGAGGATCGCGATACCCGGCATGGCTGCGACCAGGGGGCTGATATAGATCGCCTGGCGCAGTGCATTGAGCATCAACCCCCAATCCGGTTCGGGCGGCGTGACGCCGAGGCCGAGGAAGGACAGGCCCGAAGCGAGGATGATGCTGACGGACACCAGGCTGGACGCATAGATGAGCACCGGCCCGAGGATATTGCCCAACACATGGTGCCAGAGCACGAGGCGCAGCGGTGCGCCGGTCGCCTTTGCAGCATCGACGAAGTCTAGGTTGCGCACCTGCGTCGTCGCCGTCTCGGCGACGCGGCAGAGCGGTGGGATGAACACCAGGGTCAGCGCGATCATGCCATTGACGGCACCGCCGCCCATCGCGCCGGAGATGGCGACCGCCAGCAGCACGGAGGGAAAGGCGTAGAACACATCCATCACGCGCATGATCAGCGCATTGATGAGCCCGCCGGCGAAACCCGCCAGCACGCCGAGGCCGCCGCCGATCAGCGTCGCGACCATCACCGGCAGGATACCCATGGTGAGGGTGATCCGCCCGCCGAACAGGATGCGCGAGAGCACGTCGCGTCCCAGCTCGTCGGTGCCGAGAATGTGGCCGCGGTAGCCCGGAGGCTTGAGACGGCGGATGATGCTTTCCTGATACGGATCGAAGGGCGCGATCAGCGGTGCGAAGATCGCACACAGGATGATCAGCAGCAGCACTGTCCCGAAGAGCAGCGTTACCGGGTCATAGCGCAACCGGTAGCCGACATTGCCCCAATAGCCACGCTGCCTGGGTGGCGTCGCGTTGATGGTGGCGGGGGGTGAGGCGGTGGCGGTGGTGGTGGACATGGCGTTCTGCCTCACGCGCGCCGGATGCGCGGGTCGAGCGAGGATTGCAGAAGATCGACGAGCAGGTTGGTCGCGACGAAGATCAACGCGAGCACCAGGATGGTGCCCTGCAGGACGGGGATGTCGCGGGTCAGGATCGCCTTGCTCAGCAGATAGCCGCTGCCGGGCCAGCTGAAGACCGTCTCGACCAGGATCGAGCCGCCCATCAGCGTGCCGAACTGCAGCCCCATCACCGCCAGGATCGGCGGCAGCGCGTTCTTCAGCGCGTGGCGCAGGACGCGCCATTCCGGCACGCCATTGGCCCGCAGCGTGACGATGAATTCCTGGTTCATCATCTCCGACACCGCGGCGCGCGTGGTGCGCGCGATGATGCCGACCGGGATCATTGACAGGGTGAAGACGGGCAGCACCAGGTATTGCAGGTGATCCCAGCTGGTGGGATCGAAGTGGTCGCTGGCCATGCCGGAGGCGGGCAGCGCCATCAGCTCCACGGCGAAGATGATGACGAGCACGATGCCCAGCCAGTAGTTCGGGATCGAGACGCCAAGCACCGCGACGCCGGTCACCAGCCGATCCACCACGGTGCCGACGCGCCGGCCGGCGATGGTGCCCATCACGAAGGCAATGGAGAAGGCGATCAACACCGAGAGCGCTGCCAGCAGCACGGTGTTGCCGAGCGAGCGGGCGATCTCGTTGGAGACTTCGCGTCCGGTCGCGATCGAACGGCCGAGATCGCCATGCGCCACCCGCCACAGCCAGTCGAGATACTGGATCGGCAGTGGGCGATCGAGGCCGTAGAGCGCCTTCAGCCGGTCAACCGTCTCGGCATCCGCGTCGGGTGGCAGCAAGGTCTGCACCGGGTCGCCCGGCGCCAGATAGACCAGCGCAAAGCAGACCATCGAGACGCCGAGGGCGATCGGGACCGCCGACAGCAGCCGGCGCACCACATAGCCGAACATCGCGGCCTCGCTTCAGCGCGGCGCGATGGTGATCGGCGTGAGATCCTGGAACCAGCTCTGCGCCTGCACGAAGCCGCGCACGCGGGGCGACAGGGCGCGTGGGTTCAGGTCATGCACCACCCAGAGCATGACGGCGTCCTCACTCATCCTCTCGTGCATCTGGGTCAGGACCGTCAGCCGTTCAGCCGGGTCGAAGGTCGCCAGCGCGCGGTCGATCAGCGCATCCATCTGGGGGCTCGAATAATGGCCCCAGTTGGAACCGCGCGGCGTGAATTGCGGCGTCCAGGTGAAGCGCATCAGGGCGTTGAACGGGTCCTGCAACGCGCGGCTGATGTTGATGCCGTGCACGTCCTGGTGCCGTTCGCGTCCTTCGCGGCCGACTTGCAGCAGCGCGTTCCAGTCCATCACCTGGAAGGTGACCTGGAAGCCGGCGGCTTCGAGCTGCGACTTCACCAGCTCGTTCATCGGCAGCGGCTGCATCTGCCCCGAGCCTGAAGTGGAGATGGCGAAGGTGACGCGGCAGGGCAGGCAGTTGGCTTCCCGCAGCAGGGCGCGAGCGCGGGCAGGATCGTACTCGTAGCGCACCGGGTTGCCGTAATACGGGCTCGACGGCGGCATGTTGGCGTAGGATTCGAGCGCGACGCCGCCGAGCATCTCGCGGAAGTCCGGGCGGTTCAGCGCGTAGTTGGCGGCGCGGCGGACCCGGACGTCGGCGAACGGACCATCGACGAAGTTGAGCTGGTAGGCCCAGTTGTGCGGATAGGGGTTGGTGACGATCTGCATGCGCGAGGAGCGCAGCCGCGGGATGGCATCGGGTGCCGGCGCCTCGATCCAGTCCACCTGGCCGGACAGCAGCGCGGCGGTGCGGGTCGAGGCCTCGGGCATCGGCAACAGGACCAGGCGGTCATGCTTGGGCACCCGCGCCGTGTCCCAATAGGTGGGGTTGCGCACCAGCTCGAGACGCTCGCCAGGCACCATGCGCGAGAAGCGATAGGGGCCGGTGCCCGACGGATTGCGCGCGAAGGCGTCGGCGTCGTTGTTCACCTCGGCCGAGCGGCGCGGGCTGACCATCATCAGGAAGCTGAGGCTGTAGGGGAACAGGCTGTCGGGCTGCTTGGTGATGAAGGCGACGGTGTGGTCGTCCACCACTTCGAGCGAGTCGAAATTGCCGAGATAGGCACGGGCGAAGGCGAATTGCCGCGCATTGAATTGCGGTGCGCCTTCGCGGGTCAGCCGCTCGAAATTCCAGGCGATGTCGGCGGCGGTGAGCGGCGAGCCGTCATGGAAGGTGACGCCCTGGCGGATATTGAAGATCCAGCGCCGGGTGTTGTTCGGGTCGATCGTCCAGGATGTCGCGAGACCGGGCTTGATGTCGGCAATCCGGTCGTCGCGCGACAGGTCCCACAACACCAGAGAGTCATAGAGATTGTAGCCGACGAAGCGCCAGCCTTCGAAGCCTTGGTCAGGCATGCCGGCGGTCAGCGGGATGTCGCCGGCGGTCATCGCAACGCGCAACACGGTTTCGGGCTGTGCGAGAGCCGGCGGCGTGGAGACGGTGGCAAGCACGGCGACGGCGCCCAGACAGAAGGTCAAACGCTTCATCATGGCAGCTCCTTGCGCGGCGAACCGGCGGAATGGGCCGGCGTGTCGGACGTGTTCCTCGCAAAGCTTGTTGCACCGCAGCGTAGCCGAAGGAGGCATGGTAGCAACAAAGGAAATGCACAAAAAATAGCTCAACATGCCATGAGGCCACTGTGAATGAGGCAAATGTCGGCAAAATGCGTGAAGAGAGAGCATTGATGGTGCGATTTATACCCTTCTCGACGGGCCAGGTTCGCGGGCTGCTGTCTGGCGTGGGGCTCTGCCCAGTCGGCCGGGCCCCCGAAGGCATCGCTGGAGCCTTCCGGAAACGGTACGCGGTTCAGGTCAAGGTCACGCCGGGTGGCTATGCCTCGGATGCCGAGCTGCTCATCGCCTCAATATTGAAGAAAGAAGGTGAGGCTGCTCAGAGGCTCCGGCGCATCTAAGGCGGGGGTGGCCTGGATCCGATTGGGCGGGCTGCTCTGGTATGCGATTCGAGACCCCGATGTCAGTGACATCTGCGCGCCACCGGAGCCCGCGGTCGCAAGGGAGACAGGGTTGCGTCGCGCCGATGGACAGCCTGCGCGGCATTGCTCCGTCAGCGTGGGCGTCGTCATCGCAGTTGTCTGTGCGGTCGTCGGGCCGCGATCATACAGCCGCGAAGTTCCCGGCATCAAAGGGCCGTGACAGGCCAGCCCTATCCGCACGCCGCGCAGGTCATCAGCCCGCGCTTGTCTCTTGCCGACTCGACGGCATAGCCACAGCGCATGCAGTTCGCGGCATCGTCGTCAGCGTCAAACGGGTCAGCGACGCGTCTGGCCGGTTTGCGCTTCGACACGTGGTGTGGCGAATCGGCGGCACGGCTTGCCACGGGGGGCGGGTCTTCGACTGACGTAGTCGGTGCATCAACCGAAATGGCCGTCGGCTCCCACATTGGCATGACATGGGTGACCGGTTTCGCGACGGCCGGCGATTCCGCTTCGGCAGGGGCGGGAAGCAAGACCGGCGGCCTTGCGGGAAAGCCCTGTTCCCAAGTCTCGGAACGGTCGCTCAAGGTCAATCGCCGCGGCTGCCCTTTGCTGGATGACATGCCGCCTGATCGCACATGCACGACCTCGACGACACGGCTTCCCATGGCGCTACCCTTCCGGGGGATGTTCAGCAATTCACGCTTGTCGCTCGACTCAGGCTTCTTCCCGCCAAATCGGGAGAAGACGCGATCAATGTCGGACATGGGTCCTCATGGTTTGCGAAGCGATTCTCTGGCGCAGGTTGGCGCTGTTCCTGGCGCCGCAACGGCGCGACGCTGAGAAGGTGGTTCCTGGCTGGCGACTGCTGAGATGATGCCGAACGCTCAATACAGCCGTCAGTCGTCGCCATCAGCGTCGTGAAGTCAATACCTAGGGTAATTATAGACCAAACACGCATCCTTCAAGGCCGGACAACTCCGCACACGCTGCGGGGCTTATGCGCGATCCGTCTGACACGGCAGCTCCCATCATGCGTGCGGCTCTTGCCCCCCCCAATATATTCGCGGAAGAGTACGAAACATGGGTATTGCGATTCCTGGCGTTGCAACACGCAGAGTCGCGATGTGCTCGAAACGGTGACGGTCATCCGAATTCATAAGTCAGCATTGCAGAAAATAGGACAGAGCATGATACAGGAGACACGCGGAAATATTAAATCTATGTAGTCGTTCATTATAAACAATATTGATGCCAGAGATTACGCTTCGGGCGGGCCTGTGCTTCGTGAATAGGGCAGGATCGAATCTTCGAGCCCCTCCGTGAAGTTCTACTTCATGCTGAGGGATTGCTGCGAGACGGCGGAGCATGATGCGGATCATGGCCAAGCGGACGAACGCTGCAGCGATGCGGCAGTGTCGCTCGAAGTCCCGCGCGAGGCAGCGGTTTCGGTTGCTCGAAACACTGCTTCGAGGCCGATGGTGCGCTCGACGATCCAGCGCTTGGGCAGCACGACGAAGCGATGGCGGTCGCAACGGCGCACGATCTCGATCTTCCATGTGCCGGTGCGTGCGGCACAGGCCGCCATCTTCGGGCCCTGATAGCCGGCATCGCCGATGATGCGCTTGACCAAGGGGAACAGCCTGCGCGCCTGACGCACTAGCGGTTCAGCCCCGCCGCAATCCTGCACGCTGGCGGGATGCACGATGACAGCGAGCAGCATCCCGATGGTGTCGGTCAGGAGATGGCGCTTGCGCCCGACGACCATCTTGCCTGCGTCGTAGCCCGACGGGTCAAGCGTAGAGCCCCCCTTTTGCGCACCCTTCGCCGTCTGACTGTCGATGATGGCCGTTGTCGGGCTCGCCTCACGTCCCGCTTGCTCGCGCACTGGACATAGAGGACATGATGGATGCGTTCGATGGTTCCTTCCCATTCCCGTCAGGAAAAATAGCCCCACGCCGTACTCTTCGGCGGCAGGTCCTTGGGCAGCGCCTGCCACTGGCAGCCGGTGGAGAGCACATAGAACATCGCGTTCAGCACCTCGCGCACATCCAAGCTACGCCGCCTGCCACCGCGCTTCGCAGGGCGGATCAGCGGCTCCACCAACGCCCATTGTCGTCGGTCAGGTCAGATGGCTAGCGCAGCCCGCGCCGGTCCGCTGCTCGTCGATGTTCCGCTGTCCATGTCAGCCCGCCCCCGCGAATCGAACGTAGCGACAGCGAATCACATCCGATTCAACAGATTCAACCTCTTCTCGGATGGTCCCTAAGGCCCTTGGCGGGGTGAGGTTCGGAGAGGGGCAGGGCCCCTCTCCGTCCGGGTCACCCCACCAGCTCATCCGTAAACACCGTGAATCCCGCCAGCGTGCATGGCCCGAACGTCGTCACGATCGCCACATCCGTCGCGTCGCGCCCACGCGCCATCAGGATGCGCCCGATGCGCGGTTCGTTGTTGCGCGCATCGAAGATATGCCAGCGATCGTCAAGATACACTTCGAACCAGGCGGCGAAATCCATCACGCCATAGGGCGGCGGCATGCCGATATCGCCGAGATACCCGGTGCAGTATCGCGCAGGGATATTGACACAGCGGCACAGCGTGATTGCCAGATGCGCGTAGTCGCGGCAGACGCCGCGGCGAACCGCGAAGGCCTCCGAGGCCGACCGCGTTGCGCTGGCATGTTCGTAGCCGAACTCAATGTGGTTGTGGACGAAGTCGCAGATCGCCTGCACCCGCGCCCAGCCGGTCGGGCCGTGGCCGAACATCTGCCAGGCGACCTCGGTCAGCTTGTCGGTATCGCAATACCGGCTGCCGAGAAGGTAGACGAGGATCTCATCGGGTAATTGCTCGACCGGGCGCTGCCAGGCCGTCGGCACCAGCCGGTCCGGCTGGCCGGAATCCTGCACCACCAGCTTCGTGGAAATGGTCGTCCGCCCGAGCGGTGCCACGATGCGCGTGCAGCGATTGCCGAAGCCGTCCGTGTAGTCGAGGAACGGCAGCGGCGGATCGAAGCTGATCCGATGCGGCCCGATCAGGTCAGGCAGCCGCGACGGATGCGGGCTGATGGTCAGCAGCATAGGCGTCGGCTGCGGACAGTCGTAGATGATCTGGCAGCCGGCACTGATATGCATGAAAGATCCTTCGTGGTCATTGGCCGGGAGATGGACACCCATCGTCAAGGCGCATCGGCTAGTGACCCGGTCACCGTATCACAGGGCCAGCGGCTCAACCGGAATTTTGGCTGTCCATCCATGTCGGCCCGACGTCTCTGCCATTACGGCGGGCAACGTCGTGCCCCTGTGCCGTAAGACGCGTCAGCCCGCGCGATGGTTGCGCCCCGTCAGCGCCAATACGGCGCCGAGCAGCGCCACGGCCATGGCGAAGGGGCCGAAGCCGATGAAACCGATCTCGGCCATGATCCAGCCGCCCAGCGTGGCGGCCCCAAGCCAGCCGAGACTCGCCGCTGTCACATTCAGCCCCAGAACCGTGCCGCGCACCTCGTCGGGCACATTGGCGAGGGCTGCCATGAGGCTCGGCCGCGACATCGCGCTGAAGGTGGCGTAGGCGAAGCCGAGCGCCACCGTGCCGGCGAGGCCCGGCGTCCAGCTGAACAGCACCAGCGCCGCGCCGCCCGAGCCGATCATCGCCATGGCGAAGGTGTGCGACCGGTCCGCGAAGCGATCCGCCGCCTGGCCGCCGATGATGGTGCCGAGGATATTCCCCAGCGCCACCAACCCCAGCGGGATCGCCACCCCCGCCGGCGTCAGCCCATAGGTCGCCTGCAGGAAGGTCGCGAAATAGACCACGGTAAGGCCGTAGCAGACACGTTCCGCCACACCCATCGAGAGAAGCCGCAGCACCGGCCCCGTCATAGCGCTGCGCATGCTGGGCCGCGCGGGCTGTGCCCCCGAGGCGCTGCCCGCCGGCGGCCGCAGCGTGGTCACGAACAACCCGATCGCGGCGAGCACCGCGACGCTGGCCACCACGCGGTTGACGCCGCGCCAGCCAATGGAGGACCCGATCCAGGCCGCCAGCGGCACGCCGACCAGCAGGGCGAGCGACTGCCCCGCCATCACCCAACCGAGCGCCCGCCCGCGCTGACGATCGGCCGTGCGCGCCGAGGCTTCGGTCATGATCACGCCGGTGAAGCCGCCGGCAAAGGCACCCGCCACCGTCGCCCAGAACGCCACGCCAAGAAAGCTCTGCGCCAGCGACAGGCAGACGAGGCAGGCCGCCAGCCCGAGCGGCCCGCCGACCAGGAAGGGCCGCCGCCCCCAGCGATCCGACGCCGTGCCGGCGAAGACCGATGACACGCCCCAGGAGATCGACGTCGCCGCCATCAGGTTCGCCACCATCGGCAGGCTGGCCGACAGGTCGCGCGCCATCTCGATGAGGAACGGCGCGCGCGTGGTGCCCGAGGACGACGCGGCGAACATGCCAAGGCAGGCGGCCGCGAGCAGCGCCCAGGGCAGTGTCGGCACGATCGTGCCTCAGCCCCCGTCCAGCCGACGCCGATACAGCGAGATAAGTCGTTCCCAATGCCGTTCGGCGGCCGGCTTATCGTAGCAATGCCGCTGCGGGAAGGCGAAGCCGTGATGCACCGCCGGGTGGATTTCCAACTCGCCCGCCGCGCCCGAGGCCTCGAACAACGCGCGCAATTCGGCGACCATCGGCAACGGTGCAAGCTCGTCATGTTCGGCGCAGGAAATGTACAGCTCGGCATGGCCCTGGCCGAGCGTCAGATGCGGGCTTTCCTCGGCCTCGCTGACCAGCCAGGTGCCGTAGAACGACGCCGCGGCGGCAACGCGCCCCGGATACCGCGCCGCGGCGGCCAGCGCGAAGGGCCCGCTCATGCAGTACCCGTGCACGCCGATCGGGCCGGGCGCGGCGATGCCGCTGCGGTCGAGATACGCGATCATGTCGGCGACATCGCCCATCACCGGCGGGATGGTCATCTTCGTGCGGATGGCGCGCATGCGGTCGCGTTCCGGGTCGCCCATCACCAGCACGCCGGGGCCGAACGTGGTGTTCCGCCCGGCGCGGTAATACAGGTTCGGCAACAGCACGCAGTAGCCGACGGTCGCGAGGCGCCGGGCCATGTCATGCAACTCCTCGCGGATGCCCGGCGCGTCCATCAGCATCAGCACGGCGGGACAGGGGCCGCCGCGTTCGGGCCGGACGATGAAGGTCTCCATCGCGCCGTCGCGCGTCGCGATGTCCTCGATGCTCTCGATCATGGTCGTTCCCCCGCCGCGTTGTGCCGGCAGGCTAGCCCCCGTCTGGACGAATGGCGATGGGCGGGGGACAGTCGGCCATCCGCCACGGAGGGAATGCCGCATGAAGCTCGCCTATTCGCCCGCCAGCCCCTATGTCCGCAAATGCTGGGCGCTCGCCATCAAGCGTGGCGTGGACAGTCGCATCGAGCTGTGGAAGGTGGGCACCACCGCTCCCGAGCTCGCCGCGGTGAACCCGCTGTCGAAGATCCCGACCTTCGTCACCGATGAAGGCCAGGTGCTCTACGACAGCCCGGTGATCTGCGAATACATCGACAGCCTGGGCGATGCGCCGCCTTGCATCCCGCCCGCCAGCCCGGCGCGGTGGAAGGCGCTGACGCTCGAAGCGCTCGGCGACGGCATCCTGGACGCGACGCAGCCGCGTCGGCGCGAAGTCGCGCTGCCGCAGGACGATGGCCGCAAGGAATACATCGCGACGCAGCAGGGCAAGGTTACCCGCGCCCTGGCCGCGCTTGAAGCCGAGACCCTCGGCGACCTCGAGACGATCGGCGACATCACCGTGGCCTGCGCGCTCGGCTACCTCGATTTCCGCTACCCGCATGAACCCTGGCGTCCGGGCCACCCGAAGCTTGCGGCGTGGTATGAGCGCGTGGTGGCGATGCCGCCGATGGCGCAGAGCATGCCGCCGGCCTGAACCCTGGTTGGACATGCGCCCGCGCGCGCATGTCCACCGCTGGCATCGGCCCGGTGGCGCATTGATGCATGACCCGCACCCGGCGCGGGCAATACCTGCCTTCTTCGCGGGCGCCCGCGCCGGACTTGCTGCATGGCGACAGCGCCGATAGCCTCCGCACGCAGCATCGCAGCGGGGTTTCATCGTGGCGCTTTCATCCGCTCGCTACCGGCTCGGTTTCGACATCGGCGGCACCTTCACCGATTTCGTGCTGCTGGACGCCGCGACCGGCGGCATCACGCTGTACAAATGCCTGACCACGCCGGCCGATCCGGCGGAAGGCGCGCTCACCGGCATCCGCGCCATCACCGAACAGGCCGGCATCGCGGTGGCCGATTTGTCGGAAGTGCTGCATGGCACGACGCTCGTCACCAACGCGCTGATCGAACGACGCGGGGCGACGACCGGTCTGTTGACGACGCACGGCTTCCGCGACGTGCTCGAGCTCGGCATCGAGCAGCGCTACGATATCTACGACCTGTTCCTGAAATTCCCCGACCCGATCGTACCGCGCCGCCGCCGCATTGAGGTCACCGAACGCGTGACGCATGATGGCCAGGTCGTCGCCCCGCTCGACCTCGCGGAAGTGCGTGCCGCCGGCGCCAAGCTGCTGGCCGAAGGCTGCACCGCCATCGCCATCTGCTTCCTGCATGCCTATGCCAACCCCGCCCATGAACAGGCCGCGGCCGCCGTGCTGCGCGAGGCCTTTCCGCAACTCGCCATCAGCCTGTCGAGCGAAGTCGCCCCCGAAATCCGCGAATACGAACGCAGCGTCACCACCTGCGCCAATGCCTTCGTCCAACCGCTGATGGACCGCTATCTCGGCAAGCTGCTGCACGAATTCGATGCATTGGGCTTCACCGGCACCCTGCGGCTGATGCAATCCGATGGCGGCCTCTGCGCGCCCGAGGTGGCGCGCGCCCTGCCGATCCGCCTGCTGGAATCTGGCCCGGCCGGCGGCGCGCTGGCGACGGTGCTGTTCGCCCGCGCGGCGGGGCTGCCCGATGCGCTCGCCTTCGACATGGGCGGCACCACCGCCAAGGCCTGCCTGATCGAGAATGGCCGCGCCGAAGTCGCGCCCATGATGGAAGCCGCGCGCGTGCACCGCTTCAAGCGCGGCTCCGGCCTGCCGATCCGCGCGCCGGTCGTCGACATGATCGAGATCGGCGCCGGCGGCGGCTCCATCGCCGGCGTCGACGAGACCGGGTTGATCAAGGTCGGCCCGCATTCCGCCGGCGCCGATCCCGGCCCCGCCTGCTACGGCCGCGGCGGCCAGAAGGCGACGGTCACCGACGCCAACCTCCTGCTCGGCTACTACGATCCCGGCTTCTTCCTCGGCGGCGCCATGTCGCTGGACCTGCCGGCCGCGGAAGCCGCGCTCGGCCGGCTCGGCGCGCAACTCGGCCTGACGGCGATGGACGCCGCCTGGGGTGTGCATGCGGTGGTCTGCGAAGCGATGGCCGGTGCCGCGCGCGTGCATCTGGTCGAGAAGGGCCGCGACCCGCGCCGCTACGCCATGGTCGCCTTCGGCGGCGCAGGCCCGGCGCATGCGGTGCGCGTCGCGCGCATCCTCGGCATCCGCGAGGTGCTGGTGCCGCCCGCCTCGGGCGCGGCCTCGGCGCTGGGCTTCCTGGCCGCGCCACTCGCTTTCGAAATCTCGCGCAGCCTGATCGCGCCGCTCGGCGCCGACGCTGATTTCGCCGCCATCGCCGCATCGCTGGCGAGCCTGGAAGCCGAAGCACGCGCAACCCTGCGCAAGGCCGGCGTCGCCGATACCGCGATGCGCGTCGAACGCAGCGCCGAGATGCGCCTGATCGGCCAGCTCCACCAGATCACCGTGCCGCTGCCCGACGGCAGCATCGACGCCGCGCGCCTGCCGGAGATCCGCGCCGCCTTCGTCGAAACCTACCAGCGCCTCTACACCCGCGTCGTCGAAGGCGCCGAGATCGAGCTGCTCTCCCTGCGCGTCCGCGTGCTCGGTCCCGAACCTTCCATCACCGTCTCCGGCGCCGTCGGCACCGCGGTGGGCGAGGGCGAAGCCTTGAAGGGCAGCCGCCGCGCCTGGTTCGACGGCGCTTTCCATGACGCGCCGGTCTATGACCGCTACCGCCTCAAGCCTGGCGACAGCGTGCCAGGCCCCGCCATCATCGAGGAACGCGAGGCCACCACTATCATCGCGCCGGGCGACACGCTCGCCGTCGATGCGGTGATGAACCTGCGCATCACCGTCGGTGCCACCGCCAAGGCCGAGGCGCTGGTCACCCCCGGCATGGCGCTCGACGTCGCCAAGGCGCGCATCGAGGCCGACCCGATCGGGCTCGAGATCATGTGGTCGCGCCTGATCTCCATCGTCGAGGAGATGTGGCAGACCGTCTGCCGCACCGCCTATTCGCTGATCATCGCCGAGGCGCAGGATTTCGCGAACGAAATCCTCGACCCGCAAGGCAACCCGCTGGCGCATTCACCGCGCGCCATGCCGCTGTTCAACCTGACCCTGACGCGCTGCGTGAAGGCGCTGCTGGAGCACTTCCCGGCCGAGACGCTGAAGCCGGGCGATGTGCTGGTCACCAACGACCCCTGGCTCTGCGCGGGCCACCTGTTCGATATCGCGCTGGTCACGCCGGTGTTCCACGAGGGCCGCGTCGTTGCGCTGATGGGCACGGTCGGCCATGTCAGCGACATCGGCGGCGTGAAGGACCCGCTGGCGGCGCGCGAGATCTACGACGAAGGCTTCCAGATCCCGCCGATGAAGCTCTACGCGGCGGGCGTGCCGGACCGCTCGCTGTTTCGCCTGATGGCGCAGAACATCCGCAACAGTGACCAGGTGCTGGGCGACGTCGAATCCATGGTGACGGCCAATGCGCTCGGCGCGCAGCGCCTCGTCGCCTTCATGGAGGAATACGGGCTGCAGGACCTCGCCGCCCTGGCCGCCGTGGTGCAGGGCCGCAGCGAAGCCGCGACGCGTGCCGCGATCCGCGCCGTGCCCGATGGCGTCTATGAAAGCGAGATCGAGAACCGCCCGCTCGGCGAAACGCTGCGCTACCGCGTGCGCGTCTACAAGCAGGGCGAGACCATCCATGTCGAACATGTGGAGGCGCCGCCGACCCTGCCGCGCGGCGGTCTCAACTGCACGATGAATGTCACGGCCGCGCATTCCTCTTACCCGCTGAAATGCATGCTGACGCCGAGCGTGCGCGGCAATGCCGGCTGCTACGCGCCGATCAGCGTGGTGGCGCCGGAAGGCTCCGCGCTGAACTGCCAGCCACCGGCCGCGGTGGCCTATCGCACGCGGCTGTCCTGGTTCATCGGGCCGAACCTCTATCGCGCCCTGGCGCCGGCCATTCCCGACAAGGTGCAGGCCTTCACCGGCCTGCCGAAATCCTTCGGCTTCTACGGCCGCAACAAGCAGGGTCGCGTCGCCTCCGACCACTTCTTCATGGGCGGCGGGCAGGGTGCTTCGTCGAAAGCCGATGGCAAGTCCGGGCTGCTGTTCCCCACCAGCGCGGCGAATACGCCCGTCGAATTGCTGGAATCCCGCATGCCCGTGCTGGTCATGGAAAAGGGCCTGGTCGCCGATACCGGCGGGCCCGGGCGCCAGCGTGGCGGCCTGGGCCAGCGCATGCGCGCGCGGCGTCTGCTGGGCGGCACGGAGCCGATCATGGTCGGCCTCTATCCCGAAGGCGTTGGCCTGAAGCCGGAGGGCCTGTTCGGCGGCCGGCCCGGCGCGCCGGGGCGCGGCGCGGTGAAAGGGCCCGATGACGCGACGCCGCGCGATGTCGGCACCGGCGAAATGGTCGCCCTGTTCGATCCGGCCACCGAGATCGAAGGCCGCATCGCCGGCGGCTCCGGCTTCGGCGAGCCCTGGGCGCGCCCGATCGAAGCGGTGCAGGCCGACATCGACGACGATTACATCACCCCTGACGGTGCCGCGCGGGACTATGGTGTCGTGCTCGGGGCCGATGGACGCATCGACCCCGTCGCGACCGCGCGGCGACGGGCTGCACAGCAAGACGGCGCGGACAGGGACATGGCGGCAACGACCGGGGGTTCAACATGAACGATCAACTTTCTCGACGCGGCCTGCTGGGCGGCGCCGCACTCCTCGCGGCGAGCGCGCCTGGCGTCTCCTGGGCCTTCGAACGCGACGGCAACCGCAAGGTGCTCGTCTTCTCGGGCAACCAGGCGGTGCCGGTGCTCGACCCGCATATCCGCTACGACTGGTCGACGCGCATGATCCAGCAAGGCGTGTACGACGCGCTGCTGAAGTATGAGGGCGACCCGCCACGCATCGTGCCCTGGCTGGCGGAGCGGCATGAAGTCTCGCCCAACGGCCTGACCTACACCTTCCACCTCGTCGGCAACGCGAAGTTCCACAATGGCGACCCTGTCGATGCGGAAGCCGTGCGCTTTTCCTTCGAGCGCGGCCTGAAGCTGAATGCCGGCATCGCCTGGATGCTGAAGGACTTCCTCAAGCCCGAGAAGATCGTCGCGGTCGACCCGCGCACCGTCACCTTCACGCTGGAACGCCCCTTCGCGCCGTTCATTTCCTACGTGCCCTGGTGGTACATCGTGAACCCGAAGCAGGTGATGGCGAACCAGGAAGGCGACGACCTCGGCCGCAAGTGGATGACCGAGAACGACGCCGGCTCCGGTCCGTTCAAGTTGCGCCGCTTCGACGCCAATACGCTGATGCATCTGGAGAACGTGCCCGACTATTGGAAGGGCTGGCCGATGGCGGAGGCGGCGCGTCCGTCCGGCATCATCTACCGCATCATCCGCGAGGCGGCGCCGCGCAAGGCCGCGCTGCAGCGGCGCGAGGCCGACATCATCACTAACATCACGCCGGACGATATCGAACAACTCGCCCGTGTGCCCGGCGTCGCGATCGAAAATCACAAGGGCTCGACCACCTTCGGCATCAAGTTCAACTGCCAGCAGGGGCCGACCGCCGACATCAACCTGCGCAAGGCGATCGCCTACGCCTTCGACTATGACGCGCTGCTCGCCATCACCAACGGCTTTGCCGCGCTGATGACGAGCCCTTTCCCGGCCTCGATGGCCGGCCACATCGATGTCCCCGGCATCCCGCGCAAGGACGTCGACAAGGCGCGCGACTTCCTCAAGCGATCCGGCACGCCGAATGGCGGGCTCGAGCTGGAATACGTCCATGTCCAGGGGCTCGAAGAGGCGCGGCGGGTCGGCCTCGTGCTGCTCGACAGCCTGCGCGCATTGGACATCAAGGTGAACATCGTCGGCCAGCCTTGGACGACGATGACCAGCCGCGGCTCGAAGCCCGACACCGCGCCCAACATGATGTCGATCTATGTCACGCCCGTCGGCACCGACCCCGACACCGTCGCCTACCAATACCACCGCGCCTCCTGGGGCCTCTATTACGGCACCGCCCATTACGACAACCCCGAGGTCTCACGCTGGATCGACGAGGCGCGCGCCGAGACTGACAACGCCAAGCGCATGGCGCTGTACGCGCGTATCCAGACGCAGATCGTCGCCGACCAGCCGGAGATCTTCGGCATGGTGGCCAACCGCATCTGGGCGCGGCGCGACTATGTGAACGGTTTCAGCTTCTCCCCGGTGCGCTTCACCGGCGAGATCGACCTCTACCCGCTCTGGGTGGCGGGCTGAATCCCGGGTGGCGGGCTACATCCTTCGCCGCATCGGCCTTGCGGGGCTGATGCTGTTCGGGCTGGTCTGCCTGACCTTCGTCATCGCCAATGTGGCGCCGTCGGACCCGGCGGCGCTCGCGGCCGGCCCGGATGCGGGCCGGTCGCAGATCGAACAGGCGCGCCGCGAATACGGTCTCGACAAGCCGCTGCCCGAACAATTCCTGCGCTACGTCACCGACCTGGCGCAGGGCAATTTTGGCCGCTCCATCGCGACGGGCCGCTCGGTCGGCACCGACCTCGCGCGCTACTTCCCCGCGACGCTGGAATTGGTGATCCTGGCCATGCTGCTGGGCGTCTTGCTTGGCGTGCCGCTCGGCGTGGTCTCCGCCCTGCGCAAGGATGGCCCGGTCGATCATGTGACGCGCATCTTCGCCGTCTCCGGCATCGCGCTGCCGCCCTTCTGGTTCGGCCTGCTGCTGCAACTCGCCTTCGCGACCTGGCTGGGGCTGCTGCCGACCAGCGGTCGCATCTCCGTCTTCACCGAACCGCCCGACCCGATCACCGGCCTGCTGCTGCTCGACAACACCCTGCGCGGCCAATGGCCACTGTTTCGCGAGGCGCTGTCCTACATCATCCTGCCGGCGATCGTGCTGTCGTTGCCCTGTCTCGCCTCCATTCTGCGCGTGAACCGTTCCGAGATGGTCGAGGCGCTGCGCATGGACTACGTCGTCGCCGCTCGCGCGCATGGTGTGACACCCTGGCGCATCGTCATGGTGCATGCGCTGAAGAACGCGATGCTGCCCACCCTCGCCATCATCGGCCTGCGCTGGGGCTGGATGATGAGCAGCACCGTGCTGGTCGAAACGGTGTTCGACTGGCCGGGCATCGGCCTCTACGCTGTCTCCTCCGCCATCGCCGGTGACTTCAAGCCGGTGATGGGCGTGACGCTGATCGTCGGCCTCAACTTCATGGTGGCGAACCTGATCGTTGATCTCCTCTACGGCGTGCTCGACCCACGCCTGCGGCGGGCGTGATGTCCGCCATCGCCGAGGAAACTGTCGCCGCCCCGCCACGCCGCCGCCTGCGTCTCGCCCTCTGGCTGCTCACGCGCTCCTTCTCCTCCATGCTCGGCCTGTTCCTGGTGACGGCGATCGTCGCGCTGGCGCTGCTCGGCCCCTGGATCGTGCCCTATCCCGACGACGTGCAGGGCGGCATCAATCTCGCCAACAAGCTGCAGCCGCCATCCTTCGCCCATTGGCTCGGCACGGACGAAGTCGGCAACGACATCCTCACCCGCGTCATCATCGGCGCGCGCATCTCGCTGCTGGTGGGCATCGGCATCACCGTCGCCGCCGCAATCATCGGCGTGCCGCTTGGCATCCTCGCCGGCCTCGCCGGCGGGCGCCTACGCGAAGTGATTATGCGCTTCACCGATCTGTTCCTCTCCGTCCCCGGCCTGGTGCTGGCCATCGCGCTGGTCGCCGCCCTCGGCCCCGGCATTGTCAACGCCATGATCGCACTGATCCTCGTCTGGTGGCCCGGCTATGTGCGGCTGGCGGAAGCCAAGGCGCTGTCGATCCGTGACGAAGCCTATATCGAAGCCGCCCGCGTCGCCGGCGCCTCCCGTGCGCGCATCCTGCGTCGCCACGTGCTGCCCAACAGCATCTCGCCGCTGATCGTGAAGATGAGCATGGACATCGGCCAGGCGATCCTCGCCGTCGCCTCGCTCGGCTTCATCGGCCTCGGCGCCAAGCCGCCGACACCCGAATGGGGCGCGATGATCTCCATCGCCCGCGGCTACATGCCCGATTGGTGGTGGTACGCCGTGGCGCCGGGGGTGTTCATCTACCTCGCCGTGCTCGGCTTCAACCTGCTGGGCGACGGGCTGCGCGACATCCTCGACCCGCGGAGCAATCGCGGATGAGCGCCTTGCTCGAGATCCGCGACTATCGCCTCGCCTTCGACACCTTCGACGGCACCGCGCAGGTGCTGGACGGCATCGACCTGACGCTGTCCGCTGGCGAGACGCTCGGCATTGTCGGCGAGACCGGCTGCGGCAAATCGGTGCTGGCGCGCAGCCTTCTGCAACTCAATCCGATGCCGCCGGCGCGCGTGGTCTCGGGGCAGATCCACTTTCGCGACGAGGACATCCTGCGTCTGCCCGAACGCGCCATGCGCCGGCTGCGCGGCCGAGCCATCGCGATGATCTTTCAGGACCCGGCTTCCTATCTGAACCCACTGCTCGCCATCGGCACGCAGATGGAAGACGCCATCCGCGGCCAGGACATCGCCGCGAGTTTGCGCAAACGCCCGCGTGCCGCCGCACGGGCGCGCGCGGCGGAGTTGCTCGCCGCGGTCGGCCTGCCCGAACCGGCGCGGCTCCTCGACAGCCATCCGCACATGCTCTCCGGCGGCATGCGCCAGCGCGTGCTGATCGCCATGGCGCTGGCCGGCGACCCGGCGCTGCTGGTCGCCGATGAACCGACCACCGCGCTCGACGTCACCGTGCAGGCGCAGGTGCTCGCCCTGATCGCGCGCCTCGTCGCGGAACGCGGCCTCGCCCTGATGCTGATCAGCCACGACCTCGGCGTCGTCGCCGCCTCCTGCGCCCGCGTCGCGGTGATGTATGCCGGCACGGTGGTGGAGGAAGCGCCGACCGGCGAGCTGCTCGCCCGCCCGCTGCACCCCTATGCGCGCGGGCTGATCGCCGCGGTGCCGGACCTCGACCATCCGGAACGCCGCCCGCAAGGCATCGCCGGCAGCATCCCCGGCCTGATCGCGCCACCGTCCGGCTGCCGCTTCCACCCACGCTGCTCCGCCGCCACCGATCGCTGCCGACGGGAAAAGCCCCTGCGGCGCGAGCTGCTGCCCGGCCGCAGCGTCGCCTGCCACCACGCCACGCCATGACCGAACCGCTGCTCCGCGCCGAGGGCCTGTCGCGCAGCTTCGAAGGCCGCCGACGCTTGTTCCATGAAACACCACGTGTGCGCGCCGTAGCGGAACTCAACCTGACGCTCGACCGTGGCACCGCCCTCGGCATCGTGGGCGAAAGCGGCTGCGGCAAGTCCACCCTGGCGCGCCTGCTGCTACGGCTGATCCCGCTCAGCGATGGGCGCATCATCTTCGACGGCCGCGACATCACCGCGCTCGATGAATCGGCGATGCGCCCGCTGCGCCGGCGCATGCAGTTGATCCATCAGAATCCTTCCGCCGCGCTTGACCCGCGTCTCAGCGCCGAGGACGCCGTCGCCGAACCCCTGCGCATCCATGGCGTCGCATCCGGTCAGGCGCTGCGTGACCGCGTCGCCGCACTGCTCGCCGAGGTCGGCCTGCCATCGGCCTTCCTGCATCGCTTCCCGCACGAACTCTCGGGCGGCCAGAAGCAACGCGTCTGCATCGCTCGAGCGCTGGCGCTGGAGCCGGACCTGCTGGTGCTGGACGAACCCACCTCGGCGCTCGACGTCTCCGTCCAGGCGCAGATCCTCGATGTGCTGGACGCGCTGCGCGCGCGACGCGGCCTCGCCTATCTCTTCATCAGCCACAACCTCGCCGTCGTGCGCCAGGTCTGCGAACGCGTGGCGGTGATGTATCTCGGCCGCATCGTCGAGGAAGGCAGTGCGGCCGAGGTGCTCGGCACCCCACGCCACCCCTATACGCGGGCGCTGCTGGAATCGGTGCCGCGGCTCGGCGCGAATCAGGCACCGCCTGCCGCGCCGGGCGAACCGCCTAACCCGGCATCGCCACCATCCGGCTGCGCCTTCCATCCGCGTTGCGCCCTCGCCGTCGCGGCGTGCCGCGCCGCGATGCCGCCGCTCGTCACCCTGGGCGACGGGCACCGCCTGCGCTGCCCGCGCGTGGGCTGAGCCTCACGCCGGCGGCGCCACCGACAGTCCGCGTGCGCCGTGCTTGTCGATCAGCCGCGCCACCAGCCCGCTCGCCTTCGCCTCCTCGACGAAGTCGCGCAGGAAGGCGGCGCCGGCGGCATTCGACCGCGCCGTGCCGATCGCCTGTTGCACGGCGCTGAACTGGCCATCCAGGATACGCGCACCGGGCAGCAGCTCGACATCCTTCAGCAGGCGGGGGCGCAGCCCGGCGAGGGCCTCCAGCTTCTGTTCGGTGAACAGCTGCAACGCCCCGTCCAGCCCCTCGGCCCGCAGCAGCGTCGCATTCCTGATGTTGCGCTCAAGCCAGAGATCGTAGGCCGCGCGCGCGGTGCTCGCGATCCGCACGCCGGCGCGGTCCACCTCCGCGATGGTCGCGATCGGCGAACCCGCCGGCACCAGATAGGTCGATTCGATTTCCGCATAGGCGGCCGTGAAGGCGATCTTCTCCGCCCGCTGCGGTTCCGCGCCGATTAGCGCGACATCCCAGCTGTCGGTATCCACCGCGTCGGCCACCAGCCCCGGCGAGGCATACGGCACCAGACGCACCGGCACGCCGAGCCGCGCCGCCAGCGCGCGCACCATGTCGGGCGAGACGCCCTCCGGGCTGCCGAACGCATCCCGCCCGGTGACGAGCAGGAAGTTGCTGAGGTTGATGCCGGCGCGCAGCACGCCGCGCGGCGCGAGTTGGGCGATGATCTCAGGCGACATGAGTGGCTTCCGTTTCCATTGCCGGCAGTAGAAGGCGCGACCGGCGCCGGGGCAAGTCGGCGGGGCTTGCGGCGCGCGGCGCAGGCGTCATCATGCCGCGTCGCATCATGGGGGACAGGCATGTCGGCGCTACCCGTCTTCGTCATCGGCCAGGCGCCGCGCCTGGACCTCGCCGCCGAGATCGCCGCGGCGGCACCGGGCCTGCCCATCGCCATGCGCGGTGCGCTCGATGGCATGACGCGCGCGGAGATCGCCGCCATCCCGCCCCGCGACGGCGCCGACACGCTGTTCACCATGCTGCCCTCGGGCGAGGCCGTCTCCATTTCCAAGGCGGCGGTCACTTCGCGCATGAAGGCGATGCTGGCGGCAACGGATGGCCCCGTGCTGCTTGCCTGCACCGGCGCCTTCAAAGGCCTGCCCGACCGTCCCGACCTGGTGCAGCCTTCCGCCGTGCTGAACGGCATGGCCGAGGCGCTGCTGCCGCGCGGCCGGCTCGGCCTCTTCGTGCCCTTGCCGGAGCAGGCGGCAACCCTCGGCGCGTCGCGCGCCCGCGAAGGCTTGTCGATCACCGTGCTGCCGCTGCGCCCACATGCCGATGCTTCGACACGCGCGGCGGCGATGGCCGCGATGGCGGAACAAAAGCCCGATCTCGTCCTACTCGACTGCATTTCCTACACGCGGGCGGACAAGGCCGCGGCGGTGGCCGTGATGTCCTGCCCGGTCCTGCTCTCCGTTGCCGTCGCCGCGCGCGCCGCCGCTTCCCTGCTGCCGGAGCCCTGATGCGCGAGATCACCATCGATGAGATCGAATCGCTCGCCGTCGGCGCCTGGGTGCTCGGCACCGGTGGCGGCGGCTCGCCCTATCTCGGCCTGCTCAACGTGCGACGGCTCTATGCCGAGGGTCATCGCGTGCAGCTGATGGACCCGGACGAACTCGCCGATGACGACATGGTCGCCGTCGTCTCCAACATGGGCGCCCCGCTGGTCGGCCAGGAACGGCTGGTGGACAGCGCCACTATCGGTCGCGCCGTGACGCTGATGGAGGAATATCTCGGCCGCCCCTTCCGCGCGATCATGTCCGTCGAGATCGGCGGCAACAACGGCGTACAACCCTTCCTTGCCGCCGCCGAGACCGGCAAGCCGGTGGTCGATGCCGACGCGATGGGCCGCGCCTACCCTGAAGCGCAGATGACCTCCTTCGCGGTGGGCGACCTCAAGCCCTGGCCGCTCTCGCTGGTCGATCCGCGCGGCATCGAGGGCATCGTCGCCAAGGTGCCGTCCTGGAAATGGATGGAGCGCCTGTCACGCAAGATGTGCGTCGAGGTCGGCTCGATCGCCGCCACCTGCAAGGCGCCGCGCACGGGTGCCGAGGTGAAGCGCTGGGGCATCCTGCGCACCACGACCCAGGCGATCAAGCTCGGCCAGGCGATCCGCCTGGCGCAGAAGGAACATCGCGATCCGGTGCAGGCGATCCTGGCGCAGGAAAAGGGCATGCTGCTGTTCCGCGGCAAGATCGCCGACATCGCCCGGCGCACCACGGAAGGCTTCCTGCGCGGCACGGTGAAGCTTGAAGGTCTGGATGATTCGCGCGGCCATACCTTCGAACTCGCCTTCCAGAATGAATGGGCCGTCGGTTGGCTCGACGGCGTGGCGCAGGTAATGACGCCGGACCTGATCTGCGTGCTCGACAGCGTAAGCGGCGAGGCGATCGGCACGGAAGTGGCACGCTATGGCCAGCGCGTCACGGTGGTGGCCTTGCCCGCGCCGCCTGTGTTCCTTTCGCCACGAGGTCTCGACTTCGTCGGCCCGCGCGCCTTCGGCTACGACCTCGATTTCCGTTCGGTGTTCGCATGAGGCGGCGCATCGGCATCGATGTCGGCGGCACCAACACCGATGCGGTGCTGCTCGAAGACGACCGCGTCCTGCACGCGGTCAAGACGCCGACCACCGCCGATGTGCTGACCGGCGTCCGCCTCGCGCTGGAAAGCACCGCCCGCGCCATGGGCAGCGAGCCCGTCCAGGCGGTGATGATCGGCACCACGCATTTCGTGAATGCGGTGGTGCAGCGGCGCGACCTCGCCCCGGTCGGCGCGCTGCGCATCGGCCTGCCGGCATCGCGCTCCCTGCCACCCTTCTGCGACTGGCCGGCGGACCTCGCCGCCCTGGTGCGCGGCCAGGTCCACATGGTCGAGGGCGGCCACGACTACGACGGCCGCCCGATCATGCCGCTCGATGAGCGCGCCGTCGCCGCCGCCGCACGCGCGATGAACGCCGCCGGCATCGCCTGCGTCGCGATCAGCAGCATCTTCTCTCCGCTCGACCCCGCCATGGAAGACCGCGCAGCGGAAATCCTGCGCGCCGAGATGCCCGGCGCCTCCATCACCCTCTCGCACGACCTCGGCCGCATCGGCCTGCTGGAACGCGAGAACGTCGCGCTGCTCAACGCCTGCCTCGCCCCGCTCGCCCAGCACACCGTGCAGGCCTTCGAGGAAGCCCTGCGCCAGGCGGGCATCGCGGCGCCCCTGTTCATCACGCAGAATGACGGCACGGTGATCCGCGCCGAACTCGCCGCGCGCTTCCCGGTGCTCTCCTTCGCCTCCGGCCCGACCAATTCCATGCGCGGCGCCGCCTTCCTCACCGGGCTGAAGAATGCGCTGGTCGTCGATGTCGGCGGCACCACCTCCGATGTCGGTGCGCTCAAGGCGGGCTTCCCGCGCGAGGCCAATGCCATCGTCCATGTCGGCGGCGTGCGCACGCTGTTCCGCATGCCGGACCTTCTTTCGATCGGTCTCGGCGGCGGCTCGCATGTCGAAGCGCGCGACGGGCGCATCGCCATCGGGCCGCGCAGCGTCGGCTTCCGCCTGCCCGAACTCGCCCGCATCTTCGGCGGCCCGCAACTTACCACCAGCGACATCGCCGTGCGCGCGGGGCTGCTCTCGCTCGGCGAGGCATCGCGCGTCGCGGACATCGCCGACAGCTTCACCCGCGACACGCTTGCCGAGGCCGCCCGCATGCTGGAGGAAGCCGTCGACCGCATGAAGACCGAGGCGACGGACGTGCCGCTGCTCGCCGTCGGCGGCGGCGCCTTCCTGGTGCCGGACCGACTGCCCGGCTGTTCGGAAGTGCTGCGTCCCGCCCATGCCGCGGTCGCCAACGCGGTCGGCGCCGCCATCGCCCAGGTCAGCGGCGAGGCCGACCAGGTGTTCCAGGGCATGACCCGCACCGAGGCGATGGCCGCCGCCGAACGTATCGCCCGCGACCGCGCGGTGGAGGCCGGTGCCGATGGCGCGACGCTTTCCCTCGTGGATATCGAGGACCTGCCGATCGCCTACCTCCCTGGCGGCGCGCTGCGCGTGCGCGCCCGCGTGGTGGGCGAGATTGCCGCAGGCTGATCGCCCCGCCGCCGCTGGCGCAATGCATGGCGACGCGCCATGCTGCCCTTAAGAAACGAATTGGGGGGAACACATGCGTCGACTTGTCATCTTACTTGCCTTGCTGGTCGCGACGCTGCCCGCGCGCGCGCAGCAGGCCGCCTATCCGGACCGACCCATCCGCATGGTGATCCCCTTCGCACCTGGCGGTGCGGCCGATGTCGTCGGGCGCCTTACGGCGCAGGCTATGTCGGAGGATCTCGGCCAGCCCGTCGTCGTCGAAAACCGTGGCGGCAGCGGCGGCATCATCGGATCCCAGGCGGCGCTTCAGGCGCCGGCCGACGGCTACACCATCGTCCTCCACACGCTGTCCTCGGGCGTGATGAATGCGGGGCTCTATCGCTCGATGCCCTTCGACCTGCATCGCGCCTTCGCGCCGGTCGGCCTGGTGGGCACGGTGCCGAACATCATCGTCGTCAATCCCGGCGTGCCGGCGCAGACCCTGCAGGAGCTCATCGCCCTGGTGCGTGCCAATCCGGGCCGTATCACCTATGCCAGTTCAGGGCCAGGGACGATCGTCCACCTGTCGGGCCACATGCTGGCCAACGCCATCGGCGCGGAGATGGTGCATGTCCCCTATCGTGGCTCCGGCCCCGCGTTGGCCGATCTGATGGCCGGCACAGTGCAGGTGATGGTGGATACGCTGCCGCCCTATGTCGCGCTGGTGCAAAGCGGGCAGGTGCGTGCGCTGGCCATGGCGTCGCGCACCCGCAACGCTGCGCTGCCCGATGTGCCGACCGCCGCCGAAGCCGGCCTGCCCGGCTACGAGACCTACAACTGGCACGGGGTCTTCGTCGCCACCGGCACGCCGGCACCGATCATCGCCCGGCTCGAACGCGCCTTGCGCAACGCGATCGCCGCGCCGGCCACCCGCCAGCGCCTCATCGCTCTCGGCGTCGACCCGCGGGGCACCGGGGCGGAGGAACTGGCCACCTTCTGGGACGAGCAGTTCCGCATCTGGATACCCATCATCCGCGCTTCCGGCGCAACGGCTGAGTGAACGAGGAACCACCGACATGATCCACGAACTGCGCGTCTATCGCTGCGTGCCGGGCCGCCTGCCGGCGCTGCTGAAGCGCTTCGACACCATCACGCTGAAGATCTGGGAACGCCACGGCATCCGCCAGGCTGGCTTCTGGACGACGATCGTCGGTGAATCGAGCCAGGACTTGTTCTACCTGCTCGAATGGGCCTCGATGGCCGAGCGCGAGCAGAAATGGACCGCGTTCCAGAACGACCCGGAATGGATCGAGAAGCGCGCCGGCACCGAGAAGGACGGCGCCATCGTCGCCAACGTGACGAACGCCTTCCTGCAGCCGACAGCCTTCTCCTCGGTGAAGTAGCAAGCGTGCGCTTCAACCACGTCGCCAACCGCCTCGATGTCCGGCATTTCGAGGCGGTGGTCACCATGCTGAAGACGCAACTCGGTTTCGTCGAACTGCGGCGCACCGAACGCGCGATCTGGCTGCGCCAGCCAGGCGCGAACATCGACCTGCAATTCAGCCGTAGCGACACGGCGCAGCGCGATGCCGACAAGCTGCGCTCGCAGGTGTCGTTCCTCAGCGAGACGCCACGCGAGGCGCTCGACGCCCTGGCTACCTGGTTCGAGGCACGCGGCCTTGCCGCCAGCGTCGGCGCCTATTCGGACCGGGAATTCTACCTCGACGTGCCGGCGGCCTTCGTCGATTTCGTCATCGAGGCGATGCGGCCAGAACTGGCGGATTATGGCGAGGTGCCGGAGCTGCAATAACCAATGGCACGAATCCGTGGGTCGCGCCTGGGCCGCGAATGCGGCCCGTGGAGAGTCCGGCGAAGGCCGAGCAACCCAGAGGGTGGCGCCCGGCGCCTGAGGGGATGAACACGCCGATACGAGCGGTGGGGATCCGCGAGCGTTGGCAAAAGGTCGAGGGGCGTTGCCTCTCGAGCACCTCGCAGGAATCGAAGGTTACTGGACCGTCGAGTGATTTCGGCGAAATCGACGCGCCGGGAAGTCACCATCGGTCGAGGCGGCGCTGGTTGCTGCCCGCCGGTCCTCGCCGGTAAAAAATTTCCAATACACGGAGAAATGGAGAAACTTCAGGTCGTTTTGCCGCAAAAAATGGAAAAACAGACCGCCCTCTATCCATCCTGGGAAATGATTGCCCGCGTCTTAGGCGTTGCGGCCGATATCACACGCTCGCTCTGCCAAGTTTCATCACGAAATGCACAATAGCTGCGCACATCGATGACGCCGCAGGCGGCAATGCGCATCGTCCCTGCATACAATGTCGCCTTGCCGCTGCCCTTCGCCCTCGCATTGCACTGGCACGGCTTTCGCTACCGGAACGTTGTGCGCAGCGCGTCAGCGCGCCGATCCCCGGCGGCGACTGTCCAGCCCCGCGCCCAGAACGATTGAGGGTGAGAGACCGATGACCGAAACCAGGAAGATCACGCGTCGCGCGGCGCTGGCGGGCCTTTCCACCGCCTTGGCGACCCCGGCGTTCCGCCCGTCCTTCGCGCAGGCGGCCCCCATCAAGATCGGCGTGCTGCACTCCTTGTCCGGCACCATGGCGATCTCCGAGACGGCGCTGCGCGACACCGTGCTGATGATGGTCGAACATCAGAACAGCAAGGGTGGCCTGCTCGGCCGCCGTCTCGAAGCGGTGGTGGTCGACCCGGCCTCCAACTGGCCGCTCTTCGCCGAAAAGGCGCGCGAGCTGCTGCAGGTCCACAAGGTCGATGTCACCTTCGGCTGCTGGACCTCGGTCTCGCGCAAGTCGGTGCTGCCGGTCTTCGAGGAACTGAACGGCATGCTGTTCTACCCCGTCCAATACGAGGGCGAGGAAGAAAGCCGCAACATCTTCTACACCGGCGCCGCGCCGAACCAGCAGGCGATCCCGGCCGTCGAATACCTGATGGGCCCTGATGGCGGCGAGGCGAAGCGCATCGCGCTGCTCGGCACCGACTACGTCTATCCGCGCACCACCAACCGCATCCTGCGCGGCTACCTGAATTCCAAGGGCATCACCGATGCCGACATCATGGAAGAATACACGCCCTTCGGGCACAGCGACTGGCAGGGCATCGTCGCCCGCGTGAAGCGCTTCGCCGGCGAGGGCAAGAAGACCGCGATCGTCTCCACCATCAATGGCGACGCCAACGTCCCCTTCTACCGCGAGCTCGGCAACCAGGGCATCAAGGCCGAGGACATTCCCTGCGTCGCGTTCAGCGTCGGTGAGGAAGAACTGGCCGGCATCGACGCCCGCCCGCTGGTCGGCCACCTGGCCGCCTGGAACTACTTCATGTCGGTGCAGTCACCGGCGAACACCGAGTTCAAAAACCTCTGGCAGGCCTACATCAAGAACCCGCGCCGCGTGACCAACGACCCGATGGAGGCCACCTATACCGGCTTCAACATGTGGGCGCAGGCCGTGGCCAAGGCCAACACCACGGCGGTCGATGCGGTGCGCACCGCAGTGATCGGCGAGAAGTTCGCCGCCCCCTCCGGCTACACCGAGGAGATGCTGCCGAACCACCACCTCTCGAAGCCGGTGATGATCGGCGAGATCCAGGCGGATGGTCAGTTCAACATCGTCTACAAGACGCCGGCCGTCGTCCCGGCCGAGAACTGGTCGCAGTTCATCCCCGAAAACGCCAACCGTCGTCGCGGCTGAGCAGGCTGGGCGGGGCCGTCATACGCCCCGCCCGCACGCGCATGAAACGCACCATCCTCCTGCTGTTCCTGCTCCTCGCCGCGATGCCGGCGCGGGCGCAGGACGCCTTCCTCGCCGCGCTGCCCGGCCTCGGTGGCGGCTTCGGTGCCCAGGTCGAGGCTGTCGGCCAGCTCGGCACGCTGGGTGATCCGCGCGCCCTGCCCATCCTCACCGCCCTTTCCGAAGGCCGGCTGCTGCGCCTAGCCGATGGCACGCTGCTCATCCGCGACGGCACCCGCCTGCTCAACGCCGCGACCGGCGCCCCGGTCGATGTCGCCGAGGCCGACACGCAACGCGTCACCATCAACAACCGCGTCCGCGGTGCCCTGCGTGGTGCCCTCGGCCAGTTGCAGATCATCTCGCCCAATTCCGCCGAACGCCTCGCCGCCGCCGACGCCATCTTCCGCGCTCGCAGCGCCGAGAACGTTCCGCTGCTCGACGCCGCCCTGGCGCGGGAATCCGTCCCTGAGGTGCGCGACCGCATCGCCCTCGCACTCGCCGCCTCGCGCCTCGTCGCCACCAACCCCGCCGACAAGCTCGCCGGCATCACCGCCCTCGGAGAGACCGCCTCGCCCCAGGCGCGTTCCATCCTGCTCGAAGCCCGCGCCGCCAATCCCGAGGTGGCCACGCAGATCGACGCCGCCGTCGCCGCCATCGACCAGCGCCTGGCCATCCGCCGCGCGGCGGAGACGCTGTTCCAGGGCCTCTCGCTCGGCTCTGTCCTGCTGCTCGCCGCCCTTGGCCTCGCCGTCACTTTCGGCGTCATGGGCGTGATCAACATGGCGCATGGCGAGTTCGTCATGCTCGGCGCCTACACCACCGTGATGGTGCAGGATTTCGCGCGCGACATTCCCTGGCTGCAGCCCTGGTCGCTGCCGATCGCGGTGCCCGCCGCCTTCCTCGTCACCGCCGCGATCGGCGCGGCGATGGAACGCGGCCTGATCCGCCACCTCTACGGCCGCCCGCTGGAAACCCTGCTGCTGACCTTCGGTGTCGGCATGATGATCCAGCAGGCGGTGCGCCTCATCTTCGGCGCGCAGAACCGCGAGGTGATCAGCCCGCCCTGGATGCAGGGCACGCTGATGCTGCCCTTCGACATCCCGGTCACCGCCAACCGGCTGTGGATCCTGTGCTTCTCCTTGGTGATCTTCGGCCTGATCCTCGCCGCCATCCGCATGACGCGCTTCGGGCTTGAGATGCGCGCCGTCACGCAACGCCGCCCCATCGCCGCCGCCATGGGGATCCGCACCGGCCGCGTCGATGCGCTGACCTTCGCCTTCGGCTCCGGCATCGCCGGCATCGCCGGCGTCGCCCTCAGCCAGATCGACAATGTCTCGCCCAACCTCGGCACCGGCTACATCATCGACAGCTTCCTCGTCGTCGTCTTCGGCGGCGTCGGCAGCCTGGCGGGCACGCTGATCGCCGCCTTCGGCCTCGGCGTCATCAACAAGATGCTGGAACCCTGGGCCGGCGCGGTGCTCGCCAAGGTCTTCGTGCTGGTGGCGGTGATGGCCTTCATCCAGCGCCGTCCACGCGGGTTGTTCCCGCAAAAGGGTCGGGCGGCCGAGGCATGAGCGCGACCACACTCGATACCCCGGCGCCGTCCCGCATCCGGCTCGGCCTGCGCGCCGTGATGGGCGTGGTGGTGGTGGTCCTCGCCACTTTCCCGCTGCTGAACATGCTGCCGCAGGACAGCGTCTTCCATGTGTCGGACTTCCTCGTCTCGGTCTCCGGCAAATGGATCTGCTACGCCATCCTCGCTTTGTCGCTCGACCTCGCCTGGGGCTATGCGGGCATCCTCTCGCTCGGCCATGGTGCCTTCTTCGCGCTGGGCGGTTACGCGATGGGCATGCACCTGATGCGTCTGATCGGCCCGCGCGGCGTCTATGGCCACCCCGTGCTGCCGGATTTCATGGTGTTCCTCGGCTATCAGCAACTGCCCTGGTACTGGCTTGGCTTCGACCACTTCGCCTTCGCCATGCTGATGGTGCTGCTGGTGCCCGGCATGCTCGCCCTGGTACTGGGCTGGCTGTGCTTCCGCAGCCGCATCACCGGCGTCTATCTCTCGATCATCACCCAGGCGATGACCTATGCGCTGATGCTCGCCTTCTTCCGCAACGACATGGGTTTCGGCGGCAATAACGGTTTCACTGACTTCAAGGAACTGCTCGGCATGCCGCTCAACACTGGCGCGGCGCGGGCCTCGCTGTTCTACGCCTCGCTGGTCTCGCTGGTCGGCTGCTACCTGTTCTGCCTGTGGATGACCGGCACGAAGTACGGCCGCGTGCTGACCGCGATCCGCGACGCCGAGAACCGCGTGCGCTTCCTCGGCTACGACACCACCAGCCACAAGCTCTTCGCCTTCGTCGCCTCCGCGATGATGGCCGGCCTCGCCGGCGCGCTCTACGTCCCCCAGGTCGGCATCATCAACCCTGGCGAATTCAGCCCCGGCAATTCCATCGAGGCTGTTATCTGGGTCGCCGTCGGTGGCCGCGGCACGCTGGTCGGCGCGGTGATCGGCGCCTTCTCCGTCAATGGCCTGAAGACCTGGCTGACCAGCGCCGCGCCGGACCTTTGGCTCTTTGTCCTCGGCGGTCTGTTCGTGGCGGTGACGCTGTTCCTGCCCAAGGGCCTCGTCGGCCTGCTGAAGGGCCGCGCGAAATGAAGGGGCGCAGGCTCTATCTCGACGGTGTCTCGGTGGTCTTCGACGGCTTCCGCGCGCTGAACAATCTTGCCTTGGTCGTCGAACCCGGCGAGATGCGCGCCGTCATCGGCCCCAACGGCGCCGGCAAGACGACGATGATGGACGTGATCACCGGCAAGACGCGCCCGACCTCGGGCATCGTCACCTTCGGCGAGCTCGACCTGACGCGCATGGATGAAGCCTCGATCGCCAATCTCGGCATCGGCCGCAAATTCCAGAAGCCCACCGTCTTCGACGCGCTGACGGTGTTCGAGAATCTCGAACTCGCGCTCAAGGCGCCGCGCGGTCCGGTCGCCTGCCTGCGCTGGCACCTCGCCGGAGCCGGCCGCACGCGCATCGAGGAAGTCACCACCGAGATCGGCCTGACCGACCGCGCGCATGACCTGGCCGGCATCCTCTCTCACGGCCAGAAGCAGTGGCTCGAGATCGGCATGATGCTGATGCAGGACCCCGACCTGATGCTGGTCGACGAACCCGTCGCCGGCATGACCGATGCCGAGACCGAACACACCGCCAAGCTGCTCGCGCGCATCGCCGGCCGGCACTCCGTCGTCGTCGTCGAGCACGACCTCGACTTCGTCCGTGCGCTGGGCTGCAAGGTCACCGTGCTGCACGAAGGCACGCTGCTGTCGGAAGGCTCGATCGACCACGTGCAGAACGACCCGCGCGTGGTCGAAGTCTATCTGGGACGTTGACCATGATCCGCTCGCTGCCGCTCGCGCATCCTGGTCAGCATTTTTCCTGCCGCAAGCGCCGGCGCGCCCATGCGGGCGCTTGGCTTGCGCGCCACGCACTGGCGGTCCGGCCACAACGGGCGGTCTGGGCGCGGTCGCGCCGTGCGCTCCCGGTCCGATGCCAGGCATCGGGCCGATTGCCCGGCATCGCGCGTCGCCCTTCCGATCATCCAGGCGGCCACCAGCAGACCACGCGGCTCGGAGGCTGACAGATGCTCGAAGTCGCCAACATTGACCTCTCCTACGGCGCCAGCCGCTGCCTGCGCGGCGTCTCCATGGTCGCCGAACCTGGCAAGGTCACCGCCGTGCTCGGCCGCAACGGTGTCGGCAAATCGTCCCTGCTGCGCGCCATCATGGGCCTGGAACGCATCCAGGCCGGCAGCATCACCTGGGAAGGAAAGGACATCTCCCGCCTCGGGCCGGCCGAGCGCGCGCGCGCGGGCATCGGCTACGTGCCGCAGGGGCGCGAGATCTTCCCCTTCCTGACCGTGCAGGAAAACATGGAGACCGCGCTCGCCGCCGCCCCGCGCGGTTCCGGCGTGCCGAGCGACATCTTCGACCTCTTCCCGATTCTGCGGCAGTTCCTGCGCCGCCGCGGCGGTGATCTCTCAGGCGGCCAACAACAGCAGCTCGCCCTCGCCCGCGCGCTCTGCGCCAGGCCGCGCCTGCTGATCCTCGACGAACCGACCGAGGGCATCCAGCCATCGGTCATCAAGGACATCGCCCGCGTCATCCGGCATCTGTCGCGCGACCGCGGCATGGCGATCGTCCTGGTCGAACAATATTACGACTTCGCCCGCGAACTCGCCGACCTGATCACCGTCATGGTGCGCGGGGAAGTGGTCCTGCAAGGGCCAGCGGGTGATCTGTCGGAAGAAGCGGTACGGCCGCTGCTGACGGTGTAGGGAAGCAACCGGAGAGGGCTCTGTCCCCTCCGGACGACCCCCACCAAAGGCCTAAGGGCCTCTGGACACCAGTTTTTGGGCTGGCCACCCGGGTGGCTCGGGCATGCCCCATGCAAAAGGGCAGATGGCGAACCGCGCCGGCAATATCCGCTCAACTCCGAGGAATCCAAGGGCCTTAAGCCCTTGGCGGGGTGAGGTTTGGAGAGGGGCGGCGCCTCTCTCCAACACCCCCTACGTCCGCTCCAACACCCCGTGCCGCGCCAGCTTCCGGCAAAAGGCCAACGCCTCCCCCCCCAGCTCCGCCGCCGTCGCGCCATCCTCCAGCGCCATCAGCCAGTCGAGTTCCTGCGCGTTCAGCTTCTCGACCCCGCCATACCAGCGCAGCGCCGCCCCGCCCTCGTCGAAGGGCACCAGCGTGTGGTGCATGGTCTCCGACAGCCGCAGCCGGTCTTCCGGCCCCGGCGGCGGCGTATGCAACGACCGGCCCGGCAGCGACATGCGGTCCCGCCCTAGCCGGTCCAGCGCCGCCATGGTCAGACGGTCCGCGACATCCGGCCGCGCCAGGCTCGCGACCGCCGCAGCGAGCCGGTCCTTCACCATCGCGGCACCCTCCGGCTCGGCCAGCCGCCAGGTCGGCATGGCGGCGCGCAGCGCGGGCTCCTCGGCTTCGAGCTCGGACAGCAGGTTGCGCAGCATCTCCCCCAGCCCGGGTTCCATCAGCCCGATGGTGATGTGCAGGGAAGGCTCCTCGCCCTGCTGCACCATCGCCTCATGCATCACGCCACGCGGCAGATACAGCGCGTCGCCCGGCGACATCAGCAACGCATGCGGCTCGCCCTCGGGCGAGGCATTGTTGGCCCAGGGCGTGTGGCGCGTGGGCGCGGCGAAGGGGATGTGGTCCCACACCCGCCAGGCCTTGCGGCCGGAGACCTGCATCACCAGCACGTCATGCGTGTCGAAATGCACGCGAAAGCCCTGCGCGCCGGGCGGCGTCAGGTAGATATTGGCCTGCACCCCATGCAGGAAGGCCTTCTCCAGCCCACGGCAGAAACGCGCCAGCGGCGGATGAATCTCGTGGAACTGCGAAACGACGAGGCTCGCCCCCTCATCATGCCGGGCGAACAGCGCCGGCAGGTCCACCCGGTCGCCGCCCTCCTCGATGTAGTCCTCGACCGGCAGCCCGGCGCTGCCCTTGCGCGCGCCATCGGCCATCGAGATGCGCGGCGTGCGGGCCGCATCGGTGCGCAGGAAGGCGTCGAGGTCGGCGACCGACAGCAGCCCGGTGAAACGGTCCGGGTCATTGCCCGGCATCAGCCGCCAGGCGGTGCCTTCGCGCATCGCCATGCCATCCTCCAGGGACAGCGTCCCGAAGGCCAGGGTCCAGGCTTCCTCGGCTACTGTAACGCTCATCGTGATCCTCGTCCGCGTCCGGCGGCATCGCGCGGATCGCTGTCTGAAAAGCCGGTGCGGGGACGGCCACGGCCGGCGCCATCCCGCGGGTCGCTGTCGGAATACCCGGTACGCGGCCGCCCACGGCCGGCGGCATCACGGGGGTCACTATCCGACTGTCCGGTGCGCGGCCGCCCACGGCCGGCGGCGTCGCGGGGGTCGCTGTCTGAAAAGCCGGTGCGGGGCCGGCCGCGGCCCGCGCTGTCCCGGGGGTCACTGTCGGATTGGCCGGTATAGGGGCGCCCGCGCCCGGCCGGGTCGCGCGGATCGCTGTCGGAGGTGCCGCTGCGCTGCTGCGCCGCCGCCCCCATGGGCGCAAGGCCGGCCGTCGTGCCGAGGACAAGCAGCCGCCGCGACAATCGACCGCGGCGTCCGGGTTCCTCCTCGGCCACGTCGCCGCTCAGCGCCAGCCGCGGCCGCGGCCCGGGGCGTCGCTTGGGTCGTTGTCGCTGACGCTGCGCCCACGGGACCCGCCACGCCCATTGCCGGGGCCGTCACTCGGGTCGGCGTCGGTGATGCCGGTGCCACGACGCTGCCGCCACCCAGTGCCATAGCCGGACGGGTCGCCCGGATCGCCGTCATTGATTCCGGTATAGGCACGCCCGCGCGGCGCGGCGCGATAACCACGGCCATTGCCCGGGCCGTCATTGGGGTCGGAATCGGTGATTCCGGTGCGCGGCGCGGCGCGATAGCCGCGGCCTTGGCCGGGCCCATCACTCGGGTCGTTGTCGGTGATGCCGGTGCGCGGCGCCCCACGATACCCGCGGCCATAGCCCGGCCCGTCATTCGGGTCGGAATCGGTAATGCCGGTGCGGTACTGCACGGGCGTCACGTCCAGCGCCTCGGCGGCGGGCGCTGCGGCTGCGACGGCGCCACCGGTCGCGGCGATCCGCAGGATTAGCAACCGCCGGCCAAGCGCCTTGCGCCCCGGATCTGCCGCCACCCCGGCTTCGTCGGTCGGCCGCACGCCTTGTTGCTTGTCCTTCTCGCTCATGATCGTCCTCTTCCTCACCAAATATCATCATCGGGCCACGGTGCCATTCTGGGCAAGCAACGTGACCGAAGGGTGAGTGTCCTGGCGCACGTCCGGCCACGCCCCCTGGTATCCCGTCGCCGCCGACATGCGGGCCCGGAACGCGCAAGCGCCCCGCGGGTCCGACCGGCATCGGCCATCCCGGCGCCGCGCCGGAAGGCGCGTTTCCAAACGGGCGCTCAGAAGCCCCGGCGGCCCGCGCCCGGCCCATCATTCGGGTCGGAATCTGTCAGCCCGGTGCGGCGGCGCCCGCCACGGCCATTGCCTGGCCCGTCATTGGGGTCGGCGTCAGTCAGCCCGGTGCCACGACGCCCGCCACGGCCATTGCCTNAGTCAGCCCGGTGCCACGACGCCCGCCACGGCCATTGCCTGGCCCGTCATTGGGGTCGGCGTCGGTCAGCCCGGTGCCACGACGCCCGCCACGGCCATTGCCCGGCCCGTCATTGGGGTCGGCATCGGTCAGCCCGGTGCCGCGACGTCCGCCACGGCCATTGCCCGGCCCGTCATTGGGGTCGGCGTCGGTCAGTCCGGTGCCGCGGTACTGCCGCACCGGTTGCGGTGCCTGCACGACGCAACCGGGCAGCACCGCAGCGAGCGCGCCGACGCCAGCGACGCGCAGGACCAACATGCGCCGGCGCAATCGCGCCGTGCCGGCTTCGTCAGTCATCGAACCTGTTCCTCCCTGAGCGACGCCGCGTCGCGCAATTGCCGTTCCTGGTCACCGGCCGTTTCCCGTCCCCATCGGCGCAGCACCGCGGGAGGACGGCGCGCCACGCTTCGGAAGGAACGTCTTTGGCAACTATCGTCACCGTAACGCGAACGTGAAGTCATAGGCAAGGCAGCCGAAACGACGTTTCTCCCCTTCCACACCGGGCTGATGGCAGCGCAGACTTCGCCGCCTCAGGAACGCCCGGAACCACCACAATGACCCAACGTCGTACGCTTCTAGCCGCCTCCGCCGGCCTGGCGAGCCTCAGCCTCTCGCCGCGCGGCGCCCTCGCCGCGGAGCTCTTCTCCAGCATCTTCATGTTCGTCCCGGCCGGGCCGGGTGGCGGCTGGGACGGGCTCGGCCGCGCCATCGAGCAGGCGGCGCGCCAATCCGGGCTCGTCGGCACCTTCCAGTTCGAGAATGTCGGCGGCGCCGGCGGCATGGTGGGCCTGCCGCGCTTCCTGCAACAGCGCCGCCGCCGCCCCGATGCGCTGATGATCGGCGGCTCGGTCATGGTCGGCGCCGCGCTGACCAACAAAACCCCCGTCAGCCTGCAGGACACCGTCGCGGTCGCCCGCATGACCGAGGAAGCCGGCGTGATCATCGTGCCGGCCAACAGCCCCTTCCAGAACATTGGCCAACTCGCCGACGCCTTGAAGGAGAACCCGCGCGCGGTGTCGGTGGCCGGCGGCAGCGCCGGCGGCACCGACCACATCATCCTCGGCCTGATGCTCCAGAAGCTCGGCCGCCAGCCGCGCGAGGCCTCCTTCGTCGCCTTCCCCGGCGGCGGGCCGGCGCAGGCGGCGATCCTCGGCGGCCAGGTCGCCGCGGGCATTTCCGGCTGGTCTGAATTCTCCGAACAGATCAAGGCCGGCCGCGTGCGCGCCCTGGCCACCACCGGGTCGAGCCGGATCGAACCGGATGTCCCGACGCTGAAGGAAAGCGGCCTCGATGTGGTGGCGACCAATTGGCGCGGCGTGTTCGGCGCGCCGGGCATCACCGCGCCGCAGCGCCAGGCGTTGGTGGACCTGATGACCGCCATCCACGCGACCGAGGCCTGGCGCCGCATCCTCGCCGATCGTGGCTGGGCGGATGCCTTCCTGACCGGCCAGCCTTTCGACGAATTCCTCACCCGTGACCGCGCCGAGACGGAAGGCGTGCTCAAGGACCTCGGCCTCGCCTGAGCGGCGCGGTCGGATCGCCATGAAGCAGGACGCGCTGGCCGACCTCGGGGTCGGCCTCACGGTCACGGCCCTGGGGCTGCTGACCGTCTGGCTGACCTGGGTCATCCCGGTCACGCCGGTCTATGCGGTGGTCGGGCCGAAGCTGGTCCCGGCGGTGGTCGCCGGCGCGCTGGTGGTGCTGGGGCTGTTGCTGTCGGTCGTGGCGATGCGCGGTGGCTGGAGCCGCGACCTGTCCGAGGTCGTCGACTCCGGCCCGGCGAATATCCGCGCGCTCGGCTGGCTCGGCGGCGGGATGGTGCTGAACCTCGTGCTGATCGAACCGCTGGGCTTTTCGATCGGCGCGGCGGTGCAGTTCGTCTGCACCGCGCGCGCCTTCGGCTCCCGCGCGCCGCTGCGCGATGCGGTGATCGCGCTGGCGGTCTCGCTCGGCGCCTTCTTCCTGTTCGTCGAGGCGCTCGGCGTCAACATCGGCGCGGGCGTGTTGGAAGGCGCCATCCTGCGTGCCTTCGGGCAGGAGGTGTTGTGATGGCCGGGAGGAAGAAAGGTCGGGGGAGGAACACCTCCCCCGAATCCCCCTCCGTCTTTTGTCTTTTGGGAACCGGCAGCGGCGGTCGTCGCCAAACAGATAGAAAAAGGAGGGGGTTCGGGGGAGTTCTCTCCCCCGACCTTGCTTGAATGCGCGCCTACCGCTTCACCACCGTCGACGTCTTCACCACCACCCGCTTCGGTGGCAATCAGCTCGCCGTCTTCCCCGACGCGCGCGGCCTGTCGGATGCCGAGATGCAGGCGCTCGCCGCCGAGTTCAACCTGAGCGAGACGACCTTCGTCCTGCCGCCCGACAGCCCGCAGAACAGCGCGCGGGTACGCATCTTCAACCGCGTCGCCGAGATGCCCTTCGCCGGCCACCCCAATGTCGGCACCGCCTATGTGCTGGGCCAGGCCGATGAAGGCCGCCCTCGCGCCTATCGCTTCGAGGAACCCGCCGGGCTGGTGGAGGTCACCCTGCTGCGCGACGAGGGCGACCGCGTGACGGGGGCCGACGTCGCCGCCCCGCAGCCGCTGCGCATCGGCGCGCCGCTGCCGATTTCGACCGCCGCCGCCTGCGCTTCACTGCCCGAGGATGCGATCATCACCACGCGCCACGCGCCGACGCTGGCGGCCGATGGCGGCAACCATCGGCTGCTGACCGAGGTGACGCCGGAGGGCCTCGCCGCCGCCGCGCCGGACCTCGGCGCGTTCCGTCGTGCGGTGGCCGCGCATCCCGAGGAGACGCGCGGCTTTCTCTCGCTCTACCTGTATTGCCGCGACGGCGCGGCGGTGCGGGCGCGCATGTTTTCGCCACTCACCGGCACCTGGGAGGATTCGGCGACCGGCAGTGCGGCGACGCCGCTGGCCGGCTTCCTGCTGCACCTCGACGGCGCGGCCGAAGGCCGCTGGGACATCACCCAGGGCGTCGAGATGGGGCGACCCTCGCTGCTGCTGGCCGGGGCACGGCGCATGCCCGAGGGCATTCGCGCGCGCGTCGGCGGGCACTGCGTGCCGGTATTGCGCGGCGAGGCGTTGCTATGACGCGCATCGGAGGGGCGTCGCCCCTCCAATCCACCCCTTCAAGGCCCCATCGGCCATGCTGCACATCGTCAATGGGCTCTCGAAAAGGCAATGCCCTCGATTGGCGCCGGGCGCCCCTGTCAGCCTGCGTGCCGAAACCCACCCTTGCGCCCAACACGCGTTCGGCGGGCCAATCCACGCGCTGCCGCCGAACGCCCAATCGAGGTGTCCAGAGGCCCTTAGGCCTTTGGCGGGGTGAGGTCCGGAAAGTGGCGGCGCCCCTCTCCGCCACTGGCCGACGCCATTCCGCTCCTCCTGCCTCACCTCCAGCGCGAGCCTGACCCATGGATTCGATCTCCGGCCTCGCGCTCGGCTTCGGCAATGCGCTGACCTTCGCCAATCTCGCCTGGGCCCTGCTGGGTTGTTTCCTCGGCACCGCGGTCGGCGTGCTGCCCGGCATCGGCCCGGCGCTGACCATCGCGCTGCTGCTGCCGATCACGTTCAGCGTCAGCGCGACGGGCGCCTTCATCCTGTTCTGCGGCGTCTTCTACGGCGCGATGTATGGCGGCAGCACTACGTCGATCCTGCTCAACACGCCGGGTGAGAGCGGGTCGATCATCACCGCCCTCGAAGGCGCGAAGATGGCCCGCAACGGCCGCGCGGGACCGGCCTTGGCGACCTCGGCGATCGGCTCCTTCGTCGCCGGCACGGTGGGCACGCTGGGCATCGCCTTCCTCGGGCCGATCATCGTCGAATGGGCGCTGGTGCTCGGCCCGGCGGAGTACTTCGCGCTGATGGTGCTGTGCTTCGTCACCGTCTCGGCGGTGCTCGGCGCCTCGGCGCTGCGTGGGCTGACCTCGCTCGCCTTCGGGCTGATGCTGGGACTGGTCGGCGTCGACCTGCAGACCGGCCAGCCACGCCTGACCTTCGGCGTGCCGGAACTGCTCGACGGCGTGAATGTCGTGCTGGTGGCCGTCGCACTCTTCGCGGTGGGCGAGGCGCTCTACATGGCCTGGCACCATCACGCCGGGAAGCACGAGGTGCTCGAGGTCGGCCGACTGATGATGTCGAAGGAGGATTGGAAGCGATCCTTCTGGCCCTGGCTGCGCGGCGCCGCGATCGGCTTTCCCTTCGGCGTGCTGCCGGCCGGCGGCACCGAGATGCCGACCATGCTGTCCTATTTCGCCGAACGGAAACTGGTGAAGGCGAAGCACCGTGGCGAATTCGGCACCACTGGCGCCATCGAGGGCGTCGCAGGGCCGGAAGCCGCCAACAATGCCGCGGCGGCCGGCGTGCTGGTGCCGATGCTCACCCTCGGCCTGCCGACCAGTGCGACGGCGGCGATCATGCTCTCCGCCTTCCAATCCTACGGCATCAATCCCGGCCCGCTGCTCTTCACCCAGCAGGCGGAGCTGGTCTGGACGCTGATCGCCTCGCTGTTCATCGCCAATGTCATGCTGGTGGTGCTGAACCTGCCGCTGGTCGGGCTGTGGGTGCGCATCCTGAAAATCCCGCTGCCGCAGCTCTATGGTGGGATCCTGGTCTTCGCCACCATCGGCACCTACGGCATCTCGAACAGCGTCATCGACCTGGTGATCCTCTACACGCTGGGCGTGATCGCGATGTTCATGCGGCGCTTCGACTTCCCCGTCGCCCCGGTGGTGATCGGCATGATCCTCGGACCCATGGCCGAACAGGCGCTGCGCCAGGCGCTGACGATCAGCCAGGGCAACTGGTCTGTCTTCATCACCCGGCCGGGCAGCGCGATCATCCTGGCGCTCGCGGTCGCGGCACTGGCCGGGCCGCGACTCTATGGCGCCATCGCCCGGAAGGCCTGACCGGCCGTCCTGCAACGCTGCCACCCACCCGGGACCTTGGCGCCGTGCCGGGCAGCGCAAGCCGGCGCCGCGGTTCGACAGTCGCCATCCGGCGCATTCCGGGACACACTCCGACCCATGTTCTACGAACCCCGCACCGGCCACGGCCTGCCGCATGACCCGTTCAAGGCGATCGTCGCCCCGCGCCCGATCGGCTGGATCTCGACGCTCGATGCGCAGGGGCGGCCGAACCTCGCGCCCTACAGCTTCTTCAACGCGGTGCATTCGCGCCCGCCGATGGTGATGTTCACCAGCGAGACGATGAAGCACAGCGCCGCCAACGCCATCGCCACCGGCGAATTCGTCTTCAACCTCTGCACCCATCCGCTGTTCGACGCGATGAACACGTCATCCGCCGCGCTCGCCGCCGGCGAAGACGAGTTCATCGCCGCCGGGCTCGAAACCGCCTCATCGCACATCGTCAAGGCGCCACGCGTCGCGGCGGCGCCGGCGGCACTCGAATGCAAGGTGGTGCAGTCGATGCAGTTGCGTGATGTGGACGGCAACGCGCTGGAGGGCTGGATCCTCATCGGCCAGGTCGTCGGCGTGCATATCGACGAAGCCTTCCTGCGTGACGGCCGCTTCGACACGGCAGCAGCCCGGCCGCTCGCCCGCTGCGGCTATCGCGACTACGCGGTGGTGACCGAAATGTTCGAAGCCCTGCGCCCGACCGATGGCGGGGCCTTCGCGCCAGGGCAGCGGGATCACTGAGAGGGTCGGAGTTGCCATTGGAGGGGCGTCGCCCCTCCAAACCACCCCACCAAATGACAGCGTCATTTGGAAAGCCATCTGTTGCCGCGGGCGATGATGGCATGCTGCTTCGGTGACGCCTGCCCCGCGCGTAAGGGCGGGTCGCTGACTGCTTCTGCCCCGGCTGCGCGGTGCCAAGTCGAGGTGTCCAGAGGCCCTTAGGCCTTTGGTGGGGTGGGTCCGGGAGGGGCAAAGCCCCTCTCGGTGCCCTCTCACCCCCGCACCGGCCTGACCGTCGCCAATATCGCCGCGCCCACACCAAGAAACACCAGCACCGTCGCCATCCCCGCCCGCTGGCTGCCGGTCGCCGCGGTGACCATCGCCAGCACCGCCGGCCCCGCGAAGCCCGTGATCCGCCCCGACAGCGCGAACAGCCCGAAATGCGCCGTGATCTCGCCTTCCGGCGCCATGCGCGCCATCAGCGTACGTGACGCCGCCTGCGCCGGCCCCATGAAGATGCCAAGCGCCATCGCCATGCCCCAGAACACCGTCTTGCTGCCGGTTAGCAGCAACGCGGCGCCAAGCACGATCATCGCCACCAGTGCGACCATCACCGTGCGCTTCGACCCCAGCTGGTCCTCGACCAGCCCGAAGCCGGCCGCGCCCAACCCGGCGGTGACGTTCAGCGCAATGCCGAAGAGCAGGATCTCCTCGAAATCCATCCCATGCACGCCGGCGGCGAAAATGGCGCCGAAGGCGAACAGCGTGTTCAGCCCATCGGTGTAGAAGATCCGCGCCACCAGGAAGCGCAGCATGTCCGGCCGCTTCGGCAGCCCGCGCACCAACCCCTTGGTCTCGGCGACGCAGGCGGTCACGGCGCGGCCCATCGGCAGTTTCTCGCCCGGCGAATCCGGCACCATCAACAGCACCGGCCAGCCGAACACCAACGTCCAGGCCGCGACCAGCAGCGCCGTGGCGCGCACATGTTCCGAGCTGCCGCGATCAAGCCCGAACAGCGCCGGGTTCGGCTGCACCAGCAACACCAGCGCAATCGCCAGGCAGGCCAGCCCGCCCGCATAGCCCAACCCCCAGGCGAGCCCCGACACCCGCCCGATCTGCGACGTTTCCGCCACTTCCGGCAGCATCGAATTGTAGAACACGGTGCCAAGCTCGAACCCGACGGTGGCGAGGCCGACGCACACCAGCACCCAGACCGTCCAGGACGGATCGGGTGCGGCGAACCACACCAGCCCGGTGAACACGGCGGTGACCAGCGTGCAGATCGCCAGCAACGCGCGCCGATGTCCGCCGAGGTCGGCGATCGCCCCCAGCAGCGGCGACATCAGCGCGACGCCCAGCGCCGCGGCGGTCTGCATCCAGCCCCATTGCGCCTGGCCCGTCGCCGCATCCGGCGCCACCCCTTGGGTGAAATAGGCGGCGATGACGAAGGTCGAGACCACCGTCGGAAACGCGCTGTTCGCCCAGTCGAAGGACGCCCAGGCCAGGGCCCTGCGGTTCATGCGGCGTTATTCAATGGCCGCTGTCGTGCCTGGCGCGGGCATGGAGACGCGGGTGATCGCCCATTGCACCGAGGTCTCGCCCTCATCGGCCAGCAGCACGACCTGCGAGGACCGCCGCGGCTCGCCGCCCAGATAGACGCTTTCCTCCAGCGCCACGCGCCCACCCTTGGCGCGGATCTTCCACCCCACGCCGGAAGGCAGCCGCAGCAGCGCCGCGCTCTCATCCTGCAACAGGGAGGCGGCGACGCCGGGATGCAGATGGAAACGCACCGAAAACCCCGGCACCGGCCCATCGCCCGGGATCTCGATCATGTCCTCGCCGCGCAGATCGTCGCCTGATTCGGCGAGATACAGCCGCCGCCGATGCACTGCATTGAAGGCCCGACGCCAGCCATCATGGCTCGCTTCCAGCCATTGCGCGCCGGAGGATTCATGCCGCGCCGTCTCGACCTGTTCCGGTCGCCGGCCCAGCCCCTCGGGGCGCAGCTCCGATGAATTGGTGTCCGACAGCACCAACGTCGAATGCGCCGCGGTGGCGCGCAGCGCGTCGCGCCAGGCTTCCTCGGCGGCCGGCGCCGCGCCGCAATTGACGATCATCCGGTCGCGCCCGACCGACATCTCGAAGGCCAACGTCCCGGCATGGGCGAATCGGTCAGCCCCGGCCGGCAGCCCCCCCTCGGACCCGGTCGCGGCGCGCGCGGCGGGCGGCGCGCCCGTATCCGCGATGATCAGCGTCCGCCCGGCCTGCAACCGCTGGAACCCGGTTTCCGGCAGGTCGAGCGGCGCCCGCCCGCGCGCCTGCCCCTGCGTCAGCACCAGGTCGAGCAGCGCCGAGCCTTCATCCCGCGTGCCGTTGAACAGCGCGAGCCCGCCATCGCCATGGCGGAACAGCCGCAGCGCCGGCGCCGCACGGTCCAGCACGGCGGCCAGATGCGGCGGCGGTTCCATCCCCGCGCCATGCAGCAGGTTGCGGATCTCGATCAGGTCCTGCAACGCCAGCAACTGCATCGAGGGTGAGCGTTCCACATGCCCGCCATCGGGGTGGAACTGGCGTTCGATCTCGGCCGGCAGGAAGCGGGCGGCACGCTGGAGGTAGGCATCCTCCTGCAAGGCGATCGCCGCCGCCATCGCCCCCTTCAGCGCGGCCAGCGCGCCACGGTGCTCGGCCTCGGCCGGCAGGGCGGCGGACAGGTCGCGCGCATCCTGCGCCATGCGCGTCATCACCGCGCGGCGGAAGGCGTCCTCGGCGGTGGCGGCGAAGAAATCCCAATGGCCGAGCCAGGCTGACAGCCGCGCGCCGATCACTTCCGGCGCATCGGCCACCGCCTCGTCGGCGCCGCGCGCCAGCCAATCGTCGGTCATGGTGCGGGCATGCAGCCGCGCCGCATCGGTCCCCAGCGCCCGCAGGTCACGCATCCAGGCAAAGCCGTGCGCGGCCGCGCGCCAGGCGGCGGTGCCCGAGGCGCTGTCCCAGCCCTCGGTCCCCGGCAGGCCGGGGCGCAGCGGGCGCGCGGTGCCCAGCGTCTCGAATTCGCCGCGCAGCAGCCGGGCGCCGCGCGCCGGGTCGCCGGGCCAGAGGTCGCGGAAGGCCCGCGCCGGGGCATCGGGCACGCGGACCGGCTTCAGCCGCGACAGCTTCTGCCGGAACCCGCGCACGATGCCGATCATGGGGCGGCCCCGCGGATGGCGGCGATCGCGGCGCCATAATCGGCCTGCCCGAACACCGCCGTGCCGGCGACCAGCACATCGGCGCCCGCCTCGATGCAGGGCCGCGCGGTCTTCGCCGTCACCCCGCCATCAACCTGGAGGTGGATCGGCCGCCCCGTGGCGTCGATCATCCGCCGCAGTGTGGCGATCTTGGTCAATTGGCTGTCGATGAAGGACTGCCCGCCGAAGCCGGGGTTCACCGACATCACCAGGATCAGGTCGGTGAGGTCCAGCACCTGGGCCACGGCCTCGACCGGTGTGCCCGGGTTCAGCACCACGCCGGCCTTCTTGCCGAGCGCGCGAATGGTCTGCAGCGAACGATGCAGATGCGGCCCGGCCTCGGGGTGCAGGGAAATGAGGTCGGCACCCGCCTCCGCGAAGGCGGCCAGATACGGGTCGGCCGGCGCGATCATCAGATGCACGTCGAACGGCATCGCGCTGCGTTTGCGCAAGGCTCTCACGACAACCGGCCCGAACGAGATGTTGGGCACGAAATGCCCATCCATGATGTCGAGATGCAGCCAATCGGCGCCGGCGGCGGCGATGGCGTCCACCTCCTCGCCCAGGCGGGCGAAGTCGGCGGCGAGGAGCGAGGGGGCGATCAGCGGCGCGGGCACGAATCACTTGTAGCCGCGAGCGTTGCGCGCGGACAACTCAGGTCGAGTCGCCCCTTGCGCGAAAAGGCCTGGCGGGGCGGCGGCATATAGGCCGTCGCATGGAACGGCGCGCCCGATCGGCAAGGAACTCATGGCGCTTGGGGCCCGGAGAGGGGCGCTGCCCCTCTCCGAACCTCACCCCGCCAAAGGCCTAAGGGCCTCTGGACACCTTCCTTTGGCGCATGGCCCGGCATGTGTGCCGAGACGAGAAAGTCGCGTCGCGCCCAATGCCCAGAAGGATTCGTGGCAGCGGGCAGGGCAGGCCTCCTGCCGACACGAGACCCCCACGATGCGCAACACCAAATACAGGTGTCCAGAGGCCCTTAGGCCTTTGGTAGGGGTGGTCCGGAGGGGGCAAAGCCCTCTCCGGCTCCCCCCGTCCCACCGCGCAAACCCAGGCCGTCAGCGGGTCAAGGATCAGATCGGCAGCGCCGTCGTCGATTTCACCCGCTCCATCGCGAACCGCGAGGTCACCTTGCGCAGCGCCGGAACCTGCGCCGTCAGCCGGCGATAGAAGGTGTCGAAGGCCTGCATGTCCGGCACCACCACCCGCAGCAGGTAGTCGACATCCCCGCCCAGCCGCCAGCATTCCACGATCTCGGGCATCTTGCCGACGGTCGCGGCGAAGGTCTCGATCCACGGCGCCGAATGGTCGCCGGTCTCGATCGCGACGAAGACGGAGACGCCGAGGCCGACCTTCTCCGGGTCCAGCAGCACGACGCGGCCGGTGATCACCCCTTCCTGTTCCATCCGCCGGATGCGTTTCCAGCAGGGGGTGGGAGTGAGGCCGACCTCCTTGGCGATATCGGCCAGCGAAAGGGCCGCATCACGCTGGATCAGGCGGAGGATCGCGCGGTCGGTGTCGTCGGGCTCAAAACGGCGGCTCACAGGCAAGTCCTTGGCTGATTTGCGGTGTCCAGTAGGTGAAAAATCTTTCTATTGCAAGATTATCAGGCGTTTGGAGAAACGTATCCCCCAATGACCTTTCCGGGGCCTCCCGCCATGATCCGCCGCGACCTCCTCCTCCGATCCGCCTTGCTCGGCACCGCCGGGCTGTCGCCGCGCCAAGCCTTGGCGCAGGAGCAGCCCTGGTCGCCTGACCGGCCGCTGCGGATCATCATCCCGGTGTCGCCTGGCGGCAGCCTCGACATCCTGGGCCGCGTGCTGGCGCGGCACCTCGCGCCGCGTCTTGGCCAGCCGGTGGTGGCAGACAACCACCCTGGCGCGGGCAGCAACCTCGCCTTCGAACTGGTCGCCCGCGCACGGCCCGACGGCCTCACTCTGCTGGTCGGTTCCGATCCGCTGACCATCAACCCGTCGCTCTATCCGCGCGTCGGGTTCGACCCGGTGCGCGACTTCACCCCGATCATCGAGGCGGTGCGCGCCCCGCAGGTACTGGTCGTCAACCCGCGCTCCCCGGTCACGGACGTCGCCTCCTTCATCGACTGGGCCAAGGAGCAGGAAGGCCGGCTGACCGTCGCCTCGCAGGGCAATGGGTCGATCGGCCACCTGGCCGGCGCGGTGTTCGCGCAGCAGGCGGATGTCCGCTTCACCCATGTGCCGTATCGCGGCGGCGGCCCGGCCGTGATCGACCTGGTCGCCGGCCATGTCGAGTCGCTGTTCGTCACCCTGCCCGCCGCCATCGAGCACATCCGGGGTGGCCGCCTGCGCGCGCTAGCGGTGACCGGGGCCGAGCGTTCCCCTGCCATCCCCGACGTGCCGACCGTGGCTGAGACGGCCTTGCCGGGCTTCGATGTGGTGACCTGGCAGGGCATCCTGGCCCCGGCGGGCACGCCGCAGGCGGCGACCGACCGCCTGACCGCCGAATTCGCCGCCATCCTGGCGCTGCCGGAGGTGGCCGGGGATCTGGCTCGGCAGGGCTTTACCGTCACCGCCAACGGCCCGGACCGCTTCGCCGCTCTGGTGCGTGCCGAGGCGGAGCGCTGGCCCGCGGTGGTGCGCAGCACCGGCGCCCGGTCGGAATAGGTGTCCGGTCCCGACCAGACGGCGCCGACCCTTGGCCTCGCCACGCCACCCCGTGGCGGGCTTCGGCGAGGCCGGTCTGGCGGGGCGCGGCCCGATGCCGCACCCGGCAGGCTGGACCGGGGCCGACGGCCCATGATCAATGGGCGCCATGCTGCCCCGGCGCGCCGTGCTCTCCTCCACCGTACTGGCTGCCTGCGCCACGGCAGGCCCGCGGCCGGACCTGGCGCCGCTGTCGCGCGAAGCGGTGCTGGTCGCGGCCGAATCCTGGCACACCGACCTCTGCCTGCCGGCCGCATCGGTCGCCACGGGGCCGCTCGCGCCCCTCGGCCGGCATGCCCCCGCCGCGGCGGCCTTCGCCTTCGGTTTCGGCCTCGAAGCCTGGATGCGGGCCGCGCGGCCCGGCTCGGGCGAGGCATTGGCGGCCATGGCCGGCGGCCCCGCCGTCGTTGTGGCGCGCGCCGTGCCTGGGCCGCTGCCGCCGCCCGGCGCAGAGGAATCGGTGGCGCTGCGCGTGCCGGAAGGCGGCCTCGCGGCCATCCAGGCCTTCATCCTGGCGCAGCTCGACGGTCCGCCGCCCGCGGCACCGCCGGGTGGCGCCTGGCTGCTGCTCGCCTCCAGCCGACGCTACAGCCTGGACTTCACCTGCAACACCTGGGTGATGGCCGGCCTTGCCGCAGCCGGCCTGCCGGTGCCGGTCGCCGGCATCCGCTTCCGTGGCGAATCCATGCGGGCTGTGCGGACAGAGGCAACGCGCCAGGCCACGGCGGGTTGATTGCCCGCCCTTGCAGGGGTGGGTTGCGAAGTTTGCGGTGCCTTCAACCATGGCGCCCCGGTACGGGGATGGCCGGGCAGGTGGTCCCTGTGTGGAATGTCACGGATCATTCGCCGTGAAGACCTTCATTTGCCCTGATTGGCGGGTTGAACACCCTCCCGACCACGAATCGCCCACGGAACCCGAGTTGATGTCCATTCGCCGCGATCTGCTGCTGCGCACCGCACTGCTCCGCCAGCCGGACATGCCGCCGTTGCCGCCCCTGCGCGCCGTCGCGCAGCCGGACGCGCCACCGCCGCCGCGGCGCGCCACCAAGGCCGCGCCCCGGCGACGGCGGCTGCGCCTGGTGGAGGGGCAGAAGACGTCGCATTGATGCGGGCACGGCCCGACAAACGGGCAGCCGCCCGCGCTGACCGTTGTTCCTGGAATTTGACGATTGTTCCTGATATGTTCATGACACTGTCGGGCGTGACGCGCCCAGGAACGCCGGACGCCCAAGGCCGATAAAATCCTAAAACCTTAAAATCTTAAAATGAGCGATATCAATATCTTATCCTGAGCCACGCTTGGACTCCCTCCGAGTGTTGGTACCAAGACTCGCCCTCACGCCCAAGATGACCCGATATCGCAACGACAGGCGGCCGCGCCGGGCGCCAGGTTGAGGTTTCCAGAGGCCCTCGGGCCTTTGGTGGGGGGGCCGGACAGAGGCGACGAAGCCCTCTCCACGGCTGCCGCGCGGCACCACCACCCTGGCGCCGCCCTACCCGGCCTTGCGGAACCTGGCCGCAAAAAATCCGTCCATCCCGCCGCGTTCGCCCCAGAAATCCGGCCGCGTCCGCAGGCAGCCCTGCGGCGTGATCGCCTCCGGCAGCCCCGGCAATTCGCCCGGCCCGATCGGGTCATGCACCAGCCCGAGCGCCCCGGCGCGGCCCAGATGCGCCTCGCCTTCCTCCGGTTGCAGCGAGCAGGTCGCGAAGATAATCCGCCCCCCCGGCTTCAGCATCCCGCCAGCGGCCTTGAGCAGCCTCGCCTGCGCCTCGGCCGCCGCCTGCACGTCGCGCGGCCGCTTGGCGTGGGCAACGTCCGGGTGGCGACGAATGGTCCCCGTCGCCGTGCAGGGCGCATCCAGCAGGATGGCGTCGAACGATGCCGCCGGTGTCCAGGTCGCCGCATCGGCGCGGACGATCTCCACCGGCAGCCGCAACCGCGCCAGATTCTCCGCCAGGCGGGCGACGCGGTTGGCATCGCGCTCCACCGCCGTCACCTCGGCCCCGGCGGCGGCGAGTTGCGCCGTCTTGCCACCCGGTGCGGCACACAGATCGGCGATGCGCTCGCCGGGGCGCGGCGCCAGCAGCAGCGCCGGCAGCGCGGCGGCGGCGTCCTGCACCCAGAACCGTCCCTCGGCGAAGCCCGGCAGGTCGGTCACCCGCGTGCCCGCGGCAAAGCGCCAGGAGCCCGTGGGGAGCACTTCTGCCCCCTCGGGCGGGGCGGCGCCCGGGGCAGGGGTCAGGTCGAGCGGCGCCGGCCCGTGATGCGCCTCCGCCATCGCCCGCACCGCCGGCCCATAGGCCGCATGCCAGGCTGACCACAGCCATTGCGGCGTGTCGAGCCGCGCCGCATCCAGCCCCTCCAGCACCGCCGCCCCCTCGGTCGCGACCTTGCGCAGCACGGCATTCACCAGCCCGGCAAAGGCCTTCGGCGCCAGGGCCACGGCGGTGGCGACAGCGGCGTGGGGCGGCGTATCGAGCAACAACAATTCCGCCGCGCCGATGCGCAGCGCGTGCCGCGCCGGCGGCGGCGGCTCCTTGCGCAGGAAGGGGGCGAGCACCTCGTCGATGCTGCTCAGCCGCCGCAACACCATGGCGGCGATGCGATGCGCCGCGGCGCGGTCGCGCGGGTCCAGCCGCTTCGACAGGTGCTCCAGCGCATCCTCGAGCGGCTTGCGCTGTTCCAGCGTCGCGTCGAGCAGGTCGCGCGCGGCCTTGCGGGTCGGAAGTCCAGAAAGTGGTGCCAAGGTGCCTGCGGGGTCCGGGGGCGTGTGCCCCCCGGCGGGGGTGCGGGGGCAGCGCCGAGGCTTCATGGCACCCTCGGGCGTTGCGTGCTAGACGCCCGGCGCGATGCGCCCTGCTGCCTTCCTTGACCGGCTGCCCGAGACGCGACGGCCGGTGCCGTGGCTGCTGCTGTTGTGCCTGCTGCTCTGGCTGCCGGGCTTCTTCACCATCCCGGCCGGGGACCGCGACGAATCTCGCTTCGCCCAGGCCAGCCGCCAGATGGTGGAATCGGGCGACTACGTCCGCATCCGCCTGGGCGAGGTCGAGCGCAACAAAAAGCCCGCCGGCATCCACTGGGCGCAGGCTGCCACGGTGCATGCGCTGGAAGCGGTCGGCATCCCGGCGCGCGGGCAGATCTGGGCCTATCGCCTGCCATCCCTGATCGGCGGCATCATCGCCGTGCTGGCGACCTGCCTGCTCGGGCGTTCCCTGGTCGGGCGACGGGCGGCCTTCATCGCCGCGGCGATGCTCGCGCCCTGCATGGTGCTGCTGGTCGAGACGCACATCGCCAAGACCGACGCTGCCTTGCTGGCGACCATCACCATCGCCATGGGGCTGATGGGCAAGGCCTACCTCACGCCGAACGGCTTCACGCCGCGCCAGGCCGCCACCTTCTGGGCGGTGCTCGGCCTCGGCATCCTGCTCAAGGGCCCGATCGCGCCGATCGTGCCGCTGCTGGCGGGCCTGACCCTGGCGGCGATGGACCGGCCAGCCGGCTCGCCCTGGTGGAAGCCCTCCGCCCCCTGGCAGTGGTCGCTGCGCGCCGGCTGGGGCATCCCGCTGATGGTGCTCTGCGCCGCCCCCTGGTTCGTCGCCATCGGCATCGCCACCGAGGGCCGTTTCTTCGCCGAGGCAGTCGGCGGCGACATGCTCGGCAAGGTCAGTTCGGGCGAGGAAGCCCATTGGGGCCCGCCGGGGATGTATGCCGCGATCTTCGGCATCACCGCCTTCCCCGCCGCCTGGGTCGTGCTGCGCGCCCTGCCGGGGTCCTGGGCGGACCGCATGCAGGCGCCGGTGCGCTTCCTGCTCGCCTGGGCCGTGCCGACCTGGCTGCTGTTCGAGGCGGTGGCGACCAAGCTGCCGCACTACACCCTGCCGGCCTTTCCGGCGCTGATGCTGCTCGGCGCCCGCTGGGCGATGGACCCGCTGCGCGTCGCACCGCCGCGCTGGGTCGACTGGCTCGCCAACCTGGCGCTGGGCGGGGTGGCGATCGGGCTGCCGCTGGTGGCGGGGGTCGCGGTGTTCCGCGTGGAAGAGCGGATCGACCTCTTCGCCATCATCGGGCTGATCGCCGGCATCGCCATGACCTGGGCGCTGCTGCGCATGGCCCGCCGCGCCCAATGGGGCCGCGCCGCGCTGGCCGCCGCGATCCTGGCGGTGCCGGTCTATGCCAGCGTTCTGGAAGGCGTCATCCCGCGCCTGCAGGCGGTGTGGCTGTCGCCGCGCCTCGCCGCCCAGGTGGCCGCCGTCGCCCCCGGCCTGACGGCGCGCGACTTCGGCGTGGTCGGCCACCATGAACCCTCGCTGCAATTCGCCATGGGCGGCGATATCCGCCTGCTGCGGGACGGCGCCGCGGCGGCGGCCTTCCTTGCCGAGGCGCCCGGCCGTATTGCCGCCGTGAATGACAGGCAGGAAGCAGCCTTCCGGCGCGCGGCGGCGGAACGCGGCTTGGCGGTGCGCGAACTCGGCACCGTCACCGGGCTGAACTACGTCCGGGGCCGTTGGGTCGCCATGTCGCTCTTCAAGGTGGATTGAATGTTCCAGTGGGTCACGGAAATGGTCGCCGCCGGCGGCCTGTGGGGCGTGTTCGCCCTAATGGTGCTGGAGAACCTGTTCCCGCCCATCCCGTCCGAACTGATCATGGCCGCCTCCGGCTTCGCCGCGGCACGCGGGCAGATGTCGCTGGTCTGGCTGATCGTCTTCGCGGTGGCCGGCACGCTGGCGGGCAACCTGTTCTGGTATGAGCTCGGCCGCTGGCTTGGCGTGGAACGCTTCCGCCCGCTGGTCGTCCGCTTCGGCAAATGGTTCGCGGTGGAGGAGGAAGACCTCGACCGCGCCACCAGCATGCTGAAGCGCTGGGGGCCTTTCGCCATCTGCATTGGCCGCATGTTCCCCGGCGTGCGGACGCTGATCTCGGTGCCCGCCGGCATGGTCGAGATCCCGCGCAGCGTGTTCTATCTCTGGACCGCGCTGGGCTCGGCGGTGTGGCTGACCTTTCTCGCCCTGGCGGGGTATTTCCTCGAGGAGCACTACGACAAGGTCGAGCATTGGGTGGAACCGCTCGCCTGGGTCGTCGTCGGCGTGGCGGTGGGCGGCTATGCCGCGCATCTCACCTTCGCCTTCCGCCGGTCGCGCCGGCGCCGCCGCCAGCAGGGCTGACCTGAGACTTTCCCGCTTGACGCGCGGGGGCCGCGGCTGGCGTTAGTGGCCGTCCGACAGCCGGTTCACGCCGTCGGCGGTCGGGGCGCCAGCCTTGACGTACGGCCAGGGGCAGAACGCGCATGACCGTGTCATCTCATGTCTTCTCGACGAGGGATTTGCCCAGCCGCCAGCAGCGCGATGCCTGGCGCGCCTGGTTCAACCCGGTATTCGACCTGAACTGGGACAGTGACGAAGCCGAGCTGCCCTTCGAGGCGGAGAGCACCACCTGGTCGGCCGGTGGCGCCATCCTCAGCCGTGTCCGCGCGCCGAAGCTGCATTCGCTGCGCGGTGCCCACCATGTCCGCCGCGACCCGACCGACCATTGGGTGTTCGCGATCGGGACGGTCGAATCCCACATCACCCTGGGCGACCGCGACCTGCTGGTGCCCGCCACCGCGCCTTTCCTGATCTCGCTCGGGGACCCGGTCGAAAGCCGGCGCGAGGCCGATGACCGGCTGCATCTCTACCTCCCGCGCGACCGCTTCGCCGCCCTCGCGCCGGAACTCGACAGGGTGCGTGGCCAGGTGATCGAAGGTGGGCTCGGGCAGTTGCTCGCCGACTATCTTCGCCTGCTGGAACGCGCCGTGCCCGGGTTGGTGGCGGACGACCTGGCCAATCTCGGCGATGCGGTCCAGGCCATGGTGGCCGCCTGCATCGCGCCAAGCGCCGCGCGCGCCGCGCAGGCCGCGACGCAGGTGGACCTGACCCGGCTCGAACGGGTGCGCCAAGCGATCCGCCGCCGCCTGCATTCGGCGACGCTGACGCCGGCCTCGCTGTGCCGCGATGTCGGCATGTCGCGGTCGCAACTGTATCGGTTGCTTGAAGGCGAAGGTGGCGTGATCCGATACATCCAGGGCCATCGGTTGCGGGCGATCCATGCCGCGCTGTCGAACCCGGCCGATGACCGCTCGATCGCCGCCATCGCCGAATCCTGTGGCTTCTACGAACCGTCGACCTTCAGCCGTACCTTCCGCCGCGAATTCGGCGCGACGCCGAGCGACGTACGGGCTGCCTCGCGCTGCGGGGTGCCGCTGCCGGCGGCGTGGAGGCCGCAGATGCAGGCGGAACTCGCCAGCCTGAGCGCCTGCCTGCGCGCCTTCTGATACCCGCCGATTTCACGAAAATCGCCCGAAGGTCCAGGAAACTGAGTTTCCTGGCGGGGTGTTCGAGGGGCGGTGCCTTTCGACCTTCTTCCGCCTGTCGTCAGCCGCTGCCCGGCAGCGCCCTGTACGGCAGTGGCGCGAAACGCGTCCCATGCATCGTGATGTCCTGCCAGACCCCGCCCGTCACATAGGGGTCGGCATCGATCCAGGCGCGTGCCTCCGCATCGGTCGCGTGGCGCGTCACCACGATTGACCCGCGCATGGCGCCCGCCTCGTCCACGATCGCGCCGCCCATGGTCAGCGTGCCATCCGCCGCCATGCTGGTGACGCGGGCGAGATGCGTCGGCCGCACCGCCGCGCGCCGCTCGGCCGCGCCGGCATCGGTGCCGTCCAGCGCCACGGTCACGGTGTGGGTGCGGGTGGGGGAGACCGGCTCGCCCGGCTGCGGCAGCGGGCGATAGGGCAGCGGCGCGATGCGGAAGGGGTGCACTTCCCATTTGTCCCAGACGCCGTCCACGGCGAAGGGTTCTTCCGCCAGATAGGCGTCGAGGCCGGCCTTGTCCGGTACGTTCAGCACCATCAGCGAGCCGACCGGCTGCCACGCTGGCGAGAACAGCGGCACGCCCAGCGCCAGCCGCCCATCCTGCGCCCAGCGCGTGAGGATCGAGAGATGCTTGTCGCGTGCGGCCGCGCGGCGGGCGGGGTCTGGCCCGTCCCAGGCGATGATGGCGTAGCCCATAATGTCTCCTGCCCTTGCGATGTTGCCGCAGCCTGCCACGGCCGCGCCGGCGCGTCAGCCCATGCCGGGCAGCGGGCGATAGGCCAGCGGGCGGAACAGCGTTGCGTGCAGCGCGACGGTGGCGTGCCGCAGCACGGGCTCCCCGGCCAGCCAGGCGCGCGCCGCGGCGTCGTCCCGATGGGTGGTGACCAGGATGGCGCCGGGCGTGTCGAGCGTCTCGGCGGCGAAGATCAGCCCACCCGCCTCCGCCATGGGCGCGAGGCGCGCGAGGTCGGTCGCGCCGGCGGCGATGACGATGCTGTGGCCGCGCCCCGGCGGCATCGGCGCCGCCGCCGCCGGCCAGGGGCGCCACGGCAGGGTGGGGATGCGCAGCTTCCGGCAGGCGATGTCCTGCCAAACGCCACCGGTCGCGAAGGGCTCGCGCGCCAGATAGGCGTCGACGCCGCCCTGGTCCTGCGCATCGATGACCATGAGCGACCCGAGCGATCGCCCCTCGGCGCCGTGCAACGGCAGGCCGAGCAGTAGCGTGCCCTCGCGCGCCATCACCACGATCGAGGCGATGTGCCGCTCGCGCGCCGCGGCGCGGCGGGACGGGTCCGGCCCGTCGAAGGCGATGATCGCATAGGCCATGGGAGGCGGTCGCGGGAGCGGCACGCGGCCACCCCCGCGGACGGCTCAGTACATGTGCTGGCCGCCGTTGATCGACAGCGTCGAGCCGGTGATGAAGTCGGCATCGTCGGCGGTCAGGAAGACCACGCCGCGGGCGATGTCATAGGCGGTGCCGAGCCGGCCGCGCGGGATGCGCGCGATGATCTTCTCGAGCACGTCGGGCGGCACCGCGCGCACCATCTCGGTATCGACATAGCCCGGCGCGATGGCGTTCACCGTGATCTGCCCGCGCGCGCCTTCCAGCGCCAGCGCCTTGGTGAAGCCGTGGATGCCCGACTTCGCGGCGGCGTAGTTCACCTGGCCATACTGCCCCGCCTGGCCATTGATCGAGCCGATATTGACGATGCGGCCGAACTTCTTCGCCGACATGCCGTCCCACACCAGCTTGCACATGTTGTAGCAGGAGCCGAGGTTGGTATCGATCACCGCGTCCCACATCTCGCGGTTCATGCGCTTCATGGTGCCGTCGCGGGTGATGCCGGCATTGTTGACCAGCACCTCGACTTGGCCGACCTCGGCCTCGATCTTCTTCAGCGCCTCGGCGCAGGCGTCATAGTCGGCGACGTCAAATTTGTAGCACGGGATGCCGGTGCGATCGGTGAAGGCCTTCGCGGCCGCATCGTTGCCGGCATAGGAGGCGACGACCTTGCGGCCGGCCGCCTGCAGGGCTTCGCTGATGGCGGCGCCGATGCCGCGCTGACCTCCGGTGACGAGTGCGACGCGTGACATGATCTCTCTCCCTGTGAGCGTTCCGCCCGCCTGTGTATTGGCCGGGTCCGGAGGGTGGTCCTTGATGCCGATCAAAACCCGCCCGAGCAACCGACGCCAGCAGTAAAAGCGTGCCATCCGCGGAATTGCGATGCGGGGGATACGGTGGGTCGTCTTGCTGCATCTGCGTTCGTCTCGACAGAAACGAACCGAGGCATGGTTTCCCGCGGCAAGGCTGCGTCACCGCGCCGCCGCAACGCGATCATATCTTGCTTTCCCGCGACGGCGCGCCGAATGCCGCAGCGAACCCTGGCGTGGCCGGCATCGCGCTGCTAGGTTTTGTGCCATGGCAGTGCATCGGCGCATCGCAGGGCGAATTATCGGCACGACCGCTTAAGGTCCGCGCCCCGGGTGGGCGCGCCTTCGGTCGATTGGTCCCTCCACCCGCCTCCGCCGCTGCCGAAAGCCTTTCCTCCCATGTCCGACCCTCATCGTCCCGTTGCCGTACGATTCCTCGTGCTGGCGGAGGCCTCGCCCGGCCTGCTGTCACGTCTGCTGCAACCGCTCGCCAAGCGCGACTTGGTGCCCGACCACATCCAGGCGCGCCGCGAGGGCGATGCGATGCGCGTCGAGATCACGCTCGAGGCGATGCCCGCCGGCATGGTGCATCTAGTGGCCGGCAATCTCGGCCAGGTCTTCGGGGTGATGGAACTGCTCGGCGGCGTCGAGGCGCAGCTCGCTGCCTGAGGGACGGCTCGAACCATGCGGCTCCGGTCCGCGACGCTTGGCACTGCGACCAGTTCCTGGATGGTGGGCCGGGGTCGCATGCGCGCATGCGTCTGCCGGCACCTCTGCCATGGTGACGCGACGCGCGGCGACAGGCCCTGTGCGGTTTCATGGTGCGATCCGCCGCGAGCCGGTCAGGATGCCACCATCGCAACCCATCGGTCGCGCCGCAGGAGGCGCATGCGCATGATCAGTACCTTCCGTCCCTTCGCGGCCCTCGTCGCGCTCGGCTTGCTCGGCGCCGCCGACGATGCGGCGGCCCAGGCGGGCGAAAGCGCCGCGGCCATCGGACGCGCGGTGCCCGGTGCCGATTGGCGTAGGCAGGCGCAGCCGCGCGATGTCGTGCGGCTCGATGCGCTCGGTGACGCCTGGGCCGAGGCGCTTGAAAGCGTGCGCGGCGGTGGCCACGCGCCTTCCGTCGCCGCCGCCGGCGCGCTGCTCGATTCACGCCCCGGCGGCGAGGGCGCCCAACCGACCGCCGGCAACTACCGCTGCCGGTCGCTGCGGCTCGGCACGACCGTTCCGGACACGCCGGCCTTCATCGCCTATCCGCCGTTCCGCTGCCGCGTCCGCATCGAGGGCGGCGCCACCATCTTCGAGAAGATCAACGGGTCGCAGCGTACCGCGGGCGTGATCCTGCCCGGCACGCCCACCCGATCGGTGCTGATCGGCACCGAAGCGCTTGGTAATGAGGCAGGCTTTCCCGCCTATGGCGCCGATGCTGCGCGGGACCGAATCGCCGCGGTCGAGCGCGTCGGCCCGGATCGCTGGCGGTTGGTGTTTCCGCATCCGTCGAACGGCGCGATCCTGGAGGTGATGGAATTGGTGGCGACGCGCTGAATGTGGGCGCGCCGGCCCCGCCCGGGGACAGGACGCCCCGTTCAGCGCAGCGCCAGCACCGCCATCACCACCAGCCCGAGCCCGATCCGGTACCAGCCGAACGGCGTGAAGCCGATCCGCCCGATCACCGCCAGCACCGCGCGCACCGTGAAGAAGGCGACGATGAAGGCCGCGACGAAGCCGACGCTGATCTGCCCGAAGGCGGAGAAGTCGATCTCGTGCCGCGCCTTGAACAGCGAGTAGAAGGTCGCCGCGAACATCGTCGGGATCGCCAGCACGAAGGAGAATTCCGCCGCCGTGCGCCGCTCTACCCCGATCAGCAGCGCGGTGATGATCGTGGCGCCCGAGCGCGACGTCCCCGGGATCATCGCCAGCGCCTGGCCGAAGCCGACCAGCAGCGCGGCGAGCGGCCCGATCTCCGGCACTGAATGGATGGTCGGTGCAGGCCGTTTGCGCTCGATGACGATGATGGCGACGCCGCCCAGGATCAGCGCGGTGGCGACCACCCAGGGGTTGAACAGCAACTCGGTAATTGTCTTGTGCAGCAGTGCGCCGATCACCGCCGCCGGCAGGAAGGCGAGCACCAGATTGACGACGTAGAAGCGTGCAAGCCCCGGCCGCCACATCTCCCGCAGCAACGAGACGATCAACTCGCGATAGATCACCACCACGGCGAGGATGGCGCCGAGCTGGATCGATATCTCGAAGGCCTTGCCTGGCGGCCCCTCGAACCCGATCAACTCGCCCATCAGGATCAGATGGCCGGTCGAGGAGATCGGCAGGAACTCGGTCAGGCCTTCGACGATGCCCATGAACAGGGCGGAGAACAGGGAGGCGAAATCCATCGGATGCTCCAGGGCTTCACGGACGGGCGGCGGAAGGCCGCGCCGGGCAGGCAGGTGGTGTCCAGGGCCGCAGCCGGAGGCTTCGGCTGCCGCTTGCAGCGCCCGGCTGCGCCCCGGCCGGGCGCAAGGCGGTGTCAAGGATTCGGCGCGCCTCGTCCAGCAGCGGGCTGAGTCGTTCGACCACCAGCAGCCCGGACCCGGCCATGGCGCCACCGCAAAGTGTCGCGAGCAGGGCCTCCGGCGCGACGGGTGTGGCGGATGTCAGGCGCGCCGTGGCGAACCGCTGAAGCTCCGGCCCTTCGGCCGGCAGCAGCACGAGATCGGCGACCGGCCCTCCCGGCGCGCGGTAACGGTCGAATGCCAGCGCGTCGAAGGCGTCCAGGGCGATCACCACGCTGCCATCGCGCGGCGCGGCTGCCAGACGTGCGGCCAAGTCGCGCCAGTCGGAGCCATCCGGCGGGGTGCGGAAAATATCATGCAGCCCGGGCGCCTGGCTTACCACGAAGGCCAGGAACAGGCCGACCCGCAGGACGCCCGGCCGCATCCCGGCGATGCCGAGGCCCATCAGACCTGCGACCAGTGGCACCAGCAGCTGCAGGGTGCGCGGCAGCACGATCGGCCCGACCGCCTGGGCGAGGAGGAACAGTGCCATCCCACCCAGCAGTGCCCCGGCCCAGGCCATGCGTTCGGCCGTGCGCGATCCGGCACGCAGGCTCCGCCAGGCCAGGACCGCCACCAGCAATGCCGCCACGGCGGCGCAGGCCGGGCCGAGCACGGGCCATGGGTCGAGCACCGGCGGCGCCAGCAACACCACCCGGGACAGGCTGACGGCGGCGAAGCGGTAGCCCAAGCCCCCGAGCCAGGCCATCCCGTCATACTCATCCGTCGAGGTCAGCACCCAGGCGAGCCACAGGACGGGCAGCACCAGCAGCGCGGCCGCCATGCCGGCCACGAGGAACCGGCCCATCGCGCGGGGATCGAGGCTTCGCCGGCCCAGCATCAACAGCAGGACATAGAGGTAGGCCGTCGCCGCCGCGATCATCCCCGCGAAATGCAGCCAGGCCGCGAGCACGCTGATGATCGCCAAGCCGAGCGCCGACCACACCCAGCTGCCGCCGGGCCGCACGGCGCGTGCCGCGAAGCCGCGCCCAGCCAGCAGGGCGAGCAGGAAAACCAGCGTCAGGATCGCGTAGACCCGCGCCTCCCGGGAATGGAACAAGTGCCATCCGGTGACGGCGAGCACCAGCGCTGCCCAGAAGGCGGCCCGGCGCCCAAAGGCATCGCGGCACAGCAGCCCCAGCGCCGCCACCGAGGCGATGCCCGCGAGCGCCGAGGGCACCCGTAGCGCCGCGTCGCTGTCCCCCGCCAGCGCCGTCCAGCCCTTGATGAGTAAATAATAGACCGGCGGCGTCGTCTCGAGCCAGGGCAGCGTGCCGGTCAGCTCCGCCCAGGACAGCGACGCGAGGCCCGCCGTCGCGACCTCATCGGCCCAGAGGCTCCAGCCGCCGAGTGCGGGCAGGCGCAGGGCCGCCGCCGCGGCCAAGGCAAGGGCGAGACCTGCAAGGGCCCCGCCCCGCCCAGCCATGGCCCGTTGCGTCAGCGCGCCGCCGCCGCCGGAAACGCGAAGTTGTCGAAGGAATTCTCCGACACGCGGAACCACTGGAACTGCTCGTTGCGATACGGGATGTAGGCATCGAGGATCTTCTTGAAGCGCGGGTTGCGCGCCGCGGTCTCGGCATAGACCTCGTTCGACGCGTTCCACGCCGCCTGCATTACCTCGCGCGGCCAGAAGCGCAACTGCGCCCCGGCGGCGACCAGGCGACGCAGCGCGATCGGGTTGAGGTGGTCATATCGCGCCAGCATTTCCGAATCCTGCTCGTTGCAGGCGGTCTCGATGGCGGCCTTGTACACGTCCGGCAACGCCGCATAGGCGGTCTTGTTGACCAGCAGGTGAAGCCGCGCGCCCGGCTCCCAGAAACCCGGCGCGTAGTAGTATTTCGCCACCCGTACGAAGCCGAGCTTCTCGTCGTCATGCGGCCCGACGAATTCTACCGCATCCAGCGTGCCGCGTTCGAGCGATGGATAGATGTCCGCCGCGGCCACCTGCGTCGGCGCGGCCCCGAGGCGCTGGAACACCTGCCCCGCGAAGCCGGCGATGCGGAATTTCAGCCCCTGCAGCGCGGCGAGGGTCGGAACCTCGTTGCGGAACCAGCCGCCCATCTGCGCGCCGGTGTCGCCAGCGGTGAAGGCAACGCAGTTGTAGTCACTGAACAGCTCCGCCCCGAGCTCCTTGCCGCCGCCAAGCCGCCACCAGGCGGTGAACTGGCGCGACTTCATCCCGAAAGGCACGGCGGTGAAGAAGGCGAAGCTCGGATCCTTGCCGACGTAGTAATACGACGCCGTATGCGCGCATTCGACCGCGCCGGACTGCACGGAATCGAGGGCGGCGAGCGGCGGGGCGATCTCGCCGCCGGGGAAGGCCTGGATGCGGAACTTGCCGCCGGTCAGCTCGCCCACGCGGCGCGCGATGCCCTCGGCGGTGCCGAACAGCACATCAAGGTTGCGCGGGAAGGAGGAGGTGAGGCGCCAACGCACCTCCGGCATGTCGGTCTGCGCCAGCGCGGGGACAGCCAGGGCTACGGGGGCGGCGGCGGCCGCGGCCCCCATCAGGGCTCGACGATTCATGTGACCAGGTTCCTCCCGCAGGGTGGCGATACGCCCGTCCCATAAGGGATTGCGGGCGGGTGGGAAAGCATCACGCCGGGGCGGGCCGTTCGGCCGCCGGCGGCCTGGCGCCGCGCAGCGCATAGGCCACCTGCACCGCGCCCGCCGCCAGCCCCATGCCGACGCCCAGTTTCCAGGCCAGCACGTAGTCCCCGTTCAAATCGAACAGCACCCCGCCGCCGAAGGCGCCGAGGAACGAGCCGAACTGGTGCGACATGAAGGCAAGACCCTGGATCATCGCCTGGAACCGCAGGCCGAACATCTCGACCACCAGCCCCGAGACCAGCGGCGCCACGCCAAGCCACAGGAAGCCCATGATGGCGGCGAAGACCAGCGTCGAGGCTTCGGACGGCGCCCAGGTGAAATACAGCCCCAGCACCAGTGACCGCACCAGGTAGATGCCGCCGAGCAGTGCCCCCTTGTTCCACCGCCCGCCGGCCCAGCCGAAGAACAGCGAGCCCAGCACGTTGAACCCGCCGATCATCCCCAGCGCCTTGGCCGAGAGCATCGGGTCCTGCCCACACAGCGCGAGGTAGGAGGGCAGGTGCGTGGTCAGGAACACCAACTGCAGCCCGCAGACGAAATAGGCCGCCGTCATCACCAGGAAGGGTGGGTGCTGCGCCGCACGGCGCAGCGCCACTCCCATGCGCGGCGTCTCGCCCGGTGCCAGTGGCGGGATCGGCACGCGGTCCACCCGCCCCGCGACCCAGGCCGCCGGCACCATCGCCAGCCCCAGCACCAGGAAGCCCCAGACCCCGGCCCGCCAGCCCCAGCCCTCGGCCAGAACCTGCCCGATCGGCGCCGCCAGCAGCGCGCCGACCGACCCCGCCGCCGAGACCATGCCGAGCACCGTGGAGCGCAATGCCGCCGGCACCGGCCGTGCCGCGACGGCCAGCGCCATGCCGCTGCCGGTGCAGGCAAGGGCAATACCGATCAGCACCCCGGCCCCGATCATCAGCGCGAAGGCGCCATGGGCGCTGGCCATCACTGCCAGCCCGGCGAGGTAGCACAGCACGCCCGTCACCAACACCGGACGGAACCCCCAGCGCGACGCCGCCGCCCCAGCGAAAGGCTGCAACAGCCCCCAGCCGAGATTTTGCACCGCGATCGCTAGGGTGAACTGCGCCACCGCGATGCCGATATCCTGCGTCGCCGGGGCCATGAACAGCCCCAGGCTCTGCCGCAGCCCCATGGCAAGGGAGAGCATCACCGCCACGCCGAGCAGCAGCGGCAGGCTGGGACCGAGTTGCGTTTTCATGGGCCGAATGGTCGCCCGCCGCAGCAGGCACGTCGAGCGGAGAGTCCATGCGTCACGGGCGCGGGGGGGATGCGGCGGGCGGGCAGGCCGAAGGTTGGAGGGGCGCCGCCCCTCCAAGCCACCCCGCCAAAGTGCCGGGCACTTTGGAATGCCATTCATGGGCTTCGGGGCGGGTGGCAGATTCCTTTCGGCCGCGTTGCGCCGGCCCGCATGATGGGGCCGGGTGATCGCGTCATGGCCATCGCGATTGCATGCTTGACCCGATCCCTGGGGCCGCCCCGATAAATCCTGCGGCTGACAACCAGCGAGGTGTTTCGTGACGTCTTCCGCCCCTTACCTGACCCCCGCCGAGGCCGCGCGGCGCCTCGGCGTCTCCATCAAGGCACTACGGCTCTATGAGCAGCGCGGCCTGGTGTCGCCGGTCCGCACCGGCTCCGGCTGGCGCGCCTACGGTCCCGCCGAGGTGGCTCGCGCCGGCGAGATCGTCGCCCTGCGCGCCCTCGGCCTCAGCCTCGCCCAGGTCGCGCAGGTGTTGGATGGCGATGCGCAGGCCCTGGCGCCTGCACTGGCCGCCCACCAGGCGACGCTGGAGGATCGCCTCCACCACCTGGCCGGCACGCTGGACAGGGTCCGCACCCTGCGCGCCGACCTCGCCCGCGGCGCGGCGCCCGCCGCCGCCGACCTCGCGCGGCTGCTCGAGGCCGGGTCCGGCCCGGACGTCGCCTTCGACCTGCCCTGGCCCTGGGGTGGCGAGCGCTTCGAACTGCGCGACATCCCGGCGCTGACCTACATCATCGGCCCACTGGGCAGCGGCAAGACGCGGCTCGCCCATCGTCTCGCCGAGAGCCTGCCCGGCGCGGCCTTTCTCGGCCTTGACCGACTGGCCGACGGCGCCGCCGCGGACCAGGCCCACCTTGCCGCCGACCCGGCCTTGCACGCGCGGGTCGATGGGGCGCTGGCCTGGCTGGTCGAGGATGGCGCCACCCGCTCCCCGGCGCTCGTCGCGCTGGTCGCCGGGCTGGAAGCCAGTGGCCCGACGGCCTTGGTGGTCGACATGGTCGAACAGGGGCTGGACCAGGCGAGCCAGGAAGCACTGATCGCCCATCTGCGCGCCCGGCCGCCGGGGACCCGCCCGCTGTTCCTGCTGACGCGGTCGAGCGCCATCCTCGACCTCGGCGCCGTCGGCGCGGATGAGGCGATCATCCTCTGCCCGGCCAATCACAGCCCGCCGAGCCGTGTCGCGCCCTATCTCGGCGCGCCGGGCCATGAGGCCGTCGCCACCTGCCTGGCCTCACCGGAGGTGCGGGCGCGCACGGAAGGCGTGGTCGCGATGCGACCCCCGGCGGCCTGATGCCAACGGCACCAGGCGACGCGTCCTCGGGCATGATAAGGCGAAGGGCGCCACCCGCGCCCATCGGCCGTGCTATGCCGCGTCCACCACCGGCGCCACCGCCGCCGCCACATCCAGCAGCGCGGCGTCGCCCATGCGCGGCCCGATGATCTGCACCCCCACCGGCACGCCGTTCGGCCCGGTGATGCAAGGGATGCCGATGCAGGGCACGTGCAGCAGCGTCCACATGCTGTTGAAGATCGGGTTGCCGGTATCCTGTCGCCCGACCGGCGCCTCGCCCGCGGCGGCCGGCGTCAGCACCGCGTCGTAGCCAGGAAAGACCGCGTCGAACAACCGGCGGCAGGCGGCGGCGTGGTCATAGGCCCAGACCATGTCGCGCGGCGTGATGCCTTCCTTGTTCAGCGCGCGGTCGTGGAAGTCCTGGTGCAGCAGGCCGGGCGCGGCGAGGAATTCCTGCAGGAACGCCCCGCGCCCTTCGCCGTGCAGCACGATGTGATGCGCGCGGGAGATCTCGTCGAAGGCATCTGGCAACACCATGTCCTCGACCACCGCGCCGGCAGCTTCCAGGCGCTTGGCCGCGGTCAGCACCGCCTCCTGCGATTCCGGCGCGGCAATATTCCAATGCGGCCCACGACACAGCCCAATGCGCAGCCCGCCCACGCTCTTCGCGACCGGCGCCTCGGTGCCGAACAGCCGGAAGGCGCGTGCGACCAAGTGCAGGTCGGCCGGCGAGCGCCCATACCAGCCGATGGTGTCGAGCGTGTGCGAATACCGCTTCGCGCCCTCGCTGTTCACCACGCCATGTGTCGGCTTCATCGCATAGACGCCGCAGAATGACGCGGGACGGATAGTGCTGCCGCCGGTCTGCGTGCCGAAGGCGATCGGCACCATCCCCTCCGCGACGGCGGCGGCGGAACCGGAGGAGGAACCACCCGGCGTGCGCGTCACGTCATGCGGGTTGCGCGTCAGCGCGCGCCTGCCGGCGGCGGCGAATTCCACCGTATCGGTCTTGCCGAATACCACCGCGCCCTCGCCCCGCGCGACGCCCACGCAGGCCGCGTCGCGCCCCTGCTGCAACCCGGCATAGAGCGGCGAGTTGTGGGTGGTCGGCATGTCGGCGGTGTCGATCATGTCCTTCACGCCGAGCGGCAGCCCGTGCAGCACGCCCTTCGCGTAAGCCTTGTCCACGCGGCGCGCATTGCGGATGGCCAACTCGGCATCGAGAAAGACGAGGGCCTTGGTGATCGGCTCGCGTTCGGCGCAGCGTTCGAGGCAGGAGCGCGTCAGCGCCTCGGCCGTCAGCGAGCCATCCTGCAGCTTCGCGGCGGCCGCGGCGGCGGTGAGTTGCCAGGGTTCCATCGGGCTCATCCTCGTCAGGGCCGGAACACGCCGGCGGGTTCGGCGAATTTGTTGTCGAGGCGCGGCAATTCGGCCGCCGCGGTGGCGAGCGCCTGGGCCAGCTCCGCTTCCCGCGCTGCGCGATCCACAGGCGGCGTCGGCGCCAGCGGCAGGTCGCCGCCACGCAGCGTCGGGCGACGGTCGCGCTCGCCGAGTCCGTCCTCGATCACCTGCGCCGCGCGCAACACGCGGCCCTCGCCGAAATACGGCCCCATCACCTGCACGTTGAGCGGCAGGCCATCGGCATCGAAGCCACACGGCACCGACATCGCCGGATGGCCCGACAGGCTGGCAATATTCATCGCACCCTCACGCGTGAAGGCGATGACCGCGGCCGGGTCATCGAAGCGCGGCGCGGTGCGATACGCCCCCGGCAGCAGCAGCAGATCGCACAGCCCGAACAGCGCATCGGTGGCGCGGGCGAGATGCCGCCGCAGGCGATGCGCGGCAATCACGTCGCCGGCGCGGATCATCGAGCCCGTGGTCAATTTGTCGCGCAGCGCCTGGCCCATCATCCCGGCGCGCTCGACGAAATCCGCCTCGTGGATCGAGTAGGAATCGGCCGGGTTGATGATCCCCGCCGCGCGCCGGTAATGCGCGAGCGGTGCGGGCAGCGGGATCTCCATCAGCCGCGCCCCACGCGATTCCAGCAGCCGCGCCGTCGCCTCGACGCCGGCGGCGATGGCGGGCGTGATCTCGCTGTCCGGCAGGCCGGTGACGATGCCGACCGTCATGCTCGCCACGCCCGCGCGCAGCCCGTCACGATAATCCGGCACCGGCAGCGTGCTGGAACCCGCATCCCCTGGGTCATGCCCGGCGACGACGTTCAGCACCAGGGCGCTGTCTTCCGCCGTCCAGCACAGCGCGCCGGTGACGTCGAGCGACCAGCAATTGGGCAGCACGCCCGCGCGACTGGTGCGCCCATAGGTCGCCTTCAGCCCCTGCAACCCATTCGCCGCCGCCGGCAGGCGGATCGACCCGCCGGTATCCGACCCGAGCGCGAAGGGCGCGATCCCCGCCGCCACTGCCGCGCCCGACCCGGTCGAGGAGCCACCGGTGAAGCGGTCGAGGTCCCACGGGTTGCGCGCCACCGGGAACGGCAGGTCGTGATGCACCGCGCCCGTCCCGGTGCCGTATTCCCAGGTGTTCAGCTTGCCGAGCAGGATGGCGCCCGCCGCCTCCAGCCGCGCGATGATATGCGCGGAGGCATCGGGCACGAAGTCCAGCATCAGCCGCGAGCCGCCGGTGGTGCGGATGCCGGCGGTGAAATAATTGTCCTTCACCGCGAAGCCGACGCCATGCAGCGGGCCGCGCCACAGCCCGGTGGCGATCTCGGCTTCGGCGCGTCGCGCGGCGGCCATGGCGTGGTCGCGCAACGGCGTGATGTAGGCGCGCACGCGCCCGTCGATCGCGTCGATCCGGTCGAAGATCGCATGCACATGATCGACCGATGAGAGGCGCCGCGTAGCGATGCGCCGCCCCGCCTCGGCGGCGGAGAGGAAGCAGGGGTCGTCGCTCATTCGGATTTCTTCCTCGCATGCAGCAGGCGGAAAGCGGGCGGCGTCAGCACGGTCACCAGGAAGATGCGGGTGACGTGCAGCGTGACGATCAATGCAACATCGAGGCCGAGCACCTTGCCGGTCAGGCTCATCTCCGCCACGCCGCCAGGTGCGGTGCCGAGCAGCATCGCGCCCACCGGTTCGCCGAACGCCCAGGCGAGCACGATGGCGGCGACCGCGCAGGCGGCCATCAGCTGCACCACCTGCATCACCGCATAGGGCAGGAAGCGGCGCAGCGGACGGATCGTCTCGCGCCCGAAAGCGGCGCCGAGGCTGGTCCCCAGCATCACCTGCGCCAGGGAAGACAGCCACGGCGGCACGCCCGACAGCACGACGCCCGAGGCGGTCAGCGCCGCCGTCACCGAGAGCGGCCCGAGCATCCATCCTGCCCGCACCCCGCCCCAAACCAGCAGCCACCCCGCCACCAGGCCACCCGCGACCTGCATCGCCAGGATCAGCGGCAGGAAGGGCAGGATGAAGGAGAGCTGCGGCATGTCCCCCCGCAGCCCCAGCAACGCGAAGATGTTGGGCACCAGGATGACGACGGAACAGACGCGCAGCAATTGCGCCAGCGCGACCGGTGCGGGCCTTCCGCCATAGCCTTCGGCGAGCATCGCCATGTCTGCGACGCCGCCGGGGATCGAGGCGAACCACGCCGTCGCCATGTCCACCCGCGCCCGTTTCGCGAGCAGCGGGGCGAGTGCCGCGCCGATCGCCAGCGTCACGAAGGCCGCCAGCAGCAGCAGCCCTGCCTTGGCAGCGAGCACCGCCGCGGTGGCCGGCGTGAAATAGGAACCCAGCGCGATGCCGATGATGCCGAGGAAGAAGTTGCGCATCTTCGGGTTGGCATCGGCCGGCAGCCCGGCGAGGCGCGCGCCGGCCACCGCGACCAGCGCGCCAATCAGCCAGGGCAATGGCAGGTGAAGCAGCCAGAATATTGTGCCGCCCACGCCGCCGATGACGGCACCGAACAGCAGGCGCAGGGCCTGGGTGGCGGTCACGACGGGCCGCCCAGGTCAGTCTCCAGGGGCTGGCGAATGCTGGCGTGCTCCTTGGTCGGTCATCGCGAGGGCGATCCTGGGTACCCGAACGATCCTCGCACGCAAGTCCCGCGCCACTAAGGGGATGGTAGCGAATTGCCGCCATGCTTGGCGTGAAGGGGTGGCCAGTCCCGCCGGCAACCGAGCCTAGAGACGGCCATCCTGCAGCCAGGCCCCACGCCGCCACCGCGCCGCGCCGCGCGGGCCATGGCGGGATTCGTTCTCGCCCTCGCGCTGCTCGCGGCGCCGCCGGCGCGGGCAACAGGATGCCGCGGCCCTGCGCGCCGCCGGCGTGGCGGCAGCGCGCGCCGGCCAAACGGCGGAAGCCCGCCTCCTGCTCGAAGCCGCCCTTGCCACGGCGCCAGGCGACGCCGGCGCGCTGGCCGATCTCGTCGTCGTGCTGTCATGGGCCGGGTAGGATCGGCAGGCGCTGGCGCGCTTCACCACCTTGCGCGACCCGCCGGCCTACTCCATCGCCGCCGCTGCGGTTTCCGCGCGGCACAGCGGTCAGGCGGCGCGCGCCGTCGTGCTGTATCGCCGCGCCATCGCGGCCGGCAAGACCGGCACCGAAACGCGCCTCGGCCTCGGCCTCGGCCTCGCCTTGGCTGAGGCCGCCGCCGCCCGCACCACCCTCGCCGAGGCCGAGGCCATCGACCCCGGCAGCCCGCGCATCGCCCAGGTCGTCGCCGAGATCGCCCGCCCGCCCGCGCCACCCTCGATCCTGCCGCGCATCGACGCCCTGCTCGATGCCGGCCACCCCTTCGATGCGCTGGCATTGCTGGAACCCGGCCGATGCCGCTGGGGCGGGCATCGTCTGGCGCGCCTCCGATTTTCGCGAGGCCGGCGCGTCCTTCCGCGTCATGCGCTTCTTCGACGACAACATCCGGCTCATCGGATTCCTCGGCTGGCAGGAACGGGAGATGAACCTGCCGGACTGGAAACTCGACCTGCAACCCTATGCCTATGCGATGCAGAACAGCGAGCAGGGCACGCCCTACTACAATCCGAAAGCGACCTCGAGACCGGCATCACCGCCTCGCTCACCTGGTTCGCCTGGAAGCGCTATGAAGGCGAATTGCGCGTGCGCTTCGTCGCCACCGCCAGCGGCTAATGGCAGCAGAACTACGGCTGGTCGCCGCTCATCGCGCTGCGCTGGGAGAACCAGCATGTGCTGCTGGGCACCTTCTCCATCGCCTACGGTGCGGACTGGGTCTCGCGCGACCATGACGGGCAGCGGGAGGATGGGCTGACCGTCACCGGCATGGTGCGCTGAAGGTTCTGATGCGCATCCTGCCCCTCACCCGCCGTGGGGTGCTGTCGCTGCCCGTCGCCCTCGCCCTGCCGCGCGGCACGCAGGCACAGGCCCGGCCCGGGCCGCTTCGCCACCATCGCCTATCACGCGATCGGCGAGGATGGGCGTGACAAGCACTACTCCATCGCCGAGAGCATGCTGGTCCAGCACGTCTCCTTCCTGCGGCAGGATGGCTGGCACTTCATCGGTATCGACGCGCTGCTCGCCGCGCCCGACGGCCGCCGGCCGTTGCCGGACAAGGTGCTGTTGCTGTCCTTCGACGATGGCTATGACGACTATGCCACCCGCGTCTTCCCGCTGCTGCACGCCGTCAACGTGCCGGCGGTCGTCGCGCTGGTCACCTCCTGGATGGAGACGCCGGCCAACGGCACCCTCGACTATGGCGGCACGCCGACGCCACGGCGCGGCCTCATCACCTGGGCGCAGGCGCGCGCGATGCAGGCGAGCAGGCTGTGCGAATTCGCCTCGCACACGCATGACCTGCACCACGGCGTGCCGGCCAATCCGCAGGGCGATGTCAAGCTCGCGGTGGTGACGCGCAACTGGAACGGCGTGCGCTACGAGACCGACGCCAAATGGAAACGCCGCATCGAGACCGACCTTGCCCGCGCCAGCACAATCCTGGCGCGCGAACTCGGCAGCCGGCCGCGCTGCATGATGTCGGCTGGTGGACCCCGGACAACCTTACCGACGATGTCGATGTCACCTGGAAGCTGCAGCGCCGCCGCTGGGTGGTGCATTTCGAACCCAACGCGCTCTCCTACATCTTGATGCCCGAGACGCTGCGCGGGCTGTGGAAGCAGCGGCTGCGCTGGGCCGAGGGCGGGGCGCAGACCTTACCTCCGCAACGCACCGGATCATCTGCGCTGGGATGGGCGGCGCATGGGGGGCGTGCTGGCGCAATACGTCGTTTCGACCGCTTGGTGCTACGCCATGATCTTCACCCTGGCGATGACAGCGCTGGGCCAGTTCGGCCTTGTGCCGCCGGTGCTCGAACCCGCACCCTCGCTGCTGTCGATCTGGGGGATGGTACTGTCGGTCGCCTGCCTGGTGCAGTTCGCCATCGCGCTGTTCATTGACCGGCGGCATGAACCGGCCAAGGCGCAGGCCTTCCGGCCGCTGCTGCGGGTCATCTGGTATCCGGCGGCGTTCTGGATGCCGTCGGCCGCCTCCACCGCCGCCGGTTTTTCGCGCGCCCTGCTGCGGCGCGACGGAGCCCGCGCGCGATGGACCAGTCCCGACAGGGGGTTCCGCTGATGCATGGTCCGGTCCGCTTCGTCCCGCCGCTGATCCTTGATGCCGCCTCGCGCCCACGCGCCGCGCGGTGGCGGGACGCGGTGCTGACGCTGCTGCTCTGGGCCGGCTGGTGCTACCTGTTGGCGGCGGCGGTCGGTGCGCTATGGGTGCCGCCCTTCGTGCAGCGGCTGCTGCCGGTCGCCCCGCCGGCGCATCCGTGGGATGTCGTGCACGTCGCGGTGCTGTGCGTCGCCATCGCCACCTTCATCTGCACGCTAATGTTGCTGCGGGTCATCGTCGAGCGTCGCCGCTACGCTGGCGAGGACCGCCGCCGTGCCTTCCCGCGCCCGGATGATGCCGCCATCGCCGAGGATTTCGGTGTCGCCGCCGCGGCGCTGCCTGGCTGGCGCAGCGCGCGTCGCCTTGCCATCCACCACGATGCGGCGGGGCAGGTGATACGGATGGAGACCGGCGAGCCGGTCAGGCGATGACCACCCGGTCCCGGCCGGCCGCCTTGGCGGCATAGAGTGCGCGGTCCGCCGCCGCGAGGGCGGCCTCCAACGCCGATTCATCACCGGCCGGGTCCAGCGCGACGATCCCGGCGCTGAAGGTGACGAGGCTGTCCGCCCCGGCCGGATGGGCCACTTCCGTCGCGACCACAGCACGCAATCGGTCTGCGACCTGCGCCGAATCGGCCACGCCATCGGGCAGCAGCAGGGCGAATTCCTCCCCGCCCAGGCGCCCGGCCACATCACTGCCGCGCACCGCCTGGCCGATCGCCACGGCGACGCCGCGCAGCACCGCATCGCCGGCCGGGTGGCCGAAATTGTCGTTGATCGCCTTAAAGCGATCGAGGTCGAGCATCATCACCGAACAGCGGCCGCCATTGCGGCGCGCAGCGGCCATCGCGAGCAGCGCGCGGGCGAGGAAGCCACGCCGGTTCGGCAGGCCGGTCAGCGGATCGGTCTCCGACAGCATGGCGAGCTGCTTTTCAAGCTGGTCGCGGCGCCGCCAGCTTTCGATCTGCAGCAGGAAGAAGACTGGCACCAACTCGTCGAGCGAGGCCCAGAACCAGTCGATCGTCCGGCTCTCCGGCACCGCGCCCAGACGCAACACGGACACGATATCGATGATCGACAGCGTGGCGATGCCGACCAGCAACGGCAATCCAAGCAGGCGCATGGCGCGGCGCCAGCGGTCGCCGCGCACCGACACGGCCCGCATGGCGCCGTAGGCCAGCGCGGCGATGGCCAGCCCCGCCGTTGTCGTGCGCAGGGCAAAGTGCAGGAAGATGTCCCAGGGCATGGCGCGGCCTCTCTGGTTAGCCCGGCAGGCGCCGGCACGCCATCAATGGACGAAACATCTTGGGAAACCGTTACGCGCCCCCCGTCAGCACGTTGCCAGGCGCCGACCAGGCGATCCGGCCGACCTCCCCGCAGGCATTGCACTCGGCCTTCCAGGCGTTGTGTTCCGCCCCGCAGGCGGCGCAGCGCCAAACCGGCGCACCGGGGGCATTGGCCGCGCCGCGCAGCCAGCGGGCCTGGGCGGCGCGGGCATCGGCAGTGTCGCCATGCTCGGCCTCCTCCAACTCGGCCAGCATCAGGAAGGCGCGGCGGTCGGCCGCCTCGGCGTTGACCAGAGCCTCCAGCTCGGCGCGGGCACGGCCCGTCAGCCCGGCATCGAGTGCCACCCGCGCCATCAGCAGCCGGCTTTCCAGATGTTCCGGGTTGCGGTGAATGAGATCTTCCACCGTCTTGACGCGGGCTAGCGCCGCCGGCGTGCCAGCGATCCAGGCGGCGCCGATATCGGGATGCGGCGCGGTGGCCCAGGCCTGTTCCAGCACCGCGCGCGCCCGCCTGGCACTGCCGGTGGCCAGGCGCTTCGCATGGGCGATCGCCGCCGGGGCGAAGCCGGGATCGGCGGTGAAGGCCTGTTTCTCCAACTCGCCGGCGCGTCCGGGGTCGGTTTCCTGCTCGGCGGCGGCGAGCGCCAGCGCGGCCCGCGGCCCGCCGGGGGGCGACAGGGCGAGCGCCTCCCGCCAGTCATGCGTGCGCAGCGCCAGGAGCTGGCGTTCCTCGCGCAGCCAAGCGGCGCCCGGCTGGGCGGCGTCGGCTTCCTTGGCGAGGCGATGGGCGGCGTCCCAATCCTCGCGCTGCATTGCCTGGCGCAGCAGGCCGCGCAGGCCGAGGAAGCGGGCATCGGGGCGTTCGGCCAGCGCCTTGAAGGCGTCGGCGGCCATGTCCTCGCGTCCGGCGAGGCGGGCAGCCTCGGCGGCCAGCAGCAGGGTCTGCGGCGTGTCGCCGAGCAGGAAGCGGGCGCGGCGCACCTCAACCCGCGCGGCCTCGGGCGTGCCGGCGGCCAGCGCGATCAGGGCGCGGGTCACTGCCGCATCGCCATCGTTGCGGCGGCGGTCGGCACGGGCCGCCCGACGCCGCGCGGGCATCCGGCGCAGCGCCGCGAAGGCCGCCAGGATCGCATGCAGCAGGAGGAAGGCGGCAACCAGGATCAGCACCGCGATCGGCAGGCCGATGCCGATCCACAGCTCGCCAACCTGGACTTCGATGGTGCCGCCGGTCTCGGCGAACCAGAAAGCGAGGGCGGTGATGGCCGCGAGCGCGACCAGCACCTTCAGAGCACGACGCATGCTGCGCTCCTCAGCCCGCGGCCAGGGTGGCAAGGGCGGCGCGGGCGGCGCCGAGGGCACGGGCCTGGGCCACCCAATCGGCCATCGCGGCGCGTGCGGCCGGCGGCAGATGGTCGATCCGCGCCACGGCGGCGTCGACGTCGCCGGCTTCCAGGGCGCGGCGGGCGCCTTCAATCTCGGCGGCGGCGGCATCGCCCCACACCACCTGGTCCCCACGGCGCACCGTCACCAGCCCGGACAACCGGGTGACGGCGGAATCGAGCATGCCCTGGCCTTCTCGGGCCGGCTCGCTGGCGGCCCGTCCGGCGCGCGCGGCGGCTTCGAAGGACAGGCGGAGCGATGCCTCGGTCGGCGGGGCGGCGCTGGCATAGCGGGTCAGCGCCTCCGGCGCGGCGGGCAGCAGCGCGAGCGCCGGCCCAAGCGGCTGGCCGGCATCGAGGCGCAGCCGCAGCGCGTCAAAGGCGGCGAGGCGGGTGGCGCGCGACTCGACCGCCGCGACTCGGGCCTGGGCGGCCTCCAGCGCGGCAAGACGGGTGGCGAGGGCCGACTCGGCGCCGCGCAGTCGGGATTCGAGGCCGGTGGTGGCCGCCGTGATGCGCTCGGCCTCCGTCCGCTCGGCGGTGGCGAGGCGTTCATTCATGCCGCGGGCGAGGTCCTCGGTGCGGCGGATCGCCTCGGCGTCGGCGGCCTGCTGGCGGGCGGCAACGGCGTCCAGCCGTTCCGACAGGCGATCGGCCCGGTTGGTCAGGCCCTCGACGGCGGCGCGCGGGGCGAAGGACGCCGGGTCGGGGATCGGGCGTTCCAGCGCCTGGGAGGCGCGGGCCTCGGCGGCGGCGACGCGGCCTTCGAACGGGCGCAGGTCAGGCGGCGCCGGGATGGCGGCGAGGCGTTGTTCGATGCCCGACAGGTCGGGTGCCGGGCGGGCTTCCAGCGCGGCGAGCCGCTGCTCGATCGGTGCGAGGCTCGGGCCGCGGCGCAGTTCCAGCGCCGCGAGACGGGCCTCCAGCGCGGCGATGGCGGCCGTGTCGGGGTTCTGCGGCGGGGCCGGGCGGGGCGTGACCCAAAGCCAGGCCGCCGCCATCACCAGCACCACGCCTCCCGCCAAAAGGGGCAGGGCGGCGGGGTCAAGGATACGACGGATCGGGGGAGTGGGCGTTTCGGTCATGCCGGTCCTCATGCTGCGGCGCCATGGCGACGGGGAGCGCTGTATAGCACCGCTGTGCGGGATCGCGCCCCCGCGCCAGATCAAACCGGTGGCGGGCCGAGCCGGGCCGGCAGCAGGGCCGGGTCGGGGCGGGCGGTGCAGTCTGTCGAGGCCCAGGGCAGCACGGCCAGGGTCTCGGCGATGCGCGGGCTGATCGCGATGGCACGGATGCCGCGCGCCGCCGCTGCCAGGCCGGCTTGGCGCAGCAACGCGATGGTGATGCGCGCGCCGCGCGGCGAGGTGAACAGCGCGGCGGTGATACGGCCGGCCCGCAGCGCTGCCAGCGCCGGCGGCGGCAGGGCGGTGGCCGGGGCCGCGGCATAGGTGACGCGGCGGATGACGCGGAAGCCCCGCCTTCGCAACGCTGCCGCCAGCTCGGCGCCATAGCCGCACCCGACCGCGAGCAGCAGTGGCCCGGCCGCCGGGTCCAGCGTGGCGGTGGCGGCCTCGGCGAGGGCGGCGGCGTCACCCTCAGCGGCGCGGACATTGGTGAACCCGCGGGCGCGGGCCTCGGCGGCGGTGCCGTCGCCGACCGCGAGCACCGGCAGCGCCATGGGTGCGAGCGCGCGGGCGGCGGCGCGGGAGGCGAGCAGCACCGCTTGCGCCCGTGGCAGCCGGACCGGCGGCGTCGCCTGCAGGAGCATGGCCGGGGCGAGGATCGCATCCCAGCCCAACGCCGCGCAGGCAGCGGCGGTTTCGCTGGCGCCGGGTTCGGGCCGGGTGATCAGGACGGCAGTCAGGGCACCGGCCCTAGGCCTGCTGGGTCCGCCAGGCATCCGCGATTGCCGACCCCGTCGCGCTCCAGACGCCGCCATGGGCGAGGATGGCGTCCAGCATCGCTCCGAAGGCGCGGATGCGGTGCGGCTGGCCCATCAGCCAGGGGGTGACCGACAGGGTCAGCACCCGGCCGCCGCCGGTCGCCCGCGCCTCGGCATCGAGTGTCGCATGGGCGGCGAGGATGGCGGCGGTGAAGTCCTCGGTGGCCATGTGCTGTTGCAGCAGCATGCGCTGGTCCGACAAATCCTGCGACAGCGGCATGGCGGTGAGCGTGCCGGCCGCCGTGGCGAAGGCATAGGGCATGTCGTCATTCGCCCAGCCGGAAGTCCAGGTGAAGCCGGCGCCGGCGACGAGGTCCGGCGTGCGCGCCGATTCCGAATGGGCGGGAGAATGCCAGCCGGTGACGGTATCGCCGAAGTGGCCATGCAGCAGGGATCTGGCCTCGTCGATCCAGGCGCGTTCATCCGCTTCCGCGACGCCGCCATGGTGCAGATGGCCCATGTCGAGCCCGGCGCAGGCGGGTTCCCAGCCGGCGGCGGCGATATCGTCCATCAGCACCGGATATTCGCGGGCGAGTGCGGCGCTGAGCAGCGCCGTGCCCTTCACCCCGCGCGCTTCCATCGCCTTCATCATGCGGTAGATGCCAATGCGGTTGCCGTAGTCGCGCTGGGTGAAGTCCCAATAGGACGGGTAGGGCCGTTCCATCCCGCCCGGCGCGATGAAGGGCTTGGTCGGCATGTCCATGGGGAACCAGCCGGCATGCACAGCGACCCACAGCGCGACGCGCGCCCCGCCCGGCCAGGTGACGGGGCTGGTGCGCGGCAGGATGCGGTACGGGTAGCGGTCGTGGTCCATCGCCCGCTTGCGGAGCGGGTAGTCGGTGTAGGAGGCGGGGAGTGTCATGGCGTGCCCTCCGCGATCCAGCTTCGGTGCTGCGCCAGAGTGTAATCGATGTAGTGCTGCGCGATCTGACGCCCCGTCGCGAGCCAAACCTTGTCATGGCTGGTGATGTGGGCGAGCACCGCGTCGAGCGCGGCGATACGGTGCGGCTGGCCGATCAGGTACGGGTGCAGCGGCATGCACATCACCGTGCCGGATTCGGCGCCCTCCTCATACAGCTGGTCGAACTGCGCCTTGCAGATGGCGGCGTAGCGATCGGCCGGCGTGTTGCGGTTGACGAAGAGCGGGACGTCATTGACCTCAAGCGAATAGGGGATGCTGACCAACTGCCCGGCGCGGGTGTTGACCGGCGTCGGCTGGTCGTCATGCGTCATGTCGAGGGTGTAGAGGATGCCTTCCTCGGCGAGGACATGCTGGGTTGTCTCGTCGTTGGAAATGGCCGGGGTCAGCCAGCCATCGAGGCGCTGGCCGGCGACGCGCAGGATGGTCTCGCGGCTGTCGCGGATCAGCTCGCGCTGCATCTCCTCGTCCATGTCGTAGAAATAGCGGGTGTTGTAGGTGCCGTGGCTGAACAACTCCCAGTCCAGCGCGCAGCAGCGTTCGATGACTTCGGGGTAGTGGTCGCAGACCGCGACGTTCAGCGACACCGACCCACGCACGCCATACTTCTCCATGGTGTCCGCCATGCGCCAGAAGCCCGAGCGGTTGCCATAGTCGCGCCAGGAATAGCCGGCGACATCCGGCAGCGGCCGTGGCCAGGGGCTCCGGCGCGGATTGGGCGGCGGGTTGAGTTCGTAATGCTCGATATTCGGCGCCAGCCAGACGGCGATCCGCGCGCCGTTCGGCCACACGATCTTCGGGCGCCGCCGCCAGGGCATGTAGTCGTAGTGGCCGGGCCTATCGAGCATGGCGTTCACCCCTGCATCTGCGGCACGGCGTCGAGCACCTCCGACACCGGCAACACGTCGGCGTATTTAACCGCCATGTCGTAGAGATTGGCAAAATGCGGGGATTCGTGCCGGTCGGAAACGCATTCCTCCGGCACGATCATCCGATACCCGCAGGACAGGCCATCGACCACGGTCGCCCGCACGCAGCCGGAGGTGGACCCGCCGGTGACGATGACGGTGTCGATGCCGTGGAAGGTCAGCAGGGAGCGGAAATTCGTCTCGAAGAACGCGCTCGCCATGCGCTTGTTAATGATGATGTCCGACGCCGCGCGCTCGGTGCGCGGGTCGAAGGCCGCCCGCGGCGAGCCCTCCTTGATGTTCTGCAGGCTGTCCGGCGTGTCGGACCGCGTGCCCCAGACGCCGCAATCCTCGCCCGAGGGCAGGTAGGCGACATAGGTCCAAACCACCGGCCAGGACCGCGCCCGCACAGCGCGAGCGAGCGCGTTGATGTGCTCGATCTGGCGCGGGTCGGTCTCATAGGCCGTGACGTAGGTGCCCGGCTGCGTATAGGCGCATTGCACGTCGATATTCACCAGCGCGGCGCGCCGGCCGAAGCCGAAGCGCCGTCGCGTCGGCGCGGCTTTGAGTTCCGTGTAGAGCTGCCGCGCCGTCTTGCCGTCTTCGATCATGCCGCGAGGAACTCGTTCCATTTCTCGGTGTAGTAGGGGAGGTTACGCGGACGCGTGTTCCAGACATAGATGCGCTGCGCGCGATCCGCGAGCGTGCCGCCATCGCGCCCGACGCCGCCATAGAGGCTGTCCTGCAGGTCCTGCGCCATGTACTGCTTGTACAGATCCGAGGACGCGTAATAGCCGATCTTGCCCTGCTCCGCACCCGGATAGCCGTCCAGCCAGTAGTTCAGGTATTCATAGGCTAGGTCCACATTGCGGGTATTCGCCGAAATCGCATAGCCGTTGCACCAGGCGCGATAGCCTTCCTTCGCCACGGCATAGCGCATCGGGATGCCCTTCGACGCCACCTCGATCACCACCGGCCACCAGGCATCGGCGATCCAGACTTCCTCCGACGCCATCAGGTTGACCAACTCGCCATAGGACCGCCAGAAGGCGCGGAAATGGCCTTCCTTCTTCTTGTCCTTGAGGAAGTCGGTGACGGTGTCGACCTCGGAATTCGTCAGGTTGGTCGGGTCGCCGGGGTTGAAGATGCCCATCGCCTTCATGCCGATGGCGGCGTCGAGCATGCCGAGCCAGTCGATGGCATAGAGCGCCACCTTGCCGCGCCAGCGCGGGTTGAACAGCTCGCCCCAGGACAGCTCGTTGTTCTCGGCCTGGATGTGGCGGGTATTGTAGCCGATCGAATCCATCTGGAAGAAGGCCGGGCAGAAGCTGACCTTCGTCTTGGCGTCATCGACATACATGGTGGTGCCGGGATTGGCGCCGAGACCCATCGGCGCCGTCGGCGTCGCACGGCCGTCGCGGAACAGCATGTGCTGGTGCGACCAGTTCTTCAGCCGGCTGATGTCGATCGGCTGGGTGAGCTGCTCGCCATAGCCGTATTGCGAGAACGGCGCGTCGGTGGTGATCACGTCCACCTGGGCGGCGCGCACGCGGTCCATGCGCGCCTGGGTCGAGGGATTCATCCACGGCCGCACCCGCGAATTGCTGACGCGCATGAATTCGCGAAGGATCGGTTCGCGCAGATCGTAGGAGGCGCCGGCCAACTGCAATTCACGGGCCTGCGCCGAGGCGGGGCGGATCAGCGGGGCACCAAGGCCGGCAGCGGTGCCGACAAGGAGGCCGCGTCGGGAAACGATGCTCATAACCTGTCTCCTTGGGTTTAGGTTGGGCTGCCGCGCAGCGCGCGGGCCCGCAGCCAGAAGCCGATCGCGCAGAGCGAGATGACGATCAGCGACATCGCCGTGGTGGCAGTGCCGATGGCGTAGAGTTCCGGCGTCAGCTGCCGGTCGAGCTGCGCCATGACCGCCAGCGGCAGCGTGCCGTCGCTGCCCGAGGTGAACAGCGTGCGGGCGTATTCGTCATAGGACAGCGAGAAGCCGAACAGCGCCGTGCCGATGACCCCCGGCAAGATCAACGGCCAGGTGATGCGACGGAAGGCGGTCAGCCTCGTGGCGCCGAGCGTTAGCGCCGCTTCCTCCAGCTTCGGGTCGAAGCGGTTGAACACTGCGAGCATGGTCAGGAAGCCGAAGGGCAGCGCCCAGGAGACATGCACGACATAGGCGGTGGTGTTCCACGCGCCCTCGATGCCGAGCAACCGCGTCAGGATGGCGAAGCCGAAGCCGACCAGGATTCCCGGCGCCATCAGCCCCAGCAGCAGCAGGTAGAAATACAGCCCATTGCCGCGGAACCGCCCGCGCATCGCCTGCGCCGCGCAGACCGACAGCACCACCGTCGTCGCCGAGCAGGCGAGCGCCAACAGGAAGGAGCGCAGCATCGGCGGCTTGAAATCGTCGAACAGGTCCGCTTCCCACAGGTTGCGATACCAGTGCAGGGAGACGCCGTTCATCGGGAAGGTGGTGCCGCCATTCTCGCCGGAGAAGGACAGGGTGAACATGGTGAACATCGGCGCCCACTGGAACAGCAGGAAGCCGATCGTCACCGTACCGAGCAGCCATCCGGTCAGGCGCGAGCGCGTCTTCCAATGCATCGCGCTCAGCCCCCGATCTTGCGGATGTCGACCACCCGCAAAGCGAGCGTCACACCGGCCAGCATCAACAGCATCAGCAGCACCGAGACGACCGCCGTCGCGCGGATCTGCGAGCCTTCGTAGAACAGCAAAATCAGGTTGCCGAGGAAGGCGAGCTTGTTGCCGCCTACCGTGGTGACGGTGATGAAATCCGCCAGCACGTTGAGGAACACCAGCACCTGCCCGATGACGATGCCCGGCAGCGTCAGCGGCAGGATGATGCGCCAGAACACGATGATGGGCGGCGCCTTCAGCGTCATCGCCGCCTCCCGCAGCGCCGGCGGGATGCTGTTGAGCATGTACACCACCGGCCCACTCGCCAGCAGCGTGTAGAGCGAGACCTGCGCCATCGAGATGCCCAGGCGCGAATAGAGAAAGGCCTGGATCGGCCGCTCGATCAACCCGATCGCCATCAGCGCCTGGTTGAGCAGCCCGTTGACGCCGAGAAACGGCACGAAGGCGATCGCGCGGATCAGCGTGCTGGTCCAGAACGGGATGACGAAGGCGAGGAACAACGCGACGCGCCATCCCGGGCTGGCCACCTTCACCGTCAGGAAGTAGGCGATGCAATAACCCAGCACGCCGGTGATCGCCATGATCATCGCGGTCTGCACCAGCGTGTCGCCGATCAGCCAGAGATAGTTCTGGTTCGAGAGGAATCGCTGGTAGTTGTCGAAGGTGATCGGGTTGTTCGGCGAGACCGAGGTGCCGCCCCACAGCGACACCCAGACGATCAGCAGCACCGGCAGCACCACCGCCAGCGCCATCCACAGCCCGGCCGGCAGCGCGAGCCAGAAGGCGGCGGGCGAGCGGAGCCGGATCGTGCTCATGCCGGCGGGGCCCGGTGCAGCACGCCATTGTCCAGCGACCAGCCGAGCACGATGTTCTCGCCCTCACGGATGCTCTGCGGCAGGGCGCCGAACTGGTCGTACTTCACGACTGTCCCGCCCGCGCCTTCCAGAACATGGCGGCGGAAGGCGCCGAAATATTCGACGGTGATGCACCGCAGCGCGATGCGGTTCGGCACGTCCTCGCCCGGCCGTTCGATCAACCGTTCGGCGCGCACCGAGAAGGACAGCGCACTGCCCGCCGCCGGCGGCGCGAGGTCCAGCAGCGGTACGCGGAAGGTGCCCAGCGCGGTCATCACTTCCAGCACGCCATCGCGCACCAGCCCGGCCTTGCCCTCGAGAACATTGTTGCCCTGAATGAAGCCGGCGACGAAGGCGGTGCGCGGGCGCGACAGCACCTCATCCGGCCGGCCCTGCTGCTCGATCCTGGCGTGGTTCATCACCACCACATGGTCGCCAAGCGAAAAGGCCTCGTTCTGGTCATGCGTGACCCAGATGAAGGAGATGCCTGAGCGCTTCTGCAGCGTCTTCAATTCCAGCATCACGGTCTCGCGCAGCGAATAATCCAGCGCGCCGATCGGCTCGTCGAGCAGCAGGATGCGCGGTTCGGTGACCATGGCGCGCGCCAGCGCGACGCGCTGCTTCTGCCCGCCCGAGAGCTGCGCCGGCCGGCGTTCCGCCAGATGACCGATCTCGAAGGCCTTCAGCACCTCGGCGACGCGCGCGGCAATCTGCGCCTTGGGCTTCTTCAGCATCTCCAGCCCGAAGCCGACCTGCTTGGCGACGGTCATGTGCGGGAACAGCGCGAAATCCTGGAACATCATGGCGATGTCGCGCTTCCACGGCGGCTCGCCGGTCACCTCGCGGCCACCGATCAGGATGTCGCCGGCATCCGGTTCTTCAAGCCCCGCGACGCAGCGCAGCGTTGTCGTCTTGCCGCAGCCCGACGGCCCCAGCAGGCAGATGAACTGCCCCTTGCCGACCTGCAGCGACACATCGTTGACCGCGACGAAATCGCCGTAGCGCTTGCGGATATGGCGCAGTTCCAGGTCGAGCTGCGGGATCACCGGCACATCGGCCAAGGTCACGCCGCCTGCGCGATCGGCAGGCGGGACTTCATCAGCGGCATGATGCGCGTGCCGAACTGCTCCATGCCGATCAGGAAGTCGTCGAAGGTCAGCATCACCCCCGACAGGCCCGGCACGGCGGCGAGCTCGTCCATCTGCTTCGCCACGGTCTCATAGGACCCGACCAGGCGCAGCATGGTGGTGGGCTCGCGCTCCGACCGCACCATGCGCCCGACCGTCGAATGCGCTTCCGCCTTCACATCGGCCGCCGCCTGGCCGTCGCGCCAGGCCAGTGCCTCGAGGTCGGTGCCGGCGACGTAGTGCTTCCACTTCGCCATCGCCGCCTCATCCGTCTCGTCGGCGATCACCATCATCAGCAGCATCGCCTCGCAGGATTTGCCGGCCTCCGTGTTGGCGGCCATCAGCCGGGCGGTGTGCGGTGCCACCTGCGACACGTCGTTGATGCCGCCGGCGGAGATGAAGTTGTAGTCGGTGTATTCGGCGGCGAACTTCATGCCGCGGTTCGACTGCCCGGCCGAGATCAGATCGATCTTGCCCATCGGCTTCGGCTCGACCCGGCAATCCGTCATCTGGAAGTACTGGCCCTTGTGGTTGGACATGCCGGTGGTCCAGAGGTCCTTGAGGACGGTGACGTATTCCTCGCCATACTCGTAGCGGCGGGCGAAGTGCTCCTCGCCGGGCCAGATGCCCATCTGCTCGTATTCGGCCTTCTGCCAGCCGGTGACGATGTTCACGCCGAAGCGTCCCGGCGCGATGGAGCTGATCGTCGAGGCCATGCGCGCGATCAGCGCCGGCGGGATCGACAGCACCGCGACAGAGGCGAACAGCTTGATCCGCGTCGTCACCGCCGCGAGGCCAGCCATCAGCGTGAAGCTCTCATGGTTGAAGTCCCAGTAGCGGGACGGCCCGCCGAAACCGCGCAGCTTGATCATCGACAGCGCGAAATCGAAGCCGAACTTTTCCGCCTTCAGCGTGACGTCACGGCTGAGCTCGAAGCTCGGCATGTATTGCGGGGAGGTGGTCGAAATCAGCCACCCATTGTTGCCGATCGGCAAGAAGACCCCGAGCTTCATCGCGCATCCTCACTCTTCGCAGGTGCGAAAGGTAAGGATATCTGTTGACAACGAACAACCCGTGAGTGCCTGCAATTTGCGCGAAAACGGACGTGGGGCGACGAAAACGCCAATTCGACGTGCAGAACGACAGCATGTGATCGCGAAAATGGCAGGACGGGGCGATGCCTTTTGCCGCACTGTGGCGCCCTGCGTCTTCCGCGCGAGATCGGCGCGGGACCTTCCATCGCATGTGGCCGCGGAGGAGCGGACGCCGGGGTCAATGGGCTTGCATTTGTGTCGCGGCCATGCGGGCCTGTGGTGATGTTGCGGCAATCCGGCACGGCACTGCCGGGGGGGCTCTGCCCCTTCGGGCCTTCCCACCCAAGGCTTGTCGGCCTGTGGAAACCAGTCGCCCGCGCCGGGCGGGCCGGTCGCTTCCTGGCGGGCCGGGGCAGGTTGTGGGGCCCGGCACCACGGCCGCCCAACACCTGCGGCCGAATTCCTCGACCGTTGGTATTCGCCCTTTTCGTACCCTCGGACGCCGGGCGCGAACCTCGGGCTTGCCTGGTTTCGGCGGATTCTCGGCGGACCGCAGTCGCGGCCTCGGCACGCGTCAAGGACTCGCGCCGTTGCTGCAACACCGCACGCCGGAGCGGCAAGCGCGCCACGACCGTTGACGATGCGGTGACCCGATGAACGACCTCGGCGCCGCCTTCTCCGCCGCCCTCGGCCTCCTGTCGGGCGCCGACCCGGCCCTATTGAGCATCGTCCTGCTGTCTCTTCAGGTCAGCCTCGCCGCGCTCGCCATCGCCGCGATGATCGGCCTGCCGCTCGGCGCCCTTCTGGCGGTGGCCCGGTTCCCCGGCCGCGCGGCGGTGATCGTCGCGCTGAACGCGCTGATGGGCCTTCCGCCGGTGCTGTGCGGTCTGCTGATCTATCTGCTGTTGTCGCGCTCAGGCCCGCTTGGCCCGCTTGGGTTGCTGTTCTCGCCGGCCGCCATGGTGGCGGCGCAGGCGGTGCTCATCACGCCCATCATCGCCGCCCTGGCGCGCCAGGTCCTGGAAGGCATGTGGGAGGAATATGCCGAGCAGTTCCGCTCCTTCCGCGTCTCCAGCCTGCGCGCGGTGCCGACGCTGCTGTGGGACGGCCGCTTCGCGCTGTTGACGGTGCTGCTGGCCGGCTTCGGGCGCGCCGCGGCGGAAGTCGGCGCGGTGATGATCGTGGGCGGCAACATCGAGGGCTACACTCGTGTCATGACCACCGCGATCGCTCTCGAGACCTCGAAGGGCGACCTGCCGCTGGCGCTCGCCCTCGGCATGGTGCTGATGGCGATCGTCGTCGTGGTCAATACGCTGGCGCAGGGCCTGCGCGGGGCTGCGGCGCGTTGGGCGGGCTGACCTACGAGGTCGGCTCCGGCTGCGCCGCATTCGGGAAGAACAGCTGCTCCCCATTGATCTTGTAGCCCGCGATCGCCGCCTGCCCGGCCGGCGAGACGATCCAGTCGATGAAGCGCTGCCCGTCCGCCACCTTCACATGCGGGTGGCGCTGCGGGTTCACCAGCATCACGCCATACTGGTTGAACAGGCGCGCATCGCCTTCGACGACGATCTTCAACTCCTGCCGGTTGCGGAAATTCAGCCAGGTGCCGCGATCGGTCAGGACATAGGCGTTCTGCGCGGCGGCGGTGTTCAGCGCCGGGCCCATGCCCTGGCCGATTTCGCGATACCATTGCCCGCGCCCGGTGACGGGGTCGATGCCCGCCTGCTGCCACATGCGCAACTCGGCCGCATGGGTGCCGCTGCGGTCGCCGCGGCTGATGAAGGGCGCCCCGGTCTCGGCGATGCGGCGCAACGCGGCGACCGTGTCGGTCGTGCCGGCGATATGCGCCGGGTCGGCGGCCGGGCCGACGATGACGAAGTCATTGTACATGACATGGTGGCGCGGCCCGCCATGCCCCTCGGCGACGAAACGCTGTTCGGCCGCGCGGTCATGCACGAACAGCACATCCGCATCGCCCCGCCGGCCGACATCGAGCGCCTGGCCGGTGCCGAGTGCGACGACGCGCACGGTGATGCCGGTCTCGCGCGTGAAGATCGGCAGGATGTGGCCGAACAGCCCGGATTGCTCGGTGCTGGTGGTGGAGGCGACGGTGATCGTCCGCTCCTGCGCCAGCGCCGGCAAGGCGAGGATCAGGCCTAGGGCAAGCAGGCTTCTGCGCAACATGCGGGATCCTCCGAAGAGTCAGTGCGGCAACAGGTCGCCGCGCAGGAAGGCGGCCGCCTCCGGCGCGGCGGGGCCGGCGAAGAACGTCTCGGCGGCAGCTTGTTCGGCCACCCGCCCCGCATGCAGGAACACGACATGACCCGCGAGGCGCCGGGCCTGGCCGAGGTCATGCGTCGTCATCACGATCTTGGTGCCCTGGGCGACGAGGCGGGCGACGATCTGTTCGACCGCGCGCGTCGCGCCGGGGTCGAGGCTGGCGCAGGGTTCGTCGAGGAACAGCACCTCCGCGCCGGTGGCCGCGGCGCGCGCCAAGGCGAGACGCTGCTGCTCGCCGCCCGACAGCCGCCGGGCCGGCCGGTCCGCCAGCATCGACAACCCCACCAGGGCCAGCGCCTGCTCGGCCCGATCCGTGCGTTGCTTCGCCGGGATGCCGGCCAGCCGCAGCGGATAGAGCACATTGGCGATGGCCGAGCGCCGCAGCAGCACCGGGCGCTGGAACACCATGGCCTGGCGGCGCGAGACATCGCCGCTGAGCTCCCCCCAGCGAATGCGGCCTTCGGTCGGCGTCAGCAGCCCGTGCAGCAGCCGCAGCAGCACCGATTTCCCGGCGCCATTCGGCCCGATGATGACGGTCGGCGCCCCTGCGGCAATGGAGAGGGTCACATCCGACAGGATGCGCGTCGCTCCGGCGGCGAAGCCAAGGCCTTGCGTCTCGAGCGGCAGGATGGTCGTGGGCGCGCGCATCAGCCCTGCCGCCCGTGCCGCCGGTGCTCTCTGCCTGCGTTGCGCATGCCGCTTCCTATCCGTTCCCTTGACATGCGCACGGCAGATGATGCCGTCAACGTCGCCCGGCCTTGACCTTGGCGCGGCATTTGCCATTCATTGCCGGATGCTGCCGGATGTCATGACCTTGAAGGAGACCGCCGCCTGGCTGCGACTGTCCGAACGCGCCCTGTACGACCTCGCGCGGGCGCGGCAGGTGCCGGCGGCGCTGCTCGGCGGCAAATGGCTGTTTCCGCGTGGGTTGCTGGAACGCTGGCTGGCCGCGCGCGCCGATGGCGGGGAGGCGCCGCACCGCGCTGCGCCGCCGCCGGTGCTCGCCGGCAGCCATGACCCGCTGCTCGATTGGGCGGTGCGGCAATCAGGCTGCGGGCTGGCGCTCCGCTCGGGTGGCAGCCTGGAAGGGCTCGACGTGCTGGCCGCCGGGCAGGCGGTGGCGGCCGCGGTGCATCTGCACGACCCGGATGGCGGCGGCTGGAACGCGCCGGCGGTGTGGCAGGTGCTCGGCCGCGGCGGCCATGTGGGCATCACCTGGGCCTGGCGGGAACAGGGGTTGCTGGTGGCGCCTGGCAATCCGCTCGGGCTGGCGAGCGTCACCGACCTGGCGCGGCCCGGGCTGCGCGTGGTCGGCCGGCAGAACCGCGCCGGCAGCCATGTGCTGCTGCTGCATCTGCTGAATGAGGCGGGGCTGCGGCTCGATGCCATCGCCTTCCTGGCCGAGCCGGCGCTCGCCGAGGACGAGGTGGCCGCCGCCGTCGCCGATGGCCGTGCCGAGGCGGGTTTCGGCATCCGCGCCGAGGCGATCGCCCGGGGCCTCGGCTTCGTGCCGCTCGTGCGTGAGCGCTTCGACCTGGTGATGGCGCGGCGCGACTTCTTCGACCCGCCCTTGCAGGCGCTGCTGGCTTTTGCACGTGGGGCCGCCTTCGCGGCGCGCGCGGGCCGGATGGGCGGCTACGACATCGCCGAGACGGGGCGCGTCGCGTTCAATGGTTGAGGGCGCGGGGCGCCGCGGGGAGGGGCCCTGCCCCTCCCCGGACCCCACCCCGCCGAAGGCCTAAGGGCCTCTGGACACCTCGAATTGGTAATGGGCCCGGCGAGATGTACGGGACGAGAATGTCGCGTTGCGCCCGGTATCCAGAATGAGTCTTGGCGCCGGGCGCAGTGGGCGTCCTGCTGACGCGCGGCCCCCTTGCGCCCAACGCCCGGTATTGGTGTCCAGAGGCCCTTAGGCCTTTGGTGGGGGAGGGTCTGCAGGGGGCAAAGCCCTCTCCGGTTCCAACCGCCCCGCAAGGGTTGCCGCCCCCGCCCGTCGCGCGCAGGCTTCGCGCAACGGAGGAACGCACCGAATGACCGATCTGACCATCCGCGAGATTCGCACCACCCTGTTGCAGATGCCCTGGGCGGATGACCCCTGGCTTGCCGGCCACGCCCTCGGCCCGACGCGCGACCTGGTGGTCGTGGAAGTCGTCACGCAATCCGGCCTGACCGGCATGGGATACCTGCATCTGCTGAACCTGCCGCTGCAGCGCACGATCGGTGCCTGCATCGCGGAAGCGCTGGCGCCGCGTATCATGGGCCGCGACGCGAGCGCGGTGGAGGCGATCTGGCGCGACCTGTGGCGGTTGACACTGACCGGCGGGCGCGGCGGCGTGACGATGATGGCGCAGTCGGCGATCGACATCGCCTTGTGGGACGTGGTCGGCAAGGCGGCCGGCCTGCCGCTGCACCGGCTGTGGGGGCATTACCGCTCCGAGATCCCGATCTATGGCAGCGGCTGCTTCCGCGGGTCCTTTGGCGACGGGATGATCGCCAAGGCCAAGCACTTCGTCAGCCAGGGCTACAAGGCGATCAAGATGCAGGTGGCGCATGTCGGCGACCTGCACACCGATGTGGACAATGTGCGCCGCATGCGCGACGCGGTCGGGCCGGACATCGACATCATGATCGACGTGAACATGGGCTGGTCGGCCGATGTGGCGATCACCATGGGCCGCAAGTTCGAGGAATTCGACGCCTATTGGCTGGAGGAGCCGGTCACTGCCGACGACTATGCCGGCTATCTGCGCTGCGCCGAGGCGCTCGACATGCGCGTGGTGGGCGGCGAGACGCATTTCGGCCGCGCCGACCTCAAGCCCTTCTTCGAAAGCCCGCGCCTGCCGATCCTGCAGCCCGACCCGATGCGCGGCGGGCTGACGGAACTGCGCAAGATCGCGACGGTCGCCGATACCTGGGGCATGACCATCGCGCCGCATCTGTTCCCGGAGCTGAACGTGCATCTGCTGGCGTCCATCCCGAACGGGATCTGGGCCGAGCAGATGGGGCTGCTGGACGATGTGTTCGTCTCCCTGCCGAACATCGCCAACGGCTTGATCACGGCGCCGGAGACGCCCGGGCATGGGCTGGCCTTCAAGGCGGAGGTCATGAAGGACTTCGTGCTGCGGTAGGGTTCGCGTCCACGCCGCGATCGGAGGGGCGCCGCTCCACCAGGCCACCCCTTCACGGCCCCATCGACAATGCAGCGCATTGCCGATGGGGTCCCGAAAGGGCAGTGCGCTTTGGAATGGCATTGGCCGCCCTCGTCGAAGGAGAGCGGTGGAATTTTTTTCGATGCCCCTGAGACGTCGAATATACTAGGAGGGTGTTGCGGCTGCGGCGCTGCGGCGTGCGAAGCAATCAGATCCTAAGGGTCTGGTCCAGATTGGATGATCTGAGCACCTGCTAAGGTGCTGTGATGGCTTGGAAAAATCGCTATCTGCGCCACACGCGCAATTCCGAGGTCAAATTGCGTCAGCTCGTGCGCTTCTTCTGCGCTGATCTGACTGCTGCCCAGGCCACCGAACTCTCCGGGCTCGACCGCAAGACCACCCCTGCGTCTGTTCACCCTCTTCCGCGCCCGCATGGCTGACCTCGCCACCCATGCCTGCCCCTTCGCTGGCGAGGTCGAGGTCGATGAAAGCTACTTCGGCGCCAGCCGCGTCCGCGGCAAACGAGGCCGTGGCGCCGGGCGCAAGACACCGGTCTTCGGCATCCTCAAGCGCGGCGGCCGGTGCATACCCAGATCGTCAGAAACTGTTCAAAAGCAGCGCTTCAAGGCATCATCAAAGGCACGATCGACGTCTCCGCGAGTATCCATTCCGACGGCTGGCGCGCCTATGACGGCCTCGTCGAGGCAGGCTCCGCCAAGCACCACCGCATCCGACACAACGACGATCAGCTCGCCGACGACGGCGTCCACATCAACGGCATCGAGAGCTTCTGGTGCTTCTCAAGACGCCGCCTGGCCAAGTTCAACGGCATCCCCAACGCCAGCTTTCCAGCCTTCCTCAAGGAGTGCAAATTCCGCTTCAACAACAGGCATGGCGATCTGTACCGAACCATGTTCCGCTCTCTCCAGCGTAACCCGCTCGGATTCTAATCTGGACTAGATCCTACCTTTTTAAGCGGCTTCGGCGCTGTTGGGACCGGTAGGCGTTCAGCGCCCCCCTAAACACGACAGGAGTGTCCAGCGAATGCCAGCGTTCCGGGCGCCGCTTGCCGGCCGGCTCCTCGGCTGACCCGGCATGAGCGGCATGGTTTCATGCACAGCCGCCACGCCAACCCTGCTCGCGATAACCTTTGCCTTGTCGAGACAAGGTCATCGGCAAGGCTCGGCGGCATCAGCTCCCCGGGCAGCCCACCACCACGCGCTGCAGGGTCCGCACGCCTTCGGCAGTCTGCGTCCAGCGCGCATCGGATTGAGGCGGGGTCAGCATCCGCGCCGCCTCGGCGAGGTCACTGCAGCGCTGGTCGTCCGCCCCGCAGGAGACCGAGACGCCGATCATCCGTGCGCTGGCCCCATGGAAGCGCCCGCTGGCATTGCCTGGCGCGTCGCGCAGCAGCGTATCCGCCTCCGCGCGCATCAGGTCGTTGTCGGGGCAGATGCCGGCCCGCGGCGTGCCGGCGCGGCGGTCATACAGCGCGGCGAGCAGTTCCTCCCGCCAAGCGTTGCGTTCTGCCTGGGTATTGGCGCCGCCGGCCGCGAGCGCCGCCTGGCCGGCCGTCACGGCGCAGTTGAGATAGCCGGCGCGCTGCTCGGCCGAGGCGCCGGCGGCCTGGCGGCGGCAGGCGCGGGCGCGCAGTTCCTGGGCCTCGGCGCAGGGCTTGTCGGCATCGCCGGTGCAGGCGGCTACGGGTTCCTGCGCCACCGTGTCCCAGGCGCCCTGGGCGGCGGCGGTGGACATGCGGGTGAGCTGCGCGACGGCGATGGTGGTCCCGGCACCGGCGGCCGCGCCGGCGACCTGCCCGGCAGGCCCGGCGACCGACCCAGCCACGGCACCCGCGGCGGCTGAACCCGCAGCGCTGCCGACCGCGGCGCCGGCGGTGCTGGCCGCTTGTTCGCAGCCAGCCAGCAGGCCGAGGCCCAGCATCAGCAGGGCGGGGCGGAAGGGCGTGCGGCGGACCGGCATGATCTCTCTCCTGCTGTTGGCGCAGGCGCGTGTCCTGCTTCCGGAATCCGGGGATCCCGATCGCCCTCCGCTGCCGAGGCCGCGACGGTCGCGAACAGAATGTTAGGCCGAAATCGATGCCGGGTCATACCGCCGCGATATCGATCCGCCGGAACCGCCGCAGCTCGGCCGCGCCTCGGTGTCCGTTCGAGAATGCGCCTCGCGGCACATTCTGAGGTCCGGTACTGGCCCGCACCGCCGCCCAGCAGCCCCTTCAAGGATTACGGGTGCGGGCCGGTGCCTGGCCGACCAAACCGACACTCACTGCACGGCGAACAAGCGGAAGCCGGACAGCGCCTCGGGCAGTGGCACCGGGCGCAGCCAGGCCGGTGCCTCGCCGTCGCGGAGCAGCGCGGCGAGGCTGCCCGGCGGCACCACGATCTCCGGTGTCGCGGCGCAGAACAGCAGCAGCGATACCTCGCGCCGGTGCAGCACCGCGCGTGCGGCCAGGGGGTCGGTCGCCTCGAAGGCGGCCAGCGTATCGGCGAAGGCGGCGCCGCCGCGATGATAGGGGCCGGTCACGGTGCGATAGGGCGCGCGCCAGGCGATCTCGGGCCCGATGAAGATGTTGGAGGCCATCAGGATCGGCGGCTTCTCACCGGCGATGACGCCCGGCCGCGCCTCGCCCAGCCAGCGGGCCATGGCGGTGCCGTCGCAACCCGCCGCATGGGCCTGCCGTTCGGGCAGGCGGACCTGGGCGACCGGGGAGGCGCCGAGCAGCGACAGCAGCGGCAGCCCCAGAAGCCCGAACAGCAACCCGGCCGCCAGCAATGCACGCGGCACCTCGCCGCGCGGCCGGGGGGCGGCGAGCAGCAGCCCGACCATGCCGGCCCCGGCGACCGCGGCCGGCACCGCGAGGTCGAGCGCGAAGCGCCGCGCCGCGAAGGCGGCGATGAGTGTGGCGACCAGCATGGCGGCCACCGCTAGCCCGGCCGGCCAGCGCCCGTCCCGCCGCCAGCCCGGCGCGGCCAGCAGGACCGCGACCAGCGCTATGACCGGCGGCCCGCCGATGGTTGACAGTGTCGTGCCGAGCCCCCCTGACGCGAAAGGCGGCAGGGGTTGCATTTCCTGCACATTGGGCAGCATCACGCTGCGCGAGGCCGCATCCGCCTGGCCCAGCGAGGCGAGCAGCGCGTTCGGGAACAGCCCCAGCAGCGCCGCGAAGGCGACCCCGGCCGCCGCCCCGCAGACGAGGAGGCGTCGCCCGCGCGGCCAGCCGCCGACCCGTGCCGCCACCAGGAACACCGCTGTTATCAACAGCGCCAGCACCAGATGATGCACCGAGACCCGGTCGTAATCGACGGCGAGCCAGCCCGTGGGGGGGCGTTCCACCACAATCGCGACGACCGTCGCCGCCGCGATGCCGAGCCCCATGCGCAGACCCTGCAACGCGAGTGCACGGCCATCCGCCGCCATTATCACCGCGAGCCCCGTCGTCAGCAGGACCGGCGCGGCGGCGAGCAACACCTCGGGGCTGACCCAGATGCCGGCGCCGAAGGCGAGGCCGGCCCCGGCCGCCGCCCCTGCCGCTCCGCCCGGGGCCAGCGCACGGATCGCCGCGCCGAGACCGAGGGCGAGCGTCAGCAGCATCAGCGCATGGTGGTCGGCCCGGCCGGCGGTGCAGTACAGCGTCGCGGTCGGCGTCGCGATCATCAGCAGCACCGCATACCAGGGGGCCTTGCCGGGCCACAGGCCGCGCGCCGCCCAGGCCGCGGCGATCGCCGCCAGCAGATGCAGCACCGGGGAGACGAAAATACCGGCGAGGAAGATTGCCTGCCGTGGCTGGAGCCCGCCGAGCCATTCGAGCAGCCGCGCCGGCAGCAGGATCAGCACGTCGAGCGGCCGGGTCCAGTGCAGTGCCAGCCCCTCGGGCGCCATCACCGCCATGGTCACGTCGTCGTACCAGCCGCCGCCCAGGCGTAGTTCGAGCACGCGGTCGAGCCGCAGATAGGCGTCCGGGTCCGCTAGCCGGCCGAAGGGCAGCACGGCATCGGCGGCGGCGAGGGCGCCGAGATTGACCGCCACGACCGCGACGATCGCGAAGAGGATGAGCGGCAGGCTGATGCGGGCGGGTGGTTCGGGCTGCATCGGGGGCCTGGCATCCTTGTTCCGCGCGGCTTCGGATGTGCGCGGCGGCCTGGTGGGCGTCAAGCGTGGCGACCCGCTTGCCGGCCCGCCGCCGGCGCGCCACGCTGCGATACGCCATGCCGCCGAGCCTTTCCGATGACGGCATCATCGGGCAGGCGAACGGCACGGCGCGCAGGGTTGGTGTCGCGGCTGCGCGCGAATCTCAGGACCCCGATGCAGGCCAGCCGGTGTCGGACAGCAAGGGCATGACCATGGTGCGCCACCAGCTTTTCGTTCGTCTGGGCGACACACGCTATCGCATCGAGCGCCCCTGGGGCGAAGTGCCGACCGGCTGCGGCGCGCCGAGCGATGTCGCCTGCGACGCCGAGGGTCGCGTCTATGTCCAGCTCCGCCAGGACCCGATGACCGACCCGGAGAACCCCGGCGTCGTGGTGCTCGCGCCGGACGGACGGCGCATCGATGCCTGGGGCGGCGCCGAGATCGCCGACGGGCACATGCTTTCCGTGCATCCCGATGGGCGCGTCTTCGTGGTGGATCGGGATGCGCAGGAGATCATCGTCTTCTCGCGCGACGGCAGGCGGCTGGGCGGCCTCGGCCGGCGACACCATCCGGGCGAGCCGTTCAACGCGCCCTGCGATGTCGCCTTCGGGCCGGATGGGTCGATCTATGTCGCAGATGGCTATGCCGCATCGGTGGTGCATCGCTTCAGCGCCGAGGGCACCCCGATGGGGCGATGGGGCGGCGAAGGCACCGGACCGGGCGAGTTCTCGACGCCGCATTCCGTCTGGGTGCTGCGCGATGGGCGCGTGACCGTGGCGGATCGCGAGAACAACCGCGTGCAGGTATTCACGGCGGATGGGTCGTGGCTCGACGACTGGCGCGGCAACCACAAGCCGATGAGCGTGCACGGCGCGCCGGGCGGCGGGCTGTATGTGACCGACCAGGTGCCGCAACTCTCGCTGCTGGGGCCGGATGGGTCGATCTTGGGGCGATGCCGGCCGGTGCTGAACGGGGCCCATGGAATGTGGTGCGCGCCGGATGCTTGCATCTTTCTGTCGGAGCAGAATCCGTCGCGGGTGACGCGGTTGGTGCCGGTGGAAGGGTGAAGGTCGGGGGAGGGAACTCCCCCGAACCCCCTCCTTTTTCTATCTATTGGCGCCGGCCGCGGCGGTCAGTTCCCAAGAGGCAAAAAACGGTGGGGGATTCGGGGGAGGTGTTCCTCCCCCGTCTTCCTTACTCCGCCCAGGACGACCTTCCCTGGATCGCCCAGCGCCCGTCCTTCAGCGTCACGATGTAGAACGACTTGTACGACCCGATCAGCGATCCGTCCGGGCGGAAGCGGCTGAACTGCACGCGGAAATGCACCTTGCTCGGGCCGGCATCGACGAGCTCGACGTAATCCCACGCGCTGCGCGCCCATTCGCGCGCCTGGCCCTGGCGATTGAAGACGATCGAGCTGAAATCCTCCGGCCGCTCGAACACCGTAACCTTGCCGCTGTGGAAGCGCACATGCGGGAAATGACACCAGCGCGTGCGGATCGCCTCGGCGTCCTCGGCGCTGAAGGCTTCCATGAAGCCATCCATGGCGGCGCGGGCGGCGGCGATGTCGGTCTCGCTCATGCTTCGGCTCCGTGCACGGTGACCCAGGTGTCGAGCAGCATCGCCCGGCGGCGTGCGAACAACGCGCCCCATCTGGCGCGCGCGGCCTGGTCCGGCCCGGCGCCGGCGCTGTTCCAGAAGCGGCTCTGTTCCCAATGCGCCAGCGACGGATACCAGGTCATCAGCAGCACATGCGCCGGGTCGGCCTCGGCGCGGTCCTGCCAGAGGCCGAGTGGTTCGCTGCCGGTGTCGCCTTCGAAACCGACCCAGGCCTCGGTGGTGATGGCGACCATCTCGGCGACGTGCTGTGGCGGCAGGATGAACCAGCGATGTGTCACGATGCCGCCGCGTGCCGGGTCGAGTGGGGTTTCCCCGCGCGTGAGGATGGTGAGCACGCGCGTGGTCAGCGACGCCACGTCGGGGTTGCTGGCCTCGGGCGCGACGGGTGGTTCGCCGGGCCACAGCGAGACGCGGGTAACGCGGTTCATCGACGGGCCGATCTGCGCCCGCCACAGGCCGAACAGCCGCCCGCCGGGCACCGCGCCGAGCGTCGCCTGCAAGGCGGCGGCGCGGCGGGGGTGGGCGTTAAATTCCTCGAATCGCAGCAGCGTCATGCGGGTCAGCCTTCCAGTCTCAGCCCGGTGCGGGCGATGATGTCGCGCCAGCGGAGGCGCTCGGCGGCGAGGAAGGCGCGGAACGCCTCGGGGCCGAGAAAGGCCGGGTCGAACGCCAGCGCCTGCAGGCGTTCCGCCGTCACCGGTTCGGCCATGATGGTGCCGAGCAGCGCGCCGGTCTGGTCGATGAAGGCCGGCGACACGCGCGCCGGCGCCGAAAGCGAATAGAAGGCCGAGTGGTCGTAGGCGGGGTAGCCGGCCTCGATCATGGTCGGCACACCCGGCAAGGATGGCTGCCGCACCGGGCCGGTCACCGCCAGCACGCGCACGCTGCCTTCGCGCAGCAGCGGCAGCAGCCCGCCGGCCGAGACCGCGTAGAATTGCAGCCGCCCGGCCACCAGTTCCTGCAAGGCCTGGCTCGCGCCGCGGAAGGGGATGTGTTGCATGTCGATCCCCTCGCCCTGGCGCATCATCTCGCCGATGACGTGGGCCAGCGTGCCCGGACCCGCCGAGCCGAAATTGGCGACGCCAGGATGGGCGCGCGCCCAGGCGATGAACTCGGCGACGGTGGTCGCCGGTACCGAGGCGTGCACGACGATCGCGTACCAGGAGATCACCAGCCGCGCGATCGGCGCGAAGTCGCGCGCCGGGTCGTAGGGGATGGTCGGCCGCAGCATCGGGTTGCGCACCATCGAGGAATCGCTGCCCAGGATCAGCGTGTGCCCGTCCGGTTCCGCGGCGGCGCCGGCCTGCATGGCGAGGTCACCGCCCGCGCCGGGGCGGGCTTCCACCACCACCGCCTGGCCGGTCAGCGCGGTGATCCGCGTGCCGGTGATGCGGGCGAGGGCATCCGTCGCGCCGCCGGTGGCGAAGGGGGTGATGATGCGCAGCGGGCGCTGCTGAGCACGCGCCGCGGGCGCGAGCAACAGGGCCGGCGCGGCGAGCAGGGCTCGGCGTCGGAGCATGGGGCGGTTCCTCCGTCGCCGATGCTGCGCCGGTCCATGGGGGAAGGAAAGGCCCCCCGCCGGGCCTAGTCAGTCGGTCTGACCAATGGCCGTAGCCCGGGCCGAAGGCCGGGCGGGGACGTGGGCCGGTGCCGTCTGATCGAAGGTTACGCTAACGCCTGCGCGCGATGAACGGATGCGTCAGCCCGAACAGGTCGAGCGTGGTGTAGCCCTGGGCTACCAGCGCCCGCAGCATGGCGGGGTCGTACCCGGCCTGCGCCTCGATCTGGATCTCGTTGCGCAGGATATCGATGTCGTCGAGCGTGGCGCAGGCATCGAGGTATTCATGCGGTCGCCGTCGGTTGAACAGCAGCGGATCGGTCATGAACTGGCGCAGCCGGCCTGTATCGTAATAGTCGCTGGTGCGCCCCGTCACTTCCGCCTCGCGCGCCAGGGCGACCACGCCGTCGGCATCCAGGCGCAGATGCGGCCAGGGATCGTGGTCGAAGGCGCCACCCCAGTGCGGCCCCGAGCGCGCGCACCACATCGGCGCGGCGGCGCTGTAGACGATGCCGCCCGATGTGGCGACGCGCGCCATCTCACGGAGCGCGGCGGCGATGTCGGGCACATGCTCGAGCGTCGTATGGCGAAGACCAGGTCGAAGCAGCCGCTGTCGAGCGGCATGGCCTCCGCCGAGGCCTCGACGTAGCTTACCTTCGGGTAGGTGTAGTTGCGCCCGACCTCGTCCATCACATCCAGGCCGACGACGCGCGCGGCGCCCAGCTCGATGAAATGCGCGCAATCCTCGCGGCGATTGCAGCCGACGATCAGCACGCTGCGCCACGTCAGCTCGACGCAGCGGGCCGCCTGTGACTGGTGATATCGCTTGTAGTCGGGGGGGGCGGCAGCGACGGCCGCCGCCGCGTCCGCATCGCGCAGTTGCATCCAGCTTGGCGGTTCGGGCGGTGGAGCGGGGTGGTGGTGGCGGCGGTGGCGGCGCGACACGGTCAACCAGCCGCAGCAATCTGTCGCGCAGGGCCATCGCCATCTCTTTCGGTTCAGCGGTCAGTGTGGCGCGTGCGGGTCCAACAGTGCATCCGGCAGCGTCATCACCCGTGCGCCATAGGTCCAGACCAGCGTGCATTCCACTTGCCGGCCCGGGAAGGCGGCGCGCAGCAGGGCACGATAGGCCGCCATCTGCCGCAGATACAGCGGCGCCACGGCGGCGGCGGTCGCCGGCGGCGGGCGGTTGGTCTTGTAGTCGAGCACCAGCACGCGGTCGGGCGTCACCAGAAGCCGGTCCACCTGGCCGGCGATCAGCCGGCCGCCGACGCGGCCGGCGAGGGGCGCCTCCGCCAGGCTGTCGGGGCCGAGGGCGGCGGTCAGCAGCGGGTTGTCCAGCAGGGCCAGCACCTCGGCGAGCACGGCGGCGCGTTCGGCTTCCTCCAGCCCGTGGCCGGGGCGGTCGAGGAAGCGGCTTGCCATCGCCGCGCGCTGGTCTGGGGCGTGGTCGGGCAGGTGCTGCAACAGCGCATGCACCAAGCGGCCGCGCCGGAAGCGCAGGCCGCTCGGGTCGTCGGCGGGGCGTGGCGGGGCGGCGGGGGTTTCCTCCTCGCCGGGCAGGGAGGACGGGGCGACGGCGCCCTCCGGGGCCTCGGACGGGGCGGGGCGATGCGCCCAGTCGGGCAGGGTGGCGGCGGTGACACGGGCGCGCGGCGGGTCTTCCGCTTTGGGCGGCGCGGTCTGCGGGCCATCGAGGCGGCGGAGCATCGCCTCGGGCGGGAACAGGCCAGCCGGGCCGCCGAAGACGGTCGGGTCGAAGGCGGCGTCCATCGCGCCGTCGAGCCGCGCGAAACCACGCTCGACCAGCCGGTACCATGACCCGTCCGGTACGGATTTCGAGGTCTGCCAGCCGCAGACGATGACGCGGTCCTCCGCACGGGTCAGCGCGACATAGAGCAGGCGGTGGCGTTCGCGCGCATCGGCGTCCTGGTCCTGCTGGCGGCGCTGCGCCAGCGCGGCGGCGTCGAAGCCCTCGCTGCGCGGCGCCCAGATCGGCAGGTCGTCCTCCAGCCAACGCAGCGTGGTGCGGTCGCGCGGTTCGGCGGTGGTGTCGGGCAGGATGACGATGGGCGCCTGCAATCCCTTGGCGCCATGCACGGTCATGATGCGCACGGCGTCGCCGGCGCCCTCGGCCTCGCGCTTCACCTCGGCGCCGCCCTGGCGCAGCTGCTGCACGAAGACCTGCAATGATGGCGGATGCGCGCGTTCATGCTGGAGCGCGGCATTGAGGAATTCATCGAGCGGGTCGGCGGCATCGGGGCCGAGGCGGGCGAGCATACGGGCGCGGCCGGCCTGCGCGTCGAGCGGCCCCGGCGCGCCGAGCGCGCCGGCGAACAGCGCATGCGGCGTGGCGAAGTCGGCGCTGGCCATCAGCGCCGCCAGCCAATCAGCCACCCGCCCTAGGCGGGATGCCGCGCCCCGATGCGCCACCAGCGCCGACCACAGCCGGCCTTCGCGCGGCTGGGCGAGCGCCAGCAATTCATCTTCGTCGAGCCCGACCAGCGGCGATTTCAGCAGCGCGGCGAGGGAGAGGTCATCCTCCGGCAGCAGCAGCACATCGGCCAGCGCGAGCATGTCCTGCACGGCGATCTGTTCGGCCAGCACCATGCGGTCGACGCCGCCGACCGGGATGCGCAGATCCTTCAGCGCGCGCACCAGCGAGGGCACGAAGCCGCCGCGTGCCCGCGCCCGCACCAGCACCAGGATGTCGCCCGGCCGCACACGACGGCCCGCGGGTTGTTCGGCGGCGCGGCCGGTATCGACGCGGGCGGGCAGCGTCTCATGGGCCAGCATGTGGGCGATGCGCGCGGCGAGCAGCGTGGCCAGGCGCTGCGGCGCGCCCTCGGCATCGATCGGCGTTTCGGGCGGTGCCCAGGGCGGCGGTTCGGCGGCATCGACGGCGGTGAGCAGCGGCCATAGCTCGACTTGGCCGGCCTGGCCGGCGCGGTCGGCGAAGTGGCGCAGCGTTTCGCCCTCCGTCACCACGCCCTCACGCGCGGCGCCCTCGGCGAAGACCGCATCCACCAGGGCAAGCACCGGCTCGGTCGAACGGAAGGACACGTCGAGGGCGACGGGGCGGAATTCCTGCTCCGCGTCGGGCACCGCCGCCGCGTAGTGGCGTCGCTCGCGGGCGAAGCCTTCCGCATCGGCGCCCTGGAAGCGGTAGATCGATTGCTTTTCATCGCCGACGGCGAAGATGCTGCGTCCGGCGTCACGCGCGCCCAGCCCCGCGAAGAATTCCGAGGTCAGCGCGCGCACGATGCCCCATTGGTCGGGGTTGGAATCCTGCGCCTCGTCCAGCAGGACATGGTCGAGGCCGCCATCGAGCTTGAACAGCACCCAGGCGCTGCCGGGGTCTTCCAGCAGGCGTTCCGCGCCGCGGATCAGGTCGTCGTAGTCGAGCATGCCGGAGCGGCGCTTGGCGGCGTCGTAGCGTTGCAGCACCGGCGCGCCGATCGACAGTAGCGCGATGGTCGCCGCCAGCAGCCGCGCGGCGGCGCGGGAATCCTGCACCTCGGCCACGCGTTCGGCCTCGGCCCGCATGGTGGCGAGCAGGTCGTCGTACTCGGCGGCGATGCGCTTGTCCTTGGTGACCAGGCCACGATCGGCGCGCTGCTCATCCTTCGCTGTCAGGAACAGCGATTTCCATTCATCCCAACGCGCGGCGCGGCCGGCGATGTCGAGCACCAGCCAATCTGCCATGCGCGCGGCGTTGCGCTGGTCGGTCTTTTCATTGCCGCTTTGCCCGAGCCGTCGCGCGACGGAGAGCAGCGGCGCGGCGTCGATGTCGCAGGCGCCGGCGATCAGCGTATCCTCGCGCGTCTCGCCAGGGGCGAGGCCGAGCGCGCGCGCGAGTGCGGGTTCCAGCCCGGCGATGCCCTGGCGATTTTCCACCGCGCGCAGCAGCCGCCCGCGATCCTGCGCCAGCGTGCCGACGACCTCGGCGAAGCGCGTCGGCGGCACCAGCCGCGCGAGATTGGCGAGCGCCGCGCGGTCGGGTGCGGCGGCGAGCACCGCTTCGCGTTCGCGCGCCAGCATGCTGCGCGCTTCCTGTTCCTCCACCACGGCGAATTGCGGGGCGAGGCCGGCTTCCAGTGGAAACGCTCGCAGCAGCGATTGCGCGAAGGCGTGGATGGTCGAGATGCGCATGCCGCCAGGCTGTTCCAGTACGCGCACGAACAGCGCCCGGGCGGCGAGCAGTTCATCCGGCCCCGGCCGGCGACCGGTCAGGGCGGCCAGCGTCTGCGCCAGCTCGGCATCTTCCGCCGTCGCCCAGCCGCCCAGCGCGCGGGCGAGGCGCGTGGCCATCTCGGCCGCCGCCGCCTTGGTGAAGGTCAGGCACAGGATGCGCCCCGGCTGCACCCCGGCCAACAGCAGCCGCAGCACCCGGTCGGTCAGGAGCTTGGTCTTGCCCGACCCGGCCGAAGCCTCCACCCAGGCCGAGGCGGCCGGGTCCGAGGCGCGCGACTGCGCCGCCTCGGCGCGTGCGCGCGGCGTGGCGGCGGGCGCGTTCAGAAGGCGCGTCCGGCCGCCGGCTGGCCAATCAGCGGCGCCACCGTCCGGGCGAGGAGGGTGAACATCGCCGCATCGTCCTGGCCCTGCCGGTTGCAGTTCAGCACTGCAGTCCAGACCACACGGCCGGAGGCACGCTCACGCAGGTCGACCGTGCCGGAGACACGCAGGGTCGGCACCGTGCGGCCCCCCGCGCGCGGCACGTTCTGCGCCCAGGTGATGTCGTCGCTCTCGCGGAAGGTGCGGCCGGAACGGTTGTCGTTGAAGCCGCCGAAATTGTCGTCCTCGACCGAGGTGCCGCCACGCCAGGACAGGATGTAGGGCGCATTGGCATCGACCCGCCGCCCGGCCGCGGCGAGGGCGGCGACCGCGGCTTCACGCAGGGCGCGTTCATTGGGGCTGCCGCCGGCACGGTCGGGCACCGCGATCGCCGCATCGCGCGGCACCGGGGCGAAGACATTGGCGGAGATGCGCCCAGGGCAGGCTGATTGCGCGAAGGCCGGCCCGGCGCCCAGCGCGATGACGGCGAAGGCAGACAGGCGAAGGGCGATGCCGCGCATGGGCGTTTCCTCGGTCGGGACGACGTTGTTCGATCCCGCCAGCCTAGAGCAGCCGACCCGCGGCTGGAACCATGGGTGATCGCTTCGCCTTCTGGCGACCGCCACGCGGCGGTTGAGGAACCGGGCCAGTCGACGGGCGCTTGACGGCATGCGCTGGGTGGGTCGCGTCGAGGATGCGGTCGGATCAGTGGCGAGGGGAAAGGCGGGGGAGAGAACTCCCCCGGACCCCCTCCTTTTTCTGGCTGTCGGTAGGGCGGTACCTGGCGTGCGAGGCGTGCCCATTCGGCGGAGGGGGGCGATGCTGGCGCACGGCGCCGATTGACGGCATTCCAAAGGGCCGGGGCCTTTGGTGGGGTGGTATGGAGGGGCGACGCCCCTCCACCCTTCCTACAGCGCGCCGCCCTTGCGCCCGGCCATCGCGCCCAGCCGCAGCCGCAGCGCGTTCAGCTTGATGAAGCCCTGCGCGTCGAACTGGTCGTAGGCGCCCTGGTCTTCCTCGAAGGTGACGTGCTTCATCGAGTAGAGGCTGTTCGGGCTCTGCCGGCCGGTGACGATGGTGTTGCCCTTGTAGAGCTTGAGCCGGACCGTGCCAGTGACGCTCTTCTGGCTCTCATCGATCATCGCCTGCAGCATGCGGCGTTCCGGGGCGAACCAGAAGCCGTTGTAGATGACCTCCGCATAGCGGGGCATCAGGCTGTCCTTCAGGTGGGCCGCCTCGCGGTCGAGCGTGATCGACTCCATCGCGCGATGCGCGACGTAGAGGATCGTGCCGCCCGGGGTTTCGTAGCAGCCGCGCGACTTCATGCCGACGAAGCGGTTCTCGACCAGGTCGAGCCGGCCGATGCCGTTCTCCTTGCCAAGCGCGTTCAGCTTCGTCAGCAGCGTCGCCGGCGAGAGGCGTTCGCCATTGATGCCGACCGCGTCGCCGCGTTCGAATTCGATAGTGATCTCGGTGACCTTGTCGGGCGCATCGACCGGGGAGATCGTGCGCTGCCACACCATCTCGTCCGGCGCGTCCCACGGGTCTTCGAGGATCTTGCCCTCGGAACTGCTGTGCAGGAGGTTCGCGTCGACGCTGAAGGGCGCTTCGCCGCGCTTGTCCTTCGAGATCGGGATCTGGTGCTCCTCGGCGAATTCGATCAGCCGGGTGCGCGAGGTCAGGTCCCATTCGCGCCAGGGCGCGATGATCTTGATGTCGGGCTTCAGCGCGTAATAGCTGAGTTCGAAGCGGACCTGGTCGTTGCCCTTACCGGTCGCGCCATGGGCGACGGCGTCGGCGCCGACGGCTTCGGCGATCTCGATCTGGCGCTGGGAGATCAGCGGCCGGGCGATGGAGGTACCGAGCAGGTACATCCCTTCGTACAGCGCGTTGGCGCGGAACATCGGGAAGACGAAGTCCTTCACGAAGGTCTCGCGCAGGTCGTCGATGTAGATGTTCTCGGGCTTGATGCCGAGCAGCAGCGCCTTGTCGCGCGCCGGGCCGAGTTCCTCGCCCTGGCCGAGGTCGGCGGTGAAGGTCACCACCTCGCATCGGTAGGTGCTCTGCAGCCATTTCAGGATCACGCTGGTGTCGAGCCCGCCGGAATAGGCGAGCACGACCTTCTTCACGTCCTTAACGCGCATCGGGCGCTCCCAGTCTTGGAAATCCGGGGCGGTATGGCGCCGGGCGGGGTGGGAGTAAAGGTCGGGCGGGCCACCCCGGCCGAATCGTGCTGATCGACATTGCTGAGCAATGCCGATGGGACCCCGTCTTCTGCCCGTTCGAGACTAACGCCGCAGGTCAGCGCCAAAAAACAGAAAAAGGAGGGGGTTTGGGGGAGTTCCCTCCCCCAACCTTCCGTTCAGACGCGCAACGTGCCGGCTTTCGCCGCGGCGTAGCGCTCGCCGATCTTCTCCCAGTTCAGCACGTTCCACCACGCGGTCAGGTAGTCCGCCCGGCGGTTCTGGTAGCGCAGGTAATAGGCGTGCTCCCACACGTCGTTGCCCATCAGCACGCGCCCGCCATCCATCAGCGGCGTGTCCTGGTTCGGCTTCGAAACCAGGGAGAGGTTGCCGCCCGGCGTCACGGCGACGAACACCCAGCCCGAGCCGAAGACACGGGTGCCGGCCGTGTTGAAGTCGGTCTTGAGCTTGTCGAGCCCGCCGAGGTCGCGGTCGATCGCGGCCTTGAGGTCGCCGGCCGGTTCGCCGCCGGGCCCGCCCATGATCTCCCAGAACATCGAGTGGTTGGCGTGGCCGCCGCCATTGTTGCGCAGCGCGGTGCGGACGGTGTCGGGTGCCTGGGAGAGCCGCACCAGGATCTCGTCGACCGGCATCTGCGCCAGCGCCGTGTGGTCCTTCACCGCCGCGTTGAGGTTCGCGACATAGGCGGCGTGGTGGCGGTCGTGGTGGATTTCCATCGTCAGGGCGTCGATGGCGCGCTCATTGGCGTCCTTCCCGTAGCCGAGCGGCGGCAGGGTGAAGGGGCCGGCCGGCGCCTGCGCATAGGCAGGGCGGCGCGGAGCGGTGGTGGCAGCGAGAAGCCCGGCCGTGCCAAGCAGCATGCCGCGGCGATTCAACATGGTCATGGATGAGAGCCCTTCCTCCGGATGCAGGGAGGATGGGGGCTGCACTGCCCGCCCGCAACTGTCGTGAGGGCCGGCGAATGGTCCGACTCCCTGCGGACCTTGGCGCTGGCGCGGTCCAGGAGCGCAAAGCGCGACCAGACCGCCCATTGTCGCCCGCGCGACAGTGCGTGGCGCGAAGGAAAGGCCCGTTGACCGGCCCCATGTCGCATTGCTTCGCAATGCGCATGGGCACCCGGATGCCGGCCGCCCGCCGTCTGAGGGCACGAAAATCGCCGGAAAGGGCCGCCGTCAGCGGCCCTTCCGATCAGCCTTCCTCGTCGCGCTCGGTCTCGACCTCGATCGCCTCGTCGATGACGTCAGCCTCGTCCTCGAGCTCCTCGGCGTCCTCGATCGCCTCATCGCCCTCGACATCCTCCACCTCGATGTCGTCGGCCTCGGCCTCCGGCGTGGCGGCGCGCTTCTTGATCTTCTCGTCGGGGACCGGCGTTGCCGCGGCGCGGCGCACGCGCGGCTGCTCCGGCGGCTGTTCGGTGCCGCATTTCGGGCATACCGCCGGGTTCTGGCCCAGATCGTAGAATCGGGTGCCGCAGGCCACGCAGCTGCGCTTCAGGCCGAGTTCGGGCTTAGCCATGGGTCACATCCGTATCGTGCATGGGGCTCCGCGCCCTGTGCAAAGGGTCGGGCGCATTGCCACGCCCTGCCGTGGCATGTCAAACGCGGCTCATGTCCCATCCCGATCCCCGCCCCCTGAAAGCCCAGGCCCCGGCCGGTCCGCTCACCGGTCGGCTCGGCGTGCCGGGCGACAAATCGATCAGCCATCGCGCCCTGATGTTCGGCGCGCTGGCGGTCGGCACCACCGAGATCAGCGGCCTGCTGGAAGGCGAGGACGTGCTGTGCACCGCCGCCGCCATGCGCGCCCTGGGCGCCGAGGTGGAGCGCCTGGGCCCAGGTTCCTGGCGGGTTTCCGGCCGTGGCGTCGGCGGGCTGGTGGAGCCGCCGGATGTGCTCGACATGGGCAATTCGGGCACCGCGGCACGACTGCTGCTCGGCCTGCTGGCCGGCCATCCGGTCTTCGCGGTGCTGACCGGCGATGCCTCGCTGCGCAAGCGGCCGATGAAACGCGTGACCGACCCACTTTCGGCGACGGGTGCGACCTTCTGGACACGCGAGGGCGGCCGCCTGCCGCTCGCGGTGCGGGGTGCGGTGGACCCGTTGCCGCTTGACTACGTGCTGCCGGTGGCCTCGGCGCAGGTGAAAAGCGCCTGCCTGCTGGCCGGGCTGTGCGCTGCCGGCACCACGCGCGTGGTGGAACCCGAGCGCACGCGCGACCACACCGAGAACATGCTGCGCCATTTCGGTGCGACGGTTTCGGTGCAGGACACCGCGGAAGGCCGCGTGATCCTGCTGGAAGGCCAGCCCGAGCTGGTCGCTGCCCCGGTGGTCGTCCCTGGGGACCCCTCGTCAGCGGCCTTCCCGATCGTCGCCGCGCTGCTGGTGCCGGGGTCGCGCGTGGTGGTCGAGAATATCGGCCTCAATCCACTGCGCACCGGCCTGATCACCACCCTGCGCGAGATGGGCGCGGCGCTGCGGGTGGAGAATGAACGCGTCGCCGGGGGCGAGCCGGTGGGCGACATCGTCGCGGAATATACGGAGTTGGTCGGCATCACCGTGCCGCCGGGCCGCGCGCCGTCGATGATCGACGAATATCCGGTGCTCGCGATCGCCGCCGCCGCCGCGCGCGGGACCACCCGCATGCAGGGCCTGGCGGAGCTGCGGGTGAAGGAGAGCGACCGCTTGGCCGCCACCTTCGCGCTGCTCGCCGCCAACGGCATCAAGGCTGAGATCGAGGGCGACGACCTGATCGTGCATGGCACGCCGGGCGCCATCCCCGGCGGCGGCACGGTCGAGACGCATATGGACCACCGCATCGCCATGGCTGCGCTGGTCCTGGGCCTGGCCACCCGCGCGCCGGTCGCGGTGGATGATGCGGCCTTCATCGACACCTCCTTCCCCGGCTTCACCACGCTGATGAACGGGCTGGCCGGCGGCACGCCGATCGGGCCAGCCTGACGCGATGCCGGGGCCGGTGATCATCGCCGTGGACGGACCCGCCGCGGCGGGCAAGGGGACGCTCGCCAGGCGGCTCGCCACCGCGCTGGGGTTGCCCTATCTCGACACTGGGCTGCTCTACCGTGCCGTCGGGCGACGCGTGCTCGATGCCGGGGCCGACCCGCGCGACGCCGCTCAGGCCGAAGCCGCCGCGCGCAGCCTCGCCCCCGGCGATCTCGACCGCGGCGATTTGCGCGGGCCGATGGCGGACATGGCGGCGAGCGCGGTGGCGGCCATCCCGGCGGTACGGGCGGCGCTGCTCGATTTCCAACGGGTGTTTGGGCGCGACCACGGCGCGGTGCTCGACGGTCGCGACATCGGTACGGTGGTGTTCCCCGATGCGCCGGTGAAGCTGTTCGTCACCGCCAGCGTCGAGGAACGCGCGCGCCGCCGCTTCGTGGAGTTGCGCGGGCGCGGCGTGGCCGCCGACCCGGCGCAGGTCGAAGCCGAGATCCGCGATCGCGACGCGCAGGATGCGAACCGCCCGGTCGCGCCGCTGAAGCCGGCGGCGGATGCGCTGCTGCTGGATACCACCGCGCTCGACGCCGATGCGGCCTTCGCGGCGGCGATGGTGATGGTCGAGGGACGGCTGGAGAAAGGCGGAGAGGGGCTCTGCTCTTCTCCGGACCTCACCCCGCCAAAGGCCTAAGAGACCGTTTGAAAAGTCCGGCACCGGCCCGCACCCCCACCCGGCCACCCATTCCAGGATACTGACGTGGGTGGCCGGGTGGG
>NZ_BMKW01000010.1 GCF_014644535.1 Neoroseomonas lacus
GCATCTGCCGCCGGTCTCGCCGGAACTCAACCCCGTCGTGAACGTCTGGGAATTCCTGCGAGCCAACCGCCTGCCGTTCCAGATCTACGAGACCCAGGACGAAATCATCCAACGCTGCTGCGACGCTTGGAACTGGCTCACATGTCAGCCCCAACGCATCTCAGCCATCGGTTTGTGACCCTCGGCAACGGTCATGCCGTATCAGTTCCACGGTCGCCGTGAAACCGCGCGCGTGATAGTGGTCGATCGGCGCGAGATTCTCGACGGTCAGGCCGTCAAGCGGCTTTCCGGCCTTCTTCAGTGCCGCGACGATCAGCGCATGAACATCGCCTGTGCCCCAGTGGTCCGCGATTCCGGTCGCCTCATTCATGATGGCTGCCCTCTGATGGATCGGGCCGCCCCTGCGGGGGTAACGCGCCATCAGCCTAGTCGGGGTCCACTCCGGTTCGCATCACGAACAGCGACTGAAGCACCGTTCCGAGGTCGCGAACGTGACCTGCCCCGCGGAAGGGTCCGCGAGTGATGTTGCCGAGAAAAGCAGTGTGCGAAGGAAGTGCAGCAGGCGTGGTACGGTGCCCGCGTCCCAGCCCGGGGCGTGGCGGAACGATCACATGAAGCTTGCAGTTGTCCAGCAACCGCCGGTCTACCTGGATCTTGAAAGGTCGATGGCGCGCGCGGTCGAACTCGTGCAAGAGGCGGCAGCGAATGGCTGCGATATGCTGGTATTTCCGGAGGCATGGCTTCCCGGCTATCCGACGTTCGTCTGGAGGCTGCCGCCCGGGGCGGGGATGGGCAAGACGGATGAGCTCTACGCCCTCTCGCAGGCCAACTCGGTTGACCTGAGTCGGGACGGGTTGCGACCGCTTCTGGACGCGGCGAAGAACCACGGGGTGGTCATCGTCTTGGGCTACCAGGAAGTCGACGGTTCGATCAGCGGCAGCACGTTGTTCAACAGCTGTGCGATCATAGATGCGGACGGCAGACTTGCGAACAACCACCGCAAGCTGATGCCGACGAATCCAGAGCGGATGGTCTGGGGCTTCGGCGACGGCTCTGGCCTCAACGTCGTGGATACCGCGGTCGGCCGCGTCGGGGCACTGATCTGCTGGGAAAACTACATGCCGCTAGCACGCTATGCGCTCTATGCGCAGAACATCGACATCTACGTCGCCCCGACCTGGGACAGTGGCGAGACCTGGCTCGCGACGATGCAGCACATCGCGCGCGAAGGCGGCTGCTGGGTAGTCGGATGCGCGACAGCACTGAAAGCCTCCGACATCCCCGATGGCGTGCCGTATCGCGACGAGCTTTTTCCGAACAAGGACGAGTGGATCAACGCGGGAGACGCCGTCGTCTACAAGCCGTTCGGTGGCGTCATCGCAGGGCCAATGCGCCGAGAGAAGGGCCTGCTTTTTGCCGAGATCGATGTGGCGGCGGCGCGAGCCTCACGACGAAAGTTCGACGCCAGCGGGCACTACGCCAGACCCGACGTCTTCACTCTCACCGTGAACCGGAAGAAGCAGGCCCCCGTGCAATTCGAATAGCCTCGGGACTCATTGACCGAGCCAGAAGATGACGGAAGCGGCGAGGGTGATGGCGCTGAAGAAGGTGCGGGCGCAGCGGTCGTAGGGCGCTCGCTTCGTCTCTTCGATCCATCATCGTCGCCTCGGCGAGCGTGCCACGTTTCTTCCCACCTGTGTTGCTGCAGGGAACGAGCCGGTCTGAGCTGCACGTCGACGGTGCCGTCAACGCGCCGATCGTGCTTCTGCCGGAAGCCCTGGCCACAAGGAATACCGCTGGGCGGCCGGGGCCTCTGCACCTTTACGTCATATCAGTGACCAGGCCAGGCCGATTGGACGTCAGCTCCACGGCGGCACGCTGAGTATTATCACTCGTGCATTGACCTTGATGGGGCGCGCCACGCTGCGAGCGCATCTACGGCTGGCGGAGCTCTTCGCCCGGCGCCACAACGCGTCGTTCAAATTCGCGGCGGTGCCTGCGACACTGGAAACCTCCCCGCTCGATTTTGAACTGCCCCGCATGTTGGAACTCTATGAGTTTGGCCGCGCCAGTGCACGTTCTGGCACGGCGTTCGCCCCCGGAAATCTCTGAAGAATCCCATTGCTACGGGTGCGACATCATTTCAACAGCGGTGAGCCAAGTCGCCATTGTTGCTTCGCGGCATCCGGCAACGAGCTGGCCCTCCAGGAGACAGGAGCATGCCTATGCTAGAGATCCGCGATGGTATCTCGATCCACTATGAGGATTCGGGTCGTGTACTCGCGCTTCTTCACTACGTCTCACACCTCCAAACTCGCTCCGGACCGCTCCCCCTCGCATGCTCCTCGACGGAAGCAGGAGCGTCATCATGACGAGCAAGTCCCCCCCATGCGACGCCGATGTGGCGCGACGCGCGCTGCTGATGAGCGGCGCATCAATCCCGATCGGCCTCGTCGCATCGGGCATCTCCACCCAGGCAGTCGCCGAAGAAGTTCGCGGCATCACCAATTCACCCAACGTAGAGAGCAGCATGCCCCCGTCGCCGTGATGCCCGCCGCCGCCGCGATGCAGCGGGCGCCGCTCGAGGCCAGCCACCGCTCAAACTTGGTCTGCCAACTCGCGCCAGTCGCCTCTCGCGCCATGATCGGCTTCCCCGAAGCCGACCCCACATGAATTGCACAAGGCCCGCCCAGGTAATCCGAAATCGATCAGCGCAGTACGTTCTCTGCCAAAGCAGTGCCTAAGATTGGATATCCTTCATCGGCCGCCGATGCCCCATGGTCCTGATTGGCCGCCATCGGGCTCAAAGGGTCAGGCCATGGAAGAGGGGTGCGACATCCTCCAGCCTGTCGAGCCGCAGAAAGCCCTCGGCCGCCCGCTCCGCCTGCGTCGGCGTCAGGGCACCCTCCGTATTGGCGCGGAACTTCGCGAGGATGTCCGCTTCCGCCATGGGGTTGGCACGCGTGCCGCGCATGTCGTCGATGCGATGCGACACCACCCGGCCATCGCGAAGCCTTACTGCCACCATGCCACCGGATCGAGTGGCGGTGGTGCCGGGATCATCCTCGTACTCGACGAGATCGGCGATGGCATTGATGGCAGGGTCGCGCAAGCTCGCCTCGGCATAGGCATCCTTGTCCATCCTTCCGCGGACCAGCGCCTCGGCCACTGTGTGCTGCAGGCTGATGCGACCATGCCAGGTGGTGGCCGGACGGCGCTTGTCGGCCACCGGCTCGCACATCGTCGCGAAGGACCGCTTGCCGATCCGACAGGTCACGCCGACGATGTCCTCCGGGCGGATCGCATGCCGTTGGCGCAGCACCAGCGCGCATTCGATATGCGGCATCATGGTGAAGGCGCAGGGATGCACCTTGGAGGCGATGTTCAGCACCTCCCACACCTCGCCGAGCCCATCGCAGAGCGCTTCCAAGCGCAGGTCGTCGCGGCCCTGCACATGGCTGCGGAACCAGCCGAAGCGCCCGTCGATCACCGGCCGGGGCCCGGAGATGCCGGCCTCTGCCAGCGCGAGGGCACGCATCGCGCCGGTCGCAGCCATGCCGACATGCATCATCTTGGTCGAGCTGCCATCCTCGAAGGAGGCGTTGATCCCGGCCGACAGGCTGCCCGCCGCGCCGATCGCGTCGGCAATCACCCCAGCGCCATGGCCACGCAGCTTCGCCAGCCCATAGACGCCGCCGAACACCCCGAACACCGCCGTCGGATGGAAGCCCAGCGTATGCAGCCGCACCGGCGTGACAAGGCCGAACCGGCAGGTCAGCTCGCTGCCCACCAGCACTGCCTCAATCAGCGCGCGGCCGGACAGACCGCGCCGCTGGCATTCGGGGAAAGCGACGGCGACGACCGGGGCAGTCGGATGGATGAAGCTCTCGATATGGGTGTCGTCGAATTCCAGCACGGCGGTCATCACGCCGTTCACGAAGGCCGCGGCCATCGGCGAGACGCCCTCGGCATCGCCGAGGATACGCGCGCCCGCGCCCAGATCCACCGCCAGCGCCGCCCGCTTCGCAGCGGCCACGAGGTCGAGCGACCGCGCCGCCAGCATCACCCCCACCAGGTCGAGGATACGCAGCTTGGTGCTCTCTACCACCGTCGCCGGCGCGTCGTCCAGCGAGAGCCCGGCCACCCAGGCTGCGGCGCGCGCGCTGAGACCAGTCATTCCCCGGTGATCCCGGCGCTGCGGATGATGGCGCCGAACTGGCGGTTGTCCTCACGCAGATCCTCGGCGAGCTGCGCGGGGGAGCGGAAGCTCGGCACCACGCCGACGCGTCCGAGACGCTCGCGGAAGGCGGGATCGCCCAGCATGGCCTCGACGGCGCTGGCATAGGTGGCGACAATCTCGGGCGGCATGTTCGGCGGTCCCATCAGCGCCTGCCAGCCCGAGGTGCGCACATTGGGATAGCCCTGTTCGGCCAGCGTCGGGATATCGGGCAGTTGCGGCAGGCGGCTTTCGCCGACCGCCGCCAAGCCGCGGAGCCGCCCCTGGAGCACGTGCTGGATCACCACCGTGTCGATCATGAAGTCGACGTCGCCGCTCAGCATGGCCTGCACGCCTGGCGCCGAGCCGCGGAACGGGATGTGCGTGGCATCGAAGCCGGCTTCCCGGCGGAACATCTCGGTCATCACATGCAGCGTCGACCCGACGCCCGAGGAGCCGTAGTTGAGCTTCCCCGGATTGCGCTTCCCATACTGGACCAGCTCCGCCAACGTCGTAACCGGCAACGTGCTCCGCACCGCGAGCAGCCGCTGCGATTCGCTGATGTTGGCGATGGCCGTGAAGCCGGTGACGGGGTCGTAGCCGACATTCGCGATATGCGGCAGGATCGCAAAGATCGCGTTGCCCGCCAGCAGGATGGTGGTGCCGTCAGGTGCCGCGCGGCTTACCACGCGGGCCGCGATGGCGCCGCCCGCACCGCCCTGGTTTTCCACCACCACCGGCGTGCCGAGGCGCTGTGACAGCGATTCCGCCACCATGCGGCCGACCAGGTCGCCGGTGCCGCCGGCGGCATAGGCAACGATCATGCGGATCGGGCGATCGGTGAAGGCCGCATGCGCCGGCGCACTCAGCCCGGCGGCGATCCCGCTCAACAGCAGGCGGCGTGTCCATGCCGGGGACCCGGCCCCCCGCTTCATCCCGTGATCGGTCATCATTGCCTCCCATGTCGCTCGTTTGGGCGACGCCGAAGGCTGAAGCGATGTCAGTCCGCTCCGGCCCACGGCAGCCGCCCCGCATCTTCACCATCCGCGGGCAGCTTCCCCCGATTCGGCGATGTCAGCGGATCGCGACCTGCTCTAGCAGCCGTCACCGCGCATCGCCCGATTTGCCGCCCGTCATTCCACGATACGGAAAACTCGCAGAGCTGACGCGGCCGGGCACCTGCCATCGGGCAGGATGCCACCTCGGCAGACACGATAGGGACGAGACACCATGCGGATCACACGCCGCCCCCTGCTGTTCGCCGGCGCGACCGCCCTGGCGGCGCGTCGCGCCAAGGCGCAGGCCTTCCCCACGCGCGCCATTCGCGTCATCGTCCCCTATGCCGCCGGCGGCACCGACCAGTACATCCGGCTGTTGCAGCAGGATTTCGGCCAGTTGCTCGGCCAGCCGGTGGTGATCGATTCCATCGCCGGCGGCGGGGGCGGCATCGGCGCCAATCGCGTCCGCACCAGCGCCGCCGACGGCTACACCCTGCTCTTCGCCAGTACGGCGGCTCTGACCGTCGTGCCGCGCCTGCAAAACCAGCCCTATACGGCGGCGGATTTCGCGCCGATCTGCAACCTGGTCGCCATCCCCATCATGATCGCGGCCAGGCGCGGATCCCGCTTCCGAACGATCGAGCAAATGCTGGCCCAGGCCCGGACGCAGCCCGAGAGCGTCAGCATCGGTTCGCCAGGCATCGGCAGCACGCCGCACCTGGCCGCGGAGGCGCTGGCGCGCGCCGCCGATGTGAAGCTGCTGCAGGTGCCCTACCAGGGCATCGCGCCGGCGATGGCCGCATTGCTCGCCGGCGATATCGATCTCGTTTCCGGTGCGCCCGGCATCATCATGCCGACCGTCGAATCGCATGGCATCATCCCGCTGGCGCAGACCGGTGCCTCCCGCATCGTCGCACTGCCCGACCTCGTCACGCTGAAGGAGGCGGGGCTGGACGTCGACCTGGTGACCCGTTTCGCCTTCTTCGCGCCGAAGGAGACGCCGGTGCCGATCCTCGACCGGCTCGGCGAAGCCTTCCTGCAGGCCGCCGCGGCGCCAGCCTACGCCGATGCCATGCGGCGCGCCTTCAACGAGGTGATGCTGCTCGACCGCCAGCAACTCACCACGGCACTCGTCGAGGAGGACGCTGCCAATGCGCGGTTGATCCAGGCGCTCGACATCCGATAGGCCCGGCCGGCTCAGGCATAGACGACGCCGCAGCCCGGCCCCGCCGGCACCGCGATCATGCCGTCCTCGATCGGCAGCGGCGTGAAGGGATCGTCGAGGATGTGGTCGTGTTCCGACAGCTCGCAGGCGAAGGGAAGCTGCCGCAGCGATGCCGCGGCATGGGCGGAGGCCGCCTGCAGCAGCGCCGGCCCGAAGGCCGCGCCCATGCGCGTCGCGACTTGCCCGGCTTCCAGGATGCGCGCGGCGGTGACGAAGTTGCGCACGCCGCCCAGCTTGGTCAGCTTCAGATTCACCACATCGGCGACCCGGCCTTCCACCACGCGCAGCACATCGGCGACGGTCTCCACGGTCTCATCCGCCTCGACCGGCACCGGCAAGGTGCGGGTCAGCAGGGCCAGCCCCTTCCAATCGGCCGCCGGCACCGGCTGTTCCACCAGCGCGATGTCGAACGGCTCGATCCGCTTCCAGGCCGTGAGGAAGCCCTTCGCGCTGTAGGATTGGTTCGGATCGAGGGTCAGCGCGATGCCGCCGCCGACCGCCGCGCGCACCTCGGCCACGCGCTGGGCATCCATCGCGCCGTCGCCCGACAACTTCAGCTTCAGGCTGCGATAGCCTTTCGCTACCAGTGCCGCCGCCGCAGCGGCCATGGCCTCCGGCGCCTTGATCGGCAGGATGCGCGATTGCGGGATGCGATCACGGAAGCGCCCGCCCATCAGCGCCGAGAGCGGTACGCCGGCACGCCGCGCTGCAAGGTCGTGCAGTGCCATGTCGATAGCGGCCTTCACCGACCGGTTGCCGGCCAGTGAGGCCTCGACCAGGTCCATGATCGCGGCGAGATCCGCCACGTCGCGCCCCACCAGCAGCGGCCGCAGGAAGTGCAGCGCGGCCTCGGCGCCGGCGCCATGCGTTGTGATCGCTGGGACCGCGTGGGCATAGCCGAGCCCGACGACACCGTCGGCATCGGTCAGGGCGAGCACCCAGCCCTGCAATTCCGGCACGGTGGCGCGGGCGAAGGTCCAATTGGCATCGGCCTGCCGCTGCGTGCAGGGATGCAGCGTCGCGGTGGCGATGCGCATGCCCGGATTCTCGGTCATCGGTTACGGCCTCTCGATTCTGCGGCAGGCGATGATGTCGGTGTGGATTTCGGCATCCGGAACGTCCGGCCGAGCCCGTCGCGCGACCACCTGGTCCCCCCCAAGATGGATGCGGCGCCGCAGGCGCGATCCGACACCGGCACGGCCGCCGGCAATGGGAGAGAGACGGCATGAGCGAGTTGAAGAACGGCAATCTCGGGCCCTACAGTCTGGACGGGCGCGTCGCGGTGATCACCGGCGGCAGCAGTGGCATCGGCGCCGCTTCGGCGCAGCGCCTCGCGGAGCTCGGGGCGCAGATCGTCATCGGCTACAACACCGGGCGCGACCGGGCCGAGGCCCTGGCCGCGGCGCTGCCAGGCAGCGGCCACATGCCGCTGCACATGCCGATCACCGACAGTGCCGCGATCCGCGCCGCGGCGGCCGAGGTGGAGTCGCGCTACGGCCGCGCCGACGTGCTGGTGAATTCGGCCGGGACGACGCGAGCGGTGCCGCATGGCGATCTCGAGGCCATGGACGATGCGAGCTTCGACAGCATCCTCATCACCAATGTGCGCGGGCCGTTTTCGGTCATCCGCAGCTTCGCGCCGCTGCTGCGGCGCAGCGGCGATGCGGTGGTGGTGAACATCTCCTCGCTCGCCGCGGTCACGGGCCTCGGCAGTTCGGTCGCCTATTGCGCGTCGAAGGCGGGGCTCGACACCATGGCAATGTCTCTGGCCCGGGTGCTGGGCCCCGAGATCCGCATCATCGGCATCTCGCCGGCCGGGGTGGATACGGATTTCGTCCCGGGGCGGAGCCGCGAGGCGGTGATGAGGCAGGCCGCGTTGTCGCCGCTGAAGACAGTCTGCCAAGCCGATGACGTGGCCATCGCCGTGGCAGCGGCGGTCACGCATCTGCGCCTGACGACGGGGACCACGCTGCTGGTGGATGGCGGCCGCCATCTGTGATCTCCGCCGCACCGGCCGTCCTCAGCCCGAGGTCGGCCGGCTGCCCTTGAACAGCGGCTTGGTCGTGCGGGAGGCATAGCGCCACTTCCCATCGATGCCACGCACGCATTCGTCGGTCACGGCGCCGATCAGGATAGGCGGTTCCGACATCAGCGGCGGCGTGCCGTCCTCGGCATAGAGGCACATGGTCCATTCCGCCGTCGCGTGATTCTCGTCCTGCACGATGACATGGAAGTTGTGAATCAGGTGCCGGGCCACGCGGTCGCCGCGCGACTCACGCTCGGAGTAGAAGCCCCTGATTGCCTCGCGGCCTTTCCGGGCCTTGTGGCTGGTGGTGTAGACGCCGTCCTCGGTGAAGAACTCATGGGCGTTGCGGCCCCAGTCAGAATCGACATCGCGCCAGAAGGCAATGTTCAGCATTTCCAGTTCCTGCCGGATGCGCAGCTCGTCGATGGCCATTGCGGTGTGTCCCTTGCCTTACAGGTAGTCGGAGAACTGTGCGGGTTCGACCAGCGTCCCTTCGTCCAGGCCGCGTAGCGCGGCCTGGACCATGGCGATGCGCGCCTCCTTCGTGCTGGCCCCGGCATGCGGAGTGGACAGCAGGTTGGGCTGGCGCAGCAGCCGGTCATTCTCCGCCGGTTCATGGGTGAAGACGTCGATGCAGGCGGCAACCAGCGCGCCGCTCTCGAGCCGCTCGAGCAACGCCTCCTCGTTGACGATGCCGCCGCGGCAAGTGTTGACCAGGACGCAATCCGGCCGCAGGCGTGCGAGCGTCGCTGCGTCGTAGAGGTTCTCGGTCGCGCGGCCGCGCGGGATGTGCAGCGACAGCACCTCGGACCGTTCCAGCAATTCGTCGAAGCCGACCGGGGTGACGCCGTTCGCGGCGTAGAACGCCGGATAGTCTCGGATGTCGTGGGTGATGACGGTACAGCCGAAGGGCTTGAGGAGGCGCACCACCTCCTTGCCGATATGGCCGCAGCCATGCAGGCCGACCGTGCGCCCGGTCAGGCTGCGGCCGACGCGGGTGCGCGGCCGCTCGCCGTTGCGCATCGCCAGGCTAAGCGGCGTGACCCAGCGCAGCCCCGCGATCATGAAGCACAGGGCAAGCTCCGCCACAGCCAGCCGGTTCACGCCCGGCGTGAAGCCCAGCCGCACGCCATGGCGCTGGCAGGCGGTGAGATCAACCGTGTTCAGGCCGACGCCGAAGATGCCGATGGTGCGAATATGCGGCAGTGCCTCCAGCACGCGGTCGTTCACCACATCGCCGCCCATGATCGCGCAGTCGCAATCGGCCAGGAAGGCGATGATCTCGTCTTCCGTCATCCGGTGGCGGATATCCTCGTTGAACTTCGCCTCCGGATACGCGGCTTGGATCAGCTCGCGCATATAGGGCACGCTGCCGATGGCGCCGTTGGTCACGCCTGGGCGATGGAACACGATGGCGAGTCTCCGCTTCGGCCGCTCAATCGATCGAAATGCCGGCGGCCTGGATGATCGGCCGCCACAGGGCGATCTCGGCCGCCATGCGGCGGGTCAGGTCGTTGGGCGTGCCGCCGAGCGGCGTGAGGCCGAGCGGCGGCAAGAGCGCCTTGGTTGCATCGAGCGCGAGATAGCGGTTGGCCGCCGCGTTCAGCTCGCCGATCATGGCCTCCGGCATATGCGCCGGTCCGAGCAGGGAGATCCAGCCGGTGGCCTGGAAGTCCGCGACACCTTGGGCCTGTACTGGCGGCGTCCGCGGCAGTTGCGGGATCGGCGCGGCCGAGGTCACGCCTAGCGCCTTCAGCGTGCCGTTCTCGATATGGGGCAGGTAGGTGGTGACGAGATCGATGCCCATATCCACCGCGCCTGCCAGCAGATCGTTGGTCAGCGGCGCAGAGCCGCGATAGGGAACGAGATTCAGGCGGATCCCGGTGCGGAACATCAGCAGTTCCACCGCGAGATGGGCCGCCGAGCCGAGCGGTGGCGTGCCGCAATTCACCTTGTCGGGATTCGCCTTCGCATAGGCAATCAGTTCCTGCACGGTGCTGTAGGGCATTTGGCTGCGCGCGGCGAGCACGATCGGCAGTTCGGCGAGCGCTGCGATCGGCGTCAGATCCGTCGCCGGATTGTATGGCATCGACTTGAACAGCAGCGTGTTGTTGGTGATCGGGCCGTTGGTCGTGATCAACAGTGTGTAGCCGTCCGGCGCCGACCGGGCCACCGCCGCCGTGCCGATATTGCCATTGGCACCCGACCGGTTGTCGATCACGAAGGACTGGCCGAACTTCTCGGCGAAGTAATTGGCGACCGAACGCGCCAGCACATCCGTCGAACCACCCGCCGGCCAGGGCACGATGATGGTGACCGGCCGCGAAGGCCAGCTCTGCGCCGAGGCCCCACGCGATGCCGCCGCGATCCCCGCGCCAAGCGCGAGCCCGCCGATCTGCCGCCGTGTGATGCTGGACATGGTCTGCTCCTCCCCAGTTCGTTGCGATAGGTCAGGCGCCGAAATACAGCCGCATCGGCGTGTCGCCGCCGATCAGCCGACGTGTCGCCGCATCCGGTACCCAGTCGTGCAGGTCCGCCACGGCCTGGGCATAGGTCGCCTTGTCCTCGAAGGCGGCGAAGGGCCAGTCGCTGCCCCACATCAGCCGCTCCCCGCCCGACACGCGCAGCAGCGCCTGCGCATAGCTGCGCGCAGCCTCGCGCGACGGCGCGCGGAAGCCGGCAGACATCTTCACCCAGGTGCGCCCGCGCTCCACCGCTGCGAGCAGCGCCTTGAAGCCCGGGCAATTCACGCCGAGCCGCTCGTCCGGCTTGCCGAAATGGTCGATGACCAACTTCACGCCGGCATCTTCGACGGCCTTGATGACGTCGGGCAGCGCCTCGCCGCTCACCAGCGTATGCACATGCCAGTCGAGGTCCCGAACGCGACGCAGCAGAAGCCGATACTCATAGGAATTCAGATCCGGCGGATCCGGCACGCGCCGGAAGAACAGGCGGATGCCGACGATGCCGTCGGCCTTCATCCGCTCCAGCGTGTACATGTCTGTCTCCGGCCGCACATAGGCGGTGCCCCGAAGTCGCGGATTCCGCCGGAGGGCGCGGATGACATAATCGTTGTACTGCCCATGCAGGCTTGCCGCCGCGATGACGCCAAAGCCGATGCCGTGACGGTCCATGATGCCGATGAAGGTCTCGGCCGAGGCGTCTTCGGGCGGGTGGTGCCAGGCCCAGGAGGTGAGCGGCATGTCCGTCGTGTAGAGGTGGAAATGCGTGTCCACGAGCGGCGTGTCGGTGGGCGCGGCGGTCTCGGTCATTCGCGTGGGATTCCTGCGGCTTCGACGATGCTTTTCCAGAGCGGCACTTCGGCCCGCATGCGCGCCACCAGCGGATCCGGCCCATCGAGCAGGGTCTCGGCGCCGACCTCGGCCATGCGTTCGGTCAGCACCGAACCGTTGCGCAGCGGCGCGAGCTCGCGCATCAGTAGCGCCGCCGCCGCCGGCGGCAGGTCGCGCCCGCCGAACAGCGCGAACCACAGCCGCACGCCGTCATACGCCGGGACGAATTCAGCGATGGTCGGCACATCGGGCAGCAGCGTGCGCGTGAGCGCGCAATTCGCCAGCGCGCGCATCCGGCCGGCGCGGATATGCGGCAACACCTCGATCGGGCTCAGGAAGCCGGAATCGACCTCGCCGGCCAGCACCGCGGTGGCGGACGGAGCCGAGCCGCGATAGGGGACATGCAGCAGGTCGACATGGCCGCGCGCGCGCAGCACCTCGGCAGACAGATGCACCGTGGTGCCGATGCCCGAGGAGCTGAAGCTGACCTTGCCCGGTTCCGCCCGCGCCTTGGCGAGGTAGCCGGGGAAGTCGCGGAACGGCGAATCCTCGCGCACCACGAGCAGGATGGGCGAGGCGGCCGTCATGGTGATCGGCGCCAGATCGGTCAGCGGATCGAAACCCGGGTCGCGCTGCAGCGCCGGCACCACGGCGACCGCCGAGGTGGTGTGCAGCAACGTATGCCCGTCGGCCGACTGCACCGCCGCGCGGATGCCCACCGCGCCGCCGCCGCCGGAGCGGTTCTCCACCACGAAGGGCTTGCCGAGCTTCCGCTGCAGGTATTCGGCGATGATGCGGGCGGGGATGTCCGTGGTGCCGCCGGGCGCGAAGGGGACGATGATGCGCGTCGGCCGGCTGGGCCAGGCCCCCTGCGCCAAGGATGGCCGTGCCATGGCGATGGCGGCGGTGGTCAGCAGCGCCCTGCGTGGCAGTCCGATGGGGCGGCGGCGGGCATCCCGGTCGAGGCCTGGCGGCATGGTGTTCCTCCGCGGCGCGTGAGCCCGTGCCGTTGCGCCGCAGCCTATGCAGGCAAGCCGGGACCATCCACGATGCCGTGCCCGTATTCCGGCATGCGGAATGATAGCCCAGAGCGCCCGCGTCCCGTGCGGGGGGCGTGATAGGGGACGCACGGATTGGGGAGATGAGCCGATGCGGGCAATCGAGATCAGGGGCAAGGGCGGCCCGGAGGTGCTGGCGCTGGCCGACCGGCCGGTGCCTGCCTGCGGGCCTGGCGAGGTTCTGGTGCGTGTCGCCGCCGCCGGCGTGAACCGGCCGGATGTGCAGCAGCGCAAGGGGCTCTACCCGCCGCCCCCGGGGGTCACGGACATCCCCGGGCTCGACATCGCGGGCGTGGTCGATGCGGTCGCACCGGACGTCGGCTGGCCGCGCCCGGGCGATGCGGTCTGCGCCCTGGTCTCGGGCGGTGGCTATGCCGAATACTGCGTGGTGCCGGCGCCGCAATGCATGCCCCTCCCGCGCGGTTTCAGCTTCGTCCAGGCTGCGACGCTGCCCGAGGTGTTCTTCACCGCCTGGAACAACGTCTTCTGGCTGGGCCGCATCGCCGAGGGCGAGACGCTGCTGGTCCAGGGTGGCACCAGCGGCGTCGGCATGGCGGCGATGCAGATGGCGCGGCAGCTCCGGCGTGCGACCGTCATCGCCACCAGCAGTTCCGCCGACAAGCGCGCGGTCTGTCTCGACTACGGCGCGCAGCACACGGTCGACTACCGGCAGTCCGATTGGCCCGACCAGGTGCGGGCGCTGACGGGCGGCCGCGGCGTGGATGTGATCCTGGATGGGCAGGGGGGCGACTACACGCCGCTCGAGATGGCGCTGCTGGCGATGGACGGCCGGCTCGTGCTGATCGCCAGCCACCGCGCCCCCATGGCCGAGATCAGCACGCGGGAGATCTACATCCGCCGGCTGACGCTGACGGGGTCCACGCTGCGCTCGCGCCCGCCGGCCTATAAGGGCCGCATCGCGCGGGAATTGGTCGACCAGGTCTGGCCGTTGCTGGAGGATGGCCGCATCCGCACCCATATCTGTGGCGTGCATCGCCTGGAGGAGGCGGCCGCGGCGCAGGCGGTGCTGGACGCCAATGCGCAGATCGGCAAGCTGGTGCTGACGGTCTCCGACGACGCGATGACCGTCCCGGAGCCCGCTCGCTGAACGACCCGCCCGTCCAGTCCGTCCTTCGCGCGCTGTCGATCCTGCGGGAGCTGAACCGGCAGCAGCACACAACGGTGGACCAGCTCCACCGCGTCACCCTGCTGCCCAAGCCGACCATCATGCGCCTGCTCGGCACGCTGATGACCGCGGGGCTGGTGGCGAAGGGGGAACGGGGCATCGGGTATCGCGTCACCTCGGACGTCCAGGCGCTCAGTTCGGGCTTCCATGGCGGGCCGCTGGTGGCGCAGGCGGGCCGGCCCTGGGTCGCGGACCTGACGCGCCGGCTGCGCTGGCCGGCGGCGATTGCCGTTCTGGATGGCGCACGCATCGCGATCAGCGCCAGCACGGCGGCCAGCAGCACCATGTCGCCCTTCCACGCGACGATCGGCGTGCGGCACAGCCTGGTGACGCGCGCGCTCGGCCGCGCCTATCTCGCCTGGTGCCCGGAGGAGGAGCTGCGCATCCTGCTGCGCATGCTCGAAGCGTCGAGCGACCCCGAGGATCGCCCGCCCAACCTCGAACGCGTGGTGCGGACGGTGATCGCCACCAGCCGGCGCCAGGGCTATGCGCTGCGCGACCCCAAGGTGGAGCCGCGTTCGTCCAACACCGTCGCCGTGCCGATCATGCTGGACACGACGGTCGCCGGCACCATCGGCATGAGCTTCTTCCGCTCGGCCGTCTCGCAGCGCGCCTTGCTGGAGGATCTGGTCCCGGCGCTGCGGCAGGCGAGCCTTGAGATCACCGCGTCGATGAAGCGGCTGCAGCGCGGCACGCCGGAGGCCACCGAGCCGGCCTGACGCGGCCCATTCCAGGATGCGGAATGCGGGCAGTTCGCCCTTCTGCGCCACGCCGGGGGCGCTCTAGCGTTCCGCCAACATCCGAGGAAACGCCATGCCGTCCGACGGCCGGGACACCAAGCCCCGCTATCCTGTGCCCCCCCTGGCTTGCGACGCGCATTGCCACGTCTTCGGCCCGGCCGACCGCTTTCCGTATGCGGCCACCCGCACCTATACGCCCGAGGACAAGCCCAAGGAGGCTCTGGCCGCCCTGCACCGCCGTCTCGGCCTCGGCCGCGCGGTGATCGTGCAGGCGAGCTGCCACGGCACGGACAACCGCGCCATGGTCGATGCGCTGCGCTCGGACCCGGTACGCTATCGCGGTATCGCGATGATCGACGATGCGACGCCCGATGCCGATCTGCGGGACATGCATGAGGCCGGCGTGCGCGGCATCCGCTTCAACTTCATCAAGGCGCTGGGCGGCGGGCCGGACATGGCGCTGGTGCGCCGCGCCGCCGACCGCGTGCGGCCGCTGGGCTGGCATCTGGTGCTGCATCTGCAGGGCGATGGCGTGCGCGAGATGGAGGCCTTCATCCGTGGCGCCGACATGCCCGTGGTGATCGACCATATGGGCCGGGTCGATCCCGCGCTTGGCGTCGAGGGGCCGGCCTTCCGGACGCTGCTCGCACTGCTGGAGGACCCCCGGATCTGGGTGAAGCTGAGCGGCGCCGAGCGCATGGCGCGCTCCCCTTTCACCGAGGCCCTGCCCTTCGCGCGCGCCCTGCAACACGCCGCACCCGATCGCGTGCTGTGGGGCACGGATTTTCCGCATCCGAATCTCGCTACGCCAGTGGATGAGATGGAGATGCTGAACCTGATCCCGGAATTCGCGCCGACGCCCGAGGACCGGCAGCGTCTGCTCGTCGACAACCCCGCCGCGCTCTACGGCTTCCGATGAGGCACGCCATGCCCGCAGTCGATTCCCATGCGCACGCTTTCGATCTCACGCGTCAGGGCTGGGGCGGCGATCGCGGCTTCGACATCCAGCCCAATGAGCTCGGCACCGCGCGGCAGTTCCTGCACATGCTGTCCTGCCATGGCTTCACCCATGGCGTGCTGATCAATCCGCTCGGCGGCTATGGCGCCAACAACAGCTACATGCTGGAGGCGATCGCCGAGGCAGGCGGGCGGCTCAAGGGTGTGGCGCTGCTGCCGGACGCGACGCCCGAGGCCGAGATCCGCCGCATGGTGGAGGGCGGTATCGTCGGCATCCGCTTCAACCTCGATTTCCCGACCAGCCCGCCACTGCTGGGCCTGGCCGGCGAGCGCGCCCTGGCGCGCGCGCGCGAGGTCGGCTGGTTCGCGCAGATCCACTACCATCACGGCGAGTCGATCATCGCGGCGCTGCCCGTGCTGCGCGGCGCGGGGCTGCCCGTCATCATCGACCACAGCGGCCGGCCGGAGCTCGAGGCCGGCCTCGGCCAGAAGGGATTCCAAGCGCTGCTGGAGCTCGGCCGCAGCACGGATGCGGTAATCAAGCTCTCGGGCGTGTTCCGCTTCAGCAGGACCGGATCGCCCTATGCCGACACCGACCCCTATATCGCCGCGCTGATCGAGGCCTTCGGCATCGATCGCTGCATCTGGGGATCCGATTGGCCCTTCCTGCGCGCGCGCGAGCGCGTCGATTTCGGCCCGCTGCTGGCGGCGCTGCACCGCGTGGTTCCCGATGCGGCGGATCGCGAGAAGGTGCTGTGGACCACGCCGGCGCGGCTGTTTCGCATGAGTGCGTGACCGTGAAGGGGACGGAGATGGCCATGAGCATGACGCGACGCGGCGCAATGGCGGCTGGCGCTGCCCTGGCGCTGGGGGCGCGCGGCGCCCACGCGCAGCGGGGCTATCCGGACCGCGCCATCCGCGTGATCGTCCCCTATGCGGCGGGCGGCGCCGACCAGTTCATCCGCCCGCTGCAGAACCGGATCAGCCAGGCGCTGGGCCAGCCCATGGTGATCGATTCCGTCACCGGCGCCGGCGGCGCGGTCGGCGCCACTCGGGTTAAGACCGCGGCGCCGGACGGCTACACGCTGCTCTTCGCCGGCACCGGCGCGCTGACGGCGGTGCCGCGGCTGCAGCACCTGCCCCTTTCGATCGCCGATTTCGCGCCGATCGCGAACCTGATCGCCATCCCCTATGTGCTCGCGGGCCGGCGCGGTGCGCGCTTCACGGATCTTGCCGGCTTCCTGCGCGAGGCCAAGGCGCGGCCCGAAGGCCTCAGCTACGGCACGCCGGGCGTCGGCAGCACGCCGCATCTGGTGATGGAATCGCTCTGCCGGGCGGCCGGCGTCACGCTGTTGCACGTGCCCTATTCCGGTGTTTCGACGGCGGTCGTGGCGCTGCTGGCGGGCGACATCGACCTGGTGATGGGCGCGCCGAGCGCGATCATGCCGCTGGTCGAACGCGGCGTGCTGCCGCTGGTGCAGACCGGCGCGCAACGCAGCGCCGTGCTGCCCGACCTGCCGACGCTGCGCGAGGCGGGCCTTGATGTGGAGCTGGTCACCCGCTTCGGCTTTTTCGCACCGAAGGGCACCGACGCCGCTGTGCTGGACCGCTGGGCCAGCCTGATCCTGGAAGGCGGTGCGGATCCGGCCTTCATCGAGGCAATGCATCGCGCCTACAACGATGTCGAACTGCTCGACCGCCCTCGGTTTCAGAGCTTCATCGCGCAGGAAGACGCCGCGACGGCGCGGTTGCTCGGCGAACTCAACCTGCGCTGACGCGACGATGCGCCAGCGCAGGCCTCTCTCAGCCCTTGGGCATCGGGTAGTCGGCGTCGTTCAGCACCCAGCCCGGCTTCATCGAGAAATCCACCCGCGGCGGGCAGAAGATGTCGACCATCTGGCCCGCTTCCTCGGCGCGCGAGGTGTGGAGCGAGGGCGGCGGGATCACGGTGACGGACGGCGCCTTGCAGTATTCGTGCTCGTCATCCTGCCAATGCGTGCTGTTGGTGGTCCAGGGCCAGCGGATGTGGTGGGTATAAGCGCCGTTGAGTACCAGCGAGCACTGCTCGAAATCGTCATGGTGATGCGGCGACAGCTTGGTCAGGTCGCGCGGCCCGGCCGCGGGTTCGAGGTAGTTCACCATGAAGGTAGTGCAGCGCCAGATCTTGCCGAAGCGGCCTGGCTCCTTCGGCACGTCCAGCGTGTAGCTGCGAATGCGGAAGCCGTCCGGCGGGGTGGGCCAGTCCTGCAGCGGCGGGATGCGCGGATCCGGCTCGATGAAGTCTGCCGCGTTGCTGCACTGGGCGGCAAGATCCTCGGAGCGCGGCGTGAACAACCTCACGATGCGGCCCGGTGCGGTGATGGTGATGCGGCTGTCGCCCGGCGGGATGAAGGTGACCGAGTAGCCGTCGATGGTCTTGGTCTCGGCCCCCGCGGTGACTTCCGCAGCGATGCCGTGGTCGGGCAGCAGCAGCACATATTCGTCGGGCTGTCCGCTGCACGTGAGCGTCGCGCCGGCCGGCACCTCCGAATAGGCGACGATGAAGTTGCGGCCACGCACATACCAGGTGCGGAGGCCGTCGGCCTCTTCCTGTGGCGGTGTCTCGTAGAACTTGGCGTAATGCGCCGCCGTGAAGGGGCCGGCCGCGGCCGCGGGCGCGGCGGCGGGGGCCAAGGCCGCGCGGGGATCGGACGCATCATAGGCCATGGGACGTCTCCTGGGCAGGGTTGGCTGTCGGTTTGTATCGCAGTTCAGAACATCGTCCCGGCAGCAGGTCCTACTCTGTTGTCAGCGCGGCAAGCTGTCAACGCCGTCGCGCCCTACGTCGCCGAGCTGCGCCGAGATCCGCGCCGCCGCCTGCCGCAGATGCCGGATTTGCAGCGCGGAGGGCTCGGCCTCGATGAACTGGATCGATCCGAGGATGGCGATGGCGCCAACCATGCCGCCGCCGCCTTCGAAGATGGGCGCGGCCAGCGCATTGACGCCGAGCAGGCTCTCGCTGGGTGCCACCGCCCAGCCGCGTTCGAGGATTCGGGCGAGCTCCTCGCGCAGCACGGTGGGGCTGGTGATGGTGTGCGGCGTGCGCATGTCGAGCCGCGACAGCAGCACGCGCTCCCGCACCGCGGGCTCGGCGTGGGCCAGGCCAAGCTTGCCCTGCGCCGTACAGTGCGGCGGCAGGATCGAGCCGGGCTTGACCGCGATCTCGATCGCCTCCCGCCCGGGCAGCGTCGCCAGCACCACCGCGCCGGTGACCTCGACGCGGCTGATCACCACGGATTGGCCCAGCGTGTCGCGCAGCGCGCGCATCTCCTCGCGCGCCAGGGCCGAGAGGTCGAAATTCTCCGCCACCGTGCGGCCCAGCGTCACCAGGCGGCTACCGACGCGGTACTTCTCCGATTCCGGCGACTGCACGATGTAGCCGGTCTCTACCAGCGTCCGCAGGTGGCGATGCACGCGGCTCTTCGTTGTCCCCAAGGCGCGGGCGAGCGCGGTGACGCCGATGCCGCCGCGCTGTTCCGCCAGGTATTCGAGGATGCGGATGGCCATGGCCACCGCCTGCAGCCCGTCGCCCGAGGGCGCGCCACCGATCTGCGGCATTCTGAGTGTTCTCCTTGGCGGCCGGGCGACCTTGACTTCGCGCGGGCAGAGCGGGATGGTCTAATAATAGCGCTATCGTTCCGTCTATCAGAACATTATCAGCTCGGTCAAATCGCCCGGGCGCTATCGATGGAAACCGCGTCCATGGCCTTGTCCCCTGTCGCCGACAGCTTTCGCGCGCGCCTGCTGCGCGGCGACATCCTTGCCGGGAGCTTCCTGAAGACGCCGACGCTGCATGGATCGGAGATTCTGGGTGGCCTCGGCTTCGATTTCCTGGTGGTGGATGAGGAGCATTCGCCCTTCGACCGCCAATCCACCGACGCCGCCCTGTTCGCTGCCCGCGCCACCGGTGCCGCGGGGCTGGTGCGGGTGCAGAGCCCCTCGCCGCATCACTTGCTTTCCGTGCTGGATTGCGGCGCCGCGGGGGTGCTGGTGCCGCATGTCGCGACTGCCGCCCTGGCGGAGCAGGTTGCGGCGGCCTGCCGCTACCGTGGCGGCAAGCGCGGCTATTCTGGCTCGGTGCGCGCCGCGGGCTATGGCGGGGGCAAGATGTGGGACTACATCGCCGCGGCCGACGCCGGCGTCACCGTTGTCGCGCAGATCGAGGACCCCGAGGCGCTGGACGAGATCGACGCCATCGCCGCGACGGACGGGATTGACGCGCTGTTCATCGGCCGCGGCGACCTGACCGCGGCGATGGGTGCGCCCACCAACGATGCGCCGGCGATCCGCGACGCGGTGGATCGTATCGCTGCGGCGGCGAGGCGCGCCGGCAAGCCGGTGATGGTCTTCGTCGGCGGCATGAAGGAGGCGGAATGGCTGCGCGGCATCGGCGCGACCGCCTTCGTCTATTCCTCCGACCAGGGCCTGATGAAGCAGGCGGCCAGCAAGGCGCTGGCCGATATCCGCAACCTCGGCGCCGCGCAGCTGGCCTGACCGGCGCGGCACCCATACGCAAGACAAGGATGACGAGATGAGCACCACCACCCAGGATACGGCGCGCGCCGCCGAGGTCGCGGAACTGCTGGTCGGCGCCGTGGACCTGCATTGTCATTCGGGCCCGGCCGCTATGCCGCGCACCCTCGATCATCACGAGGCGCTGCTGGATTGCGCCGAGGCGAAGTTCAGCGCGCTGCTCTACAAGGACCACTTCTACCTCGGCGTCTCCCACGCGGTGATGCTCGAGAAGCTGTTCCCGGAGCTCGGCGTGAAGCTGTTCTCCGGCATCGCGCTGAACAACGCCTCGGGCGGCATCAACCCGCATGCGGTCGACCATGCGGTGAAGATCGGCGCGAAGATCGTGTGGATGCCGACGCTGTCAGCGGCGAACCACATCGAGCAAATCCTTGGCCAGGGCAAGACCTTCCCGCAGACGGCCAAGAAGATGCTCGATGCCATTCCGCTGCGGGCGACCGACGCGAATGGCGTGATCACCGACGACACCAAGCAGGTGCTGGACATCATCGCCGAGGCCGATGTGATACTCGCCGGCGGCCATCTGGATGCCGCCGAGATGATCAAGGTCTTCGAAGAGGCCGGCAAGCGCGGTGTGAAGCGCATGCTGGTCAACCACCCGACCTACCTCATCGGCTGCACCGACGACGACATCCGCACTCTCGTCTCGCTGGGCGCGCATATCGAGCATTCGATCTGCATGTGGGTGGAAGGTAAGTCGAAGAAGTTCACGCCGGAGGAGTTGGTGCACCTGATTGAGGTCGCTGGGGTAGACCGCACCATCCTGTCCTCGGATCTCGGCCTGCTCGGCTCGCCGCGGCCGGTGGAGGGCTTCCGCCAGGTGGTGAGCCTGCTGCTCGACCAGCAGGTCTCGAAGGTGAATATCGGCAAGCTAGTGCGGTCCAACGCAGCGCGGCTGCTGGGGCTGGACGCCGCCTAGAGGCCGCGCAGGAAGCGGCTCACCGCGGCGTCGGTCGCCGGGCCGGGATCCTTCGGTGTTGGCAGATGTCAGATGACGCCGGGGGTGCCCCTGAAGACGGTGCCGCCATGGAGGTTCCACATATGCTCCGTGGTCGCATGGTGGCGGCCTTCCGCGGCCGTGATCTCCTCGGCCATTGGGGCCAGCATGCTCTTGGCCACATGGTCAAGATAGCGGCGGTTGAAGGCATTGCCCGCCAGCCCGGCTCGCATGAAGATCCGCATCCGTTCATAGGTGAAGATTGCCGAGGTATAAGCGCGGCAGAAGCGGGACAAGCGCTCGGGCACGGGCATCACCACCCTTGCCCATGCAGCCTAGCCTTCGGCAGTCGTCGCGTGACCCGGAAGTTGGAGCGCAGCAGGTGGTCCACGAGTTGCGCGACTGCTAGCGGCGCCAAGCAGCCGCTTCCGACCTTGCCGCGTCCGACGTAGTGCGGCCAAAGCGCTGATGCCCGCGTCAACGCTTGCGGCCGAGCCGGTCATGATCTGCGGGAATTGACTTCACGCGTCACCTTGTTCCGCCAGGGCGCGGGCATCGTCCTCCAGCACTTGCTCCACGGTCTCAACGAGAGCGGCGGAGAGCCGGGACAGCGGATGGTGCGCCTGTGTCATCAGGGTCACCGGCAGGCGCAGCACCGGACGAAACGGCCGCCAACCCAGCCCGGCCAAGCCAAGATGGCGAATGAAGCTGTCCACCACAGCAACGCCGCCGCTTTGCAGCACATGCGATGCGGCGACGACGCTCATCGTCACCTGCAATTCGATCTCACGCTTCAGGCCCGCGGCTTCAAAGGCCTGGTCCAGCATCTGGCCGAAATAGGTCTCGGCGCCGAAGGAGATCAGTGGATGATGCGCGAGGTCGGCCGGCGTCACCGCCGCGCGGTCGAGCAGGGCATGACCTTCCGGTGCGATGCAGATCATGCGCGGCGCGCCCAGGCTGCGCACCGCCAAGCCGGGCAACTGCACGGGCGACAGCGCCAGGCCGAAATCCACCTCGCCCGCGATCACCGCCTCCGCCACGTTGCGCGCCGGCAGAAGATGGGAGGAGATGCGGACCGAAGGATGCGTCCTGCGGAACCGCGCCGCCGCCATCGGCATCAACGCGGTGGCGCTGGTCGATGAGGCCGCGACCCGCACCAGCCCAGCACCGCCCGCCTTCACCTCCCCGGTCAGGCGCTGGAAGGCGGCGATGTCGCGGATGATGCGATCGGCGTCGGGCAGTAGGCGTTCGGCCTCCGGCGTCGGATAGAGCCGGCCCTTGATCGGGCGCAGCAGACGGAAGCCGAGGCGCCGCTCGGCCAGGTGGATCGCCTTGCTCACCGCCGGCTGCGAGATGCCGAGAAAGGCCGCCGCCCCCGTCACCGTGCCGCTGCGCATCACCGCATGGAATATCTCGAGTTGGCGCGCATTCATCCCGGCAGCCCTCCGATGTGCCCATATCTTTTGGTTATGCCCTGGCTGCACCTTCTCGGTCGACCCGGGCGACACGCTGCCCATACTGCCTGTCACGAATTTGCAGCGGAGTGGCTGGCGCATGGGTCATCGTGTTGGCGTCGATATCGGCGGCACCTTCATCGATTTCTGCCTCTGGGATGAGGTGGCGGAGGAACTCCACAGCCTGAAGGTGCTGACGACGCCGGATACGCCGGGCGCGGAACTCCTGCGCGGTCTCGACCTGCTGGAGGAACGCCATGGCGTGAAGCCGGCCGACATCACCAGCTTCGTCCACGGCACCACCGTCGGCATCAACACCGTCATCCAACGCAAGGGCGCCAACATGGCGCTGCTGACCACCGAGCGCTTCGAGGATGTGATCGAACTCGCCCGGCTGCGCATGCCGGAGGCCTATTCCCTGTTCTCCAGCCGCGGCGCGCCCCTGGTGCCGCGCGACCGGATTTTCGGCGTCAGCGAGCGCATCCTGTCCGATGGCAGCGTTGAGGGGGACCTCGACGACGCTTCCGTGGTCTCCGCCATCAAGCAGGCCAAGGCAAAGGGCGTGGAGGGCATCGTGGTGTCCCTGCTCAACGCCTATCGCAACCCGGCGCATGAGGCGCGGGTGGTCGAACTGGTGCGGGAACACGCGCCCGACCTCTTTGTGTTCCGCTCCAGCGAGGTCTGGCCGGTCATCCGGGAATACGAGCGGACGACGACCGCGCTGATCAACGGCTATGTGCATCCGCGCATCCGCGACTATCTCGACCGGCTGATCGAGGGGCTGCGCGGGCGCGGCGTCACCGCGCAGCCGCTGATCACCAAGTCCAATGGCGGCATCATGGCGGCCGAACTCGGCAAGACCGCCTGCGTCGGCATGGTGTTATCCGGTACCGCATCCGGCGTGATGGGCGCCGCCTGGGTGGCGCGGGAAGCCGGACTGCCGCAGGTCATCACCCTCGATATCGGTGGCACCAGCGCCGATGTGGCGCTCATCATCGATGGAAAGCCGCAATTCGGCCTGGGCGAGAAGATCGGCGACCTGCCGCTGTATATACCGAGTGTCGCGGTTTCCTCGATCGGCGATGGCGGTGGTTCCGTCGCCTGGGTGGATGGCTTCGGCGTGCTGAAGGTGGGGCCGGAAAGCGCAGGTTCCTCGCCGGGGCCGGCATGCTATGGGCGGGGCGGCACCAGGCCGACCATCACTGATGCCTTCGCGGTGTGCGGCTTCCTCGGCCAGCATGACCTTGCCTATGGCGCCTTCCGGCCGGATGTGGCGCTGGCGCGCGCAGCGATCGAGACCGTCGCGACGCCGATGGGCCTCGGCGTCGAGCAGGCGGCGGAGGCGATCATCCGCATCGCTCTGTCCGGCATGTTCGTCGAGGTCAACAAGATGGTCGCTCGCTACGGCATCGACCCGCGCGACTTCGCGCTGCTGACCTTCGGTGGCGCGGGCCCGATGCTGGGCTGCTTCCTGGCGCGGGAACTCGGCATGGCGCGCGTGCTGATCCCGGCGCGGCCGGGCGTGGTCAGCGCGCTGGGCGGGCTGGTCGCGGATGTGAAGAACGATTTCATCCGCACGCTCTTCATCAATGCGGAGGCGGCGGATGCGCCGGCGCTGGCGCGCGAAGCCGCGGCGCTGGAGAAGCAGGGGCTCGCCTGGCTGCGCGACGAACAGGGTTTCACCGGCGCGGCCGCTGCCTTCTGGTTCGCCGACATGCGCTACCGCGGCCAGTCCTTCGAGATCGAGGTGCAGCTCAATCCCGCCTGGATGAACGCCGCGGACATGCCCGCCATCGCGGAGGCATTCCACCGCGCCCATGAAGGCATCTACGATTTCTGCGACCGGGAGGCGCCGGTGCAGATCGTCAATCTCCGCTTGGTGATGGAAGGCCCCTCCCCAAAGCCGAGCCTGCGCCGGCTGCCGCCCGCGGCGGATGGACCGCCCGAAGTGGCACAGATGCTGCGCGTCTTCTTCGACGACGCCTGGCACGACGTACCGCTGTATCGCCGCGCCGCTCTCGGCGCAGGCCAGGTCTTCAACGGCCCCTGCGTGGTGGCGCAGGACGACACCACAAGCTGCATCCCACCCGGCTTCACCGCCCGTGTGGACGCCACCGGCAACATCATCCTCGAGGCGGCGGAGTGACCACGATGCATGGCAAGGCACCCCTGATCGACAAGGTCACGCTGGAGATCCTGGCGAACCACACCCGCGCCGCGGCCGAGAACATGGCCTACACGCTGTACCGCACGGCGCATTCGACCTTCGTCAAGGAGACGGAGGATTTCACCGTGCAGATCCTGGATGCCGCCGGCCGCACCACGGCGGTGCCGCTCGATCTCGGCGCCACCTGGTATCCGGGGCTGGACTACGGCGCCGCCATCGCCATGGTCGGCGACTATGAGCCCGGCGACATCGGTTTCACCAATGACCCCTATTCCGGCTACCTTTCCACCCATGCGCCCGACTTGCATATGTGGAAGCCGATCTTCCATGAAGGCGAGCTGCTCTGCTTCGCCTCCGGCCATATCCACAACACCGATATGGGTGGCGCCGTGCCGGCCAGCCTGTCCCGTGCGCTGACCGAGGTGCATCAGGAAGGCATCCGCTTCAAGCCATCGAAACTCTACCGCGCCGGCGTGCTGAACACCGAGCTGGTCGATGTGATGATGACCAATGTACGCAAGCCGGAGCAGAATCTCGGCGACCTGAAGGCCTTCGTCGGCGCGCTGAACACCGGCGAGCGCAAGCTGCGCGAGATGATCGCGAAATTCGGCGCCGACACGCTGCGCGCCGGCTTCGGCGCCCTGCTGGACTATGCCGAGCATCAGGCGCGCGACATCCTGCGTTCCATCCCCGACGGCGAGTACTTCTTCGCCGATTTCGCCGATGAGGATGGGCCGGACGGTCATCCGGCACGGCTGGCTGTGACGCTGCGGATCAACGGCGATTCCGCCGTGCTGGATTTCACCGGCAGCGACCCGCAGCTCACCTCGTCGCTGAACGTACCGACCGGTGGCAATCCGCGCCATACGCTGATGCTGGTCGGCGTCTTCTACGTTCTCTACACACTGAACCCCGGCCTGCTGCTGAACCACGGGCTGACCCGGCCATTCACCTGCATCTTGCCCGAGGGCACGGTGGTAAATCCGAGCTTTCCCGCCGCCGTCGGCATGCGCAGCCTGACCTGCGCCCGCCTGCGCAGCCTGTTGATCGGTGCCTTCGGGCTGGCCATGCCGGAACGCATGCCGGCCGCGCCCGCCGGTTCCTCCTCCATCGTCAATGTCATGACGCATGATGACCGCACCGGGGAGGCATTGATCGCCGCGGTCAATCCCGTGGTCGGTGGTGGCGGCGGCATGCCGCATGGCGATGGCACCAATGGCTCCGGTGCCGATGCCGCCTATCTGAAGAACACGCCGATCGAGATCACCGAGGCCGAGGTGCCGATCCGCTTCCGTTGCTACGGGCTGGCGTCCGGCACCGGCGGCGCCGGGCGCTGGCGCGGCGGCATGGCGACGCAGATGGAATTCCAGGTGTTCACCCCCAACACCCGCATCACCGCGCGCAACCGCGACCGCTGCCGATTCCAGGCCTGGGGAATCCTCGGAGGCAAGGCCGGGCGCGCCTCGGAGATGAAGCTGAATCCCGGCCAGCCGGACGAGAAGCTGCTGAACAACATCGACACCTTCACCGCCGGCCCGGGCGACATCATCCGCATCACCTCCCCCGGCGGCGGCGGCCGTGGCGATCCGCTCGAACGCGAGCCGGCGCGCGTGCTGCGCGACGTGTCCTGCGCCTACATCACGCAGGAAGCGGCGGAGATTGACTACGGCGTCATCATCCGCGATGGCGCGGTGGATGCGGCGGCGACGCAATCCCTGCGCGAAAGCCGCCGGAGCAACCTGCCGCATCCCCACTTCCATTTCGGCGCGGAACGCGAAGGCTTCGAACGCATCTGGTCGCGCGATGCCTATGACGAACTGACACGGATCCTCGCCGCCCTGCCGATCCATTGGCGGCATTTCGTCAAGCGCCGGCTGATGCAAGCGATCACGCGGGAGGGCAGCGGGGCTGCGGAGGTGCGCGCCGCTTGGCTGGGCCTCGCCGCCAGCCTGCCGCAGCTCCGCTCACCGATGGCGGCGGAGTAGGCCCGATGGCGCGCGGTTCGATCTTCACCAGGGATTTCCAGACCACGCCCTGGTGGTGGGAGGGCTTCGCCCCGCCCGAAGAAGCGCCAGGCGACCTGCCCAGCACTGCCGATGTGCTGATCGTCGGTGGCGGCTACGCCGGCGTCAGCTGCGCGCTGACGCTGGCCGAAGGCGGCCGGGCGCCGCTGGTGCTGGATGCCGAACGGCTCGGCTGGGGCGCCAGCACGCGCAGCGGCGGCCAGGTCACCGGCGGCGTCAATGTCGGCAAGATCCCCGGCGGCGGCAATGCCGTGGCCGGCGCGACGCAGCGCCGCGACGCGTTGCTGCGTGATTCCGCCGCCGGCATGCGGCATCTGCTGGCGACCATCGAACGGCATCAGATCCAATGCGGCTGGCATCCGACCGGGCGCCTCACCGCGCTCTGGACCGCAGACCATGGCGCCGGCTGGGAAAAGCGCCTCGACCATCTGAACGAACATGCCGAGGCCGAGGCGCGCATGGTCAGCGTCGCGGAAATGCGCGACGAGATCGGCAGCGACATTTACGCCGGCGGCGTGATGATCGGTCGCGCTGGGCATTTGCATCCTGCACAGCTTTTCGGTGGCCTGCTCGCCGCGGCGCGGCGGGCCGGCGCGCGGGCGGAAGGTGGCGTGCGCGTCACCGGCATCAGCCGCGCGGCGGATGGCTGGCGCGTCGAGACCAGCCGCGGCGTGGTGAATGCCGGCACCGTGGTGATCGCCACCAATGGCTATACCGGCCGCCTGGTCGGCGGGCTGCATCGCCGGGTGATACCCGTCACCACGCATATGATCGCGACGGAGCCGCTGCCGCCGGGCATGGCCGCGTCGATCCTGCCGCACGACCGCGCGGTTTCCGAAACCCGCCGCGTAGTGAACCATTACCGGCTGTCGCCAGATGGCACGCGGTTGCTGTTCGGCGGCCGCGCGCGGTTTTTTCCGGCGCGGGAGACCGTCACGGCCGAGATCCTGTACCGGCTGATGCTGCAACGCTTCCCGCAATTGGCGGGCGTGAAGATCAGCCATAGCTGGGGCGGCAAGGTCGCCGTGCCCTTCGATTTCCTGCCGCATATCGGCGAGCATGAGGGCATCCACTACGCACTCGGCTGCAATGGCAGCGGCGTCGTGATGATGAACTGGCTCGGCCACGGGATCGCACGGAAGATCCTGGAGAAGCCGGATGGCCCGATCAACGCCTTCGATGGCGGCGCCATGCCGACCCATCCGCTGTTCCACGGCACGCCGTGGTTCCTGCCGATCGTCGGCACCTATTACCAGGCGCGCGATTGGCTCGACCATCGCCGCGCCCAAAAACCGGCCGCTTGAGCCGCAACGAGCCAGACCGATCCTCGCACGGGCATCGCATCACAGAACAGGAAGGCTTCCAACATGCGTGACGAATCCGGACCCCTATCCACCCTGGTCGGGCGGCGGCGGCTGCTGGCGGTGCCGCTGGCCGGGCTCGCCGCGCCGGCGGTGCATGCGCAATCCACCTGGCCGCAGGGGCCGATCCGCATCATCGTGCCCTACGGCCCGGGCGGCGGCACGGACCTCACCATTCGCATCCTGGCACCGAAGCTGAGCGCCTATCTCGGCCAGCCCGTGGTGATCGAGAACCGCCCCGGCGCCGGCAGCACGCTCGGCACCGATTTCGTCGCGAAGTCACCGCCGGATGGCAGCACCTTCGTGCATGCGACCTTGTCCTCCACCGGCATCGCCAAGGCGCTCTATCCGAACCTGCCCTATGACCCCGTGACCGACCTGACCGCTGTGTCCCCGACTGTCTTCGTGCCGCTGGTGCTGGCGGTCACGCAGGCCGGCTGGAACGTGAAGACGGCGGCTGAGCTGATCGAGACGCTGCGCGCCAATCCGGACAAGTACCAGTATGGCTCGAATGGCGTTGGTGCCACCGGGCATTTGGCCAATGCGAATTTCGTCACCGGCATCGGCGCCAAGGTGGTGCATGTGCCCTATCGCAGCGGCTCCCAGACCTTGGCCGCGTTGCTGGCGGGCGAGGTGCAGTTCGTGCAGGACATCTACGGCCTGCTGCGCCCCTATCATCTCTCGGGCCAGGCGAAGTGCCTGTTCGTGACGGCGGATGAACGTTCGTCCATCCTGCCGGATGTCCCGACGATGCGCGAGGCCGGGGTGCCGGACTACAAGGCCTATTCCTGGTTCGGCCTGTTCGCCGCCAAGGACACGCCGCGGCCGATCGTCGATCGTATGAATGCGGCGGTGCAGGTTGCGCTGACCGATCCGGCAGTCGCGGCGCGCTTCGTCGAGATGGGCACGCCGGGCATGCCGGGCTGGTCGCCGGATCGCTTTGCCCGTTACGTCGCCGAGGAGGTGGTCACCTGGGGGCCGCTGGTGCGCGCATCGGGCGCGACAGCGGATTGAGTATTTCCGTCGCCGAATGCCTAAGACCATTCAGTTGGCCGGTTAGCGGAGGCGCCGGCCGATCTGGAGTTGCCCCCATCAAGCCGGACACGTGGCTTGGGTTGCTGACTGCGCAGCGATGAACTCAGGCGGCGAGCGCATGCGCAAACCGCTGTGAGGGTGGATGGTGTTGTCGTCCTCGAACCATTCGGCCAGGCGCTGCAGGATGGAGATGGCGTCTGGCCTTGGGCTCACGCGGACGTAGTCGCGCTTGAAGGTCTTCATGAAAGCCTCGCAGACACCGTTGCTCTCGGGGCTGCGGACGGGCGTGAAGCAGGCGACGAGGTTCAGCGCGACGGCGAAGTCGGTGGTCTCGCCGGCGGTGTAGGCGGAGCCGTTGTCGGCGAGCCACTGGACGGGCTGCGGGGCGCGCAGCGCATCGAAGCGCCGTTCGANGCAGGCGATCTCGAAGCCGTCCGACGCTCAGCGCTGGTTCGATGCCGCGGCGATGACGGTGCCCTCGTGAGTGCGGATGGCGCGCCGGCCGGTGTGGGGCTGCAGCAGCAATGAAGCCTGGCGCATGAGGCGAAAGACGCGCTTGTGATTGAGCGGTGGCTCGCCGTAGTTGCACCTGGTGCGGTTGAGCAGCGCCGTGACGCGGCGATAGCCGTAGGTCGGGCGCGCGTCGGTGATGGCGCGGATCTCGGCCAGCACGGCGTCGTCCTCAGCGCGGCGATAGGGGCCGCGCCGCGGCCGTTCGGGTCCGGGTGTTCGCCGATCTGGGAGTCCCCGCCTACGATATTGTTGTTGGTGGAGTGGCGATGGCTTCCGCCCACATCGTCGCTACGACATACGCCCGGTGGACAGTCGAGCCGGTAGGCCCTCACGTCGAACCTACCGCTCCGACAACCATACCCTGACCGCACCCCGCGTCCCGCATTGCCGACATCGGAGCAAGCGGCCAAGGTCCCGAAGCCGGCACGACGCCGCGCCATAGCTCTGCGGCCCCAGCGCCGTGTGATGGCCGCAGCGGCACGCTACCGAGACCCACTGCCCGGCCTCCGCAGCGTCCGGGGCGGGCGCGTCAAGCATCGAGACCGAACCCCGCCGCGGCGTCATGGTGCATCCTCCTTATAGACGGACCCGAAGCCGAGCCGGCGGGCGAACCTCCGAACGGCCCGCGGGCGCGGTGGCTGGGGCCGGCCCTCGGACTGTAGCGAGGCAACGGCGCCGCCTATCATTGGCAGAGGCAGCGCGGGATGCCGGGCCAGCAACACGTCCCGCATGTCCTCCCCGATGGCTTGGGCGCATTCTCCCCGGGCCAGGGCGATCCGCCGAACGCTCTCCATTCGGCGCATCGTCGCGGCGTCCAGAAGGGTGTGCAGCGGGGGGCGGTCGGGGCGTTGGGGTGGGGTGTCCGACATGGCCGGAACATGCCCGAGTGAAGAGAACGAATCAAGAACACGAAGTGCTCGACCAAGTCCCCCAGCTCTCACGAACCGATGAGCAGACCCGCCGCGCCTCGCACCGTCCGCTGGCAGTAACGGCGGCCTTCCGGGGCTGCCTGTCGCGACCGAGGGCGGGTAGAGTGCCGCGCATGGTGAGCAGAAAGAACCGACCGAGCAAACCGTCCGTTGTCGGAATGGGGAGCAAATCAAAGAGGACCCGTCAGCCTGTAGCGGGGGTGGCTGAGAAAGATGCGAAGATCGCGCGCCTAGCCCGGGAACTGGCCGACGCTCAGTCCAAACTGAAGGAATTCGAAGAGCGGGGCACCGACGCCTACATGGCCCGTAAGGTCGAGACACTCTTGGCTGCAGCGCAGTCTGCACGCGGACAGGCCCTCGACGCATCCCTCGCGCGGAGCAAGGCAGAGGGCGAGTTGCGTGTCCTCGAAAAGGCGATTGCCGAGGCCCGCGGCCCTGCCGGCTGGCTCCTGCGCCGGGCAGCGCGGCGGGTGCGGCCACAGACCGCCTAGCAGCCGGCTGGACGGCGCGCACGGCCGCGACGAATGGGCGAGCGGCGGCGCCCCCGGATGGGTGGCTGCGGGCGACCCGAAGTCGGGTCGGGTGTTCCGCTCCGGCGGCTGCGCCCTCGGGGGTGGGGTGCCTACGGGGGGACCCGAAGCACGCCGCGGGGTACGGCGGGTTCTCGAAAGACGACCGGGGTGGGTACGACTACAAGAACAACGACCTTTAGCCGACTTTGCGAAGTGACTTCTGTCGAGGCCTGGGGCGGGTCGTGTATCGAGTCGTGGTCGGCGACATCGCACTGCCATCGAACTTAGAGGATCGGCCGAAACTACGGCATACCTTGTCGCCATACTTATCTATTTCTGCCATCGGTGGATGACTCTTGTTGACATCGCCTGCCGGCGGGAGGCCTGAAGGGGAATTGCAACGGGGCAACCCCATGCCTTCCACCCCATCCCGATCCTTCGTGGCTTACGTCCGTGTCAGCACCGAGAGCCAGGGCCGCAGCGGTCTCGGCCTGGAAGCCCAGGAAGCCGCCATCCGGTCCTTCCTGCGGCCCGGCGACAGGCTGCTCGCCCCGGTTTTCGTCGAGGTCGAGAGCGGCCGGAAGAACGACAGGCCCGAACTCGCCAAGGCCCTGGCACGGTGGCCCACTTGCCGATTGCGAACAAAATAGGAAACTGGGACACTCGACGGCGCCATGCCCCGACCAGCACTATGACCGCTCCATACCTCGAAAAGCTCAATCCGGAGCAAAGGCGAGCGGTGGAATACGGCATCAACGCAGCCGGCGGGGCGCCCGGGCCGTTACTGATCATCGCGGGCGCCGGCTCAGGCAAGACAAGCACTCTTGTGCATCGCGTGGCGCATCTGCTCGTGAACGGCGCCGATCCTGATCGCATCCTCCTCATGACCTTCTCCCGCCGAGCAGCGAGCGACCTGACCCGACGCGCCGAGACCATCTGTACGCAGGTCATGGGGGAGCGCGCCGGCATCCTTGCGGCCGGGCTGCCTTGGGCTGGGACGTTTCACAGCATCGGCGTGCGGCTGTTGCGCGAGTACGCGGAGCAGATCGGCCTCGCGCCAGACTTCTCGATCCACGACCGCGAGGACTCGGCGGACCTGATGAATCTGGTTCGCGACGAACTGGGCTACTCCCGCACTGAACGCAGGTTCCCCGCCAAGGTCACCTGCCTGGAGATCTATTCCCGTGTCGTGAACAGCGGTGCTGCGCTGTGCGATGTCTTGAACGAATCTTTTCCCTGGTGCGCGTCGTGGGAAATTGAACTGCGATCGCTGTTCGCGGCCTATGTCGAGGCCAAGCAGGCGCAGGGCGTCCTCGATTTCGATGATCTGCTTCTCTACTGGGCGCGGATGCTCGCTGATCCCGTCCTGGCGGAGGATGTCGGCGGTCGCTTCGATCACGTTCTGGTCGATGAGTACCAGGATACCAACCGACTGCAGGCCAGTATCTTGCTGAGCATGAAGCCCAATGGCCGCGGCCTGACGGTGGTAGGTGATGACGCACAGTCGATCTATGCGTTCCGCGCCGCGACGGTGCGCAACATCCTGGACTTCCCGAGCGCCTTCGATCCAGCGGCGGCGGTCGTCACGCTCGATCGCAACTACCGCTCCACGAAACCGATCCTCGATGCTGCGAACGCTGTCATCGGCTTGGCGAAGGAGCGGTTCACGAAGAACCTGTGGACTGATCGCGAAGGGAGGCAGCGGCCGGAGCTTGTCACCGTGCGCGACGATACGGAGCAGGCGCGCTTCATCGCGACCCGTGTCCTCGAGAACCGCGAGGCAGGTGCGACGCTGAAGCAGCAGGCCGTGCTGTTCCGGACCGCGAGCCACAGCGCCGTGCTGGAGGTCGAGCTGACGAGACGACGCATACCCTTCGTGAAGTTCGGCGGGCTGAAGTTCCTCGACAGCGCGCATGTGAAGGATGTGCTGGCGCTGCTACGCTTTGCGCAGAACCCGCGCGACCTCGTCGGCGGGTTCCGCGTCATGCTGCTCGTGCCTGGCGCAGGGCCGGCGACGGCGCGCCGCACGCTGGAAGCCATGGCCACCGCGGCTGACCCGATTGCGGCCCTTGGCCGCCTCCCGGTGCCTCCGCGGATTGGCGGCGAGTGGGCCGGACTTGTCACGCTGCTGGCCACACTTCGCGGCGGTGCTGCGGGATGGCCAGCGCAGCTCGAACAGGTCCGCGGCTGGTATGAGCCGATCCTGGAGCGGCTGCACGATGACGCCTCGACGCGCCTTGCCGACCTACTCCAACTCCAGGGCATTGCCGCCGGTTACCCGTCGCGGGAGCGGTTCCTGACGGAACTGACGCTGGATCCGCCCGCAGCGACGAGCGACGAGGCCGGAGTGCCATCGCTCGACAACGACTACCTGATCCTATCGACGATCCATTCGGCGAAGGGACAGGAATGGCGATCTGTGTTTGTGCTGAATGCCGTGGACGGCTGCATCCCGTCGGATCTTGGCACCGGCAGCACGCGAGAAGTCGAGGAAGAGCGCCGGCTGCTCTACGTCGCCATGACCCGTGCGAAGGACGATCTGCACCTGATGCTGCCTCAGCGATTCTATACGCATGGGCAGCGCGCCAAGGGCGACCGACACGTTTATGCCTCTCGGACCCGCTTCATTCCCCGCGAGATACTCGATCACTTCGATTACCTGAGCTGGCCGGGAAGTCAGGGGAGTGCGCCGTCGAGCAGCGCGTCTATCGGCCCACGCATCGACATCGCCGCTCAGATGAGGGGAATGTGGCGCTGACGGCCGCGGCGCACCGCCATTTCAGGTGACAAAATCGACGCTGCCATCTGCCGTCCAAGTATGTGGAGATGAAAGGGAGACGTCGAGTCGGCTGGAAGGAGATTCGCGAAGTCCGCCTTTGGCAATCGATTCCTGATTGTCGGTTTTGAGCCCATCCAAATCGTTGGAACCGTTTCGGCCCGAGCCCAAAAGCTGACGTTCGTTCCGCGTGCTTCAGATCGACGCGAAGACGCACTGCAAGCACGCGCAAAGGTCGAACAGCCACTGTGCCAAAGTTCAGCGGAGGACAAGAAAATCGACGCCTGCGGTCCTTCGCCTGCCACTCCGCGGGCCCCGACTTGCCCTGCTCTCCCGACGGCAGGCACTCTCAACCCCATGACCATCCCCATCGCCCCAGGCCTCACGCCGTCGCGCCAGATCGCGGTCCGTCCGGATTGGCTCGCGCAGCGGCGGGAGGAACCGCTGGATCCCGCGCTGCCAATCGTTGACCCGCACCATCACCTCTGGGATCGCGAGGCAGAGCGCTACCTCCTCGACGACCTGCTGCGCGACGCCGGCGAGGGCCACAACGTCAGCGCGACGGTCTTCGTTCAATGCGGCGCGATGTACCGTGCGACTGGGCCCGACGAGGAGCGCTCGCTCGGCGAGACCGAATTCGTCAACGGCATCGCCGCTGCGAGCGCCAGCGGCACCTACGGGCCCGCGCGCGCCTGCGCCGGTATCGTCGGATACGTGGACCTCACCCTCGGCGACCGGGTGGTACCTCTGCTCGAAGCGCATGTCGCGACAGCGCGGTCCCGCTTCCGTGGCGTGCGCAACCGGACCGCCTGGCATCCTTCGCCCGCGGTGCGCTCGAACCTGCTAAGGCCGCCACCGGGATCGCTCGAGGATCCCCGCTTCGTCGAAGGCGCCCGCCGGCTGGCCGCGCACGGCCTCGTGCTCGACATCTGGGCCTACCAGACGCAGCTGCCGCTCGTGCACGCCGTCGCACGCGCCGTGCCTGAGCTGACCGTGGTCGCGAATCACTGCGGTGGCCTGCTCGGCGTCGGCCCCTATGGCGGACGGCGCGAGGAAGCCTTCGCGGAATGGCGGCGGGAGGTCCTAGCGCTCGCCGCCCTGCCTAACACTGTGATGAAGCTCGGCGGCCTCGCCATGGAGGTGGGCGGCCACGAGTTCCACCTACGCGACCTGCCGCCGAGCTCGGCTGAGCTGGAGCAGGCTTGGCGACCAGTCGTCCACACGCTCATCGAGGCCTATGGCGCCGGCCGCTGCATGTTCGAGAGCAACTTCCCCGTGGATAAGGGCATGTGTGGCTACGGCGTGCTCTGGAATGCCTTCAAGCGCCTCGCGGCCGGCGCCGGGGAGGCGGAGCGCGCCGCCCTCTTCGCCGGCACGGCGACGCGCGTCTATCGCTTGCGTGAGGCGCCAGGCTGCGAGGCGCTGCGTCCTTAGGCACGCACCGCGCCGGCCCTCACTGCCACGGCGTCCTCTCCCAGATCCGCTGGTAGCGCTCGAGCTGGGCCGGCAACTGTGCCTCCCATTCCGCCCCGCGCAGGAAGGCCATCGCCAGTTCGAGCTGCCGGACCCTCTCCGCCCATTCGGGCGCGGCAATCACCTTCGCGATCGCATCCTCCAGCCGGCTTGCGACCTCGTCGGGGATGCCGCGCGGCGCGCCGATGCCGCGCTCGCTGCTCATCAGCACGTCGTAGCCTTCCTCACGGAAGGTAGGCACGTCTGGCATCAGCTCCCAGCGCCGCTCGCCCATGCCCGCGAGGGCGCGCAGCATCGGGTTCTCCTGCCCCAGCATCCCGATCTCGCCGAGGTTCAGGCCGGCGACGTCGATCTGCCGGCCGAGCGCGGCATTGCGCGATGGCCCGGCTCCGGCGAAGGGAACGTGGATGAACTCGGCGCCTGAGGCCGCCTCCAACAGCGTCAGGCCGAGATGGTCGTCGGTGCCGATGCCGGAGGAGCCGACGCTGATCGTCCCGGGCCGGCGCTTCGCCGCCTCGACCAAGTCGCGCAACGACCGGTAGGGCGAATCCCTGTGCACGACGAAGGCGCTCGGGTCATCCACCAGGCGCGCGATCAGCCGGATCTGCGCGCGGTCATAGCGCACCCGGCGCTGAACCCCGAGCGAGAGGTAGCCCGGCGTGTTGATGGTGCCGAGCGTGTAGCCGTCCGGCCGGGCGGTCTGCAGCGCGACATAGGCCGTCTCGCCGCCCGCCCCAGGCCGATTGACGACGACGAAATTGGACCCCGGCAGTTCGGCGCCGAGGAACTGCGTCAGCGCGCGTACCATCACGTCGGTCCCGCCGCCGGGCGCAAAGCCGACGATGACCTCGATGGGCCGCCCCGCCGGCCAGGCGGGCTGGGCCAGGGCCGGCGCGGGTAGGGACGCGACCCCTGTGGCCAGGATGCTACGGCGCGTGGCGATGATGGGCATTCTCATGGTTTCCTCTCCAGTGGTGATCTGCTTAGGCCGGGCGGCCGCGCTGTCGTGAATCGCGTCAGGCCGCCACGGGCAGGCGACCCGGGATGACCACGGCGCCGGCCATCGTTGGGACGCGCCCGGCGAGCACCGCGACAATGCAGTCCGCTGCCATGGTGGACATGCCGACCGCACCGCGGGGTGTGTTCGCGGCAAGGTGCGGTGTGGGCAGCACCCGGGGATGGCCGCGCAGCGGGCTGGCGGTATCCAGCGGCTCCCGCGCGAAGACGTCCACGCCTGCCCAGGCGAGTTGCCCGGACTCGAGCGCCGCCAGAAGCGCTGCCTCATCCACGATGCCGCCGCGGGCGGTGTGGACCAGGATAGCGCCGCGCGGCAGGGCGGCGAGCTCCCGCGCGCCGATCATCCCGCGCGTCGTCGCATCCAGCGGGCAGTGCAGCGACAGCACCTCGGAGCGAGCCAGCAGGGTCTGCAGGTCAGCGACGCGCTCCCCGGGACCTGGCAGCGACCCCGCCGGTCGGAGAGGGTCGTAGGCGGCAACTCGCATGCCGAAGGCGTCCGCGAAGCGCGCGACCTTGGATCCGATGGCGCCATAGCCGACGATGCCGAGCTGCACGCCCTCCACGTCGCGGGTCATGCGGGAGGTCTTCTCCCAAAGCCCGTCACGCATGCCGGTGGCGACCGAGGGCAGGTCCTTCAGCAGGGTGAGCATCAGCGCCATCGCATGCTCCGCGACCGAGCGCGAATTGGCCCCCGCAGCGCGCGTCACGGTCAGTCCGCGTGCATCGGCCGCCGCGAGATCTATGCCGTCCACGCCGGCGCCATGACGCGCGATCACCCGCAGCGCGGGCGCTGCCGCATCCATCACAGTGCCGTTGATGATCCCCTGCCGGTGCAGCAGCGCCACCGGCCGATGCTCGGCGATGGCGACCAGCAACTCGGCCTCGGAGGGATAGGCGGAGGTGCAGGGCACGGTGAAGCCGGCGGCTTCGAGGATGGTGACTGCCTCCGGCGCGAGCTTCGCAGCGGTGACGAGGACCGCGGGCTTCGCGGTGGGGTGCTGGGGCATCGGGGGTCTTCCTCAGAACGGGTCGGGTCAGGCGAGGCCGTCGCAGCCGAGACGCCGCAGCGTCGCGTCGACCCAGGATGCGTCGTGGGTGCCGGCCTCGATATTCGCCATCTGGCGCGCCTCGGCTGCCGCCTTCTGCGTGGCCGCCGCATGCACGGCCTCCACTTCGGCGAAGGGGACGCAGAGCAGGCCGTCCTCGTCGCCCAGCACCAGGTCGCCGGGATCGATAACCATACCGTCCAGTGCGATCGGAACGTTGATCTCGCCGGGGCCGTCCTTGTAGGGGCCGCGATGCGTGATGCCGGCAGCGAAAACCGGGAAGCCCTGCGCGCGGATGGCGGCGCTGTCGCGGATCGCGCCGTTGATGACGATGCCGCCGAAGCCGCGCCTGATCATCTGGGCGAGCATCAACTCGCCGATGATGGCATTGGTCAGGTCGCCGCCAGCATCCACGACGATGACATCGCCGGGTTCGGCGAGCGCGAGCGCCTTGTGGACCATCAGGTTGTCACCCGGGCGGGTCTTCACCGTGAAGGCGGGTCCGGCCAGCACGCCGCGTGCATGCATGGGGCGAAGCCGAGGCCCGCCGGCGGTCATGCGGGCCATGACATCACTGACATTGGCGACGGGCAGGTCGCGGAAGCGCGCGACCGCCTCGGGGGCCACCTTGCGTGCGCGGGGCAGGATCCTGAACCCGACAGCCATGCTCATGCTCTCCTGAATGTGCGGGCCGCTTGGCGGCCCAACTTTTCGAAACGAAATTCTAGTACTGTGCGTCACTCGCGCCAGGGGCGCCGGGACCAGAGGGCGCGCAGCGCCGCCTCCCCGCCCAGCGCCGCGTCGCGATAGGCAGCGCCGACCAGCGGCTTCAGTGGCAGGCCGGCGCGGGCCGCCGCGTCGGTCCAGGCCGGATCGGAGAAGATCGCGGCGAACGCAGCCTCGATCTCCTTACGGATGGGATCCGGAAGGCCGGGCGGGCCGAAGATGCCGCGCCCGGCGGAGAACACGACGTCCACACCGGCCTCACGATAGGTCGCGATATCCTGCGCGGCCGGGTCGCGCGCCTCGGCGGCCAGGCCGAGGCCGCGGATGGCGCGTTCGCGCAGAAGGGGCAGCGCCTCGCTGATGTTGAAGGCGCCGACCTGGAGCTGCCCGCCGAGCAGCGGGACGAGCAGCTGCGAGGTGCCATTGAAGGGCACATGGTTCAGCTGCACGCCGGCGGCTTCCTCCAGCAGAAGCATCGCTATGTGGTCGTCGCCACCGATGCCGGCGGTGCCATAAGCGACGTCGCCCGGGCGCGCCCGCGCGGCCGCCAACAGCTCCGGTAGGTCCTTGAAGAGGCTGTCGGTGCGGACGAAAAGCCCACAGGGATCTTCGACGACTTGGGCGAGATAGGTCAGCTCAGCCGGGCGCCAGCGCACCGGGCGCTCGATCGGCTGGCTGAGCACCGTGGGCGTTGCGCAGGCGCCTAGGATGAAGCCGTCCGGCGCGGCATTCGCCACCGCCTCGGTCCCCACCTGACCGCCGGCGCCGGGGCGGTTGCTCACCACCACGCGCGCGCCCGGCAACTTCGCCGCGAGGAAGGGTGCTGTCGTGCGTGCCATGGCGTCCATGCCGCCGCCGGGTGCGAAGGGCACGACGATCTCAATGGGCCGGCCCGCCGGCCAGGCGCGCTGGGCGAATGCCGGGCGCGCGAGTGCCCCTGCGGATCCTAAGAGGGTAGCGCGCCGGCCGAAACCCGGTCCTGGCATCGTGGCGGTTCTCCTTCCTTGAGCCGCGGGATTGCTTGACACGCCCAGACGGCGCCCGCTTATAACGAAACGTCGTTTCGAAATACAAGCTCCGCAGATGCAGCTGGGGCACGCCAGGGAAGGAACCGCACCTATGCTCTCCCGCCGCCAGATCATCCGGTCCAGCCTCACGACGTTGCCCCTCGCCCTCGCCGGGCAACCCCGGCCCTCCTTCGCTCAGGCCGTGGCCTGGCCCTCCCGACCGATCCGCATTGTTGTCGCCTGGGCGCCGGGCGGCGCGGTGGACACCATCGCCCGGCGCCTCGCACCGAAGCTTTCCGAGGCCCTTGGAAAGCCGGTGGTCGTGGAGAACAAGTCCGGTGCGACTGGCACGATCGGCGCCGCCGAGGTCGCGCGCGCCGCGCCGGACGGGCACACCCTGCTGGCGATGGACAACACCTATGCCATGCTGCCCTACCTGTTTCAGCGTCTGCCCTTCGACCACGCCACTGCCTTCCGGCCGGTGACGATCAGCGCCTTCTCCCCCGTAATGCTCGCCGTGAACCGCGACGCCCCGTGGCGCGACCTCGCCGGCCTCATCGCGGCCGCGAAGCAGGATCCGGAGAAGATCACCTACGGTACCGGCGGCATCGGCAGCGCGCCGCACTTCGCGACCGCCGCCTTCGCCCAGGCTGCCGGCATCAGGATGCTGCACGTGCCCTTCCGAGGCGCGGGGGAGGCGGTTACCAGTGTGCTGTCGCGCCAGGTGGACCTTGTCATGGTCTCGCTGGGCTCGGCGCTCGGCCATGTGCAGGGCGGGTCGCTGCGGGTACTCGCGATGAGCGGCACGCACCGCACTCCCGCGCTGCCCTCGGTGCCCACCTTCGCCGAGGCCGGGCTGCCAGCCTTCGGGCCGAATGGGGAAGGTGTGGTGAACTGGTCGGGCCTGGCCGCGCCGACCGGCACACCGGATGCCGTGGTGGATCGTCTCCAGGCCGAGGTGGCAAAGGCGTTGGAGGCGCAGGACATGCGCGACTTCCTCGGTTCCCTGGCCTCGGAACCCGGAGGCATGCCGCCGGCCCGCTTCGCAGTGCTGCTCGCCGAGGAGGCGGCGCGCTGGCGTGTCGTCGCCGAGACCAGCGGCATCGAGCGGCAGTAGGGCGATGGGATATTTCGCACCGCCGCCGCGCATTGGCACCGAGGTCTTCACCCGCCTGCCCGACCGCTTTCGCCGCCCCCGAGCGACCGAATGGGCGCGCTGGAACCGCGGCGGGCGGGAGATCGACAGCTTCCTCGAAGGCCCCTGCCTCGACGCCGAGGGTAGGCTGTACGTCACGGACATCCCATCCGGGCGAATCTTCCGCATCACGCAGGATGGCGCCTGGGATCAGGTCGCGGAGTACGACGGGTGGCCCAACGGCATGAAGCTGGCGCCCGACGGGATGTTGCTCGTCACCGACTACAAGCGCGGCCTGTTGCGGATCGACCCCACCACCGGCGCGGTCGCGCCGTTGCTGGAGACCGCGCGCAGCGAGGGGTTCAAGGGGCTGAACGATCTCGCCCTCGGCGCCGATGGCAGCATCTTCTTCACCGATCAGGGCCAGACCGGCCTGCACGATCCCACGGGGCGGGTCTACCGCCTGCGACCGGATGGCAGGCTCGACCTGCTGATCAACACGGTGCCGAGCCCGAACGGCATCGTCGTGGCACCAGACCTATCCCACTGCCTCGTCGCCGTCACGCGCGCGAACCAAGTCTGGCGGCTGCCGCTGCATGGCGACGGCGCGGTCACCAAGGCGGGCATCTTCATCCATCTGCATGGCGGTCCCGGTGGGCCAGACGGCCTGGCCTGGGACCGCGACGGCAACCTGTTGGTCGCCCATACCGGCGTCGCCACGGTCTGGCGCTTCAACGGGCGGGCGGAGCCGACGCTTACAATCGCCTCCTGCGCCGGCGCGTCGACGACCAATCTTTGCCTGGGCGGCCCGGAGAAGCGCGACCTCTTCATCACGGAGAGCGAGACGGGCAGCATCCTGCGCGCGCGGCTGGAATAGCGCACCATGGTGCCGAAGGTTCGGAGATAGGCATGGCAGAAAAGGCAAAGCGACGACCGGCGCTCGATGGTGTTGCCTCGGCCGACCGCGCCCTCAGCGTGCTGTCGGCGTTCCGCAAGGGGGACCGCACCCTGCCGCTGGCGGAACTCGCCGACCGCACGGGGCTGGTGAAGAGCACGATCATGCGTCTTGCCATCTCGCTCGTGGAGCATGGCTACCTCGCGCGCGACGGTGACGGGTCCTATCGGCTGGATGCCGAGGTGCTGCGGCTCGGCACCATCTACACCCAATCCTTCCGGCTCGAGGCGCATGTCACGCCGGTGCTCGAGGAGCTTGTCGCCCGCACCGGCGAGACGGCGGCCTTTTACGTGCGGCGCGGCGATCAGCGGCTCTGCCTGTTCCGCGTGGACAGTCCGCATTTGCTCAGGATGCATGTGCGGGTCGGAGACGCGCTGCCCCTCGACAGTTCCGCCATCGCGCAGGTGCTGCGGGCCTTCGCGGCGCGGCCACTGCCGGATTACGTCGCGGCCCTCGAACTGCCGATCGTCACCATGGGCGCGACGGATCCGCATACCGGGTCAATGGCCGCGCCGGTCTTCGGGCCGGGCGATAGGCTCGCCGGGGCGCTCGCGCTGTCTGCGCCGGTGATCCGATGGACGCCGGAGGCGCTGGCGGCGGCGCGGCCGATTTTGGCAGAGGCGGCCACGGCCCTCACCAGGCGGATTGGCGGTGAGACGCCGGAGTGGCCGCGCGCAGCTGCGGAATAGATCTGTTCGTCCGGTGGTAAGTTCGCAGATTCACGAGCCCATTCCATCGCTGCGCTGCTGGGCTCGCAGTCAACGACCGGCGCAAGGAGACGGTTCGCGCCCGGTGGCACGCCCTCAGCCAGATCGCGCGCTGGGCCACGCACCAACGCCAAATCGACGTACTTCCGAAGGGGTCGCTGGCGATTGTCGGGTCACGGCGATATCGGCGCCACCGCGAATGTCCGCTCTCGACGAATCGTAGCCTGATTCTGTCAGTCCGCTCTCGGCCAAGGTTGGATGGGCCGTTGCATGGCAATCCCCCCGCGACAGGGCTGGAAGCGGCCCTTACTCCACGTGCGCCACGGGCCGATTCGGAACGCCTCGCTAGCTCCCGCGGCTACCTAGCGCCGAGCTTTGTCCTTCGTCCTGCGCACAGGCGAAGGCAGCCTCCGGACGGCGTCCAGGGCTTTGGGCTACGCGTGGTTGAGGGGGTGTCCGTCGTCGGATGATTTGAGACGGTGGAGCGTGCTCAGGATTGGAGTGTCTGGCTCGCCTTGGTTGAAGGTTACGCGGCGTGCTGCTGGTGGATCAAGCGGCGTTGCTGGATAGTCTGTCGCTTGATGCGTTCGCGGTCGAGCAAGATAGTCTGGTCGCGGCCGAAGTAGACATCGGCTGGGGTGAGGTTGCGCAGGCTCTCGTGGTATCGCTTGTGGTTGTAGTGGTCGATGAAGACCTCGACCTGGGCTTCGAGATCGCCGGGCAGGTAATAATTCTTGAGCAGGATGCGGTTCTTCAGCGTCTGGTGCCAACGCTCGATCTTGCCCTGGGTTTGCGGATGGCAGGGCGCGCCGCGGACGTGGTCCATGGCGTTCGCGGCCAGCCAATCGGCCAACTCGCCGGCGATGTAGCTCGGCCCATTGTCGGACAGCAGGCGCGGACGGTGCCGCACATTCGCGCGGTCGCAGCCCGAGGCGGTCAGTGCGAGTTCCAGCGTGTCGGTGACATCGCTGGCGGCCATGCTGGTGCAGAGCTTCCAGGCGATCACGTAGCGCGAGAAATCATCGAGCACGGTGGAGAGGTAGAACCAGCCCCAGCCGGTGACCTTGAGGTAGGTGAAGTCGGTCTGCCACAGCTGGTTGGGCGAGGTGGTCCTGGTGTGGAACTCATCGACCGCCGTGACCACGATGAAGGCCGGGCTGGCGATCAGGTCATGCGCCTTGAGCAGGCGGTAGACCACAGCTTCAGAGACGAAGTAGCGTTGCTTGTCAGTGAGTGGCGGCACTCACGGTATCCCCAGCCAGGCGGCGCTTGCCGGCTTCAAGGAACTCCTTCGACCAAGCGTAGTATAGGCTTTCGGCAATGGCTTCGTGGCGGCACAGGGCTGCGATGCTTTCCTCACCGCGCAGACCTTCCAGCACGATGCGGATCTTGTCCTCGGCCGAATGATGCTTGCAGGTGGCGCGGCGGGTGTCCCGCACCACCTTCTCAGCCGCTGGCTTGGCGGCGGAGGCGGAGGATTTCTGGCTCATCTTCACTCTCCTTGGGGGTTACGATGAGCCAGAAATCCTCCGTTCCTCAACGCCGCCTGTCCGTCTCAAGGGCGCTGAAGCCGGACACCGAATATCCTGCGGCCGGACGAAGCGATCCCGGACGGGTGGGACGAGCAGCACCGCGCCTTAGCGCGAATTGCCGCAATCGCAGGCCCGCAATAGCAGCGTTGGCGCTGAAGCCCGGCTCGTGAAATCAGCGCATATGTCCTCGATCTGCAAGCCTGCTAGCCCACGCGCGGCTTCCAAATATGGCCGGTCCTGCGCAGTCCATAGCCGAAGATGACTAGTTATATCGTACGAGGTACCGTCCACCTGCGCTCGAGCGGCAGCCCCAGCCACATTTGGAAGATGCCACACGGGCCGCAACAGGCGGTTGAGACGAATTCCTTGGCGATTACCCTCCCCCGCTTTGGCATCGTACATGGCGGCGAGTAACGAACAGGCAGCGGATCAGGCGTGCGAGCTACGACGCGCCCCAAAGCTGGCATCAGTGTCAATGCCGAGGCCGCCCTAACGGATCTCCGTTCCTACTCCCGCATCGGGAACATTGTGGCCGAGTACCAGAACACCGATTTTACGCAGGCGCGCCATCTCTGCTCGCCCTTGCAGTATCTGCGTTTTCGTCCTTCCATTTGGGGGCAACGCCCCGGAGCGGGCAGCAGGGAGAGAACACCATGACTGCAAGACGCCTTCTGCTCGGCTTGGCTGCAACACTCATCGCCGCCCCGGTACTCGCTCAGCAGCCCGCAGCGGTACCGGGCTGGGCGATCGGTCGCCCTGAAGGGTCGACACTCGCACCACACGCGCCGAGGCTGACGGTGACGCCGTTGAGTGAAGTGCCGGTCGGCGCGCTACGGCTACCGGCGGGCTTTTCGGCCACGGTCTTTGCGCACGGCATCCCCGGTGCGCGAATGATGACGGAGGGCCCGAACGGCACGATCTTCGTCGGCACGCGCGCGATCGGGCGTGTTTACGCAGTCACCCGCAACGCCGATGGCACGACGCGTACACGCATCATCGCTCAACGGCTGCCGCAGCCGAACGGCCTCGTGATGGTCGGCAACAGCCTGTTCGTGTTCGCGATCAACCGAGTGCTACGCTACGACAACATCGAGGCGAACCTCGACAATGTGCCGGCGCCAGTGGAGTTGACGGAGGCCTTCGGCTTGCCGACCGAAGCCGAACATGGGGGTAATCACGGTTGGAAATTCGCCACGCTCGGCCCTGACGGCCGGATCTATACGAATGTGGGCGCGAACTGCAACATCTGCGAGATTGACCGCGACCGCTTCGCGCTTCTCGTTTCCTTCAAGCCCGACGGCAGCGACCGGCGCATCGAGGCGCGCGGTATACGCAACAGCGTCGGCATGGCACTCCATCCGGTGACGCACGAACTCTGGGCCACCAACAATGGCCGTGACTGGGCAGGCAACGACTGGCCCAATGACACGCTTCACCGCGTCCGCCGCAGCGGCGAAGATCACGGCTTCCCCTTCTGCTCCAGCCGTAGCGCCGACCCGCAATACAACGCTGGGCGCAATTGCAGCGAGTTCGTGCAGCCCGCGGCCCTGCTTGGCCCGCATGTCGCTTCCCTCGGCATGCGATTCTATACGGGGACGATGTTCCCCGAACAGTACCGGAACCAGATCTTCATCGCCCGCAGGGGTTCCTGGAACCGCGAACGGCTGACCGGTTACGACGTGGTCGTCGCCCGTACTGACGCGCAGGGCAACGTGACGGGCATCGAGGATTTCATGACCGGCTTGCGCGACGATGCGAACCAGCGTTTCCTCGACCGCCCAGTGGACATCCATGTCATGCGGGACGGTTCGCTGCTCGTCTCTGGCGAGCAGATGGGCGCGATCTACCGCATCACCTATCGCCAGTGAGCCTTCGGCTCATACTCGCGGCGGCCGTCCTGGCCGCCGCCCCCGCCGGTGCCGTGGTGGCGCAGGACGCCGCCCGCGGCGCCAGCCTCGCAGCTCACAACTGCGCGAATTGCCATGGCGCGGACGGCCGCAGCCAGACCGAGGGCATCCCGTCCCTGGCCGGCCAGCAGCCTGGATACATGACCGTGCAACTCATCCTGTTCCGCGAAGGCATCCGCGATGTGCCGGCGATGCTCGCGTTCGCGGCCGACCTGCCGGACACTGACATCGAGGACCTGTCAGCCTATTTCGCAAGCCTGCCACCAGGCCCGCCGGACGAACGCCGGCCGCGCGACACCGCGCTCTACGCCGCTGGCGAGGCCCTTGCGGGGCCACACCTTTGTGGCGTCTGCCATTTGCCAGACTTTGTCGGCCGCGCTCAGATCCCCCGCCTCGCCGGCCAACGCGAGGAATTCCTGGTACACGCCATGACCGGGTATCGGGACGGAAGCCGCGTCGGCGTCGATACGCAGATGAATGATGCCGTACGTGGGCTGTCAGACGGCGATATTGCGGCACTTGCGCACTATCTGTCCCAAAGAGACTGAGTTGGCCTCGAAGCGACGGCCGAGGGCAGCATGTTTCCACGGCGCGGCTCCGCATACACCGAAATGCCGTCGCGTGTCCCCGCGGCCAGCCGGCACGCGGATCTTGCCGATGGTCTGGGTGGTCTCGTGAGCCTAGGGCCGCATCATCAAGGGTGCGGGTCGCCACGCGTATTGAGCAGGACGAATCGTTCAGCCGAATTCGCGGTATCGGAAGGCGGGCGCTCCTGAGCGGGCCAGCGCGGCGGCAAGCAGACCGTGCTGGGGCGAAAGGGCACAGGCTGGATCAGTGGCGGCGGCGTTGCCAGTCAAAGCGAAGGCCTGACAGCGGCAGCCGCCCCAGTCCTGCTCGGCGCGCTCGCAGCCACGGCATGGCGCTGGCATCCAGGCTGTGCCGCGGAAGCGGTTGAAGGCCTCGCTATCCTCCCAGGCATCGCGGAGCGACGTCTCGCGCACGTTTGGGAATTCCATGCCTGCGATGGACTCCGCCGCGTGACAGGGGAGCACGTGGCCCGCCGGGGAGACCCCGAGGAACCGGTTTCCCCAGCCGCCCATGCAGGCTTTGGGTCGCGCTGCATGATAGTCCGGCACGACATAATCGATGACGAGCCGTCCCCGGTGGGTCTGTCGCGCAACCTCGACAATGCGCGTCGCTTCTTCAAGTTGCTCGCGAGTCGGCAGCAATGCGTCGCGGTTCGCCAGCGCCCAGCCGTAATACTGCACATGCGCGATCTCGAGCCGCGCCGCGCCCCAGGCGCGGGCCGTTTCGATCAGAAGCACCAAGTTATGCAAATTCTGCCTGTGAACGACGGCATTCAACGTCAGCGGCAGGCCGGCTTCGCGAACAATCCTCGCGGCGGCCTCCTTGCGCGCATGAGCACCCCGCATCCCGCCGATACGCTCGGCGCCTGCGGGGTCAGCGTCCTGCACGGAGAGTTGAACATGGTCGAGGCCCGCCGCCTTCAACCGCGCCATCAGCGACGCGTCGAGCAGCACGCCGGCTGTGATGAGGTTGGTGTAGAGGCCGGCGCAGTGCGCCGCGGCGGTGATCTCGACGATGTCGCGCCGGGCGGTGGGTTCACCACCCGATAGATGAACCTGCAGGCAGCCGATGGCTGCGGCTTCCTCGAACACACGCGCCCATTCGACCGTCGTCAGTTCGGCCGAGGCACGAGCGAGTTCGACCGGGTTCGAGCAATAGGGGCAGCGCAGCGGGCACCGATGCGTCAGTTCGGCGAGCAATGCGAGCGGCGCATTCATATCGTCAGCGCGCCTCGCACGACCAAGTCGTCCAGCATCGCGTTGACATCGGTGGCTATCAAATCTCGCGGTGCATCGAACTTGGCGGCGAGCGCGTCCACGATGACATCGACGTCCCGCGCGCCGTCGACAAGTCGAAGTACTTCCAACGCCGTCTCGTCGGGCACGAACATGCGCTCCGGCGCCATGACCACCCAGCGGTCTCGCGCCTTGTCATGGTGCAGGCGCACGCCGGGAGCGAAGCGCGGCGTCACGGGCGGAAGGCGCCCGGCGGCGGAAGCGCGGGCTCCACATAGGCAACGTGCAGTGCGTCGAGTTGTGCCCACAGCAGGTCACACTTGAAGCGCAGCGCCGCGAGGACCTGCTCCTGCTTTTCCACGGTGTCAGCGTGTGCCTTAACGTAGGAGAGCGCGAAGGCAACATCCTGCGGCGCCTGGGTCAGGCGTGGGGTGAAGTAGGTGAGAGTCTCCGCTGTGACAAAATCGTAATTCCGAAGCATGCCCGACACGCGCTGCGAGATGATGTTGGGCGAGAACATCTCGGTGAGCGATGACGCGATCGCCTCCAGCAGCGACCGCTCCCGAACGAACTGCACATAGGCATCGACCGCGAAGCGCGTCCCCGGGAGCAGGCCCTTGAGCGAGACCACATAGTCGCGGTCGAGCCCGAGCCCATCCGTCAATGCCAACCAGCGTTCGACACCACCCGGATGCACGCCGTCTCCGTCATGGTCCTCCAGGCGGCGGCGCCACTCGCGGCGCAGTTCGGGCGTCGGCAACCGAGCAATCAGCGACGCATCCTTCGCCGGAATGGATGCCTGATAGTAGTAGCGGTTGAGTGCCCAAGCCTGCACCTGGCCCTTGGTCAGCTTCCCGCCATGCAACATGTGATGGAAGGGATGAAGGATGTGGTAGCGCTCTTCCCCAATCGCGCGCAGCGCGGCTTCCAGCGCCTCAGGGGACATCAGGTTCACAGGTGGATCTCCATCCCGTCATCGGCCACTTCCCACCCGTGCGCTGTCAGCATCACGCGTTCCGGGCTGTCGGCGAGCAAGGCGGGGTTCGTGTTGTTAATGTGAACGAAAATGCGGCGCGCGACGGGAATGGACGCAAAGGCCTCGAGCGATGAGCCACGGCCGGTCATCGGCATATGGCCCATGCGGCGGCCGGTCTTGGGGCCGGCCCCGAGGCGGATCATTTCATCATCGGTGAACAGCGTACCGTCGAACATCACGCAGGTTGCACCGTCGAGCCGCGCGCGCAGGGCAGCGGTCATCGTCGCGCAACCGGGGATGTAGTGGAGGGTGCCACCGCCCGCGGAAAAAGCGAGGCCGAGCGCCTCCCCAGCCTCCGCCACGCCAGGGTCATCTGCCGCATCTTCGGCGAACAGCGGCATCTTGCCCGGCACGGCGTAGGCCGTGACGGACATGCCCAAGACGTCGAAGGCTTCGTCGGACACGATTTCGCGGCGCTTCACGAAATCAGGATTCAGCGCGCGAAAAATCGGGTTCGCATCCAGGACGGCGAGCGTGGGTCGCGCCGCCAGCAGCGTGAAAGCCTGACGTTCGCGCAAATGCAGCAGACCAGCGATAGTGTCGATCTCGGCGCCTGTCAGCAGCACGGCGGCGACGGGCGAGTTACGCAAGGTTCCGGGCCGCGGATGCAGTGCGGGCGTCGCGGCGATTTGCTGGCGAAGGTCGGGGCTGGCATTCACCAGCAACCAGCGTTCCCCATCGGCGGAAACAGCGATGCTCGACTGGCTCCGCGACGGCGCGGCGGGATCACCCGCACGCGACCTTAAGCAACCGGCCCCGGCCGAGTTCCACTGAGGGAACCCGCCGCCGGCACCGGCGCCGAGCACGATGACCCGGAGCACGGAGGCGCCGCCCCGGGAGCGTTTGCCTTAGCCGATCTCGGCGCAGGCGTAGCTGTTGATCTCGAGAGCAAGAGAGATTTCGACGATCTTCGGCGTCTTCCAGGACATTGCTGAATCCTCCGCTGGGTACCGGCCCTTCGCCGGCAATGAGACAGTGCCGCTTCCAACGCGCTACATCAAGCCGGCACTAAGCTCAGGCGCATAGAGGTCAGCAGATCGTTCCAATTCCTCCGAAGCGCCGTGCTGCGTCGACCGCCCCCCATCAAACAAACCGATCAGAAATTTATCGGATCATGGCCTGTTCCTGCCCGCTACTGTGGTCCAGGGCTCGACAACTTCTTGCGCGTATTCGGTCTGCTCGGCGAAGGCCCACAGGGTCAAGTTCCGCAGCGATGCCTGCTCGTGAAGCGCATCCTCCGGAAGTACGGCTTTCTGCCAGATCTGCAGGATGGTGCCGTTCAGCCGGTCCTTCCGCATGCAGGGGCGCTGTCAGCTTCGTGGGCGACGTGATGGCGGTACCGACTGGGTGGATACCCATTAGCGCTTCGGTGGCAGTCCCCTTCACTGCCCCATGCGCTTCACCAACTCCGCCACATTCTCGCCGCAGACGAGCCGACGATGCACTAACATTCACCCCGGACCACCTTATGGGGGCAGGCCAACCGCAAGAAGCTAGCTGAGAAGATCGCAGCGGGACCTGAGCGGCGCATCGCTGCGTTGGCTAGGCTGGAGCAGAAAGGCGGCCACCGCGAATTTCTGCGCCGGCAGCTGGCAAAGGTGAAACAGCCAGCGTTGCAGCGGGCTTGAAGGGCCCGCTCGGAGGGTGATGCACCTCCCAAAATAGGCTATAACCAACCCCGCCCGCTTCGGCCGGCGGGGTCTTTTGTGTCCGGCAAACGTTTGCACGCCTCCGGTTCAGCCTGAACCGCATCAGCCGCTCACCTTCGTCGGCTCAGGTAGACCCGATTCCCGGACGCCGTGATGTAGTAGAGCCCTCCACGGGGGCCGACGCACGGATTGGTCGGGGTACAGCCGCTCTGGTACGTCTGGACTGGCCGCGGCGGCTGCGTTGGACCGGCGGCACTGTTTGTCCACGCCCGGCCGCGGCCAGCGTAGCGCTCGACGTCCAATTCCACCGTCGTGATTTCCGCCTGTACCAGGCGCCGTTGCTCTACCGACGTGCGGGGTAGATCTCGGCGTTCTCGCACGGCACGTTCGGCAACCTCCCTGATGCCGGGTGCCAGGCGCGGGTCATTTCGTGACATCACGGCTAGGCTTGCGATGCGCTGGTTGCGCCAGTCCCCGTAGGAGGCCGGAGCCGCGGTTAGCGGGGCAACCTGGATCGTCGGTGCTGCCGTCGGCTGCGGCTGCGATGCTCGAGGCGCTGAAGCGCAGCCCGCGAACGAGGCCGCTGCCAGCACTAGCGCGAACATCCTCATCCGATCCTCCTGAAGAACGGTAGCAGAAAGTTCGCTGTGCTGCTCGCCTATAGGTTGCGTGCATGAAACGGTTAGGTGTGTGGATAAAGTAGCCAGGAGGGGGGGGAGGTGCCACCTGCCGCGCAGGAGCGCCAGGAGCCAAAGGGCCTCAACTGACGTGACGCAGACGGCCAGCATGTAGAGGCTTCGGTGGGCGCACTGCTGCGTTCACCGATACCGGCAGTAAGCCAAAGCAGCCGAGCGGTGTAACCTTAAGCGTTGTGGGACGTTCCAACATACAGATCCACATTCGGATCGAAAGGACGGAACGTCATGTTCAATTCATCCATGAGGCGCGCCCTGTTAACGGCGACGCTACTCGCGGTGCCAAGCTTCGCCTTCGCGCAGACGAGCACCACGCCCGCGCCGGCCGCTCCATCGGTGGCATCTCCCCCAACTACGAGTGTCGTGGTTCCCACGGCTGCGCCCAGTGCTCGCCGTGCCAGCACACTGATCGGCGCGAACATCATAAACGAGGAAAATAGGAATGTCGGCGAAGTGCACGACCTTATGGTGGACACTGCCGGTGGCGCCACAATCGCCGTCCTTTCAGTCGGCGGGTTCCTCGGCATGGGAGAGCGTTACGTCGCCATCCCGCTGAGCGCTCTGCGGTGGAACGGCGAACGGGAGCGCTGGATGCTTCCGGGAGCCACCGTCGATAGCCTCAAGGCCCGCCCGGCGTTCACCTATCCAGAACGTCGTTAGGCACTTTTTCGCGCCGGCCGGGACACTGCTCGCCGGTATTCAACGACTGGCCCTGCCGGCCTCCCGGCTGGGCCAGTCTGACGGGCTTTCGTAGGATTAGGCGTCAGGAGCCGTGTTCTTCGGGCCCGTCCCCGGTACCGTTGGCCCAGGTCCACCCGGCGCCTCATGGCCGCCGCGGGATTCGTCCTCGGGACCAACTGAATGGAGGGTAGGTGCTGGTGGCTCCTCCGCACCGTCCTCCGAAATCGACTGAAGGCTGAGATCCGCGATCCGGCATAGCGCCTTGGCGAATGCGTGGTGGAATTCTGGATCTGCGCCGTGGAGGATGTTGTTCTCGGCCGCCGCGGCAGCCTGGCGCAACTCGCCGGCGGTCCATCCCAGCGGCAGGGCGCCGTTTCGCTCCATGTGAGCCGTCAGCCGCGTCAGCAGCGTGACAGACACCATGCCCAACAGCTTCGCGTCGATCTTTTCCATGTCCTGCCCCTCCGACCGGCGATCATGCGCAGGAGACACGGGGAGAGGGAACAAGGCAGGCTACACTTCATGCTATTCGGTGCACATACCGAGATGAAGGCGCTCGCCGACGTCTGCGAGATCGCCATCCGTGAGCAGGTCCGCAGCGCGACCAGTGAACGCGCGCATGCCACGGCACCCCATGCATCTCACGGATGTTTGCATGCTCATCGCTGCACGTGATGGTAGTATTTCGCTTCCATGTCGCATGTGAGCAACGCATGCGCGATCCACTGAGGGGAGGGCTGACGCGATGAGTGAACCGCGGTTGTGGGCTGTCTCAGGGGTTTGGCTGGCTTCGGCAGTGCTGCTGATGTGGGTCATCGGATAGGTGGCTAGTGCTGGTGCTGACCAGATCTTTAGTCAGCATCAGTAACCACGACGCTCGTGTGATTGATGAGTTCTGGGTTTTCGCGTAGCAGCAGACGCCATGAGGGTTGCCGCGCTTGCCATCGTCGCGCTCGTTCTGATGTTCCTCTCAGCGGCATCGTTTATGTTGCCTCGCGAGGCTGTGCCGCCTGTGGGCTCTGCATCCCCGCGGCCCTGGGACCCTTACCAAGGATCTGCGAATTGAGGTGGGTCTGGCCCGCTTAGTGCCTCAGCAAGAGGGCAATAGTCGCAAGACCGGCGACCGTGAGGGCGCACAGCGGCGACAGAACGCTGAGTACAAGCAACCACTTGGAACCCGGTGGCTGCGGCTGAAGTGTAGGTATGCAGTTTTCCACGACGGATATCCTCGGCATTCGTGAGACTGTTTATTCGTCGTTAAAGTAGCGCTCCGGAGCGCAACACACCCGTTAGAACACCGTTAGATTCGTCTTTAAAGTGAGGCGATGGCTGTGCGTGTGTGTTTTTGAGACCGATTTGTGGGAATGGGCAGAACTGCCGGCCCTGGCTTCGGCTTCGTGTGCCCGACGATACGCCGCCCTTAGCACGCGGCGCTTCGCCTCCGGCATCATGCGCAATGATCGCACTAGGCCACCGTCGCGCTGCTGAGCGGGAGGAGGCGCTGCGCGCGATGCCCATCGCAACCCGATCAATCGGACCGCGTTACATCGCAAGGATCACACCGCCACCTTGGAGCGGATAGAGTGCGCGCCCGATGATTGCGACGGGCGGCGTCAGCGGTAGCACCGGGCTGCTGCCTTAGCGCTCCGGCGCAACAGCCTCGCCCGACAGGAAGCACTGCTCAACCGCAGGAGGACGCCATGGATTTTGCCGCATACATGGATGCCATTATAAGTTCGGGCGAGGGCGATTGGCTGTGCGTCTCCCGACCCGTCTTCCTGCAGGATTGTCAGGAGATGTCAGGGCCTAGTGGGCACTGGATCGAGGTTGCGGGGCACCACACCAATTTCACCCTCAAATCCAATCTCTCGATCTCCATCGCCGCCGGCATGCCGCATCGCGACGACTTTGCCGAGGCATGGACGAAGGTCTTCCCTGACACCAACGCGCGCAGCCACTTCATCGATCTCATGTGGTGCGGGCGCCCCGTCCATCGGCTGATGGGCGTCTCGGTCGATGGCGGCAGGGCAACGCTGCCGTTGCCGCGTGCGGATACCCTCGAGGTTCCGAAGCGGGCAGCGACATTCTTCCAGCTGCTTGATGGGATCGGCGGAGGCACCGTCTTCATCGAATACTTCAAGCGGGCGGGCTTTACGACTGTCGATGAATCGTTGCCGGTGTGACGCCGACGTGCTGCGCGCTGCCATTCTGCCCGATGAACTCGACGCCGGCGGCTTCGAAAGCGCCGCCTAGAGTGCCGGCCGCGGTGATCAGTTGGCCCCACGGAAACTCATCCATCCTTGCGCTTCCTCGGCCGCCGGGGGCCGGCGAAGCGCAGGGGTTAGCAGGGGATCAGGCGGCAGCCTCGGCTGAGGTCGCGGCGCCGCGTGTGGGTACCATCGTGGGCACCGCCCGCCAGCACCAGAGATTTATCTAATGAAATCCGGTCTATGATGCGCTGAAATGGCGTCCCCTAGGGGATTCGAACCCCTGTTACCGCCGTGAGAGGGCGATGCCCTACGCCACAAGGCGCACGGGAGCTTGGCGCCAAGGACCCGCAGCATAGGTCGTGGCCTGAGCAAACCCTAGTCGCCGGCCAACGCCGACCCCCGCGGTTCAAGTTTGGTTCAAGATGCTTGTTTCGGCCAAAGTAGACTTTCGGCCGTCGCGCCGAAGCCGGCGGTTTGCATCGGAAAAATGGTCGGAGCGGCGGGATTCGAACCCACGACCCCCAGTCCCCCAGACTGATGCGCTACCAGGCTGCGCTACGCTCCGACCGGACGCGCCGTGTAGCACCGGGCGCGGTGGGTTTCCACCCCTGTGGGGGGCGAGAAATGCGCGATGTGGATGTGTGCGCGGCATTCGGCCACGCGGGACATGCGCCGGGCCTTCGGCCGGCGCCGCGAAGGGGCCGAGGGCCCCGTCGTCACCTCACCAGGTCGCGCAACTCGCCTGCGATGGCCTCAAGCTCGGCCAGTGCGGCGCGTAGGGCGGCGGTCTCCTGTTCCTCGGCGGCCAGCGGCGGCAAGGGGTCGCCCAAGGGCAATTCGCCGGTCTGGGCCTGCGGCCCTTCATCCGTGCCGTCACGCAACAGCCGCTGCACGCCCTTGATCGTGTAGCCCTGGGTGTACAGCAGGTCGGAGATGCGCCGCAGCAGCGCGATGTCCTCGGGTCGGTAATAGCGCCGTCCCCCACCGCGCTTGAGCGGCTTGAGCTGCGGAAACTTCGATTCCCAGAAACGCAGCACATGCTGCGGGATGTGAAGGTCGTCGGCGACTTCGCTGATGGTGCGAAAGGCAGTCGGTGCCTTGCGCGGCTTGGCGCGACCCTCGGCCTCGATGGGCAGGTCTTCGCTCATTCGTCGCCCTCGTTCACCGGCTCATTGTTGATGTGCGCCTTCAACACCTGGGACGGGCGAAAGGATAGCACCTTGCGCGGCAGGATCGGCACTTCGACGCCGGTCTTGGGGTTGCGGCCGACGCGCTGGCCCTTCTGGCGCACCAGGAAGGTGCCGAAGGCGGAAATCTTCACCGCCTCCCCGGCTTCCAACGCGGCCGAGATCCGTTCGAGCACGGTTTCGAGCAGCGCGGCACTCTCGTTCCGTGACAGACCCACATTGGCGTAGATCGCTTCCGCGAGTTGTGCCCGCGTTACCGTGTTCATGCCTGAAACCGCCCGCAACCCGTTCTAACAGCAAGAAAACCGGTATCGGTCCCAGGCGTCAACCACGAAGCGTGGAAATGCGCGATTAGAAGCGCGCCACGGCGGCGCCCCAGGTCAGGCCTCCGCCGATCGCCTCCATCACCACGAGGTCGCCCGCCGTGATGCGGCCGTCGCCACAGGCCTCGGCCAGCGCCAGCGGCACCGAGGCGGCGGAGGTATTGGCGTGGCGTTCGACCGTCACGACCACGCGATCGGGCGGCAGGTGCAGCTTCTTGCCCATGGCGTCGATGATACGGCGATTGGCCTGGTGCGGCACCAGCCAGCGCACATCCTCATGGCCGAGTCCGTTGGCGGCCAGTGCCTCATCCACCACGGCGGCGAGCTTGGTGACCGCGTGGCGAAACACTTCCTTGCCGGCCATGCGCAGCAGGCCTGTCCCGCCGGTCGAGCCGGCGCCGCCCTCGATATGCAGGATGTCGCCCAGGCGACCATCGGAATGCATGTGGCAGGACAGCACGCCGCGATCGGCGGTGGTGCCCTCCCCCTCCCCGGCGCGCAGCAGCATCGCGCCGGCGCCGTCGCCGAACAGCACGCAGGTGCCGCGATCGGTCCAGTCGAGGATGCGCGAATAGACTTCGGTGCCGATCACCAGCACACAGCGCGCCTGACCGGTGCGAATGAACGCATCGGCAATGCCGACGCCATAGATGAAGCCGGTGCAGGCGGCGGCGAGGTCGAAGGCGAAGCCTTTGGTGACGCCGAGCTTGGCCTGGACGCGCGCCGCGGTGGCGGGGAAGGCCGAATCGGGCGTCGAGGTCGCGACCAGGACGGCATCCACCTCGGACGCATCGACACCGGCGCGTTCGAGCGCCTGGCGCGCGGCGGCCGCGCCCATGTCGGAGGCGGTCTCGTCAGCAGCGGCGATGTGGCGGTAGCCGATGCCGGTGCGTTCGCGGATCCAGGCGTCGGACGTATCGAGCCCCTTCAGCGCCGCAAGTTCGTCATTGGACAGCCGGGTCGCCGGCAGATAGCCGCCGCAACCGGCGATGATGGCACGCAGAACCATGGAAGGCGGCAACCTCAGCGAGAGTCGGCCGCGATTCGCGGTCCGGTCGTGGACAGGCGGGTCAGGCCGTCACGGATACTCTCGTTGAAGCCATGCGTCACCATGTCCATCGCGACATCGACAGCATGGGCGAAACCGAGCGCGTCGGTGCCGCCATGCGACTTCACGACCACGCCGTTCAGCCCGATCAGGATGGCGCCATTGTAGCGGCGTGGGTCCATCCATTCGCGCAGCCGATCAAGCGCCGGGCGGGCGAGCAGATACCCCAGCCGCGCGGGCACCGTGCTGGTGAAGACCTGCCGCAGCAGGTCGCGCATCAGCTTGAGCGCGCCCTCGCCGGTCTTGAGCGCGACATTGCCGGTGAAGCCGTCCGTCACGATCACATCCGTGGTGCCGGCGGTGATGTCGTGGCCTTCGACGAAGCCGCGGAAATTGGCGCCGATATGCGAGTCGCGCAGCGTCTCGGCGGCGGCGCGCACGCGGTCGTCGCCCTTCAGCTCCTCGGAACCAACATTGAGCAGGCCGATCGACGGGTTGGTGAGGCCGAGCACTGCGCGCGCGAAGGCGTCGCCCATGACGGCGAATTCCACCAGGTTGCGAGCATCGCACTGGATGTTGGCGCCGAGGTCGAGCAGCACCACGTCGCCCCGCGCCGAGGGCCCGATGGCGGCAAGCGCCGGGCGGTCGATCTCGCGCATGGTCTTGATGACGATTTTTGACAGCGCCATCAGCGCGCCGGTATTGCCGGCCGAGACGATTCCCGAGGCCTCGCCCTGGGCGACCGCATCGATGGCGATGCGCATCGACGAGCCGCGCACACGCAGAGCGGCAGTAGGCTTCATGTCACCGGGGATGTAATCCGGCGCATGACGCAGGCTACAGGCCCGCGCGGCGCGCTTGCGGCGCGCCAGCGCACCGCCGACCCGTGCCTCGTCGCCGACGAGGAGGAAACGCGCCTCCGGATGCCGCTCGGCGGCCAGTTCCAGGCCATCAAGCACCACCTCCGGCGCCGCATCGCCACCCATGGCGTCGATCGCCAGAGAGAAGGGCGGGCTAGTCCGGGACATGTTCAACTGCCCCCTGCGGCGAGGTCAGCACCGCGGGTCAGGAACGGATGGTCTGGCCCACACGCTCGGCCGCCACCACTTCACGGCCGTCATAGTGGCCGCAGTGGGAGCAGACGTGGTGCGGCCGCTTCAGCTCGCCGCAGTTCGAGCACTCCTGATACGACGGAGCGCTCAGCGCCTCATGGCTACGGCGCATACCGCGGCGGGAGGGCGAAACCTTTTTCTTCGGGACGGCCATGGCGCCGAGCCTCTTTCATCTACAATCTTGCAGGATAGCGGGAGGGCGGGCCATTAGCACCCACCCCCTTGATACGCAAGCCGCGGGGGGGCCTCGGGGTTGCTATTTCCGCCCCCGTAGCGCGGCCAGGTTGGCAAAGGGGCTCACGGGGGCCTCGGGCGCGGCATCCGGTTCGGCGGTCAGATCATCCGGCAGGACGGCGCCCGGCGCCCTTGGATAGGGGTCCAGCGCCAGGGCAAGCTGTTCGGACAGCGCCTCGCCCAGGTCGGCCACGCCGCCCGGAGCATCGACCTCATCGGGGGCTTCGGGGTCGTCCGAATATTCCTCGCCGGGACCGAGGACACGCAGATGCACGGCCTCGTCGACCTGCTGGGTGACCGGCTCGAGGGTGACGACGCAATCCTGCACGACTTCCGCGAGGATGCGGCCTTCGATCGACACGCCGCCGCCGCCTTCGCGCTTGAGCAGCAGATCGGCGGCGAATCGGTTCACCGCGGGGATGCCGAAGCGCTTCGCCAGCGCCGCGCATTCGGCCGGGGTAGCGCGCAGCCATTCCTGGCGCCCTTGGGGGGCGATCCGCGCGAGGGCGATGGGGCGGGAGAATTCAGGCTGCATCGACCAGCCCCTCCGCGGGCAGGAAGGCGACGCGCCCGGCGGCCAGCTGGTCGATGCCCTGCCCGGCCAGATGCGCCGCCTGGGCGCGGGCGATGCCCGCCAGCCGGTCGGCCGCGCCATCGGGCGGCGGCGCCCCACGCCAGACGTTGCGGGCCAGCGCCTCGGCCAGCGCCGCCGGGTCGGCCGATTCGAGTGCCGTTTCATAGGCCAGGGCGCGGCCGTGGAACGCTTCCCACATGCCGCGCACGCGCTTGCCGACCGACATGTCGCCGACGCCCATCTCGCGCAGGTTCACGTCCATGTCCGCGAACATGGCGTCGAACACGGCCTGGGCGAGGGCGGCGCCGCGGGCGTCACCATCGGTACGCAGGCGGCGGATCAGCAGGCCGACATGCAGGCTGACCAGGTCGAAGCGACCTTCCAGCGTGTCAGGCACGCCAAGGCCGATGAACAGCGCGGGAGTGCGGGCGGCGCCGACAGCCGCGCCGTAGAGTTCGAAGCCGGCACGTTCATGAGGCCGGCGGCGGAACATCGCGAGGATGCCCATGATCTGGAATGGCTCCGGCCCCGTGGCGGTTGACCCGGTGGCATCAAGGTGTCTATCGATGAGCGGACATGGCCCGTCATACCCGTTCGGTCAACGCATCGCGTCTGCTCCCCCTGCTGCTCGTCCTGGCCCTTTCGGGTTGTGGATGGGTGGCGGACCATCTTGGGCCGCCGCCGGTCCAGCGTGGCAACCGGGTGGACCCCGAGAAGCTCGCTCAGATCACGCCAGGTGTGCAGACCCGCTCCGATGTCGAGGCGTTGCTCGGCTCGCCGTCGGCCCGTGGCACCTTCGACGAGGCCAATTGGTATTATATCAGCGCGCAGACGCGTCTGCAGCCGGGCCGCTACCTGATGGTGGAGGACCGCCGTGTCGTGGCGATTTCCTTCAACAACCAGGGTGTGGTGAGCGGTGTGCGGGAGTTGACCGACTCCGATGCGCGACCGGTGTCTATGGTCTCGCGCGAGACACCGGTGCCGGGCACCGAGCGGTCGTTGCTGCAGTCCCTGTTCGGCAACCTCGGTCGACCTGGTCTGGGTGGTGGCGGCAATCCGGCGTCGAGCACCGTCAACCCGGCGAATACAGGCGGGCGTTACTGACCCGCCTGCTGTCGATCTTGCGGTAGTCGCCGGACGGTCCAGCAGCCTTCGTTTCCTGGCGGGGCGCTGGAGGGGCGGCGCCCCTCGACCTTCATTGCCTGCATGACAGGCGTGCCGCAGGTCAGAAGTGGCTCCACCCCTCACGCGCCAGCACGATTGGCGCCCCCTTGCCATCCATTACCCGCACCGCCGGCCCACCTTCGACCATCCGTCCGATACGCGTGATGGGGGTGCCCGCCCGCAAGGCCGCCGCGCGCAAGGCCGGAGCCGCATCCGGTACAGCGGCGAACAGCAACTCGTAGTCATCGCCGCCGGTCAGCACCGAGGCGAGCAGCGCGCCATCGCCCGTGACCAGGTGGCGCGCCGCGTCGGACAGCGGCACGGATACGGCGTCGATCACGGCCGCGCAGCCGGCCGCTCGGCACAGGTGGCCGAGGTCCTGCACCAGCCCGTCCGAGACATCCATGCCGGCGCTGGCAAGGCCGGCGATCGCCTGCCCCAGCGCCAGCCGCGGCTCCGGCAACCGGTATCGGCGCGCGAGATGGCCCGACGCGTCGTCCGGCACTTCACCGCGCAACACCTTCAACCCGAGAGCACCATCACCGATGGTACCGGACACCCAGATCTCGTCGCCTGGCCGTGCGCCAGCACGGGTGAGCACCGCCCCCGGCGCCACCGTGCCGAGGATGGTCAGCGAGAGGCAGGTCGGCCCCGGCGTGGCCGCCGTGTCGCCGCCGAGCACCGTGAGGGCGAAGGCACGCTGATCCTCCGCCAGGCCCCGGGCAAAACCGGCGATCCAGTCATCGGGCGTGCCGCGCGACAGCACCGTCGTCATCAGGTAGCCGAGCGGCGCCGCACCCATTGCCGCGAGGTCGGACAGGTTGACCCGCAGCAGCTTGCGGCCGATCGTCTCGGGCGGGTCGTCGGGCAGGTAGTGGACACCCTCGACCATGGCATCGGCGGCGATCACCAGCCGCCGCCCGGCCGGAAGGTCGAGCACCGCCGCGTCATCCGCAAGGTCGAGCGCCCCCTCCCCCGCCAGCGGGCGGAAGTGACGCGCAATCAGGGCGAATTCGGCCGGCAGGCTCACCGCGCCGCCCCGAACTCCGTCGGGCGCAGCGTGTGGGCCATGGCGTCCAGCACGCCATTGGCGAAGCGCGATGTTTCCTCATCGAGGAAGCCGCGCACGATATCGAGGTATTCGTTGATCACGACGCGAGCCGGCGGTTCCTTGCCCGACATCAGCTCGGCGGCGGCGGCGCGCAGCAGGGCGCGCAGCACCGGGTCGAGACGTTCGAGCGTCCAGTCGCGCTGCAGATGGGCGCGGATCTCGGCATCGGTCGCTTCGGCGCGGGTGGCGGCCGCCTTCAGGATCGCCTCGAACAGCGGGATATGCGCGAGGGGGACGCGGCCTTCGTCGAAGGCGTCATCGCCCTCGCCGGCACCGATACGGTGACGGATGAATTGCTGGGCGACGGTCTCGGCGGTCTCGCCGGACTGCTCGGATTGGAACAGCGCCTGCACGGCGGCGACGCGCGCGCCGGTACGCGGGCGCCCGGCCGGCTTGGGGGGTGTGCTCATCCGGCGATACCCCAGCCGCGCACCAGCGCGATCTGCGCAAGCACCGCATGGGCGGCTTCACCACCCTTGTTCATACGGTCGTCACGGGAGCGGGCGACGGCCTGGTCCAGGCTGTCCACGGTCAGCAGGCCGAAGCCGATTGCGGCGGCGGAGGCGGTGGCGACGTTCATCACACCATTGCAGATGGCGTCGCAGATGAAGGTGTAGTGGTCGGTCTCGCCCTTCACGACGCAGCCGAGCAGCAGGTAGCCGTCCCAGCGGCCGGGCACCTTCATCGCCATGGCCAGGGCGGCGGGCAGTTCGAAGCCACCGGCGACCTCGGCGACTTCGACCGTTGCGCCGACATCGGCGAAGACACGCTGCGCGCCGCGCAGCATGCCGTCCACCACGTCCCGGTAATAGGGCGCGGAGAGGACAAGGATGCGCGGCGGCGGGCCGGCAAGCGTGGCCGGGCCGCGCTCGGGGGAATCAAGGGTGCTCAATTGGGGGTGTCCGAGGTGATGGGCCGGATCTCGACATCTTCGATTCCGTAGCCCTCGAGGCCGACGATCGGCCGCGGATGGTTGGAAAGGCGGATCATGCGCGACACGCCGAGGTCGGCGAGGATCTGCGCGCCGATGCCGTAGTCGCGCAATTCGGGCGAGATGGCGCGGCCACGGCCGCGGCGGATCTGGTCGGAGAGGCCGTCGGTGCGCCAGTCGCGCAGCAGGACGACGACGCCGCGGCCGGCCTCGGCGATCATGCGCATCGCGCCATGCAACTCGCCGATCGTGCGCCCGGAGACGAGGTCGTTGATCAGCGAGGCGGCGTGCATGCGCACCAGCACGGGTTCCTCCCCGGCCGTCACGTCGCCCTTGATGAGGGCGAGGTGCTCGCCGGGGGTGACGGTGCTCCCATAGACCACGGCGCGCCATTCGCCGCCGATCGCCTGCGGCAGGATCGCTTCCTCGACGCGGCGGACCAGGCGTTCGGTGCGGCGGCGATGGCCGATCAGGTCGGCGATGGTGCCGAGCTTGAGGCCGTGATGCTGGGCGAAGGCGACGAGGTCCGGCATGCGGGCCATGGTGCCGTCGTCATTCATGATCTCGCAGATCACGCCGGCCGGGTTGAGGCCGGCCAGGCGCGAGAAGTCGACCGCCGCCTCGGTATGGCCGGCGCGGACCAGCGTGCCGCCCTCGCGCGCCACCAGCGGGAAGACGTGGCCCGGCGTGACGATGTGGTCGCGGCCAAGGTCTGGATTGATGGCAACGGCAACGGTGCGGGCGCGGTCGGCGGCCGAGATGCCGGTGGTGACGCCGTCGCGCGCCTCGATGGAGACGGTGAAGGCGGTGGCGTGGCGGGTGCCGTTTGACTGCGCCATCAGCGGCAGGCCGAGTTGTTCGACACGCTGGCGCGTCATCGCCAGGCAGATCAGGCCACGGGCAAAGCGGGCCATGAAGTTGATCGCATCCGGCGTGGCGAATTGCGCGGGGATGACGAGGTCGCCCTCGTTCTCGCGGTCCTCGTCATCGACCAGGATGAACATGCGGCCGCGCCGCGCTTCCTCGAGGAGTTCCTCGGTGGGGGAGAGGAACTCCGAGAAGGAGGTGCGGACGGTGTCGGTGGTCGCGCTCAACGCTGGTACTCCCGGAGCCGCGCGACATAGCGCGCCATCATGTCCACTTCGATGTTGACCTTGTCGCAGGGTTGCAGCGTGCCGAAGGTGGTGACCGAGGTGGTGTGGGGGATGATGTTGACCCCGAACACCTCTCCGTCAACCTCGTTCACCGTCAGCGAGCAGCCATCGATCGCCACCGAGCCCTTGGGGGCGATGTAGGGCGCGATTTCGGGCGGGACGCGGAAGCGCCAGCGGACCGAGGCATTCTCCGGTGTGGCCGAGACGACTTCCGCGACGCCGTCGACATGGCCGGCGACGAGATGGCCCCCGAGTTCGTCACCCATGCGGAGCGCGCGTTCCAGATTGATGCGCGTGCCTGATTTCCAGTGGCCGACGGTGCTCTTGGCGACCGTCTCGGCCGAGCAATCCACCGAGAAGGCGTCGGCGGCCAGGTGCACTACCGTCAGGCAGACGCCGGAACAGGCGATGGAGGCGCCGAGGGCGGCCGGCAGCGGTTCGGCCAGGAAGCCCGGCGAGGTGCCGATCACCAGGCGCAGATCATGGCCGCCGCCGATCGGCTGCACGTCACGCACGGTGCCGAGGGCCGTCACGATCCCGGTGAACATCAGCCGACCTCCGCAATGGGTTCGAATTCGGTGAGCATATCCGCCCCGAGCGGCCGGACGGCCACCCTGCGGAAGCGTGGCATGGCGGCGAGCGCGGCCAGGCGCAAGCCCTCGGTTGCCGGATGGCCGTCCCCGCCCATCACGCCAGGGGCGTGGAACCAGGCGAGACGGTCGACCAGCCCGGCGCGCAGCAGACCGGCGGCAAGCCCGGCGCCGCCCTCGGCCAGCACGCGCGTGACGCCGCGCCGGGCCAGGGCGGCCATCAGGGTGCGCAGATCGAGCCCCGCGTCGGATTGTGGCACGGTCAGCAACTCGACGCCGGCGGAGGTGAAGGGTGCCTGGGCGGCGGGCGGGTGGCCGGGGGCGGTGACGATGCAGGTCGGCGCCAGCCGCGCGGTGTTGACCAGCCGGGCGGTCGGAGGGGTGCGCAGCCGGGCATCGGCGACGACGCGCAGCATGGGGACGCGCTCCATGCCGGGGATCCGGCAGGTCAGGTCCGGATCATCGGCGAGCACGGTGCCGGAACCGACCAGGATGGCGTCGTGGCGGGCCCGCATGGCGTGGGCCTCACGCCGGGCCTCTGGGCCGGTGATCCAGCGGCTTTCACCCGTGGCGGTGGCGATGCGGCCATCGAGGGTGGTGGCGAGCTTCAGCGTGACGATCGGCAGGCCCTGCTCGATGCGGCGGAAGAAGCCGGCATTCAGCGCGCGGGCCTCGGCTTCCAGCAGGCCTTCCTCGACCAGGATGCAGGCGTCGCGCAGCAGGTTGACGCCGCGGCCGTTCACCCGCGGGTCGGGGTCGCGCATGGCCATCACCACGCGGGCAACGCCGGCGGCGGTCAGCGCGTCGCAGCAGGGCGGGGTGCGGCCGTGGTGGGAGCAGGGTTCCAGGGTGACATAGGCGGTCGCACCGCGCGCCTGCGAGCCGGCTCGGCGCAGCGCCTCGGTCTCCGCATGTGGGCGGCCGCCAGGCTGGGTCCAGCCACGACCGATGACGCGGCCATGCTTGACCAGCACGCAGCCGACCGCCGGGTTCGGCCAGGCATTGCCTAGGCCGCGGCGGGCGAGCGCCAGGGCGGCGCGCATGTGCTGGAGGTCATCGGACATGAAGCCTGGGGTTGTCCCGCAGCCGCGAAGACCGGGCAAGACGCGTCGAGCGTGGAGCTGCCCCCCGCGCGGCGCGGCGCGCTATTCCTTGCTGCCGAGCTCGCCCAGGAAAGCCTGGAAATCCTTCGCCTCGCTGAAATTGCGATAGACGCTGGCGAAGCGGACATAGGCGACCTGATCCAGCTCCTTCAGCGATTCCATCAGCAATTCGCCGATCTTACGCGAAGGGATTTCCGTCTCGCCTTCGGTTTCGAGGCGGCGCTGGATGGAATTCACCAGCCGCTCGATCCGGTCCTCATCGACCGGGCGCTTGCGCAAGGCGACGCGCACCGAGCGGGCGAGCTTTTCACGGTCGAAGGGGACGCGACGACCATCGGTCTTGAGGACCGTGATTTCGCGCAGTTGCACGCGCTCGAACGTCGTGAAGCGCGCCCCGCATGCGGCGCAGGCCCGCCGGCGACGGATCGCCGCGGCGTCCTCGGCCGGGCGGCTGTCCTTCACCTGGGTGTCCTCGGCGCCGCAGAAGGGGCACTTCATGATGCGCCGCTCAGCCCGGGTAGACGGGGAAGCGGCGGCAGAGCTCGAGCACCTTGGCCGAGACGGCGGTCTCGATGGCGGCGTTGGCCTCCGCGTCATTGGCGCGGGCGGCGCCGTCCAGCACTTCGCCGATCAGCTTGCCGATCTCGCGGAATTCGCCGATGCCGAAGCCGCGCGTGGTGCCTGCGGGAGTGCCAAGGCGAACGCCAGAGGTGACCATCGGCTTCTCGGGGTCGAAGGGGATGGCGTTCTTGTTGCAGGTCAGATGGGCGCGGTTGAGCGCGGCCTCGGCCACCTTGCCGGTCAGCTTCTTCGGCCGCAGGTCGACCAGCAGCAGGTGGTTGTCGGTGCCATCGGTGACCAGGTCGAGGCCCTGGGCCTTGAGTTCCTCGGCCAGGGCCTTGGCGTTCGCCACGACGGCGGCGGCATAGGCGCGGAAGTCGGGCTTGAGAGCCTCGCCGAAGGCCACGGCCTTGGCGGCGATGACATGCATCAGCGGGCCGCCCTGCAGGCCCGGGAATACCGCCGAGTTGATCTTCTTGGCGATCGCCTCGTCGTTGGTGAGCACCATGCCGCCGCGCGGGCCGCGCAGGGTCTTGTGCGTGGTGGTGGTGGTGACGTGGGCGTGGGGGATGGGGCTGTCATGCGCGCCGCCGGCCACGAGGCCGGCGAAATGCGCCATGTCCACCATGAAATAGGCGCCGACCTCATCGGCGATGGCGCGGAAGCGGGCGAAGTCCCAGGCGCGGGCATAGGCGGAGCCACCGGCGACGATGACCTTGGGCTTCGTTTCGCGAGCGATGCGCGCGACCTCGTCCATGTCGATGCGCTGGTCCTCGCGCCGCACGGTGTAGGGCGCGACCTTGAACCACTTGCCGGACTGGTTGGCCGGGGCGCCATGGGTCAGGTGCCCACCGGCGGCGAGGTCGAGGCCCATGAAGGTGTCGCCCGGCTGCATCAGGGCGAAGAAGACGGCCTGATTGGCCTGGGCGCCAGAATGGGGCTGCACATTGGCGAAACCGGCGCCGAAGAGCTGGCAGGCACGCTCGATGGCCAGGCGCTCGGCGATGTCCACCGCCTCGCAGCCGCCGTAGTAGCGGCGGCCGGGGTAGCCCTCGGCGTATTTGTTGGTCAGCACGCTGCCCTGCGCCTCGAGCACGGCGCGGGAGACGATGTTCTCGCTCGCGATCAGCTCGATGCCGTCCTGCTGGCGCGTCAGTTCCTGCGCGACGGCGGCGGCGATGGCCGGGTCCGCGGCGGCCAGGCTGGCGCGGAAGAAGGCGTCGGGGGGGGTGCCGGCGGCAGGGCCGTCCGGCGCGCGGAGGGGGGCGGGGGCGGGGCGCATCATGCGCCGGGTTTTGCGCTTCCTCGGTCGAGCTTGGCAAGACGGCGGTCGTGGCGGCCAGCTTCATAGGGGGTGGCGAGGAAGACGCGCAGGGCATCGAGGGCGGTTTCGACACCGATGGTGCGCGCACCGAAGCAGGCGATGTTGGCGTTGTTGTGGGCGCGGGTCAGGCGCGCTTCGGTGGTGTCGTGCAGGACGGCGGCGCGGATGCCGGGGTGGCGGTTGGCGGCGATGGCCATGCCGATGCCGGTGCCGCAGACAAGGATGCCGAAGGGGGCACCGCCGGCCGTCATGGCGTCGACGACCAGATGGGCGAAATCCGGATAGTCGACCGACTCGGCGGAATTGGTGCCGAAATCCTGCACGGCATGACCTTCGGCCTCGAGCGCGGCCTTGATGGCGAGCTTGAGCGGAAGGCCGCCATGGTCGGCAGCGATGGGGATGGGCGGCTTGGTCGGGGACGACGACATGGGTCTTTGTTCGCACAGGCCTCGCCGGCAGATCAACTACGCCGCGGCGGAACCGGTCAGAAAGGCGTGATCCCATGCGTGGTCCGCCGGGGTCGCTTCGGCGGAACTGCGGAACGGGGCTACGACCCTAGGTTGTGGAGACTGACATATCCTGCGAAATTGGCGCCTCGGAACAAGGTGCTTGATGATGGCAAAGACTGCGACGGCGTCCACGGTCATTGAGGTCCCCTCCGCACCGCGGATGAGCGAGGGCGAGATCGCGTTGTTTGGGAGGGCCCTGGACGGGTGCCATGCCTATCTCGAATACGGAGCGGGCGGGTCGACGGGCTTCGTGCTCAACAGCGGTGTCGAACGGATGGTATCGATCGAGTCTGATAAGGGCTGGGTCGAGGCTCTTCGCCAGGATCCCAGGATCGTTGAAGCCACCGCCTCCGGCAGGCTGCGCCTCCTGCATGGCGACATCGGGCCGACCCGCGAATGGGGCTTCCCGGTCGATAAATCCTCCATCGCGCTGTGGCCCGGCTACCCGGAGGCACCCTGGCCGGTCTGGGAACAGCTTGGTGAGAGCCCGAGCCTCGTGCTGGTGGACGGCCGCTTCCGCATCGCCTGCGCGCTGCGCGCAGGCCTATGCTTCATCGACAGCGGCACGCAGGAAACAGCCCGCATCCTGTGCCACGACGTATCCGCCAAGCGGCCCGCCTACGACACCATCTTCGAGTGGTTCGACAAGGTTGAGGTTGTCGACACCCTGGTTCTGGCGCAGCTGAAGCCGGGCACCGACCGTGCGGCCCTCGCGGCTGAGTACAAGCGGCGCCTTTACTGGACGATTTGACAAGAAGCTCGATCTACACTGGCGTCAACTACGCAACTCTTGCGCGGCTGGCCGGTCGTGCCGTGGCGCGCATCGCGGCGCGTGGCGTGCTGAGCGTCGTCACAGCAGGCATCTCGCGCCATGCGGACACGGCGCGAGGTTCGACGGGCTAGGCGCCGGCGGCGGCAAGCCCGGCGTCGTCGCCCCGGTCCGTCGCGTCGTTCGAGGTCGCATCGCCGGTGGACGACATCGCTTCGGCGACCTGAAACGCAAAGGGCGGTGCGTCGCGGATCGACAGCATGACTTCCAGATTGTTCAAGCGCCGTGCCTGGTCCACCGCCTGCCTGATCGCCGGATCGGCCATCACCGTCGCGATCGCGGCCTCGAGGCCGGGCAGCATGCGATGGATCGACGTCTCCTGAACGTCGTTGGCGTCGCGCTGCTGCCAGTATTCCCGGCTGAAGCGGTTCTTCATCCCGGTACCCGATCCGCGCCGCCGCTTGACCAGGTACTGGTCGAGGCTGCGAACCGCGTAGTGGTTGAGTTGGACAAGATCCATGCCGCCCCAGCCATCCGGCACCTTACGTAAGCGCTCCATCCGATGCACGGTGTCGGGCAGGAAGACACCCGACCCGTTGTACATCCGGGGAAGGGCATCGTATTTTTGATAGAAGTTCGGCATGTGCATGCCGATACCCGAGAATTTCCTGCCCATCTTGTGGATGGTCTTGACGATCATGTTGTCAGGATGCTCGACCAGAGACGCGAGATCGAATTGGCGGATCACCAGGTCGTTCTGCATGAAGATCTGATGGGCGGACCCGAAATGCCTCATCTGCATCATGATCGCATCGGCATCCGGCACGGCGTCGAACAGATCTGACAGCCTGCCGTCGCCGCATTTGATATTGATGAATTCATCGACGTCGAAGGCGATCGCCCAATCGGCCGACTTCACCTGCGGAAACGAACGGGCCTGCGAAAAGGCGGCGACCTGTGGCGCCATATCGGGAAGGCCGTGATTCTCGATGGCCGTGACCAGGCCTGCCTTGGCCAGCGCCTGCGCCACGAGATCCGTGCCATCGGAGCAATCGTTGTAGAACAGCACGATGTCCGTGAAGCCGATCAGTCGATGATAGGCGACCCACTCCACGAGAAACGGCGCCTCGTTTCGCACGCTCGTGACCGCGACGATCTTCATGCGGCAGGGCCTTTCATATTGTCATCGAACGGTTCGAGCGAAGCCGCGCCAGCAGGCTGGACTGTGCGCTGCCTGTTCGAACGGTAGATATCGGCAAGCCTCGCCTCGAGAATGTCGCGGATTCGAGGCGGCATAGGCATCTCCTGGCCGGGGAACACCACGGCGGCGGCGCGCCGGAGGGTCGCGGCATGCGGCTTCACCCCGAGGAAGTCGCAGATGCCGGTGAGCAGTGCTTCCGGTTCACGGATTATCTGCTCGAAGTCCGCTGCGAACATTCGGTCGGGACCGAATGCCGCGGTCCAGCGATCCAGGATCCGGGCGTAGTCGCAGCGCACGATCACATCGTCCTGCTCGGCCAGCCTCTCGATATCGATGCCGGACTGCCGGGAGGCGAGCATGCGGATGTGCGACCAACACCGCTCGATCGGGTCGCGCATCAGGAAAATGACTTTCAGCTGTGGGCAAAGACGCTTCACATGCGCCACGCCCTCGGGAGGCAGCAGACTGTACTCCGGCGTGATCTCGCCGCAAATCCGGTGCGGCCCGGCATGTGAGAAGATGCGCCCGTACCAGTCGTCGGAGATCGGCTCGGCGGCGAGGGACGCGATGGCATGCATCGTGCGCAGGTCCAACCGCTCGCCTTCGCTGCGCTTGACCAGCCGCCTCGCCGCGTTCTCCGCGTGGCGCTGCCGATGCGCCCGGGTCCAGTTGCGATGCGCCGGTATGTGGACGTCGTTGAAGTACTGGATCTCCTTGATCCAGGGCATCCAAATTTCCGGATTTCGCCGCAAATTCGCATCCAGCCACGTCGTGCCGGCCTTCTGCGCGCCGATGCACAGGAAATCAGGAAACCGTTGTTCTCGGCTCGATGACGGTCCTGCGAGCGACGGCACGGTCATGATGGCTTTTCATCTGGCATGGCATTCAAGGTGGCTTTTCATCTCGCACGGTTGAGCGGTAAGAGAAAGTCTCGCCTGGCGCCGCCGGGTACCCTGCCTGGAGTGCTTCATGCTGGAAAAGATTGCGCAGAACGAGGCCGCGGGGACCGCAACGCGTGACCGCCGCAGCCCGCATTATGCGCCACTCCAGACAGCACGCGCCGCACGCCCCGACTTCCTCTGCATCGGTGCCCAGAAGGCCGGCACGACATGGCTCTACGCCAATCTGCGCAGCCACCCCGACATCCTGATGCCGCCGGTGAAGGAAGTGGCCTACTTTTCGAGCATCTATGTTCCCGGTTGGGCCAAGGCGGACGCTGACCATCGCGCATTCCAGGTTGCTCAGGCGCGTCGTCACTGGACCGCTCCAGACCGCGACGGGGCCAAGGGTCCACGCCCCGACGTTCGCGCCCGCATGCTCGCAAGCCTCGATGCCCTGGCACAGGAACCGATGGACGACGCGGCCTATGCCACGCTGTTCGAAGGATGCAGTGTCGATCAGATCTGCGGGGAAATCTCGCCGCAGTACTGCGTGCTGCCGCGCGAGGGAATCCGCCACGCCCTCTCGATGAACCCGAACCTCAAGGTCGTTGCGCTGCTGCGCCATCCGGTGGCGCGCGCGATGTCCCACATCGCCATGCTGTGCGGGAAGGGTCCGACCGCGGAGCGGATGAAGGAGATTGCGCTCTCCAACTGGTGGAACGGCGTTTCCTGGTATTCCGACTATGGCACTTGGCTGGTGCGCTGGAAGGGCATGTTGCCGCCTGGTCAGTTGCATATCGATTACAATGGCCTCATTCGGGATGACCCGATGGGTGTTCTTCGCCGGGTTTCCGATTTTCTCGGCCTGCCTTTTAGCGAGGCGTATTTCCCGAAGGCACGGGAACGGGTCTTCGAAGGCGGCAAGCCCGAGGGCAATACCGATGAGGTCCGCGCTATTGTTGCCGAAAAGCTAGCGCCACTGCTCCAGGACCTGCGGGAACGTCTACCGGCAGTTGCGGAGGCACTCGACCTCCACGGCTAAGCGCGTTAGATTTTTCATGCAATCTGCCACAGCAAATCGCCCGCACGCGCTCATCGATCAGACACGAGAGTGAAGTCCATGGACTCGATCGCAGACCAAGGAAGCCCCATCGTGACTAGCGCCAGTGCAGACATCGAATCCCTGCGTATCGAGGTGGCCGATCTTCGGGCGCGGCTCGAAGGCTATGAACGCCTCCTTCAGCTTCGCGACGCCGCGATGATGCACGCCGAACCTGCGATTGCCCCGCCGGCCGCCGCGCCTGCCGCGACGCCGACGCCCCGCCCGCCCCTGCCTGCCAAATTCGAGATCGCCGCGGATCAGCTGCTGCCGGCCCAGGACGGCTTCTACCACCTCGAATGGGGTCCGGAGGGCGCGTTCCGCTGGACCGGCCCGACGGCGGAGATCCATTTCGAAGCCTGGGTCGACCGCAGCGAACCCCTGGTCGCCTCGATGCGGATCTTCCATTTCGGCACGCCGGCGAACGCCAAGGAGCTGGCGCTCGAAGTCGATGGCGCCCTCTATCCGCTCAGCCGCGAGGGCAACCAGAAGCTCATGCGTTCCACCCCGATCGCACCGCGCGTCGGCGACGGGCCGACGCGGCTGACGCTGAAAGTGCCGCACATGCACTCGCCCGCCGAACGGGGGCTGGCCGACAAGCGCATCCTGGGCATTGCCTTCCAGCTCCTCCGTATCGAGCGAGGCTGAGAACTCCATGGCTGCGCACACCCGCCGCATCAGCGCGGCCATCTGCACCTATGAGCGCTACGATCTTCTCCCCGGCGCCATTGAATCGGCCCTCAAGCAGTCGCTGCCATCCGACACCTACGAAGTCATCGTCATCGACAATTCGCCCGACCCGGAACGTTCGGCGCGCGAGTCCTCTGCCTTCGCCGGCCGCCCCAACCTCACTTGGCTCCATGAGCCGCGGCCTGGCCTGTCCAATGCACGCAACGTCGCTGCACGCCACGCCAAGGCGCCAATCATCGCCTACCTAGACGACGACGCCCGCGCCGATGCCGTCTGGCTCGAGAACATCGCCGGCTGCTTCGACGAGTTCGGCGACAGCGTGAAGGTCGTGGGCGGACGCATCCGCCCCTGGTGGGGCGCACCCCGGCCGGATTGGCTGCCCGACCAGATGCTGGGCGGCATCACGGTCGTCGACCTCGGCTCCAAGCGTCGCCTCCTGGGTGAAGGCGAATGGGTGGCTGGTGCCAACATCGCCTTTCGTGTCGCCGCGTTGCGCCACGCCGGCTGGTTCAACACCTCACTCGGCCGCACCGGCGGGGGTGCCAGCCTGCTCTCCGCCGAGGAGACCGCGTTGACCGACCGGATCAAGGCCCAGGGCGGCCTCGTCGCCTACGACCCCCTCGGCGCCGTGGACCACTGGGTGGACCCGGAACGGCTGACGCAGCGCTGGTTCCGCCGCCGCGCCGCCTGGCAGGCGGTCTCGGACTACATGAACGACCCGAAGGCCAGCATGGCGCGGCACGGCGAGGCATGGCTGCAGACGAAGTCGTATCTGCTGTCGCGCAATCCGGCTGACCGGACGATGCGCGGCCTCGCGCTGCGGCAGGCGGATGCCGGTGATTTTCATTGGCAGACCTCCGCGATCTACAACGCGGTGACCGCATTGCTTGCCGGGCTGGACGAGCAGGATGACGTCTAGCGCCCCGGTAGCGCCGACCAGGCGCGGGGCCTGGGATGGGCTTCGCGTCCTCGTGCTGTCACCGGTGCCCACTTGGCCGGTCACCTTCGGCAACCGCAATCGCATTGTGCAAGTCAATCGCGCCTTGCAGCGCGAGGGCGCCCATGTCGCGCTGCTGCACTATCCATCCGATGAGGAATGGCGCACCCGCCTGCCCCGCAATGCCCTGGTGGAGATGGCCAAGCAGTGGCAGGAGGTGTTCCTCTGCCCCGCCACGCGGCCGCTGCATACCCGCCCATCAGATGGCCCGGACCACGGCATCGACGACTGGTGGGACCCGGCCATCGGCCAGATGCTCGACTGGCTGCTGAAGGTGGGTCGCTACGACGCGCTGCTGGTCAATTACACCTGGATGTCCAAGGCGCTGGAGCACGCGCCGATCGGCGTGCTGCGCATCCTCGACACCCATGACCGCTTTTCCGGGCGGCGGGAATTGCTGGCCGCCAATGGCCTAGCGCCGGAATACTTCCACACCACCGAGGAACAGGAACGCATCGCCCTCGACCGGGCGGATATCGTCTGGGCCATCAAGTCCCAAGAAGAGGCCTTCTTCAGCACGATCACCCAACGGCCCGTGCGCACCCTGCTGCACATGGAACCGCCGGCGCCGCCAAGCCCCCAGCGAGCGGGCGATGGCGTGCTGCGGCTGGGCATCGTCGGCGGGCGCAACAACATCAACGCCAGCAACATCCGCCGCTTCCTGGAAGTCGCCGACGCCTATCTGCGCCGCACGCTGCTGCCGATCGAGATCGTGGTGGCCGGGTCAGTCTGCAGCCTGCTGGAGGAGCTGAAGCTGCCCTTCCTGCGCCAGCTCGGTACGCTCGAGAGCATGGACACGCTCTACGACCAGGTCGATGCCGTGCTCGCGCCGCTGTCCTTCTCGACCGGCCTCAAGATCAAGGTCGGTGAGGCGCTGGCGCGCGGCAAGGCGCTCATCAGCCATGTCCACGCCTTCGAAGGCTACATCCCGACCCACGCCTTCCATGAATGCGCCGATTTCGAGGAGATGATGCGCGCCGCGCATCGCCTCGTGCGCGACGAATCCCTGCTGGCGGAACTGACGGCAGCGTCGCGCAGTTCGGTCGCCGCCGCCGAGGCCGACATCGCCGCGACGCTGCACCATGCCGGCGAGGTCGCGTCGAAGCTGCCCCCCTCGGTAGTGGTGTCGGTGCGCTTCGAGCAGGTGCGGCAGGGCAACCTTATCTTCGACCACGCGCTGGACGTCGCGCGCTATGCCGGGTTCCGGGCCCCGGTTGCCTTGCATCTGGCCGGCGACCCGGCGAGCGCGGACCCGGCCGCGCTGCGCCTGCTGGCCGCGCGGGGGCGCGTGCTGGTCGACCCGTCCTGCGGGCCCCTGTCCGCCGAGGCGACGCATCTGCTGTTCGACGACACGCAGCCGCGGCGCGTCAGCCTCGACGAGTTGCTGGCAGCGCCTCACCTCGCCATATGGTTCGCCTCCCCGCCGGAGACCCTGCCCGGCGTCACTGTCCGCACGCGGCTGGGTGTCGCGCATGCGGCGACAATGGCCATGCAGAACGGCCTTGATGACCGGTTTGCCAGTCTGGCGGCGGCGTTTCCGCGCTTCCTGCTGCTCGAAGAAGCGCCGTCGCGCGCTGCGGCGGCCATCATTCATGCCGCTCGCGCCGAACGCGCCGCCGTTCCGCTGCTGTGGCGCGGGGAGGAAAGTCGCCTGCTTGCCGCGCTGCGCGGTGGCGCGCCGGGGCCTGTCGCCATGCTGGTCGAGGACATCACGGCACCCGACCTGCTGCCCGTCCTCGCCTACCTGACCACCGCGCTGGGCCGCAAGGTGACGATATTCGCCCCGGACCGTGCGGTGCCCCTGCCCGATTGGCCGAACGATGGTCCGCTTGCGGTGCGACGCGAGGCCATCGCCCGCGCCGACGTGGCGGATTTCTTCGACCCGAAATTCTGGAACCGGCGGCGCCCCGTCTTCGTCGTCGAGCACGGCCGCGCCGCGGCGACCCGCCCGGCGCGCGAAGTCGCGCTGCGGGCCGGGATCGCGCATCTGCGGTTCGGCGACCCAGCCGCGCCGGATGCCGTCTCGACCGCCCCAGCCATGGCCTATCGGACGCGCCATTTCATTTCGACGGCCCTAGTGCTGGCGACGCTCGATCGCCAGAACGGCGCCGCCACCGAGGCAGGCGGGGCCGCCGAGGAATTTGGCCGCGATGCCGGGTGGGCGCGCATCTGGGGCGAGATCGGCCGTCTCCTGGCGGCCTGACCGGCTTCCACTCGCTGCGGCGCGGAAGCAGGTCGAGGCAATTGCTTCTGAGAGCATATTCACCCGATGAGGTGATGCAACTGCTCGGAGTCTGCGCCGATATCCCGATACCGGCGGCCCGCGGGCGTCATTCGCAGGCCAGCAGCCTTTGCCTTCAATGACCTGCGCATCCCTGTCCTTCGCTCGACATCCAGCGAACGGAGCCGGCAAGCCATCAGGCGCGGCAGCGACGAATCCGCGTCATCAAGCGCCGGCACCGGCCTGGGGGAATGCCGTTCTCCCACCCGCCATGCTTGGCGATGGATATGCTCCCATCCCCGCGCGTCGCGTTAATGCCGCATTTCGCTTTCTCTACGCCGCGTCCCGTGGCACTTGAGGGCCACAAAGACGCCACCAATGGAGGGTAGCCATGTCCGCACCGAATTGGACAAACCCCGAGACCATCGCACTGCATGCGGGATGGCGGGCCGACCCCTCCACGGGCTCCGTGGCGGTGCCGATCCATCAGACCACCTCCTTCCAGTTCCAGGACACCGGCCATGCGGCGCGGCTGTTCGGCCTGGCCGAGATGGGCAACATCTACAGCCGCATCATGAACCCGACCGTCGACGTGCTGGAGAAGCGCGTCGCGGCGATGGAAGGCGGCGTGGCCGGCCTCGCCCTCGGCTCGGGCCAGGCGGCGACCAGCTTCTGCGTGCTGAACCTCTGCGAGGCTGGCGATAACATCGTCTCCAGCACCGACCTGTATGGCGGCACCTGGAACCTCTTCGCGAATACGCTGAAATCCTTCGGGATCGAGGTTCGTTTCGTCGATCCGGCCGACCCTGAGAACTTCGTGCGCGCCACCGACGCGCGCACGCGCTGCTGGTATGCCGAGACGCTGCCGAACCCGAAGCTGAACGTCTTCCCGATCGCGGAAGTCGCCGCGCTGGGGCGCAAGATCGGCGTGCCGCTGATCATGGACAACACTGCCGCCCCCATCCTGTGCAAGCCGCTGCAGCATGGCGCGGCGATCGTGATGCATTCGACGACGAAGTGGATCGGCGGGCACGGCACCTCGATCGGCGGTGTGGTCGTCGATGGCGGCAATTTCGATTGGGAAGCCCATGCCGAGCGCTTCCCGACGCTGAACAAGCCCGACCCGTCCTATCACGGCGCGGTCTGGACGCAGGCGGTCAAGCCGCTCGGGCCGGTGGCCTACATCATCCGCATGCGGGTGATCCTGCTGCGCGACCTCGGCGCGCCGATGGCCCCGATGAACGCCTTCCTGACGCTGCAGGGTCTGGAGACGCTGCCGCTGCGCATCGAACGCCACTGCGCCAATGCGCTGCGCGTCGCGGCGCATCTGTCGCAGCATCCGGCGGTGGCGAAGGTGATCCATCCCTCGCTGATGACGGGCGAGGCGAAGCGCCGCGCCGATGCGTATCTGAAGGGCGGCTACGGCAGCCTGATGGGCATCGAGCTGAAGGGCGGCAAGGAAGCCGGCCAGAAGTTCATCGAGGCCCTGAAGATGTTCTACCACGTCGCCAATATCGGCGATGCGCGCAGCCTCGCGATCCATCCCGCGACGACCACGCACAGCCAGCTCGACGAGCAGGAACAGGCGGCTTCCGGCGTCACGCCGGGCTATATCCGCCTGTCGATCGGCATCGAGCATATCGATGACATCCTCGCCGATCTCGACCAGGCGCTGGCCGCTGCGACGGGGCCGGAAATGAAGGCTGCCGCCGAATGAACGCCGACCGCCGTCAGGGCGCGCCCTTCGCGATCGAGGCCCCGGCTACACCGGGTGCCTATCCTGCCATCCGCTTGCGGCGGAACCGGCGCGACGCATGGACGCGCCGGCTGGTGGCGGAGAATACCCTGTCCGTCGATGACCTGATCTGGCCGATCTTCGTCATCGAGGGCAGCAACGAGGAACGCCCGGTCGCCTCCATGCCGGGCCAGACGCGCGTGACCGTCGACCGTGTCGCGCAGCATGTGGAAAAGGCGGCGAAGCTCGGCATTCCGGCGATCGCCATCTTCCCCGCGACGCCCGCCGAGGCGAAGGATGCCGAAGGCACCGAGGCGCTGAATGCCAACAACCTGATCTGCCGGGCGGCGCGCGAGTTGAAGCGCGCCTATCCGGAGATCGGGTTGGTCGGCGACGTGGCACTCGACCCCTATACCGACCACGGCCATGACGGCGTGATCCGTGAGACGCGGACGGGCGACTACGTCCACAATGACGACAGCGTCGCCATCCTGGTCCGCCAGGCGTTGAATCAGGCGGATGCCGGCATCGACATCATCGCGCCGTCGGACATGATGGATGGGCGCGTCGGCGCGATCCGCACCGCGCTTGATGCCAGCGGCTTCATCGACACGCGCATCATGTCCTATGCGGCGAAATATGCTTCGGCCTTCTACGGCCCGTTCCGCGATGCGCTCGGCTCCGGCAAGGCGCTGCGGGGCGACAAGAAGACCTACCAGATGGACCCGGCCAATTCGGACGAGGCGCTGCGCGAAGTGGCGCTCGACCTCGCCGAGGGGGCCGACATGGTCATGGTCAAGCCGGGCATGCCGTATCTCGATATCGTCCGCCGCGTGAAGGATCGTTTCGCCGTCCCCACTTTCGCCTACCAGGTGTCGGGCGAATACGCGATGATCATGGCCGCGGTGCAGAACGGCTGGATCGAGCATGAGCGCGCCATGATGGAAAGCCTGATGGGGTTCAAGCGCGCCGGCGCCAGCGGCGTACTGACCTATTTCGCGGTCGAGGCAGCGGAAAGGCTCCGCCATGGCTGAAGCGCGCATGGCGGCCGAGGTGCTGCGGCGCCCCTGGCATGGCGCCTCCGACCGCGTCGAGAATCCGGGCGTCGCCGCCATCCGCCTGCACCGGGCGGAAGTGGAGGCGTTGATGATCTACCACCGCACCGTGCCTGGCTCGGAGGAGCAGGGCCGGGCGTGGCGGCGCCTCGCGGCGCTGCGCGAGAAGCGCGTCTTGCTGATGCCGCCCGATGGGGCGAAGCGCCTGCCGCCACTGCCCGCTGCGCCTGTCGGCGCCATGTCGGGCTGGCAGAAGCTGCGGCGGCGGCTGGGCCTCGCCCGGAACTGACCGGCGCGCCCGCGGCGCACCCCATGGTGCGCGTCGTGATTCTGATTGTATGTTCGAATCGTCAGGCTGATGCCATGAGTGCCGGTTTCGCGAGGCGCGACCGTCGCGGCTTTGCGTCGCCCGTTCCCCACGTCCGGAAGGTGCCGCATGAAGCCGCTGACGATTATTCTGGCCAGCCTGGCCCTGTCCGCCTGCGCCGAGAAATGGGCGAAGCCCGGGGCGACACCGACGGATATGGAGGCGGCCCTGTCGCAGTGCCGTGCCGAGGCCTATGTGACGCTGCCGCCCTTGATGCAGCGGGTCATGGCCTCGCCCGCAGGCCGGACGCCGGTGCGGACGCGCTGCACGGGATCGGGCAACACGACCAACTGCAGGACCACGGGCGGTGACTACCAGCCCGCCGTCTATCGGAATGACGACGTGAACGAGGATGGCCGGCACGAGGTGCAGCGCGCCTGCATGTTCCGCAACGGATGGCGGCCGGAGGACTGACTACCCGGCCCGTGCGGCGCGTGATCGCCGCGAGAGCGAGGGTAGATTTCCTTGCCATGCCGCGCGACCCTCCCGTGCGGGAGGAACAACCACATGACATCAGACTGGCTTGGACTGTCCGGGCGCGTTGCCATCGTGACCGGGGCGGCGGGCGGCATTGGCGGGGCGATCGCGGCTGAACTCGCCGCGGCGGGGGCGGCGGTTGGGCTGCTCGACCGAGATGCGGCGGGGGTGACGGCGGCAGCCGAGGCGCTGCGCGCCACCGGGGCCACCGCCTTCGCCACCGGCTGCGACACCACCGATGAGGCGAGCGTCGCGGCCGCCTTCGCCGCCACGCGCGCGGCCCTCGGCCCTGCCGCTATCCTGGTGAACAACGCCGGCATCCTGCGCGCCGGGCCGCTTTCGGAGATCCCGCTGGCATCGTGGAACGCCCTGCTGGCGGTGAACCTCACCGGCTACCTGCTCTGTGCCCAGGCGGCGCGGGCGCAGATGCTGGAGGCCGGCGGCGGCGCGCTGGTGCATATCGCCTCCATCGCCGCGTCCAACCCGCAGCCGCGCAGCGGTGCCTACAGCCCGTCCAAGGCCGGCGTGGCGATGCTCTCGCGGCAATTGGCGCTGGAATGGGGACCCGATGGCATCCGCAGCAATGTGGTCAGCCCCGGGCTGATCCGCACGCCATTGTCGGAGTCCTTCTATCAGGCGCCGGGGATCCTGGAGCGGCGCGAGGCGATGGTGCCCGGCCGTCGGGTCGGCACGCCCCAGGACATTGCCGACGCCGTGACTTTCCTCGCCAGCCATCGCGCCGCCTATGTGAATGGCGCGGAACTGCTGGTCGATGGCGGGCTCGACCAGGTGGTGCTGGAGCTGACGCCGCGGCCTGGCTACTGACCCAGGAAGGCCGCCACCAGCGCGATCTGCGCCGGGTCCATCAGCGCCGGCGCGTGGCCCGCGCCGGCGATCTCGGCAAGCTGGACATTTGACCCAGCCGCCATTGACTGGGCCGTTTCTTCCAGCAGCAGGTCGCTCTCGGCGCCGCGGATCAGCAGCACGGGCTGCTTCACGAGGCCCCAGAGCGCCTTCATATCAAGTGCCTGGGCTTCCTGGGCGCGGATGGGCGTGGCGATGGCCGGGTCGTAGTGCAGCGTCACGCCGCCGTTCTTCGCCGGACGGGCGGAAGTTTCGGCTAGGTGGCGCCATTCGGCGTCGTTCAGCTGCCCGAAAGGAGCGTGGATGTGACGCAGATGCGCCTCCAGCGCCGCGATATCGGGGAAGACTGGTTCATCGCCGATATAGTCGCGGATGCGCGCCATCGCCTCGACCGGGACGAAGCAGCCGACATCGTTCAGCACCATGCGACGGATCGGGTTGCCGGGTGTGGCCGCCACCCCCATGCCGCAAATGCCGCCCAGCGAGGTACCTACCCAATCGACCGGACCATCGAAGCGCGCCAGCAGATGCGAGAGCGCGGCAACATAGACCGGTGGCTGGTACAGCATCGGGTCGGGCAGCCAGTCGGAGGCCCCGCGCCCCGGCAGGTCGGGGCAGATCACGCGGCGGCCGGCATCGCCCAGCGCCTGGGCCAGCGGGTCGAAGTCCCGGCCCGTGCGCGTCAGCCCATGGACGCAGATGACGGGAGTGCCGTCGGCCGGGCCCCATTCCCACCAACGCATGGTGAAGAAGCCTGCAGGCGAGAGCCAACGAACCGCGCCATCGCGCATGATGTCCAACCCCTTCCTGCCGGGCTCGCCGGCTACAGGACGCCCTTGGCGCGCAACGTGTCGATCTCCACCGCACTCATGCCGAGGATCCCCGACAGCACCGCATCGGTATGTTCGCCCAGCACCGGCGGTGCCGAACGATAAGTGGGTGGCGTCGCACTCAGCTTCACGGGGTTTGCGATAACCTTCACGGTCGCGCCGCTGCCATGATGCATCTCAAGCGTCATGTTGCGAGCCTGGACATGCGGGTCGGCGAAGACGTCCTTCAACGTGTTGATCGGGCCGCAACCGATCTTCAGCGCTTCGAGCGCCGCGACCCATTCGGTGGTGGTCTTGGTCTTCATCAGCGGCGTCAGCGTTTGCGTCACCAAGTCGCGATTGGCCACGCGATTGGGGTTGGTGGCGAAGCGTTCGTCGGCCAGCAGGTGTTCCTGGCCGAAGGACTTGCAGAAACGCTCGAAGGTCGGGTCGTTGCCCACCGCGAGGATCAGGTAGCCATCCTTCGTCGGGTATTCCTGGTACGGGCTGATGTTGGGGTGCTGGTTGCCCAGGCGCGGCGGGTTCTCGCCGGTGGACAGGTAGTTCATGCCCTGGTTTGCCAGCCACGCCACATGCGTATCCAGCATGCCGATGTCGATCTGCTGCCCCTGCCCCGTCGCGTGGCGGTGGTTCAGCGCGGCGAGGATGCCGATGCAGCCATAGAGCCCGGCAAACAGGTCCGCGACCGGCACGCCGGCCTTCTGCGGGGAACCGTTCGGCTCGCCGGTCAGCGACATGATGCCGCCCATCGCCTGGATCAGCGCGTCATAGCCGGGGCGCGGTGCATAGGGGCCGGTCTGCCCGAAGCCGGTGATCGAGCAATAGATGAGGCGGGGGAAGCGGTCCTTGAGCTGTTCGTAGCCCAGGCCGTACTTGGCCAGCGCGCCAACCTTGAAGTTCTCGGCGAGGATGTCGCTGCTTTCAAGCAGCTTGAGGATCAGCGCCTGGCCCTCGGGTTTGGCGATGTCCACCGTGACCGACTTCTTGTTGCGGTTCACGCCGATGAAATAGGCGGATTCCTTGGTCTCGGGCCAGAAGGGGGGCGCGAAGCCGCGGGTGTCGTCGCCGGCCTCGGGGCGTTCGATCTTGATCACCTCGGCGCCGAGGTCGCCCAGCATCTGCGTGCAGGTCGGCCCGGCCAGGACGCGTGTGAGGTCGAGGACGCGGAGGCCCGATAGCGGGCCGACGGGGCTGGTCATGCGGAACTCCCTTGGGCTGCCTCGTGATTAGTCGGCGCGCCGCGCTGCGGCAACCCGCGGCGTGCGGCGGGACGGCGGTTCCCTCCCGCCTCGCCTGGGTCTATTCCTGCCGGCCGAAGCAAGACCCGAGGAGCGCCCCATGCTCGACCGCCCCCACCCCACCCCCGCCGCCCCCTCCACCGACCCCTTCGCCCTCGCCAAGGCGCTGTCGGGCGTTCATTTCATCGGCGGCGCCTATGTGCCGGCACGCTCGGGCAAGACCTTTGCCGTCGTGAACCCGGCGACCGGCGCTGATGTCGCCCGCGCCGCCGAGGGCGATGCCGCGGATGTCGATGCCGCCGTGCAGGATGCCGCGAAGGCGCAGAAGGAATGGGCCAAGGTGCCCGCCCGCAAGCGCGGCGCGCTGGTGCATCAATGCGCCCAGCTGCTGAAGGAGCATGTGGACGAGCTCGGCCGGCTGATCGCGCTGGAAACTGGCAAGGCGCTGCGCACCGAATCCCGCGTCGAGGCCGGCGTCGTCGCCGATGTCTTCGAATTCTTCGGCGGCCTCGGCTCTGAGTTGAAGGGCGAATCCGTCCCCTTCGACCCGAAGGTGCTGTCCGTCACGGTGCGTGAGCCACTCGGCGTGGTCGGTGCGATCATTCCGTGGAACGTGCCGATGCTGCTGATGGCGCTGAAGGTCGCGCCTGCGCTGGTGGCCGGCAATGCCGTGGTGGTGAAGTCGGCCGAGGAAGCCCCGCTCGCCGTGCTGCGCATCTGCGAGATCATGAACCGCATCCTGCCGCCCGGCGTGTTCAACATGGTCTCGGGCTTCGGCCCAGAATGCGGCGCGCCGCTCGTCGAGCACAAGCTGGTGCGCAAGGTGACCTTCACCGGCTCGGTCGAGACCGGCAAGATCGTCGCCCGCGCCGCGGCCGAGAAGCTGATCCCGGTCACGCTGGAACTCGGCGGCAAGTCGCCGATGATCGTCTTCGCCGATTGCGATTTCGACAAGACGGTCTCCGGCGCGTTGACGTCGATGCGCTTCACGCGCCAAGGCCAGTCCTGCACGGCGGCGAGCCGCATCTATGTCGAACGCCCGATCTTCGACCGCTTCGTCAAGGCGATGACCGATGCGGTGAACGGCATGGTCATGGGCGACCCGCTCGACGAGAAGACCGACATCGGCACCATCGTCAGCGAAGGCCAATTGGAGAAGGTGCGTGGCTTCATCGCCGAGGGCACGGCCACGCCGGGGGCGACCGCCCATGTGTGTTCGGCCATGCCGACCGATCCGGCGCTGAAGAAGGGCCTGTTCATCCAGCCCGTCATCTTCACCGGCCTGACAGGCGAAAGCCGCCTGGTGCGCGAGGAGATCTTCGGGCCGGTCACGGTGATCCAGGCCTTCGACACGCCCGAGGCGGTGCTCGCCGAGGCGAATGACAGCGAATACGGCCTCGCCGCCTCGCTGTGGACGAACAACCTCAAGGTCGGGCTGGACTTGGCGCATCGGCTGGAGGCCGGGCTGGTGCAGATCAACCAGAACCTCGTCGTGCAGGCGAACCTGTCCTATGGCGGGGTGAAGTCCTCCGGCCTCGGCAAGGAAGCCTCGCTCGAGGCGATGCTCGAGCACTTCACGCACAAGAAGACCATCATGGTGAACATGGCCTGAGGTCCGGCAAGCGTGCCCGGCCCACCATGGGCGGGGCGCGCCGCTCCCCCCTCCCGCAGCCGACGCCGCCGCTGCTTCGTCGGCTGAGCGGGTATTTGTTCGGCACCCATGACAGTCGATGTCGTCCATTTGATTGAACGCGTCGCACTGCGCGCGGTCCCCGTCGGCGCGCGGCCTGAACCTTGGCGGGCCGCGGACGATTCGCGGCGCGGTTCGCCCATGCGATCCGAGATCACCGCCAATCCCATGACGCGCGGCCTGACCACGAACCGGCCCGCGCCAACGGCGCAGCGACCCTCGAGGGCGTGCTTCGAGTGCTGGTCCACCCCGCGACGCTGGCCGCGGAGATCGCCTGTGAGACCACGGGCAGCCCATCCTGACTGTTCGAGGCGCGCCGATCGGGGCCGGCGGGATGGACGTCGCCGACGCAGGGCGGCACCATCCGCGCCATGACCAATCGGATTGCGCCACCCGCCGCCGCCGCGGCCGGATCAACCCCGACCGCGCGCCGCGATTGGAGACTGTTCGCAGCGCTCCTCATCGTCCTCTCCGGATGCGCGGCCGAACCGCCACCCCCGGTCGCCGCGCCGCCACCGCCGCCACCGCCCGTCGGTTGGCAGCCGATTGCCGCGCTGAGCACCGATGGCATCGTCGCCAACGGCTTCGTGCAGGAACGTGGCCTGATCACCACCGGGGCGGTCCGTCGCGCCTGGATCCTGCTCAACCTGCGTGAACCGATCCCGATCCCCGAAACCGGTGGGCGGGCGCAATCGGTGCGCTTCGTTGGCGAATATCGCTGCGCGCAACGTCAGTGGCGCCCGGTCGAAGGCGCCTGGTTTGCCCGGCCGAACGCGCAGGAACCGGTGCATGCCGAACGCCCGCGCGGCGGCTTCCGCGCGGCGCCGGCAGGCACGCTGGATGGCGCCTTCCTGGATGCCGCCTGCGGTCTATAGGGCGCGTCCCTCCACGCTGCGGCGGCCGATCGAGGATGCTCTCGGGCGCCTGCCGGCCGGTGCCGCCTGGCAGGAAGATGCTCCGGTACCCTGCCCGCTCCATTCGCCGGATTTCCAGCGAACGGAGCGGACAGGCAGTCCACAGAAAACAACGGCCGGTGACTCGAGAACGAGGTCCGCAGGACGTCGGCATCAGGCCCCTGGGGCAGGCTGCGTTCCCATCCGTTCACGTCGCCTGCCCCCGGTACTTTTTGGCGGGCATCTTCACGCGTTCAGATGATTCCATCCGGACGCGGTCTGCCCTGGGCCGCCGCCGGACCGCCCCGGCGCGCCATCAGCCGGCTTGCCGGCCTTTCGCTGACATAGGCGATGTCGGCGAAGCCCCGCAGCCTTGCTTCCACACTCTCGAAGGCGGCGCGCTGGCTGCCGGTCAGCGGCGCCTGCGGCGTGTTCTGCCGATGCGCGAGATACCGCGCCAAGGTTCCCGCCCCGCGCCGATGCGCTGCGGCGACCATGGCACCCTCGGTCAGCGTGAGGCTCGACCCGTCCATCAGGGTGATGTTCTCGCCGACCGCGGCCAGCGAGCCGCCGCGGTCGAGGATCGTCTCCTGGCGCGCCAGGAACGCCGTCATCGCCGCCTCTTGCGCGGCGGGGTTGGCGAGGAAGCTCTCCTCATCGGTGACGCCCTGGCGCGCAGCGGCGGCGGTCCAGCCGCCATCCGCGTCCATCCAGCCGATGTCGCGCAACGCCATCGGCACGAACTGGTACCGCCCCAGCGCGCCGGAGGATGGGTTGCGCAGCCCATAGCCATCCTGCGCGTGTTCGGCGCTGCGCTCGGCCTGGGCGATGCGCTCCCGGAAATCCGCATTGGCCTGGGACGACCATGCGGTTGGACCGGCATGGGCGGAGGCCGGCCTCGGCTCTACCACGCGGGCGATGACCGGCGTGGCAGTGGGCGCCGGGCCGCGCGCGACGGCCGGCTGCACCGTGGCCGGTACGCTGCGCGCCGGGCTGGGCGTGGCGGCCGGCGTTGCGCGCGCGAGCGCCGGCTTGAAGTCGCGATGCTTCGGTGCCCGCGCGCGCTCGGCGGCCGGCGTGGTCGGTGCTGCGGCCTGGCGGGTGACGGGGCGGTTCGGCATGACCGGCACATTCTGCCGGTGAAAGCGTCAATGAGAGGTGAGCGCCCGCCTGGCCCCGCTCAGGACCGCGCCGGCGTCTCGTCTTCCTCGGAGGGTCCGTCGTCAAGCCACACCAGACGCACGCCGCGGTCGGCGAGCCGCGCCACGCCATCGACCACGCCCGGTCCGCTCGGCCGTTCGGGGTGGTTGGTGTGGGCAATCACCACGTCGCCATCGCGCGCGGCCGCGATGCGGGTGGCGACCCGCGCGGCGGGCAGCGACGCACCGTCATCGCCATTGAGGGAGAAGCCGGCGACGCGAAAACCCATGGCGCGGATCGCCGCCAGCGCGGCCGGGCTGTAGAGCGCCGTCGCCCCCCGGAACCAGGCGGGGGATGGAGCGCCGATGGCGCGAAGGGCGTCGGCGCCACCGGCGACCTCGGCCTGCACCGCCTCGATCGTGCCGGCAACCGGGATGCCGTAGATCCGCCCGCCGCCGAGCACCGCCGGGACATGGCGCGCGCCGTGATTCTGCAGGGCAAACAGGTCGGACCGCTCGCGCAGCAGGGTGACGATGTCAGGGTTGGCGTGCAGCCAACGCGCGGTGACGAAGACGGTTGCCGGCAGGCCGAGGCGGATCAGCCCGCCCAGCACGCGCAGGTCGGCGCGACCTGAACAGGCATCGAGCGTGAGAGCGACGCGAGCCGGCCCGCCGGGGCTGGGGGTGAGGCGCAGGCGGGGCATCAGCAGCGCTTCCGCCCGTGCCGGGCCGGCCGCGAAGCAGGCGGGTGCCACGGCCGCGGCGAGGAGGACGCCGCGCCGGCCGAGGGCGGGCGGGCAGCACTGGCACATGGGTGCCTCCGGATGGGCAGGGCGGCGGGCGTAGCACCGGCCCCGGAGTTGGTCGATGATCCATCGCATGGACACGGATGACTGGCCCGCCGGCGCCGCCCTGACCTTGGCCGAGGTGCCCGCCCCCGGCTTCCGGGCCGAGATGGCGGGCCATATCCACGCCTTCCATGGGCGAACGGTGCCCTTCGAGGCGCGGCGCTTCGACGTCGCGTTGCGCGATGCGCGGGGGCGACTGCTCGCCGGGGTGGCCGGGGTGATGAGTTGGGGTTGGCTCTTCATCGAGGCCGCCTGGGTCGACGAGGCGCTGCGCGGCCAGGGTGCGGGGCGGCGGCTGATGGCGCGCGCGGAGGGGCATGCGCGGGCGCAGGGGTGCCACGCCGCCTGGCTGGACACCTTCCAGGCGGAGGGGTTCTACCGGGCGCTCGGCTATGAGCCGTTCGGCGTGCTGGAGGATTACCCGGCGGGGCAGCGGCGGGTCTTCATGCGCAAGCGGCTCGCGTAAGCCCTAGATCCAGCGCCGCACCCGGCCGCGATAGGCTGCGTAGGCCGCGCCGAAGCGGGTGGCGAGGTAGGCTTCCTCCTTCGCCACCACCAGCCGGTCGAGCAGGAAATGGCCCGCCACCAGCGACACCCAGCCCCACAGGTCGCCCCAGCGCAGCGCGAAGCCCAGCATCGCGAGCAGGAAGCCGAGATAGATCGGGTTGCGGCTGAAACGGTACGGCCCGGCCTCGACCATGGTCGTGTCGGGCTTGTCGGGGCGCGGGTCGTTTCCGGCGCGCACCATGACCAGCAGCGCCCAGCCGATCAGCGCCAGGGCGACGAACAGCAGCAGGGCGCCGGCCTCGGGCAGCGGCGGGCCGAGCGGGACCGGCAGCAGGCGATGCAGCACCCAGGCGCCGGCCAGCAACAGCCCGACCATCAGCGGCGGCGGCAGGCGCACGCCGGGGCCTTCGTCGGGCGCAGTCATCGGCTCAGGCGTCCTCGCGCGCGGGCAGGCGCATCCAGCCGGGGATGCGCGGGGTGACCAGCGCCTCGCCAGCGCGGAAGGGCGCGCGGTCCAGCGCATCGAGGCGCAGCAATGCCAGCCCCTGCCCGTCCCGGCCCGAGCGCATCTCGCCCACCGTCGCACCCGCGGCATCGGTCAGCGCGGCGCCATGGGCGGGCATCTCGCCCTCGACATCCACCGGCACCAGCCGCCGCTTCAGCAGCCCGCGATAGCGCGTCCGCGCCGTCAGCTCCTGGCCCATGTAGCAGCCCTTGGTCCAGGAAATGCCGGCCAGCTCGTCGAAGCCGCCTTCCAGCAGGATCGATTTCTCCGCCTCCAGGTCATGCGACCCGTCCGGCAGGCCGAGCGCGAGACGGTGGCGGTCGTAATCCTCGGCGCTCGCATCCGTGGGCAGCCCGGTTTGGTTCAGCACGCGCCAACCGGCCTCGGCCAAGCGCGGGTCAGGCACCGCGATGGCGGCCTCGGCTGGCGCCGCGCCCCAGGCGGCATGCACCGACCATTCATCCGAGGCATCGCGCAGCGTCACCTTGGAGCGCAGCCGAAACCGCGACAGCCGCTGCACCATGGCCGGAACCTGGGCGCGCTCGGCATCCAGCAGCAGGACCTCGCCCGCCGGGATGACGAAGAAGTCCGCCAGCCACTTGCCTTGCGGCGTCAGCAGCGCGGCCCAGGCGGCGTGCCCCGGCGGGATGGCGGCCACGTCGTTGGAGACGAGGCCCTGAAGGAAGGCGATCCGGTCGGGGCCGGCCAGCTCCAACACGCCTCGGTCGGGAAGCAGGGCGATTGACATGGATCAACAGGTGAGGCGGATCGGGCCGCGCTGCAACCTCCCCCCCGCCGCGCAGGCATGGTAAGCGCCGCTCGTGCGCATACTGTTCATCACTTCGACCCGGATCGGCGATGCCGTGCTGTCCACCGGGGTCATCGACCATCTGATGCGGGCGCATCCCGATGCGCGCTTCACCATCGCGGTCGGCCGCGTCGCCGAGGGCGTGTTCTCGCGCATGCCGCAGCTCGACCGCCTGATCCCGATCGAGAAGAAGCGCTTCGGCCTGCATTGGCTCGGCCTGTGGGCGAGCGTGGCCTTCACGCGCTGGGACCTGGTGGTGGATCTGCGCGGCTCGGCGATCGCCTGGCTGCTGCTGGCGAAGCGTCGCGCGGTGATGCGCGGTGGCCGGCGGGCCGGGCATCGGCTGCTGCATATCGCGGCCACGCTCGGGCTGAGCCCGGCACCGCGCCCGGTCGCGTGGTTCGGGCCGGCGGAAGCAGCGCGGGCCGAGGCACTGTTGCCGGCCGGCGGGCCGGTGCTGGCCTTGGGTCCGACGGCGAATTGGGTGCGCAAGGTCTGGCCGGCGGATCGCTTTCTGACACTCGCAAGGCTGCTGACCGGGCCGGGCGGGGCGCTGGAAGGCGCGCGCATCGCGGTGCTGGGCGGGCCCGGCACACAGGAGCGCGAGATGGCCGCCGTGGTGCTGTCCGGCCTGCCGGGGGCGATCGACCTGGTGGGCGCGCTCGACCTGCCGGAGGCCGCGGCCGTGCTGGCACGCTGCGCGCTGTTCGTAGGCAATGATTCGGGGCTGATGCATCTCTCGGCCGCGACGGGGACGCCAACGGTCGGGCTGTTCGGGCCAACGCCGGCCGCGGAATACGCCCCGGTGGGCGCCTGCGCGCTCGCCGTGCTGGCCAAGGGGCCGCCGGGTGCGGCGCCGATGGGCGCGCTGCCGGCGACACGGGTGGCGGAACAGGCCGCGGCGCTGCTGGCGCGGGCGGACCGGGAGCAGGCGGCATGAGCGCGCCGCGTCTCTCCGCCCTGATCGTTGCGCGCAATGAGGAAACACGGCTGCCCGATTGCCTTGCCTCAGTCGCCTTCGCCGATGAAGTCGTGGTGGTGCTGGACCGTAGCACCGATGAAAGTGCCGCCATCGCCGCCGTCGCCGGGGCGACGATCGTCGAAGGGTCATGGGAATTGGAGGGCGAACGCCGCAACGCCGGCCTCACTGCCTGTACCGGCGACTGGATCCTGGAAGTCGATGCGGATGAGCGCGTGAACCCTGCGCTGGCGGCAGCGATCCGCACCACCATCGCGATCAGCACCCATGCCTGGCATCAGGTGCCGGTCGACAACTACGTGGGCGACCGATTGATCCGGTTCGGCTGGGCGGGGTCCTTCGGGACCACCTCCGTCCCGCGCCTGTCGCGGCGCGGGGCCAAGCATTGGCGGGCGCAGAGGGTGCATCCGGGGCTCGACTGGACCGGGCAGGAAGGGCCGAAAATCACCGAGGGCGCGCTGGTGCATCTGGTCGATCGCGACATCTCGGACATGCTGCGCCGGCTCGACAAATATTCCTCGGCCAAGGCGGCGGACCTGCTTGCCAGCGGCAATATCGGCACGCTGCGCGCCAATGTGCGGCGATTTTTCTCGCGCGGGTTCAAATCCTATGTTTCGCGCAAGGGCTATCGGGAAGGCGGCTGGGGCGTGTTGCTCGCGCTGTGCACCGGGGCGTTTCCGCTGCTGTCCTATCTGAAGGCGGCACTCGAACCGGATCGCTACCGGTGAGGGTCGCGCAGGTGATCGCCGGCGCGCCGCATGGTGGGGCGGAGGCGTTCTACGAGCGGCTGTGCATCGCCTTGCATGCGGCGGGAACCGAGGTGCTGCCCATCATCCGCAGCGATGCGGCACGCGCCGCGCGGCTGCGCGCGGGCGGGCTGGCGCCGGTCGAACTCGGCTTCGGCGGGCTGTTCGACGTGGTGACCGGCGTGCGGCTGCACCGCGCGCTGACACGCTTCGCGCCGGCCGTCACGGTGGCCTGGATGAATCGCGCGGCGCGCTTCGCGCCGAAGGGAGACTGGACGCTGGTGGGGCGGCTCGGCGGCTATTACGACCTGAAGTACTACCGGCGCTGCGATCATCTGGTAGGCAATACCCGCGACATCGTCGGTTGGGTCATCGCCCAGGGCTGGCCGGCCAACCGCGTGCATTACCTGCCGAATTTCGCGGCCGACCTCGCCGGGGCGGCGCCGGCCGAACTGCCCGGCGCGACGCGGTTGCTCGCCATGGGGCGGCTGCATCGCAACAAGGGCTTCGACATCGCGCTGCGAGCGCTGGCGCTGCTGCCGGGCGCGCATCTGTCGATCGCCGGCGAAGGGCCGGAACGCGGCGCGCTGGAGACGCTGGCACGCGACCTTGGCGTGGCCGATCGTGTCGGGTTCCTCGGCTGGCGGTCGGATATCGGCGCGCTGCTGGCGGCGTGCGACATCTTCGTCTGTTCATCGCGCCATGAGCCGCTGGGCAACATCGTGCTCGAGGCTTGGTCGGCCGGTCGGCCGGTTGTCGCCGCCGCGGCCCAGGGGCCGAGCGAACTCATCACCGATGGGGAAACCGGCCTGCTGGTGCCGGTCGAGGATGCCGAGGCGCTGGCCGCCGGCATCGGCAGCCTGACCGACGACCCGCAGCGCGCCGCGCGCCTCGCCCAGCAGGGCCGCGCCGCCTATGAGCGCGACTTCACCGAAACCGCCGTGGTGGCGCGCTGGCGCGGCTTCCTGGTGGACGTCGCCCCCCGGCGAAAGGCAGCCTGAAACCATGTGTGGCATCGCCGGCCTCGCGCTGAAATCCGGACAGACACCCTCGGCCACCGTGCTGGAGGCAATGACCAACGCGCTGGCGCATCGCGGCCCGGATGGGGCGGGGCATCATGTGCAGGGGCATGTCGCGCTGTCGCATACGCGCCTCGCCATCATCGACCTGGTGACCGGCGACCAGCCGCTGCATGCCGGGCCAGCCAGCCTGGTCGGCAATGGCGAGGTCTATAATTACCGCGAATTGCGCATGGAGAATCAGCTCGCCTGCGCGACCGGGTCGGATTGCGAACCGCCACTGCATCTGTACCGCCGCGACGGTGCCGGCTTCGCCGAGACGCTGCGCGGCATGTATGCCATTGCCATCCATGACCGTGCCGCGCGGCATGTCGTGTTGGCGCGCGACCCCTTCGGCATCAAGCCGCTGTACATGGCCGAGACGCAGCAGGGCATCGCCTTCGCCTCCGAACCGCAGGCGCTGATTGCCGCTGGGCTGGTGGCGCCGTCACTGCGCGAGCCGGCGCTGCATGAGCTGCTGCAGCTGCAATTCACCACGGGCGCGGAGACGATCTTTCAGGGAATCACGCGGCTGCTGCCGGGCGAGACAGTGGTGATCGCCGACGGCCGGATCGTCGAGCGCCGCCGCCGCGTCGCGCTGCCGGACGGCGGGCCGGAGGTCATCACCGAGGAAGCGGCGATCGCGCGGCTCGACGCGGCCTTCGAGCAATCCGTCGACCTGCATCAGCGGTCTGACGTGCCCTATGGGATGTTCCTCTCGGGCGGGACGGATTCGGCGGCCGTGCTGGCAATGATGGCGCGGTTGAACGACCGCCCGGTGCTCGCCTTCACCGCCGGCTTCGACGTTGCCGGCGCGGCCGATGAGCGCGAGGCCGCCGCGCATGCCGCCCAGGCCGCCGGGGCGCGGCATGTGACGCTGAACGTCTCCCGGCAGGAGGTGTTCCGCCACCTGCCCGAGATCGTCGCCTGCATGGACGACCCGGTGGCGGATTACGCCATCATCCCGACCTGGTTTCTGGCGCGGCGCGCGGTGCAGGAGGTGAAGGTCGTGCTCTCCGGAGAGGGCGGCGACGAGATCTTCGGCGGCTATGGCCGGTATCGCTCGGCAATGCGGCCGTGGTGGATGGGCGGCAAGGCGATGCGCGCACATGGCGCCTTCGACCGGCTCGACGTGCTGCGCGCACCGCCGCGCTTCTGGCGCGACGGCATCGAGGCCGCCGCGGCGGCGGCCGCAAGCCCGGGCCGGACGCGGCTTCAGGCCGCGCAGGCCCTCGATGTCGCGGATTGGCTGCCCAACGACCTGCTGACCAAGCTCGACCGCTGCCTGATGGCCCATGCGGTGGAAGGACGCACGCCGTTCCTCGACAGCGGCGTCGCGGCCGCGGCCTTCCGCCTGCCGGATGCGATGAAGGTGCGCGACGGACAGGGCAAATGGGTGCTGCGGCAATGGCTCAAGCAGCATTTCCCGGCCAGCGAGCCGTTCCGCAAGAAGCAGGGCTTCACCGTGCCGGTCGGCGCCTGGATCGCGGAGGCCGCCGACAAGCTCGCCCCGCTGGTCGCAGCGCAGCCAGGGGTGGCGGCGATCGCCGAGCCCGACCGCATCCTGCCGCTGTTCCGCGCGGCCGCCGGTAAGCGCGAGGGCTTCGCCGCCTGGCACCTGCTGTTCCATGCGCTGTGGCACAAACGGCATGTCGAGGGTGTGACCGCGCAGGGTGACGTGCTCGCCTTTCTGGCAGAACGCTGAGCATGGCCAAGGACAAGACCAGCTTCGTCTGCCAGGCCTGCGGCGCCGCCTATCCGAAATGGCAGGGCCGCTGCGATGCCTGCGGCGAATGGAACACCCTCGTTGAGGAAGCGCCCACGCCGCGCGGCCCCGGCCCGGCGGCCAAGGCGGGCGGCGGGCGGCGCGTGGAATTCGTTGGGCTCAAGGGGCATTCCGCGCCGCCGCCGCGCATCCCGACCGGCATCGCCGAACTTGACCGCGTGTTGGGTGGCGGGCTGGTCGCGGCGTCGGCGATCCTTGTCGGCGGCGATCCGGGCATCGGCAAGTCCACCATCCTGTTGCAGGCGGCCGCCCGCGTGGCCGCCGCCGGGCGGCGCGTGTTGTATGTATCGGGCGAGGAAGCGGTCGAGCAGGTGCGGCTGCGCGCCGCCCGGCTCGGCCTGACGGAAAGCCCGATGGGACTGGCCGCCGCGACCGCGCTGCGCGACATCGTCGCTAGTCTCGAACAGGAGACCGATGCCGCGCTGGTGGTGATCGATTCGATCCAGACGGTGTGGCTCGATGCGCTCGATTCCGCACCGGGCACCGTGGCGCAGGTGCGCGCCTGCGCCGCCGAGCTGATCCGCCTGGCCAAGGCGCGCGGCTTCGCCATCGTGCTGGTCGGGCATGTGACGAAGGAAGGGACGCTGGCCGGGCCGCGCGTGCTGGAGCACATGGTCGACGCGACGCTGTATTTCGAAGGCGATCGCGGCCACCAGTTCCGCATCCTGCGCGCGGTGAAGAACCGCTTCGGCGCCACTGACGAGATCGGCGTCTTCGAGATGACCGGCACCGGGTTGATGGAGGTCGCCAATCCTTCCGCGCTGTTCCTCGCCGAACGACGCGGCAATGTGGCGGGGTCGGCGGTGTTCGCGGGCATCGAGGGCACGCGGCCGGTGCTGGTGGAGATCCAGGCGCTGCTCTCGCCCAGCAATGCGGGCGGGTCGCCGCGACGGCAGGTGGTGGGCTGGGATTCAGGGCGGCTGTCGATGCTGATGGCGGTGCTGGAGTCGCGCTGCGGCATGTCGCTCGGGCAGAACGACGTCTACCTGAACATCGCCGGCGGGTTGCGCATCGCCGAGCCCGCCGCCGACCTCGCCGTGGCCGCCGCGCTGGTCTCGGCCGCGACCGACCGGCCGACCGACCCCGACCGCGTCTATTTCGGCGAGGTCGGGCTGTCGGGCGAGGTACGCCAGGTCTCGCAGGCCGAGGCGCGGCTGCGCGAGGCGGCCAAGCTGGGCTTCGGCCGGGCCACCCTGCCCCGTCGCGTCGCCCGTGGCGGCAAGGCGCAGGCACCGCCGGAGGGCATGGCGCTGGCCGAGATTGGGCATCTCGCGGACCTCGTTGCGGTTTTCGCAGAGCAGACCGTCAAGCCGCGCAAGGCCGGCGGGTGACGCGGCCATGACGCGCCGCTATAGGGGGGCGCCATGAACTGGGTTGATGCCGCTTTCATCGGGGTCGTCGTGATCTCGGCCGCCGTCGCCTATTTCCGCGGGCTGGTGCGGGAAGTGCTGAGCCTCGGCGCCTGGATCGGCGCGGCGGGCGTGGCTTTCCTGGCGCGCGAGCCGCTGCGGCCGCATGTCTCGGCCTGGATCGAACCGCCGGTCCTGGCCGATGCGGTCGGCACCGGCGCGGTGTTCCTGGTGGTGCTGGTGATCCTGAAGATCATCACCAACATGATCGCCGATCGCGTGCAGGATTCCATGCTCGGCGGCATCGATCGCGTGCTCGGCCTGGTCTTTGGTGCGGTGCGGGGTGCTTTCGTGCTGGTGCTTGCCTATATCCTGGCCGGGATGTTCGCCCCGGAGACGAGCACCTGGCCCACCGCCGTGAAGGATTCCCGCGGGTTGCCCATCGTCGCCGACGCCGCGCGCCGGCTGGTCGAGAAGGTGCCCGAAGCCTACCGGCCGCGCCTGGTGGAAGCCCCCGGGCCGGGCGGCCCGACCGTTGATGACCTGCTGCGTCCCCCCGCGCGCAGCCGAAACTGAGGACCACCATGCGCCCCACCATCGACCAGGACGACGACAAGCCGCATGAGGAGTGCGGTGTCTTCGGCGTGTGGAACGGGGGCGATGCCGCCGCGCTCACCGCGCTCGGGCTGCATGCCTTGCAGCATCGCGGGCAGGAAGCCGCCGGCATCGTCACGCTCGACGAGAAGGGGCTGTTCCACGCGCATAAGGGCCTCGGCCTGGTGGGCGACAATTTCGGCGAGGCAAAGGTGATCGCCTCGCTGCGCGGCGGGGCCGCCGTTGGCCACAACCGTTATGCGACCACGGGCGAGACGGCGCTGCGCAACGTGCAGCCCTTGTATGCCGATTTCGAGTTCGGCGGCTTCGCGGTAGGGCACAACGGCAACCTGACCAATGCCGCCGCGCTGAAACGCGCGCTGGTGCGGCGCGGCTGCCTGTTCCAATCGACCACCGATTCCGAGGTGTTCATCCACCTCATCGCCATCAGCCTGTATTCCACCGTGCTCGACCGGCTGATCGACGCGCTGAAGCAGGTGCAGGGTGCCTATTCACTGGTCGCGCTGCATAACGGCGCGCTGATCGGGGCGCGGGACCCGCTCGGCGTGCGGCCGCTGGTGCTCGGTCGGTTGGCCAATGGCGGGTATGTGCTGGCGTCGGAGACCTGCGCGCTCGACATCGTGTCGGCGGAATTCGTGCGCGACATCGAGGCGGGCGAGATCGTCATCATCAACGATGAGGGCGTGCGTTCCGTGAAGCCCTTCGGGCGCCACGAGAGCCGCTTCTGCATCTTCGAATACATCTATTTCGCGCGGCCCGATTCCGTGATGGAGGGCACGCCCGTCTATGAGACGCGCAAGCGGATCGGCGCCGAGCTCGCCCGCGAATCCGGCGTCGAGGCCGATGTGGTGGTGCCGGTGCCCGATTCCGGCGTGCCTTCGGCGATGGGCTACGCGGCCGAGGCCGGCATCCCCTTCGAACTCGGCATCATCCGCAACCACTATGTCGGACGCACCTTCATTGAGCCGACCGACCAGATCCGCAACCTCGGCGTGAAGCTGAAGCATTCGGCGAACAAGCCGATGCTGGAAGGCAAGCGCGTCATCCTGGTGGATGACTCGATCGTGCGCGGCACCACCTCGCGCAAGATCGTCGAAATGGTGCGCGCGGCCGGGGCGAAGGAGGTGCATATGCGCGTCTCCTCCCCGCCGACGACGCATTCCTGCTACTATGGCATCGATACGCCGGAACGCTCGGAACTGATGGCGGCCAAGCACGACATGGCGGAAATGGCCCGCATTATCGGTGTCGACAGCCTGGCGTTCATCTCACTCGACGGGCTGTATCGCGCGCTGGGCAAGCCAGGGCGGGACGCATCGAAGCCGGATTTCTGCGACGCCTGCTTCACCGGGGATTACGCGATCCCGCTGACGGATTGGCAGAGCAATTCAGACAAGCAGCTGTCGCTGTTGCAGCCCGCCGGGCAGTAGCCAGAAAGGGGCTTTGCCCCTTTCCGTGCGCGCCTACTTTTGCTGCGCAGACGATCATTCGCGGGCGGAGCCCGCCTCCGCCCGCATTTCCTTGAGGCTTCCATGACCGACACCCCTGCCCGCGTCGCGCTGATCACCGGCGCCTCCCGTGGCATCGGCGCCGCCGTCGCCATCGAACTCGGCCGGCGCGGCGTGCAATGCGTGCTTGTCGCGCGCACGCAGGGGGGGCTGGAGGAGACGGATGATGCCATCCGTGCCGCCGGGGGCCCTGCGGCGACGTTGTTCCCGCTCGATTTGCAGAAGCGGGCGGCGGACATCGACATGCTCGGCCCGTCGGTCGTGGCGCGGTTCGGGCGGCTGGACATTCTGGTGCATGCGGCGGGAGCGCTGCCGAAGCTGACGCCGGTCGCACATATCGAGCCCCGCGATATGGATGAATCGATCGCGGTGAACATGGCGGCGACCTGGCGGCTGATCCGCACCTGCGACCCGCCGTTGCGCGCCGCGCCGGCCGGCCGGGCGGTGGTGCTGACCGATGCGGTGGCGACGGCGCCGGGCGCCTATTGGGGCCTGTATGGCGCGGCCAAGGCGGGGATGGAGTATCTGGTCCGCTGCTGGGCAGCCGAGACCGAGGCGTCCGCGCTGCGCGTGAACCTGGCCGATCCGGGGGCGGTGGCGACGCGGCTGCGCGGCCATGCCTTTCCGGGGCAGGAGCCGGAGCGGATGGCGCGCCCGGCCGATGTCGCGCCGGCCATCGCCGCGCTGTGCGAGGCGGGCGAAACGCGGCATGGGGCGCTAGTTCTGGCTCAGGCCAATACCCACTGAGGCCCCTGGGGTGGGGATGAGCGCGCGCGCCGCCGCCTCGGCCGCCGCCGCCCCGAATTGGGGCGGCGGTGGGTAGGGCGGCGCCGGCACCAGCACCTCGACAGTGCCCTGGGGGGGGTCGGGCGGCGGGGTGGGCGCCGGCTCCAGCGCGCGGGCGATGCGGCGCGGCCAGCCGATGCGGTTGTTGTCCTGGGCCTCGGTGAGGGTGGAGGGGCCGTTGGCGACGCCGCGATAGGGCGGCCAGGCGGCGGGCGGCACGGTCCAGCAATCTACCGCGCCGAGGCTACGGGTGCACATGGGCGGGGGCGTGGGGGCCGGGTCCTGGCCGCAATAGGCCTCGCCCCGGCCGATGCGGGCGATCGAACAATCCTCGCCGGTGACCAGCGAGACGATCGAATCGCCTGTGGTGCGGCCGAAGGCGCGCAGGGAGACGGCCTCGACCACCGCGGGGATGGCGATGAGCGGCGCGCCGGGGGCGCCGACGGCCGCGCATCCGGCCAAAAGCAGCATGAGGGGCAGCAGGATCCGGCGCATGAGGGGCAGGTAACCCCGAACGGGCTTAACGCCTTGCCAACGGGAGGCTATGGTCCGGCCCCTTTTCCAGGACGGCCGCGCCGGCCGGCAGCCCAGGGGTGCCTGACTTTGCCCGACATTTTCGACGAGGTGGAGGAAGATCTCCGCGCCGAACGCGCCCGGAAATTCTGGTTGCGCTTCAGCACGCCGATCTTCGCCGCCCTCCTGCTTGTTCTTGCCGGCGTTGGCGGCTGGCAAGGGTGGCATTGGTACCAGACCCGCCAGCAGACGGCCGCCGCCACCGCCTTCATGGCCGCCCATCGCGCCGCCGAGGCGGAAGGTGCCGACCTGGCCGTCATGGCGACGCGCTTCGAGGCGCTGACCGCGGAGGCGCCGGAGGGCTATCGCGTCATCGGCCTGCTGCGCGCCGCTGCGCTGAAGGCCGAGGTGGGCGACCGCGACGCGGCGCTGGCGCTGTATGACCGCGTGGCGAACGATACGGCGGCCGATCCGGTCTATCGCAATCTCGCCGCACTGATGTGGGTATTGCGCTCGATGGACACCGCCGCCCCCCCCGTGCTGACCGCCCGCCTCGCCCCGCTGATGAGCCCGGAGGCGCCGTTCAGCGCCTCAGCGCGGGAATTGGCGGCGCTGGTGCAGCTCAAGGCCGGGCAGCGCGACGAAGCGCGCCGGTCCTTCGAGGCGCTGGCCGGCGATGTGACCGCGCCGCAGGCGATCCGCGACCGTGCCGGGCGCGTCGCCTCGGGGCTCGCCTCGTGACCGGCGGGGCGATGACGCGCCGGGGCGCGCTGTTCGGCGCGGCCGCCTTGCTCGGCGGCTGCGACACCCTCAGCGACTGGTTCGGCGAACGCCGGGAGCGCTTTCCGGGCGAGCGCCGCTCGATCCTCGACATTCCCGAACGGAGCCTGCGGGCCGATACGGCGGCGCAGGGCGCGGCCGTCGCCCTGCCGCCTTCCGTGCCTCGGGCCGACTGGCCGGTGGCCGGCGGCGATGCGCCCCATTCGGGCGGGCATATCGCCTTCGGGCCGGGCCTGGCCCGGACCTGGAGCGCCGGGTTCGGCAGCGGCAACGCCTATCGCCGCCGGCTGCTGGCCGGGCCGGTGGTGGCCGGCGGGACCGTCTATGTCTCCGATGCGTTGGGGGCGGTCTCGGCCTTCGATGTCGCCACCGGCAATCGCCGCTGGCGGCGCGACACCGACCGCACCAATGACGATGACGGCACGATGGGCAGCGGCTTGGCGGTGAGCGGCGAGACCCTGTTCGTCGCCACCGGCCTTTCGGAATTGCTCGCCTTCAACGTGGCCGATGGTTCGGTACGCTGGCGTGTCGACCTGCCCGCCCCGGCCCGCGGTGCCCCCGCGGTCGCTGGCGGAACGGTGTTCGTGCCGACCGTTTCGAGCACGCTGGTCGCGTTGTCCGCCGAGGACGGGGCGCGGAAATGGACGCATCGGGCAGCGCCGAATCCGACCCTGCCGCTCGGCCTCGGCACGCCGGCGGTCGATGGCGAGGTGGTCGTGGCCGGCTTCCCCTCCGGCGAATTGATCGCGCTACGCGCCAATGACGGGCGCGTGCTGTGGACCGAGAGCCTCGCGGCCGCGGGCGGCGGCGCGCTGTCGGATATCGCGAGCGTGCGGGCGCGCCCGGCGGTCGCCAATGGCCGCGTCGTCGCGGTCGGCATGGGCGGCCTGACCATTTGCGTTGACCTGCGGTCGGGCCGGCGGCTGTGGGAGCAGGAATCGGGCGGCCCGGTGGGCGCCTGGATGGCCGGCGACTGGGTCTTCCTGGCCAATGACGCCGGCCAGGTCGCCGCCTTGGAGCGCGAGAGCGGCCAGGTGCGCTGGGCGACCTCGCTGCGCGCGGCACCCGAGGACGGCAAGCCGCCGCCGCGGATCGAGTTGTCGAGCCCCATCTTGGCGGGCGGGCGGCTGCTGGTCGGCACCTCGGCCTCGGAACTGGTCTCGCTCGACCCGACGAATGGCGAGGTTTCGGCCCGTCTGCCGCTGCCGTCGGGGCTCACGCTGCAGCCGGTGGTCGCCGGTGGGCTGCTGCTGGCGAGCACCGATGACGCGACGCTGCTTGCCTTGTCGGGCGGCGGCTGAGCAAAAGAGCGCATGCACCCTACCGTCGTCATCCTCGGCCGGCCCAATGTCGGCAAATCCACGCTGTTCAATCGTCTGGCGCAGCGGAAGATCGCCATCGTCGACGACACGCCCGGCGTCACCCGCGATCGCAAGGAAGCGCCGGCGCGGATTGCCGGGCGCGACGTGACGCTGGTCGACACCGCGGGGCTGGAGGAGGCGCCGCCCGATACGGTGGCGGGGCGGATGCGCAACAGCTCCGAGGCGGCGCTGCGGGCGGCCGACCTGGTGCTGTTCGTGATCGACGCGCGCGCGGGGCTGATGCCGGCCGACCGCGCCTTCGCCGCCTGGCTGCGCCGCGCCTCGCTGCCGGTGCTGCTGATCGCCAACAAGGCCGAGGGGCGCGGCGGCATGGCGGCGGCGATGGAGGCCTTCGAACTCGGCCTCGGCACGCCGATCGCGGTCAGCGCCGAGCACAATGAGGGCCTCGGCGCGCTGCATGAGGCGGTGGCCGAGGCGTTGGGCGAGGCACCCGACGAGGATGAGGATGAGGACACTGGCGACGACCCCGAGCGCCCGCTGCGCCTCGCCATCGTTGGCCGCCCGAATGCCGGCAAGTCCACGCTGCTGAATGCGCTGATCGGCCAGGAGCGGATGATCACCGGCCCCGAGCCGGGGCTGACGCGCGATTCCGTCGCGGTGCAGTGGCGCGATCCGACCGGTGGGCTGGTGCGGCTCGTCGATACGGCAGGGATGCGCAAGAAGGCGCGCATCGAGGAAAAGCTGGAGCAGATGTCGGTCGCCTCGACCTTGGGGGCGCTGAAGGAAGCCGAGCTGGTGCTGCTGGTGGTCGATGCCCTGCTGGGCATGGATGAGCAGGACCTGCGCATCGCCCGGCTGGCCGAGCGCGAGGGCCGCGCCGTGGTGATCGCCTTCAACAAATGGGATGCTGTCGAGGAGCGGACGGCGACGCGCCAGAAGCTCGATGACGTGCTGACCGCCTCTCTAGCGCAGCTGAAGGGCATCGCGGTGGTGCCGCTGTCGGCGCAGACCGGGCGCGGGCTCGACAAGTTGATGCCGGCGGTGCGTGCGGCCTATGCGCTGTGGAATCGGCGCATCCCGACCGGCGAGTTGAATCGCTGGTTCGAGAACGCGCTGGCGCGGCACCCGCCGCCAGCGGTCAGCGGGCGCCGCGTGAAGCTGCGCTATGCCACCATGACCAAGGCGCGACCGCCCACCATCACGGTGTTCGGCACACGGGCGGAGGAAATCCCGGAAGAATACCGCCGCTACCTGGTGAACAGCTTCCGCGAGGCCTTCACCATGCCGGGCGTGCCGGTGCGCCTCCAGTTGCGCGGCACGAGCAATCCGTATCACGAGAAGGACTGAGCGGCTGTCTGGAGAGCCCGTCAACGGGCCGCGCGACCATGAAGGGCCGGCAGAGGTGCGGGCACCGGCATGGCGTGGCACTGCCGCACATTGTATGTTTCAGGTTCAACTATCGGGAACTGTGATACCTGCCACATGAGCGAGCAATCCGGCCATCTCCTTGATTCCCTCACTGGCCGGCAGCGGCTGCTCGATCGCTTCGATCGGCTCGAGAAGCTCCTCAAGGAGCAGGCCGAGCGCGCCGAACACATCGAGCGGCGGCTCGAGGAAGCGATCGCCTATTTCGCCATTCGCTCGAACCGGTTGATGGACAGCCAGTCCGTCTATCTCGGCGACAACACGGCCGTCACCTTCCTCGAGAACGGCATCCGCATCCTCGTCGACACCCGCAGCATCGATATCGGCATCCATCTGCTGACGCTCGGACGGTGGGAGACGGCCTACACTTCGCTGTTCACCCGGTTGGTGAAGCCCGGCAACACGGTGATCGACCTCGGCGCGAACCACGGTGTCTATGCGCTGCTGGCGGCGCAGATCGTCGGCCCGACCGGACGCGTCGATGCCTTCGAGCCCAATCCGCGCCTGTCCAAGCTGGTGGACCTGTCGCTGCGGCTGAACGGCTTCGCGTCCTGGGCGCGGGTGCATGCGCTTGGCGCTTCGGAAGCGATGGGCACGGCGCGGCTGGTGTTCAACGACAATTTCTCGGGCGGCGGGTCGGTTGCGCTGGCCGGCAGCGCGGCCGAGACGCGCCCGGGCGTCGAATGCCGCCTGGTCGCGCTCGACGACATGTTCGCCGACCCCACCTATCGCCCCGACGTCATCAAGATGGACGTCGAAGGCCATGAGGGCCGGGCTTTGCGCGGCATGCGCCGCATCCTCGAACGCTCGCCCGATGTGCGCATCATGATGGAATTCGGGCCGGCCATGATGCGCAACGCGGGGGTCGGCGCACCGGAGGTGACTGCGTTCTTCGAAAGCCTTGGCCACTCTGCCTGGACCATCGACGAGCAGGGCGGCGTGGTGCCGACCACATGGGCGGCGCTCGCCGCGCAGACGGACGGGCTGCAGAACATCCTGGTGGCGCGCGTCGAGCCAACGTGAGCCGAAACGGAACGAGACGGGCACCATGAGCAATACCGATACTGTCAAAGAGACTGAGAACGACATTTTACCGGTTCCGCGCGCGGAGGCGGCGAAGGGCGGCGCTCAGGCCGCGGATACGCGTCCGATCTTCTTCCTGCACATCCCAAAGACGGGCGGCAACACGGTGGTGTCCCACTTCCTGTCGTTCCTGCCAGTTGAAAGCGTCTTCCCTCCGCCACCGCAGCTAACGCTCATGGATCCAGATTTCGCGCCCGCGCGCGCGCGTATGCCGAGTCTGGCGTTCCTGCACGGGCATCTGCGCGTTCCTGTGCAGAGACTGATGCCACCGGAAGACCTCCGCATCGCCACCTTCATCCGCCACCCGGTTCGCCGCGTCGCCTCGCACTACTTGTATTTCCGATACCGGACGGAACTGCCGATGCATCACGTCGCGAAGCAGCTGAGTATCGCCGAATTCCTCCGACACTACCCGCTCTACATCGATAACCCGCAATCGCGGTACCTCGCGCAGGCACTAGGTCGGCGCGGCGCGGATCCGCGTCAGGGAGTCGAACTCGGCGCCACCCTGATAGAAGATCTGGATTTCGTCGGCGTGACGGAGCGAATGCAGGAATCACTCGACGCCATGTCGGAGCACTATGGGGCACCGAGCTTCCCCGCGCAGCGGCTAAACGAGGGACAGGCGTCGCGCGATGAGATCGAGGCCTGCGAGGCAGTGCTGCGGCGCGACGAATGGCTGATGCGACTCAATGCCGACTTCAGCCTGCGCCAGGCAGCGGAGGAGTGGCTCGACCGCTGGCAGTCCAATCGCCGCGCGGCGCGGGCCAGCGCAGATTTGCTAGCCGGTCTGCGCGGCATCGGTCCCAAGCCCTGGGTCCTCTCGCAAATCGAAGATGCCGGCATCACCTTCCACGAAGGCTGGTATGCGCAAGGCTGGGTCGGCGAGGCTAGGTCGGAAAATCAGTACTGGTGGTCGTCCGCATCGCCAAGCCTGCTCGTTGCATCGGCCAGCGGCCGCCCGGTCACCGTTCGCATGCATGTGCTCGAGACGATGAAATTCGACGCCGCACGGATTCGCGTGATGATCGGAGATCATACGGTGAAGGTCGAGGCCGCTCTGCTCAATCCCGGCGTAGAGTTGAACTTTCACGTCGATGCGGAGACCTTCAAGCAGCATGGCAACGCCGTCCTCGTCAGGCTGATTGGGCCGAATGGGCCGAATACCTCGACCTTCGCTGCGATCGACCCGACCAGCAACGACCATCGCCCGCGCAGCTTCGCAGTGCGCAGCATAACATTGCTGCCGGCCTAGGGCTGAATGGCGATGCCGGGATGCCGCTCTCGTGAAACGGACATGGGAGCCTGAATATGGTGGCGCTTCCGAATTCGGACGCGGCGGCGGCGGCGCTGCAGGTCATACTGGCCAAGGTGCATGCTGCCGCCGTTCGCGGTGACGGCCAGGCGGCCAGCGAAGCGACGGCCCTTCTCGTGCGCCGCCCCGTACCGCCGCGCCAGGTGAAGCGGATCGTCGTGGCCGCGATCAACCTCAACAGCCGGGACTTTGTTGCGGTCGCCGCGCGGGTTGCGGTGGGCGCCGACATGCCGCCCAGGATTCGCGTGAACATCGCCTGGCGGCTCGCGATCACTGACTTCGCGGCGGAGGCGCTCGCGGTGCTGCTCGCCGATCCGCAGATCTTGCCGGACCCTCGGTTCGTACGAATCAGCAACATCATCCTTGCCGAGGTGCGTAACCGCGGTACCTCAGCGTCCCTGGTGACCGAACAGGCCGAGGCACTGCTGCGCCGGTTGCTGCCCACAGAGACACCGCCCTTCGTCGCATCGCCGTACGGCTATCCCGGTAATGCCGCCGCCAAGGCGTGTATGCTCGGCGACCAGACTATCGTGCATGTGGCGCCCGGACTGCCCGTGACGATCCTCACCGAAACCACAGAGGCAATCGCCAGATTCGAGCGCATGGCCACGACCGCCCAGCACCCCAAGGTCAAGATGCTGACCGACGTGTTCGTCAACCGAACGGGGCAAATATGGACCCGCGAAGGCCGGGTGTTCCGTGCTTACAACAGGCCGATCCCCCCTCAATCCCGCGCAGCGGAAGCGACGGCGCGGGAACTCGCTCAGGCCGCTCTAGCGGTCGAGTCTCACAACAATATCTTCCATTGGCTTGTTCAATGGTTCCCGTCGCTTGCCTGGCGCCTCGGCGATGCGGCGAGCGACATGCCCTTGCTGATCCGCGACGAAGCTGCGCGCTTCCTGCACGAAAGCCTTGAGCTGGGCGCGGTCTCGTCGCTGCCGATCGAGTCCACTGGCGATGCCATCATGGTCCGCCAGCTCCATCTCGGGGATCCGCGCTTAGTGCTGTTGGCGCGGCCTGGCCTCGCCGGACCACTCTACACGCGTATCCGCGAACGGGCGGCGTCCACTACGCCCGCCGCCGAGATGCGGCCGATCTATATTTCCCGTCGCGATACGCAAAAGCGGCCGCTTGTGAATGAGCCCGACCTCGAGGCCGCGCTTGCGGAGCGGGGCTTCGATATCCTCACAATGTCGTCGCTGAGCTTCGCCGAACAGGTCGCACGGGTTGATGCGGCCACTATGGTTGTCGGAGCGCACGGCGCCGGCTTCGCTTTGCTCGCTACGGCGCGGCCGGGCCGCGAGGTGGTGGAAATCGTGCCGTCCTTTCGCGGCGACATGCAGATCCGCGTATGCATGGCCAATATCTCTCGCATCGTCGGGCACCGCCACCACCTGTGGCTGGAGCCGATGCCCGCGACGACGGCCGGGCACTGGAGCGTTGCACTCGACCCCTTCCTTGCCCTCATCGACCGCCTGCGGGCGGGGCGAGCGTGACGAGGGAGCGGGACACCGCGCTGATGTGCTACCGGGTGCGGCCATGACCGACCTGCTTTTCGCCCTGTCCAAGATCCTGTGGTTTCCGGCACGCCCCGGCCACTTCGCCATCATCATCGGCTTCATTGGCCTGTTCATGGTCTGGCGCGGGCGGCGCTCGGGCCGCTGGCTCATCCTTGCCAGCCTCGGCTTCTTTTTCCTGCTGGTGGTCACGCCGGTGAACCAGTGGCTGCTGCTGCCGCTGGAGGACCGCTTCGCCCGCCCTTCTCCGCCGCCCGCCCATGTGGACGGTATCATCGTGCTCGGCGGTGCGGTGGAGCAGAACATCACCGAGGCGCGCGGCATCCCCTCGCTCAATGGCGCGGCGGAACGCATGACCGAGGGCGTCATCCTGGCGCGGCGCTACCCGGATGCCCGGCTGGTGTTCACCGGCGGCCAAGGGTCCTTCGTGCATGGTGGCCTGACCGAGGCGGATGTGGCGCGGCAGCTCTGGACCGCGATGGGCGTTCCGCAGGACCGCGTCATCTACGAAGACCAGGCGCGCAACACGCATGAGAATGCGGTGTTCACCTACCGGATGGTGCAGCCCAAGCCGGGCGAGGTGTGGCTGCTGGTGACCTCGGCCTCGCACATGCCGCGATCAATGGCGGTGTTCCGGGCGGCGGGCTGGCGCGACATTGTGCCCTGGCCGGTGAATTACCGCACCGGGCATTCCTGGGCGGCCTGGTACGACGCGCCCTTCCCCGAGCGGCTCGGCCAGCTCGAATGGGGCATCCGCGAATGGATGGGGCTTATCGCCTACCGACTGATGGGGCGGACGGAGAGCGTTCTGCCGGCGCGGGAGTAGCGCTGCCGCGCTCGACCTCGCGCCAGCGGGCGACATTGCGGTTGTGCTCGTCCAGCGTGCGGGAGAAGGCATGCCCGCCGGAGCCGTCGGCGACGAAGTACAGGTAGTCGTTCGCGTCGGGGTGCAGCGTAGCGCCCAGAGCCGCCTTGCCGGGGCTGGCGATCGGGCCCGGCGGCAGGGCGCGGTTGCGGTAGGTATTGAAGGGGTGGTCGCGGTCGAGGTCGGCGCGGCTGATCGGCCGGTCCATCGGCGCGCCGGCGGTCGCGGCATAGGCGACGGTGGGGTCCGATTGCAACGGCATGCCGCGGCGCAGACGATTGATGAAGACGCCGGCGACCTTGGCGCGCTCATCGGGCTTGCCGGTCTCGCGCTCGACGATGGAGGCGAGGATCAACGCCTCGCGCGGGGTGGTGAGCGGCAGGTCGGGGGAGCGTTTGGCCCAAGCCTCGACCAGGGCGCGGTCCATCGCCGCATCGGCTCGGCGGACGATGGCCGCCCGCGCCTCACCCCATTCATAGGCATAGGTTTCGGGCAGCAGGTCGCCCTCGTCGAAGGCCGGGACCTCGCCGGTCAGGCCCTCGGTGCGTTCCAACAGGACGCGGATCTGATGGGCGGTGAGGCCCTCGGGGATGGTCAGGCGACGCTGGACCGGACGTTCCTCGCGCAGGATGTGCAGCACCTCGGCGAGCGGGGCGGCGGCGGGGAAGCTGAATTCGGCGGCGCGCAGGGGGCCGGCGTCACGGGTCAGCCAGGCGGCGATGGCGAAGGTCCGGGCATCGCGGATCACACCCCGTTCCAGCAGGGCTTCGGCGATGCGCTCGGTGCCGCCACGCGGGATGACGATCTGCGCGGGCTCGGCAAGCGGGCCGGGGCGGTTGTAGGCGCGCCAGCCGGCGGTCGCGCCGAGGCCACCAGCGGCCAGCAGGATGATGCCCACGAGGAGGCCAAGCAGCGCGGCGGCGCGGCGGCGGCGGGGCGCGGGGATTGGCGGTGTAGCCTCGCTCATGCGGCGCCGGGCCTTGTCATGTGCCGCGCAGGGGCGCCGCCCCATAAGCGCGAGGATGGTGATGTCGCGCGGCGGAACCGGAGAGGGCTTTGCCCCCTCCAGACCTCCCCCACCAAAGGCCTAAGGGCCTTTGGACACCAATACCTGGTGTTCGGCGGGAGGGTGTCTGCGGTAACAGAAGGCGTCCTGGGCATGGAGGTGAATTTGGGCACTGAACCCGCCGGGTAAACCAAGTATCAAGTATCGGTGTCCTCAGGGCATCAGGCCCGCGAAAGGCTGATTCCTGATGCGGGGAAGCGGGGTCAGTCCGCCTTCTCACTGTACGATCCGCGCCCGAATCGACGTTCCAATGCACAGGTAGGTCACAGCGGGCAGGGCCAAGTGACGGTGTCCAGAGGCCTTTGGTGGGGTGGCCTGGAGGGGCAAAGCCCCTCCAGTCGTCCTGCCCCGGACGGCGCCAGCACCGAGATCAGGGTGCGGCGCGGAACACGATGCTGGCGTTGGTGCCGCCAAAGCCGAAGGAGTTCGACAGCGCGATGTTGATGTTTCGCGGCTGGGCCTGCAACGCGACGCGGTCGATGGCGCTTTCGCGCGACGGCTTCTCCAGGTTCAGCGTGGGCGGGGCGACCTTGTCGCGGATCGCCAGGATCGAGAAGATCCCTTCCACCGCGCCGGCCGCGCCGAGCAGGTGGCCGATCGCCGATTTGGTCGACGACATCGCGACGTTGCGGGCGTCGTCGCCGAACAGCCGCTCCACCGCTTCCAGTTCCAGATCGTCGCCGAGCGGCGTCGAGGTGCCATGGGCATTGACGTACTGGATGTCCGCCGGGGTGATGTTGGCCGAGGCGAGTGCGGCCTTCATGGCGCGGAAGGCACCTTCATGACCCTCGGCCGGGGCGGTGATGTGGTAAGCGTCGCCGGACATGCCGTAGCCGATCACCTCGGCGTAGATTTTCGCACCGCGCGCCTTGGCGTGTTCGAGTTCCTCGAGCACCAAGACGCCGGCGCCCTCGCCCATGACGAAGCCGTCGCGGCCTTCGTCCCAGGGACGGGAGGCAGCTGCCGGCGTGTCGTTGAAGGCGGTGGACAGGGCGCGCGCCGCGCAGAAGCCGGCCACGCCGAGTTCGCACACCGCCGCTTCGGCACCACCGGCGACCATCACCTCGGCATCGCCGAGCGAGATCAGCCGGGCCGCGTCGCCCAGCGCATGCACGCCGGTCGCGCAGGCCGTGACGACCGAGTGGTTGGGGCCCTTGAAGCCGTATTTGATCGAGACTTGGCCGGAGGCGAGGTTGATCAGCGCCGAGGGGATGAAGAAGGGCGAGATGCGCTTCGCCTTGCCGGAGACGGCAAGCTGCGCGGCCTCATGGATGGTCTCTAGCCCGCCGATGCCCGAACCGATCATAACGCCGGTGCGGCAGCGGGCTTCCTCATCGGGCGGCACCCAGCCGGAATCCTCGACCGCTTCCGCAGCCGCGACGAGCGCGAACTGGATGAAGCGATCCATCTTCTTCTGATCCTTGACGGGGATCCATTCGTTGATGTCGAGCCGACCATCCGCCTTGACGCCGGTCGGGATCTGCCCGGCGATCTTGGCGGGCAGCGTGGTGGTGTCGAAGGACTGAATGCTGCCGATGCCGGATTCGCCGGCCAGCATCCTTTTCCAAACATGCTCGACACCGAGGCCGAGCGGGCAAGCGATGCCCATGCCGGTCACGACAACGCGTCGCGGCGAGAAACCGTTCTGGAACACGCGCTTTACCCCCTGGGCCAGTCTCGGGCGTTACTCGCCCTTCTGCTTCTCGATGTAGTCGATGGCATCCTTCACGGTCGTGATCTTCTCGGCCGCATCGTCGGGGATCTCGACGCTGAAGGCTTCCTCGAAGGCCATGACCAGCTCGACCGTGTCGAGGCTGTCGGCGCCCAGGTCGTCGATGAACGACGCCTCGGGGGTGACCTTGGCTTCTTCGACGCCGAGGTGCTCGACGACGATTTTCTTCACCTTCTCGGCGGTGTCGCTCATCGTGTTTACTCTCTCCGTTCTGCCGGGCCTGACCCGTGCGAAAATACCGTCTGCGTTCCGCCCGGTACCGGCCGGACTCGTGCCCCGGGCCCCCGCGGAGCTCGGCGCTTATCATGGAAGCGTAGCGCGGCCTAGGCGGTCCCACCGCTTCCGGTCAAGGCTCGGTTGCCGGCGGGCCCGCCGCGATCGCCGATGTGCCCACGGCGCCACACTCCCCAGGCGGGGGCACATAGACATCGCGGGATGAAAAGCAAAGGTGCTGGCGCGGCGAGGCCGGCCAATACCGGCTTCAGAGTCCGTTTGGAAGCGCGCCTTTCGGCGCGTCTCCACGTCCGATCACCCACCTCAGTATCCTGGACCGGGTGACCGGGCGGGGATGCGGGCCGGTGGCCTGCATTCCAAACTGCCTCTCATGCCAACGGCACGAGTCTTCAACTCGTGCCGCGGCCACGAATGCGGCCCGCCGGTCGTGCGGCGAAAGCCAAGTAAACCGGAGGTTTGCGCCACCCGGTTGAAGGTACGAACAAGCTGATACCAACGGTCGAAAATTTCGGCCGATGGTATCAGTCGACCGTGATCCTGGCCTGGCGGATCACCGTCGCCCAGCGCTCGCGCTCCCAGCGGATCAGCCGCGCGAAGCCTTCCCCGTCGAGATCCGACGGTTCGGCGCCTTCGTCGCGCAGGCGGCGGATCACGTCGGGATTGGCGAGCGCCGCGCGCAGCGCGGCAAACAGGCGCGCCTTCGGCTCGGCCGGCGTGCCGCGCGGCACCAGCAGCCCGTACCAGGCGGTCGCCTTGTAGCCAGGCACGCCGGATTCGGCGACGGTCGGCACATTGGGCAGCACCGCGATGCGCGTCTCGCCAGTCACCGCGATGGGGCGCACCTGGCCGCCATTGATCAGGCCCACCACCGAGGGCAGCGTCGTGATCATGAAGTCGAGATTGCCGGCGACCACGTCGGTCAGCGCCGGGGCGGCGCCGCGGAAGGGCACGTGTTCGGCGCGCAGGCCAGTCATCTGCAGCAGCAGGGCCGCGGCCAAGTGGCTCGCCGAGCCGTTGGACGCCGAGCCGTAGGTGGTGTCGCCGGTGCGGATCTCGGTCAGCAGCTCCTGCAGGTTCTGGGCGCGTGATTTCGGGCCGACCACCACGACGAGCGGCGCATCGGCGACCAGGCCGATGGGGTCGAGTGCCTGTTCGGGGTCGATGCGCATGTTGCGGAACAGGGAGACATTCACGCTCATCGGGCCGTGATTGCCCATCAGCACGGTGTAGCCATCCGGCCGCGACGTGGCGGCGGCTTCGGTGGCAATGTTGCCGCCGGCGCCGGGGCGATTTTCCACCACCACCGGCTGGCCGAGCGTGCCCTGCATGGAAGCGGCGACTGTGCGCGCGATGAGGTCGGTGCCGCCGCCCGGGGCGAAGGCGAGCAGGATGCGCACCGGGCGGCTCGGGAAGGCAGCCTCCTGCGCAGCGGTGGGCGCCGCGATGCTGGCGGCGGCGCCGATGGTACCGATCAGGGTCCGGCGGGTAATCATGGGGGTGCCTTTGCGTGTTGGGCCGGCCGATGCCGGCATGGGCCTCCGCCGCTGTAATCCGATCGCCGCAGAAGGTGAAGCGGCGGCGACTCGGGCCGGGTATTGATCCAGCGCGCCCGCCGCTGTCCCCTGGGGGGCGATGACCGAGCCCGACCCGCCGCCCCGTCCCGTACCCACCCTGCTCGACCTGTTCCTCACCTACGGCAGGATCGGGCTGATCGGGTTCGGCGGCATCAATGCCTGGGCGCGGCGCGTGCTGGTCGAGGAAAAGCGCTGGCTGACCGACCAGGAATACGCCGAGACGCTGGGGTTGGGGCAGGTGCTGCCCGGCCCGAATGCGCTCAATGCCGCGATCATGGTGGGCGACCGGTTCCATGGCACGGCCGGGGCGATCGTCGGCCCCGGGGCGATGTTCGGCGGGCCGCTGCTGCTGCTGGCGGGCCTGGCGATGTTCTACGACGCCTATGGCGACGTGCCGGCGGTGAAGGCGGTGCTGGCGGGGGTTGCGGCGGCGGCGGCGGGGATGGTGCTCGGCACCGCGGCCAAGATGACGCAGAAAATCAGGCCACCCCCTGCCCTGCTGGCGGTCGGGTTGTGCGCCCTGCTGGCGGCGGGCGTGTTCCGGGTGCCACTGCCCTATGTCGTGCTGGGGCTCGCCCCCTTCGGCATCCTGGGCGCCTGGCGGGCGCTCTCGGCCAAATGACCGCCGCGGTCTTCTGGCAACTCGTGCTGGGCTTCGGCGCGATCTCGTTGGTCTCGGTCGGTGGCGGCATCGCCGTGCTGCCTGAGATGCACCGGCTGGTCGTCGAGGTGCATGGCTGGATGTCGGATGCCGACTTCGCCCAGCGCTTCGCCCTGGCGCAGGCGGCGCCGGGGCCGAATGTGCTCGTTGTCGGGCTGTTCGGGTGGCATGTCGGCGGCGTGGCCGGGATGTTGACGGCGACGTTGGCGATGACCTTGCCGACTTCCTTCCTGGCCTTCGCCTTCTCGCGGCTGCGCACGCGGCTGGCCGGGCGGTTCTGGCTGCGGGTAGTGGAGCGCGGGCTGGTGCCGATCGCGGTCGGTCTGATCGGCGCCTCGGGGCTGATCCTCGCCCAGGGGACGGCGACGGGGTGGGTGCCGGTGGTGTTGACGGCGTGCTCGACGGTGTTCGTCTGGCGGACCGACTTCTCACCGCTCTGGGTACTCGGCGCCGGGGCGCTGGTGGGGCTGGCCTTCCTCTGATGCGTTATCGAGTCGCTATATCGTTTCAATGTCGGTATCATTAAGCTAGTTTGCTGAAGCGCGGATCGTCTCGGGACGCCAGACGCAGCGCAGTCGAACAATGGCGTCTCCCTTGGCATCCGCATCCTTCGCGCGTGTGGGAGGTCTGCCCCGATGCCTGTCCATCGCCCCACATCTCGTTTTTCCGGCCGGCCAATGCGGCAATCGTGGTGCGGCGGTTTCGGCCACGCGGAAGAGTGGTCCGATTGATGGTGCGCCATCATGCCACCGCCGCGATGGCATGGGCCGATGGCGGTCGAACCGCGAGCCGCCCCCGCGCGGCGTGGCGGCCACCCGGCCCACGCGCCCTGGCCGCCTTCTGGGGCGTGGTGCTGATCGGCGCCGCGGCGGGTGCGGCCGTGTTGGAGTACCTTGGGCCGCCGGTCGCCGGGAGTGCCGCCGCGGCCAGCGGCATCGAGCGAGGGCTCGGCTTCGCCGCGGCGGTATCGATGCCCGGCCCGGCAGCGATCGCCATGCCGGAACCACCGGCCGCGCCGAATGCCCTGGGCGACGCCACCATGGATGCCGCCGGGTCCTTTCCCGCCGCCGCGCCGGTGACGAGTGAGCCAGAAGTGCCGGTGCTCGTCCTGGCCCCTGCGGCAGAAGAACCGCCAGCGGCGCGACTGGCCGGCGCGCGCCCCGAACCGGAGGAAGCGCCAGCGGCGGATCCGGCCGCCACCGATGCGCCTCAGCCATTCGCCGCGGCCGCCACGCTGGCGATACCGCTCGCGGAAGCCGCCATCGTCCCGCTCGAACCGCCGGTGCCATTGACCGACGGCCAGTTGCTGCCGACCGACGCCGGCACCGGGGCGCGCGGCGACGATTCCCCGGGCATGGGGCCGCAGCCAGAGACCTCGGCCATCGCACTGATGCTGCCGGAGGGCAGGGCTGGGTCGGGCATGGCGCCGGCGGGCGAGCCGGCACCCGTCATCGGCATGGACGAAGCGGCCGCCACCTCCGTCGCCCCGGAATCGATGGAGGCGATGGAATCGGCCGTGGCGATCATCGCACCACCAGCCGAGGCACCACCGCCGGCTGTGGTCGAGGCGCCGATGCCCGAGCCTCGCGCGGTGGTGATGGAGGCCGTGATCGACCAGCCGACGCCCCTTGCAACAGGCGCCGCGGCGCCACCACAGGCCGTGGAGCCCCCGGCTGTCGCGCCCGGTGTGACGGAACCCGACCGGGCGCCCGTGGTGGTCGCCAGCCTCGAGCCAGGGCGTCCGAGCGCCGACACCGTGGCCTTCGACACGGCATTGCCGGCCCCGGACGTCCCGTCGCCGGTCATGGCGCCGCCGCGGACCGTGGCCGAGCCAATGCAAGACGTGTCGCCAAGGCCTGCCGACGCCGCCACCGGGCCCGAAGCGATGGCCGCTGATGCCTTGGTGACACCAGAGGCAACGGCTGACGCCCCGGCGACACCCGAGGCGGCGACGAACGCATTGGTGACGGCCGAAGCAGCCATGGACGCCACCACATCGCCAGGACCGACAACGGACCGTCCTGTCGGACGCGAGGCCGAGCCGAGTGGCCCCGCAACGCCGGAACCGGCCCCGGTCGCGGCCGTAGCGCCCGAGATGGCAGCGCATGCAGCCGCAACGCCGGAACCTGCCACTGTCGTCACCGTGGCGCCCGGCCCGGCGGCCGACACCGCCGCAGCGCCGGAACCGGCTGCTGCTGCCACCGTTGCTCCCGACCTGGCGGTCGACGCCGCCGCAACGCCGGAACCGGCCGCTGTCGCCACTGTAGCGCCCGATCTCGCGGCCGACGCCGCCGCAACGCCGGGACCGGCCACTGGTGCCACCCTGGCGCCCGAGACGGCGGCCGAAGCCGCCGTAGCGCCAGGGCCGGCCGCTGTCGCCGCCGTAGCGCCGGATCCGGGAGCCGAAGCCGCCGTGACGCCCGAAGTGGCCGCGCTCCCCGCTGCAATACCCGACGCGGCAGAGCATGCCGCCGGCACCACGCCGGCCGCGCCGGGACACGTCGCGCTCGCGCCTGACATCGCCGTCGCCTCGCCACCCGACGCCGCGCAACCGCCGGCGCCGCCCCCCAAGGCAGCCCTGATGCCGAGTATCGTCGCCCCACACCCGCCGCCATCGACCGAGCCGCCCGCCAACGCTGTCGTGCTGCCGCAACCAGCGACGCCGCCGGTCGTCCCGCCAGCGGCCCTGCCGCGCCCGCCGTCGCTGTCGCCCGCCATGACCGCGGCGCTGATCCAGCGCGGCCACGAGATGCTGTCGGTCGGCGACATCTCCGCCGCGCGGCGGCTGTTCGAACGGGCGGCCCATGCCGGCAGCGGGGTGGCGGCGACGGCACTCGGGCGAACCTATGACCCCCGCGTCCTTGCCGCCCTCGGCGTGCATGGGATCCGGCCCGACGCGGCGGCCGCAGCCGAGTGGTACCGGCGCGGCGCCGCCTCCGGTGACGCCGAGGCCGCAAGCCTGTTGCAGGGCCTGCCCGCGCCGCGGGCACCATGACGAGGGATACGACAATGCATCGCATCGCACCGCGCCGCCGCCTGCTGCTGCTGTCGGGGGCGCTCGCGCTGCCCATCCCGCGCCTCGCCCGCGCGCAGGACCTAGTCGCCCGCACCAACGCCATGACAGCGCGGGCCAATGGCGGGACGGTGGGCGTGATCGCCGGGGGGGTGGACGGCACCTATATCCGCATCGCCACCGACCTCGCCGCCGTGCTCGACGACGGCGTCCGGCTGCGCGTGATCCCCATCATCGGCAAGGGGTCGCTGCAGAACCTGTCCGACATCATGTTCCTGCGCGGCATCGACATCGGCATCGTCCAGTCCGACGTGCTGGCCTTCGCACAACGCCAACGGCTGTTCCCGGGCCTCGAACAGCAGGTGCACTACATCGCGAAACTGTACGACGAGGAGGTCCATCTGCTGGCCGGTCGCGACGTTCGCCGCGTCGAGGACCTGGCCAACCGGCCGGTCAATGTGGACGTGCGCGGCAGCGGAACGGCGATGACCTCGGCGGTGCTGTTCGAAAGCCTCGGCATCCCGGTCCAGATGGTCAATGACGTGCAGGACACCGCCCTTGAGAAGCTCCGCCGCGGGGAAATCGCCGCCATGGTCTATGTCGCGGGCAAGCCGGCACGCCTTTTCACGGCCATCCCGCCCGAATCGAACCTGCATTTCGTGACCCTGCCGATGTCTCCGGCGCTGCTCGGCACCTACCTGCCGGGGGAACTGGCCGCCGCGCAGTATCCCACGCTGGTCCCAGACGGTGCGCCGGTCGAAACCATCGCGGTCGGCGCCGTGATGGCCGCCTATGCCTGGCAACCCGGCACCGATCGCCACCGCAAGGTGACCACCTTCGTCAACGCGTTCTTCGAGAATTTCGAGGCGTTCCTGCGCCCGCCGCGCCATCCGAAATGGCGCGAGGTGAACCTCGCCGCCAGGGTGCCCGGCTGGACCCGGCTGCGCGCCGCGGATGACGCCGAAGCACGGCTGCGACCGGGCCCGGCGCGATCAGGCTGACGGCCCGTTCGGCGATCCTGTCCCGGTGCTGCCCGTCGGCGCGGCACGGCCGGTCGGTACTGCTCGCGGCGCGCGCCGGCCGGGGCGGCGTCACCGTCGATGTGCCGGAACAGTCGACGCCGCCGCGCCCGCGGCCCATAGGGTCCGCGCAACGCGAAGGATGCCCCCGATGATGGACAAGGAAGCGCTGACCGCCTGGGCGCTGGCCAATGGCTGGACGATGATCGCCGGCAACCCAAGCCTCACCAAGCCGTCCTCCCCCAAGGAGGCGATCGTGCGCATGCTGCTGAAGGCGACGGTCGTGACCATCGAGGCCAAGAAGCCGGCCGGGAAATGGGAGAAGGTCGCCTCGGAAGCCTATGGCAAGGTCGAGGCCGACCCCGAGGGCGGACTGCCGCAGGGGCTTGGGCTGGGGAACATCCCGAGCCTGACCATGCTGATGCAGGAAAACCGCGACCGGCAGGTGTTCGCGCGGATGACCGGCAAGCAGTGAGCGGCGGCGTTGGAGGGGCGCCGCCCCGCCAAACTACCCGGCCAAATGACGGTGTCACGTGGAAAGCCGCCTTCTGGCGCCAGGCAGGACGGGCCGGCTCCGCCCGCCGAGCGCCTGCCGTGCCGGGGAGCGGGGCATGGCGATTGACCCGGCTCGTTGCGGGGGGTTTTCTCCGCCCATGCCTGACGCCCTTCCGCCCGACGGCCTGCTGGCCGACCTCTCCGCCCTGCTCGGCCCCGCGGGCCTGCTCACCGACGCCGCCGACATCGCGCCGGCGCTGTCGGATTGGCGTGGCCTGTACCAAGGCCGCGCCATGGCCGTGCTGCGTCCGGCCAGCACCGACCAGGTCGCCGCATGCGTGAAGCTGTGCGTCGCCGCCGGCGTGCCGATCGTGCCGCAGGGCGGCAATACCTCGATGGTCGGCGGCGCGACGCCAAGCGAGGATGGCCGCGCCGTCATCCTCTCCCTCGCCCGGATGAACCGCATCCGCGCGCTCGACCCGGTCGACATGACGATGACGGCCGAGGCCGGGGTGGTGCTGAAGATCGCGCAGGATGCCGCGGCGGATTGCGGCTGCCTGTTCCCGCTCAGCCTCGGCGCCGAGGGCACCGCGACGATCGGCGGCGTGCTGTCGACCAATGCCGGCGGCAACACCACCGTGCGCTACGGCAATGCGCGCGACCTGATGCTCGGCCTGGAGGTCGTGTTGCCGGATGGACAGGTCTGGAACGGGCTGCGCCGGCTGCGCAAGGACAATACCGGCTATGCGCTGCGCCATTTGTTCGTGGGCGCGGAGGGCACGCTCGGCATCGTCACCGCGGCGACCTTGCGGATGTTCGCGCGACCGCGCGCGAATGAGGTGCTGTTCTGCTCGGTGCGCGACGAGGATGCCGCGCTGTCGGTGTTCCGTCGCTTCCGCGAGACCGATGAGACGGCGATTCGCGCCTTCGAATACATGTCTGGCGTCGGTGTCGATTTCGCGGTCAAGCACATCCCCGGCGTCACCCTGCCGGTGGCGGAACGCGCCGACCACTACATCCTGGTGGATCTCGCCTCGACCCGCGCCGATGCCGATTTGCAGGGCCTCGCCGAACAGGTGCTCGGCGCGGCGATGGAGGAAGGCGAGGTGATCGACGCCGTGGTCGGCGGCAGCGAGGCGAAGCGCACCGCCATCTGGCGCATTCGCGAGGAACACCCCGAGGCGCAGCGCAAGGAAGGCGCCTCGGTGAAGAACGACGTCTCGGTGCCTGTCTCGAAGGTACCGGAGTTGATTCGCCGGGCGTCCGCCGCCTGCGTCGCGCTGATCCCCGGCACGCGGCCGGTGCCCTTCGGGCATATGGGCGACGGCAATATCCACATGAATCTCGAGCAGCCGGTGGATATGGACCCGGCAGCCTTCCTCGCCCGCAGCCACGACATCATGGATACGGTGAACGAGGTGGTGCGCGAGTTGGACGGATCGTTCAGCGCCGAGCACGGCATTGGCCGGCTTAAGACCGACATGATGGAGTCCTGGCGCGGCGGGGCGGAGCTTTCGACCATGCAGCGTATCAAGTCGGCGCTCGACCCGGCCGGGCTGATGAATCCGGGCAAGGTCCTTCCCTGAACGCACGAAGCCGTGTGCCAGCGGTGGGCTACCGTCCGGGCGACCCGGCACCACATGAGCCGGCCCGAGGTCATCGGGCACGGCGCGGCCGATGGGCCCTGTCCGGCAGCATGTGTTGGTTCGCAGGGGCAAGGAGCCGCCATGTTCACCGAAGCGTTACAGTGTAACCCGGGCGAGGTCGCAAGACTTTCGGCGCGGGGGACAAACCTCTAGGTTCGCGCCGCCTCATGACCCGCATCGATCGCTATCTCTTCCGCCAGCTCTCGATCGCCCTCATTGCCGTCACAGTGGGGCTGGCGGCGCTTGTCTGGCTGACGCAATCGTTGCGCTTCATCGAACTCGTGCTCGACCGCGGCCTGTCGATGGTGGTGTTCGTCGAACTCACCAGCCTGATGCTGCCCTCCTTCTTCGCGGTCATCCTGCCGATCACCACCTTCATCGTGGTGCTGTTCGTCTATGTGCGCCTCGCGTCGGACCGCGAATTGGTGGTGTTGCGCGCGGCCGGCCTGTCGCAATGGAGGCTCGCGCGCCCGGCGGTGATGCTCGCCATGGTGGCGACCGGCGTGTGCGTCATGCTGAACCTGTGGCTCGTGCCACTGTCGCATACGGCCTTCCGACAATGGCAGTTCGAGATCCGCAACCAGCTGGTCGGCGTGCTGTTGCAGGAAGGCGTGTTCTCCCAGGTGGGCAACGACCTGACGGTGTATGCGCGTTATCGAGACCCCGACGGCACGCTGCGCGGCATCATGGTGCATGATCAGCGCGAGACAGGCGCGCCGGTGACGATCCTCGCCGAACAGGGCCGCATTACCAATTCGCCGACTGGTCCGCGGGTGACGCTGCTGAACGGCGTGCGCCAGCAGGTCGAGCGCGCGGCGCCCAATGCGGCGCCGGGCACGCCGCTGATGCGGCTGAACCTGCTGTCGTTTTCCGAGAACAGCGTCGATCTCGCCCGCGCGACGCGGGGGGAGGAAGTGCGCTCCCGCGATTCGCGCGAACGATCGGTGGAGGAATTGTTGCACCCTGACCCGGCCGAGGGCCTGCGTGAGCGCGAATTGCGCCGCTACTACGCCGAGGCGCATCAGCGCCTGTCCGGCCCGCTGACGGCGCTGAGCTTCGCGCTGGTTGGTCTGGCGGTGGCGCTGACCGGGGAATTCCGCCGCCACGGCGGCGGCGCGCGCATCGCCGTGGGCATCGGGCTGGTGGTGGCGCTACTCGCGTTCGGGTTGACCGGGGGCAACCTCGCCGCGCGCGACAATGCCTGGGTGCCGCTGATCTGGGTGCAGGCGGTGCTGCCGGGCTTCATCGCCCTGTGGTGGGTGGTCGGCGCGCCGGGCTGGCCGAAACCCGCGCCACCGCCCATACCCGCCGGCGCATGACCTTCACCCGCACCCTCACGCTGTATGTGTCGCGACGCTTCGCGGCCATGACGGTGGCCATGCTGGCGGCGCTGGCCTGCCTGGTCGCGCTGTTCGACCTGATCGAGCTGTTGCGCCGCGCCGCGACCCGCCAGGACGTGACCTTCGGCCTGGTAACGCAGATCGCCGCGCTGCGGCTGCCCTTCGTCGCCATGCAGATCCTGCCCTTCGCCATCCTGCTGGGCGGCATCACCGCGTTCTGGCGGCTGACCCGCTCCTCTGAACTGATCGTGGCGCGGGCGGCAGGCATTTCCGCTTGGGGCTTCCTGACCGGGCCGGTCGTCGTCGCGGTAATGCTCGGCGTGGTCGCCACCACCATGGTCTCGCCGATCTCCTCGGCGATGCTGGCGCGGGCGGAACGGCTCGACGCGCAGTATTTGCGCAACACCTCGGGCATCACCGCGCTGGCTGGCGGGCGATTGTGGCTGCGCCAAGCCGATCCGGGGCTTGAGCCGCAGGGTGTCGCCATCCTGTCGGGACGCCCGGTACCCTTCGCCAATCTGCGGCCGGGGGAGGCTTTCCGCCTCGATGAGGTGTCGCTGTGGCGCCTGTCGGCCGATGACCGGCCGCTGGCGCGGGTGGAGGCTGGCTCGGCCGTGCTGCAGCCCGGGCATTGGCTGATGGAAGACGCCGTGATCTTCGGCGCGGACCGCATGCCTTCCCCGCCGCAGCGGCTCGTCATGCCGACGGAGCTGACACCCGCGCGCATCCAGGATTCCTTCGCCAGCCCCGATACGCTGTCCTTCTGGGCCTTGCCGGATTTCATCGACGTTCTTGAAAAGGCGGGATTTTCGGCGGTGCGCCATCAGCTTCAGTACCAGTCCCTGCTCGCCCTGCCGCTGCTTGCCGCGGCGATGGCGTTGCTCTCCGCGGGGTTTTCCATGCGATCCTCCCGTCGCGGCGGAGTCGGGCAGATGATCGGTGGCGGCGTTGCGGCCGGCTTCGCCTTGTTCGTGATCGACAAGGTGACCGGCGAATTCGGCGAGGCCGGGACATTGCCGTTGATATTCGCCGCCTGGGCGCCGGCCGGGGCGGGCTTCCTGCTCGCCAGCGCCTTGCTGCTGCACCTCGAGGACGGATGAGGCCCATGGCCGTCTTGGCGAAATGCCTCGGTTTCGGGGCGCTGCTCACACTGTCGGCCGCGCCGGCCTTCGCGCAGGTCAGTGCGCTGCCGACGATCGAAACGCCGCAGGGCGCCGCTGCGGTGCTGCCGGGCCAAGAGGCGGGGCGCGCCGCCGCCCCGGCCCCCACTGCTGCCGCCGCCACGCCCGGCGCGCCACCGGCGCAGGACCAGCCCGTGACCTTCACCGCCGAGGAGGTGGAGTACGACCAGAACCGCGCCATCGTCACCGCGCGCGGCCATGTCGAGGCGTGGCAGGGCAACCGCGTGCTGCGCGCCGATGAATTCACCTATGACCGCAACACCGGCGTCGCTACCGCGCGCGGCAATGTCCAGCTGATCGAAGCCGACGGCCAGGTGATATTCGCCGAGAGCGTCGAGTTGCGGAACGAGTTCAAGGACGGCGTGCTGGAGGGCCTGCGCGGACTGCTGGCGCAGAACGGGCGCGTAGCCGCCGCCGGCGCGCGACGAACGGGGGGCAATTTCTTCGACCTCTCGCGCGTCGTCTATTCGGCCTGCGAACCCTGCCAGACCGACCCGCTGGCGCCGCCCATCTGGCAGCTGCGCGCGCGCACCGCGACACTCGACCAGAATGCGCGGCAGGCGCGTTACCGCGACGCGACCGTCGAATTCGGCGGCGTTCCGCTGTTCTGGACACCGTATCTGCAGCACCCAACCGGCTCGGCGCCGCGGCAATCGGGCTTCCTGAGCCCGACCTTCGGCATCACCGACTACCTCGGCGGCTTCGTCGAGACGCCGTATTACTGGGCGATCGACGAAAGCCAGGACCTGTTGCTGCGGCCGCAGATCGCGACCAACAACGTTCCCAATCTCGGACTGGAGTATCGCCGCCGCTTCAATTTCGGCGAGATCGCCGCGGAAGGCTCGCTCGGCTACCTCGACGGCAGCCAGAACACGCCCGTGGGCGCGGCCGGGCACATCTTCTCGCGCGGTCGCTTCGCCATCGACGAGAATTGGCGCACCGGCTTCAACTACAACTACGCGACCAGTGAGGATTACCTGCGCATCTATCGCTACGGTGCGCGGCGCCTGCTCGACCAGAACGCCTATGCCGAGGGCTTCTGGGGCACCGATGCCTATGCGCGCATCGACGGGCGCGCCTATCAGGGCCTGCGCTCGACCGACAACAACAGCCAGATCCCGTATGTCCTGCCCAACATCTATGCGGACTGGCAGGCGCCGCGTGATTCGCTGGGCGGTACCTTCACCGTCGATACCTGGAACTTCGCGGTGTTCCGCGACCAGGGCACCAGTACCCAGCGCGGTTCGACGCGCATCGGCTACAACCTGCCCATGTATGACCGGGCGGGCGGGCTTTGGACCGTGCGCGCCCAGTCCGATCTCTCCGCCTATGCCTATACCGACCTCGCCGGCGCGCCGAATTATTCGACCAGCGCCGACAATGGCTCGATCGGCGCGGCGAATATCCGCGCCGCACTCGATTGGCGCATGCCTTTCGTCCGATCGGCGGGCGAATACGGCCACCAGGTGATCGAACCGCGCGTGCAGTTCGTGGGCGGGCCGCTGACCGGAAACCAGTCCTCGGTGCCGAACGAGGACAGCATTGACCTCGAATTCACCGATGCGAACCTGTTCAACCTGAACCGCTTCGCCGGGCGCGACCGGCAGGAAGGCGGCACCCGCGTCGACTACGCGCTACGCAGCGCCTGGTACTTCCCCAATGGCGGGCTGCTCGAAGGGCTCGCCGGCGCGTCCTACCGCATCCAGAACGATGGCGGGCCGTTCTACACCAATAGCGGGCTCGAAAACCGCGCCTCGGACTACGTCGCCCGCGCCCGTCTGATGCCGGTGACCTGGCTGGAATTCCTCGGACGCGGGCGCTTCGCGCAGGATGACGGCGCGATGCAGTTCCTCGACCTGTCGAGCACGGTCAGTCTGGGGTCGGGCACTGCGCTGACCGGCGGCTACCTGTTCACTCCGGCGATGCCTTATCTGACGCCCTACCAGGAACGCAACGAGGTCGCCTTCGGCATCAACCAGCGTATTGGCAATTGGCGTTTCGGCGCCTTCGCGCGCTACGACGTCGAGCTGAACCGCCCCGTGGTGGTGACCGCCTCGGCCGCCTACGAGGATGAGTGCTTCCTGTTCGAGGCCCGCTTCCTCAAGCGCTTCGCCGAGGATCCTTCGACCAACAGCCTGTATCCGGCCAGTACCGTCCTGTTGTTCCGTATCGGGCTGAAGACGGTGGGCGATGTCGGGTTCAGGGCGATTTGATGCCCTCGGACACCGGGCGCGGCCCATACGGACCGCTTGGCTTCGCGCCGGGCACTGGCGCGTCGGGCGGCCTGGGCACGGTCGCACCGTGCGCTCCCGGATCGCGGCGGGGCCGCGATCCGATTGGTGTACATGATGGGGTCCGCCGTCACCTCCTGCCTCGCTCGGACTCGCCCCTGACCATTCGAGCCCCTATGAAGGCGCTGCCATGACCATTGCAACGCATACCCTTCTCGGGCGCCTGCCCACGATCGCCGTCACCGCGATGGCCGCATTGCTGGCGCTGACCGGTCCCGCACGGGCGCAGGTCAACCGCGTCGCCGCGGTGGTGAATGGCGACGTCATCACGCTGAACGAGGTCGAGAGCCGGCGCCGCCTGCTGGCGCTGTCGGCCGGCATCACCGGTGACACGGCGGGCCGCGCCAATGACCAAATCCTGCGGCTGCTGATCAATGAACGCCTGCGCACCCAGGAAGTCGCCCGCCGCCGCATCCCGGTGACCGATCAGGACATCGCCACCGCGGTGGGCGAGATCGAGAGCCGCAACAACGTGCCGCCTGGCGGGCTGCGGGAGAATCTGCGCCGCGCCAACATCGACCCGCGCGTGCTGTATGACCAGATCCGCGCCCAGATCGGCTGGAACCGCCTGCTGCGCGCCCTGCTCGGCAGCCAGGCGCAAATCGGCGACGCCGAGGTGGCGGAATACCTCGCCGCCGCCCAGGCCCGCGCCGGCCAGCCGGAGTACATGGTCTCCGAGATTTTCATCCCGATCTCGAGCCCCGGCCAGGAAGCCGAGGTGCAACGCTTCACCGCCGACATCATCGACCGGCTGCGCGCCGGCGCGCCCTTCACCATGGTGGCGACCCAGTTCAGCCAGGCGCAGTCGGCGCTGCTCGGCGGCGATCGCGGCTGGACCACGGCCGAACGGCTCGACCCCGAAGTGGCCGCGATCGTGCGCCAGATGCCCGAGGGCGCTATCTCCAACCCGATCCGCGTCCCTGGCGGCTTCGTCATCGCGACGTTGCGGCAGAAGCGGACCGCCGGGCGCGACATCGCGACCATGCTGACGGTCCGCCAGGCGGTCTTCCCGTTCGAGGGACAGGTCAATCCGGTGGCGCCCACCGCGCAGCAGATGCGCCAGGTGGAGAACGCCCAGCGCCTTTCGGAGACGGCGCGCAGTTGCGAAGGGCTGGACGCAGCCGGTGCCGCCGGGGCACGACTCAACGAGCCGGGCCAGGTGCGCCTTGACGCGGTCACGCCGCCGGAACTGCGCGACCTGCTCGGCAGCCTACCGATCGGCCGGCCGACCCAGCCGATCATCGCCCCGGACGGCGCCATGATCCTGGTGGTCTGCACGCGGGAGACGCGCAACCTCGCCGAGGTCACGCCGGAACAGGCGCGCGACCAGATCCTGCGCGAACGGGTTGAGCTGGTCTCCCGCCAAGTGCTGCGCGACCTGCAGCGGCGCGCGCAGATCGACATCCGCTCCGTCGCGCCGGCGGCCCCGGCGCCGGCCGCGACCCGGCAGCCCGGGCGGCGGGGGTAAGGCCGTGACGGCTGGAGGGACGTCGCCCCTCCAAACCACCCCATCAAAGGCCAGAGGCCTTTGGAATGCCGTCAAGGGGTACCGGGCCCTGATAACCGCACGTGGATGTTTCGACTCACCGACGCCGCCAAGCGCCAAGTATCGGTGTCCAGAGGCCTCGGGCCTTTGGTGGGGAGGTTTGGAGGGGCAAAGCCCCTCCAATCTGGCGCACCAATGACCCCCTCCGACTTGCCCAGCCTGCGCGACGCCATCGCCCGCCATGGCCTCGATGCGCGCAAATCGCTAGGCCAGCATTTTCTGCTCGACCCTGGCGTCTGCGCCCACATCGCCGGCCTGGCCGGTGACCTCACGGGCCGGCATGTGCTGGAGGTCGGCCCCGGCCCCGGCGGGCTGACGCGCGCACTACTGGCGACGCCGGCCGCGCAGGTGGTGGCGCTGGAACTCGACCGCCGCGCCGTGGCGTTGCTGGCCGAACTCGCGGCGGCGCATCCCGGCCGGCTGAGTGTGATCGAGGGCGATGCGCTCGCCGCCGACGCGCTGACGCTGGTGCCGGCACCGCGGCGGATCATCGCCAACCTGCCCTACAACATCGCCTCTCCCTTGCTGATCGGCTGGCTGCGCCAAGCGGCGAGCATCGAGGGCATGACCCTGATGTTCCAGCAGGAAGTGGCGGAACGCATCTGCGCCGCGCCCGATACCGGCCCCTATGGCCGGCTCGCCGTGCTGGCGCAGTGGCGCTGCCGCTGCGATCTGCTGCTGCGCCTGCCGCCGGGCGCCTTCACGCCACCGCCCAAGGTGTGGTCGGCCGTGGTCGGCTTCACCCCGCATGCGGAGGAGCCTGGCCCAGCGCTGTTCAAGGCGATGGAGCGCACCACCGCGGCCGCCTTTGGCCAGCGGCGCAAGATGCTGCGCGGGTCGCTGAAGTCGCTCGGCGACGCGGAAGGGCTGCTGGCGACCGCCGGCATCGAGGGGACGCGGCGGGCCGAGACGCTGACTGTCGCGGAGTTCGACCGGTTGGCGCGGGCCGTGCTCCAGCGCACGGAACCGGCCGCCAGCGGCGCTTGACGCCACCCATCGGCAGCCATGAGGCTGCCGGCCGTTTCGTGGTGGGATCATCGCAATGTTGTTCGGCGCACTGTTCGGTCGCGGCATTTGCCGCTGTGGGTCGGCGTCGGACGCCGTGCCATTGCGGGCGGAGCCGGTGCCGCCCCGCCACGGTGGGGACCCGGCGCTCGGCCCCGCCTTCGGCCCCCTGCCGGACCCGCAAACGGCCTGGGCGCGCTACACCGCCGGGCCGGTCACCATCGTCTATACGCTCGACGCCGCCGCGCATCCGCTGCATGCGCTGCCGACGGCGCTGGCCGCCCCGCCCGCCGGCGCGACCGCCTGCACGGTCGCCGGCCTCGAGTTGGGGCGCATCGCCGACCTCGCACATCCGGCCCATGTCCAGTCCGTCGCGCTGATGGCGGCGCATTCGATCGAGGTGTTCCGCGGGCTGGGCTTCCGGGTACCGGGCAGCCTGACCATCCATCTGTGCACCTTCGGCGCCGAGACGGGGGCGACGTATCGCGGGGGTACCGAGGTGTGGCTCGACCATGTGTGGGTCTCGACCCGGCTCGACGGGGCGGATGCGCTGCTGACAGTGGCGCATGAGCTGTTTCATCGGGTGCAGTACCTCTACAACCCGACCACCGCGAAGACCTCGCCGCTCTATGCCGCGCTGCGCGAGGGCGGCGCGCGGCTGGCCGAGGATTGGGTGCTCGATTCGGGCGACCGCTACCTCAAGGACGGCATCGAGTTCCTCGGCGACCCGGGTCGGCCGCTGATGCACCATGCGGCCCCAGGCGGCGAGATCGCGCCGCACAGCTATGCCGCCGCGCTGTTCTGGCGCTGGCTGTGCGAACAACATGGCGAGATCCCGCGCGGCTCGGATTTCGGGCATGACGTGATGCGCACCATCCTCGAACGCATGTCCGATACGTCCGGCTACATCCTTCAGGACCTGCGGGAGGCGCGCGGGCTGGTGGCGGGGGCGGGGCATCTCGACCGCTTCGAACATCTCAGCCTGGCCGATGGGGAGGTCCTGTCGACCGAAACGGATTGGGGCAATTTCCTCGTCGCCAACTGGATGCATGGCACCGCCACTCCCACGCCCGACCTGCGCTTCGACTATGTGGAGGATGACGAGGGCGGTGGGCGGTTCAGCCGCAAGCGCCCCTTCGTCTGGCCCGGCGAGACGCTGCGCGCCGAAACCCTCGCGGCCAAGCCGTACCTGTTCACCATCCCGCCCGGCGCGGTGCGCGCCGGCTTTGCCGCCCGCTACACGGTGGTCGACCTCGCGGGCGCGCCACCGCCGCTGCTGCAGGTGGATTTCGCCGCCGAGGACGGCATGGTGGACCCGCTGGTCCAGCTGCTGCTGGTCCGCCGCGACGCCGCCGGGCAGGAGCATCTGCAGGACCTGATCCGCAGCGACGCCGCCCGCTGGACGCGTTTCGTGCCGACCGCCGACCTTGCGCAGGTCGTCATCATCGTCGCCGCGCGGGAACGGGCCGGCCGCTATCGGCTTGGCGTCAGCGCGGCGGCGGGGCGGGCGGTGCTGCACATGACGCCATGGAATGCGGCGCCGGGCACCAGCTTCGAGACCGATCCGCGGGCCGGCGTCTGGCCCTGGACCTCGCCCGACCTGATGCTGGATGGCGACCATCTGCGCCTGCGCGTCACCAATCGCGGCGATGCGGCGAGCGGCACGCTGCGGATCGCGGTCGACGCGCAAGGGACGACGCCCGACCTGCCCTTGCGCGCCGGCGCCTGGCATTCGGTCGGCGAGGCTTCGCTGCCGCCGATCGCGCCCGGCGCGAGTGCGCAGATCCGCCTGCCCTGGCAGGCGCCGCGCACCCCGGCCGGGGCCAAGGGCTGGGGATTGCGCGCCACGGTGACGGATAGCGCGTCGGGTACGCGGCTGGTGGTGCTGTCCTCGGTCGGCAACCTCACGCGACCCCAGCGTTTCGACGCGGTGCTGTGACGAAGGTCACAGCGCGCAGCCGGCCATAGCCCCAGCCTCGGCCTGTTCAACCGGGGAGAGCCTGCATCATGGCGCGAATGCGCGTCGCCAGGGGACGCATCGATAATTCCTCGGCGATGGCCAGCGCGGCGCTGAACTGTTTCATAGCGGCCGCGTCATCGCCATCATGACGCGCGAGGCGCGCCTCGATCATCAGGGCATGCGCGAGCGCGCCGCGGGCGCCCTGGCGTTCGGCCAAGCCGCGGGCGGCTTGCGCTTGGGTGGCGGCGGCCGTGATCTCGCCAGTGGCCAGATGCGCCTCGGCGAGCAGCGCGAGGCGCAGCGGCTGTTGAAACAGGAAGCCCATCGCATCGGCCTCCCGCACCGCAGCCGAGAGATGCGTCACGCCGTCGGACCAGCGCCCGGCCGCGGTGCAGGCGGCGCCGAACAGGCCCTCGGCGACCGGGATCATGAGCTGCGTCTCGGCCTTGCGGGCGTAGTCGAGCGCCGCCTCGAGGGACGCCATGGCGGTGGTCGGCTCGCCGGTCATCAGCCGCAGATGGCCTTCGGCGATGGACGCGAAAATCGAGGTGAAGGGCTTCTGCACCAGGGCAGCGAGGGCGAGGCATGCTTCCGTCGCCTCGGCGGCGCGCTGGAATTCGCCGAGTTCGGCCAGCGCGCGCGACCGGTAGCCGAGGGCGACCACGGCGAGCGGTCGATCAAGCCCGAAGCGGTTGAGATAGCCCGGCTGTTCGGCGAGTTCGGCGACCGTCGACATGGAGGCGGCGGCGTCCTCGAACAGGCACAGCCCGACTTGGCCAAGCCCGGCCTGAAAGCCGGCGCGCACCACCAAAGCGGGATCCCCGGCGCTGCGCCCGATCGCGGCGGCGCGTTCGGCGGCGCCGATCGCCCCGGCATTGTCGCCGGCCAGCCAGCATTGGTGGCTCATGAAAATAGCGAGTTGGCCGAGCCGGTCGTAGTCGCCGAGCCGCTGGGCGAGCGCCTCGGCCTCCCGCAGGCGGTCGAACAGCGCGCCGACCTGGCCGAGGCGGAACAATGGCGTGCGCAGGTCGAACCGCAGATCGACGGACTCGCGCAGCACCTCCTCGTTCTGGGGCAGATGCGTCAGGGCGTCCATCGCCTGCTCGATGAACTGGGCGGCTTCCCGGTTCGCCGAGCGCGCCGCGGCCTTGGCGCCGGCCTGCCGGCCGTAGCGCGCCGCCTTGGCCCAGGACTGGCCGCGCGCGGCGTGCAACGCCAGCGCCTCGACCCGGTCGGTCAGGCGGTCGCCATGCGGACCTTCGAGCACTTCCATCAGCCGCGCATGCCAGGCCCGGCGATGCGACTTCAGCAGGCCGGCATAGGCGGTCTCCTGGATCAGCGCGTGGAAGAAGCCGAAGTTCATCGTCTCCCCCTGCGCTGCGCCGACCATCAGGTTGGCGGCCTCGAAGCGCAGCAGGGCGGGGAGCACGTCGTCCTCGCTGCGTTCGAGCATGGCGGCGAGGATGCCCGGTTCGATGTCGCGCGCCATGATGGCGGCAGCCTGCAGCACCTGCTTGTCGGCCGGCAGCAGGCGATCGAGGCGCGAGGCGATCAGGCTGCGTACCGTGTCGGGCAGGTCGAGCGTGTCGAGTTCGGCGACCAGGCGATAGGCGCCGCGCGCGCCCACCAGCGCCCCCTGCTCGAGCAGGGAGGCGACGCATTCCTCGAGGAAGAACGGGTTGCCACCGGTGCGGTCGGCCAGCATCCGGGCGAGACGGTGATTGCCGATATCGTCGCCGAGCAGCCGGCGGATCAGGTCGAGCGTGTGGTCGCGCGAGAGCGGGCCGACGCGCACCGGGGTGATCGTCGACGGCCAGTCATGGGTGAAGTCGGGCCGGTGGTCGAGCAGCAGCATCTGCCGCTCCCCGGACAGGTTCTCGGCGACGCGGTCGAGCACGGCGAGCGTCTCGCCATCGGCCCAATGCACGTCCTCGACGGTGAGAATGAGGGCGCGTTCCTCCGCGAGGTGGTGGAAGAAGCCGGTGAAGGCGCTGTGCAGGCGGCGCTGCCGCTGGTCGGGTGCGAGGGCGCGCCAGGCGGCTTCCTCGGCGCCGCGGCTAATGGTCGCGACCAGGGCCGGGATGGCGTCGGCCATGCCGGGGCCGGCATGGCGCAGCCCGGCCTCGACGCGTTCATGGACGCGTTCGGTGTCGTCTTCCGGCGTCACGCCGAAATGGGTGCGCGCGAGGCTCGCCAGCGGGGCGAGCGGCGTCGCGGCATCGTAGCGCTGGCAGAAGGCGTGCATCACGCGCGGGTTGTCGAGCGGCTGGCGGGCGAGGAATTCCTGCACCAGACGCGACTTGCCGCAGCCGGCATCGCCCACCAGCACCACACCCGTGCCGGTGCCGGCACTGCTGCGATTGAGCGCCTCATCGAGCACCGCCATCTCGCCGGTGCGGCTGACGAAGGGGGCTTGGCCGCGACGGGCGGCGACCTGCTGGCGGGTCCGCCGCGGATCGGCGGCGACGAGACGATAGACCTCGACCGGCTCGGTGGCGCCGCGCAGGTCGACCATGCGCGGCGTATCGACCGTGACGTAGCCTTCCACCAGCCGGCGCGTGGCGAGCGAGATCCAGACCTCGCCCGGCTCGGTCGCCTGTTCGATGCGCGCGGCGATGTGCACCACCGCACCAGCGGCATCGAGGCCGGCAGAGAGGTCGTTCACGACATCGTGCACCACGACTTCGCCCGAATGGACGCCGATGCGCACGGCGAAGTCGATGCCGTGACGGGCGCGCTGGTCGGCGCCGATCCGGCGCAGCGCGTCGCGCATGTCGAGCGCCGCGCAGCAGGCGCCGAGGGCGTGCTGTTCCATCGCCGCCGGCGCACCGAACATCGCCATGATGCCGTCGCCGACCACGCGGTTGACGGTACCGCCGAAGCGGCGGACGCCGTCGATCATCGCGTCCATGGCTGGCTTGAAGAGTTCCCGGGCGCGTTCCGGGTCCTCATTGTAGATCAGGCGGGTCGAGCCGCGGATGTCGGCGAAGAGCACCGAGAGCGCCTTGCGTTCCTCGCCGCGCGGCGCCGATGGCGCGGTCAGGACCTGTCCGCAATTGTGACAGAAGCGCGCATTCGCGAGCGCAAGCGTCGCGCATCGTGGACACCGAGAAGCATCTTCCGGCAGCGGCATGAGGATGCGATACCATACACGAACGAAATCAAGGACCGATAATCCTATGTCCGACGATCCCTTTGAGAAGATGCCCCTCGCAAAAGCGCGCGAGGCCGCCTTCGACGCCGATGCGGATGTGGCGAGCTATGAAATCCTGTGGCCGCCCGGCTCCGTGACGCGCGCCGTGTTCCATCCCGGCCCGTTCAGCGTGACCTACAAGCAGTCGGGCCGAATCCAGCGCTACCTGATGAAGGATGGCGTCTGGGAAGCGCAGGCGCCCGAGGATGTCGTCGCCGGCGAGCCGGTGCGGCGCGAGGAGGAAGGCGTCATCCAGCGCGTGGTGAACCTCGGCGCCACGCCGCTGGAAGCCGACAAGGACCAGGAAGGCGGGCGGTCGAAGGTCTGGCCGTAACGCTGGCCTGACTGGCGCGACGAGGCCGCCGGCCCCGTCGCGATCGGCCCGGCGGGCACCGCCCCGCGAGCACGGCGCGTCAGTGGCGCCCAAGGAAGGCGACGATGGCGGCAACCGTCGCCTCGGGCTGTTCCTCCATCAGCCAGTGGCCGGAATTCGCGATCACGGCGCCGTCCACGTTCGTCGCGGCAAACCGCATCACGTCGGCCATGGTCGTGCCGAAGGAAGCGCCGCCACCGATCGCCAGCACCGGCATGGTGAGCTCGCCGCGAGCGAGGAAGGCGCGGTTGTCGATCGCGTCCTGATCAAAGGCGGCGAATTGCGCGAAGCCCGCGCGCATTGCCCCGGGCTGGGCATAGAGCCTGGCGTAATGCTCGCGCGATGCCTCATCGAAACGCCGCGGATCGGCGGAGAACTCGTTCCAGAAGCGGTCGAGGTAGATGCGCTCGCGGCCGGCGACCAACCGCTCCATATCAGGTCCGCCGAAACGGAAATGCCAGAGCAGCGGGTTCTTGAGGATCTCCTCCCACGGGCCGATGCCGGGGACCGGCGCATCCATCAGCACGAAGCGCGTCACCCGCGCCGGGTACTGCGCGGCAAAGGCGTAGCCGACCATGTTGCCGATGTCGTGCGTCACGAGGTCGGCGCGCTGGACGCCGAGCGCATCGAGCACCCGGGCCATGTCGCCGGCCTGAGTGCGCTTGTCGTAGCCACCCTCGGGCTTCGAGGAGAGGCCCATGCCGCGCAGGTCGGGTGCGATGACCGTATGGTCGCTGGCCAGGGCGGCGGCGAGCGGCGCCCACATGTCGCCGGTCTCGCCATAGCCGTGGATCATCAGCACCGCCGGTCCCTGCCCGCCGATGCGGACATGGATGGTGGCCCCGTCCACCTCGACTGCCTGCGTGCGGAAGCCGGCGGGATAGGGTGGCACCTCCGCCATGGCGGGTAGGGCGAAAGCCAGCGCGGCAGCCGCGCCGATCAAGGACCGAAGCATCGTGTCGTCTCCTGTGGGAGCGGGCCTGGGTCGTATCACCCCGGCCGCCTCCGATGGTGCGACAATGGCGCTTTCCGATCGTTCGGAGCAGACTTTGAATATCGAAACTCGAATTCGGCTTTCCCGAACAATGATCAGGCTCGACGGCATCGCCACCTTCGTCCAGGTCGTCGAGGCCGGTTCCATCAGCGAGGCCGCCCGCCGCCTGCGCCTGGCCAAATCCGTCGTCAGCGAGCGGTTGGGCGAGTTGGAGCGCAGCCTCGGCACGGTGCTGCTGCATCGGACCACCCGCCGGCTGTCACTGACCGAGGACGGCATCGCCTTCCTCGAACGCGCCGCGCGCATCTCGCGTGAGGTCGAGGATGCCGCCGCCGAAATCGCCGAACGCCGCGGCAGCCTGGCCGGGCCGCTGCGCCTGTCGGCGCCGGTCACCTTCGGGCGGATGCATCTCGGCCCGGCGATCTACCCCTTCCTGGCGGCGCATCCCGGCATCACCCTGGCGCTCGACCTCGATGACCGCCGCGTCGATGTGGCGGCGGAGGGCTATGACGCCGTCATCCGCCACGGGCCGGTCGAGGACAGCCGGCTGGTCGCCCTGCGCCTGGCCTCTAGCCGCCGATGCCTGGTGGCCTCACCCGACTATCTCGCGCGCCGTGGCAGGCCGGGCTCGTTGGCCGAACTCGAAGCGCATGACGGCATCTATTATTCGAACCGCGGCGTGGCGGATTGGCGGCTGGTCGGCCCGGGCGGGGCCGTACTGGTGCGGGCCCGCGCGGCGTTGCGCGTCAACAATGGCGATGTGATGCGCGATGCCGCCGTCGCGGGGCTTGGCATCGCGCTGCTGCCCTCCTTCATCGCGGGTGAGGCCTTGCGCGCCGGGGCGCTGCAACCGATCGATGTCGGTGCCGAGGCGGAGCCGGAATTCATCTTTCTCGCCCATGCCGAGGGGCGCCGCAGTTCGGCGAAGCTCCGCGCGCTGATGAGCCATCTGCGCAGCGCCTTCGGCGATCCGCCGCCGTGGGACCGCCCCGTCAGCCCGCCCGCAGCCAGCCCAGCACCGCCGCCAGAGTGAACACCGAGATCACCGTCGAGACCAGCACCGTCGCACCCGAGCGGTCCGCGCCGATCGCGTAACGCCGCGCCAGCAGGAAGGCGTTGGCGCCGGTCGGCAGGGCTGCGGTCATCACCGCCACGCCCGTCTCGAGCGGACCGAGCCCCATCAGCGCGCAGGCGCCCCAGACCAGCAGCGGCAGGGCGGCGAGCTTCAACACCGTCGCCCAGGCGACCTCGCCCCAGGCCTGGCTGGTGCTGAAGGCGGCGAGCGACCCGCCGAGGCAGAACAGCGCTACCGGCGGCGTTGCGGCACCCAGCATCTCCAGCGTGCGGCGCATCACGCCGGGCACCGGCAGGCCGATCGTGCTCCAGGCCAGGGCCACGAAGACCGTCGCCACCACCGGGTTGCGCACCACCCCGGTGAGTGTCGCGACCACGATGCGCCGCCAGGAAGCGTGGCGATGCAGGCCGACCTCGGCGACCACCGTCGCCAGCGTCAGCAGCACCATCGAATGCAGCGCGATGATGGTGATCAGGATGGGCAGCCCGGCCTGGCCGAAGGCCGCGGCGATCAGCGGAATGCCCATCATCACCGTATTGCCGAAGGTGCAGTTCAGGGCGAACAGCCCGGCCTCCCCCAGCGGCATGCGCATGCGCGCCGTGCCGAGCCACAAGGCCGCGCCATAGATGAGCAGCGCCGCGCCGAAGAAGGCGACCGCCGCCGGCCCACCGCCGTGATGCCCCGAGGTGCCGCCGACGAACAGCAGCGCCGGCGCGGCGAGCGAGAAGGTGAAGTCGTTGAGGCCGCGAAATCCCGCCTGGTCCACCAGCCCCCGCACCGCCGCCAGGTAGCCGAGGCCGACGATGATGAAGACGGGTGCGACGATGTCGAGGATGACGCCCAAGCGTCAGCCCGCCAGCAGCCGGGCGATGAAGCCGGCCATGCCGGGCTGGCGGCGGCGTTCGCTGCGCGCGGCGTGCAGGATCGAGCGGACCGCGGCGACGGTCGTCTCGAAGTCGCGATTGACCACGATGTGGTCGAACTCGTCCCAGTGGGTGATCTCCTCGCGCGCGGCGGCCATGCGGCGGGCGATCTCGACATCGCTGTCCTGGCCGCGGCCGCGCAGGCGGGCTTCGAGGTCGGGCAAGGAGGGCGGCAGGAGGAAGATGCCGACAACATCCTCGGGCAGGTTCGCCTTCATCTGGCGATGGCCCTGCCATTCGATGTCGAACAGCACGTCATGGCCGGCGGCGAGCGCGGCTTCGACCGCGGCGCGCGGGGTGCCGTAGGCGCGGCCGAGGAAGTGGGCGTGTTCGAGGAATTCGCCCTGCGTGACCATGGCGTCGAACTGCTCGGGCGTCTTGAAGAAGTAGTGGACGCCTTCCTGCTCGGCTGGGCGCGGCGCGCGGGTGGTAGCGCTGATCGAAAGCGACAGCGCCGGTTCGGTTGCCAGCAACGCGCGGGAGACGGAGGTTTTGCCCGCCCCGGGCGCGGCGGCAAGCACCAGGCACAGTCCGCGACGGGCGATCGGCTCCAGCGCCATCACCAGCCGCCGCCGGTGGCCCGGTACGCCGTCAGCCTTGCATTGTGCAATGCAACAACCCATGTCGATGAACAGGTTAGGGAGGAATGCCACATAGGAGCGTTCCCAATGCCGTTTACGATTTTCATCATCGTTCTCGCCACCCTTGTCGCGGCGCAACTGGCTGCCGGCATCCTCGTGGATGCTGACGGAACCCTGCCGCAGCGCCTGCCGGAAGCCTGAGCCGGCGGGCGCCGCCGGTTCCGCGGCGCGGGGACCGGCGGCAGGACGTCATTCGACATTCGCCGACTGTTCCTTGAGCCGCTCGATCGCGGCCTTGAGGTCGAGGCCGATACGCGTCAGCGGTATCGAGGCTGATTTGCTGCACAGCGTATTGGCCTCGCGCACGAATTCCTGAGTCAGGAAGTCGAGCTTGCGGCCGATCGCGTCGCCGGAGGCGAGCAGCCGGCGTGCCTCGGCGATATGGGCGGAGAGGCGGTCGAGTTCCTCGCGCACATCGGATTTGGTCGCCAGCAGCGCGACTTCCTGGGCGAGGCGGTCCTCGGGCACACGGCGTTCGCCCTCCAGCAGCGCGGCGAGGGCCTCGCGCAGACGGGCGAGATGCAGCGCCGGCTGGTCGGCGGCCTGCGTGGTGGCAAGGGCGTGCAGCGCCGCCACCTCGTCGAGCAGCAGGCCGAGGATGGCGGTGAGCTTCTCGCCTTCGCTCTGGCGCGAGGCGATCAGGCCATCGAGCGCCGTGGCGTAGGCGGCGGCGATGGCGGCGCGCTTGGCTTCTTCCTCAGCCTCATCGGGTTCGGTGGTTTCGGCGCGCAGCACGCCGGGCAGGGTCAGCAGCGATTCGGCGCGCGGCGGTGGGCAGCCGGGGATGCGCAGCACCAGTTCCAGCGCGATCTTCAGCGCCTGGTCGAGCGCCGCAGGGTCCGGCGTCAGGCGCGCGCCGGTGCGTTCCTCGCGCTTGATGGTCAGCGTGGCGGAGACGTTGCCGCGCTTGAGGCGCTTCGCCGTGGCTTCCTTCAGCGCGGTCTCGATCGCCTCGAAGCCATTGGGCAGGCGCAGGCGAACATCGAGCCCCCGCCCGTTGACGGAGCGCAGTTCCCACAGGAAGGAGGAACCGTCGGCCAGCGTGCCGCCCTCGCGGGCGAAGCCGGTCATGGAGGAGAGGGGATGTGCGGCCATGGCGCCGCTTCTCCCCCGTGGAGGGGCGCGATGCAAGCGGGCTGGGACCATGTGCTGATCACCGGGGCTTCCTCGGGGCTGGGCAGCGCGCTGGCGGAGGGCTGTGCCAGGCCGGGTGCGGTGCTGCATATCTCCGGCCGCGACGCCGCGAGGCTGGAGGAAGCCGCCGCCGCCTGCCGCGCCCGCGGGGCCGAGGTGCGGCCGGTGGTGCTCGATGTGCGCGACGCGGCGGCGATGGCGGGGTGGATCGCCGGGGCCGGGCGGCTCGATCTGGTGATCGCCAATGCCGGCGTCTCGGCGGGGACGGGCGGCACGACGGAACCGGCGGAGCAGACTCGGCGGATCTTCGACATCAATGTGACGGGGGTGCTGAACACCGCCCTGCCCGCCATCGCGGTGATGACCGGCCAGGCGCCGGGGCCGGATGGGCTGCGTGGGCGGGTGGCGGTGGTGGCCTCGATCGCAGCTTTCGTCGCCGCGCCGGGGGCGCCGGCCTATTGCGCCGCCAAGGCGGCGGTGCAGCGCTGGGCGGAGGCGCTGGACGCCAGCGAGCGCCAGCGCGGCATCCGCCTGCATGCGGTCTGCCCCGGCTATGTCCGCACGCCGATGACGGCGCGCAATGCCTTCTCGATGCCCTTCCTGATGGATGCGGAGGAGGCGGCGCGGCGGACGCTGGCGGGCATCGCGCGTGGGCGGGTGCGGGTGGCGTATCCGCTGCCGACCTATCTCGGCGCGCGGGTGCTGGGCATGATGCCGATCGCGGCGCGCGCCTGGTTCTTCAGTCGCATGCCCGCCAAGTCAGCGGACGGAAACATCTGAGATGCGGGATTTGACAACGGACGGATTGCTGGACGCCGTCCGCGCCTGGGTCGAGATCGAGAGCCCCACCAATGACGCCGAGGGCGTCAACCGCGTCGCCGACCATGTCGAGGCGCTGCTGCGCGGCATCGGCGCGACCATCGAGCGGACACCGGGCCGCGACGGCTATGGCGACATCCTGATCGGCCGCGTGCCGGGCGAGGTGAATGGGCCGGGGCTGCTGCTGCTCGGCCATATGGACACGGTGCATCAGCGCGGGACGTTCGATTATCGCGTCGAGGGCGAGCGCGCCTATGGGCCGGGCATCTATGACATGAAGGGCGGCAATGCGATGGCGGTCGCCGCGTTGCAGCACCTGCATGCGCAGGGCCGCCGGCCGCGCCTGCCGGTCAGCGTGATGATGATCCCGGATGAGGAAATTGGCAGCCCAACCTCGCGCGCCGCCATCGAGGCGGAGGCGCTGCGGCACCGCGCCGCGCTGGTGGCGGAGCCCTCCGGCTTCGGTGGGCAGTTCACCGTCGGGCGCTACGGCATCGCGCGGTGGCATCTGCGCACCATCGGCCGGCCGGCGCATGCCGGGGCCTATCATGCGGAGGGGCGTTCGGCGGTGCGCGAGATGGCGCACCACATCCTGGCGCTGGAGTCACTGACCGACCATCCGCGCAACTTCTTCGTCAATATCGGCATCGTGCAGGGCGGCACGCATGAGAACATGGTGCCGGCCGAATGCCGCGCCATCTGCTACGCGCTGGTGCCGACGGAGGCCGAGGCGACGATCCTGCGCGAGGCCGTCCATGTCCTGCCGCAGCACGACCCGGATGTGCGGACCGAGGTGAGCGAGGGCCTCGGCCGGCCACCCTTCGCCAAGACGCCGGCGATCCAGGCGCTGTACGACCACGCGGTGATGCTGGCGGCCGAGACCGGCTTGCCGTCGGCCGGCGAGCGCATCGCCGGCGGCGGCAGCGACGGCAATTTCACCGGCGCGCTGGGGGTGCCGACGCTCGATGGCCTCGGCGTGATCGGCGGCGGGCCGCATACGCTGGAGGAATTCATCGAACTGCGCTGCCTGGTGCCGCGCACGCGCATGCTGGCGCGGCTGTTCGAGACGCTGGGGCCGGGAGTTGCCGGGCTATGATCGGTTCGCACTGAATTAACCTGAATTAGTGTAAACCATGCGAGAATTCACCTACCTCACGCCAATCCATGCGGACGCGACATATCAATGGCATTAGACATCATCGGCCCGGGCTTCGGGCGCACGGGCACTGCATCCCTCAAGCGCGCGCTTGAAATCCTTGGCCTCGGCCCCTGCCACCATATGGAGGACTGCTTCGCCAACCCCGCCCAGGTCCCCTTTTGGCAGGCGGTGGCGGCCGGGCGGACGGTCGATTGGGATGTGGTCTTCGACGGCTATCGCGCCCAGGTGGACTGGCCCGGGGCACATGTCTGGCGCGAACTCGCGGTGCGATACCCGGCGGCAAAGGTCATCCTCACGGTGCGGCCGGAGCAGGCGTGGTGGCGCAGCTTTTCCAACACCATCGGCGCGGTGCTGGCGAGCAGCGCGGCGCTGCCCGCCCTGCCCTCCCATGTCGGCGACATGCTGGCCGCGATGGGGGAAATGGTGACGCGCCAGACCTTCGGCTGCGCGCCGACCGACGCGGATGGCGTGCTCGCCGCCTATCGCCGCCACACCGCGGACGTGCGGGCCGCCATCGCGGCGGACCGGCTGCTGGTCTATGACGTCGCCCAGGGGTGGGAGCCGCTGTGCCGCTTCCTCGGCGTTGCGGCGCCCAACGTCCCCTTCCCGCACACCAACCGTACCGAGGCCTTCCTGCACCTGCTGCAGGGCCGGCTGACGGACTGAGGCGCGGGGGGCTACAGCCCGAGCCGCATCCAGGCGGCGCGTTCCTCGGCGACGGATGCGATCGCCTCGACCCCTTCCCGCGCGCCGGGCAGCAACCGCCAGGGGAAACCGCGCTTGCGCGCGCCGAGGCGGATGATCTTCACCTTCTCCCCGAACCGGCGCTTCGCCTCGCCTTCCGCGTCGCCGAAGCCATCGCCGAGGCCGAGGCCGACCGCGTCGCGGCCGGTCCAGAATCGGCCGGTGAAGAGCTGGTCCTCGGGCGCCTTCAGCCTGGCTCCGCGGCGGGCGCGGACCCAGGATTTGAATTCGTCATGCAACTTGCCGAGCAGATCCTCGAGCCGTGCGACATCCTGGTCGCGTGGCGGCACGAACGGATCGAGGAAGGATTTTTCCGACCCCGCGGTGCGCAGGCGGCGTTCCACGCCGAGCCGCGCGATCGCCTGCTCGAAGCCGAAGCCGGCGCTGATCACCCCGATCGAGCCGAGGATCGAGGCCGGATTGACGATGATCTCATCCGCCGCGCAGGCGATCCAGTAGCCGCCCGAGGCCGCGGCATCCTCGACCACGGCGATGGCGGGCACCTTCTTTGCCTCGGCCAGGCGGCGGATCCGGTTGGCGATCAGGGCGGATTGCACCGGCGAGCCGCCGGGCGAATTCACCACCAGCATGACCGCCGACAGGCGCTTGATCGCGAAGGCGCGGTCGAGCACAGGCCCGATGCCGGCATCGTTCAACCCGGTGGAGAAGGGGCCGGTGGGGGCGGCGATGAGGCCGGCGAGACGGACCAGCGCCACGCGCGGGGCGCGGTCGAAGAAGGAAAATGCCATGACGCATAGATGCCGACGCGGGCGCCCGCATCAAGGCGCCTTGCCGGGCGATGCTTGGCGCGCTGCTATGGGGGCATGACAGATGACCGCGTCCTGATTGCCGGCGCCGGGCCTGCCGGGCTCGTCGCCGCCGCCGTGCTCGCCGATGCCGGCATCCCCATCCTGATCGTCGAACAGGCGCGCGACCTGCCCGACGACCTCCGCGCCTCGACCTTCCATCCGCCGACGCTCGACATGCTCGACCGTTTCGGCGTGACCGCGGCGATGATCGAACAGGGGCTGGTCTGCCCGACCTGGCAGTTCCGCGACCGGCACAAGGGCGTGATCGCGACCTTCGACCTCGGCGTGCTGCGCGACGACACGGCGCATCCCTACCGGCTGCAATGCGAGCAGTGGCGACTGACGCGCATGCTGCGCGACCGGCTGCCGGCGGAAGCCTTCCTGTATGACGCGAAGGCGGTGGATGTCGCGCAGGATGCCGATGGCGTGACGCTGACCGTCGAACGCCCGGATGGGTCGCGCGAGCCGTTGCGTGGGCGCTACCTGATCGGCGCGGATGGTGCGTCATCGGCGGTGCGCAAGGCGCTCGGCATCGGCTTCGAGGGCGAGACCATCCCCGAGATCTTCCTGACGCTGTCAACAACCTTCGCGTTTCACGAGCACATCGATGACCTGACCAACATCGCCTACATCTCCGATCCCGAGGAATGGTTCGTGCTGTTGCGCACCGCCTCGCTGTGGCGCGTGCTGTTCCCCACCGATGCGGCGGAGCCCGAGGCGCGGATGATGGACCCCGCGCGCATCGAGGAACGGCTGCAGGCGGTGGTACCGAACCCGGCGGGGTATGAGTTGCGCCATCGCACCGCGTATCGGGTGCATGAACGCGTCGCCGATACCTATGCGAAGGGGCGCTGCTTCATTGCCGGCGATGCGGCGCATATCAACAATCCGCTGGGCGGGATGGGGATGAATGGTGGCGTGCATGACGCCTTCAACCTGGCTGGCAAGCTCGCCGAGGTGTGGCGCGGCGCCGAGCCTTCGTTGCTCGACCGCTACACGCGCCAGCGTCGCCGCGTGGCGCTGGAGACGGTGCAGGCGACGACGATGCGCAACCGGCAGATCCTCAACCAGCGCGACCCGGCGGTGCGCCAGGCCTATCATGACGAGCTACGCGCGACGGCGGCCGACCCGGCGAAGCACCGCGCCTTCCTGCTGCGCAGCTCGATGATCCAGTCGCTGCGCGATCTGGAGCAAGTGGCTTGAACCGACGCGACCAAAGCCCAGGAGCGCACGGCTCGACCGCGCCGAACCCGCCCGTCGCCGCCAACGCAACAGTGCGTGGCGCGAAGGTCAGGCCGAGGCGAGCCGAAGCACAGCGCCGTCCCACTGCACGGCGCGATGGTCCGGCTGCTGCGCGATGCGGAGCAGGTGGCGTGAGCCGACCCGACCAAGGCCCAGGAGCGCACGGCGCGACCGCGCCCAACCGGCCCGCGGCCGCCGGCGCAACAGTGTGGGGCGCAAAGGCCAGGCCGGCGCATGCCGGCCGCCCGCCGTTTGAGGGACATGAAATATGAGCGGACACCCCGAGGCCGACATCTATCACCGCCAGGGCATGGGCAATCGTGCCGGGCTCGGGCAGGCGCCGGCGCTGGTCATCATCGATTTCGTCGTCGGCTTCTCCGATCCCGCGCATTTCGGCGGCGGCAATATCGGCCCGGCCATCGAACAGACGGTTGAGCTTCTTGCCTTTGCGCGCAAGCAAGGTTGGCCGGTGGCGCATACGCGCGTGGTCTATGCGGATGACGGCGCAGATGCCGGCGTCTTCACGTTGAAGGCGCCGTCGTTGCGCAAGCTCACCGAGACATCGCCGCTGTCGCAGATCGTGCCAGAACTGACGCCGCTGCCGGGCGAATTGGTGATCCGCAAGCAGGGGGCGTCCGGCTTTTTCGACACCAACCTCGCCAGTTGGCTGGCGTTTCGACGGGTGGACACGGTGGCGGTGGCGGGCTGCACCACCTCGGGCTGCGTGCGCGCGACGGTGGTGGATTCCATGCAGCACAATTTCCGCACCGTCTGCGTGATGGATTGCGTCGGCGACCGGGCGATCGGCCCGCATGAGGCGAACCTCTTCGACATGGGCCAGAAATACGCGGACCTGATGACGCGCGTGGAACTCGAAACCGCGTGGTGCGCGCCGCGATGAGCCTCGTCGAAATCCGCGAGGCAGACGCTGCGCCCGAGGTCGCCACCATCTATGCCGGGCTGCGGCAGGGCGTGGGCGTCGCGCAGGTGAACCTGATCTGGCGGCATGCGGCGGCGCTGCCGGGCGTGCTCGACTGGCTGTGGGCACAGGCGGCGCCGGCGCTGGCTTCCGGCGCGGCGGCGGGGGCGCGGGACCGCATCGCGGCGCGCGTCGCGGTGCCGGCGCTGGCACCCGTGGCGGCACCGCCGGGCGTCGCCGAGCTGATCGAGACCTACAACCGCGGCAACGTCACCAATCTCGGCGTGCTGACGGCGATCCGGCTGCGCGCGGCCGGCTTGGCGGGTGGCTCGCCGGGCGCCACGGCCGCGACCGGTGCCATGCTGCCCAAGCCCCCTGCCCTGCCGAAGCTCGCCGATCTGCCACCCGATGTCGCGACCGTCGTGCAGGCGCTGGCCGACCGGCATGGCCTGTCCGATGCCTCGGTGGTGCCGAGCCTGTATCTGCACCTGACGCATTGGCCCGAGGTCGTCGCGCTGCTGCCGGGCCTGCTCGCGCCTGTGCTCTCGCCAGAGGGCGTCGCCGCCGGGCGCGATGCCGCCGTCGCGGCGGCCGAGGCGGAGGCGCCGGGACTGATCGCCGCCCTCGGCCCTGCCCCCGCCGCGCCGGAGGCGCTGGCCGGCTTCGCGCCGACCCTCGCGCTGTTCACGCGGGAGGTGATCCCGGGGATGGTGCCAATCGGCCTGGCGCTGACGGGCGCCTTGCGCGGCGCGGGCTGACGGCCGGCCCGCACCCCATGGCGCCGCCGCGCGTCGTCATGGGGCCTGCGGCCAGACGCCCGGCCCTTCAGTTTGTTCGCGCCCCCGTCGCGCGGATGATTGCGCCCATCGTCTCGGTCTGCTCGGCCATGAACCGGGCGAATGCCGCTCGCCGCATGATGGTCGGGATGGACCCGCCGGTGATGATACGCTGCCGCAGCGCCGGTTCCTCGAGCGACGCCGTCAACGTCTCGTCGAGTTTCGCCAGAATCGGCTCCGGCACGCCGGCCGGTGTCGCGAGCCCGAACCAGCCAGTGGTGGTCACGTCCACTCCCTGCTCGCGCATGGTGGGCAGGTCGGGGAAGGCCGGCACGCGATCGGGCCCGGAGACGGCGATGGGCCGCATCCGCCCCGCCTGCGCCATCGAGGCAACCGCCGAGATTGACTGGAACAGCACATCCAGCCGCGCCTCGATCAGATCTGTGTTCATCTGGCCGGCCTGGTTGTAGGGCGCGTGGATGATCTCGATGCCGGTGATCAGGCCGAACTGCGCGGCGGCGAGGTGCTGCGACGACCCGATGCCGACCGAGCCGAAATTCAGCGGCCGGCCGAGCCCCTTCGCCCAGGCGATGAACTCGGTGAGGCTCCGTGGCGGGATCGAGGGTGGGATGACGACGATGTTCGGCACCAGCGCGATCATGCCGATGGCGGCGAAGTCCTTCTCCGCATCGAAGGGCATGTTGGCATAGAGCCACTTGTTGGCCGCGTTCGACGCGATCGAGGCAAGCCCGACCGTGTAGCCGTCCGGCGCGCTGTGCGCGACCGCGGTCATGCCGATATTGGTGCCGGCGCCCGGTCGGTTGTCGATCACCACGGGCTGGCCGAGACGGGCGGAAAGGCGGTCGCCGACCAGGCGCGACAGCACATCCCCCGCGCCGCCGGCCGGGCCGGGATTGATCCAACGCACCGGACGGTCGGGCCAGGCGGCCTGCGCGCGGGCGATGACGGGAAGAGCGAGCAATGGCGGCGCGAGCAGAAGCGCGCGGCGGCGCAACCCGGTCATGATTTTCGTTCTCCATCGTGAAGCCGTGGAAATCTCCCGCGCCCTCCGGGGCAAGGCAAGGGCTGGCAGGCCGCTATGGCTGTGGCAGGCTGCGCGCCGCGTCGGATCGCGAAGGATGTCGGATATGGGCAAGGATGTGCTGGGCTGGCGGAAGATGTTCGGGGTGATGGGTCCATCGACCAACACAGTCGTGCAGCCGGATTTCGACATGATGCGCCCGGCCGGCGTAACCAACCATTATTCGCGCATCTACACGCCGAATGCCGACGCCGTCTCGAACGAGACCTTCCGCGCCGGGGCGGAGCTGATCGGCGCCAATACGCTCGACGCGGTGCGCTCTGTGATGACCTGCTCGCCCGACTATCTGGTGATGGGCATGTCGGCGGTGACCTTCTTCGACGGCGCGAAGGGGGCGGACCGCTTCATCGCGCAGGTGAAGGAGGTCTCGGGCGTGGGTATCTCGGTCGGCAGCCACGCCTGCACGGCGGCGCTGAACGCCCATGGCGGGGTGAAGCGGCTGGCGGTGCTCTCGCCATACTGGCCATCGATGAACATCGAGGTGGCGCGGTATTTCGGCGATATGGGTTTCTCGGTTGTGCGCGACATCGCCCTGCAATGCCGGTCCTGGACGGGCATCGCGCAGGTCACGCCGCAGCAATGCGTCGAGGCGATCAAGAAGATCGACGGCGACGATGTCGACGCCATCATCCAGGTCGGCACCAATCTTTCCATGGTGCGGCTGGCAGCGATGGCGGAGCTGTGGCTCGGCAAGCCGGTCATCGCCATCAATACCGCGACCTACTGGCATGCGCTGCGCGCCAACGGGATCATGGACCGCGTCGAAGGCTGCGGCCGGCTGCTAGAGGAATTCTGAATGCCGATCCGCCCGGCCACGGAGGCCGACCTGCCGGCGATCACCGCCATCTTCAACGACGTGATTGCGACCTCGGCGGCGATCTATGCCGATGACCCCTTCACGCTGGAGGACCGCGCCGCCTGGTTCGCGACGCGCCAGGCGCTGCGCTACCCGGTGCTGGTCGCCGATGAGGGGGATGGCGTGCTCGGCCTCGCCTCCTTCGGCGATTTCCGGCCCTGGCCGGGCTTTCGTCACACAGTCGAGCATTCCGTCCATATCCGCGCCGATGCACGCGGCAAGGGGCTCGGCAGCGCCTTGGTCGCCGCGCTGTTCGAACCGGCCCGCGCCCTCGGCAAGCATGTGATGATCGCCGGGGTGGATGTGGCGAATGAGGGGTCGATCCGGATGCATGAACGGCTCGGCTTCCTACGTGGCGCAGTGCTGCGGGAAGTGGGGCGGAAGTTCGACCGCTGGCTCGACCTGGAATTCATGCAGAAATTCCTCGATGCGCCGGGCGCGGGACGATGACCGACGAACAAATCCGCGACCTACTTATGCGCACGCGGCGCATCGCCGTGGTCGGCGCCTCGGACCGCGCCGACCGGCCGAGCCATGGCGTCTTCGGCTTCCTGCTTGCGCACGGCTACGACGCCGTGCCGGTGAACCCGGCGCTGCGCGGGCGCGCCGTGCACGGCATCGCCGCGCTCGCCAGTCTGGCCGAGGCGGCGCCGCTCGACATGGTGGACATCTTCCGCCGCTCGTCCGAGGCGGGCGCGGTGGTGGATGAGGCGATCGCGCTGGGGGCAACATCGGTCTGGATGCAGCTCGGCGTCATCGACGAGGCTGCGGCGGCGCGGGCCCGCTCGGCCGGGCTTGTCGTGGTGATGGACCGCTGCCCGGCGATCGAATGGCGGCGGTTGGGGCTGCCTGCGCGGATATGACACGCCCCCGCTACCATCCGTAACATGTCGATGCCTTGAATCGCCCCCGGCTTCGGGCCACTTCGCTGCGCGACGGATAGAGCGCGCCACAGCCAGGCGCGCCACCGGACAGTCGGGAGAGGATGGAGTCTGATGACGGAAGAAGAGCGGCGGATCATTTCCGCCTTCGTGGAACGGATCAGCGGCGCGGCGCCGGTGCCGCAGGCGCCGAGCGGCCCTTGGGGCGCCGCCTCCGCGCCGCAGGTGCCAACGCTGCCTCCGGTGGACCCGGAGGCGGATCGGCTGATCGGCGAGCTGTTCACCCGCTACCCCGAGGCGCGCTACCGCCTCACCCAGACCGCCTTCGTGCAGGAGGCGGCGCTGCATGAAGCGAACAACCGCATCCAGCAGCTGGAATGGGAAGTCGAGAACGCCCGTCGCCAGGGCCAGGCCCAGGCGGCGCAGGCCGGTGGCGGCGGGCTGCTCGGCGGGCTGTTCGGCGGGCGCTCCAACGCGCCGATGCCCCCGCCCATGCCGCCCCGGCCGCAGCCGCAATACCCGGCCGGCTACGACCCGCAGGCGCTGGCCCCGCAGCAGGGCCGCGGCGGGATGGGCTTCCTCGGAACCGCGGCCTCAGCGGCGGCCGGCGTGGCGGGCGGCATGCTGCTCGGCAACATGCTGATGAACGCCTTTGGTGGACATGGCGGGGCGGCCCAGGCGGCCACCAGCCCCTTCGCCACCGGCGGGGCGGATGCCACGCCGACCTCCTCGCCCTGGACCGACCCGGCTTCGGCGGTGGCCGATGGCGGCGCCAAGGCGCCGGTCGATGACGCCTGGGGCCAGCAGGATGCCGCGCCGGTCGATGATGGCTGGTCGCAGCAGGATGCCGGCGCCGATGATGGCGGCGGCGACTGGGGCGGCGACGAGGAGATCTGATACCGGCCAGCCTTCCGGCCGACCTGTATCAGGATCCTGGTTTCGCCCTCAGCCACGACGCGAGCCCTGCGCGCCATGCCGTTCCCTGCCCGATGACGCCGTCATCGGGCAGGCTCGGCGGTATGATCCCTTGCACCATGGATCGAGGCCGGACCCCCAGGGGGCCGGCCTTTTTCATTGGCAAATGTCATTGACGGCGCGTGGCGCATGATGGTTCCTCATGCCATGCGTGTCCCCGACCTTGATCTCGACCTGCTGCGCGGCTTCGTCACCGTGGCCGAACGTGGCGGCTTCACCGCCGCCGGCACCGCGCTCGGCCTGACTCAATCGGCCATCAGCCTCAAGGTGAAGCGGCTCGAGGACATCCTCGGCAAGCGGGTGCTCGACCGCGGCGGCCGCGGCGTGGCGCTGACGCGCGAGGGCGAGACGCTGCTCGCCTATGCGCGGCGCATGCTGGCGCTGAATGACGAGGCGGTGCGGCGGATGATCGCCCCGCCGGTCGAAGGGCGGCTGCGCCTGGGTGTCGCCGACCATTTCATCCCGCGCAACCTGGCGCCGGTGCTCGCACGCTTCGCGCAGATCTATCCGCAGGTGCGCCTTGAGGTCGAAGTCGGCCGCAGCCACGACCTGCGGGCGGCGATGGCCGATGGCGTGCTCGACCTCGTGCTCGGCAAGCGGCGCGACGGGGAGACCGAGGGCCGGCCGATCTTCACCGAGACCATCGTGTGGGTCGCCGCGCCGGATTGGCAGGCGCCGGCCGAACGCCCACTGCCGATCGCCATGCTGCCGCAGGGCTGCATGTTCCGCGACCGCGCGCTGGCCGCGCTCGCCCGCGCCGGCATCGCCTTCGAGGTGGTGTTCACCTCGGCCTCCCTGCCCGGCGTCGCGGCGGCTGCCCAGGCGGGCTTCGCGACGACGGTGCTGGGTCGCGCCGGGCTGCCGCCAGGGTTGGTGGAACTGCCCGGCCTGCCCGGCTGCGGCACGGCGGAGATGTGCCTGTTCGGCGATGCCGAAGGCCGCTCGGCGCTGGTCGAGCCGCTGATCGGCTTCATCCGGGAGAGTCTGGCGCCGGCTGGCTGAGCGGTACCGGGCCGGGCCGCCAGACGCCGTCCGGCGGCAGTGTGTCGCCGAGCAGCACCTCATCGACGAAACGCCGCCAGACATTGGCGAGGAACAGGTCGGCCACCACACCGTGATGCGTCACCCCGGCCACGACGAGCACGCGGCAGGCGGTGATGCTCATGGCGAGCAGCGACCCGCGCACCGCGTAGCGCTGGCAGCCTTCGCCATGGGCGCAGACCAGCCGTGTCCGGCCCGGCGAGGCGCCCGCCAGCATGCGCCGGAACAGGCCTCGATCGAGCCCGCCTGGCGCCTGGGCCAGCTGCATCGCCGCCGGCGACATGCCACCAAGGCCAAGCGACATTGCCGCCCCGATGATCGGCCCGAAGGCCAGCGCCGGTGAAGGCGACCACCAGGCTGCACGGGGTGCCGGCCGGCCGCTGGCCTTCGTAGAAGCAGACATTCTCGGCGAAGTCGTGGCGCCGGTAGGGTTCGGCCACCGGCTGGTTCGCAGCACCATATCGGCGAGCCGGCGGACCCATTCATGCGATTCCGCCGGCAGGGCATCGATGCGCGCGTGCAACGCCAGGGCGGCGGCGGGGTCCAGCGTGTTCTCGGCGAGCATCTGCACGCGGTAATGGTCGGCCTGCGTGGTGCAGGCCGCGAGGGCTGCCGGGATATCCATCAGCCGCGCGCGGCGAGATGCGTGGCGAGCGCCATCAGCCCCGGATGATCGAGCATCTCCGCCTCGCGCAGCGGGATGGCGGCATTCACCTCCATCCAGATGCAGGTCTCGAGCCGGCCGAGCGAATCCATCGCGACCTCGTCGAAGGCGCAATCAGCGTCCGGATTGTCGAGCCGTGCGAGGACATCCGGCGCGGAGAGATCGATGACGGGGTTGTTGCGCAAGGCTTCGGCCAACAGCGCGCGCAGGGTGGTGCCGTCGCGGCTCATGGCATGGCACCGGCCAGGGCGGCGAGGTCGCGGCGCAGCACCTTGCCCTGCGCGTTGCGCGGCAGCGCCGGCAGTTCCAGCCCGCGGCGCGGCGCACGGACGCCGAGCCGCGCCCGGCAATGCGCGAGCAGCGCCGCCGCGTCGAAGCCCGGCGCACCCACCACCGCCAGCAGCGGGATGTCGCCGAAGCGTTCCGAGTGCATCGCGAAGGTGGCGCAGTCCGCGAGGCCCGGGAAGCCTTCCGCCACCGCCTCGATCTCGGCGGGGAAGATCTTGATGATGCCGAGCGTCATCGTGTCGTCGCGCCGTCCGGCCACCAGCAGGTCGCCCGCCGTGATGACGCACTCGACATCGCCGCGGTGGAACCAGCCATCGCCGAAATGGCAGGCGTTCGCCGCTATCATCGTCGAGATAGCCTAGCACCGTGCCGGCGGAGCGGAACCGCAGCGGCCCTTCCTCACCGGCCGGCAGGGGGCGGCCGTCATCGTCCACCGCCTCCACCGCGACGCCGGGCAGCAGGCGTCCGACCGCGTCCGGATGCGCGTCATGGTCCGCGGGGCCGGCGATACTGACCATGCCGACCTCGGTCGTGCCGAACTGGACATGCAGGTCGCAGCCGAACGCTGCCTGGAGTTGCAGGCGGCCAACGCCGAAGCGCGCGACGAGCTGCGCGATCTGCTCGGGCGTCGCGCCGCCGCCGACGATTTCGGTGCCCCCGGTGACCAGGCTGCGCAGCGTCAGTCGCCTGCCGTGATTGCCGTCAAAGCCGAGGCGATGGAGAAAGATGCGCCCTTAGCCCGCCAGGATCTCGGCCTTGTCGACCATCATCGGCTCGGTCGCGACCACCAGCTTGGGGCGGCCGGTGGTATCCGAGATGCCGACCACCAGCTCCGCCCCGCCGGCAGGCGGCGGAACATCTGGTGCAGCGACGGCCGCTTCGATATCCGGCCGGATCAGCGCCGCACCGCCCAGCGCGTCGGGCGCCGCCATGCCGACCACGGCGACCAGGCCGAGGCGTCGGGCGAGATCCTCGCGCAGTGGCGCCGGGTCGCGCGGCAGCAACGCCACTGGCCGGCAGCCGAGGCGGATGCGTGCCAGTGTCGTCCGGATATTGGCCCGGTCATCGGCGAGGGCGATACCGACCGCATCGCCCGGAGCGAGCCCGGCGCGGGTGAATTGCGCGGCCACGGTCCGCACCTGCCGCACCAGCGCGGCATAGCTCAGCGGTGCGCCGTCAAGAATGCAGGCGGGCAGGTCCGGCGCACGTCGCGCAGCCGCCTCGATCGCTGCCGTGATGACCGGCGCGCGTGCGGAGTGTGCGTTTAAGCGGCCATGCGTCCTGTGCCCGTGCTCGATTCCATTAATGCGGCACTAACGAGACCGCATCAATCGGCAAGGCACCGGTAAGGAATCGCGCGATGGGGGCGATCGACCGGGGTCGCCCGGCCGATGCGCCTGTCCTCAGAAGTTGTTTGGAAAGTCCGGTACATGCCCACACCCCCACCCGGCCACCCACGTCAGAATCCTGGAATGGGTTTCCGGGTGGGGGTGGGCCGGTACGGGACGTGGAAACGCGCCAGCTCGCGCGTTTCCAAACGGACCCTCAGCGTTGCGACCAGGGCGTGCGCTGCCACAGGGTACGGTAGCCCTCCTGCAACCCGCGCAGCCGGGTGAACCAGGCCGTCCCTTCCTCGTAGCGCGGCTCGGTGAAGCGGGCGCGGAAGGCGGCCACGAAGGCCGGGTCCTGCACCACGTCGCCCATCGCCTCGCGCAGCTTGGCGAGCACCGCAGGCGGCGTGCCGGCCGGGGCGACCAAGCCGCGTTCGGACGCCATCTCGACATCGAAGCCGAGTTCCTTGAGCGTCGGTACCTCGGGGCGGAAGGAGCTGCGCGCCGCCCCGGCCATCGCCAGCGTCCGCAGCTTGTCGCGATTCGCGGAAACCGGGCCGAGATTCAGCCCCATCGAATCGACCTGCCGGCCCAGCACCGCCGTCATCAGCTGCGGGTCGCCCTGGAATACGACATGGGTGAAGCTGGTGCCCGTCGCGGCCTGCAGCAGCACCAGTTGCAGATGGTCGTCGGTGCCGACGCCCGGCGAGGCATAGGTGATCGCATCCGGCCGCGCGCGCGCCGCCGCTAGCAGGTCGGCCAGCGTGCGGTAGGGGCTCTCCTCATGCACGGTGATCGCGGTCGGGTCGGTGACCATGTTGGCGATGCCGGCGAAGTCGTCGAGCTTGAACTGCGCCTGGCGCTCGATCGGGATGGTCAGCAGCCCCGGCATGTTGGTGGTGCCGAGCGTATGCCCATCCGGCCGCGCGCGGGCGACGGAGGCGAGTGCCACCTCCCCGCCCGCACCGGGCCGGTTCACCACCACTACCGACCCGCCGATGCGCCTTTCGAGCATGGGTGCGACGGCGCGCGCATCGAGGTCGGTCGCACCGCCGGGGACGAAGCCGACGACGATCTCGACCGGCTTCTCGGGCCAGCGATTCGTCTGGGCGAGTGCCGGGGCAATGCCCGGCGCGGCGAGCCCCGCCCCCGCGGCCAGCAGTGTTCTTCTTGTCGTTGTCACGATGTCCTCCCTTCGTTTCTGTCGATCCAGGCCATCAGGCGGCGGAGGCCTTCCTCCATCTCCACCTGCGGCTTCCACCCGATGGCCTTGAAGGCTTCTTCATGGGCGATGCGGAAGGCGCCGCCGGAGGTCAGGCGCACTTTGCCCGGCGTGTCGCCGACGAATTCCGGCTCGATGCTGCTGCCGGCGAGCGCCGTGACCATGCGCACCAGTTCGAGCGTGGTGACCGGCTTGGGGCCGGAGGTGTTCACCGCGACATCGGTCGCGTCGGCCTCGAAGGCCATGCGGTTGGCGCGCGCCAGGTCGCCGACATAGACGAAGTGCTTGGTCTCCGACCCATCGCCGAAGACCTGCGGGCGTTCGCCCTTCTTCACCTTGTCCCAGGTTTCGATGATGTAGAGCGCATTGGCCGCGCGATAGTGCTGGCGCTCGCCATAGACGGTGGAATATCGCAGCACAACGTAGTCCTGGCCGAAACGGCGCTTGGCGTCGCGGCAGAGCTGCTCGCCGATGATCTTCGTCGCGCCATAGAGAATCGCGGCCGGCGGCGCACCGACGGAATGGAAGGGCGTGTCCTCGACGAGGTCGCCCTTCACGCCCGGACCATATCCATAGACGGCGTTGGAGGAGGCGAAGACGACCTTCTTTACCTTGTTGACGCGGGCGGCTTCCAGCGCGTTCTGCACACCGCGGATGTTGACGTCGAGCCCGCCCCACGGGTCGTTGTTCATGTTGAGCGTCATGTAGGCGGCGAGCAGCAGCGCGCCGTCGCAGCCTTCCATGGCGCGCAGCAGGTCGGGCAGGCGCATCACGTCGCCACGCACCAGCTTCAGGCGCGGATTGTCGCGGATATGCGCGATGGCCTGTTCGGAGCCCATCGAGAAATTGTCGAACAGCACCACTTCCGACGCGCCGGCGTCGAGCAGTTCGGCGGCGGTGGCGGAGCCTACGAGGCTTGCCCCGCCGACGATGATGAATTTGTGGCCAGCAACCGGCACGGCGGCAGTCATGCGCGTTCCAATCCCTCTTGAACGATTTCCCGGGCGGGATGATCGCGCGGGATGGGTGGCGCGGCTAGAGCCTATCCCGATCGGGTGACGATGTGCGCCAGGACAGGCACCCGGCAGCGGCTGCCACGAGCCAAGGCGGACGAAGCGCATCTGAGGGCACACCACACCTGCGGTGAATCGGTCAGGCGCGTGACGATGCTCGATTAAACAACGGCCTGAAGCGCGCTGCCTGCGCGCCGCCGAACGCAAGCCGACCTAGTATCCGGCCCGCGCCTGCAAGGCCGTCAGTTCCTCGATGAAGCGCGCCGCCGCCACATCCGGCGTCCAGGGCCGCCAGGGCGGGTCGCCATAGCGCACCGCGAGCGGGTCCGCCGCCATCACCGCGGCGCGGATGCCGAGCGTCTCGCGCACCTCCGTCGCGGTCCAGCCGACGACATGCACCGCCTCAGCCGCGGCGACCGCGACATCGACCGCCTTGTGGGCGCGCTTCTCCTCCGCCGTCCAGGCCGGCAGGCGGTAGCGCTGCGCAATCACCGCCAGCAGCCGCGCCTGCAATTCGGCGAAGCCCGGCCCAAGGAAGGGCTTGAGCGGGGAGATGCAGTCGAAGTTGATCAGCCCCTCATCCGCGTCATGCAGCAGCTCGCGCAATTCCTGCACTGGCGTCAGCCGATGGCGCGTGCGGGCGCGGCGCAGGGCAAGCACGGTCAGCGAATGCTGCGCGACCGAGAGCGGCTCCGGCCAGGCGGAATGGCCGCCCCAGCGGAAGGTGCGGGCGAGGCCCGTGGCGAGGTCCGCATCCGTCCAGTCGAAGGGCGTCGGCGAGAGCAGGTCGAGGCGCCGGCCGGAAGGCAGTCGGACCCACGCACGGTCGGGCATTAGCGGGGTGTCCGGCGGCGGTGAGGCGCGGCGCGACGATTGGAGGGGCTTTGCCCCTCCAAGCCACCCCACCAGAGGCCTGAGGGCCTCTGGACACCATTACCTGGTACCGGGCTTCGGGGGATGACTGTGTGCGCTTTTTGCCCGACACGATTGTCGGTCGTGGGAACGCCCCTCCCGCCCACCACCCAATATTGGTGTCCAGAGGCCCTTAGGCCTTTTGTGGGGGAGGTCCGGAGGGGGCAAAGCCCTCTCCGGTTCCACTGCAGCACTCGATCCACGGTGATCACACCGGGCATCCTGGCACGCGCAACGACGATGGACGACCCCTCGCCCGCCGCGACGGACCAGGTCAATACGCCGCGAAGATGCGCTCGAGGTCCGTGACGCCGGCGGCGAGCGCCAGCGACAGCAGGATGCGCGCCTTCTGCGGTGTCAGGTTGTCGGCGGTGACGAAGCCGGCATTGCGCCCGCGCGTGGTCTTGCCCGCGCGGCCCGAGCCGGCGCGCGACGACAGCACAACGACGACACCCTTGGCGACCGCCTCCTCCAGCGCCGTGGCCATGGCGGGCGTCACGAAGCCGGGCGCGAAGCCGGCGGTGACGATGCCCTTGGCACCGGCGGCGACGAAGGCCTCGATCGCCGTGCCATCAGCGCCGGCGTAGGTATAGGCGACGTCGACGCGCGGCAGCGCATCGAGCCCGCGCACGTCGAATTCAGTGTCCGGCGCCATACGGCGCAGCGGCTTGCGGTACCAGACGACCTCATCGGCATCGGCCTGGCCGAGCACGCCGAAATCGGGTGTACGGAAGGTCTGCAGGCGCAGGGTGGAGGTCTTGGTCACCTCGCGCGCCGCCTGGATCTCGTCGTTCAGCAGCACCAGGGCGCCGAGGCCGCGCGCGCGCGGGTCGGCGGCGACGCGCACCGCATTGACCAGGTTCATCGGCCCATCGCCGGCCAGCGCGGACGCCGGCCGCTGCGCGCCGACGAGCACCACCGGCACCGGGATCTTCAGCGTCAGCGAGAGGAAATAGGCGGTCTCCTCCAGCGAGGCCGTGCCATGGGTGATGGCGATGCCGGCGAGGTCAGGGTGTTCGGCGACCAGGCGGTCGCAGATCAGCAGCAATTCCTTCCATTCCGCCCAAGCGATGGCGGTGGAGGCGATCGCCTTGAACGGCACCGGGATGATCTCGGCGACCAGTGCGAGTTCGGGCACGCGCGCGATGACGTCGTTGACGTCGAGGACCTTGCCCGCGGCGGAATAGTCGATCAGGTCGAGCGGCCCGCGGCCGACCGAGGAGATGGTGCCCCCGGTGCCGATGATCGCGACTTTCGGTTTCGTGCTCATGCTGCCTGCTTCCCCGCCGCGCCGGCGCGCAGCCGGTCGATCACATGGTCCGTGGTCATGACATCCCCGAAGATGTTCCAGAAGGAGGCGAGCGACGCATTGTGCTCCGCATCGCTGTTCGCCGCGTTGCAATCGGCCACCATGACGGTGCGGAAGTCGAGCATCATGGCGTCGCGCGCGCTGCTTTCGCAGCACACATTGGTCACGGTGCCGCCGATCAGCACCGTGTCGAAGCCGCGCGCGCGCAGGCGTTGCGGCAGGTCCGAGGAACCCTGGATGAAGGCGCTGAAGCGACGCTTGAGCACCTTTTCATCCTCCGCCCGAACGTCCAGCGCCGGCCACAGGGCGTGACCCGGCGTGCCTTCCATCATGGCGGCGTTGCGCCGCGCGCGGGCGGCTGGCGTGACCATGCGCTGCATCACCGTCCATTCCGTCTCGCAGGCCTCGTCGTGGGTGTTCTGGATCCAGAACACGCCGCCGCCGGTTTCGCGCACCGCAGCGGCCAGGCGATTGACGGCGGGGACGATGCGTTCGGCCATCGGGCAGCAGGCATGGCTGATAGCGGGGTCCATGAAGCCGATCTGCATGTCGATCACGACGAAGGCGGTGCGGCGCGGGTCCAGCTCCTCGAAGGGGTGGGCGCGGCCGCAACGGGCCTCGACCCGCGCGACGATCTCGGGCGGGATGGCAAGCGGATGCATGCGGGCGGTCTCCTCGGGGCAGACAGAGGGCCGGCGACGATTGGGGTTTCCGGGCCGCAGGCTATCGGCGCCGCCGTGGCGCGGCAACCGGGCGCGCGGAAGGCCCGCAGGCGAACAGCACGAAGGCGAGCCCGGCAGGTGCCGGCCGCCCGTCATCTGAGCGACACCACAAAACCGGATCGCGGCCCCGCAGCGATCCGCGAGCGCACGGCGCGAAGGCAAGGCCGGCGGATGCCGGCCGCCCGCCGGTTGAGGGACGATAGAAGCAGCGTGGCTTGCGCGGCCACAAGCCACGCAAGCCACGCGTTCAGTCGCGCCGCTCGATCACCGCGGTCGTCAGGCGGGAGACGCAGGCGAGCCGGCCATCGGCACGGTGGATCTCGGTCTGCCAGACCTGGGTGGTGCGCCCCAGATGCAACGGCCGGCAAATCGCGGTGACCACCTGGCCCACGGGGACGCCGGCGATATGATTGGCATTGACCTCAAGCCCGACGGCGCGGCGGTCCTCGGGGAGGGTGAGCGTGCTGGCGATGCTGCCGATCGTCTCGGCCAGCACGACGGACGCGCCACCGTGCAAAATACCAAAGGGCTGGGCATGACGCTCATCGACTGGCATTTCGGCGCGGATGAAGTCAGGACCGACCTCAAGGATACGGATGCCGAACAAGCCGGGCAGGCTGCCCTGGAAGCGCGCTTCCATCTCGGCCGGGTCGGCATTGCGACGCCATATGTTCATCGAATCACACACTTTCGTCAGCTACGACGACAGAGTCTGGCTTGGAATGGCAACTCCCGCCAGGGCTGAACCTTCCGTGTTGACTTCGCGCCCTGCGAAAGGACTAAGGTTGTGGTAACGAAGATTGCGGGCGAAACGTCGTATCGCCGCGCGCATCCCGCTCGAGAAGGGTGCCGTGGAACTTTTGGGCACAACGCCCATCCATGGTGGGTCAGATCGGGAGCCGGCATGCTTGGCCGGCAGGGAATGGTGGTGCCGTGCACGTAATTCTGGACGTGTCCCGGTTTCTCGCCTGTGGCCGCCGCCGGGCGCCATCGGGGATTGACCGAGTCGAGGCCGCTTACGCGGCCAAGTGGCTGGCAGCGACGCCGGCCGACGTCACCTTCTGCGCGCGCGGACCCTGGGGCGGCTATGCCGCGGTGCCGCATTCGCTGGTCGCCGACTTCGCCGCCGCGCTGACCACGGGCTGGGCCGGTGGCCCCGGCGCCGAGGTGGCGCGCCAATCCGCCCTGCGGCTTGGGCGCATCGCGCTGTTGCGGCTGGCCGTCTCGCGCGGGCGAGCCCGGCTGAACGGCGTCATGGCCCGCGAGCGACGCTGCCTGTTCCTGTTGGTCTCCCACCGCCTGATGGAAAAGCCTGAGCCGATCGCGGAACTGCGCGCGGCCGGCGCGGCCTTCATTCCGCTGGTGCACGACCTCATTCCAGCAACGCATCCGGAATATGCCCGTCCCGGCGTCGCCATGCAGCATCTGCGGCGGCTGGAGACGGTCGCCTCCCTGGCCGCTGGCATCATCGCCAATTCGGCGGCGACCGCCGCGGTGCTGCAGCCGCATCTGGTGCGCCAAGCCGACCCGCCGGATGTCGTCGTCGCCCCGCTCGGCATCGAGATGTCGGCACCCGCCACCGATGTGCCGGCGATGCCGGACGAGCCTTATTTCGTCTCGATCGGCACCATCGAACCGCGCAAGAACCACCTGCTGCTGCTGCATCTGTGGCGCGACTTCGCCGCCAAATGGGGCCCGGCCGCACCACGCCTCGTGCTGGTCGGCAGGCGGGGGTGGGAGAATGAGAATGTCCTCGACCTGCTGGAACGCTGCACCTTGCTCAAAGGCTTGGTGACCGAGGCCGGCTCGCTGCCTGACCCCGCTGTCGCGGCGCTGCTCGCCGGCAGCCGCGCTCTGCTGTTCCCTTCCTTCGCCGAGGGCTACGGCCTGCCGCTCGCCGAGGCGCTCGCCGCCGGCGCACCGGCGATCTGTTCGGACCTGCCGGCGCTGCGCGAAGTGGGCGGCGACGTGCCGGAATATCTCGACCCGCTGGATGGCGCGGGATGGCGGCGTATGGTGCTCGACTATGCCGGGCCGGACAGCCGCTCGCGCGCGGCGCAGCTCACCCGGCTGCGCGGCTGGGTGGCGCCTGGCTGGGACGAGCATTTCGATGCGGTGGACGGGATGCTCGCGCGCGTCGCCGCGCGCCATGCCGCGCTCGGTGCCGGTGCGTCCCGGCGGGCCGGCGCGTCCGCGCCCTCGGCCGAACCGCTTTCCGCCCATCCGGCGGCGCTGCGGTGACCACCCTGGCATGGCGCAAGGCGTCGGGCCGGTCGTGCGGATGACCGCCCGCAACCGAGCGAAAACCAGCCGCGCCGCCCCCCCCTCCGGCGGCATCGCGATTATCGGCGCCGCTTGCCGCCTGCCCGGCGCGGCGGACCTCGAGGCGTTCTGGACGCTGCTCGCCGAAGGGCGCGACGCCGTCACCACCGTGCCGGCCGAACGCTTCGACCAGGCGCGCTGGGGCCATCCGCGCAAATCAGAACCGGGGCGTGCCTATACCTTCGCCGCCGGCACCATTGGCGATGCGGCGGGGTTCGACGCGCCCGCGTTCGGCCTTTCCCCGCGCGAGGCGGCCGAGATGGACCCGCAGCAGCGCCTGCTGCTGGAAGTCGCCGCCGAGGCCTTCGAGGATGCCGGCTGGCCGGCCGAGAGGCTGGCCGGGCGCAACATCGCCGTCTTCGCCGGCGGCTCCTCGACCGACTATGCGGAACTGCGGCTGGAGGACCCCTCGGCCGGCGACCGCTTCTTCATGACCGGCAATGCGCTGTCGATCCTCGCCAACCGGATCGGCAATGTCTTCGACCTGCGCGGCGCGGCGCAGACGGTCGATACCGCCTGTTCCTCCTCCCTCGTCGCGCTGCATATCGCGGCGCAGGCGCTGGCCGACGATCCGGGGCTGGAAGCAGCGGTGGTGGGCGGCGTGAACATGCTGCTCTCGCCCTATTCCTTCATCGGCTTCTCGCGCGCGGGCATGCTCTCGCCGACTGGCCGTTGCCGCGCCTTCGACGCCTCGGCCGATGGCTATGTGCGCGGCGAGGGTGCCGGCGTCGTGGTGCTCAAGCGCGTCGAGGACGCGATCGCCGCCGGCGACCCGATCCGCGCCGTGTTGCTCGGCAGCGGGGCGAATGCCGCAGGGCGCACCATCGGGCTGTCGCTGCCCAACCGCGCCGCACAGGCCACGCTGATGGCACGCGTCGTCGCGCGCGCCGGCATCACCCCCGACCGCTTCCTCGCCTTCGAGGCGCATGGCACCGGCACCCGCGTCGGCGACCCGGCCGAGAGCTGGGCGATCGGCACCACCATCGCGCGGCATCGTGCGACGCCGCTGCCGATCGGTTCGGTGAAGACGAATATCGGACACCTGGAAGCGGGCTCCGGCATGGCCGGGCTGCTCAAGGCGATGCTGATGCTGGAGAAGGGCGCGGTGCCGCCCTCGCTGCATTTCGCCGAGCCGAATCCAGACATCGATTTCGACGGCCTCAACCTCGCCGTCCCCACCGCTCTCGCGGCCCCGCCGGCGCGTGAGGATGCGGTGGTCGGCGTCAATTCCTTCGGCTTCGGCGGCACCAATGCGACGGTGCTGCTCGGCCGCGCGCCGTTGGCCAGGCGCGCCGCGGCGGCGCGGGCGCATGGAGTGCCGCCGCTGGTGATCTCGGCGCGCTCGGACGCCGCGCTCGGCCTGCTGGCAACGCGTTGGCGCGAGACGCTGGCCGGCGCCGACGCTGAGACGACCGCCGCCTTCGCGCGCGGCGTGGCGCGGCATCGCGACCTCGCCCCGCATCGGCTGGTGGTGCGCGATGCGGCCATCACCGCGTGGTCCGACGGCGAAGACAGCGCAGCCCAGCAGGGCGAGGCGGTGCGCGGCAGCCTCGCCTTCGTCTTCTCCGGCAATGGCGCGCAGCATGAGGCGATGGCGCGCGAGGCGCTGCGCACCAACGCCGCCTTCCGCACGGCGATGAAGCAGGCCGATGCCTCGCTCGCACCATTGCTCGGCTGGTCGCCGGTCACCCTGCTGAAACGCGGCGTGCCCGGCGCGATGCTCGCCGGTACCGATGTCGCGCAGCCCTTGCTCTTCGCGGTACAGGTGGCCGTGGTCGGCGCGCTGGCGGCGCAGGGCATCCGCCCGGCGATGGCGCTCGGCCATTCCGTCGGCGAGGTCGCGGCGGCTTGGTGTGCGGGCATCCTCGCGCTCGACCAAGCGGCGCGCCTCATCGTCGCGCGCTCGCGCCAGCAGCATACCACGCGCGGGACCGGGCGGATGGCGGCGATCGGTGCCTCGGCCGAGGCCGCCGCGCCCTTGCTCGACGCCTGTGGGCCGGGGTTGGAAGTCGCCGCCATCAATGGGCCGGCGGCGATCACCGTGGCCGGGCCGGCCGACGCCATCGCGCGGCTCTGCGCGGCGGCCGAGCCGGCGCGCATCTCGGCCATCCCGCTCGACCTCGACTACGCCTTCCACGCCGCGGCGATGGACCCGGTGCGCGACGGGCTGCTGGCCGACCTCGCCACGCTGGCCCCACAGGCGGGGGCCATCCCAATGGTCTCCTCGGTGACCGGCGCGGTGCTGCCGGGCGGTGAGGCCGGCGCCGGCTACTGGTGGCGCAACCTGCGCGAACCGGTGCGCTTCCGCGACGCAGTGCGCGCCGCCGCCGGGCTGGGGGCGCGTCTGTTCGTCGAGGTCGGCCCGGCCGCCGTGCTGCAATCCTACCTGCGCGAAAGCCTGCGCGAGGACACCGACGGCGCCGCGGTGCTCGCCAGCCTGACGCGGCGCGACCCGCCGGGCGACCCCTTCCCCGCCATCGCCGACCGCGCCATCGCGCGCGGTGCCGACCCGCGTTCCGGCCCCGCCTTCGTCGGCCCAGCCGAACGCGCCGGCCTGCCGCGCACCCCCTTCGCGCGCCGCCACACCTGGTTCCCGGCCACCACTGAGACCGCCGCGCTGGTGCTGCCGCGGCGCGACCACCCGCTGCTCGGGATCCGCCAAGGCGAGGAGGCGCGCGGCTGGACCGCCTGGCTCGATACCGAGCTGCAGCCCTGGCTGGCTGACCACCGGCTGTTGGGCGAGGCGGTGCTGCCGGCCGCGGCCATGGCCGAGATGGCGCTCGCCGCCGCCGCGCTCCGCTTCCCCGAGGCGGAGGTGCTGGAAGTCGCCGAGCTCGCGATCCTGCGCCCGCTCTCGCTGGAGCCAGACCGCACGCGGGAAGTGCGCGTTCTAGTCGATGAGGAAGGTGGCTTCGCGCTGGAAAGCCGGCGCCGCCTCGCCGAGGAGCCCTGGAGCCTGTCGGCCCGCGCCCGCATCGCGGCACTGCCTCGCCTGCCGGCCAGCGATCCCTCGCCGCCGGCGGGACAGCGCCGCGTCGCGGGGGACCGCGTTGTCACCCTGGCGGCACGTTGCGGGCTCGACTACGGCCCGGCCTTCCGGCCGGTGGTCGAGGTGCTGGCCGATGATGTGGAAGCGCGTGCGCGCGTCACGCTGCGCCTGCCCGAGACCGCCCCGCCGGCCGAAGGCTTCATCCTGCATCCGGTGCTGCTCGATGGCGCGTTGCAGGGGCTGATCGCGCTGCTCGCGGCGCTGGTGCGGCCGGCCGGGCAGTCGCTGGTACCGGTGCGCATCGGCCGGCTCGCCGCCCGGCGTGGCGCCGGCCTGCCGGTGGTCGCCGAGGTAGCGCTGACGCGGCGGGGCGAGCGCTTCATCGCCGCCGACCTCGTGCTGCGCGATGCCGATGGGGCGGTGGTCGCGACCGGCCATGACGTGTGGCTGCAACGCATCCGCCTGCCTGGCCGCAGCGCGCCGGCCGAACACGCCTTCCGGCTCGACCCGCTGCCGGCCGCGCCGTTTCCGCCGGCCCCCGCGCCGCTCGATGCCGAGGCGGCGCTGGAAGCCGGCCGCGCCGCCGATGCGGGCGCCGACATGACCGAAGCCGCGCTGCTGCTGGAAGGCTTCGCGGCGGCGGCAACCATCGCCGCGCTGCCGGCCGCGCCGTCGCTCGCCACGCCCTATCGGCGCGCGCTGTGGCAGGCGCTGGCGGAGGCTGGCATGGCGGAGGAGGCCAGCGGCGGCTGGCGCCTTGCCGAGGACCAGTCATTGCCCCCCGCGCAGGAGATCTGGCGCGCGGTGCTGGCCGAACAGCCGCGCCTCGCCCTCGACATGGCCTGGTTGGCGCGGGCGGCGGAGGCGCTGCCGGCCGCGTTGTCCGGACAGGCCCGCGCGGCCACGCCGCCCCCGGCCGAGGCGGGCGCCTTCGCGCAGATCGCGACGGTGATGGAAGCGGCGATTGCCAGCCTCGCCGCCGCCTGGCCGGCGGAACGGGCGCTGCGGGTGCTCGATTTGGGCGGTGGCGGGCCGCTGACGCGGCGGGCTGTCGCCGCACTCGCGGCCTCGGGACGGCGCGTGCAATACCGCGCTGCGGGCGAAGCGCGTGCCGGCGCCGCGCCGCCGGTCGCCGAGGGGATCGACTTTTCCTGGTCCGGCTGGGACCCGCTGGGTGGGAATGGCGTGGCGGAACCGGCGGATCTGGTGATCGGGCTGGCCACCGCCGCGCGGGGACGCTCCGGGACCAGGCTCGCCGCTGCGTTGCGCGCCGCCTGCGCGCCGGGTGCCTTGCTGTTGCTCGCAGAACCGGCGCCAGGCCGGTTGTGGGATTTCGCCTGCGGCCAGGACCCCGCCTGGTGGGATGGCGGCGACAGCGCCCTGCCCGATGACGAAGCGTGGCATGCCGCGCTCTCCCAGGCCGGCTTCGAGGCGCCCGATACGCTGCGGCTGTCGGCCGCGCCATGGCCGGCATTGCTGATCGCGGCGCGGGCGCCCTCGGTTATCGTCACCGCGCCGGTGGCCTCGCGCCGCGTGCTCGTCTGTGCCGAGACAGGCTGCACCGGCTTGGCCGGTGCGCTGGAAGCGGCGCTGCGCACCGAAGGGCATCAGGTATTCCAGCATGGGCTGGCCGTGCCACCCTCCCCGCACGAGATGCGCGGCGCGCTGGTCGTCGCGCTGGTCAAGGCGGAGGCCGATGCGGCCGTCGCACTGGCCGCCGCGACCCGACTGGCCGAAGCGGCGCAGGGCAGTGCGGCGGGGTTCGCGCTGGTCGGCGTGGGGGATGCGGTGCGGGCGGCGGCGCTGGCCGGGCTCGGCCGCGTGCTGGCCAATGAGATGCCGGAGTTGAAGCCGCGGCGGATCAGCCTCGACGCCGGGCTGCCGGTGGATGTGGCGGCGCGGCGGCTTGCCGCCGAACTGGCCGGTGAGGCACCGGAAGTGACGCTGACGGTGCACGGGCGGCTCGCGCCGGTGCTCTCGCCGGGCCTGCCGGCGGCGCCCCGTGGCGGGGCCAGGCGGCTGGTGGTCGGCCAGCCGGGGCAGATCGGCTCGCTGGCCTGGGCGGCGCTGCCTGAATTGCCGGCACCGGGGCCGGGCGAGGTGCGGCTGGCGGTACAGGCGGCGGGGCTGAATTTCCGCGACCTCATGTGGGCGCAGGGTCTGCTGCCCGAGGATGCGCTGATGGACGGCTTCGCCGGGCCGACTCTGGGCATGGAATGCGCCGGGGTGGTCGAGGCGGTCGGGCCGGGCGTAGCGCTGCTACCGGGACAGGCGGTGTTCGGGTTTGCGCCGGCCGCCTTCTCGACGCGGGCGCTGACGCGGGCCGAGGCGCTGGCGCCGCTGCCGGCCGGCTTGTCGCCCGAGGCCGCGGCGACCCTGCCGGTCGCCTTCATCACCGCGGCTTATGCGCTGGAGACGCTGGCGCGCATCCGCCCCGGTGAGCGGGTGCTGATCCATGGCGGCGCGGGCGGCGTGGGGCTCGCCGCCATCCAGATCGCGCGGGCGGCCGGGGCGTTGGTCGCGGCCACCGCCGGGTCGGAGGAGAAGCGCGCCTTCCTGCGCATGGCGGGGGCGGACCTGGTGCTCGACAGCCGCGATGCCGGATTTGCCGATCTGCTGCGCGCGGCTTGGCCGGGCGGGGTGGATGTAGTGCTGAACTCGCTGGCGGGCGAGGCGATGGAACGCAGCCTCGGGCTGGTCGCGCCCTTCGGGCGGTTCATCGAGCTGGGCAAGCGGGATTTCGTCGAGAACCGCCGCACGCCGCTGCGGCCGTTTCGGCGCAACGTGTCGTATTTCGCGGTGGATGCCGATGCGCTGCCGCGCGCCAGGCCGGACCTCGCCGCCGCGCTGCTCGCCGACATCGCGGCGCGGCTGGCCGATGGCGCGTTGCTCGCCCTGCCGCATGCGGTCTTCGCGGCGGAGGAGACCGAGACCGCGTTCCGTACGCTGCAGGCCTCGACCCATATCGGCAAGCTGGTGATCCGCCCGCCGGACGATGACGGCGGTGACCCTGTCGAGGCATGGAAGCCGGATGCCGACGGCACCTATCTGGTGGTCGGCGGGGTGCAGGGTTTCGGGCTGGAATGCGCGAAATGGCTGGCCGCCGGCGGGGCGGCGCATCTGGTGCTGGTGTCGCGGCGCGGCGGCGCCACGCCGGGGTCCGAGGCCGCGTTGCGGACGCTCGCGGCGCTCGGCGCCCAGGCGCGGATCGAGGCCTGCGATGTCGCCGATCCGGCAGCACTGGCCGCGTTGCTTGTGCGGCTGCGGCGCGAGGGGCCACCCATGCGCGGCGTGGTGCTGGCGGCGGCGGCCTTCGCCGATGGCGCGGCGGCCAGCATGGATGCCGAGCGCTTCGCCACCGTGCTGGCGCCAAAGCTGGTCGCTGCCGAGGCGCTCGACCGGCTGACGGCGGATGATCCGCTGCATCTGTTCCTGATGTTCTCCTCGGCGACCACGGCCTTCGGCAATCCGGGGCAGGCCAATTACGTCGCGGCCAATGTGGCGCTGGAGGCGATTGCGCGGCGGCGCGTCGCAGCCGGGCGGCCGGCGCTGGCCGTCGGCTGGGGGCCGATCGCCGATGCCGGGGTGCTGGCGCGCGATGCCGCCACCGCCGAGACGCTGGAACGGCGGACCGGCGTGGCACCCATGCCGGCGCAGGAGGCGCTGGCGGCGCTGCCGGCGCTGCTCGCCGCCGAGGTGCCGGTCGCGCATCTGGCGCGGGTGACCTGGGCGACGCTGTCGGCGGGGCTGCCGATCCTCGCCGAGCCGGCCTATGCCGCGGTGCGCGCGGCGCGCGAGGGGGGTGCCGAGGGCGCCGATCTGCGCGCCGAGTTGCGCGCGATGCCGACCGAGGAAGCGCGCGGGCGCCTTGTCGGCCTGGCGCAGGAGGAGATCGCCCGCATCCTGCGCCTACCCATCGAGGCGGTGGGGGCGGATGCGCCGGTCGCCGGCCTCGGGCTCGACAGCCTGGGCGGGTTGGAATTGCGCATGGCGCTGGAACGGCGGCTCGGCGTACAGGTGCCGCTGGCGGCGGTGACGGAGGACCTCACCATCGCCATCCTCGCCGGCCGCATGGCGGGCGTGGTGCTGGAAGACAGGAACGAGCAGACGGTGCAGTCGCTGATGGATGCGTATGAGCCGGCACAGGCTGCCACGACGGAGAGCGTGAAGTGAGCCAGGGCTTCGGCCTTTCCGCCACCGCGCGGCTCGCGCTGCTGCAACGCCTGTCGAAGCGCAAGGAAGAGAAAGGCCCTGCCCCCGGCGCGGCGCGCGCCTTCCGCGAATTGCCCGGCCAGCGCGACATGGAGCTGATCCGCGAGGCGGCCGGGGCGCTCGGCCTGGAGAACCCGTTCTTCCGGCCACATGAGGGGATTGCCGGCGCGACCTCGATGATCGGCAATCGCGAGGTGATCAATTATGGGTCATACAACTATCTCGGCCTGAACGGCGATGCGCGGGTGATGCGGGCGGCGCAGGCGGCGATCGACAGGCATGGCGTCTCGGCCTCGGCGTCGCGCATGGTCTCGGGCGAACGGCCGGTGCATGCAGCGCTGGAGGAGGCGATCGCGGCGCATTACGGGGTCGAAGCTGCGCTCGCCTTCGTGTCAGGCCACGCCACCAACGTTACCGTGCTCGGCCATCTGATGGGGTCGCGCGACCTCATCCTGCATGATGCCGCGATCCATAATTCCTGCGCCGAGGGCGCAAGGCTATCGGGGGCGAAGCGCATCGCCTTCGCGCATAACGACTGGCGCGCGGCGGAGAAGGAACTGGCCGCCAACCGGCGTGGGGCGCGGCGCGCGCTGATCGTCATCGAGGGACATTACTCGATGGATGGCGACATCCCCGAACTGCCCCGTTTCATCGAGATGGCGCGGCGGCACGATGCCTGGCTCATGGTGGACGAAGCGCATGGCATGGGCGTCGTCGGCGCCACGGGGCATGGCATCCACGAGCATTGGGGCGTCGATGCGCGCGAGGTTGATATCTGGATGGGCACCCTGTCCAAGACGCTGTCGGCCTGCGGCGGGTACATCGCCGGCAATGCCGACCTGGTGGCCTGGCTGAAGCACTCGGCACCGGGCTTCGTCTATTCGGTCGGTCTGGCGCCAGCGCTGGCCGCCGCGGCGCTGGAATCGCTGCGCATCCTCGCCGCCGAACCCGAGCGCGTCGCGCGGCTGCAGGTCAATACTGCGCTGTTCCTGCGGCTGGCCAGACAGGCTGGGCTCGATACCGGGACCTCGGCCGGGCATGCGATCGTGCCGGTGATCGTGGGCTCCTCGGTCGGTGCGGCGCGACTGTCGCAGGCGCTGTTCGACCAGGGGATCAACGTGCAGCCGATCCTCTATCCGGCGGTGCCGGACAGTTCGGCACGGCTGCGCTTCTTCCTCTCCTCCGAGCATACCGAGGCGCAGATCCGCGCCACCATCGAGGCGGTGGTCGCGGCAATGGCGGGCGCGCGGCCGGCGGAGATCGCAGGCTGACCGATCGTCCGGTCCTGCGCATCGCCCTGCTGACGCTGGAGAGCACCGCCAGCGCCGAAGCCGCCGCCCGCGTGCTGCGCGAGACCCGGCACGACGTGGTGTTCCTCGGCCTATCGGATGCCTGGCGCGACCGGGCGGCGAATACGCGGCGGCACTTGGCGCGGTCCGGGCCACGCATCCTTCCGTGGATGTTCGTCGAATTCGCCGCGCCGCGGTTGTGGCGGGGCGACGGCGTCGGGCCGGTGGGGGCGGCCGCCTTCGCCCGCGGCGTGCCGGCGACGACGGTCGCCTCGGTCAACGGCGCGGTGACGCAGGGGATGCTGGACGCGCTGCGGCCGGACCTGATCGTGACCTGCCATTTCGACCAGATCCTCGCCGCCGAGACCATCGCCACCGCGCGGTTGGGCGGGATCAACCTGCATCCCTCCCTGCTGCCGCTGCATCGCGGGCCGATGCCGTGTTTCTGGGCGGCGTCGGACGGCAACAACGAGTTCGGCGCGACGGTGCACAGGCTGGTGCCGCGCATCGATGCCGGCGCGATCCTGGCGCAGCGGGCGGTGGCACCCCCGGCGGGTGCGAGCGTGGCCGGCACGGCGCGGGCACTGCACCTGGCGGGCGCGGAGCTGTTGCTGCAGGTGATGGATGAGATCGCCGAAGGGCGCGAGCGCGGCGTGGAAGCGGCGGTGATGGCGTATCGGGGGTTTCCGACGCGGGGCGACCTCGCCTTGGCCGCGAAACGCGGGGTGAGGCTGGCTGGGTGGCGGGATTTCCGGGCGGCGCGGCGGTTGGGCGGGGCGGTGCTGTGAGGGCGGAGGTCAAGTTTGGAGGGGCGGCGCCCCTCCAACCTTCGAGCGCGCCCCCTGCCCGTCACCCCTCCCCCAGCACCGCCGCGGTCGCCAGCCGATGCAGCGCCACCGCGTCGATCGGTTCTACCCGGCCATCCCCGCCGCGGTCGCTACGCCAGACCAGGTAGTCAGTATCCGTTCCGCTGCGCGCGGCGGGCAATGCGGGCCGGTGGTCGCCGAAGGCCACCAGCACGACGGGCCTTGCGCTCCGCCGTGCGACATCGGCCAGCGTGCCGAGCATGGCGTCCGTCGCCGCCATGCGGGCGGCCCAGGTGGCCGCCGGGTCCAGGCCGGGCCAGGGACCATGGCCGGCGACGGTGATGGCGTAGAGGAACGCCGGGCCTTCCGCCGCCGCGAGGCAGGTGGCGAGATGCGCGCCGACCGCCGCATCGGTGACCAGCCCGGCCTCGCGCGGTGCATCGGCGAAGGCCGGCGTGGCGTCGAAGCGGTGGAAGCCGAGGGCGGGCAACACGCGGTCGCGGCCAAAGAAGCGGGCATCGAAGGGGTGCAGGCAGGTGGTGGCGTAGCCCGTCCCGCGCAGCGCCCACGCGAGTGAAGCGACCGGCGAACGCGCGAAGCGGAAGTACGGGTTGAGGCGGTCGAGGCCGAGTACCTCATCACCGAGGCCCGTCAGCACCGCGAATTCGGTGCGCATGGTGTTGGCGCCGAAGCCCGGGACGTCGAGCGGGCCGCGCGCCAACGCCGCCCTGCCCAGCGCATCCCAGTGCGGCAGGGCGGCCGGGATGCCGAGGCGGCGCGGGTCGCAGAAGGATTCGAGTTGCAGCAACAGCAGATGCGGGGGCTCGACTGCTGGCGGCAGGATGGCTGGCCTGGGCGGGTGCGCGGCGCGGCGGGCGGGGCGTTCGGTCGCGGCCAGGCGGGCATGCAGCGCGAAGGTCGCCATCGGGCCGAAGCGGGCGGCGTCCTGCACCGGGATGCGCGCCGGCGTCGCGCTGCCCGGCAGCAGCATTGGGCGCAGCAGCAGCGCGACGATCGCCGCGGCCGCGACGAGCAGCGCCACGCGGCCCGTGAAGCCGAGACCGATCGATGGTTCCAGCGCCAGCACCAGCAGGAAGGCAAGCGCGCCGGCTCCGAGACCGCCGACGATCACGGCCTTGGGCACGAAGGGCAGGTAAAAGCGTGGGAAGGCCGCGACCTGCCACAACAGCCCGCCATCGGTGAAGGTGAGCGGTTCGCCAAGGGTGGCGCGTTTGGCGCGGTCGGCGACGCCGAGGAACAGGCACAGCCCGGCGGCGAAGCCACCCGCCATGATCGGGCGGCCGGTCGTCGCCAGCAGCAGCAGGAACAGCGCGGCCGGCGGTGCGGCGTCGAGCAGTGCCCAGGCCGAGGCTTGCGCCGCCGCGCCGCGCCGCAACCACCACCAGAAGGGCAGCGGCAGTGCAGCGCCGGCGAGAAGGTGCAGGGCGCCCGTCACGCGCGGGGGGCATCCTCGGCGGCCACGCGAAAGCGCATGCGCCGCACCGCCCAATCCGACAACCCGGCCGGCATCGCGTCGACCAGGCGCAGCACGGCGGCCAGCGGCAGCGGAAACGCCGCGCGCCGCGCGCCGCGCAGGATGGCGCGATGGGTCCGCCCGGCCGCCGCATCGAGGCTGATGAGCAGCGGCCGGGGGCCTTTCCAGCGCGAGCCCATGTCACTCTCGAAGAAGCCGGGCAGCACGACCGTGACTGCCACGCCGCCGGGGCCGAGCGCGGCGCGCAACCCCTCGCCATAGGCGCGCAGACCGGCCTTGGAGGCGGCGTAGCCCGGCGCATCCGGCAGGCCGCGATAGGCGGCGACCGAGGCGACCAGGGCGATCCGCCCGGCGCGGCGGGCGCGCATCGCCGGCAGCAGGGGTTCGACCAGATGCATGGCGCCGAGCAGGTTGACGGCCACCTGCTCGGTCGCGCCGTCGAGGCCTTCCCAAGCGCCATCGGGGCGGGTGCCGCGGGCGATGCCGGCATTGGCGATGACGGTGTCGACGGGGCGGGCCGCCTCCCAGGCGTGCAGCTGGGCGGCGATGGCGGCGGCGTCGCGGATGTCGATCGCCGCCGTCTCGACCGTGGCACCGCGGGCGGTGCAGCGGGCGGCGGTTTCGGCGAGGCCGCTGGCGCCGCGGGCGATCAGGCGCAGGGCGATGCCCGACGCGGCGAAGCGTTCGGCCAGCGCCGCGCCCAAGCCGCGCGAAGCGCCCGAGATCACCACGCAGCCGGGGGCCTGCACGGCCTATTCCGCCGCGATGCGGCTGGTGGCGGTGACCGCCTCGAAACGGGCGACCGCGTGGCCGACCGCTTCGGAGATGCCCTCCTCGCTGAAGAAGCCGCCGCGGATCAGCGCATGGGCGGCGAGCACCCGGCGCAAGGCCTCGACCAGCCGCGGGTCGGGCGGGGTCGCTTCGGTCCAGAAGCGGTCGAGGCCGTACTGGAAGGTCAGGCCCGGCATGTCGTACAGCGCGGTGCCGAGAGCGATGAGCGGCTTGCCTTCGCGCAGGGATTGCAGCCCGGCGGTGCTGTTGACGGTGACGACGCCGGAAGCCGGCGCCAGCACCGGGCCGAAGGGCAGTTCCGGCAGCCACAGCAGCCGGTCGGCGACGCCGTGGGCGGTGGCGTGGCGCATCGTCAGCCGACCCCAGTCGATCAGGCCGTTGTCGAGCGGATGACCCTTCACCGCCAGCAGCGCGTCAGGCGGCGCATGGGTAGCGAAGGAGGCGACGATGGTCTCGATCGCCGCGCCCAGGCTGCCGAAGGGCGAATGCAGGCGCAGCTGATAGTCGCCTTCAAGCTGCAGCGGCAGCACGAAGACCGGCCCCTGCCAGGCCTGCAGCCGCGCCAGGCGGCGCTGCGCGGCGCGGCGGCGGGCCGGGCGGACCGCCCCGCGCAGCAGCCAGCCGGCATATTCGTGGAACGGGTTCCAGGCGCGGTGCGTGCGGTAGTGCGGGAAGCGGTGCCGGCGCAGAGCATTGTGGATGTTGTAGCGGACATCGTCGGTGGCGCGGCGGAGGAAGGAGCCGCCCGACAGCGTTTCTGGGGCGGCCGGCGGCAGGCCCTGCGCCATGGCGAGGATGCGGCGCGGGTCGCGCGGCAGGGGCGAATGCGCGTTCACACCGTTTCGTTCGAGCGTGATGTAGCCTGGCCGCAGATAGGCTTCCTCGAAGATCCAGGGCCGCAGGCCGAGCCGCCTGGCGAGGGCGACGGCGTCCGCATGGCGCGGGCGGCAGTCGCTGAACATGGCGATGTCGGTGACGCCATGGGCGGCGATGATGGCTTCGAGGGCGGCGGGCCACTGGTCGTCCGTGCCGGTGAAGTCGGTGCTGTTGGGGCGCTTCCAGAACAGCCGGTCGCCCGGGTTGAAATTGACGCGATGGACGGCGTGGCCGCGGCCCGCCAGCGCGTCGCCCAGCCGCACGAAGAAATGCGTCGCCAACCCCTGCAGGAAGAGGAAGGAGCGCCGGTCGGTCATGCGCCGCGCCTCGCGCTCATCCCCGGCCCTTCGTCAGGCGGGCCATCGCCGCACCTTGCCAGCGGCGCAGTTGGGCGATGACGCCCCCGCGCCACGGGGCAGGGTCCGCGAGACGGTCGAGCAGGGCCTCCGGTGTTGTCGGCAGTTCGGTCACCGGGTCGTGATAGCGGGGATAGAGGATCAGTGCACCAGCCAGTAATTGGTCGAGAGTGAGGCGCCGCTTCCGCCGCGGGATCGGGGCACGGTCCTCGGTCAGGCCCCAGCCGGCATAAAAGGGCTGGCCCCAGCAGGTCACGCGCAGCCCCCGCAGCAAGGCCTCGAAGCCGGTGAGCGAGGTGAGCGTGTGGACTTCATCGACCTGGGTCAGCAGCGGTGCCATCGGGGTGTGATCCAGGATCAGGTCGGCCAGTGCTGCGGCCTGGTCGCGCTGCACTGCACCACGACGATACCCCGCCTCTACGTCAGGGTGTGGCTTGAAGGCTATGAAAGCGTTCACATCCTCGGCACGAACCGCCTGCAACAGGGCGAGATTGCCACGCACCGCCCCGGCGCCGCCGCGCAGCACCGAGAGGTCGTCCTCGACCTGGCCGGGCACCAGGATGCGACGGCGGCCGGGGGTGGCGGGCAGGACCGGCGCCTCGCCGCCGAGGTTGTACTTGGTGACGCCGCGGGCGATCAGCGCCGCGCGCAGGGCCGCCGCGCGGGCGAGCAGCGCCGGCGGGAAGTCGGCTGTGGCGAGCAGGATTTCGAGGTCGCTCGGCCCGGCCGGGTCGTAATAGGGCCGGCGACTGTCGAGCGAGAGGGACGCGGCCGGCAGGAAGCCCGCCCCGAGGCCCGCCGAGCGGATGAAGCCGTCCTCGACCCACAGCAGGGGGATGCCGGCGGCGCGGGCAGCGGGTTCGAGGCCGGGGGGCGCGCGGCTCGACCACACGGCGATGGCGCCGTCACGGCGGGCGGCTTCGGCGATGGCGGCGCGGGTGGTGCGGGCGAAGGCGGGCGGGCCGGCGGCGGAGGCCAGGGCGGAGGCCATGCGCCGACGCTTCCAGAACGACATGCCGACGCAGACGGCGATGCGCCGGTTGGCGGATTCCTGCGCGCGCCAGGCGCCGAGCAACGCGATGGCCTCCTCGATCGGGATGGGCCGAGCGCGGACCGGGTCGGCGCAGCGCGCGGCCGCCGCCAGCGCGGCCAGGGCGGCGAGACCGTCGGGGGCGGTGCCGGCGGGCGTGGACACCGCGACCCCGGCCAGGGTGGCGAGCAGCGCGGTCGGGCCGGGCATGGCGTGAAGCCGCGCGGCGGCGTCGATCAGGCTCCAGGGGTCGAGGCGCTCGGGGCGCGTGGCGGGCAGCAGCGGGCGGGCGGCAGCCGGGGCTTCGGGGGCGCGGCAGGCGATGACGGGGCGGCCGGCGGCCTCGGCGCGGGCCGTGGCCCACATCGCCCAGGTCGCCTCGGACGCGGCGGGGTCGCAGGGGTCGAGGACCAGCACGGCCTCGCCCGACCCGGTGCCGAGGGCGGCCGCCCCGGGGTCGGGCAGGCCAGGCGGGCCGCCGAGCCGCGCCGCGCGCAGCAGGGGCCGGAGCCCGGCGGCGCGGGCAGTATCGGGCGCGGCGGTGGCGAGAGCGGCGGCAAGCGGGTCGGCCGCCAGCGCGCCGAACAGGATGGCCGGCACGCGGCGCCCGGCGAAGGCGGGCGCCGCGAAGGGGCCGGAGGTGACACGGAACACATCACCGCCCCAGGCCATTGGCGTTGGCCTGTTGCCCGGCAGCAACAGGCAATCATGGTCCATCGCGATGGCGGCGCCACGCTGCGGCTCACAGGGCCAGAAGGCCGGCAGGTGCGGCCAGCGGCGAAACAGGCCGAAAGGCACCAGCAACCGTCGATCAGCGTCCATCGCGTCGCGCCAGATTACACACGTCCTGGTTGTAATTTCGTTTTAGGCTGCGTACCAGCGGCTAGGTCACGCCTGCGCGATTCACAATTCGAATCTGTAAGCTGGTCGCGAGCGCCTTGTTTTTGCGTAGTTCGGCTCGAAAGGCTAGTTTGCTGCATCGGCGAACCTTGAGGTGTCTGTCGGATGAGCCTTGGCGAGAATGGTGGCATGCGCGGATCGATGATGGGCCTAGCTGGCCTTGCGCTGCTGCTCGCCGGCTGCGCGGAGACGGGCAACGCGCCGGTGCAGGGGGCGCAGGGTCCCCTGGCGCCGATCACCGACCCCGTGGTCGCCTTCGCCGCCAGCGCCGGCCCGGGCGCCCAGGAGACGGTAACCCTGCCCTCGACCGGACAGACGGTGCAGCTGCGTCTGGTGCGGTCCTATGCCGCGGCCAGCGGCAGCGAGTGCCGCGAGGTGCAGATGGGCAGCGGGACCGGCGCCGACAGCCGGCTGCTGTGCGGCGCGGGAACCGGCTGGCGCGAGGCGCGGCCACTGATCCGCGGAACCTCGGGGCGGCCGTGAGTGGGTCCGCGCCCGGACCGTTGTTGATCGACTGCGCCCGGCAGCAGGTCCGCGTCATCGGGGCGCTGATCATTCGCGAGATGCACACGCGGTTCGGACGCCACCGCCTGGGTTACCTGTGGGTGTTCTTCGAGCCGCTGCTGCTTGGCGCGATGATCTCGCTGATCCATGGCATCCGCGGCAATGGAAGCAGCGCGCGCAACAGCTTCGAGTTCTTCTCGATCGGCTATGTCATGTTCTTCCTGTTCCGCGGATTGATGAACCGTGCCGGGAACACCATCGCGTCGAACCGCAGCCTGCTCTTTCACCGCCAGGTCACGCTGCCGGACATGTTCTTCGCCCGTCACATCATTGAAGGCGTCGCCTGCTCGGGGGTGATGTTCGTCTTCACCATCGTCGGCATCGCCCTGGGTGGCGAGGCGCCCGATTCACCGGTGAAGATGATGTGCGCGCTGGGGCTGATGCTGCTCCTCGGCCAGGGGGTGGCGCTTGTGATCGGTGCTGCGACCAGCGAATGGGAAGGGATCGACCGCCTGGTCCATGCCATGTCCTACCTGATGCTGCCCTTCAGCGGGCTGTTCTTCATGGTGGAATGGCTGCCGGACTGGATGCAGGAGATCGTGGTGTGGGTGCCGACCGTCCACATCTTCGAATTGCTGCGCGACGGCCAGTTCGGCGACCGCTTCAGCGCCAATTACGACCTGACCTATGTGGCGGGGTGGATCCTGATCCCGCATCTGTTCGGTCTGGCCGGGCTGCGGCTGGCGCGCCCGCGCATCGGGCTGGAATAGGCCGATGGCGCTGGAACTCATCGACGTCCACAAATCCTATCCGATGAATGTCGGGCGCAAGCATGTGCTGCGCGGCATCAACGCGGTGTTCCGCAAAGGCGAGCGGGTCGGCGTGCTGGGGCGCAACGGCACCGGCAAGTCGACGCTGGTGCGCATCCTGGGCCGGGTCGAGGCGCCGACGCAGGGCATCGTGCGTTCCAGCATGTCGGTGTCCTGGCCGATCGGCTTCGCGGCGGGGTTCCAGCAGGCGCTGTCGGGGGCAGACAATTCGCGCTTCATCGCCCGCATCTATGACCGGCCGGTACAGGAGACCGTTGATTTCGTCGAGCATTTCGCTGAACTCGGCGAATATCTCAACATGCCGGTGCATACCTATTCGAGCGGCATGCGTTCACGCCTGGGCCTCGCCATCTCGCTGGCGATCGACTTCGACTGCTTCCTGGTGGACGAGGCGCTGGCCGTCGGCGACACGAAGTTCGGCCGCGCCTTCGGCGCCCGGCTTCAGCGCGCAGGCCTGATCATCGTGACCCACCAGCCATCCCTGGTCCGCCAGCTGTGCAACCGCGCCGCCGTGCTGGATCAAGGCACCCTTACCTTCTACGAAGACATCGATGAAGCTCTCGCCACCTACAATAGCCTTTGAGGCGCCCGCCCCGGAGGTCGAGCCGACATGGAGCGAAGCGACGCAGGTTGCGCCGCCCAAGCCCAAGTCGCGGCTGAAGCGCTTCCTGCGCCACCCCTTCACCTGGTGGGTGCTGGCACCGACATTGCTGGCGACGATCTACTTCTATGCCTTCGCCAGCGACCAGTTCGTCAGCGAGGCGCGCTTCGTCGTCCGCTCCCGTGCCGATGCGCCGCAGCTTTCCCTCGGGACCGTGCTCTCCGCCGCGGTGGGCGGCGGCAGCTCCAGCACCGAAGCGTACAGCGTGCGCGACTTCCTCACCTCCCACGACGCGGCGATGCGCACCAATGAAAAGCTCAACCTGGAGCATATCTGGGGGCGCGAGGACGCAGACTTCCTGGCACGGCTGCACAACACCGACCCCGAACGGCTGACCAAATACTTCAACAGCATGGTCAGCGTGTCCTTCGACAGCTCGACCGCCGTGATGACGCTGCGGGTGCGCAGCTTCACGCCCGAGGATTCCAAGGCGATCGCCACCACCCTGCTGACCCTGTCCGAAGACCTGATCAACAGCCTGTCCGAACGCGCCCGCGAGGATGCGCTGCGCATTGCCCGCCACGAGGTGGAGGTCGCCGAGCGCCGCGTCCTCGAAAGCCGCGAGGCGCTGACCCGCTTCCGCGAGCGGGAGCACGAACTCGACAGCTCCGGCGCGGTCCAGGCGGCGGTGCAGACCATGGCCGCGCTGGAAGGCCAGCTTGTCACCTCCCAGGCCGAGCTGCGCGAGCGGCAAGCCTTCATGCGACCCGACAACGTCGCGCTGCAGACCACGCGCAACCGCATCGAGGCGCTGCAACGCCAGATCGCCGCCGAACGGTCGCGGCGCACCCAGGGCGGCGGCGCGCTCTCCCAGCAGCTCGCGGGCTTCGAACGGCTGATGCTGGAGCGCGAGTTCGCCGACCGCCAGCTCGCTTCCGCCACCGCCAGCCTCGAAGTGGCCCGGATGGAGGCGCAGCGCCAGCAGATGTACCTCTCGCGGGTCGTTGAACCGAACCTAGCCGTCTATCCCCTCTATCCGCGGAAACTGATCAGTGTGGGCAGCATCTTCCTCGGCCTCTCGGTGGCCTTCGGCATCGGTGGGCTTCTTGTCGCGGGCATGCGTGAACATGCGGTTTGACATCAGGCGCGGCCTCGCGCTGCTGGTCGCGGTGTTCGCCGTCGCGGGCGTGCCCGATGGCGCGGCGGCGGCGCAGAGCCTCGGCTCGCGCGGCATCCCGGCCCAGGGCATCATCCCCGGCGTGCCGGGCCAGTTGCCCGGCTTCCCCACCCTCGTCCAGTCGCAGTCCGGCCTGCCGTCCAATCCGGTCATGGCGCCCGCGGGCGCGCCGGCCTCGCAGGGGCCGACCGTGTTCGACCGGCGCTCCCTCGCCGATATCCCCGGCCAGTCGCGCGGCACCGAGCGCGTCGGCAGCCCGACCCAGGCCGAGGGCGGGCCGTCGCTGGTGGCGCCGCTCGGCGACCAGGCCCGCGTCACCGGGCCGGCCACCGCGGTGTTCGGCGCCTCGCTGTTCACCGGCCAGGGGCAGACATCCTCGGATGCGCCGAACCCGAACTACATCCTGGCGCCGGGTGACCGCGTCTCGGTCCGCGCCTGGGGTGCGGTCGATTCCGAACTGGTCGGCCAGATCGACCCCGCCGGCAACCTGTTCCTGCCCAATATCGGCCCGGTGATGGTCGCCGGCGTGCGCGTGGGCGACCTCCAGCAGGTGGTCGAGGGCGAGATCCGCAAGGTCTACACCTCCCAGGTGCAGGTCTATGCCACCGTGCTGTCGACCCAGCGCATCGGCGTGTTCGTCACCGGCTTCGTGCGCGCGCCCGGCCGCTATGCCGGCACCGCCTCGGACAGCGTGCTCGACTTCCTCGGCCGCGCCGGTGGCATCGACCCCGGCCGCGGCTCGTTCCGCGAGATCGCCGTCAACCGCGGCGGCCGAACGGTCGTCACCATCGACCTCTATCGCTTCCTGTTGCAGGGGACGCTGCCGAACCTGCGCCTGCAGGAAGGCGACACCGTCGTGGTCGGCCGCCAGCGCGCGATGATCGGCGCCGATGGCGCGGTGCGGAACAACTACCTGTTCGAAAGCACCAGCCGCGCCTCGCTGACCGGGCGCGACCTGATCGAGCTGGCGCGGCCGCTGCCGGCGGCGACCAATGCCGTGCTGCGCGGGGTGCGCAATGCGCAGCCCTTCTCGCGCTACATGCCGATCGCCGAATTGTCGCGCCAGACGCTGCAGGACCAGGACACGGTGACCTTCGTCGCCGACGTCGCGGCACGCACCATCCGCGTTTCGGTCGAGGGCAGCCGGTTGTACCCGTCGGTGCTGGTGGCGGATCGTGACATCACCTTCTGCCAGATCCTCGACCACATCGCCGTCGAGCCCGGCCTCGCCAACACCGAGGGTGTGTTCCTGCTGCGGCCCTCCCTCGCGCTGCAGCAGAAGCGCACCATCGACGAGGCGCTCGACCGGCTGGAACGCCAGCTGTTCCTCGCCCCCTCGGCGACCACCAGCATCTCGGAGGCGCGCTCCCAGGAGGCCGCGCTGGTCACGCAATACATCTCGCGTGCCCGCCGGGTGCAGCCGGAAGGACGCATCGTGGCGGTGGGCGCCAATGGGCAGTGCATGCCGTTGCGGCTGGAGAATGGCGACATCATCGTGGTGCCGGAGCTCTCCAGCACCGTGCTGGTGCAGGGCGAGGTGGTCTTTCCGCAGGCGGTGGTCTGGCGGCCGGGCATGACCACGGACCAGTTCCTCGAAGCCGCCGGCGGGCTGACGCCGCGCGGGTCGATGTCCACGCTGATGATCCGCCGCCCCTCGGGGGCGGCGACGCTGAGCCCGCAGCAGAGCCCGCAGCCGGGCGATGAGCTGGTGGCGCTGCCGTATCTCGACCCGAAGGTCTGGCTGTATGGGCGGGACCTGGTGACGGCGCTGTTCCAGGTGGCGCTGGCCGCGCGTGTCTTCATCAACAACTAGACATGATTCCGTTCGCTCCGGTTCACGAAATCCCCTCTAGTCTATTGTTTTAGAGAGCATCTCGGCCCGGTCAGGTAATTCCGCCTGACCGGGACCTGCTCCAGACAGCGGCAGCGAGGCCAGGATGCGGATCGCCCTCCTCTCCGACATCCACGGCAATCTCGAAGCGTTCCGCGCCTGCCTGGACAATGCGCGGCTGCGCGGGGCCGAACGGATCGTGCTGCTCGGCGATCTCGTCGGCTACGGCGCCGACCCTGCAGCCGTGCTCGACCTCGCCATGAAGGAAGTCGCCCGGGGTGCTGTCGCGCTGCTCGGCAATCATGACGAGGCGGCGGTGGCCGACAGCCCCGGCGGCATGAACGCCATGGCCGCGACCGCCATCGCCTGGACGCGCGACCGGCTCACCCCGGAGCATCGCAACTTCATCGCTGCCCTGCCGCTGATAATCGAGGAGGAGGGGCGGCTCTACGTCCATGCCGAGGCCTCCGCCCCCGACCGGTGGCGCTATGTGACCGACGCCGAGGCGGCGCGGCGCAGCATGGAAGCCACCCAGGCGCACACCACCTTCTGCGGCCATGTCCACAAGCCGGCGCTCTACAGCCTGGGCGACACCGGTAAGCTCGTCGGCTTCGGGCCGATCGCCGGGGCACCGGTGCCGCTGGGGCGCGGCCGGGCGTGGCTTGCCGTGGCGGGCGCGGTGGGCCAACCGCGCGATGGCGACCCCTCGGCCTGCTACATCATGGTCGATACAGCACCGTTGCAGGCGACCTGGCTGCGCGTGCCCTACGATGTCGCCAGCGCAGCGGAGAAGATCCGCGCCGCCGGCCTGCCCATCGGGCTCGCCGAACGCCTGTTCGTCGGGCGCTAGGACATGATGGATTCACGGGCGCGCGCACCGACTGCCCTGGGCATTCCCGGGCGGGCATCGTCAGGCCTTCGGATGGCGCCATCCGAAGGCGACCCGCGCTAGCCGCCGCCATGCCGGCGCGTGGGATCGACGGCTTCACGGTGGCGGAGACGCTGCACGAAGGCGGCATGGCGATGCTCTACCGCGTCACGCGGCATGCGGATGACCCGCCCATGCTGATGAAGGTGCCGCGGCTGCGTGAGGGCGAGGACCCGGCGGCGATCGTCTCCTTCGAGATGGAGCAGATGATCATGCCGCGGCTGACCGGACCGCATGTGCCGCGCTTCATCGCCATGGGCGGCTTCGAGGCGCATCCTTACATCGTCATGGAGCGCATCCAGGGCAGCCCGCTCAGTAGCCGGATGCGCGAGATGCCGCTGCCGGCCGAGGAGGTCGCGCGGGTCGGCGCGGCGATCGCCGATGCGTTGGATGACCTGCATCACCAGCATGTGGTGCATCTGGATGTAAAGCCGGCGAACATCCTGTTCCGTGAGGGCGGCGAGGCGGTGATGGTCGATTACGGCCTCGCCCACCATGAACAGCTACCCGACCTGATGGCGGAGGAGTTCCGCCTGCCCTACGGGACCGTGCCGTACATGGCGCCGGAGCAGGCGCTGGGCATCCGCAACGACCCGCGCAGCGACATCTTCTCCCTCGGTGCGGTGTTGTACCAATACGCCACCGCCGACCTGCCCTTCGGCGAGCCGCAGCATCTGCGCGGGGTGAAGCGCCGGCTGTGGCGCGACCCGGTGCCGCCGCGCCGGCGCCGTTCATCCTTCCCGCCGTGGTTGCAGGAGGTGATCCTGCGCTGCCTGGAGGTGAAGCCCGACCGGCGGTATCCGACCGCGGCGCAGCTCGCCTTCGACCTGCGCCACCCCGAACAGGTAGTGCTGACCGAGCGCGCGGCGAAGATGCGGCGCGACAGCTTCTTCGCCGTGTTGCGCCGGCGGCTGCGGCCCGGGACGGCGGAACCGCGCGCCTTCGCCACCGCGCGGCAGGTGCGCTCGGCGCCGATCATTGCCGTCGCGGTGGATTTCGGCCTGATGGATGCGGCGCTGGAAGGCGCGTTGCGGGAGCAGGTGGTGCGGCTGCTGGGCAACCGGCCCGGCGCGCGGGTTGCCTGCCTGAACGTGCTGAAATCGGCCCTGCTGACGTTGGACACGACGATCGACGATCAGGGGCGCAACCGGCATGTGCAGCGGCTGGTCGAGTTGCAGCATTGGGCACGGCCAATCGGGCTTGAGGTAGGACGGGTGACCTTCCATGTGCTTGAAGCGGCCGATGTCGGCGATGCGATCCTCGACTACGCCCGGGCAAACCGTGTGGACCACCTGGTGCTCGGCGCGCGGGCGGGGTCGCTGTCGCGCCGACTGCTCGGCAGCGTCTCCGGCAAGGTGGCCGCCGAGGCGCCGTGTAACGTGACCGTGGTGCGGGTCAGCCGGGGCGGGTGAGCGGCACGGACGGAAGCCGGGGGGCAATGCGCCACTCGACTCGCCGCTCATCCGTCCATCAGGCCAGCATTGGCAGGCGTCCATCGCCGGACGGCGCGCGGGCCGCATGGCCCTGGCGCCGCAATGCCCGCAGACGCTCGATGTGCAGGACATCCTGCGCGATGGCAACCGAGAAGGCCTCCAGGCCGTGTTGCGCGGCAAACCGCGCCGCCGCCCCGGCGAGCCGGTCGGCCTCGGCCGAGCCGAGGCCGGCAAGGGCGCGCGCCCCATGGATGACGACCAGCGCGGCCTGGGCCGGGGACAGTCCCTGCCAGATCAGGCCGAAGGCGATGGCGGCGCGTTCGAGCACCAGCGCCCGTGCGACGGTCGCGCCGTGGTCGGGGCGCAGGCCGGGCGGTGCTGCGGCCTCGATCATGCCGCGCAGCAGGCGGCGCATCCTGGTCTTGAAGAACACAGTCGTTAGGGTCCAGATCGTTTCTGAAGGGATCCGGACCCATAGCGGCCGCGCGCGCCAATCCCGAGCGAAAGGCGTGCATTGCTGTCCTTGGTTTCATGCATGCTGCCGTGAAGGCCGCGCGAAGGGGGAAGTAGATGACGTCGTTGCGCGGCATGGACCTCAACCTATTGCTGGTCTTTGAGTCTCTCTACGAAACCCGCTCGGTCTCGCGAGCAGGGCAGCGGCTCGGGCTGAGTCAGTCGGCCACGAGCCATGCCCTGGCGCGGCTGCGCGACGCCTGCCGGGACGATCTGTTCCTGCGCGCGCCGACCGGCATGGTGCCGACGCCGCTGGCCAACCGCATCCATCCGGAGGTCCACCAGGCGCTCGAATCGCTGCGGCGGTCGGTGGATGAGGCGCGCGGATTCGATCCGGCGACCAGCACGCGGCGCTTCCGCATCGCCATTCCGCACCCGATGGGCCCGGTCCATGCCCAGCGCATCCGCGATGCCGGGCTGGCGGAGGCGCCGCAGGTGCGGCTGCGCTTCGACACGCGCACCCTGGCCGACGACGCGCCGGCGTTGATGCGCGAGGGCTCGCTCGACATGGCGGTCGACTGGGTGCCGGCCGAGGAGGACCGCTTCGTCAATCGGCGGATCTTCGAAGATGGGCTGGTGATCGCCGCCCGCGCCGGCCACCCGCGCGCGCATCCGAACATGAGTTGGGCGGAGTTGCAGAAGGAGGAATTCGTCCGCTGCCAGCGCCGCGCGGCGCATCGGCGGCTGAAGGTACTGTCCCAGCATCTGTGGGACCTGGTGATCGACAGCAGCCTGATCGTCAGCGAGTACCTCGAAGTGCCCTTCGTGGTGTCGCGCACCGATTATCTCGGGGTGCTGCCCAAGAGCATGGCGGCCATTGCCAGGATGGAATTCGGCATGGTCATCATCGACATCCCCGGCCCCGCCATCCGCGTGCCGATCTGGTCGGTCTGGCATGAGGGGCGGCGGCGCGATGCCGGGCATGCCTGGCTGCGCGCCCTGGTGTTCCGCGAAATGCAGGGCGCGGCGATCGAGGACGGGCTTTTGGCGCAGGCGACCTCGCCGAAGTAGCGGGGCCGGAGAGGCGTCCGATGGCGCCTCTCCACATCCGGTGCCGGCTTTCCCGACGGTCCCTCAGCGCCGTTCGATGTTCCAGAAGACCGGGAAGGCGAATGGCACCCAGCCCTTCAGGTCGGAACGGTAGGCCGGCGGGCCCTGGAACTGGCCGCCCAACACCCAGTTCACATTGACATGGAAGCGGGTTTGGAGCTGGTCGGCGATCGCGCGCTGCGCCTCCGGCGTCGCGGCTGCCGACATTTGGGTGAGCAGCGCGGTCGTCTCCTCGTCGCAGGACCAGCCGAAATAGTCGGTGCAATTGTAGGAGGTGCCCGGGTTGGACAGCGGGTTGACCAGGTCGATGCCGTTCCAGATGAGCGGCACCACCGACCAGCCGCCCTGGTCCACCGGTCCGCGGTTGAAGCGGCGCTGCGCGACCGTCGCGTAGTCCGAGGTGCGCAGATCCACGTTGAAGCCGGCCCGGCGCATCTGGTCGGCGATGACGAGGCCGGTCGGGTTCAGGATGGCCGAGCTCTCGGCATGCAGGAACACCACCGGCTCATTGTTGTAACCGGCCTCTCGCAGCATTCGGCGCGCGGCCTCCGGCCCGGTCTGGCGGAACATCTCCGTGCCTGCCTGCGTCGTGCCCGGCGCGTCGCACATGTACATCGAACGGCACTCCGTCATGTACATGTCGCGCGGCAGGCCGAGCGAGGCCATCACATCCTCCTGCACGATAGCCGCCTGCAGCGCGCGCCGGATGCGCACGTCGTTGAAGGGCGGCTGCGCGTGGTTGATGTTGATGATCGACATGATCTGGCCGAGGCCGCTCATCTGCGGAACGGTGATGTTGCGGTCGCGGCGGAGTGGCTCGACGTAGTCGCCGGGAACGATCTCGAGATAGTCGAGTTCACCGGTGCGCAGGGCAGCGGCGCGGGTCGACTGGTCGCTGACGGAGCGCAGCTCCACCCGGTCCATGCGCACCACCTTGCCGCCGGCCAGGCCGCTCGCCGGTTCGCCGCGCGGGCGGTAGCGCGGGTTGCGGTCGAAGACGGCGAGGTCGCCGGGGCGCCATTCGTTGCGGCGGAACAGGAAGGGGCCGGAGCCGATCACCTCCGGCACCGCCGTGCTGGCCGGCAGCGCGGCGAGGCGCGCCGGCATGATGACGGGGATCTGGTGGCCGGGCTTGCCCAGCGCCTCGATGACGAAGCCGAAGGGGCGGTTGAGCTTCAGCTCGAAGCGCCTGGCGTCGATGATGCGGAAGCCTTCCGCGGCCTGCATCATCAGCCGCCCGAGCGCCTCGCGCTGCGACCAGCGGCGGATGGAGGCGACGGCGTCGTCCGAGGTGACCGGATTGCCGTCGCTGAACTCAAGGCCCTCGCGCAGGGTGAAGGTCCAGGTCAGGCGGTCGTCACTGACCTGCCAGCCTTCCAGCATCTGCGGGTGGTAGTTGCCATCGGCATCGATGGCCACCAGCGTGTCGTACACCATGTAGGCGAATACGCGCGTCGCGTTGATGGTGGTGATGATCGGGTCGAGCACCTGCAGCTCGGTGTTCAGCGAGACCCGCAGCACGCGGCCCTGGGCATGCGCCCCGTCCCCGGGCGCGGTGGCGAGAAGCATCGGGGCGAGGGCCAGCATGCGGGCAAGGCGGCGCAAACTCATCAGGCGAGCTCCATGACGGACGCGAATGAAGCCATGTGGTGCGCTTGTCGTTGTTGGGCGGGGCTGTTGCTCCGCCGGCGGTCAGGTATCGCGGCGCGCTGGAGCGGTTTCCGTTCGGTCGCGCTCACGCGGCCCGCTCCAGGTCGTTGCTTGATCGGGGATCTTCACGCGCCTGACTGAGTCCGGCCGGGCGCGGTCTGCTCCCGCTTATTCCGCCGCGGCGGCGGGCTGCTCCGGTGCCTCGCCCTTCTCCTTGCGGACGTGGTCGTAGTTCCGGCCGCGGAACCAGGCCATGTATTCCTCGGTCGTCATGGCCGGGTAGCGCGGCGCCTCGCCCGCCACTTCGCAGCCGGGCAGGCAGTCGATCAGCGTGTCGGGATTGGGGTGGAAGAAGAACGGGATGGCGTAGCGCGCGGTCGGCGCGGTGTTGAAGGCGCGGTGCGGGGTCGAGAGGAAGCGGCCATTGGTCCAGCGATGCAGCACGTCGCCGGTATTCACCACGAAGCTGTTCTCGATCACCTCGGCGTCGATCCAGCTGCCGTCGCGCGTCTTGACTTGAAGGCCCGGCACCTTGTTCTGCGCGAGCAGCGTGATGAAGCTCGAATCCGAATGCGGCGCGATGCCGTACTGATCGGAGCCATAGGCGACAGGCGGGTAGTGCGTCAGCCGCAGGCCGGTGAGCGGCTTGTCGCATTTGTCGGCGAAGTAGTCGGCCGGCAGGCCGAGGGCGAGCGCGTAGAGCGGCATCAGCTTCTGCGCGAGGTCGTCCATCGCGTCGTAGTATTGCAGCGCCACCTCGCGGAAGCCCGGCAGGTCGGCGGGCCAGCGGCCGTCATTGTCGCCGGGCTCGCCGACGACGCGCTTGATGAAGAAGGCCTCGTTCTCGTTCGGCTTGTTGTTGGTGGACAGCGTCGAGGTGCGGGTGGTGCTGCCGCGCATCGGCAGGTAGCCCTGCATCTGCAGGTTCACCTTGACGGCGAGCTTGTCGTCGGTCGGCAGGGCATGGAAGCGCGCGGCCTGCTCGAAGGTGGCGGCGGTGAGTTCGGCCGGCACGCCATGGCCGATGATGGTCATGAAGCCGATCGTCTCGTTGATCTCGCGCAGCTCGGCGGCGAGCCTCTCGGCGGCGCCCGCTTCGCCGGCCATGTAGGGGGCGATGTCCAGGACCGGCAGGTTGGTTGCTACGGTCGTGCTCATCGTCGCCCTCCTCGCGTTGCGGCAAGGCGATGCTAGGCCCGTCTTTGCCAGGCCGCGAAGACGCCAGCCCCTCACATTCCGCGGATATTTCGCCCGCCGGGACAGGCTTTGCCCAAGCGGACGGCAGGCTGCACCGCTCCGGTCAAGGGGCGGCTGGGAGTCTGCCTTGACAGTCCGGTACCGGCCGGAACGAGAGGGGCTTTGCCCCTCTCGGACTCTCCCCACCAAAGGCTGAAGGGCCTCTGGACACCTCGACTTGGAGCCGGGCACCAGTGTCAGGGAAGACGCCGAAACCCGCCTCCGCGCACGGAGCGCGTGCCGCCGGCGCAGAATGCCTTCCATGCCCAGCACCAAAAGTTGGCTTTCCAAATGATACTATCATTTGGCGGGGTGGTTTGGAGGGGCAGAGCCCCTCCATTCTTGCCACCCAACGGCCATTAGACAGGGCGGCCTGTATCAGGCCGGCGCCAACCCGTGCTGTTCGCGCACCGGCAGGAAGCGGATCAGCGGGAATTCCTCCTCCGCCCGCTTGCGGCGCCAGTCGGAGGTGAAGAAGGCGACCTGTTCGTCGTCGTGGTCCTCGGCCATGTCCATGCGGTTGGCGGCGGCGAAGCGGGCGATGGCGTCGCGGTCCTCGCTCGCCATCCAGCGCATCTGGTTCCAGGGCGCGGCCTCGAACGACGCCGGAACGCCATATTCGGCGCGCAGGCGGGATTGCAGCACATCGAGCTGCAACAGCCCGACCACGCCGACGATCGGCTGCGAGCCGTCGAGCGGGCGGAACAGCTGCACCACGCCTTCATCGGCGAGTTCGTCGAGCGCCTTGCGCAACTTTTTCGCCAGCATCGGGTCGTCGAGGCGGACGCGGCGGATGTGCTCGGGGGCGAAGGAGGGGACGCCCTGGAAGTTGATGGCCTCGTTTTCCGTCAGCGTGTCGCCGATGCGGATGCCGCCATGGGTCGCGATGCCGACCACGTCGCCCGGCCAGGCTTCTTCCGCCACCTGGCGGTCCTTGGCGAAGAAGAACAAGGGCGCGTTGACCGGCACCAGCTTGCCGGTGCGGACCTGACGCAGGCGCATGCCCTTCTCCAGCCGGCCCGAACAGATGCGCAGAAAGGCGACGCGGTCGCGATGCTGCGGGTCCATGTTCGCCTGGATCTTGAAGACGAAGCCGGACAGCTTGGGTTCTTCCGGCCGGACCAAGCGGCCATCGGCGGGGCGTGGGCGCGGCGGCGGGGCGAAGCGGGCGAGCCCTTCGAGCAGGTGAGCGACGCCGAAGTCGCGCAGCGCGGACCCGAAGAACACCGGCGTCAGCGAGCCTTCGAGGAACTTGTCGATGTTGAACTCGGCGCAGGCGCCGGCGGCGAGGGCCGCCTGTTCGCGCAGCGTCGCCACGCGGTCGCCGGGCACGCGCGCATCGATCACCGGGTCATCGAGGCCAGTCAGCGGGATGACCTCGTCGGAATCCACCATGCGCAGGGAGGGATGGAGGATGTCGTAGACCCCGCGGAGGTCGGCCCCCTGCCCCACCGGCCACGCGACGGGGGCGGCTTCCAGCGCCAGCGTCTTCTCGATCTCGTCCAGCAGGTCGAAGGGGTCGCGGCCCTCGCGATCCATCTTGTTGACGAAGGTGATGATCGGGATGTCGCGCAGGCGGCAGACCTCGAACAGCTTGCGGGTCTGGCTCTCGATGCCCTTGGCGGCGTCGAGCACCATCACCGCGGCGTCGACGGCGGTCAGCGTGCGGTAGGTATCCTCGGAGAAATCCTCGTGGCCCGGCGTGTCGAGCAGGTTGAAGACGGTGCCGTCCTTCTCGAAGGTCATCACCGAGGTGGCGACCGAGATGCCGCGTTCCTGTTCAATCTTCATCCAGTCGGAGCGGGTGCGCCGGGCATTGCCCTTGGCGCGCACCTGGCCGGCGAGCTGGATGGCGCCGCCCTTGAGCAGCAGCTTCTCCGTCAGCGTCGTCTTGCCGGCGTCGGGGTGGGCGATGATGGCGAAGGAGCGGCGCCGCGCGGCTTCGGCGGCCACGCGGCCATCCGCGGAAAGGGGCATGTCCATGGTGAGGCGGAACCTAGTGCTGCGGCGCGGCATCCGCCAGCCCGCAAGACTCATGACGGGAATGCAATCAGGCGGCGTCTTGTCCACACCCATGTAGCGACATCATAAGGGCATTCTCGCCGTCGTTGCATGGGCGAGCCCTGAACTGACACGACAATCGCCCAGCCAGCCACATAGCCAGCCAGGAGAGACCCGTCCCATGAACAAGAAGCCCATGAAGGGGCTCAGCCGCCGCCTGCTGATGCTGAATGCGCCAGTTGCCGGCGCGGCGGCGATCGCCACCCCGGCCGCGGCGCAGTCCGGCCGCAGCGACAACGACCCGAACGATCAGCCGGGCCGAGGGCGCAGCGGCGTGACCGACAACGACCCGAATGATGGGCCCGGGCGTGGGCGCGGGCGGCAATCCTCCGGCGTCACGGATTCCGACCCCAATGACGGGCCGGGGCGCGGGCGCGGGCGGCCGCCTTCAGGCGTCACCGATTCCGACCCCAATGACGGGCCCGGGCGTGGGCGTGGGCGGCCGTCGTCGGGCGTCACCGATTCCGACCCGAATGACGGGCCCGGGCGTGGGCGCGGGCGGCCGCCATCGGGCGTGACCGATTCGGACCCAAATGACGGGCCGGGCCGCGGGCGCGGGCGGCCGCCTTCCGGCCTGACCGATTCCGACCCCAGTGACGGGCCGGGCCGCGGGCGCGGAACGCGCGGCGGGAAGTAGCCGCGCTCAGGCCGGCGCGGCGGCGGGCAGGCGCCGCAGCCGCGCCAGGTCGGATACCAGCACGACCAGGGCGGAGGCGGCGAAACCGGCCGCCGCCAGCCAGATGCCGGCGGCCGGTCCCTGCGCCGCCGCCAGGGCACCGCCGGCCAGCGCGCCGATCGGCCGCACCCCATAGATCGCCACCTGCAGCACCGCGCCGACGCGGCCGAGCATCGCCGGCGGCGTCACGATCTGGCGGATGCCGGTCTGGCAGATCAGCCACATCATCGGGCCGAAGCCGACCAGGAATAGGGCGAGGAACGGCAGTACCACGCTGCCGGACGGCGCCGCCAGCAGCAGCGCCGGCGTCGCGAGAGACAGTCCCGGCCCGGCCAGCAGCACGGCATTCGGCCCGAACCGCGCCTGGATCCGCGCCGCGAGCGCAGCGCCCAGGATCATCCCCGCGCCATAGCCCGCCTGCGCGAGGCCAAGCCGCGCCGGGTCCAGCCCGAGCGGCCCGAGCGCGAAGGGCACCACCGCCGCCAGCAGAGCGAAGAAGGCGAAATTCCAGGCCAGGGCGCAGCCGAAGATGCCGCGCAGCAGCGGCTGGTGCAGGACGAAGCGGGCGCCTTCGGCAAGTTGCGCGCGGATGGCGGGGCGGGCGGTGACGACCGGCGCGGGGCGGCGCGGCAGGCAGCGCGCGGCGATGAAGGCGAGTAGTGCCGCCGGCCCCGCCAAGCCGTAGGCGGCAACCGGCGCACCCCAGGCCGCGAGCAGGCCGGCCAACGGTGGCGCGGCGAGGCTTGCCGTCGCGCGTGCCAGTTCGAGCCGTCCGTTCGCGGCGGCCAACCTGTCGCGCGGGGCGAGTTCGGGCACCAGGCTGCCAGCCGTCAGCACGAAGAGCACGGTGCCGCAGGCGGCGATGAAGGTCGCAACCCCCAGAGGGACGGTCCAGCCGGCCAGCGCCGCCGGCACCGCGCCGGCGATGCCCGCCGCCGCGATGAGGGTCGCCGCGCGCAGCAGCCCGGTGCGCGCCAGGCGGTCCACCAGCAACCCCGCCGGGAGGGAGAAGGCGAGCCAGGCCGCCGCCTGCGCCGCCAGCAGGGCGCCGACCAGCCCTGGCCCGGCGCCGAGGGCGAGCACCGCGGTCAACGGCAGGGCGGCCATGGCCAGCTGGTCCGCCCCATGCAGGCCGAGGGCGGCCGCGGTCAGGCGGTTCAGGGGGTTGGGCAGGGTCATGGCGGTGGCTCCGGTTGGGTCCGGCTCCTTTGCCACGCCACGCAACCGGCGCGCCTTCCGCCCGTTGCGTTGGCATCGCACCGCCACATTCGCCTTCCGGTGACATGGTTTGCTACAATAATCGCTGACTGGATCGAGGATTCCACCACCGTGCCCCTGAAGCCGCTCAAGAAAGCCGTCCTGCCCGTCGCCGGTCTCGGCACCCGCTTCCTGCCCGCCACCAAGGCGATGGCGAAGGAAATGCTGCCGGTCGTTGACAAGCCGCTGATCCAGTACGCGGTCGAGGAAGCCCGCGCGGCGGGGATCGAGCAGTTCTGCTTCATCACAGGCCGCGGCAAGACCGCGATCGTCGAGCATTTCGACGTGGCCTACGAACTCGAACGCACCCTCGCCGACCGAAACAAGACCGCCGAGCTGGACGCGCTGCGCGCCCAGGCGATGACGCCGGGCTCGATCGTGACGGTGCGCCAGCAGGTGCCGATGGGCCTTGGCCACGCCATCTGGTGCGCGCGCGCCTTTGTGGGCGACGACCCCTTCGCCATCCTGCTGCCCGACGACCTGATGATGTGCGACGTCTCCTGCACGGCGCAGCTCGCCGCCGCCTACAAGGAGACCCAAGGCAACGTCGTCGCCATCGAGGAAGTGCCGATGGAGCGGGTCAACCGCTATGGCGTGCTGGATATCGCCGAGGACAAGGGGCGGCTGGTCTCGGTGAAGGGGCTGGTGGAGAAGCCGCCGGTCGAGGAGGCGCCGTCCAACCTGACCGTGATCGGCCGCTACGTGCTGATGCCCGAGGTGATGGCCTTCCTCGCCCGGCTGGAGAAGGGCGCGGGCGGCGAGGTGCAGTTGACCGACGCGATGGCCAAGCTGATCGGCACCCAGCCCTTCCATGGGTTGCGGTATGAGGGCAAGCGGTTCGATTGCGGCGACAAGGCGGGGTATCTGGAAGCGCAGGTCGCCTTCGCGCTGAAGCGGCCGGACCTCGCACCGGCCATGCGGACGATCCTCAAGACCTATGGCTGAAGGCGGCATGCCGCCGGCGGGGCGCGACCTCGCCGGCTACGGGCGCAACCCGCCAGCGGCCGCTTGGCCGGGTGGGGCGCGGGTGGCGGTCTCCTTCGTTGTCAATGTCGAGGAGGGGGCAGAGTTTTCCGTCACCAGCGGCGATGAGCGCAACGAGGCCAACCCCGAGAATGCCGTGCTCGTGCCCGGCCTGCCGGACAGCTGCATGGAGACGCATTTCGCCTATGGCTCGCGCGTCGGACTGTGGCGGGTGCTCGATGCCCTCGACACGCATGGCATGAAGGCGACGTTCAATTCCTGCGGGCGGGCGGTGGCGGCGACGCCGGTGCTGGCCGCCGAGCCCGCCGCGCGCGGCCATGAGGTGAGCGCCCATGGCTGGCGGTGGGAAGCCCATGCCGGCATGGATGAGGCGCAGGAACGCGCGGTGATTGCGCGGACCGTCGCGGCGTTGGCCGATGCCGCCGGCACGCGGCCGGTCGGCTGGCACACCAAATCGGCGCCTTCGGTGAACACGCGGCGGCTGCTGATCGAGGAAGGCGGCTTCCTGTATGACAGCGACGCCTATGACGACGACATCCCGCGCCTGGTGCCGGGGGCGGGCGGGCGGCCACATGTCATCCTGCCTTATGCGTTCGACACCAACGACATGCGCTTCCGCCCCGGCCAGGGCTTCGTGTTTGCCGAGGATTTCTCGCGCTACTGCATCGCCGCTTTCGACCGGCTGGTGCGGGAGGGTGGGCGGATGATATCGATCGGGCTGCATCTGCGCACGATCGGCCGGCCGGCGCGCATCGCGGGGCTGGAGCAGATCCTGGCGCACATCGCGGGTGCCGGGGATGCGGCCTGGGTGGCGACGCGGGCGGACATCGCGCGCCATTGGCTGACGCGCTTCGGCTGAAGCCGGCGCTCGTCACGGGCGACCGCTGGTATCGGCGTTCCCGCTCCTCGGACGCCGGGTTTCAGGCGGTCCGCAGTCGCCGCCTTGGCACCACGCGGCGCGGGTCGTCGATTTCGCAGAAATCGGGCGAAGGTCCAGTAACCTTCGCTTCCTGGCGAGGTGCTCGAGGGGCGGCGCCCCTCGACTTCTCAGCGTTGCGCCTGGACGACGCCCCCGCGGCGCACGGGTGCTGGCAGGCTGCTGCTCCTGGTGCCGAGCGAGGAGGTCGAGCGACTGCCCTGTTCGACCGGTGCGGCGCCGCGCGCCGAGCTGCGCTGGACCGTCGTTGACGCCGGGCTGCGCCTGGGTGCCGCGACGGTGCGGCGTGGGGTGACGGCCCGCGTCGCCGCCGCGGCGGCGGTCGTGCCGCGCCCGGGGCCGACGCGCGCGGTGGTGGCGTGGCGGGCGGCGGCGGCGCGGCGGTCCGGCACGCGGCTGGCGGCGTGTGCGGCGCCGACGACGCCGCCGGCCATCAGGGCGGATGGCGCGCGCGGCGCGACGCCGACTTGGGCGAAGCCTTGGTCGAGCAGCGCGCCCATGTGGCGGTCGCGTTCGACCCAGGAACTGCCGCCCATGGTCACGCCCACCAGGCGGACGCCGTCGCGCTGGGCGGAGGTGACGATGTTGAAGCCGGAGTCGCGGATGTAGCCGGTCTTCAGGCCGTCGGCGCCGTCGTAGTTGCCGACCATGCGGTTGTGGTTGCGGATCATCTGCCGGCCCCAGGCGAACTGCACGGTGCCGAAATAGTGGTAGCGGTCGGGGAAGTCGCGGATCAGGCGCAGGCCGAGGGTAGCCATGTCGCGCGCGGTGGTGACGTTCTCGGGGTCGGGCAGGCCGGAGGCGTTGCGGAAGGTGGTGCGCGTCATGCCGATCGCGCGGGCGCGGAGCGTCATCATCTGGGCGAAGCGGTCCTCGCTGCCGCCGAGATGTTCGCCGACGGCGGAGGCGACGTCGTTGGCGCTCTTGGTAACCAGGGCATAGATCGCCTGTTCGGCCGTCAGCGTCATGCCGGGGCGCAGGCCGAGCTTCGAGGGCGGGCGGGAGGCAGCTTCCTCGCTCATGCGGATCGGCGTGGTGAGCTGGACGCGGCCTTCGCGCAAGGCCTCGAACAGCATGTAGAGCGTCATCATCTTGGTGAGCGAGGCGGGGTAGCGCGGCTCATCCGGGCTGGCGGCGATGAGGACGGTGCCGTTGCGCGCGTCGACGACCATGGCCGAGTAGCGGTCACTGCCGATCTGTGCCGCGGCGGGGCCGGCGGTCAGCCACAGGGCGAGGCCCGCGGACAGGGCCAGCAGGCCCCGCCACAGGGCGTTGGTCGGGCGCGACAGAGCGCTCGATGACGTCATACGGGATCCCCCTGGGTCCGCCGCGTGCGGGACGCGGTGGGCTGATGTCAGGGAAGATAACCAGCGCATCTGCCAGCGTCCACCTGAAATCGCGAGGAGTTCGTTTGCTCGCAAGGGTTTACAATATCTTCTTACGGTATTTCGTTACCGCTGCGGCCCGATGCCCAAAAAATAGGCCATGGTGCACTGCAAAAAACTGCTTGCGTATCGAGCGGCAGACCGCCTAAACGACAGCCATGTTGCAGCGCAGCAAAACGACCCGGGCAGCCGGGTCAGGTAAGCGGCCCGGGGCCTTGGCGGCTCCGGTAACCGAGCAAGAACCGGCTACCGACCTAGAAAGGGATGAGAACATGGCTGACACGAAGACTGCTGAAATCAAGACCGACGTGAAGAAGATTGCCGCCGAGGGCGCTGCCCAGGCGCAGAAGATCGTGACCGATGGCGCGGCGAAGGCCCGCGTGGCGATGGAGAAGGGCATGGAACAGATGACCAAGGGTGCCGAAGGCTTCATGAAGGCCGCCGAGGAAGCTGGCGAGTTCAGCCGCGGCAATGTCGAGGCCTTCACCAAGTTCGCGCAGACCTGGGCGACCGGCTCGCAGGAGCTGGCCCGCCAGGCGATGGCGCTGGCCCAGGGCATGACGGACCACACGCTGGAAGGTGCGAAGGCGCTGTCCGCCGTGAAGAGCCTGAACGAGGCCGCCGAGATCCAGGCGAAGTACGCGAAGGCCGCGCTCGAGAAGGCCGTCGCCGAATCCGCCAAGATGCAGGAAGCCGTCTTCAAGCTGGCCGAGCAGGCCGTGGCGCCGCTCAGCGCCCGCATGACGGTCGCCATGGAGAAGATGTCCAAGCCGCTCGCGGCCTGAACCGACGGGACTACGGCCGCCCCCGCCTGCACTACCCCCTCCCCTCCCAGGGCGGGGCGGCCACATGAAGGGCCCGGCATCCGGACCCATTCCGCTCAGGCGGAGTGGGCACCGGGCCGGGCCTTTCGCCGTTCATTCGGCCGGATGACCGCCTCCCGGGGCGTCATTTTAGGGGGACGTCATGAGATGACGGTGGACAATCTGCATCACGGATGCGGACGCCCCTTCACCTCACGGCACGCGCTCCGATATCCTGCCTGGGGCGGGACTGTTGCCGCCGAGCGGCTCGGACCAGTGCCGCGATGCGGTGAGGCCCGTTGCCGCCATGCGGCGGCGGGGGGCCGTTGCCGAAACCGCCTAGGGAAACCACTTCTGCAGCCATGAGCGATCCGGACAAGCGCACGGGTAACGGACAGGGCAATGACGGGTCGCAGACCGGCGTCGTCGTCAAGGCGCGTCCGCGCACCAAAAAGCCCGCGATGTACAAGGTGCTGATGCTGAACGACGACTACACGCCGATGGAATTCGTCGTTCATGTGCTCGAGCGCTTTTTTCAGAAGAACCGCGAGGAGGCGACGCGCATCATGCTGCATGTGCACCGCCGTGGAGTCGGGGTCTGCGGGGTCTTCACCTATGAGGTTGCCGAGACCAAGGTGACACAGGTGATGGACCTGGCGCGGCAGAACCAGCACCCTCTGCAGTGCACGATCGAGAAGGAATAGGGGAAGGGGTCGCAGAACCCCGAGGGGAATCCCATTTAACGACTTGATGCCAGGTGCCGTTCGTTCCCAAGGAGGGCGAGGCACCATCGACAGGGGAGCGTCACCGATATGCTGTCCCGCAACCTCGAGCAGACGCTCCACCGGGCACTGGCGCTGGCCAGTGAACGGCGACACGAATACGCAACGCTTGAACACCTGCTGTTGGCGTTGGGCGACGACCAGGACGCGGCCACCGTGCTGCGCGCCTGCGGCGTCGACCTCGACCGCCTGAAGCGCGACCTGACCGAGTTCCTCGACAAGGATCTCGCCGGGCTGGTGACCGAGCGCGGCGGCGACCCGAAGCCGACCGCCGGCTTCCAGCGCGTGGTCCAGCGCGCCGCGATCCATGTCCAGTCCAGCGGACGGGACGAGGTGAGCGGCGCCAATGTGCTGGTCGCGCTGTTCAGCGAACGCGAATCGCATGCCGTGTACTTCCTGCAGTTGCAGGACATGACGCGGCTCGACGCGGTGAACTTCATCAGCCACGGCATCGCCAAGGCGCCTGGCCGGTCGCAGCCGCGCCCGGTGCAGGGGCAGCCGACCACGTCCTCCGGCCCCTCCTCCGAGGAGAACCAGGAGAAGGAGGAGAAGCCGCGCGGCGGCCGTGGCCAGGACGCGCTGTCCAACTACTGCGTCAACCTCAACAAGAAGGCGCAGGCGGGCAAGATCGACCCGCTGATCGGGCGCGACTCGGAGATCGAGCGCACCATCCAGATCCTGTGCCGGCGCACCAAGAACAACCCGCTCTATGTGGGTGACCCGGGGGTCGGCAAGACGGCGATAGCCGAGGGGCTGGCCAAGCGCATCGTCGAGGGCGACGTGCCCGAGGTGCTGCTGAAGTCGACCATCTTCGCGCTCGACATGGGCTCGCTGCTGGCCGGCACGCGGTATCGCGGCGATTTCGAGGAACGGCTGAAGGCGGTGGTCAACGAGCTGGAGAACCAGCCCGGATCCATCCTGTTCATCGACGAGATCCATACCGTGATCGGCGCGGGGGCGACCTCCGGCGGCGCGATGGATGCGTCGAACCTGCTGAAGCCGGCGCTGGCGCAGGGCACGCTACGCTGCATCGGGTCGACCACCTACAAGGAATACCGCAACTACTTCGAGAAGGACCGGGCGCTGGTCCGGCGCTTCCAGAAGATCGACGTCAATGAGCCGACGCTCGAGGATGCGGTGAAGATCCTGCAGGGGCTCAAGACCAACTACGAGAAGCATCACAAGGTGCGCTACACGCCGGAGGCGATTCGCGCCGCGGTCGAGTTGAGTGCGAAGTACATCCACGACCGCAAGTTGCCGGACAAGGCGATCGACGTGATCGACGAGGTCGGCGCGTCGCGGATGCTGCTGCCGGAAGGCAAGCGGCGGAAGACGGTCACGCTGAAGGATGTCGAGGACATCGTGGCGAAGATCGCGCGCATTCCGCCGAAGTCGGTTTCGACCGATGACCGCGAGACGCTGCGCAACCTCGACCGCGACCTGAAGTCGATGGTGTTCGGCCAGGACAAGGCGATCGAGGCGCTGTCCGCTGCGATCAAGCTGTCACGCGCCGGGCTGCGCGATGCGGAGAAGCCGATCGGCAACTACCTGTTCAGTGGCCCGACCGGCGTCGGCAAGACCGAGGTGGCGAAGCAACTCGCCAAGACCCTCGGCATCGAGCTGATCCGCTTCGACATGTCGGAATACATGGAGCGGCATTCCGTCTCGCGCCTGATCGGCGCGCCGCCGGGTTATGTCGGCTTCGACCAGGGCGGGTTGCTGACCGATGCCGTCGACCAGCATCCGCATGCGGTGCTGCTGCTCGATGAGATCGAGAAGGCGCATCAGGATCTCTACAACATCCTGCTGCAGGTGATGGACCACGGGAAGCTGACCGACCACAACGGCAAGATCGTGGATTTCCGCAACGTCATCCTGATCATGACGACGAATGCGGGTGCGTCGGACATGGCGAAGCCGACCATCGGCTTCGAGCGGGAGACGCGCATCGGCGAGGATGAGGAGGCGATCAAGCGCCTGTTCACGCCGGAATTCCGCAACCGGCTCGATGCCATTGTCAGTTTCTCGGGCCTCACGGCCGAGATCGTCGGTCGCGTCGTCGAGAAGTTCGTCATGCAGCTCGAGGCACAGCTTGCCGACCGCAACGTGACGATCGAACTCTCCTCGGCCGCCAAGGAATGGTTGGCGGAACGGGGCTACGAACCCCTGTATGGCGCGCGGCCGCTGGCCCGCGTCATCCAGGAATTCGTCAAGAAGCCGCTGGCGGAGGAGCTGCTGTTCGGCAAGCTCGCCAAGGGCGGCGCGGTGAAGGTGGGGCTGAAGGACGGGGCGCTGGTGTTCGACATCGTCGAGGCCGCGCCGCCTGCCCTGCCGAAGCCGGAGGAAGGCGAAGGCGACGCGGAGCGGGAGCCGGAGCAGGTCGGGTAGGGGACGTTGGAGAGGGTCTCTGCCCCCCCAAACCTTACCCCGCGACAGGTACCCATTGGCGTTGCGAAGCAACGCCAATGGGAGCCCATCAACCTAAAGGCCTCTCGGCACCTTAGAATTGGCGCCGACGCAGTGCGTCTGGTGGTGCGCCACGGCGGCCATTGCGACAACTGCGCACGATGCCAAAAGATGGCATTCAAAAGGGCCCTGCCCTTTTGCGGGGTGGTTCGGAGGGGCGGCGCCCCTCCGGCCTTCTTCACCCAAGCGGACAGCACACCATGCCTGACCCGGCCCTGCTCATCGTTGATGTCCAGCGCGACTTCTGCCCCGGCGGTGCGCTCGCCGTCCCCGGCGGCGACGAGGTCGTCCCGCTGATCAATGCCCTCGCCCCGCAATACCGCCAGGTCGTGCTGACGCAGGATTGGCATCCGGCCGACCACAGCTCCTTCGCGTCGCAGCATGATGGCCACGCGGTGTTCGCGACGAAGCAGATGCATTACGGCCCGCAGGTGCTGTGGCCCGACCATTGCGTCGCGGGTGGCGACGGCGCGGCATTGCATCCCGCGCTCGACGTACCGCATGCGCAGCTCATCCTGCGCAAGGGCGTGCATCGGGCGGTCGATTCCTATTCCGCCTTTCTGGAGGCCGATCGCGTGACGCGCACGGGACTGGATGGCTGGCTGACCTCGCGCGGCATCACCGAGGTGCATGTCTGCGGCCTGGCGACGGATTTCTGCGTGGCCTGGACGGCGCTGGATGCGCGGCGTTTCGGCTTCGACGTGACTGTCATCGAGGATGCCTGCCGCGCCATCGACCTCGACGGCAGCCTGGCGCGGGCCTGGGATGAGATGGCGGCCGCGGGGGTGCGGCGTGCGCGTCTGGCGGATATCCTGCCCACCTGACGGCGCGATCCGGCGCCGCGGGCAAAGGGGACGCCGGCATGAGCGCGATCAAGGACTGGAAGGGATATTCCGCGGCATTGCGGGAACGCGGCAAGGAACTGGGTCAGCTGCACCCGGACATCGTGAAGGGGTTCGTGGCCCTGAACAACGGCGCGGCGCAGACCAAACACCTTGATGCGAAGACGCGGGAATTCATCGCGCTCGGGGTTGCCATCACGACGAAATGCGAAGGCTGCATGGACGCGCATGTGCGCAAGGCGATGGCCCTCGGCGCGACGAAGGAGGAAATCGCCGAGGCGCTGGGCGTGGCGATCGCACTGAATGCCGGGGCAGCATTTACTTATGCGCTGCATGCGCTGGATCGGGCGAACGAGGCTTGAGGCGCGACATCGGCCCGGTGTGAAAGCTTGTGGGGGGGCAGCCGGGCTGATGCGTCGCAGCCATGGCCCGTCATCATTGACGGGAGGCTGCGATGCACTGGCGCGTTCTGCTCTCCGCCGCCGCGGGACGCATTGGTGCAGGCGCGCGCGACGATCGCCGAGGCGCTTGCCGCGAGTGGCGCCGTCAGACCAGCGCTTTGCGCGCCACCTCCAGCGTCGCCTTCTGTTCCTTCGTCACTTTCGGATAGTGCAGGTCGAGCCCTTCCAGCGCCCGCACGATCGCCGCCACCACTGCGAGGCGGGTGAACCACTTGTTGTCCGCCGGCACCACGTACCATGGCGCATGCCTGGCGGCGGTGCCGCGGATCGCCTCCTCATAGGCATCCATGTAGTCGTCCCAATGGGCGCGCTCGGCGACGTCGGCGGCGGAGAATTTCCAGTTCTTCTCAGGCTCCTCGATGCGCGAGAGGAAGCGGCGCTTCTGCTCGCTCTTGCTGACGTTGAGGAAGAACTTCAGCACCACCGTGCCCTGGCGCGCGAGGTAGCGTTCATAGGCAGCGATATCCTCGAGCCGCTCATCCCAGATTCGCTTGCCGACGAGGCGCTGCGGCAGCTTGCCGCCGCCGAGATAGTCGGGGTGCACGCGCACCACGAGCACTTCCTCGTACCAGGAGCGGTTGTGGATGCCGATGCGGCCGCGTTCGGGCAGCGCCGTGGAATGGCGCCACAGGAAGTCGTGGTCAAGTTCCATCGCGTTCGGTGCCTTGTAGGAATGCACCTGGCAGCCCTGCGGATTGACGCCGGAGAAGACGTGCTTGATGGCGCCGTCCTTGCCCGCCGCATCCATCGCCTGGAAGATGCACAGCACCGACCAGCGGTCCTGCGCGTAAAGCATGTCTTGCAACTCCGACAGGCGCTCGACGCCCTGTTGCAGCAGGTCCGCCGCATGGTCCTTTTCGACGTCCAGGCCCGCCGTGTCGGCGGGGTCGAGTTTCTTCAGGCGGAAATTCTTGCCCGAGGTGACGCAGAAGCAGTCCAGGATCTTCGCGACGCTTTTGTCCATCATGCGGTCTTCCCCCTCGGTGCCAGCACGATCCACAGCGCGGTGCCTGCCTGCAACAGGAATGTCACCGAGAGCGCCGCCGCGTAGCCGGCCGGGTTCCATCCGCCGCCCGGCAGGCCCGGCCAGAGGTCGAGGATCGCGCCGATGCCGGTCTGCAGGATGAAGACCAGCACCAGCATCGCGAAGTTGATGGCGGTGGCGACGCGGCCCTGCAGTTCCGGCGGGAAACCCTGCCCCATCGCGGCATAGCCCGCCACGCCCACCGACCCGCAGAAGGAGAACAGGAACCACACCCCCGCCACCGGCCAGAAGCCCGGTGGTGCAAGGATCAGCGCGAGTTGCGCCACCAGCACGCCGGCGATGCCGAGATAGGGGACGAACATCGGCGAGAAGCCGCGCGACTGCGCGAAGGAGGCGGCGTGGCCGGTCGCCAGGCTGCCGGTCACCAGGCCGGTTGCGTAGATCAGCAGGGCGACCGAGCGCGGCCCGGCATCGAGCCCGCCGACATCGCGCAGCCACGGCCCGGCCCAGAGGCCCTGGAAGGTGAAGTTCAGCGCCGAGAGCACCATCACCGCCGGCAGGAAGCGCAGGAAGCCGCGGTCGCTGAAGATGCGGCCGAATTCACCGATCTCGCGCAGCAGAGAACGGCGCTGCGGCACCACCGCGCCCGGCGGGCGGTCCGGCACCACGAAGCGGATCCACAGCGAGACCGCGACGGACAGCACGGCCAGCAGCGTGAAGATGCCGCGCCAGCCGAGCAGCGGCAGCGCCCATTGCACCGGCACCGTCGCCGACATGCCGCCCATGCCGGCGAGGAACAGCCCCGCCCCGGTCACCGCCGCGACGCGGTGCTTCGGGTACCATTGGGTATTGGCCTTGAGCATCGCCATCAGCCCGGCGCCGAGGCCGAAGCCGCAGATGATGCGTCCGACCGCGAGCGCCCAGACGCCGGGTGCGGCCGCGCTGACCGCGAAGCCTATGGCGGCGACGAGGGCGAGCGTGGATTGCACCTTGCGCGGGCCATGCAGGTCGAGCGCGACGCCGATCGGCAATTGCGCCACGGCGTAGGCGGCGAAGAAGCAGGCGGCGAGCAAGCCGAGTTCGGAGGCCGAGAGGCCGAATTCGATGGCGAGCAGCGGGCCGATCGTCGCCACCAGCGCGCGGTTACCCTGGTTGAGGAAATTGATCGCGGCGAGCGGCAGGGTGATGCGCGCGAAACCTGGCGTGCCGGACATCAGCGCGGGTCGATCCGGATGCTGACCGGGCAATGGTCGGAGAGGCGTTCGCGGACTGCCGCGTCGCGTTCGTTGTAGACGAGGACGCGGAAGCTGTCGCGCACCACCCAGTCGCGCGCCGGGCCGCCGAGCAGAATGTGGTCGATGAAGGGCCGCGCGCCGCCCTCGCGCGCCTGGCAGGGATTGGCGAAGCCCTGCGTCACGCGGGTCAGCGGCGCAGCTTCGCCCAGCAGCGCGATGAACTCGTCATTGCGTTCCATACGCCGGTTGAAGTCGCCGAGGATGGCGAAGGCGATGCCCTCGGCCCGGCGTGCCGCGATCCAGTCCTGCAGGATCGCCGCCTGGCGGCCGATGTTCTGACAGTCGCGCGAATTCGGCTGGCGGATCGGGTCCCAGGCGCAGCCGCCATCGAGATGGACGGAGAGCAGGCGGATCGGCGGCATGTCGCCGTCGCGCACGGTGATATCGGCACCGCGGCGCAGCGAGAAGCGCGCGGTCGGCGCGAGGTCAAGCGCCATCAGGTCCAGGTTGCGCGTGACGGTGAGGCCGCGCCGCCAGGCGAAGCCCGCGCGTTGCGTGTCGGACTCGGCGGGGAAGTGGAAGTCGTAGCGCGTCGCATCGAAGACACGGGCGGCAGCCAACGGGCCATCGACTTCCTGCACGGCGACGACATCAGCGGCGAGGCGGTCGGCATAGGCGCGCAGGCGAGTAAAATCGTCGTTCGAGCGCGGCCGCAGGTTGCGCGGCAAGTCGGGATGGCCGGCCGGCTTGGTGGTCAGCCAGGCGATGTTCCAGGTGGCGAGCTTGAGCTCATTCGCCATCGCGGGAATGGCGAGGAGAGTCAGCAGGGCGATCAGCAGGGGGCGCATGGTGGCCTTCACAGGAGCCGCGCGATTTCGACGTGCGCGGGGACGGGTGGCAAGGCCTCAAGCGGCTGGGTACCGCAGGCGAGGAGGAAATCCGCGATGGCGTCCAGTTCGGCGGCGTCGCGGGTGGCGTCGTGGAAGGCCTCCCCGGCAAGACTGCCGCGCGGCACCCAGAGCACCGTTTCGTAGCGCGCCCGGGTGAGCAGCACGCGGTAGGTGTTGAGGATGAAGCGGCGTTCCTCCGCACCGCGCACCTGGAACCAGCGGTGACCGGCGAAGCGGCGCGGGCGCCAGCCCTCAGTGGCGCGCACCAGGTCGCCGCCCCAGGCGAGGCCGACGACATCCAGTTCCAGCCCCTGGCAATCATATTCCGTCGCGAAGGTCTCGAGCGCCTCCGACGACCGGATGTCGGGCCAGCGGTTGAGGAACCAATCGGCGACCTCGGGGACCTGGACGCCGAGGCCATCGGCGCGCAGCCGGCGCGCCCCGGCGGAAGCGACCAAGCCGGCGCGGCGCAGGCCTCGGCCGAAGCGGCGCAAGCCGTGACGCATCGCGTCGAGGTCGCGCGTGAGCAGAAAGGGCACGCCGCCGGCCTCGGTGGCGATGGCGGCGGCTTCGGTTGCCGCGCCGCGCAGCACGGCATCCACCCAGGGGCTGCCGGCGGCCTCGCGGACGCTGCGCATCGGCAGCGTCAAGTCGAGGTCAGGATCGAGGGCGATCCAATCGCGCGCGCCGTCGGCGAGGCGCTGCGCCGGGTCGGCGCCTGTAATGGTGCGCGGCGCGGCGATGGCGCGCCAGCGCGGGTCGGCGGCGATGACGCGCCCCCATTCGGCGAGGCCCGCCTCGCCTGTGTTGATCTCCTGCCCGCCGCCGATCAGGGCGATGATGACCGACCAGCCTGCGTGCCGGCCCATGATCTGCAAGGCATGCGCCGGCTCGCTCATCGTCAGGTGGCTGACGCGACGTTGCGTGTCGCGCGTCGCCTGCGCTTCGTCCCAAGCGCGTTGCGCTTCATCGAAGACGATGACACGGGCTTCGGGGATGTGCTCGGCGTGGATGACGTATTGTTCGAGGAAGCGATGCACGTTCTGCAAGGCGGTCTGCGCCTGGCGTCGCGCGGCCTGCAGGGTACGGCCGCCGGATGGCGCGGCATCGCGCGCCAGCGCTTCGCGCAGCACGGTGACCAGCGGGACATTGCCCGACAGGAAGGCCGCGCCGTGCGAGCGCAGCGCCCCGAACACCACGTTCAGCCCGCACAGCGTCTTGCCCGCGCCGGGAATACCGGTGACGAAGACGACCAGATGCACGCCTTCGGCCTGGGCACGGGCGATCGCGCGTTCGATGGCAGCGGCGGTGCGCGTCAGGTTCGGCGCATCGGCACGCGCGGCGGCGATCTCGGCGACCGAGTTGCGGCGGTAGAGCAAGGTCGCGGCTTCCAGCACCGTCGGCACCGGGCGATAGGGCCCGCTCTCCCAGGCGGTCGGGTCGAGCGGTTTGGCGGGCACACCGATGCCGGCCTGCACGGCCGCGATCAGCGTTCCGAGCTGCGCGCCATTGCCACGTAGCACGGGGGTCACGCCATGCCAGATCAGCGGCGGATCAAAGCGCGCCGGTGGTGCTTCGGTTGCGACGAGGATCGGCACCACGGGATGGGCGCGGCTGCCGGCGTGGAAGTCGTGCAGGTCGAGCGCGTAATCCTCCGCCTGGCGAAGGTCCTGCGCTTCGAAGGCGCGGGCGCCGTGCTTGAATTCGAGCACCAGGATGGCGCGATCGGTCACGACCACCACATCCGCGCGCTTCTCCAGCCGCAGCAGGTCGCATTCGAACAGCACGCGCCAGGAAGGGTCGGCCTCGCGCAGGGCGACATGGAGCAGCGCGGCCTCGGCTTCCCAGGCGTGGCGCTGCGCCAGTTCGAGCGTGGCGTGGCGCGACGCCTGGGCATAGGCGAGCCGCGCCGCCACGTCGCGCGCCGACAGCGCTGCGAATGCCGCGACCGAGAGCGACAGCCATGCCTTCATGGCGCGCCTGTCCGTCGCGGCCAGGTCGCCACCGCCACGCTGCCCATCATCAGCAGAAAGCCGGCGGCATGGGTGATGGTGAAGGCCTCGCCCAGCCCCGTCACCGCCACCAGCGCCGCGGTGCCGGGCAGGAAGGCGGTGAAGATGCCCGCCATCCCGGCCGGCACGCGCTTCAGCCCGGCATACCAGAGCAGCAGGCACAGCACGCTCGCCGTCAGGGAATGGAACACCAGCAGCGCCGCGATGGAGGGGGCGGCCAGCACCGTCACCGCACCGATGTCGGGCAGGGCGAAGGGGGCGAGCACCAAGGCCGAGAAGGCTTGCATCCAGAGGCTCGCGGTGATCACCGGCACGCGGCCGGCGATGCGGCGCGCCAGCAGCACGTAGGAGGCCTCGCCCAGCACGCCGCCGAAGACTAGCAGGTTGCCGAGCGGCGAGCCGCCCGCACCACCGGCCGTGCGCGCCAGGGTGATCGCGGCCATGCCGAAGGCGGCCAGGGCGACGGCCGCCCATTGGCGCGGCGGCAGACGCTCGCGCAGGAAGACCGCGCCACCGATGGCGACCGCCGCCGGCAAGCTCGCCAGCACCAGCCCACCTTCGAGCGCCGTGGTCAGGCGCAGTCCGGCGAGCAGCCCGGCATTGTAGATCGCGGTGCCGAATACCGCCTGAAGAGCAAGGTTGCGCAGCACCGCCGACGGCACGCGCACCGGCCCGTCCAGCCAGCGCGCCAGCGGCCACAGCACGGCCATCGCCAGCACGCAGCGTAGGAAGGCGATCATGGCAATGGGCAAGACGTCGGCGAGCACCTTCGCCACCGCGACATTGGCGCCGACCAGCGCCATCGACAGGGCGAGTTGCAGGTAAGCGAGGCGCACAGGCGGCAGCCTATCGTAGGCCGGCGGCACCCGCCATCAGCCCCACCATGTATCGCCCCAGGCGCCAGGCAGGTCGGGCTCGCCGACGGCCGGGCGGCTCATGCTTCGCCGTCTTTCTTGAATGGCGAGAGGGTGGCCAGCGCCTCCATCTCCCGCATCATGGCGGGGCGTTCGCGTTCGAGGAATTCCGCCACCGCACCGGACAGGCCGGGATGGGCGATCCAATGCGCCGAATAGGTCGGCACCGGCAGGTAGCCGCGCTGGATCTTGTGCTCGCCCTGCGCACCGGCCTCGACGCGGCCGATGTGGTGCGCGATCGCGAAGTCCATGGCCATATAGTAGCACAGCTCGAAATGCAGGAAGGGCACGTCGACCGTCGCGCCCCAGTTGCGGCCATAGAGCGCGTCGCGGCCGACCAGGTTCAGCGCGCCGGCGACGAGTTCCCCGTCGCGCTCGGCCATCATCAGCACCACGGCGTCGCCGAGCCGGTCGCCCAGCATCGGCCAGAAGCGTTTGGTCAGGTAGGCGCTGCGGCCCCACTTCTTGTCGGTGGTGCTGCGATAGAAGCGGTGGAAGGCGTCCCAATGGCGTTGCGTGATCTCGGCGCCGCGCAGGGTGAGCAACGTCAGGCCGCTGGCTTGCACCTCGCGCCGTTCGCGCTTGAGCACCTTGCGCTTGCGCGAGGCCAGCGCGCCCAAGAAGTCGTCAAAGCAGCCATAGCCCGGATTGGTCCAGTGGAACTGGGTGCCGAGGCGTTGCAGCCAGCCGGCATCGCCGAGGGCGGTCCAGTCATCGGCGGTGCAGAAGGTGGCGTGGACGGAGGAGGCGCCGACCGCCTGGCAGCCCTGGGTCAGCGCCTGGGCCAGAGCGCCGGGCGGCACCTCGGCGCCGGGGCGGACCAGCAGTCGCGGGCCAGGCACCGGGGAGAACGGTACGCAGACCTGCAATTTCGGATAGTAACGCCCGCCAGCGCGTTCCAGCGCATCGGCCCAACTGTGGTCGAAGACGTATTCACCCTGGGAGTGCGATTTGGCGTAGCAGGGCGCGCAGGCGAGCAGGGTGCCAGCTTCGTCGTGCAAGGCCGCATGCTGGGGCAGCCAGCCGCGTTCGGGTACAGCGCTGCCGCTATCTTCCAGCGCCGCCAGGAAGGCATGGCTGACGAAAGGGTTGTCATCCCCCGCGCAGGCATCCCACTCGGGTGCGGGGATATCGGCGATGCGCCGATGCAGGGAGAGCGAAAGCGGGGCGGGTCCGTCGGCCATCGCCCCCAATGTCGCGCAGCCACGGCTGGGCGCAAGGACCCGGCGTCTCGGCCCGGCGGGCCTAGTGCCCCGAGGTGCCGCCCGGCGAGCGCCGGACACGGCCCGCATCAGGCATCATGCGCCTTGTAGAGGCTGATGATGCCAAGCAGCGTGGTGATGGCGCCGCAACTGGCCACGATGATGGCCACCGTCTCCGAGGGCGTCGCCGGCAGGCCACCCGGCAGGGCGATCAGCCGCGTCGAGATGCCCAGGCCGAGATACGCGCCGCCGGCCATGGCGCCGAAGCCGATCATCAAGGCCACGAGGCCGAGCGCGATAGCCCAGCGCTCGTCTGGCGGCAGGCTACGCCGCTGCTCCGATCGATGGTCCCGATTGTTCCAGTAACCAATATCCGACATGTGCCGGGCCCCTTGCACAATCCTAGGTTTATTTCACCATTATGTGAGGTTCATTTGCAATCAGTTTAAGTGAGGTGATCGCGCTTCGCTGCAACCGAACCACAGGTCACTGCCACCGCGCATCACGGGACGAAGCCCGGCAACAGCCTTCGGTTGCATCGTGCGGAATGATCCAGACGCTGTTGCGTGACGGCGCGCCGGGCGGCGCATGATGCCGCCGGACCCCATGGGCAAGCCCGTCGCTGCCATCCATCGCCGATGGGGCCAGGCCAACCTGTCCCGGGGCGGCAACGGCGAGCCGCCGCCCCAGGCGGTTCAGGCGATGTCGAACATGCCTTCGACCTCGACCGCGGCATCCGCCGGCAGGGAGGGCACGCCGATCGTCGAACGGGCATGCCGGCCGGCATCACCGAACACCTCGACCGCGAGGTCCGAGGCGCCGTTCATCACGGCCGCATGCTGGGTGAAGCTGCCCGGCGCGGCGATGAAGCCGCCGAGGCGCAGGATCCGCTTCACCCGGTCGAGATCGCCGGTCGCCGCCTTCACCTGCGCCATCACGTTGATGAAGCAGAGCCGCGCGGCGGCGACGCCGTCCTCGATGCTGACCTCCTCGCTGAGCTTGCCCGTGTAGGCCACCTTGCCGTCGCGCAGCGGGATCTGGCCCGAGACCACCAGCAGCGAGCCGGCCATGGTGAAGGGGAGGTAATTAGCGATCGGCGCCGCCGGCGTCGGCAGGGTGATGCCGAGTTCCGCGAGGCGCTGTTCGATACGTCCGGCCATGGGTCTGTTGTCCTTCAGAAAACCAGGCGGGAGATGACGCGGTCAGGCGGCGTGGCGCAAGGCCCGGCCACGTCGTGGGGCGTGCTGCGCCGGCAGGTCGAGCGGCAGCAGCGGCGGCTGGCTCGCCTGGGCCTGGGCGGGCGGCGGGACTTCCTCGGCGGCCGGGTCGGGCAGGTCGGCGCGGCCGAGGTAATCCAGCGCCAGCCGGCGGAAGGCCCAGTCGAGCACCGAGGTGGCGCGGCGGATCGCCGGGTCGCCTTCCACCATCCCGCCAGTGCCGGGCGCATAGGCGTAGGCATCGACGAAGGCATCGAGCGGCACGCCGTGGCCGAGGCCGAGCGAAACCGCCTGGGCCACCGCCTCATGCAGGGCACGGCTGGCGATGCTCTCGCGCGGCAGGCTGAAGGCGATTTCGCGCAGCCGGCCCTGGTCGTCCTCGGCGGCGCGCAGGGCGATGCGCGCGCCTTCGATGGTGATGCGCCAGGTGCGGGCGGCCGGCGCCGAGACCGGGCGCGGCGCGCTGCGGCGCGGCGCCTGCGGGGTGGCCGGCATGGCCGGGGCGGCCGGCGGGGCGGCGTCGAGGAAGGGCAGCACGGCGGCTTCCATCGCCGCGCGCGATTCGGGCGTCGGCGGGGCGAGCAGGCCGGCGGCGACATCGCCGGCCCGCAGCGCCGCGCGGGTCGGCAGCAGCAGCATCCGACCCTCCCCGTCGCGCGACGGGCGCACCGCCCCATAGGCGGGGGCGAAGCCGGCGGTCTCGGCGCCGAGCAGGGCTTCCACCGCATCGGCCGGGGCGAGCGCCACGCAGCCATGATGACGCAGGCCGGGCGAGGCGGCGGCGGCATCGAGCGCGGCGCGGGCGGCGGCGGCAAGGCCGGGGATGGCCGTCTCGGCTGGCGGCTCCGGCCAGATCAACGCGACCGGGTGCAGCGCGCCATGGCGCTCGGCGAGGCGGCCGGATTGCGCCTCGGCGGCACCACGGGTCAGGGCGGCGATGGCGGCGGCGACGGCGCGCGCCTCGGCGCTGTCGTAAGGCAGTCGGAAGGCGGCGAGCAGGCCGGCGAGGTCGGCGAAGCCCACCCGCAGCCGCGGCGCCCGGCCCTGGCCGAGAATGTCGAGCACCCGCACACCCAGGGCCACGGCCGCCGCATAGGCATCGGCATCGAAGCCGCCAGCGGCGTCGAGGAAGGCCGGCAGGTTGAGCACGAAGCGCGCCTCATCCTTGCGCTCACGCCATACCTCGATGCCGGGCGCGCCGCGGCGGGCCAGCAGCAGGGCGCGCAGCGCGGCGGCGAGGTCGTCGGCCTCCTCCGGGCTGTCGAGCAGGCCGAGCCGGCGGCCGCGCATGGTGACGCGGCGGATCCAGCCTTCAGCCAGGGTGGGGAAAACCACCGGACCGGAGCCGGGGGCCAGGGCCGCCAGCGCCTCGGCGCCGCCGTCATCCCAGGATGCGGGGAGAGCGATGGGGCGCGGTGGCGCGTCGGGCTCGGCGCCGCAGCGCTCCCGCCGAAGGGCCACACCATCCCACAGAGTGCCGATCATGCCTGCCATGGCCTGATGCTATGCGCGGTTGGCGCGGGGTGGAAGCCGCATCTTGTGTCCTTTTTGCCTCGGACCCCCAATATCCTGTGGATAGGATGATCTCTGCGCCATCTTTGCGCCCGACCGCGCGCTGTGGCATCAGGGGGGCTTACCGCCTGCCCGAGGGACGTGCCGCATGGCCCTGTTCGACAGCCTGTTCATTCGCCTGACCAGCCGCCGCATTGGCCAGGACAGTACCGGCAACACCTATTGGATGGCGCGCAGCCGGCGCGACACCTATGGCCGCCCGATGCGCCGCATCACCTATGCCGGCGCGCCGGACCCGACCACCGTGCCGCCGGAATGGTGGGGCTGGCTGCATCACACCACCGATTCGCCGATGGATATGAACGCCCCGCGCAAGCCGTGGCAGAAGCCGCATCTGCCGAATCTGACCGGCAGCGCCGAAGCCTGGCACCCGCCCGGCATGGCCGCGCCCGGCCGCCCGCAGGTCGCCGGCGACTATGAGGCCTGGACACCGGGGCGCTGAGCCCCGACATCCCATTCCCATGCAGAAGCGCAGCCTTGCCGAAATCCTGACCGGTGCCGTGGTGCTGGTCGTGGCCATCGCCTTCCTGGCCTATGCCATCACCGGCAGTGGAAGGGCACTGGCAACCGGCGGGTTGACCCTGACAGCGCGGTTCGACCGCATCGATGGCCTCGCCCCCGGGGCGGATATCCGCGTCGCCGGGGTCAAGGTGGGGCAGGTGACGGCGCAGCGCATCGACCCCGCGACCTTCCTCGCGGTGCTGACGCTGAACGTCGATTCGTCGCTGCGCCTGCCGACCGACACCTCGGCCGAGATCCAGAGCGAGGGCCTGCTCGGCGGCAAGTACATCGCGCTGGTGCCCGGTGGGGCGGAGCAGTTCCTGCGCGATGGCGGCCAGATCACCATCACCCAGAGCGCGGTCAGCCTGGAAAGCCTGCTCGGCCGCTTCATCTTCAGCGTGACGGAGATGAACCAGCAGCGCGGCGGCGACCAGCCGGCCCCCGCGCCGGCGCCCGCCCCGCGATGACCACGACGGCTCCCGGCACCTGGCCCGGTGCGGACGGCGCGCCGATTTCCTGCCGCGAGAAGCTCAAGGTGCTCGCTGAGAACCACGAGGAGGCGCGCCAAGCCTTGCAGGACATCTTCGAGGATGCCGTGCTGATGGGCGTGGACGAGGCCGCGATGCGCCGCATCCTGGCCGAGCTGGTGGCGGGGCTCGACAGCCCGAAGCGTCGCGCATGAAGTGGCTCGCGGTGCTCGCCGGGCTGTTCCTCGCGCTGCCGGCCTCGGCGCAGGAATGGGTGCCGATGCGCAGCGCCAGGCTGCAGGCGCTGGACAAGGTGACCGCGCGCGTCACCATCCTGGAAGCGCCGGTCGGCGGGTCGGTGGCGTTCGGCTCGCTCACCATCAACCTGCGCGCCTGCCAGGGCCGCGCGCCGGAGGAAGTGCCCGACGCGGCGGCTTGGATGCAGATCACCGACAGCCGCGCCGCGGCCGGCAGCGCGCCGGCCTTCACCGGCTGGATGTTCGCCAATTCGCCGGGCGTGCACATGCTGGAACATCCGGTCTACGACATTCGCGTGCTGGAGTGCCGGTAGGGGCTGGGGTTGGGCTTTCGCGGCGGACGGAAGCGGAGAAGGGCTTTGTCCCTCTCCGATCACCCGCGCCTCACGCCGCCAGCCGCGTCACCGATGCCGCGCCCAGCATCCCCGGCAGCAGCGCCTCGGCCGCCAGCGCGCCTGAGATCACCACCGCCTCGACCCCCGGGCCGTGGGTCGCCGCGCCGGCGAGCAGCAGCCCCGGCAGCGGCTGCTTGACCGGCAGCACGCGGCTGGTGCCGTAGATCGAGCCCCCGGTCGTCCAGGCATAGCGCGCGAAGGTGACCGGCGAGGCATCGGCGCGGCAGACGATGCGCTCCCGCAGGCCAGGGATGACCTCGGCGGCGCGGTCGATCAGCGCGTCGGCCATCGCGACCTTGCGGGCGCGATAGGCCGGGCCACGGCGCCAGGCGTCCAGCGCGGCGGGGTCGTCGGTGCCCGGCGGCAGCCAGGACGCCGCTTCGGCCTGCGGCAGCAGCGCCAGCAATTCCAGCGTCGAATGCCCGGCCGGCGCGCAGCCCGGATCCACCAGGGAGGGAGCGACCAGCGCGATCGGGCCGAGGCAGGTCCGCGCATGGACGATGGGCGGCATGTCGAGCGGCCCGGTGAGGCCGAGATGCACCGCCACCGCCGAACAGGCCGGCCGCGCCTGCGCCAGGCCGGCAGCGAGGGCCTCGGGCGGCAGCAGGTGCCGCGCGGCCATGATGGGGTCGCCATTCAGCACCACGGCCGAGGCCGGCAGGTGGCGTTCCTCGCCTGACCGGTCGCGCAGCAGCAGCCCGCTGGCGCGGCCGCCTTCGGTCAGGATGCGGGCGACCGGCTGGTGCAGGTGGACCTCGCCGCCGCGGGCACGGATCGCACGCACCAGCGCCTCGGCCAGGCGGCCCGAACCGCCGACCGGATAGACGCCGCCATGGATGGCGTAGCCGAAGATCGGCACGAATTGGCGGACCGTCAGGGTTGCCGGGTCTTCGGTGATGTAGCCCGACAGCGCGGTGACGTCGGCGCGGGCGGCCTCGCCCAGCCCATGCCGGTCGAGCAGGTCGCGCCAGGGCCGGTTCATCCAGGCGGCGGCGAGCGGATGCGCCTTGGCGAAGGCGAGCATCGCCGCGGGGGTCCGCGGCGTGCCGGGGATGCCGCCGCGCCCCTGCCCGGTCGCGTACATGGCGGATTGGATGGCGCGGATCTCGGCGAAGAGCGCGGCGAGGCCGGCGGCATCCCCGGGGTGGCGCGCGGCCAGGGCGGCGACATGGGCGTCGATGTCGCGCGGCACGTCGAACACCGTGCCCTCGTTCCAGAAGCGGTGGTCGAGGTGGCGCATCTCGATGCCATCGGCGATGCCGAGGCGTTCGAACACCGAACGGACCGGGCCGCCCGGCTGCCAGCCCGAGATGTCGTGCACGCCGGAGTCGAAGCGGAACAGCAGCGGGCCGCCGGTCACCGGGTCGGTGCCGCGGGCGCGGCGCGGCCAGGTGTGGGCGAAGCCGCCGGGCAGGTCGTGCTGTTCATGCACGCTGACGCGGATGCCGGCATCGGCCAGCAGCGCGGCGGCGGTCAGCCCGCCCAGCCCGGCGCCGACGATGCGCACCGGGGGCGCCGCCGGGGCGCGGAGCGCGGGGGCCGGCCAGCGCGCTTCCTCGCCCTGGATCACCTTCATGAGGCCGCGGCGCATCAGCAGCTTCGGCCCGGCGATCGAGGCCAGCGTGGCGAGCAGCAACGGCCCCCAGCGCAGCCAACCCGGCGCCGCCATCACGTCGGCGATGGCGAGGAAGGCGAAGACACCCCCCCACAACGCCGAGAGCAGGCGGTTGATGCGCGCGAAGAGCGGGTTGTTCGTGGCGCCGGGGAAATCGGCGGCGGCGATGTCGGCGGTCCAGGGCCGGCCGATCGCCAGGCTGATGGCGGCACCGGCCGCCAGGGCGGCGAAGAGAATTGCCAGGGCATGCGGCCGCAAGGCCGGCAGCGGCAGCAGGCTGGCCGCCAGGATCAGCGCCAGGGGCGGGATGATGGCAAGTTCGAAGGGCCGCCAGGCGGCACCCGCGCGCCACAGCATCGTGGCACGGCCGAGCGCGTAGGCCAGGGCGACGGCCGCCGCCGGGGCATCCCAGCCGAGCGCCAGGCCGATGAAGAACAGGAACTTCGGCAGCAGGGCCAGGTGGGCGCGCAGGAAGGCCTTCATGTTGGTTCTCCATGGACAGGGCGCCCGCGGCGCCGCATGTTGACACCATCAACATTGAGCATTGAGTTAACAGTGTCAACATCGAATCGACCCTATCACCATGGCGACCTGCGCGCCGCCCTGCTCGATGCCGCCGACGCGCTGGTCGAGAAGGGCGGCGACGGCGCCGTCAGCCTGCGCGAGGTGGCGCGCGCCGCCGGCGTCTCGGCCACCGCCGCCTATCGCCATTTCACTGACAAGGAGGCGCTGCTGGCGGCGCTGTCGGCGCGGCATTTCCGTGACTTCGGCGCGGCGCTCGGCGCCGCGGACACGGCGGGCGGGATGGCCGGCCGGGGGCGCGCCTATGTCCGCTTCGCCCTGGCGCGGCCGGGCCGCTTCCGGCTGATGTTCAGCGGCCTGCGCGCGCGCAGCGCGGCGCATCCCGAATTGCGCGAGGCATCCTGCGCCGCCTTCGAGGCGCTGCGCGGCGCGGCGGGGTCGGAGGACGCCGCGCTGCGCGCCTGGGCCTTCGTGCATGGCCTAGCGCATCTGCTGCTCGACGGCGCGTTGCAGGGGGGTGACGAGGAAGCGGTGATCGCGCGGCTGGTGACGGAACCGCCGCCGGCGCGCGGGGGCGGGTGACGGCGTCCATTGGCCCCGGCCGGGGTGCCGCGGCCACCGCATCGGGCGCCGGGCGCGGCCGCTACCGGATCCCGAAGAAGGAACGCAGCCGGGCGAGGATGTCCTCGCGCGTCGGGGCAGCCGCCGTGGCGGTCGGCGGCCCGGCAGGTGCGGCGGCATTGCGCGACTGACGCGCCACCATAATGGCGGTGAGGCCTTCGAGCAGCGCGGGCCGCGCGCGCAGTACCGGGTCGAGATCCGCCTTGCGGAGTTCCAGCACCACCGCCTCGGTCAGCGCGACGACGGTGGCGCTGCGCGGCTGGCCGGTCAGCAGCGAGCCCTCCCCCAGCACGGCGCCGGGGAACACCCGGTCGACCGCGGCCTCGGTGCCGTCGGCGCGGGGGATGCGCACCTCGAGCACGCCCTCGGCGAGCAGATAGAGCGAATCACCGGCCTCGCCGTACCGCACCACGGCGGCGCCGGCCGGCAGCAGGGTTTCGACCATGGTGGCGGCCAGCGCGTCGCGTTCGGCCCTGGTGAAGGGGCGCAGCAATTCCATCCCGGCGAGCAGCGTGGCGCGACGGGCCGCCTCGTCATGGGCGGGCGGGCGGCGGCGCGAGAGGTCGCGCACCGGGCGGGCCGTCTCCAGCCCGGCGCGGCGCAGGGCGCGTTGGGCGGCGCCGGCCACGGCGTCACGCCAACGTTGTTCCGAGCCATAGTCGGGCACGTGGAAGCGCACGGCATAGAGCGCGTTGCCCTGGGCAAGGTCGGTCAGGATGACGTCGGGCGCGAAACCCGGCAGGTCCCGCCCGGCCTCCATCGCGGCGGCGAGCAGCAGGCGGCGGGCGCGCTCGGCCGGCACCGCGGTATCCACCGGCACCATGACCGCGGCGCGGAAGCGGCCATGCGCACCCGAGCCATAGACCGCGATGCGATGCGCGGCGATCAGGCTGTTGGGGACCACCAGCGTGACGCCGTCACGCGAGACCAGCCGCGTCGATCGCCAGGAGATACCGGTGACGCGACCGGCGCAGTTCTCCGTCGCCTCGATCCAGTCGCCGATGCCGTAGGGCGATTCCATCCCGAGCGCGATGCCCGAGAAGATGTCCCCGAGCGTGTTGCGCAGGGCGAAACCGAGCACGGCGATCAGCACGGAGGAGGTGGCGATCAGCCCGGTTGCCGGCAATTCGAACACCAGTTGCGAGGCGACCACGCCGGCGGCGATGAACAGCGCCGAGCCAATCAGGTCGCTCAGCAGCTTGGGGTAGCGGGCGAGCAGCAGCGCGGCCAGGCGCGCCGCGGTCCAGGCGACGGCGAGCCAGAAGCCGGTGCCGGCGAAGAGGCGCAGATTGCCGGCCAGGCCGCGCTCCGGCAGGGCTGCGTGCAGCAGCAGGGCCGCGATGGCGAGGGTGGCCGGCAGCGCCAGCCGGCGGATCAGGTGGCGATGCAGCGTGTCCCTCCCTGGCGTCGCGGCGCGGTCCGGCCAGGTGATGGTAACGGGTCAGCGGGGCGAGGCCTAGGACTTCAATCCCGGCGCCCCTGCCGCGAGCGAGGTGACGTGCGCCGCATCCGCCGGGTGGGCGGCGATGGCGGCATTCCCAGGACTTGGCATGAATTTCCCTGGCGGTTGAATTTCGCATCGTTTCTAGGATTTTATCCTTGACGACCTGATCCGCTCGGCGATACCAATGGCGAACCAAGGGGCGAGCTGCGTCCGCAGCCCAATGAAATCTTGGCATTCCTGGACATCACTGCATGCCTTCCCCGTCGAGGCGCCTTTCCGGCGCATCCGGCGTTGGGAAGTCTGTCCTTGATCGCCGCCATCCGGCGGTGGTCTCCCCTGCCCTGCCCCCCCGGCGTGGGCATCGCCCGGCCATGGCCGCGGCGACCCCCCGGCCTCACCCGAGGCCATCCACCGTGACGAAGGACCCCCCGATGACCAACACCCTCCCGCCGCTGCCCGCTTTCGCCGTGTCCGGTGCCGCCGCCGAGCCGCGCCCCGAGGTCGCCACGCTGCGCCTCGGCGGGCTCTCCCCGCTGTTCCCGCCGCGCGCGGTGGCCGATGCGGGGCAGCTGCGCCTCGGTGGCCTGTCGCCACTGTTCGGCCGCGGCTGAATGCCCGCCCGCCCGGCGCCGCGTGCGCCGGGCGGTGCGGCTACTGGGGAATGACGAGCAAGAAGGACATCCCGGCATGACCGAGGACGCCACGCCACTGGTTCGCTTCTGGCAGCTCACCGAGGGCGGCCGCCTGCCGCAGCGGGCCGATCGCTCGGCCGGCGGCACGCTGCCGACCCGCGCCTTCCGCTATTGTGAATCCGCCACCACCGCCGCCGCCTTCGGCTGGCTGATTTTTCCCCCGATGGACCTGGCCGTGGTGTGGGACGGCTCCGAGATGCGCTGGACCTGGGAGGGTGCCGATGGCTGGTACCCACTCTCGGTCGCCCAGTTTCCCGGCTTGCGTGACCGCTTCGACGCCGCCGCCCCCGAGGCGCTGCGCGGCTGGTCGCCGCCGCTGATCGGCGCGCTGCCGGAACCGGGGTTGTTGAACCTGTGGTCGGGCCTGATGGCGCGCAGCCGGCCGGGATGGTCGCTGTTGATCCGCCCGCCGGCCAACCTGCCGCGCGTCGCCGGTTATGAGGCCTTCGAAGGCATCGTCGAGGCGGATCGGTGGTTTGGGCCGCTGTTCGTCAATCTGCGCATCACCCGCACTCATGCGCCGGTCGAGTTCCGCCGCGACACGCCCTTCCTGCAGGTGCAGCCGATTCCGCGCGTGGCCTATGCCGAGGCGGCGCTGAACGATGCACCGGTGGTGAGCGGCGCCGATGCGCTCGGGGCGGCGGAATGGGCGGATTACGACCGCAGCATCGTCGCACCGCGGCGTGGCGGCGGCTGCCCGATGGGGAAGGATGCCGGCGAGGTGCGGCGGCGGCGGCGCGCCGAAGGCTGACGCGCCTTCCCTCAGTCCTGCCCGGCGTCGCGCATCGCGGCATGGGCGGTGCGGCCCAGCACCAGGTGCTCGCGCAGCCGCAGCCCCATCACCGTCGCCGCCTGGTCGAGGCTGCGCGCCATCGCGACATCGCTGTCGCTGGGCACCGGGTCGCCGCCCTCGCAGCCGCGCACCAGCACGATGCCATCGGCCTCCAGCGCCAGGGCGCGGCGGATGACCTGGCCGGGCACGGCGGAAGCGGCGCCCGGGCCGACCGTCTCCTCCGCCAGCAGCGCGCCGCGCGCGTCGAGAAACAGCGCCCGCAGCTCGCCCGCCGTGATGGCCGAGGCGCCGCGACGCAGATGCGCCAGCACGGCGGCGGTCCGCGTCAGCATCGGCCGCCGGCTGCGCCGCATCCGCTCCAGCCGCAGCGCCGCGGCCATGACGGCCCGCAGCGCCGCCGCGCCCGCCTCCCCCAGTTCCGGCAGCGAGGCGAGGTCCCGGGGCTCGGCCGCGATGGCTTCGGCGAGGCCGCCGAAGCGCGCGATCACCGCCTCCACTGCTTCGGCGGCTTCCATGCAGCCCAGGCAGGGGGCGAGTAGCGCGTAGAGGATCTCGCGGTCCTCCGTCTCCGCGGCCGCCACGCTGGTGCGACGCGGGGCGAGGAGGTGGCGCGACGGAGGCAGTGCCGGTGCCGCGGCCGGGTGAAAGGCGAAGGCGTCCATGGGCTTTTGCTCTCCGTCCGAATTCTACCTTGTGGCGAAATTATTTGTCCTTTTTCGCTCAATCGGGCACATCGGAACGGCGTCGGCCGGCGTCGGAATCTCGTCGGCGTAACCATTGCTCGTAAGGTGATTCCGGGTGTCCAGCGTCGGCTTCGCGCCGCAGACGGCGTGTTCCGCCGGAGCCAGGCCATCGATCCGCCTGGCCGATACGATGCAGATGCTGGCCGCAGATGGGCGGTCGGTGATGCTGGGTGGGCCGCGCCCGCGGGCGCTGATCGCCTTGCTCGCCCTCGCGCCGGGGCACCGCATGCCGCGCCGGCTGCTGGCCGGGCTGTTGTGGTCGGAGGCGGAGACGCCCCATGCGCTCCGACGGCTGCGCGACGTGCTGCATGATTTGCGCGCAGCGCTCGCGGCCGAGGGGGTAGACCTGATCGGCGCCGATGCCTCGACCATCTGGCTGTTGGCCGACAGCGTCGCCGTCACGGTCGCCGAACGCAGCGCCGGTTGGCCCTTCCTGGCCGAATTGCAGGGCATCGACCCGCAGCTCGACGACTGGCTGGCGCGCGCCGAGGGCGGGGCGCCGCGCGCGCCGACGGCCGAGCCGCGCCAGCAGCCCGATCGCGTCGCGTCGCCGACGGCCCGTCGCACCAGCGTGTTGGTCGCACCGCTCATCAATCTTGCCGGAGCGCGGGCGGGGCATCTGGACATCACCATGACGGATGCGATCGTCGCCACCCTCTCGGCGCTGCGGTCCGTCTCGGTGTTGGTGGATGTGCCGGGGCGGCCGGCGCCGGTGCCGGACTACATGCTGACCGGCAATGTGACCCTGGCCGGGCAGCGGCCGCAGGTCTCGCTGCGGCTGATTGATGTCGGTGGCGGCGGGGCAGTGGTGTGGTCCTCCGTGATCGCGCCGGATGAGGCGCGCCCGGCGGCGATCGCCGAGGAGGTGGCGGCGCAGGCCTGTGCCCGGCTCGAACATGAATTGCTGCTGCTGGAGGCCGAGCGCGCCGCGCAACGGCCGCTCGCCGAGGCCTCTGCGCAGGAGATGGTGCTGCGCGTGGTCCCTGACATCTACCGGCTGGAGCGCGATGCCTTCGAGCGCGCCGGCAAGGTGCTGGCCATGGCGGTACGGCGGGAACCGCGGCTGGCCTCGGCCCAGGCCTGGCTTGCCTATTGGAACGTGCTGCTGGTCGGCCAGGGGTGGGCGGTACAGGAGCGCGAGGCGCTGGCGGCGGCGGAACATGCGGCGGAGCAGGCCATCCTGCTCGACCCGCGCGACGCGCGGGGGCTGGCGATTGCCGGGCATGTGCGCGGCTTCCTGCACCACCAGATCCCAGAAGCGCTGGCGCTGACCCGCCAGGCGCTGGAGATCAACCCGGCGCTGCCGGCGGCCTGGACTTTTTCAGGCATGGCGCATGCCTATGCCGGCGAGTTGGAGACCGGGCGGCGGCATCTGAAGCGCGCGCTGGCGCTGCTGCCGCGCAATCCGCACGCCTTCTTCACCGAGGCAGGGTTGGCGACGGTCGAGATGCTGCTCGGCAATTTCGAGGCGACGCTGACCATCGGGCGCGCGGTGCTGCAGTTGCAGCCGCGCTTCACCGCGGCGCTTCGCGCGCAGATCGCGGCGCTGGGGCATCTGGGCCGGGCGGAGGAAGCACGGCCGCTGGTGCATGCGATGCTGGAACTCGACCCCGGCTTCACGATTCCGCGGTTTCGCCAGGCGGCACCCTATGTGCGGCGGCGGGACATGGACCATTTCCTGCGGGGGTTACGGTTGGCGGGGATGACCTAGTGTCCTGATTCCGACGGCCTGCGGACGTCGCTCTCGGGCCGCCAAGCCCTGTTTTCAACGGCCTGCCTCGCCGCTCCGTTCGCCGGGGTCTGACGAACGGAGCATTCAGGAGAGCGCGGTATTCCGCGCTCACGCGGGATCGGCGCCGGCTGAACCGAGAATGTCCCGGCCGCCGTTGCCAGTCCCGCCGCAACGGCCCAGGCTTTCCGCACAGACCATGTGGGAACCCGCCAGCCATGAACGACGCCGCCAAGGCCCGCCTCGATGCGCTCCAGCCCGAACTCGTCGCAATCCGCCGCGATATCCACGCCCATCCCGAGATGGGCATGGAGGAGGTCCGCACCTCGGCGCTTGTGGCGCGGACGCTCCGCGGCTGGGGGCTCGATGTGACGGAAGGCGTCGGCCAATATGGCGTCGTCGCGACGCTGAAGGGCCGCCAGCCCGGCCAGCGGGCGATCGGGCTGCGCGCCGACATGGACGCGCTGTCGATCACTGAGGCGACGGGCCTGCCGCATGCCTCGACGAATGCCGGCGTGATGCATGCCTGCGGGCATGACGGGCATACGACGATGCTGCTGGGGGCAGCGAAGATGCTGAAGGACGCCCCCGATTTCGGCGGCACCGTCCACTTCATCTTCCAGCCGGCCGAGGAAGGCCGCGGCGGTGCCAAGGCGATGCTGGCCGATGGGTTGTTCGAGCGTTTCCCGGTCGATGCCGTCTATGGCCTGCACAACAAGCCGAACCGGCCGCTCGGCACCTTCGCGATCCAGCCGGGGCCGGCGATGGCGGCGGGCGACCGCTGGGCGGTGACCTTCCGCGGCACCGGCGGGCATGGCGGGTCGACGCCGCACATGGCGACCGACGTCACGGTGCTGACGGCGCAGTTCATCCTCGCCGTGCAGACCATCGTGGCGCGCAACATCGCCGCGGCGGATGCGGCGGTGATCAGCGTTGGCGCGATCCATGGCGGGTCGATGGCCTCCACCAACGTCATGCCGGCCGAGATGGTGATCGGCGGCACCGCGCGCTCCTTCACCGAGGCGGTGCGCGACACGATGGAAAACCGCATGCGCGAGATCGCCGCGGGTCTCGCCGCGACCTTCGGCTGCACGGCGGAGGTCGAATACCTGCGCCGCGGCACCGCGCTGGTGAACCATGCCGAGCAGTCCGACATCGCGCTGCGCGCCGCGACTGCCGTGGTGGGCGCCGACCGCACCACCGGGCAGGCCGGGCCGGTGACGGGCGGGGAGGATTTCTCGCTGATGCTGAAGGCGCGGCCGGGCGCCTTCATGTTCATGGGCATCGGAGCCGGCGGGCCGTCCTCGGAAGGGCTGCACACGCCGACCTATGATTTCAATGACGATGCGATCCCGCTAGGGGTGGCGTATTGGCTGAGCTTGGTGCAGCAGGAACTCGGGTCGGTGGGCGGCTAGGGTCGCCGCAGACGGCGCCGCTCGATCATTGATCCGGCGTCACGGCCGGCCGGATTCGACCACGCGAGTGGATTGCATGCGACAGGGCTCGCGCGGATCGCTCTCGAGCCCTGCTTGCCCGCGCATCTTCACGCGCCTGATGGATGCCCGTCAGGCACGATCTGCTCAGGCGCCACGTTCGAGCGGTGATGGCGGGGCCGCTGCCGCAGGCCTTCAAGCCCTTGGTGGGAGGTCCTGAAGGGGGCAAGGCCCCCTCTGACTCCAGCCTTGATGCCCTCAAGCCGGCCGCACATCCTGTGCCAGCGTCATCTCATCCGCCCGGGGCGTATGCGCCAGCCCCTGTCGCATCGCCCAGATGTTCTTCTGGATATGCAGCGGGATCCACGCCACCTCGCGCACGGCGATGCGTGTCGCTTCCTGGAACAGGGCCTCGCGCGCCGCGTCGTCGGCGGTGGTCAGAGCGCGAGCGACGGTCTGGTCGTAGGCGGCGTTCGACCATCCGGAGCGGTTCACCGTGCCCCAGCCGCGCGCGACGTCACGCGTGCCGAGCAGCCCGCGCAGCCCGGCCGAGGGTTCGCCCGAGGAATTCGCCCAGCCGCCGAAGGCGATCGACGTGTCGGAGCGTGCATTGCGCTGCGAAAACGCCGCATAGGGCATAGTGTCCACAGTCACCTTCACGCCGATGCGCGCCCACATCTGCCCGATGGATTGGCATATCTGCGCGTCGTTGACGTAGCGGTCGTTCGGCCCGGTCAGTGCGACGGTGAAGCCCTGCGGGTATCCGGCTTCGGCGAGCAGGGTACGGGCGCGGGCGGCGTCGACGGTGGGCGGCGCGATGTCGGGCGCGTAGCCATAGATGCCGGGTGGCATGAATTGGCCCGTCGGCAAAGCGGCGCCCGACATGATGCGCTCGGCGATGGCGGCGCGGTTGATCGACATGCTCAGCGCCTGGCGCACGCGCAGGTCGCGCAGCGGGTTGGTCGTCAACGCCTCCCCGTTCGGGCCGGCGATGTGGGGGCTGCGTTCGCGAAAGTCGGTGCGCAGATAGACCGAGCGCAGGCTGACAGTTTCGGACAGCGGGAAGCGCGTCTCCTGCCGCAGCCGGGCGAGATCGTTGGTTGGCACTGCATCGATGAAGGCGACGTCGCCCGCGCGCAATGCCGCGACGCGCGCCCCGTCATTGCCGATGAAGCGGTAGTTCACCCGCGCCCAGGCAGGCTTCGTGCCCCAATAGGTAGGATTGCGCTCCATCTCCGCGCGATCGCCATGGCGATAGGCACGCAGGCGGAAGGGACCGGTGCCGATTACCGCGCGGCCGCTGTTGAAATCGCCCGTCTGGCTCTCTTCGCCGATGCCGTGCCACAGGATGACGATCTGCGACAGATCCGTGGGCAGCAGCGGGTACACGCCCTCGGTGCGGAAGCGGATGGTGTGGTCGTCCACCACCTCGGCTTCCTTGATGGCGCGGGTGAAGACGCCGAAGGAGCCAGGACTGTTCACCACCTTCGGGATGCGTTCCAGCGTGTAGATCACGTCGCGCGCGGTGAAGGGCGCGCCGTTGTGGAAGGTGACGCCGTGGCGCAGCTTGAATTCCCAGATGTTATCCTGCACCAGGCGCCAGGATTCCGCGAGCGCGGGCACCAGCCGCGCCTGCGCATCGCGATCCACCAGCGGATCGAAGAAGTGTTGCGCCAGCGCGTTGTTGGGCGTGAGCGTGTGGTATTGCGGGTCGAGAGATGTGGGGATGGCGCCGACCGCCATCTCCAGTGTGGCATCGGGTTCCGCCGCGCGCGACCGGCGCGTCGTCGCCGCCATCGCGGCAGAGGCCAGTACCGCGCGTCGTGTTGCCTGCATCATGGTCCCGGCCGCCTTTTCGCGTTGTTGCGACAAGGACTGCAACCATGCGGGACGGTGCTGTCAAGCAAGGGAAGGATCATCGCCGGGCGGCGCGCGGGATGGCATGTCATGTCCTCAGACGCTGGGCGCAAATATCCGATTTGCTTGGCGTTCGCCGGTCTCCCGGCGGGCCGCATTCGCAGCTTCGGCACGAGTCAAAGTCTCGTGCCATCGGCATCATGCCCCTGACGCGCCGCCGAGCATGACCGCGTGCATCAGGCCTTCGGCGCCTTCGCACCCACAGTCATCACGCTGGTGACGCGCGACGATGTGCCCGCGCCATGCGCCGGATCGTCGCAATGACCGTGCCCGAAATCGGCGAGCGTCTCGATGATGCGGCATTCGCCCGCCACCCCGCCGGCGCAGCCCGTCGCCATGCGGTCGAGTTCCGCGCGCAACGCCGACAGCCGCCGCAGCCGCGCGTCGATATCCTGGATCTGCGCAGTGGCGAGTTCGTGCGCCTTGCCGCAGTCGGCTTCCGGATGGCTGGCGAGGTCGAGCAGCGCGCGGATCGCCGCGCTGTCGAAGCCCAGCTCGCGGGCGTGGCGGATGAAGCCGAGGCGCCGCAGATGCGCCTCGCCATAGGCGCGGTGGCCGCCTTCGGTGCGGGCGGCGGGCGGCAGCCAGCCTTCCTGTTCGTACCAGCGGATGGTGGTGGGCTTCACCCCGGTGGCTCGGGCGACCTCGCCGATCGACATCATGCGGGTCATATGGGGTCGTCCCGCTTGGCCAGGAAGCGGGCGAAGGCGGCCAGCGCCTCGTCGCTCGCATGGTGTTCGAGGCCCTCGGCATCCTGTTCGGCGGTCTCGGCGTCGAGGCCGACGGCGATCAGGAAGCGCACCACGAGGTCGTGGCGGGACTTCGCCGCGGTGGCCAACTCAGTGCCGGCCTCGGTCAGGAACAGGCCGCGATAGGGCTTGGTCTCGACCAGCCCGTCGCGCTGCAGGCGGCCGATCGTCGCCGTCACCGTCGCCTGCGAGACGCCCATGCGGCGCGAGAGGTCGACCGCGCGCGCCTCGCCTTCCTCGCGCAGCAGGTCGGCGATCAGCTCAACATAGTCTTCCGCCGTGGCGGTGCGGTCGGCCTCGCGCTGGCGGGCGAAGCGGGCGGCATGGTCCTCGGCGGCCGGGAGGGAGCGTCGTGGCATCGAAACACGGGAATCCGTCATTGAGCCTCTTGATAGCGAACCAAACACTTCTTAGCCTAGGCTAACTTTCAGAGGCTCCGCATGACCCCGCCATCCGATGCCGCCGTAGCGCCGATCATACCCCCGCCAAGCCTGCCCGAGGTGCATCGCTCGGTGGCAGTGCCCAATGCGGGTGGATTCCTACGCAAGCTGTTCGCCTTCATGGGGCCGGGCTACCTGGTGGCGGTCGGCTATATGGACCCGGGCAATTGGGCGACGGCGCTCGCCGGTGGGTCGGCCTTCGGCTACACGCTGCTGTCGGTCGCGCTGATGTCGTCGCTGATGGCGATCCTGTTGCAGGCGCTGTGCGCGCGAATCGGCATCGCCTCGGGCCGCGACCTGGCGCAACTCTGCCGCGACCGTTTCCCGAAGGTGGTCGCCTATCCGCTGTGGCTGTTCGCCGAGGCGGCGATCTGCGCGACCGACCTCGCCGAGCTGATCGGCACCGCCATCGCGCTCGAATTGCTGTTCGGCATTCCGCTGCTGTTCGGCGTGATGCTGACGGCGCTCGACGCCTTCCTGATCCTGTGGCTGCAGAACAAGGGCGTGCGCTGGCTGGAGGCGCTGATCTTCGGGTTGATCGTGCTGATCTTCGGCTGCTTCGCGGTGCAGCTGGCGCTGGCCAATCCGGTGTGGGGCGATGTGCTGCGCGGCTACATCCCGGCGGCGACCATCATCACCGACCAGACGCAGCTGTACATCGCCATGGGCATCCTGGGTGCGACGGTGATGCCGCATAATCTGTACCTGCATACGGCGGTGGTGCAGTCGCGCGCCTGGGACGATACCGAGGTCGCGCGCAAGGAGGCGATCCGCTTCGCCACCATCGACAGCACCATCGCGCTGGCCTTCGCGCTGCTGATCAATTCCGCGATCCTGATCGCGGCGGCGGCGATCTTCCACACCTCTGGCAATACCGAGGTCGCCGAGATTCAGGATGCCTATCAGCTGATGACGCCGCTGCTCGGCGGCACGCTGGCGGCGACGCTGTTCGCCGTGGCACTGCTGATGTCGGGCATCAATTCGACGGTGACGGCGACGCTGGCCGGCCAGGTGGTGATGGAAGGCTTCCTGCGCTTCCGCTTGCACCCGGTGCTGCGGCGGTTGGTGACACGGCTGATCGCGATCATCCCGGCGGTGATCGTCACCTGGTACTACGGGGCCTCCGGCACGGCGCAGTTGCTGATCCTGTCGCAGGTGGTGCTGTCGATGCAGCTTCCCTTCGCGGTGATCCCGCTGATGATGTTCGCCTCCGACAAGGAGCGGCTGGGCACGCTGGCGGCACCGCGCTGGCAGGTGGTGCTGGGCTGGACGAGTGCTGCGATCATCCTGGCGCTGAACGTCAAGGTGTTGTGGGACGCACTGATAGGTTGAGTGGTTAAGCGAGGTTGGAGGGGCGCCGCCCCTCCAAACCAGCCCGCCAAAGGGCAGTGCCCTTTGGAATGCCGTCTGTTGGCAATGGGCGTTGACCACATCCTGCGGGCGGGGCGAGCGCTTCGTGCGCAGCGGTGGGACTCGGCATTTGTCCGGATCGATTTCCGGGGGCCTCGGGCCGAGGCAAGCGAGACCATACTCGGTTCCACCGATCAGGATGCGGCGCCGTCGGCGTGAGGCCGACATCATGAGACCACCCTCCGACCGAAAAGGGCTTGAACCTCCAGCCGCTGGAAGGCCGATATCCATGACCGACGCGAAGGAGCGATCGGCATGGATGGCGGTGAAAAGCGGCAATGGCGGGTCGAGGGCATGGATTGCGCCGCCTGCGTCGCCAAGGTGACGAGGGCGGTCGGCCGGCTGCCCGGTGTCACCGAGGTCGAGGTCAACCTGATGGCCGAGCGAATGACCGCCACGCTGGCGCCGGGGACCGCCTCGGACGAGGTGGTGGTCCAGCAGGTCACGGCCCTCGGCTACACGGTGAGCCCGTTGCCCGAGGCAGGCGCCGCGCCGCAGCATGCCGCGGCGGCCGCGCATCATCACGACCACGACCACGATCATGATCACGAGCATGGCCACGACCACGCCGGGGCTGACGTCGACGACGCCAGCCCCGCCCATGGCCATGACCACAGCGACGCCGCCGAGGCCGGCCTGCCGTGGTGGCGCACGGCCAAGGCCAAGCTGGTTGGCGTACTGGCCCTGCTGGTGCTCGGCGCCCAGGCGCTGTCGATGGTGCTGCCGGCCAGCCTGACCGACCCGATCTTCCTGCTCGCCACGCTGGTCGCCGTCGTGCCGTTCGGCCGCCGCGCGATCGCGCTGGCCCGTGCCGGCAGCCCGTTCTCGATCGAGACGCTGATGTGCGTCGCCGCCATCGGTGCCGCCATCATCGGCGCGGCCGAGGAAGCCGCCGTCGTCGTACTGCTGTTCGCGCTCGGCGAATTGCTGGAGAACGTCGCCGCCGGCCGCGCGCGCGACGGCATCCGCGCCCTGGCCACGCTGATGCCCGGGGTCGCGCTGCGGCTGCGTGCCGATGGCACCACTGAGCAGGTGGCGCCCGAGTCGCTGGCGATCGGCGACCTGGTGCTGGTGCGCCCCGGCGACCGCCTGCCCTGCGACGGCGTCATCGAGGAAGGTCGCTCGGCGATCGACGAAAGCCCGGTCACCGGAGAGAGCGTGCCGGTCAGCCGCGGCCCCGGCGATGAGGTCGTCGCCGGCAGCATCAACGCCGATGGCGCGATCCGCTTGCGCGTGACGCGCGCCGCCGCCGACAACACCATCGCGCGCATCATCCGCCTGGTGGAGGACGCCACCGCGTCGCGCGCGAAGACGCAGCGCTTCATCGAACGCTTCGCGAGTTGGTGGACGCCCGGCGCGATGGCCGTCTCGCTGCTGGTCATCCTGGTCCCGCCATTCGCCTTCGGCTGGGATTGGTGGACGAGCCTTTATCGCGGCCTCGCGGTGCTGCTGATCGCCTGCCCCTGCGCGCTGGTCATCTCGGTGCCGGCGGCGATGGCCTCGGGGCTGTCGGCGGGCGCCAGGCGCGGGCTGCTGATCAAGGGCGGCTCGGCGCTGGAGGCGATCGGCAGCGCGACATCGGTCGCCTTCGACAAGACCGGCACGCTGACCGAAGGCCGCCCGCGCGTGACCGACGTGCTGCCGGCCGCCGGGCAGGAGGCGATGACGGTGCTCGCCCTCGCCGCCGCGGTCGAGCAGGGATCGTCGCACCCCCTCGCCCGCGCCGTGCTGGCCGAGGCCGAGGCGCGCGGCGTTTCGATCCCCGCCGCCACGGATCAGACGGCGATCCCCGGTCGTGCCGCGGCCGGGCGGGTCGGCGGGCAGCGCGTCAGCATCGGCAGCCCGCGCCATGCGCGCGAGGAAGGAGCGGATCCGGGCGCGCTTGACGCCGAGATCGCGCGGTTGGAATCCGAGGGGCGCACCGTCGCCGTGGTGGTGGTGGATGGCGCGGCGGCCGGGCTGATCGCGCTGCGTGACGAACCGCGCGCGGACGCGGCGGCCGGCATCGCCGCCATTGTCGCGCTCGGCCTGCGCCCGGTGATGCTGACCGGCGACAATCAGCGCACCGGCGCGGCGATCGCCGCGACCTTGGGGTTGGACGCCAAGGCCGGCCTGCTGCCGGCCGACAAGCTGCGCGAGATCGCCACGCTGCGCGAGGCCGGCGCGGTCATCATGGTGGGTGACGGCATCAATGACGCGCCGGCGCTGGCCGCCGCGACGGTCGGCGTGGCGATGGGCGGCGGCACCGCGGTCGCGCTCGAGACCGCCGATGCCGCGGTGTTGCGCGACCGGGTCGGCGGTGTTGCCGAACTCGTCTCGCTGTCGCGGTCGACGATGGCGAATGTGCGCCAGAATGTCGGGCTCGCGGTCGGGCTCAAGGGCGTGCTGCTGGTCACGACGCTGCTTGGCATCACGGGATTGTGGCCGGCGATCCTGGCCGATACCGGCGCGACCGTGCTGGTCACGTTGAATGCGCTGCGCCTGCTGCGCTGGCGGCCGGTGGCGATGCCGCACATGTGACGCGGCCGCGGCCGTCGCCGGGTCCAGCCGCGGTCGCGGGCAAGCAGGGCGCTGGAAGCCGCGGCCGGCGGCCCGGGATCGACGCCCGCACGGCGTCGGCTTCGCGGCACGAGCACAGCACCCGCGCGCCCGGCGCGCTTGCCAGGCCAGGGCGTCTCGGGGAACATGGACGTCCGGGACGTCCTCCGGTGCCTGACGCGGTCACGCACCGGCCTCGCCATCACAATCCACAGACCGACATCGTCGCAACGCCGCGCCCGCGCGCGCGGTGTCGCACATTGTCCCTTCGCGTCCCCTGGGCGGCGTCGGCCCGGCGTACCCGACCCACCGCCGCTTGAACGGAGTTTCCATGCCGGCTTGGCTACCGCTGCTGCTCGGCTTCCTGACCGCGGTCGGGCCGATCTCGACCGACATGTACCTGCCCGCCTTTCCGGCGATCGAGGCGGAGCTCGGCACCGCGCGCGGCAGCGTGGAGATCACGCTCGCCACTTGGTTCGTCGGCCTCGCCGTTGGGCAGTTGGTGCAGGGGACGCTGGCAGACAGGCTCGGGCGGCGGCTGCCGCTCATTGTCGGGACGGCGATCTATACGGTGGCGACGATCGGCTGCGCCCTGGCGAATGACATGGTCACGCTGGCGGGCTGGCGCTGCGTCGCGGCCTTCGGCGGCGCGGCGAGCGCCGTCATTCCGCGCGCCATGGTGCGCGACCTGGCCGATGGGCTCGGCGCCGCGAAGCTGATGTCCAAGCTGATGCTGGTGATGGGGGCGGCACCAATCCTCGCGCCGACCATCGGCGGGCTGCTGCTGGGGGCCGGCGGGTGGCGGATGATCTTCTGGGCCTCGGCCGTCTATGGCGGGCTATCCTGCCTGCTCGCCTGGCGGCTGCTGCCCGAGACGCTGCCGCCCGACCGCCGCGCCAAGCGGTCCTTCGTGACGCTGCTGGCCGATTTCGTGCAGATCGGGCGCGAGCGCAGCTTCATCACCCATGCGCTGATGGGCGCGGCGACGATGTTCTCGGTGTTCGCCTTCATCTCCGGCGCGCCGGCCGTGTACATCGAATATTTCGGGGTGGCACCGGGGCATTTCGGGCTGTTGTTCGCGATCAGCGCGACGGGGTTCATCGGCGCGTCGCAGTTCAATCCGTGGCTGCTGCATCGCTTCGGGGCGCGGCGCGTGGTGTCCTTCACGCTGCGGACCTCCGCAAGCGCGGTGGCGGTGCTCGCGGTCACCGCGCTGACCGGCTTCGGCGGGCTGCTGGGCATCTTCATCCCGGCCGCGGTGACGCTGGCCTGCACCGGGTTGGTGTTTCCCAATGCGGCGGTGGGCGCGCTGTCACGCCACCCGGCGCGGGCGGGCAGCGCCTCGGCCCTGTTGGGGACGCTGCAATTCAGCTGCGCGGCGCTGGGCAGCGCGCTGGTCGGCGCGCTGGCGGATGGCACGCCTCGGCCGATGGCGTTGCTGATGGTCGTGGGCGCGGCGGCGGCGTTGACGGCGGCGGCAGGGCGGCCTCGATAGTACGCCGGCCCGGCAGGATGGCGGTGGCGGGTCAGGGCCCGCCGGTGGTGACCGAGACCTCGTCGCCGGGTGCCAGGCGCGTGACGAAGGCCATCATCGCCGGCTCGGCGATGGTCACGAGCTGTCGCACGCCCTGCGGCCCGGCCACCACCAGGCGGCGACCGCCGACCTCCACCGCCGCGATGGTGCCGCGCAGCCGGCCCGGCCGGGCGATATCGGCGTTGCGCGGCGGTAGGCCCACCCGGGCGCCGCCATTGGCATCGTAGATGGCGACGACGCGCGTGCCCGGGCGCAATTGTCGTAGGGTCCGAAGGTCCGGGCCGGCGGTCAGGGTGAAGGTTCCCCCGCTGGTCGTCGTCAGCAGGACCTCGCGCGAGGTGGGGTCGATGCCCTGCACCGTGCCGAAGGCGGCGATGCCGGTGGCGGCCACCGCGGGCTGCCCCGGCGGCAGGCCCCGCATGACCAGGTCGGGGTTTGAGGCGATTTGTGCCGATGCCGGCGGCGGCGGTGCCTCGGCGCAGCCAAGAATGCCGGCCACGACCACGGCCAGGGGACCGGCCTGCAGAAGGCGTCTACGCAGTACGCGTTGCGTCACATGGCTCTCCCGCCAGGCACGCGGGCGATGTTCCGGCGCCGCCGCCGGTCTGGCAAGGGCTCTGGCGGATCCACCGTGCCGGGGCCTGGCCGAAGGCTTCGGGCCGGTTGCTGTGCCCGCCGCCGCTTCCTACTCTGCCGGCCAATACGGGCGTCACGTCGCTGGCGCGCCGAGCAAGGGGAAGCGTGCCATGAACGACACCGCACCGGCTGACGAGGCCACGACCCGTGCCGCCTTCGCCGACGGTATTCTCGAACTGACGCTGAGCTATCCGCGCCGGCGCAACGCGCTCGCGCCCGGGCTGCGCATGGCGCTGATCGAGCATCTGGAGAAGGGCCTCGCCGACCCGACCTGCCGAGCCATCATCCTAACCGGGGATGGCGGGCATTTCTGTGCGGGCGGCGATATCTCCGGCATGGGGCAAAGCACCGGGCTGGAGGGGCGCGCGCGGATGATGCGCGTCAGCCACCGCATGCTTCGCCTGCTGATCGAGGGCGAGAAGCCGGTCATCGCCGCGGTCGAGGGCCATGCCGCCGGGGCGGGGCTGTCGATCGCCGCGGCCTGCGACATCGTTGTGGCGTCGCGCGAGGCGGTGTTCACCTGTTCCTTCAACAGGATTGGTCTGGTGCCGGACCTCGGGGCGGCCTGGACGCTGCCGCGTCGGATCGGGATGGGGCCGACCAAGATGATAATGTTCCGCGGCAAGCCGGTGGCGGCGGAGGAGGCGGCACGGCTCGGCCTGGTCGATGCGCTGGCCGAACCGGGGGTGGCGCTGGCCGCGGCGCGGGACATCGCGCGTGACATCGCCGCCGCCGCGCCGCTGTCGAACGGCATGGCGAAGCAGTTGATCAACCGTTCGCAGGGGCCGCTCTCCGAGTTCCTCAAGGCCGAGGCGGACGCGCAGGGGCTGCTGTACCAGAGCGAGGATTTTCGCGAAGGGCGCGACGCCTTCATGGCCAAGCGCAAGCCGGTGTTTGCCGGGCGCTGAGGGCGCGAAGGTTGGAGGGGCTTTGCCCCTCCAAGCCACCCCACCAAAGGCCCGAGGCCTTTGGAAACCGATACTTGGTGTTGGGCATCGTGGGGTTTTTGCGGGAGCGGGACAGCCGCCCTGCCCGGTGCCAAACGTCTGGCCCGGCATCGTGCCCGACGCGCGTTTCTCGGTTTGGCCAGACCCGTCGGATCCGACGCCAATTCAAGGTGTCCAGAGGCGCTTATGCCAATCGGCTCTCGTTGGCGTTGCGACGCAACGTCAATGGGTTCCCGTGGCGGGGTGAGGTTTGGAGAGGGACAGAGCCCCTCTCCAACGCATTCTGCTGCCGGCCCCCATCACCGTGGGCTCAGCCTTTCGGCGCCCCCACATGCGCGACGAAGCCGGCGAGAAACTCGCGGAGCATCTTCTCCACCGCCGCATCGGTCAGCACGCCGGACGCGTCGAACACGCCGCCGGCGCGCGAGACCATCAGTCGCCCGCCGGTCCACAGATCCACGCCGAGGGTGCGCAGCACCGGGAGCCAGGCATTCTGCGACAGGATGGTGCCGAAGCCGCCGGGCGAGGCGCCGATCAGCGCCACCTTCCGCCCAGCGAAGACGCGCCCCGCATCAGCCGGCGGCCGCGACAGCCAGTCGATCCCGTTCTTGAACACGCCGGGGATCGAGTTGTTGTACTCGGGCGTCACCATCAGCAGCGCGTCGGCGGCGGCGATCTTGTCCTTCAGCGTGGCGACGGCGGGCGGGATGCCCTCGGCGGCTTCGAGGTCGCCGTCATAGAGCGGGATGCCGTGCAGCGTCTCGACGGTGAGTTCCGCCCCCGCCGGCATCAGCCCCGCCGCCGCGCGCAGCAAGGCGGTGTTGAGCGAGGCGCGGCGCAGGCTGCCCGACAGGCCGATGATCTTCATGCAGAGGGTTCCTTTCGGGTGGGTGGTCGAGAGGTCATGGCCGCCAGGCCGTTCCAGCCCGCGGCGCTCCGGCGACGAGGCCGCCTTAGCGGTCGGCGCGGCACGAGCGGGCCACTCTACCGCGACACCGGCCCGACCGGCAGCACCATCGCGGCGCGCGGCATGGGCCCGCCATCAGCCGGCGCCGTAGTCGGTCAGCGCCGGGTCGAGGCGGAATTCGGCGGCGAGATGGTCCACCACCGCGCGCACCCGCGCCGGCACCTGGCGGCGCGAGGGAAACACCGCCTGGATCGGCAACGCCGTCGGCGTCCAGCCGGCCAGCAGCACCGAAACCTGGCCCTCGCGCAGTTCCGGCCCGAACAGCCATAGCGGCGCGAGGGCAATGCCGATGCCGGCCAGCACCGCCTCGCGCACCGCTTCACTGGAATTGGCGCGGAAGCGGCCGTTGACCGGCACGGCGAGCGGCCCCTCGGGCCCCGTGAAGGGCCAGACCGCGCCGGTGGCGAGGCCGGTGAACAGCAGGCATTCATGCCCCGCGAGGTCTTCCGGCCGATCGGGTGTGCCCATGCGCGCCAGATAGGCCGGCGTCGCGACGACGACGCGGCGCGTCAGGCCGATGCGCCGCACCACCAGTTCCGGGTCGGTGACGACGCCGATGCGGATGGTGGCGTCGAGCCCATCCTGCACCAGGTCGGTCGCCGAATCCGCCAGCACGAGGTCGACTGACAGCGCCGCGTGGCGCGCCAGCAGGGGTGCGAGACGGTGGACGATATGCAACCGCCCGAAGGCGACCGAACAGCCGAGCCGGACGCGCCCGGCAACCTCGCCGCGCCGGGTGCCGAGGCCGGCCATCGCTGCGTCCGCCGCGGCAAGCGCCTCGCGCGCGGCATCGAGGAAGGCGGCACCTTCTTCCGTCAGCGCAACGCCGGAGGGCGAGCGGTGCAGCAGCCGCGCGCCGAGCCGCGCCTCAAGGTCGGCCACCTGGCGCGACACGGCCGGTTGCGAGGCCCCCAGCGCCCGCGCCGCGGCCGAGAAGCCGCCGAGTTCGGCGACGCGCACGAAGCTCCGTATATGCAGCAACAGGTCCATCGGCACGCATCCTATCCGGAAAGCGGATGGCTGGAAGTCGGTCGCGCCATGATCCCAGGCCGGCCGGTGCCGCGCAGTCTCCGCCCAACACAATGGCGACCAGAACAGGCGAGACCCCGATGACCGATTTCCCGCTTCACACCACCGAGACCGCGCCCGAGGCGGCGCGACCGATCCTCGCCGCATCCAAGGCTGCCTGGGGCTTCCTGCCCAACCTGCACGCCAAGCTTGCCGAAGCGCCGATCGCGCTGCAGGCCTATGGCACGCTGTTCGACCTGTTCGGCACATCCTCCTTCACGCCGGGCGAGCAGCAGGTCGTCTACATGACCGCCAACGTCTTCCATGAATGCGAGTACTGCACTTCGGGCCACACGGTGCTGGCGCAAATGGCCAAGCTCGATGCCGCGACGATCGAGGCGCTGCGCGAGGGCCGACCGCTGCCCGATGCCCGGTTGCAGGCATTGCACGTCTTCACCCGCTCGGTCATCGAACAGCGCGGCCATGTCGGCGATGGCGCGGTCGAGGCCTTCCTCGCCGCCGGCTTCACCCGCGCGCAGGTGCTCGAGATCCTCGTCGCCATCGCGGCGAAGACGATCAGCAACTATGCCAACCACCTGGCCGGCACGCCGCTCGACGCCTTCATGGCGAAAACCGTCTGGGTCGCGCCTTCGCATCGGCAGGCGGCATGATGGAGGCGGCGGTGATGACCCTCCAGGCCGAACTCGACGCCTTCCAGGCCGAATGGCGCCAGCGCGCGCCGGACGCCGCCCAGGCGCTGATCGCCGCCCAGATCGAGGATCTGCGTGCCGGTGGCGCGGAGACCTCGGTACTGGCGGTCGGCAGCGCCCTGCCGGAGCTCACGCTGAACGATCAGGCCGGCGAGGCCGTGCGGTTGCGCGACCTCGGTCCGGCGGTGATCGTGTTCTATCGCGGCGGCTGGTGCCCGTACTGCAACCTGACGCTGCGCGCTTGGCAGAAGCACCTGCCTGAGCTCGCCGCGCGCGGCGCCCGGCTGGTCGCGATCAGCCCGGCTAATCCGGACGAGACGCTGAGCACGGCTGAACGCAACGCCTTGGCATTCCCGGTGCTGACTGATGGGGATGGCGCGGCGATGCGCGCCTTCGGCCTGGAATTCGCCCTGCCGCAGCCGCTGCGCGACCTTTATGCACGGTTCGGGCATGACCTTTCGGCAGTGAACGGCGCCGTTGGCTGGTCGCTGCCGATGCCGGGCACCTTCGTCGTCGATGCCCGGGGCGTGATCGTCTTCGCCCAGGCTGAAGCCGATTACCGTCGCCGGGCCGATCCGGCGGCGGCGCTCGCCGCTCTACCGCCGCGGCCGGCCCTGGCGATGGCATGACCGCAGTCGCCCTGCGGCGGGCCGGGCGCGCCGCCGGCCTGACCGAATGGGCGGGATTCGCCTGGGGCTTTCTCGCCGCGACGATCTGGGGGGCCTATCTCGCCTTCGCCCGCGCCGGGGTAGTGGCCGGCGTCAGCCCGCTCGACTTCGCGATGCTGCGCTTCGTCACGGCGGGGGCGGTGATGCTGCCGGTGCTGCTGCGCCTGGGGCTGCCCTCGCTGGCCGGGGTCGGCTGGCCGCGCGGCCTGATGCTGACGCTGCAGGGCGGGCCGGCCTTCATCCTGGTCGGCACGCTCGGCTATCGCTACGCGCCGCTGGCGCATGGCGCGGTGGCGCAGCCGGGCACGGCGGTGATCGGCACCATGCTGCTCGCCGTACTGCTGCTGGGGGAGCGCGTCACGCCGCTGCGCTGGTTCGGCGCGGCGCTGGTGGTGGCCGGGCTGACCATCGTGGCCGGCGGCTTCGTTGCGACCGGCGGGGCTTGGCGGGGCGACCTGTGCTTCATCGCGGCGGGTGGGTTGTGGGCGGCCTTCACCGTCACCTGCCGGGTCTGGCAGGTCGATCCGCTGCGCTCGACGGCCATCATCTCGGTGGTGGGCGGGGTCGCGGTCGTGCCGGTATGGCTGGCGGTCGGCGACGGCACCGCGCTGCTGGCGCAGGGCGTCGGCGCGCTGGTGGTGCAGGCGGTGGTGCAGGGTGTGCTGTCGGGCGTCGTCGCGGTATTCGCCTATGGCCGGGCGGTGGCGCGGCTGGGGGCGGCGCGCTCGGCGATCTTCGCGGCGATGGTGCCGGCGCTGGCGATGCTGGCCGGCGTTCCGGTGGCCGGGGAGTGGCCCTCGGCGGTGCAATGGGCGGGGCTGGCGGTGGTGTTGGCCGGTTTGTCGCTGGCGATGGGGGTGGTGCGACCCCGATGAGGCGGGCGCGGCAGCCGCATCCCGGATGATTGGCCGCGCGCTGTCCGGGCTGGTGCCGCTGGCCGCTCAGCCGCGCAACAGGTCACGCGCAGCGATCTCCGCGGCGACGCGGGCGGTCTCGTCCAGCGGTTCGCGCGTGAACAGGGTGGGGGCGGCCACCAGCGGTCGGGCCTGGTCGGCGGCGTAGGCGCTGTCGTGCAAGGCATGATGCCGCGCGCCGAGCCCGCCCGGGTCGGCGATGAAGACCGGCGCGGCGGTCGCCAGGGCTTCCGATAGCATGGAGACGGAATCGCCCGTCACCACCACCGCATCGGCCCAGGCGAGCATGCCGGCATAGGGGTTCGGCCCGGCGTCACCCCAGCGATGCAGGTGATGCGGGATGCCGGCCAGCGCCTCGGCGACCGCGGCCTCGGCCGGCGCGCCGGTGCGGCGCGACCCGGTGGCGAGAACCGACCCGGCGAAGCCAGCGACCTGGCGGGCGATGGCAGTGGCGGTGGCGGGGAGCATCCCCTCCCCGCGCGGCGGGCCGCCGAGCAGCAGGGCGACGCGCGGGGCGGGCAGCGCGCCGAACACGGCCCATTCATCCCGCGCGGCGGCGAGGCGGGCGGGGGACATGCGGTGCGTCGCGCCGAGGATGGGCAGGAAATTGGCGGCCTCGGGCGGCGAATCGTGGCGGCCGACCACCAGCAGGTCGAAGCGACGCTCGGCGAAATGCGGGCGCATGCAGTGGACGGTGTGGACGCCATGGCGCGCCAGCCACAGCGCCACCGGGGCGGCGCGGCGGCCGGCGGAGATGGCGAGGTCCGGCCAGGGGGCGGCGAAGGTGCTGCGGGCCTCGGGCGTCAGCCCCGCCAGGGTCGGCCAGCGCAGCGGCAGCCGGGCCAGGGGGCCCCAGCCCAGCGGCATGGTGCGGAACGGCCGGCCGAGCCGTTCGGCGATGCCGAGCGCCTGGGCGGCGGTCCCGGCGCGGGGGTCGGCGAGCACCCAGATGCGGTTTGCCGGCGTCTCGGTCATGGACGGCGCCCGCCCCGCCGATTACGACAGGACGACGAAGGACCACCACCAGGACGAACCGCCATGACCGCGCTGCACGCCTCCGACTGGGACCGCGACGCCGCCCTGACCACCGCGCGCATCCTGCTTGAGATCAAGGCCGTCAACTTCCGGCCCGAGGAGCCCTATACCTTCACCAGCGGCTGGAAGAGCCCGGTGTACATCGATTGCCGCAAGATCATCTCCTTCCCCCGTGCGCGCAACCGCATCATGGAATTGGGTGTCGAGAAGATCGGCCGGCATATCGGCTACGAATCGATCGATGTGGTGGTGGGCGGCGAGACCGCCGGCATCCCCTTCGGCGCCTGGATCGCCGACCGGATGATGGCGCCGATGGCCTATGTGCGGAAAAAGCCGAAGGGCTTCGGCCGCAATGCGCAGATCGAGGGCGAGGTGCCGGTCGGCCAGCGGACGCTGCTGGTCGAGGACCTCACCACCGATGGTGGGTCGAAGATCCGCTTCGCCAATGCGCTGCGCGATGCCGGTGCGATCTGCGAGCACACCTTCGTGGTGTTCTTCTACGGCGTCTTCCCCGGCTCCTTCGAGAAAATGAAGGAGATGGGGCTGAACCTGCATCACCTGTGCACCTGGTGGGACGTGCTGGAGGTGTGCCGGGAGCGGCCGTATTTCTCCGAGGCCGCGCTCAAGGAAGTGCGCAAGTTCCTCGAAGACCCGGTGAGCTGGTCGAAGGCGCATGGCGGGGTGGGGAGCGTGGATGAGGCGAAGTTGAAGGACGCGGTGGAGTGAGGCTGCGCGTCGGCGCGCTGCTGCTGGCCGTGGCGGCGCCCGCCGCCGCCCAGCCGCGCGACACGCTGACCATCGGCATCACCCAATACCCCTCCACCTTCCACCCCAATATCGAGAACATGGCGGCGAAGTCCTACGTGCTGGGCTTCGCGCGTCGTCCGCTGACCGCCTATGGTGCCGACTGGCGCCTCGCCTGCCTGACCTGCGAGACGCTGCCCTCGATCGAGAACGGCCTCGCCGAACGCGAGACCACGCCTGACGGCAAAGCCGGCATCCGCGTCACCTATCGCCTGCGCGAGGGGCTACGCTGGGGCGACGGCACGCCAGTTTCGTCCGACGACCTCCGCTTCGCCTGGGAAGCCGGGCGCGACGCCGCCACCGGTTTTGGCCCGGCCGAATTCTATCGCAGCGCCTATGAACTCATCGTCGTCGACCCGCGCACCGTCACGCTGCGCTTCGACCGTGTCACCTTCGAATACGCCTCGATGGGCGATTTCCAGCCACTGCCCGCGCATATCGAGCGCGAACGCTGGCAAGCCGACCCGCGGACCTACCGCACGCGCACCGCCTACGACACCGAGACCACCAACCCCGGCCTATGGAACGGCCCCTGGCGCATCACCGATGTGCGTCCCGGCGCCTCAGTCACGCTCGACCGCAATCCGGCCTGGAACGGCGAGGCGCCCGCCTTCCGCCGCATCACCATCCGCACCGTCGAGAACACGCCGGCACTCGAAGCGCAGCTTCTCGCCGGCCAGGTGGACATGATCGCGGGCGAGCTTGGCCTGCCGATCGAACAGGCCATCGCGCTCGAACGCCGCACCGGCAACCGCTTCCGATTTCTCTTCCAGCCAGGGCTGATCTACGAGCATCTCGATGTCCGGCTCGACCAGCCGCCGCTGTCGGACCGGCGCCTGCGCCAGGCGCTACTGCTCGCCACCGACCGCCGGACCATCACCGAGCGCCTGTTTGCCGGCCGTCAGCCCATCGCCAACACCGGCGTCAATCCGCTCGACCCGATGCATGACGCCGATGTGCGGCAATGGCCCTTCGACCTCGCCCGCGCCCGTGCGCTGCTCGATGAGGCCGGCTGGACGCCCGGCCCCGACGGCATCCGCCGCAACGCCGCAGGCGAACGCCTGTCCCTCGAATTCATGACCACCGCCGGGAATCGCGGGCGCGAGGCGGTGCAGCAGGTGTTGCAAGGCATGTGGCGCGCCGCCGGCATCGAGGCGCGCATCCGCAACGAGCCGCCGCGCGTCTTCTTCGCCGAGACGCTGTCGCACCGGCGCTTCCAGGGGCTTGCCCTCTTTGCCTGGATCTCGGCGCCGGAATCCGTCCCCCGTTCCGCGCTGAACTCGGACGAAATCCCGCGCGAGGCCACCAACTGGTCCGGCCAGAATTTCGGCGGATATCGCAACGCCGAGATGGACGTGCTGACCCAGACCATCCCCGAACAGCTCGACGTCGCTCGGCGGCGCGAGATGTGGCGGCGGTTGCAGGCGATCTATGCGGAGGACCTGCCGGCCATCCCGCTCTGGTTCCGCTCGGATGCACATGTCTGGCCGCAGTGGCTCGAGGGCGTGCGGCCGACGGGGCATCTGAACGTGTCGACGCTGTGGGCGGAGGAATGGCGGGTGCGCTGATGCTGGACCATGTCTCCATTACCGTAAGCGATCTGGCGCGCGCGGCGCGCTTCTACGATGCGGTGATGGCGGCGCTGCGCGTGCCCTGCGTGAACCGGTCGAATGTCGCGCTCGGGTACGGGGTGCGGAACCGCCCCGACGATGACGGCCATTCCTACATCAGCATCCGCGCCTCGGACGGGCCGATCCACGCGGATCGACGCCACTGGTGCTTCCGCGCGCCCGACCGCGCGGCGGTGGACGCGTTCCATGCGGCGGGTCTCGCGCATGGCGGGGGCGATGATGGAGCACCAGGGGTGCGGGCGCAGTATCATGCGCATTACTACGCGGCGTTCCTGGTCGATCCGGATGGCAATCGCGTGGAGGCGGTGTGTCATCGGGCGGCGTAAGGCCGGGGGAAAGTGAATTCCCCCGGACCCCCTTCTATTTTTGGCCGTTGCACTGGCGTGCCGGGCACGATGCGATGACACGATCGCCGCGGGCGGACCACGGCGCATGGTGCCAAGGGATGGCATTCCAAAGGACCCCATCCTTTGGCGGGGTGGCTTGGAGGGGCGGCGCCCCTCCAACCTTCGGCGCCCCATGACGCGCATCCTCGCCACCCGCCTGGCCCAAATCGCCCTGACGCTCGCCATCCTCTCCTTCTGCGCCTTCGCCCTCATCGCCCTGATGCCCGGCGACCCGATCGAGGTCGCCATCGCCGGCGACCCGCGCCTGACCGCCATCGACGCCGCCCGCCTGCGCGCCCTGCACGGTCTCGACCAGCCCTTCACCACGCGCTACCTCGCCTGGGCGTCCGGCCTGTTGCAGGGCGGATTCGGCTATTCGCGGCTGTTCGCCCAACCGGTCGCCGCCCTGCTGCTGCCCGCGCTGCTGTCCACTCTCGCCCTCGCCGGCACGGCGCTGGCCATCGCGCTGGTCGCCGGCGTCGGTCTTGGCGCACTCGCGGCGTCGCGGCCGCGCAGCGCCCCGCTTGTCGATGCCATCGCAGTCATGGGGCAGGCCATGCCGACCTTCTGGCTCGGCATCCTGCTGATCATCGCCTTCGCGGTCACGCTGGGCTGGCTGCCGGCGGGCGGGACGGCGGATCACGGGCTCGGCCTGTCCTACCTGGTGCTGCCGGTCGCCACGCTCGCCGCGGCGCACCTCGCGGCCTATGCCCGGCATTCGGCCGCGAGCCTCGAAGCGACGCTGACCGAACCTTGGATTCGCACCGCCCGGGCGCGCGGCGCGCCCGAATCCCGTGTGCTGTTGCGCCACGCCTTCCCCAACGCCGCACTGCCCGTGCTGCAGATCGCCGCCCTCGATGCCGGCGCGCTGGCCGGCGGCGCGTTGGTGACGGAGACCGTCTTCGCCCGCCCCGGCATGGGCAAGCTGCTGTACGACGCGGTGATGGGCAACGACACCAACCTCGCCCTGATTGCGCTGCTGCTGGTGGCGCTGGTGACGATGCTCGCGACGCTGGGGGCGGACCTCGCGCAACGCGCCCTTGACCCGAGGCTGCGCGAGCGATGACGCGGCTGCATCTCGGCCTCGTGCTGCTGGGTACGCTGGCGCTCGCCGCGCTGGGCGCGCCGCTCGTCGCCGAGGCGCTGGGGCTCGATCCCTTCGCGCCGGATCTCTTCGCGCGGTTCGAACCGGCCTCGGCGGCGCATCCGCTCGGTACCGACGACCTGGGGCGGGATATCCTGCTGCGGTTGCTCTATGGCGCGCGGGTGTCGCTCGCGGTGGGGCTGGCCGCGGCGCTGGCGGCGGCGGTCATCGGCACGGCAGCGGGCGTGTTCGCGGCCTGGCGGGGTGGCGTCGCCGATGCGCTGATCATGCGGCTGGCGGATTTCATGCTCGCCTTGCCCGCCCTGCCGCTGCTGGTGCTGCTTGCCGCCGCCGACCCGTCGCGCATCGGTCTGCCGGCGCGCGGCCAGGCGGCCGGGGATGTGCTGCGCATCGTCGTCATCCTGGCCATCTTCGGCTGGGTGGGGGTGGCGCGGCTGGCGCGCGCGGCGACGCTGGCGACCCTGTCGCGCGACCATATCCGCGCCGCCCGCGCGCTCGGGGCCAGCGAAGCGCGCATCCTGCGCCGCCATGTCCTGCCGGCGCTGCTCTCGCCGGTCGCGGTCGCCACCGCGCTGGCGGTGGGCGGGGCGATCCTTGCCGAATCGACGCTGTCCTTCCTGGGGCTCGGCATCAGCCCGCCGGCGCCGTCCTGGGGGAACATGCTCGCGAATGCGCAGGAGCTGGTGTTCAGCGCGCCTTGGGCGGCGGTCTGGCCCGGGCTGGCCATCATGGCGACGGTCGCCGGCTGCACACTGGTCGCCGACGGGCTTCGCAGGCGATAATACCGAGGCCGGGCTTGCGCTTGGCCAGCTCGGGTTGCTCCGGATCAAGGCACCATCTTGCCAGCCCCGGCACGCTGCCCGACATGGCCGGTACGAACCGCCGAAACCGCTTCTGCCAGGGAGAGCAGGACTATGCCGAACACCCCTCTTGCGAAATCGATGCTGGATCTGCTCTCGCATATCAGCCTGCCCGCCGCCGAGCGGCGCATCCCGGCCAGCGACAGCGCGTTGACCGACCCCGACAACGCGCTTCCCGAGACGCTGACCGGCACGCTCGCTGTGCTCGACCACCTGCTCGCCGAGGTCGAGGAAGACCTGCGCGAAGGCCGCAGCCAGGCCGCCGGCACGGCGCTTGGCATCGTCGGTACGCGACTGGCGCTCGATGGCATGCGCGGCAGCAAGCCGCCCAACCATGTCGAATGGCTCGCCGCCCATCTGCGCACCGCGGCGAGCGAACTGGCGGCGGGCCAAGCCGGCAAGGCGTTGCAGGCGGCGCGGATGGCGCGCATCGCCCTGCGGTCCTGACCGGCCGCGCGATGCGCCCTGCCGGGCAAGCGGGTGGTGCCCGACGGCACCACCCGCCGTGCCTGCCCGAAAGGTGTCAGATCAGTCATTTAGAAGATATACTTACGAAAGGAGAGCAGGCGTAGGATCGTCGCACGAGGTGACGGATCCCCCCCGACCGTACCGACTGTCTTGTCAGGTCTCATCGGCCGAAAAGGATCCACCGTCATGTTCCGCGCCTTCCTCCTTGCCGCCGGGTTGGTTCTTGCCCTTGGCACGCTCAGCACCGCGGACGCGGCGCGCAGCCGCCCGCGCACGACCGGCACCGAGGCGGCCGCCGCCAGCGAGGCGCCGCGTGCTTCCTCCACGCGCCATTCGCGCCGCAACAGCGCGAGCAGCCAGCGCCGCAGTCGCGGTTCGGCCACCGCGTCGCGGCGCAATCGCGGCACGCAGCACGCCTCGGCGTCCACCAGTTCGCGCCGTCGCGCACGCACCCCGGCCGCCGCGCCGGCGAGCGTTACCGACTGACCGGCGCGACCAGTTCGCGTTGACGAAGGGGGCCGCGTGGCCCCCTTTTGTCGTTCCGGCTCTCGGTTCCGCCGGCTGACGGTGATGCAGGTCGCACGGGTCGAGGCCAAGCCCCGGCGGGCGCCTGGTCATGGCGTGCGTCCGCACTCCACACATCGGGCGCGTCGGCACGATCTCGATGCGGCCATGTGCAGCCGGGGCTTTTTCCGGCCCTGCGTGTGGCAAGGCCCTCTATCACGCGATCCGCTGGCCGCGGGCAGGCCTGACGCCGTCGCTGCCGCCCCGCCCAATGCACGCGATGCGGCCCGGCGCCAGATCGAGGTGTTCAGGGGCCGTTGGAGCGGTGTGCGTTCGGCTGCTCTCAAGCCAATCGCTGCATCTTTCGGCTTGATCGAGCAGCTTCAAGCGCGCGTGAAGCTGCTCATGTGCGATCTGCTCCGGGCCTTTGGCGGGGCAGTTCGAAGGGGCGGCGCCCCTCCGGTCACGCCCTATCGCGCCAGCGTCACCACCGTACTGCGCGGTGGCTCGTCGGCCCGCAGGCCGGGCCAGCGCGTCGCCGGTGTCGCCCAGGTCGCGCCCGGCGCCGCACCGGGATGCGCAACCGCCGCGATGATCGTGCCATCCGCCGCTACCGCCACGCCGGACGCCGCCGCGCCGACCGGCGTCGCCAGCAGCAGGCTTGGTTGGCCGCGATCGGCGCCGACGACCGGCACACGGTAGAAGGCTTCGGGCAGGGCGCCGGGCCGGTCGCCGCGATCGGTGCCGAGCAGCACGGCGCCGTCGCCGTCGAAGCCCAGCGAGGCCGGTGCCCAGGGCCAAGCCGGCACGGCGGCGACGGCCTCGCCACGACGGGTGGGCTGGAGCGGGGCCTCGCGGCCATTGAGGATGACCTCGGCGATGCCGGTCTCGGCGGCTAGGTCACCAGCGGCGGCGCGAATGTCGAGCACCTGCCCCGGCCCGCCGCGCGTGGCGAGGCAAAGCCGCTTCTGCTGCGCGTCGAAGGCGACGGCGCGGGCCTGGTCGAGCGGGGTGGCGCCGGCGTTGCGGGCGGCGGCGAACGGGTCGCCTTCCTGCAGCGGCAGCCAGCGCAGCGACCCCCCCTCGAATCGCGCCGCGGCCAAGCGGCCGGCATCGAGGGCGCGCGGCCCGGCCGTCTCATCCGACACGAAGCGATAGAGGAAGCCGCCGGGCCGGCCATCGACCATCCAGACCACGGCGCGGCCATCGGCAGCGAGGCCGGCAGCGGCATCCACCGCGCCGAAGCGGCCCGGCGCGGCATGCTTCACCGGCACCGAGGCCGGGTCGGCCGGGTCGAGTTCCGTCAGCATGCCCATGGCGCGGGGATTGATGCCGGGCAGCCGGCCGGCCCAGGCGGCAGCCCCGCCCTCGGCGAGCAGCACGCTGCCCCAGGGCGTCGCGCAGCCGCCGGTGACACCGATGATGCCGACGGCCGGGCCGCCCTCGGCGCCGAGCCGGCACAAGGTCCGAGCGGTCAGCCGGCGGTTCTGGAAGCCGCCATCGACGACGATCCACTCGGCGCCACGACGGGCGAGGTTGAGCAGGCTGACGCCCTGCATCTCCCCGGCGACGTCAGGCCGGTCGCGGCCATCGGGGAAGGCCATGGCGGCATCGACGCCGGGGTGCGCGACCGCCAGCACGGCACGCGGGACGCGATCCTCGGCGGTGACGGCCGGCAGCAGGGCGATGATGCGGGCGTCCCAGCCGAACTGGGCCGCGGCGGCCTCGACGGTGGGCTGCGCCGGGGTCCAGGCGGGTGCGTCGAAGGCCACGCGATCGCCCCAGCGGATCAGCGCACCGCGCCGGATGCCCGGGGCGAGGAAGTCGTCCTGGCGCATGATCAGCGACTGCGCGCGCAAGGCAGGGGTGGCCAGCAGCAGCGGCGCGGCGAACAAGGCGCGACGGCGGATCATGCGGCGGGCTCCTCGATGAGCGGAGGGATGTGGGCGCGCACCGGCGGCAGGTCCTCGGTCCATGGCTCGACCTGTACCAGGCAGGATTGCGCGGAGGGCCCCTGCCCCAGGCGCGAGGTGCCGATATCGGGCGTCAGGACGTTCGGGTTGCCGTGGACGCAGAGGCTGCCGGGGACGCCGGGTTCCAGCGGGTCGAACCAGGCGCCGGTGGCCATCATCGCCACGCCGCGCATCAGGCCGGGGTCGGTGCGCAGGCCGCCGAGGCAGGCGCCGCGGTCGTTGAAGACGCGCACGATGTCGCCGGGGGCGAGGCTCCGTTCGGCGGCGTCCTCGGGGTTCAGCGTGATGGGTTCGCGGCCCTGGATCTTGTCGGCGGCGGCGACGCGGCCGGGGTCGAGCTGGCCGTGCAGGCGCGTCGCCGGCTGGAAGGAGAGCAGGTGCAGCGGGAAGCGCTTCGCCTGTTCGGCGCCGAGCCATTCGCGCGGCGCGATCCACACCGGATGGCCGGGTGCGTCGTCGTAGTCGAAGGAGGCGATGGTCTCGCTGAACAGCTCGATCTTGCCGGTCGCGGTGTCGAGCGGGTGTTCCTCGGGGTCGGTGCGGAACTCGGCGAATTGCGTGTATTCCTCGCCGCGCTTCGGCGGTTCCGCTTCCCACCAGCCCTTGGCCCAGAAGGCGTCGAAATCGGGCGTGTCAAAGCCGAGGCGGGCACAGTTCTGGCGCCATTGTTCGAAGAGGTGGCGCAGCCAGGCATCCTCGTTGCGCTGTTCGGTGAAGCGGTCGCGAAAGCCAAGTTCCTCGGCAATGTCGGCGAGGATGTCGTGGTCGTTGCGGGCCTGGCCGACCGGTGCGATGGCCTGGTGCATGGCGCGCACGAAGCGGTCGCGGCCGCTGCTCGCGATGTCGTTGCGTTCCAATGTGGTGGTCGCCGGCAGGATGATGTCGGCGTGGCGTGCCGCCGCGGTCCAATGTTGTTCCTGGACGATGATCGTCTCGGCCTGCGCCCAGCCGCGCAGCATGCGGTTGAGGTCCTGGTGGTGATGGAACGGATTGCCACCGGCCCACCAGATGATGCGCGTGTCGGGGTAGGTCTGCGCGCGGCCGTTGAAGTCGTAGGTCCCACCGGGATTCTCCAGCATGTCGGTGATGCGCGCGACCGGGATGAAGGCGCCAGTCGGGTTGCGCGTCGCGGGCATGGAGAAGGAGGGCACTTCCTGGCGCGGCTCGCCCATGCCGTTGACGCTGCCATAGCCATAGGCGACGCCCTCGCCCGGCTTGCCGATCTTGCCGAGCATGGCAGCCAGGGCAGCCAGCATCCAATAGGGCTGTTCACCGTAGTCGGCACGTTGCAGGGACCAGGTGGCGGTCAGCATCGCTGGCAGGTCGGCGAGTTCCATCGCGATGCGGTGGGTCGTCGCGGCGGGGACGGTGGTGATCGGTTCGGCCCATTCCGGCGTCTTCGCGATGCCGTCCGCTTCGCCAGTGACATAGGCGCGCAGCCGGTCCCAGCCGACGCAGCGAGTGGCGAGGTAGTCGCGGTCCTCGCGCCCGGCGGTTACGATGGTGTGTGCCATCGCCAGCAGCAGCGCGGTGTCGGTGCCCGGGCGGATCGGGATCCATTCGGCGTTGCACCAATCGGGCACATCGGCGCGGTTGGGCGAGACCTGGATGAAGCGCAGCCCGGCCGCGGCGGCTTCGCGCAGGTTGATCTCGTTGGAATGCCGGCCGGCGGCGCCGGAGGTGACGAGGCCGTTGCGCAGCGGCAGGCCGCCGAGGCAGAGCATCACTTTCGCGTGGCGGGTGATCGCCGCCCAATCGGTGGTACGGCCGAGCAGCACTTCATTGGTGCCGAGGATATGCGGCAGCAACGCCTGCGCCGCGGCGTAGGAATAGGCGTTGACCTGCCCGGTATAGCCGCCGCCGAGGCCAAGGAATCGCTGCAGCTGCGAACGCGCGTGGTGGAAGCGCCCGGCGGAGGACCAGCCATAGGAGCCGCCGAAAATGCTGGTCGGACCATGTTCGGTGCGGACGCGGCGGGTTTCCTCCGCCACCAGGCGCACGGCGCGGTCCCAGGAGACGGGAATGAAGGGATCGCCGCCGCGCAACGCGCCCTTTCGCCGGCCTTCCAGCCAACCCTTGCGGATATAGGGGCGATCCACGCGGCAGGCGGCGTGGACGATATCCGGCACGCTCTCGATCAGGCTGCCGGGGAAGGGGTCGCGTTCGAAGGGCCGCACGCCGACGACGCGGCCGTCCCGCACCACGGCGTCATAGGTGCCCCAATGGGCGGCATGCGGCTTCAGTTCGGTCATGGGAGGCTCCTTCGCGCCAAAAGGTGGCGCGGGCATGGCCGCGCGGCAACACCGGCCCCTTGGGTGGCGCGGCGGACAGGCCTAAGGTGCGCGCCTCGTTCGCCGAGGAAGGCTCAGACAGACATGACACCGCCGCGCAATTCCAACGCCGCTCGCGACATCGCGAATGTGCTGCACCCCTACACCGACGCCAAGGCGTTCCAGCAGACCGGTCCGCTGGTGATCACGCGCGGCAAGGGCGTGAAGATCTACGACGAGCAGGGCAAGGAATACATCGAGGCGTTGGCGGGGCTGTGGTGCGCCAGCCTCGGCTTCGACAATGAGCGCCTGGTGCAGGCCGCGACCAACCAGATGCGCAAGCTGCCCTTCTATCATTCGTTCACGGCCAAGTCGCATGAGCCGATGATCGACCTGGCGGAGATGCTGATCGAGCGCGCGCCGTCGCCGATGAGCAAGGTGTTCTTCGGCAATTCCGGCTCCGAGGCGAATGACTCGGCGCTGAAGATGATCTGGTACATGAACAACGCGCTGGGCCGCCCGAAGAAGAAGAAGGTCTTCGCGCGGCTGAAGGCGTATCATGGCATCACGCTGGCCGCCGCGTCCCTGACCGGCCTGCCGGCCAACCACAAGCTGTTCGACGCGCCGATCGCCGGTGGTCGCTTCATCCATGTCGGTACGCCGCATCATTACCATGAGGCGAAGCCGGGTGAGAGCGAGGAAGCCTTCGCGACGCGCCTCGCCGATGAGCTGGAAGCCAGGATCATCGAGGAAGGCGGCGCCGAGGAATGCGCGGCGTTCTGGGCCGAGCCGGTGATGGGCGCGGGTGGCGTGATCGTGCCGCCGGCGACGTATTTCGAGAAGATCCAGGCCGTGCTGAAGAAGTACGACATGCTCTTCGTCGCCGATGAGGTGATCTGCGGCTTCGGGCGCACCGGCAGCTACTGGGGCTGCCAGACCTTCAACATCCAGCCGGACATCCTGGTCTGCGCGAAGGCGCTGTCGTCCTCCTACCTGCCGATCTCGGCGGTGATGGTGAACGAGACCGTGTTCCAAGGCATCGCCGAGGGCTCGTCCGCGGTCGGCACCTGGGGCCATGGCTTCACCTATTCGGGCCATCCGGTCGCCGCGGCCGTCGCGATCGAGACGCTGAAGATCTACGACGAGACCAGCATCGTCGCGCATGTCGCCGAGGTCGGCGCGCATATGCAGGCGGAACTGCGCCGTCGCTTCACCGACCATCCGCTGGTGGGCGAAGTGCGCGGCGTCGGCCTGATCGGCGCGATCGAACTCACCTCCGACAAGGCGGCGCGCAAGCCGATCGACCCGGCGAAGAAGGCCGGCGCGCGGCTGTGCAAGCTGGGCGAGGAACATGGCGTGATCCTGCGCGCCATGATCAACGACAGCATGGGCTTCTCGCCGCCGCTGGTGATCACCAAGGATGAGGTGACCGAGATGCTGGACCGCGTCGGCAAGGCGCTGGACGCGCTGGCCGTCGACCTGCGGCGCGAGAGCATCGCGGCGGTTTGAGAAAAGGTTGGAGGGGCTTTGCCCCTCCAAGCCACCCCACCAAAGGCCTAAGGGCCTTTGGAAACCGATACTTGGTGCTTGGCATGCGGGCGGGTTCTCGGTGCCAGGACTCGTTCCCTTGCCCGACAAGACGTTCGTTTGTTGCGGCAACCTGCCGCGCCGGACGCCAAGTCGAGGTGTCCAGAGGCCCTTTGGCCTTTGGTGGGGGTGGTCCGGAGGGGGGCAAAGCCCTCTCCGCGTCGCCCGCACGGACGACGCCCGCCCGCGACACTTCCCCAGCACGCCCACCCCGGACCCCCGCGCGTGAAGATCACCTCCCCTGCCCTCCCCGTCGCTATCGCTCTGTTGCTGGCGCCGCTGGCCGTCGTGCTGCAATCCAAGACGATGGCGCCGATCGCGCTGGTGACGATGGCACTCACCGTCATCGCCTTCTGGCGCCAGCACCAAACACTGCCCTGGCCGAGCGGCGCGGCGGTCGCGATGGGCCTCGCCCTCGGGCTGTGGGGCGCGTTCAGCGCGGCCTGGGCGATCGAACCGGGACGCGCGCTGACCACCGGCGTGTCCCTCGTCGGCATGGTGTTGCTGGCGGGCGGTGCCGCGCGGGCGCTGGAGGGTAGCGATGCCTCCACACGCTGGTGGATAGTGCTGCTGCTGGCATTCGGGCTGGTGGTGGGGCTGGGGGCTGGCGGGGTCGACGCCATGACCGGCAACGCCATCCGCGCTGGCGTGCGCGGCCTGCACGAGGTGCCGGCGACGCTCGCCTTCGGGCTGAAGCCGGCCGGGTCGGTGATGGCGCTGCTGCTGCCGCTGGCGGTGGCGCTCCCCCTGCCGATGCTGTCGCGTGTCACCTTCCTGGTATGCGGTGTCGTGATGCTGGCCGTGCTGCCGGGCGACACGGCGAAGATCGCCGCCGTGCTCGGGCTGTTGGCGGCCGGGGCCGCAGCCGTTGCGCCACGCGCGGTGCCGCGGCTGATCGGCGCGGGCCTCGCGCTGTTGATTCTGGCGATGCCGCTGCTGGTGGCCGTCATCCCAGCCTTGCCGGTGGAGCGCCTGCCGGGTTCGGCGGTGCATCGGATGCTGATCTGGGATTTCGCGGCGGCACGCATCGCCGAACGGCCGCTGGTCGGCTGGGGCATGGAAGCCAGCCGCGAGATCCCGGGCGGACACGAGCAGCCTTCCGCCGCCGCGCTCGACCGCATGCGTGTGACCGACCCGGCTCTGCGCCAGTGGTTCGCCGAACCGCATGTGCATGTGCTGCCGCTGCATCCGCATAATGGGGCGCTGCAGCTTTGGCTGGAGTTGGGTGGCATTGGCGCGGCGATCGCAGCACTGCTCGCCTGGTTCCTGGGCGTGGCGGCGGCGCGCGCGCCGTCACCCGCCGCGGCGAGTGGGGCGCTGGCCTCGGCGGCGGTGACGGCGATGCTGTCCTTCGGCGCGTGGCAGGCCTGGTGGGTGGCGGCCATGCTGCTGGCGGCGGCGGTCTGCGCGGGGCTGCCGCGCCGCGCAGACGCCTGACCCGGGTAAGCCTGTCCGGCTGATTCGCCGAACCTGCCGCCGCAAGCGGCGCCTGCGGCGGTAAAGGCCGCGCCGCTGGCACAGCCACCCCAACAACGCCAGGCAGGAACACGACAACGGGCCAAGCATCCATAGCGGCAGCCGCAGCAGCGACGCGACCTCGCCGACCAGCGCGGCCAGCCGGTCGATGGAGCCCTGCTGGTGGTGCAGCATCGCATCCCGGGCATCGGGAGGATCGAATTCGATGGCGCGGATGATGGCTGCGGCATCCGGCAGCGCTTGGCCGCCATCGCCCGGCTGCATGTGGGCCTGCTTCACGGCGTGACAGGCGGCGCGGCAGGATTATGCGTAGTCGCGCCAAGCTGACGCATTCTGCGCGGCCCTGCTGTGCGATGCGGCGACGGTGTCGGTTCGCCCTCTCGCCTGACCACGTCCTTCGGCCCACATTGGCTGTTCCCCGGGGCGGCTTCGGTTCGGCGTGGCCGGCTCAACAGGCGCCCGTCGTGGCAAGCGGTCCGATCAGGTGTTGCACCTGATCGGATGGTGCTCAATGCGCCCGCTCGATGCAGAAGGCGACGACATCGGCCAGCGCCTTCTTCTCGGCCACGTCCGGGAAGCCGGCCAGTGCCGCGATCGCATGGTCGCCGTAGAGACGCGCGCGTTCGATGGTGTCATCCAGCGCGCCGTGCCGACGCATCAGCGCCAGGGCCTGCCCGAGGTCGCTGTCGGCCTGTTCGCGCTCCTCGAGGGTGCGGCGCCAGAAGATGCGTTCCTCGTCGCTGCCGCGGGCGAAGGCGAGCAGCACAGGCAGCGTGATCTTGCCCTCGCGGAAGTCGTCACCGACGGTCTTGCCCAGCGCCTGCTGGTCAGCGCTGTAGTCGAGCGCGTCATCCACCAGTTGGAAGGCGACACCGAGCGCCATGCCGAAGTCGCGCAGTGCCGCCTGGCCGGCCGGCGGCTGGTCGGCGACGACGGCGCCGACCTCGGTCGCGGCGGCGAAGAGCGCGGCGGTCTTGCCCTCGATGACCTTGAGGTACTGCGCCTCGGTCGTCGTGGTGTCGTTCTGGGTGATGAGTTGCAGCACCTCGCCCTCGGCGATGGTCGAGGAGGCGGAAGACAGGATGCGCAGCACTTCGAGCGAGCCGTCCTCGACCATCACCTCGAAGGCACGGGAGAACAGGAAGTCGCCAACCAGCACCGAGGCCTTGTTGCCGAACAGCGCATTGGCCGAGGCCTGGCCGCGCCGCAGCGCGCTTTCATCGACCACGTCGTCATGCAGCAATGTCGCAGTGTGGATGAACTCGACACAGGCGGCGAGCCCGACATGGCGCTGCCCGCGATAGCCGCACAGCCGAGCCGCGGCGAGGGTCAGCAGCGGGCGCAGCCGTTTGCCGCCGGCGGCGACGATATGGGCGGCGAGTTGCGGGATCAGCGAGACGTCGCTCTGCATGCGTTCGACGATCAGGCGATTGCAGGCTTCGAGGTCGTCGCGCACCAGCATGGTCAGGGCGCTCAGCGCGTCCACGCCCTTGCGCGACGCGGCGGCATTTTCCCGCGCCTGGCCGGCGACACTATCCCGCGCCTGGCCGGCGACGAACGGCTTGGCGGTGGCGCTCACCCTTGCTCTTCTCCTGCTGCGGCGCGCACCATAGTCACGCCCCGCCCAGGCGGCAAGCAGCGGAAAAACCAGGGAAATACACTTGCGATGCGCGTCGTCGCCACCACTACGGACCCGGTCCGGCTGTCCTTCCTGCGCGCGCTGCTCAGCGACGCGGGCATAGAAACCATCGTGCTCGACGCGCATATCAGCGCAATGGAGGGCGGCATCGGCGCCTTCCCGCGGCGCCTTGCCGTAGTGACCGAGGATGAGCAGCGTGCACGCGCCGTCCTGCGGGAGGCCGGCGAGGCCTGGGCGTGAGCGAAACGACCGCGGATACGCTGCTTGATGGCCGCGTGCGGCTGCGCCAGCCGCTGCGGGGATTCCGCGCCGGGCTGGACGCGGTGCTGCTGGCCGCCTTTGTACCGGCGCGCGCCGGGGAACGGGTGCTGGAGGCCGGCTGCGGCAGTGGTGCGGCCTTCCTTTGCCTTGCCGCGCGGGTGCCCGGGTTGCGCATCGTCGCGGTGGAGCGCGAGAGGGCGATGGCCGCCCTGGCGCGCGACAATGCCGCTGCCAATGGCGCCGACGCGGTCGTGACGGAAGGTGATGTCGGCGACCTCGCCCTGGCGCATCAGCTTGGCCCTGTCGAGCATGTCTTCGCCAATCCGCCCTATTGGCCTGGTGGCACGCCGCCACCCGGCGCGGTACGGCGCGCGGCAACGCATGAATCGGGGGCGGGCCTGCAGGCCTGGGCGATCTTCCTAGCAGCGGCCTTGCGTGATCGCGGCACCATCAGCCTGGTGTTGCCGGCGGCGCGATTCGATGTGGGCATTGCGGCGCTGCGGCAGGCGGGTTGTGGGTCGGTCACGCTGCTGCCGGTCGCACCGCGCGCCGGGCAGCCGGCCAAGCGCGTGCTGATCCGCGCACGCAAGAGGGGGCGCGCGCCTGCCTGCCTGCTGCCGCCCTTCGTGCTGCATGAGGCCGATGGCGCCTTCACCGATGCCGCCGAGCATGTGCTGCGCCGCGCCGATGCTCTGGCCTGAAACGGATCCCGATCAGGCAGGGTCACCTCACGGGGTGCAAGACCAAGGAGCTGGAGTGCTCGCAGCGCGCCGAAGCGAACGGAAGCGCCCTTCATGTGGCGCTGGCCTGCGGCCCTCACCGATCATGGGCCTGTGCGCGCGCCGATGCGGATCGCCCGACCTACTGGTCCCTGACTTCCGGATGGCGCAGCAGCCACAGCCGCTCATGCGCCGCCACCAAGCTTTCCAGGTTCTTGCGTCGATTGGAATCCGGCGATGTCGGACGACGCGTCAGCATCATCTCGAGAATGCGCAACAATTCCTCGGCGACTTCGAAATCGCTCTGGTCGCAGGCATGGTGGAATGCGATCAGGATTTTGTCGGACAGCCGGCGGGTATGGCGTTGAGCCGTTGGCCCGCCACGTCCAGCCTCGGCGCTCATGGCGCCATCGTTATCGTCAACCGACATGATGCCCCTCCGCCCATCCCTGTGCCTGATACCAAAACCGACACCGGAACGCGCTCTGTGTAACATAGGCCCCTGAGTGATCTTTAGTAAGCCTGTGTATCAATGCGCGCGAAGCTGTGCTCTGACGGCGGCAGCAATCGCTTCCGGCGTGGTGTCTGGGCGAAACAGGTTGCGAACGCGACCGTCTGATCCAACGAAATAGATGAATGACGAATGATCCATCAGGTAAGCTGTTGAATCGCGCGGCTGCACCTTCGCGTAGTACACGCGATACGCGCGCGCCGCCTGCGCCACTTGTTCCGGCGTCCCGGTAAGCCCGACCAGGCGCGAATGAAAGCGCGAGACATAGTCGGCCATCGCCTCGGGCGTATCGCGTTCCGGATCGATCGTGATGAAGATCGGAGTAACCTGCTCGCCCGCCGGACCCATTGTGTCGAGCGCCGCGGCGATGGTGCCGAGTTCGGTCGGGCAGACATCCGGGCAATAGGTGAAGCCGAAGTATATCAGCAGCGGGCGCCCGGCGAAGTCGCGTTCCGTCACCGTCTTGCCGGTCTGGTCGACCAGGGTGAACGGCCCGCCGAGTGACACGCCCTGCGCGATCTGCACGCCACCGGCCGCGGGCATCTCGGCGCCGGTCAGGCGCGCAAGCTGCCGCATGAAGGCGTCGGCCACGGATTCGTCCGGCGTTCGGGCGAACCAGGCCGTGGCCCAGACCCCGCCGAGCAGGACGACAAGAATGATGGAGGCAAACCGGATGGCGCGGAGCATGATGCGGCGCAGTTAGTCCGCACTGCACGGGGCGCGCAAGAGCGCCCCGCATTTCGGCGTGTGAACAGCCGCGCCGTATCAATGGCGAACCGTCTCGATTTCACCCTCTGGTTGCGGGGTCGAGAAGACCGAATCGGCGAAGGCCTCTTCCCAGGTGCCGCCGGTGCTCGCCTTCGAATACTCCGTCGAACGGTTCTCGAAGAAGTTGGTGTGCTCGACGGCGTTCAGCATCTCGTCGAGCCAGGGCAGCGGGTTCTTCTCGATATTGTAGAGCGGTTCGAGGCCGAGCTGCTGCAGCCGCCGATCGGCGATGAAGCGGATGTAGGTCTTGGTCTGCGCCGCATCGAGGCCCTGCACGCCGCCGAGTTCGAAGGCGAGGTCGATGAACGCGTCTTCATGTTCCACGATCGTACCGCAAATGCGGTACAGGTCGCGCTTCAACTCCGCTGTCCAGATCTCGGGATTTTCCTGCACGAAGGTGCGGAACAGGCGGATGACCGACAGGCAGTGCAGCGTCTCGTCGCGCACCGACCACGAGACGATCTGCCCCATGCCCTTCATCTTGTTGAAGCGCGGGAAGTTCATCAGGATCGCGAAGGAAGCGAACAGCTGCAGCCCTTCGGTGAAGGCGCCGAATGCGGCGAGCGTCTTGGCGATCTCGGTCTTGGATTCGACCGAGAAGGTCTGCATGTAGTCGTATTTGTCCTTCATCTCCTTGTACTTCAGGAACGCCGTGTACTCGATTTCCGGCATACCGATGGTGTCGAGGAGATGGCTGTAGGCGGCGATGTGGATCGTCTCGGTGTTCGAGAAGGCCGACATCATCATCAGCACTTCGGTCGGCTTGAAGACCTGGCTGTACTGCTTCATGTAGCAGTTGTTCACCTCGACATCCGCCTGGGTGAAGAAGCGGAAGATCTGGGTGAGCAGGTTGCGCTCGGACTCCGTGAGGTTCTTCTGCCAGTCCTTCACGTCATCGGCGAGCGGCACCTCTTCCGGCAGCCAATGGATGCGCTGCTGGGTCAGCCAGGCATCATAGGCCCAGGGGTAGCGGAAGGGCTTGTAGACCGGGTTCGCGGTGAGAAGGTCGAACTTCACCGGAAGTTCGTCGTTCGAGATTCCGTCGGCCATGAGCCACCCCCAGCAGCGATGCGATGCGCCAATACCTACCATAAATGGTGTTTGCGACAATGGATGACCGCAAGATGTTGTGTCACAGGGGTTTCGTCGCGGTGCAGCGGCCGACTCGTTGAGCCGGCAACGCTGCCCGCGGGATCACGCTACTCGACGCGAATGCCGGCCTCGCGCGCCACCACCGCATTTTCCGCCAGTTCGCGGCGAATGCGCGCATCGAAGGCGTCAGGTCCCTCGGCGATGATGACACCACCGGTATCGAGGATTCGCCGCGCAATGGTCGTGTCACGCAGCTGCGCGATCACATCGCGGGAGATCCGCTCCACGATCGTTCGCGGCAGCCCCTTCGGGCCGATGAAGCCGTACCATGGGCTGGTGTCGGGAATCTCGAACCCCGCCTCCGCCATGGTCGGGATGGCGGGCAGCACTTCGACGCGGTTCGGTCCGCCGATCGCCAGCGCCCGCAAGCTGCCATCCCGCGCCAGGCCGATCGCGCCCGACAGCGTGCTGAAGGTCGCCGGCACGCGACCAGCCACCACTTCCTGCAAGGCCGGCGCGCCGCCGCGGAACGCCACATGCGTTACCTCGATCCCGGCCTTGCGGCGGAAGATCTCCAGCGCGAAATGCCCCGAGGAGCCATTGCCCGAAGACGCGAAGGCCATGCCCGGGTCGCGCTTGGCCGCTTCCACCAGCTGGGCCACCGTCTGATAAGGCGAGTCCTTGCCGACGAACAGCACCGTTGGCGAGGCGTATATGTTCACGATCGGCGTGAAGTCGGCGAGCGTGTCGTATGGCAGCCGCGCATAGACCGCCGCGTTCGAGGCATGCGTGCTGGCCGCGAGAAAGATCGTGTAGCCATCGGCCGGGGAGCGGGCGACCGCCTCGCTGGCGATCACTTGGCTCGCGCCAGGGCGATTCTCGATGACAATGGGCTGACCCCAGGCGCGGCCGAGCGGGTCCTGCAACAGCCGGCCGCCGAAATCGGTCGGGCCGCCGGCGGGGTAGCCGACGATGAGGCGGATAGGCTTTTCGGGCCAGGTGCCCTGGGCGCGCGCGGTGCTGGCGATCGCGACGCCCGCTGTCGCAAGCGCGAGGCTGCGGCGGGTGATCATCGTTGTTCCTCCCTTGGTCGTTGGGAGGCAGGCTAGCGGGAGTTGGGCGCGGACGTCGATGGGGGGCGATCAGGGAGGGCTTTGCCCTCCCCGAACCCCACCCACCAAAGGCCTCTGGACACCTCGATTTGGCGCCGGTGGCGGAATGCGGATCCGATGCTGGACATGATGGCGCAGGCGCCTGCGGCATATTTTCTGGGCGGCGGGGTGGCGGCCGGTCTCGCCGCGCTGATGGTGGCGCGACCGGCACTGCTGCGCCGTCCGTGGCGATCGCGATGGGGGATCGCGCTGCCATTCCTGGCCGTGCTGGGCGCCCTCGCCTTCACGGGTGCATTGCGCCTGGTCGCGCCCTACGTCCCTGCAAGCCTGACGCGCGCCTATGGCGTACCAAGGAATTGCGCTCAGGCGCGCGCCATGGGCTACGCCTCGGCCCGGATCGGCACGCCGGGCTACTTCCGTCATCTCGACGCCGATGGCGACGGCATTTCATGCGAGCCGCCGCCGCGCCCGCGCCGCCATTGGTAGCGACGGGCGACGCATCTCCCCCAAACCAAAAACAAGGGTTCCAAGGGCCCTTAGGCCTTTGGCGGGGTGGCTTGGAGGGGCAGAGCCCCTCCAACCTTTTCACTGGCAGGCCAGGCATTCCTCATAATTGTTCGGGCTGCCCACCGGCGCCGCCGCCGCCATCGGCAACCGCACTTCGCGTTCCGTCGGCACATGCGCCGCCATGATGTCCCCCTGCCCGACCACCTTCTCGCTGATCGTGTCCGCGCGTTGGATCGACAGCGAGCGGCAGTAGTACAGCGACTTCACGCCCTTCTTCCACGCCGTCATGTGGATCTGGTGCAGGTCGCGCTTATGCACATTCGCCGGCAGGAACAGGTTCACCGACTGCGACTGGCAGATGAACGGCGTGCGGTCGGCGGCGTGCTCGATGACCCAGCGCTGGTCCAGTTCGAAGGCGGTCTTGAAGATCGCCTTCTCCTGCTCGGAGAGGAAATCGAGATGCTGCACCGAGCCCTTGGTGACGGTCACCGAGGTCCAGGTCTCGTCATCGTCGCGGCCATGCTTGGCGAGCAGCTTCTGCAGATACGGGTTGCGCACGATGAAGGAGCCGGAGAGCGTCTTGTGGTTGTAGACGTTCGCCGCGATCGGCTCGATGCCCGGGGAGGCGCCGCCGCAGATGATGGAAATGCTCGCCGTCGGCGCGATCGCCATCTTGTGGGAGAAGCGCTCCATGATGCCGTATTCGGCGGCGTCGGGGCATGGGCCGCGCTCCTCGGCCAGCAGGCGCGAGGCGGCATCCGCCTGCTCGCGCACATGCTTGAACATCCTCTTGTTCCACACCTTCGCGACGACGGACTCGAAGGGCACGTTCATCATCTGCAGGAAGGAATGGAAGCCCATCACGCCGAGGCCGACGGACCGCTCGCGCATAGCGCTGTACTTAGCCCGCGCCATCGAATCCGGCGCGGTGTCGATGAAGGACTGCAGCACGTTGTCGAGGAAGCGCATCACATCCGTGATGAACAGCGGATCGTCCTTCCACTCGAACCAGGTCTCGCAGTTCAGCGAGGACAGGCAGCACACCGCGGTGCGCTGTTCGCCATGCTGGTCGAGCCCGGTCGGCAGGGTGATCTCGGAGCACAGGTTCGAGGTCTTCACCTCAAGCCCCGCCAGCTTGTGATGCTCCGGCTGCGCGCGATGCACGTGGTCGGAATAGATCAGGTACGGCTCGCCCGTCTCGATGCGCGCCGTCAGGATGCGGATCCACAGCGCGCGCGCCGAGACCTTGCGCATCACGGCTTGGTCCTTGGGCGAGAGCAGCGCCCATTCCTCGTCATTCTCGACCGCGCGCATGAAGGCATCCGGGATCAGGATGCCGTGGTGCAGGTTCAGCGCCTTGCGGTTCGGGTCGCCGCCGGTCGGGCGGCGCATTTCGAGGAATTCCTCGATCTCGGGGTGGTTCACCGGCAGGTAGCAGGCGGCCGAGCCGCGGCGCAGCGAACCCTGGGAGATCGCCAGCGTCAGGCTGTCCATTACCCGGATGAAGGGGATGACGCCCGAGGTCTTGCCGTTGCGCCCGACCTTCTCGCCGATGCCGCGCAGATTGCCCCAGTAGGAGCCGATGCCGCCGCCCTTGGCGGCCAGCCAGACATTCTCGTTCCACAGCCCGACGATGCCATCGAGGCTGTCGGAGGCTTCGTTCAGGAAGCAGGAGATCGGCAGTCCGCGCGTCGTGCCGCCATTGGACAGTACCGGCGTGGCCGGCATGAACCATAGCTTGCTGATATAGTCATAGATGCGCTGCGCATGCGCCGCGTCATCGCCATAGGCCGAGGCCACGCGCGCGAAGAGGTCCTGATAGGTCTCCCCCGGCAGCAGGTAGCGGTCGTCGAGCGTGGCCTTGCCGAAATCCGTCAGCAGCGCGTCGCGCGACGGATCGGTACGGACCTGGCCATGGCCCTCAAGCTGAACTGCGTCGAACACCGTAGTACCCCCCAACCAACACATCCCCTGGGCATGCATTCTGCCGTCGAGGGGCCGTCTGACACAAGATGTAGTCTTGCCACAGTCACATGACCACCACATCGGGTGGCCAACATGGGACTTGCCAAGAGTCCCCGCTTTGTCACAGCCAGAAACATGTTCCCATTTCGTTCATGATTCCGCGCCACGATCCCTTTGGCAAGGCAGGACTTTTCCACAGGCCCGAACAGGCCCACTGTGGCGTCCAGGAACAGGTACCGCACGCGCCGGGGGGGCTTCCTTCGATGGCAGGGCGGGTCCAACGCCAGACGCGCCAACCAGCAGGGGAGAATTTGCGATGCCGCTGAAAGATATTCTCGTTCACCTCGATACCTCGCCCCAATCGGCTGGGCGGCTTGACCTCGCCATCGACCTCGCCCGCCGGCACGATGCGCATCTGACCGCCCTTCACGTCATCGATATCGGCATGCCGCTGATCGGCATGGCCGATGGTGGCGGCGGTGCGGGCATGGCGGCCCTGTTGGACCAGCTGCGCGACACCGGCCTCGCCGAGGCCGCGCGCATCGAGGCCGATTTCCGCGAGCGCATGCGCCGCGAGTCGATGCAGGGCGAATGGCGTCAGGCCGAAGGCATGGTCGGCGAACTCGTCACCCAGCATGTCCGCTATGCCGACCTGGTGATCGTCGGACAGGACGACCCGGACGGCCCTTCCACCAATTCGGTCGGCCTGCCGGGTGACATCCTGTTCGGCTCGGGGCGACCGGTGCTGGTGATCCCCTATGCCGGCAGCTTCACCACCACCGGCCGGCGCGTGCTGGTAGGCTGGAATGCCAGCCGGGAAGCCGCCCGCGCCGTCAATGACGCGCTGCCGCTGATCGCCAAGGCGGATGCCGCCTGCGTGCTTGTCGCCAATCCGCGCCAAGGACTCGACGGGCATGGCGAGGAGCCGGGGGCGGATATCGCTGTCCACCTCGCGCGCCACGGCGCGACGGTGACGGTCGAACATCGCCTGGCCCCGGACGTGCCGGATGCGGACCTGCTGCTGAACCAGGCGTCAGACATGGCGGCCGACCTGATCGTCATCGGCGCCTATGGGCATTCGCGCCTGCGCGAATTCATGCTGGGCGGGGTGACGCGGTCGATCCTGCGGCAGATGACGGTGCCGGTGCTGATGTCGCATTGATAAAGAGCGCTTCCAGCGCCCTCCACTTTTCATGACCCTCAGACGGCGGACGGCCAGCATGCGCCGGCCTTGCCTTCGCGCCGTGCGCTCGCGGATCGCGGCTGGGCCGCGATCCGGGTTCCGGGGAGGACACCGCGACCTCCGGGGCCCTACCGCGCCCCGGCGTTGCGCTGCGCCAGCCGCTTCCCGACGATGTACCCCCAGGCCATGTTCGGTCCGATCGTCGTCCCGGTACCGACATTGCGTGACCCGATCGGGTTCGCCATGGCGATGCCCGCCGCGAACAGCCCGGGGATGACGCTGCCGTCCGGCCGCAGCACCTCGGCATGTTCGTTGGTCCGCGCGCCACCCTTGGTGCCGAGGATCGACCGGCTGAGTGGCATCGCCAGGAAGGGCGCCCGGGTGATCGGGTCCATCCCCGCCCGGCGCCGCTTGTCGCCGGCCGCCGCCGGGTCGGGCCGGGCCGGACGGCCGAAATCCTCGTCGTGTCCCTCGGTGGCGAAGGCGTTGTAGCGGGCGACGCTCGCCTCCAGCGCCCCCGGCGGCACGCCGATCAGCCCGGCCAGGGTGGCGATATCGGGCGCCTGGCGCATCCAGCCCGGATCGGCCTTCGCCGCCCAGCGCACGGGGGGCACTTGGTCGAGCATGCGCGCATCGGTGATCACCCAGGCCGGCAGATGGATCGGCTGGCCAGTCGCCGGGTCGCGGCGGTCGAGCGCCTCGCCGATGTTGAAGGTCAGCTCGTTCATGAAGCGCTCGCCATGCCGGTTGACCAGCATGGCGTTGGTTTCGGTATGGAAGGGCACCGGCTGGGCCAGCAGGCGCCCCTGGTAGCGCACGGGAATCGAGGGCGCGATGGTCGCCTGGTCCATCCGTGCCAGTTCGGCGCCGGCGGCGGCGGCCATGCGCTGGCCATCGCCCTCATGCGCGGTCGGGCTGCCGCGGTAGTCGACGGGGCCTGGGAAATGCCGGGCAAGCAACTCGGCATCCCATTCGAAACCGCCGGTCGCGATCACCACCCCGGTGCTGGCGGACCAGCTCTCGCGCCCGCCGCCACGTTCGACCACCGCGCCGGTCACCGCGCCCGTCCTGTCCTGGGTCAGTTCCACGGCGCGGGCGGACAGTTCGAATTGCACCCCGGCATCGAGGCAGCCACGCAACAGCCCGGTGACCAGCGCCGTCCCCTTGCCGCGCGCATTGACCAGCCAGCGCCATGCCAGACGCGGCGCCAGCGACAGCGCCGTGCGGTACGGCTTATGGTAGATGTCGGTGGTCACCGCCTCGTGATAGGTGAAGATCTCCGGGATGGTGGACCGCCGGATGCGGAAGGCGAAGCGCCCCGCCCGCCACCGGCTGAGTGCCCGGGGCGACATCATCCGCCCCCGCATCTTCGCCCCCGGCAGGGTCCGCAGCGGGTCAGGTTCCGGGGTCAGGGCGAAACGCAGCGGCGTCTTCGCCTCGACGAATTTCAGCATCTCCGGCGCGGCGCGCACGAAGGCTTCCCACAGAGGCGCCTCGGTCTCGGCCCAACCTTCGGGGGCGGCGGCGCGGATATAGGTCAGCGCCTCCTCGATGCTGTCCTCGATGCCGGCCTCGGCGGCGTGGTGGTTGGCCGGCACCCAGGTGCCGGCGCCCGACATGGCGGTGGTGCCGCCGAGCCGGTCGGTCTTCTCCAGCACCGTGACGCGCAGCCCCTGCGCGGCCGCCGTTAGCGCCGCCACCAACCCCGCCGAGCCCGAGCCCAGCACCAGCACGTCCGTTTGATATGTCCGCATCGGCCTCTCATCCCTCCGCGCCGCCGGTACGGCAAGGGGGTGGAGCGTCATAGGCCAGGGCGATGGCCATGATCCCGCAATCCCATTGGCACGAGCCCGCGCAAAGGCGCATCTGAAGGGGCAGAAGAGGAGCGCTCGCCATGCCCGACACCCTGCCCCAGCCCACTACCGCCCGCCCCGCCATCCATCCGGCGACGCGCATCGGCCATGTCCATCTGAAGGTCGCGAATCTTGAACGCGCCCTCGGCTTCTGGCGCGACGTGATCGGGCTGGAGGAGCAGCAGCGCTATGGCGACCAGGCGGTGTTCCTCTCGGCCGGCGGCTATCACCATCACATCGCGCTCAACACCTGGGAGAGCAAGGACGGCGCCTGGCCACCGCCGGGCACCACCGGGCTGTTCCACGTCGCCCTGCTGTACCCTGACCGCCGGGCGCTGGCGCAGGCGCTGCTGCGGCTGCTGGATGCCGGCTGGCCGCTGGAGGGCGCGTCCGACCACGGGGTCTCCGAGGCGCTATATCTGCGCGACCCGGACGGCAATGGTGTCGAGCTGTATCGCGACCGGGACGAAGCCGATTGGCCGCGCCAGCCAGATGGCAGGCTGGCGATGGTGACGAAGCGGCTGGACCTGAACGCGCTGTTGGCCGAGGCGCAATAAGCAGTGGGGCCGCCGCCCCCACCCCCCGCCGGGGTAACCGTGCTACCCCGGACCCCGCCGTGATTTCAGGGCGCGTGGATGGCGACGGTCAGGGCCGTGCCGGCGAAGGGCCGGTCGGATGGGCCCGTCTGGCCCTGGCCGATGCTCCAGCGGCCGGGCCAAGCCAATTGCTCGATGCCGGTCGCCGATGCGCCGGTGCACGAGGTCCAGCGCGGCTCGTCATGATCCCGAACCAGGATGCCGCCCGGGCCCATCGCCGGGTGGAAGCCGATATGCAGGTCGAAGTCCTGGCCGGGCGCCAGGTCCGGCCCCAGCCAATAAAGCGGACTACGGCCCGGCCGGCGGCCGACGATCACAGTCAGCGTCTGCCGCGCCCCGCGTAGCCCCACCCATAGCGGCGCCAGCGCACCATCCTCGAAGGCCGAAAAGAAGGTCTGCGCCGGCGCCCAGGGCCTGGACGCCGTTCGTCCCGCGCAGCGAAGTTCCACGAATCCGGCGACCTGGCCGGAGAAACCGGCCTCCCGCTCACCCGGACCAATAGCGACCCAGGGCAACCCATCGGTCAGCCGCGGCGGCCATGCCAGCGCCTCCCGCACGACGCCGTCCGTATCCAACACCTGATACCGCAACCCCTCCGCATCGAGCGCCGCCTGCACGCAATGCAGATACTCGACGCCCTCGGGCATCCGATGCGCGGTCCCGGCACCGGCGGTGCAGAGCTGCAGCACGCCGCGATGGACCTGCACGTCGAAGGCGAGGATATGGCTGCAGACATAGGCGAGCACGCCGGCATCGACGAGGATGCCCCAGAAGCGCGCCCTGTCCTCATGGGCGATCTCGCGCTGGCAGTTCCCTTCGAAGCCATTGATCGGAAAGACCGGATGGTGGCCGAGCACGATCTTATACCGCGCATCGGCATGGGCGTTCAGCGTCGCCCGCAGCCAGTCGGTTTCGACATGCCCCTCCCCACCCAGCCCGGTCCAGAGCGTGTGCACGAAGACCAGCAGGAGGTTGCCGCGACGCACCCAGTAGGACAGGCCCTCCTGTCCTGGCGGCCCGTTCGGCGGCAGCGCCAGCACGTCGCGAAACACCGCCTCGCTCATCGCGTCATAGGCGGTGTGGTTGCCCGTGGTGTGCCAGATCGGCGTGCGTTGGCGGTCGAGCCAGCCCATCTCGACATCCAGCCAGTGGCGCCACTGGCCGCGCAGCGCGGCCGGGTCGGGCGTGAGGCCGATGACCTCGTCGCCCGGGAACAGGATGAAGTCGGGTTGCGGCGACAGGCGCCGCACGACGGCATTCACCGCGGCAAAGGTCTGCTCATGCTGGGCGCCGGGCACGCCAGAACAGGAATCGCCGTAGATCAGGAAGTGATGGCCGGCGCCGCGCGGCAGCAGCGCCGGGATCGGTTCATCGGCCATCGGCCTTCATCCACTTCCGCGGCGCGGGCGGTTCAGCCCGCCTCCTCGCGCAGCATCTCCAATTCCAGCCAGCGTTCCTCGGCCGCCGCCAGCGCGGCCTGCGCCTTGCCCAGCGCTTCCGTCGCCTTGCGGAAGCCGACCGGGTCGCGCGTGTAGAAGCCCGTATCGGCCACCAGCGCGCTGAGCTTCGCCATCTCCGCCGACAGCTTCTCCATCTCGCGCGGCAGTGTCTTCAGCTCGTGCTGTTCCTTGGCATTCATCCGCACGCGGCTGCGGGCGGGCGCGGCATCGCGCGGCGCCGGCGCGGCCCTGGCCGCTGCCTTCGCTTCGGCCCGCGCCGGCTCGCCCGAGCGCGCCCGCACGCCATGGCCACGCTGCGCCACCATGTCGGAATAGCCACCGGCATATTCCTGCCAGCGCCCATCGCCTTCCCAGGCGATCACGCTGGTCACCGTGCGGTCGAGGAAGTCGCGGTCATGGCTGACCAGGATGACAGTGCCGGCATATTCGGCCACCAGTTCCTGCAACAGGTCCAGCGTCTCGAGATCGAGGTCGTTGGTCGGCTCGTCCAGCACCAGCAGGTTGGACGGCTTGGCGAAGGCGCGGGCCAGCATCAGCCGCCCGCGCTCGCCGCCCGACAGCGCCGAGAGCGGCGTGCGCGCCTGTTCCGGCGTGAACAGGAAATCCTTCATGTAGCCGATCACATGGCGCGGCTGGCCGTTGACATGCACCTGGTCGCCGCGGCCTTCGGTCAGCGCGGCCGACAGGGTGATCGACGGATCGAGGCTGGCGCGCTTCTGGTCGAGGCCGACCATCTCGATCGCCGTGCCGAGTTTCACTTCGCCGCTGTCGGGCGCCAGCACGCCGATCAGCATGTTCAGCAGCGTGGTCTTGCCGGCGCCATTCGGGCCGACGATGCCGACGCGATCGCCGCGCATGATGCGCGTCGTCACCTCGCGCACGATGGTGCGCTCGCCATAGGATTTGGAAATCGCATCCGCCGCGACGACGAGGTTGCCCGACCCGGCGGCCTCTGACGCCGCCATCGTCACGCGCCCCTGCGCGCCGACACGCTCGCGGTGCTTGGCGCGCAGCGTGTGCAAATTCTCCAGCCGCCGCACGTTGCGCTTGCGCCGCGCGGTCACGCCGTAGCGCAGCCAATGCTCCTCCCGCACGATCTTGCGGGCGAGCTTGTGGGCGTCGCGCTCCTCCTCCTCCAGCACCTGGTCGCGCCAGGTCTCGAAATGCTCGAAGCCCTGTTCCAGCCGCCGCGTGGTGCCGCGGTCGAGCCACACCATCGCCTTCGACAGCCGTTCGAGGAAGCGCCGGTCATGGCTGATCAGAACGAGCGCGCAATTGAGCGAGGCGAGCTCCGATTCCAGCCATTCGATTGCCGGCAGGTCGAGATGGTTGGTCGGTTCATCCAGCAGCAGGATGTCGGGCGAGGAGGCCAGCGCGCGCACCAGCGCCGCGCGGCGCGTCTCGCCGCCCGACAGCGCGGCCGGCTTCTCCTCCCCGGTCATGCCGAGCTGTTCGAGCAGGTAGCGCGCGCGATAGGGCTCGTCATTCGCCCCCAGCCCGGCCTGGACATAGGCCATGACGTCGGGAAATGTGGCGAGGTTCGGCTCCTGCTCCAGGTAGCGCATGGTGGCGCCGGGCTGGAGGAAACGGGTGCCGCCCTCGGCCTGGATCAGCCCGGCGGCGACCTTCAGCAGGGTGGATTTGCCCGAGCCGTTGCGCCCGACCAGGGCCAGGCGTTCACCGGGCGAAACGGACAATCCCGCGCCTTCCAGCAGGCGCGTGGAGCCGAAGCCGTGACGGATATCTTGCAGGATCAGCAGAGGAGGTGGGGCCATTGGCCGCTACCTCGCCGCTTCGCTTGCCCAGGTCAACCGCCGGAGGCGGAATACGGTCGACGGGCCAGGGTCACCGGGCCGCCGACCGTCGCGGCGCGTCACCAACAGCACGAGCCTTTGGCGTGTGCCGAGGCCGCGATTGCGGCCCGCCGGTCGTCGGGCGAAAGCCAAGCCGGCGGACGGGCCCCAATCGAGTTGCAGGGCAACTCGATTGGCTAACCCGGATGCCAGTGCCCGGCGATTGAGGGCATGCGACGGTGAAAATCGACGGTCGAAGCCTTCGACCGTCGATATCACCCCGCGAAGGGGTCGCGCATCATGATGGTGTCGTCGCGCTCGGGGCTGGTGGAGAGCAGCACGATCGGCGCCTCGACCAGTTCCTCGATGCGGCGGACATACTTCACCGCCTCGGCCGGCAGTTCGGCGTAGGACCGGGCGCCGCGGGTCGAACCAGCCCAGCCGGCCATCGTCTCATAGATCGGCTCGGCCGCGGCCTGGGCGCGCAAGGCGGCGGGCAGCCGCTTCACCGTCTCGCCATGGATGCGGTAGCCGGTGCAGATCTTCAGCTCCGGCAGGCCGTCCAGCACGTCGAGCTTGGTCAGCACCAGGCCGTTGATGCCACCGACCTTGACCGCTTGGCGCACCATGCAGGCGTCGAACCAGCCGCAACGGCGCGGCCGGCCGGTGACGGTGCCGAATTCGCGGCCGCGCTCGCCGAGCAGCTTGCCCGTCGCGTCGAACAGTTCGGAAGGGAACGGCCCGGCGCCGACGCGCGTGCAATAGGCCTTGGCGATGCCGAGCACGAAGCCGACCGCATCCGGCCCGACCCCCGCCCCCGCCGCCGCATTGCCGGCGACGGTGTTCGACGACGTCACATACGGATAGGTGCCGTGGTCGACGTCGAGCATTACCGCCTGGGCGCCCTCGAACAGCACGCGCTTGCCGCTGCTGCGCGCCTCATCGAGGCGTTCCCACACCGGCTCGGCATAGGGCAGCAACAGCGGAGCGAGCGCCAGCAGCCCGTCGAGCAGCGCCTGCTTCTCGAATTCCGGGGCGCCGAGGCCGCGGAACAGCGCGTTGTGGTGCAGCAGCAATTCGTCGAGCTTGGCCGACAGCGTCTCGGGTTCGGCGAGGTCGCACAGGCGGATCGAGCGGCGGCCCACCTTGTCCTCATAGGCCGGGCCGATGCCACGGCCGGTGGTGCCGATCTTGTCCTCGCCGCGGGCGGCCTCGCGCGCCTTGTCGAGCGCAGGGTGCAGCGGCAGGATCAGCGGCACGTTTTCGGCGATGCGCAGGTTTTCGGGGGTCACCGTCAGGCCCTGGGCGGTGACGCGGGCGATCTCACTCAGCAGCGCCTCGGGGTCGAGCACCACGCCATTGCCGATGATGCCGGTCTTGCCACGCACCACGCCGGAGGGCAGCAGGGACAGCTTGTAGGTCTCGTTGCCCACCACCAGCGTGTGGCCGGCGTTATGGCCGCCTTGGAAACGCACCACGATATCGGCGCGGCTGGCGAGCCAGTCCACCACCTTGCCCTTGCCCTCGTCGCCCCACTGGGCGCCGATCACGGCGACATTGGCCATGGTTCAGTCCTTCGTCAGGATCGGGACGGGTCTGCCGTCCTTCAGTTCATGGGTGCAGCGCAGACGCTGCGGCGTATCCTCGCCCGCGAGTGCGGCGACGGTCGCGAAGCCCTCGGCGCGGAAGGCCGCGCCATCGGCGCCGATCGGCAGGAACAGCCGCCGCATCGGCGCGCTTGCCGGCGCGGCGCTCAGCACCGCGTCAGGGTAGAGCGTCATGCCGGTCGCCGGCTCGTCATTCTGCGAGACGTAGCGACCGCCGCGGGCGAGTTCGCCGGACATGCCCGGCCCATACAGGGTGAAGGCGACGCCGGTATGATAGCGGAAGCCGCGGAACTCGACCGGGTCGAGCGTGATGCGCAGCCCCGGCGCCCGGGCCTGGATGGCGGCGAGCACCTCCGCGGCGTTCTGGGCGATGGCACGGGCGGCGGGCGGCAGTTCGGCCGCGTCGAGCGCCGCGAGGGCGCCCTCGGCCGGGCCGGTCGCCGCCATCAGCCCCGGCAGGGCGGCGAGCGCCCCTGCCTGGCCGTGCACCAGCGTTGTGACCGCCGCGCTGTCCTTGCGGTCGAGCGCGCGGGCCAGGCTGGAGCGCAGCGGGGCGTCAAGCCCGGCAGCGTCCATCAACGCCGGCACCATGGTCGGCATCGTCACATCGAGGCTGATCTGGGTGACGCCGATCGCGGCCAACGCCTCGATGGCGACGACGGCGACCTCGGCATCCGCCGCCGGGGCGGCGCCGCCGATGAGTTCCACGCCGGCCTGCGGCAATTGGCGCGAGGGGGCGAGCTGGGTGCCGCGCACCCGCAGCACCTGGCCGGCATAACACAGGCGCAGCGGCCGGGCCTGGGCGCCGAGGCGGGTCGCGGCGATGCGTGCGACCTGCGGCGTGGTGTCGGCCCGCAGCCCCATCATGCGCTGGCTGACCGGATCCATCAGGCGGAAGGTCTGCTCGGCCACCGCAGCGCCCGAGCCGGCCAGCAGGCTGTCCTCGAATTCCAGCAGCGGCGGCTTCACCCGTTCGTAACCATGGGCGGCGAAAACGCCCATCATGGCTTCAACGAGAGCGGCCTCCCGCTCGGCTTCGGGCGGCAGGAGGTCGGCGAGCCCCGCGGGCAGCAGGGCGGGATTGGGCAGGTCGTCGGTCATGGCCGGCCGAGGGTGTGGCAGGGCGCCCGCCGCCGGGCAACCCCCGGCGGCCGCGCGCCGCGTTTTCGCCACATCGCGGTCGGGCTGCCGCCATGGCCTCGGCGCATCAACAGCGGGTCCGCTTTACCAGTCGTCAATGATCTCCCTCGCAAGATGACCCGGCACCGATGCTGTGCCGGGAGAAAGAAAGCCATGCCAGACGTCCGCGCTTCCAGCACCTTCCCGGCTTATGCAGCCCAGCACGCCGAAGCGCTTCAGAGCGACGACAACCCCGGCCGCGCCTTCGCCAACGGCATCATGTTGTCGCTGCCGCTCTGGGCTCTGGTCGGCGTCGGGATCTGGGCCATCTTCTGACCTGCGGCCCCTTTTCCAACCGGCCCGCGCTGAGGCATCCTGGCTCTCGCCTGAGGCGATGGAGGGCAGGATGCGGCGCAGGTCGATGATGGTTATGGGGCTGCTGGGCGCCGGGCTTGGCGCCTGCGCGTCCCAGCCACCTGATTTCAGCTATGGCGGCGCCGGCTTCCAGCCGAACAACGTCCGGCTGAACCTCGCCTATGCCGAGCGCAATTTCGGCGACATGACCCAATACCAAGGCAAGCCGGCCGAGGCGGCCGCGGCCCTCGCGCAGTTCGAGGCGGCGGTCGCCGGCATGCGCGACCCCGCCACCTCCATCGCCCTGCCGATGCGCTACGGGTCCCAAGTTGCCGCGGCCGTGCGCGAAGAGCGCGAGGCGATTGGCATCCCGTTGAGCGTGCTGCCCGGCCAAGCCTCGGCCGCGCTGGCCGCTGCCGTCGGGCCCCTGCAGAGCGGCGACCAGGCCGCGATCCGCGCCGCCTTGTCCAACCCCGTCTTCACGCTGGGGCCGGAGGTGACGCTCCAGAGGCTGACCAACCTGCCACGGATGTGGATGATGGAATCCATCGCCCCGATCCTGACCCGCGCCGCCGGCAGCGAGTCGGGGGTGGTGCTGCGCTGACAGCGCCCGCCTTGCGCTGAGGCCCCTCCCCCCGGGCCAGGCCGTCAGCGCCGGTATTGCGCGTCGGTGACATGCTCCATCCAGGTGACAGGGCTGCCATCGAGCTTTTCCTGGACGGCGATGTGGCTCATGGCGGTGGTCACGGCAGCGCCGTGCCAATGCTTCTCGCCCGGCGGGAACCACACCACGTCGCCGGGGCGGATCTCTTCAACCGCGCCGCCCTCGCGTTGCACCCAGCCGCAGCCAGCGGTCACGATGAGCGTCTGACCGAGCGGGTGGGTGTGCCAGGCCGTGCGGGCCCCGGGCTCAAAGGTGACGAGAGCGCCGGCCACGCGCGCCGGATCGGGCGGACTGAACAGCGGGTCGATGCGGACATTGCCGGTGAACCACTCCGCCGGTCCCTTTCCGGAGGGCACTTCTCCCGCGCGCCGAATATCCATGGCTGTCACATCCTCTGTGATCGCCCGGCTCGGTTCAGCCGGGCGCCTGTCCGCCAGATGGGCGCTTGGCCCCGTTCGACCTACCGCTCGCAAGACAGTGTGATGGGCGGTGGGTATGGGCGAACCCGACCGTCGACACGATCCGCGGAGGGCTGGAGGGCGCGCGAGCCCTCCAGCCCTCCGTTCAGAAGGCCAGCGCCGTGGCCTGCACCACCAGCGGCAATTCCCGCACGCCAGCCAGCACGCCATCGGGCATCGGGCCGTCGAGCCCGACCAGGCAGATCGCATCCCCGCCCGGGGCCGAGCGCCCGAGGTGGAAGGTGGCGATGTTCACCCCCGCATCGGCCAGCGCCATGCCGAACCGCCCGATGAAGCCCGGCTTGTCCTTATTGGTGACGTAGAGCATGTGCGGCGCGAAATCCGCCTCCACCGCGATACCCTTGATTGCAACCAGGCGCGGCTTGTTCTCCGCCAGCAGCGTGCCAACGATGCTCCGCTCGAAGCGGTCGGTTACCACGGTCAGGCGGATCAGCGTCTGGTATTCGCCGCTGCGTTCGACCGTGGTCTCGGCCACCTCGATGTCGCGCTGCTTGGCCAGCACCGGGGCGTTGACCATGTTCACCGCGCCCATCAGCGGGGTCAGCACGCCGGCCAGCGCCGCCGCCGTCAGCGGCTTCAGGTTCAGCTCAGCGACGGCGCCTTCGTATTCCAGCCGGATGGCCTTGATCGCGCCGTCCTGCGCAACCGTCAGCTGCCCGGCCATGCCGCCGAGCAGCCGCGCCAATTCCATGTAGGGCTTGAGGCGCGGCGCTTCCTCGGCGCTGACCGAGGGCATGTTGATGGCGTTGGAAACCGCGCCGGTCAGCAGGAAATCCGCCATCTGGTCGGCCACCTGCAGGGCGACGTTCTCCTGCGCCTCGGCCGTCGCGGCACCCAGATGCGGGGTGCAGACGACGTTGTCCAGGGTGAACAGCGGGCTGTCGGTCGCCGGCTCCGTCTCGAACACGTCGAGCGCGGCGCCGGCGAGGTGCCCGGATTTCAGCGCGTCATACAGCGCCGTTTCATCGACCAGCCCGCCACGCGCGCAGTTGATCAGCCGCGCGCCCTTCTTCATCCGCGCGATGGCGTCGCGCGAGATGACGTTGCGCGTCTGCTCGGTCAGCGGCGTGTGCAGGGTGATGAAGTCGGCACGCGCGATCAGGTCGTTTAATTCGACCTTCTCGACGCCGATCTCGACCGCGCGCTTCTCGGACAGGAACGGGTCGAAGGCGATGACGCGCATCTTCAGCCCCAGCGCGCGGTCGGCTACGATCGAACCGATATTGCCGCAGCCGATCAGACCGAGCGTCTTGCCGAACAGCTCGACGCCCATGAAGCGGTTCTTCTCCCACTTGCCGGCCTTTGTTGACACTGACGCGTCAGGCAATTGCCGCGCCAGCGCGAACATCATGGCGATGGCGTGCTCGGCGGTGGTGATGGCGTTGCCGAAGGGCGTGTTCATCACCACGACGCCGCGCGCGGTCGCGGTGGTGACGTCCACATTGTCGACGCCGATGCCGGCGCGTCCCACGACCTTGAGCTTCGGCGCGGCCTCCATCAGTTCGCGCGTCACCTTGGTGGCTGAACGCACCGCCAGGCCGTCGTAGTCGCCGATGATGGCGCGCAGGTCAGCCGGGGACAGGCCCGGCTTGAAGTCCACCTCGATGCCGCGGTCGCGGAAGATCTGCACGGCGGCCGGGCTGAGCTTGTCGGAAATCAGGACCTTCATCGCTCAGGCCACCACGACTTCGGATTCAACGACGGCGAGCGCCCAGTCGAGCCAGGGCAGCAGCGCCTCAATGTCGCTCGTCTCCACCGTCGCCCCGCCCCAGATGCGCAGGCCCGCCGGGGCGTCTCGATAGGCGCCGGCGTCCAGCGCCACGCCTTCCTTCTCCAGCAGCGAGGCGATTTTCTTCGCCGCGGCCGCCTGGGCATCGGCCCCCATCACGGTGAACCAGGGCGCGGTGATGGTCAGGCAGATCGAGGTGCATGACCGCGTCGCCGCGTCCTCGGCCAGGAAGTCATAGCCCGGCTTGGTCGCGACCCAGCGCGCGATGGCGGCGAGGTTCGCCTCCGACCGCGCGATCAGCCCTTTCAAGCCGCCGACGCTCTCGGCCCAGCGCAGCCCGTCGATCGCATCCTCGACGCAGAGCATCGACGGCGTGTTGATCGTCTCGCCCTTGAAGATGCCCTCGATCAGCTTGCCGCCCTTGGTCATGCGGAAGATCTTCGGCATCGGCCAGGCCGGTGTGTGCGATTCAAGCCGCGCGACAGCGCGCGGGGAGAGCGCCAGCATGCCGTGGCCGGCCTCGCCGCCCAGCACCTTCTGCCAGGACCAGGTCACCACATCGAGCTTGTCCCAGGACAGGTCCATCGCGAAGGCCGCGGAAGTCGCGTCGCAGATCGCCAGCCCCTCCCGCCCGGTACTGATGAAATCCGCATTCGGCAGCCGCACGCCCGAGGTCGTGCCGTTCCACACGAAAACCACGTCGCGGTCCGCCGCGACCTGCGCGAGGTCTGGCAGCCGCCCATAGGGCGCTTCCAGCACGCGCGCATCCTTCAGCTTCAGCTGCTTGACGACATCCGTCGCCCATTCCTTCGAGAAGGATTCCCAGGCCAGGATATCGACGCCGCGCGCGCCGAGCATCGACCACAGCGCCATCTCGACCGCGCCGGTGTCGGAGGCCGGCACGATGCCGAGGCGCCAATCGGCCGGCATGCCGAGCACGGCCTTGGAGCGGTCGATCACCTCGGCGAGGCGCGCCTTGGGGTCCTTGGCGCGATGGCTGCGGCCGAGCAGCGCAGGCTCAAGCGCCGCGAGCGTCCAACCGGGACGCTTGGCGCAAGGACCGGAGGAAAAAGCGGGGTTCGCCGGACGGAGTCCGGGCTTGCGGGTGGCGTTTGCCATGATGCAGCTCCCTTCCAGAAGCAGGAACCTGCCGCGCAAAGGTAGCCGCCAAGGCTGGCTGATGAACCTTCCGGGCCGGGCAGGACGCGGTTGCCGGCACGTCGTGCCGATCCGCTGCCGCCGCCAGCACGGGAAAGACCCGCCAGACCGACCGGCTGCCCTTGCGGGGCAGGTCCCGTATGCGCCCCGGTGGGGGGGCGTGGCCCGCGACCCACATACGCCCGCGCCACGACCCAGGCAACCGTGGCGGCCCTGCGCCGTTGCATCACCATGTCGCGCGCTCAGGCCTCGGTTCTCATCCTCGTCGGCCTGGTGCTGGCGCTGTTCGTCTTCGTGCCCGAGGTGCCGCTGCTCGGCGCCGCGGGTTTGTTGCTGGCCATCGCGCTGAGCCTGCCGGCGGGGATGGTGATGCGCTGGACCGGCGCGCCACGCTGGGTCGCGGTGCTGGTCGTGCTGCTGGGGCTGGTGCTGCTCGCCATCGGTGCCGGGGCACTCGCCGCCGGGCCACTGAGCGAGCAGGCCCACAAGCTCACCGAGGATCTGCCGCGCTCCATCCAATCCCTGCGCGAGCGGATGACGCAGAGCCCCTGGGGCGCCTGGTTGGCGGAACGCATGACCCTGCCGGAGGACGGCGCCACCCGGGGGATGGGCCTCGCCGCCACCGCCGCCAGCACCACGCTGGGCTGGATCGGCAATGCCGCCGTCATCCTGCTGGTCGGCGTCTATCTGGCACTGCGCCCGACGGACTACATGGCGGGGCTGCGAGCGTTGCTGCACCCGAGCCTCGATGCGCCGGCGGCCGCGGCGCTGCGCGAATGCGGCGAGGTGTTGCGCGGCTGGCTGGCAGGGCAGGCCTTCGCCATGGTGGTCAGCGGCACGCTTACCTGGGTCGGGCTGACGCTGCTCGGGGTGCCACTCGCCGGCGTGCTGGCGGTGCTGGCGGCGCTGCTTGGCTTCATCCCGAATATCGGCCCGGTCATCGCCGCGGTACCGGCCATGCTGCTGGCGACGACGATCTCGCCCTGGCTCGCGCTGTGGGTGGCGCTGCTGTTCCTGGCCACGCAGTTCATCGAGGGCAATATCCTGACGCCGCTGGTGCAGGCGGAGATGGCCGACCTGCCGCCGGCCGCGCTGCTCATCGCGCAGGTGTTGATGGCGTCCTTCTTCGGGCTGCTCGGCGTGGCGCTGGCCGCGCCGCTCGCCGCGGTGGCGGCGGTGCTGATCCGGCGAGGTTATGCCGAGAGATGGCTCGGCCGCGACCCGGCCCGGCCGTGATCAGGCCCGCAGGCTGACTGAGAGCGTGGTGATCATCGACAGCGCATCGGTTGAACTGGAGCTGCCTTCCGCCGCCGCATTCGCCGCTGCGATCAGGTAGCGCTCGGCGAGCTTCCGCACCGCCTTGTCGTCCTGCAGGCTGTCGATCCTGAGGCGGGAGGTGACCGCGCGTCCCTGCGTCTCGACCGCCTGGATGGCCATGGCGTCGGGCAATTCGAGCGCGCCGGTAACGACACGGCGCAGCACGGTATTGCCCAGCACGCCGTAGACGTCGGTCGCTGTCTTGGCCGATTCGAGGAAGTAGAGCGCATCCGACATGCCGGCCTGGGTGTCGTCGAGCCCGGTCCGGTACTGGTACTTCAGGAAACCATTGGTGAGGTTCTCGACCAGCGTGCTGTCGCGCAGACCCGCCAGCCCGGTCGAATGGACGCCGAGCGTCTCCGCCGCCGCCTGCCAGGTGGTGCCGAGTTGCGCCGCCAGGCCCTTGGTGTCTTTCGGGTCGGACAGCAGCGCGCGACGCACGAGCGCGCCGTTACCCTCCTGCCCCGCCAGGCCAAGCGCGGGCAGCAGCACCTTGAGGATGCGGGGGTCCTGCAAGGCCTTCTCGATGGTGTCGGCCTTGTCGAGCGCTGTGCGGAACTGCGCCAGGGCGGAGATCGAGACTGGGTCCTTCTTCTCCCGCTCGATGCCCTTGGCCTCGGCGCCATCGGCGGTGGCGCGTTGCAGCGCCGGGATCGCCATGGCGGCCGAGCCGGTGCTCGCGGTCGTCGATGACGACACGCCGAACAGCGCCTGCACCATGGAGAGAGAGAGATCCATGCCGCAGCCTAGGCCCGCACCGATGAAAACACGGTTAACCCGGCAGGCGGGCAGGGTCGAAGGTGATGCCGTGGTCGAGCGGCCCATGCCCCGCGCCATAGCCGGGTGCAGCCGCGATCGCCGCCAGCACATAGGCGCGTGCCCGGATGACGGCGTCGCGCAACGACATCCCCTGCGCGAGGCCGGTGGCGATGGCGCTGGCCAGGGTGCAGCCGGTGCCATGGGTGTGGCGGGTGTCGATGCGCGGGGAGGAGAATTCCTCGGTGCCTTCCGCCGTCACCAGCAGGTCGGTGAGGATATTGCCCTCCAGATGCCCGCCCTTCAGCAGCACGGCCGGCACGCCCAGCGCCCGCAGAGCCGTCGCGGCCTCGCGCATCTCGGCCACTGTGCGGATCGGGCGGCCGGCCAGCACCTCGGCCTCGGGCAGGTTCGGGGTGATGATGGTGGCGAGCGGCAGCAGACGCGCCTTGAGCGTCTCCACCGCATCGGGCGCGAGCAGCGGGTGGCCGCCCTTGGCGACCATTACCGGGTCGGCCACCAGCGGGATGCCGCGGGCGCGCGCGATGAGTTCGTCGCACACCGCCTCGATCACGGGCACAGCGTGCAACATGCCGGTCTTGATGGCATCGGCGCCGAGGTCGTCGAGCACCACGGCGATCTGCTGGCGGATGAAGTCGGTTGGCACGCCCATCACGCCATGCACGCCGAGCGTGTTCTGCGCGGTGAGTGCGGTGATCGCCGTCATGGCGAAGCCACGCAGCGCCGTGACCGCCTTGATGTCGGCCTGGATGCCGGCGCCGCCGCCGGAATCACTGCCGGCGATGATGAGGACACGGCCCTTCATGGGCAGCCTGCGTCGTTGGCGCCAAGATTGGAGGGGCTTTGCCCCTCCAAGCCACCCCACCAAAGGCCTAAGGGCCTCTGGACACCGATACTTGGCGTTGGGCGGGAGAGGTGTCTCGGGGAACAAGAGCCGCGTTGGGCACGAGAACGACCCCTAGTTCCGATCCGACGCGCAGTGCCAAGTGCCAAGTCATGATGTCCAGAGGACCTTAGGCCTTTGGTGTGGGGCATGATGCGCAGCTTCACGCGGAGGGCGCAAAACCCTCTACGATTCCGCCACGGGGCCGCGCCACCCTCGCGCGCATGCTGCGGCACCCATTCAAGCCATCCTGAAAACGGATCCTCGGCACTGGGCATCGCGGCCACCGATGGCATCGCGCACGCCTGTGGAAGCCGCTCCACCCGTCCAACAAATGGTGTCCAGAGACCCTTAGGCCTTTGGCGGGGAGAGGTCCGGAAACGGGCAGCGCCCCTCTCCGCAGCCACGCGTTGCGTCACGCCGCCCGTGCCTTCGCCCGGATCGCCTCCGCCAGCCGCGCCACCGTCTCCGCCACCAGCGCCTCGTCCTCCGCCTCGGCCATGACGCGGATCACCGGTTCGGTGCCGCTGGCGCGGATCAGTACGCGCCCGCGGCTGCCGAGCGCCTTCTCCTCGCTGGCGATCGCCGCCTTCACCGCCTCGTCATGCAGCGGCGAAGCGCCGGCGTAGCGGACATTCACCAAGCGCTGCGGCAGCGGCGCGAAGCAGCGCAGCACCTCGCTGGCCGGACGGCGTTCCTCGACCAGCACGCCCAGCACCTGCAACGCGGCGATCAGCCCATCCCCGGTGGTGCCGAAATCCGGCATGATCATGTGGCCGGACTGTTCGCCACCGAGGTTGCAGCCGGTCTCGCGCATGCGCTCGCCGACGTAGCGGTCGCCCACCGCGGTGCGCAGCAGCCCGAGGCCGCGCGTGGCGAGGAAGCGCTCCAGCCCCATGTTGGACATCACCGTGGCGACCACCGCGCCGCCGCGCAGCCGGTCCTGCGCCAGCCAGGAACGCGCGATCAAGGCGAGGATCTGGTCGCCATCGACGACCTGGCCGTGTTCATCGACCAGTACGACGCGGTCGGCATCGCCATCGAGCGCGATGCCGAGATCGGCGCGGCGTTCCTGCACCAGCGTCGCGAGTGCGCCTGGCGCGGTCGAGCCGACGCCCTTGTTGATGTTGAAGCCATCCGGCGCGACGCCGACGGAGACCACCTCGGCACCCAATTCCCACAGGACGGTGGGGGCGACCTTGTAGGCGGCGCCATGGGCACAATCGACGACGACGCGCAGGCCCTCGAGCGTGCGGCCGCGCGGAAAGGATTGCTTGGCGGCCTCGATGTAGCGGCCGGGCGCGTCCTCCAGCCGGCTGGCCCGGCCGAGGCGACCCGGGGCGACCATCGCCGCCGCCAGGTCGCCGGCCATCAGCGCCTCGATCTCGCATTCCTGGTCGTCGGTCAGCTTCAGCCCGTCCGGGCCGAACAGCTTGATGCCGTTATCCTCATACGGGTTGTGCGAGGCGCTGATCATCACGCCGAGATCGGCGCGGAGCGAGCGCGTCAGCAGCGCGATCGCGGGCGTGGGCAATGGGCCGACCAGCACCACATCCATCCCCGCGCCGATGAAGCCCGCGGTCAGCGCCGGTTCCAGCATGTAGCCCGACAAGCGGGTGTCCTTGCCGATGACGACGCGGTGGCGATGCGTACCGCGGTTGAAATACCGCCCGGCCGCCTGGCCAAGGCGCAACGCCGTCGCGGCATCCATCGGCGCCTGGTTGGCGGTGCCGCGAATGCCATCCGTGCCGAACAGTCGGCGGGCAGGCGGCGGGGGCATGACGTCGTCCTTGGGCATGGCGGGATCCTTCAGTGTCATCCGTACAGCGCCGGGTGGTCGTTTGAGAAGTGTTCGCCATCGCAGCACCCGGTTTGGCGGCCCGCCGACGGCATGCTTTCCTCCGCCCCAGGAAACGCGGAGTGAATGATCCATGACCCAGCCCCCGACCCAACAGGTGCCCGCCATCCATCATCGTCGTGTCGGCGACGTCAGCCTGACCGTGGTGAGCGACGGCTTCCTCGACGGGTCCATGGCGGTGCTGCAGAACATCAGCGTCGAGGAATCGTCCGAGATGCTGCGCGCAGTGTTCCGGCCGGTGCCGCGGCGGACCTCGCTCAACTGCTTCATCATCCAGTCCGGCGGGCGCACGGCCCTCATCGATACCGGCGCCGGGGTGCACATGCAGAAGAGCTCCGGCCAGCTGCTGCGCAACCTGGCGGCCACCGGCATCGCGCCGGGCGAGATCGACACGCTGCTGATGACGCATCTGCACCCGGACCATTCGAACGGCCTGGCCACAGCCGAGGGCGGCGCCTTCTTCCCCGCCGCCGAGCTCGGCATGCATGAGGCGGAGCTGGCCTATTGGACCAGTGCGGAGGCCGAGGCGGAGGTGGCGCGGTCGGGCCAGGGCGTGCCGACGGGCGGCGCCTATTTCCCCATGGCGAAGCGGCAGATCGCGCCCTATGCCGACCGGATGCGGCTGTTCAAGGGCGGCGCGGAGGTGTTCCCGGGTGTGACCGCCATGCATTTCCCGGGACATACGCCGGGGCATTGCGGGTATCTGATCGCCTCGGGCGGGCAGTCGCTACTAATCTGGGGGGACATCGTCCATCTGCCGGAAGTGCAGGTGCCGCGGCCGGAGGTGACCATCGCCTTCGACGTGGACCCGGCCCAGGCAGCGGCGACGCGCCGGCGGGTATTCGACATGGTGGCGACGGAGAAGTCGCATATCGCGGGGATGCATCTGCATTTCCCGGGGACGGCGCATCTCGGGCGCGAGGGGGACGGATACCGGCTGTTTCCGGAGGCCTGGGCGCAGACGCTGTAAGGAAGGCTGGAGGGGCGGGCTACTCCGGCGCCCGCCCCGTCGCGCAGGCGCGCCATACCGCCAGCGCCTGGACCGTCTCCGCCACATCATGCACGCGCAGGACGGAAGCCCCACGTGCCGCGCCGGCCAGGGCCGCGGCCAAGCTGCCCGGCATGCGCTGCGCGGCTTCCTCGACGCCCGAAAGACGGCCGATGAAGCGCTTGCGCGAGGCACCCAGTACCACCCGGCAGCCGAGCGCCGCGATCAGCGGCAGGCGGTCGATCAAGGCGAGGTTGTGGTCCATCGTCTTGCCGAAGCCGATGCCGGGGTCGACGGCGATGCGCGCGCGGGGGATGCCGAGCGCCTCGCAGGTCGCCACGCGGTCGCGCAGGAAGGCCGCCACATGGACGGCGACATCGTTATAGGTGGCGAGTGATTGCATCGTCGCCGGGTCGTCGCCGGGCATGTGCATCAGCACCACGGGCACTTCCGAGCGCGCCACCAGTTGCAGGGCATCGGGGTCGTGGCGGAGGGCGGAGATGTCGTTGATGACCTCCGCGCCGGCATCGAGGGCGGCGCGCATGGTCGCGGCGTTGCGGGTGTCGACGCTGACCGGGGCGGCTTTGGCTAGTTCGGCGACCACCGGGAGGATGCGGGCGATCTCCTCCTCCACCGTCACCGTTGCGGCGCCGGGGCGCGTGGATTCGCCGCCGATGTCGAGGATGTCGGCGCCAGCTTCCAGCATCGCGTGGCCGGTGGCGATCGCGGCGGCGGCTTCGGCATGGCGGCCGCCATCGGAGAAGCTGTCGGGGGTGACGTTGACGACGCCCATGACCAGGGGGCGGTCGGTGGGCAGGCCGGCGAAGGCGGGGGGGCGTTGGGCGATGGCATGCATCGCGTCATGCCAGTCCTCGGGGACTTCCTGGATGGGGCCGACGCCGAGATCCTCACCATCCTCGATGAGGCGGACGAAGGCGAAGGCAATGGCGCCACCCTGCAACGGAAGGGCGAAGCCCTCACGCACCGCGTGGAAGGCGACGGGGCCGGTGATGAGGCCCAGGGGTTCGACGAAGCGGCCAGTGGTCATGGCAGCCCTTTGCCCGATCGGCGCCGGGAATGCACGGGGGGGGGGGAGTGGCGATCACGTTGACCGTCCGGCAGCGGCGATACGCGTCTGACGAGCCGCCACGCCCCGCCGGACTGGGTCAGCCGAGCAGCGCCAAACCGTAGACGATGGCGTCGGCGGCCACGGCCGGCGTCATGGCGCCGGTGTCGATGCGCAGGGCGGGCGACGGCATGGCTTGCATGCAGGCGTTCATGGAGGTTCGAAAGTCGTGGAGGATATCCAGCGACCGGAGTTTGCCGAAGGCGGCGCGATTCGGGTCGACAAGCCGACGATCCTGCTCATCCGGCGGCACATCCAAGGCCACCGGATAGGTCACCGTACCGCCGGCCGCTTCCACCAGGCGTGACACGCGATGCGGGAAGTCACCGGCGACCGACGGCTCGGGGGCAAAGGTGAAGATCAGGGATCGTCCCGCTTCGGCGGCAGCCGAGATTGTCTCAAGCCAGAAGAGCTCGCGCAGCCGGACGAAAGCCTCCGACCCGAAGGGGAACACGGTCGCGACGGCGTCGACGACGAGATGGTTGTGGAACAGCGGCAAGCCGGTCCGCTCGGATATCAATCGGGCGATCGTCAGCTTCCCGGCAGCCACCGGGCCGTAGATGAAAAGCAGACGCATGCGGATAATCGACGTCTCGCCCTGGCACTTCCCTGCACGCCCCGACTGCTCCTTGAGCATCGGTTCGCCGCCAGGTGCCCGGCGCCAAAAGTGAGGTGTCCACAGGCCTTCAGGCCTTTGGCGGGTGGGTCCGGGAGGGCAGAGCCCTCCCCGTACCGCGTTTTGTCAGGTCGCCGGCGCCGGCCCTGGCGTCAGCCCCGGCGGCCGTGGCGTCGTCGCGCGCCCCGCCGAGGGGACCGAGCCGCGCCCCATGTTCACCGGCTCATCCGGCCGGTTGCGCACGACGGGTTCGCCGCGGATGACGTTGCGGATTTCGTCGCCCGACAGCGTCTCGTGCTCGAGCAGGCCCTTGGCCAGCAGATGCAGCTCGTCCATGTGCTCGGACAGGATGGTCTTGGCCCGCTGGTAGGCGGCTTCGATGATCGCGCGGATTTCGCCGTCGATCTTCTGCGCCGTCGATTCCGACAGGTTCTTCTGCTGCGTCACGGAGTGACCGAGGAAGACCTCCTGGCTGTTGTCACCATAGGCGATCATGCCGATGACGTCGGACATGCCCCATTCGGTGACCATCATGCGGGCCTGGTTGGTCGCCATCTTGATGTCGCCCGAGGCGCCGTTCGACACCTTGTCCGGCCCGAAGATCAGTTCCTCGGCGACGCGTCCGCCCATCGCCATGGCGAGTTCGGACTTCAGCTTGGACTTGTGCTTCGAGTAGCGGTCGCCGGCCGGCAGCGACATCACGAGGCCAAGGGCGCGGCCGCGCGGGATGATCGTCGCCTTGTGGACCGGGTCGCATTCCACCTCATGCATCGCGACCAGCGCGTGGCCCGCCTCGTGATAGGCGGTCATGCGCTTTTCGTCGTCGGACATAACGAGGCTGCGGCGCTCCGCACCCATCATCACCTTGTCCTTGGCGGCCTCGAACTCGGCCATGCCGACGGTGCGACGGCCGGTGCGGGCGGCGAGCAGCGCGCCTTCGTTCACTAGGTTGGCGAGATCAGCACCAGAGAAGCCAGGCGTGCCGCGCGCGATCACCTTGGGGTCCACGTCGGAGGCCAGCGGCACCTTGCGCATATGGACGCGCAGGATCTTCTCGCGCCCCATCACGTCGGGGTTGGGCACCACCACCTGGCGGTCGAAGCGGCCCGGGCGCAGCAACGCGGGGTCGAGCACGTCCGGCCGGTTGGTCGCCGCGATGATGATGACGCCTTCGTTGGATTCGAAGCCATCCATCTCGACGAGCATCTGGTTCAGCGTCTGCTCGCGCTCATCATTGCCGCCGCCGAGGCCAGCGCCACGATGGCGGCCGACTGCGTCGATCTCGTCGATGAAGATGATGCAGGGAGCGTTCTTCTTGCCCTGTTCGAACATGTCGCGCACGCGCGACGCGCCGACGCCCACGAACATCTCGACGAAGTCGGAACCGGAGATGGTGAAGAACGGCACATTCGCCTCACCGGCCACGGAGCGCGCCAGCAGCGTCTTGCCGGTGCCCGGCGGGCCGACCAGCAGCACGCCCTTGGGGATCTTGCCGCCCAGGCGCTGGAACTTCTGCGGGTCGCGCAGGAAGTCGACGATTTCCTCGAGCTCGGACTTGGCTTCCTCGATGCCGGCGACGTCGTCGAAGGTGACGCGGCCCTGCTTCTCGGTCAGCAGCTTGGCCTTGGACTTGCCGAAGCCCATGGCGCGGCCCCCACCACCCTGCATCTGGCGCATGAAGAAAATCCAGACGCCGATCAGCAGCAGCATCGGGAACCAGGACATCAGGTAGTGCAGCAGCGGGTTGACGTCCGAATCCTCGGGACGGGCGACGACGCGCACGTTCTTTTCGGTCAGCCGGTTCACCAAGCTCGGGTCTTCGGGCGTGTAGGTCTGGAAGGTGCGGCCATCCGACAGCGTGCCCGAGAGGGTACGGCCCTGGATGGTGACTTCGCGGACATGGCCGCCATTCACTTCATTCAGGAAGTCCGAATAGGCGACCTGCTGCGCATTCGCCCGCCCCGTGCTCGCGGGCTGAAACAGGTTGAACAGCGCCACCAACAGCAGGGCGACGATCACCCAGAGCGCAAGATTCCGGCCGAAATTGTTCACGTGCTGTTGTCCGTCTCCGTGCCGGTGGGAGTGCCCCGCCAGCCTTCGTCATTGAACATGGTGTCGGATTGACCCTGCTTGAATGGCCGACCCGAAATCTCATGCACCGGATTCCCGCTGGTGGCCGGGGCGAAGGCCATCACGAAGGGCACACAGGCGCTGGATGAAGGATAGTCCATGGCGGGCACGGCGACCAGCACGCCGTTGCGGTCCCTGATCGCCGGCATCGCGCGCAGCACCGCGGCTGGCAGGATGGAGGCGCCGCGCAACGTCGCCGTCGCGTCGCCGACCGCGCCGATCGACCAGCCCCGCCGGCCCGGCCCCAGCAGGCGAAACCGGCCATCCCAGGCGGCACCGGGCACCGCCTCGACCGGGCCGGCCACCGCGCCAGGGTCGCGGGCGAGCAACCAGGTGCCGCCGGCCGCGGGCCGCAACCATGCCCCGGCGAGCGTCCCGGACCCGGCCGCGAGCAGGGCCGCCGCCCGCGCACGTGACGGTGCGAAGCCGGCGCCGCCGACCAGCCAGGCCAGCCAGGCTAGAGCCTCGGCCGCCACCGCGTCTCGCCCCAGGGCTGCCGGGTCGAGGCGGGCGAAGCCTTCCGGGCGGATCTCGGCGGCGCGTGCGAGGCGCTTCGCCAGGGTCGCCGCCGCCCTTCCCCGCCGCGCCGCGAAGGCTGCCGCCGCCGCGCCGAGCGCGGCGATGCCCGGCCCCGTGCCGCCCGGGTCGGCGAGCGCCTGGCGCAGCCGGATGCGGGCGAAGCGAGTGTCGAGATTGCTCGGGTCGCGCACAGGGGTCAGGCCGGCCTCTGCCAGCACCGCCTCCAGCGCCGCGGGCGGGACCGGAAGCAACGGCCGCAACAGCAGCACCGCCCCGGCGTCGCGCGCCGGCGCCATGGCCGCGAGCCCAGCCGGGCCGCTGCCGCGCAAGGCCCGGAACAGCAGCGTCTCCGCCTGGTCTCCACGATGATGGCCGAGCAGCAGCCAGGGCCGCCCGGCCGCCGCCGCCGCGCCGGACAGGGCGGCCAGCCGGGCGCCGCGGGCGCGTTCCTGCATGGAGGGGCCGGGCCGGAGGCCAAGGGAGAGGATGCGCGAAGCGATGCCACGCCCGGCCAGCAGGCCCCGCACATGGCGCGCCTCGGCGGCGCTTTCGGGCCGCAGGCCATGATCGGCCACCAGGGCCAGCACATCACCGCCGCGCCGCCGCGCCCATGCATTGGCCAGCAGCGCCAGCGCCAGGCTGTGCGGCCCGCCTGAGGCCGCCACGGCGAGGCGAGGCGTCGGGCCGAAGGGGCCGAGCGGGGCCATCAGCGCGGCGAAGTCATCCTCGGAGATGGTCGGGGTGGCGTTCATGGTCGGTCACGCCTCCTCTGGTTTGGGCGCGTGCTTCATGCCAGTCGCGCCTTCCCCTGACCGGTGGAACCGAGAGGGGCGTCGCCCCTCTCGCGCTCTCCCCACCAAAGGCCTAAGGGCCTTTGGAAACCGATACTTGGTGCCGGGCGGCGCCTGCCGAAACCCATTCTCGCGCACAAGGCGCCCGGCAAGGGGCGGCATCCACCCCCCGCCCAGCGCCAAAGGATGGCATTCCAAATGCCCCGGGCATTTCGCGGGCTGGCTTGGAGGGGCGGCGCCCCTCCAGTCTCCCGCCGCCCATCTTCCAGACAGCGCCGCCGCCCTTCACGCCTCTGCCCAGACGCGCCTCAGCGGCACTGCGCGCGGCGGCGGCTGTATTCCACCCGCTGCGCCAGGGACGGCGAGAGGCGCGGGAAGTCCGAATGCAACTGCGCCAGCGTGTCACAGGCCTCGCGCCGGGCGCCGAAGCCCTGGAAAGAATTCGCCAGGCCGAGCAGCGCCTCGGGCGCGCGGGAAGACCGGCGGTTCACGTTATAGGCATCGTTGAAGGCGAGCGCGGCATTCTGGAACTGGCGCTCGCCAAGGAGCGCCTCGCCCAACAGCAGGTTGGCATCCTGCGCCCGCGGGCCGGGGCGGCCTTGCAGCACCTCCCTAGCGGCGGCGGCGGCGGCCGTGTAATCCTGCCGGCCAAGGGCGGCCTGACCGTCGGCGATAGCGCGTTCAGCGGTTCGCGGGCCGGGCGTTGCTGCTGCCGCGGGGGGCGGCGGGGCCGGTGCCTGAGCGGGCGCCGGCCCCTGGGGAGGGCGCGAGGCGCCTTGGCGGCCGCCCCCTTCCAGGGCCTGGAGGCGGAAATCCATGTCGCCGCGCAGCTTCTCGACATCCTCGGTCAGGCGCCGGTTGGCGTTCTCGACGACATCGATCCGGCCGCGCATCTGGCGGACCTGTTCCTCAAGTTCGCCGACGCGGGCGAGCAGTTGCTGCACCAGTTCCTGCGGCGCGGCGGAACCGCCGCCGCGGGAGGGCACCGGCACCGGGGCGACCGAGCCCCCTCCGCCACGGCGGACCGCATCGAGGTCACGCCGCAATTCCAGGATCTGGTTCTGCAGCGCGATCCCTTCCCGGCTGTCCATCTGCGCACGCGCAGGCAGCGGGGCGAGCAGCGGCAGGGCAAGGAGGGCGGCGCGGATGGCGAGGCGAGGGGCCATGCGTGGTGGTGGGCCCGGTGGTGGCCGGGCCCCTCCCCTTACTGGACGACCGTGACGGCGCGGCGGTTCTGCGCCCAGGCGGATTCATCCGAGCCGAGTGCGGCCGGGCGGTCCTTGCCGTAGGAGATCGTGGTGATGCGCGCGCCGGCCACGCCGGAGGCAACGAGCACGTCGCGCGCCGAATTGGCGCGGCGCTGGCCGAGGGCGAGGTTGTATTCGCGCGTGCCGCGTTCGTCGGCATGGCCCTCGACCTGCACCTGGACGGTCGGGTAGCGGCCCATCCATTCGGCCTGGCGCTGCAGCACCGGGCGCTGGTCGGCGCGGACCTGCGAGCTGTCGAAATCGAAGAAGACGCGGTCGCCGACATTGGCCACCAGGTCTTCCTGGCTGCCCGGGCGGATCGTGTTGGCACCGGCGCCGGCGGTCGCGGCATTCTGGTCGGTGTTCGAGCAAGCCGCGAGCAGGCCGAGGGCCGCGATAGCGCCGAGAAGGCGGGTGGTCATGAGGGGGGATCTCCTGAAACGTAAGGGAGCAAGGTTGGGGGTAAGCACCCGTCGCCCACGCGGTCAAGCGTGGGGCGACGGGCCGTTCATGACAGCAGCGGCGACCAGGCGGGGTCGGAAGCGTCCGTCGGGGTGGGGATCGGGCGTTCGTTGAAGCCGGCGATGTCGATCGAGACAATGCGCGAGGAATACCCCGCACCACGCGAATTCGTCGCCCGGCTTTCGCGGTAGAACATCAGCACCCGGCCATTGGGGGCGAAGGTCGGGCCTTCCATGGCCCAGCCTTCCGACAGGATGCGCTCGCCCGAGCCGTCGGGCTTCATCACGCCGATGGCGAAGCTGCCGCGGCCGAAGCGGGTGAAGGCGATAAGGTCACCGCGCGGCGACCAGACCGGCGTCGCATAGCGGCCATTGCCGAAGGAGATGCGGCGCACGCCGCCGCCTCCGGCATCCATCACATAAAGTTGCTGGTCGCCGCCGCGATCGGAATTGAACACAATCTGCGTGCCGTCGGGCGAGAAGCAGGGCGAGACGTCGAGCCCGCCGCCGCTGGTCAACTGCCGTTCGCGCCGGCTGGCGAGGTCGACGACGAAGATGTTGGCGTCCCCGCCGCGTGTGGCCGAGAGCACCACCGAGCGGCCATCGGGCGCGAAGCGAGGCGACAGCGTCATCCCGGGAAAGTTGCCGAGCACCTGCTGGCTGCCCGAATTGATGTCGAACAGAACAACGCGCGGCTGGCCGCGGTCCTGGTAGGACATGAAGGCGATGCGCTCGGCCGAGGGGTGGAAGCGCGGGGTCAGGGCTGCGAAGCGGCCATCGGTCAGGAAGCGGTGGTTCTCGCCATCCTGGTCCATGATCGCGAGGCGCCGGGTGCGGCGGTCGCGCGGGCCGGTCTCGGAGACATAGACGACGCGGGTGTCGAAATAGCCCTTCTCGCCCAGCAGCCGTTCATAGATGACGTCCGAGATCAGATGCGCGATGCGCCGCCAATTGGCCGCCGGCGCGTTGAAGGCGGTGCCCTGGAGCTGGGTCTCGGGCAGCACGTCCCACAGGCGGAATTCCACGCGCAGGCCGTCGCCACGCTGTTCGACCCGGCCGGTGACGAGCGCCTGGGCGCCGATCACACGCCAATCCTGGAAGCGCGGCGTCTGCGCGGCGGAATCCGGGGTCTGGATGAAGGCCTGCCGGTCGACCGGGCGGAACAGGCCGGAATTGCGCAGGTTCGCCTGGATGACGCGGGCAATGTCGCGGCCGATGCGCGCGGCGTCGCCGGCCCCGGCGAGGTCGGGGATCGCCACCGGAATTGGGTCGGTGCGCGCCCGAGTGATGTCGATGACGGCACCCTGCGGTGCCTGGGCGGCGGCGGGCAGCGGTGTCGCGATGATGCCGGGGGCGACCAGGCCGGCGCCGGCGCCGATCAGCACCTGGCGGCGCGTGGCCGCGAAGGAGGAGACAGGGTTCATCGCACGAGGCCCCTTGGATTGAAGCGGAAGATGGACGCCATCACCGTCTGGTACTTGTTCGGTGGGACGCGCAGCGGGTTGCATTGTGGCGACATGAGGGCACGGCGGGCGGATTCATAGACCGAGCGCGCCCGCGGGTCCGATGGCGGCGACCCGTTGGGCACGACGTTACGAACGACACCCTGGCTGTCGAGTTGCACGCGCAGTTCGACGACGATGGTGTCGAGCCCGAGCATGCCGCGATCGACGTTCCAGCATTCGGCGATCTGGTCGGCGAGGCCGCGGATCTCACCCTGGCTGAGGGCGGCGGTGCCGGTCGGGCTGCCGCCGCCCTGCTGCGGCCGGCCCGAGGGGTTGGGCCGCGCCGTCGGTGCGCGATCCTGCTGCTGGGTCGTGCGCAGCCGTTCCAGCGTGTTCAGCACCGATTGGCTGCGTTCCTGCGGGCGGGCGACCGGCGGCGTGGTGCCGGTGCCGGCCTCCTGCGCCGGTTCGGGTGGGGGCGGGATCGGCGTCGGCGGCAGCGGCAGCGGGTTGGGCCGTGGTGGCGTCTGGGCCTGCTGTGGTTGCGGCGGGGATGGGGTGGGCGGCGTCGGGCGCGTCTGCTGCGGCGGCGTCGGCGCGACGTCGGGCGAGGGCGCGGGCGGCGGCGCCGGCGGGGTTGGCGTCGCCTGCGCCTGGGAGGGCGGCGTGGGTGTCGGCGCCGGGGCAGGCGGCGGCGGGGGCGGCGGGGGCGGCGGTTCCGGCGGCGTGTTGCGCGGCGGCTCCGGGGCCGGGGGTTCGGGCGTCGGCGGCGTGGTCGGCGCGTCGGGCGAGGGCGGCGCCGGGTTCGGGCTCGGCACATCCGCCTGGGCCAGCAGCGGCGGGCCAGGGGTGACGAGTTCGATGGCGATGCCCTGTTCCGCCGGTTCGGGGATCGGGCGCGCGAGCACGAACAAGGTGCCGATCACCAGGATCAGCCCGTGCAGGACCGCCGAGACGATGCCCCAGCGGTTGAGGTCCATACGTGCGGTCCAGGAGGGCATGCCCGCCTCTCCGCTCCCTTCGCTCAGTTGCGCGACGGCGCGGACGGCCGGCCGGCGGGGCGCGCCGGGGCGGCGCCGGGCGCGGCTGCCGGGCGCGCACCGCCACCGGCAGGCTGTTCGGCCAGCAGGGCGACGCGGGTGAAGCCGGCGGCGGCGATGGTGCCCATCACCTCCATGACCTTGCCATAGGCGATGGCGCGGTCGCCGCGGACGAAGATGCGACGTTCCGGCGTGCCGGCCGGCTGGCTCTGCATGATCGCCTGCAGACGGGGGACGAGTTCGGCGATCGGGACCTCGGTCTCCTGCAGGAAAATCGCGCCCTCGGGGTTGACCGAGATGGTCAGCGGCTCGGTTTCCTGGTTGAGCGGCGTGGCCGCGGTGCGCGGCAGGTCGACCGGCACGCCGACCGTCATGAGCGGCGCGGCGACCATGAAGATGATCAGCAGCACCAGCATCACGTCGACCATCGGGGTGACGTTGATCTCGGCCATCGGGCGGTAGCGGCCGCGCCCATTGGTGCGCGCGCCGATCAGGGGCGAAGCCATCGGGTTATTCCGCCGCCGTCGCGGCCGGGGCGGCCTTGTCGTTGGCCGCCTCGGTCTGGCGCGAGAGGATCGCTGCAAATTCGGTGGCGAAGGATTCCATCCGCCCGGCGAAGCGGCCCAGGTCGGTGCTGATCTTGTTGTAGGCGAGCACCGCCGGGATGGCGGCGACCAGGCCGATGGCGGTGGCGAACAGCGCTTCCGCGATGCCCGGGGCGACCACGGCAAGATTGGTGTTCTGCATGCCGGCGATGGCGGCGAAGGAGTTCATGATGCCCCAGACCGTGCCGAACAGGCCGATGAAGGGAGCGACCGAGCCGACCGAGGCGAGGAAGATCATCCAGCGTTCGAGGCGTTCCATCTCGCGCCCGATGGTCACGGCCATGGCGCGTTCGACGCGCTCCTTGGCACCGCCCATCATCCCGCCATTGCCGACGCTGCGGCGCCATTCGCGCATCGCGGAGCCGAAGACGGCCGCGATCGGGTGGCTGGGGTCCTCGCCTTCCTTGGCGTAGAGGTCATCAAGGCTGCCGCCGGACCAGAAGCGGTCCTCGAAGGCATCGGCGGACTTGTTGGCGCGGCGCAGGCTCGTCACCTTGTCGAAGACGATGGCCCAGACCCAGACGCTGGCGACCAACAGCCCCAGCATGACGGCCTTCACGATCCAGTCAGCCTGGAGGAACAGCCCCCAGAGCGACAGATCATGCGCCGCCTGTCCCAGCGCCTCTGCGGTCACAGCTCCGTTCACGCGCAATCTCCTTTCCCACCCCGCAAGGGGCGTCGACGACCCTGGCCGCCAGCAACATGATCCGAGGTGATCGGGGCGCCGCCGCCGGCACCCCTCCCCCCGAACCGTCTCCAGGGCTTCAGCCCCACACCGCCTCGGCAGCGCCTAGTCCCATCACCGCTGAAGCGGCACTCAGTCCCGCGTCGCCTCGGCGACGACCAGCCCCTGCAGAACACTTCGCCAGGGCTCGGGCAAGGCCACGGGCTTCAGGGACCCACGCCCCACGCAGACCAGGCCGACCTTCAACCCCGCCAGACGTTCACCGCCGCCGCCATCCTCCGCCGCCGCACGGACGGTCTGGCTGAGCATGATCTGGACACCGGTGACCCGCAGAATCGCAGTCTCGACAACCACCAAGTCGTCAAGGCGGGCGGGGCGCCAATACTCTACTTCGATGCGCCGCACCACTAGCAACGCATTGTGACGTTCCATCATAAATTGATGCGGCAAGCCTATGGCACGCAAGGATTCAGTTCGCGCCCGTTCCGCCCAATGCAGATAACGGGCGTGATAAGCCATCCCACCCGCATCGGTATCCTCGAAATACACCCTGAGGTTGTATCGATGAATGTTGTCCGACGTATTTGGTTCAGACTCGCTCACGCATCATTGTCCCTGAGCAGGTCGAGCTGCGCGATCATCCCCGCCGGCGGCGCCAGCCCGAGATGCCGCCAGCCGAGGTCCCCCAGCATCCGCCCGCGCGGCGTGCGCAGCACCAAGCCTTCCTGGATGAGGAAGGGCTCGACCACTTCTTCCAGCGTGTCGCGGCCTTCGGCCAGCGCCGCGGCCAGCGTCTCGATGCCGACCGGGCCGCCGCCATGGTGTTCGGCGATGCGGCGCAGGTAGCGGCGGTCCATCGCATCCAGTCCCAGCGCATCGACTTCGAGGCGCAGCAGCGCGCCATCCACCATCGGGCGGTCGGCGATGCGGCTTTCGACCATGGCGAAGTCGCGCACCCGGCGCAGCAGGCGCCCGGCGATCCGTGGCGTCCCGCGGGACCGTTTGGCGATTTCCATCGCGCCATCGTCGGAAAGTGAGAAGTTCAGCTTGCGCGCGCCGCGGGTGACGATGCCGTGCAGTTCCTCGGCGGTGTAGAAGATCAACCGCAGCGGGATACCGAAGCGGTCGCGCAGCGGGGTCGCCAACAGGCCCGCGCGCGTCGTCGCCCCGATCAGCGTGAAGGGCGGGATGTCGATGCGCACGGTGCGCGCGGCCGGGCCTTCGCCGATGATCAGGTCGAGGCAGAAATCCTCCATCGCCGGATAGAGCGTTTCCTCGATGGCGGGCTGCAACCGGTGGATCTCATCGACAAACAGCACGTCGCGCGGCTGCAGGTTGGTCAGGATGGCCGCAAGGTCGCCGGACCGCTGCAGCACAGGGCCCGACGTGGCGCGGAAGCCAACGCCGAGTTCGCGGGCGACGATCTGCGCGAGCGTCGTCTTGCCGAGACCCGGCGGGCCGTGGAACAGGACATGGTCCATCGGTTCGGCGCGCGCCTTGGCCGCGGCGATGAAGACCGAGAGGTTCTCGCGCAGCGACTGCTGGCCGGTGAAGTCGGCGATGGTCTGCGGGCGCAGCGCATGTTCGCCGTAGTCGTCGTCCTGGCGCTCGGGGTCGGTGATGCGCTCGCTCGTCCCGCCGGAGGCGGGCGGGGTGTTCATCGCGCCATTTCCTTCAACCCGTCGCGGATGAGCGCGTCGAGGGTGGCGCCGTCACCCAGGCGCTTGGCGACGCGTGAGATCGCTGCCGCCGCCTGCGGCTGCTTCCAGCCGAGATTGACCAGGGCGGACACGGCGTCCGCTTCCGCACCCTGTTCCAGCGGGGCGATGGACAGCGCGCCTTCGCCGTCGGCATCCGGCGTGGCGCGGCCGACCGCCCATTTCTGCATCGCGGGTTCATCGACGATGCGATTGGCGGTCGCCGCACCCAGGCCCTTCACCTCCGACAAGCGCTTGCGTTCCTTACCGGCGATGGCCCGCGCCAAGCCATCGGGCGTGAGGGACGACAGCACGATCAGCGCCTTCTGCGGGCCGACCGTCTTCACCTCGATCAGGGCGCGGAAGGCCTCACGCTCCGAGGCATCGGCGAAGCCGTACAGGGTAATGGCATCCTGGCTGACACGGGTTTCGACCAGCAGGCGTTGCGCACCGTCGCGGCCGGCCAACGCATCGAGCGTCTTGCGCGAGCAGGAGAGCAGGTAACCGACACCGTTCACGTCGAAGATGCAGCCGCCGTCATGGGTAGAGTCGAGGCGGCCTTTGAGTTGGCCGATCATGCCGGCTGGTATCCTCGGGCAATGGCCTGTTTCGATTGACGGTGATGTGCGTGGCAGATCGCCACCGCCAGCGCGTCGGCGGCGTCGGCGCGCTTGAAGGTCACGCCGGGCAGCAGGTGGCGCACCATGGCCTGCACCTGTTCCTTCGCCGCATGGCCATTGCCGACGACGGCGCGCTTGACCTCCATCGCGCCGTATTGCGCGACGGACAGGCCGGCGAGCGCCGGCGCCAGCACCACCACACCGCGCGCCTGGCCGAGCTTCAGTGCGGAATCGGGGTTGCGGGCGACGTAGGTGTTCTCGACGGCGGCTTCCTCCGGCGCGTGCAGGTCGATCATGGCGGCGAGGCCACGATGCAGGGCGAGCAGGCGGTCGGGCAGATCCTCGGCGGGCGTGGTGGAGATGACGCCCTCGGCGAGGAAGCGCAGGCGGAAGCCGTCGTGTTCGATCAGCCCCCAGCCGGTGTGCTGGAGGCCGGGATCGAGTCCTAGGATGCGAATCGGCCGACGGGACATGGGGTAGAAGTCTAGCACGCTAGGCCCCATGCCCGATGGATGGTGGTCCATGCGCGGGTGTGGTGCCCCGCGCGCTTCCGGCGGTCAGGCCGCCGAAAGCCGCTCCGCCGCCGCCGCGTCGACCTCGAAATTCGCATAGACGTTCTGCACGTCGTCATTGTCGTCGAGCGCATCGATCAGCTTGAGGATGTCGCGCGCCTTCTCCTCATCGAGGTCGATGGTGGTCGAGGGCCACCATTCGAGCTTGGCGGCCTCGGCCTCGCCGAAGCGGGCCTCGAGCGCGTCGCGCACGGCGGCGAAATCCTCGACCGTGCAGGAGACTTCGTGGCCGTCCTCGTCGGATTCGACATCCTCGGCGCCGGCTTCGATCGCCGCTTCCAGCATGGCATCGGCCGAGGCGACGTCGGGCTTGTAGCGGAGGACGCCCTTGCGATCGAACTGGAAGGCGACCGAATTGGACTCGCCAAGCGCCCCGCCGCCCTTGTTGAAGATCGAGCGCAAATCGCCGCCGGTGCGGTTACGGTTGTCGGTCAGCGCCTCGACGATGATGGCGATGCCGTAGGGGCCGTAGCCTTCGTAGCGGACTTCCTGCCAGTCCTCGCCCTGCCCGGCCGTGCTCGCGCGCTTGATGGCGCGGTCGATGGTGTCGCGCGTCATGTTGGCGACCAGCGCGGCCTTCACCGCGGCGCGCAGGCGCGGGTTCATCGCCGGGTCGGGCATGCCCATCTTGGCAGAGATGGTGATCTCGCGGATCAGCTTGCCGAAGGCCTGGGCGCGCTTGGCCCCCTGCGCGGCCTTGCGGTGCATGACGTTCTTGGCGTGCGAATGGCCGGCCATGACCGTCCCTCTTTCAAATTCGTGGCATTGATGGATCGGGGGGCGCTTATACCGGCCGGCGGGCGCCGAAGCCAAGCAGGGGCTGCCGCATGCTGCGTTCACATGCATAAGCGCCGCCTGCTCCAGGCGTTCCGTGCCGGGCATCTTCACCCGCTCGGGTGTTTCCGCCCGAACGCTATCCGCTCTGGCGCCGGGGCCCCGGATCGGGCCAGACTTCCGCCCCATGGACACGCAATTCCCCACCGATCCCTTCGCCGTCACCACCGAGGACCAACTCCGCCAGCTCTATGACCAGCCGCTGGAGGGGCCGCTGAAGAAGGTGGCCTATCGGGTCGAGGCGACGGCGCGCGCCTGGATCGCCGCCTCGCCCTTCTGCATCATCTCGACCGTCGGCTCGCGCGGGGTGCATGCCACGCCGCGCGGCGATGCGCCGGGCTTCGTCGCGGTCGAGCCGGACGGCACGCTGCTCATCCCCGACCGGCGCGGCAACAACCGGCTCGATGCGCTGCGCGACATCATCGAGGACAACCGCGTCTCGGTGATCTTTTTCGTTCCCGGCGCCTCCGAGGTGCTGCGGGTGCATGGCTCGGCACGCATCACCGCCGACCCGGCGCTGACCTCGCGCTTCGTCGAGCGCGGCAAGACGCCGGCGACCGTGCTGGCAGTGACGGCGCAGGACCTGTTCATGCAATGCGCGAAGTCGATCATGCGGTCGCGGTTGTGGGACGGGAAGGCCAGGCCGGAGGGGCTGCCGACGATGGGGCAACTGATCGCGTCGCATCGCGCCGATGGGCAGGTCGATGCTGCGGCGTATGACCGCGAGGCGCCGGAGCGGTTGGTGCAGACGATGTATTGAAGGTTGGGGGAGGAGAACCTCCCCCAAACCCCCACCCTTCTTCTGTCTATTGGCGCCGGCCGCCGCGGTCAGTCTCCAACAGATAGAAAAAGGAGGGGGATCGGGGGAGTTCTCTCCCCCGACCTTCACAGCAATCCGCGCGCAATCCCGCCATCGACATTGACGGTCTGCCCGGTGACATAGGCCGCGCGCGGGCTCGACAGCCACGCCACCACCACCGCGACCTCCTCGGCCGAGGCAAAGCGCCCGAGCGGAATTTCATGCGCGAATTCGGCGATGACCTCCTCGGCGGTGACGTTGCGCTCGGCGGCCATCTTCGCCGCGCGGTCGGTCCATAGCCTGGTCAGCGTCCGCCCGGGTGCGACGCAGTTCACGCGAATGCCCTCGGCGGCGTATTCGCCGGCCAGCGTCTTGGTCAGGCCGAGCAGTCCGGCCTTGTGGACGTTGGAGACGATCTGATTCGGGTAGGGCATGCGCGAGGCCGCCGCGCCCAACAGCACGATGGACGGTGCGGCGCCCTGGCGCAGCAACGGCAGTGCGGCGCGGACCACGCGCACGGCGGAAAGTACGTTGAAGCTGTAGTTGCCGAGCCAATCCTCATCGGTCAGCGCCTCGAAGCCGGAGCGGATCGACCCCCCCACCGCATCGACCAGTGCATCGAGCGCCCCCCAGTGCGACGCCGCCTCGGCGAGCAGGCGATCCGCCGAGCCGGGCTCGGTGATGTCAGCGGTGGCGGTGGCGGGCCGGCGGCCGGTCGCTGCACCGATACGGTCCGCCGCGGCGGCGATGCCGGCCGGATTACGAGAGGCGATCAACAGTTCCGCGCCTTCTTGCGCCAGCATCTTCGCAGTTGCGAATCCGATGCCCGCCGAGGCGCCGACCACCAGCACCCGCCGTCCTGCATAGCCGAGGTCCATGGCCTCGTTCCTCCCCTTGGTTCAGTCGTGGAACAGAATGCGCACTTCCTGGCCGGTGGCCGTGCGCCGCATGGTGTGGCGGGCCGCCTCGCGCAGCGCGAGCCAGACCGAGACTGCCTCCATCGCATCGCCGCCGGCCTCGATATCGGTGGCGCGCGGACGGCGGGTGGGTTCGGGGAGGGGCGCACCGGCGAAGGTGATGGTGAGTTCCACCGCCTCCTCGAGCTGCGTGGCGGCGACGGCCATGCTGGCGGTGCCCCGCCCGGCAAGGAGGTCACTCAGTTCGGTCAGCGCATGGTGCAGCTTGCGCACGGTGTCGGGCCGCAAGCCCCAGGCGCCGCCGATGGCGAAGGCGTGGTCCTGCAGCAGGTCGGCCGCGCTGGGGCCCAGCGGCACCTCGAAGCGCTGTTCCCGCCGCACCAGCGGTAGGGTCAGCAGGTTGGCGAAGAAGCTGACGAATGCGCCCATCGCCAGCGGGGCGGCCAGTGCCGGCATCGTCGCGGCGAAAAAACCGGGCGAGGCCAGCACCGCGAGGCCGGAGGTGAGGCCCATCCCGGCGACCACGGTGCGGCGAGTGTCGAGCGTGCGCATCACAATCATCTCGCAGCCCTGCGCCATCATGAAGCCGGCGACGTAGAGCAGCATCGCCGCCTGCACCGGCGCCGGCACCAGCACGAACAGCGCCACAGCCTTGGGGCAGAAGGCGAGCAGGAACAGGATGGCCGCGCCGGTCAGCACAATGGAGCGCGCGAAGGTGCGCGTCGCGATCGACAGGCCGACGCAGGACGACGACGCCGAATTGCCCATGCCGCCGGCAAGGCCGGTCAGGGTGATGGCGAGCCCATGCGCCAGCACGCCGCGACGGATCGGCCCCGGGTCGGGCCGCGTCCAGCCGCCATCGGTGGCACGCTGGAAGGCGACCGTGGTGCCCACCACCGATGCCAGCCCGGCGACCACGCAGAGCAGAAAGGGGGCGAGCAGCGCGCGGTCGAACCCGAAATCGGGCAGGGCCGGCGGCCTCGGCCGGGCGAACCATGGCGCCGCCGCGAGCAGGTCGTGCGCGCCTTCCGGCGTCATGCCGAGCGCCAGCGCCGCCGCCGTGCCGACGACCGCGCCGATCAGCACCGCGTAGGAGGCGAGCGGCCAGCGCAACACCGCCGCGACCACCATCACGATGAAACAGGCGGCCGTGACCACCACCTCGGCCACCGTGATGCCGGGGTCGGCCGCGTTGAAATGCAGGATGGCCATCACGCTCGGCAGCAGCGAGGCACCGACCAGGAAGACGACGGCGCCAGTCACCTCGGTGGGCAACAGCAGCGAAAGGCCGCGCAGCAGCGGTGCTACGAGCATCGTCGCGATGCCGGTCACCATGGTCAACGCGGCGGCCTGGGCCATGGTCGCCCCATAGGCGGCGGCGATCATCAGCGGCGCGAAGAGCACCGCAGAGGGCGTGCTCGGCACCGCATAACCCGACCCGACCGGGCCGCGCCGGAGCGCCTGCAGCACGGCATAGAATGCCAGGCCCATCAGCGAGAGGCAGAGATAGTTCGTCGCCGCCAGCGGCCCGGCACCGAAGGCCACGGCGACCATGCCGGGAAGCACGAAATAGATCGACTGCAGCGCGATCTGCTGGAAGGCTAGGGCCATCATGCGCGCCGGCCCGGCGCGGTCGTCCAGGCCGAGCAGCACATCGGGAACATGGGCCGGCACGCGGTCCCCGCGCCGTTCCATCAGGGCCGACAGGCGCGCGCCCAGGGATGACCCAGCGGCCTCGTCGCTCATGCCGCCGGCATCGCCGGGGAGAGCGAGCCGCCCAGGCGCAGCGGTGAGACGCGGCGCGCGAGACCGGTCGCGTCGTCGGTCTCGACGAAAATGCCGCAGAGGGTGGCCTCGGCTTCGGCGGGGGCGAGCTTCTCGGCCGGCACCTTGCGCCAGAAGCGCAGCGAGGCGCCGCCCTTCTGCATCCCGATCACGCTGTCATAGTCGCCGCACATGCCGGCGTCGGTCTGGAAGGCGGTGCCGCCGGGCAGGATGCGATGGTCGGCACTCGGCACATGGGTGTGGGTGCCGACGACGAGCGAGGCGCGGCCGTCGAAGGAATGCGCCATGGCCTGTTTCTCGCTGGTGGCCTCGGCATGGATGTCGACCACCACGGCCTGCACGCTGCCCTGGGCGCCGAGGGAGTGCTTCGCCAATTCGCCCTGCACGGCGCGGAACGGGTCGTCGAGCGGTTCCATGAACAGCCGGCCCATCACCTGCACCACCAGCGCCCGCCGTCCGCCGGGGACGGTGACGACGGCCGCCCCCTGCCCCGGCGTGCCGGGCGCGTAGTTCATCGGGCGGATCAGGCGGGATTCCTCGGCGATGAAGGGGATGATCTCCTTGCGGTCCCAGGCGTGGTTGCCGAGGGTCAGCACATCGGCGCCGGCAGCGAAGAGCGCGCGCGCCATGTCGGGCGCGAGGCCGAAGCCATGCGAGGCGTTCTCGGCATTGACCACCACCAGGTCGAGCGAAAGGTCGCGGCGCAGGCCGGGCAGCGCAGCGATGACCGCGTCGCGCCCCGACCGCCCGACGATGTCGCCGAGGAAGAGCAGCCTCACGGGGCTTCGCCGCAGATCACCACGCCATTCTCCGTCGCCACGCGCCCGAGCCGGAAGTCGGTCGGCCCTGCGGGGACACCGGGAGGGTCGTGCATCTCCTGGCCGGCATAGGCAACCCCGAGGGCGGTGGCCCGGGGAAGCGCGGCCAGCGTGCGGTCGTAATAGCCGCCGCCATAGCCGAGCCGCCGGCCGGCGCGGTCGAAGGCGAGCAGCGGGACCAGCAGCCAGTCGGGGGTGACGTCATGGCCGGTGGCGGGCTGGCGGGTGCCCATCGGGCCATGGGCCAGCGGGTCGCCGGGCGCCCAGCGGCGGAAGTGGAGCGGCTGGCCGCGCCGGGGCGTGACCGGCAGGCAGAGCGGCTGGCCGCGGGCGTGCAGGGCGCGCAGCAGCGGGCGGATGTCGATCTCGGGGCCCATCGGCCAGAAACCGGAGACGAGGGCGCCCGGCGGTGGGGGACAGTCGCGCAGGACGGCGGCGGCGAGCGCCTCGCCCTTGCCGGCGGGGTCGATGGCGGCGCGGCGCGCGAGGGCCGCTTTGCGCGCTTCGGCCTTCATCTCGGCCAACAGCACGTCGCAATAGGGGGCGTTGTCGCTCATGGGGTGCCGTCAGTCTGGAAAGCGGGCCGGGTCGTCAAGCTAGGGCCGCGACGCCATCGTGCGATAGGCCGAGCGTGACGGCAGCCGAAACCGCCGCTGAGGACGCGGGACGGAGGCGTCGGACTCGGGCCGCGAGCAGAGGGCACGATCGGTTGATGGCGCCGGAACGGCCTTGCCTGCGCAGAGGCAAGAGGCCCGGACAGGTCGCGCCCGCCACCTGGGGGATCGAGAACCCCTTCGTGAGCGCCCAACCCGCCCGGCGCCCCGGGACCGCCAGCGCAGGGCGCGACGGCAGGCGGCCCGGATGGGCCGTGCCCGCCGTCTGAGGGATCAAGAAAGAAGAAGTGCGGAGCCACCATAGGCCGCTGGCGTCTCACCCTCCCAAGGCCTGCTTTCGCAGGTGGGCACCAGATACCTGGACCAAGATCCAGACAGCGCCAGTTCCCGGAGGATGTGCATTGGCCCCGGGGATGATTTGCCTGGGCGCACCGGGCAGCCCCGCCCACTGAACCTAGGCGCGCTCCAGGGCCGCCGCAATGGTCTCGATCGCTTCGGCGACACCATTGAGGCGTTCGACCAGTTCCGGATCAGGTGCGGCCGGGGCCGGCGCGGGGGCGGCGACGGCGCCGCCGGCCTTCAACGCGGCGATCTCGGCCTGCAGGTCGGCGGTCTCGTCGGCCAGTTGCAGGGCGGCGAGCAGCAGCATCCGAGTCTCGCCGAACTGCATGCCCATCGCCTTGAGCGTGCCGATGCGGCGGTCGACCTCGGCCGCCATGTTGGTGAGGTGGCGTTCCTGGCCGTCCTGGCAGGCCACCGGGTGGGAATAGCCGCCGACGCGGACCGTGACCTGAGCCATCAGGCCTCCTCACCCAGGACGCTGCGCAGCCGCGCGATGGTTTCATCGAGGCGGGCGGCAAGCGCCGCCACTGCCGCCGGGTCGACACCCGGGGCCTCATCCTCGGTCCGAGTGGTCGCGGGCCGGGCGCTGGCCGCACGGGTCAGCCGCTCAACCGCCGCTTCCAGCCTGAGGGTGACTTCGGCCACCGGGTCCACCGCCTCGCTCATCCGCCCCCTGGGAGTTTCGCCGCTTGCTTCCCTGCGAAGGCCCGCAGGGATAGGAGAAAGCCTTGGCAGAGAGGGGCCTCGGGGTCAACGGTGACAGCGTGTGGCAGCATGCCGGCGGTGGTGGTTCATGCATTGGGCCAGGCGGAAGCGGCACTCGCCGCGGCCGGGCCGCGTGGCGTGCTGCTGCTGTCCGCACCAGGCGCGGGGGGGTTTGCCGGGGCGGGCTGGTTCCTCGCCCTGGTGGCGGAGGCGCGGCGGCGGCACCCGGCGGCGGCCTGCGTGGCGGGGCTCGATTGCGCCGATGCGCCGGGCAGTGCGCTGGCGGCGCTGCGGGCGGGGGTTCGCGTCATTGTGTTGGACGGCGGCTGCCCGGCCTTCGGCGCCGTGGCCGCCGCGGCGGCCGAGCTGGGCGCGCAGGTGTTGCCCGCCCGGCCGCCGGCCCTCGACCTCGGGCGGGTCGATCCGGCGCGGCGCGACACGCAGGGGCGGCTCGCCGCCTGGCTCGCCATGGAAGTGCCACAGGGTTCGCCGACACCGCCGGCATCGTGACAGGCCCGTAAGGCTGCGCTATCGCGCCCTGGACAGGCCGGACTGAAGGAAGGACGCCAGATGAAGCTCACCCGTCGCGTGAAGGAAATCCTCTCCTGGTATGAGAGCGACAATCCCGGGACCAAGGCGAACCTTGCCCGCATCCTGATGGAAGGGAAGCTCGGCGGCACCGGCCGCATGGTGATCCTGCCGGTCGACCAGGGCTTCGAGCACGGCCCGGCGCGGTCCTTCGCGCCGAACCCGGCCGCCTATGACCCGCACTACCATTTCGAACTGGCGATCGAGGCGGGGCTGAACGCCTATGCCGCGCCGCTGGGCATGATCGAGGCGGGCGCGGCGACCTTCGCCGGCGCCATCCCGACCATCCTGAAGGTGAATTCCTCCAACAGCCTGTCCACCACGAAGGACCAGGCGGTGACCGGGTCGGTGGCGGATGCGCTGCGGCTGGGCTGCTCGGCGATCGGCTTCACCATCTACCCGTCGTCCGAATACCAGTTCGAGATGATGGAAGAGCTGCGCGAACTCGCCGAGGAGGCGAAGTCGGCCGGCCTCGCCGTCGTCGTGTGGTCGTATCCGCGCGGGCCGATGCTGGACAAGACTGGCGAGACGGCCTTCGACATCTGCGCCTATGCGGCACACATGGCGGCGCTGCTCGGCGCGCACATCATCAAGGTGAAGCCGCCGATGGAGCCCGTCTCGCTCGACGCGGCGAAGAAGGTCTATGCCGATCGGAAGATCGACGGGTCCAACCTGACGGCGCGCATCAGGCATGTGGTGCAGTCCTGCTTCAACGGCCGGCGCCTGGTGGTGTTCTCGGGCGGCGAAGCAAAGGGCGCGGAAGCGCTGCTCGACGAGGCGCGGGCGATCCATGCCGGCGGCGGCAACGGCTCGATCGTCGGCCGCAACGCCTTCCAGCGGCCGAAGGACGAGGCGCTGAAGCTGCTCGCCTCGATGATCGAGGTCTACAAGACGAAGGTCTGATGCAGGCCGCGCGGCGGGCGCCCTTATGGCGCCCGTCGCATCCTGCATCCGCGGTGCTCCCCGGCTCAGGCCGGGTCGGCCCAGGGATCATAGGTCCCGAAATCCCACAGATATCCGCCGGGGTCGCGCGCGACGTATTCGCGCGAGCCATAGTCGCGGTCGAGCGGGCCTTCCAGAATGTCGGCGCCGGCCGCCCGCGCCCGGGCGCAATGCGCGTCGGCATCCTTCACGACCACATAGAGGCAATCCGTCACGCCGCCGGCCTGCTTGGGCAGCCGCATGTCGAAGAAGGCGCGGTCGCCGCCCAGCATCACCATGCCGCGCGCCTCACCCTCGCCGGTGACGAGTTCGGCGTGGATGATGCCGCCGCCGTCGGGCGATGGCACCACCAGCTTCTCGACGAAGCCGAAGGCCTCGGTCAGAAAGCGGATCGCGGCGCCGGGGTCGGCGTAGCGCAGGCAAGGAATGACGGACGATGAACGCGGCACGGGACACCTCCTCCTCGAATGGCTGCCGCTTGTACCTGATCACGCCGCCGCGGATCGAACTCGCCGCGTTTCGTGATCAGCTGGCCACCGCCCTCGATGCCGGCGACGTCGCCTGCCTGCAGCTGCGGTTGAAGGATGCGTCGCCCGACGAGATCAAGCGCGCGGTCGAGGCGCTGATGCCGGTCGCGCAGGCGCGCGATGTCGCCTTCATCCTGAACGACGACGCGGCGCTGGCGATGGCGCTGGGCTGCGACGGCGCGCATCTCGGCCAGACCGATGGCGACCATGAAGGCGCGCGAAAGCTGCTCAAGGACCGGATCCTCGGCATCACCTGCCATGCGTCGCGGCATCTCGCGATGGAAGCGGGCGAGCTGGGGGCGGATTACGTCGCCTTCGGCGCCTTCTTCCCAACCGGGACGAAGGAGACGCTGCACACCGCCGGCACCGATCTGCTGGAATGGTGGTCGGAGATGATGGAGGTGCCGTCGGTCGCGATCGGTGGCATCACAGCCGAAAATTGCGCGCCGCTGGTGCGGGCGGGGGCGGATTTCCTCGCCGTGGTGGGGGCGGTGTGGAACCACCCGGATGGCGCGGCGGCGGGGGTGCGGGCGATGAATGCGGCGATCGCGGCGGCCAGCCTGCCGGGCTGACCGGTGCCACGAGGTCGAAACCGAGGGGCGCGAGACATGGATGAGGCGCGCCGTGGTCGTCGAGCCTCCGGCTGGCGGTGCCCAGCGATGCGTGATGACATGGCGCCGCAGGCCTGCCGAGGGATGGCATGAACGAAACCGACTTCCACGCCCGCCTGCATCGCCCCGGCACGCTGATCGATGTTGGCGCGCATGATGGGTTGATCACCATTCCGCTCGCCCGCCTGCCGGGCTCGCGCGTGATGGCCTTCGAGCCCCTGCCGCCGGCCTTCGCGCGATTGCAGGTGGCGCTGCGCGCGGCGTTCGGCGGCATGCCGGCGCATGTGGAATGCCACGCCGCCGCGCTTGGCGACCATGCCGGGGAGATCACCCTGGCGATGCCGGTGCTTGATGGCATCGCGCAGGAACAATGGGCAAGCACCGCCAAGGATTACGCCGCGCACCGCTCGGCGCGGGTCGGCGTCGAGACCTTTGCCGTGAAGCTGATGCGGCTGGATGATTTCGGCCTGACCGATGTCACTGGCATTAAGATCGATGCCGAGGGGGCGGAGTATGAGATCCTGCGCGGGGCGCGCGAGACGCTGCTGCGCTGCCGGCCAGTGCTGACTCTGGAAGTCGAGGAACGCCATCGCGAGGGCAGCACCTGGGCGGTGCCGGCGTTCCTCGATGCCCTCGGCTATGACGTGGTGTTCGAGTTGCGCGGTGAGTGGTTGCCGATGGCGGCGCTCGACCGGCCGACCATGCAGCGTGCCTCGCCCGACCCGTCGGTGTTCGAAGCCTCGGACCCCTACGTCTTCGTCTTCTACGCACTGCCGCGCGAGCAGGCGGCGGGGATGCTGGCGCGACTTCAGGCGGCGGCGTAGCCTTCCGACAAACGGAGGAACGCATGTCCATTACCGCACAGCGGCTGACCGTCATCCGCGCTTCCGGCGTCGTGGGGGCGGAGGTTTCGGGGCTCGATTTCGCTACCCCGCCGGATGACCGCACCATCGCCGAGTTGCGCGCGATCTGGCTGGAGCATGGCGTGCTGTTCCTGCGCGACGCGGTGCTGCCGCCGCGTGACTTCCTCGCCTTCGCCGCGCGGTTTGGCACGCCGGTGGAATACCCCTTCGTGCGCGGGCTGGATGGCTTTCCGCAGATCACGCCGGTGATCAAGGAACCGGAGGAGCGCATCAATTTCGGCGGCGTCTGGCATTCGGACACCGCCTATCTCGAATGCCCGCCGATGGCGACGATGCTGATCGCGCGCGAGGTGCCTCCCTCGGGTGGCGACACGCTGTTCGCCGATTGCCGCGCGGCCTTCGAGGCGCTGTCGCCCGGGCTGCGCGCGACGCTCGACGGGCTGCGGGCAATCAATTCCTCGAAGAAGGCGGATGCATCGAAGACGCGCGAGGACCGCCAAAAGGAACGCGGCGCGGTGACCAATGCCGAGGTGCTGGAAGCCACCCATCCGGTGGTGCGCACCCATCCGGAGACGGGGCGGAAGTCGCTGTACGTGAACCTCGGCCACACCACGCGCTTCGATGGCTGGACCGAGGCGGAATCGAAGCCGCTGCTCGACTTCCTGTTCGCCCACATCACGCGTCCGGAATTCAGCTGCCGGTTCCGCTGGGCGCCGGGGTCGATCGCGCTGTGGGACAACCGGGCGGTGCAGCATTACCCGGTGAACGACTATCACGGCCATCGGCGCGAGATGCACCGCATCACCCTGCTGGGCGACGTGCCGGTCTGACGCCGGCGGCTAGAGTGTGATTGGTACACCTTCGTTCACCAATCGCACTCTAACCACTCGTTTGATCGCCTGATTCAAACCTTCGGTGCGTTCGCACCTGCGGTCATCGCGCTCTATTGTTCCAGGCTGCGGAGGTAGGCGACCACGGCGGCCACCTGGGTTTCGTCGAAGGCCACCACCGGCATGTCGGGGTGGCCGGTGACGATGCCCTCGGCGAGCGCTTCGGTGAGCTGGTCGACGGGGTAGCGCTTGTGCAGGTCCCGGAAGGCAGGCGCGCCGGGGCGCGGGCTGGCGCCGGTCGGCCCGATCGCGTGGCAAGCGGCGCAACGCGTCTCGAGCAGGTGCCGCCCCTCGGCGATGGATTGCGCCGTGGCCTGGTCCGGTGCCGGCGCGCAGGCCAGGACGGCCAGCAGGGCCAGGAATGCGGCGCGCGCGCTCAACCGCCGCATGTCGAGATCGCCGCGGTGCCGAAGCCGCGCAGTTCCGAGGTGACATTCAGCGTCAGCTCGGCATTGCCGAGCACCACCTTGTGCTGCTGCGGCAGGCCGGTCAGCGTCACCGGGTCCTGGCCGGCCACGGTGATCACCACGCTGGCGGCGCGGGCCAGGTCGTCGGTCTGGTTCGGCGCGCTCATCACCACACGGACCAGCCCGTCGAGCAGGTCGATGCCGGCATTGTCCGGCACGCGCGGGCCATAGGCGACGGCGAAGCGGCGCGTGGCCGCCCGGCCGGTGCATTGCTGGACCGGGCCGGCATCGCGCAGCAGCTGGGCGACGCGTTCGCGCGGTACGCCGGCGGCGATGCGCGCCTGGGCGAGGGCGAACAGCGCGGCGGCGTCGCCTGTCGGGACGTCGCGCTCGTAGCGACGCTGCAGGGCGGCCATGTCGGCGCGTGCCTGGCGCAACTCGCCGTCGAGCTGGGTGTTGCGGGCATAGGTCGCGCGCATGTCGGTGCCCTGCGTTTCGAGCCGCTGCTCCAGCACGGTGACCTCGGCGCGCGCGAGGTCGAGCCCGCTCTGATAGGCGTAGAAGCCCAGGCCCACGAAAATCGCGAGCATGACCGTCCATTTCGCCACGCGAAAGACGATTTGCCCCGTGCGGCGCCGGCGTTCCCGGCTGCGTCTTGATCCGATCGACATGCGTAGCCTTTAGACGCGAGGCGGCCGCGCGGGGTCAAGTGACCGGAAGCCACAACACGTCCTCGATCCGCGGGGCGCCCGAGGCGAGCATCGCCAGACGGTCGAATCCGAGCGCGATTCCGGCCGTCGGCGGCAGGCCGTGTTCGAGGGCCGCCATGAAATCATCATCGACATCCCAGCCATGCATCCCGGTGGTGCGGCGGCGTTCGGCATTGGCCTCCTCGAAGCGGGCGCGCTGTTCGGCGGGGTCGGTCAGCTCGTCGAAGGCATTGGCCAATTCGATGCCGGCGGCGAACAGTTCGAATCGCAACGCGGCGCGCGGGTCGGCGGGGTCGCGCCGTGCCAGGGCGGCCTGGGGAGCGGGCCAATGGGTCAGGAAGGTGGCGCGGTCGCGGCCGATCGCCGGTTCCACTCGCTCCAGAAGCAGGCGGAAGAACAGGTCTTCCCAGGATTCGTCGGGGCGCGGCGGCAGGCCGGCATGGGCGGCGGCGGCGTGCAGGCGGGCGGTATCGCCCTCCGTCGCCAGCAGGTCCAGGCCGTTGCAGTGGCGGGCGAAGGCGTCCTGCATGGTCAGGCGTTCAAAGGGCTGCGTGAGGTCGGTGCGGATGCCGCCATGTTCCACCACGGGGGGGCAGACGGCGCGGAGATAGGCCTCGGCTTCGTCCATCAGGCCGGCGAAGGTCAGGCCCGGGCGGTACCATTCCAGCATGGTGAATTCGGGGGCGTGGCGGGCGGAAAGCTCGCCATTGCGCCAGACCCGGGCCAGTTCGAAGACCGGGCCCGCACCACCGGCCAGCAGCTTCTTGATCGCCAGTTCGGGCGAGGTGCGCAGCCAGAGCGGGCGCCCCTGCCCTGCCCCCAGATGCGCCTCGAAGCGGGTTTCAAAGGCGCGGATATGGACTTCGGCGCCGGGTGCTGCGACCAGGCAGGGGGTTTCGACCTCCCGGTAGCCGCGGGCGGTGAAGAAGGCGCGCGTCGCGGCGGTGAGGGCGGCGCGGCGGTCGAGAAACGGCAGTCGGGCGGCCAGACGTTCGGGATGCCAGAGAGGTTTCGCCATTGTATGCGGACGGGCCTTCGGGTACGGCGCCCGACCATGCCGGACGGTGACATCACACGCCAGGGACGGACCCTTCGCAGCCCGCGCGACTTGCGCGAGGCCGGGCTGCTGCGCGCTGAGGCCGAGGCGGGTGCCGTGCTGGTGGCGGAACGCTTCGCCATTTCCGTCACCGGCCATGTCGCCGGGCTGATCGACCGTGCCGACCCGGCCGACCCGGTGGCGCGGCAATACATTCCCGACGCGGCGGAATTGGTCACCGCGCCGCATGAGGTGGATGACCCCACGGCCGATGCGCCCTTCACGCCGGTCAAGGGCGTGGTGCATCGCTATCCGGACCGGGCGCTGCTGAAGCCGTTGCTGGCCTGCCCGATCTATTGCCGCTTCTGCTTCCGGCGCGAGGTGGTCGGGCCGGATGGCGGGGTGTTGAGCGAGGCGGAGCTTGAGGCGGCGATGGCCTGGTTCGAGGCGACGCCAGCGATCCGCGAGGTGATCCTGACCGGGGGCGACCCGCTGATGCTGAGCCCGCGGCGGCTCGGGGCGATCCTGGCCCGGCTGGCGGCCATGCCGCATATCGAGACGCTGCGTATCCATACGCGGGTGCCGGTGGCCGACCCGGGGCGCGTCGACGGGGCGCTGCTCGGCGCGCTCGAGGTGGGCAAGCCGGTGTTTGTCGCCGTGCACGCCAATCACGCGCGGGAGTTTGCACCCGCCGCGATCGCGGCGCTGGAGCGGCTGGCACGCGCGGGGGTGCCGCTGCTCGGGCAATCCGTGCTGCTTCGCGGGGTGAATGACAGCGCCGAGGCGCTGGAAGAGCTGTTCCGCGCCATGCTGCGGGCGCGGGTGACGCCGTATTACCTGCATGCGCTGGACCCCGCGCCGGGGACCGCGCGCTTCGCGGTGCCGGACAGCGAGGGGCTGGCGCTGCTGCAATCGTTGCGCGGGCGGGTACCAGGCCACGCGATCCCCTGCTTCGTGCGGGAACTGCCCCAGGGCGGTGGGAAACGGCCAGTGACGGCATCCTAACGCGCGCCCTTGCGCGTCTGCGTCCAGCCGATGAACAACCCGCTGCCCACGATCACCGCGGCGCCCAGCCAGGTGAACAGGTCCGGCACCTCCCCGAACAGCACGAAGCCCACGCCCACCGAGGCCAACAGTTGGAAGTACTGGAACGGCGAGAGGATATTCGCCGGGCCGAAGCCGAAGGCGATGGCAATGCAGTAATGCCCCAGCGCACCCAGCACGCCCAGCGCACAGAACAGGGCAAGGTCCGCCAGCGTCGCCGGCGTGATCCACACGAAGGGCATCACCAGCAGCATCCCGAACGCACCCACCACGGATGAATACAGGGCCGAGGTCTCGGGGCTCTCCTGCCCCGCCACGCGCCGGGTGAGGATCTGGTACAGTGCGTAGCAGGCGGCACTGACCACGACCCCGATCGACGCCCAGTGGAACACCGCCGTCCCGGGCCGGATCACCAGCAGCACCCCCGCAAAGCCGGCCAGCAAGGCCAGCACGCGCGCCAGCGTCGTGCGTTCACCCAGCATCGGGCCGGCCAGCATCGTCACGATGAGCGGCGCCGTCTGGCTGATCGAGACCTGCTTGGCCAGCGGGATGAAGGTCAAGGCCAGGAAACTCAGCAGGTTCGACCCGAACAGCAGGGCCGAGCGCGTGAGCTGCAACACCGGCCGCCGCGTGCGCAGCACCGCCAGGCCGTATCGCGGCAGGAAGGCCGCCAGCAGAAAGACGATATGCCCGAAGGCCCGCGCCCAGGAGATCTGGAAGGAGGAGTAATGCGCGCCCAGCGACTTCGCCGCCGCCAGCATGAAGGAAAAGCACGCCCCCGCCATGCAGACGAACAGAATGCCAAGCAGGATTCGCTGCGGCGGCGGCTGCGAGTGTGACACGCGGGGCGGGTGGTCCGTTCGGGTGAAAGGGCACGTTGCGCTGCGAGGGGGGATGTGTCCATGCGGGCACGGGGTTGACGGTCGGGGGCTTTGCCCCCGAACCCCCACCAAAGGCCTAAGGGCCCTTGGAACCCTCCTTTTGGCGCTGAGCGGCATCGGCGGAGCGCCCTATTTCAGGCGCCAGCGGCGGCGGTTGCCGCCAGCCGAGCGCATCAGCGCCGCCAGGGTGGAGAAGGTGCCGGGGGGCTGAGTTAAAGCGGATTTTAGGCTTTTAGCCACCAGCAAGTGGGTGATTTTGGACAAAGCCGGGTCGGGCAGCCAGCGGGGTTCGGCCGGCAAGGCGGCGCGCAGGCCGCTGTTCTTGGCCTGCATCAGGGATTTCAGGCCGACCACACGGGAAATGCGGCGCCAGGCACGGCAGAGGCGCCAGGCGAGGGCGTTAAGAATTTCGTCCTCTGGTTTGCGAGCGGCGACGAGGGCAAGGAGGTGGTCCATCTGGCCGGAGCGCGCCCAGCGGCGGAGCTGGCGGGAGGCGGTGTCGGGACGGCCGTATTCCTCGGGCAGGTCCTTCCAGGGCGCGGTAGAGCAGGCGATCCAGAAGGTGGCGTCGAGGGTTCGGCGGAGATTGGCCGGCGGGCGGCCGGTGCGGGCGAGGAGGTGGGGGAGGAGGAAGGCGTATTCGGGGTCGGTCAGGGGGCGGAAGGGGTGGGGGCGCATGGGGTGGGTTTGTATAGGAATTTTATCTGGTTTTCAAGGGAAGAGCGGGGGCGTCGCCCCCGGACCCCCGCCGGGGTAACCGTGTTACCCCGGACCCCGCCGTGTGTTTGGGCGTGAATGAGGGTCGGGCGTGTGCTATATGGTCAGGAGAGAGGACCAGTCAGGAGATATGGTCATGGATGAGACGCATACGGTCAACGCGACGGAGTTCAAGGCGAAGTGCCTGGACATGCTCGACCGCGTCGGGACCGGGGAATGGGAGAGCGTGGCCATCACCAAGCGCGGGAAGGTCGTCGCGGTGCTGGTGCCGCCGCCCCCTGCCCTGCCGGGCGCGGCGGGGTTGCACGGGTTTCTGCGCGGGTCGGTGGCGGTGAACGAGAGCGTGGATTTGACGGCGCCGGTGAGTGAGGACGGGTTCCTCGCCGAGGATGGGGTGTTGCACGGGTGAGCGGCTCGAGCCTGCCCGAGGCGGTGCTGTTGGATACCTGCGCGGTGATCTGGTTGGCGAATGGGGACCCGATGGCGCCGGAGGCGCTGGCGGCGATTGACCATGCGGCGCGGCATGGCGGGGTGTTCGTGTCGCCGGTTTCAGCCTGGGAGGTGGGGATGTTGAGCCGGCCGAAGCCGGGGCGGGCGGCGGCGGTGACGTTCCTGCCGGATGTACAAACGTGGTTTGCGCGGGTGATGGCGGCGCCGGGGGTGAAGGAGGCGAAGCTGACGGCACGGATTGGGATTGGGGCGAGTTATTTGCCGGGGGAGTTTCATGGGGACCCGGGGGATCGGTTGATTGTGGCGACTGCGCGGGAATTGGGGGTGCCGGTGGTGACGCGGGATGAAAAAGTTCTCACTCACGCCCGAGCCGACCTGAGCCGCGCCATAGCCTGCTAAGTTTTCGATATTCGGTTACAGCTCGGACGACTAGAATTCCGAAATGTCTGATCGGAATAGGCTGGAGGGCGTATGGCTGGCCGCATGGAGCCACATCTTTGGCGCGCTCTCTCCCAACGCCCATGAGAGATTTAGCTGGTCTGATGATCTTCGATTTAGGACAGGCATTTCTATTCTCGCTAAGAGCCCATCCGGAAAGAAGTTGAGTCGATTGAATCGGCTGTGATTCGCTGTGTCCGTGGACGATTCGCGGGGGCAGACGG
>NZ_BMKW01000011.1 GCF_014644535.1 Neoroseomonas lacus
CCGCGCCTGCGAATCGCCCCGGCCAGGGCCGGCAGCCACCGGGAAGTCACGACCAGGCGCCGCACCGGACGTCCCGCACCGGCACAATGAAAGGCCCGGCAAAGGGCACCGAAGCCGACTTCCCGCATGGCGGGAATTTTGACACGAATTTCTACTAAAGCGGGTATCCGCTGGGCGCCTAATCTGGCGGCCGCGAACCATCCGGACATCACGCATGACATACACGCTTGGCCTTGGAATCCTTGGTGCCGCGAACCAGTGGTATCTTCCTGGCACTGACATCGCGCCATTGCCGTTGCCGCCCGTCGGGGCGCCGCCGGTGGTCGGCGCCATTGCCGAGGTGTTGGTCGCGCCCATCGGATCCGGGGCGGTCTACGGCGGCAGCATACAGGTGACGGACGGCCCCTCTGGAATCCTGGTGGACGTCCTCGGCGCCTGGAACAGCGTCAAGAATGGCAGCTTTATCTCCGATCAGGCTGAGCGACTGACCATGTCCGGCTTCGTCCATGCCGATGTGGAGCTTGGCGGCGGCGGCGATTCCTTCGTGCTGCTGGAGGGCGCCAAGCGCGGCAATGTCGTGACCGCCGAGGGCGACGATGTCATCACGATCCAGGTCGCCACCAACGGCGCGCTCTGGGTGAACGAGTTTCGCCTCAATACCGGTGCAGGCGACGATGTGGTGACGGTTGGCGCCCTCGACATCGCCAACCGTGCCGCTGCGGGCGACGCCACCTTTGCCGCGACAACCAACGGCGCCGGGGCCTTCACCGGATATGATGCGGGCACCCTCGTGATCGCAGCGCTGGGCGACGGGGACGACCGCTTCCTCGGCCTCGGCGACAGCCGGGACAACGTGCAGGGCGGCGCCGGCCACGACAGGATTGCGGCCGGCCGTGGCGAGGACGTGCTCTCCGGCGGGGCGGGAGCCGACATGTTCCGCTTTGCTATCGGCGACGGCGCGGACCAAGTGCTCGACTTCACCCCCGGCGAGGACCGGCTGGTCTTCCTCGGCCTCGACGTCGCCGCGGTGCAGGCCATGCTGGACAATGCCACTACCGAGAATGGCGGTGCCCTCCTGGGCCATGACGGCGACAGCGTCTTCCTGGCGGGGATCACGCCTGACTTGCTGTCGCTCAGCGACCTTGTCTGAAGGAATGCCCGAAGGGCGGCCCTTCACTCCCTCTGACCCTTGATGGTCGCCGCACCGCGCTGGCGCAGGACCACCAGATCCCGCAGGCCGGACAACGATGCCTCGCGCACCGCGACCACCTCGAAGGCGGCGCCCCAGACCTCCGAGAGGTGCGTCTGGCTCCGAAGGACGCGCCGCCCAGCCGGCGCCTCCATGGTCGGCACCATCCCGTGCCTCAGCCATTGCAGCAGTCGAGCGGTGCCGCCGGCGCCATCCAGCAGGGCGGCCGAGCCCGGCATGCCGAGCAAAACCAACCCGGCTGGCGCCAACGCCGCCACCAGCGCGGCGACCAGCGCGGCGTCGCCCCCCCGGCTGGGTGGGTCGAGGCCGTCCAGCGCCAGGATGGCACCCGCGTCGCCCGGCGGCGGCAGCCCCGCCGTGGGCAGCAGGTCGAGGAGCGGCCCATGCGCGGTCATGCTGCGCCCGGTCACAGCGCGCAGCGCCTCGGTGGCGGCGCGCCAATCCATGGCCGAGGCCCAATCGCCATCCGCCGCGGCGGGAGCCAATGGAAAGCCGCCAACGGGTTCCCAGAGTTCCTGTGGCGCGGTCCCCAGACGCAACCGGCCGCCGCGACCAAGCAGGGCGGCCGGCAGATGGAAGTCGTAATGCGGCCGAAAGGCGCCCGGTGCCAGCCCGAGCGCCGCGCCGGCCTCATCCTCGATCGCTTCGAGCGGTTCGATCTGCACGCGCGCCTCGCCGAGGAACAGCCATGGTGGTTGCGCCGAGGGCTCGCCGCGCGGCGCGATGGCCCAGACCTCGCCGCCAAGCGAGCCATCGGCCTGCCACCGCAGCGCCTCGATCCGCCAGAGTCCACGCCGGACGGATTCGCGCCGCCAGGCGGCGGCCAGTTCCTCGGCCGGGTCGGCAAGCCGCGCCTGAGGCCGATGGAGCAGGGGCAGTGGGCCAGCCCAGACGCGCAGATCCTGTACCTCACGCCCGAGCAGATGCGGCGGAACAGCGAGGGTGAAGCCCGCCGCCACCCCCGGCGGCGGCCCCGCCGGCGGGGCGCCCTCGGCTGCGCTCTCGGGCACCGCCTCGGCCACCGTCCGGCCGGCGATCTCGAGGCGGAGCGGTACCGGCGCGTCGCTCCCGGCATCCCAGGCCCAGCCACGAACGGCGCCGCCACGCAGGCTGGACACCGCGCCGCGCAGGCCGGCGCCACCCGTCGGCGTGCCGCGTCGCCGGGCCACGACAAGGTCCTGATACTCGAAGGGGGGTGCGCTGCGCGGGCACCAGGCGCCGGGGCGCCATTCGGCATCGAAGCCGGCGGCGTCGAACAACGCCAGCATCTCGGCCGCGTCATAGGCGACCGCGTCCTCGGGTACCGCGGGGTTGGACAGGCGGGCAATGCCATGCCTGGCGGGAAACGCACGGTCGGCCTGGCCCGCCGCCAATGCGGACCGCGCTTCGGCATCCAGCACGAAGAAGGTCGCGACCAGGACGCCCCCGGGCCGGCACAGCCGCGCCGCCTCGGCGAGGTAGCGGACCATGGCGTCGGGCAGCAGGTGGGTGAACAGCGAAAAGGCGACGACGCGGTCGAAGCGTTCCTCCCACGGCACCAGCGTCGCCGCGGCCGCGGCGATGCGCCCTTGGGGGTTGGCGTAGGAGTTTCGGATGTCGGCATGGTGGAAGCGAAAGCGCGAATCGACCTCGGCGACGTGGCGCCGGCACCAGGCGATCGCCTCGGCGGCGGCGTCCATGCCGAGGTAGCGGCCGGCCGGACCGAGCCGCGCCGCCAATGGCATCGCCAGGCGTCCCCACCCGCAGCCTATGTCGAGCACGGCATGGTCGGGCGCCAAGCCGCCCGATTGCTCGAGGGCCTCGCGCAGCAGCAGGCCGGTGGCCAGGAACTCCTCGGCCCCGGTCGAACCGACGCGGCGGATCGCCGTCGCATCGGGCACGGGGAAGCCCGGATTGGCGAGAAAGGCACGCGACTCAGGCCGGGCCAGAACGTCGGCGTGCCGCGCGGATAGGCTAATCGTCATAGTTGTGTTATTCATATGTTATTCCCGGTCAGATCGTTTTTCTATCATAAAATACCCTCTATGGTTGTGGTTCTAGCCTCCACCCGGCAAAATTGTATGCATCGGACGAATCATATTCCACCTGCGCGTTTGCTTCTCCTCGCCACCAACCGACTCCGCGGCAAGCGTCTGGCGGATGGCCTGTCGCGGCGCGGGATTGCAGTGCAGATGGCCTCGGGCGCCGACGCGCTGATCGAACAGGTTGGCCAGGCCCCCCCCGATGCGGTCCTGCTGATGCCCGACTGCCTCAACAGCGCCGATGGAACAACAACGGTTCTCCGGCTGCGAGCGGTCTCCGGCATCCCATGCCTGGTGATCGCCCTGCCCGGCGGCGCAACGCTGGACCGGGTAGCGGCCCTCGATGCTGGGGCGGATGAGGTGCTGCACGGCGGCATCCCGCTGCCGGAAGCCATTGCCCGCATCCGGGCCGTGTTGCGCCGGGCGCGCCCGACGATGGTGCCTGAGGCATGGCAGCTGATGGCGACCGGGCGGTGCCTCCTCGCCCCCAATGGAGAGGCGCAGCACCTGACCAGCGCCGAATTCGCGCTGGTCGCGATGCTGGCCGCCGCCGAGGGCGCTCCAGTCGATCGGGACGCGATCTGCCGCCAGGTGTTCCGCCGCCCCTGGCGCCCGGACGACCGCGCCGTCGACAGCCTGGTCAAGCGCCTGCGCCGCAAATTGCCGGCCGACGCCATCCATTCGGTGCGCGGCGTCGGTTACGTGCTTACCGCCACCGTCACCGCCTCGCCGGCTCATGTGCAATTTTGTGCACCGCACACGGTTCGTTCTTCGATCCTCGGAAATGCAACCTATAGTGGCATTACTGATGGTCGATACGACCGAGACACCTGAGGGGAGACCTTTGCAATGGCCGATTTCGCCACCCTGCCGGGCGGCCTGCTGTTCGGTACCCATGGGGCCGACCTGGTGGATGCCGACGTCGACATCCCCGGCAGCTTCGACAACCTGATCGCCACCTTCGGCGGCGCCGATACCATCCATGCCGGCGCCGGCGACGACCTGGTCTTCACCGGCAAGGGCGGCGACGTCGCCTATGGTGATGCCGGGGACGACATCATCTTCGGCGACAAGGGCAGCGACCTGCTCAGCGGCGGCACCGGCGACGATCTGCTCGACGGCGGCAAGGGCGACGACGTGCTGTCCGGCGATGACGGCAACGACGTGCTCTTGGGCGGCGACGGCGCCGACATCGTCTCGGGCGGCGCCGGCAACGACGTGGCCGATGGCGGCAAGGGCGACGACATCGTCAGCGGCGGCGAAGGCAATGACCGCCTGACCGGCGAAGACGGCGCCGACACGCTCTCGGGCGGTTCGGGCGACGACTGGGCCGCCGGCGGCAAGGGCAATGACTACGTCATCGGCGGTTCGGGCAGCGACACGCTGGTCGGCGGGGCCGGTAACGACACGTTGGTCGGCCAGAGCGGCGGCGACACCTTCTACTTCGAAAGCGGTTTTGGCCGCGACGTGGTGCTCGACTTCCATCCGGGCGACGACGTGATCGCGATCAAGGCGAACATCAACGGCACCGGCATCACCAGCCCGGCCGACCTCGCCAGCCATATCTCGAGCGACGATACCGGCGCGGTCATCAACCTCGGCGGCGGCGACCAAATCAAGTTGGTCGGCGTTTCGAGCGAGGATCTGGCCGACAACCTGTCCAGCTACGTCCGCATCGTCTGAGGCGCAGCTGGACACCGACCTCGCCATCGCCGCGCCGCCTGGGAGGGCCATCGGCCGTCCTGGGTCGGCGTCCTGCTTGGTACCGAGGCTGGCCGTGACGACAAACGGGCTGCTGTTGCTCGATATCGCCGGGGCCGAAGCGCTACCGGCCGGGGTGGCACGCCTCACGATCGATGGCGCTCCTCTGCCGCCACCGAGCGCGTCCCTTCTGCTCGACGACGGGGCGTCACCGCGCCTCGTCCACGCCACGCGCTTTCGCGGCGCGCTGCGGCCGGGCATGGCGGCGGTGCTGCATCTGGGCGGCACTGCGGCGGCCGCCTTCGCCATGCCCGCGCCGGTGACCTTCGCCGACTTCGCCGCAGGCTTCGGCTCGAATGAGCGGGCCGCGCTGCTGCGCTTCCTCGCCGCCACCTGCGCATCGATGTTGCGCGCCGCCGCCGACCCCGGCCTGGCGGCGCTGTGCCGCGCGCTGGCGGCACCCCGCGGTGTGGCGCGTCGCCTCGCCCGGCCGGTCGGAGAGCTTTCCGCCTGGCACGTCGGCGCCGTGCCAGACGGGCTATGGCGCCTGCTGACGCCGACCGGCATCCGCGCGACGGGCACCGCGACGCGCGGCGTGCTCGTGCTCGACGCAGCGCCGCCACCGGGCGCTCTACTGCTGCCACCGGGTCTGCGTGCCCCGATGCGCCTCGCCGTGCCGGCGGACCAGCTGTCGTTGACGGCGCTAGTACGGCACGAACTGGCCGGACAGGGTGCCGCCCCCGCCGTTCTGCCGGCGCTCGCCGCCTGCGCCACCCGGGACCCGCGCGCGGCGGCCTTGCTGCGGCAGGCACAGTTGCTCGCCCCCGCTCGCGCCACGCGCGTCGAGGACGCCGCCGGGCCGGTTGGCGCGGGGCTCGACATCGCGGTGTCGGACCATGGTGGCGGCGTCTTTCTCTGCGGCTGGCTGCGTGACCCGCTCGGCCTGGTGACCGCGATGGACCTGCGCGGACCAGGCATCGACCATGCGCTGCCCGACGACGCGCTGCATCGCGTGGCCCGGCCGGACCTAGTCGAACGCTTCGCCCGTGCGCCGCTCGGCGACGCCGGAGGGCGACCGGGCTTCCTGGCCCATCTGCCGGCAGCCGATCCGGCACGGACGGCGCAATGGCGGCTCGCCCTGCATCTGGCGGGCGGCGGCAGCATCGAGGTCACCGCACCGCCCGGCCTGATGCCGGCTGCCGCGGCGCGCGACCTCGTGCTGCGCGCCGCGCATCCTTCCGCCGCCAGCGCGACACTGCTTGACGACTGCCTGGCGCCGGCAGCGGCGTCCCTGCACCGCGCCGCCCTGCGCGAGGCCGCCGGCGCGCCCGAGGTCATCGCCTTCGAAGCGCCGGTCGCGGCGCCGCGGGCAAGCCTGATCGTGCCGCTGTATCGCAACCTGCGCTTCCTGCGCTTCCAGCTCGCCGCCTTTGCCCGTGACCCACAGACGCGCGCCGCCGATCTGATCTACGTGCTCGACAGCCCGGAGCAACGCCACGAGGTCGAACATCTGTTGCGCGGCATGGCGGCGATGCTGAGCCAGCCGATCCGGCTCGTGGTGATGCCGCGCAACGGCGGCTACGCGATGGCCTGCAATGCAGGGGCCGCGGTCGCGCGGGCCCCAGCATTGCTGTTCCTCAATTCCGATGTGCTGCCGGCCGGTTCGGGGTGGCTCGGTGCGATGCTGCGACGGATGGGCCGCGACCGGCGGCTTGTCGCGGTCGGGCCGCGGCTGATCTTCGATGATGGTTCCATCCAGCATGCCGGGCTGCTGTTCCGCCGTGGCGAGGATGGGGTCTGGCTCAACGACCACTACTGCAAAGGCTTCCCGCGCCATCACGCGGATGCGCAGCGGGCGCGCCGCGTGCCGGCGGTCACCGGCGCGGCATTGCTGGCGCGGCGCAACGCCTTCGAGGCCGCCGGCGGCTTCTGCACCGACTACATCGTCGGCGATTTCGAAGATTCCGACCTGTGCCTGAAGCTGCGTGCCGCCGGTGGCGAGATCGCCTACGAGCCGGCGGCGGAGCTGTTCCACTTCGAACGCCAGTCGATCGCGCTGCATGATGGCCACGCGCGGACCCTGGCCGGCGTGGTCAATCGCCGCCTGCACCATCGTCGCTGGGATGGTGCCATCGCCGCGTTGATGGCGCGGTTCCCGGCAGCGTGACGGTTATGCGCATCCTCTTTCTCACCCACAATCATCCGGCGCTGCAGGCCGGCGGCACCGAGGCCTTCGCGCATGGCCTGTTCCGCGCGCTGCGCGACGACCACGGCGCCGAGGGGCTCTTCCTCGCCGGCACCACCGCGCTGCTGCGCGAGAAGCGGCCCGGCACCCTGCTTCAGGCGGCAGGCACGGCCGCGGACGAGATGCTTGTCTCGCTCGATCACTTCGACCGCTTCTATCTCTCGCAGGGCGATGTCTACGGCTTGGCCGCGCTGGCGCCGTTGGTCGAGCGCTTGGCGCCGGACGTGGTGCATCTGCATCACCCGCTGTTGTGGGGCATGGAGGGCATCGACTGGCTGCGCCGTGCCGCGCCGCGCGCCGCGATGGTCGCGACGCTGCATGATTATTTCGCGCTGTGCCCGCGCGAAGGCCAGTTGCTGACGACAGAGGGGCGGCTGTGCCGGGTGCCCGCGCCGGACGCCTGCCGGCGCTGCTTCCCCGACCGGCCGGGCAGCGACTTCACCTTGCGTGACCTCGGCATCCGCAGCGCCTTCACTGCCTTCGACGCGCTGCTAGCGCCAAGCGAGTTCCTGCGCGGCCGCTTCGCCGCCGCCGGCTGGGATGCGGCACGCATCGGCGTGCTGCGCAATGCCGTCGCGGCGTCGGCACCGGCGCCGCATCGCATGGCACCGGACGGGCGGCGCGACCGCTTCGCCGTGTTCGGCAACGTCAACCGATTCAAGGGGACATTGGTGGCGATGCGCGCCTCGGCGCGGTTGTCGCGCGATGGCGTCGCGCATGGCCTCGCCATTCATGGCGGCACCGCCTGGCAGGACGACGCCTTCCTCGACGAGTTCACCACCGCCCTCGCCGCCGCACCCGAGGCCGGCCACCACGGCGCCTATCAGCCCGATGAGGTCGCGGCGCGCATCGCGGGCGCCGATTGGGTCGTGGTGCCTTCCATCTGGTGGGAAAACGCCCCGCTGGTGGTGCTCGAGGCCTTCCGCCATCGCCGTCCAGTGATCTGCGGCGGCATCGGCGGCATGGCCGAGGCGGTGCGCGACGGCGTGGACGGGCTGCATGCGCCGGTTGGCGACCCCGCGGGCCTTGCGGCGGTCATGCGCCACGCTGCCGAGGCGCCGGGCCTGTGGGACCGCCTGGTCGCCGGGATCCGCCCGCCACCCGACTTCACGGCCGCCGCCGCCGAGCACCTCGCGCTCTATCGCAGTCTGATCCCCGAAAGGAGGTCTCGCCGTGCCGTCCGACACCGCGCCGCCGCTCACCCGGTCTGAGCCCGCACCCACGCCGGCCGCCGAGTTGCACGGGCTGGTCGACAACGCCGCGCCCGACCGTCTCTATGGCTGGGCGTGGAACGCCGCCGCGCCCGCCGAGCGTGTCGCGATCGAACTGCGCCTTGGTGCCGCGACGGTATTCCGCACCACGGCGGATTTCGCCCGGCCGGACCTTGCCAAGGCCGGCATCGGTGATGGCTGCCACGCCTTCGAGATCCCGCTCGAAGCCGAGTGGATCCGCCGCCGCGCCGAATTCGCCATCGTGGCACGCGCCGGCGATGGCACCGAGACGCCAGTGCCGGTGCGGATCCGCCGCGCCGCCGGAGAACCGGCCGAGGCGGGGATGCAGCGCGCGGTGGAAGCCGTCGCCGCCGGCCAGCGTCGTCTGCACGAGGATCTGCGCAGCATTGCCGCCCGGCTGCCCGAAGCGGGGGAGCGCGCGGCGCTCGAAGCGCTGCTGCGCGCACAACAGACCCTATCGGAACAGGTCGAGACGCTGACGCTGTGGCTGACGCGGCTCGATGAACGGCTGGCCGTGCTGCCGGAGGCCGCCCCGGCACCGGCGCGGCGCGGGCCGGATGGCTGGACCATCGGCCTCGCGGTGGTGCTGGTGGCAGTTGGCGTGGCGGCGCTCGCGCTGTCACGCGGGTTGGGTGGCTGACGATGGCATCGCTCGCCATGGCCGGGCTTTCCGCGGAGCTCGCGCGCAGCGCGCGGGCGGCGGCGCTGCTCGGCCTGGCGGGCGCCTTTGGACCCTTCGCGCTCGTCATGCTGACGGTGCAGTTCTACGCGCTGGTGGTGCCGACCGGCAGCATGTCGACCGCGCTCGGCCTGGTCGCCGGCTTCGCCCTGGTGGCGGTGACCGTGGTGGCGCTGGGCCAGATCCGCCAGCGCCTGCTGCTGGCGGGAACGGAGAGGCTGGTGCGCCGCCTGACCGCGCGGGCGCTGCCGGCCGCGACCGCCCGTGCCACGCAACCGGGCGTGGCGGCCGAACAGGCGCTGCATGACATCGAGGCGGTGCGCCGCGGCGTGGCCGGCCCGCTGACGTCCTTCGCGCTGGATGCGTTGCTGGTGCCCGCGCTGTTGCTGCTGCTCGCGACCTTCCACTGGGCCTTCGCGCTGTTTGCCGCCGCCGCCGCATCGCTCGCGCTGGTGTTCGGCCTGCTGACCGACCGCGCAACGCGCGAGGCGCTGGTCGAGGCCAACGACGCCACCGCGCAGGCCGCCCGGCTGGTCGCCGATGCGGCCCGCGCAGCCGAGGCGGTCGAAGCGATGGGCATGTTGCCGGCACTGGTGCGTCGCTGGGCCGCTGCGCTCGCCCGCGGCACCGGCGGGCTGCGCCGCGCGCAAGGCACCGCGCGGCTGGCGCAGGCTGCGAGCTTCACGCTCTACGGCATCGCCCAGGGCGGCGCGGTGGCGGTCGGCGTGGTGGTGCTCGCCGAGGGCAGTTCGGTCGGCTACGGCATTCTCGCCGGGCTGCTGCTGACGGCGCGGGTGATGGACCCTTTCTCGCGCCTTGGCGGGCAGCTCGAGGATGCGGCGGCGGCGCGCGCCGCCTGGCGGCGGCTCGACCGGCTGTTGGTGGCCGCCGAAGCCGCGCCGGCGGCGGCGGCCAGCGCCTTCCCCTGCCCGGAAGGGCGGCTGGTGGTGGACCACGTCACGCTGGTCTTCCCCGGTTCGGCACGGCCGCTCCTGCGCGATGTCAATTTGGTGCTCGGCCCGGGCGACGTCGTGGCGCTGGCCGGCCCGCCGGGCACCGGGAAGTCGACGCTGCTGCGCCTGCTGCTCGGCATCCAGGGCAGCAATGCCGGCGACGTCTTTCTCGACGGTCACGCCACGGCGCAATGGGACCGCGCCGACCTTGCGCGGCATGTCGGCTACCTGCCGCAGGAACCCGTGCTCGGCGATGGCAGCGTGGCCGAGGCGATCGCCCGGCTGGACGAGGTGCCGGATATGCCGGCGGTGCTCGCCGCGGCGCGTCTGGCCGGGGCGCTGCGCATGGTGGCCGGCCTGCCGCACGGCTTCGCCACGCCGCTCGGTGGTCGGGTCGCGCTGTCGATGGGGCAGCGCCAGCGCGTCGCCCTCGCCCGCGCGGTCTATGGCGCGCCGCGCCTCGTGCTGCTGGACGAGCCGGCCGGCTACCTCGACAGTGAGGGTGAGGCGGCGGTGATGGCGATGATCGGGACGCTGTCGGCAGCCGGCACGGCGGTGGTCTTCACCTCCCATCGCGAGGGCCTGCTGCGCGCCGCGACCCGCGTGATGACGCTGCGGGACGGCATGCTGACGGAATTGGGCGAGCGCCGCCGCCTGCTCGCCGCGCCGTCGCCGCTGGCCGCGCTGGAACGTCCGGCGCGTCGCCTCGCCGCGCCGGTGGCGGCATGAGCGCGACGCTGCGCCTGCGCGGGCCGGTCACGCCAGCCAGTGGCGTGCGGCTGCCGGTCGCTGTCGTGCTGTTCGTCTGCGTGCTCCTGTCGGTCGCCGTCCAGGGCACCATGCTGACCACGCCGCTGCTGACGATGCATGTGTTCGACGGCGTGATGCAGAGCCGCAACCTCGACACGCTCTGGGTGCTCGCCGCGGCGATGCTGGTGGCATTGCTGCTCGGCGGCACGCTGCAGTTCCTGCGCGCGGCGCTGCTGGCGGCCCTTGCCGAACAGGTCGGGCGCCGGCTGCAACTGCGTGCCCTGGCGGCGTCGGTGCGGATCGCGCTCGGCGGTGACCGCACCGCGGCCGGTCGCGTGCTGCAGGATGTGTCGGCGCTGCGCCGGGTGCTCGGCGGCTCAGTGCCGGCCGATGTGCTGGATCTGCTCTCCATCCCCGTCGCCTTCGGCTTCCTGTGGCTGCTGCATCCGCTGTTCTTCGTCGTTGCGCTGGCGATGACGCTGCTGCAGGGCGGCATCGGGCTGCTCGCCGACGGTGCGACGCGCGACACGGTCGCCGCCGCCGCGCTGGCGGAAGGGCGCAGCCGGCGCGCTCTGCTCGGGCGGCTGGCGCAGCGTGACGCGGTGCTGGGGCTCGGGTTGCTGACGATAGTGCTGGCCCGCTTCGCGCCGGCGCAGGCGCGGTCACTCGACGCCCGCTTCGGCGCGGAACGGCGCGCGCGCGCCCTGGCCGGGCTGCTGGAGCTCGCGGTCTTCGCGCAGCAGATCGCGATCGTGAGTGCCGGCGTATGGTTGCTGATCGGGCAGCGGATCTCGCCCGGCTCGATGCTGGCGGCGGCGACCATGGTGTCCTTCGCGACGCGGCCGGTGGTGCATCTGGTGGGGCATTGGCGGGACTGGAGCGAGGGCATCGCCGCCGCCACACGGCTCGTCGCGGTGGCGCGGCGCGGCGCCCCGCCTGCCCCGGTGCCGGGCGATCCGTCAGCGCCCGCGGGATTGCACGCCGAGGGCCTGACACTGCGCGCGCCGGGGGCACCGAAGCCGCTGCTGCGCGACCTCGGCTTCACGCTGCCGCCGGGCGGCGCGTTGCTGCTCGCCGGGCCGAACGGCGCCGGCAAGACGACGCTGATCCGCGCCCTGCTGGGTCTCGCCGAACCCGAGGCCGGGCGCGTGCTGCTCGACGGCAGCGACACGCTGCGCACGCCGCGCAGCGAGACCGGACCGCGCATCGGCTACCTGCCGCAGGAGGCGCAATTGCTCGATGGCAGCGTGACCGACAATGTCGGCCGTTTCGAGGATGCCGGGACGGCGGCGGCGGTGGCCGCCGTGCGGCGCGTCGGCGCGCATGACGCGATCGGGCGCCTGCCGCGCGGCTACGACAATGCCGCCGGGCCGGAGGCGGGGCTATCCGGCGGACAGGCCCGGCTGGTTGCCCTCGCGCGCGCCTTCCACGGCGCACCGCGGCTGATCGTGCTCGACGAGCCCGAGGCCGGGCTCGACGGCGCGGCACGCGCGGCGCTGCGCGAGGGCGTCGCGGCGGCGCGGGCCGAAGGCGCTGCCGTGCTGCTGGTATCGCATGATCCGACCGCCTGGCGGGGCATCGTCGATGGCGTGCTGCGGCTGAAGGGCGGCGGGGACTGGGCGTTGGAGATGGCGACATGAGCGCCGCCGCCGACGCGCTCGAAGCCGCCTTCGATGCCGCCGTGCCGCCGCCGCGCATCGGCCGGCTGGTGGCCGCCGCGCTGGTGGTGCTGTTCGCCGGCGTCGGCGGGTTGCTCGGCTGGGCGGCGCTGACGCCGATCGAGCGGGCGGTGATCGGCCAGGGGTCGCTGATCGCCGAGGGGCGGCGCAAGACCGTCACGCTGCTCGAAGCCGGGATCCTGCGTGCCCTGCTGGTGCAGGAGGGTGATCGCGTGACGGCGGGCCAGCCGCTGTTGCGGCTCGATACGACGCAGGCGGATGCGGCCGCGGCGCAGGCGCGCGTCGCCTTTTGGGCGCAATCGGTTCGTGCGGCCCGGCTGATGGCCGAGCAACAGGACAGCCGGACCATGAGCCTGCCCGAAGGCGCCGGCGCGGCAGGGCGCGTCGACCCGGGCATCGCCTCGGTCATCGCGGCGGAAACGCATCTCTATGCGGCGCGCTGGGAAGCCTATGAGGGCGCGCTCGGCGTCAGCCGCACACGCATCGCGCAAATGCAGGAACAGATGGCCGCCATCGCGGCGCAGCGGGAGGCGACGGGCACGCGTCTGCGTGCCATCCGCGAGGAATTGGACGGGGTCACCCAATTGGTTGCGCGCGGCTTCGCGACGCGGACGCGGCAATGGGAGCTGCAACGCGCCGAGGCGGAACTTGCCGGCAATCTCGGTCAGTACCAGGCGCAGGAAGCGCAGGCGCTGCAAGCGATCGCGCAGGCCGAGCTGGAGATGGCGAATACCCGGCTCAACCGCCAACAGGAGGTGGCGCGCGACCTGCAGGACGCGCAGGCCCAGCGCGCCGATGCGCAGCAGCGGCTGCGCGGCGCGCAGGACGTGCTCGACCGGCGCCTGGTCACCGCGCCCGAGGCCGGCGTGGTCACCGAGATCCGTTTCTTCACGCCAGGCAGCAGCATCGGCGCCGGGCAGCCGGTGCTCGACCTCGTGCCAGTCGATGACCGCCTGGCTGCCGAGGTGCGCCTCGCGTTAACCGATGTGGAGAACGTGCATGTCGGCCAGAAGGCGCGGCTGCGCCTGGCGGCGTTCCGCACGCGCGAGGTGCCGCTGGTGGATACCGACGTGACCTACGTCTCGGCTGACCGGCAGACGGATGCGCAGGGCAATTCCTATTTCGTGGCGCGGCTCGCGATCGATCCGGCGATCGCCGCGAGCCTGCCGCCCGGAGCGACGCTCGCGCCCGGGATGCCTGTCGAGGCCTTCATCCTCGGCGAGCGGCGCAGCGCGCTCGACTACGTGACGCGACCGCTTGCCGACGGCCTGCGCCGATCACTGCGGGACTGAACGATGGGCAATCTCCCGCACCCGACCCTTCGCCGCCTGACCTGCATGACGAGGCCCGCCGCATGACTGAGTTCTTTGCCCTGCTGGACCGCCGCCGCGCCGGACCCGCGATGGCGGAGGAGGTGCCGGAACCATCGCCGCACGAACCGATCGCGGCGGAGGCGATCCGCGCCGTGCACATGATGACGCTGGCGCGCAGTGGGCTGTTCGATGCGGCCTACTACATCGCCACCTATCCCGACATCGCCGCGGCCGGGATCGAGCCCTTCGCGCATTTCTTCGACCACGGCTTCACCGAGGGGCGGCGGCCGAACCCGTATTTCGACCCGCTGTGGTACCTCGCGCAGAACCCTGATGTCGCCGCGGGCGGGTTGAACCCGCTGTTCCACTACGCCCTGCACGGCGACGCGGAAGGGCGGCGGCCAAGCCCGCTGTTCGACCCCGCCTGGTACCGGACGCGCTACGACATCCCGGCCGGTGAACTCGCCCTGGCGCATTGGCTGAAGCATCGTGCAACGGGACGCTTCAGCCCGATCGCCGACTTCGATGCGGAATACTATCTCGGGCGCAACCCGGACGTTGCCGCCGCCGGTGTCGATCCCTTCGAGCATTTCTGGTTCCACGGCTATCGCGAGGGTCGCAACCCGTCGGCGGAATTCGATGTGCGCTTCTACGCCCAGCGCTACCTGCGCGGGGATGTCTCGGAGAATCCCTTTCCGCATTGGCTGGCGCATCGGCACGAGCCAGGGGTCTTCGGCCGGATGCCGGATGACGAGGCTTCGGTGCCTCGCGAGGTGCGGCGCTTCACCAGGCCTGGTCCGGATTTCGAAGAATTCCGCCCGCTGCCGGCGGATGCGGCGAAGCGGGTGAAGTTGCTGGCCTACTACCTGCCGCAGTTCCATGCCTTCGAGCAGAACGATGCCTGGTGGGGCAAGGGCTTTACCGAGTGGACCAATGTCCCGCGTGGGCTGCCGCGCTTCCGCGGGCATTATCAGCCGCGCGTGCCGCGCGACCTCGGCTTCTATGCATTGGAAGGCAACGAGACCTTCCGCCGCCAGGTGGAGATGGCCAAGGCCGGCGGCGTGCACGGCTTCGTCTTCTACTGGTATTGGTTCAACGGCACGCGACTGATGGAGAAGCCGGTCGAGCGCTTCCTCGCCGACGCGTCCATCGACATGCCGTTCTGCCTGATGTGGGCGAATGAGAACTGGACGCGGCGCTGGGACGGCGCCGAGAGCGAAGTGCTGATCAGCCAGGACTATCGCCCCGACGACGATGAACGGATGGTCGCCGAGTTTGCCCGGCATTTCCGCGACCCGCGCTACATCCGCATCGGAGGGCGGCCGGTGCTGATGGTCTATCGCCCGGCGCTGATCCCGCAGAGCAAGTCCACCGTCGCGCGCTGGCGCCACCTGTTTCGCGAGCAGCATGGCGAGGACCCCCTGCTGGTCATGGCGCAGGGCTTCGGCGACACCGACCCGCGGCCACATGGCCTCGATGGCGCCATCGAATTCCCGCCGCACAAGCTGACGCAGAACCTGGAGCCGATCGCGACCGGGCTCGACATCCTCGACCCCGACTTCACCGGCAAGGTGCACGAGTATGAGAGCGTGGTGCGCGTCTCGCTCGAGGAGGCGGCCCCGGACTTCCCGCTGATCCGCACCGCGGTGCCGTCCTGGGACAATGACGCGCGGCGGCAGGGCACCGGGCTCGTCATCACCGGCAGCACGCCAGCGAAGTACGAGGCCTGGCTAGCCGCACTGATCGAGCATGCCGGCAAGCATCCCTTCCATGGCGAAGCCATCGTCTGCGTCAACGCCTGGAACGAATGGTGCGAGGGCGCCTATCTCGAACCCGACCTGCATTTCGGCAGCGCATATCTGAACGCGACCGGCCGCGCGGTGACCGGCCAGACGCGCCTGGGCGAGGAGGCACCGCCGCGCGTCCTTCTCGTCGGGCACGACGCCTTCCCCGGCGGCGCGCAGCAACTGCTGTTGTCAATCGGCACGACGCTGCGCCGCGCCTTCGGTGTCGAGGTCGAGTTCCTGCTGCTCGCCGGCGGCGCGATGGAGGCGGCCTACCGCCGGGTGGCGCCGACGACGGTGGTGGCCGGGGCGGCCGCCCTGTCCGCCCGCATCGGCGCTTTGGCGGCGCGCGGCTGGCGGCATGCCATCGTCAACACCACCGCCGCCGGTCCCGCCGTCGCGACGCTGCGTGCCGCCGGTCTCGATGCGGTGCTGCTGGTGCACGAATTGCCGCGGTTGATCCGCGAGAAGCACCTGACCGAGAGCGCGCGCGCCGGCATCACCGCCGCGCGCTCGGTGGTGTTCCCCGCGCCCTTCGTGCGCGACGAGGTGCTGTCCACCCTGGGGCTCACCGCCGATGAGCATTGCGTGCTGCGGTCGCAGGGAATCTACAAGGACCTCACCGCGTCCCCCGATGCAGCGGCGGGAATCCGTGCGGAACTTGGCCTGGGCGTGGAAGACCGGCTGGTGCTCGGCATCGGCTATGCCGACATGCGCAAGGGTTTCGACCTGTTCCTGCAACTGTGGCGCCTGCTGCGCTGGCGTGGCCGGCGCGGGGTGCACCTGTGCTGGCTCGGCAGCATGGACCCGGAGATGGAAGCTTGGCTGGCGGAGGAGATCGCCGTCGCTCGCGACACCGGCACCTTCCACATGCCGGGCCGGCGCGATGATGTGGGCGCCTTCTTGCGCGCGGCGGATGCCTATGCGCTGACCTCGCGCGAGGACCCCTTCCCCTCGGTGGCGCTGGAGGCGCTGGCGGCCGGCTTGCCGGTCGTCGCCTTCGATCGCAGCGGCGGCATCCCGGGCCTGCTGGCCGAGACCGGCGCGGGCACGGTGGTGCCTTATGGCGACGTGACGGCGATGGCGGAAGCGCTGTCCGGCGTGCTGCGGACAGCGCCCGAGGATGCGACGCGGCGGCAGGAAGCGGCCTCGCGCAAGCGGCTTGCCGCCTCGCGCTTCGCCTGGCGGCCCTATGTGCGGGACCTGCTGCACCTGGCGGTGCCGGACCTGCCCTCGGTCTCCGTCGCCGTGCCGAACTACAACTACGCGCGCTACATGCCCGAGCGGCTTGGCTCGATCTTCGCGCAGTCGCTGCCGGTGCGCGAAGTGGTCGTGCTCGACGACTGCTCGACCGATGACAGCCTCGCGGTGATCCGCGCGGTGGCGATGCGGCACGGGCGCGAGATTCGGCTCGAGCCGAACGAACGGAACTCCGGCTCGGTCTTCGCGCAGTGGCGCAAGGCGGCGATGCTGGCGCAGGGCGACTATCTCTGGATCGCCGAGGCGGACGACCTCTCCGACCCCGACTTCCTGCTGCGCGCGGTGGCGCGCATGAAGGCCGACCCCGCCATCCGCTTCGCCTTCACCGACAGCCGCAGCATCGGCGTCGACGGCGCCGAGATCTGGCCCGACTACAAGGGGTACTACGCGACGCTCGAAGCCGGCGCGCTGGCGCGCAGCGAGGTATTCGCGGCGGATGACTTCGTCCGCCGCTTCCTCGCGGTGAAGAACCTGGTGCTGAATGTCTCGGCCGTCGTGTGGCGGCGCAGCGCCCTGCTCGAAGCGCTGGAAGCCTGCGGCGATGCGCTCGCATCCTTCCGCATGGGGGGGGACTGGCGGTTGTACCTGCAGGCCCTGGCCGCACCAGGCGCACGCGTGGCCTATGAGGCGGCGCCGCTGAATGTGCATCGCCGCCACGCCGCCAGCGTGACGCATGCCCTCGATGCCGACCGCCATGTCGCCGAGATCGCGCGCTGCCACGACTTCGCGCGCGAGGCTTTCCCCGCCGCCACGAAATCCGCGACGGCACAGCGCGCCTATCTGGCGGAGGTCGCGGCGCAACTCGGCGCCGCCGCCCCGCCGCCCCCGAAACGGCGCCGCGCGCGCCGCACAACAAGCCGCGCATCATGAAGCGGCGCGTCGCCAGACCCCGGACCACCCGATCAGGAGCCCGATTCGCCATGTACATCCCGCCCTATGACGCTGTGCTGCAAAGCATCGGCACGTCACGCGAAGCGCTGAAGACGGAAGCCTCCGTCACCATCCCGCTCGGCCTGTTCCGCTTCCTGCTGCAGATCGCCGTGGCGAATGGCGACTTCAATGAAGCCGGCTATCTCGCCGCCAATCCAGACGTCGCGGATGCGGTGCAGTCGGGCGCCATCGAGAGCGCGCGGCTGCACTATATCGGCTTCGGGTATTTCGAGGGGCGGCAGGGCGGCACGCCGGATGTCGATGAGCGCTGGTACCTGCGCTCCTACCCCGACGTCGGCGCGGCGGTGAAGGCGGGGCGGCTGTCCTCCGGGCGCGAGCATTTCGCGATGGTCGGCGCCACCGAGTGGCGCAGCCCGAGTCCGCGCTACGAGGCCGATGCACAGCAGTGGAAGACCGCACTCGAGGACGCATGACGGCACTCGCCAAACCGCGGGCAGCACCCGCCAATCTCTACACCCCGGTGTTCGGCGAGCCGCCGGCACCGGGGCAGGCCGGCGATGGCCGGGTGCCCGACTGGGACGCGCTCGGCATCGCCGTGCCCTATGTCGTGTTCATGACGGGGCGCTGCGGCAGCACATGGTTGATGCACCTGCTGCGCGACACCAGCATGTGCGGCACGCCACATGAATTCTTCAACGAAGGCGGTATCGCCTCCTGGAACCGCCGGATCGGCGCGGCGTCGGTCGGTGCCTATGTCGAAGGCCTCGCGCGCCGGTATGGTTCCTCGGGGCGCTTCGGCTTCGAGATCGATGTCTGGCGCTTCTTCCAGCTGAATCCCTATCTCGACTTCAATCGGAGCTTTCCGTCGGGCCGCACCGTCTTCCTGTGGATGACGCGGCGCGACATCCTCGCCCAGGCCTATTCCTTCGCCACCGCAAAGGCGAGCGGCCGCTGGCACGTCTTCCGGGGCACCAATCCCGAGGGGGCATCACCGGATGCGCCGGCCGACGTGGCGATCTGGCAGGAAATCCACCGGCTGCTGCTTCGCGAGAGGCGCATGACGGCTTTCTTCGCCGCGCAGGACCTGCGGGTCCACTCGATCGCCTATGAGGATCTGGTGGCCGATCGCCGCATGGTGCTGCTGCGGGTGCTCGACCTGCTGGGCTGCCCGCTAGATGCGGCGCTGGCCGCTGCCGAGACGGGCGAGGACCGTACCGAACGCAACGCGCATGCCGGCAAGCACACGCTGCTCGCGGGCTTTGCGCACCGTCATCGCGCCTTGCTGGAACGCGTGATGGCCGAACGCGACAACTTCGACCCCGACACCCTCGCCCCGCTGCTGCGCACATCCGCCGGCATCGTGCTGTGACGCCATCCCGAAGGAGGCCTCCATGACGGATCCTGCCCTGCCGCGACTGTTCCGCATCTCTGCCCCCGGAAAGCGCGTCTGCTACTGGGGCGCGCCGGCGCATGTCGCCGCCTACGACAGCCTGGCGCAGGGGCTGGAGGCGACCGGCGCCAATACCGGCAACCTGTTCATCGGCCACGGCCTGTTCCACGGCATGGATTGCGCGCACAAGGCGTTCCATCCCGGCTTCGGGGTGATCCCGGCCGAACGGCTGCACGAGCATTTCGACATGCTTGTCGTGCCGGCCTCGAACTTCGTCGGCAATGGCGTGGATCTCACGGCGCATGCCGACTACTTCGCGCGCACCAAATTGCCGATCTTCTGCTTCGGCCTCGGCTCGCAACTGCGCCCCGGGGAGGCGCCGGCGCTCAAGCCAGGCACTGAACGCTTCCTGCGGTTGATGGCCGAGCGCGGAGGGTCGATCGGCGTGCGCGGCAGCTTCACCGCCGAGGTGCTGTGGGAGATGGGCATCCGCAACACCAGCATCGTCGGCTGCCCCTCCCTGCTGAGCCTGACGGCCGAGACGCTGACCCGGCTTGGCCAGGCGGTGCCGAGCCGCGACAAGGTGGCGCTGAACTTCTCCAACAATGTGCGCCGTCACGCACTGTACCCGGAAGCGATGCGCGTCTCGGAGAACGGCCTGTTCCAGCGCATGCTGCAGGAGAACGCCTTCTACGTGCTGCAGAACGAACGGGCGGAGATGGACCTGCTCACCGCCATGGCCGAGGCCCAGCCGGACAGGGCCGCGGCGGCCGTGCAGCAGGTCGCCGAGCTGTTCGATGTCTCCCCTTCCCGCGACGACCTGCGCGCCTTCCTCGAACGGCGCATCCGCATCTTCTTCTCGGTGGAGGATTGGGTCGGTTGCATGGCGACGATGAGTGTCGCGATCGGGTCGCGCTTCCACGGCAATGTCGCGGCGCTGTTGGCGGGCACGCCGGCGCTCTACCTGGTGCATGACATGCGCACGCGGGAACTGTGCGATCTGCTGCGCCTGCCGCATATCATTCTCGACCGGCCGGTGCCGGCGGAGGAAGTGCTGGAACGCGCCGGCGAACTCGACTACGCGCCCTTCATTGCGCAGATCGGCCGGCTTGCGATGGAATGGCGCCTGTTCTTCGCGCGCAACGGGCTGGCGCTGGAATTCCATGACGCCGAGGCGAGCCAGCCCGTGGCCGCCTGATGCGGCTCTCCCGCCGCGCCACGTTGCTCGGGGCGGCCGGGGCGCTTCTCGCGGCCCGCCGGCTGCCGGCGGCCGCTCCGATGGGCGCCATCCGCTGGGATGCGTGGCAGGTGCCGGGCAGCCCGACGACGCGCGCGGTGGAACGCAGTCTGTCGCCGCCCGAATACCATCATCGCCTGCCCTTCTTCGCCGCGCTGAACCCCGATAGCAGCGCGCGCATCGACGGCGGCAGCCAGGCGGTGATGGACCGCGAGATCGCGCTGGCGCGCGCCGGCGGGCTTGGCTTCTTCGCCTTCCTTGCCTATCCGCGAGGCAGCGCGATGGGACGCGGGCTGGAGTTGTTCCTTGCCAGCAGCGAACGGCGCGGCCTGCGTTTTTGCCTCATCTGCGAACTGCGCAACTGGGGCAGCGCCGCGCAGCCGGCGGCATTGATCGCCGAACACGCGATGCTGCTGCGCCACCCCGACCAACTGCGCCTGGCCGATGGCCGGCCGGTCTATTTCCTTGGGTTCCTCAGCCAACGGCTGGTCGAGGAACGCTGGGGCGGGCCGGTGGGGTTGGCCGCGGCGGTGGATCGCTTCCGCCAGCAGGCGCGGCGGTCGGAGGCCGGAGATCCGTTCCTCGTGCTGATGGTACGGCCCGAATTGGCGGAACTCGCGCGGCAGATCGGCGCGGATGCGCTGAGTTCCTACAGCATTGCCGATGGGGCGGCGCGCGGCGAACCCTATCGTGCGCTCTCGGCGCTCGCCGAGGCGCGATGGGAGGCGCTGGCCGCGACTGGCCTCAAGGTGGTTCCAACGGCGATGGCCGGATGGGACCGCCGCCCGCGCGTTGCCAACCCGGTACCCTGGGAGGGCGCGCAGCGCCCCGGCGCTGGGATGGACCGCTACTACCGCGACGGGACCGCCGGGGAGATTGCCGCCCATGCGGCGCGGGCACGGGCATGGGCCACGCAGCATCCGGCTTCGGCGGGCTTCGGCTTGATCTATGCCTGGAATGAGAATGACGAGGGTGGCTGGCTGGTGCCGACACTGCCCTTCGACGATTCCCGCCTCAGGGCATTGCGTCAGGCGCTCGGCCCGTGACTGACGCTCCGCGGATGGCGGTCGCCTCCTTGGTGGTGGTGTAGTATGGCCAGAGCACGGGACGCGAAGTGATGCCCCTGCCTTAGCGTAGCGGACCGCCGCGGGCGGCCACGGTGGTGATCCCTGGCCAGGGTTGGGTTGCTGATACCAGCAGTCCCTCATCTTGGATCGACTACGATTCCCGGCGAATCGATGTGGCTTCGGGGCCCGCTGAAGAAGTCCGCCGACACCAACTTCCTGCGCAAGATGATCGGCTTCACCGCGCAGTGCCTCATGGAGTTGGAGGTGGGCGAAGTGAGCCGCCGCTGCGTCGGGCGCGGCGGTTCTTCGACTTCGTCGAGCGCATCATCGGTCCGATCGGTCGCAACCGCCGCCTCCGTCCGCATGGCTATGATCCGCACCGCCTTGCACCAACGTCCTCAGCATGAATCACGAACTTCCCGGAAGGGCTCTGACAGTGCCTTCCAGAGCCATGACGACATCGTCGCCCATACTAGAACCGCCGGATCGATCAGGCCTGGCCCACCATGTCCATTGGGCCGCGCGAGCGGACGGATGGGTTCTGAGCAGCAGGCGTTGGCAGAAGAGGGCTATTGCGCGTAGTCCGGCTGCGTCCGATCGAGCATCCGCTTGAGTGCGGCGAAGTGGTAGTCGGCGCCGCTCATCGACATGGTCGGGTCTTTCCAACCAGCCTGAGCGCGCATCCTCTCCAGCACGTCTTCCTTCACGAAGCGCCGGCGCTGGCCCGTCCACATCGAGAAGAGCTGGGTCCGGCAGGCACGTTCCAGGAAATAGAGGCGCCGATAGGCCTGCGCGACGCTGTCGCCGGTCACGACGACGCCATGATTGGCCATCATCAGGATGACCTTGTCGCCCATCAGCGCCGCCATACGCTCGCCTTCCACATGTTCATGCGCGAAGCCGTTGTAGTCGTAGTCGTAGGCGATGCGGTTGTTGAACTGCAGCGCGCCCTGGCCCGTCATCTCGACGGTCATGTCCTCGAGCTGCGACAGCGCCGTGCAGTACGGCATGTGCGTATGCAGCACGCAGGCCGCGCCGGTGGCCTCGTGGATCGGCGCATGGATGCAGATGGCGCTGCGGTCGGCCGGTCCCTTGCCCTCGACGACCTCGCCGTCGAAAGCGACCTCGATCAGGTTGCTGGCCGTGACCTCGCCCCAGTGCAGGCCGAACTCGTTCAGGTAGAAGCGCCGCGGACGGCCCGGCACCAGCAGCGTGAAGTGATTGTCAATCGCCTCATGGTAGTCGTCGAGAACGGCAAGCCGGTGTGCGGCGGCGAGGTCGATGCGGGCCTGCCGGCGCTGGGCTTCGAGCAGGTCAGGTGGGGTCGACTGCAGGCTGTCCATGGATGCGTCCTTTCCGTCTTCCAACGATCGCCGCCGGCGGCATTACCAGAGCCAGCTCATCATCATCCCACCCTGAGTCCAGAGGCGATTCAAGCCACGATCAAGCCCGAGCCCCTGCGCGCCTGCGTGGCGCTCATACAGCGTGCCATAGTCGCCCACCTGGCGGACGACCTGGAAGGCCCAATCGTCGCGCAGCCCAAGCCCAGTGCCGACATTTTCGTTCAGCCCGAGGAACCGGCGGATCTGCGGGTCCGTGGTGCTGGCGCGCGTAGCCTCGACATTCTCGCGCGTCAGGCCGAATTCCTCTGCCTGTATCAGTGCGGAGACGGTCCAGCGCACCAGCAGGCCCCATTCGGCATCGCCGTTGCGCACCATCGCGCCGTGGGGTTCCTTGGCGATCAGCTCTGGCAGCAGCATCACCGCATTCGGATCGGGTGCAGCAAGGCGGTTGGCGCTGAGGCTAATCATGTCGTTGCTGATGGCATCGCAGCGCCCGGCGAAAAAGGCGGCGATGACACTCGGCTGGGTGTCGAAGGCGATCGTCGTCAGACGGATATTCGAACGTTGCGCGAAGTCGTTCAGGTTCCGTTCGATGACGCTGCCCTGGGTGGCGCAGACCGTGGCGCCGTCGAGTTCCGTCGCGCGCGTGATATTGAGACTGCGGCGCACCAGGAAGCCCTGGCCTGTATAGAAGTACGGCGGCGCGACGATGCTCAGGCCCAGGGTCGCATCGCGCGACAGGGTCAGGGCGGTGAGGTAGACAAGCACGTCGACCTCGCCGCTCTGCAGCGCAGTGAAGCGGCTTTGCGCGGTGAGGGGCACAAAGCGGACCTTCTCCGCATCGCCCAGCGCCGCCGCGGCGATCGCGCGGCAGATGTCGGCGTGCAGGCCGACCCAGCGGCCTTGCGAGTCGGGGCGCGCCATGCCCGCGACGCCGGAGGGCACACCGCAGCGTACGGAGCCGTTCTGGCGCACCGCATCCAGCGTCGGTCCGGCGCTCGCCGGCGCGGCGAGACCCAGCAGGCCCGCCGCGAGGCAGGCGAAGATCGATGTGCGCATCAGCCGAGAATCCCCCCGGCGCGGAGCTGTTCCGCGCGATTGTCCACGAAAGCGGCGACGGCGACCGCGAAGCGGTCGAGCTCCGCCTCACCCACCGGCAGGCTGAGCGCGACCATGCCGCGCCGGGCCAGGTAGATGCCGGCTTCCAGCATGTCGAAGAAGAACAGCTCGCGAAGCTGTTCCTCGCCCTGGCCCTGCGCATAGGGGCGGTTGGGCGCGGGCGTGCGGAAATGCACGCTCACCATGGAACCGATGCCGGTGAAGGAGAGCGGCGCCCCGGCCGCAGCGGCCAGTCCGTTCAGCCGCGCGCGCAGCGCCTCGCCGCGCCGGTACAGCGCCTCCGCCACCTCGGCGGTGAAGATCTCGCCCATCGCGACAACGCCCGCATTCATCGACAGCACGTTGTTGTTGAAGGTGCCGGCATGGGCGAGCTTGCCGCCGAATTGCGCCATGATGTCCTCCCGCCCACCGAAGGCGCCGAAGGACATGCCGCCGGCGATGTATTTGCCGAGCGTCGTCATGTCCGGCGTGATGCCAAGCCTTGCCTGCATCCCGCCGGCAGAATGGCGGCTGGTCATTACCTCGTCGAAGATCAGCAGCGCGCCGGTCTCATTGGCTAGCGCCCTGAGCGCCGCGAGGAACTCGGTCGTACCCGGGATGCAGCCACCGGACCCCTGCATGGGCTCGACGATGATCGCGGCCAGGTCCGCCGCATGTTCCTGCGCGACGGCGGTGGCGCTGGCGATGTCGTTGTAATCCGCGAGCACGAAGGGCAGAGGCAGGGTCGCGAGGCTGCTGCCGGCGAAGGGGAAGGTCAACACGCCGCCATGGTAGCCGCCGCGGAAGGCCATGATCTTCGGGCGGCCTGTGAAGGCCCGCGCGGCGGTCAGCGCCATCAGGTTCGCCTCGGTACCGCTGTTGGTGAAGCGTACCCGCTCGAGCGAGGGGATGCGGCCGCACAGCAGGCGCGCAAGCTTTTCCTCGCCCGGCCCGACCGAGGCGAAGTTGATGCCGCGCCGCAGGACGTCGTGCAGCGCGGCATGGATGCGTGGCTCTGAATGGCCGAACAGCCCCGCCGTGTATTCACCGCAGAGGTCGAGATATTCGTGGCCGTCGAGATCCCAGAGCCGGCATTCCTCGCCCCGCGTCATCGCGGTCGGGAAGGGGCCATAGGCGATGACGGTACGGGTGTTGCCGCCGCCCAGGACCTCCAGCGCCCGCTCATGCAGGGCCGCGCTGAGCGGCCGCTTCGCGGCATATGCCGCGCGGGCGGCCTCGACCGCGCCAGGCAGGTCGAGGCTGTTCCGGCGGCCGTCCAGGGCCGCGCTCATGACGTACCTCTAGGGGCGGGATGGACGGACGGCAGCCGGTTGGTCATGAGCGGGCACTCCGGTATGGGCCACGGAGAAATCTGTTCGGGGTGCGAGCCCCAGTGTGGCATGTAGTTTACACGGCAAATGTGATCACAAAGATCGGACTATGACAATCACTCTCCGCATCCCTGATATCGACGCCGACGACCTGCCTCTTGAGGAGCAGGCCTATCGCCGGCTGCGCCAGGCGCTGATGGAAGGTATTTTCAGCCCCGGGGACAAGCTCTCGATCCGCCGGATCGCCGAGGCGCTCGGCACCAGCCCGATGCCCGCCCGGACCGCGCTTCGCCGGCTGGCCACCGAACAGGCCCTGGACGCCCTCCCGTCTGGTACCGTCCTGGTTCCGCGCCTGACCCGCGCGGCGTTCCGGGAGGTCAGCGCGATCCGTGCGGAACTTGAGCCGCTCGCCATCCGCCTGGCCGCGACGCGCGTGGATGCGCGCAAGCTCGACGCGCTGACGGCAGTGGTCGCCGAGCACGATGCCGCGCGCGCTGCCGGCAGGCCCGAGGTCTATCTCCAGAAGGACCGGGAGTTCCTGTTCGGGCTCTATCGCGAGGCTGACGCGCCGATGCTGCTCAGCATGATCGAGGCGCTGTGGCTCCGGCGCGGCCCACTCTTCTGGGATGCGCGTTGGATCCTGATGGGGCGCCCGCCGCAGGCGGCGCACCGGCATGAACTGATGCTCGCTGCCCTGCGCCGCGGCGCCGGCGAGGAGGCCGCGCAGGAGCTCAAGACCGAGATCGAGCGGATGACGGCTTTCCTGATCGACGCCGTGCAGTTCGAGGGCGAGGCCTCTGCCGCGCCACGGCCGATCCGCCGGCGACAATCGGCGGCGCGGTAGCGACATTGCGGCGACCCGGGAGGGGGCAGGGCGCGCCGCGCCGTTGATCAGCGCGCTCGGCCTGCGCGGCGAGTCTCCCACAGGTACTGAAAGACACGGGTGCAAATTTCGGCTTCCGGAGCGTCGAGATGACGCTTGCCTGGCTACGTATTTGTGATCACAACCAATTGCGCGAAGCGAAGCTATCTCGGCTGGCCCTGCGACGAGAACATCGAGCGGCTGCGTGCAGCCTATGCCGCGGAACCCGACGCGGCACGCCGCGAGGCGATCCTCGAGGAGCTGGCGCGCGCTGTGGGACTTCCTGCCGGTGATCCTGACGGGCAACTACTATTCGCCCTTCGCCTGGCGGCGCGAGCTGAGCGGCGTGATCCGCAGCGCGCCGCTGGTATTCTGGAACATCGAGAAGCGCTGATTCCGCGCGCGGAGGATCATCACGTGCTACTGAACCGCCGGACATTCGCAGCCGCCGCGCTGGGCATGGTCGCCGCGCCGACGGTCGGTCACGCGCAGGCTTTCTCCAGCCGACCGTTGCGTCCGCAGGATCAATCGAAGCAGCGCGGGATCGGCGGTCGGCGCAGCGGCTGAGCGCCACATCGAAACCCCGCTTGCGAAGTCCGGTGACAGCGGCACGGGCAGTGTGCGGCAGCCAGCCGGTCAGCGTCGTGATCTCCGCGAGCGTCGCGCCGGTTTCGGCGGAGATCACCCGCAGCACCTCGGCCCGCTTGCCGGTGGGGCTCCGGGGTTGTTCCTCGTGCGGGATGCCGCCCAATGCGGCACTCCCATCACCTGAAGCCCGGGACTTGCCGGGGTTGCTTTCGCGGGATCTCTTCACCCGCGGCGCGTCAGCACCAATGCTTCCCGTCGGAAGGAAGTCGAGCAGAATGTGCGGGTAGTGCGGCAGTGTTCGATCTGACCGAGTTCATCGCCCGAGATACGACTGGATCTGACCGATAGCTGCCTTCCGCGTTCCGGCGAGTGAACCGCAAAGGATGCCGTGCAGTCCCAATGTCCATCCGGGCGCGAGGGGCAGGCCACGCCTGCGTCCAGCCAGAACGACTGCGACATGGCAAGCACGTCTCGCTGCACCGGTCGGAACGTGAGCCAAAGCGCCTCCCGGGCGGAGTTGTCCTGGAAATCAGACCGGGTCAGGCAGGTCATAGAGGTGTCGTGCCTGATCCGACAGGATCCGCGCCCGTGTCGCCTCATCCGGCACCCAGTCCAGCATCATGTCGAGAAGGTCGCCATCATTGGGCATGACGCGCCCTCGCATGTTCACATGCGGCCAGTCCGATCCCCAGACGAGCCGTTCCGGCGCATGCGCCACAAGCGCATGGGCGAGCGGCGTGACGGAGGGATAGGGGAAGTCCTCCGGCGTGCAGCGCATCGGGCCGGACAGGCGAACCCAGACCTTCCCGGAATCGAGCATGCGCAGGACGGTGCGGAAGGCAGGCTGGTCGACGCCGCCCTCCGCCGGGATCGCGGCGAAATGGTCGAGCACCACGGGCGCGGTCAGCGCCATGAGCCGCTCCGCATGATCGTCCAGATCACGGGGCGACGGATAGAACTGCACGACCCATCCGAGCTCGGCGGCCATCGCCGCCACGCGCTCGGACAGGTGGGGCAGATGCGCGCCGTGGCTCGGGCTGACGAACCGGCAGCCGCGCACCCCCAGCACATGCAGCCGCTCCATCTCAGCCTGCGTCACTTCCGGCGGCAGCAGCGCGACGCCGCGGAAGCGGTCGGGGAAGCGGCGCAGCGTGTCCTCAAGGTGGCGGGTGCTCATGCCATAGCCACCGCCGCTGACGATCACCGCATGGGCCAGGCCGAGCGTGTCCTGGAGTGCGATGTTCGTCTCGGGTAGCGCGTCCTCGGAGATGTAGCGGCTGCCGGGATCGAAGGGGTATTCCGCCGCCGGCCCGAACAGATGGACCTGACAATCGACCGAGCCTGGCGGGCAGACCAGGCGCGGCTTGCGCGGATTGGGATCGGGGGGCGGGGTCAGCGGCGGGGTCATGGGTTCTCCGTCATTCCGCGCGGATGTTGGAGGCGCGGATCACCTCGCGCCATTGCGGGATTTCCCGCGCTATGAGGGCGCGGAAATCATCGGGCGAGGAACCGACCGGTTCGACGCCCTGGGCGTTGAGGCGCTCAGTCACGTCCGGCGCACGCACGGCCGCGATGAGGGCGCGCGAGAGGGCGCCGACGGCGTCCGGGGGCGTGCCGGCAGGCGCGAGCACGCCCATCCAGAGGATGCCCTCGAAGCCGGGCAGGCCGGATTCCGCGATGGTGGGCACATCCGGGATCTGTGGAGAACGATGCGCGCCGGCGGTCGCCAGCACGCGGATGGTCCCGGCATCCAGATGCGGCTTCGAGGTCGCGAGGCTGTCAAGCTTGAGGGCGACGCGCCCGGCCACAAGGTCAGTCAGCGCCGGGGCGGCGCCGCGATAGGGCACGTGGAGCACTTCGATGCCGAGCCGGCGCAGCATCAGTTCCATCGTCACATGCGGATGCGAGCCGATACCCGCCGAGGAATAGCTCAGCTTGCCGGGATTCTGCCGCGCATAGGCGACGAACTCGGCGAAGGTCGTGAAGGGTGCCGAGACCGGGCTGATCAGGATCTCGGGGATCTGCGCGACCAGGGAGATTGGCGCGAAGTCCCGCAGCGGGTCGACGCCGCTGTCGGGAAACAGGGTGGGGTTGATGGTGAGGTTCGGTGCGGTGAACAGCAGCGTGTAGCCATCCGCCGGCGACCGCGCGACGCGCTGCGTCCCGATATTGCCGCCCGCGCCCGGCAGGCTGTCGAGCACGAAGGACGCGTTGCCGAGCAGTTCGCCGGCCTTGGCGAAGATTGGGCGCGCCGTGACATCCACCGTGCCGCCGGGCGGAAACGGCACGACCACCCGTATGGGCCGGTCCGGATAGGCGGCTCGAGCGATTCCAGGCGCGAATGCCGACCCCGCCGCTAGTCCGAAGAGAAGCCTGCGGCGCAGTCCCTGTCCGATCATGATCGTTCCTCCCGATTGTCGTTCATTGCGAGAAGTAGAGGCCGAGCGGCGTCGCCCCGAAGATGGTCGCGCGCGTCGCGGCATCCGGCACGCAGTCGATGAGCCAGTCGATCGTCTCGCGATAGGTGATCTGGCCCTCATGGCCCGCGAAGGGGCAATCGCTTGCCCAGACCAGGCGTTCGGCGCTCGCCTCGCGCACCAATGCACGCGCGTAGTCCGACGACTGGGGGCCGAGTCGATAGCCGCCCGAGAGCTTCACCCAGGTCCGGCCACGCTGAATGGCGGCCAGCATGGCCTGGAATCCCTCGCTCGCTATCCCCAGTTCCGGGTCCGGCCGGCCCATATGGTCGATCACCAGCTTGACGCCCGATGCTTCCAGTGGCGGCAGCAGCGCCGGCAGCTTGGCGCCTTCGACATGTAGATGGATATGCCAGTTGAGGTCGCGGCAGCGGCGCAGGAAGCGGCGGTATTCGAAGGAGTTGAGGTCCGGCAGGTCGTCGCGGTTGATGAAGGGCAGCCGGACGCCGACGACGCCCGCATCGTTCATCCATTCCATCGTGCTGCGGTCGACGCTCGGATCGAGGATCACAGTTCCGCGCAGCCGCGGGGAACGGCGTAGGCAATCGATGGTGTAGTCGTTGTAGTCGCCATAGGGGCTGGCCGCGGCGATCACCGCCAGGCTCACGCCGTGCTCATCGAGGATGGCGAGATACTGTTCGACGGTGAAGTCGTAGTCGAGGCGGTGACGCGGATTGGCCACCAGCGGCATGTCCGCGGTCCAGATATGGGCGTGGCAATCGATGATCGGCGTGGTCGCCATGATGGTCCTCCCGGCGGCTGCCGCTATTGACGCTCGATGCCCGCGGCGTCGATGACGCGTGCCCAGGTGGCGATGTCCTGGCGCAGCAGCGTGCCCATCGCCTCCGGCGAGTTCGGGGCGGGCTCGACGCCGAGGCCCAGCAGCCTCTCGCGGATCTCCGGCATTGCGAGGATCGCCGCGATCTGCTGGTTGAGCAGGGCAACCACCGGCGCAGGCGTGGCCGCCGGCGCGAACAGCGCGTTCCATCCCGTCACGGCATATTCGCCAAGGCCGGCCTCGCGCAGCGTGGGCAGGTCCGGCAGCAGCATCGATCGGCGTTCGCCCGTGCTGGCCACCGGGCGCAACAGATTGCCATCGATGGCCCCGCGCGCTGCGGCGTAGGATTCGAAGCCGATCTGCGCATCGCCGCGTTGCACCGCCGTCAGAACCTCGCCGGTACTGCGATAGGTGACGATGGTGGCATCGAGGCCGCCGGCGTTCTTGAGCCACTCTGCCGCGAGATTCTGCGTGCTACCCGCGCTGATGGTGGCGATCACCAGGCCGCGACCACCGGGCCGCCCGGCGGCCAGCACGTCCTGCACGCTGCGCAGCGGGCTGCCGACGGCCGCGAGCAGCAGCAGGTCGAACGAGACCAGCGCCGAGATGGGCGTGAAGTCGCGGACGGGATCGTAGGGCAGCGAGCGGAACAGCGACGCGTTGATCGCATTCCCCGTGCTGATGACGATGAGGGTCTGCCCGCTCGGCTCGGCCGTTGCGGCGGCGCGCGCGGCGAGCGACCCGCCCGCGCCGGGCCGGTTCTCCACCACCACAGGATGCCCGAGCCGTGCCGCGAGCTTCTCACCGACCAGGCGCACCGTCACATCCGCGAGGCCGCCGGACCCGAAGCCGACGATGATGCGGATTGGGCCGTTCGGATAGGTGCCGGTCTGGGCCTGGCCTGCAACTGGCCATGCCGCCGCGAGGGCGGCGCCGCGCAGCACGCCGCGCCGGCTGGTCCGCTTGCCGTCGAAATCTGTCATGCCGATTCCTCCTTGTTCTTGTTAGGCCACTTGTCGTGGCAGGCCTTCCCAGATGTCCTCGAGTGACAATGGTCGCATGAGCAGGCCTTGCGCGACGCAGAATTCAACGGCGTGCCGGAGCGGCATTGCCAGCGCGTCGCGGCCGACCGGCAGCGATGCCGCCGTTGCCGCCGCGCTGAAATGCCGTGCAAGCCGCGCCACACGATCCGGTTCGCGCCGGGCGAGGTCGCGCTGGACCGTCACGAGGTGGTTGACCGGCATGAAGCCAAAGGCCGCCTGGAAGTCGGCCCCCGCGGCGACGGGGTCGGGGAAGACGGTGCGCAGCGCCGGGTCGTCCGGCACGTCGTTGCCGAAGATGGCGGCGTCGAGCGTGCCTTCGCGCAGCATCCGTGTCATGTCGGCGCCCGCGGGCGCACGTTCGGCCCAGGGCGGGTCGCGATATTCCGGCAGGTGGGCATCCTCGAAAGTCACCCAGCGGATCGTCTCCGGCGCAACGCCGTGGCGGTCTTGCAGGACGCCACGCAGCCACATCCCGGTCGTCTGGCTATAGGCGCGGACTCCAATGTTGCGGCCCGCGAGATCCGCCGGTCCGCGCACCGGTCCATCGGCACGGCACAGCAGCGCCGGTTCCTGGAATCGCGCAGCCAGCGTCACCGGCAGCAGCACTAGCGGATTGCCGGATGCCTTCGCCATCAGGAAGGTGGCGATCGCCATCTCGCTGACATCGTAACGTGCATCCCGCACCATTGGAGCAAAGGCACGGCTGATGACCGGCACATCGACGAAGGCGAGGCCGAGCTCTGCCGCAGCGACGTCGTCCGCCAGCAGCGCCTCGGTGTGCGCGTAGCGTCCGATCGCCGCACGCAGGGGCGCTGCCTCAGCCATGGGGGGCGTCCTCGTACCGCAGGCCCTTGCGCGCCAGCGCGTCCCGCATGCCGTAGATGTCGAGGCCGAGCTCTCCCGCCATGAGCCGTTCACGCGTCACCGCTTCCTTGGCATCGCGCGCCGCGGCGGCCTGCAACACTTGCGCGGCGTCCGTCCGCCGCACCACGACGACGCCGTCATCATCGGCCAGCACCAAGTCGCCCGGTTCCACGAGCTGGCCGGCGCAGACCAGCGGCTGGTTCACCGAGCCAAGCGTCTCCTTCACCGTGCCTTGTGCGGAGATGGCGCGGCTCCAGACCGGAAAGCCCATCGCCTCCAGCGCCACCACGTCGCGGCAGCCGCCTTCGATGACGAGGCCAGCGACACCCCTGGCGCGCAGGGAACAGGCGAGCAGCTCCCCGAAATACCCGGCATCGGAGGGCGAGGTCGGCGCGACGACGAGGAGGTCGCCCTCGCGGCATTGCTCGACCGCGACGTGGATCATCCAATTATCGGCCGGCGGCAGAGATACGGTGACGGCGGTGCCGGCGGCCCGCGCGCGCGGCCAGGCCGGGCGCATGTCGGAGGCAAGCAAGCCCGTGCGGCCCTGGGCCTCATGCACCGTAGCGACGCCATGCGATGCGAAGCCGGCGACGATGTCCGCCGGGACGCGCGCGGGGTTGCGGCGTACCAGGCTCATGCCAGGCTTTCCACCACATGCGGGAAGACGGACTGGAAGCCCTCGCCCCATTTGATGGTCTTGTCGGAATTGCGGGCAGCCTGGGCACCGCGCTGCAGGGCGACGCGCGTGTAGTATTCCCACAGGTGCTCCTGCCCTTCCATGCATTCGATGGCGGCGCGCTTCTTCTCCCACACGCTGCCGATGTCGAGCAGCACATCGGGCTTCCAGCCGCATTGTTCCGGCTGATGCGGTTCGAACAGGAAGACCGGCGGGGCGCCGAGCACCTTCTGCCCCGGATTGTGNTGGAACAGCGAGTCATTGCTCAGCGTGATCGGGTAGTCGCCGAGGTCCCAGAACTGGATGTCGTGCACGCCGAGCGCCTCGGCGGCCTTCTTCGCCTCGACCTCGCGCGATGCCTTCACGCGGTCGAGCGTCATGCCGGGCACGCGCCACAGTTTGGCCGATTCGCCGCGCTCGCCATAGGACAGGCAAACCACCGTGACCTTGAAGCCCTTCTCGGCATGCAGCGCGATGGCGCCGCCGCAGCGCCAGACGAAATCGGCGGAATGGGCGCTCACCACCAGCGCCGTGCGAGGGTTGCTCATGGGTATGCCGCTTTCGCGGCGCCGTGCTGGGGCATCCGTTCCTCCTGCCGTCCCTGAACCGGGCGTGCGATCGGCAAGCTAGGAGCGACGGCGCCTTCCCGTCTTATCGCTTTTTCGGGCCGAGCTATCAGGGTTCGGCATATCGGCCAGGCCACGCGTCGCGATTTCCGCGATATGCGCGCGCAGGCTTTCGGCGAAGGCGGCACCGGCCGGCGACAGCCGCCTGTCGCGTGGCAGCACCAGGCCCGCAGACCGTGGCGGCGCCGGGATACGAAGGGGAATCACGCGCAGCGCGCCGCGCAGCAAGTCACCCGCCATCATCAGCCGCGGCATGACCGAAATGTGGTCCGTCGCGAGCAACATCTCCCGGATGAAACCGTAGGAGCTGGAGCGCATCGGCATGCCCTGCGCCATGCCGAGAAGGAATAGCATGTGCTCGATTTCCTGCCCGACGCGCTGGCTGACGGTGGGCAGTACGAGTTCGTAAGACCGCAGGGCGGCGGCGGTGATCTCCCCGGCGGTCGAGAAGACCGGGTGGTCGGGCCGGGCGAGGAAGGAGATGGGTTCCTCCCACAGCGCCTCCCGCACGAAGCCGTCGGGGATTGCCGGCGCGTAGAGGCGGCCGACGACCATGTCGATATCACGCGCCAGGAGCATCGGCAGCAGGTCCTCCATGCGTCCTTGCTGGACGCGCACCTGGATGCCGGGATGTTCGCGCTTCAGCCGAATGAGCGCGCCAGGAAGTACCCCCGCGGCGGTGACCGGCAACGCGCCAAGCGCGACGACACCGCTGTCGGGCCCGGCAATGCTGTCCAACTCTTCGTCGGCGCGGCGGAGCTCGGCAAGGACCCGGCGAGCCAGACGGACCACGGCCACGCCCGCGATCGTCGGCCGCACCCCGCGTGAATGGCGTTCGAAGAGCTGCAAGCCGATGATCGCCTCAGCTTCCTTGAGGCTGCGCGACACTGCCGGCTGGCCGATGCCGAGCGCCGAGGAGGCCTTGAGCAGGCTGCCATGAGCGTCGAGCGCATCGACGACACGCAGGATCGGAAGCTTGAGACGTTGGTCGAGATAGCGGCGCGTCATGGATGGCCAACCCGATTCATGCGACGTCGCAGCGGCAGACGATTTGCAGGCTCTGGCGAAGGCGATCGGAGCGACGCTTGCTCCCGCTCCGGTGTTGGGCCGCGCAGCACATGCAATGCAACATAGGCCCGGACCGTGGCGGAGCCCAGAAGCTCGTTTCCCGACGCCTGTCGAATACGAAGCTAAGGAACTTGGCCGACGACAACTGATCGCTACCCAACAGCCGCCCATAAAAGCGGGGCAACTTCAGTAGTCGGTGCATGACGGCGGGCGACTGGCGCATCAGCCGCTGCGCCTGGCGCGCGGTCCCGCGGGGGCGATCGGCGCGGTCCTGGACCGGCACCGCGGCGTGGGCGCGCTATTCGTGCAGCGATGGCTTCACCTGCTTGCGCTCGAGCATGGCGGCGCCGTCCGGCGCTTCCGCGATCATGGGCAATGGCTGCGTGATGACCTCGGCCAGGCCGGGGCGGACCCGTGTCCGCGGAAGGTCGCGACCGCCTGACCGGGCTTCCGCCGCGGCCGCCGCGATGCGAGGCTTCACCCGGGCAGGAGGATCACCGACATGGCCGGAACACGCGAAGGCGCGATCGCAGCGGCGCAGGGGTTGTACGACGACGGCGTCTACCTGGCGCATCTGCGGTCCCTGGTGGCGGTGCCGACCGAAAGCCAGATGCCCGACCGCCTGCCCGACCTGCATCGCTACTGCTCCGAGGCGCTGCCCGGCGTGATGGAGGGCATGGGCTTCGAAATCCGCCTGCTGGAGAACCCCAACCCCGGCCGCGGCCCGGTGATGCTCGCGACCCGCATCGAGGATCCGTCGATGCCGACCGTGCTGGTCTATGGCCATGGCGATGTGGTGCGCGGCCTGGGCGGCAAATGGACCGACGGGCGCGACCCTTGGGCCGTCACGCAGGTCGGCGACCTCTGGTACGGCCGTGGCACCGTGGACAACAAAGGCCAGCACCTCATCGCCATCGAGGCGCTGCGCGCCGTCATCGCTGAACGCGGCAGCCTCGGCTTCAATGCCAAGGTCTTCGTCGAGACCGGCGAGGAAGTCGGCTCCCCTGGCCTGCGCGCGCTGATGCAGCGTGACCGCGACCTGCTGGCGGCGGATGTCTTCATCGGTCTCGACGGTCCGCGCCAAACCACCTTCATGCCGGAGATCAAGCTCGGCGCGCGCGGCGGCGTCGCTTTCGACCTGGTGGTGCGTCTGCGCGACCATGCGCATCATTCCGGCCATTGGGGTGGCGTGCTGGCCGATCCCGGTTTCATCCTCGCCCATGCGCTGGCGAGCATCGTCACGCCACAGGGCCGCATCCGGGTGAAGGGTTGGCTGCCCGCCAAGGTGCCCGACAGCGTCCTGCAGGCGACCCGCGCCATCGTCTTCGAGGACATCCCCGGCCTGCCCGAAGCCGACCCCGATTGGGGCGAACCAGGCCTGACGAAAGCCGAGAAGATCTTCGCCTGGACCAGCGTGATCATGCTCGCCCACATCACGGGTCACCCCGACGCGCCGACCAACGCCGTGCAGGGCGAGGCCCGCGCGCGGCTCCAGGTGCGCCACACGGTCGATGTTCCCGGCGAGGCCATCATCCCCGCCCTGCGTGCCCATCTGAACGAAGCCGGCTTTGCCCATATCGAGGTGATCCCGGTGATGGAGCGCGACATGTTCGGCGCTTCCCGCACCGACCCGGCGGACCCCTGGGTGGGCATGGTGGCGGGCTCGATGGCGCGCACCGCGAACCGCGCGCCGAACGTCATCCCGAATTCCTCCGGCTCGAACCCGTCCAACATCTTCGCCGAGGAACTCGGCGTGCCGGTGATCTGGGTGCCGAACTCCTATGCCGGCTGCAACCAGCACGGCCCGGACGAACACGCGTTGGCACCGCTGCTGCGCGAAGGCCTCGGCCTGATGGCCGGCATCTGGTGGGATATCGGGGCCGGCGCGGCGCCGAAGCGATGACCGCGCGCCCCTCGCGCCAGGCCTGGATGGTCGTCGCCGGCGGCTTCCTCGCCTTCACCGTCAGCGCCAGTTTGATGCACGCCTACACCGTGTTCCTGCTGGCCTTCGTCGCCGACTTCGCCTGGTCCCGTGCGGAAGCAAGCGTCGCCTATTCGGTCGGGCAGGTGGTGGGCGGCGTCTCCTCGCCGCTTGTGGGTGGGTTGGTCGACCGGCTCGGCGCACGGCGCATGGTGCTGCTCGGCGGCTGCCTGCTGACGCTCGGCCTGGTCGGCAGCGCGATGGCGACGGCGCTTTGGCAGATGGTGTTCCTCTACGGCGTGGTGATGACGCTCGGCGCCAGCTGCATTGGCATGGTGGTCTTCGTGCCGCTGGTGTCTCGGCTGTTCGTGGAACGGCGCGGTCTCGCCATTTCCATCCTGCAATCGGCGAACGGCTTCGGTCGCGCCGTCTCCGCCCCCGTCGCGCAATTGCTGATCGATGGCGTCGGCTGGCGTGGTGCCTATTGGATGCAGGCGGGTGCAATGGCGGTACTGGTGGTGCCGCTCGCCGCGCTGTTCCGTCGCGCCGAATCCGCGCTGCCGCCACCCGTGGTGCCGCCCGCCGGCAGCGCGCCAGCGATAGAACGCGCGCATGACTGGACGCTCGCCGACGCGATGCGCACCCGGCATTTCTGGCTGTTGTCGCTGGTCTACATGCTGACCAGTATCGGCAGCTTCCTCGTCTCGCTGCACCAAATCGCCTTCGCGGTGGGGCAGGGGTTCGACCCGCTCTACGCCGCCTTCGTGCTCGGCACCGGGGCACTGCTGGCGCTGCCCGGGGTGATCGTGACCGGCTCCATCTCCGACGTGGTCGGGCGGGAGAAAGCGGCGATCCTCACCTACCTCATCTCGATCGTCGGCGTCGCCGCTGCGCTCGGCATCCATTCAGGCGACCAGCATGTCCTGCTCTGGGTACATGCGTGCTTCTTCGGCATCACCTGGGGCGCGCGCGGACCGGCGATCACGGCGAAGACGGCCGACCTGTTCGGCGGCAAGCGGCTCGGCACCATCCTCGGTGTCATCACCATCGGGTCGGGGGTCGGCGCCGGGCTTGGGTCGTGGGGGGCGGGGCTGCTGTTCGACCTGACCGGCAATTATCGGGTCGCGTTCTGGCTGTCGATGCTGGCCTATGCGCTGGGGGCGATGTTCTTCTGGTTGGTGCGCAAGCCGGTGGTGCGGGGGGCGAAAAAGATGGAGGTGTAGAGGCCCCTCCCGATCACCCCCGCTTATGGCAAGCCACCCAATGCCCTGTGCTCGTCTCCTTCAGCGACGGCGCCACTTCGCGGCACATGCCGGTATCCGCGATCGGGCAGCGCGTATGGAAATGGCAGCCTGACGGCGGGTTCAGCGGGCTCGGGATGTCCCCTTCCAGCCGGATCCGCTGGCGCTTCGCCGTCGGGTCGGGGATCGGCACAGCGGAGAGCAGCGCCTCGGTATAGGGATGCAGCGGATTGACGTAGAGCTCGCGCGACGGCGCGATTTCCACGATGCGCCCGAGATACATCACCGCCACGCGGTCGGAGATGTGTTCGACCACCGACAGATCATGCGCGATGAACAGGTAGGAGAGCCCGAACTTCTCCTGCAGATCCTCCAGCAGGTTGATCACCTGCGCCTGGATCGAGACGTCCAGCGCCGAGACCGGCTCATCGCAGATGATCAATTTGGGCGACACCGCGAGCGCCCGGGCAATGCCGATGCGCTGGCGCTGTCCGCCTGAGAACTCATGCGGAAAGCGTGACATCTGGTCGGGCTTCAGCCCGACCGTCTCCAGCAGGTCCGCCACCTTCTCCTCGCGCTCGCGACGGTTCTTCGCCAGGCGATGGATCTCCAACGCCTCGCCGATGATCGCGCCGACAGTCATGCGCGGATTCAGCGAAGCGAAAGGGTCCTGGAAGATGATCTGCATGTCGCGACGGATCGCCGCGAGATCCTTGCCATCGAGCGCGCGCACGTCGCGCCCCTCGAACATCACCTCGCCCGAGGTCGGCTCGATCAGCCGCAGGATGCAGCGCCCGGTGGTGGATTTCCCGCAGCCCGATTCACCAACGAGCCCCAGCGTCTCGCTGGCGCCGAGTTCGAAGCCCACGCCATCGACGGCATGCACATGGTCCACCACGCGGCGGAGCAGGCCGCCGCGCACGGGGAATTGCTTCACAAGGTCACGGACGGTCAGAAGCGGCGTCGCCATCGGCGTTCCCTTCGCGGCGCTCACAGGATGCACGCCACCTTGTGGCCCGACGCAACCTCACGCAGCGGGGGCTCCGCGGCGAGGCAGGCATCGGTCACGTAGCGGCAGCGCGCGGCGAAACGACACCCCCCCGGCGGATTCAACAGGCTCGGCACCGAGCCCGGAATGGCCTCCAGCCGGTGATGCTCCGTCGCCGCGAGATCGAGTCGTGGGATCGAACGGATCAACCCCTGCGTATAGGGATGCCGCGGATTGCCGAACAACTCGCGGACCGGCGCTTCCTCGACCACCTTGCCGGCGTACATCACGACGACGCGCTGCGCGACCTCGGCGACCACGCCCATGGCATGGGTGATGAGCATCACCGCCATGCCGAGCCGATCCTTCATCTCGGCCAGCAGGTCGAGGATCTGCGCCTGGATGGTGACATCGAGCGCGGTGGTCGGCTCATCCGCGATCAGCAGTTGCGGATTGCACGACAGCGCCATGGCGATCATCACGCGCTGCCGCATGCCGCCGGAGAATTGATGCGGGTAGTCATGGGCACGGCGCGACGCATTCGGAATGTTCACCAGGTTCAGCATCTCGATCGCGCGATCCATCGCCGCGCGTTTGCCGAGCTTTTCCTGCTGGCGCACCACTTCCGCGATTTGCTCGCCCACTGAATAGACCGGGTTGAGCGAAGTCATCGGCTCCTGGAAGACGATCGCGATCTCCTTGGCGCGGATCGAACGCATCGCCTCGGAGGGCAGCGGCACCAGGTCGCGACCCTGCCACATGATCTGGCCGCTGACGATCTTGCCCGGCGGCATGGCAATCAGCTTCAGCACCGTCATCGCAGTGACGGTCTTGCCGCAGCCGGATTCGCCAACGACGCAGACCGTCTCCTGCTTGCCGACATCGATGTTCACACCATCCACCGCACGGACCATGCCGTCATCAGTGGCGAAATGGACCCGCAGGTCGCGTATGGAGAGCAAAGGTTCGACCAGGGACGCGCTCATGCCGAGATGATCCGGCGCGGGTCGAGCGCATCGCGCAGCCCATCGCCGATGTAGTTGATGGACAGCACGGTCAGGAAGATGGCAGCCCCCGGAAACAGCGCCCAATGCGGCGCGAAGTCGAGATTGTCCTTGGCGTCGAACAGCAGCCGCCCCCAGGTCGGTACATCGGGCGGGAAGCCGAGACCGAGGAAGGACAGCGTCGATTCCGCGATGATCGCGGCCGCCACGTCGATGCTCGCTGCCACGATCACCGGGCCCAGCGCATTGGGCAGGATGTGACGCAGCACCAGGCGAGGACGCGAAGCACCAAGCGCGCGGGCGGCCTCGACGAACTCCTTCTCGCGCAGGGAGAGGAATTGCGCGCGCACCAGCCGCGCCGCCGGCATCCAGCGGAAGCCGCCGATCACCGCGACCACCATGATGAAGACGCCGAGTTCCAAGCCGACCAGCGCCGTCAGCGTGTCGCGGAACAGGTAGATGATCAGCAGCAGCAGCGGCAACTGCGGCAGGGAGAGGAACAGGTCGGTCAGCCACATCAGCGCTGCATCGACCGCGCCGCCGGCCATGCCGGCGATCGCACCGACGAGCACGCCGACGAAGATCGCCACCGCCATCGCAGCAAACCCCACCGCCAGCGAGATCCGCCCGCCATACAGGATGCGCGCCAGCAGATCCTGCCCGAGATCATCGGTGCCGAGCGGATGCGCCCAGGATGGACCCTGCAACTGGGCGGAGAAGTCGATCTCGTCGATCGGCAGGGTCCAGACCAAGGGGCCGATCACCACGGCGAGGATCAACGCCCCAAGCACGCCGGTGCTGATCACCGCCAGCCGGTGCTTGCGGAAGCGGCGCCAGGCCTCCTGCCACGGCCCGATGCGCGGGCGCGGCGCGGCGGCGCTAACGGTAGCTGATGCGAGGGTCGAGCCAGCCATAAAGCACATCCGCGAGCAGGTTGAAGAAAATGACCAGCGCCGAGAACACGAAGGTGACCGCCATGATCACCGGCGTGTCGTTGGACAGGATGGCGGTGATCAGCAGGGAGCCGATGCCGGGCACGCGGAAGATCTGTTCGGTGACGATGGCGCCGCTGAACACGACGGGCATCTGCAGCGCGACCAGCGTGACCACTGGGATCATCGCATTGCGCACGACGTGACGCATGGTGATGCGCGATTCCGGCAGGCCCTTCGACCGTGCCGTGGTCACGTAGTCCAGCCGGATCACGTCAAGCACCGCCGAACGCACGAAGCGCGTCCAGGCCGCGCCCTGGAACAGGCCGAGCACGGCGATCGGCATGATGGACTGACGAAACATCTCCCACCACCACATCCAGCCCGTCGCCTCGATACTAGTGCGGAACACGAAGGGCAGCCAGTCGAGCTGGATCGAGAACAGCATGATCAGCAGCAGGCCGGTGAAGAAGGTCGGTAGCGAGAAGCCGATGAAGGCGAGCGTATTCGCGACCTGGTCGAACACCGAATAGGGCCTGGTCGCGGCATAGACGCCGACCGGCATGGCGATCGCCAGCGCCAGCACCTGTGACAGGCCGATCACCGCGATGGTGGTCGGCAGGCGTTGCAGGATCAGCTGGTCCACCGGGATGCGACTGACGAAGGAATACCCCCAATCGCCCCGCAGCATGGCAGAGAGCCAGCTGAAATAGCGCAGATACACCGGGTCATCGAGCCCGAGGCTGGCGCGCAGATGCGCCCGCACATCGGGCGGGATGGCCGGGTTCGTCGCCAGTTCCTCGAACGGGTCACCGGGCGCGAGGGCGAGGACGGTGAACAGGATCACGCTGATCCCGAGCAGGCTCGGGATCGCGATGATCAGACGGCGGGCCAGATACTGGAGCACGTGAGGCCGATCAGGCGTCGCGCCACCAGTCGCTCAGCAGCCATGTGGTGCCGTCCCAGGCGCTCAGCACCGGGTGCAGCGTGTTCAGGCTGGCGCTGACCGTCGGGCGCTTCACCAGCGGGATGATGTGGTTGCTGGACACCACCAGGTCATTCATGCGGATGAACAGCGCCGCACGCTTCACCGGGTCGAGCTCGCCCTGCGCCTCGCTGAAGATGCGGTCATACTCCGCATTGCGCCACCGGACGATGTTGCGCCCCTGCCAGTTGTTCGCCTTGGAGGAAACCTCCGCCGAGGTGTACTGGTTCATGAACCGCTCGGGGTCGGCCTGCGGCATCGTTGTCGTGTACATCTGCATGTCGGCGTAGAGCTTGGTGTAGGTGTCGGGGTTGGCGACATCCGACGAGAAGAACACCGAGGCGGTGACCGACTTCAGTTCAAGCTCGATACCCGCGCGCTGCGCCGCCTGCTTGTAGATCGCCTGGGTACGCTGGCGCGGAGCATTGACCGAGGTCTGGAACAGGAACTTCAGCCGCACGCCGTTCTTGGCCCGGATGCCGTCGCCGCCACGCGCCCAGCCGGCGGCGTCGAGCACGTCGTTCGCCTTCTGGATGCTGAATTCCCAGCGCATGTTGGGCGACCGGAAGCGCGGCGGGTTGTTCAGGAAATTCGCCGTTGCCGGGCCGCCGCGGCCGTAGATGAACTGTTCCAGCGCATTGCGGTCGATCAGCAGCGCCATCGCCTGGCGCACTGCGGGGTCGCGGAAGGCGGGGTGCTCGGTTTTGATCGAGGACCGCTCGCCATCGACCTCCTGGTTCGGGTCGGTGCAGTTGAGCTGGACGAATTCGATGCCGCCGCCATCGACGATGTTCACCTTGCCGCGGCCGGCTGCTTCCAGCCGCTTCAGGATCGCATCCTCGACCTGCATGTTCCACGCATAGTCGTAGTCGCCGGTCTGCAACACCGCGCGCGCGGCGGAGACGGCATCGCCGCCGCCCTTGATCTCGAGTGTGTCGAAATACGGGCGGTTGTCGAGGTGGTAGTTCGGGTTCAGCTCGGCGCGCAGATTGTCGCCCGGCGCAAAGGAGACGAACTTGTACGCGCTGGTGCCGACCGGGCGCAGATTAGTCGGCGCGTCGCGCGCATTGGCTCCGGCATAATCCTTGAACAGGTGCTTGGGGATGATGCCGCCGACCGCGGCGACGAAGGCGTCGGCCCAGAACGGCGTCGGCTGGTTGAATTCCACCCGCACCGTGTAGTCGTCCACCTTCACGACATTCACGTCGCGATAGGAACCGGAGGTGACCGCCGCCACCGCCGGGTTCTTCGCGTACTCCCAGTTGAACACGACGTCGTCGGCCGAGAAATCCTGGCCGTCATGCCATTTCACGCCGCGCTTGAGCTTCCAGGTGACCGAACGCCCGTCTTCCGTCAGGCCGCGATTCTCGATCGATGGGACCTCGGCGGCGAGGATCGGATGCAGCGTGCCATCCGTGTTCCAGCCGGCGAGCGGCTCGTAGAACACACGGCTGGCATCCTGGTTGGTCGTGCCGGAGCCGAAATGCGGGTTCAGCAGCGTCGAGGCCTGCCAGTACAGGATCTTCAACTGGCCGCCGCCGCCACGGCGCGTCGGGCGATAGGCGGAGGAGGTCTGCGCCGCCGCCGGCGCGGCGCCCGTGATGGCGAGAAGCTGCGTGGCCATTGGCGCGGTCAAGCCAAGCGCCGCCATCCGCTTCACGAAACCACGGCGTGACAGCATGCCGCGCTGCACGCGACCGATCATCTGACGCAGGTCGTCTTCGTACATGTGAGGTCTCCCAGACCAATACATACGACGGTTCGCCGGCCCTCCCTTGGACGCGGCGCCATCGCAACTTCTTCAATCGCAAAAACGCTACATGATGACCGGCCACCCCACTACCGGATTTTTTCGCCCTTCGCGGGACTACGCGCCGGCCATGCCCATTTCCTGTTCGACCAGGCTTACCCAATAGGCGACGCCGAGCGGAATGATTGCGTCATTGAAATTGTAGTGCGGCGTATGCACCTCGGGCGAGGTACCATCCGGCCCGGTGCCGGCGCCCAGGAACATGAAGGCGCCCGGCCGGGCTTCGAGCATCAGCGCGAAATCCTCCGCGCCGGTGATCGGCGGCATCACCTTGACCGCTGCCGAATCCACAAAGGTCCGTGCGGCCGCGCGCGCGACCTCCGTCTGTTCCTTATGATTGACGAGGGCGGGCGAGCCGCGACGGTAGATCGCCTCCGCCGTGCAGCCATAGGAGGCGGCAAGGCCCTGCGCCAATTCGCCGATCCGCTTCTCCAGCAGATCGCGCACCGCCGGGACATAGCTGCGCGCCGTGCCGGTGATGGTGATCGCCGAGGGCATCACATTCGGCGATACCGGCGACCCGCCTTCGATCGAACCCACCGACAGCACCGCCGCCTCGATCGCCGGCACGTTGCGCGAGACGATGGACTGCAACGCCAGCACGAAATGCGCCTGCACCACCGTCACATCCGTGGCGAGATGCGGCGAGGAACCGCCATGCCCGCCAGTGCCCCTGAACGTCACGATGAAGCGGTCCGAGGCTGCGAGCGCCGGCCCGGTGCGCGTGCCGAAAACACCTTGCGGCAGCGTCGGCGCATTGTGCAGGCCATAGACAGCATCGCAGGGAAATCGGTCGAACAGCCCGTCGGCGATCATCGCCCGCGCCCCGCCGCGGCCTTCCTCGGCAGGCTGGAAGATCAGGTGCACCGTCCCGGCGAAATCCCGATGCGCCGCCAGCCAGCGCGCAGCACCCAGCAGCATCGTGGTGTGCCCGTCATGCCCGCAGGCATGCATCACCCCCGGCGTGGTTGAGGCATAGGGCATCCCGGTCTGCTCGTGGATCTGCAGCGCGTCCATATCCGCCCGCAGGCCGATCACCCGCTGGCCCGGCCTGCTGCCGCGGATGGTGCCGACCACGCCAAGCTTGCCGACACCCTCGGTCACCTCGATGCCGAGCGCGCGCAGCTCGCGCGCCACCAGCGCCGCGGTGCGTGTCTCCTCCATGCCGAGTTCGGGATGCGCGTGGATGTCCTGGCGGATGGCAGCGAGTTCCGGCAGCCAGGCTTTCACGCCATCGATCACGGGATTGGTCATCAGGTGATTCCCTCTTCTGCCGGATGTGGGCGCGGCCGGCCTGGCTGGAGCAGATCCCGATCTGATCGAAACGCCCGATCGGGTAAAGCTGTTCGCGAGAACAAACGGCCGGAGCGATTGCCGTGAACCGGTGCGAGCGGAAGGTGCGGCACCGTCAGGGCGCGCGGATGCCGGCGAAGCGAATGATGCCGTCCGGGTTCGGCTCGAAACCCGCGATGCCGGCACGCAGCCCCCAGAACCAGCGGTGATGATACAGGAACAGATGCGGCCGGTCTGCCAGCCAGGCTTCCGCGGCGCGATGATACTGCGCCTGGCGCTCTGCCGTGACCGTGCTGCGCCGCGCGGCGGCGAAGGCGGCATCGACCACGGGGTTGGCGTAGTGGCCCCAGTTCAGGAACCCATCGCTCGCCAGCCAGATCGCCACATTGCCATGCGGGTCCGGCCGGCCGGACCAGATGGCGATGGCGGCGTCGTAGTCGCCACGCCGGGTCGCGGCGACCATGGCGCTCGATTCCATCTGCTCGATGCGCACATCGAAGCCGCCCTCGGCGGCCATCGCCTGGATGATCTGCGCGACCTGCGCCTCGACTGGGCTGTTGGGCACCTTCAGCGTGAAGGCGACGCGGTCATGCCCCGCTTGGCGCAACAGCGCCTGCGCCCGCGCCGGGTCGCGCGGCGGCGGCGGCAAATCGGCGAAATGATAGGCGGTGCCGGGCGCCTCCGGCTGATTGCCGGGCACCAACAGTCCTTCCAACGCGACCTGGTTGATCACCGCGCGGTCGATGCTGCGTTCCAGCGCCTCGCGCACCAGCGGGTCGCGCAGCGCGCCCGTCGCGGTGTTGATCGACATGGTCTGGTAGGCGAGGGCGGTCGCCTCCACCACGCGCAGCCGCTGGTCGCGCCGCGCATCGGCGACATCGGAGGGCGACAGCCGCTCGATGATGTCGAGCTGCCCGGCACGCAGGTTCAGCAGCCGCACCGTATTGTCCGGGATCGGCAGGAACACGAGCTTCTCGACATGGATGTTCGCCGCGTTCCAGTGACCGGGGAAACGTTCCATCTCGATCCGATCCTGCGGCACACGGCGCGTCAGGCGGAACGGGCCGGAACAGACCGGCTCGTCGCGGATGCGCTCGCCCAACCGCGCCAGCGCGGTCGGCGACATGATCATCCCGCCGCGGTCGGCCAGCACCGAGAGCAGCGGCGCGAATGGTTCCGACAGCCGGATGATCACGGTGCGCTGGTCCGGCGCCTCGACCGCGCTGATCTGCGCGAGCTCACTGCGGCGGCGTGATTCGCGCGCGGTGCGATAGCGTTCGAGATTGACCCGCACCGCCTCGGCATCGAGCGACGTGCCGTCATGGAAGCGTGCATCGCTCCGCAGCGTCAGCGTCAGCGCCAGGCCATCCGGCGCCCATTCCCAGCGCGTTGCCAGTTCCGGCCGGAAGGACAGGTCCGGCGCGGTGTCGATCAATTTGTCGCACAGCGCCGAGAAGACGACGCGTTCGACGAAGGACCCGCTGACCGCCGGGTCGAGTACATTCGGGTCGGACCCGATGCCGATGCGAAGCGTCTGCGCGCCGGCGGGCTGCGCGACCGTCAGCACCACGAGCAAGGCGAAGGCAACGAGCGCACGCATCCCGGTCATCCCATCCCGATGCAGGATCATCCGCGTCGCACGATGTCTCCGCAAGCAGCGAGAGTTGCCGCGCCATGTCCCGTGGCGCAGGCTCGTCGCCATCCCAGACGTGAGGCAACGACCATGGCTGACCCCATCCTGTTCCCCGGCACCGTCGAATGGTCCGGCGAAAATCCCGGCATCTCGCTGAAGGAGGACCCCGCCGGCCCGTTCACCACCCTGGCCTCCTTCTTTCGGGTCGTACTCTCGCCGCATGGTCGCGGGCATGCGCTGGTGCTGCTGCTCTCGCCGGGTGAAGCAGCACCACCGGCCGAACGCGCGAATGTCTGCTTCACCGACAATGAGCCGCTCGCGCGCTGGCTGGTGGCTGACTATGTCTCGCATTTCGGCGCCTGGCGCGGCCTGCCGGGGCTTGCCGGGCTGCAATACCGCGCGCTCGACAGCGTGCAGTCGGACGGCGACGCGATCTCCAGCTACAGCGAGACAGTGCGCGCGGCGGATACCACGGTGACGCTGGCCTGGTCAGGACTCGGCAAGCCCTTCTGCTTCGCGCTGACGCCCCCGGCCTCGGCGACCGGCGCGCACATCATGCCGAGCCTGTTCGTCGGTTGCGAGACGGCGAGCGTCACGGTGAACGGGCAGGCGCGGCCCGGCGCGCCGGTGCCGCGCGAAATCGCCGGGCAGCGCATCTCGACCGCCATGCTGGCCTTCTCGGAGACCTGGATCCGCGCCTGATTGGCTCTTGGCAGACACGCTCCCGCTCGCGCAAATGAGAGGTGGGAGCATCTGCATGAGCGAACCGACCATTCCGCGTCCGGCGCTGTGGCTCGGCCTGGCCGGCCTGCTGCCGAGCATCACCGCGCTTGTCGTCATGTTGGCGCTACCCGGCATGCGGGAGCTCGCGGCCAGCGCGGGCCTCGGCTTTGCCGCCGTGATCGCGAGCTTCGTGGGCGGCAGCTGGTGGGGGCTCGCGGCGGGCCGGGCGTCGCCCGAGGCCATGCCATGCTATCTCAGCCTCGCCGTGATGCCTGGCCTGCTCGCCTGGCTGGCGGTGCTGGTCCCGCCGATGACCGGCTTCGGTGTCCTGGCGCTGCTGTTTGCCGTCCTGCCGCCGACCGACAGGCGGCTGTTGCACGAGGGCGTCAGCCCGTTCTGGTGGCTGGCGCTGCGCTTGCCGCTTTCCTTGGCCATGGCCGCGCTGCAGGCGGCCATGGCGCTGGTCTTGGTATTCTAGAGCAGATCGCGCCTGACGGGACTCAGTCAGGCGCGCGAAGATGCTCGATCAGACAATGGCTTGGGGCGGTCTGCGTGAGCGCCGTCAAACGCAAACCGCTCCAAGCCCGGCACCGCCCCTCGGCAATCGGCCAACCATGCTCGGATGCTGACGTGGGTCGCCGATAGGGGTGCGAACCGTCGCCGGACGGGTCAAACGGACGCTCGACCCTGCTGGTCGAGCCGCTTCAGCCGGAAGGCCAGCGCCAGCAGCACGACGCCCATCACGATCGCCTCGAGCGCGATGATCCAGGCGATGGCAAGCAGCCCCGCCCCCGGCCGGGTCAACAGGATGGCACCAAACAGCACGGTGACGGCGCCGAGCACGCCGAGCAGCACGTCGGAGACGCGGAAGGCGAGCACGATGCGCCCGACGCCCATCGCCACGGCGAAGCCACCGGCGACCAGCACGAGGACGAAGACCGAAACCCCAGGCGCCAGCAGCAACGCCACGGCCGCGGCCAGGGAGAGCAACCCGTCGAGCCAGGTCCAGACCCCGTGCGGCCCCTTGCCGGCGACTGCCTGCCAGATCGTCGTGCCGCCCTCGATCGCCATCCAGGCAGCGAGGAAGGCGAGCAGCACGAAGATGCTCAGCCCCGGATTCAGGAAGGTGAGGATGCCGAAGATGATCGCCGCCACCCCGCGCAGCGCGAAGGCCCACCAATGCCTGGCCATGGCACGCAGGATGGTCACCTGCTCATGGCCCGGAAGGCCGGGTGATGTGCTCGTCATCGGTGCGGGCTCCTGCTGCGCGATCGGTGCAGCATAACGGATTCCGTCACGTCGGAAATTGATTGCGGCAAGGTTGTTTGCGGCGCACCGGGCGTTCGTGGCAGACCCCGTGCCAAACCGGGATGCGGCGGATGGGGATGCTCACCAGCGGCTTCGAGAATTGGATCGGCGCCAGCGCCGGATGGGCGCCGGTGGCGGTCTTCGTGATCACCTTCCTGGAATCGTTGCCTGGCGTCAGCCTGTTGGTGCCGGCCACGGCCATGTTGGTGGGGATCGGCGCGCTGCTCGGCGCCGGGACGATCGAACCGGCGCCGGTGGTGGCGGCGGCGATCGGCGGCGCCATCACCGGTGATGCCATCGGCTTCTGGGCGTCGCGTGCGCTGGGCCCGCAGGTGGTACGGCGCTGGCTGCCGCGAAGCCAGCGCCGCGCCTATGCCCGGGCGCTGCTGCTGTTTCGCCGCTGGGGATGGGCGGCGGTGTTCGTCGGGCGCTTCCTCGGCCCTGTCCGCGCCGTGGCGCCGTTGATGGCCGGGGTGGCGCGCATGCGGGAATACCGCTTCCAGACGGCAAATGTCGCCTCGGCCATCGTCTGGGCGCCGGCGATGCTGCTGCCTGGCTATGCCGCCGCGCGCGGTCTCGAAGGGATGGATATGGGCCAGGGCTTCGCGTGGCTGTTCGTTGCGCTGCTGCTGGCCGCCACCGTTTGGTGGGCACTGCATCGCAGGGCCGGCTAATCGTGGCGTGGCGCATGAAGGAACGCGGCGCGCGCATGCGCCATGCGGCCGGCGTGTCGGATCGGTGGGATGAGGTTTCGCGGGCGGTGGTGGAGCTGAGGGGAATCGAACCCCTGACCTCCTCATTGCGAACGAGGCGCTCTCCCATCTGAGCTACAGCCCCGCCGCGCGAGGCCGGCTGAGTGCCCCAGCCGGCAAGGGAAGTCAAGGCGCCTTGTCCGGGCCGCCCCTGCTCACTAGGTTGCCACCGCTTTCGAGGAGGGATCATGCGCGCGCTGTTCTGGCTGCTGGATACTGCGATCAGTCTTTATGTCTGGGCGCTGATCATCGCGGCGGTGATGTCGCTGCTGCTCGCCTTCAATGTGCTCGACTCGCGGAACCGGCTGGTCTGGACGATCTCCGACTTCTTCTACCGCGTCACCGAGCCCGCCCTGCGGCCGATTCGCCGCTTCCTGCCGGATCTGGGCGGCGTCGATCTCTCGCCCCTGGTGCTGATCCTGCTGCTGCAGGCGCTGCGCATCCTACTTGGCGAGATCTATGTCGGCATGCTGAGCAACGGCATCGGCTTTTGACCTTCTGGCGGGCCGAGGGCGATGGCGTGCTGGTCCGTGTGAAGGTCCAGCCGAAATCGCGCCGGCCCGGCCTGGGCGGGTTGAAACCCGCCGCCGACGGCCCCCGCCTGGCCATCGCCGTCACCGATGCGCCGGAGGATGGCCGCGCCACCCGGGCGGCCTGCGACGCGCTCGCCCACGCCCTGGGCGTCGCCAAATCCTCGGTGGATCTGGTGCAGGGCGCGACCTCGCGCGAAAAGCTGCTGCGCGTCGCCGGCGACCCGGCGGCGCTCGCCCTCGGCCTGGAGTCCCTCGCATGACCGCCCGCATCCTCGATGGCAAGGCGATCGCCGCCGCCCTGCGCGCCCGCTTGGCCGAGCGCGTCGCCGCACTGCCCTACAGCCCCGGCCTGCGCGTCGTGCGGGTGGGGGAAGACCCGGCCTCGGGCGTCTATGTCCGCAACAAGGACAAGGCGGCCAAGGCGGCCGGCTACGACAGCGCCACCATCCACCTGCCGGCCGAGACCACCGAGGCCGAACTGCTCGCCACCATCGCCACGCTGAATGCCGACCCGGTGGTGGACGGCATCCTCGTCCAACTGCCCCTGCCGCCGCGGATCCGCACCGAGGCCGCCATCGCCGCGGTGGACCCGGCCAAGGATGTGGACGGCTTCCACCCGCTCAATGCCGGCCGGCTCGCTGCCGGGCAGCCGGGCCTGGTGCCCTGTACGCCGCGTGGGGTGATGCACATCCTCGCCGAGGCGGGTGTCGTGCTGCGCGGGGCGCGGGCCGTGGTGCTCGGGCGGTCGCAGATCGTCGGGCGGCCGATGGCGCAGCTGCTGCTCGGCGCGGACTGCACCGTGACGATCGCGCATTCCCGCACACGCGACCTGCCGGGCGAATGCCGCCGCGCCGACATCCTGGTCGCCGCCGTGGGCCGGCCTGAGATGGTGCGGGCCGATTGGGTCGCCCCCGGTGTCGTGGTCATCGATGTCGGCATCAACCGGCTGCCGGATGGCCGGCTGGTGGGCGATGTCGCCTTTGGCGAGGTCGCGGCGGTCGCCGGCGCCATCACCCCGGTCCCCGGCGGCGTCGGGCCGATGACCATCGCCTGCCTGTTGCAGAACACGCTCGAAGCGGCCATTGCGCGGCGGGGGGCGGCATGATCCTCGTGCGACTGCTGCAGGGCGTCGGCATCGCCGGCCTGCTGGCCTGCGCGCATCTCGCCTGGGAATCTACGCCCTGGGGCGGCGAGGCCTGGAACCGCGGGCGAATGCTCTATGCCTGGGCCGGGGCGATCCCGGCGCTCGGGCTGATCGGCATCGCCGCGCTGCTCGGGGCGCTGCGGCGGCAGGCGGGGGAGATTGCGTCCCTCAAGGCCTCCCTGGAGCGGATCGAGACGCGTCTCGGGGGATGAGCCCGGGCACGCTGGGCCTGGCCGGGCTGTTCGTCCTGGTCTGGGCCTCGGCCTTCAATGCCGCGCGCATCGTCGCGCAGGAATGGCCGCCGCTGATGGCGCTGTCGCTGCGCTTCGCGATCGGCGTGCCGATCCTGCTGGCGATCGCCTGGTATGCGCGGGCGAGGTTGCCGGCGCGCGCCGACCTACCGCGCATCGCCGCCATGGGTGCCTTCGGGATGGGTGGCTATCTCGGCTGCGCCTGGGCGGCCTCGGCGCTGATCCCTTCCGGGCTGGTCGCGCTGCTCTCGGCGACCGCGCCGCTCTGCGTGGCGCTGGGGGAACGGCTGCTGTTCGGCCGTCATCTGACGGTGCGGGCCTGGGCGGGGCTGGCACTGGGCTGGGTCGGCGTCGCCATGCTGGGGCTGCCGCGCGCGGCCGGTGGGCTGACCGATGCGGCGTCGCTCGGCATCGCCGTGGCGCTGGCCGGCGCGGTGTTCCAGGCGGGCGGGCTGCTCGCCTTCGCCCCAGCGCGCGGGCGGCTCGACCCGCTGACGTCGAATCTGGGCCAGACCATCGTCGCCGCGATGGTGGTAGCCCCCTTCTCCCTGGCGCTGGAATCTGTGCCAGTGGCGGCGCCGGGCTGGTTGGGCGTGGCGGCGCTGGCCTGGTCGATCCTGGTGGTCGGGCTGGGCGGCTATGCGCTGTATTTCACGCTGCTGCGGCGCTTGCCGGCCTCCTCGGCCGCCGCGCTGCAATTGCTGGCACCCCCGGTGGCGGCGCTGATCGGTTGGGCGCTGCTCGGCGAGACCCTGCGCCTGAGCGATGTGGCCGGTGGGATGGTGACGCTGGGCGGGCTGGCGATGCTGCTGCGCGCGCCGCGCAGCGGGTGATGGGCGGATATCGGCAGGATGGCTGATGATCCGCCGCACCCGATGGGACGATTCCGTTCGGCGAATCCCGGCGCGACGTCGTCGTCCGCGCGGCCCGCGATGCCCAGAGCCAAAAAATGGTGTCCAGGGGCCTCGGGCCTTTGGCGGGGAGGGGTTCGGAGAGGGGCAGCGCCCCTCTCTGACACCCCCGGCGCGCTACGGGATCAGCCCGCCCGCATTGCCTCGGCCACGGCGCGGTCGGCCGGCTCCGCGCTGGCGGACAGGCCGGCCAGCACGCCCGTGCGGTCCGGTTCGGGCCGGTTCTGGCTGAGTTTGCGCTTGCCGATCAGCGTCTCGATGCGCAGCACGATCCCGACGATGCCCTTCAACTGGCTGGCGACGAAATCGTCCGGCGCGTCGGCCACCGCCCAGGGTGTGTCGCGCGGCGCCTCATGCTGTTCCGTCAGGCGGGAGACGATGGCATGCAGCCGCGTCGCGTCCTCGACAACCTCGACCGGGCCGATGGCGTGCACGGCGACGTAATTCCAGGTCGGCACGACGCGGCCATGTTCCTGCTTCGATGGGTACAGCGACGGTGACACATAGGCCTCGGGGCCGGTGAAGATGGCGCGCGCCGCACCCGCCGCCGCCAGGCCGCGCCATTGCGGATTGGCCTTCGCCACATGGCCGTACAGCGTGCCGTGGGGGCCTTCCCCAGGCACCAGCGTCATCGGCAGATGCGTCGCCTCCGGTACGCTGCCATCCGCCGCGGCGCTGACCAGCAGGGCCAGGCGCGCGGCGCGGATGATCTCCGCCAATAACTCGGGGCGGTCCTCGCGAAACTGCGGCGGGTTGTACATGGCGCGATGCTCCTGACGGGTGCAGGCTACCGGTCCGCGATCGGATCGGGAAATGGCCGCCGACGCGCAGGAGACATGTCATGGACGAAGACCGTTTCAACATGGAGCTGCGGAAGTTCCTCAAGCACGTCGGCGTCACCTCGCAGCGCGAGGTCGAGAAGGTGGCACGCGAGGGCGCCGGCGGCGCCAAGGTGCTGCGGCTGAAGATGGCATTGACCTCGCCCGATGACCCCGGCCTGAACCATATCGTCGAAGCCGACATTCCCCTGGATTGAACGCCCCATGAGCCATGACCTGATCCGCCTCACCGCCACCGAGGCGGTGGCGAAATTGCGCGCGCGCGAGGTCTCACCTCTCGACCTGATCGACGCCGCCGCCGCGCGCATCGAAGCGGTGGATCCGGCTGTGAATGCGCTGCCGACGCTGTGCCTCGACCGCGCGCGGGACCACGCCCGCGCGCTGATGAACGGCCAGCGGCGCGAGGGGGAGGGCGAAGCCGGCTGGCTCGCCGGCTTGCCTGTTGCCATCAAGGATCTCACCGAGGTCGGCGGCGTGCGGACCACCTTCGGCAGCCCGATCTTCGCCGACTACGTCCCCGAGCGCAGCCATCCCATCGTCGAGCGCATCGAGCGGCGCGGCGGCATCGTCATCGCCAAGTCCAACACGCCGGAATTCGGCGCCGGCGGGTCGACCTTCAACGAGGTGTTCGGCCGCACGCGCAACCCGTGGAACACCTCGCTGACCTGTGGCGGGTCGACCGGTGGCGGCGCCGTCGCATTGGCCACCGGGGAGGTCTGGCTGGCGCATGGGTCGGACCATGGCGGCTCGCTGCGGCGGCCGGCGACCTATTGCTCGGTGGTCGGGCTGCGGCCCTCGCCCGGGCGCGTAACGCGCGGGGCGCAGGAGGATCTGTGGTCGCCGCTCTCCGTCCAGGGGCCGATGGCGCGCAACATTCCCGACCTCGCGCTGTTCCTCGACACCATGGCCGGCTGGGATATCGACGACCCGATGACCTATGACGCGCCGGCGCGGTCCTTCGTCGAGGCGGTTGCCGCCGCCGAGCGCGAGAAGCCGCTGCGCATCGCCTTCACCGCCGATTTCGGCGGCACCATGGCGATGGACCGCGAGATGGCGGCGATCTGCGCGAAGGAAGTCCGTCGCTTCGAGGCCCTGGGCATCGAGATCGAGGAGGTCTTCCCCGATCTCGGCGCACTGAACGAGGCCTTCCTGGTGCTGCGCAGCCAGCATTTCGTGGTGGATCGGGAGGAACTGCTCGCCACCAAGCGCGACCTGCTGAAGCCCGACATCATCTGGCAGACCGAGCGTGGGTTGGCCGAGACACCCTCCCGCCTCGCGTGGGCGGAGCATGAACGCGCCCGCTTCTTCCGGGCGATGCGCGACATCTTCGCGCGCTGCGACGTGCTGGTCACGCCAGGCGCTTCCTCGCCTGCCTTCGACGTGATGCTGCGGGCGCCGGAGAAGATCGGCGGCAAGGTGCTGGATAACTACATGGGCGGGTCGCTGATCAACGCCTTCGCGACCATGGCGAGCTGCCCGGCCGTCGCGGTTCCCTGCGGGTTCGACCAGTATGGGCGGCCGGTCGGGCTGCAGGTGGTCGCTCCGCCGCGGCAGGATGGCCGCGCTCTGCAGGTGGCGGCGCTGTTCGAGCGGCTGACCGGGCTCGACCGGATGCTGCCGCTGGACCCGAAGCCGGGGGTGGTGCCGCCGTACGAGTGAGGCGGGGACAGAAGGTTGGAGGGGCGCCGCCCCTCCAAGCCACCCCGCCAAAGGGCTGGGCCCTTTGGAGTGCCGTCTTCTGGTGCCTTGCCCGGCGGGTGGGATGCGCGGCCCGGCGCTGCCTCGGCACGACGCGCCGGCAGGCTTAGAGACGGCCTAAATTGTTGATAATAAACATTTTGAGATTTTAGGATTTTAGACTTTTAGAGCGTGATGGCCGCATGTGCGAATGCATCGGAGGTCTGAATCACGCGATCAGGCAATAGGTCGGAGCTTGATGGGGGAGCCAACGCGAACCAATCACGCTCCAAGGCGGATCGCGCGTGGTGGAATCATTCAGGCACGTGATGACCGCCGCTCAATCCAAGGGTTGGAGCGCTTTCCGTTCACGCCGAAGCGGCACCGGCCCGCACGCCCACCCGGCTGCCCATCCAGGATACTGTCGTTGGGTGGGCGTGCGGGTCGGTGCCATCTGACCGGAAAATGCTCCAGCGTGCATTGCGCGGGCGCCGTCGAACGCCAAGCCATGTCGCCAAATCCGCCGCAGGCGCAATGCGCCCCCAGGACGGCTGAAACATATCATGAACATTTATCAAATTCCAGCGCCATCCGTCTTCGAGGGCGGCTCGATGTATCCAGAGGCCTTTAGGCCTTTGGTGGGGAGGTTCGGAGGGGCGACGCCCCTCTGACCTTTCGCCGCACCACCGCAATCCCCGGACTACCCTCGCCCCCCGCGATGCCTCATCACATCGCCATGTCCTTCCTCGCCTGGTCCCTGCTCGTCGCACTTTCCGTCCTCTGGGGCGGGTCCTTCTTCTTCGTCGGCGTGGCGGTGGCGGAGATCCCGCCGCTGACCCTCGTCGCCCTGCGCGTGTCGCTCGCCGCCATGATGCTGTGGGCCGCGCTGCCGATGCTGGGCGTGGCACCGCCGCGCGGCGGCCGGGCCTGGCGCGCCATCGCGGTGATGGGGCTGGTCAACAATGTCATCCCTTTCACCCTGATCGTCTGGGCGCAGCGGACGCTGCCCTCAGGCCTGGCGGCGATCCTCAACGCCACCACGCCGCTGTGGACCGTGCTGGTCGCCCATGCGCTGACCACCGAGGAGAAGGCGACGCCGGGCAAGCTGGCGGGCGTGCTGTTCGGCGTGGCCGGCGTCGCCGCGATGATGGGGGTGGATGTCCTGGGTGGGGCGCCCGCGGCGGGGCTGGCCACGGTCGCGATGCTGGCCGCGACCCTGTCCTATGCCGTCGCCGGGGTGTTCGGGCGGCGGTTCCGCGCCATCGGGGTGCAGCCGATGCAGGCGGCCCTTGGCCAGGTGACGGCCTCCGCGCTGATGATGCTGCCGCTCGCCCTGGCGGTGGACCGGCCCTGGGCGCTGCCGGCGCCCTCCGGCGCGACGGTGGCCGCGGTGCTCGGCCTGGCCGGGCTCTCCACGGCGCTGGCCTATGTCCTGTATTTCCGCATCCTGGCGTTGGCTGGGGCGGTGAACCTGCTGCTGGTCACCTTCCTGATCCCGGTCAGCGCCATCCTGCTCGGCACGCTGGTGCTGGGGGAGGCGCTGGCGCCGTGCCATCTGCTGGGGATGGCGCTGATCGGGCTGGGCCTCGCGGCGATCGACGGCCGGCCGCTGGCCTATGCTTCGCGGATCTTGCGCTGGTAGTGCTTCGAGTACTTCTCGGTGATCAGGTCTGTCTTCACCAGGACCGCGACGTCGGTGGTATTGAATTGCGGGTCGATCACCGCCCCTTCGCCGACAAAACCGCCAAGTCGCAGATAGCCCTTGATCAGCGGCGGCAGGCCGACGAGCGTGCGCTTCGTTTCGATGGTGGCGGGGTCCTTGCGCATCATCTCGACATAGCGGTCGGGCAGGGCGCGCGGGCGTATCGCTTCCGGCGCCATGTGATGGGAGGCCAGATAGGTCAGCTCGTCGGCCAGCGCATCGAGATCGGTGCCGGGCAGGGAGGCGCAGCCGAACAAGATGGCGATTCGGTGCCGCGCCACATAGGCGGCGATGCCGCTCCAGAGCAGTTGCAGTGTGCCGCGCGTCCGATAGGCGGCATCGACGCAAGATCGCCCGCATTCCACCAATTCGCCCTCGACGGCGAGGATGCGCGAGATGTCGTATTCGGCGGCCGAATACCAGCGGCCGAGCCGGGCCGCGGCGCCGCGGCGGATCAGCCGATAGGTGCCGACGACCGATTTGGCGCCCTCGCCCTTGTCGTGGTCCAGCACCAGCAGATGGTCGGCCACGGCGTCGAATTCGTCGCGGTCGCGCCGGCTGGCGGCCGTCGCCGCATCGGCATGGGCGCCCATTTCCTCGTAGAAGACGCGGTAGCGTAGCGCCTGCACGGCATCGATCTCGTCGGCATCCCGCGCCAGGCGTACTCCGAGGTTGCCGGAACGGAGTTCGCCGAAACCGGGGTCGTCACTGTCGTTCACGAGTCACGCCCGGCTTTGGGGCGCTTGGCCGGTGGCTCGGCTGCCCTGGTTTCGATGCGGCGGCCAAACAGTTCGAGCCGCTGCCCGACCAGGGTGAAGCCGAGCTTGCGCGCCAGGATGCGGGCCAGCGCCTCGAATTCCTCGTCGGCGAATTCGATCACCGTGCCGGTATCCACATCGATCAGATGATGGTGGTGGCCACGGTCGGCCGGGTCGTAGCGGGCGCGGCCGCCGCCGAAGTCGCGCCGTTCCAGGATGCCCTTTTCCTCGAGCAGGCGGACCGTGCGGTAGACGGTGGCGATGGAGACCTTGTTGTCGAGCACCAGCGCGCGGCGATAGACGTCCTCGACATCCGGATGGTCCTCGGCCTCGCTGAGGACGCGCGCGATCAACCGGCGCTGCCCCGTCATCTTGAGGCCGCGTTCGATGCAAAGCTGTTCGATCCGGGACGGCGTGTGGTCCTGGTTCGGCGGGCGGGCCTGGATGCGGCTCTCCATGCGGTGGTCGGTTCCCCGATCTGTCATGCGCCGATCCGGCGCGGTCGCGGACCATAATCCCGGCGGCCCTGTCAGGCCACAGCCAAGGCAAGACGGTTGCTGGTCGCCATATGGGGTGACGGCGCGTGGCCATACCATGCCGCACGGTGCTGTGATCGCCCCCATGCGGCTCGGCAGGCCGCGTCCCGTGACGGGCCGCGGACGGTATCCGGTCGCCTTGGCGACCGGAACCCTTGCCGATACGTCATGTCAGTCAGGTCGTCGCCTGCCATGACCGAGCGCCCGGCCGGGATCCGGCCTGGCCGAGTTCCCGGGGGGGCGGAACCTCAGCCCTTGGTCTTGCCGCGAGCGCGCGGCGTCGTGCCCAGACCGATTTTCTTGGCCAGCGAGGACCGATGGCGAGCGTAGTCGGGCGCGACCATGGGATAGTCGGCGGGCAGGCCCCAGCGCTCGCGATACTGCTCCGGCGACAGGTTGTAGGAGGTCTTGAGATGCCGCTTGAGCATCTTCAGCTTCTTGCCGTCCTCGAGGCAGATCAGGTAGCCCGGCGTGATGGACTTCTTGATCGGCACAGCCGGCTGCGGCCGTTCGGGCTCTGGCGCCGGGTGGCTGCCGACGCCCGCCAGCGTGCGGAAAACCTCCTGGATAAGGCCGGGAAGTTCCGCGGCCGGTACTGGGTTGTGCGAGACATGGGCAGAGACAATCTGGGCCGTTAGACCCAGAAGTTCGCCATGAAGATTGGATTCAGCCATTGTTGATGCCCCCTGGAACCGAAACAGGGGCATTTCTAGCTGTGCTGTGCGGTGCCGGCAATTGCCACTGGAGTGAATTCGATGACACGAGAAAATTCTACGTCGATGGGTGAAGAAACAACGGCCAATTCCACCCTAGACATAACGGGTGAGACTTGTCCGATGACGTTTGTTCGGGTCCGCCTGGCACTTGATCGTCTCTCGACGGGTGAAGTCCTTGAAGTGTTGCTGTCCGGCGAAGAGCCGCGGCGCAACGTCCCACGCACTGCCGTCGAGCAGGGGCACGCCATTCTCGCCCAGGTCGATGAGCCTGCCGGCATTACTCGCCTGCTGCTTCGCCGGGGCGGCTGAGGGCCAGGCGCAGGACGAGCGCATCCGCGCCGTCGGGGTAATAGGCGCGGCGCCGGCCGGCCTGGGTCGCGCCCAGCCCCGCATAGAGCGCACGGGCCGCGCGGTTGGTCTCGGCGACTTCCAGGAACAGTTCGGTCGCGCCGCGCCGCGCGGCCTCGGCCGCCAGCGCCTGCATCAAGGCCCGGCCGTGCCCCGCCTGCCGGGCCTCGGCCAGGACCGCGAGGGTCAGGATCTCGGCTTGGTCCGCCGCGATGCGGCCCATGATGAAGCCGAGCGGCGCCTCGCCCCGCGTCGCCAGCAGCGCGACATGGCCCGGCAATTCGAGTAGCAGGGCGATCGCCTGCTTCCCCCATTGGTCGGCCGGCGGGAAGGCCTCGGCATGCAGCGCGGCCAGCAATGCCGCCGATTCGGCGCCGACCGGGCGGATCGTCATGCCGGCGGGCCGGCTTTCGGTGCGCTGACCGCCGGCGGTTCGGCATAGAGCGGGGCGGCGCCGCGCGTGGGCAGGTCGCCGGCATGGCGGCGGGCGGCGACGCGGGCGACGGCATCGGCCAGGGGCAGGCCGGGGCGGGCCTCGACGGCGTCGCCGCGCGCGGCGAGTAGGCCGGCCACGGCCGCCGCGGCGTCACCGAGGAGGAGGACCGGCGCGGCGGCGGCCGGCAGCGCGTCGAGCGGCGCGACGACTGGCGGGGCGGGCAGCAGGCTGCCCGGGGCGAAGCACTCCAGCACGACGCGGCCGCGGCGATTGTCGATGGCGGCCCAGATCGCCCGGCCGGCCGCGGCGCCGGCGGGCAGGGCGGCGGCGAGGGCCTCGCCGGTGGTCACGCCGATGAGGGGCTTGCCAGCGGCCCGGGCCAGGCCCTCCGCCAGGGCGATGGCCGCGCGCAGGCCGGTGAAGCCGCCCGGGCCGACGCCGACCGCCACGGCATCGAGCGCGGTGGCAGCGAGGCCTGTCTCGGCGAGAACCTCCGCGACGAAACGCGGCAGCAGGGCGGGGTGGCCGCGCGCAGCCTCGGCCTGCCGGGACGCCAGCACCGCGCCATCGGCCAGCAGGGCGACGGAGCAGCAGGCGAGCGCGCCCTCGATGGCGAGAATCCTCATGCGGCGCGGCTTTAGAGCAGTTCCGGTCCGGGTGAAATCACCCGATCGGGCGAGGATGCGGTGCAGGCGCCGATCCAGCGCGCCAGCGCGAATGTGAGCCGTGCTGGGATGCGGCCGGACATCGGCCTCTTTCGTCGCGCCAATGAACGGGTCACGATGGCGGCAAGGACAGCATCAAGTCCAGGGAAGGAAACATCATGATGGTCACGCGGCGCGCTTTCGGATCCGGGGTGCTAGCGGCGCCTGCCTTGGTCATTGGTCACCGCGCCGGGGCGCAGGCCGCCTGGCCGAGCCGTGCGGTGCGCATCATCGTGCCGTATACGCCGGGCGGGGTGTCGGACATCACGGCGCGGCTGCTGTCGGACCCGCTCTCGACCGCCTGGGGCCAGCCGGTGCCGGTCGAGAACCGCGCCGGGGCCGATGGCGTGATCGGCACCGAGGTTGTCGCCCGCAGCCCGGCGGATGGCTACACGCTGGGGCTGGTCTCGGTCGGCCATCCAGTGAATGCGGCCTTCTACAAGCTGCCCTACGACACGATGCGCGACTTCACCTTCGTGACGCAGACCACCTCGACGCCGCTGGTGTTGTGCGCGCCGCGTGCCTTCGGGCCGAGCACGCCGGCGGAACTGGTGGATTATGCGAAGGCCCATCCGGGGGTGACCTTCGCCGGCACCGGCGGCGTGGTGCGGCTGGCCCCGGTGCTGTTCGCGCAGCGCACCGGGATCACGCTGGAATACGTGCCCTATCGCGGCAGCACCCAGGCGCATCCGGACCTGATCGCCAACCGGGTGAACATCATGTTCGACACGGTGCCCGCGGCCTTGCCGCATATCCAGTCCGGCGCGTTGAAGGCGCTGGCGACCACCGGGGCGCAGCGCAGTCCGCAGCTGCCGGACGTGCCGACGCTCGGCGAGGCCTTCCTGCCGGGGTTCGAGGCGGCGACCTGGGGCATGATCATCGCGCCGGCCAACCTGCCCGCGCCCGTGCTGGCGAAGCTCAACGCCGATATCCGCGCCGCGCTGCGGAACCCGACGGTGGTGGAGCGGCACAAGACCTTGGGGGCGGAGGTTGTCTCGAACACGCCGGAGGAAATGCGGGCCTTCGTCCAGGCCGAGATGGAGAAATGGGGGGCGGCGGCGCGGGCTTCGGGGGTGCAGCCGCAGTAGTCGGGGCGGAACCGGAGAGGGGCGTCGCCCCTCTCCGGACCTCACCCCACCAAAGGCTTAAGGCCTTTGGAAACCTCGCACGTGGTGTTGGGCAGGGGGTCGGGTTTCTCGGGACCAGAGCGCGCGCTTCGCCCGGTACTAGGCGTACTGACAGGTATTGTGCCCGCCGCGGCTTTTCCCTTTTGGCAGGCCCGCCAGGCCCAACGCCAAGTATTGGTGTCCAGAGGCCCTTAGGCCTTTGGCGGGGTGAGGTCCGGAGAGGGGCAGAGCCCCTCTCCGTTCTCCCACATCACAGATGCTTGCCGAAGAATGCCAGCGTCCGCTTCTGCGCCAGCTCGTAGTCGGCCTTCACATAGGACCCGCGTTCGTCGCAGCCGAAGCCGTGGCCGCCGCCATAGACGTGGATCTCCACGCCGGGCTGCGCCGCCTTGACTGCCGCGACATCGGTCATCGGGATGGAGGCGTCGGTTTCGCCGAAATGCAGCTGGACCGGGCAGCGCGGCTTCTCGTCCTTCGCCCCGGCGATGCCACCGCCATACCAGCCGCAGGCGGCAGAGAAGGCGCTGGAACGCGTTGTGCCGAACCAGGCGATGGTGCCGCCCCAGCAATAGCCGACGATGCCGCGCTTCACCCCGGCCGGCAGGGCGGCGGCAGCGGCGAGGATGTCGAGCATGGTGTGCCCGTCATCGATCTTGCCGCGCAGTTCGCGCCCCTGCGCGACGTCGGCGGCCTCGTAGCCGAGTTCGATGCCGCGGCCGACGCGGTCGAACAAGGCGGGGGCGATGACGGCGTAGCCTTCCGCGGCGAAGCTCTCGCACACGTTGCGCATGTGGTGGTTCACGCCGAAGATTTCCTGCACCACGACCAGGGCGCGGGCGGCGTTCTGTGGGCCGGCACGATAGGCGGACAGGCGATGGCCATCCGCGGCTGTCAGCGAGATCATGGGCATGGGCGTCTTCCCTTGGGGGTGAGGCGGCGTATCCTCACCGCATGGGCGAGATCGTCAACCTGAACAAGCTGCGCAAGGCGCGGGCCCGCCAGGATGCGCAGGCGGATGCCGCGGCGAACCGGGTGAAGCATGGACGCAGCAAGGCCGAGAAGACGCAGGACGCGCAGGCGGCCGCGCGCCGCAAGGCGCTGCTGGACGGCGCGAAGAAGGAGGAATGAGCGGCGTGCGCCACCATCTGCTGCCCGGCTTCCCGCCTTCCGTCTCGCCATCATCCCATGCGGTGGAGGCAGATGGCTTCGTCTTCCTGACCGGGCAGTTCCCGCGCGATCTGGACGACCCGGAGGCGCCGCTGCCCGTAGGCATCGCGGCGCAGACGACGCGCACCATGGGCAACCTGGCGCGCGCGCTGGGGGCGCTCGGGCTGGGGCTCGAGCACCTGGTGTCGGTGCGGGTGTATCTCGCGGCGTTCGAGCGCGACTATGCGGCGATGAACGCCGCCTATGCCGCCGCGCTGCCCGAGGGCGGCCGACCGGTGCGCACCTGCATCGGCGTCACCGCGCTGGTGCGCGGTGCGCTGATCGAGGTCGAGGCGGTCGCCCGGCGGCCGTGAGGTGGGTCAGAAGCCCCGGTTGATGGTGAAGGCGATGCCCTGGTTCACCAGCCGGCCGGCGGACGAACCCACCAGCGTGCCGTTGATGAGCGTGCCGTCCGTGCCGTTCGGGTTCGAGAAGGTGCTGGCGTAATTGCCGGTCTGCCGCTGCGTGGCCGAGAGAGTGTAGCGCACATCAACGAACCACGACGCGTCGAAGAACAGCGTCACGCCCAGCATGGCGGCGCCACCGAATACCCAGCCCTCGGTGCCGAAATTCTGTGGCGCGCCGGAGATGTCGCTGCGGGTGCCGTTGGTGTCGGCGAAGCCGATCAGCCCGTTCAGCTTGGTGCTCATGCGCGACAGGGTGGGCCCGGCGCCGAGATAGACGAAGCCGCCCGCATCGAAGGCATGGCCGATGAACGGCATCAGCGCGACCTGGTGGGTGACCTCGGTCTGGTAGGATTGCACGATGGCGTTGCCGGTGAAGGGCACCGGCGTGCTGCTGCCGGTCGGCGTGTAGGACCCGGCCTGCGGGATGCGGGCGTTCTGCACCGAGGCCGAGGCGTTCAGGTAGGTGTAGTTGAGGTTCGCGCCCCACAGCCAGGCGCTGTCGGTGAAGCGCTGGAAATAGCCGAGTTGCACGACCGGGGCGATCGCCGTGTCGGTGCCCATGCCGACGCTGCCGGGCCCGGCTGCCGAGCCGCTGGAGATGCGCGCCCCGTCGCGGAAGACGTCAGAGGTGCCGACGGCGTAGACGTCCTGCGTGCCGAAATTCGCGAGGTTCGCGCTGCCGCCGACACCCAGGTAGAAGGCGTGCTGCGGGACGGCGGGGGCGGCATGGTCCTGCGCCACCGCCGCGGCGGGCACGCCCACCCCGGCGGCGATGATTGCGGCGATGACATGGTGGCGGCGCGAGAGAGCGTGGTTCATCGATGTGACCTTCTTGGTCGTAGAGGGCATGGTTGCGCTGCGCGTCGTCCGCCCTCGGGGCAAGGTCACGGTCGGGCCGGCTGGCGCTTGCGGGGATCGTCTCAGGGAGGCGACCCGGGTATCGCCGGGCCTTCCTGTCAGCAGGATCGGCGAAGCTGGCCTTTCTCTCGTGTTTTGCGAATCACACAATCACGATAGTCGGGATACGGGAATTGTAGAGGCCCACTACGCGCTCCGGTGCTGATTTTCCCGTAAAATTCGCGATGTCGTTTTCAACGACGACGAACATCATGACCGTGCGCAGCGTCGTCATGATGGTGTCGGGCGTCGGGTCGATCACCATCCGACCTTTGTGCGCGCCAGGGCGTTCATCGGTCGAGGCCAGGCAGATGAACGGCTTGCCACCCTCCGAGGCATCGGCGCCGCGGATGAACTGCAGCTACCCGCCGGTGCCGCTGATATGTCGGTGGCCATCCGGCTCCGACGCCGCTTGGCCCTGCAGGTTGATCTGCGTCGTGTTGTCGATTGCCACCACGTGGCCACTGCTGGCAACGATGTCGGGTTTGTCGCGCACCGTGTCGTAGAGCACATGGCTGCCGAGGGCGGCGCTGTCGGTCGCCTTGGTCCTGGTCGAAGCTGTCGGGCCGATTGAAGCCGACGCCGTCGTCGAACCAGTCGCCGGACCGAAGGAGCGGCGCCGGCTCGGACGCCGAGATGCGGCGCGCGACCTCGGGCTGCATGCATGGCGACCTGTTCGACGCGTGCCGGCCTTGTGGGGCGCCGGCGCTTCACGGGACATGCGCAGTCATCCGCCCGGTCAGCCAGCCACGCGGGGCGCTGAACAGCAAAACGGCGGGCGGTGGTTGCCCACCTGACCCGCCGTTCCGAACCCGCTGCCGGGAAGGGGCCGCGCCACCCGAGGGCGGCGCACCCCGTTCAGTGCGCGTTCGCCCAGACCCGGCGCTTCACCGCATAGGCGATGCCGGCGAGGAAGGTCAGGAAGATGACGATCTTCACGCCCATGGCGCGGCGGATTTCCAGCTCAGGCTCGGCGGCCCATTGCAGGAACGTCGCGACGTCATGCGCCATGTTCTCGACCGTGGCCGGGGTATGGTCGGCGTATTCCACCTGGTCCGGGTTCAGCGGCCGCGCCATGGCGATCTGATTGCCCGCGAAGTAGCGGTTGTAGTTCATGCCATCGCCCATCACCATGCCGGCGGGCGGGTCGGCATAGCCGGTCAGGAGGGCGTAGATGTAGTTCGCGCCGCCCTCACGCGCCTTGGCCATCAGCGACAGGTCCGGCGGCAGGGCGCCGTTGTTCGCCGCGCGGGCCGCCTGCGGGTTCGGGAAGGGACTGTGGAAACGGTCGGACGGGCGGCCCGGCCGTTCGAACATCTGCCCTTCGTCGTTCGGCCCGTCCTGCACCTGGACCTGGGAGGCGATGGCCGCGACCTGCGCCGGCGTCAGGCCGAGTTCGGTGAGGTTGCGGTACGACAACAGCTGCATCGAGTGGCAGGCCGCGCAGACCTGCGAATAGACCTGGAAACCGCGCTGGGCGCTGGCGCGGTCATAGGTGCCGAAGATGCCCTGGAAGCTGAAATTGGCATTCGGGATGTGGACGGTCTCTCCGGCCGCATGGGCGGCCGGAGCGGCGAGGATCAGCCCACCGACGATGGCGAGGGCCTTGAGCGAAGTACGCAGCATGGTCAGGCCTTCTCCATCGGCTTCGCCGCGGCGCCGGCGGGCAGCGGCCCGCCACCGAGGACGGCGCGCGAGATGCTCTCGGGCAGCGGCAGCGGCTTTTCGAGCCGCGAGAGCAGCGGCAGGATCACCAGGAAATACGCGAAGTAGTATGCGGTCGCGAAGCGGCTCACGGTGACGAAGGGCTCTTCGGGCGGCTTGCCGCCGCAATACAGCAGCACGAAGAAGCAGACCGTCCAGAGCAGGAAGGCGATGCGCGCGATCGGGCGGAAGCGCATCGAGCGCACCGGCGAGCTGTCGAGCCAGGGCAGCACGAAGAGCAGCGCGATCGAGCCGAACATCATCAGCACGCCGCCGAGCTTGTCCGGCACTGCGCGCAGGATCGCGTAGAACGGCAGGAAGTACCATTCCGGCACGATATGCGCGGGCGTGACCAGCGGGTTCGCCGGGATGTAATTGTCCGGGTGGCCGAGATAGTTCGGCATGAAGAACACCAGCACGGCGAAGACGATGAAGTAGATTACCAGGCCGAAGCTGTCTTTCGCCGTGTAGTACGGGTGGAAGGGCAGGGTGTCCTGCGGGCCCTTCGGCTCGATGCCGAGTGGGTTGTTCGAGCCCGTGATGTGCAGCGCGACGATGTGCAGGAAGACGACGCCGACGATCACGAAGGGCAGCAGGTAGTGCAGGGAGAAGAAGCGGTTCAGCGTGGCGTTGTCGACGCTGAAGCCGCCCCACAGCAACGTCACGATCCATTCGCCGACCAGCGGGAAGGCCGAGAACAGGTTGGTGATGACGGTCGCGCCCCAGAACGACATCTGGCCCCAGGGCAGCACGTAGCCCATGAACGCCGTGGCCATCATCAGCAGGAAGATGACGACGCCGAGCATCCACAGCAGTTCGCGCGGCGCCTTGTAGGAGCCGTAGTACAGGCCGCGCCAGATGTGGATGTAGACGACGATGAAGAACATCGACGCGCCATTGGCGTGCACGTAGCGCAGCAGCCAGCCGAAATTCACGTCGCGCATGATGCGCTCGACGGAATCGAAGGCCATGGAGGTGTGCGGCGTGTAGTGCATCGCCAGGAAGATGCCCGTGGCGATCATGATCATCAGGTTGACCATGGCGAGAGCGCCGAAATTCCAGAAGTAGTTGAAATTCCGGGGCGTCGGGAAGGAGCCGTACTCCTTCTGCATCATGGTGAAGACCGGCATGCGCTGGTCGATCCAGCGCAGGACGGGGTTGGGAATGTCGCTATTGTGCAGGCCGCTTGCCATCGTCTCGCCCTCAGCCAATCCGGATCTTGGTGTCGGAGGTAAAGGCATAGGGCGGAATGTCGAGGTTCCGCGGCGCCGGTCCCTGCCGAATGCGGCCCGATGTGTCATAGGCGCTGCCATGGCAGGGGCAGAACCACCCGTCATACGGCCCCTTGTTGTCGGTCGGCTTCTGGCCGAGCGGAATGCAGCCCAGATGCGTGCAGATGCCGATCATGACCAGCCACTGCTCCTTCTGGACGCGCGACTGGTCGGTCGCGGGGTCCTTCAGGTCGCCCATCGGGACAGCGCGCGCTTCCTCGATGTCCTTGGGGGTGCGGTGGCGGATGAAGATCGGCTTGCCGCGCCACATGATGGTGACGGCCTGGCCCACCGTGATGGGGCCGAGTTCCGCGTCGGTGCTGGCCAAGGCGAGCACGTCGCGCGCCGGCTGCATCGAATTGATGAAGGGCCAGGCGATGGCGCCGACGCCCACGGCGGCGAAGGACGCCGTCACCAGATTCAGGAAGTCCCGCCGCGGCGTTTCGCCTGCCGCGGTGGCCTCGCCACTATCCGCCATGCCTCACCATCCCTTCCGCCGGCACGCCGAGGGGCGGAGCCGGCCGCATCAACCCGAACCGGGCGCCGACGTGGCGCCCGTAAAGCAGCTCAAGGCAGGCGCGCAGCCACACACGCTGCCGTCCCTGCGCGGCCGACCTTATAAGGGGCGGTCCGGCGGGGTGTCCATGGCACGACCACCACGCGCGGTCCTGACATGCAAGATGGCCAAACGGTATGCTTTTCGTGCCTCAGCGCGAGGCCGGAGGGGCCGCTTCCCTGATCGGTATCAAGCGCGGCACCCCTGACGCGAGGGAAATCATCCTCCGACACGGTGCATGGGCTTTTCGTCCGGCGCCGCGGATGCGATGCGAGGCAGCGGAGACGGCCGCGCGGGCAGCGTGGCCATCGCAGCGCAGGAGTGGACCATGACCGCCGTCGCCCCCGTGGACCACCCCCAGCTCGGCCCGGTCCGCGCCTGGTTCGAATTGTTGCGCGACCGGATTTGTGGCGAGTTCGAGTCCATCGAGGACGACCTCGCCTCCGGCCCGCATCGCGACCTGCCGGCCGGCCGCTTCGAGCGCACCGCCTGGACCCGCGCGGAAGGCGGCGGCGGCGTGATGTCGGTGATGCGGGGGCGGGTGTTCGAGAAGGTCGGCGTCAATGTCTCGACCGTCTTTGGAGAGTTTTCCCCCGAATTCCGCAAGCAGATCCCCGGTGCCGACCAGGATCCGCGCTTCCTGGCCACCGGCATTTCGCTGGTGGCGCATCTGCGCAATCCACGCGTGCCGGCCGCCCATATGAACACCCGCTTCATTGTCACCAGCCGCGCCTGGTTCGGCGGCGGCGGCGACCTGACGCCGATGTTCCCCGACAGCGCCGAGGCCGCCGAGGACGCCGCCGTCTTCCACGCCGCCTTCAAGGCCGCCTGCGACAAGGCGGACCCGACCTACTACCCCCGCTTCAAGCAGTGGTGCGACGAGTACTTCTTCTTGCCGCATCGCAACGAACCGCGCGGGTTGGGCGGCATTTTCTACGATTGGCTAGGCGACCGCACGCCGGGCCACGGGATCGAGGCGGATTTCGCCTTCACCAGGGATGTCGGCCTGGCCTTCCTCGAGGCATATCCGGCCATCGTCCGCCGCCGCATGCGCGAGGCCTGGACCGCGGAGGAACGCCGGCAGCAGCTGATCCGCCGCGGCCGCTACGTGGAATTCAATCTGATCCATGACCGCGGCACGCTGTTCGGCCTTAAGACCGGCGGCAATGTGGAGGCGATCCTGATGTCGCTGCCGCCGGAGGTGGCCTGGCCCTGAATCGATCTCGCCGGGGCGGCTGCGCATCGTCCGGGCTTTCCGGCGGCGGCCTGCGACCCCATCTCCGCCACCAACGCGCCATGACAAGGGGTGACGATGATTGAATTGACCGTCAACGGCACCGTTCGCCAAGTCGAGGTGGAAGCCGACACGCCCCTGTTGTGGGTGTTGCGCGAACAACTCGGCCTGACCGGCACGAAATATGGCTGCGGCATCGCCCAATGCGGCGCCTGCACCGTGCTGGTGGACGGGCAGGCGACGCGATCCTGCTCCCTGCCGGTCGAGGCGGCGGTCGGCCAGCCCATCGTCACCATCGAGGCGATCGAGGCGCATCCGGTCGGCGCCAAGGTGGTCGAGGCCTGGGTCGCCGCCCAGGCGCCGCAATGCGGCTATTGCCAATCCGGCCAGGTGATGGCGGCGACCGCGCTGCTCGCCACCACGCCGAAGCCGACGCCCGACGAGATCCGTGAGGCGATGACCAATATCTGCCGCTGCGGCACCTACAACGCCATCGCCGAGGCCATCACCCTCGCCGGGGCAAGCCTGTGAGCGGCGGTCTCGCGGCGGCCTTGCGCGGGGCGATGCCGCCCGGCCGCCCGGTCAACCTGTCGCGCCGGGGCATCTTCGCCGCGGCCGGGGCGGGGCTGTTCCTGGGCCTGGCGATTCCGCTCCGCGCCCCGCGTGCGCAGGGCTCGCAGGGGGCCGCGCTGCGTCATGCCGGCAAGGTCGCCGCCTATCTGCGCATCATGCCCGACGGCACGGTGCAGTTGCAGAACCCCTTCGTTGAGGGCGGGCAGGGCATCGATTCGGCCATCGCGCAGATCGTCGCCGAGGAACTCGACGCCGACCCGGCCGCCTTCTCCGTCACCTGCGCCCCGCCCGGCGAGGATTACCGGGTGATGCAGGGCGGCAATGGGCGCTTCACCGGCGGGTCGTTCTCGGTGCGCTCCTCCTTCGCGCATTTCCGCACCCTGGGGGCGACGGCGCGGGCGATGCTGGTCGCCGCAGCCGCCGAGCGGCTCGCCGTGCCGGCCGAGTCGCTGACCACGGCAGCCGGGCGCGTCATCCAGCCGGGCGGGCGGGAGCTGACCTATGGCGAACTCGCCGCGGCGGCGGCCTTGCTGGCGCCGCCGGCCAATCCGCCGCTGCGCGACCCCGCCGCTTTCCGTGTGATCGGCCAGCCCATCCCGCGGCTGGGGGTGCGGGAACGCTCCACCGGCAAGGTCACCTATGCGATCGACGTGACGGTCGAGGGCATGCTGCTCGCCGCGGTGATGCATGCGCCGCGCGCCGGCGCGGGACCCGCCGCGGTGACCAATGAGGACGCGCTGCGCGCGCTGCCCGGCGTGCACTCGGTGCATCGCTTGCCCGGGGCGGTCGCGGTGGTGGCCAATAGCTGGTGGCGCGCAAGAAGCGCGGTGACGCAGGCGCAGGTAGCCTGGCAGGCGCTGCAGGGCCCGGTGATGGAGGCGGATTTCACCGCCGAGGCGATGCTCGGCCGACTCAAGGCCGCCGCCGGCACCCAGGGCAACACCGCCGAGGAAGCCGGCGAGGTCACCCCCGCCTTCGCCGCCGCGGCGCGCGTCATCGAGGCCCAATATGACGCGCCCTACCTCGCCCATGCCCAGATGGAGCCGCCCTCGGCCACCGCGCGCTTCAACGCCGATGGGACGCTCGATGTCTGGGTGCCGAACCAGGCGCCGGACCTGTTCCAGGCCAGTGCTGCCCGCGTAGCGGGGATCGAGACCGACAAGGTGCGGCTCCATTCCCCGCCGCTCGGCGGCTTCTTCGGCCGGCACTTCGCCTATGGCTCGGGCAATGCGCATCCGCAGGCGATCCTGCTGGCCAAGGCCACCGGCCGGCCGGTGAAGGTGATCTGGAGCCGCGAGGAGGAATTCGCCCGCGACGCCTATCGCCCGCTCACCTTCGCCACTTTCCGCGCCGGGCTGGACGCGGCCGGGCAGATCGTCGCCTTCCAGGCCGCCGGCTATGGCGAGGGGCCAATCACGCGGCATTTCGGCAGCGGCGGGCTGGGCAACCCGCCGATCGACGGGTCGATCATGGAAGGGCTGACGGGCAAGCCCTATCGCTTCGCCACCAAGCGGATTGAATTCGTGCCGGTGCCGCATCCGCCGGGGGTCAATCTCGGCTTCTGGCGGTCGGTCGGGCATTCGATGAACGACTTCTTCTTCGAGAGCTTCCTCGACGAGGTCGCTGGCGCCGTCGGGCAGGACCCCTTCGCGCTGCGCCTGGCGCTGGTTTCGCACAGCGAGCGGCACCAGGCGCTGTTGCGCGGCGTGGCCGAGCTGGCCGGCGGCTGGCGGAGCGGGCCCTTCGACGCGCCTGATGGCACGCGGCGCGCCCGCGGCGTGGCGATGGCCTCGCCCTTCGGCACGGAGGTCGCGACCATCGCCGAGGTCTCCGTCAGCGATGGGGAAGTTGTGGTGCATGATCTGTGGGTCGCGATCGACCCCGGCCGCGCGGTCAATCCGCGTACCATCGCCGAACAGGTGCAGTCGGCAGCCGCGATCGGCCTGTCCTCGGCACTGTCCGAGGAGATCCGCTTCGAGGGCGGGGAGGTGGCGACGCGCAACTACGACACCTACCGCGTGCTGCGACGCGACCGCATGCCGCGGGTGCATGTGCGCGTCATCGAAAGCGGCGCGCCGATGGGCGGGATCGGCGAACCTGGGACGCCGGGGGTGCCGCCGGCGGTGGCGAATGCGATCTTTGCACTGAACGGGCAGCGGCTGCGCAGCATGCCGTTTGGGCGGACACGGCTGTCGGGGGCTTGATCTGGCAATTCGAGAGGGGCGCCGCCCCTCTCCAAACCTCACCCCGCCAGGGTGCCGGGCACCTTGGACCGCCGGAACCGGGTTTGGGGCATGGAGGCAACGGCGGCGTGGTGAAGGGCGGTCGGGCACCATGCCCCGCCCCGGTATCGGGCGCAGCGCATCGCTCGTTCGCGCGGCGTGCCCGCCCCGCTCAATACCAGGTGCTGGGCCGGGGCGGTCGAGTCCATTCGTGAAGGCCGTGCCGGGCACGGGCGTTCCTTCGGGTACCCGTCCAGCCTGTCATGCACTGAGCCAGGTATCGGTTTCCAAAGGCCTCGGGCCTTTGATGGGGTGGCTTGGAGGGGCAACGCCCCTCCAATCTTCGCGCCAATGGGGCAGAGCCCGTCCCGGTTCCGACCGCGACGCGCGTGACACACCCCTGGCCCCCGCCCGCCGCCCATGCTGGATTGCCCGCCCAACAATTTCGGGAATCACAGCCCCATGACCGTCGGCTTTCGCATCGCCCCCGTTACCCAACGCGTTGGTCCGGCGCTGATCGCCCGCGCCGCGGCGCTGCCTGCCGCTAATATCGGCGATGTCATGAGCCGTATGCAGACCATGCGCGGCGGCTTCCGCCCCTTCGGCGGCAGGAAGGTCATCGCCGGCCCGGCCTTCACCGTGCGCGCCCGCGCCGGCGACAACCTGCTGCTGCACCACGCCTGCGACATGGCCGCGCCCGGCGACATCATCGTCGGCGATGGCGGCGGTGACCTCGCCATCGCGCTGATGGGCGAGCTGATGATCGGCCACGCGCTGACGCGCGGCGTGCAGGGCATCGTGCTTGATGGCGCGGTGCGCGATGTCGAGGCACTGGCGGCGATGGATATCGGCGTCTGGGCCTGCGGCGCGACGCCCTCCGGCCCCTACAAGGACGGCCCCGGCGAGATCGGCCACCCGATTTCCTGCGGCGGCCAAGTGGTGATGCCGGGCGACCTGATCGTCGCGGATGCCGATGGCGTGGTGGTGGTGCCGCGCGCCGAGGCGGCCGAGGTCATCGCCCTGGCCGAGGCGCACAACGCCAAAGAGCAGAAGGCGCAGGCGGCGATCGACGCGCGCAGCTATGACCGCGCCTGGGTGCTGGAGATGCTGCGCGCCAAGGGCTGCGCCGGCGCGTGAGCCGGCGTCCTGGCCTCAGGCGCCGCCTCCGCGTGCTTGGCTTGCGCGCCGTGCACTGAGGCACGGGCCGCGGCGGGACGTCTCGGCGCGGTCGCGCTGTACGCTCGCGGCCCGATGCCGCGCACCGGGCCGAATGGTGCGGCGGGCGATACCGTCGCGCCCGACACAAAAGAGGGCCGGGGAACTCTTCCCCGGCCCTTCGGCATTGGCGCCGGCTGGCGTCAGGCCGTCTGCGTCTGCTGGATCGCCGAGAGCATCCAGTTGCCGCCCGGGCCCTTGCGCACGAAGGTCCACAGCTCGGTCGCCTCGGTGCGCACCGTGGTGCTGCCCTCGACCAGCTTGTTGGTCGCGTTGTCGAAGGTCGCATCCAGCATCGAGAAGCGCATCGCGACGGTGGCGTAGTCCTCGCCATCCTCGCTCCAGGCTTCCGACAGATCGCCCTGTTCAAGCTTCACGTCGCGCGTCTCGTTGCGCCAGTTGCGCGCTTCGAGGTCGCGCAGATCCTGCGCGAAATACGACACCATCTCGGGCGTCGAGACGGCGCGCAGCGCGGACAGGTCGCGCTTCGACCAGGCGATGTTGACGGCCTGCAGCGTCCGCTCGAAGGCCTGGAAGTCGCCCGGACCGATATTGACCGGCGCCGCGGCTGGGGCCGCCCCCTTCATGCCGCCCAGACCACCGAACTGCTTCGCCTCGGGCTGCGGCTGGAAGGCGTAGCCCGGCTGCGGCCCGCCGGCGGTGGCGGCACGGCGGCCGCGGATCAGCCGCACCACGAACATCACGGCGAAGCCGATCAGCGCGATCTGCAGCAGCATGCCGAGCATGGCGCCGAAGCCCGCCCCGCCGCCGAACAGGCCGAAGCCGAGCAACCCGCCGATCAGTCCGCCGGCCAGCAAGGCACCGCCGAACGACCCGAGGAAGCCGCGCTGCGGCGAGGCCACGCCGGGCGTCATGCCCGGGCGGGTCGGCGTGCTGGGCGTCGTCGCGGTGCGGCCGAAGGTCTGCGCGCTGCCCGGCGCGGTCTGCGTCGGCGGCGGTGCCGAATAGGTCCGGCTGCCGCGGCTGCCCGAGGAGGTGCTGCCGCCCGGCCGTGCCTCGGCCATGAACGGCGCGAGGACGAGGGCAACGGCGGCGAAGGCCGTCAGGAAGGCTGCGATGCGGCGCATGGGTCTTGGCGTCTCCGACATGAATTTCTGGCAATATAGGCGATCTGCTCGCCGATTTCGATGGGCATGCGCGCAACACTTCCTTCACCCGCCTTGCCGGATGCTCGGCGGGCGCGCGGACTGTCCCGCCGCGCCTCCGCAGGATGCAGGGTATGACACGGCAGGAAAATTCCGCCGCCGTTGGCGATGCCGGCGCGCCGACGGGGCCCGGCGCCGATGCGGTCAGGCGCGCCCTGCGCGGGCCGCCTGGCCGCGTGGCGTTGCGCCTTGCCGCACCTGGCCTGCCGGCCCGGCGGCGAGTCGCCCTGGCACTGCTCGAGGAAGCCGGCCGGCCGCGTGGCGGTAGCGTGATCGAGACCGCCGCGGGCGAATTGCTGCTCACCGAGGCGGAGGCCGCCGACGGCGCGCGTGTCGCTGCCCTGCTCGAACGGCTCTTGGGCGCGGCGCCGGAGCGACTCGACCTGCCCGATGCGGTGGCGATCCTGCTCACCCTGCCGGGGCTGGTGCCGGCCGCCGCCGCCAACGCCACCGCGCCCCTCGCCACGCGGATCGAGGCGCTGGCCGATGCCGTCACGCTGCCGGCGCTGCTGCGCCGGGAGGGCGTGCTGCATCTGGCCGCCGGGGCGCCGCAACGCTTGGTATTGCTGCGGTTGCGGGTGCCGGTCGAGGCGCTGGCGCCGCATCTGGGCGCCGCCGGGGCGGATGCCGATCTCGCGCGCCACGCGCATGACCGGCTCTGCGGACGCCTGCTCACCGAGCTTGCAGAGCCGCCGCGGCGGGATGAGCTGCTCGGCACCATCCCCACCGTGCCGCTGCTGATCGACCTGCCGCTGGCGCTGCTGCCCGACATGCCGGTGGCGAGCGGGGAGGACGACGCGGCCGCCGTCGCGCCCGCGCTGATCGCCACGCTCTCGGCGGCGGAGGCGATGGCCGACGGCCTCGCTCTGCGCCGCGCGGCATTGCGCCGGGCGGGGTGGGGGTTGGCGGTGCGAGGCCTCGATGCCGCCGCCCTCGCGCTGCTGGTCCCCGAGGCCTTGCCTGCCGACCTGTTGCTGCTGCGCTGGTCGCCGGCGATGGCCGAGCGGACGGCGGCCAGCGCGCTGCGCCGGGTGGACCCGGCGCGGCTGGTGCTGACGCGCTGCGACGGCGCGGCGGCGCTGGAATGGGGGGTCTCGGTCGGCATCACGCGCTTCGCCGGCAGCTGGATCGAGGCGCTGCTCGCCGCCCGACGGATGGCGGCCTGCCCGCAGGCGGGCGCCTGCACGCGCAGTGCCTGCGCCGCGCGCGCCGCCGCCGCCACGCCGGCGGGCCGTGCCGGCTGCGCGAACCTGTCGCTGCTCGCCGCGCTGCTGCCGATGGAGGCCGCGCCATGATCCTCGACGAGGTGCCGGTCCTGGGCGCGCTCGGCACGCCGCCCGGCGCTGCCGGTGCCGTTGCCCTGGCCGGGCTGGTGCGGGAGACCGTCGCTGCCGGGGTGGAGCGGCGGGTGCTGCTGTTTCGCCCGTCGCGCCTCGCCCCGGTGCGGCGCCATGGGCCGCAATTCGCGATGCTGGTGGGGGCGTGGGAGGGGCTGCGCCGCACCTCGCGCACGCGGGTCTTCGACCTGCCGCGCGGCGGGCTGGTGGCGGTCGAGGCGATGCCTGGTCATCACCTGGCCGAGACCGAACGCATCCTTGCCGGAATGCTGGAACCGCAGGAGGCGGCCGCCTCTGTCAGCCTGTTGCGGCTGCCTGACCAGGCCGCGGCGGTGTTGGCGGCGGTCGAGGAAGCGCTGGGCCTGCTTGCCGCCGTGCGAGCGGCCGCGCCCCCGCCGGCGGGCCGTGCCCCGGATGGCGACGCGATCGCCGCCGCCGAACGGGCACTCGCCTCGGCCGATGTCTCCGCCTTCCTGCGGCGGCGGAAGGTCTGCCGCCTGGTGCCTGGCGGCGGCGCGCCGGAACCGTTGCGCGAGGACCGGCGCCTGTCCCTGCTGGATGTCCGGGATGCGCTGCTGCCGGGGACCGAACTGGGCCTGGCGCCGGGGTTGGCGCGGCGGTTGCGGCGCGTGCTCGACCGCCGGCTGCTGGCCGGGCTGGCGCGCACCGAGGAACTGCGCGGGATCGGGCCGCTGAGCCTCGCCTTGGGGGTGGATGCGGTCACTTCGCCGGATTTCCTGCGCCTGGACGCGTTGTGGCCGGCGGCGCTGCGCGGTGCGCTCACCGTCGCCCTGGCGGCGGAGGAGGCGGCGATCGACCCGGTGGGCTTCGTCTTCGCGCGGGACCTGCTGCTGGCGCGCGGGCATCGGCCGATGCTGGAGGCGGCGGGGCCGGGGGCGCTGCTGGCGGTGCCGCCGGCCCGGGCGGGGATCGGCCGGGTGCGGCTGCGCTGGTCGGAGGCCTTGCCGGCGCTGGGCACGCCGGCGGCGGAGGCGCTGCGCGCCGCTTTTCCGGGCGAACGCGATGCTGTCGAGCTGTCGGGGGTCGATCGTCCCGCCGCCATTGCCTGGGGCTGGGAGATGGGCATCACCCTGTTCCAGGGCCGCCTGGTGGAGAGCCGCCGGCCAACGGGTTGAGCCTTGGCGCGCGGCGCCGGAGGGCCGATATGCGGCAGCATGGAAACGCCGGCGCTGCTCGTCGAGGGCCTCACCAAGACCTATCGCCCCGGCGACACGCCGGCGGTGGACGGGCTGACCTTCACCATGCCCATGGGCGAGACCTGGGGGCTGCTCGGTGGCAATGGGGCGGGGAAGTCGACCACCATCGCCATGCTGCTCGGGTTGCTGGTGCCGAGCGGGGGGCGCGTGGTCGCGCTCGGCCACGACATGGCGACGGACCGCTTCGCCGCGCTGGCGGGGATGAACTTTTCCTCGCCCTATATCGCGCTGCCGCACCGGCTCACGGTGGACGAGAATCTGCGCGTCTATGCGCATCTTTATGGCGTGCCGGACAGCAAGCGTCGCATCGCCGAACTGGTCGAGGAATTCGCCCTCGGCGATTTCGCCAAACGCCCGGCGGGGCAGCTTTCGGCCGGGCAGAAGACGCGGGTCGCGCTGGCCAAGGCACTGATCAACCGGCCGGCATTGCTGCTGCTGGATGAACCGACGGCGAGCCTCGACCCCGATACCGGCGATTGGGTGCGCAGCGCGTTGGAACGCTATCGGGCGGAGAGCGGCGCGGCGATCTTGCTGGCCAGCCACAACATGGCGGAGGTGGAGCGGCTCTGCTCCCACGTGCTGATGCTCAAGGGCGGCAAGGCGGTCGATGCGGGCAGCCCGGACGACCTGCTGCGCCGCTATGGGCGCGACGACCTGGAGGAGGTGTTCCTCGACATCGCACGCGGCCGGGCGAGGGAAGAAGCATGACCGGCATGGTGATCCCGACGAGGCCGCAGGGGTCGTCCGCGCGGCGCATCTGGGGGCTGATGTTCCGCCACCTGGCGCTGTACCGGCGCTCGTGGCCGCGGCTGCTGGAGCTGATGTACTGGCCGGTGCTGCAGATGGTCGTGTGGGGCTTCATCACCGCTTATCTCGCGGGGGTGCAGGGCAATACCGCCTCGGTCGCGGCCGGGGTGCTGCTCGGCGGCGTGCTGCTGTGGGAGGTGACACTGCGCAGCCAAATGGGCTTCGCCATCTCCTTCCTCGAGGAAGTCTGGTCGCGCAATCTCGGGCATCTGTTCGTCTCGCCGCTGCGGCCGTGGGAATTGGTGGCGGGGCTGGCGGCGATGAGCGTGTTGCGCACCGTCGCGGCGGTGCTGCCGGCCATGGTGCTCGCCTTCTTCCTGTACGGCTTCGGGGTGTGGACGCTGGGCCCGGTGCTGGTCGCCTACGTCTTTGCGTTGATGGCGATGGGCTGGGCGGTGGCACTCGCCGTCACCGCGCTGATCCTGCGCCATGGCGCCGGGGCGGAGGCACTGGCCTGGGGCGTGATGTTCGGCATCGCGCCCTTCGCGGCGGTGTTCTACCCGGTGGCGATCTTGCCGACCTGGCTGCAGCCGGTGGCGCTGGCCATTCCGGCGGCGCATGTCTTCGAGGGCATGCGCGCGGCGTTGATGGGCGGCACCATCGCCTGGGGGCACCTGGGCTGGGCGTTGCTGCTCGATGTGGTGTGGATGGCGGTGGCGGCGTGGATCTTCCTCGCGCAGTTCTATGCGGCGCGGGTCCGTGGGGCGCTGCTCAACATCGGGGAGTGATGCGGGGCCGCCCGCCGCATCGGCACGGCGGGCCGGCGAAGGATCGTCAATCCGGTGCGAGCGGCATCGCCAGGCGCCGTTCTGTCACGCTGCGGCCCCATTGTTCCGCGACGACCTCCTCCGTCAGGACGAAGCCGGCGCTGGCGTAGAGATGCGCGGCGGCGTCGAGGCCGGCCAGCGTCCAGAGATGGATTTGCGGTGCGGCGATACGTTGTGCCTGTGCGATCGCCTCGTCGAGCCAGCGGCGGCCCAGGCCTTTGCCGCGCAGCGCGGGGTCCATGATGAACCAGCGCAGATGGGCCGAGGCGGGGTCCTCGCCGCAATCCAGCACGAGCGAACCGAGCACGCGGCCGTCGCCCGTGGCACAGCGGAACAGGTCCCGCGCCGGATCGAAACGCAGCAGGAAGTCGCCGAGCTCGCGCGCCACCTTCGCTTCGAAGAAGGCGCCGAAGCCATGGCTCGCGGCATAATGGCGCGCATGCAGGGCGGCGATGTCGCCGATCGCGCCGGGGGTCCAGGCGTCATGGGTCGTGATGTCCATGTGGTGATGATAGCGCGCCTGCGGCCTCTCCCAATCCCCGCCGTGCTGGGGTAGAGGAGGCGCGTGACCCCAACACGATTTTTCCTTGTCCGCCACGCGCTGGTGGAGCCCTCCGCCCGCGCCGTGCTCTATGGCTCGATGGATGTCGCCCTGTGCGACCTGGCCTTGCGGGAGGAGGCGGCGTCGTATCGTTGGCTCGCCCGGCGGCTGCCGCAGCCGGCGCGCTGGTTCGTCACCAGCCTGTCGCGCACGCGCTTCACCGCCGCTGCCATCTTCGCCGCCGGCTATCCGGAATCCGCGCTGGAGCAAGAAGCCGATCTCGCCGAGCAGCATCTGGGCGAGTGGCAGGGCATTCCGCATGATGCGCTGCCGGCGCTGCTGACGCATCCGGCGCACCCCTTCTGGCCGCATGGCGGGGAGGAGCACCCGCCCGGCGGCGAATCCTTCCGCGAGGTGCAGGCACGCGTCGCCGCCGTGATGGAACGCATGGCGACGCTGCTGGAAGGCCAGGATGTGGTGATCGTCGCCCATGGCGGGTCGATCCGCGCCGTGCTCGCCCATGCGATGGGCCTGACGCCGGACCAGGCGCTGATCTTCAGCATCAAGAACCTGTCGCTGACGCGGGTCGAGAAACACGGTCCGGATTGGCGCGTCGCGGCGGTGAATGAGGAACCCTGGACACCGCCCGCGACGGAAGATTGAGCGGGCAGGACTGCCCCGGTCACGCATCTGCCATCGCGAAACCTTTGTCTTGCCCCGATAGACCGGTTAGAACATTGCCCCATCAATGGCTTGGGGGGTTTGGTTCATGCGCCGTCTTGCGTTTTTCGCCTTCGCCGCGCTGAGCCTCGTCTTCGGCGCGCGCGAGGCCCGCGCCCAGGGGGACCAGCAATCGCTCGTCGATCGGGCCACGCTCGCCTTGCACGAGGTGATGGACCTCGGCGAGGCGACGGCCGATGCGCGCTCGATGCTTGGCCGCGCCCGGGCGGCGATGATCTGCCCGCGCGTGTTTCGCGCCGGCTTCATTTTCGGCGCCCAGGGCGGCGATTGCGTGCTGGTCGCGCGCGATGGCAATGGGTCCTGGTCCTCGCCGGCCTTCTACACCATGGGCGGCGGGTCGATCGGCTTCCAGGCCGGCGTGCAGGATGCCCAGGTCCTGATGCTGATCATGAACGACAAGGCGCTTGAGGCGCTGCTGGAGCATCATTTCAAGTTCGGTGCCGATGCGGGCGTGGCGCTCGGCACGCTGGGGCGCGGCATTTCGGGTTCGACGACCGCGGCGGTGGGCGCGGATATCGTGACCATCGCGCGGGCACGCGGGTTGTTCGCCGGCGTCTCGCTGGATGGCAACTACCTCGACCCCCGCGCCGAATGGAACCGCGCCTATTTTGGCCGCGACGTCTCGGCGAACCAGATTGTGGTTGATATGGCGGCACATAACCCCGGCAGCGACCCGCTGCGCGCGGCGTTGATGCGGCTGTCCGAGGCGCCGGCCGCCAGCGAGGCGCCCCCGCAGGGTTCCGCCGCGCCGGTGCCGCAAGGCTCGGCCGCGCCGCGCGAGGTGATCACGCCCGCCCCCGGCAATAGCGGCACGCCGCAGGTGCGGACCGAGAGTCTGCCCTCGCCGCCGCGCGGGACGCGGTAATCAGGGCTGGAGGGCGTCACCCCTCCAGACCGCCCGACCGACTGATCGTGCCCGGCGTGGCAGATGCCCGGAATCGTCATGGCCGATGCCTTGCGCCCCGGCTGGTTGGCGCGCCATCTCGTTAGGTGATGCGGCACGCTGCGACAGGGGCCCGGCGCCCGGGCCACCCGAAGGGCGAGGCGTGTCATCGGAGACCGGCATGACCCCGAGACACGCGCGCAGCCCCGCCGCCGCGCGACCATGAACCGGCCGTTGTTTGCTCCCGCCCTGGCTGGCGCGGCGGCGACCTGTTCCGGCATCGGCCTCGCACGCTTCGCCTATGTCCCGTTGTTTCCGGCGATGGTCGCGGCGGGCTGGGTGGATGGCGCCGGCGCGGGTCTGCTCGGCGCGTTGAACCTCACCGGCTATCTGATCGGCGTGCTGTCGGCGCGCTCGGTGGCGCGGGCGCTGTCGGTGCCGCGAGCGCTGGATCTCGGCATGGGCTTGGCCGCGCTGGCGGCGGCCTGCTGCGCCTGGCAGGGCGGCCTCGCCTGGCTGGGCGTCTGGCGCTGCCTAGCCGGGATCGCCGGTGGCGTGTTGATGGGGCTGGCCGGGCCGGCGGTGCAGGCCGTGGTCCCACCGCAGCGACGCGGCGTGGCGGGCGGGTTGGTGCTGCTGGGCGTGGGGTCGGGCATCACGCTTGGCGCCTTGCTGGTGCCGGCGCTAGTGGTCGGGCAGGGGGTCGCGGCCGCCTGGCTGGGGCTCTCGGCGACGACGTTGCTGTTGTGGGCGGCGGCGCGGCGCTTCTGGCCGACGCCACCGCCGATGGCGGCGCAGACCCGCCAGCACGGGACGTTGCCGCCGGTGGGCAAGCTGGTGCTGTCCTACGGGTTGTCGGGCGCGGGGCTGGTGCCGCCGATGGTCTACCTGGCCGACCTCGCGGCGCGAGGGCATGGGCTCGGGCTGCAGGCGGGCGGGTTGATGTGGGTGGTGTTCGGCGTCGGCGCGGTCTCCGGCAGCCTGGCGGGCGGCGCCTTGGCGGATCGGCTTGGCGGGCGACGCGCGATGGTGCTGGCGCTGTCGGTGCAGGTGGCGGCGCTGGGCGGCGCGCTGTTGCCGGGGGTGCCGTGGCTGGTGGTCTCAGGGCTGCTGTCGGGGGTGGCGGCGGTCAGCGTGACGGCGGTGGCGTTGGCTGCCGCACGGGAACGCGCAGGGGCACAGGCCGGGCTGGTCTGGGTGCGCACCACGGCGGCCTTCGCGGTGGCGCAGGCGGTGACGGGCTTCGCCATGGCGGCGCTGTTCGGCGCAACCGGGGAAAGCCATGCGGCGATCTTCGCGGCCGGGCTAGGGCTGTCAGTACTATCGCTGCTGGTGGCGATGGCGGATCGGCCGACGGAGCGGTGACAGTGAAGGCCGGATGGGGCTTTGCCCCCTCCGGACCACCTCCACCAAAGGCCCGGGGCCTTTGGAATGCCGTCATCGGGTGCCGGGCGCCGTGGGTGCACTGGTGGGCAGCAGTGTGCGATGGGCGCCGCGGCCAAAGAAGATCCGCGGCGCCGGGCCCGACGCGTCCACCACCCTGCCCAGCGCCAAGTATTGGTGTCCAGAGGCCCTTAGGCCTTTGGTGGGGAGGGGTCCGGGGAGGGGCAAAGCCCCTCCACCGTCTTCCTGTCCTCAAGCGCAAGGACGGCGCCCCGCCCATTCACTTCAGCCGCCAGATCTCCACCGGCCCGCGTTCCTCGTAGACCACCGAGGCGAGGTCGTAGCGTTCTGCCAGCGCGTCCTCGATCATCGCCGCGATGCGGGGGCGCACCCGCGGCCACCAGCCGCGATCGACCACGATGGCCTGCGGATTGCTGGCCAGGATGCGGGCGACTTCCTCATTCGGGTCGATGCCGGTGACGCGCCAATGCTGGCCGACGAGCTGCCCGGGGAAGGCGTAGCGCGTCGCCAGCCCGGCATTGGCCATGACGTAGAGCACCGGGTGGTAGTTCGCGACCCAAATCTTGTCGCCCGGTTCGATCTCGCGGCGAATGGCGGCGGCGACCTCGCGCACCGGGTCGGGACCGCCGAGGCCGATCGCGCCGTAGAGTTCCGGCACGGTCGAGGAACGCCAGGCATCCATCGTCACGCCGCCGACCAGCAGGGCGAAGGCCGGTACCACCAGCCCGGCCCGTGCCGAATGTGCCAGCCGCCGCGCACCCAGGGCGGCGAGCAGGCAGAGCGGCGGCAGCCAGATCAGGTAATAGTGCTGGTAGTACATCCCCGGCATCACCACCGCCCCGGTGGCGGCGATGAACCAGGCGACGGCGACCCAGCGCAGCAGCGCGACCGGCCCGCGCTTGACCCGTGGGCGGATCAGCGCCGGCAGCAGCAGGGCGAAGGCCCAGAGCAGGATCATCACCACGATCAGCGTGAAGCGGCTGGCGTCGGTGATGGGGATTCGGCCGCCGGCATAGCGCAGCGGGGCAATGAAGGTGCCGGTGATGAAGGCGTCGAGCTCGCCCCGCAGCAGATAGGCGAAGCCCAGCAGCAGCGTCGGCAAGGCACAGAGCACGGTATAGACCGCCGCATAGCCAAGCACGCGGCGCCAGCGCATGAGCCCGCGCAGCACCGGCGGACCGACCAGTAGCAGCCAAGCCAGGCAGCCCTCGAAGACCGAGACCGGCTTGATCGCCAGTGCGCAGCCGATCAGCAGCCCCATCGCCACGATCTTGATGAAGGGCGGCGCCTCGTCGTGTTCGAAGGCACGGCGTGCGCTGCGCAGGCCGAGCGCCATCGACCAGGTGACGAGCGGCGCGAAGAGGATCTCGGTATTGGTGGCGAGCCCGCCCAGCAGCGTCGAATGCGCGAGGTACAGCAGCCCGGCGGCCAGCCCCAGCGCCGGTGGCGCGGTGGCAAAGCGCACGATGGCGAAGAGCCCCCAGGCGGTCAGCCAGGTGCCGACCAGGCCGAGCATGCGCGGCACCCAGATCGCCTCGCCGAATAGCCACATGATGGAGGCGAACAGTGCCGGCGCGCCGACCGGGTGCATGTCCCACACGCCGACCAGCGGCCAGTTGCCGTGCAGCCATTCGCGCGCCTGCACCATGTACAGGCCTTCGTCGGTGTCGATCACCGCGGGGACGAAGGCGAAGGCGCGCAACAGGCCCGCCGCAACTAGCAGCAGCAGCGGCACCGCCGCGCCGCGCAGCAGCCGCCGCATGCGGGGGGAGGGCGCGGTAAGGCCGGGCGCCGGCGCGGGTGTGAGCGCAGGTACGGGCCGGCTGAGGATGGAACTGTCCGGGCTCATGGCTGTCTCCGCGCGCGCCTTACAGCGCGGGGCGGAGGTCCTTCCAGGGCGCGGCGCGTTCATAGGCGGCGGCGGCGCGGTAGATCGTCGCCTCGTCGAAGAAACGCCCGACCAGCTGCAGGGCAAGCGGCAGCCCCTCGGCCTTGGACAGACCGCACATCATCGTCATGGCCGGGTGGCCGGTGACGTTGAAGGGAGTTCGGGCCTGGCGGGGATAGGTGATCTCGACCGCCTCGGGGTCGTCGATGCGGCAGGCCGGGTCCATGCTGGAGGCGGTCAGCAGCAGGTCGACGCCCGCGAAGGCGGCCTCGACGGCGGCGATCAGTTCGCGGCGGCGGCGCTGCGCCTGGACATAGTCCTCGGCGCGGACGAACAGGCCGGGGGCGAGGCGCTTGCGCGTCAGGTTGGAATAGCCCTCCGGCGCCTCGCGCAACCAGCGCCCATGGATGGCGGCGGCCTCGCCCATCAGGATGGCGCGGTTCACGCCGGCGAATTCGTTCAGCGAAGGCAGGGTGATGTTTTTCATCGTCGCCCCCTCCTTCGCCAGCAGCTTCGCCGCGGTTTCGAGGGCGGCGGCGACTTCCGGCGCGGCGGGCTGGTCCGATTCATGGAAATGGCGGACGAAGCCGATCGTCAGGCCCTTCAGGCCCTTCTTCATGTGGCGGCCGTAATTCTCCGCCTTGTGGGCGGCGGAGCCCGGGTCCTGCACGTCATGGCCGGCCATCACCGAGAGCAGCATGGCGTTGGAGGCGACGTCCTTGGTCATCGGCCCGACATGGTCGAGCGTATAGGCGAGCGGGAAGACGCCGCGGCGCGAGACGAGGCCGTAGGTCGCCTTCATACCGACGATGCCGCAATGGCTCGCCGGGTGGCGCACCGAGCCGCCGGTATCGGTACCGAGGGCGGCGGGCAGAATGTTCGCGCCGACGATCGACCCCGACCCGGAGGAGGAGCCGCCCGGATGGTGCGCCGTGTTCCATGGGTTGCGCGCCGGCGGAAAGGGCAGGTCGAAGGCCGGGCCGCCGATGGCGAATTCATGGGTGGCGAGCTTGACCGGGAACAGGGCGCCGGCGGCGCGCAGCCGGGCGACCACCGCCGCGTCCTCGGTCTTCATGTTGGTGAGCAGGTGGCGCGAATGGCAGGTGGTGACCTGGCCGGCGAGGTCGATGATGTCCTTCAGCCCGACCGGCAGCCCGTCGATGGGCGAGCGCGGCCCGGAGCGGGCGATGCGCCGCCCGGCCTTCTTCGCCTCATCCCGCGCGGCATCCCACAGCGGCAGGATGGTGGTGTTCAGCCGCGGTTCCAGCGCGTCGAAGCGGGCGCGCAGCGCGTCGAGATACTCGAGCGGAGCGATCCGGCGCTTCGCGATGGCGGCGGAGGCTTCGGCGAGGGTCAGTTCATGCAATTCGCCGTGCATCACCGGGCGGCCTTGGTAGCGGGGACGACATAGGCCGGGATCGGCTCGGCGCGCTCGTCCGACGGGTGGGTGAAGGCGCCGGCCAGGCGGCGGGCATGGCTCACGGCCTCGGCGATCTCGGCCTCGCGACCGAGCCACTTGTCCCCCAGGCCCGCCGCGCGGGCGAGCGCCTCATCCTCGGTCATGCCTCAGCCATCCTTGTCCCTGCTTGCGTGCCAACCTGCCGCAAAAGGGGCTGACGCGGAAGTTATCGGTGCCGGATGGCTTTGCTGTGGTCGCCCTGTGGTCGCGCTGTGGCGAGGATCAGGCGGGCGTTGCCTGCCGCATCACCCCCGCGAGCAGCGTATAGGCGGCGGTCCAGGCCTCTTGCGCCTCGGTGGTCCAGGCCGGGCCGAGGCCCTGTTCCAGGGTCCAGAACAGGGCGGCGCCGACGCTGTCATACTGGCTGTCGGCCACGCCATAGCCGGCGTGGCGGCGGGCCAACGCCTGCGCGGCGGGGATGATCTCCTCCGGCCGCGACAGGCCGGCGACCACGACGCCCAGCATGGTCATCAGCTTGCGCTTCTGTTCCGGCAGGGTCTCGGCCTTGAACAGCGGGCGGGCCGTGGGGTCGATCTCGAACAGCCGATCGTAGAACAGGTTGGCGGCGGTGTCGGCAATCGGCACCACCTGCTTCCAGGTCGTCTGCACGATGCGCGTCTGGTCGGGGGACATGGTCGTTCCTGTATCGGGTGAGAGGGTCAGCATGGCGCAGCGTCATGGCGCGTTGCAGCAAGGATTGTTGCCGGCACGGAAAAAAGATGGGGGCGGCAGCCGTCTGGCGCCGCCCCCGAAGGCTGGCGGCCCGATAAAGGGGGGCCGGGGCACCGGGAGGGAGGAACCCGGGCCGTCCAGGATGTCGGGGCGGCAGAGCGCCCCGGCAGGAGCATTCTGCCACAGGACCAATTGCCGAACCGTTGCCAAGATCACCACGCAATCTTCGCGACCGCGACGTTCCGGCCTATGGGTTGGGACATGACGCATGCGCCCAAGCTGCCCCTCGCCGGGCTGAAGATCGTCGAGCTCGGCCACTACATCGCCGCGCCCTTCGCCACCCGACTACTCGCGGACCTCGGCGCCGAGGTGGTGAAGGTGGAACCGCCGGGCGGCGACCCGGTGCGTGGCTGGGGCAGTTCAGTCGACGGCAATGCCGTGTGGTTCAGCGTGCATGGGCGCAACAAGCTGTCTGTGACGCTCGACCTGAAGAAGCCGGAGGACCGGGCGAAGCTGGTGGCGCTGCTCAAGCGCGCCGATGCGCTGGTGGAGAATTTCCGCGCCGGTTACCTCGAACGCATCGGGCTCGGGCCGGATGTGCTGCATGCGGAGAACCCACGGCTGATCATCGGGCGGATTTCCGGCTACGGCCAGGAAGGGCCCTATCGCGACAAGCCGGCCTTCGGCGCCATTGGCGAGGCGATGGGCGGGTTGCGTCACCTGACCGCCAATCCGGGCCAAACGGAATACGCGCCGCCGCGCTGCGGCGTGTCGATCAGCGACGACCTCGCCGGCATGTATTGCGCCATGGCGGTGGTCGCCGCCTGTTGGGAAGTGAAGGGCAATCCGGCGGCCAGGGGCCGCGTGGTGGATGTCGACCTGGTCAGCAGCGTGTTCTCGCTGATGGAGGGCATGCTGCCGGAATACGGGCTGTTCGGCTGGGTGCGGCAGCCGCAGGGCGCGGCGATCAAGACCGCAGCGCCGACCAACACCTATCCCTGCGCGGATGGGAAGTGGCTGTGCATCGCCGGCAATTCCGACCTGATCTTCAAGCGGCTGATGGCGGCGATCGGCAAGCCCGAATTGGCCGCCGACCCGCGCTTCGCCACCAATGCCGGGCGCTGCGCCGAGGTGGGCGAACTCGACGCCGCGATTGCCGACTGGACGCGCACGAAGACCGGCGCCGAGGCCGAGGCGATCCTCGAAGCCGCCGAAGTGCCGTGTTCGCGCCTGTTCGACATGGCCGATTGCGCCAATGACCCGCATTTCCGCGACCGCGGCTGGGTGATGGAGGTGGCCGACCCGCTGCTCGGCCCGGTGCTGCACCCGGCCGCGCCGTTCCGCTTCGATGGTGTCACGCCGCAACAAATGGTGCGCTGGCCGGGGGTTGCCGCCGGCGCACATAACGCGATGGTCTTCGAGGCGCTCGAGCGCGGCGAGACCGCGCCACTGACCGCTTCCGCCTGATCCCTGCCTGGAGATTCCCGCCTGATGACTACCGTATCCCTCGCGCCGCAGGGCGCGCGCGCCGCCGTTCGTTTCTGGGGCCTCGCGTTGCTCGGTTCCGCCGCGCTGGCCGCTTCCGCCCAGGTGGCGGTGCCGATGTGGCCGGTGCCGGCGACGATGCAGACGCTGGTGGTGCTGTTGCTCGGCGCCTTCGGCGGGGCGCGCTTCGGCGTGGTGGCGGTGGCGCTCTATCTCGCCGAGGGGGCGGCCGGGCTGCCGGTCTTCGCCCATGGGACGGGCGGGCTCGCCGTGCTGGCCGGGCCGACGGCGGGCTATCTGCTCGGCTTCCTGGCGGCGGCGTGGGTCGCCGGCCATGCCGGGCGCGGCTGGCTGCGCGCCGGGGTGGTGCTGACCGTGGCGCATCTGGTGGTGTTCATCCCGGGTGTCGCCTGGCTGGCCGGCTTTGTCGGGGTCGAGCGCGCCATCGCGGCGGGGTTCGGAGCCTTCGTGCCTGGGCTGGTGGTGAAGACGGCGCTGACGCTGGTGCTGCTACGGGCGGCCCGGCGGGTCTAACGGCGGCCTTGTGGCGGCGGGCGCAGCCTTGCGTTGCCGCCGCCCCGCGCCGGGGATACACCGGTCCCAACGCCCATGGGCCGGAGGAAGGAATAGTCGGATGACCGAGACCGCCATCATCAGCGAGGTCGCGCCGCGCGACGGCATCCAGTCGATCACCGGCGCGCTGGTCAGCACCGAGGCCAAGATTGCCCTGATCCAGGCCTGCTACGATGCCGGGCTGCGGCGCATGGAGGTCGGCTCCTTCGTCTCGCCCAAGGCGATCCCGCAAATGGCGCAGACCGAGGTGGTGCTCGCCGCCTGCAGGAAGATGCCGGGGCTGGAATCGACCGTGCTGGTGCCGAACCGCCGCGGCTTCGACACCGCCATCGAGCATGGCGCGGACCGGCTCGGTTTCTTCATGTCGGCGACGGCCGGGCACAACAAGGCGAACCTCAACCGCACGCGGGAGGAGAGCTTCGATGAGTTGGCGAAACTGGTGCAGGACACGCCGAAGGGCACGCTGATCCGCTTCAACCTGTCCTGTGTGTTCCATTGCCCGTTCGACGGCGTGGTGCCGGAGGCCGAGGTGATGCCTTGGATCGAGCGCATCGTCGCGCTGAACCCGGAGATGGAGATCGCGCTCGCCGACACCACCGGCAATGCGAGCCCCGACCAGGTCTCCCGCGTGTTCCGCCACGCCATCGGCACCTGGGGTAATCGCTTCGCCTTCCACGGCCATGACACCTACGGCATGGGCGTCGCCAATGTCTCCGCTGCCTGGGAAGCCGGCTGCCGGGTGTTCGACAGCGCGGCGGGCGGCATCGGCGGCTGCCCCTTCGCGCCCGGTGCGACCGGCAATGTGGCGACCGAGGATGTGGTGTGGATGTTCGGCCGCATGGGTGTCGCCACCGGCGTGGATTGGCGCCGGCTGCTCGTCGCCGCCGACATGGCCGCCGCGATTCCCGGCGCGGTGCCCGGTGGGCGCATGCGCGCGGTGCCGGCGGCGCGGCTGGCGGCGTGACGCGGCGCCTGGCCGCCTCGCGCGCCCTTTCGCGGGCGGTCCGGGCACCCAATCTGTCGGGGCGTATGCGATACGCTTCCGCCCTGGTCGTTCTGCTGCTCTCGGCCGCCTGTGCGCCGGAGGGCTTGGCGCCTGACGGCGCCGGGCCGGGGCCTGCCGCGGCCAGTGAGGACGGCACGATCGTCACCGATTACGGCGGCGGGACGGCGCCCGTGGCGCAATATGTCCGCCGCTCCGACGGCACCGCCGTACCTGTTCAGACAGCCCCCGCCACGCCGCCCGGCGCCCCGGCCGCCACCCCTGGTAAGCCGGCGCCGAATGATGCGGTGGCCGAAGCCCCCGACCGCGCGGATCGGCGGGAAGGGCGGCCGATCGGCACCGGCTCGGCCTTTGCCGTCGCCACCAACGGGCTGGCGGTGACCAATGCCCATGTCGTGCGCGGCTGCCGGTCCGTGACGGATGACCAGGGGCGGCCGGTACGCATCGTGGCGATGGATCGCGGCCGGGACTTGGCGCTGATCAATGTGGGGCACAGCTTCCCCTCGGTGGTGCGGTTCCGCGACCGCGCCACGGTGGACCTCGGCGAGACCGTGTTGGTGTTCGGCTTCCCCTACGGGCAGGCGCTCGGCACCGGCATCAATGTCACCAACGGCATCGTCACCGGGCTAGCGGGGCCGGGTGGCGATGCGTCGCGCTTCCAGATGAACGCGGCGGTGCAGCCGGGCAATTCCGGCGGGCCGGCGGTCGACGATGCGGGGCTGCTGCTGGGCGTCGCGGTGGGCCGGCTGAACGACATCGCCGTGTTGCGCGCCACCGGCAGCCTGCCGCAGGGCGTCAACTTCGCCATTCGCGCTGCGCAGGTGGAAGGGTTCCTCGCCGAGCAGGGCGTGCGGCCGGAGCGTGGGTCGGGTGGCGGCGGCACCGGGGCGCGGGCCGTCTCGGCGGCCGTGGCCCCAGCGGTGTTCCAACTGCTCTGCCGCGGGTGAGCGGCATCACACCCTTGTGCCCGGCATCTGCCGCAACCTTACCTTGATTAAGGCGCTTTTCACCTCGACTGTGGCGATTGTGCGGTGCGAAGCACTGGCCTGGAGGGTTGCATGTCCGAAGCCGAGACCGAGCGACGCGAGGCTGAGCTGGACCGCCTGCTGAACGATCCGGAGACCCGGATGGACGCCGAACGGGTTTGGGCGATCCTGGCGGAAATCGCGCGCGAGAGGCCGCAGCCGGGCCGATGATGCGCCCGGCCGGGGCGCGGCTTCGACCGTTAAGCCTTTAGCGACGCGATCAGGAATTCGCGGTTGCCTTCCGGCCCGGTGATCGGGCTGGCCTCGATGCCCAGCACGCGCCAGCTTGGCACGGCCGACCACCAGTCGCGGATCATGGCGCAGACCTCCTCATGCACCGCGGGGTCGCGCACCACGCCGCCCTTGCCGACCTTCTCCGGCCCGGCCTCGAATTGCGGCTTGATCAGCGCGACCGCGAAGGCGCCCGGTGCGGCCAGCCCCAGTGCCGCCGGCAGCACCGTGCGCAGCCCGATGAAGGAGGCGTCGCAAACCACCACGCCAGGCGGTTCCGGGATCTGCTCGGCGGTTAGGTGACGGGCATTGGTGCGTTCCAGCACCACCACGCGGGGGTCGTTGCGCAGTTTCCAGTCGAGCTGGCCATGGCCGACATCGACTGCATAGACCTTGGTGGCGCCCTGGGTCAGCAGCACATCGGTGAAGCCGCCGGTCGAGGCGCCGACATCGAGCGCGACGCGCCCCGCCGGCGACAGGCCGAAATGCGCCAGCGCGTGGGCGAGCTTGATGCCGCCGCGGCTGACCCAGGGATGGTCCTGGCCGCGCACCTCCAGTGGCATGCCCTCGGCCAGCAGGTCGCCGGCCTTGGCGACGCGGCGCTCGCCGGAGAACACCTTGCCGGCGAGGATCAGCGCCTGGGCGCGGGTGCGCGATTCCGCGAGGCCGCGTTCCACCAGCACGACATCGGCGCGTTGCTTGGCCATGGTCTCAGCGTGTCGGCGCCGGCGCGTCGGCGACCGGCTTGGGCGGGGCCGGTGGCGGTGCGCCGTGGGTGAGGCCGCGCGCCTGGCAGAGCCAGCACATCGCTCAGCCCCCGAACAGGCGGCCGGAGGCGATGCGCGCGCCCTCGGCCATGCTGCGCATCTTGGCCCACACGACATCGGGCGTGACGCGGCCGCGCCCGGCGGCGGTGTCGAAGCCGCAATCGGTGCCGGCGAGCACGCGCGTCGGGTCGCCCACCGCCTGGGCTGCGCGTTCGAGGCGCTCGGCGACGACTTCGGGGTGTTCGACGAAGTTGGTGAGGGTGTCGATCACGCCGGCGACGAGGATCTGGTCGTCATCCATCGGGTGTTCCGCGATGACGCGGGTTTCGTGCGCGTGCCGCGGATTGGCGAAGGGCAGCACGAAGCCGCCGACGTGCGCCTGGCGGATGATCGGCCAGATCTCGGCGAGCGGCACGTCGAGGTCGTGCGGCGCTTCGTAATTGCCCCAGCAGACATGCAGGCGCATGCGGTCGCGCGGGATGTCGGCGATGGCGGTGTTGATGGTGGCGACGACGCGTTCGACGAAGTCGAGGAAGTCCGCCAGCGGCCGGTCGCGGTAGGAGACGTGGCGTTCCAGCGCGAGGTCCGGGCAGTCGAGTTGCAGCACATGGCCGGCGCGATGGATGGCTTCGTATTCGACGCGCAGGGCGGCGCCGAGGGCGGCGAAATACGCATCTTCTGTGGCGTAGTGGCGGTTCTGCACGATGGAGCCGACGATGCCCGGCGAGGGTGCGGACATGAAGGATTCGACGTAGCGGCCGGCGAGAGGTTGCAGCGCCTGCGCGAAGTCGGCGAGCTCGTCGTCGATCGCCGTGGTATCGGGATAGGCGACGGGGCCGATCGCGGCGGGCAGATGCGCGGTGTTGCTGACCGCCACCTTCTCGGCATTGGCGTCGATGAAGGCCTGCTTGTAGTCGGGGTAGTTGTCGAGGTCGCCGAAGCCGGCGCGGCTGCTTTGCCCGCCAATGCCGGTCAGGCGGTGGCGGATGTAGAGTGCGAAGGAATCGCGTTCCTGCTCGCCATTGTTGATGACGTCGAGGCCGGCTTCGACCTGGCGCGGCAGGATGACGCGGGTCGCCGCCTTGCCTTCGCGCGTGATGTCGGCTTCGTCGACGGCCTCGCCGCGCGTGCGGCGGGCGAAGAGTTCGGTCAACGCCTTCGGGCGCGGCAGGCTGCCGGTATGCGTCGTCAGGATGCGGCCTTCAGAACGGCGCATGGTGATCCTCCCTTATTGTGTCGGGCGCGAGGATGCGTCGCGCGGGCTTGGGGCGCCAGAGGGTCAGGCGCGGAAGCGGTCCAGCGCGGCGCGGTCGATGGTGATGCCGAGCCCCGGGCCTTGCGGCACCGCGACACGGCCATCACGCGCGGCGATGTGGTCGACCAGCAGCGCATCGCGCACCGGATGCGGGGACCTGTCGAGTTCCAGCAGCGGGGCGCGCGGGAACAGTCCCGGCGGATTGTCGGGGATGACGGCGAGAAGGTGCAGCGAGGCGGCGAGCGCCACGCCCGTGCCCCAGACATGCGGGTTCACGCGCATGCCGAAGGCGCTGGCCATGTCGGCGATCTTCTTGAGTTCCGAGATGCCGCCGCAGGCCGCGACGTCGGGCTGTAGGATGTCGGCGGCGCGGCGGGTGATCATGTCGCGGCAGCCCCAGCGGGCGAAGCAGGCCTCGCCGCCCGCGACGGGAATGGGCTGGCGTGCCTTGACCTCGAGATAACCGTCGATGTCCTCGGGCGGCACCGGTTCCTCGAACCAGCCGATGTCGCAGGGCGCGACCGCATTGCCGAAGGCGATGGCGGCCGGGGCGTCATAGGCATGGTTGCAATCGACCAGCAGGCCGACATCCGGGCCGATGGCGGCGCGGAAGGCACGCGTCAGCGCGATGTCCTCAGCGAGGCCCCAGCCGGCTTTCAGCTTCAGCGTGCGGAAGCCTTCCGACAGGCGATGCTCGGCTTCCTCGGTCAGATAGGCGAGATGGTCGTCGCGTTCGCGGCGATAGAAGCCGGTGGCGTAGGCTTCGATCTCCATGCGCAGCGGGCCGCCGAGCAGGCGGTGCACCGGTTCGCCCAGCACCTTGCCGGCAATGTCCCACAGCGCGATGTCGATGGCGCTGATCGCCTCGACGACGATGCCGCGTTGGCCGTGGTCGCGCAGGCGATTGTACAGCGCCTGCCACAGCGCCTCGCGTGCGATGGCGTCCTGGCCGATCAGCAGCGGTGCCAGCCAGGTGACGATCGGCGCGGTGAGTTCCGGTGGGCCGAAGGCCTCGCCCCAGCCGGTGATGTCGTCCTCGGTGGTGATCTCGACCAGCATGGCGCCGCGGCGGCGATACCAGGCTTGCGAATAGGCGAAGGGCTCGGTCAGGTCGGCCATCAGCACATGCGGCTGGACCGCGCGGATGATGGTGCCGCGGGCCATGGCGTCAGGCCCGCGCCGGCAGCACCGCAGCGGATTGCCCCAGCGCGGCGAGCGCGGTCGCGACGATCTGCGGCGCGTTCAGCCCGGCCTCGTCATACTGCTTGCGCGGCGCGTCATGGTCGATGAAGCGGTCGGGCAGGCACATCGGGCGGATCTTGAGGCCGCGATCGAGCAGGCCGCGCATCGCGAGATGATGCATCACCAGCCCGCCGAAGCCGAGGATCGAGCCTTCCTCGATGGTGATCAGCACCTCGTGCTCGCGGGCGAGACGCTCAACCAGCGCGGTGTCAAGCGGCTTGGCGAAGCGTGCATCGGCAACGGTGCAGGAAAGGCCATGGGTGGCAAGTTCATCGGCCGCCTTCAGGCATTCCGGCAGCCGTGCACCATAGGACAGGATGGCGATCGAGGTGCCCTCGCGCAGCATGCGGCCGCGGCCGATCTCGAGCACCGAACCGCGCGCCGGCAGGTCGAGGCCGAGGCCCTCGCCACGCGGATAGCGGAAGCCACAGGGCCGGTCGTCGATCGAGGCCGCGGTGGCGACCATGTGCATCAGCTCGACCTCGTCGGCGGCGGCCATCAGCACGAAGCCAGGCAGGCAGCCGAGATAGGCGATGTCGAAGATGCCGGCATGCGTCGCGCCATCGGCGCCGACCAGCCCGGCTCGGTCCATGGCGAAGCGCACCGGCAGCGACTGCAGCGCGACGTCGTGCATCACCTGGTCGTAGGCGCGCTGGAGGAAGGTGGAATAGATCGCGCAGAACGGCCTCATCCCTTCCGTCGCCATGCCGGCGGCGAAGGTGACGGCGTGCTGTTCGGCGATGCCAACATCGAAGCAGCGCTTCGGGAACCTCTTCGCGAAGGCATCCATGCCGGTGCCGGAAGGCATGGCGGCGTTGATCGCGACGATGCGGTCATCCGCCTCGGCCTCAGTGATCAGGGCGTTGGCGAAGACCTTGGTGTAGGAGGGCGGGCCGGGCGGCGCCTTGGCCTGTTCGCCGGTGATGACGTTGAATTTCTGCACGCCGTGATACTTGTCCGCCGCCGCTTCGGCCGGCGCGTAGCCCTTGCCCTTCTGCGTCACGACATGCAGCAGGATCGGCCCGGCATGGTCGGTGTCGCGCAGGTTGCGCAGGATCGGCAGCAGGTGGTCGAGATTGTGCCCGTCCACCGGGCCGACATAGTAGAAGCCCAGTTCCTCGAACAGCGTGCCGCCGGTGAACCAGCCGCGGGCGTATTCGTCGGCGCGGCGCGCGGCGCGTTCGAGCGGCCCGGGGAAGCGCTTGGCCAGTCGCGCCATCATGTCGCGCACCGACAGGAAGGGGCGCGAGGAGATCAGCCGCGACAGATAGGCCGACATCGCGCCGACCGGCGGGGCGATCGACATGTCGTTGTCGTTGAGGATGACGATCAGGTTCGCCTTCGACGCGCCGGCATTGTTCATGGCTTCATAGGCCATGCCCGCGCTCATTGCGCCGTCGCCGATGATGGCGATGACGTGGCGGTCGTCGCCCTTGAGGTCGCGCGCCACCGCCATGCCGAGGCCGGCGGAAATGCTCGTGCTGGAATGCGCCGCGCCGAAGGGGTCGTATTCGGATTCCGAACGCTTGGTGAAGCCCGACAGCCCGCCGCCCTGGCGCAGGGTGCGGATGCGGTCGCGCCGCCCGGTCAGGATCTTATGCGGATAGGCCTGGTGGCCGACATCCCAGATCAGCCGGTCATTCGGCGTGTCGAACACCGCATGGACGGCGAGCGTCAGCTCCACAACGCCGAGCGAGGCACCCAGATGCCCGCCGGTGACGGAGACGGCGTCGATCGTCTCGGCGCGCAATTCATCGGCCAGCGACTTAAGCTGCTCGGTCGAGAAATTGCGCAGGTCGGCCGGGACGGTCACGCGGTCGAGCAGGGGGGTGACAGGGCGGGTCATCAATTCCTCCGCGCGATCGCGTAGGCCGCGAGCGCCCGCAACAGATCGGCACGATCGCCCAGCACGTCCAGATGCGCCGCCGCCTGGGCGGCCAGTCGCTGCGATTGCGAACGGGCGCGCGGCAGGCCGAGCAGGCCGACCAGTGTCGCCTTGCCGGCCGCCTCGTCCTTGCCGGTGCGCTTGCCGGCCTCCTCGGGGGAGGAGGTGGCGTCGAGCAGGTCGTCGGCGATCTGGAAGGCGGCACCAAGGTCGCGGCCATAGGCGGCCAGCGCATGGCGCATCTGCAGCGGCGCCTTGCCGAGGATGGCGCCGGCCTCGGCGGCGAATTCGATCAGCTTGCCGGTCTTGAGCATCTGCAGGCGGCCGATCTGGGCTTCCTCCATCGGGCCGCCGGCGGCTTCGGCCAGCATGTCCATCATCTGGCCGCCGCACATGCCGCGCGGGCCGGCGGCGCGGGCGAGGTTGCGGCACAATTCGATGCGCACCGCCGGGTCGGCATGGGTGTCGGGTTCGGACAGCACGTAGAAGGCATTGGCCTGCAACGCATCGCCGGCGAGCACCGCGGTCGCTTCGTCGAAGGCCTTGTGGACGGTGGGCTTGCCGCGGCGCAAATCGTCATCGTCCATGCAGGGCAGGTCGTCATGCACCAGCGAGTAGGCGTGCAGCATCTCGATCGCCGCCGCCGTGCGCAGGGCGGTGTCGCGGCCGACGCTGAATTGCCGGGCGCATTCCAGCACCAGGAAGCCGCGCAGCCGCTTGCCGCCACCCATCGAAGCATAACGCATGGCATCGAACAGCCGCGCTTCGGGACCTTCCGAGGGCGGGATCAGCATGTCGAGCGCGAGGTCGATATCGGCGGCAGCCTCGGCCATCGCGACGCGCAGCGCTTCGTCCGCGGCCGGGAGCGTGTCCATGTTATTCGACATCCCTGAGCGTCAGCCCGGCGGGGCCTTCGACAATGGCCTGCACCTTCTGCTCGGCCTCGGCGAGCTTGCGTTCGCAATGCGCCCGCAATGCGGCGCCACGCTGATAGGCGGCGACCGAGGCCTCCAGCGCCCCCTGTCCGCTCTCCAGCGCCTTGACGATACCTTCGAGCTCGGACAGCGCCTGCTCGAAGGTGAGGGTTTCGATATCGGCGGGCATCTCGCCCGCCTCGGTCCGTTTACTGGCCATGCCCGGTCATTGTACCGCCAAAGGGAGGCGCGGGCTATTCCGGCTCGATGCCAGCCTGGCGGATGGCGTTGGTCCATTTCACCGTCTCGGCGCGGACGAAGGCGGCGGCCTCGGCCGGGGTCGAGGAACGGATGTTCATCCCGAAGGTGCCCAGGCGCGCGCGGACTTCCTCGGTGGCCAGGGAGGCGACGGCGGCGGCGTTCAGCTTCGCAACGCGGTCCGCCGGGGTGCCGGCCGGGGCGAACAGGGTGAACCAGGCGATCACCTCGTAATCCGGCAGGCTGGCGGCCTCGCGCACCGTGGGCACGTCCGGCACGGCGGCGGAACGCTCGGCCGAGGTGACGGCAAGGATGCGCAGCGTGCCCGCCTGGGCCTGCGGCAGGATGACGGCCTGGTCGGCGATGAACAGGTCCACCCGGCCCGACAGCACGTCCTGCACCGCGAGCGGCGAGGAGCGGTAGGGCACGTAGAGCATCTTCACATTGGCCTGTGCCGCCAGGGATTCCGTGGCGACGCGCTGCGAGGAGGAGGCCGAGGCAAAGGTGATCGCCTCCGGCCGGGCGCGTGCGGCGGTGATCAGCTCGGCCAGCGTCCGGTACGGGCTGTCGGCCTTCACGGCGACCAGCAGCGGCACGGTGGCGATGGTGGAGACGGGGATGAAGCCGTTCTCCATGTCGAAGGGGACGCGCTTGAACAGGGCGTTGGCGGCGGCGTTGGTGGAGTTGGTGCCGATCAGGACGGTGTTGCCGTCGGCGGGCGCGCGGGCGACGGCCTCGGCGCCGATCAGGCCGTTGGCGCCGGCGCGGTTTTCCACCACGACGGGCTGGCCGAGGGTCGGGCGCATGCCGTCGGCCACCACGCGGGCGACGGTGTCGGTGGCGGAGCCGGGGGCGAAGGGGACGATGGCGCGGATGGGCTGGTCGGGCCAGGCGGCCTGGGCGACGGCGAGGCGCGGCAGCAGGGTTGCCGCCGGCAGGGCGGCGAGCAGGGCGCGGCGGTTCATCGAGAATTCTCCTCCCCGGATAAGCACGGGAGGGGATAGGGCGCGGCTGGCCGCGCGGCAAGCCGAGGTGGCCGGTCAGCCGTGCTCGAAGACTATGGCGACGCCGTTCCAGCCCGCGATCGGATCCTCGACCAGGACGGAGGCGGTGGGAGTGGGAAGGCCGGTCAAATCAGAGCGATTGATGCGCACAGTGATCTGCTTCGTCAGGTGGTCCACCGCGACCCTCGCCTTCTCCTTGAGCGGGTGCCAGTCGGCGCCGGTCCAGATGAAGGCTGCCCCTTTCTGGTGGACGAGCATGGATTTGTCGTCCGGCGACCTGACCTTGATTTGGCCGAGTGCGATGACGTGCGACATGTTCGTTCTCCATTCGGAACAAACATCGGCAATCTTGTACGGTATCACAACGAAAATCGGTTTGGCTGCCGCTACGCCCGCATCAACGCCCTAACATGCGCTGCCGTCGACCGCCCCAGCGCCTCCAGGTCATACCCGCCTTCCAGCATCGACACGACCCGCCCCTCGCAGCAGCGATCCGCCAGCGCGCAAAGCGCTTCCGTCAGATACGCGAAGTCCACCTCGCGCACCCTCAGCTGCGCCAGCGGGTCCGCCGCATGCGCGTCGAAGCCGGCCGAGATCACCAGCAGGTCGGGCGCGAAGGCCTCGACCGCCGGGATGATGTGGTCGACCCAGGCGGCACGGAACGCCTCGCCATCCGCACCCGGCGGCAGCGGCACGTTGAGGATGTTGCCGACGCCATGCTCCGCCGCGTCCCCGGTGCCCGGATAGAGCGGCCATTGATGCGACGACCCGTAGAAGATCGACCCGTCCGCCTCGAAACAGGCCTGCGTCCCATTGCCGTGATGGACATCGAAATCGACGATGGCGACGCGCCTGGCGCCATGCACCGCCTGCGCGTGGCGGGCGGCGATCGCGGCGTTCGCGAACAGGCAGAACCCCATCGGCCGCGCCGGTTCACAGTGATGCCCCGGCGGGCGCGTGGCGCAGAAGGCGCGGCGAAATTCGCCCTTCATCACCGCATCCACCGCGGCGATGCTCGCACCCGCGGCGCGCAGGGCGGCCTCGGCGCTGCCCCAGGACATGACAGTGTCGCCATCGAGGGCAACCGTCTCATCCGGTTCCGGCCGGATCGCCAGGATCGCCGAGACGTAGTTCTCCGGATGCACTCGCGTCAGTTGCTCGACGGTGGCGAGCGGCGCCTGGTCGCGGATCAGGTCGACGAATTCCCCGGCATCGAGCGCCTTCAGCACCGACCGCAGCCGGTCCGGGCATTCCGGGTGGTGCGGCCCCGGGTCGTGGTGCAGGCAGGCACGATGGGTCAGCAGCAGCACGCTCACGCGGGCGGGTCTTCCCGCTTGCGGATGACGAAGCGGTAGGCGCCCGCCTGTTCCCCGAACGAGACGAGCTGGTGACCGGTTTCCTTGCAGAAGGCGCGGAAGTCGGCGACCGAGGCCGGGTCGGTGGCGAGCACTGTCAGCCGCGCCCCGGCCGGCAGGCCGCGCAGCGTCTTGTTGGCCTTGAGCACCGGCAGGGGGCATGTCAGCCCCTTCACGTCGAGCAGCGTTTCACCCATCGGGGGATTGCACCACCCGCCGCCTCGCGGGGCAAGCGTGGTGAACGGGGTTCCGCGCCGCGCGGGCCGCGGTGCACAGTGGCGATGGAGGTGCCCCCATGACGCTCGATTCGACGGGAACGCTCGCGCTGGCCGCGGCGATCCTTCTGGCGGGGCGTTTCCTCAATGCCGGCATCGCACTGCTGGCGCGCTACAACATTCCGCAGCCGATCTCGGGCGGCCTGGCCTTCGCGCTGGTCGCGGCTGGGCTGCATGCTTGGTCGGGGCTGATGATCGAGACCTCCGCCGTGCTGCGCGGGCCCTTGCTGCTGGCCTTCTTCGCCTCGGTCGGCCTGTCGGCTGATCTCGGCCGGCTGCGCCGCGGCGGGCCGAAGCTGATGCTGTTCCTCGCCTGCGTCGTGCCCTTCCTGATGGCGCAGAACGCGCTCGGCACCTTCATGGCGATCCTGCTCGACCAGCACCCGCTGATCGGGCTGATCGGCGGCTCGGTCACGCTGGTCGGCGGGCATGGCACCGGGGCGGCCTATGCGCGGATTTTCGAGGAGACGCACAGCCTGGCCGGGGTGATGGGCTTGGCCATGGCCTCGGCGACCATCGGGCTTGTGCTGGGTGGCGTGGTCGGCGGGCCGGTCGCGCAATACCTGCTGCGCGGGCGGGCGCCGATCGAAGCCGGCGCGGTGGCGGCGGCCGACGAAGCGGTCGAGCCCGCCACCACCGAGGGGGCGATCGTGACCACCTGCCTCGTGCTGTTCTGCCTGCTGCTCGGGGGCTGGATGGCCTGGCTGACCCAGGGTGCGCCGATCGCCCTGCCGGATTTCCTGTGGTGCCTGTTCGCCGGCGTGGTCGTGCGCAACCTGATCGCGCCGCTGATCCGGCTGCCGGTGTCGGATGCCTCGGTGGATTTGGTGGGCAGCACGGCGCTGGCGCTGTTCCTGGCGATGACCATGGCGACGATCCGGTTGTGGGAACTCGCCGCCCTGGCCGGGCCGCTGATGATGATCGTCGCCTCCCAGGCGGTTTTCGCGGTGATCTATGCTGTGCTGGTGGTCTATCGCATGATGGGCCGGGATTATGAGGCGGCGGTGGCGACCGCCGGCTTCCTCGGCTTCTCGATGGGGGCGACGGCGACGGCCATCGCCAATATGCAGGCGGTGGCCGGGCGTTATGGGCCGGCGCCGGTTGCCTTCCTGGTGGTGCCGCTGACCGGGGCCTTCTTCATCGACCTCGCCAATGCGCTGGTGCTGACCGGCGGATTGTCGCTTCCGATCTACGGGGAGTAGGGGCCATGCTGCGTCGCCTCCTTCTGTTCGTCGTGCTGCTGGTCGCCCCGCCGGCCCTGGCCATGCCCGACACCGAAGCGCTACGCGCCATGGTGGCCGCCCGCATCGTCGAGGCGGCCGGGCCGGGGCTGCTCGAGATCGAGAGTTTCCGTCGCATGGGCCAGGCGCCCGACCCGGCGGGCGGGGCGCGCATCGCCTATTTCGCCGCGCGGCTGCGGCTGACGCGCGACCATGAATTCGGCGCCTGGGACGGGCGCAACCTGCAGGCCCTGGCCGCCGCGCTGGGGGCGGCGCCGCGCGCCATCCTCGGGGCCAATCGCGACGGCAATCGGGCCGGCGACGTAATTCGCGTCAATGGCGCGCTGCGCCTGCGCGAGGAGGCGGGGCGCTGGGTGCCGCTGGCCTCCGCCGCCTGGGACGATACGCCGCCAGCCAATTTCGACGGGCCAGGCGCGCAGGCCGAGCGGCTGCTCGCCGCCATCGGCACCGCGTTGACCGCCGGCGGGCGCGCGGCGGGGGCCGAGATGACGCCGGTAATCGAACAGGAACTCGCCCAGGCCTGGCGCAACATCGAGGCACGGCAGGCACGGCTGCGCCATGGCGTGCCAATCGCGGGCGGCGCCGCCGGGTCAGAATATGCGCGCCTCGCCGAGGCGATGACCCGGATGCCGCCAGGGCCCGGCCTGGGCCGCACCGTCGCGCTGGCCTCGGCCGGCAGTGTCGAGAATCTGCGCCTGATCGCCAACCGTACCGCGCTCGCCGGCATCGCGCAGGCCGATGTCGCGCTGGCGGCGCTGCAGGGCGGGACGCCGGCCTGGGACCTGCCGGCGATACCCGACCTGCGCGCCATCGCAGCGCTGTTTCCCGAAGCGGTGCATGTCGCCGTGCCGGTGGCATCGGGCATTCGCCGCATGGCCGAACTCGCCGGGCGGCCGGTCGGTGTGGGCGTGTCGGGCTCGGGGGCGCGGGTGACGGCCGAAGAGGTGCTGCTCGCCCATGGCCTCGATGCCACGACGACGCCGCGCGTGGCGCTGGCGCCGGAGGCGGTGGCGGCGGCCTTCGCCGACGGGCGCATTGCCGCGGCGATCGCGGTCAGCCTGGCGCCGGCCCAGGCGGAGTTGCGGCTGGCCGATGCGCTGCCGCTGCGCTTCCTCCCCCTGGAGGAGGCCGCCATGGCCAGTTTGGTCGATGCGCAGGGGCCGTTGATCCGCTTCGCCATCCCGGCCGGCACCTACCCCAACCAGGACCTGGCGGTGCCGACGCTCGCCACCCAGGCCGTGCTGGTCGCGGCTGACACGTTGACGCAGGCCGAGGTCACCACCTTGTTGATAACGTTGCTGGACGGGCAGGGGCTGGTCGCCGCGGGCGGTCCGGCGGCGATGATGATCCGGCGGGAGACGGCGGGCGGGCCGCTGCCGCTACCGTTCCACCCGGCGGCGATCGCGTTTTTCGACCAAGGCAGGAGATAGGGTATTGCGGTTTGGCATCGACCTCGGCGGCACCAAGATCGAAATTGTGGCACTGGACCGGGAGGGGGCGGTGCGCTTGCGCAAGCGCGTCGCCACGCCGTCCGGCTATGCCGCGACGGTCGAGACGATCGCCGCGCTGGTGCGCGATGCGGAGCACGAGACGGGCGGGCGCGGGACGGTCGGCGTCGGCATTCCCGGCAGCCTCAGCCCGGCCACCGGCCTGATGCGCAATGCCAATTCCCAGGCGCTGAACGGGAAGCCGCTGGACCGCGACCTCGGCGCCGCGATCGGCCGGGCGGTGCGCATCACCAACGACGCCAATTGCCTGGCGATGAGCGAGGCGGCGGATGGCGCCGGGGCGGGGTATCGCACCGTCTTCGCCGTCATCATCGGCACCGGTTGCGGCGGTGGCATCGTCTCTTCCGGCCGGCTGCTGGACGGGCCGAACGGTACTGCGGGGGAATGGGGTCACACGCCGCTGCCATGGATGCGGGCGGAGGAATTCCCCGGGCCGCGCTGCTGGTGCGGGCGAGACGGCTGCCTGGAGACCTTCCTGTCCGGCCCGGGCCTCGCCGCCGATTGCGACGGGCCGGGGGCACGCGATGCCGGGTCGATCCCGGCTCGCGCGGCGGCCGGGGAGGCCAAGGCGGCGGCGGCGCTGGCGCGGCACACGGACCGGCTGGCGCGCGCGCTCGGGCAGATCGCCAATATCCTCGACCCGGATGTGGTCGTGCTCGGCGGTGGCTTGTCGAATATGCAGCATCTGTACGTCGATGTGCCGCCGCTGATGGCGCGACACGTACTGGGCGACGTGGCGCGCACGCCGATCGTGCAGGCGAGGCACGGGGATTCGTCGGGCGTGTTCGGGGCGGCGCGGTTGTGGGATACGCCGTGAGGCGCGGCGGTGGCACGGAGAGGGGCGCCGCCCCTCTCCGGACCTCACCCCGCCAAAGGCCGGGAGGCCTTTGGAAACCGATACCTGGGGCGGGGCCAGGCCGTCATGCCGGCCCGCGCAAGACGCTCCGGGCGCTGGAGCGGGTCTCGGCACGTGGCCTTGCCGTGGGGCACGGCGCCAACAGATGGCAATCCAAAGGGCACTGCCCTTTGGTGGGGTGGTTTGGAGGGGCAACGCCCCTCCACGGCGGCGACCCGCCAGGATGACGCCGGGCTTGACCTATGGCGGCCTCGCCTTCCTGGCCGGCGCGGTGCTGGGGCCGCTGCGCGAACTGATCCTTGCCCCACGGATCGGTGGATTGCCGGCGGCGCTTGCCGAAGCCGCCGCCATGGCCGCCTTGCTGTGGCTCGCCGCGCGGCATGTCATGGCGCGGCTGGTGCCGCCGATCCCGAAGCGGGTTCGAGCGACGGTGGCCGGGGTCGCCCTGCTGGTGGTGATCGCCCTGGATGTCCTGCTGCGCCTGGCCTTGCAGGCGAGCGGCCTCGCCGAGGGCCGCGCGCCGCGCAGCCCGGCGGAGCAGGCCGTCATGCTGCCGCTGCTCGCCTGGCTCGTCGTCTTGCCCTTCATCATGGGCCGCTGCCATGCCGACGCTGTGTCGTGACTGCCTGCACCGCGTCGAGCCCGCCGTCACGCGGTGCGTCGCCTGCGGGTCGCGCCGCGTCGTCTCGCACCCCGAACTGTTCCGGCTGACCGTCGCGCATGTCGATTGCGACGCCTTCTATGCCAGCGTCGAGAAACGCGACCGGCCGGAACTGCTGAGCCGCCCGGTGATCGTGGGTGGTGGCAAGCGCGGCGTGGTCTCGGCCTGTTGCTACATCGCGCGGACGCGTGGCGTGCGCAGCGCGATGCCGATGTTCAAGGCGCTCGCGGCCTGCCCGGATGCCGTGGTGATCAAGCCTGAGATGGCGAAATACGTCCATGAAGGCCGCCGCATCCGCACCATGATGGAGGCGCTGACGCCGCTGGTGCAGCCGATGTCGATCGACGAGGCGGTGCTCGACCTGGCGGGGACCGAGGCGCTGCACGGCGCGCCGCCGGCGGTGGTGCTGGCGCGCTTCGCCCTGGCGGTGGAACGCGAGGTCGGCGTTACCGTCTCGATCGGCCTGGCGGCGAACCGGCTGATGGCGAAGCTCGCCGCCGAACGCGACAAGCCGCGCGGCTTCGCGGTGATCGGCGCCGATGAGGCCGCCGGATGGTTGGCGCCGCAGCCCGTCTCGCTGCTGCCCGGCGTCGGGCCGGCGATGGCCAAGCGGCTGCAGGCGGCGGGGTTCTCGACACTGGGGCAACTCGGCGCGCTGGAGCCGCGTGAGGCGATGCGCCGGTTCGGTGATGAAGGGCCGGCGCTCGCCGCCCGCGCGCGGGGCGAGGATGCGCGGCGGGTGAACCCCGACCGCGAGACGAAATCCATCAGCGCCGAAACCACCTTCGAGACCGACATCGCCGCGCGGGAGGCGCTCGAAGCCCCGTTGTGGCGGTTGTGCGAGAAACTGGCGCGGCGGCTGACGGAGAAGGGCTTCGCCGCCGGTGGCGTCACGCTGAAACTGAAGACGGCCGCCTTCGCCACCCGCACGCGCGCGGCGCGCCTGCCGCAGCCGACGCGGCTGCCGGATGTGCTTTTCGCCGCCGTGCGGCCGCTGCTGGCGAAGGAGGCGGACGGCACGGCCTTCCGGCTGATCGGGATTGGCGCGCAGCCGCTGGCGGCGGCGGCGGACGCCGATCTCGGTGACCTCGCCGATCCGGAGGCGCCGAAGCGCGCGGCGCGCTGGGCGGCGGTGGAGACGCTGCGGGCGAAGTTCGGCGACGGCGCGGTGATGCGCGGGCGCGGGCTGCGGAAGTGAGGCTGCGCCATAGGCGCGAAGATTGGAGGGGCCTTGCCCCTCCAAACCACCCCACCAAAGGCCCGAGGCCTTTGGAAACCGATACGTGGCGCAGGGCATGAAAGGCAGGACGGGTACCCGAATGAACGCTCGTGCCCAGCGCAGCTTTCGCAAGTGTTCCCTCCCTCATGCCCGGCACCAGGTATTGGTGTCCAGAGGCCCTTAGGCCTTTGGTGGGGGTGGTCCGGAGGGGGCAAAGCCCTCTCCGGTTTCCAACGCCGATTAACGCCCCGCCAAGCTCTCCTGGCGCAACTATCGCCGCATGCCGCCAGACCTAGCCGCCGCTGCCGCCGTCATCGACGCTCTGCCATACGAGACCATCCATGGCTCCGTCGCCGGGCTTGGCGGGCTCGGCGTCACGCTGGAGGGTTTCGGCCCCTTGGCGGCGATCGGCGACAGGGTACGGCTGGAAGCACCCAACGGCATCTCGATTCTGGCCGAGATCGCCGCCTTCCGCGACGGGCGCGCCGAGGCCATCGCCATGGGCCCGCTGGCTGGCCTGTCGGATGGGGTGCGCGCGGTACTGGCGCCGCGCCCAGCGCTGGCGGTCTCCGAGGCCTGGCTCGGCCGTGTGCTCGACCCGATGGGGCAGCCGATGGATGGCCTGCCTGCCCCCGTGCCCGGGGCGCGCCCGCGCGTGACCCATGCGCCCGCCCCTCCGGCGGGGCAGCGGGCGCGGCTTGGCCCGCGCATGGCGCTGGGGGTCCGGGCGCTCGACCTGTTCACGCCGGTACGGCAGGGGCAGCGGCTGGGGCTGTTCGCCGCCTCGGGCGTCGGCAAATCGACGCTGATGGCGATGCTGGCTGGCGGTGTGGAGGCGGAGGTCATCGTCTTCGCTCTGGTCGGCGAGCGCGGGCGGGAATTGCGCGAATTCATCGAGGACGACCTCGGCCCCGAGCGGCTGGCCAGGTCCGTGGTGGTCTGCGCGACCTCCGACACCGCGGCGCCGGTGCGGCGCGAGGCCGCCTATGCCGCCATGACCGTCGCCGAGCATTTCCGCGACCAGGGCCGCCAGGTGCTGCTGCTGATGGACAGCGTGACGCGCTTCGCCCTGGCGCTGCGCGAGATCGGGCTGGCAGTACGGGAGCCACCGGCGACGCGCGGCTTCCCGCCCTCGGTCTTCACCGAATTGCCGCGGCTGCTGGAACGCGCCGGGCCGGGGCCGGATGGCTGCGGCGGCGCGATCACTGCCCTGTTCACCGTGCTGGTCGAAGGCGACGACCATGACGAGCCGATCGCCGATGCAGTGCGCGGCATCCTCGATGGTCATGTCGTGCTCGACCGCCGCATCGCCGAGGCGGGCCGCTATCCGCCCATCGATGTGTTGCGGTCGCTGTCGCGCACGGCGCCGGCGGTGCTTGACCCGCATGAGCGGCCGTTGGTGGCCGAGGCGCGGCGGGTTCTCTCAACCTTTGGCGAGGTGAGGGATCTGGTGCGGCTGGGGGCCTATCGCAGCGGGAGCGACCCGGTTTCGGATGATGCGGTGCGGCTGGCCCCGGCAATCGAGGCGGTGCTGGCGCAGGGCAAGTCCGAGCCGAGCGATCCGGACCAGGCCTTCGGTGCCTTGGCCGTGGCGCTGGGCGGGTAGCGTGACAACCGGCCGGCCTGTCGCGGCCTTCAATCCACCCGGATATTGCCGACGCGGATCACCTCCCGCCACCGGGTCAACTCGTCGCGGATCAGGGTGGTGTAGCCTTCGGCGCCCATCGTGCCGGGGCGTACGCCGATGCTGGCGAAGCGCTGCTGAACCGCGTCGCTGGTCAGCGCCGCGCCGATCTCCGCCTCCCAGCGTGCGGCGATCTCGGACGGGATTCCGGCCGGGGTGGAGAAGCCGAACCAATTGGTCGAGGTGACGGTGGCGAGGCCCGCCTCGGCGAAGGTCGGCACGTCGGGCAGGGCGGGCGAACGCTCCGCCTCGCTGGTCGCGATCGGCCGCATGCGGCCGCCACGGATGTTGCCGATGGCGGTCGGCAGGCTTTCCATCAGCGCGGGGATCTGCCCGCCCATCAGGTCGGTCATCGCCGGGGCCGAACCGCGATAGGGCACATGCGTCAGCTCGACGCCGGCCGTGCGCGCAAGCAATTGCCCGATCAGATGGTTCATCGTGCCATTGCCGCCGGAGCCGTAGGTGATCTCGCCCGGCCGCGACCGCGCCAGCGCCAGCAGTTCCGCGACGTTGGCGACGGCGACATTCGGCCCGACGATCAGCACGGAGGGAAAGGTGCCGACCAGGTGGATATGGGTAAAATCCGCCAGCGGGTCGTAGGGCACATTGGCGTAGAGCACGGGCCCGATGCCATGCGAGGCCGCCGAGGACATCATCACGATATGCGTGTCGCCGCGCGCCTTGGCGACCAGGTCCGCGCCGAGCATGCCGCCGGCGCCGGGACGGTTCTCGATGACGATGGGTTGGCCGAGCTTGTTGCCGAAATGCTCGCCCAGCGTGCGGGAGAGAATGTCCGCCGCGCCACCGGGCGGGAAGTTCACGATCCAGCGGATCGGCCGCGCCGGCCAGGCCTGCGCGGCGGCGATGCGAGGTGCGGCGAGCAGCGGCGCGGCGAGCAGCGTTCGGCGAGCGATGGTGATGGACATGGTTTCCTCCGGCAGGGGCAGGGTATGGCACGGACAATGCAAGCCCCACGCCATCGACGCGCCGCGGCCGGCGTGGTTCGATCCGCCCGAATGCCTGCCGGAGCCTGCCGATGGATTTCGACCTGTTGCTGCGCCATGTCCGCCCGCCCGAGGCGAAGCCCGGCGCGCCGCCCGTGGATATCGGCGTCACCGGCGGCCGCATCGCCGCCATCGCGCCGGCGCTGCCCGGCACGGCGCGCGAGGAAGTGGATGGCGGTGGGCGCCTCGTGTGTTCCGGCTTCGTCGAGACGCATATCCATCTCGACAAATCCTGCATCCTGGCGCGCTGCGCCTGCGAGGCGCAGCGGCATCCGCATGGCGCGATGGAGCGCGTCTCCGCAGTGAAGCATACCTTCACGGTGGAGGACGTGACCGAACGCGCGTCACGCACCATCGAGAACTGCATCTTGCATGGCGCGACGCGCATGCGCACGCATGTCGAGGTGGACCCGAAGGTCGGGCTGCGCGGGCTCGAAGGCGTGAAGGCACTGATCGAGAAATACCGCTGGGCGATCGACCTCGAGATTTGCGTCATGCCGCAGGAGGGCCTGACCAACAATCCGGGCACCGACGAGTTGATGGTCGCGGCGCTGCGGAACGGCGCGACGGTGGTGGGTGCGGCACCGAACTACGACAGCGATCGGGCCGCGCAGATCCGCCGCGTCTTCGAGATGGCGCGCGACTTCGACATCGACATCGACATGCATCTGGACAGCGGCATCGCGGCGGACGATCTCGACACGCTGCTGGTCTGCGACCTCACCGAGCAATACGGCTGGGGTGGACGTGTCGCCGTCGGCCATGTCACGAAGCTTGCGGCGGCACCTTGGGCGCGGTTGGACGCGGTGGCGAAGCGCATGGCCGGTGCCGGCGTCGCGCTGACGGTGCTGACGGCGACGGACCTGTATCTCGGCGGCCGCCACACCGACCACAACGTGCCGCGCAACGTGGTCGATGCGAACCGACTGGCCGAACAGGGCGTGCTGTGCTCGGTGGCATCGAACAACATCCTGAACCCCTTCACGCCCTTCGGTGACGGGCAGTTGCTGCGCCAGGCGAACTTGCAGGCGATCGTCACGCATCGCGGTTCGGACGCCGAGGTGCGCGCGGTGTGGAACATGACCACGCGGGATGCGGCGAGGCTGCTGCGCCAGGACGACTACGGCATCGAAGTCGGCAACCCTGGAGACCTGGTGGTGCTGGATGCGGAGACCCCCGAGATGGCGCTGCGCACGGTCGCGCCGGTGCTGGCGGCGTTCAAGCGCGGCCGGCGCACGATGACGCGCGACAAGGCGCGGCTGCATCGGCCGTAGCACGGATGGACAACGTCATCGGACCAGGGCTTGTAGGCAGGTGATGCTGACATCCGTCCATCTCGTCCTGGTCGTTGCCTTCGCGGTGGCCCATGGGCTCGTCATCCTGCGCGCCCTGCTGGTGGACGGAAGGGACCCCATGTCGCGCGCGGCCTGGGTGCTCGCCCTGCTGCTGCTGCCGGGCGTGGGGGTGGGGCTGTACCTGCTGGTGGGCGAGCCGCACCTGGCGCGACGGCTGCGCCATCGTTCGGTCGTCGTCCTCGATCTTCTCGCGGGACGGGTACAGGCCACCAGCCAGGCGTCGGCGGCGGCGCGGGACGCCGTGCCGGAACGCTTCCGCCCGGCCTTCCGCCTGTGCGAGGCGCTGGCGCGCTGCCCGACGGTTGGCGGCAATGCCGCGCGTCTCGCCACCGATTCCGATGCGGCCATCACGGCGATGGTGGCGGCGATCGATGCCGCGACATCGACGGTCCATATCTCCTTCTATATCTGGCTCGCCGACAACAATGGGCTGAAAGTCGTCGAGGCCCTGCGGCGGGCGGCGCAGCGCGGTGTCATATGCCGCGTCATCGCCGATGGCATCGGGTCGCGGCCGCTGGTGCGGTCACGCCACTGGCGCGACATGGGCGAGGCCGGCGTGCGGCTGCAGAGCGCCTTGCCCGTGGCGCGTGGCGCGCTGATGTTCCTCGGCAGCCGCGTCGATCTGCGCAATCACCGCAAGATCGTCGTCATCGACAACCGAATCACCTTCTGCGGCAGCCAGAACTGCGCCGATCCGGCCTTTCGCATCAAGGCGCGCTTCGCGCCCTGGGTGGATATCATGCTGTGCTTCGAGGGGCCGGTCGTGCTGCAGAACCAACTGCTTTTCGCCAGCGACTGGATGGCGGAATCCGGCGAGGACCTGACCGAGGTGCTTGCCGTGCCGCCGGGTCCCGCGAGGCCGGGCGGGTTTCCCGCCATCGCCTTCGGCACCGGCCCCAGCTCGCCGCGCGGTGCTATGTCGGATGTGTTCGTCGCCCTGCTCGGCGGCGCGGAGCGGGAGGTGGTGATCTCCACGCCCTACTTCGTGCCGGATGCGCCGTTGCTCGCCGCATTGGTTTCCTGCGGCCGGCGCGGTGTCGAGACCACGCTGATCCTGCCGGCGCGAAACGATTCCTGGGCGGTCGGCGCCATCAGCAAGGCGTATTACCCTGAACTGCTGGCCGCCGGCATCCGCGTGTTCGAATTCCATGGCGGGTTGCTGCACGCGAAAACGCTGGTGGCGGACCGTTGCGTCGGCCTGGTCGGTTCGGCGAACATGGATCGCCGCAGCATGGACCTGAATTTCGAGAACAATATCCTGCTCTGCTCCGAGGCGACGGCGCGCGAGATCCGCGCGCGGCAGGATGCCTATCTGGCCGACGCCACCGAGATCTTGCCGGAGACGCTGCGGCGGCGCTCCATCCCGCGCCGCCTGTGGGAGAATACGCTGACGATGTTCAGCCCGGTGCTGTGACGTGCCTCAATCCGCAGCCTGGGCGCGCCGCGCGGCGGTGTAGCGGTTCTCCGGCACGCGCAGGCCGAGATTCTCCCGCAGCGTCCTGCCTTCATACGCCGTGCGGAAAATGCCGCGCCGCTGCAATTCGGGGATGACCAGGGTCGAGAAATCCTCGAAGGGCTTCGGGTAGTAGTTGCAGATGACGTTGAAGCCGTCGGCGGCATCCTTCTCCAGCCATTCCTGCAGCTCGTCGGCGATGTATTCGGGCGTGCCGACCAGCACGCGATGGCCCTGCGCGGCGGAGACCGAGCGCGCGACCTGAAGCAGCGTCATGTTGTTCTTCTTCGCCATGTCCATGATCAGCTTCTGGCGCGACTTGGCGGAATTCGCCTCCGGCAGGTCGGGCATCGGCCCATGCAGCGGGTAGGAGAAAATGTCGATGCCGCGGGTGAAGCGTGCCAGCGCGGCCAGCGCCACATCGTCGGGTAGCAGCGCCTGGAGCTGGTCGTATTTCTCCTGCGCTTCCTCCATGGTGCGGCCGATCACCGGGGTGATGCCGGGCATGATCTTGATGTCGTCCAGCGTACGCCCGTATTTCGCCGTGCGGCCTTTCACATCGGCGAAGAACTCCCGCGCGGCTTCCAGCTCCGTCTGCGCGGTGAACACCACATCCGCGGTGCGCGCGGCGAGTTCCCGCCCGGGTTCCGACGAACCCGCCTGCGCCACTACCGGCCGGCCCTGCGGCGTACGCGAGACATTCAGCGGGCCGCGCACATGGAAGTGCTTTCCGTGGTGGTCGAGGAAATGCATCTTGTCCACGTCGAACCAGACGCCGCTGTCCTTGTCGCGCAGGAAGGCGTCGGCCTCCCAGGAATCCCAGAGCCCGGCAACGACTTCGTAGAATTCGATGGCGCGCTCGTAGCGCGCGGCGTGGTCGACATGGGTGTCGAGGTTGAAGTTGGCGGCTTCGTCCTCGATCTGCGACGTCACCAGGTTCCAGCCGCAACGGCCATTGCTGATGTGGTCGATGGTCGAGAAGCGGCGGGCGATGTTGTAGGGCTCGTTGAAGGTCGTCGTCGCCGTCGCCACCAGGCCGATATGCGAGGTGCCGACGGCCATGGCGGCGAGACACGCGGTTGGCTCCAGCTTGACGATGCGCGACAGCCGGGTGCGCGTCATGTCGCCGGCCTTGAGCGCATCGCTGCCCGCCACCGCCACCGTGTCCTGGAAGAAGATGGTGTCGTACAGGTGCTTCTCGGCCATCTGTGCGAGGCGCATGTACCAGCCGAAATCCATGTCGGTCTCGGCCACCGCATCGGGGTGGCGCCAGCCGGCCAGGTGGTTGCCGGGCACCGACAGGAAGGCACCGAGCTTGAGCTGCTTCTTGGTCACGACGTTTTCCCCCAGATGGTCAACGGGCGAGGCGGATGCCGGTCGCCATGGTGTATTGGTCTCCGCGCGGCACCAGCGTCATGTTCTTCGCCGTACCCCAGCCGGAGCGGACGAAGAAGACCGGGATGATCGCGGCTTCCTCCATTGCGCGCCGCACCGCCTGTTGCGTCAGTTCCTCGCGCCTCGTGTCGTCGAGCGTAGTCTCGATCTGGCCGAGCAGCCCATCCAGCACCGCATCGGAATAGCGGCCGCGGTTGGATGCCCCGTGGCGCAGGTCGTTGTTGTAGGTGCGCAGGATGGAGTTCATCCCCTCCGGCGCCGCGCCCGTGGTGGTGAAGAACATCGAAAGGGACACCGAGAATTCCGGATTGCCGTTCGCACCCCGATTGGCGCGGCGGAAGAAGATGGATGACGGCAGCGCCTCCACCTCGGTCCTGATGCCGATGGCGGTCAGCATCTGGCCGATCGCCTGGCAGCTGCGCGCATCGCCGGCGAAGCGGTCGCCGGTGCATTGGATGGTGAGGCCGAAGCCATTCGGATACCCGGCCTCGGCGAGCAGCGCGCGCGCACGCGCGGGGTCATAGGCCGGCACGGGCAGGTCGGGGACATAGCCGATGAAATTCGCCGGCGCGATCTGCCCCGCCGGCTCAGCGCCGCCCTCCATGGCCCGTTCGGCGAGTGCGGTGCGGTTGATGGCATGCGACAGCGCGAGGCGCACGCGCCGGTCGCGCAGCGGGTTGTTGGGCAGTGGCTGGCCATCGGGGCCGGTGACGAAGGTCGAAACCGCACGTCCGCTGTCGATGTACATGTAGAAATTGAAGCCCGAGGTCGCGGTGACCAGTTCGCTGCGCGGGTCAGCCCGCACGCGACCATACAACGCGGGCGGCACCGCATCGACGACGGAGACATCGCCGGCGAGCAGCGCCGAGACGCGCGCGCTGTCATTCGGAATGAAGCGGAACACCACGCGTTCCCATGGCTCGGTCGGTGCCCAATGATGCGGTGCGCGTTCGAGCGTGACGTCGCTGCCGGGCGTGAAGCGCACCCAGCGATACGGCCCGGTACCGACCGCGGCGCGGCCACCGTTGAAATCCTGCTCGGTTGCCGTGGTGCCGACCGCGACGGCGGAGACGATCATGATGGCGGCGAGATTGCTCGGCAGCAGCGGCGAAGGCCCGTCGGTGCGGATGCGCACGGTGCCCGCATCGACCGTCTCCACCGCTACGATGCTGCGCGTCTGCGCGCTATAGGTGCGGAGGCCTTGCGCGGCCGCCGCCCGGCGGATCGAGAAGGCGACGTCTTCCGGTGTCAGTGGCGTGCCGTCATGGAAGGTCACGCCCTCGCGGAGCCGGAATTCCCAGGTGTTGTCGTCCACTACGCGCCAGGATTCGGCGAGGCCCGGGACCGGTCGCAGGTTCTCGTCCTGGAACACCAGCGACTCATACACGTGCATCTGCACATTGCGGTTCGGACTGTAGGACTGGTGCGGATCGGAGCCATCCACCGCGGCCTTCATGCCGATGCGCAGCGTCTGCGCGGCAGCGGGCGATACGGCGAGGCCGCAGGCAAGCAGCAGGGCGATGCCCAGCGTGTGATTGCGCATCGTCGTGCTCCAGGTCTTCATTGGGCGGCGCTGCCGAGTTGTTGGGCGAGGGCGGCGCGGCGCGCGGCGGCGGCGGGGTGTTCGGGCCAGGCAAGGCCGAGATTCTCGCGCAGCGTGCGGCCTTCATAGGCGGTGCGGTACAGCCCGCGGCGCTGCAATTCGGGGATGACCATCTCGACCACCTCCTCGAGCCCGCCGGGCAGCCAGGTGGGCAGCAGGTTGAAGCCGTCCGCGCCGCCGCCGTGGAACCATTCCTCCATCGCGTCGGCGATGTCGGCCGGCGTGCCGACCACCATGCGATGGCCGTTGCCGCCGGCGATGGACAGATACAGCTGGCGGATGGTCAGGTTTCCGCGCCGCGCCATCTCGAGGAAGATCGTACCGCGACTGTGGTCGCGCCGGTCGGCGGGGTCCGGTTCCGGCACCGGGCCATCGAGATCGTATGCCGACAGGTCGCCGAGGTAATTCGCCAGCGCGCCGAGGCCAGCGACCGGCTGCACCAGTTCCTGCAGCACCTCGTAGCGGTCCTGCGCTTCCTGCCGCGTGCGGCCTGGCACCGCCATGATGCCGGGCATGATCTTCAGATGCTCCGGCTCGCGGCCGTACCGCGCCATGCGGCCCTTCACGTCGTCGTAGTAGGCGCGCGCATCCTCGATGGTCTGCGAGGCGGCATAGATCACATCCGCCGTCGCGGCGGCGAGTTCGCGCCCCTGGTCCGAGGCGCCGGCCTGGATGATGATCGGCCGCCCCTGCGGCGTGCGCGCGACGTTGAGCGGACCCTTTACACGGAAATGCGCGCCCTCGTGGTTCAGCACATGGACCTTGGCGGGGTCGTAGTTGAGCCCGGAGGCCTTGTCGCGGATGAAGGCGTCGTCTTCCCAGGACTCCCAGAGTCCCTTGACCACCTCGACGAATTCGGCGGCACGGTCGTAGCGGCCGGTCTTGGGCGGGGCGCCGACCAGGCCGAAATTCTGCGCCTCCATGTCGGTCGCGCTGGTCACCACATTCCACGCCGCGCGCCCGCCGCTGATGTGGTCGAGCGAGGCGAACTTGCGGGCGATGTGATAGGGCTCGTTGTAGGTCGTGGAGGCCGTCGCCGCGAGGCCGACATGGCTGGTCACCATCGCCAGCGCGGAGAGCAGCGTCAGTGGTTCGAACTGCACGTTCTTGCTGGTATGCGATAGCGCACCGGCCGGCACGTCGTTGAAGCGGATGCCGACGCCATCGGCAAGGAAGGCCATGTCGAGCAGGCCGCGCTCGGCGGTCTGCGTCACGCGCACGGCGTGCTGGAGCTCCATGTTGCCGCCGGCCGAAGCGTCTGGGTGCCGCCACCCCGCGAGGTGGTAGCCCATGCCGATCATGGAGACGCCGAGGCGGATCTTGCGTGGGGCAGCCATGGGTGTGGCCCTCCGGTCCCGCGTGATGGCCGCGCGCCGGATGCGGCGCTTGGGTCAATCACCTTCCGGAGAGAAGCAGACACCCGGGATGGCGGCGTGGCAATCCGTGTCGTGGGCGCAAAATAGAGGCCGCCGCGCCCGGTTGAACGCGGCGGCGGCAATGCCTGCGGAAATCCTGGGCAAGGCGCCCCGGTGCCATACCGTTCAGCTTTCAGATGACGGGGTCGTCGGAAAGGCGAACGGTATGGTGCTCAGGAGCAGTATCGCGGCTGCGCGCGAAACCAGGATTCTGATACGGATCAGCCGCAAGGTTGGCCGGTATCAGACGACTTTCGGGGCGGCTTCCATCCAGCGCCAGTACATCTCGCGCGCCTGCGTCGCGAAGCGGCCGATCTGCATGTCGCGCCCGTTGTAGCGGGTGCAGGGCTGCACCTTGGCGTAGTTGCCGGTCGAGAAGATTTCGTCCGCAGCCTCGAGCTCGGCCGGCTTCACCGTGCGTTCCTCGACCGTCACGCCGGCATCCTTGAACAGCGTGATGATGCGCTGCCGCGTGATGCCGTTGAGGAAGGTGAAGTTCGCCGCCGGCGTGACGACGCGCCCATCCTTGGCGAACCACAGATTGGCCGAGGCGAATTCCGCCACATGGCCCATCGCGTCGCACATCACTGCATTGTCCGCACCCTGGGCCGCGGCAAAGGCCGAAGCGCGCGCGCCGTTCGGGTACAGGCAGGCGGCCTTGGCATCGGTCGGCGCCATTTCCGGCGTCGGGCGGCGGAACGGCGCCATCACGGCCGAGAAGCCCGCCCAATTCGGCATCGGGTTGTCATAAACCGACAGGATGAAATCCGTGCTGTCGGGGTCCGGCCGCGCGGCGCCGAGGCCCTTGCGGATGAAGAACATCGGACGGATGTAGAGCTCGGCCTCGGGCCCCATGCGGCGGATGCCTTCGCGGCACAGGGCCTCGATCTCGGCGGCGGTCTTGGTCGGCTTCATCAGCATCGCCTTCGCCGAGGCGACGGCGCGGGCACAGTGACGGTCGAGGTCGGGCGCCCAGCCCTTGATGGCACGGCCGCCGTCGAAAATCACCGAGCCCAACCAGAAGGCATGGTCCATCGGGCCGACAATCTTCGGCTCCTCGGTTGTCCATGTGCCATCGTACCAGAACACGCCGGCCATCTTTCCCTCCAGGCTCGTCAGGCGGAGGATGTGCCACGAAGGCAGCACCCAGAGAAGAGCCTGCCAGGAAGGGACGCCATGGGAGAATTTTTTGACGCGCGCGAGACGCGCAGTGCCGATGCGCGGGACGCAGAGCTGGCTCGCCTGTTGCCGGAGGTGGTCATGGCTGCTGCGCGGGCCCCGGCCCAGGCGACGCGGCTCTCGGGCATCGACCCGGTCACGGTGACCGGCCGGCCGGCGCTGGCGCGCATCCCGGTGCTGCGCAAGGCCGATCTGCCGGCGGCACAGAAGGCCGACCCGCCCTTTGGCGGCCTTGGGGCGACCGCCCCAGGGTCCTTCGCGCGGCTCTTCATGTCCCCGGGGCCGATTTTCGAGGGCGAATCCCGAAGCCCTGACCCCTGGCACCTGGCGAGTGCCTTCGTCGCGGCCGGATTCCGGGCCGGCGACGTGGCGCTGAACACCTTCGCCTATCACCTGACCCCGGGCGGTTGGATGATGGATCATGGATTGCAGGCGGTCGGCTGCGCGGTGATTCCGGCCGGGCCGGGCAATACCGAGGCGCAGTTGCAACTGATCGAGGCCTATCGGCCCACCGGCTATGCCGGCACGCCGGACTTCCTGAAGATACTGCTTGATGCGGCCGAGCCGGGCGGGCGCGATGTGCGTTCGATCCGCAAGGCGCTGGTCTCCGGCGCGGCCTTTCCGCCATCATTGCAGGCGGAGATCAAGGCGCGCGGCATCGACGCCTACCAGATGTACGGCACCGCCGATCTCGGCTGCGTCGCCTACGAGACCGCCGCGCGCGAAGGCATGGTGGTGGCCGAGCAGGTACTGGTCGAGATCGTCCGCCCCGGCACCGGCGACCCGGTGGTTGATGGTGAGGTCGGCGAGGTCGTCGTCACCGTGCTGGATCCGGCACATCCGGTGCTGCGCCTGGCGCTCGGGGACCTCTCGGCGGTACAGCCTGGCGTGTCGTCCTGTGGGCGGACCAACATGCGGATCACCGGCTGGCGCGGCCGCGCCGACCAGACGGCAAAGGTGAAGGGAATGTTCGTGCGGCCGGAGCAGGTGGCCGAGATCGCGCTGCGTCATCCGGGCGTGGGGCGGCTGCGCCTGGTGGTCACGCGCATGGCGGAGCAGGACGCGATGACCTTGCGCGTGGAGGCGCCGGCGGCGGCGGGGCTGGCCGATGCGGTGGCGGCGTCGTTGCAGGCCGTGACGCGGCTGCGTGGCACGGTCGAGATCGTGCCCTTCGGCAGCCTGCCGAATGATGGAAAAGTCATTGCGGATGAGCGACCTGTCGGGTGACCGGGGCAGCCCGCGTTGACCACCCTCCGCCGCCGCCCTAGCGTCGTGCCACAGTACCAAGGGGAGGGCACGACATGACCGTGCATTTCTGCGTCCATGACGAAGGCGATTCCGCCGGCGTCGTGGTCGTCGAGGGGATCAAATCCGGCCAGACGCTCAACGGCTGGATCATGGACCAGGACCGGATGATCGAATTCCCGGCCAAGTCCGACATTCCGATCGGCCACAAGGTCGCCATCAAGGCGATTGCCAAGGGCGACACCATCATCAAGTACGGCGTGGATATCGGTAAGGCCGTCGCCGACATCGGCGCGGGCGAACATCTGCACGTCCACAACGTCAAGACGAAGCGGTGGTAAGCGCCATGGGCATCAATCTCAAGAACGCCACCTTCGAAGGCTGGCGCCGCGACAATGGCCGCATGGGCGTGCGCAACCACGTGCTCATCCTGCCGGTGGACGACATCTCCAATGCCGCGGCCGAAGGCGTGGCGCGCAACATCCAGGGCACGCTGGCGATCCCCCATGCCTATGGCCGCCTGCAGTTCGGCGCGGATCTCGACCTGCATTTCCGCACCATCATCGGCACAGGCTGTAACCCGAATGTCGCGGCCGTCGTGGTCATCGGCATCGAACTCGGCTGGGCGTCGAAGGTGGCCGAGGGCATCGCCGCCACCGGCAAGCCGGTCGAGTATTTCGCCATCGAGCAGAATGGCGACATCAACACGATCGCCGCCGCCTCCCGCGCCGCCTATCGCATGGTGAAGTACGCGACCGCGCTGAAGAAGACGCGCGCGCCGATGGTGGACCTGTGGGTGTCGACGAAGTGCGGTGAATCCGACACGACCTCCGGCCTCGCTTCCTGCCCGACCGTTGGCGATTCCTTCGACAAGCTCTGGGAGAACGGCAATACGCTGGTCTTCGGCGAGACAACGGAGCTCACGGGCGGCGAGCACCTGGTCGCGGCGCGGTGCAAGACGCCCGAGATCCGCGCCGACTTCATGCGGATGTTCGACCGCTACCAGGCGATCGTCGAAGCCAACAAGACCTCCGACCTGTCCGACAGCCAGCCGACCAAGGGCAACATCGAGGGTGGCCTGACCACCATCGAGGAAAAGGCGCTCGGCAACATCCAGAAGATCGGCAAGAAGTGCACGGTCGATGGCGTGCTCGACAAGGCCGAGATGCCGACGCATCCGGGCCTGTGGTTCATGGATTCATCCTCGGCGGCAGCCGAGATGGTGACGCTCTGCGCGGCCTCCGGCTTTGCGGTGCACACCTTCCCGACCGGTCAGGGCAACGTCATCGGCAACCCAATCCTGCCGGTGATCAAGCTGACGGCCAATCCGCGCACCATGCGGACCATGTCCGAGCACGTCGACGTGGACGTGACCGGACTGCTGCAGAAGCAGATGAACCTGCACGATGCCGGCGAGGCGCTGCTCGACTGCATCATCCGCACCGCGGACGGTCAGTTCACCGCGGCGGAAATCCTCGGGCATCGCGAGTACAGCCTGACGCGGTTGTACGAGAGCGCGTGACGTGCCCCGGAGAGGGGCTTTGCCCCTCTCCGGACGTCACCCCACCAAAGGCCCGAGGCCTTTGGAAACCGATACTTGGTGTTGAGCAGAGCGGGGCTTTTGCGGGAGCGGGACGCCCGCTCCGCCCGTTGCCAAGCGGATTCCCTGGCACTGGGCCCGGCGCGACTTTTCTTGTCCTGGCCAGACCATCGGGCCCGACGCCAATTCAAGGTGTCCAGAGGCCCTTAGCCCTTTGGCGGGGCGGTTTGGAGGGGCAGCGCCCCTCCAACCGTCTCACCCCACCCGCGGCATCTTCTGCTCGACCAGCGTCGCCATCATCCCCGCCCCATACGGGATTGCGGCGTCGTTGAAGTCGTAATGCACGTTATGCACCTCGCATCCCCAGGCATCGCCAACGCCGTTGCCGACATGGATATACGCGCCGGGCTTCTCCAGCAGCATGTAGGCGAAATCCTCGCTGCCCATCACCGGCGAGCGGTTGCGTTCGACATGCGCCTCGCCGACCAGCGCGGCGGCGGCGTCGCCTATCGCGACCGCTTCTTCCGGTGTGTTGATGGTGGGCGCGGCGATCTCGCGGATGATCACCTCGGCGGTGGCGCCAAAGCCGGCGGCGATGGATTGCGCCACCATGCGCATGCGCTCCTCGACCAGGCGCATCGTCTCCACCTTGAAGGCGCGCACGGTGCCCTTCATCGTCACGCGGTCGGGAATGACGTTGTGGGCGTCACCCGCATTGAAGCCGGTCACGCTGATCACCGCCGAATCCAGGGCGGCGACGTTGCGCGACACGATGGTCTGCAATGCTGAGACGATCTGTACGCCGACGATCACCGGATCGATCGTCGATTCCGGCCGCGCGCCATGCCCGCCGCGACCCTGCACGATGATGTCGAAGAACAGCGCGCCGGCCATCACCGGACCGGGGCGGATGGCGAATTTCCCGACCGGCAGGCCGGGGCGGTTGTGCAGCCCGAACACCGCATCGCAGGGGAAGCGATCGAACAACCCGTCAGCGAGCATCGCCTGCGCGCCGCCGCGGCCTTCCTCGGCGGGTTGGAAGATGAAGTGGACGGTGCCGTCGAAATTTTTCGTCTCCGCGAGATACCGCGCGGCGGCGAGCAGGATGGTGGTGTGCCCGTCATGCCCGCATGCATGCATCTTGCCGTCGATCGTGGAACGATGCGCGACGTCATTCGCCTCGGGCATCGGCAGCGCGTCCATGTCGGCGCGCAGGCCAATGCGGCCTTGGCCATTGCCGTTGCGCAGCACGCCGACCACGCCGGTCCTGCCGATGCCGCGATGCACCTCGATGCCCCAGGAAGCGAGGCGTTCAGCCACCAGCGCGCTGGTGCGTACCTCCTCGAATCCGAGTTCGGGATGGGCATGGAAGTCTCGCCGCCAGGCGGTGAATTCATCCTGCCAGTCGCGGATCCGGTCCACTGCGCTCACGCGTCACTCCATCGCTGTCGGGGAAAGCAAACCCTATAGGGCGCGACGCGCGACTGAGCTACCGTTGCCCCAACGATAAGACCAGGAGAGGACCATGTTCATGCTCAATCGCCGTTCTCTGCTCGCCGGCATTCCGGCCGCGACGCTTCTGCCCGTTGCGGCGCGGGCGCAGGGCGCCTTCCCCGACCATCCCGTCCGCTACATCGTGCCTTTCCCGCCGGGTGGCCTCACCGACATCATGGCGCGCCTCGTCGGGCAGAAGCTGTCCGAAATCTGGAACAAACCCGTCATCATCGAGAACCGCGCCGGCGGCAATGCGCTGATCGGCGCCGACGCGGTCGCCAAGAGCGCGCCGGACGGCTACACGCTGCTCGCCATCACCATGACGCATACGGTCAACGCCACGCTGTTCCCGAATGCGCCGTTCAATTTCCGTGAGGATTTGACAACGGTCTCGGTACTCGGCTCGCTGCCGCTGGTGGTGGTGGTGAATGCGGAGAAGAATCCGTCGCGCAGCCTGGCCGACCTGATCACGCGGGCGCGCACCGAGCGGATGAATGCGGGTTCCTCGGGCAATGGGTCGCCGCCGCATCTCGGTCTCGAATTGTTGCGCATCGCGGCGCATGCGGGCGACAATCTGCAGCATGTTCCCTATCGCGGCGGCGCGCCGGTCATCACGGATCTGGTCGCTGGCAACATCGATTTCGTCGTCGCCAATCTGCCGGAATGCATCGCGCAGGTGCAGGCAGGGCGGCTGCGCCCGCTCGCCATCACCTCGGCCGAACGCCACCCGCTGCTGCCCGATGTGCCGACGGTCAAGGAACTTGGTCAGCCGGGGCTCGAAATGACCAATTGGACCGCGATGATGGTGCCTGCCGCGGTGCCTGCGCCGATTCTCGCACAGATCGAAGCGGCGACGCTCGCCGCCATCCGCGACCCGGACGTGTCACGCCGCGCGCGCGAGGGAGGCTTCACGGTGGAGGGCTGGGATCGTACACGGTCCATCACATTCGTTACGGCGGAGACCGCGCGCTGGGCGCGGTTGGTCCAGGAAGCAGGATTGCGCGCGGACTGATGCGGATATCTCTCGACGACGCGGAAGCGCTCGCGCGCACCGCCCTGGCCGCCGCTGGCGCGGGGCCTGACATGGCGGCGGCGACCGCCCGCGCCCTGGCGGCGGCGGAAGCCGCCGGCCAGGCCGGACATGGCCTGTCGCGCGTGCCGCAATACGCGGCGTTCCTGAGCAACGGCCGCGCCGATGGCGCCGCAGTGCCGCGGATCGTCAATGAACGTGGCGGCGCGGTGCTGGTCGATGCACGGCACGGCCTCGCCTATCCGGCGCTGGCGCTGGCGGAAGCGGAAGCCGCCTGGCGCGCTCGCGCCCATGGCGTCGCCTTTGCCGGCGTTACCAATTCGCACCATTCGGGCGCGATGGGCCTGCCGGTCGCGCGACTGGCCGGGCAGGGGCTGGTGGCGCTGGCCTTCACCAATTCGCCGGCGGCAATGCCGGTGCCCGGCGGCGCGCGCCCGCTGATGGGCACCAACCCGATTGCCGCCGCCTTCCCGCGCCGCGGCGGACCGCCGCTGGTTATCGACATGGCGCTGTCGGAAGTCGCGCGCGGCAAGATCATGGTCGCCGCCAAGGAAGGTCGCCCGATCCCCGAAGGCTGGGCGGTCGACGCGCTCGGCCGGCCGACCACCGACCCGAAGGCCGCCTTGTCGGGCGCGATGCTCGCCATGGGTGGGGCCAAGGGCGCGCTGCTGGCGATGGTGGTGGAACTGCTGTGCTGCGCCCTGACCGGTGCCGCCTTCGGCTTCGAAGCCGACAGTTTCTTCGAGGATGCCGGCAACCGTCCGCGGCTGGGCCAGGCATTGCTGGTAGTGGACCCTGGCGCCCTCGCCGGCACCGACGCCTTCGCCGCCCGCATCGAGACTTTCGTCGCCGCCATGACCGCCGAGGATGGCGTCCGCCTACCCGGCAGCCGGCGCGACGCGTTGACGGCGCGCGCCGCATCCGATGGCGTCGATATCCCCGACGCGCTGCATCAACGCCTGCTGGCCCTCTCCGCATTGTGAGCGCCCAGCAGGACCTGGACCGGCATTGCGGGCCGGCCGCCGTCGCCGCGTTGTTTGCGCGCCGGCCGCAGGATGTGATGCGCCTGTTCCACACGCCGGAGCGCCGGCGCGAGGCCGGACCGCATTGCGCCATCATGGCGCGTCATCGCCGTCCCTATCGGGAGGTGACGGCCGCCGACCTCGCCCGCATTGCCGGCACGCAGCACAATGGCGGGCTGGTGGCGCTGGCGCTGCCGCGGCCGGTGCTGGCGCTCGATCCGCGCAACCTGCCGCCGTCCATCACCGCGACGCGCGTCACGCCGGTGCTCGATGGCATCGGCAATCCGCACAATCTCGGCGCCATCGCGCGCTCAGCGGCGTTTTTCGGCTGTCGCGCCCTGCTGCTGTCGGGGGACCCGCGCCAGGCCGGGTTGTCGGATGCCGCCTTCCGCACCTCGGAGGGTGGGCTGGAAGCCCTGGACATCTATGGCGCGGCGGACCTCCCTCTGGCGCTGCGCGGCATCGCGCCCGGCATCCTGACGGTCGCCGCGGTGGCGCGCGGCGGCGTGCCGCCCCAGGCGATCCCGCGCGACACCGCCATCGCCCTGGTGCTGGGCAATGAGGAGGTGGGGCTCGGCGCCGCGACGCTCGGCGCCTGCGCGATGCGCGTGACGCTGCCGCCGGCCGGGCCGGTCGAGAGCCTGAACGTCTCGGTCGCCGCCGCCGTGCTGATCCACACGCTCAGCGGCGGATGATGGGCACGGGCCGGGCTTCATGCGGGCCCGCTCATCGGGATGTGCCCCGGTAGGGGCTTGCGGTGCGGTGCGGTATCGGTCCAATCGAGCGGATGGACGCAAGCCCGGGCGACGCGACAGCGCAGATCGAGGCGCTCACCGAAGGCGGCAGCCGCGTGCTGCGCGTCAGTGGGCGCATCGACATCGCCGCCGCCGCCCGGCTGTGGCCCCAGGCGATGAAGGCGGCGCAGGGCGACCCGATCGCCGCGCTCGACCTCAGCGACCTTGAATCGGTCGATTCCGCCGGCGCCGTCATGTTGCTGACCGCCGCGCCGGATGCCGAACTGCGCGGCGCGCCGGACCAGGCGGCAGCCGTGCTGGAACGCACCCGCAAGGCGCTCGCCACCATCCCGCCACCCGGCCCGCCGCCGCCATGGCACCCGATCACCGCGATCGGCCGCGCCACGGTGGGCAAGGTGCGCAACGGCATAGCGGGCGTGGCCTTCATGGGGGAGGCGCTGGTCACCATCCTGCGCACCCTGGCCCGCCCGCGCCTGCTGCGCTGGTCGGATGTGCTGCGCCACCTGGACGAAGTCGGCACCCGGGCCTTTCCGCTGACCCTGCTGCTCGGCTTCCTGATCGGCGTGATCCTCGCCTACCAGTCCTCCATCCCGTTGCGGCGTTTCGGGGCTGAGGTGTTCGTTCCGAACCTCGTTGGCATCTCGCTGTTGCGCGAACTGGGGCCACTTCTGGCCGGCGTGGTGCTGGCCGGGCGCACCGGCTCGGCCTTCGCTGCCGAGCTCGGCACCATGACGGTGAATGAGGAAGTGGACGCGCTGAAGATCATGGGGATCGACGCCACCGCCATGCTGGTGCTGCCGCGGCTGATTGCGGCGACGCTCGCCATGCCGGTGCTGGCGATGCTGATGAATGTCGCGGGTCTCGCCGGCATGACCTTGATCATGGGCACGCTCGGCTACCCCTGGGCTTCGGTGCAGAGCCAGTTGCAGCAGTGGCTGTCGCTGCAGGACCTGGCCGGCGGGCTGTTCAAGGCGGCCTGCTTCGGGCTGGTGATCGCGGGCATCGGCTGCCGCGCCGGGCTGTCGGCCGGGCGCGGGCCGCGCGCGGTGGGCGACGCGGCGACCGCGGCGGTGGTCGGCGGCATCGTCGCCATCGTCATGATGGATGGCGTCTTCGCCGTGCTGTTCTTCCGGCTGGGCATCTGACCATGGCCGAAGACCCTGTCATCCGCGCCGAGGGCCTGTCCGTGCGCTTCGGCAGCAAGACCATCTTCAAGGATGTCAGCTTCGAGGTCCGCCGGGGTGAGATTTTCGTGATCCTCGGTGGGTCGGGCTGCGGCAAGTCCACCCTGCTCAAGGCGTTGATCGGCCTTGTGCCGCTCGCCGCTGGCCACGCCTGGCTGCTGGGCGAGGAACTGGCCAAGGAAGACGACAACGAGCGGCGTGCCTTGTTGCGCCGCATCGGCGTGATGTGGCAGTCCGGCGCGCTGTTCGGCAGCATGACCCTGGCGGAGAATGTCGAATTGCCGCTCGAGGAACATACCGACCTGTCGCGCCCGGCGCGTGAGGCGCTGGCGCGGTCCAAGCTCGGCCTGGTGGGGCTCGGCGATGCCGCGGCCAAGTTGCCGGCGGAGATTTCCGGCGGCATGGCGAAGCGGGCCGGCATCGCCCGCGCCATGGCGCTCGACCCACCCCTGCTCTTCCTCGACGAGCCCGGGGCGGGGCTCGACCCGATCACCTCGGCCGGGCTCGACAAGCTGATCAAGGACATCGCGCGCGACACCGGCACGACCTTCGTGGTGGTGACGCATGAACTGCAGTCGATCCTGGCAATCGGCGATCGCTGCATCATGCTGGACAAGGAAGCGCAGGGCATGATCGCCGAAGGCGACCCACGGCAGCTCAAGGCGGAGAGCACCCAGCCCACCGTGCGGGCCTTCTTCCGGCGGGAGGCCGCTTAGCATGGCCCGTTCCGGACGTTCGCTCTATCTGCGCGTCGGCACGCTGGTGGTGGTCGGCGCCGCGCTGGGGATCGGCTTCATCCTGTTCCTCACCTCTGGCGGCTTCGGGTCGCGGCAGGTGATGTTCGAGACCTATGTGCGGGAATCGGTCGCCGGGCTCGAGGTCGGCGCGCCGGTGCGCTTCCGCGGCGTGGCGGTCGGGCGGGTCACCGAACTCGGGCTGACCTCGGTCGTCTATGGCGTATCCGGTGGCGGCGTGGACGACGCGGCGAACCGGCTGGTGCTGATCCGTTTCGCCCTCGACCCCAGGCGCTACGGCAATTCGTCGGTCGAGAATGCGGTGCGTGCCGGCCTGCGGGTGCGCATGGCCAGCACCGGGGTCACCGGCGTCTCCTATCTCGAGGCCGATTTCGTCGATCCGGAGCGGTTCCCGCCGATCGTGGTGCCGTGGACGCCGGCCTACCCCTACATCCCGTCCATTCCGTCCACCATCAGCCAGGTGACCTCCGCCGCCGAGCGGCTGATGAGCCGCCTGTCGGATGTCGACCTCGAAGCGCTGTTCGGCTCCGCCACGGACCTCATCCAGGATCTGCGCAGCCAGGTGAGCGGCCAGGGCGACCTCGCCCTGACCCTGCGCGAGGCGGCGGCGACGATGACCGCGCTGCGCGAGGCGATCGAGGGTGCCGAGTTGGCCGCCACGGTGCGCGATGTGCGCGTGGCGGTGAACCGCGTCGGCGGCGCCGGCCAGGCCGCAGAGGAACTGCTACAAGGCCCCGCCGTGGCTGGTGCGGTGAACAACATCAGCCAGGCCGCGGCCGATTTGCGCACCTCCATTGCGCGGCTGCCGGCGGTGATCCAGTCGCTCGAACTCGCGCTGCGCAGCGTGCGCGGCACCACGAGCGATGCGCAGGCCGACCTCGGCCCGCTGCTGCGCGACCTGCGCGCGACCGCCGCCAGCCTGCGCGACACCGCCGAGGCGCTGCGCCGCAGCCCCTCGCAATCGCTGTTCGGCCAGCCGCCGCCGCCGCCACGGGACCGACGCTGAATGACCCATCGCCGAAGCCTTCTGCTTGCCCCGCTTGCCCTCGCCGCCTGTTCGGTGCTGCCCGACCGGCCCTATCTCGAGACGCAGCGCTTTCCGCTGGAACCGCGACGGATCGGGGCACCGCGGACCGGGCGCGGTCGGCGTACGCTGCTGCTGCGCACGCTGCGCGCCGGGGCGGGGATGGAGACGCGCAACCTGCGCATCATCCGCCCCGACGGCACCGAGAGCCTCGATTTCTACGCCGAATGGGCCGCGCCGCCGGCCGAGGCCGCGGAGCAGTCGCTGCGCCGCTGGCTGATCGATTCGCATCTGTTCGCCGCCATCCTGTCACCCGGCAGCCGGGTGACGCCCGACTTCGTCATGGAGGGCGAGATCACCGCGCTCGCTGCCATGCAGGGCCAGGGCGTCGGCCGGGCGGAACTGACGCTGCTGCTGGTGGATGAACGCAATGGCAGCCGGCTGGTCGGGCAGCTGGTGACGGATGGCACGGCCCCGCTCGCGAGCGGCACCGCGCCGCCGACCGCCGAGCAGGCGGCGGCGGCGATGTCGGCGGCGCTCGGCAATGCGTTGGCTTCGCTGGAACAGGCGCTGGCGCGCTACGCCTGAAATGCTTCGCATGGTGTGATGTGGCGCTGTTGGCGCTGTCATCGGGCTCGGCTAGCGTATGCGCGGAATGAACGGGCGACATGCCCGGACCCTCGGGAAGGAGAGCCCGCATGCTGTTCAGACGTCTGGTCATCGCCGCTGCCGCCGTTCTCGCCATGGGGGGCCTGGTCCCCGTGGCGCAGGCGCAGACCGGCGACCCATCCTTCAACCTGGTAAACCGAAGCAACCGGGTGATCTACGAGGCCTACGCCTCGCCCTCCTCGGACAGCAACTGGGGCCAGGACCGGCTGGGCCAGAACATCGTGCCGGCGGGGCGCAACTTCGTCATCCGCCTGCCGCAGGGCGAATGCATCTACGACCTGCGCGTCGTCTACGACCGCCAGGGCGGCCCGCCCGAGGAACGCCGCAACGTCAACCTGTGCAACCTGACCGAGGTCGTCTTCGACGGCCGGCCGCAGCAGGGCGGGCAGCAGCGGCAGGCGCCGCAGCAGGGCCAGACCCAGGGCCCGCGCGGCAACCCGTCCTTCAACCTGGTGAACCAGGGGCAGGTTGTGGTGATGGAGGTCTATGCCTCGCTGGCCACCGACCAGAACTGGGGCCCCGACCGGCTTGGCAATGACACCGTTGCGCCGGGCGCCACCTTCCCGATCCGGCTGCCGGAAGGCGACTGCATGTACGATATGCGCTTCGTCTACCAGAACGGCCAGTCGCAGGAACGCCGCGGGGTGAACCTGTGCGATGTGACCAACGTGACGGTGCCGCTGCCGCAGTAAGCGGGCTGGCAAACTATGAGGGCGGACCTGCGAGGGTCCGCCCTTTTTGTTCCCGCGGAGCGCATGCGCCCACGCCGGCGACGCAGCCGGCCCATCCTGCCCGGCGCCAACAAGTGCCATTCCAAAGGACACTGTCCTTTGGTGGGGTGATCCGGAGGGGCAAGGCCCCTCCGGCCTTTCTCAGGCTGCGGCCTTCGCCAGCGCCTTCCACACCGCCTCGGGCGTCGCCGGCATGTCGATGGTGGCGACGCCGGATTCCGCCAGCGCATCGACCAGCGCGTTCATCACCGCCGGCGGCGAGCCGACCGCGCCGGCCTCGCCCGCGCCCTTCACGCCCATCGGGTTGGTTTCGCAGAGCACCTCGATCAGGTCGACATCGATGTCGGGCAGGTCATCCGCCCGTGGCACCGCGTAGTCCATGAACGATGCCGAGATGAGCTGTCCGCTCTCGCCGTCATAGGCGGTGCGTTCCAGCAGCGCCTGGCCGATGCCCTGGGTCACGCCGCCATGCACCTGCCCACGCACGATCAGTGGGTTCAGCGCATGGCCGACATCGTCCACCACGATGTAGCGCGGGATGGAGACGATGCCGGTCTCGGGGTCGACCTCCACCTCGGCGACGTGGCAGCCATTGGGGAAGGTGTGGGATTTGATCTCGGCGGTTTCCTGCGCGTCGAGGATGGTCGCCTCGATGCCGGCCGCGACCTTCTTCCGCTGCGCGGCGGCGAGGTCGAGGATGCCGATGCTGCGGTCGGTGCCGACCACGGTGAAACCACCCTCGCGCGGAGTGAATTCGATGTCGGCGACGGAGGCTTCGAGGTGTTCGGACGCCGCCTTCTTGCCCTTCTCGACCACCGTCGCGGTGGTCACCAGGATCGCCTGGCCCTCGGAATAGAGGCTGCGCGCGCCGCCGGTGCCGCCGCCATCTGGCAGCGTGTCGGAATCGCCCTGCTTGACGCGGATCTTCTCGATCGGAATGCCGAGTTCGAAGCTCGTCATCATGGCATAGGCGGTCTCGTGCCCCTGGCCGGTGGATTGCGTACCGACATAGACATCGACGAAGCCGTCATCGGCGAACTTCACCGCGGCATTCTCGGTCGGCGCGCCGCCGGTGGCCTCGAGGTAATAGGCGAGGCCGATGCCGCGCTTCTTGCCGCGCTTCGCAGCCGCGGCCTTGCGGGCGGGGAAGCCGGCCCAGTCCATTTTGGTCAGCGCGGCATTCATCAGCATGGCGAATTCGCCGGAATCGTACCGCTGCCCCATCGCCGAGGTGTAGGGCATGGCCGAGGACGGCACCATGTTCCGCTTGCGCAGCTCGATGCGGTCGATGCCGACCTCGCGCGCCGCCGTATCGATCAGGCGTTCGACCAGGTAGTTGCTCTCCGGCCGCCCGGCGCCGCGATAGGCATCGACGGGCACGGTGTTGGTCATCACGCCGATGACTTGCGCGTGGATCGCCTGGAAGCCATAGACCGAGGCGAGCACCTTGGTCCCCGCCCCGGTCGGGATGAAGGGGGCGAAGGTGCTCAGATACGCGCCCATCCCCGCCCAGTTCTTGGTGCGCATCGCGAGGAACTTGCCGTCCTTGTCGAGCGCCAACTCGCCGATGGTGATGTTGTCGCGGCCATGGGTGTCGGACTGGAACGCCTCGGTGCGTTCCGACGTCCACTTCACTGCGCGGCCGATCGCGCGTGCCGCGAAGCAGGTCAGCACGTGCTCGGGGTAGATGAAGATCTTCATCCCGAAGCCGCCGCCGACATCGGGGGTGACGACGCGGAAATTGTCGGTCGAGACGTTGAAGATGTTCTTGGCCAGCACGTTGCGGACCAGCCAGGAGCCCTGAGTATTGGTCGTCAGCGTCCAATGCTGGCGCCCGGCGTCGTAGTCGGCGTGCGCGGCGCGCGCTTCCATCGAATTGACGACGACGCGGTTGTTCACCACGCGCAGCGTCGTGACGTGGGCGGCCTGCCTGATCAGCGCGTCCACCTTGGCGGCGTCGCCGATATGCCAGTCGAAGCAGGTATTGTTCGGCGCGCTCGGCCAGATCTGCGGCTGGCCGGCCTCGGTCGCCGTGGCGAGGTCGGTCGCCGCCGGCAGCACGTCGTACTCCACCTCGATCGCCTCGGCGGCATCGCGCGCCTGGGTGATGGTCTCGGCGGCGATGAAGGCGACCGGGTCGCCAACATAACGGACGACGCCGTCGGCCAGCACCGGATGCGGCGTGTCCGAGGTCGGGCTGCCATCGACCGACTTCACCGGGGCGAGGCAGGGCAGGTGGCCGATGCCGGCAGCGGTGAGGTCCGTCGCGGTCCAGACGCCGAGCACGCCAGGCATCGCCTTCGCGGCAGCGGTGTCGATCGAGGCGATCCTCGCATGGGCGTGCGGGCTGCGCAGGACATAGCCCTGCGCCTGGCCCGCCACGGCGACGTCATCCGTGTAGCGGCCGCCACCCTTGAGAAGGCGCGGATCCTCGACGCGACGGATGGATTGGCTCAGGCCGAACTTTGCCATGCGCGGGGTCTCCCTTGGTTCCTGAGCCCATCATCTGCGATGCGGGGCGGGAAAGGGAAGGGGGGACGGTCCTGACGCGGCGGAGAGGGGCGCCGCCCCACTCCGGACCTCACCTCGCCAGGGGCACCTAACGATGTTGCACAGCAAAGTCGTTGGGTGCCCATCGGCCGGGGGGCCTTCGGAAACCGATACCGGGTGTCGGGTGGAAGGGCGCAGCGCGACCCGCGAAACACCCGCTGGGCACCGAGGCGGGTTTCGGCATCGGTCCCGGAGCGGTGCCCAATGCCAACAGATGGCATTCCAAAGGGCACTGCCCTTTGGTGGGGTGGTCTGGAGGGGCGACGCCCCTCCAGCCTTCACTTACGACACAGCGGCCTTCCGCCCGAACTTCCGTTTCGACCATTCCCGCATGCTTTGGAACACGACATAGAGCATCGGGATGATGAAGATGCCGATGACCGCGGCACCAATCATGCCGCCGAACACCGCCGTGCCCACCGCGCGACGCGACAGCATCGCCGCGCCCGTAGCGAAGACCAGCGGCACCAGGCCGAGCACGAAGGCGATCGAGGTCATCATCACCGCGCGAAAGCGCAGCCTGGCCCCCATGATCGCCGCCTCGCGGATGGAAAGGCCTTCCTCGCGCTTTTCCTTGGCGAATTCGACGATCAGGATGCCGTTCTTGGCGGCCAGCGCGATCAGCACCACCAGGCCGATCTGCGCATAGATGTCGAGCGGCATCTTGGCGACGAACAGCGCCCCGAAAGCCGACAGCACGCCGACCGCCACCGACAGCAGCACCGGCACCGGGATGACCCAAGATTCGTACAGCGCGACGAGGAACAGGTAGGCGAACATCACTGCCAGCGCGAGGATGTAGGCCGTCTGCCCGGAGGCGAGCTTCTCCTGATACGCCGTGCCGGTCCATTCATAGCCATAGCCGCGTGGCAGCACGCGGGCCGACAGGGCTTCCATCGCCGCAAGCCCCTCGCCCGAGGAAACCCCCGGCCGTGGTGCGCCGTTGATCGAGATGGCGCGGTAGTTGTTGTAGCGGAAGATGGTCTGCGGCCCGAGCCGCGTCTGCACATCGGCGACCGCGCGCAGCGGCACCATCTCGCCACGGTTGTTGCGCACATGGATGCGCCAGATGTTGTCGACGTCGCGCCGGTCGGCCGCCTCGGCCTGCAGGTTCACCTGCCAGGTCCGGCCGAACAGGTTGAAGTCGTTGACATAGAAGCCGCCCAGCGTCGCCTGCAGCGTGGCGAAAACGTCCGAGATGCGCAGCCCGAGCGCCTGTGCCTTCTCGCGGTCGAGGTCGAGAAACAGCGTCGGATTGGTGGCGTTGAAAGTGGAGAAGACCGCGGTCAGGTTGGGGTCCTGGTTCGCGGCCACCACCAGCGACAGCATCACCGCGCCAAGGTCCGCCGGCGGCCGGCCCTCGTAATCCTGCAGGATGTATTCGAAGCCGCCGCCGGTGCCCAGGCCGATGATCGGCGGCAGGTTGAAGGCGAAGACATTCGCCGTACGGATCGCACTGCCCGCGCCGAAGACCCGGCCGATCGCCGCCTGCACCGACATCGCCGCCGTGGTGCGGTCGGCGAAGGGCTTCAGCCGCGCCACCAGGAAGGCGGAATTCGACTGCGCGCCGCCATCGATCAGCGAGAAGCCGACGATCGCCAGTGTCCCCTGCACCGAGGGGATGGCTTTCAGGATTTCCTCGACCTGGACCACCGCCTCGCGCGTGCGGGAGACGGAAGCCCCCTGCGGCAACTGCACCTGCACGAAGAAGGCGCCCTGGTCTTCCTGCGGCAGGAAGCCCGAGGGCGTGATCTTCGACATCTCCCAGATGCTGAAGAAGAAGACGCCGGTCAGCACGATGGACAGGATCGACACGCGCACCAGCCGCGTCACGATCCCGGCATAGCGGTCGCGCACCCAGTCGATGCCGCGCAGCCAGCGGCCCATGATGCCGGGCCGATGCCCGCCGGCATGCGGGTGCGGCCGCAGGAACACCGCGCACAGCGCGGGCGAGAGCGTCAGCGCATTCATCGCGCTGATGATCATCGCCGCGCTGATCGTCACCGCGAACTGGCGGAACAACTCGCCCGACAGGCCCGGGATGAAGCCGATCGGCACGAAGACCGAAAGCAGCACGAGCGTGATGGCGATGATCGGCGCGGTGATCTGCGCCATCGCCTTCTTGGTCGCCTCGGCGGGGGTGAGGTGCGGTTCCTCTTCCATCACCCGTTCGACATTCTCCACCACCACGATGGCGTCATCGACGACGATGCCGATGGCCAGCACCATGGCCAGCAGCGAGATGGTGTTCGCCGAATATCCGAGCGCGAGCAGGATGATGAAGGCGCCGATCAGGCTGACCGGCACCGCGATGGTCGGGATGATCGTCGCGCGCATGTTCCCCAGGAACAGGAACACCACGATGACGACGAGGATGAAGGCCTCGATGAGGGTCTTGATCACCTCGTGGATCGTGTCGTTCACAAAGTCCGAGGTGTCGAAGAAGACGCGGTGGTTGACGCCCGCCGGGTAGCGGGTGCGCATTTCGTTCAGGGCCTGCCGTACATTCTCGGCGGCCGTCACCGCATTGGCGCCGGGCTGGAGATAGACGCCGAAGGTCACCGCCGGCTTGCCGTCGAAGCGGCTCTCGGTGTCCATGCTGGCGGCGCCGAGTTCGACGCGCGCGACATCACGCACCCGCAGCACCGACCCGTCGGGGTTGGCGCGGATCAGGATGTCGCCGAACTCCTCGGGCGTGGACAATCGTCCGCGGGTTTCGAGGTTGATCTGGAACTGCTGGTCATCAGGCACCGGCCGGCCGCCAAGCCGGCCGACGGGTGCCTGCACATTCTGCGCCTGAATCGCCGCGACCACGTCCGATGGCGTGAGGTTGAGGCTGATCAGCCGGTCCACCTCGAACCAGATGCGCATGGAATAATCCATCGCGCCGAACAGGTTCACCTGGCCGACGCCGGGCACGCGGGCCAGCCGGTCGACGATATTGATGGTCGCGTAGTTCGACAGGAACAGCGGCGTGTGCTCGCCGCTCTCGGAATACAGGAAGATGAACTGCAGCACCGCGGAGGACTGCTTGCGCACGGTCACGCCCTGGCGCTGCACCTCCTGCGGCAGTCGCGCGAGCGCGGCCTGCACGCGGTTGTTGACGTTGACGGTGGCGAGGTCCGGGTTGGTGCCGAGCTGGAAAGAGACGTTGAGGCTGTAGGACCCGTCATTGGCGCTGTTCGAGCGCATGTAGATCATGCGGTCGACGCCATTGACCGAGGCCTCGATCACCTGCGCGACGGTCTGTTCGATGACGGTCGCCGAGGCGCCGGGGAAGCGAGTGGTCACCGAGACCTGCGGCGGCACGATGTCCGGCAGCTGGGAGACCGGGATGCGCAGCATCGCCAGCGAGCCGGCCAGCGCCGTGACGATGGCGATGACCATCGCGAAGCGCGGCCGGTCGACGAAAATGGCTGAGAACACGGGCGCTCAGCCCCGCGCCGGAGTGGCGGCTCGTGCCGGCGGCGGCGCTGCTGGCGCGGGATTCACCGGCTGGCCTGGCCGGACGCGCTGCACGCCGTCTACCACCACGGTCTCGCCGCCCTGCAGGCCGGTCTCGACGACCGCGACCTCGCCGGTCGAACGGCCGAGGGTGATGTTGCGCCGCTCCGCCTTGTTGCCCTCGCCGACGATGAAGACATAGGCCCCCTGCTGGTCCTGCAGCACGGCGGCGCGCGGCAGGGTGATGGTCAGCACCGGCTCCGCGCCTTCCAGATAGACGGTGACGAACTGGCCATCGATCAGGAAGCGCGGGGTGACCGGCGTCTCGCTCTCGGTGGCGCGGCGCACCGGGTTCGGGATCAGCGCGCGGATCAGGATGGTGTCGGTGTTGCGATCGATCTGGTTGTCAACGAAGTCGACGCGGCCGACCTGGTCATACATCCGCCCATCGGCGGTTCGGATGCGCACGCGCAACGCATCAGGCCCGCCGCGCCCTTCGAAGCGGTTGCGCAGGTCGAGCGCGGTGCGCTGGCTGACCGTGAAGGCGACGCGCATCGGGTCCTGGCTCACGATGGTCGCGAGCGTTCCGGCATCCGGCCCGACGACATTGCCGACCGACAGCAGCGCGCGACCGATCTGCCCGGCCACCGGCGACTTGATGTCCGTGTAGTCGAGGCTGATCTGCGCGACGCGGACCGCCGCCTGGGCCGACAGCACCGAGGCCGCGGCGGTGCGTTCGGCCGCCTGCGCATTGTCGAGCGCGACCTGCGTGCCCGCGCCGGTGCGCCGTAGATCCTGCGCACGGCTGAGTGCGACCCGCGCATTCTCGAGCGTCGCGGTGGCACCAGCGAGACTCGCCTGCGCCTGTTCGAGCTGCGCCTCGAAGGGGGCGCGCTCGATGCGGAACAGCACCTCGTTCTCGGTGACGTCGCCGCCCTCGCGGAACAGCCTTTCCTGCAGGAAGCCGACGACGCGGGCGCGGATGTTGACGCGGTCCGTGGCCTCGACCCGGCCGACGAATTCCGATGTCTCGGTGACAGGGCGGCGTTCGGCGGTGATGACGCCCACCGCGGGTGGCCCCTGCGGTCCGAACTGCGCGGCGGCCGGCTGCGCACCGGCGAGGAGCAGCGCGACAGCGCCGGCAAACAGTCGATTCATGACGACATCCATTGGCGAACCCCGGAGATGGGGCGGGCTTGTGCAGGGCGTCAAGCCCGCCCGAGCCTCGTTCGAAACTTAACAGTCTCCAATAAAATTTCCGTGACGAGCGGATGTCGCTTCAATGGGCAACGAAAACCGGGCAGGGCGAGGCGGTCAGCAGCTTCTCGGTCTTCGACCCGCGGAACAGGTTGCGCAGGCCGGAATGCCCATACGCGCCCATCACCATCATGCGCGCGGGCATGGCCGTCGCTTCGGCGAGCAGCGCGTCGAGCGGATGGCTGCTGACCACCGCAACGGGTTCTGCCGTCAGGTCGTGGCTGCGCAGATAGGCCGACCCTTCCTCGGCGAGGCGCTGCGCGTCCGGCTTGGCGGCGGCGATCGAGAGCACCTTCACCGGCAGGCCGGCGCCGATGCCAAGCAGCGCGAAAAGCTGCATCGCCCGCATCGAGGAGATCGACCCGTCATAGCCGACCAGCACGCCGCCGGCCGCCGGCACCGGCTCGGCCGGGACAACGAGCAGCGGGCGCGCGCCGTCGCGCAGCAGCGCCTCGATCACCGGCGCCAGGCCGCCGTCATTGACCTCTAGCCCGAGCGTCGCATCGCGGCCGATGACGAGCAGGTCATGCGAGGCACCAACGGCGAGCAGCGCTTCCTCCGGCGCCTCGGTCAGGCGCTGCTTGGTGAAGGGCGTATCGCCGGCGGCCACGATGCAGGCGGCGAAGGCCTGGTCGGCCTCGGCTTCCAGCCGCTGGGCGCGGGCGGCGTCGCGCCGTTCCTTGAAGGCGCCGGCACCGGGCGGCACGGCTTCATTGGCGTCGCGCGCATGCGGCCAGTCGAGCACGGTGGCGGCGGTCAACGCGGCGCCGGTCTGCCGGGCCAGCGCGAAAGCGAGGTCCCGCGCCCGGGTGGAGCCCTCGGTATCGTCCAATGCGACCAGGATACTGCGCAGCATGGCTCAACCCTCGCCCAGGATTCTGGAGCCTGTCCCGCACGGGCGGAGCCTGGCGCCGTGTCATTCCCGCCCGGCGGCGGGACCGCGCAGCGCCGACGCAAGGGCGATGATCGGGCCGGTGCCGGCAGATGGGCACACGCTCTAACGCGGATCGCCCCTGGCGCGAAGCCTGGCGGGCTGTCCTGACGCGCCGGCACCGGCCCGCGCGCCCGTCCATCCAGGATGCTGACGTCGGGCGGCCGGGTGGGGGGGCGGGCCGGCGCCGGCCGGAACACACGCTCACGGGCGGATCAACCGCAGCCGTAGCGTGCGGCTGGCCCAGTCGATCACCGCCACGGCGGCGAGGATCATCAGGATGATGAAGGCCGCCTCGTCCCAGTTGTTGATGCGGATCCTGTCCGACAGCGCGAGGCCGATCCCCCCGGCGCCGGCCACGCCGAGGATGGTCGCCGAGCGCGTGTTCGATTCCAGCGTGTAGAGCACCTGCGAGAGCATCACCGGTGCGACCTGCGGCAGCAGCCCCAGCCGCACCGCGAGCAGTCGGCCCGCCCCGGCCGCGCGCACCGCCTCCACCTGGCGGCGATCGGCCGCTTCCAGCGCCTCGCTGAACAGCTTCGCCAGGGTGCCGATATCCGGCACCATCAGCGCCAGGATGCCGGCGAAGGGACCCATCCCCACCGCCGAGACGAAGATCAGCGCCCAGACCAGCGTGTCAACGCCGCGCAGCCCGTCATAGAGCCGCCGCACGGAGAAGCGTAGCAGCGCGGAACCGACCACATTGCCGGCGCCCAGCAGCGACAGCGGCAGCGCCAGGCTGGCCGCCAGCACGGTGCCGAGGAAGGCCATGGCGAGGCTCTGGGCGAGGCCTTCGAGCAGGTCGGGCAGGTCGCCGCCTGGGCTCGGCGGCCACATCAGCGCCAACAGCCAGCCAAGCCGCGACAGCCCTTCCCAGACGCGGCCGGGCGAGGCATCGACGCGCCACAGCGCCGCGGCCAGCAGCAGGAAGCCGGTGGCGAAGATCACCGGCGCGGTGCCGAACCGCCTCATGCGCGCGGCCCGATCACGCGCCGGCGCAGCCGTTCGCACAGCAGGTCGATGGCCGCGACGGTCGTCAGGATCAGCACCACGATGGCCGAGATGTCCGGGTATTCGAACTGACGCACGGCGAGGTAGAGTTCCTCCCCGATGCCGCCGGCACCGACGATGCCGAGCACGCTCGCCTCGCGCATGTTGATCTCGAAGCGCAGCAGGCCATAGCTCAGCACGCCCGGCATCGATTGCGGCAGCACGCCGAAGCGCATCTGCTGCGCCCAGGACCCGCCGGCCGAACGGACGCCATCGACCGGGCCGTGCTGGGCGTTCTCATGTTCCTCGGCGAACAGCTTGCCGAGCGCGCCGGTGCTGTGCACCGCGATCGCCAACATGCCGGCGAAGGAGCCGAGGCCGAAGGCGTAGACAAAGATCAGCGCCAGCACGAGCACCGGCACTGTGCGCGCCAGTTCCAGCAGCCGCCGCGCCGGCATCACCGCCCAGCGCGGCGCGAAGGTCGCGGCGGCGGGGAAGGAGAGCAGCAGCGCCGCCAGCCCGCCCAGCACCGTGCCGGCATAGGCGATCAGCAATGTATCCCCCAGCAGGCGCAGCCAATGGCCGAGGCCCCACATCCACTCGGCGAGGTCGGCACCCAGCGTGTCCAGCCGCAGCGTCGGGATGGTGCGCCAGATGTAGTCCGCCGCCATTGGCAACCCGGCGGCGAGGCGCCGTGGATCGACCTCGCCGACCCGCGCGGCGAGGATCACGGCGGCGAGGAAGACCGCGGCGCCGACCAGCAGCGTCCGGCGCCGTGCCAGCGCGGCCTGCCGCCAGCGCCCTGCGGCGGCGCTCTGCGCGAGGCTGGTCACGTGCCGCGGTTGCGGCGACGCGCCAGGTTCTCCTGCACCACCTCGATCACGTCGAGATAATCCTCATGCGTCGCCGGCGCGATGCCGCGGGCGTCGGAAGCGGCGACGCGGAAGGCGGCGGGGTCCTCGGTTGGCAGCGCCATCACCGCGGCGATCCAGTCGCGTTTCAGGCTCTCGGGCAGTTCCGTGCGCAGCACCCAGGGAGAGTTCGGGATCTCGGGGCTGGTCCAGATGATCCGCGTGCTGCCCGCCGGGATCATCCCCTTCTCCTCCATGCGCTGGATGTTGCCGCGCGTGGCACTGTTCCAATAGGTCGCGCCGGCATCGTAGGTGCCGTTGAGCACGGCGATGACGCTCTGCTCATGGCTGCCGGAGAAGCCGGTGCGCGAGAAATAGGTGGCCGGGTCGAAGCCGCCGCGACGCAGGAAATAGGACGGAAAAGCGAACCCCGAGGTCGAGTTCGGGTCGGCGAAGGCGAAGGACTTGCCGCGCAGGTCCTCCATCCGCTGATAGGGGCTGTCGGCCTTCACGAAGGCGACGGAATTGTACCCGGTGCGTCCGTCATCGCCGATGTCCTTGGCGAAGGCGACGACGCGATCGCCCATGACGCGGCGTGCGAGTGCGTAGTTGGCCGGCCCGATGCGGGCGAATTCGATGTTGTTCGATCGCATCGCCTCGACCACGCCGGCATAGTCGGTGGCGCGATAGACGCGCAGCGGCACGCCGAGCTTGCGCTCCATATAGGCGGCGAAGGGCTGCTGGCGCGCGATGGCGTCGCGTTCATTCTCGGCCGAGGAGATGCCCAGGCGCAGTTCGCGATACTGCGCGCGCCAATCGGCCTGGCCGAGGGCCGGGCGGGCGAGCACGGCGAGGGCGGGCAAGCCCAGGAACAGGCGGCGCGAGGACATGGCGGGTCTCCGGTGCAGGACGGCGCCCCGGTGCCATGGCGATCGCGACGCTTCGGTGACGCGATGATGAATTGCCCGTGATGCAAGGCTTTGGCGGGCACAAGCGGCCCGCTTGTCCGGCCTGGAGCAGGTCCCGATCGGGCGACGCCACCTGATCGGGTGAAGAGGCGCGCATAGGCAACAGCCAAGGGGTGGATTCCGTGAGCTGGAGCGAACGGAACCCCCTAGCGCGGCCCGGGCAGCCGTAGGAAGGCCAGGGTGCAGACCGAAAGCGCCGCCGCGAAGACCAGCAGCGCCGCCGCCAGCCCACCCGAGGCGGCCGCGACGCCCGAGGCCGCCTGCAGCACCGCCGCGCCGCCGAAGAACGACACATTCATCGCCGACAAGGCACGGCCGACGCGTTCGGGCGGCACCGCAGCGCGCACCAGGGCGAAGCAGATCACCTGGGTGGAGACCAGCAGCCCGAAGGCGAACAACAGCAAGGCATCCGCCGCCACCCCCCAGCCGAGCGCGCCGCCGGCGACGATCAGCACGATCGCCGCCGCGGCACCGAGTTGCCCGGCAGCCAGCATGCCGCGCCGGTGCCGCTGGAAGCGCCTCTCCAGCATGCCGGCAACGGCAGGGCCGATGATCAGCGCGATGGTGCAGGCCAGCAGCACATTGCCCGCCGGCACCCGCGCCAGGCCCTTCACCTCCATCAGCCAGGGCCCGCCCCATAGCCCGCGCACGCCGAGCACCGCGGCGAAGGAGGCGAAGGCGATCACCACCGGCCCGCGAATGTCACGCGACAGGCCAAGAGTGACGACGTCGCGCGCATCCTCCAGCATGGACCGTCGCGCCTGCGGCGCGACGCGCACTTCCCGCACCACGACCGCGACGGTGAGCGCCGCGCCCAGCGCCAGCATGGCGCAGGCGACATAGCCGCTGCGCCAACCGGCATGGTCCACCAGCAGCGCCAGCGGGCTGGCGGACAGCAGCATGCCGGTATTGCCGAAGGCCTGGATCACACCGCCCCACAGGCCGAACGCCTGCGGCGGCAGGTTCTTCGCCGCATAGGTCATGGGGCACATCAGCATCCCCGAACAGCCGACGCCGAGCACCAGCTGCGCCGCCAGCATCGACCATGGCCCGGTCGCCACCGCGCCGAGCGCCGCGCCCACCGCCGCGATGGCCAACAGGGCCAGCGCCGTCGGCTTCACGCCGAAGCGGTCGAGCGCCACGCCCACCGGCAGCATGGTTAGCGCGAAAGCGGCGGGAAAGGCGCCGGTCAGTGCGGCGAGGCCATCCGCGCTGACGCCGAGGTCGGCCTGCAGCACATCCGCCGCCATCGCCGGCAGGGTCCGCACTGCATTCGAGAATACATGGCCGAGGGTGAGGGCGAGGATCGCGATGCCGAGCGCGCTCACGCCGCCACCGCGCCCGCCTGGCTGTCCATGCCGGTCAGTTCCGGAAGATCTTGCCCGGATTCATGATGCCGCGCGGGTCGAGGCTCGCCTTGATGCCGCGCATGACCGCGAGCGCTTCCACCCCATGTTCCTGTTCGAGGAATTCCCGCTTGCCGAGGCCGACGCCATGTTCGCCCGAACAGGTGCCGCCCAGCGCGAGGCCCTGCGCGACGATGGCGCGGTCGAGCGCCCAGGCCTTCTCCAGCCCTTCCTGGCTGCCTTCTGGGAACAGGATGAGGCAGTGGAAATTGCCATCCCCAACATGGCCGACGATGCAGGAGGTCAGGCCCGACGCCTTGGCGGTTTCCTTCGCCTGGACCACCGCTTCGGCGAGGCGCGAGATCGGTACGCAAACGTCGGTGGTGATGCCGCGATGTGCCGGCTTTAGGTTCACCGCCGCCCAATAGGCATCGTGCCGCGCCTGCCACAGCCTGTTGCGCGCCTCGGCATCGGTCGCCCAGGCGAAGCCGGAGGCGCCAAAATCGGCGGCGATCGCCTCGACCGATTCCGCCTGTTCCTTCACCGAGGCATCGGTGCCGTGGAATTCGAGGAACAGCGTCGGCAGCGGCGCGAAGCCTTCCAGCTTCGAATATTTGATGCAGGCTTCCATCTGATCCTCGTCGAGCAGCTCGATGCGCGCGACAGGCACGCCGGTCTGCATGACGGTGATGACGGTCTCGACCGCCGCGGCGAGCGTGGGGAACTGGCACACCGCCGCCGACATCGCCTCGGGGATGCCATGCAGCCGCAGCCGTACCTTGGTGATGACGCCGAGCGTGCCTTCCGAGCCGATGAACAGCCGCGTTAGATCATAGCCGTTCGATGCCTTGCGCACCCGCCCGCCGGTCTCGATGACACGGCCATCCGCCAGCACCACTTCGAGCCCCAGCACATTTTCCCGAATGGTGCCGTAGCGCACGGCGTTGGTGCCCGAGGCACGCGTCGCGCACATGCCGCCGATCGTCGCGTGGCTGCCGGGGTCGACCGGGAAGAACATGCCCTTGTCGCGCAGGAAGGCGTTCAGTGCCTGCCGCGTAACGCCCGGTTCGATCAGGCAGTCCATGTCCTCCTCGTTGACTTCCAGCACTGCCGTCATGCGCGACAGGTCGAGCGAGATGCCGGCGCGGACCGGATTCACATGGCCTTCCAGTGAAGTGCCGGCGCCGAAGGGCGTCACCGCCACGCCATGCTGGTGGCACAAGGTGAGGATGCGGCTGACCTCCTCGGTCGTCTCCACGAAGGCGACGGCGTCGGGCAGCGTCGGCGTCGTGGTGTCCTCGCCGCGGCTGTGCTGTTCGCGCACCGAGGCATTGACGGAAAGCCGCTCGCCGAGAAGGTCGCGCAGGGTGGCGATGACGGTCTCGACAGGCGTGGTGGTGAGGGACATCGGGCTTACTCCACCCGCCCGAGTGGGCAGGTCAGGCAATGGGGGCCGCCGCCACCGGCGGTGAACAAGGACAGATCGGGGTCGAGCACGGTCAGCCCCTCGGCCCGCAGCGCCGCGTTCAGCGCCGCCGACCCGCGGGCGGATACCACCTGATCCCTACCCAGCGCCAGGATGTTGCAGCCGAGTTGCATCGCGTCGCGATACGCCACGTCGATGCAGCGAATGCCATGCCCGGCGAGCCAGGCGACGAAGTCGGGGTCGAGCACATCTAGGCAGGCCACCGCCAGCCCGGGCGCCGCCATGCAGAACAACACGTCGAGATGCAGGAAATGTTCGTCGAACACCTCGACCCGCACCTCCCAGCCTTCGCCGCGCAGCCAAGTGGCGAATTGCTCGGCGCCCGCAAGGTCGGTGCGCCCGCCCGAGGCACCGACACAGGCGAGCCCCGGCCGGATGATGTGGATGTCGCCGCCTTCCAGCGTGCCGGCGCTCGACTTGCGCCAGAAATCCCCGCCATGGAAGTCGATGACGGCGGCGTATTCGCCACGCCGCTGCGGCCGTTCGAGCTGCGTCAGCACCGGCCCCCAGGGCGTCACCACCGCCGAATCCCGCGTATAGGCCATGTAGGGCAGGTGCGGTTCGGGTGGCAGCACGTGCACCCGCGCACCGCCCTGTTTCAGCGCCGCGACCAACTCGCCATGCTGCGCGGCCAGCGCCATGGCCGAGGGCTGCTGCGCCCCCGCCAGCGTGCGCCGGACGATCGAATTGGTCGGTATCCAGCGATAGTGATCGGGCGGGCAGACCAGCACATCGGTCAGCGCGCCGGTCTCGGAATGGACGGCCCAGGATGACATGGCCGAACCCTGCCCCGCCCCCCGCGCGGCGTCCAGCACCGGGGTTTGACGCTTTTCGGGACCCAGCCTAGCGTCCCTGCCATAGCAGCCCAACAAGAGAGGAAGCAGCGCCATGGCAAATGCGGTCAAGGAAGCGTGGAAGGCCGGCAAGGCCGTGGTGAATGGGTGGCTCGCCATCCCGAACGCGTTCTCCGCCGAGATGTATTCGAAGTGCGGCTGGGACAGCGTGACCGTCGACATGCAGCATGGCGTTCAGGACTACCTGTCCTGCGTGGCGTGCTTCCAGGGCATCCAGCTCTCCTCCGCCACGCCGATGGTGCGCGTGCCGTGGAACGAGCCCGGAATCGTCGGCAAGGTGCTCGACGCCGGCGCCATGGGCATCATCTGCCCGATGGTGAACACCGAGGCCGAGGCCCGCGCCCTGGTGCAGTACGCGAAGTACCCGCCCGCCGGCACCCGTTCCAACGGGCCGATCCGCGCCGGTGCCTATGGTTCCTCGGGCAACTACCAGAAGACCGCCAATGATGAGATCCTGATCATCCCGATGATCGAGACCAAGACGGCGATCGAGAACATCAAGGCGATCCTCGACGTTCCAGGCATCGACGGAATCTATGTCGGTCCCTCGGACCTCTCCTTCTCCTACGGCAAGGAGCCGAAGCTCGACGTCGAGGACCCGGAAATCCTGGCGATCTACGACATGCTGCTGACGGAGACGTCCAAGCGTGGCATCGCGGCGGGGCTGCACAACGGCTCCCCGGCCTATGCCAACAGGATGATCCAGAAGGGCTTCAAGCTGGTCACCATCGCCAATGAGGTCGGGCTGATGTGCCAGGCCGCGACGGCGGCGGTGAAGACCGCGCGGGGCTGAGGATGGACGGCGCGGTGAAGCGGCAGCCAAGCCGCGCCGACTTCCGGTTCTTCCTGTCCCACCGGGTGCGTTACGTCGAACTCGACACCCAGGGCATCGTCTTCAACGCCCATTACCTGACCTGGTATGACGAGGCGGTGTCGGACTACATCCGCGCCGCCGGCTGGGCCTATCAGGATGAGGTGAAGGCTTCCGGCGCCGATTTCCACGTCGTCCGCGGCCTGGTCGAATACAAGGTCGCGATCGGCCGCAAGGCGGAGATCGAGATCGGCGCCCGTTGCACGCGCATCGGGCGTTCCTCGGTCACCTTCCAGCCGGCCGTCTTCCCCGCCGGCGGCGACACGCTGCTGGCGACCGGCGAGATCGTCTGGGTGCTGACCGACCAGGCGACGCGCCGGCCCATCCCCGTCCCCGACAAGCTGCGCAGCATGCTTTCCGTCTTCGAGGGGATGGATTTCAGCGCCGCACCGTAGGACGCTGCCGCGAACACTGCGGAAGCTTGGGATGGAAACGGATTATCTGATCATCGGCGCCGGGTCGGCCGGCTGCGTCGTCGCCGCGAGGCTTTCCGAGACCGGCGCGCGCGTCACGCTGCTGGAAGCCGGGCCGAAGGACCGCCATCCCTGGATCCACATCCCGGCCGGCATGCTGAAGCTGCTGCAGAACCAGAACCTGGTGAACTGGGGCTATGTCGCCGAACCGGACAAAGCGGTGAACGACCGCGAGATCCGCTGGCCGCGCGGCCGCACGCTGGGCGGCACGTCATCAATCAATGGCATGCTCTATGTCCGCGGCAATCCTGCGGATTTCGACACCTGGACGCAGATGGGCTGCCGCGGCTGGTCCTATGCCGATGTGCTGCCCTTCTTCCGCCAGTCCGAAACCTATCGAAACGGCGGCGACACCAATTTCCGCGGCACCGACGGCCCGCTGCAGGTCGAGGATTACCGCACCATCCTGCCGCTGACCCATCGCTTCATCGAGGCGGCACAACAGGCCGGCCACCCTTTCCGCAAGGACCTCAACGGCGAGGAACAGGAAGGCGTCGGCTATTCCCAGATGACGCGTGTCGGTCGCTGGCGTGGGTCGACCGCGCGGACGTATCTGCGCGCCGCCGGCGACAGCGTTCGCGTTGAAACCGAGGCCCAGGTCAGTCGATTGCTGTTCGACGGCCGCCGCTGCATCGGCGCCGAATTCCGCCAGGGCGGCGAGCTGCGCCGCATCACCGCGACGCGCGAAGTGGTCCTCTCCGGCGGCACGGTGAATTCGCCGCATGTGCTGCAGATCTCCGGCATCGGCCCGGCGGAACACCTTCGCTCCCTCGGCATCGAGGTGCTGGCCGACATGCAAGCGGTCGGCGCCAACCTCCAGGACCACTACGTCTCCCGCGTGCAGCACCGGGTGAAGAACAGCCTGTCCACCAACCAACTGGCGCGCGGCGTGCGGTTGGCCGGCGAGGTCGCGCGCTTCTTCCTGCGCGGCAATGGCGCGCTGACGTTTGGCGTCACCACCGCGCAGGTCTTCGCGCGGTCGCGCGACAGCCTGGCCAGCCCCGACCTGCAATTGCTGTTCACGCCGGCCTCCTACGCGCTCGGCCAGTTCGGCGTGCTCGAGAAGGAACCCGGCATGACCTGCGCCATCTGCCCGGTGAAGCCGGACAGCCGCGGCACCGTGATGGCGCGTTCCGCCGACCCCTTCGAGAAGCCGGCGATCCGCCCGAACTACCTCTCGGCACGTTCCGACCAGGCGCTGCTCGCTGCCGGCATCCGCATGGTGCGCGACATCTTCGCGCAACCCGCCATCGCGCAGCATAGCGTGCAGGAAATCCTCCCCGGCCCCGGCGTTGCCAGCGATGACGAGATGCTCGCCTTCAATCGCCAATACGGCACCACGATCTACCACCCGGTCGGCACCTGCCGCATGGGCGAGGATCCCGCCAGCGTCGTCGACAGCCGCCTGCGCCTGCGCGGCTTCGAGGGCCTGCGGGTGATCGACGCCTCGGTGATGCCGACGCTGACCACCGGTAACACCAACGCGCCGACCATCATGATCGGCGAAAAGGGCGCGGCGATGATTAAGGAGGATGCAGCGGCGTAGCGCGGGGACACATCTGCGCTGCTTATCCGGCTTGGCGGCAACGCGCCCCGGGCTGAGGATGCGTGGCGATGAGCATTGCCACCAACCGCGCCCTGACTGTCGCCGTGCTGGGCACGACGCAGACCCTGTCCTGGGGGGCATCCTATTATCTGCCCGCCATCCTCGCGACACCGATCGCCGCCGAGTTCGGCGTCTCGCGCGCCACCATCTTCGGGATATTCTCCCTGGCGCTGCTGTTGACGGCGGTGCTCGGCCCGGCGGCCGGCCGCGCGATCGACCGGCGTGGCGGCCGCGACGTGCTCGCGGTGTCCAACGTCGTCTTCGCCATCGGCCTGGTGATGATGGGCCTGGCGCCGGGGCTGCCGGTGTTCTGTCTGGCCTGGGCGGTGATGGGCATGGCGATGGCGATGGGGCTGTACGATGCCGCCTTCGCCACCCTCGCCGGGCTGTACGGCAAGGATGCGCGCAACAGCATCACCGGCATTACGCTGATCGCCGGCTTCGCCAGCACGGTGGGTTGGCCCACCTCGGCCTTCATGGAGGCTGAATGGGGCTGGCGCGGTGCCTGCTTCGGTTGGGCGGCGTTGCAGATCCTGCTCGGTCTGCCGCTCAACCGCCTGCTGATCCCCCGCGTGCCGCCGCCGGCCAAGGCGGCACCGGTCGCGACCGCCTCCGGGCCCGAACCGCAACTGCGCGACATGGTGCTGCTCGCCTTCGTGCTGGCGACGGCGGGATTCAGCGCGGCGGCGCTTGGGGCGCATCTGCCCGGCCTGCTGCAATCGGCCGGCGCCACGGCGGCCGCGGCGGTGGCCGCCGGCACGCTGCTCGGCCCGGCGCAGGTCGGCGCGCGGATCCTGGAATTCAGCTTCCTGCGCAACATCAATCCGCTGGTCTCGGCACGCATCGCCGTGGTGGCGCATCCGCTCGCCGTCGCCGTGCTGATGCTGGGCGGCGCGCCGATGGCCGCGGTCTTCGTGCTGATCCATGGGGCGGGGAACGGGATGCTGACCATCACGCGCGGCACGCTGCCCCTCGCGCTGTTCGGCCCGGTCGGCTACGGGCACCGCCAGGGGCTGATCACCGCCCCGGCACGCGCCTCCCAGGCCTTCGCGCCGTATTTCTTCGGGCTGCTGGTCGATGCCGTCGGTGTGCAGTCACTGTGGCTGACGGCGGGGCTCGGCATGGCCGCGCTGGGCGCGCTGTTCCTGCTGCGGATGCGGGAGGCGTGATGAGCGCGCCACGCCGTCCCTGATCGGGATCGAGGAACCGACAGGGGCCTCTTCCACCAAAGCCCGAGAGCAGATCGCCGTTGGATGGAATCACCCGACCGGGTGACGATGCTCGCCCAAGATTGGCGGGAGCAGACGGCGTGAACGCGCGTGACGGCAGCCTGCTCCAAGCGTCTCGGGACACGGCCCCTTGGCGCCGAGGGCAGGATCGGCGCCGAGACCCACCATGGTGCACAGACCGTGCAGAGCGGGGGCAGCATACCCACGATGCCCGGCACCAGACGACGGCTTTCCAAATGACACTGTCATTTGGTGGGGTGGTTTGGAGGGGCAAAGCCCCTTCAATCCCCACCAACCGACACGCGCCACTACCGCGGCAGCGTCTCGACGAAATACTCGTAGTTATCGGCATTCTCCGCCGCCTGGGCGGCGTTCTCCTTCGCCAGCCGCATCGCCCCGCTCGGCCGATAGGCATGGTCCACCGTATTCGCCGCGATGTGCGAGGTTTCGTGGATCAGGATGCCCCAACGCGCATCCGTCCCCTCCATCCGCGCGCGGAAATAGGGCGGGCAGAGGCCGAGCACGAAGTCCCGGCCCCGCGCATAGGCGAAGCGCCCGCCCGGGCAGCCGGCCGGGTCGTTGCAGCGGATATCGACCGCTTCCATATCCGCCAGCCGCGCCGCCGTGACCTCCAGCGAGAGGCGGATCGTCTTGCGCGGCGCATCGCCGAACCAGCGCCGGACATGGGGGTCGTCGGGCCGGTCGCGCACCAGCGCGATGGCGGCGGCAAGCCGCGTGCGCGCCTCGGCCAACGCGTCGTCGATCAGCGCGCGATGGGCCGGCGCGCAGGCGGGGCCCGGCATGTCGGCGGCGGTCACCACGGCCGGCGGCGGCTTCTCGGTGGGCAGCGGCACCTGCAGCACCTGGCGGTTCGGCTCCAGCGCCGGCGGTTTCTCGGTCGGCAGGCCGGACGGCACATCCGTCGCCGCCATCAACAGCAGCGCGGCGGGCAGCAGGGGGAACAACAGTCGGTTCATCGCGCTCGATCATGCCACGGCGCGAGCGGCGGCGCGCTGAATTGCTTCACATGCCGTCCCGCGGCCCGGCGGCGACGGCGGCCAGCCCGGCCTCATCCAGCACGAACAGAAACGCCTTCTCGGTGTCGTAGGCCACGAGGTTCGACCCGCGCCAGGCATTCAGGATCGAGATGATGCTGCGCGTCGTCGCCCCCAGTAGGTCGGCGAGGTCGCCCTGCCGGAAACGCGCTGCCAGCCGCACGCCGCGCTCGGTCTTCACGCTGTCGGTCTTGAGCAGGTAAAGCACCTGGCGCGCGAGCCGCACCTCGAGCGGCGCGAAGGTCGCATCCTGCAGCAGCCCGAAGGTGCGCCGCAGCCGGGCCGAGAGCATCCGCGCCAGCGCCAGGCCGAGCGCCGGTTCGCTCTCCGCCGTCTCCAGGAAGGCGGCGGCCGGGATGCGGGCGAGTTTCACATCTCCCATCACCAGCGCATCGGCGCTGCGCGCGGCGCCGTCGAGCACGCCGATCTCGCCGAATATGTCACCGGCGCGGAACACCTCGACCATCAGCCGCTTGGCCGCGGTGTCCGGGGCGCCGACGCGCACCCGCCCGCGGCCCTCGAGCACGGCATAGACGGCATCGGGCGCATCGCCCTGGGCGAAGAGCGGCGCGCCATCCGGCGGGGCGACGCGCCGCGCGCCCTCGGCCAGCCGCGCCAGCGCCGAAGGCGGCAGGTCGCGGAACAAGGTCATGCCGCCGAGTTCCTCGGCGAGGCGCGTGTCGCTCATGCCATATCCTCCTCGAAGCCCGAGCGCCGCAGCGCATAGAGCGGCATTGACCCGAAACTCTTGGCCGTCGGGATGTGGCCGGCATAGTCGCAGGCGAGACCAGCCCCGCGCGGCAGCAGCGCGACCTCGCAGGCAAAGGCTTCGGTGGCGAAGATCCGCCCCGGCGGCGTGACCGGTTCGATCCGCGCCGCGCGCGTCATCGCCCTGCCGGAATATTTGTGCGCGCGCTGTACCGAATCGTACACCGGCAGCATCGGGCCAAAATCCAGCGCGAAGCGCGGGTGGATCGGCGGTTCCTGGGTCTCCAGCGCGGCGCGCATGTCGAAGGCGCAGGCGGCGGCGCCGGTTATCTCCTCGAAGGTGATCTGCACCGCGTCGCCCCAGCAGTTGCAATAGGTGAAGGGGTGGCGTTCCAGCGCCGCGCCCATCGCCACCAGCGGGCCTTCGTAGAAGCGCGCCAAGCCCTCATCGTCCAGCGCGCTGAAGCGCGGCAGGTCGCCGAACAGCACCGCCATGGGCCGCCGCCGCGGCTCGGGCAGCGCCTCGACCGGACCGTTGCGCGGCCAGGGCCAACCGAGGAACAGCGACTGCCCGCCGGCGTTCGTCCAGGCCGCCACATCCGCGCCGGTGCCGGCCGACCCGCGCGAGGGCACCTGGTCCCAGGCGGCGACCTGCACCGCCGTCCCGTCGCGATGGCGGGCATGCAGCCGCGCCAGCCCCATGGCGCGCCGCGCCGCCATGGCGAGGTGCAGGTCATCGCCGGCGAAGGGCCGTTCATCGAGATGCATCAGGCGCACGCGCGGCAACAGCGCACGGTAGCGCGCGACCCAGCGTTCGCCGGCCGGCAGGACGGACGCGGCCTCATAGGTGTCGGCGTCGCAGGGCAGCACGACGGTCGGTGTCACCCCGGCGCGCAGCAGCGCCTCGACCGCCAGGATGTCGAGCCCGGCGGCCAGCCCGCCGAACGCCATGCCGACGCGTTGCGCGGCAATGGTCGCATCGAGCGTCGCGCTGATCAGCCCTTCGATCGCCGGGTCGTCCTGGCCGGGCTTGGGCATGTGGCCGGTGTAGTGCAGTACAGCCGGGATGCGCAGCGCATCGACGATGGCGGGCGACACGCCGAGCGCGATCGCCTCCCGCCGCAACTGCCGTCGCGTGGTGGCGCGGGCCGACAGATCCGACCCCGCGCGCGCCTCGGCTTCCTCCAGCGCGGTGCGGGCGGCGAGTTCGCGCCCGGCCAGCAGTTGCGCCTCGGCCTCGGTCGCCGCCGACCAGTAGTCGCCTGCATCGCGATGGCCGCGCAGCACGTCCTCGGCGATCGCCACCGCACGCGGCCGGTCGCCGCCCAGCAGATGCATGGCGGCGGCATTGACGCCGTGCCAGCCGGCGCCGCCGCGACGCCATAGATCCTCATAGCGCCGCGCCGCCTCGGCGAGCAGCGGGCCGCGCGCGGCGACCGGGCGTTCGAAGGCGCGGTCCTTGATCAGCCGGGCGCCGAGCGCGGCGATCTCCGGGTCGGGTTCGGCATCGAGGCGGAGCTGGTGGAACAGGTCGAGCGCGCGGCCCGTCGCGCCGGCGCGCGCGATGGTCAGCGTGGCGCGATACCGCAGCGCGGGGTCGTCGGGGTGGTCGGCCATGGCGGCCATGGCCCTGTCATGGGCCGAAAGGAGGAGGCCTTCAGCCTCCAGGGCCAGGACCTCCGCAAGGGAGTCGGACATCGGTTCCTGCCGCGCGTGTGGCGTGATCCTAGAAGGCGGGCGCCGCGCCGGGCAATGTGTGGTCTCAGATTCTGTTAGGGAACACGCCATCCGGCGCCGGACGTTCCAAACGGACTCCAAGCGCATGGCGCTGTCGCGCCGCCTGTGCGAGAAACCGCACGTCCGGACGCCGCCCATGCCACATGACGTCTTCCTGAGCTACGCGTCTACCGACCGTGCCGCAGCCGAGGCTGTCTGCGCGGCGCTGGAGACGCGCGGCATCCGCTGTTGGATCGCCCCGCGCGACGTGCCCGCCGGCGCCGATTGGGGCGAGGCTATCCTGACCGCGATCGGCCGCGCCCACGCCATGGTGCTGGTGCTGTCCCGCGCCACCGCGAATTCCGTCCATGTCAGGAACGAGGTCGTCACCGCGGTCTCGCAATCACTCGCCCTGGTGCCGGTGCGGATCGAGGATTGCCAGCCGGGCGGCGCCCTGCGGCTGCATCTGGCCGGGTCGCATTGGCTCAATGTCTTCCCCATGCCGATCGAACAGCATGCGGATGTGCTGGCGGTCGGCGTGCGCCTGGCGCTGGCGGCGGATGCGACGGTCGAGATCCCGCGCGCCCAGGCGATGGCCCTGGTCGCGGCGGCGCGTGCCTCCCATGCGGCGGCCCCTGCCGTGGCGCCGCCCGCGCGAGCTGCGCCACCGCGCGTGGCGCCGGCCCGTGCCGTGCCGGCTGGCGTAGCGGTTGCCCAGGCCTCGGCCGAACCGACCGGGTCGCGCCGCCGCGCTGGGGCGGGGGTGATGCTTGGGCTTGGCGTGGTGCTGTTACTGATGGTGCTTGGTGCCGCGGCCTGGTTCCTGGAGCCGCGCCTGCGCAGCTTGTTGGGCGCCGCGCCCGCCGCCCCGTCGGCGGTGACGGGCACGGCGGCGCCCGGGCGTGCCGATGCTGCGCCGTCCGCGATGACGGACAGGGCCTCGGACCGATCGGCCGACCCGATCGAGGCCGCTGTCGCCGACCGGGCCCGGCATGCCGGGGTCGACCCCGCCCGAAACGGTGGTGCCGTCGCGACGCCGGCCGATCCACCACCGCGTTCACTCGCGCCGTCGGCGTCGCTGGCCGGACTCGGCGGACTCATCCCGCTGCCGGATGCGGGCGTGCCTGCACCGCTGGCCTCGGTGCCTCGACCCACTGCGGCGCCATCATCCCCCGACCCGCTGCCGGCCAGCATCCCCCCGCCGGTTGCCGCCCCGGCGACGCGGCTGCTGAACGTGGCGAGCATCACCATCTCCCGCCTCTTCGTCTCCCCGGTGAGCGCGGGGGTGGGCCGCGAGGATTGGCTCGGCAATGCGCAGATCACGCCGGGCAATGCGGTGCAGATCCGCGCGCCGGAGGGGCAGGGTTGCGTCTTCAACATCCGCGCTGTCTATGTTGGTGGCAGGACAGAGGATCGTCCGGGGGTGGATCTTTGCGCGGCGCCGGAACTGCGTTTCGAGGGTGGCAAGAACGCGGGTGGGGCATCCTCGCGCTGAGCCTGCTGGCCGCGCCCGCCATGGCGCAACAGGACCAGCGACCGCACCCCTTCATGGTGATGAACCAAGGCCCGGCGACCATCGTCGGGCTCGAATTGTCGTCGGTGGGGCAGGGGCAGTTCGGCCACTCCCTGATCGGTCGCGTCGAATTGCCGCCGGGCAATGCCCTGCATGTCACCCCGCCCTCCGGCTCCGGCTGCCTCAACGACCTGCGCATTCGTTGGTCCGACGGACGTGCCGAGGAGCGCCCGCGCGAGGACCTTTGCCAGGCCCAGCGCGTGCTGCGCCTGACCACCCCATCCCCCTGAAGGACGCATCGCCGACATGACCCTGGATTGGACCCTGCGCGCCGGCACGCGCTTCACCACCGAGAAGCGTCCCGCGATGGGCACCAAGGGCATGGTGGTGACGAACCACCCGCTCGCCTCCGCCGCCGGCGCGGAGATGCTGGCGGCCGGCGGCAACGCCGTGGATGGCGCGATCGCCGCGCTGTTCACCCTCACCGTCGTCGAGCCGATGATGGTCGGGCTACTCGGCGGCGGCACCGCGCATCTGCGCCTGCCGGACGGCACGCATACCGTGATCGACGGCATGGCGACCTGTGCGGCCGCCGCGCGGGCCGACATGTTCACCCCGGCCCAGCCGGACAATCCGCGCGCGCTGGAATCGGTCGGCCGCACCAATACGGTGGGCGGGCTGTCGGTGGCGACGCCGGGCAACCTCAAGGCGTGGTGCGAGACGCTGGCGCGCTTCGGGTCGTTCTCGCTCGCCGATGTCATGGCGCCGGCGATCCGCCATGCCGAACGCGGTTACCGCGCGACGCCCTACCTCGCCGAATGCGCCAAGGAAGCCGCGCCCGACATGGCGAAGGACCCGGCGATCAGCGCCATCTATCTGCCTGGTGGGATGGCGTTGCAGCCCGGCCATCGCGTCGTGCAGTCGGACTATGCCGAGACGCTGAAGGCGATCGCGCAGCAGGGTGCGGCGGCGCTGGATGGTGCGCTCGGCCAGGCCGTTGCCGATGGCATCGCGCGCGCCGGCGGCATCGTCACGGTGGATGACATCCGCGGCTATCGCACCGTGGAACGCACCCCGCTGCGCGGCCCGTATCGCGACGTCGAGATCGTGCTTCCGCCGCCGCCGGCATCGTCCGGCGTGCATGTGTTGCAGATGCTGAACATGCTCTCGGGCTGGGACCTGCGCGCGCTCGGCTTCGGGTCTGCCGACACGCTGCACCTGCTCGCCGAATGCCTGAAGATCGCCTTCGCCGACCGCGCCGCCGCCTCGGGCGACCCGGCCTTCGTGGATGTGCCGGTGGAGAAACTCATCTCCGCCGCCTATGGCGCCGAGCGCCGCGCGCTGATCGACATGGCCCGCGCCCAGGTCTGGGGTCCCGGCGTCGCGGCTGAAAGCCCGAACACCACCCACATCACCGTGGCGGATGGGGAAGGGCGCATCGTCTGCTCGACCCAGACCATCAACTCCACCTTCGGCGCGCGCTTCATCGTCCATGGCACCGGGATGATCCCGAACAACTACATTGCCACCTTCGACCCGCGGCCGGGGCGCGCGCTGTCCATCGCGCCCGGCAAGCGCGTCACCACCTCGATGGCGCCGATGATCGTGCTGCGCGACGGCAAGCCGGCCTATGCCCTCGGCATGCCCGGCGGGTTGCGCATCTTCGGATGTGTCATGCAGGGCATGCTGAACTTGGTCGATCACGGCATGTCGTTGCAGGAAGCGGTGGAAGCGCCGCGGCTGTGGACGCAGGGCGATGCCGTGGAGATGGAGCCGGCCTTCGGCGAGGCGGTGCGCGCGGCGCTGGCCGAACGCGGGCACGAGATCGCCCGCATGCCGCATGTCGGCGGCGGGATGGGGGCGATCGCCTTCCACCCAGACGGCACGATGGAGGGTGCCGCCTGCTGGCGCGCGGATGGGACGGCGATCGGAGTCGGCGGCGGGTTGGCGCGGGAAGGGGTGCGGTTTTGGCCGGATTCGGCCGGGGCGCGGTGAGCGCCTTGGAGAGGGGCGCCGCCCCTCTCCGCGCGCCTACTCCGACACGCTCTCCGGGCCCGCCGCAAGCAACTCGGCGAGCACCGCGACCCCCTGCTCCATCGCCGTCATCGACGGTGAGGAAAACGCGATCCGCACCCCGTTCGGCGCATGCCCCGGCTGCGACGCGAAGGCGCTTGATGGCGTGACGGCCACCCCGCGCCGGGCGGCTGCCGTGGCGAAGGCGTCAGACCGCCAGGGTTCCGGCAATTCCAGCCACAGATGATAGGCGCGCGGGTCGCCATGCAGCGCCTGCCCCTCCAGCCCGGCACGCAGCACCGCCTGGCGGGCCTGCGCGTCCAGCCGCTTCTGCGCTTCCAGACGGCGCAGCAACCCGCTTTCCATCCAGGCCGTCGCAGCGGCCAAGCCGATCGGCGAGGCATGCCAGGCGCCGGCGCGGATCGCCGCCGCCACGCGCCGCCGCAGCGCCGCCGAGGGCGCCGCGATGAAGCCGCTGCTCAGCCCCGGCGAGGCGCGCTTCGACAGCCCGTCCACCAGCAGCACGCGGTCGGGCGCGAGGGCGATCAGCGGCGGTGTCGGCGCGTCGTCGAGGAAGCCGAAGACGGCGTCCTCGATCAGGATGATCTCCTCGCGCGCGGCGAGGGCGGCGAGGGCCCGACGGCGTGCCTCGGACATGGTCGCGCCGGTCGGGTTGTGGATGACGGGTTGGAGGTAAATTGCCTTCAGCGGGCCGGTGCGGGCGGCCGCCTCCACGGCCTCGGGGGTGACGCCCTCGGCATCCATTGCCAGCGGCACGAGCACCAGGCCGAGCCGCAGCGCGGCGGCCTTCACCGCCGGGTAGGTCATCGCCTCGATGCCGACGCGATCCCCGGCGCCGGCGCAGGCTGCCAGTGCGGCGGCGATCGCCTGCCGGCCGCCACCGGTGAACAGGATCTGCTCCGGGCTGGGCGCCCAGCCGGCACGGGCGAGGTGGCGGGAGGTGGCCTGGCGCGCCGCCTCATGCCCGGCGGCGCCGACCGGGCGCATCGCCTTGGCGGCGCGCTCGGGGGCAAGCGCGTCTCGCAGCGCCTCCGCCAGCGCCTCGGCCTGGCCGGGCACGGCGGGGAAGTTGAACTCGAAATCGATGACGCCGGGGCGACCGGGCTCGGCGAGTGGCGGTGCGGCGAGCCCGGCGCGGACGAAGGTGCCGCGGCCGACCTCCCCGGCGACCAGCCCGCGCCGCGCCAACTCGGCGTAGACGCGATTGGCTGTGGAGACGGCGATGCCGCGCCCATAGGCATAGCGCCGCACCGGGTCGAGCCGCGCGCCGGGGCGCAGCCTGCCGGTGGCGATCTCGACGGCCATGGCGTCGGCGAGGCGGCGGTAATCGGTCTCAGGCATATTGATCTCAGGACAATATCGCGATTGATCCGAGGCATTGTGTCGCACACCTTCAGCCCCGTTGTCGCCAGCCGTGATGCGGAGACTCTCGCCGTGACCCTACTCTCCCCGGAAGCCCTTGCCGCGCAGGGCGCGGAAGCCCGCGCCGCCTATGCCCGCCTCGCTGCAGCGGGGCTGAAGCTCGACATGACGCGCGGCAAGCCGTCGCCGGAACAGCTCGACCTCGCCGACGGCATGCTGGCGCTTCCCGGCAACCGGGATTTCGTCACCGAAACCGGCGAGGACGCCCGCAACTACGGCGGCTTGCAGGGGCTGGTCGAGGCGCGGCGGCTGTTCGGCGCCATGCTCGGCGTGTCGCCCGAGGCGGTGGTGGTGAACGAGAATTCCTCGCTCGCCGTGATGCATGACTGCATCGTCTGGGCGCTGCTGAAGGGTGTTGCGGGCGGCAAGCCGTGGGTCGGCCAGGATGTCGCCTTCCTCTGCCCGGTACCGGGCTACGACCGGCATTTCGGCCTGTGCGAGGGCTTCGGCATCCGCCTGATCCCGGTGCCGATGACCGGCGAAGGCCCCGACATGGATGCGGTGGAACGCCTCGTCGCCGACCCGGCGGTGAAGGGCATGTGGTGCGTGCCGGTGTATTCCAACCCGGATGGCGTGACCTATTCGGACGCGACGGTCCGGCGCCTCGCGGCGATGCCCACCGCCGCGCCGGATTTCCGCCTGTTCTGGGACAATGCCTATGGCGTGCACCACCTGACCGAGAACCGCCCGGCACCGCATGACATCCTTGGCCTGACCGCGGCGGCCGGCCACCCGGACCGCGCCTTCATCTTCGCCTCGACGTCGAAGATCACCCTGGCCGGGGCGGGGCTCGCCTTCTTCGCCGGGTCGAAGGGCAATGTCGCCTGGTACTTGGAACAGGTCGGCCGACGGACGATCGGGCCGGACAAGTTGAACCAGCTGCGCCACACCCGCTTCCTGCGTGACCTCGACGGCATCCATCGCCACATGGCAGCGCATCGCCGCTTGATCGCGCCGAAATTCGCCGCGGTGCTGGAGGCGCTGGACACCCGCCTCGGCGGCCTCGGCCTGGCGCGCTGGACCACGCCCGAGGGCGGCTACTTCATCACCGTCGAGATGCTGCAAGGCTCGGCCAAGCGGGTGGTGGAATTGGCGCGCGGCCTCGGTATCGCGCTGACGCCGGCCGGCGCTACCTCGCCCCATGGCCGCGACCCGACCGATGCCGTGCTGCGCCTCGCGCCGACCTATCCCTCCGTCGAGGATGTGCGCGCCGCGGCCGAGGGCATCGCGCTGTGCATCCATCTCGCGGCGCTGGAGGCGGCGGGGCTCGACCGCGCGGCGTGACCACGCCGCTGCGCATCCTCGGCAAGGCCTCCTCGATCAATGTCCGCAAGGTACTGTGGACCTGCGTCGAGGCCGGCATCCCCTTCACGCGCGAGGATTACGGCAGCGGCTTCATGCCCACCGACACGCCCGGCTTCCTGGCGATGAATCCGAACGGGCTGGTGCCCGTCATCGCCGTGCAGGACGGCTTCCTGTGGGAGTCGAACAGCATCTGCCGCTGCCTCGCCGGCATGGCGGGACGGGATGACCTGCTGCCGCGCGATCCGCTGGCCCGCGCCCGGGTCGAGATGTGGATGGACTGGCAGGCGACCGAGCTGAACAGCGCCTGGCGTCCTGTCTTCATGACCTTGCTGCGCGGTGCGACGTCCTTCACCGTGGCGCAGCTGACCGCCGGCATCGCCGAGTGGAATGCCAGGATGGCGCTGCTCGACGCGCAGCTGGCACGCACCGCGGCCTTTGTCGCCGGGCCGGCCTTCACCCTCGCCGATGTGGTGATCGGCCTGTCGGTCAATCGCTGGCTGATGACGCCGATCGAGCGGCCCACCTTGCCCGCCGTCACGGCATATCTCGACCGGCTCGATGCGCGCCCCGGCTGGCGCGCCCACGGCCACAACGGCCTTCCCTGACACCTGGAGGACATCCATGCCCCGTTTCGACTTCCAGCAGGTCGACGTCTTCGGCGCCACGCCCCTCAAGGGCAATCCGCTGGCGGTGGTGCTCGGCGCCGATGGGTTGAGCGACGACCAGATGGCCGCCTTCGCCAATTGGACCAACCTCAGCGAGACGACCTTCCTGCTGCGCCCGACCGACCCGGCTGCCGACTACCGCGTGCGCATCTTCACGCCGTCGCGGGAGCTGCCCTTCGCCGGGCATCCGACGCTCGGTTCCTGCCACGCCTGGTTGCAGACGGGCGGCGTGCCGAAGGGCGCCGACATCGTGCAGGAATGCGCCGTCGGCCTGGTGCCGATCCGGCGCGGGGCGGGTGGCCTCGCCTTCGCCGCCCCGCCGCTGATCCGCTCCGGCCCGGTCGCGCCCGACCTCGTCGAGCGCATCCACACCGGCCTCGGCCTACCCAAGGAAGCCGTCACCAATGCCCATTGGGTCGATAACGGCCCCGGCTGGGTCGCGGTGAAGCTGCGTTCGCGCGCCGATGTGCTGGCGGCGGTGCCGGACTACGCGGCGCTGGGGCCGCTGGTGCTGGGCCTGGTCGGCCCCTGGGACCCGGCGGTGGACGGCACCGAGGCGCAGTTCGAAATCCGCGCCTTCGTCTGCCGCGAGGGATACGAGGACCCGGTGACGGGCAGCCTGAATGCCTCGCTGGCGCAATGGCTGATCGGCACCGGGCAGGCGCCGGAATCCTATGTCGCGCGACAGGGCACGGCGCTGGGGCGCGCCGGCCGGATTGCGCTGCGCCGGCAGGACGGCGCGATCTGGGTCGGCGGCGCGACGGTGACCTGCATCGAGGGCCGCGTCGGCATCTGATCGGTGCGGCGCATGATCTGGCCGGTGGACCGAGAGGGGCTCTGCCCCTCCCGGACCCTCCCCGCCAGAGACCTAAGGGCCTCTGGACACCTCGACTTGGCGCCGGGCGCCTAGGGCAGAATAAGCGGCGAGACCCGCTCTCGCGCACGGCGCGTGTTTTGGGGGCAGCGAGCCTGCACGGCCTCGCGCCAACAGTTGGCTTTCCAAATGACACTGTCATTTGGTGGGGTAGTTTGGAGGGGCAAAGCCCCGCCATCCTTCCCGAGCGCAGGTCATCAACCAGGGCCGTTGGTGAGGCAGGTCCGGGGGGGGGGGCGCGCCGCTGACCCGTACGAGCCCCGCGCCAATCGGGCAGAACCCCGCGCGCCGCCGCCGCGATTACCGGGCCAGCACCTGCAGCGCCGGCCAGCGCGCCGCCCAGCCCTTGGCGGCGATGCGGGCGACCATCGCCGCCGGATGCGCCCGATGCGCCGGTGTCGGCCGCGCGACCAGCGCCAGCAAATCGGCTAGGCCATGCGGGGCCAGGATCTCGACGCCGCCCGGCCCGAGCCGCGCGGCGATCGCCGTCGCCGTCTCGGGCCAATGCGCCAGGGCGTCCGCCAGGTCGTGATACGGCGCGTGGCCGTTGCGGCCAGGCATGCGCGCCTGGTTGGTCACCGACCAGGGCAGGCCGGGGGCTGCGGCCAGCAGCTTCGCCTCGGCGGCAGCGTCGCGCGCGGCCGACACATCCGCCATGTCGAAGAACACCACATCGAGGTCGGCGGGCGGGATGGCATCGGGGTCGCGCCCGGTCAGCGCATCCCACACCGCGTTGCGCAGGAAGCCGGCGCCAATCCACGCCCTGGCCGGGCCGTGCGAGGCAATGGTCGACAGGCGCGTCATCATGGTCGGCTGGCTCAGCACGAAGCGGGACAGCCCCGCCGCGTCGCGCATCCGGTCGGCATCGTTCTGGGTATGGGTCATCTGGTGCAGGCCGCGGCGACGGCGGTGAGGCGCGCCATCGTGGCCTCGTCGGCGATGCCATCCGCGCGTCCCGGCAGCCAATGGCGCTGGAAGGCGGTGAGCAACACCGAGAGCGGCAAATCCGTTCGATAGCCGATGGCGCCGAGCAGGTTCATCGCATCCTGCGGGGGCGTCGGCAGCGGGTCGTCGGCTGGCCACAGCCCGACGCCATTCGCGGCGAGGCCCTGCCAGTCGAACAACTCGCCGGGGTCCTGCTTGCGGTCCGGTGCGATGTCGCTGTGGCCGACGACATTGCGCGGCGGGATCGGGTGGCGGCCCAGGATATCGAGGCACAACTCGCAGACCGCCGCCATCTGCAGGGCGGGGAAGTCGCGATAGCCCCATTCGTGGCCGGGATTGACGATCTCGATGCCGACCGAGCGGGCGTTCAGCGCCTCGTGGCCGCGCCAGTGCGACGTCCCGGCATGCGCGGCGCGACAGTCTTCCGGCACCAGACGGAAGATGCGGCCATCCTCCTTGACGACATAGTGCGAGGAGACCTTGGCCACCGGGTCGCGAAGCCGCGCGATCGCCTCGGCCCCTGTGCGCATGCCGGTGTAGTGCAGCACCAGCATGTCGATGGGGGTGCCCGCCGGACGGTCGTCCCGGTTCGGGCTGGGGGCTTCGATGACGCGCAGGGTCAGAGGCCGCGCTCCCGCTTGATCCGGTCCCAGGCGGCATTGATGTCCGCCACCTTGGCTGTCGCGCGCTTGACGAATTCCTCCGGCACGCCGCGCGAGGCCAGGCTGTCGGGGTGGTTCTCCCGCATCAGCTGGCGCCAGGCGAGGCGCACCTGTTCGTCGCTCGCCTCCCGCGTCAGGCCGAGCACCGGATAGGGGTCTTCCATCTGCTGCGCCGCCGCGCCGCGCGGGGTGCCGCCCTTGGCGCGCTGCCAGGCCGCGGCATCGAGGCCGAAGCGGGCATGGATGCCGCGCAGCATGTCACCTTCGAACTTCGTCACCGGCCCATCGGCGCGGGCGATGCGTACCAGGGCGGCGAGCACATCCTCCAGCATCGTCTTGTTGTCGGCGAAGGCCTCGCCGAGCTTGTCGGCGAAGGGCTCCCAGCCCTCGGCGGTCTCGCGCGCCTGGTCGAACAGCCGGCCGACATCGCGCAGCCCTTCATCCGGCACGCGGAACATCTGGCGGAAGGTCTCGATCTCGGCGCGCTTCACCGGCCCGTCCACCTTGGCGAGCTTGGCCGAGAGCACCACCACCGCGAACGAGAACAGGTTCTCCTTGCCGCCCAGCATATGCACCATGTCCGCGGCATTGGGCGGGATCCGCCCGGCACCCGGAATCGCCCCCTGGTCGGCGGCATGGCCGAGCGCTGCGCCCATCATGGCGCCAAAGGGACCGCCCATGGCGAATCCCGCCATGCTGCCCAGGATCTTGCCCCAGAAACCCATCATGCCGCACCTGCTAGCACGGCAGCGGGTCCCGCGTCAGGCGCGTTCCCGCGAGATCTTCATCATGGCCGGCCGCATCTCCCCTGACCCGGGGCCTGGCGTTCGGCTAGCGTCCCGGCAACCCGAAGGATTCGCCCGAGATGCAGACCTGGCAGCTGGCCTTCACGCCGCGCTACATCACCCTGACGCTGGCCGCGCTTGGCAGCCTGCTGTGCCTCATGGTCATCGCTGCCATGCCTTCGGTCTGGGGCTGGTGGCTGCCCGCCCTCGCCTTGTGCGGCGGTCTCACCGCCCTCGGCATCCGCGACATCACCCAGACGCGCCACGCCGTGCTGCGCAACTACCCGATATCCGCGCATCTGCGCTTCCTGCTGGAGGGCATCCGGCCCGAGATGCGCCAGTACTTCTTCGAGGATGAGAAGAACGGCACCCCCTTCAGCCGCGACAAGCGCGCCGTGGTCTATCAGCGGGCCAAGACGCAGCTCGACAAGCGCCCCTTCGGCACCCAGTACGAAGTCTATGAGCAGGGCTTCGAGTGGCTGCACCATTCGATTGCGGCGCGGCCGCCGCAGGGGCCGGATTTCCGCGTCACCATCGGCGGGCCGGACTGCGCGCAGCCCTATTCGGCCTCGGTCCTCAACATCTCGGCGATGAGCTTCGGCTCGCTCAGCGCCAATGCCATCCGGGCCCTGAACGAAGGCGCCCGGCGCGGCGGCTTCGCCCACGACACCGGGGAGGGTGGGCTCAGCCCGCATCACCTGGCCCCGGGCGGCGACATCATCTGGGAGATCGGCTCGGGCTATTTCGGCGCGCGCACGCCCGACGGCGTCTTCGACCCGGAACGTTTTGCCGCCACCGCCGCGCATCCGCAGGTCAAGATGGTCGAGCTCAAGCTCAGCCAGGGGGCCAAGCCCGGCCATGGCGGCGTGCTGCCGGCGGCGAAGGTCTCCGCCGAGATCGCCGACACCCGCGGCGTCGCCCTTGCCGTCGACTGCATCTCGCCTTCCACCCATTCCGCCTTCTCGACGCCGATCGGCCTGCTGCAGATGATAGCAGAGATGCGCCGGCTGTCGGGCGGCAAGCCGGCCGGCTTCAAGCTGTGCATCGGCCATCGGTGGGAGTTCCTCGCCATCTGCAAGGCGATGCTCGAGACCGGAATCTACCCCGACTTCATCGTGGTGGACGGCAAGGAAGGCGGCACGGGTGCGGCGCCGATGGAGTTCATGGACCATCTCGGCACGCCGCTGCGCGAGGGGCTCGACTTCGTCCACAACGCGCTGATCGGTATCGGCGCGCGGAACCGAATCCGCATCGGCGCCAGCGGCAAGATCGTCACCGCCTTCGACATGATCCGCGCCATGGCGCTCGGCGCCGACTGGTGCAACGCGGCGCGCGGCTTCATGTTCGCGCTCGGCTGCATCCAGTCCCAATCCTGCCACACCGACCGCTGCCCGACCGGTGTCGCCACCCAGGACCCGACGCGCCAACGCGCCCTGGTCATCCCCGACAAGGCGCCGCGGGTGCATAACTTCCATGCCCAGACGCTGCATGCGCTGGCGGAGCTGGTGGCCGCCGCGGGGCTCGACGCGCCGGGCCAGGTGCGGCGCGAGCACCTGATCCGCCGCATCTCCCCCCATGAGGTGGCGAGTTTCGCGACGCTGTATCCCGCGCTGGCTCCGGGCGCGCTGCTGGCGGGCACCGACGATCCGCGTTTCGCCACGGCCTGGGCCCTGGCGCTGCCGGACAGCTTCGCCCCCGCCTCGGCGTGACCATCGGCCGCTTCGGCTTGTCCTGACGCGGCCGCGCTCGCATTCTCCGCCCGCATTTCCTGATGGACGGGGTTCTCATGGCGGGTTGGCAGTTCTGGATCGATCGCGGCGGCACCTTTACCGATATCGTCGCGCGCGATCCGGACGGGCGGCTTTCCACCCGCAAGCTGCTCTCCGAGAACCCCGAGCGCTACCGCGACGCCGCGGTGGCCGGCATTCGCGAGACGCTGGGCCTGCCCCCCGGCGCGTCGATCCCGCCCGGCACCATCGAGGCGGTGAAGATGGGCACCACCGTCGCCACCAATGCGCTGCTGGAGCGCAAGGGCGAACGCGTGCTGCTGATCGTCAATCGCGGCTTCGGCGACATGCTGCGCATCGGCAACCAGGCGCGGCCACGGCTGTTCGACCTCGATGTGAAGCTGCCGACGCTGCTGCATGAACGCGTCGCCGAGATCGGCGGCCGCGTCGCGGTGGATGGCACCGAACTCGAAAAACTCGACGAGGACGCCGCCCGCGTCGCGCTGAAGGCGGGCTTCGCCGAGGGCATCCGCGCCGTCGCGATCGTGCTGATGCATGCCTGGGCGCATCCGGCGCATGAACTGCGCATTGGCGAGATCGCGCGCGAGGAGGGCTTTTCGCAGGTCTCGCTGAGCCATCAGGCCAGCCCGCTGCCGCGCATCGTCCCGCGCGGGGACACGACCGTGGTGGATGCGTATCTCTCCCCGGTGCTGCGCCGCTATGTCGACCAGGTCGCGAGCGAATTGCACGGCGACCATAGACCGGCCGGCCCGGGCGAGGGCGTGCGGCTGTACTTCATGCAGTCGAATGGCGGGCTGACCGAAGCCGGCCGCTTCCAGGGCAAGGACGCCATCCTCTCCGGCCCGGCCGGCGGCATTGTCGGCGCCGCGCGCACCGCGGCGATGGGCGGCTTCGACCGCATCATCGGCTTCGACATGGGCGGGACGTCCACCGATGTCGCGCTCTATGCCGGCGAATTCGAACGCGCCTTCGAAACCGAGGTCGCCGGCGTGCGCATGCGCGCGCCGATGATGGCGATCAACACGGTAGCCGCCGGTGGTGGGTCGATCCTGCATTTCGACGGCGCCCGCATGCGCGTCGGGCCGGACAGCGCGGGCGCCGTGCCGGGCCCGGCCTGCTATCGCCGCGGCGGTCCGCTCGCCGTGACCGATGCCAACGTCATGGTCGGCAAGATCCAGCCGAAGCATTTCCCGGCAATCTTCGGTCCTGACGGCGACCAGCCTTTGGACGCCACGATCGTGCGCGCGAAATTCGACGCGTTGGCCGCCGAGATCGCGCAGGCCACCGGCACCAACCAGGACCCGCGCCGCGTCGCCGAAGGCTTCCTGCGCATCGCCGTCGCCAACATGGCCAATGCCATCAAGCAGGTCTCCATCCAGAAGGGCCACGACGCAACGCGCTTCGCCCTGCAATGCTTCGGCGGCGCGGGCGGGCAGCATGCCTGCCTCGTCGCCGATGCGCTCGGGATGGAAACTGTGTTCATCCACCCCTTTGCCGGCGTGCTCTCGGCGTACGGCATGGGTCTCGCCGACCAGGCGGCGATCCGCGAAGGCGCGATCGAAGCGCCGCTCGATGCGGCGACGATGGACAGCCTCGCCGCGCGGCTCGACGCGCTGGCCCAGGATGGCCGTGCCGAACTGGTGCTCCAGGGCGCCGACCCCGCGCGGCTGCAGGTCGCTCGCCGCCTGCATCTGCGCTACGCCGGCACCGACGCCTTCCTGCCGGTGCCCTTCGCCGACCACGCCACGGTGCTGGAGGTCTTCACCGAGGCCCATCGCCGCCGCTTCGGCTTCGCCACGCCGGAACGCCAGGTGATCGTCGAGGCCTGCATCGCCGAGGTCACCATGCCCGGCGAGCGCGTCGCCGAACCGGCGCTGCCCGAGCGTGGCGACGGCACGCCCACGCCGATCGACACGGTCGAGATGTGGAGCGAAGGCGCCGCCCATACCGCGCCGCTGTTCGACCGCGACGCGCTGCTGGCCGGCGATGTCATCCCCGGCCCGGCGCTGATCCGCGAGGCGATCGCCACCACCGTGGTCGAGCCCGGCTGGACGGCGGAACTGACCGCGCTCGACCACCTCGTGCTGCGACGGACCTCGCCCCGCGCGGCGGCGCTGGCGGCGACGACCGACCGGCCCGACCCGGTGATGCTCGAACTGTTCAATAACCTGTTCATGAATGTCGCCGAGCAGGCCGGCGCCGTTCTGCAGAACACGTCGCTTTCGGTGAACATCAAGGAACGTCTCGACTTCTCCTGCGCCGTCTTCGACGCGCAAGGCTTCCTCGTTGCCAATGCGCCGCATGTTCCGGTGCATCTCGGCGCGATGGGCGAGAGCGTGCGCACCGTCATCCGTTCGCGCAGCGCGACGCTGAAGCCGGGTGACGTGGTGGCGCTGAACAACCCGTCCAATGGCGGCACGCACCTGCCCGACATCACCGTCATCACGCCGGTCTTCGATACGGCGGGGACGGAGGTGCTGTTCTTCGTCGGCTCGCGCGGCCACCACGCCGATATCGGCGGGCTGACGCCAGGCTCGACGCCACCCGGCTCGAAGACGCTGGAGGAGGAAGGCGTCGTCATCGACGACTTCCTGCTGGTCGATGGCGGTCGTATCCGCGAGGCCGAATTCCGCGCCATCCTCGCCGGTGCGAAGTACCCCGCGCGCAGCCCGGACGTGAACGTCGCCGACATCAAGGCGCAGGTCGCATCGAACGAAAAGGCGGTGCAGGAACTGCAACGCGCCGTCGCTGAATTCGGCTTGGCCACCGTGCGCGCCTACATGAAGCACGTGATGGACAATGCGGAGGAGTCCGTCCGCCGCGTGCTGGAACGCCTGCCGGATGGCGCGTTTGAGACCACCATCGACGACGGCGCGCCGCTGAAGGTCTCGGTGCGCGTGGACCATGAGAAGCGCCGGGCGGTGATCGACTTCACCGGCACCGGTCCGCAGCGCCCCGACAATTTCAACGCGCCATCGGCGGTCTGCCGCGCGGTCGTGCTCTACTGCTTCCGCTGCCTGGTCGGTGAGGACATCCCGCTGAACGATGGCTGCCTTAAGCCGCTCGAGATCATCATCCCCGAAGGCACCTTCCTGAGCCCTCGCCCCGGCGCGGCGGTCGTCGCCGGCAACACCGAAGTCAGCCAGATGACCTGCAACGCGGTGCTCGCCGCGCTGAATGCCTGCGCCTCGGCCCAGGCGACGATGAACAACGTGCTGTTCGGCGATGCCACCTACCAGTACTACGAGACGGTCTGTGGCGGCGTCGGCGCCGGCCCCGGTTTCAACGGCGCCGGCCCGATCCAGACGCACATGACCAACACGCGCATGACCGACCCCGAGATCCTCGAGCTGCGCTACCCGGTGCGGCTGGAGGAATTCTCGATCCGCCACAGTTCCGGCGGTGCCGGCCACTGGCGGGGCGGCAACGGGTCGCGCCGGCGCATCCGCTTCCTGCGCCCGATGGAGGCGGTCATCGTCGCCTCCCGCCGCACCGTCGCGCCGCATGGCCTGCATGGTGGCGCCGATGGCCTTGCCGGCCGCCAATGGGTCGAACGCACCGATGGCCGCATCGAGACGCTGAAGGGCAGCGACCGCGCCAGCCTCGCCCCCGGCGACGTCTTCGGCCTCGAGACGCCGGGCGGCGGCGGCTGGGGGGCGCCGACCGGGTGAGGAAGCGCCTCCTCCTTCCGCTGCTGGTGCCGGTCGCGTTGCTGGCCGCGGCCTGGTTCGGGCCGCGCCTGTTCGACTGGGAGGCCCAGCGCGGCCGCGTCGCGGCGATCGCCACGGCGCGGCTCGGCCGCCCTGTCACGGTGGAAGGCCCGCTGCGCGTCACCCTGCTGCCGCAGCCGATGCTGGAAGCCGACGATGTGCGCGTCGGTGACGATGACGGTGCGGAACTGGGCGTCTCGGCCCGCGTGCTGCGCCTTCAGCTCGGCCTCGCGCCGCTGCTGACCGGGCGGCTCGAACCGCGCGACCTGGTGCTGGTCGGGGCCGTGATCCGCCTGCCCTGGCCGCCCGAGACCCTCGCGGCGCTGCGCCCGCCCCCCTGGCTGACCGGCTTCGACGCCCGCATCGAGGATAGCCGCGTCGAAGTCGGCGGCGCGGTGCTGGAAGGCGTCTCGGCCCGCCTCGCCGCGCCCGGCCCGCTCGATGCCGTGCGCACCGAGGGTAGCTTCACCTGGCGCGGCGCCCCGGCGCGCTTCGAGGCGGTGCTCGGCCGCCCCGGCTTCGACGGCGTCGCCACGCTCGACGTCGCGGTGGCGGCGCAGGGCGCCAATGTCTCGGCGCGTGGCGCGCTGGTCGCCGAGGGCGGCTTCGAAGGCCGCATCGAAGCCTCGGGGAGTGACCTCGCGGTGCTGATGGCCGCGCCGCCGGGCCCGTTCCGCGCCACCGGCCGCGTCAACGTGACCGGGGAGGTCGCGGCGGCGGACGACCTCGCCATCGACCTCGCCGGCGTGACCGGGCGCGGTGCCGCGACGTTCCGATTCCGCCCGGAACCGCGGCTCGACATCGCGCTGGCACTGGCGCGGGTCGACCTTGATGCTTGGGTTGCGGCCCTGCGCGGCGCGCAGACGCCGCCCCTGCCGGTCGGGCTCGACCTCTCGGCCGAGGCCGCCGCCTTTCGCGGCCAGACCATCCGCCGGCTGCGCGGCGGCGTCTTTCGCGAGAATGACCGGATCACCCTGACCGACATCTCGGCGCAGCTGCCCGGCGAGACCGAGATCGAGGCCTCTGGCGCCACTGCCGGCAATCGCCTCGAACTCGCGCTGCGCTTCACCGGCCCCAGCCTGCGTGCCGCCGCTGCCGCCTTCGGCCTGCCGGTGGAGCGCTTCGACCCGTCCCGCCTGCGCGCCTTCGATGGCCGCGCGCGGCTGGTGCTCGAACCCACCCAATTGAGCGTGCCGGAACTCTCCACGACGCTCGATGGCGCGCGGATCAGCGGCGCCGGGGTGTTCCGCTTCGGCGCGCGGCCCGCCCTCGGCCTGGGGTTGACGATCGACCGGCTGGTGCTGGACGGGCTGCTGCCGCCGCCGGCCGACTGGGCGCCGCTGATCGCCGGCGGCATCGAGGTCGATGCGAATCTGCGCCTCGCCGCCGAATCCGTCGTCTGGGGCGGCGTCACCGCCGGACGCGCGGCGATCGATGCGGTGATGGAACGCGGGCGCATCGGCTTGCGGCGCGCCTCGGCGCAGATCGGCGGCGTGGATGTGACCATGGCCGGCAGCTTGGCGACCGGCACCGCGCCGCGCATCGGTGACCTGGTGCTGGAAGCCTCCGGCGCGAATGCGGCCGGCGTCGCGACCATCGCCGCGCCCTACCTCGCCGTGCCGGCGGCCCTGGCGGCGCAGCCGCTGCGCCTGCGCGTCACCGGCGGCGGGCCGACCGAGGCGCTGGCGCTGGCGGCGGAAGGCGAACTCGGCGAATTGCGCTTCGACGGCCAGACCGCGCTGAACCTGCCGCAGCAACGATTCGGCGGCAATCTGACGCTGCGTCATCCGGGTGCGCCGCGCCTCGCGGTGCTGTTCGGCGCGCGGGAGCGGCCGGCCTGGCTCGGCGAAGGGTCCTTCTCGCTGATCGCCACGCTGGCCGGCGGGCGGTCGGGGGTCTCGGCGGACAGTCTCGAACTGGTGGCCGGCGCGCTGCGCGCCCGGGGGCAACTGGCGCTGGCGCTCGATGGCGCGCGGCCGCGCCTGACCGGCCAACTCACGGCCGAACGCCTGCCACTGCCCGACCTCGCGCTGCGCGACAACGACCCGCTCGGCTTTGGCGTGCTGGGCGCCGTCGATGCCGACCTCACCGTCGCCGCCGCCGAGGTCGTCGCCCCCGACCTGCCGGCGCTGGGTGACCTCGCGGCGAAGCTGAAGCTTGAGGCCGGACGGCTGGCGCTGGAGGATATCCGTGCCCGGCTCGGCGGCGGCGCGCTGGAAGGCTCGGTGACCCTTGATGTCGCGGCGGTGCCGCCGGTGCTCGCAGGCTCGCTCGGTCTGACCGGAGCGACGTTGACCAGCCCACTGTTCGGCCTGCCGATCGACCTCACATCCGGGCAGATCGACGCCCAGGGTCGTTTCACCGCCAGCGGTCACGCCCCGGCGGCGCTGCTCGGCAGCCTGTCAGGCGAGGGGCGGCTCGCCGTGGTGAACGGCGTGCTGGCCGGCATCGCCTTGCGCGACGTCGTCAACGCCGCCGGTGGCGACGACCCGACCCAGGCCGAGGCCAGCATGCGCGCGGCGCTGGTCGGCGGCGCCACGGCGATGGAGCGGCTGGAAGGCGGCTGGCGGGCGGCGGCCGGGGTGGTGACGCTGGATGGGATGCGCATCGCCGGAGAGGGCGGCGTCTCGGGCGGGATCGAGGGCAGCATGGATCTGCGCCGCGGCACGCTGGACCTGCGCTTCCTGGTGCAGCCGCCGCCGGCCGAGGCCCCGGCGGTAGCGCTGCGGGTCAGCGGGCCGGCGGAGACGCCGCGTCGTCAGCCGGAATTGGCGGATTGGGCGCGCTGGCGGGCGACGCGGTGATGGTGGCGCAGAGAGGGGCGTCGCCCTATGCGCGCGCAGATTGGAGGGGCCCTGCCCCTCCAAACCACCCCGCCAAATGACAGTGTCATTTGGAAAGCCATCTTCTGGTGCTGTGCGGGGAAGAGGCGCTGCGCCCGCGGAGCGCGCCTGGCGCGCAAAGGCGGGTCTCGGCGTTGATCCTGACCGTGGCGCACGGTGCCAAGTATCGGTTTCCATAGGCCCTTAGGCCTTTGGTGGGTGAGGTCCGGAGAGGGCAAAGCCCTCTCGGGTTCCACCGCGCCACAGCGCAATCTTCGCCCTTATTGCGCGGCGCCCCTCCGGCTCACCGCCCCTCGAAGCTCGGCGCCCGCTTCTCCAGCATCGAATCCACCGCTTCGCGATGGTCCCGCGTGCCATGCGCGAGCGCCTGGTACGCCGCCGACATCTCCAGCAGCGTCGACAGCCGCATATGCTGGCTTTCGCGCAGCAGCCGCTTGGTCAGCCGGACCGCCTGGGGCGGGTTCACCGCGATGCGGCCCGCCATTTCGCGCGCCGCATTCAGCAATTCCTCGGGCGCGACGACCTTCGAAACCAGCCCGCAGGCCAGCGCCTCGGCCGGGTTGATGGCATCGCCGGTCAGCGACATCTCGAGCGCCTTCGACATCCCCACCACCTTCGGCAGCAGATAGGCGCCGCCATCGCCCGGCACGATGCCGACCTTGACGAAGCTCTCGGCGAAACGCGCCGTCTCCGACGCGATGCGGATGTCGCACATGCAAGCGAGATCCAGCCCCGCGCCAATCGCCGGTCCGTTGATCGCGGCGATGGTCGGGATGTCCATCTCATACAGCGCGAGCGGGATCATCTGGATGCCGAAGCGGTAGGATTCGCGAATCTCCGCCCCGGTCTCGCCCTGGGTGATCCCGGTCTTGTCGCGCATGCCCTTGAGGTCGCCACCGGCGCAGAAGGAACTGCCCGCGCCGGTCACGATCACCACCCGCACATCAGCGTCGCGGTTCAGCGCGCGGCAGGCATCGGCCACCTCGGCGCATTCGGCGGCGTTCGAGATGGCATTGCGCTTCTCCGGCCGGTTCAGCGTCAGCGTCACGACATGGCCGTCGCGTTCGATCTTCAGGAAGGCGGTCATGCGGCGGGTTCCTCGTCGCGGTCGGTGATGAAGGTCCAGAGCGGGCCGGCCTCGGCCTGCACCAGCGCGCCGAGGCGCGCGGACCAGAAGCGTTCGGTGCCGCCCTCCTCGCGCCAGGACCACAGGCGGCGCGTCAGGTGATGCAGCGAATGTTCCTCGGTAATGCCCATGGCGGCGAGCACCTGATGGGCGATGGCGGCCCCCTTGGCCGCAGCCTCCCCGGCGGTGACCTTGGCGCAGCCGATCTCGAAACCCGCACCGGCCAACCCACGCCGGTCCGCGGCCCGCGCGGCGGCGGCGGCGGCGACCGAGACGGCCGAGGTCTCCGCGGCAAACACCGCGAGCTGCTGCTGCACCGCCTGGAAGCGCCCGATCGGCCGACCGAACTGCTTGCGCGTATTGGCGTGGTCCACCGCCAGTGCCAGCGCCGCCTGCATCGCGCCCGCGATCTGCGCCGAGCGCAACAGGGCGGTGACCAGCATCGCGGCCTCCGCACCCCAGGCGTTCGGCAGCGTACCCTCGGCGATCGGCGCGCCAGACACCTCGGCCACGTCACGCGCCTCGCGCGCGGTATTGCCGCCTTGGGTCCAGCGCAGCGCCGCGGCCGGGTACAGCGCCACCCGCGCGCCATCGACCAGCGCGACATGCGCCGCATGCCGCCCCCAGGGCACCGGCTTGCCGGCGGCGGCGAAACTCAGCACGCCCTCGGGCGCTTCGATGCCGGCGGCGGCCAGCAGCGCGGCGGCGCCGATCCCTTCCGCGAGCGGCACCGGCGCCCCGGCGCGGCCGAGCGCCTCCAGCACCGGCACGATATCCAGGAAGCCGAGGCCTGCCCCGCCACGATCCTCCGGCACCAGCGCGGCGCCGAGGCCGAGGGCCTCCACCGCGCCCCAGGCCCCGGCGGGGAAGGCGCCGTCCTCCACGCTGCGCAGCACGGCGACGCCGGCGGCATCCTCCAGCGCGCGGGTCGCCTGCTCGGCGAGTTCCGCCCCGATCGTGTCGGCCATCACCGCAGCCCCAGCTCGCGGGCGATGATGCCGCGCATGATCTCCCGCGTGCCGCCGCGCAGCGAGAAGGTCGGCACGATCTGCGTCAGATAGGCGTGCATGCGACGCATCTCCTCGGGCATGGCGTCGGTGTCGATGACGTCGCGCATGCGGTCGGGCAGGCCCTGTTCGAAATCATTGCCGAGGTCCTTCACCAGCGCCGCCTGGCGCAGCGGGTCCTCGCCTTCCTGCAGCATGCCGGCGACGGCGGTGGACATCGACCGCAGCGTCCACAGACGCGCCACCTGGCGGCCCAGCGTCGCGGCGGCGGCGGGGTCGTCGCGCAACGCCGCGATGCCCGCCTCCAGCAGCGGGTGCGACGACATGTAGCGGTCCGGCCCGGAGCGTTCGAAGGCGAGTTCGCTGGTCGCCTGCGCCCAACCCGCGCCTTCCTGGCCGACCAGCGCGTCCTCGGGCAGCATCACGTCGTCGAAGGTGATCTCGTTGAAGCCCTTCTCGCCGACCAGGTCGCGGATCGGGCGGATGGTCACGCCGGGCGCCTTCAGATCAACGAGGACCTGCGACAGCCCCTGATGCTTCGACCCGCCTTCCAGCGCGGGAGAGGTGCGCACCAGCGCGATCATCCAGTCGCAGAGATGCCCGAAGGTGGTCCAGATCTTCCGCCCATTGAGCTTCCAGCTGCCATCGACGCGATCCGCCCGCGTGCGCAGCGAAGCGAGGTCCGACCCGGAATCCGGTTCCGACAACCCGATGCAGAAGGCGAACTCTCCGGTGGTGATCTTCGGCAGGAACTTCTGCCGCTGCGCTTCCGTCCCGAGGCGCAGGATCAACGGCCCCGATTGCCGGTCGCCGATCCAATGCGCGCCGACCGGCGCACCGGCGGCGAGCATTTCCTCCAGTACGATGTTGCGATCAAGGAAGCTGCGCGCCGCGCCGCCATACTGCTTCGGCCAACACATGCCGATCCAGCCCTTGGCGCCGACCGCGCGGGTAAAATCGCGGTCGAAGCCCATCCAGGACCGCGCGCGCACCTCGGGCGTCCAGCGATGCTCATGCTCGGCGATGAAGGTGCGGACCTCCGCGCGCAGCGCGGCGGCGCCCGGTGGCGGGTCTCGAAGGTCGAAGCGCAATCCGGTCATGGCGTTTACTCCCGCCGTGATCCTCGCTGTCGGGCGCGCCGCGTCAATGCCCCTTGCCGAGCAGGCGCGACAGCACGGGGATCACAGCCACGCCGACCGCCAGCCCGACCACGCCCGACAGCGCCGCCTCCACCACCCAGCCGATGAAGCCGCCGCCGACCGCGAGCCCCGCCGCATGCACCCCATGCTGCGGCGCGGACAGGCCGAAGAACTCCAACCCATGCAGGATGATCCCGCCACCGACCCAGATCATCGCGATGGTGCCGACGATGGACAGCAGCCTCAGCACCTTCGGCATGCCGCGCACCAGCAGCGCGCCGGCGCTCATGCCGCGCAGCACCATCGCCGCACCCACGTCGTCCGCCTTCACGATCATCGCGACCACGCCATAGACGCCGACGGTGATGCCCAGCCCCACCACGGCCAGCGCCATCGCCTGCGTCCAGACCGCCGATTCCGGCATGGTGGCCAGCGCGATCGCCATGATCTCGGCCGAGAGGATGAAGTCGGTCTTGATCGCGCCCTTGACGCGCGTGTCCTCCAACTGCTTCGCGTCCATCGGCACGGCCGAGGATTGCGCCTGGTCCGGGTGCGGGCGGGTCCATTCGAGCACCTTCTCCGCGCCCTCGAAGCACAGGTAGATCCCGCCCAGTGTCAGCAGTGGCGTGATCACCCAGGGCGCGAAGGCCGAGAGCAGCAGGGCGGCCGGTAGCAGGATGACGAATTTGTTGAACAGCGACCCGAGCGCGATGCGCCCGATGATCGGCAATTCGCGCGACGCATGGAAGCCGACCACATAGCGCGGCGTCACCGCGGCATCGTCGATCACCACGCCGGCGGCCTTGGCCCCGGCCTTGGCGGCCTGCGCGGCGACATCGTCGATCGATGCGGCCGCCACCTTGGCGATGGCGGCAACGTCGTCCAGCAGCGCCAGAAGGCCTGTGCTCATGCGATGATCCCCGGCGGGTTGTGTCGTGTTCGGGCCATCATGGCACAGCCGGGCGCGGCGCGGAGTGACCTGTCTGTCAACGCGCGGAACGGAGAGGTGACGCCCCTCCCATAGGCATCAGCGGCGATGCGTCGGTCAAATCACCCCGGCCTGCCGGGCCGCCGCGATCTCGTCGCCCGTCATGCCGGCGAATTCCGCCAACACCGCATCGGTATCCCCGCCCGGCGCCGGGATGCCGTGGCGCACGGTCGGCGGCGTCGCCGAGAGATGCAGCGGCGAGGCGACGACGCGCACATTCCGTCCCGCATGGTGCGGGATTTCGATGATGGTCTCGCGCGCGGCCACATGCGGGTCGGCTTCGAAATCCTTCGCCGTGTTGATCGGGCCGGAGGTAATCTTTGCCACTTCCAGCCGCGCCAGCCATTCGGCGCGCGGGCGCGTCCTCAGCAGCGTGTTCATCCGGTCGAGCAGCGCGGCGCGATGTTCCGAGCGGTCGCGCGCCCGCTTGAAGCGCGGATCATCCGACCATTCCGGGTGCCCGAGCGCCTCGGCCAAACGCACGAATTCGCGGTCGTTCAACACGCCGATGACGAATTTCGCGTCCGACGCCTGGAACACGCCGTAAGGCACTGCGACCGGACTGTCATTGCCGCTGCGCGGGAAGATGCGCCCGGCGTTCAGCCAGGACGACATCGGCGCCTGCATCAGCGACGCCATGGTCTCGAACAGGTTCACATCGATGCTCTGGCCTTCGCCCGTCGCATCGCGATGGCGCAGCGCGGCGAGGATCGAGACGGCGGCGGCGAAGCCCGTGAACATGTCCGCCACCGGCACGCCGACGCGCTGCGGCCCGCCGCCGGGCGCACCGTCCGCCTCGCCCGTCACTTCCATCAACCCGGTCATCGCTTGCGCGACGAAATCATAGCCCGACCGTTCGGCATATGGTCCGCTCTGCCCGAAGCCGCTGACCGAGCAATAGATGAGCCGCGGATTGACGGCACGCAGGTCCTCATAGCCAAGCCCGTAGCGCGCCAGCGTGCCGGGGCGGAAATTCTCGATCAGCACATCAGCATTGGCGACCATGCGCTTGAGGATCGCCGCCCCCTCCGGCTTGGCGAAATCAACCGAAACGGAGCGCTTGTTGCGGTTGAGCGTGACGAAATAGGTGCTGTCCTCCGCCCCCGGCACGAAGGGCGGGCCGAGCGCGCGCAGGTCGTCGCCATCGCCGCGTCGTTCCACCTTGGCGATGTCGGCACCGAGGTCGCCCAGCATCTGCGCGCAGAGCGGCCCTGCCACCACCCGCGTCAGATCGATCACACGCAGGCCATCAAGCGCGCCGACCATGTTTCCTCCGGTTCGATTCGGCGGGCAGGGTGGCGCAGGTCGCGCGCGACGCAAAGCCCGCTGGCGCCATGCCTCCCGCCAAGGCACGATGCCCGCAACGAATTCGGGAGGAACCAACCATGCAACGCCGGGTCATTCTGGGTGCTGCCGCCGCATCGCTGCTCGCCGCACCATCGCTACGCGCGCAGGACCGTTTCCCCTCGCGCCCGATCCGCGTCGTCGTCCCCTTCGCGCCTGGCGGGCCGACCGATGTCTTCGCGCGCCGCTTCGTCGATCGGTTCCAGCGCGCGCTCGGCCATACCGTGGTGATCGAGAACAAGGCCGGCGCCGGCGGCATGCTCGGCGCGCAGGATGTCGCGCGGTCGCGGCCGGATGGGTATTCGCTGATCTTCCACGCTTCCTCCTCGGCGCTGACCAGCCCGCTGGTCTATCGCCGTCCGCTCTATGACCCGGTGAAGGATTTCGAGCAGGTTTCGCTGCTGGGCGTGGTGCCCTTCGTGCTCGCCGTCGGCCCGCAGACCGGCGCGCGCACCACCGCCGAGCTGGTGGCGAAGCTGCGCGAACGGCCCGGCGCGCTGTCCTACGGTTCCTCGGGTGTCGGCACCTCGAACCACTTGGCCGGCGCGCTGTTCCTTGCCCGCGCCGGGGAACTTCGCGCCGAACACATCCCCTATCGCGGCTCCGGCCCGGCGATCCAGGATCTGGTCGCCGGCACCACCGCCTTCCAGGTGGATACCTTCGGCACGCTGTACGAACTGCATCGCGACGGCCGCATCCGCATCGTCGCGGTGATGCACCCGACGCGCAGCGCGGTGGACCGCGCCATCCCGACCATGGCCGAACAGGGCATCACCGGCGCGGAGGCGAGCACCTTCAACATCCTCGCCGCGCCCGCCGGCACGCCGCCCGAGGTGATGGCCGTGCTGTCCGATGCGACCGCGCGCGTCATGGCCGACACCGCCTTCCAGCAGGAACTGCTCGGCATCGGCATTGAGCCCGAATCCGACACCAGCCCCCGTCGCGCCCTGGCCTTCCTCGCCGGCGAAGTTGAGAAATGGCGTGTCGTGGTGCAGGCGGCCGGTGTCTCCATCGAGTGATGGACGCGCCGGCGCTTGGCGTGCTGGTCTCCCGCCCATGATCCGCGCCCTGATGCTGACCGTCCTCGCCTTGCTGCCGTTTTCTGCCCGCGCGCAGTCCGGCCCGTCCTTCGACTGTCGCCAGGCGCGTGCCTGGGACGAACGCCAGATCTGCGCCCAGGCGGACCTCGCGGAACTCGACCGCCGCATCGCCGCCGCCTGGCGCGCCGCAACCGCGGGCGCCACGGCTGAGCAACGCGCCGGCCTGCAGGCGGCGCAGCGCGCCTGGCTCGGCGAACGCCGCGCCTGCGAGGGGCCGCAGGCGCGGGAAGCGCAATCCTGCCTGCGCCGCGTCATGCGAGCCCGCAGCCGCGACCTCGAGGCCCTGGCCCAGGGCGCACCAGCCACGGCGCTGCCCACTGCCAAGCCCGCCCCCGAGGCGGCACCGGCGGCGGTTGCGCTGAGCGCCGTCTCCTGCCCCGCCACGGCCGGCTGGGCCGCGATGCAAATCTGCGCCACGCCGGGGATGCGGGAACTGGATTTGGCGGTGGCGCGGGAGGCCGAGGCGGCGCGGGCCCGGTTGGCACGCAACCCCGCCGCGCTGGCCCGGTTCGAGACCTTGCTGCGGCGCTACGTTGCTGCCCGCGACGCCTGCGGCCGCGCGCCAGGCCGGGTGCCGCTCGATTGCCTGCAGGAGACGATGGAGGATACGCGGGCGGAGATCAGGCAGTCCGGCGCTGGGTGAGGGCAGGGGTGCATAGAACCGGAGAGGGCTTTGCCCCCTCCGGACCTCCCCCACCAAAGGCCTAAGGTCCTTTGGAAACCGATACCTGGCATTGGGCCGTGAAGTGGGTTTGGCGGCGGCAGAACGACCGATGTGCGGGGCGCCGAGAATCATCCTAGGCACTGTGCTGGGCGCGCCTTTCTCGCCTCGGCAAAGCTGTGATTCCGCACGCCAAAAACTGGTGTCCAGAGGCCCTTTGGCCTTTAGTGGGGAGATGTCCGGAGAGGGGCGACGCCCCTCTCCTGGTAGTCCCGCCCTTCAGCCCTTCATCCGCGCGACCGTCGCTGTCGTCGAATTGCCCGGCAGCAACTGCGCCAGCCGTACCTCGCCGCCATAGTCCTGCACGATATCGCCGCCGACCACCTGCGCCACCGTGTAGTCCGCGCCCTTCACCAGCACGTCCGGCTTCAACAGCTTGATGAGCTCGACGGGCGTGTCCTCGTCGAACACCGTCACGCAATCGGCCGTCGCCAGCGAAGCCAGCACCGCCGCCCGCGCCGCCTCCGACTGGATCGGCCGCGACGGCCCCTTCAGCCGCTTCACCGAGGCATCCGAATTCAGCCCGACCACCAGCCGGTCGCACCAGGACCGCGCCTGTTCCAGCAGATGCACATGGCCCGGATGCAGCAGGTCGAAGCATCCATTGGTGAAGCCGATGCGCCAGCCACGGCGGCGCCAGCGTTCCACCTGCTCGGCGGCGGCGGCGCGCGACATCACCTTGCGCAGCGCGCCGCGCTCGGGCGTCAGCGCCTCGGCCAGCTCTTCCTCGCGCACCACGGCGGTGCCGACCTTGCCGACCACGATGCCGGCCGCGATGTTCGCCAGCCTGGCCGCGACCGGCAGCGGCAGCCCCGCCGCCATCGCCGCGGACAGCGTGGAGACCACCGTGTCGCCGGCGCCGGAGACGTCGTGCACTTCCTCCGCCTCGGCGGGGAAATGATGCACCACATCGCCTTCGAGCAGCGTCATGCCGTCCTCGCTGCGGGTCACCAGCACGGCGCCGAAGCCATGCGCCGCCTTAAGCGCGCGCATCGCCGCGAGGATATCCGCCTCGGTATCGACCGGCATGCTAGTCGCGACCGAGAGCTCGGCGCGGTTCGGCGTGATCAGATCCGCCCCGGCATAGCGCGCGTAATCGCGCCCCTTGGGGTCCACCACCACCCGCCGCCCGGCGGCATGCGCGGCCTCGATCAACAGATGCGCCGTGGCGCCATCGAGCACGCCCTTGCCGTAATCCGACAGCACCACCACTGCGGTCGCCGCCACCGCATCGCCGGCGATCTTGATCATCCGCTCAGCCAGGCGCGGATGGATCGCCTGCAGCACCTCATGGTCCGCGCGGAGCATGTGCTGGCCATTGGCGATGAAGCGCGTCTTGGTCGTAGTCGCGCGGCCGCCCTGCACCAGCAGCCAGGGCTCGACATTCGGCTGGCCGCCGATCAGCCCGGTCAGGTCGCTGCCCGCCTGGTCGTCACCGACCACCGAGACGAAGGCCACCGCCGCGCCCAGCGCCGTCAGGTTGCGCACCACATTGCCGGCACCGCCGGGCATCGCCACTTCGCGCTCGACCGCGAGCACCGGCACCGGCGCCTCCGGGCTGATGCGCCGGACCGAGCCGTACACGTAGCGGTCGAGCATCGCATCGCCGACCACCAGCACCGAGGCGCGCCGCAGGGCGCGGATCCCCTCGGCAAGCTCGGCCACGGGGATCTCCGGCAGGGGGCGGTCGGCGTCGGGCACGGGGCCTGTCATCGTCATGCCCCTAGCCTATGGTTGTGTTGCAATGCAAGATAACGGTCACGATCCGGCCATCGTCAGGCCCTCGATCCGCACCGTCGGGCTGTCCGTCCCGCGCCGGAATTGCAGGTCATCGGCGGGCGTCATGTTCAGGAAGATGTCCTTCAGATTGCCGGCGATGGTCACTTCGCTGACCGCCTCCGCCAATTGCCCATGCCGGATCATGAAGCCTGCCGCGCCGCGACTGTAGTCGCCGGTCACCCCATTCACGCCCATGCCGATCAGGTCGGTGACGTAGAGCCCCTCGACGATGTCGGCCATCAACTCGGCCGGCGATAGCCTGCCCGCTTCGAGCCACAGATTGGTCGCGCCCGGCCCCGGCGGCCCGCCGGTGCCCCGGCTGGCATGGCCGGTCGAAACCAGCCCGAGCTGCCGCGCCGACCGCCAATCCAGCAGCCAGCTCTGCAACACGCCATCGCCGACGATCACGCGGCCCTCGCCGGGCATCCCCTCCCCATCGAAGGGCCGCGAGCGCAGGCCGCGCCGTCGCGACGGGTCATCCCGCACCACCAGCCCCTTCGCCAGCACCTGCTCGCCCATGCGGTCCTTCAGGAACGAGGTCCCGCGCGCCACCGCCGAACCGTTGATCGCCCCGCTCAGATGTCCCAGCAGGCTGCCCGCCACCCGCGGGTCGAACACCACCGGAATGCGCGCCGTCTTCGGCCTGGTCGGGTTCAGCCGCCGCACCGCCTGTTCCGCCGCGCGCCGCCCGATCGCCACCGGGTCGTCGAGATCCGCTAGATGCACGGTCGAGGACCAGTCATAGTCCCGTTCCATTCCCGTCCCCGTGCCCACCACCGCGGTGGTCGAGATGGCATGTGAGGTCCGCGCATAGGCCCCGGCAAAGCCATTCGACCCGGCCAGGGCAATCTCGTACCGGCTCCAGCTCGCATCGGCGCCGTCGGAATTGGTCACGCCGGGCACCGCCAGCGCGGCTTCCTCGGCCGCCGCGGTGCGCGCGAGCAGCATCTCGGCGGTCGGCTCCGCCGCATCCACCAGGTCGAGGTCGCGCGGCGCCAGCGTCACCGCCTCGGGCAGCCCGGCGAAGGGATCCTCCGGCACCACGCGGGCCATGGCGACGGCGCGCTCGGCCAGCGCGTCGAAACCCGTCACCGCCGGGTCGGTCGAGGAGACGATTGCCACCCGCCGCCCGATGAAGACGCGCAGGCCAAGATCGAACCCCTCCGAGCGTTCCAGCTGCTCGATGGCGCCGAGCCGGCGGCGCACCGACAGCGAGGTGGAGGCGACGATCAACGCATCGGCGGCATCCGCCCCGGCACGCTTCGCGGCGGCGATGAGGTCGGAGAGCTTGGAAAGGCGGTCCATGGATTACTCTCAGGAATGGGTCAGGAGGCCGCGCCCTGGCGCGCCTCGATGGCCTGGGCGCAGAGGTCGATCGCCTCCTGCTCGCTCGCGCGCCGCAGGACGGCGTCATGCGCCTTCAGGTCGAACCAGGTCAGGCGCGAGATGCGTTCGAGGCTGTCGAACACCGGCTTGCGCATTGGGCTCGCCGCACGCCAAGCCAGGGTCTGCGGGTTCCCCGAGCCTACGATGGTCCGGTAGTCGAGGAAGGGGAAGAAATCATGGATCAGGAAGGCGATCTTGAAGACATCGCCATGCCAGGCATTGCTTTTGCCGCCGCTTTCCTTGCGCAGGCGCAGCGCGTCGCGCTGCGAGGGCAGGGCGGAAAAGACGTCGTTGGGGATCGTGTCGTCGATCAAGATGGCCGATCGCCAGCCGGTCCAGGCCAACGTGTTGGTGAGGTCGCGCACCACCTGTTCGAAGACATGCAGCCCGTCGATGAAGACGATATCGAAGGGTGCCGTGCCGGCCGCCTCGGCGAAGAAGCGGTCGCTCGTCATGGCGTGCAGCCGGGTCGCCGCGTTCGCCACCGCATCCGTGTCGAACAGGAAGCGCGGATCGACGCCAACGCGTTCGGCCATCTCCACCGTGCGGAACGTGCGCCCGGTACTCACCCCGATCTCGAGGTAGTGTCGCGCGCCGATGCGCTGAGCCAGCGCGTTCACCCGCCGTGACGAGTGCGTCTGCTGTTCTGGGGTAGTAGTTGCGGCCTCGTGATCATTGTCACTCATGCTGTCAACTCCTCCATGATGGCTGCAATCGAGGGCACATGCTCTGCCGGCCCCATCGCCGCGAGTGTTGGCGTGGCGCGGAACATTGCCGCCGCCGCCTGCTGGATCTGCTCTACCGTCACCGCGGCGATCTTCGCCTTGGTTTCCTCGACCGGGATCACCCGCCCGAACACCTGCAACTGCCGGGCAAGCTGCTCGCAGCGGCTGCCGGTGCTCTCCAGCGACATCAGCAGCGAGGCACGCAGCTGCGCCTTGGCGCGGTTCAGCTCGTCCTCGGTCACGTCGCGCTGCACGGCGCGCAGGGCTTCGATGGTCACCGGCATCAACTCGCCGGCCTCCTTCTCGCCGGTGCCGGCGTAGATCTGGAACAACCCGCCATCGCGGAAGGGCGAGGCGAAGGAGTAGATCGAATAGACCAGCCCGCGCTTCTCGCGGATTTCCTGGAACAGCCGCGACGACATGCCGCCACCGAGCAGCGTGGACAGCAGCTGCGTCGGGTAATGCATCGGGTCGCCATGCTGCACTGACGGGAAGCCGAGCACGATGTGCACTTGGTCCAGTTCCCGCGTCTCGCGGAACTCGCCGCCGCCGTAGCGTGCGGCTTCCGGCGTCATCGCGCTGGTCGCCGGCAGGTCGGCGAAATGGGTGCGCACCAGGTCGAGCAGCGCGTCGTGCTCCAGCGCGCCGGCGGCGGCGACGACCATGGCATTCGGGCCGTAATGGCTGCGCATGTAGCCGGTCAGCGCATCGCGGCTCATCGCCTTGATGGTGTCCTCCGTGCCCAGCACCGGGCGGCCCATCGCCTGGGAGGGAAATGCCGTCTCCTGGAAATGGTCGAAGACGATGTCGTCCGGCGTGTCGTTGGCTTGGCCGATCTCCTGCAGGATCACGCCGCGCTCGCGCTCGATCTCGTCGGGGGCGAAGGTGGAATGGGTCAGGATGTCGCCGATGATGTCGACGGCGAGGCCCGTGTCCTCCTTCAACACCTTCGCGTAGAAGGCGGTCTGCTCGCGGGCGGTGTAGGCGTTCAGGTGGCCGCCGACATTCTCGATCTCGCGCGAGATGGCGGCGGCGTCGCGCCGTGCCGTGCCCTTGAAGGCCATATGTTCGAGGAAATGGGAAACGCCGTTGACCTCCGGCGATTCATGTCGCGTGCCGACGCCGATATAGGCACCGACCGAGACGGTCTCGACGCGCGGCATGGTTTCGGAAACGACGGTCAGGCCATTGGGCAGGCGGGTGACGCGGACGGCATCGGTCATGGTGGGGCGGGGGTTCCCTGAGAACGGATCCCGACCAGGTGGCATCACCTGGTCGGGTGAAAACGCACGACAATGCTATTATCTGGCGCGGCTTCCATGGGCCATGGGCGGACGGAACTCGCGTCAGGCGGCATTGCGCCGGGCATGGGCACGAACGGCAGCCTCGATGGCACCGAGGTCGTTGGGCAGGACGCTGAAACGTTCCTCCCTGTCATATAGGTCGCCAAGCCGCGCCGGCAGAGGGGGGCGGATGCCGGTCGCGCGTTCCACCGCATCGGGGAACTTCGCGGGATGCGCCGTGGCGGCGACGATGACCGGGATGGCCGGGTCGGCCGGCGCCAGGGCACGGGCGGCGGCGGTGCCGACGGCGGTATGCGGGTCCGCCAGATAGCCGGTGCTGGTCCACAGATGGCGGATTTCCGTCAACGTGCCGGCATCGTCCAGGGTGAAGCCGCTGAACAGCCTGGTCGCCTCGCGCCAGGCGGAGTCGGGGACCGGCATGCGGCCCTCGGCGCGGAAGCGCGTCATGGTCCCGGCGGTGGCCGCCCCGTCGCGACCAAGCAGCTCGAACAGCAGCCGCTCGAAGTTCGATGAGACCTGGATGTCCATCGAGGGCGACAGCGAAGGCTCGACCGGCTGCGCCGACATGTCGTTGGCGGCGAGGAACCGCGCCAGGATGTCGTTGCGGTTGGACCCGATGATGAGGTGGCTGATTGGCAGCCCCATCCGGCGCGCTGCCCAGGCCGCCAGCACATTGCCGAAATTCCCGGTCGGCACGCTGAACGCCACCTCCCGGTCCGGTGCGCCGAAGGCCAGCGCGGCGGAGACGTAGTACGGGATCTGCGCCGCGATGCGCGCCCAGTTGATCGAGTTCACCGCGGAGAGGTGCATCTCGGACCGGAAGGGCGCGTCGTTGAACATCGCCTTCACCAGGTCCTGGCAGGCGTCGAAATCGCCGTGCACGGCGATGTTCTTCACATTGGGCGCGAGCACGGTGGTCATCTGGCGGCGCTGAACGTCGGAGGTGCGGCCCTCCGGGTGCAGGATGACGATGTCCACCGCAGCGCGGTCTCGGCAGGCTTCGATGGCGGCCGAGCCGGTGTCACCCGAAGTGGCGCCGACGATCGTCACCCGCTCCCCCCGCTTGTCGAGCACATGGTCGAACATGCGCCCCAGCACCTGCATCGCCATGTCCTTGAAGGCGAGGGTCGGGCCGTGGAACAGCTCCAGCGCAAAGCTGCGCCGGTCGAGTTGCACCAGCGGCACCACGGCGGGGTGGCCGAAGCCGGCATAGGCTTCCTCGCAGATCCGCCCGATCGGCATATCGCCGGCGCCGAACAGGGTGAGGATGCGCGCGGCGAGCGCCGGATAGGACAGGCCGCGCATCGCCCGCCATTCGGCCGGCGTGAGCACGGGCCACTCGGCCGGGACGAACAGCCCGCCATCCTCGGCGAGCCCCGCCAGGAGGACGGCTTCGAAGTCGCGCGGGGCAGCCTGCCCGCGGGTGGAGATATAGCGCATGGCAGGGTCTTTACCGGGTCGATGCGATGGCGGCGAGGGGCCTTGCGCGGCGGGGCCGGGCCGGGCGGCCCCGGGGCGATGGTGATGGACGCGGTTCAGCCTCGAGCGTGATTGGTTCACATTCGTTCACCCACCACGCCCTAACCTATTGTTTGATCGCGCGATTCAGACCTCCGGTGCATTCGCACCTGCGGCCATCACGATCTAGACCCCGAAGCGCAGCATCGCCTCCCCGAAGGTCTCGAAGCCCAGGCGGATATCGGCCTCCCCGAGCAGGCCGGGGTAGCGCAGCGCCTCGGGGTCCTTGCCGACGAAGAAGTCGCCGATGCCCTGGCGCACCTTCTCCGGCGCCATCTGGGTCACCGCGCGGCGGACATGTGCCTCCTGCCACGGCAGGCCGAGCACCCCGGCCGCGGCCAGCAGCCGCGCCACCGGCTCGCGCACCAGCCGGTCATAGGAGAGCACCGCGCAGGGCAGCCCGGCCTGGTCCATCGCCGCCCGCCAGCCGGCCAGATGGTCGGACCACGATCCCCACAGGGGCACGAATTCCGGCGCGCCGCGATGTTCGCAGAACAGCCGGAAAAAGGCGGCGACATCCCCGCGCGCGGCCGCCGCCTCGAAGGAGGTCTCCGGCGTGCCGAGCCCGGGGACGAAGCCCTGCGTCGCGATGACGTAGCGGCAGACCGAGACCGCCACCTCCAGCGGGTGGCGCTGCACATAGATGATGCGCCCGACGCGCGCCCAGACCTCGGGGAAGTCCCGCCGCACCGTCTCGGGCGGGCTGTGGGTGCGGATGGAGAAGCGGTGCAGGCTGGCGACGGAGCGCTCGAAGGCCGCGCGGTCCAACGCGGCATCGAGCTGGAAGCCGGTGCGCGGCCGCTTCTTGTCGCGCAGTTCCAGCATGCCCTCGCCTTGGTGCCACCAGGCCTCGGCCGAGGCGCAGGACCCCGCGGTGAAGGTGGTGCCCGACCGCGGATAACCCGCGACCAGGGTGATGCTGGCACCGGTCATCAGTCGCGCAGGTAGCGGCCGGTCAAGTGCTCGATGAAATCCGCCGGGTCGAGCGGCTTGCCCGTGGCTGACCGCAGCAGGTCCTGGAAGCCAAGCAGCGAGCCCTTGCCATGCACATTGGCCCGCAGCCAGCCCAGCAGCGGCGCCATGTCGCCGCAGGCCAGCCCGTCATCGAGCCCCGGCACCGCCGCCCGCGCCGCCTTCATCAGCTGCGCCGCCGCCATCGCCCCGAGGGTGTAGGACGGGAAATACCCGAAGGCGCCGTCATGCCAGTGGATGTCCTGCAGGCAGCCCTTGGCATCGTCCGGCGGCGTGATGCCGAGCATCTTCCGCATGCCCTCATTCCACGCCCCCGGCAGGTCCGCGACCTGCAGGTCGCCGCCGATCAGCGCGCGTTCGAGCCGGAAGCGCAGGATGACATGGGCGGGATAAGTGATTTCATCCGCATCGACGCGGATGAAGCCGCGCCCGACATGCCGCCACAGCCCGGCGAGGTTGCCGGCCGTATAGGGTTCCGCCGGCCCGCCGAACGCACGGCGCAATTCGCCGCCGAGGAAGCCCAGGAAGGCATCCGACCGGCAGGCCTGCATCTCGATGATCAGCGACTGCGACTCATGCGCCGCCATCCCCGCTGCCTCGCCAACCGGCTGGCGCGCCCAGGCCTCGGGCAGCCCGCGCTCATACAGCGCGTGGCCGGTCTCGTGCAGCACGCCGAGCAGCGCCTTGGCGACGTCCTGGGCGTCGTAGAAGGTGGTCAGCCGCACATCCTGGGGCGTGCCGCCGCAGAAGGGATGCAGCGATTCGTCGAGCCGCGCATGCTCGTAGTCGAGCCCGATCCGGGCCGATAGCGCCTGGCACAGCCGCCGCTGGACCTCGACCGGGAAGGGACCGGGCAGCGGCACGGGGGCGGGGCGGGCGGCCTGGATCGCCTCGGCGCGCGGCAGCGCCTCGGCCAGGAAGGTCTCATAGGCGGCGAAGACCGGCTCGACATCGGCCGCCGTCACGCCGCGCTGGTAGCCATCCATCAGCGCGTCATAGGGGTCCATGCCCAGCTCAGCGGCCAGCGCCTGCGCCGTCTCGCGCTGCAGCCGCACCACCTCGGTCAATGCTGGGCGAACCATGGCGAAGTCGGCGCGCGCCTTGGCCTCGCGCCAAATCTTCTCGCAGGCCGAATTGGCCCGGGCGGTGGCCTCGACCAGCTCGGTCGGCAGGGCCGTGGCGCGGGCATGGGCGCGGGTCATCAAAGCGAGGTTGGCGTCCTCCCATTCGCCGTCGGCCAACGCGATCTCGAGGTCTTCCTCGACCACCGGCGCGGTCAGCAATTCATGCGACAGCCCGGCCAGGGCCGCGAGTTGTTCCCCACGCGAGGCGCCACCGCCCGGCGGCATCATGACGCTGGCATCCCAATGCAGCATGCCCGCGGCCTCGCCCAGCGCGGCGATGCGCGTGAAGCGGGCCTTCAGGCGGGCGAGGGCGGCATTGGGCATCAGGGATTCTCCTTCAGGCGGCGGCGCGCCCAGACGAGGAACACGCCAACCAGCGCGGCGGCCAGGCCATACCAGGTGATGGCGTAACCGAGATGATTGTTGTTCGGCCGTGGCAGCGCCTGGGAGGGTTGCGGCAGGGTGTCGGCCACGGCCGGGTCCATCGCCACCAGGCCCCAGGGGGCCACCGCCGGCAGCCCGAGCGCGGCGCCGATCGCCGCTGGGTTGAAGGTATAGAAACGCCGCCCCGGCACATCGTCGGTCGCCGAGGACCAGCCGGCCGTCTCGGCGGGGCGCACCCAGCCAGTGACTGTGACCTCGCCTTCGGGGTGGGTGACGGGGCGATCGCGTTCGAAGGGCGCCCAGCCGCGATCGACCAGGACCGGTGGGCCGTCATCGCGCATCAAGGGCGTGATCACCCGCCCGCCCAGGGTGGTGCCGCGCAGCTCGATCTCGAGCATCGCCTCTTTCGAATAGTCGAAGCGGCCTGTCACCATGACCTTGCTGAAGGGGGCAGGCGAGACGCTCGCCGGCTGGGCCGGGGCGGCCTCGGCGGCGGCGAGGCGATCCAGCAATTCGGTCTTCCACAGCAATCGCTCGACCTGCCAGGTGCCCAGGCCAAGGAGCGCCAGCATGGCCGGCAGCGTCGCCAGGATGGGCAGCAGCAGCCGCCGCCTTGGCTTGACCGGGGCGGGGGCGGCGTGGGGGTGATGGCGCTTGGGCATGATCGGAGGGCCTATAGGGTCTCGCACCATCGGTCGTAAGGGCCGGAGGGTCTCGCGGTCCGGCGCAATTCGCCCGTCAGCCCGTATTCTGCCGGTGCCGCCACTGCAGCGCGACCAGCGCCGCCTTGGCCAGCCGCATGGTGCCGACCGACAGCGGCAGGATCACCATCGGCCAGACCACCGCATGCACCCAGAGCGGCGGCCGGTAATGCGCATCGACCCACAAGGCGAGGCCGACCGCGATGGCGCCGATGACGAAAATGCCCGCCACCGCCGGACCGTCGCCGGCGTCATGGGCGCTGAGGTCGAGGTCACAGACCTCGCAGCGCGGTCGGATATCCAGCAGCCCCTTGAACAGCTTGCCCTTTCCGCAGCGCGGGCAGCGCCCGAGCAGCGCTGCGGTTACCAGGGATGACCCTTCACTCACCGGCAGGCTCCCTTTCCAGGCCCCGGAACGGCAACCGGCCGGGCGTGGGGCCCGGCCGGGGTCGGCGCGACAGCAGGCGCCGGGATGCCATGCCTGGCGCCCGGCTCGGCGTCAGTGCTGCGCGATCTCGCCGGCACCCAGCAGGTAGATGCAGATGAAGAGGAACAGCCACACCACGTCGACGAAGTGCCAGTACCAGGCGGCCGCCTCGAAGCCGAAATGCCGCTCCGGGGTGAAGTGACCCTTATAGGCGCGGATCAGGCAGACCAGCAGGAAAGTGGTGCCGACCATCACATGGAAGCCATGGAAGCCGGTCGCGAGGAAGAACACCGAGGGGTAGATGCCGCCATCCACGAAGGGGAAGGGCGCCTCGGCATATTCCCAGGCCTGCAGCGAGGTGAACGAGATGCCGAGCAGCACCGTCAGCGTTAGCCCGCGCAGCAGCCCCTTGCGGTCGTTGTTGAGCAGCGCCGCATGCGCCCAGGTCACCGTGCAGCCCGACAGCAGCAGGATCATGGTGTTGAGGAAGGGTAGGCCCCACGGGTCGAAGGTCAGGATGCCACGCGGCGGCCAGACCGGCGGCGCCGCGGCACCCGACACATGCTGCGGGAAGAGCGCGAAGTGGAAATAGGCCCAGAAGAAGGCCACGAAGAACATCACCTCCGAGGCGATGAACAGCGTCATGCCGTAGCGCAGGCCAATCTGCACGATCGGCGTGTGCAGGCCGGGGGTGCGCGACTCCAGCACCACGTCGCGCCACCAGAAGAACATGGTGGCGAGCACGCCCATCAGGCCGAGCCCGAACATCCAATGGATGTTGTCATGGGCCCAGAGCACGATGCCGAACAGCATCGCCCCACCGCTGAACGCCCCGATCAACGGCCAGGGAGACGGATCCACCAGATGGTAGGGGTGCTTGTAGTGCGGCGCGACGTCGCCGGTCGCCGGATCGGCGTGTGCGAGGCTGGTGCTGGCCATCGGAATCCCTGGACCTGAAGGTTGCGCGCGATCGGCCTGCGCCGCCCGCCCGCATCGCGCCGCATCAATCCCGAAAAGCCCCGCCGGATCAAGCCCGCGACCGCGAATCTTGCTGTTTGCACCGGTGGTGTAACCATGGCGGCAGGGAAGTCCGGAAGGGCGCCGTCCCTCCGGACCACCCGGCCAAAGGCCCGAGGCCTTTGGAAACCGTCAATTGGTGTCGGACGCCCCGCCCGCCTCGGATCATCTCGGGCTCGCGGGGCGCAGGCGGGTCTCGCCGCCGATTCCGCCAGGGGCGCGCGGCACCGACAGGTGGCGTTCCAAAGGGCGCTGTCCGCTATGGGCGGGCAAGGCCGCCAATTCTTCGGCTCACCCGATGCCATCGACGGCCCGCCCCTGCCGCAGCGCAAAGACCCTCAGTGTACTGGCCAGGGGCGCGCCGTCTTCCGCCCGTGCCGCGTCCAGTTCCACCACCAGCCCCGCGAGGCTGACCGCGCGGTCCCGCGCGACCTGTTCCAGCACCGCCCAGAAATCGGGTTCCAGGGCGATCGAGGTGCGGTGCCCGGCCAGGCTGAAGGATCGCTTGGCCAGATGCGGCTTCACCCGCCGCCCTCCAGCGTGCCGCCCGGGCGCAGCATGTCCTCCGGGCGCACCCAGCGGTCGAAATCCGCCGGCGTCACATGGCCGAGCCGTTCGGCCGCGTCCTTCAGGGTGAGGTCCTCGGCCAGGGCGAGCTTGGCGATCTGCACCGCACGGTCATAGCCGATGCGGGGGTTCAGCGCGGTCACCAGCATTAGCGACTTCGCCATCTGGTCGGCGATCCGCGCCCGGTTGGGTTCCAGCTTGGCCACCATATGTTTGGCGAAGGAGGCGGCCGCGTCGCCCAGCAGCGTCGTGCTCTCCAGCACCGACTGGATGATCACCGGCTTGAACACGTTCAGTTCCAGATGCCCCTGCGCAGCGGCGAAGGTGACGGTGGTCTGGTTGCCCATGACGCGGGCGGCGACCATGGTCAGCGCCTCGGACTGCGTCGGGTTGGTCTTGCCGGGCATGATGGAGGAGGACAGCCCATCGGCCGGGATCACCAGCTCGCCGATCCCGGCCCGTGGGCCGGAACCGAGCAACCGGACATCATTGGCGATCTTGGTCAGCGAGACGGCGACGGTGTTCAGCGCGCCATGCAATTCGACGAAGGCGTCATGCGCGGCCATGCCTTCCGACTTGTCGGGGTTGGGGGCGAAGGCCTCGCCGGTGCGTTCAGCGACGATGGCGCAGAAGGTCTCGGCGAAGGCGGCATGGGTGTTCAGGCCCGTGCCGGCCGCGGTGCCGCCCTGCGGCAGCAACAGCAGGCGCGGGATGGCGTCGGTCACGCGGGCGATGCCGTTCTGCACCTGGCGGGCCCAGGTGGCGAATTCGCCGCCCAGGGTAACCGGCACCGCGTCCATCATGTGGGTCCGGCCGAGCTTCACGATCCCGGCGTATTCGTCTGCCTTGGCCGTCAGCGCGGTATGCAGCGCGGCCAGGCCGGGCAGTAGCCGGTGGCGCACCGCCTGGATGGCGGCGAGGTGCATCACCGTGGGGAAGCTGTCGTTGGACGACTGGCCCCGATTGACATGGTCGTTCGGATGGATCGGCTTCCGTGTCCCGAGCTTCTGGCCCAGCATTTCATTGGCGCGGTTCGAGATGACCTCGTTGGCGTTCATGTTGGTCTGGGTGCCGGAGCCGGTCTGCCAGACGGGCAGCGGGAAGTCGGCATCGCGCGCACCGGATTCGACCTCGGCCGCGGCCGCCTTGATCGGTTCGGCGATGTTCTCGGGCAATTCGCCGAGGCGGCGATTGGCCTCGGCCGAGGCCCATTTCTGCAGGCCGGTGGCGCGGACCACGCCAGGGTCGAGCCGGGCATCGCCGATGCGGAACAAGTCGCGGGCGCGCTCGGTCTGCGGGCCCCAGTAGCGATCGGCGGGGATCTCGATGGTGCCGAGGGAGTCTGTTTCCGTGCGGGTGGCGGTCATGGCGGCTGTCCCGGTTGAATACCCGTGGAGGGGCGACACCGCGCTGCGTTACCTCATCGGCATCGGATCGAGCGGGAGGGGCTCAGCGGTGACCCATAGGATTGAGGAGATCGAGGGGATCGAAAAGGTCCATGGCGAAAAGTTGCGCGCCAGCGGCATCGAGGGCGGCGAGAGGCGCCAGGCCGGCGGATATCGCCGCCCTGGCCGAGTCGAGCGGCATCATGGCCAGGCGGCGGCTGGCCGACGGCGCGAGGCGTTTCAGTCCCGCGCCCCGTAGGTCGAGATCTCGATCAGGTTGCCATCCGGGTCGCGGCAATAGACCGAGGTGATCGGCCCCAGCGCGCCGGCCTTGGCGACCGGACCCAGGGCGACGGCCACGCCGCATTGCTGCAAATGTGCGATGATCTGGTCGGCATCGACGGTCACGATGAAGCAGAGGTCGGCGGTGCCCGGCACGCCGCCGGCCGCCCCGGTCCACCATTCCTGCTGGGTCGCCTCGATCGGGCGGAGATTGATCTTCTGCCCGCCGAACTTCAGCGCCGTGCGGTTCTGTTCGCCGAACTCCTCGACATCCATGCCCAGCACGCGCTGGTACCAGGAGGCGGAGATGGTGACGTCCCGGCAGGTGACGACCAGGTGGTCAAGGCGATCGACGGCGAAGCGCATGTCGTGTCCCGGAACAGTGGCGGCGCCAGCCCTGTACAGGCCGGGGGCCGCCCTGTCACCCGCGCTCAGTTCCAGCGGCCGGGGTGGTAGCGCCAACGGTCGCCATCCTGGTCCCAGCGCGGCTGGGCGTATTCGCGGCCGCGCCGGCCACGGACCCAATGGCCTTCCTCCCAGACATAGCGGCGACCATTCCAGCGGTAATGCCCCTCCACCCAGACCCGGCCGCGCCGTGGCGGCGGCGCCGGGCGGGCATAGGGCGGCGGTGGTGGCGGACCGAACTGCAGGGTGATGCTCTGCGCCTCGGCGGTCGTGGGCAGGGCGAGGCCGGCCGCGACGGCGGCAAGGGCGGGCAGGGCGGCGAACAGACCTCGGCGCGTCGTCATGGCGTACTCTCCTTCGCGGGCGGTCGGTATTGGCCCGTCCCGACAAGCATCCGCGCCGCCTGCGGCGGCACGGAGGCGGGATTGCTGCGAAGGGTAACGGTCCGTGGCAGTAAGGGTTGCCTCAGCCGCGGCGGCGGGCGGTGACCTCGATCTCGATCTTCATCGCATCGGTCTGCAGGCCGGCATGGATCAGCGTTGAGGCCGGGCGGGCCTTGCCGAAATACTTCTTCACCACCGGCCAGCAGGGTTCCCAATCGGCGCGGTTGGGCACGATGAAGGTGACACGCACCACGTCGTCGAGCGTCGCGTCGGCCTGGGCCAGCGCCGCGGCGATATTGCGGAAGGTCTGGTCGCATTGCGCCGCGACATCCGGGGCAATGGTCATGGTCGCGTAGTCATAGCCGGTGGTGCCGGAGACCCAGATGTCGTCGCCGACCACGACGGCGCGGGAATAGCCGATCTCCTCCTCGAACTTCGAGCCGGAGGAAATGAGTCGGCGTTCGGTCATGGGGTGGATCCTTGATGGTGTCGGGTGGCGGGCATGAGTGCCCCGGCTTCAGGCGGTGACGGCGCCGCCGCAGCGTTCGGGGCGATGGATGCGTTCGGTCGAGGCGGGGAATGTCGAAAGCTTCGCCGCCGGGCGGATCGGGCGCGGCACCAGGTTGCCGCCGCAATTCGGGCAGAGCCCGCCGGGCAGCCGGGTGCGCGCGCAATCCACGCACCATGTGCATTCGAAGGAACAGATCAGCGCCTCGCGGCTGTCGGGCGGCAGGTCCCGGCCGCAGCATTCGCAGTTGGGACGGAGCTGGAGCATGGGTCGTTCCTTTCTCGGCCCGCCCATACTGTCATCGCATGGGCGGCGCGACGAGGACCGAGACGAGGTGCCGGACGATCGGCAGCACCACCAGCAGGGTGGGGAAGGCGAAGACCCAGGACATGGCCCAGGCGAGCGGCCAGGCATCGAGCGCCTCACGCGAGAAGCCCAAGGCGAGGAAGGTCGACACGCCCGAGATGATGCAAGTCATGATGACGGACAGCAGCAGGGGCATGACGATCCCGGCAAAGCGGGCCGGGATGCGGGGAATCGTGGTCACGATGGAACCTCACAGGACAAACGCCCGAACCAGCCGGCGGCATGGAGCCGCCTGGATGGGGGCAGGTTGGTGCGTTGCCTGGCGTGAGACGCTTACGGTCGCCGGGAGGCGACGGGCGCTGGATATCGCCAGCCGGCCCGGGTGGTCAAGCCATCGCGCCGGCCCCGCCTGCGCGGCCCGGCGCGGCGCGCGCTACTCCAGCCCTTCGTAGAAATCATTGCCCTTGTCGTCGACGACGATGAAGGCGGGGAAGTCCTCGACCTCGATCTTCCACACCGCTTCCATGCCGAGTTCGGGGTATTCCAGCACCTCGACCTTGCGGATGCAGTCCTGCGCCAGCCGGGCCGCCGGGCCGCCGACCGAACCGAGATAGAAGCCGCCGTACTTCTTGCAGGCGTTGAGCACCTGCTTCGAACGGTTGCCCTTGGCGAGCATGACCAGCGAGCCGCCATTGGCCTGGAAGGATTCGACGTAGCTGTCCATCCGCCCCGCCGTGGTCGGGCCGAAGGAGCCGGTGGCGTAGCCTTCCGGCGTCTTAGCCGGGCCGGCGTAATAGACCGGGTGGTCCTTGATGTATTGCGGCAGGCCCTGGCCGGCCTCGATGCGTTCCTGCAGCTTGGCGTGCGCGATGTCGCGGGCGACGACGATGGTGCCGGTCAGCGAGACGCGCGTCTTCACCGGGTACTGCGACAGCGTCGCGCGGATCTCGTCCATCGGGCGGTTGAGGTCGATCTTGACCACCTCGCCGCCGAGAATGTCCTCGGTGTGCTCGGGCAGGTAATGCGCCGGCTCGTGCTCCAGTTCCTCCAGGAACACGCCCTCGGGGGTGATCTTCGCCTTGATCTGGCGGTCGGCCGAACACGACACGCCGATGCCGATCGGCAGCGACGCACCATGCCGCGCCATGCGGATCACGCGCACGTCGTGGCAGAAATACTTGCCGCCGAACTGCGCGCCGATGCCGAGGTTCTGCGTCAGCTTGTGGATCTCGGCTTCGAGCTCGGTGTCGCGGATGGCGTGGCCGGAGGTGTCGCCCTTGGTCGGCAGTGCGTCGAGCCACTTCGTCGAGCCGAGCTTCACCGTCTTGAGGTTCATTTCGGCGCTCGTGCCGCCGATCACGATGGACAGGTGATAGGGCGGGCAGGCCGAGGTGCCGAGCGTCTTCACCTTCTCCTCGATGAAGGCGAGCAGCTTCGGCTTGTTCAGCACCGCGCGGGTCTGCTGGTACAGGAAGGTCTTGTTGGCCGACCCGCCGCCCTTGAGGATGAACATCAGGTGCATCTCATCGGCGTGGTGGTCGCCGGGCTGCGCCATGATGGAGAATTCGACCGGCATGTTGTTGCCGGTGTTGCTCTCCACGAAGGTGGAGATCGGCGCCATCATCGAATAGCGCAGGTTGGTCTCGGTGTAGGTACGCGCGACGCCGAAGGACAGCGCCTCCTCCTCGTCCCCCTCGACCCAGACGCGCTGGCCCTTTTTGCCGAAGACGATGGCGGTGCCGGTGTCCTGGCACATCGGCAGCACGCCGCCGGCGGCGATATTGGCATTCTTCAGCAGGTCGAGCGCGACGAAGCGGTCATTCGCGCTCGCCTCGGGATCCTTCAGGATGTTGGCGAGCTGCTGGAGATGCGCCGGGCGCAGCAGGTGGGAGACCTCGTGGCAGGCACGGAAGGCGAGTTCCGTCAGCGTCTCCGGCTTCACCTTGAGCACCGGCTTGCCTTCGACCTCGATGACCGAGACGCCGCCGATATCGAGCTTGCGATACGGCGTGGTGTCCTCGCCCAGCGGGAACATGGTGCTGAAGCGGTAGCCTTCGGGGCGGGCGGGGGCGGCGTCGTCGAGGGGCGGGGTCATGCGCGGTCTCCGGGCGCGCAACGGGCGCGCAAGGCGCGGTCTAGCGCAGGGCGGGGCAGGGCGCCAACCGGGCGCGGATGCGGCGATAAGGCTGGAGGGGCTCTGTCCCTCCAGACCACCTTGCCAAAGACCCGAGGCCTCTGGACACCTTTTGCCGCCTTTGCCATGGGGCGGCGCTGGATTTCGGAGAATTGTTCGTGTTATGTTCGCAGCATCAACAGGCGGATTGCGCTCAGCGCGGTAGCAGGCTGCGAGGAATAAAAGCTTAAAATCCTAAAATCTTAAAGTGTGCGATATCAAGCACTTCGATCCATTCGGCGGGTCAGCCATCCTTGGCTGGCTTGCGGCGGAAGGCATCCAAGCTGACCACCTGGGCCGGGCCGGACGGCGGTTCGGCGGCCGGGGCATCGGCCGGCGGCGCTTCCGGCTCCGGTACGTCATCCATCATCGCGGCGTCCATACCGAGCACCGGGAAGCGCAGGCCGAAGCGCACATGCGGGTCATGGAACATGGTCAGCGCGCCGAAGGGCACCACCAGCCGCGACGGCACGCCACCAAAGAACAATGTCACCTCGAAGCGCTGCGCCTGGCGGTCAACGATCAGGTCATCGTACTGGTGTTGCAGGACGATGGTGATCTCCTGCGGATAGCGCGCCTTGAGGTGCCCCGGCACCGAGGTGCCCGGATGATCGGTCCGGAAAGTCAGGTAGAAATGGTGATCCCCGGGCAAGCCATGGGCCGCCGCGCTTTCGATTGCGCGGATCGCGACTTCGCGCAGCGCTTCCTCCGCCCAGACATCGTAGGGCAGCAGGCTCTCAGGGGGTGGGGCATCATCGCTCATGCGGGCATCTATGGCACTTCGGCGAAAAATACCAAGAGAAGTGGGGGGCTTCTGTTGCCCGGTGCCCCCCGAACCGCGCTTACCTATCTCTAGGCAGCGAGCGCCACGGTCTCGCGACCGTTATCATTGGCACTTGTGATTTGGTCCGATGACGGCGGTACCATGCCGGGCAAAAGACGGATCTTTACCGCGCGCGTCGAGCCTATTTCGCCCCCATCTGCCGCTGATAAGGCGGGTTGAGTGGTGGAGGCGCCGGGTACCGCCCCCGGGTCCGCAACGCTTATTCCATACGCCGTTTATCGCCATAGTCACCAAGGTGACACGGTTCATATAGGCGAGAGCGCCGCGGATTTCGAGGGGTATTACGCTCCCTGCCCGTCGCGGCTCAATCCACGCTCGACAACGCGGGCATAGAGAGCCGCGCCATAGGGGATCGTCTCGTCGTTGAACTGGTAATGCGGGTTGTGCGGCATCGCCCCCGGACCGTTGCCGACATGGATGTACGCACCCGGGACCTTCTCCATCATGAAGGAGAAATCCTCCGACCCCATGCCCGGCGGATTGTCGCGCGCCACCTTCTCGGCGCCGACCAGTTCGGCCGCGGCCTCGGCATAAGCCTCGGTCTGGGTGGCGTCGTTGATGGTCGGGGCGAAGATCAGCCGCCAGTCGAGCGTCGCCGTCGCGCCGAAGCCGGCCGCCACGCCCTCGGCCAGGCGGCGCATTGCGTCCTCGATCTGCTCACCCACCTCGCGGGTGAAGAAGCGGGCCGTGCCCGAGATCGTCGCGGTCTCCGGGATGACGTTGTAGGCCTCGCCACCGATCACCTTGGTCACGCTGACCACGGCCGGGTCGCGTGGGGACAGCGTCCGGCTGACGATCGATTGCAGCGCGGTGGTGACGTGGCAGGCGGCGAGCACAGGGTCGATGCTGACCTCCGGCCGCGCGCCGTGCGAGCCCTTGCCGCGCACCACGATGTCGAAGAAGGCGCCACCGGCCGCGGTCGCGCCAGAACGGATGCCGTACTGGCCGACCGCCATGCCGGGCCGATTGTGCATGCCGTAGATGGCATCGCAGGGGAAGCGTTCGAACAGCCGGTCCGCGAGCATCGCCAGCGCGCCGCCGCAGCCTTCCTCGCCGGGCTGGAAGATGAAGTGGACGATGCCGTCGAAGTTGCGCGTCTCGGCCAGGTATTTGGCGGCACCCAGCAGCATGGTGGTGTGGCCGTCATGGCCGCAGGCATGCATCACGCCCTTGGTCGCGCTGCGGTAAGGGACGTCGTTGAGTTCCTCGATCGGCAGGGCGTCCATGTCGGCGCGCAGGCCGATGGCGCGGTTGCCGGTGCCGTTGCGCAGCACGCCGACCACGCCGGTGACGCCGACGCCGCGATGCACCTCGATGCCCCAGGATTCGAGCTTGCGGGCGACGATCTCGGCGGTGCGGTGTTCCGCCATGCCGAGTTCGGGATGGGTGTGGAAATCCTGCCGGATGGCAGTGAGTTCGGCATGGTCGCGGCGAATGGCGTCGAGGGGGGACATGGAGGCTCCGGTACGTGGTTGAGCCCATGCTGCACCCGGTTCCGGCGCCGGCCCAGCCCCCGGTCGGGCTGCCCATGCCCAGCGCTCCCAGCCTCGCGACCCCGCGTCCCCCCCCATGCCCATGGCCGGCGCCTTATCGGGTGCCGCTGTCTCTGGCCCTTGGCGCGGTGGTTCCAGGCCGCCTATTACGCGAGTTGGCGCGGCACGTTGCCGCCCCCGAGGGGACCGGCATGACGCTGACCGACGAACAGCAGCACGAAATCGAGGCCGCGCGGGCGGCGGAGGGCCGCACCCGCCGGCCGAGCGTGGCGGCGCTGGAACAGATGCTGTTTCAGGCGATTCCGGTGCTCGACCACGGCTTCGTCCGTGTCATCGACTATATGGGCGACGACGCGGCCATCGTGCAGGCGGCGCGCGTCTCCTATGGTCGCGGCACGCGGGCGGCGAATGAGGATCGTGGCCTCATCCGCTACCTGATGCGGCATCGCCATTCGACGCCCTTCGAGATGTGCGAGATCAAGTACCACGTGAAGCTGCCGATCTTCATCGCGCGGCAGTGGATCCGGCATCGCACGGCCAATGTGAACGAGTATTCCGCGCGCTATTCCATCCTCGATCGGGAGTTCTACATCCCCGCGCCGGACCAGTTGGCGGCACAGTCGGCGGTGAACCGCCAGGGTCGCGGCGATGTGCTGGAAGGTGCCGAGGCCGCCCGCGTGCTCGACCTGCTGCGCGAGGATGCGACGCGCAACTACGACCATTACCTCGAGATGCTGAACGAGGATGATGACGGCGCGGCGCGCGACCCCGGCCGGCAGGGGCTGGCGCGCGAATTGGCGCGGATGAACCTGACGCTGAATGCCTATACGCAGTGGTACTGGAAGACCGACCTGCACAATCTGCTGCACTTCCTCTCCCTGCGCGCCGATGCCCATGCCCAGTACGAGATCCGCGTCTATGCCGAGGCGATGCTGGACACCGTGAAGGCCTGGGTGCCGATGGCCTTCGACGCCTTCCGTGACTATCGGCTCGGCGCCGTGACGCTGTCGGCGCAGATGATGGGCATCGTGAAACGCATGTTGGCCGGCGAGGCGGTCGCGCAGGAAGGCTCCGGCCTGTCGAAGCGCGAATGGCGGGAGCTGATGGAGACGATCGGCCGCGATGCGGGCTGAGCGCGCCACGGCGATCCTCGATTTCCTGGCGGTCGCCGACCGGCTGAAGACCGTCGGGCGCCGTGGCCACGTGGTGCTGCCCGGCCGGCTTGATGACCGGGCGGAGGATGCCACCCTGTCGGGCCCGGCGGCATGAGCGGCAGCACGAAGACGCGTGCCCCCGCGAAACCGCGGACGGCAGGGACGCCGCGGGCGCCGCGGGCAAAGGCGAAGAAGCCGATCAGCCGGTGGGCCGCCCTCGGGCCCGCCACGCGGCGCTGGATCTTCATCGGGGGCTTCACGCTGGGCCTGCTGGTAGGCCTGCCGCTGGTGCATGCGCTGATGGGGGAGGTGGCGGCGATCCTCATCGGCACCTTCATCTTCGGCTTCGTGGTCGGACGGATGACCCAGAAGCGATAGCGCGTACCTGTCGGAAGGATTTCCGCGACATAACCATGGCCCTCCTTGTGCTTGAAGCGACGCCCGGTCTGTGGCGCGGCAGAAGGGCTTGGACATGGCATCACCCCCCCGTCGTGCATCCGGTTGACGAGACGCTGTCGCTGCCACGGCTGCTCCTGCTCGCCTTGCAGCATGTGCTGGTCATGTATGCCGGTGCCGTGGAGGTGCCGCTCATCATCGGTCGCGCATTGCACCTGCCGCCCAAGGACGTCGCCTTCCTGATCAGTGCCGACCTGTTCGCCTGCGGGCTTGCGACGCTGGTGCAGTGCGTGGGCTTTGGCGGGGTTTCATCGCGTGATCCAGGCCGCCGGCGCATGTGCGCCTGTGGTCATCATGCTCTAACGGCGCGCCTGTAACCTTCCGTCGCCGGCTGACGAAATCCTGATCAGTCCGACAGCTTGGGGGGAACCCGCCATGACCCGCACCGACCGCATCCTGCGCCTGCTCGCCTGGCCTGCCGCGATTTGGATCGCCTACGAATTTCTCTGGTACGAGCAGTACAAGCTGACTGGCCATCCGGCATCGGTGGAAGGAATATTCCAACCGCTGGCGAATTGGTTCGGCATCCCGGCTTATGAGAAGCCGTTCCGCTTGACCGTCGCGATCATGGAGATCATCGCCGCGCTGCTGGTGTTGGTGCCGCTGACGCGCGCCTGGGGTGCGCTGCTGGCGGTCGGGCTGATGAGCGGCGCGATCTTTTTCCACACGATCGGGCCGATCGGCATCGACCCCTATGGCGATGGCGGGCAGCTGTTCAAGGAAGCCTGCTTCACCTGGGTGATGGGCGTCTTCGTCGCCTATGCGCACCGGCAGGATATCTTCGCCGTCGCCGCGCGGTGCGGCCTGCCTGTGCGAGCCGTCCGGGCCGGGTAGGTCCGGTGCCCCGGTCGCGGCGTGCTGCGCGACCGGGGCGAGGGCTGCGTCACCGGCGGCGTAGCGTGCTCACATCCCGCACTGCCCCGCGCGAGGCACTGGTCGCCAGCGCCGCATAGGCCTTCAACGCCGTGCTCACCTGCCGCTTGCGCGGCGCGGCCGGCTGCCAGGCATCCGCGCCCTTCGCTTCCATCGCGACGCGGCGGCGGGCGAGGTCCTCCTCCGACACGGCGAGGCGGATGGTGCGGGCGGGGATGTCGATCTCGATCGTATCGCCTTCCTCGACCAGGCCGACCGTGCCGCCTTCCGCCGCCTCCGGCGAGCAATGCCCGATCGACAGGCCCGAGGAGCCGCCCGAGAAACGCCCATCCGTCACCAGGGCGCAGACCTTCCCCAGGCCCTTCGATTTCAGATAGCTGGTCGGGTAGAGCATCTCCTGCATGCCCGGCCCGCCGCGCGGGCCTTCATAACGGACCAGCACCACATCGCCGGCCTTCACGGTGCCGCCGAGGATGGCCTCGACCGAGGCGTCCTGGCTTTCGAAGACGCGGGCGGGGCCGGTGAAGCGCAGGATTGCGGCATCGACACCGGCCGTCTTCACAATGCAGCCTTCCTCGGCGAGGTTGCCGTAGAGCACCGCCAGCCCGCCATCGACCGAGAAGGCATGCGCCGCGTCGCGGATCACGCCCTTCTCGCGGTCGAGGTCGAGGCTCTCCCACCGTTCGGACTGGCTGAAGGCGACGGTGGTCGGGATGCCGCCGGGTGCGGCGCTGAAGAAGTCGTGCACCGCCTTGGCGTTGGTGCGGCAGACATCCCACTGGGCCAGCGCCTCGGCGAGGGAGGGCGCGTCGACGCGCGACACCGAGGTGTCGATCAATCCGGCGCGGTCGAGTTCGCCGAGGATGCCCATGATGCCGCCGGCGCGGTGCACATCCTCGACATGGACGTTGGCAACCGAGGGCGCGACCTTGCACAGCACCGGCACGCGGCGCGACAGGCGGTCGATATCGGCCATGGCGAAGGACACCTCGCCTTCCTGCGCAGCGGCGAGCAGGTGCAGCACCGTGTTGGTCGACCCGCCCATGGCGATGTCGAGCGTCATGGCGTTCTCGAAGGCAGTGCGGGTCGCGACGTTGCGCGGCAGCACCGTGTCGTCGTCGGTTTCGTAGTGCTGGCGGGTGATCTCGACAATGCGGCGGCCGGCTTCGAGGAAGAGGCGCTCGCGGTCCGAATGCGTCGCGACGACCGTGCCGTTGCCGGGCAAAGCGAGGCCGAGCGCCTCGGTCAGGCAGTTCATCGAGTTGGCGGTGAACATGCCCGAGCAGGATCCACAGGTCGGGCAAGCGGAGCGTTCGATGACCGCCACTTCCTCATCGGTCACCGAGGCATCGGCGGCGACGATCATGGCGTCGATCAGATCCACGCTGCGCTTCTGGCCGCGATGCACGACCTTGCCGGCCTCCATCGGCCCGCCCGAGACGAAGATGGTGGGGATGTTCAGTCGCATCGCGGCCATCAGCATGCCGGGCGTGATCTTGTCGCAGTTGGAGATGCAGACCAGCGCGTCGGCGCAATGGGCGTTGACCATGTACTCGACGCTGTCGGCGATCAGCTCGCGCGAGGGCAGGCTGTAGAGCATGCCGTCATGGCCCATGGCGATGCCGTCATCGACTGCGATGGTGTTGAATTCCTTGGCGACGCCGCCGGCCTTCTCGATCTCCCGCGCGACCAGCTGGCCGAGGTCCTTCAGATGCACATGGCCCGGGACGAACTGGGTGAAGGAATTGGCGATGGCGATGATCGGCTTGCCGAAATCGCCGTCCTTCATGCCCGTGGCGCGCCATAGGCCCCGCGCGCCGGCCATGTTGCGGCCATGGGTGGTGGTGCGGGAGCGATATTGCGGCATGCGGGCGTTCCTCGTCGCGGTTCCGGTGGCCGGGCGCCAATCAGGTCCGGCCGGCATTGCGCCAGGATGTAGCGCGGATGGCCGTCGAGGCCAAAATGGGTCGGTGGCTCGAGGGGCGCCGCCCCTCGAGCACCCCCGCCAGGAAACTCAGCTTCCTGGACCTTCGGGCGATTTCTGCGAAATCGAGTGGGCCCCGGGCACGACATGGCCGTCAGGAGCTAAAAGATGCCATTCCGAAGGTCGCCGGCCTTTGGTGAGGTGGCTTGGAGGGGCAAGGCCCCTCCAACCTTCAGCCGGTCAAGTCGATACGCGCGGCGTCAGTCCACCACGATGGCCGGCCCGGCCTCGGCCTTGGCTCGCGCCTTCTCCCACACCCGCGCGGCGATGGCGCGGTAGGTGGCGGCTTCCTCGCTGTCCGGCCGGGCGGTGACGATTGGTGTCCCGGCATCGGCCAGCTCGCGGATTTCCAGCTTCAGCGGCAATTCGCCGAGGAATTCGACGCCGAGGCGGTCAGCCTCCCGCTTTGCCCCGCCATGGCCGAACAGATCGGCCCGGTGGTTGCAGTTCGGGCAGCAGTAGTAGGACATGTTCTCGATCAGCCCGAGCACTGGGACGTTCACCTTCTCGAACATCCGCACGCCGCGGCGGGCGTCGAGCAGGGCCACGTCCTGCGGCGTGGAAACGATGACGGCGCCGGCCAGCGGCACGCGCTGGGACATGGTCAGCTGCGCGTCGCCGGTGCCGGGGGGCATGTCGACGATCATGATGTCGAGCGCGCCCCACTCGACCTGGCCCATCATCTGTTCGAGCGCGCCCATCACCATCGGGCCGCGCCAGATCATCGGCGTCTCCTCATCGACCAGGAAGCCGATGGACATGGCCTTCAGGCCCCAGCGGGTCAGCGGGGTGATGCGGTCCCCGGTCGCGCGCGGGCGTTCCCGGGTGCCGAGCATCTGCGGCAGGGAGGGACCGTAGATGTCGGCGTCCAGCAGCCCGACCTTCAGCCCCTGCGCCGCCAGCGCGACGGCGAGGTTCACCGCCGTGGTCGATTTGCCCACACCACCCTTGCCGGAGGCGACGGCGACGATCGCACCCACTTCCGGCAGCAGCATCGGGCCCTGCCCGGATGGCGCCTTCGCGGCCTGGCGGGGGGTAGCGGGTTGCGGCGCGACGTCGCGATGGGCGGTCAGCACGACGGTGGCGCTGAGGACGCCGGGCACGGCGGCGGCGGCTTTCTGGGCGGCGGCGCGCAGCGGTTCCATCTGCGCGGCCCGTTCGCGCGGCACCTGGAGGGAGAATTGCACTAGGCCATCGCGCGCCGCGAGGCCCTGCACTATGCCCGCGGATACCACGTCGCGCCCCGTTGCGGGGTCCTTCACCGACCGCAGCGCCACCGTCACCGCTTCCGCCAGAGTCTCAGCCATCGCTTGAAAAGCCCTCGTTACTGGACAATATCGCCTACGCCGGGCGAGGTTGACGCTTCGAACGGGTCACCCCCCCGGTGACCCGACCGGCATGCATATGGTCGGTCGCGGCGCGTCATGCATCCCCACATGGCAGGCGCCGGGCGAGACGTCACCACCTTGAATTGAGTTTGGAGGCCCAACGTCGAATGCCCTGGAACAACAGCGGCGGCCAGAGTCCCTGGGGGAACCCGAAGCCCGGCGGGCCGTGGGGCTCGCCGCCTCCGCCCGGCGGTGGCGGACCCGGTGGGCCCACCGGTGGTGGGCGCGGACCCGACCTCGATGATATGATCCGCCAGGCGCAGGAGGCGGTGCGCCGCTACCTGCCGCGCGGCGGCGGCAAGGGGCTGGCGCTGCTCGGTCTGGTGCTGGTGGCGTTCTGGGGGGCCTCGGGCTTCTATCGGGTGCAGCCCGACGAACAGGGCGTCGTGATGCGCTTCGGTGCCTTCAACCGCACGGCGCCGCCGGGCCTGAACTATCACATCCCCTGGCCGGTCGAATCGGTGACGACGCCGCGCGTGACGCGCATCAACCGCGTCGATATCGGCTTCATCGGCACGCCGGAGGTGGGGGTCGTCTCCGGCCGTGTGCAGCCGTCGCGCGACGTGCTGGCCGAAAGCATGATGCTAACGGGTGACGAGAACATCATCGACATCGACGTCGCGGTGTTCTGGCGCATCCGCGATGCCGGCGAATTCCTGTTCAACACCCGCAACCCGGAAAGCACCGTCAAGGCGGCCGCCGAATCGGTGATGCGGGAGGTGATCGGCCGCACGCCGATCCAGCCCGCGCTGACCGAGGCGCGCGCGCAGATCGAGCAGGATGTCCGTGCCGGCACCCAGGCGATCATGGACCAGTACAACGCCGGCATCGAGATCATGCAGGTGCAGTTGCAGAAGGTCGATCCGCCGCCCCAGGTGGTCGATGCCTTCCGCGATGTGCAGCGCGCCAATGCCGACCGAGAGCGGCTGCGCAACGAGGCGGAATCCTTCCGCAACGACATCATCCCGCGCGCCCGCGGCGAGGCCGAGCGGATCGTCCAGGAAGCCCGCGGCGTCCGCGAAAGCCAGATCGCCCGCGCCAGCGGCGAGGCGGCGCGGTTCACCTCGGTGCTGACCGCCTATCAGTCGGCGCGCGATGTGACGGTGCGGCGCCTTTACCTTGAAACGATGGAGGACATCCTGCGGCGCAACCCGATGGTGATCGTCGATGACCGGCTGCAGGGCGTGGTGCCCTTCCTGCCGCTCGGCGACGCCGGCAATACCCCGCGCGCGCTGCAGGGCAGCAGCAGCAGCGTGCCGACGACGCGGCCGGCACCCCTGCCGCCGTCCGGGGCGCCGGGCGGTCCCGCCGTTCAGGGCCGCATTCAGCCAGGAGCCACGCGATGAACCGCTCGGTCATTGCCATCGGTGCGCTGGTGGTCGTCGGGCTGACGGCGGTTTCCTCCGTCTTCACCGTGCAGCAGACGCAGCAGGTGCTCATCACCCAGCTCGGCGACCCGATCCGGGTCATCGAGACGCCAGGCCTGCATGTGAAGTTGCCGTTCATCCAGTCGGTCATCACCTTCGACCGCCGGCTGCTCGACTTCGATGCGCCGGGCGAGGAGGTCATCCTGGGTGACCAGCGGCGGCTGATCGTGGATAGCTTCACGCGCTATCGCATCACCAATCCGCTGGTGTTCTACCAAACCGTGGGAGCGACCGAGCAGGGCATCCGCGCGCGGCTGAATTCGATCGTCTCGTCCTCGTTGCGGCGCGTGCTGGGCAATGAGCCGCTGCTCTCGGTCCTGTCGACCGACCGGCCGCGGATCATGGGTGAGATCCGCAACCAGGTGAACGCCGAGGCGCGGCAGTTCGGCATCGAGGTCGTGGATGTCCGCATCCGTCGCGCCGACCTGCCGGAGGAAAACACCCAGGCGATCCTGTCGCGCATGCAGTCCGAGCGCGAACGCGTCGCCCGGGAAGCCCGCGCGGAGGGTGCCGAGGTGGCGCAGCGCGTGCGTGCCGGCGCCGAGCGCGAGCGGACCGTGCTGCTGGCGGAAGCCCAGGCGCAGTCCGACGTGTTGCGCGGCCAGGGCGAACAGGAAGCGATCGGCATCGTTGCCGCGGCATTCGGCCGTGACATCGAGTTCTTCCAGTTCTGGCGCAGCATGCAGGCCTATCGCGAGGCGTTCTCGGAAGGGCACACCCGCATGGTGATGACGCCGGATTCCGAGTTCTTCCGCTACTTCCGCGGCAGTGGCGGGCTGCCGCAGGCACCGGCGTCGACGTCCGCGACAGCGCCGACGCCCGCAACGGCTCCGGCTCCGGCTGATAGGCCGTCGCCAGCGCCGGCAACGGATGCGCCGGCGCCGAAGTGACGCTGACCGGGCTCCTCCAGGGTGTGGCCGTCGTGCTGGCCCTGGAGGGTATGGCCTACGCCCTGGCCCCCGCTGCCATGCGCCGGGCGATCAAGACCCTGGCCGAGGCGCCCGAACAGCGCTTGCGCCTCGGTGGTTTGGTGGCAGCCGTGCTGGGTGTTGCCATCGCCTGGGCGCTGAAGGATGGTTAAGTGGCCGTTCATGGCGTCCATGCAGCATTTCGTTGCATGATGAAGGCTTCCGCCCCAGGGCTGGATCGCCGCATCCTCCCTATACGACCCGCTCTGGATCATTCCGCATGAGGTTCACCGCCGTGCGCTTTGCCGTCATCGTCCTTTCCGCCGTTCTGGCGGGTGCTTCCCTCGTATCGCCCGCCGACGCGCAGCGAGCGCCGGAAACCTTCGCACCGCTCGCCCGCCAGCTGCTGCCGGCGGTGGTCAATATCTCGACCACGCAGGCCGTGCAGGCGCGCCCCGGCCGGCCGGATGCGCCGGAGATGCCGCAGGCCCCGCCCGGCAGCCCCTTCGAGGAATTCTTCCGCGACTTCTTCAACCGCAACCGCCCTGGCCAGGAAGGCGGCCCGCAGCAGCCGCAGCGCCCGCAGCGGCGCGGCCAGTCGCTCGGGTCGGGCTTCATCATCGATGCGGCGCAGGGCATCGTGGTGACGAACAACCACGTCATCGACGGCGCGGATGAGATCAACGTCATCCTGCAGGACAACACGACCATCCGTGCGGAGCTGCTGGGCACCGACCCGCGCACCGATGTGGCCGTTCTGCGTATCCGCACCGAACACCCGCTGAGCGCCGTCACCTTCGGCAATTCCGATGACGCGCAGGTCGGCGACTGGGTGCTGGCGATCGGGAACCCCTTCGGGCTGGGCGGGACCGTCACGGCCGGCATCGTCTCGGCGCGCGGCCGCGACATCCGCCAGGGGCTCTATGACGACTTCATCCAGACCGATGCCGCCATCAACCGCGGCAATTCGGGTGGGCCGCTGTTCAACATGGCTGGCCAGGTGGTGGGCATCAACACCGCGATCTATTCGCCTTCGGGCGGTTCGATCGGCATCGGCTTCTCGATCCCGTCCAATCTCGCGAGCCGCATCGTGGTGCAGCTGCGCGACGGTGGCCGGGTGCGTCGTGGCTGGCTCGGGGTCAATATCCAGCAGGTGACGGACGAGATTGCCGAGGCGCTGCGCCTGCCGGGCGGTGCCCGCGGCGCGCTGGTCGCCCGCGCCCAGGAAGGTGGGCCGGCGGCGGCGGGCGGTATCCGTTCGGGTGACGTCATCCTGCGCTTCAATGGGGCCGAGGTGCGCGAGATGCGCAACCTGCCGCGCATCGTCGCCGACAACACCGTGGGCGAGCAGGTGCCCGTGGTGATCTGGCGCGATGGCAAGGAAGAGACGGTGTCCATCACGCTCGGCGAGCTGCCGGCTGACCAGAGCCAGGCTGCCGCCGCCGCACCGGCCCCGGCCCAGCCGGCGCGCCCGGTGGAGCTGGAGGGTCTTGGCCTGATGGTGGCGCCGATAACCGATGAGCTGCGCCAGCGCTTCAGCCTGCGGGCCGAGCAGAACGGTGTCGTCATCGTGGAGGTGGCGCCGAACAGCCCGGCAGCCGAGCGGGAACTTCGGCCGGGTGACGTGATCGTCGAAGTGCAGCAGGAACGCGTGACCACACCGGCCGAGGTGCAGGAGCGCATCGCGCGGCTGCGCCAGCAGAACCGCGGCGTCGCCCTGTTCGGGGTGGAGGGCACGGGCGGCCAGCGCTTCGTGCCGCTGCGGTTGCGCGGGGAGCGCGGCGCGCCGGGTTGATCGCGGAGGGGCCAGACCCCTCCGGCTGTCACAGGCTGCCGTTGTTTCGACACGCGGGGCCGCGATGCTGCCCCGATGAAGCGTCAGGCCACGCCAGATCCGACGCTGAACGCCAGCCCCGCCGACTGGTTTGGCGGGCTGGCCGCGATGGTGCTGGGTCTGTTCGTCATCCACGCCGCTTTTGGCGCCCGAATCCTGTTGCCGGGCGAGACAGGCTGGATGCTGTCGGGGCGGATTGGCCCTGATCCCGTCCAATATTGGCTTGGCTGGACCGCCTTCGCCCAGGATGTCTGGCGCTGGCCGCCCGGGGCCAATCCCGGCTGGGGGCTGGAGCTGGCCTCCTCTATTTTCTATTCCGATTCCATTCCATTGCTGGCCTTTGCTTTCAAGGCGCTGCGGCCGGTGGTCGAGGTCGCCCAATATTGGGGGATGTGGATCTATGCCTGCGGGGCGTTGCAGGCGCTGTTTGCCTGGGCACTCATCGGGCAGGTGACGCGCCACCCGCTGGCACGGCTGGCGGGGGCAGGGCTGTTCGTCTTGCAGCCACTGCTGCTGGGGCGGCTGGGTGGGCATTTCGCCCTGGGCGGCCAGTTCCTGCTGCTGGCGGGGCTGTGGCTGTGCGTCGTGCCGGGGACGGGGCTCCGGCGCTTGCTCGCCTGGGCCGCGCTGCTGGTCGCGGCGTCGTTGGTGCAGGCCTATATCCTGCCGATGGTCGGCGCCTTCTGGATGGCTGACTGGCTGGCGCGGGCGAGTGATCCGGCACGGCGCGGCGGGTGGCGGATTGTCGCCGAGCTGCTGGTCGTGCCGGCGCTGGGCGTTGCCGGGCTCTGGGCTGGCGGGTTGTTCGAGCTTGCTGGCGGCTTCGGCGGTACCTGGGGCGGCTATGGCCAGATGCAGCTCGACTTGCTGGCACCCTTCGATGCCGGATACTGGGGCGCGCTGCTGCCGGACATCACGACCGCCGACCATCTGGAGGCCGGCAACTCCTATCCAGGGCTCGGCGCGCTGGCGGTCATCGCTGCTGGCGCGCTGGCTTGGCTGCTGGGGCCTCGCGGGGCGCTGCACCGCCGTTGGGCGCTCGTTCTGGTGATGGCCGGGCTGCTCGTGTTGGCCGTGTCGCATCGGGTCGCTATCGGTGGCGTGGTCTTCGAGGTGATCCCGATGCCAGATTGGTTCGTCTCCCGCGCTGATGCGTTGCGGGCGTCGGAGCGCTTCTTCTGGCCGGTCCTCTACACTGTCCTGTTCGGGGCCTGCGTCGCGCTGGTGCGCGGGTTGGGCAGCAAGCGCGCGGGCTTCGTGCTGTTCGCCGCCCTGATGCTGCAGGCGGCGGATCTACGCCCCGGCCTGGCACGGTTGAACGATTTTTTCTCGCCGCAGCCGCCAACTGTGGCGCTGCGCCTGGCTGACCCGTTCTGGGCCGAGGCGGCGCGCCGCTACGCTTATGTCCGTGTCGTGCCGACCGGCATGCAGGCGACGAATTGGGAGGAAGTCGCAGTCTATGCCGCCACGCTCGGCCTGCAGACCGACGCGGTTTATCTGGCGCGGCTTGATCCGCGTGCGGTCGAGGCGGTGAACGCCGCGGTCGCCCGCCACCTCGAGACCGGGGAGCATGAGCCGCACACGTTCTATGTACTCGGCGATGCGGCGTCGTTGGCGCGGGCCCGCGCCGGGCTGCACTCCACGCGGGACCGGCTTGAACGCATTGACGGGCGTTGGGTGCTGGCGCCCGACTGGGAGCATCAGTCGGCGACGAATTCCGTGTTGCGATAGCCCTGGGCGAACAGGAGCGCGCTCAGGTCACCGTGCTCGACGCGCGCCCGCGCGGCGGCGGCCACGACCGGCTTCGCGCGATAGGCCACGCCAAGGCCGGCGGCCTGGATCATGTCGAGATCGTTGGCGCCGTCGCCGACCGCCAGCGTCGCCTCGAGCCCGATGCCCTCCTCGGCGGCAAGCCGCTTCAGCGTGGCCAGTTTCGCGTTGCGTCCCAGGATCGGGTCGGCGACATCACCGGTCAGGCGGCCATCCGCCTCGAGGAGCGTGTTCGAGTGGTGTTCGTGGAAACCAACCAGGGCGGCGACGCGGCCGGTGAAGAAGGTGAAGCCGCCCGAGACCAGCGCACAGCGCGCCCCGGCCGCGCGCATCGTCGCGACCAGTTGCGTCGCACCGGGCATCAGCTCGGTTTCTTCCCAGGTGCGCTGCATGGCCTCGACCGGCAGGCCCTTCAGCATGCCGACGCGCTCGCGCAGGGCGCCTTCGAAATCGAGTTCGCCATTCATCGCGCGCTTCGTGATGGCGGCGATGCGCTCCTTGATACCGGCCTGGCCGGCGAGTTCGTCCAGCGTCTCGGTGGTGACGATGGTGCTGTCCATGTCGGCGATCAGCAGGCGCTTGCGCCGGCCGGCGGCTGCCTGCGCGATGATGTCGACGGGCTGGCCGGTGAGGGCGTGCCGGGCCGCGGCATCCGCCTGGTCAGCAGCGAGGCCGGCGAAGGGCAGGTCGGCGGCCTGCTCCGGCGCGAGCCAATCCGGCGTGCCGGTGGTCGCACCAATGCGGGCCAGGGCGTCGCGCGCGGCATGCAGCGAAGCGGTGGAAAGACCACCGGGCGCCGCGATCAGGGTCAGAACATGGTCCATGCGCGCCGGGGTATGCTCCTGCCATGAGCGCGGATCAACCGACCGCACTGCTGGTCGCCGGCCCGACCGCCAGTGGGAAGTCGGCGCTGGCGCTGGCGCTCGCCGAACGGCTTGGCGGTGTGGTGATCAATGCCGACAGCATGCAGGTCTATCGGGAGCTGCGGGTGATCACCGCACGGCCGACGGTGGCAGAGGAGGCGTTGGTGCCGCATCGCCTGTATGGCGTACGCCCGGCGGCGGAAGCGGCCAGCGTCGCCTGGTGGCGCGGCGAGGCTCTGGCGGCGATGGCGGAGGCGCACGCGGCCGGCCGGTTGCCAATTCTGTGCGGTGGGACGGGTATGTATTTCGCGTCCCTGACGCAGGGGCTGTCCGACATCCCCGCGATACCAGAGGCCGCGCGGGAAGAGGCGCGTCGCCTGCTCGCCGAGGAAGGCGTGGCGGCGTTGCATGCGCGGTTGATGGCCGAGGACCCACTGACGGCGGGCCGGCTGCGGCCTTCGGATAGCCAGCGGATTGCCCGTGCCTGGGAAGTGTGGCGCGGGACGGGCCGAGGGCTGGCTGCCTGGCAGGCGGATGGCGGGACGGGGCCGGCGCCCTGGCGCTTCGCCGCCATCCTGATCGACCCGCCGCGGGAGGCACTGCGCAGCGCCATCGCGGCGCGTTGGGCGGCGATGCTCGACGGCGGGGCGATCGAGGAGGTGCGAGCCCTGGTCGCGCAGGGGCTGGACCCGGCCTTGCCAGCGATGCGCGCGCATGGCGTGCCGGAACTGGCGGCGCTTCTGGCCGGGCGGGTGAATCTGGCCGATGCCTCCGCCCGGGCGATGCTCAATACGGGGCGGTACACAAAGCGGCAGGCGACCTGGTTTCGGCATCATCCGCTCGCTGATGCGTCGCGAATGCATACGATCCATGCGCGCATAGCGGATGTGGCGCAATTTTCGGAAAGTTTTGAGGCTGACGTCATCGCTTTTATTGATCGCGTGCGTTGACGCGTCGCGGCGCGGGGTCTAAGAGCGCCCCCTTGCCCGCGGGATCCTTCCGCGGGTGGCAACCGTTCGATGAGGAAAGATCAGCCCCGATGTCCGCCGCCACCAAGACCGCCAGCACCGAAGCCGCCCTGACGATGTCGGGCGCCGAGGTCGTCCTGCGCGCGCTCAAGGATAACGGCGTCGAGGTTATCTTCGGCTATCCCGGCGGCGCGGTACTGCCGATCTACGACGCGATCTTCCAGCAGAACGCCATCCGCCACATCCTGGTGCGCCATGAGCAAGCCGCGGTGCATGCGGCCGAGGGCTATGCCCGGTCCACTGGCAAGGTGGGCTGCGTGCTGGTGACCTCCGGCCCTGGCGCCACCAATGCGGTGACCGGGCTGGTGGATGCGCTGTTGGATAGCATCCCGATCGTCTGCCTGACCGGCCAGGTGCCGACGCATCTGATCGGCAACGATGCCTTCCAGGAAGCCGACACCACCGGCATCACGCGCCCGGCGACCAAGCACAATTATCTGGTCAAGAAGTCCGAGGACCTCGCCCGTGTGGTGCATGAGGCCTTCTATGTGGCGAAGTCCGGCCGGCCGGGCCCGGTGGTCATTGACCTGCCGAAGGACATCCTGATCAACAAGGCGCCGTATTCCGAGGCGCCGAAGACCGAGCACCGTTCCTATCGCCCGCAGACGCAGCCGGATGGAGAGCAGATCCGCAAGGCTATCGCGCTGCTGAAGGGTGCGAAGAAGCCGATCGTCTATGCCGGCGGTGGTGTCATCAATGCGGGGCCGGAGGCGTCGCGGCTGCTGACCGACTTCGTGCACATGACCGGCTTCCCCTGCACGAACACGCTGATGGGGCTTGGCGCCTTCTCCTCCGACGACAAGCAGTTCGTCGGCATGCTGGGGATGCACGGGACCTACGAGGCGAACCTCGCCATGCATGGCTGCGACGTCATGCTGAACATCGGGGCGCGCTTCGATGACCGCGTGACGGGGCGGCTCAATGCCTTCTCGCCGGGGTCGAAGAAGATCCATGCGGATATCGACCCGTCCTCGATCAACAAGAACGTGCCGGTCGATGTGCCGATCGTGGGCGATGCGGGACGCGTGCTGGCCGCGCTGATCGAGGCGTGGAAGGCCGATGGGCAGGCGCAGGACAAGCCTGCGCTGACCGCCTGGTGGCGGCAGATCGACGAATGGCGCGGCATCGACTGCCTGCGCTATCGCCAGGAAGGCAAGATCATCAAGCCGCAGCATGCGGTGAAGCGGCTGTACGAGATCACGCGCGAACTCGGGCGCGAGACCTTCATCTCGACCGAGGTTGGCCAGCACCAGATGTGGGCCGCGCAGTATTTCGGCTTCCAGAAGCCGAACCGTTGGATGACCTCGGGTGGGCTTGGGACAATGGGTTACGGCCTGCCGGCGGCGATGGGCGTGCAGATCGCGCATCCCGATGCGCTGTGCATCGACATCGCCGGCGAGGCTTCAATCCTGATGAACATCCAAGAGATGGGCACGCTGGCGCAGTACCGGCTGCCGGTGAAGGTGTTCATCCTGAACAACGAGTACATGGGCATGGTCCGCCAGTGGCAGGAATTGCTGCATGGCGGGCGGTATTCCGAATCGTATTCCGCCGCGCTGCCGGATTTCGTGAAGCTGGCGGAATCCTTCCATGCCAAGGGCATCCGTGTGACCGACCCGGCCGACCTCGATGCTGGTATCCGCGAGATGATCGCCTACCCCGGACCCGTCATCGCCGATATCGCGGTGGCCAAGGATGAGAACTGCTTCCCGATGATCCCCTCTGGTGCCGCGCATAACGAGATGATCCTCGGGCCGGAGCAGGAGGGCGGCGTTGCCGGCGTTACCGACGAAGGCAAGGTTCTGGTCTGAAGGGCGCGGGCAATGTCGGAAGCAGAGAACGCGCAGCGCGCGGCGACGATCGCCGTGCTGGTGGAAAACGAGGCCGGCGTGCTGGCCCGGGTGATCGGGCTGTTCAGCGGCCGCGGCTACAACATCGACAGCCTGACTGTGGCGCCGGTGGATGAGACGGGGCGGATTTCGCGCATCACCGTCGTCACCTCCGGCACCGAGATGGTGATCGAGCAGATCAAGGCGCAGCTCGATCGCCTGGTACCGGTGCACAAGGTGTCGGACCTGACGCTGGAGGGACCGCACCTGACGCGCGAGCTGGCGCTGATCAAGGTGGTCGGCAAGGGCGAACACCGGATGGAGGCGCTGCGCCTGGCCGATGCGTTCCGCGCTCGCGTCGTGGATGCGACGATCGAGAGCTTCGTCTTCGAGATGACCGGCAATGCCGACAAGATCGACGCGTTCTGTGCGCTGATGCGGCCGATCGGGCTGGCGGAGGTGTCGCGGACGGGTGCGGTGGCGATCGCGCGGGGACCGCGCGGAATCAACTGAGTTTTTGGACGTTCTGTAGAAGAAGGGAGAGCGCAGCCATGCGCGTCTACTACGACCGCGATGCGGATGTGAACCTGATCAAGGCCCGGAAGGTCGCGGTCATCGGCTTCGGCAGCCAGGGCCATGCGCATGCGATGAACATGCGCGATTCCGGCGTGAAGGATGTCGTCATCGGGCTGCGTCCGGGCGGGTCCTGGGCCAAGGCCGAGGCCGCTGGCTTCAAGGTGATGACCCCGGCCGAAGCGGCCAAGTGGGCCGATGTCATCATGGTGCTGACGCCCGATGAGCTGCAGGGCGACCTGTACCGCGACCAACTGCACGACAACATGAAGCCGGGCGCGGCGCTCGCCTTCGCCCATGGCCTGAACGTGCACTTCAACCTGCTCGATCCGCGCGCCGATATCGACGTGTTCATGATCGCGCCGAAGGGCCCCGGCCATACCGTGCGCGGCGAATACCAGAAGGGCGGCGGCGTGCCCTGCCTGGTGGCGGTGCACCAGAACCCGTCGGGCAATGCGCTCGAGATCGCGCTGTCCTATGCCTCGGCCATCGGTGGCGGCCGTTCAGGCGTGATCGAGACGAGCTTCAAGGAAGAATGCGAGACCGATCTGTTCGGCGAGCAGGTCGTCCTCTGCGGTGGTCTCGTGGAGCTGATCCGCGCCGGTTACGAGACGCTGGTCGAGGCCGGCTACGCCCCCGAGATGGCGTATTTCGAGTGCCTGCACGAGGTGAAGCTGATCGTCGATCTCATCTATGAGGGCGGCATCGCCAATATGAACTACTCGGTGTCCAACACCGCCGAGTATGGCGAATACGTCACGGGGCCCCGCATCATCACCTCGGAGACCAAGGCCGAGATGAAGCGCGTGCTCGAGGACATCCAGTCCGGCAAGTTCGCGCGCGACTGGATGCTTGAGAACAAGGTGAACCAGGCGTCGTTCAAGGCGACGCGTCGCCGCAATGCCGCCCATCCGATCGAGGAAGTGGGCGCGAAGCTGCGCGGCATGATGCCGTGGATCAGCAAGAACGCCCTGGTGGACAAGGCGAAGAACTGAGGCGGAAGCGGGGCGCCGGCACGGGGATGCCGGCGCCCCTTGTCGCGGTTTCACTTCCGGGTTGCAGCCTCACCTGGTACGATTTCGCTACGGCGCGGGAGATGTGCGATGGTGGGCCTCATCGTTTATGAGTCAGAACTGAAGAATATTGCCAATTGCACATTTAAATGGAATTCGAATGGTTTCATCCTGCTTGAATATGATAACCGCGGCAGTCATTACCGATTAGATCTCAACGTGCAGGAAGGTGGCCGCCGAGTCTATGGTGGCGGCGATTACAAGTATTCAGTCAACAGTATTCATCTCAAGGACCAGCTAGACATTTCATCAGATGAGGGAATCGTTTTCTGGCTCTATTATTACGTCGCCTATGATGGCGGCGGGGTTTGGAAGTGGTCGCGCGACTACGTGAAGGAAGAGAACGAGCGCTCCAAGCAGTTCCGAACCCACAAGACGGCTGGCGAGGACAGCGAGAACGGGCATCAGGCCATTGCCTGGCTGCTTGGTGAGTTGGGCCGCGTGACCAACACTACCCAGGGCATCGGCGTCGCGTAGTAGCGCCTGGCGGCATGTCCGGCGTCTGCGCGCCGCATGCAACTTTCCGCACAGTCGCGGCATTGCAGGGTTTTCCCGAACGGAAGCCCAGCCATGGGCCCATTGCCGGACCTCTACCCCTTCGTGCTGTCGCCGGCGGTGGTTGGAAATCTGGGTTTCATCCAGGCGCTCGTGCACGGCACGCAAACGCGGCGTTGACCGGGCGGGGAGTGTCTCGTCACTCTTGTCGCCATGATCCCCGACCCCGAGACCTTCTATCCTCGCAACTTCCGGGGCTACGGCCCCAACCCGCCCGATCCGTGCTGGCCGGGCGGAGCAAAGCTCGCTGTCTCCTTCGTGCTGAATTACGAAGAGGGCGGCGAGAACACGATTCTCAATGGCGATGCCGGCAGCGAGTTGTATCTGCACGAGGTGCCGGGCGGCTCACCTCTTGTTGGCGAACGCAATCGGACGGTGGAATCGCAGTTCGACTATGGAGCAAGGGCAGGTGTCTGGCGTGTGTTGCGCGCCTTTGCTGCACAGGATTTCCCGTTGACCGTGTATGGCGTTGGCCGGGCGTTGGAACTCAACCCCGAGGCGGCCAGCGCCTTTGCCGCCGCCGGGCATGAGGTTGCCTCCCATGCCTGGCGCTGGATCGACTATCAGAACATGGATGAGGCGACGGAACGCGCCGAGATCGCCCGCTGCGTCGAGACCATCGCACGTCTGACCGGTACCCGCCCGGTTGGCTGGTACACCGGACGCATCAGCCCGAATACGCGCCGGCTGGTGATGGAACATGGCGGCTTTCTCTACGACAGCGACGCCTATGATGATGACCTGCCCTATTACGTGCAGGGTGCGGCCGGGCCGCATCTCGTCATCCCCTACACGCTCGATGCCAACGACATGAAGTACGCGGTGCCGCCAGGCTTCTCGAGCCCGGATGGTTGGGAGCGTTACATGACCGACGCTTTCGAAGTTCTGCTCGCAGAGGGCCGCGGCGGTGCACCGAAGATGATGTCGGTCGGGCTGCATTGCCGCATGATCGGCCGGCCCGGGCGGGCGGCGGCTCTGCAGCGCTTCCTGGCCCGGGTAGCGGCTGAGACGGATGTCTGGGTCTGCCGCCGGGCCGACATTGCACGGCATTGGTGGGCGAGGCATCCGCCGGCGGCATAGTGCTTGCGTTCGTGGCTGCCGGACCGCGATCGTCCTCCGCGGAGATCGAGCTGGAGCTGCCATCATGTCTGTGCCGCGACCCGTTGCCGCCCTTGGCCGTCGTACCATCCTCGCCCTGCCGGCGCTCGCGCTTGCGCGTGGCGCTGTGGCGCAGGGTGGCCGCACGGTGGAACTCATCGTCCCCTATCCACCCGGCGGTGGGAACGACATTGGTGCCCGCGCCCTGGCGCCGCTGCTCGAGCGCGAGATCGGCATGCCCGTCGTCGTGCAGAACCGGCCCGGTGCGGGCAGTCAAATCGGCATGGGGCAGGTGGCGCGTGCCAGGCCGGATGGGTTGACGATCGGCTACGGGCTGTGGCCGCAGACCACGACGCTCTATCTCGACCCTTCGCGTCAGGCGGGCTTCGCGCGCGCCAGCTTCACTGCGCTCGCGCTGCATGTGACCGACCCGGGCGCCATCGTGGTGCGCGCCGACAGTCCGCTGCGTAGCCTTGCCGACATGATCGCCGCCTCGAAGGCGCGGCCGGACGACTTCCGGATGTCCGACAACGGCATCCTCGGGCATGAGCACCTGGCCTCGATCCGACTGCAGCGGCTGGCCGGCGTCACCTTCAACCAAGTGCATTTCAATGGCGCCGGACCGGCGCTGACGGCCCTGCTTGGTGGCCAGACCGAAGCCGCGATCTTCGCAGTCGGGACCACCAGCGGGCAGATCCGTCAAGGCACCATGCGGGCCATCGCCGTGCTCTCGCCGCAGGAGAGTCCCTTTTTGCCGGGCGTGCCGACGGCGCGGACGCAGGGTTATGACATCGTGGCCGGGTCGACCCGAGGCTTTGTCGGTCCGGCCGGGCTGCCGCCGGAGGTGCTGGCGCGAATGGCCGGCGGGCTGGAACGCGCCATCAAGGCGCCGGAACACGCCGAACGCATGCGTCAGCTCAACATTCCGATCACCTTCCAAGGGCCTGAGGGATTCGCCGCCTATTGGGCGAATGAGGAGGAGGAATTGCGGCCGCTGATCGAGGAATTACTGCGGGCCGGCCAGACCCAGTGATCCGCCCCGTCGCGGTGCCGTGCGGCCAGGAGGCTTGCCGGAGCGGCACGGCCATGACTAAACTATAGTTGCGATGAAGCTGCGCGCCATCTCGGCCGGTCTGATGTTGGGGCATTCCGCCCAGACCTGCGCGCGCGCCCCGCTCGGCCTCCTTCTGCTTCGACTTACTCGCCCCTGGGCGTGACGCCCGGCTGAACGCGGCCGGACATCGCTCAGGGGAAGCTGAGACCGATCGCGCGCAGCCACATCACGACCACGGGAAACGCAGTCCATGGCCATCAATCATCCCTCCTTCGGCGAACTGGCCGACGGCCGCATCATCATCTTCGACACCACCCTGCGCGATGGCGAGCAGTCGCCGGGCTTCTCGATGAACCTCGAGGAGAAGCTGCGCATGGCGGAGGCGCTGCACGAACTTGGCGCCGATGTATTGGAAGCCGGCTTCGCCATCGCCAGCCCCGGCGATTTCGACTCCGTGCAGTCGATCGCCAAACGCTTCGCGAAGGACGGGCCCGTGGTGGCCAGCCTCAGCCGCGCCAATACCGCCGACATCATGGCCTCGGCCGAGGCGACCAAGGGTGCGGCGCGGCCGCGCATCCACATCGTGCTCGCCACCTCCGACCTGCATATGCGGGTGAAACTGCGCATGTCGCGCGAGGATGTCCTGCAGCGCATCACGGAGACGGTGACGCTCGCGCGCAACCACGCCGCCGATGTGGAATGGTCGGCCGAGGACGGTTCGCGTTCGGACCTCGAGTTCCTGTGCCGCTGCGTCGAAGCCGCGATCAAGGCCGGGGCGACGACGATCAACATTCCCGACACCGTCGGCTATTCGCTGCCGGCCGATATGGGGCTGATCTTCTCGACGCTGATCAACAAGGTGCCGGGGGCGGAGAAGGTGATCTTCTCGACCCACAACCACAATGACCTGGGCCTCGCGGTGGCGAACACGCTGGCGGCGATCCAGGCCGGCGCGCGCCAGGTGGAATGCACCATCAACGGCATCGGCGAGCGGGCCGGCAATGCGAGCCTCGAGGAAGTGGCGATGGCGCTGCGCACGCGCCACGACGCGCTGCATGCGACGACGGGCATCGCTTCCCAGCGCATCCTGCGCACCTCGAAGCTGCTGGCGACCATCACCGGCTTCGACGTGCAGCCGAACAAGGCGATCGTCGGGCGCAACGCCTTCGCGCATGAATCGGGCATCCACCAGGATGGCGTGCTGAAGGATGCCTCGACTTACGAGATCATGACGCCGGAATCGGTAGGCTGGACGACCAACAGCATCATTCTTGGCAAGCATTCGGGCCGCGCCGCCTTCCGGGACCGGCTGAAGACGCTGGGCTATGAGGTCGGCGACAACCAGCTCAACGACGCCTTCAAGCGCTTCAAGGACGTCGCCGACCGCAAGAAGGTCGTCTATGACGAGGACATCGCCGCCCTGGTCGATGACGAGGTCGGCCGCGCCAATGAACGCATCCGCCTGACCGGGCTGAATGTCTCCACCGGCATGGGTACCAAGCCGATGGCGACGGTGGCGATCGAGGTCGATGGCGAGCGCGCCGACGGCATGGCCACCGGCGACGGCGGCGTAGACGCAACCTTCGCCGCGCTGCGCCAGGCCTTCCCGCATGAGGTGACGCTCAAGCTCTATGCCGTACAGGCGGTGACCAGTGGCACCGATGCCCAGGCGCGGGTGACGGTGCGGCTGGAGGAAGACGGCAAGCTGGTGGACGGGCAGGGGGCGGATACCGACACCATCGTCGCTTCGGCGCGGGCCTATGTGCATGCGCTGAACAAGCTGCTGGTGAAGCGGCAGCGGACGGAGCCGCCTGTCGTGCTCCGCGCGTGAGCCGGGTCCTGCGCCGGGCGGTGCTGGCAATGATGCTCGCACCGTCTGGCGCGGCGTTCGGTCAACAGGCGACCCCTTCCGACACGCCGATCGGCACGGCGCGGATGTTGGCGGATGGGACCATCGTGCTCGACCTGGTCGCCCGGGGGCGTGGCACCATCGGTGATGCCCGCCTGACCTACCCACTTGGCGACCCACAGTATCAGGCCATCCTGCGGCATCTCGGCGGTCTGCAGCCTGGCGAAATAAAGCCGGTTCGGCCCTTCCCCTGATCGGCATGGGGACGGTTTGGGGAATCCGGCTTGAGAGTCCGGCCAGGGGGGGGTAAAGCCCCCCGTCCTCTCTTAAGCCCCATCAGTCGCGACTGCGGCACTGGCCCGCATCGCCGGCTGTGCGGCACCGTCGGAAGGTCCGGTACGCATGTTTTCTCGCCTGTTCGGCTTCCTGTCCGCCGACATGGCCATCGATCTCGGCACCGCCAACACGCTTGTCTACGTGAAGGGGCGCGGGATCGTGCTGAACGAGCCGAGCGTGGTCGCGATTTCCGACCTGCGCGGCCGCAAGCAGGTGCTGGCCGTGGGTGAGGAGGCCAAGCTGATGCTGGGTCGCACCCCGGGCAACATCGCCGCCATTCGACCGCTCCGCGACGGCGTCATCGCCGATTTCGAGGTCGCGGAGGAGATGATCAAGCACTTCATCCGCAAGGTGCATAACCGGCGCTCCTTCGCCTCGCCGATGATCATCGTCTGCGTGCCGTCGGGCAGCACGGCGGTGGAGCGGCGCGCCATCCAGGAAAGTGCCGAGTCGGCCGGGGCGCGCAAGGTGCTGCTGATCGAGGAACCGATGGCCGCGGCGATCGGCGCCGGGCTGCCGGTGACGGAACCCTCCGGTTCCATGATCGTCGATATCGGCGGTGGAACGACCGAGGTCGCGGTGATTTCGCTGGGCGGCATCGTCTATGCGCGGTCGGTGCGCGTCGGCGGCGACAAGCTGGATGAGGCGATCATCTCCTACATTCGCCGTCAGTTTAACCTGCTGATCGGCGAGAGCACGGCTGAGCGCATCAAGCTTGAGATCGGCGCCGCTTCCCCGCCGGAGGATGGCGAGGACGGGCCGCTCGCGGAGGTGAAGGGCCGTGACCTGATGAACGGCGTCCCGCGTGAGGTTGTCGTCGGGCAGCGCCAGGTTGCCGAGTCGCTTGCCGAACCGGTGGCCCAGATTGTCGAGGCGGTGAAGGTCGCGTTGGAGAATACGCCCCCCGAGTTGGCCGCCGACATCGTGGACAAGGGGATCGTGCTGACCGGCGGTGGGGCTCTGCTGAACCGTCTGGACCAGGTGCTGCGGGATGCGACGGGCCTGCCTGTCGTCGTGGCAGAAGATGCCTTGTCGTGCGTCGCCCTTGGCACCGGGCGCGCGCTTGAGGATATCAAGCGGCTTCGCCATGTCCTGAGTTCGATGTATTGATATCCATATCGGCCTCGCCGTTCCGGCGGGGCCATGGGCTTCACAATCCGGGCAGGGGGATGAGGGGCGCGTGATCCGGCTGAGCATTCCGCTCCGTCAGGCATTGGCGCGGCTATCGCTGCCGCTGATGATCGCGGCTGCCTTCGGCATCATGCTCCTTGGCAAGGCCGATACGCTGTTGGCCGAGCGACTGCGCACGCACCTGTCCGATGCGCTGTCCCCGATCTACGCCGCGCTTGCGGAGCCCATGGCGGCCGTGCGGTCGGCCATCCAGGACCTCCAGGATCTCGCGACCTTGCGGGAGGAGAATGGCCAGCTGCGAGAGGAGAATGAGCGCCTGCGCCGCTGGCATGCCTCTGCCCTCGCGCTTGAGACCGAAAACCAGATGCTCCGGCGGCAACTGAACTTCCTGCCGGAGGCAGCGCCGGCCTTCGTCACGGCGCGTGTCGTTGCCGATGGCGGGGGTACCTATGTACGCGCCGTGCTGCTGGCAACCGGCCCACAGAACAGCATTCGCAAAGGCCAGGTGGCGCTTGACGAGCGTGGCTTCGTTGGCCGGGTGACTGAAGTGGGCAGCCGTTCGGCCCGCGTCCTCCTTGCCACCGACATGAACAGCCGCATTCCGGTAGCGCTTGAATCGAGCCGTGCTCGCGCGATCATGACCGGCAACAACGGCACCCGGCCGCGGCTTCAGCATTGGCCTGAAGGCGTAATTCCAATGGATGGTGAACGGGTCGTCACCAGTGCCGAGGCCGGCGCCTTCCCGGCCGGACTGCCCGTTGGAATCGTCCGGCTGTCTTCGCAGGGCGTGCCTGAGGTCGAACTCTTTGCCAGGCTCGACCGGCTCGATGCGGTCCGACTGTTCGATTATGGTCTGAGTGGCATCATTCCGCCCGAGGCGGTTGCCCGGCCGGAGCCGCGGTCCGGTCGCCGCTGAGGGGCATGCCATGGCAACCCCTCCCGCCCGCCGTCCGCACGGAAGGCCGGCCCCCGCTCCCGGCCTGTTACGGCGGATCGACGCTTTCGCCAGGGTCGCCTTTCCGGGTTTTTCGACTGCGTTCCTGATGGTCCTGGCGGCGGCGCCGATCAACCTGCCGTCGCCGGTGTTCGCCATGGCATTGCCTTGCGTCACCTTCTGGTCGGTGTTCCGGCCGACAGCGATGATGCCACCCGTCGTCTTTCTGCTAGGCCTGCTGATGGACCTGCTGACCTTCGCGCCGCTCGGTTCCGGGGTGCTTGTCTTGCTGGCGCTGCATGCGGTGGGCCTGCGGTTCCGTTATTTCCTGGTTCGGCAGTCTTTCCTGACCGTCTGGCTCTGCTTTTGCGTCGCGGCGGTGGGTGCCGCCTGTTTCTATTGGGGGCTGCAGTCCCTGCTCGGGCTTCGCCTGCCGCCGATCGCGCCTGCGCTGAATGCGGCGATGCTGGCTTGCGGCCTTTATCCGGCTATCGCGCTTGTCCTCACGCGGATCCACGAAGCCATGCTCCATGCGGAGATTGCGCCATGACCTGGCGTCCATGGGGTGGGGCCGGTCTGCTTGGACGTGAGAGAACCGTTCGCAAGGAGGAAGAGCGCCGGCGGGGTATCTTCACCCGTCGGGCGGCCGTCCTTGGCGTTATCCAGTTGGGTGCCTTCGGATTCCTTGGTTCACGTCTGTATCGCCTGCAGGTCGAGGAGGGCGCCCGCTACGCGACCCTTGCCGAGGAGAATCGGGTCAGTGCTCGTTTGTTCGCCCCGCCACGCGGCCGCATCCTGGACCGCACTGGCAAGGTGGTGGCGGGCAACCGGCTGAACTGGCGCGCGCTGTTGGTGGCAGAGCAGACTGCCGATGTCCGCGCGACGTTGGAGACGTTCTCGAAGATCGTGCCGCTCGGTGATCATGAAAAGGCACGCATCGAGCGCGAAATGCGCCGAAATCGCCGCTTCGTGCCGGTGGTGTTGCGCGACTTCCTGAGTTGGGAGGAGATGGCGCGCATCGAGGTGAATGCCCCCGATCTGCCAGGCATTTCCATCGATATGGGTACCACGCGCATGTACCCGGAGACCGAGAATCTCGCCCATGTGGTGGGCTATGTCGCGGCCCCGGCCGAAGCCGACGCGGGTGATGATCCGCTCCTGCAGTTGCCTGGCATCCGCGTTGGTCGAGCCGGCGTGGAACGGTTCCACGATCGTATCCTGCGCGGGCGGGCCGGGGCGGTGGAGGTCGAGGTCAATGCTGTCGGCCGGGTCATCCGCGAATTAGATCGGCGTGAGGGCATTCCTGGCCAGGATGTGCAGATCAGCGTCGAGACCGAATTGCAGAAGGCGGTTCTCGCCAAGATCGAGGAAGGCACCACGGCAGTTCTGTTGGATGCACGGAACGGCGAGGTGCTGGCGATGGCGACCAAGCCTTCCTTTGATCCGAACATCTTCAATTCCGGCGTCAGTGCGGCGCAATGGCGGCAATGGACGTCCACCCGTTCCACGCCGCTGATCAACAAGGCAACCAATGGCCTCTACGCGCCCGGTTCGACCTTCAAGATGATGGTTGCGCTGGCGGCCCTCGACGCCAAAGTCTGTCGGCCGGGCGATACCGTCGTTTGTCCGGGGCATCTCGATTTCGGCAATAACCGCTTCCATTGCCACAAGCGCAGCGGGCACGGCGCCATGAATATGCGTAGCGCCATCATGGCGTCCTGCGACGTCTATTTTTACGAAATGGCACGGCGTGTTGGTATCGACCGGATCGCTTCAATGGCCAATCGGTTTGGTCTCGGTGTTGATCTCGACATTGAACTACCTGGGACGCGCCGAGGTCTGGTGCCGACACGGGCTTGGCGCCAGGCCCAGGGCAAGCCCTGGTCGATCGGCGACACGATTGTGCACGGCATCGGGCAGGGCTTCTATCAGCTGACTCCCTTGTCCCTTGCGGTCATGACGGCGCGGCTCGCATCGGGGCGCGCCCTGCAGCCGCACCTGACGCGCGCCATTGGCGGCCGTCCGCAGCGCGGCAGCCGCCCGGAGGACTGGCCAAATCTGGGCATTCCGGATGCCGACATGCGCCTGATCCGCGAGGCGATGTGGGGGGTGATCAATGGCGGCGGGGGCACCGCCGGTATCGCCCGTCTACCTGCGCAGTACGGCCAGATGGCTGGCAAGACAGGCACCACCCAGGTCCGGCGCGTGACGCGCGAGCAGCGTGAGCGCGGCTACAACGTCAATGCGGTGCCGCGGGAATGGCGGCCGCATGCGCTGTTTGTGGCCTTCGCGCCGCATGACAATCCGCTGTTCGCGCTGTCGGTGGTGGTCGAACACGGAATGGCCGGCGGCGCCACGGCGGGGCCGATCGCCCGGGACATCATGGTCGAGGCGTTCCAGCGTCTGGGACCGCAGCGTCCTGGGCAGCGGGTGGCGGAGGTGACGCGATGATCTTCGAACGCCGCCTGCTGACGCGCGATCGTGGGGCGGGGATTCTCGAGAAGTTCTGGCAGATCCCCTGGTCGTTCGTGGTGCTGCTCTGTGCGGTGGCGGCGGTCGGCTATGTCGCGCTGCTGTCGGCCGGCAGCGGCAATCCAGACACCTATGCGCAGAAGCATGCCATCCGCTTCGGTTTCGGCCTGGTGTTGATGCTCGGGCTGGCGATGATCGACATCAGGGTGATCGCGCGCTTTGCCTGGCTGGGATATCTTGGCGGTGTCGCGCTGCTGGTGCTCGTGCTGGTGCATGGCAACGTCGGCAAGGGCGCGCAGCGCTGGATCGATATTGGCCCGGTGCAGTTGCAGCCCTCCGAGCTCATGAAGATCATGCTCGTGCTGGGATTGGCATCCTGGTTTCACCGGGCGTCGTGGGAGAAGGTGGGCAATCCGCTGTTCCTCATTCCGCCAGCGATCGCGGTGCTGGTGCCGGTCGGGTTGATTCTGAAGCAGCCCAACCTTGGCACGGCGCTGATCACCGGCATGGTGGGCGCTGCGGTGTTCTGGGCGGCCGGGATGCGCTGGTGGAAGTTTGCGATCGGCTTCGCGGCCATCGGCGTGGCCGCACCGATCGCCTATGAACGGCTGCACGATTACCAACGCGCACGCATCACCACGTTTCTCGACCCTGAGAGTGACCCGCTCGGCGCCGGCTACAACATTATCCAGTCGAAGATTGCGCTGGGGTCGGGTGGGCTTTGGGGCAAAGGGTTCCTGCAGGGTACGCAGGGCCATTTGAACTTCCTGCCGGAGAAGCAGACCGACTTCATTTTTACGATGATTGCTGAAGAGTTCGGCCTGGTTGGCGCATTGACGACGCTGACGATGCTGCTGCTGGTCGTGGTGTTCTGTTACTTGGTTGCCTTCCGCAGCAAGCATCAGTTCGGGAGACTGCTGGCAATTGGGCTCGGCACTAATTTCTTCCTGTATGTCTTTGTGAATGTTGCGATGGTCACAGGGTCGATACCGGTTGGCGGGGTGCCATTGCCGCTTATCAGCCACGGCGGCTCCGCGATGATTACGGTGATGCTGGGCTTCGGCCTGCTGCTGTCGGCCTATGTCCATCGCGATGCCGAGATGGGACCGATGCGGGAATGAGGCCCCACGACTGCGCAAAGGGGCTGGACAAAGCCGTGCCGCAGGCTATGAAGCGCGTCCTTGGAACTGGCGTGCGTGCCGGCTCCTGGCGGGCGCCTAGCTCAGTTGGTAGAGCAGCTGACTCTTAATCAGCGGGTCGTAGGTTCGAATCCTACGGCGCCCACCATTTCCCGATATTCTTACGAAGCAAATGAGGAAGCTCTCGCCGGTTTTCGGCTGGCAGTTCGTTTGCTGCGTGTCCCGCTGGACGCTGCGCGTCAATGTTAGCAAGATGTCGTGCGCTTGGGGCGTTCCCCAAGCCAGCGATAGTTTTCAGATCTGGCTTACGATCAAATCGAGCCGAAGTTTTTCATGCTTCCGCATTGATGCTCTCCGGCCAAATTCTGGTTTGCCCCATAGCCGGTGGCGGTTGGCGAGCGACCTTCTCGTGTTGCTGAACGGTAGCTCAAGGAATGTCGGACAGCCTCGCGCGACTAGGCTAAGCCGATGCCATGCTTCAACCGGATCCCCTGCCGTCCCTTCGCAGCGTCGCCGCGGCGCTCGCTGCTGCTGACCAGCCCCAGCCGCTTTTCACTGCGATTGAACAGGCGATGGCCGAGGCGATCGGCCATCGCCTGTTCACCATCATGCGCCATGACCCGGTCATGGGCCGGAATCGCCGGGTCCATTCAAGCAACCCGGCCGCCTACCCTGTCTCGGGCTTCAAGCCAGTGAATTGGGACCATCCGTGGTCTCGACGCCTCCTGGCCGATGGTCTGCCCTGGATCGGGCACGATGCGGCCGATATCGTCTGGGCCTACCCGGACCATCAGAAGATTGCCGCGTTGGGTCTCGCCAGTGCGATGAACCTGCCGGTACGCTGGAACGGACGCACGCTCGGTACGTTGAACCTGCTGCACGGCGCCGCACATTTCACCGAGGCCGATTCCCAGACCGGGGCGATATTTGCGGCGCTGGCCGTGCCGGCGCTGTTGGCGATCAATGGGGAATGAGATGACACAAGGACCGATGACCAGGCTGCCGCGGCGCGGGCTGTTGCTGGCAGCACCTGCGCTGCTCACGGCCACGCCGCTCGCTGCGCAGACCACCTTCACGCGGCCTATCCGGCTGATCATTCCCTGGGCGCCTGGCGGCACCACGGACATACTCGGCCGTATCGTTGCCGAACCTCTCGGTCAGGCGCTCGGTCAGACGGTTCTGGTGGAAAACCGCTCCGGTGCCAGTGGCAATGTCGGGTCCGATGTCGTCGCGAAAGCGGCGCCGGACGGGCAGACCCTGCTGTTCGGGTCGATGTCGACCCATGCGATGAATCACGCTCTGATGCGCAGCATGCCATTCGACGGTGTGACGGACTTCACGCCGCTCGCGATGCTGGGTTTCGCGGTGAACACCATGGTGATCCACCCGTCCGTGCCGGCACAGACAGTGCCGGAATTCATCGCCTATGCCCGCGCCAATCCCGAGAAGATTGCCTATGCCTCGGCCGGGCCAGGTTCGACCAACCATCTCTGCGCCGCGCTGTTCGAGAGCATGACCGGCATCAAGATGGTCCATGTGCCGTATCGTGGCGGCCAGCCGGCCGTGACGGACACCGTGGCCGGTCAGACACAACTGCTGTTCAGCGCCGCGACGCAGACGATGCCGCACGTCGATGGCGGCCGTCTCCGCCTGCTCGCGGTGACAGAAGGCGTGCGCTGGAGTCGCAAGCCGGATGTACCGACTGTCGGCGAGACGGTGACGGGTTATGAAATGGCCGTCTGGTACGGCGCCTTCGGGCCAAAAGGCATGGAGCCCGGCCTGCAACAGCAACTGAATACCGAACTGAACCGGGTCCTGGCGATGCCGGCGATCAAGGAACGGCTTGGCGGCATCGGCGTCGAAATGGCGCCGGAATCGGCTGAGGCCTTCGGGCGGCGCGTCAGTGCTGATGCGCAGAAGTGGGGTGCCCTGATCCAACGGCTCGGTATCGAAGCGACCTGACCGGCGACTTGCCGCCCTGGCGGCCGCGTTCCATCCTCCGCGCCGATGATTTGGGGGAAGCGCCAATGGATGCGCCGCTGAAGGTCGAGATTGAGGATGGCATTGCCCTCCTCACCATGAACCGTGCCGAGACGCGCAATCCGCTTGATCCGGAGATGCAGGACGCGCTGCTCGACACGCTGTCTGAACTTGATGCCGGTCAGGAAGTGCGCGTCGCCATCCTGACAGGCGCGGGCACGGCCTTTTGCGCTGGCGGCAACGTTCGCCGCATGGGCGAAGCGGCGAGTGGTCCGAAGGAACGGACGGCGGCCCAGGCGCGCGGCTACTACCGCTGGGGCATCCAGCGCATTCCCCGTCTGTTGGAAACGCTGGAACTGCCCGTGATCGCGGCGGTGAATGGACCGGCGATGGGTGCCGGTTGCGACCTTGCCTGCATGTGCGACCTGCGCATCGCATCCGAGAGCGCGCGCTTCGCCGAGAGCTTCGTGAAACTCGGCATCATCCCTGGCGATGGCGGCGCCTGGTTGCTGCCGCGTGTGGTCGGCTTCGCCAAGGCGTCCGAGATGGCACTGACCGGCGATTCGCTGACAGCGCAGGAAGCGCTGGCGGCCGGCCTGGTGTCGAGGGTGGTGCCCGACGCTGAATTGATCCCGGCGGCAAAGGCGTTGGCCGCGCGCATTGCCGCCAACCCGCCCCAGGCGGTGCGCATGGCGCGGCGGCTTCTGCGCGAGGCGTGGAATAATCGGCTCGACACGGTGCTGGAGATGTCCTCGGCCATGCAGGCGGTGGCGCACACCACGACGGACCACAAGGAGGCGCTCGCGGCCATGCGGGAGAAGCGCAAGCCCACCTATACGGGCGGCTGAGATGGCCTTCGCGCCGGGGCTGCTCGCCGGGCGGCGGGCGTTGGTCACGGGCGGCGGGACGGGGCTGGGGCGCAGCATTGGTCGCCGCTTCCTCGAACTGGGTGCGTCGGTCGCGATCTGTGGGCGGCGCGCCGCGGTGCTGGACGCGACGGCCGAGGCCTTTCGTGCGGATCTGCCCGGCGCGGTGGTCACGACGCATCCGTGCGACATCCGCGATGCTGCGGCGGTCGAGGCGATGCTGGATGATGTCTGGCGTCATGGCGCGGCCGACATCCTGGTGAACAATGCGGCCGCGAATTTCCTGGCGCAGACGCACCGCCTTTCCGCGCGTGCGCTGGATGCGGTGTTGGGCACGACACTGCATGGCGCGGCCTACTGCACCATCGGCTGTGGGCGGCGCTGGATCGACGCCAGGCAGTCTGGCGTCGTGCTCTCGATCCTGACGCTGTCGGCCTTGCAGGGTGGCGCCTTCACGACGCCCTCGGCGATGGCCAAGGCGGGGCTGCTCGCGATGACGCAGAGCCTTGCAGTCGAATGGGGCCCGCACGGGATCCGCCTGGTGGCGATCGCGCCGGGCACATTTCCCACCGAGGCGGCCGTTGCGCGGCTGCGTCCGGGCGGTGTCGAGCATGCTGGGGTGCCGCTGCGCCGTGCCGGCAAGCACGAGGAACTCACAGACCTGGCGGCATTCCTCGTCTCCGAGCACGCCGGCTACATCACCGGCGAATGCGTGGTGGCCGATGGCGGTCGGCGGCTGCTTGGCGGCGCGCGTGCCGGTGCTCAGGAGATGTTGGAGTGGACGGATGAACAATGGGCGCAGCAACGCGCCCGTACACCGTCGCGCTGAGTCAGCGTCGCTCGAACCGAGGCCCCACCGCTCCCGCCTTGCGCAGTGCTTCGCGGTCGGCCTCGGCGAGACCAAGCATGCCGCCCAGCACGTCGCCTTCGTGCTGGTTGAGGAAGGGGCTCGGCGAGAAGTCTGGCGGCGGCGCGCCTTCGATGCGCAGCGGCGTGGAGGGAAGCACGACGCGGCCGACTTCAGGGTGGTCCACCCAGCGCAGCATGCCACGTTCATGCATGCCCTGGTCTTCCAGCACTTCCTCGAGCGTGCGGACGGGCGCGGCCGGCACACCATGCTGGCGGGTCAGGGCTTCGAGTTCCGCACGCGTATGGGCGACAGTCCAGGCGGTAACCAAGCCATCGACCTCGGTCATATGCGTCACGCGGTCCGGATTGCTGCGGAAGCGCTCATCGCCAATCAGGTCGCCCTGGCCCATGGCGCGCAGCAGGCGGTCCCAATGCCCCTCGGTGACGACGATGATGGCGATCCAGCCATCCTTCGCCGGATAGACGTTGTAAGGAGCCATGGCGAGCCCGGCGTGGCTGTTGCCGGTGCGCGGCGGCAGATCGCGGGTGTTGCCGCCGAAGTGCATGCCAATGGCGGAAGCGAGCGTCGAATACGCCGCGTCCTGCATCGCCACCTCGACATAACCACCCTTGCCGGTGCGTTCGCGTCCGAACAACGCTGTCATCACTGCGCCGTACAGATGCGTGCCGCCGAGGAAGTCGCACACCGTCGGCCCGGCCTTGGTCGGTGGCCCGTCCGGGAAGCCCGTGGTGTGCATGATGCCCACCGCGGCCTGCACGGTCAGGTCCATCGCCAGCCGGTCGCGGTCCGGTCCGGTCTGGCCGTAGCCGGAACCACAGGCATAGATCAGCCGTGGGTTGCGCTTGCGCAGGACTTCATGACCTAAGCCGAGACGGGCCATCGCGCCGGGCGAGAAATTCTCGATCACCACATCCGCACGATCGACCAGGCGCAGGAAGATGTCCTGCCCCTGCGGGTTTTTGAGGTCGAGCGACAGGCCGAGCTTGTTCGAGTTCAGCATCGCCTGCGGCACCGAACCGCCGGCGACCATGGCGCGGCGGCGTAGGGGCTCGCCATTCGGCGGCTCGATCTTGATGACGGTGGCGCCCGCCATCGCCATCAGGAACCCGCAATAGGGCGCCTGGTAGATATGCCCGAGATCGAGGACCAGCAGCCCTTCGAGGGGGCGTTGCGGTTCCTCCATCGTCAGACCTTCGACCCTAGGGTGCGGCGCCCGATGGCGCTGCGATGCACCTCGGACGGGCCTTCATAAACGCGCATGACGCGCACCTGCTGGTACAGCAGCTGAAGCGGCAATTCCTTCGTCATGCCCATGGCGCCGAAGGTCTGCATTGCATTGTCGAGCACCGACTGCGCCATTTCGGTCGCGCGGACCTTCAGGATGGACGCTTCCATCCGCACATCGGCACCGGCGTCGAGCTTGGCGGCGAGATCGTTCACCATCAGCCGGCAGGCATGCATCTCCATCACCGCCTCGGCGGCGAACCACTGGATGGCCTGACGATCGGCCAGCCGGACGCCCCAGGTCACGCGGTTCTGCGCGTATTCCGACATCATTTCGAGACCGCGGCGCGCCATGCCGATGCAGCGCGCGCCCATCTGCATGCGCCGAACGTTCAGTCGCAGCTGCATCGGCGCATAGCCGCGGCCGAGTTCACCGAGAACATTCTCGTGCGGCACGCGGCAATCTTCGAAAACCAGCTCGTAGGTAGTGCGGCCGCCGATCATCGGGATGGCACGCTCGATGATGAAGCCAGGGGTGCCCTTCTCGACGATGAAGGCAGTGATGCCTTCCTGCCGCTTTCCATCGCCTGTGCGCGCCATGAGGATAATGAAGTCGGCGCGTGGGACGTTGGAGACCCAGATCTTGCGGCCGTTGATGACCCAGTCATCGCCATCGCGCACCGCCCGCGTGGTCATCCCGGCCGGGTCACCACCGGCGCCTGGCTCGCTGATCGCCATGGCCGAGCGGGCCTCACCAGTCGCGTAGGGCTTGAGGTACTTCTCGCGCTGCACCGGGCTCGCCACGGAGAGCATCATATGCAGGTTCGGGCTGTCGGGCGGGATGGTGAAGGGGACGCAGGCGCGGGCCATCTCCTCCTCGGCCGCGGCGAGCGAAATCAGCGGCAGGTTGGCGCCGCCGAATTCCTCCGGCACGTCGAGGCCCCACAGGCCCAGTTCACGACAGCGGTCGAGGAGCGTCTTCTCCTCCTCTGCCGAAAGCTTGAAGCCACCGCCTTCCGCTTCCCGCTTCAGCACCGCGGGCTCCAGCGGCATCATATCGCGTTCGACGAATTTCGTGACCAGGTCGCGCAGCATCCTGGTCTCTTCGCTGGCGGCGTAGGGCTGGTTGTGATCCATGATGCGGCGATCCTCCGTTGGCCCGAAACGGACCATCGGGGGCGCCGGACGTCAAGCGGCCGGAAGCGTCAGCGTAGGTACCGCCAACGGAATCGATCCTTCAACGCCTCCACACGGCCGACCGATGGGTCGGGAAAGTGAATCGGCAGGATTCGCGTGTCCGTGTCGGCGACCTGGTTGAGAAAGCGCCGACGGCTGACCTCCGCCTCGGCCGGGTCCCAGCAGAAGACCGTGGACCAGTCAGGCTGATGGATCTGCAGGGCGTGGTGCATCAGGTCCCCTGTCACGACTGCGTGCTGGCCGCCGCTGCGGATATGCACGCAGCAATGGCACGGCGAATGCCCTGGCGTCGGCTGAATGGTGATGCGATCGTCGAGTTGGAAATCGTCATCCACCAGCAACGCCTGGCCGGCCGCGACGATCGGCTCGCAATTGAAGCGATGGACATTGCCACCGCCGCCGGGGCGCTCTTCGGCGGCCTTGGTGCTGGTGTCCCAGGCGGCGTATTCGCGCTTGTGGAAGACGTATTTCGCATTCGGGAAGGTCGGCACCCAGCGCCCGTCGCGCAGCACGGTGTTCCAGCCCGAATGGTCGATGTGCAGGTGGGTGCAGAAGACATAGTCGATGTCCTCGAAGGCCAGTCCCTCGGCCTTCAGCCCATCCAGCCAGGGCTGCTTCGGAAAATCCATCGGGGCGGGGTATCCCTTGTCCTCGCCGGTGCAGGTGTCGACAAGGATGGTGTGGTGCGGCGTGCGCAGCACATAGGTCTGGTAGGTGATGACCATCTTGCCGGACGCCGCGTCATAGGTCTCGGGCTCGACCTCCCGCAGTCGCTCGGCGAGCAGGTCCGGCGCGGCCGCTGCCTTGGGGAACATCGCCTCGGGCGCGCGCCAGGGGCCGTCGCGCTCGATGATGCTGGTGATGGTGACGTCGCCGATGGTCAGCTTGCGCATGTCGTATCCAGGTCTGTCAGGGGGTCATTCGGCGCGGATGCCGGCCTCGACGGCCACACGGCGCCAGGTCGGCACATCCTCGGCCAGCCGGGCGGCGAGGATGTCGGGCGCGCTCATCAACGGCTCGGCGCCGAGTGTCGCGAAACGGGCGCGGAAATCGGCGTCGTCGCGCAGTGCGGCGAGTTCGACCGACAATCGCGACAGGATGGCCTGCGGAAGGCCTGCCGGCGCCGCCATCGCGAACCAGTTTGGCGCGATGTACCCCGGCACGATTTCGACCGCGGCAGGTACCTCTGGCAGCGCAGGGATGCGGGATGCCGTCGTGACAGCAAGGATCCGCGCGCGGCCGTCGCGCGCGTGGGAGAGCGTTTCGACCGTGCTCGCGAAGACCAAGTCGATGTCGCCGGCGTAAAGGGCATTCGTCGCCTGAGCGGCGCCACGATAAGGCACATGGGTGAGGTCGATCTGCGCCACGGCGGCGAACATCGCTCCCGAGAGGTGGTTCGAGGACCCGATGCCCGACGTGCCATAGGTGATGCTGCCAGGCCTCGCGCGCGCTTCGGCCAGCAATGCCTGGAGGTTGGTGAAGCGATGGTCGGCGCGCACGACGATCGTCGTGGCGATTTCCGCCACCAGACTGACCGGCGTTAGGTCGGTCCGCGGGTCGAAGCCGAGATTGGCGTAGATCGCGGGCAAGATGGCGAGCGAGGAGGAGGTGAGGACCAGCGTGTAGCCGTCAGGCGGCGCCTGCACCGTCGCACGCAGGCCGATCGAGCCACCAGCGCCGGCTCGGTTGTCGATGATGAAAGGCTGGCCGAGCCGTTCGCGCAGCCGCTCGCCGATCATTCGGCCAACCGTGTCGATCGGGCCGCCGGGGGCGAAGGGAATGATGAGGCGGATCGGACGTGCCGGCCAGACTTCCTGCGCCAGCACCGGCCCCGCGGCCAGCCCCAGCGCCAACGCTGGCAGGTTCCGGCGTCGCAAGCTCCGTGCCGGTCGTGCCGCGGGCGGCGATTTGTGTTCGGGCATGCGTTCCTCCAGCCACCATTTTTGCGGCGACTTTCGCGGACGATCCGACGGACCGCGAGTGGATGCAAGTTCGGGTCAGCGGCGCACGGCTTCCCGCCTGGCGATCCACGTTGTGGCGCCAAAGATGACGGCGGCGCCGGCAAATGTCGTCGTTGCCGGCACTTCGGCGAAGACCAGCCAGCCAAGCGTCGCCGACCAAACCATGTCGACGAACCTGATGGGCTGCGTTGCCGACATGTCGGCGATCCGGAAGGCCTCGGTCAGGCACCAATGGCCGGCGCTGCCGAGCAGCCCTGTGATCAGGAACCAGCCCCACTGTTCCGCCGTCGGCCAGATCCAGCCGGCCATCGCAAAGGGCAGGCTGAACGTAGCGACGGTGATGGCCTGCCAGGCGACGATCACCTCTGGCCGATCGCGCCGCGTCAGTGCCTTCGTGATCAGGAATGATGCTGCGAATAGCGGGGAAGACGACAACATCACCAATGACCAGAAGCCGCGTCCCGTGCCGGTGAATTGCGGCGCGACCACGACCAGGACGCCGAGGAAACCGACAACGGCTGCAATCCAGCGGGCGCGGACCATGGGTTCACCGAGGAACATCACGGCGCCGGCCATGATGAAGATCGGGCCGGTGAAGCCGATCGCGGTCATGTCCGCCATTGGCACGTGAGGCAACGCCCAAAACCACAATAGCAGCCCGGCGGTGTGCACCATGCCGCGCCACCCTTGGCCCCAAAAATCATGCGGCCGCCACGCCGCTAATCCTGTCCGCAGTATGAAGGGCAGCAGCACGACGAGACCGGCGAGGTAGCGTAGAAACTGCGTCTGGAAGGGATCGAGTTCCTGGGATAACCGGCGGGCAATGGTGTTGAGCAGACAAAACAGAAACCCGGCCGCGACCATCCAAGCCATGCCGCGTAGGGTCGCCAAGCGCGTCGGGCGCGCGGGGCCGGCGGTCACGTCGATGACGCACCTCGTTCCAGTACCCTGCGCAAGGCGGCGTTGAATGGCTCGGCGGCCTCATAGGACACCCAGTGGCCGGCGCCGGGAATGCTCTCGGCGGTCGCTCCGGCCCGCATGCCCCGGATCAGATCAAGCCTCAGTCTGACATTGGGGCGGGCAATGGCGTCGAGTTCGCCATAGATTGCGGCCAAAGGCGCGCGTCCGCGTGCGATGGCCTGCTTCAGCGAATCCGTATTGGCCCATCCGCGGCTCTTGAACCGGGCGCGGCGCGTATGGAGATCCTGCATCGCGAGCGCGACGTCATCAATACGCGTGGCATCGGCGAACATCAGCGCGGCGAGGTTATGGCGGTTTGCTTCATCCCGGTCGGTGCCTTCGAGGTGGCGGACTTTGACAAGTTGGGTCGGGCTGCGCTCGAAACCGAGTGCGCCGGCGCCGATCACGGTCAGCGAAAGGCAGCGTTCCGGATCGAAGGCAGCGAGGTGTCCGGAGCAAAGGGCACCGAAGGAGAATCCCGCCAGGTCATAACCCGAGTCGTCCGGTAAGATGATGCGCAGGCCTTCGGCTAGGATTGGCGCGATGGTCTCCGGCGAAGCGGGCGTTGGCGGCATGTCGCTGTCGCCGAGTCCGGGTAGATCGGGGCAGATGACGCGGCGGTCCGAGGCGAAGGCTGGGATGTTCCTTAGCCAGTGCCGCCAGGACCCTGAACCGCCATGTAGCAGTACGAGTGGCCGCCCCTTTCCCCAGGCGCGCCATACCAGGGTACCATCGCCACATGGCGTTTCCGCACGGTGTGCCGCGGCAGCAATCGCGCGAAGTTCGGCATGAGGCTCGTCCCGTGCCGTGTTCGCTACCCATTCCCCAAAGGCCATACCGCTGATGCCCTCCCCAAGATGGTGTGCATCCTAGGCTAGGCGGCGGATCGGTCCACCCGGCAGGGTTTCAAGCGACAGACGTGGTCTGGATTGGCAATCCAGTCAGCACACCTTCGACTCCGAGCCGGCGTTCGAGTTCGGGCAGCGTGGCCCGCGCGATGGCGATTACCGATGCCTGCAGGTCGGGTGAGGGGTCCCCACCACGGGCTGCTCTCTGCAGGGCTTCGGCTTCAGCGGCCAAGCGGGTTGCGCCCAGCGTGCGCGCCGCGCCGACCAGGCGATGCGACGCGTGTTGGACATGGCCAGAATCAGTCTTCTCGGCTGGAGACGCGTTCGTCAGCAATGACAATGCACGCCGCACTTCACCGACGAATTCCGCCAGAATTCCATGAGCCGCATGGCCTAGCTCACGCTCAAGGAGGTCCAGCGTCGTTGCGTCGACGTAAGGCGCAACTGGCGCGGCCGATGCCGCTGCTTCAACGGGATTGCCTTCGCGCGATGGCAGCCGCTTGAGGACTTGCAGCAGCGATTGCCGGTCAATCGGCTTGACAAGATGGGCGTCCATCCCTGCCCGGCGCGTCGCCTCGATCTGGTCCGGCAAGGCGGACGCTGTCAACGCGATCACCGGCACGGCACAAGCTGGAGGCTGCAGAGCGCGGATCCGCCTGGTTGCCTCGAACCCGTCCATCCCCGGCATCTGAAGATCCATCAGGACGGCGTCGAACTGGCCGTTCGCCAGCGCGAGCAGTGCGCTGATGCCATCCTCCGCGACTTCAACGGTGTGACCCGCGCCGCTGAGCATGGCCTGCGCAATCTGACGATTGGCGGCGACATCGTCCACCACCAGGATCCGGAGCGATACCGCGTCGGCTGGAGTGCCGACAGCGTCACTGTGCATATCGTCCTCCGTTCCGGGCATGGCGGCCGCATGCAGGGGAATCTCGAACCAGAACATCACGCCGCCGGCGGAGGGCGCTTCGCAGCCGATCTCGCCATCCATCAAGGCAACCAAGCGAGCAGATATGGCGAGGCCAAGGCCAGTACCCTGCCCATCGGCGATACCCTGCGGCGCTAGCTGAACAAAATCTTCGAATAGCAGGTGCCGCTTATCCGCAGGAACGCCGGGGCCGGTGTCCTGCACCTCGATCCGCAAGCGGCCCTCGGGGGTGCAAAGGACGCGCAGGTCCACGCGACCACCTGTGGGTGTGAACTTGACGGCGTTGGACAGCAGGTTCAGCAGGAGCTGGCGCATTCGCGTCGGGTCCAGCTCGGCTGCATCTGGAAGAGTGGGGTCGATATCGACGTGGAATGACTGTGCCTTGCGCGCTACTTCCGGCGCCATGAGCGTGGCGCATCCGTCCAGAAGCTGTCGCAATGCGACCGGACGTGGCGCGAGATCGAGCCGTCCGGCCTCGATCTTGGAGAGGTCGAGCAGGCCATTCACCAAGTCGAGCAGATGGCGACCTGCCTCGTGCAACGTCTTCACCTGTTCGCGCTGCTCGGGTTCCAGCCGAGGGTCCTGGAGCAGGACCTGGGCAAATCCGAGCACGCCATTCAGAGGCGTTCGCAGATCATGCGAGACGCGCGCGAGGAAGCGGCTTTTTGCTTCGCCGGCTGCGGCCGCGGCGTCGCGTGCCGCGGCCAGTTCCTGCATGGCGCGCTTGAGCGCGGTGATGTCGGTCCGGATACCGACGGTTCCACCGTCTGGTGTGCGCCGTTCCGTGATGAGCACCCAGCGCCCATCGGGCAAAAGCCGTTCCATCGATGGCTGATCGCCAAGGTGGAAGGCCTTGCTCTCGGCGACGAAGGCCTCGATGTCGGTGCTGGCCTGAGGATACTGCCCGAGCTTAGCCCCCTCGCGCATGATGTCGTCGAAGCTGGTTCCGGGCTGGATGAAGCGCGCGCTGAGCTTGTAGAAATCCTTGTACCGGCTGTTGCACGCGATCAGCCGATCCTCGGCGTCAAACATGACAAAGCCATCGGACATTGATTCGAGCGCATTTTCCAAGGTCAGCCTTGCGCTCATGCGTTCGGCTTCCGCCCTGTCACGCTGTCGCAGCATGACCACCAGCGCGAGTGCGACCGAGATGATCACCATGCCCAACATGCTGGAAACGGCAAAGGCCCTGACGCGGTCGCGATACCAGCCGGCCAGGGCGGCATCGACTTCGATCGACGTGGTGATCAGCAATGTCGGGTAGAGGGTCGACCGCACGGAGGCAAAGACGAGCTGGCCCGTGAAGCGGCTGGTGACGATCGTTGCCTGGGCCCCAACGCCCATTGCCTTGGCGCTCGGTTCAAGCCGTTGGCCGATGCGCGTCTCATCATGCGGCACCGATGTGAGCAGGATGCCGTCGTCACGTTCCAGCGTCGTGCGCAGTCCGGGGCTTTCACCGGCGGCGGTGAGCAGCGACCTTACCGATGGCACTGGGACCTCGGCGACAGCCAGGACAGGGCCGAGCCCAATGATGGTCACATTGCGCGCAAAGAACAACGTCCACTCGCCGGTCGAGGGATTCTGTACCGGGCCACCGATGGATACGCCGCCGCCACGTTCGACGAGTTCAGAGAAGCCGGTCTCGACCGGCAATGGCAGGCGGCGGCGGCGAGACACCGGCAGGGCGGTTGCCAATGGCAGACCGTTGGGGCCCATCAGCAGGATGTCGCGATAGGTGAAATTCTGATTGTTCAGCTGCCGCAGGACATTATTCAGCACTCGAATGTCCATCTGCCCATTCGGCGCGAAATGGGCGAGGATTGCCGGTAGCCCCGCAAGCATTGCGTCCACCTGCACAAAGGCACGGTTAATGGATGTTTCAGTTGCGAGGCTGATGCGCTCGACCGAGTCCTCAGCGGCATTTATCTGCGCCTCTCGCGCGCGACCGATGATCATCAGCGTCGCTGCCGACTGCGCGAGCAGCAGGATGATGGCGCCGAAGAGGATGGCCCGCCGGAGGAACAGCGTATTCTGCATCGTCAGTCGAGGCGCGCTGTGACGCCAAGTGAGGGAGCCAGGCGCGTGTTCCAGGCATCGACGCAGGGTTCACCGCAACGGCGGACCCAGCCCGGTAGAACTGTTTCGGTCAGCAGACGAATCCGACGTTCCTGGTCGGCGGGCGAAACGGGCACGATGGTAGCCTGTCCGCGGCGTCCATTTGTGCAGGCCGGTTGGCCGGCATTGCAGGCGAAACCCTCGACCGTTTCCACTTCGGCCGCGTCCCAGATCTCGTGTTCCAGCTTGCCGACCTCCTGCCGGATCAGAGTGCGCGCCCAATCCGGAAGCGCGGCCCAAGCGGCGCGGTTGGCGCCGAATACCGAGAGCCCCCAGGTAATCGCCATGCTGTGCATGTAAGTAGCGACTTCATCAAGGCCGATGGCATTGGCCGACAGCGTTCCGGTCACGGCGCATTCTACGACACCCGACCGGACGGCTGCCAAGGTCTCCCCGAAGGGGACGACCACCGGCGTGGCGCCAAGAGCAGCGAACATTTCTGATTGTCCTACCGAAGACGTGCGGATGCGTCGCCCGGCCAAGTCCGACAATCCGGTGAATCGATCGCGGCAAAATATAACTTGAGCTGGGTAAGTATAAATGGCAAGAAGTTCGACATCATAGCGTTCAGCGAGCAATTCTTCGAGGTGTGGTCGATAAAGCTCCACCGTCCGTCGGAGTGCGGGCATGTCTGGATTAACTGCAGGTAGGTCGACGGCGTTAAATTCAGGCTCCTCGTTGCTTACAATAGCGAGTAGTACTGTGCCGAATGGTACGACGCCGAGGCGCATCAGCGCCAGCATCTCCTGCGCCCTGATGCCGCTTCGGTCGAAAGGTGCGATCTCCGCCTGAATGCGTCCACCCGACGCCTCTGGCAGGCGATGACGCCAAAAGGGTTCCTCATACCGGACGTATTGGCTGACACCGGCCAAGCCACCAACAATCTTCAGGCGGAGCGGTGACTCCGGTCCGGATTGCGCCATGGCCATTGGCATGGACAGGGCTATGGCGGCGGCGCCGATGATCAACGAGAGAGCTTTTCGAAGCGCTATTCGCAGCAAAACTGCCTCCTGGACATGCGGGGCTTTCGGTAGTCTGCCATTCTTAGGCGACGATTGTCACAGTGATGATTGGGAATGCGCTCAGCCTGCGTCAGCCGGCCTGTGGGCGCTGGCGAAACCGAGGTAGTACCGTCAAGATGATTCCTTATCGTAGCGCCATTGCCAGCCACCGTGGCGGTGCCTTCCTATGGCCAGAGAACGGTTTGACGGCCTTTCGGGCCACGGCTCGCCTCGCGTTGGAACAGGCTGAGTGCGACGTCCATGCCTCCGCCGATGGTGAGGCGATTATCATACACGATGCCACTCTCGAGAGGACTACGGATGGTATTGGCCGCGTCGTGGCGCAGACCAGCCGAGATTTGGCAGGTCTCCGCCTGAGAGGCGGAGCTGGCGAGACCGTGCCGCGCCTGGCGGAGATGCTTGAGGTGTTTCGGGGCTCGCGAGTCGCTCCAAGGATAGAGATCAAGGAGGACGCCGATGGCCGGCCCTATCCGGGTCTGGTGGCCCGGGTTTTGAGCGATCTCGATCAGTCTGGCCTGAGAGGGCGCAGCTGGATCATTGGCTTCGACGCGCCGACCATGGCGGAAGTTGCTGCTGCGGGTGGTCTGGCCGGGGTCGCCTGGTTGCTTGAGCGCAGTACTTGGCGGGCGCTCGGTTTGAGGGGCGTCATTGCCGTCGCGAAGACCTATGGCTTCCCCGAGATCGGCGTCCACGAAGCCCTGATCGATTCCGATGCCTGCGCGGTTCTGCGTGCCGCCGACATTGGTGTCTCTGTGTGGGGCGCGAATCACGAGGACTCCATACGCCGGATGCTTGGCCTTGGTGTCGACCTCCTGGCCACAGACGACCCGCCGCTCGCGATCTCACTACGGGGACGGTAATTCGTTCCGGGCGCGCGTGATTGTTGCCAGCGCGCTGCCTGCGCACCTAACCTCCCTGTAGAACAACTTGGGGAGGGTGCGGCGCGGTGGCTGGGGATACGGCTGTCCTCGAAGCGGATGCGGTCAGCTTGCGCTTCGGCGGCGTGCGGGCCCTGTCCGATGTCTCCTTCGCTGTTCAGCGTGGCGAGATCTTCTCGATCATTGGACCGAATGGCGCGGGCAAGACCTCGATGGTCAACTGCGTCTCGGGTCGGTACCGGCCGACCGAGGGGCGTATCCTGTTCGAAGGGCAGGACGTCACGCCATTGCGGCCGAACCGGCGAGCGGCGCTGGGCATTGGTCGGACGTTCCAGAATCTCGCGCTATTTGGGCATATGAGCGTGCTCGATAACATCATGGTAGGCCGTCACAATCTGCTCGGCGCCGGCTTCCTGCGCGGCATGGTCTACTGGATAGGGGGTGCCCAGAAGGAAGAGCTGAACCATCGCCGTGAGGTCGAGGAGATCATCGACTTCCTGGAGATCCAGCACGTTCGCAAGGCAACTGCCGGAACATTGTCTTACGGATTGCGTAAGCGCGTTGAACTGGCGCGCGCCATCGCGCTGAAACCCCGCCTGATCCTCCTCGACGAGCCGATGGCTGGCATGAACCTTGAAGAAAAGGAGGACATGGCGCGCTTCATCGTCGACCTCAACGAGGAATGGGGCATGAGCGTGCTGATGATCGAGCACGACATGGGCGTCGTGATGGACATCAGCCACCGCATAATGGTGCTCGATTTCGGGCGGAAGATCGCCGAAGGCGTGCCCGATGCAGTGTTGGCGGACCCCGATGTCAGGCGTGCCTATCTGGGCGAGGCGGATGAGGTGGTCCACGAAGACGGCGAGCCGGCAACGACATGAGCGGCGATGATGATACGTTGCCTCGGCTGCTTCGGCGAAATGCCCGCGCACATGGCGACGACATTGCCATGCGCGAGAAGGAATTCGGCATATGGCGTGCGCTGCCCTGGTCCGAGGTGGCGGATCGGACTCGCGACATGGCGCTCGGTCTTCGTGCGATTGGTGTGAAACCGGGCGACGTTGTGGGGCTGATCGGCGACAACAGGCCCGATTGGGTTATGGGAGAAATCGCGGCGCACGCGCTCCGCGCCTGTTCGCTGGGCATCTATCGCGACGCCTTGGATGAGGAGGTCGCCTATCTGCTGTCGTTCAGCGCAGCCTCGGCAGTGATCGCCGAAGATGAGGAGCAGGTCGACAAACTTCTGAACGTCTCTGATCAGCTGACCGACCTGCGGCACATCATTTATTGCGATCCGCGCGGCATGCGAAAACATGACGATCCACGACTTATGTCCATGGAAGCTCTGCTGCACCGTGGTGCCGAGGTTGCCGCGAGCGATCCTGATGCCTGGGACGCGCTGGTCGAGGCCACGTGTGGCAACGATATCGCGATCCTCTGCACCACATCGGGCACCACGGCCCGGCCGAAGCTCGCGCAGATTTCTGGGCGAGCCTTGATCCGTCATTGCGAGGCGTATCTGGCCGCTGACCCGAAGGGGCCACAGGACGAGTACGTCTCAGTCCTGCCACTACCCTGGATCATGGAGCAGATCTACGTCCTCGGCTGGGGCCTGATAGCCCGCATGAAGGTCAATTTCGTCGAGGAACCCGAGACGACGATGGCCGACTTCCGAGAGATCGCACCGACCTTCGTGCTGTTCGCGCCGCGCGTCTGGGAAAGCCTCGCCGCTGACGTGCGTGCCCGGGTCATGGACGCGTCCCGGCTGAAGCAGCGTGCCTTCGAGGCGGGTATGCGCATGGGGCTCGAGGCACTCGAAGCTGGCGGGCAGTCCATCCTGGCCAATGCGCTGCTATTCCGCGCTCTGCGTGATCGTCTTGGATTTACGCGGTTGCGCTCGGCCGCGACAGGTGGGGCCGCGCTGGGGCCCGAGACCTTCCGCTTCTTCCAGGCCATGGGCGTGCCGCTACGCCAACTCTATGGTCAGACCGAACTGCTTGGCGCCTATACACTGCATCGGCCTGGCGCAGTCGACTTTGACACCGTTGGTGTGCCTTTCGGGCCGGATGTTGAGCTGCGTATCCATGAGCCGGATGCGAATGGTGTCGGCGAAATTGTGACGCGCCACCCGAACATGTTCACGGGCTATCTTGGCATCGATGATGTGCCGGATATGCGCGACGGTTGGCTGCACACCGGCGACGCCGGCTATTTCAACAAACAAGGGCAGCTCGTTGTCATCGACCGCATCAAGGATATCGCGACAACCAGCGGCGGCGACCGATTCTCACCACAGTTCATCGAGAACAAGCTGAAGTTCAGTCCCTTTGTCGCCGAAGCGGTGATCCTCGGTGACCGGCGCGCGCATCTGGCGGCCATGATCTGCATCCGTTTTCCGATCGTCAGCAAATGGGCGGAGCGCAACAGGATATCATTCACGACCTATACTGATCTTTCAGCGCGTCCCGAGGTTCTAGAAAAGATCCGAGATGAGGTGGCAAAGGTAAACACTTCTTTGCCGCCAGCGCAGCGCATCCGCGATTTCATTCTGCTCTATAAGGAACTGGATGCGGATGACGAGGAGCTGACGCGAACACGCAAAGTGCGCCGCGGTGTCATCAATGAGAAGTACGGCGACATCATCGGCGCGATCTATGCCGGCAATGACATTATTCCTGTGGACACGACCATCGCGTTTCAGGACGGCACCAAGCAGCGGATCAGGACCGTGCTGCAGGTCATCCGTATGGACGCTGTGCGCCGGCCGGCGCCGGCCGGCGCGGAGGAGGGCTGAATGGACGCGACGTTATTGTTCCAACTGGTGCTAAATGGGCTGATCGTCGGCGCGCTGTATGGCGTTGTCGCGATGTCGTTCGTGCTGATCTACAAGGCATCGCAGGTGGTGAATTTCGCGCAAGGCGAATTCTTGCTTGTTGGCGCCTGGGTCTGCTGGTGGCTGCTGACATACTGGCAATTGCCCATCTGGGCGGGCTTCCTGGTTACGCTCGCCTTCATGACGATCTTCGGCGTGGTCCTGCAGGTGATCGTGCTGCGACCTCTGATCGGGGAACCGGTGATCAGCGTCATCATGGCGACAGTTGGCTTGTCGATCTTCTTTCAGGCGCTGATGAAGTGGATGTTCGGCGTCTTCGCACAGCCTTTCCCGCCGATGTTCACTGTCGAGCGCATTAGCATCCTCGGGCTGGACGTTCAGTCGGTCTATCTCGCGAGCCTTGTTGTCTCGGTACTGATCATGGTGGGCTTCTGGTGGTTCTTCACCTATTCGAAGCACGGCCTGGCGATGCGCGCGACGGCCTTTGACCAGCAGGTGGCGCAATCGCTCGGCGTGTCGGTCCCAAAGGTATTCGCCATGTCATGGGCGATCTCGGCAGTCGTCTCATCCGTCGCCGGGATCGTGGTAGGCGTGGTGAACGGTGTGTCCTCGGCGCTGTCCTTCTATGGGATCAAGGTCTTCCCGGCCGTTATCCTTGGTGGTCTCGATTCCATCGTTGGTGCGGTACTTGGCGGGTTGATCATCGGCGTGTTGGAGAATGTCGCTCAGTACGTTGACGCGCAGTGGCTGAACTGGGGCAACATGTACCAGATCGCCCCATTCTACGCGATGATCCTGATCCTGTTGATCAAGCCTTACGGCCTCTTCGGCACGCGCAACATCGAGCGGGTGTGACGGCACCATGACCTCGATGACACCGGCTGGCGACTTTCGCAGTACCTACCGCGCCGACACGACGATCTTCCCGACACGGAATTCGCGTATTGCCATGCTGGTCGGGGTGCTGGTGCTTTGTGCGGCGCCGCTCGTGCTCGGACGTTATGAACTGGGCCTGTTGATCGCCATCGGCTACAGCGCCATCGCGGCCCTTGGTTTGAATATCCTGGTCGGCTTCACCGGACAGATATCGATCGGACATGCCGCCTTCTTCGGCTTCGGCGCCTTCGCTTCTGCACTGCTGGTCGAGCATCATGTCCCGGTCCCGCTGGCGATATGGGGGGCGGGGCTGATGACGGGCGTGGTTGGCCTCGTATTCGGCGCGCCTGCGGCGCGGCTGAAGGGACTCTACCTCGCCATTGCGACGCTTGCGGCTCAGTTCATTCTTGAGGACTTTTTCGCTCGTGCGCCCTGGTTTTCGGGAGGCGTGTCCGGCCGCGTCACCGAACCCTATGCGTTGTTCAATATGCGCTTCGACCGCGAGGAGACGTATTTCTACATCGTCCTCGCGCATGTCGTGATCATGTTCGTCGCGGCGGCAAACCTGATGCGGACACGGGATGGTCGCGCACTGGTTGCCGTACGGGACCATTATCTCTCCGCCGAGATGATGGGTATCAACTTGGCCTACTATAGGACGCTGTCCTTCGGCATCGCCTCCTTCTTCGCCGGGATCGGCGGCGCGCTCTACGCGCACTATCTCTTGTTCGTCAGCGTAGAGGCCTTCAACATCCTCTATTCGATCCAGTTCCTCGCAATGGTCATCATCGGGGGCTTGGGCTCGATCATGGGCAGCATGCTGGGGGCGGCCTTCATGGTGCTGCTGCCGGAAATTGTGCAGTCCGGGGTCGATCTGCTGGCTGGCAGCGCTTTGGATCGAGCGTTGCGCCTCGGATCCTCGATTTCCTTCCTGCGGGAGATGACGATTGGGGCGGCGATCATCCTGTTCCTGATCTTTGAGCCAGATGGCCTCGCGCATCGATGGCGCATGATCAAGGCATACTGGAAACTGTATCCATTCTCACACTGAGGCCGGCCTACGGCCCAAACGAACCAAGGAGGAACCACCAAATGAAACTTTCGCTTCCCCTGCTGGCGGGTGCGTTGTTCGCTGCAACGCCCGCCTTCTCCCAGGCACCCATCCCCGTCGGTCACCTGATGGACAATTCGGGCCCGACGTCAGATGTCGGCGTACCTTACGGCCAGGGCGTTGCCGACACGCTGAACTGGGTGAACCAGACGCGCCATGGTGTTGCCGGCCGACCTCTTGCCGTCTCGGGCTTCGACTACGGGTACCAGGCGCCACGTGCGGTCAGCCAGTATCAATCCTGGGCCCAGCGGGAACGGGTCGTCGCAATCCAGGGCTGGGGTACGGCGGATACCGAAGCCCTGGTCCGTTTCGTCACACGTGACCGCATTCCTTACATTTCCGCCTCGTATTCCGCCGCCTTGACGGACGCTGGCGGACAGTCCGGTCGCCGCGGGGTCGAGCCCGCCCCGTTCAACTTCTTTTATGGCCCATCCTACTCGGATGCGCTGCGTGGCATGCTGCAATGGGCCGCCGAGGACTGGCGTGCGCGCGGCCAACAGGGACGGCCGCGCTACGTGCATATGGGGGCGAACCATCCCTACCCGAATAGCCCGAAGGAAGCTGGTGAGGCGCTCGCGCGGGAACTCGGCTTCGAGGTTCTGCCGGCAATCCAGTTTGCCCTGACGCCAGGTGACTACACGGCGCAGTGCCTGACGCTGAAGAACCAGGGCGCGAATTATGCCTACCTTGGCAATACGGCGGGCTCGAACATATCCGTCCTGCGGGCCTGCCAGACGGTTGGCGTGCAGGTGCAGTTCCTCGGCAATGTATGGGGGATGGATGAAAACGCGATGAAGGCTGCCGGTACCGCGGCCAATGGCGTCGTCTTCCCGGTGCGGACCGAGGCTGTCTGGGGTGGCAGCGGTCCCGGCATGGATACAGTCCGCGCAATCAGCCGCGTGTCGGATCCGACGGGCAATGTTTACCGACCCGTGCATTATCTGGCCGGCGCCTGCGCCGCCATGCTGATGGTCGAGGCAATGGAGACCGCCGCGTCGAATGGCGGACAAGTGACGGGCGAACGGATTCGCGACGGATTCTATGCACGTCAGAACTGGGTGCCGAATGGCTTTCAGGGTGTCTGCACACCGTCAACCTTCGCCGCGACCGACCATCGCGGGACGATGCGCGTCTCGCTCTATCGCGCCCGCGTGACCGACAATGCGGGCCAGGGTTCACTTCAGGAACTGGTCACGGCCGGGGCGATGGCCCTCGAACCGGTTGCCGCCATCGACTTGCCGCGTCGGGCGGATTGGCTCGGCTGGTGACGGCGGATCCGGTCGCGCTGGCGACGGGGACGCGGGGGGATACCTCCGCGTCGCCCCTTCTCGAAGTGAAGAACATCGAGGTGGTCTACAACGAGGTAATCCTCGTGCTGCGCGGCCTTTCGCTGACAGTGCCGAAGGGACAGGTCGTGGCGCTGCTCGGGGCCAATGGCGCCGGCAAATCCACGACCTTGAAGGCGGTCTCCGGCCTGTTGAGGACGGAAGAGGGTGAGGTAACGCGCGGCGACATCGTCTTTGATGGCGAACGCATCAACGGCATCAATCCAGACCAGATCGTGCGCCGCGGCATCTTCCAAGTGATGGAAGGCCGCCGCATCATCTCTGACATGACGTGCGTGGAGAACCTTCGCCTCGGTGCCTTCACGCGCAGCGACCCCGGCGTGAAGCACGACATCGACATGGTGTTCGACTACTTCCCACGCCTGCGTGAACGGACCGGACTTGCTGGTTACCTCTCGGGCGGCGAGCAGCAGATGCTGGCCATCGGTCGTGCGCTGATGGCGCGACCGCGACTGATCCTCATGGATGAGCCTTCGATGGGCCTCTCACCTCTGCTGGTGAAGGAGGTCTTCGGGATCATCAGGCGGCTCAATCGCGATCTGGGCATCACCATCCTGCTCGTTGAACAGAACGCGCGCATGGCACTGTCGGTCGCGACCTACGGCTACATCATGGAGCAAGGGAAGATCGTTCTGGACGGCGACGCCGCAGCGCTCGCCGAAAATGAGGATGTGAAGGAATTCTATCTCGGGGGTCATGGTGCGGACCGAAAGTCCTTTCGCAACCTGAAATCGTACAAGCGGCGGAAGCGCTGGCTGTGACCGTGACTGCCCTGCTGCCACCCGCCGAAAGCTATGAAGATCTCGTCGCGCGCTTCCGCTGGCGTATTCCAAGCGTCTTCAACATCGCCGATGCCTGCTGCGACCGTTGGGCGGATGGTAGCGGCCGGATTGCCTTACTTCACGTGTTGGCGAACGGAAGTCAGGTGGGTCTCACATTCGACGCGCTGAAGGCGGCCTCCTCGCGGCTCGCCAATGTACTGAAGGCGCGGGTCGTCGGGCGAGGTGACCGTGTCGCCGTGCTTCTGCCGCAGGGACCGGAAGCGGCGATAGCGCATTTGGCCATCTATCGGCTTGGTGCGATCGCGGTTCCGCTTTTCCAGCTATTCGGCCCGGATGCGCTGGAATTCCGGCTCCGTGACTCCGGTGCCTCGGCTTTGGTCACGGATGATTTTGGCCTCGCCAAGCTCAACGGGATCCGCGACGCGTTGCCGGATCTCCGGGTGATTCTCTGTGTCGAGGGCGAGCGACCAGGCGTGCTCTCCCTTTGGGGGGAGATGGAGCGAGCCCGCGATGATGCCGCGACCGTCGAGACCGCGGCCGACGACCCGGCGCTGATCATCTACACTTCCGGCACCACCGGAGCACCCAAGGGGGCGCTGCTGCCGCATCGTGTACTGCTCGGTCATCTGCCCGGCGTGGAAATGCCGCAGGAGCGATTTCCAAAACCCGGCGATCTGTTCTGGACACCGGCGGATTGGGCGTGGATTGGCGGCCTGCTCGATGTCCTGTTGCCGTCACTGTACCACGGCGTTCCTGTGCTCGCGCATCGCATGGCGAAGTTTGAACCGGAGCATGCGTTTCGGCTGTTGGCGCGGCACGAAGTACGTAATGCTTTCTTGCCACCGACCGCTTTGCGGATGATGCGCCAAGTCAGTGCACCGATGCGCTTTGGTCACCGCATGCGCAGCATCGGTAGCGGTGGCGAGACGCTGGGCGCGGAGGTACTGGAATGGGGGCGCAGTGCCTTCGGATTTACCATCAACGAATTCTATGGGCAGACCGAATGCAACCTGGTCGTCGCCAATTGTGCCGGACTGATGCCCGCTCGGCCGGGTTCGATGGGCCGCGCCGTACCGGGGCATGAGGTCGCGATCCTGGATGGCGCGGGTGCCCCGCAGGCCGTTGGCGAACCGGGCATCATCGCCATTAGGCGGCCGGATCCGGTGATGTTCCTTGGCTACTGGAACAACACGGCGGCGACGGCGGCGAAGTTTAACGGCGACTGGCTGCTCACCGGCGATAGCGGCGTGAAGGATAGTGATGGCTTCTTCCGCTTCATCGGCCGTGCGGACGATGTCATCAATTCCGGCGGATACCGGATTGGGCCGTCGGAAATCGAAGACTGCCTGCTTCGACATCCTTCCGTCGCCATGGCGGCGGTGATTGGTCTTCCGGATGTGTTGCGCACCGAAGCCGTGACGGCAGTGATTGTGCCGAGGCCCGAGGTCGAGCCCAGTCCGAGCCTGGCCAGCGAGATTCAGAACTTCGTCCGCAATCGTCTTGCCGCACATCTTTATCCGCGCCGGGTCGTATTCGCCGAGACCCTGCCGATGACGGCGACCGGCAAGGTGATGCGATCGACGCTACGACAAACGCTTGGCGCCGGCACCGCGCCGGCTGATCCTTGATGGCGAGGTGACCCTATGCCCGCGAACCAGATTCCGACGCTCGATTTCAATCTCGGCGACGAGGTGGATATGCTGCGCGACAGCGTCCGTTCCTTCGCCGATGAACGCATCGCGCCGATCGCCGCCGAGATCGACCGCACGGACGAATTCCCGCGGCATCTGTGGCCTGAGATGGGCGCCCTTGGACTGCATGGCATCACGGTCGAGGAGGAGTATGGCGGCGCCAATATGGGCTATGTCGCCCATTGCGTTGCGATGGAGGAGGTAAGCCGCGCTTCCGCCTCTGTCGGCCTCTCCTATGGTGCGCATTCCAACCTTTGCGTGAACCAGATTCGCCGCTGCGGCACGGAGGACCAGAAGCGCCGCTACCTGCCAAAACTCATTTCCGGTGAGCATCTGGGCGCTCTGGCGATGAGTGAGCCCGGGGCAGGCAGCGACGTGATCAGCATGAAGCTGCGAGCCGATAAGCGTGGTGACCGTTATGTGCTGAACGGCACCAAGATGTGGATCACCAACGCACATTATGCCGAGACGATCGTGGTGTACGCCAAGACCGATCCAGGCGCGGGGCCAAAGGGCATCACCGCCTTCATCGTGGAGCGGGATTTCAAGGGTTTCCGGCCGGCGCAAAAGCTCGACAAGCTGGGCATGCGCGGTTCGCCCACCAGCGAACTGGTGTTCGAAGATTGCGAGGTGCCGGAAGAAAATGTTCTCGGTCAGGTGGGCGGCGGCGTTCGCGTCCTGATGTCGGGGCTCGACTATGAACGTGCGGTTCTCGCCGCGGGACCGCTGGGCATCATGCAGGCCTGCCTGGACCTGGTCGTTCCCTATGTCCATGAGCGCAAGCAATTCGGACAGGCGATCGGCGAGTTCCAACTGATTCAGGCCAAGCTCGCCGATATGTACACGCAGCTCAGCGCCTGTCGTGCCTATGTCTATGCCGTGGCGCGCGCCTGTGATCAGGGACGCACCTCGCGCAAGGATTCGGCCGGTGCGATTCTGTTCGCGGCGGAAGCGGCGACCAAGGCCTCGCTTGACGCCATCCAGATCCTGGGAGGCAATGGATATATCAATGACAATGCGACCGGGCGGCTGCTGCGCGATGCGAAGCTCTATGAGATCGGCGCCGGCACCAGTGAAATCCGCCGCATGCTGATCGGCCGCGAACTCTTCAAGGAAACGGCGTGAGCCACATCCTCTCCTCCTCTGTCGATCCGCGTTCGGCGGAATTCCGTGCCAATGCCGCGACGATGCGCGGGCTCCTCGACAGCCTTGCGGAACGCGCCCATGTCGCTGCGGCGGGTGGACCGCCAGCAGCAAGGGAGAAGCACGTCGCGCGCGGCAAACTGCTGCCACGTGAACGGGTCGAGCGGTTGCTCGATCAGGGGGCGCCGTTTCTCGAACTGTCTCCGCTCGCGGCTTATGGGATGTACGGCGGAGAAGTGCCCGGCGCAGGAATGATCACGGGCATCGGGCGCGTTGCCGGTCGTGAATGCGTCATTGTCGCCAATGATGCCACCGTGAAGGGCGGCACCTATTTCCCGATGACCGTCAAGAAGCACCTCCGCGCCCAGGAGATCGCGGCGCAGAACCGGCTGCCTTGCATCTACCTGGTTGATTCCGGCGGGGCGAACCTGCCGAACCAGGACGAGATCTTCCCCGATCGAGATCATTTCGGCCGCATTTTCTACAATCAGGCGCGCATGTCCGGTACAGGCATCGCGCAGATCGCAGCTGTGTTGGGCTCTTGTACAGCGGGCGGCGCTTATGTCCCAGCCATGTGCGACGAGGCCGTGATCGTGCGCGAGCAGGGCACGATCTTTCTCGCCGGCCCGCCATTGGTGAAGGCAGCGACGGGCGAGGTCGTCAGCGCGGAGGATCTTGGCGGCGCGGATGTGCATACGCGCCTTTCGGGCGTGGCAGACCATTATGCGGCCGATGACATGCACGCACTTGGCATGGTCAGACGCATCGTTGGCAATTTGGGGGCTGCAACGCGGGCAACGCTGGAGGTGCGTGCTCCGCGACCACCGCGCCACGATCCGGCGGAACTGCATGGCATCATTCCGCCCGATCTGCGGACGCCGTTCGACGCTCGGGAGATCATCGCCCGGATCGTGGATGGCTCCGAACTCGACGAGTTCAAGCATCGCTACGGAACGACGTTGGTTTGTGGCTTTGCGCGCATCTGGGGCATGCCGGTCGGCATTCTTGCCAATAACGGCATCCTCTTCTCGGAATCCGCCCAGAAGGGTGCGCATTTTGTGGAGCTGTGCTGCCAGCGCGGCATTCCGTTGCTGTTCCTGCAGAATATTGCCGGCTTCATGGTAGGACGAAAATACGAAGCGGGTGGCATCGCGAAGGACGGGGCGAAGCTTGTCACCGCCGTTGCCTCGGCCAATGTGCCGAAATTCACCGTCATCACAGGTGGTTCCTTCGGCGCAGGCAATTACGGCATGTGTGGTCGAGCCTATTCGCCGCGGTTCCTGTTCACCTGGCCCAACTCGCGCATCTCTGTCATGGGCGGCGAGCAGGCGGCGAGTGTGCTGGCGACGCTCCGGCGGGACAATATCGAGGCGCGCGGCGATAACTGGAGCGCTGAGGCCGAGGAGGCCTTCAAGGCACCCGTCCGCGAAAAGTACGAGCGGGAGGGCGATCCGTATTACGCAACCGCGCGCCTTTGGGATGACGGCATCATTGATCCCGCTGATACGCGTGATGTTCTTGGCCTCGCCATGTCGGCGGCGATGAATGCTCCAATCGAGGAGACACGCTTTGGCGTGTTCCGCATGTGACCGGGATGTTCCGAACCTTGCTGGTCGCCAATCGCGGCGAGATAGCGTGTCGTATCATGCGCACGGCGCAACGCATGGGTATCCGCTGCATTGCGGTGTTCAGCGAGGCTGATGCAGGAGCGATGCATGTTGCCCTCTCGAATGAGGCGCATCCGATCGGCCCCGCCGCGGCGCGTGACTCGTATCTGCGGGCGGATCGCATCATCGAGGTGGCACGCGCCACCGGTGCCGAGGCAATTCATCCCGGCTATGGTTTCCTCTCGGAGAATGCGGACTTTGCCGACGCCTGTGCCGCGGCGGGGATTGCGTTCATCGGCCCGCCCGGCGCTGCGATCCGGGCGATGGGCAGCAAGGCGGAATCCAAGGCGCTGATGGTCGCGGCCGGGGTGCCGGTCGTGCCCGGCTATCACGGTGAGGATCAGTCCGCGGAGTGCCTCGCCGCTGAAGCCGCACGCATCGGCTTTCCCGTCCTGATCAAGGCGAGTGCGGGCGGCGGCGGGAAGGGGATGCGCCCGGTCTTCAGCGCAGCCGATTTCCTCGACGAACTTGCGGGCGCACGGCGGGAGGCAAAGGCTGCCTTTGGTGACGATCGCGTACTGCTCGAGCGCTATCTCCAGAAGCCGCGCCATGTGGAAGTGCAGGTCTTCGCTGATCAAGCCGGGCGAACGGTGCATCTGCACACGCGGGATTGTTCGGTGCAGCGCCGTCACCAGAAAGTGCTGGAGGAGGCGCCCGCGCCCGGCCTGTCCGATGCGCTGCGCGACCGATTGCATGTGGCGGCGATCGCGGCGGCACGTGCTGTTGGCTATGTGAATGCCGGCACGGTCGAGTTCATCGTCGAGGGCGAGGACGCCTTCTTCATGGAGATGAATACCCGGTTGCAGGTCGAGCATCCGGTAACCGAGATGATCACCGATCTCGATCTGGTGGAGTGGCAATTGCGCGTCGCGGTTGGCGAATCCTTGCCGGAACATTGGCCACCGCAGGCGGAGGGTCATGCTGTGGAGGTTCGACTTTATGCCGAGGATCCGGGCCAGGATTTCCGGCCCTCCGTCGGGACGCTCCGACGTTTCGCGATGCCTGCGCCGACCAGTCAGGTCCGCACCGACACCGGCGTGCGCGGCGGCGATGCGATCACGCCGCATTACGATCCGATGATCGCCAAGGTTATCGCCGCCGGGAGCGACCGCGCGACGGCGCTGCACCGGTTGGCGGCTACGCTTGCGCAAACGCAACTCGGCGGACTGACGACCAACCTCGCCTTCCTGCGCCGCTTGGTGTCACATCCGGCGATGGGGGCTGCGGAACTCGATACCGGCTTCATCGCCCGGCATAAGGCGGCGTTGATCCCGCCACCGCAGGAGGCTCCGACCGTTGCACTCGCCGGTTTCGCCGCCGTGTATCTGGAGCGATTGCGACGCGACGCGGCAAGTGCCTCGCCTTGGGATCAGTGCCACGCTTTCCGTCTGTTCGATGCGGCCGAGCACCTGCTGCTGGTGCGTGATGCGGTTCGGCTGCGCCGCATCCGACTGCGCGAGCGCCGCGGCAGCGTCGAGGCATTGGTGGATGACGAACCACCGATCCGCATCGCAGCTGATCCCGCGTTCGTGCCGCGGACTTGCGTTGATGGCGTCTGGTATCCGGCGGCCATTATGCTCGATGACGACGTCGTTGGACTGTCTTTTGCGGGTGGTGACTACGTTCTCCACCTGATCGACCCCTATGCTCCACAGGGTGGAGAGACCGCGGCGGAAGGGCGGCTCTCAGTGCCAATCCCCGGTCGTGTCGTGCAGTTGTTGGTGACCGTCGGCGACCGCGTCGCGCGTGGTCAGGTGATCGCGATTCTTGAAGCGATGAAGACGGAACTGCGGATCACCGCGCCGGCGGATGGAATCGTCACCCATGTCGGCTGTGCCGCGGGCGATAGCGTGGAGGAGGGGACAGAGATCATCACCCTCGCGTCGCCGGGCGAGGGCGCATCGCCTCCCTGATCGGGTGGCGCAGCAACAGCCCGGCGCGTCGAAAGGCACAGCCGAGATGAAGCGCCATGGGCATGGCGCCATAAGCGGACTGCAACGGCAGAAGGCGCAGCAGGGCGGCAAGCGCCTCGCTGCGTGCGCCGCGCTGGGCCAGTGCGCAGGCCAACAACAAGGCCGCCTCCTGCGGCGCCACACGTGGGCAAAGAGGACAGCCCGCGGCGATCGGCGCGACGCGCAGCAGGGCATCGAGGGGCAGGGCGCTGAAGCCGGCATCCTCCGTCGCCAGGATCATCGCGGCGGCCGGCAGGGGCGGCGTGCCGGCGCGCGCCGCGGCGTGCCAGGCGCGCAGGGCATCCAGCAGTAGGCGTTCCTGGGGAGGCAGGTCGTCTGTCGCGGCGCCGGCCCAGGGCCAGTCGGGAAGTCCGCTGATCGCCATGTGAGGTCCTCTCGCTGCGTCCGCCAGGGGTAGCGCAAGTGAGAATGAGTCGCAACAACTCTTTCATCAATGAAAATCCCGGCTCGACGGCAGGCGCAACCTGGGCTGGGTATCGCGGCGGTAGTCCGGATGCTGGACCTCATCCGCGCGTGCCATGGCGCCGTCCCAACGCGCTTCGTCCAGGTGATGCAGCGTCGCCAGAAGGTCCGTGCGGTCACTGACCCGGCGAACCAGCAGGTGGATGATGGGGACTTCGGAAGTGTCGTGCCGCTCCACGGTTCCCTCCGCGAGAATCAGCTTTGCGGCGACGACCGTGGCGCGGAAGCGCTCCGCGATGTCAGGATACATGATCAGGTTGGCGATGCCGTGCTCGTCCTCGATGGTGAAGAACACCACACCCTTGGCGCTGCCGGGGCGCTGCCTCACCAGTACTAGGCCTGGCAGCCACAGCGAACGACCCTGCGGCGCGGCGGCCAGGGCACGCGTGTCGGCAAGGCCCAGCGCATCCAGCTGCGACCGCAACAGTTTCATCGGATGGGCGCGCAGCGTCAGCCCCGTGCCGGCATAGTCGAGCACCGTCTGCTCACCGGCCGTCGCGCGCGGCAGGCGTGGCGCCGTCTCGGCGCCTTCATGTGCGGCGAGCGGCGGCGCGGGGGCCGACAGTGCCGCAGTATCCCAGAGCGCGGCACGTCGATCGCGACCAAGGCCGCGAAAAGCATCCGCTCCGGCCAGCGCTTCCAGCGCGCTGCGGTCGATCGGCGCGCGGCGCGCGAGGTCGGCGATCGAGACGAAGGCGCCCCTCGCCGCGCGTTCCTTTGCAAGGTTCGTCACGACGTCCTGCGACAGTCCCGAGACCAACCGAAGACCAAGCCGCAGCGCCAGCCCTTCCGCGCTGCCCGGCGCGGCTTCCAGCGTGCAGTCCCAGTCGCTGTGGTTGGCGTCGATCGGCCGGATCTGCACGCGATGGTTCCGCGCATCCCGCACGATCTGTGCCGGCGCGTAAAAGCCCATCGGCTGGCTGTTCAGCAGCGCGCAGGCGAAGACGGCCGGGTGATGGCACTTCACCCAGGCGCTGGCATAGACCAGCAGAGCGAAGGACATGGCGTGGCTTTCGGGGAAGCCATAGCTGCCGAACCCCTCGATCTGCTGGAAGCATCGTTCAGCGAAATCCTGCGGATAGCCGCGCCGATGCATGCCGGCGATGAACTTCTCGCGGAACGCCGCGACCTTGCCCTCGTCGCGGAAGGTCGCCATGGAGCGGCGCAGCGCATCCGCCTCGGTCGGCGTGAAGCCGGCGGCGACGATGGCGATGCGCATGGCCTGTTCCTGGAACAGTGGCACGCCGAAAGTGTGCTTCAGCACGGCCCTCAACTCATCCGGGTCGCCATCGGTCGGAGAGGGGATGGTCGCATCTTCAAGCCCGTCGCGGCGGCGCAGATAGGGATGCACCATATCGCCCTGGATCGGCCCAGGCCGGACGATCGCCACCTCCACCACCAGGTCATAGAATTCTCGTGGCTTCAGGCGCGGCAGCATGTTCATCTGCGCGCGGCTTTCCACCTGGAAGACGCCGATCGCGTCCGCCTTGCACAGCATGTCATAGACCCTCGGGTCCGTGGGCTTCAGGTCGGGCAGCCGGATGCGCTTGCCATGATGCCGTTCGATCAGCTCGAAGCCACGCCTCAGGCAGGTCAGCATGCCGAGGCCGAGCACATCCACCTTCAACATGCGCAGTGCCTCGATGTCGTCCTTGTCCCATTCGAGGGTGGTGCGGTCCGCCATCGACGCATTGGACACGACGGCGAGTTCGACGAGCGGCCCTTCGGTGATCACGAAGCCGCCGACATGGGTGGAGAGATGGCGGGGAAAGTCCTGGATCTCCTCCGCAAGCTCCAGCGCCATGGCAAGCCGCGGATCCCCCGCTGCGTCCAGACCCTGTTCCGCGGCGACCTCCGTCATGTCGCGATCCCCGCGTGGACCCCAGACGGATTTGGCGAGCCCCGCCGTGACATCCTCGGTCAGGCCAAGCGCCTTGCCGACTTCCCGGATCGCGCTGCGCGGACGGTAGCGCGCGAGCGTGGCGCAAAGTGCGGCGCGCTCGCGGCCGTAGCGTTCATAGATGTGCTGGATCACCTCCTCGCGTCGCTCATGCTCGAAATCCACGTCGATGTCGGGCGGTTCATTGCGCGCGGTCGAGAGGAAGCGGGCGAAGAGCAGGTCATGTGTCTCGACGTCCGCAGCGGTGATGCCGAGCACGTAGCAGACCGCCGAATTCGCCGCCGAGCCGCGCCCCTGGAACAGGATGCCCTTGCTCGCCGCGAAACGGACGATCTCATGCACCGTGAGGAAATACGGCGCGTAGTCGAGCTGCGAGATCAGCGCGAGTTCCTCGTCAAGCAGCCGACGCAGCTTCGCCGAAGGGCCATCCGGCCAACGGGAAGCCAGTGCCTCGGCGATGCGCGCTTGCAGTGTCTGCTGCGCCGTGCGGCCGACATCGAGGACCTCCTGCGGATACTCGTAACGCAGCTCATCGAGGCTGAAGTGGCAGGCCTTCACCACGCGTTGCGTGTTGGCGACGGCCTCCTCATGGCCATGGAACAGCCGCAGCATTTCGGCGGGTGGTTTCAGATGTGCCTCGGCGTTCGCTTCGGCTGCGAAGCCAAGCGCATCGACCGTGGTGCGGAGACGGATGGCGGTGAGCACGTCCGCGAGGCGCCGCCGTGCCGGGGTGTGATACCGCGTGCCGCCGGCGGCGAGCAGCGGTACGCCAAGCCGCACCAGCGCATCGAGTCGCCGCCGGTCGTCGCCGCGAAAGCGATGCGAGACGGCACAGAACAGCGGCAAGGCGAGGTGCGGCCGCAACGCCATGGCATCGGCGCGCAGCCGGGCTGCGAAGTCATCGCCGCCTTCGTCCGGCGCGATCATCGCCATCACACTGCCTGAGGCATGGGCGATCAGCGCGTCGCGACCGATGCGGCATTCGCCCTTCGGCGATGCCATCCGCCCTGCCGAGAGCAGCCGCGTCAGCCGCCCCCAGGCAGTGCGATCAGTTGGCCAAGCCAGGTACTCGCTGCCATCGGTCAGGCAGAGACGCGTGCCGGGCAGGAAGCGCAGGCCATGTTCCCGTGCCGCCACATGCGCCCGCACCACGCTGGCGAAGGCATTGCGGTCCGCCACGCCGATCGCGGCATGGCCAAGCGCCTTAGCCGCCGCGGCCAATTCATGCGGATGCGACGCTCCACGCAGGAAGGAGAAGTTGGTCAGCGCGCCGAGCTCGGTGAATTCGGTCATGGCAAATGGCCATGCAGGGCCCAGCGCGCTTCCGTCCCGGCTTCAGCCAGGCCGATGCGGCAGACCCACAGGCGCGCGCCGGACACCAGTTCGACCCGGTAGTAGTCGCGCAACTTACGGCCCGACCGGTCGCGCCACCATTCGGGTTCAAAACGCTCCGGTCCCTCGGCACGGACCACGCGCAAGGCCTGCCGCCCGATCCGCAGCAGGGAGGGTGGTGCATCCGGCAGCAATGCCACGGCCGCTATATAAGGTGGCCGGCGGAGCAGCCGGACCGGGCGCGGCCGGACGGCCCAGCTTTCCGGCGTCTCCATCGGCTCGAAGGCATCGATGCGGCGGACCGCCCGTTCGGGCCAGTGGGAGGCCTGCGGCGCCAGCCGCCAGACGGCGACCCGTTGCGACAGGCGGTCGATCAGCTGCGCCAGTTCTTCCCGCCGCGTCATGCGCCCGGCCGTGCCCAATCCACCCTGCACCCCGGTCAGCGAATCGGTCACCGGCGCTTCGAGCGTGACCCGGTCGAAGCCGCATTCCGGTGCGAGACTTTCCAGTTTCCCATGGAACAGCCGCATGAGATGCGCCGGGTCGCGCGAGGCCAGGCCGGTGCCGATCGCGATTTCCTGCACCGCGCCATCCACCCGGGATGTCCGCAGCAGCATCCGCCGGGCGCCGAGCCCGGTATCCCGCAAGGCGCGGCATAGATCGTCCAGCAGGCCGCCGAGGGCGGCCTCGATCCCCTCCCGCGTCACCACCGGATCGGCGAAGTCCCGCGACACGGCCATTTCGGGTGGCGGGCGAATCGGTGCGATCGGCCGCGTGGCATGGCCCAGTGCCTCGTCCAGGCTGCGTGCCAGCCCGGCGCCGAAGCGCCGCACCAGCCCGGCCCGCGGCTGCGCCGCCACGCTGCCGACATCCCGAAGCCCGAGGCCCTGCAGGGCGCTCACCAGCGCCGGTTGGAGATTGAGGGCGGCCAATGACAGCGGTGCGACCGTTGCCTGCTCCCGCCCCGGCGGCACCAGGCCGCTCCAGCCGGCCCGCACCAGCGCGACCGCCACGCCGGCCGCGCCCGCCACGGCGCCGATGGCCGATAGGCCCATGCGGGCCAGCCGCCCCAGCACTTCCGACCGCATGGCGGCCTCGCCGCCGAACAAATGCTCCACGCCGGTGATGTCGAGCACCAGCCCGTCATCGCCTTCCAGCCCGACCAGTGGCGTGAAGCGCAGCGCCCAAAGCGCCAGCCGTTCCAGCGCGGCGGCATCCCCGGCTGGATCCTCCGGCGCCAGCATCACCTCCGGCAGGATTGCCTGGGCATCCGCGAGCGCCTGGCCTTCCCGTAGCCCGGCCGCTTCGGCTTCGGCACTCACTGACACGACATGCCGACGCGATCCGTGCTGTGCCCAGACGGCGACCGGACCGGGGCGGCGCAGGCGCTCAACGCGAAAGCGTGGGAGGAGGAGGGCGAGGATACGGCGTGGTGTCGGGGCAGCGGAGGGTTCTGCCCAATGGAGCCCCAACGGAGAGGTAGAGGCCTCCCTGGCCTGTAAGCGCGAGGCGGGCGTGGTCGCGACAACGGAGCCGCGTACGGTGCCCTCCAGAGAAGCCAGCAAATCATCCGGCGCGCTGGGGGCATGTCGGCCGCCGGTTGGGGAGACCGTGGGATCGTCCCCCGGCGGCATGCCCAAACGCGGCGGCCCGCAGCAACGCCGCCTCATGCCCGCCTCCGCGCCGGGGCGTTGCGCCTCGCCCCATCCTCCGTCACCAGATTGGCTTGGCCTTCATGCCAGGTGGCGCGCCAAGCGCCGCCGCGCCCCCCGCGACAGCGCAGCAGGTCGAGGCTCCAGGCCGGGTCGCCGAGTTCATGCGCGCTCTGGCTGTCGGAGGCGATGGCGCCGATTCGCCAACGGGTCAGGGCGGCGGTCGGCGCCGCGCTGTCCTCATCCGGCCGCAGCAGCAGACCGAGCACGCCACCGGCTTCGGCGGCGAGTTGCAGACGGCGGGCGGCGGTCAGGTCGAGTTCGTCGGCCACCAGCAACGCAGCGCCGACGGCCGAACAGCGCAGGGTTTCCTCCATGGCCCAGAGCGCGTCCTGCCGGCGCGGTGCGCGCACCAGCACGAGCTGGGCAGGGGAAAGGCCAAAACGGGCGAGGCCCGGCGGCCAGGCATCGGGTTCCGGAGCAATCCACAGCACGGTGCCGCCGGCACGTGCCAGCACCAGCGCTGCGAAACCGGCGGCCGCGCCTGGCTCGGCGGCGAGGATCTCATGCAGGGCGGCGCGCGGCAGGCCACCCCAGGGCAGGCCGGCATCAATGGCTGCGGCGAGGGGGATGGCATTCTCGCCCCGTGCCGCCAGGGCTTCGGATGCGCCAGCGCGCTCCATCCGCGCAATGCGGGCGCGCAGCGCGGAGATCAGGGCGGGGCGGTCGAGCGGGGCTTGGGTCGGGGGAGTGGACATGGCCGGGGGGAGGGCCGCTAATGTTCGCTCTATGTTCTCGTATCGACCGGCCCAAGGTCAAGGTCTGTGGAGGTTTTCGCTTTGAATGCGCCATGCAGGCCAAGGATTTCTGCCAGCAAGCCATTCAGGAGAAAGGGTTTCCTGCCCCTTGTTCAACCTATCGCGGCACCCGACCATGAAAGGATATTCGTGCGAAGGAACGCCCCATGATGGATGCAATCCAGCCCTCTGCCAGCGGCATCGTGGACGGCTTCGAGGGCGCGGTCGGCAACACGCCGCTGATCCGCCTGCGCCGGGCCAGTGAGGCGACGGGCTGCGAGATCCTCGGCAAGGCGGAGTTCATGAACCCCGGTGGGTCAGTGAAGGACCGCGCCGGGCTCGGCATCATCCTTGACGCCGAAAAACGCGGGCTACTTACCCCCGGCAAGCCGGGCACCATTGTCGAAGGCACCGCGGGCAATACAGGCATTGGCATCACCCTGGTGGCCAATGCCCGCGGCTACCGGGCGGTGATCGTGGTGCCGGAGACGCAGAGCCGCGAGAAGATCGACTTCCTGCGTATGATCGGCGCCGATCTGCGCCTGATCCCGGCCAAGCCTTATTCCGACCCCGGCAACTACGTCCATTACAGCCGCCGCCTGGCGGAGGAGATGAGCGCTGTCCACGCCAATCAGTTCGACAATACGGCGAACCGTGCGGCGCATGAGGCGACAACCGGTCCCGAGATCTGGACCCAGACCGATGGCCAGGTCGATGCCTTCACCTGTTCCTGCGGCACGGGCGGGTCGCTCGCCGGCGTTGCCCGCGCGCTAAAGGCGCGGAAGGCCGGGGTACGCATCGTGCTCGCCGACCCGATGGGCAGTGCGCTGTATTCCTGGGTGAAGACCGGCACGCTGAAGGCCGAAGGCAATTCCATCACCGAGGGCATCGGCCAGGCCGCCCGCGTGCCGGGTAACCTCGAACCTGACCGCGCGCTGATCGACGACGCCGTGCAGGTGACGGATGAGGAAGCGCTCGAACAGGTGTTCGACCTGCAGATCCATGAAGGCATTTCGATCGGCGGTTCGGCTGGTGTGAATGTCGCGGCGGCCATCAAGGTGGCCAAGGCGCTCGGGCCGGGGCACCGGGTCGTGACCCTGCTGTGCGACGGCGGCGCCCGGTACCAGTCCAAGCTGTTCAATCCTGAATTCCTGCGCGGCAAGGGCCTGCCCGTGCCGTCCTGGCTCGCCTGACGCGTTCTCCTCGGGGGCATCCATGGAAGTGATCGAGCTCGCCCGCACCATCCGCAACCGTGACCCAGCCCGGCCGTCCTGGCCGGAGACGATCCTCTGCTATGCCGGGCTGCATGCCGTGGTCTGGCACCGCATGGCGCACGGGCTGTGGCGGATGGGGCTGAAGGGCCTGGCGCGCTTCGTCTCCCATATCGGTCGCTTCCTGACCGGGATTGAGATCCACCCCGGCGCACAGATCGGCCGGCGCTTCTTCATCGACCACGGCATGGGCGTGGTCATCGGGGAGACGGCGGAGATCGGCGACGATGTGCTGATCTATCACGGCGTTACGTTGGGCGGGCTGTCGGGCAGCCCGGGCAAGCGGCACCCGACGATCGGCAATGGCGTCGCGATCGGGGCGGGGGCGCAGGTACTCGGACCGATCCTGGTCGGTGATGGGGCGCGCATTGGCGCCAATGCCGTGGTGACGAAGGATGTCGCGCCGAATTGCACCGTGGTCGGCATTCCGGCGCGGCCGCCGGCGGGCTCGCCCTGTGCCGACCCGACCGTGGGCTACGGTTTGACCGACCCCGAGGATGATCCCGTCGGTGAACAGCTTGCCGCGATGAGGACGGAACTCGCCACGCTCAGGACCCGCGTTGCCGAGTTGGAGCGGCATCCCGAAACTGCCCGCTGACCCGGCGGGACCTCACATGGAAACGGCCCGCCCCCGATCCGAACCCCCTGCGATGGGACTGGGTGGAGGGCAGGCCGCAACCTATCCGGCCTGATCGATTGAGGCGCGCTTCAGCGCCGACGTGGCATCAAGTCCCACGGCGCGCGGGTGGCTTCTTCCAGCGCCTCGGATCGGCTGATGCCGATATCGGCCAGCATGCGGCGATCCATCTCGGCCAGATGGCGGCGGGTCTCGATGGCCTCGAAGGCGCGGCGCAGCCAAGTGAGCCAAGTCGGGCCTTGTGCGGCAGCGGTCTGAAGCGTCTGGGAAGCGGGCAGGGTGCGTGTCGTCATGGGGCGATCCTCCTGAATGCGCCTGCAAGGAAGATGTAGCCGCCGCACGCATCAGGAAAACGAAATCGCTTGACGGTAAACATCAATATTGTTGATCAATGGGACTGGAGGGCATCCCCATGCTGGCCATACCCCCGGGCATCGATCCCGATTTGCTGCGCTCCTTCGTGCTGATCGCCGAGGGCGGGTCTTTCACCCGGGCCGCCAATGCCGTGGGGCGCACTCAATCCGCTATTTCCATGCAGATCCGCCGATTGGAGGAGACGCTCGGCCAGTCGCTCCTGCTGCGCGGTCCACGTGGGGTGGAGACCACGCCGCATGGGGCTTGGCTGCTGGAGCGGGCGAAGCGGCTGCTCGCTATGCATGACGAGATCTTCGCCACCTTCCGCTCACCGACGGTCTCCGGGACGGTCAGGCTCGGCACGCCGGATGACTACGCGCTGCGCTGGCTGCCGGGTATCCTGGCCCGCTTCGCCGAGGTGCATCCCGCCGTCGAAGTGGTTGTCACCTGTGCGCCGTCCAATGAATTGGTGGAGCGACTGGAGCGCGACGAGATCGACCTGACCCTGCTGTCGGGTGGGAATGAGCGGGCGGGGATGGTGGGGCAGCCGCTGTGGCAGGCCGGGCTGCGCTGGATCGGTTCATCGAACCATGCCGCGCATCGGCGTTCACCCATGCCGCTCGCGACCGCCCAGCCGAGTTGCGTCTGGCATCGTGCCGCGGTGCGCGCCCTCGATGCGGCGGAGATCCCGTGGCGCGTCGCCTATACCAGCACCTCCCAGGCCGGAACCTTGGCCCCGGCGCTGGCGGGGCTGGCGGTGACCATTGGTCTGCCGGGGCCACTGCCGCCAGGCCTGCGCTTCCTCGGGCCCGAGGACGGCATGCCGCCACTGCCCGATTTTGCGATCATCCTGGTGACGGGTGGTGGCGGCGGACCCGTGGTGGAGACCTTGGCTGAGGCGATTCGCGCCGGCTTCGCCGAAGCGGCGGTGACGCAGGCTTGAGCGGCGAAGGCCAGCATGTCATTGCCCTATTGGGCTCCGATCCGAGCCCGAACAGTTTCGGGAGGCTGGCGCATGGATCGCCGTAGGCTGATGGCCCTGACCGGCTCCGATGTGAAGGCTAGGTTCGCGGACCAGGGCAGCGATGGGCTGGCATCCTCCCCCGAGATCTGCAGCTGCTTCCTCGGTTCCGAAGTCGATCAAGGGGCGCGCGTGATCCGCGCCAAGGGCATTACGGCGGATGGCTGAGATGAGCGAGGCTGCCCGTTTCGCGGCGATCATGGAGGAGGGGGCCGCCCTGCGGCACCGGCTCGCCAATGAAGGGGCGGGTTCGGTGATTGGTGTCGTCGATGCCTGCGAGGCATCGATGCGCGCCGGAGGGAAGCTCTTCTTCTGTGGCAATGGCGGTAGTGCGGCGGATGCGCAGCATCTGGCGACGGAATGGCTGGTGCGGCTGCGGTCGAAGGTCGAGCGGCCCTCCTGGCCGGCAATCGCCCTGACCCTCGACCCGACGGCATTGACCGCGGGCGGCAACGACTACGGATTCGACGAGGTGTTCGCGCGGCCGCTCTCCGGCCTGGGTCGGAGGGGGGATGTGCTGTTCGGCATCACCACCAGCGGCAAGTCGCCCAACGTGCTGCGGGCACTGGAGAGGGCGCGCGGCATGGGGATCGTGACGGTCGGTCTGCTGGGGGGCGATGGTGGGCCGGCCAAGGCACTGTGCGACCATCCGTTGATTATCCCGAGCGAGGTGACGGCCCGTATTCAGGAAGCGCACATCACCTTGGGGCATGCGGTGCTGGAATTGCTCGAAGACCGCATGGTCCGCTCATGACAGTGTTGCTGACCGGCGCGGCCGGCTTCATCGGCATGCATGTGGCCGAGGCCCTGCTGGCACGCGGCGATCGCGTGATCGGCATCGACAATCTGAATCCTTATTACGATGTCGGGCTGAAGCGGGCCCGGTTGGCGCGGCTGGAGGCGCAGCCGGGATTTCGCTTCCTCGCGATCGATGTCGCGGATCGGGAGGCGATGCTGGACCTAGCCGAAAGCCAGGCGGAGGTGACGCGAATCGTCCATCTCGCGGCCCAGCCAGGGGTGCGGCACTCGCTGGTGGACCCCTACGCCTATGTGCAGGCGAACGTGATGGGTCATCTGGTGGTGCTGGAACTGGCGCGGCGCCTGAAGCGGCTGGAGCACTTGGTCTATGCGTCCTCCTCCTCCGTCTATGGGGGGAACCACGACCTACCCTTCACCGAGACGGACAGGGTGGACCATCCGGTGTCGCTTTATGCGGCGACCAAGCGGTCCGGCGAGCTCATCAGTGAATCCTATGCCCATCTGTTCGGCCTGCCGCAAACCGGATTGAGGTTCTTCACGGTCTATGGACCCTGGGGACGGCCGGATATGGCGCCGTGGATGTTCTCCGAGGCGATCCTCGAGGGGCGACCGATCACGCTCTATGATGCCGGGCGGTTGAAGCGCGACTTCACGTTCGTGGAGGATATCGCGGCCGGGGTGGTGGGTTGCCTCGATCGCCCGGCGCCGACCGCGCATCCGCGGCTGCTGAACATCGGGAATCACCGCAGCGTGGAAGTGCGGCGCTTCGTGGCCGTGCTGGAAGAGGCGTTGGGCCAGCGGGCCGTGGTGGTCGACACTCCGCGGCCGGCCACGGATGTGCCGGAAACCTTCGCGGATATCGAGGCGATCCGAGCCGTTTGTGGCTACGAGCCGCGTACGCCGATCGAAGCCGGAATCCCTCGCTTTGCGGAATGGTTTCTTTCTTGGCGAAAGAGGGGTTGACCGGGTCATCGAAGGGCCATAAAAGCCCGCTCACGCCGACGATGTAGGGTGTTGACGAGACGGGGATGACCCGGTAAGTTCTTCGCCCCGCTGAGAAAGGTGGGTTAGCTGAAACGGTTTGATGGTGACCTCCCTGAGGTTATCTCGGGTCGGGTTGGTTTTGTTCTTTGACAAGAAAATCGGTTTTGGAA
>NZ_BMKW01000012.1 GCF_014644535.1 Neoroseomonas lacus
TGGATGAAGGGCTGCGCTTCGCCATCCGCGAAGGTGGCCGCACCGTCGGCGCCGGCGTCGTCGCGTCGATCACGAAGTAAGTAACGGCAGGAATTCGGGTCCCAATCCATGGACAACCAGAACATCCGTATCCGCCTCAAGGCGTTCGATCACCGCGTGCTCGATGGCAGCACGCGGGAGATCGTCAACACCGCGAAGCGGACCGGTGCGCGCGTGCGGGGCCCGATCCCTCTGCCGACGCATATCGAGCGTTTCACCGTGAACCGCTCTCCGCATGTCGACAAGAAGTCGCGCGAGCAGTTCGAGATTCGGACTCATCGTCGTCTTCTCGACATCGTTGACCCCACCCCGCAGACCGTGGACGCGCTGATGAAGCTCGACCTCGCCGCGGGCGTGGACGTCGAAATCAAGATCTAAGGCCAGAGGGAAATAGAGCCATGGCCGCGAAAACGGGCCGTACGGGCCTGATCGCGAAAAAGCTGGGTATGTCCCGGCTGTTCAATGAGGACGGTTCGACCGTTCCCGTGACGCTGCTCCATGTGGACAATGTCCGCGTGGTGGCCAAGCGCACCCCGGAGAAGGACGGCTATGACGCCGTCCAGCTCGGCATCGGCGATGCGAAGCCCAAGAACGTCTCCAAGGCGAACAAGGGTCACTTCGCGAAGGCCGGCGTCGAAGCGCCGAAGAAGGTGGTCGAGTTCCGGGTGGGCGCCGATGCGGTGCTCGAGCCCGGCACCGTTCTGTCTTCCGCGCATTTCGTGAAGGGCCAGAAGGTCGACGTCACCGGCGTGACGGTCGGCAAGGGCTTCGCGGGTGCGATGAAGCGCTGGAACTTCGCGGGTCTTGAAGCCTCCCACGGCGTGTCCGTCAGCCATCGTTCGCATGGTTCGACCGGCAACCGTCAGGATCCGGGCAAGACCTTCAAGAACAAGAAGATGGCCGGCCATCTCGGTGTCGAGCGTGTGACCACCCAGAATCTGGAAGTGGCGCTCGTCGACGCGGAGAAGGGTCTGCTGCTGATCAAGGGCGCGGTGCCCGGTTCGAAGGGCGGCTATGTGATGATCCGCGACGCTGAGAAGCGCGCGCGTCACGCTGACGCTCCCTTCCCGACGGCCGCGGCTTGAGGGGCGTAGAGATGCAGATCAACGTCATCACTCTCGACAACGCCGCCGCCGGCGAGATCGAGCTGCCGGAGGCGCTGTTCGGCGCCGCCCCGCGCGCCGACATCATGGCGCGCGTCGTGCACTGGCAGCTCGCCAAGCGCCGCGCCGGCACCCACAAGGCGAAGGGCATGGGCGAGGTCTCCGGGACCACGAAGAAGCCCTATCGCCAGAAGGGTACGGGCAACGCCCGCCAGGGTTCGCTGCGCGCACCGCAGTACCGCAAGGGCGGCGTCGTGCACGGCCCGGTCGTGCGCGATCATGGCTACAGCCTGAACAAGAAGGTGCGCCGTCTCGGGCTCATCTCCGCGCTCAGCCAGAAGGCGGCCGAGGGCAAGCTCGTGGTGCTCGACACCGCGACGCTCGGCGCTGATGCCAAGACCGGCCAGATGGCCGCGAAGCTGAAGGCGCTGGGCTGGAACAGCGCGCTGGTGGTCGATGCCGCGGCGGATGAGCATTTCGCCCGCGTGGTGCGCAACCTGCCGAAGGTGCAGGTGCTGCCGACCATGGGCGCGAATGTCTATGACATCCTCAAGCACGACGTGCTCGCGGTCACCCGCGCCGGCGTCGAAGCGCTGAAGGAGCGGCTGGCATGAGCGACGCGAAGCAGAAGCGCCCGGTGATCGGCCGGGAACGCATGTACCAGACCATCCTGTCGCCGCTGGTGACGGAGAAGGCGACGCTGAACAGCGAGCGCGGCCAGGTCACCTTCAAGGTGGCGACGGACGCGACGAAGCCGCAGATCAAGGCGGCTGTCGAAGGTCTGTTCGGTGTCACGGTCCTCGCGGTCAACACGATCGTGGTCAAGGGCAAGACCAAGCGGTTCAAGAACTTTCCGGGCCGCCGTTCGGATTGGAAGAAGGCGATGGTGCGCCTGGCCGAAGGCCAGAGCATCGACCTCACGACGGGGCTCGCGTAAGTCATGGCGTTGAAGAATTTCAACCCGGTCACGCCCTCGCTGCGCGGCACGATCCTCATCGATCGTTCCGAGCTGTGGAAGGGCGCGCCGGTCAAGGGTCTGACCGAAGGGAAGCATTCCTCGGGCGGGCGCAACCAGCACGGCCGCATCACCGTCCGCTTCCGTGGTGGCGGACATAAGCGCGCCTATCGCTTGGTGGATTTCAAGCGTCGCACGAAGTTCGGCGTGCCGGCCCTCGTCGAGCGGCTGGAATACGATCCGAACCGCACGGCCTTCATCGCGCTGGTGAAGTACCAGGATGGCGAGCTTGCCTATATCCTGGCGCCGCAGCGCCTGAAGGTGGGCGACACTGTGATCTCGGCCGAGAAGGCCGACATCAAGCCGGGCAACGCGATGCCGATGGCGGCGATCCCGGTGGGCACCATCATCCACAACATCGAGCTGAAGCCCGGTGCGGGTGGCAAGCTGGCGCGCTCGGCGGGCACCTTCGCCCAGCTGGTCGGCAAGGATGGTGGCTACGCGCAGGTGAAGCTGCAGTCGGGCGAGCTGCGCCTGATCCGGTCCGAGTGCATGGCCTCGATCGGTGCGGTGTCGAACCCCGACAACAGCAACCAGCAGCTCGGCAAGGCCGGTCGCAGCCGGTGGCTGGGGCGCATGCCGCATAACCGCGGCGTGGTGATGAATCCGGTTGACCATCCGCATGGCGGTGGTGAAGGCCGTACCTCGGGTGGCCGGCATCCGGTCACCCCGTGGGGCAAGCCCACGAAGGGTGCGAAGACCCGTAACAACAAGCGGTCCGACGGCTTCATTGTCCGCCGCCGCAACGCGACGAAGGGCTGACGACAATGTCGCGCAGCGTATGGAAGGGGCCGTTTGTCGACGGCTACCTGCTGAACAAGGCGGAAGCCGCTCGCGCTTCGACGCGCAACGAGATCATCAAGATCTGGTCGCGTCGCAGCACGATCCTGCCGCAGTTCGTCGGCCTGGTTTTCGGTGTCTACAACGGCAAGAAGTTCTTGCCGGTGCAGGTCACCGAGAACATGGTCGGCCACAAGTTCGGCGAATTCTCGCCGACGCGCACCTTCACCGGTCACGCGGCCGACAAGAAGGCGAAGCGGGGCTGATCCGATGAGCAAGCCGAAGCACCCCCGCCTGCTGGCGGAGACCGAAGCCCAGGCGGTGACGTGGAACATCCGCGTCTCCCCGCGCAAGCTGAACCTTGTCGCCGGCATGATCCGTGGCAAGCGCGCGCAGGACGCGGTGGCCGAGCTGACCTTCAGCAAGCGTCGCATCGCCGTGACGGTGAAGAAGACGCTGGAATCCGCCATCGCCAACGCCGAGAACAACCACAGCCTCGATGTCGACCGCTTGGTCGTGCAGCTGGCCGAGGTTGGCCGCGCTTCGGTGATGAAGCGTTTCCATGCGCGTGGCCGCGGCCGTTCTTCCCGCATCGAGAAGTGGTTCAGCCACCTCAAGATCGTGGTGGCCGAACAGCAGCTGGCTGCCACCACCGAGCAGGAGGCCGCGTAATATGGGCCATAAAGTCAATCCGATCGGGCTTCGCCTCGGCATCAACCGCACGTGGGACAGCCGGTGGTACGCCGGTCATGACTACGCGAAGCTGCTGCACGAAGACTTCAAGCTGCGTGAGAAGCTGCTGAAGCGCCTGAAGGGCGCCGGCGTCTCCCGCATCGTGATCGAGCGTCCGGCGAAGAAGCCCCGCGTGACGATCCACGCCGCCCGTCCGGGCGTCGTGATCGGCAAGAAGGGCGCGGACATCGAGGTGCTGCGCAAGGACCTCATGAAGATGGCCGGTGCCGAAGTGGCGCTGAACATCGTCGAGATCCGCAAGCCCGAGATCGACTCGACGCTGGTCGCCGAGAACATCGCGCAGCAGCTGGAGCGCCGCGTGGCGTTCCGCCGCGCGATGAAGCGTGCGGTGCAGTCCGCCATGCGCCTCGGCGCCGGCGGCATTCGTATCAACTGCTCGGGTCGCCTGGGCGGGGCCGAGATCGCGCGCATGGAATGGTATCGTGAAGGCCGCGTGCCTCTGCATACCCTCCGCGCCGATATCGACTACGGCGTGGCGACGGCGAAGACCACCTATGGCACCTGCGGTGTGAAGGTGTGGATCTTCAAGGGCGAGATCATGGGGCACGATCCGATGGCGCAGGACAAGCGCGCCGCGGAACAGGCGCCTCAGCGCTGAAGGTGAAGGACAATGCTGCAGCCTAAGCGCACAAAGTTTCGTAAGGCCCATAAGGGCCGCATTCACGGCCTGGCGAAGGGCGGCTTCACGCTGTCCTTCGGCGGGTTCGGCCTGAAGGCCCTCGAGCCGGAGCGCGTGACCGCGCGCCAGATCGAGGCCGCCCGTCGCGCGATCACTCGCGCGATGAAGCGTCAGGGCCGTGTGTGGATCCGCATTTTCCCGGATGTGCCGGTCTCGACCAAGCCGGCGGAAGTCCGCATGGGTTCCGGCAAGGGGGCGCCCGAGTATTGGGTGGCTCGCGTGAAGCCGGGCCGTGTCATGTTCGAGATCGACGGCGTCAATGCCGAGACGGCGCGTGAAGCGCTCAGCCTCGGTGCGGCGAAGCTGCCGATCAAGACCAAGTTCGTCACCCGTCTGGGTGCGGAGGCCTGATTATGGCTGCGACAAAGATCGGCGATGTCCGCGCGAAGTCGGCGGATGAGCTTTCGACCATGCTGCTCGACCTGCGCAAGGAGCAGTTCAACCTGCGTTTCCAGCGCGCGACCGGCCAGCTTGAGGCGCTTTCGCGTATCAAGCAGGTCCGTCGCGACATCGCGCGGGTGAAGACCATCATCGGGGAGCGTGCGCGCGCTTCCGCACCTCAGGCCTGAGAGGAGACCAGCGGCCATGCCGAAGCGCGTCCTCACCGGGCGGGTCACCAGCGACAAGACGGACAAGACCATCACGGTCCTGGTCGAGCGTCGCGTGATGCATCCGCTCTACAAGAAGTTCATCCGGCGCTCGAAGAAGTACGCTGCGCATGACGATGCCAACCTGTGCAAGGAAGGCGACGTGGTGCAGATCGAGGAATGCCGTCCGATCTCCAAGTCGAAGTCCTGGGTCGTGATCGAGCGCAATGGCGCCTCGCTCGACCGTCCGGCCTTCCTTGGTTCGGCGGAGGCCTGATCCATGATCCAGGTCGAATCCAACCTCGAGGTTGCGGACAATTCCGGCGCCCGTCGCGTCCAGTGCATCAAGGTGCTGGGCGGCTCAAAGCGCAAGACCGCGGGCGTGGGCGACATCATCGTCGTCTCCGTCAAGGAAGCGATTCCGCGCGGCAAGGTGAAGAAGGGGACGGTGGAACGCGCGGTGATCGTGCGGACCTCCTACCCCGTCCGCCGCGCCGACGGCACCGTGATCCGCTTCGACCGCAATGCGGCGGTGCTGATCAACAAGCAGAATGAGCCGATCGGCACGCGCATCTTCGGGCCGGTGGTCCGTGAGCTGCGTGCCAAGAAGTTCATGAAGATCATCTCCCTGGCTCCGGAGGTGCTGTAATCATGGCAGCGAAGATCCGTAAGGGTGATCGCGTCCAGGTCCTCACGGGCAAGGACAAGGGTCGCCAGGGTGAAGTGATCCGGGTTGTCCCCGCCGATGGCCGCGCCTTCGTGCAGGGCATCAACCTGGCCAAGAAGCACCAGAAGCCGCAAGGCATGGGCCGCCCCGGCGGCATCATCGAGAAGGAGGCGTCGATCGACCTCTCCAATCTCGCTCTGCTGGATCCGAAGTCGGGCAAGCCGACCCGGGTCGGGTTCAAGGTGCTCGAGGACGGCAAGAAGGTCCGGGTGGCGAAGGCCTCCGGCGAGGTGCTCGACGCATGAGCGACGTGAAGGAACAGCCGCGGCTACGCCGCTTCTACGAGGAGGAGGTGCGCAAGGCCCTCTCTTCGGAATTCGGGTACAAGAACCCGATGGAAGTGCCGAAGCTGACGAAGATCGTCATCAACATGGGCGTCGGCGAAGCCGCCGGCGACCAGAAGAAGCTCGACGCCGCTGTCGCCGAGCTGACGATGATCTCGGGCCAGAAGCCGGTGAAGACCAAGGCGAAGAAGGCCATCGCGGGCTTCAAGATCCGCGAAGGCATGGCGATCGGCACGAAGGTGACGCTCCGCCAGCAGCGCATGTACGAGTTCCTTGACCGGCTCGTGACGATCGCACTGCCTCGCCTGCGTGACTTCCGTGGGCTGCCGGGGAACAAGGGCTTCGACGGGCGGGGGAATTTCTCCCTTGGCCTCAAGGAGCAGATCGTGTTCCCCGAGATCAGCTACGACAAGGTCGACGCGATCCGCGGCATGGACATTGTTTTCGTCACCACGGCGAAGACCGATAAGGAAGCGAAGGCCCTGTTGAAGGCCTTCCAACTTCCCTTCCAGAACTGATTTTTGGAAAACCGCCGGGGGCAGCCCCGGCAGGTTCCGGAGGACCTAGACGGCATGGCCAAGACCTCGTCTGTCGAGAAGAACAAGCGTCGTGAGAAGCTGTCGAAGCTTCACGCGCCGAAGCGCGCCGCCCTGAAGTCCGTGATCATGGATCGCGAACTTCCGGTGGAGGAGCGCTTCGAAGCGACGCTGAAGCTCGCACAGTTTCCCCGCAACGGCGCGAAGAACCGCGTCCGCCTGCGTTGTGAGATCACCGGGCGCCCCCGCGGGAATTACCGCAAGTTCAAGCTCTGCCGTAACCAGCTGCGGGAATTGGCCTCGAAGGGCCAGATCCCCGGTGTGGTCAAGGCGAGCTGGTAAGGAAGGACCGGCCATGTCCATGTCCGATCCGTTGGGTGACATGCTCACCCGCATTCGCAACGCCCAGTCGGCGCGCCAGTCGCGCTGCAAGGCGCCAGCGTCCAAGCTGCGCGAGAACGTGCTCGAAGTGCTGAAGCGCGAGGGTTACATCCGCGCCTGGCGCACCGAAGAACTGCGCCCTGGGCTGCGGTTCATCGATATCGAGCTGAAGTATTCGGAAGGCGAGCCCGCCATCAAGGAGATCATGCGCGTCTCCAAGCCTGGCCGGCGCGTCTATTCGAAGATCGCGGAGCTGCCGAAGTTCTATAACGGGCTCGGCACGTCGATCCTCTCCACGCCGCGCGGCGTGATGAGCGAAAATGAGGCCCGCGCCGCCAATGTTGGCGGCGAAGTCCTCTGCCGCGTGTTCTGACGGGGGCTGAACAGATGTCTCGCGTTGGGAAATATCCTGTGCCGGTTCCCGCGGGCGTTACGCTCGCGCTGGCTGGCCGCACGCTGACTGCCAAGGGCAAGCTCGGTGAGCTGACGCTCGACCTCACGGATGACGTGGATGTCGAGATCAAGCCGACCGAGGTTGCCGTCTCTCCCCGCCGCACGGACCGCCGCTCGCGGACCATGTGGGGGACGACGCGCAGCCTAATCAACTCGATGGTGACGGGTGTCTCCACTGGCTTCGTGAAGGCCATGGAGATCAATGGCACCGGCTACCGCGCCGCGGTGCAGGGCTCTGATCTGGTGCTGAACCTCGGCTACAGCCATGAGATCCGCTACCCGATCCCTGCCGGGATCAAGATCACCTGCGAGAGGCCGACCGCCGTGAAGGTGGAAGGCTCCGACAAGCGCCAGGTTGGTCAGGTGGCGGCCGAGATCCGCGCCTATCGTGGCCCCGAGCCCTACAAGGGCAAGGGCGTCAAATACGCGAACGAGACCATCCTCCGGAAGGAGGGTAAGAAGAAGTAATGGCCAGCAAGCTCGACCTCGAGGCACGCCGCCGGCGTCGCCTCCGCTTCCAGCTCCGGCAGAAATCCGGCGGGCGCGTGCGCCTGTCGGTGTTCCGCTCGGGCAAGCACATCTACGCGCAGATCATCGACGACAAGCAGGGGCGTACGCTCGCCGCCGCTTCGTCGATCGAGAAGTCGATGCGCGAGGGAATGAAGACCGGCGCCGACAAGGACGCCGCGGCGGCCGTCGGCAAGCTGGTCGCTGAGCGGGCGATTGCGGCCGGGGTGACGGAAGTCGTCTTCGACCGTGGTCCCTACCTGTATCATGGGCGCGTCAAGGCGCTCGCGGACGGCGCCCGCGAGGGCGGGCTGTCGTTCTGAGGGGCTGACAAATGGCATATGCACCGAGGTCCGGCGGCGAGGGTGGCGGCGATGGTGGTCGCGAGCGCCGGGGCCGCCGTCGTGACGGCGACAACAGCAATCGTCAGGACCGTCAGGACGGCGATGAGCTGAAGGACAAGCTCGTCACCATCAACCGCGTCGCCAAGGTGGTGAAGGGTGGCCGTCGCTTCTCCTTCGCCGCGCTGGTCGTGGTCGGCGACGAGAAGGGTCGCGTGGGCTGGGGTGCGGGTAAGGCCCGCGAAGTGCCGGAGGCTATCCGCAAGGCGACGGAACGTGCGAAGCGCACGATGATCCGCGTGCCGATGCGCGAAGGCCGGACCCTGCACCACGATGTGATCGGCGAGTTCGGTGCCGGTCGCGTCATCCTGCGCGCGGCGCCCGCCGGTACCGGCATCATCGCCGGTGGTCCGATGCGTGCGGTGTTCGAGACGCTGGGCATGGGCGACGTCGTCGCCAAGTGCACCGGCTCCGCGAACCCGCACAACATGGTCAAGGCGACTTTCGCGGCGCTGACGCGCTGCACCTCGCCGCGCGCGGTTGCCGCGCGTCGTGGCAAGAAGGTCGCCGACATGCTCGGCCAGAAGAAGGACGCCCCTGAGGCGACGGAGGCCGCGAATGGCTGACGAAAAGAAGACCGTGACGGTGACCCAGCTTGGGTCCCCGATCGGCCGCAAGCCGGGCCAGAAGGAGACCCTCATCGGTCTCGGCCTCAACAAGCGTCATCGCACGCGTGAGCTGGAAGACACCCCGGCCGTGCGTGGGATGATCCGCAAGGTGGCCCACCTCATCAAGGTGGAGGGCTGATCACATGAAGCTCAATGAACTGCGCGACAACGAGGGCGCCCGCCCGAAGTTCAAGCGCATCGGCCGTGGCATCGGCTCCGGCAAGGGCAAGACCTCGGGCCGTGGCGTGAAGGGTCAGAAGGCCCGCACCGGCGTGTCGCTGAATGGGTTCGAGGGCGGTCAGCTCCCGATCTATCGGCGCATGCCCAAGCGCGGCTTCGTGAACATCTTCCGCGTTCACTACGCCATCCTGAACCTCGGTACGCTGGATGCGGCGATCGAGGACGGGCGCCTGCCGGCCGGTCAGCCGATCGACGAAGCGGCGCTCAAGGCGGCTGGCCTGGTGCGTTCCGCCGCCAAGTATGCGGGTGTCCGTCTGCTGGCGAAGGGAGAGATCAAGCGCGCGGTGATCATTGCGGTCTCCGGTGCCTCGGCGGCCGCCATCGCGGCGATCGAGGCGGCGGGTGGTGCCGTCACGGTCACGGCCGCGCCGGCGGAAGCCGCGTCCGAGTGACCCTTGTGCCCGACCGGCCGCATGGCTAGGTCAGGGTCCGGTCTTCGCTGCGGCGCGCGGGGAAACCTGTGCGCCGCAGTGCGCTTGTAGGCAGGGACCGAGTCGCGGCCGCCGGCGTCCTGCCGCGGTCGAACGGTCTCCAGGAGGATAGGCATGGCGTCGGCGGCTGAACAGGCGATGTCGAACCTCAACTTCGGGGTGCTCGCCAAGGCGACCGAACTCAAGAAGCGCATCTGGTTCACCCTGGGTGCGCTTATTGTTGTCCGCATCGGCACCTATATCCCCGTCCCCGGCGTCGATGCCGCGGTGATGGGGGAGATCCTGGCCCAGCACGGGTCGGGCATCCTGGGCATGTTCGACATGTTCACCGGTGGTGCGCTCGGGCGCATGACCGTCTTCGCGCTCAACATCATGCCCTATATCAGCGCCTCGATCATCGTGCAGTTGATGACCGCGGCGATTCCCGCCTGGGAAACGCTGAAGAAGGAAGGCGAGTCGGGTCGCAAGAAGCTCAACCAGTACACCCGCTATCTGACCGTCATCATCGCGGTGTTCCAGGCCTGGGGCATTGCCGTGGGGCTCGAGTCGATGCGCGGGCAATTCGGCGCCGCCGTCTATGACCCCGGCTGGTTCTTCCGCCTGTCCTGCGTCATCACGCTGGTCGGCGGCACCATGTTCCTGATGTGGCTCGGCGAGCAGATCACCGCGCGCGGCGTCGGCAACGGCATCAGCCTGATCATCTTCGCGGGTATTGTCGCTAACCTGCCTTCGGCGCTGATCAGCACGCTGGAACTTGGCCGAACCGGTGCCCTGTCAACCATCTTCATCATCTTTTTCCTGCTGGTGGCGCTCGGCGTGATCGCCTTTGTGGTGTTCATCGAGCGCGCCCAGCGGCGCATCCCGGTGCAATACCCGAAGCGCCAGGTTGGCAATCGTATGTTCAGCGGCGAGGCAACCCATCTGCCGCTGAAGCTGAACACCGCGGGTGTCATCCCGCCGATCTTCGCCTCCTCGCTGCTGCTGCTGCCGGCGACGATTGCCGGCTTCTCGACCGATCCGACGCAGGAAGGCTGGCTGCAGACGATCACCGGCATGATGGCCCATGGGCGACCACTCTACATGGTGCTCTACATGGCGCTGATCGTGTTCTTCGCCTTCTTCTACACCGCCGTGGTGTTCAACCCTACCGAGACGGCGGACAACCTGAAGAAGTATGGCGGTTTCGTGCCCGGCATCCGCCCGGGGCAGAACACCGCGGACTATCTGGACCGGGTGCTGACCAGGCTGACGGTGATCGGCGCCATTTATCTGGTCATCGTCTGCATCATCCCCGAGATCCTGATCAGCCAGTATGGCGTGCCATTTTATTTCGGAGGCACTTCCCTGTTGATCATCGTCTCTGTCACCATGGACACGGTGGCGCAGGTGCAGTCGCATCTCTTCGCCCACCAGTACGAAGGCCTGATCAAGAAGGCCAGGCTGGGCGGGCGCGGTTCGCCTCGGCCGCGCTGAGCGAGGGGAAGTACGAATGAACCTGATCCTTCTGGGCCCGCCGGGAGCGGGGAAGGGGACGCAGGCCAAGCGCCTGGAGGACCAATTTGGGATCGCCCAGATCTCGACCGGGGACATGCTGCGCGCCGAGGTCAAGTCTGGCAGCGAGATCGGCCTGACCGCCAAGGCGATCATGGAACGGGGCGAGCTCGTGCCCGACGCGGTGATCACCGCCATGCTGGCGGACCGCGTCTCGCGCCCCGACTGTGCCAAGGGGTTCATCCTGGATGGCTTCCCGCGCACCGAGCCGCAGGCCGCCGCCCTCGACCGCATGCTCGCCGAGAAGGGGCTACAGCTCGACCATGTGATCGAGCTGAAGGTCGACGACTCGGCCCTGGTCGACCGCATCGCGGGGCGCTTCACCTGCGCCACCTGCGGGGCGGGCTACCACGATACCTTCAAGCCGACCGCCAAGGCCGGTGTATGTGATGTCTGCGGCGGGACGCAATTCACCCGTCGCGCCGACGACAAGGCCGAGACGGTGGCAGCGAGGCTCGAGGCCTACCACCGCCAGACGGCACCGCTGCTGCCCTATTACGCCGCGCAGGGAAAGCTGCGCGGGGTCGATGGGATGGCGTCCATGGACGAGGTGGCCCGACAGATCGGCGTCATCCTGTCCGCTAGGGGTTGACGGAACAGGCGGCCGAGGCTAGATCGCCCCCTCCCGCGGACGGGGGTTACTCTGGCCGCCGATTTTCGTTGCACGACTGGTTCACTGCGCCGAAGGGGCTTCTTGCCTCAAGCGGCGGTTTTCGGGGCATGGCCCCAGGAGAGGCACTGTGGCGCGCATCGCCGGCGTGAACATCCCGACCAACAAGCGGGTGCTCATTTCGCTTCGCTACATCTTCGGCATCGGGCCGTCGAATGCGAAGGATATCTGCGGCAAGCTCGGTATCCCCGACGACCGCCGTGTTAACCAGCTGACGGATGACGAAGTCCTTCGCATCCGCGAGATGATTGATCGTGACTACCGCGTCGAGGGCGACCTCCGGCGTGAACAGGCGATGAATATCAAGCGGCTGATGGATCTCGGCTGCTACCGTGGCCTGCGTCACCGCAAGGGTCTGCCGACCCGCGGCCAGCGCACCCACACGAACGCCCGCACCCGCAAGGGCAAGGCCGTGGCGATCGCCGGCAAGAAGAAGGTGACGAAGTAGTATGGCCCGCGAACCCCGCGCCGGCGCCCGTGGCCCGGTCAAGCGCAAGGAACGGAAGAACATCAGCTCGGGCGTTGCCCATGTGCTGGCGTCCTTCAATAACACCATCGTGACCATCACGGACGCCCAGGGCAACGCGATTGCTTGGTCGTCCTCCGGGTCGCAGGGCTTCAAGGGCAGCCGCAAGTCCACGCCGTATGCCGCGCAGGTCGCGGCCGAGGACGCTGGCCGCAAGGCCCGCGAACACGGCATGGAAACGCTGGAAATCATGGTGTCCGGCCCCGGTTCGGGTCGTGAATCGGCGCTGCGCGCCCTTCAGGCGGTCGGCTTCTACGTCACCGCCATCAAGGACGTGACGCCCATCCCGCATAACGGCTGCCGGCCGCGCAAGCGTCGTCGCGTCTGAGGACGCGCTACTAGGGTGGCATGTCTGAGGACGCGCCACCCGGGTCGCGGTTGAACGCGGCCCGACGCTGTACGGCGGCATGGCCTGAAGGAGAGAGTGATCGTGCTCGAGAGGAATTGGCGTTCGCTGATCGAGACGCAGAAGTCCGTCGAAATGGGGGCGGACCCGCTGCGCACGGCGACCGTCGTGCTGGAGCCGCTGGAGCGCGGTTTCGGCATGACGCTGGGCAACGCGCTGCGTCGCGTGCTGCTGTCGTCGCTGCAGGGTGCGTCCGTCACCGCCATCCGCATCGACGGCGTGCTGCATGAATTCAGCAGCATCCAGGGCGTGCGCGAAGACGTGACGGACATCGTCCTGAACGTGAAGCAGCTGGCCATCCGCATGCAGGGCGATGGCCCGAAGCGGCTAGCTCTGACCGCGACCGGCCCTGGCGAAGTCACTGCCGGCCAGATCCAGACCACCGGCGACATCGAGATCGCGAACCCCGAGCTCGTGCTGTGCACGCTCGATGACGGGGCGAAGCTCGTGATGGAACTGACGGTCGATATCGGCAAGGGTTACGTCCCGGCGGCCGAGAACCGGCCCGAGGATGCGCCGATCGGCCTGATCCCGGTCGATGCGATCTATTCCCCGGTGCGCCGCGTGGCGTATCGCGTGGAACCGACCCGTGTCGGCCAGCGCACCGATTTCGACAAGCTGATCCTGACGGTCGAGACGGACGGCACGCTCGCCCCCGAGGATGCGGTGGGCGTCGCCGCCCGCATCCTGCAGGAACAGCTGCAGATCCTGATCAACTTCGACGAGCCGCGCGCGCGCGTCGAGGAAGAGATCCGCGACGACCTGCCGTTCAACCGCAACCTCCTCCGCAAGGTGGACGAGCTGGAACTGTCGGTTCGCAGCGCGAACTGCCTGAAGAACGACAACATCGTCTATATCGGCGACCTGGTTCAGAAGACCGAGCAGGAAATGCTCCGCACCCCGAATTTCGGGCGCAAGTCGCTGAACGAGATCAAGGAAGTCCTCGCTTCGATGGGCCTGGGCCTCGGCATGACCGTCACCGGTTGGCCGCCCGAGAACATCGAGGAACTCGCGAAGAAGGTCGAGGAGCCCTTCTAAGGGCTGCCCGGTTAAGGATAAACCACCATGCGTCACGGAATGGCTGGGCGTAAGCTCAATGTCACCTCGTCCCACCGCCTCGCCATGTTCCGCAACATGGCGACCTCGCTGCTGAAGCACGAGCAGATCACCACCACGCTGCCCAAGGCGAAGGAGCTGCGCCCGTATGTCGAGCGCATCATCACGCTCGGCAAGCGCGGCGGCCTGCATGCCCGCCGTCAGGCGATGGCGCAGATCCGCGACGAGAAGGTGGTGGCGAAGCTCTTCACCGAGATCGCCGACCGCTACAAGGGTCGTGCGGGCGGTTATTGCCGCGTGCTGCGCGCCGGCGTGCGGTACGGCGATGCCGCGACCATGGCGGTGATCGAACTTGTGGACCGCAACGTTGCCGCCAAGGGCCTCGACAGCGGCCCGAAGCAGGAAGTGGCCGAGGAGGCAGCTGAGGCCTGATCCACGCCTCCGGCGTGGCAACGGACAGAAGGGCGGCTGGGCAACCAGCCGCCCTTTTTCGTGCCGAGCTGACCATCATATTGATATTTCTTCATGGAATCTTAGCCACTCTGCGAAGGGGCTGACTTTTCTGAACGGTACTTCCCGTTGCGCCGGCACCCATCGGGTGCCCCCATGGCGCGAGAGAGCGGTGAATGTCTGAACAACACGTCGTATTTGTCGGGATAGATGGGCTCCAGCTGGAACAGCTGCTGCTGCAAGGCCTCAAAGGGGGCGCCGAGGCGCTGAACAGCCTCGATATCGTCGAGAGCTATACCGGCGGGGAGGAAGGCACGGATTCCGAACAGGCAACCTCGAGCGGACCAGGCTGGTCCACCCTGTTGACCGGCGTCTGGACGGACCAGCATGGCGTCACCAGCAACAATGGCGCGGCGATCAACGGCGAGGTCGACAGCGTCTTTGAACTGGTCGATGCGGCAATCCCGGATGCGACGATCGCCTCGATCGTCCATTGGGACGACATCAACACCGGGCATTTCTCCGCCGAGGTGGAGTCCGGCATCATCGACTACGCGCTGAGTGGCCTCTCCGACCAAACCGTGACCGATGCGGCGGTCAACATGATCGACACCGTCGCGCCCGACTTCATGTTCCTGCAACTCGATGACGTTGACGGCGCCGGCCACAATTCGGGTTTTGGCGACGCCTACGCGGCCGCGATCAACACCGTGTCGCAACAATTGGCCGAGATCCTGGCCGCGGTCGATGCCCGCGAGGCGGCCAATCCCGAGGAGGATTGGCTGGTCGTTGTCTCCACCGACCATGGCCGCGATCCGAACACCGGCTCCGGCCACGGCAACCAGACCGACAGCGAGCGGCGGACCTTCATTGCCGCGAATGAGGAACTGGCGACCCTCGCCGATGGCGTGCCGGCGACCTCGGTGGTCGCGACGATCCTCGATTTCCTCAACATCTCCTTCACCGTGGGCTCAGATGGGCTGCAGAGCGGCTCGGTGCTCGAAGGCGCCGCCGACCCGCTGCCGCCGCAGATCGAGGCCTTCATCACGCCGGCCGATGACGAGGCACGCGTCGGTGTCGACACCGCCCTGTCCTTCCGCTTCAACGAGGCGGTGGAACTCGGCATGGGCACGATCACCATCCACAACGCCAAGGACAACAGCGTCGTCGCCACCATCGATGTGACCGCCGGCGCGGTCAGCGTCGCCGGGGACACGGTGACGATCAACCTGCCGCAGGCGCTCGCCGCCGAGACCTCGTATTACGTGCTGATCGACGAGGGCGCCTTCACCGACGGCAGCAACGGTTTCTTCGGCATCAGCGATCCGACCGCCTGGAACTTCGCAACCGAGGCCGATCTGGCCGCGCCCGAGGTGGTGGGGACGACGCCGGCCGACGATGCTGCGGCGGTCCCGGTCGATGCCGATCTCACCATCAGCTTCAACGAAGCCGTGGTCGCCGGCGAGGGCAACATCGTCGTGCGTCGCGTCGCCGATGGCTCCGTCTTCGAATCCGTCGCGGTCACCTCGGACGCGGTCACCATTGACGGCAAGACGGTCACCATCGACCTCGCCGGCACGCTGGAAGCCGGTGTCGAATATTATGTGCAGGTCGATGACGGTGCGCTGCGCGACACCTCGACGCGCATCACGCTGTTTACCGAGGATTTCGAGAAGGTCGAGCTCGGCCCCTTCGTCAGCCCCACCGAAGGTGGCGGCGACGGCACCGACTTCACGACCGAGGCGCCCGAGGGCTGGACCAAGGACAACACCACGACACCGACCGGCGGGCCGTTGGAATTCTTCGGCTGGACGGTGCTGGACAAGAATTCCTGGGCCACCAGCACGGGCAACCAGGGTCGTGCCGACTTCACCAATGCCTCGGGCGCCGTGCTGGTGGCCGACGCAGACGAGTATGACGACGGCGCGGCCGATGTCGGCTCGAATCTGTTCAACGCCTATATCAAGACGCCGAATATCTCGCTCGCCGGCGTCGAGGCCCGCACGGCGACGGTGACCTTCGACTCCAGCTGGCGGGCCGAAGGCACCCAGAAGGCGGCCGTCGACGTTTCCTATGACGGCGGCGTTACTTGGTCGCGCGTGATGCTGTTCGATTCGGATGCCTCCTCCGCCGACTACAAGTCCGATGCGACGAATGAGAGCGTGACCGTCTCGCTCGACAATCCGGCCGGGGCGACCGAAGCCATCATCCGCTTCGGCCTGTTCGACGCGGGCAACAATTGGTGGTGGGCGGTCGACGACATCGCCGTGCAGGCCGAAGGCGGCGCCGGCGGCATCACCGGCAACGCCTTCGCCGGGATCCTCGACGATACGAGCTGGACCTTCACCACCAAGGCGTCGGAAGGCATGCTCGTCGAGGGCAACAACCAAGCCAATGTGCTGGCCGGCGGTGCCGGCGGCGACACCATCATCGGCTACGACAGCGCCGACTCGCTGTCGGGCGGCCTCGGCGACGACACGATCGACGGCGGCAACGGCCTTGATACGCTGCTTGGTGGTGGCGGCGATGACCAGCTTGAGGGCCAGAAAGGCAGTGACGTCCTGCTCGGCGGCGACGGCCAGGACGCGCTCTTCGGCGGTGGCGGCCAGGATCGTCTCGATGGCGATCAGGGCAACGATGTCCTGCTTGGAGGCGTCGGCCTCGACACACTCTCGGGCGGTGCCGGCGGTGACCTGCTGGACGGCGGCGACGATGCCGACTGGCTGGCGGGCGGTGAGGGGCAGGACACGCTCCTCGGCGGCAAGGGTGGCGACCTCATGCAGGGCGATGCCGGCGCCGATACGCTGGAGGGCGGCGGCGGCTTGGACACTCTCGAAGGTGGCGAGGGTGACGACCTGCTGCTTGGCCAGGCCGGTTGGGACATACTGCATGGTGGTGCCGGCAGCGACACGCTGGAAGGCGGCACCGGGCGCGACATCTTCGCCTTCGGCCCGGCCGGCGGCGACGACATCGTGCTCGACTTCACGGCGCGGGACTGGATCCGCCTTGACGGCGGCCTGACCGTCGGCTCGATCGAGCAACTGATGGTCGACAGCGACGGCCTCCTCGACACGGTGCTGAATTTCGATGATGGCACCAGCGCGACGCTGTACAATTTCAGCGGCACCATCGAGCAGATCGCCTTCGTCTGACGCGCTTCCCCCGATCGGCCGACCGGCCGATCGGGGACCGCTCAGCGCGTGCCCATCGCCGCCGCCAGCGCTGGGACGAAGTCGTGCACCCCGGCACGCAATTCCTCCGGCCATCCGCGCGGATCGGGCGGCACCGACAGGCGCACAGCGCCGTAATCCGTCAGCATCAGGTAGATGCGCTCATCACTTCGATCATAGGCAAGGAAGACGCCGCCATCGCGGCAGCCTGACGGGCGGCAGGCCCAGCCCTGCAGGAAGCGCTCCGCCACCAGCGCGACCGGCGGGCCGGGGTCGCGCAGCCGGGCGGCCAGCGCGCTGCGATGCCCCCCGCTGTTGAAGCGCAGCCCGGTGGTCAGTTCCGGCCGCTGCGCCAACGCCAGGACGGGCTGGCCGACCACGCTCACGATGTCGTCCTGTGCGGCCGCCGGGCCGGCCAGCAGGGCCATCAACGCCAAGGCGCAACGCCACCGCTGCCGCCGCCGGCCAGGGTTGCGGGTGCGGGCGGCGATCTGCCCCCGCAAGGTCGTCCGATGCATGGTCACGACTGCATCATGTGCCCCAGCACGGCCGCGGCCGCCAGCGCCGACAGCACGCCGCCCAGCCGGCCGGGTCCGGGCTGGGCCAGCGCAGGGGCAGCGGGCGGCAGGGCGGCGCCGGGGAGGGTGGCGCGGCGGGCGACCGGAGGCGTGCGCCCCCGGGGCTGGGCGTGCTCCCTCGGCAGGCCGCGCGGCTGCAATGGGCTTGTAGCCGGTGCCGGCGGCGCGCCAACCTTGCGCCGGCGCCCCGGCCGCGGGGCACGGACCCGGGACGACATGACCGAGACCTTGGACCACCTGTTCGACCGCAACCTGGAATGGGCCGAGCGCAAGACGCGCGAGGACCCGACCTTCTTTCGCCGCCAGTCGGAACAGCAGACGCCGAACTACCTCTGGATCGGCTGCTCGGACAGCCGGGTGACCGCCAATGACGTGCTGGGCCTCGACCCCGGGGAGGTCTTCGTCCATCGCAACATCGCCAATGTCGTGCATACCGGCGACCTCAACATCCTCTCGGTGCTGGAATATGCGATCGACACGCTCGGCGTGCGGCATGTGATCGTGGCCGGGCATTACGGCTGCGGCGGGGTGCAGCGGGCGATGGTGGAACGGCGCGGGGCGCTGGTGGACCATTGGCTGCAGCCGCTGTCGATGTTCTTCCGCAAGCATCGCGCGGTGTTCGACGCCATGCCCGACGACGCGCACCGCTTCGAACGGCTGTGCGAGATCAACATCGAGATGCAGGTCCGCCGCGTGGCGGCGACGCCGATCGTCGAGAATGCCTGGGCGCGCGGCGTCGAGCTGCACCTTCATGGCTGGATCTACGGCATGCATGACGGGCTGCTGCGCGACCTTGGCCCGCATGTCTCCTCGATCGCCGGGCGCGACGCGCTGCCGTCCATCGACAGCTGCGTGCATCATCGGCGCGAGGCGATCAGCGCGGTCCGCCGCCATGCCATCTCGGCCTTCACGGGCGCGCCGTGCTGCGAGGGCAGGTGACGCGTGCCGTGGCGGCGCTACCATCTCACCATGACGAACCCGCCGCGCTACGACGACCTGCCCCGCCCGCCCGATGATCCGACCGGCCTGCCCCTGTCCTGGGGCGTCTGGGGCCCGGATGACCAGGTCGGCACGCTGAACCGCATCACCGAGGCGACGGTCGCCGCGGCGCGCGAGGAGATCCGCACCGGCCGTCGCTTCAACATCAACCTGCCGCTCGACGAGCCTTTCGGCCTAGCGCTGCCCGGCGCGCATCGCCGGCGGGAGGCGCCGCACCCTGTCATGCTGTCGGAGGAACATCCCGGCCGCGTCACTCGCGACGACCGGCTGGACGGCTTCTGGCTGCAGGGCAGCACGCAGTGGGATGGGCTGTCGCATTTCGCCGACCCGACGCATGGCTTCTACAACCACGCGCCGCTCTCCTCGATCGTGCATGGCGCGGACAGCCGCAACGGCATCGACAAGGCATTGGCGCATGGCATCGCCGGGCGCTGCGTGCTGGCCGACTTGGTCCGCCATTTCGCCCGTACCGGGCGCGACTGGTCGCCCATGGGCGGGCAACGCGCCGCCGCCGAGGACCTCGCCGCCTGCCTCGCCGCGCAGGGGACGGCGCTGCGCCCGGGAGACATCCTCCTGGTGCGCACCGGCTGGCTAACCGCCTTTCGCGCCGCGCCGGATGCCCAGGCGCGCCACCTCATGATCCAGGGCGTGAACGGCGCGCGCGATTATTCGGGGCTGGATGGCAACGAGCCGATGTGGCGCTTCCTCTGGGATGCCGGCATCGCCGCGGTCGCCGCCGACAACCCGACCGTCGAAGCCTGGCCAATCTTTCCCTGGAAGCCGGCGCTGCACCTGGCCATCGCGCGACTCGGCCTGTGCCTGGGCGAGTTCTTCGACCTGGAGGCCTTGGCCGCCGACAGCGCGGCAACCGGGCGGTACACGGGCTTCATGACCGCAGCACCGCTGAACCTGCGCGGCGGGATCGGCTCGCCGGGGAATGCGCTGGTCATTCGGTAGGAGCCCGCCGGGCTGAAACCCACTGGCGCCGCTGCCGGACTCTGCGCCTGGGGCGTCATGTCGAGGGTCAAAACGGTCCTTCGGCCTCTCGCCAGGCGCGGCACCGCGACGGGCGGCGCGCCTCTCCGCACGCGCTGCTCATCCCACCGCCCGCAGCACCAGCCACACCCCGAGCAACCCCAGCGCCACCTGCACCACCTGCCGGAACGCCGCCTCGTTCAGCCGCCTGCGCAGCCGCCGCCCCACCTCCATTCCGGCGAAGGCGGGCAGCAGCCCCAGGCATGACGCCAGCCCAACGCCCACCGGCAGCATGCCGCCTCCGGCGAGCCCCGCCGCCATCGATCCGTTCACCATGACCACCGCGAGGCCGAAGCCCTGCACGAACTGCTCCCGTGGCAGCCGGATCGCCTGCAGCCAGGGCGCCGCCGGCACGATGTAGCTGCCGGTCAGCCCGGCGATCGCGCCCGAGACCAGCCCCATCGGCGGCCCCAGCCAGGATTCGGTGCGCGCACCCGGCGCCGGCAGGCTGGGCGCCGCCAGCGCCACCGCCGCCGACCCCACCAGGCACAGCCCGAGCAGCCCCGACAGCAGCACGACATCCGCCCGCGCGAGTTGCCCCGCTGCGAGGAAGGCCGCCAGCGCCGAGCAAAGTAGGAACCCCCCGATGCGCGGCGCCACCTGCCGCAGCGTGCCGCCCGTCACCGCCTGCCAGATATTGGTCGCGAAGGAGGGCACCAACATCAGCGCCATCGCCTCCGGCAGCGGCCGGAACAGTGCGAGCAGCGCAATGCTGACGGTCGGCAGGCCGAAGCCCGCCACCCCCTTCACCAGACCGGCGATCAGGAAGATGGGGAGGATGAGGAGGAGTTCTGCCATTCGCCCATCCTCGCACGCACCCGCTCCGCATCGGTCAGGCCCACACCGAAACGTGGCGCGAGCCCCAGCGCCGCCGCCAGCGGCACCAGCCAGATGATGCGCGCCTGATACCGGTCCACCGGCACGGACAATGCCCCGGTGGCGAAGGCATTCACCACCACCGCCACCAGCATCCCGCCCAGCAGCCCCGCCACCACGCGGTCATGCCGCCGGACCGCGCGCCACAGCGCCACGAAAGCCAGCGCCAGCGAGACCATCACCACCGGCACCTGCGGCGCGAGCCACGGCGCCGCCAGCGCCGGCAAGTCGCCGCGCATCTGCGCCCCGGCGTCAAAGGCCGCGAGCGCCGAGGCCGGCAGCCGCGCCACCGCCCGCCGGGCGGACAGTGCGAGGTGCCGGTCGCTCAGCGTGTCCCCCACCGCGAAGCGCTGCAGTTGCAGCAGGGTGTTGCGCGTCATCGCCTCGGCCACCTCGAGCGGATGCTCGCGCAGCGTCGCCGCGATGATGGAAGCCGCCTCCGGCGCCAGGCGCATGCCGCCCATGGCGATCGGTCGCCCATCGACGCTGCGGTTGGGCGGCGCCTGCGCATCCCACAGGAAGGCATCGCTATCCATCGGCAGCCGGTCGACGAAGCCGCACAGATGCCACCCGGCCTGCGGGCAATGGGCGCGAATGGTCGCCGCCGCCGGCCCGTCAGCCTGCAGCCGCGCCAGCAGGAACACCGCGCCATGCGGCGAGAGCGTCGCCCGCCCAACGACCCAGGCATTGACGGCCACCAGGCCGCCCACCGCCAGCACCACCGGCAGCGCCGCCCGCAGCGCCGGCACCAAGCGGCGCGAGACAAGTCCAACGAACACCACCAGCGCCAACGCCGTCGGCAGATGCGACAGATGCACCGCCACCGCCAGCGCGCCGAGCAACACCAGCCACACCGCCTCGGCCGCCGCCAGCCTCTCCCGCGCGAAGCCCAGCAATAGCAGGCACAGCGGCCCAATCGCGGCGAAGATGTCGGGCATCAGCGTCACGGCGAACCATGGCGCCGCCGTCAGCCCCGCCACCCCGGCGCACAGCAGCCCATGCCCGACCGCTGAGGCTTTGCCCCGTACCCCACGCTGCGTCAGCCACAGCAAATGCGACAGGATCACTACCTGCGCCACCGCCGGCCCCCACAGCGACCAGCCCGCCTGGAACAGCGCCAGGAAGCCGCCATAGGCCGGCGACTTGTCCCACGGCCATTCCGGAAACAGCGATTGGCCGAGATAGGAAACGCTGTCGATGAACACCAACGGATAGCCGTTGAGCAGCGCCGGCCACAGCAACAACGCCGCCCCGCCGAGAATGGCCAGCACCGCGATCATGCGCGCCGCCGTGACAGCAACAGCATGGCGGCGACCGGCAACAGCCAGGCGATGCGGGCCTGATAGCGTGGGAACACGCCGGACAACCCACCCGTCGCCGCCGCATTGACCACCACCCCCAGCAGGATCGCGCCGAGATACGCCAGCGCCACCACATCCCCCGCCTGCCAGGCCCGCCAGCCACCCCAGGCCAGCAACGGCAGCGCCAGCAGCAAGACCCCGGCATCCAACGCGTTCAGCGGCGCCACCACCGCTGCCAGCACACCGCGCGCCTGCATTCCGGCATCGAAGGCGGCCAGTTCGCGCGGCGGGAAGCCCTCGGCGATGCGCGGCCGCAGCGCGGTGGCGAGGTTCTCTGCCCCCAACGTGTCGCCAACCCCGACCGTGACCATCTGTCGCAGTGTATTGCTCAATACCGCTTCCATCACCGCGACGGGGTGCGCGCGCAGCGTCTCGCTCACGATCTTCCCCGCCTCGGCCGAGATGAGCGCGCCGCCGAGAAAGCGCGGCTGCCCGGCCGCATCGCGATTCACCGGACTGTCGGGGCGCCAAAGAAAGTCATTCGCGTCCATCGGTAGCCGATCGACGAAGGCGCAGAGATACCATCCCGCATCGGGGCAGCGGTCGCGGATGACCTCGGTCGCCGGCCCATCTGCCTGCAACCGCGCCAGCATGAAGGTCGCCCCATGCGGCGAGAGCGCCAGGCGCCCATGCCCGACCAAATTCGTCACCAGCAACAGCACCACCGCCGCGACGACCGGCACGGCGACCCAGGCGGCATCGACGATCCCGCGCCGCCGCGGCAACCCGGCCAGCAGCGCCAGCGCGACCATCGCTGCCGCCAATGGCAGATGCGACAGATGCGCGGCGATCCCGACACTCGCCAGCGCCACCACCCAGCCCCTCTCGCCCGCGCCCAGCGACCCTCGCCCCGGCCCCAGCAGGAACAGCGCCAGCACCACCACCGGCGCAAAGACATCCGGCATCAACATCGCGCCGGTGAAGGGCGCGCCGGTCAGCAGCGCCGCCACCAGGCACACCGCCAGATGCCGCCCCGCCGCCGCCCCACCCAGCGCGCGCTGCACCAGCCACAGCAAATGCGACACCACCAGCCCCTGCGCGACCATCGGCAACCACAGCGAGACGCGCCAATGCGTCAGATGCAGCAAGGGCCCATAGATCCAGGGCTTGTCCCAAAGCATCAGCGGCCCGAGCGTCTGGTGCAGGAAGCCGCCGGTATCGCTGAACACCAGCGGATAGCCGTTCAGCACCGCAGGCCACAGCAACAGGGCGGCGCCGGCGAGGATGGCGGCGGCCGCCCTCATGCCCGCGCGCACCGCGCTCGCCACCCGGCCCGCCCCAGGCTGTCGCTGTGGTTGGAGATCATGGCGGAATGCTCGCCTCGGCCTGCCCGGCTGGCAAGGCGGGGGCGTCACGCCACCGCACCGGGCTTCGTTGCCGCCGCCAAATGCGATCTCCCACGATGTCCTGGACCGTCGTAGCCTGCCTCATGCGTTGGACGCGCCAGCGCCGCTGCGGGAGGATCGAATGGACGTGCTCGGATGGCCTTCGTGGGCGGGCGGGCGGCGACGTGGGTTGTTGGGATCGAGTTCGCTGCTCGCCGGGGCCGTTGCCATGCTGGCGGTCATGTCGCTGCCGCCCCGGTCAGCCTTCAGTCAGGCCACGCCGGCCCCGGCCGCCGCCCCGCAGCCGGTCGCCACCACCGGCCAGCAGGACAATCTGACCCAGGCGCAGCTCGAACAGCTGCTCGCCCCGATCGCGCTCTATCCCGACGACCTGCTGATGCAGATGCTGATGGCCTCGACCTACCCGCTCGAGGTGGTGCAGGCCAAGCGCTGGCTTGGCCAGGGCCAGAACGCCGCGCTGCGCGGCGACGCGCTGGCGCAGGCACTGGTGGCGCAATCCTGGGACCCCTCGGTGAAGTCCCTGGTGCCCTTCCCCGACGTGCTGACCATGATGAACGATCAGCTCGAATGGACGCAGCAACTCGGTGACGCCGTGCTGGCCCAGCAGCAGGATGTGATGAACAGCATCCAGGTGCTGCGCGGCCGCGCCCAGGCCAATGGCGCGCTGCAATCGGGCCCGCAGCAGACGGTGAATGTGACGCAGACGGTCAACGTGCCGCCGCCGGCACCCGGCGCGCCGCCGGTGGTGGTGGCACCGCCCCCGCAGGTCATCACCATCGCGCCGACCCAGCCGGAGGTGGTCTATGTACCGGCCTATGACCCCAATGTGGTCTATGGCACCTGGCCCTACCCGCAGAGCCCGCCGGCCTACTACCCCCCGCCGGTCGGCTGGGGTCTCGGCAGCGCGTTGCTCACCGGCATGGCCTTCGCCGGTGGCGCGGCGATCGTCGGTTCGCTGTGGGGCTGGGGCAGCCCCAATTGGGGTGGCGGCAACATCAACGTGAATGCCAGCCGCTACAACAACATCAACGTCAACCGTAACCAGATCAGCGGCAACAACTGGTCGCACGACACCACCCACCGTGGCGGGGTGGCGTATTCCAACGACCGGGTGCGCAACAACGTCGGCGCGAACCGCCCCGGCGTCGATGGCGCGAATCGCAATCAGGCCCGCGACCAGATGCGCGGCCGGGTGGATCAGGCACAGCGCGGCGAAGGTATCGGCGGCGGCCCTGGCGGCATTGGTGGTGCCGGCCGTCCCGGCGGCGCGGGTGGCCCGGGCGGCATTGGTGGTGCGGGCCGTCCTGGTGGTGCGGACGGTCCAGGCGGCATCGGTGGCGCCGGCCGCCCCGGTGGTGCGGGCGGTCCAGGCGGCATTGGTGGCGCCGGCCGTCCCGGCGGCGCGGGCGGTCCAGGCGGCGTTGGCGGTGCCGGCCGTCCCGGTGGTGCGGGCGGTCCGGGCAGTGTTGGTGGTGCGGGCCGTCCTGGTGGTGCGGACGGTCCAGGCGGCATCGGTGGCGCCGGCCGCCCCGGTGGTGCGGGCGGTCCGGGCAGTGTTGGTGGTGCGGGCCGTCCTGGTGGTGCGGACGGTCCAGGCGGCATCGGTGGCGCCGGCCGCCCCGGTGGCGCGGGCAGTGCGGGCAGCGTTGGTGGTGCCGGCCGCCCCGGCGGCGCTGGTGGCCCCGGAAACCGTGGTGGTGCGATCCAGCAGCGCCCCGCCGTCGGCCAGAGCCCGAGCGGACGCCCGCAGGCCCGCCCGGCGCAGACCCCGGCGCGGCAAGCACCGCAAGGCTTCCAGGGCATGGGCGACGGCGGGCGTGACCGCGCGGCGGCGCAGCGTGGCGCCTCCAGCCGGCAGGGCCAGGTCTCGGCACGTCAGGGTGGCGGCGGTGGCGGACGCGGCGGTGGCGGCGGCGGACGTGGTGGTGGCGGGCGGCGGTGAGGAACATGGCAATGACCAGGACATCCCTGATCGGCGGCCTCGCCGCCCTGTTGATCGCCTCAGCCGCGCTGGCCCAGGCACCGGCCCCGGTGGTACCCCCTGAGGCACCGGCCGCCGAATCCCGGCCGGCGGCGCGGCGGACGATCCCGCCGGCGACCTATCCGACGCCGGAGGCCGGCTTCGCCGCGCTCGTCGCCGCGTTGCGCGCGCCGGGCGACCGGCAGGCGTTGCGCGTCCTCGGTACCGCCGGGGTGCGGCTGGTGCGCTCGGGCGACCCGGTGGCGGACCGCGCGGCGCGCGAACGCTTCCTCACCGCCTATGATCAGAAGTCGGAGATCGTTCGCCCGGCACCTGACCGGGCCGAGCTTCAGGTCGGCGATGATGGCTGGCCCTTGCCGCTGGTGATGCTGCAACGCGGCGGCGTATGGCGTTTCGACACGGCCGCCGCGACGCAGGCTGTCGTGGACCGCCGCATCGGGCGCAATGAACTCGACACCATCGACGTGTTGCGCGAGCTGGTGCGCGCGCAGGACGAATATGCGCGCACTGCCGGACGCGTCGGCGCGTTTCGCACCTATGCGCGGCGCTTCTTCTCCACCCCCGGGCAACGCGACGGGCTGTATTGGCACACCGAGGAAGGCGAGCCGGAGAGCCCGCTCGGCCCGCTGGCCGCGGCGGCGAGTGCCGGGGGCTATTCGCATGGCGGCGGCGATACGCCGCAACCCTTCCATGGCTACCTGTTCCGCATGCTGGAATCACAGGGCCCGGCGGCACCGGGCGGGGCGATGGACTACATTGTGAATGGCCGGATGATCGGCGGCTTCGCGGCGGTCGCCTGGCCGGCACGCTACAGTGTCTCGGGCATCAAGACCTTCATGGTCAGCCATGACGGGCAGGTGTGGGAACGCGACCTGGGACCGCAGACGGCACGCGAGGCGGCGGCAATCACCACGTTCAATCCGGGCGAGGGCTGGACGCGCGTCGCGGAGTAGGCGGGTAACGGAAGCGCGGAGGGGGGCGCCGCAATCGCGCTGGGGTGGTGCCGCCCCGCGGTAGAGCCGGAGAGGGCTTTGCCCCCTCCGGGCCACCCCCACCAAAGGCCAAAGGGCCTTTGGAAACCTCGATCTAGCGCAGGGCACTACGGGCAGGCGCGCTCCGTATGAGACGCCCCGCGCGCCAAAGCGGGCCTCGGCAGTCATCCTGACAGCAACGCGCGATGCCGACAGACGGCAGTCCAAGGGGGACGTGCCCTTTGGCGGGATGGTTCAAAGGCGCGGCCCCCCTCGGATCTTCCGCGCGGCGGTTGCGATGGACTCGTCGTCTTTGTTCGTGTTATGTTCCAAAAATCAACGGGTGCCCTGCACCGGCACTGCAGCCGATAGGGACGTAAAATCCTAAAATCCCAAAGTAACAGCCCGCCGCCTCATGACGCGAACAGGCACAGCACATTGCCCTCCGGGTCCGCCGCATGCAGCGCATATTCCCCCGAGGGCAGCGGCCCCGGCGGGTCCAGCACGGCGACCTTGGCCATCAGCAGCCGGCGATGCCAGCGTTCCACCTCGTCGCGCGAATCGAGATGGAAGGCGAGCATCACCCCCGGCTGCCCCTCGCGCGGGAACAGCGCGTCGCCGCGCGCGCGCAGCGCCAGGCTGACATGGCCGAGGTCGAAGCGCAGCCAGCCGCTGCCGGTCTCTGCCGGCGGCCCTTCCAGGATGCGCTCGTAAAAGGCGCGCTGGCGGTTGATGTCGCGGCAGGGAATGACGACGGCGTCGAGATGCGGGGGTTTCGTCACGCGGCTCCGGTCCAGCGGGCGGCCGCTTCGTCGTCCTCGGCCTTCGCCGCGACCCAGCGATGGTCGCCCGAGGCGAATTCCTCGCGCTTCCAGAACGGCGCGCCAGTCTTCAGCCAGTCGATCAGGAAGGCGCAGGATTCGAGCGCGGCGGCACGATGGGATGATGCGGTCAGCACCAGCACGATGGGTTCACCGGGCAGGATGCGGCCGGTGCGGTGAATGATGGTGCAGGCAGTCAGCGGCCAGCGCGCCTCGGCCTGTTCGGCGATGCGGGAGATCGCGCGCTCGGTCATACCCGGATAATGCTCGAGCACCAGCGCGGCGAGCCCGTCATCGCCCCGGCACACGCCAAGGAAGCTGGCGACACCGCCAACATCGACCCGCCCCGCGGTCACGGCCGCAGTCTCGGCGGCCAGGTCGAAGGCCGCGTCCTGCACCAGGATCCGTGCCATGGTCAGCCGCCGGTGACGGGGGGGAAGAAGGCGACCTCGTCATTCGCCGCGACCGGCTGGTCGGGCGTGGCGAAGTCCTGGTTCACCGCGGCGCGCACCTGGCGCGGGTCGGCGAAGGCCGCGGCATGGCCGCTCGACCGCGCGGCGAGCCAGCGGATCAGCCCGGCAACGTCGCGCACCTCAGCCGGCGGCGCGACCTCTTCCTCGGCGATGCCGACCTTCTGGCGCAACCATGCGAAATAGAGGACCCGCATGGGATCAGCGCGGGGTCGGGATGGTGGTGACGCGGCCGCCCGGCTGGATGACGGTGGTGGTGCCGCCATCGCGCACGGCAACGCCGCCGCCGGCGCTGTTCGGCTGGCTCAGCGTCTGCACGCGGTCGGTGCCGCCGGTGACGGTGCTCGGCGGCTGGCCGGGCACCTGCAACTGCGTGCCTTCGACGCGGGAGGCGGGCGGCAGGGTTGGCGCCCTCGGGCGCGCCGGTTCCGGGGTGGCGTCCGGCCCCGGCGTGGTCAGCACCGACGGCGGCGTGGATGAACCCGGCCGGCGCGTCTGTGCCTCGATGTTGGGTCGCGGCACCGGGTTGTAGTCCGGCACCGATCTCAGTGCCGCGTCGGGTCCGCGCGGCGTGCCGCTCAGCAGTGTGCCGACCGATGCGCGCAGATCCTGCATGCTCTCGGATTCCAACGGCGTGAATTCGACATCCTGGCCCGTCACGCGGCGGATCGTCAGGCTGTCCCCCTCGACGACCGGGTTGCTCGCCATGTTCCAGGAAGGTTGCCAATCGGGGCCGCAGCCGGCCAGCAAGGTGGCGACCAGCAGGACACCGCCTCGGGATGCGCGCTGCATCGTGTTTCGCTCCGCCATCATGGTGTGAAGATGCGCCCGCCGCCCGCCACGCTCAAGGGCTGGCCGCCGTGTTGTCTGGCGTCGCGCCGGCTTGCGCGGCCCGCGCATCGGCCTGACCCGCGTGGCGCAGCCCGGCCTGCAGATAGTCCCAGCCGGTCGCCAGCGTCAGCGCCGCCGCGATCCACAGCCCCGCCTCGCCGATCAGCGAGACCGGCAGCACGCCGAGGCCAATCACCGAGGCACCGCTATCGCCGGCGAGAAGCGTGCCGAGCGCGCCCATCTGGAAGCCGGTCTTCCACTTGGCGAGCCTGGTCACCGGCAGGCCGACGCGCAGTTCCGCGAGATATTCGCGCAGGCCCGAGACCATGATCTCGCGCAGCATGATGACGATGGCCGGGTACAGCGCGGCGGCGGACAGCCGGCCAAGCCCGGCCAGCAACATCAGCGCCGCGCCGACCAGCAGTTTGTCGGCGATCGGGTCGAGCATGCGGCCGAAGGAGGAGGTCACGCCGCGGTCGCGCGCGATCTTGCCGTCGAAATAGTCGGTGATGCCGGCCACGCTGAACACGACGCAGGCCGCCATGTCGCCCCAGGCCGTGCCGATCGCGGCCACCGCGACCAATACGGGAATGGCCGCGATGCGGGATAGCGTCAGCAGGTTGGGTAGGTCTGTCGGCATGCGTGAGGCTGCTTTAGCCGGTCCCCGCGCGCGGGGCCACCGTCGCGCCGGGGTGGAAATGGTCATGGATGCGGCGCGCGGCGGCCGGGCCGATGCCGGGGCACGCCTCGAGGTCGGCCAGCCCAGCCTGGCGCACCCCGCGCGCCGAGCCGAAATGGTTGAGCAACCGCCGCTTGATCGCGGTCCCGACGCCGGGGACGTCATCCAGTTCCGATTTGGTCAGTGTCTTGGACCGCCCCGCGCGATGGGTCGAGATCGCGAAACGGTGCGCTTCGTCGCGCAGCCGCTGCAAATAATAAAGTACCGGGTCGCGTGGCGGCAGTTGGATCGGCTCGCGCCCGGCCATGTGGAACCATTCGCGCCCGGCGTCGCGGTCGGGTCCCTTGGCGACGGCGACCAGCGGGATGTCCTCGACGCCGAGTTCGGCCATCACCGCCTGGGCGGCGGAAAGCTGGCCGGCGCCGCCATCGATCAGCACCAGGTCGGGCCAGGCGTCGGACTCGCGGCTCGGATCTTCGCGCAGGGCGCGGCCGAAGCGCCGGTCGAAGACCTCGCGCATCATCGCGAAGTCGTCATTGCCCGCTGCCGTCTTGATCGAGAACTTCCGATAGGCCTGCTTCATGAATCCCATCGGACCGGCGACAACCATCACGCCATAGGGGTTGGCACCCTGGATGTGGCTGTTGTCGTAGATCTCGATGCGCTCGGGAGGCGTCGACAAGCCAAACAACGTCGCCACGCCATCGAGCAGCTGCGCCTGAGCGGTGCCTTCGGCGAGCCGGCGTTCCAGTGCCTCGCGCGCATTGGTCGCGGCGTGGTCGATCGCCTCCTTCTTCTCGCCCCGCTGCGGGCGATGCAGTTCGACGCGCCGGCCGGCCTTGATGGTGAGCGCCTCGGCGATCAGCGCGGCCTCCGGTGGCGTGTGGGAGAGCAGCACCAGCGGCGGCGGCGGCAGGTCGTCGTAGAGCTGGGTGAGGAAGGTGCCCATCACCTCCTCCGCCGTCTGGTCCTGCTTGGCGTGGTTGAGGAAATAGGGTCGGTTGCCGTTGTTGCGTCCACCACGGAAGAAGAACACCTGCACGCAGGACTGCCCGGCCGCCTGGTGCAGCGCCACCACATCGGCATCGCCGACGCCGTCGAGATTGACGCGGTCGGTTCCCTGCACATGCGTCAGGCCGCGAATACGGTCGCGCAGCGCGGCCGCGCGCTCGAATTCCAGATGCGCGGCGGCGTGTTCCATTTCGGCGGCCAAGCGCTTCTGAATCGAGGGCGTCCCACCGGAAAGGAACTCCTTCGCCTCGCGCACCAGCGCGGCGTAGTCATCCTTGCTGATGCGGTCGACACAGGGTGCCGAGCAGCGCTTGATCTGGAACAACAGGCAGGGCCGCGTCCGGCTGTCGAACACGGTGTCGCGGCAGGAGCGCAGCAGGAAGACGCGCTGCAGCGCCGTGATGGTCTGGTTCACCGACCAGGCGGAGGCGAAGGGGCCGTAATACGACGCACCCTTGCGGCGTTCGCCGCGATGCTTGGCGATCTGCGGGTAGGGATGGTCGTCGGTGATCAGCAGCCAGGGATAGGATTTATCGTCGCGGAGGACGATGTTGAAGCGCGGCCGCAACCGCTTGATGAAATTCGCCTCGAGGAGCAGCGCCTCGGCTTCGGAGGCAGTGGTGACAATCTCGAGACTGCGCGTCTCGAACACCATGCGGCGCAGGCGTTCCGACAGGCGTGACACCTGCGTGTAGGAGGTGACGCGTTTGCGCAGCGAATGCGCCTTGCCGACATAGAGCGCATCGCCCTTGGCATCGAGCATCCGATACACGCCAGGCGCGAGTGGCAGGGTCGGCAGGGCGGCCTCGATGACCGCCAAACCGTCCTGCGGGGGGCCTGGTTCTGCGGGCTCGGTCATGGCGCGACCAAGATGACGGCACCCGGAGCCGATTTGTCCACCAAACTTGTGGATAAGTCTGTGGGCGAAGGGCGGCCGAAGGTGTGAAGTACGTGGTTACAAAAGGGTTTCAGCGACCTGCCCTGGAATTGGGCGGTTCTGATTTTATTGACGAAGCTATTGAATGTAAAAGATAAATTTGAAAGGGCTGCGACGAAGGCAGCGTCAAGATGGAATCTTCGCTTGACCCGCATTGCCGCAAACACGCCTTGGCCGGGCAGTGGACAAAATCCGCCCGCGGACGGTTTCAAAATCGCGTCCTTTCAACGACAACGCCGACACTGGTCACATCCGGAAGCACGTCGGGTTTCTCGATCGACACGCGCACACGCAACACGCGAACATCCGCGAGCATCGCTAGCGCGATGCGTTCCGCGAGGGTCTCCGCCAGACGAACGTGTCCCGCGCATGCGATTCGACGCACGGTTTCTGCGACGACCCCGTAGTCGACGACCCTTGATAATTCATCGGGTCCCTCGGCGGAGGGAGCATGCGGGTCGCGCACCGCTAGATCAACACCAATGACCACACGCTGGGATTGTATTTTCTCGTGCGCGTACACGCCAAGTCGCGCCTGCAGCGTCAGGCCGCGCACGAAGACATGACGCACACCGGCGGCGGCGTCGGGTTCGATCGTCATTCCTCAGGCTCCACGCCCTGTCCGGGCGACCATTGCAGATGTTGCCCGCCATCGAGGGCGATCATCTGCCCGGTCATCGATGGCAAGGCGAGAATTGCCAGCAGCGCTCGCGCCACTTCCTCGGGCGAGGTGCTGTGGCGCAGCGGCACGGACCGCGCCTGGCGGTCGAACTGTTCCTGCGACTGACGTGGGCTGGGCAGTGCCGGGCCGGGGCCGATCGCATTGACGCGGATGCGCGGCGCCAGCGCCATCGCGAGCGACTGCGTCAGCGTCCACAACGCCGCCTTGGAGACGGTGTAGGAGACGAAATGCGGCGTCAGCGACCAGACACGCTGGTCGAGCATGTTCACCACCACGCCCTCCGCCCCGGCCGGCAGCGCGCGGGCGAAGGCCTGGGTCAGCACGAAGGGCGCGCGCAGGTTGGGCTCGATATGCTGGTCCCAACTGCCGCGCGTCGCGTCGTGCCATTCGTCGCGCTCGAAGGTCGAGGCGTTGTTCACGAGTACGCCGACCGGCCCGATCGCGGCCTCCGCTGCCGGCAGCAGGCGCACGACATCGGCCTCCGATGCCAGGTCGCCCTGCACCGCCACGGCGCGGCGGCCGAGGGCGCGGATCGCGGCGACCGTCTCCTCGGCGTCGACCAGGCTGGCGGCGTAGTGGATGGCGAGGTCGAAACCGGCCTCCGCCAGGGCGATCGCCATGGCGCGGCCGAGGCGCTTGGCGCCACCGGTGATGAGGGCGCTGCGCGGGATGCTGTCGGGAATCGCCATGGTGCTTTGAATGGCGCTTCCCTTCGTCGAGGGCAACGGGCAGCAGTAAGGTCGGGGGAGAGAACTCCCCCGATCCCCCTCCTTTTTCTATCTGTTGGAGACGACCGCCGGGGGCAGCGCCATGGACAAAAAGCGGTGGGGGATTCGGGGGAAGTGCCCTCCCCCGCCTGCCGCGTTCAGGCCATCGCCGCCTTGCGCACTTCCTCGCGGATCTCGCCCATCAGCCGTGCCTTCAGCGTGGCGAATGCCGGCGTCGTCTTCATCGTCCAGTCGCGCGGATAGGGCAGGGAGACCGGCACCTCGGCCTTGATGCGCCCGGGCCGCGCCGACATCACCACGACGCGGTTGGCGAGGAAGATCGCCTCGTCGATGTCATGGGTGACGAACAGCACCGTCTTGCGATCCGCGTCCCAGATCTCCAGCAGCAGTTCCTGCATCAGCTCGCGCGTCTGGTGGTCGAGCGCGCCGAAGGGCTCGTCGAGCAGCAAGATCTCGGGATCATTGGCCAGCGCGCGCGCCAGGGCGCAACGCTGCTGCATGCCGCCCGAGAGCTGCCGCGGCCAGTGGTTCTCGAACCCCGTGAGGCCGGTGCGGGCGATGAAGCGTGCCGCGATGGCCTGCTGCTCGGCTTCCGGCACGCCGCGTTCGGCCAAGCCGAAGCGGATGTTCTGCGCGACGGTCAGCCACGGGAACAGCGTGTAGGACTGGAACACCATGCCGCGATCCGGCCCGGGCGCCGTGACGGGCACGCCGTCCAGCGTGACGGTGCCGCCGGTGGGTTGGTCGAGCCCAGCGACGATGCGCAACAGCGTCGATTTGCCGCAGCCGGATGGGCCGAGGATGGCGACGAATTCGCCCGGCTCGACCATCAGGTCGATCGGCCGCAGGGCGAGCATCGGCGCCGCGCCGCGATGCCCCGCGAAGCTGCGGGTGACGCCGGTGATGGCCAGGCGCTTGCGGCTCATGGCGCGGACCGCCGCACGTCACGGCAGATGGTGGCATCCGCGTAGCAGACCCAGACCGTGACGCGGTTGGCCGCCGGATCGACCATCCCCGCCGGGCCACGCGGCGGCGAGAAGGGGTCGGTCGCGCCATAGCCGCGCATGTGCACGAGCTGCGCCGGGATGCCGAGGCGGATCAGTTCCGCGCCGGCCGCCCGGGCGCGCGCCAGGCCCATCGCCCGGTCATGCGGCGGCGGCACCGAGGCGTCGGTGAAGCCTTCGACGACATACCACCGGCCAGCTGGCGGCTCGGCGGCGATCTGCGCGAGCACGGCCAACGCCGCCGTATCGAGGCGCGCATGCCAGCCGTCGAAGTGAATTTGACGGACCGGCGTCGGCGTCAGCGCCGCCGCGTCACGCAGCCCGGCGGAAAGGATGACCAGCGCCAGCAGAGCCCGACGCATCACAGCACCGCCCAGGGAAACAGCCGCCGGTTCAGCGCCTTGAACAGGAAGTCGGTGACCAGCCCGATCACGCCGATCACCACGATGCCGAAGATCATCTGCCCGGTGTCCAGCAGGCGCTGGCTGTCCATGATCATGTGGCCGATCCCCGAGGTCGCTCCGATCAGCTCCGCCACGATGACATAGGTCCAGGCCCAGCCGAGGACGAGGCGCAGCGTCTCCATCACCTGCGGCGCAGCGGCGGGGATGATGACACGGCGCAGGATGCCGCGCGAGCGCGCGCCGAGGGTGTAGGCGGCCTCGACCAGGTCCATGCGCGTCGCACCGGCGATCAGAGCGACCATGATGACGACCTGGAAGAAGGACCCGATGAAGATGACGGACAGCTTCTGCGCTTCGCCGACGCCGGCCCACAGGATCAGCAACGGGATGAAGGCGGAAGCCGGCAGGTAGCGGGCGAAGGAGATGAAGGGCTCGAAGAAGGCCTCGACCGGCTTGAAGGCGCCCATCATCAGGCCGAGCGGCACGCCGGCCGCCGCCGCGATCAGGAAACCGCCGACGACACGGAACACGGTGATGGCGATGTCGCCGGCGAAGCCGAATTCGGTCAGCAGCGACCAGCCGGCGAGCAGCGTGCGTTCCGGCGATGCCAGGAACAGCGGCGGCACCCAGCCGGACCAGGTTGCGGCCCCCCAGAAGGCCACGAAGACCACGAAGAAACCGGCGCCCAGCACGATGCGGGCGCCGGTCGAGACGGGGACGAGCGGCTTCATCTCACCCGAGGAAGGTGGTGTTCAGCAGCGGCGCGAGGTTGACGTCCTGGCGCACCACGCCGGTCTCGCGCTGCACGGTGTGCGCCTTCTGCATGAATTGCGGCAGGCCATTGGCGACGTAGTCCTTGTTCTTCGCCTGGTCGAGCCATTCGATGAACTGCGCGCTGGCCTTGAACTGCTCGCCAGTCTGGTTGACGCGGCGGCCCATGATCTCGAACGAACGGTCGGGTTCATTCGCGATCATCGCCAGCGCGTCGAACCACGACTTCACCACGCGGCGCACCGCTTCCGGGTTCGCCTGGATGAAGGCGGGCTGGAAGGCGAGGGTGTCGACCACGCAAGCGTAGTCGAGCGTGGTGGCGAGGATCCTGCCCTTGTCCGCCCCCATGCCGCGCACCTGCGACAGATAGGGCTCGTAGGTCGAGCAGCCGTCGAACTGCCCGGCGACGAAGGCCTGCGCGGCCGGCTGCGGGGCCAGCGTCGCGGCGGTGATGTCGCGGATGGACAGCCCGTTCTCGCGCATCATGTAGGCGAGCACGAAATAGGGCGTGGTGCCGGCGCCATCCACGGCGATCGTCTTGCCCTTGAGGTCGGCCCAGCCAGTGATCGACGGGCGCACGGCAACGCCGTCGCCGCCGCGCGAACGGTCCAGCACCAGCACCTGCACGAGCGGTGCCGCGCTGGCCCACAGGATCATGGTGTCGACCGTCGTGACGACGCAGTTCAGCGCGCCGGCGACGAGGGCGAGGTTGCGCTCGCGCTGCGGCACGAATTTGGTCTCGACCTCGATGCCGTTGGCGCGGAACAGCCCGGCCTGCTCGGCGAGCGTCAGCGGCGCGAAGCCGGTCCAGCCGGACATGCCGATGGTGATCTTGGGCAGGGTCTGGGCGCGCAGGGCGGCCGGCGCGGCCAGCAGGCCGGTGGCGGCGCCGAGGAGAAGGCGGCGGTCCATGTCACACGCTCCGTCGGAAAGGGGGTCCTTGCCCTATCTATCTGAGCGGCCGGGCGGTGCAAGCGGCCTGCGCGCCCGGCCGGCCGCGGCGGTACCGGCAATGCCCATCGCGATGGCAGGCCTTGCGTGAATCACGGGCTTGCCCTGTGGCCCCGGCCGGGATTAGGGTGCCGCCATGGTTGCGAACACCATCCCGACGACCCGATTTTGGTACCGCTGGTATCCACCAGCGGCCTAGGGACCAGTCACGCGACCGAGTTTCCCCGAAAGCCGCCAAAGCCCTGGCGGCTTTCGCGTTTCGGGACACTCCGATCTCCCGCTTCCCGTAAGACACCAGGTGCAAGGCGGCCCCACCTTCAGGAGGCCATCATGCAGCGCACCGAGTACGATTTCGACGTCATCTCCGGCCCGTCAACGCCGCCGCGACCGCCGGCGCCAAAGCCGCAGCCGGCACCGCAGGCACCGGGCAAATAGTCAGTCCGTGCGCAGCGCGCGACGCAGCTCGAACTTCTGGATCTTGCCCGTGGCCGTCTTGGGAAGGTCGCCGAAGGTGACGTGCCGCGGTGCCTTGAAATGCGCGAGGTGCGCGCGGCAATGCGCGATGATCTCCGCCGGCGTCGCGGTCGCCCCGGGCTTCAGCGTGACGAAGGCGTGCGGCACCTCGCCCCATGTGGGGTCGGGGTGCGCGACGACGGCGGCTTCCATCACGTCGGGGTGGCGATACAGCGCCTCCTCGACCTCGAGGCTGGAGATGTTCTCCCCACCCGAGATGACGATGTCCTTGGCGCGGTCCTTCACCTCGATGTAGCCATCGGGGTGCAGCACGCCGAGGTCGCCGGTGCGGAACCATCCATCGACGAAGGCGGCCGCGTTGGCCTTCGGATTGCGCAGATAGCCCTTCATCACTGTGTTGCCGCGCAGCGCGATCTCGCCGAGCGTGGCGCCATCGGCGGGCACGCGGGCGCCGGTCTCGGTGTCGATCACGCTGGCATCTTCCAGCGTCGGCAGTGGCACGCCCTGGCGCGCCATGAAGGTGGCCTTGTCAGGCAAGGCAAGATTGGCGAGTTCCGGCTGCCAGGCGCACAGCAGCGACGGCCCGTAGCATTCCGTCAGGCCATACAGATGCGTGACGTCGAAGCCGAGTTCCTCCATCGCCGCAATCACCGGGGAGGGCGGAGCCGCGCCGCCGGTGGCGATGCCGACGCGATGCGCGAAGCTGCGGCGCTGTTCCGCCGGCGCGTGGATCAGCATGGTGAGCACGATCGGCGCGGCGCAGAGATGCGTCACGCCATGATCGGCGATGAGCGCGAAGATGCGCGCCGGATCGACGCGACGCAGGCATACATGCGTGCCACCCTGCAAGGTGACGGCCCAGGTGTAGGTCCAGCCATTGCAATGGAACATCGGCAGCGTCCAGAGATAGACGCTTTGCGGCGACAGCGCGAAGGCGAGCGCATTGCCGCAGGCATTCAGATAAGCGCCGCGATGATGCACCACGACGCCCTTCGGATCGCCCGTGGTGCCCGAGGTATAGGAGAGCGAGATCGCCGCCCATTCGTCATCCGGCGGTGCGACGGGGAAGTCGGCATCGCCGCCGGCGAGGAAATCCTCATAAGGCGTCGCCTCGATCGCGGCACCGCCCGGGCCTTCCGCGTCATCGACGATGACGATGCGCGGCGGGTCCGCCACGCCCACCATCGCGATGCCGACCAGCGCTGCGAACTCGCGGTCCAGCAACAGCACCTTCGCGCCCGAATGGCCGAGGATGAAGCGCACCGTCGGCGCATCGAGCCGCGTGTTGATCGGGCACAGCACCGCATGGGCCATGGGCACGCCCATGTGCGCTTCGAGCATTTCCGGAATGTTCGGCAGCAGCGCGGCGACGACATCGCCCGGCGCGACGCCCGCGCGCCGCAGCGCGGCGGCGAGGCGCCGGCTACGCGCGAGGTACTCCGCATAGGTCACACGCCGCTCGCCATGGATGATGGCGGTGCGCCCCGGCCAGATGTGCGCCGCCCGCGTCAGGAAGGAGACCGGCGAGAGCGCCACATGGTTGGCCGCGGATTTCGGCAGGTCGTCTTCCATGGCACTCATCCCTTGCCGAGAGCGCGCGGCGCGCTGACGGCGCAGCGCGCGCGGGTGATCTCATCGAGCAGTACGGCGGCCTCGGCGTGATGCGCGGCGCCGGGGTCGAAGCGGCCCTCGCGAATGGCGGCGGCGAATTCGCGCGGGTCGCCGGGCATGCGCGCCAGCGCGGCGGCTTCCCAGGCATCGTCCTGCGCCGCGGCGCGCGCGGCGATCGCCATCGCATTCGCCACCATCCTGGCGGCGAGTGCCTTCTCCGCCGGCAGCGCGGGCAGCAATTCGTTCAGCAGCACATCGCGCGCGGTCGCGAGAAGATCGGCGGCGTCGGGCGGTTCACGCAGCATCGCGGGCCTCCACCATGCGCAGGATCTCCCATTCCAATCCCGGCACCATGTGCCCGGTCAGGGCGAGTTCAAGATTGCGCTCGACGCCCGAGATGTGGCGCTCCGCCTGGTCCACCGCGATCGATGCCCAGCGGATATGCGCGGCGACTTCCCACCAGCGCACCCGCGCATCATCGACGCTGCCATAGCCTTCATACAGCGCGGCGCGCGAACCGATGCCGCCGGCCTCCTGCGCGTCGGACCCGAAGCGCCAGCACTTCGCGCAGAGCCAGCCGAGATCCGCATGCGGGTCGGACCACAGCGCGAATTCCCAGTCTAGCACGGCGGTCACGCCGTTCTCATCGAGCATGATGTTGCCGGTGCGGAAGTCGTTGTGGACCAGCACGGGCGGCACCGCCGCCGGCGCTGTGCGTTCCAGATGCCGCAGCCCCCATTCCAGCACTGGCCGTGGCAGGCGCTGGCGGTCGAGCGCGGAGCGCTGGTCGGCGATGAAGGCGGCGCAGGGATCGGCCGGCGCCGCACCGAGAAACGCCAGGTCGTCGCGCGGCGGCGTGATGGAGTGGATGCGCGCCAACTCGCGCCCCAATGCGCGCACACAGGCCTCGCGCCCGCCGCCGAGCGTGTCGCTGCGCACCACGCGATGCCCCGCAGCGGTGCCCGCGACGCGCCGCATGACGAAGAACGGTGCGCCGAGCACGGCGGCGTCCTCGCACAGGAACAGCGGCTCCGGCACCGTGACGCCGGCGGCGAAGGCCGCGCGCAGCAGCGCGTATTCCTGTGCGCGACCATGGCTGACCGCGAGCGTTGCCGCATTGTCCGTGCGCAGCACCCAGGCGCGCCCGCCGCTGACGTCGAGCGCCCAGTTCTGCTGGATGGCGCCGCCCGATAGCAGCGACGTCGCCGTGATCGTCAGCGACGCATCGCCGGCGGCGGCCCGCAGCCATTCGGTCAGGCGGGCGCGCCGCGCGTCATCCATGCCCGTGCTGACCCCAGCGGAAGAAGCCGTCGCCCTCGCTGCGCAGCTGCCCGGCGAGCACCATGCGATGCACCTCCGACGCACCATCGACCAGCCGCGCCTGTCGGGCGTAGCGGTAGATCCACTCGATGACAGTGTCCTTCGAATAGCCGCGCGCGCCGAGCAGCTGCAGCGCCGTATCCACAGCCTTCTGCAACGCGTCGGCGACGACGATCTTCGCCATCGAAACCTCCTTGCGCGCGAAGGAGCCCTGGTCCAGCGCCCAGGCGGCGCGCATGGTCAACAGGCGGCCGATCTCGATCTCCATCGCCGCCTGGCCGACCAGGCCCTGCACGCTCTCGCGGTCGATCAGCTTCATGCCGAAGGAATCGCGCTGCTTGATGCGATCCATCGCGATTTCCAGTGAGCGCCTCGCGAGGCCCGTCCAGCGCATGCAATGCGTCAGCCGCGCGACGCCGAGACGCATCTGTGTCAGCTTCAACCCGTCACCGACACCGAGCAGGCGCTGGTCGTCGGGCACTTCCAACCCGTCGAATTCCAGTTCGCAATGCCCACCATGTTCCTCCGGCCCCATGATTGGGATGCGGCGGACGATCTTCCAGCCGGGCGTGTCGGCATCGAACAGGAAGGCGGACAGGCCCTTGCGGTCGTCGTCGGAGGTACGGGCGATGATGATGAAGATCTTCGCGTTGCCCGCACCGGTGATGAAGTGCTTGCGCCCGGTGATGCGCCAGCGGTCATTTCCGACGCGCTCGGCCTTCGTATAGGTCAGGTTCGGGTCCGAGCCGCAGCCATCCGGCTCGGTCATGGCGAAGGCCGATTGCACATCGCCATTGACGATCGGCTGCAGCCAGCGCGGCTTCATCGCCTCGGGCAGCACCTTGTCGAGGATCATCATGTTGCCGTCATCCGGCGCGGCCGAATTGAACACCACCGGGCCGAAGATCGAGCGGTTCATTTCCTCGTAGCAGGCGGCCATGCCAATGCGCGGCAATTCCATCCCGCCCAGGCGCTTGGGCATCTGCAAGGCCCACAGCCCCTCGGCCTTGGCGGCCTTGCGCATCTGCACCAGCACGGAAGGGGCGATGTTGTCGTGCTCGTCGTAATTGGCGCGGTCGGCTTCGAGCGGGATCAGCTTCTCGTCGACGAAGCGGCGGATGCGGAGGCGGACCTCCTCGATATCCGGGGGCAGCACGAAATCCATGATGCGTCGTCCTTGAGCGTGATGGTCGAAGGCGCCCATGCGCCGGAGAGCTGAATCGCGCGATGAAACTGGAGTCTACAGCGGGTTGACTGAATGGCCGCCATCTACCGTGACCGTGGCGCCCGTCATATGCGCGCCGGCGGCGGAAGCGAGGAGCAGCAGCGGACCGGTCAGGTCGTCGGGCGAACCCAACCGCCGCTGCGGGATGCGCTTGATCATCGCCTGGCCGGGCTCGGACGCGAAGTAGTCGCGGTTGATGTCGGTGGCGACATAGCCGGGCGCGATGGCGTTCACCCGCACGCCGAAGCGCGCGAGTTCCACCGCCATCTGTCGCGTCAATTGCAGCAGCCCGGCCTTGGCCGCGGTGTAGCCCGCGACGCCCGGAATGATGCGCTCGCCCAGCACCGAGGCGATGTTGATGATGCTGCCCGGTTGCTTCGCCGCGGCTAGGCGTTTCGCGGCCTCCTGCCCGACCAGGAAGCAGCCGCGCAGGTTCACGTCGATGACGCTGTCCCAATCCGCCGCGCTCTGCTGGAGGAAGGGCTTGGTCACCGCGATGCCGGCATTGTTGATGACGATGTCGCAGGGCCCGCCGAGCGCCGCTTCCGCCGCATCGAAGGCGACGGGGATCGAGGCCGCATCCGTCACATCCAACGGCACGGAAACCGCGCCTGCGCCAAGTTCGGCGGCCAGCGCGGCGGTCGCTTCCGTGCGCCGCGCCGCCAGCGCGACAGCGGCCCCGGCGCCATGCAGCACGCGGGCGAAATGCGCGCCCAGCACGCCCGAGGCGCCCGTCACCAGGGCGCGCCGCCCGGCCAGCGAGAACAGCCCGGTGATGTCCATGGCGTTTCCTTCCCTCATGCTTGGCGTCAGGGGTGCCACCCGTTGCGTCCCTCGGCAAGCCCCGCGATGCTGCCTTGCAACATGGGAGACACCGCATGACCACCAAGACTGTCCTGGTGACCGGCGCGCAGCAGGGGATCGGCGCCGCCGCCGCGAGGGCCTTCGCCGCCGCGGGCTATGATGTCGCGGTGAACTGGCTGGACAACCGCGAAGCTGCCGAGGCCATTGCCGTCGACATCGCCGCCACGGGCCGCAAGGCAGTGCTGGTGCAGGGCGATGTCGGCGCCGCCGCATCCTGCGCCGCACTGGTGCAGGCGGCGATCGACGGGCTCGGCCATCTCGACGTGCTGGTGAACAACGCCGGCATCTTCCCCCGCGTCGAATTTCTCCAGATGACCGAGGCGCAGTGGGACGCGGTGCTGGATGTGAACCTCAAGGGCAGCGCCTTCTGCGCCCAGGAGGCGGCGCGGCACATGGTCGCCGCCGGTATCAAGGGCGTCATCCTGAACCTGTCATCCTCCTCCGTGCGCGGGGCGGTGCTCGGCGTGCATTATTCGGCGACGAAGACCGGCGTCATCGGCATCACGCGGTCGATGGCGCTGGCGCTGGCGCCGCATGGCATTCGCGTCAACGCCATCGCGCCGGGCCTGACCGACACGGCGCAGCCGCGCTACGGCAATACCGATGAGGAACTGGCGGAGATGGCCAAAGCGATGCCGCTCGGTCGGATGGGGCGGCCGGAGGAGATCGCAGGGCTGATGACCTACCTGGCCTCAGAGCCGGCGGCGTGGATAACCGGGCAGGTGTACCACATCAACGGCGGCGTGTACTTGGCCTGATCGCTGGCATTGCCAGATGCAACGCCGCATCCTGTCCGCCGCTCTACGGGAGGTTTCCATGCGTGGCCTTGCTGTCCTGATGCTGCTTGCCGGCGCGTCCCTGCCGGCCCTCGCCCAGACCGAGGTGGGCGATCCCGCCTCGGGCCTGCGGCTTGCAACGACTTGGTGCGCCAGTTGCCACCAGGTCACCCCGGGTGGCGCTGGGCCTTCCGGTGACGCGGCGCCGAGTTTCCGCTCCATCGCGCGGATGCCGTCCACCACCTCGATGTCGCTGCGCGTCTTCCTGCAGACGCCACACCCGAACATGCCGGACTTCCACCTCTCGCGGGAGGAATTGGACGATGTGGTGGCCTACCTGATCTCGCTGCAGCGCTGAGAGGCCGCGGCACCTGCGCCTGATGGCGCCCGCCGGCATCCGGGACCGGCCCGCGCGCCATGCGGACACACCGGTGCCGGCCGGCGGCGCGCGTCGCGGCCCCGTCTGGCGTCCCCCCGCGTCCCGCGCTACGCAAGGCGGACCAATCAAGGGGGAAGTCGCCAGGTGTCCGCATCCGCTGCCCGTTTCCGCATCGGCTACCTGATCAAGGTGCCGCATCAGTCCTTCCTCGACACTGCGGCGAAGGACCCCGCGCTCGAGGTCGTGCGCATGACGCTCGATGACGGCGTAGAGGCGGCGCTGAAGGTTCTCGAGACCTGCCAGGGCTATTACGTCCGCGCCTCGCGCGACGAGTTGCCGAAGCCGATGCATGTGCATGACGAGTTGCTCGCGCGGCTGCCGAACCTGCTGATGGCGGCCTCCCAGGGGGCGGGCTACGACACCATCGAACCGGCCGCCTGCACCCGAGCGGGCGTGCTGCTGGTCAACCAGGCCGGCGGCAATGCTGAGGCCGTGGCCGAACACGCCGTGGGCATGATGCTGTCGCTGCTCAAGCGTTTCGGCGAGTGCCACGCCGCGATGCGCGAGGGCCGGGCCCAGCGGCGCGAGGAGTTCATGGGCCGCAATCTCTATGGCAAGACGGTCGGCATCGTCGGCATCGGCAATGTCGGCACGCGCACCGCGGCCATCCTGAACGCCGCCTTCCACTGCCGCGTGCTGGCCTACGACCCGTATGTGGATGCCGCGACCGTCGCCGATCGTGGGGCGGAGAAGATCGACGACCTCGCCACCATGCTGGGGCAGTGCGACATCGTCTCCCTGCATTGCCCGCTGACGCCGGAATCCCGCGCGATGATGGCGGCCAACGCCTTCGCCGCGATGAAGCCGGGCTCGGTGCTGGTGACCACGGCGCGCGGGTCGATCCATGACGAGATGGCCCTGGTTGCCGCGTTGAAGTCGGGCCACATCGCCGCCGCCGGCCTGGATGTGTGGGAGCAGGAACCGCCGCCGGGCGACCACCCGCTGTTGTCCATGCCCAACGTGATCTGCACGCAGCACACCGCCGGCGTGACGCATGAAAGCCGCTCAATGATCACGCGCATCGCGGCAGAGGCGTTCTCGGACTTCGCGGCCGGCCGCTTCCCGCCGCGCATCATCAACCCCGAGGTCAAGGCGCGGGTTGCGGAACGCTATCTGGCGGCGCTTGGACGGCCGATCGCATAAGGCGCGGAAGGGCGCGGGGGCGCGTTGCCCCGCACAGTCCCCTCGGCCATGTTGCGCGTGGCCGATGGAGACCCGGAAGCCTAGCACTGCGGCATGCCGCCACGCCGCGCGATGGCCACGGATGCCGGGGCGCACGCTGGCGCCCCGGATTGCCCCGTCATCTTCGAGCGATCGGCGCGCCACGTGCCAGGGCGCATTATCAATGACCGAAGCCATTGATATTGCGCACTTTAGGATCTTAGTCTTTTAACCGCCCGAACGATGATGGCGAACAGGCGCAATTCACCGCTTGATGTCGAAAACATAACAGCAACATATCCGAAAATCCAGCACTGTCCCCCCACCCTTGCGGTCTGCGCCGGGGCGCGCGGGACATGCCTCCAACCCGCGGCGGCGTCCTGGCTACCGCCCGGCCTACAGCACCCGGCCCGCCACCGCGTCGAGCTTTGCCAGAATATCCGGGTCCCGCTTCTCCGGCGCCGTGATCAGCGCCCAGTCGAGCGCGCGGTCGCATCCCGCCGGGCAAGGCCCGCGCGGCGCGCCAAGCGCGGGCACCACGGTCTTCACCAGGGCACGCGCCTTGTCGGCGTTGGAGAACAGTTCCTTCACCACATGTTCGACGGTGACGTGCTCATGCTCGGGGTGCCAGCAATCGTAGTCCGTCACCATGGCCATGGTGGCGTAGCAAAGCTCGGCCTCGCGGGCCAACTTCGCCTCGGGCATGTTGGTCATGCCGATCACGTCGCAGCCCCATTGGCGGTACAGCATGCTTTCCGCCTTGGTGGAGAATTGCGGGCCTTCCATGACCAGGTAGGTGCCGCCGCGGCTGTAGGGGATGCCGGTGGTCTTCGCCGCCGCTTCCAGCGCGTCGCCGAGGCGCGGGCAGACCGGGTTGGCGACCGAGACATGCGCGACGCAGCCGGTGCCGAAGAAGGATTTCTCGCGCGCGAAGGTGCGGTCGATGAACTGGTCGACGATGACGAAATGGCCCGGTGGCAGTTCTTCCTTCAGCGAACCGACGGCGGAGAGCGAGATCAGTTCGGTGCAGCCGATGCGCTTCATGGCGTCGATATTGGCGCGGTAGTTCAGCGCGGAGGGTGGCGTGGGGTGGCCGCGCCCGTGGCGGGGCAGGAAGGCGACGTGCACGCCGGACAACACGCCGGTCAGGATCTCATCCGACGGGTCGCCCCAGGGGGTGCGGACCTTCACCCATTTGCGGTCCTCGAGACCGGCTAGGTCATAGACGCCGGACCCGCCGATGAAGCCGATCATGGGGGTGATGAGGTCGGACATGGAATGATGACTCCGCGCTGCGCGAAGGCGGTTTAGCGCGACGGGGGGCGCGTGCTAAGTCGGCGACATGACACGACCCGCGGTTGTCCGATTCCTCGCGCCTGTCCTGCTGCTGATGCTGGCACTGGCCGCCTGCGGGGATGACCAGTATTCGCGCGCCGGGGCGGTCGGGCCGCGCGGGACGGCGCTGCCGCCGCCCGACCCGGTGACGGGGGCGGCGCGGACGGCGCTGCCAGGGCGCTGATCACGGCTCGAATCGGACGTCGATCAGCCGCACGCCAGGCAGGTCGCTCGGCGCAGACAGGAGGCGTCGCGGCACAGGCGGGGCTTCTGTCATGTAGACGGCAGAGAAAGTCACGTTGCGCAGGACAGCACCATCCAGGCTGCTCCAGACGAAGTCCCCTCTTCTCATGTGAACGGTTGTCAGCCGGGCACCTCTCAAATTGACCCCGACGAAGTCCACGCTTCGGAATTGGCTCTCAAGCAAGGTCGCGCCGCGCATGTCGACATCGCGGAAGGAGAAGCCTTCCGGCACGTCGATCCGCTCCAGCCGGGCTTCGCGAAGATCGGCGCCCAGCACATACGGAAACCCGAGTGACGCAATGAAGCTTGCGCCCCGCAGGTCGGCGCGCTGCATGTCGACCCCGGCGAAGCGTGTACCCTCGAAGCGCGCGCCCCGCAGGTCGCTCTGCTCAAGGCGAACACGACTCAGATAGGTGCCGGAGAAGTCCGCGCCACGGAGCACCTGTCGGGACAGATCGATATTGGACAGATCGGCGTCGCGGAAATCAGCCTGCGAGAGATCCTGGAAGTCTCCCATCGCGGCATGCGCAAGGGCGATCGTGCCGAGCAATTCGGGATGCGCCCCGAGCCGCGCCTTCGCCCGCTCCAGGACCGTCACGGCCTCCGCCGCACGGCCCTGGCCGAGCAGCACGCGCGCCATGCCGGTCTGCCCGGAAACCAGGTCAGGTGCCGCTGCGACGACCGCCTGATAGGCCGTCAGAGCGCGGTCATGGTCCCGCCATCGCCGGAGCGCCTCGGCCCGGCGGAGCAGCGGGGCCATCGCATCCGGGTTGGCACGCACAGCAGCATCGGCAGCGGAAAGCTGCTCTCCGAGCCGGGACAACGCCGGTTCTGCTTCCCGTGCCGCCCACATGCTGCATTGGCTGATCCCCAGCCCGCCCTCGCGAAACCGGCCGGGGAAGAAAGCGCGCTCGTCGCCGACCGACAAATGCACGCCACACAGCGAATCCGAGCCACCCGCACTCAGTTCGACCCTGGCGGGCAGGTCGCCCTTCCAAAGCTGCGTGACCTCCACGGTGGCGCGCTGCCGGGGCGCTTGTGTGTTGTCCAGCGCCTCGACGGCCACCACGCGCCCGCGGAATGCCAGCGGTGCGCCCAGCACCAGCATGTCGGGATTGCCGCCCGACGAGCAGGAACAGGCGAAGGCGGGCCCCGCCATCAGCACCAGGATCGCGGCTATCGCCGCGCTACACCATCCGCGCCTCGATGCCACCATCGCCCGAAATCCCATGCCCCGGTCCTTCGCAGCGATCCCGATCTGGGGAGGCAATGATTGGATGGGGCCTTACACGTTGAACCGGAACAGCATCACGTCGCCGTCCTTCACGACGTATTCCTTGCCTTCGACGCGCATCTTGCCGGCCTCCTTGGCACCCTGCTCGCCGCCCAGTGCCACGTAGTCGTCGTAGCCGATGGTTTCCGCCGCGATGAAGCCGCGTTCGAAGTCGCCATGGATCACGCCGGCGGCCTGCGGCGCCTTCATCCCCCGCAGGATGGTCCAGGCGCGCGCTTCCTTCGGCCCGCAGGTGAAATAGGTGATCAGCCCGAGCAGCGTGTAGCCGGCGCGGATGATGCGATCCAAACCAGAATCCTCGAGGCCCAGGGACGACAGGAACTCCGCCCGGTCGGCTTCCGCCATCTGGCTGATCTCGGCCTCGATCGCCGCCGAGACCACGACCGCCTGCGCGCCTTCGGCCTTCGCCTTCTCGAACACCTTCGCCGAGAAGGCGTTGCCGGTCGCGGCACTCGCTTCCTCGACATTCGCCACATACAGCACGGGCTTCGACGTCATCAGCTGCAGACGCGACGCCGCCACTTCCTCACCCTTCGGGATGGCGGTGCGCGCCGGCTTGCCGGCTTCGAGCGCGGCCTTGATCGGGTCGATCAGCGCCATCTGCGCGACCGCTTCCTTGTCGCCGCCGCGCGCGCGCTTCACCAGTCCATAGGCACGCTTCTCCAGGCTGTCGAGGTCGGCGAGCATCAGCTCGGTCTCGACGGTCTCGGCATCGCGGATCGGGTCGACGCTGCCCTCGACATGGGTGACGTCGGTGTCCTCGAAGCAGCGCAGGACATGGACGATGGCGTCCACTTCGCGGATATTGGCGAGGAACTGGTTGCCCAGCCCTTCGCCCTTCGAGGCGCCGCGCACCAGGCCGGCGATGTCGACGAATTCCAGGCTGGTCGGCACTGTCTTCTGGGACTTGCCGACGCGCGTCAGCTCATCGAGCCGCTTGTCCGGCACCGCGACGCGGCCGACATTCGGCTCGATGGTGCAGAAGGGGTAATTCGCCGCCTGGGCCGACGCGGTCTGCGTCAGCGCGTTGAACAGGGTGGATTTGCCGACATTCGGCAGCCCGACGATCCCGCAATTGAAGCCCATCTCAATCCCCTTTGCCGCCAATGGCGGGTGCCGTGCCGTGCCAGGCGGCCTCGAATGCCGAAGCGAAGGTCTCGGCGATGGTTGCGGCCGCGATGCGCGCCGCGCCGTCATCCGTCACCGGCGCGAGCGCCGCCGCGCGCAGGTGCCCCACCACCTCGCCGACCGACAGCGAGCCATGCGGCAGCCGGCCGAGCGTCTCCTGCGCCGCGCGCACCGGTTCCCCGGTGAAGCGCAGCAGGTCCCGCGCCACCAGCACCAGCGCACCGGCGAGCACCGAGGCCGCGCGCGCGCCGGCCTGCATCATGCGGTGGTCCTCCAGCTCGGCGGGGCCGTCCATGGCGAAGAGCGCGAGCGTGCCGCGCAGCCCGGCGGCCGTCTGCGCCAGACTTTCCGCCTCGCGCAGCAGCGCGGTGGCGAGAATGGCCGTGCCATTCGCCATGTCCTGCGGGCCGGGGCCGGCGAAGCTGAAATCGGGATGCAGGTCGTCTTCCATCATGTCTCCTGCGTCAGCAGCGCGACGCGTGTCATGAAATCCTCGGCGCGGCCCTCGGCGAGCATCGGCGCGGCATCGGCCGCCGCATCCAGCAGCTTTTCCAGCCAGGGTTGGTCCTGCTTGGCGAAATTGCCAAGCACATGGCCGGTCACCGCATCCTTGTGGCCCGGATGGCCGATGCCCACGCGCACGCGCCAGAACTCCGGGCTACCGAAGGCGCGGCGCATGTCGCGCAGGCCGTTGTGGCCGGCGACGCCGCCGCCCTTCTTCACTCGCACCTTGCCCGGTGCGAGGTCGAGCTCATCGTGGAAGGCGGTGACATCCTCGGGCGGGATCTTGAGGAAGGCGGCGGCCTGCTGCACGGCGTCGCCGCTGGCATTCATGTAGGTCAGCGGTTTCAGCGCCCAGACGCGACGGCCCGCGATGGTGCCCTCGCTCACCTCGCCCTTGAAGCGCTTGCGCCAGGGGGAGAAGCGATGGCGGCGCGCGATCGCGTCGAGCACCATGAAGCCGATGTTGTGGCGCTGGCGCGCGTGCTCACTGCCCGGATTGCCGAGGCCGACCCAGAGGAGTGGTCCGTCTTGCGGGGGCATGGCAAGGAAAAGAAAGGTCGGGGGAGGGAACTCCCCCGAGCCCCCCTCCTTTTTCTATCTGTTGGGGATGACCGCCGGGGGCGGCGCCAAAAGACAAAAAGCGGTGGGGGATTCGGGGGAGGTGTTCCTCCCCCGTCTTCCTTACTTCTTCTTGCCGCCCTTGGCCGGCGCGGCTGCACCGGCGGCAGGCGCCTTCTGCTTGATCGCCTCGACCGGGCCCGGGGCCGCGGCGGGGGCGTCCTCGACCACGGTCGGCGCGGCGATCGAGGCAACCATGAAGTCGCGCCCGATGATCGCCGGCTTGGCGCCGAACTGGTCCTTCACGGCCGACCAGCGCATGCCGTCGCCGATCTCGGCCGCGGCCAGGTCGATCTCGAAGGCTTCCGGCACATTCTCCGGGTCGGCCATCACTTCGATCTCACGGCGCACGACGTTCAGCACGCCGCCGGCCTTGATGCCCGGGCAGGTGTCTTCGTTCAGGAAGTGAACGGCGACCTTCACGCGGATGCGCGACCCGGCGGACAGGCGCTGGAAATCGACATGGATCGGGCGGTCGGTGACCGGGTGGAACTGCACGTCGCGCATCAGGCAACGCTCGGTGGCGCCACCCTTCACCGCGACCTCGAACAGGTGCGACTGCCAGCCGCCCTTGTTCATCTGCTTCATCACGTCGCGCGGGTCGAGCGCGGCGAGGGTCGACGCCTGCTTGGCACCGTAGATGACAGCGGGGACGAGCCCCTGACGCCGGGTTGCGCGGGCTGCCCCCTTACCTGCCTGCTCGCGCGCTTCGGCCTCGATCCGAATGGTCTGGACCATGGTCGTGTTCCTTCAAAATGATGCTGTCGCCGTGCCGGGGCCTTGCGGACATGCCAGCACGACAAGCGCCGGCCTCCAGGGGTGCCGACGCGGGCCGCTTCTAGGCGATGCATGTCACAGGTGCAAGCGCGGCGCGCCTTGACGCGGGCTGACGTGGGCTGGAAGCGTGGTTGTCATGGAAAGTCTGGCGCTTCTCCTCGGCATCATCTTCCTTGGCGGCTGGGGGCTCGGCATTGCCGCTTTCGCCCGCGCCGGGCGCGCCAGGCGCGAGGCCGAGGCCCTGCGCACGGAGGTCGCCGCCCTGAGCGCGCAACTCGGCGGCATGGCCGGTGCGCTGATATCCGCCGGATTCAGGCCGCCGGAGGCCGCGCCGGCCGTGCCACCGGCATATGCGCCATCGCCCGCCGAGGCGGCGCCGGTCGCCGCGCCGGCGGACGATGCGGCGCCGGCGTCCGAGACCGAAGCCGCCCCCGAGGCCCCGCTGCCGCCCTGGTCGCGGCCGGCCGGTGACGAACCGAAGCGCAACCTCGAGGAACTGATCACCCAGCGTTGGGGCGTCTGGCTCGGCGCCGGGGCGCTGCTGCTGGCGGGCGTCTTCCTGATCCGCTTCGCGGTTGAGGAAGGCTGGCTTGGCCCGGGGATACGCTGCGTGCTGGCCGGGCTGCTCGGCCTCGCGCTGATCCTCGGTGGGGAATGGCTGGCCCGGCGTTCCGCCGCCACCCAGACCCCCGGCGGCCTGCCGGACTATGCGCCGCCCGCGCTCGCCGCGGGTGGCGTCGCCGCCCTGTTCGGGGCGACCTATGCCGCCACCGCGATGTACGAATTGCTGCCGCCCCTGCTCGGCTTTGCCGGCATGGCGGCGGCGGGCGCGCTGGGGATGCTGCTGTCGTTGCGGCGCGGGCCGTTGGTGGCGGTGGTCGGGCTGGTCGGCGCCTTTGCCACGCCGGCGTTGGTGGCGACCGATGACCCGTCGCTGCCGGGCCTGTTCGCCTATCTGCTGGTGGTTGTCGCGGCGGCGATGATGGTGGTGCGGGCGACGGCCTGGGGCTGGCTCGGCTGGTGCGCGACGGTCGCCGGGGCGCTGTGGGTGCTGTTCGGCACGGTGGTCGGGCAGGGGCTCGACCTCTGGGCGCCGGCGATCTTCGTGCCGGCGGCGGCGGCCTGCTTCCTGTTCCTGCTGCCGCGCGAGGCGCTGGGCGGGGTGCTTGGTCGGCGATTGGCGCATCTGCCCCCGGCGCTGCTCGGCGCGGGGCTGCTGCCGCTGGCGGTGTTCGAGGCCGGGCTCGCCGCGCCGGTGGGCATCCTGCTGCTCTCGCCGGTCGCGATCCTGGCCGGGCTGCGTGATGCGCGGCTGGTGCGGCTGCCCTGGATCGCCGCCGGATTGGGGCTGGTGATGCTGCTGGTCTGGCTGGTGCCGGGCTGGGCGCCGACCGACGAGGCCGTGACCGTCGAAGGCGTCGTGCAGACGGTCATTCCCGGTGACTGGGTGCCGACGGCGTTGACGCCTTACCTGACCGTCGCACTGATTTTCGCGCTGCTGCATCTGCTGGCCGGGCTGACGCTGGAGGCGCGCGGCGGGCTGGCCTGGGCGGGGCTCGCCGCCACGGTGCCGGTGGTGACGCTGCTGGTCGCCTATGGCCGGGTGCGCGGCTTCGCCACCGATCCGAGCTGGGCGCTGGCGGCCGCGGCGCTTGCCGCGCTGCATGTGGGCGCGGCGGCACGGGGCATGCGGGCGGCCGACCCGCAGCGCGCCGGTGCGCATGCGGCGGCGGCGGTGGCGGCCTTGGCGCTCGGCGTCGCCATGGTGCTCCGCGACCAGTGGCTGACGCTCGCCGTCGCGCTGTTCCTGCCGCCGCTGGCGATGATCGCCGCGCGCACGGGGCTCGATGCACTGCGGCGCGTCGCGGCGGTGGTTGCCGCCCTGGTGTTGGTGCGGCTGGTGCTGAACGGCTTCGTGCTCGGCTACGACTGGGGCGCGATGCCGCTGCTGAACGGGTTGCTGCTCGCCTATGGCGTGCCGGCGGCGTGTTTCTGGTGGGCGGCGCGGATTTTCCTTCGCGGGCGGGACGGCATCGTGGTGCGGTTGCTGGAGGGCGGCGCGGCGCTGTTCGCCACGCTGCTGGTGCTGCTGGAGATACGCCACGGCTTCCATCCCGGCGCGCTGGGCGAGGAACGCTGGGACTTCGCCGAGGCCGCCTGGCAATGCACCGCGCTGTTCGCCTGCGCCATGGCGGCGCTGCTGCTGCATCGGCGCGGCGGGCGGGTGACGATGCTCCTGGCCGCGCGGGTGGCGGGGGTGGTGGGGTTGCTGGTCGGGCTGATCCTGCTGGCGACGAATCCCTGGGTGACCAACCGCGACGTCGGCGCGCTGCCGGTGCTGAATGCGCTGGCGCCGGCCTATCTGCTGCCCGCGCTGCTGGTGGGCTGGGCGGTGGCGCGCGTGGCGGAACTGCGCGAGCCACCGGGGGCGCGGCCGCTGCTCGCGGCCTATGGCCTGGCGGCCGGCTTCGCCTGGGTGACGCTGGAGGTGCGCCGCGCCTTCCACCCGGTGAAGATCGGCGCACTGCCGATCGGCGAGGCGGAAATGTACGCCTATTCCGGTGCCTGGCTGCTGTTGGGTGCGGTGATGGTCGCGATCGGCATCCGCACCGGGCGGCGGGAGATCCGCCTGGCCGCGCTTGCCGTCATCGCGTTGGTGACCTTCAAGGTGTTCCTGGTGGACATGGACGCGCTGGTCGGGCTGTGGCGCGTGCTGTCCTTCCTGGGGCTCGGGCTGGCGCTGATCACGCTGGGGGCGATCTATCGACGCTTCGTGGTGGGGCGGCCGGCGTGAGGGTCGAGAGGGGCGGCGCGCCCCTCTCCGATCACCAGTGAAAAAATAGGCCGGAGCGGCTCTGCGGCCCCTACTGCGCCGTCGGCCGCACGCCCATGGCCACGGTGCGCTCGTCCATCCGCGGTTCGTGCGTCAGGCCGCGCCGCGCCGCCCAGGTGTTCACGTACTGGATCAGCTGGATCAGCGGTTCCTCCTCGGCATAGAGCGCGACGGCCTCGTGCCAGATCGCCTCGCGCCGTTCGTCGTCCAGCGTCGCCGAGCCGCGCGCCGCCAACTCGTCGAACACCGGGCCGGAGAAGCGGGCGTTGTTGTTCGCCCCGGTCAGCCGCTGGCGGTTGTTGGTGGCCAGCGTGTTGATGAGGAAGTTCGAGCCCTCGCCGGTCGAACTGCCCCAGGCGGCCATCTGCATGGCGTATTCGATGCGGGTGCGGCGCGGCACGAAGGCGGTCCAGGGCAGCGCATCGACCTGGGTCCGTACGCCGATGCGCGTCCACATCTGCGCCACGGCCTGGGCCAGCCGGGCGTCGTTCGGCCAGCGGTCGTTCGGCGTGTGCATGGTGATGCGGAAGCCGTCCGGGTAGCCGGCCTCGGCCAGCAGCCGCTTCGCGCCATCGGGGTCATAGGGGCGCGGATGGACCGCGGCATTGTAGCCGAAGGCACCTTCGGGCAGCCATTGCGCGGTGCTGGTGGCGGCACCTTCCATCACGCGTTCGACCAGCGCGTCACGGTTGATCGCCATCGAGAGCGCGCGACGCACCCGTGCGTCCTTGAAGGGGTTCACCGGCAGCGTTTGGCCGGCATTGTCGGTGATCAGCGGCGTGCCGCCGTCGCGCGAATAATCCGGCGCCATGTAGACGGTGCGCAGGGACGGGATCTCGGTAACGGTCACGCGCGGGTCGCGCCGCAGCCGGGCGAGGTCGGAGGTCGGTACTTGCTCGATCAGGTCGAGGTCGCCGGCAAGCATCGCGGCGGTGCGCGCGGCGTCGTTGTTGACGATGCGGTAGTTGACGCGCGTCCAGGGCTGGGCAGGGCCGAACCAGGCGTCGTTGCGCGCCATCTCGATACGGTCGCCGGAGCTGTAGGAGACCAGGCGATAAGGCCCCGTGCCGATCGCCGCCCGGCCGCTGTTGTAATCCTCGGTCGCGGCACCTTCGCCGGCATGGCGCGAGATGATCGACACCGAGGCGAGGTCGAGCGGCATCAGCGGATGCGGCGCGCGGGTGTGCAGGCGCAGGGTGTGGGCGTCGACTACCTCGACCCGGGTGATGGCGCGCAGGAAGCCCTGGAAGCCGCCGGGGCTGTTCGGCACATTCGGCACGCGGGAGAAGGTGAACACCACGTCGTCGGCGGTGAAGGGCCGGCCATCGTGCCAGGTCACGCCCTCGCGCAGCTTGAACTCCCATACCGTGTCGAACACCACGCGCCAGGACACCGCCAGCGAGGGATGCGGGCGCGCCCGCCCGTCGCGTTCCACCAGCCGGTCGAAGATGTGCATGGTCAGGGCGTTGTTCGGCCCGACATTGTGGAAATGCGGGTCGATGGTCGTGACCGGGGCGGCGGAACCGATGGTCAGGGTCTGCGCCATGGCGGGCGCGGCCAGCAGCGCCGCGAGGCCGAGGGCGGCCACATAGGGGGTCCGGCGGGTCATGGGCTTCTTTCTCCGTATCCTCTGCCCGGCGTCTGGGGCCGGGTCGTGCCCCATGCTGGCACGGATACGCGCGCTGCATAGCCGGCGATTGCATCGCTGCGGCCGGTCAGCCCGGGAGAAAGGTTACGGAGGGCGGCCCGTAGGCGCCAATCGGCCGCGGCGACTGGCGCCGCCGCGGCCGGTCGCGACTGTCAGCCCTGGCGTTCGACCATCAGCTTCTTGATCTCGCCGATCGCCTGCGCCGGGTTCAGCCCTTTCGGGCAGGCGCGGGTGCAGTTCATGATGGTGTGGCAGCGATACAGCTTGAACGGGTCTTCCAGCGCATCGAGCCGGTCGCCGGTGTGTTCGTCGCGCGAGTCGGCGATCCAGCGATAGGCCTGCAGCAGCACCGCCGGGCCAAGATACCGGTCGCCATTCCACCAATAGGACGGGCAGGCTGTCGAGCAGCAGAAGCACAGGATGCATTCCCAGAGGCCGTCGAGCTTCGCCCGTTCCTCCTTGGACTGCAGTCGCTCGCCATCGGGCGGCGGCGGGCTGTCAGCCTTCAGCCAGGGCTCGACCGAGCGCAGCTGCGCGTAGATCTGCGACAGGTCCGGAACCAGATCCTTCACCACCGGCATATGCGGCAGCGGGGAGATGCGGACATCGCCCTTCACCTCGTCGATCGGCTTGAGGCAGGCCAGCGTGTTCAGCCCGTCGATGTTCATCGAGCAGGAGCCGCAGATGCCCTCGCGGCAGGACCGCCGGAAGGTCAGCGACGAATCCACCTCGTTCTTGATCTTGATGAGGGCGTCGAGAACCATCGGCCCGCATTTGTCGAGATCGATCTCGTAGGTGTCGGTGCGCGGATTGGCGCCGCCATCCGGGTCCCAGCGATAGATCTTGAACGCCTTGACGTTCTTCGACCCGGCCGGGGCGGGGTAGGTGCGGCCTTCGCCGACCGTGGAGTTCTTGGGAAGCGTGAAGGTTGCCATCGGTTCAGGTCCTAGTACACGCGCGCCTTGGGCGGGAAGACCTGCACTTCATTGGTGAGCGTGCGCATCTTCACGTCGCGGTAGTCGAGCTTCACCCCGTACTTGTCATCGACGCGCGCCAGCGTGTGCTTCATCCAGTTCACGTCGTCGCGGTTGGGGTAGTCTTCCTGGGCATGGGCGCCGCGCGATTCATGCCGCGCCTCGGCGCCATGGATCGTGGTCAGCGCATTGCCGAGCAGGTTGTCCAGCTCCAGCGCCTCCATCAGGTCGCTGTTCCAGATCAGGCTGCGGTCGGCGATCTTGATGTCGCTGTAGGTCGCGGCGACCTTGTCCATCTTCTCGACACCTTCCTTCAGCAGGTCGGAGGTGCGGAACACGGCGGCGTGGGTCTGCATGGTGCGCTGCATGTTCAGCCGTAGGTCGGAGACACTGACGCTGCCCTTCGCGTTGCGCACGCGATCGAAGCGATCGAGCGAGGCCTCGCCGGCCTTGGGCGGCAGCGGCATCTGCGTCGCCCCCGGCTTGATCGTCTCGGACGCGCGATGCGCCGCGGCGCGGCCGAACACTACCAGGTCGAGCAGCGAATTGGTGCCGAGCCGGTTGGCGCCATGCACCGAGACGCAGGCGGCCTCGCCCACCGCCATCAGGCCGGGCACCACCTTGTCCTGGTCGGTGCTGGTCGCGGCCAGGACTTCGCAGTGAATATTCGTGGGAATGCCGCCCATGTTGTAGTGCACGGTCGGCAGCATCGGGATCGGCTCCTTCGTCACATCCACGCCGGCGAAGATCTTCGCCGTCTCGGAAATTCCGGGCAGCCGTTCGTGCAGGATCTCCGCGCCCAGGTGTTCCAGGTGCAGGTGGATGTGGTCCTTATGCGGGCCAACGCCGCGGCCTTCGCGGATCTCCATCGACATCGCGCGGGAGACGACATCGCGCGAGGCGAGGTCCTTCGCCGTCGGCGCGTAGCGCTCCATGAAGCGCTCGCCCTCGGAATTCGTCAGGTAGCCGCCTTCGCCGCGGGCCCCCTCCGTCACCAGGCAGCCGGAGCCGTAGATGCCGGTCGGGTGGAACTGCACGAACTCGTTGTCCTGCAACGGCAGGCCGGCGCGCAGCGCCATGCCGCCGCCATCGCCCGTGCAGGTATGCGCCGAGGTGCAGGAGAAATAGGCGCGGCCATAACCGCCCGTCGCCAGCACCACCGTCTGCGCGCGGAAGCGATGCATGGAACCATCTTCCAGGCACCACGCCATCACGCCGCGGCAGGCGCCTTCATCGTCCATGATGAGGTCTAGGGCGAAATACTCGACGAAGAACTCGCAGTTATGCTTGAGCGACTGCTGGTACAGCGTGTGCAGGATGGCGTGACCGGTGCGGTCGGCCGCGGCGCAGGCCCGCATGGCGGGTTCCTTGCCGTAATGCGTCATGTGGCCACCGAAGGGGCGCTGGTAGATCTTGCCGTCCTCGGTGCGCGAGAACGGCACGCCGTAGTGCTCCAGCTCGATAATCGCGGGCACCGCCTCGCGGCACATGTATTCGATGGCGTCCTGGTCGCCGAGCCAGTCCGACCCCTTCACGGTGTCGTACATGTGCCAGCGCCAGTCATCCTCGCCCATGTTGCCGAGCGCGGCACCAACGCCGCCCTGCGCCGCCACGGTGTGCGAGCGGGTGGGGAACACCTTGGTGATGCAGGCGGTCTTGAGGCCGGCCGCCCCCATGCCGAAGGTCGCCCGCAGCCCCGCGCCGCCCGCGCCCACGACGACGACGTCGTAGGTGTGGTCGACGATGCGGTAGGCGCCGTTGGAAGGCTTGCTGATCGCGTTCATCGCATCCGTCTCGTTTGTCCGCGGTACGGGGAAGAACGCCCCGCTGTCCGCCTTCTGCCAATCGTCACCACGTCAAGCTGGGTCGCTTCGGCGACCCCGCCAGGGGTCGGTCAGACCGCAATCCGCAGCACGGCGAGCGTCGCCGACAGCCACAGCAGGAAACAGGCCGCCTTCAGCGCCATCAGCGAACCGACCTTGGCGAGGTCCCCGCGCACATAATCCTCGATCACTTCCTGCAGGCCGCCGGCCATGTGGTGGAAGGCGGCGGCGAGGAAGGACAGCAGCAGCACGGCATTGAACGGCCGACCGATCCAGATGGTCACTTCCAGCCAGCTGGCATCGGGCATGCGCGCCAGGGCGAAGACCAGCCAGATGGTCAGCGGCAGCAGTGCCATGGAGGTGACACGCTGCATCCACCAGTGATGCGTGCCGCCCTTGGCGGAGCCCATGCCGCGCACGCGGCCGAGCGGGGAGCGAAGCGAACGTATCGTCGGCGCGGCCATCGGCGTCAGATCCAGGTGATGAGCATGATGAGCCAGGTCAGCGCGGTCAGCGCCGCGGTGCCGATCAGCACCGCCCGGCCGGTGAGGTAGGTCGTCGGCAGGTCGAAGCCGCGCCCCGAATCCCAGTACAGGTGCCGGATGCCGGCCAGCGTGTGGTACCAGGCCACCGCGGTCAGCCCCATCAGCCCGATGACGCCGATGAACGACCCGAAAAACCATTGCGCGGCGTTGAAGGAGGCCTCGCCGGCGGCGGCGGCGACGAGCCACCACACCAGGAACACCATGCCGATCGACCACAGCGTGCCAGTGATGCGGTGGGTGATCGACAGCGCAGAGGTCATCTGCATCATGTCATAGGCTTGCAGGTGCGGCGACAATGGGCGGCGGACGAGGCTGCCATCCGTCCGGCGGCCAACCATCACGGCCTCCCGGGTGTCGGTGATCTTCGACATGGGTCGGTCAACTCCAGTGGGCCGCGATCCCCAATCCCCGAACCGGGGAACGGCCTTTTCACATGCTCTTGTATGGTGCGGCGCGGGACAGCGTCAAATCCGTGGCGCGACTTTCGATGCCCAGTCAAGGGATTGCGAATGATTCGCAAAAACCCGCGCCATTCGCGCCGCCCCTTCCGTTCAAGCGAGCGCCGCGCGCGATGCCAGATGCCTGGCGGGTCGGGCTCCAAGGCCGGCAGCACACCCACCGGATTTCGCACGAGCCTGTCATAATCGATGGGGTTGAACAGCGAGCTTCCCGGCATTCTCGCCGGCGGTTCTCGTTCCCCCTCGATCTCGGTCTGACGCCGCCGTCTGGCAGCACCAGCGTTATCGCCGCCGCCATCCGCATGAAGGGAATGTCAGGCTCCCGCACCGTTGACGGAAAACGGACATGCGCCCAGCCTTGCCGCGAACGTCACAGGCCAGGGTGCACCCATGCCCGCCGACCCCCCACCGCCCGCCGGCATCGGCCAGGATGCGCGCATCATCGCGCTGATCGGGACCGGGCATTTCCTCTCACATTTCTACATGCTGTCGCTGCCGCCGCTGTTCCTGTTCTGGCAGGCCGAATTCAACGTCTCCTTCGCCGAGCTTGGCCTCGCCGTCGCGCTGATGTCGGGCACCACGGCGCTGTTGCAGACACCGGTCGGCTTCTGGGTGGACAGGCATGGCGCCCGCCGCTTCCTGGTGGGCGGCACGCTGCTGATGGCACTGTCGGTCTCGGCCATGGCGGTGGCACCGGGCATATGGGCGATCTGGCTGCTCGCCATCCTCTCGGGCATCGGCAATTCGGTGATCCACCCGGCGGACTACGCCATCCTCGCCGGCTCGATCGACAAGAACCGGATGGGCCGCGCCTTCGCGCTGCACACCTTCACCGGCAATCTGGGTTTCGCCCTTGCCCCGCCGGTGGTCGCCCTGCTGGCGGCCACCATGGGCTGGCGCTTCGCCCTGCTGTTCGTTGGGCTGCTCGGCTTGCCGGTGGTCGCCGCCATCCTGGTGCAAAGCCGTATCCTGCGCGACCAGCCCAAGGCTCGGAAAGCCGAAGGCGGGCCGTCGGGGCGCGAGATCCTGCTGTCACGCCCCATCCTGTTGTTCTTCGCGTTCTTCCTGCTCTCCTCCATGGCGGGGTCGGGCATTCAGGCCTTCGTCATCACCGTATTGGGAAAGCTGTGGGGCACGCCCGTCGCCGTCGCCTCGATGGTGCTGACCGGCTACCTGGTCGGCGCCACCTCCGGCACGCTGGTCGGCGGCTGGGTCGCGGACACGTCGAAGCGCAACCTGATCGGCTTCGTCGTGGTGCTGACGGTCTTCGCCATGGCGATGATCCTCGCCCTCGGCCTGCTGCCGATGCCCGAATTCGTCCTGCCGATCGTGGGGTTCCTTGGCGGTCTGGCCATGGGCACCTCGCGCACCCCGCGCGACGTGATGCTGAAGGACGCCGCCCCGCCCGGCGAGATCGGCAAGGTATTCGGCTTCGTCTCCGCCGGCCTGCCGCTGGGCGGTGCGATCACGCCGGTGCCGCTCGGCTACCTGATCGACATGGGGCATCCGGGGCTGGTGCTGCCAGTGGTCGCGGCGCTGCTGGGGCTGTCGCTGCTCTGCGCCGGCTCGGCGCAGTCCGAGGCGCGCAGCCGGCGGGTGACGACGGTGCCGGCGGAGTGAGGCGGCCTTCTTGCGCGGGGTGGTGACGGACGGGGGCGGATGCGCGCGACCGGGCCGCGGTGACGGAGAGGGGCTTTGCCCGTCTCCGGACCTCACCCCACCAAAGGCCGGGTGGCCTTTGGAAACGGATACCTGTCGTTGGGCCAGGCGGGCTCGCCGTGCAGATGGCGGGCGCTTCGTGCCCGGCGCGCGGCATCCTGCTCGGCGCGATCTTTCAGGTGGGCATGCCCGACGCCAATTCCCGGCGGTCCAGGGTGCCCGGCACCCTGGCGGGGTGAGGTTTGGAGAGGGGCAGGGCCCCTCTCCAATGGCGTCCCGCGCCGGCCCATGACCCCCTTCGACCACCTCTTGGCGGCGCTCACTTGGCTCGCCGTCGCCGTCCTGGCTGTCGCCGGCGCGCTGACCGCCTCGCGCAAGCAGCTCGACCCGGTCGGCTTCATGCTGGTCGCCTGCCTCTGCGCCTTCGGCGGCGGCACGGTGCGCGACGTCATTCTCAACCAACCCGTCTTCTGGCTGGCGGTGCCGGGCATGGTGGCGCTGGCGGCGGGCCTCGCGCTGGTGGTCTTCTTCACCGCGCATCGGCTGGAGCGGCGCTTCGTCGTGCTGCTCTGGGCCGACGCCATCGGCCTCGGCCTGTTTGCCGTGCTGGGGGCGGAGGCCGCGCAGCGCGCCGGCGCCGCGCCCTGGGTCGCGATCCTGATGGGCACCATCACCGCGACGGCCGGCGGCATCCTGCGCGACATCATCTGCGCCGAGGTGCCGCTGGTGCTGCGCCGGGAAATCTACGCCACCGCCGCCGCGCTCGGTGCGGCGATGTTCATCCTGCTGCAGGAAGCCGGCGCGGGCCGCGTGCTGGCCATTTCGTTCGGCGGTCTCGTCGCCTTCGGCGCCCGCGCGGCGGGCATCGCCAATAGCTGGTCACTGCCCGCGTACCGCGCCCGCCCCGGCCGCGACTACCCCGATAGCCGATGAGTCAGGCCACCCGGGCCATCCTGCTGACCCTGGCGGCGGGGCTGCTCTACACCCTCGGCTATGCGCTGGCGAAGATCCTCGCCGGCGCGCTGCATCCGGTGCAGATCACCTTCCTGCGCTCGTTGCTGGTGCTGGTGGGCGCGGCCTTCTGGCTCGCCCGCAGCGCGAACCCGGCGGGCGAGGTCCGCCGCCTGGCGATGCCCCCGCGCGCGAAGGACCAGCGGCTGGCGGCGGCGATGCTGATCTTCTCCAGCACGCTTGCCGTGCTCGGCTATTCGCTGGTGCCGGTCACCGAGGCCTCGGCCCTCGGCTTCACCGCCCCGATCATCCTGGTGCTGCTCGGCGCCCTGGTGCTGCGCGAGAGCGTGACGCCGCGCCGCTGGATCGCCCTCGCCCTCGGTTTCGCCGGCATGCTGGTGGTGGTGCGCCCGGGTGGCGAGCTGTTCAGCTGGGCCGCCGCCGTGCCGGTCTCGGCCGCGCTGACCTATGCGTTCTACCAGGTGCTGACGCGGCGCATCCGCGGCGTCGCCACAGAATGGGACGCGACGCTGCAAGGGGCGCTGGCCGGGGTGGTGCTGCTCGGCCCGGCGATGCCCTGGCTGTGGCGCGCGGCGGGTGCCGGCGACCTGGCGCTCGCCGTGCTCTATGCGGCGGTGCAGACGCTGGCGCTGCTGTGCATCGCCGGCGCGGTGCGGCGGGCGGAGGTCTCGGTCATCGCGCCGTGGTACTATTCGCGCATCGTCTTCGCGCTTGGCTTCGATGCGCTGTTGTTCGCGCGGCTGCCGGGGCTCTGGGCGCTGGCCGGTTGCGCGCTGATCGCCGCCGGCGGATTGGTGCTCGCCTGGCCTCGCAAGGCCCGCGCCTGAGCCGTCAGACCGCCATGGCGCGGCGCTGATGCGCACGGCCGACCCGCGCCGTCTCCTCCTGCCCGCCGGCGATGACGCGCACCCCGGCATCGAGCCGCGCGGCGATGGTTGCCGGTGAGCATCCCTCCAGAAAGGCGAGCCCGCGCGCCCGCGCCGCCGCGAAGACCCGGTCGCGCGCCGCCAGCACCTCGGTCGCATAAGGATCGACCCGCACCACCACATCGCCGAGCAGCGACAGGCCGAGATCCCCCGGCCCCATCTCGGCGAAGCCAAGGCCGGGGACGGCGAGGATCTCCTCGCAGCGCGCGACGCCCTCGGGACTCTCGATCTTCACGCCGAGCAGCAACTCGCCCTCGGGGTTCAGTGGCCAGGGATCGCAGCGACGGAAATACTCGGCCTCGGTGATGCCCCAGACCGGCGCGGCGGTCGGTTCCGACCCGCGCCCACGCGTGCCCACCCCGAGCAGCCCGACCCCCGGTGCCGGCACCACAGCGCCATCCATGCGCGCGAGCGGGTAGGGCAGCGCCGGGTCCACCCCCGTCGCCTGGTGCGGATAGCGGCAGGCCTCGACGAAGGCGCGCACCGCCGCGGCCGACTCCGCCTGGCACAGCAACACCCCATGCACGCCACGGCCGAGGATCTGGCGGAACTGCCAGGCATTGTGCCGGATGCCGGCTTCGTCGATGCCGCCGATCGGCGCCTCGACGATCACCGCCGGCGTGCGGTGCCCTGACCGCGTCGGTCCACCCGCCACCAGACCCGCCATATAGGCGGCGAGCCCCGCCATATCGAAGGCGCCATGCTCCATGCCGATATTGATGTAGTCCGCCCAGGTCGCGGCATCCGCGCGGCCCTGCGCCTCGGTCAGCACATGGCCGGTGTGGTGGCCCGTGTAGTAGATCGCCTGCTCTTGCCCGAGCAGTTCGATCGCCCGGTTGATGCGTGCGCCCATCGCCGTCCTCCCGCCTCGCCGGCCCGGGCCGACGTTGACGGGGGAAGGCTACGCCGGAATCACCCGGGAATGGAAAGCCGCGGCGCCTCCAGCAGCCCGAGCCGATGCGCCTCCTCGGCGATCTGCACGGCGTTCAGCGCTGCGCCCTTGCGCAGATTGTCCGCCACGCACCAGAAGGCGAGCCCATGCGGCACCGTGGTGTCGCGCCGCAGGCGGGAGATGAACACCGAATCCTCGCCGGCGATCTCGATCGGCGTCGCATAGCCGCCATCGTCGCGGTGATCGAGCACGGTGATCCCCGGCGCCTCGCGCAGCGCCTCGCGCGCCTGGCGTTCGGTGATCGCGGTCTCGAACTCCACATGCACCGCCTCGCTATGGCCGATCATCACCGGCACGCGCACGCAGGTGGCAACCACCTGGATGTCGGGGTCGAGGATCTTGCGCGTCTCCACCGCCATCTTCCATTCCTCCTTCGTCGCGCCATCGTCCATGAAGGCGTCGATATGCGGGATGACATTGAAGGCGATCGGCTTGGTGAATTGTTCGGCGAGCGGCGGGTCGTTGACGAAGACGCCGCGGGTCTGCGACCACAGCTCGTCCATCGCCTCCTTCCCCGCGCCGGAGACGGACTGATACGTCGCCACCACCACGCGCCTGACCTTCGCGATGTCATGCAGCGGCTTCAGCGCCATCACCATCTGGATGGTCGAGCCATCGGGGTTGGCGATGATCCCCTTCTTCGGCCGCTTCGCCATGGCGTGCGGGTTCACTTCCGGCACCACCAGCGGTACGCCCGGTTCCATGCTGAACTGCGAGGTGTTGTCGATGACCAGGCAGCCGGCCGCCGCCGCGCGCGGCGCATGCACCGCGGAAATCGCCGCGCTCGGCGAGAACAGCGCGAGATGCGTGCCGGCGAAATCATAGCGGTCGAGGTCGCGCACCTTCAGCACGGTCTTCTCGCCGAAGGAGATTTCCTGCCCGGCCGAACGCCCCGAGGCGAGAGCCACTGCCTCATCCACCGGGAAGCCCCGTTCGGCGAGGGTCTTGATGATCTCGCGCCCCACCGCGCTGGTGGCACCGATGATCGCGACCTTGTAGCCCATGGGTGCCTCCTGCTCTGCTGGGCCGCCATCTAGCAGGTTGGGGCGAAAGTCACACGAGCGGGAAGGACGGCGGGGGCACCAGCCCTCGTGCCGGTCGCGCGAGGCACGCACCCTGGCGCGATCGGTCTTCGGTCGACGGCGTGGCGGCGCAGGGCCGCCGCGCCAGGCTCAAGCAGCCGCCATCAGGCCGCGCGCACGGCCCTGAGGAAGTTGTCGGCGCGTTCGCGCAGCGTTGCCGCATCGCCCGACAGCGCGTTCGACGCCTGCAACACCGCGGCGGCCGACCCGCCGGTGGCGTCCGCTGCATTGCGGATGCCTTCGATCCGCTGCGCCACGGTGCCGGTCGCTTCGGCCACCTGGGCGGCGGAGCGCGCGATCTCGCGCGTCGTCGCCCCCTGCTGTTCGACCGCCGCGGCGATCGCGGTAGCGATGTCCGAGGTGCGGTCGACCGTCGTGCCGATGGCGCGGATCGCCTCCACCGCGTGGGTCGTCGCTCCCTGCATTTCGCTGATCTGGCGGCCGATCTCCTCGGTCGCCTTGGCGGTCTGGCCGGCGAGGCTCTTTACCTCGGAGGCGACCACGGCGAAGCCCTTGCCGGCCTCCCCGGCGCGGGCCGCCTCGATCGTGGCGTTGAGGGCGAGCAGGTTGGTCTGCCCGGCGATCTCGCCGATCAGCCTCACCACATCACCGATGCGCGAGGCCGCTTCGGCGAGGCCGCGCACGGTCGAATCGGTCGCCTTGGCCTCGGCCACCGCGCGCCGGGCCACATCGGCCGCCTCGGCGACGCGGCGGGTGATCTCCTCGACCGAGGCCGCCATCTCCTCGGCCGCCGCGGCGACTGCCTGCACATCCGCATTGGCCTGCATGCCGGCCTCGGAGACGGTGACCGCCTCGCGCCCGGTCTCGGCCGCCGCGTCGGTGAGGGTGCGCGCGGCATCCTGCATCTGGCGGGCCGAGGTTGCGACGGAATCCACCACCGCGCCGACATCGCCCTCGAAGCTGTCGGCCAGCCGCGCCTGTTCGGTCACGCGCTGCCAGGCGAGCATGGCACCGACATACTGCCCCTGCGCGTCGCGCAGCGCCGACACGTTGAGTTCGAGCGTCTCCTCGCCCATCACGATGCGCGCCTTGTGCGGCAGGTTCGCCGGGTCGGCGAGCAGCCCCCGGATGCGCCCCGGATCCTGGTGGAAGATGTCGATGCTCTGCCCGACCATGCTGTCGACCTTGACGGCCAGATGGTCCTGTACGCTGCGGATCAGTTCCTGTGCATGGCCATTCGCATAGGTCATGCGGAACTCATTGGCCGGGTCGGCAACGGAAACGCCGATCGGCATCTGTTCGATCATCTGGCCACGGCTGAAGGCCTCGCGCACCATGACGCGCAACCCTTCCACGGCCTCGGCGATGCGGCCGATCTCGTCGCGGCGGCCGCGATCGGTGACGGTGACGGCGGCCTCCCCGGCGGCGATCGCGCCGATCGTGCCGGCCATGCGGCGCAGCGGCGCGCCGACCGTGCGGGCCAGCGTCCAGGCCGAGAGCAGCAGCACCAGCGCGATCGCGCCCGCGGCGATGCCGACGAGCGTCGTCTGATGACGCAGCGCCGCCTTCACCGCCTCGCCCGCGTCGAGGTCGATCGCCCGCAGCCGGTCATTGGCGGCAGTGACGGCGGCGACCAGTGCCGCGCGTGCCGGCTCGGCGCGATCGGTCGTGTACTGCGCGAGGTCGTGGCCACGCTGTATGGTCGCCATGGCGGCCTCGGAAGCCTGCTCGGCGATGCGGCCGATGCGCTCCAGTTCCTCCTTCACGCGCGGCTGGTTGGAGGCTGTCGACACCGCGCCGCGCAGATGCACGCGCGACTGCGCCGCGGCCCGGCGCGCCCGCTGCGCCTGCGTGTCATCCCCCGTGGCGAGGAAGCGCAGCGTCGAGGCCCGCATGTTCGTGGACCCCTGGTGGAAGGCGATGAAGCGCGTGCGCGCGTCCTCCCGCGCTTCGCCCGACAGGTCGAATTCGATCGCCGCATTCGCCCCTTCGAAGGCCTGGTCGTATTCCGCACCGCGGGCGAGGAACCCCTCATCGCGTGACTGGATGATGCCCGTGCGCTGTTCCGCCTGGTTGCGGATCGCCGTGCCGTAGTCCGAGGCCGCGTCCACCAGGCGCGTCAGCAGCGCGGTGACCGATGCGTCATTGGCAACGTCGGCGGCGCGGCGCGCCAGCATGGCCGTACCATCCAGCGCCGCGAGGGCACCGTCGCGCGCCGTCCCGACATCGTCCGCCTGGTTCGCCGTGAGCATGGTCTGGACCTGGGCGGGGGCGGCGGCGACGGTGCCCATCGCTTCGGTCAGCAGCGCCGAAGCCTGACTGAGCTGTTCCTGATGCGCCAGGGTTTCCGACAGCTGTCGTCCGGTCAGCATGACCGTGGCAGCGACGCCACCCAACATGAGCAGGGCGAGTAGACTGGTCGTGAGTAATTTCAGACCGACCGATAGATTGAGAAAGGCGCGCATGGGGGCCTCATGGAGGTATGGGCCCTCATTGTGGTGCGCTGCGCCTTAAGCGGCGGTGAAGCGCGCTGTCGCGCGGGTCTCCCACGACCGCCCGAAGGCGAGGAACAGGCCGACCACGACGAGCGTCATGCCGACATGCCAGACCAACGCCTCGGCCGCGCCGTCGAGTTCGTGGAACAGCCACAGCCCCGCTGCCGAGAGCGCGGCGCCGGCGAGCCCGCCCATCGCCGCCACCGGCAGGGGACGGATGCCCGCCGCATAGCGCAGCAGCCAGACCAGGGAACCCGACAGCGGAATGCCAAGGCCCAGGATGAAGCCCATGCAGCCCCAGGACACCCCTGGCACCAGCGCCTGCGGCCCAATCCGCAGCACGTCGGCCAGGCAACCGGCCCCGAGCGTGCCGACCCACAGCACCGCGGCGGGAACCGGCAGCAACACCCAGCGGGGTGAGCGATCGGGCAAGGCAAGCTGGAACGCGGCGATCGTCGCCAGCACCCCGGTCGCCGCCGAGGCAAGCCACTGGATCATTTCCTGTGCATCGGCCAGCCGATCGGCGAGGTCTGGTCGCGGGCCGTGCCAGGCAACCGCCGCCACAATGACCATCAAGGCGAAGGCAAGCCAGGCGGCCGCGCGACGCAGGGGCGGCGCGAGCCGGTGCACCGGGCGAAGATCGGCGGAGAGGCGAGCGATGAGTTCCTCGGTAGTGGTCACTGTTCGTCCTCCGCACCCAATCGCCGTCGCAGCGAGCGCAGGGCCCGGTGGGTCGCGACCTTCAATGCGCCAATCGACAGGCCGGAACGGCGTGACGCCTCGGCCAGCGGTAAGTCCTCAAGCTTCGCCAGGCGCAGCGCCGTGCGCTGGCTTTCCGGCAATTCGGCGACGGCCTCGCGCAGCTGGCGGCCGGCGATACGTTCCTCACCCGTCTCGCCAGCCGGGGCGGCGAGGGTCTCGGCATGGTCGTCGATCGGGGTTTCCCGTCCCGCCCCGCGGCCGCGCCGGCGCAACCGGTCGACGCAGCGGCGCTCGGCGATGGCGACGATCCAGGGGCGCAGCGGGCGGTCGGGGTCGTAGGTCGCGATCATGCGGTGGATGGTCAGCAGCGTGTCCTGCACCGCATCCTCGGCTTCGTGCGAATCGCGGATCCGGCGGCGCGCGATGGCGCGCAGCAGCGGCAGGCAGTCGCGCAGCAGACGGTCATAGGCGCGCGCATCCCCGGCCTGCGCGGCCACCATCCATGCCTCCCACTGGCCGTCACTCTCGCCTGCCACGGCGCGCCCCTTATGCTGCGCGCGCACCATAGGACGAACGGGCCGAGCCAAGAAGCGCAGCGGCGGCGCGGGGTAGCCGAGGGCGGCGCTCATCGCGTCACCAGGACCGGCGTCATGCGCCGGCGATCCACCAGCAGGCCCTGGCCGAGCAGGATGCTGACGCCAAGCAGGGTCAGCACCGGGTCGACCCACCAGGCGCCCGGCATCAACCGATAGGCCACAGTAAAGCCCCAGGCCAGGAACAGCCCGGTGCGGAACACGTCGAGGCTGTGCCGCCCCGCCGCCGCCATGGCCTGCGCCAGCGGGTGGTGCATCCAGGCGGCATCCTTCGGCACCAGCACGGCAAATAGGTAGGCAAGGGCAAGCGCGTGCAGCAGCGCCACCGGACCCAGATGCGTCTTGCCCGCCAGCGTCCAGATCAGGCCGATGTCGAAGGCGGGCTCGATGCGGATGGCGATGCTAAGCGCCGCGCCGAAGGCGACCAGCGCGGCCGCCGCCACCACCACCCCGTTGACCCGCCCGATCGCCGCCCCGTTCAGCAGCGCACGCCGGCCGAACCAGGCGCCGATCATGAAGACGAACTGCCAGGCCAGGGGTTCGAGCCCGGTGCCCATCCAGGCTGGCCAATGCCACAGGTCGAATTGCACCCCGCCCCAGACCGCCCCGGGGGCGAGCAGCGCCGCCGCCCCGAACCGCTGCACCAGCCACAGGAAGCCCGGCAACGCCAGCATCGACAGGACGAAGACCGGCAGGATGTCCATGTAGACCGGCATGTAGAGCAGCAGCATCGCCCCCGGCAGCGCCACCAGCGGCTGATGGGCGAGCGTCCCCCAGCCGAGCCGGTCGACCTCGCCGGGCAGGGGAATGCCCATTTCGGCCCAAAGGATCAGCGCCCCGGTCATCAGGAACAGCAGCAGATGCACCAGCCACAGACGGAAGGCGCGGCGCCAGATGTCGCGCGCCGCCGCCAGCGCGCCGTCCCGGCTGGCCTTGGCCGTATGCACTGAGGCGAGCACGAAGCCCGACAGGAACAGGAACTGCTCGGAACTGTCCGACAGGCCCCAGGCGGCATGGATGCCATAGGCCCCGAACGACGAGCCCACCGCATGGGCCCCGAAGATCGACACCTGCAGCCACCCCCGGATGATGTCGAGGCGCAGGTCCCGCGGAGGGCGGGACAGCGGGCGTTGCGTGGCGGCACTTGCCATGCGGGCATCTCTCCAGGGCGACCGAGATGGCTGCCTTGCAGGGGGCTTTTCGCCGCGGGCGCGAGCCCGGTTACGCTCTGTCACGCGGGAACTTGTCCGGCCTCGGCCACGAGGCCACTTGCCGACTCGACCGCCGAGGCGACATGGATAGGCCGTGCTGCACCTCATCAAACTCTCGGTCGGGCCCAAGGATGTCGCCGCGCTGTCGGCGCTGCAAGCCGACCGCCTGCGCACCGACCCGCCGCTGCGCGCCTGGACCCGCATGTTCCCCAAGCGGATCGACGAGGTCACCGATGGTGGCTCGATTTACTGGGTGGTGGCCGGCTTCGTGCGGGTGCGCCAACGCATCCTCGGCCTGCGTGAGGAACAATGGGACGACAACACCCCCTGCGCCGCGCTGCTGCTCGACCCCACGCTGGTCCCGGTCGAGGCGCGGCCGATGAAGGCCTTCCAGGGTTGGCGCTACCTGAAGCCGGAAGAAGCGCCGCCCGATGTGGCGACCGGCCGGCCGGCGCCACGCGGGCTCGACCGGCTGCCGCCGCAACTGCGGCGTGACCTGGCCGAACTCTGCCTAATCTGAACGGCCGTTCGCGACGGCGTCGCGAAGCCCATCCCGATCGGCGGCGCCGGCCCGGACCCGCACTCGATCATCCATCCGACCGAGAATGCCGGCGGCGTCGCGGCGCTGGACGCTGCCTTCGGCCGGGCGCCGGCGCCCGCCGCATGCCCCATCGTTGGGTTGCGTTGCCGATTTTCGTACAACCTGTACGAGTTGCGGTTTATTAAGGTTCCTGCCACGCACTCGAGAGGCGTGACCTGCGATCCTCCGTTCTGTCGCGACGGCTTATTCCCGGCAGGTCGTCGCCTGACTGACCCTTCCGCAAGGCGGGGTCTTTGGCCCGGCTGGAGCAATCCAGCCGGGCTAATTTTATGGCGTGGCGCGCCGCGGCGGCGCCTCGGCCTCCAGTAGCGCCAGCAGCCCTTCCAGTAATTGCTCGGGCGAGGGCGGGCAGCCCGGAATGAGCAGGTCCACCGGCAACACCGCGCCGACGCCGCCATGCACGGCGTACGATCCCTTGAACACGCCGCCATCGACCGCGCAGTCCCCGGCGGCGACGACCCAACGCGGTTCCGGCGTGCAGGCGAGGGCGCGCTCCATCGCCTCGGCCATGTTGCGGCAGGCCGGCCCGGTCACCAGCAGCACGTCGGCATGCTTGGGCGAGGCGACGAAGCGCAGCCCGAATCGCTCGAGGTCGTAGGCGACGTTCTGCAGCGCGTTCACCTCCAGCTCGCAGCCATTGCAGGAGCCACTGTCGATTTCGCGAATCGACAGGCTGCGGCCGAGCCGGGCGCGCGCCGTTGCCGCCAGCCGTTCGCCCAGCGCGGCGATGGTCGGCTGCGACAGCGCGGGCGCGGGATCGGTCAATGGCCGGCCGACCAGGGCGCGAGCGAGGCGAGGCCAGAGCATTACAGGTCCACCCCCGAATAGGAGCAGTTGAACGATTTGTTGCAGAGCGGGAAGTCCGCGACGATGTTGCCCGCGATCGCTGCTTCCAGCAGCGGCCATTGCAGCCAGGACGGGTCGCGCAGGAACAGCCCGCGGATCACCCCGCTCTCATCCAGCCGCAGCCAGGCGAAACACTCGCCGCGGAACCCCTCGATCAACGCACTGCCTTCACCGGCCAGGGCGGGCAGGGGGGCGAGCGTCTCCCCCGCCGGCAGATCGGCCAGCAGCCGGCGCACTATGCCGATCGAGGCCGCCAGTTCGGCGACACGGACCCGCACCCGCGCATCGACATCACCGCCGGTCTCGACCGCGATGGTCGGCAACAACCAGTCATAGGGCGCATAGCCCGGCCGCAGCCGCGCATCGAAACCGCGCCCCGACCCACGCCCGACAAACCCGCCGGCGGCGAAGCGCGCGGCATGGTCGGGGTCGAGGAATCCAGTCCCCACCATCCGATCCTGCAGGCTGGAATGGCTGTCATAGATGCGCAGCAGCGCCGGCATCTCGGCCTCCACCGCATCGAGCGCGGCCAGGATCGCCGCCGCCCCGCCCGCCGCGATGTCGGGGGCCACGCCGCCCGGCAGCACGCGGTCCATCATCAGCCGATGCCCAAAGGCCGCCGCGCAGGCGCGCAGCACGCCCTCCCGCAGATACCCGCAGCGGGCATGCGGGAAGGCGAAGGCCGCATCGTTGCAGATGAAGCCCCAATCATTGAGGTGGTTATGGACGCGCTCCAGCTCCGCCATCACCCCGCGCAGCGCGACGGCCCGCGGCGGCACCGCCACGCCGAGCGCAGCCTCGACGGCGGCGGCGAAGGCCCAGCCATGCGCCACCGTGGAATCCCCCGACAGCCGCGCCGCGAAGGCCGCCGCCGCACGCGCCGGCTTGCCAAGCATCAGCGACAGCGTGCCCTTATGCGCATAGCCGAGCCGCGCCTCCAGCCGCACCACCACCTCGCCCTGGACATGGAAGCGGAAATGGCCGGGTTCGATGACGCCCGCATGGATCGGCCCGACCGGGATCTGGTGGATGCCCTCGCCCTCGACGGGCAGGAATGCCGGCTGCGGCGCCTCGGCACCGGGCAGCGCGGCGGGCTGGCCAGACATCGGCCCAGCGAGCTCCCACCGCCCATGGTCAAGCCAGGGGCGCAGGTCCACGGCGTCTTCGGCCGTGAGTCCCCACAGATCACGGATCATGCGCTCGAAACGGATGGCGCCGGGGCGGACAGGAGAGAGCGCGGCATACCGGCCGCCCTCCGCCGGGGCGGAGGCGAGCAGCACCGCCGCGCTTGCCTCCTCCAGGAAGGCCGCATGCACCATGCCGGGTTCGGCCCAGAGCGCGAGCAGCGCCAGCCCCGGCTCGGCCAGCAGCGCGGCGGGCAGGCGGGCCCAGGCTTCGGCCGCCAGCAGATAGCGCTCGGCCGGTTGCGCGCCTTGCGGGGCGCCGGCGCGGATGAGGGTGCTGGCGCTCATCCGATCACCTGCGCGGCGGTGGCCAACATGGTCGCCAACCCCAACGGCATGGCGATGCCCAACCCCACGGCGACCAGCAGATGCAGCCAGACCGGCACCGCCGAGGCTACCTCCCGCCAGCCATTCAGCGCACCGCCGCTGTCGGGTGTCGGTACCCCGAAGCACAGCGCCTGCAGCACGGTGATCAGCGCCGCCAGCGCCGTGACCATGCCGAGCGCGAGCGTGATGGCGAGCCAGGGCAGCTCCGCCGCCGCCACCGAGAACAGCCGGAATTCCGAGGCGAAGATCACGAAGGGCGGCATGCCGGCGATGGCCAGGATGGCGACGGCCAGCCCCCAACCCAGCGCCGGGTGCGTCGCCACCAGCCCGCCGATATCGGCGATCTTCTGGCTGCCCTTGAGCTGCGCGGCGCGGCCGACGCCGAAGAACACCGCGCTCTTGACCAGCGCATGGCCGATCAGGTGCAGCAGCCCCGCCAGATTCGCCGCCGGCCCGCCCAGCCCGAAGGCGAAGGCGGCGATGCCCATATGCTCGATGCTCGACCAGGCAAAGAAGCGTCGCGCATCCCGGCGCCGCCACAAGGCCAAGGCGGCGAGCAGCACCGAAGCCAGGCCGAAGGCCAGCAGGAAGGGGCCCGGCGTGACGGCCTCGGGGTTGGCGCCGACGATCGACTTGGCGCGCAGCACCGCCAGCATCGCTGCGTTCAGCAACAATCCCGACAGCACGGCGGAGATCGGCACCGGCCCCTCGGCATGGGCATCCGGCAGCCAGGAATGCAGCGGCACCAGCCCCGCCTTGGTGCCATAGCCCAGCAGCAGGAAGGCGAAGGCGAGGTTCAGCGTCGCCGGGTCGCACCGCGCCGCGACCGCCATCAGCGCCGTCCAGGACAACCCGGTCTCCTCGGTCAGCAGCGGCTGCGCGGCGAGGTACAGCACGATGGTCCCGAACAGCGCGAGCGCGATGCCCACCCCGCACAGGATGAAGAATTTCCACGCCGCCTCGAAGGCCGCCGGCGTGCGGTGCACGGCGACCATCGAGACGGTGGCGAGCGTCGCGATCTCGATCGCCACCCACATCACGCCGAGATTGTCGGCGAGCAGCGCCAGCGTCTGCGCCCCCATGAAGATCTGATAGGCGGCGTGGTAAGCGCGGCTGCGCCAATGGTCGAAGCCTTCCTGTTCCAGCGTCGCCGCCGAGAACACCGCCGTGGTCAGCCCGACAAAGGTCGAGACCAGCACGAAGGGCATGTTCAGCACGTCGGTGCGGGTCCAGCCATGCTGCTCGAAGGGCAGCGCCATCAGTGCCACCGCGAGCAGGAACATCCCCGCACTCACCGCCGCATTCACCACCGTCGCGTGGCGCTGGTTCGGCATCGCCGCCAGCACCACCGCGCCCGCCCAGGCGAAGAACACGATCACCCATTGCAGGGGCATCAACGACGCTCCCCGCGATGTTCTTCCAGGCTGCCGGTATCGACGGTGTCGAGCCGTTCGCGGATCTGGAAGGTGATGACGCCGGCGACCATGGCGACCATCAGCACCAGCGCCGCGGTGGACAGTTCCACGACCAGCGGCATGCCGGTGACGCCGATGGCGGCGAGGATCAACCCGTTCTCCAGGGACAGCAGCCCGATCACCTGGCTGATCGCGTTGCGCCGCGTGATCATCATCAGCATGCCGAGCAGCACGACCGACAGCGCGAGGGCGATGTCCTCGCGCGCCAGCGCCCGCACCCCCTCGGTCGCCGGCAGCACCGCGAGGATGGCGAGCCCGACCAGCCCGACGCCCGCGATCATCGACGGCCCGATGCCGAGCGCGGTCTCCACCGTGCGGTGCAGGTTCAATTCGCGCACCATCCGGTGCAGCGCGATCGGGATGAGAACGCCCTTGGCCCCGAAGGCCAGCAGCGCGGTCAGGTACAGCCCCGGCGCGTGCTGCGCATGGGCCTGCCAGGCAGCGGCGAGCGCCAGCAGCGTTCCCTGCATGGCGAAGGCGTTGATCACCGCCCCGATGCGCCGCTGATACAGCAGAACAAAGGACATCAGCAGCACCGCGCCGCCGAGCAGATGCGCCAGGTCGTAGGTGAGCTGCCCGAACCTCACGTCAGCCCCGTCGAGACGAACAGCAGCACCGCGCCGAGCAGCCCGAGCAGCAAGGCAGCGCCGAGGAATTCCGGCACCCGGAACACCCGCATCTTGGCGATCGCGCTCTCGAAGGCGGCGAGGCCCAGCGCCAGCCCACCCATCTTCACCGCCCAGGCCGCCAGCCCGACCACCCACCACTGCGGCGCGGCACCGGCCGGCGCCTGGCCGAGCGGCAGGAATATCGCAGCCAGGAACGCCAGCCACAGCAGCAGCCGCAGGGACGCCGCGTATTCCCACAGCGCGAGGTGCCGGCCGGAGGCTTCGAGGATCATCGCCTCATGCACCATGGTCAGTTCCAGATGCGTCGAGGGATTGTCGACCGGGATGCGGGCATTCTCGGTCACCGCCACGGCGAACAGCGCCACCATAGCGAGGCCGAGCGACACGCGCAGCCCCAAGGCACTGTCGCGGAACGCCCCGGCGATGGCATCGAGATTCGTCGTCCCCGCCAGGATCGCCAGCGACAGCACCGCCACGATCAGCGCCGGTTCGGCGAGCGCGGCGAAGGACATCTCGCGCGACGCGCCAAGACCGCCGAAGGGCGTGCCGACATCCATCCCCGCCAGCGCCATCGCGACGCGCCCGAGCGCCAGCAGCCCCGCCACCAGGATCAGGTCCGACAGCGGGGCGAAGGCCATCCCCCGCGCGAAGGAGGGCACCAGCACCGCCGCCGCCATCGCCGCCCCGGCCGCCAGATACGGGGCGGCCAGCGACACCGCGGAGGCATTCTCCGCCATCACCGGCTTCTTGCGCAGCAGCTTCAGCAGGTCGCGCAGCGGCTGCAGCGGATGCGCCCCGCGCCGGCCCATCATCCGCGCCTTCAGCCAACGCACCACGCCGGTCAGAACAGGTGCTGCGGCGAGCATCAGCGCGATGTGCAGCAGTTGCGCCAGGACGGACCAGACCACCGCCATGCTAATGTGCCCCAAGCCAGGCGAGCAGCGCGAGCATCAGCACCACCGCCCCGAAGGTCAGGCCGAGGCATTGGCGGATCGACAGCCCGCGCAGCCGCTCCGCCTGTGCCGCCACCGCGTCGCGCCAGCGCGGGACGGGCCCTTCAAGCGCACTCAGCACCGGGTCGGCGAAGCCGGCCTGCAACACCGCCGCCCGGGTCTCGCCCGGTGCCGGCATCGTCACCCGTTCATGCGCGCCCAGCAGGCCGGCCCCGAGCATCCGCCGCAGCGGTTGGCCGAAACCGGCGGCGCTCGGCTGGCCGGCGGGGTCGCCGAAGGGGAAATGCGGCGGCGCGGTGATGAAGCCGCAATCCCAGGCCGGGCCGACCACCACGCCCGCCGGTGCGCGCCGGCGCACGACCCAGACCGCGAGCCCGACCGCCCCGGCGACCAGCAGCGCGACCGGCACCGGCCAATACCGCGCGCCCCCCTCGGCCGCGCCGATCGCGAACCAGCCGGCCTGCGGTGCCGTGCTGCCCACCATCAGACGCAGCGCCGGTTCCGCTAGGTCGAGCATGACCCCCGGCAGCAGCCCTAGCAGCACGGTCAGCCCGGCCGGCAGCAACAGGGCATATTGCGCGGCGCCGGTGCTCTCCTCCGCCCCCGCCGCGCGTGGCGTGCGCGACCGGCCGAGAAACACCAGCCCCCAGAAGCGCACCATCGCCGCCGCCGCCAGCGCCGCCGCCAGTGCCGCCAGCGCGGTCGCCGCGGCGACCCCCATCTGGAAGGCGATGTCGCCGACCCGCCAGGCCGCGAGCAACGCCTGCAACAACAGCCATTCCGAGGCGAAGCCCGAGAGCGGTGGCAGCGAGGCGGCGGCCGCCACGCCGGCCAGCGCCGCCCAGGCGGTCACCGGCATGCGGTGGATCAGCCCGCCCAGCCGGTCGAGCCGACGCGACAGCGCGCCATGCAGAACCTCGCCCGCCACCAGGAACAGCAGCGTCTTAAACACGGCGTGGTTCAGCGTGTGCAGCAGCGCCGCCGCCGCGGCCAGCGCCGCCAGCGCCGGCAGGTCCGCCCCGCGAAACGCCAGCGCCAGGCCGAGGCCCATGGCGATCAGCCCGATATTCTCGATGGTCGAACAGGCGAGCAGGACCTTGGTGTCCTCCTCAAGGTTCGCCCGCAGCGCGCCGATCACCGCCGAGGCCGCGCCGAGGGCGATCAGCGGCGCCCCCAGCCAGAAAGGCTGCGCCGGCCCCATCAGGTCGAAGGCGAAGCGCGCCAGCACATACAGCGCGACCTTGGTCATCGCCCCGGACATCACCGCCGAGACATGGCTCGGCGCCGCCGGATGGGCGAGCGGCAGCCAGACATGCAGCGGCGCGATGCCAGCCTTCGACCCCGCCCCGGCCAGCACCAGGGCGAGCACGGCGGCGGCACGGGCGCCCTCGGGCGGGGTGTCGCGCAGCGCGGCGAAGGCGACATCCCCCGCGCCACCCGCCAGCACGCCGAAGGCCAGCACCAGGCACAGCCCGCCAAACCCCGCGAATCCTAGATACATCCGCGCCGCGCGGCGGTTCTCGGCCTGCGCATGGTCGTGCGCGACCAGCGCCCAGGAGGCGACGGACATCGCCTCGAACCCCAGCAGCAGGGTGAAGCCGTCCGCCGCGAGGATGGTCAGCACCATGCCGGCGACGAAGACCGGCCAGGGCGCCAGCTCGCGCGGCGCCACCGGCCCATGGGCGCCGCCGAAGGCGAACAGCCCGGCGCAGCCGACCGACAGCCCCAGCGGCAACAGGAACCAGGCCGAGAGCGGATCGAGCGCCAGCCGCGCCGGCCCCCAGGGCGGCCCGAAGGGCAGGTTCAGCGCCGAAGGCCCGTCCAGCAGCCCCGCCACCCCGCCGGCCACCAGCCCCAGGCCGGCCAGTGCCGTCGCGCCGAAGACCAGCCTTGCCCCCGATGGGCGGCCGGCCAGCGGCACAGCCACCGCGCCGAGGGCGGCCAGCAACCCGACCAGCAATGCCAGGGCCGTCAGCATGGACGGTAGAGGAACTGCGTCACCGGGAAAGGATACCCCCCGCCGCCGCGCCGCCGCCAGCCCGAGACGGGTTTGCATCGGTGATGCGGCAGGGCTAAGGGGGGCGAATCGTTAATCCGGACTGAACTTCACGCGGGGGGGCACAGCGCCATGTGTTGCCAGGGGGGGGCGGTAAGCGCCCCCGTCGCCTACTAGAATGCGCGCATTGCTCGCCTTCAGCCGTGCCGTAGACGCGGTGAACGAACGCTTCGGCCGGGTCGCCGACTGGATGGTGCTGGGCGCCTGCGTCGTCAGCGCCGGCAATGCGCTGAGCCGCTATAGCCTGTCATGGTCCTCCAATGCCTGGCTCGAGGCGCAGTGGTACCTCTTCGCTGGCACGGTGATGCTCGGCGCCGCCTATACCCTCAATCGCAACCAACATGTCCGGGTCGACCTGGTCTATGGCAGCGTCTCGCCGCGTGCCCGGCTGTGGATCGATGTCTTCGGCATCATCTTCTTCCTGCTGCCGGGCATGCTGCTGCTGGTCTGGATGACCTGGCCGTTCTTTTGGGAATCCTTCATCCGCGACGAAGGCTCGCCCAATGCCGGCGGGCTGATCCGCTGGCCGGTAAAGGTGCTGCTGCCGCTCGGCTTCGCGCTGGTCAGCATCCAGGGCCTGTCGGAACTCGTGAAACGTATCGCCGCGCTGCGCGGCATCGACGACCCGGCGACGGCGCATCTCGCCGAATACCACCGGCCGGAGCAGTAAGCCCATGCTGAGTCTCGAGATCATGCCGCCGCTGATGTTCGGCGGGCTGGTCGTCTTCCTGCTGCTGGGCTTCCCGGTGGCGTTTTCGCTGTCGGCGGTCGGCCTGTTCTTCGGCTTCATCTCGATCGAGATGGGCTTTTTCACCACGGCTTATCTTGGCAACCTGCCGCTACGCGTCTTCGGCATCCTGTCAAATGAGGTGCTGCTGGCGATTCCGTTCTTCACCCTGATGGGCGCGGTGCTGGAACGATGCGGTCTCGCCGAGGACCTGTTGGAAGGCACCGGCCAGCTGTTCGGCAAGATCCCGGGCGGGCTCGCCTATGCCGTGGTGCTGGTGGGCGCGGTGCTCGGCGCGATCACCGGCACGGTGGCCGCCTCGGTCATCGCCATGGGCATGATCTCCCTGCCGGTGATGATGCGCTACGGCTACGACATGCGCATCGCGACCGGCGTCATCGCGGCCTCGGGCACCATCGCGCAGCTGATCCCGCCCTCGCTGGTGCTGATCGTCCTCGGCGACCAGCTCGGCAAGTCGGTGGGCGACATGTATGCCGGCGCGATCGGCCCCTCGATCCTGCAGGTGTCGCTGTTCCTGGCCTTCATCGGCCTGGTCAGCCTGGTCTCGCCGCAGAAGGTGCCGCCGCTGCCGCCCGAGGCGCGGATGGTGCGCGGCTGGCCGCTGTACTGGAAGGTGCTGAAGGGCATGGTGCCCTCGCTGGTGCTGATGTTCCTCGTGCTCGGCACCATCTTCCTCGGCCTCGCCACGCCGACCGAGGCGGGCGCCATGGGCGCGATGGGCGCGATCCTGATCGCCATCGTCAATGGCCGCTTCACCTTCGCCCTGCTGCGCGAGGCGATGGCCAATACAGGGCGCATCACCTCGATGGTGCTGTTCATCCTGATCGGCGCGACGGTGTTCTCTCTGGTGTTCCAGGGCGTCGACGGCAGCCGATGGATCGAACACCTGCTGTCGCACCTGCCCGGCGGTCAAACCGGCTTCCTCATCTTCGTCAACGTCTTCGTGTTCTTCCTGGCGTTCTTCCTCGACTTCTTCGAGATCGCCTTCATCGTGGTGCCGCTGCTCGCCCCTGTGGCGGCGAAGCTCGACATCAACCTGGTGTGGTTCGGCGTGCTGTTGTGCGTGAACCTGCAGACCTCCTTCATGCACCCGCCCTTTGGCTTCGCGCTGTTCTACCTGCGCGGCGTGGCACCCAAGGAAGTGCTGACCAAGGACATCTACTGGGGCGCGCTGCCCTGGCTGTGCCTGCAGCTGATCATCGTCGGCGTCGTCATCACCTTCCCGCAGACCGTGACCTACTGGATCGAGCGTGGCCCGGGGGTGGACCCGTCCACCGTGCACATCGAGGTCCCGATGCCGGACAATTCGGATGACGGCGCGGTGCCGGTGTTCCGATGAGGCGGCGATAGCGCCGTACAGGGTCGCGATGGTTGGAGGGGCGCCGCTCCTCCAAGCCGCCCCGCCAACGTGCCGGGCGCTTTGGAATGCCGTCTTTTGGAATCGGGCGTCGTGGTCGGGATGAATGCCGCGATCCACGCCGGCGCCCGACGATGTTCTGCCGCCGGGCCCACGCCGCAATGAAGGTTCCAAGGATCGCTTTGCCGGGAGGCCATTCCGGTGAATTGCCGGGAAGCTTCTCGGGAGGGCCGGCTCTTGGCGACGAGCAGCACAGGCCGACCGCCTCGATCAAGCATGCCCCGCGCACAGGATCTGGTTCTGGCACTGATCCGGCCCCTGGCGCCCGGTGCCAGATCGAGGTTTCCAAAGGCCCTTAGGCCTTTGGTGGGGTGAGATCTGGAGAGGGGCAAAGCCCCTCTCCAGGTCACAACATCGCCAACCCCCGCTTGTGCCGCGGCGGCGCAAACCCCGCATCGAGCGTCGCAAGATCCTCCGCCGTCAACACGACCTCCCGCGCCGCCGCGTTCAGCCGCACATGCGCCGGGTCGGCCGCCTTCGGAATGCTGACCACATTGCCATCGCGCAGCGTCCAGGCGATCGCGACCTGCGCCGGCGTCGCGCCGTGGCGCCTCGCGACCTCGCCCAGCACGGCATGGCGCAGCATCCGCCCACCCTGGCCGACCGGCGAATAGGCCATCACTGGCATCCGCGCCCGCGCGCAGAAGGGCAGCAGGTCGTATTCCACGCCGCGATGCTCCAGGCTGTAGAGAACCTGGTCCGTCGCGCAATCCGCCAGCGCATCCCCGAGTTCCTCCAGGTCGTCAACATCGCAGTTGGACACGCCCCAATGGCGGATCTTGCCGGCGCGCTTCAGCGCATCGAAGGCCTCGACCGTATCGGCCAACGGCACCGACCCGCGCCAATGCAGCAGATACAGGTCGATCGTCTCGACCTTCATCCGCTTCAAGCTCCGCTCGCAGGCAGCCACCGCGCCACGGCGCGACGCATTGTGCGGATAGACCTTGGAAACGAGGAACGCCTCGTCCCGCCGGCCGCCGATCGCCTCGCCCACCACCTCCTCGGCACCGCCTTCGGCATACATCTCGGCGGTGTCGATCAGCGTCATGCCGAGGTCGAGGCCGAGCCGCAGCGCATCGGCCTCGGCCGCGCGCGCGCCGGCACTCTCGCCCAGGTGCCAGGTGCCCTGGCCCAGGGCGGGGATCGGCGTGCCATCGGGAAGGCTCGGCATCATGGCTCCTTCGGTTGTCACCGAAGGCTACTCCTGCGTGACGTAGGTGTAGAAGCGCACAGTCCCGTCAGCCTGCGTCTCGCGATGCAGCCCCTGCACCTCGCTCTCGAAACCGGGGAAGGCATTGGCGGCGGCCTCGAAGGCGCGCAGGTAGTCAATCATCGGCCGCGCGCGGTCGCCGAGCCGTTCGCCTGGCACGATGGTCGCGATCCCCGGCGGATAGACCACCCACAGCGTCGTCGCGATGCGGCCGTCGAGCTGGTCGAGCGGCAGGTAGTCCACCGTGTTGCGGGCGAGGGCGCGCACCGCGACATGCGGCGCCATGGCGATCTCGGGCAGATGCTCGGCGCGGAACTGCGCGCCCTGCAGCGCCGAGGTGCCGGCCTCGCGGTACAGCGCGTGCATCCCCGCACACAGGTCGCGCAGCCGCATCCCGGCATAGCGCGCCGGTCGGCGGGCAACGAAGTCTGGGATCACCTCCTCGAGCGGCGCGTTCTGGTCGTGCAGCTTCTTGAAGGTGACGAGGTGCGACAGCAGCGTGCCGGCCTTGCTGCTCTCGACACCGGGCGTCAGCAGGAACAGCAGCGAATTGAGGTCATTCTTCTCGCAGACGATCCGGTTCTGCCGCAGATACTCGGCCACCACCGGCGCCGGGATGCCGTGCTCGGCATAGCTGCCAGCGGCACGGTCGAAGCCCGGCGTCAGCACCGTCAGCTTGTTCGGGTCGGTGATCGCCCAGCCTGGTGCGACATGGCGGAAGCCGTGCCAGGCCTCGCCCTCGCGCAATTCCCACAGGCTCGGATCGGTGGCAAGGAAATCTGTCGGCACCTCCTCCCAGGCGACGGCGCGGCCGTCGAGATGGACCGTGTCGGGCACGAAGGGGTCGAAGAACCACTGGCGCGCGGGGTTGGCTTCGGTGGCGGCGAAGTCGCGCGCCGTCATGCGCATTTTTTTCCGCAATTCGATGCCGAGACGGATGGTGTCGTCCCACAACACCTCGCCCGACCGCCCCTTCATCATCTGCGCGCCGACATCGAGGCTGGCGAACAGCGGATAGAACGGGCTGGTCGAGGCATGCAGCAGGAAGAATTCGTTGAAGCGGCGATGCTCGACGCGTCGGCGCTGATCGCCAAGATGGCTGTCCTTCACATGGATCTGCGAGGCCTGCGAGAAGCTCGCGAGCTGCTTGTGCGTGGATTGCGTGACGATGATGCCCGGGCTGTCGGGGCCGAGTTCCTTCAGCCCCATGCCGAAGCGCCCGCGGAACAGCGGGTGGAACTTCATGAAGCCGGCCCAGGCTTCGTCGAACAGGATGTAGTCGCAAAGATGCCCGATGCGGGCGATCACCTGCTCGGCCGAGAGGATGGTGCCATCATAGGTGCATTGTTCGATCACCGCTGCGCGGAACGGGCGCGGCGCATCGGCGCGGGACTTGTCGGTGACCAGCGGATTGTCGCGGATGGCCTGGCGGATCGCCGCCTCCTCCATCGCCTCGGGGCAGATCGGCCCGATCAGGCCGAAGGCATTGCGATCGGTCTCGAGATAGACCGGGATGGCCTGGCCCAGGAACAGCGCGCCGTGATGCGCGGCCTTGTGGTTGTTGCGGTCGAACAGCACGAGGTCGTCCTCCGCCAGCAGGGCGGAGAGCACGACCTTGTTCGAGGTCGACGTACCATTGAGCACGAAATAGGTGCGCTCGGCCCCGAAGATCTCGGCGGCGGCGCGTTCGGCCGCCGCGGCGGGGCCTTCATGCGTCAGCAGGTCGCCCAGTTGCAGCACGGAGTTGTCGAGGTCGTCGCGGAACACCGCCTCGCCGAGATGCTCGACGAAAATCCGCCCGATCGGGGAGCGGCGATAGAAGGCGCCGCCATTATGCCCCGGGCAGGTCCACAGCATGTTGCCCTGTTCGGCATAATCGACCAGCGCGCCGAAGAAGGGCGTCTTCAGGCTCTCGGCATATTGGCGCAACCTGGAGACGAGATTCTTGGCGATGAAGTCCGGCGTCTCCTCCGCCAGGAAGACGAAGCCATCAACGTCGTCCAGCACCTCGACCGGAATGTCCTCCAGCCGGTGGCGGCGCACCAGCAGGATGACCGGCACATCGAGACCGCGTTTGCGGGTCAGAGAAATCAGCTGCGCCGATTTGCCCTGCAACCCCTTCTTGCCCCAGTCGACGATCATGCACCCGATCGCGGCGTCGGTGCGCACCACGAGTTCCGCATCGTCATCGCGCCGCGCGCGCACCACCTGGTAGCCGTCCTGTTCGATCTCACGGACGATCTGGTGCAGGCGTTCGCCCTCCAGGTCGCCAGCCTCATCGAAGCCGGGGGCGCAGAGCAGGAACTTGAAGCGGCGCGAATATTCCATGCGGGTTCCCCAGGTCCCGGCGAGGCGCCGGGGGTGCAGCAATGCCGCGCCCGGCGGGCCGATTCAACGACAGGGATGTGACAGCGTGATAAACGCAATTGCGAAGCATTCGCAATATGCGCTAGACAGGCGGCCCCGATGCAATGAGGTCGTGCCGCGATGGGTCACATCCTGCCCTTTCCCCGCCTGGCACCGCCCTGGCCGAGCTGGGTCGAGGGGCTGGACCCGGCCGCGACGCTGGTGCTGACCGCCTGCATCCGCCCCTGGGTCGCCGCCGCGCGGCGCAAGGATGACCCGCTGCCGCTGGTGATGGCCGCGCTGGAGGAGGCGCCGGCCCCGAAGGCCGCCGGCCTGTCGGCCCATGCGCTGATGCACGGCATCGCGCTTCAGGCGAGCCGCATGGTCGAAATCGGCTGCCCGACCTGCCCGGCCATCACGCCGGATGAGATGCTGCTGCTGCATGCGGTGGCCGAGGCTTCGCTTGGCGCCGACCACCCGGCACTGATCCTGGGCGGGATGGTGCATGGCTCCGCGCTGGTCTTCCTCGACCCGCCGCTGATTGGCCTGGCGCGACGGCTCGATGCGGAGGGCTGGCATTTCCGCCCGCGTCGCGTGCCGGTGGCGGTCCCGGCCGACGCGGTCCCCTGGCGCCACTGACGTCGCCCGAACCACCGGCATGGCCGCAGACCGCGTGGCGATAGCCGACAATGCACGGGTCGGTGCCCGTTCCGCACGCCAAGCTGACGTGTGGTCGAGCCTGGCCGTTGGTCGCGCGCACCTCATTGGGGGAGTGCTTCGTGCCGAGGCATGGCGGGGAACGACACAGCGCCGTGCAATTGTCGCCTGCAGCGGATCGCGCATGAATCGAATCATGCAGGCGCCAGGGTTCCGCAAGCAGCTCTGCGTACTCGCGCTGCCCGAGTGCCTACGTGTTGCGCCCGGTGATCCGTCGCAACTCGTTGTAGTGAACATTGCTGCCAAGTTGCTTCTTCGCCGCGTGATGGCGGCGATCATTGAGGCTTGGCGCGTCGGCCAGTATCCCCGCATGCCGCTCAAGCAGTGCGGCGAACGCCACCTCCGCATCGGGCTTCATGGCGCTTGCGCCTCGGCGAAACAGCCGCACCTCCGCCCGCAGCGCCGCCAACTTCTTTCCCGCCGCTTCGTGACGATCCCGTTGCCCCTTGGGGTCGAGGAAATTCAGCACGGTTGTGGCGATCGTCAGCAGCAGCGCGAGAAGGCCCGTGAGCGCGACCCGGCCCGCGTCGCCGACGCCAGGTATCTGCCTGGCCACTTCAAGCGCGCTGCCAGTCGTCAGTGCGCCAAGTACGGCGCTCGCCAGTCCCCAGAATTTGTAGCGTTGAAACGCCCAGTAGCCGGCGTCGAAATGGGCCCGCTCGGCCAACAGGCACTGATACTCAAGTTCCGCCGCCTCAACCTCCATCGGCGCGAGGCGGCGGTCCGCAGTGTCGGCCACGTCCATGGATGGCAGCCTATCTCCGCAGAAATAGAACTGCCATCGGAATAATCACTCCGCCGCGACCTCCACCATCACCAGCTCCGCATCCTCCGTCGCGGTGATGCTCACTTCCGCTTCGTCGCGGATGGCGATGCCGTCACGGGCGTTGGCGGCGGCACCATTCACCGTCACCGCGCCCTTCGCCGGCACCAGATAGGCGGCGCGCCCCTCGGCGAGCTGCTGCACCAGCGTCTGGCCCTTCTTCAGCGTCGCGGCCATCACCGCGCCATCCACGTTGATCGGCAGCGCGCCGACGTCCGCATCGCCGGGGCGGCCGGAGGCCAACACCTCGAACCCCGCCTCGCGCTTCTCCTTGGGGAACTGCTTCGCGCCCCAGGACGGCTTCACCCCGCGACGATCGGGGATGATCCAGATCTGGAACAGCGTCGTCTTGCCGGGTTCCTGATTGTATTCCGAATGCACGACGCCGGTGCCGGCGCTCATCACCTGCACGTCGCCCGCTTCGGTGCGGCCTTCGTTCCCGAGGTTGTCGCGGTGGGTGATTGCACCCTCGCGGACATAGGTGATGATTTCCATGTCGCGATGCGGGTGTGGGTCGAAGCCCTTGCCTGGCGCGATCTCGTCGTCGTTCCACACGCGCAGTCGGCCCCACTGGTCGCGGGACTCATCGCGGTAATGGCCGAAGGAGAAGTGATGGTTGGCGTTGAGCCAGCCGAAATTCGCCTTGCCCAAGCTGCTGAAGGGACGGATGTCGATCATGGGGTCTTCTCCATCTCGCTGCGCCCGCCGTGACGGGCTTCTGTTCGAGACGGAACATGGCCTTCCGCCGCGCCGTTCGCCACGGTCGAGGCGTGATGGCGGCCATTGGCGGCGATGATCGCGGCGGCCCTTGCGGAACCGCCGCGACCGGTCAGCGAACGGTGGCGCGCCGCCTCAGCGGCACATCAGCACCGGGATCTCGGCATTCTCCAGCACATGCCGCGTCACGCCGCCGAGGATCAGCTGGCGCAGCCGCGAATGCGAATAGGCCCCCATGGTCAGCAGGTCGGCGCCGAAATCGCGCGCCGCGCCGAGCAGCCCGGCGCCCACTTCGCGCGTCTGCGGCTTGAAGACGACGACCTCGGCCGGGATCGAATGCCAGCGCAGATAGGCCTGCAGCCCTTCGGCCTTCGGCCCGCGCCGCTGATATTCCTCCGAGCACAGGATCTGCACCGCCGAGGCCTTGTGCAGCCAGGGCAGGGCGGCCGCGACCGCCGCCGCGCTCTCCGCCGTGCCGTTCCAGGCGACGCAGACGCGCGTGCCAATGTCGATCGGTGCCACGCGTGGCGCGATCAGCACTGGCCGGCCGGAATCGAACAGGATGGCGTGCAGCGCATCCGAGGAGGAGACATCCTCGCCCGCCTCCGGATGCGGCACCACCGCCAGATCGTACAGCCGCGACTGCTGCGCGACGATGTCCTCCTCGCGCCCCGCGATGGATTCGAAGGACAGCGTCGGCCCCCCCGTCTTCGCCGCGGTGTCGGGATTGTCCGCCAGCGTCACGCCGCCGAGGCCGGAGGTGAACTTGTCGAATAGCGTCTTCACGCGATCGGCGCGCTCGCCGCTCTCGCGTTCGGTCGCGGCCATCATCTCCTCGATCATCGCGCCCGACAGGCCTTCGCCCGCCAACGGCGCGACATCGCGCGCATCGACGCGGACATGCAGGCAATGGACATGCGCGGACCAGACGCGCGCGGCGATCAGCGCGGTCGCCAGCGCGGCTTCCCCGGCGGCGGTCCCTGTCAGCGGCAGCAGCAGGCGGCGATAGGCCATGATGTGAAGCTCCCCTTCCTCGCTGCGAACACAGCTTGTCGAGGGACTACACTAGCACACGGAACCGCCATCCATGCCAAGGCCTACGCGCGCGGCCATGACGGCGCCGTCATCCGCCGTCACGCGATGCCAGGTGATCGGCCCCGGATCGACCGCCGCCGCCCGCAGCAACACGGCTTCCGTCGCATCCGAGGCATCGCCGCGCCGGCCCGCGATGCGCGCGCGCAACACATCGAGCGGCGCCTCCAGCCAGATGCCGTCAAAGTCCTGCCCTGCCTCGCGCGCCACGGCTTCCGCCGCCGCCCGCTGCACCGGGTCGAGGAAGGCGGCATCGAGCACCGCCGCCTGGCCCGCCGAGAGCGCCACCGCCGCCATGGCGAAGACCTCGGCATGCACGTCCCGGCTGACCGATTCGTCATACGCCTCCGGCGGCAGCCGGTGTTCCGGGGCCACCCCGAAACGGCGCTTGCGCGCCTCATCCGTACGCAACACCAGGGCGCCGGGGCAGCGGCCGAGATCCGGCGCCAGCGCGCGCGCCAGCGTCGACTTGCCCGTCCCCTGCAAGCCGCCGATCGCCACCAGCCGTGCGGGCGCCGGGCGCAGATGCGCCTCCGCCGCCGTCAACAGAACGCCCCAGTCACGCCCGCGCGCCGCCTCGACATGGGCGCGGATCATCGCCCGCATCGACAGCCAGAAAGGCAGCCCGGCGACGATCCCGGCATCGCCGGTCCGCGCGACATAGCGGTTCAGCACCCGGTTCGCCGCCGCGCGCCCGTGCCTCAGATCAAGGTCCATCAACAGGAAGGCGAGGTCGTATCCAACATCGATGCGCGCCAGCGTCTCGTCGAATTCGAGCGCGTCGAACAGCGTCGGCCGGCCCTCCCACAGGCACAGATTGCCCAGATGCAGGTCGCCATGGCAGCGCCGCACGAAGCCCCGCGCCCCCCGTCTCGCCAGCACCGGCGCGAGGCGCGCCAGTTCCACCCGCGCCGCCGTCGCCCAGGCCTCGACCCGCGCTTGCGGGATGCCGGCGTGCAGCGCCGAGGGCACATTGCCATCGAGGATCGCCCGCATCACCGCCGGCGTGTCGACTTCGGCGCGTTCTGCCGCCCCATGCATCACCGCCACCGCATCGGCCATGGCATCGAGCAGCGCCGCATCGGGCGTCACCTGATCGAGGAACTGTCCGGCCGGGATGGGCGCCATGCGCAGCACCCATTCCACCGCCGGCCCGTCGCCCCCCTCGCGCAACGCGCCATCCGGCCCGCGCGTGATGGGCACCACATCGCGGTAGATCGCCGGCGCATGCGGACGGTTGAGGTCCAGTTCGCGCCGGCAGAAGCGCTCGCGATCCTCAAGCCTGGTGAAGTCGAGAAAGCCCAGCGCGACTGCCTTCTTCATCTTCCAGGCGGTGTCGCGGCCGACATAGACGGCGGAGATGTGCGTCTCGACCGGCGTCGCGCCGGAGAGGCGGGCGAGGAAGGCGGCCGCCTCGGCCTGAGGGGTAGGGATCATGGGCGTGGCGCAGACAAGGAAGGTTGGAGGGGCGCGGCCCCTCCATGGCACCCCACCAAAGGCCAGCGGCCTTTGGGACGGCATCGTTTGGTACCGCGCTCGACGGCCGGGACCGGCGTCGAGACCCGCTTCTGTGCGCGTTGCACGCTGCGGCGATCCATTCCGGCCCTCATGCCCAACGCCAAAAGGAGGTTTCCAAAGGCCCTTAGGCCTTTGGTGGGGTGGTCAGGAGGCGCAAATCCCCTCCTGCTTAATCACGGATACAGCGTCTCGATCCGCCACCCATCGCCTACACGATGAAAGACGCGCCGCTCATGCAGCCGGAACGGCATGTCCCGCCACAATTCGATCCGCCGTGGCAGCACGCGGAACCCCGACCAGAAGCCCGGCCGCGGGATCTCCCCGATCGCGTATTTCAGCCCGTATTCCGCCACCGCCTTCTCCAGCGCGAAGCGCGATTCGAGTGGCCGCGATTGCTTCGACGCCCAGGCCCCCAGCCGCGAGGTCCGCGCGCGCGAGGCATAATAGGCGTCCGCCTCGGCATCGCTCACCGCCTCGACCGCGCCCTCGACGCGCACCGACCGGGCCAGCGACTTCCAGTGGAAACACAGCGCCGCATTGGGGTTGGCGGCGAGTTCCCCACCCTTGCGGCTTTCGAGGTTGGTGTAAAACACGAAGCCCCGCGCATCGACGCCCTTGAGCAGCACCATGCGTGCCGAGGGCACGCCATCCGGCGTGGCGGTGGCCAGGCACACCGCGTTGGGGTCGCTCGGCTCCGACACGGCGGCCTCGGCCATCCAGGCTTCGAACAGGGCGATCGGGTCGTCGGTGGTGGCGCTGCCGCTCATCGGGGGTACTCCTTCACCTGCCTGTATCGGCCCGCGCGCCAGGGCCGCAAGGGGGTGGAAGCACTTGCTCCTGCCCCGAGGCCATGGCACCACCGATCCCTGCCAGCAACCAGACGGGCCCCAATTGTGATGAATGACGCCACGCCAGAGCCCCGGATCGCCACCGGCACCCTGATGCAGGGCAAGCGGGGCGTGATCATGGGTGTGGCGAATGACCGCTCCATTGCCTGGGGCATCGCGCGAGCCATCGCGGCGCAGGGGGGCGAGATTGCCTTCACCTACCAGGGCGAGGCGCTCGAGAAGCGCGTCCGGCCGCTGGCGGCCAGCATCGGCTCCACCCTCATGCTGCCCTGCGACGTGTCGGATGACGCGTCCATGGACGCGGCCTTCGAGACGATCGCCAAGGAATGGGGCAAGATCGACTTCCTGGTCCATGCCATCGGCTATGCCGACAAGCAGTTCCTGCGCGGACGGTATCTCGACACGCCGCGCGCGGCCTTCCTGCAGGCGATGGATATCTCCTGCTTCTCCTTCGTCGCGGTGGGCCAGCGGGCGGCGGCGCTGATGTCCGAGGGCGCCTCGATGCTGACGCTGTCCTATCTCGGGGCCGAACGTGTCACGCCGCATTATAACGTGATGGGTGTGGCCAAGGCGGCGCTGGAGGCTTCCGTCCGCTACATGGCGACCGACCTCGGCGAGCGCGGCATCCGGGTGAACGCGATCTCCGCCGGGCCGATCAAGACGCTGGCGGCGAGCGGCATCGGTGACTTCCGCTATATCCTGCGCTGGAACCAGTACAATTCCCCGCTGCGGCGCAACGTGACGATCGAGGAAGTCGGCGGCTCGGGCATGTACCTGCTCTCCGACCTCGCGGCCGGCGTGACGGGCGAGGTCCACCACGTCGATTCCGGCTACCACATCGTGGGCATGAAAAACCCCGACGCGCCGGATATCACGGTCGAGAAGGGGTGAGGCGGAGGTGGCGCCGCGTTGTTTGGCGCCACGCTGCTGGTGCCGGGCGCCGCTCGCGCCCAACTGACGTATGAAGGCCGCTGCTGGGTCGCCATCCGCACCACCGGCCCCGAGGCCGTGCGCGTCAGCGAGGAAGAGGCCGAACAGCGCCTGCGCATCCGCTGCCGGTGCGGCGATGCCATCGTGTACCGCACCGATGCCGGCCAACCGGTCAGCGCCCTGGCCGCGCGCTATTGCGACATGGCCCGCCCCATCATGGTTGAGCGCGTGATCGAGATGCGCCCCCCCGAACCCGGCCAGCCGCCGGGCGAGGTCACCACGGTCTTCGCCACCTGCACCTATCGCGGCGCGCCGCGGATGGACCGGTGATGCCGCCGCGTGCGGCGCACCACCCCGGCTAAGTCGCTGCTGGCCTGGCCAGGCCAGCAACTGTGGCGGCGATGCGCCGCTCGTAATCATCGGCGAGGGCGCGCAGCGCCGACGCGCCGTCGCCCTCGAAGGCAGGGCCGTGCATCAGCGCCAGCCTGTCTGGCGCGAGCCCGGCCAGCCGGCGGATGGTGGCGCCCATGCCCGGATGCAGGCTGGAGAAATGGAACAGGTCCTCGGCCGCGATGGCCGGGCCGACGATATCACCGGTGGTCAGCGCCGCGCCGCCCCCGAGCTGGGTGAAAAGGTCACCGCAAAGCAAGGTCCCGGTGCCTTCCTCCATCAGCACGCCGGCATCCCAGCCATGCGGGATATGCGGCGTATCGACGTATCGCACAGACAGACCGCGCCCGAGGTCGATCCGCGCGCCGTCCTCGAGGACACGCGGCGGGCGGTCGGCCATGTCGTTCAGCGACACCATGCATCCGGTCTGGCCGTGCGCCACCTGGGCCTGCGCCGCCACCGCCAGCCATTCGTTCATCGCGCCGCACTCGTCGGCTTCGTAATGGCCGAAGGCAATCCAGCGCAGCGTGTCCGGCGGGATCAGCCGCGCCACGGCGTCACGGACGATGGGGAACATCCGTCGCAGGCCGGTGTGGAACAGCAGCGGCTCCTCACCGCGCAGCAGGAAGTGATTGAATGTGAAACCGGTCGGCGGCGCGATGTCCGGCACATGGACTGACAGGCGATAGATGCCCTCCGCGATCTCGTCGATGTTGGCTTCCATGATGTCCTCCCTGGGTTCTGGCGAGGCATGCCGGCAGGCACTATTGATTTGACTGCACGATAATGTTCCCTAAAAATGTTCCGCGATCAACATTGAATGCACTGTTCTGTGTAACGAAAATCACATGCCCCGAACCTACACCCTGAAGCGCCGCGCGGAACGCCAGGCTGAAACCCGCCTGCGTATCGTCGAGGCCGCCGTCGCCCTGCATGGCAGCCTCGGCCCGGCACGAACGCCGCTCAGCCTGGTCGCCGAGCGCGCGGGCGTTCAACGCCACACGCTCTATGCCCATTTCCCCGATGAACGGAGCCTTCTGCTGGCCTGCTCGGGCCTCGCCACGGAACGCGATCCGCCCCCGGAACCTGTCGCCTGGCCCGAAGGTCCGGATCGCCTTCGGGCCGGCCTTGGCGCGATCTATGGCTGGTACCGGCGCAACGAGCAGCTCGCCGCCTGCGTGCTGCGCGACGCCGAGGTCCACGCTCCGACCCGGGAGGTCACCGAGCTCAGGCTCGGCCCGACGATGCGGCGTTGGGAGGAGACGCTCGGGGCGCCGTTCGGCCCCCTGCCGCGCGCGGTGCTTCGTGTGATGCTGGGCTTTGCCGCCTGGCGCAGCCTGTCCCGCGACAGCGCGCTCGGACCCGGGCAGGTGGTCGAGGCAGCGATCCGGGCGATCCAGGCTTCGGCCGGGTCCGACACGCAGGGCAGGTGTGGCCCCCTCCCGCCACCGCGCGAACTGCTCTAATGCCGCAGGCCATGTCCCTTCCGCATCGCAACCAACATTGCCGCCGCCTTGACGTCCCGACGGGGAAGGCGCTGCCGGCGCTCGCCGCCGCCGCCGCCGCCGCCGCCGCCGCCGCCGCCGCCGGGCCGTCCCGGCCCTTGGCCATCACGCACTAGGCCCCCCATGTCCCACAACACCATCGGCCACCTCTTCCGCGTCACCACCTGGGGTGAATCCCACGGCCCGGCCATTGGCTGCGTGGTCGATGGCGTCCCGCCGCGCCTGGCCCTGACCGAGGCCGACATCCAGCCCTTCCTCGACCGCCGCCGCCCCGGCCAGTCGAAATTCGTGACGCAGCGCCAGGAAGCCGACCAGGTCCGCATCCTCTCGGGCGTCTTCGACGGCCTGACCACCGGCACCCCGATCGCCCTGCACATCGAGAATACCGACCAGCGGTCGAAGGATTACTCGGAGATCGCCGAACGCTACCGCCCCGGCCATGCCGACATTACCTACGACCTGAAATACGGCATCCGCGACTATCGCGGCGGCGGGCGGTCGAGCGCGCGGGAGACGGCGATGCGCGTCGCCGCCGGCGCCGTGGCGCGCCGCGTCCTCGGTCCGGACGTCCGCATCCGCGCCGCGCTGGTGCAGGTCGGCGAGGACCAGGTGGATCGCGCCGCCTGGGACTGGTCGGCCGTCGATGAGAACGCCTTCTTCTGTCCCGACCGCGCCGCCGCCGCGCGCTGGGAACAGCGCCTGCTGGAACTCCGCAAATCCGGCAATTCCGTCGGCGCCGTCATCGAAGTCGTCGCCGAAGGGCTGCCGCCGGGCCTCGGCGCGCCGATCTACGGCAAGCTCGACGCCGAGATCGCCGCCGCGCTGATGTCCATCAACGCCGTGAAGGGCGTCGAGATCGGCGATGGTTTCGCCGCCGCCGCCCTGACCGGCGAGGGCAATGCCGACGAGATGCGCATGAACCCCGACGGCACGGTGGCCTTCCAGTCCAACCATGCCGGCGGCATCCTCGGCGGCATCAGCACCGGCCAGCCAGTGGTCGCCCGTTTCGCGGTGAAGCCGACCAGTTCCATCCTGACGCCGCGCGCCTCGGTGGATCGCCAGGGGCGGGAGGTCGAGGTGCAGACCAAGGGCCGCCACGACCCCTGCGTCGGCATCCGCGCGGTGCCGGTGGGCGAGGCCATGCTGGCCATCGTGCTGGCCGACCAACTGCTGCGCCACCGGGCGCAGAACCCCGATGCGCCCTCCGTGGCGCGGCTGCCGCGGAACTGAGAGGGCGGGGCGAGGGCATGCAGGCGACCGGCAGCGACCTGCCCAACAGCGCTTTGGCCCGAGGCATGGATGTCTGATCGCGCCGAACGCATCGAGCTTCCGGGCTATACGATTGACCTCTTTGTCCCTCAGGGCAGTTCCCGTCTCGTCCTGCTTTTTCCACCGATGGGCATCCGCCCGGGCCACCCCGATTCTGCCTGGGGTGCGCGCTTCGTCCGGAGCCTGGGCATGGGTGCGCTGTGTGTCACCCCGCGACGGAATGACTGGTATCGCGGCGCCGACCTGCTCGATTGGTTCGGTGCCGGCGGCTTTGCCGCAATCTCCCGCGAATTCGATGCGCACAGCTTCTATGGCGTCTCCATGGGTGGCTACGCTGCCTGCGCATTTTCCGCGATCGTACCTGGCAGCACTGTCCTGGCCTATGCGCCACAATCGACGCTATCGCCTGAGCTGGTGCCGTGGGATCGGCGCTATCCCGAAGGCTCGCGGCAAGATTGGAGCGGGCCGTGGGGTGATGCAGCAACGTCGATCGTGGACGCCGGGCAGGCCATCCTGGTCTTCGATCCCTTCGCGCGAAACGACCAACGACATGCGCTGCGGCTCGCGAGCCCGCGGACCCGAATGGTGCTTGCCCCCTTTCTTGGCCATCACGCCGCGGAAAGGCTGGCGCGCCTTGGCGCGGTGAAGACGATATTCCGGGCGGTCCACGCTCAGCCGCCGGCTTTGCATGAACTCGCGCCGCTGATGCGATGTCGGAAGGACGATCCGGGCTATCTCACTGCCGTCGCGCGGGCGCCCCGGACGCCCTGGCGGATTGGTCTTGCGGCAGTGACGAAGGCGTCGAGCTTCGCGCCGGACACCGTCGAGGTCGTCATGGCTGAAGCGGAGGTCCGCTTTCGGGCCGGCGACTTCGACAGGGCGGCACGCCTTGCCCGGTCGATCACCGATCGGAAGGATGAGAAGCAGCGAAACCGCCATGATGCAGAGATCATGATGGCACGTTGCACGGACGCCATGGGCGATACCAAGGCCGCGATAGCGACGTTGCGCGCGCTGCTGGCCAGGCAGGAGGATTATCGCGCGCGGATGGCGTTGCGTCGGTTGATTGCTTCGGCGCGGGGAAGGGTCTTGCCAGCGCAGGTCTCCGACAGTCAGCGCGGCGCTCTGGCGAATGCGGCGCCCTCGGTGAGTGAGACCCTTGAGCCTGTTGGCAAGGAGGCATCGGGACTGGCGTCGGATTCCGGTTTATGATAGGTATATAAGCATAGAACGAGACGCCAGCGAACGAGACGCCAGCTTCTCAAGCCTGTTCGTACCTAAAATCGTAAAGTAACAGACCCGCCCGGTTCAGCGCCGTTTTGGCGACCGGCCGGCGGGGCGGGTCAGGCGGAGACGTTGGTGGCGGTCGATTGGCCGCTGTTCTGGCTGCTATAGGCTTCGACCAGCTTGCGGATCATCTGGTCGATCGCCTGGCCGAGGTCGCTGCCGTTGCGCTCGGTCGTATCGGTGCTGGACTCTTCCTGCGCCGAGAGCAGCGCCGGCATACCGTCGCTGCTGACCGCGCCATGGCCGCCTTGGCTCTCGCGCGCCGACAACTCGGCCTGGCTGACGGTGCCATCGCCATCCGTGTCGAGCGCGTTGAACACCGAATCCAAGGCGGAGCTTGCCACGGTGCCGGCAGCATTGGCCGACCCCTGGGCAGATCCTGCCGCCCCGCCTGGTGGGGGCCCACCAGGTGGCGGGCCGCCCTGTTTCGCCGCCGCCTTGAACTCATCGAGGGAGAGTCCGCCGCTTTGGTCGGAATCAGCCTGCGTGAACATGCGTTCGCGCATCTGTTGCATCATGCTGGCGGCATTGCTGCGGCCGATGGAGGAGATCGACATGGGATCCTCGCTGCGGTTCGCCAGGGGCGGGATGCCGATGACGGCCCGCATCGGGCGCGATGCCCGGCGAGGCGGTCGGCGGCTGCGCAGGAAGCATGCCAACGCCTGGGGCTACGGCTCCTTCGGCTTCGCCCGCTCGGCCTCGCGCAGGTAGTCCTCGGTTGTCCTGGTCGCCGGCCGTGCCGGCCCGGCATAGGGGTCGATGCGCCCGCTGGTCGCCTCGGCGACGCGGCAATCCTCGCAGAGTTCCAGGATCGCCATCCGCGCCGGGTCGGTGAACATCCAATGCGCGGCGAGCTTCGCCTTGACCCGCGCGATCGAGGCCTTGGTGCCGAACAGCTTGCCGCATTGCGCGCAGGCGGCCGGTTCCTCCTGCTTGACCACCTGCGGCGCGGCGGCGGCCTCGCTGAAGTTCAGCCGGGGTTCGAGGGTGATCACCTTCTCCGGGCAGGTCGCCGCACACAGCCCGCATTGCACGCAGGCATCCTCGAGGAAGCGCAGTTGCGGCGTCTCGGGATTGGCGCTGAAGGCCGAGGTCGGGCAGACCGAGGTGCAGGCCAGGCACAGCGTGCAGCCCGCCGTCGCGACCCGCGCCAGGCCGAACGGCGCGAGCGCCGGCATCGCCACAGTCTCGACCGGCGCGGCGGCGGCGGCGCGCAGGCCGCGGAGGGCCTGCAACGCCATCTCGCGCGGCGTGCCGGCCGCCTGGTGGCTGGAAGGCGCGAAGCCGAAGGCCGCGTGGGGCAGGGCGGCCAGCGCGTCGCCAAGGCTGAAGGGGTCGTCGGTCTCGATCGCTCGCGCGCGGAGCGTGGCGTGGCCAAGCCCCATCCCGTCCAGCGCAGCATTGGCGTAGTCGAGGTTCCGCCGCAGCCCCTCGGCGCCATGCCCGGGCCGGCCCGGCAGCAGTACGCGCAGGGCACTCGCCCCCCAGGCGAAGGCGCCGGCGATCAGCGAGAGGTCGAGCGCGGTCGGCTCGTTCACCGCGATCGGCAGCACGCGTGCCGGCAACCCGTCGCCATGCCGGGCCAGCGCGTCGAGCAAGGGGTCGCCCTGCGCCGCGTCATGGAACAGCACGACCGGCGCCTCGCCGCCCGCCTCGCGATAGGCGAGCAGCAGACGCCGCAGCCGTCGCGCCAGGGCAGCGGGCGGCGGCAGGGTGTAGGTCGCCGCCCCGGTCGGGCAGACCGCGGCGCAGGCGCCGCAGCCGGCGCAGATCTCGGCGCTGATGACGACCTGATCCTTGAGCGGCCCGGTCCCCGAGGTGATCGCCTCGGTCGGACACAAATCAATGCAGCGCGTGCAGCCGTTCCGCTTGTTGCGCGCATGGGCGCACAGCGCGCCGTCGAAGGCGATGAAGCGCGGCTTGTCGAAGGTGCCGACCAGCTCTGCGGCCTTGGCGATGGCGCGTTCGACCGCGGCGGCATCCGCCGGGTCGGCGCGCAGATAGCCCTGGCGCACCTCATGCGCCGGGAACAGCGGCGGGTTGCCGGTCAGGTCGAGCACGATGTCCGCGCGGCTGGTCGCGCCATTCTTGCCCGGCGCCCATTCATACCGGGCGCGTGAGGAGGGGCGCGGCAGCGCGGCGCCATCGACCGTGACCTCGAAGGCACCGAGCCAGCCTGTGGCGGCGCGCGCCCGCCCCTTCATCACCGGGAAGGGCGCGGTGGCGGCCGGGGTGACGTCCTCCGCCCCGGTCAGCAGCACGGTCAGGTCGAGTCGGTCCTGCAGCCGCGCCGCGGCGTCCAGCGCCACGCCGTCGCGGCCAAGCAGCAGCGTCACGCCCCGGCTTTCCAGCGTCACCAGCGGCGTCGCAGGCATCGGTTCGGCGGCAGCGGCGAGCAGCGCGGCCATCTTCGCCCCGGCGGCGCGGCCTTCGGCGGCCCAGCCGGCCTGTTCGCGGATGTTGACGAAGGTCGGTGCCGGCGCGCCGGCCTGCTCGGCCTCCTGGGCGAACAGCGGCGCCTGGGCGGTGCAGGCGACGGTCAGCGGCCTGCCGGTGCCGAGCGCCGCCATGAAGCGGTCGAGCTGCGCCATGCAAAGCTGCTCGGCAGTGCGCAATTCGGCCCCACAGCCGCGCGCGATGGCCTTCTCGTCGAGGCGCATGCTGTCTTCGCAACTGCACACCAGCGCGATCCGCTCGTCGGTCTTGCGCGTCAATTGACACTCCCTTGCGCGTGCCCCTGCTGGACCGGAGCAGCCCTGCGCATATATGCCCAGGGTAACCATGTTGCGAGGGAGCGCGGTGTCCGAGGCCTTGCCAGACCTGCCGAGCGTCTTCACCCCCATCCTCGCGCTGCGCGAGGGCGGCGACGCGATGACGCGCGCCGTGGCGATGGCGCCTGAGCATGGCGCCGGCGCGCTGGCCTGGGTGCGCTCCTGGGCGCGGGTCGAGGCGGCGGTGGTGCTCGAACCCGAGCAGACGCTGGCCGCCGCGCGCCCGGCATTGCTGGCGGCGGCGACGGCGGCGGTCGATGCGATCGGCGCCTATGGCCCGCCCGAGCAGGCGATGACCTTCGACTGGCCGGCGACCATCCGGCTGAATGGCGGTGTGGTCGGCCTCGCGCGCATTGCCGCCCCGCCCGGTTGTGCCGAGGATGCCGTGCCGGACTGGCTGGTGGTGGGCATCGAACTCGCTTTCGCCGCCGGCGCGAGGGTGGAGCAGGGGCTCGACCCGGACCGCACCACCCTCCTGGAGGAAGGCTATGACGACACCACCCCGGCCGAACTGACCGCAAGCTGGGCACGGCATCTCATGGCGACGCTGGCGGATTGGCAGGCGGGCGGCTTCCGGCTGGTGGCGGAACGCTACCTGGCGCGGCTTGACCCGACACTGGCGCAGGGTGCGGTGCGCGGCATCGACCCGACGACCGGCGATTTGCTGATCCAGCGCGACGGCGCCCGGGAACGCATCGCGCTGGCGCAGGCGGTGGCGGCATGACGCGACTGCCGCGCACCATCCGGCTCGACCCCTCTGACGCCGTGGTGTTCCCGCGCGCCGCCGAGCCTGGCGAATGGGCGGTGCCCGGCGGGTTCTGTTTCTGGCACGACGATGTCATGGCGATGGACGGCCATCGGCGCCAGGCCTTCCGCGCCGGCTTCCTGGGGCTTTCCTCCTTCGGCTGGTCCACCCTGGTCGAGGTGGTGGAGGCCAGCGCGGCGCAGCGCGAGGCGGCCGTCGCGGCGTTGGCGGCGCATCTGTGCGGCGCCTTTGGCGCGCCCGACGATGCCACGGCGCGGGCGGCGGCCGAGGAGGAGATCGCCTTCGCCGAGACGCTGTGCGAGCATCCGCCCGGCACGCTGCTTGCCCTCACGCGCAGCGTCGAGGGCGGCGACGTGCGCGAGCGGTTCCGCACCCTGCATGAACGTGCGCCGCATCAGCGCAGCCTGGAGACGATGCCGGTCTTCGCCGCCGTCTCCGTCGAGGGCGAGGAGGAGGAACCGATCCGTCCCGATCTCGCGCGCATGGCCCGCGCATCCGATGCTTCCGGGGCGCAGGCCCCGGGCACCGGAGAGATGAATCGGATGCGCCGTTCCGAAGCTGCCGATGGTCGGAGGGCGGAGGCGCCGCAGGCCCCGGGCACCGGAGAGTTGAATCGGATGCACGAGCCCAAAGGTGCCGAATGAACGGCCTGCTTTCTCCCGGCGATTTCTGGGTCGCCTCCGGCCATCATCTGTGTGACCTGGTCGAGCACGGCCGCCTGGCGGCGACGGCGGATCTGTGGCGCGCCTTCCTCGCCCGGCCGGAACTCATCCCGCCCGAGGAGGCCTGCGACGCCGAGCGCGCCCTGCATGCCGCGTTGATGGACGATCCCGTCCAGGCGGTCGCGGCCGCACGGGTGGCGGCCCTGGCCGATGCCGATGCGCGGGAGAATGTCGGCCAGTTCCTCGCCTTCCGCGACCGCGTCATCGCCGAACCCTCGCTCGAGGGCGCCTGGATCGCGCTGTATCGCGAGGGTGTGTCGGGCATCCCGCCGATCCTGTTGCAGATGCTCACCCACCTCGTCGCCCGCGCCGCGCTGGAAGGCGAGGGCGACCCCTATGCGCTGCGCGCCGGCGAGTTGCTCTACCGCCCGCAGCGCGTCGCCATCCACCAGGGCGCGATGCTGCTGGCGGATGAGGAGGTCGTCGAGATGCGGGGCCGCGACGGCGGTTTCGGCACGCTCGGGCAATTGCTGACCGAGGCTGGCGCGCCGCCGCGCGAGGTCGAACTGGACGTGTTGGGCGAGACCAACGCGCATCTCTATCGCGGACGGTCGGATGCGCATGATCTCGCCCTCGACATCGCCGAGGGGCGCGACGGGCAGCGCGGCATCGCCCGCGCACTGGAGCGCTTCATCCGCCACCTGTTCGGCGAGGTGGTGACGATCCGTGCCGTGCCGGTCATCGAGGATGCCAACTGGACCTGGCATGTCGGCCTCGATGCCGAGGCGAGCGCGATCGCCAACGACCTCTGGCTCGGCAAGAAGGTGCGGCAGGAGAGGCTGGCGCGCATCATCTGGCTCGGCGTGCTGGACTTCGCCGATACGTCGCGCGTGCTGCCGCGCGTTGCCGGGCGGCCGGTGTACCTGGCGCTGGCGATGGATGCGGCGAAGCGGTTGCGCATGAAGCCGCAGAACCTGGTCGCCGGCCTGCCGCTGCGAGCGCGGGAGGATGCGGCATGATGCTGGAAGTGCCAGGCACCATCCGCATCCCCGTCGGCGTGGTGGCGGAACGCCGTCCCGGCGTGACGGCCTGGGCGGATCATGCCTGGTTGGCGCGGGAGGTGCTGGAGGAGGCGCCGGACCTCCCGCCCTGGACCGTGCTGCGCGAGGAATCCGGCCGCACGCTGTTCTTCGCCGGCAGCGCCGATCTCGCGCTGCACCCGACCGATACCGATAACTACATCCACAACCTGCAGCAGGCTTCACCCTGCGTTTGGGTCGTGTTGCGGCCGGTCGATGACGCGCCGGGTTTCCGCCTGCAGACGGTCACGGTCGATGCGGGGGAGGCGCAGCTCTACGCCGAATCCGGCAGCGACCTGCTGGAAGCCTTGCCGCTCTCGCCTCGGTTGCGGCTGGTCGTCGAACGCTTCGTCGCCGAACACCACAAGCAACGTGAATTCCACAAGCGCAAGCGCGACCGTGCGGATACCGATTCACTCGGCCGCCGATCGCGGCTGGAGGAAGGATGAGCGAGGAAGGCTTCTTCTCCCGCTGGTCACGCCGCAAGCGCGCGGTTGAGGCCGGGCTGCCCGCCGAGGAACCGGCCGCGCCGGAAGCGGTGCCGGCCGTCCCCGCCGCGGTGCCGGTGGCCGAGGAACTGCCGCTCGACCTCGCGACCCTGCCGCCGATCGAGAGCCTGACGCTCGAGAGCGACATCACCGCCTTCCTGCGCAAGGGCGTGCCGGCGGTGCTGCAACGCGCGGCGCTGCGGCGCGCCTGGACGCTCGACCCCGCCATTCGCGACTTCGTCGGGCCGGCCGATTACGCCTGGGACTACAATGCCGTGGATGGCGTGCCGGGGGCGTCGCTGAACCTGACCGGCAATCTTCGGGAGATGCTTGCCCAGGCCTTTGGGCCGGCGCCGGAGGAGGCGGTCGCGACCCGGCCGATGGCCGAGGCTGCCGCGCCCGAGGCCGAGCAGCCGTGCGTATCGGCACCGGAGGAGGCGGCGGTTCCGCCAGCACCCGTCGTGGCGGCCGAGAGGCCCTTGGCGGAGGACGTCATGGCGATGCCGGCCACGCGCCGGCATGGATCGGCCCTGCCAAGTTAAGAGAAATTCGCAACAACTCGCAATGATTTCAAAGTGTTGTTTTGCAACCCATTTTCAGAGTATTCTAGTCGGAAATCATGTGACCGGGGAGTTGAAGGTCAGCATGTCCGTCCAGGGCATCCGTGACGCCGATGAGCAGGCCATGACGACGGAGCGTGCGCGCCTTTTCGCGCTGCTCGGGCGCCTCCTGGTCGCTGCGCCAGACGCCCTGCTGATTGATGCCCTGGCGGGCCTGCAGGGCGGCCGCACCGCGCTTGGCGAGGCCTATGGCGGGCTCGCCGCCGCCGCCACGGTGGCCGACAGCGTCTCGACGGAGCGCGAATTCCACAACCTGTTCATCGGGCTCGGCGGTGGCGAATTGCTGCCCTACGCGTCCTACTACCTCACCGGATTCCTGCATGAGCGGCCGCTCGCGGAGTTGCGTGGCGAGTTGGCGCGGCTCGGGCTGGAACGCGCCGCGGGGACTTCCGACCCGGAAGACCACATTGCCTCGGTGTGCGAGGTCTATGCCGGGCTGCTGGCGGGCAGTTTCGCCGGCGGCGCGCCGGCCGCCGAGGGCTTCTTCGACAAGCATATCCGGCCATGGGCCGGGCGATTCTTCACCGATCTCGAAAAGGCGGAGGTGGCGCGATTCTACCGCGCGGTCGGGCGGCTCGGCCGCACCGCCATCGAGATCGAGCAGGCGGCCATCGAGCTGCCCGCATGACATTCTGGGAGCAGGGTGAGATGAGCACGAAGGACAAGGACGTCGCCGAACGGCGCGGTTTCCTGAAGGCGCTGGGCCTGGGCGGCGCAGCCGTAGCGGCGACCGCCGGCATTGCCGAGGCGGCCGGCACCTACGACCCGCAGCGGGCCGATTCCGTCCCGACCGGCATCGCGCGCAAGGAGGACCAAGCCGAACGCGTGAAGGCGCGCTACCAGGCCAACAGCGCGGATGTGCAGGCCTTCTATCGCACCAACCGCTACGGCGGCTGAATCAGGCCAGGGAGCGAAGCGTCATGCTGATCAAGCGTTCCGAAGCGCGCGCCGGGCGGCAGCGCCTCGCGGCGGCCTATGCCGGGCTGTCCTCTGGTGGGCTCGATCGCCGCGCCTTCCTCAAGCAGGCGGGCGTGACCGGCGTCGGGCTTTCCGCGCTCGGCGCGATACCGCTGACCACGATGCGCCCGGCCGCCGCCGGGCCGGTCAACCATGCCGAGCCGGTGACGCGGGTGAAGAACATCTGCACCCATTGCTCGGTGGGCTGCACGGTGACGGCCGAAGTGCAGAACGGCGTCTGGGTCGGCCAGGAACCGAGTTGGGACAGCCCGATCAACCGCGGCACGCATTGCGCCAAGGGCGCTTCGGTGCGCGAGATCGTGCACGGCCAGCGGCGCACGAAATATCCGATGAAGCTGGTGGGCGGGCAGTGGCAGCGGATGTCGTGGGACGCCGCGCTCACCGAGATCGCCGACAAGCTGATGGCGGTGCGCCAGGCCTCGGGCCCCGATAGCGTGTTCTGGCTGGGCAGCGCGAAATTCTCGAACGAGGGGTCCTACCTCTATCGCAAGATGGCTGCCTTCTGGGGCACCAACAGCGTCGATCACCAGGCGCGCATCTGTCATTCCACCACCGTCGCCGGCGTCGCCAATACCTGGGGCTACGGCGCGATGACGAACAGCTACAACGACATCCGCAACGCCAAGACCATGATCATCATGGGCGGCAACCCGGCGGAGGCGCATCCGGTCAGCCTGCAGCATGTGCTGTCGGGCAAGGAACAGAACCGCGCCAACCTGATCGTCATCGACCCGCGCTTCACGCGCACGGCGGCGCATGCGACCGAATATGTGCGCATCCGCCCGGGCACCGACATCCCGATCATCTGGGGCCTGCTGTGGCACATCTTCCAGAACAACTGGGAGGACAAGGACTTCATCCGCCAGCGCGTCTACGGCATGGACGAGGTCCGCGCCGAGGTGGCGAAGTGGACGCCGGCCGAGGTCGAGCGCGTCGCCGGCGTGCCCGAGGCGCAGATGCGCAAGGTCGCCGAGTTGTTCGCTACGCAGAAGCCCTCGACACTGATCTGGTGCATGGGGGCGACGCAGAAGACCGTCGGCACCGCCAATGTGCGCGCCTATTCGATCCTGCTGTTGGCGACTGGCAATGTCGGCAGCGCCGGGGCCGGGGCGAACATCTTCCGCGGCCACTGCAACGTGCAGGGGGCGACGGATTTCGGCCTCGATGTGACGTCGCTGCCGGCCTATTACGGCCTCGATGCCAATGCGTGGCGGCACTGGTCGCGCGTGTGGGGCGTGTCCTACGAAAGCATGGTCGCGCGCTTCGACAGCCAGACTATGATGGAGACGCCCGGCATCCCCACCACGCGGTATTTCGACGCGGTGACGATGCCGGTGAATGCGCAGACCGGCCTCGCCCAGCGCGACAACCTGAAGGCGATGGTGGTGTTCGGCCATGGCGGCAACACCGTCACCCGCATGCCGGAAGCGGTGAAGGGGTTGGAGAAGCTCGATCTGCTGGTGGTTGCGGATCCGCATCCGACCAGCTTCGCGGTGATGTCGGAACGCAAGGACAACACGTACCTGCTTCCCATCTGTTCGCAGTTCGAGACCGAGGGCACCCGAACTTCATCAAACCGGTCGATCCAGTGGGGCTTCAAGGTCGTCAACCCGATCTTCGAGAGCAAGGATGACTACGAGGCGATGTATCGCCTGTGCGGGGCGATCGACGCGGCGGCGGCGAAGCGGAACATGACCTTCCGCATGCAGGCCGAAATCTTCGCGCCCCTTGAGGTCATCGACAACCGGCCGACGCCCGAGAGCATCCTGCGCGAGATCAACCGCGGCGCCATCTCGACCGGCTATACTGGCCAATCGCCGGAACGGATGAAGCTGCACATGCAGCACCAGGACAAGTTCGACCTGGTGACGCTGCGCGCCAGGGACGACGCGCCGGAGAGCATCCGCGGTGACTTCTACGGTCTGCCCTGGCCCTGTTGGGGCAAGCCGGAATGGCGGCATCCGGGGACCCACATCCTGTACAATACGAACCTGCATGTGAAGCAGGGTGGCGGCACCTTCCGCGCGCGCTTCGGCGTCGAGCGCAACGGCGTGTCGCTGCTGGCCGACGGGTCCTATTCGCAGGGCTCGGAACTGACGGACGGCTATCCGGAATTCACCACGGCGGTGATGGCGCGGCTCGGTTGGGATGCCGAACTCACCGCGGCGGAGAAGGCCTCCATCCAGGCGCAGGGCGGGTCCGCCTCCTGGGCGACCGACCTGTCCATGGGCATCATCCGGGTGACGATGGACCATGGCGTGATGGCCTATGGCAACGCCAAGGCGCGCGCCAATGCGTGGAACCTGCCCGACCCGATCCCGGTGCATCGCGAACCGATCTACACGCCGCGCACCGACCTGATCGCACAGTATCCGACGCTGCCGGACCGGCGCGCCTTCCGCCTGCCGCATCTGGGGCAGTCGGTGCAGAACCGGGCGAAGGACCTAGCGCCGAACTTCCCGATCATCCTCACCTCCGGCCGCCTCGTCGAATACGAGGGCGGCGGCGAGGAGACGCGGTCGAACCCATGGCTCGCCGAACTGCAGCAGGACATGTTCGTCGAGATCAACCCGCGCGACGCCTCGGCCCGCAACATCCGGGACGGTTCCTGGGTGCTGGTGAACGGGCCGGAGATGCCGCAGGGCAAGGCGACGAGGATGAAGGCGCTGGTGACCGAACGCGTCGGCCCCGGTGTCGCCTTCATGCCCTTCCACTTCGCCGGCTGGTTCATGCAGGAGGACCAGCGCAGCAAGTATCCGCAGGGGGCGGACCCGATCGTGCTTGGTGAATCGGTGAATGCGATCACGACCTATGGCTATGACCCGGTGACCTTCATGCAGGAAGCCAAGGTCACCCTCTGTCAGATCCGCGCGGCGTAAGGGAGGAGCATCACCATGGCTCGCATGAAGTTCCTGCTCGACTCCGACCGCTGCATCGAATGCAACGCCTGCGTCACCGCCTGCAAGAACGAGAACGAGGTGCCCTGGGGCATTAACCGCCGCCGCGTCGTCACGCTGAATGACGGCAAGGCCGGGGAGCGCTCGGTCTCGATGGCCTGCATGCACTGCACGGATGCGCCCTGCGCGGCGGTCTGTCCGGTCTCGTGCTTCTACACCACCGCCGATGCGGTGGTGCTGCACGACAAGGATCTGTGCATCGGCTGCGGCTATTGCTTCTACGCCTGCCCCTTCGCGGCGCCGCAATATCCGCGCCTCGGCAATTTCGGCAGCCGCGGCAAGATGGACAAATGCACCTTCTGCGCCGGCGGCCCGCAGGAGGATCTCAGCGAGGCGGAATACATCCAGTACGGGGCGAACCGCCTCGCGGAAGGCAAGCTGCCGCTCTGCGCCGAGATGTGCTCGACCAAGGCGCTGCTCGCCGGGGATGGCGAGGTGATCGCGCAGATCTACCGTGAGCGCGTGCAGAAGCGCGGCTACGGCTCGGGTGCCTGGGGCTGGCTGACCGCCTACCGCGAATCCGTCGCGATCTGAGGAGTGTTGAGATGATGATCCGCATCCTCGCCTTGCTGGCCATCCTCGTGCTCGGCCTCGGCGCCGTGCCGGCGATGGCGCAGGGTACGACGGCATCGCCGTCGCTCGCCGACGAACGCGCCGTGCAGGCGCTGCTGCGCGGCGAGACCGTGCATGGCCGCATCACTATCCCCGACCAGCGCGCCGCCAACCTGATCCAGCCGGAGGGGCGCAAATGGCGCGAATTCCACAATGTGACGCTGGCCTGGGTGGGCGGGATCGCGGTGCTGGGCATGCTGGCGCTGCTGTCCGTGTTCTTCCTGGTGCGCGGGCGCATCCCGATCGAGGGCGGGCGTTCCGGCCGCACGATCCTGCGCTTCAACGCCTTCGAGCGTGCCAATCACTGGATGGTGGCGTCCTGCTTCATCGTGCTGGCGCTGTCGGGTCTCAACCTCACCTTCGGCCGGCATGTCCTCCTGCCGCTGATGGGGCCGGAAGCCTTCACAGAGGTCAGCCACTGGGGCAAGTACGCGCACAACTTCCTCGCCTTTCCGTTCACGCTCGGCCTGGTGCTGATGCTGCTGATCTGGGTGAAGGACAACATCCCGAACGGCACCGACATCCGCTGGCTGAAGGCCGGCGGTGGCCTCGTTGGTCATGGCGAACCTGACAGCGGCCGCTTCAATGCCGGGCAGAAGGGAATCTTCTGGATCACCGTGCTCGGCGGCGCGGCGGTGGCGGTCACCGGCTACATGCTGATCTTCCCCTTCGTCTTCACCGATGTGACCGGCATGCAGCTCAGCCACATGATCCACAGCATCACCGCGGTGCTGCTGATCGCGGTCATGTTGGCGCATATCTACATCGGCACGCTCGGCATGGATGGTGCGGTCGAGGCGATGACGACTGGCCAGGTGGACCTCAATTGGGCGAAGCAGCACCACAACCTCTGGGTCGCGGAGGAACTGGCCAAGGGGCGCGCCGCCACCCCGCCGGACACCGCCAAGGCGGCCGGCGCCGATTGACCGCGCGCCGCCGGGGACGCACATGGGACGGGCGCATGGCGATAGTCATGCGCCCGTCGCATTTCGGGGAGCGGACGTGACACGCATCATCGGCCTCGCCGGCTGGAGCGGGGCGGGCAAGACGACCTTGATGGTGAAGCTGCTGCCCTGCCTGATCGGGCGCGGGCTCGCCGTCTCCACGCTCAAGCACGCGCATCACCGCTTCGATGTGGATGTGCCGGGCAAGGATTCCTGGGAACACCGAAAGGCTGGCGCGCAGCAGGTGATGGTCGCCTCCGGCGCGCGCTGGGCGCTGATGACGGAACTGCGCACCGCGCGCGAGCCGACGCTGCCGGAACTGGTCGCGCGGATGGACCCGGCCGACCTCATCATCGTCGAAGGCTTCAAGCGCGACGCGCATCCGAAGATCGAGGTGCATCGCGCCGCCAACGCCAAGCCCTGGATGCGGCCGGAGATGCCGGGGATCGTCGCCGTCGCTGCCGATGTCGCCGCACCCTACGACCTGCCCTGCGCGCATCTGGACGACATCGAGGCGATCGCCGCGCTGGTGCTCGCCCATGCGCAGCCGGTCGACGCCGTCGCTTGGACGCAGCGGCAGGAGGCCTGAGTGGCGCAGCTCAGTGACGACTGCTTCGCCTTTGGCGGCGCACTGATGTCGGTGGAACAGGCGCAGGCGCTGATCGCCGAGCGCATCCCGCCGGCCGAGGGCGAGGCGATGGTGGCGCTGACCGCCGCCCGTGGCCGGGTGCTGGCGCGCGACCTCGTCGCCGAGACCCCGCTGCCGCCCTTCACCAATGCCGCTGTGGATGGCTGGGCGTTTCGCCATGCCGATCTGCGGCCGGGCGCACCGACGCGGCTGCTCGAGGCCGGCCGGGTGGCCGCCGGGCATCTTGCCGCGCGTCCGGTGGCGGCGGGGGAGGCGATGCGCGTCTTCACCGGCGCGCCCATGCCGCCCGGCGCCGATAGCTGCGTGATGCAGGAAGACGTGACGCGCGATGGCCCCGCCATCCTGGTGCCGCCCGGCCTCAAGCCGGGGGCCAATGCGCGGCCGGCCGGCGAGGACGTCCCGCGTGGCACGGTGGCATTGCCCGCCGGACGGCTCATCGGCCCGGCCGAGGCGGGGCTCGCCGCGGCGCTCGGCCAGGCGGTGGTGGCGGTGCGGCGACTGCCGCGCGTCGGCGTGTTCTCGACCGGCGACGAATTGGCCGAACCCGGCGGCGCCTTGGGCCCGGCGCAGACCTTCGACAGCAATCGCTTCACGCTGCTGGCGCTGCTTGGCGGGCTGCCCTGCGTGGCGAGCGATCTCGGCATCCTGCCGGATGATCCGGCGCGCACCGCCGCGGCGCTGGCCGAGGCCGCGAAGAGCCACGACCTGCTGCTCACCAGCGGCGGCGTCTCGACGGGCGAGGAGGACCATGTCCGTGCCGCCATCGAGGCCAGCGGTCGCCTCGTGTTCTGGCGCCTGGCGGTGAAGCCGGGGCGGCCGGCGGCGATGGGGGTGGTCGCCGGCACACCGGTCATTGGCCTGCCCGGCAACCCGGTGGCGGCGGTGGTGTGCTTCCTGCACCTCGCGCGGCCGCTGCTGCTGCGCCTGGCGGGCGCGGAGGACCGGCCGATGCCGCGCTTCGCGGTGACGGCCGATTTCGCCTATCGCAAGAAGGCCGGGCGGCGGGAATATGTGCGCGTCACGCTGGCCACCGAGGCCGGTGAGACGATCGCGCGCAATTTCCCGCGCGAGGGGGCCGGGTTGCTTTCCTCGCTGACGCAGTCGGACGGCTTTGCCGAATTGCCCGAGGAAGTGATCGCCGTCGCCCCCGGCGACCGCCTGCTGGTGATGCCCTTCGCCGGGATGCTGTAGTGGATGCGGCGACGTCGGGGCTTCTGCTGTGGGTTCTCGCGGCGGTGCTGCTGCGGCGCGATCTGCGTGGGGTTTACCGACGGCTGCGCTGGCGACGTGCCGTCGCGCGGATCACCTTCCTGCCAACGGAGACAGGACCTTCCTGGCGGATCGACTTCACGCTGCCGGACGGCGCGCCGGTCAGTGTCGTGACCCGGGACCTGCGCATGATCGCGCGACGCGAGCAGCCGGGACCGGTCAGGTTGCTCTACGATCCTGCCGCGCCAAGCCGCATGGAAATGCCGGGCCGGCCTGGCCTTGGCAGCGTGGTCGGTGTGGCGCTGGCTGTGCTCGGCATCGCGCAGGTGCTGCGCTGACGCCCGGGCGTCAGATGCGCGCGCCGGTGGTCGTGAAGGCGACCGCGGCAGTGCGCTGGAATTCGGTGTCGAGGACATAGGCGGCGCCGATCGCGACGATGATGGCGACGACGATGCCCGACAGCATGGCTTTCATGGAGGCGTTTCCTTCAACGGCCGCTCATCTGTCTATGGTGGGCCGGTCCGCCGAAAGCAACAGCGGCAGCAGGCGTTCCGCCTCGGCAAGGTCCTCGGGCGCATTGGCGTTGAAGAAGGGGTCGATCGGCGTGGTCGGCCAGTCGGCATGGGTGCAGCCGTAGCGGGCGGTCCAGCGGTCGATCCTGCGCTCCCCGGCGAGGAGTGCCGCGCGCAGTTCCATATGCAGCGCGACGGGCCACAGCCCGACCGGCGGGTGTGTCTGGCCGTCCGATCGCGCGCAGGCCAGTGGCACGCCGGCAGCGGCGCGCACGGCATGCAGCCGCGCCACCAGGTCATGCGGGATGAAGGGGGCATCGCCGGGGGTGGACACGACCCAGTCGAGCTCCGGTCGATGCGTCACGCACCATTCCAGAGCGGCGAGGATGCCCGCCAGCGGCCCCGGATGATCTGGCAGCCCATCCGCCACCACCGGCAGGCCATAGGCGTCGAAGCGCGCCGCGTTGCCATTGGCGTTCAGCACCGTCGCGGCAACCTGCGGGGCGAGCCGGCCAAGCGCGTGGTCGAGCATCGGCCGGCCGCCGAGCATGCGCAGTGGCTTGTCGCCGCCGCCCATTCGTCGTGCCAGCCCGCCGGCGAGGATGCAGCCCAGCGTGTCACGACGCATCATCGCCGGCCGCCATCGCTTCGGCGCTGTTCTTGCGCCAGTGTTTCGCGGATTCCTCTTCGACGTAGGCTAGGTCGGCATCGAAGACGATGCGCTCGGTGCCGGCCAGGGCGACGAAGCGACGACCCTTGCAGCGGCCAATCAGGGTGAGGCCGGCTTCCTTCGCCAGCTCCACGCCCCAGGCGGTGAAGCCTGACCGCGAGACCAGGATCGGGATGCCCATGCGCACGGTCTTGATGACCATCTCCGAGGTCAGCCGGCCGGTCGTGTAGAAGATCTTGTCGTCCGGCGTTTCGCGCTCGCGGAACATCCAGCCGGCGATCTTGTCCACCGCATTGTGGCGGCCGACATCTTCCATGTAGACGACCGGCTGGTCGCGCAGGCACAGCGCGCAGCCATGGATGGCGCCGGCTTCGAGATACAGCGTCGGCAGCGTGTTGATCCGGTGCAGCAGGCGATACAGCCAGGAGGTGCGCAGCTCGGCCTTGGGCAGCGACACCTGCGCGAAGCCTTCCATCAGGTCGCCGAAGGCGGTGCCCTGGGCGCAGCCGGAGGTCAGCGTCTTCTTGCGCAGCTTCTCCTCGAAATCGGTGCGTTCCGGCGTTCGGACGATGACCACGCCGAGGTCGTCGTCGTAGTCGACGCCTGTCACCACCGCATCGGGCTTCAGCATGCCCTGGTTCAGCAGGTAGCCGAGGGCGAGATCCTCCGGCCGGTCGCCGATCGTCATCATGGTGACGATCTCCTGCCCGTTGAGGAACAGCGTCATCGGCCGTTCGACGGTGACGGCGGTCTCGATCGGCGCGCCGGTGTGGTCGATGCCGGTGACGCGGCGCGTCAGGCGCGGGTCAGCGGGATTCGGCTTGACGCGGAGAAGGTCAGACATGGGGTGGAGATGGGCCGCCGCGGCGAGGGCCGCAAGTTCGGTGCGTCGCCACTCACTCTGCCAGGGCGATGCCCCGGCCGGCGAAGAACCGCGCGAAATCGGCCACCGGCAGCCGCGCGTCGGCTTGCGAGGCAGGCGTGTCGCCTGACGGATTGTTGAAGCGCAGCGTGCCGCCCTCGGCACCGAAGACCAGCACCAGGTGGCCGCCCCGCGACGGCGCTTCCGCCCCCGCGCGGCGGATCGCCGGATGCACCGAGGCGATGAACATCCCGCCGCCCTGGAGCATCGCAGGGATGGCCTCGGCGGGCACATCGACGCGCACCGTGGCAGGCAGGCGCGCCACCTCTCGCAACCAGGCTGCGGCCGGCGCGTAGATCAGGCCGCGGATATCGCCATCCGGCTGCAGGACATAGCCGCCGCGATGCGTCAGCTCGCGCGCAAGGTCGATCGCGCGCGGCGGCGCGATGCCCCGCGCGGCGAGTGCCATGCGCAGGCAGGCGACGCCGCACAGATGCTCGGCCCAGCGTTGGTAATCCGCCGCCCCCGCCGCGCCAGAACGCGGCCAGAGTGGGTCATCCGCCGCGCGCAGCGTGCCGGCGATGATTTCGGCGATGCGCCCGACGGATTCCCATTGCCCGAAGAAGGGTGGGATCACCGCGGGCCCTGCGCGCGCCCGCGCCTCCAGACATCGTCGGGAACCGTCCAGTTCGCCGCGTTGCGCAGCTCCTTCGCCAGGCCGGCGGCCATCCCCTCGAAGATTGCCTTGCCCTTTTCCGCGGTCGCCGCACGCGGGTCGCCACGCACGCCGGTGACCGGCGCGCGCTCGGAGAAGGACCAGAAGCGCGACGACACAGGATTGCCGGCCGGTGCATCTGAGGAGACGGTGTTGGCGATCTCCTCCATGCGAACCTGGGCGGGGTCGAGATGCAGCCACAGGCTCGTCTCGCCCTCACAGGCATGCTGGATGCCCGTCTGCGCGGTCAGCGCGGCGGTGATCTCGCCGGGCGCGACCTTGGTGATCGTCGTCGTCAGCACGGGGATGCCGAATTCATGGGCGAGTTCGCGCGCCGAGACGGCGAGCGCGTCGATATTCCCGCCATGGCTGTTGAACAGCATGACGCGGGAAAAGCCGTCGGCCAACAGCGACTTCACGATGCCGCGCAGCACCGCGGCGAAGGTCGCGTAGTCGAGGCTGATGGTGCCGCCGAACGGGAAGTGATGTTCCGACATCCCCAGCCACATCGGCGGCAGCACCACCGCCGGCAGGTCGGCGCAGAGTTCGGCGGCACGCACCGAGACGGCGTGGCCGATGAAGCTGTCAGTCCAGACCGGCAGATGCGGGCCGTGCTGTTCGAGGGCTGCGACCGGCACGATGACGACGGCATCGCGTGCGGCGAGCGCGCGGAGTTCGGGCGCGGTCAGGCGCTCCCAGCGGTGCTCGGCCATCTCAGCCCCTTCCCATGGCGTAGAATTCGGCATTGGGGCGCAGGTTGGTGACATTCGCCAGGCGGTTCGACATGCCGAAGAAGGCGGCGATGGCGGCGATATCCCAGATCGCCTCGTCATCGAAGCCGGCCTGGCGCAGCGCCTCGTGGTCCGCGTCGTTCACCTCATTGGCGCGCAGCGTCACCTTGATGGCGAAGTCGAGCATCGCCTTCTGCTTGTCCGTGATGTCGGCCTTGCGCCAATTGGCGGCGATCTGGTCGGCGATCAGCGTGTTCTTCGCGCGGATGCGCAGAATGGCGCCATGCGCGACGACGCAATACTGGCACTGGTTCAGCGATGAGACGGCGACGACGATCATCTCGCGTTCCGCCTTGGTGACACCCTCGGCCTTGTCCATCAGCGTATCGTGATAGGCCATGAAGGCGCGGAACTCGGCCGGCCGATGCGCGAGCATCAGGAAGACATTGGGGATGAAGCCCGACTTCTCCTGCACCGTCAGGACGCGGCTGCGGATGTCTTCCGGCAGGTCGTTGATGTCGGGGATCGGGGTGCGTGCGATGGGCTTGTTCGTCATGGGGCGGACGATGCCGCCAGCCGGTGGCCTCAGTCCAGCCCCAGCAGGCCCCGCGCGTAATCGTGTGCCGCGAAGGGGCGCAGATCCTCCGCCTTTTCGCCGACGCCCACGACGTGCACCGGCAGGCCGAATTCCTGTGCCAGCGCGACGACGACGCCGCCCTTGGCCGAGCCGTCAAGCTTGGTGACGGCGAGGCCGGTGACGTCCACCATATCGCCGAACACCTTCACCTGCTGCACCGCGTTCTGGCCGGTGGTGGCGTCGAGCACCAGCAGCACGGAATGCGGCGCCGTCTCATCGACGCGGCGGATGATGCGGATCACCTTGCGCAGTTCTTCCATCAGCGCGGTCTTGTTGTGCAGCCGCCCGGCGGTATCGACGAGCAGCACGTCGAGCCCTTCGGCCCGCGCCGTCGTCAGCGCGTCGAAGGCGAGGCCGGCCGCATCGGCGCCGGGCTTGGCAGGCGGGAAGAAGCGCGCGCCGGTGCGTTCGGCCCAGACCTGGAGCTGTTCGACCGCGGCGGCACGGAAGGTGTCGCCGGCGACGAAGCCGGCCTTCAGCCCGTCATCGCGATACTGCTTGCCGAGCTTGGCGATCGTCGTCGTCTTGCCGGTGCCGTTGACGCCGACCACGAGCACGACATGCGGCGCACGGGCGGGCTCGATCACCAGCGGCCGGGCGACGGGGCCGAGGATGGCAGCGATCTCGTCGGCCAGCGTCGCCTTCACCTCCTCGTCGGTGACTTCCTTGCCGAAGCGGGTCTTGCGGAAGCCCTCGACGATGCGGCGCGAGGCGGCGACGCCAAGATCGGCGGCGATCAGGGTTTCCTCAAGTTCCTCCAGCGCCGCCTCATCCAGCTTCCGCTTGGTGAAGATGCCGGTGACGCTGTCGGTGAGCTTCGCGGTGGAGCGCGCCAGGCCGGCCTTGAGGCGGGAGAACCAGCCGCCCTTCGCGGCCGGTTCCCTGGCTTGCGGGGGTGGCGCCTCGGCGGGCGGCAATGGCGATGGCGGCGGCAGTTCGACCGGCGGCGCTTCTACCGGGGGTTCGCGGAAGGGCGGGGGCGTCTCCGCCGGGGCATCGGGGACCGGGTCCTCGACCGGGGACGGCGGTGCGGCGGGAGGCTCTGGCGGGCGCGGCGGTGCCTCGGGTGGCGGGGCCGGCTGGGGCGGGTTGTCGCGCTCCGGCGGTTCGGGTGGCTCGCTGGGCTGGGTCGGATCGCTGCCGCGCAGGCGCGTCCAGAGGTCGCGCAGCGCCATCAGGCGGCCTCCGCCAGCAGGGCGTCGGCGGTGGCGCCGGAGACGCGCAGGCGGCGGATCTCGCCGGGCTGGGCGATGCCGCGTGACAGACGCAGCGGAGCGAAATGTTCCGTGTGGCCACGGTCGGCATGTTCGAAGAGCACGGCTTCCTCCTGTCCGATGCGCGCGGTGAACAGCCGCACGGCTGCCCGGGCCCCGGCCTCCCGCAGCCGAGCGGCGCGTTCGCGACGCAGCGGCACCGGCAGTTGCGGCATGCGCGCAGCGGGGGTGTCGGGACGTTCGGAATAGGGAAACACATGCAGGAAGGAGAGGTTGCAGGCCTCGACGAGGGACAGGGTCTCGGCGAAATGCGCCTCGGTCTCGGTGGGGAAGCCGGCGATCAGGTCGGCGCCGAACACCATGTCGGGGCGCAGACGGCGGGCGCGCTCGGCCATGGCGATGGCATCGGCGCGCAGATGCCGCCGCTTCATGCGCTTGAGGATGAGGTCGGCGCCATGCTGCAGCGAGAGATGCAGATGCGGCATCAGCCGCGGTTCCTCGGCGATCAGGCGCCAGAGGTCGTCATCGACCTCCACCGGGTCCAGCGAGGAGAGCCGCAGGCGCGGCAGGTCCGGCACCAGGGCGAGCAGGCGGCGGACCATCTGCCCGAGGCTCGGCCGGCCCGGCAGGTCGGGGCCGTAGGAGGTGATGTCGACGCCGGTCAGCACCACCTCGCGATAGCCGGCGGCGACCAGGGCGCGCACCTGTTCGACGATCACGCCGATCGGCACCGAGCGCGACGGCCCGCGCCCGAAGGGGATGACGCAGAAGGTGCAGCGATGGTCGCAGCCCTGCTGCACCTGCACGAAGGCGCGGGCGCGGCCGGCGAATTCGGTGACGAGATGCGCGGCGGTCTCGGTCGCCGCCATGATGTCGCTGACCGGGGCAGGGGGGGCGTCGAGGGCCGCCCAGGTCTCGGGCTTCAGCTTGTCGGCATTGCCGATGACGCGCTCGACGCCGGGGATGGCGGCCCACTTCTCGGGGGCGATCTGCGCGGCGCAGCCGGTGACGATGATGCGCGCGCCGGGATTGTCCCGATGGGCACGGCGGATCGCCTGGCGGGCCTGGCGTTCGGCCTCGGCGGTGACGGCGCAGGTGTTCACCACGATGGCGCCGGAATGGCCGGCCTTCGCTGCGTCGCCCGCCAGGGCGCGGGACGCCAGGTCGCGCATCGCCTCGGATTCATAGGTGTTGAGGCGGCAGCCGAAGGTCAGCACGCTGACGGCTTCGGCCGTCCGATCCCCGCTGCCGCTGCCCAGGGGAGCTGCCTGGTCGTCGGGCGTCGGGGTCATGACGCGTAGGCGCCGAGGTCGAGCGTGCCGGAGAAGGCAGTGGCGACCGGGCCGGTCATCAGCACATGGCCGTCCGATTCCCGCCATTCCATGATGAGGTCGCCGCCCGGCATGGTGACGGTGGCGCGTCGTCCGGTCAGGCCACGACGGACGGCGTTCACGATGCCGGCGCAGGCGCCCGAGCCGCAGGCCAAGGTCAGCCCCGCGCCGCGTTCCCAGATAACGAGCCGCATGCGGTCCGGGGCGAGGATCTGCGCGAAGCCGATATTGGCGCGTTCCGGGAAGATCGGGTCGTGTTCGAGCCTGGGGCCGATCTCGCTCAGCGGGATGGCGTCGAGGTCATCGACGAAGAATGTCGCATGCGGGTTGCCCATGGAGCAGGCCGCCGGGTCGGCGACCGGGCCGAGGGCGAGCGGTACATGCAGCGTGTCCACTGCCCGGGCCAGCGGGACCTCCTGCCAGCCGAGCCGGGCCGGGCCCATATCCGCCCGCCACAGCCCGCCGGGCAGACGTTCGACCGGCAATGCACCGGCGATGGTGCGTACCACCACGCGGTCGGCGCCGCGCTCATCGGCGACCAGCGAGGCGATGCAGCGCGTCGCATTGCCGCAGGCCTCGGCCTCCGAGCCATCCGGGTTGCGGATGCGCATGAAGACATCCGCGCCGGGCGGCGGCGGCTCCAGCACGATGAACTGGTCGCAGCCGATGCCGAAATGCCGGTCGGCGATGGCGGCGGCGCGGGCCGGGGTGACCGGCAGCGCGGCGGCGCGCGCATCCACCACGACGAAGTCGTTGCCGAGGCCGTGCATCTTGCGGAAGGGAACCATGATGGCCCCGATATAGGCCGTGCCGCCGCCGCCGGGTACCCGCCCTCGCAACAAGGCTGCCCATCTTCCTGACGCCGCCTGCCCGCCCCGTACGGCGCCGTCGTCCGGGTGGGCGTGCTTCGATACCGCGTGTGCGCCGGGCCTCCACCCCCACGGAACATCCCCGCGCGGCATGCCGGCCTGGTCAGCCGTTCAGCAGCCGGTCGATCTCCGCCTGGGCGAGGTCGGGGCCGGCGGCGGCCGCCTCGTCCACCGTCTGCTCGTGGCCCAGGATTTCGAGCTTGGCGACGGGTGCTTCGCCCTCGGCGGGGCTGGCGCCGCCCGGCATCAGACCTTCCAGCATCGTTTCGACATGCTGGAGCTGCTTGATGGCGCGGCGGATGCGCTGCCCGGTCAGGTCCTGGAACGAGCAGGCCTGAAAAATGTCGTTCACCCGCTGTGTCAGGGCGGCGATCGATTCCGTATCCTGCGCCCCACCATCGAGCCAGGTCTGGATGGCTTCGGCCGCTTCGAGGATGGTGTCGGCGGCCGATTCCGTGGCTTGCACCACAGCTTCCAGTTCCAGCCCTGAATTGCGGGCGCCGGAGGCCGGGATGGCGATCAGCCTGGCGACCTGGGCGTGGACCTCGCTCAGCCGGGCGGTGATCGCCTCCTCGCTCATGCCCATGAGTTGGACGGAGGCGGAGACCTCCGCGCTCAATTCGGCGATGCGGCGGTCCATGAAGGCGCGCAGCGAGGCGAAATGCGGGGCGAGTGCCTCATCGAGGGCCGCTGGCGGCAAGGCGGTGGCGATGTCCAAGGGCGTGGGCCTTCCGTCACGGCATCGGAAAGCCCCTAGGAAACACCACAACCATGAAGGTCTCGTTGCCGTGACGGAGGGGTTGCGGTGGCCGGGGGCTCGGCGTATACGCCCGCCTCCCGCGTCGTGGCCCGATGGACATGCCCGGCCGGGAACACGCGTCCCCGTCGCATGGTGCGGCGGAGCAGGGCGCGCCGACCCCGACAGGAGGGCCAAATGTCCAAGATGAAGACGAAGTCGAGCGTTAAGAAGCGCTTCCGACTGACCGCCACCGGCAAGGTCAAGGCCGGCGCCGGCAACAAGCGCCACATGCTGACCGCCAAGACCACCACCATGAAGCGCCAGAACCGCGGCATGTTCGTCCTTGCGAAGCAGGACGGCGATACCGTGAAGCAGTGGCTGCCCTATGGGCTGGACCGGTAAGGAAGGGGCGCAGCAATGGCTCGTGTAAAGCGGGGCGTAACGAAGCACGCCCGTCACAAGAAGGTCCTCAAGCTCGCCGAGGGCTATGTTGGCCGTTCCTCCACCGCCTATCGCCCCGCGCTCGAGCGGGTCGAGAAGGCGCTGCAGTATGCGTACCGCGACCGTCGCAACAAGAAGCGCGAGTTCCGCGGTCTATGGATCCAGCGCATCAATGCCGCGGTCCGTGAGCATGACCTGACCTATTCCCGCTTCATGGCCGGCATCAAGGCCGCGGGGATCGAGATCGACCGCAAGGTGATGGCGGCGCTCGCCTTCGACGAACCGGCGGCCTTCGCGGCGCTGGTCGAGCAGGCGAAGGCGAAGCTCGCCTGATTGCCTTGGCTCGGGGGGTTCCCCCGGGCCACTTCAGCGTTTAGCAGAGGGCCGCTTCCCGGCGACGGGATGCGGCCCTTCGTGCTTTCTGGACATGGTGCCAATGACTGACGACCTCGCTTCCCTGCAGGCCGAGACCGAAGCCGCCCTGGCCGCCGCCATTGACCTGCGAGCGCTCGACGCCGTGCGCGTCGGCGTCATGGGCAAGTCCGGCAGCCTGTCCGGGCTGCTCAAGGGGCTCGGCGCCGTGCCCGCCGAGCAGCGCAAGGAGCGCGGCGCCGCACTCAACCGCCTGAAGGGCAGCATCGAGGCCGCCATCGAGGCGCGCCGCGTGGTGCTCGACGCCGCAGCGCTGGATGCCCGCCTCGCTGCCGAGCGGCTCGACATCACCCTGCCGCCGCGCCCCTTCGCCCCCGGCACAGCCGCCGAGGGCGGCATCCATCCCATCGCCCGCACCATGGAGGAACTGACCGCCTTATTCGGCGCGATGGGCTTCAAGGTCGCCGAAGGGCCGGACATCGAGGGCGACTGGTTCAATTTCGGCGCGCTCAACATCCCCGACCACCATCCGGCGCGGCAGGATCACGACACCTTCTACCTGCCCGAGGTGAACGGCCGCCGTCCCGTGCTGCGCACCCATACGAGCCCCGTGCAGATCCGCACGATGATCGCGCAGGAGCCGCCGATCCGCGTCATCGTCCCCGGCCGCACCTATCGCGCCGACCACGACGCGACGCATTCGCCGATGTTCCACCAGGTCGAAGGCCTGGTGATCGACCGCGGCATCACCCTCGGCCACCTCAAGGGCTGCCTGATCGACTTCCTGCGCGCCTTCTTCGGCATCAGTGACCTGCCGGTGCGCTTCCGGTCGTCCTACTTCCCCTTCACAGAGCCGAGCATGGAAGTCGACATCGGCTGGTCGCGGAAGACCGGCGAACTCGGCAAGGGCGGGGATTGGCTGGAAATCCTCGGCTCCGGCATGGTGCACCCGAAGGTGCTGGCCAATTGCGGCATCGACCCGCGCGAGTGGCAGGGCTTCGCCTTCGGCATGGGGATCGAGCGCATCACCATGCTCAAGCACGGCATCCCGGACCTGCGGCCGTTCTACGAGGCGGATGTGCGCTGGCTGCGTCATTACGCGGCCGATCCGCTGGCGCCGGCGACGTTGCATGAAGGCGTCTGACGGGTCGGGGGAAAGTATTCCCCCGAACCCCCCTTCTATTTTTGTCTGTTGGACTGGTGCGCCGGGCCATGCGCGATTGAACGATCGCCGCATGCTGCGCCCGGCGCCAAGTATTGGTTTCCAAAGGCCCTTAGGCCTTTGGTGGGGTGGCTTGGAGGGGCAAGGCCCCTCCAACCTTCAACTCTCACGAATGAGCCCGCCGCGATGAAGTTCACCCTGTCCTGGCTGCGCGACCATCTCGACACCGAGGCCGGCGTCGATGAGATCGCCCGCACCCTCAACGCCATCGGCCTCGAAGTCGAAGGCATCGAGGATCGCGGTGCCGCGCTTGCCACCTTCCGCATCGCCCGCGTCATCGAGGCCACCCAGCACCCGAACGCCGACCGCCTGCGCCAGCTGCGCGTCGATATCGGTGATGGCGTCGAACGCTCCGTCGTCTGCGGCGCGCCCAATGCGCGCACCGGGCTGGTGGGCGTCGCCGCTTTGCCGGGCGAGTTCGTCCCCGGCACCGGCGTCACGCTCAAGGTCGGCGAGATCCGCGGCGTGAAGTCCGAGGCGATGATGCTCTCGGCGCGCGAGATGGGCCTGGGCGACGACCATTCGGGCATCGTGGACCTGCCGGCGGATGCGCCGATCGGCGCATCCTACGTGAAGTGGGCCGGCCTCGACGACCCGATCATCGAGATCAGCGTCACGCCGAACCGTGGCGATGCGCTCTCGGTGCGCGGCATCGCGCGGGACCTGGCGGCGGCGGGGCTCGGCACGCTGAAGCCGTGGTCCGCACCGCCGGTGCCGGCGACGTACGAGGCGCCGCTGAACTGGAAGATCGAGGACCCGCGCGCCTGTCTCCATGTACTGGGGCGCGCTGTGCGTGGCGTGAAGAACGGGCCGTCCCCGCAATGGCTGCAGGACCGGCTGACGGCGATCGGCTTGCGGCCGATCAGCGCGCTGGTGGACATCACCAACCTCTTCACCTTCGACCTCGGCCGCCCGCTGCATGTCTTCGACGTGGCGAAGGTGAAGGGCACGAACCTCACCATGCGCATGGCGCGCGAGGGCGAGACGCTCGTCGCGCTGAACGGCAAGGATTACGTGCTGACCGCCGAGGATGGTGTGATCGCGGATGAGGCCGGGGCGGAGGCGCTCGGCGGCGTCATCGGCGGCATGCCATCGGGTTGTGACGAGGCGACGACCGAATGCTTCATCGAATGCGCGCTGTTCGACCCGGTGCGCATCGCGCTGTCGGGTCGGCGGCATGATGTGCGCACCGATGCGCGGTCGCGCTTCGAACGTGGCGTCGATCCGGCCTTCCTGCGCGACGGGCTGGAAGCGGCGACGCGGCTGATCATCGAACTGTGCGGCGGCGAGGCCAGCGAGATCAGCGAAGCCGGCGCCGAACCCGCCTGGAAGCGCAGCGCCACGCTGCGGTTTGAACGCGTCGCGACCTATGGCGGGCTCGACCTGCCGACGGATGAGGCGATGGGGCGGCTGGAACGCCTTGGCTTCGCGGTGCAAGCGCGCGATGCGGCGAGCGTCACGGTCGCCGTCCCGTCCTGGCGCAATGACGTGGCGTCGGATCTGTCCGCGTATCACGCGGGTGGTGGTGCGCTGACGCAGTATGAGGGGCTGGACCGCGCCCGGGCGGCCAAGGCCGCCGAGGGCTGCGCCGCCATCGAGCCCGAGGCGGACCTGGTCGAGGAAGTGCTGCGCCTGGGCGGACTGGATGCGGTGCCGGCGGTGTCGCTGCCGGCGCTGGCCGTCATTCCGCCGCCGGCCTTCACCGCGAAGCAGTCGCGCGCGGCGTTGACGAGGCGTGTGCTCGCGGCGCGCGGCATGCTCGAGGGCGTAACCTTCGCTTTCATGGAAGCGAAGACCGCGGCGATGTTCGGTGCCACGCCCGATGCGCTGCGCCTGGTCAACCCGATCGCCGCCGATCTCGACCAGATGCGCCCGACGCCGGTCGCCTCGCTGCTGCTGGCAGCCTCGCGCAATGCGGCGCGCGGCTTCGGCGATGTGGCTTTGTGCGAACTCGGCGCCGCCTACCGCGACGTGACGCCGGAAGGCCAGGCGGCCGTTGCCGCCGGCGTGCGGCACGGGTCCACGCCGCGCATGTGGAACACCCCCGCGCGCGGCGTCGATGCGATGGATGCGAAGGGCGACGCCATCGCGGTGCTCGCTGCGCTCGGCGTGCCGATGGCGGCGTTGCAGGTGACGGCGGATGCGCCGGGCTTCTACCACCCCGGCCGTTCGGGCGTGGTGCGGCAGGGGCCGAAGGTGGTGCTCGCCACCTTCGGCGAAGTGCATCCGACGGTGCTGGCGGCACTCGACCTGCCGGGGCCAGCGGTGGCGTTCGAGGTGCTTCTCGACGCCGTGCCGGAACCCAAGCGCCGCAAGAAGGGCGCGCCGGACCTGCCGGCATTCCAGCCGCTGCGCCGCGACTTCGCCTTCCTGGTGGATGACACCGTTGCCGCCGAGGCGCTGCTGCGTGCCGCGCGCGGCGCGGACAAGGCGCTGATCAGCGATGTCTCGCTGTTCGACCGCTACCAGGGCAAGGGCGTGCCGGACGGCCAGGTCAGCCTGGCCATCCAGGTCACCATCCAGCCGCGCGAGGCTACGCTGACGGACGTGCAGATCGAGGCCGTGGCCGATCGCGTCGTCGCCGCCGTCGCCAAGGCGACCGGGGCGGTATTGCGGGCATGACCGCCCTCGCCGCCGCCAAGCGCCTGCATATGGCGTTGCTGGCGGTGGCGATCGTGCTGGTGCTGTCGGTGTGGTTCGCGGGAACGGTCGCGGTGCCGGGGCTGATCGCGCAGGGGATCATCACACCCGGGCATGCGGCCTGGCTGACCGCCTGCGTGCAACTAGGCTTCGTGGTGGGGACGCTGGTCAGCGCGCTGCTGTCGCTGGCCGACCGCATCGAGCCGCGCCGGCTGTTCCTCTCCTGCGCGCTGCTGGCCGCTGCGGCGACGCTGGCGCAGACGCAGGTGGCGCCGGCGGGGACGGCCGCGCTGGCGTTGCGGGTGGTCGCCGGGGCGGCGATGGCGGGCGTCTATCCCGTTGGGATGAAGCTGGCTGCCTCCTGGGCGAAGGGCGATCTCGGCTTGCTGATTGGGTTGGTGGTGGGGGCGCTGACCCTGGGCTCGGCGCTGCCGCACCTGCTGCCGGCGATCGTGGATTCGCTGGACTGGCGCGGCGCCTATGCCGGGGCAGGGGGGCTGGCGGTGCTGGGCGCGTTGCTGATCCTGCCGTTCCGGCCAGGGCCGCTGCTCGGTGCACGGCCGCCTTTTCACCCGGGACAGGCGCTGGAGGCGTGGCGGAACCGCGGGCTGCGCCTCGCCAATCTCGGTTATCTCGGCCACATGTGGGAGCTCTATGCCATGTGGGCCTGGATCGGGGTGTTCCTGGCCGGGGTGCTGGGGCGGCCGCAGGTTGGCGCCTGGGTGTTCGGCGTGGTGGCGGCCGGGGCGGCCGGCTGCGTGCTGGCGGGTTGGGCGGCGGACCGGTGGAACCGCGCGAAGGTCGCGGCCGCCTGCATGGTGGTCTCCGGCGCCTGCGCGCTGCTGATCGGGCCGGCCTCGGCCTGGCCGGCGCTGGGGCTGGGGCTCGCCTTCCTGTGGGGCTTCTCGGTGGTGGCGGATTCGGCGCAGTTCTCGGCCTGCGTCGTCAGTCTCTCGCCGCCCGACTATGTCGGGACCATGCTGACGGTGCAGACCTCGCTGGGCTTCCTGCTGACGGCAGTGGTGATCGGCGTGCTGCCCCATGCCATGGCGGCGCTGGGGGTGGGCGGGGCTTTCGCGCTGCTCGGCATCGGGCCGCTGCTGGGTGCGGTCGCCATGTGGCGGTTGGCGCCGCTGCTGCCTCACTCGCCCTCGCCGGGATAGGTCCGGCCGTGCCGGCCGCCGCCCGCTCACCCTGGCGGGAGATGCCGGAGATCAGCGTCGTGCGGGTTGGGCGCGCGGGGCCGCAGGCGCCAGGAAGGCGGCGATCGGGCCATTGCCGCGGATCACCGTCTCCCCCGCCGCGACGAGCAGGTCCACCTCCTCCCGCGACAGGCCGAGGCTGGTCGGGATCGACCGCAGCCTCTCTCTCGTGTGGGCGTCCGGTACGTCCGCCAGCGACACATGCGCCAGTAGGCCCTGCACGTCGTCACAGGCATGGCCTTCGATGACCGCACCCTGCTGACAGCGCCGTTCGCGTTGGCGGCTCACCAGGCGGTCCACCTCGAAGGCGGCGACGGTGAGTGTTTCGAGGTTGTAGTTGTCGATCTGCGCGCCGGAGACGGCGTCGAAGACCTGGATCACCCCGTTCACCATGCGTTGCCGCGACAGCGCCGGATCGGTGGCGGATTGACCGTCCACACTGATCATCAGGAACCGCCGCAATGGCATCGTGCGAGCGGTGAATTCGGGCGTGTCCGTGCCGCCGAGCGCGGCGAAGTTCAGCGTCGCCCGCAAAGCGAGATTGTCGGAGATGCCGCCGTCGAGAAGGTGGACCCAAGGCGTGCGTTCTGGGTCCGCCGCGCGGGCGACGATCTCGAGCAGCCGCCGCCGGTTGAATTCCGCCAGCATGGGCATCATCGAGAGGTTCACCGGCAGCGGCGCATCGCAGTTTGGCCCGCGATGGTTGGTCAGGGTGATGGGCGTGAACAGCAGCGGGAAGCCATTGGACGCCGCGACCGCCCGTGCCACCGAGAAGCGGGCGAGGTCGGAGCAGATCACGTCGAACGTATGGGGCAGGAAAGGAAAGGCGAAGCCGGTCGCGAGGTCCGTCGCGTTGATCGACAAGCGCGGTCGGCCGCGGGCGATCAGGTCCCGGAAGGTGGCGCCGTGGAACATCAGCCGGTCATAGACCCCGGTCATGCGGTCGTTGGTGCCGACATAGGGGTCGATCAGCCAGCCCCATTGCCAGGGCAGGAAGTAGGTGCCCCAGACATAGTCGAAGAAGTTGCGGTAGAGGAATGCCTCGGGGAAGGTCTCGAAAGACTGTTTGCCATACAGCGCGTAATGCGCCGCGGTGAAGCTGCCACCCGAGACGCCGGCCAGTTGGTCGACCTCCTCCAACAGGTTGGAGGGCGGGCCGCCGAGGCTGACCGGCACATCCCGCATCGCGCGCAATGCGCCATGCGCGAAGGCCGCCGAACGCTTGCCGCCACCGGAGAAAGCCACCAGCACAAGCAGGTCCGCCCGGCCGGAACTCGCATTGATCTCCGCCAGCCCATACCCGTCATTGCGGGCGCCGCGGGGCAGAGGTGGATTGATGCCGCGGTCGGGGTTGACGCAGCCCAGCAGGGCGAGCAGCGCCAGCAGCGCGCCGAGACCCTTCACCCGCGACGATGTCCGCCCGTGACAGGTCGGCGCCAGGCTGCCGCCAGCCTGCCGATGTCGGTCCGCCATGAACATCCCCTTGCGTCGAACCGCTATCGTCTTGGTGTCCGGCGCGGATGTCTACCGGAAGTCGGGGAAGATGATTGGCCTGTATCCACGATCCCAGCGCCCGGTCTGCCGCTGACGGTCACACGAAGGTCAGCAGCCGGCGCGGATTGCCGATCACGATCGCCTCGACCTCCGCCTCGGTGAAGCCTCGCTCGCGCATCAGCGGCACCACATTGTCGAAGATGTGGCCGTAGCCATGGCCACCCCAGCGCGACAGCCGCGTGCGGTAACAGATGTCGTGGCTGATCACGACGCGATCGAGGTGCCCCCGCTCGATCAGGGCGCGGATTAGCCGCAGCCGGATGGCGTCGTTCGGCATGTCGATGGCGCCGAGTGCGTAGTAGCTCTGTTCCTGGCCGAACAGGTCGAATTCGATGACCACGCCGCTGTCGGCCAGGCGGAGGATGCGGGCCTCATCGAAGATCGTGCGGTCGATGTGGCTGATGATGATGCGCGACGGGTCGGCCCCGGCCGCGGTCACGAAATCGGCGATCTCCTGCGGCTGGTCCTGGTGCCGGCCGGGATGGACGTTCACCGCGGCGCCGGTCTCGGCCATGGCCAGCAGGGCGCCGCGCATGACGCGCTGTTCCTGCGCGGTCCAGGGGGCCTGGCAGCCGATTTCGCCAATGATGCCGGCGCGCACATCCGTGCCCCAGGCGCCGAGCTGCACCTGGTCGATGATCTCGCGGGCGAAATCATCCGGCCCGCGGGTGGCGTTGGCCGGGTCCTGGTACTCATGGACGTAGTGGCCGCAGCCCATGACGATGTTGAGGTTGGATTCGGCCGCCAGCCTGGCCAGCGCGCCGGGGTCGGGGTCGAGCCCGCCGCAGGTGAGTTCCACCATGGTTCGCCCACCGGCCTGCCGCATCAGGGCCAGTTCGGCAAGCGCGGTCGGTTCGCAGCGGAAGCGCAGGTTGCCCGGGACCTTGCGCTTGCGGCCGTAATTGATGGCGAAGCAGTTGCAGAGCGTGATCTCCGGCCCCTGGTCGGGGTCGGCGCGCATGGTGGGGGTGCGGATGTCCCAGATCAGATGCTCATGCATCAGCGTCGGGCCGAGTTCGGCGGGGTCGATGATGCCAAGCACGGTCTGCGCCCGCCCGCGCAGCGCTTCGCGCGTCAGGCGGGTCATGCGGCGCTCACCGGGGTGGGGCGGTGCTTGGCCGGCGCTGCGTCGGCGAGGGCGTTGTTGGGCCATTGGAACATGCCGGGGGACTCCGCGCTCTGATCCTGGTATCCGGTCCCTGCGCCGGCCCAGGCCGCCGCGAAGACTGGACCAGGCTGGCCGCGCCGTCGATGCCGCGGCAGCAAGGCCGTCCGCCCGCACGCCAAGTCGCTTTGACTTGGGGGCCGACTGCCCTATGTCCCCCCTTATGACAGGCGGGTGCGCCCTTGCGCCCGTCCCGACGCCGGATTCCCATGACCGACACGCCGCTTGAACTGATCCGCAACTTCTCCATCGTCGCGCATATCGACCATGGGAAGTCCACGCTCGCCGATCGCCTGATCCAGACGACCGGGACGGTGGCCGCGCGCGACATGAAGGAACAGCTGCTCGACAGCATGGATATCGAGCGCGAGCGCGGCATCACCATCAAGGCGCAGACCGTCCGCATCAGCTACCCGGCGAAGGACGGCAAGACCTACGTCCTGAACCTGATGGACACGCCGGGCCATGTCGACTTCGCCTATGAGGTCAGCCGGTCGCTCGCCGCCTGCGAGGGGTCGCTGCTGGTGGTCGATGCCTCCCAGGGGGTCGAGGCGCAGACGCTGGCCAATGTGTACCAGGCACTGGATGCCGGGCATGAGATTGTGCCGGTGCTCAACAAGATCGACCTGCCGGCGGCCGAACCCGACCGCGTGAAGCAGCAGATCGAGGATGTCATTGGCCTTGATGCCTCCGACGCGGTGATGATCAGCGCCAAGACCGGGCTGAACATCGAGGGCGTGCTGGAGGCGATCGTCACCCGGCTGCCGCCGCCCAAGGGCGATCCGTCCAAGACGCTGACCGCGCTGCTGGTCGACAGTTGGTACGACGCCTATCTGGGCGTGGTGGTGCTGGTGCGGGTGCGCGATGGGCATCTGCGCAAGGGCCAGCGCATCCGGATGATGTCGAACGGCGCCGTTCATACGGTGGAGCAGGTTGGTGTCTTCACGCCGAAGATGGTCGCCTGCGAGAGCCTCGGGCCGGGCGAGATGGGCTTCGTCACGGCCGCCATCAAGACCGTGGCCGACACCAATGTGGGCGACACCATCACCGATGACCGCAACCCGGCGACCGAGGCACTGCCGGGCTTCAAGCCGTCCATCCCGGTGGTGTGGTGCGGGCTGTATCCCGTCGATGCCGATGATTTCGAGAAGCTGCGCGAGAGCGTGGCCAAGCTGCGGCTGAACGACAGCAGCTTCCATTATGAGATGGAGACCTCGGCGGCGCTTGGCCTCGGCTATCGCTGCGGCTTCCTTGGGCTGCTGCATCTGGAGATCGTGCAGGAGCGGCTGTCGCGCGAATTCGACCTTGACCTGATCGCGACCGCGCCCTCCGTCGTCTACAAGCTGAAGCGGACGAATGGCGAGGAGTTCGATCTGCACAACCCGGCCGACATGCCGGACCCGAGCGTCATTGCCGAGATCCAGGAGCCGTGGATCAAGGCGACGATCATGGTGCCGGACGAATACCTCGGCCCGGTGCTGACGCTGTGCAACGAGCGCCGCGGGCGGCAGGTGGAACTGACCTATGTCGGCAGCCGTGCGATGGCGGTCTACATGCTGCCGCTGAACGAGGTGGTGTTCGACTTTTATGACCGCCTGAAATCCATCAGCCGCGGCTATGCGAGCTTCGACTATGCGATGGAGGGCTACGAGGCCGGCGACCTGGTGAAGATCTCGATCCTGGTGAATGCCGAGCCGGTGGATGCGCTGTCCTTCATGGCGCACCGCACCCAGGCGGACCGTCGTGGCCGGCAGATTTGCGAGAAGCTGAAGGAGCTGATCCCGCGCCAGCTGTTCAAGATCCCGATCCAGGCGGCGATCGGCGGGCGCGTGATCGCGCGCGAGACCATTTCCGCAATGTCCAAGGACGTGACGGCGAAGTGCTATGGCGGCGACATCAGCCGCAAGCGCAAGCTTCTGGACAAGCAGAAGGAAGGCAAGAAGCGCATGCGGCAATTCGGCAAGGTCGAGATTCCGCAAAGCGCCTTCATTGCCGCTCTGAAGATGGATGCGTGACAACACTGTAGCGGGCGGAGGCTGGCCGGGCGCAGCCTTCGGCTTCATGACCCGGAACTGCCCTTGACTTGCATTGGCGTTCGCCCAATTGCCTTGGGCGGCCGCTGCGGGCCCGTCGCCTCCGCAGCTTCAGGAGGACGCCCATGACAAGTATTTCCCGCCGCGCGCTTTCCGTCGCGATCACTGCGGTTGCCGCGGGCCTCGCCACGCCGGCTTTAGCGCAGGCGAATTTCCCCAACCGACCGATCTCGATGGTGATCCCGTTCGCGGCCGGCGGACCGACTGACACGGTCGGACGCCTGATCGCCCAGGCGATGGGCGCGGATCTCGGGCAGCCGGTGGTGGTCGAGAACAGTGGGGGCGCTGGCGGCACGATCGGTGCGCAGCGCGTCGCGAGCGCGCGTCCGGATGGGTATACCATCCTGCTGCACCACATCGGCATGGCGACGATCCCGACACTGTACCGTCGGTTGGCTTATGACCCGGTGAACGGCTTCGAGCCGATCGGCATGGTGACCGAGGTGCCGATGACGCTGATCGCCCGGCGCAACATCGAGGCGACCAACCTGTCTGAACTCGTTGCGCTGATCCGCCAGCGGGGTGAGGGGCTGAACTACGCCAATGCCGGCATCGGCGCGGCAAGCCATCTGTGCGGGTTGCTGCTGATGAAGGCTGTCGACACGCGGATGACGACGGTGCCGTACCGCGGTACTGGCCCGGCGATGAATGACCTTGTGTCCGGCACGGTCGACCTGATGTGCGACCAGACCACCAACACGACCGAGCAGATCCGCGCCGGCACGGTGCGTGCCTTTGCCGTGACGACGCCTGAGCGCATTGCGGCGTTGCCCGACCTGCCGACCTCGGCCCAGGGCGGTCTGCCGGGCTTCGAGGTAAGCGTGTGGCACGGTCTCTATGCGCCGCGTGGTACGCCGGCGGCGATCGTGGCGCGGCTGAACCAGGCGCTGGTGAAGGCGCTGCAGGACCCGGCGGTGGCGAGCCGATTCGCCGATCTGGGCACTGCACCTGTGCCGATTGCGCGGGCGACGCCGGAGGTTCATCGGGCATTCTGGCAGGCTGATATCGCGAAGTGGCGGCCGCTGATCCAAGCGGCGGGACAGTTTGCCGATTGATGTGAAAAGGGCGCGGCCAATGGGTTGCCCTAGGGCCGCTCCCTGACTATGGTCCGCGCCCTCCGGACAGGTGGCCGAGCGGTCGAAGGCGCGCGCCTGGAAAGTGCGTATACGTCAAAAGCGTATCGTGGGTTCGAATCCCACCCTGTCCGCCATTTCCCCTACTAGATATGGTCTCCGCCCGAGGCCCTCGCGCCGTGGGGCGCAGTTATCCTGCGGGTTCGGCGCCCGACCTGTTGACAGGCTGCGCCCGCGAGCGGCCCCGGTCACGTCTCCGGAGGCCCGATTCTCTCCGCACCTGTTGACCGGGCTGATTTCGTACGCGGGAAAAGGCGCTTGAAAAACAGCGACGTGAGGCCCGTTGCCGGCGGCCGAGTTCGCATTCGCGCTGGGACATCCAAGCGCTTCCGATGAGCATCACCCGCGTGGCACTCCCATCAACCCACCAAGGCCGTGGTTGCCAGCGCGCGGTCAGGAGGACAGCACGACGGCCCAGGCGCCACGCCACACCTACCCGTCACGCCGACGGCGCCCGCGCGACAGCAGGATGTAGGATCCCGAGTCCGGGGAATACTCCAGCAACGGCAACCAGCTCTGATGCTGCACTGCGCCGTCCTGCCGCGACGCCACCACGGCTTCTGACTCGTGCTCCGGGATCAAACCCAGCACCAGGCTCCAGGCCTCGCCCGCCTCGTCATCGCTAAGCTCTTCTGGCCCGAGTTCCGGGACCCATTTGTCAGGGGGGCCGAACTCGTACTCGAACTGCTCGATCAGGGGACGCTCGATCTCGACCGTGACCTGCTGCTTCCCAGCACTAAGTGCCGGGCGGAACGGGCGTGGAGCGCGGTGGAGCACGAATCCGCGGTCCACGAACCAGTCGGTGTTGATTTCGGCTGCACCCGACCGAGCATCGATCGCCTGCACCTTGCCGCGCAACGCGTGCCTAGCTGTCCCGCGGGCCGCGAGGGCCGCGCGCGGCGAGGCCGGGAGTTGATCGAAGAGCAACAAGTGCACCTCAGCATCAATGGCGCTCACCCGTTCGATGCGCTTGTCAATTTCGAAGTACAGTGCCTGGCCGACCACAGGCGCGCGCTCGGACCCGCACTGCGCTACCACCAGAAGCGTTCGCCCGCCAGCTGGGCGAGGCTGGTCGTCGCCGATGAAGGCCCGCAGGCGGTCCAGCCAATCAGCATACCAGCGGGCGTAGGCCTCCTTCAGATTTGTGTCGTAGAGAGTCGAGTCGTCGTAAGCTGCCTCGATGTGCGTGCGGATGTCAGCGAAGGCCGGCTCAGTGGCAGGGCCCTCTAGCAGCACCGAAGCCTCGCCATTCATGCCGCGCAGCGCGAAGCCCGTGAGGTTGTGGGAGCCGACGCGCTGCGATGCGAAATGACCTCGGACGGCGTCTCAGCGAAGACCATCATGCGCTGGACGGGCGCCAGCGAACGCGCTGTGAAGGGATGGTTCGGCGGAAAGCGTGGCCCGCGCGGTGAACACCTCATCGCCCTGATGGCCGGGTCCGATGCCGTCTTCCTCGCTGTGCTGCGCCTCGCGCAACGTGATCGCTTTGAGCCTTCGCCGGATCTGGACGCAGTCAGGGACTATCTCCGGCAGGCCTTGTCGGCGCTGGATGAGGCGGGCTCTAATGTCGGCCCAGAGAGTACCGAGTGATGGCCGGCCGTTCGGCAGTAGGCCTCAGCGAGAACGACTGTTGAGCAGCCGATCGACTTCCGCCTTTACTCGGCTCTCAGAAAGACCAACAACGCCGAAGCGTTCGTAGAGCGAGGAGACCAGTGGAAAGAGGTGCTCAGCCAGACGAGCAGTGACGCCCTGGGCAGGGATGGCAGTCTCAAGCATTGCCTCATCGCTCCGAGCGGCATGCCCCTCGATCAGGAGATCGGCCAAGGGGTTTGCCCAAGAGCGCAGTACGCGGCCGCCTAGCCCGGAGTATAACGCTCTGAAGCGGATCGTCAGCGGTGCGCGGTCATTCCCTCGCATGAGCGCGCCGAATTTCTCGGCATGCAGCAGTGCCTCGCCCATGCGCCATATGGGCAGCGTCGTATCCATGATTGTGCCTGGCGAGAACGTCTCCTGGCTGTCTTCTTGGTATCCACGGATAAGGAAGAGCCGGCCGCTCGGCGCCGCGCGCCAGAAATCGCTGTGGGCTGCATCACTGAAGCCACGTTCAATGCCCTCATGCCCTTCAGGGGCAAGCCAGCACTCAATCGTGCCGTCCACTTCGCGCGGCGCGATCTCGGGCCTCTGTGGAACCCAGAACACTGGCCACCCCGTATGCCTCGTCACCGCCTTGTCGAGGATTTCCTCGAAGGCTGTAAGGCTGAGTGTTTTCAAATCGCCTTCGACGCAGTAATCGAAGCGATACCAGCCATGCGGGAACCGCCCGGGCGAGTCTTTCGGCAGCCCTTCCGTCAGCCTGCGCCAACGCTCGAATGCTTCGCGCACAAATGCTTCCTGCGCTCCCTGCTCGGTTTGCTCGTCTACCAGACCGACGACGCGCAAGATGTCGAACGCCTTGGACAAGGTGAGCGTCGTTTCTCCGCGCTCGAAGGTTGCCATAGTCGGAACGCTGACGCTCGCCAGCGCGGCGTGCTCCCGCTGAGTAAGCTTCTCGGCCTTTCGTCGCCGCAAGGCCTCGTCGACCAGCGCTCGCCAGTTCAACGGCGCTATTCCCCAAGGATTCTCAGACATGCGTTTGTCACGATCTCTGCGAAACGGGTTACGAAGCCGTCCGGGCCTTCCGCCGCGGGCGGAGTGATGATCGGCGCGGCCTTGCGCACCTGCCGCTTGAGATCCGAGAAGGTCTGGTCGACCGCCCGCGTCGGCAAGCCGATCTCCAGCCCAAAGCGGCGAAGCAGGGGACCGTCGGCCGCATCCAGATTTACTTTGCGCCCGCCGATAGTGAGCGCCAGCGTCTGATCGAAGCCATCGTAGATCGCGGTATTCAACACGTCATAGGCAGGCGACAGGCGTAGTCCTGCGGGTGTTTCGAGCAGCGAGAAGTTCTTCAGGTGCGCATCGCAGTTCCCGACGAGCGCGAAGACAAGCAGGCGGCGGTAGAAGCGCAACAGGTCGATTGGCGGGCGCGCCGAGTACCGTTTGATGATCGACGCAATATCCTCATACGCTGCATCGTACTTGCCCGCGTAATCCTGCCCGCGCGGTTTGCAAAGGATCTGCGCGCAGTCCTCAAGCCTTAGCTTTTCGCCGCGTGCCCCCCGGTCGAATCGGCTGACGATAAGAGCTGTCTCTTCGACCACCGACACATGGGCCAGTTCGAACTTCGTGACCTCGTTCGCGCCGAGCACTGCGGCCGTCCAGCGGAGGCTCAGAGCCTCGTTGCGCACCAGGGTGTTGATCCGCTCCGAGTTGAACTTGGCAATGTAGGGCGCAAGCCCTTGCGAGGCTGCCGGTCGGAAACCGTTCCCGTCCTTCACCACGAGCAGCTTCTTCTGGATACCGGAGACCGTCCTGCCGGGGCTCGCCGTCGCCTCAGTGATCTCAGGAGCTGGGGCTATCTCGTCAGGGAGGCGCAGGCTCACAGCGCCAATGCAGTCTGCGCCATATCGCAGGAGAAGACCGAGGTCGTCTTCCTCGATGACATGAGCGACCCTAGCCTGTTGCTCACGCAGCCAACCTTCTGGTGCGAGATGCTCGAAGAACGGGTGGAGCCCCCGTGCCCATTCATGTTCCCGCCGAACCGCCGGGAAGCAACAGGCGATGTCCTCGGTCCAGCCCGGGGCGTAGGTAAAGCGGGTCCCACGGCCGGCCGTCTCTGTGAGGGCGCCTGCTAGCCGGTCCTTATAGAGGATGTCGGCGGTCCGCAAAGCCATGCTAAATTACGGTTCCATCTCTTGCCCAAGCCCGGCCAAGTTCGGCCGCCAGGGAAGTTATCGTTTTTCATATGGCTTTCTGGAGCCAAAAAGCAAGATATATCTTCATTCATGACGCGGAAGTCCACATAGAGGAGGCGTGCTTTTGCTCGGGCGGACGGACGCCAGCATTTCACTAACCCAATAGAGCCAGAGCTTCACTGAGGCCCCAACCGTGGCACCTGCCGGCAGTCTTCCAGGCAACAGGTCGGCGACGGTTCGAACCTGGGCGCACTCCCTCCGCCAGATAACCATTCATCGACTTTCGCAATCATCCACCCACATCCAGTGACTCGCTAAAGGCTGTCGGAAATCCGCCATTCTTGTGTCTCCCGCTGCCCGTCTCTGTCCGATGGCATCCCGCTCCAACCGGCCCTATGTTGTGGGGAAATCGGTGGGGATCGTGGGGTGGGTGTCTCTCTCACCGGCATTTGTGGGGAAAATTCCCGACTCGGGCCGAGGCTGTGGGGCAGACATGGCGAGCAAGCAGGCATTGACGGCGTTAGTGGTGCGGCAGGCCGGACCCGGCACCCGTGTGGACGGGTCGGGGCTGATGCTGGTGGTGCAGCGCAGCGGGTCCGCGACGTGGATGCTCCGCTACAGTATCGCCGGCCGGCGGCGGGACATGGGCCTCGGTTCGGCGCGGGGCTCGGCGCGGTCACCCTTGCGGACGCGCGGGAACGGGCCGCGCAGGCGCACCGGCTGATCGGCGACGGCATTGACCCCCTCGACCAACGGAAGGCGCAGGTCGACGCCGCAGCCACCGAAACGGCCCGCACGGCGGCCGGGGATGAGGCCGGTGCCCGGACCTTTGAGCGGGTGGCCGGGCTCTATGTCGCTGCCCATGAAGGCGGCTGGCGCAGCGGCAAGCACGCGGCACAGTGGACCGCGACCCTGACTACCCACGCCTTTCCCCACATCGGCGCCATGCCGGTGGCGGTGATCGAGACGGCCAACGTGCTGGCTACGCTGCAACCGATCTGGGCCACCAAGCCCGAGACGGCCAGCCGGCTGCGTGGGCGGATCGAAGCCATTCTGGACTATGCGCGGGTGCAGGGCTGGCGCCAGGGAGAGAACCCCACCCGATGGCGTGGCCATCTGGACCATCTGCTTCCCCGCCGCAGCATGATCGCCCCGGTAGAGCATCGCCCCGCGCTGTAGCTGAAGGAAATGCCGGCCTTCATGCGGGCGCTCAACCGGAAGCCAGGGAACGGCGCGCGGGCGTTGCGCTTCTGTATCCTGACGGCCGCCCGCTCAGGGGAGGGGCGAGGGATGATCTGGCGCGAGGTGGACATTTCGTCCCGCGTGTGGACCGTCCCCGCCGCTCGGATGAAGACGCGCCGAGAGCACCGCGTTCCCCTGTCGGAAGCCGCCCTGGCTGCGTTGTTGGACCAGTTGCCCGATGATGGCAGCAAGCCCGACCCGACCGCACTGGTCTTTCCCGGCCGGCGCCAGGGCCGTCCCTTGTCCGACATGACCCTCTCGCAGCTTGTGCGGAGGATGGCGACGGATGGCCTGAAGGACGGCGAGGCCCCGCGTTGGCGCGATGCGGGCGGCGAGGCGGTGACGGTGCATGGCTTTCGCAGCACGTTTCGGGACTGGGCCAGTTAGGCGACGGGTCACCCGCACGAAGCTGTCGCGATGGCGCTCGCCCATACTGTGGGGAATAAGGTGGAAGCAGCCTATCGGCGCGGCGACATGTGCACGAAGCGGGTTCGGCTGATGGAGGATTGGGCGGCCTACAGCCTGCGCTCGCCGGTCGAGGTGCATCACCTTCCAGGCGCCGCCGGCTGACCCCCTCCGGGAAAAGTTCGCGTTCTGTGGGGCCGATGACTATGGACCTCCTCCAGCAGGCCATTCGCCAGCAGGCTGCGCAGGACGCTCTGGCGGGCTGCTGCCGGCAGATGCTTGGGTGGTGCGGCGAGCAGCGCGCCATGCTGTGCCGCCCTGCTGAGGATCACGCGTTGGGTTTCGGAAGGCTTCGTCATCGTTGGGCTTCGGTTCCGCGACCGATGCTCCGGGTGCTTCCAGCCCGAGCCCCGCGGTGGAGCCTCAGCGGGGCAGCGCTGTGCACACCGCGCCGCAGACCATTCGCTCCACAGCGGCGCGATGCCAAGCGAAGGTCGCGATCATCTCGTTGCATTCTGTGTCTTCGCACCCATCAACAGCGTCGGTTTCGACAGAAAGATCGAGGGCAAGCCCTTCGGGTCTGCGGTCTGCCCGAGGCCGTGCCCGCGGCCATGTAGGGTACGTCCTTGCTGCTATAGTCCGGCCAGTCGGAGTTTGCGGTGGAGCGACCAGGAAATTGCCGGGCCTGGCAGCGGGAGCGACACTGATGATCTCTGTCATCGCGAGCCGCGTACTCACGTGCGATAGCTGCGCAAGGCCTCTGGAATCGACTGCCGGTGTAACTGGCAGCACAACGTCAAGCACGCGTTCGCGATCCCATTCTCGATGTCGAACGATGCACGCCTGGTAGATCCTTGGTGAGCGCCTCCACCAGTTTTGCGGACAGCGCCTTTAGGTAGTGCTTGCGCATCACGCCCGACGTCCCAGGCGCGGCAACCAATGGGGCGCCGTCGTGAGCGCCGGCAGCATTGCGGTGGAGTGCGCTGCACTACGATAGCGCCACCTATGTCGACAATCGAGGCCGTAGCTGCAAAGGCCGGCCTGCCAACGCCGTCGCCGAAAGCGGGTTGCGAGATCGTGCAGTCGCATTCTGGCGTTGTCGGCAGACACGCCACCACGAGCGGTGCACTCGACCATACGTCGCAAGTTGACCAGACCTAGCGCAGACCCATACGCTTCCAATCAATGCCGACCGACGCCGTCCAACCAACGAGCGGACAGGCCGGCGAAGGGAAGGAATCCAAGACGATGACGATGAGTCTAAGCCGTCGTGCCGCCCTTGCCACCGGGCTTACCGCCGCTGCGTTCGCGGCACCCGCCTACGCCCAGACGCGTGAACGCGTCGCGCGGGTCTGGGGCGAACCCGGCCCCTATATCGGCGTGTTCACCAATGGTCTGAACGAATGGGCGCAGCGCAATGCGCCTGGTTTGCGCTTTGAGTCCGAGCAGATCGCCTGGGACGGCGTCTATACAAAGCTGGCGACCGACCTCGCTGCGCGCCGGCCACCGGCGCTGATCAGCGTGGAATCACCCATCGCCTATCAGCTCGCAGCCGAGGGCCTGCTGGAGCCGATGCAGGACGTCAACACCGCGATCCGTGCGCGCGAACGCCTGGTGGACGGCTTCACCATCGATGATTTCGGCACCTGGAAGGGCACGCAATACGCGGTGCCGCTGCACCACCAGGGCTGCCTTTTCATCATGCAGGATGATGTGCGCCAGGAAGTCGGCCTCTCGGATCCGACCAACTGGACCTGGACCGACCTGCTGAATGGCGCCAAGGCGATCCAGGCGAAGCGGCAAGGCACCGCCGGCTTCACCATGGCGCTCGGCCGCAATCTTTGTGGCGACTATCATATCCAGCAACTGATCTGGCAGGCCGGTGGCCTGACCTGGGATCCCGCCCGCAACTTCGAGACCACCTTCAACACCCCGGCGACGATCGAAGCCTATGAGTTCATCAAGGAGCTTTATGCCACGATGCCGCGTTCGGCGGTGGAGTTCAGCTTTCTGCAGGTGGTGGACCAGCACGTTACCGGCCGCACCGGCAGCAGCTTCTACTGGGGCCGCACCATGGGCCGCGCCTTCGACGAGGCGAAGCCGATCTACGACAAGATGGAATACTACCTGAATCCGGCCCATCCGCGCACCGGCGCGCGCTGGTCCTGGACCGACATCAACGGCTTCATCATGCCGCGCCAGAACAACCCCTTCATCCGCGAGGCGAAGGAGGCGATGGCCCATGTGATGAACAGCACCGAATGGATGGTGCGCTATTCGAACAGCCTGTTCCCCAATGTCGGTCCGGTCTTCAAGGACCAGGCGACGTCACCGGACCTGCTCAACAACCCGATGTACCAGCAGAAGAAGCGCAGCGTGGACGTGATCTTCACCGGTTTCGTCCCCTACGCCTGCAATTCCGGGCATGAGCTGAAGAAGGGCATCAATCCGCTTGCCGGCATCGGCCATGGGCGCAACGTGTGGTCGCAGGTTGCCCAGCGCATCCTGGTGAACAATGAGAACCCGCGTGCCGCAGTCGAGTGGGGTCATCGCCAGTTCGAGGATATCCGCCGCGAAAACCGTCGCCTGCTGGGGTAATGATCGCGTGAAACTCCGGCTGAGTGACCGCCAAGTGGGGGTGCTGTTCATGCTCCCCCTCATTGTTGCGGTCGGTGTCTTCCTGGTCTGGCCGATCGCCGAGGCGGTACGCCTGTCCTTCGTCCGCTACAATCCGCTGCGGCCGGACGAACAGCCCTTCGTCGGTTTCGACAACTACCTGTTCGTGCTGGATGACCCGCTGTTCTGGGAGAGCTTCACCCAGGCGCTCGTCTGGACCGGCTGGTCCACCGTGCTGCAGGCGCTAATTGGCGTTGGCCTGGCCTTGCTGCTGCATCAGCCGCTCAAGGGCATGAACGTGTTCCGAGGCCTGCTGCTGTTTCCCTATATCGTGCCGACGGTGGTGATCGCGCTGAACTGGCGCTGGCTATTCAATGCCGAGATTGGCATCGTCAACCACCTGCTGATGTCGGCGGGCATCATCGACGAGCGGATCGCCTGGCTGTCCACGCCGAACATGGCGATGGCCAGTGCCATCATGCTGAATGTCTGGAAGTACACGCCCTTTGTCGTGATTGTCGTGCTGGCCAGGCTGCAGACCATCCCGACCGAATTGTACGACGCCGCCAAGGTGGATGGCGCCGGCGCCCTCCGCAGGTTTCGCGACATCACCCTGCCGCAGCTCGCCGAGGTGCTGGCGGTGGTCATTGTCTTCCGCACTATCTGGACCTTCAACAAGTTCGAGGAGATCTACCTCCTGACGCGCGGCGGGCCGGGCACCTCGACCTACAATCTCGCGCTCTACGCCTTCGACCAGTCGATCGCTAATCTGCGCATGGGGGTCGGCGCTGCTTCCGGCGTCATCATGCTGCTGCTGCTGCTGGCGGGATCCGTGGTTTACATCCGTATTTCCGGCTTTGGCCGGGAGGACAAATCCGCATGAGACCCTGGGCAGCGGCGATCCTGTATGCGGTGCTGGGCGCGATAACTTTCGTGGTCTGCTTCCCCTTGCTGTGGGCAATCTCCACCAGCCTGAAGCCGAAGGAGGAGATCTTCCGCTGGCCACCCACCCTCTGGCCGGAGAACGTCACCTTCGAGGCGTATCGGGAATTGCTGTTCGGCAGTTCCGTGGCCAGCGCGCCCGGCGCGGGTGTGGCGCCTTCTGCCTATTTCCTAACTTGGTTCGGCAACTCCATCATCGTCTCGGTGGGTTCGACGCTCATCTCCATCACCATCGCGACGCTTGCGGCCTATTCGCTCACGCGCTTCCGCTTCTGGGGGCAACGGTCGGTGCCCTACATCGCCATTCTGGGCTACATGGTGCCGAGCGTGATCTTCGTCTTCCCAATGTTCCTGACCATGGTGTCACTGGACCTGACGGACACGCTGTTCTCGCTGATCCTCGGCTATGTCTGCATCACGCTGCCGTTCTGCCTATGGCTGATGTGGGCCTTCTTCCGCGGCGTACCGATCGAGATCGAGGAGGCCGCGCTGGTCGATGGCGCATCGCGACTCCAGGTATTCCGTCAGATCGTGCTGCCGGTCGCACTGCCGGGCATCATCGCGGCGTCGATCTTCTCTCTCATCGTATCGTGGAACGACTACCTGTTCGGGCGCGTGTTCATGAACTCGATGGAGAACCTGCCGCTGACGGTGGGCGTGATGCATTTCTTCGACGGAACGCATGTGGACTGGGCGCTGATGATGGCGTCGTCGGTCCTCATGACGCTGCCTATGGCGATCCTGTTCGGTTTCATGCAGCGCCACTTGGTGGCGGGTTTTGGCGCGGGGGCGGTGAAGGGATGACAGATGTCGTCATGCAGGGACTGTCGAAGTCCTTCGGCAGCAATACGGTCCTGAAGGCGCTTGATTTGCGCGTGCCCTCGCGGCAGTTCGTCACCCTGCTGGGCCCATCGGGCTGCGGCAAGACGACGCTGCTGCGCCTGATCGCGGGGTTGGAGAAGGCGACGGCCGGCGAGATCCGCTTCGGCGACCGCCGCGTCGATACGCTGCCGCCTGGCGATCGCAACATCGCCATGGTGTTCCAGTCCTATGCTCTCTACCCGACGATGGATGTGGCGCGGAACATCGGCTACGGACTGGAAGTGCGCCGGACGCCGAAGGCGGAGAAGCAGGAGAAGGTCGGCGCCGTCGCCAAGGTGCTCGAGATCCTGCACCTTCTCGGCCGCAAACCGAAGCAGTTGTCCGGCGGGCAGCGGCAGCGCGTGGCACTTGGCCGCGCCATGGTCCGGCGCCCCGACATCTTCCTGATGGATGAGCCGCTTTCGAACCTCGACGCCAAGCTGCGCGCGGCGATGCGTGGCGAGTTACGCCGCTTCCACCTCGATCTCGGTACCACCACGGTCTATGTCACGCACGACCAGCTTGAAGCGATGACCATGTCAGACCTTGTCGTGGTGATGAATGAAGGCGTGGTCCAGCAGATCGGTACGCCGGAAGACGTCTATGGCAAGCCGGCCAACCTGTTCGTCGCCGGATTCATCGGCACGCCGCCGATGAATTTGATTCCGGCCCAACTGCGGAATGGTGTGTTGACGGTGGCAGGAACGCCATTGCCGATTCCGATTCCGCCTGGGGCGCCGACCGAACTCGTTGTCGGCGTCAGGCCACAGGACGTGGCCATTGTCGAAGCAGGCAGCCCGGGTGCGATCCCCGGGAAGGTCTGGATCGTGGAACTGATCGGCAGCGAACGGCTCATCGAGGTGGAACTGGCGCCGAAGCTGCGTGTCATCGCCGAGGTGCGCGCAACGCATCGCGCGGCGATCGACGACGTCGTCGCGATCCGTCCCGACCCCGCGCATCTGCACGTCTTCGATCCCGCCACGGGGCAGGCGATCAGCCTATAGCGTCCGTTCGGGCCCATCGGCCCGAACGTGCTCAGCGCTACCGCGCTGCCGGTTGGAACATCAGCGCGAAGCTGGGAACATAGGTGGTGAGGAACAGCACTACGAGCATCCACAGGATTTGCGGCCAGATCGCGCGGCTGATGCGTGTCAGTGACAGCCCGCTGATTGCCATGCCGATGAACAGGCAGTAGCCGATCGGCGGTGCGGCCATGCCGATCGACACGTTGGTCACGATGATCGCGCCGAAATGGATCGGGTCCACGCCGAAGCGATTAGCGATGGCGATCAGCATCGGACCGAGGATCACCATGATGGCGATCTCATCCATCACTGCGGCCAACAGGAAGAAGGCGATGTTCAGCGCGGCGAGCGCCATCCACTTCTCGCTGATGTTGGCTGCCATCCAGGCCGCGAAGCGTGTCGCGATCTGTTCCTGCGCCACCAGGATGCCGAAGCCCGCCGAAACCGCGATGATGGCGCAGACGATCGCGCTGGTGCGCATCGCACGGAAGAAAATGGCCGGCAGCGCGGATAGTTGCAACTGCTTCTCGATGAACAGCCCGACCAGCAGTGCATAGACGCAGGAAACGGCGGCCGCTTCGGTCGGGGTGAAGATGCCGCCATAGATCCCGCCGAGCACGACCAGGGGGGAAGCCAGCGCCCAGCGGCCGCGCGCAAAAGCCGTCGCGGCTTCCCTGATGCTGGCGCGCGGCAGGCGTGGCACGTCGTTCCGCCAGGCATGGCCCCAGCAGATCACCAGCAGACCGAAGGCGAGGACGATGCCGGGCACGATGCCGGACAGGAACAGCCGTCCGATGGATTGCTCGGCCACGATCCCCCAGATGACGAAGGCAATGGAGGGCGGGATCAGCGGCCCCAACACGCCGGCGCTGACCGCGATGGAGGCCGCGAAGGCACGGTCATAGCCGGCCGTGACCATGGCCGGGATCATGATCGCACCGATCGCGGCGGTCGTTGCGGGCGCCGAACCGGAGATGGCCGAGAACACCAGCGCCGCCAGAACGGTGACCATCGCGAGCCCGCCGCGCAGGTGCCGCACCAGTGTAGAGGCGAAGTCCACCAGGCGCTGCGACAGGCCACCGGCCGACATCAACTCTCCGGCCAGCATGAAGAGCGGGATGGCGAGCAGGCTGAACTGCTGCGACCCGCTGATGACGGATTGCGCGAGGAAGGCCGGTTCGATGTCGGCCGCAATCAGCGCGCCGGAGATGACCAGCGGGATGGAGATGGCAAAGGGCACGCCAAGGATCACCAGCAGGGCGAAGCCTGCGGTGAGAAACCAGGTGATTTCGGTCACGCCATGCTGCCTTCGTCGTCGGGCACCGCGCCACCCGGGCGCAGCATGCGTTCGAAGCCGAACAACGCCATGAGCACGCCGCAGGCAATGGCGAGGGCATTGAGGATTTCCGTCGGGTAGCCGATTGCCGCCGAGACGGAGCCGGAGGTGATGTCGAGGAACCGCCACGCCGACCAGACGAGGAACAGGCCAAGCGCCATGGTCGCAGCATCGACCAGGCGCTCATAGCCGACGCGCCCGCCGCTGGGCAGGAGGTCGGGAAGCAGCGTCAGGCGAACATGGAAGCCGTCATGCACGCCGAGGGCGAGGCCGCCGAGGACGCTCCAGGAGAACAGCAGCACCGCCGCTTCCTCGCTCCAGGAGGATGCGGCGCCCAGCACGTAACGGGTGATCACCTGGTAGACGATGCAGCCGAGCATGCCCGCCGCGGCAAGGGCGACGGACCAGCGCGTAGCAGTCGCCACGCCTCGGGCGAGCAGGCCCAGAGTCCTCATTGCACGGCGGCCAGCGCTTCCCGCACGATGTCGGCGCCGATCTGGCCGCGGAAGCTCTCATACATCGGCAGCACGCCGCGGCGGAAGGCCGTCTTGTCCGGCACTTCGTTGATTTGCATGTTGTTGCGGCGAAGGCTTTCCAGCAGCCCCGCATTCGCCGCGCCATTGGCGGCGCGCTGGGCTCGCGTTGCCTCGGCGGCCGCCTCGGTGACCGGGCCCTTCAGGTCGGCGGGCAGTCGGTCGAAGGTACGCTTGGCCATCAGCAGGCCGATCATCGAATAGATGTGCCCGGTCAGCGACAGGTACTTCGTCACCTCATAATACTTGTTCTGGTCGATGACCCCGAGTGGGATTTCCAGCCCGTCGATCGCGCCCTGCTGCACGGCGGTGAAGGTCTCGCCCCAGGCCATCGGCACGGCGTTGCCGCCCAGGCTGCGGAACATCTCGATGTAGATCGGGCTTTGCAGCACGCGGAACTTCACGCCGCGAAGATCCTCCGGCTTCACGATCGGCCGGACGTTGTTGATCATCTGGCGGAAGCCGCCTTCCATGTAGCCGAGCGGGATGACGCCGCGCGCTTCCAGCCGTGTCTTCAGCGACTGCCCGACCGGACCATCCAGCACGCGATGCGCCTGCTCCTCGCTGGAGAACAGGAACGGCATGTCGTTCACCTGGAAGGCGGGTTCGATCTGCGCGATGACCGCATTGGTGATGACGCCCATGTCTACGGTGCCGAGGCGCATGCCATCCAGCATCGGGCGCTCATCCCCCAGGGCGCGATTCGGGAAGAATTGCACATCCACGCGTTCGCCGACGCGGCGCGCCAGCGCCTGCTGGAACTGGTGCGCACCCACCGCATACGGGTCCTGCGCACCGTCGCCGCTGGTCCAGCCGATGCGCAGCACGGTGCGTGCCTGGGCCTGCAGGATGGACGGAGCGGCCGCAAGGGCGAATGCCGCGGCCCCGAGGCTGCGGCGGTTGAGGTGCGTCATCGGGCGTTTCCTTCGAGGTCCGGTTGGGTCCGGGCGGGTCGCGCCAATGATAAGGCGGTGGTGCGGTGGGGCAAGCCGGTGATCAGGCTGGGTCCATGAGCCGCCCGAACCCGGCTGCCGCATCGGCAATGGCGCAACTGCGCAGCATGTGCCACGCCATGACCTGGTTGCTGGTGATGACCGGCATGTCGAGCTCGGCTTCCAGCGGTGCGATCAGCCCGGCGGAACGGATGGCGGTGCAGGAGATGAAGCAGGCATCCGCACCCGGCATTGCGACAGCCGCCGCGCGCACCTGCGCGGCGATCCGTTCGGGCGCGAGTTCCGCCATCTCGGCATTGGTGTTCAGTCCCATCATCGCGCCACCGGACACGGTTATCCCCTGCGCGGCGAGGAAGGCGATCTCTCTCTCATGCACAGACGCTACGTAGGGGGTTACCAGCAGCACACGGCGCGCCTCCAGTGCGGCAAGGGCACCGAGGATCGCATCGGCGGTAGTCGTGCCCGGGAGGCCGGTCGCGTCTTGTATCCGTTGCACGATGCCGCCCGCCATGGACGGCGCGAAGGTGGATACGGCTGTGCAGTGGAAGCCGATCAGGCGCGGCCGCGCATCGGCCAACAGGCGTGCAGCTACTTCCAGGGAACCTATCATGTGCAGCAACTCGGCTTCCGAACTGCCGCGCAATTCGAGGCGCGTGACCAGCGCGGCGACGCCGGTGGGCAGCATGGCGTGGATTTCGGCCTCGCAGACCTGGTTGCCGGATGGCACCATCAGCCCGATGCGGGCGCGGTCTCCGTAGTCGAGGGGCTCTGCCATGCCCCGGCTATTGGAAGCGTTCACAGTGACGCTCGCGCTTCGGCCAGCCAGCGCCGGTCGATGTAGTCGGCAGCGTGAGTGCGCGCGCGCGTTGGTAGGTTGCGGATCAGGGCGCTCGCCTCGATCAGCGCCTGCACCCCAGCCTCGCTGGCCTCGCCGTCGCGGGGAAAGATATCGTCGCGCGTGTACTCGTCCCAGGCGCGGTCGGCGTAGTGAGGCTCAATGCCGCTTTCCTTCATTGCGACGTCGCGGGCCAAGTTGCGATCGCTACAGAAATGCTCGTGCGCCCGAAGGAAACCTCGCAGGAACCGCAAAAGGGGATCGCGGTGTGCTTCTGCCCAGCGGGTATCCACATTAAGGCTGGTGAACTGGAAGTTCTGCCGCGGCTCGCACAGCGAGACGAAACCCTGGTCGAGCGCTATGTGGTTGAGCGGCGCACCCTGCAGGCCGGCGTCGATGCCGCCGCTACGCAGCAGATCCCACCGCGCAAGGATGGGACCGCAGGGCACCAGGTCATAGTCGCCCGGCCAGTTCAGGCCTTCGCCCGCGAGCAGCCGCATGATCAGGGATGATGATCCGGCGTGGAGCGAGGAGACCCCGATCCGCTTGCCGCGCAACCCCTTGAGGCCTTCGATCCCCGGCCGCGCGATCAGGGAAAACGGTAGCCGGTTCACGTTGCCGCCGATGATCGCTTGGTGCCCTCCGGCTTCCGCGTCGAGGATCACATGTTCCGTCACGCCGTAGGCAAGCTGTGCTTGGCCTGAGCGCAGGCGCTCATTGACCTCCTCTATGCCCTCGATGTGATCGATGGTCAGCGCGATTCCCTCGGAGGCAAACGATCCTGCATGCAAGCCAAGCCAGGCCGGCATGTTGAAATAGTTGCGCGAGACGACGACGAGAGTGAGGGGGGTCATGGAGTTCCTCCTGCCACCATGCCAGACCTGACCGCCTACGAAGGCAAGCCCCCCAGAGCAAATTGCTTATGCATTTCGGTCGAAGCAGACAGCGTTCCAATGGTGAGGGACCACGCCCTGGCCAAACTTAAACACTCATCGAATGTAAGAGTCTGACCCTGAACTCAGGTGGAACGAGCCAATCGTCTGGTGAGCAGTTACACGGAGGCGGCGTATAGGAATGCCGCCGCGGAAGTGATGGTCGATTCGAAATCCTCGACGAGGCGGCGGTTACGGCCGAGCCAGGCGAAGCAGCGTTCGACCACCCAGCGCCTCGGTGCACGGCGAAGCCGATTTGGTCCTTCGGCTTACGCACGATCTCGATGGCGATGCAGGAGGCATCGGCGACGCGACGGGCGGCGTAACCCGCGTCGGCGAAGGCCTTTTCGACGAACGGGAAGTTGCCTCTGGAGGCCTGGAGCAAAGGGATCGCGCCATCACTGTCCTGCACTGACGCGGCGTGGCACCGCAGAACCAGGGGGCGGCCATCGATGTCCACCATGGCGTAACGTTTGCGCCCCTGGACGTTCTTGCCGGCGTCATAGTCGCGAGGCCCGCCGGCTTTGGTGGTCTTGGTGCTTTGGCTGTCGATCACGGCCGCGAACGGGCTGGTCTCTCGGCCGACCCGTTCGCGGTCCAGCATGACGAGGTGGTGGTTCACGCTCTCCCAGACGCCGCGATCGCGGAACCTACTGAACCAGCCATAAACCGTCTGCCGCGGTGGAAAGCAGCCCGGCCGCATCCGCCAAGGAATGCCTCCGCACGGGACATAGAAGATCGCGTTGAGGACTTCGCGCATCGGCTAATGTGGTGGCCGTCCCACCCGTGAAGGCGGCGGCAGCAAAGGTGCCAGCACGGCCAATTCCGCGTCAGTCACTCACTGCCGAAGGGCAGGCCATCTCGCCTATGAAGGGCGCGGGTGGTCGGGGTCCGCATCAGGCTGTTCCTCAAACTTGGTCTCGACAACCTGTTGGAATCACGGCCGCCCCGACCATCCAACCCCCGTTCCGCTCGCATTCAGAGTGAGGCTCTAAGGCGAATCGCGATCGGACCCGGCGAATGTGCCTGGGCTTACCAATCTCGCGGCCTCAGACCTTCCCGGAAGCGGTCCAGTACGCGCTGCACCTCGGCGTCTGCCAGCGCTGCGACCTCAGCGAGTCGTGCTTCGAGCCTGTCGACATCCGGGATGTCGGCGAGCGCCTTCCGACTGCCATCGGCCCGTTTGGATCGATGCTTTGCGGAGCGCGAGAGCACGAGCGTCAGACTCGATCTGCGCGGCGGCCCAGGCGCGACCTTCGTCTGGCTGAAGGTCCTTCCAATGCAACAGAAGGGTGATTGGTTAGCGTTGGCTCAGGAGCCTACCTTCAATCGACGAGGCAGTTACGCCGTTGCTTTCCGGGCTGCGGACGGGCGTGAAGCAAGCGGTGAGGTTCAGCGCGACGGTGAAGTCGATGGTCTCAAGGGTGCTGACGCCGGACAGGTCGTCCCGCTCATCCGCGAGGCGATGGAGCGCGGCGAGATCTTCCGAACCCATGCCTTCGAACTCGCTTGTACCCAGAACCGCATCGAGCACCGACTGACCAAGCCCTACCACCCGTGGACGAACGGCCACGTCGAGAGGATGAACAGGACGCTCAAGGAGGCCATCGTCCAGCGCTACCACCACGGCAGCCACGACGACCTCCGCAGTCACCTCGCCCTGTTCCTCGATGCCTACAACTACGCCCGCCTCCTCAAGACCCTGAAGGGCCTCACGCCCTACGAGTTCATTTGCCGATCATGGGCCGCAGAGCCCCAGAGGTTCACGGCAAATCCGCACCATGAAATGCCGGGACCAGACATATGGAAGCACGCACGTAGTGACAGATATTCAGTCCAGCGTTGAACGACGAGCGACGAACCCGGCTGGTGTGCTCCGCATCGCGGCAGCGTGAACGTCACGGCGATCGCGCCGGCACTCCCCTGGGCGTTGCCGACCCAACCAACAGCCGCGGCAACCAGCGCGACCGCCAGGCCTATTGCCGCCGTGAAACCCGCACCGGGAGATGTCGCGCAGCCCGCGCCGCGATCCGGCGCCTCTATAGCGAGGCCCGGGCCCGTGCCAGCCAGGATCGGTCGATGTAGTCCTCCGCATGCGTACCGGCGCGTGAGGGCAGTTCCCGGATCAGGGCGCTGGTCTCGATCAATGCCTGCACACCGGCCGCACTGGCCTCGCCATCGCGGGGGAAGATAGCTTCTCGGGTGTATTCTTCCCAGGCGAGGTTGGCGTGCCGGGGTTCGATCCCTGTCTCCGTCACCGCCACTGCATTCGCCTCGTCGCGATCGCTATAGAAGCGTTCATGCGCAACCAGAAAGCAGCGCAGGAAGCGCAGCAGCACATCGTCGTTCGCCAAGGCCCAATCCTTCTGGACATCAAGGCTGGTGAACTGGAATTGCGGAACCTCGGTGCGCGGTTCGCAAAGCGAGACAAAGCCTTGCTCCAGCGCGATGCTGTTCAACGGAGCGCCCTGCAGGCCGGCATCGATCCCGCCGCTGCGCAGCAGGTTCCACCGCGCGAGGATCGGCCCGCACGGCACCAAGTCATAGTCGTCTGGATAGTGCAGGCCGCGTGCCGCCAGCAGCTTCATGATCAGCGATGAACTGCCGGCGCGCAACGACGAGACGCCGATCCGCATGCCGCGAAGTCCCTCGATGCCGACGATGCCGGGGCGGGCGATCAGCGAGAAGGGCAGCTTGTTGACATTGCCGCCGATGATCACGGAGCGCCCTCCTGACTCCGCATCGAGGATGACATGCTCAGTGACACCATAGGCCAACTGCGCCCGGCCATCGCGCAGCCGCTCATTCACTTCCTCGATGCCTTCGATGTGGTCTAGCGTCACATCGAGCCCCTCGGCCGCGAACAAGCCGGCGCCGCGGGCGATCCACAGCGGCAAATTGAAATAATTGCGCGAGACCATGGCGACGGTCAGTGGGCGCATGGTGGTCCTCCAAGGCAGCACAGGGTCATCGGCCAGGCTCCGCTTCGCGCGGCTTCGGTCGCCTGATCGTTAGGACGTTGGCATCTCGTCGCCATCAATGCCGAGATAGGCGCGCTGGACATCCGGGCTGCTGGCCAGCGCGTCCGCGGTGCCGGACAGCACGGAGCGCCCGGTCTGGATGACATAGCCACGGTCGGCGATCTCCAGGGCCAGTTCCACGGATTGCTCGGCGATCAAAAGGGTCAGGCCCTCGTCACGCAGCAACTGCAGCTTCTCGTACATCATCTCGACGATGGCCGGCGCGAGGCCCAGCGAGGGCTCATCGAGCAGCAGCAGCCGCGGTGCGCTCATCAGAGCACGGCCGACCGCCAGCATCTGCCGCTCCCCGCCGGAAAGCGTGCCGGCGGCCTGTCGCCGTCGTTCCTTCAGCTTCGGGAGGAAGGCGAAGACATGCTCAAGCAAAGCCGCCTCGCGATGCCTGTCACGCAGCGGCGTGGCGCCGAGTCGCAGGTTCTGCTCGACCGTCTGGTTGACGAACAGGCGCCAGCCTTCCGGCGCCAACGCAAGGCCGCGCCCCACCACCGAGAAGGCCGGTAGCCCGCCGATCGGCGCGCCTTCCCACAGCACTTGCCCCGCCGTCGGCCTTACCAAGCCGATGATGGCATTCAGCACCGTGGTCTTGCCGGCTCCGTTGGACCCAAGCAACGCAACCACCTCTCCCTTGCGCACTTCCAGCGACACATCGGCCACACCCACCAAGTCGCCATAGCGCACTTCGAGGTTGCGCACGCTGAGTAGCGGCGCCGCTTCAGTCCCGCTCATGCCCGCACTGCCTTGCGCCTGAGGCTGCGGCCGAGATAGGCCTCGATGACGCCCGGATCCTGCACCACGTCACGCGGCAGGCCCTGCGCGATCACCTTGCCCTGGTGAAACACGACCGCCCGATCGGCGAGCGAGAGGATCACCTCCATCACGTGCTCGACAATGACGAGCGTGATCCCCTTGGCATGGATGCGCCGCACCAGTTCGATGGCGATGCGCACCTCGGTTGGCGTCAGCCCCGCCAGGGCCTCGTCGAGCAACAGGATCTCGGGCTCGGTCGCCAGTGCCCGGGCAATCTCAAGCCGCTTGCGTGCCGGTGTGCCAAGGCTGCTGGACCGCGCCTCGGCCATCGGCCCCAGGCCGGTGAATTCAATGACCTGGTCCGCCGCCGCCGCCGCGTCGCGCCTGTGGCTGTGGCGCAGGAAGGCGCCGACCATGACGTTGTCGCGCACGCTGAGGTCATCGAAGACGGCCGGAACCTGCCAACTGCGCGCCAGGCCCAACCGGGCATGTTCCTCCGGTGTTGCCCGCGTCACGTCGTGACCACGCAGCCATATGCTGCCCGATGCCGGTTGCCTGTCGCCTGCGAGGCAGTTGAAGAAGGTGCTCTTGCCGGCACCATTAGGGCCGATCAGGCCAATGATCTCGCCCTTTCCGATGCTGAGCGAGGCGCCATCGACAGCGCGGAAGCTGCCGAAGGTGACGACGATATCGCGTGCTTCGAGCAGCGGTGCGTCAGCCTGCACGACGTGCCCTCCATGCCTGGAGACGCGTCAGGATCTCGGCCAAGCCACCCGGTGCAAAGCGGCTGATGAAGACGATGATCGCGCCATAGACGACATAGGTGATGCCGGTGCCGCCGCCGCCGAACATCGCGTTGGTGAATTCCTCGAGTGGTACCAGCAGCGCGGCACCGACCAGCGGCCCGAACAACGTGCCGGCACCGCCGAGTGCCGCGGCGATCACCATCTTGACAGACAGCAGGATGCCAAAGCCGCTGTCCGGATCGACGAAGCCGACCATGGTCGCATAGAGCGACCCGGCGAGTGAGGTGAAGCCGGCCGAAACCAGCAGCGCGTAGAGCTTGAAGCGGGGCGCCGGTACGCCGAGGCTGCGCGCCGCCCGTTCCTGCCCACGGATCGCGCGCAGGTAGTACCCCATGCGGCTGCGGCTCATCTGCCAGGTGAACAGCAGCAGCACCGCGAGGACACCGCCGAAGATGTAGTAGTACGGGACTGGGCTGATGAAGGAGAGGTCGGCCATCGATCTCGGCAGGGCTGGCCCGGAGACGCCGACACCACCACCAAGCACCGGCGAGTTGACCACGATGATCCGCGCGAGTTCCGCCAGCGCGATGGTCGCCATCGAGAAGTAATGCCCCTTGAGCCGCAGCGTCGGGGTGCCGACGATGGTCGCGAGCAGCAAGGAAAGCGCAATGCCGACGGGCGCGCCCACCATCGGCGCCCATTCGAACCAAGTGTAGCCGAGTAGCGACGCATAGGCGCCGCAGCCGAAGAACAGCACATGGCCGATGGAGATCTGCCCGGCATAGCCACCCACCAGGTTCCAGGCCGACGCCGACAAGGCAGACAGCATCACCAGCGCGCCGATACGCTGATAGAAGACGTTGTCGACCAGCAGCGGCCAGCACAGCAGGGCCGCCAGCGCCAGCACGCCCAGGACCAGGTTGCCCACGCCGCGCGTCAACGCGCGGGCCGCGATCTGCGCACTCATGCCTTGCCCAACAGTCCCTGCGGCCGGAACCAGAGCACGCCCAGGAACAGGACGAAGACCACGACGTCCTTGAAGGCCGGACCGATCCAGAAGGAGGTGAGGGATTCCACCACGCCGATCGTCAGCCCAGCCACCAGCGCGCCCGGAACGGAGCCGAATCCGCCGAGGCAGACGACGACGAAGGCAATCAGCGCCAGCGATTCCCCGACCAGCGGCGAGATATAGAAGAACAAGGCGATCAGCGCGCCGGCAACACCGGTACACGCGGCGCCAAGCCCCCAGGCGAGGGCCTGCATCGGATCAGGCCGGATGCCCACGAGCATCGCCGCGTTGCGGTCCTCCGCCACCGCCAGAAGCCGGCTACCTAGCGCGGTGCGCGTGAGCAGCAGATGCAGCCCGATGGTGAGCGCCAGCGCCGCGATCCCCGCCGCGACACGCGACGGTTCCAGCCGCAGCCCGGCGAAGGTCACCACATCGCCGAGCAGGTTCTCCGGCAGCGACACGAAGTTTGCCGTGAAGATCCACAGGGTTGCGTAGCGCAGCACGAGGGCGAGACCGAATGTGCCCAGGATCTGCGCCAGCATCGGCCCGCGCATGACATGCCGTACCAGGCCAAAATAGACCGTCACGCCAAGCAGGAACAACAGCATCGCCGCGGCGGGCACGAAGAACACCGGCCCGAGATGCAGCGCCGTGAACACGACGAAGGCGACATACATCGCGATCATGACGAAGTCGCCATGCGCGAAATTGACGACGTTCATCATGCCCCAGATCAGCGTAAGGCCTGACGAGAACAGGGCGTAGACGGCTCCCATCAGGAAGCCGTTCAGCACCACCTGCGCGAGGATCATCGGAAGTAGCTCACTCCCAGCCCTTGTAGGGCAGCTGCAATTGCGCCGTTGCCGTCTCAGTCGGCCAGACCGAGACGTATTCGCGCCCGCGCAGCTGCACCAGCAAGACGGATGCCTTGGTGTTCTGGCCCTTGTCGTCGAATTTCACGCCGCGATAGCCGATCATCAATTGGTCGGCCGAAAGGTCCGTGGCGCGCAGCGCCGCCTGGATCGCCGCGGGCTGGGTGGAACCGGCGCGGTTGATGGCGTCGCACGCCACCAGGAAGCCCTGCATCATCCGGGCCGTCGTGTCATCCATCTCGCGGCCGGTGCGCGCCTTATAGAGCGCATTGATCTTGAACGAGTTGCTGCCCGGACGGCTTGGGTCGAAGGCGCTGCGATTGATCAGGCCCTGCGCGATATCGCCGGCGGTCTGCACGAAATTGTCGTCGGAGAAGCCGGAATTGTCACCGATCAGGATCGGCGGCCGGTAGCCCTGCGCGCGCATGGTGCGAGCGTACAGGATGGCGTCCGAGGTGTAGCTGATGAAGATCACCACATCCGGCTGAGCGCCCTTCAGTTGCAGGACCTGAGCCGAGACATCGGCGCTGTTGGCGGCGTAGGGGATCTGCAACTCGATGCTGATGCCGCCCTGCTCGGCCGTCCGCCGGATCACGTCCGCAATCGAAGTGCCGTATTCAGTGTTCTCATTGACGATCGCGATCTTGGAAACGGGCCGCCCGTCGATACGCGCGGCTTTCAGAAACTCCACGTAGATGGCGGCGATGTCAGGTCCGATCGGCGTGGTACGGAAGAACCAGCGGAAGCCGCGCTCGGTCAGGTTGGTCGCGACCGACTCCCCGTTCACATATGGAATCCCGTGACGCTCCGCGATCGCGCTTGCGGTCTGAGCCAGGCCGGATTGGTAGCCGTTGGTCAGCGCCACCACGCGTTCCTGGGTGATCAGCCGCAGGGCCTGATTCTGCGCCACCGACGGGCTGCCCTGCTGGTCGGCGATTACCACCTCGAGCGGCCGGCCGCCGATCGCCGGGAACCCGGTTGTCGCCATCAGCGGCATCGAGGCGAGGTCAGGCCGCGGCGTGTTGACGAGTTCCACCGCCAGCTCGATGGCGGCCTTGGCGGAATTGCCGGCCGACGCAGCCACACCGGTGAGCGGAAGAAGTGTGCCCACCTTGATGGGTGCGCCCTGAGCCTGAGCACGACCAGCGAGCATGAGTGCTGGCGCGGCCAGCAGCGGGCGGCGGGTGATCTTCATGGGCTTCCTCTTGGACCTGCGCGACTGAGCCGCGTCTTGTCCGGCCAGCGTACCAGCGTCGATTGTTTGCGCAATGCCACGCCGAGGCGACATCGACCGGGTGGGTCTGGAGAGGCGGCCTCGCTGGCCGCCGGCTTGCGGCCATGGTTACACCGGAAGTGGATCACGGATGTCAGCGCGATCGGTGTTGGCGATCGCAGCAGCGACTGAGGGTGTGAGCCGCGAGGGGCAGCGCCCTCGCGCTATCGATGTGGCGGTACTGCTGGATGCGGCCAGGACCATCAATGGACGCGCATCGACAGGTCGCCCGCCAATACCGTCCCGGGCTTCGGGGGCGTGGTCAGCAGTTTGATCCAACGGATCGATCCTGATCGGCCTTTCGCAGCGCCGAGCCGAATGGCCGCACCTGTCATGGCAACCTGCGCGGGCACGCACGGCGGTCGCCCGGCTTGATGACGATATCCAATGAGTGATGGACATTCCGACCGAGAAGGCCCAGATGATTGGCACTCTGCCGATGAGAGTGCCAAGCGGCTGCCACCGGCAGCGCCTGTTCTCCTAGCCGCAGCGCAATCCACAAGAAGCTCAAGGAGAAGGCCGCATGACCTTCCGTCCCCTGCACGACCGCGTTCTCGTTCGCCGCGTCACCGCGGAAGAAAAGACTGCCGGCGGCATCATCATCCCCGACACCGCCAAGGAAAAGCCGCAGGAAGGCGAAGTCGTCTCTGTCGGCGCGGGCACGATCAACGAGAAGGGCGAAGTTCGTCCGCTCGACGTGAAGGCCGGCGACCGCATCCTGTTCGGCAAGTGGTCTGGCACCGAGGTGAAGCTCGATGGCGAGGAGCTCCTGATCATGAAGGAGTCCGACATCATGGGCATTCTCGAAGGTTCGGCCGCTGCGAAGAAGGCCGCCTGAGGCGCCGCTTCGCGACGACCACTGACAACCGATTTGCAAAGGTAGAACACAATGGCTGCTAAGGACGTGAAGTTCGGCGCCTCGGCGCGCGAGCGTATGATCCGCGGTGTCGACATCCTCGCCGACGCCGTGAAGGTGACGCTGGGCCCGAAGGGCCGCAACGTGCTGCTCGACAAGAGCTACGGTGCCCCGCGCATCACGAAGGACGGCGTGACCGTCGCCAAGGAAATCGAACTCTCCGACAAGTTCGAGAACATGGGCGCGCAATTGGTGCGCGAAGTGGCGACGCGAACCAGCGACACCGCCGGTGACGGCACCACCACCGCGACCGTGCTGGCCCAGGCCATCGTGCGCGAGGGTGCCAAGGCCGTGGCCGCCGGCATGAACCCGATGGACCTGAAGCGTGGCATCGACAAGGCCGTCGCGCTGGTCGTCGCTGACCTCGAGAAGAACAGCCGCAAGATCTCGAGCTCGGCCGAGGTCGCCCAGGTCGGGTCGGTCTCCGCCAATGGCGATACCGAGATCGGCGAGATGATCGCCAAGGCGATGGACAAGGTCGGCAAGGAAGGTGTCATCACGGTCGAGGAAGCCAAGAGCGTGGCGACCGAACTCGACATTGTCGAGGGCATGCAGTTCGATCGCGGCTATGTCTCCCCGTATTTCATCACGAATGCGGAGAAGATGATCGCGGAGCTGGAGAATCCCTACATCCTGATCTTCGAGAAGAAGCTGTCCGGCCTGCAGACGATGCTGCCGCTGCTCGAAGCCGTGGCGCAGACCACGCGTCCGTTGCTGATCATCGCCGAGGATGTCGAGGGCGAAGCCCTGGCGACCCTGGTCGTGAACAAGCTGCGCGGCGGCCTGAAGGTTGCGGCGGTGAAGGCGCCGGGCTTCGGTGATCGCCGCAAGGCGATGCTCGAGGACATCGCCATCGTGACGAACGGCCAGGTCATCTCCGAAGACCTCGGCATCAAGCTCGAAAGCGTGACGCTGGAGATGCTCGGGCGCGCCAAGACCGTGCGGATCGAGAAGGAAAACACCACGATCATCGACGGCGCCGGCGAGAAGGACGCGATCCAGGGCCGGATTGCGCAGATCAAGGCGCAGATCGAGGAGACCGCCTCGGACTACGACCGCGAGAAGCTGCAGGAGCGCCTGGCGAAGCTGGCCGGTGGCGTTGCCGTCATCCGCGTCGGCGGCTCGACCGAGGTCGAGGTGAAGGAGCGCAAGGATCGCGTCGATGACGCGCTGCATGCGACCCGCGCCGCGGTCGAGGAAGGCATCGTCCCGGGCGGCGGCGTGGCGCTGCTGCGCGCCTCGACGAAGCTGGCGGGCCTCAAGGGTGCCAACCCGGACGAGCAGACCGGCATCGAGATCGTGCGCCGCGCGATCCAGGCGCCGGTTCGCCAGATCGCCACGAATGCCGGCCAGGACGGCGCGGTAGTCGCCGGCGAGGTGCTGCGCACCGACACCTACGAATACGGCTACGATGCGCAGTCGGGCACGTATAAGGACCTGGTGGCGGCCGGCATCATCGACCCCACCAAGGTCGTGCGTTCGGCGCTGCAGGGCGCGGCCTCGGTCGCCTCCCTGCTGATCACCACCGAAGCCATGGTGGCCGAACGCCCCGACCGGAACACTTCGGGCGGCGGCGCGCCTGGCGGCGGTATGGGCGGGATGGGCGGCATGGGCGGCATGGATTTCTGATCTCGCCTGGTCGCCATGTGCTTCGGGGGGCGGGTCGGATGGCCCGCCCCCCCCTGGGCGCTGGTGGCCGATCAGCGGTTGTGCCTGACGCTCGGAGCCTCGCCGCGCGTCGCCTGGCTCAGCCGACGGCCGCCACCTTGTCCTGGGTGTTGGTGTCGAAATCGCTCGCGTCGTGGCGTTCCCGCAATTGGCTGGCGGGCTCGCCCTGCATGCGATTGACCATGCGCCCGCGCCGCACCGCCGGCCGTTCGCCAATCATGTCGGCCCAACGCTGCACATGAACGTAGGACTGCACGTCGAGAAACTCGGCGGCACCGTAGAGCCAGCCCTTCACCAGTCCCCCATACCATGGCCAGATCGCCATGTCCGCGATCGTGTAGTCCTCACCGGCGATGTAGCTGGACTCGGCCAGGCGGCGATCCAGGACATCGAGCTGGCGCTTCACCTCCATGGCGAAGCGGTCGAGCGGATACTGCATCTTGCTCGGCGCATAGGCGTAGAAGTGGCCGAAGCCGCCACCGAGATAGGGGGCGCTGCCCATCTGCCAGAACAGCCAGGACAGGCATTCGGCGCGTGCGGCGGTCTCCTTGGGCAGGAAGGCGTCGAATTTCTCGGCGAGATGGACGAGGATGGCGCCGGATTCGAACACCCTGACCGGCGTCGCGCCGCTGCGGTCGACCAGTGCCGGGATCTTCGAATTCGGGTTCACCGCGACGAAGCCCGAACCGAACTGGTCTCCCTCGCCGATGCGGATGAGCCACGCATCGTATTCGGCACCCTGGTGGCCGAGGGCGAGCAACTCCTCGAGCATCACCGTGACCTTCACGCCGTTCGGCGTGCCCAGCGAATACAACTGCAGGGGGTGACGCCCGATCGGCAGATCCTTGTCATGCGTCGGCCCGGCGATCGGGCGATTGATGTTGGCGAAGCGGCCACCATTGGCCTTGTCCCACGTCCAGACGCTGGGCGGGGTGTACTCGGTCGATGCACTCATCAAGCCGGCTCCTGAAGATGGCAGCGAGGCTGCCGTGACGCATCGTCAGGTGGGGGCATGCTGGTGGTCGTGCCAGGGGAGGCGCGGACCCACGGGGATGAGCCATGTGGCGCCGCGCGTCGGGAGGGGCTGGGTGTCATCAGGCTACGTTGCCTTGCCGGTGATCCCGCGGCGGCCAGGTTGAGCGCCGCCTGGACGCCAACGGCCATGACGGCGGCGTGTAACGCATCGGCGAGGCCGCACCCCCTGGCCAGGCGTCGAGTGTCGTTGTCTCATTGTATCCTTCGCGATTCCCCGATCACCTCGTGCTCGCCACGATGGTCCGCGGGTCATGCATCGTCAGGAGTTGCCATGGGCGCGCCACAAGTCCCGATCGACGTCGATCCCGAAACCGGCATCTGGCGTACCGATGGCCTGCCGATGATTTATCTGCCGCGCCACTTCCTGGTGAACATGCAGAAGAGCGTCGAGGCCGCCATCGGGCCCGAAGCCTATCGGCAGACGCTCTACGACTCGAGCGACCTCTCGGCCCTGCAATGGTGCCGGGCCGAGGCCAAGACTCACGGCCTCACGCCTGTCGAGACGTTTCGCCACTACCTCAAGCGGCTCTCCCAGCGCGGCTACGGGCAATTGGAGATCACCGCGCTCGACGAAGCCGCCGGGACGGCGACGGTCGTCGTCCGCCATTCAGCCTTCGCCCTCGGTTATGGGCCCGAGACGGGCCGGCACGTCTGCTACGTGTTCGAAGGCAGCTTCGCCGGTGGCATGCGCTACGTCCTCGAGATGGCGGGGCGAAGCGGTGTACCGATCTGCCGCGAGGTCGCCTGCGCCGCAGCGGGACAGCCCGAATGCCGCTTCGAGTTGCGTTGCGAGGCCATGGCGTGACGTAATGCTGGCCTGCGGGGGCGCAAGTGACCGATCGGCAGCCCAGCTGAGACAGGATGACCGGGCATCTCATTGTATTCGGTGGAAAAGACCGCGAGGTGCCACCATGTGGACCGAGGTGGCCGCGCCATTCATTCAAGGCTGCCATTCGCGTCATACGGGCGACAGGGCCAATGGCGCGCGGCCCCGCAACCCTGCTGTGCGCAGATGGTCATGATTAGTTCCTTCCAATTTGCCGCGTCATGGCGTAGCTACTTCACGTCAGCTTTTTATGGTCCCGCCGCGCGTGCTCCTTGGCTCCCGATCGAGCATCGAGCTCGGCGCTCGTCTCCAGCAGAAGATTGATCGGACGCGCCATTCGGCGCGGCTGCGACATTTTGCGCGAACGGTACAAATCCATGTCCAACGGCACCATCAAGTGGTTCAATGCCACGAAGGGCTACGGCTTCATCCAGCCTGATGACGGCACGAAGGACGTGTTCCTTCACATCTCCGACGTCGAGCGCTCTGGCATCGGTACGCCGCAGGAAGGCGACAAGATCGAGTACGACATCCAGCGCGGCCAGCAGGGCAAGATGTCCGCTACCAACCTGCGCAAGGCCTGATAAGCCTGCCAGGTGGGCCGGCGGCAATCGCCGGCCCACCTGCCTGTCGCGCCAACGCGCGACACTGCCATGGTCTCGGTGACGGCTGGCCGGCGTTTCGGCACCGCCCCCGCTCACCGGGATCCGCCAGATCGTCCCCGATCACCATCGACGCCTTGGCAAGCGTCAAACACAACCCGAGACACAGGACAGTAGTAAGCAAAGATGCAAGGTCTGAAGCGCGACGACTTCAACGCCCGCCGAGAAGCCGCGGACGGTGCCCGCAAAGCCATGCTGGCGCGCTTCCGCGCACAGCCCGGCCCGGACGACCCCGTGGTGCAACAGCGACTCGCTGAACAGCGCGCCGTCGCCGAGGCACGCGAGAAGCGCCGCGCCGACCGCGAGGCCGAACGTGCTGCGCAGGCCGAAGCCGCCGCCGCCGAGGCCGTGCGCCTCGCCGCCGAGGAAGCCGCCCATCAGGCTGAACTCGCGCGTCTCGCTGCCGAACAGGCGCTGCGCGATGCCGAGGCCGCGCGCGAAGCCGCCTCCGCCGCGATGGAGCAGGAAGAGCGCGCCGCGATGCTCGATGCCGAGAAGAAGGCGCGTGCCTTGGCGCTCGCCGCCGAGCAGAAGGCATTGCGCGATGCACGTTATGCCGCACGCAAGGCGCGCCGGTAGAGAAGACCCTGGCCGGCGGCATCACTCCCCCCTGGGGTGGTGAAGCTTGCCGGCCCACTCGGCTGGAGAGGCTTCCGTGCAGCGATGCGAACGGAAGCCGCCAGCCTCCGCGTAACTGCCCGGCCAGCACGCCGGCGTTCATCGAGGCGGCCATGTCGCGGTCGCCGCCTGACAGGAAATCGCTATGGCAAGCCCAGCCGTCGAGGCCACTGCCCCGAAATCAGAAGCAGAGATGAACGAAGAGGTTGCGTCGATCGCCAAGCGTCATCGCATTTCGCCGGCCATTGTGCGCGAGATCATGCGCCGATCAGGCGCCACCGACCGCTCGATGATCGAGCGCGAGATCGCGAAGGGCAAGGCGCGGCGCTAGGCCGTTCCGGTCGCTCTGGCTCACGGAAGCCTCCCTGGATCGCTGCTCGATGCGAGCTTCTCCACTCGATCAGGTGGTCCGCCTGATCGGAATCCGGCTCAGTGTTCCTGCGGGCCATCGGATCGACCGTCACGTTATCCACTGCTGTGGGTGCGGTCGTAATCGGCAATCGCCGTCGAACCCGAGATCACGTCCAGCAGTTCCTCGGTGATGGATCCCTGCCGGGCGCGACGCTCGTCACTATGTAGGTCGTCAAGCCGATGCTCGATGTTCGAGCGGGCCGACTGCATGGTCCGCAACCGCTCCGCATTCTCGGCAGCGAAGGCCTCGAGCGCCGCATGCGCCAGCTCGGCCAGGAAGTACTCTCCCACCAGAAGTTCGACCAGACGCGCCGGCGGCAGATATGTCAGCGGCCGTTCGCCTTCGCTCGAACGCCGAAAGCGCGCGAGATCCAGTGGCAGCAATCGACGCCGTTCCGCCGTCACGCGCCCATCCGGTGCGGCGAGAGGGAACAGCACCTCGACACGCGTCGCCGCGCCGCGCAGGAAGGTGTCGTAGATCGTCTCGGCGACGCGCGACGCGATATCGGTCGCTGCGCCGACCTGCGTGGCCATCGGGCCAGTCCAGGCCGGCTTCCAACCCTCCGCCTCCGCCAACGCCGCACCGCGTGCGCCGAGGCAATAGACAAACGCTCCCGCGGCGCGATCAGGTGCGGCGGTTGCAAGCATGCGCTCAGGCAGGGCGCCGACGAAGCCGTGTTCGGCAGTGAACAGCACCAGCACCTCGCGCCCTGCCGGCGTGGGCCTTACCGCATCGCGCGGCAGCAAGGCGACCGCCTCCGCCAGAGCCGCGGCAACGATCCCGCTCCAGCTGCGCACGCCGTCGATGACATGCCGCGTCTGCTGGACGCGCGACGCCGCCACGCCGCGCATCGCGCCTACCACCGTGCCGAGCTGCGCGATGCTCTCGATATGCTGCTCGATGCCGGCGAGGCGGTCGGTCATGGCGCGGCGGGCACCAAGCCGGCAGCGCGGCGAGCCAGGGCCTCGCGCAAGCTGGCGCGGTCATCGGCCGTCAGGTGGCCGCTGTCGCGCACACGGGCCAGCGCGTCACCCGCTTCACCGCTCAGCCAGGGCCCGAGGCCGTCCGTGAAGTCGCGCATGCGCGGCAGCGGCACGGGATCGAGCAACCCCTCATCCACCGCGAGCAGGAGCGCCACTTCCACGCCGAGGTCGCGCGGCGCGTGGCGGCCCTGGCGCAGCACTTCGCGGATACGGCGGCCGTGTTCAAGCTTGGCTCGCGTGCGCGGCTCCGTGGTTGCGCCGAACCGCGAGAAGATCTCGAGCTCCTCGAACTGCGCATAGGCGAGGCGCAGAGTCTCCGCCACGCCGCGCAACGCCGGCGCCTGCGTCTTGCCGCCGACGCGGCTCACGCTGCGCCCGGTATCGACCGCCGGGCGCCGCCCTTCATGGAACAGCCGCGTGTCGAGCACGACCTGCCCATCGGTGATCGAGATCAGGTTGGTCGGGATATAGGCGCTGAGATTGCCGGCCTCGGTCTCGGCGATCGGCAGCGCGGTCAGGGAGCCGCCGCCCTTCGCGGCACAGAGCTTCGCGGCGCGTTCCAGCAGCCGCGCATGCAGGTGGAAGATGTCGCCCGGATAGGCCTCGCGGCCCGGCGGCTGGCGCAGCAGAAGGGAAATCTCGCGATGCGTCGCGGCGTGTTTGGTGAGGTCGTCGAGCACGATCAACGCATGGCCGCCGGCATCGCGGACATGCTCGGCCATCGTCATGCCGGCGAAGGGCGCGAGCCATTGCAGCCCCGGGCTGGTGGACGCGCCGGCGACGACGAAGATGCACCGCTGTGGATTGCCATGCGCGCGCACCGCCTCGATCGCTTGCCGTACGGAGGAGGATTTCTGCCCGATCGCGACATAGATGCAGACCACGTCGCTGTCGCGCTGATTGATGATGGCATCGACACCGATCGCCGTCTTGCCGGTCTGCCGGTCACCGAGGATCAGCTCGCGTTGTCCGCGTCCCAACGGGATCATCGCATCCACCAGCAGGATGCCGGTCTGCAGCGGCTCGGTCACCAGGTCGCGGTCGATGATCGGCGGCGCGCCGCGTTCGATCGGCGCGCGGTCCGAAGCCTCGAGCGGCCCGAGCCCGTCGAGCGGGCGGCCCAGCGGGTCGACCACGCGGCCGAGCAGCGCGCCGCCCACGGGTACGCGCAGCACGTCGCCGGTGCCGTGCACGACCTGCCCGGCATCGATATGCGCGCCTTCGTCGAGCAGCACGCAGCCGACGCTGTGTTGGTCGAGAATGCGCGCGAGGCCGAAGCTGCCATCGGCGAAGCGCACCATCTCGCCGGCGCGCAGATCCGCCAGGCCCGAGACACGCACGACGCCATCCGCGGCATCCTCGACACGACCCAGCGTTTCCGCGACGGGGCCGATCTGGGCGGCGGCGACGCGCGCGACGGCGTCGCTCGCCCAGTCGCGCAGGGCGTCAGACGGCACCGTCATCACCCGCGGCGCGCGCTGTGAGGGCTTCGAGATCCGCCGCCCAATTGCCGTGGAGCGCCGCATGCGCGCCGCGCAGTTCCAGCCCGGCGATCAGCGACGGGTCGGTGACAAAGCGCAGCGCGACATCCGTGCCGAGATGTTCCGCGATAGATTGGCACAAGGTGGCCTGTGTATCGGCTGGCAGTGCCGCGGCGCTGGCGACTTCCAGCGGCCCCGATCGCAGCGCTTGCCGCGTTGCGTCGGGCAGGGCGACGAGCGCCTCGATCAGGCGTGGCAGGAAGGCTTCGGCCGGTGGCGTCGCCTGGCTGGCGAGGCGTCCGGCCATGGCGCCGGCAAGGCGCGCGGCCTGCCGTCGAAGGTCGCGGGCGGCTTCCTCCGCCTGGCGCGTCGTGCGCAGCTTCGCCTCCGCGAGCGCCTGGTCGGCCTGGGCGCGCGCGTGGTCGAGCATCGCCTTCGCCTCCGTCTCAGCGGCCTCCCGCGCCGCGCCGAGGATCGCCTCGCGTTCCTTGGCGAAGCCTTCGCGCTGCTTCAGGGCCGCGCCTTCAAGCTCCTGTGCGCGCTTGCGCCCGGCTTCGGCATCGGCGAGCAACTTGTTGGATTCCGCACGTCGCGCCGCCACCACCTGACTCACCGGCAGAAACAGAAAATGTTGCAGCAACCAGGCCAGGACGAGGAAGTTGACGGCCTGCAGCGCGAGCGTCCACCAGTCGAGCGACACGGCATCACCGGACGTAGGGGTTAGCGAAGAGCAATAGCAGCGCGATGACGAGGCAGTAGATCGCCGTGGTCTCGATCATCGCGAGCCCGACGAACAATGTGCGCGACAGCACGCCAGCGGACTCCGGTTGGCGTGCGATGGCATCCATCGTCGCAGCCACGGCCCGACCCTCCGCCAAGGCGGGCCCGAGGGCGCCGAAGGAGACGGCGAAGGCGGCGGCGACGATGCTGACATGCTCGACGTAGTTCATGTGTAGGTCAGCTCCTGTCCGTGGCGCCGATGGCGGCACCGATGAAGACGGCGGCGAGAATCGCGAAGATGTAGGCCTGCACGAGGCCGGTCAGGATATCGAGCGCCATGAAGGGGATCGGCACGAACAATCCGGCGAGGGAGAGCACCAGCGCACCGATGAACACGCCGCTCATGAGATTGCCGAACAACCGCACCATCAACGAGATGCTGCGCGTGAATTCCGACACGATGTTCAGCGGCAGCATGATCCAGACCGGCTGCGCGAAGCCGGCGAGGTAGCGCTTCAACCCGAGCGACCGCACGCCATAGACATGCGTGGCGACGAAGACGATGCCGGCGAGTGCCGCAGTCGTCTCCAGATGCGCGGTCGGTGGTTCCAGCCCCGGCAGCAGCCCGAGCAGATTCGCCGTGGCAAGGAAGATGAACAGCGTGCCGACCAGCGGCATTAGCGGTGTGGGATCACTGCGAATGATGGCGCGGATCTGTTCGGCGATGCCACAGACGAGCAGTTCCAGCGCGGTCTGCAACGCCCCCGGCCGCAGGGTGAGGCGGCGCGTCGCCAGCGCGCTGCCGATGGCGAGCACCGCCATGAGCCCCCAGGTGGTGACGACCGGCGTGGTGATCGGCACCGGCCCGAAATGGAACAGCGTCGTGACGGTGAGCGGACTGTCCGTCATGGCTGCGGCCGCCAGGCACGCAGCGCGAGGCTGCGCGCGGCAAGAAAGCCGGCAAAGGCCCCCAGCAGCCCGGCGCCGCCGGCGACGCGTACTGCCGCGACCAGCAAGGCGCCAAGCAGCAACAGCCGCGCCAGGTGCAGCACCGCCGGGCGCCAGGCCGGCCCACCTGAGAGGTACATCTCCGCATTGTGCCGCATCGCCAGGAAGAACAGCCCACCGGCAAGCAGCCCCGCAGCAGCGGCCGCGGTGGCTTCGGCCAGCATGATCATCGGTCGCGTCCCATCTCGTTCATCCGTCGCCAGGCAAGCCAGAAGCCGAGCGCCGCGCCGGCGACGAGGAAAGCGCCCGTCCAGAAGATACCGCTACCGAAGGCCCGGTCGAGTGCGCGCCCCGCCAACATGCCGGCCAGCATCGGCACGACGAACAGCCAGCCCAGCGCGCCGATCGTCGCGAGGTTGAGCCCGATCGGCCGCTCGCCTTCGATACGATGACGCTCGCGCCGCGCGCTTTCGCGACGCACTGATTCGATCAACCTGTCGGTGGGTGGCTTCTCCGGCGTGGTCATGGCGCACCACGCCGTCCCGGTCCGGCAAGGCCCGGCCGCAGCAGGCCCATGATGCGCCGTATCGCGGCCGCCTGCATTTGTGCCGCGGCGACGCGCTCGGTGCGCTCGCTTTCCTCCGCAGCGGCGATGCCGGCGCGCAGCTTGTCTTCCAGCCGCGCGATGTCGTCGCCGAGAAAGGCCTGGCGCGTCGCGATCGCGATCTGCTGCCCGTCGCGCACGGTCAGCAAGCCACCCCGTACGGCGCAGTGCTTCTCACGGCCGTTCTCGTCGCGCCAGGAGACGACCGACGGTGTGAGCGCTGTCAGGAAGGGAACATGCCCGGCCATGATGCCGAAAGTGCCACTCTCATCCTCGGCGCGCAGTGAGACGACACCATCCTGTTCCAGCAGCAGCGCATCCGGCGTGGCGATGGTCAGGCGCATCAGGCGGCCGCCGTCGCCGTGTCGGTGGCTTCCTTAGCGCGCGCTTCGTCAAGATCGCCCACCATGTAGAGCGAGGATTCCGACCAGTCATCGGCTTCGCCGGCGAGGATGGCGCGGCAGCCGGCGACCGTTGCCGCGCGGGTAACGGTGCGGCCGGGCTTGCCGGTGAAGGCCTCCGTTACCTTGAAGGGTTGCGTCAGGAAGCGTTGCAGTCTGCGCGCGCGCGTCACGATGCGGCGATCGGCCGGGCCGAGTTCCTCAAGCCCCAGCAGCGCGATCACATCCTGCAGGGACCGATAATGCGCGATCGCTTCTCGCACCGCCTCGGCGGTGTCGTAATGCTCCTGACCGACGATGGCGGGGTCGAGCAATGTCGAGGTGGAGTCAAGCGGATCGACGGCCGGATACATCCCTTCCGCCGCCATGCCGCGTGACAGCACGATGGAACTGTCGAGATGCCCGAACAGGGCGGTCACCGCCGGGTCAGTGAAATCATCCGCCGGCACATAGACCGCCTGGATGGCGGTGACGGTCGCGCCGGCGACAGAGGCGACGCGTTCCTCCAGTTCGGCAACTTCCGTCGCGAGGGTGGGCTGGTAGCCGACGCGCGAGGGCAGGCGGCCGAGCAGGCCGGAAATCTCGCTGCCCGCCTGGACGAAGCGGAACACATTGTCCATCAGCAGCAGCACGTCGCGATGCATCGTGTCGCGAAAATACTCGGCGATGGTCATCGCGGTCAGGCCGACGCGCCAGCGTGCGCCAGGCGGTTCCGCCATCTGGCCATAGACCAGCACGGTGCGATCGAGCACGCCGTATTGCCGCATGTCGAGCAGCATCTCATGCCCCTCGCGCGTGCGCTCGCCGATGCCGGCGAATACCGACAGGCCGGTATAGGTATCGACCGTGGTGCGGATCAACTCCGTCACCAGCACCGTCTTGCCGACGCCGGCACCGCCAAACATCGCCGCCTTGCCGCCGCGCGCCATCGGCGCTAGCAGGTCGATCACCTTGATGCCGGTCTCGAGCAACTCGTGCTTGCCCTGCTGCGCGGAGAGCGGCGGCGGCAGACGATGGATCGGCCAACGCTCGACATCGTCCGGCAGCGCCGCACCGGCATCCTTCGGTTCGCCAAGCACATCAAGCAGGCGGCCCAGCACCGCCTCGCCGACCGGCACGGTGATCGGCGCCCCGGTGCGACGCACCGGCGTGCCGCGGCGCAGACCTGCTGTCTCGCGCATCGCGACCGCGCGCGCCATCTCAGGACCATGATGGCCTTGCACCTCGGCGACCAGTCGTTCTGGCCCGTCCCAGTCGATCTCGACTGCCTCGCCAATCTCCGGCAGGGCGTCAGCAGGAAAGCCGAGATCGAGCACCGAACCGCGCACCGCCAGCACCGTGCCGATCGCGAAGCGCGCCGGCGTCGCGCCGCGAGACGTAAGCGAGGTGCTGTCCGTCATGGGGATTGACCTCCGTCAATCTCGGGCCGCGCCGGCAGCGGCCGTCGAAGAAGCCAACCATAGGCGAGCGCGCCGCCCCCGCGGCTTGATTCACGTCAAGATCGCGGAAGGTTCATCGCCCCTCAGTCGCCGGGGTCGCGAAGCAACGTGTCTGGAATAGTCTCGGCCTCGCCGGCCAGCGGATCGCGCGGCAGCACGCGGTGCGTCAGCACCATCGCTGCGAGGTCGCGACGTTCCGGCAGGTTCATCGCCGCTGCTTCCCACGCCATCGCGGTCGCCGAGGCGATGTTGTACAGCGCGGTCCCCGCCTGGCGTGCGAGCACCGGCCCACCATCTCCACCGGCATGCCGCGCCAGGGTGAAGGCGCGGGTGGTCGCCGCGACCAGATCGGGCAGGGGTTCCGGTGTCGCGGCGCGCAACGCGGCGAGATGCGCCTCCAGCGCCTCCAGCGAACCTTCCCGCGACGCCGCGCGCAGCACGTCGAGTGCTACGATGTTGGAGGTGCCTTCCCAGATCGAGCCGAGATGCGCGTCGCGCACCAGCCGTGCATCGGGGAAGTCCTCGATATAGCCGCAGCCGCCGCGTACCTCCATCGCATCGCCGGTCACCATGCGCGCATCGCGGCAGGCGCGGAATTTGATCAGCGGCGTCAGGATGCGCAGCAGCGGATAGGCGGTGGCGTCACTGGAATCCGACCGGCGCAGCGCCTCGGCGGTCTGAAACACCATCGATCGCGCCTGTTCCGCGCGCACCAGCATCTTTGCGAGTTGCCGACGCATTAGCGGCAGCGCGACGATCGGCGTGCCGAAGGCGATGCGGCGATGGGCGATGTAAAGCGCCTCGGTCACAGCCTTGCGCATCATCCCCGCCGCGCGCACGCCATTGGACAAGCGCGAGTTGTTCACCATGTCGGCCATCTGGCGCATGCCCGCGCCAGGCTCGCCGATCATCCAGGCTGTTGCCCCTTCCAGCTTGATCTCGCCCGAGGCCATCGAGCGCGTGCCGAGCTTCTCCTTCAGCCGCACGATGCGGTAGCGGTTCGTGCTGCCATCGGGCAGCACCCGCGGCAGGAGGAACAGCGACACGCCCTTGATGCCCGGCGGCGCGCCCTCGGGCCGCGCCAACACCATCGCCAATTCAGCATCGGCGTTGGAGCAGAACCATTTGTCGCCCGTAAGCGCCCAGGAGCCATCCTCATTCGGCGCCGCCGTGACGGCGGTATTGGCGATATCCGACCCGGCGCCCTGTTCCGTCATGAACATCGCACCCTGGAACAATGAGTCCATGTCCTGCGATGTCAGCGACGGCAGGTAGCGATCGACGAGTTCGGGGGCGCCGAATTTGCGCAGCGTGCGGGTCAGGCTGTCGGTCATCGAGACCGGGCAACACAGGCCGAATTCCGCCTGCACAAACAGATAGGTGATGGCGTATTTCGCCGCCGCCGGCATCGGCGCATCCCAGTCGAGCACGCCGGCGCGATGCGACAGGGCGGCGAGGCCATACTCGCCGAAGGCGAGACGCTCCATCTCCCGATAGGCGGGGTGGTAGTCGATGGATTGCGCATCCTCGCCGCGCCGCGTGCGCATGATCAATTCGGGCGGATTCACATCCGCCGTCGCGGCGAGATCGGCCAGCCGCCCGCCCGCAAGCGCGCCCAGTCGGTCGAGGTGCGGCAGCAGATGCGCCAGCAGGTCGGCCGGCAGATACAGCGGCAGCAGCTTGGCAAGTGTCGGATCGGCGCGGAACAGGTTGAGGCCGTGGCTGTCGGGCACGGCCTCCGCGCCGATCGGGGCGGGGCGGTTGGGGCGGATGATGGTCATGGGCGTCTCCTCGTTGCCGAGGATACACCCATGACAATTGGTCAGACGACCCGGAAGTTCTTGAACTGCCAGGGGCAGTCGGTGTCGACATCCTCGGGGAACAGGGCGCCGCGATCCTGCAGCGGCGTCCAGTCGGAATACACCCCTGCCATTTCGCCGAGATAGGGGAAGCAAATCTCCAGCGCACGGGCATGGTCGAGTTCGTCGGCCTCGAGCACGCCCTCATTCGGGTGCTCGATGGCGTAGACCATCCCCGCGAGCACCGCGACGCAGACCTGCAGCGAGGTCGCGTTGTTGTGAGGCGCCAGTATGCGCGCCTCCTCCACCGTCAAGCGCGAGCCATACCAATAGGCGCCCTTCTTGTGCCCCATCAGCAGTACGCCGAGCTCGTCCATGCCGGAGGTGATCTCCTCCATCATCAGGCGCTTCTCGGGCTGGATCTCCCAGTTGCGACCGGCGAATTCATGCACCGAGAGCACCGCGTCGTCGCAGGGGTGATAGGCGTAGTGCGCCGTCGGGCGATGCAGCACGGCACCCTTCTCATCGCGCAGCGTGTAGTAGTCGGCGAGCGAGATGGATTCATTGTGCGTGATCAGGAAGGAATGCATCGGCCCTTCCAACGGCGTCCAGGACCGCACGCGCGTGGAAGCGCCCGGACGCATCAGGTAGATCGCCGCATCGCAGCCGAAGTCGTGGCGCTTGCCATCAGGCGGCAGCGCCTTCTCGTGGCTGCCCCAGCCGAGTTCGGCCGGCTGGCAGCCCTCGCCAGTGAAGCCGTCGATCGACCAGGTGTTGACGAATTCGCCGCGCTTCTTCGGGCGGTCAGCGGCGACCTGGGTGTCGCGCTCGGCGATGTGGATGACCTTCACGCCGAGATCGGCGGCAAGCTTCGCCCAGGCCTCGCGCGTCGCCGGCACGGTCGTGTCGTGGCCGGTATCGCGCGCGACATCGAGCATCGCCTGCTTGACGAAATGCGAGACAAGGCCGGGATTGGCGCCATGCGTCGTCACCGCGGTCGGGCCGGCGCCGGTCTTCAGCGCCAGTGCCGATTCACGCAGCGCATAGTTCGACCGCTGCGAGGGCGACAGCGACGGGTCGGTATAGCCGCCGAGCCAGGGCTCGATGCAGGTGTCGAGATACAGTGCGCCGATCTCCCGGCACAGCGTGATGAGCGCGACGGAGGACACATCGACCGAGAGGTTGCACAGGAAGTCGTCCTTGCTCAGGCGCGCGCGCAACTCGGCCTCGTAATTCTCGCGCGTCAGCGGCAGCACCGTGTGCTTGATGCCCATCTCCGCCGCGGTCCCCGCGCCGCGATCGTCGGAGGTGACGATCTCGATGCGGTCCTTCGGCATGTCGATATGGCGCAGGATCAGCGGCAGGACGCCCTGGCCGATCGAACCGAAGCCGAGCATGACCAAACGGCCCGCGAAGGCGGCGTGCTTCATCGTTCTGTATCCTTATGACAGCGAGTGGGTCAGGCGGCGCGCGCGGGCGCGGCAACCTCATAGCCCGGTGTGGCGAGCATGGGCGAATCGGACACTTCCGTGACATGTGCGCGATCGAAGCCGTTGAAGGCGGTGCGCAGCGCAGTGCCGTAGGCGCCGAGCTGGCCAATCTCGATCCAGTCGCCTTCCGCTACATCGGCGGGCAGCGTCCAGGGGCCGCGCATCACATCCGCGCTGTCACAGGTCGGACCGAAAAGTGTAAAGACCCGCGTCATTTCGGCCGCCGCGCCATCGAGGCGCAGCAGCCGGTGCGGGAAGCGAAAGCCCGGCGCGCCGGCATCCGACAGCGCGCCATAGACGCCGTCATTCACATAAAGCGCATCGCCGCGGCGCGACTGCACCTGCACGACCACCGACGCACCACCCGCGACCAGCGCGCGGCCCGGTTCGGCCCAAAGCCGCACGCCCTCGGGCAGCAGCGCCGCGCCGGCGCGGATCGCCTCCATGAAAGCCGCCAGCGCCGGCGGTTCGGAGCCCGGATAGGCGACCGGAAAGCCGCCGCCGACATCGACGATCTCGACCGCCACGCCGGCGACCGCGATCACCTCGGCGGCGAGCACGAGCGCACGCGTCCACGCCGCCGGGTCCAGGCATTGCGAGCCGACATGAAAGGAAAGACCTAGCCGCGCCGCATGCGGGCGCGCGGCGCGCAACAGGGCGGCGGCTTCCACCGGCGTGGCGCCGAACTTGCCCGACAGGTCATAGGCGGCATTGCCCTTGGGCAGGGCGAGCCGCACCACCAGGCCGAGATCGCCGCCGCCGGTCTCCTGCAGGATCTTGGTCAGTTCATCATCCGTATCGAGCACGAAGTCGCGCACGCCGTGCTGCTGCCAGGCGTTGCGGATCGCGCTGCGCGCCTTCACCGGATGCATGAAGTGGATCGCCGCCTCGGGGAACAGGCTGCGCACCAGCCGCACCTCGGCTTCCGAGGCACAGTCGAAATGCGCGACGCCGCCGGCCGCGATGGCGCGCAGCATGGTCGGCTCGGCATTGCACTTCACAGCGTAGAGCACGTCGCCTGGAAAGGCGGCGGTGAAGGCGCGCGCGGCCGTGGTCACGGCCTGCGGGCGCAGGCAGTGCAACGGCTCCTCCGGGCGCAGCGCGGCAACCACGGCATCGACGCTCGGGCGGCGGCTGGACAGGGCGGGGCGGCGAAGCGGCGCGACGGCGCCGCGCGGGCGGATCTGGGACATCGCATCAGGCCTTGGAAACGGGGTGGACGCGCCCGCCGCCGCGCCACGGGCCACAAAGGGCCGGGCGCGGCGGCGGGATGGAGGGAACCTGCCGGCGGTCCGCCGCGGACGACGCCCCGCACTCCCCTCGGCCCGAGGTGTGGGCTTAGGGACGGGACGGCGACGCAGCGGCGCGGATCAGGCGCTGCGACTGGTGCGATGGCTTCTCATCACAAGGCGGCGGACAGGCGACACAGGCGGTTCCCTCGAACCTTCCGGCCCACGCGATGGCCGGATCGAACAAAGGACGCGTCCCGTCGTTGCTTGTGGTGCGTGTTTCTGGTGACGGCGCCGGCCCGGCGCCGAACTTCAAGAAACACGCCCTCGCGGCACGTGCGATGGCGTCAGCACCCGAAACGCCGGGTGCGGACGGGAAATAGTGTGGTTAGGTATGGGATTGCAAGTGAAATTACGCGTACCCCCCGTGAGAATGACGCATATCGTCTGGCCAATCGCGAAACTGGCCGAAAAAATGGCCGTCCGAGAGACGCCGAGGGTAGCGTAACCGGCGCGCGGGCGGTGGCGAAATCCCGCCGAGGGGCGCCAAACCGCGCCGTCGGAGGGACCACGTATGCATCGTCGCCACCTTCTTGCCGGCGCGCCGGCGTTGATCGCCGCGCCGGCCATGGCTGCCGGCACGCCGGCGCAGCCGCTGGTCGCGGAGCTGTTCACCTCGCAATCCTGCAATTCCTGCCCGCCGGCCGATGCCTTGCTGGTTGAGCTGGCGCGCGACCGGCCGGAACTGCTCGTGCTGTCCTTCCACGTCACCTATTGGGACAACCTCGGCTGGCGCGACAGTTTCTCGCTGGAGGAATCGACGCGGCGGCAGCGTCGCTACGCCGCGACGATCCGGCATAGCGCCTATGGACCGGGGCAGATCTACACGCCGCAGCTGGTGGTGCAGGGGCGGCGTGACGCGGTCGGTTCCAATCGCCGTGCGGTGCTGGCGGCGATCGCGGCGGAGGCCGAGGCGGCAAGGCCCGGCGTGGCGCTTTGGGTGACCGATGGCGCCACCGCCACCGTGCAGGCGGGCGAGGGGCGCGGCACCGGGACATTGCTGCTGGTCGGCTACGATCCGCGCCATGTTGTGCCGGTGCGCGGCGGCGAGAATGGGGGGCGGTCGCTGACCTACGCCAATGTCGTGCGCGGGATGGCGGTGGCCAGCCGCTGGCAGGGCCAGGCGCTGCGGGTGCAGGCAGCCCGGCCACCGGGTGAGCGGCTGGCCGTGCTGCTGCAATCGACGGATGGCGACATTCTCGCGGCGGCGCGGGCGTGAGCCGCGTGGCATTGCCCCGACGGCATCTCGCCGCGGTCGGGGTGGCGGCACTGGCTTCAGGGGCGGCGGTGGCGGCGCCGGTCAGCTTGCGCGCCGCCGATGGGCTGGCGGTGACGGGGGAGGCGCTGTCGGCGTCACGTGTGCCGGCGCGTGGCATGGTGCTGCTGTTCCACATGGCCGGGTCGAATCTCGGCGAATACGCGACCATCGCTCCGGCATTCGCGCGGCGTGGCTTCGACACGCTGGCGATCGACCAGCGTTCGGGCGGGCCCGGCTGGGGCCGACGCAACGAGACGGCCGCGCGGCTGCCGCGCGATCCCGGCTTCATGGCGGCGATGCCGGACCTTGAGGGTGCGCTGGCCTATGTGCGAGAGCGTCGGCCGCAGGGCGGGGTGCTGGTGCTCGGCAGCAGCTATTCCGCGGCGCTGGTGTTCCTGCTGGCGGCGGGGGCGGGGGCGTCGGTCTCGGCGGTGCTGGCCTTCTCGCCGGGCGAGTATCTGTCTGGCGTTTCGGTGCGCGCGGCGGCGTCGCGCGTTGCCTGCCCGGTCTTCGTCACGCAGGATTCGGATCGGGCGGAACAGGCCGGGGCGGCGGAGATCCTCGCCGTGGTGCCGGGCCGGCCCCGGCGCCAGTTCAATCCGGTGGCAGGTGCGCATGGGGCGTCAATTCTGCGGGAGGACCGTAATCCGCGCGGCGCCGCCGCGGCCTGGTCGGCGGTCGACGCTTTCCTGGACGAGGTCGCCCCGGCCTGAATCGGCGCCAGGTATCGGTTTCCAAAGGCCTCGGGCCTTTGGCGGGGAGAGCGCGGGAGGGGCGGCGCCCCTCTCGGTCACCACGATCGCTAGGGGGCGGTGGCGTGCAGGCAGAGATACTCCCAGCCAATGGTCGCCGCCGCCAGCGCAGTGATCTCCGCCACGTCGTAGGCGGGTGCGACCTCCACCACATCCGCGCCGCGAAAATCGAGCCCGCCGAGGCGCCGCAGGATCCCCTGCGCCTGCCAGGTGGCGAGGCCGCCGATCTCGGGCGTGCCGGTCGCCGGCGCGAAGGCGGGGTCCAGCCCGTCAATGTCGAAGGACAGATAGGCCGGCCCATCACCGACCACCGCGCGGATCTGCGCGGCGATCGCCGCCGGCGTACTCTCGTGCACGTCCTGTGCTGGGACGATCGTCACGCCCTGGCCGCGCGTCCACGCATACATCTCGGGCCAGGCGGGGGCGCGGATGCCGATTTGGATCATCCGCTTCGGCGCGATCAGCCCCTCGGTGATGGCGTGCCAGAACACCGAGCCATGGGCGAAGCGCTGGCCGAAATTATCCTCCGAGGTATCGAGATGCGCGTCGATATGCACGAGGCCGACCGGCTGCCCGATCCGCTTCACCAGCGCGCGCAGCAACGCCAGCGTGACGCCGTGCTCGCCGCCGAAGGCGAGCAGGTGGTTCAGCCCTGCCGCCTGCTGCTCGATCATCCGCAGGCTTTCTGGAATGTCGCCCAGCGCGATCTCGAACTCGCCGAGATCGGACAGGTCAAGTGTCGTCGGGTCGGCGCCGCTGTCGGGGTGGCGGCCATCGGTCAGCATGCGGGCGGCGCTGCGGATGGCGCGCGGGCCGTCACGCGACCCGGCACGGTTGGTGGTGCCGATATCCATCGGCACGCCGGCGACGCAGAAGGTCGCTGCGCGATCGTCGGGGCGAGCGCCAAGGAAGGCGTGCGGGGCGGTAAAGGTGATGGGGGTGGCCATGGCGGTGTTAAGCCCGGCGCGCAGCGCCCTGTCCAGGCGTCTGCGGCGTCGCTTCTGAGGTTGTCACGCGCCGCGCCGGGACTGTTGGGGGCGGTGAGGTGTCTATTGCAGGATCCGCCTGTGCCGCGCGCAGGGCGGCGAGCGCTTGCGCATCGGCTGCATGTGCGATGCGCATACCCGCGCGCGGGTGTCGTTCCGGGCTGAGCGTCGGGATTGACCTGCGTGGCTTGGCGCGCAGCATGCACTCGAGACGAACGACGCATAGCCGAGGAGCGCCGCCATGCCTGAGCCGATGGACAAGCCCCAATTCGACGCGCTGATGGCGCGCCATGGCCTGCCGCTGACCGAGGTCGAGAAGGAGGGCATCCGCGCCGTCTCCGGCCACATGCTGGACTTCGCCGCGCGCGTGCGCACCCCACGCGACAATTTCGCCGAAATGGCGCTGACCTTCGCCCCGAAGGCGCCCGCCCGATGATCCCGACCATCGCCGAGGCGGCGAAGCAGATCGCCGCGAAACAGCTCTCCCCGGTTGAGTTCATGAAGGACCGCCTGGCCAAGGCGGAAGCGCTGAACCCCGAGATCCACGCCTTCATCCGCTTCACGCCCGAGATCGCGCTGGCCCAGGCGCAGGCCGCCGAGGCGCGGCAGATGGCCGGCACGTTGAAGGGCCCGCTCGATGGCATCCCGATCGGCCACAAGGACATCTACGAGACCGCCGGCGTGCCCACGACCGGCCATTCGCGCGTGCTGATCGACCATGTGCCGGCCGCCGATGCCGCCGCCGTCACCGCCTGGGCCGAGGCCGGCGCGGTGATGCTGGGCAAGCTCGCCACCCACGAATTTGCCTGGGGCGGACCGAGCTTCGACTTGCCCTGGCCCCCGGCGCGCAACCCGTGGGACACGGCACGTTTCACCGCCGGGTCGTCCTCGGGCACGGGCGCGGCCGTCGCGGCGGGGGTGATCCTGGGCGGCACGGGGTCCGACACCGGCGGGTCGATCCGCGGGCCGGCGTCGCTGTGCGGCACGGCGGGGATCAAACCGACCTACGGGCTGTGCTCGCGCCGCGGCGTGTTGCCGCTGTCGCATTCGCTCGACACCGTCGGCCCGCTGGCCTGGACGGTCGAGGATTGCGCCATCATGCTCGATGCGCTGACCGGCTACGATCCGACGGATGCCTCCTCGGCGAACCGGCCGAAGCCGGATCTGCTCTCTCGCCTGAACGGCGGCGTGAAGGGCCTTCGCATCGGCGTCATCCGCCATTTCCATGAGGTGGATTGCCCCGTCAGCCCAGGCATGGCCGCCGGCATCGCCAGCGTGGTGAAAACCCTCGAAGGCCTCGGCGCGATCGTCGAGGAAGTCACGCTGCCCTCGCTGCACGACTTCAACGCGGCGGGGTGGATGATCCTCGCGGCCGATGCCTTCGTCGTCCACGAACCCTGGCTGCGCACGAAGTTCCGCGACTACGGCGAGTTCCTGCGCGAACGTCTCGCGCTGGCCGCGACGATCTCCTCGGCCGACTACCTTCAGGCGCAGCGGCGGCGGCGCGAGCTTTGCGACGCGATGGGCCGGGTGATGGAGCGCTGCGACCTGGTGCTGACCGCCGCCGCCCCCGGCGAGGCACGGTTGATCACCGAAATGGGGAAATGGGCGTCCTTCCAGTCGCCCAACTTCACGATTCCGTTCAACCTGACCGGCCAGCCGGCGCTGACGGTCTGCGCCGGCGTCGGCGAGGGCGGGCTGCCGGTCGGCGTGCAACTGGTCGGGCGGCCCTTCGAGGATGCGACGGTACTGCGCGCCGGGCATGCCTATGAACAGGCGACATCCTGGCGGGCGACGCGGCCGGCGATGGCGGCGTAAGCCAGCGCAGGCGGGAGCGGCGGCGCAGGCCGATCCCGCCACCATGGCTTGCGGCGCCGATCGTCCGGGTTCAGGCTTTTCTCCTCCGGTGCCGCAGAGCGCCGGCATGGAGGAAATGACAATGACAGGTGTCGGCCGTCGCTCGCTGCTCGGGGCGCCCTTAGCGCTCGCCTTGGTCTCCTCTCCCGCCCTGGCGCAGGACCGTCGTCGCGGCCCGCCGCGTGACGGCGTCTGGGCCGGTGCCTGGACCGCCTCGGCCCATGGCCCCTATCCGTCGGGCAATCCATCCGCGCAGCCGGACCAGTCCTTCGCCTTTCCCGACCCGCCGGCCGGCGCGCGCGACCAGACGATGCGTATGATGGTCCGCCCGGATATCTGGGGACCGGCGGCAAGGCTGCGCTTCTCCAACGCCTTTGGCACCCGGCCGCTCGTCATCCAGGCCGTGCATCTCGGCCTGCAGGGCGTCGGCGGCAGCGTGGCACGCGGCACCAACCGTCCGGTCACCTTCAGCGGCGCGCCAAGCGTCACCATCGCCCCCGGCGCCACGGCCTGGAGCGACGCCGTGGACCTGCCCTTCATGCGCGGCCCCGGCAATCCGCTGCTGGAAGGGCGCCGGCTTGCCGTCAGCTTCCACCTCCCGGGGTCGACCGGGCCGATGACGTGGCACGCCAAGTCGCTGACCACGAGCTATGTCTCGCCACCCGGCGCCGGCGACCATGCGCGGGAGGAGAACGACGCCGCCTTCCCCTACACCACGGCGTCGTGGTTCTTCCTCGACATGGTGGAGATGCGCGCCGCCCCCGGCACGCCGGTGATCGTCGCCTTTGGCGATTCCATCACGGACGGTACCAACACCACCATGAACGGCGACGATCGCTGGCCCGACACCCTGTCGCGACGGCTGCACGCACGCTTCGGCCCGCATGTCTCGGTGGTCAATGCCGGTATCGGCGGCAACCGCGTCACCGGCCCGGCCGATTACACGCCGGCAACGCCCATCCCCGGCGGCCCCTCGGCGCTGTCGCGGCTCGAGCGCGACGTGCTCCAGGTCTCGGGCGTGAAGACCGTGATCTGGATGGAGGGGATCAACGACCTCGGCGCGACCGAAGCCACCGCGGAGCAGGTGATCGCCGGATTGCGCGAGGGCATCCGTCGCCTTCGCGAGCGCAACATTCGCGTCGTCGGCGCGACGCTGACGACGGCGCTCGGCTACAATGGCGGGCACGGTACGCCGCAGGTCGATGAACGCCGGCGCGCCATCAATGCCTGGATCCGCGCGCCGGGGAACTTCGATGCCGTCGCTGATTTCGACGCGGTGACGATCGACCAGGCGACTGGACAGCTGAAGCCATCCTTCATCCCCAACAGCACCGTGGGCGGGGCGGGCGACCGACTGCACCCGAACCGCGCCGGGCTGATGGCGATGGCCGAGGCGGTACCGATCGACGCCCTTGGCATTGCGCCAACGGCCGCACCGGCGCGCCGCGGACCTCGACGGCCATAGGGAGAACCCGCGCCGAGCAGGACGATCCGGGCCGGCCACCGGTGCCGTTGCGTCACGCCACCAGTCGCGTCGTGGCAAGGCTGCCGCGATCAGGCGGGAATCCTCCGCCTCGATCGTCGGCAACCCGGAGGCAGATTCCTCGCCGCGTCATGACAGCACGGCCGGGCCGACCGGCGCGGATGACGTCGCCGGCCCGCCCGCGCATCACATGGCGGCCGGCCTGTACGCCCGCACCCGGTGCCCGTCCGGGTCGAGCGCCACGCAGCAGCGCCCGAAGTCCATCGTGGTCGGCGCTTGGACGATCGGCAGCCCGCGGGATGCCCAGGCGGCGTGGGTGGCGTCCACATCCGTCACGGTGAAGGCCAGTTCACCGCCGCCGGCGGGACCGGCCGCCGGAGCCACGCCGTCGCGCGCCCACAGCCCGAGGCCGAGCCCGCCGCGCAGCGGGATCATGGCGAAGCCCGGCGAGGCTTCGGCTGGACTGGTGCCGAGCAGGGATTCGTAGAAGGCGGCGCTGCGCGCGACGTCGTCGACATAGAGGATGATGAGGGAAGGCTCGGCCATGACGTGTTCTCCGTTGCGGATGGCCGAAGGATGCCGCCTGGCTGTGTCGGATTCCGTCAGCAGCCGTCAGTCGTCGAGGTTGGATTGCGCGCGCCATTCGGCCAGCAGCACGCGGCGGCGCTTCGGCAGTCGGTCGGGCAGGGAGGTCGCGGCGGCGATGCGGTCCAGGCGGAAATGGCGGAAATCCCCGCGCAGCTCGCACCAGGCGGCGAGCACCTCGGCTGCGATGAAGAAACCGATGGCGATCGGCCAGACGACGCGCTCGCTGCCCTTGCCGGTCGCATCGACGTAGCGGAGGCGGACCTTGTGCTCGCCGCGCATGGCCTCGCGCAGCGCGGCCAGATGGGGCGGTGCGCCGGCACCGGCGGGCGAGCCGGCGATCAGCGCGCTCGCCGCCGCCGCGTCTTCGACGGCCGGTGGCAGGATGGCGGCGATCTTGGCGAAGGCCTCGTCGGCCGCCAACGCGAGCTCGGCATCGACGCGTTGCGCGACGAGACGCAGGCCGAGCAGCACTGCATCGGCCTCGTCCTCAGTGAGCATCAGCGGCGGCAGGAAGAAGCCCTCGCGCAGGCGGTAGCCGAGGCCCGCGGCGCCCTCGATCGGCGCGCCCTCGGCGACCAGCGTGACGATGTCGCGATAGATGGTGCGCAGGGAGACGCCAAGTTCCGCGGCGAGGTCGGCGGCCGCGACCGCGCGGCGGCGGCGGCGCAGCGCCTGCATCAGCCCGAGCAGCCGCGCCGCGCGGGACATCGCCGCTCAATACCCCAGTAGCGGTTTCAGCAGGTACTGCCAGACGCTGAACACCACCTCGATGCCCACCAGCACGACGACCGCGATCTCCAGCCCCATCGCGCGCCGCCCCTGGATCAGCGAGAGGATGCCCTCGGTGGTGTCGGAGATCAGCGTCAGCTTGCGGTCGAGCGCGTCGCTGCGTTCCTTCAACTCGTATTCGTCGGCGAGACGGGCGTGCAGGCGTTCGAGCTCGGGGTGGTCCCACAGCAATTCGGGCTTGTCCTCGGCCTCGACGCGCGCGGTGGTACGGCTGCGCGCGGCCAGCGCATGGCCGATCTGCCGGTGCAGCGCGCGCGAGGAGGCAGCGAGCCGCCCCTCGGTGCGCAGGGTGGTGACGATGGGTTCCAGCCGGTCCAGCGCTTCGGTCAGCAGCAATTCCTGATGGGCGAGGGCGGCGCTTTTCGCCAGCGCGTCGGCGACCACCGCCAACCGGGCGACAGCGCGGTCGCGCAGGCGGATCACGCCATCCGGGTCGACGCCATCCTGTTCGGCGCCCTCGGCGATGAGCGCGGTCTCCTCGATCGGCTTGGCCAGGGCGTTGGTCAGCCGCGGCCTCAGCATTTCGATCACCGCGGCTTCCTGCGCGGGGGTGGCGCCGACGAAGACCACCGCGCCCCAGCGGAAGGCGAAGGCGGTGAAGCCTTCAGGCGTGGCGAGCGGCACCGGGTCGAAGGTTGGCGCCCCTTCGCGCGGCAGGCCCCGGTGATCGAGGCGTTCACCCAGCAGCAGGGCACGGGCGAGGAGGCGCGGGGCGGCGGTCATGATGGGCCGGTCTCGCCCTCCGGGAACGGAACGTCAAGCGCGGCACGGCGCTGATGGCGGGGGAAATGGGGCACTGGCGGCGCCCAGGTGGGGCCGTGCCGTCGCACCGGGCGGGGGGTGGGACACCGGCCGCAGGCGGCGGCCCGCGCCGCCGAGCCTCCCGACGCTGTGAGCCACAATGTCGAGATATGGTGTGAAACGGGGCGCCCGACCGCTATATTAAGTGTGCCGCCGGATGTATCCCGACCGGCGGCGGAGGAGATGATGCACGGTTTTGTCCCTGTTTCACCCGACGTTCCTGCGCCCCCTGGCGCCGCCTTTGGTGATGTGCCGCTGCCCGCCCGCGCCTTCGACCCCGGCATGGGCCTGGCGGTCGCCAGGCGCACCGTGCTGCGTGCCGCCGATGGCGAGGATTTCGGCCGCGTGGCCGACCGCGTCGCCGCCGGCAACATGGCGCTGCTCGGGCGCCCGCCCACGGCGCCGGAGCGGCTGGAACGGGCGCGGTTGCGCAATGCCATCGCCACCGGCGCGCTGATCACCTCCGGCCGCCACCTGCAGCATGGTGATGCCGGCCAGGCAGCGCGCAACATGGAGGTATTCACCAATTGCGCGACGGCCGGCGCTTCCTTCACTGAGTTCTACCTGCTGCTGAACGGCGCCGGGGTGGGGCGCGCCTATGACGACGATCTGTGTCCGGTGGATTGGGCGATGGCGCCGGCGCTCCTGCTGTATCTCTCACCCAGCCATCCGGATTGGCCAAAGGACCGCGCGTCGCTGCATCGCTTCGGCGTGGAATTCGGCCTGCTGCGCTGGGGCATGTCCCTCGACGCCTTCGGCGATGCCGAGGAGGCGGATGTGCGCGGCTTCCTCGCGCGCGAATTGTTGCATGACCTCGACCGCGTGCCGGGCGATGCGCGGCACTACGCCATCGCCGACACGCGCGAGGGATGGGCAAAGGCGGTCGAGATCTTGGAAGGCATGGCGTTCCGGCGCGAGCGTGACCGCACCCTGCTGATCGACCTCTCACGGGTGCGGCCACTCGGCGTGCCGATCAAGGGCATGCAGGGGCGGCCGGCGTCGGGACCGTTGTCGCTGCTGCGCGCCTTCATCAACCTGCGGCGCGAGGTCATCGAACCGGCGCGCGATCGCGACCCGGAAGGCGAGGTGCTGCGCCCCTGGGAACAGGCGCTGCGCGCGGACCACATCCTGTCCACGGAGGTGCAGGTCGGCGGTGCGCGGCGTGCCGCGCGCATGGCGACGAAATCCTGGCGCGATCCCGGCGCGCTGCGCTTCGTTCGGCTGAAGGCCGAGGGCGGGCTGTGGACGGCGAACCATTCGCTGATGGTCGATGCGGAATTCTGGGACCGGCTCGGGCGCGCGGATGACGAGCCGATGACGCGCCATGCCCGCACGCTGTTCGAGGCCGCGACGGCCTGCGCCTATGTCAATGGCGAGCCGGGCTTCATCAATGGCGACCGGCTGGAGGACGCGCGCACCGGCTTCGCGCGCCAGAAGCCGGCGACGGCCGAGGCGGGGTCGGCGCGGTATCGGGTGGAGGATGGCGCGGCGCTGCTGGAAGATGTCGCGCGGTGTGCCGCGACAACGGCCTTCCCGGTCACCACCAATCCCTGTGGCGAGGTCGTGCTGCACGTCACCGGCGGGTATTGCGTGATCTCGGATTTCGCGCCGCTGCTCGCCTGCCCGGTCGCGCTGGAGGCGCTGGCGTCCGGTGGCGTGAGCGGTGATGTCGCGCGCGACTGGGATGCGCGGGTCGAGGATGCGGTTCGGCTAGGCGTGCGCTTCCTGGTCCGGGTGAACCGGATGGATGCGCTCTATGCCGCCGAGGTGGCGCGCACCAACCGCATCGGCATCGGCCCGACCGGCCTGCATGAATGGGCCTGGGCGCGCTTTGGCCTGGCCTTTCGCGACCTGCTGGATGAGGCGCGGTCAAAGCCCTTCTGGGACGCGCTGGCGCGCTTCTCCGCGGCGGCGAAGGAGGAGGCGACACGCTACGCCGCGAGCCTCGGCATGGCGCCGCCGGCGACGGTGACGACGATCAAGCCCGCCGGCACCACCAGCAAGCTGTTCGGCCTGACCGAGGGCGCGCATCTGCCGGCGCGGCGGCAATATCTGCGCTGGGTGCAGTTCCGTGGCGGGCCCGACGGCGATCCGCTGATTGGCGACTACGCGGCCCGCGGTTATCCCACGCGTGCCTTGGAGACCTTCCCCGGCGTCACAGTGGTCGGTTTCCCGACCCTGCCGCTGATCCAACGGTTGGGCCTTGGCGAGCGGTTGGTCATTGCCCCCGAGGCGACGCCCGAGGAGCAGTATCGCTGGTTGATGCTGCTGGAACGGCATTGGATCGGCGCCGAGCGCGGCAACCAGGTGTCCTACACGCTGAAGATCGCGACGGATCGTGTCGGGCTCGAGGATTTCCGCGCCCTGTTGCGCGCGCACCAGCCGCATCTGCGCTGCTGCGCCGTGCTGCCGAGCCGGCCCGATCGCGACCTGGGTTACGAATACCTGCCGGAGGAGGAGGTGTCGGAGGACGAGTTCCGCCGCATCGTTGCCGGCATCCACGATCCGGGGGTGGCGGAGGCGGTGGACCTCGCAAGGTTGCAGTGTGAGGCAGGGGTTTGCCCGATCTGAGGGCGTGAACCGGGGAAGGCGCCGTCTTCCCCGGACCCCATCCGCCAGGCCCGCCGGGTGGTCTGGACCGCCATCAATGGGCGCCATCCTTCAAGGGCTGGATCAGCAGGCGGTCGAGGCGCTGTTGGGCATCGGCACGCAGGCCCTCGACCCCGATCACCATGCCGAGTTGGCCCTTCGCCGGTTCGGCGACGTAGGTGCCGAAGATCCGGTCCCAGCAGGACAGGCAGAAGCCGAAATCGCTGTCGGTCTCGGCGCGGATCTCGGAATGGTGGATGCGGTGCATGTCCGGCGTGACCAGCACCTGCCGCAGCGCACGGTCGAGCCAGGCCGGCAAGGCCAGGTTCGCGTGGTTGAACAGCGCCGTCGCATTTAGCAGCACCTCGAACAGCAGCACCGCTTCCGGCGGCGCGCCCAGCGCCACCACCGCCACGGCCTTGATGCCGAGTGAGAGCAGGATCTCGACCGGATGGAAGCGCAGCCCCGAAGAGGCATCGAGCTCCGGGTCCGCATGATGGACGCGGTGCAGCCGCCACAGCACCGGCACCGCATGGAAGACCCGGTGCTGGACGTAGACCAGCAGGTCGAGCAGCACGACCGACATCGCCCCCGCTGCCCAGGCCGGCACGTCCAGCGCGGGGAACAACCCGATCCCGCGCCCCTGCGCCCAGATCGCGACGCCGACCACCCCGGCTGGCGCCACCAGCCGCAACAGCACCGAGGAGAGCGCCACCAGCCCAAGGTTGGACGGCCAGCGCCGCCAGGCCAGCCGTTGCGGGCGGCGCGGGAAGGCATGTTCCAGCAGCGCCATCGCCACCAGCACGGCGGCGAAGACGGAGAGGCGGATGACCGGTTCCTGCGCGAGCATGCCCCCCTATGTAGCGCGCCCGACACACCCTTGCAGGGGCGGGCCGCAGCGGCGACGATGATGCGCAAAGGAGACGACCATGAAGCGCCTCGCCGCCCTGCTTGCCCTGCTGCCGCTGCCCGCCTTCGCCCACCACGCGATGGGTGGCGCGACGCCCTCAACGCTGGGGCAGGCATTCATCTCAGGCATCGCACATCCCGTCATCGGGATGGATCACCTGGTCTTCCTGCTCGCCGCCGGCGTACTGGCGGCGACGCTGACGGCAGGGCTGGCCGTCGCGGGGATCCTCGCCTTCGTGCTGGGTGGCTTTGGCGGCAGTCTGGTGCATTTGGCGGGCTTCGGGCTCGGCCCGGTCGAGGTGCTGGTGGCATTCTCGGTGCTTGCGGTCGGGATCGCGCTTTTGTGGCGCCGCGTTCCGGCGGCGCTGCTGCCGGTCGGCTTCGGGCTCGCCGGCCTGTTTCATGGCCATGCCTACGCCGAGACGATCATCGGTGCCGAACAGGGCCCGCTTGCCGCCTATCTGGCGGCGTTGGCGATGACCCAGGCGGCGATCGGGCTGGGTGTCATGCTGCTGGCGCGGCGGTTTGAGTCGTCGCGGCTGCGTGAGGTGACCGGCGCCGGCGTGGCAGTGGCCGGCGGGCTGTTCGTCGCGATGGCCGTGATGGCATGACAGGTCGTTGGAGACGGCGTTTCCAGGCGCATCCTCGCATGCCGCATCCGGTCCAGCCTCCAGGATGTTGATGCCGTGACAGACGGGTCTGATACCAGCGGTACGAGGCTCCGACCCGTGCCGAGGCCGCGCATGCGGCTCACCGGGAGCCTGGTGAAAGCCAAGTAACCGGGAGGTTCTCGTCCGGCGTCCAAGGGCCTGATAAGACGCATGCCGGCGGTCGCAGCATTCGGTCGTTGGCATGAGCGGCGCCGCACAGCTAAGCCGACTTTGAACACTTCAGCGGGAGTCGCCGTGGGGCGCCGATTGGGCCATTCTCCTGCCAGAGCGCCCGCATGACCGGGTGTGGATCGGGAGGTTTCGGATGGTACGAATCACGTCGCTGGCTGCCGCGCTTGCCGCGATGGCCTCGGTCTGCCCTGCCGCGCAGGCTCAAGCGCCGCAACCGGGGCAGATGACCTTCTTCGTGACCAGCATTGGCAGTGGCCGCGGCGGCGACCTCGGCGGGTTGGCCGGGGCGGATGCGCATTGCCAGTCGCTGGCGCTGGCCGCCGGCGTGGGACCGCGCAACTGGCGCGCCTATCTAAGCACCAGTGCTGCGCCCGGAACCCCGGCGGTGAATGCGCGGGACCGCATCGGCACCGGGCCGTGGCGCAACGCGCAGGGTGTCGTGATCGCCCGCAGCGTCGCCGAACTGCACAGCGACAACAACAACCTGACCAAGCAGACCGCGTTAACCGAGCGCGGCGCCGTGGTGAATGGGCGCGGCGACACGCCGAACACGCATGACGTGCTGACCGGTTCTCAGGACGACGGTACAGGCTTCACGGGTACCGAGGACCGCACCTGTCGTAACTGGACCTATGGCGGCGCGGAAGGTGGCGCGATGCTCGGCCATCACGACCGGATGGGCCTGCCGAACGATCCTCGGGCCGCGTCATGGAACGCGTCGCATGTCTCGCGCGGATGCACGCAGGACGGGCTGCGCAGCACGGGCGGGGCGGGGCTGTTCTACTGTTTCGCGGTGGACTGACCGCGGCCGGATCGGCCGTCACGCGCGGCGGCCGAGCCAGCGCAACACGGCGAAGCCCGCCAGCGTGATCAGCGCGACCTGGCCGAAGGCGAAGCCCCAGGCCAACGCGCCATCACCGCCGGCGCCATCAAGCACAACGCCGGTGAGCAATGGTCCGACGAAGCCCCCGGCATAGCCCGCCATGGAGTGTACCCCCATCGTTGCCCCGCGCAGTGCCGGCTCGGCCGCTTGCACGGTGCCGGCGGTCAGCGCCGAGCTGTCGAGATAGATCGCCGCATTCCAGGCGAAGACACAGGCGACCGCGAACAGGGCGGGCGCACCCGCGCTGAAGCCGGTGACCAGCGACAAGGCCGCGCCTCCCAGCATCGCGACGCTGACGATGCGCGCCCGGCCGAAGCATTCCGAGGCCTCGTTGCCAAACAGCGAGACCACGTTGCCGATGAGGCCCGCGATGGTGAACAGCACGGTCGGGCCGGGCACCCAGGCGGGCGGTGCGGTCACCGCGAAGGATGCTGCGAGAAAGGCGACGCCCCAGGCGCGCAGCACCGCCAGTTCCAGCGTATGAACACAATATCCCGCAATCCAGGCGAGCGCCCGGCGATTGCGCAGCACTGGGCGGAAGTCGAGCAGGCGCCGGCCACCGGCGCGGCGCGGCGGTGGCGTGTCGGGCAGGATTCCCAGGGCGATGGCGAAGGCGCCGGCCGCCATGATGCCGCCGGCGAGGAAGGCCGCATCCGGCCCGGCCAGCGAAGCGATCACACCCGCCATGGCGAAGGACAGCGATCCGGCGAACCCCACGCCGGCCGCGTGCCACGACACCGCGCGGGTCTGCGCGCTGCCCGTCATCGGGTCGGCGATCGCCTTCAGCCCAGGCATATAGGCCCCGGCCCAGCCGATGCCCGCCAGCGCCCGGAAGGCGAGGCCGGACCAGAAATCATCGGCCAGCAGGCCGAAGCCGAGATGCGCGAGCGCCGTCGCCCCTGTGCCGACCAGGTAGATGCGTCGGGTCGGTATGCGGTCGGTCAGCGCCAGCAGGACCGGCACGGCCGGGACATAGGCGGCGAAGAAGATGCCGATCAGCCAGCCCGCCTCGGTGCCCGAGAGCGACCAGCGGTCGATATAGACTGGCAGCAAGGCGGGCAGGGTGAAGGCGCCGATCTGCGTCAGCACCTGGGCCGCGACCATGGCGGCGACGAATCGTGGCGTGCCGGGCAGCAGGGGCATGCGGCAAGGCTAGAGTAGATCGTGCCTGACTGGAATTGGTCAGGCGCGTGAACGTGCTCGATTACATGGAGGCCTGGAGCGGCTCGCATGAGCGCGGTCGAACGCAGATCGCTCCTGGCCGGCCGGGCGGCGCCCGGAAGCGGGGTTGATCGCGGCGCGGCCCGGCACGACACTCCGCGCCCTGAATTCAAGGAGGAACGCATGCGCGTTGTGGAATCACCGGACGCCCTGAAGGCGCTGATCGGCCAGGAACTCGGTGTCGGCGAGTGGCTCGAGGTGTCGCAGGAGATGATCGACCGCTTCGCCGAGGTGACCGGCGACCACCAATGGATTCATGTCGATGTCGAACGCGCTAAGGCCGAGATGCCGGGCGGCAAGACCATCGCGCATGGCTATCTGCTGCTGTCGTTGCTGCCGAAGCTGGGCGCCGGCGTCTACAAGGTTGCCTGGGCGTCGCGCACGCTGAACTACGGGTCCGACAAGGTGCGCATCATCAATCCGGTGCAGGCGGGTGCGAAGGTGCGGCTGCGCCAAGCGCTGGTCGGCGTGGAGGATGGTGCCAACGGCACGCATCGCATCGTGGTGCGGCAGACCATGGAGATCGAGGGCCAGGCAAAGCCCGCGCTGATCGCCGACACCATCCGCATGACCTTTTCCTGAGCACGGAGCGACACGGATGAAAATCACCTGGTTCGGCCATTCCGCCTTCCGGCTGGATTTTGGCAGCTCGGTCGTGATGATCGACCCGTTCCTGACCGGCAACCCGGCCTTCGACGGCGACCCTGAGGCGGCCAGCGCGGGGGCGACGCATGTGCTGCTGACGCATGGCCATGGCGACCACATCGGCGACACGGTGGCGATCTGTAAGCGCACCGGCGCAAAGCTGGTTACCAACTATGATCTCGCGATGTTCCTCGCGCGGCAGGGCGTGACCGCGCTCGACCCGATGAACACCGGCGGGACGACGGACCAGGGCGAGTTCAGCGTGTCGCTGACCGTGGCCTTCCATTCCTCGTCCGAGCTCGATGCAAATGGCGTGTCGCAGAGCCTCGGGCTGCCGAATGGCATCGTCGTGACGCCGAAGGACAAGGCGGAGCCGGTCGTCTATCACATGGGCGACACCGACATCTTCTCGGACATGGCGTTGATCGACGAGTTGTACAAACCCGCCATCGCCATGGTGCCGATGGGCGATCGCTTCACCATGGGCCCGCGCACCGCGGCCTTGGCGGTAAAGCGCTTCCTGCCGTCGGTGCGCACCGCCATTCCGTGCCACTACGCGACCTTCGGGCTGCTGCTGCCGGATGCCTCGGGCTTCGTGCGGGAGATGGAAGGGGCCAGCGCCCGCGTGCTGGTGCCGAGCAAGGGCGAGGCCTTCACGGCATGAGCACACGTCCCGGCCTTGAGGACCTGACCGTCTTCCGCATCGAGGTTGCCGAGGGTGTGGCGACAGTCTTCATGGATCGTGCGCCGGTCAATGCGCAGAATGGCGTGTTCCGCGAGGAGGTGATGCGCGTCTTCGACGTGCTGCATGACAGCGATGAGGTCCGGGCGATTGTCCTGACCGGTGCGGGCAAAACCTTCTCGGCGGGTGCGGATTTGCGCGACCGGCCGGATGTGACGAAGCGCGGCGCCTATCCGCGCCACAGCCGGGCGGTGCGTGGCGGCTTCGACTGCGTCATGGAATGCGCCAAGCCGGTAATCGCGGCGGTGAATGGTGCAGCGATCGGCGCCGGCTGCGTGCTGGCGTTGGTGTGCGACGTCGTCCTGGTGGCCGAGGATGCCTTCATGGCGATGACCGAGGTCGATGTCGGCCTCGCCGGTGGCGTGAAGCACGTGCTGCGGCATTTCGGCCAGTCGGATGCGCGGATGTTCCTGATGACAGCGCGGCGGCTGCATGGGCCCGATCTGTACCGGATGAATGTCGCGTCCGGCTGTTATCCGAAGGCCGAGCTGTTGCCGGCGGCGCAGGCGATGGCGCGCGAGATCGCCGGCAAGGTGCCGCTGGCGGTCGAGGCGGCGAAGCGTGCCTTTACGTTGAACGAATACATGCCGCTGCACGAGGGTTATGTGTACGAGCAGACGCAGACGGCTGCGTTGGCGAAGACCGAGGACACCAAGGAGGCGCTGGCCGCCTTCGCGGAGAAGCGTAAGCCGGTGTTCAAGGGACGTTGAGGGGCGGCGGCTCTTCGATTCAGGCATGAGCAGTTGGAGGGGCATTGCCCCTCCAACCTTGCTGTCAGCCGCGCACGAGCCCGGCTTCGCGCATCGCCGCACCCAGCGTAGCGTCGGTCTGTTCCATGTGCTTGGCGAGACCCTCCGCATCGCCCCACTTCATACCGAAGCCGCGGGCGTTCATGAAGTCCTTGAACTCCTGGCTGTTCCACACCTTCTGCATCGCGGCGGTAAGCTGCTGCGCGATCGGTGCCGGCAGGTTGAGCGGCGCCGCCATGCCGCGCCAGGCGCCGACGCTGTAGTTGATGCCGAGCGATTCGTTCAGCGTCGGCACAGTGGCGAATTGTGGGTTGCGCTCCGGTGCCATGATGGCGAGCGAGCGGGCGCGCCCGGCCTCGATGATGGCGCGCGCTTCCGGCACCGAGCAGGTGACGATGTCCACGCCCCCGGCCGCGAGGTCCTGCATCGCCGGCGCGGCACCGTTGGAGGGCACCCAGCGCACATGGTCGGCGCGCAGCCCCATCGCGCCGAGCCAGCCGGCGAGCGCCAGGTGCCAGATGCCGCCCTGGCCGGTGCCGGATGCCTTGAACTGGCCCGGACGGCTCGCCTTGATCGCGTCGGCCAGCGCCTTGATGTCGCGGTAGGGCGAGGTGGCATTCACCTGCACGCCGGGCGGGTCCTCGTTCATCAGGGCTAGCGGCGTGTAGGAGGTGCGCTTGAGCTCGGTGAGGCCCTGCCAATGCATCATGCAGATCTCGACCGTGATCATGCCGATCGTGTAGCCATCGGGCGCCGCCTGGGCGATCGCGGAATGGCCCACGACGCCGGACCCGCCGGTGCGGTTCACGACGTTGAAGGGCTGGCCCATTTCCTTCTCGAGCAGGGCGGCGACGATACGGGCGGTGGCATCGGTGCCGCCACCCGCACCCCAGGGCACGATGACCTGGACCGGGCGGATGGGGTAGCGGGCCTGGCCGAAGGCGGGCCGTGCCAGCGGAGCGAGCCCGGCAAGGGCACCGGCGGTGAGCGCGCCGCGGCGCGTGAACGTGTTCATTGTTGTGTTTCCTCCTGGACGCGGGATGACGCTATCGCGCCCGTTCGGGCGACCGCAAGCGGCGGATGATCCAGACCGCGACCGGCCACAGCAGAGCGGTCATGGTCAGCGCGGCGAGGCCGGTCGAGATCGGACGCTCGATGAAGGGCAGGATGTCGCCATCGGATTTGATGAGGGAGCTGACGAGGTTCTGCTCCACCATCGTGCCCATGACGACGCCGAGCACGAGGGCCGCGACGGGATATCCGTTGCGTTCCATCATGTAGCCGACGATGCCGAAGACGGCGACGAGCACCACTGCGAAGGGGTTGTTGCCGATGGCGAAGGCGCCGACCGCGCACAACAGCAGGATCAGCGGCATCGCCACCGCGCGCGGCACCTTCAACACGTGTCGCGAGACGCGGATCATCAGGATGCCGAGCGGCAACATCAGCAGGTTCGCCAGGATGAAGACGATGTACAGCGCGTACATGCTGCTCGCCTTCTCGGTGAAAAGCGTCGGTCCCGGGTTCAGCCCTTTCATGTAGAGCACGCCGATGGCGATGGCGGTGATGGTGTCGCCGGGAATGCCGAAGAGCAGCGCCGGTACCCAGCCGCCGGCAAGCGCGGAGTTGTTCGCCGCGCCCGATTCCACCAGGCCTTCTGGATGGCCGGTGCCGAATTTCTCCGGCGTCTTCGAGAAGCGCTTCGAGGTGGCATAGGCGACCCAGGCCGCCATGTCCGCACCCGCGCCGGGCAGCGCGCCGATCAGCACGCCGATGATGTTGCCGCGCCACATCTGCTTTTGGAAACGTCGCGTCAGGTCGATCTGCCCGGCAAGGATCGAGCCGAATTTGCGACTCGGTATCGGCGGCGGCAGGGGCGAGACCATGGCGCGCATGATCTCGCTGACCGCGAAGACACCGACCAGCGCGGGCAGCGGTTCGATGCCGCCGAGCAGGTCGGTGTTGCCAAAGGTGAAGCGCGGCACGCCGCCCGGATTCTCGATGCCGACGCAGGCGACCAGCAGCCCGAGCAGCGCGGCCGCGATCGCCTTGATCGGCGAGGAGCGCGCCACCAGCGTCGCGCACATCAGCCCCAGCAGCGATAGCCAAAAATACTCGAAGGTCGAGAAGGACAGTGCAATCTCGGCCAGGGCGGGGGCCATAACCATCAGGGCGACGGTGCCGACGATGCCGCCGATGGCGCTGAACCAAAGCGAGGCGCCGAGCGCGAGCTCCGCCTGGCCCTTGCGCGTCATGGCGTAGGATTCGTCAGTATAGGCGGCCGAGGCCGGCGTGCCGGGGATGCGCATCAGGCAGCCCGGAATGTCGCCGGAGAAGATCGCCATGGCGGAGGAGGTGATGATGGTCGCCACGGCGGCGATGGGCGAGAGGTAGAAGGTGATTGGCACCAGCAGCGCGGTTGCCATGGTGGCGGTGAGGCCGGGCAACGCGCCGATCACCATGCCATAGACGGCCGAGGCGAGGATGGCGATGGCGACCTCGACGGTCGACACCATCGCGATGGCTTCGAGGAGGGAGTTCATGGTGTCACCACGGCATCGTCAGTAAGCCGTCGGGCAATGGCACTCGAAGCAATCTAAAGAAGATGAGATGCACGAAGGGCGGAGCAAGCAGCACGGTGCCGATCGTCATCGGCCATGTCGCGCCGAGGGCGCGCGCCGAGATCAGCAGGATGATCGCGGCGGTCAGCAGGAAGCCGAGCGCATTGGCGACGAGCACGTAGAAGATCAGCAGCACCGGCGGCAGGAAGGCGGCTAGCCATCCCATGCGTCCGAGATGCTGCGCGAGGCCAGGGGCCTGGTCGTCCTCCTCGGATTCCGCAGCTTCGAAGCTATGGCCAATGCCGGCGGCAATCATGATCCCGCAAAGAACGAGGCCAGCGCCGATCACCATGGGGAAGGCCGCCGGGCCGACATCCTGCCCCGGCACCGCCGGGAGCAGTGACCCCCCCCAGAAGGCCAGCGAGCCGAGTAGGGCCAGGAACAGACCGGTCACGCGGTCCGACAGATGCATCTTGTCACGTCTCCCCTGCGCGGCTTTGCCGCGTCGCCCGGCAGGCTAAACGATGGTGTGGCGCGGCGGCTAGGCCGCGCGAGGAGATCAGCCCATCAAAACGTGAAGCGGCGACTGCCTCGCGCTGGTCCGCGAAAGCCTGCCTGTGGCTTGGGCAATGTCCATCCAGGGGTTGCCGACGGGACGGGCCGGTGTCTAGGCTGCCATAGCAGTCGGGCCGCCAGAGCACCGATAACGAGGAAACGACACGATGAAGCTGGGCGCCGCCATCGCCGAGATCATGAAGCGCGAGGGTATCCATATCCTCACGGGCTATCCGGTGAACCACCTGATCGAACATGCGGCTGAGATCGACATCCGTCCGATCATGGTGCGCCAGGAACGCATTGGCCTGCATATGGCCGATGCCATCAGTCGCGTCACCTCCGGCCGGCAGATCGGCGCATTCTGCATGCAGCACGGGCCGGGTTCGGAGAACGCCTACGGCGGCGTCGCGCAATGCTATGGGGAGAGCATCCCGGTGCTGGTGCTGCCGATGGGGTATCCGCGGCGGATCGCCAACGTCGACCCGAACTTCAATTCGTCGATCCAGATGCGCGGGATCACGAAATCGGCAGAGCCGATCACCTCGGCGGCCGAGGTGCCGAATATCCTGCGCCGAGCCTTCTCGCGCCTGCGAAATGGCCGCGGCGGTCCCGTACTGGTCGAGATTCCGACCGACATGTGGAACGAGGAGGTGCCGGAGCCGCTGCTTTATGCGCCCGTCATCGCCACACGCTACGGGCCCGACCCGGCCGATGTGACGCGCGCGGCGGCGATGCTGGCGGGGGCGAAGCGGCCGGTGATCTATGCCGGCACCGGCATCCATTGGGCGCGCGCCTGGCCGCAGCTCAAGGCCCTCGCGGAATTGCTGGCAGCGCCGGTGACGACGAGCCTCGGGGGCAAGTCGTCTTTCCCGGAGGATCATCCGCTCGCGCTCGGCTCGGGTGGGCTCGCGATCCCGAAGCCGGTACGGCATTTCCTCAACAATGCCGATGTGATCTTCGGCGTCGGGTGCTCCTTCACCGAGACCAATTTCGGCGTGAAGATGCCGGCGGGGAAGAAGATCATCCATGCGACGCTCGACCCCGACCATTTGAACAAGGACATCGCCTGCGATATCGGGCTGGTGGGCGATGCGGCCTTGGCGCTCGATGCGCTGATCGCAGCGTTGAAGGACCGGGTCGGCGCGCCGCGCGATGCCGGGCCGGTGGCCGCCGAGATCCGGCAGCACCGCGAGGAATGGCTCGCCACCTGGGCGGCCAAGACGGACAGCGATGCGGAACCGCTCAACCCCTATCGCGTGATCCGCGACCTGTGGCGCACCGTCGATGTCGACAACACCATCATCACCCATGATGCCGGCAGCCCGCGCGACCAGCTCTCGCCCTTCTGGGTGGCGCGCACGCCGCTGTCGTATCTCGGCTGGGGCAAGACGACGCAGCTTGGCTACGGGCTGGGATTGGCGATGGGGGCGAAGCTCGCCGCCCCGGACAAGCTCTGCATCAATGTGTGGGGTGATGCGGCGATCGGTTTCACCGGCATGGATTTCGAGACGGCGGTGCGCGAGCGCATCCCCATCCTGTCCATCCTGCTGAACAACTTCTCCATGGCGATCGAGCTGAAGGTCATGCCGGTCAGCACGGAAAAGTATCGCTCGACCGACATTTCGGGCGATTATGCTGCCATGGCGCGCGCCTTCGGCGGCTATGGTGAACGGGTGACGACGGTGGCGGAGATCATTCCCGCCATCCGGCGCGGCATCGAGCAGACGCGGAACGGCACGCCCGCACTGCTGGAATTCATCACGTCCAAGGAGACCGCTGTGTCCCGCCTGTAGAGCGGAGCGGCGCGAGGCGGGGGAAAACAATCCCGCCCGGCACGAATGGGAGGCTGAATGGCGACGGTCGACATCCGCGATGTGCGGAAGGCGTTTGGGAGCACGAAGATCCTGCATGGGGTCAGCGTGGGCATCGAGGACGGGCAGTTCGTCGTTCTTGTGGGCCCATCGGGCTGCGGCAAGTCAACCCTGCTGCGCATGCTCGCGGGGCTAGAGAACATCACCGGCGGCGAAATCTCGATCGGTGGGCGGGTTGTGAACAACGTCGCGCCCAAGGATCGCGACATCGCGATGGTGTTCCAGAACTACGCGCTCTATCCGCACATGACCGTGTTCCAGAACATGGCGTTTTCCATGAAGCTGGCCGGCGCGCCCAAGGAGGTGATGGAGCGCGAGGTGCAGAAGGCCGCGAAGATCCTTGGCCTTGAGCAACTGCTGCTGCGCTTCCCGCGCCAGCTTTCGGGCGGGCAGCGCCAGCGCGTGGCGATGGGCCGCGCCATCGTGCGCAACCCGCAAGTCTTCCTGTTCGACGAGCCGCTGTCCAATCTCGACGCCAAGCTGCGCGTGCAGATGCGCTCGGAGATTCGCGAGCTGCATCAACGGCTGAAGGTGACGACGGTCTATGTCACCCATGACCAGATCGAGGCCATGACGATGGCCGACCTGATCGTGGTGATGAACCACGGCCGCATCGAACAGGCCGGCGCGCCGCTCGAACTCTATGACCGTCCTGCCAATGTCTTTGTCGCCGGCTTCATCGGATCGCCGGCGATGAACATGCTGGAAGGGCGCATCGAGGGCGGCGCCTTCCACGGCCCAGGTGGGGGCGCCTGGCCGTTGCCGCCAGGCGCGCCCGCCTCGGGGGAGGTGATCTACGGCATCCGTCCGGAGCATTTCCGTCTCGACCCGGATGGGCTGAAGGCTACGGTGCATGTGGTGGAGCCGACCGGCTCCGAGACCCAGGTGGTGATGCATATCGGGGAGGCGCATGTGCTCGGTGCCTTCCGCGAACGCGTTTCGGCGCGAGCGGGGGACATCCTGCCGGTCTCGCCGGATCCGGCGCTGGTCCATCTGTTCGACCGGCAGTCCGGGCAACGGATCTGAAGCAACAGGAACGGGAGGAAACAATCATGAACAATTTGACCCGCCGCATGGCACTCGGGCTTGCCGGATCGACGATCGCCGCCGCGGCGATGCAGGGCGGCGAGGCGTGGGCGCAGGCTGCGCCAGCCATTCCAACCAGCCCCGCGACGATGCCGAGACTGCCGATTGAAGCGAATGCGGAACTGCGCCTGATCCGCCCCTCGCGCTTCGTGCCGCCCGACGAGGTGATCTTCCGCGAAAGCCTGGCGAAATTCACCCAGGCGACCGGCGTAAAGGTCACGGCCGATTTCGTCGGCTGGGAGGATATCGGGTCCCAGACGGCGGTTACCGCCAATACCGGTGCCGGTCCCGACATCGTCGTGGGCTTCGGCCAGAGCCCGCACATTTACGCCGACAAGGTCATCGAACTGACCGACATCGCGGAGTATCTCGGGACGAAATACGGCGGCTGGATGTTCCTGGGCGAGAAGTACGGCAAGAAGAACGGTACCAACAACTGGATCGGCCTGCCGATGGGCGGCTCGACCGGCCCGATCGTGTATCGCAAGTCGGCAGTGACTGAGGCTGGTTTCAGCGAGGTGCCGCAGGACCATGCGGGCTTCCTGAACTTGATGAAGGCGATGAAGCGCATCAACAAGCCCGGTGGCTTCGCGCTCGGCAATGCGGTGGGTGACGGCAACGGCACAGCGAACTGGCTGCTGTGGTCGCATGGCGGCCGCATGGTCGACGAGGAGGGCAAGGTTGCGATCAACAGCCCGGAGGCCCTGGCGTCGCTGAACTACATGAAGGAGTTGTATCCGACCTTCGTCGACGGCACGCTGTCCTGGCTCGATCCGTCGAACAACCGGGCCTTCCTGGCGCAGCAGGTCTTCCTGACGCCGAATGGCGTTTCGCTGTACTTCGCGGCGAAGAACGACCCGGCGACGCAGGCGATCGCACTGGACATCGAACATGCGCCGATGCCGCGCGGTGTCGCGGCATCGACGCCGCAGTCGGCGACGATCCTGAATGCGATGGTGTTCAAGCACACGCGCTTCCCGAATGCCGCCAAGGCGCTGCTCGCCTTCATGATGGAATCCGACCAGTACGACCGCTGGCTGACGGGCTGCCTCGGCTACTGGTCGCATCCGCTCAAGGCCTACAGCAGCAGCGCCGTGTGGACGTCCGATCCGAAGATCGCTGTCTACAAGGAAGGCATGAACCATCGCTTCTGGAGCGGCTACAGCGGGCCGATCAGCCAGGCCGCAGGCACCGTCGAGTCCGAATACATCATGGTTCAGATGTATTCCTCGGTGGCCTCCGGCCAGGCGACGCCGCAGGAGGCGATCCGCAACGCCGAACGCCGCATCCGTCGCTACTACCGCTGATCATCTGACATCCGCGTGCCGCCGGGCGGTTCGGCGGCACGCATCGAGGCGGGAGGGCATCATGTCCGTCACAGCGATCGATACCTGGGCCAGGCCACGGCAGCGGCAAGGTGCGCTGGCGCGGCTGTTCGACTGGAAGCCCTTCCTGGTCTTCATCTGCCTGCTGCCGGCGGTCGGGCTGCTGCTGGTCTTCCTGACCTATCCACTTGGCCTGGGCATCTGGCTGTCCTTCACCGACACCACGATCGGCCGTGCCGGGCAGTGGGTCGGGTTGGAGAATTTCCAGTACCTGTTCGAAGAACCGATCTTCTGGAACGCCGTCTTCTACAGCGTCTTCTACACGGCGGTGGCGACGGTTGGGAAGTTCGGGCTCGGGCTATGGCTGGCGCTACTTCTGAACAACCACCTGCCGTTCAAGAGCATCCTGCGCGCCATCGTCCTACTGCCCTGGATCGTGCCGACGGTCCTCTCTGCCATTGCGTTCTGGTTCATCTACGACACGCAGTTTTCCATCATTTCCTACCTGCTGGTCGAGGTGCTGCATGTGCGCGAGACCAACATCAACTTCCTCGGCGAGCCATGGAATGCACGCTGGTCACTGATCGCGGCGAATATTTGGCGTGGCATCCCCTTCGTCGCCATCTCGCTGCTGGCGGGGCTACAGACCATCTCACCCTCGCTCTACGAGGCGGCGCTGCTCGATGGCGCATCGCCGGGGCAGCGGTTCCGCTACATCACCTTTCCGATGCTGCTGCCGATCCTGGCGATCGTGATGACCTTCTCGATCATCTTCACCTTCACCGACTTCCAGCTGGTCTATGCGATCACGCGCGGCGGGCCGGTGAATTCCACACAGATCATGGCGACACTCGCCTTCCAACGCGGCATCCCCGGCGGGCAGCTGGGCGAAGGCGCCGCGATCGCTGTCTCGATGATCCCCTTCCTCGTCTTCGCCACCCTGTTCAGCTACTTCGCTCTCGCGCGGCGCAAGTGGCAGCAGGGCGAGTCGAACGACTAACCGAGCGACGGAGCACCCCATGAGCGAAGCCGCCGCCGAGACCAAGCATTCGGCCACCGACACCTCGGAGATGCTGAGCTGGGACAGCAAGGCACGACGCGTCGTCGTGCTCTACCTGCCGCTGCTCTGCTTCCTGATCATCTTGCTGTTTCCGTTCTACTGGATGGCGATGACGTCGTTCAAACCGAACGCGGAGCTTTACGACCTCGAGAATCACAACCCGTTCTGGATCTCGTCGCCGACGCTCTCGCACATTTATCATCTGCTCTTCGAGACGGCCTATCCGCATTGGCTGTGGACGACGATGAAGGTGGCGGTCGCCTCCACGTTCCTCTCGCTGTTCGCCAGCACGCTGGCGGCCTATGCGATCCAGCGGCTGCGCTTCCGCGGCAGCCAGTATGTCGGGCTCGGCATCTACCTCGCCTACCTGGTGCCGCAGTCGATCCTATTCATCCCGCTGGCGACAATGGTGTTCCAGCTCGGCCTGTTCGACAGCCCGCTGGCGCTGATCCTGGTCTATCCGACCTTCCTTGTGCCCTTCTGCACCTGGTTGCTGATCGGCTATTTCAAGTCGATCCCGTATGAGCTTGAGGAATGCGCACTGATCGATGGCGCGACGAGGCTGCAGATCCTGCGCCAGATCACCCTGCCGCTCGCGGTGCCGGGGCTGATCAGCGCGGGCATCTTCTCCTTCACGCTGTCGTGGAACGAGTTCATCTACGCGCTCGCTTTCATCCAGAGCAGCGAGAACAAGACCGTCTCGGTCGCCATCCTCACCGAGCTCGTCACCGGCGACGTGTACCAGTGGGGCGCGTTAATGGCCGGCGCGCTGCTCGGCTCGCTGCCGGTCGCGATCTTCTATTCCTTCTTCGTCGACTACTACGTCTCCTCCCTCACCGGTGCGGTGAAGGAATGAGGCGGCTTTCCTGACAGGAGAACCATTTTGGCGACCTATACGATCCTGACGCCCGCCGGCGCGTCCTTCACCACCGCGGGCGGCGGCTACGAGTACGAGATGGAGGCGCTGGAAGGGCTCGGCGCCGAGATCGTCGAATGCCCGGCGACGGAGGAGGGCTTCATCGCCGCGGCCTCTGGTGCGGATGCCGTCTATGCGAAGGGCATGAAGTTCAGCGCAGCGATGATCGGTGCGTTGGTCAAGTGCCGCCACATCGCGCTCGGCACCGTCGGCGTAGACTATGTCGATGTCGCGGCGGCGACGGCCAGGGGCATCCCGGTGACCAATTGCCCGGACACCTTCATCGAGGAAGTCGCCGACCACGCGATGATGCTGCTGCTGGCGACACATCGCCGCTGCATCGAACAGGATCGCATGGTGCGCGAGGGCCGCTGGGCGGAAGGCCGCCCACAGTTGCTGACGGTGCCGCGATTGATGGGCCAGACGCTCGGCTTCATCGGCTTCGGCCGTGTTGCTCGCGCGACTGCCCGCCGTGCGGCGGCCTTCGGGCTGCGCATGAAGGCCTTCGACCCGTTCGTCGAGGAACTCACCCTTTCGGCGTTGGGCGTGGAACCGGCGAGCCTGTCCGAGGTGCTGTCCACGGCCGACTTCGTCTCCATGCATCTGCCGGACACCCCGGAGACGCGCGGCTTCCTGAAGGAACACCATTTCCGCCAGATGAAGAAGAACGCGCTCTTCATCACCACCGGGCGTGGCCCGACGGTGAACGAGGCCGCGCTGATCAAGGCGCTGGAGGAGAAGTGGATCGCCGGCGCCGGTCTCGACGTCTTCGAGATCGAGCCGACCCGCCAGGACAACCCGCTGCACAGAATGCCGCATGTCATCCTCTCGCCGCACAATGCCTCGGCATCGTCTCGCTTCGACCCGGCGCGAAAGCGGCGGGTGGGGCAGGAACTGGCGCTGACCCTGCAGGGCAAGTGGCCGCTTTCCTGCGTCAACCCGACCGTGCTCTCGAAGGGCGCGCTGCGTCGCTGGCAGCCCTATTCGATGGAACGCGGCCCGAATTCCTGACCCGTCGGCGCGTGGGAGAAGCGTTTTCTCCCACGCGCTGAACCGCTACACCAGCCCGGCATACCAGCAGGAGCGAACGACGTGGCGGACGTGATCATCGATATCGGCGGCGAGATCTTCGAGGCGTTCTACGAAACGAAGGACGCGCCGAAGACCGTCGCCCGGTTCCGCGATTTCGTCCCCTATTCCAACCGAATCATCCATGTCCGCTGGTCGGGCGAGGCCTGCTGGATCCCGATGGGCGATTTCGACCTCGGCCTCGGCTTCGAGAACGCCACCTCCTACCCCGCCCCGGGCCAGGTCATCGTCTATCCGGGTGGCGTCAGCGAGACCGAGATCCTGGTCGCCTATGGCCCGACCTGCTTCGCTTCCAAGGCCGGCCAGCTCGCCGGCAACCATGTGCTGACCATCCGCGAGGGGCTCGACCGCCTGGCGGTGGTCGGCCGCTCGGTGCTGTGGGACGGCGCCAAGCCGATCAGCTTCCGCCCGGCCTGACGCCTGTCTCGCCTTCCGGCCTCTGCCGATCGGCGGTAGGACCGGACCCCTGCGGTGCCTGGGCGACTCGCGCCCGGGCGAAAAGGGGGTGGCCGGATGACGGTTGGTATCGAGATGGGTTCGGCGGCCTCGGGTGAGGCTGCGCGCATCGACCTCGAGGAACTGCTCTCCACCCGCCTGCTGGTGCAGGGCAATTCGGGCTCCGGCAAGTCGCATCTGCTGCGCCGCCTGCTGGAACAATCCGCTCCCTGGGTGCAGCAGGTGGTGATCGACCCGGAAGGCGATTTCGTCACCCTCGCCGATCGGCACGGCCATATGGTGATCGACGCGGCGGATCATTCCGAGGCCGCGCTGTATCGCCATGCCGAGCTGGTGCGCCGCCATCGCGTCTCGGTGGTGCTGAACCTCGAATCGGTCGAGGTGGACGACCAGCTCCGCTGCGCCGCCGCCTTCCTCAACGGCATGTTCGAGGCCGAGCGCGACCTGTGGTCCCCCGTCATGGTGGTGGTGGACGAGGCGCAGCTTTTCGCCCCCGCCGCGGCCTCGGAGGTGTCCGACGAAGCCCGCCGCCTCGCTCTCGCGGCGATGACGAACCTGATGTGCCGCGGGCGCAAGCGGGGCCTCGCCGGCGTCATCGCGACGCAGCGCCTGGCCAAGCTCGCCAAGAACGTCGCCGCCGAGGCGTCCAACTTCATGATGGGCCGCACCTTCCTCGACATCGACATGGCGCGCGCGGCCGACCTGCTGGGCATGGAGCGCCGCCAGGCCGAGATGTTCCGCGACCTGCCGCGTGGCACCTTCGTCGCGCTCGGCCCCGCCATGTCGCGCCGGCCCTTGCCGGTGCGCATCGGCAGCGTGGAGACGGCCACGCGCAGCGCCGGCCCGCGCCTGGTGCCGCCACCGGACCAGGCGGCGATGGATGAGGCCCGCGCGCTAATCCTGAACGCGCCCGAACCCGAGGCCGCCCTGCCGCCGCGCCAGCGCCGCACCCCGCGCGCGCCGGCGCCCGACATGATGCAGCAACTGGCGCAATACCGCCCGCCCGCCGCGACGGAGACACCGGCCGAGCCCGCCGTCCCACCCAGCGCGGAGGAAATCGCCGAGCGCGACCGCCGCCTCGCAGCCATCCTGCGCCAGATCATGGCGGACCCGGAGGCACCGTTCCGCCCGGCGGCGGTACTGTACCAGGACTTCCTGGTCCGCTGCCGCATTCAGGAAATTGTCGGCCCGCCGATGGAATTGCCGGCCTTCCGCCGGCGATTGGCGACCGCGCTGGCTGGCATCGATGAGGCGACGATGGAAGGCACCGACTGGCCGCTCGCCGTGGAACGGGCCGAGGCGCTGCCCGAGGATGCGCAGGGCGTCTATCTGCTGCTGGCTCGTGCGGCGCTTGCCGGCGCGCCGTGCCCGTCGGATGCGACCATCGCGCGTGCCTATGGCAGCCGGTCGCTGGGCCGGGCGCGGCGGATGCTCGGCTGGCTCGAGGAACGCGGTGCGATCGTGCTGCGCGCCGAACGCGCCGGGCGGCGGGCCGTGGCGCTGGTCGGGTTGGGGTGGGAGACCGCGCCGGGCGACCCGGATGCGCCGGAGGCGGATGCGGCGTGACGGGAAGGCTGGAGGGACATCGCCCCTCCAACGACCGTCACGCCGTGTCAGTTCGTCACACCTCCATCCGACCCAGCGACGCCCCGCCCGTTGGCGCCGCCGTGCGCCCCCCATCCACCACATACTGCGCGCCGGTCACATTCCCTGCGAGGTCCGAGCACAGGAACAGGACGACATTCGCCACTTCCTCCGCTGTGCCGTAGCGGCGCAGCGGCAGCCCGGCGGTGTAACGCTCCTCTACGCTGTCGGGGTTGTTCGGCGAGACCTGGCGCGCGATGTCCGCGATCATGCGCGTCGAGATCGGCCCAGGGCAGACGGCGTTGACGCGAATGCCCTGCGGCCCGACTTCGCTTGCTGCCACCTTGGTCAGCCCGATCACGGCGTGCTTGGACGCGACATAGGCCGGCATGCCCGGCGTGCCGATTAACCCGGCGGTCGAGGCAGTGTTCACCACCGCGCCGCTGCCCTGGCGGATCATCACCGGTAGCACATGCCGCAGGCCGAGGAAGACGCCCTTCACATTCACGCCCATTACCGCGTCATAGACCGCCTCGTCATACTCAGCGGTCGGTGCCACGCGGCCTTCGATGCCGGCATTGTTGTGGAAGCAGTCGATGCGGCCGAAGGTCTCCAGCGCGCGGGCGACATAGGCCTGCACGTCGGCCGTACGCGTCACATCCGCGGTGCAGGCGATGGCGCTGCCCCCGGTCTCGGCGGCGACCGCGGCGGCGGCATCCCCGTTGCGATCCACCACCACCACCCTGGCGCCGCGCGCCGCGAAGCCGAGGCACACCGCCCGGCCAATGCCATTGCCGCCACCGGTGACGACCGCCACCTTGTCCTTGAAATTCACCGTGCGTTTCCTCCGTTTGCTTCAGCGCTTGCCGGGTGCCCAGCCGTAGATCTTCTCGACGGTGCCGCCCATCAGCGCGGCGCGTTCGGTCTCGTTCAACCGATCGGTCAGGCGGAAGGCATCGACACCCTGCGCATAGGTCAGGAAGGCCGTCGCGCGCGTCCAGTCGGTGCCCCACATGCAGCGGTCGAAGCCGAAGGCGTCGTAGATGCGCGCCAGCGGGTCCCAGATGTCGGGGTAGGGGTAGCCCTGGTGCGAGAGCGTGCCGGCGCCGCTGATCTTCACCGCGACGTTGTCATGCTCGGCGAGAGCGAGCAGTTGCGGTAAGGCGGCGAAGGGTTCGGCCGGCACCGGCGGTTCGAAGGGCTGCTGCAGGCCGAGATGGTCGATCACCAGCCGCGTGCCGGGATGGCGCGCGGCGAGGCCGGCGACCTGGTCGAGCCGCCCCCAGCACAGAAGATTGACCGGCAGGCCGGCGCGCCCAGCCGCGGCGAGCACGCGCCCGACGCCGGGGTCGGCGGGGTCCTTCGGCACGTCGTCATTCATCATGATGCGGATGCCGACGGCGCCATCGGTCTTCGCCCAATCGGCGATCGCCTCCTCGACGCCCGGGTCGCGCGTGTCCACCGGCTTGACCAGGGCGAAGCGGGTCGGATGGGCGCGGCGCACGCTCAGCGCATAGCTCGCATCGAAACGATACATGGCGTAGATCGAAACGATGATGGCGCCGTCCACGCCCACGGCATCCATCGCCTTGACCATGTCGTCGCCGGTCACCTCGGGCGGGCCGTGCAGCTTGCCGAGCCAGGGGCGGCCCGGATGGTCGCGCTCATAGACATGCACCTGGACATCGATGATCGGCATGGCGTCGTTCCCTCGTGCGGCGCCTGCCGCGCCGTCCTTGCGGGTGGAACGCTACGCAGCGGCGGGCGGCGCAGCAAGGTCGCGCGATGTCGTCTTGCGAGGCGGCGCGCGTCGCGGGAGACTTCCTCCCAACCATTGCCAGCGCCGCGCGGCACGGCCGACCGCCACGGCGGCGGCCCGTCGCCGGCACCAAGGAGGCGTCCATCATGACCCCAGCCACCAGCCAATCGCGCGGCGCGAAGACCGTCGATGCCGTGGTGATCGGCGCCGGCTTTGCCGGGCTGTACCAGTTGCATTGCCTGCGCGACCGGCTCGGCCTGTCGGTGCAGGTGCTGGAGGCCGGCGACGGGGTGGGGGGCACCTGGTACTGGAACCGCTATCCCGGCGCGCGCTGCGATTCCGAAAGCCATTCCTACGCTTTCTATTTCGACGAAGCGCTGTTGCAGGAATGGGAATGGTCGGAACGCTACCCCGGCCAGGCCGAGATCATGCGCTACCTCAACCATGTCGCGGACCGCTTCGACCTGCGCCGCGACATCCGCTTCAACGCGCGCGTAGCGGGAGCGGAATACGACGCGGCGAGCAATCGCTGGCATGTGCGCACCGAAGGCGGCGAACACTATGTCGCTACCTACCTGATCACCGCGGTGGGCTGCCTCTCCGCCGCCAATGTGCCCGACATTCCGGGGCGCGAGAATTTCGACGGCCGTTGGTTCCACACCGGCCAATGGCCGCAGGAAGGCGTGGATTTCACCGGCAAGCGCGTCGGCATGGTCGGCACCGGCTCGACCGGCATCCAGGCCGCGCCGGTGATCGCGGAGACGGCCGGGCATCTCACGGTGTTCCAGCGCACCGCGAATTACTCCATCCCTGCCCGCAACGCGAAGCTGACCGAGGAATTCAAGGCCTGGGCGAAGGCCAACACGGGAGAGATCCGCGGGCTGATGCAGGCATCGACGAATGGCCACCCCTTCCTGATCCAGGACCGCTCGGCGCATGACGTCAGCCCCGAGGAACGCGAGGCGATCTACCAGGCCGCCTGGGACCATGGCGGGCTGAAATTCCGTGCGAGCTTCCGCGACCTGCTGACCGACAAGGCGGCGAACGACACCGCCGCCGAATTCCTGCGCGCGCAGATCGGCAAGGTGGTGAAGGACCCAAAGACGGCGGCCGTTCTCGCCAATATCGACCACCCCTTCGCCACCAAACGGCCGCCGATCGACACCGGCTATTTCGAGGCCTTCAACCGCGACAATGTCTCGCTGGTCGACCTGCGCGCGAGCCCGATCGAGCGCATCACGCCGAACGGCATCCTGACCAGGGACGGCGCCGAACATCCGCTCGACATCATCGTCTTCGCCACCGGCTTCGATGCGATGACGGGGCCGCTGCTGCGCATGGACATCACCGGCCGCGACGGCGTGACGCTGCAGCATGCCTGGCGGGAAGGGCCGAAGACCTATCTCGGCTTGCAGGTATCGGGCTTCCCGAACCTGTTCACCGTCACTGGGCCGGGCAGCCCGTCGGTGCTGACCAACATGCCTGTCTGCATCGAGCAGCATGTCGAATGGATCACCGACTGCATCGCGCATCTGCGCGCCAACGGCATTCCGTGCATCGAGCCGACGCCCGAGGCGATGGAAGGCTGGGTGGCGCATGTGAACGATGCCGCCAATGCGACGCTGCTGCCGCAGGCGGGGCATTCCTGGTATCTGGGCGCCAATGTGCCGGGCAAGCCGCGTGTCTTCATGCCCTATGCCGGCGGCATGGCGCGGTATCGCGCGACCTGCGCCGATGTGGCGGCGCGCGGCTATGACGGTTTCGTCCTCGGCGCCACGGCGCGCGGGGCTTTGGAGGCGATCGATGAATGACGACGTAGCCGCCGGTGCGGCGATGACCTTCGAGGCGCGGCTCGACCGCCTGGCCGAACTCGCCGTTCGGGTGGGGTTGAACCTGGCTCCGGGGCAGGAACTGGTGATGACCGCCTCGGTCGAGGCGCTGGACCTGTCGCGCCGCATCACCGAGCAGGCCTACAAGGCCGGCGCCTCGCTGGTGACGACGCTGCTGTCGGATGACCGCTCGGCGCTCGCGCGCTACCGCTTCGCGCGCGACGAGAGCTTCGACACCGCGCCGGGCTGGCTGTTCGACGGCATGGCGGCGGCCTTCCGTTCCGGCGCGGCCCGGCTGGCGGTGGTTGGCGACGATCCCTCCCTGCTGGCGAACGAAGACCCGGAGAAGGTGGCGCGTGCCAATCGGGCGCGGTCGAAGGCGTATCAGCCGGCGCTGGAATTGATCGTGACCTCGGCGATCAATTGGACGCTGGTCGCTTCCGCCACGCCGGCTTGGGCGGCGACGGTGTTCCCCGACGACGTGCCGGATGTCGCGCTGGCGAAGCTGTGGGATGCGATCTTCAAGGCCTCCCGCGTCGACACGCCCGACCCGGTTGCTGCCTGGCGCGACCACAATGCCGCGCTGCTGCGCCGTCGCGACATGCTGAACGCGAAGCGCTTCCGCGCGCTGCGCTTCCGTGGGCCGGGGACGGATCTGCGTGTCGGTCTCGCCGATGGCCATGCCTGGATGGGCGGGGCGAGCCCAGCCAAGAACGGCATCAGCGGCAACCCCAACATCCCGACCGAGGAGGTGTTCACCACCCCGCATGCGGCGATGACCGAGGGCGTCGTGCGCGCGACGAAGCCGCTGTCGTATCAAGGCACCTTGATTCGCGACATCGCCGTGCGCTTCGAGGGCGGGCGCATCGTCGAGAGTTCGGCGAGCAGCGGTGCCTCGGTGCTCGAACGCATGATCGGCACGGACGATGGCGCGCGGCAGCTGGGCGAGGTCGCGCTGGTCCCGAATTCCAACCCGATCTCGCAATCCGGCCTGCTGTTCTTCAACACGCTGTTCGACGAAAACGCGGCGAGCCACATAGCGCTCGGCCAGGCCTATTCGAAGTGCTTCGTGCGCGATGACCTGACCGCCGCCGAGCTCGACGCCGCCGGCGCCAATCGCAGCCTGATCCATGTCGACTGGATGATTGGTTCGGCCGAGACGGATGTCGATGGCATCTACGAGAACGGCGAGGCCGTGCCGCTGATGCGCGGCGGTGAATGGGTGGACTGACCATGAGCGATGATTTCGACGCCATCATCATCGGCGCCGGCATGTCCGGCATGTATCAGCTGCTGCGGTTGCGACAGCTTGGGATGCGCGTGCGCGTGTTCGAGACCGGCACCGGCGTTGGCGGCACCTGGTATTGGAACCGCTATCCGGGAGCGCGCTTTGATTCCGAGAGCTATTCCTACGGCTTCTCCTTCTCGCCTGAACTGTTGCAGGAATGGAGCTGGTCGGAACATTTCGCGCCGCAGCCGGAGACGCTGCGCTATCTGAACCATGTCGCGGATCGGTTCGACCTGCGGCGTGACATTCAGTTCAACAGCCGCGTCGCCAGCGCGGTCTATCGCGAGGCGACCCGGGACTGGGCGGTGACGCTTGACGATGGCAGCGTCCACGCCGCGCGCTTCCTGATCACGGCGGTCGGGCCGCTTTCGGCCGCCACCTTGCCGAATATCGAAGGGCGCGACAGTTTCCAGGGGCAATCCTTCCACACCTACTACTGGCCGCATGAGCCGGTCGATTTCGTAGGCAAGCGCGTTGCGGTGATCGGCACGGGCGCAACGGGCGTGCAGACCATCCAGGAAGTGGCAAAGACCGCCGCACAGTTGACCGTGTTCCAGCGCAGGCCGAATTGGTGCGCGCCGCTGCACAATCGTCCGATCACGGATGAGGAACAGGTGCAGATCAAGGCGTCCTACCCCGACATCTTCCGTCGGTGCGAGGAGACCTTTGCCTGCTTTCTGCATACCGGCGATCCGCGCGGCACCTTCGAGGTCACTGCCGAGGTACGCGAAGCCTTCCTCGAAAGGCTTTACAGCGAGCCGGGCTTCGGCATCTGGGTCGGCCTGTTCCGCGACATGCTGATCGACCCGGCGGCCAATGCCATCGTCTCGGACTTCATCGCCCGCAAGATCCGCAGCCGCGTGAAGGACCAGGCTGTGGCGGAGAAGCTGATCCCGACGGATCACGGCTTCGGGACGCGTCGCGTCCCGCTCGAGACGCGGTACTATGAGGTCTACAACCAGCCCAACGTCACGCTCGTGGACATCAAGGAGACGCCGATCGAGCGCATCACGCCTTCCGGCATCCGCACCAGCAACGCCGACTACGCCTTCGACATCATCGTCTTCGCCACCGGCTTCGACGCGCTGACCGGCTCCTTCGACCGGATCGACATCCGCGGCGAGGGCGGCGTCACGCTGAAGCAGAAGTGGTCCGGCGGCGCGCAGACCCTGATGGGCATGCTGGTGGAGGGCTTTCCGAATCTGCTGATGCTGCTCGGGCCACATACGGCACTCGGCAACATTCCGCGCAGCATCGAATACAATGTCGACTGGGTGAGCCGACTGCTGGCGTTCATGCAACAGCACGGCCAGCGCCATGTCGCGGCGCGGCCCGAGGCGGTTGCCGCCTGGATGACCCATGTCATGGAATGCGGCGAGGGGCTGCTGTCGAACCAGGTGGATTCCTGGTTCACCGGCGTGAACAGCAATGTCGAGGGCAAGCAGACCCGCGTCATCGCGCGCTACAGCGGCAGCGCGCCGGATTATCGCGCTTGGTGCGAGCGGATTGCTGCGGATGGGTATCCGGAACTGGTACTGGATTAGCGGGGCCGTGGCTGTGGATTTGGCCCCTGGCGACGCATCCTGGCAGCCGAGACACGTCGATCTCACCTTCTCGCGGAAGGTGAGCGGCGATGTCGGCGCCAAAAGGTTGAACGCTGGGACGCCAACTCGGCTGGAGCTAAACGGGAATCCTCACGCTCTGCGTGTTTCCCGATGCGACGAAGCGCGGGAACTTGGAGCGACTTGCAGGGAGTGCCCCACCAGGCCCAGGGATGCTGGCCGCCAACAGATTCGCGCAGCGGCGTTTAGTCGACGACAATGCCGGCCTGTCTTCGCGGGGCGAGCCATGCACGTGCACTCAAACACGCCAAGGAGACGCCGGCGCACTCGGTTGTCGGCGAGGGTCTTGTGCCGCTCGCCAGTGGCGGGCGCATCACGCTACGGCAAGTTCGGGCGCGTGAACTCGCGCCTGAAGCGCAACCGATCGGCGTGGCGCGCCGGCTCGCCTTAGGGGATGCCAAGCTGCGACGACCTGAATGAGAGCGCCTGCATGGCTTGTGGCCGCTCGCCGCACTGAGCCAGGCCTCACTAGGGTCGGACATCTCCTCGAGCCGGCCGGCATGGCGGTCCGGGCGTCGATGTCTGTCGCCGCTGGCAGCGACCCTGCCGGGCGACGACGGGCTTGGATATCAGCGATGCGCACCGATGCGGCCGCGGCCCTGCTGCGGGCAGGGCCGGCAAGTCACGCGGCGTGGCGTCTCTCGGTGTGGGGGTTACCTGTACAGACAGCGATCCCGTTCGCCGAAACCATTGATGTGGCCACTCCGCCGCAAGCCCATCATCCCGTCACGCAGCGACCTTGGAAGCAGACGTCGCGTCCTTGGCAAGCTCCTGCCGGATGGCTGGAATGATGCGTTCGCCCCAAAGGGCGATTTGCCGAAGCGTGGCGCTCGTGTCGAAGTCGCCGGGCTGGATCTGGATCGCGACGTGCTTCGGCCGGAGGATCCGGATCTCCTCGACCATGCGTTCGATCACGCGGTCCACGCTGCCGACCGGGAGGTTGGCGCGCATCTGCTCGAGCGGGACGTCGTTGGGGCTTTCCTCCTCCCGCACTAGGAAGCCGTCATCGGAATGGGCGCGTCGGAACTTCAGCGCTTCCGAAATACGCCGCTGGTAGCGCGCATTTTCCAAATAGCTCTCGATTTCTGCCTCGTCATCGCTGGCGAAGGCGCAGCGCAGCAGCCCGACGCGCGTGTCATCGATGTCCTGGCCTTCCTTCTCGGCGATGCCTGACAGCATGGCGCGCATCTGCTGCAATTTCTCGGTGCCGTGCAGCAGTGCCGTGACGAAGAGCGAATGGCCCTCCCGGATCGCGAGGCCCATCGTGTCGGGATTGCCGGTGGCGATCCAGATCGGCGGCATCGGCTTCTGCACCGCGCGAATGCTGATGGCAGTCTGTGGCAGGTGCAGGTGCTTGCCCTCGTAGCTGAAGCCCCTCTGCGTCATGCCGAGCTTCAGGATGTCGAGGAATTCCTGGAAGATCGGCAGCGCTTCCTCGATCTTCACGCCGAAGCGCTCGAACTCGTAGTTCTGGTAGCCGGAACCGATGCCAAGCTCGAGCCGCCCGTTGGAGATGGCGTCGCAAAAGCCCGCTTCGGCGAGCAGGCGCGCCGGATGGTACATGGGCAGCACGCAGACCGCGCTGCCGAGCCGGATGCGCTTCGTCTGCCCCGCCATGTGGGAGACCATCATCAACGGCGACGGGCAGAGGCCGTAGTTGGAGAAGTGGTGTTCGGCATACCAGGCGGTGTCGAAGCCGGCCTGGTCGGCGGCGATGGTCTGCTCGACGGCCGCGCGGAGCACCTGATCCGACGTCTGGTGGTAGCCGCGCTGCTGCATCAGCATGAAGACGCCGAATTCCATGAGTATTCCCCCCTGTCTGCGATGGGATGAGCCTAGGCGCTGGCCACTCCACGCAACAATACGGTAAGTTGACACAGGATCTTTGCGATTGACGTAAAGGTGAGGATGTGCGGCGGCTACAAGCCATGGAGCTTTTCGTGAGCGCGGTACGCGAAGGCAGCTTCTCCGCCGCGGGCCGGCGCGCCGGACTGTCGCCGGCATCGGTGTCGCGGCAGATGGCCGCGCTGGAGGCGAGCCTCGGCGTGCAACTGCTGAACCGCACCAGCCGAACATTGACGCTGACCGAAGCCGGCCGGGAATACCTCGCCCGGCTTGAGCCCATCCTGCAGGACATCGCCGATGCCGAGGCTGCGGCCGCTGCCCTGCAGGCAACGCCGCGCGGCACGTTGCGCGTCCATTCCCGGCTCATGTTCGGCATGCGCGTTGTCGCACCGCTCATGCCGGCTTTCCAGGCGCGCTACCCCGAATTGCGGGTCGAGTTGCGGCTGACAGAGTTCCCGGTGCGCATGGCCGAAGAGGAAGTCGACGTCGAACTTCGCCTGAGCCCGCCCGCCGATGCCGCGCTGATGCAGCGGCGGCTGCTGCGCTGCGAGCGCATGCTGGTGGCAAGCCCCGCCTATCTTGCCCGGATGCCGCGGGTTGCCGTGCCGCGAGACCTTCTAGCGCAGCAGTGCATCACCTACTGGCAGGGCCCGGAAGATGTGGTCTGGCGGTTTCTCGACCAGGGCGTGCTGGAAGAACTGACGATCCCTGCACGGTTCACGGTCAACAATGGCGAAGTGCTGCGGGAGATGGCGCTCGCCGGGCATGGCATCGCGCTGCTGGACGACTACACGGTGCGCGACGAACTTGCCTCGGGCCGCCTGCGGCGCCTGCTGCCGCGCCTGCGGGTGACCAATACCGGCTTCGACCTCGGCATCTATGCGGTCTTCCGTCAATCCGGTCTGGTCCCGGCGAAGACACGGGCCTTCCTGGACTTCCTGGCCGAGGCTGTGCAGGGGAATGCGCCTCCCGTCCATTGACCGACCGGTCAGTCACCGTCTAGATCTGCGTCGGGAAGAAACCGTCGGAGGAAGCACCATGGCATTCCGCATGCCCCGTCGCGTCGCGCTTGGCGCGACCATCGCCCTGGCCGCCGGCCGACCAGCACGCGCGCAAGCTCGGCCGATCCGCCTCGTGGTTCCGTACAGTGCGGGCAGCGGCCCGGATCTCTTCGCTAGGCTCTTCGCACAGGCGCTGGCGGTGCGGCTCGACTCGCCGGTCGTGGTGGACAATCGCGGCGGAGCGACGACGATCATCGGCGCGGAGTTCGTGGCCGCGGCCCCGGCGGACGGCACCACCCTGTTCATGGGTACCTCGACGACCTTTCTCACCAATCCCTTCCTGTTTCGGCGGCTGCCCTACACCGACGCGCAGTTCCAGCCGATCTCGCTGCTGATCCGCACCCGCCTTGCGCTCTATGCCAATGTCGACCTTCCAGCGAATGACCTGGCCGGCGTCGTGGCGCTCGCCAAGGCGGCGCGCGACCCACTGCAATACGGCATCACCGGACGTGGCAACTCCACGCACCTGACCGGCGAGGCGCTGCAGATCGCCGCGGGCATAACCATGATCGACGTGCCCTATCGCGGCACGGGACCGATGCAGCAGGGTATCGTGCGCAACGACCTTCCGCTCGCCATCGATGGCATCCCGGCCTGGCTCGGCCTGGTGGGCGAGCGGCGCGCGAAGGTGATCGCAGTGACCGGCGACACCCGGGTCGGCGCGCTGCCGCAAACGCCGACCTTCGCCGAGTCAGGCGTGAGCGATCTCGGCCGCCAGCACTGGTATGGGCTGTTCGCACCGGCTGGCATTCCCGAACCGGTGCTGGCGCGCATCCATGCGGCCACACTCGCCGTCATGCAGGACGCTCCACTGTGGCGCGCGCTGGTGCATGAGGGGGCGGTCATTGAAACCAACAGCCCCGCGGCCTTCGCGGCCATGATAGCGGAGGAGAAGGAGATGTGGGGTGCGATCATCCGCCGTGTCGGCGTGACGCTGGAGTGACTCGGCGCTGTTGGCATCGCCGATTCGCCTGTGCGACTATGGCGGACTGACCGCCCGGTCGGAACCGGGGCGGCCTGGTGCTCCGGGCAGCGAAGGAGAGACCGTATGGCGCGTGCCGCAGTGAAGGCCGTTGCGGGCGAGGTGAACGAGAACGGCGACCGCATGCTGCAGATCCTGGGTGAATCGGCGCGCCTGTTCGCCACCAAGGGCTATGACGGCACCTCGATGCGCGACATCGCCGAGGCCTGCGGCATCTCGAAGTCGCTGCTGTACCATCACTTCGTCGACAAGGACGAGATCTACGCGCGTATTGCGCTGGGCTCGACGCAGCGGCTGTACGAATTCGTAGTGGACCGATTGCCGGAGAACGGCACGCCGCCGGATCGGGTCCGCGCCTTCATGACCGCGACGGGCGACTATTTCCAACGCTACCGGTCCAATTGGATCGCCTCGACCGCCGCCTTCTGGAGCGACCCGGAATTGCGCCGTCACAAGGAGCGAGTGATGTGGCGCGACCGCTATGAGGGCCTGATCCGCCAACTCATCCAGGATGCGATCGACGCGGGCGACTTCCGCGCGGTCGATGTGCCACTGACCGGTCGGCTCGTGCTGTCCGCGCTGAACTGGATGCATCGCTGGTACAGGCCGGACAAGGACCTGACGCCGGGACAGATCGCCGAGTCCTATTTCGACCTGATCTTCAACGGGCTGAAGGCACGATAGGCGCCACGATTCGGCCACCGGAAATTCTCCCGAGTTGCACGCCGTCAAGGGTCGCTGTAGGAATGGACTGACCGACCGGTCAGCCTCATGGGGTCCGGCAGCAATGGGAAGGAACCGTTCATGACCGAGGACATCGTCAAGCTCGAGGTCTCTGACCACATCGCGCTTGTCACGCTGAACCGCCCGCCGGTGAATGCGCTGAACCGGGCGATGCGCGATGCGATCATCGAGGTGTTCGATGCCGTCTCGGAGCGTGACGACATCCGCGTGGCGGTGCTCACCGGCGCCGGCAAGGCCTTCTGCGCCGGCGCCGACCTCAAGGACCGGCCCGACCCGACCAAAACCGGCGCCTTCCACGCCCATAACCGCGTGACGCGCGAAACCGGCAACGCCATCCGCGAATGCGCCAAGCCGGTGATTGCCGCGGTCAATGGCGCGGCGCTCGGCGCCGGGCTGGGCCTGATGGCCGCCTGCGACATCTACCTCGCCGCCGAGGACGCCGCCTTCGGCATGCCCGAGATCGATGTCGGCCTGGCCGGCGGCGGCGCGATGCTGCGCACCATCTTCGGCCGCTCGGCCATGCGGACCATGATGTACACCGGCTGGCGGCTGACCGGCGCGGAACTTTACCGCCGCGGCATCATCGAGAAGGCGACCACCGCCGCCGAGCTTCTCCCCGAAGCGATGCGCTACGCCGAGGCCATCGCCAACAAGAGCCCGCTCGCCATCAACTACGCCAAGACCTCGGCGAACATGGTGGATCTGATGCCGCAGCGCGACGCCTACCGCTTCGAGCAGAACTTCACCGTCGCCCTGTCGCGCACCGAGGATGCGAAGGAGGCCCGCACGGCCTTCGTCGAGAAGCGCAAGCCGAACTTCAAGGGGCGCTGAGCCATGGCGGCGCTCGGTGCCGGCCTCGAGGCGATCTTCGCCCCGCGGTCGATCGCCATCGTCGGCGCGTCGCAGGATGCGACGAAAATCGGCGGCCGGCCGGTGGAACTGCTGCGCCGCTTCGGCTTTCCCGGCGCGGTCTACCCGGTTAATCCACGCGCGACCGAGGTGCAGGGCCTGCCGGCCTTCGCGTCGGTAGAGGCGCTGCCGGAAGCGCCGGACCTCGCCATCATCGCCGTCGCCGCCGAGGCCGCGGGTGATGCGCTCGACGCCTGTGCGGCGAAGGGCGTGAAGGCGGCGGTGATCTTCTCCTCGGGCTTCGCGGAACTCGGCGAGGCCGGGCTCGCCATGCAGGACCGGCTGCGCGCGACAGCGCAGCGCAGCGGCATGCGCGTGCTGGGGCCGAACTGCCTTGGTGCGGCCTCCATCGCCGAGCGCAGCATCGCGACCTTCTCGGTGGTGCTGGAGAACGGGTTGCCGCCGGTTGGCCCCCTCGGCATTGCCTCGCAGAGCGGCAACATCGGCAGCTACACTGCGCTGCTGGCGCGCGAGCGCGGCATCGGCGCGAGCCGCTTCATCACCACCGGCAATGAATGCGACGTCGACATCGCCGACGCGATCGCCTTCCTCGCGCGCGACGATGCGACGACGGTGATCCTCTGCGTGCTCGAGACCTGCCGCGACGCCGCGCGCCTGACCGGCGCGCTGGAGATGGCGCGCGAAGCCGGCAAGCCGGTGATCGTGCTGAAGATCGGCGCCTCGGAGGCGGGCCAGGCGGCGGCGGCATCCCACACGGGCGCGTTGGCCGGGTCGGATGCGGTGTTCGATGCCGTGTTCCGCCGCGCCGGCGCCGTGCGCGTGCACAGCGTGGAGCAACTCCTCGACCTCGGCCATGCGGCCGCGGTGCTGGGCGACCGCCTGCCCAAGGGGCGGCGCACGATGCTGCTGACGGCGTCGGGCGGCTTCGGCGTGCTGCTGGCGGATGCCGCTTCCGCTGCCGGGCTATCGTTGCCGTCGCCATCCGCCGAAACGCAGCGCCGCATCCTGGACGTCGTGCCCTATGCCTCGCCACGCAACCCGGTGGATGCGACGGCGCAGATGTCGAGCCGGCCGGCGATCCTTGAGGCGATCCTGGCCGCGCTTCTAGAGGACGATGCCTGCGACGCGCTGCTGGTGCTGATGTCGGCCTCTCTGAATCTGCCGCGGCTGCGCAGCGTCTACATGCCGACGCTGCGTGCGGTGCGGGAGAAGCATCCCGACAAAGTGGTGATGCTCGCCGTGCATGGCCCGGCGGATGCAGTGGCGGAACTCACCGCCATGGGGTTTCCCGTGGTGGATGGGGTGGCGCCCTCAACCCAGACCCTGGCGGGGCTTTGCGACCTGGCGGCGGCGCGGTTGCTGCCGCCTCTCCCGGCCCCGTTGCCGCCCGCGCCGACGATCGACGGGGCCGCACTGCGCTCCGAGGCAGGGGCGAAGCAGGCGCTGGCCGCGGCCGGCGTGCCGGTCCTGCCGGAACGCGTTGTCGCCAGCACCGCCGAAGCCGTGCAGGCGGCAATGGCGATGGGCTTGCCGGTCGTGCTGAAGATCGTCTCGCCCGACCTGCCGCACAAGACGGAGGTCGGCGGCGTCATGCTCGGCCTGGACAGCGCGGAGGCCGTCGCCGAGGCCTATGACGCGATGCTGGCGCGGGTGCGTGCCGCGGCGCCCGCCGCCCGCATCGAGGGCGTGCTCGTCTCGCCCATGATGCACGGCGGGACCGAGATGATCCTTGGCGCGAAGCGCGACCCGGTCTTCGGCCCGGTGGTGCTGGTCGGGCTGGGCGGCATCTTCGCCGAAGTGCTGCAGGATGTCGCGGTACGCCCCGCGCCGGTGAACGAGGCCGAGGCCATGGCCATGCTGCGCAGCCTCAAGGCCTTCGCGGTGTTGGATGGCGCGCGCGGCCGGCCGAAGGCGGATCTTGCCGCCGCGGCCTCCGCCATTGCCGCGCTGTCGCGCTACGCCGCGCAGCATGCGGCCGATATCGCCGAGATCGACATCAACCCGCTGCTGGTGCGTCCGGCGGGCCAAGGCGCGGTGGCGCTGGATGCGTTGATCGTGCCGGGATGAAGGGGAAGAGCATGGAACTTCAGGACATGATGCTGGCGGGGCGCGCAGCGCTGATCACCGGCGCGGGGAACGGCATCGGTCGCGCCACGGCGTTGCGGATGGCGGCGATGGGTGCGGTGGTCGGGGTGAACGACCTCAAGCAGGACTTCGTCGACGCGACGGTCGCGGCGATCGAGGCGGCGGGCGGGAAGGCGATCGGCATCGCGCAGAATGTCGGCACGCGGGACGGCATGCGCGCGGCGGTGCTGGGCCTCGCCGAACGGGCCGGGCGATTCGACGTGCTGGTGAACAACGCCGCGTGGGTGCGCTACCAGGCGGTGCCGGACATCGCGCCCGAAACCGTGGACCGCATGGTCGAGGTCGGCTTCAAATCGGTGATCTGGGGCATCCAGGCCGCGGCCGAGGCGATGGACGCCGAACGCGGCGGCGCGATCATCAATGTCGCTTCCACTGCTGGGTTGCGGGCGACGCCGTCCTCCATCGTCTACAGCGGCATCAAGGCGGGCGTGATGGGGATCACCCGCGCCGCGGCGGCGGATCTGGGGCCGCGCGGCATTCGCGTGAACGCCATCGCGCCGTCGGCCGTGCCGACCGAGGGCACGCAGAAGCATCGCACGGCAGAGAAGGACCAGCGGCGCATCGCGCGCACGCCGCTCGGGCGGCTCGGCACGGTGGAGGACATCGCCCGCGCGATCTGCTTCCTCGCCACCGACCAGGCCAGCTTCGTCACCGGCCAAGTGCTGGCGGTGGATGGTGGCATCACCACCACCAACATCTGACTGGTTCGGCCGCGCGGCTCAGCGCGCGGCGGCCCTCACCGTGGTCGGGTCATTGCGTTCGTCCATGCGTGCCTCGTAGGTGAGGCCCGACCGCATCGCCCAGAGCGCATTCTGCAGGTAGAGCGGCACCAGCATGCCGTCGTCCAACGCGGCGGCGCTGGCACGACGCAGCAGGTCCTCGCGCTTCGCGTCATCCATCTCCACCTCCGCCGCGGCGACGAGGGCGTCCATCGCCGGGTTGGAATACAGCAGCCGGTTGGCGGCGCCATGCCCGCGATCGCGGTTGGGCGTGCGCAGCACCGAGTTCAGCAGGACCGAGACCTCGCCGGTCGAGTTGCCCCATGTCAGGAGCGCGGCGGGCGCCTCGCGCCGCGTCGCGCGTCCGATAAACGTCGCATAGGGCTGGGCCTCGACCGTGGTGCGCACGCCGATGCGCGTCCACATCTGGCCGATCGCCTGGACCACGCGTGCGTCGTTCATGTAGCGGTCGTTCGACCCCATCAGCGTGATCTGGAAACCCTGCGGATAGCCGGCTTCGGCGAGCAGCCGCCGGGCACCCGCCGGATCGGCCGCCGGCACGGGCCGGTCCGGGATGGCGCTGTAGCTGCCGGGGGGCATGAACTGTGCCGTCGCCAGCGCGGCACCTTCCATGACGCGTTCGACAAGCTGGCGGCGGTCGATCGCCATGGCGAGAGCGCGCCGCACCCGCGGATCGGCGAGCGGGTTGCGATCCCCCTGCGCGGACAGCAGCGGCACCGGCGGCTCCCGCGTGCCATCCAGGGTGATGTACATGACGCGCAGGCTGGTCGTCTCCGCGACGCGGAAGCGGTTGTCGTGCCGCAGTCGCTCGAGATCGCTCGTCGATATCTGGTCGATGATGTCCACATCGCCCGACAGCAGCGCCGCGGTGCGCGCCGCATCATTGGTTATCATGCGGTAGGTGACGCCGGCCCATTGCGGCTTGGGCCCCCAGTACTGGTCGTTGCGCGCGACAACGATGCGGTCGCCCGACGCATGGGAGACCAGGCGGAAGGGGCCGGTGCCGATCGCCGCCTTGCCGCTGTTGAAGTCGCTGGTGGTCGCCTCGGCATGCAGTCGCCGGCTGAGGATCATCACCTGCGACAGATAGGTGGGAAGCAGCGGGGCGGGTCGGCTGGTGTGCATCCGCACGATGCGGTCGCTGACGATCTCGAGCCGCTGCACCGGCCGCACCATGGCCGAGAAGGAGGCGCCGGGACCACGCATCTGCGGGATGCGCTCGAAGGTGAAGGCGATATCGTCGGTGGTCAGCGGCGTGCCGTCGTGGAACCGCACGCCCTCGCGCAGCGTGAACTCCCACATGTCGTCGCCCACGGTGCGCCAGCTCTCGGCGAGACCGGGCTGGAGCTGTGCCCGTGCATCGGTGGTCAGCAGCCCGTCAAACAGCATCTGCGCCACCTCGTTGTTGGAGCGCAGGAGGTGGTAGTGCGGATCAAGCGAGGAGACCGGGGAGCCGACGCCCATGGTGAGGTTCTGGTCGTCGGCCATGGCGGGCCCTGCGGGCAGCAGGGCAAGGCTGAGCAGCAGGCGTCGCGTGGTGGTGAACATGGCGATCTCCTCTCCTTGGGTCCCGCCAGCCTTGCCGCGAGACCTGACCGTTCGGTCAATTGCGGTAAGGCTATGTCGACCCGGCCCGCGCCGCAAGGCCAGGGCACTTTCATGCGCAATACCGTTCAGTGGGCACTTGCGGGATCGTCGCCCTGACGCCAGACTGGAGGCATTGACTGACCGGTCGATCAGCCTGCAGTGCTGGAGAGCCGGTCGGCGCGGGAAGGGAACCAGGCCATGGTCAACGAACGAACTGGATCGGGCATGACGACCCGCCGGGCCCTGCTGGGTGGTCTCGCCACGGCTGCCGCGGCCCGGTCGGCGGTTGCGCAGTCCTATCCGGTGCGGCCGGTGCGTATGATCGTGCCGTTCGTGCCGGGCGGCGGGGCCGACCCGTCCGCGCGCCTGGTGGCCGAGCCACTGGGCGCGGTCCTGGGCCAGGCCGTGGTGGTGGAAAATCGCGGCGGCGCGGGCGGGACGATCGGCACCGTGGCAGTCGCGCAGGCGCCCGCGGATGGCTACACCCTGCTCTACGGCACGCCGGGCCCGCTGATCACGAACCGGCATCTCATGGCGTCGCTGCCCTACGATCCGGATCGCGACTTCGCGCCGGTCAGCCTGCTGACGCGCGGCGCCTATGTGATGGCTGTGCATCGTGACGTTCCCGCACGCAGCGTCGCCGAGGTCATCGCCCTTGCCAAGGCGCGGCCGGGCGAACTGACCTTCGCGAGTTCCGGCATCGGCGCCGGCAGTCACCTCGCCGGCGAATTGCTGTGCATGGAAGCCGGGATCCGCATGTCGCACGTGCCCTATCGCGGCACCGGCCCCGCCCTGCAGGACGTGGCGGCGGGACGTGTGACGATGTCGATCGACTCCTACGGACCGATGCTGCCGCTGCTGCAATCCGGACATCTTCGCGCGATCGCGGTGACAAGTGCCGAACGCATGGCGGAGCTTCCCGATGTGCCGACCATCGGCGAGACCATCCCGGGCTTCGAGGTGGGCGTCATCAACTACATCTGCGTGCGGTCCGGCACGCCCGAGCCCATCATCCGGCGGCTGAACCAGGCGCTCGTCCAGGTGCTGGCCGATCCCGAGCTGAAGGCCCGCATGCAGGCCGCCGGATCGAGCCCGCCGGTCTCCAGCTCGCCCGAGGAGCTCGGCGCCATGCTGGCCCGTGAATCGGCGAAATGGGGCGAGGTCATCCGACGTGCCGGCATCCAGGCCGGCTGATCCATCCTTCAGGAAATGAGCATTGCCATGTCTTCCGATGTCGTGACGCTTGAAGTCGCCGACCATATTGGCCTGGTCACGCTGAACCGGCCGCCGGTCAATGCGGTGAATGCCGAGGTGCGCGACCGCATCATCCAAATCTTCGACCTGGCCAACGACCGCGAGGACATTCGCGTCCTGGTGTTGACGGGACAGGGCAAGATCTTCTCGGCCGGTGCGGATCTGAAGCAGCGGCCGGATCCCAGCATCCCCGGTGCCTATTGGCACCACAACCGCATCACGCGCGAGACGAACAACGCCATCCGCGAATGCGCCAAGCCGGTGATCGCGGCGGTGAACGGGGCGGCGCTTGGCGCGGGCTTCGGGCTGATGACCGCCTGCGACATCATGATGGCGTCGGAGACTGCCTATTTCTCGATGCCCGAGATCGACGTCGGGCTGGCCGGCGGCGCGGCGATGGCCAACGAGTTCTTCACCCGCTCCTTCGCGCGGCGGTTGATGTTCACAGGGGACAAGTTCCCCGCTTCCGAACTGTATCGCCTCGGTGTCGTCGATTCCGTCTGGAAGCCGGAGGAACTGTTGCCCGAGGCCATGAAGATGGCCGCGCGCATCGCGGAAAAGAGCCCGCTCGGCATCAAGTATGCCAAGACAAGCTGCAACATGGTCGAGCTGATGCCGCCCAAGGACGCCTATCGCTTCGAGCAGAACTTCACCTACGAATTGTCCAAGACCGAGGACGCGAAGGAAGCCCGCACCGCGCAGATCGAGAAGCGCAAGCCGGTCTTCAAGGGACGCTGAACATCATGACCGCCGCCATCGACTACGACGCCTTCCGCGAGGAAGTCCGCGACTTCGCGATGATGCGCTGCCCGCCGGAGATACGCGCGGTGGTCGCGACCTATCGCAAGCTGTCGCGCAAGGTCTGGTACCCCTGGCAGAAGATCCTGTTCGAGCATGGCTGGGGCGCTCCCGGTTGGCCGAAGGAGCATGGCGGCACCGGCTGGAACCTGAAGCAGCGCCACATCTTCGACGAGGTGATGGCCGAATGCGACTGCCCGCCGCAGTACCATCACGGGCTGCGCCACCTTGGGCCCGTCATCATCGAATTCGGTTCCGACGAGCAGAAGCAACGCTTCCTGCCCGGCATCCTCAGCGGGCAGGATTGGTGGTGCCAGGGCTATTCCGAGCCGGGCGCGGGGTCCGACCTCGCCTCGCTGCGCACCGCCGCGCGACGGGAAGGCGATGAGTATGTCGTGGAAGGCCAGAAGACCTGGACCTCCCACGCGCAAGAATCGGACTGGATGTACACGCTGGTCCGCACCTCGAAGGAGGCGAAGAAGCAGCAGGGCATCAGCCTGTTGCTGATCAAGCTGGATTCGCCTGGCATCAGCATCCGCCCAATCCGCACCATCGACGGCTGGCACCATGTCAACGAGGTGTTCCTCGACAATGTCCGCGTGCCGGTCGCCAACCGCGTGGGCGAGGAAGGCCAGGGTTGGACCTATGGCAAGTTCCTGCTGGAACGCGAGCGCCTCGGCGGCGCCAATGTCGCGCCGATGCTGAAGAACCTCGAACGCACCCGCGCGCTGCTCGCGCAGGAACTCGCCGCACCGCGCCATGCGCTCAAGCGCAGCACGCTGGAGGAACGCCTGCTGATGGCCGAGGCCGAGCTGCGCGGTGCGCAGGCGCTCGGGCAGGAAGCCATCGCGGCGACCATGGAAGGCCGCTCGCTCGGCCTGCTGCCCTCCGTGCTGAAACTGTCCACCAGCGTGACCTCGCAGCATGTCGCGGAGATCGCGCTGGATGCGGTGGGTGAACGCCTCGCGCCGCGCTTCCGCCCGACCGATGCCGCCGGCGCCAATGCCGAGGCCCCCGGCATCGAATGGGTGCAGAACTACATGTATGGCCGCGTCCGCACGATCTATGGCGGCAGCAGCGAAGTGCAGAAGAACGTCATCGCCAAGCAGCTGTTCGGAATCTGACGCGCATGCCCTTCACAGCCAAACCCATCATCGGCGGCGACGCCTTCGAGCAGGCCTGCAGCATCGGCCTGGCGGCCGACACCGAACTCGCGCAGATCGCCGACGCCACCGAGCAGGCGGCCTGCCTGCGGCGGCACTGGGATGCCATCGCCGAACTTGGCTGGATCACCACGGCGATCCCCGAGGAGGCTGGCGGCGCCGGCGGCGAATTGTCCGACCTCGCCGCGTTGGTCGGCGGCGCCGGGCGTGGCGGGCTGCCGTTGCCGATCGTCGCCGCCTGCGGCGTGCTGCCGCATCTGCTGGCGGGGCACCCGGCCGTGGTGGCGCCGCTCGCCGAGGGTCGCTTCCGCATCGCGCTGATACCGACCGAAGCGGCGCGTGACGACGAAGCCGACGCGCTCCGCTTCGCCGATGGCCGCCTGACCGGTGCGGTCGTCGGCATCGAGACCCCGCCCGACCCGACCCATGCAGTAGTCGTCGTCGAGGATGCGTTGCTGCTGGTGGCTGTCGACACGCCCGGCGTTGCCATCACGCGCTACCAGCGCATCGATGGCCGGCCTTCCGCCGATTGGCGCTTCACCGGCATCGGCGCCGATACCCTCGCGCGCGGTGAAGCCGTTGCGCGGCGCGCGGCCGAGGCGCGCGATCTTGGCGCGCTGCTGACCTGCGTCGAATGCGTTTCCGCCGCCGGGGCGCTGCTGGAGCAGACCATCGACTACCTGCTCAACCGCGTGCAGTTCGGCGTGCCGCTGGCGACGCATCAGGCGCTGCGTCACCGCGTGGCGGAGATGTATGTGGAATACGAGAACCTTCGCGGCTTAGTGTCCCACGCGCTGCGCACCACCGCGGCGGGTGGGCCCGAGGCCTGGCGCGACATCGCCTTCGCCAAGCTGCGCCTCGGCGAGGCCGGGCGCTTCATCGCGCAATCCACCATCCAGTGCCACGGCGGCATGGGCATGACCGAGGGCTTGCAGGCCATCCGCCTGGCGCGGCGGATCATGATGGCGGAGTTCGAATACGGTGACCGCAGCGTCCAGGCCCAGCGCCTGCTTGTCGCCGCAGCGTGAGGGCAGGCCGATGCATCCGCTGGAGAAGATGTTCAGGCCGCGTTCCGTTGCGGTCGTCGGTGCCTCGGGCGACCCGGAGAAGCTCGGCGGCCGCACGCTGCTGCATCTGAAGGAACTCGGCTATCAAGGCCGGATCTACCCGATCAATGTCAGCGCCAAGGAAGTGCAGGGGCTGCCGGCCTGGCGCAGCGTCGCCGACCTGCCGGAGACGCCCGACTGCGCCTTGATCCTGCTGCCCGCGCCGCTCGTCGCCCAGGCGATCGAGGATTGCGCAGCCAGGGGCGTGAAATTCGCGCAGGTGCTCTCCTCCGGCTTCGCCGAGGAGGGCGGCGAGGGCGTCGCGATGCAGGCGCGGCTTGGCGAACAGGCGCGCGCCCATGGCATCCGCCTGACCGGGCCCAACTGCCTGGGCAGCATCTCCCCGCCTGATGGCTTCTTCGGCACCTTCTCGAGCCTTCTGGCGACGGCCAAGCCGCCGCCGGGCAGCGTCGGCGTGGCAACGCAGTCCGGCGCCTACGGCTCGCACATCTACGCCGTCGCGGGTTTCCGCGGCATCGGTATCAGCCGCGCCATCGCCACCGGCAATGAGGTGGACATCGACGTCGCGGAAGCCATCGACTACCTGGCGGACGACCCCGGCACGCGGGTCATCTGCGCCTCCCTCGAAGGATGCGGCAACGGTGACGGCCTGCGCCGCGCCCTGCTGAAGGCGGCCGCCCTGCGCAAGCCCGTCATCATCATGAAGGTCGGCAGCAGCGAGGTCGGCGCGGCCGCGGCGGCGACGCATACCGGCTCGCTCGCCGGCGAGGACCGCGTCATCGACACGGTCTTCCGCGAATGCGGCGCGCTGCGCGTCTCCTCCATCGAGGAGATGCTGGATGTCGCCTATCTCTGCGCCATCGCGCCGCTGCCGCCGCTTGTGAGTGCCGGCATCGTCAGCGTCTCGGGCGGCATCGGCGTGTTGATGGCTGACGCCTGCATCGAGGCAGGACTGTCCGTCCCGGCGCTGTCTGTGGATGCGCTCGACGCCATCCGCGCCGTGCAGCCGATGGCCGGCGGCCGCAACCCGATCGACACCACCGCGCAGCTCGCGGGCCGGCTGCACGTGATCGAGACGATCAGCCAGTCCATGATGGGCGGGGCCGATCTCGGTGCGCTGTTCTTCTACCTGGCGCATCTCGGCCGCGACATGACGCGCTTCCCGAAGGTCGAGGGCGCTTTCCTCGCTTTGCGGCGCAGGCAGCCCGACCGTACCGTCGTCGCGGTGATGACGCATATCGACGAGGTGCGTCAGCAACTCGAAGCCATGGGCGTGCCGGTCTTCGAGGACCCGACCCGCGCCGTGCGCGCCGTGGCAGGTGCTGCGCGACTGCGGCGGCTCCAGGCCGAGGCGGAGCCCGTGCCTGGCATCGCGACGGCCGCCCCGCTCGGCATGACCGTCGCGAATGAGGCGCAGGCCAAGGCGCTGCTCGCCGCAGCCGGCGTGTCAGTGCTGCCCGAGGAAGCCTGTGCGGGTGCGGAAGCCGCCGTCGCGGCTGCGGATCGGCTCGGCTATCCGGTCGTGATGAAGATCCTGTCCGACGACATTCCGCACAAGACGGAGGTCGGCGGCGTGATGCTGAACGTCGCGGATGGCACCGCCGTGCGCGCCGCCTTCGCGACGCTGACGGAACGCGCGGGCATCGCACGGCCCGATGCGCGGCTGGACGGCGTGCTGGTCGCGCCGATGGCGCGCGGCGGCGTCGAGACCATCATCGGCACGCTCACCGACCCGGTCTTCGGGCCGATGGTGATGTTCGGCCTCGGCGGCGTGGCGGTGGAATTGTTCCGCGACGTCGCCTTCGCCTCGGCACCGCTCACGCCGCAACGGGCGGAGGCGCTGATCGACGCCTCGCGCGGGGCGGCGCTGCTCAAGGGCTGGCGCGGCGGGCCGGCACTCGACCGGGCAGCGCTGGTGGAGGCGCTCTGCGCCCTGTCGCGCTTCGCCGCGGCCCACGCGGATGAGATCGACAGCGTCGAAGTGAATCCCTTCCTGGTGCGGGAGACGGGAGCCTGCGCGCTCGATGCGCTGGTCGCCTTCCGCGCCGAAGACTGAATGACAACGGAGGATGCCGAGATGATCAGGACAACCCGGCGCGCGCTGCTGGCCGCGCCCTTCGTCATGGGTGCTGCGAGCCCCGCCCGTGCGCAGGGGCGGCCGTTGCGCATCGTGGTCCCCTTCAATGGCGGCAGCGAGCCGGACATCCTCGCGCGACGCCTGGCCGCCGCGATGCAGCCGATCCTCGAGCAGCCCGTGGTGGTGGACAATCGCAGCGGGGGCAACACCGTCATCGCCGCTCAGCACGTCGCCCAGCAGCGGCCGGATGGCGAGACGATCCTGCTGACCTCGTCGTCCACCTTCGCAACCTTGCCCAATCTCTACGCGACGCCACCGGTGCGGCTCGACCAGTTCGAGCCGATGACCATGGCGATGCGCGCGCATATGGTGCTCTACGTCAGCAAGGACGCGCCGGACAGCATCCCCGACCTGATCACCTGGGCGAATGCGCAGCCGCAGCCGATTCTCTACGGTGCGAACCCCGGCGCGATCGGGCATCTGTGTGGCGAGCGGATGAAGCAGGTCACCGGCATCCGCATGTCGGATGTGTCCTATCGCGGTTCGCTCGGCATGCAGCAATTGCTGATGGCGGGCGACATCAAGCTCGCCTTCGATGGCGTGCCGGCCCATGCGGAAATGGTCGCCGCGGGACGGATCAAGGCACTGGGCATCACCGCCGATCATGAAGTGCCGATGCTGCCGGGCGTGCGGCCGCTCGCCGACCAGGGCTTCGGCAACATCGCCATCTCCTACTGGTATGGCGCCTTCGCGCCGAAGGGGACGCCGCGGCCGGTGCTTGCGCGACAGATCGAAGCCCTCCATCAGGCGCAGAGGGCCGAGGCGCTGGTGAACCAGTTCGCCGCGCAAGGCGCCGACCTGATCGGCAACAACCCCGACGAGTTCCGCACCATGATCGAGAGCGAGCGCGAGAGCTGGGGCACGCTGATCCGGTCCATCAATCTGCGGCTCGACTGATGCGCATCACCCGCGTCGGTGCGACGAAGGATCGACTGGGGGAGGGCCCGATCTGGGACGCTGAGACGCAGCGCCTGTTCTGGATCGACTCCCTCGGCGGCACGATTCACCGGCTGGATCCGGTCAGCGGCGAGCGGCAGGATTTCGTCGTACCCGCGCCGGTCGGATCGATGTCGCTGTGCCGTTCGGGCGGTGCCATCCTATCGCTGCAGAATGGCTTCCATCGCCACGACTTCGCCACGGGCGTTACAGATCCCTTCGCGTTGCTCGGGCTGGGCCATCCGAATGTCCGCTTGAACGACGGGAAGACCGACCGGCAGGGGCGCTTCGTCGCTGGCACGATGCATCTCCATCGTGCTGAAGACGAGCCCGTCGTCGGCGGCCTGTTCCGGCTCAATCCGGAGGGTACGGCCGAGCTGTTGGTCGAGGACATCGCCACATCCAATGGCCCTTGCTTTAGCCCGGATGGTCGGATCCTCTACTTCGCAGACAGTACGCGCCAGACGATCTGGGCGTTCGACTACGACCCACTTTCGGGCACGCCATCGGGAAGACGGGTCTTCGCCGATCTGCGCCCCCTTGGAACCGCACCCGACGGCGCGACCGTCGATGCGGAGGGGCATGTGTGGTCGGTGCTGATCCGCACGGCGACGATCGCGCGCTTTGATCCGGCGGGCCGGATAGTGTCGCATTTCAAGTTTCCGGTGCGCTATCCGACGAGCGTTGCCTTCGGCGGCCGCGGTCTGGACGTGCTCTATGTGACCTCGATCTCCCGAAGCCTGCGCTTCGAGGATCCGGCGGAGGACGCCGGCGGGCTCTTCGCCGTCGAGGGCCTTGGCGTTCGTGGCCTGCCTGAGCCTCGATGCAACGTGTGAGTTGCCGCTGTCGGAGCGCGTGTCAGAACCGATGGCGGCAGGCCAGTGCGCGCGATAGGCGTGACGGAGCCGACGGACTGCAGCTGGCGGACGGAGATTGACGGTCTGAAGCTGGACCATGTGAAGCGGCTGAGAGATCTCGAGCGGGAGAATGCCCGGCTTCGCAAGGCCGTGTCGGACCTGACGCTGGAGAAGATGATGCTGAAGGAGGCCGCTTCGGGAGAATGGTGAGCTCTGCGCGGCGCCGGGTTTACGTCGAGCACGTGGTGCGCGAGCTTGGCACGTCTAAGCGGAAGGTCTGCCGAGTGTTGGGGCAGCAGCGCTCGACGCGGCGAAAGGCGCCGCGCGGGGTGGACGATGAGGCCCGACTGACGGCCGACATCATCGAGCAGGCGAAACGCTATGGCCGCTACGGCTATCACCGGATCTCCGCACTGCGACGGGACGCCGGCTGGGCGGTGAACCGCAAGCGGGCGGAGCGGATCTGGCGGCGGGCAGGGCTGAAAGTACCGCAGCGGCCGCCGAATCGAGGGCGCCTTTGGCTGGCGGACGGGTCCGGCGTTCAGCTCAGGCTGGAGCATGCGGGCCATGTCTGGGCCTACGACTTCGTCGAGGACCGGACCCGGGAGGGGAGGCGGAGGTTCCGCATGCTGTGCGTGGTGGCCGGGTTAGGGGCGGGTGGCTTCCCATCTGAGCCCTGCAACAGGATGTGAAGGGGTTTCGGAGACGACGGGGGCTGATCATCGACGTGCCAAGCCAGATCACCCTCGGTGGCGAGCGGCTAGTGTGTGAGGCGATCCAGATCGCCGAATGCCTGGACGTTTTGGGGCTGGTAATCTCACGACTGCCCTATCCTACAAGAGGCCGCTGATCAGCATCCACATGACCATCCGCGCCGCAGCGACTTCGGGCCGGCGCGCGGCGGCCAATCACGCCGTCCAGGCGATCGGCGTTGCGCGCAACAGCCAATCCCAGAAAATCAGCAGGATGACGTTACACAGGCGCGCCGACGTCATGGATCACTGCCAGGGTCAGCAGGCGACGGGCCTAAGCCGCATCCTTGCTGCGCCGCGCCGGATGGCACAAAGGTGGCTTGCGCTGACGTCGGAACGTTCGGGAATGGCGTGCGGCATGTTGAGTCGCATTGCCGAATACCCGTATGAGTCACAGGCATCAGTTACTCGTATTGAGCGTCTGAAGGCGAGTTCGGCATAAGCCGATGCGTGTCCCCGCATCCCGGAAATCTCGCCCATGCAATCACTTAGTCTAAGCTCGATCGGCTTATGCCGAATGCCCTCCTCGGGCAAACTGCCGCCGCTTTCGACCCGGAGCTGACCTCGCCAGCCTGCCCCGGGCATGTGCCTTTGGAGGACCTAACCCACGCCCGGTCACGTGCTGATCAGCGGGGTGGGCATCGCTGGGCCGACCCTGGCGTACTGGCTGGAGAGGTACGGGTTCGTACCGACGCTGGTCGAGTGCGCGCTCGCCTTGCGGACCGGCGGCTACGTGGTCGATTTCTGGGGCCTTGGCTACGACATCGCCGAGATGATGGGGCTGCTGCCCGACATTGCAGGCGTCGGCTATCGCCTGCGGGAGCTGCGGATCGTCGGCAACGATGGCCGGTGGGTCGCCGGGTTCAACGCGGAAGTGTTCCGAGACCTCACCGGGGGCCGCTACATCACGCTCGGGCGCAGCGACCTGTCGAGGCTCATCCGCGACCGGATCAGCGGGTCGTGCGAGTTCATCTTCGGCGACAGCATCGTCGGACTGCGCCAGGGTGACGACGGTGTCCATGTCGAGTTCGAGCGCGGCGGCAAGCGGCGCTTCGATTTCGTCGTTGGCGCCGACGGGCTGCATTTCAGGGTGCGCAGCCTCGTCTTCGGCTCGCAGGACCGGTACGAGAAGGACCTGGGATATCGGGTCGCCGCCTTCGAGGCGGCCGGGTATCGTCCGCGCGACGACCTCGTCTACGTCCTCCACGGCGCCCCTGGCCGGCAGGTTGGCCGGTTCTCCCTCCGCGACGATCGGACGCTGTTCCTGTTCATCTTCGCTGACCAGGGGGAGCCAGCGGCGCACGGGGTCGCGGCGCAGAAGGCGCGCCTCCGCGAGACTTTCGCGGATGACGGCTGGGAACTCCCACGCATCCTCGCGGCGCTCGATACCTGCGACGACCTCTACTTCGATCGGGTGAGCCAGATCCGGATGGATGCCTGGTCGCGCGGGAGCGTGGCCCTGCTTGGCGACGCGGTGGCCTGCGTGTCCCTCCTCGCGGGCCAAGGTACGGCGCTGGCGATGGTCGAGGCCTACGTCCTGGCGGGCGAACTGGCCGCCTCTCAGGGTCGCCCGCAGGAGGCGTTCCGTCGGTACGAGGACAGGCTGCGACCATTCCTCCGGGCCAAGCAGCGGGCGGCGGAGCGCTTCGCCACGGCCTTGGTACCGCGGACCCGGCTCGGGTTATCTTTCCGCAACCAGGTCATGAGGACATTCCGCATTCCCGCCCTCGCGAGGATCGCCATCGGTCGAGACATCCGCGACGAGATGGAACTCCCTCGCTATGGCCCATGAGCCGTGACCATAGGACGGGGCGCCGGCGGTCGCCCGGGCGGTCGGGCGCCATTTCCGTTCACCTTGACCTGACCGGTGTGCCAGGAACACGCGATGACGCCGACCCTGAAGGGCGTGCGGTCGGTCGCCGTCGCCCCCAGCTTCCTGCTCCTTCAAGATCCCGATGATCTGCTCATCGCTGAACCTGCTGCGCTTCATTCGTCCGTCCCCTTGCGAAACGGACTCTACCCAATCGTGGCTCCATTTGAGGGGGGCACGTCACCCGGCGCGTCAAGACCCTGAAGGGCCTCACCCCCTCCTAGTTGGTCTGCTGCTCATGGGCCGCGGAGGCCCGTAGATTTGCGGTCCATCTGCACCGTGAAATGCCCGGACCAAACACCTAGTCGGGCACCCGCCAGCCATCCATCCGATCCTTGAGTCTGTACCACCCCGTCACCAGCGGCATGAACCACGGTCTGCCGCGATAGAGAGGATTGCCGGGCAATGTGGCGCGCGCGAAGGCCGACGCCCGGTTGGCGCCCCCCAGCATCATGCGCGCCGCGACGCGGCCTAGATGCGTCATCGTCACCACGCCGCTGCCGTTGCAGCCGAGTGCATAGTGAATCCCATCCTGCATCCCGACATGTGGCAGGAAGTCCAGCGCGAAGGCGACATTACCCTTCCAGCCATGGCTGATACGGGTGCCGCGCAATTGCGGCAGCAGGTGCAGCAAATGCCTGTGCAGCCAGAGCGCACCGATTCGCACATCGGTATCGCGCAGGGTCGCCCGCCCACCGAAGAGGATGCGTTCCCCGTCCGGCGAAGGGCGGAAGTAGTATAGAATTTTCTTGGTATCGCCATAGACGCGACCCTGCGGTAGCAGCGTCCGCACGCGCTCCGCGCCGAGCGGCTCGGTCGCGATCATGTAGGATGCGACGGGGATGACGCGCCGCCGGTGCCAGGGTGTCGCGGGGCCGGTGTAGCCGTTGGTCGCGACCATCACCTGGCGCGCGCGTACCACACCCTTGTCCGTCGCGACGACGAAGACGTTCCCATCGCGCGCGACGCCGCGGACCTCAACCGGGCTTGCGAGCGTCGCGCCATGCCGCCGCGCCGCGTCCGCCAGGCCGAGCGTGTAGCGCGCGGGATGCAGCCCGCCGGCGCGGCGAATGATCAGCCCGCCATGGTAGTGCGGCGTGGGCAATTCCTCGGCCAGACGCTCCCTCGGCACCAGCTCGGCGACGCCGGGGTCGCTCCGGTTGAGCAGGTCCGCGCGGGCCGCCAGCGTCGCCATGGCCGAGGGTGCGTGCGCGCCGACGAAGCGGCCGGTGCGGCGCCAGTCGCAGGCGATGCCCTCCTCGGTGATCAGCGCCTCGAAATCCTCGAAGGAACGCTCCGCCTCCTCGACCATCTCGGCGAGCAGCGCCGCGTCCACGGCGGATTGCAGGTTGGACTTCGCGCGCCCCAGGCTCGCCGCACCGGACACGGCTCCGCCGTTGCGCGACGAAGCGCCCCAGCCGATCGCCTCGCGGTCCAGCACCAGCGCCGGCACTCCGGCACGGCCAAGTTCGATCGCGGTCGAGAGACCGCAAATGCCGCCGCCGATGACGAGAACCTCCGCGGTCTCGGGCAGCTGCGCGGCGGCGGGGCGTGGGGGCGCGGCCTCCCACCACCAGGGCTCTTCCTTGAATCCGGGGGCGAAGGCGTCGTCGGTCATGGCGGTCTCTCGTCTTCCTTGCAGCGCGACCGTCTCGTCGGTGCGTGCGCGGCGCGTCAGCCGTGCAGGTGGCAGGCGACCCCGCCGCCTCCCGACGCCACCGTCCACCGTGGCGCCACCTTGGAACAGACATCCATCGCCTGCGGGCAGCGTGGATGGAAGGGGCATCCGGGCGGCGGATTGGCGGCTGATGGTATCTCGCCCACGATCCGCGGCAACACCCCGCGCCGCGTCGGATCCGGCACCGGAGAGGCGTCGCGCAGCATCTTCGCATAGGGGTGCAACGGATCGGCCAGCACCCGCCCGGCGGGGCCTTCCTCGACGATGCGCCCGAGATACATCACGGCCACGCGGTCGCAGAACCACCGCACGACCGAGAGATCATGGCTGACGAAGAGGAACGACAGCCCGCGTCGTGCCCGCAACTGCTTCAGCACGAGCAGCACCTGCGCCTGCACCGACACGTCGAGCGCGCTGACCGGCTCGTCCGCGACGATCAACTCGGGTTCGAGCGTCAGCGCGCGAGCGACGCCGATGCGTTGGCGTTGGCCACCAGAGAATTCGTGCGGCAGGCGGTCGAGCGCTGCCGCCGGCAATCCTACCTCCTCGAGCAGTGCGGCGGCGCGGGCGCGCGCCTCCCGCCCAGTGGCGATGCCGTGAACGCGCATCGGTTCCATGAGCGCCGAGCCGATCGTCTGCCGCGGGTCGAGCGAGGAATAGGGGTCCTGGAAGACGATCTGCATCTTCCGTCGCAACGCCTTGAGTTCCGCACCGCGCGCGGCCAGCACATCCTGGCCGCGATAGGTCACCTGCCCGGCATCGGGTTCTATCAACCGCAGCAGCGCGCGTGCGGCGGTGGACTTGCCGCAGCCGGATTCGCCGACGAGGCCGAAGGCCTCCCCGGGAGCGATGGTGAAGGACACATCCTCGACCGCCCGCACGACAATGGTGCGCGGCCGCGGAAATCCCTTGCGCTGCACGAAGTGCTTGCGCAGGCCCTGCACGGAAAGGAGGGGTTCACTCATTGCGCAGCTTCGGGTCGGTGGCATCGCGCAACCCGTCCCCAACCAGGTTCAGGCCCAGCACCAGCAGAAGGATCGCAAGGCCCGGGAAGACCGCCAGCCAGGGGCTGTCGAGGATGTTCTCGAACCCGTCGCGCGTCATGCCGCCCCAGGTCGGCGTCGGCGGCTTCACGCCGAGGCCGATGAAGGAGAGCGATGCCTCCACGCGCACGGCCGTCGCCATCCACAGCGAAGCCATGACCATTACCTCCGGCAGGATATTCGGCAGGATGTGTCGGAAGACGATGCGCAGGTGCGAAAAGCCGAGCGCACGCCCGGCCTCGACGAAGGCTCGTTCCTTCAGCGCCAGTGTCGGCGCCCTGGCGATGCGTGCGAAGGGTGCGATCGCCGTCAGCGCGATGGCCACGACCAGGTTCGCGAGATCCGGCCCGAGCAGCGCCACGACGATCAGGCCCAGGATCAGGGAGGGGAAGGACAGCAGCACGTCCATCACCTGCATGACGAAAAGGTCGAAGCGCCCGCCAATATAGCCGGAGACCATGCCGATCGCCCCGCCGATGACACAGGCGAGCGCGATGGCGCCAAGCGAGACGGTCAGGGAGATCCGTGCCCCCCACAGCAGGCGTGAAAGGATGTCCCGCCCGAACTGGTCGGTGCCGAGCGGATAGGCGCCACCCGGCGGCGCGAGGCGGCTCATGATGTCCTGCTCGGCGGGGTCGTGCGGTGCGATCCACGGCGCGAGGATCGCAGCGGCAAGGATCAGGAGGCAGATGATCGCGCCGGCGAGCGTCGTCGGATTGCTGCGCGCCTTGGCGAGCACCTTGCGCCGGGCGGGCACCCGCGGCGAAGGGGGGGCTTCCACGACCGCGCTCATGCCTGCTTCACCCGCGGATCCATGACACCGTAGAGCAGGTCGGTGACGAGGTTCACGACCACGATCAGGAAGCAGTAGATCACCATCAGTCCCTGCAGCATCGTGTAGTCGCGCTGGTTGAGAGCGCCAACAATGATCTTCCCCAGTCCCGGCCTGTTGAACACGATCTCGGTCAGCACCGAATTGCCGATCAGGATGCCGACATAAAGGCCCACCACCGTGACCACCGGCAGGGAGGCGTTTCGAAGCCCGTGCACCCAGACCACGCGGCGCCAGGGGACGCCCTTGGCGCGCGCCGTACGGATGTAGTCCTCGCCCAGCGAATGCAGCATGGCGCTGCGCGTAACCCGAGTGATGTAGGCCGCCATGGTCAGCCCGAGTGCGACCGCCGGCAGCACCACCTTGTGCAGCCTGTCACCGAAATCCGAGAGGTCGGCATTGCCGATCACCGGGAACAGGCGCCAGTGGAGCCCAAAGAGCAGAAGCAGGTAGATGCCCGAGACGAAGACCGGGAAAGACAGGCCGAGCAGCGACAGAAGCCGCGCCGCGATGTCCACGGCGCCGTTGCGGCGCAGCGCCGCCCAGATGCCGACAGGCACGCCGACCACGACGCCCAGCACCATCGAGGCGAGCGTCAGATCGATCGTATGCGGCAGGACGGCGCCCACTTCCTCGATGATCGGGCGACCGGTCACGAGGGACGAGCCGAAATCGCCGGTCAGCGCATTGGTGACGAAGCTCCAGTATTGCACCAGCATCGGGCGGTCGGTGCCGAGGCGGGCACGCAAGGCCTCCGTCGCCTCGGCCGTGGCCTGGTCGCCCAGGATCACGAGCGCCGGGTCGCCGGGCACGATGCGGACGATGATGAAAACCACCGTCAGCACCGCGACCAGCGTTGGTACGGCAGCGAGCAGCCGCTTGGCGACGAACCAGATCATGGGCTGCCCGCTACGTCCTTCACCGCAGCCGCGAGGCTTCGGTGATCTGCGGGCCGAGGCTCATCGAGCCGCGGAGCTGGTAGCCGTAGTCCACATTGTCGTGCCGCGCGAACACGAGCAGCGTCTCGATCAGCGGCACGCCGCAGACGGCGCCGACCAGCTTGCGCTGCGCCTCGGCCCAGAGTCGGGCCTGCTCGGCACGGTCGGTTGAGACGCGCGCGGCGTCGATCTCCGCATCCGCCATCCCGCAATGCGAGAAGTTGGTCACCGCCGTCGGCGTGCCGACGATGCTGCGCGAATGGAAGAACTGGGTCAGGTAGATGTCCGCGATCGGGAACCGTGCCGCGGAGTAGTAGACCAGCGGCGAAAGGTTCTGGCGGATCTGCTGGTGGAAGGTGGCATGCTCCACCACCTGCAGGTCGAGCGTGATGCCCGCCCGGCGGAGCTGTTGCTGCAGAACCTGCATGGCCGCGAGCATCTCGGGCAACTGGGTATGGATGACCCGGACCGTGATGCCGTTCGGATGCCCGGCCTCCGCCAGCAACGCGCGGGCGCGCGCCACGTCATGCGGCAGCAGGCCATTGTCGGCCGAGAAGCCCTGATACCCGCGTGGCACCACGGACTGGCCTTCACGGCTGGTATCCGGGCCTCGCCAGCGCACCAGTTCCGGGCGGTTCACGGCGTGGGCAATCGCCTGACGTACGCGAATGTCATCGAATGGCGGCTGGGTAACGTTGAGGTGGATGATCGCGAGTTCCGCGGGCTCGAATACGTCGACCGTCACGCCCTGTTGCCGGCGCACGCGCGTCACCCAAGTCTGGTCCGCCCGACCGTAGTTCATGTCGAGCTCGCTGTTCTGGAAGGCGAGGTCGCGCGAGGCATCGGACGGGATGAAGCGGTACGAGATCCGCGGGATCTGCGGTGCACCGCGGAAATAGCCCGCATTGGCGACGAACTCGGCGCTCTGGTTCGGCGTGATGCGATCGAGAGCAAAGGGGCCGGTGCCGATAGGCGCGCGCTTGAATTCCTCGCCACGCTCCTCGACCGCGCGGCGGGATACGATGAAGCCGCCAGCATAGTTGGTCAGGATGCCGAGAAGGTTCGGCACATTCTCCTGCAGCACGATGCGTACCGTGTAAGGGTCGACGGCCTCGACGGTCTGGATGGCGCGGAAGTCGCCGCTGAACGCACTTGTCTGCGGGTTGGCCGCCTTGCGGAGGCTGAAGACGACATCGTCGGCCGTCAGTTCCCCGTAGTTGCCATGGAAGCGAACGCCACGACGGAGGTGGAACGTCCAGGTCCGGCCATCGGCGCTGCTTTCCCAGCGCTCGGCCAGGTCGGGCTCGATCGCGCTTGCGTCGATCGAGCCGGGCGGAAACCGCACCAGGCCGTTGAACATCCACGGCATCGGCACGCGGTCGATGGTCGAGACGGCGTAGTGAGGGTCGAGCCGCCCCATGTCCTGCGCCGCCATGCCGACGCGCAGTGTTCCCTGCTGGGCCATTGCCGCCGGCGCGAAAGCAGCGAACGCCGCCGCCAGCAATCCTGCACGAAGCCTCATCGTCATGTCTCCCTCCCTCACTTACCGTATGTCGTGAATTGCGGTGTCCTCGGCCTCGAAGGCCGTGGCCACGGTGGCCACGTGGCATCGCGCACGATGCGCCTTGCCCACATGCGCCAGGACCTGCGGCGCCTCGCAGCCGGCGCGACGTTCCTCGCAGCGTGCGGCGAAGGCGCAGCCGATTGGCATCGCATCGAGCGACGGCACGCGCCCGGGGATCGCCGCGAGGGCCTGCTCGGGCTGATCGAGCCGTGGGATCGCGGCGAAAAGCGCGCGCGTATAGGGATGGGCAGGCCGCGCGAAGATCGCGGCGACCGGCCCTTCCTCGACGATCTGGCCTGCGTACATGACCGCCACTCGGTCCGCGATCTGCGCCACGACACCCAGGTTGTGGGTGATGAACAAGACCGCCATGCCGTGCCTGGACTTGAGGTCTGCCAGCAAGCCCAGGACCTGCGCCTGTATCGTCACGTCGAGTGCCGTGGTCGGCTCATCCGCCAGCAGGACCGCGGGTTCGCACGCGAGCGCCATAGCGATCATCACCCGCTGGCGCATGCCGCCCGAGAATTGGTGCGGGTATTCGCCCAGCCGCGCCGCGGCCGAAGGGATCTTGACTTCGTCGAACAGCGCCCGTGCCCGTTCGAGCGCCGCTGATCGCGAGAGCCCCTTGTGGATGACGAGCGCCTCGGCGACCTGGTCGCCCACCGTCATCACTGGGTTGAGCGAGGTCATCGGTTCCTGGAACACCATGCCGATGCGGTCGCCGCGCAGCTTCTCCCATTGCTTCTCTGGCAGGCCCGCGACGTCCCGGCCGTCGAGCCGGATCTGCCCGCCCGCGACGCGCCCTTGCGGCGGCTGCACCAACCCCATGATCGACAACGCGGTCACTGACTTGCCGCAGCCGCTCTCGCCCACCAGCGCGAGCGTCTCATCGCGTGCCAGGGTGAAGGACACGCCTCGCACAGCCGCATGCCAGGTGCCGGCGATGCGGAACTCCGTGCGCAGGTCGTTGACTTCGAGAGCCGGAGTGCCACTCATCATGACAGCGTGGCTCCGCGCGCCGGTGCTGTCCAGCATCGCGGTGTGGTGTTGCAACCTTGCCGTGGCACGGCGGGCGGTGTCATGCGGTGCAGAGCCCCTAACAGGAGGGATCGCGTGATGCGCAGCATGGTCTTCGCCGAGGCGCTGTTGCCCGAGGGCTGGCGCCACGACGTGCGCATCGACGTGGACGCGCTAGGGCGCATTGCATCGGTCACTCCCGATGCCGCGCCGGGGCGCCTCATCGCGCTGCCGGGCCTTCCGAACCTGCATTCCCACGCCTTCCAACGTGGCATGGCGGGGTTGACCGAACATGCCGGCGACAGCGACGATTCCTTCTGGACCTGGCGCGAGTTGATGTATCGCTTCCTGGCGCACCTCACGCCTGAAGATGTCGAGGCCATCGCAACCCTTGCCTATGCAGAAATGCTCGAGGGCGGCTTCACCCGCGTCGGCGAATTCCACTACCTTCACCATGATCCGGCCGGCTCGCCATTTTCCGACCGTGCCGAAATGGCCACCCGCATCGCTGCCGCGGCAGACGCGACCGGCATTAGCTTGACGTTGCTGCCCTGCTTCTACGCCCATGGAGAGATCGGCGGCGCGCCACCGATGCCGGGACAGCGGCGCTTCATCAACGACCTCGACGGCTTCGCCGCACTGGTCGAGGGAAGCCGGCGCGCCGTCTCCGGTCTTGCGGGCGCGACCCTCGGCCTCGCGCCTCATTCCCTGCGTGCTGCAACGATCGAAGAGATACGTAGTGTCGCGTGCATGGCGCAGCCGTGGGAACCGCTGCACATCCACGTCGCGGAGCAGGCGAAGGAGGTGGAGGCCGCAATCCGCGTCCTCGGCATGCCGCCGATGGCGGTGCTGCTCGAGGCCGGGCTGCTGTCCCCGCGTTGGTGTCTGATCCATGCGACGCATGCAACGGAACGGGAACTCGCTGACGCCGCGCGCGCTGGCGCGATCATCGGCTTGTGCCCTGTCACTGAAAGCAATCTCGGCGACGGCGTCTTCGCGATGCCGGGGTTTCGTGCCACCGGTGGCCGCTTCGGCGTGGGCACCGATTCCAACGTGCTCATCTCCGCCGCAACGGAACTCCGCACGCTCGAATATTCCCAGCGCCTTGGGTTGCGGGCGCGCAATGTGCTCGCGCCGCGGGGCGGCTCGACTGGTCGCGCGCTATGGCAGGGCGCGGTCGAAGGTGGCAGCCAGGCCCTTGCCGCGGGATCAACCGGGTTTGCGCCCGGCGCATGGGCCGATATAGTGATCGTCGACGGCGCGCATCCTGCCTTCGTAAGCCGCTCCGGCGACCGTTTGCTCGACAGCCTGATCTTCGCCGCCCGCGCGAGCACCATCCACGAGGTCTGGGTGCGGGGCACGCGTGTCGTGGAGAACGGTGTCCATCCTCGACGCGCGGATGCCGAAAGACGGTTTGCCGCGATCCTGGCGCGTATCCTGGCGGCATGAGTCAGATTGGAGTGCCGCCGCTTTCGTGGGTTGGTCCTGAACCCGGAAACTGGTCCGGCGGCAAGGCAATTTTTTCGGGCACTCTGACCAAGGAGGGAGGGTGCCATGAAGCAGAAGCGATACACGGATGAGCAGATCGCCTTCGCCCTGAGGCAGGCGGAGAGCGGCACGGCGGTGGCCGAGATCTGCCGCAAGCTTGGCGTGTCCGAGCCGACATTCTACAGGTGGAAGAAGCAGTTCGCCGGGATGGGTGCGGCGGAGATCCGGCGCCTGAAGCAGCTCGAGGAGGAAAACGCCAGGCTGAAACGGCTGGTAGCGGACCTCACGCTCGACAAGAGCATGTTGCAGGACGTGCTTCGGCGAAAGTGGTGAGGCCCGCCGTGCGCCGCGACGTGGTGCGCCACCTGCGGGGCGCCTACGCGATCGGCGAGCGGCGGGCCTGCCATGTCACTGGGTTCCATCGGTCGTCGCAACGCTGCTGCTCGCGGCAGGATCCGCAGACAGAGTTGCGCGTCCGGCTGCGGGACCTGGCGGCGAGCCGGGTGCGCTACGGCTACCGACGACTGCATGTGCTGCTGCGACGGGAGGGCTGGCCGGTGAACGCGAAGCGCGTGTATCGCCTGTACAGCGAGGAAGGCCTGACGATCCGGTCCAAGGTGCCGCGGCGCAAGCGGGCGTGGCGGTATCGGGTGGGGCGGCCCGGCGCGACGGCACCGAACGAGATCTGGGCGATGGACTTCGTCGCCGACCAGTTGTTCGACGGTCGGCCGATCCGGATCCTGGCGGTGCTCGACGCCCACACGCGAGAGGCGCTCTCGATTGTGCCGAGAGGCAGGTTCCGAGCCTTCGACGTGGTGCAGGAACTCGACCGCCTGGCGCGGGGGCGGGGCCGTCCGAAGACGCTAAAGGTGGACGACGTCCTATATCGGGAGGCAATGGGGGACGTTGGCCAGTGGGCGCACCTGAACGGGGTGGAGATCGACTTCTCGCGGTCGGGCAAACCCACGGACAATGCACATATCGAGGCGTTCAACAGCCGGCTGCGGGCCGAATGCTTGAACGCCTCGTGGTCCTGTCGCTGGCCGATGCACGGCAGCGGCTGGACGGCTGGCGACGCGAGTACAACGAGGAGCGGCCGCATGGGTCACTGCGGAACTTGACCCCGCGGGCGTTCGCCGAGCAGGCTCAACACGCCCGAGACGTTGCCTAGCCCCCGGATCAGAGTTGGGGTCAGGTCCACATCAGGCCAAAAGCCTACTTCAGGGAGGACCACCTTTCAGGGGGGCAGACCGGCCGCACCGCCTGGGTGGGGGTGCTACGCTAAGAACAGCAACTTTGAACAGGTGAACGCGTTAAGCAATGCTATCACATGGAGGAGGCAACGATGTCCGATCGCTCAACGACGGCAAAGCCTGTCGCACTGGACGAGACGCAGCAGCTTCGCACCGCCGAGAAGGTGGATAGGCCCGCGACCCATTTCGACGGACCTCATGATGTTGCAACGGATAGCGAGCTGTCTGAGGGGCAGAAGCGCGAAGCGCTCGATACACTTGAACAGGATGCGCGCCAGCTGTCCGACGCGGCCGCGGAAGGCATGTCGGGTGGGGAACGCAGCAACTTGGATGATGTCCTTGACGCCAAGGCAGGGCTCGCGGGGACGCGGAAAGACGCTGCGCAGCTGGCGGAAGGTTGGACCGATCGACTTGCCCCACTGATCCGGAAGCATCCGGCTTCAAGCCTGGCCGCCGCGGCTATAGCCGGCATTTGTCTGGGGATGTCGATAAGGCGCTGAATTGATCTCCGATGTTGAAGAAATTCTGCAGCGGCGATTTTGCTAGAGATTTGCAATTCCCGGTTTGAACGCTGCGTCGCTGAACAGCCCCTAATGCCGACAGGAAGGCTCCCCGGCGAGTATGCGCGTGCTACCTGGCTCTGCGAGCGGTTCATGTTGAATGACGAGAAGCTCACAGGCTGTTGTCCCAGAGATGCCCAGTGTTCGATCGGAAGCTAGGCATAGGCGGTTCGTGCCGCCCGGCCTTCGCATGGTTGGTGGCGCTATGCCGCTTCGAGATGCGCGATCGCGTCCTCAATGTTCCGGCGCGCCCGCTTCTCCCGCTCAAGGTAGAAGCGATCTGTAAGAAAGATGCGATCCTTCCACAGCAGCATCTGCAGGGCGGTAGAGCGCGCCATGCCATATCTCTCGGCCGGCAGATGAGCAGCCTCCTCCCGAAGGGCCATCTCATACTCGGCAAAGCGTCGCGCGTCGCTGCCGAGTAGCGCGTTGTCGAAGTCGAGGAGCAGCGCGGCATCCCCACGGAGCGACGGATCGTCCGTCTCCGGAATCTCGCGCTCGTCGATCGAACGGATAAGCGCCTCCGCGCGGTCAAGCATGCGAGCTGGGACAGTCTTGCCAATCGATACTCGCATCAGATCCACACTGCGCGCGGCCGAATCGATCGCGCGCGGTTCGAACACAGCCTTGTGAAAGAGGATCGCGAGAATGAAGGCCGGCCGTTCCGCGATGCCATTCACGACATCCTCGGCGAATCGCAACAACTCGGTGACCCGTTCCCAGGTGTGGAGCTTCCGATGGGGCTCTGCGTAGCGGCGCCTGAGGTCCGCAAGTGTCTCGCTGGTAAGGAACGTCATCATGATCGCGCCGGGTTTAGCGCACGCACCGTGGACGTGTCACCGAAGCTCCGCTCGTGGTTGCCGCCTTCCCCGTCGGCGCCTGCCAGCGCAGCACGGCGACGACCACGTAGCGTGGAGCGATCTCCATCGCGTAGCAGCGCCGCGCGGTGGTCTCTGCCGCGATGATCGTCTCGATCCTCCCTTGGCCGCAACGAGGACGGCACCAGGGCACGCGCGCGCTGGCCTGCCGTCGGATGAAGTACTGCGAGCGTTTCGCCAGCGTGGTTCGACGAATAATCGATCCAGTGCAACTGCGTAATATCATGCGCGTTGTTGCTTCAGGACGCGCGGGCTTGTTTCTTCCGCGGCCATACGCGTTCCATAGATTATTTGGAGGAAACAATGAGCACCTTGATGGTGACGAACCCGATTGTTGGTATGTGGCTCGGTGGGATGCATGCCTGGATGCGAGCGGTCCATATCGGAACCGGAGCCTGGATGCTTGACCGCAAGCGTGACGCCAATGTGACGGACGAGGAAGCGGTTCCGTCTCAGTCCGCTGTGCCGGCGCGAAGGCCGGCAGCGATCGTAACGAAGGCCTGACTCTCACCGGCAAGAATGCCGGCGAGGGTGGGGCCGTCGCATGCATGGCATACTCTGACCAGGCGAACCGAGACATTGGCAGCAATGGCGCCGAAGGTGGCCTGATGAGGAGGAGCAGGTGTCCGGCGTTGACACCAGCGAGCCAGCCGCTGTGAAGCAGGCGAAAGCCACCATGGTTGCGCTGGTAGCTACGAGAGATACAGCCGAGCGTGCGCGGGCTGCAATCCGCGGCTGGGCATCTCGCAGTCGGCGAGGAGTGCAGCAGCAAGGATGGGCTGGTCAGCGGGGCCCGAGACAACCGAGATGTGCCGAAAGCGGTCCTTTGGAAGGGTACGGATACCCACACAGATGTAAGCGCCCTAAAGGAAGCGCTATTCGGGGATGCCCGCGGCGACCAGCGCGCCGACGAGCTTCTCGCGGAATGCCGTGTCGCGATAGCGACGGATCTGAGCGCGGGCGGTGGGAAACAAGGCCAGCATACGTGCCGCTGCCGCGCGGGCAGCTTCCTCGCGGCCCAGCAGCCAGTTCGCGATGATGACGTAGCGATGGCAAGGCGAATGGTTCGGCGCGCCCTGCACGGCGCGTTCGGCCCATTCGAGCGCGCCCGCAAGATCGCCCAGCGCGACATGCACCGACGACAGCCCCACGTACATGTATTCGATCGCCGGATCGAGGGGGCTGAGACGGATCGCCCGGTGGAATGCCTCAATCGCGACGCTCGGCTCGCTGTTGAAGTTGTAGACCCAGCCTGCGCTGACCGCGATCTGCGCCGAGTTCGGATTCAACGCCTGGGCACGCTTCGCGGCAGCACGCGCGGTCGAATATTCGGCCGTATAGAAGGCCAGGGCGAAGGCCGCGAGGGCGAGAGCGAGGGGGTCCTCCCGGCTGCTGGCAATCGCCTCGCGGGCGCACCGGGCGCCCTCCTCCTCCGTCGCGTCGTCGCCCCAGGCGTTCACGGTGAGGGCGATGGTCAGGAAGGCCAGCTGCGCCTTGCCGAAGGCGAAGTCGGGATCGAGTTGAAGCGCGGCTCGAAGCAGAGCCAGTGCCTTTGCGTTTCCCTCCCTGGTCAGGGTGCGCTGGCAGTGCATGGCCTGGAGCAGCAGATCGTACGCGGTCAGGCTTTCCGTCGGCTTGGCTTGCGCCCGCCGGATCTCCGCGTGCTGCAGGCTCGGCTCGATGGCGCCGGCGACGGCTTCGGCGACCCGGTCCTGCAACTCGAAGATGTCGTCCAGTTCGCCGTCGAACCGCTCGGCCCAGAGCTGGTAGCCGGTCTCGGCATCGATGAGCTGGCAGGTGATGCGCACCCGGCCTGCCGCGCGGCGGACGCTGCCTTCCAGCACGTAGCGCACGCCGAGATCGCGCCCGACCTGGCGAGGATCCACGGCGCGGCCCTTATAGGTGAAGCTGGAGTTGCGGGCGATGACGTAGAACCAGCGCGCGCGGGAGAGCTGGGTGATCAGTTCGTCGGTGATCCCGTCCGAGAAATACTCCTGCTCGGCGTCGCTGCTGAGATTGGCGAAGGGCAGCACCGCCAGAGCGGGGCGATCGAGCGGCACCATCGTCGGCGCCGCGGCCGGCGACGGCGCCGGGGCGGGTGCCGGAGCAGGTTCCGCCGCCGCCTCCAGCAGATAGCCGCGGCGAGGGACCGAGCGCAGCACCTGCCCAGCCTCGTCGCCGATGGCGCGCCGCGCCGTGCGTACCGCCTGGACGAGGCTATCCTCGGTGACGTGCACGCCGGGCCAGATCGCGTCGAGCAGCGCGTCCTTGCTGAGCGTCCGCCCGGGGTTGCGGGCCAGCATGACGAGCAGGTCGAAGGGCTTGGGGGCCAGCGCGATCTCGGCGCCGTCGGCGCCGGGCAGGCAGCCGCGCCCGGTGTCGAGCGTCACGCCGCCAATCCGCAGGGCCGGTCCGCCCTTCGCCTCGTCCATGGCGCTCCGGGTGGTTCAGTGCGTCATCACCAAAGCATACGCCGGGCATCGGCGCGACATCGGCGTGCGCTCAGGACGCAGGCGGGTGGTCGGGGCGATGGTTGGGTCCACGGAAGGCAGCCCGCCGACCGGACGAACCCAGGAGCTCCCGATTAGCCAGCACCACGCCGACGCCTGCCTCGCGACACCGACCGAGAGCGCCGGCCGGCCCGTCCTACGGCGGGCGACGATGCGCCTGCTCGGATTGGCCCAGCCGCTGCGGCCGGATGCGCTGCTGCGCGCGATGACCCCTTCGGCGCGGCTTTCGGCGCCGGATCTGCGCGATGCGGGTGTCCGCGCCGATCAGATCGGGCAGGCGCCGATCTGGGGCTATGGCGGGATCATGTGGCGGCCGTGAGCGAGCGCGATGCTGCGCGCAGGGGGCAAAGCCTGTTCGGGACAGGAGCGGTCCTGCTCGCACGAAGGACCGCGTCGGGTCGGACTCGGCTGACGGCCGAACCGGCCAGAAGGCCGCGTCTCGATTGCCCGCCGACGCTGTTACAATTCACCCTGTAGCGGCGCGCGAATCGTCGGGGCTATGACCGCGCCACGTCGAGATGATGCGACGCGGCGGTGGCGAGCGAGCCACTGAGCCAGACAATCCGAAGCGTGGCTCGCGAGCCGCAGGGTCCTTCCTGGGCCTGCTGTATGCGGGGGGGCGGAAGCGCGAAACATCGCTAATGTCAGGCGAAAAGTGTGGTTTGCCGTTTTCAGTCTTTTCGCGCTGCTTCAAACTGTTAGCTGCAAACTTTGCCCGCGCCCCGTCGCAAACCGAAAGCGCACCATGTATCCCCTTACGCTCTCGCCATGAGACGGCTCAACGCCCTCTGGCTTGGTCATTTGCCGCTTGAGGTTGCCTTCTGGAATTGGGCGGTGATTGGTGGCTTGGCCGTCAACATCTCAACAAGCCTGGGATTCCTGGTCCTGGTCATGCAGGGCCAACCGATTGCGGCTCTGGTCGTCGGTTACGGGCTGTCGGTGCCCTACAACATCGTCGCCGCGGTTGGCGTCTGGCGTTCCGCCGGTCGGTTTTCCGGCCCGCGTCACTGGGCCGGTCTCGCGCGCCTTGTGACGACGTTTGGCATGGTGATTCTCAGCGTCACCTGATTCCGGGTGGCAGGACCATCATTTCCCCGCCTGGCGGCATTCGTGCCGCATGTTGCGCGCCCCAGAAATCGGATGCCGAGCCGCCCGCCGCAGCGCTTCGCCGGATCCCGGCAGGAGCCTCGCTCCATGCGGGTTGCGGGCGGTACGGGCGCGCTGGTGCGCGCGCTGGCGGGCGGCTTGCCTGAGGGCTCCATTCAACTTGCCTCGTGGGTCACGCGGATCGCCCTTGATGGTGACCATGTCCGGTTGACGCTCGCTCAGGCTGACGGCGGGGACGATAGCGTTCTTGCATCGCAGGTGATTGCCGCGCTGCCGTCGAGGTTGCTCGAGGCGAGCATTACTTTCGAGCCGGCCATCGATCCCGCCATCCGGCTGCGCTGGCGCGACACGCCGACCTGGATGGCGCCGCACGCAAAGTTCATCGCAGTCTATGACAGCCCCTTCTGGCGCTTGGCCGGCCTGTCTGGCATGGCGCAGAGCGCGGTAGGTCCGATGGGCGAGATCCACGACGCGACAAGCGCTTCGGGCGCGGCGGCGCTGTTCGGCTTTCTCGGCATCGACGCAGATCGGCGCAAGACGGCGGGTACGGTGCTGCTGACCCGCGCCTGCCTTGATCAACTCGTGCGGCTGTTCGGAGACGAGGCCAGGCGTGCCGTGGCGACGCTGTTGATGGATTGGACCGCCGAGGTCTTCACCGCGACTGCGGATGACCGGCGCGGCGGGGCCCATCCCGTGCCGCAGCGCGGGCCGTGGGTAAGCGGCGCATGGCGGGACCGCCTGTCGCTCGCAGGGAGTGAGACCGGCGCGACCGACCCCGGCTACCTGGCGGGCGCGATTGATACCGCCTCTCGCGCCGCCGCAGGGGTGTTGCAGCAGATCGCCGTGCCTGGCCGTGCCGCGTAATGAGGGAGGCGAAGGCACGCTCCAGCATCACAGCACTCGCCGCTTCACAACCCCCACCGACAGCGTGGCCGCCGCCAGGTCGAACGTGGACGCGGAGATGTTCCGCGGCATCACGCGCACGTGTTGTTCGACCACACCGCCGCATCAACCTCAGTGGACCGCGTCGACGACACCAGCGACGCCTCCGCCAGGTTGCCCGCCCGCGCCCCGCTCACCGTGACGTCGATGAGCGCCGTCGCCCCCAGCGCCAGGCTCGGCAGATCCCACGACACTACCACCGCGAAATCCCGCTGCCCCGACTGCGGTAGCAGCGCGTCGGGATGCTTTCACACCAGCCGTCCCGCAAAGCTGAAGGCCAGCTTGTCACCTTTGTCCGACGCGCCGCGCCACCTGCTACACTTTCGTCATGTCGGGACCTCAGAAGCTGGTGGTGGGCTTGCTCAGATGCGCTCGGCCACTGCGGCAAGGCGCGGCGACCGGACCAGCGTCTCGGCCTCCGCCCTGGACATGCCGACGTGCTCGGCAATGACCTGCAGCGCGGCGGCGAGATTCTCGATCGACGGTGCGGTGGCCCACCCGAACCCACCCAAGGCCATGGTGTGGCGGCGCTCGCCGACCAAGAAGAGAACCATGCGCCCGGCGGTGCCGATCATCGATCCGCTCGACGACCTCGGTTAGAGAACCCGATGGGACACGGCCTCAGCGAACCGTTCCAAGCGGCCGGCCACTGCCAACAAGATCGAGGAACGCCTGTGGCGGCAACGGCGGACTGAACAGGTACCCCTGACCGTAGGGACATCCAATGTCGCACAACATTGCTCGCTCGGCTTCCGTCTCGATCCCCTCTGCGACAACCTCCGCGCCCAGTTGCTGCCCGAGCCGGACGACAGCCTCGACGATAATGCGCTTCGTCGCGCTCTCTGCCATCGACTGTACGAACCCACGATCGATCTTGATCTCGGTGACCGGAAGCGTCTCGAGGTAACGCAGGCTGGAATAGCCTGTCCCGAAGTCATCGATCGACAGCCCCACGCCGAGATCCCGGAGCGCGCGAAGCCTCTGCTGCATCCGCACCGTGGGCTCGGCCATGAGGGATTCGGTGAGTTCGAGGGTCAGGGATCGCGGATTGGCGCCCGTCTCCTCAAGAATCGCGGTGATGAAGCTGATCATGTCGCGATGGACAAACTCCGTTGCAGAGACATTCACCGAGATGCGCGGCGACGGCGCGCCGTCTCGTTCCAGCCGCGCCGCGAAGGCGGCGGCCGCGCGAACCCCCGAGGTGCCGATGTCGACGATCAACCCCGTGTTTTCAGCCAGTTCGATGAACCGATCCGGCATCTGCAGGCCAAAAAGCGGATGCTTCCAGCGCAGAAGGGCCTCCGCAACGACCAGGTTGCCGGTCGCGAGTTCGACTTTGGGCTGATAGTCGAAAGCAAAGTCGCCGTTCGACACCGCCAACTGCAGTTCGTTGGCGAGCCGGATCCGCTTCCACGACCGTTCATCGCTTTCGTTGTCGAACCTCCGAACCTCGCGTAGCGGCGTTGCTCGGGACTTGTGAAGCGCCGTGCCGGCCCGGCGGAGCAGCGTCAGAGGATCGCTGCTTGGACCGCCGACGACATAGCCGATGGCGAAGCGGGCGTTGACGACGGCGCCCGGCAGGATGTGGCGCGGTGCCGAGACAGCGGAGACGATTGCGACGGTCGCTTCGGCGTCCTCGCTCCCGGCAAGACGGTACACGACAGCGAACTCATTGCCCCCGACCCGCCCGACGGCTTCGGCGAACAGGCTGCGGAGCCGCTCTGCAACCTGCGCCAGCAGAGCGTCGCCCGAGTCGTAGCCGAAGCCACTGTTAATGTCGTGGAATCGCGAGACGTCGACCTTGATCACGAGCAGCGCCGACCCCTCCGCGCTAAGCTGGGTGAGTCTGTCCGGCGTCAGCACCCTTGAGACAGAACGGCGGCGTTGAGGAACGGAGGATTTCTGGCTCATCGTAACCCCCAGGAGAGT
>NZ_BMKW01000013.1 GCF_014644535.1 Neoroseomonas lacus
GCGCCCTTCGCCGTCTGGCTGTCGATGATCGCAGTGGTCGGGCTGGCTTCGCGCCCGGCCTGCTCGCGCACCGCGACGTAGAGCACATGATGGATGCGCTCGATGGTCCCCTCCCATTCCCATCGGGAGAAGTAATCCCACACTGTGCTCTTCGGCGGCAGGTCCTTGGGCAGCGCCTGCCACTGACAGCCGGTGGAGAGCACGTAGAACACCGCGTTCAGCACCTCGCGCACATCCACCGTGCGCCGCCTGCCGCCACGCTTCGCCGGGCGTATCAGTGGCATCACCAGCGCCCATTCGGCATCCGTCAGGTCCGACGGATAGCGCAGCCCACGCCGGTCCGNCAGGCGAGAGCGAAACTCGCGGCAAGCGTCGGCTTTACCTAGTGGATCTCTGAGAACCCGCCAGTCCGCCTCCGGCCAATTCTTAGCCGAGCCGTTTCGCCCCGATCCGTCGATCCGGCGCAAGAGCCATGTATGGCCGTACGGGGACCTTCTCCTCCGTTGTGCCGGGCGGTGGGAGACACGGGCGCGCAGCCGGCGGTTAGCGCCTCGGCGAGGTCGGCCGCCTACGTCGGTCGCTGTGAGCGCGCGTTGTATCATGATTGCTACGCTTCAGGGTACGTCGACGGTCGAGTGCAGGTTGCCAGGGTTCCTGCCTCAAGAAGCCTCGCGGCTTCAAGGACGGTCGTCATTTGAACGGTGTGCGCGAACTGAAACGCATCATCATAGATGGTCTCGTCCGGGAACTCCGTGGTTAGAGCAAAGGGCGGAATCAGATCGGGATTTTCCTTGAGCGTGCACACAATCCCATTCAGCACGGGGGCGGGCAGCACGCCCAGATGTGCTTCGAACACGCGGATCTGCGCTTGGTTGAACGCCCGTAGCCCCGGGAGTTCCGCCAACCTGGCCGAAAGCTCATGGAGAAATTTCGTCGCCGGATCACGCAGTCCCGGCCTGAAGTGCATGATGAGGAAGAATCCCCTTGGGATGGCCCACTCCAGTGAATCGCGAGGGACGTATCCCGTGTTCGGCCGCGTGAATTCGTGCGCAGGGTATCCGTGCATGTTGACGTGCAGCACGGCATTGGTTCGCGCATAAGCCTCTCTGCGGGCCTTGAGTTCCCCGAAGGGCGGGTCGGTCCTGCTCGACAAGTCGTCGCCCGCCGCGCTGAAGCGAGCGGCATGATTGATGTGACGTGGATTGGCGACGCGGAGTTCGCGATGAAGAGCATAGCCATCCGGGTTCTCCAACGGGACCAGCGCGAAGCCAAGGCCACGCTTCTTCAATTCCGCTGCGGCACGAAGGGCGCCAACCAGGCCAGACGTCTCGTTCGCGTGCTGCCCCGCCGTGACGACCAAGCCGATGTTCCGCCCGGAGAACTCGGCGGCCATGACCCGTCGGCCGCGATAGGAGACCGTGTCGAAGCGCTCTCCTCCCAAAGCGTCCAACTCAGTCGCGATTTGATCTGGATCCAGAGGCCGGGTTGCTTGGGGAAGAACCTGCTCTCCATCGGCGCAAGGCTCCTCGGTGGCGGGGGGTCCAACCGTCACGCGTAGCCGGGTGGCACCGTCACTACACCGAATATCCGGCACGACCTGGCCGAGCCGGAGCGTACGGTCGCCCGGCGGCAAGAGCGCACGCAGCTGGAAAAACTCGCGAATGGAAAAGTAGAGATCCTCGTGAAGCGCTTCGCGCGTGCTGATACATTCATCGCCATAGCTTAGGCGACGTTCAATGCCACCGGTCTCGACGGCGACAGAGAGCGTATCAAAGAACGGTGCGACCTCCGGCCAAGGCTCCGCAACCAACGCCTCGAACACCGCTGCGAAGGCTGTCTCGTACTCCGTCTGGAGCGGCGCGCCAGGTACACTCGGATCGAGTTGCACCCAGCCGCAGGGAGCCAGCACCGCATCGCCGAGGGGATCACGTCGCTCCACATTCGGCGCGAACACGCGATGCTCGTTGCGACGCGTCTCGTACTCCAGGAGGACACCGTAATGTAGTGGGTCGTCGCCAGCCTCGAACCGGAGTTCTACGCTCGCAAGCAATCCTGCAAGCGGATAGACCTCAAGCTCGAAGCGGCGTTCAGATGCCAGCCGATGGGATGGCGTCCGGATCGTTACCGCCGTCAGCCCCGTTAGCTGCACTTCTTCGAGAAAGAAATGAAGCAGCGGCTTGTAAGCACTTCGCAGGCGCGCACTGACACCCGCGGCGCGCAGCGCTGCTTCGATTGATCGCCGGGTCGGCTCGTCTTCGAACACCCAGGCCTCGAAGCACCGCCCGGGCGGGTCGGCCAGCAGCTGATCAACCGCGCGGGAGATTTGGATGTCGAGCAATGTCTTCAAAGCCGTCTCCGCGAACTGAAGATGGGAGGCCCAAGCTGCATTCAGCACCCGCCCAGGCGATGTTTGGCGCAGTGCCGTAGACTGGAGGACCACCGCATCCCTGGCTACTGGGAGACTTGGCGCCCGCCGCGCCGCGCAGGCACGGCTCAGGTCATGCCCCGCGACATCGTATTCACGGTGACGAGGGACGGGGGCGCGGCGAGCACCTGTAGATTTGGCAATGGCTGACGGAAGGCGGGGCGACAACGCCCGCCCAGCGCCCATCCCTGCAGCAACCACGTTCAGGTCGGACACCGTCCAAGTGACGCGCTGATTCAGCTCGACTTCCTTGCGACAGGAAGCATTGGTGATGACGTGCCGCGGGTGAGGGAGCCCGCGAGAGCAAACCCGGCAGGTCCCGGGCTTCGGATGGTGGGAGCGTCGCATGGTGCGATCTCCCACAAAAGGAACCATCCCGATGTCCAACACCAAGACCCTCACCGTCGCCCAGATTCTCATCCTCGCCACTGCCGCACAGCGGCCAGACCACATGGTCCTCCCCCTGCCGCCGACGATCCGCGCTCGTGGTGGCGCACAGCGCAACCTGCTCAGCCCTCTGCTCAAGATGAACCTCGTCGCGGAGGTGCCGGTCGATGACGCGAGCATCGCCTGGCGAACCGACCAGGCCGGTCTGCGCCACGGCCTCCGCATCACCGCAGCCGGTCTCACCGCCGCAGGCGTCCATGGCGATGCAACGGTGGAGACGGCAGATGCCGGCGCCGACACCTCCGAGGCGGAGCTCTCGGTTTCCGCGGGCAGCGACGCCGCCGCGGTCGAAGAGCCTTCTGCTGAGCGTGGTTCGCGGGACGCTCCACCTCGGCGTCCGACCGGCAAGCTGGGTGAGGTGTTGCAGGCTATCTCCGCCGAGGCGGGTGCAACGCTCGTCGAAATCACGACGCTGACCGGCTGGCTTCCGCACACGGTGCGCGCTGCCGTCACCGGCCTGCGCAAGCGGGGTTTTGATGTGGCACTCATCCAGCAGAGCGGCCGTAAGGCCTACCGCCTGACGACAATGGGCTGAGGACGGCCCCGATGCCGCCAACTGCTGACACACCTCTCACAGTCTCCCTGCCGTCGCCGCAGCCCGGGGGAACGGTGCCCACGCTCCCCATCGTTGCCTCCCCGGACGAGGTGACCGGGCGCGTTGCAGCGCTGGCAAGCCTCGGACTGGAGGACCTCCGTATCGAGTGGCGGAAGCTGTACCGCACCGCGCCGCCGCTGCGTCTCAGCCGTGATCTCCTGCAGCGGAGCATTGCACATCGTATGCAGGAGGAGGCGCTGGGTAGCCTGTCAACCGCTGCCCAACGCCAACTCACGGCCTTGGCACGCACCTTGGCGTCAAACGGCAAGCAGCCGCCAGTCGCATCCGCCGCCAAGCTCAAGCCGGGCACGACCCTCGTTCGCGAATGGCACGGACGGTCGCACACCGTCATCGTCCAGGAGAAGGGATTCGCGCACGAGGGAAAGCACTACGCTTCCCTGACTCAGATCGCCCACCTCATCACCGGTGCGCACTGGTCCGGGCCGCGCTTCTTCGGCCTGCACCGAGCACCGAGGCGCACCAGGCAGGGAGCAGCCGACGGTGAATGAGCAACGACGGAAATCGCCATCATCGTCACCACGCGGCGTTAGCCGGCGCTGTGCGATCTACACCCGCAAGTCTTCTGAGGAAGGCCTCGATCAGGTCTTCAATAGCCTCGATGCGCAGCGCGAGGCCTGCGAAGCCTATGCCAGCAGCCAACGCCATGAGGGTTGGGTGCTACTGCCAACCCGATATGACGATGGCGGCCTGTCCGGCGGCAATATTGAGCGGCCCAGCCTGCAGCGCCTGCTGACCGACATCCGTGCCGGCAAGGTCGACCTGGTGCTGGTCTATAAGGTCGATCGGCTGACCCGTTCGCTGTCCGATTTCGCCCGCATCGTCGACGTCATGGATGAGCACGGCGCCTCCTTCGTCTCGGTCACCCAGCACTTCAATACGGCAACCAGCATGGGTCGCCTGACGCTCAACATGCTGCTCTCCTTCGCGCAGTTCGAGCGCGAGGTCGCCGGGGAGCGAATTCGCGACAAGATCGCCGCGTCAAAGCGCAAGGGCATGTGGATGGGGGGATCTGTGCCCCTCGGGTATGTAGTCCGTGATCGTAAGCTGGTCGTCGACGACGCGGAGGCAGAAAGGGTGCGGCAGGTATTCCGCACCTATCACGAACTCGGCTCGGTCCGGCTGCTGCAAACGCGTCTGGCGGCGGAAGGAATTACGAGCAAGTCGGGACAGCGGCTCGTGCACGGCGCCTTGTTTCACATGCTGCAGAACCGAGTCTATCGCGGCGAGGTTCCCCACAAGGGCAACGTCTATCCCGGCGAGCACGAGGCGATCATCGACCTCCCGTTGTGGGATGCCGTTCAGACACAGCTCGCCGAGAACCGCGTGCAGCGCGCCTCTGGCAGCAATGCTGACCATCCGAGCCTGCTGGCGGGGCTGGCCTTCGATGGCGATGGCCATACACGCCTGACGCCGACCCATGCGGTCAAGGCTGGGAAGCGATATCGGTACTATGTCTCGCAGACGCTGATCGCCGCGCCGCGGTCTTCATCGCCGGGCGGCCGTCGCGTCCCTGCCAGTGACCTCGAGCAGTTGGTAATCGGCCGCATCCGGCGGTTCCTCGCCGATGAAGCGGCTCTGCATGCGGCGCTGCGGCCGTTCGTGCCGGACGCGGCGGGGCGCCGCAGGTTGCTGGATCGGGCGTCCCGCCTGGCACAAGACTGGCCCAAGCTGAGCGCGACCGAGGTCCGACAGATTCTGCTCGGGATGCTATCGCGCGTCAGTCTTCACGCCGATCGGATCGATTTGCATGTGCAGCCCGATCGCTTGCCGCAGCTACTGATCGGTGGACCTGGCGCCGTGTCGCTCGAGGCCACGACCAGGAAGGTGGAAACCTCGTCGCTAGTCCTGTCCGTGCAGGCATCGCTGAGGCGTGCAGGAAAGGAGATCGCGATGGTACTCGGAGCAGATCCGGCTGCCGCGCCGACTGCCGATCCTGCCATGATGCGGCTGATCCTGCGCGCCCGGGCAATGTGGGAAAAGGTGCAGCGGGGCGAGGTGGCAGGGCTTGGAGAACTCGCGACACAGGAAGGTGTCAGCGGCTCCTATGCTTCACGCCTCATCCGGCTGGCGTTCCTCGCGCCGGATGTTCTCAGCGCGGTGATGAATGGCCGGCAGCCGGCAGAACTCTCTGCGGCCGGCCTGCTCCAAGAATGCCGACGTGGCCTTCCGCTCGACTGGCAGCACCAGCGCGAGACCCTTGGCTTCCGCTGATCCGCAAAAACACCCCAACGTCACCTGGGATGTAGAGGCACGCATCGGCGCCGATCCGGCGTGGTCTGGCTTTCCGCCTCCTGTGCCGCAGCGAGGGCCATCGAAAAACTCGTACTGCCAAAAGGGGCAGGAGAGACACGGGCAGGGATTGCGCCGCGAATCCGGGACCAAATGCGTCTCTTGGCCGCCGCGCAAAAACCGCATCGGCGCAAGCCCGCGGTTTTCCGGGCGTGTCCGCGTGGACCCTCCTGGAAGTAAAAATTGTTCAATATCAATGACTTAACGTGGCTGGGGCGGGAGGATTCGAACCTCCGAATGGCGGTACCAAAAACCGCTGCCTTACCACTTGGCGACGCCCCATCCGCCCCGCCTCATACCCTTCACTCGCCCACCCCGTGAAGCCCCCCACCCCACCGCCACCAAGCATCGGGCAACAAATCGGCGGCGCCGGCCGCAGTGACCGGGTCAGCGAACACCCCGAAGCAGGTCGCCCCCGACCCGCTCATCCGCGCCAACAGGCACCCCGGCAGCCCCCGCAGCGCCGCCAGCACTTCTGCAATCGCGGGACACAGCGCAATCGCCGCCGGCTCCAGATCGTTGCGCAGCCTGGCAAGGTCGCCCGCCATGGCCACCGCATGCGGCCAGCCCGCCGGCAGCCGCGCTGCCTCGGAAAACCCACCCTGCCGGGCCTTGAACACCGCCGGCGTCGGCAGCGCGAGACGCGGATTCGCCAACACCAGCCCACAAACGGGCAAGCGCGGCGCCGGCGACAACACCTCGCCGACCCCGCCCATGCGGCATGGCCGCGACGCCAGGCAGGCCGGGATATCGGCCCCCAGCCGAACGGCCAGCGCCGCCAGCCGCTCCTCCCCCCAGCGCAGCCTCCACAGGTCATCGAGCACGCGCAACGCCGCCGCGGCATCCGCGCTGCCGCCACCGATGCCCGACGCCACCGGCAACCGCTTGGTCAACGTCAACGCCGCCCGCGCCGGCACGCCGGCCGCCTCGGCCAGGGCGCGCGCCGACCGCAGCACCAGGTTGTCCGGCTCGGCCCGCAGCGCCGCGCTCTCCGGCCCCTCCAACGCCAGCGTCAACGCCGCCGCCGGCGCCGCCCCCACCGCATCCGCGACGCCGGCGAAGACGACGAGGCTGTCCAGCAGGTGATACCCATCGGCCCGCCGGCCGGTCACATGCAGGTGCAGATTGACCTTCGCCGGGGCGGCCTGGCTCAGCGCCGGTTCTCCGCCACGGGGTTGGCCGGCAGGCCGTTGGCGATCTTCGCCTCGATCCGCGGCCCGTCATCGCCCTCGGGCCCGAGCAGCAGGGCGCGGCGCCACTGGAAGCGCGCCTCGCGCTGGCGCCCGGCCGCCCAATAGGCGTCGCCCAGATGGTCGTTGATGACGCTGCTGCGCGACTCGAGTTCCACCGCGCGTTCGAGCCAGCGGATCGCCCCCGGCAGGTCATTCAGCTTGTACAGCGCCCAGCCGAGGCTGTCGGCGATGTTGCCATCCTGCGGGCGCAGCGCGGCAGCGCGTTCGATCATCCGCCGCGCCTCGGCCAGGTGCTCGCCACGCTCTACCCAGGTATAGCCGAGATAATTCAGCACGAAGGGCTGCTCGGGGCTGAGTTCCAGCGCATGGCGGAAATCCGCTTCGGCGGCCGGCCAGTCCCCGGCGCGCTCCAACGCCACGCCGCGGCTGTAGAACAGCGGCCAATGCGCCGGCGTGGGCGCCGAGACACGGGCGATCGCCTCGGAATAGGCCGTGGCCGCTTCCGCCCAGCGCTGCTTGCTGCGGAACAGGTCGCCCAACCGAGCATAAGGCTGCGAGGCGGTCGGGAAGGCGGCGGCAATGGCGCGCAGCTGCGCCACCGCCTCATCGGTGCGATCCATCCGCTCCAGCACCGCCGCGCGCCGCAACCCGACCAGCCCGGCCAACAGGTCGTCGGACGGCACCTGGTCGAGCATGGCCAAGGCCGCGGCATATTGCCGCTCATCGCCCAGCGCGTCGGAGGCCATCAGCAGCGCCGGCGCGAAACCGGGCCGCAGCCTCAGCGCGAGGCGCGTCAGTGCCAGCGAGAATTCCGCCGCCCCCTGCCCGCGCAGCGAGCCGGACAACGCCAGATAGGCCTCGGCGAACCCCTCGACCGGCGAGGCGACGGCGCGGGTGCCGAACAGCGTCCGCTGCGCCGCCGGCGAACCGGACAGCACCAGGTCCTCCTGGCTGCGCGCATAGGCGTCGAGCAGCCGCTCGGCATCGGCTTCCTTGCCGCCGCGGGCGAGGATGCCGCCGGCAATCTGCACCAGGCGCAGCGTCATCGGCTGCGGGTCGCCGATGGCGATGCGCACGAAGCGTTCCGCCTCGCGCGGGCGGTTGGCGAGGTCGCAGATCAGCGCGGCATGCATCGCATACAGCGTGCGCAGCCGGCCGGATTCCGCCAGCGGCCGCAGCAGGGCGAGCGCCGCCTCGGTCTCCCCCTTGCCCTGCAGCGTCCAGGCCAGCAGCATCGGCTGCAACAGTTGCGAGACCCCCTGGCGCGGCAGCGCGCGGATGCGTTGCTCGGTGCGGTCCCAACGGCCCGCCTGCGCATCGGTGCCCGCCAGCAACAGGGCGGCGAGCGCATTGTCGGGCAGCCGCCGCGCCAGCCGCACCGCCTCGGGCCGGCCGTCGAGCAGGGTGGCGATGAAGGCGCGCTCCACCACCTCGGGCTGGTTGGGGTCCGCCTCCAGCACCGCCAGCAGGCTGTCCGCCGCGATCCGCGTATCGGATTCGGAGGTGGCGAAACGCCCGGCCAGATAGGCGCCGAAGGCGTTGCTGGCACTGGGAGAGAAGCTGCCCGGTGAGCTGCCGTCGCCCTCCCCGGCGGCGCAGGCCGACAGCAATGCCGCCGCGAGGAGGAGGGTGCGGGATGAGCGGACCGGGAACATCATTCAGTCATCCTAGCGGCCCACGCTGCGCCGCACCACGGCGGATCGCCAAGCAAGGCGGGGTTTGCCGGCCCACCGCGGCCGGTATGCGTCGTCCGGCACCGGGCCGATGCCGGAATGTCACCATGTGTCGTGTGAAGCCTTCCCGAACAGCCCCTTCAGGTCGGGAATCCCACCATTTTATCGGGGGCGAAGGCCGGCGGCTGCGGGTAGTGCAGGCCGCGCTGGCCCGACAGGCTGCGATCCGGCCTGCCCGGATACGGCCCGGGGTCGAAACCATGCAGCACCCCATCGCGCACCCAGCCGGCATCAAGGTCGCTGCCCCAGGCCGCTTCGGCCAGCGCCGCCGCGAGCCGGGCACGGATCGCGCCGTAATCCGGGTCGGCGGCGCGGTTCTCGACCTCGGTCGGGTCGCGCTCCAGGTCGAACAGCTGGAAGGCATTGCCCGCCGGGTACCAGATCAGCTTGTGCCGTCCGTCATGGGCCATGCGCGTCGCGCCGTTGTTCTCCAGCGTGTCGCCGGTCAGCACCGCGCGTGGCGTCGGCGCCAGCATCGACTGCCCCTCCACCGTCGCCGGCACCGGGATGCCGGCGAGGTCGAGCAGCGTCGGCATCACATCCTGCAATCCGACCAGGCGGTGATCCACGCGGTCGGTGCCGATCCGCGTATCCGCCGCGCGGCCAACCAGGATGCAGGGGATGTTGCTCGACCCCTGGTAATAGGTCCGTTTCGCATACAGCCCGTGGTCGCCCAGCATGTCGCCATGATCGGCGGTGATCAGGATGACGGTGTCGTCCAGCAGCCCTTCCTCGCGCAGCGTGCCGATCACCACGCGCAGTTGGTGGTCGATATGCGTCGCCATGGCGTAGAAGGCGCGCCGGACCTCCTCCAGCACATGGGGCGGCAGGGCCGGCCAGTAGTTGCGCACCATCTTCAGCGCGAAGGGCAGTTCCGCATCCGCCGCCGACCACGGCGCGGCGAGCGGCGCCGGCGGGATGAACTGCCGATACAGGTCCATATAGGTCTGCAACGGCACCAGCGGCGGGTGCGGCGCGGTGTAGGACAGGCACCAGAAGGCCGGCCGCGTCGGGTCGCGCCGGCGCATCTCCCGCGCCATCGTGAAGGACGCCCAGTTGGTGACGTGGCAATCCTCCGGCAGATGCCAGGCGCGGTGCATATAGTTGTTGTTGTTCATCCCATGCAGGAACTGCTTGCCCGGGTGCCCCTGGTCGGCGAGGTAGATGTCGTGGTCGTCCGGTCCGCCCAGATGCGGCCGCCCCTCCTCGCTCAACAGCACATTGTCGAAGCCGATGCGGTCGCGCGGCGGATAGACATGCAGCTTGCCAACGCACAGCGTCTGGTACCCCGCCCCGCGAAACGCATCGGCGATAGTCGGCAGGTGCTTCGGCATGGTGTTGGTGGTGCCGAAGACCCGATCGCCATGGGTCCTCGTCGTCGTGCCGGTCATCAGCGTCCGCCGCGCCGGGATGCAGATGGGCGTCTCGGCATAGGCATTGGTGTAGCGGATGCCATTGCGCGCCAATTGGTCGAGCGTCGGCGTCAGCACCGTCGGGTGCCCCGCGCAGCTGAGCATGTGCCCCGGCCACTGGTCCACGGTAATGAGCAGCACATTGGGGCGGGTATCGGACATGAACGGGCCTTCCTCGCGGGCCTCGCGCGGACCCTTTGTAGCCATGACCCTATCATTGACCTGCCCTGCGGCAAGCCGCGCGCCCCCCGGTCTGGCCCCGGCGCGCCACCGCGCGTAGTCTCCGCCGCCTGGAGCATGATGCGTTCACATTCGTTCGCGCATCACGCTCCAACTTATTGTCTGGTCTCGTGATTCAGGCCTTCGGTGCGTTCGCACCCGCGGCCGACACGCTCTACCGCTACCCCTACCGGAGGAATGCAAGCCATGGCCTATCCGAACACCCTGCTGCATGTGAACGGGGAGTGGCGCGCGGCGCGCTCCGGCAAGACGCTCGACGTTATCAACCCGGCCACCGAGGAAGTGATCGGTACCGTCGCCCATGCCGAGAAGGCCGACCTCGACGAGGCACTGGCCGCCGCCGACAAGGGTTTCGCGGTGTGGAAGAAGGTCTCCGCCTTCGATCGCTACAAACTGATGCGCAAGGCCGCCGACATCTTCCGCACCCGCGCCGACGAGACCGCCCGGCTGATGACCCTCGAACAGGGCAAGCCGCTGCCGGAAGCCAAGATGGAGGTGATGGCCGCCGCCGACATCATCGACTGGTTCGCCGAGGAAGGTCGCCGCGCCTATGGCCGCGTCATCCCCGCCCGTGCCGAGGGTGTCTACCAGCTCGTCGTGAAGGAGCCGGTCGGCCCGGTCGCCGCCTTCACGCCGTGGAACTTCCCGATCAACCAGGTGGTCCGCAAGCTGTGCGGCGCGGTGACCACCGGCTGCTCGATTATCGTCAAGGCGCCCGAGGAAACCCCGGCCTCCCCGGCCGAGCTCATCCGCGCCTTCGTCGATGCCGGCCTGCCGCCGGGCGTGGTGAACCTGGTCTATGGCGTGCCCGCCGAGATCAGCGAATACCTCATCGCCCATCCGGTCATCCGCAAGGTGACCTTCACCGGCTCGACCCCGGTGGGCAAGCTGCTGGCGGGCCTCGCCGGCCAGCACATGAAGCGCGTCACCATGGAACTCGGCGGCCACGCGCCGGCGATCGTGTTCGACGACGCGGATCTGGACGTCGCGGCGAAAACGCTGGCCGGCGCCAAGTTCCGCAATGCCGGCCAGGTCTGCGTCTCGCCCACGCGCTTCCTGGTGCAGGAAAAGCTGTATGATGGCTTCGTCGAGAAGTTCGTCGCGCATGTGAAGACGCTGAAGGTCGGCGACGGCATGGCCGAGGGCACCACCATGGGCCCGCTCGCCCATGACCGCCGCGTGCCCTGGATCGAGACGCTGGTGCAGGACGCCCAGTCCAAGGGCGCCAAGCTGCACACCGGCGGCTCGCGCATCGGCAACAAGGGCTATTTCTACGAGCCGACGGTCATGACCGACGTGCCCTTGAACGCCCGCGCCATGAACGAGGAGCCCTTCGGCCCGATGGCCATGATCTCCCGCTTCAAGGACCTCGACGAAGTGGTGACCGAGGCCAACCGCCTGCCCTACGGCCTTGCCGCCTATGCCTTCACGCGCTCGGCCAAGACCGCCAATGCCGTCGCCTCCCGCGTCGAGAGCGGCATGATGACCATCAACCATCTCGGCCTCGCTTTGCCGGAAGTGCCCTTCGGCGGCATGAAGGACAGCGGCTACGGCTCCGAGGGCGGCTCGGAAGCGATCGAAGCCTATCTGAACACGAAGTTCGTCTCGCAGGCGGGCCTGTAACGGGACGGGGGGCGGCAACGCCCCCCATTCCCTCGGAGGAAACGGTGCGAGGGTGAACCCTCGCACCGGACAAGAAAGAATGCCGGAGCCGGCCTGGCGCAGCCTATTCCGCGACCGCGATTTCCTGCGCCTCTGGCTGGCGGGCCTCGCGGTGTTCGTCGTGCGCTGGCTGGAGACTCTGGCGGTCGGCGTCTTCGCCTATACCGCCACCCATTCCGCCTTCATCGTCGCCATGCTCACCATGCTGCGCCTGCTGCCGATGGGGCTGTTCGGCGCCTTCCTCGGCGCCATGGCGGAACGGATGGACCGCCGCCAGGCGCTGCTGGTCGTGCTGCTGTCGCAGATCGCCACCTCCGCCGCCATCGCCACCCTCGCGCTGTTCGACGCGGTGGAGGTCTGGCACCTCGCCGTCGCCTCCTTCATGAACGGCATCGGCTGGGCGGCCGACAATCCGGTGCGCCGCGCCATGATCGGCCAGGTCGCCGGCCCGCCGCGCATGAGCGCGGCCATGTCGATCGACGTCGCCACCAGCAATGGCAGCCGCGTGCTCGGCCCGACCCTGGGCGGGGTGGTGCTCGCCCTGGTCGGCCTCGACGGCGCCTTCCTGCTGAGCGTGCTGCTCTACCTGCCCGCCGTGCTCGCCGTGCTGAGGCTGACGCCCACCCCGCCCGCTGCAGGCGCCGCCGCCACGAAGGTGCTCGCCTCCATCGCCGAAGGCCTCGCCATGGTCCGGCGTGAGCCGCGCCTGATCGGCGCGCTGCTGATCACCCTGCTGTTCAACCTGTTCGGCTGGCCGGCCACCTCGATGATCCCGGTGATCGGCCAGGACCGCCTCGCCCTCGGCCCCAGCGGCATCGGTCTGCTGGCGGGCATGGACGGCGTCGGCGCCTTCCTCGGCGCCGTGGTCGTCGCGGTGCTGGCCAAGCCCGCGCAGTACAAGGCGATCTATCTCGGCGGCATCACCCTGTACTTCGCCATGCTGCCGGTCTTCGCTTGGGCACCGGAGCCCATCCTCTCCGGCACCGCGCTGCTGCTCGCCGGCATCGGCGGCGCCGGTTTCGCCATCATGCAGCCGACCCTCATCTTCCTCGCCACCCCGGTCGAGATGCGCAGCCGCGTGCTCGGCCTGCTCTCCGTGTGCATCGGGCTGGGCCCGATCGGCTTCCTCGTCCTGGGCGGCCTAGCCGAGGCCTTCGGCGCCCCCGTCGCCACCGCGGCCATGGGGCTGTCCGGCCTGGTGGCCCTGGCGCTCACCCGCCGTTGGTGGAACCCTATCCAATAACCCCGGAGACGACCGCGATGGACAGCCTTCTGCCCGCTTCCCGCATGATCGCCGAACGCCTGAAGGCGCGCGGCGAAACGGTCGCGGTGGCGGAGAGTTCCGCCGCCGGGCTGATCTCGGCCGCGCTGCTCGCCGTCCCCGGCGCCTCGGCCTATTTCCTCGGCGGCGCGGTGGTCTACACCAAGGCCGCCCGCGGCGCCCTGCTCGGCATTACCGATGCGGAGATGGAAGGGCTGCGCTCCTCCTCCGAACCTTATGCGCTGCTGCTGGCGCGCACGGTGCGGGTAAAGCTCGGCGCCGATTGGGGCTTCGCCGAGACTGGCGCGGCAGGGCCTTCAGGCAACCGGTACGGCGACGCGGCGGGGCATTCGTGCCTGGCGGTGTCCGGGCCGGTGGAACGCGTGATCACGCTGGAGACCGGGATGGCAGGGCGGGAGGCGAATATGCGGGCCTTCGCGTCGGCGCTGTTTCATCTGGCGGCGGAAATGCTGGAGTAGGGCGCGCATTGGAGAGGGGCAGAGCCCCTCTCCAATGCGCCCCTTGCGCGATCCGCGTCTCGGCCCGACCCTAAGCGCCTCACAGGCAGGGGATGAACCGTGGCGCAGTTCAAGGGCACGGATACGTACGTCGCGTCGCGCGAACTGGAAGTCGCGGTCAATGCCGCGGTGGCCTTGCAGCGCCCGCTGCTGGTCAAGGGCGAACCCGGCACCGGCAAGACCGTGCTGGCGCATGAGATCGCGGCCGCGCTCGGCTACCCGCTGATCGAATGGCACGTGAAATCCACCACCAAGGCGCAGCAGGGCCTGTACGAATACGACGCGGTGAGCCGGCTTCGCGATGGTCAGCTCGGCGACCCGCGGGTGCATGACATCGCCAACTACATCGTGCGCGGCAAGCTTTGGGATGCCTTCGAGGCCGATGCCCCGGTGGTGCTGCTGATCGACGAGATCGACAAGGCCGACATCGAATTCCCCAACGACCTGCTGCTAGAACTCGATCGCATGCAGTTCTTCGTCTACGAGACGCGCAAGACCATCGCGGCGAAGCATCGCCCGGTCGTCATCATCACCTCGAACAACGAGAAGGAACTGCCGGACGCCTTCCTGCGCCGCTGCTTCTTCCACTACATACGCTTCCCCGACCGCGAGACGATGGAGATGATCGTCAAGGCGCATTACCCCGAGATCCGCCAGGACCTGCTGCGGGAAGCGCTGAACGTCTTCTTCGACATCCGCCAGGTGAACGAACTCAAGAAGAAGCCGGCAACATCCGAATTGCTCGACTGGCTCAAGCTGCTGACCATCGAGGACATGCCACCCGAGGCGTTGCGGTCCTCCGATGCCAAGACCGCCATCCCGCCCCTCTACGGCGCGCTGCTGAAGAACGAGCAGGATGTGCATCTGTTCGAGCGCCTGGCCTTCCTGGCGCGCCGCCGCGGGGGCTGAGGCGGTGTTCGCTCCCTTCATCCTCGCGCTGCGTGCCGCCGGCGTACCGGCCTCCATCACGGAGTACCTGGCGCTGCTGCGCGCGATGAAGGAGGGCGTGGCCGGCTTCAGCGTCGATGATTTCTACCACCTCTCCCGCGCCGCGCTGGTGAAGGACGAACGCCACCTCGACCGCTTCGACCGCGTCTTCGGCGAGATCTTCAAGGGCCTGGAATCGCCGACGGGCGAAGCCCCGCGCGAATTGCCCGCCGAATGGCTTCGCAAGATCGCCGAGAAGACCCTCACACCCGAGGAGATGGCGCAGATCGAAGCCCTCGGCGGCTTCGACGCACTGATGGAGGCGCTGAAGAAGCGGCTCGAGGAACAGAAGGGCCGCCACCAAGGCGGTTCGAAATGGATCGGCACCGCCGGCACCTCGCCCTTCGGCGCCTATGGCTACAACCCCGAAGGCGTGCGCATCGGCCAGGAGGAATCCCGCCACCGCCGCGCGACCAAAGTGTGGGACCAACGCACCTTCCGCGACCTCGATGAAGACGAGGCGCTGTCCTCGCGCAACATGAAGGTCGCGCTGCGCCGCCTGCGCCGCTTCGCGCGCACTGGTGCCGCGACGGAACTCGACATCCCCGGCACCATCGGTGCGACGGCGCGCAATGGCGGCTCACTCGACCTGCACATGGTCCCCGAACGCCACAACGCCGTGAAGGTTCTGCTGCTGATGGACATCGGCGGCTCGATGGACGACCACATCCGCATCTGCCAGGAGCTGTTCACGGCGGCGCGCTCGGAATTCAAGCACCTGGAATTCTGGTACTTCCACAACTGCCCCTACGAACGCGTCTGGCGCACCAACCGGCGCCGCTCGGAAACCGAGCGCCCGATGATGGAGCTGATGCGCACCTATGGCCCGGATTGGCGCCTCGTCTTCGTCGGCGATGCCACCATGGGACCCTACGAGATCATCCAGCCCGGCGGTTCCGTCGAACACTGGAACGAGGAATCCGGCGAGGTCTGGATGAACCGCCTGACGCGGCATTTCCGCAAGGCCGCCTGGCTCAACCCGATCGACAAGGACCATTGGCGCTACACGCAATCCATCTCGATCATGCAGCGCCTGATGGAAAACCGCATGCACCCGCTGACCCTCGCGGGGCTCGAATCGATGGCGCGCGAATTGGCGCGCTGAGACGCGCCACACATGAGGAAACGAACAGAATGTCCACCACTACCGCCCGCACCCCGCGCGGCCGCCAGTTCTTCGCCAATCCCGGCCCGACCAACATCCCGGATTCGATCCTGAAGGCCGTCGCGCATGTCAGCATCGACTTCAACGACCCGGCCTTCCTGACCGTCTATGACGGCGTCGTCGCCGGCCTCAAGCGCATCCTCAAGACGCAGCACGAGATCTTCCTCTACACCGGCTCCGGCCACGCCGCCTGGGAAGCCGCGCTGGTCAACCTGTTCTCCGCGGGCGACGCGCTGCTGGTGATCGAGACCGGCCACTTCTCCGAATCCTGGGGCAAGATGGCGCAGGATTTCGGCCTGGAGATCCGCACGCTGGCCGCCGACTGGCGCCGCGGCGCCGACTTCGCCGCGCTGCGCGCCATGCTCGCCGCCGACTCTGCCCACGCCATCAAGGCCATCTGCGCCGTGCAGAACGAAACGGCGACCGGCATGGAACTCTCCATCGCCGAGATCCGCGCAGCACTCGACGCCACCGGCCATCCGGCGATGCTGCTGGTGGACACCATCTCCTCGCTCGGCTCGCTCGACTTCCGCATGGATGACTGGGGCGTCGATGTCGCCGTCGGCGGCAGCCAGAAGGGGCTGATGCTGCCCACCGGCCTGTCCTTCACCGGCGTCTCGCCCAAGGCGATGGCCGCGCACAAGACCTCCCGGCTGCCGAAATCCTACCTCAACTGGACCAACATGCTGACGCGCCGGCACAAATCCTTCATCGGGACGGTGCCGACCTCGCTCTTCTACGGCCTGCAGGAATCGATCCGCCTGCTGGAGGAAGAAGGCCTCGACCAGGTCTTCGCCCGCCATGCCCGCCTCGCCGAAGCCGTGCGCCGCTGCGTGCGCCACTGGTCCGGCAACAACGGCCCGCAGTTGTTCTGCCTGGCGCCCGACCGCTTCTCCAACTCCGTCACCGCCGTGCAGATGCCCGAAGGCCACAACGCCGAGGACATCCGCAGGATCGCGCTCGGCACCTTCAACGTCTCGCTCGGCGGCGGCCTCGGGCGGCTCGGCGGCAAGGTGTTCCGCATCGGCCATCTGGGCGACCTGAACGAGCCGATGATCCTCGGCACCCTCGCGACCGTCGAGGCCTCGATGCGCGTTGCCGGTGTCCCGCACACGCCGGGTGGCGTGAATGCGGCCATCGATTACCTGGCGGACCAGGCGCGCGCTGCGTGACGATTCGGTGATCCCGGCACCGACTTGCGCGGCCGCAAACCACAAGCGACCGCGCCCGCGTTAGAAGGTGCCATGTCCCAACCCCGCCCACCCCGGCGCCCCCGCGCGCCCAGCGCGACGGCGTCCGCCGCGCCGCCCGCCCCCGCCACCGCCACGGCGCCCCACGCGGTGACGGCACCGTCCGCGCCCCCGCCCGGCCCAGACTTCCACACCATCGACCGCACCCTGCGCGCCGCCGAGGCGCGCATCACCCAGGGCATTTCCCCCACCGCCGTCAGCGGCGCCTGGTCCGACTGGGCCGTGCATCTCGCCCGCGCGCCGGGCAAGCGGCTGGAACTCGCCACCCATGCCTGGACCCAGGCCCTGCGCTGGCTGTTCTGGCTGCGCCATGCCGCCACCCAGCAGGACGCTGCGCCGCTGATCCGGCCCACCAACGGCGACACCCGCTTCACGGACCCGGCCTGGCAGGCCTTCCCCTTCAACGCCATGGCCCAGGCCCATCTGCTGACCGAGGCCTGGTGGACCGAAGCGACCCGCGGCGTGCCTGGCCTCGGCCATGCCCATGCCGACCGCGTCGCCTTCATGCTGCGCCAGATGGTCGATGTGCTGGCACCCTCGAACCTGCCCTGGACCAATCCGGCGATCGCCGAGCACACCATCGCCGAGGCCGGCACCAACCTGCTGCGCGGCGCGGCGAACTGGCTTGACGACATGGAACGCACGGTCTCCGGCGCGCCCCCGCCCGGCGCCGAGGCCTTCCGCCCGGGCCATGAGGTCGCCGTCACCCCCGGCCGCGTCGTCTTCCGCAACAACCTGATGGAGCTGATCCAGTACGAGCCGACGACCGAGAAGGTCCATGCCGAACCGGTGCTGATCGTCCCGGCCTGGATCATGAAATACTACATCCTCGACCTCAGCCCGGAGAACTCGCTGGTCCGCTGGCTGGTGGCGCAGGGCTTCACCGTCTTCATGGTGTCGTGGAAGAACCCCGACGCGAAGGACCGCGACACCGCGCTCGACGACTACCGGCGCGACGGCGTGATGGCGGCGCTCAACGCCGTCTCCGCCATCCTGCCGGACCGGCGCATCCATGCCTGCGGCTACTGCCTCGGCGGCACCATCCTCTCGATCGCCGCGGCGACCATGGCGCGCGACGGCGATGACCGCCTCGCCTCGATGTCGCTGCTCGCCGCGCAGACCGACTTCGCCGAGGCCGGCGAGCTGATGCTCTTCGTCGATGAAAGCCAGATCGCCTTCCTCGAGGACATGATGTGGGACCGCGGCTACCTCGACACCAACCAGATGTCCGGGGCCTTCCAGCTGCTGCGCTCGAACGACTTGGTCTGGTCGCGGCTGATCCGCGACTACGTGCTCGGCGAACGCGCCGCCATGACAGACCTGATGGCCTGGAACAGCGACCAGACGCGCATGCCCGCGCGCATGCATGGCGAATATCTGCGCGGCCTCTTTCTGGAAAACCGCCTGACCGCCGGCCGCTTCGCCGTGGAGGGCCGCGTCATCGCGCTGTCGGACATCAACCCGCCGATCTTCGCCGTCGGCACATTGAAGGACCACATCGCGCCCTGGCATTCGGTCTACAAAATCGCCCTGTTCAGCGACACGGACGTGACCTTCGTGCTGACCTCCGGCGGCCACAATGCCGGCATCGTCAGCGAGCCCGGCCATGCCGGCCGCCACTTCCAGATCATGACGCGCCACCATGGCGAGCGCTACCTCGACCCCACCTCCTGGGCGACGATCGCGCCGCGCCAGGACGGGTCCTGGTGGCCCGCCTGGGCGGCCTGGCTTGCCGGCATCGACAGCGTCGGCATGGTGCCGCCGCCGCCGATCGGCGCGCCCGACCGCGGCCTGCCGCCGCTCGACGCCGCCCCCGGCAGCTACATCCACATGAAGTGACGCAGCCATGGCCACCGAAATCGAACGCCGCTTCCTCGTCACCACCCCGGCTTGGCGCGACGCGACAACCCGCACGCGCCGCCTGGTCCAGGGCTACGTGGCACGCGAGGACGGCGTCGCCGTCCGCCTGCGCCTCGTCGACGACCAGGCCTGGCTTACTATCAAGGGCCCCGGCGGCCTGATCCGCCCCGAATTCGAGTACGCCGTCCCGCCGGCGGACGCGCTGGCGATGCTCGACACGCTCTGCGCCGGCCGCCGCATCGCCAAGACACGCCACGACGTCCCGCATGACGGCCTGCTGTGGGAGGTGGATGTCTTCGAAGGCCCCCTCGCCGGGTTGATCATCGCAGAGGTCGAATTGCCTGCTCCCGACCATTCGGTCGGCGTGCCGCCCTGGGCCGGCCGCGAGATCACCGGCGACACCCGTTATGCCAATGCCGTGTTGGCCTCCGCGGAGGCGCCGCCGCGGGGGTGACGGGTCGCGCATCGCCGCCTAGGCTTCGCGCACCGGCCTCAATGTGCCGGTGTCCAGAGAGCCAGGGGAAGCGACCACATGACTGCCACGAGCCGCGCCGTCTACCGCCACGGGGAGATGGGGCGCCTGTTCGACCCAGCGTCCATCGCTGTGATCGGCGCCAGCCCCCGCGCGGGCTCCTTCGCCGACCGCACCATCCAGGCATTGAAGGACTACACTGGCCGGCTCTACCTGGTGAATTCCCGCTACGAGACGATCGGCGAGCGCCCCTGCTTCCCCTCCGTCGGCGCCCTGCCGGAAGCACCAGACTGCTGCATCGTCGTCGCCGCCAAGGACGCGGTCGAGGAGATCGCCACCGACTGCGCGAAAGCCGGCGTCGGCGGCATCATGCTCTACGCCTCGGGCTTCTCCGAAACCGGGCGTGACGCCGATATCGAAGCCCAGCTCCGCCTCGCGCAGATCGGCCGCGACGCCGGCATGCGCATCGTCGGGCCGAACTGCATCGGCATGCTGAACTTCAAATCCAAGGCCGGCGTCACCTTCATGATCCCGCCGCCGATGGAAGCGCCGCTGCCGCACGCCATCGGCCTGATCAGCCAATCCGGCGCGCTCGGCTTCTCGCTGGCGCAATCGGTGATGCGTGGCGTCTCGGTCAGCCACCTGCTGACCACCGGCAATTCCTCCGACATCGACGTCGCCGACTGCGTCTCCTTCCTCGCCGACGACCCCGCCTGCCGCGCCATCGCCTGCGTCTTCGAAGGCATGCCCGACCCGATGCGCTTCATCCAGGCGGCGGCAATCGCCGACGCCGCCAACAAGCCGCTGGTGGTCTTCAAGCTCGGCACCGGGGAGGCCGGCGCGGCGGCGGCGATGTCCCACACCGGCTCGCTCGCCGGGGAGAACGCGGCTTACCTCGCGGCCTTCGAACGAGCCGGTGCCGTCGTCGTGCAGGATTTCGAGGCGCTGGTCGAAACCACCGCCTTCCTCGCCAAGGCCCCGCCGCCGCGCGCACGTGGCGTGGCGGTCGTCGCCGTCTCCGGCGGTGCCGCCATCATGTCGGCCGACAAGGCGGAAGCGCGCAACGTGCCGTTGCCGCAGCCGACGCCGCCGGTACGCACCATCCTCGAATCGCGCATCCCGGATTTCGGCTCGGCGCGGAACCCCTGCGACGTCACCGCCCAGGTCGCCAACGACCCGGAAAGCCTCACCGCCTGCGCCTCCGCCATGCTCGGCGAGGGCCATTACGGCGCGCTGATCTACGCGCAGATCTACTCGACGGAGCTCTCCGCCAAGCGCCCCGGCGAACTCGCCGCCATCGCCGAGGAGCACGACAAGCCGATCTGCGTGGTCTGGACCACCGAATGGCTGGAAGGCACCGGCTCGCGCGAGGCCGAGCAGAACCCGCGCATCGGCCTGTTCCGCTCGATGGACCGCTGTTTCGCCACCCTTGCGCATTGGCATGAGCGGGAAGCCCGCCGAGCCCGTGGCCCGCGCCTGCTGACCCGCCTGTCCCGCCCCGAAGCGGCAGCCGAAGCCGCCGCCATGATCGCCGCCTCGCAGGACCGCACCCTGACGGAACGTGAGGCCAAGGCGGTGCTCGCCGCCTATGGCGTGCCGGTGGTCCCCGAACGCCTGACCGAGAGCGAAGACGCCGCCGTCGCCGCCGCCGAGGCGCTTGGCTTCCCGGTGGCGATGAAGGTCGAAAGCCCCGACCTGCCGCACAAGACCGAGGCCGGTGTCATTCGCCTCAGACTCAAGGACGCCGCCGAGGTCCGCGACGCCTACCGCGCCGTCATGGCGAACGCGCACCATCACGCCCCCAACGCCCGTATCAACGGCGTGCTGGTGCAGCCCATGGCCAAGCCGGGCGTCGAGCTCATGGTCGGCGGCCGCGTCGACCCGCTGATGGGGCCGCTGATCGTCGCCGGCCTCGGCGGCGTGTTGGTCGAGCTGATGCGCGATTCGTCCCTTGCCCTCGCACCGGTCACCCATACCGAGGCGCGCGCGATGTTCGAATCCCTGCGCGGCCGTGCGGCGCTGGATGGCTTCCGCGGCGCGCCGGCGGCCGATCTCGACCGGCTGGCGGATATCGTCACCCGCCTGTCGGAATTCGTCGCCGACCAGCGCGACCGCATCGCCGAACTCGACGTCAACCCGATCATCGTCGCCGGCACGGAGGCGATGGCGGTGGATGCCTTGATCGTCAAAGCCTGACCCCGGTGCCTCGGCACGGCCCAGGGGCGCATGCCGAGGCCGCCACCCGCGGCGCCTGCCGACCGATCGGCACCGGCAGGCCGGACGGCACACTTATGTTTCGTTCGCCGCCGCAATGGCTTGACGTTGATTTCACGATTTGCGACAGCAATGCAAAGATACGGCATCATGACGACCAGGGGGTGACAGCATGATGGCGAGGGACCGGCTCGATCGTGCGGCAACGGCGCGAGGACGACGCGTGACCCGTATCACTCCCGCCATCAAAGATTACGCAGCACTCTCCCCCCGCCTGCGCGACGGTTGCGCCGGCCCGGAGACCGACGATGCGCCCAATGCAGGACGCCACTTTCCCGCACCTTGTCTGGCTGCGCCCCGCCATGGCTGAACCGGTGCGCGCCCCCTCCCTGGCGGACCTCCCCTTCTTTCGCGGCGCCGACCCGGCGACGCTGGCCAAGGTTGCCGCCACCGTGCGGTGGCGCACCGTCGAACCCGGCCAGGTCGTGGTCGATGACGACGAGCCTTCGACCGACATCTTCTTCGTCGCCGCCGGCTCGGTGCGCGTGCAGCTGCGCGCCGCCTCGGGGCGCGAGGTGCTGCTGAACGAGTTCGGCACCGGCGAATTCTTCGGCGAGCTCTCCGCCATCGACGGCGCGCCGCGCGCCGCCAATGTCACCGCCATCGCGCGGTCACGCCTGTGCATCATCCCGGCCCAGACCTTCCTCGACTTCATCTTCGCCAACCCGGTCGCCTGCCACGGCCTGCTGCGCACGCTGACGGCCAAGCTGCGGCTGCAGACCGAGCGCACGCTGGAACGCGAAGCCCTGCCGGTGCGCCTGCGGCTGTTCTCGGAACTGCTGCGCCTGTCGCGGCCGCGCAACGGCGTGGTGGGCGAGCGCGTCGTCTCGCCGCCGCCGCCGCACCACGAACTCGCCGCCCGAATCGGCGCGCGGCGCGAGGTCGTCTCGCGCGAATTGTCGGACATGACGCGGGAAGGCTGGCTGGCGCGCGACCGCCGCGTCATCCGCATCCTGCGTGTGGCCGAGATGCAGCAGGCGGTCAGCGCCGAACTGCGCGCGCCCGCCGCCTGAAAAGTCCGTCCGGAAGCAACGCCTGCGCGCTTGTTTCCAGGTTCGGCACCGGGCGCGCCGCGCCCGTCATGCACCGAGGCGGACTTCGCTGCTCTTCCTGGCCGTGCTGCACGGTACCAAATCGAGGTTTCCAAAGGCCCTTAGAGACCGTGTGAAGAGTCCGGCACCGGCCCTCAAAATGCGCCCCCTGGCGCATTTTCAAACGGCCTCTAAGGCCTCTGGTGGAGAGAGTTCGAGAGGGGCAAAGCCCCTCTCGTTCCGGCATAAGCCACCCCCGCTGATCTGGACGCGCCGCCGCCACTGCCGCACGCTCACGGCATGATGGAGGGCGTGAGATGACCAAGCCACTATTGCTGCTGTGGACCGACGGGGCTGGACCCTACGCCGCCGCCATCGAGGCCGCGGGCCTGGCCGGGCGGCTGCGCGTGGAGACGGTGGCCCGCGCCGCCACCCCCGCCGACGAACAACTGGCCGAAGCCGAGGCGCTGCTCTCCTGGGGCCCGCCGCCCGGGATGCTGACGCGCATGCCGAAGCTGCGTTTCGTGCAGGCGCTGACCGCCGGCGTCGAACACTGGCTGTCGCGCCCCGACCTGCCGCCGACACTCGCCCTGTCCTGCGCGCGCGGTACGCATCGCGTGCAGATGCCCGAGAACATCCTCGGCGCGCTGTTCCACATCACCAAGCCCTACGCCGCGATCGTCGCCGACAACGCCGCGAAGCAATGGACGCGCCGCGTCTCGTCCACCCTGGCGGGCAAGACGCTCGGCATCCTCGGCCTCGGCGCGATCGGCGTGGAACTCGCGCGCAAGGCCGAGGCGCTGGAGATGCACGTCATCGGCACCCGTCGCAGCAGCGGTGAATTGCCGCATGTCGACCGCGTCTATCGCCCCGAGGAGACGGACCAGGTGCTGGCGGCGAGCGATTTCGTCGTCCTGCTGCTGCCCGCCACACCCGAGACCGAGAACTTCATCGACGCGACGCGTCTCGCTCAGATGAAGCCCTCCGCCTGGCTGCTGAATTTCGGCCGCGGCGCGCTGATCAAGGATGACGATCTGGTCGCCGCGGCGCGGGCGGGGACGATCGCCGGCGCGGTGCTCGACGTGTTCCGCACCGAGCCGCTGCCCGCCGAGCACCCCTTCTGGGGCGAGGAGAAGATCATGGTGCTGCCGCATATCGGCGGGCTGCACCCGGAACGCGATTCGATGGTCGCCGCGCTGCTGGTGGAGAACCTTCGCCGATTCACCGAAGGCGCGCCGCTGACTCAACTGGTGGACCGGGCGGCGGGGTATTGAGAGGCTGATTTCGCTGGCGCCCAGCGTGGCGGGCTGATATAGGAATATAATCAAGGTTCAATGCTGCGTCCGGTTGGAGGGGCTCTGCCCCTCCAAGCCACCCCGCCAAAGGCCTAAGGGCCTCTGGACACCTTGATCCAATGCCGGGCGCCCCGAGCAGAATGAGCGCCGCGCGCGCATTGCCGAAGCAGCATGTCTGCACTGCCCGGCGCCAAGAGATGGCCTTCCAAATGGCACTGTCATCTGGTGGAGTGATATGGCGGACGCAACCCCGAAGGCGCGAACATTGGAGGGGCCCTGCTCCGCCAAACCACCCCTCAAGGGCCAGCGGGCCTTTGGAAGCCGATACCGGGCATCATGGGGGGATCGGTGCCAAGATTCGTTCTCTTGCCCAGCGCGACGTTCGTTCCTGGCGACAATTTGTCGCGCCCGCCACCAAGTGACGGTTTCCAAAGGCCCTTAGGCCTTTGGTGGGGGAGGTCCGGAGGGGGCAAAGCCCGCTCCGGTTCCACCGCGCGACAGCACTATCGTCGCGCGCATGGGGCAGAGTCCCTTCATATCCGCCCGTCGGGCTGTGGCATTGAACCGCCGAGAATCACAAGCAGAAGGACGTCACGCATGCCCCCGCTCCCGGCCAGCGAACGACCCGTCAATCGCCTTGCGCAATCCTGGCCTTTGTCCGAAATCGGGTAGTCCTCGCGGAATAAAATGCTAAAATTTTAAAGTACCCCATTCAACACGAAGGACCCGCCATGCCCTACCAGCCCTTCGACCTGACCGGGAAGGTCGCCCTCGTCACTGGCGGCAATTCGGGCATCGGCCTCGGCATGGCCCGTGCCCTGGCCGAGGCCGGCGCGGATGTCGCGATTTGGGGCACCAACACGACCAAAAATGCCGAGGCCCGGGCGATGCTCGCGGCGACCGGCGTGCGCACCCATGCCGAGACCTGCGATGTCGGCGACGAGGCCGCGGTCGAAGCCGCCTTCGCCAGCACCCTGGCGGCGCTGGGCCGTGTCGATGCTTGCTTCGCCAATGCCGGCACCTATGGCCGCAAGATGAAGTTCACCGAGCTCGACAGCGAGGAATGGCACCGCGTGACGCGGGTCAATCTGGACGGCGCCTTCTACACTCTGCGCACCGCGGCGCGGCACATGGTCGAACGCGGCAGCGGCGGCTCGCTGGTCGGCACCGCGTCGCTCGCCGCCATCGAGGGCGCGGCGCGCAACGCGCAATATGCCGCGACCAAGGGCGCGATGGTGGCGGTGATCCGCGCACTGGCGGTGGAACTCGCCCGCCACGGCATCCGCGCCAACGCGGTGCTGCCCGGCTGGATCGAGACGCCGATGACCGCGCGCAGCGTCGGCGACGAGAAATTCAGCGCCGCCGTGCTGCCGCGAATCCCCGCGCGGCGCTGGGGCACGGGTGCGGATTTCGGCGGCGTCGCGGTCTATCTGGCAAGCGACGCCGCCGCCTACCACACCGGCGATTGCCTGGTGCTCGACGGCGGCTATTCGCTGTTCTGACGGCGCAGCCGCGCCCGGTCAGGATCCCGCCATCGACTGTCGACAGGGCCGCCCGGAACGGTCCTTCAGACGGACCCGCCGGTGCGGAACCCGCCGCCCGAATCGCTGCTGCCGCCAGTGGAGAAACCGCCGCCGGCATCGCCACCACCGCTTCTCCAGCCGCCGCCCTTGCCGCCGCCACCCTGCGGCTTGCCCTTGCCCCAATAGGCGGACTTGTCTTCGTCCCACCAACCGCCATTCGGCGGCGCCGCACTACCGCTTGACCAGGGGCCCGGCGCCGGCCGGCCCCAGGGGCCTGGCAGCGGCTTGCCCCAGGGCCCGGGCTGGCTGGTGCCGGGCATCTGGTCCGGCATGCGCTGGCGTTCCATGCGGTCCCAGAAGCCGTCACGCGACAGCGCGCCGCGCAACAATTCGCCGACCAGCGCGCCGACAAGCGCACCGCTGGCGAAACCCCAGTCGCTGCGCTCGACGCCGCGGGTTCGCATGTCGTGACGCAGTGTCTGCAGTTCCGTCAGGCGCCGCCGCGCGCCATCGGCCTGCGCCTGGGCATCGGCCAGTGCATTTTCGAGCCGCGCGCGCTCGGCGGCGGTGATCTCAAGCCGGGCGACGATGGCGTCATCCTCGCGCGTCGGCGTGCGGGAGGCCTCTTCGCGCAGCGTGCGCAGCGACCTCGCGCCGATCGCTGCCTCCAGCGCGCGGATCGCCTGCTGCGAGGCCGGGTCCTCACCGGAGGCCAGGGCGCTGCGCTTCGCCTCGGCCTCGGTCAGGGCGGCGCGGGCGGCTTCCACCGCATCCTCGGCGGCTTCCAGGCTGGCGGGGTCGATCCGGCCACCGCCTTCCGGCAGCCCGGCGAGGGCGCGGCGGCGTTCGACCATGGCGCGCACGGCGGCATCCGCCTCGGCCCGCATGCGACCGGCATGGGATGTCATGCTGCCCGGCAGTTCCGACAGCAACGCGTAGGATCGGCGCGCCGGTTCGAATTCGATCAGCTTCGCGACCCAGCCATCGATCATGCGGACCAGGGGAAAGGCGCGATACCGCCCGGTGCCCCAGCCACGGTCCCACAGATAGGCGAACAGCGGATCGGCGCGGTAGGGCCGGCCCTTCTCCTCGAAGTCGCGTTCGGCGAAGCCGGATTTCTGTTCGGCATGCTGCGCGACACGCTCGGCTTCCTCCGCCAGCTTCGACAGGCGCTGGAATTCGAGGTCCTCCGCCGCCTTGGCATCGGCCGCCTTCAGGGCGGTGGCTTCGGCTTCCTGCACGGCGCGATGCCGCGCCACCTCGGCATCGCGCCTGGCTTCGGCCGCGACCAGCGCGTCGCGCGCGTCGAGCACGCCGCGCTGCACGGCCTCGAGCTCGCTCGCGCGGCGCGCCAGGCTCTCGCGTACCTGCGCACCGGCGGCATCCAGCGCATCGACGGCCTGGCGGCCATCGGCCAGTTCCATCAGGCGCAGTCGCGCTAGTTCACGCAACGCCTCCGCTTCCTCGGTGCGCAGCCCCTCGCGTTGGGCGGCGAGGCGGTCGGCTTCCGTCTGCGCGGCGGAGGCTTCGCGCTGCGCATCCGACAGCCGCGCATCGACTTCCTGCAGCACGTTGACGCCATTCACCATGACAGGATCGCCCCCCCGGTCGTCTGCACGGTCCAGCGTGTCGCCAGGCTGCCGGCGGGCTTCTCGCCGATCACGGGCTGCTCGATGATGCCGTTGGCGAGCTTGTCACGCCGCACGCGCTCGAACTCCGCCTCGGGCACATGCAGGCCCCAGCGCGAAACGCGGGCGGTGATGCCATCTTCCTCACTGGTGACCTGCACCTCGACCGGGCGGCCGTCACGGTCCACAGCCTCGACGATCAGGTAGTAGTTGCGGGCGCGCGGATTGGAGGCCGGGACGCGCCAGATGGCCGATGGTTCGCCCGGCCGGTTGACGATGCGCACGCTGTAGGCGGCCGCCAGCCGTGCGGCGAGATCGTTGAGCGCGGTGCGCCGCGCGCGCGCCTCCGTCAGGTTGCCGGCGCGCGCCGCGGCCTCGCCTTCGGCCAGCAGCCGCGCCGCATCAGCGCGCGGCTGCGCGTCCTGCGTGCCGGCCAGCACGCGGTCGTATTCGGCGCGCAGGGTGCGTGGCAGTTCGGTGTTCAGTTCGCGCGCAACGGCCGCCGCTTCGCGTTGGCGCGGCGCGACGACGGTGAAGTGAAACACTCCCCAGCCGACCAGGAGGACACCCAGCCCCGCCAGGGCGAAGCGTCCCCAGCGGCTACGCGTCGCCCAGGCGGTGGCGAGGCTGCGCTTCCACCCCTCGCCCTTCGGCGTATAGGCGAAGCGCTTTTCTTCCAGGGCCGTGATGCCCTGGTCGAGAACGCTGTCCGAGACCTCGATGCCCTGCGATTTGTAGATTTCGCGCAGACGTTCGCGCAGGCGCTGCTGGCGTTCCGCGCCGCCCAGCTCGCGTTCGACCAGGCGATCGGCGTGGCGGATCGTGTCCACCACATCCATCGCCATCATCGTCTCGTCGAGCGCCGGCACGGCCACGACCTTGGTGTTGCCTGCGACCGGGTCAGGCATTCGCCTGGACGACCGCCGAGGCACGCTGCGTCAGCTTCGCCATGCGCTGCTTCGCATCTTCGACCGAACGGCGGATCTCGTCACTGTTCTGCGTCGCAGCAGTGCGCATCTCGTCGATGATCTCGAGCGAGCGTTCCTGGTAGTTCACCACGGATTCGACCAGCTTCTTGACCGCGTCGGCCTGGATGGTCGGGCCGTAGCCGGCGCGCAGCGCGGCCTCCTGCACCTTGCCGCCGATCTCGGCGAGCACTTCCAGCGACTGGTTCACGCCGGACTTCATGCTCTCCAGCGCGCGGGTGCTCTCGTGCAGGCCGTGCATGCCGGTGAAGGAGGCGGTCAGCGCCGTCAGCACCGCCTCGTTGGTCGAGAAGAAGGAGACCGATTGCTGGTAGACGCGTTCCTTCGCCGTCGTGGTCTGCACCAGACGGGCCATGATGACCTCGGAGGTGTTGTAGGAAACGGTCAGGTTGTCCGCGAGGTCCTTGGCGATCTGGTACTTGCCGTCCTCGGCCTGCAGCACGCGCAGCGCCTCGTCGCGCGAGAGTTCCAGCCGCGCCCGTTCGGCCGGTTCCATCGCCACCGCCGCCTCAGCCGCCTTCACGGCCGCGTCGGTATCGGCCTTCGCGACATTCAGGCGTCCCTCGGCGGTCTTGAGCACTTCAAGCGCCAACACCTCGGCCTGCTTCAGCGCGCCGCGGAAGTCGCGATAGGCCTCGAGGATCGCATGCTCGCGGTCGATGTTCTCCTTGGTGTCCTTCGACACTTCCAGATAGGTGTCGCGGATCTTGTCGAAGCGCGAGGCGATGTCGCCACGCGTGGCCTTCTGCCAGACGTTCGACAGCCGCTCCATGGTGGAGATCCTGCCGTCTTCCATCTGCGCGACCATGCCGCGCGCATCGTCGCGGATGGAATTGAAGGCGGTGGTGATGGTCTGGTAGCGCTCGCCGACCTCCATCGCCTTGATCTGCTCGCGAACCACCTCGTTGAAGGTGGTGGCCTGGTTCAGCACCCGGGCGATCAGGGTGACGCGGTCGGTGTCGACCTCCATGATCTTCGACAGCAGACCGGTGATCGGGCTTTCCTCGGCCGAGGCGGCCGGCAGCGGCAGGCCGAGGTCGCGCAATGCGCCCATGGCCTTGTCGAGGTAGCGCATGGGCTGCACGGTGACGGCGGTTTCGCTCATCCTGTCCGATCTCCTGGCCTGGGCATGCCGATTCCGGACGTAGGGACGCCCGGAAAACCGGTTCACGCCATCGAATATGGGCCCGGACCGTGATGGATGAAGGGTCGCCGCATCACAGCCCCGGGGGTAGGGGGCGGACTCATAGCCCGGCCCGCCGCCCAAGTCAGCCATTCATGCCGAGCGCGAATCCGTCATGGCGTGACGGCGCGCACATCCTGGGCGCGGGTGCGCTCATCAACCCTTGGGGTATGCGCGAAGCCCTGGCGCATGGCCCAGATGTTCTTCTGCAGATGGGTCGGGATGATGCCCTGGTCGCGCACCAGGATGCGGGTCGCCTCCTGCAGCATCACATCGCGCCGCGGGTCGTTCAGCTCCCGGCTGGCCGCCTGCAATGCCGTGTCGAATTCCGGGTTCGAATAGCGCCCCCGGTTGACCGACCCCGTCCCGCGCTGCCGATCATAGGTCGCGGCAACCGACCGCAGCGCCGCGAGCGGCTCCCCGGTCGAACTGCCCCAAGAGACAAGGAAGGTCGAGAATTCCTGCCGCGAGGCGCGGGCGACGAAGCTCGCGAAGGGCGCAACCTCGACCTGGGTGCGGATGCCGATGCGCGTCCACATCTGCCCGACCGCCTGGGCGATGCGGCCGTCATTCGGGTAGCGATCGTTCGGCCCATGCAGCGTGATGCGGAACCCGTTCGGGTACCCCGCCTCGGCGAGCAGGCGGCGCGCCGCCTCGGCATCCGCCGCCGGCACGGTAAGGTCTGGCGCGTAGCCGAAGGCGCCTTCCGGCATCACCTGAACCGTCGCGGCCGCCGCGCCTTCCATGATGCGCGAGACGATCGCCGCGCGGTCGATGGCGAGCGACAAGGCGCGGCGCACCCGCACATCCTTCAGCGGATTGCGGTCGAGCGGCCTGCCGTCATTGTCAGTGATGAAGGGCGACGGGCCGTCGCGCATGTGGTCCATCGCGAAATAGATGAAGCGCATGCTGTCGATCTCGCTCAACGACACGCGTGGGGTGTGGCGCAGACGCTCGACATCGGTGGTGGGCACCTGGTCGATGAAGTCGACATCACCGGCGAGGATCGCCGCGGTGCGCGATGCGTCGTTGGTGATCATCCGGTAGTCGATGGTCTGCCATTGCGGGCGGCCGGCCCAATAGGCGTCGTTGCGCTGCAACTCGATCCGCTCGCCGGCGCGATGCATCGTCATCCGGTACGGGCCGGTGCCGATGGTCGCGCGGCCGGCATTGAAGTCCTCGGTCGTCGCCCCCTGGTGCGTCTGGCGGTCGAGCATCGGCACCATGGCAATGTCGTTCGGCAGCACCGGCGCGGGGCCGTTGGTGCGGAAGCGGATGGTGTAGTCGTCGACGATCTCCACCCCCGTGATCGCCTGGGTATAGGTGCGGAAGGAACCGGGGCTGTTCACCACGGTCGGGATGCGTTCGAGGGTGAAGGCGACATCCTCGGCCGTGAAGTCCGATCCGTTGTGGAACTTCACGCCGCGGCGGAGGCGGAATTCCCAGACATCCTCGCCGACCGGCCGCCAGGACTCCGCGAGGCCAGGCCGCACCCGCGCGCGGTCATCGGTCTCGATTAGATTGTCGAAGACCATCGAGGCGAAGGCATTGTTGGGGGAGATGTTGTGGAAATGCGGGTCGGTCGAGGTGACCTGCGCCCCCACGCCCATGCGGAGCGTCTGCGCTTCCGCCGCGCCCACCGCGACGGCGAGCCCCGCGGTAGCGGCCATCAGAGCCTTTTTCATTGTTCGCTCCTCCCGTTCGTTGTTGTCAGCTCAACAGATAGGCGGCGCCGGACCTTTCGCAGATGCCCCGGATCAGCGTGTCGAGGCTGGCCGGAATCGGGATGCCGTCGCGCAGGCGGCGCTGGCGCTCGGCCTCCTCGGGGTCGCCGGCGACCAGCACCGGCTTTGACGGATCAGCCGCCGGTGTCGCGTGCATCACGTCGATGACGTCGTCGAGATCGTTCTCGAATTCGCCCGGGGCGCGGAAGGCGGCGGGGTCGATCGCCATGAAGAAATGGCCGATGTCATCCGGGTCGCCCGGCTTCTGCGTGCGGTTCCGGATCGGCGAGAAAGAGGAACCGACCAGCGTCCCGCCAAGGATGTGCACCATCATCGCCAACCCGTAGCCCTTCGCGCTCGCCATCTCCGGCGACCCGCCAAGCGGCGACAACCCGCCCTCGGGCTGATTGAACACGATGTCGAAGCCCTGCTTCGGGTCGGTGACCGGTTGCCCCTTCGCATCCAGCACCCAGCCCGAGGGCAATTGCCGGTTGTTCAGGTCATAGACCTTCACCTTGCCCGCCGCCGTGGTCGTTGTCGCCATGTCGAGCACGAAGGGCGGGTGGCGCTTCGCCGGCGCGGCGAAAGCGAGCGGATTGGTGCCGAGCACGGGCGCGGCACCGCGCGTCGGCACCATGGTCACGCCGCGCGTCGCGGAAGTAACCATGCCGATCGCCCCCCGCCGTGCGGCAATACGCGCATAAACGCCGGCAGCGCCGAAATGATGCGAGTTGCGCACGCCGACGATGCCGACGCCGGCCGCCTTCGCCATGTCCACGGCGAGGTTCATGCCGAAGGCCGAGACCGGGTGGCCGAGACCCGCCCCGCCATCGACCAGCGCGGTGCAGGCAGTCTGCTTTTCGATGCGCGGATGCACCTGCAACTTCAGCGTGCCTTCGTGCCAGCGCTTCTCATAGGTCATCAGCATCGAGATGCCGTGGCTGTCGACGCCGAGCAGGTCGGTCTCGACCATCGCCTCGACCGTGGTGGCGAGCAGGTCCGGCGCCATGCCCCAGGATTGCAGGATGACCTCGATCTGCGCGCGCACGCGTTCATGCGGAACATTCACGGGATCAGGCTTCCTCACGCTTGAAGGTATTGGTCAGGTGGCCGATGCCGGTGATCTCAATATCGACCACGTCGCCGGAGACGAGGTCGGGCGAGACGCCATCCGTGCCCATCCAGATGACGTCGCCCGGATGCAGGGTGATGTTGCGCGTCATGGTGGCGATGAACTTCGCCACGCCGAACAGCATGTGGTTTGTGTGGAACCGCGTGCGGATTTCGCCATTCAGCCGCACGATGGTCTCCGCGGCGTCGAGGTCGAGGTCGGTCTCGATCCACGGTCCCATCGGCTTGAAGGTGTCGGAGTTCTTGGCGCGCCAGAAGGTGCGGTCGGCCTTCTGCCAGGTGCGTTCGCTGACGTCATTGCCGATGGTCCAGCCAAGCAGGCAGGAGAGCGCGTTCTCCTCCGTCAGGTGCTTGGCCTTCTTGCCGACGACAGCGACGATCTCGCCTTCGTAATGCACCTTCTCGGTGGCGTCGGCGGGGATGATCACCGTCTCGCCATGGGCGATCAGCGCGTTGGCGGCACGGTATCCCATATCCGGCTTGGCGGGGATGTTCGGTGTCTCTCCGCGGCGCGCCGCGCCTTCCTTGACATGCTCCACGTAGTTGAGGCCGGCCGCATAGAAAGTCGGCGGGATGACGGGGACCTCGATCTTCACCGAGCCGAGGTCGTGACGACGCGGCGTGGCGTCGTAGCCGCGGAACGGATCGCCAGCGACCTCGGCGATGCGGTCACCTTCGAGGATACCGTAAGCAGTGCGGCCGTCGGCCGTGAAGCGGATCCAGCGCATCAGGCGGCCAATGCCTGCTGGATGAAATCCGTCTGGAACACCTTGTCGGCCATCACCTGGCAGCGCTTCATCAGGCGATGCTCGTTCGGTCCGTAATCGGGGATGGCGTTGTGCAGCGTGCCGATGTTGTCCCAGATCAGCAGGTCGCCCTCGGTCCAGACATGGGTGTGCAGGAAACGCGGCTGCAACTGGTGCTCGAACAGCGCCGCGAGCACACGGTCGCTCTCGGCTTCATCGAGTTCGTTGATGCGCACTGCATAGCCGGGATTGCAGTAGAGCACCTTCCTGCCGGTGATCGGGTGCGTCAGGAAGACCGGGTGGACAGAAGGCGGGCGCTTGGCGCGCTGTTCCGGCGTCAGTGGCGCACGACCATTGCCGCGCTTTACCATCATGTCCCAGAACTTGTTGAAGTCATGCGTCGCGGTGGCGTTGGCGAGCCGCGCCTTCAGCCCCGGGTCGAGCTCGTCATAGGCCGCATGCATATTGGCGAAGATGGTGTTGCCCAGCACGCGACCGTCGCGTCGCGGCACCTTGTGCGCGTTGAGCACATTCACGAAGCCCATCGTGTCGCGATAGGACATGTCGGTGTGCCAGTCCTGGCCTGCATCGCCGAGGCCGATCGGCTCCCCGTTCTCGACGATGTTCGACAGGATGCCGACCTCGGGGATGTTCGGGTCCTGGAACTTGCCGGTCAGCGAGGTCTGGATGCTGCCGAAGCGCAGCGAGAAGTCCCGCAGCGCCGCCGGCTCCAGCAACTGGTTCGGGAAACACAACACGCCGTGCCGTCCCAGCGCGCGCAGGATGGTTGCGAAATCCGCGGCACTCATCGGGCGTGACAGGTCGATGTCGGTGACGCTGGCGCCGAGTGCGCCGTCATTGGGTCGGATGGTGGGCATGCCGGTGATTTCCTTTCCTGCCGCGGTGGAAAGGACAGCCTGCCTTCCGGGCACCGCCAAATGGCGGGCACGTCATGGTCGCGGACAATTCCTTCCCTCCGGCGCATCGAGGCGCCGATGCACAACGCTACCCCCGCCTCACGATGCCGGCAAATCGTTACGCGGGATTGGCATCAACGCCCGGTACGTCCAGGCTGGATGGCGGTCGGTCTGGAGGAAAAGGCGATGCGGAACCCGGTGATTGCCATTCTCGCGCAGGGGGCCATGGGGGCTGGCGTCGCGGCGCGGCTTTCCGCCCATGGCGTTCGCGTGCTGACCTGCGTCGAAGGCCGCAGCCCGGCCAGCGCCGACCGTGCCGCCGCGGCGGGCATGGAGGCGGTGCCGGAAGCCGCCTTCGCCGATGCCGACGCCTTCCTGTCCATCCTGCCGCCGGCCCAGGCTGTGGCCACGGCCGAACGCCTCGCGCCGTTGTTCGCGACGGCGCCAGCGCCACCACTCTATGTCGACTGCAATGCCATCAGTCCCGAGACGATGCGGCGCCTCGCGACTCTGCTCGGCAGCCATGGCCTGCGCGTCGCCGATGCCGGCATCATCGGTGGCCCGCCACGCGAGGGCTATGCGGGCCCGGTCATCTACGCGTCTGGTGCCGAGGCATCAGGGCTCGCCACGCTGCTGTCCGGTCGTGGCCTCGATCTGCGTGTAATGGAAGGGCCGATCGGCGCGGCCTCGGCGTTGAAGATGTCCTATGCCGGGATCACCAAGGGCCTGGTCGCGATCGGTTCGGCGATGATGCTGGCGGCAACGCGCGCGGGTGCCGCCGATGCGTTGCGCGCCGAACTCGCGGCGAGCCAGCCTGCGCTGTCGGCCTGGTTCGCGCGCATGGTGCCCGGCATGTATGCCAAGGCTTACCGCTGGTCGGGCGAAATGGAAGAAATCGCCGATTTTGTTGGCGACGATGAGAGCGCCAGCGTCATGTATCGCGGTGCCGCGACGCTCTATGCGCGCCTTGCCGACCCGGCGAGCGACGCGGAGATTGCAGGGCTGCGGAAATTCCTCGCGGACCGTTGACCCCCTGCCGATTTCGCGGGAATCACCCGCAGGTCCAGGAAACCGATGCCACGGCCGAATGCTTCGACCGCTGGTATCCGCCTCGACTAGCCCTCAGACGCCGGGCGCAATCCTACGGATTGCCTGGCGTCGTGCCGCAGGCACGCCTCCGGCCTGACGCCGGACTGCCGAGGGGCCGCATTCGCTGCATCGGCATGAGTTTCCTGGCGGGGTGCTCGAGGGGCGGTGCCCCTCGACCTTAGCTTCCCCCGGGTCAAACCGGGCGCTGCACTCCAAGCCGCGTCGCCGTGGCGAGAATGTTCGACCAGGTATCCGCTGGCAGCGGCACGCCATTGGCGTTGCGATCCGTGCGCCGCTGCGCCTCGGGCTCACCTGGCAACAACACCGGCGCAGCGGCATCGGCCGGACGGCAGGCGGAAATCCAGTCGGCATAGACCAGGCCCATGCGTTCGAATTCTTCCTGCGTCCCGAAATGCTTGGGCGAGATAAAGATCGACAGCATGCCGTTGGCGATGCGACCGCGTTCGTCGATCGGCCCCGACGTGCCGCCGGCGGTCAGGCAGCCCGCCAGCATCTCGCACATGAAGGCGAGGCCCGAACCTTTGTGTTCACCAAAGGCACGAATCGCACCCGCGCCATTCGACGGGTTGCGCGGCCCAACCGCGTCATAGGGTCCGTACAGCGTATGCGGGTCGGTGGAGAGCCTGCCATCGGGCTCGATCAGCGATCCTTCGGGCAGTTTCTTGCCCCCGCTCGATGCCACCAGCACCTTGCCCTCGGCGACCAGCGCAGTCGCGAAGTCGAGCACCAGCGGGCGGCCCGGCAGCGGCACCCCGATCGCGACCGGGTTGGTCGAGAAGCGCCGCTCCACGCCACCGAAGGGCGCCACCAGCACGCTGCCGGCGACGTTGACAAAGTGGATGGAGATCAGCCCCGCCGCGATCGCCTGTTCCGCATAGTCGCCGACGCGCCCGATATGGCCCGCATTGCGTAGGGCGGTAATGCAAACGCCCTGTTCCTGCGCGCGTGTAATGCCGAGCGCCACGGCCTGTGGCGCGACCGTCTGGCCGAAACCCCATTTGCCGTCGAGCACGGCGAAGGATCCGCCATCGGTGACGACCTCGGCATCCTGGCCCTTCACGATGAAGCCGGCTTCGAGCCATTCAACATAGCGTGGCACGCGCACCACGCCGTGACTGTCATGGCCGGCGAGGTTCGCACCCACGAGATGCGTCGCAATGCGGCCGGCCTCGGCAGAGTCGCAACCCGCCGCGAGGAAGACATCGCTTACCAGGGCGGTCAGCGCGGGGACGGGGATGTGGTGCATATCCATGGGAGCGTCCTGGAAGAAGTCGGTTGCGTATTCTCTCCCCAATTCGTTGCTTTGCGAAGGCGGGGGCGTGCTCTGACAGGAAGCGTGCCGTCATCAACGCCATGGTGCATATCCATGCGGCGATCGCCCGCTGTCAGCATCGCGGCTTGAAAGCCATTCGTTAAACTCTTTGCCTCAGCCTGGGCCGGCGCACGTTCCGTAGCGCATCTGGCGGCAGGAGGCCCCAATGACCACGATGCCCGGGCGGCATGATCTGCGCCCAACATACGCCGATGCCTCGCCACCGCGCGGGCATTGGGACTTCACCCTGAACGAGACCTGCTCGGTATTGACTGGCTGGACACGGCGCGACGCCGTTCTGCGTCAGCTCACCACGACGCATGCGGTGATCGGTGGCGTCGTCGGGCTGCGTCCTGGCGACTGCCTCCGCCTGGTGCTTTATCGCGGGCAAGCCATTGTGCGCGAATGCCGCGTCGTCGGCACATCGCTGCTGGGCGTCGAGATCGAGCATTTCGACACAGGCATGCTCGCGACGATGAGCTGATCCCCAACACACAGAAAAAGGGTGGGGGTTCGGGGGAGGTTCCCCTCCCCCGGCCTTCGTCTACATCGCCGCGACCTTGCGCGCCTGCGGCGCCAGCAGCCGCATATAGGTTGGCGTCACCAGCATCTCGGTGATGTTGGCGCGCGGCGGCATAGTGGCGACGAACAGCGCCATGGCGGCGATGTCCTCCGGCTGCAGCAGCCGCTCGATATCCTCGGCCGGCACCGGCTCGGGCCGGTTCTTCAGGATGTCGGTGGCGACCTCCCCGGGGCAGATGCAGCAGGAGCGGATGTTGTGAATCCCGTTCTCCTGGTTGATCGACTGCGACAGCGCGACGAAGCCGTGCTTCGCCGCCGTATAGCCAGGCCCGGATAGGAAGGAGATGCCCTTCCCGGCCATGGACGCGATCTGGATCAGGTGCCCGCCACCGCGCGCGCGCATGCCCGGAAGCACGGCGACCGAGGTCATGAATGGCGCGGTCAGGTTGCCATCCACCAGCGTGCGGATCGCCTCCGGCGTCAACTGGTGCATGTAGCGCTTCGGCAGGTTCACCCCGGCATTGTTCACCAGGATGTCGGGACCGCCGATCGTCGCCTCCACCTTGGCCAGCGCCGCGGCGACCTGCTTGTCGTCGGTCAGGTCCGCCGGGACAATGACGGCACCGCCGCCGATCATCGCCGCCGTCTCCTCGAGCGGCGCGGTGCGCCGGCCGGTGAGCGCGACCTTGGCCCCTTCCGCGGCGAAGGCGATGGCGATGGCGCGGCCGATTCCGCTGCCCGCCCCGGTCACCCAGGCAGACTTCCCCGCGAGACGCTGCATGCTCAGAGCACCTTGTCGTTGGATGGATCGATGAGGTGCATCTGATCCATATGCGCGATCAGGCGCAAGGGCTCGCCCACGGCCGCCGGCGTCGCCGGATCAAGCCGCGCGGAGATCTCCGCCCCGTCGAGCTTGAAATGCGCGAGCGTCTCCATGCCCATCGGCTCGATGACTTCCGGCGTCAGCGTCACCGGCGCCGGGTTGGTCTTGTCGGTGGGCTTGTCATCGGTCAGGTGCTCGGGGCGGATGCCGAACAGCACCGGCTTGCCGGCGTGAGCGCGATAGCGCGCGGTACGGGCATCCGGCACCTCCAGCGTCTGGCCGTTGGACAGCGTCAGGCGCAGCGCGCCGGACATTTCCTCGAGCCTGGCAGGGATGAAGTTCATCGCCGGGCTGCCGATGAAGCCCGCGACGAAGCGCGTCGCCGGATGGTGGTACAGCTCCTGCGGCGGGCCGACCTGCTCGATCACGCCATGGTTCATCACCACCACGCGGTCGGCGAGCGTCATCGCCTCCACCTGGTCGTGGGTGACGTAGATAGTGGTGGTCTTGACGGTCTGGTGGACTTTCTTGATCTCGGTGCGCATCTGCACGCGCAGCTTGGCATCGAGGTTCGACAGCGGCTCGTCGAACAGGAACACCTTGGGGTCGCGCACGATGGCGCGGCCCATCGCCACGCGCTGCCGTTGGCCGCCCGAGAGCGCCTTCGGCTTGCGGTCGAGCAGCGGCGTGATGTCGAGGATCCGCCCGGCTTCCTTCACCCGCCTGTCGATCTCGGCCTTGGGGAACTTCCGCAGCGTCAGGCCGAAGGCCATGTTGTCGTAGACCGACATGTGCGGATACAGCGCGTAGTTCTGGAACACCATGGCGATGTCACGGTCGCGCGGCGGGATGTCGTTCACCACGGTGCCGCCGATGGCGATGTCGCCGGAGGTGATCTCCTCGAGACCGGCGATCATGCGCAGCGTCGTCGACTTTCCGCAGCCGGAGGGACCGACGAGCACCACGAATTCATGGTCCTCGATGTCGAGGTCGATCCCCTTGACCGCCTGCACGCCGCCTTCATAGGCCTTGATGATCTTGCGAAGCGAAACCTGGGCCATGCTTGGTCCTTATTGCTGATGCCAACCGAATCACGCCTCTGCGCCCCGGGGGGCTCCGGCGATCGGGCGGCTAACCCTTGGTGGCGCCGGCGGTCAGCCCGGCGATGTAGTAGTCCATCAGGAAGGCGTAGATGATCACCGGCGGCAGCGCGGCACTGAGCGCACCGGCCATGATCTGCCCCCAGGCGAAGGTGTCGCCGCGCACCAGCTGCGAGACGACGCCGATGGTCAGCGGCATCGATTCCGCCGTGGTCACGAAGGCCGTCGGATAGACGAAGGCCGCCCAGGAGACGGTGAAGGCGAAGATCGTCGCCGCGATGATCCCGGGCATCGCCACCGGCACGAAGATCTTCAGCAGCATCTGCGACCAGCTGGCACCGTCGATCAGCGCCGCCTCGTCCAATTCCTTCGGGATGGAGGCGAAGTAGCCGATCATGATCCAGGTACAGAACGGCACCGTCAGCGTCGGGTAGACCAGGATCAGCCCCCACACCGAGTTCAGCAGCCCGAGCCCGCCGACGATCTGGTACAGCGGAATGAACAGCAGTGTGTCCGGCACCAGGTAGGTGAGGAACACGCCGGTCGCCAGCACCTGGCTGCCCCAGAAGCGCATCCGCGCCAGCGCGAAGGCGGCGAGCACCGAGATCACCATCGTCAGCACGACCACGCAGGTCGTCACGATCGCGCTGTTAATGAAGAAGCGAATGAAGATCGGGTTGCCGAGGATCGCCTCGTAGTTCTCGAGAGTCGGCGAGCGGATCAGCCACGGATTGAGCGTGAGGTCGGAAATCTCCGCATTCGACTTCAGGCTGGTCAGCAGCATGTAGACCGGCGGCGCGAGAAAGATGATGCAGGCGATGATCAGCGAGATATAGGCCGTCCACAACGCCCAGCGCCGCTCGGCACGCAGGCTGCCCGCCTTGTGGTAGATCCCGGGGATACCCCGGTTGGCTGCGGTCGCCGACATTTACATCTGCTCCTTGTTGCGGCGCGTCACGCCGCGCAGGACGAAGAAGGCGCACACCGCCAGGATCGGGAACATGAACAGCGAGACCGCGGCACCGCGCGGGATGTTGCTCGACAGGATGCCGACCTGGAACGCGTAGGACGCGAAGACATGCGTCAGGTCGCGCGGTCCGCCATTGGTCAGCACGCGGACGATGTCGTAGTTGGCGAAGGTCACGATCAGGCTGAACAGCACGGTGATGGAGATGATGTTCGCCATCATCGGCAGCGTGACGTAGCGCAACCGTTGCCAACTGGTGGCGCCGTCGATCGCCGCGGCCTCGTAGAGCTGCTCGGGCACCGACTTCAGCGCCGCGAGGTACATGATCATGAAGAACGGCGCGCCGTACCAGACATTCACGATGATGACCGAGGCACGCGCCCACCATGGTTCACCCAGCCAGGGCACTGCGGGTACCGCGAAGATGTTCAGGATCCAGTTGATCGAGGAATAGGACGGGTCGAACATCCACCACCAGCCGAGCGTCGACAGCGCCGGCGGAATCACCCAGGGCACCAGCAGCATTCCGCGCCACTTGCGCTGCCCCTTGGTCGGAATGTGGTGCAGCATATGCGCCAGCCAGAAGCCGATCAGCGCCTTCAGCAACACCGCAGTGATGGCGAAGATGCAGGACTGCCAGACCACCATCCAGAAGGTGTCGGAGTCGAACAGGATCTCGAAATTGCCGAGGCCTGTGGGCAGCCAGTCACCCTCCATGAACCCCGTCATGCGGCGGTTCAGTGTCGACAGGTAGATGCCATAGGCCGCCGGGTAACCCACCAGACCGACCACGACAACCAGCAATGGCAGCGTCATCAGGAAGGCGATCGTCGACCGCCGCCGAGCGAAGCGTTGCAGAGTATTGGCACGACCGGACCCTGCCCCGGCCGCGGTGGGTACGGCTAGCGTTCCGTCGGCTGCCATTGAAACCTCCCTGATTCAGTGGGCCGGGCGGGCAGCCGATGGCCGCCCGCCCGCACCGTTTATCCGTGCCCGGTTCAGCCGCCGCGGCGGATCGTGGTCAGCTCGCGCTCCACCCAGCCCATCGCCTGGTCGACGGTCTCACCACCCTGGACGATGCGCGCGATGAGCTTGGTGTTCAGGCCGTTGTTGTAGGCCTGCACGGCGAACTCCGCCGGCGCCGGCGCGAAGGCGACCGACGTGGTCTGGTTCTGGTGCGGCTTCACCGGATAGTTGTAGGCGAAGCCGGTGGGCGGGCCTTCCGTCTCCCAGATCTTGAAGTCGGACATCGAGAGGAACGGCGGGATGTCATACCCGCTGCTGGTGTTGGTCTGCCGTTCCGCCTGCGGGCGCTCCGACAGGAACTCGATCAGCCCCTTCGCCGCCGGTTTCATCCGGCTGAACGACCAGACACCCCAGAAATACGGCAGGTAGCCGACCATGCGACCCTCGGGGCCCGCCGGCGCCGGCGCGTACCAGCATTTTTCGGCGACCTGCGGCTGGTCGCGCTTGGCCACAGCCCAGGCGGACGGCGGGTTGAAGATCAGCGCCGAACGGCCCGAGATCAGGGCACGATTGTTCGACGCATCGTCCCACGCCCACACATCGTCGGGCAGCGCACGGGAGATGCGCACCAGCATCTCGACGGCCTGGCGAAGCTTGGCGTTGTTGCGGATCGTCGCGTTGCCGCGCGCATCCATCATGTGCGCGCCGTAGGAGTTCATCAGCGCGCCGACCCAGTCCACCGCGTCCGTGAACTGCCCCATCGGCAGGCCGAATGGCACGCCGGCCGCCTTGCACTTCTCCGCCGCGGCAGCGAAGGCTTCCCAGGTCCAGCCATCGGCGCCGGGGCCGCGCTCGGCCTTGTTCGGCCACATCGCCTGCATGTCGAGCCCGGCGTGCTCCTTCATCAGGTCGAAGCGCGTGCAGGCCGGCTTCAACTGCGTCCCCGACACGGCCGGGACGGCGGCCCACTTGCCGCCAACCTTGCCGAGATATTCGGCGGCTGGCGTGACCGCACCATACTTCTGGGCCAACCGCCCCATGACGTCGTCCATGGGCTCGAGCAACTCATGCTTCGCCGCCGGCTCCCAGGTCGGGAAGGACAGCACGTCGTGCCCGCTACGCGACTGAGCCTGCGCATTGATCGTCAGCAGGTTCTGGTTGCCGACGGAGGTGATGAATTCGACATTCACCTCGACACGGTTGGCGCGGCCCCATTCGGCGCAAAGTTCGCGCATGATGCCGTTGCCGGCCGGCACCCAATGGTCCCAGAAGCCGCACTTCAACGTGCCACCGGTTCCTTGGGCGTGAACCATCGGCGCCGAGAGCGCCCCTGCGGCGACGACGCCAGCCCCGTTGCGCAGGACATTGCGCCGGGTGATCCCGTTATTGGACATGCTTTCCCTTCCGTTCTCCCCCGGGGCGGACCTCAATGCGCGGGCCCGCTTGTCGGTGAACGCAAGGTTAGTCGCGTCAAAAGCCGCATGGCAACCACTTACGACCTGTAAGTCCCGCGGCTTGCCGACATCCTGAGCCCGGCGCAGGCTCCGTCGCCATGGACACACATGTATTCGACGTGCTCGTGATCGGCGCCGGCATCGCTGGCGCGACAGCCGCCGCGCATCTTGCCGCAACGCATCGCGTGGCGCTGCTGGAAGCGGAGGAGAGTGCCGGCTATCACGCGACAGGGCGTTCCGCCGCCATCTGGATCCGCAATTATGGCGGCGCCGATGTACGGATCCTTACCGCCGCGTCACGCGGTTTCTTCGAAGCCCCGCCCGCCGGCTTCGCCGAGGCGTCGCTCGCCCGTCCGCGCCCCGTGGTGCATCTCGCGCCGGCCGACCAGGTCGAGCATCTGCGCGCGACGATCGCCGAGGGCGACGACATGCGGGAGATATCGCTCGACGCGGTCCAGGCCATGGCCCCGGTGCTGCGGCCCGGCTACGCCGTCATGGCCGCGATCGAATCCGACTGCTTCGACATCGACGTCGCCGCCATGCATCAGGGCTTCCTGCGCCAGACGCGCCTGGCCGGCGGCGTGCTCGCCTTGCGCAGCCGTGCGGGGCGGCTGTGGCGCGAGAACGGCACATGGCATGCCGAGACCTCGACAGGTGCCGTCTTCACCGCGCCCACCATCGTCAACGCCGCCGGCGCCTGGGGTGACGAGGTCGCCCGACTCGCCGGGCTCGCCCCGATCGGGCTGCAGCCGAAGCGGCGCACCGCCTGCATCATCGATCCGGGCGATCACGACTGCGCCGACTGGCCACTGCTCGGCGATGCCGGCCATGGCTGGTATGTCCGCCCGGAAGCGCGCCGCAAGCTGATGGTCAGCCCGGCCGACGAGACCGACAGCGACCCCTGCGACGCGCAGCCCGACGAATACGACGTGGCCGTCGCCATCGATCGCATGCAGCAGGCGCTCGACATCCCGGTCTCGCGCATCGAACACCGTTGGGCCGGTTTGCGCAGCTTCACACCCGACCGCGGCCTCGCCATCGGCCAGGGTGCGGAGGCCGGCTTCTTCTGGATGGTCGGCCAGGGCGGCTATGGCATGCAGACCGCGCCGGCGGCCGGCCGGCTGCTCGCCGCGCTGGTGGCGCAGAATGACCCGGGGGCGCTTGCGGCCGCCGTGCCGCTGTGCGACCCGATGCGCTTCGCCCGGAGTGCCGCCGCATGAGTGAACACCAGCCGACTTTCGAGGATGTCCGCGCCGCCGCCACGCGGCTGGCCGGGCGCATCGTCCATACGCCGCTGCTGCGCAACCGGTTGCTCGACGAGATCACCGGCGCGACCGTGCTGGTCAAGCCCGAGGCGCTGCAGCGCACCGGCTCGTTCAAGCTGCGCGGCGCGACCAATGCTGCGCTGCTGCTCTCCGCCGAGGCCCGGCGCGGTGGCATCGTCACGCATTCCTCCGGCAATCACGGCCAGGGCTGCGCGGCGGCGGCGCATATGCTCGGCATGCAGGCGACCATCGCCATGCCGTCGGACGCACCCACCATCAAGGTGGAGGCGACGCGCCGCTGGGGGGCGGAGATCATCCCCTATGACCGCCACGGCACGGATCGCGAGGCGCTGGCCGAAGCCCTCGCCGCCGAACGCGGCGCCACCATCATCCCGCCCTTCGACCATCCGCATGTCATCGCCGGGCAAGGCACCGTGGCGCTCGAACTGATCGAGGATGCGGGCGCGCTCGGCCTCGCACTGGATGCCTTCGCGGTCTGCACCGGCGGCGGCGGGCTAACCGCCGGCTGCGTGCTGTCGCTCGAGGCACTCGCCCCGCAGGCGGAGGCCTTCGCGGTCGAACCGGAGGGTTGGGACGACACGAAGCGCTCGCTCGAAGCCGGCCGCCTGATCGCCAACACCACGCCGGGCAGCGGGTTGTGCGACGCGCTGCTGTCGAAGCAACCCGGCGCGCTGACCTTCCCGATCAACCATCGCCACCTGGCCGGCGGCGTGGTGGTGACGGAAGCCGAGGTGTTCCACGCGATGCGCTTCGCCTTCGAGCATCTGAAACTGGTGGTCGAGCCCGGTGGCGCGGTGGCGCTAGCCGCCGTGCTCGCCGGGAAGGTGGCGGCGAAGGGTGGCGTCATCGGCGTCGTGATCAGCGGCGGCAACGCCGACCCCGCGATCTTCGCCCGCGCCCTCGTCGCCTGATGCGGTTGCCGCTGCGCCAGCGCCCGACGCTGCTGCTGGCGCTGGCCGTGCTGCTGGCCGTCAGTGGCCTGGTCGCGCAGATGCCGGGATACCCGCTGCGTACCGCCATCCTGGTCGGCTGGTGCGCCGGCGCGGCGACCCATGCAACGATGCTGCTGCGGCACCTGGTCATCACGCCGCCGGAGAGCCTGCGCAAGCATGCCGCCCTGGTCGAGGACAGCCGCTGGGTGATCCTGGGCACGACGCTCGCCGCCTCGTTGGCCGCGCTGGTCGGCGTGTTCTCCGAACTCGGAGGCGGCGGGCCGCGCGCCGCGCATTCCGTGCCGATCGGCATCACCACGATCGTGGTGTCCTGGGTCTACCTGCATGTGCTGTTCGCCGTGCACTACGCGCACGCCTATTGGCTGACCACCGGCGGCATCGTCTTCCCCGGCGGCAGCAAGCGGCCGGATTGGGCGGAGTTCCTCTATCTCGCCTTCACCGTCGGCATGACGGCGCAGGTCTCGGATGTGACGACCTCCTCCCCCGGCATGCGGCGGCTGGTATTGGCTCACGGCCTCGCCGCCTTCGCCTTCAACGCGGCGATCGTCGGCTTGGCGGTGAACCTGTTGGCCGGCGGCGCCTCGGGCTGATGGGAGGCTTGTCTTGCGCCCGGTTCGGCGCTTCCCTGGCGGCATAATCACAACCGTCAGGGAAACGCCATGATCGACCGCCGGAGCCTGCTGGCCCTGCCCATCCTCGCTGCGCCCATCGTCGTCCGCGCCGAGACCTTCCCCTCCCGCGCCATCAATCTCGTCAGCGGCTATGCGCCGGGCGGGTCGACCGACGTCGCCGCGCGGCTGGTCGGCGACCGGATGCAGGGCTTCCTCGGGCCCGATGCGCGCATCGTCGTGGAGAACCGGCCGGGTGCGGCGGGGCGCATCGCTTCGGACTGGCTGCGCCGCCAGCCGGCGGATGGCTACACGCTGATGCTGACCGAAAGCTCCTCGCACGGGCTGCTGCCACACGCGCTGCGACGCGGCACGCCGTATGACCCGGTGGCCGATTTCACCCAGGTGGCGATGGTTGCGACCACACCCTATGTCGTCATCACGCGCAACGACTTCCCCGCGAGCACCGCGCAGGAACTCGTGGCGCAGTTGCGCAGCAGCGACCCCGAGACGCTGCCCTTCGCCACCTCCGGCGTCGCCAATGCCACGCATTTTGCCGCCGAATTGCTGGTCAACGGCCTCGGTCGCGGCGGCAAGTTTCCCAATGTGCCGTACCGCTCGGGCGGGCAGATGGTCGAAAGCATCGCGCGTGGCGAGACCGCCTGGGGCACCGCGGCGCTGGCATCCGCCTTCACCCAGATCCGTGCCGGGCGCGTGCGTGGCATCGCGGTGACCTCGGCGCAGCGTTCGCCATCCTTCCCGGAAATTCCGACCCTGGCCGAAAGCGGCGTCCCGGGCTTCGATCTGGTGAACTGGTACGCCATCATCGGCCCGCCGAACATGCCGGCGGCCGTGACCGAACAGCTCAACAAATCGATACGCGAATCGCTCGCCAATGCGACGCTGCGCGAGCGCATGCTGATCGCCGCGCTCGACCCGTGGGATGCCGACAACTCCGCCGAGGCGGCGCGCACCTTCTTCACCACCGAACAGACGACCTGGCGCGAATACGTCAACCGCACGAACCTACGGCTGGAAGAATGACCGACACGACTGAAGCCGACATCATCGTGGTCGGCGGCGGGTCCGCCGGCTGCATCATTGCCGCGCGGCTGTCGGAGGACCCCGGCTGCCGCGTGCTGCTGCTCGAGGCCGGGCCGCCCGACCGCGACATCTTGATCAGCCTACCGGCCGGCTATGCCAAGCTCTATGGCAGCGGCAAATACGATTGGCGTTACGAAACCGAAGCCGAACCCAACCTGAACGATCGTCGCATCCACTGGCCGCGCGGCAAGGTGCTGGGTGGCTCCGGCAGCGTGAACGGCCTGGTCTTCCTGCGCGGGTCCCCGCACGACTATGACCGCTGGGCGCAATCGGGCGCGACCGGCTGGTCGTACCGCGATGTCGAACCGGTCTTCCGCCGCATCGAACATTGGGATGGCACGCCCGACCCGTCGCGCGGCGCCGAGGGCGCGATCCATGTGCGCGAACCGCGCCGGATGGCGCCAGGGGCCGATGCCTTCGTCGAGGCCTGCATCGCCGCCGGCCTGCCGCGCAATGCCGATTGGAACAACGGCCAGCCGATCGACGGCGCTGGCCCGGTGCAACTCAACGTCAATGGCGGCCGGCGGTCATCGACGGCGAAGGAATACCTCCGCCCCGCCATGGCGCGCGGCAATCTGCGCGTGGAGACCGGCGTGCTGGCGACGCGCATCGTCGTCGAGAACGGCCGCGCCACCGCCGTCGAGGCGCGGCAGAATGGCCAGCCCGTCACCTTCCGCGCCACGCGCGAGATCGTCTGCTCGGCGGGTGCGGTCGAAACGCCGAAATTGCTCATGCTGTCAGGCATCGGCGATGGCGCGGCGCTGCAGGCGCTGGGCATCCCGGTGATGCATCACAGCCCCGGCGTCGGCCGCAACCTGCAGGACCATCTGGTCGCGAAGTTCATCTACCGCACCAGGCCCTGCGGCACGCTGAACGAGATCATGCGATCCCCGCTGCGCCAGGCGAAGATGGGGCTCGACTACCTGCTCTCGCGCACCGGCCCGCTGGCGATCGGCGCCGGCGAGGCCAATGCCTTCGCCCGCGTCACGACCGGCGCGGAGGAAGCCGAGATCCAGTTCCTCTTCGTGAACTTCTCGACCTTTTCCTACGAGGCCGGACTGCACGACTTCCCCGGTTTCATGTTCAACTACGGCGTCTGCCGCCCCGACAGCCGCGGCGAGGTCTTCCTGAAATCCCCCGACCCCGCCGACAAGCCCGGCATCCGCGCCAACTACCTCGACCATCCGAACGACATCCGCGTGATGCTCGGTGCCGCGCATCTCGGCCGCAAGGTCGCCGCCCAGGCGCCGCTCGCCGCGCTGATCGAGGAGGAACTCCGCCCCGGCCCGGGAGCGACCACCGACGAGGCGCTGCTGGAGAACATCCGCGCCACGGCCGGGACCGTCTTCCACCCCTGTGGCACCGCGAAGATGGGCAGCGACCCGATGGCCGTGCTCGATCCGGAATTGCGCCTGCGCGGTATCGCCGGGCTGCGCGTGGCGGATGCCTCGGCCTTCCCGCTGATCCCGTCGCCGAACATTCAGCCGGCGGTGATGCTGGTCGCCGAGCGCGCGGCGGCGTTCATCAAGGCAGCGGCGTGAGGGCTTCGCCGGGCGGAGGAAAGGCCGGAGGGGCTTTGCCCCTCCAGACCACCCCACCAAAGGCCCGAGGCCTTTGGAATCCGTTACTTGGTGCCCAGCATGACAGCCAGGACCGCCGCCCAGTCTCGCACCCCGCCCAAAGCGGCTTTCGTTCCCGCACACAAGCCCCCACGCCTAACGCCCCGTATCGGTGTCCAGAGGCCCTTAGGCCTTTGGTGGGGGAGGTCCGGAGGGGGCAAAGCCCTCTCCGGTTCAACCCAACAACAGCACGGTCCTCGAGCATAGGGGGCGGCGCCCCTTCGAGCCGCGCCAGCCGGCCATGATCACCCGCCCCGTTGCCACCATCGGCGCCGCCGTCTTCGTCATCGGCGCCGCCACCACCCTGCCCATGCCGCTCTTCACCACCTATGCCGCGCGCAGCGGTGGCGGCGCGGGTGGCCTCGCGCTCGCCTTCATCGCCTATGCGACGACGCTGATCATCACCGCCCCGCTGCTCGGCGGCCTGTCCGACCGCATCGGCCGCAAGCCCTGCCTGCTCGCCGCGATGGCGCTGGCGTTCCTGGCCACCACGGCGCTGACCATCGCCCCGGGCCTACCGGCGCTGGCCGTCGCGCGCACCTGCCAGGGCCTGGCGATCGGCCTGGTCGCCGGCGGCGCCACCGCCTGGGCGGCGGAACTCGCGGGCGGGCCGGATGCCGGTCGTGTCGCGGCGCGGGTGACGGCCTTCGCCACAGCGGGCTCCTTCGCCGCCGGCGGGCTCGCCACGCTCACCGCGCTGTGGCTGCTGGGGGAGAGCGAACCGCCGGTCACCTTCTGGATCCACCTCGCCGCCATCGCACTGCTGGTCCCGCTGGTCGCGCGCCTGCCGGACCGCGCGCCGGCCGCGCGCGTCGCCTGGTTGCGCGTGCCCGCCTTCCCGCGCGGCACCGTGACCACCAGCTTCGGCATGTTCGCCGCCTGGAGCGTGACGGGGGTGACGCTCAGCTCGGTGCCGGCGGCGCTGGCGGCATCCGGGCATCCCCGGCTGGGGCCGCTCGCCATCTGCTTCATGATCCTGGTCGGCACGCTCATGCAGCAGGCGGTGGGCAAGTTGCCGGCGCGGCGCGCCTCGCTGATCGGCCTGCCGGTGCTCGTGGCGGGGGCGGGGCTGGTGATCTTCGGCACGCTGCACGCGGCGCTGCTGCCGCTGCTGGTGGGCGGGGCGCTGGTCGGCAGCGCGGCCTATGGCTTCCTGTTCGTCGGCGCGCTGGCCTCGGCGTCCGAGGCTGCCTCGGGCGAGGACCGCGCCCGCGCCGCCGCCGGTGTCTTCCTGGTAGCCCATACCGGCTTCTGCGTGCCGCCGCTGTTGACCGGCCTGGCCGTCGACGCCCTGGGCGCGCCGACCGCGCTGGCCGGCTTCTGGGTAGCGATGGTCGTGCTCAGCGTGTTGCTGGCGGCGCTGCTGTTGCGCCGCGCGCGATAGCGCGGGCAGCATGGCGCCATGCAGCGCGTTGTCGTCTTCGATATCGAGACCATCCCCGATTTGACCGCCGGCCGCGCCATGCTTGGCGAGGAGGCCGACGGGCTGGATGATGCCGCGCTGCGCACGCGCCTCGGCGCCCGATACGCACGCGAGGGGCAGGACCCCGCGACCACCTTCCTGAAGCCGCCGCTGCACGCCATCGCCTGCCTCGCGCTGCTGGTCGCCGACCGCGAGGACATGGAAGGCCCGTGGCGTACCCGCCGCCTGGCCGCGCGCCATCTCGGCGACACCAGCGAGCCCGAGATCCTCGCGCTGTTCGAGCGCACCCTGGCGCAGCGTCCGGCGCCGATGCTGGCCGGCTTCAACACCTCCGGCTTCGACCTGCCGGTGCTGCGCTACCGCGCCATCGCGACCGGGGTGGCGATGCCCTCCCTGCACGGCGGCAATGGGCGGGACTACGGCTATCGCTACGGCAAGGACCATATCGACCTGGCCGATCGTCTCTCGGGCTTCCGCGCCTCCCCCATGCCATCGCTGACCGAGGCCTGCGCGCTGCTCGGCCTGACCGCCAAGGCCGGCATGCATGGGTCGGAGGTGGAACCGGCCATGGCCGCCGGGCGCGGCGCCGAAGTTGCCGAATATTGCGAGACGGATGTCGCGGCGACCTGGCTGCTGCTGCTGCGCTTCTGGCAGGCGACGGGCGCGCTGCCGCCGGACCAGGCGCGCGCCTCCTTCACCGATTTCGCGACCTATCTCGAGGAACACCGGGCGGAGGCGCATCTAGCCGACCATGCGGAGGCGGCGGAACGGCTCGCCGTCGGGTGAGGCGCACGGAGAGAGTCGCCGCCCCTCTCCTCACCTTGGCGGCGGTGCCGCCAAGCCCGCCAAAGGCCTCTGGACACCTTGAGTTGGCGCCGGGTCCAGCGGGCGTATCAAGAAGGAAGAGGCCGTCCCGGGCACAAGACCCGGCAATACGCCTGGTACCGGGCAAGGCGCGCGCTCTAACCCCGAGAAGCCCCACCCCTGCCCAACGCCAGGTGTTAGGTTTCCAAAGGCCTTAAGCCTTTGGTGGGGTGAGGTCCGGAGAGGGGGCAAAGCCCCTCTCCGGTTCCAACCTTCGCACCTATGGAGCAACGCCCCTCCAACCTTCACTTCCCTACCGCTCGCACCGGATGAACACCGTCGAGGGATGCACCTCCTCGCCGATCTCCGCCGCGTTGCGTTCCGCCCCCGTGCTTTCGCGCATCACCGGCGTCACGCCGTGCTGGCGGAGGAAGGCGACCGCCTCGGTCCCCTTCACCGCGAAGTTCACGTTCTGCGGGATGTCGCCGGTGCGTTGCGCGACGCGCGCCGCGTTTAGTTTCGACACGATTACCCCGGCCACATTGCCCTGCCGGTCGAGCAGCGGCCCGCCGGAATTGCCCTGCTGCACCGGCGCGCTGATCTGGAATTGCCGCTGGTTGTCGGCCAGGCCGGCCAGCGCGCTCACCTCCCCGGTGGTCAGCGTCGGCCCGGAAGACAACAACCCGGCCAACGGGAATCCATAGGTCACCACGCTTTCCCCCCGCCGCACGGGGTTGGCGCGGAAGGCAAGCACCGGCCCGGGATTGCCCGCCACCCGCAGCAGCGCCAGGTCGCGCCGCGGGTCCGCCAGCGGCGCCTGCGTCACCGGCAGGGTGCGATTGTCGGCGGTGCGGACGAAAATGCGCGAGCAGGCCTCGATGACGTGGTGATTGGTCATCACCCGGTCGACCGCGACGACGAAACCGGTGCCGGAGGAAGCGCTGGCCCGCGCGTTGGGCCGCGCGCCCGGCGGCGTGGCGGGGCCGGTCGGCGCCGGGGTCGGGGCGCCTTCGGGGGCGGGCTTGCCCTCGGGCACCGCGCCCGGCGCACCGCGCGGCGCGAGCGCGACCGGCGGCAGCGTCATCATCACGGTGCGCTCGGCGCATATATCGGCGTTGCGGCGCACCACCTCCTGCCCATCCTGCAGCACCATGCGCAGGTCGAACCGGCAGCCGGTCCCCTCGGCGGGGCGCAGCGAGAATTGCGCGCCAGGGCCGAGAGGCCCGCGGTTGAGCAGGTTGCCCCCCCACCCCTCGCGACCGCTGCGCACCGCATTCAGCGAGGTGGCGACCAGGGGCGTGCGGTTGATGATGCGGAAGGGCTCGCTCTGCGCCTGCGCGCGCGGCGCGGCCATGGCGAGCATCGCGGCCGCGAGAAGCGGCAGAAGGCGGAACGATTTCATCGGGTCCTAGATGACGGCGATGGGTGGGTCCGCGTCAATCGCGGCTTCTGCCCGGCACGAAATCGGGTTGCCGCCGGTCGGTCTCATGGACGCGGCGGCGCGTCGATGGCGCCGAGAACGACGGTACGGTCCTTGCAGATATCGGCGTCGCGGCGAACCGCCTCCTGCCCATCCTGCAACTGTAACCGAAGGTCGAAGCGGCAACCGGCGCTTCCCGGCGGGTGCATCGACAGCGTGGCGCCGGGTTGCAATGGCCCCCGCGTCAATTGGTTCGGGCCCCAGCCTTCATGGCCACTGGGTACCACATGCAGGGCGATCGCCGGCAGCCTGGCGCCATTGACCACGCGGAAGGGGTCCTGTTGCGCCAGGGCCGGCGTGGCCAGGGCAACCAGGGTGAGTAGGCAACATCCGGGACGTATCATCAGGCCAGCCATGTCGTGCCGCCTCGCGAGGGATTCAATCGGCCACGGCTTGACCTTCCCATTGTGGTAATGCCCACCTTCCCTGGCGTGAGGTGAAACCATGCCTGAAGCGCCACTGTCCCGGTCGTCCATCTTCCTGCCCGTCGAGGGCATGACCTGCGCCGCCTGTGCTGGGCGGGTACGGCGCGCCCTGCTCGCCGTGCCCGGCGTCGTCGAGGCGGAGGTGAACCCCGCCTCCGGCCAGGCAGAGGTGAATGGCACGGCCGACCGCGCGGCGCTGAGTGCCGCCGTCGCCAAGGCCGGCTACCAGGTGCCGGAGACGGTGTTCGACCTGTCGATCGGCGGCATGACCTGCGCCTCCTGCGCCGGGCGGGTGGAGCGCGCGCTGGCGGCCGTGCCGGGGGTGCTCGAAGCTTCGGTAAACCTGGCTACCGAACGCGCGCATCTGCGCGTGGTGGCGGGGACCGAGGAGGCCGCGCTGGGTGCCGCAGTGGCGCGCGCCGGCTACCGGCTGCTCGGTTCCGAGGAAGCCACGGCCGCCGACCCCGGCGCGACGCGCGAGGCACGCGACCTGCTGATCGCCGCCGTGCTCACAGCGCCTTTCCTGCTGGGCATGGTCGGCATGGCCTTCGGGCGGGACTGGATGCCGGGCGCCTGGTGGCAGCTCGCCCTGGCGACGCCGGTGACATTCGGCCTCGGCGCGCGGTTCTGGCGGGCCGGCTGGTCGGCGCTGCGGGCGCGCAGCGGCAACATGGACCAGCTGGTGGCGCTGGGCACCGGGGCGGCCTGGGCGCTGTCGGCCTACCTGCTGCTGCGCCACGGACCGGCCCATGCGCATGTGTTGTATTTCGAGGCCGCTGCGGTGGTCGTCTTCTTCATCCTGCTCGGCAAATGGCTGGAAGCCCGGGCGCGGCGCGCGACCGGGGCGGCGATCCGCGCGTTGTTGAACCTCGCCCCCCGCATGGCACGACGGATCGAGGATGGGCAGGAGGTCGAGGTCCCCGCCGCCGCGCTGGCCGTCGGCGACCAGGTGGTCGTCCGGCCGGGCGAGCGAATCCCCGCCGATGGCGAGGTGCGCGAGGGCCGCGCCGGCGTCGATGAAAGCGCGCTGACCGGCGAGAGCCGCCCGGTCGAGAAGGAGCCCGGCGCCTCTGTCGCGACCGGCACGGTAGCGCTGGACGGGCGCTTGGTCGTCGAGGTCCGCGCCGTGGGGGGCGAGACCGTGCTCGCCCGTGTCGCGGCGATGGTCGCCGCCGCCCAGGCCTCCCGCGCGCCGGTGCAGAAGCTGGTGGACCGTGTGAGCGCGATCTTCGTGCCGGTGGTGCTCGGCATCGCGGCGCTGACGCTGCTGGGCTGGCTGCTGGCGGGCGCGGGGGTCGAAACGGCGGTGATCACGGCGGTCTCGGTGCTGGTGATCGCCTGCCCCTGTGCGCTGGGGCTAGCGACCCCGGCGGCGATCATGGCGGGCACCGGGGCGGCGGCGCGCGCCGGCATCCTGCTGCGCGACGTCGAGGCGATCGAACGTGCACGCGAGATCACGCTGGTCGCCTTCGACAAGACCGGCACGCTGACGGAGGGCAAGCCGCGCCTCGCCGCGCTGTATGCCGCGCCGGGGGTGGCGGAGGCGGATGCGCTGCGTCTTGCCGCCGCCCTGCAGGCCGGCAGCGAGCATCCGCTGGCCCGCGCCGTGTTGGCGGCAAGCGGCCCGGTCACCGCCGCCGCCGAATTCCGCGCCCTGCCAGGCCGGGGCGTCGAAGGCGTGGTGGAGGGGCGGCACGTCGCTCTGGGCAGCCCGCGCCTGCTGGCCGAACGTGGGGCTGAGGCCGGCGCGCTGGCCGAGACGGCGACGGCCGAGGCCGCGCAGGGGCGCAGCTTGGCCTGGCTGATCCAGGGCGGACGCGCGCTGGCGCTGCTGACCTTCGAGGATGCGGAGAAGCCCGGCGCGGCCGCCGCCATCGCCGGGCTGCGGGCGATGGGCGTACGCGCGGCGATGCTGTCGGGCGACATACCCGAAGCCGCCGAGGCGGTGGCGCGGCGGCTGGGTCTCGATGAGGTCGCGGCCAGCGTGCTGCCGGAGGGCAAAGCGACGCGGGTCGAGGCCTGGCAGAAGGAAGGCCAGCTTGTCGCCATGATCGGCGATGGCGTGAATGACGCGCCGGCGCTGGCGCAGGCCGACCTCGGCATCGCCATGGGCACCGGGACGGATGTGGCAATCGCCGCCGCCGGCATCACGCTGCTGCGCGGCGACCCGGCGCTGGTGCCGGCCGCGCTCGATGTTGCCCGGCGCACGCGGGCCAAGATCCGGCAGAACCTGATCTGGGCCTTTGGCTACAATCTGATCGGGCTGCCGCTGGCGGCCTTCGGGATGCTGTCGCCGGTGGTGGCGGGAGCGGCGATGGCGGCGTCCTCGGTCAGCGTGCTGACCAGCGCGCTGCTGCTGGCGCGGTGGCGGCCCGCGGAGGATGCGTCGTGAATATCGGGCAGGCTTCCGCCCGCTCGGGCGTGTCGGCGAAGATGGTGCGGCATTATGAGGCGATCGGCCTGCTCGCCGCCGCGCGCAGCAACAATGGCTACCGCGTCTATGGCGACCGCGACATCGCCGTGCTGCGCTTCATCCGCCATGCCCGGGACCTCGGCTTCCCGCTCGAGGATGTGCGCAGGCTGCTGGCGCTGTGGCGAGACCGTGGCCGCGCCAGCGCGGAAGTGAAGCAGCTTGCGTTGGCGCATGTCGCCGCGCTGGAGACCAAGGCAGACTCGCTGCGCAGCATGGCGGCCAGCCTGCGGCACCTCGCCGATCATTGCCACGGCGATGACCGGCCCGATTGCCCGATACTCGAAGACCTCGCACGGAAGGAATTAGGACGATGACGACAACACCAGAAGGCCCGATCATCACCCTGAACGTCACGGGCATGACCTGCGGCCATTGCGTGAAGGCGGTGACCGCCGCGATCCAGGCGAAGGACCCGACAGCGAAGGTCGTGGTGGATCTCGCCGACGGCACGGTGAAGGCCGAGACGATCCTGCCGCGCCACATCGTCTCGATGGCGGTGGAAGAGGAAGGCTACGGTGTGAAGGCCTGACTGGACCAAGGCGCGGGCCGCGAGCGCACAGCGCAACCGCGTGCGGCCACCCGTTGTCTCCGCTGCGCCATTCCCGTGCGCAGTCGAGCCGCACGGATGCGCCGCGCTCTGGGGTTTGAGGGCAGCACGAAGTCTCCTGCAGTTGAGGGCAATGACGGTCTCTCCAGCTCCGTTGATCTGAATCAATCCCGGCATCGGCCGCCGCTGCGATCATCATTGCCATGCGGGACGCTCCAGGATGTTGGCGATGCGCGCGACCACCGGCGTGAGGCTGACCGGCCCATTGCTGGCCGCGGCGAGCCCCGAGACGCGCGCGGCATTGCTGGCGCATGCCTCGGTGCTGACCGTGCCGCGCGGCACCACGATCCTGGCGCAGGATACGCCGGCCGACCGCCTGTTGGTGCTGCTGCAGGGCTCGGTCGGGTTGAGCAATGCCGAGGATGGCGGCACCGCGACGATGGTCGAGATCATCGCCGCCGGTGATGCGCTGTCGATCGCCCCGGTGCTGCTGCAGGTGCCGCATGCGGTGTCCGCCGTCGCGCTCGCGCCATGCCGGCTGCTCGCCCTGTCGGCCGAGGAATTCCGCGCCGCCGCCGCCCTCGATGCCGGGCTGATGCGTGCGGCGATGGAACAGATGGCGCGGCAGTGGCGGCTGATGATGGACCAGGTGGTGGACCTCAAGACGCGTGACGCCACGCAGCGCGCCGCGCGTTTCCTGCTGCACCGGCTGCCGGCGCAGCGCGGCGCGGTCGATATCCCGGAACCGCGCGGCGCCATCGCGGCACGGTTGGGCATGACGCCCGAAAGCCTGTCGCGCGCGCTGCATGGGCTGGAGGCGGCGGGGCTGCTGCGGCTGCAGGGGCGGCGCGTCGACGTGACGGACCGCGCGGCGCTGCTGCGCGTCAGCCTGCCGCGGGCGGGGGCTTCGCAAGGCGCGCGGCGCGTGTAGCCTGCCCCGGACAACACCCGGGGGAAACACCATGGCGCGCGTACCGGACATGACCGTCGATACGCTGAAGGAAGCGGATCGGGACCTGTTGAAGCGCAACATCGCGCTGCATCGCGCGCTGACCAACAGCCCGAATGCGGCGCGCGCCTTCTCGGGGCTCGGGCAGTTCATCCGCTTCAAATCGGTGCTCGATTCGCGGCTGCGCGAGATGGCGATCCTGCAGGTGGGGTGGCTCGCGCGCTCGGCCTATGAATGGTCGCATCACGTGAAGATCGGCATGGAGTTCGGCGTCACCGACGACGACATCCGCGCCCTGATCGCCGAAAGCGCCGGCCTGGACACTGCGCTGGAGCCGGTGGCGAAGCTGGTGTTGCTGGCGGCGCGCGAGGCCTATGCCGGGCCGGGTGTGAGCGAGCCGACCTTCGAGGCGCTGCGGGCGCATTTCGACCATGAGCGCCTGGTCGACCTGGTGATGGTGATCGCCTTCTACTGCGCCGTGGTGCGGGTGCTGGCCTCGCTCGATATCCGTGTGGAGCCGGAATACCAGCCCTATCTGGACAAGTACCCGCTGCCGGCCTGAGCGGCGGCTGTTACTTTAGGGTTTTAGGATTTTAGGATTTTAAGTCGCCGCGGCGTCGTCTGGGTGCGCGGCGTAGTGCGGCCGCCGGCGATAAGAACATATCGGGAACGACGACTGAAATCCAGCACGAACCCCTTTTGGCCTGACAACCGTCGCTGCTGCCGCCGTGCTCATGGCTTGCGCGCGCCCCGGCCGCCACCGGTAGGCCTCACCGGCACGGCCCGGCATGGTCGAGCGAACCGCGAAAGGTCGGCTGAGACGCGCGGCGCCGATGCGGCCGAGCCCCGCCCGGCCCTACGCGAACAGATCCGCCGGGCTGTCCCGCCGCAGCGCCGAGCCGAGTTCCGCCCCAAGCCGCACCGCATCCTTGGCCGAGGCTTCCTCGGACCGTTTCAGCAGGAAGGACCCGTCCGTCCGGGCGACGAGGCCGGTCAGCCGCAGCCGCCCATCCGGCAGCAACCGCGCATGCCCGCCGATCGGCGTCCGGCACGACCCGTCCAGCGCCGCCAGCAGGGCGCGTTCGGCGGCGGAGACGGCGCGCGCCTCGGGATCCTCGATGGCCGCGAGAAGTTCGTGCAGCTCGGTATTGTCGGCGCGGACGGTGACACCGACGATGCCCTGGCCGGCGGCCGGCACCATCAGCTCGGGGTCGAGGGCGACGCTGCCGGCCGGTTCAAGGCCGAGGCGGCGCAGGCCGGCCAAGGCGAGCAGGGTCGCCGCCGCTTCGCCTTCGGCCAGCTTGCGCATGCGCGTCGCGACATTGCCGCGGAACATCACCAGCCGCAGGTCCGGGCGCAGATGCAGCAGTTGCGACTGGCGGCGGACCGAGGAGGTGCCGATCACCGCGCCGGGCGGCAGGGCGGCGAGCGGGTCGGCCGGGTCGCAGGCCGGCAGGGCCGGGCCGGGCAGCAGGCAGTCGCGCGCATCCTCCCGCTTCAGGGTGCAGGCGAGGACGATGCCGGGGGGCATCTCGGTTTCGAGGTCCTTGAGCGAATGCACCGCGAAATCGACGCGGCCATCAAGCAGGGCCTCGTGGATTTCCTTGGCGAAGAGGCCCTTGCCGCCGATATCGGCCAGCTTGCGGTCCTGGATCTGGTCGCCCGAGGTGCTGATCGCGTGTTCCTCGAAGGCCTTGGCGTCACGCAGCACCGGGCAGAAATGGGTGACGCGGTCAAGGAAATCCCGCGTCTGCCACAAGGCGAGCGGCGAGGCGCGGGTGCCGACGCGCAGCGGCAGGGGCTGCCGGTGCTTGGACACGGCGACGGGATGGGCAAGGGCCATGGGTGTGTCATTAGGCGTTTTCGACGCCGCCGGAAACGGCAAGGCCGGCCCGCCGTGACGGATTCCGCAGTCGGTGACGGGGTGGCCGATGCCCGGCGAGTGACAGCGGCGGCGGTGACGGCCCCGGCGGTGCGCCCCGCGGCGGAACCCGTTCGCTCCGCGTCACGGTCCCTGCCCTAGCTTATTGTTTTTGCGGGCATCTTCAGCCGATCAGGTGATTTCACCCGGCCGGGATCTGCTCTAAGAACCCCGCCCATGAATGCGGACCATGGCATCACGACGCCTGCCCCCCTCGGTGGCCCCGTGCTGGGGCTGGAGAGCAGCTGCGACGAGACCGCCGCCGCGGTGCTCGCCCCCGACGGCACCATCCTGGCCGAGGCGGTGCTGAGCCAGGAGAAAGAGCATGCCATCTTCGGCGGGGTGGTGCCGGAGATCGCCGCGCGGGCGCATCTGGCCGCCATGCCGGGGTTGGCGGCGGCGGTGCTGGAGCGGGCGGGGCTGGGCTATGGCGACCTCGGCGCGGTGGCGGCGACCTCCGGCCCCGGGCTGATCGGCGGGCTGATCGTCGGCGCTTCCTTCGGCAAGGGGGTGGCGATCGCGCGGGGGCTGCCCTTCGTGGCGGTGAACCAGCTTGAGGCGCATGCGCTGACGGCACGGTTGCCGGGGCTGTTGCCGGAAGGGGCGCCAGCATTCCCGTACCTGCTGCTGCTGGTCTCGGGCGGGCATTGCCAATGCGTGGCGGTGGAGGGGTTGGGGCGGTATCGCCGGCTCGGCACCACGCTGGACGACGCGGTGGGCGAGGCCTTCGACAAGGCGGCCAAGCTGATGGGGCTGCCCTGGCCCGGCGGGCCGCATCTGGAACGGCTCGCGGTGGGCGGCAATGCGAAGGCGGTGCCGTTGCCGCGGCCGCTGTATGGCCGGCCGGGGTGCGATTTCTCGTTCAGCGGCTTGAAGACGGCCGTGGCGCGGGCGCTGACGCAGGGTGCGCGGCATGCTGATGTGGCGGCGTCGTTCCAGGCCTCGGTGGCGGCGGTGCTGGCGGACCGGGCGCAGCATGCGCTGCTGATGGTGCCGGACGCCACGGCGGTGGTGGTCGCCGGCGGCGTGGCGGCGAATGGCGCGGTACGGGCGGCGCTGGCCGGCGCGGCGGCGAGCGTGGGGGTGCCGATGCTGGCGCCGCCGCTGCGGCTGTGCACCGACAATGCGGTGATGGTGGCCTGGGCGGGGATCGAGCGGCTGCGCGCGGGGCTGACGGATCCGATGGACCATAATCCGCGGCCGCGCTGGCCGTTGGCTGAGTTGCGCGGAGAGCGGCTCTGCCCCTCTCCGGACCTCACCCCGCCACGGGTACCCATTGACGTTGCGTAGCAACGCCAATGGGAGCCCATCGGCCTAAGGGCCTTTGGACACCTCAACGTGGTACCAGGCGCGGAGGGCGGTCGGCTGGGCATGATGCCCGGAACGATGCCGGGTCCTGGGCGCGACGCGCCTTCCACCACCAGGAAACCATCCCTCTGCCCAACGCTAAAAGGAGGTTTCCAAAGGCCCTTAGGCCTTTGGTGGGGGAGGCCCGGAGGGGGCAAAGCCCTCTCCGGTCCCGCCCTCAGCGCGGAGGAAACCCGCCGCCTTCACTTCCCCTGGAAGTTCGGCGCCCGCTTGTTCAGGAACGCATCCACGCCTTCCTGGAAGTCGGCGCTGGTGAAGCACATCGTCACCAGGTCGTCGCCCTCGACCTCGCTGGTCGCGTGGCGCAGGCGGCGCAGCGCGATCTTGGTCGCCTTCAGCGTCAGCGGTGCGAGGGTGGACATCGTCGTCGCCAGTTCCATCGCGCGGGCGGCGACGGCGTCGGGCGTGTCCAGCACTTCCGAGACCAGGCCGATATGCTTCGCCTCGGCGGAGGAGAACAGCCGCGAGGTCATGATCATCTCGGCGATCGCCGCCGGGCCGACCAGCGCGTAGAAGCGCGCGAAGTTGTTCATGTTGAGGATGTTGCCGAGCGTCTTCGCGATCGGCAGGCCGAAGCGCGCGGCGGTATCGCAGATGCGGATGTCGCAGCAGCCGGCGATGCCGAGGCCGCCGCCGGTGCAGGCGCCGGGGATCGCCGCGATGATCGGCTTGTTGCAATTCTCGAGCGCGCCGAGGACCTTGTCGATCCGCGCCTCGTAGCCGAGCGCGTCCTCGGCGGTCTTGAACTCGCGGAACTGGGAGATGTCGGTGCCCGAGGCGAAGGCCTTGCCCCCGGCGCCGGTCAGCACCCAGACGCGGATGGCGGGATCGTCGCTGATCTCGGCGGCCAGCTCCTGGAGGCGCTGGTACATCGGGAACAGCATGGCGTTGCGCGCCTGCGGCCGATTGAAGGTGGTCCAGGCGATGCCGCCCTCGCGGACCTCGTGCAGAATGTCGTCGCTCATGGTGTTCCGTCCCCGGTGGGTTTCCCCCAAGGCGTAGCGTGCCGGGCCGGGGCGTCAAGCCGGTGTCTTGCCGAGCCGGCCCGCCGGTGCGAACACAACGGCGCCAGGAGGACCTTGCCCATGATGCCGTTGTCCCGTTTCACCGTGCTTGACCTGACCCGCGTGCGGTCCGGCCCGACCTGCGTGCGCCAGCTTGCCGATTGGGGGGCGAACGTCATCAAGATCGAGGCGACGGACGAGGTCGATACCGGCAAGGGGTTGGGCGGCGAGCGCGACGGGCCGGATTTCCAGCACGTCCATCGCAACAAGCGGGCGATGACGCTGAACCTGAAATCACCGGAGGGCCTCGCGGTCTTCAAGCGGATGGTGGCGAAGGCCGATGTCGTGGTGGAGAATTTCCGCCCCGATGTGAAGACGCGCCTCGGCATCGATTTCGACGCGCTGGCGGCGATCAATCCGCGCATCGTGCTGGGCTCGATTTCCGGCTTCGGGCAGGACGGGCCTTATGCGAAGCGGCCGGGCTTCGACCAGATCGCGCAGGGGATGGGTGGGCTGATGTCGGTCACCGGCCTGCCGGGGCAGGGCCCCGTGCGCGCCGGCATTCCGGTCGCCGACCTGACGGCGGGGCTGTATTGCGCGCTCGGCATCATGGTGGCGTTGCTGGAGCGCGAGGTCACGGGCAAGGGACGCTGGGTGCATGTGTCGCTGCTCGAAGCGATGATCGCGATGATGGATTTCCAGGCGACGCGCTGGACCATGAAGCACGAGGTGCCGAAGCAGGCTGGCAACGACCACCCGACCACCATCCCAACCGGGTTGTTCAAGACGTCCGATGGCGTGATGAACATCGCCGGCGGCGGGCAGGTGATGTGGGAACGCATCGTCAAGGTGCTCGGCATCGCGGAAGAGGCGAAGGACCCGGACATCGCCACCGACGCCCTGCGCAGCAAGAACCGCGCGAAGGTGAATGCGCTGCTGGAGAAGGTGACGCTGACCGACACCTCCGCCAACTGGGTCGCGAAGTTCAACAAGGAAGGCGTGCCCTGCGGGCCGATCTATTCGATGGACCAGGTCTTCGCCGATGAGCAGGTGAAGCACCTCGGCATCGAGATGACGCTGCAGCATGCGCGGCTCGGCGCGTTGAACGTGGTGCGCGCACCGATGCAGATCGGCGGCGTGGAGTGCGCAAAGAACCCGACGCCGGAACGCGGCGAGCATACCGACGCGGTGCTGGCGGAATTCGGGTTCAGCGCGGAGGAGATCGCGGCGTTGAAGGTGGCGAAGGCAGTGTGAGGGCCGAAACGGCGAGGGGCTCTGCCCCTCTCCGGACCTCACTCCGCCAAAGGCCTAAGGGCCTCTGGACACGGATATCTGGTGCCAAGATCCGCGACGGCGCGCGCTCGCGGAGGCAGCAAGTGATGACTGCCCCATGCCAGAACATGGCATGCCAAATGACACGTCATTTGGCGGGGTGAGACTTGGAGAGGGGAAGCGCCCCTCTCCATCCGCCATCATTCGCACGCGCCAACCTCGACCCGCCCCAGCACCGGCTGCGCGTCGCCGGGCCCGCGATATTCGTAGATGAAGGTCACCCCCTGCCCGATCGAGCGCCGCATCGCCTCGCTGCCGCAGACGATCCGCCGCAGCCGGAGGCCTTGCTGCTCGATGTCGAGCGGTGCGTCCCGCGTGACGCGATAGACGTAGATCATGCGCCGCCCTTCGGCGCGGGCTTCGAGGATCTCGGTCGCTTCGTCGATGCGGCGCGGGAAGGGGCGCAGCGCATCCACCGCCTCGCTGAGTTCGGCCTCGATGCGGCGGTCATTGTCGCGGCCGCGCCACAGCACGACCAGCACGGCCAACGCGACGACGGCCGCGGCGGCGAGTATCCCGATGATCAGACGACGCGGCACAGGCATGGCGGCACCCGGAATGAATCCTGCTGGTTGCTAGGCCGGGCGGCGTTTGCGCACAAGGCCATGCGCGGCTAGGAATCCTGCCCCGAACGACCCGAGGAAGCCGTCCATGCGCATCGCCTCCATCCGCCAGGGCGTGATGCCCATCAGCAGCGCCATCGCCAACGCCTATATCGACTTTTCCAAGATGACGGCGAGCGTCGTCGCCGTCACGGTCGAGGATGGCGCGGGCAAGCGCGCCACCGGCTATGGTTTCAATTCCAATGGTCGCTATGCGCAGCCGGGGTTGCTCGCCGAACGCTTCGTGCCGCGGCTGGAAGCCTGCACGGAGGCGATGCTCACCGCCGCCGATGGCAGCCTGAACGTCGCCGGCGCCTGGGCGGCGATGATGAAGAACGAGAAGCCGGGCGGCCATGGCGACCGCTCCGTCGCGGTCGGCGTGCTCGACATGGCGCTGTGGGATGCGGCGGCGAAGCTGGAAGGCGAGCCGCTGTGGCGCCTGCTCGCCGACCGCCATCGCGGCGGCGAGGCCGATGACGCGGCCTGGGTTTATGCGGCGGGTGGTTATTACTACCCGGGCAAGGGCGTGGACGCGCTGGTCGAGGAGATGAAGCGCTACCTCGGCCTCGGCTACACCACGGTGAAGATGAAGATCGGCGGCGCGCCGGGCACACCGATCAAGGACGCGCTGCGTGAGGATGTCGCGCGCATCGAGGCGGTGGTGAAGCTGCTCGATGGCGACGGGTCGCGCCTCGCCGTCGATGTGAATGGCCGCTTCGGGCTGCATGCGGCGCTGGCCTATGGCGCGGCGCTGGAGCCATACAAGCTGCGCTGGTACGAGGAACCGCTCGACCCGCTGGACTACGCGACACATGCGACGCTCGCCGAGCATTACGCGCCGCCGCTGGCGACCGGCGAGAACCTGTTCTCCATGCTCGATGCGCGCAACCTGATCCGCCATGGCGGGCTGCGCTCGGACCGCGACATCCTGCAATTCGACCCGGCGCTGTCCTACGGGCTGGTGGAGTATTTCCGCACGCTCGAGATGCTGGTGCAGCACGGCTGGTCACCGCGGCGCTGCGTGCCGCATGGCGGGCATCAGTTCGCGTTGAACATCGCCGTCGGGCTGGGCCTCGGCGGCAACGAATCCTACCCGGAGGTCTTCGCGCCCTTCGGCGGCTTCGCCACCGACACGCCGGTGGTCGATGGCCGCATCCGCATGCCCGACGTGCCGGGTATCGGCTTCGAGGCGAAGAACGATCTCTGGGCGGTGTTGAAGGATCTGTGACGGCCACGGCGCGCGACCTCGCCGAGGCGGTCGCCGCGCGCCATCGCGGCCGCGTCACCCAGGGCTTCGTGCGCGGCAAGCTGCGCGCGGACCCGGTGCTGCCAGCGCTGCTCGCGCTACCGCCGCTCGGTAACGTGCTCGACCTCGGCTGCGGGCGTGGCGTGCTCGCGGTCGCGTTGCTGCTGGCGGGGCGGGCGGCGAGCATCACCGGCTTTGACCTCGACGCCGCCAAGATCGCGCGCGCCGCGGCGGCGGCCGAGGGCCTGCCGGCACGCTTCGCCGTCGCCGATCTCGCCACGGCGCCGATCCCACCCGCCGACACGGTCCTGCTGATCGACCTGCTGTACCAGATGCCGCCGGCCGAGCAGCGCGACCTTCTCGCGCGCATCCTCGCCACCGCGCCGACACGCGTCATCATCCGCACGGCCGACCCCGATCGTGGCTGGCGCAGCACGATCGGCGTCGTCGCCGAACATCTGCGCCGCTGGCTTGGCGCCGACCTCGGTCGAGCCGGCAGGGTCGCGCCGATGCCGCTGCGCGAGCTCGCCGCCATCGTCGAAGGCGCCGGCTACCGCGCGGCCGTCACGCCCTGCTGGGCTGGCACGCCGCTGCCGAATGTGCTCATGCTCGCGCAACAATCATGACCCGCATCATTGCCCCCTTGTTGTTCTGCGCCCTCGCCGCCCTGCCGGCGCGCGCGCAGCAATTGCCGGTCTTCGAGGTCGGCGTCGCCGGCGGTGGCGGCACGGTGCCGGCCTATCCGGCTTCCAGCCAGAACCAGACGCGCGGGCTGGTCGTTCCCTACATGATCTATCGCGGCAACGTGCTGCGCTCCGATGATTCAGGCCTGCGCGCGCGGGCCAGCCTGGCCGACGACATCGAATTGTCGGTCAGCGCCTCGGGCGGCTTCCACGCCGCCTCCTCGGATGTGACGGTGCGGCAGGGCATGCCGGACCTCGACTGGCTGGGCGAGATCGGGCCCAATCTGCGCTTCACGGTATGGCGCGGGGAGAATGAAGCATCGCCGGCGCGGCTGGTGGTCGACACGCCAGTGCGCGCGGTGTTCTCGACCGACTGGTCGTCGATCTCCTTCCGCGGCTTCACCTTCGCGCCCGACATCGCCTATGAGCGACTGAATGTCCTGGCGCCCTATGCGCGGTTGCGCGTCTCGGCCGGGGTGCTGTTCGGGACCAACCAGTACAGCGACTATTTCTACGGCGTGGACCCCGAATACGCGACGCCGTGGCGCCCAGACTACCACGCGCAGGCCGGCTATGTCGGCGCGCGGCTGACGGTCTCCTACCGGCTGCCCATCACCGAGCGGCTGTCGGTCGTCGCCGGCGGCCGGGTCGAGAATTTCTCCGGTGCCACCAATGCCGACAGCCCGCTGTACCGCAGCCAATGGAACGGGTCCCTGGTGGTGGGGTTCGCCTTCTCGCTGTGGCGGTCGGAAGCGCGAGTCGACGTGTCGAGCCAGCCCTTCGACTGACGCCTGCGGGCGAACGGCCTGGCGCGCAGGGCCGATGCGTCAGGCCGCGCCCAGGGCGTGGCTGGGGGAAATGGCGATGTGCCCGTCAGGCGCCGCATGGACATGCGCATGCACGCCATAGGCCCGGGCGATGGTGGCTTCGGTCAGCACGCCATCCGGCCGGCCCTCGGCCAGAAGCCGGCCCTCGCACAGCAGCGCGACGCGGTCGGCGAAGCGCGCCGCGGCGTTGAGGTCGTGGATGGCGATGATGGTCACCAGGCCGCGCCCGCGCGTCAGTTCCCGCACCAAAGCGAGCAGCGACAGCGTGTGGCGGATGTCGAGCGCGCTGGTCGGTTCGTCCAGCAGCAGCACGCGCGGTTCGGCGGCGAGCAGTTGCGCGAGGAACACCAGTTGCCGCTGCCCGCCGCTGAGTTCGCCGAGCAGGCGCCCGGCGAGGGTGGCGATGCCAAGCTGGCGCAGCACCTCGGCGGCGCGCGCCAACTCGGCGCCGGGCACGCGCCAGCCCAGCGCGCGGCGACGGCCGAGCAACACCGTCTCCAGCACCGTCAGCGCGGCGCGCGCGCCGGTGTCCTGCGGCATGAAGCCGATCGCCTCGCGTGTTGCGCCCTCCAGCACGACGACGCCGCCGGCATGGCGTTGCAGCCCGGCGATGGCGCGCAGCAGGGTGGATTTGCCCGAGCCATTCGGCCCGATCAGCGCCACGACCTCGCCGCCGCGCGCATCGAACTTCACGCCTTCGAGGGCGACCCGCTTGCCATAGTGGACGGTCAGGTCCCGCAACGAGAGCCGCATCACGACAGTACCCGCCGCGTGCTGAGCACGAGCCAGGCGAAGAACGGCACGCCCACCAGCGCGGTGACGATGCCGATCGGGATGAGCGCGCCGGGCATGATGGTCTTGCTCGCCACCGAGGCGGCCGAGAGCAGCAGCGCCCCGGCCAGCGCCGAGCCCGGCAGCAGCCAGCGCTGGTCCTCGCCGAGCAGCATGCGGGCGAGATGTGGCGCGACCAGCCCGACGAAACCGATGGTGCCGACGAAGGCGACCGCTGCGCCGGTGGCCAGCGCCACGAACACCAGCGCGCGCAGCCGCAGCCCGAGCAGCCCGATGCCGAGGGCGGCCGCGCGATCCTCGCCGAGCCGCAGCGCGGTGAGCGACCAGGCGTCGCGCATGATCATCGGCGCCATCGCCAACAGGATGCCGGCCACCACGGCGAGCTTGGTCCAGGTCGCGCGCTGCAGGCTGCCGAACAGCCAGAACACCACCTGTTGCAGCGCCTCGGGCGAGGCGATGAATTGCAGTGCCGCGAGCATCGCCTGGAACAGGAACATCAACGCGATGCCGGCCAGCACCAGCGTCTCCGCCGTCGCACCGCGCGGCCCGCCGAGCAGCCAGACGCAGGAACAGGCGAGTGCCGCGAAGAGGAAGGCCGAGACCGGCACGGCGAAGGCCTCGGGCACCGGCAGCGCGGCGCCGAGCACGATCACCAGCGCCGCCCCGAACCCCGCGCCCGCCGAGATGCCGACGGTGTAGGAGGAGGCCAGCGGATTGTTCAGCACCGTCTGCATCACCGCGCCTGTGGCGCCGAGCGCGGCGCCGACGGCCACCGCCATCAGCGCCACCGGCAGGCGGATGGACCAGACGATGGCGTCCACCATCGGGTCCTCCGCCAGGCGCATGACCGCGCTCGCGACAACGGAAGGCGCGAGCATCGCCGGCCCCGTCGCGGTATCGAGCGTGACGCAGACCAGCAGGACGGCTAGGCCAGTGGCGATCGCAGCGCCTCGCCGTGCCGAGAGGCGATGCCAGATCGCTTCCGGCGAGGTCGCGTCTATGTCCGCCACGGCAGCATCCAGGTGCCGGAGAAGGGTACCGGCAGGAAGCGCGCGTGGTAGTCGGCCAGCACCGCCACCGGGTCGTCATCGGCGAAGGCGCCGGGGTGGAAGCGGCGGGCCATATAGAGCGCCGCCGTATCGTCGAACAGGGTGCGGCACAGGCCGTGTTCCATCGCGTGCAGTTCGCCGGCTCGGATGGCGCTGAGCCCGGCCCAGCCCGGGCGTTGCGCGTACGGGCCGAGGCTGGCGCGCGTCACTTCCGGCGGCACGTCGTAGCCGGTGCGCACGGCGTTCGGCCGGCCGGTCCAGGACGAGGCGCCGATGAAGACGAATTGCGGGTCGGAGGCGAGCACCGCCTCGGCCGGGATCGGCCCGTAATTGCCGGGGATGCGGCCGGCGGCGATGTTCTGTGCGCCGAGCATCTCGAAGATGCGCCCCCACATGGTCACCGGCGGATAGCTGTTGCCGATCACCGCGGCGCCGCCCTGGCCGAGTTCGATGTAGGCGCGCGGCTTCGGCCCGCCGGCCTGCGCCGAGCGGTTGAGGATGTCCTCGATGTTGCGCTGGTAGCGTTGCGCGAGTTGTTCGGCGCGATCCGTCTCGCCCATGGCGGCGCCGATCGCCCGCGTCGAGGACAGATGCCGTTCCAGCGTCTGCGCGTTGTAGTCGAAGACGAGGATGGGAATGCCGGCGGCGGCGATCTGGTTGCGCGCCGTCTCGGCCGCCGCCCAGGTCCAGGCCGGCATCATCACCAGGTCGGGGCGCAGGCCGATCACCTTCTCGGCGGCGAAGGTGCCTTCGTCGGTGTTGCCGACATCGGGCAGCGTCGCCAGTGCCGGGATCAACGCGCGATAGCGGGAGAAGATAGCCGGGCGCCAGCCCTCCCACACCACGCGGTTCATGCCGACCACGCGCTGCCAGCCATTGAGGCCGGCGATGGCGGTGAACTCCTCGTAGTTGAAGCAGGTCACCACGCGTTCCGGGCGCTGCTTGACCACCACCTCGCGCCCCAGCGCATCGGTGATGGTGCGGGTCTGGGCGAGCGCCGGGGCGGCCGGCAGCAGCGCCGCGGCGGCGAGCAGCGCCCGCCGGCCGAGGATGGGTCGGGTCACAACGGCGCCGCCCGTCAGTGATGGTGGGGGGCAGCGGGGCCGCGCGCGCCGGCTGACTCGACGGCGAGTTCCACCCGGACCTCGCCGGCGCGTTCGAAGCGCAGGATCAATGGCACGCGGCTGCCCTGATCCATCGCGGCGGTCAGCCCGATCATCATGATGTGGAATCCGCCCGGGCGCAGTTCGACCGTCTGGCCGGGTGCGATGGTGATGTCCTGCACCGGGCGCATGCGCATCACGTCGCCGTCGCGGACCATGCTGTGCAGTTCGACCACGGGCGCGACCGGCGATGTGGCGGAGAGCAGCCGGTCCGGCTGGGTGCCGGTGTTGGTCAGCTTCAGGAAGCCCGCGCCGGTGCCACGGGCGCCCGCGGCGCGCGTCCAGGGATGGCCGATGGTGATGTCGCCGGCGGTGTAGTCATGCGCCGCGACAGGCAGGGCGATGATGGCGAGGGTGGCGCCGAGGAGGCTGCGACGGGTGATGATGGTCATGGCTGTATCCTTGAGACGGTTCACCGGGCGGCGGGCGTGGTGAACACGCTGTGCGGCCGGGGCGGGGCAATGCGGATGGTGGCGGCGTCATCGCGGCGATGCGGGACGCGACGCGCGGCGCGTGCGGGGGCACGCGCGGCGGCGGGAAGCCTGGACATGGAAAGGACCTTCGTCGGGACGAACAAAAAGATCCGCGCGCGCGGCGGCGCGGCGGGCGGGTGTCGTCAGGCGAAGGTGGGTGGGGCCCTGGGTGCGAAGGGCGGGGCGCGCGCGGCCTGCTTCAACCCGTGCGACGGCGCGATGTGCCAGTTGAAGGCGACGGTGACCCAGGCCGGGGTGGCCAGGACAGGCGCCACCGGCAGGAAGGCTTGTGGCAGGGCGTGGCAGGCCGGGCAGAAGCCGCCCGAGGTTTCGGGGGCCGGCACCGCCTTGCCATCCGGCCCGAGATGCAGCGTGCGCACCCCGTCGGGCGAGCAGACCACCGTGTCAAAGCCGGCGGGGGTGGTGACCATCGCCAGGCAATGCGCCGGCGCCAACACGACCTGCAGAAGCAGGACGAGCGCGATCAGGCGCGCGACGGGGCGAAAGACGTTGATCACGCTCAAGGCGTAACGCGGTCGGGCGCGGCGGGCAAGCGCGCGACCCGCCAACCCGTTCCTTGGCCGGATGCACCGGCATCGGGCCGCGAGCGCACAGCGCGACCGCGCCCAGGCCGTCAATTGCCGCCCATGCGCCTGGGCGAGGCGCGCCAGCCAAGCCGGCGGATGCCGGTGCCGGCGCTTGAGGCAAACCAGGACTTAGCGTGAAGCGGCGCGCGGGCCGCCCCTCTTCACGCCGCCTTGCGCGCCATCAGGTCGTATTCGACCTCCGGCGTATAGACCGATGCCTCCTTGCCCAGCCGCGAGGAGAACAGCGTGAAGTACTCCACCTGCAACGGTGCCGCGCGGAACAGGTTATGCGCCTGGACATAGGCGATGACCTTCTCGGGCGGCGCCCGGTCGGTCCGCGCGATCGACACATGCGGGGAGAACCGCTTGCGTTCGGGGGCGAGGCCGATGCGCTGCAATGCCGTCTCCACCTTGTTCTGCAGATGCGTCAGCGCATCGTTGCGTTCCGCGCCCACCCACAACGAATGGATGCGCCCCGCCTTCTCGAAGGTGCCGACGCCGCGCAGCGACAATTCGAACGCCGTGCCACGGATGGCGGCGAGCGCGTCATCGACCTCCTGCGCGCGCCAGTTCTCGATGGCGCCGATGAAGCGGAGCGTCAGGTGGTAATTGTCGGGCGGAATCCATTTCGCTCCGGGAATGCCGCCGGCCAAGGCGGAGAGGTCGGCGCGGCACTCGGCGGGCAGACCCAGGGCAACGAACAGGCGCAGCATCTCTCGCCCCCATTCTGGCCGGGGAACGGGTCAGCCCGCGGGCACCCGCCCCAGCAACGACTCGACTGATGGAAGCATGCGACGGACCAGTTCCGCGACGCCAGCCTCATTCGGATGAATGCGGTCCGGCTGGTTCAACGCCGGGTTGCCCGCCACGCCCTCCAGAAGGAAGGGATAGAACACGACATCGGGACGTGCCTCCGACAATCGCGTGAAGGTGCCGGCGAATTCCCGCCCGTAATCGGCGCCGAGATTGGGCGGCGCCAACATGCCCGCCAGCATCACCGGCAGGCCGCGCGCGGCCAGCGCATCGAGGATGGCGGCGAGGTTCGCCTCGGTCGCGCGCGGTTCGATGCCGCGCAGCCCGTCATTGCCGCCGAGGGCGACGATCACCGCCTGGGGCGCCTCCGCGAGCGCCCAGTCGAGCCGCGCGCGGCCGCCCGCCGTGGTGTCGCCCGACACGCCCGCGTCGATCACACGCACCGTGTGCCCCTTGGCGCGCAGCGCGGCCTCGAGCTGTGCCGGCAGCCCCTGCCCGCGCGCCAGCCCATAGGCCGCGGTGATCGAATCGCCCAGCATCAACAACCGGGACTCGGCAGCGCGGGCCGGCATGGCGGCCAGCAGCGGCAACACTCCGAAACAGGCCGAAAGTTTGCGGATGACCGACCGGCGCCCATATCGGTTCGAAAGCCGCGGAAATCTGAACGACATGGATGCCCTTCTCAACACCACCCCGAACGCCCCGGGGCGCCAGGCCGGCGCGTCGCTGATTCTCGCCACCGACCTGCACTTCAAGGTGAGGGCCCCCTCCGGCGAGATCAATATCCTGCACGGCATCGACCTCGCCGTGGGCGGCGGGGAGGCGGTGGGCATCGTCGGCCCGTCAGGGTCGGGAAAGACCTCGCTGCTGATGCTGCTGGCCGGGCTCGACCGGCCGACCGGCGGCACGCTGTCGGTCGCCGGCCACGACCTGACGCGCATGGATGAGGACGCGCTGGCGGTGTTCCGGCGCGAGACGGTGGGCATCGTCTTCCAGGCCTTCCACCTGGTGCCGACCATGACGGCGATCGAGAATGTCGCCGTGCCGCTCGAATTCGCCGGCCGAGCGGACGCCTTTGACCGGGCTGAGGTCGCGCTGCGCTCGGTCGGCCTTGGGCATCGGATGACGCATTACCCCGGCCAGCTTTCCGGCGGCGAGCAGCAGCGCGTTGCCTTGGCGCGCGCCTTCGTCGCCGAGCCGAAGCTGCTGCTGGCGGATGAGCCGACCGGCAACCTCGACCGCGCCACCGGCGGGCAGGTGATGGACCTGCTGTTCGGGCTGCGCGAGCGGTTCGGCACCACGCTGCTGCTGATCACGCACGACACGCTGCTCGCCGAACGCTGCGAACGGCAGGTCAGGATCGAGGATGGGCGGATCGTGTCGGACGGGGTGCGGTGATGCACGCCTGGGCGGCAATGGTGACCGGAAAGGGCCTTTGCCCCTCTCCGGACCTCTCCCCACCAAAGGCCCGTGGACTTTGGACACCGATACCGGGCGTTGGGCGAGCGGGGGCCTTCCCGCAAGCGGGACAGGCGCCGCGCCCGGTGTCCGGCGCGGCGTCTCAACGTCGACAACACCGCTGGACCTCGCTCCAAGGTCAAGGTGTCCAGAGGCCCTTAGGCCTTTGGCGGGGTGAGGTTCGGAGAGGGGCAGCGCCGCTCTCCGAGGCCACGACCACCGTAAGGATCGCGCCTATGGGGTGGCGCCCCTCACCGGCGACCTTCCGGGGCCTTCCCGCGTCATGAACACCCTCTCCCTCGCCCTCCGCTTCGCGCGCCGCGACTTGCGCGGTGGCGTGAAGGGCCTGCGCATCGTGCTCGCCTGCCTGGCGCTTGGCGTCGCCGCCATCACCGCCGTCGGTACGCTGCGAGCGGGTGTCGAGGCCGGCATCGCCGCCGATGGGGCCCGCATCCTGGGTGGTGAGGTCGAGATCGCCTCCCAGCAGGGACCGCTGCCGCAGGAAGCGATCGACTGGGTCACCACGCAACGGGCGCGGCTGTCGCGCGTCACCACCATGCGGGCGATGGCCGTCGCCCCTGACGGTGAGCGCACCCTCGTCGAACTCAAGGCGGTGGACGACGCCTATCCGTTGTTCGGCGAGTTGGTGCTCGACCCGCCGGGCCAACTGGCGCCCGGCGAGGCGGCGGTGGAACGCGTCGTGCTCGACCGGCTCGGCCTGGCGCCGGGGGCTGTCATCCGCATCGGCGAGGCGCGCCTGACCCTGCGCGGCACCATCGCGACGGAACCCGACAAGGTCGCCCGCCCGGCGATCTTCGGGCCGCGCGTGATGATCGGCATGGCGGACCTGGCGACGACGGGGCTGTTGCAGCCGGGCAGCCTGGTCTCCTTCGAATACCGCCTCGCCCTGCCGGAAGGGGCAGACCGCCGCGCCTTCGCCGAGGCGCTGCGCGCCGCCTTCCCGCAGAATGGCTGGCGCATCCGCACGGCCGACGCGGCCGCGCCCTCGGTCAACCGCTTCGTTGATCGCGCCGCCTTCTTTTTAACGCTGGCCAGCCTGACGGCCCTGCTGGTGGGCGGCATCGGCGTGGCGACGGGAGTACGCGCCTGGCTCGACCAGCGGGCGCGCACCATCGCAACCTTGCGCTGCCTCGGTGCCTCGGCGCGGGTGATTTTCGTGACCTACCTGATGCAGGTGCTCGCCCTGGCGGTCCTCGGCATCGCCATCGGGCTGGTGGCGGGCTTCGGGCTGACCACCGTGGCGGCGACGGTCCTGGCCGATTCCCTGCCGGTGCCGCCGCGGCTCGGCTTCTATCCGGCGGTGCTGGGGCTGGCCTCGCTCTATGGGCTGCTGACGGCGCTGGCCTTTGCGCTGTGGCCGCTCGGGCGCGCGATGGAGATCCCCGGCGCGGCGCTGTTCCGCGACACGCTGCAGCCGGCCGGGGTGCGGCCGCGCCTCACCCTGGTGGCGGGCACGGTGGCCGCCGGGCTGGCGCTGGCGGTGCTGATCATCGGCACGGCCGAGAACCGGGCCTTCGCCGCGTATTTCGTTGGCGGCGCGGTGGCGACGCTGGTGGTCTTCCGCCTCGGCGCCGTGGCGCTGATGGCGGCCGCCCGGCGCTTCCGCACGGTGCGCCGGCCGTCGCTGCGGCTGGGGCTGGCCAATCTGCACCGGCCGGGGGCGCCGACGCCGCTCATTCTCGTCTCGCTCGGCATCGGGCTGACCACGCTCGCCGCGGTGGCGCTGATCGAGGGCAATCTACGCCGCCAGATCGGAGACCAATTGCCGGCGGCGGCGCCGAATTTCTATTTCATCGACATCCAGTCCGACCAGGTGGCGGCGTTCGACCGCGTCGCCGCCGCCCAGCCCAGCGTCAGCGAGGTCCAGCATGTGCCCTCGATGCGCGCACGGATCGTCGCGCTGAACGGTGTGCCGGTCGAACAGGTGCAGACCACGCCGGAGACCGCCTGGGCGCTGCGCGGGGATCGTGGCCTGACCTATGCGGCGAGGCCGCCGGAGGGCACGCGGATCGTCCGGGGCGCATGGTGGCCGGCCGACTACAGCGGGCCGCCGCTGGTCTCCTTCGACCAGACCCTGGCGCGCGGCTGGGGGGTGGGGATCGGTGACACCATCACGGTGAACGTGCTCGGCCGCGACATTCCGCTGCGCATCGCCAATCTGCGCGACATCGAATGGCGCGGGCTGGGGCTGAACTTCGTGCTGGTCGCCTCGCCGGGGCTGCTGTCGGCCGCGCCGCACACGCACATCGCCACGGTGCGATCGGGCACGGCGGAGGAAGGCGCGGTGCTGCGCGCGATCAGCGAGGCCTTCCCCAATGTCTCCGGCATCCGGGTACGCGATGCTCTGGAACAGGTGGCCGAGTTGCTCGGGAAGATCGGCACGGCGCTGACCGCCACCGCCTCCCTGACGCTGGCCGCCGGGGCGCTGGTGCTGGCCGGGGCGGTGGCGGCCGGGCAGCGGCGGCGGGTGCGCGACGCGGTGGTGCTGAAGGTCGTCGGTGCCACGCGCGCGCAGATCCGCCGGGCCTTCCTGGTCGAATTCGGGCTGCTGGGGGCGACCGCCGGGGTCATCGCGGCCGGCATTGGCACCGCGGCGGCCTGGGGCGTGGTGCGCTTCGTCATGGGGGCGGATTGGGTATTCCTGCCCTGGACGCTGGCCGTGACGGTGCTCGCCTGCACGGCGCTGACGCTGGCCTTCGGCTATGTCGGGACGGCGCTGGCGCTGCGGGTGCGGCCGGCACCACTGCTGCGTAATGAGTAGGTAGGGAGGGTCCGGCGGAATCGGCTGAAAACCGCGCAAAATTGCCGGAATGGACCGGTGGCGATCCCTACCACGCGCGCAATCCTTCCTGTAAGGTCGCCCCGGTCGAATTCAACCGGCCCCGAATTTCCATCGAGGATCTGCCATGTCGTACACCACCCGCTCGCGCCTGAAGCTGGCCGCGTTCGTTCTGCTGCCGCTGCTCGGCGCCTGCGCCACCACGCCGCCGCAGCCCGTGACGCCGCCGGCGCCGGTCGTCGTCTCCACCGCCAAGGAAGCTGTCGGCGTCGTCCGCAGCGTGAACCCGCGCACCCGGCAGATCGCGATCCGCACCCCGAGCAACGAGACGGTCACTGTCGTCGCCGGCCCCGAGGTTCAGAACTTCGCGCAGATCCGCCGTGGCAACCGTGTCCGCCTGCGCTTCGAGGAAGCGGTGGCGGTGCAGCTGACCCCGCGCGGCACCAACCTGCCGGCGGAGGTGGATGTCGGCGCCGCCCGCGCCGCCCCTGGCGAGCGTCCGGCTGGCGCCGTCGTGACCACCGTGCGTGACACCGTGACCATCAACGCGGTCGACACCACGGCGAACACGGTGACCTTCACCTCCTCGCGCGGCGTGCGCCGGACTCTGCCGGTCCGCTCGCCCGAGATGCAGGCCTTCATCCGCACGATCCGCCCGGGTCAACGCGTGAATGTTGCGATCTCCGAGGCGGTCGCCCTCTCGGTCGAGCCGGCCGAGGGCTGAGTGACGGGCCGGGACCGTCGCCGCTCGGCAACGGTCCCGGTCTTTACCGAATGACTACCGCCGCCATGCGATCCTGTAAGGGAGGCATGGCGGGGGATGCAGCCGGGCAAGCCGCATCCCATCTCAATGCCGGCGCCAATCATCGGTGACCGACGGGGCCCACGGTCTCCCGTTGATCCAGATGAAAAAGTGTCCATATTCTGCATAGCGGGGAATCATCCCCTTCGGAGGAGTTTTCCACACCATGGCCTTAGGTCCCGACACTCGATACACGACGGGTGCGCCCGGCTGGGGTCGCAGCGCGACCGCCGACGCCGCCGCCGTCGATGCCGGCCTGCGGTCCTACATGCTCCGGGTCTACAACTGGATGGCGTCGGGGCTGCTGCTGACGGGCATCGTTGCCTATGTCGTCGCCTCGACCCCGGCGCTGATGAACCTGTTCTGGTCGGTCGGCTACGCGGCGAACGGCATGCGCGTGGTCAGCCCCACGCTGCTCGGCTGGGCCGCGATGCTCTCGCCGCTCGCCTTCGTGCTGGTGCTCTCCTTCGGCATCAACCGCATGAGCAAGAGCACGGCGCAGCTACTGTTCTGGGCCTTCGCCGCAGCGATGGGCGCGAGCCTGTCGAACATCTTCCTGCGCTACACCGGGCAGTCGATCGCCAGCACCTTCTTCATCACCTCGGCGATGTTCGCGGGCATCAGCCTGTATGGCTACACCACGAAGGCTGACCTGACGAAGATGGGCAGCTTCATGATGATGGGCCTGATCGGCATCATCATCGCGGGCGTGGTCAATATCTTCCTCGCCTCGAGCGCGCTGGCCTTCGCCATCAGCGTCATCGGCGTGGTCGTGTTCGTCGGCCTGACGGCCTATGACACGCAGCGCATCAAGGCGGACTACCTGTCCTACGCCTATGCGGAAGGCACCGAGGAAGCCGGCAAGCGCAGCGTGCTCGACGCGCTGGCGCTGTACCTGAACTTCGTGAACCTGTTCCAGCTGCTGTTGTCCTTCATGGGCCAGCGCCAGAACTGATCCGGCCCGGCCCGACAGGCCGGCCAAAGGAAAGGCCCCGGGGAGCGATCCCCGGGGCCTTTTTCGTGTCCGACCCTGTGGGCCGATTCAGTCCTCGACGTCGTCCGCTTCCTTGTCGGCGGCGTCGGCCTTGCCGCCCTTGTCACCCTTATCCGCCTTGCCGAGGTAGATCAGGATCTTGTCGATCGCGCCCTGCTTGTCGGTGGCGTCGATCGCCGCGACCTCGGCCGCCAGGCGGTCGAGCGCCTGTTCGTAGATCTGCCGTTCCGAGAAGGACTGGTCCGGCTGGCCGGCATTGCGGTGCAGGTCGCGCACGACCTCGGCGATCTGCAGCGGGTCGCCGGAGTTGATCTTCGCCTCATATTCCTGGGCGCGGCGGGACCACATGGTGCGCTTGATGCGCGCGCGGCCCTTCAGCGTGTCGAGCGCCACCTGCATCGCCGCCCCGGCGGCCAGCTTGCGCAGGCCGGAGGAGGCCGCCTTGTTGACCGGGACGCGCAGCGTCATCCGGTTTTCCTCGAAGGTCACGACGATGACCTGCAGGGAATAGCCGGCGGCTTCCACCGTCTCGATGCCCTGGACCTGGCCGACGCCATGGGTCGGGTAGACCACGTGGTCGCCGGCCTTGAAGTCCTCCTTCTGGCGCGGCGGCGCCTTGGCCGCGGCGGCGACCATCGCCGGCGAGGCGGAAGGCCGCTGCGGCGGGCGGTGCGGCGGCGGCGGGGAGACGATCGCGCGCGAGGGCGGCGGCGGGATCGGCGTGCGCGACGGCGCCAGCGGCGCGACCGGCGTGGTGACCGCCGGCGGGGCCGGAGCGCGCGGCGCCACGGGCTTCGGTTCCGCCGCCACGGGCTGCGGGGCGGCCGTCTTTGCCGCTGGGGCTGCCTTGGTGGGCGCCTTGGTCTTTTGCATTGGTATCGGGGTGGCCTTGGTGTTGGCCGCGGGCTTCGCCGCGGTCTTGGTGGGCACTTTCACCGCCTTGGCGGCGGCCTTGGTCTTGGTGGGCGGCGTCGGTATCTTGGCTTTCGGCTTGGTGGCGGTTGCCGCCTTGGCAGTGGTGCGGGACTTGGTCGGCGCCGTCGGGCGAGCCGTTGCCTTCATCGCGGAGTCGCTCCTGCTCCCGCAACGCCCGCCGGCGTTGCGGCCGAGCCCGGACCGGTCAGGCCCGAGCCGAAAATGCCATGACCGCGACACGCCGTATGGCGCAGCACGGCCATCCATTTGAAACCATAGCAGAAAAAACGCCCCCCGTCACCCCGCGGGCGCGGCTGTGCCGGCGGGGCGGCCCCCGCCTCCGTGCGGACGCCTCGTTCAGCCCGGGTTGGGGCTGAACAATTCCTTCTTGCCCGGCTTGTCCTTCCACTCATCCGCATCGGCCGGCGCCTCACCCTTGCGGGTGATGTTGGGCCATTGCGTCGCATAGGTGCGGTTCAGTTCAAGCCAGGCGGTCCCCTTGTCGTCGCTGTCGGGAACGATGGCTTCGGCCGGGCATTCCGGCTCGCACACGCCGCAGTCGATGCATTCATCCGGATGGATGACCAGCATGTTCTCGCCGACGTAGAAGCAGTCCACCGGACAGACTTCGACGCAGTCCATGTACTTACACTTGATGCAGTTCTCGGTGACGACGTAGGTCACGGGCAGAGAGCCCCCGGTGCTCGTGGTTGCGGCGCACCCAAAATGGCTGCGCGGGGCCCCGGTCGCAAGACGTCCTGCGCACAGGGCTGGGGCGCGATGGCCGCGCGAGCCGACCATGCGCCGGCCGGCACGGGATGGACGTGGGGCCGCCGCCCCTCGCGACCCCGATCCGGGCCGTCGACGATCGGGCGGCACCGGCCCGCAACGCCTGTCACGGCGACCGTATCCGGGACGGGTGGCCGCATGAGGGTGCCAGCCGGCGCCGCATCCGCCACGACGGAAGCCCTTCAACCACCGCCGGTGCCGATCCGCAGCGAGTGGTACAGCGCCACCAGCCGGGCCGCCTCGCTCTCCCAGGCATAATCGGCCCGCGCGGCGCGCCAGCCCGCCTCGCCCAGCGCGCGGCGCCGGGCCGGGTCGGCCAGCGTCGCCACGGCCTCGGCGACGGCTGCCGCATCGCCGCTGTCCACCAGCAGCCCGCAGCCGGCCGCGCGCACCACCGCGGCGACCTCCTCGGCGAAATCCGGCGCGATCACCGGCAGCCCGGCCGCCATCGCGTCGAACAGCTTGTGCGGCAGCGCCAGGCGATGGTTTTCCTCGCCCCGCTGGAACAGCACCAGCGCGACATCACATCCCCGCAGCCGGCGCAACGCCTCGGCCTGCGGCAGCCAGCCAGTCACCTCGACCCGGTGGGCCAAGCCCAGCACCGCGGCGCGGGCATGGAACTCGGCCTCGCTGCCATCGGTGAAGCGGCCGATCAGCAGCAACCGCGTCGCCGGGTCGGCGCGCGCCAGCACATCGAGCATGCACGGCCAGCCCCGCGCCCGCGTGACGGCCCCGAGATGCCCGAGCAGCAGCGGCCCCGGCCCATGCGCGCGCGGCGGGGCGACCGGCGCCGGAGCGTAGTTGCGCACGGCGACGACCCGGGTACCGCCAAAGGGACCGTCGAGCCCGTCCTTCGCCACCACCACCGCATCGGCCAGCCGACCCATCACATGGCAGGCGGCGGCGATCGCGGCGCGTACCGGCGGCCGCAGCATCGCCGGCAGCCGCGCATCGAGCCGCGAGGGGTAGTGTTCATGCACGTCCAGCACGGCGTGCGCGCCGCAGCGACGGGCGGCGATCAGCGCCGCCAGCCAGGCATCGGGCTCGGAGGCGTGGATCGCCGCGGGGCGCAGCGCCGCCGCGTCGCGCGCCAGCGCCCACAGGCCTCGCAGGCGACGGTGACGGTGCGGCAGGATCTCGACCCCGTCGATGAGCGTGCGGGCCTCGCCGGGGCACAGATGCACGACGCGCCAACCGGCGGCGGCCAGCGCCGCGCCCTCCTTGCGGACCACCCGCGTGTCGCCCGGCGGATGCGCCGCCGAGAGCAGCAACACCGGGCGCGGTGCCGCCAGACTCGCGTCGTCGGGGCAAAGCCGCCCGGCGCCATCCGGCGCGAGGCGTGGCCTCGCGGTCAGTGCCCGTTCAAGCATCCGCCATCCGGCCATGCGGCCCGCCGCTCACCCGGCCAGTCATGCCAGGACCATGGGCCGGTGCGGCGCGTCTCGACCGGATCTGTCACGCCGCCAGCACCTCGGCCAGATGCTGGCGCATCCGCGTGCCCGCCTCGCCGTCCCACAGCGGGATCGGCCGCGCCCGGCCGGGCGGGTCAAGCACGGCGCGCGACAGGGTCTCAGGCGTCACCAGCCGGTTGCCGCCGGCCGCGATGGTGGCCGGCCGCTCGGTGGAGGGGCGCAGCGTCAGGCAGGGCAGGCCAATCGCCGAGGCTTCCTCCTGCACGCCGCCGCTGTCGGTGGCGACCAGTCGGGCTTGCGCCATCAGCGAGAGGAAATCGAGGTAGCGCAGCGGCGGCAGCATGATGACACCCTCGGGCGGGGTGCAGGCGAAGTCGCGCATCCGCGCCGCGGTGCGCGGATGTATCGGCCAGGCGAAGGGCATGTGCCGTGCCGCTGCGGCCAGTCCGTTCAACAGGGACGATAGGGCGCGCCGCTCATCCACATTGGCCGGCCGGTGCAGCGTGACGACGCCGTAGCCGCCCGGCACCAGGGCCTGCGGTAGGGCGCGTTCCCGCGCCTGCGGCAGGTGGCGCAGCACGGTATCGACCATGGCATTGCCGACGGCGCGCACGCGATGGGCGCCGAAGCCGTCGGCCACCAGGCGCATCGCCGCCTCGCGGTCCGGCGCCCAGAGCAGGTCACTGATGGCATCGAGGGCGCGACGGTTGATCTCCTCGGGCATGTCGCGGTCGTCGCAGCGCAGCCCGGCCTCCAGATGCGCGACGCGGATGCCGAGCTTGCGCGCGGCGAGGCCGGCCGCCAGCGCGCCATCGACATCCCCGGCGACCACCACCAGGGCAGGGCGGCGCCGCTGCCAGGCGGCCTCAGCGGCGATCATCGTCCGCCCGGTCAACTCGGCATGGCTGCCGCCCGCGATGCCGAGCGCGATCTCCGGCGCCGGCAGGCCGAGATCCTCCAGCAGGTCGCCGAACATCGCCGCGTCGTGGTGCTGGCCGGTGTGCAGCAGGACGGGGGTGCAGATCGGCCTAGCCTCGGCGAGCGCATGCCACAGTGCGGCGAGCTTAGGCAGGTTCGGCCGCGCCGCGGCGACAAGGTGGATTTCCGGCAGACTCATGGCAGGTCGGCTCCCTCGGAGCGGCTTCCGATCAGGCGGCACCGGCGCGCACCCTACCCGGCCGTCTGACGGCCGTATCCTCGCTGGGCGGGTGGGTGGCTGCGCGGGCCACGGCCGAATCCGAGGGATCGGAAGGCGCGCGCGAGCGGTTCCCCTGAGCGTTGAACCCCTCCGGTGTGGTCCGGGCGAGCATCTTCGCCCATCCGGATGATTCAATCCGAATGGGATCCGCTCCACCGCCCGCGGGGCTGGGCCGGCTGGATGGTCGCGATGCCGCGGCTTCCACGACGGCGCAGAATTGTTCGGCGAGCAGGCGGCGGTCCCAGCGCGTCACAGCCTGGCGCCGCCCGGCGATGCCCATCGCCGTTCGCTGTGCCGGGTTGCCGGCGAGGCACTGCAGAGCATCGGCCAGCGCCGGTGCATCGCCCGGCGGCACGGCGATGCCCGAAGGCCCGTCCTGCACCAGCCGCGCGGCGCGGCCCGGCTGGTTGGTCACCACCGGCCGGCCGGCGGCGAGGCCGTCCATCAGCTTGTTGGGTGCGGTCCATTCGGCGAAGGCTGGTACATCGGCCAACAGGTGCAGCGCGACCTGGCAGCCGGCATGCAGCGCGCCGAGGGCCGGGCGCGGCATGGGATCGAGGAAGGTGACGTTGATCAGCCGCTCGGCCTGGGCGCGGGCGATGAGCGCCGGCTTCTCGGCGCCCTCGCCGACCAGCAGGAGGCGCAGCCGCGTCTCGCCCCGCGCGCGCAGCATCGCGGCGGCATCGAGCAACGTGCTTAGCCCGTTCGCCCGCCCATGCGCCCCGGCATAGAGGGCGAGGCATTCGGTCGGGCCTGCCTGTTCCGGCCGCCAGCCGGCGACATGCGGGCCGAACAGGCCGAGGTCGCAGCCATTCGGCACGACATGGACGCGCGCGGGGTCGGTGCCGCGGGCCAGGGCGGTCTCGGCCATGCCGTCGGTCAGCGCGACGACGGCGGCGGCGCGGCGGCAGGCGGCATTGGCGAGGTGCTCCATCGCCGCCAGCGCCGGGCCCGGTACGCCGCCCAGGGCGCGGGGCAGTTCGGGCCAGGGGTCCCGGATCTCGAAGATGAAGGGCGTTCCGCGCAGCGCGCGCGCCGCGAGCGCCGGCACCGCCACGGTCAGCGGCGTGGAGGAGGCGACCACCACGTCGAAGCGCCGCGTCAGCGCCAGCCGCGTCGCCGCCGCCGCATAGCGCAGGAAGGCCGTCGTGCGCGCCCGCAGGCCCATCGCATTGGCGCAGGGGATGTCGAATTCCATGATCTCGACGCCGCCGACCCGGCCGGCACGGCAGCCCCGGCGGAATGGGCCGCCCAGGCCGGTCGTCGCGCCGTCATAGCGACCGCAGGCGATCGTCACCGCGTGGCCGCGCGTCGCCAGCGCCTGGGCGAAGGCATGGCTTCGCGTCGCGGTGCTGCCGGATGGCGAGGAATAGTGCTGGTGCAGGTACAGGACGCGCAGGCTCATGCCCGGCACGCCCCCCGGATCGTGGCGATGATGCGGTCCTGTTCCGCCTCGGTCATGCCGGTGCCGGAAGGCAGACACAGGCCGCGTGCGAACAACGCCGCCGCCACGGCGCCGCCGGCGCCCGGCGCGTCGCGGAACACCGGCTGGTCGGGCAACGGCTTCCAGACCGGCCGGCTCTCGATCCCGGCGGCGTCGAGCGTCTGGCGCAGCGTCTCGCGGTCCATGCCGAAGCGGACGGGGTCGACCAGCATGGCGGTCAGCCAGCGCGTTGCCAGGCCCCAGGGCGCCTCGGGCATGAAGCCGATGCCCGGCAGGTCGGCGAACGCGGCGGCATAGCGGTCGAAAATGGCGCGGCGGCCTGCCACGCGGCGGCCGAGTTCGGCGAGTTGCACCGTGCCCACCGCCGCCAGCAGCGACGACAGCCCGTAGGAATGCCCACTCGTCGAATGCTGGTAATGCGGCGCGGGGTCCTTGGCCTGGTGGGCGAGGTGGCGGGCACGGGCGACCAGCAGCGGGTCATCGGCGACCAGCGCGCCGCCGCCGCCCGCCGTGACGATCTTGTTGCCGTTGAAGGAGAGCGCGGCGAGCAGCGCGCCGCGCCCGGCGTGCCGGCCATGCAGGCTGGCGCCGAGACCCTCGGCGCTGTCGCTGATCACCGGCACGCCCCAGCGCCCGCAGGCGGCGAGGATGGCATCGAGTTCGGCGCTCTGCCCGTAGATATCCACCGCGACCACCGCGCGCGGCAGTTGCCGGCGCCCCGCGGCCGCATGCAATTCCCGCCGCAGCAGGCCGGGGTCCAGCGTCCAGGAGGCCGGGTCGACATCGAGGAAGCGCGGCACCGCGCCCATCTGCACCGCCGGCGCGATGGTGGCGATGAAGGTAAAGCCCGGCGCCCACACCTCGTCGCCCGGCGCGATGTCGAGCACCCGGAAGGCCAGGTGCAGCGCCGCCGTGCCGGAGGCGGTGGCGAGCACATGCGGAAAGCCGGTCGCGGCGGTGACGGCGGCCTCGAAGCCGGTGATGGCGGGCCCGGCGGGGGCGACCCAGCCGCTGTCCAGCACGCCCTGCACCGCCGCTGCCTCACGCCCGGTCAGATGTGGCGGGGAGAGGTGAATCCGGCGCGGCGAAGCCTCGGCGGTCAGGCCATCGAGGGACCGGGCGGCGGGGCGAAACGGCGCGAGATATGTCACCTGGATACGTTATGCAATGATTCGTAAATCAACCAGGGGTTATATTGTTTTTTTCGTTTGCAGCGCCGGCATGGTGGCGTGGCCCGGTGCGGTCGCGCCGCGCGCCGTGGCGGCGAGCGCCGCGCAGCGCAGCAGCAGCCATACGTCGCGCGTCAGGCGTGGCGGTGCCTCGGCGTAACGCGCATCGAGTTCGAGCCGCGCCTCCCATGGCACCGCATTGCGCCCAGCCGCCTGCGCCAGGCCGGCAAGGCCCGGCCGCACCGTCAGCCGCTGCGCCTGGCGGGCGGTAAAGCGCGGCAAGTAGTCGAGCGGCAGGGGGCGCGGGCCGACCAGGCTCATCTCGCCGCGCAAGACATTGACGAGCTGCGGCAATTCGTCGAGTGCCACAGCCCGCAGCGCGCGGCCGGTGCGCGTCATGCGGGCGGCATCGTCGCCGGGGCCGTCCCGCAGGCTGCGGAATTTCAGCAGGGTGAAGGGTACGCCGTCGCGGCCGGCGCGGGTCTGGCGGAACAACACCGGCCGACCGAGCGCCAGCCGCACAAGCAGCGCCAGCCCAATCATCACGGGCACCAGCGCCGCGAGCAGCAGCGCCGCGGCGATAACGTCAAAGCTCCGCTTGCCGAAGCGCCGGTACATGTCGCGGTGTCGCCGTGATGCCGAGGCCGAGGGCGAGCCCCAGCGCGAACCAGGCCATGCGGTTGCCGAGGTCGGTCGAGACCATGACCGAGAGCGCCACCGGCAAGGCCAGCGCCGCCACCCGCGCCGCATCGCCGGGCGCCGCCCGCGCGCCGAGCCGCAGTGCCACCAGCGCGCCGCCGCCGAAGGCGAACAGCCACAGCGTCAGGCCCGGCAAGCCGCCCTCGGCCAGGGCCTCCAGCAAATGGTTGTGGGGGTAGAGGCCGCGCCGTTCGCCATGCCCGGCGGCGATGGTGAAGCCGCCCGTGCCCAGCCCCCAGGGCGTGGCCGCGCCGCCCTGTTCGGCGGCGGCGCGCCACAGCGGCAGGCGGCCGGAGGATTGCGCCACTTCACCTTCCGACAGTCGTTCCAGCGTGCGCAGCCCGGCGGCGAGCGGCGGGTCCGACAGCACCGCCGTCAGCACCGCCGCCACCCCCAACACCACGGCCAGCGGCCAGAGCAGTGCGACGCCGCGCCGACCACCGCGCCACAGGGCAATGGCCGGCGCGACTGACACGGCGAGAGCCAGCGCCGCCAGCGCCGCCCGCCCGCCCGGCATCAGCGAGGCGGCCGAGAGCAGCGCCGTCAGCCCCACCCAGCCGAGCCGGGCCGGCAGGCGCGCGGTCTCAGACGCCCGGATCGCCGCCACCGCCGCGGCCGAGGCGATGGTCAACCCGGCGATCTGGTACTGCACGCGGAGCTGGTCGGGGCTCGCCCCCGGCAGGCCGCCGAGCACGATGCTGTCATGCGCCAAGCCCCAGACGATGGCGGTGGCGACGACGACGCCGATCACTACGGTGGCATCGGCGCACCACGCCAGGGCGCGGTCCCGCGCGGCCACCGCCATGCCGGCCGCCAGCATCGCCGGACCCATCAGCACGGCGTCCGGCAGCTTGGCGGCGAGGATGCCGCGCGAGGGGCTCCAGGCGCCGGCGACCACCATCCACAGCCACAAGGCACCACAGGCGGCCAGCGGCAGGCCAAGCAGCGGGTCCGCCCGCCACGCGCAGCCGGCCGCCACCAGCACCAGCGCGGCCAGCAACCCGAGGGCGGCGACGGCGGTCAGGTCGACCGGCAGGGCCGTGCCGAGGGGGGTGGATTTCAGGGTGCCGGCGAATTGCAGGATAGCGGCGAAGAGGCCAGCGAGCGCGGTCATGGCGGGGCGGCGCTGGCGAATGGAGAGGGGCGCCGCCCCTCTCCAGACCTCACCTCACCACGGGCTCCCATCGACATTGCCCTGCAATGCCGATGGGGTCCCACAGGGTGCCCGGCACCCTGGACCGCCGGAACCGAGCGCCAGGCATCAAGGTTTGGATGCTGCGACGACACGCGCTGCGGGCATAACGGCGCCAAGGATTCCCAGGCTCCGGGCGTCGGGCATCCTCGGTCTTGCCGGCATGCCTGCCTTGCCCGATCCCTGGCGTTGGGCAGCAGGGGCGGCCCCACCAATACGCGCCACGGCGGGCACGGCAGGTCCTTCGGGTCCCGACCCTGACGGTCATGCCCTGCGCCCCGCAATGGTGTCCAAAGGCCTCGGGCCTTTGGCGGGTTGGCTTGGAGGGGCAAAGCCCCTCCAATCTTCGCGCGGGCGGGGGAATGCCATCCCCGTTCAATCCCCATTGGCCACCTCCGGCGACCGCCGGGTGGCGCGGCGCGGCCGGTCCACCACCAGCTCCGGCTCCCGCCGCACCCGCTCGGCGGTGGTGAGCAGCGCCGCAGTCGGGTCGTAGCGCATCAGCAGCAGCGCCATCGCCCCCAGCAGCACCGCCATCGGCACCGTCACGCACAGCAGCGCCACCAGCAGCGGGCGGTTGGGCAGGGAGGGCCGTGCCTCGACCATCGGCGCCGAGACCAGCCGCGCCGCCACCACCTCGTCGGCCGCCACCACCAGCCCGGCGCGTTGCTGTTGGGCCAGCAACTCGTACAGGCTGTTGCGGAGGAAGATGTCGGTCTCGCGCGCGATGCGCCGCTCCAGCGCGGCGACGCGGCGGCCGGCCTGTTCGGCGAGGTCGGCGCGCACCTTGGCCTCGGCGAAGGCATGCAGGTGGCGCAGCATGGAAAGCGCCAGGCCTGCGTCCTGCTGCCCGATCTCCAGCGTCCAGGTCACCGAGGCGAGCGACTGCGTCACCGCCAGGTTGCGCGTCAGCCAGTCGAGCACGTCATCGGCGTCGACCTCGCGGTCCAGGCCGAACAACTCGCGCAGGGCACCGCCGGGCCCGGCGCGGCGGCGTTGCGTCAGCGCGGCGGCGATCGCCGTCTCGCGCACCAGCATCGCCGCGGCTTCGGGCGAGCGCAGCGCCCCGAGATAGACGGCGAAGTTCCCGTTCGGCCGGGTGTCGAGCAGGCCCGCCGGCGCGAAGGGCGAGGGCGAGAGCAGCGAGGAGACGGCGAAGGAGGTGGTCTCGGCCGGCGCCACCACCGCCTGCGCCACGAAGGCGCGCGGCATCACCATCACCACCGTCACGCCGCCGACCCACACCGCGGCGATGATGCCGAACAGCCGCCAGCGCCACCGCCACAGCCCGGCCAGGAGCATCGGCAGGGGCATCAGCCGGCCTCGACCACGGTGGTCAAGCGCGAGACCGGCGCGACGGCGGCGAGTTCCAGCACCGTCGCCGGGTCGACGCGCCCATAGGCCGGGCTGTGCCAGCCTGACGCCAGCCGGATGCGGCAGGGTGCATCGGCCGCCAGGCGCAGCCGCGCGCGCGGACCTTGCGCGCCATCGGCCGTCACGCGCCATGCCCCGGGCGCAAGGCGCCAGCGGAGCACCAACCCCGCGAAGGGGCCGGCGACCTCGTCCTCAATGACCACGCTGTGCGTCGTGGCGTGCAGCCGCCGTTCATGCCGCCGGCTCCGCGCATCACGCATCGTCGCGCCACCGGGCACCGCCACGCAGCGCGGCCAGCGCGCGAAGAGGAAGCGGCCGACGCGCGGCATCTGGTCTTCGTCGTCGAATTGCACCGTGTTGTGGCCGGCGGTCCCGGCCAGCACCTCGGTCCACCAGCTGAAGCCGGATGGCGGGTTGTAGGCGCCGGTGCCGCCATCGGTCAGTAGCGGGGCGCCATCGAGGGCGAGGTCAAGATGCAGCAGGTCGGCCTGGGACGGGCGGAAGCGCAGGGGGGCGCCGGTACGCAGCAGGGCCTGGAAGCGTGGGGTGCGGAGGCCGAGCCAGCCTTCGCTGCGCCAGGCGAGCGGGGCACCACCAGAGGGGCGTCGCCCCTCCGGACCTCCCCACCAAAGGCCTAAAGGCCTCTGGACACCTCCTGTTGGCCTTGGGCAGGGCGGGGCGTCCGCGTCGTCGCGACCCACATCGAGCGCGACGGTGGGGCTCTCGCTTACGCCTCCTGGCGCCAAGCGGGGCGGAGCATCGGCGTCGTCAAAACCCACATCGGGAAGGAACAATGCCGCCGCGCGGCCGACACTGCCGCGCGCGTCCAGGGCGCCATGCAGCGACAGGTCCGCCAGGGCTGAATCATCCACCGGCCCGCAGCGCGGCAGTGCGCCCGTCCGGGGGTCCATCACGCGATCCAGCCACCGCGTCGCCGCCGCCGCGCGGTCGGCGAAGGGGGCGGCGAACGCCGGCGCGCCATGGCGGCGGCGGAACCATTCGGCGACCACCAGCGTGTCCAGCAGCAGCCGATGATAGCCCGGCGAGGCCTGCGCGAAGGCGCCATCCGGCGCCACCAGCCGCGTCACCGCCCGCGCCAAGCCCCGCGCACCTCGCCGCGCCAGCGCCGCATCGCCCAGCACCAGGCCGATAACGAACAGGCCGGCCAACTCGCTGATCACATGGTTGTTGTCCTGCGCGGCGGCATAGGCGCGCGTCGCCGCGATCCGTCGTGCATGGACGCCCAGCAGCGCCCGCATCGCCGGCGCGGGGGCACGGTCCGCCTCCAGCAACGCCAGCGCCAAGCACAGATGCACCGCCCGCAAGGCGGCTTCCTGCCCACAGGCCCAGGCCGGGCCACGATAGGACGGGTTGGCCTCGGCCCAGTCGCGCAGCACCGCCTCGGCCCGCGCCAGATGCCCGCCGCCCGGCGCCAGCCGCGCCGCCTTGGCCAGCAAGGGCAGCGCCAGCAGCCGGTTCGCCTCCCAGACCGGACGGATGTCGCCGGCCGAGAACAGGTCGAGCCCCAGCGACGGCACATCGGCGGGGAAGGCGCCATGCCAGCCGGGCGCCAGGGCAACCTCGGCGGCGGCGGCCAGCGCGGCAGCGTCGCCCTGCCCCACCGCCTCGGAGAGACGGTGCGGCAGGAATGGCCCATCCGGCAGCGCCACGTCCCGCAGCGCCCGCGCGGCGAGCCCGCTGCGCCGCCAGGCCCGATGCCACCCCGCCAACAGGCAGGCGCGCGGCCCCAGCCGCCAGGCGGCATCGGCGAGCAGCCAAAACCGCGGGGAGACCCGCACCCAAGCACCGTCACCGCGAACGGCGGGCACGGCAGCCTCGGCCAGGGTGACGCTCTCGGTCAGGGCGGGCAATCCACAGGTTAACAATCGCCTGTAAGTTGTATAATACTTTTCCAAACTGTCGCTAGGCGTTCGTCACCCTGTGCCACTAAGCCCGATGCCCGCTGTGCGTATGATGGGCCTCCGCCGGATCATGGCGGTGCTGGTAGCCAGCTATTTCGGCCTGTCGGCGGCGGCTTTCGGCCAGACCGGGCCGGGCGGGTCGTCGTTCCTGGCGCCGCCCACCCTGCCCCCCATCATGCCCAACGGCACGCCGCTGCCGAACCTGCCGCCGGGCACCCAGCAGGACCTGCTGCAACGGCTGCTCGATGGCGGGGCGACGCGCGGGCCGCCGCCGGGCATGCCGCGCAGCGCGCCAATCATCGCCCCGGCCTTCGCCACCCAGCCGCTGCCCGCGCCGACCACGCCGGAGGACCCACTCTCCTCGGCCGAGGCCTTCTTCGCCGCCCGGCTCGACCCGCCGCCGCTGCGCCAATTCGGCTACGAGACCTTCCGGAGCGGCGGTACCGGCGCGGCGCAGGGATTTGGCGCCCTGCCGGAAGATTATGTCCTGGGCCCCGATGACGAGCTGATCGTCGCCTTCCGCGGCCGCGCCCGCCAGACTCTAACGCTGCGGGTGGGGCGCGACGGCACGCTGCTGCTGCCGGACCTGGCGCCGATCCCCGCTGCCGGACGCAGCCTGAAGGATCTGCGGGCGCAACTCGAGGGCATCGCCACGCGCGACCTGGGCGGCTCGGAGGTCTTTGTCTCGATCGGCCAGGTGCGGCAGATGAACATCTTCATCGCCGGCGAGGTGCTGCATCCGGGTTTCCAGCCGCTCAATGCGCTGTCCACCGTACTCGATGCGCTCTCGGCCGCAGGGGGCGTGCGCAAGACCGGCTCGCTGCGCGCCATCCGCATCGAGGGGCCGCGCGGGCGGCGGGTGCTGGACCTCTACACCGTGATCGCCGATGCGCCCGGCGATGCCGACCTTTCACTGCGCGAGGGCGACCGCATCATCGTCCCGCCGGTGGGCGGCACCGTCGCCGTCGCCGGGGATGTGGCGCGGCCGGCAATCTATGAACTGCCGGCCCGTCAGGCCGCCGCACCGCTGGCGGAGCTGCTGGCGCTGGCCGGCGGCACCATCCGCCAGGGCGGCAACCGCCTGCTGGTGCAGCAGAGCGACAGCGCCGGGCGGCGGTCCTTCGCCGAACTCGCGCCGAATTCGACGGTGCGGCGCGGCGATGCGGTGCTGGTGCAGCCCGGCGCCGATGTCGTCGCCAATACCGTGCGGCTGATGGGCCATGTCGCGATCCCGGTGACCCGCGCGGCGAGCGGCGGGCGGCAGGCGCAGACCTTGCGCGGCCTGATCTCCGACCGGCGATTGCTGCGCAACGACCCCTATGTGCGGCTCGGCGTGGTGTGGCGGGCGGACCGGCGCACCGGGCAGCGCAACTTCGTCGGCTTCGACCTCGGCCGCGTGCTGGAAGGCCAGGCCAACCTGGCGCTGCAGGAGGGCGACGAGGTCATCGTCTTCGCCCGGTCGGACATCGTGTTCCTGACCTCCCCGGCGGTGCAGCGGGCGTTGCGCGGCGAGGCGGCCGAGGCCGCGCCCAATGGTGTCGCCGCCGTGGACTGCCCGGCGATGACCGCGCTGGCGCTGGCCTCACGCGCCTCGTCGCAGCGCTATGCCTATGTGAAGGGCGCCGGCTTCCCCGAATTGGGTAGCGCCGCCTGCCCGCAGGTCTATCTCGACTACCCGGACCTGCCGACCTTCCTGCTCGACCAGTCGATCGTGTTGACCGGGGAAGCGCGCGTGCCCGGCGTGTTTCCCATCACCGACAATACCGGGCTCGACCAGGTGATCGCCGCCGCCGGCGGGCTGTCGGATGCGGCCGATCTGCGCGTGGTGGAATTCGCCCGCGAACCGACCGATGCCGGCGGGGCGATCCCGCTGGCGCGCACCAGGCTCGACCTGTCCAGCCGCAACTTCGCCGCGGTGCGGCTCTCCCCGCGCGACACCATCCGCATCCCGCGCAGCTTCGGCGACCGCGACACCGGGCCGGTCATCCTGGTCGGCGAGTTCCTCCGCCCCGGCAGCTACGACATCCGGCGCGGCGAGCGGCTCTCGGAGATCATCGGCCGCGCCGGCGGGATGACGCCGCAGGCCTACCCCTATGGCGCCGTCTTCACCCGCGCCTCGGTCCGGGAGCGGCAGCAGGAAGGCTTCTCCCGCACCGCGCGGGAGCTGGAGACCAGCCTGATCCAGGTCGCCTCGGGCCAAGCGGTGGCCGGGTCGCGCGGCACCCGCGCGGACCTCGGTTCCGCCATCTCCGCCGGGCGGGAGCTGGCCAATTCGCTGCGCGAGGCGCGGGCGGCCGGGCGCATGGTGGTGGAGGCCAATCCGGTGCTGCTCGCCGCCCGGCCCGAACTCGACGTGCTGCTGGAACCGGGCGACATCATCGCCATCCCGAAGCGGCCGAACGAGGTGACCGTGGTGGGCTCCATCTTGAACCCGGGGTCGCTGCAGTTCCGCTCGGGCTGGCGGGCCTCGGATTACGTGCGCGCCTCGGGCGGCACGCAGCGTTTCGCCGACCCGTCGCGCGCCTTCATCGTGCTGCCCAACGGGCAATCCACCGCAGCGGGTCTGTCGGCCTGGCAGCAGGGCGGGCCACCGATCCCGCCAGGATCCCTGGTGGTCGTGCCGCAGGACCCCAGCCCCTATGAGACATGGGGCTTCGTGCGCGACCTGACCCAGGTGCTCGGCCAGATCTCCGTCTCCGCCGCCGCCCTGGCCGTGATCGCGCGCGAGGCCGGGCAGTAGGGGTGGCGCCGATGAAGGTTGGAGGGGCGTCGCCCCTCCAGGCCACCCCACCAAAGGCCCGGGGCCTTTGGAATGCCGTATGCGGGCTTTGGGCGCGGTTGCCGGGCGGTGTGCGCGGCGGGTGGAACCGGAGAGGGCTTTGCCCCCTCCGCGTGAGGCAGTGCCTCACGCCCCGCACCAAAGGCCTAAGAGTCCGTTTGGAAACAGGCCTTCCGGCGTGTTTCCGGGTCCGGCACCGGCCCGCACCCGGCCACCCATTCCAGGATACTGACGTGGGTGGCCGGGCGGGGGTGCGGGCCGGTGCCGGACTTTCCAAACAGCCTCTAAGGACCTCTGGACACCAATACCTGGTGTTGGGCGGGTGGGCCTGGTCGGAGACAACGGGCGCATTGGGCACGGAGGCGAATCCCGGCCCTGATCCTATCTGTGGCGCCGAGCACCAAGTATCGGTGTCCAGAGGCCTTTCGGCCTTTGGTGGGGTGGTTTGGAGGGGCAAAGCCCCTCCATTCTTTGAGCCCACGGCGCGCCGTCTCGCCCTTGCGGTGGCGCTCCTCCTGCTGTTCTGCGCCCCGGCCCGCGCCCAGGATGTCGAGCAGATGGTCGAGGGCTCCGGCTCCGACTGGGGTGGTGTCGGCCTGATCGAGATGCGCAATGCGCGGTTCCGTCCCGATGGCACGCTGGAGGCCGGCTTCGGCCTGCGTCACCAGCGTAATTTCTGGTTCCTCAGCTTCCAGGCGTTGCCGTGGCTGGAGACCACCTTCCGGCTAAGCGAACGGCTGAACGGCACCACCGGCGAGGGGATGACCACCGACCGCTCCTTCGACATCAAGATCCGGCTGTGGGAGGAGAATGACTGGCGCCCCGCGCTGGCCCTGGGCATCCAGGACCTCGCCGGCACCGGCATCTATGGCGGCGAGTACCTCGTCGCCTCGAAGCGGCTGTGGGATTTCGACTTCACCCTCGGCGTCGGCTGGGGCCGACTCGGCACCTATGCCGATACCGCCAACCTGCTGACCGATGTGTGGAGCGGCTTCGCCGACCGCCAGCGCGATGTCGGCCAGGGCGGCACGCCGCGCTGGGGGACCTATTTTCACGGCCAGGATATCGCCTTTTTCGGCGGCATCGAGTGGTCGGTGCCGCCGATCGACACGCCCTGGGGTGTGCTGGACGGGCTGCGCGCCAAGGTCGAGTTCAGCGGCGACCAGTTGCGCGACGAACGCGGCGGCTATCCGGGCAGCACGACCAATCTGCGCGGGCTTGCGGCGTCGCGGGTCAATGCCGGGCTGCAATGGCAGAATGACTGGCTCGATGTCGGCATCCAGTATGTTAACGGCACGGATGTTCTGGTGCGCGCCTCGGTGCGGATGAATCCGGCGGATCCGCCGCGCGTGCCGATGCGCCCGCCGCCGGCGATGACGGCGCGGCCGGATGATGCCTCACCCCAGGCACGACTGATCGCGCCACGGCTGTTCGCCGCGCTGCGCGAGGCCGGGTTGAGCCCGCGCGCCGTCGCGATCGAAAGGGACGAGGCGCGCATCGCCGTCGGTGACGGGCGGTACCGCACCTTGGCGCAGGTGGTCGGGCGGGTGTTGCGCGCGGCGCAGCCGCTGCTGCCGCGCCAGGTGGAGCGCGTCGTGGTCGCCTGGTCGCTGTCGGGCGTGGAGATCGCCCGCATCCTGGTGCTGCGTTCGGCGATGGAGGCCGCGGCGCAAGGCCACGGCAGCGCCGAGGAGGTATTCGCCACCGCCATCCTGATGGCGCCGGGGGACGGCTTCGAGGATGCCGTGCATGCCCCCGGCCCGTTCTTCGACTGGCATATCGAGCCCGGCGTGCGGCTGGTGCTGGGCGATCCGTCGCGCAGCGTGTTGTGGCAGGCGGCCGTGGTGGCCGGTGCGCGCGTCGAACTCGGCGCCGGCTTCTCGATCGCCGGCGGGGTGGCGCAGGTGGTGGCGCAGAATCTCGATGGCGCGGCGCCGTCGGACTCGCTGCTGCAGCCGGTGCGCTCGGACTACGCGCTCTATGCCGACCAGGGGCAGAACCTGGCGGTCACCTCGCTCTATGCCGAACGCATCTGGTCAGTCGCGCCCGATGTCTTCGCGCGGGCGACGGCGGGGTATCTGGAGCCGATGTTCGCCGGCGTCTCGGGCGAGGTGCTGTGGCGGCCGCATGACCGGCCCTTCGCCATCGGGCTCGACATCAACTACGTCGCGCAGCGCGACTTCGACCAGCGCTTCGGCGTGCAGGACTACCGGGTGACGACGGGACAGGTGTCGCTCTACCTCGACCTGCCGTGGTGGAACCTGACGACGACGCTGCGTGGCGGGCGCTACCTGGCGGGCGATTGGGGCGGCACCATCGAGGTGGCGCGGCGCTTCGATTCCGGCATCGAGGTCGGCGCCTTCGCGACGCTGACCAGCGCGTCCTTCGAGCAATTCGGCGAAGGGTCCTTTGACAAGGGGATCTTCATCCGTGTGCCACTCGACCTGTTCGGGGTGCAGACGCGCTCGAACCTCGGCGCGGTGATCCGTCCGGTGCAGCGCGATGGCGGGCAGCGGCTGGCGGTGGAGAATCCGCTCTGGGAGGTGACGCGGGATGGGCGGGAAGAAGCGCTGCGGCGCGGGGTGGCGTGGTTCACGCGGTGAGAAGAGCGCGCGGCGTTATCTGGCGATGAGGAACCAGAGAGGGGCTTTGCCCCTCTCCGGACCTCACCCCACCAAAGGCCTAAGGGCCTTTGGAAACCGATACCTGATGTTGGACAGGGCGGCGGGTGCACTGTGCCCGGCGCCTGGAAATCTCTCCGGGCACCGTGCCGCACGCGCCATCCCACTATCGGCACAGCAGCCTTGCCCGGCACCCGATCAGGCGGTCCAGGGTGCTCGGCACCCTGGCGGGGTGAGGCTTGGAGAGGGGCGGCGCCCCTCTCCAAGCACCAGCCGATACCGTCGCGCGCCCGGGTCCGGCGCACCCCGCCGCTGGACGCCCTGCCCTGGCCGGGGCATAGCCGCCTCCCCATGCTGATCGACGCTGTCCTACGGCATCTCGCCTTCGCGCTGTGTCTCGCGCTGCTCTCCGCGGCTGCGGTGCGGCTGATGATCGCCTATCCGATCCTCGACCACCCGAATGAGCGGTCATCCCATGCCCGGCCGACGCCGCGCGGCGGTGGGGTCGGCGTGGTGCTGGCCTTCGTCACCGGCATGGCGGCGCTGTACGTCGGGGCGGACTACGCCCGGCTACCGCCGCCGCAATTCCTCGGCGTGATCGGCGCGGCGGTGGCGATCGCAGCAGTGTCGCTGTGGGACGACGTGGCGGACCTGCGCTTCGCGGTGAAGCTCGCCGCGCAGGCACTGGCGGCACTGGTCGCGGTGGCGGCGGGGCTGGTGCTCGACCGCCTGGCGTTGCCCTGGGTCGGGCAGGTCTGGATCGGCTGGCTCGGCGTGCCGCTGACGCTGTTCTGGATCGTCGGCTGCACCAATGCGGTCAATTTCATGGATGGGCTGGACGGGCTGGTCGGCGGGTCGCTGTTCCTCGCCGCCGTCATCCTCTGCGTCGTGGCGGGCGATGAGGGCGGCTGGTTCGTCTATGCGGCCTCCCTGCTGATCGCCGCCGGGCTGGCCGGGTTCCTGCCCTTCAACCTGCATCCGGCGCGCATCTTCATGGGCGATGTCGGCAGCCAGTTCCTCGGTTTCATGATGGCGGTGCTCGCCGTGGCGGCGGCGCATTTCGATGCCGCCGCGGTGTCGTTCCTGATCGTGCCGCTGCTGCTGTTCGGGCTGTTGTTCGATGCCGCCTTCACCCTGGTCCGCCGGGCGCTGCGGGGCGAACGCGTCGCCGCGGCGCACCGGACGCATCTGTACCAGATGGCGCAACGTTCCGGCCTCGGCGTGCGCGCCGTGGCGGCGACGCATTGGGGCTTCGTGCTGTTCCACGGCGCGCTGATCGCGCTGTTCCTGCGCCTGACGCCGGAAACCAAGCCGCTGATCGTGCTGCCGGCACTGGCGCTGCAATTCGCCTGGGCGCTGTATGTGGCACGGCGGGTGCGCCGCGCGGGGCTTACCTGGGCAGCAGGATGATCTCGGGCGAGGTGGGGGCGGTGACCACCTCGACCACCAATGGCGGCATGTCATCGCCGACCCATTGTTCGGAGCGGAACACCGCGTAGTTGCGCGCATCGGCCCAGAAGCGGTTGGTGAAGCTGGCGTCGCCGCGACAGATCTCGGTGACCAGCAGCGTGTCCTCGACCTCGGCCGGGCCCACGATCATCCGGCAATTCAGCCGCACGCCGAAGCGCATGCGGGTCGGGTTGGTGGCCGAGCGCATCAAATCCACCACGCGCGTGGCGCGGAATTCGCCTTGGCCGAGTTCCGGCAGCCGCGCCAGGAGGTCGGTGCCGTCGAAGCGCGTGGCGGCGAGCACCTGGCGCAGCCCGGCGGTGGCGACGACGCGCGCGCCATCGGTCGCGACCGCGACGCCGCCTGGGGTGCGCCAGAGGCGGCGCTCGCCCTCCTCCTGCAACAGGACAGCCACGCCGCGACGCGACCCAAGGCTGAGCGACAGCGCGGGTTCGCCCTGCGGCGCCTCGGTTGGCTCGGACTCCCATTCCGCCAACGGTTCACTGGTGCCGAAGATGGCCTCGGTCAGCCCGTCCGGCATCAGGGCGGCGGGCACGATGTCATCGCTGAGGAAAGGCCCGCAGGCCGTGGGCAGCAGCAGGCAGAGCAGGACGGGCCAACGCATGATGCGAGAATATCATGCTGATATGATAAACCTATTGGGGAAATGCCTTGGCAATCGAGGGCAGCGCTGAACGGGGCGGCGGTGTGTTGGTGGCGCATCGGAGAAGGGCTTTGCCCCCTGTATCTCGAGCACCCGGCGTTGTTGGTGTGATGGAAATGGCGCTGCGAGCGATCCCGTGGCCGCCGGCCCCTTCGCGCGGTGCCGCCGCCCGATTGCTCCCTGGCTACAACCGTCGGAGAGTTCCCTGGCGCGATGCCGCCATGATCGCCCGCCGCTACGCCATCCCCCCGTTGATCGACACCGTCTGCCCGCTGATATACGCAGCCCGGTCCGAGCACAGGAACGCCACCAGTTCCGCCACCTCCTCCGGCCGACCGAGCCGCCGGGCGGGCACTATCTGCTTCACCGCCTCGGGCGGCACCGCGGCGGTGATCGCCGGGCTGTCGATCAGCCCCGGCGCGACCGCGTTCACCGTCACCCCGCGCGGCGCACATTCCAGCGACAGCGCGCGGACCGCGCCGATCAGCCCGGCCTTGGCGGCGGCGTAATTCGCCTGGCCGCGATTGCCCATGATCGCCGAGACCGAGGACATCGCGACGATCCGCCCTTGCCGCGTGCCCATCATCGGCAGCAGCAAAGGCCGCGCGACATGGAAGAAGCCATCGAGCGAGACGGCCATCACCCGGCGCCACTGCGCCTCGGTCATCGCCGCCATCGGTACGTCGTCATGCGCGCCGGCATTGTGCACCAGCACCTGGATCGGGCCAGCCTCCAGCAGCGCCTCGCAGGCGGCTAGCGTGGCGTCATGGTCGGTGATGTCGAAACTTACCGCGCTGCCGCCGATCTCCGCCGCCAGCGCCGCCGCCCGCGTCGCATTGGCGTGGGCGTGCACGATCACCGCGCAGCCGTCGCGAGCCAGCGCGCGGCAGATCGCCGCCCCGATGGGACTGGCGCCGCCGGTGACGAGCGCCCGCCTCATTCGGCGGCGCAGACGGGCCCGGCCATGTCGCGATGCGCCGAGAGGTCATGGATCGTCGCCTCAGGCCCGCACAACGCGCAGGCCGGGTCGCGCTTCAGCCGAACGGTGCGGAAGCGCGCATCGAGCGCATCCCACAACAGCAGCCGCCCCTTCAGCGGGTCGCCGATGCCGATGATCAGCTTCAGCACCTCGGTCGCCTGCAAGGTGCCCATCACGCCGGTGACGGCGCCGAGCACGCCGGCTTCCGAACAGCTCGGCACCAAGCCTTCGGGCGGCGGTTCGGGGTGCAGGCAGCGATGGCAGGGGCAGGTCCCGTCATGGCCGGCGAAGACGGAAAGCTGCCCCTCGAAGCGCAGCACCGCCGCGCTGACCAGCGGCCGGCCCAGCAGGTGGCAGGCATCGCCGAGCAGGAAGCGTGTCGCGAAATTGTCGGTTCCGTCGCAGATGATGTCGTAGCGCGGGATGAGGTCCTGCGCGGCGTCGGCATCCATGCGCCGGACATGGATCTCGACGCGCGTGTCGGGGTTCAGCGCGTGCAGCGTCTCGGCCGCGCTGTCGGCCTTGTTGCGGCCGATCCGTGCGGTGGTGTGCGCCACCTGGCGCTGCAGGTTCGACAATTCCAGCCGGTCGTCATCGATCAGCCCGATGGTGCCAACCCCGGCCGCGGCCAGGTACAGCGCCAGCGGAGAGCCCAACCCGCCGGCGCCGACGATCAGCACGCGCGCCGCGCGCAGCCGCGCCTGGCCAACGGCCCCCACCTCCTGCAACAGGATATGGCGGGAATAGCGGTGCAATTCCGCTTCGGTGAAGTCGAGCTCCATGGCCGGGATATGGGCGCGGCCGGCCACCCGGCGCAAGGCACCCCTTGCCGCGCACCGCCCCGTGGCGCGAAATGCACCGATGAACGGGGAGGATCTGATCCGCCGGCTGGCCGTGGCGCTGGCGATCGGGCTGCTTGTGGGCGCGGAGCGCCATTGGCGCGATCGTGACGCCTCGCCGGGCCGGCGCACCGCCGGAGTGCGGACCTTCGCGTTGATCGGCCTGGCCGGGGGCGTCTTCGCCGCCTTGGCGGGATCCGGCGGGCCGCTTGGCGGCGCGCTGCTGATGGCTGCTGGCCTGCTGGCGCTGGTCGCCGTGCTGCTGCCGCTCGAACTCCGCGAGGCCGAGGCTGAGGACCGCTTCAGCGCCACCAGCCTGGTCGCCGCCATCGGCACCTATGCGCTCGGGGCGCTGGCGGTCCTGGGCCAAGGGGAAGCCGCCGGGGCGGCGGCGGTGGCGATGGTCGCGGTGCTCGCGGCACGCGAATCGCTGCATGGGCTGATGTCGCGGATCACCTGGGCGGAGATGCGCTCCGCCATCGTGCTGCTGTCGATGACGTTGCTGGCGCTGCCGCTGGTGCCGGACGAGCCGGTGCGCTGGCTGGCCGGCGTCAATCTTCACAAGGCCTGGCTGCTGGCTATCCTGCTCGCGGGCATTTCCTTCCTCGGCTACCTGGCGGTGAAGCTCGGCGGCGAGCGGCGCGGGCTGCTGCTGGCCGGCGCGGCGGGCGGGCTGGTGACCTCCACCGCCGTGACGCTGGCCAATGCCGCCGCCTCGATGCAGGGCGGCCCGACACGGGGGTTGGCGGCCGGGGCGATGGTGGCCGGCGCGGTGTCCTGCCTGCGCACCGTGGTGCTGGCGATGCTGGTGGCACCGCAGGTCGCTCGGGTGCTGTGGCCGGCGCTGCTCGCCGCCGCGATGGCGATGGGCGCGATGGCGTTGGTGCTCTCGCTGCGCGGCACCACGGCGGATGACGCCCCGAAACCGCCGGACAATCCCTTCGAGATCGCCTCGGTGCTGCGCATGGCCGCGCTGCTGACCGCCGTCGGCGCGCTGGCGAAGCTTGGGGCGGAATGGCTGGGCGGCGCCGCGGTCATCGTCATCTCGGCGGTCACCGGGCTGACCGACGTCGATGCCATCACCCTGTCGGTGCCGCAGCTGGTGCCGGAGGTGATCACGGCGGCCCTCGCGGCGCGCGCGATCGCCGTCGCGGTGGCGAGCAACATCATCGCCAAGGCCGTCTATGCCGCGGCGTTGGGCAACCGGGCTTATGGGCGATCCTATGGGATCGGCTCGCTGATCGCGCTCAGCGCAGGGGGGGCGGTGCTGGTGTTGACAATTCGGTAGGGGCGAGTGTCACCCCTTGAGCATCTCGGCAGGAAACTCAGTTTGAGTCGTTCGTGAAGGTCGAGGGGCGCCGCCCCTCGAGCACCCCGGCAGGAAACTCAGTTTCCTGCACCTTCGCTCGATTTCTGCGAAATCGACGGGAGGGCAGGCACGCTGACCGGCGCCAAGCCTCACCAGCCGTTGACGCGTTCCCAGGTGGCGATCACCTCACGCCCGCCATTGACGACATAATACCGGTCATGCGCCGCGACAGTCAGGCAGGTGTGGTTGGGCGCGATGCGCAGCAGGGCGCCGATCGGCAGTGACTCGAAAGGCAGGGGACCGCTGCCAATCACTTCGCCATGTTCCTGATGGACGCGGGCAACGATGGCCTCGCCGAAGCTCGGCTTGCCATCGGCATCGAGCATCAGCCCAAAGCCGTAATCCTTCGGCGCCTTCTCGGTGGAGCGGTCCTTCGACAAGGCGATCGCCCCGGCATCGACCAGTACCGCATTGCGGTCCGGCTTGCGGCCCGTGACGGCGGTCAGCACGGTGACGGCGATATCGCCCATGCCATGGGTGCCGATCTGCGCCTGGAACAGGTCGCCGAACATGTAGACGCCGGCACGGATGTCGGTGATGCCCGACATGTCGCGGCCATACAGCGCCGTCGGCGAGGAACCGAGCGAGACGACCTCGACCGTCGCCCCCATCGCGCGCAGGCGTTCGGCAGCGAGGACGGCGCCGCGATGCTCGGCCTCCGCCACCGCGGCGACACCCTCGAGCGTGCGCTCGGCATAGGAGTGGCCGGCATGGGTCATCACCCCGGCGCAGCGCGCGCCGAGCCGGCCGCCGATCTCGGTCAGCAGGTTGGAACCGGGCGAGACGCCACCACGGCCCTCGCCGCAATCTACCTCGACCAGGGCACGCAGCGGGCCGGGATGGGCGGCGATGGCGGCGGCGACGTCGATGTCGTCGGTGATCACCTTCACATCGGCGCCCTGCGCGTTCAACGCCGCGATGGCGTCGAGCTTCGCCGGCGTGACGCCGACGGCGTAGATCTGGTCGTGGAAGCCGCCGCCAGCGAAATACCGCGCCTCGGCGACCGTGCTGACGGTGATCGGGCCCTTGCCGGGGGCGGCCAGGTCAGCGACCGGGATAGACTTCGCCGTCTTCATGTGTGGGCGCAACCGCAGCCCCGGGTGGCGGTCCACCGCCGCCTGCATGCGGGCGAGATTGGCCTTGAGGATGCCAAGGTCGAGCACCAGGCAGGGGGTGGGCAGGTCATCGAGAGTCATGATGCGATTCCGGTTACCAGCGCGAGGCGATCGAGAGTTCCACCATGGATTCCGGCACCTCGCCGCCGCCATCGGCAACGCGCAGCCCGACGATGGCATATTGGGTCTGCCAACGGGCCTGGCTGCCGCCGCCGCCCGGATTGACGCCGAGGAAGCTGCCCTCCGTCAGGCAGGCACCGACCTCGCGCTGCAGGCGCGTGAAGTGCTGCTGCGCTTCGGCGGAGGGGCCATTGTGGCGGTACATTACGGCGTAATAGACGCCATGCGGTCCGCTCGAGGTTTCCTCGACGCCGCGCCTTTCACTGATGGAACCAGGGATGTTGCGCCCGGTGGTCGGCAGCCAGTCGAAACGGCTCTGCGCCGCGTTGACGAGGCCTTGCAGCCCCTCGCAGAAGGCGCGGTCGGCCTGCGCTTCGAAGGGTAGGCTGGCAAGCAGCGTCAGGACGAACAGGTGGCGGCGCACGGGGCGTCTCCCGGGACAGGGGTGGGTGGCGGGCAGGCTCGCGCGACGGCGACGCGCCGCGCAAGGCCCGCTTGGAACTGTTTGCGTTCGACTGCGCTTACGCAAACCGCTCCAAGTCTTTTCTTGTTCGAGCATCTTCACGCGCCCGGCTGATTCCAGCCAGGCGCGATCTGCTCTAAGGCCAGCGCGCCTCGGCGTCGATGGGCAGCACCGGGCGCGGCAAGTGCTTCCAGTCGAAGCGCGACAGGATGGGGGAGGTCAGGCCGGGGCAATCGACCTCGACGATCTGGTCATGGCCGAAGAATTCGTCGAAGCCGCCGCGGAAATGGCCGCGCGACTTCACCACAACGGCCCGCGCCGCGCCGATGTCGAGGCCGAGATGTTCGAAGAACACCGGGTCGGCGCATTGCGCGCGGCCCTCGGCCACCACCACCGACAGCCCGCCGATCTGCAGGCAGGCCATGCGGCCGAGCGTCATCGCCGTGCCGGCATAGATGCCGCGCCGGCCGGTGACCTTGCCGTCCGAGACGGCGCGCACCACCGCTTCGGCTTCGAAGCGTTTGCTGAAGGGGTCGTCGGGCGCCATGTCGGTATTGAAGCGGGCGGTGAAGCGGGCGCCGACGCCGAGGCCATGGGCTTCAACGGCGAGCGGCGCGTCGAGCAGCATGCCGATCAGCGCGCCCTGCACATCCGCCTTATGGAAGGCCTCGAGAATCCAGGTGGTGTTGCCGCGACCGCCGCCGCCGGGGTTGTCGGCGACATCGGCGAAGGCGAGCGGAATCGGGCTTTCCTTGGCGCGGCGCACCGCCTCGTCAAGTGGCGTCAGATGCGCGACGAAGCGCGCGCGGCGGTCCCAGGCGGCGTGGGCCAGCGTATCGGCCAGCGCCTCGGCGGCAGCGGCATCGGTCGCGGTGACGATCACCGCCATGCCGTTGAATGGCGTGTCGCCATAGGCGAAACCGCCCATCACCGAGACGTTGGCGATGCGCGGATCCTTCGCCGCCAGTTCCTGGCCGAGGTTGATCACCTCCGCGTAAGGCCCCTGCGCCGTCAGCATCGAGACGGTGGGCGCGACGATCGGCAGGCGGCGGAAGGCGCGGACGAAATGTTCGCCGGCCAACAGGCGGCGTAGCAGCTGGGCGCTCTCCGCGCCGCATTCGCGCATGTCCATATGCGGGTTGGTGCGGTAGCCGACGAAGGCATCCGTGCTCGCCACCATGCGGTCCGAGACATTGGCGTGCAAGTCGTAGGAACAGACCAGCGGGATGTCGCCGAGGATCTCGCGGATCAGCGCCTGCAGCGTGCCTTCGGGGTCGAGGTCGTCGGTCGTCAATCCCGCACCGTGCAACACGCAATAGACGCCATCGACCTTGCCCTTCGCGGCCTCCAGGCCACGGCGCCAGACCGCCATCATCTCGGCGAAGAAGGGCGCTTCGACCGGTCCGTTCGGCTCGGCCATGGCGAGCAGGATCGGCACGGGATGCCACGGGCCGGCGGCGTCCATGTCAGCGACGAAGCCTGGCATTTCCGCCAGCGCGCGCGGGGCGGGGCTACGGGCGTCGGTGACGACCTCATCGCCCAGCAGGTAGCAGCGGCCGGTGAATTCGGCGCGTCCGGCGGGTGGGGCGAAGCGGTTGCATTCGATGGAGAAGCCCAGCAGGGCGATGCGCGGCGTGGTCATGGCGCGATCATAGCCACGATGGCCCGGTCAGGGCGACCCCGCGCCCGTCGCGGCTTCGGCGTGCAGCCAGGCCATGCGGTCGAGGAACCACAACTTCGCCAGCATGGCGACGACGATGCCCATGACGGTCGGCCAGATCGACAGCAGGGTGACGCCAAGGATGGCGAGCAGGACGCCGGCCCCGGCGATGGCCGACAGGATGTTCGGCAGCAGGCGATGATGCGAAGGCACGGGCCTGGTGTCGCGGGCGAGCCAGAGGCGTTCCCCCAGCACGCCGCGCGTCATCCAGGCATCCTGCCGCGCCGGCGGTGGGAACAGGCGCGGATTGAACCAGATCCAGGCCAGGGCGGCGGCGAGGGCAAGCAGCCACCAGCCGCCGATCCAGACACGGCTCCACCCCGCCAGGGCAAGCAGCGGCAGCGCCGTCAACCGTGTCCAGCCGGACCAGGGATTTGCATGGCGCGCCCAAGTGGCGTCATCCATGCGGAAGGCTGCGGCGATGCGGCGTTCGAGCGTCACGCCATCAGATCGTGACGCCGAGCAGTTCCGCGATGCGCGGTGTGGATTTCAACCCGGTGCCGGTCAGCACCACCACTGTCGTCTCATCGGCGCGGATGGTCCCGGCCACCAACAGCCGCGCGAAGGCGGCCGCCGCCTGGGCGCAGGTCGGTTCGACATAGATGCCGGTGCGGGCCAGTTCGAGCGTCGAGGCGGCGATTTCCTCCTCGGACAGCATCACCACGCCGCCGCCGCATTCGGTCAGCACCTGGCTGATCTCGGCGGTACGCAACGGTTGGGCGATGGCGGTGCCCTCGGCGATGGTGGGCTGGGCGGGGACCGGCGGCTCGCCCAGGAAGGCGCGGGCGATTGGCGCGCAATTCGCCGGCTGGGCGGCGAAGATGCGCGGCAAGCGAGTGATCTCCCCGGCGCGGAGCAATTCCGCGAAGCCGATGCCGCAACCGAGCACGTTCGAGCCCGCACCACAGGGCACGATGACGTTGTCCGGGGCGACGAAGCCGAGGTCTTCCCACAGTTCATAGGCCAGCGTCTTCGTGCCCTGCAGGAAGAAGGGATGCCAGTTGTGGCTGGCGTAGAAAATGCGCGCCGATTCGGCGAGCGCCGCATCCGCGCAATCCTGCCGGCTGCCAGGGATGAGCTGGATCGTCGCGCCCGAGGCGCGCGACTGCACGGTCTTGGCCGGGGAGGTGCTAGCGGGGACGAAGATGGTGGCGTTCATCCCGCCCGCGGCGGCATAGGCGGAGACCGCCGCGCCGCCATTGCCCGAGGAATCCTCCAGCACATCCGTGACACCCTGCGCGCGCAGCAGCGAGAGCATCACCGAGGCGCCACGGTCCTTGAACGAGCCTGTCGGCATGAACCATTCGCATTTCAGCAGCACCGAGGCGCCGCCGATCACGCGCGGCACCAGCGGCGTGCAGCCCTCCCCCATGCTGATCGGGTCGTCGGGGATGAAGGGCAGAGTGGCGGCGTAACGCCACAGCGAGCGTTCCTCCGGCACGATGGCGGCGCGGGTGATGCCGGGCAGCGGCGTCAGCAGCAGCGGGGCCTGGTCATCCCCGCACCAGCGCGGCGTGTCGAGCGGATAGGTGCGCCCCGTGCGGGGGTCGAGATAAGCGATGTCGGTCATGATGGGCGGAGCCTCGCTTGCCCGCGCGCCGACGGCAAGGGATGCTGCGCGGCATGAACGCAGATGCCGATGCCGTCCTTCGTCTCGCCGCCGATCTGGTGGCGATCGACAGCCGTTCCTCCGTCTCCAACCTGCCGGTGGCCGAGCGCATCGCCGCCGAGCTGACCGGGTTCGACGTCGTCCCGGTGGACTATGCCGACGCCAATGGCGTGGCCAAGCGCGTGCTGATCGCCCATCGCGGGCCGAAGGCCGGCTATGCCTTGTCCGGCCATATGGACACGGTGCCGGAGACGAGTTGGACCAACCCGCCCTGGACGCCGCGGGTGGTCGATGGCGTGCTGCACGGGTTGGGGTCGGTGGACATGAAGGGGCCGGTTGCCGCCTGCATCATTGCCGCCCGCGGCATGCCGGCGGATGTGCCGGTCACGCTGCTGCTGACCACCGATGAGGAGACCAGCAAGCAGGGGGCGCGCGCGATTGCCGCGTCTGATTTTGCGCGCTCGCTGGGGCTGAAGGGTATCGTGGTGGCGGAACCGACCAACCTCAAGCCGGTGCGCGGCCACCGCAGCCATATCGAATACACCGCCGTCGCGACCGGGGTGCAGGCGCATTCCTCGACCGGGCAGGGCGTGAATGCGAATTGGGCGCTGATCCCGTTCCTCGCCGAGATGAAGACGGTGTTCGAGCGGCTGCGGCACGACGCGGCCTTCCACGACGCGGCCTATGACCCGCCGTTTTCCGACTTCAACCTGGTGCTCGACAATCACGGCACGGCGGTGAATGTCACGGTCGCCAAGGCCACCGTGCGCATCAAATTCCGCCGCAGTCGCCGGATCGATTATTCGGGCATCGAGGCTGCGGTGAAGGACGCCGCCGCGCGCGCCGGCGTGACGCTGAGCGAAAAGCGCGAGGGCACGCCGCCCGAACTGCCGGCGGACCATCCGCTGATCGCCCTCGGTGTTTCGGTGACGGGCGAAGCGGCGCGCACGGCGCCCTATGGCACCGATGCCAGCGAATTGCAGGAACTCGCGCCGTGCATCGTGCTCGGCCCGGGCAGCATCGGCACGGCACATACGCCGCATGAATGCGTTGCGGTAGCGGACCTCGTCGCCGCGGTGCCGCTGTTCCGCAGGATGCTTTCAGCTGGCGCCTGACCCGCGCGATTGACCTTCCGCAAGGCCCGCACGGGGCGGATGCGCCAGTGTGCCGATCGCATGATGGCGCAGCCGACGCGCGGCGCCGCAACGGGAGGAAGGACTGAATGGCCATCCCGCTCCAGGTCACATTCAAGGGCATGGACCCATCGCCGGCGCTGGAGGCGCGCATCCGCACGAAGGCAGCGCGCCTCGAACGCTTCGCGGATTTCATCCTGCGGTGCCACGTCACCGTGGAGGCCCCGCACCAGCATCACCATCAAGGCAGGATGTACCAGGCGAGGGTCGAGCTCGACGTCCCGCAGGGGCGCATCGTCACGGGCCATGAGGGCCCGCAGGACCATGCGCATGAAGACGCCTATGTCGCGATACGCGATTCCTTCGCCGCCGCGACACGGCGGCTCGAGGACCATGTCCGCAAGCTTGGCGGCTCGGTGAAGCATCATGAACCGGTACTCGTCACGGGCCGCGTCGCCCGCTTCGTCGCCGGCGGGGATTACGGTTTCATCGAGACCGGCGATGGGGAGGAAGTGTACTTCCACCGCCATGCGGTCGCGAACAACGCCTTCGGCAAGCTGCGCGTTGGCGACCATGTGCGCCTCGCGGTCACCGAGGGCGAGCAGGGCCCGCAGGCCAGTGCCGTGCATGCCGTGGCTGCCGGTCACGACTGAGAGGGGATCGGACGATGTCGGGAACCACCCCCGCCGGCGCGGCGGATATCCGAGAGATCCTGGGCTCGGTGGATGAGGTCGTGCTCGCCGACCTGCTGCGGATCGGGCCCACCGCGGCGGAGGTGCAGGAAGCCGTGATGCGGCTCGATGCCGATGACGCTGTGTGGCGGGAGGCGCGCCGCAGTCCCTCCCCCCGCGTGGTGGCGGTGATGGAGGTACTCGCGGCCGCCGAACTGGGTGGCCGCGAGGCCGAGTAGCGGGTCGTCAGGCCGGCAGTGTCGCGACGACCGAGCCGACCGGATTGCCGTTGCTGTCGCGGATCTCGCCTTCCACCGCCTGCGCGAGGGCTTCGGCGGCATCCACCAGGCCAAGGCGGCCCAACAGCGTCGCGAAGACACCCATTTTCGCGCGCGATGCGCCGTCGGCGAATTTCACCGCGATGCCGAGGCCCTGTTCGGGCACGAAGCCGACGACGAAGCCCTCCGCGCCGCCCTTCAGCAGCACGCGGCCCTGCGTCGCGCGCACGATCTTCCCCGTGGCGGAGTCACGTCCGGACAGATGGTCCGGAAAGGCGCGGATGGCGGATTGCAGGCGGCGGATCGCGGTACGGCGGGATTCGGTTGCGACCTTGGCCGCGGCCCAGCGCGCGGCGGCCTTCGCCATCGCCGCCATGGGCAGGGCGACCGCCGGCAGGCCGCAACCATCGGTGCCGCGCGGCAGCTTCGCCGCATCCTCGCCGAGCAGTTCCGAGAAGGCTTCGAGATACAGGCGCTGCGCCGGATGCGCCGGATCATTGTAGCTGGCGACAGGCGCACCGAGATGCTTGGTCAGCGTCAGGAAGCCGCAATGCTTGCCGGAGCAATTGTGATAGACGCGCGACCGGTCGCCGCCGGCGCGCCAGATCGCCGCCTGGTCGGCCTGGCTGCGCGGCATGTCGGGGCCGCAGACCAGTGCTGACTCCGTCAGGCCCAGGCGGTCGAGCCAGCCGCGCACCAGCGCGACCTGGAAATCCTCCGCGCTGTGGGAGGCGCAGGCGAGGGCCAGGTGTTCCTCGGTCAGCCCCGCCGCATCGGCGGCGCCAGTCTCCACCAGCGGGATCGCCTGGAACGGCTTGAGCGAGGAGCGCGGGAAGGTGACGAAGGACGGGTCGCCCCAGGATTGCAGGATGTGTCCATCCGCATCGGCGACCACGGCGACGCCGTGATGCAGGCTTTCGAGGATGCCGCCGCGGCGGATCTCGGCGAGGGGGACGAAGGTCATGGCGTGGCCTCGGGCAGGGGGATGGCGTCGGTGCCGGGGCGACCCTCCAGCACCGCATCGAACAGTTTGACCTGTTGGGGCAGGCAATGGGCGTGCAGGTCGAAGCGTTCGAGCATGGTGCGGCGCGCCGCCTTGCGCAGCGGCATGTAGCGATCGGGGTTGGCCAGCGCGTCGACCACCGCCTCGGCCATGTGGGCATGGTCGAAGAAGGGCAGCATGATGCCGTTCTTCTCGTGCTGCATGACCTCGGCGAGCGGCGGCGTGTCGGAGCCGATGACCAGCGCCTCGCAGCCCATCGCCTCGACCAGCGACCAGGAGAGTACGAAGGGGTAGGTGTAGTAGACATGCGCCTTGGTCAGACGGAACAGCGCGACGAGCCCTTCATGCGGGATGCGCCCGGTGAAGTGAACGCGTGACATGTCGAGCTTGTCGCCGACCTCCGCCATCATTGTCGCCTTCCACGATTTCCCGTCGGCGGGCAGGCGGCCATAGCCACGCTCGTCGCCGCCGACGATCACCGCATGCGCGCCGGGCCGGCGGGCGAGAATCTCGGGCAGGGCGCGCATGAAGATGTCGAAGCCGCGATAGGGTTCGAGGTTGCGCGAGACGAAGGTGACGATCTCCTCCTGCTTCGAGGCCACGAAACCATCGGGCAGCTTGACGTTGGACGGGCCGTTGGGCGTCGCGAAATTCGCATCCACGCCCTCATGGACGACGGAGGTCTTGGCGCGGATGAATTCCGGATACCGGCTGCGCTGCCACAGCGTGGGCGAAATGCCCCAATCCGTCGCTTCCAGCGACTGCGTCTGCGTCATGTTCAATGTGCGCACGCGGGCCATCTCGTCGAGCGTGACCTCCTGCGCCGGGTCGAAGCCGACATCGCCGCCGGTCGATTGGTAGTAGTACTCGCAATATTGCAGTTGCTTCGCATCGGGAAACACGTCGCGCAGGAACAGCCCCTCGCCCCAGCCCGGATGGCAGCAGATGATGTCGGGCACGAAGCCCTTCTGCTTCAGCCCCACCAGCGTGCGCGCGACAGCCTGACCGCGCCGCACCGCCGCCTCGACCGGGCGGAGGTAGCGATGGGTCTTCTCCCCCGCCCCTTCCGGCGCGGCATAGCGGATATGGATCGGGCCGGGCGGGGACTGGTTGGCGCGTTCCCCGAGGCCGATGACGCGGGCGCCCTTCCGCTTGGCGATGAGCGGCGCGAGGTGCCGGTACTGCCCCGGGAAGTTCTGGTGGATGAACAGCGCCTGGACCACGCGCCTCGTCTCCCGTTGTCGCGCCTGGTCGCTTGATGCCGGCATTCCGGCGGGCAGGCAACCTGGTCCCTGGCCGGGCGTGGCGGGACGGGCCAGGATGCCGGCCTCCACGATACGGGACGGTGTACGATGAGCTTCGATTTTGCAGGCAAGCGGGTGTTGGTGGCGGGCGGCAGCCGCGGGATCGGGCGGTCGATCGCGCTCGGCTTCACCCAGGCGGGGGCGACCGTGTCGGCCTGCGCGCGTGGTGCGGAAGGCCTCGCCTCGCTGAAGGCCGAGGGCATTGCCCATGTCCAGCCGACCGACCTCGCCGATGCCGGCCAGATCGCCAGCTGGGTCGAGGCGGCCGCCAAGGCGCTGGGCGGGATCGATGTGCTGGTCAACAACGCCTCGGGCTTCGGCGCGCCGGATACCGAGGAAGCCTGGAAGCGCGGCATCGATGTCGATGTGATGGCGACGGTGCGTGCGACGCACGCCGCGCTGGGGTACCTGCGCGCGTCGAAGGGGTGCATCGTCAACACCACCTCGATCTCGGGCTATGCGCCGTCGACGCGCTCGCCGGCCTATGCGGCGGTGAAGGCGCTGGTGATCAACTACACCGCCTCGCAGGCGGCGATGTACGCGCCAGACGGCATCCGCGTGAATGCGGTGGCGCCCGGTTCGATCGAGTTCCCCGGCGGGTCCTGGGAAAGGCGGCGCACGGATGACCCGGCCCTGTACAACCGCATCCTGGCGGGCATCCCGTTCGGCCGGCTCGGCGAGCCGGAGGAAGTGGCGGATGTGGTGCTGTTCCTGGCCTCCCCGCTGGCACGCTGGGTGACCGGGCAGACCATCATCGTAGATGGCGGGCAGATGCTGAGCTGACAGGGCCGCGACAGGCGCGCGCAGCCCTAATGCGAAGCATGAACGACTGGCAGCACCAGCGCTTCATGCAGCAGCCGCGGCAATGGCCGGTCAGCGAGGGCCGGCCTCCAGCAGGCCTTTCAGGGTGTTGAGATCGGCGGCGACCAGGCCTGCATCGCGCTCGAAATCCTCCGCCGACATGGCGGGCTGGCGGAACAGGGTGAACATCACCTCCGCCCCCGTCGCGTTCGGCACCACACGCATCGGCACATCGACTTCCGTGCCGTCGGGCAAAGTGACGGCGTGGTCCAGCACGCCATAGGCATTGGCCGGCGCGAAGCGCAGCTTCAGGCGACCGAGAGGGGATTCCACCAGCCAGCCCTCGCCCGCGCGCGTCAACCCACGGCCCAGGCCGGCCGCCCAGCGTGGCAAATTCTCCGGCTGCGAGGCGAACGCATAGACGATGCCGGCATCGCGTTCGATGCGGACGGTCAGGGTGCGGCTGTCGCGAGTCGGCATCATTCGTCTCCTGGCTTGCCGCCGCGCAGGCGCTTGGTGGTGCCGCGGCGCGTCTTTTCGTCAACGCGGCGCGCCTTGGCGGCGCGGGACGGCTTGGTCGCCCGCCGTGGCGGCGGCGGCGGCGTCGCGGCTTCGCGCAACAGTTCCAGCAGCCGTTCCTGCGCATCTTCGCGGTTGCGTTCGCGCGTGCGGTGGCGCTGGGCGGTGATGACCAGCACGCCGTCCTTGGTCATGCGCCGGCCCGCGAGCGTGACCAGGCGTTCCTTCACCGCCGTCGGCAGGTTAGGCGAGGCCATGGCCGCGAACCGCAGCTGCACTGCGGTTTCCAGCTTGTTGACGTTCTGACCGCCGGGGCCAGAAGCGCGCAGGAAATCCTCCTGCAGCTCATCCTCCTCGATGGCGATGCGGGCAGTGACGCGGATCATCATGGTGCGGGCAATGCGGTGGCGGGCATCTCGTCCTTCAGTGCGACACCGGTGGCGCCCAGCCCCTGCGCGGCACGCAGCAGCCAGGCGGCCTTGGCCGCGGCGTCGTCATAGCCCATGCCGCCGGGGCGGACATTGCTGATGCAGTTGCGCTCGGCATCAGTGCGGCCGCGCCGCGGCGCCCAGGTGATGTACAGACCCAGGCTGTCGGTGGTGGACAGGCCCGGGCGTTCGCCGATCATCACCACCACGGCGGCCGCACCGATGCGCTCGGCGATGTCGTCGCCGAGCGCAACGCGGGCCTGTTCGGCGATCACCACCGGGCCCGCTGGCAACGGCAGCATCGGCAGCAGGCGTTGCAGTACGGCCGGCGCGTGGCGCTGCACGCCGATGGCGCACAGGCCGTCCGCTACGACGAGGGCGACGCTGCCCGGCGCGTGCGGCAAGGTCACGCCATCGGCCAGCCGGCGACCAAGGTCGGGTCGCAGCAGATAGGTTCGCCGGTCCGGCGCGCTGCTGTGCACCAGCGTCACCGGCAGGCCGATCGCGGCCGCCAGCGCCGGCACGTCCAGCGCCGACCACACCGCATCCCGTGCCCGCGCATGCGCTTCCTGGAAGTCGAGATGCGCCGCGGTCGGCACCGCTGTACCGGCGCGGCCCAAACCGACGCGGGCGTCGGTAAAGCGTCGCAGGTCGCGCCAGAGGGCGGGCGCGTGGGACGGCCGGTTCAACGCGGCATCGTCGCGCGCGTTCATGCCAGCCCGATCAGCGCCGGCGACAGTCGCGCGGGGATGTGTTCCGCGTCGAGCCCGATGCCCATGCGCGCGAGCCACGCCTCGAACTCCGGCGCCGCGCGCTTGCCCAGCATCGCCCGCGCCGTGAGCCCATCATGGAAGGAGGTGGATTGGTAGGCGAGCATGACGTCATCCGCCCCCGGCACGCCCATCACATAGGTGACGCCGGCGACGGCGAGGCAGGTCAGTAGCGTGTCCATGTCGTCCTGGTCGGCCTCGGCATGGTTGGTGTAGCAAACATCGACGCCCATCGGCAGGCCGAGCAGCTTGCCGCAGCAGTGGTCCTCGAGGCCCGCGCGCAGGATCTGCTTGCCGTCGAACAGGTATTCCGGGCCGATGAAGCCGACCACGGTGTTGACCAGCAGCGGCGCGAATTCCCGCGCGACCGCATAGGCGCGCGCCTCGATGGTCTGCTGGTCCACGCCGTGATGCGCCTCGGCGGACAGGGCGCTGCCCTGGCCGGTCTCGAAATACATGACGTTGTCGCCCAGCGTGCCGCGGCCCAGCGCCAGCGCCTGTTCCCGCGCCTCCTTCAGCACCGAGAGCGACACGCCGAAGGAGGTGTTCGTGGCCTCGGTGCCGCCGATCGACTGGAACACCAGATCGACCGGGGCGCCGCGTTCCATCGCCAGCATCGTCGTCGTCACATGCGACAGCACGCAGGTCTGGGTGGGGATCTCGTAGCGGTCACGCACACGGTCGAGCATGTCGAGCACGCGCATCACCGCCTCGACATTGTCGGTGGCGGGGTTGATGCCAATCACCGCATCCCCCGCACCAAGCAGCAGCCCGTCGAGCACCCCCGCCGCGATGCCGTGCGGATCGTCGGTCGGGTGGTTCGGCTGCAGGCGGATGGACAGCGTCCCCGGCAGGCCAATGGTGTTGCGGAAGCGCGTGACGACGCGGCATTTCGCGGCCACCTGTATCAAGTCGGCGACGCGCATGATCTTGGACACGGCCGCCGCCATCTCCGGCATCAATCCCGGCGCCAAGGCGGTGACCGCCGCCGGGTCGGCGGCGAGCAGCCAGTCGCGGAAGCCGCCCACGGTCAGGTGCCGCACCGGGGCGAAGGAAGCGGCGTCGTGGCGGTCGATGATCAGCCGCGTGACCTCGTCGGCCTCATAGGGGATCACCGTCTCGTTGAGGAAATGCGCGAGTGGCAGGTCGGCCAGCGCCCGCTGCGCCGCGATGCGCTCGGCGGCGCTCTCGGCCGCCACCCCGGCCAGGGCGTCGCCCGAACGCAGCGGCGTGGCCCGCGCCAGCAGGGTTTTCAGGTCGTCGAAGACGAAGCGCGTGCCGCCGATGGTCTGCGTGAAGGGCATGGTAGCCCCATGATGCCGCGCCGAGTGGCGGTCTTGCCAGCCTCTCGCCTCGCCCTAGGATGCTCTGGAGCCGATTTTCGAGGAAACGAATGGATCCCAACGCGATCGACAAGGCGCCGGACGCAGCCGCCGCCTGGCCCGACCAGATCTATGACCTGCTGAAGAAGCATGAGATCCGCCAGGTCTGCCTGGTGCCGGATGCCGGTCACTCCCGCCTGATCAAGCGCTGCCTGGCCGACAACGAGATCACGGTCACCACGCTCACCACCGAGGAAGAAGGCATCGCCCTGATGCAGGGCGCCTGGCTGGGCGGCGACAAAGCCGTGCTACTGATGCAGTCCTCGGGCGTCGGCAACTGCATCAACATGCTGTCGCTAAGTCACATCCATCGCTGCCCGATGCCGATGCTGGTGACGATGCGCGGCGATTTCGGCGAGTTCAACCCGGCGCAGATCCCGATGGGCAATGCCACCCAGGCGGTGCTCGAAGCCATGGGCACGCTGGTCAAGCGCGCCGACACGCCCGAGGACATCGCGCCGACCGTGGATGCAACCATCCGCATGGCCTTCAACACCTTCCGCCCGACCGCGACGCTGATCGGCCAGCGCGTCATCGGTGCCAAGACCTTCGGGAAGGACTGAGACGATGCTGGCTGAATCCGGAAAGATCGACCGGCGCGAGATGACGCGCGCCCTGCTTGCCGACCGCGGCGACCTCGCCGTCATCGCCGGCCTTGGCGCACCCTGCTGGGACATCACGGCGGTGGGCGACCATCCGCTGAACCTGCCGCTGTGGGGCGGCATGGGGGCGGCGGCGATGATCGGCCTCGGCCTCGCGCTCGCTCAGCCGGACCGCAAGGTGCTGGTGATCACCGGTGATGGCGAGATGCTGATGGGAATCGGCGCGCTCGCGACCATCGCGGTGAAGAAGCCGAAGAACCTGTCCATCGTGGTGCAGGACAATGAGCATTACGGCGAGACCGGCATGCAGGAGACCGCCACCAAATACGGTGTCGACCTGGTGGCGATGGCCAAGGGTGCCGGCTTCAAGCACACGATGTTCGTCATCAAGCCGGAGGAAGTGCCCGCTCTGCGCGCCGCGATCCATGCCGGCGAGGGCCCGTTCTTCGCCGTGGTGAAGATCGACGCCAGCAGCCACAAGCTGGTGCTGCCGCCGCGCGACGGCTCGATCATCCAGAACCGCATGCGCGAGGCCATCCTCGGCCCGGCGGCGCATCACCAGCTCTGACGCCGAAGGGGGGCGAAAGCCCCCCTGTCATGACGTGAACCGGCGAAGACCGGTGCCAAGCAACAGGGAGCAGACGCATGAATCGCCGCAGCCTGATCGCCGGGATCGCCGCCCTTGGGGCCACGCGCCCGGTCTTCGCCCAGGGGTCCTGGACGCCCGACCGGCCCATTCGCCTCGTCGTTCCCTATGCGCCGGGCGGCAGTTCCGATGTCACGGCGCGGCTGGTGGCCGCGGCGATCGCCCCCGCGCTTGGCCAGCCCGTGGTGGTCGAGAATCGCCCGGGCGCCGCCGGCAATATCGGTTCCGAGGCCGTGGCGCGGGCCGCGCCGGACGGCCATACGCTGTTGCTGGGCACCAGTTCCACCCACGCCACCAATGTCGCGCTGTACCGCAACCTGCCCTACCAGCCGCTGCGGGACTTCGCGCCGGTCAGCCAGGTCGCCTTCATCCCGAACCTGCTGGTGGTGCATCCCGATGTCCCGGCGCATGACCTGCCGGCACTGATCGCCCTCGCCAAGGCGCAGCCGGGCGCTCTCAATTTCGGCAATGCCGGCTCGGGCACGTCGCAGCATCTGTCGGCGGCGATGATCGCCTCGAAGGCCGAGATCGACGTCACGCACGTCTCCTATCGCGGCGGTGCGCCAGCGGTCACCGACCTGCTCGGCGGCAAGATCCAGGCGATGGCAGCGCCGCTGGTCGAGGTCGTCGCCCATGTCCAGGCCGGCCGGCTGCGCGCCATTGCGGTTACCACCGCGCGACGTTCTTCGCTCCTGCCGGATGTCCCGACCATCGCCGAGACCATCCCCGGCTTCGAGGTGGCGCTGTGGAACGGCATCTTCGCGCCTGCCGGCACGCCACCGGCCGCCGTGCTGCGGATCTCCGCGGCCATCGCGGAGGCGATGCGCACGGACGACATGCGCACGAAGCTCGCCCAGCAGGGCAGCGAGCCGGTCGGCTCCACGCCCGAGGTCTTCGCCACCTTCATCGCCGCCGAGATCCCGAAATGGGCGGAGCTTGTCCGCATCTCCGGCGCCACCGTCGAATAGGAATCGCCATGCCGCACGTCGTCTGCCTGCGCCCGCTTCACCCCGACGCCATGGCCCGGCTGCGCGCCGAGCCGGGCTACACCATCACCCTGCTCGACCCGGTCACGCCCGAGACCCTGGCGGAGCCGATGAAGACCGCCGATGCCATCATCGTCCGCGCGACGAAGATCGACCGCGCCTTCCTCGCCAATGCGCCGATGCTGCAGATCTGCGCGCGGCACGGCGTGGGTTATGACGCGGTGGATGTCGAGGCGCTGACCGAACGCGGCATTCCGCTGACGGTCACGCCGGATGCGAACGCCGTCTCGGTCGCCGAGCACGCGATGATGCTGATGCTGACCACGGCGCGGCGCACCATCGACTACGACCGCAACACCAAATCGCTCGACTGGGGGCCGAAGCCGTCGCTGCGCACGCTCGACCTCGCCGGGCTGACGGTGCTGGTGGTGGGATTCGGGCGGATCGGCGGGCGCGTCGCGCGGCTGTGCCAGGCCTTCGGGATGGAGGTGCTGGTCCACGACCCCTATATTCCGCAGAACACCATCAAGGGTGCAGGGTTCAAGCCGGTGAAGCTGCTCCATGAAGGCCTGGCCGCCGCCGATATCGTCACCACCCATTGCCCGTCCAACACCGAGACGCGCGGGATGGTAAACGCCACCTTCTTCGCGGCGATGAAGCCGGGTGCCGCCTATATCAACACCGCGCGCGGCACGCTGGTGGATGAGGCGGCGCTGACCAATGCGCTGAAATCCGGCCATCTCGGCGCCGTCGGCATGGATGTGTTCTGGGAGGAGCCGGTGACGACCAAGCTTCCCTTCCTCGACTTCCCCAACGTCGTCGTCTCGCCCCATTCCGCGGCGGCGACCGAACAATCCACGCGGCGCATGGGGCTGTCCTGCGCCGAGAGCATCTTCGCCCATCTCAAGGGCCAGCTCGACCCCGACGTCGTCATCAACAAGGAGGTGCTCCGCGGCAACGCGTGAGCAGCACGACCATGACGAATCCGCTTCTCGTCCTTGCCGACCATGCCGCCACTTGGAGGGCCCGCCCGCTCGAGGCCGAGGTCGCGCATCATGCGCGGCGCGCCCTGGTGGATTGGTTCGCCGCCCTGCTCGCCGGCGCCTGGCGCGAACCGGCGACGCTGATGTCCGCCGCGCTGGAGGACGAGACGCGCGGCGGTGGCGGCGCGGTCTGCTACGTGACCGGCCGCCGCGTGCCGGTGCGCCATGCCGCGCTGCTCAACGGCACGGCGTCGCATACCGTCGAGTTCGACGACATCTATCGCTACGCCGTCTATCACCCGGGCTGCCCGACCATCGCGGCGGCGCTGGCCGCCGCGCAAGCGCGCGGGACGGATATGGAAGCGCTGCTGCGCGCGATGGCTGCGGGCTATGAAGTGTCCTGCCGCATCGGCCTCGCGGTGCAGCCGTCGCATTACAATTTCTGGCATACGACCGGCACGGTCGGCACCTTTGGCGCAGCGGCTTCGGTCGCCGTGCTACTGGATTGCGACGCGACCCGCACGGCGCATGCCATCGCCACCGCGGCGACCATGGCCGGCGGGCTGCAGCAGGCCTTCCGTGGCGAAGGCATGTCGAAGCCGCTGCATCCGGGCCATGCGGCCGAGGCCGGCGCGCTGGCCGCGATGGCAGCGGCAAAGGGGATGACCGGGGCGCTCGATGTGCTGCATGGCCCCGCTGGTTTCGCAGCCGCGACCAGCGAGGACACCGGCAAGTGGGACAAGTCGCTGGCGAAGATCGGCCAGCCCTTCGCCATCACCGACATGACCTTCAAGAATCATGGTTGCTGCGGGCATATCTTCGCCGCGCTCGATGCGGTGCGCGATCTGCATCTTGAAGTGGGCTTCAAGCCGGAGGACGTCGTCTCGATCGCCGTCGGCGGCTACAAGGCGACGAAGGATGTATGCGACCGGCCGACCGCGCAGACCGAGCAGGATTGCCGCTTCTCGACCCAGTTCACCGTCGCGACGATGCTGCTTCATGGCGGCGTGCGGCTGGCGGCGTTTGAGCCCGCGCGGCTGTCCGACCCGGCGATCCGCGCGCTGATGGGCAAGGTGACGGTGGCGCTCGACGCCGAATGCGCCGCTGCCTTCCCGGCGAAGCGCTCGGCCAAGGTGGCGATCACGCTGAAGGATGGCCGCGTGCTGAACCGCCACCAGCATACGCGCAAGGGTGACCCCGACGCGCCGCTGACGGATCAGGACCTCTCCGACAAGTTCCTGGAACTGACGTCCGATGCGGTGGGGGCGGCCCAGGCCAAGGCGCTTCTGGCACAGCTGTGGGAGGGCTCGGCCTTGCCGGGGATCGTGCCGCTGGTGGCCAATCAGGCGCGCGCCGCGGAATGATCATGATGGCCAGAGGGGCGGAGGCCCCGAAGAGCTGAAGCGACGCTCACCGGCGGGGGGGAGGACGACCCTCCCCCGAGCCGACTACTTGCGCTTGCCGTCGACGCGGACGAGCTGCGAGATCGCCAGCGCGGCACGGCCGGACGCCTTCGCGATTTCGTTGTCCTGTTCCTCGATGACCTTACGGGCCGGCTCATCGCCGTCGAGCCCACCGAGGATCTCCGCGGGAACCTTGCGGTTCGAGCGGCGGCTGCCGTCTTCATAGAAAACGTCGAACAGCACGAAGTTGGCTTTGCTGCCTGGTTTGGCGGCCATGTCTGTCTCTCCTCCGCGCGTCAGTCCCGCGCGGGTTCCTCGGCCTCGGTGTTCTCGGGCTCGTCATCGTCCAGTCCGGAGGCCTTGCGCTTGGCGACCGCTTCTTCGCGTTCGCGCAGCTTCGCTTCCTTCTTGGCCTGCTTCGACCGGCTCACGTCGGCACGCTGTTGGCCGTAATTGGGCTTTCGCGCCACGGCGTTTCTCCGCGTGTCAGAGATGGAAAGGGCGACCCGAAGGCCGCCCCTTGGAAGTCTCAGGCGAGGCGGAGGTTGCCCGCCGAAATCTTGCCCTGCTGCCCGCGCTGCAGCTCGAACTCGACCTTGTCGCCTTCATTGAGGCCGTTCAGGCCGGAACGCTGCACGTCGCTGATGTGCACGAACACGTCCTTGCTGCCGTCTTCCGGCTGAATGAAGCCGTAGCCCTTGGTCGCGTTGAACCACTTAACGGTACCGATGCTCATGCCGATGTCTCCGGGTTGAGCGTTGCCGCCACACGACATTGCGCGGCGGAAATGCCGGCGCGCACGGTGCGCGACGGGCCAGCCATCGCTGCGGCTCAACCATAGGGAAGGCACGGAGAGCAGGTCCGAGATGCGGACCGGACGAGGTGACGGAGGGGATATGCGCGTTCCCTCCTCCGAATGCAAATCCAATCGGCCGCCCGACGATGCGCCCCACCGCGCACCGTGAACGACGACGCCGAGACGTTGGGCGCCCGCATCAACCGCCCATCATCCCGCGCGAGCGCCGGTCGTGTTCAGGATCGGCAGCCAGCGGTCCATCTCCGCCTTCAGGAAGCCGCGCAACGCCGCCGCATCGCCGGGGCGCGGTTCGACGCCGCGCTGCGCAAAGCGCTCCTGCACCGCCGGATCGGCCAGCACCTCGAGTGTCGCCGCGCTCAGCCGCGCGACGATGGCCGGGGGTGTCGATGCCGGCGCATAGAGCGCCTGCCAGGACGAGGTCTCGTACCCCGCCACGCCGGCTTCCTGCATCGTCGGCAGGTCTGGTACCAGGCGCGACCGCCGTGCCGTCGTCACGGCCAAGCCGCGCGCGCGATTATCCTGCATCAGCGGTGCGAGCAGCGTCTGGCTGTCGATCATGAACTCCACCCGGCCGGCGATGAAATCCGTCACCGCCGCCGGCGTGCCGCGATACTGCACGATGGTGAAATCCACCCCGGCGAGCTTCTTCAGCAATTCCCCCGCGAGATGGGAGGCCGCGCCGATGCCGGTAGTCGCGAAGGTCGCCTCGCCGTTACGGCTGCGCAGCCAGGCGAGCAGGCTCGGGATATCGGTCGCCGGCACCGCCGGATTCACCGCGACAATGAAGGGCTGCTCGCCCAGCAGCGCGATCGGCGCGAAATCGGCGACGGGATCGATGCCGGAATCGGGGAACAGTGCCGGGATGACGCTATGCGCCGCGCCGTTCAGCAGCAGCGTATAGCCATCCGCGGGCGCGCGGGTGACGTTGCGCGCGCCGATCGTGCTGCCGGCGCCGGGCGTGTTCTCGATGACAATCGCCTGCCCCAGTTTGCGCGACAGCGGCTCGGACAGGATGCGCGCCACCACGTCGATCACACCACCGGCGCCGAAGGGCACGACGACGCGCACCGGATGCGATGGATAAGGCGCCTGGGCACGGGCGATGGCCGGCGCGGCGAGCAGGGCGGCAAGCAGGGGGCGGCGTGGCAACATCGTGATGTCTCCCGATCGATCGATCGCAGCTTAGTGTGCGCGCGGGAATGCGCCACGGCGCGCGTTCCCATGCGCGGCACCATCCGGCGGCGCCCCCTCCAGAGGTGCATTTGGGAGGGTGCCGGATTCATGAAACGGCCCAGAACAGGGCCGCGACGATCACCCACCGGTTTGCGCGCTGCTGCCAGAAGGCGGGCCGCACCATCCCTGCCCGCTTGGGCGCCCAGTTGTCGCGCCGATGCGGCCAGTCTGTGGCGATGCGGTTGCGCCCGCGCGCCCGCCGGGCCATGACCGGGGCTGGATGAATTACCGTCACGCCTTCCACGCCGGCAACCACGCTGACTGCCTGAAGCACGCGCTGCTGCTGCTTTTGCTCGACGCGCTGCGACGCAAGGAGGCGCCCTTCGCGGTGCTCGACACCCATGCCGGGCGCGGCCTCTATGACCTCGCGGCCGATGAGGCAGCGCGAACCGGCGAGGCTGCGCGTGGCGCGCTGCGGCTGCAGGGGATCACCGAGGGGCCGCTCGCCCCCTTCATCGCGGCGTTGGCGGCGCAGGGGTTTCCGGCGCGTTATCCAGGCTCCCCGGCGCTGATCCGCGCGGCGCTGCGGCCGCAGGACCGGCTCGCCTGCTGCGAATTGCACCCGGAGGACCATGCCGCGCTCCGCGCGCTGTTCGCGCGGGACCGCCAAGTGGCGGTGCATCGGCGCGACGCCTATGAGGCGATCCGCGCCCTGACACCCTTCCCGGAGCGCCGTGGCCTGGTGCTGCTCGACCCGCCCTTCGAGGCGGAGGACGAGTTTGATCGCCTCACCGCCGGGATCGTGGAGTTGCAGCGGCGGTTCCGTGCCGGGATGATTGCCGCCTGGTATCCGGTGAAACACCGCGCGCCGGTGCGCGACTTCCATGACGCGTTGCGCGGCGCCGGGGTGCGGGACGTGATCGCCACCGAGATGTGGTTGCGCGAGCCGATCGATCCCCGGCGGTTGAACGGCAGCGGGTTGCTGGTGGTGAAGGCACCCTTCGGCTTCGAGGCGGCGGCACGAGGCGTGCTCTCAGCGCTGCTGGCGGGGTTGGAGCACGAGGCCGGGGCAGGGGTGGCGGTGACGCGGGTGGTGGCGGAATGAGAGGCGATGGGCGCGCGGTGAAGGGCTTTGCCCCTCTCCGGACCTCTCCCCACCAAAGGCCTCAGGGCCTTTGGAAACCAATACCTGGCGCCAGGGTTGAACGTGTTCGCCGCCGTGCCGGGCTTTCGGATCCCGGCACCTCCTTTCGCGGCAAGCCCTCATGCCAAGGCATGGCATCGCAACAGGTCGCACCCAAAGGATGGCCGCTTGTGGCGGAGTTCAACCGCAGCCTTCCCGGCACGCGCGCCGCGCCCAGCGCCAAATTGAGGTGTCCAGAGGCCCTTAGGCCTTTGGCGGGGTGGTTTGGAGGGGCGGCGCCCCTCCATGTCGGATGCAGTCCATGACCAAGACAATCGCCATCCTCGGTGCCGGCGCCTGGGGCACCGCGCTGGCCATCCAGGCCGCCCGTGCCGGCCGGCGCGTCACCCTGTGGGCGCGCGACCCGGCTGTGGCCGCCGCGATCGCCGCGACGCGCGAGAATGCCCGCTACCTGCCCGGTATCACGCTGCCCGCGGCAGTGACGGTTACCGCCGATGCGAATGTCGCGCTTAACGGGGCTGCCCTCGCCTTGCTGGTGGTGCCGGCGCAGGCGCTGGCCGGTGTGTTGTCGGCCATGCCGGTGAGGGCGGTGCCATTGCTGGCCTGTTGCAAGGGTGTCGAGGCCGGCAGCCTGCGACTGCCGCTGGAGGTGGTGGCGGCGCTGCGGCCGGGCGTGCCGGCAGGCGTGCTGTCGGGGCCGAATTTCGCGCATGAGGTGGCGCGCGGCCTGCCCGCCGCCGCGGTGGTCGCCGCCGCCGACGCGTCGTTGCGGGAGTCCGGGCTGGCGCTGCTCTCCTCCGCCGCCTTCCGGCTTTATGGCGGAGAGGACCCGATCGGCGCGGAGGTCGGCGGGGCGGCGAAGAATGTCATCGCCATCGCGGCGGGCGCGGTGATCGGGGCCGGCCTGGGGGAGAATGCCCGCGCCGCGCTGGTCACCCGGGGGCTCGCCGAGTTGTCGCGCCTGGCGGTCGCGCTGGGCGGGCGGGCGGAGACGGCGGCGGGCCTGACGGGGCTTGGCGACCTGATGCTGACCTGCGCCGGGCCGGGCAGCCGCAACATGTCGCTCGGCCTGGCCTTGGGGCGGGGGGATAGCCTGGCCTCGGTGCTGGCGGGCCGCGCCGGCGTGACCGAGGGCGTGACGACCGCGCCGGCCATTGTCGCGCGCGCCGCGGCGGCTGGGGTGGAATTGCCGATCTGCGAGGCGGTGGCCGACCTGGTGGCCGAACGGATCACGGTGCCGGAGGCAATGGCGCGCCTGCTGGCGCGACCGCGCCGCGCGGAATAGTGCAACGTCGTCTGGTTCGGCGCCTCATGCCAACGGCCGAGTGCTTCGACCGCTGGCATCCGCCCCATCAGGCCCTCGGACACCGGGCGCAAACAGCCGGTTTGCCTGGCTTTCGCGAGATTGCCGGCGGGCCGCATCCGGCTCTGACCGCATCATGTTGCCGCACGGCTGGCCGGGCCTGGGCATCGGCCGCTGCCGCCCACCGGAATGACCCAACAGACGCGTTCGAAACCGGATTCTCAGGCGCGCCTGATCTGCTCCAGGTCGTGCAGATTGCGCACGGCGGCGACGTAGCCGGATCGCGTGCCGGTCACGAGCGCCTGATTCAACTGGCGCAGTAGCCTTTCCAGATTGTCGGTCCGGCACAACTCGAGCGACCCGAGGCCGGCGCGATGCGTGGCGCGGTAGGAACCGTCCTGCAAGCGATCAATCTCGATGGTGCTGGCGCCGCCGGCTGCGGGGCGAAGCGTGATGATGACGTCCTCAGGCCCGATGCTCTGTGCGTCCCCCATGGGCGACGTGTCCTTTCCAAATAGCGGACACGGCGGCGCCCTCCTGGCGGCGGCCGGTCAGATCATCACCGACGCGACGCATGGACATGGGCCGGGACATGATGCCGAAGTCATAGGATTTCGCCCTGATGGCCGCCAGCGACCAGCGGTAGCGGTCTTTTGACGAACTCGCCTCAATATCTTGTGTAGGGTTGCGCCATCAACGCGCTGGTTTGGGCACGATCCGGCAATCCGGGCATTTCAGGCAGATACGCCTCCGGCACGGACCGGAGGCCTATCAAGCTCGCGGCTCATTCCCGGTTCTTGGGCTGCCTCACATCTGTGACACGAGGCCCGACCTGGATGCAGCGGGCGGGGATGGCGCCGGCCACCCCCGTCCCGTCGGCATGTCAGCCGCGCTGGGTAAGGCGCGGCGCCTGCTCAGCGCGAGCCGAGATGCGTGCGCGGATGACAGCGAGCGCCGGGGCGCCCTCCTCCAGCAGCGGCGCGCAGGCGGTGGCGGCGTAGCTGCCATTGCCGCGCTTCGCCTCGAAGTCGACCACCAGGGCGGTGACCTTCGTGTTGTCGAACAGATGCCGGTTGCCATCGTCGAAGTAGGTTTCGGTCACCGCGCCTTCGGAGACCACAAGGCCGTGGCTCGCCAACTCGACATGGTAGTAGGTGACCTCACGCACCCACAGCTCCTGCACGATGGTGGTGTCGTTCACCAGCAGCCGCGCCGGCACCAGTCGGCCATCGAGGAAGATGGCGTGCTCGGGGCTGACGCGCAGGTCGCGGAACGGCACACCATCGGCCAGCGCATCGGCCTTGATCAGGATCGGCGCGGCCTTGGAGCGGTCCCGCTGGCGCGCGACGTTCACATGGCTACGGCCAACCCAGACCAGCGGCTGCAGTGGCGCGCCGCCATGGGCGGTCACCACCAGATCACCGGCGCGCAGGTTCTCCACCGCCACTTCGCCGCGGGCGGTCGCGATGCGCGTGCCCGGGGCGAAGCAGTTGATGACGTAGTCGTCCGACGAATAGCCGTAGACGGTCAGTTCATCCCCGTCGCCATTGGTGAAGATGGTCGGCGTGGTGTCGTCGCCGCCGCCGGACACGGTCCAGGGGTTTTCCGACCCGGGGCGCCAGTGTTCGAGGTGGATCGTATCCGAGCCACCGCCCAGATAGATGGTGTCATTGCCGCCGCCCTCGCTCCAGGAATAGCTGTCGTTGCCGTCGCCAAGGTCGATTGTGTCGTCCCCGCTGCCGGCGAGCACCGTGTCGTTGCCGTCACCCAGGACGTAGTTGCCGAAACCGGAGATGGTGTCGGTGCCGCCCTGGCCGTCATCGACGGTGTCGTTGCCGCCGCTGAGGTTCAGGAAGACCGGCACGTTCGAGCCGGAATAGTCCAGCGTGTTAATGCCGCTGCCGCCGACCAGGCTGTCATTGCCGGCCGAGCCGACCACCGTGTCGTTTTCCGTCCCGCCGTCGATAGTCTCGTTGTCCGAGCCGCCGACCAGGCTGTCATTGCCCGCACCGCCGGCCAGGCTGTCCGCGCCGCCGCCACCGACGATGGTGTCGCCGCCGGCGCCGCCGTCGATGAAGTTCGCCGAGGAACCGCCGATGAGGCTGTCCGCGTTCGAGCTGCCGAGCAGGTTCTCGACACCCGACAGGCTGTCAGTGCCGGCCGCGCCCGAGGAGGAGCCATTGCCCGCGCCGTCGATCGCGACGGTCACGCCACCGGTCGCACCCGCATAGGACGCCCAGTCATTACCCGAGCCGCCGATCAGCGTGTCGTTGCCGCCGCCGCCAAGCAGGGTGTCGTTGCCGCCGCCGCCGTCGAAGACATTGGCGAGCGTGCCGCCGACGCCGCCGGTGATCAGGTCATTGCCCGTCCCGCCGGTGACGTTCTCCATGCCGGTCAGGCTGTCGGTGCCGACATCAGTCCCGCCAGTGCCTGTGCCGCTGCCGATGCTGTCGAGCGCCACGGTGACGTTGGACGTCGCGCCGCTGTAGTCAGCAAGGTCGGTGCCGTTGCCGCCGATCAGGCTGTCATTGCCGGCACCGCCATTGAGGCTGTCGTTGCCATCGCCGCCGTTCAGCGTGTCGTTCGCGTTGCCGGCACCGCCAAAGAGGCTGTTGGCACCCGTCGAGCCGAGGATGCTGTCTGCGCCCGAGCCGCCATTGACGTTCTCGAAGCCCTTGATGGTGTCGGTGCCGGCGCCGCCGGTGCCTCTTTCGGTCGCCAGGTTGACGGTGACCGGGCCTGTGATGCCCGTGTAGTCGAGCAGGTCGGTGCCGGTGCCGGCGAGGATGCTGTCACTGCCGAGCGTGGCGACGACGGTGTCGTTGTCGGCACCGGCGTCGATCGTCTCGGCATTGGCGCCGCCGACGATGCTGTCGTTGCCCGCGCCGCCGAAGATGGTGTCGGCATCGCCATTGCCGAGGATGGTGTCGTTGCCCTCACCGCCGTCCAGGAAGTCGACGCCGTCAACGCGGCCGGCGTTGGAACTGCCGACCAGCAGGTCGTTGCCGGACTCGCCAAAGGCGGTGTCGCCGTAGTTGGTGTTGATGGTGTCGTTGCCGCCGCCGCCCCACAGCACGTTGTCGACGTCGCTGCTACCGGTCAGGTTGTCGTTGCCCGAGCCGCCACGCAGGTTCTCGAAGTCGTTGGCGACGATGCTGTCGCCCTGCGCGTCGCCGCCCGAGGCGGTGCCGTCGACCAGGCTGACCGTCACGCCCGCCGTATCGGAGGCATAGGAGAGTTCGTCGGTGCCCGAGCCGCTGGTCATGGTGTCGGCGCCGGCGCCGCCCTCGACCGTGTCGTTGCCTGAATCACCGGTGATCGAGTCATTGCCGGCACCACCGAGCAGCGAGTCGTTGTTGTCCTCGCCTCGGATCGTGTCGTTGCCGACACCGCCGAAGATGGTGTCATTCCCGTCATTGCCGCGGATGCTGTCGTTGCCGCCCTGCCCGTAGACGAGGTCATTGCCGCCGCGTGCGTCGATGTAGTCGGCGCTGCCAATGGTCGTGGCGTCGGCACCCGAGGCGAGCTGGGTGTCGCCGTAGATCACGTCGGCATTGTTCGTGGTGTTCGTCAGACTGCCGGTGCTGTTCGAGCTGAGCGTGTCCGATCCGGTGGTACCAACAACGTTAGCCATCAGGCGCGTCTCCTCAAGGACAGGCCGCGCCGGCGGCAGCCGAGCGGCGATCGGGGTGGAAATGGCGAAGACCCGCCGCGCTCGGGCGCGGCAGGGTGATCAGGTGAAACGCGACGTGCGAACCGGCTGCGGCCGGCGCGCGGGATGGTCGGCCCGGGCTGCCCGCTGGGCGCTTGGGAGCGACCGGTCGTGTAGCCGGGCGCGGCGCACGGGCAGTGGCCTGCGCCACGCCCCCCGGCGACGGGAGCGTCGACGCGCCCCCCGATGGCCGGATGCCGGCAATGGCCGCAGGCACGGATGCCGGCATCGCGGCGGCGTCGCGTCGTGTCAGCCTCACGCCGCGTTGGCTCGCCTGCCACAGCCGCCGGGCGAGCCGCGCGGCGGACCGGCGGACCGCCGAGACGGCAGGACCGGCAATCATGCGATCGTATCGAATTTCAGGACAAGACATTGATCCGCGTCAATTAACGATAAATGAGACGTAGTGCGCTTGTTGCCGCTTTTCTTCGCGCCATATACTCACAAATTCGTGCAATTTTCATCTGTAAATCAGATTTAAATGATTATTGAGACACGCCACGGTTGTGCGGCGTGCACCCATGCTCGAACTGATGCAGAGACATCCAACGAAGATTGCGCAGCCGCGCGGCCGTTTCGGAGCCGAGCGAATCAATGGAAAAGAGGTGGCGCTTTCACGCCTGGCGTGTATCGCCGGCGCAGCTCGAACCGCGCGGGCGCCCCGTCACACGCATTCCGGCATTATCACCATTGCGTGATGTATCGGCGCGTGGACGCTTCCGACCGGTCCCGGCCAGTTGCGGCGGCGGCGCAGCGTCAGGCCCGTGCCGTTCGACCGGGCGCGCCATGACCGCTCGGCGCGCCAGTAACCAGCGAAGCATCCATCGGGCCCAACAAGGATCCTGCATCGTCGGTGCGGCACTTCACCGCCAAGCCGATGCTGGCCCCGCGCCAGGCGCTGGCTGGCAGGGGCGGGCGCGGCGCGATGCGCGGCATGCCGGCATCGATGACGTTGCGGCGATCCGGCCTCGCAGCACCGTCGAGCTATTCGCTCGTCAACGCCGCTCCGGCCGCCAGCGGTGCCAGCGGCAGCGCCAGCGACACCCCGGCGCCGAGCAGCAACAGGAATGGCGCGGGCGAAAGCCCCGCGGCGGCGGCTTCGATCGCCGCAGCGCCGAAGATCACCGCCGGAATCGCCAGCGGCAGCACCAGCAACGGCAGCAGCACGCCGCCGCGCCGCGCGCCGAGCGTCAGCGCCGCCCCCACCGTGCCGAGCAGCGACAGCAGCGCGGTGGCCAGCGCCAGCGCCGCCAGCGCCGCGCCCCAGGCCTCGACCGGCAGGTTCAGCATGGCGGCGGCGACCGGTGTCGCGGCCAGCAGCGGCAGGCCGGTGGTGATCCAATGCCCCAGCGCCTTGGCCGCCGCGATGCCCGCGCGCGGTAGCCCCGACAGCAGCAACTGGTCAAGCGTGCCATCCTCCGCATCCGCCCCGAACAGCCGGTCGAGCGGCAGCAGCGCCGCCAGCAGCGCGGCGGCGAACAGAGCCCCGGGGGCGAGCCGCGCCAGCGTCTCCGGCGCCGGGCCGACACCGAAGGGGAACAGCGACGCGACCAGCACGAAGAACAGCACCGCCGCCAGCGTGTCGGCCGGGTGGCGCAGGGCGAGGCGTATCTCGCGCGCCAACAGGGCGGCGAAGGCCCTCACAACCGCAACTCCCGCGCATCGGGCAGTGGCAGCGGGATATGCGTCGCGGCGACGACGATGCCGCCCGCCGCCCGATGCGCCTCCAGCAGCGGCCCCAGCCGTTCGACCGAGGCGGCATCGAGCCCCGTGGTCGGTTCGTCCAGCAGCCACAGCGGCGCCGGCGCCAGGGCCAGCCGCGCCAGCGCCAGCCGTCGCTTCTGGCCCGAGGACAACACCCGCGCCGGCAGCTCGGCGAGCCCGCCAAGCGCCACCGCCTCCAGCGCCGAGCCCACCGCCCCGCCCCACAGCCCGGCGAAGAAGGCGAGGTTCTCAGCCACGGTCAGCGCCGGCTTCAGCGCATCCTGGTGGGACAGATAGCGCAGCCGGGCGGCATGGGCGGGCGGGTCGGCGGCGATATCCGTCCCTGACCAGACCACCGCGCCCTCGGCCGGGCGCAGCAGCCCGGCGAGCATGCGCAGCAGGGTGGATTTGCCGGCGCCATTGGCCCCGGTCAGCAGCAGCGCCGCGCCGGCGGGGATGGTGAAGGACAGGCCGGCGAAGACCACGCGCTCCCCGCGCAGGCAGGCGAGGTCGCGCGCTTCGAGCACCGTTTCGCCCTGTTCAGCCAATCCCGCCCCCAATCCATGGACCGTTTCCGGCCGTCATGCTTTAAACCGCGCGTTTGTGCGGCCGCGAACCGCGGCCTCGGATCGAGAAGGGCACCCAACCATGCGGATGATCGGGCAGGACAGCCTGAAGACCCGCCGCACCCTAGCGGTGGACGGCAAGACCTATCACTACTTCAGCCTGCCCGAGGCGGCCAAGAGCATCGGCGACATCTCGCGCCTGCCCTACAGCCTCAAGGTGCTGCTCGAGAACGTGCTGCGCTGCGAAGATGGCCGCTCCTACACCGTCGACGACGCGAAGAAGATCGCGGAATGGGTGAAGGAGGGCCGCTCGACCAAGGAAGTGCCGTTCCGCCCGGCCCGCATCCTGCTGCAGGACTTCACCGGCGTGCCCGCGGTGGTCGACCTCGCCGCGATGCGCGACGCGCTGCTGAAGCTTGGCGGCGACCCGCGCAAAGTGAACCCGCTGGTGCCCGTGGACCTCGTCATCGACCATTCGGTGATGGTGGACTACTCCGGTTCCGCCTCGGCCCTGCAGAAGAACGTGGATGTCGAGTTCGAGCGCAATGGCGAGCGCTACGAGTTCCTCCGCTGGGGCCAGGAAGCCTTCGACAATTTCCGCGTCGTCCCGCCGGGTACCGGCATCTGCCACCAGGTGAACCTGGAATACCTCGCGCAGGTCGTTTGGACCGCGACCGACACCGGCGAGGTCTTCGCCTTCCCCGACAGTTGCTACGGCACCGACAGCCACACCACGATGGTCAATGGCCTCGGCGTGCTCGGCTGGGGCGTGGGCGGCATCGAGGCCGAGGCGGCCATGCTCGGCCAGCCGATCGCCATGCTCATCCCCGATGTCATCGGCTTCAAGCTGACCGGCACGCTGAAGGAAGGCATGACGGCCACCGACCTGGTGCTGACCGTCACGCAGATGCTGCGCAAGAAGGGCGTGGTCGGCAAGTTCGTCGAATTCTTCGGCCCCGGTCTCGACAACCTGGCACTCGCCGACCGCGCCACCATCGGCAACATGGCGCCGGAATACGGCGCGACCTGCGGCTTCTTCCCGGTCGACGACGTGACGCTTGAATATCTGCGTCTGTCCGGCCGCGACGAGCACCGCATCAACCTGGCGCGCGACTACCTCAAGGCGCAGGGCATGTTCCACGAGAAGGGCATGCCGGACCCCGTGTTCACCGACATGCTGGAACTCGACCTCTCGACGGTCGAACCCTCCATGGCCGGGCCGAAGCGGCCGCAGGACCGCCTCGCGCTGTCCAACGTTGCCGGCGCCTTCGGCAAGGACCTCGCCGCGGGCACCATGGGCGTGCCGGGCGACAAAGCCGAGCTGCGCGTGCCGGTCGCCGGGGCGAATTACGACCTCGGCCACGGCGACGTGGTGATCGCGGCGATCACCTCCTGCACCAACACCTCCAACCCCTATGTCCTCGTGGCCGCCGGCCTCGTGGCGAAGAAGGCGGTGGAGAAGGGGCTGACGGCGAAGCCGTGGGTGAAGACCTCGCTCGCCCCGGGTTCGCAGGTGGTGACCGAGTATCTCGACAAGTCCGGCCTGTCGAAGGACCTGGATGCGCTCGGCTTCCAGACCGTTGGCTATGGCTGCACCACCTGCATCGGCAATTCCGGCCCGCTGGCCGAGCCGATCGTGGACGCCATTGAGAACAACAAGCTCGTCGTGACCTCGGTGCTGTCGGGCAACCGCAACTTCGAAGGCCGCGTGCATGCCAATGTGCGCGCGAACTACCTCGCCTCCCCGCCGCTGGTGGTCGCGTATGCGCTCGCCGGCACGGTGAAGAAGGACCTGACGAAGGAGCCGATCGCCAACGGCACCGATGGCAAGCCAGTGTACCTGAAGGACATCTGGCCGACGCAGAAGGAAGTCGCCGACACGGTGCATGCCGTCGTCACGCGCGAGATGTTCCAGGAACGCTACGGCGACGTGTTCAAGGGCCCGCAGCAGTGGCAGGCAATCCGCGTCGATGCGGACAGCGACACCTATCGCTGGAACTCGGGCTCCACCTACGTGCAGAACCCTCCGTACTTCGAGGGCATGACGATGGAGCCGGCCGCCGTCTCCTCGATCAAGGGTGCGCGCATCCTGGCCGAACTCGCGGATTCCATTACGACCGACCACATCTCCCCGGCCGGTTCGATCAAGAAGGCCTCGCCGGCGGGTGAATACCTGCTGGAGCACCAGGTGCGGCAGGATGACTTCAACTCCTACGGCGCGCGGCGCGGCAACCACCAGGTCATGATGCGTGGCACCTTCGCCAATATCCGCATCAAGAACGAGATGGTGCCCGGCGTCGAAGGCGGTGTGTCCAAGCACTACCCCTCGGGCACTGTGGCGCCGATCTACGACGTGGCGATGAAGTACAAGGCCGAGGGCGTGCCGCTGGTGGTCATCGGCGGCAAGGAATACGGCACCGGTTCGTCGCGCGACTGGGCGGCGAAGGGCACCTTCCTGCTGGGCGTGAAGGCGGTCATCGCCGAGAGCTTCGAGCGCATCCACCGCTCGAACCTGGTCGGCATGGGCGTGCTGCCGCTGGTCTTCAAGGAAGGCGAGACCCGCCAGACCCTGGGCCTGACCGGCGACGAGACCATCGACATCATGGGCGTGGAGAACCTCTCCCCGCGCATGATGATGGATGTGGTCATCACCCGCGCCGACGGCACCAAGGTGACGACGCAGGTGATGTGCCGCGTCGATACCGCCGATGAGGTCGAGTACTACAAGAACGGCGGCATCCTGCACTACGTGCTGCGCGGGATGGCGAAGGCGGCCTGATGTCCGCGGCCCACGCGATGGGCCGCTGAGTGTTCTGTTTGGCCTCAGGCGCCGGCGCGCCCATCCGGGCGCCCGGTCGCCGCGCGACGCATTGCCGCCTTGGCGACGGCTGAGAGACCGTTTGAAAATGCGCCAGGAGGCGCATGTTGAGGTCCGGCACCGGCCCGCACCCCCAACCCGGCCACCCACGTCAGTATCCTGGAATGGGTGGCCGGGTGGGGGTGCGGGCCGGTGCCGGGCTTTTCAACCGGTCTCTGAGCGTCTGGGCGCGCTTGCGCCCCGATGCGTGGCATCGGGTCATGTGTCTGGTTGTTGAGGGCGCGCGAACCGTGAGGGTCGCGCGCTTCTTCGTTGTGGGCCTCAGCCTGGCGTTGCGTGGGCCCGGTACAGCGCTTCCTGCAGTGCCGTCAGCGCCTCATCCGAGTGGGCATCGTCGCGATTGGTCGCGACCACCATGGCGAAATCCTTGTCGGGCTGCACCAACACCTTCGCCTTGTTCAGCCCATTCGAGCCGGTGTGCAGCATGACCGTGCCATGCGTGTAGGGAAGCGTGCCGTAGACCCAGCCAAAGCCGTATCCGACCGCGGCCGGCGTGCCGGGTGGGGCATTGGGGTCCGGCGGTATGTCGATGACCTTCGTGTGCAGCCGGCGCAGCGTATCAGGCGTGACCAGCACCGGCCCACGCCGCCCGGCGCCGGCGTGCCAGCCGGCCCAGGTCGCGAAGTCGAGGATCGACAGGTGCACGCCGCCGACCGGACCGATGACCGGCTGCGCATCCCCATTCGGCCCCGCCAGGATCGGCTTCAGCGTGCCGTCCTGCCGGATCTCATGGCCGAGCGGGGCATCCACCCGCCCCCTGCTCGATTGCGGCCCGATGCCGGCCGTCGTGAGGCCCAGCGCGTCGAAGATCCGCGTCGAGACCAGTTCCTCCCAGGTCGCGGTCCCGGCGGATTCGAGCATGGCGCCAGCGATGATGTAGCCGAGGTTCGAATAGGCGAAGGTCGTGCCGGCAGGCCAGGCCAGCGGCCGAGCGCGCCATTGGCCGATTATCCAGCGTCTCATGGCGTCGAGGTTCACCCCCTCCAGCCGTTGCGAATCGAGAACCACCTTCAGCAGGTCTTCGCTGTCCGTCGGAATGCCGCCGATGTGGGACAGCAACTGTTCCAGCGTCACGCCGGCGAGCCCATCATCCATCCCGAGCCGCAAATTGGGGAAGGTCTGCCCGATCGTGGTGTTCCAGCCGATCCGGCCGGCATCGACCAGCACGCCGGCGAGCAGCGCCGTCATCGCCTTGGTGCAGGAACCGATATGGAAGCGGTCTGTCAGGGTGACAGGGACCTGCGCGTTGGCACGCCTGGTGCCGACCGTCCCCGCGGCGATGATCCGCCCATCCTTCACCACCGCCGCACCGAGCGCGGGCAGGGCGAAGCGGGACAGATAGGGCGCCAGCAATGCATCAAGGCTGGCCGGGGGTGCGCCAGCGGCCTGCGCCGCCGGTGGGCGCGCGGCGATCAGCCCCGCCGCTGTAGTGGCGGCGACAATGGTTCTGCGTTGCATGGGCTTACCCGTCCGATGAGACGGAAGTCTGGGTGCGGTAAAGCCCGGGACGCAAGGACCGATGGTCCGGCTACGCCGCGCAAGACCTCAGCACGGGTGCGGGCGCGCAGCGGAGCGCGGCATTGTGCATCAGGACCGATCCTCCCGTGGCAGCCGCAGGAGGGCCAGGATCGCAACTCCACACATCCCCGCCATGCCCCAGAACACCGCCGGGCCGAAGGCGTCGTATCCCTGTCCGGCCGTCAGCGTCGCCATCATCATCACCGCCCCGATCCCGGCGGCGAGCAGCGTTTGCGCCGTCCCCGCCACCGCATGCGGGATGGCCTGCTGCATCACCCGCATGGTCGCGAGATGCATCGCCCCAAAGGTGAGCGCATGCAGGGCCTGCGCCATGACCAGCGCCGGCAGGGCCACCGTCTCGGCGGTAATGCCCCAGCGCAGCAGTCCCGCTCCGGCCGCCAGCATCGCCAGCCCGCGCGCGCCGAGCCGGTCCGCCACCCCACGCCCCCAGGCGAACAGGGCAACCTCGGCCACCACCGACCACGCCCAGAGCAACCCGATCGCCGTCCCCGAGACGCCCGACTGGGCCCAATGGATCGACCCGAAGGCGTAATAGGCGGCGTGGCTCCCCTGGATCAGCGCCGCGACCAACAGTATCCGCCGGAAGGCGGTCAACGCCGCCACCGCGCGAAAGGCGCCGCCGCCACGCCGCGCCGTACCCGAACGCGCCGGCAGCATCAGCGCCGCAACCGCCGAGGCCGCCATGGCCGCGGCCAGCAGCCAGGCCGCGCTGCCCGCCCCGGTGCGTTCGACCAGCCAGCCACCGCCGCTCGCGGTGGCGATGAAGGCTACCGAGCCCAGCGCGCGGACCCTGCCGTAATCCCAGCCTTCCTCGCGCGCCGCGCGCAGCGCCATGGCATCGCCGAGCGGCACCACCGCGGCGTAGCCGAAGGACAGCAGCAGACTCGCCGCAAGAAAGCCGGGCAGCCCCTGCGCCAGGCCGTACAGGCAGGATGCCAGCGCCGCGATCATCGCCCCGCCGGCCATCACCGCCCGCGGCTGCCCCAGCGCATCCGCCACGCGCCCGCCGACCGGCCCCGAGACCAGCCGCATCGCCGAACCGGTCGCGAGCACGCCAGCAATCTCCCCAGCGGAGAGCCCCGCACCGGCCATCAGCGGCGGGATGAACGGCATCATCACGCCCACCGCGCCGAATTGGGCGATGAACAACAGGCCGAAACGCGGGGCAGAAGATGTCACGCGAAAGCCATGCCGGACGCCCCCGCCATGGACAAGAGCCGCCTCCCATGCGACGGAAGTCCGCCCCCCACTCGGAATATCTGCGCGCTATGTTCGAACCTCGGGTCCGGGCCGTCCTCGGCCCAACCAATACCGGCAAGACGCATCTCGCCATCGAGCGCCTGCTGGCTCATTCGTCGGGCATCATCGGATTCCCGCTGCGCCTGCTGGCGCGCGAGAATTACGACCGCATGGTCGCTCAAAAGGGCGAGAAGCTCGTCGCGCTGATCACGGGGGAGGAGAAGATCGTCCCCCCCGAGGCGAAGTGGTTCGCCTGCACGGTCGAGGCGATGCCGCTCGACCGCCCGGTCGAATTCCTTGCCATCGACGAGATCCAGCTCTGCGCGGACCCTGACCGCGGACACGTCTTCACCGACCGGCTGTTGCATGCGCGCGGCATGGTCGAGACGATGTTTCTCGGTGCCGAGACCATCGCGCCGCTGCTGCGCCGCTTGGTGCCGCGCGCCGAGATCGAGACCCGCCCGCGCCTGTCGCAGTTGACCTATGCAGGTCCAGCAAAGCTGACGCGGCTGCCGGCGCGTTCGGCGATCGTCGCCTTCTCTGCACAGGAAGTTTACGCGATCGCCGAAGCGGTGCGCCGCCGTCGTGGCGGCTGCGCCGTCGTGATGGGGCGGCTTTCCCCACGCACGCGCAATGCGCAGGTCGCGTTGTACCAGAATCGCGAAGTCGATTTCCTGGTCGCCACCGATGCGATCGGGATGGGGCTGAACATGGATGTCGACCATGTCGCCTTCGCCGCCCTGTCGAAGTTCGACGGCCAGCAACCGCGGCCGCTGACCGCGCAGGAAGTCGCGCAGATCGCCGGCCGCGCCGGGCGCGGCATGAAGGATGGCAGCTTCGGCACCACCGCCGAATGCCCCGCCATGCCGGACGAGATCGTCGCCGCGGTCGAGACCCACGCCTTCGAGCCGATCGCCCAGCTCGCCTGGCGCAATTCGGACCTCGACTTCACTTCGATCGACGGGCTGCTCGGTAGCCTGGCGATGAATCCGCCGCAGGCGGGCCTCGCCAAGGGGCATGACGCGGTCGACCACATCACCCTCGAAGCCCTGTCGCGCGATGTCGAGGTGCGCGGCCTCGCCGACACCATGTCGCGCGTGCGGCTGCTGTGGGAAGCCTGCCAGGTGCCGGATTTCCGCAAGCTGGCCGATGACAGCCACACCGCACTGTGCAGCAAGCTGTTCACGCATCTGGCGCGCGACGGCAAGCTGCCGAAGGACTGGGTGTCCTCCTCGCTGGCGGTGCTCGAACGCACCGATGGCGACCTCGACACGCTGATGGCGCGGATCACCGCGATTCGCGTCTGGGCCTACATCGCCGCGCGCAATGACTGGATCGACGACGCCCCGTCGCTGCAGGCCGATGCCCGGCGTGCGGAGGACATGGTCTCCGACGCGCTGCATGAGACGCTGACGGCGCGTTTCGTCGACCGCCGCGCCGCCCACCTGATCCGCAAGATGGACGACACCGAGGAGGAACTGCTCTCCGCCGTCACCCGTCGTGGCGAGGTGGTGGTCGAGGGTCATCCGGTCGGCCATGTGAAGGGCTTCGCCTTCGAGCCCGATTCCGAGACGGTGGATGAGGAGGAGCGCCGCGTCGTCCTGCGCGCTGCCCGTCGTGCGCTGGTCGCCGAGATCCCGCGCCGCGTCGCCATGCTGGAAGCGGCGAAGGACGACGCCTTCGCGCTGACGCCCTCGCACAAGATCACCTGGGCCTATTCCCACGCGCCGAACATGCCGGCGGGCCTCGGCGACATCGCCGAGGTGGCGAAGCTGAAGCCGGGCTCCGAGCCTTCCAAGCCGCAGGTCGAGGTGCTGGCGAGCGAATTCCTCGACGGCGCGCAGCGCGAACGCATCCGCGAGCGGCTGGCGACCTGGCTGGAGGCGCTGATCAAGCGCGAACTCGGCGCCATTTTCACCGCCGAAGGCAAGGCCGCCGAGGACAACACCCTGCGCGGCCCGGCCTTCCGGCTGCGCGAGGAACTCGGCTTGGCGATGGGTCGGACCGACCCGGAGATTCGCCCGGATCTGCGCCAGAAGCTGAAGGCCATCGGCATCCGCGCCGGGCGTTACGCGCTGTTCGTGCCAGAGGCGATGAAGCCCAAGGCGATGGCGTTGCGCGCCCAGCTCTGGTCGCTACTGCGTGGGATCGAGGCCCCGAAGCTGCCCGGTGGCGGCCTCATCGCCATCCCGGTGCGCGAGGACTGGCCGCGCGGCTTCGCCGAGACAATGGGCTGGCTGCCGGCCGGCCCGGTGTTGCTGCGGTTGGACGTGGCGGAACGCATCGCCGGCGAGATCGGCCATCTGACGCGCCGCGCGCCGGCCATGCTGCCGGTCGACTTGGCGAGCCGGCTCGGCATCAAGGGCGAGATGCTCGGCCCGGTGCTGGACGCCATGGGCTTCCGCCTGATGCCTGCCGAAGTGCTGGAGGAGACCGCCTTCGGCCCGCCTGCCCCGGCGCGCATCGCCCATGCCCGGCCGCCGCGCCAGGAACACCATCGCGGCCCGCGTCGCGATGAACAGCGTGGCCCCCGCCGCGACGACCAGCGCGGCCCTAAGCGGGACGAGCAGCAGCGTGGCCCGCGGCGTGACGACCGCCGCGGTCCGCGCCCGGATGCCGCGCCCGTCGCCGAGGGTGCCGCGCCCGCCGAGGCCGGGACCGCCGAGGCGCCGCGCCAGGACGCGCGCCCGCCCAGGCAGGACCAGCGCCCGCCGCGCCAGGACCAACGCCCGCCGCGCAACGACCAGCGCCAGGGTGGCAAGCCCTACCAGGGCGACCGTGACCGCGACCGCCCGCGTCGCCCGCGCGAGGAACGCGTGCAGCTACCTTCCATGCCGCGCCCGGACAGCCCCTTTGCCGTCCTGGCCAATCTGCTGAAGAAGGACTGACATGGTGGCGGACGGGCGCGAGGCACAACGCCTCGATGCCTGGCTGTGGTGCGCGCGTCTGCGCAAGACGCGCGCTGATTGCGCCAAGCTGGTCGAAGCCGGCGTAGTGCGCATCAACCGCCTGCCGACCGACAAGCCGCATGCCCGGGTGCGCCCGGGCGATGTGCTGACCATCGCCCAGGGACGCGGCGAAACCGGGCGCATCGCCGTGTGGCGGGTAGTCGCGCTCGCCGAACGGCGCGGGCCGGCGGCGGAGGCCCAGGCCCTGTACGAGGATCTGTCCGGCACTGGGTGATTGGGGAATGCCCCGGTGCCGGGCGTCGCCTCGCTACCGCAGGAAGTCGAGCAGCAGCCGCACGGTCTCCACTGGCCGTTCCTGTTGGACCCAGTGCCCGGCGCCGGCCACCAGATGCGTGCCGCGCCAATCGGCGGTGGCCTCGGTTTCCATCTTGTGCAGCGCGCCCGGTGACTGCTGCACGCCCCAGTCCCGCGCGCCGCCGATGAAGGTCGCCGGCACCTCGATCCGGCGGCCGGCGAAGGCCTCCATTTCCATGTTCGTGCCGAGGAAGCGCGTGCGGTAGCCGTTCAGCCCGCCCTGAAAACCGCTGCGTCCGTATTCGGCAGCATAGACCGCGAGGTCAGCCTCGGTCAGCCATGTGCAGGCGGCGATGTGGTCGGCGGAGGGCATTTCATGCGCCACCGTCTGCGGCATCGTCTCGGCGGCATCCATCACATAGTAGGTGGGCAGCTTGGCGAGTTCCTCGGCCGTCCAGCCCTTCAGCGGGAAGACGTCATTGCCCGCCCAGTCGCCCGATTTGTGGTGGTAATAGGCGCGCAGGAAAGCGTGCAGGCCCTGTGGCGGGGCGATCATGTCGCCATTCGCCGGGCGGGTCGCGTAGTACCAATGGTAGTGCTTGCGCGGCCGCGGCAGAGCGGCGAGCGCCTGCGCGATGTCGGCCGCCGGCGCGCGGTCGGATGAACCGAGGGCGGGCGGGCCGGCGAAGGGCGCGCTCATCAGCGCGACGCGGCGGAACACGTCCGGCCGCACCAGCGCGCAGTGCGCCGCGACGGGGGAGCCGAAATCATGCCCGATCACGGCATGGACGGCCGGCACGCCAAGCGTCTTCAGCAGGGCGAGTTGGTCGCGCACCAGGTTGAGCATCGCGAAGGGCCTGAGGTCGGTGTCATAGGCGTCCGACCAGCCGATGGTGCGGCCATAGCCGCGCTGATCCGGCGCGATGACGTGAAACCCCGCCTCGGCCAAGGGAACCATCACGCGCCGCCAGGAGACGGCGAGCTCGGGAAAGCCGTGCAGCAACAGCAACACGGGCCGGCCGGCCTCGCCGGCTTCCAGCACATGCATGGTCAGGCCGTTGATACCCGGCACCATGCGCGACCGGATGCCGGCGGGCAGGAGTTCGGGGCTGAGCGGATCCATGAGCGTTCCTTCCTTGTGTGTTGTCGCGCATCCGGCCAGCGAACCGCACGCGGAGCAAGACCGTCGATTTCGCAGAAATCGGACGAAGGTGCAGGAAACTGAGTTTCCTGCCGGGGGTGCTCGAGGGGCAGCGCCCCTCGACCTTTTCCGCCTCGGTTTGACGCTTCGGCCTGTGGCGCCGACCCTCCGCCCCATGAGGGATGGAATCGCCTGGTCGAACGACCTGCTCACCATCGCGGCCCGCTTTGGCGACCGCGTTGCCGTGACTGATGGCCTGCAATCGATGAGCTTCGCCACGCTGGCCGCGCGGGCGCATGCGCTGGCGCACCGGCTGCGCGCGGCGGGCGTCGTGCCTGGGGCGCCGGTGGCGACCCTGGTGCCGAATGGGGTGGAGGCGCCCTGGGTCAGCTATGGCGTGACGATCGCCGGCGCTGCCGAGGTGCCGGTCAACGCCCATTCCACCGATACCGAAATCCTCTGGTTCGCCGAGTTGACCGGCTTCCGCCGTATCCTCGCCCCGGCCGCGCAGGCGGAACGGCTGGCGGCGCTCGGCTTCGAGCCCTGGCCGATCGAGGCGATCGCCCCGGACCCCGCGCCCGTGGCCCTGCCACCGGTGCCGGCCGATGCCTGGGGGCGGCTGATCTTCACCTCGGGCACCACGGGCCGACCCAAGGCGATCGTGCATACCCATGGTGGCCGCTGGACCGCGCATCTGCTGCAGCGCGCCGTGCTGCCTTTCACCCCCGGCCGCGGCGACCGCATCCTGCTGATGACGCCGTATGTGCATGGTGCCTCGCTGATCGCCGCCGCCTGGCTGGAACAGGGGGCCGAGGTGGTGCTGCAGGATGGCGTTCGCGCCGAGGCGATCGCACCGATCCTCGAAGCCGGTCCGTCGGCCATCTTCGCGCCGCCGACGGTGCTGGCGAAGATCCTCTCGCTGTTTCCCGGTCGGCGATTCGAGGGGGTGCGCTGCATCTTCACCGGCACCTCGACTCTGTCGCGCGGCTTGTGGCAGCGGGCGGCGGAGGCCTTCGGCCCGGTGGTGCGCATCACCTATGGCATGAGCGAGTGCTTCAACCCGATCACCGTGCTGGAAGCGCCGGAGGTGGCCGAATTAATGGCGGCCGAGGACCAGGGCCTCGGCGCCTGCCTCGGCTGGCCGGCGCCGGGGGTGGAGGTGTCCATCCGCGACGAGGAGGGCGCGCCACTGCCGGCGCTGGAGCCGGGCGAGATATGGCTGCGCGGGCGGCACATGAATGCCGGCACAATCAGCGGCGCGGGCTTCGCCGCCCGGCCGCCAGGGGCTTGGCACCGCACCGGGGACCTCGGTGCGATCGACTTGCGCGGGCGGCTGCACCTGTCGGGCCGGGCGGCGGATGTCATGAAATCGGGCGGCTACCGCATCCACCCGGGTGAGATCGAGACGGTGCTGGACGGCGCGGCGGCCGGACGGGCGATCTGCGTGCTCGGCCTGGCCTCGGATTACTGGGGGGAGGTGATCGTCGCCGTCGCCGAGAACCCGCCGCCGGGTTGGCAGGAGGAGGCCGCGACGCGCATCGCCGCCCTGGCGCGGCACAAGCATCCGCGCGCCTGGCTGACGCTGCCCGAACTGCCGCGCAACGCCCAGGGCAAGGTGGTCCGTGCCCGGGTGCGGGAAGCGATCCTCGCCACCCATGCGCTGGAGGACGGGCCGCGCCCGAAACTTGTGGCACGAGGGCCGCAGTAGCCAGCCAAGCGGCACACGACACGGCGGCGGCACACCATCCCGGCTTGCTGCGACCAAAGGCCGAGACGATCATCGGCGCCTATTTTTCGAAGGATCGCGCCTGTTTTAGAGACGCGTGCTGACGCGGCGCGCGGGGCGCAGCCTATGGCGAGTGCCCCGCGCCGGGTTTGCCCCCATCGCGAAGCGCGGCAAAACGTGCTGAGATGATGTCAACCAGGCGGGATAACCGCCGGCCAACCCTGTTCAGGAAGGAACGTCCGGATGCCGAAGGCGCTACGCCTCGCGCTTGCTCTCATTGCCTGCTGCCTGCCTGGCCTCGCCGCCGCCCAGTCACAGGCGCCCTGGCCAAGCCGGCCGATCCGCCTCGTCATTCCGTGGCCACCGGGCCAAGCCACCGACCTCGCCGGCCGGGTGATCGCCCAACGCCTGCAGGAGCGCCTCGGCCAACCGGTCGTGCCTGAAAACCGGGCAGGCGCCGGTGGTAGCATCGGCTCCGACGTGGTCGCCAAGGCCGCGCCGGATGGCTACACGCTGCTCGCCGGGTCCTCCGGGCCGATCACCATCGCGCCGTTGTTGCAGCGCCTGCCCTATGACCCCACGCGTGACCTGACGCCGATCGCGATGTTCGGCGTGTCGCCCTATCTGCTGGTGGTGAAACCCGATTTCCCCGCGCAGAACATCCAGGAATTCATCGCCCTGCTGCGGGCACGACCAGGGCACTACACCTTCGGGTCGTCAGGCACCGCGGCGACCGCACATCTGATCATCGAGGCGTTCAATGCCGCCGCCGGGATCGAGGCGCTGCATGTGCCGTTCGCCGGCAGCTCGCCCTCGATGACGGCGCTGATGGGCGGGCAGATCAACTACAGCATCGAGACGATGGCCGCGACCAACCCGCTGGTGCGCCAGGGCGCGCTACGGGCGCTCGGCATCTCGCTGTCGGCCGGCAGCTCACTGGCGCCTGGCGTCGAACCCTTCGCCCGCCAGCCGGGGGCGTTGGCCGGCTTCGATGCCGGTGCCTGGGTCGGGTTGATGGGTCCGGGCCACCTGCCGGAGCCGATCGTCGAGCGGCTCGCCGCCGAGGTGGTCGCGGCGATGGCCCAGCCCGAGATCCGCGCCCGCTTCGAGAGCATCAGCGTCGAGCCGATCCCGCGCACGGGCGCCGCGTTCAACACCTATCTCGCGGAACAGCGCGCGCTGTTCCAGGGCATCATCCAGCGGGCCAATATCCGGCTGGATTAGAGCGCTTTCCGACTATGCCAACGGCATGAGTCAAAGGCTCATGTCGTTGGTTTCAAGATACAAGGCGCTGCAGGAGCGACGTGCAGGGCTGCCATCGGGCATCGGCATCAGGACAGCGACGCGCTCGCCAAGCCCATCGCCCGCGCCGCGAAGAAGCGCTTGAGTCCCGGCAATCGGTCCACCGCCGCGATACCGAGCCGTCGCGCCAGCCGCACCGGCGGCAGCGGCGAGGTGAACAGCCGCTCCAGCACATGTGTCGCGCCGAGCATCACAAGACTGTCGGGCCGCCGCGCCGCCTGGTAGCGCGCCAGCAGCGCCGGTCCGCCCGGATCCTCCCCGGCCCGCACCGCAGCGACCACCATCTCGGCGAGGGCGGCGACGTCGCGGAAGCCGAGGTTCAGCCCCTGCCCGGCGATCGGGTGAATGCCATGCGCGGCGTCACCCACCAGCGCCAGCCGTTCGGCTGTATAGCGGGCGGCATGCATGGCGCTCAGCGGATAGGACCAGCGCCGGCCGATCGGCGTCACCGCACCCAGCCGGTCACCGATCCGCGCGGCAATCTGCCGCCCATAGGCCGCATCGTCGAGCGCGAGGCAGCGCTTGGCCACCGCCGTCCGCTCGGTCCAGACGATGGCGCTGACATGCGGGTGGCCCGGGATGCCCTGCATGGGCAATTGGGCGAAGGGCCCATGGGGCAGGAACTGCTCCACCGCCTGATTGTGGTGCGGCCTCTCATGCGCGACCGCGCCGACAATGCCGAGGCAGTGATAGTCGAGCCGCGTCACCGGGATGCCGGCCGCCTGGCGCAGGGGCGACTGCCGCCCCTCGGCACCGACGACGAGACGCGCCCGGATCTCCTGCCCGCTCGACAGGCGGATGCTGACTTTTTCAGCACTTCGCTCCACCGTGGCGGTGGCGGGCGCGAAGACCGACAATTCGGGCAATGAAGGCAGCCGGGCATTGAGAGCGACGCGCAGCGAGCGCGCCTCGACCATCCATCCAAAGGGCTCGCCGCCGAGCTCGGCATGGTCGAAATGCAGCGACAGCGGCGAGGCATGTTCGCCGGGGCGGCCGTCGGCGACCTGGATTCCGAGGATCGGGCAAGGCTCCTCGGGCAGGTTTTCCCAGACCCCCGCGGCATCGAGCAGCCGGCGGGAGGTCAACGCGATCGCATAGGCGCGGCCGTCGAAGGCCGGCATTTCCATCGGCGGCAGCGGCGCGGCATCGACCACCGCGGCGCGCACGCCACCATCGGCAAGGGCGGCGGCCAGGGTGGCGCCAACGGGGCCGGCGCCGAGGATGCAGACCTCGACTTCGAGGGGTGTTGTCATGCGCTCAATCTAGGGCCGAACGGTCCGGCTGCCAGCATGCTCCGCTTTTGTGCTGTTGCATGAATTATGCGCACTTGACGTCGCAGCATCGCCCCCATCCCGGCGCTACGGCTGATTCCGCCTGTGGCACGGGTCTTGGAAGTCATGACCGGGTCCGCCGCAGAGAGGGAACAGGACGGCGTCATGAAACTAGTTATGGCTGTGATCAAACCCTTCAAGCTGGATGAGGTGCGCGAAGCGCTCACCCCGCTCGGCGTCCAGGGGCTGACGGTAACCGAGGTCAAGGGATTCGGCCGGCAAAAAGGCCAGACCGAAATCTACCGCGGGGCCGAATACCATGTGAGCTTCCTGCCCAAGGTGAAGATCGAGGTCGCCGTACCGGCCGAGCTCGCCGACGCCGTGGTCGAGGCGATCGCCACGACCGCGCGCACCGGCAAGATCGGCGACGGCAAGATCTTCGTCCTGGATGTGGAGCGCGCCCTGCGCATCCGCACGGGCGAGTCCGACAACTCGGCCCTGTGAGGCCGGCGACCATGCACGGAAAGGACACAAACAAGGTGAAGCGCATGTTCGCGCGCGGCGGGCTCGCCGCGGCCCTGCTGGTCGCGGCGATGCCCGCGATGGCGCAGGAAGCCCCCAAGGTGGATACGGGCGATGCCGCCTGGATGCTGACCTCCACCGCCCTGGTGTTGATGATGACGGTGCCGGGCGTGGCACTGTTCTATGCGGGCATGGTCCGCAAGAAGAACGTGCTCGCCACCATGATGCAGTCCTTCTTCATCACCGCGCTGGTCACGGTGCTGTGGATGGTGGCTGGCTATTCGATCGCCTTCGGCGAGGGCGGCGAGTATTTCGGCGACTTCTCCCGCGTGATGCTCACGGGCATCGCGGAGAACTGGGACAAGCCGTTCACGCTGGGCACGGGCGACGCGGCGGTGGCGATGACCATCCCCGAAAGCGTCTTCCTGATGTTCCAGATGACCTTCGCGATCATCACCGCCGCGCTGATCACCGGCGCGGTGGCGGACCGCATGAAGTTCTCGGCCCTGGTGCTGTTCGTCACGCTGTGGTCGCTGCTGGTCTATGCGCCGATCGCGCATTGGGTCTGGCATCCGAATGGCTGGCTGTTCGCGCTCGGCGCGCTCGACTTCGCCGGCGGCACGGTGGTGCACATCAATGCCGGCGTCGCCGGCCTGGTGGCCGCCCTCGTGCTCGGCAAGCGCATCGGCTACGGCAGCGAGAACATGTCGCCCTTCAACCTGGGCCTCGCCGTGATCGGCGCCTCGCTGCTGTGGGTGGGCTGGTTCGGCTTCAATGCCGGCTCGGCGCTGTCCTCGGGCGGTGGCCGCGCGGGCATGGCGATGCTGGTGACGCAGATCGCTGCCGGCGCGGCGACGCTGTCCTGGGTGATCATCGAATGGATGACCAAGGGCAAACCTTCGGTGCTGGGCGCGATATCCGGCGCGGTGGCGGGCCTGGTCGCCATCACCCCGGCGGCTGGCTTCGTGCTACCGGGCTCGGGGCTGATCATCGGCCTGGTGGCTGGCGTGGCCGGCTTCTGGGGGGCGACGGCCCTCAAGCATGCGCTCGGCTATGACGACAGCCTGGACGCCTTCGGCGTGCACGGCATCTGCGGCATCGTCGGCGCGCTGCTGGTCGGCTTCCTCGCCTATGGGCCGCTCTCGGCGACCCCGGCGGCGCCGGACGGCTCGGGCGGCTCGATGGAACAGTTCATCAAGCAGTGCACGGCGGTGGGCGCGACCCTCGTCTTCACGGCGGTGGCGACCTTCATCATCCTCAAGATCGTCGACGTCATCGTCGGGCTGCGGGTGACCGAGGAAGAGGAACGCGAAGGCCTCGACGTGACGTTGCACGGCGAGCGGATCAACTGATCCCTCCAACCTTCGACGGGTCTGCGCGGGCGCGAGGGGCAACCTTCGCGCCCGCTGCCGTTCCGGGCCGGCGCGATCCCACCGGCAGGCGGCCCTTCGTGACTTGCGGGCGCGCAAGGCCGCATACTTCGGCCGGCAGCCCGCCGACCGGGCCGGGGGGGGGTGCTCGCGCGAATGTGCTGGTCCATGGAAGCGACCGTCTCGATGGTCGGCATCGGCGCCGTCGCGACCACAGTCACGATCCGCCGCGGCGAACCCGCGGCGATACCGGCCACCCTCGCCTACTTCACCCTGATGGAGGCGCTGCAGGTCGCGGGCTACGCGACGGTCGACCAATGCAGCAGCCCGGTGAACCAGGTGAGTTCCCTGCTGGCTTACCTGCACATCGTCTTCCAGCCGTTCTTCATCAACGCCTTCGCCATGGAATTGGTGCCGCAAACGGTGCGGGCGCGGGTACGCATGGCGACCTTCATCTGCTGCGGCGCCTCGGCGGTGGTGATGCTGTTGCAGCTCTATCCCTTCGACTGGGCGGGGACATGCCAAGCGGGCTCGGCGCTTTGCGGGTCGCCGCTATGCACCATCAGCGGGGAATGGCACATCGGTTGGCAGATTCCGGTCAACGACATGCTCGCCCCGCTCGCCAATGTTCCGCGGCTGGGCACGGTTTTCCCGACCTACATGATCACGGTCTTCCTGCTGCCGGTGCTCTATGGGTCCTGGCGCTTCGTGGTGTTCCACGCGCTGGTCGGCCCCATCCTGGCCTGGCAGCTGACCGGCAGCAGCAACGAGGCACCGGCCATCTGGTGCCTTTTCTCGATCGGAATCGTGCTGATCGGGATCAGCCCGGCGATCCGCCGCCGCGTCGAGGCGCGGCGGTGGTGGTTCTGGGCGGTACCGCTGCCGGGACAGACGTGACGCTCAGGCGCCCTCGGCCGGGGGTGCCAGCTCCAGCCGGTAGCCGCCGGTTTCCGTCACCAGGATGCGCGTCTCGGCCGGGTTGGGCTCGATCTTCTGCCGCAGCCTGTAGATATGCGTCTCGAGCGTATGGGTCGTGACGTTGCTGTTGTAGCCCCAGACCTCGTTCAGCAGGATCTGGCGCGGCACGGGCTTGCCGCCGGCGCGATACAGGTATTTCAGGATCGCCGCCTCCTTCTCCGTCAGGCGAAGACGCTTGCCGTTGGCCGGGTCATGGAGCTGCTTGGCGGCGGGGCGGAACAGATAGGGCCCAACCTGGAAGATTGCGTCCTCGCTGCTGTCATAGACCCGCAGCTGAACCCGGATGCGCGCGAGAAGTTCCGCCAACCGAAACGGCTTGGCGATGTAGTCATTCGCCCCGGCATCGAGGCCGCTGACAATATCCGCCTCGCTATCCGATCCGGTCAGCATGATGATCGGCATGCGAAAGCCGCCTCGCCGCGCCCGTATGCAGAATTCCCGCCCGTCGCCATCCGGCAGGGTGAGGTCGAGCAGCACAAGGTCGAAATGGACCCCGGGCGTTGCCAGCAACGCTTCTGCTTCCGACAATCGCCCGACCACGGACGGTTCAAATTCAGCATCCAGTGCCAACTGGTCGGTGAGGGTTGCGGCGAGCGCCGCATCGTCCTCAACAATTAGAACAGGACGCGGCCCTGCCATTCCAGTCTGTCCCCTCATCTGTTGCCAGTCTCCCCGTCCCCCGGCGAAACTGCAAAGTATTAGTGGTCCTAATGAACTGTCGGCCACCGTTGTGCCAGCGCCCAGCTGGCATGAGGCGCGAAATCGCGCATCTGTGATTGAGACTTCACGTATCTGGACGAGTTGGCGCAACGTACCACATCCAGGGATCGAAGTACCGCCTTCGGTGCGCCATATTCCGGGTGTGCCATCGATCCAACGACGGAACGCCAATCCATGATGCCAAACGGCAGCCTTGCCACCGAACCCATGTCCGACGTGACCGGCGACCCACGGGTCCCGGCCCTGCGGCATGTGCATCGGGCCATGGCCGAGTTGCGGCGGGGCACGCCGGTCCTGCTGCGTGGCCCGGAAGGCTGCCTCATCGTCGCGGCGGCGGAGACCGTCGGCGCCCTGGGGCTGGCCGAACTCTCGGACGTCGCGCGCTGCGCGCCGGTCCTGCTGCTTGCCCCGGCACGGGCTGCCGCGGTGCTGCATCGCCCGGTCCCCCATGCGACCGAGGATGAAGCCGCCGCCGTCGCGCTGCGCCTGCCACCGGGGCTGACCGCGCCTGAGGTGCTGCGCAGCCTGGCCGACCCGACCGCCGAACGGCTGCTGCCCGACTTGCCGGAACGCGTGGCGGTGCCGCCGCTCGCCCAGGCGGCCATCGCGCTGGCCAAACTCGGCCGGCTGCTGCCGGCCCTCGTCGCCGCGCCGGCGATCGAGGCTGCCGCCGGCCGCCTGTCACTGCTGAGCGTCGATGCCGCCGAGGTTCTGGCCTATCCGGCCACCGCGGCGACGTCGCTGAAACGGGTCGCCGAGGCGCGCGTGCCGCTCGAGGACGCGCCCGAGGCCCGAATCGTCGCCTTTCGTGCCGCCGATGGCGGCATCGAGCATCTGGCCATCCTGATTGGCACTCCGGAGAAGACCGCCGCGGAGGGCGGTGCGCCGCTGGTCCGTGTCCATTCCGAATGTTTCACCGGTGACCTGCTGGGCAGCCTGCGCTGCGATTGCGGCCCGCAACTGCGCGGCGCCATCGGCCGCATGGTGCAGGACCCGGCCGGCGGGGTGCTACTCTACCTGGCGCAGGAAGGCCGCGGCATCGGCCTGGTGAACAAGCTGCGCGCCTATACCCTGCAGGATGAGGGGCTCGACACGCTCGATGCCAATCGGGCGCTGGGTTATGGCGCCGATGAGCGCAACTTCTTGGTCGCCGCCACCATGCTGCGCGCGATCGGGGTCGAGAGCATCCGGCTGTTGACCAACAACCCCGACAAGGTGGCCGGCCTGACCGCCTGCGGCATTGAGGTGCTGGGCCGAGAAGCCCATGTCTTCGACCCGAACGGGGTGAATGACGGCTACCTCAAGACCAAGGCGCGGCGGTTCGGCCACCTGCTGCCGGAATGAGCGGCATTGCCCGCGTCACGGCGGACGGATTGCTGCGCTTCCAGGGGCAGACGCTGCGCTGCGCGCTCGGCCAGGGCGGCATCCGCGCCAACAAGCAGGAAGGCGACGGCGCGACCCCAACCGGCCTGCTGCCGATCCGGCGCATCCTGTGGCGCGCCGATCGTGGCGCGCGGCCCGTGACCAGCCTGCCGGCCGAACCGATCGCCCCGAATGACGGCTGGTGCGACGACCCGACGCATCGCGACTACAACACCCACATCCGCCTGCCCCACGAGGCCCGGCACGAGACGCTGTGGCGCGAGGATGCGGTGTATGACGTCATCGGCGTGCTCGGCTGGAACGACGCGCCAGTGGTGCGAGGACGGGGCAGCGCGATCTTCCTGCATCTCGCGCGGCCTGGGCTGGCGCCGACCGAAGGGTGCGTGGCGCTGCCGGAGGCCGATCTGCGGCGGCTGTTGGGCGCGGGGATGACGGCGATCGAGGTGGTTGGCTGACGCGGTGGCTGGGCCAGAGAGGGGCTTTGCCCCTCTCCGGACCTCTCCCCACCAAAGGCCTAAGGGCCTCTGGACACCTCGACTTGGTGCCGGCGCTCCACAGCGGGGACCTTGCGCCAACCCTGTATTGAGGCGAAGCAGGCGGCGCTTGGTGCAGCACACCGGGTAGGGGATTCCAAAGGGCCTTGTGCCTTGGGTGGGGTCAGGGGCACCGCCCCTCTCTGGCGTCGGCGAGGACCTGCGTGAAAATCTGCGAACTGACGAATGTGGACTTCTCCCTGCGCCACTTCCTGCTGCCGCTGATGCGCGAACTGCGCGGTCGCGGCCATGAGGTCGTCGGCGTCTGCGCCGAGGGCCCGCTGCTCGACGCACCGCGTGCCGAAGGCTTCCGCATTGAGGCCCTGCCGCTCGCCCGCAGCCTCAACCCCATCCCGCAGGCACGCGCCTTCCACGCCCTGTACGACTTCTTCCGGCGCGAGAAATTCGACCTGGTCCACGCCCATATGCCGATCAGCGGGCTGCTCGGGCGGCTCGCGGCGCGCGCCGCCGGCGTGCCGCACATCGCCTATACCTGCCACGGCTTTCTGTTCAACCAGCCGGGGCCGTGGTGGCGGAAATCCCTCTCGCTGCAGCTCGAACGCCTCGGCGGTCGTGTCACCGAAACCTTCCTGACCGTCAGCGAGGAAGAAGCCGCCGACGCCCGCCGCCTTGGCATCCACCCCCACGCGACCGCCGTGCTGAACGGCCGCAGCCCGGCCATCTTCCACCCCGACCCGACTGCCCGCGCCGCGATCCGCGCCGAACTCGGCGCCTCGGAGGGCGACTGCGTCATCACCGCCGTCTCCCGCCTGGTGCGTCACAAAGGCCACCCCGAACTGCTCCGCGCCATGGAAGCCACCCCGGACAACGCCGTGCTCTGGGTGGTGGGCGAACGCCTCGCCTCCGACCACGGCGAGGACCTCGACCCCCACTTCGCCCGGGCGGAGGCCACGCTGGGGCCGCGCCGGGTGAAGCGGCTGGGCTACCGCCATGACATCGCGGCGATCCTCGCGGCATCGGACGTGTTCTGCCTGCCCTCGCATTTTGAGGGCCTGCCCATGTCGATCATCGAGGCGATGCTGACCGGCCTGCCCGTAGTGGCGACAGACATCCGCGGGCCGCGCGAACAGGTGCGGGACGGGGAGACCGGATTCCTGGTGCCGCCGATGACCGATGCACCCCTGGCGGCGGCATTGTCGCGGCTCGCCAGCGACGCGGCGCTACGGGCGAGGATGGGCGCGGCCGGGCAGGCGATGGCGCTGGAGAAGTTCGACGAGGCGAAGGTGTTGGGGCGAACGGCGGCGTTGCTGGGCGCCTGATCGGGCAAGGACTGGCGACCTTTGGAGGACGTCCGGCGGGGCAAGACCTCTCTCCGGTGCGCGCTGTCAGGCCGGCACCACCTGCCGCCCCACCGCCACTTTCCCGGCCGGCGACGCCGCCAACAGGTCCTTGCGCGCCTCGACGATGGCGAGCCCGGCATGGCGTGCCGGCCAGACCGCCCGCCCCGCGGCCTCCCATGCCCCGCCGGCGCGCAGGAAGGGCGCGTAGGGTGGCATGTAAAGCGCCGAATCGCGCCGTTCGACGCGGAACAGGTGTCGTTCCAGCAGTCGCGTCACCTGGCCGGGGGAATAGGGCTGGCCGTGGCCGAAGGGGGTGTGCTCGGCATGCGCCCACAGCCCGCGCCGATTCGGCGCCACCACCAGCAGCCGCCCGTCATCCTTGAGCACACGCCAGACCTCGCGCAGCAGGCGGCGGGCGTTCTCGGTGATCTCGAGCCCGTGGATCAGCAGGATCCGATCGAAGGACAGGTCCGGGAAGGGCATGGCAGCTTCTTCCGCGACCAGCGGAGCACCGATACCGGGGGCGACGTCGCCGGCGAGAGGCGCGGGGGAGAGGGCGATGCTGCGGCTGGCCTCGACCGACCACAGCGCCAGGTAGGGCGCGGTGTGGCCAATGCCGAGCACCGCCTGGCCACGCAGCGACGGCCACAGCACTCGCAGCCGTTGGGCCAGCAGGCGCGCGGCCACCGCCCCGGCGGGGGACGCATAGAAGGCGGCGAAGCCGTGGACCTCTCCAGTCATGCGGGGGATATAGGGGAGAGAAGCGCCGCGTGGGATGCCCTGCCGCGCCTGCCAGGAGATATGCCGGCCATGCCACTTACCGTTACCGCCCTGCCCGCCCTGTCCGACAACTACATCTGGTTGCTGCGCGCCCCCGATGGGCGGCTGGCGGTCTGCGACCCTGGGGAGGCAGGTCCGGTGGTCGCGGCGGTCGAGGCGGCGGGCAGCAAGCTCGACCTGATCCTGTTGACGCATCACCATGGCGACCATGTCGATGGCGTGGCGGCGTTGGTGGCGCGCTACGGGTCGAAGGTGATGGGGGCGAAGGCGGATGCGCATCGCCTCCCCGCCCTCGACATCGTGGTGGAGCCCGGCCAGACGGCCGATGTGCTGGGCGTGCCCGTCAAGGTGTTGGCGAGCGACGGGCATACGCTCGGGCATATCGCCTATCACTTCCCCGACTGCGGCATTCTGCTGTGCGGCGACACGCTGTTCTCGCTCGGCTGCGGGCGATTGCTGGAAGGTACAGCAGCGGACATGTTCGCCAGCCTGCGGCTGCTCGCGGGGCTGCCGCCCGAGACGCTAGTCTGCTGCGGCCATGAATACACGGTGAGCAACGCCCGCTTCGCCCTGACGGTGGAGCCGGAGAATGCGGCGCTGCGGGCGCGGGCCGAGCAAGCCACCGCGCAGCGTGCCGAGGGCCGCGCCACGGTGCCGACGACGATTGGCCAGGAACTCGAGACCAATCCCTTCCTGCGGGCGAAGGATGTCGAGGCCCTCGCGCGCATCCGCAGCGCCAAGGACAATTTCCGTTGAACACCCGGCCAAGGAATGCCCGATGAAGCTGCACCACGCCGCGACCAGCCCCTATGTCCGCAAGGTGATGGCCTGCGCCATCGCGCGTGGCATCGCCGGGCGGATCGAGACGGTCCCGGCCAACCCCTATGCCTCGTCGCCCGAACTGCTGGCTGACAATCCGCTGTCCAAGGTGCCGGCGCTGGTCACCGATGACGGCGTGGCGGTCTATGACAGCCCGGTGATCTGCGAATATCTCGACACGCTGGGCGATGCGGCGCCGCTCTTCCCACCAACCGGCAGCGCGGCACGGCTGGCCGCGCAGGTCATGCATGCGGCCGCCGACGGCATCCTCGATGCCGCGCTGACGCGGCGGATGAACATGCCGCATCCGCAGGATGACGCGCGCCGCGCCGTCGATGTGCGGCAGAAGGCGGCGGTCGATCGTGCGCTCGACGTGCTGGAGAAGGCACCACCGCAGGGCCTGTCGGATATCGGCGCGATCGCGGTGGGTTGTGCGCTCGGCTATCTCGATTTCCGCTTCGCGCATGAGCCGTGGCGGGAGACGCGTCCGGCGCTCGCCGCTTGGTTCGCCGCGGTGTCCGAACTGCCGCCGCTGGCGCAGACGGTGCCGGTCGGCTGATGCTGGACCTGCGCGACCCATCGGTGACGGCCGCGCAGGTCATTGCCGCGCTGGAGCTGCAGCCGCATCCGGAAGGCGGGCATTTTCGCGAGATCTGGCGCGATGCCCCGGCGGACGGGTCACGCGGCGCCGGGACGGCGATCTACTTTCTACTGGCGGCCGATGAGTTCAGCCATTGGCACCGCGTCGATGCCGCGGAGGCCTGGCATTGGTATGCCGGCGGGCCGCTGGCGCTGTCGATCTCGGCGGACGGGCATGATGCGCAGGCGGTGCATCTCGGCCCCGACATGACACAGCATCAGCGTCCGTTTGCGATGGTGCCGAAGGGGTGGTGGCAGGCGGCGGTCTCGCTCGGGCGCTGGACGCTGGTGGGGTGCACGGTGAGCCCCGCCTTCGACTTCGCGGGATTCGAGCTGGCACCGCCCGACTGGCGGCCGGAGCCGCGCAAGGGGCGGGAGGGGTAACCCCCCGCCCGATGCGGTCAACGCATCGGCAGCGCGTAGAGCAGGCCACCATTCGTCCAAAGGTTGTTCGGACCACGCGGCAGCGACACCGGCGTGGCTTCCCCCATGGTGCGTTCGTAGACCTCGCCATAATTGCCGACCGCGCGGATCGCGTTGTAGGCCCAGAGCGGGTCGAGCTTGATCGACTGGCCGAGTTCCGGCGTCACGCCCAGCAGGCGGCGCGTATTCGGGTTGACCGAGCTGGCGCGCATCTGTTCGGCATTGGCGCGGGTGACGCCCTGCTCCTCCGCCTCGATGATCGCCGTCGTGTACCAGCGGACGATGTCATACCAGTTGTCGTCGCCACGGCGGACATAGGCGCCGTAGGGTTCCTTGGAGAAACGCTCCGACAGGATGGTCCACTCGCTCGGATTGGGCATCGAGGCGCGCACGCCGGCAAGCTGGGAGGCATCGGTGCCGAAGCTGTCGCAACGCCCGGCGACCAACGCGGCGGCTGCCTGGTCCGTACGCTCGAACACCACCGGCTGGAACGGCACATTGACCGAGCGGAAGTAGTCCGCCGTCACCTGTTCATTCGTCGTGCCCTGGATCAGGCAGATGGTGGCACCGCCCATGTCGCGCACGCGTTGCACGCCCGCATTGGCGCGCACCATGAAGCCGTGGCCGTCATAGAAGTACGTCGTGACGTGGCGCAGGCCGAGCGTGGTGTCGCGCAGCATGGTCTGGGTCGAGGTGCGGAACAGCACGTCGATCTCGCCCGACCCCAGCGCGGTGAAGCGCGTCGACGAGGACAGCGGGATGAAGCGCACCTTCGCCGGATCATTGAAGATCGCCGCCGCAAGGCCGCGGCACATGTCGACATCGAAGCCCTGCCAGACGCCGCGGCTGTCGGGCGAGGCGAAGCCGGCGACGCCGGTATGGATGCCGCAGTTGAGCGTACCGCGGGCGCGAACCGCATCGAGTGTCGGGCTCGGGATATTGGTCTGCGCCGACGCGGCACCGGCGAAGGCCGCACAGAAGGCGGCCAATGCGACCGCAACGCTCCGTCTCAACATGATGACATGCCCTTCCTGTTGTCTGACTTTTGGGAGCGGATCGTCGCCGCAGGGTCAGGGCTCTGTCAACGCCGTCATCCCGGCGTCACGGGGGTGGGGCCGCGCGAGACGGCCCCGCCCTTCGTTTCAACGCATCGGCAGGGCGTAGAGCAGCCCACCCTGCGTCCAGATATTGTTCGGCCCGCGCGGCAGGCCGACCGGTGTGTCGGGGCCCATGGTGCGGTTGTATATCTCGCCGTAATTGCCGACCGTGCGGATCACGTTGAACGCCCAGGCCGGGTCCAGCTTGATGGACTGGGCGAGTTCCGGCGTGACGCCCAGCAGGCGGCGCGTGTTCGGGTTGGTGGAACTGGTGCGCATCTGCTCGACATTGGCGCGCGTCAGGCCCTGTTCCTCCGCCTCGATCACCGCGGTGGTGTACCAGCGCACGATATCGAACCAATTGTCGTCACCCCGGCGGATATAGGCTGAGTACGGCTCCTTCGAGAACCGTTCAGGCAGCACCGTCCAATCCGCCGGTGTCGGCATGGTGGATCGCATCGCCGCGAGCGAGGAGGCATCCGTGCCATAGGCATCGCAGCGGCCGGCGAGCAGCGCCGCCTGGGCCTGGTCGCCGCGTTCGAAGATCACCGGCTGGAATGGCACGTTGATCGACCGGAAGTAATCCGCCGTCACCTGTTCGTTCGTCGTGCCCTGGAGCAGGCAGATCGTCGCGCCGTTCATGTCGCGCGCATGCGTGACGCCGGCGGCGGCGCGCACCATGAAGCCGTGGCCGTCATAGAAATAGGTAGTGACATGGCGCAGGCCGAGCGTGGTGTCGCGCAGCATCGTCTGTGTCGAGGTGCGGAACAGCACGTCGACCTCCCCCGCGCCCAGCGCCGTGAAGCGCGTGGACGAGGACAGCGGCACGAAGCGAACCTTCGAGACGTCGTTGAAGATGGCTACGGCCAAGCCGCGGCACATCTCGACATCGAGCCCCTGCCACACGCCGCGGCTGTCGGGCAGGGCAAAGCCGGCAACGCCGGTGTTGATGCCGCAGACCAGTTGCCCCCGCGCACGGACGGCATCCAGCGTCGGGCTCGGGATACTGTTCTGCGCCAGGGCGCTGCCCGCAAAAGTTGCGCACAGCATCGCGCACGCGGCCGCAAGGCCTCGTTTGACCATGATGAAAGCCTCTCCGTTTAATGGATCTCCCGCCGTGATGGTCGCTGTTGCACCGCAGCACTGTCAATCATCCTGACGTCCATCCCAGCCTTCGTCGGTGCCACAACAGAGAGAAACGCCATGACCGAGCAATTCGCCCGCTACCCGAGCCTCATGGGCCGCGTCGTTCTCATCACCGGGGGCGCCGGCGGCATCGGTGCCGTCACCGTTGCGCGCTTCGCACAGCAGGGCGCGCGCGTGGCCTTCCTCGACTTCGACGCGACAGGCGGCGCGAAGGTCGCCGCCGAGACCGGCGCGCTGTTCATCCCCTGCGACCTGCGCGACATCGTCGCCCTGCGCGCGGCCGTGGCCGAAGCGGCGGGGCGGCTCGGCGACATCACCGTGCTGGTCAACAACGCGGCGCGCGACGACCGCCACGCCCTGGAAACGGTGGAGCCCGACTACTGGGACGAACGCATGGCGACCAACCTGCGCCACCAGTTCTTCTGCGCGCAGGCGGTGGTGCCGATGATGCGCCGCGCCGGCGGCGGGTCGATCATCAATCTCGGCTCCATCTCCTGGATGAACCGCACCGGCGGCATGCCGGCCTACACCACGGCGAAGGCGGCGGTGCGCGGGCTGACGCGCGGTCTCGCCCGCGACCTCGGCCCGGACCGCATCCGAGTGAACGAGGTCGTGCCGGGCTGGATCTACACCGAGCGGCAGATCGCGCTGTGGGTCACGCCGGAATCCGAGGCGCGCAGCCAGGCCAACCAATGCCTGAAGGGAAGGCTGTTGCCGGACGACATCGCGCGCATGGTGCTGTGGCTCGCCGCAGATGACAGCGCGATGGTGACCGCCCAGCACTTCGTGGTGGATGGTGGCAGCAATTGACCCGGGGGCGGTTTGACTTCGTCGCGCGCCGCGTGATCTTCTTGTGACCTGCAAAAGCGTGCGGCGTCAGATCGCGCGTCACGGAGGATGAAACAATGCGTCTGGGACCAATTCTCGCCGCCGCCATCCTGGCGGCCGGCACCAGCCTGATCGCGCCGCGTCCCGCCGAGGCGCAGGAATTGCCGCAGACGCGCGTGCGCGTCGTCGGATACTTCTCCAACCTGCTGCAGGTGCATGAGGTTGAGCGTCCCTTCTGGACGCAACGGATTCCGGAAGCCTCGGGCGGGCGCATCACCGCCGAATACGCCAATCAGGACACCGTCGGCGTCCGCGACTTCCAGATCCTGCGCGTGCTGCAGCAGGGTGTGACGGATTTCGCCTCCTCCGACATCTCGAAGATGGCCGGCGACGATCCGGTGTTCGAAGGCTGCGACCTGGCCGGCATGGTCGATGACATTGAGACCGCCCGGCGTGCCTGCGAGGCCTGGCGGCCGGTGATGGCCGAAGCGATGGAGCGCAAGTTCAACGCGCGTCTGCTGGCGCTGTTCCCGAACCCGTCCATCGTCTACTGGTGCAACACGCCGATCACCAGCCTCGAGGACCTGCGCGGCAAGCGCGTGCGCGTCTTCAACATCACCCAGGGCGACTTCGTTCGCGCGGTGGGCGCGGCCGCCGTCACCATTCCCTTCCCCGAGGTGGTGCCCGCCATGCAGCGTCGCGTGGTCGATTGCGGCCTGACCGGCACGCTGTCAGGCAACGCCGCCGGCTGGCCGGAGGTGACGACGCATCTGTTCACGCTGAATGCCGGCTGGTCGATCGCCTTCCAGGCGGTGAACCGCGATGCCTGGAACCGCTTCCCACCGGCGGTGCAGCAGTTCTTCACGACGCAGTTCGGCACGATGGAGAACGACCTGTGGACGCTGATGAACCGCGCCACGGACCAGGGCATCGCCTGCAACATCGGCCGGCCGGACTGCACCATGGGTCGCCCGGGGCACATGACGCTGGTACCGGTGCCCGCTTCCGACCAGGCGCGCCGCACCCAGATCCTGAACGAGACGGTGCTGACCGCCTGGGGCCGTCGCTGCGGGCGCCCCTGCGCCGAGCGCTGGAACGCCACGGTCGGGCCGATCGTGAATCTGCGCATTCCGCTCGACCGTCTGTGAGGTCAGTGGACGCATGCAAGGGCTGATTGTCCTCGCCACGGCAATCAGCCGTGCCGGGGCCTGGTTCGGCGGCGGGCTCGTCGTGCTCGCCGCCGTAATCGTATCGGTGGATGTGCTCCTGCGCGCCGGCTTCTCCTTCACCATCGGCGGCTCGGATGAGCTGTCGGGCTATGCGCTGGCGGTGTCCAGCGCCTTCGCCTTCGCCCTGGCGCTGCTCGACCGCGCGCATGTGCGGATCGACACGCTCTACACGCTGCTGCCGGTGCGCGTGGCGGCGGCTTTCGACCTGCTCGCGATGGCGGCGATGGTCTCGCTCGCCTCCTTCCTGGCGATGCAGAGCTGGCGCGTCTTCGCGCAGTCCTGGTCGCTCGGCGCGCGGGCGCTGACGCAGTTGAACACGCCGCTCTCCTATCCGCAGGGGCTGTGGTTCGCCGGGCTCGCCTGGTTCGCGCTGGTCTCGATCCTGCTGATGCTGCGGGCACTTATCCTGATGGTGCGGGGCGACGCGATGGGTGTGCAGCACTTGCTTGGCACCAAGACCGCGGCCGAGGAACTCGCCGACGAGCGCGCCGCCCAGCAGGCGATCCGCGCCGGCGGCGGTGCCGCATGATCGGCGTCGCAATCGGCATCCTGGTCGGGCTGCTGGCCTTGTCGCTGCCGGTGGCCGCCGCGCTGATGGGGCTCGGGCTGTCGCTCGACGTGCTCTATTCCTTCCTGCCGCTGCGCCGCGTCCTGGGCGACAGCGCCTGGGGCGTGTCGACCGACGTCGTGCTGTTCTCCATCCCGCTCTTTGTGATGCTGGGGGAGGTGATGCTGCGCTCAGGCATCGCCGAGCGCATGTACGACGCGATGGCGCGCTGGCTCGGCTGGCTGCCGGGCGGGCTGATGCACGCCAATATCGGCACCTGTACGCTGTTCGCGGCGATCTCTGGCTCGTCGGTCGCCACCGCGGCGACGATCGGCACCGTCGCGGTCGGCCAGATCAAGGTGCAGGGATACAATGAGCGCCTGTTCCTCGGCACCATCGCGGCGGGCGGGACGCTCGGCATCCTGATCCCGCCATCGATCCCGATGATCATCTATGCGGCGCTGACCGACACCTCGATCCCGCAGATCTACCTGGCGGGCATCCTGCCCGGGGCGATCCTGGCGGTGCTGTTCATGGCGACGGTGGTCATCGCCTGTGTGGTGCGGCCAGCCTGGGGCGGGCAGAAGCGCCGCGTGACCTGGGGCGAGCGCATCGCCGCGCTGCCCGACCTGGTGCCACCGCTGCTGCTGTTCGGGTCGGTGATCGGGTCGATCTATGCCGGCCTGGCCACGGCGACGGAAAGCGCGGCGCTCGGCGTGCTGGTGGCCTTCGTGCTGGCCTGGTGGCGCGATGCGCTGTCCTGGGCGATGCTGCGCGCGGTGTTCGAAGGCACCATGCGCACCACGGCGATGATCATGCTGATCCTGATCGCCGCCTATTTCCTCAACTTCATCATCGGCTCGATCGGGCTGGGCCGGATGGTGACGGAGGTGATCGGCAATCTGGGCCTGACACCAACCCAGACCATCATCGCCATCGTCATCTTCTACTTCGTGCTCGGCATGTTCATGGAGACGCTGTCCATGATGGTCGCGACCGTGCCGCTGGTGATGCCGGTGGTGCTCAGCCTCGGGCTCGACCCGGTGTGGTTCGGCGTGATGATGATGCTGCTGCTGGAGACCGCGCTGATCACCCCGCCGGTCGGCTTCAACCTGTTCGTCGTGCAGGGCGTGCGGGAGCGAGGGCCGGTGAAGGATGTCATCCTCGGGTCGGCGCCCTTCGTCGGCACGCTGCTGGTGATGATCGCGCTGCTGATCGCCTTCCCGCAGATCGCGCTGACCCTGCCGCAGGCGCTCCGGTAAGGGCGGAGGGGCAGTCGGCGCCCCTCCGCCACATCATCACCCCGCCAGCGCCGCGCCGATCGCCTCGCGGATCACCGTCGCGCTGTGCCGCAGCGCGACGGTCTCCACCGCATCCAGCGGCGGCATCATGGATGCCGAAGCGCCGCGCGCGCCCAGCACATGCGGCAACGAGATGCAGGTGTCCGGCACGCCCAGCGCTTCCTCCATGAAGGTGGAGACGGTGAAGATTGTCTGCTCGCCATTCACCAAGGCCTGGGTCAGCCGCGCGATGCAGCCGCCGATGCCGAAATTGGAGACGCCCTTGCCTTCCTTGATGCGATAGGCGGAGCTGCGGACCTCCTTCGAGATCCTGGCCTGAAGTGCCGGCGTGATCGGCGCGCCGACCTGTTCGGCGAAGCGCGCCAGCGGCATCGCCGCGACATGCACGCCCGACCAGTGCAGCACTTCGGAATCGCCGTGTTCGCCGAGGACATAGGCATGCATGGATTGCGGCGCGACCCCGAATTGGCGCGCCAACCGGTCGCGGAAGCGCGCCGAATCCAGCGCGCAGCCGGTGCCGATGGCCCGCCCCGGCGGCAGGCCGAAGCGCCGTACGGCAAGTGCCGGCATCACGTCGACGGGGTTCGTCGCGAAGAGCAGCACGGCCTCCGGCGCAACGGCCAGCACCCGCTCGATGATGCCGCTGACGATGCGCGCATTGGTCGCCAGCAGGTCAAGCCGCGTCTGCCCCGGCTTGAGGCTGACCCCCGCGGTGATGACCACGACATCCGCCCCGGCAAGGTCCGCATAGCCGCCCGCGCGCACCAGCGCGGTGCTGCCGAAGGCGGCGGCATGGGCGATATCGGCGGCCTCACTGGTGGCGCGGGCGGTGTCGAGGTCGGTCAGCACCACCTCTCGCACGCCCGGCGTCAGGGCGAGCAGATACCCTGCCGCGGCACCGACCAGTCCGGTGCCGACAATGCCGACGACCCCGGCCACGTCACAGCACGCCCATCATCGGCCACAGCGTCGCCGACAGCAGCATGATCAGCAGCCAGCCCGCGACGGTGACGATCACGCCCACCTTGGCGAATTGCGCGATGGTAAAGGCTCCGGTGCCGTAGCAGAGCATGTTCTGCGGAGCGTTGGTCGGCAGGATGAAGCCGAAGGAGACGACGAAGCTCTGGATCAGCACGATGCCGAAGGCGACCTCGCGGCCGACCGGCAGGGTCTGGGCGAAGGCGATCATGATCGGGATCAGCGTGCTGGCGAGGCCCGTCGCCGAGGCAAAGCCCAGATGCAGCACGATGCTGAACAGCGAGAGCGCGCCCACCACCATGAAGACTGGCAGCGCTCCAAGGCCCAACTGGCCGAGCGTGACCTGCGCAAGCCAAGCCGCCGCCCCGGTGGTCGCCATCAGCGTGCCGAGCGAGATGCCGGCGGCGAACAGGATGATGGTCCCCCAGGGCACCAGCTTCTCCGCCTGCGACCAGTGCATGACGCCGATGCGCGGCATCAGCAGGAGCGCGATGCCGATCTGGGTGGTGGTGGCGGTATCGAAGGGATGCAGCGTGCCTTCGGTGGACCACAACGCGAGCAGCAGCACGGCCACCGCCATCAGCCGCTTCTCGGCCGCGGTGATGGGGCCGAGCTTGGACACTTCCTCGGCGAGGCGCGCCTCGGCCTCGGCCTTGGCTGGCACCTGCGGGCGCAGCACCAGGATCGCGGCGATGTACAGCACCACGCACATGCCCAGGGTGAAAGGCAGCGTGGTGACGAACCAGCCGCCCCAGCTGATGGTGTGGCCGAAGGCCTGCTCCATGAAGTTCAGGCTGATCAGGTTCTGCGCCGCTCCGGTCTTGACCGCCATATTGAAGATCGAACAGGCGGAAGCGGTGACGATCATCAGCGTCGCGCCCAGGCTGCTGGCGACCGGCAGGCCAAGGGCTGCGGTCACCCCCACCATGATCGGGATCACCGCGCCGACACGGGCGGTGGCGGAGGGAATGAACAGCGCCAGCACGAAGCCGACCAGCATGGCGCCGAGGATCAGGCGGGACGGCGAGATGCCGACCTTGCTCATCACCAGCAGCGCCACGCGCCGGTCGAGTCCGGTCAGCTTCAGCGCCACGGCGAGGAACAGCGCGGCGGCCACCAGCAGCACGGCGGTCGAGGAGAAGCCAGTCAACATTGTGGACAGCGCGGCGGTCGAGCTCATCGGCGGCCCGCCGGCGCGCAACGGATGGCCCATCAGCCCGAGCACGGCCGCCCCGGTCAACACGATCGCGCTGTTGGCCGGTGACACGCATTCGCTGATCCACAGCACGATGACGAGCACGAGAAGCCCGAGCGCGACCTGGCCGGAGGTCGTCAGCCCGGCCGGCGTGGGCAGCAGCAGCATGCCGACATAGAGCAGGATCGCCAGCCCGAGGTAAGCGAGCTTGCGGTTCGACTCAGGTTCGGGGGGCGAGATGAAGGAGAGGGACATGCCGCGACGGTTCCGGATCAGGTGCCGGCACCATGCCGCGGCCGGGGCCGCCGCATGTTGACGCGCATCAAGACTCGGTCAGGCAGGGACGCTGTCGACGATCCGCCCATCCTCCATTGTCACGATCCTGTCAGCGATATCGAGGATGCGCGGGTCGTGCGTCACCATCAGGATCGGCGTGCCGCGGGACTTGGCGATGTCGCGCAACAGATGCGCCACCTCCCCGCCCGTGACCTTGTCCAGCGCCGCGGTCGGCTCGTCGGCCAGCACCAGGCCCGGATGACCAACCAGGGCGCGGGCGATGGCGACGCGCTGGCGCTGCCCGCCCGACAGCTTGGAGGGCGGCTTGTCCGCATGCCCCGCCAGGCCGACGGCGGCGAGCATCGCGCCGGCGCGCTCCAGCCGCTCGGCCTCGGGGATGGTCGAATCAAGTTCGAGGCTCATCGCCACATTCTGCCGTGCGGTCAGGAAACCGAGCAGATTGTGGTTCTGGAAGATGAAGCCGATCGACCGGCGCAGCACCACGCGTTCCCATTCCGGCGAACCGAGCAACTCATGGCCCAGCACGCGGCACGACCCTTCCTGCATGCCGCGCAGCGCGCCGATCAACGTCAGCAGCGTGGTCTTGCCCGACCCCGATGGGCCGGTGAGCAGCACGACTTCCCCACCATGCACGCGCAGCCCGACGTCGCGCAGCACCGGCCGGCGCAACTCGCCCTCGCCATAGGCGAAAGTCAGGCCGTCGATGTGGATCGGATCCATCAGAACATGTCGGCGGGGCTGGCATCGCGCAGCTTGCGCATCGCCAGCAGCCCGGCGAGCGCGCACATGCCGAAGATCAGCGCGAAGACCATGGCGGCGCGTTCCACCGTCATCGCCAGCGGCAGGAAGGTGGCGTCGGCGACGATGCCATACAGCCAGGTGGACAGCGCCGCGCCGGGCACGAAGCCGATCAGCGCGAGGATCAGTGCCGCCGCCATCACCACCCGCGCGAGGTAGAAATTCGAATAGCCTATCGCCTTCAGCGTCGCGTATTCGCGCAGGTGGTTGGCGATGTCGGAAAACAGGATCTGGTAGACGATCACCATGCCGACGATCAGCCCCATCACCGAGCCGAAGGCGAAGATGAAGCCGATGGGGGTGGCGGTTTCCCAGTAATGTCGTTCATGGGCCACCAGCTCGGCATGGGTCAGGACCAGCACGTCACCAGGCAGGATCTGCCGCAGGCGCTGCTGCGCGGCGGCGATATCGGCACCGGGACGCAGCCGGATGGCGACCAGGTCGGTATTGCTCGCCTGGCGGTCGCGCACCATGCGGCGGAAGTTCACCTCATTCATCACCAGGTTGCCGTCGGCCCCGAAGGATGGGCCGATGCTGACCAGCCCGACCATCTGCACCATGCGGTTGCCAACCTGCACGTCGAAGGCTCCGCGCTCGGCGAATAGCCGCGCCACATCACCGAACTCCGGACGCGAGCGCGTATCGAATCCCACCGCATCGACACGCCGCAGCGCCGGCGCGATGTCGCCGAGCCCTTCGAAATGCATGGCGCCGGCCCCAACATCGAAGCCGATCATCTGGATGGCGCGGCGCGAGCCATCCTCCGGATTCCGCCAGGAGGATTGCGCGAGATAGACGGGCACGGCCTGCGCGACCTCGGGCAACGCCAGCGCCTGATGCGCGCGCACCCGGGGCAATGGTTCGGGGCGGAAGCTCGCGATGGTGAGCGGGTTCATCAGGAACAGCTCGGACTCCATCGCCGTGAGCAGCCGGGTCGCGCTGTCGAACAGGGCCGAGCGGAAGCCGAGTTGCATGAAGACCAGCACCGCGGCGAACATCACGCCGGCAATGGCCGAGAACAGCCGCGCACGTTCGGCCCGCAACTGCCGCCAGGCGAGGCGTGCCGGCAGGAAAAGCGCCTCGACCAACCCCGGCCTCGGCGCCTTGCCCGGCGTGACGACACGCGACGGCGCGGGCGGGGCCTCGCCGGTCTTCTCCGGCGCCCAGGGCAGCAACGACGTCTTGGTCAACGCGTTCATGGCCGGATAGCCACCTGCACCTGCATATTCGACCGCCGGCGCAACACCTCCGCCCCCGCTTCGTCCAGTGCGAGGCGCACCTCCACCGTGCGGCTGTCCACCGCGGCGACCGGGTCGGTATTCGCCTGGGTCTGGCGGCGCACGGTCCAGCCGATCTCACGCAGCGTGGCGGTGAAGCGACGCTCCTCGCCGGGGACGACTACCTCGGCCGGCGCACCGAGGCGCAGCCGGGGCAGGTCGGTCTCATAGACATCGGCGACGATGTCCATGCGCGTGAGGTCGCCGATTTCGAGCAGTCCGTCACTGCCGACCTGGTCGCCCGGCCGCGCGATGATGCGCAGGATGGTGCCGGCGAAGGGCGCCCGGACGCGGGACAATTCGGCATCGGCCCGCGCCTTGGCCAGGGCGGCCTCGGCGGCGGCGAGGCGCGCTTCGGCGAGCGCGATATCCTCGGGGCGGGAGGACAACAGGCTGTCGAGGTCGGCCTCGGCCTGGCGGCGCTCGGCGGTCAGGCGCACCGCGACGGCGCGATTGCGGTCCGCCTGGGCGACGGCGCCGGCGCCGGTCGGTACCAGGCGGTCGGCGCGGCCGGCCTCACGCAGGGCGAGTTCCTCCTGCGCCGTCAGCGCGGCGATGCGGGCGCGCTGCGCCTCGATCTCGGAAGGCCGGCCGGCGGCGCGGATGCGGTCGAGGCTCGCCCGGTATTCCGCCACCGCCGCCACGGCCTGGGCAACCCCGGCATCCTTCTGCGCGGCATCGGCGAATTCGGCGAGAAGCTGCCCCTCGGCGACGACATCCCCTTCCGCAGCCAGCAGCCGGTCGAGCCGCGTCACGGCCATGCCGCCCGGCTGGGTCAGCACGCGGATGCGCGAGGCGGGCTCGACCCGGCCAAGCGCGCCGACGCCGATCGGCCCCAGGGACGCCGCAACGGCGGGCGTGGTGGGCGGCGATTGCACGCTGCCGGCATGCCAGGCGTAGCCGCCGGCGGCGGTTGCCAGCACCAGCAGGCCGACCAACAGACGGCCAGGCCGGGTCACGGACGTTGCTCCACCAGCGCATCGAGCGTGGCGCGCAGAGCGGCAATGTCGGCCTCGGTCGGACGATAGAGGCCGAACAGGTGGGCCATGAACAGCCCGTCCGTCGCCGTCATCACCGCCATCGCGGCACCATGCGGCGTGCCGTCGGCGAGCAGTTCCGCTTTCATCCGCGCCACCACGGCGCGCATCGGGTCGAGCAGCGCCGGGTCGTGGTGGAACACCGCCAGGAAGACCGCGGCGGCGCGGTCGTGGCGATCCTCGCCGGGGCAGCAATCGCTTTCGCCGAAGGCCCAGGCGATCTGCGCGCGGGCGATGCGGCCGGGTCCTTCCGGCTGGCGCGCGACGCCGGCTTCGTATTCCTGCGTGATGAATGCCGTCAGCCGCTGCATCAGCCCGGTCAGCAGCGCTTCCTTCGAGCCGAAATGATAGAGCAATCCGCCCTTGGAGACACCGGCCTCGCGCGCCGCGGCTTCCAGCGTCAGGCCTGTGACGCCCTTCTGCACGATGATGCGTTCCACCGCATCGAGGATGCGGGTGTGTGTGTCGGGTGGGGCAACGGGGCCATGAGCGTCCATGACGAACCAATGTGTACCGTCCGGACGGTTTTTTCAACCGTCCAGACGGTACAGTCGCCAACCAGCGTCCCGCCGAAGCATTGCCGCGGTTTTCGCGCCGGAACAAAACCCTCTAACCTTTCGCCAAGGTTCACGTGGGAAGGAAACAGGCATGGTCCAGGGCATCGGGCGACGGGCAATCATGGCGGCCGCGCCGGTCATCCTCGCGGCACGTGGCGCCAAGGCGCAGGCCTGGCCGTCGCGGTCGGTGCGCATCGTCGTCGGCTTCGCCGCCGGCGGCGCCAACGACATCATGGCGCGCCTGCTCGCCCAGAAGCTGACGGAACGCATTCCCGGCAGCACCTTCATCGTCGAGAACCGGCCCGGCGGCAGCACCCTGGTCGCAGCGGACCACGTCGCGCGGTCGGCGCCCGATGGAACGACCTTCTTCTACACCTCGCCCTCGACCCTGATCAGCGGCCTGGTCAACCGGTCCCCGGTGGTCGAGCAAGTGCAGTCGCTCGCCCCCGTGGTGCTGGCGCAGTCCTCCCCACTGGCATTGATCTGCCGGCCCGATTTCCCGGCGCGCACCGTGCCGGAATTCATTGCCCTGGCGCGGGAAAGGCAGGGGCGGCTGACCGTCTCCCACCCCGGCACCGGCGCGATCAATCACCTGGCCATGGTCCTGTTGATGCGCCAGACCGGCATCGAGGTGACTCTGGTGCCCTATACCGGCAACCAACCCTCGATCACCGCGCTGATCCGCGGCGAGGTGGATGTCGCCCATGACGGGCTGTTCACCCCGCGCGCGCAGCTCGAGGCCGGCACGCTGCGGGCGATCGCGGTGACCAGCGCGGAACGTTCGCCGATCTACCCGACGGTGCCGACCTTCGGGGAGACCCTGCCGGGTTACGCCGTGGGCTTCTGGGGCGGGATGTTCGCGCCTCGGGGCACGCCGGATGCGATCCTGGACCGCATGAACCAAGAACTCGCGATCATCCTGCGCCAGCCAGACGTCGTGGACCGGGTGCGCGGCTTCGGGGCCGAGCCGGTCGGCGGCGGGCGGGAGCGCTTCGCCGAGGTTCTCGCCGAGGATTGGACGAAATGGACGCAGGTGGTGCGGGAGAACAACATCCGGGCGGAGTGAGGGAAGGCCGAGGGGCGCTGCCCCTCGAACACCCCGGCAGGAACCGAAGGTTACTGCACCTTCGGACGATTTCTGCGAAATCGTTGCTACAGGCCCAGCACCGCGGCTGCTTCCGCCACCGCCGCCTCCAGCGCGCCCTCGGCGAAAGGCGAGGTCAGCCCCGCCGAGGCCACCAGCCCCTGGAACGGCATCGATCCACCCCGTCCGCACAGGGCGACATAGGCATCGAGCGCCCCCTTCGGATCGCGCCGCGACCACACCCAGAACTGCAGCGCGACGCACAGCGCCAGCGTGTAGTCGATGTAGTAGAAGGGCGAATTGTAGATGTGCTGCTTGGCCTGCCAGCGGCCGCCCTTCGCCGGATAGGCCAGGTCGCCGTAATCCGTCCACGGCATGTAGAATTTTTCCAGCCGCTGCCACATCGCGTGGCGTTCCGCCGGCGTCGCCTCGGGGTTGGCATAGACCTCGTGCTGGAAATGATCGACGCAGACGCCATAAGGCAGGAAGGACAGCGCCGAAACCAGGTGCATGGCGCGATACCGGTCCGCCGCGGCGTCCCCCACCAGCAACCCCATATGCGGATGCGTCAGGTATTCGAGGCCCATGGAATGGATCTCGGCCGCTTCCATGGTCGGCCACAGATAGTCGACGCCCGGCTGGTTGCGGCTTTCCCAGCATTGGAAGGCGTGGCCCATCTCATGCGTGAAGACGCCGATATCGTTGTGGGTGCCGTTGAAGTTGGCAAAGATGAAGGGCGCGCCGACGCTCGGGAATGACGTGCAGAAGCCGCCGCCGGCCTTGCCGGGACGGTTCTTCAGATCGATGAATCCGCCCTCGCGCATCATGGCGTAGAAGCCCGACAGGCGCGGATCCATGCGCGCGAACATCTCCTGCGCCGCCATCACCAGCATGTCGTGGTCGCCGGCCGGCTTCGGATTGCCTGCGGCGTCGATCAGCGATTCATCCCAGTAGCGCAGCTTGTCCCAGCCATGCGTGGCACGGCGCGCCTCGAGGATACGCGCGACCAAGGGCGTGACGTGCCGCGCCACGCTCTCGCGATACCGAGCCACATCGGCCGGGCCATAGTCGAGCCGGCGCATGCGGCGATAGGCGAGCGGCGTGAAGGTCGCATCGCCGAGCTTGCGCGCCATGCCGGTGCGCAGGCCCACCAGCTGGTCGTAGATCGAATCCAGTTCCTCGCCGTTCCTGGCGAAGAAGTCCCAGCGCGCGGTCTCGGCCTCGTGACGGATGCTGCGGTCCGGGTCCTCGGCAAAAGGAGCGAGGCCGGAAAGGTTCACCTCCTTGGCTTGCACGCTCACCTTCGCGCCGGCAAGCAGCGCCGTGTAACGGGCGCCGAGGCGTGATTCCTCCTCCGTCTCCGCGGCGATCGCGGGGTCGAAGGCGGTGATGTCGGTCTCCCACAACGCGACGGCATGGGCACCTGCCAGCGCCTCCAGCCCGGCGCGATCGGGGTTGGCCAACAGCCGCCGCTTCAGCGCGGTCTCGTGCGTCGCCGCCTCGGGCGCCAGCGCATCGGCATATTCGCGCGCGGCAACGGCCTCCTTATCCGTGGTGTCCTGCGCGAAGGTCAGATGCACCAGGGACGACCAGGTCTCGTAGTCCCGCCGCGCCTTGTCCCAGGCGGCGAGCGCCGCGGCGCGGTCCCCGTCATCCAGCAGCGTATCGATCGCATCATGCTGCGCGGCGAGGCTGTCGCTGTCCGGACGGGGGGCACTGATCTCGGTGAAGCGAAGGGTCATCGGCGGGCCTGCGGTGTCGGGGTTCATCCGTCACCTCGCGCGGGAGGGCGGGCCAGGTCAAGCGCGGCGGTGGACGCGGCGCGCGCTTGCCGCCACGCTGCGGATCCGGAGGAAACCATGCCACGATTGATGTCCACCCTCGCCCTCGCCGGCCTGCTGCGGGAGGCCGCGCCGGCGCTCGAAGCCGCGCTCGGCGCTCGCCTGGAGGTGGAACTCGCGCCGACCAAGGCGCTGGAGGCCCGCATCCGCGCCGGTGAACACGCCGATGCCGCGGTATTGACCGCTGAAGCCGTCGCCGCCCTCTCGGCCGAGGGCGTGCTGGATGGCATGACGGCGCGGCCATTGGCGCATTCGCGCGTCGGCCTCGCCGTGAAGGCCGGCGCGCCGCATCCGGATATCGGCAGCGTCGAGGCCTTGCGACGCACGCTGCTGTCGGTGCCCTCGCTGTGCTATTCGCGCGCCGGTGCCAGCGGCATCTTCTTCGCCGGGCTGATCGAACGGCTCGGCATCGCCGCCGAGGTGAACGCCAAGGCCATCGTCATCCCGCAGGGCTTCACCGCGGAAAAACTGGTGAACGGCGAGGCGGCCATCGCCTTCCAGCAGATCAGCGAATTGATGGAAGTCCCGGGCATCGAGATCGTCGGGGCGTTGCCCGAGGGCGCCCAGACGGTGGCGGTGTTCTCCGGCGCGGCCTTCACTGGCGCGGCGAACGGCACAGCACTGCTCGACGCCGTGGCACGCGTCTGCACGCCGGCAGCGCTGCGCGCCAAGGGGCTCGACGCGCCGGGCTGAGCGTTCAGCGTGTCGCGGCCGCCGGTGCCGCGCGCGCCAGAACACCGCGCCAGCGTTCCGTCTCGGCGCGGATATGGGCCTGGAATTCGGCCGGGGTGCTGCCGATGGGCGGGCCGCCCATGGCGCTGATTCGGGTCGCGACATTGGGCTCGGCAAGGGCGGCGACGGCGGCGCGGTTGATCACCATCACCGCTTCCTCCGGAACGCCCGCGGGCGAGAGCAACCCATACCAGCCGCCGGCGGAAAAGCCCGGAAAGCCCTGCTCCGCCATGGTCGGCACCGTGGGCATCATTTGCGCGCGCGTCAGGCTGGTGACCGCCAGCGCCCGCAACGTGCCGCCCGAGACATGCGGGGCGACCAGCACCAGGTTCTCGATGGTGAAGGGGAATTCCCCGGCGATCAGCCCCATGATGGCAGGCGCGCTACCTGGGTAGTGGACCGGCGCGGCGATGAAGCCGGCGGCCTGACGGAACGCCTCTTGCGCCAGCAATTGAGGGGAGCCGACGCCAGGCGTCGGATACAGCACTTCGCGCCCCTCCGCCTTCAGCGCCGCGACCAAGCCGGCGACGTCGCGATGCGGCGATTGCGCGCGCACCACGAGCACCAGCGGCGTTGAGTTCAGCAGCGTGATGGGGATGAGGTCCGCCTGCGGGTCGTAACCTAGCTGCGCCTCGGTGATGGGCGAGACGGCGAGCGGACCCGTGCTGCCCACCAGGATCACATGCGCATCACCACGCGCCCTGGCGGCAAGCGCGGTGCCGACATTGCCCCCGGCGCCAGGCCGGTTCTCGACCACGATGGGCTGGCCTAGCCGCTGCCCCATGGGTTCCGCCAGCAGCCGCGCGAGCTGGTCGAGGATGCCGGCCGGCGCGAAGGGCACGATCATGCGGATGGGCCGCTGTGGCACCCAGGACTGGGCGCGCGCGATGCCCGGCAGCGCCAGCGCGGCGCCGCCGAGCAAGAACCGCCGCGCGATCATGCCGGCTCCAGCGTGAAGCGCAGCACGGTGTCCTTCACCACGATGCCGCCGCGGTTGCCCGGTGTGATGTCCCCGTAGCGCTGGGCATAGACGGGCGGCAATTCGCGGGCCTGGCGGGGTGCCAGCCACAGGCGCAGGAGGTGGCGGCGGCGTTCGGGTTCGGGCCAATCCTCGAAGTCGGTGCGGGAATGCAGCAGCTGGTGGTTATGGATGAACTGCATGTCGCCCGGGCGGAATTCCATCTCGAGCGACATCTCGGCGGCGAGTTCGTCCAACCGGTCGAGCGCGGCATGCTCGACCGGCGTCAGGCGGCGCGCCTGCGGGAAGTTCTCCTGGGCGGAACGGATGTACTGCCCCGAATAGATCGTGCTGAGGTCGCCCTTGTGCCAGTTGAAGACCGGGATCTCGAACCACGGCAGCATGCCGGGCGGGATCTCGCCGCGCCGGTCGGTAGGCATCGGGTTGAACAGCGCGCGCCACAACTCCGGGCTTTCCGCCAGCATGCGGTCGTGGATCGCGACCGAGGAGACGATGCGCGACCCGCCGCCCGACTTCGCCGTCTTGAGGCAGATCAGGCCGACGATGTCGCAGCTGTCCGTGTGGAATTCGAGTTCCCTGTTGGTCTGGTAGTAGCGGACCTTGGGGTTGCGGATGTCGAGGCCGAGGTCCTTCACATGCCCCAGCAGGTGCCCCTTGGCATTCTGCGACCGGAAGCCACCGAGATGTGCGCCGATGCCGAGATAGCCGATGGCGCTGTCCTCGATCGGGCGCGACGCCACGTCGAAGCCCCGCAACAGCGCGAAGCCGCGGCCGTGCTGGATGTCGCCCAGGATGCGCGTCAGCCGCGGAGCGAGCGTGGGCAGGCGGAACGTCTCGGGCGTAATTTCGCCCATCTCGCGCCCGGCAGCCTTGTGCTCGGCAATGGCGGCGTCGATTTCGGCGCGTTCGGTGGCGGAGAAGGTCTCGATCCAGTCGGTGCGCTGCGCCATGTCGGCGCCCACCCACGCGGCCTGGCCACCAATAGGTCCTGGTGGCAGTTCCATGGCTTCCTCCTGCTTGTTGCTTGGAGGGAAGGCTAGGTCCGTGCGGCGGCCACTGTCCAGCCCGCCACGCGGCGCCAGCGCATGCCGCGCCGCAACAGCCACAGCGCGATCGACAGGTTCAACAGGTTCCAGCCGATGCCGTTCCACATTGCCGCCTGGTAGGACCCGGTCGCGTCGAAGATCGCCCCCGCCATCCATCCGCCCAGCGCCATGCCGACCAGGGTGGAGGACAGCGCGATGCCAACGCGCGTGCCGGCCTGCTCGGGCGGAAAATACTCGCGCACGATCATCGCATAGGAGGGCACGATGCCGCCTTGGAACAGGCCGAACACCGCGCTGACGACATAGAGCGCGACCATCCCGTCCGCCGGCAGGAACAGGAACAGCGCGATCCCTTGCAGGACCGAGCCCAGCACGAGCGTCCGCAACCCCCCGATGCGGTCCATCACCACACCGAACACCAGCCGCGACGCGATGCCGGACGCGAGCATGACGGACAGCATCTCCGCCCCGCGTTGCGCGCCGTACCCAAGGTCCACGCAATAGGCGACGATATGCACCTGCGGCATCGCCATGGCGACGCAACAGGCCACCCCCGCCGCGCCGAGCACCGCCTGCAACACATTGGGCGACAGGCCGAGCGGACGCGCGACCGGCAGCGCCGCGGCACCGGCCGGGCGTGGCGGCGGCAGCGGCGCGCGTCGGCGCAACGCCAGCAGCGCGAGCGGCACGATTGTCGCGACGCAGAAGGCGCCCATCGACAGATGCGTCGCGCGCCAGCCGATGCTATCCACGCCCCATTGCAGCAGCGGCGGCCACACCGTGCCGGCGAGGTAGTTGCCCGACGCCGCAAGCGCCAACGCCATGCCGCGCCGCCGCGCGAACCACAGCGAGGCATCGGCGATCAACGGACCAAACACGGCCGCCGCGCCGAAGCATCCAAGCAGCACGCCATAGGCGAGCCCAAACAGGAACAGGTTCGGCGCAAAGGCCGCCGCCGCGCCGCCAAGGCCGATCGACACCGCCCCCACCAGCACCGGCACCAACACGCCGAAACGGTCGGCCAGCCGTCCCATCAGCACACCGCCGAGCACGAAGCCGACCATGGTCATGGTGTAGGGCAGCGCAGCGCCGGCGCGCGCGGTGCCGAACTCCGCCTGCACGGCGGGCACGACGACGACGACCGACCACATCGGCACGCTGCCGATGGCGCAGATCGCAACGATGGCGGCAAGGCGCAGCCAGGCGCCGCGCGAATCGATGCCGGCGTCAGCCACGGACGCGGCCGGTCTTGAGCATGGCAGTATCTCTCCCTGCCACCAGCATGGCAGGCGCCGTCCAGTCCTGCCACCGCATCCCACGGCAGGCCGCTATGCAGCCGGGGCGCATCACAAGGATGCGCCCCGCTACGTCAGGTCAGGCGAAGGTCAGCACGCCGGCATGGATCACCTGGACGTCCAGCAAGGTGATCATGCCGCCATCGCTCAGCGTCAACACGAGGTCGTCGGCCGCATCGCCGCCAATATCGCCGAGCGTCTGGTCCGTGACGGTCAAACCGTCGAGGATGCGGATCGTCTCGAAGCGCGCCAGGTCGGTGATGATGTCCGAGCCGCCGCCGGCGCCAAAGACAAAGACGTCATCGCCGCCACCGCCAGTCAGCACGTCGTCACCGGCGCCGCCGATCAGCGTATCGGCCTGGTCACCGCCATCGAGCGTGTCGTTGCCGATGCCGCCGTCAAGCAGGTCGCGGTTGCGCTCGCCCAGCAGCGTGTCTTCGCCATCGCCACCCCGCAGCGTATCGAAGCCATTCCCGCCTTCGAGGACGTCGTTGCCATCGCCACCATCGAGCAGGTCACTGTTGAACCCGCCGACCAGCGTATCGGCATCCGCGCCGCCGGAGAGGGTGTCGGCACCGAGACCGCCGACGAGCGAGTCCGCGCCGGCATCGCCGAGCAGCGTGTCGTTGCCGTCGCCACCGTCAAGCGTGTCGTTGCCCGTGCCACCAACCAGGCTGTCGCCCTGCGCGCCACCCAACACCACGTCCTCGCCGTCGCCGCCGAGCAGCGTGTCGCCACCAGTGCCGCCATCGAGCCAATCATTGTCGGCGCCGCCAACCAGGTGGTCGGCACGCTCACCTCCGACCAGCGTATCAGCCCCGGCCTCGCCATACAGCCCGTCGGCGCCGTCATCGCCGCTGAGGCTGTCCGCGCCGTCGCCGCCATGGAGCACGTCGTTGGCAAAGCCGCCGCCGACCGTGTCGTTGCCCGTGCCGCCCACCAGACTGTCGGCCAGGGCACCGCCCAGCAGCGTGTCATCGCCGCCACCGCCAAGCAGCGTATCGGCGCCGTTGCCGCCATCGACCAGGTCGTTGTCGTCGCCAGCATCGATGACGTCAGAGCCATTGCCCCCCGCGAGGATGTCCGCCCCGGCGCCACCATGCAGCGTATCGGCTCCGCCATCGCCGGTGATGCTGTCCGCACCGTTGCCGCCGTCGATGCTGTCATCGCCGGCATGACCGGCCAGGCTGTCATTGCCGATGTCGCCCAGCACCGTGTCATTGCCGGCACTGGCCTTGATCAGGTCGTCGCCGATGCCGCCGACCAGCGAGTCGGCACCGAAGCCACCGGTCCGGGTGATGCCGTCCAGCACCGTGTCCTCGGCGACGAAGTTCAGGTTCTGGATGCGCGTGTCGCCGGCCGCGCCGGTATCGGCAACGTCATAGGCCGTCGCCGGCGTCGCGTGGTTCTGCTGCAGGTAGTCCTCGAAGGCCTTCTGCTCGCCGAGTACGGTGGCATTGCTGGCGCCCACCGTCTGCATCGTCGCCTCGGCGGTGAAGTCGAGCGACTCATCGACCGCGGCGGAGACCGTGCCGTCGGTCAGCAGGTAGCGGAAGTTCTGGCCATTGGCCTTGACCGGGTAACCGTCGCCGCCATTGGCGGTGAAGTTCAGCGTGACCATCGAGATCAAAGCCGGTGCATCGGCGCTGACCACGCCGTTCTCGGCGATGCGGGCGATAATGGCGCCGGTGGCGTCGATCAGCGAGATGCTCGACACCTTGTGGCCCGCGGCGTTGTCCGGGTCGTAGGAGACCCGCAGCCCGCCGATCTGCATGTAGCCGCCGGATTGCTGCGCCGGGCCCGACGACAGGCCGGCGGCGAAGTTCATGATGTTCAGTAGGCCCTGGGCGTCGGTGTCGAACACCATCAGGCGATTGTCGAAGCGCAGCGCGTTCTCGATGTCGAGTTGCGAAATCGCGCCCGCCGGCTTCACCTCCGAGGCGGCCGGCGGCAGCTTGTCGCCATCCGCATTCACCGAGCCGATCGAGGCGCGGATGCCACCGCCATTCTTCAGCGACACCACCAGCGCGCCGCCGCCGAGCGCGTCCTGCGCCGCCACGAGGTTGGCGTCGGCGGTGATGTTGCCGAGATTAACCTCCTGCGTGCGACCGAACACCCGGTCGCCTTCGAGATACACATTGGTGTAGCCGAAGATGTTGCCGTCCTTGGCGCTGATCACCGCATCGATGGCGTCGGTGATAGCCTGCACCTGGCTGCCGATGGTGCTGCCGGCAACGATCTCCGCCGCGCTGTCCGTCGTGCCATAGGCCTGCTGCAGCACTTCCTCGGTCGAGGCATAGGCGCCGTTGATCGCCGGATCGAGGCTGGAGGGGATGATCCTGCCGTCCGCGTCGAACTCCACCACCAGGCGGCCGAGATAGGTGTATTCGGTGTCGGTGGTGACGATCAGCGTGGTGTCGCCATGGGCGTCCGTCGCGACGATCGGGAAGGTGCCGGCAAAGTCCGCATCGTGGCCATTGAAGGGATAGGCGACGTCATCGGCATCGCCGAGACGCTCATGCCCGCCACCGGCGACCATGATGTCGATGCCGTGCACCAGCGAGGCCAGCGCCTCGTTGCGCGCCAGCGTGTCGAGCTGGTCGACCATGATGATCTTGTTGACGCCCTGGGCTTCCAGCGCGTCGACGGCGGCCTGCAGATAGATGGCCACCTCCTGGAGGTCGGAGGTGTTGGGGTCGCCATCGTCGAGCGGCCGCGTCCCGTTGGGCGAGGTCTTGGTCAGCAGTTCCCAGGTGGTGAGGCCGACGATGCCGATCTTCTCGTCGCCCTGGGTAGAGACCGCATAGGGCGCGATCTTCGCCCGAATGTTGCTGACCTCCTGGCCGGCGAAGTTGTTGCCGGCATTGCCGCCGAGGCTCGCATCCGCCAGCGCGCGCACCGAGCTGTCGGCCGAGACGTCGAGGTTCGAGGTGATCAGCGGAAACAGCGCGCCACCCCAGGCGCCGGAGCCGGCGATGGCCCCCGTGAAGACCGGCGAGCCGAGGTCGAACTCATGGTTGCCCAGCGCCGAGGCATCGGTGCCGAAGGCGTTCATGATGGCGATGTCGGGCCGGCCGAGCGCGGTCGCACCGATGCCCGGCACGCCGTTGAGCGACGGGTCGGCGCCGGCGATCAGCCACGGGCCGGGGATGTAGCTGTCGCCTTCGCCGAGCACGAGCGTGTTGGCGTATTCATTGTCGAACTTGTCGATCAGCGCGCCCATGATCGGCGCGGTGTCGACGCCGAGCAGGCCGCTCTCGCCGTAGTAGGAGAGGATCTGCAGCTTGAAGGTCGCGTTCAGCGTATAGGCGCTGGTCGTCGCGCTGCCCTCATTCGGGGCAACGATCATCGCCTCGCCGGTCGGCGAGCTCTCGGCGGGGATGAAGGTGATGACCTCCGGCGCGTCGTCGCCGGCCGAGGTGTAGAAGCCGGTGAAAGTGAAGTCGTCCGGGCCGTCCATGCGGAAGGTGGCGACGCCGTCGGCGCGCTCCAGCGCGACGAACACGTAGGTGTCGCCGCCAATCTGGCCGATCTTGATGGTCTCCGGCTCGACACCCTTGTTGTCGTCGCGGTTCTCGTCGTAGCTGCCGGGGAAATATGTCGCGATCAGCGCGTCGAGCGTATTGCCGCTGTCGAAGACCTGATGGCCGTCGGTGGTCCAGACGCTGAAGGAGCGACCGCCGAAGACGTGCAGCTGGTCGTAGTCGCCATCGCCATCGGTGTCGCCGGTGGCGATGCTGACCGTCAGGCGGCCGATCGCGTCGACGACGTCGGCCTTGCCATTGCCGTTCAGGTCCGGAAAGGCGGTCGGGTCGAGGTTGAGCGCCGAGATGCGCGCTTCCTCATTGTAGCCCGGCCAATCGGTGCGTGCATCGCCCTCATTCGCCGTGATCAGGTAGGTGGTGCCGCCGATACCGACCGCCGCGATGCCGTCCGGCTGGTACATGCCGTAGACGTTGTCGTAGAGCCCCGGGGCGAAGACATTGTCGGTGTCGCTCGCCGAGATCTCGTTGCCGGCGATGCTGTGGTCCTTGAGGCCGAGCGGGATGATCGCCGTGAAGGTCGCGCTCGGGATGTCGAGCACGCCGATCGCGTTCGCTTCCTGCAGCGTCACATAGGCCGTGGTCGGGTCATTCGGGTCGACCGTGATGTATTCGGGCTCGAGGTCCTGCGCGACCGTGGCGCCCGGGCCGAACAGCCGCACGCCGGCGGCCTTCAGCGCATCGGCCTGGTCGTTGAAGGCGGCGAAGTCGGCGGTGGACACCGCGCCGGTGGCGATGTCGATGATGCTGACCGAGCCGACCGGGTCGACGCTGTCGGCGGCACCGTAGGAATTGGGCTCGCCTTCATTGGCCGTGAGCAGCCTGGTGCCATCCGGGGTGAAGCCGATCTGGTCGGGCTGGGCGCCGACGGTCAGATAGTCGGTGCCGCCGAAGTCGCGCAGGGTCAGCGTGACGGTGTCGCCGCTGCGCGCCACGTCGAGCACGATGACCTTGCCCGGCTCGGTCTTGGGCACCGATTCGAGGACGATGGCGACGACGCCGTCATGCGCCGCGACGCTGTTCACGAAGCCGTATGACGTGGTCGACAGGGTGGCAAGGATCGCGCCGGTCGCCGGGTCGATCGCATCGATCCCGGCGCCCCCCGCGACGAACAGCAGTCCGGAGGCTGCGTCGAAGGTCGCCACCTCGGCATTGAGGGCGGCGGAGCCATTCGCCGCCGTGTGGGCAACGGTGAAGGCTTTGGTCGCGCTGAGCTGCGTCCCCGACATGGACAATCTCCGGCAAAGGTATGGTTCGCCGTCGATTAGGTCGCTTGCCGGATCGCCTCCCTCACAGTGGCGTTACGGAAAAGTTAAAAAGCAGTGTTCTGGCGGACGGAAATCGGTGGGGTACCGCCCAACTCAGGCTTGCTCGGCGCAGAAGATGTCGTGCAGCGTCGCCATCAACCGCGCGACTCGCGGATCGGCGATCCGGTAGTGAATGGTAGTGCCGGCGCGCCGCGTCGCGACCAGCCCATCCTCACGCAACTTTGCCAGGTGCTGCGACATTGCCGGCTGCGACAGGCCCGCGCGTTCGGCCAGGCGCCCCACCGGCGATTCGCCCTCGGCAATCAGCGTGCACAGGACGATCAGGCGCCGCTCGCTCGCCAACAGACGCAGCATCGCCGCGGCGGCCGCGGCATGCTCCTCCATGGCGGCGGCGGCGGCGGCAGCGGAATTGTTGGCCGTCACGGCCATGGTCTGCGGCTGCATGGAAAGCTCCGGAAAGCCACGCCCACCGTGGTGCTCTACAGGTATGGCGCGGTTTGTTCTTGTCTAGCCCATGATCCTGGGCCATCGCATCCGGCATGGTGCATGCAAGGTCCATGTGATGACAACCTTCACCAAGTCTCACGTCACCGGCCCTGCCTATGGGGCGTCGGGCGACAAGCCATCGCGCCGCCGGCCGGGACCGACCCGCGCCGAAACGCTGGCCACGGAACTCGCCGAGGCGATCACGGAAGGCCGCATGCCGCCCGGCACCACGCTGGAGGAGGAACGCCTCGCCGCAGCCCACGGCGTGTCCCGCACACCGGTGCGCGAGGCGCTGCGCCTGCTGGCGGCGACCGGCCTCGTGGAACAGCGCCCGCGCCGCGGCGCCGTGGTCGCGCGCCCCGAACCCGGACGCCTGGCCGAGATGTTCCAGGCCATGGCCGAGTTGGAGGCGATCTGCGCCTCCCTGTGCGCCGTGGCGATGACTCGGGCCGACAAGGCGCGCCTCGCAAGCCGGCATGCCGGCATGGCGAAGATCGTCGAGGATGGCTGGCTCGACGCCTATCGCGACGCGAATGTCGCCTTCCATGAGGCGCTCTACGCCGGGTCGGGCAATGGCTATCTGGCCGAATTGGCGGATGCCACGCGGCGGCGGCTCGCCCCCTTCCGCGCCGCGCAGCTCGGCGGGCGCGACCGCCTCGCCGCCTCGCATGAGGAGCATGGAGCGATCGTGGCGGCGATCCTGGCGGGCGACGCGCCGGCCGCCGCAGCCGCCGTGCGCGCCCATCTGGCGGCAACGGAATGGAGCTGGGGCGTGCTGGCCGGCCAGCCGTCGGCAAGGCAGGACTAGCGCGCCTTCCGCTTGGGCGGCACGGGCCCGCGCCCGGCGGGTCGGAGAACGCTCTTCTCCTCCGCCGATTGCCGCCAATGGTGCCACACCGTGCGGCAAATTGACCGCGAATACGGCAAATGGCCCAAGCGAGCGCCCGCTTTGCATGCATGTTTGTATACAATTAGGCGATTCGGCCGACCCTCCGGCCCGGCACGGGTCTTGCTCACTATCGGGCCATGGAACTGTCCGGCCTGCCCTTCCGAATCGACGCGCTGCACGCGGCCTATGGCGACGGCCTGCCCGCCGCCGCCGTGGTCGCAGAGGCGCATCGCCGGCTCGCCGCCGTGGCGGATCCAGGCATCTTCCTCGACCTCATCCCCGAAGCCGCGCTGATCGCCGCGGCCGCCGCGCTGCCCCCCTTCGATGCGGCCCACTACCCGCTCTGGGGCATTCCGGTCGCGGTGAAGGACAACATCGCGGTGGCCGGCCGGCCGATGACCGCGGCCTGCCCGGCCTTCAGCCATATCCCGGCCGAGGACGCCTTCGCCGTTGCCAGGCTGCGCGCGGCCGGCGCGCTGATCCTCGGCAAGACCAATCTCGACCAGTTCGCCACCGGGCTGGTCGGCGTGCGCACGCCCTATCCGGTGCCGCGCAACACCGCCGATCCATCGCGCGTGCCGGGCGGGTCTTCCTCCGGCTCGGCCGTCGCGGTGGCGCATGGCATCGCCGCCGCCGCCTTCGGCACCGACACGGCGGGGTCGGGGCGCGTGCCGGCGGCGCTGAACGGCATTGTCGGGCTGAAGCCGTCCGTCGGCGCGGTGTCCTCGCGCGGCATGCTCGCCGCCTGCCGGACCCTCGACTGCATCTCGGTCTTCGCCACCAGTGTCGAGGATGCCTGGGCGGTGTTCCGCGTCATCGCCGGGGAGGATCGCGCCGATCCCTACAGCCGGCCGATCACCTGGGTCGAACCCGGCGCGGTGCCGGCGCGCCTCGCCATCCCTGCGCCGGGCGACCTGCATCTGGACGACGCGGCTGGCCAGGCCGCCTGGGCTGCCGCCCGCGCGCTACTGCCCGAGGTGACGGAGGCGGTCATCACCCCGCTGCTCGATGCCGCGAAGCTTCTCTATGATGGCCCCTGGATCGCCGAACGCGCCGCCGCCATCGGTGATTTCGCCGCCGCCCATCCCGGCGCCCTGCATCCGGTGACGGAAGCGATCATCGGTGGTGCCGGGCGCTTCACCGCCGTGGATGCGTTTCGCGGCTTGTACAAACTCGCCGAGCACCGCCGCGCGGCAGAGGAATTCTTCGCGCGTGTCGACGTGCTGGTGGTGCCATCCGCGCCGAATTTCCCGACCCTGGCGGAGCTTGACGCCGACCCGATCGGCCCGAATGCGCGGCTCGGCACCTACACCAATTTCGTCAACCTGCTCGATCTCGCCGCACTCGCTGTGCCGGGGCCGAAGCGGCCTGACGGGCTGCCGGCCGGCATCACGCTGATCGGCCCGCGTGGAAGCGATGCGTCGCTCGCCGCCCTCGGCATGACATTCGCGGCGCGCCGTGACGCCGCCACCCAGGAGACACAGGCCGCATGATCGAGATCGCCGTCGTTGGCGCGCATCTGACCGGCCTGCCGCTGAACCACGAACTGGAGGCGCAAGGCGGCGTGTTCCGTCGCGCCGCCGGCACCAGGCCCTGCTATCGCCTCTTCGCCCTGGCCGGTGGGCCGCCGCAGCGGCCGGGCCTGCTGCGCGTGGGCGCGCGCGATGGTGCCTCCATCGCCGCCGAGGTCTGGGCGCTGCCGCCGGACGGCTTCGGCCGCTTCGTCGCCGCCGTGCCCGCGCCGCTATGCGTCGGCACCATGCTGCTGGCCGATGGCACCACGCCCAAGGGCTTCCTGGTGGAGCCCGAGGGCCTCGCCGGTGCCGAGGACATCACCCGCTATGGCGGCTGGCGCGGCTTCCTCGCCGCCATCGCCTCACCCACCCCCGCCTGATGCCTGCATCACAAGGAAATCTGCCATGATCAGCCGTCGCCACCTGCTCGCCACCGCCGCCATCTCGCAGCTGGCCGTGCCGCATCTCGCCAATGCCCAGGCCGCCCGCACGGTGAAGATGGGCTCGCTGCGGCTGATCCATTCGATGACACCGCACTTCTACCAGCGCTTCGCCCCGGCCGGCATGACCATCGAGGTCATCACCTTCGACAGCCCGACCGATGGCAAGAACGCCGCGGTGACGCGCAGCGTCGATTTCGGCGGCTTCGGCATCGCCGCCGCGACGTTGGGTGCGGCCGCCGGCGAGCCGATCGTCGTGGTCGGCGCGCTGTGCAATCGCGGCATGGGCGTGGTGGCGAAGAAGGGCTCGGGCATCGGCGACATCGCGGCGCTACGCGGCAGGCGCGTCGGCATCTGGCCGGGCTCGACACAGGAGGTCTTCATCCTCGAACGCCTTCGCCAGTCGGGCATGAGCATCCGCGACATCACCGCCGTTCGCGTGCCCTTCGGCGAGATGAACGCGATGCTGGCACGCGGCGACATCGATGCCTATGTCGGTGCCGAACCCGGCCCTGGCCTGTCGATCTCCTCCGGCGTCGGCGAGCTGGTGGAATACCCCTATGGCACCGCCATGGGCGGGCTGAACATGATTTTCGGCACCTCGCAGGGCTTGATCGACGAGGACCCGGCGCTGGTGCGAACCATGCTCGGCGTCCATCGTCAGGCCAGCGAATACATGATGGCGCACAAGGCGGAGGTGGCGGAGACGACGGTGCGCGTGCTGGGCGCGCCGCGCGCGGCAGTGGACCAGGCGCTGGGCGCCGACAATGTTGAATATATCTGGAAGCTCGACGACACCGTGCTGGGCCAAGCCCGCACCTACGCCGAACACATGCTGACGCTGCGCCAGATCCGTCGCCTGCCCGATTTCGACAAGCTGCTGAACCCGACCTTCTCGAACCAGGTCGCGGCAGCCTGACGGCGGGGCCGGGACCAGGACGATGAGCGCCGGCGCGGTTCCCGGCACGGCCGAGGCGGAGCCCGCCCCGCGCGTGCCCTCCCCCTGGCCGGCGCGGCTGCGTGCCACCTGGATGGCGCTGATCGTCCCGCTGACGCTGCTCGCCTTCTGGCACTTCGCGGTGAAGTGGGGGTGGATGCAGCTCATCCCATCCCCCTACGACGTCGGCGAATACATGATCGATTTCGCGGTCGGCGGCATCTGGGATGATGCCTTTTCCGCGACGCTGCACATCCATCTGCTGGCCTCGATGAGCCGCGTCTATGGCGGCTTCGCGCTGGCGGCGATCGTCGCGGTGCCGCTCGGCATCCTGATCGGCCGCAACGAGATGGTGCGCGCGCTGCTCGACCCCTTCCTGCAATTGATGCGGCCGGTGCCGGTGACGGCCTGGCTGCCGCTGTCGATGATCCTGTTCGGCCTCGGCGCGCGATCGGCCTTCTTCCTGGTGTTCCTCGGCGCCTTCTATCCGATCCTGCTGAACACCATCTTCGGCGTGCGCAGCGTCGAGAAGCGGCTGTTCGAGGCGGCCTCGATGCTGGGTTGCAGCGAGACCGCGCAGTTCTTCAAGGTGGTGCTGCCGGCCTCGCTACCGTCGATCTTCACCGGGCTGCGGCTGGGTCTCGGCCTCGCCTGGTTCGTCATCGTGGTCGGCGAAATGACCGGCGTGCCGCAGGGCCTCGGGGCCGTCATCATGGATGGCCGCACGCTGTCGCGCACTGAACTCGTGATCTGCGGCATGATCGTCATTGGCGTCGCGGGCTTCATCTCCGACCGCATCGTCGTGATGGTCATGAACCGCCTGCTGCGCTGGAGCCCGTCTCATCATGGCTGAGCTGCCCATCCTCGACGTCCGCGGCGTCGGCAAGATCTACGAACTCAACGGTCAGAAGATCGAAGCTCTCCGCGGTGCGGACCTCGTCGTGAGAAAGGGCGAGCTCGTCTGCCTGATTGGCGCTTCGGGCTGCGGCAAATCCACTCTTCTGCGCATCGTCGCGGGCTTCGAGAAGCCAACCAGCGGCCAGGCGCTGATGTGGGACAAGCCGATCACCGGGCCGGCGCCTGACCGCGGCATGGTGTTCCAGGATTACGGGCTGTTCCCGTGGCTGACGGTGCGCCAGAACATCGGCTTCGGCCCCTCCTCGCGCGGGCTGCCCAAGGCCGAGGTGCGCGACACGGTCGAGCGCTTCGTCACCATGGTCGGGTTGACGCGCTTCGCCGATGCCTACCCGCATCAGCTTTCGGGTGGGATGAAGCAACGCGTGGCGATCGCCCGCGTGCTGGCGAACGACGCCGAGATGGTGCTGATGGACGAGCCCTTCGGCGCGCTGGATGCCATGACCCGCGAGCGGTTGCAGGATGAACTGCTGGAGATCTGGCAGCGCACGAAGCTGACCGTGCTGTTCGTCACCCATTCGATCGAGGAGGCGATCTTCCTCGCCGACCGCGTGGTCGTGATGGAACCCGGCCCCGGTCGCATCGCCAGCGAGCACCGCATCGACCTGCCGCGGCCGCGCGACGTCGCCTCCCCGGAATTCAACGAGGTGCGGCGCGAGATGTCGGCCCGGTTGCACAGCCACCACGCACGCAAGGCCGCATGACGCGCGTCGCCGCCGTGCATCGCGTGGCGACGCGCCATCCGGGCGACGTATCCGGCCTCGCCGCACTGCTCGATGGGGGGCTTGACCCTGCCGGGATCGTCGCCATCCTCGGCAAGACCGAGGGCAATGGCTGCGTCAACGATTTCACCCGTGCCTATGCGGTACAGGCATTGAGCGTGATGCTGTCCGGACGGCTGGCGACGACACCCGAGGATGTCACCGCGCGCATCGCCATGGTGATGTCGGGTGGCACGGAGGGCGGGCTGTCGCCGCATTTCCTCATCGTGTCGGTCGCTGACACGCAGGCGCCGCCGACCGGCGCTCTGGCCATCGGCACCGCCTTCACGCGCGACTTCGCACCCGAGGAGATCGGCCGGACGGCGCAGGTGCACGCCACCGCCGAGGCAGTGCGCGCCGCCATTGCCGAAGCCGCCATCGACGACGTTCACTACGTCCAAGTCAAGTGCCCGCTGCTGACCAGCGAGCGCATCGCCGAGGCCGAAGCACGCGGCGCGACCGTTGCCACGCATGACACCTATCACTCCATGGGCCTGTCGCGCGGCGCCTCGGCGCTCGGCGTCGCCCTGGCGCTGGGCGAGGTCGCGGTCGTTTCCGATGGCGCGATCGGCACCGACACCTCGCTGTTCTCGGGCTGCGCCAGCGCATCCGCCGGCGTCGAGCTAACGCGCAACGAAATTGTCGTGTTCGGCAACAGCGCCGCCTGGGCCGGCGAGCTCACCATCGCCCATGCGGTGATGCGGGACGGCATCGACCTGTCGGCGATTCACGCCGCGTTGCGCGACGCGGGACTCGATCCTGGCGCGGGACAATTGGCGCCCGACCAGGCGGCACGCCTCGTCGCGCTGCTCGCCAAGGCGGAACCTTCCACCACGGGACGCATCCGCGGATTGCGGCACATCATGAACGACGACAGCGACATCAACGCGACGCGCCATGCCCGCGCCCTGGTCGGCGGCGTCGCCGCGGCTGCGGTGGGGAGGACCGACCTGTTCATCTCCGGCGGCGCCGAGCACCAGGGCCCCGATGGCGGCGGCCCCGTCGCCGTCATCGCGCGCAAGGCATCCTGACATGCGTCCTGTCGAGCGCGTTCGCTACGTCACGCCATCCGACCGGCCGCGCCATGAGGGGCCGGGGGGCGCAAAGCTGATCGTCTGGCCGGTGGTCAATGTCGAGAACTGGCTGATCGACAACCCGATGCCGCGCCAGGTGCTGGTCGCGCCGACCGCCAGCGTCCTCCAGCCCGACGTGCCGAACTGGGCCTGGCACGAATACGGAATGCGGGTCGGCTTCTGGCGCTTCCATGCATTGTTCGAGCGCCTCCGCATCCGACCGACGCTGTCGATCAATGGTTCTGTCATCGGGGCGTATCCGCGCGTCGCCACCGCCGCGCGCGATGCCGGCTGGGAATTCATGGGCCATGGCTGGTTCCAAGTGCCGACGCAACGGCTCGAGGACCAGCGCGCGATGATCGCGCAGACCACGCAGGCGATCCTCGATTTCACCGGAAGGCCCTGCACCGGATGGCTCGGGCCGGGCCTGACCGAGACGCTGGAGACGGCCGATATCCTCGCCGAGGCCGGTGTGCGCTGGACCGGCGACTTCGTGCTGGACGACCTGCCCGCACGAATCGCCACGACGCATGGCGAGATGCTTGCCATGCCCTATTCCGTTGAGTTGAACGACATCCCCGTGGTCATGATCCAGTACCATGATGAACAGGAACTGCCGCGTCGCGCCCGACTGACCGCCGCACGCCTGTTGCAGGAAGCCGAGGCGAGCAGTGGCGTGAAGGTGATGGGCATCGCCATCCATCCCTATATCACCGGCGTACCGCATCGGATCGCGGCGCTCGAATCACTCTATGCCGAACTCGCGGCTGACCCGCGCGTGGCCTTCCTGCAGGGGGATGAGATCGCGAATTGGTATCTGGCGAGCGGGGATGCCGCGTAGGGCGCTCGGAGAGAAGCCTTGCCACCCTCGGGACCTCCCCTCGCCAATGGCCCCGAACGGTTTGCGTTCGACCGCGCTCGCGCCAACCGCTCCAAGCCTTCCTTTGATCGACCATCTTCACGCGCCCGACTGATTCCAGTTGGGCGCGATCTGCTTTCAGGGCCGTTGGAACCGGCGGATCCAGGTGGCTCTCCGCAGGTCGTTGTCGACTATCCCAGCAATTCGCTGACCGCCGGTACCAGCACCGCGAGCCCGGCACCGACATCGGCCATCTCCAGCGCCTCATCCGGATTGTGGCTGCCGTGCTCGTTGCGCAGGAACAGCATGACCGTGGGAATCCCCAGCCCGGCAAAGGTCGCGGCGTCATGCCCGGCGCCCGAGGCCATCTCCCGCACCGGCACGCCCGCCTGGCTCGCACTGAGCATCAACAGGGTGCGCAGGCCAGGGTCCATCGGTGCCGGCGCGGCATGTGTCGGCGGACCGAAGTCGAATGTCACGCCACGCGCCGCACCGAGACGCGCCGCCTCCGCGCGGAGCCAGGCATCGAGCTCGGCGAGCAACGATGCGTCGAGACTGCGGATATCGAGGCTGAACCGCAGCACGCCGGGAATCTTGGTCGAGGTGTGATGCGCAGGGTCGGTGGCAAGAATGCCCGTGGTGCAGACCAGGTCGGCGCCAGAGGCCTCCAGCCGTGACCAGCGCTCATCGAGTGCCGCGATCAACGCCACCGTCGCCATGGCAGCGTCGCGCCGATGCCGTCGGGGTACGGCACCCGCATGGGCATGCACGCCATGCGCACGCGCCAATGGGTAGCGCAGACTGCCGCGGATGCCCGAGACCACGGCGACCGGCAGGCCCTCCTCGACCAGCACCGGTCCCTGTTCGATATGTGGTTCGATGAAATACGCGATGCGCGCGGGGTCGAGCAGCCCACGGCCTTCGCGGATCGGCGTCGGGTCCAGCCCCTGCTCGGCCATGTGTTCGGCCAGCGTCCGTCCAGTATCGACACGGCGCAGCGTGTCTGGCGCATCGCGCGGCAGCAGGCCGAACAGCGCGCGACTGCCGAGGTAATGAGCCGGGAACCAACACATTTCCTCGGCACGGATGCCGAGCACCAGCAGGTCGCGCTGCGGCGTGCGGCCCGCCTCGCGCAAGGCGGCCGCAATGGCCAGGCCGATAACCACCCCTGCCGCGCCGTCGAAATTCCCGCCATGCGGCACGCTGTCGAGATGCGAGCCCATCGCCACCGCCGGCAGCGCGCGGTCACGCCCGGGCAGCACCATCCGCAGCGTGCCGATCGCGTCGGTCGTGACTTCCATGCCAAGGCGACGCCCCGCCTCGGCCAGGATGCGGTGGGCCTCGCCTTCACCTTCCCCGAAGGAGGCGCGGGTGATGCCGGGCGGGTCGGCGGTGGCCGCCGCCAGGCGCGAGAACAGGTCGGTGGCGAGGGCAAGCGCCTCGGCCACGGCGCGGTCGGGAAAGGGCGTCATGCGCGGTTTCTAGCATTCGCCATGCCGGTCACGGCCGATGCGGATGCACCGCCATCCAATGCCGCGCGATATCCACGCGCCGCGTCACCCACACATCGCGCCGCCGGCCGATGTGGTCGAGCAGCCGCTGCAATCCCATTGCCCGCGCCGGGTGGCCGATCAGTCGCATATGCAGCCCGATCGACATCATCTTCGGCCGGCCTTTGCAGCCTTCGTCATAAAGCATGTCGAAGGCGTCGCGGATGAAGGAGAACCAGTCGTCGGAGGTGCCCATCCAGCCGGCGTACTTGCCGTCATTATTGACCAGTGAATAGGGCACGACGAGGTGCGGCTTGTCCTCGACCTGCACCCAGAGCGGCAGTTCCTCGCCGTAGTAGTCGCTGTCGTAGAGGAAGCCGCCATGCTCGACGACCAGGCGGCGTGTGTTCTCGGACGGTCCGTAGCGGCAGTACCAGCCGGCGGGGGCTTCGCCGAAGGTCTTCTGCAGGCTGGCGGCGGCCTTGGCGATGTGCTCGCGCTCCTCGGCTTCCGACAATTCGAAATGCTTCACCCAGCGCCAGCCATGCGAACACACATCGTAGCCGGCGGCGCGGATGGCCGCGGCCGCTTCGGGATTGCGTTCCAGTGCGAGGGCGCAGCCGAATACCGTCATCGGCAGGCCGCGTTCCTGGAACAGACCCATCAACCGCCAGACGCCGACGCGCGAGCCGTATTCGAACATGCCCTCGGCGGCGAGGTCGCGGCCGGATTTCACCTGACTGGCGGGATGCGCCTCGGTCAGCCCGGCCTCGGTGCGGCCGTCGCCAAGTTCGAAGGAAGGCTCCGAACCTTCCTCGTAGTTCATCACGAAATTCACCGCGAGTTTCGCGCCACCTGGCCATTGCGGGTCGGGCGGATTGGCGCCGTAGCCGATGAAATCGCGCTTCACCTGATAGGTCATGGTCACGCTCCTTCGACAACGGTGAAGGGCGCGACCTGGACGAATTCATCGTCGTCGCTGCTGCCGTCCTTCCACATGAAGATGGCGAAACGCGCGATGCGGTCGAAGACGGTGGAGGGGTGGTGCCAGACATTGGCGCCATAGGTCACGCCCTGGTCCGGCCGCGCGAGGAAGGCCCGCGCCTTCGCCATGTCCGGCCCGCCATCGGCACCGTGCGGCGCGACCAGCACCAGCCAGCGCCCGGCATCCATCGGCACGAAGGACTGCGAGGAATGCAGATGCCGCTCCATGGTGGTGGAGGCGAGCGGCAGGGCGACCGGTTCCTTCGTGCTGAAGGACAGGCTCGGCTTCGCATGCGCGCGACGATTGTCGAGCGCCGCTTCGGTATAGACGCGCCCCGGTTGCTCCGGGCAGGCCAGCACATCGCCGAAGGGGGCGAAGGCCTCGGCGGTCAGCTCTTCGAGAATAAGGCGCATCGGGTGACTCCAGCGTGATCGGGGTGATGATCGGGCCGGGCCTCGCCCTTCGTCCAGGGGGCGGGCAGAATGTGGCGAGGATTGGAGAGTTTGGCATGCGTCTGCAGGACAAGATCGTCATCGTCACCGGCGGGTCGTCGGGCATCGGCCGGGCCATCGCGACGCTGTTCGCGCGAGAAGGCGCGAAGGTGGTGATCGGCGACGTCAGCGAGACGGTGCTGGAAGGCGGCGCGCCGACGCGCGCGGTGATCGCCGAGGCGGGTGGTGTCGCGCGTTTCCAGCGTTGCGACGTTTCCGTCTGGGCCGATGTCGATGCGTTGGTGAGCGCCGCCGTCGCCGAGTTCGGCCGGCTCGACGTGATGGTGAACAACGCCGCGATTCGTGGCGCCGGCACCAGGCTGCACGAAACCACTGAGGAGGATTGGGACCGCGTGATGGCGGTGAACGCCAAGGGTGTGTTCTTCGGCTGCAAGCGCGCGGTGCAGCAATTCCTGACGCAGGAGATCGTGGACGAGACGCGTGGGCGGATCGTCAACCTTTCTTCCCAGCACGGCATGGTCGCCGCACCGGGAAAGATCGCCTACGGCACTGGCAAGGCGGCGTCGGCGTATATGACGAAGCAGATCGCGGTGGACTACGCGAAGGACAACATCGTCTGCAACGCCGTCGCGCCGGGCCGCATCCTGACCGGGCGCCCGGTGGCGCCGGGCACCGACGGGATGGAATATTCCATCATGCGCACGCCGATGCCGCGGCTCGGCCGGCCGATTGATGTGGCGCAAGCGGCGCTGTTCCTCGCCAGCGCCGAGGCGAGCTTCGTCACCGGGCATAACCTGCTGGTGGATGGCGGGTGGATGGCGTTCTGACCGTGATGGAGGCGGGCCGGGCGCCATGAGCGAGAGGGGCCGCCTTTCGACGCACCGAATCCGGGCGCGATAGCCCACGGCACCATCGACCGCGAGCGACCGGCGCCGCCATAGAGCATTATACCATTGATTTTACACACTTTATGATTTTAAGATGGGTCTGGTCCGGTACAGATCGCCATGCCTGTTGTTGAAGCGGAATTTGCACTCCTTGAGGAAGGCTGGAAAGCTGGCGTTGGGGATGCCGTTGAACTTGGCTAGGCGGCGTTTTGAGAAGCACCAGAAGCTCTCGATGCCGTTGATGTGGACGCCGTCGTCGGCGAACTGATCGTCGTTGTGTCGGATGCGGTGGTGCTTGGCGAAGCCTGCCTCGACGAGGCCGTCATAGGCGCGCCAGCCGTCGGAATGGATACTGGCGGAGACGTCGATCGTGCCTTTGATGATGCCTTGAAGCGCTGCTTTTGAACAGTTTCTGACGATCTGGGTATGCACGCGGCCGCCGCGCTTGAGGATGCCGAAGACCGGTGTCTTGCGCCCGGCGCCACGGCCTCGTTTGCCGCGGACGCGGCTGGCGCCGAAGTAGCTTTCATCGACCTCGACCTCGCTGGCGAAGGGGCAGGCATGGGTGGCGAGGTCAGCCATGCGGGCGCGGAAGAGGGTGAACAGACGCAGGGGTGGTCTTGCGGTCGAGCCCGGAGAGTTCGGTGGCCTGGGAGGACTTTCGCGATTCAGTCAGGTCGGAGGCCGCTCTAGCATTGATATCTTAAATTATACCACGCGGATGACTCTTCTTGCGACGATCGAGGAGACGCCTTGCGATGACAAACGTTTGGCGCCCGATGCTGTGCGCCTCCGGCCTTGCCTGTCTGGCGGCCAAGACCGCCGAGCCGAGCCGGGCCGAGACGCTGACCATCGGCATGGCTGGCGGCGTCACCTCGGTGGACCCGCACTTCCACAACGCGTCGCCCAACAACAGTATCGCCATGCAGATCTTTGATCGGCTGCTGGAGCGCGCCGCGGATGGCACCTTGGCGCCGGGCCTCGCCGAATTCTGGCGACCGGTATCGGAGACGGTGTGGGAATTCCGCCTGCGGCCTGGTGTGACATGGCATGACGGCCGCGCTCTGACCGCCGACGACATCGCCTTCAGCTTCACGCGCGCGCGGAACATCCCGAACAGCCC
>NZ_BMKW01000014.1 GCF_014644535.1 Neoroseomonas lacus
GACAACCCGTTGGAATCACAGTCGCTCCGGCCAGCCAACCCCCGTTCCGATCGCGTTCAGAGACAGGCTCTTAGCGCCGGAATATTGCGCGCAATGATCCCCTGCAAGGCGATCAACACATGCGCAGCAACAAGTATCTGATCGGTGCACAGATGCGGTGACCCGCCGTGTCCGCCCCGGCCGCCAATGCGGATGGTGATGTCGGCCGTGGCCGCCATGACCGGGCCATCACGGCAGAACAGAACGCCCTCCGCCAGACCAGGCAGGTTGTGCAATCCGAACAACTGCCGGATCGGGAAGCGTTCGAGCAATGCGTCACGAAGCATCGCCCCGGCGCCGCGTCCGATCTCCTCCGCCGGCTGAAAGATTAGCACGACACTGCCGCGGAAGCGTCGGGTGGCGCAGAGGTATCGTGCCGCACCAAGCAGCATTGCGGTGTGGCCATCATGTCCGCACGCGTGCATATGGCCTCCATGACGCGAGGCGTAGGGCAGGCCGGTATCCTCGAGGATCGGCAGGGCGTCCATGTCGGCACGGAGTCCGATGAGGGGGCCATCGGCCGATCCACGCACGACGCCGCTGTCGCCGACGCCGACCTGCACCACGTCACAGCCGAACTCGCGGAGGCTTTCAGCGACGAACTGAGCCGTCTCTTGGAGTTCGAAGCCGAGTTCCGGTGCCGCGTGGAGCCGCTGCCGCCAAAGGGTCATTTCGGGGTGTCCACCCGCGATCTCAGGCAGAATCGGCATGGCTGCGACCGCCCCGACCCGACCGACGCGACCCGGAACGGGTCACGTGTCATGGCCAAACGGCGCAGCGTCATCTTGTTACGCCGAGTTGCATGGTCACATGTGTATTAAGGTCACAACTAGCGAGATATTTTGAAGGAACTGCTTTTCAGTTATCTTATGAATACAACGAGTTTATCTGAAGAATTAATTTATTCTCGCAACATATTTTACAGAAATTATGAAATATATCCATAATTTTCATGTATTTTTTCTATAGGCATTGGTGATGCGCGGTTTTCGGAATAATAATCCTTCCTAGTTTAGAGCCCGTTTCAGAATGCGCCGACTGGCACATTCTGAAATCCGGCGCCGGCCCGCACCTGCATTCTCAAACGGTATCTAATGGTCGGAATCTGACAGAAGGTACCGTGCGAGGCTCCCCGGAAGTCGCTCGCGAGAAGGCGTGCACGTATCCCGCGGCCACCCGCCTAGCCTGAGCTATGCGGTCGGATCCCCGACGCGGAGCGGATCTGATTCAAGCTGTCTGTCGGAGAGGGGGCCGACAGGCATGTCGAAGGCGTTGTCGGTCGATCTTCGGGAGCGGGTGGTGGCGGCGATCGAGGCTGGATCCTCGTGCCGGGCAGCCGCCTCACGCTTCGACGTCGGCATTTCGAGCGCGATCCGCTGGGCGTCCTTGAAGCGCTCGGTGGGCTCGGTGGCGCCGGGGCCACTGGGTGGGGATCGCCGCTCGGGTCGGATCGAGGCCCATGCGCCGCTGATCCTTGGACTGCTGGAGCGGACGCCGGACATCACGCTGAGCGAGCTACGCGTGGAACTGGCCGAGGCCGGCGTGCCGGTCGGCGTCGCCACCTCATGGCGGTTCTTCGCGCAGCGGCGGATCACGCTGAAAGAAAGTCGGCGCACACGGCCGAGCAGCAACGGCCCGACATCCTGACGCGACGCTGGGAATGGTTCGAGGACCAGATCGATCTCGATCCCGACCGCCTGGTGTTCATCGACGAGACCTGGGCCTCGACCAACGTGGCCCGCACCCGTGGGCGGGCACCGCGCGGCCAGCGCCTGCGCGCCGCCATCCCGCACGGCCACTGGAAGACGAGCACCTTCGTCGCCGGCCTGCGCAACAGCGGCATGGTCGCGCCGATGGTGTTCGACGGGCCGATCAACGGCATCGCCTTCCAGGCCTATGTCGACCAGGTGCTGGTCCGGGACCTGCGGGCTGGCGACATCGTCGTGATGGACAACCTCGGCAGCCACAAGCGGCCAAGCATCCGCGCGGCCATCGAGGCTGCCGGCGCGCGCCTGCTCTACCTGCCGCCCTACAACCCCGACTTCAATCTGCTGAGGAGCACTGCTCCGAAGGGACGCCTTCGCCAAGCTCAAGGCTATGCTCCGCAAGGCCGCCGAGCGAACCATCGACGGTCTCTGGTCCACCACCGGCAAGATCATCGACACCTTCAATTCAACCGAATGCGCAAACTACTTCAGTGCCGCTGGGCATGATCCAGCATGATCGGAAAATGCTCTGGTGCTGAACCGGAGCCTGATAAGGGCACCTATGCCCTGCATCGATTACGTGATCTGCCATGAGCTGTGCCATCGCTGCGAGGTCCACCATCGACCAACTTCTTGGCAACTCCTTTCCCACTACTTTCCCGATTGGGAGGATCGCAAGCGACGGCTGGACCATTTCGTGCTTTGAGCGATTGGTCCTGCCCCCTTGGGAGATCTCGGCGAAACGCGCCTGACCGAGCGATTCAGGCCAGGCGGCGTCCTGGACGCCCGGCAGCGATCTTGGCACGAGGCAGCGCGCATCTTCCCTATCGAACTGATGGCTTGCCCTCGCCACCAGTTGTAGGCTCTGGGCGACGCATCGCCCCCGGAGGTCAGGATCATGCATATGAACCTACGCCGCCATCCAACGATCGGAGTTGGCCGCAGCACGATCGAGAAGGCGGTGGAAGGCGAGCTCTTGCCTGTCCTACGGTCCGAGCCAGGCTTCGAGGCCTACTTCGCGTTCTGGGATGAGGCGGGCGCTGGCGTCAGCGTAAGCAGCTTCGCGGACGCGGAGACGGCACACCGCTCGACCGACGCGGCCCGCCGGTGGCTGGCAAGCCACCTGGACTTCTTCCCTTCGCCTGGCGAAGAGTTCTCAGGCGAGTGCTTCGTGCAGGAGGGAGCGCTGCGGCGCGCCTCGGGTGGCGACGATCCGCTCCCCTACCTTCTCGTCCGCATACTGGCCGGCGTTCCGGCAACGCAGGACACCCGGGCCTTCGTCGAGCAGCGGACGCTTCCGGTGATTGCACGCGCGCCGGGCTTCCGCGCCGTATGGATGGCCCGGAGCGATCGGGACGCAGACGGCGCCGCGGTCGCCACCTTCTTCGATGGCCGGGGCGAGGCCACGGCCTGCCATGAAGCGGCCGTGGGGCTGCTGCGTGAAGGACTCCCCACCGTTTCGGTGATACGCGTCCTGCAGGGTCGTGCGGTGATCGCGTGCGTCGGTGCGTCATGACTGGACGCGCAGGCTGACGCGCAGCTCTTGGCGCTACGCCTCGTTCTGCAAAATCGCGGCGGCAAAGCGGATTGGGCAGGAGCTGCTGGTGCGTCTGCTGCGCCGCACACTGCTCGCATCAGATTTCGTGAAATGCGTCCCGGACAAGCCGGCGTCGCACGGATTGGCGCTTCCGAAGCCGATGAGACCGCTTCCAAACACCCGGCAACCTCAACGGACTTGCCGGAAATTGTGCACGGGCGTTGCCTTGAAGCGCCTGGCTTTGATGCAAGCGCGATGCATGACATCGGCCTGACGCGCTGAGAAGATTCTCTCAAACCTCGTTCTCCAGACGGCCGGTAGAGAGCGAACGAATTTGGAAGCCAGCGCTGGTGCCTCGGACTCCAACATTCGGAGTTCCCTCGCACGCCGTGCGTTACCTTCGCCGATTGAACCGGAAACGAATTAGACTCGCGCCGAGAGGGGATCTCACATATAAAACCGGGCGGCGACTTACTCGGCGACAGTGATCAGCTTCTGCGTAATCCACTCGGTGCATTGGCACGGCTGGGAGCAGAAAGGGCACGGCCATGGAGAGCGCGGTAATTTCGGTTGGACGGATAGCGGCACCCTATCGCCCGCATGGGGAAGGCCTGGTCGTCGTGCGACCAGTCTCGGCACCAAGGCCGAGCCGAGCCCGGAAGCCTGCATCAGCGAAATCGCCCCGCCCCTACCGGATAATGTGCGACCGCGACCTGAACGCGTGTGTGAGGCGTCGCCCCCCCTGTCCTCGGAAGCAGCGCCAATGGCGGTAGCGATCGCTCTCATCCTGGTGGCCGTCGGCTCCGTCGCCTTCCATATGTTGAGCCCGTGGTGGTGGACACCCATCGCGTCCAACTGGAGCTACATCGACGACACGCTTATCGTGACCTTCTGGATTACCGGCGTCGCTTTCACGATCATCGTCCTGTTCATGGCGTATTGCGTGGTCAGGTTTCGACACCGCCCGGGACACAAGGCAGAACATGAGCCGGAGAATAAGCGGCTCGAATGGTGGCTAACGATCGGCACGACGATCGGCGTCGCGGCATTGCTCGCGCCTGGGCTGATCGTCTGGCATCGCTTCATCACCGTGCCTGCGAACGCGACCGAGATCGAGATCGTCGGCCAGCAGTGGCAATGGACCTTCCGCCTGCCTGGCCACGACGGGCGACTGGGTACCGTCTCTGTTCGATTCATCGGTCCGGACAATCCGCTCGGCATCGATCCTTCCGACCCAGCCGGGCAGGACGACGTGATCGTGGAAGGTGGGGAACTGCAGCTTCCGATTGGTCGTCCGGTCAAGGTGCTAATGCGCGCCATTGACGTGCTGCACAATTTCTACGTGCCGGAATTCCGCGCGAAGATGGACATGGTGCCGGGTCAGGTTACCTTCTTCTGGTTCACGCCGACGCGCACCGGCACCTTCGAAGCAGTCTGCGCGGAGCTCTGCGGCCTCGGCCACGCGGTGATGCGCGGGCGCGTCGTGGTGGTGGAGGAAGCCGAGTACCACGCGTGGCTCGAGCGCCAGCCCACCTTCGTGCGCCGCTTGGCCGCAGCGAGATAGGGCAGGCAGGAGAGGGACACGATGAGCATCGCATCCGGATCCGTTGATGGCATCCCGGCGGCCGAGGTCCCCGACGTCGAGCTGTATCACCCCCGAAGCTGGATCACGAAGTGGGTCTTCTCCCAGGACGCCAAGGTCATAGGCATCCAGTATGCCCTGACAGCGACGGCGATCGGCCTTGTAGCGCTGGTGCTGTCCTGGCTGATGCGCCTGCAGCTGGGCTTCCCGGGCGTCTTTGATTTCATCACCCCGGCCGAGTACTACCAGTTCATCACGATGCACGGCATGATCATGGTGGTCTATCTGCTGACCGCGCTGTTTCTCGGCGGCTTCGGCAACTACCTGATCCCGCTGATGATCGGCGCGCGGGACATGGTGTTCCCCTACATGAACATGCTGTCCTACTGGATCTACTTGCTCGCCGTCCTGGTGCTGGTGGCAAGCTTCTTTGCCCCCGGCGGGCCGACCGGCGCGGGCTGGACGCTGTATCCGCCGCAGTCGATCCTGTCCGGCACGCCGGGCGGGCAGGACTGGGGCATCATCCTGATGCTGCTGTCGCTGATGCTGTTCATCATCGGCTTCACCATGGGCGGGCTGAACTACGTGGTGACCGTCCTGCAGGCGCGCGCGCGCGGCATGACGATGATGCGCATGCCGCTGACCGTCTGGGGCATCTTCACCGCGACAGTCATGGCGCTGCTTGCATTTCCCGCGCTGTTCGTCAGCGCAGTGATGATGCTGCTCGACCGCCTGCTCGGCACCAGCTTCTTCATGCCGGCACTGGTCGAGATGGGCCAGAGGCTGAACCACGAAGGCGGCAGCCCGCTGCTGTTCCAGCACCTGTTCTGGTTTTTCGGCCATCCGGAGGTCTACATCGTGGCGCTGCCCGCCTTCGGCATCGTCTCCGACCTCATCAGCGTGCATGCGCGGCGGAACATCTTCGGCTACCGCATGATGGTCTGGGCCATCATCATCATCGGCGCGCTGAGCTTCATCGTCTGGGCGCACCACATGTATGTCAGCGGCATGAACCCATATTTCGGGTTCTTCTTCGCCACCACCACGCTGATCATCGCGGTGCCGACAGCGATCAAGGTCTATAACTGGCTGCTGACGCTGTGGCGGGGCGATATCCACCTGACCGTGCCGATGCTGTTCGCGCTCGCCTTCATCGTCACCTTCGTCAATGGCGGATTGACCGGCCTGTTCCTCGGCAATGTCGTGGTCGATGTGCCGCTGTCGGACACGATGTTCGTCGTCGCCCATTTCCACATGGTGATGGGCGTGGCGCCGATCTTCGTCATCTTCGGGGCCATCTACCACTGGTATCCGAAGATCACGGGACGGATGCTGAACGAGGTGATGGGCCGCATCCACTTCTGGGTCAGCTTCCTCGGCGCCTATCTGATCTTCTTCCCGATGCACTACATCGGTCTGCTCGGCGTGCCGCGGCGCTACCACGAGATCGGGGAGACGGCCTTCGTCCCGGCCTCCGCCCACACGTTGAACGCCTTCATCAGCGTCATGGCGCTGATCGTCGGTGCGGCGCAGATCGTCTTCCTGTTCAACCTGGCCTGGAGCATCCGGCGTGGCCGGTCGGCGGGCGACAATCCCTGGAATGCAGCGTCGCTCGAATGGCAGACGCCGCAGACGCCGCCGCCGCATGGCAATTGGGGGCAGGACCTGCCGGTGGTCTATCGCTGGGCCTATGACTACAGCGTCCCAGGTGCCGCGCAGGACTTCATCCCGCAGAACCAGCCGCCGGCGAAGGCCGCGGAATGACCGCCATCATCCTCTACGTCGCCGTCCTCGGCAGCATCGCGGCTTGGTGGCTTTCGCGGCAGCGGCTGATGGCGAAGCCGTGGCTGGAGGTCGGCGCGGCAGGCGAAGCGCCGGGCACCGGTGCCTCCGAGGTTCCGGCGGCAAAGCTAGGTCTCTGGGTCTTCCTGGCGGTGGTGGGTGCCCTGCTGACGCTGTTCGTCAGCGCCTACCTGATGCGCATGCACATGTCGCAGGATTGGCGACCATTGCCGACGCCGTGGATGCTCTGGTTCAACACGGCCCTGCTGGCGCTCAGCAGCTTTGGCCTCCATCGCGCTCAGATGGCCGCGCGCATCGGTTGGCGGCAGGGGATCGAGGTCGGGATGATCGCTGGCGGGCTCGCCGCGCTGGGCTTCCTGGCCGGGCAGTACCTCGCTTGGCAGCAGGTGATGGCGGAAGGCTTCGGCGTCGCCACCAACCCTTCCAGTTCCTTCTTCTATCTGATCACGACGGTTCACGGCCTGCATCTGCTGGGCGGTCTCGTCGTCCTTGGCAGGACCATCTACCGGACGGCGCGCGGTGCGGGGCTCGAGCAACTTCGCCTCAGCGTCGAACTCTGCGCCACCTACTGGCATTTCCTTCTGGTGGCATGGATCGCGCTGTTCGGCCTGTTGCTGCACGGTTAAGGGAGGTTCGCGACGATGGAAGGCATCGCTCAGACGCAAGCCGCCCAACGGCCCGGAGGCATGGAAGGCTTCGTCGCGGATTGGAGTTCCGACCAGAGGGCATTCAAGAATGTCTCCTGGGGGAAGGCCATGATGTGGATCTTCCTGCTCAGCGACACCTTCGTGTTCGGCTGCTTCCTGCTCTCCTACATGACGGTGCGGATGTCCACGCGGGTTCCTTGGCCGAATCCGAGCGAGGTCTTCGCGCTCGAGATCTTCGGCACGCATATGCCGTTGATCCTGATCGCCATCATGACCTTCGTGCTGATCACCAGCAGCGGCACCATGGCGATGGCGGTCAATTGCGGCTACCGCCGCGACCGGGGACGCACCGCGATCCTGCTGGTCGTGACAGCGCTGCTGGGCGCGACCTTCGTCGGCATGCAGGCCTTCGAGTGGACCAAGCTGATCCATGAGGGCGTGCGTCCCTGGGGCAACCCCTGGGGCGCCGAGCAGTTCGGTTCCGCTTTCTTCATGATCACCGGCTTCCACGGGACGCACGTGACGATCGGCGTGATTTTCCTGTTGATCGTCGCGCGCAAGGTCTGGCGCGGGGACTATGACGACGGTCGGCCGGGCTTCTTCACCAGCCGGGGCGGCCGCTACGAGATCGTCGAGATCACAGGACTCTACTGGCATTTCGTCGACCTGGTCTGGGTCTTCATCTTCGCGCTGTTCTATCTTTGGTAGGAGGCGAGGCATGGCGCATGCAGCGAAGGTAGGCGATGCACATGGGGGGCACGGTGCGGCCGCTCGGGCCTCGGTTGCGCACGAGGAAGGCCAGCAACATCCAATCCGGCTCTATCTCGTGGTCTGGGTATGGTTGTTCATCCTCAGCACCTTCTCCTACCTGGTGGACTTCTTCCACCTGCAGGGGATGCTGCGCTGGTCGCTGATCCTGCTGTTCATGATGCTCAAGGCAGGACTGATCGTCGCCGTTTTCATGCACATGAAGTGGGAAAGGCTGGCGCTTGGCTACGCCATCCTGGTGCCGCCGTTGGCGGTGCTGATCTTCGTTGCGATCATGGTGCTGGAAGCCGACCACACGCTGCTATCGCGACTGCAGTTCTTCAGCCCCAATCCCAACTGAGCTACCTCCCTGCGGAGCGCAAGGCCGCCGGGCAATGCCAATCATGCATCCACAACCCGGCGATACAAATGCCAGGTAGCGTGCCCCAGCACCGGCATCACCACCGCCAGGCCGACGAAGAGCGGCAGGCACCCAAGGGCGAGAAGTAGCGCGACGATGATGCCCCAGGCGGCCATCGGTACTGGATTGCGTAGCACCGCTCGTATGGAGGTCCGTACCGCCACGCGAAGTCCGACATTTCGATCCAGCAGCAACGGGAACGAGACTACGGTGAGGGTAAGGATCAGTAGGGCGAAGAAGAATCCGACCATATTGCCCCACAGGATCAGACTCCAACCAGCGCCAGTCGTCAGCACCTGTCCGAGCAGCGCCCAGAAGGAGTCGGGCAGTTCATCGCCCATCGTGCCCCGATAGACCGCCTGCGCGGCAAACAGCCAGGCCACGAAGATCACGCACATCACCACGCCGAGCGCCGCGATCGAGCCGATCGCCGGCGAGCGGAGGACATCGAAGGTGTTGAGCCAAGTGGTCGGGAGCCCCTTCTCGTGCCGCCGACTCAACTCGTAGATCCCGAGGGCCGCGATCGGTCCCATGAGCGACAACCCAGCGACCAGGGGGTACAGTAGCGGTAGTAGCGCGCCACCAGATGCCGCTCTTGCCGCAACGAAGCCAACGATCGGATAAATCACCCCAAGGAAGATCAACTGCGTCGGCATCTCCATGAAATCCTCGTAGCCCTTTGTCAGGGCAATCCGGATGTCGGAAAAGCCGATTGCCCGAACGACAGGCTCCACTTGGTCAGGATTGGCCTCGGAAGCCAGCGAGACCTGGGCCATCGCATCCCCTCCTTATGAACCACAAGCATCCGCCTTCGCGTGACCCAACGTCACGGAAGATGCCCCGGAAACCTGCCAATTCGAGGGTACCCTTGTGTCCGTCGAATGACAGGCTCACGGGTCAACTAATTCGGTGGTTTGTATCATATCTGGTGTCGCTTGGCACGCGTTGATGATGCTCGGCGCATGCTGCGTCGTCAGATCCCGCAGCGCCTGGCCGACCGCTGCTCTCTTGCTGAGATCGGGTCCTCTTGTTGGTTGTGGGCTATCGTCGCACTGACGGGGTTGTCGGGACGCTTGCGCGACCATCGCCCGGCGATTGCGCGGCAATCTGACGGGCTGCGCTGTGTTCCCCAAGCCGCGCCATGGTCATCGCGTAAAACAGCGCCGCCAGTCCGAGAAGAACGACAAGAAGTGCTCGAGATCGCTGCCGCCGACGCAACAGCGCCAGTTGCATGACATCGCTGTCCTGCTGGTAACGCTCAATGCTGGTCGGGCGCTGGTCGTTCGTCATGTGCCGCGCGTCCAGAATCGATGCTCTTATGCCATGCCACTACGGTGCAAGGCAGGTTCGTTGCGTTCAATGTGACCGATATCCGACCGTTGAACGGGCTGCGCCGGGGGCTGCTGGCGCTGTCGCGGCTGGCGGTGATGGACTGGCTGACGCGCAAGGCGCTGTCCTGGCGCGCGTCGAACACGACGGACGTGGCGTTCTGTCTGGAACCGCTGGAGGAGGACTTGGCGCGGTTCTGGCGGCCAGAGTTATTCCATACCGATCGGGGCATCCGGACACTGGTGTCTCCCAGGTGCCGGCGTTTGGACGTGACGGCATCCTGCCGCCGACGCGATGCAGCCCGTCAGCGACTAGGTGTTGGCCCTGCCAAGCGGTGCTGCCGACCTGCGTAGCGCCGGCGCACAGGTTTTCGCGGAGAATTGCATCGCCTGCCACGGAGAGAACGGAACCGGAGGCCTTGGGACCGGTGCGCCCTCGCTGGCCGGCGGCTGGCGGATTTATGGTGGCGACAGGGCGACGATCCTCACCGCGATCCATGGTGGCCGGCAGGGGGTGATGCCATCCTGGACAGGCCGGCTGAGTGCGGCCCGAAATCAACGTCCTCGCGATTTGTGTCTCGCAACTCGGAGCAATCACCCATCGCGCGGGGCACCATGATGGAACCGCGAGCGCAGAAGCTTCTCGCCATCCTGACCGTCGCGATCGTCTTTGGCGTGTTCCTCGCGGCGAATGCCCATCTCGTCCCGGCAGCCTTCACGTCGATGCCCGCTGACGAGCCGGTGCGCGGAGGGCATCGGTGAGCATGCAGGGCATCACCGCCTGATCTTCACGCACCGAGGGCGCGTCCTGCGGCTGACGGTGGACGCTGCCGGCGCCATCGTCTACCGAGTGATGTTTGCGCCTCCGCCGCCCGCCCGTCGCCGCGTGAATATCGGCTCCTAGGCCGGAAGGGCGCCGTACCTAGCGGCGCCGGAATAACGCCATCACGCCTCTTTGGGGCAGGACGCCGCGCAGACTAAATAGCTAGTCTCCAGTCGCGAACTCCGATCGGGTCAATGCAGTACCGCGTGGCAGGGAAGACCGCGTCCAGGCATTCGGCGATGGCCGTGGGCTTGCCGGGCAGATTCACGATCAGGCTCCGCCCCCGCGTGCCGGCGACCTGCCGCGAGAGGATCGCGATCGGCACGGCGCGCTGCGAGACCGCGCGCATCAGTTCGCCGAAGCCCGGCGGCAACCGGTCGGAGACTGCGTCCGTCGCCTCCGGCGTCACGCGGCGCCGGGCCGGTGCCGCCGGTGGTGACGATCAGCGGGCAAGCGTCGGCGTCCACGAGCGCGATCAGGGTGGCCTCGATCGCCGGCCGCTCGTCCGGTACCAGGCGGCGCACGGCGTGCCAGGGCGTGGCTAGGATGCGCGCGAGCGTCGCTTCGATCCTCGGTCCTCCCTGGTCCTGATAGACCCCACGGAAAGCGCGGTCACTCACCGTGACCACGCTAATTCGCACGCCCGCAGTCATGCGCCGAAGCGGGGAAAGAGCACGTTGTTCTCCAGATGGACGTGCTGCATCAGATCCTCGGCGAAGCGCGCCGTGGTGGTATCGTCAATGCCAATATTCGCAGGCCCTGCCGACGACGCAGAGCCCTGAGGGACGGAGCCTACGTCCATGACCTGGCCGAAGAGGCTGTTGCTCCTGCCGCTCCTGCTGTTCGAGCCGGAATGGCGCGTGCTGGCAGGGCGGGCTACGCTCGGGCGCACGTTCTGGGTCTATGGCGTATTGGTCAGCACGGGCCTGGCGCTGCCGTTCCTGCTGGCGCGGGAGGCCGGGCGCGCGGATCTGCAGCAGATCCTGCTCATCGTCTTTCCCGCCTACGCCACGGCGATCCTGGTAGCTGTGTGGCGGTGCGCCGAGCACGCGGCCGCGCCATGGGGCGTCATCGCGCGCGCGCTCACCGTGGCCTGGGCACTCAACACCCTGCTGCTCCTGCTGTTTCTCCAGATCGAGCTGATCGAGCTATGGGCGGGAGGCAGCGCATCATGACCACACTCACACATGCGACGCCGACGAGTTCAGCCTTCGGCACATTGGTTGCGGAGACGGCGCGCGATCTGTTTCCCGGGTATTTCGCGCTGGTCATGGCAACAGGCGTTGTCTCGATCGCCTGGCACCTGCTCGGCCTGCGGCTGATCGCCCTGCCGCTCGTTGGCATCGCCTGGACGGCCTATCTGGTGCTCTGGGGGCTGACGCTCGCGCGGCTCGTGCTGTTCCCGCGTCGCATCGTCGAGGACCTGTCGAACCACCAGCGCGCGCCCGGCTTCTTCACCGTGGTCACGGGCACCTGCGTGCTCGGAACGCAGACCGTGGTCGTCGCCGGTGCGGAGGGTGTCGCTGCCTGGCTCTGGTATCTCGGCGTCGGGTTGTGGTTCGTGGTGATGTACGCCTTCTTGACCGCGGTCACGATCCGCGCACGCAAGCCCACGCTGTCGGTCGGCATCAACGGCGCCTGGCTGATCGCGACGGTCGCGACGCAATCCGTCGTGGTGCTGAAGGGCACGCTGGGTGCCGCCGCGCCACCACCGCCCGAGGTGCAATTCCTCTGCCTCGCCTTCTTCATGATCGGCTGCATGCTCTACCTCGCGATCATCCCGGTGATCTTCTATCGCCTCACCTTCATACGGCTCAGCGCGGTGGATTTCGGCCCGCCCACTGGATCAACACGGGCGCGGTGACGAGCACCACGCTGGCTGGCTCGATCCTGCTGCAGCGCAGCGCAGCGCCAGCTGGCCGCTGCTGGCGGATTTCGTGCCCTTCCTATGCGGATTCACGCTGTTCTTCTGGGCGGCGGCGACCTAGTGGATACCCGTCCTCATCGCGCTCACGCTCTGGCGCTACCTCGTGCGACGGGAACCGCTGCGCTACGAGCCGACCCTATGGGGGATGGTCTTCCCGCTCGGCATGTACATGACCGGCACGCTGCAATTGTCGCGCGCGCTGGACCTGGCCTTCCTGGCGGCGGTGCCGGCCGTCTTCATCCACCTCACGCTCCTCGCCTGGGGGCTGACCTTTCTCGGCCTGCTGGGGCGGAACGGCGCCACGCTGCTGCTGCTGCTGCTGCTGCTGCGAACGAACCGGCGGGCGTGACAGGGTGCGCGGAAAGAGGTATTTTCATCTCCAATTCCGGGGTCCGTAATGCGCCTGCTCGCCTCCACCGACTTCGCGCTGCGCGTCCTGCTGACCCTGGGGGAGGCCCCGGAGCGCCGGCGCTCGACCGAGGAACTGGCCGTTGGCATCGGTGTGCCGCGCAACCACGTGCAGAAGATCGTGCAGGACCTGGCCGCGGCAGGGCTGGTTCGAACCCAGCGCGGCGCGGGCGGTGGCGTGGTGCTGGCCCGCCCACCGGAAGCGATCCGCATTGGCGAGGTGGTGCGTCGGCTCGAGGCCGACCAGGCGCTGGTGGAGTGCTTCCGCGCCGATGGCGGGGCCTGCTGCTTCTCGCCGACCTGCCGGCTGGCGGGCGTGCTGGGGCGAGCGCAGGACCGTTTCATGGCTGTCCTGGATGCGACGACGCTGGCGGCCTGCTTGGGAACCTTGCCACATATAGTAGCTGAATAGGCATTCCGAATACCACATAATAGGCTACACCAAGTCGCGCTCCTTGCGGCCGGAGCGGAAGGTTGTCCATGGACGGCTCGCGCATCGGCGTCGCAAGAGGCCCGTTTTGGCCGGTGCTAGCGTCGGCGAAGCGCCGCTGCCTGCCCGCACCGTCGACCCAGGCATGGATCTGGCCGTGGCGCGTCGTACAGTCTTCCGCCCGGAAGATGCGGAGGAGTTCGGCCGCGTCGCTCACCTCGTCGCCGCCGGCAACATGGCGTTGCTTGGCGCACGCGCGGATGCCACAGAACAGGCGCGGCTGCGCAACGCCATCGCCACCGGCGCGTTGATCACGTCCGGGCGCCACCTCCAGCATGGCAATGCGGCGCAGCCGGGGCGCAACATGGAGGTGTTCACCAACTGCGCGACGGCCATCACCTCCTTCGCGCTGTTCCACCTGTTGCTGAATGGCAGCGTTGGTCTGCCCCCTGAAAAGTGGTCCTCCCTGAAGTAGGCTTCTGGCCTGATGGAGGATGCTGAATGTCGCAGAAGAAGCATAAGCCTGAGGAGATTGTCGCGAAGCTGCGGCAAGTGGATGTTCTGGTTTCGCAGGGGCGTTCCGTGTCGGAAGCGGTGCGCGCCAACAGCGTGACGCCGTTCACGTATTACCGCTGGCGCAAGGAGTCTGGCGGCCTGAAGGGCGATCAGGTGAAGCGCCTCAAGGACCTTGAGAAGGAGAACGAACGGCTGCGCGAGGCCGTCTCGGATCTGACCCTGGAGAAGCTGATCCTCAAGGAAGCTGCCTCGGGAAACTCCTGAGCCCCGCCTTCGTCAGTGCAATATCGCAACATGAATCAGGTTGCTGATCCGGTCCATGCGGCGGTTGTGCCAGTCATTCCCCTGTCGCGCATTGCTCAGGAAGGCGAAGGACACGCCCGAGACCGGGTCCGCCCAGCACTGCGATGACCCTACGCCGCTGTGCCCGAAAGTCCGTGAGTGACCTATCGTGCCGAGACCTCGCGTCTCCAGCGTGGTCCCACGCGAAAAGGGCCCAAGGCCGCGATGCATCGCGATGCCGATCTGCTCATCCACGCGGTCGCCGGTGAAGTCTCGCGTCACAAAGTCCATGGTGCGCGGCGCAAACAGCCGTGTCGCGCCGAGCGACCCGCCCCGCGCCAGCATCTGGTAGAACATCGCCATGGCGCGCGCCGTGCCATGCGCCCCACCCGCGGCAAACCCTGCCTGACGGAAGGTCGCGCTGGCTTCGACCGGTGCGACGGCCAATCCGCCCGCGGCATCGGGCGCATGCATGGGCGCGGTCCGGTGCCATTCAGAGGGCGGAAGGCTCATGAACAGTTCCAGCTCCAGCCCCAGCGGCTCGATCAGCCGGGCGCGGACGACATCGCGAAAATCCTTGCCGGTCAGCGCCTCCACCAGCACACGTGCGACGCCGTAAGCGGCATTGGGATGTTAGGCCGTGCGTGTGCCCCGCGGCCATTCCGGGACGATGCCGCAGGCGGCTTCGCGCAGACGCGCTGCGTCGTCCCAACATTCGATCGGAATGACGGCCTTGGGGAAGCCTGCCTGATGGCTCAGAAGGTCGATGACCGTGATATCGCCCTTGCCGTGCGCCTCGAAGCCGGGGATGTGGTCCGCGATCGCGTCGCCGAAGCACAGCAGGCCGTCCTCGACCAGCAGCCAGACCGCAGCGGCGGTGATGACCTTGGTGTTGGAATAGAGAAGGAAAAGTGTCTGGCCTTCGACCGCTTGCTGACGATCGCGTTCCATGCAGCCGAAGCTGCGATGCAGCGCGAGCTTGCCATGCCGCGCGACGGCAAGCTGCGCGCCGGGATGAAAGCCCTGGGCGATGTCCTTTTCGACGAGTGCGCAGGCGCGATCCAGCTTGGAGGAATCCAGGCCGAGTGATTCGGGCGTCGCTTCCGGCAGGGGAAACGCCATCACGCTTCTCGTCCTAGGAGGCGATCGAGCGCATGGCGCAGCGCTGCCGCCGGGGCCTTCGGAAGCGCCGGGCAACGCCAGCCGACATATCCGTCCGGCCGCACCAGCACCGCGCCGTCCGGGTCTGCGCCATAGGCCTCCGTCCAGCCGCCCCCCGGATCATGGACGTCCTGCCCGAGCACCAGCGCCAGCGGCACGATCCCTTGCTGAGCCTGCGCCGCCGCGCGCCAGGCCTCGCCCTGCGGGCCTGCGAGCAGGACAAAGCCGCCGCCGAAGAGATCGATCGTCGAAACCTCCTTGCCACCGCGCTCCAGGCTCAGATGCGGCGCCCGGGCGCCGGGCCGGGCGGAGGCGACATACTGGGTGACAGGATCGTCGATCCGCGGAACTGGCGTTCCGTCAGGCACGACGGCGGCAGAATCGTAGAGAATGCCAAAAATCAGCCCGAGCTCGTTCAGATACTGCGCTCGCGGCAATTGTGCCTTGTCCTGCTTCTCCGTCCGACCCAGCGAGAGCATGTTGTCGAGCGTCGCTTGCACCGTCAGCTGCGCAGCGGGCAGTCGCTCGGCCTCATAGCTGTCGAGAAGGGCGGGGGCGGCCTGCCCGCCCAGCACGGCGGCGAGTTTCCATGCCAGATTCTGCGCATCCTGAATGCCAATGTTCATGCCGAAACCGCCACTCGGCGTCGTCTCATGGGCGGCATCGCCGGCCAGGAAGACGGAGCCGACGCGGAAGCGCTCGGTGACCATGGCGGAAGCTTGCCAGAAGCTGATCCCCAGCACCTCGACGGCCAGATCGGGCAGTCCCGCCGCCTGGCGTATCATCGCGACGCAACGATCCGGTGTCAGGGTCTCCGGCGTGAAGCCGTACTGCGTCAGGCTGTGGATCAGGAAACCCCAGCGCGTGCCGCCATCGATCGTCAGGAACGTTCCACGCAAGGTGGGCTGCTCGACATAGTAAAGCGAGGCTGGCCGATGCACGACCAGCGCGCGGAGATCGGCGCGGCAGTGGATGTTCACCGAATCATAGATGTTGGGCCGGCCGGTGCGCTTCAGCCCGAGCCTTTCCCGCACCGGGCTGCGCGCGCCATCGGCGGCGACCAGGTAGCGGGCGCGGACGATGTGCGGTGTGCCGTCGACGCGATCGCGCAGCATCGCGGTGACGCCGTCGGCATCGATGAAGAAATCGGCTAGCTCCACATTGAAGCGCAGGGCGCCCGCGGGCTGCTCTTCCGCGTGCCGCCGCAGCACGGGCTCCAGCAGATCCTGCGAACAGAGCGCGCCGCGCACCGACGACGCCGCGGCGCTCGCCGCCTGCGCCCGGGAAGAATGGCGGCGCGCGATTTCCTTCCCGGCGAGACTTTCCACCCAGATCGTCGTGCCGGCGAAGCCCTCGGGACTGTTGGCGCGAATATCCTCCTCGACGCCGATTTGCCGGAAGATTTCCATGCTGCGCGCGTTGATGCTGCGCGCCTTGGGCAGCATGGCCGTGCCGGGATGGCGCTCGACCAGCAGCGATGGCACGCCGAAACGCGACAACAGGAGCGACAGCGTCAGCCCGACCGTTCCGCCGCCCGCGATCAGGATCGGAATCTCGGACGGAAGCGCGGCGCTCACGGCGCCATGCCCGCAAGGCTGCGCTGCATCGCGATCTCACGCTGGAGATAGGCGGCGAATTCGGCCGGAGTATTCCCGGACGGTTCGCTATCGCCCTCGGCCACTATGCGCGCAACGTCCGGAACACGCAGCCCGGCGGCGACGGATTGCTGGACGCGCCCGATGCGATCCGCCGGCGTGCCGGCGCGGGTCCAGATTCCGGTCATGCCGAACAGCTTCCAATCGGGATAGCCCAGTTCCGTGAACAGCGGCACATCGGGCAGCAGCCCGGAACGGTGGTTGCCGGTATAGCCATAGGCGCGCAAGCGGCCCTCCTTCACCAGATCGGCGACCAAGCTGGCGCCAGCGAAGACGAGGTCCACATGGCCAGCCACCACCTCGGTGATGGCAGGGCCGGTGGCAAGCACCACCTCGAGAAGACGGGAGCCGACCATGCGATCGAACTGCCGCGCGGCCAGCTGTGTGATGTTGCCGGCGCCGGACACGGCGATGCTGAGCGCCTCCGTTTCCCGCCTGGCCAGTTGCGCGACCTGATCGAGGCTCGCTGCCGGAAGGTTGGGTCTGCCGACCAGGACGAGGCCAGAGCCGTATTGCACAAGCGTCACCGGCTGAAGGTCGCGGGCCGGATCGTAGGGCAGCGGCACCGGGCTGAAGAGCATGTTGCCGACGAAGGAGCCGGTCGTGATCAGGAGCGTGTAGCCGTCCGGCGCCGCAGTGGCCACGACCTGGGTCCCGATGATTCCGTTTGCGCCCGCGCGGTTCTCGAAGACGATCGGCTGGCCAAGCATCGTGCGCATCGCTTCCGCCAGAGGCCGCCCGATGCGGTCGAGCGGGCCGCCCGGCGGAAAGGGCACGATCATCCGTATGGGGCGGCTGGGGAAGGTCTCCTCGGTATGAGCCCCTGCGCTTAGCATGAGTGCGGGCGCCGCGAGCAGCGCCGTGCGACGGCAGACGGTCATCGGAGCGTTCTCCTAGACTTGACGTGGTGAATGGGAGAGATCTGAAGGGCAGGCTGCGGCGCCACGGCATGAGTCGTGGACGCTGGCGGCGAGCGCAGAGCTGACCGAGGCGGTGGCGCGTGAACAACGTGGTGGACTTCATCCGGCGCAACGGACTGCATGACGGCGATCGGCTCCCGCCCGAGCGTGAGCTGGCCGAGGCGCTCGGCATCAGCCGGCGCGCCCTGCGCGAGCAGCTGACCGAGCTCGAACTCGCGGGGCAACTCTGGCGGGAGAGGCGCATCGGCACCGTGCTTGGCCGACGTCGTGCCGCGACGATGCCCGGCATCGACCGGAAGCTGATGCGGGCGAGTCCCGACGAGATCCTGGAGAGCCGCTTGACGATGGAGCCGGCCATCGCGGCGCTTGCCGCGACCAAGGCGACCGAGGCCGATCTCGCGCGGATCGGCAACTGCATGCGCCGCACGGCGGAAGTCAGCGGCGACGAGCTTTGGGTGCAGTGGGACGGTGCCTTCCACCTCGCCATTGCGGAGGCGACGCGCAACGACGTTCTCGTAGCGCTGACGGCGGCCTTCAACGCGGCCCGTGCGACGACACGCTGGCGCAGCATGCGCGTTGCGGTGATCACGCCCGAGAAGCGCCGCCGGTCGGTGGCGCATCACCGGGCCATCCTCGACGCGCTGCTCGGGCGCCGGCCTGAGGAAGCGATGCAGGCGATGCAGCACCATCTGCTCGGCGTGCGCAGCAACCTCGCCGACTGAGGGGCTGCGCGTCAGCATGGCCGGAACAGCTCGTCGAACGTCCAGCGGCGCGTCGTCAATTCCTGCTCCATGAGATAGTCCTGCAGGCGGTCGATGACGGCGCGGTTTGCGACGCAGAGCCCGTAGGGCATCGGGTCTTCGCCGAACATCGCCATGGTGTCGCGCCACGTCGCCTCGCCCCATGGCAGGAAGGTGGATGCGAGGCGTCGCTGCCGCGCCCGCTGCTTGGCGTGCTGGTATGCCTCGACGACAGCGACCGGCAGCGTCGCCCGGCGTTCTGCTTCGGCCTGGTGCAGCACCACGACGTGGCTGATGGGATAGATGCCCGTCCGTTCGAACCAGCGCCGCTCGGCGGCCTGCCAGTCGGGCAGGAGGGGGCGGAAGCGCCGTGCCGCCTGCGGCAGGAGGAGGTCACGACTGCGCGGCGCGAGCAGCGCGTCGATCTCCCCATCCGCCAGCGCGTCCTCGAGGTCGCGATCCACTGGTGTGACGTGGGCGCTGACCGGGGGATCGAACCGTGGCGTGGCCGGGGCGAACCAACGCAGGGCCGACCAGTGCAGGCCAAGATCCTCGGCCATGATGCCGCGCGCCCATACGCCGGCCGTCATGCTGTAGTCGGCGATGCCGACGCGCCGTCCGGACAGGTCGGCGACGCAGGAGATCGGTTCGTCACGCCGGACCAGCATAGTGCCGTGGCGGAAGGCGCGGGCGGGAAAGACGGGAACGGCGGTCAGCCAGTCAGCACCACGATCACGCATCATGATGTAGTTCGAGAGGGAGAACTCGCAGGCCGCGAAGGGCTGGCGATGCAGGACACGGGCAAAGAGCTCCGGCCGATCGAGGGTTCGGTAGTCGAGGGCGAGGCCGTGGCGCACGGAACGGATCTCAAGCGTGTGCTCGTAGTCGCCGCCGTAGAGGATCACGCTGCGCTCCGTCGTTTCGTGGACGCTAGATAGGCGGCGATCGAATGGCGGCGTCAATTTGAACCAAACGTAAAAGGTCCCGAGTCCGGGAAATGATGATGGTGGGACTTCCATTTTTGCGCATATTAACCGTGATGTGGCCGGCAAATTTTTGGGCCAGAACTGAACCAATAAATGAATGGTTTTCTCTACGGCACGCATTAGGCGTGGCGGATCGAAAGGAGGTCCCCTATGGCTGACGAACGCAGGGCCCATTGGCCAAAAGACCTACAGGACGAGATCGAGGCGCGCGCGTGGAACGGATGCGTTGGTACCAAGCTCCTATCGGACACTGCCAGGGTCCGCGTTTGGCACCTGCACATTCCGCCCGGTGTCCGGTTTCCGTTTCACCGCCACGTGCTGAACTACTTCTGGACCGCGCTCGCGGACGGGCGCGCCCGCAACTTCTTCGAGGACGGGCGTCTCGCCGATTCGGAGATCCAGCGAGGCCTGACGCGGCATTTCGAGTTCGGTCCCGGGGAATACCTGCTGCATTCGGTGCAGAGCATCGGAACGACGACGCTCGACTATACAACAGTGGAGTTTCTCGACAGCCCCAACGCGCCGCTGCCGTTGCTGCCGGACCATTCGAACTGACGATGAACTTGGCAGCCTGTCGGCTTTGCGTCTGTGATCGTTGGGCCGGTCGGGCGGTGGTTCATACGGCCAGGCGCATGCGGTGAAGCCGGCGGCAGAGCTGGTCCCTGAAATTCGGACAGGTAGTTGAGTTCGGTCCGCCCACGAGAAGGACGGACCCGGATGACGGGCAAGCGGACGCGGTATTCGGCGGAATTCAAGGCGAAAGTGGCGCTGGAGGCGCTGCGTGGTGAGCTGACGGCGGCGCAGCTGTCAGCGAAGCACGGCATCCACCAGACGATGGTCGGCGAATGGAAGCGCCAGGCCACGGAAGGGCTGGCAGCGGTGTTTTCGGCGAAGTCCGTGGCGGTGGAGACGGCAAAGGCNAGCGGTGTTTTCGGCGAAGTCCGTGGCGGTGGAGACGGCAAAGGCGGTCGAGGCGGATGTCGAAAAGCTGCACGCGAAGATCGGGCAGTTGCTGGTGGAACGGGTCCTTTTTTTGGCCAAGGCGTCCGGTCGATGAGCATCGAACGGAGACGGCAGATGGTCGAGCCTGAGCATCCACGGCTGTCGATTGTGCGGCAGTGCGAGTTGGCGTCGATCAGCCGCTCCGGGATGTACCACCGGCGCGTGGGGGAGACGGCGCTGAACCTGACGCGGATGCGGCTGGTGGACGCGCAGTTTCTGGAGACGCCGTGGTACGGCTCGCGGCAGATGGTGCGTCATCTGCGCCGTGAAGGGTACGGTGTCTGGCGCAAGCGGGTTCGGCGGCTGATGGCCAGGATGGGGCTGGCACCGATCTAGCAGCGGCCGCGCACGACGGTGCCGCATCCCCAGCATCGGGTGTGGCCCTGCCTGTTGCGGGATCTTGCGGTGGACCGGCCGAACCAGGTCTGGTGCGCTGACATCACCTACATACCGATGCGACGTGGCTTCCTGTACCTGGTGGCGGTGATGGACTGGGCGACGCGCAAGGTGCTGGCGTGGCAAGTGTCGAACACCATGGATGTGGAGTTCTGCCTCGAGGTGCTGGAGGAGGCATTGGCGCGGTTCGCTCGGCCGGAGATCTTCAATACGGATCAGGGCAGCCAGTTCACCTCTCCGCGGTTCACCGGCGTGCTGCAGGCGGCTTGGCGTACGCATCTCGATGGATGGCCGCGGGCGGTGGATGGACAATGTGTTCATCGAGCGGCTCTGGCGCAGCCTGAAGTACGAATGCGTCTACTTGCACGCCTTCGAGACCGGCTCGGAGCTGCGGACCGGGCTCGCGGCGTGGATCGGCTACTACAGCGGTAGTTGGCCACATTCAGCGCTCAGCGGGCAGACGCCCAATGAGGCTTACGGGGCGGGCGAGACTATGAAATTGGCGGCCTGAGGACAACCAGGACCGAGCTCAACCAGACCGCCAAACTGTCCAACGGTTGGGGGCCAGCTCACGCCCGGATCCAAACCGTCACCAGGCCACGGCAACTGGTATGCGCTGTACGCAGCGGCAACAGGATCTTGGCGACGACACTCTTGGGCGGTCGTAGCCTCCGTCGCCTACCGCGTCGTCGGCTGGCTCAGCCGCGCCGCGATTCCAGTGCCCATGCTATCGCCTGATGGTCCCCTCGGAAACGGCAAAAGGGCACATCTTTCTGGCGCGCGTGGTTGCCGCCCGTCGCGCTCACGGGCCACCGACACCACGGATGCGCGACAGTGCGCGCCGTCCTTCGGGCGTCATCCGCGGCACGGCGTCCAGCAAGATGCTTTCCAGCACCGGTCCGAAGCGCTGACGCTGCCGCCGCGCCTCCACGATCGCCTCCCGCAGGGCGACAGGATCGATGGGATCGCGGGCGATCTCCTCGCGCGTGCGCTCCACCGCCGCGACAAAGCCACGACGTGCGTTCAGCAACTCGCCCAGCCTTGCGCGGACGGCGCCGCGAAGGATGGCTGCGTCATCACTCGACAGCCCTGCGCCGAACTGCTGCAACGTGCCCTCGGGGTCCTGAATCCCCCGCCCCTCGAGCAAGCCGACCGCCGGCATGGCAATGCGCTGCACGTGCACCGCCCGCCATCGCTGCGCGCCCACAAGCGCCACAAGGAACAGGTTCAGCGCGATCGACACGGCAAGGAACACTCGAAGCCGGCCTGGCGTGAGCCGCGGCATCATTGGAGCAGGTCCTCGAGACGGAGATCGGCGGGCATCTGATGCGGCGCCGTGCCGTCGCCTAGTTCCATGCCGACCAGCCAGCCGGCGACCAGGCTCGCCGCGAAGGCCGCGCCGATCGGCCGGGTGAACAGCCAGCGCCAATCCAGAAATGGCTCCGCCCGTACGCGCAGCCGCGCCATCGCACCGGCGACGATACGGGCCCGCCGCGCCGGATCCGGCACCGGCGCCCTGCCGGCGGCGAGCAACACATCAAGCCGCTTCGCCGCCATCCATTGCCCGCGTGCCGTGGGCGAGATCTCGCATAGCGCCCGCGCCGCCTCGCGCAGCGCCTCGGGCCAGCGATCCGGGTCGGCGCCATGGGTGTCGAGCAGGCGGGAGAATTCCCGGGGGTTCATCGGTGTCATTCCTTACATCCTCCCATCGGGGCCGGCATGGCGCTGCATCTGATCGCGTAGCGCCCGGCGCGCCCGTTCCAGCAACGACCAGAAAGCGCGCAGGTTGAGGCCGAGCGTCTCGGCTGCCTCGGTGCCTGCCAGTTCTTCCTGGTAGAAAAGGGTCAGCGCGACGCGTTGGCGTTCCGGCAGGGACGCCAACGCGGCACGCAGCGCCAGCACCTCGCGTCGCGACGACAGGGCTTCGAGCGCGCTCGGCGCCGGATCGGCCACCTCGCTCGCCGCGTCGATCGGCTCGTGGCGGCGTTGGCGCAAGCGGTCCACGCATAGACGCGCGACGATGGTGTGCACCCAGGTGCCTGGTTGGCCGCGCGCACCGTCCCAGCGCGCGGCGTGACGCCAGACGCGCAGCAGCGCTTCCTGCGCGACCTCATCCGCCTCGGCCGCCGAGCCCAGGATCGACTGGGCGAGCCGCAGCATCCGCCCGACATGGCGGTCCGCGAAATGGCGGAAGGCCGTCTCGTCGCCCGCGGCGATGCGCGCCATTAGGCAGGCGTCCTCCGGCGCGGCGGCCGCGGCGGTCAGCGCAGCGCGCATGGGGTAGGGAATCGCATCAGGCCCATGCTACGGGCCTCGCCGCACGAATCCTCGCCGTCGTCGCGGAAAAAATTCGCCCCCGGCGGCGGCGACTTCGCCGGACCACCCCGTATCAGGCTGCAGATACCGGGATGCCATGGGGCGGCCCGAGAGGATGCGGGTGCATGACAGCGGCGTCTCAGGCTCTTTCCGACAAGACCGCGGCGCGGCGGCCCGAGATCGCCCTGCTGCTCGTCGCGCCGCTGCTTGCCGGTTGCGGGGGGGCGCGGCTCAGCGACGAGGCCACCGCCGCGTCCGCGGGGCCGCCCCCGGCCCGGCTGCTGGTGGTGACCGATGGTGGGCAGGCCATCGCTGAAGGGGCTGACCCGGCGCTCGCCAGCCGCACGGCCAGCAGCCTGACCGAGACGATCGTCCAGGGGTTGCGGCAGCACGGCATTCCCGCCGAGATCGCCACCGTCGATGGCGCCGCGCCCGATGTGGCGCGCCTGTCGCTCGCCCTGCGCCGCGTCGAGGAGGGCAGCCGGTTCGAGCGCATCGCCCTCGGCTTCGGCCTCGGCCAATCGCGCATCGAGGTCACAGCCCGGTTGCACGCGGGTGCCGCGCCGCGGGACCTGCTTGCCTTCCAGGGTTCGGCGCATAGCGGCTACCGGCCCGGCCTCGTCATGCCGCTCGGCGTCGGGCTGGGCGCGCAGAGCGCCATGGCCCTTGTTGGCGCCGCCGGCGTCGGGGTCGCGGAGATCCGCGGGCGCGGCCCCGGCCGCGACGTCCGCGACCTGGCCGACGCCGTCGTCGCGCGCACGGCCACCTACTACCGCGAAGCCGGCTGGGGACCCCACGCCGTGCCGTCGAGCCACCCCGACGGCGGCGCGGCCATCGCGGCCCCCGCCGCCGAGGCCATGCGGCGCGGATGATCCGCCCGCCCCTTTCGCAAGGAGATGCCTTGATGACCCTGACGTTGATCGACCGGCTTCAATTGCTCGTACTCGCCGCCCTGCCGCTGCTCGCGGCGACGCCGGCGGCGGCCCAAGGCGGCATGTCACCGTCTCAGCGCCAAGCCGCCCAGGCGTGCATGCCCGACATTCGCACCTACTGCTCGAATGTCGAGCGCGGCGGCGGCCGCATCGTCGCCTGCCTTCGGCAGAACGGCGAGCGGCTCTCGCCCAATTGCCGCCAGGCACTCAGCGGCCTGCAGCGTTGAACTGCCCACTCCTCACCCAGCACGGAGACCCCACCAATGCGCAAGTTCCTCGTCACCGCCGCGGCGCTCGGCAGCGCCGCCTTCGCCCCGGCCGCCTTCGCCTGGGAGGCGCAGAGCACCGTCACCGGCCCCCAGGGGCAGACCATGACGCGCTCCGGCTCGGCCAGCTGCGCTGACGGCAGTTGCTCCCGGTCAGGCTCGGTCACCGGGCCGCAAGGCCAGACCGCCACGCGCAACCGCACCGTCTCGCGGGCTGCGCCGGGTCAATGGTCGTCGCAGGGCACCGCCACGGGGCCCCGCGGCGGCACGGTGACGCGTTCGCGCAGCGTGCAGCGCGGTTGGTGACGCACCGTCCGGGCGGGGACAGCCCCGCCCGGACGGCTTGACGGAAGGAGACACGCCGCATGGATGACGGTCCCGCCATCCGTCAGGGCCCATTGTCCGGACTTTCGCAGGCCGACCCGCCGCCCCCGCCGCCCCGCCGCCGGAGTGGGCGGCGTTGGCTCCTGCTCGCTGCCGCCTGCGCCGTCGCTGTGCTTGGATGGCGGTACGCCGTGCCGGCACGGGCCGAGGCGATCGAGATCCGCGCCGCGCCCTTCACGCGCACCGTCACCGGCCCGGCCCTGCTCGACGCGCTGGTGAAGGTGGATGTCGGGGCGCGCATCCAGGGCCGCATCGCCGAACTGCCCGTAGAGGAGGGCGACCGCGTCGCCGCCGGCGCGCTGCTGGTGAGGCTCGATACCGGCGATGCGGGGCACCTTCTCGCCCAGGCGGGGGCGCAGACCGCGGCCGCGCGCCGCGCCGTGACCGAGGCGGAGGCCGATCGCGACGCCGCCGAGGCCGCGCTGCTGCGCGCCGAGGCGGATTTCCGCCGCAAGAATGAACTGCTGCCCCGCGGCTTCGCGACCCGCGCGGAGTTCGACGCGGCGCGGTCGACGCTCGACCAGGCCGCGGCCAATGCCGAACGCAGCGGCAGCGCGGTGATGCGCGCCCGCGACCAGCTCAGCGCCGCCGAGGCCGGAGCGCGCGGCACCGGCGTGCGGCTGGGCGACACCGCCATCGCCGCGCCGGTGGCCGGCATCATCACCGACCGGCTGCACAGCGTCGGCGACGTCGTCGCCGCCGGATCGCCCATCCTGCGGCTTGTCGACCCGGCGAGCCTGGTGCTTGCGGCACGGTTCGACGAATCCGTCATGGCGCAGGTCGCCCCCGGACAGAGGGCGGAGCTGCGCTACGTCTCCTATCCGGGGCGCGTCTTCCGTGGGGCTGTGCTGCGTCTCGGCCGCAGCGTGGACACCACGACGCGCGAATTCACCGTGGAGGTGACGCCGGACGAACCGCCGCCGCATTGGGCGATCGGCCAGCGCGCCATGGTCACGCTGGCAACGGGCACGGCGCCCGCCGTCATCACGGTACCGCAGGACGTGCTGGCACCGCGCGGCGGCCGGGCCGGCCTGTGGGTGGCGGAGGGCGGGCACCGCGCGCGCTGGCGGCCCGTGCAACTGGGAGCCGCGGCCGATGGCCGGATCGAGGTCCCCGAGGGGCTGCGGGCAGGCGAGGTGGTGCTGCGCCGGCCGCACGATCTCTATGCCTTCATGCCCGTCAGGCCGGTGATGCCGTGAACTACCTCGCCTGGCGGGACATCACCGCGAACATGATGCGCTTCGTCCTGGCCGCCGCCGGCGTCGGCTTCCTGCTGACCGGCAGCATGGGGATGCTGGGGCTTTATCGCGGCGTGCTGCACGACGCGCTGTCGACGATCGAGGAGATCGGCGCCGATCTCTGGGTCGTGCAGGGTGGGCGCGCCGGACCCTTCGCGGAGGGATCCGTGGTGTCGGCCACCCTCGACCGCCGCGTCGAAGGCGTCGCCGGCACGACCGGCGTGCGCCGGTTCGTGCAGAACAACCTGCAATTCGACATCGACGGCCAGCGCCGGCGCATCGCCGTGACGGGCCTCGACTTCCCCAAGGACCAGGGCGCTTGGCTCAGCCTGGTCGAAGGCCGGCTGTTGCAGGCCGCGCGGGGCGAGGCCATCGCCGATGCGAGCCTCGGCCTCGCGCTGGGGCGCGAGGTGCGGCTCGGACGCGACCTCTATCGCGTGGTGGGCATCACCAGCGGCCAGGTGGACATGTCGGGCGACGGCCAGCTTTTCGTGACAATCCCCGACGCGATGGACATCGCCGACAGCCGGACGTCGGAGACCGTGCTGCTCGACCGCGCGCAAGGCCTCGGCGTCAGCGCGGACCGCCCGAGCCGCATCGCCGCCGTCATCGTCACCACCCTGCCCGGCATGAGCGGGGACGTTGCGCGAAGCATCGCCGCCTGGGGCGACGTCGCGGTCCTCAGCCGCGATGACCAGCGATCGGTCCTGGTCGATGGCAGGCTGTGGCGGTTGCGCCTGCAGATCCTGTTCTTCACCGTCCTGCTGCTGACGGTGACCGGCGTGGTCATCGCCATGACCATTTACAACAGTACCGTCGAGAAGTTGCACGAGATCGCCATGCTCAAGCTGATCGGCGCGCGCGACGGCTTCATCCTGTCCATGATCCTTGAGCAGGCGGTGCTGATCGGGCTGCTCGCCTATGGCCTGGCGCTGGCGCTTTCGATGCTGCTGTTCCCGCATTTCCCACGCCGCGTCGTGCTGCTGCCGGAGGATCTCGCGCTGATCTTCGGTGGCTTGCTGCTCGCCTGTGGGCTCGGCAGCTGGATCGGCATCGCCCGCGCGATGCGGGTGCGCGCGAAGGAAGTGCTGGCATGACACCGCGGCGCGGCAGGCCCGTGCTGTCGCTGCGCGATGTCGGGGTACGCTATCGCGGCGGCGACGGAGCAATGGTCGATGCACTGGCGGATGTGACGCTCGACCTGGTGGCGGGGGAGATGATCGGCATCTTCGGGCCCTCCGGCTGCGGCAAGACCACGCTGTTGATGGCGGCGGGGCTGCTGGAGACGATCACCAGCGGCAGCGTGCGCTTCGCCGGCACGGCCGCCGCGACGATTGTCGACGACGCCGCGCTGCGCGACTTTCGCCGGCGCCATATCGGCTTCGTCTTCCAGAAGCCAAACCTGGTGCCCTTCCTGACCGCCGTGGAGAATGTCGCCCTTGCCATGGTGATCGACGGCGTACCGCGCGCGGCCGCGGAACGGCGGGCGATGGGGCTGCTCGCCGTGCTCGACATGGCGCATCGCGCCGGCAACCATCCGGCGCGCCTGTCCGGGGGCGAGCAGCAGCGCGTCGCCGTGGCGCGCGCGCTCGCGAACGATCCGATTCTGCTGCTGGCGGATGAACCCACCGCGGCGCTCGACAGCCGGCGTGGGCGACAGGTGATGGAACTTCTCCTGGCGATCGCGCGGCAGCGCCTGGCCGCGATTGCAGTGGTGACGCATGATCCACGATCGATGGATCTCTTCGATCGGGTTGTCGAGATGGAGGATGGGCGGGTGGTGGCGGGAAATGCCTCGTCGGCCCGATAGCCCGCGCAGCCGAGAAGGCCGGAGCGTGCGGTGTCCAGCGCATCGCTTAGTAAATCGCTAGGCCCTGCGCCACGGTGATGAGCCGGCGGAGCACAGCGAATACGACTTGCAAAGTTGGCGGAGGGAGCGCGCTCGGATTCGAACGGTCTCTACTCCGCAGCACCCCGCTCATCTCCACCCAGCAGTAGTGGGAAACGGAGTCCAACCTTCTCAGGGGAGTGCGCAGCGCGATTGCCGCTGCGCCTCACCGGGATGCCCCAGGCGGCATTATGCTGGACGCGTCGCCTTGCGCGGCGCCGGCTTGGACAAGGTCTAGATGGCCGCCGCCAAGCGCTGCTCAAACCTCGCGGCGAACATCTCGCCCGAGATGTGCACAGCCGGGCCTATACCAGGCGAGCCAAATGACAACTTGCCCGGGTTCGCCTTGCCATAGTCGATCAACTCGCGCACCGAATGCACCGGCAAGCTCGGATGCACGGCGAGAATGTTTGCCACGTCGGCCAGATGCAGGATGGGTGTAACATCATTTACGGGGTGGAAGGGCTGGCGTGACAGCAGCGGGGCGGAGACCAGCGTGTCCGGCGTCATCACCCCTGAGACAGAACGGCGGCGTTGAGGAACGGAGGAGTGGCTGGAGCGTTACAGGCCGACGGAGATCGCCTGACGCGACGCCGCCTGCCCCTGCACTCGATCGCATCTGTTCAACACCGAGCAACGACCGTTGGTCGGTGGTGAACAGGGCGCCATGGTAGAAAGCCATTCGAAGACGCGAGGCGGAGGAGGAAAGCGGATGCAACGCCTGGTCGCACTCGGCATCTGCTCCACCGGGATGATCTGGACGATGGTCGCCTGTTCGATCGCACCCACGCCCGTCGGGCCAATGCCTGCTCAAGAGGGGCAGGTCGGCGGTGGAGAGTTCCGGCCACCACCGGGGCCGTATAGGTCAGCGCCGCGCGGCACTTTGCCGCGGTTGCGTGTTGCGCCGTCCGACGAGCGGCCACTCTGGCTTCGCGACCTGCCAGACCCGCTGGAGCGGCATCCTGCCCCGGAAGGTTGGGGCGGCGATCAGATGGCGGCGACCTGGATCCGTCCTGCCACCGGACGGCGAGTTACGCTGCCGCTGCGCGCCCCAGCACCCGCGCCACGGTGGTGTGAGTCCAGACTGTCCCGCCGCGAGGTATCTGGCTCGATATAGCGGCACGTCGCTATCGCGATTGACAGTCGGCGAGCGCGAAGCGCAGGCATGCGGATATGCAAGGGGCCAAGGCCTATTCCCGGAACGCGCCCGGGTGCGTGGACTGGGCCTGCCGCCGCAGCGGCAGGCGCGGATTGCTGGCTGGCCTGGGTTTACTGGCCAGGGACGCGATTGCCGCGACAGACGCTGAAGCCCGAGAAGCGATGGTCACTACCATCGCGCAGTATACCTCCGCCGCAGCAAGCGCACTCGGACGCGACAAGATCGACCCTCGCGTGCTCGACGTCATGCGGCGGGTGCCGCGTCATGTATTCGTCCCGGCATCGCTTAGGTCGAACGCCTATGACGACCGCCCGCTTCCCATTGGCTTTGGCCAGACAATCTCGCAGCCGTTCATCGTTGCGCTGATGACCGACATGCTGCGCACGGCGCCTGACCAGGTCATCCTCGAGATCGGGACCGGATCGGGTTACCAGGCAGCGGTCCTATCCGGGCTTGTGCGCACGGTGCACAGCATAGAAATCCTGGCGGCCCTGGCCGATGCTGCGCGGAGCCGGCTTCGTGAGCACGGTTTCGGGAACGTGCTGGTGCATCTAGGCAATGGATATTTCGGCGTGCCGAGTGCCGCGCCCTTCGACGGCATCATCGCAACGGCTGCTGCAGGATCGATTCCGTTGCCGTTGCTGCAACAGCTCCGGCCGGGCGGGCGGATGGTGATCCCGATTGGCAATCCCTTCGCGACCCAACATCTCATGCTCGTGGAAAAGGCGATGGATGGCGTGGTGCGAACACGCCGGACCTTGCCGGTGAGGTTCGTCCCCTTTGTGGACGCCGGGTGACCCGATCGCGGCGAGGCATTGAGCCCTAGGTGGGCATCGACTTCATGCGACGCATGAGGCACGAGACGGTGGTGTGGGTCCAAGTCGCGGTGCCTCGCGGTGTCGGAATACCTTGGGCGGTCAGCGCGCGAGCGATCTCGGCGTGTCCCGAAGTGCCGCCCGCTCGGCGGCCCCCTGGCGTGCGGCGGCGGCAGCCGAGGCGTCAGGCCCTGACACCGGCCGATAGCCCCTATCTCCGCCCAGGACCTTCCCGCGCGCCTTGGCGGCCGTCAGTGCAGCCTTGGTCCGTGCGCTGATCAGTTCGCGTTCCTTCTGCGCCATCGCCGCGTAGATCCGAAGCATGAGGTCGTCTACGCCGGGCATATCGGCGGCGCGGATTGAGACGCCATCCTCCAGCAACTGGGACAGGGTGTGGGCGCGGCGGGTGATCCGATCCAGCCGCGCTGCCACCAACGCGGCATCCAGCTGTCGGCATCGGGCCAGCGCCGCCTGGAACCCCGGCCGCCGATCGTCCTTGCCCGAGGCGAGGTCGGAATACTCCACCACCAGCGTCCAGCCCTGCGCGGCGATGAAGGTCCGGATGCTCGCCTGGTGGGCCTCGAGGCCCAGCCCGCTCTGCCCCTGCTCGGCGGTCGAGACCCGGGTGAGCCCAACCGCGAGGCGGGGCGCCTGTGCACCGAGGCGCATCAGTCGGCCTCCGCCGGTGCGATCGCGGCGGCGATCCGGTAGATCGAGTAGGAACCCTTGGCACCCTGCTTGTTCGGCCCGACCTGGTGGACGCGCTCCAGGACCTCGATGGTGACGCCGTGGCGCTTGAGGCCGGCAAGGAAGCCGCGAACCGTGTGCTGCTGCCAACCGGTCGCGTGGATGATCTGGGCGATGGTCGCACCTTCGTCCCGCCGCAGCAGGGCCAGTACCGTCTCCTGCTTCGTGCCGGTGCGGGGCTGGCGCGATGCACCCGGCTCACGGGCTGGACGAGCGGGTGGGGTCGTGAGCGCTGCGCGCAGGGCGGTTATGGCATTATCCAGCCCCTCGCGCGCGGGCGCGTCCCAGACGGTTAGAACGCCCGCCGCAGCCATGCGCAGGGCAGCCGCGCGGCCGTTGCCGCCGTGCCGGCTCACAGACGGCGGCTGAAGCGCCGCAGCGGCATCGTCGCTACCGCACAGGGCAGCGGAGCCGGAAACGCCGCCTGTGACTCTCCCAGGCTCGCCGCGGGGTGGAGGGCGGCGTCGGGCTGCGGGCCGCTATCGGACGACGCCGCCGGCTCCTGCGCCTCGTCGTCGTTCGGTTGGTTGCCACCGCGAGTACCGGTCGCGTCATCCAGCGGTCCGGCCGCACCCTCGCTCGGCTCAACGCCGATAGCACGCAGCCCCGCCTCCGTGATGCGCAGCAGCCAGGTGCGGCCGTCAGTCTGCCAGAGGTCTCGCGCGCTGTGGGCGCTGGCGTGCTCGTCGCTCACGAGGGCCTGCTTAATCAGCGACTTCGCAACGGTCTGCCGCGCCGCTGCGGGAAGACGCTCGGGCGGGATCGCCAGCTGATCGTCGCGCTGGCTGGCCTGGCTGAGAATGATGCGCTGGGTGTCGGGGAGTCTGGTCATCATCGGGCTCCGGTTCAGCACCCGATGATCCGGGTGCTACCAGCCGGAGCCCGGCGGTTGACGTCAGCGGGGCAGCGCGGCGTTCTTCGCGCACTCGACCATTCGCTCTGATGCCGAGCGAAGCCAAGCGAGGGTGCGCTCGCAGGGTTGCTTTCCCACCGGGTGTCAACCACGTTCCGTTAGTTCGCGTCCCCGGACATGGTGCAGTTGGCGGCGGACCCGGGTGCCCAAACTCGCCGGCCTGATGGACGGCGCCGAACCAGATGTGCGGGACTTCATGGCCATTCCCCAAGGAAGCCGGGCGTCCTTGGCGGTGGGCGTCGGCAACCACCGTTCCGGGTGCTTCGTGGCGGCATGTGATGCTACGCTGATGCCGTTCCGTGGCTGTGGGGTCTGCATGTTGACGACGCTCCTTGCACAGATCGGCGTCAGCGCCGCGGCGGCGCTGACAGTTGCTTGGGCGGCGGTGAAGTTCCTCGGTAAGTCGTGGGTAGAGCATCATTTCAAACAAGAGCTTGAGGAGCTCAAGCTTGGTCACAACAAGCAAATCGAACGCCTCAAGCTGGACCTCGACATACTGCGGAGCCGGATCTCCAAGCTCCATGATCAGGAATTCACCGTACTGCCGGAAGTATGGAGCAAGATGGCGGCGGCGCTGAGCACGATGATTGCCGCCAGCGACCCCCAGCGACCATACGCGAACACGATCGGCATGAACGATGGCGAGCTCAACGAGTATCTGGAAACCACGCGATTGCTGGCGTGGGAGAAAGGTGAGATCAGAAACTTCCCGAGGGACGAGCAGAAGGGGCGGGAAGCGAAGCTGCACAACATGCTCGATTGGGCGAACTATTCGAAGGCGCGCCAGCTCGCGGAGGAATTTCGCTCTTTCCTGCAGTCCCGGCGCATCTTCATGTCGGACGAACTCACCCGCGAACTCGACCGATGCAGTGAGATGCTCGACCGCGCCGTTGCCGAGTTCCGGCGATTTCTCGAGGCGCGGCAGGCGAATCAGCCGATCGAGCTGGTGATCTGTCCGACGCTGAAGGAGGAGTCGACGCGGATGATGGAAGCGGTGCGGCTCGAGATCCAGAGGAAGCTGTTCGGCGACCGGCCGACCTGAGCCGGCCTCATCCGCCTGCCGCGGCCATGCACGCTTCGTACAGCCGCGGATGGTGGCGACGGACGCGGGCGGCGAGGCGCGCCGCGACATCAGGATTGGCCTTGGTATCGCCGATCAGGTGGGTATAGCCGACCCGCTCGGCCTCCCGTGGGTCGAAGGCGTCGTTCGATGAAGGGAACAGGAAGCCGACACTCGCCGCGGCGCCTCCCGGCGCGTGGCGGGCATGCCAGTCGAGGAAGGCCGCCAGGAAATACTGCTCGACGAGGATGTTGTCCCGCACCCCAAGTGACGGGAATATCGGGCGGTTCCGGGGATGGCGGACCACCTCCATCGCCAGCGCGGCGTAGCGGGCGAGCAGGGCCGTGTCGTTGCCGCCCAGGATGCCGCAGCATATCGCCCGGTTGACCTGCCGCGCCGCATACTCGGCCCATTGCGGAGGCACCCATCCGTCACCCTGGACGATGCCGCGCATGAAGGCATCGATCCGGTATAGCGATTGCTCCTCAAAGCTGAAGCGTTCCGGATTCTGCGCGAATATGGCAGTCTGCGTGAGATGCGGCGGGAGAGGTTTCCAAAGGATCACGTCGCTGTCGAGGTGGACGAATGGTTCGGTTTGCGTGGCGTAGGTGCTGAGTTTGCCGAGCACCCACCATTCCAGGTCATCCTCCGCGTCGAGGAGATCGAGTGTCAGCTCGACGCGTCGGAAGGGCAGTTTCAGCCGGTCGACCAGCAGCTCGGCACCGGTGCTGTCGGTATGCAGGCAGGTAATCGGGTAGTGGTTCGCCGCCTCGGCGACCGAAAGCGCCCAGGAAAGAAGGTGCGTCAGCTCCGAATGCCAGGCGCGATGGTAGTAGGCGCGATAGGGCTTGGACCAGAAGGACCAAACGGCCCGGTTCACAACAGGTGGCTGCCGATGCCATGCGATGCGGATCCGGAATAGGAGGTCCCGACCGGCGCAACTACCCTGAAAACGTCCGGGACCTCGTAGAGCCGACCATCCAGGGCGACGAAGAGGCTGCGCGGGCCCATCACAGCGTCGCCAGCGATATCGATCGCGACGTCCGCCTCGTCCGCGCGTCGATTGATCACCTCGATGCCGATCCCCGATCCCGAAAAGCGCAGCTGCGCGCGGCCCAGCAGGCTCGATCCGCTCAAGGTCGCCACGATAAGCGACTGGGGAACGCCCCAACTGCGCGAGCATACGATCCAGTCAATCCGCTGCAAGCTCATTTCCTTTTCCCACATAAGCAGTAAAGCGTTTTCCGCTCGCACGAAAACGGCACCGGCCCACCCCCACCCGGCCACCATCCAGGATATTGTCGCTGGGTGGCCGGATAGGGGTGCGGGCCGGCAGGGGCCGGGGTCGCGTTCCCGGATAAGGTGTAGCAGGCCGCGGACCGGCCCGCCGCCCTGACTGCCAAGCGTCTTGGCGGCTGCGGGCCGGTCGGCGGTCATCGTGGTAATTCTGCGCAGGGTTGGGTTGCGACACGCAACTCTGACCTGGGGACCACCCCGATGACCGATGACAGGTTGGCGGCATCATCCGCAATGCCGGAAAGCTCTATACCGGACTGAACGTGATCCGACAGGCGCTGTCGGACTGGTCCTCCGAGGCCGATATCGGCATCACCGTCCGCCACGTGGATGCGGACCAGATCGAGCTGCGCCGCGCGGAAGGTTTCACGATCGGCATGCGCACGCTGGGTGATGGCCGCGGTGTGGAGGACAGCACCTTCACGCTGGGGCGGATCGTCAACAACCGCATCGGGCTCGACATCTGGTGCGCGACGGCGACGGCCTGGAACACCTCCATCCGCTACTATGGCGGGCACTTCGCCCAGGCGACCGGGGTGAATGCTGCGCAGGACCGCTTTGGGGTGCGGCTCGGGAACGAGGTCGGCGCCTGTTTCCATCACAACCGCCATGCCTTTGACGCGCCGAACTTCGAGCTGCGCCAGGCCGGTAGCAACATCGCCATCCCCTTCCTGAACCAGACCTCCGGCTCTGCCATCATCGCGCGCAACATGCGTATGGAGGCCTGCTCGCCCCTGGCGGCGCGACACACCGCCGGGGCGCAGGATTGCGAGTGCGACATCGCCTGAACTCCAACGAACTTCGCGGACAACCAGGCTACTGAAAACAATGGCTGGTGGCCGGATAACGAAGTCCGCAGAACTTCGGAATCAGGACACTCGCACGTCCTCTTCCGCGGTATCCGTCAGCGTGGCGGGCCTGACCTTCTCGATCACCGCCTTCGCCGCGGCCCGACGCGGGTCCAGGACGGCGGGGAGATAGAAGCCGCGGCGCAGCTACGGGGACGCGACCTACCGCCCCGTCACCGGACGCATGCCTTCATTGCGTCGTTTCGCACGGATCAATGATTGACGGCATACACCGCGCTAATCGCTAGACGGGATACGGCTCCGTGCTGCACGCCTCCTGCGCGTTAAATCATTGGACACTTCGCGCGATAGGTGCGATGCGAGAATGAGGCGCGGCTGACGTTTTTCCGCGAGCGGAGAGTTCAATGACAACCTTCACGGTGACCAACCTCAATGACAGCGGTGAGGGGTCGCTGAGGGCCGCCATTGAAGCATCCAACGCAGCGCCGCCCAACGTTCCGAACACGATCGAATTTTCGGTATCCGGAACGATCCTGCTGGCAAGCGATCTGCCCCATGTGACCAACACGGTGTCGATCATCGCCGGCGACACCGCCACCGGGAACGCCCCGACAGTCGGCATCGACTTCAACCAGCATGCTGGTCTGGTGTTCGAGCCGGGCTCGGCGGGCTCTCAGCTAATCGGTCTGTCACTGGGCAATGCCGACGGCGATGGGGTCACGCTGAGTGCCGGTAGCATCCTGCTCAACAACAACTACATCGGCCTTGCGCTGGATGGCACGGCGTTGGGCAATTCCGGCGACGGCATCTCCATCGCGGCCACCTCTTCCGCAAATCTGATCGGCTACAACCCCGACGCCGCTGCGCTTGCTGCAGCAGGAAGCCCCTCCGCGGGCGTGATTTCCAACGTCATCTCCGCGAATGGCGGCAACGGGATCAGCTTGCACGGTTCGGCGGACAACGTCGTCGTGTCGAATCGCATTGGCACCAGCGTCGACGGCAACACGTCGATGGGCAATGGCGGCAACGGCATCTGGCTGACCGATGGATCAAACGGCAACACGATCGGCGGTACGGTCGTCGGCAACGACGCCGCCGGCGACCCAAACGATCCGACCGGCGACAAGGGCACGGTGACACCGATATTCGTGGCGCCGCCGCTCGGCAATCTCGTCTCGGGCAACGGACAGAACGGCGTCCTGATCGACGAGCAATCGCAGAACAACCTCCTGAACGGCAACTACATCGGCACGACGGCCGATGGTAACACGGCGCTGGGAAACCAGGGCGACGGCGTCGCGATCATTAACGCGGATTTCAATTCGCTGCATGGCTGCACCGTCGTCGACAATCCTTTCATCTACTACAACGTCGTCAGCGGCAATGCCGGCAATGGCATCCATGTCACCGACTCCGACCATGTGACGATCCGTGCCAATTTCGTCGGCATAGGCGCCAACAACGCCGTCATGGTCGGCAATGCCGGTGACGGCATCCTGATCGACGGCTCGTCGCGCAACACGCAAGTGGGCGGCGTGATCCCACTCGGCAACGTCGTCTCGGGCAATGCCCTGAATGGCATCGAGGTCACCGACACAGCCAGCGGGTTCAGTACGCTCAATACCTTCGCCGGCATCTATGCCTTTGTCGGCATTGCGCCGAATGGCAATAACGGCATCCTCATCACGTCCACCGGCGGGAATCAGACCGTCCAGACCAATGTGATCTCGGGTAACCTGAACAACGGCCTGGAGATTTCCGGCGACGCCTGGGGCGTGACGGTCGTGCCGAACATCATCGGGCTCGACACTCGCGGCGACACCGCCTTCGCCAACGGCAATAACGGCATCCTCATCGCGGGCACCGCGCACGACAACGTCGTCGGCGGCACCGGCATTCTGAGCAACGCGTCCGTCATTCGCCAGAACACGATTTCCGGCAACAACAACTACGGCATCGTGATCAGCGAGCAGGCCCATAACAATGTGATCAGCCAGAGCGCGATCGGGACCGACATCCAGGAGCTTGCGGCCCTTCCCAATGGGGCCGGCGGGGTATTGCTGCAAAGTACGGGCATCGGGAACGTCGTAGGCACGGCCCATGTCGGCTGGTCTCCGCTGCCTTCGCCGGCTGAGCTTGTCAACGTGATCAGCGGCAACATCGGCAATGGCGTCACCTTGGACGCTGGTGTGGATCTCAATGCCGTCATCCGGAACTGGATCGGTCTCAATCTGAACGGCCAGTCCACCTTGCCGAATGGCGGCAATGCGATCGTCGATGGCGGCACGTACAATCTGATCTACGGCAACCAGACCGTCGCGCCGACGCCCCTGCCTTTGGAATCGCCGACAAGCCAGCTTGAGGCGCTCTATATCGGCTGGTTCGGCAGGGCCGCCGATCCGCTTGGCTTCGACGACCAGATGGGCCAGCTGCTCACGCTGATCACCGATGGCGTGTCACTCGCTGCCGCGATGCTCATCATCTCGGAAGGCTTCGCAACGTCACCCGAGAACGCACAGTTCGCAGCGCTGGCCGCCCAGACGGTGCCCGTCGTCACGCCATCGCTGCTGTTGATCGAACTCACCAACAACTTCATCAACCAGACTTTCACGAACCTGTTCGATCGGGCGGCGGACAGCGCAGAATTGGCGGCGTGGCGCACCGTATTCTTCTCCGGCGCGGTGCCTTACGCGGACCTGGTCTATGACATCGCCTTGTCGGCGCTGAACGACGACGTCACGGCGATGAATTCCAAGATTCAGGCAGCCGCATATTTCACCTCCGCGATGACGGGGCTCGCGGAGGTGCCGTCCCTCGCCGAGATGCAGGCCGCGGTGTCCGACATCTTCGACGCCACCACGGAATACACTTCCCAGGCCGCCACCGACGCTCAGGTGGGGTCAAGCCATGTCCAGATCGACTACCAGACGATCCTGAGCCCCCTGGACATCATCACCGGCGTACGCGCGGATCTGGAAGGCGCCGTGATCCTTACCGGCAGCAGGGGCACGAGCGGTTCGACAAGCACGCAGGCCTTCCTTTTCCAAGGCCCGCTGAACGACACCGCGGCCGGTACGGTCTATCTCCTGGATCCGGACTTCGGCAGCGGCCAGACGGTCACCACCGCGACGCTTTACGGACCGAATACCTCCATCTTCGCGCCGAGCATTGGCCTCGGCAATGTTCGCGCGGTGGGCAGCTATCAGTATTCGGAGAGCCCGACGGGGATCTTCAACCACGGCATGATCTACGAGGGGCGCGTCGACGGCACCAACGGCACCTGGACGCAGATCGACGTTCCGTCGGACGGTGTCGACGTGACCGATGGGATCGTGATCGGGACTGCCGTTAGAGACACGATCCTGCACAGCACGGCTGGTGAGCTGGTTGTCGGCAACTACGATCTCGTCGGGCCCGGCGGTACGCTGCTGGGCGCCAACGGCTTCATCTACAACATGGTGACCCAGCAATACACGTTGATGAATGTCAACGGCAGCTTCGATAACCTGACGTCGCTTTACGGCATATGGCAGAACGGTGTCGGCAGCACCTCCTACACACTGGCCGGTGGCACCAAGGACGCGGCCGGTCTGAATGCTGGCTTCCTGGCGCATTACGATCTGTCGACCGGCCTCGTCTCGGATCTGTCATATTACACCGGAAACAATGCACCGGGGGTCATCACCCATTTTGAGAACATCACCGCGGTCCCCGGCGGGTACAACCTGGTTGCGACGACCGACGCTGGCCCGGCATTCGTTTTCATCGAATTGAAGCCTGACGGCACCTTTGGCGAGGCAGTGTGGACCGCCGCGGATCTGCCGGGCAGCAACCTGATGACCGGCAACATCGTCTATCAGAACGTCTTCGGTGGCATCTACAACACCGACAGCGGCGATGACGTCGGCAGCTACCTTGGTGTGGTCGATCAGTCGCATGTCAGTGCCGAAGGCGGCCTGATCATGCCTGTCGGCTCATTCGATTTCGCCTATTCGCTGAACGTCGCCGGAAGCGTTGGTGTGTCCATCACCGGATCCGCGGTGGCCGGCAATGTTCTTGGCGGCTCGATCGGCAACGACACCCTCATCGGCACCCAAAGCCTGGTGCAGCCTGATACGATCTATACGGGCGGCGGCACTGATGTGATCGTGCTAGCGGCGGCCCATACGGCACGCACACGCATCGAGTTGTTCGCCGGGAACGGCCTGACCAACATCGCTGCCGTGGCACCGGGATTTGCGATGGACGCCGTCGCCGGCAGCATCGTGGACGCCGAGAATACCCCGCAGTTGGGCTGGTGGGGGCAGGCCACAGGTCAGTTCGGCGGTCCCGTATCGGACGACTCGACCAATGCGGGCTTGGGCAGTGGTACCAGCCAGAACATGTCGGTTGTGCTCAATTTCACGACGGGCACCGCCAACGATCCGGGTGATGTCATCGACATCGCGCTCGATGCCTTCAGCGACTATGTCCGCGACGCCAGCGGCGCGTCGCCGATGCCGGGCTACGCGGTCTTCAGCAACTTGCTCGAATCGGGCGGCGTCATCACCGTGACCAACGCCAATGTCCTGCTGATCGACAGCCCGATCGGCTTTGCCAATGCCGCGGAGCTTGCCGCGGAGTTGTGGGTGAACCCTATCAGCTTCGCCGGCCCCCAGAGCGGGGAGTTCAACCACTTCATCATTGCCTATGCCGACCTCGAGGGAGACGTCCGCATAGCTGACATGGACATCCAACTCGGCAATACCCCGACGTTCAACACGACCGCGCAAGGCGCGACCCTGTCCATCTCGGACATGGTGGAATTGCGCGGTGTGTCGTTGTCATCGCTGCAGACGGCCAACATCAACTTCCTGGGTGACGGTCACGCCGAGATCGCCAACTCCAGTTACCTCGATTTCACTGGCTACCGCATCACCGATGGGACGACGGTCGCGGCTGCCTATCACCTTGATTCGCGAAACGTGCAGCTCGCGACGCGGGCCGGCATCAACGTCGCCATCATTCTCGATCGGGTCGAGGATCCATCGGCGTTGCTGGGCGGAAGCTGGGGCGAGCGGCAGCGCGCGCTGGCCGATCTGAACGACAGCGGCACCTTGTGGAGCACCTACGGTGCCGACCAGGCGCAATACAATGCCGTCGTGAGCGTGCTGCAGAATACCTACAATCTGCGGGTCCTGGATGGCACGGATTCGGCGATCCACGGCGACTACGTTTCGTCAGCGGCATCGCGGACGATCTGGGTGGAAGTCGATACCGCCGCGCAGTTCGCCAATCTGTTCGACACGCCGCTGTACGTGAACAACGATGCGAGTAATCCCTTCGTCTTCTGGAACGGCAATCTTGCGCTGCCAGAGGAGTGGAACGTCCAGGGCCTGTGGTTCGATACCGAGAATGCGCCACCGGCCTCGAACATGGCGCCAGGCGGCGCGGTGTCGCTGACGCAGGGCCCGCAGAGCATCGGCAATGCGACGGCCTCGGTGCCGAACATGGCACCGAATGACATTGCTGCTCTTTATCATTTCCCACTGGACGGACAGTCCGTGCAGACAGGGTCCATCGCCCTGATCGCCCCGGGCACCGGCAACGTGGTGCCTAATGATGGTGGCGGCACCTTCGACCAACGGCTGGCGCAGTACCTCGCCTCGATTGGGCAGACGGGCAACGGCGCCGTCTTCGTGCAGGGCCTCAATGGCCAGAGTTATGTCGCGGGCGATCCTGGCGAGCGCTCGACTGATGTGGGCACCTTCGCCGCCATCAATCCAAACAGCGACATAGGCCTCTACAACGGCTCGGGCTTCAACGGAAATGCCAGCGCCTCGACCTTCACGGCACTGCAAAGCGCCATCTGGGACCAGGTGAACAACCCGGGCGTCATTTCCAATGCCTCGCACGATCTGCAGAGCATGTCGCCGAACTCGCCATTCTATCGCGCTTATTCGGAGCTCTATGTCGACGCGGCGTTGCGCAACCAGACGGTGCTGTCGGCTCTCGGCGACGGCGGCTCAGGCAACGGGACCGGCAACGGGCTCGCGAATGTCTCGTTCGACCTGACCAGCCCCTACGCCTTGCTCGTCGGCGGCACGTCGAAATCCACGCTCGCTGCGGCCGCGGGCGACCCGACGCTGTTCTCATCCTTCGTCGAGCCCGCCTTGGCAGGCGATCTGTCGACGATCTGGCAGCTCATGGCGAACGGGTTGACCAGGCTGCCCAGCAATGCGACCGCCGCGCAGGCTTTCGTGGAGACGGCGTGGAACAGCTATGTCGTGAACGGCGGCGCGATCACCTCCTCCGAGGCGTCCCCGGGAGGCTACGTGCGCGGCACGGCGGGCGCTGGTGGCGTCGACCCGACCCAGCCAACGCCATCCTACCAAGCCGCCTATGGGCTCAGCCCCGTCACGGCGGACCCCATGGCGCAGTCCGGCCGCGGCGTTCCCGACGTATCGGGCAATGCCGGCGGTAATCTCCACTATCTCGTTCCAGGCAATGACATGCTGGGCGCCACGGGACAGCACGGCACTGGTCCGGCAGCGGCGTTCTGGGGGGCGCTGACAACCCAGTTCAACCTGATCTTCGAGGATCAGGGATTGCCGCGTCTCGGTTACATGAACGACCTGCTCTACATCGCCTCGGTGATTGCCCCGGCCGCCTTCGCCGACGTGACGCTCGGCAACAATATCTCGTCCTTCGTCGAAGGACGGGGATACAGCACCGCCGACACCGCGGGCACGGGCCAGGTTGAGGTGACGCCGACCGGCCACGGATACTACGCCGGGCCCGGATACGACCTGGTAAGCGGGCTTGGTACCCCGAATGGCACGCTGCTCGCGCGCGCCCTGACGGCCATCGGCCATTCCGAGATGTACTTCAGCGAAAGCCCGGACATGCTCGACGCTGCCGGCGACGGCTGGACGAGCGGCGCGAACCAGAGCCTGTTGTTCCAAGCCATGTCCGCTGAGAGCGCGACGATCGACGTGAGCCTGGGGTCTCAGCTCCAGACCGTCTCCAGCGGTCCTTTAGGCGCCTACGCCTGGACCAGCCGACTGGCACAGCAGTCGCTGCAGGCAGACTTCGACCCGGTGCTGGTCAGGATGTTCGACCAGTACGCCCAGGGCGCGGTAATGCAGTCGCAGGTGTCGTCGGGCGAGGATGTCTCGGTGTCCATCAATGCCTCGATGGGCGATGCGATTCAGGGCTCCTTGAGCAGCGCCTTCGGCTTTGCCGATTTCCTGACGGATAGTGGCGCCGTCCGCGTCGCGCGCGCGGTCGCGGCTGCCGAAACGGCAGGTGGCCTCGACGACCAGATCGCCACGGTGCGCGTGCGACAGAACGGCACGGACAACCTGTCGCTCAGCCTTTACCGTGTCGACGATCTTGGCGGCATGATCGATGGCCTCAGCCCTGGCTCGGCCGGCTACGCCGACGCAGCGCAGACCCGGGCCTACCAATTTGCGGACAGGACAACGTCGCTCGACGGGCCTGGCTATGGAGAATACACCCAGGCTGCGCTTGTCGGTATCGATGCCGGTGACTTGATCGCCATGAGGCTCACCACCACCGACGAGACCTATTGGGCATTCGCTCAGGCCAATGAAACCGTGGATGGCCAACAGGTCGGCCATATCTGGAACTACGGGCTGAACACATGGGGATGGGAGGACCAGAAGGGTGGCGGCGACCGCGATTTCAACGACCTCGTCGTCCAACTCGACTTCAACAGTGCTGCCGGCCATGGCTGGCTCGTGTAGCCAGAGCTGATGGCCTGCTGCCGGTTCGATGGACACGGAGTTTGGCTTGAACCGGCCAAGCGCTCGAACTCCATAGGGCTGAGATACCCGATGGTCGAGTGCCGTCGTCCGGGGTTGTAGAAGCGCTCGATGTAGTCGAATACGTCGGCCCGAGCTTGATCGCGATTGCGATAGACCCGGTCCCTGACGCGTTCGATCTTGAGCGATGAGAAGAAGCTCTCCATCGCGGCATTGTCCCAGACATTGCCAGACCTGCTCATCGACCAGGTGACGCCAGGATCCGCCATCAAGCGCTGGAACGGATCAGCGCTATATTGGCTGCCGCGATCCGAGTGGTGGAGCACGGACCGCGGGCTGCCGCGCCGCCAGATCTCCATAACCAGCGCATCGGTGACGAGCTGCGCCGTCATGCTGGCGCTCATCGACCAGCCCACGACGCGGCGCGAGAACAGATCCAGCACCACGGCCACGTGAAGCCAGCCCTCGGCGGTCCAGATATAGGTGAAGTCAGCCACCCATTTCTGATGTCAATCGGCACGCAAACGGGACCCTCGATCGGCGTGCAAAAGGGACCCCCTTCTGATGCGGATGATCGCGCCCGGGTTGGCTGCTGCGGAGCCGTAGGCGCAGCGGCAGGCAACCCGGGCTCGTCGGCGCGTTCTGCTGTGGATCAGGCGCGGTTCTTGAACCGCCAGCTGTCGTTGCCGGTCTCGACGATGTCGCAGTGATGCGTCGGCGATCCAGCAGCGCGGTAGTCATCTTGGCGTCGCCGAACACGCTCGGCCATTCGCAAAAGGCCAGGTTCGTTGTCACCAGGATCGATGTCTGCTCGTACAGCTGACTGAACAAGTGGAACAGCAACTGCCCGCCCGAGAGCGCGAACGGCAGGTAGCCGAGCTCATCGAGCACCACGAGATCGACACGGCGCAGCTGGTCGGCCAGCCGTCACTACCGGCCCTTGCTGCCCAATGCCGACAGCGACTGGCTGTTTCCGTCCAAGACATACACGGACCAGCCGCGCCACAAGGGCGGCCTTGGCAACTCGATCAGCCTTGCCATCCACAAGAACGTTGGCGTGCGGATGTCCACCCATCAGTTCCGCGCGCTGGCCGATGCGTTCATCCTCGGCGCGAATCCTCATGCGATCGAGGATCTGCGCCTCGTGCTCGGGCACACGACCTTCGATACCTCGATGCGGTTCTACGCCTCCTCGGCGCCCAAGGGGGCTGTCGCACGGCTCTGCGAGGGTGATCACGACGGAGCGCCGGCGCACCCGGCTCCGCGATGGTGCGAGGTGCGGGATTCCCGCGAGTTGCTGGCCGACGCCATCGCGCTGTTCGAGATGGGCAGCACCGGGCGTGGCTATGCCCATGGACGGGTGGCGGTGCGCGATGCGGCGCTGCTCGGTCTGCTCGCCACACATGGGCCGCGCATCCGCTCCGTGGGCGCCATGGAGATGCGATCGGATCACGTGGCGACCTTTTGCAAGGCCTTCATCGAGGAGTGGAACCGGGCGCAGGCCGAGGTCTCGGTCGGCGCTGAGGGTGCCCGACGGGACTTCCAGGGCGTCCAGCGGAAGCTAGACAACCTGGTGGACGCCATCGCCGAGGGGAGTCCGCGCGCCCGGCGTGCAGCGCAAGCTCGAGGAGCTGGAGGCGCGCCGCGAGCAGCTCAAGGCGGAGTTGCAAGGCCATTCGGCGGTCGCGCCGGTCCTCCATCCCAACCTGGCCGAGGTCTACGCCCGCCGAGCCGCGGTGCTCCGGGATGCCATCGAGGGCCGGAACGACCCCGAGGTCCTGGAAGCGGCCCGCGCGCTCGTCGACAAGGTCATCGTCAGCCCCGGGCAGGGGCCAGACGACCCGCCAGAGATCGAACTCGTTGGTCACCTCGTCGGTATGCTGCGGGCCGGCGGCGCCGTCCTGGCCACGGAGGACGCCGCCGTCGGCGACGCCCTCAAAGCCTCGACCTCAGGTTCGGGAGAGGGGGGGCACCCAGGGGGCAGAGCCCCTCCATTCTTCATCGTCAAGCACATGGGCCGCCGGTATCAGGGCCTTTGGTGCGGTGAGGTCTGGAGAGGGGCAAAGCCTCTCCGGTTCCTATGCCGCCGGATCGCGCAGATAAGCCTCGACCGTCCCCGTCAACTTCAGTGTCAGCGGCTTGCCGCGGCGGTCCACGGCCTTGCCCATGCTGACCCGCACCCAGCCTTCCGAGATGCAATACTCCTCGACATTGGTTTTCTCCTCGCCGCGGAATCGGATGCCGACGCCGCGCTGGAGCAGTTCCTCGTTAAAATACGGGCTGGAGGGATCGGTCGAGAGCCGGTCGGGTAGTGTGTCAGCCATGGCGTGTTGCCTCCGCGAGATTCGGCCGCACGGCCGCAAGGAGCGCCCCGCCTAATCCAGCTTGGCGGCAAAGCCAAGGCGGCGGGCGCGGTTCATGCCACCTCAGCCGCCAACCGCGCCAGCAGCCAGTCGCGCAGGGCACGCATCGCCGGCGCCTCCGGCCGCGAGCGCAGCCGGGTCAACCAGTAAGCCCCCAGCGTGACCTCGGCGGCAAAGGGCCTTACGAGCCGCCCCTCGCGCAGGGCCGGCTCGAACATCCGCGCCGGCAGCAGCCCGACCCCGGTGCCCAGCATCGCCGCCTCCGCCATCGCCAGCGAGGAATCGAACACGAAGCCCCGGATATTCGGCGCGCCGAGCCCGACCGCCGCGAACCACTGCTCCCATTCGTCGACACGGTAGGACCGCAACAGCGTCTCGCGCAGCAGGTCGGTCGGCCGGCGCAACCGCTCGGCCACCGGCGGCGCGCAGAGCGGGCACAGCGGCGCCGCCAGCAATCGCGTCGCCTCCGTGCCATGCCAAGCGCCGTCGCCGAAGCGGATCGCCCCGTCCAGCCCCTCGCCGGCCAGGTCCACCCGGTTGTTGTTGGTCATCAGCCGCAGGTCGATATGCGGGTGCGCGGCGCGGAACGCCGGCAGCCGCGGCAACAGCCAGCCGGTGACGAAGGTGCCGACGGCACCGATCGTCAGCACCTCCTTCAGCCGCCCTCCCTGGAACCGCTGCAACGTGGCGCCGATGCTGCGGAAGGCGTCGCTCAGCACCGGCAGCAGCGCCTCGCCTTCCTCGGTCAGCGCCAGGCCGCGCGGCAGCCGCCGGAACAGCCTGACCCCCAAAATTTCTTCGAGCGCCTTCACCTGATGGCTCACCGCCGCCTGCGTCACCCGCAGTTCCAGCCCGGCGCGGGTGAAACTGAGATGGCGGGCGGCCGCCTCGAAGGCACGCAGGGCGTTGAGCGGCAGCGGCGGCAAGGTCATGGCTCATGATTAGAAATTCTAGGGTCATTGGCAAGAATTGATAGTTTGGGGCACGGCCCATCCCCAGCCAAAGCTGCGCCCGCCAGCAACACCAGGCGGGGATGACATGATCGACAGGCGAGACTGGTTGATGGGCGCGGCGGCAAGCTTTGCCACGGGCATGGCGCGCCGCGCCACCGCCGAGGAGGCGCTCACGGCGCAACTCGCGCGCATCGAGGCGGCATACGGTGGCCGCCTCGGCGTCGCCGTGCTCGACACCGCCACGGGGCGACAGCTCGGCCACCGCCCGACCGAGCGTTTCCCGATGTGCAGCACCTTCAAGGCACCGCTGACCGCCGCGGTGCTCGCCCGCATCGATGCCGGCAGCGAGCGCCCGGACCGGCGCATCCGCATCACGCGCGCCGACCTCCTCGCCTGGTCGCCGGTCACCGAGACCAGGCTGGACGGGCCGGGCATGACGATCACGGAACTCTGCGCCGCCACCATGACCATCAGCGACAACGCGGCGGCGAACCTGCTGCTGGCTACGCTCGGCGGGCCCAGCGGCCTGACCGCCTGGCTGCGCGGCATCGGCGACCCGGTCACGCGTCTCGACCGCACCGAACCCACGCTGAACGAGGCGACACCCGGCGACACGCGCGACACGACGACGCCTGCCGCCATGGCGGCGACGCTACGGCACCTCGCCCTCGGCGATGTCCTGTCCGCCGCCAGCCGCACTCAGTTCGTCGCCTGGCTGCGCGGCAACCGGACCGGCGATTCCCGTCTGCGCGCGGGCCTGCCGCCCGGCTGGCAGGTCGGCGACCGCACCGGCACTGGCGCCCGCAACACCAGCAACGTCATCGGCGTCATGTGGCCACCCGGCGACCGCCCGCCGCTCGTAGTGACGGCCTTCCTGACGGACGGCGCGCGCGAGGGTGCGCGCCGCGATGCGGCGCTGGCCGCGGTCGGCGCCGCCGTCTCCGGCACGGCCGGCTAACCGCGCGATCCTCCCGGCCCGATGCGCGCATCAGGCCGGGAGCGCCGCCTCCTCCCGCGCCATCAGCGCCAGTCCCTCAGCGACCGAGACGAACTCGCCCCCCGCGATGACGCACTCGGCGCCGAACCGCTCCTCGAACAACCGCCGCACTGCCGGCACGAGGGAGGTGCCGCCGGTCAGGAACACCCGGTCCACCGCGTCGGGCCCCAGCCGCGCATCCACCAGCGCGGCATCCACCGCCGTCGCGATGCGCGTCAGTTCCGGCTCGATCCAGCCTTCGAAATCGCCACGCGCGATCGGCGTGCGCAGCGCGAAATCGCCATGCGCAAAGTCGAGCATCGCCACCTCACTGCCCGACAGCGCCGCCTTTACCCCCGAGACCGCGCGATACAGCGCATACCCCGCATCATCCTCGATCAGTCGGATCAACTGCTGCAACCGCTCCGGATGCTCGGCGGTACGCGCGACGGTCGCGATGTCGCGCAGCGTGCGCGGCGCGCGCATCATCGAGAGCTGGTTCCACCGCGCGAAACTCGCGAACCAGGCCGGCGGCACCGGCAGCGGCTCGCCCCCCATGATGGAATAACTCGTCCCCTTGCCCAGCAGCGGCGAGACGACATGGTCGATGATCCGGTAGTCGAAGGCATCGCCGGCAATCCCCACGCCCGAATGCCCCAGCGCCGTCACCCGCCGTGGCGGCCCGGGCTCGAAGCGCAGCAGCGAGAAATCCGAGGTGCCGCCCCCGAAATCCGCCACCAGCACTGTCGCCGGATGGTCGAGGTCCTGCGCGAAGCGATGCCCAGCCGCCGCCGGTTCCAACCCCACCCCGACCCGCGCCAGCCCCGCCTCGGCAAAGGCCGCGCGCAGCCGCTGCTCGCCGAGATCGTCATCCGCTCGCTCGCCGACGAAACGCACCGGCCGCCCCACTGTCACCCGCGCTTCCGCCAACTCATCCGCGAAGGGGCCGAGCAATTCGCGCAGGAACACCGCGATCAGCCCCTCCAGCCCCCAGGCGCGGCCGAAGATCCGCGTCTCGGTGAAGCTGCGCTGCGCTAGGTATGATTTCATCGACATGATCAGCCGGCTCTCCAGAGGCTCCTCGAGATAGGCCTCGATCGCCGCCGGCCCCGCCGCATGGCTCGGCCGCCCATCGGCCCCGGCCCAGAAGCACAGCACGGAGCGGAACACATCGCCGGTATCGTGGCGCAGCGTGCGCACCGACCCATCCTCGCCGACGATGGCGACCACGGAATTCGTCGTGCCGAAATCGATACCGATGGCGGGGCGCATGGCGGGGGATGTCCGGGGCAGGGGGGCGCGCCTTGAAGCCGGTTCGGGCGCGCATGGCAAGCCGGGAAGGGCGCCGCCCTCCCCAGACGCGTTCACCCCACCCGTCGCCGCACCGCCATCCCCAGCCGCACCGCCGCCTGCCGCAACGCCTCGGCCTCATGCCCGGAATATCCCACCACGAACCCATCCACCTCGCCCGGCACCAGCCGCATTTCCGACAACAGCCACCCTTCCACCCGCGCTTCCTCCTGGATTTCCCGCGCCGTCCCATCCGGCAGCCCCGCCGGCAGCGTCGCCAGCAGATGCAGCCCATGGTCCGGCAGCGCGATCCCCAAGCGCCCGCCCGAGGCCCGCGCCAGCGTCCCGGCCACCATGTCCCGCACCGCGCGATACTGCGTGCGCATCCGCCGCAGATGCGCGGCGAACTCCCCGCTCGCCATCACCTCCGCCAAGGCACCGCCCATCAGCGGCGAGGGAAACCGGTCCGACACCGCCCGCGCCGCCACCACGCGCGCCATCAGCGCCGCCGGCACCACCACGAAGCCGATGCGCAGCCCCGGGAACAGCGTCTTGGAAAAGGTCCCGAGATAGATCACCCGCCCCCCACCATCGATCCCCGCCAGGGCCGTCAGCGGCGCGCCGGTGAAGCGGAATTCGCTGTCGTAATCATCCTCCATCACCCAGGCATCCGCCTGTCGCGCCCAGTCGAGCAGGGCCAACCGCCGCGCCATGCTCATCGTCACCCCGGTCGGGTATTGGTGCGACGGCGTCACATAGGCGAGGCGCGCGGCATCCTCCCGCGCGCGCCCGGCGGCCACATCGATCCCCGCCGCATCCACCGGCACCGGCACCAGCCGCGCGCCGAGCGCCTCGAGCGTGCGCCGCGCGGTGGGGTAGCCGGGGTCCTCCATCCACACCGCATCGCCCGGCCGCAACAGCACCTCGGCACACAGCCGCAGCCCCTGCTGCGTGCCGCTGGTGATGACGATGCGGCTCGCGTCGCAGGCCATTCCCCGCGTCGCAGCAAGGTGTTCGGCAATCGCCTGGCGCAGTGCCGGGTGCCCGCGCGGGTCGCCATAGCCGAGATCGGCTGGGTCGGCCCGCACCACCCGGTCGCGCAACGCTCGGCCCAGCCGGCGCAGTAGGATCGGGTCCACCGTCGTGCAGCCCACCGCGAAAGGCGCGCGGCCCGGCGGCGCCTCCGGCAACGCCACCGGATCGGGCGCCGCCGGCCCGCGCGGCACCTGCGCCGCGACATAAGTCCCGTCGCCGACCCGCGCCTCCGCCAGCCCGTCGCTCAGCAGCAATTCATAGGCGACGACCACCGCATTGCGCCGCACGCCGAGTTGTTCGGCCAGCGCCCGACTCGACGGCAGCCGCAGCCCCGCCGCCAGCCGCCCATCCAATATCGCCGCCCGCAGCCCGGCATGGACCCGCGAGGATTGGCTGCCGGCGCTGTCGTCCAGCCGCAGTGGCACATCCAGCACGGCGACATGGCTTTCGCGAATGGTCGGCATGAGACGCTCCGAATTGGCCCTCGTACCAACCAATCTCATGGCGCATCACACTGCCTGTCAAACCAGGACAAGCCGATGCCCGACACCGCCATGCCCAGCTACCCGATCGAGGCCCGCAACAAGGTCAAGCGCGTCCATCGCCGCGGCGCCTATGACCACGCCACGGTGCATCGCATCCTCGACGCCTCGATGATGTGCCACGTCTCCTACGTCATCGACGGCCAGCCCTACTGCACGCCGACGCTGTTCTGGCGGGAGGGGACGCATCTGTACTGGCACGGCAGCAGCGCCAGCCGGATGCTGCGCAACCTCTCGGACGGCCAGCCGGCCTGCCTGACGGTGGCGCATCTCGATGCGCTGGTGATGGCGCGCAGCGGCTTTCACCATTCGGTCGACTACCGCGCGGCCATGTGTTTCGGCCGGGCGCGGCTGGTGACCGACCCGGACCACAAGCGCCAGGCGTTGACGATGATGGTCGACCGCTTCTACCCCAACCGCACCGCCGGGCTGCGCGAGATCAACGCGCAGGAGTTCAAGGCGACGTCGGTGGTGTCGATGGAAATCGAGACTGCCTCGGCCAAGATCCGCATCGATGGCATCGGCGAGGAGGAGGAGGACTACGCCCTGCCCATCTACGCCGAGCGGATGCCCGTGCGCATGGTGCTGGGTGAGCCCGAACCCTGCCCGCGGCTGATGGCCGGGGTAAAGCGCGGGGCGGACCTCAACGCGTATCAGCCGGGTAGGGCGCTGGATGAGGCGCTCGTCGAGGCCTATGCGGAGGCCTATGGCACGGTGGCGCAGACCTGATCACGCATCATGCCCGAGCGCCCTGGCCCCGCGGCGGGACGCCGAAGGGGCCGGGGCCGGATAGCCCGGCGCTTGGCCGGCCGGGTCAGGCGCGCGTCACCTGTGGCGGGTACCAGCTGCCGTCGAGCACCGAGAATGCCGGCGCCGACATCGGCCAATACAGGCGGAACATCAGCACGAAGCCGTCGCGCGGCGCCGGCAGCCAGTTGGCCTGGCGATCCGACCCGGGGGCATCGGCCTGGATCAGCAGGTCGGTGGTGCCATCGGCATTGGATGTCAGCGCGTTGCGCGAGCTCAGCGTGTAGCGGTTGAGCGGGTTGTCGACGAAGAAGAAATTCGAATCATACATCGTCAACGACCAGAAGCCCCGAGCCGGCGGCCGCTGCCCCGCCGGGAAGCGTAGCCTGTAGCGATTGGCACCGCTCAGCTTTTGGCCGCTCGAATCCACCTCGGTGAAAGGGTAGACGGCGTCCTGCGGATGGTTGGCACCGAGCCCGACCGCGGTGACGTAGGCACGGTTCAGGTAGTCCGTCCCATAGGTCCCCGTCTGGGTGATGACGAACCAGTTGTTGGTCTGCCGCGCGCGGGTCTCGCTGGAGCGAATCCGCCCGGCGACGGCGGCTTGGCCGACACGCGGCGCGCCGTCGATGGCGCGACGCACCGCCTGTGGCGCCCGCGTCGCGTCGAAGGGCCGTCCCGGCACCAGCCCGAGCCGCGCCATCCGCGCGACGAAGGATGCATCCGCCGCGGCGGGCGGGTTCGCCGCCATCAGCGCCGAGAGCATCCGGAAGTAGTCGACGCCGTTCAGCCGATCCACCTGCGCGCGGACGCCGGTGCGCATGTCGATCGCCGGATCGACGCGGCCGGCTGGTGGCGTCCAGGCCTGTCCATAGCTCGACAGTGGCTGCAGCGTCATGCGGTTCTGAATGGCGTGCACCGCCGCGTAATCCTCCGGCGTGCCGGTGCAATAGACGCGGCCGAGGATCCACAGCAGGTCGGTCGGCGAGCGGATCACCGGAATGCCCGGCGGCGTCGCGCCGCGGAACGTCGGGCCCGCGATCACATAGGTCTGAGCTTGATTGCCGGTGGTGCGCGACCCGGCCGCCGCGATCACATTCGTCCAGCCGTCCAGCATCGGCATCAGATAGTAGCGGTCGGGCATGGCCGGCCAGGACACCACCCACGGCTCGGCGCCGAGATCGAGCCAGGCCGTGCAGTACAGCGTATCCGCATTGGGCGCCGTCACGTCGCGGAAGGCGGCCGTCGGATAGGAGCGCGACATGTGGAACTGCCCCATCGGCGCGCGGCCCACCTGCGCCGTGGCATCCGGTACATTGGTCGAGACGCGCCGCGTCATCTCCATGGTGACCAGCGGGTAGCCGAAGACATAGGCCTCGGCGGCGATGCGCGCGGCTTCGGCGTCGCTCAGGGCAGCGCCCTGCGCCAGCGCGGGCGCCGCGACCGCCGCGGCCGGCAGGGCCAAGGCGAGGCGACGGGACAGCCGCGCCGCGGCTTCGGATGATGGGGCAATGGGCATGGCGCGCGACCTCTTTTCCGGCAGTCCGTTTCCGGATTGAATCGGATTATGAACCACCGCCGTCCCTACTGCCATGCACCTTCGATATCCAGAACCGGCAAGTCTGCGCTCCTGTCGCCGGCGTGGAATTCATCCCGCCGCCTTGGCTTCCCGCCGCCGCTTCGTCAGCACGAATTCGGTATACCCGTTGGGCTGCTTCGCCCCTTCGAACACCAGGTCGCACGCCGCCTTGAAGGCCGGCCCGTCGAAGCCCGGCGCCATCGGCGTATAGGCGGCATCGCCTTCATTCTGCCGGTCCACCACGGCGGCCATGCGCTGCATCGTGTCCATCACCTGCTGCGAGGTCACCACCTCATGCCGCAGCCAATTGGCGATGTGCTGCGACGAAATCCGCAGCGTCGCGCGGTCTTCCATTAGCCCGACATCGTTGATGTCCGGCACCTTGGAACAGCCCACCCCCTGGTCCACCCAGCGCACGACATAACCGAGGATGCCCTGCGCATTGTTGTCGAGTTCCGCCTGCACATCGGCCGGCGACCAATTGGTGTCGCGCGCCAGCGGAATGGTCAGGATGTCGTCGAGCTTGGCCCGGCGCCCGCCCTCGAACAGTTCCTCCTGCCGCGCCGCCACATCCACCTCGTGGTAATGCAGCGCATGCAGCGTCGCCGCGGTGGGGGAGGGCACCCAGGCGGTATTCGCGCCGGCCTTCGGATGCCCGACCTTCTGCTCCAGCATCGCCGCCATCATGTCCGGCATCGCCCACATGCCCTTGCCGATCTGCGCACGCCCGCGCAGCCCGCAGATCAGCCCGGTATCGACGTTCCAGTCCTCATAGGCCTTGATCCAGGGCAGCGCCTTCATGTCGTTCTTGCGCACGACCGGGCCGGCCTCCATCGAGGTATGGATCTCGTCCCCGGTGCGGTCGAGGAACCCGGTGTTGATGAACACCACCCGATCCTTGGCGGCGGCGATGCAGGCCTTGAGGTTCACGGTGGTGCGCCGCTCCTCGTCCATGATGCCCATCTTCACCGTGGCGGGCTTCAGGCCGAGCGCTTCCTCGACGCGGCCGAACAGCGTGTTCGCCCAGGCCACTTCCTCCGGTCCGTGCATCTTCGGCTTCACGATATAGACCGACCCGGCGCGCGAATTCATCCGCTTGCCCTGGATGTCGTGCATCGCGATCGCCACGGTGCACAGCGCGTCGATGATGGTCTCGGGCACCTCCGCGCCATCGAGCGTGACGGCGTCGGTCATCATGTGGTGACCGACATTGCGCACCAGCATCACCGAGCGGCCATGCAGCGTCAGCGTCCCGCCGCCGGGCTTGGTGAACACGCGGTCGGCGTTCAGCCGGCGCACCATGGTCTGGCCGCCCTTCTCGAACTCGGCCGTCAGGTCGCCCTTCATCAGGCCGAGCCAGTTCCGATAGACCTCGACCTTGTCCTCGGCATCGACGGCGGCGACGGAATCCTCGCAATCCTGGATCGTCGTCAGCGCCGCTTCCATCACCACATCGGCGATGCCCGCGGCATCAGTCTTGCCGATCGGATGCGTGCGGTCGAACACCACCTCGATATGCAACCCGTTATTGACGAACAGCAGCGCGGTCGGTGACGCCGCGTCCCCCAGGAAGCCCACGCATTTCGCGGGCTCCGCCAGCCCGGTCGTCGTCCCGTCCTTCAGCGTCACCGCCAGCGCCCCGGCCTCGAGCCGGTAGCCCGTCGCATCCGCATGGCTGCCCGCGGCGAGCGGCGCCGCCTGGTCGAGCACCGCGCGCGCCCTGGCGATCACCTTTGCCCCGCGCGCCGGGTCATACCCCTTCGCCTTCGGCCCGTCCTGCGGGATGGCGTCGGTGCCGTACAACGCATCATAGAGGCTGCCCCAGCGTGCATTCGCCGCATTCAACGCATAGCGGGCATTGGAGACCGGCACGACGAGCTGCGGCCCGGCCATCGAGGCGATCTCGGCATCCACATCGGCGGTGCCGACCGCGACCTCGGCCGGTTCGGGCGCCAGATAGCCGATCCCTTCCAGGAAGGCGGCGTAGGCACGCAGGTCGATCGGCTGCGCCGGATGCGCGCGGTGCCAGGTGTCGATCTTGGCCTGCAGCTCGTCACGCTTGCGCAGCAGCACGGCGTTGGCGGGCGCGAGTTCGCGCAGGACGGTCTCCATCCCGCTCCAGAACCGCGCCGCATCCACCCCGGTGCCGGGCAGGGCCTCGGTTTCCATGAAGGCACGAAGTGCAGGCGCTACCTGAAGGCCGTTGCTCGCTGCCATCGTCACTCTCTCCCACCGGTCAGACGTCAACCCCAAGTGGGGCGAATTTCCAGCCGAACTGTCTACTGCGTTTTCCGAGGTTGCGAAATCAGCCGCGCCCCACCCACGCCAGCTCGTCGCGGCAGGCCTCGCTGAATCCCCTGAGCGGATCATTGTGGATCCGCCCCGCCTCCGCGGCGATCTCGGCGAAGGTCCTGTTCGGCGCGGCATAGGTCTGGATGATGTGCTCCAGGACTCCCTCGGCCTGCTCCGTCACCGCCGGCGTGGCGAACAGCCGGATGCGGCCCATCAGCGCATAGAGCCCCGCGAAGCTCTCGGCCGGCGCCCCTTCATGCTCCAGCGAATCCAGCAGCAGCCGCGCCGCTTCCTGCATGAACTCGACGTAGAGCGCTTCGCGCTTCACGATTTCGGCGGTCTGGCGCTGCTGCCGATGCGTGCCGCGCTGGCTGACCCAGGCGGTGGCGAGCGATGCGAAGGCGCCGATCGCCGACCCCGCCAGGGCCGAAACGGCCGACAGCACTGCGGGCTCCATGTCTCACCTCCAGCCTGTCCCTGCGATATTGCCCATGCAGGATCGATGCCCGTATCGGGCGGCGTCAAATCGGCCAGGGCTTGCCCCCCGCCGCGGCCGGCGCGAGGCTGCCGCCCGAACGCCGATAAACGAGGACGCCACCATGGCCTGGACCCCACCCCCGCATGTCAGCCAGCACTGGCAGGTGACCAAGCCCGGCGCTACCGGCAAGCGCGGCATGGTCGCCTCCCAGGCGCGCGACGCCGCCGAGGCCGGCATCGCCCTTCTCGAAGCCGGCGGCACGGCGGCCGATGCCGCGGTCGGCACCGCCTTCGCCCTCGCCGTCGTCGAGCCGTGGAACTCCGGGCTGGGTGGCATCGGTTTCACGCAGGTCGCCGGCCCCGGCCTCGCACCGCAGACCTTCGACTTCGGCCCGGTCTCGCCCCACGCGCTCGACCCCGCCGCCTTCCCGATGACGGGGAAGATGAAGAACGACCTCTTCACCTGGCCCGAGGTCTTCGAGGACCGCAACGTCCATGGCCCGCTCTCCTTCGCCATCCCGTCCTCGGTGGCGGGCTATGCCGAGTTGCATGCGCGCCACGGCAAGCTGCCGCTCTCGGTGGTGATGGAACCGGCGATCGCCCTGGCCAGGCGTGGCCTCGCGCAGGATTGGTTTACGACACTCAAGGTCGCCAACAGCGCCGCGGTATTGCGGATGTACGCGGAATCCGCGCGCATCTACTTGCCGAACGGCCTGCCGCCGGTTGCCCCCTACCAGGGCAGCCCGGGCTTCTTCCGTCAGGGCAAGCTGGCCGAGACGCTGGAAGGCCTCGCCTCCGCCGGCCTGCGTGACTTCTATGAGGGTGGCGTCGCCAGCGAGCTGCTGGCCGATTTCCGTGACATGGGCTCGCCGATCAACGCCGCCGACCTGGCCGGCTGCAAGGCGATCGTGAAGCCGGCGCTGGAGGCATCCTGGCGCGGCAAACGCCTGTTCCTGGCCAATGGTCTGACGGCGGCGCCGACGTTGATGCGCGTGCTGGAAGGCATGCGCGGCGCGGATTTCTCGGGCGCCGCGCCATCCGCCGCCTGGTATGCGCAACTCGCCCACGTGCTGCGCGACGCCTATGCCGAACGCCTCGCCGGCCTCGGCGATGCCGAACCGAAGGCCGCCGAATCCTGCACCACCCACCTGACCGTCTGCGACAAGGACGGGATGATGGTCGCGATGACCACGACGCTGCTGTCGTCGATGGGCAGCCGCGTCGTGCTGCCGCGCTCGGGCGTGCTGATGAACAACGGCGTCATGTGGTTCGACCCGCGCCCCGAGGCGAAGAACGCCATCGCCCCCGGCAAGCGGCCGCTGACCAACATGTGCCCCGTTATCGCCGCCGAGGGTGATGCGCCCTCCATCGCGCTCGGCGCCTCCGGCGGGCGGCGCATCATGGCCTCGGTGTTCCAGACGCTCTCCTACGTCGCCGATTTCGGCATGACGCCGAACCAGGCGGCACATCACCCGCGCCTCGACGTCTCGGGCCCGGAGGGGGTGACCGCCGACATCCGCCTCGGCGCCGAGACGCTCGCGGCACTCGCCGCAGATGACGAGGTGACGGAGGTGGAACACGCCGTGCTGCCGGTGAACTTCGCCTGCCCGAACCTGATCCGCATCACCGCCGACGGCACGCGCGAGGGCATCTCCGACGTGATGAGCCCGTGGAGCGCCGCGCTGGCGCAGTAGCACCAGCGCGGCCGTAAGGGCGGTTCAGGCCGTGGCCGGCATGCCGGCCTGTGTCGCGCACCAACGCGCCACCTCTTCATGCGTGCCGAACCAGACGCCCGGCGTGCCCTTCATATAGGCGACCAGCCGATCCAGCAGCGCGATGCGGCTACGATGGCCGATGACATGCGGGTGCATCGTCAACAGGAACAGCCCGCCCTCGGCGACCGCACCCTCGAATTCGGCGCGAAAGATCTCCTCCACCGCGGAGGGCGGCGTATAGGGCCGCAGCCCGGAGAAGCGCAGCATGTTGAAATAGACCGCATCGTCGCGGATCCATTCGGGCGGCAATTCGACGATGCCGGTCGCCTCGCCCTGGACCTCCAGTTCATAGGGGTCGTCATCGGCCATCAGCGAGGAATCATACAGCAGGCCAAGCTCGCGGATGATGTCCATCGTATCGACGGAGAAATCCCACGAGGCGGTGCGGATGCCGACCGGGCGGCGGCCGCTGATCTTCTCGAGCGTGTCGGTGGCGCGGAAGGTCAGCTCGCGCTCGACGCCCGGCGGCAGCTGCGTGTTGGCCTCATGGATCCAGGAATGGATGCCGATCTCGTGGCCTTCATCGGCGACGGCGCGCACTTCCTCCGGATGCAGCAGCGCGGAGACGGCCGGGTAGAAGAAGGACGCCCGCACGCCATGACGGTCGAGCAGCGCGCGGATGCGCTTCACGCCCTGGCGCGCGCCGTACTGGCCCTGGCTGATGCGCATCGGGCTTTCGTCGGAATCGCGCAGCGGGATCGTCTCATGGTCCGCATCGAAGGACAGGGCGACGGCGCAGCGCGCCCCACCCGGCCAGGACGCGGGGGCCAGGGACCGTCCGGCGCGCGCGCGCCCGACGATGCGCCGCCATTCCGGCTCGCTCCAGTCCCAAGGCTTCGCCGTGCTGTCGTTCATCGCTCATCTCCGCCCATCCAAGGATGGCACGGTACTTGCGGTGCGGCCGGGGTCAACCGGCGGCCTTTGCCAGGCCAACCCGCAGCGGAGCGAACCATGGACATCGGCGTCTTCATTCCGATCAACAACAATGGCTGGCTGCTCTCGGCCACCTCGCCGCAATACATGCCGAGCTTCGAGCTCAACAAGGCGGTGGTGCAGAAGGCCGAAGGCTATGGCTTCGACTTCGCGCTTTCGATGATCAAGCTGCATGGTTTCGGCGGCAAGACCGAGTTCTGGGACCATGGACTCGAATCCTTCACCCTGATGGCCTCGCTGGCGGCGGTGACCACCCGCATCAAGCTGTTCGCCTCGACAGCGGTGCTGACGCTGCCGCCGGCGATGGTGGCGCGCATGACCAGCACGATCGACGACGTTTCGGGCGGGCGGTTCGGCGTCAACATCGTCTCGGGCTGGCACAAGATCGAATACAGCCAGATGGGGCTGTGGCCGGGTGACCAGCATTTCGGCAAGCGCTACGACTACAGCACGGAATATGTGCGCATCCTGCGCGATCTGTGGGAGACCGGCCTGTCGAACCGCAAGGGCGAGTTCTTCCAGATGGACGATTGCGTCCTGAGCCCACGGCCGAAGAAGCCGATCAAGGTGGTCGCCGCCGGTCAATCCGACCGCGGCATGGAATTCGCCGCCGAACTTTGCGACTACAATTTCTGCCTCGGCGAGGGGGTGAACGAACCGACCCGCGCCGCGTCGGTACCCGCCCGCGTGCTGGAAGCAGGTAAGAAGACCGGCCGCGATGTCGGCGCCTACATGCTCTACATGGTCATCGCCGAGGAGACCGACGCGGCGGCGATGGCCAAGTGGGACCTCTACAACCAGGGCGCCGACAAGGAGGCGCTGGCCCATCTGCTCGGCAAGGCGGCCGAGGACACCACGGCGGCGGACACATCGATGGCTGCGGCGGTGCTGCGCTCGCCCTCGCCGATCAACTTCAACATGGGCACGCTGGTCGGCTCCTATGCGCATGTAGCGAAGATGCTGGACGAGGTGGCATCGATGCCCGGCGTGAAGGGCATCATGCTGACCTTCGACGATTTCCTGCTCGGCCTCGACAAATTCGGCCAGCATATCCAGCCGCTGATGAGCTGCCGCGCCGGGCGCGTACTGAACGCCGCCTGACTTGAACAGTGCGGGTCGGGAGGACATGGTGGCCCCATGTCTGAGACCGATCCCGCCCTGATGTCCGCCGAGACGCTGCTCGGCCTCTACGCACGCCGCGCGCTGTCGCCGGTCGAGGCGCTGAAGGCCGTGATGGAGCGCGTCGCCCGCTACAACCCCTGGGTCAACGCCTTCGCGGCGATGAACCCGCATGCGCTGCGCGCCGCCGGCGAGAGCGAGGCGCGCTGGGCCGCCGGCCGCCCGATCGGCCCGCTCGACGGCGTGCCTGCCACGGTGAAGGACCTGCTGAACCTGGCCGGCTTCCCGACCCGGCGCGGCAGCCGCACCACCGACACCACCGTCGCCACCGAGGACGCCCCGGCCGTGATGGGGCTGAAGGAGGCCGGCGCGGTCATCCTTGGTAAGACCACCACCACGGAATTCGGCTGGAAGTCCCCGGGCGACTGCCCGCTGCACGGCATCACGCGCAATCCGTGGAACCCGCAGCGCACGCCGGGTGGGTCCTCCTCCGGCGCCGGAGCGGCGGGGGCGGCCTGTTTCGGGCCATTGCATATCGGCACCGATGCGGGGGGATCGATTCGCATCCCGGCGGCCTATTGCGGGCTGGTTGGCGTGAAGCCCACCTTCGGTCGCATCCCGCAATGGCCGCTCGGCGCCTTCGGCCATGTCGCCGCGGCCGGGCCGATGACCCGGACGGTGCGCGACGCGGCGCTGATGTTCTCGGCCATGGCGCGCTTCGATCTGCGCGACCCCTATTGCCTGCCCGATGAACCGCGCGACTGGCGCCATGGCATCGAGGACGGCGTCGCCGGCCTGCGCGTCGCCGTGGTGCGACGGATGGGCTTCGAGCCGCCGCTCGATGCCGATGGCGACGCCGTGCTGACGGGTGCTGCGCAGATGCTTGCCGAGCAGGGCGCGCTGGTCGAGGAAGCCGACCCCGGCCTGCCCGACACCCGCGCCATCTTCGGACGGGTCTGGGGCGTGGCGCTGTCGCGCGTGCTCGCCACCATCCCGCTCGAGAAACATGAATTGCTCGATGCCGGCATCCTCGAAGTCGCGCGGAAGAACGGCGAGATGTCCGCGGTGGACTACCTCGCCGCCGAGGCGATGCGGCTCGAGGCCGCGCACGCCATGGCGCGCTTCCACCAGCGCTACGACCTGGTGCTGACCGCCTGCACGCCGACCGCCGCCTTCGCCGCCGACCAGCCGACGCTGAAGCCGGCCGAGGCGCTGTGGCGCGACTGGGCACCCTGGACCTTCGCCTTCAACCTGACGCGCCAGCCGGCGATCAGCGTGCCGGTGGCACTCGACGGGGAGGGCATGCCACGCGCCGTGCAGGTGGTGGCGGCACTGTATCGCGACGACCTTGCCTTTCGCGGCGCGCGGGCGCTTGAGATGGCGGCGACGTTGCCGCTGGCCAACCCGGCCGAGACCGGCCGCCTCGCCAAGGGAGGCTGAGATGGCCGAGGACAGCGACGACTACGTCTATGACGAAACGACCGGCGAATGGCGCCCGGCCGCCGAGGTCGCCGCCGCTGCCGCCGAAGCCGGCAAGCGGGTGGTGCGCGATTCGGCCGGCAATGAACTGGCCGACGGCGATTCCGTCACCGTCATCAAGGACCTGAAGGTGAAGGGCGCCGGCCAGACGCTGAAGCAGGGCACCGTGATCCGCTCGATCCGCCTGACCGACAGTGACGAGGAGATCGACTGCCGCTACGAGGCGATCAAGGGTTTGGTCCTGCGCACCGAATTCGTGCGCAAGCGGTAAGGGAGGGTTCGCATGCGGCTGGTCACATTCAAGGACGCCAAGGGCACGCGCCTCGGCGCGCTGGATGAGGCGGGACAGGTGCTCGACCTGCTCGCGGCGGACGCCGCGCTGCCGCAGGGAATGCTGGGGCTGATCGCGGGCGGGGAGGCGGCGCTCGCCGCCGCGCGTGCCGCCGCGATGACGGCGCCGGTCGTCGAGGGCGCCACTATCCTCGCCCCCATCCCGCGCCCGGCGAAGAACATCTTCTGCGTTGGCAAGAACTACCACGAGCACGCGAAGGAATTCGCCTCCAGTGGCTTCGACGCCACCGCCAAGGAAGTCGTGCCCGAGGCGCCGGTGGTGTTCTCCAAGCCGCCCACCAGCGTGATCGGCCCGCATGACCCGATCCCGTCCTACCTCGATACGTCCAACAGCACGGACTACGAGGGCGAGATCGCCGTCGTCATCGGCCGCGGCGGGCGCGGCATCAGCGAGGCCGACGCCTATGCCCATGTCTTCGGCTACACCATCGTCAACGACGTGACGGCGCGGACGCTGCAGCACAAGCATCGCCAATGGATCCTCGGCAAGGGCATCGACGGCTACTGTCCTATGGGCCCGGCCATCGTCACCGCGGATGCGGCCGGCGTGCCGCCGAGACTCGCCATTTCGACCTGGGTGAATGGCGAATTGCGCCAGCGCGCACCGATCAACGACCTGATCTTCGCCATCCCGACGCTGATCGCCACCATCAGCGCGGCGATCACGCTGGAACCGGGCGACATCATCGCGACCGGCACGCCGGCGGGCGTGGGGATCGGCTTCACGCCGCCTCGCTTCCTGAAGCCGGGCGACAGGATTCGCATAGAGGTGCCGGGGATCGGCGTGTTGGAGAACCCTGTCGCGTGACCTGAACGAACCAAGCAACCGGGAGGAAACAACACATGAAAAGACGCGAGCTGCTGGCCGGTGGCGCCGGCGTCATCCTGGCGCCCGGCCTCGCCAACGCCCAGGACGCGTACCCGTCCCGCGCCGTGCAGATGGTTGTGGCCTTCCCGCCTGGTGGCCAGGCCGACATCGTGGCGCGGCCGGTCTCCTCGGCGCTCGAACGCCTCTGGCGCCAGCCGGTCCCGGTGGTGAATCGCGGCGGTGCGGGCGGTGCGATCGGCAATGCCTCCGTCGCCCGCGCCACGCCGGATGGCTATACGCTGCTGATGGCGCTCTCCTCGCTCGCCATGTTGCCGGAGGCGGACCGCCTCAATGGCCGGGCGCCATCCTACACCGTGGACCAGTTGGCGCCGATCGCGCTGATCACCGCCGACCCCACGGTGCTGGTGGTGAATGCCGATTCACCGTGGCGCACGCTTGAAGACTTCGTCGAGGATGCGAAGCGTCGCCCCGGTGCGATCACCTATTCCTCGGCCGGCAACTATTCGACGCTGCATGTCGCCATGGCGATGTTCGCCGGCGCCGCCGGCATCGACCTGCTGCATGTGCCGTTCCAGGGCGGCGGGCCGGCGATGACGGCGTTGCTCTCCGGTACGGTGCAGGCACTCTCCTCCGGGCCTGGCCCGGCGCTGTCGCAGGTGCGCGACGGCAAGCTGCGCGCGCTCGCGCAGTGGGGTGCCACGCGCGCGCCGGGTTTCGAAGATGTGCCGACTTTCATCGAGAAAGGCTATCGCGACGTTGAGTTCTATATTTGGGCCGGCGTCTTCGCGCCGGTGGCGACACCCGCTTCGGTGCAGGACAGGCTGCGCGCGTCACTGCGCGAGGCGGTGCAGGATGAGGGGCTGAAGCGTGCGCTAGCTGCGGCCGGCAGCCCGATCGATTTTCGCGTGGGTGATGCTTTCGCGACCTTCTTTCGCGAGGACAGCGCGCGGCTGGTGCGGGCGGTGCAGCGGATTGGCAAGGTGGATTGAAGGTTGGGGGAGGAGAACCTCCCCCAAACTCCCTCCCTTTTTCTTCCTGTTGGCACTGGCCGCCGACGTCAGTCTCCAATGGATAGAAAAAGGAGGGGTTCGGGGGAGTTCTCTCCCCCGACCTTCACGCCCCCCAATTACGCGCGGTGAACTCCATCACGAAGGACTGCGAAGCCCGCCAGGGCATATCCTTCCGCTTGCCCGTGAAGTTCGCCGTCTGGAACAGCACCGTATAGGCGGGGTCCTCGCGTTCGGTCAGCGTCAGCAGCCGCTGGAAGGTGGCGCGGCGCTTCGCCAGGTCGGTCTCGACCTGCAGCGCATCCAGCAGGCGCGGCGCTTCGTCGTTCTGCCACTGCCCGGCGGCCCAGGTCTGCCCGCCCGGCCCATAGACCGACATCGGCGCGACCGGGTCGTTGAACACCGCGGTGTTGGAATTGTCGCACAGCCCACGGCCAGGGAAGCGGCCGAGGATCTGGCCCCAATTCTCCTTCATCTCGATTTGCACGTTGAGCCCGGCGGCGCGCCAGCCCTCGACCAGGATCTGCGAGGAAGCGACCTGGCCGGTGTAATAGTTGTTCAGCAACTGATATGGGATCGGCTCGCCCCGGTAATTCGCCTCGCGCAGCAGGCGGCGGGCCTCCGCGATATCGAAGCGCGGCGCTTCCCAATCGCGGATCATCATCTCGCCATAGACATCCCATTGCAGCCCGCGCGGCACCGCGGTGCGGCCGGACCATAGGCTGTCCACGATCGCCTGCCGGTCGATGCTGTGCGACATGGCACGCCGTACCAGCGGATTCGCCAGCACCGGATGCGTCTTGTCCCAGACGATGAGGCGGATGTTGTTGATCGGGCCGCCGACCACTTCATGGCGCGCGCTGCGCTCGACGCCGCCGATCTGGTCGGGCGGCAGGTCGCAAATGAAATCGTAGTCGCCGGCGAGCAACCCGTTCACCCGACCGGCCACATCCGGCACTTCGACCAGGCGGATCGACTTCAGCGGCGGACGCCCGCCCCAGTATTCATCATGCGCTTCCAGCACCAAATCTTGGCCCGGCCGGTGCGAGACGATGCGATACGGCCCGGTGCCGACCGGCTTGCGCGCCCAGTCCAGCCAGGATGGCGCCGCATCGAAGGCGGCGCGCGAGAAGATCGCGCCGGAGGTGCGCGTTAGCCGCCCTTCCAGCGTTACATCCGGCACCGAATTGACGAAGCGCACCGTGCGCGCATCGACCACTTCCATTTTCTCGAAGCCCGGGAAATGGGCGCGCGAGATGGCGACAGCTTCCGGCGGCGGCGTCTTGCCGCCCTGGCCGGCGGTTGTCGAGACGAACAACCCGCGGCTGTCGGCGGCGAGGCCCGTCCACATGCGTTCGCGCGAGAAGGTGAAGGCGACATCCTCGGCCGTCATGGTGCGGCCGTCATGCATCACGACGTTGTCGCGCAGCGTCAGCTCCAGCGTCTTCGCATCGATCCGGCGCCAGGCGGTGGCGAGCATCGGTTCTGCGCGCTGGCTCACCAGCCAGTCGATGCCGATCAGCGGCTCGGAGAAGGAGGGCATGATGCGGAAGCCGACATTCGACTGTTCGCGCATCGGCTCCAGCGTGCCGGAGGTGGACAGCACCTGGACGGCGATGGTGATGCTCGGCCGCGTGTCGGCCTGGGCGATCGCGACGCGCGGCAACGTGGCCCCGATGGCGAGGCCGCTGAGCAAGGACCTGCGGCGAAGCGTCATGATGGAATCCCCCGATCTGATCGGGGCGGACGCTAGGCGGGCTGCATGACTGGATGCGGTCAGTCCCGTGAACCCTGTGGGTCGCCGCGGGACCTGTTCCGCAGTTGTCGGTATGCGGCGGCGATTCAGCCCGCCGTCGCGCCGCTGCTGCGCACCGCTTCGGCCCAGCGCGTGCGTTCGCGGGCGAGAAATCCATCGATGCCACCGGCGCCGATCGCCACCGGTGTCGCGCTGCGGGCGCGCATCAGCGCGCGATAGGAATCGGCTTCGGTCACCTCGGCCAGCGCGGCGGACAGGCGCTGCGCGATCGGCGCCGGCGTGGCGACCGGGACGAATAGGCCGAACCAGTTCGGCACGTCGAGATTGGGGTAGCCGGCCTCGACGAGCGTCGGCACCTCCGGTAATTCGGCGGCGCGCGTGCCGGCGGCGATGCCGACGATGCGCACCTGGCCGCCCTGATGCAGCGGCAGCGCCGTGGTCAGCGCGTCGCACAGCATCGCCACCTGGCCGGAGACCAGATCGGCCATCGCGGGCGGGCTGCCGCGATAGGGGACGTGGAGCATTTGCAGCCCGGCATCCTTGGCGAAGAGCTCCGCCGTCAGATGCGTGAGCGAACCGCTGCCGGATGAGGCGAAGGCGACCTCGCCGGGCTTGGCGCGGGCGGCGGCGACCAGTGCCGGCAGCGTCGGTTCCGGCAGGGCACGTGGGCTGACCAGCATGACATTGGCCTGGCCGCCGAGCATGCCGAGGCAGGCGAAATCGGCATCCGGATCATACGTCAGCCGGCCATAGAGCGGCTTCGCGATGCCCATCACCGCCGGCCCAACGGCGAGCATGGTGTAGCCATCCGGCGCCGATTTTGCGACCGCTTCCGAGCCGACATTGCCGCCCGCGCCGGCGCGGTTTTCCACCACCACCGGCTGGCCGAGCTTGGCCGCCAGGCCTTCCGCCGCGGCGCGCGCGAGGATGTCGGTGATGCCGCCGGGCGCGAAGGGCACCACGACGCGCAGCGGCTTGTTCGGGAAGCCCGCCGGCTGCGCCGAGGCGATGCCGGGTGCAGCGAGTGTCGCGGCCAGCAGGGCGCGGCGGGAAGACAGAAGCGGCATCGCGATCTCCAGGCTCATCGATGGTGAAACTCGTTTAGTCGAATGATTGCGGCATGAAAGATGCTGACTGCGCCAACACTGCCGGATTTTCGGGCTGCGAGACACGAGTGAGAGTGAAGATGAGGCATCTGGCCCCAAGGCTGCGACTGCATTGGGCAGTACCCCTGGCCGCCCTGTTGGTCGCCACCGCGAAGACGGCGATGGCGCAATCCCTGACGCTGGCCTTGGCGGCGACGCCGACGGCGGTCGATCCGCATTTCCACAACTTGGTGCCGAACAACGCGATCGCCGCGCATGTCTTCGACAGGCTGGTGCATCAGGATGAACGCCAGGCACTGACGCCGGGCCTCGCCGAATCCTGGCACGCGCTGTCCGATACGGAATGGGAATTCCGCCTGCGGGGCGGCGTTGCGTTCCATGACGGATCACCGGTCGAGGCCGAGGACGTCGCCGCCAGCCTGCGCCGTGTGCCCGCCGTGCCGAACAGCCCGGGCCCCTTCACGCAATTCGTGCGTGGCATTGATTCGGTCGAGGTGCTGGATGCGCGCACCCTGCGCATCAAGACACGCGGTCCGCAGCCGCTGCTGCCCACCGACCTCTCCGTCATCGCCATTATCCCGCGCCGTTTCGAGACTGCGAGCACCGCCGAGTTCCGCTCGGGTGCGGCGATGATCGGCAGCGGTCCCTTCCGCTTCGAGAGCTTCACGCCGGGCGACCGCGTGGTGCTGGCACGCAACGATGCCTATTGGGGCGGTGCACCGGCCTGGGCACGCGCGACGCTACGCATCGTGCCAAACGACAGCGCCCGCGTCGCCGGCCTGCTCGCCGGGGACGTCGATGGCATCGAGGCCGCGCCGATCTCGCAACTCGATGCGCTGCAACGCCGGCAGGACATGCGGCTGTGGCGCACCACCTCCAACCGGGTGATGTTCATCAGCTTCGACACCTTCCGCGAGGTGACGCCGGAGGCCGCGGCGCGCGATGGGCAGCCGCTGCCCGCCAACCCGCTGCGGGATGTCCGCGTGCGGCGCGCCATCTCCATGGCCATCAACCGCCCGGCCATTGTCGAGCGGCTGATGAGCGGCCAGGCGATAGCCGCCGGCGGCCTGCTTGCCGAGGGCTTCTTCGGCGCCAGCCCGCACTTGCCGCCGCCGGCCTTCGACCCGGACGGCGCCCGCCGCCTGCTGCGCGAGGCCGGTTATCCCAATGGCTTCCGCCTGACCATCCATGGCCCGAACGACCGCTTCCCCAATGACGAACAGATCCTCCAGGCCGTCGCGCAGATGCTGACCCGCGTGGGCATCGAGCTGCGGGCCGAGGCGATGCCCTTCAACATCATCCTCTCCCAGGGCGGGCCACCGAACCACGCCTTCTCGGCTATGCTGCTGGGCTGGGGTAGCAATACCGGAGAAGCCTCCTCGCCGCTGCGCGGGTTGCTCGCCACGCCCGATCGGGGCCGCGGCCTCGGTGTCGCCAACCGGGGGCGCTATTCCAATCCGGCGCTTGACGAGATCATCATCCGCGCGCTCGGCACCGTCGATGACGGCAGCCGACGTGCGTTGCTCGAGGAGGCGCAGGACCGCGCCATGGCCGACCAGGCCCTGGTGCCGATCCTGTATCAAGTGAATATCTGGGCGACCCGCAACACCCTCGCCTATGTCCCGCGCGCGGACGAGTTCACACTCGCGCGCTTCTTCACGCCGGCGCATTGAAACAGAGACAGACCCCATGACCGATAACATCTGGCAGCTTCCCGCCACCGCGCTGGCCGCGCGCTTCCGCGACGGTTCCCTGACGCCGAGTGCCGCGCTGCGCGCCGTGCTCGACCGCATCGCCGCGGCCAACCCGGCGCTGAACGCCTTCGCCATCCTCGATGAAGCCGGCGCGACCGAAGCCGCCGCCGCCGCCGATGCGCGGTACGCCGCCGGCAAGCCACTCGGCCCGCTCGATGGCGTGCCGGTGACGATCAAGGACAACATCACCGTCGCCGGGCTGCCCTGCGCCTGGGGCAGCGAGCTGTATCTCGACTACGTGCCCACGGCCGACGAGACGCCGGTCGCGCGGCTGCGTGCCGGTGGTGCGGTCATTCTCGGCAAGACCAACGTGTCCGAATTCACCCTCGGCCGCGGCAATGTCGACACGAAATCCTTCGGCACCACGCGCAACCCGTGGAATACGGCGCTGACCTCGGGTGCCTCCACGGGCGGCGGTGCGGCCTCGGTCGCCTCGGGCTTCGGGCCGATCGCGCTCGGCACCGATGGCGGCGGGTCGATCCGCCGGCCGGCCAGCCATTGCGGGCTGGTCGGGCTGAAGCCCTCCACCGGGCGCGTGGCGCGGCGCAACGGTCTGCCCATCATCCTCGACGATGCCGAGGTGATCGGGCCGCTGGCGCGCACGGTCGATGACCTGGCGCTGACACTCTCGATCATCCAGGGGCCGCTGGACGAGGACCGCCTGTCGATCGGGGTGCCCGGCCCGCATGAGGAGCCGCCGCCGCCCAAGGGCCTGCGCATTCTCTACGTACCGCGCATCGCGCAATGGCAGGTGGACGCGCCGGTCGCCGAATCCTGCGCGGAGGCGGCGCGCAAGCTCGCCGCCCTCGGCCATCACGTCACCGAAGGTGTGCTGCCGGTCGATATCTCTTTGTTCGAGAAGCATTGGCCGTCGATCGGCGCGGCCGGCCTGTCCTGGGCGCTGCGCGGGCGCGAATGGCGCGGCAAGATCGGCGCGATCTACGAGGAGATGATGGAACGCGCCGAGACCATCTCGGCCGCCGACTATATCGACGCGCTCAATGCCTTCCGCGAGGTGCAGGCGCAGTTCGCCGTCGCCTTCCGCGACTGGGACGTGATCGTCACGCCCTCCGCCGGCGCGCTGCCCTGGGATGCGACCAAGTTCGGTCCGCCGCACCACCGTGCCTTCACCGGCATCGTCAATGCCGGCGGACTGCCGGGGCTGAACGTGCCGTGCGATCCCTCGCCGGAGGGGCTGCCGATCGGCGTGCAGTTGGTCGGTCCCTTCGGCGCGGATTGGCTGCTGATCGCGCTGGCGCGCCAGTATGAGGCGGCCTATCCCTGGGCGCAGCGCTGGCCGGCGGTGTAGGGCAGAAGGTTGGAGGGGCGCTGCCCCTCCAAGCCACCCCGCCAAAGGCCGGGGCCCTTTGCGAAGCGCGCCTTGCGGTGCAAATCTCCGCCGACAAGGAGACACCGCATGAGCACCGAAGCGCAGATCACCGCCTGGCTGGCATCGCAGAAGGAGGCGATGCTTGCCGAACTCGCCGAGATGGTGAACACCGATGGCGGGTCCTACGACAAGGCGGGCGTCGATCGCACCGGCGCGCAGGTGAAGCGTTTCCTCGAATCGCACGGTATCGCCACCGAGGTGGTGCCGCGCGAGAAGCATGGCGATTGCATCCGCGGCATTGTCGATGGCGGGCATGCGCTCGGCACCGGCAACCAGCGCGCCAACATCGTGCTGATGGGGCATCGCGACACCGTCTTCCCGAAGGGTGAGCCGGAACGCCGCCCCTTCACCATCAAGGATGGCCGCGCCTATGGCCCCGGTGTCGCCGACATGAAGGCGGGCATCGTGATGAACATGTTCGTCCTCGCGGCCTATGCAAAGTTCGGCGGCGCGCCGGGCCCGCTGGTCGGTCTGTTTACCGGTGACGAGGAGATCGGCAGCCCAGAAGGCCGTCCCGTCATCGAGGCCGAGGCGAAGAATGCCCGCGTCGTCTTCAACAGCGAGCCGGGGCGTGTCTCGGGCAATGTGGTGAAGGCGCGCAAGGGCGGCGTGTTCTCCGTGGTCGATATCGAAGGCAAGGCCGCGCATTCGGGCGGCAATTTTGAAGCCGGCATCAGCGCGATCGGCGAGGCGGCGAACAAGATCGTCGCCATCGATGCGCTGACCGACCTCAAGCGCGGCCTGACGCTGAATGTCGGGCTGATCCAGGGCGGACAGTCAGTGAACACCACGGCGCCGAGCTGCCAGTTCCAGATCGACCTGCGCTATGTCGAGCCGGCCGATCGCGACGAGGTCATGGGCAAGATCCACGACATCGTGGCGCGGGCTTATGTGCCGGGGACGAAGTCCGCCCTGACCATCAAGGGGGAGTTCCTGCCGCTGAACCCGACGCCGGCGTCCGATCGTGTCTTCTCCATCTATCAGGCGGCGGCGGCGGAAAGCGGGCTGAAGGTGGAGGGCGAGTTCACCGGTGGCTGCGCCGATTCCGGCTTCACCGCGGCGATGGGCGCACCGACCTTGTGCGCTGTCGGGCCGGTGGGCGGGCTGGCGCATAGCCCGGAGGAATATCTCGAAGTGGAAAGCTTCGTGCCGCGTGCGCAGGCGATGGCGCGTGCGATTGCGCGGATCGAACAGGCGGGGCTTTGACGTGATGGATGCGGCGCTGCGCGACCGCTTCGGCGTGGAGGGCCCATGGGCCCTGTGGCAGGAACACACCATTCGCTGGGCGGAATGCGACATCTACGCGCATGTGAATCACGCCGCCTATCTGACGTTGTTCGAGGATATGCGTATTGCCTGGTGGCTGGGTGCCGGCGGCACCTTCGCGCCTGATGCGCCCGGCCCGGTGGTTGGCACGCTGGAGGTGAAGTACCTTCGCCCTGGTCATTTCCAGGACAAGGTGCTGCTGACGGCGCGAACGGTCTCGTTCCGCCGTTCCTCGTTCGTGCATCAATACGGGATGTGGCGCGACGGGCTGCTGTGCTCGGCGCGCGCGTTGTGCGTCGTGATCGACAATGCGACGGGCAAGAAGGCGGAACTGCCGGAGGCGATGCGCCGCCTGATGACCGAACGCGATGGCGCGGTGGCTGAGGCCTGACCACCAGCCCTTCGATTTCGCAGAAATCGAACGAAGCTACTGTAACCTTCGTTTTCGTGCCGCGGTGCTCGAGGGGCCGCGCCCCTCGACCTCCTTTACAACCCCCGGTCGGCTTTGGTGGCGGCGAGGTCATCCTCGATGAACGCCTGCACCAGCTCCTCGAGCGATTCCTGCTCGACGAACCCGAAACGCCGCGCCCGCGTCGCGGCGAAGGCGGCCGGCCAGCCGACGACGATGTCATAGATCTCCCGGTCGAAGGCGAAGCCGACCTTCTCGCGCGCGGCCTTGCCGGCCACGGTCTCCAGCGCTTCCAGCATCTTGGCGATGGTCGCGCTGCGCCCGGGCGGGTTGATGCCGCGATCGGCGCCGAGCGGCGTGGTGTCCATCGTCGCCGCATGGAGGAACCATTCCATCGTGCTGCGCGGTGAACAGATCCACACCGCGAATTCCGGCGGCACCGGGCAATCGGTCGACAGCCCGAGCAGCGGTTCGCGCACCACCGCCGAGACGAAGGACGACGCCGCCTTGTTCGGCCGCCCGGGCCGCACCATCACCGTCGGCAACCGGATGCTGACGGCGTCGAGGAAGCCCTTGCGCGACGCGTCCTGTAGCAACAGCTCGCCGATCGCCTTCTGCGCGCCATAGGAATTTGTCGGCACCTGCCGCCCGTCATCGGGCACCACCGCATCCTGCCCGCCGCCGAAGGAGGCGACGGAGGAGGTGAAGATCACCCGCGGCTTGGTCCCCAGGGCCCGGCAGGCGGCGAGCACCGCCAGCGTGCCCTGCAGGTTCACCTTCATGCCGAGGTCGTAATCGGCCTCCGCCGCGGCGCTGACCACGGCGGCGAGGTGGAACACCACCTCCGTCCCCGGCGGGATGGCGGCGGCCACTGCGGCCGGGTCGGCGACATCGCCGCCCAGGCAGCGCAACGGGAAGGGGGTGGCCAGCGGTGCCGGCGCCGCCAGGTCGAACAGCGTCAGTTCGGTGATGGGCTTGCCGCCCAATGCGCCGTCCTGCGCCAGCCGTGCCGCCAACTTACGCCCCAGGAACCCGCCGCCGCCAAGGATGGTGATCTTCATGCCGTGCCTCCGATCTCCCGTCCGGTTTGGCGCGGGGCGCGGCCGGGCGCAATATGCCGCTACCATGATCCCCACCTTTCCGTTCCGTTTCATGATCAATCGCCGCCACGGCACGCCTGGCGTCGTTGTGCTCCCCGATGGCGGCTTCCGCCGCGCCAAGGCGGAAATCGCCTCCTGGCCCGGCTATGCGGTCACGCCGCTGGTCGACCTGCCGGACGCCGCCGCCGCCGCGCGCGTGGCCAGCGTGCAGTACAAGGATGAGGGCGGGCGCTTCGGCCTCGGCTCGTTCAAGGCGCTGGGCGGCGCCTATGCGGTGATGCGGCTGCTGCAGGCGGTACTCGCCAAGCGCGGCGTGGCCAACGCTGCTACCGCGGCCGACCTGATGGAGGGCGCGTTCATGGACGCGACCAAAGTCTTCACCGTCTGCTGCGCGACCGACGGCAATCATGGCCGCTCCGTCGCCTGGGGCGCGAAGCTGTTCGGCGCGGCCTGCGTCATCTTCGTGCATGAACATGTCAGCCAGGGGCGACGCGACGCGATCGCGAAGTATGGCGCCGAAATCCGCGTCGTGCCCGGCAATTACGATGACGCCGTGCGCGAGGCGCAGAAGCAGGCCGACGCCAATGGCTGGTTCGTCGTCTCCGACACCTCCTATCCCGGCTACACAGAGGTGCCGCGCGACGTGATGCAGGGCTATCGCGTCATGGCCGACGAAGCGGCCGAGCAGATCGGCACCGCGCCGACGCATGTCTTCATCCAGGGCGGCGTCGGTGGCGTCGCCGCCGCTGTCGCCGCGCAGATGCGCGCGCGATTCGGTGCTGCTGTGCGCGTCATCATCGCCGAGCCGGAGAAGGCCGCCTGCCTGCTTGCCAGCGTCGAGGCCGGCGCACCCACCACGATCGAGGGCGATCTCGATACCTTGATGGCCGGGCTAGCCTGCGGCGAACCCTCGCTGCTCGCCTGGCAGGAACTGGAACGCAGCGCCTTCGCCGTCATCGCCGTCCCGGATGACAGCGCCGTCGCCTGCATGAAAGCATTGGCCGCGCGCAAGCCGCCGATTGTGGCGGGCGAGAGCGCGGTGGCCGGCCTTGCTGCGCTCCTGCTGGCGGCGGGCGAACCCTTCGCGCGTGCAGCATTGGGGCTCGACGAGAACAGCCGCGTGCTGCTGTTCGGCACCGAGGGCGCGACCGATCCCGAGGTCTATGCCCGCCTTGTCGGCCATCCACCGGAAGGCGCTTCATTGAACTGAAACATAACTGTAGTCTGCCCGAAACGAGCCAGGGCTACCTGGCCCTGGACATCGCAATGGGAGATTACGCCGTGATGCAGCGCCGCACTCTGCTGGCCGGGGCCGCGACCCTTGGCCTCGCCGCCCCCGCCCTCGCGCAGGCCCCGGTCGAAATCCAATTCTGGCACGGCCTGGCCCAGCCGCTTGGCGGCCTGCTCGAACAGCGCGTCACGGCGTTCAACGCCAGCCAACCGCGCTTCAAGGTGGTGCCGACCTATCGCGGCAGCTACCCCGAGACCATGGTCGCTGCCATCGCCGCCTTCCGTGCCAACAGCGCGCCGCACATCGTGCAGATGTTCGAGGTCGGCACCGGCACCATGATGGCCGCCGGCCGCGCTATCAAACCGGTGCATGAACTGCTGGCCGAGACCGGGGTGCAGATCGACTTCAACGACTACCTGCCCGGCGTGCGCGGCTATTACAGCCTGGCGGACGGGCGGATGATGTCGATGCCGTTCAACAGCTCGACCGCCATCGTCTGGTACAACAAGGACGCCTTCCGCCGCGCCGGCCTCGACCCGGATCGCTTCCCCACCACCTATCAGGCGCTCGCCGAGGTGTTGGCGAAGCTCAAGGCCGGCGGCTCGGACGTGCCGATGAGCACCGCCTGGCCGACCTGGGCGCATGTCGAGAACTTCTCCGCCATCCACGACATCCCGCTGGCCACCAAAGGCAACGGCTTCGGCGGTCTCGACACCGAGATGCGCATCAACAACCCGGTGATGCTGCGCCACATGCAGAACCTGGTGGATTGGCAGAAGGCCGGCCTGTTCCGCTACGGCGGCCGCACCAATGTCGGCGAGCCGGCCTTCCCCAAGGGGGAATGCGCTATCCTCACCACCTCCTCGGGCTTCCGCGCCCGGGTGCAGCGGGAGGCCCAATTCTCCTGGGGCGTCGCGATGCTGCCGTACTACGAAGGCACGCCGCGTGCGCCGCTCAACTCCATCATCGGTGGCGCCAGCTTCTGGGCGATGACCAAGGGCCCAGCCGCCGGCGGTGGCCGCACGCCGGATGAATACCGCGGCGTCGCGGAGTTCTTCCGCTACATCAGCCAGCCTGAGGTCGATGCGCAGTGGCACATGGACACCGGCTATGTCCCGGTGCGCCGCGCCTCCTACGCCATCGCGCGCGACCGCGGCTTCTACCGCGAGAACCCCGGCGCCGATGTGCCCATCGAACAACTGCTGCGCGGCGGCGGCCAGCTGACCGAAAATAGCCGCGGCATCCGCCTCGGTGGCTTCGTCGAAATTCGCACCATCATGGAAGAAGAGATGGAGCGCGCCTTCCAGGGCCAGCAGACCGCCGAGCAGGTCCTGGTCAATTCGACGACGCGCGCCAACCAGGTGCTGCGCAACTTCGAACGCGCGAATCGCGGTTGATGCATCGCGCGGCGCCGCGGAGCGACCGATGAGAAAGAAGGTCATCTTCCGCGGCGCCCTGCTGCCGTACCTGCTGCTCGTGCCACAGATGGCGGTGACGCTGGTGTTCTTCTTCTGGCCCGCCGGTATGGCGGTCTGGCAGTCGACGCTGCGCCAGGACGCCTTCGGCCTGCGTACCGAATTCGTCGCCTTCGAGAATTTCACGGACCTGTTCCGGGATGAGCGCTACCTCGGCGCCGTCCTGAACACGGCGTTCTTCTCCGCCGCAGTCGCCGGCCTCGCGCTGGGTGCCGCGCTGTTCCTCGCCGTGCAGGCGGACAAGAAGATCCGCGGGGCGGGGCTCTACAAGACCTTGCTGATCTGGCCCTACGCCGTGGCCCCCGCCCTCGCGGCCGTGCTGTGGCTGTTCCTGTTCCATCCCTCGATCGGGCTGATCGGGCGTGGCTTCACCGCGCTCGGCATCACCTGGGACTACCGGGTCAATGGCGGGCAGGCGATGGCGATGGTCATCCTCGCCGCCGCTTGGAAGCAGGTGTCCTACAACTTCATCTTCTTCTTGGCCGGGCTGCAATCCATCCCGACCTCGGTGCTGGAAGCCGCCGCCATCGACGGCGCCCGGCCGATGCGCCGCTTCTGGACGGTGATCTTCCCGCTGCTCTCGCCCACCGCCTTCTTCCTGCTGGTGGTGAACCTGGTCTACGCCTTCTTTGACACCTTCGGCGTCATCCACGCGCTGACGCAGGGCGGCCCCGGCAATGCCACCGAGACGCTGATCTACAAGGTCTATGTTGACGGCGTGCAGAACCTCAATCTCGGCTCATCCGCCGCGCAATCGGTGGTGCTGATGGTCATCGTCATTGCGCTGACCGCTATCCAGTTCCGCTTCATCGAGCGCCGGGTGCATTACTGATGTCGGCCACGATGGACGTCGAAGCCCTTGCCGCCGCCTCGCGCCGCCGCCGCACGCGCGAACGCATCCTGACCCATGTCGCGCTGATCCTCGGCGTGTGCCTCTTCGCGCTGCCGATCTGGATCACGCTGATCGGCTCCACCCACGAGGTGGACACCATCGGCCGTGGCGACGTGCCATTGCTGCCGGGGGCCGAGGCCGTGCACAACTACGCCACCGCCTGGTTCCGTGGCGGCGGCAGCCGCAACACCTTCCAGGTGCCGGCGAGCACCATGCTGTTCAACAGCCTGATGATGGCGCTGCTGATCGCGGTGGGGAAGATCGCGATCTCCTTCCTCTCGGCCTTCGCCGTGGTGTTCTTCGCCTTCCCCGGGCGGATGATCTTCTTCTGGATGATCTTCATCACCCTGATGCTGCCGGTCGAGGTGCGCATCATCCCGACTTTCCAGGTGATGACCGACCTGTCGCTGATCGACACCATGACGGGGCTGACCCTGCCGCTGATCGCCTCGGCCACGGCGACGCTGCTGTTCCGCCAGTTCTTCCTCACCATCCCCGACGAGTATGTCGAAGCCGCCAAGATGGACGGCGCCGGGCCGCTGCGCTTCCTCAAGGACGTGGTGCTGCCGCTGTCGGTGACGAACCTCGCCGCGCTCTTCGTCATCCTGTTCATCTATGGCTGGAACCAGTATCTCTGGCCGCTGCTGATGGTCACCGACCGCTCGCTGGAGACCGTCATCGTCGGCCTGACCAAGATGATCGGCAATGGCGACGCGCAGAACGAATGGAACGTCATCATGGCCACCGCGGTGCTCGCCCTGCTGCCGCCGGTCGGTGTCGTGGTGTTCATGCAGCGCTGGTTCATCAAGGGCCTGACCGAGACGGAGAAGTAGCCGCGTGGCGAGCCTCGATATCCAGGGCGTGACCAAATCCTTCGGCGTGACGCAGGTGCTGCACGGCATCGACCTCGCCGTGCGCGACGGCGAGATGGTGGTCATCGTCGGCGCCTCCGGCTGCGGCAAGTCGACGCTGCTGCGCATCGTCGCCGGGCTCGAGATACCGACAGGCGGCCGCGTGCTGATCGAGGGCCTCGACGTGACGCCCCTCGAACCCGCCGACCGCGACATCGCCATGGTGTTCCAGACCTACGCGCTCTATCCGCACATGACGGTCTTCGAGAACATGGCCTATGGCCTGAAGATCCGCGGCCTGCCGAAACCCGAGATCCGCGCCCGCGTCGAGGAAGCCGCCGCGCTGCTCTCGATCGGCCAGTTGCTCGACCGCAAGCCGCGCCAGCTCTCCGGCGGGCAGCGCCAGCGCGTCGCGATGGGTCGCGCCATCGTGCGCCACCCCAAGCTGTTCCTGTTCGACGAGCCGCTGTCCAATCTAGACGCCAAACTACGCGTGCAGATGCGCGCCGAGATCCGCCGCCTGCAGAAGCGCCTCTCGGTCACCTCGCTCTTCGTCACCCATGACCAGGTGGAGGCGATGACCCTCGGCGACCGGCTGGTGGTGATGCATGAAGGCCGCGCCGCGCAGATCGGCACGCCGATGGAAGTGTGGTCGCGCCCCGCCGATACCTATGTGGCCAGCTTCATCGGCAGCCCGGCGATGAACTTCCTGCCCGCCACCCTGACCGAGGGCGGCCATGCCGCCCGGCTCGCCGGCGGTGCTGTCTGGCGCTTCACTGATGGCGCGCGGCCGGGTGGGGAAGGGCAGCCGGTCACCATCGGCATCCGGCCCGAACATTTGCTGCCGGGCGGCCCGGATGGCCTGGCCGTGAGCGTCGATCTCGCCGAACCGCTCGGCTCGGAAACCGTACTGCATGGTCGCCTCGCCGATGGCACCGAACTCACCGCCCGCATCCCCGGCGGGGTGCCGGGGGAGGGGCTGCACCTCGCCCCCGACCTGGCCGCACTGCACGTCTTCGATGCGACGAGCGGGCGGCGTCTCGATCCAGCCTGAGACCATTGACGTAGGCCGCACGGGGCTTCCAGATACCGGCAAGCAACCGGGAGGAAACCCACCGATGAATCGTCGCCACATCCTCGGCCTCGGCGCCGCCGGCGCCCTGGCCCCCTTCGTCGCCCACGCTCAGCAGGCGCCCGTCTGGCCGACCGCGCCGGGGCGCATCGTCGTCCCCTTCGCCGCCGGCGGCCCGACCGACATCCCCGCCCGTCTGCTGGCCGATGAGATGTCGAAGTTCCTGCCCAATCGCCTGATCGTCGAGAACCGCACCGGATCGGGTGTGCTGATCGGCACCGATGCTGTCGCCAAGGCACCGAAGGATGGCCAGACCATCCTCTACACCACGGTTGGCCACGCCTATCTGCCGGGCCTGTTCGAACACCTGCCCTTCGACCCGGTGGCGGATTTCACGCCCTGCGCCTTCATCGGCCAGATCCCGATGATCCTGATGGTGAACAAGGACTTCCCTGCCCATAACCTGCCGGACCTGATCAAGCTGCTGCGCGACAATCCGGGCAAATACGACTACGCTTCCTCCGGCAATGGCGGCGCGGTGCATCTCGGCACCGAACTGTTCCTGCACATGGCGGGCGGGCTGCGGGTCAATCACATCGCCTTCCGCGGTTCCTCCGCCGCCATGCCGGAAGTGCTGTCCGGTCGCATCCCGATGATCTTCGACGTCGCCTCCGGCGCCTTGCCCTACATCCAGCGTGGCGAGTTGCGCGCCATCGCGATCAGCACCCGTACCCGCATGCCCTATCTGCCCGACCTGCCCACCTTCATCGAAGGCGGCGTGCCGAATTTCGAATGCTACACTTGGCACATGGCGATGGTGCCCTCGGGCACGCCGATGCCGGTGGTGAACGCAATCAACGCCGCCTTCAACCGCGCGCTGGCGCTGCCGGCGGTGCAGGAACGTCTCGGCCAGATGCTGATGAACGTGACCACCGACAGCACGCCCGAGAGCGCGGCGCGCTTTCTCGCCAGCGAGATGGCGAAATGGACGCCGGTCATCCGCAGCGCCGGCATCCGCCCGAGCTGACCGGGCGATCCCCGGAGCGGTTGACGCATGCCAGGGCTTGGTTCATGCGTCGGCGCTTCGGGAGATTGCCATATGAACCGTCGTGATCTGCTGGGCCTCGGCGCTGCCGCGGCCCTTGCCCCTGTCGCCGCCCGCGCCCAGGCCCCGGCTTGGCCGACCCAGCCTGTGCGCCTCGTCGTGCCCTTCGCCGCCGGCGGGCCGACCGACATCCCGGCGCGCCTTTTCGCCGATGAACTCTCCAAGATCCTGCCTCAGCGTGTGATTGTGGAAAACCGCACCGGCGCGGGCGTGATCGTTGGCTCCGATGCCGTCGCCAAGGCGCCGAAGGACGGCCAGACGCTGCTCTACACCACGGTCGCGCATTCGGTGCTGCGGCCGCTCTTCCCGCGCCTGCCCTTCGATCCGGTGGCGGATTTCACGCCCGTCTCACTGATCGGCGTGATCCCAATGGTGATCACGGTGAACAAGGACTTCCCAGCCCGGACGCTGCAGGAACTGGTCGATCGGATCCGCGCCGAGCCCGGCAAGTACGACTATGCCAGCAGTGGCAATGGCGGCGCGCTGCACCTCGCCACCGAGCTGCTGCTCCGTCGCAACAATCTGCGCGCCAACCACGTGCCCTATCGCGGCACCGCGGCGGCAATGCCGGACGTGCTGAATGGTTCCGTGCCGATCATCATCGATGTCGCCACCACCTGCCTGCCCTTCGTGCAGCGTGGCGAGACCCGCGCGTTGGCGGTGATGGACGAACAGCGCCTGCCGCAGCTGCCCGACGTGCCGACCACGGCCGAGGCGGGCTTCCCCGGCCTGCTCGCCTATACCTGGCACATGGTGATGGCGCCGTCGGGCACGCCGGCGCCGGTGGTCGATGCCGCGGCAGCCGCCTTCGGCAAGGTTGCTGCCGAGCCTGGCGTGCGGCAACGCCTGGGCGACCTCGCCATGCGCGTGGTCGACAACAATTCGCCCGCCTATGCCGCGACCTGGCTCGAGGCCGAGCGCACCAAATGGGAAACCATCATCCAGGAGGCAGGCATCCGCGTCGATTGACCGGCCGGCGCCGCCCATCGCGCATGGGCGGCGTTACGGTCACGGGCCGCCATTCGCGTTCCAGCCGGCATCCACCGCCAGCACCGCCCCGGTGATCGCACTCGCCGCCGGCGAGGCCAGGAAGCAGGCCAGCGCCGCGACTTCCTCCGGCCGCACCAGCCGCCGCAGCGGCGCGCGGGCGGTCAACCTGTCGCGATCCAGCCGCCCCTGTGCGACGAGGTCGGTCACCATCGCTGTCTCGGTATAGCCGGGTGCCAGTGCATTCACGCGCACCCCCCGCAGCCCCCATTCGCAGGCCAGCGCGCGGGCGAGGTTCGCTACCGCCGCCTTGGTCGCGCAATAGCCCGCCCGATCCGCCCCGCCGACCGTCCCGTACAGGGATGAGGTGAACAGGATCAGTCCCGCCCCGTCGCGCAACATGCGCCGGCCGGCGGCCTGCGCGGTGAGGAAGGCGCCGGTCAGGTTCACATCCACGATGCGCCGCCACGCGGCGACGGGCAGGTCGATGGTCGGCGTGTTCATCGCGAAGCCCGCATTGGCCAAGGCGACATCGACGCCGCCCCAGGCGGCATCCATCGCGGCGAAGGCGGCCTCGACCTCGGCTTCCTCCGCGACATTGCCGGCGACGCAGAGCCAGCCCGCCGGCGCATCCGGCACTGCATCGCGGTCGAGGATGCAGATGCGCGCCCCCTGCGCCGCGAAGGCGTCGGCGACGGCGCGCCCGATCCCGCGCGCCCCGCCGGTCACCAGCACGCGCGTGCCGCCCGGCAGCAGCGGCGACAGTACCGCGGTCATCGGGGCAATGCCGCCCGTGCTGCGTTGGTGTGCGTCATTGTTGGTGTCCTCCCCTATCGCACGCCCGCCCGTTACCCGGCGGGGTCGCCCATCTGCCCGCGAAGTTGGGCGACCGCGGCCTCCTGCGGGAAGACCGTGACCTGGTTGCCATCCTGCCATTGCAGCAGGAAAGGCTTGGCGCGAGTGTTCTGGCCGCGCTCGTCGAACCGCACGCCCCAGCCGGTCGCCGTTGTCCCGTCGGCGATATCGGTCGCCAGCACCGCGGTGCGGATGCGGTCCTTCTCCGTCGCGCCGGCGCGCTGCACGGCATCGAGATAGACCTTCGCACCGAAGTAATTCGTCAGCGAATGCCCCGAGCGCGGCTCGGACCCGTAGCGCCGCTTGTAAAGGTCGACGAAGGCGGAGACGCCGGGCGCGAAGCGCTCATTCACCGCGAACTGCGTGAAGTCCACATTCATGACGCCGTTGAAGGCCGGCCCCAAGGCGCGCGCCGTATCGGTCAGCGAATATCCCGCCCCCGAGCCGATCACCATGCGCGGCTTCCAATTGGCTTCCTGCATCCCACGGAAGAACAGCACGATGTCGTTCTGATACCCGGTATGCAGCACGATATCGGCATTGACGCCGCGCAGCCGCTGGATGACCGAGGCCATGTCGACCGACCGCGCCGAATAGCCGAGCTTCTCGACCATGGTCAGGCCGCGCGCGCGCAACTGCTGTTCCTGGAAGCCGGACACCGTCTGGCCGTACAGCGCGTCCTCGAACATCACGGCGATGCGCAGCGACTTGGGGTCGACATCGTAGATCGGCGCCAGCGTGTTCGGCACCGCGGCTACCGTGGCGGCACCGAAATCCGACGACCGAGGGCAGGTGCGAAACACGTAGCGGAAGCCGCGTTCGGTGATCGGGTCGCTGATCGCGCCCATCTCGAAATAGGGCACGCCCTGCAATTCGGTCACCTGCGTCGCGGCGAAACTGAGCGGAGAGGCATAAGTGCCGAACACCGCGAGGACACGCTCCGCAGTCATCAGCCGGCGCACCTCGCTGGTCGCCTGCGCTTGGTCGACCGCGTCGCCCTTGACCAGCCGTATCTGGCGCCCGAGCAGGCCACCGGTGCCATTGCGTTCCTCGGCCGCAACCTCAAGGCCGCGAAAGCTCTCATCCCCCAGCAGCGCGAGCCCGCCCGAGAACGGAAACAACGCCCCGAACTTCAGATCCGCGCCTTGAGCCACGGCGATTCCCGGCGCCGCGACCGCGGCGGCAAGGCCCGCCAGCAGCGGACGGCGACGGATCTGCTGCATGGACGGCCTCCGGTATCGCGGACTCGCCGCGATGTTCCGCGCCCGGCCGGCCTATGGCAAGCCCGCCGCCGCCTTGACGCGCATGCGCGGGGGGGAGAATGGTCCCCCGACACGCCAAGGGGAGACGACGCAGATGGCCACGCTGCCGCAGCAGATGACGATCATCGACCACGGCGCCGGTGGCGGGCCGGAGGTTCTGGTGCCCGCGGCGGCGCCGCTGCCGGTGGCGAAGCCGGATGAGGTGCTGATCCGCGTCATGGCGACCGGGGTGAACCGCCCCGATGTCCAGCAGCGCAGCGGCAACTACCCGCCACCCCCCGGTGCGAGCCCCATCATGGGTCTGGAATGTTCCGGCGAGGTCGTCGCCATCGGCACGGATGTCGCCCGCTACAAGCTTGGTGACCGGGTCTGCGCGCTTACCAATGGCGGCGCCTATGCCGAATATTGCACCGCCCCCGAGGCACAGACCCTGCCGTGGCCGGATGGCTATGATGCGATCCGCGCCGCCGCGCTGCCCGAGACCTATTTCACCGTCTGGGCCAACATGTTCGGCCATGGCGACCTGCAGGCCGGTGAGACGCTGCTGGTCCATGGCGGCACCTCGGGCATCGGCGTCACCGCCATCCAGCTCGCCAAGGCCTTCGGCGCGCGCGTCTTCGCCACCGCCGGCAGCGAGGACAAGGTCGCCGCCTGCCTGCGCTTCGGCGCCGATGCGGCGATCAACTACAAGACTCACGACTTCGCCGAGGAAGTGCGCCGCCTGACCGATAAGAACGGCGTCGACGTCATCCTCGACATGGTCGGCGGCGCGTATTTCCAGCGCAACCTGCGCTCACTCGCCTGGGATGGGCGGCTGGTGCTGATCGCCTTCCTGGGTGGCTTCGAGGTCGAGAAGGCCGATCTGCGCCCGATCATGCTCAAGCGCCTGACAGTGACCGGCAGCACCATGCGGCCGCGCACCACGATGCAGAAGGGCAAGCTGGCGGCGGCACTCGAAGCCAAGGTCTGGCCGATGCTCGCCAAGGGCGCCGTCGGGCCGGAGATCTTCCGCGTCTTCCCGCTGGCCGAGGCCGCCGCCGCGCATCGCCTGATGGAAAGCAGCGAGCATATCGGCAAGATCATGCTGAAGGTCGCCGATTGATCGGCAATTCGGTGAGCGCGCGGCGCGGCGTTGGCGCCGCTTGAGGGAGACGGGCGATGTTCGACCTGACGGGCAAGGTGGCCCTGATCACCGGCGCCAATGGCGGCATCCCGCGCGCCACCGCGACGCTGTTCCGCAAACTCGGCGCGCATCTCGTGCTCACTGACCTCGACCCGGAGGCGATGGCGCATTTCGCCGCCTCCCTGGCGCCCGGAGAAGCCCGCATCCTGACCGCCCGCGTCGACGTGACCAAAGCCGCCGAGGTTGATGAGGCCATTGCGATGACCGGGCGCGAATTCGGCGGCCTCGACATCCTGGTGACCGGCGCCGGCCTCTATGTCGAACAGGAGGTCGCGGCCATGACGGACGACGATTGGCGGCGGACGATCGCGGTCAACCTCGACGGCGTGTTCCATGCCTGTCGCGCGGCGATGCTGCTACTGCGCGCGGGCGGGTCGGTCGTCAACATCGCCTCGATGGCCGGGCATCGCGGTTCGGTCCGCCACGCACATTACGCCGCCTGCAAGGCGGCGGTGCTCGCCTTCACGCGGTCCCTGGTGCATGAACTCAGCCCGCGAGGCGTGCGCGCCAATTGCGTCTCCCCGGGGATCATCGCGACGCCGATGACCGAAGCGATCATGGCGCAGAACGGCGCCGCGCTGATCGCCGCCACGCCGATGCGCCGCTTCGGCACGCCGGAGGAAGTCGCCTCCGTCATCGCCTTCCTCGCCTCCGACGCGGCCGCCTTCGTGACCGGCGAGACCATCCACATCAATGGCGGCCTCTACATGGACTGAGTGCGATGTTCCTCGCCCTGCTTGCCGTGGCGGCCCTGCTGGCAGTGCTGGTCGGTCGTCTGCCGCGTGGCGCCACGCGCTCCTTCGCCGCCGGCGGTGCAGTACTGGCCCTGGTCAGTGCGGCGCTGGTTCGACTGCGTGCCGGTCATATGCCCGGTCATGGGCCGCGTCGATGGCATAGTGCCTCCTGACAGGGCAGCTCAATCGTCCGCTGCATACGATTTCACTGCCGCGAAGCTTTCCAAAAAGTCGTACTTAGGCTCAGATTAGCACAGAATCTGTGATCTTCCTTCGGCCTTGCCAACGGACCGGGACATACTGGCTCACCAATGCGCTCGGCCCTGCACCTCCTGCTCGTCGCGATCATCCTGTTTGGCGGCGCTTGGCCCGTCACCAAGGCGGCGCTCGCCAATGCCTCGCCGATGTGGTTCGCGCTTGGGCGTGCCGGCCTTGCCGCCATCGTCACGGCGATCCTGCTGGCGTTGCTGGGCCGTCTGCATCTGCCGCGCCGGCGGGACTGGCCTTCGGTCCTGTCGCTTGGCGCATTGCAGCTTGGTCTCTTTTTCGTCCTCGCCCATGCCGCGGTCGCCATGGTCCAGGCCGGGCGCACAGCGATCATCTCGGCGGTCGTGACCTATTGGCTCATCCCGCTCTCGGTTCTGGTGCTGGGGGAAAAGGTGCCACTGTACCGATGGGCCGCGGCCGGCCTCGGTCTCGCCGGTGTTGCCGTGCTGGCCGGCCCCTGGGCGGTGGACTGGACCGATTTGAACCAGCTTCTCGGCCATCTGATGCTGGTGCTGGCGGCGCTGTTCTGGACCCTCGCGATCATCACCACGCGGCGCTTTCCACCGCAAAGCTCGATCTTCGAGTTGCTTCCCTGGTGCTTTGGCCTGGCGACGCTGCTGATCCTGCCCTTCGCGCTGGTGCTGGAACCCGACGGCGGCATCCACGGACCATCGTGGCCGTACATGCTGTATATTGGATTGATCGTGGCACCGATCGGCACCTGGTGCGTCATCGAGGTCGGCCGCCGACTGCCTGGCGCCGTCGCCTCGGTCGCCTTCCTCCTGGTTCCCGCCTTCGGCGTGACGGTCAGCACCTTGTGGCTGCATGAACCGATGGGCTGGGACATGCTGACGGGCGGTACGCTGATCGTCGCCTCCGTCGTGCTGGCGGCGCGCGAATGATCCTCGCATCGACCGAGGCGGGGGAGGGGCCGCCACTCATCCTGCTGCACGGCTTGTTCGGCGCCGGTCAGAATTGGGGCGGCATTCGTCGCGCCCTGGCGCCAAGCCACCGCGTCCTGACGCCGGATCTGCGCAACCACGGCGCGTCGCCGCGCGCCGGGGCGATGGACTACGCCACCATGGCCGCCGACCTCGCTGAGACGATGGACGCCGCCGGCGTGCCGCATGCCTCGCTGCTCGGCCATTCGATGGGCGGCAAGGTGGCGATGGCCTTCGCCCTGGCACACCCCGAGCGGGTCGAGCGCCTCATCGTCGCCGACATCGCTCCGGTGCGCTACCGGCCCGCCCTGCGTGGCTATGTCGAGGCCATGCAGACGCTGCCGCTGCGCAGCGGCATGACGCGCAAGGAGGCCGACGCCCACCTTGCCGCGACCATCCCCGAAGCCGGCATCCGTGCCTTCCTGTTGCAAAGCCTGCGCTTCGAGACTGATCCGCCGGCCTGGCGGCTTGGCCTGGCCGAACTCGCCGCCGCCATGCCCACCATCGAGGATTTCGCGCCGCCAGCCGGCGCACGATTTGATGGCCCGGTATTGGTGATGGCCGGGGATCGCTCCGGCTATATCCGCCCGGAACACCATGCGGTGTTTCGCGCGCTGTTCCCGCAGGCGGCCTTCACCACCATCCCGCATGCCGGGCACTGGGTGCATGCGGAGAATCCGCAGGGCTTCCTTGCCGCGCTGGAGCCTTTCCTGGCGGCGTAGGCAACCTCAGCCCGGCGGCACCCAGGCGAGGATGTGGCTGCCCACCAGGCAGGTCTGCCCATCCTGGTTCACCACATCGAGCCGTGCGCGGGTGCGGGCGCGCGCATCGTCCACCTCCTCGATAACGTAGCGCGCGGTCAGCGTGTCGCCGGCGAAGACGGGCCGCGTGAAGCGAATGCGGTCGTAACCGGCTGAGACCGGCGTGCCGGTCGCACCGCGGGCGACGGACCGTCGCGACATCATGCTGGCGGTGGTCGAGAGGAGCCCCATGACATGCGCACCATGGGCGATGCAGCGGCCAAAGGCGGTGCGAGCGGCGAAGTCCGGATCGGTGTGAACCGGGTCGTCATCGCCGCTGATGCGGGCGAAGGCAGCGATGTCCGCTGCCTCGATGGTGCGCGTGTATTCGGCCGTCTCACCGGCATCGAGAAAACACGGCGCCTTCATGGCAGGCGATCCGCATTCGCGCGCGCGGGGCGCGGCTTCAACCGGGCGGCCAGGCCCATGGGTTCATCAGCGAACAACGCGGCGTCCATGGTCCGCAGCGACGGCGACACCGCGGGCCGAAACGCCATGGCGCCGACCACGTCACGCTCCACATCGAGGCCTGGAGCAATCTCGATCAGTTCGGGTCCTGTATCGCCCAGGCGGAACACTGCGCGCTCGGTGACATACAGGACCTCCTGCCCACGCTCGCGCGCATAGGGGCCGGAGAAGCTGATCTGCTCCACCTGCCGTACCGCCTTCCTCGATTCACCGGCGGTCAACGTGCCGCCGAAGATCACCCGCCCGGCACCCTGGCTGATGTTCACGAAACCCCCCGGCCCGACGATGCGTCCTCCGAAGCGCGAGACGTTGACGTTCCCCTCGGCGTCGAATTCCGCAAAGGAGAGGAAGGCGAGGTCCAGGCCGCCGCCATCGTAAAAATCGAACTGATAGGGCTGGTCCACCTGCGCATCGGGGCTGCTCGCGGCACCGGCCTCGTTGCCGCTGGCCGGTGCGCCGCCGATATTGCCCTGTTCATTGGTCAAGCAGATGCGATCGAGCATCGCCTCCTCCGCCGCAACATTGGCGATCCCGGTTGAGATGCCCGAGCCGAGATTGCAGATCGCACCTTCGAACAATTCGAGCGCGCCGCGCCGCGCGACAATGCGTCGCGGCCCGGCCGGCAGGCGTGGCACCTCGTCGAAGGCGACGCGGTGATGCCCGGAATAGGCGGCGCTGTCATAGGTCTCGTAGGTCTGCCACTGGTCGGGCACGATGACATAGGCGTCGATCAGGATGCCCGGCACCTTCACCATCTTCGGATGCAGCGAGCCACGCGGCACGAGATGCTTCGCCTGGGCGACGACGATGCCACCCTGCCGCCGCGCCGCCTGCGCGATGGACAGCATCTCCAGCGTGACCGCCTCATGCTCCATCGAGAGGTTGCCCGCCTCGTCGATCGCCGAACCGCGGATGAAGGCCACGTCGAGCTTGTACGGCTTGTAGAAAAGGAATTCCTCGCCGCGCAGCGTGACGACCTCGATCAGGTCTTCGGTGGCGCGCTCGCTCTGCCGCCCGCCGCCGATGCGCGGATCGACGAAGGTGCGCAGCCCGACCTTCGTCAGCAGCCCCGCGCGCCCTGCCGCCATCTCCCGCATCAGTTGCGACAGCGCGCCCTGCGGCAAGGTGTAGGCTTCGATCTTCTCATCCAGCGCGAGCCGCGCGATGCCTGGGCTGTTGACGAAGGTGCCAGAGACGACGCGCTTGAGCAGGCCGTCCTGTGCCAGATGCCCCGCGCCGCGCGTCTTGCCGTCGCCAAGGCCGACCGGGTGCAGCGCCGTGATGCCGCGCGGCGCGGCGGTCTCGCGGAAGCGGTTGCCGACGGCTTCCAACAGTGCGTCCGGCACTGCATGCCCCCCGCCGGAACCGCCGATCACCAGCGTATCGCCGTCGCGCAGAATGGCGGCGGCCTGCTCGGCCGTGATGCGTCTCATGGGCTCCCCTGCAATGGCTTGAGTGAACCTGGCGCGTGGCACAGCACACGGTGCCCCGGCGCGATCTCGGTCAGTGGCGGTGGTTCGGCGCAGATCGGCCGCGCGACCGGACAACGTGCCTGGAAGGCGCAACCCTGCGGCAAGCGCAGCGTGGAGGGGGGCTCGCCACTCAGCACGATGCGCTGCCGCCCTGGCTCCGGCACCGCCGAGAGCAGCGAGACCGTGTAGGGATGCGATGGATGCGCGAACAACTCCGCCGCCGGTGCTTCCTCGACGATGCGCCCGAGATACATCACCGCGACGCGGTCGCAGAAGGCGCGCACCACCGCGAGATCATGCGCGATGAACAGATAGGACAGCCCCATCCGCTCGCACAGGTCGAGCATCAGATTCAACACCTGCGCCTGCACATTCACATCGAGTGCCGACACGGGTTCATCGGCGACGATCAGCGCCGGCTCCAGCGCGAGCGCGCGGGCGATCGAGATGCGTTGTCGCTGGCCGCCGGAGAATTCATGCGGGAAGCGCTCGCCCCAGGCCTTGTTCAAGCCGACCATGTCGAGCAGCCCTCCGACACGCTCGCGCGCCTCGGCCGCATTCTTCACGCGGCCATGCACCAGCAGCGGTTCGGCGAGGATATCCCCGATGCGCATGCGCGGGTTCAGCGAGGCATAGGGGTCCTGGAACACCATCTGCAATCGCGGCCGCAGCAGGCGCAATTCCTCCCCGCTGAGTGTCGCGATGTCCTGTCCATCGAAGCGGATATGGCCGGCATCTGGCGCATGCAGCCGCGTCACCAACCGTGCCAGCGTCGACTTGCCGCAGCCGCTCTCGCCGACGATGCCGAGCCTCTCGCCGGGCATGATGTGCAGCGAGACGCCGTTGACGGCATGCACGACTTCGCGATGTCCGAAGAAGGACTTCTTCGGCAGCGGGAAGTGTTTCACGAGATCCTGCGCCACCAACAGCGGTTCGGCGGTGGATGGGATGGGCGGCTTGGCGTGGGCGGGGATGCTCGGCGGCGGCAGGCTGCGCCCGTCGGCCGTCACCCAGCAGCGCGCCTTGCGACCGGGCGCGACCTCGGCCAGCGGCGGCCGCTCATCGCCGCAGCGCGAGATGCGCCAGGGGCAGCGTGGGGTGAAGCGGCAGCCCTTCGGCATGTCCAGCGGATCGGGCGGCATGCCTTCGATCCCCGGCAATCGATCGGCGACCGGTGCATCCAGCCGCGGCACCGCATTGGCCAGCGCCCAGGCATAGGGGTGGCGCGGATCGTCCAGCACCGCGGCGGTCGGGCCTTCCTCGACTACCTCGCCGGCATACATCACCACGATGCGCTTGCAGATCGTACCGATGACGCCCAGGTCATGGCTGATCAGCACGATCGCCGTGCCGAAGCTCTCATTCAGGTTGGCGAGCAGGTCGAGGATCTGCGCCTGGATGGTGACGTCGAGCGCCGTGGTCGGCTCATCCGCGATCAACAGCGTCGGATCATTCGCCATGCCCATGGCGATCATCACCCGCTGCCGCATCCCGCCCGAGAATTGATGCGGGAAGGACGCCGCCGCGCGCTCGGGCGAAGCGACGCCCATGCGACGCAGCAGGTCGATGCCGTGCCGGCGCGCGGCGCGCTTGTCCATGCGCCCATGCGCGACGACGTGTTCGGTCACCTGGCGCAGGATGCGCAGCACCGGGTTCAGCCCGGTCAGCGAATCCTGGAACACCATGGCGGCGCTCGCACCGCGCCAGGCGGTCAGCTCGCGCTGCGACATGCTCAGCACGTCGCGGCCCTCGAACAGCACCTGGCCGCCCTCGATGCGTGCTGGTGGATCGAGCAGTCGCATCAGCGACTGCGCGGTGACGGATTTGCCCGACCCGCTCTCGCCGACGATGCCGAGCGTCTCGCCCTTCGCCACGCTGAAGGAGACACCATCGACCGCGCGCACCGGCCCGGCATCGGTGTGGAAGACCGTGACGAGTTCACGGACATCGAGGACCGGCGTGCTCAACGGCTCTGCGCCTTCGGATCGAGCCAGTCGCGCAGCCCATCGCCCATGAAGTTGAAGCCGACGACGACGCTGAGGATGGCGATGCCGGGGAAGGTCGCGACCCACCATTGCTCGACCAGTTCGCGCCCCTCTGCGATCATCGAGCCCCATTCGGGCGTCGGCGGCACCACGCCGAGGCCGAGGAAGGACAGCCCGGCAAAGGTGAGAATGGCGATGCCGAGGTCGAGCGTGCAGAGCACCGCGATCGGCCCGAAGGTGTTCGGCAGCACGTGGCGCAGCAGGATGCGCCTCTGCGGCAGGCCGAGCACCGTCGCGGCTTCGACATATTCCTGGCTGCGCTGCACGATGGCGAGGCTGCGCGCGAGGCGCGCGAATTTCGGCCACCACACGGCCAGCATGGCGATGATCGTGTTGGTCGTGCCGATGCCGAGCGCCGCCGCCAGCGCCAGGGCGAGGATGATCGGCGGAAAGCACAGCACCAGGTCGGTGAAGCGCATCAGCGCCTCCTCCCCGATGCCGCGCAGCCATGCCGCCAGGATGCCGACCGCCGTGCCGATGGTCGCGCCGATGATGACGACGGAGAAGCCCGCGAACAGGGACACGCGCGAGCCATGCAGCAACCGCGAATAGACGTCGCGGCCAAGAATGTCCGTGCCCAGCCAATGCGCCGCCGAGGGCGGTTCCAGGCGGGCGGTGATCTCCTGCGCCTCGGGCGGGTAGGGCGCCAACCAGGGCGCGAAGATAGCGACCAGGATCCAAGCCAGGACGATCGCGCCCCCCGCCCAGGCGAGCCCATAGCGACGGATGCGGCGGCGCAGACGCGACGCCGGCATCGCGGTCGTGGCACTCACCGCCGCACCCGCGGATCGAGCAGCGCGTAGGAAAGGTCCACCAGCAGGTTCACGATCAAATAGGTCGCCGAGACGATCAGCGTGATGCCCATGATCGCGGGAAAATCGAGCGCCGCCGCCGAGCTGAACGTGTACCGCCCAAGGCCCGGCCAGGCGAAGATCGTCTCCGTCATCACCGCGCCGGTCAGCAGATTGGCATAGGCCAGCCCACCCAGGGTGACGACCGGCACCAGCGCATTGCGCAGCGCGTGGCGCAGCACCACGGCACGTTCGCCGAGACCCTTGGCGCGCGCCACGCGGACATAATCCTGGTGCAGGCATTCCAGCATCGCCGCGCGCGTCGTGCGCGTGACCAGGCCGAGTGTCGCCGCCGCCAGCACGATGGAAGGCAGCACCAGATGCGCGAGGGCGTCGTGGAAGGTCTCCCAATCCCCCGCCCGTGCCGAATCCCACAGGAAGAAGCCGGTCCCGCCTTCCGGCGCGAAGGCGATGGGATCAAGCCGTCCCGGCCCCGGCGCCCAATCGAGCCATCCGTAGAAGATCGCCAGCACGATGAAGGCGAGCCAGAAGGTCGGCGCCGAGACGCCGAGCAGCGAGACGGCGCGAGCCACCGCATCCACTATGCTGTCGCGCCACACCGCCGCCGCGACCCCCAGCGGCACGCCGATCACCAAGGTGAGCATGAAGGACACGGTGGCGAGTTCGATCGTCGCCGGCGCGAATTGCGCGATGTCGTTCAGCACCGGCCGCCGCGTCGCGATGGAGGTGCCGAGATCGCCGTGCAATAGCCCCTGCAGGAAGATCCAGTAGCGATCCCACAAGGGTAGATCGAGTCCCCATTTCGCCCGCCATTGGGCGACGACGGCCGGATCGCTCGCGAGAATGTCGCCGAGCTGCGCCAGCACCGGGTCGCCGGGGACGAAGTTGGAAATGAGGAAGATGACGAGGCTCGCGAGCAACGCCATCACAACAGCCGATACCAAGCGTATGGCGATGTATCGCAGCACGCGACGGTTTCCTTCCCTTGGCGGACATGCTGCACTTGAGCCGTCGAGACAATCAAGATGTCGACGGAGGAACGTGATGGACGGCGCGATTTCGGTGAGCCTGCGCGGCACCGTGGCGGAACTGCTGCTGGACCGCCCGGCCAAGCACAACGCGATCACCCCCGCGATGGCCGCCGCGATCGCCGATACCGCCCGCGCCCTCGACGCCGATGACGCGGTACGCGTCGTGCTGCTGCGCGGTGCGGGCGAACGTGCCTTCTGCGCCGGCAGCGACCTCAACTCCCTCGCTGCCTATCCAAGCACTTGGCATTTTCGCAACCGCGTCGAGTACGCCACCGCCATCCGCAACATCCGCAAGCCGGTGATCGCCGCGCTGCAGGGCTGGACGCTTGGCGGCGGGGCGGAGATGGCACTCGGCGCCGATATCCGCATCGCCGCCGAAGGCACGCGCTTCGGCTTTCCCGAAGTGACGCGCGGCTGGGTAGGCGGTGGCGGCGCCTCGCAGATGCTCCCGCGCATGATCGGCGTGGCGCGCGCCACCCGCATGCTGATGATCGGCGACCCCATCGAAGCCGCCGAAGCCCAGGCGCTCGGCCTGTTCGACCAGTTGGTGCCACAGCCCGATCTACTCGCCACGGCGCGCGCCCTGGCCGACAAGGTCGCCGGCTTCAGCCCGGTCGCCGTACAATCGGTGAAGGCGTCCATTCGCATGGCGATGGAGGCGCCGCTGACCGCCGGCCTGCTCTATGAGAACGAGATGAACGTGCTGTGCTTCTCGGCCGGCGATCATCTGGAAGGCATCCGCGCCTTCGCCGAGAAGCGGGGCGCGAGCTTCAACCGCTGAGCCCGCCGCCCCGCGCCTCGCGTTACGCCGGCCGCACCTTCCCAGTCTCCAACTGCCACCCTGCTGCGGTCAGCGGGAAGGCGCCAATCGTCTTGCGCACGGCGATCTGATAGGTTGGCTGGAACAGGATGAAGTGATGCGCGACATCCACCACGCCGCGCTGCCATTCGATCCAGAGCGCCGCGGCGCGTTCGATGTCCTGTTCTTCCGAGGCGCGCTTCACCAGGTCCGTCATTGCCTGCGGCACGGTCCAATGCACGCGGCGCGCGACGCGTTCCACCACCGCCGAAGCCCATAGGTCATTCGACACCGCCGGCGGATTCCAGAAGGTCAGCACGCCGCCGGCCATTCGGCCCTGGGTGTAGCTCGTGCGCAGGTTCACCTGGTCCATCGGGTTCAGCCTCACGCGAATGCCCACGCGCGCGAGGTCCGCCTGCAACTTCTGCCCCAGCACCTGGTACGAAATGCCGGCAACCGCCGCATTGCCGTAGGCGATTTCCATCTCGAAGCCATCCGGCACGCCGGCGGCCTGCAGCATCTGTCGCGCGCGATCGAGATTGGTGTTGAACCCGACCTCGCGCGCAATGCGCTCGGTGCTGCCATTCACGCCGATCGGCAGGAAATGCGCTGGCCGCACCGCCGCTCCACCCAGCAGGCTGCCGAGAATGCCATCATAGTCGATCGCATAGCCGATCGCGTGCCGCGCTTCTTTCTTCGCCAGCACGGGGTTGGCCTCGGGGCTCTCGGTGACAGCCATGTAGACGAAGTCCAGGCTGGGCATGCGGTCGATGCGCACATCGCTCTCGCTGCGCAGGGTGGCGATCTGCTCCGGGATCAGGTTGAAGGCCGCATGCACGTCGCCACGCCGTACCGCGAGAAGCTGCGCGGCGCTGTCCGACAGATGGCGGATCACCACGCGCTCGAAGGGCGAGGCTTCGCCCCAGTAGTGTGGGTTGCGCACCAGCTGGATCTGGTTGTTGCGCTCCCACCGCACGAGGCGAAATGGGCCGGTCCCGGCGGAGTTGCTGTTCAGCCAATCGGTGGCCTTGTCCGCCTCGCGCGCATTCGCCGCGTCGGTCCCGCCATGTGCCGTCACCGCGGCCTTTTCTAGAATGCCATTGCCGGGTGCGGCCAGGATCGGCAGGATCGGCGCATTCGGCGCGTTCATGATGAAGTCGACGGTCTTGGCGTCCACCGCCTCAACACGGTCGACGGATTTGATGTACTGCTGCGTCTGCTCGCGCATGTTGATCAGGCGCATGAAGGTGAAGCGCACATCCTCCGCCGTCATCGGATTGCCCGAGGCGAACTTCACGCCGTCGCGCAGGGTGAAGCGCCAGCCACGCCCATCCGGCGTGCGCTGCCATGATGTCGCCAGCGACGGCTTCACGCGCACCAGGTCATCGGGTGTGAGCGTCACCAGCGCATCATAGGTTGCTGCCAACGTCAGCGGCGGCGTGTACTGCGCCTGGCGCACCGGATCGAGCGTGACGGTGTCGCTGATGTCGAGGCCGATCACCAGCGTGTCGCGTCGCGACTGCGACAGGGCCTGGGCGGGAAGCATGGGCAGCGCGGCGGCGGACAGGCCCAGCATGCGCCCAAGCGTACGCCGGTCGATCACGGTAACAGTCATCGAGCATTTCCTCCTGCGGGACCCTTGTGTCGGATCGTTTCGGGAGTCAGCCTAGACCTCGCTCGCGACGGCGTGGAAGCCGGAATCGACGATGGGAGGAATGCCGACATGACGATCGGCGTCGGTGTCATCGGCCTCGGCATGGCCGTGACGCCGCATATGCTGGCCTTGCGGGACCTGGCGCAGGCCGGGCGCCTGCGCATCATCGGCGGGCATGCACCCTCTACCGCGCGGCGCGATGCCTTCGCCGTGCGCTGGTCCGCGCCGGTGTTCGATACGCTGGACGCGCTGCTGGCGGCACCGGGCCTCGACCTCGTGCTGATCCTCGCACCGCCCGGCGAGCATCTGCCACTCGCGGAAAAGGTTGCAGCCGCGGGCAAGCACATGATCGTCGAGAAGCCGCTCGAACGCACCCTCGCGCGCGCGGATGCCTTGGTTGCCGCGGCGGATCGTGGCGGGGTGCATGCTGCTGTCTGCTTCCAACATCGCTTCCGCCCCGGCGCGCTGGAATTGGCGCGTCGTCTGCGCGCGGATGAACTCGGCAGGCCGCTGAGCGCCTCGGCCAGCATCCGCTGGTGGCGCGACGCCAACTACTTCGCGCAACCGGGGCGCGGCACCATGCTGCGCGATGGCGGCGGCGTGCTGCTGACCCAGGCCATCCACACCATGGACCTGCTGCTGCACCTGATGGGCCCGGTACGCGATGTGGCCGGCTTCGCGATGAATGCCGGCCTGCGGGCGAACGACACCGAGGATGTCGCCGCCGCCGCGATCCGCTTCGAGAATGGCGCGCTTGGCGTGGTCGATGCGACGTCCGTCGCGCGCCCCGGCTTTCCCGAACGCATCGAGATCGCCGGCACCAATGCCAGCGCCGTACTCATTGGCAACCGCCTGGAATGGTACGCCGGAGACAACCCGCCCGAGGTGATCGACCCTGGCACCGGCACCGGCGGTGGTGCCGACCCGATGGCCTTCGACCACGGTCCACACCGCGCGCTGATCGCCGAGATGATCGATGCCATCAGCGACGGGCGCGCGCCATCGAACGACGCGCGCAGTGCGCTGCCGGTTCAGCGCCTCATTGAATCCTGGCTTTCTGTTGCGGGGTTTCGGCCATGACCATCACCGGTGCGACGCGTCTGCTGGCGATCATTGGCGATCCGGTCGCGCCGTTGCGCTCGCCTGCGGTGTTCAACGCGGCGTTCGAGCGGCTTGGTCATGACATGGCCTTCGTCGCCTTCCAGATCAAAGCCGGCGACCTTGAATGCGCCTGGCCGGCATTCGTGGCGATGGCCAATCTCGATGGCCTGGTCATCACCATGCCGCACAAGGAAGCGGTGTTGCCGCTGCTGGCCGCTCTCGGCCCGACCGCGCAACTGACCCATTCGGTCAACACCATCCGTCGCCGCGCCGACGGCGCCTTCGAAGGCGACATGTTCGACGGCGAGGGGTTCCGCGATGGCCTGGAACGCGCCGGCCATCCGCCGCGCGGCAAGCGCATCCTGCAGGTCGGCTGTGGCGCAGCTGGCACGGCGATCGCCTGCGCCCTGGCACGCGCCGGTGCCGCGACGCTGACCCTTTACGACAGCGCAGCCGCGCGGCTCGAGGCGCTGACGGCGCTGCTTCACGCCCATTTTCCCGAAACGAAGGTGCAGGCGGGACACCCCGATCCACGCGGCTTCGATATCGTGGTGAACGCAACACCGCTTGGCCTGCGCCCCGGCGACCCGATGTCGATCGACGCGTCGCTCCTGTCTCCGTCCCAGATAGTCGCGGACGTCATCCCGAACCCCGAAGTCACGCCCTTGATCGCCGCGGCGCGCGCCATCGGTTGCGCGACGACGACCGGGCGCGACATGCATGAAGGCCAGGCGCGCCTGGCCGCCGCCTATCTCGGTATCAAGGGTTGGGACGTCTAGCCAATCCTGCGATGCACCATCAGGTCGTTCTCGCCGGCCTGCACCACCTCGCCGCGCTGGTTGAACAGCGTGATGTCTAGCGTGACGATGCCGCGATCCGCATGGCGCGTGGTGCGTTTCGCGATCACCTTGATGCGCGCCTGCACGCGGTCCCCCACCAGGATCACGCCGGTGAAGCGCCACCGCCACCCCATCGAGACGATCGCCGCGAGCCGCACCGCCGATCGGTTCTTCAACCCATCCGCCAGCGCGAGGCCCAGCAGCCCATGCGCGACGCGCCCGGGGTAGCCGAGCGACCGCGCGTAATCGTCATCCACATGGATCTCGTAGAAATCGCCCGACAGGCCGGCAAAGGCGAAGATGTGGCTCTCCGTCACCGTTATGCCGGGCGTCTCCCAGGCGAGGTCATCCGCAATGTCCTCATAGGCAAGCCGTCCGTCATCCTGCATGGCGTCGTGTTCCTCAGGCGAGCAATGTCCGCGCCATGATCATGCGCTGGATCTGGTTGGTGCCTTCATAGATCTGCGTGATCTTCGCATCGCGATACAGCCGCTCGACCCGCACACCGCGAATATAGCCGGACCCGCCATGGATCTGCACCGCATCGGCCGTGCGCGCGACCGCCGCATCCGCGGTGAAGCACTTGGCCATGCTGGCCGCGAGCGTCGCCCGCCCCCCACCATCGAGCAGCCGTGCCGCCTCCATGATCATCAACCGCGCCGCCTGCGCGTCCTTCGCCATATCGGCGATCATCCATTGCACGGCCTGGAACTCGGCGATCGGCCTGGCGAACTGCACGCGCTGCTTCGCGTAGGCGATGCTGTCCTCGAGCGCCGCCATCAGGATGCCGAGCGCCAATGCCGCGATGCCGACGCGCCCCTTGTCGAGCACCGACATCATCATGTGAAAGCCGCGCCCCTCGGTGCCGAGCAACGCGTCGCCGGGCAGCCGCACCGCGTCGAAATTCAACCCGCCCACCGGCGATGCGCGCTGGCCCATCTTGTGCTCGCGTCGTCCACGCGCCACGCCGGCGGCATCGAGATCAACCAGGAACACCGACATGCCCCGATGCCCCGCGGCGGGATCGGTGCGTGCCAGCACGGCAGCGAAGTCCGCCACCGGCGCGTTGTGGATCCACAGCTTCGCGCCGTTCAGCACCCAGCCGGCACCATCGCGCGTCGCCGTGGTCTTGAGCGAGCCGAGATCCGATCCGGCATCCGCTTCCGTCAACGCATAGGCGCAGCGCCGTTCCGCCTTGAGCAGCGGCACCAGATACCGCGCCTGCTGCGCCGCACTGCCATGGTGCGTGATCAGCGTTCCCAACAATTCGACGAGCCCGACCTGGTCGGCGACGGATGCATAGCCGCGCGACAACTCCTCCATCACCAACGCATAGGCCAGCGCATCCGCTCCCGCGCCGCCCAGCGCGTCAGGCACGGTGATGCCGAACAACCCGGCTTTGGCCAGGCTGCCATATAGTTCGGCCGGATAGGCCTCGCTCTCATCGAGTTCCGCGGCGATCGGGGAAATCTCGGCCTCGGCGAAGCGCCGCGCGGTGTCGCGCATGGCGGCATGCGTGTCGGACAGGCCCTGCGCGTCCAGAAGTTCGATGGTCATGCGACCTCACGCGGTTCGAATGGCGGCAAAGTCTGCACCATGACGCGAGGATCGCGCCATGTCCTGCTGCGGCCCATGCATCGTCGCCAGTGTGCCCGGCGCACCGGATACTGGCGGTCAGATCGCCTTGGGCAGGCGGAACCGCCCTTCCTTATGCAGGTCGGCGGCACGCCAGAAGTACCAGGCGGCGGTGGTGCGATAAGGCGCCCAGGCTTCCCCGATCGCGGCGAAGGCGCGCGGCTTTGGCTGTTCGTCGAGGCCGGCGGCGACGCGGTATCCCTCGCGCACGCCGAAATCATCGACCGGCAGGATGTCGGCCCTGCCAAGGGTGAAGATCAGCAGCATCTCGACCGTCCAGCGCCCGACACCGCGCAGTGGCACGAGGCGCTCGATCAGCGCGTCATCGGTCAATCGCCGCGCCGCGGCACGGGTCGGCACCACGCCGCCGGCCGCCTTCTCGGCGATGTCGCGAATGGCGAGCACCTTGTTCGCCGAGAATCCGCAGCCGCGCATCGCCTCGGGCGTCTGCGCCAGCACCGCCTCGGGCGCGGGAAAGACTGGCGCATCGCACAGCGCGAGGAAGCGACCGAGGATCGCCTCCGCCGCTCGGCCATGCACCTGTTGATGGGCGATGGCGCGCACCAGCGCCTCATAGGGTTGACGCTTGGCCATGGTCAGCGTGCAAGGCCCGACCTGGCGAATCACCGCCTTCAGCACAGGATCACGCCGAAGGTGCCGGAGCGCCTCCGGCGTGCCGATGCTCATCGGAAGACCAGGTTCGGCAGCGTCAGCGTGATCGCCGGCACGTAGCTGATGATCATCAGGCAGGCGAAGACCACAGCGATGAACACCGAAAGCGGCCGGATCATCTTGTCGACACCGCAGCCGGCGACCTGTGCCGCGGCGAACAGGTTGACGCCGAAGGGCGGGGTGATCATGCCGAGCGCGAGGTTCACCACCATGATGGTGCCGAAATGCACGCCGTCGATGCCGACACGCTCGGCCGCTTCCTGCAGGACCGGCGCCAGCACGATGATGGAGGCCGAGGTCTCCACGAACATGCCGACGACGAACAGGAACAGGTTCACCACCAGCAAATAGGCCGATGGGCTGTCGAACGACGTCGCCAGCCAGGCCGCCGCCGCATCCGGCACGCCCTGCCGGTTCAGCAGCCAGGAGAACATCGCCGCGCAGGCGATGATGAACATGATCACCGAACTGCTGATCACCGATTTGCGGAAGATCGGATACAGATCGCGCAGGGTGATTTCGCGATGCAGGAACATCCCCACGATCAGCGCGTAGACCACCGCGATGACGGAAGCCTCGGTGGGCGTGGTAATGCCGCCATAGATGCCGCCCAGCACCACCACCGGCATGACCAGCGCGAAGCCGGCCTCGCGCGTCGCAGTCAGGAAGGATAGCCGGCCGACGCCGTCTTCCTTGCCCCAGCCTTTGATGCGGCACCAGATCAGCACGGTCGCGATCAGCGCGCCGCCAATCAGAAACCCGGGCCCGAATCCGGCGATGAACAGCTCGGGGATCGAGGTCTGGGTGGTCACGCCGTACAGGATCATCGGGATGGAGGGCGGGATGATGACGCCAAGTTCCGCCGCCGTCGCCTGCAGCGCTGCGGCGAAGGCGACCGGGTAGCCGGCGCGCACCAGCGCCGGGATCATGATGGTGCCGATGGCGAAGGTGGTGGCGACCGAACTGCCGCTGATCGCCGCGAAGATCATGCAGGTGACGACGCAGGTCGCCGGCAGGCCGCCTTGCACGCCACCGACGATCGAACGCGCGAACTCCACCAGGCGCCGCGAGATGCCACCGACTTCCATCAGATTGCCGGCGAGGATGAAGAACGGGATCGCCGCCAGCGGAAACTTGTCGAGCGCGACGAACAGCTGCTGCGCCGCGACGATCATCGGAAAGGACGTGAAGCCGGCGATGCCGACGATCGTGGCGATGCCGATCGCCAGCGCGACCGGGATGCTGATGGCGAACAGCACCAGCATCGTCGTGAGCATGGCGCCGCTCATTGTGCCGCGCCTTCCACTGCCGCGCGGCCTGCACGCCGATCATTCATCCGCATCATACGGCCAGATCCAGTTCTTCGGAACGCCTGTCGAGGAAGTGCGCGACCGAGCCCACCATGGCGAAGGCGGCGCCGATCGGAATCGCCGCGTATCCCCAGGACATCGACACTTCGAGGCCCGCCATCTCCTGGAACGTCACCCGCTGCGCCATCAGCCAGCCGAACCAGAACATGATGCCGAGCATCGACAGCGCCGAAGCCAGCGACGCCGCTTCCAGCGCGCGGCGCACCCCCCCGCCCGAATAGCGGTGCGCGACGTCGATCGACACCAGCGCACCCGCCCGCAGCGCCACGGCGACGCCAATGAAGGCCATCCAGATCAGCGCCGTGCGCACCAGCGCCTCGGACCACACGGAGGGGGTTTCGGTCGCGAAGCGCGCGACGACCTGCCATAGGCCGGCCGTCACGGCGACGGTCAGCGCAAGGCTCGCCGCCAGCGTCGCGATCCCCGTGGTCACACGGTCCGCGAGCAGGATCGACCGGCGGACAGTACCGCGCAGGCCACCACCTGATCCCGCCCACATCGCGAGGGCAACGGTGGCGAGTGTCGCGACCACCGTCACCTGTAGTGGCAGCACATTCATCGCATTCATTGAAACCCCCCAGACGGCCATCGGGGCACGACCGACGGTCGCGCCCCGTTCAGTCAGACCGGCAGATCAGTTCGGCTGCCAGTCGCGGATACGACGCAGCGTCGCGGCATCGAGCGTCCGCTCCCATTCCGCGAAAGCCGGTGCCAGCGCCGCCTGGAACGCGGCGGTGTCGACCTCGGTGACCACGGTCATGCCACGGCGGCGCAGCTCGGCCACCCCGGCGTCGTCATCGGCGGTCACGCGGGCGCGGTTGGCGGTTTGCGCCTCGACCGCCGCCTGCTGGAACAGCGCGCGGTCCGCGGCGTTCAGCCGGCCGACGGTCTGCGGATTGCAGATCATCACCTGCGGCGAATAGACGTGCCGCGTCATGGTCATGTAGCGCTGCACCTGGTTCAGGTTGTTCGCCACGATCACCGAGATCGGGTTTTCCTGACCATCGACAGTGCCCTGCTGCAACGCCGGCACCAACTCGCTGAACGCCATCGGCGTCGGCAGCGCACCCAGCGTCGTGAAGGCGCGCATATGCACCTGGTTTTCCATGGTGCGGATCTTCAGCCCGCGCACATCGGCCGGCGTGCGCACCTCATGGCGCGAATTGGTCAGGTTGCGGAAGCCGTTCTCGATCCAGATCACGCCGACCAGGCCGCGCGCCGGGAAGCGTGCGAGCACCTGCTGGCCGGTCTCGCCGTCGAGCACGCCACGCGCATGCGTCGCGTCGCGGAACAGGAAGGGCACGTCGAAGAGACGCACCTCGGGCACGAAATTGCCGACCGGGCCGGTCGAGGTGAAGGTGCAGTCGATGGTGCCGATCTGGACGCTCTCGACCATCTCGCGCTCATTGTCGTTGCGCTGGATGACAACCTTGTAGCGGCCATTGGTCAGCCGTTCGAAAGCCTGGCCAAAGGTTGAGGCGCCGACGCCGGTGTGGCTGTTGGCGGGCAGGGCGTGCTGGACGGTGATCTGGGTCTGCGCCATCGCGGGCGCGGCGGCCAGCGGTGCGGCCAGGACGGCGGCGAGGGCCAGGCGTCGGGTCAGGGTCATAGGCGTGCTTCCTCCATATTAGTTATTGATGGGCACATAGCCGGGCACCGAGGCCGCTGGCAATGCTGCCTCCGGCAAGGGCTTCCAGCGTTTGCCTCGTTCTTGGGCGAATGCCCTGATCCTCGCCATGCGGCCAGGATCAGGGACGGTTTGAGCCGGGGCTCACCGGCGATCTTGCACGAGAGCGGGCCGGCGCCGGAGGGGAGAATGTGCCATGGGGCGCATTCCCAACCGGATGGTCAGTTCGGCTGCCAAGCGCGGATGCGACGCAGCGTGGCGGCGTCGAGCTCACGCTCGTACTGCGCGAAGGCCGGGGCGAGTGCGGCTTGGAACGCCGCGGTATCGACCTGGGTCACCACCTCCATGCCGCGCTGGCGCAGCGCCGCGACGCCCGAGGCCTCGTCGGCGCTGACGCGGTCGCGATTCGCCTGCTGACCGGCGCGCGCGGCCGCCAGGAAGGCCGTGCGATCGGCCGCCGACATCTGCTGCATCATCGCCGGGTTGCAGATCAGCAGCCCCGGCGAATAGACGTGGGCGGTCAGCGTCAGGAAGCGCTGCACCTGGTTCAGGTTGTTCGCCACGATCACCGGGATCGGGTTCTCCTGCCCATCGACGGTGCCCTGCTGCAGCGCCGGCACCAGCTCGCTGAACGCCATCGGCGTCGGCAGCGCGCCGAGGGTGGAGAAGGCGCGCATGTGCACCGGGTTCTCCATGGTGCGGACCTTGAGCCCCCGCACATCCGCCGGGTTGTTCACCGCGTGGCGCGAATTGGTCAGGTGGCGGAAGCCGTTCTCCATCCAGATCACGCCGACCAGGCCGCGCGCATTGAATTGCTGCAGGATGGACTGGCCGATCTCCGAATCGAGCACGCCACGCGCATGGGCGTAGTCGCGGAACAGGAACGGCACATCGACCACCCGCACGGCGGGGACGAAATTGCCGACCGGGCCGGTCGAGCCGAGATAGCATTCGACGGTGCCGATCTGCACGCTCTCGATGATCTCGCGCTCATTGTCGTTGCGCTGGATGTTGATGCGATAGCGCCCGCCGGTCGCCTGCTCGAAGCTTTCCTTCAGCGCGGCGGCGCCGGCGCCGTAATGGCTGGCGCTCGGCAACGGGTGCTGAATGGTGATGGTGGTCTGCGCGCGCGCGGGGCTCGCGGCCGCGGCGGCAAGGGCCAGCGCGGCGAAGGCCGCGCGACGGGTCAGGGTCATTTCCTGGGGTCTCTCCCTCGCGGGCGGCGTCCAGTGCCGCCCGCTTGCCTAGCCCTCTACGCGAAGGCCGTGCCGGAGATCAATGTGCGACCTCGCCATGCGGGGCTGGCAGCGGCAGGCCCATATGCAGTGCCGCATTGGCGTTCAGCGTGCCGTCCCACATCAGTTCGAGACCGATCCAGGCGATCAGCGCCACGCCGATATAGGCAATGAACTTGAACCGATCGAGCAACCGCGCCAGGAAGCCGCCCAGAACGCCCATCATGACGATGGAAACGGTCAGGCCGATGATGAGCATCGTGATGTCGTTGCGCGCGACCGCCGCCACCGCCAACACGTTGTCGAGGCTCATCGACACGTCGGCGACGACGATCTGCCACAGCGCGGCGGCGAGCGTCTTCTCCTTCACCTCGCCGGCCTCGCTGCCTTCCTCCTCGCCGTGATGGAGCAGTTCCTTCATGAAGGACCAGGCGATGTAGAGCAGCGCCGCACCACCCAGGAAGGCGATCCACCACAGACCCAGCAGGTAGGTCGCGAAGACTGAGAAGATGATGCGCAGCACCGCCGCGGCGATGATGCCGAACATCACCGCCTTGTTGCGCATCGCCAGCGGCAGGCCCGCGGCCGCCATGCCGATCACCACCGCATTGTCTCCCGACAACACGATATTCAACCAGAGAATCTCGAAAAAGCGCGGCGCCGCCGCGATCAGGCTATCCATGCGTCACTCCCGGCGCCGCCCCGAATGGGCAGGCTGAATTGCCGCGCGACGCTAGCTACCGCCAGCCGCGCGGCAAGTTTCTTCCATGTAATTTAGTAGCCATGTTCAAGTTATTTAAATCGATGACAGATCAAGAGCCGCGTTACCGCAGCAACGCGACCGTCGCCCAGCCGAGCAGGATCACCGCGGCGAAGGAAGGTAGCAGCAGCCGCCACACCTGCGCCGGCCGCGTGCCATCCGCGAGCAACCCGCAGACCAGCGCCGTCCCCGCGAAGGACATGCCCGCCCCGGCCGCGCCGGCGAAGTTGTGCACCGCCGGCGCCAACAGTGGCGGCAGCCCGGCGGCCAGGCCCAGCGCCTGCTGCACCGGCATCATCGCTGCGTTCGATCCGACATTGCTGCCCGTCACCATCCCCGCCGCCAGACCCAGCACCGGCACGGCATAGGGAGCGAGGTCACCCAGCGCGCCCGCCGCTGCATTCGCCAGCGCGCCTGTGGCACCGCTGCCGGCCATCCAGCGCGCCAGCAACACGTACAGCAGCAGCACCGCCGCCGGCCGCGCCGCGCGCCTCAACGCCTCCGTTGCGCGTCGCCCCGCAGCGGGCCGCGTCAGCAGGATGCCGGCGGCCACCACCATCAACACCACGGCGACATGCGTCACCGGAAACGCCGGCAGCCCGTCATAGGGATGGAAGGATGGCGGATTCGACACCGCCCGTGCCGCGAGCAAGGCCACGGTCAGTAGCGCATAGGGCCACAGCGCCCGCATGGCGCGTCGCCAGCCGGCGCCGTCGCGCGGCGGCTCGGCCAGCCACAAGGCCACCAGCAGCGGCACGCCAGCACCGAGGATGCCCAGCACTTCGAAGGGCACCACCCAGTGGCCGGCGACCAGGATCGCCGCCATCACCGCCAGCAGCGCCATCTGCGTCGCCCGCTCGCGCCCCTGCACCGGCACGCCTGCCGACGCCGAGAGGCGCCAGCACACCGGCCCGAGCACCAGCACCCACACCGCATTGGGCAGCGCCGTCAGTGCCGCGATCGCCTGCGCCGGCATGCCGAGCAGCGCCGCGCCCAGCGCCGTGCCAGGCCCAAGCCCGCCCCACGGGATCAGGCACAGCGCCAGCAGCGCCAACGCCGCCGCCGGCGGCCCGCGCAATCCCATCGAGCGCAGCGCCGCCAGCGCGAAGACGGCGCCGACGCCGAAGCCCGTCACGCTCTCCATGAACACGCCCATCAGCAGCGTCGCGGTGAAGATCGCGCGTGGCGTCGCACTCTGCCGCGCCGCCGCGTCGCCACGCCCCTGCACCGCGCCATGAAACAGCAACCCGCCCAGCACGACGCCGATCGGCTGAAGCGCGAGGAAGCTGCCACGCTCCGCCTCATCCGCCAGGAAGGCCACGAATCCCGTGCCGGCCGGCAGCGACACGAAGGCCGCCGGCAGCGCCAGCGCCAGCGCCGCCAGCACCGCGGGCAACGGTCCCGCACGCCCCGAGACCAGCAGCCCCAACAGCAACAGCAGCGGCGCCGCCTGAAGAAGAAGGATCACGCCTCCAGCACGAAGGTCTTGCCCACCGCCCCCGGCACCACGACGGCCTCGCCATAGGCGCGTTCCAGGGCGTTCAGCGCGCGCCATCCGGTGCAGTGCGAGGGAAACATCCAGCGCATGCCAAAGGTGCCGAGATCGGCCACGGTCTGCGGAATGATGCGTTCATTCGTGCCCGACAGATGAAAGCCGCCCATCGCCGCGAGCAGCGGGATGTCGGGCATCAGCCGGCGCGCCTCATGCAGCACGTTGACGATGCCGCAATGCGAACAGGCGGAGAAGACGACCAGCCCCTTGCTGCGGAGGTGCACGGCGACGAAGCGTTCATCGACGAGCCATTCATCCGGCTGCCAGTCCGCCGCGTCGTCATCCCGCGCCACCTGGCCGGGTAGGCCGGTCTCGTATTCCGTCACCCGTGGGATCTCGCCACTCACCAGCACATGGCCGGCAATGACGGCCGGTTCGCGCGAGACATGCGGCACCGCCCCCATCGCCGCCCAATCCGCCGGCGTCGGCACGCGGTCCATCGGCAGCACGCCGCCATCCGACTGGCGGCTGCCGCGCTCGCGGAACATCCCCGGATGCAGATGCAGCGGCACCGGCTGCCCACCATTGGCGGCGCGCACCATCTCAATCGCCTTAGGCAGCCCGCCCGCATGGTCCCAATGCCCATGCGAGAGCACCATCGCCTCGATCGCGCCGAAATCGACCCCAAGCCGCGGCCCATTGCGTTCCACCGCGTAATCCACCGGCCCGCCATCGAACAGGATGCTGCGCCGCTCGCCATCCGCCTCGACCGTGATGACCAGCGACAGCCCATGATTGGCACAGCACAGCGACCCGCCCGCGGTCCGCTTCATCCCCTTCTGCTGCAACCGCACCCATTCCCGCGTGACGAAAGGCGGCGTCGAGGAAAGGCTGTCCGTGACGTTGTCCACCAGTGTCGTTATCTCGATCCGATCGACCGGCCGAGGTGCCTGCATGCCCGCTTTCCTTCCCGAACCCTACGCAGCCTATGGCAGCAACCTGTGGCGCGACCAGATGCGCCGCCGCTGCCCCGACGCGGAGGTAGTCGGCAGCCTGCTCCTGCCGGGCTGGCGCCTAGTGTTGCGCAAATACGCGCTGATCCGTCGCGACGACACCGCCGACTGCCCGATCGGGCTGTGGCGCATCACCCAGGCGGATCTCGACGCGCTCGACCGCTTCGAGGGGCCGCGCACCTATGCCCGCATCCTCGTCCCCCTGCCGGATGGCAGCCAAGCCTGGACCTATGAAGAAATCCGCATCCGGCCGGGGCCGCCAGCCGGTGAATATGTGCGGCGGCTGCGGCGTGGCTATGCCGACTTCGCCTTCGACAGCACGCCGCTCGACGCGGCCATCGTCGAGTCGGGGTACGTCGAATAAGGTCGAGGGGCGCCGCCCCTCGAGCACCCCGCCAGGGAACTCAGTTCCCTGGACCTTCGGGCGATTTCTGCGAAATCGAACGGCGCGCCTCGGCCAGGGTCACGATCAAGGCGCCGGTCAGGATCACCACGGCGCCGGCCCAGGTCCAGCCATCTGGCACCTCCTGAAAAAACAGCCAGCCGAAGCCGGTGACGAAAATCAGCCGCAGATACTGGAACGGCGCGATGGCCGACGCCTCGCCAAACCGATACGCGCTGGTGATCAGCCAGATGATCCCCGGCGCGATGCACGCAACCGCCATCAGAACCGCACAATCGAATACCCCCAACGGCACCCACGCCATCACCGCGAAGGGCGCCGACCCCGCACTCGTCACCAGCCCGACCCAGGCCATGATCGTCGCGTTCCTGTCCTGCTGCGCCAGCACGCGCGATGACAGCGTGATCCCGCACCACGTCACCGCCGAGGCCAAAGCCAACGCAACACCCAGCGTCGACACCGTCGTCCCCGGCCGCAGCATCACCGCCACGCCGACGAACCCCGCGATCGTGCCCGCCCAGCGCCAGCGATCGACGCGCTCGCCCAGCACCGGCCCGGCCAGCAGCGTGGTGAACATCACATTGGTGAAGGACAACACCGTCGCCGTTGCTAGGTCGAGCGGCCCGAAGGACGCGTAGTAGAGCCCCCAGGTCAGCAGGCTCGATGCACCGCGCAGCAGATGCAGCCCGGGCCGCGTGGTACGGAACACCGCGAGCCCGGACCGCGCGATCAACGGCGCCACCCAGAACAACTGCCCGAGCGACCGCGCGAAAACCTGCATCTCCACCGGAATGCCCCGCGCGGTCATCAGCCGGATCGCCAGCGCCTCGGCGGCGAAGATCACCGCCGCCACCGCCATCAACGCGCCGCCGCGCAGATTCCCCGACACGCCCTGATGCATTGACGGCGACAGCCTCCAGCGTAGCGTGACGCACAGTGCGGCGGCCCCGGCAGGCCGTCTAGGCGGGAAGGGCTCTCATGACGAATGCAGCGGCAGCGGTCGATGGCGACCCGATCCTGGTCTGGGGCGCCGGCGCCATCGGCGGCACGGTCGGCGCCGCGCTGGTGCGGGCCGGCCAGCCCGTCACTTTCGTCGACATCGAGACCAACCACGTCGCCGCCATCGCCGACCCATCCCGCGGCCTCTCCATCGAAGGCCCGGTGGACCCGCACCGCATCACCGCCCCCGCCTTCACGCCGGAAGCAGTGCAGGGCACCTACCGTCGCATCTTCCTCTGCGTGAAGGCGCATCACACCGAAGCCGCCACCCGCGCGCTGCTGCCGCACCTTGCCGAGGACGGCTATGTGCTTTCCCTACAGAACGGCCTGAACGAGACGATCATCGCGCCCATCGTTGGCCGCGAACGGACCATCGGCTGCTTCGTGAACTTCTCGGCTGATTGGCACGGGCCGGGGCAGATCATGTATGGCGGCCGCGGCGCACTGGTGCTCGGCGAACTCGACGGCACGACGACGCCGCGGCTGACCGCGCTGCATGCGCTGCTCGCCACGGCCTTCGAGCCCAACGCCATCATCACCCCGACCATCTGGGGTTATCTCTGGGGCAAGCTCGGCTATGGCGCGATGCTCTTCGCCCAGGCGCTGGGTGAGAAGGGCATCGCCGATTGTCTCGCCCGCCCCGAATTGCTGCCCCTGTGGCGCGCCCTCGGCGCCGAGGCCATCGCCGTCGCCCGTGCCGAGGGCGTCACCCCGCTCGGCTTCAACGGCTTCGAGCCGGCGGCCTTCTCGCCTGGTGCGACCGAAGCGCAGGCCGCTGCCTCTGTCGCCGCCATGGTGGAGTTCAACCGCCCCAATGCCAAGACGCATTCAGGCGTCTGGCGCGACCTCTGGGTGCGCCATCGCCGCACCGAGATCGACGTGCAGATCGCCCCCATCGCCACCATCGGCGCGACGCATGGCATCGACTGCCCTTCCGTGCGGCGGCTGGTGACGCTGATGCATGAATGCGAAGCCGGCACGCGTCCGATGTCGGATGCCAACCTCACGGAGATGCTATCGCCATGAAGGAATACGACTTCACCGGCGTGACCGTCGCGGTCACCGGCGCCGGCCACGGCTTCGGCCGTGCCATCGCGCAATCCTTCGCCGCCCTCGGCGCGCAGGTCTTCGCCACGGACCTTTCGGCGAGCGAGTTGGAACAGACCGCCGACCACCCCGGCGCCATCCACACCAGCGCCTTCGACCTCACCGCACCCAGTGCGCCGAAAGCCTGGATTGCCGATATCGAGAAGCGCAGCCAGGGCCCGATCGGCGTCCTGGCCTCCAACGCCGGCGGCGTGCGCGGCCAGGTGATGCGCCCCATCGAGGATGTCCCCGAAAGCGATTGGCACGACATCATCGCCATCAACCTGCATGCGCATTTCATGCTCGCCCGGGCGGTGGCCCCGGGCATGAAGCGCGCGGGCCGAGGCCGCATCGTCACCATCAGCAGCGGCGCCGGGCTGCAACCCTCGCGCACCGGCATCCAGGCCTATACCAGCGCGAAGCACGGGCTGATCGGCCTGACGCGACAACTCGCGCATGAACTCGGTCCGCACGGCATCAACGCGAATTCCGTCGCGCCGGGGCTGATCCTGTCCAACCCCGCCTCCATCAAGCAGTGGGAAGCCTACGGCCCCGAAGGCCAGGCGCGCGTCATCGCCTCCATCGGTTCGCGACGTCTCGGCGAGGCGCAGGACATCGCCAACGCCGTGCTGTTCCTCGCCTCGCCTATGGCGAACTACATCAACGGCCAGGTGCTGAGCGTGGACGGCGGCAAATAGCGCGCATGCTTCGGCGCGCACCGCAGCATGCGCGACATCGCGCAGTCCAGGTTGCGCGCCCCATCACGGAGCGCGCTTCATGTCTGCCATCACCACCGAGGCACCACCGGGCATGACCGCCGCCCCACCAGCCTTCACCGGCTGGCGCGTCGTCTGGGCCGCCTTCACTGTCGCGATCTTCGGCTGGGGAGTCGGCTTCTACGGCCCGCCGGTCTTCCTGTTCGCGGTTCATGAGTCTCGCGGCTGGTCCATCCCGCTCGTCTCCGCCGCCGTCACCTGTCACTTCCTGCTCGGCGCGCTCGTCGTCGCCAACCTGCCGGCCATTCATCGCCGCTTCGGCGTGCCGGGCGTCACGCGCTTGAGTGGCGTGCTGTCGGGGGTGGGCGTGCTCGGCTGGGCGCTCGCCGCCGCGCCATGGCAACTCTTCGCCGCCACCGCGCTGAGCGGCGCCGGCTGGGCGATGACAGGCGCGGCGGCGATCAACGCCATGGTCTCCCCCTGGTTCATCCGCCGCCGCCCCGCCGCCCTCAGCACCGCCTACAACGGCGCGAGTGTCGGTGGCGTGGTGCTCTCGCCACTCTGGATCATGCTGATCGCCTGGGTTGGCTTTCCGGCGACGGCGGCGCTGATCGGGCTGACCATGGCCGCGGTGCTGTGGTGGCTCTCGTCGCGCTACCTGGCGCATGGCCCGGCCGCCCTCGGCCAGCAGCCGGATGGCGAGGCCCCGCCCGCCACCACCACGACCCACACGGCCCCCGCCATCGCACCGATGCCCGCGCGCGGCCTGTGGCGTGAACGACGTTTCCTCACGCTCACCCTCGGCAGCACGCTCGGCCTCTTCGCGCAGGTCGGGCTGATCGCGCATCTGCTCTCGATGCTGGTCGCCCCGCTCGGCGCGCAGCGCGCCGGTCTGGTGGCGGGGATGATGACGGTCTGCGCCATTCTCGGGCGCACCGGCATGGGCTGGGTGCTGCGGCCGGGGATGAACCGTCGCCGCGCGGCGGCCGGCAACTACGCGCTGCAACTGACTGGCTCGGGGGTGCTGCTCGCGGCCGGCGGGACGGACGTGGCGCTGCTGCTGCTCGGCATCGCGCTGTTCGGGCTGGGCCTCGGCAACGCCACGTCGATGCCGCCATTGATCGCGCAGACGGACTTCGCGCCGGCCGATACGGCGCGTGCGGTGGCGCTGATCACCGCCTGCGGCCAGGCGGCCTATGCCTTCGCCCCGGCAGCGTTCGGGCTGCTGCGGGCGGTCGATCCGGCGCTGATCTTCATCGCCGCTTCGGTCTTGCAGGGCTTCGCTGCGCTGGTGCTGCTGACGGGCCGACGTTCGGGCTGAGTATCCGCGTGATATCGCCAACGGCACGCAATCTTTCAGTCGTGCCGAGGTTGCCAATACAGGGACGGTATGCGCCGAAAGGCGCCTTCTGAATTGGACACCGACAGGCGTTGCGCTACAGGCTGAACGGATTGCCAGGCTGCACTGTCATTGTCGTCCACAGCGATCCGTTCCAGTAGGCCCGCAGCGTCGTGCCGTCGCGCCACACGTCAAAACAGCGTTCGGCGCCACCCCGCAATTGTGGCGATTGCGAGCAGAACCCGAATTCGGCCGCACGTATGCGGCCGACATAGCGCGTTTCGGTGCCGTTCGGCTGGCGTGCGGACCCGCGTTGTTCGAGGTCCGGCGTGGCATAGGTGCGGGCTACCCAGCCATCATTGCTGCGACTTTCCATCGTATTGCCGCGCACAAGCTCAATGAAGGCCGCCCGGGTCATCCGCTCACCCGGCGGCGGGGTGGTGGCGCAGCCGGCAAGGATGAGGCTGTAGGCCAAACCTGCGACGATCTTCATGTGCCATTCCATTCAGCCATGCGTGACGGCCAATGCTGAACGATACGAAATCAAAATGAAATGGCGCAAGCATTTCCGCCGCGCCCTTCACGCCAGCGTCGTCATCAGCCCCGCCAGCAGCTTCGCCCGGGGCACCAGGCTGTCCACCAGCACATGCTCCTCCAGCGTATGCGCCAGTGCCCCCTGCACGCCGAGCCCGTCGAGCGTCGTCACCCCCAGCGCCCCAGTGAAATTCCCATCCGACCCGCCGCCCGCGCTCTGCGGATTGATGTCGAAGCCGATGGCATTCGCGATCTTCCGCGCCTGGTCATACAGCGCCATCCCCTTCGCATCCGGCTCCCACACCGGCCGCGTCACGCCGCGGGTCACCTCCAGCGACACGTCATTGGCGTTAGACCGCAGCGCCAGCATCTTCCGCACGCCGGCATCGAGGTCCTCCTGCCGCTTGGCCATCGACAGCGATTCCGCCTCGCAAGTGGTGGACACGCAATTCACCCACTGCCCGCCATGAATGACGCCGACAGAGAAGGTGCAATCCTCCGTCGTCATGTCCTCGATGGCGACGATCTGCCGCGCCATCTCGCGGATCGCGCTGCGCCCTTCCGCCAGCCTTGCGCCGGCATGCGATGGCCGCCCCGTAGTCTTGAGGTTGAACCGCGCGATTGCATACCGCCCCGTCACCACCCCGCCATCCGGCCGCGCCGGCTCCGGCACCAGCACGAAGCGGTTGCGCTGCGCCTCCGCCTCGATGATGTCGCGCGTCGACGGGCTGCCGATCTCCTCGTCGCTGGTCAGCAGGAAAGTCACCGGCAGATGCGTCGCCATCCCGGCGGCGAGGATCTGGCGCATCGCCTCGACCGCCAGCACCGTGCCGCCCTTCATGTCCTGGATTCCCGGGCCATAGCATTTGTTGCCTTCGCGCCGGATCGGCAGCTTCGCCAGCGTGCCGACTGGATGCACCGTGTCGAGATGCGCCAGCACCAGGATGCCCGGCGCTGCATCCCCGGCCGGATGCGGGAAGCGCGCCCGCACGCAGTCACCGAGTCCCATCCGACCCGGAATTCGATCGATTCGCGCGCCCAGCAGCGCCAGGTCCCGCGCCGCCATGTCCATCATCCGGTTCACCGCCGCCGCGTCGAATGTCGGGCTCTCGCAGGCCGACCAGCGCGTCAGCCTGGCGAGGATCTCCTCGGTGTCGAAGGGCAGGGCGGTGGCGGGGAAGTCGATCATGCGTTCTCTCCGGCGATAGGACCGGCGCAGGTTCGACCCGTCCCGCCGATCCGGCAAGAAGGTGGGCGCCTTGTGACCTGACGCACCGCACATGCTACCAATACGTGTATGAACCCCCCCTCGCGACCCCGCCCGAGGCCCGTGCCCCAGACCGGCCCCGCCGTCTGGGCGGCGGGCGACCTCACCGCCGCGGATTGGATGGTGCCCGTCGGCACAGAAGAGGCCGCTGAACTCGAAGCCGCGCTGACCGCCGCGCATGCCGCCGCCCCGGTGCCGGCGCTGACCCGCCTCGCGCCGATCCTCGCCGATGTCACCACCCGGCTCGACACCGGCCGCGGCTTCTGCCTGCTGCGTGGCCTGCCCTTCGACCGCCACGGCGCGGCCGCGGCCGAAGCCGCGCTGCTCGCGCTCGGCATGGAACTCGGCAAGCCGCTGAACGGCCAGGCACCGGCGGTCAGCCGCCTGATCGGCCTTCCCCTCACCGAGGCCGGCACGCGCTCCGGCCCGCCGCGCTTCCACACCGAGGCCTGCGACGCCATCGCGCTGCTTTGCATGACCAACGGACCGGAGGCGCCGCCCCATGTGCTGGTCTCCGCCGGCGCCGTGCACAATGAAATCATGCGCAGCGACCGCGCCGCGCTCGCCGAACTCTACGAACCCGCGCCGTTGATCGAGGAAGGCGAACCCGTCCTGCGCGCCGTCTTCACCGTGACCGGCGGCGCCTTCGCAGCACGCTATACCCGCCACGCGGTCGAGGAAGCCGCGCGGATGCCGCAGCCAGGCGCGCCGCCCCTGCCCGTCGGCCTGCGCCCGGCCTTCGACCTGCTCGACAAGGTCTGCGCCGAACCGGCCCTGATGCTGCGCATCGAACCGCGGCCCGGCGACCTCATGCTGTTCAACCCGCATCTGGTGTGGAAGCTGCGCACCCTGGTCGAGGCGGCCCCCGACGCCCCGGAAGCCGCACAGGAATTCCGCCGCCTGCGCATCACCATGGCGCATTCGCGCCGCACCGTGGCGGAACCCGGCTGATGCGCCTGCTGGTCGCCAACGCCAACACCACCGAGGCGATCACCCACGCCTGCGCCGAGGCCGCGCGCGCCGTCGCCGCGCCGGGCACCGAGATCGTCGCCGCCACGCCGCGCTTCGGCCCCGCCGTGGTCTCGACGCGGGCGGAGAACATCGTCGCCGGCCATGCGATGCTGGAACTGCTCGCCGAACATGCCGGCAGCGTCGACGCCGTGCTGCTCGCCGTCAGCCATGACACCGCGCTCGATGGCGCGCGGCAGATGATGCCCTGCCCGGTGGTCGGCATGACCGAGGCCGCTTGCCTGACAGCCTGCATGCTCGGGGGCCGCTTCGGCCTGATCACCTTCGGCGGGGTCGAACAGTATCGCGAATTGATGGCCCGCTACGGCCTCGACTCCCGCCTGGCCGACATCGTCGCCGTCAACGCCTCGCCGCCCGAGGCGGTGGCCGACCCCGACAGCGTCGGCACCAAGGTGCTTGCCGCGGCCAAGGCGCTGGCGGCCGAGGGCGCCAATGCCGTGGTGCTGGCCGGGGCCGCGCTGGCCGGCTTCGACAACCGGCTGCAGGCCGCCGCCCCGGTGCCGTTGCTAGACGGCATGGCCTGCGGCGTTCGCATGGCGGAGATGCTGGTCGCGCTGCGCCTGCCCAAGCCCCATGCCGGATCCTACGCCGCGCCGGTCGGTCGCATGACGGGAGGCATCTCTCCGGCTCTTGCCGCGTTGTTGCGAGGCAACCTGTAGCGGAGCAGCGCCATGCGTCTCGACGGTCCGGAGAGCGACAATGTCGAGGACCGGCGCGGCCAGCGCGTCACGGGCCGCGGCGTGGTGGTCGGCGGCGGCCTCGGCACCGTCGTCATTGTCATCATTGGCCTGCTGCTCGGCGTCGATCCTGCCGTGTTGTTGCAGGGCCAGCTTGCCGAACCGACGCCGGCCGCCCGGCAGCAGGCCGCGCCGCGCGACGACGCCGGCCGCCGCTTCATCGCCCAGGTGCTGGGCGAGACGGAGGAGGTCTGGCGCGCCGAATTCGCCCGGCGTGGCGCGCGTTATGAAGACCCCAGGCTGGTCTTGTTCAGCGGCGCGACGCAATCCGGCTGCGGCCATGCCCAGGCGCAGATGGGCCCCTTCTATTGCCCGGTCGACCGGCGCGTTTACATCGACCTCGACTTCATGGCCGAACTGCAGCAGCGCCTCGGTGCGCGCGGGGATTTCGCCGCCGCCTATATTGTGGCGCATGAGGTCGGCCATCATGTGCAGAACCTGATGGGCATGCTCGGCCGCGTCGATCAGGCGCGGCGCGGGCAGGGGGAGGCGGCCTCCAACGCCATGCAGGTGCGTATCGAGCTTCAGGCCGACTGCCTGGCTGGTGTCTGGGCACGCCGTGCGCAGGAGACGCGCAACATCCTCGAGAAGGGCGATATCGAGGAAGGGCTGAACGCCGCCGCCGCGGTCGGCGATGACCGCCTCCAGCGTGCCAGCCGCGGCTATATTTCGCCCGAGAGCTTCACCCACGGCACCTCCGCCCAGCGCGTCGGCTGGTTCCGCCGCGGATTGGACAGCGGGCGGATCGAGGCCTGCGACACCTTCGCGCGCGACTGACGGCCACACGCCGACGTGTGGAACGCCATTTGCTGGACCTCGCCGGATGTACCGGGCGAGGATGCCCGCAGGGATGGCAAGGGGCTGACGATGATACAGCGGCGTGACCTTCTTGGGTTGGCGGCGGCGGGCGTGGTGCTCCCGGCCCTGGTGCGCGCGCAGGGCGCACCACAATTCACCTTCCGGCTGCATTCCTTCTCCTCGCCCACCGCGCTCGACCACACCATGCACCTCGATCGCTGGGCGGAACGCATCGCCACGGCCTCCGGCGGGCGCATCAAGGTCGAGGTCTATCCGGCCATGCAGCTCGGCGGGCAGCCGCGCGACCTGGTGCAGCAGCTCGAAGACGGCGTGGTGGACCTGATCTGGACCGTGCCCGGCTTCACTCCTGGCCGTTTCATGGGCGTCGAGGGCCTCGAACTTCCCTTCATGAACACTGGCCTGTCGGTCTCCGAGAGCCCGGCCGCCTTCAACTTCGTGCAGAAGCACCTGGCCGACAACGAATTCCGCGGCATCAAGATCGTCGCCATCAACGCGACCGACCGCGCGCTGGTGCACACCACCCGCAAGCCGATCCGCACGCTGGAGGATTGGCGCGGCATGCGCATCCGCGTCGCCGGCCGCTGGATCGGCGAGGCGGTCACCGCCCTCGGCGGCACCCCGGTCGGCATCGCGCTGCCGGGTGTCTATGAGGCACTGGCGCGCGGTCAGGTGGAAGGCATGATGATCAACTGGGCGATCACCCAGCCCTTCCGCTTCTACGAGGTCGCGAAGTTCCACTCCGAGCCGCGTGGCGGCATCTTCCAGGGCATGATCCTGACGCTGATGAGCCAGCGTTCCTACAACCGCCTGCCGGCCGACCTGAAGGCGGTAATCGACGCCGATTCCGGCGCGCCGCTCTCCGCCCGCCTCGGCGAGATCTGGGACAGCCAGACCCAGCCGGCCATCGATGCCACCAAGGCTGCCGCCGGCAACGAGATCATCGAGATCCCGGATGAGGAAAAGGCGCGCTGGCGCACCGCCGTGCAGCCCGTCTACGACGCCTGGATCGCCGAGATGACCCGTCGTGGCCGCAATGGCCGCGCGATGTTCGAGGATATCCAGGCGATCGCCGCCTCCGCCCGTTCGTGACTCGGCTGCGCGCGCTGCTGACCGGCCTCGCCCAGGTCGGAGCGCTGCTTGGCGGCGCGCTGCTGCTGGTGGCGGTGGGCGTCACCTGCGCCTCGGTCGGGCGTGGCCTGGTCGGGCGCCCGATCCTGGGTGATTCGGAAGTCGTCGAGATGTGCCTCGGCATCGCCGTCGCGCTGTACCTGCCCTGGGCGGAAATGCGCGGCAGCCATGTCATCGTCGATGTCTTCACTGCGCGGCTGCCGGCGCGCGGCCTCGCCTGGCTCGACGCGGTGATGCGCGGCTGCGTCGCGCTGGTCGCGACGGTGCTGGCGGTGCAGACCATCGACGGCACCTACGGGCAATGGGACCGCGAACGCGCCACCATGTTCCTCGAACTCCCTTATTGGTGGGGCTATGCGGGGGCGGCGGTCGGCCTCGCGCTCTGGACGGTGACGGCCTTCTTCGTCGCGATCGAACGGTTCAGTGAGGCACGGCACCCTGCATGACTGGCTTCGAGATCGGGCTGCTGATGTTCGCGGCCGCGCTGCTGCTGATTGCCCTGCGCATGCCGGTGGGCGTGGCGATGCTGCTGGTGGGCGGGCTCGGCTATGCCGCCATCACCGGCTGGACGCCGCTGCTCGCGACGCTGCGCAGCATGCCGTTCAGCAAATTCTCCTCCTACACGCTGTCGGTCATCCCGCTGTTCCTGCTGATGGGGGATTTCGCCACCAAGGGCGGGCTGAACCGCGCGCTGTTCAACGCCGCACGCGCCTGGTTCGGCCATTGGCGCGGCGGCCTCGCGGTCGCGACCATCGGCGGCTGCGCGGCCTTCGGCGCCATCTGCGGCTCCTCCCTCGCCACCGCCGCGACAATGAGCCAGGTGGCGCTGCCCGAGATGCGCCGCCACGGCTATTCGCCCGCGCTGTCCACCGGCACGCTGGCGGCGGGCGGCACGCTCGGCATCCTGATCCCGCCCTCGGTGATCCTGGTCATCTACGCCATCTACACTGAGCAGAGCATCGGTGTGCTGTTCATCGCCGCCGTCATCCCCGGCATCCTCGCGACCGCCGGCTACATGGCGGTGGTGAACCTCTATGCCCGGCTGTACCCGGCTGCCGCGCCGCCGGCCGAGCGCCTGCCCTGGTCGTCCCGCTGGAAGCCGACGCTGGAGGTCTGGCCGGTCATCCTGGTCTTCGTGCTCGTCGTCACCGGCATGTATGCGGGCTGGTTCAGCGCGACCGAAGGGGCGGCCATCGGCGCCGCGGCGACCGGCGTGCTCGCGGTCACTCTCGGCGGCATGCGCTGGCAGGGGCTGAAGGAAAGCCTGCTCTCCACCGCCGAGACCACCGGGCTGATCTTCATCATGCTGCTCGGCGCGGAACTGTTCAGCGCGGCACTCGCCCTGTCGCGCGTGCCGGCGGAACTCTCCGCGACGGTGGCGGCGATGGACCTGCCGCCGCTCGTCGTGCTCTTCGCCATCCTGCTGATCTACTTCATCCTCGGCTGCTTCATGGAAAGCATGGCGATGGTGCTGCTGACGCTGCCCATCTTCATCCCGCTCATGCTCGCCCTCGACTTCGGCATGAACCCGCAGCAAGTGCTGGTGTGGTTCGGCATCCTGGTCCTCGTCAGTGTCGAGGTCGGGATGATCTCGCCGCCCTTCGGCCTCAACCTGTTCGTCATCAACGCCATGGCGAAGGACGTGCCGATGAGCGAGACCTACAAGGGTGTCGCCGCCTTCTGCGCCTCGGATGTGGTGCGCATCATCCTGCTGGTCCTCGCACCGGTCCTGTCGCTGTGGCTGCCCGGCCTCTGGTGATGGCCTTCGCGCCGGGCGGCTCCTGATCTAGGCTCGCCCGGCGAGGAAACATCAGGACAACGGCAATGGCGAAGACCAATGGGTTGCGCCCCGTCGACGGCAGGGCGCTGTGGTACGGCTCCGACCTGGCAGGCCGCACCGACTGGCTGCGGCACCTCACGCCAAGCGAGATCGAGGCACTGGAAGCCGCCTCCGGCCGCCTCGCCGACAGCGCCATCGACGTCGCGGCGATCGGCCCCGGCGACCTCGACGTCCCCGCCCTTGCCCCCCTCGTCGAGGAGATCCGCGACGCCGTCCTGCGTGGGCGCGGCTTCATCCTGCTGCGCGGCGTGCCGGTGGAGCGTTGGTCACGCCGGCAAAGCGCCTGCGCCTATGTTGGCCTTGGCGCGAAGCTGGGCGAGCCGGTCTCGCAGAACGCGATGGGTCACATCCTCGGCCATGTGAAGGATATCGGCGGCGACTACGCGCAGCCGACGCATCGCGGCTACCAGACCGCCGCGCGGCTGCCCTATCATTGCGATGCCTCCGACGTGGTCGGCCTGCTCTGCCTGCAACCATCGAAGGAGGGCGGCAAGTCGAGCCTGGTCAGCGCCTGGGCGCTATACAACGAAATGCTGGCGCGCCACCCCGACCTGCTGCCGGAACTGACGCAGCCGGTCTATCGCGACCGCCGCGGCGAAGTGCCCGAGGGCGCGGACCCCTGGTACGCCGTCCCGGTGTTCAATCCGATGCCCGATGGCGGCCTCGTCGCCACCTATGTCCGCAGCACCATGCGCAAGGCACAGCGCTTCCCCGAGGTACCGCGCACCACGCCGACGCTCGAAGCTGCCTGCGACGCGCTCGACGCGCTGGCCGAAGACCCCGCGATCCATCTCGACATGGATTTCCAGCGTGGTGACATCCAGTTCGTCAGCAACCACTGGATCATGCATTCGCGCACGGCCTTCGAGGACTTCCCGGAACCGGAAAATCGTCGCCATCTCTACCGCCTGTGGCTGGCCTGCCCGGACGGCCCGGCGCTGCCCGAGGTCTATACGCGCGCCTGGCAGGGTGCGACGCAGGCGGGGCGCCCGGCCGGCATCCGCGTGCCCGGCGTCGACCTCTCCGCGCCGCTCGATGCGAGCTGGTGAATGGCCCGCCAGCTCCACCTAAACCTGTTCATCCATGCCCGCGGCCATCACGAGGCCGCGTGGCGCCACCCCGCCGCCTCGCCGCTCGCGCTCACCGATATCCGCTACTACAGTGACCTCGCGCAGCGCGCCGAGGCCGGGCTGTTCGATTCAATCTTCCTCGCCGACCAACTCGCCCTCGGTCCTGACGTCGCGCATGCGCCGCGCATGTGGCTGGAACCCATCACCGTGCTGGCCGCGCTGTCCGGGGCGACCAGCCGCATCGGCCTGATCGCCACCTGCTCGACCACCTATACCGAGCCCTACAACCTGGCACGGCAATACGCCTCGCTCGACCACATGAGCCGGGGCAGGGTGGGCTGGAACATCGTCACCTCCTGGCTGGCGACGGCGGCGGCGAATTACGGCGATGCCGGGCAACTCAGCCATGCCGACCGCTACGCCCGCGCCGAGGAATACATGCAGGTCGTCACGGGCCTGTGGGATTCCTGGGCGGACGACGCCGTGGTGGATGATCGTGCCAGCGGCCTCTATGCCCATGCCGATCGCATCCGGCGCATCGACCATGCAGGCCCGCACTACAAGGTTGCCGGCCCGCTCAACATGCCGCGCGGCCCGCAGGGACGCCCTGTCTTCGTGCAGGCGGGGTCATCGGAGACCGGCAAGCGCTTCGCCGCCCGCCACGCCGAAGCGGTGTTCACTGCGCAGATGGAAAAGGCGACAGCGCGCGACTTCTATGCCGAACTCAAGGCGCTCGCCGCCGCCGAAGGCCGCGACCCGGACCAAGTGCTGATCCTGCCCGGCCTCAGCCCGGTGATCGCCGCGACCGAGGCGGAAGCCGAACGCCTGTCGCGCGAACTCAACGACCTGTCCGACCCCGAAGTCGGCCGCTCGCGCCTGTCGGGCCGCTTCGGCGGCCACGACTTCTCGCATCTGCCGCTCGACCGCCCGCTCTCGCCCGAGGACTTCCCCGACCCTGCCACGGTGGAGGCTGCGCGCAGCCGGACCGAGGTGATCATCGGCCTGGTGCGCCGCGAAAAGCCGACGCTGCGGCAATTGCTCGGCTACCTCGCCGGCGCGCGCGGCCACTACGTCACCACCGGCACGCCCGAACGCATCGCCGACCTCATCGAGGACTGGTTCACCGACGGCGCCGCGGATGGCTTCAACGTCATGCCGCCGGTGCTGCCCTCGATGCTGGACGTCTTCGTCGAGCAGGTGGTGCCGCTGCTGCAGAAACGCGGCCTGTTCCGCACCGCGTACGAAGCGAACACGCTGCGCGGGCACTACGGCCTGTCACGCCCGCCGGGGTTCTGATGCGGCGGACGCGTGGCGCGCACGTCGCGCTGCGGCGGCATGCCTGGGGGGCGACGGCACCGTCCGTCGGCACGCCGTTGACCACCTTCACGTCGCCGGGGTGATTCCACCCACGCGCCAACTGCCCTACCATCCCGGCATGCCGCACATCGCCGTTGCCCGCCTGTGGTTCGAAGGCAATTCCTTCACCCCCGTTCCAACCCCCCGCAGCGCCTTCGAAAGCCGCGAATGGGGCAGCGGCCCGGGCCATCTCGCGCGCTACGCCGGCACTGCCACGGAACTCGGCGCGCTGCACGCCTTCCTCGCCGACCGGCCAGGCTGGCACGCCACGGTGTTGCCCTGCCTCGCCGCGCAACCCGGCGGCCCGATGACCGACGACACCATCGCCGCCTGGCGCAGCGACGTCGAAGCGGCCCTGAAGGCACAGCGCTTCGACGGCATCTACCTCTCCCTGCACGGCGCCTGCGTGACGGAATCCGACCCTGAGGCGGATGCCACCACCATCGCCCGCATTCGCGCCATCGTCGGCCGCGACACCCCGATCACCGCGAGCTTCGACTTCCACGCCAACATGGCGCCCGAGATCGCCCAATGGCTCGACGGCGCCTCCGCCTACCGCACCTATCCGCATATCGATATGGATGCGGCGGCGACGCGCGCGCTGCACCAGCTAGAACGCCGCCTGTCCGGCGCACCGCGCGCCCATGGCCACATCGCCAAGCGCCCGATGGTGCTGCACAGCTTCCACATGCGCCACGAGGCCGGCCCCATGGCCGAGGTCTGGGCCGAGGCTGCGGCAGCGGAACGCGCCCCCATTCTCGACGCCTCCATCTTCGGCGGCTTCGCCTGGGGCGACAGCCCGCATGCCGGCCCTTCGGCCATGGTCTGGGCCGAGGATGCCGCGGCCGCGCGCGACCTCGCCGAACGCCTCGCCGATGCCATCGCATCGCGCCGCGCGCGCTTCGCCGTCACACTGCCCGACCCGGCCGCAGCCCTCGCCCAGGCGCTCGCCGCGCCGCCCGGCCTCGTCGCGCTGCTCGACCCAGCGGACAATCCGCTGTCGGGTGGCATCGCCGACACGCCGGCGATGCTTCGCACGCTGATCGACGCGCAGCTCGACGTGCCATCGGTCTTCGCCTTCCTGCATGACCCGGCCTCGGTCGCCGCCGCGCGGGAGGCCGGCATCGGTGCGACGTTGACGCGCCACCTCGGCGCCACCGTCACGGAGATGTTCGGTCGCCCCGTCATCGCCGAGGTCGTCGTCGAACGCCTCACCGACGGCCACTTCGTCAATGAGGGCCCGATGGAACGCGGCGCGCCGGTCGACCTCGGCCCGAGCTGCGTGCTGCGTGTCGGCAATCTGCGCATCATCTGCACGACGCTGAAGGAATCCGCCGTCGATCCGGGCTTCTTCGCGCTGCACGGCATCGACCTCGCCACCACGCGGCTGCTTGCCAACAAGGGCAAGAACCATTTCCGCGCCGCCTTCAAGGATCGCTGCGTCGCCATCGTGGAATGCGATGCGCCGGGACCCGCGGCGCTTGATCTCGCGGCGCTGCCCTGGCGCCATGTGCCCCGCGAATGGCTGTCCTGACCGACGCGAAACCATAGCGCGCGCATCCTTGCGCCTGGCCTGCGCGCGGAGTAGCGCCCAGCCACACCGTTCAAGGATCCCCCCAATGACGCGCATCACCCGCCGCGCTGCCCTCGGCACCGTCTCGCTGCTCGCAGCACCCGTCGCCCTGCACGCCCAGCCCACCTGGCCGAACCGCCCGATCCGGCTGATCGTGCCCTTCTCCGCCGGCGGCGCCACCGACGTGACTGCGCGCGTCATCGCCGAACAGCTCGGCGGCAGCCTCGGGCAGCCGGTGGTCGTGGAAAATCGTGGCGGCGCCGGCGGCAATATCGGCGCCGACGCCGTCGCCAAGGCCGACCCGGATGGCTACACGCTGCTGATGGCCACGATCGGCACTGCGGCGATCAACCAGTACCTCTACGCGCGGATGCCCTTCAAGCAGGACGACCTCGCCGCCATCGCGATGGTCAACCAGGTGGCCAACGGCATCTTCGTCAACCCGGAGATGCCGGCGACGACCCTCGCCGAACTGATCGCTCTGGCCAAGAGCAAGCCCGGCGAACTCAACTACGGCACGCCGGGCAATGGCACCTCGGGCCACCTGTCGGCCGAATTCCTCAAGTCGCGCGCTGGCATCGATCTGCAACACGTCCCCTTCCGCGGCACCGGCGGCGTGATCCCGGAACTGCTCGCCGGCCGTGTGCAGGTCGCGGTGGACAACCTGCCGGCCTACCTGCCGCATGTCGCCGCGGGGCGCGTCCGCCTGCTCGCCGTCACCTCGCGCGAACGCTGGTTCTCGGTGCCGCAGACCCCGACGGTCGCCGAGAGCGGCTTCCCTGGCTTCGAGGCGGTGGCCTGGTTCGGCCTGCAGGCGCCCGCGCGGACGCCACGTCCGATCATCGACCTCGTCTCGGCCGCCACGATCGAAGCCATCAACAAGCCCACCGTGCAGGCCAAGCTGCGCGAGGTCGGCAGCGAGCCGCGGCCGCTCGGCCCGACCGAATTCCAGGCCTTCATCAACGAGGAAAGCGTGAAGTGGCGCGATGTCGTGCGCATGTCGGGCGCGCGGTTGGATTGAAACAATGCCTAGGCACGCGTCGTTGACGCGTGCCTAGGCCGCGAATGCAGTCAGGCGAAAGCCAGGAAAATCGCAGTTTTGCGCGTAACGCAGAACGCACGCCTTCTGCGTTACGCGTCTGAGGGCAAGGAATAGCGAACGCCAACGGCCGGCGAATTCCACCGCCGGCATCGATCACAGGAAGGCTTGAAGGCACCGCTCCAAACCCGGCCATCCATCCAGCACATTCTCGCTGGGCGGCCTTGTGCGGGCCGGTGCCGTTCATCGAAGAAGCACTCTATCAGCGCCGCACTACGCGTCCCTCTTGCCCGCCCACAGCATCCCCATCACCAGCCGCACCAACGCATCCTCGAAGGCCGGTGTGCCAAGCAGGGGGCTGCGTTCGATCGCCGCCGCCCGCACGCAGCCCACGATCGCCCGCAGCAGCACGAAGCGCCCGGCCTCGCCGAGCGGCGGGAAATGCCCGGCGCAACGGGTCTCCAGCGCGGCCAACAGCGGCTCGGCCACGCCCACGGAGACGAACGGGTCGTCCGGCATCCGTCGCATCATGGTGAGGATGATCGCGCGCCTCACCCCATGGCGCCCACGGAACGCCCCCAGGAAGACACGGATGGTCTGGCGCAGAGCTGGCTCCGGATCGGCCGGGTCGAACTCGGCAAATTCCGTCGCGAGCCGCGCGAGCACACGCTGCTGCTCACGCGCCGCCATGGCGCGCAGAATGGCGTCCCGATTGGGGAAATACTGGTAGAGCGTGCCGATCGAAAACCCCGCCCGCTCTGCGATGCGGTTGGTCGTCAGCGCCGCCTCGCCATCCTTCTGCAGGATCTGAGCACTGGCTTCGAGGATGGTCTCGACCGTCTCCTGCGAACGTCCCTGGACGGGAGTTTTGCGCATTGAAATCAACGACTTGGTCTGTTTCGCCATGTAACCTCGGCGGCGTCGGGATGCGAGTGGAGAAAACTGAGGATCGCTCGGATATTCAGCTCACCGATGACGCTGTCGCAACGGTGCGGCGGCCGGGTCGGCAAGGCAAGGATTTCCAGCATGCGTACTCCGTTCGGCGTCGCTGCCGCCTCGGCCCTCCGGTTCGCCGCCCCGATCACGCAGGCACGCGACATCGCCCGCACCGCCACCGCCAACGTCAGTCGCTGAGAGGGAGACAGCCGTCATGTCACAGAATCCTTTGCTTCTCGCCCTGCCGGCACTGATGGCGGCCGGGCTGATCGAGGCGATGCTCTGGCGCCGCCTGCACGGCCAACGCTACCCCTGGGGCGAGGGCCTCGCCTCGATCGGCGTCGCCATCGGCCAGGCGGTGCAGCGCCTGCTCGCCGGCGGCGTGGTCGCCGCGCTGTTCTTCGCCGTCTGGCAGTGGCGCCTCTGGACCGTGCCGCTCGACACCGCCTGGGGCATCGCGCTGCTCTTTCTCGCGGTGGAGTTTGCCTATTACTGGCATCACCGCCTGCACCATCGCGTGCGCTGGTTCTGGGCGACGCATGCGGTGCATCACTCGCCGAATGAGATGACTTTCCTCACCGCCATCCGCCTCGGCTGGACGGCGGAGATCTCCGGCGGCTTCCTGCCCTTCCTGCCGCTGGCGCTGCTCGGCTTCCATCCGGTCGGCATCTTCGCCGCGCTGGCGGCCAACCTGATCTACCAGTTCTGGATTCATACCGAGATGGTGCCGCGGTTGGGCTGGCTGGAGCTTGTGCTGAACACGCCGTCCAACCACCGCGTCCATCATGCCAGCAACGAACGCTATCTCGACCGCAATTTCGGTGGCGTGCTCGTCATCTTCGACAGGCTCTTCGGCACCTACGTGGCCGAGGCGCAGGACGAACCCTGCCGCTACGGCCTGACCACGCCGCTGGTCAGCACCAATCCGGTGACGATCGCCTTCCATGAATGGCGCAACATGCTGCGCGACGCACGCCGCGCCCGTGGCTGGAAGGCGAAGCTGCGCATGCTGTTCGGCCCGCCCGGCGCACCGCTGGAGACGCCCTGATTCAGGCGAGCACCGCGCCCTCCGGCTGCGCCATGCCTCGCTGCACGGCAGGGCGCGCGCCAACCTCGGCGAACCAGCGCGCGAGATGTGGCGTGTCCGCGATGCGCCGTTCCGCCCATCCCGCCCGCGCCACCCAGGGGAAGGCCGAGACATCCGCCACCGAATAGGTCTCGCCCCCGAGGAATGCCGTCGTCGCCAGGCGTTCATCGAGCAGTCGATAGACGCGATCGACCAGCGCGAGGCTATGCGCCCGCGCCGCTTCCGGCTTCTCCGGCGCCAACTCCGTCCAATGATGCGCCTGCCCCGTATAGGGCCCGAGCGAGGTGAGGGCGACCATCAGCCAGGCCATCACCTCGGCGCGGGCGCGCACCTCGCGCGGCAGCAGGCAGCCCTGCGTCTCGGCGAGGTGCAGCAGGATCGCCCCGCTCTCGAACAACACCAGTGGCGCGCTGCCATCCTCCGAATCCTCGACCAGGATCGGCACCTTGCCATAGGGGTTCAGCGCCAGGATCTCGGGGGCGAATTGCTCGCGCTTGCGGATATTCACCCCGCGCACGGCGTAGTCGAGGCCGCATTCCTCGAGCATCACCGTGACGCGGTTCGAATTGGGCGTCGCCCAGCCGTAGAAGGTCCGCTGCATCGCCTCAGCCCAGCCGGTCGCCGGAGGCGCGCATCGCCTCGGCCCATTTGATGATCTCGACGCGCATGAAGGCCCCGAAGGCGGCGGGCGCGGTGCCACCATCGGTGGTCAGGTTCGGCATCTCGGCGCCGAACTCGGTGAGGCGCGAGCACAATGGCGGTTCCTCGCTGATGGCGTCGACCAGCGGGCGGCGGTCGAGGGTCAAGCGGCGCAACTGGGTCATCTCACCATCTCCCGCGATCGCATCGTGATCTGCTTCATAGCGCCGATCGGGGCCCCTGGCACGATGCGGCCAAACCGGGAAAGGACGAATCGATGGCGTGGGCCTTGGCTGCATTGGCAGGCGCTCTCGGCCTGCTGGCCGTGATCGCTGGCGGCATCGCGGTCGTCGTGGCCAGGGCGGCGCGCCGGTCGTTCGAGGCGGCACTGGCCGACGATTCCGAAGACGGGCTTCGCGCCCGCGGCACCGTTCTGGTCGAGCGTATCCGCAACCCTGCCCTGCGCTGGGCTGTCAACCGCCATACCGGCGCGCTGGCCGGCCGGGTGGCGGTGGGCCTCGTGCGCGACCGGCTGGACACGATGCGCCGGGGCGGGCTGCTGTCGGTCAGCCTCGGCATCGTCGCGGTCGTCCTTGCCATCGTCATCCCCGCGACGATGCGGTAGCCGCGCGCCGTCGACCTCAATCGACGGTGATGTTGCCGCGCCGGACCACCTCGCCCCATTTGGCGATCTCGTCGCGGATGAAGGCATCGAAGGTCGCCGGCGTGGAATAGCCATCCGGCGTCAGGTCCGGCTTCATGCCGCCGAGTTCCTCGATCCGGCGCCACACCGTCGGGTCGGCCAGCGATTCGTTCACCGCCTCGGCGATGCGGTTGATGATGGCCGGCGGCGTCCGCGCCGGCGCGCAGATGCCGAACCAAGCGGTCGCTTCCACCGCCGGGAAGCCGGCCTCGGCCGTGGTCGGCACGTCGGGCAGGGCGGGCGAGCGCGTCTTCGTCGTCACCGCGAGCGGCCGCAGCCTTCCGTCGCGCAAATGCCCGATGACCGATGGCAGGTTGTCCACGCCCACCTGGATGCGCCCGGCGATGATCTCCTGCAGCATCGGCCCGGCGCCGCGGAAGGGGACGTGGGTCATGTCGATGCCCGCGGCCTGCTTCAACAATTCGCCCGTCATGTGCAGCGAGGTACCGACGCCCGAGGAACCGATGTTGAGCTTGCCCGGCTCGCGTTTGGCGAGGTCGACCAACTCGCGCAGCGTGCGCACCGGCAGGTCGTTGTTGACGAAGATCGCGTTCGGCACCTTCACCACCAACGCGACACCGGCAAAGTCTTCCGGCCGGTGCGGCATGCGCGCGCCGTACAGCCCATGGTTGATCGCGCCCGAGGACACGGTCTGCATCAGCAGCGTGTAGCCATCCGGTTCCGCCTTGGCGACGACATCGGCGCCGATATTGCCGCCTGACCCACCCGGCCGGTTCTCGACGACGACAGGCTGGCCGAGCCGGCGCGTCATCGGTTCGGCCATCACGCGCGCGGCGATGTCGGTGGTGCCGCCGGGCGGGAAGCCGACGATGAGGCGGATTGGCCGCGTCGGCCAGGCCTGGGCGAAGGCCGGCATGGCCAGGGCGCTTGCGGCGATGCCGCCCAGAAGGGCGCGGCGTTCGATCATTATTGTTCCTCCCGCGGCCGGCCGAAGCCGACCATACTGTGACGTTACCCGGCAAACCTGACCCGGCACGGCATCGAGATCAACCGTTCCGGTTGGCGCCGATACCGCATGAACGGTAAAGGCATCACTCTGTCGCCAGGCTGTTGGCGACGCTGAAGGGGCTGACCGCATGCGGTTTCTGAGGCTTTACGGGCGCGTGCTCTGGCTGCTCGGCGCCGATCGCCCGTTGGCCTGGGGCTTGGCCGTGGCGGCGCTGGCGATGGCGGGGCTGCAATTCCTGGAACCCGTGCTGTTCGGCCGGGTGGTGGACCTGCTCGCGCGGTCGGAACGGATGGCGCCCGGAATGCTGTGGCAGGAAGCGACGCAGCTGCTGGTGGTCTGGGGGGTGGTCGGACTCGCCGGCATCGGCGCCAATGTCGCGGTCGGGCTGCTGGCCGACCGCATGGCGCATCGCAACCGCCTCAAGGTCATGCACGACTATTTCCAGCATGTGCTGGCGCTGCCGCTCTCCTTCCATGGCGACACGCAGTCGGGCCGGCTGATGAAGATCATGCTGGTGGGCACCGACAACCTGTTCGGTCTGTGGCTCAGCTTCTTCCGCGAGCACATCGTCACCTTCGTCTCGCTCATCGTACTGCTGCCGCTAACCATGGTGATGAACTGGCGGCTCGGCCTGCTGCTGGTCATCCTCGTGGCGGTCTTTGCCGTGGTCTCCGCCTTCGTCATCCGGCGTACCCAGGATGCGCAGGCGAAGGTGGAGGAATTTCATTCACGCCTCGCCGGCAACGCGCAGGACGCGCTGTCCAACGTCGTGGTGGTGCAGTCCTTCACCCGCCTGAATTCCGAGGCGCGGATGTTCGGCGACATCATTCGCCAGGTGCTCGACCACCAGTTCCCAGTGCTGAACTGGTGGGCGATCGTCTCTGTGCTGACGCGCGCGGCATCGACGATCTGCGTCATCGCCATCTTCGTCCTTGGCACCATCCTGCATGTGCGCGGCCAGGCGACGGTCGGCGAGATCGTCTCCTTCATGGGCTTCGCCACGCTGCTGATCGGGCGGATGGAAGGCGCCGTCAGCTTCGTCTCCCACATGGTCTTCGTCGAACCGCGCCTGGTGGAACTCTTCGCCGTGCTCGATGCGCGTTCGACCGTGGCCGAGGCGCCGGACGCCATCGACATCGGCCGGGCCGAGGGACGCGTCGCCTTCGAGGCGGTCGGCTTCGCCTATCCGGGCGGCCCGCCCATTCTGCAGGACGTCGCCTTCACCGCGGCACCGGGGACGACCATCGCGCTGGTCGGCCAGACCGGCGCCGGCAAATCCACCGCCATGGCGCTGCTGCAACGGCTATGGGACCCGTCGGAGGGGCGCATCACCCTCGATGGCCACGACCTGCGCGCGATCAGCCTCGAATCGCTTCGCCGCAACATCGGCGTGGTGTTCCAGGAATCCATGCTGTTCAGCCGCACCATTCGCGAGAACCTGCTGGTCGGCCGCCCCGAGGCGACGCAGGAGGAGATCGAGACTGCCTGCCGCCAGGCCGAGGCGCATGACTTCATCACACGCCAGCCGCAGGGCTACGACACCGTCATCGGCGAGCGCGGCTCGAACCTTTCGGGTGGCCAGCGTCAGCGCCTCGCCATCGCCCGCGCACTGATCAAGAACCCGCCGGTGCTGATCCTCGACGAGGCGACCTCGGCGCTCGATGCCGCGACGGAAGCGCGGGTGCAGAAGGCGCTCTCGGCGCTGATGGCCGGGCGCACCACCTTCATCATCGCCCATCGGCTGTCCACCGTGCGTGAGGCAGACGAAATCCTGGTCTTCGACGGCGGCCGCGTCGTCGAGCGTGGTCCCTTCGCGGAACTGGTCGCGCTCGATGGCCGCTTCGCTGACCTGGTGCGTACGCAGCTTGCCGGCGGTGCGGCGGCGTCGGCGCATTGATGTCGCGCCGCATCCACCCATCCTGGGTCGTGATGGACAGCCTCGAGAACGCCGAGGGCAATCGCTGCGTCGATATTTTTCGCCGTCCCGACGGCAGTTTCGGCTTCGAGGAATTCCGGCGTGACGCCGAGGATCGCGGCGCCTGGACGCCGGTCCAGTACTTCTCCGCCACGCGGCACGACACCAGGCAGGCGGCTCTCGTCGCGGCGCGCCGGGCAGTCCCCTGGCTCGCGGAGGCGGACACCGCTCACTGATCCGCGAAGCGGCGCAGTTCCTTCTTGCACCGTGGTGTTCTCCGCTGGCACGCTCGCCTTCTGGTTGCGCGGACAGGGATCGCCGGACCCCTCGCTTCGCTGCTGCCCCCGGCGCATCCCGCGACCGCGTCCCGCAGGCCCCCCGGCCTGCGGCGGAGGAGGGAGCGGACATGAACATCACGAATATTCTGCGCCACAAGGGGGAGGACGTCTTTTCGGTCGGCCCCGGCGAGGACGCCACGGTGGTTTCGCGCATGCTGTCGCAGCATCGCATCGGCGCCGCACTGGTGCGCGATCTGGCCGGTACGGTGCTCGGCATCATCAGCGAACGCGACATCGTCCGCGCCGTCGCCCGCGAAGGCGCCGCGGCACTGTCGCGCACCGCCCGCGAACTGATGACGGCCGACCTCGTCACCGTCACGCCGGCGACCAGCGTCGCCGAAGGCCTTGCAATGATGACCGAGCATCGCTGCCGGCACCTCCCGGTGTTGGATAACGGCCGGCTGGCCGGCATGGTCTCGATCGGGGATCTGGTGAAAGCGCGTATCGCCGAAGCGGAGCAGGAGGCGGAAAATCTCCGCGCCTTTGTGACGGCCGCGTGACGCGCCACGCTGTCGCCCACTTGGCGCATCCGCTTCGGCCAGGCACCTAGGCTGGATGGCGCGCCGCATCGCCCGCCCCCCACGGTCGGCTTGCGGCGCGGCGTCGGGCATCGCCGCCGAGCCCGAATGCCGCCAGTGACAGGATGGTCAACCTACCGGCTGGCCGAACCCGCCCGGCGGCCGCGCCGCGAGAACCGGATACAACGGACATAGCGGTGGCCCGCGGGACGGCGATCAAGCGCCCGTCGCACCGCCTCAACGCGACCATCGCTCGCCCGGGTATCGGGGCGCTGAGCCGCTTCGCCGGCATGCCCACCCGAACGCGGCGTAACGCACCCGAGCGATGATGGCGACCGGACGCAGCAGCAGCGTCTGGTCGGGCCATGGCCCAGCCTGCGACCCAAGGGCGGGGAACTGCCTTGGTCCGGAACGTCGCCGCGCCATCGCCCGCCACGCCGCGCCGTGTCAGGCTGGCGGCCTCGCCACGGTACGGATCATCTCCCATGGATCTTCAACTCATCGGCAAGGTCGCGCTGGTCACCGGCGCTTCGGTCGGCCTCGGGCGCGCCATCGCCCGCATGCTGGCCGCCGAGGGCTGCCGCCTCGCCGTGCTCGCCCGTCGCCGCCCGCTGCTCGAAGCCATGGCGCGCGACCTGCCCGACTCGGCGACACCCCTCATCATCGAGCAGGACATCACCGCGCCGGACGCCGCGACGCGCATCCGCGATGCGGTGCTCGGCCATTTCGGTCGCTGCGATATCCTGGTGAACAATGCCGGCGGTTCGCGCCCGCAGACCGACCTCGGCACCGACGCGGTGTGGGAGGAGGCGATGGAGCTGAACTTCCAGGCCGGCCGCCGCATCACCCACGCGCTGATCCCCTCGATGCAGGCCAACAAATGGGGCCGCATCGTCAGCCTGACCGGCACCGATGAGCCGTTCTCCATCAATCCCGCCAATGCGCCCAACGGCGCAGTGCATATCTGGTCGAAGGCGCTGTCGCGAGTGCTCGGGCCGGATGGCATCACGGTGAACTGCGTCCCGCCCGGCCGCCTTCGTTCGGAACAGATCGACACCCGCGTCATGCCGACCGAGGAATCCCGCCGCGCCTGGGCCGAGAAGGAAGTACCTGTCGGCTATATCGGCGAACCTGATGACCTGGCCGTGCTGGTCGCCTTCCTGTGCTCGCCGCGGGCGCGCTACATCACCGGCCAGGTGATCCACGTCGATGGCGGCACGCTGCGGTCCAGCCACTGAGGCGCCGGCCCGCGCCGCCGAGGAAGTCCAGCATGTCACGTAGCGCCCACGCCCCGCCGCGCCCCGCTTCCGCGCAGCCGAGCCATATCCGCCGAACCATCGCGCTGGCCCGCCGCCGCCGCAAGAGCGGCCCGCCGCCACCGATACCGATCGGCGCGCGGCTCGCCGACGCGGTCGCCGCCGCGGTCGGCTCCTGGCGCTTCATCGTCATCCAGTCGGCGCTGCTGGCGCTCTGGATCACCGGCAATGCCGTGGTCGGCCGCAGCGCCTGGGACCCATTTCCCTTCATCCTGTTGAACCTGCTGCTGTCCTTCCAGGCGGCCTATACGGCGCCGATCATTATGATGAGCCAGAACCGGCTGTCGGATGTCGACCGCGAGCGCGCCCTGGCCGACTATCAGGTCAATATCCGCGCCGAGGCGGAGATTGCCCTGCTGCATGAAAAGATCGACCTGATGCGCGAACGCGAATTGATGGAACTGACCCTTCTGCTCAAGACGTCGCTGGCGCGCATCGAAAGCCTGGAGAATGGGGGCAAGCCGGCATGATCAACCTTGTGGTGCGCATTATCCTGGCGGCAGGCGGCAGCCTGGCGGCGCTGTTCGTGGCGCGTGACAGCCCCAATTTCGGCGTCGTCCAGGGCATGCTGTCGACCGTGGTGCTGGTCTGCATCGTGCTGATCCTGGTGCTGTGGCGCTGGAGGAAGGAGGAGGAGGAGTAGGGCGCCACCGCGCCGTTCGCCGGCAGCGGACCGCGCGCATGGCCCCGGACGCGTCGCGGGGTGCTGGGCGGTGACAGGCGGCGTGACGGCGCGCACCCCGCAGGCCGCCCGGGACCGGAAACCGCAGCCCGACTCCCATCTGCCGCTTCCCAGGCCGCGCCGGGCTTGGCAGTTTCGCGGCAATGGAAATCGTAGAAGTCCTTCTGGCGCTGATGGCGGCCTGCGTCGCCTTCGCGGTCCTCGCCCGGCGTGCCCGGCTGCCCTACGCGGTGGTGCTGGTGGTCGGCGGCATGGTGCTCGCCTTCATCCCCGGCATGCCGGAGGTGGAACTCGACCCCCAGGTCGCGCTGGCCTTCTTCCTGCCGCCACTGTTGCAGGCCAGCGCCTATCGCACCGACTGGAAGGCCTTCAAGGGCAGCCTGCGGCCGATCCTGCTGCTCGCGGTCGGCGCCGTCCTGTTCAGCGCCTTCTGCGTCGGCGTCGTGGTCAAGCTGCTGATCCCGGGCTTCCCCTGGGCGGCGGCGATCACCCTCGGCGCCATCGTCGCCCCGCCCGATGCGGTCGCCGCCGCAGCCGTGCTGAACCGGCTGCGCCTGCCACGGCGCATCGTGACCGTGCTGGAAGGCGAGAGCCTGATCAACGACGCCACGGCGCTGGTGCTCTACCGCTTCGCGGTGGCGGCCACGCTGGCCGGCAGCTTCTCGTGGTTCGAGGCCGGGTTCAGCTTCCTCGCCCTGGCTATCGGCGGCGGCATGATCGGCTGGCTGGCCGGCTGGCTCGCGGTGCGCGCGGCGCGCCGGCTGCAGGACACGCTGCTCGAGACCGCCTCCTCCTTCATCGCCTGCTTCGCCTCCTTCCTGGCGGCCGAGGCGGTGCATGTCTCGGGCGTCATCGCGGTGGTGACCACGGGCCTCGTGCTCGGCCACGCCCAGCACGCCTTCACCGCCCAGACGCGCCGCGATTCCCGCACGGTCTGGCAGTTCATCGAATTCGTGCTGAACAGCCTGATCTTCATCCTGATCGGGCTGCAACTGAACGGCATCCTCGATCGCCTGCACGAATATCCGAACTGGCACCTGGCGCTGCTTGCCGTCTGTGTCTCGGTGGTGCTGATCCTCGCCCGCTTCATCTGGGTCATCCCGGCGGTTTGGCTGCCGCGGCAGATCCCCTCGATCCGCCGTCGCGACCCGATGCCGCCCTTCAGCCACACCATCATCATCTCCTGGGCGGGAATGCGGGGCGTGGTCTCGCTCGCCGCGGCGATGGCGCTGCCGGTCACCTTCCCCGAGCGCGACCTGCTGGTCTTCCTCGCCTTCTGCGCCATCCTCGCGACGCTGGTGCTGCAGGGCACCACGCTGGAATGGCTGATCCGCAGGCTGGGCGCGGAGGAGAAGCGCCGCACCGTGATGCCGCATGAGGAAGCCGCCGCGCGCACCCTGATCGCCCATGCCTCGCTGCGCGAGATGGAACGCCGGGCGGAGGACTTTCTCTCGGGTGCGATCGCGCAGGACCTCCTGCCCGAATTCCGCGACCGGGTGCGGCTGCTGGACGGCATCAACCAGGGGCCGATCGCCGCCGAGCGCGCCGCGCGGCTCGAACACCGCCTGCATGCGCTGCGCGCCGGGCGCGCCCGGCTGTTGCGCCACCGCGACGAGGATGGGCTCGAAGAGGAACTGATGACCCGCTTGGTCGAGGAACTGGACCTGGAGGAGTTGCGGCTGCGGCGGTTGCTGGGGGCCGCGGATGCGTAGGTCCGTCTGCTTCTACGTGGCGATGCCCGCCATCGCCGCCTTTGCGGTCCTGGCCGGGCTGATGACCTGGCGGGAGGTCGCGATCTTCGTGCTGATCGCGCCCGTCTGGTATCCCAGCGACCGAAAGATCCTCGTCGCCATACCCGGCCTGCACCAGCGGAGAGACCAGGACACGCCATGACCGATCTTCGCCAGGCCCTCGAGGAGGCGCGCCGCGCGCTGCTCGACCTGTCCACCCGCAACCGGCTGCTGTCGCTGCCCAAGCCCGGCCGCTCGCGCGGCGTCGTCATCCTCGATGACGAGGACGCCGATTTCGTCGTGGGCGCGCTCGCCGCCGGCCGCGCCTTCGGCTTCGATTGGCTTGGCGAGGATGCGCCGCCGCCCGGACTGCCGGAACCAGCCGCCACGGGCAAGCCACGCCGCAGCGCCCGGCGTGGAACCAGGGCCGCGGCGAAGGCCGAAGGCATCGGCAGGGCCGACGACACGGTGAGCCGCGAGGAGTGGCAACGCGATACGCAACTTCGCGTCCGCATGTCCGCGAGCGAGTTGACCCGCCGCCTGCGCGACCTGATGACCGATGCCCGCACCGCTCGCGAGGAAACCGGCGTACCGACGCTCTACCTCACCCTCGGCGCACTCATCTGGCGCGACCCCGCGACACCCGAGACCGAACGCCGCGCCCCGCTCGCCCTGCTGCCCGTCACGCTGGAACGCGAGGGCGTCTCCCAGACCTTCCGCCTGCGCGCCAGCGCCAATGAGGTCGCCGAGAACCTCTCCCTGCGCGAGATGCTGAAGGTCAACTTCAACACCGCGCTGCCCGATTTCGACGACACCGCCTACAACCCCACCGCCTGGGCGGAAGCCGTCGCATCGGCCGCGAAGGACCGCCCCGACTGGTCGGTCGACGCCGACGCGCTCGCCCTCGGCCTGTTCTCCTTCGCCAAGTTCCTGATGTGGCGGGACCTCGGCCCGGAGGAAAATCCCGGCCTCGCCGACCACCCGCTGGTGCGCGCCCTGGTTGGCGGCGAGGCGCTGGCGACGCAGCCCACCTTCCCCGACGACGCCGATGTCGATGAGGCGATCCCTGTCGAACGCCTCGATCATGTGGTGGACATGGACGGGTCCCAGGCGCTGGCCGCGGAATCTGTCCGGCGCGGCGGCCATGTGGTGATCCAAGGCCCGCCCGGTACCGGCAAGTCGCAGACCATCGCGACCATCCTCGCCCAGGCGGTGCTGGATGGACGCAGCGTTCTGTTCGTCGCGGAAAAACTCGCGGCGCTGGAAGTCGTGAAGCGGCGTCTGGAGAACATCGGCCTCGGCGCCGCCTGCCTCGAACTGCATTCCGAGAAGCAGTCCAAGCGCGCCGTGCTCGACGAACTGCGCGCCACACTCGCCTTGCCGCCGCCGCCGAAGCCGAACCGCCAGGCGGTGATCGACCGGTTGGCCACGCTCCGCGGCCGGCTGAACCGCCATGCGGCGGCGATGCGCGGGCCGGCCGGCGCCTCCGGCATCCCGCTGCACCAGGTGATCGGCACGCTGGTCGGGCTGCGCCGGCGCGGCCTGCCAGTGCCGGACTTCACCCTCGACGCCGCCGCCTGGGACGGTGCGACCATCGCGGCCAAGCGCGACGCCGTGCGCGACCTCGCCGCCCGCGCAACCGAGGCCGATGGCGCCAACAACCCCTGGCGCGGCGTCACCGCGGACCTCGGCCCGGCCGATGCCGACCGGCTGATGATGCGCCTGCCAGGCTGGATCCGCGCCTTCGCCGCCGCCGGCGCGCAAGCCGGCGGCAGCACCGGCCCGGCCGCCATCGCCAGCCGCCTGCGCTCCGCCGCCGCGCTCCGTGAAGCCCCTGCCCACGACAAGGCGGCGATGGCCAGCGCGGCCTGGCGCGCCGACCCCGCGCCGCTGGTCTCCCTCACCGAAGCCGTCGCCAAACTCGCCATCGCCAGGCGGGATGCACGGTTGAAGCCGGGCGCACTCGACCTCACCGGCCTGGCCGAGGCGCGCGAGACGCTGGCCTCCTCCGGCGGCTTCTTTGGCTTCCTGAATTCAGCCCGCTCCGCCGCGCAGGCCACCGCCGCCCGCGTCGCTCGCGACGGCACCGACCCGCTCGCCGCGCTGGACGCCGCCATCGCCGGCCAGGCGGCGCGCGACCGCGTCCGCAGTGGTAACGCGTTGGGCCAGGCCGCCTTCGGCCGGCTGTGGCGGGGCGAGGACACCGACCCCTCGGCGATGTCCGCCCTGATCCTCTGGCGCCAGAAACACGGCGCCGACGCCGCCATGGCCCTCGCCGCCGAAACCCCCAGCGGCGATGCCGCCACCCTGGAGGCCGCCGCCACCGCCTGGACGGAATTGAAGGAAGCGACCGGCCTCGACCCCGTCACCGCCTTCGGCACCACCGACCCGCCCTTCGCCGCGCTCGCCGACCGCCTCGGTGCCTGGGCCGGCGCGCCCGAGGCGCTGCCCCTCTGGCAGGGCTGGCGCCGTGCCCTGGCCGAAGCGCGCGGCATCGAACCCATCGTCGAGCGCCTGCAATCCGGCCGCCTCGCCCCCGAGGCCGCCGAGGACGCCTTCGCCTACGCCCTGCATGAGGGCCTGCTGCGCGCGGCGACCGCGCTGCACCCCGACCTCGCCGCCTTCGACGCCGCCGCCTATGACCGCTTGGTCACCGAATTCCGCGACGCCGACCGCGCCCGCGTCACGCTGACCCGCTCCGAAGCCGCCCGCGCCCATGCGGACCGCGTAAAGCGGGTGCGCGACGGCGCCCCCGGCATGACCGTCATCCGCGGCGAGATGGAAAAGAAGCGCGGCCACCTCCCGGTGCGGGAATTGCTGCTCCGTGCGGCGCCGGCCGTGCAGCAGGCCAAGCCCATCTTCATGATGTCCCCGCTTTCCGTCGCGCAATTCCTCGCCCCCCCGCACGGCCTGCGCCCCGGCCTGACCTTCGACCTGCTGGTGATGGACGAGGCCTCGCAGATCGAACCCGTCGATGCGCTCGGCGCCATCGCGCGCTGCCGCCAGGTGGTCGTCGTCGGCGACGACCGCCAGATGCCGCCCACGCGCTTCTTCCAACGCATGACAGGCGAGGAGGACGACACGCCGCCCGAGGACGCACCGGAAGCCGTGGCCGCGCGCGACGTCGAATCCATCCTCGGCCTGTGCAATGCGCGCGGCGTGCCCGGCGCGATGCTGCGCTGGCACTACCGCAGCCGCCACGAAAGCCTGATCGCCACCTCCAACGCCGAATTCTACGACAACCGCCTGCTGGTGCTGCCCTCGCCGCGCCCGCGCTCGGCGCTGCTCGGCCTGTCCCTGCTGCGCGTCGATGGTGCCTGGGAGACGGGCGAGGGCACCAACCGCGCCGAAGCCGCCGCCGTCGCCGAAGCGGTGATGCGCCACGCCAAGGAAACCCCCGGCGACACGCTCGGCGTCGCCGCCTTCTCCATCAAGCAGCGCGACGCCATCATGGACGCTATCGAGGCCGCCCGCCGCGCCGACCCCTCCGCCGACGCCTTCTTCACCGACCACGCCGACGAGCCCTTCTTCGTGAAGAACCTCGAGAACGTGCAGGGCGACGAGCGCGACGCCATCATGATCTCGGTCGGCTACGGTCGCGACAAGGATGGTCGCCTCGCGATGCGCTTCGGCCCGCTTTCGGCCGAGGGTGGCGAGCGCCGCCTCAACGTGCTGATCACCCGCGCCAAGAAGCGCTGCATCGTCTTCTCCGGAATCACCGGCGAGGACATCGACACCACACGCGCCTCGGGTCGTGGCGTCGCCGCGCTCAAGACCTTCCTCACCTTCGCCGGCGCCCCGGCCAGCGCCCCGCGCGCCGGCGGGGCGGGCACCGGCAGTGCCATCGCCGACGCCATATCCGAGGCGGTGCGCGGGGCCGGCCGCGACCCGGTGCAGCATGTCGGCCTCGCCGGCCTGTTCCTCGATGTCGCCGCGAAGGGCGAGCAGGGCTACGACCTCGGCATCGAGGCTGACGCCGGCGACTGGTCCGCCCTGCGCTGCGCGCGGGACCGCGAACGCGGCCGCCCCGGCGCGCTCGAGATGATGGGCTGGACGCTCGCCCGTGCCTGGTCTCTGGCCTGGTATGCCCGGCCCGAGGCCGAGGCCGCCAAGGTGATGACCGCCCTCGGTGCCACTCCGGCCGCCGCACCCCCCACCGAGGCGACGGCGCCACCACCCGACCCTGGCCTCGCCGAACCCTATCGCGAGGCCACGCCGGCCATCGCCCAAGGCCCGCTCGACACGCTGCCCGCCGCGACGCTGGCCGCCGCGATCGGCGAGATCGTCGCGGTCGAGGCGCCGATCACCGCCGACAGCCTCGCCGAACGCCTGCGCCTGCTTGCCGGCCGCGACTCCCTTACCGCGAAGGAGAAGGACGCGATCCGCCAGGCCACGACCCTCGCCCGCACCCAGCACGGCGTCATCGAGGCCGCAGGCCTGCTCGCCACTGCGACGACAGTGGTCGCCCCGCGCGACCGCCGCTCAGCCGCCGCCCATCTGCGCCGCGCCGCCGCCGTGCCGCCTGCCGAGATCGCCGCCGCCGCTGAGGCGCTGCTCGCCCGCCGAGGCTTACTGACCGAGGCCGAACTCGCCGCCGCTATCCACGCGCTGCTTGGCCTCGATGCCGGGGCGCAGATGGCCATTGCCGCGCGTCTCGCCGCCCTGGTCGGCGGCGGCACCATCCGGCTGCCGGGCTGACCGCGTCGTGGCGGAGCCCGAGGCCGCCGCGATGATGGGGCGCCTGCTCGCCGCCACGCTGGCGGCGATCGACGCGCTGGACGATGCCGCGCGCCACATCGCGCCCGATACGCTGGAGGCGCTCGCCGCCCATGCGGATGCGACGCTGCTCGCCACGGTACTGGAGGCGGCGGAAGCCTTCCCCTGGCCCGACCGCCTCGCCCCGATGCGCGACTGCCTGATGCAGGCCGCCACTGAGGCCCGCGCCGCGACTGAGGGCTTCGCCACCGCCCCCGCCGACGCCAACCCGATGCTCGCCGCCGCCCGCGCCCTGCGACGCCGCGCACGGGCGGAGGCGGCGCTCTACCCGCTCACCCCCTTCCTGCCGCCGGTCAGCCGGCATTTCCTCGAACCGGCGGCACGCGACGATGCGGCATTGCTCGCCCGGCTCGCCGCGGTCCCGCCGGGGCGCGACGGCACCGGGGTGATGCATCTCGGCGGCCCGCCGGGCACGCGTGGCGGCACCGCGCTCTACGTCCCGGAAACCTACGACCCGACGCACCCGCCGCCGTTGGTCGTCGCCCTGCATGGCGGCAGCGGCAACGGCGCAGACTTCCTCTGGACCTGGCTGCGCGAGGCACGCACGCGCGGGATGCTGCTCGTCGCCCCCACCGCGCCGGGCCGCACCTGGACCCTCGACGACCCCGGCGCGGATGGCGAGGTGATCGACCGCATCCTTGCCGAAGTCGAAGTGCGCTGGCCGACTGACCCCACCCGCAGCCTGCTGACCGGCATGAGCGATGGCGGCACCTTCACCTAGGGCCTCGGCCTGCAGGATGGGCAGCGATTCACGCATCTCGCCCCCGTCGCGGCGGCGTTCCATCCGGTACTGATGATGCTCGCCCACCCGGCGCGATTGCGCGGCCTGCCGATCCATATCCTGCACGGCGCGCGCGACTGGATGTTCCCCGCCACCATGGCGCGGGAGGCGGCGCGGGTGCTGGGTGGCGCCGGCGCGCGGGTGACTTATGAGGAGGTGGCCGACCTCGCCCATGTCTGGCCACGTGAGAAGACGGCGGGGATTGCTGGCTGGTTTCTGGGTTGACGGTACCACGGAGAGGGGCTCTGCCCCTCTCCGGACCTCACCCCGCCAAAGGCCGGGGGGCCTTTGGAAACCGATACTTGGCGCCGGGCAGACGCGTTGGGAGCGGCCCGCACGACGCGCGATGGGCCTGGCAGCTGGTTTCGGCACCTGGCCTGGCAGTCGAGCCCGAGGCCCATGAAAGGCATTCCAAAGGGCATGGCCCTTTGGCGGGGTGGTTTGGCGGGGCGGCGCCCCTCCAGCCTGCGCGCTACGCCGTCGGTGGCGGTGTCGGCGGCCGCGCCTTCAACTCGTCGCGGATCTCCATCAGCAGCACCTCGGTCGGCGTCGGCTCCTTCGGCTTCGGCGCTTCCTCCGCGCGATGCAACTTGTTGATCAGCTTCACCAGCCAGAACACCGCGAAGCCGACGATCACGAACTTGATCACGGCATTGAGGAAGGAGCCGATCGCCAGCACGGAGGCGCCGCCCTCCCGCGTCGCTTCAAGCGACGGCCGGCGCTCCCCGAACAGCACGATAAACAGGTTCGAGAAGTCGATCCCGCCCAGCAGGATGCCGACGATCGGGTTGATCAGGTCCTGCACCACGGAGGTCACGATGGCAGTGAAGGCGGCGCCGATCACCAGGCCCACGGCCAGGTCGATGACGTTGCCGCGCATGATGAACTTCTTGAATTCCGCCAGCCAAGCCGGCTCCTTCAGCGGAAGCTGGCTGGTGATCTTGTTCGCGAGGTCACTCATGCGGTGCTGCCCCTCTTGCGGTGGAATTGCGCGGCCGCCCCTGTGGCGGCCCGACGGCGGATCATCCCGTGTCTTCAACGGTATGGCCAGCAATGCCGAACAGCGGGCCGCGGCGCTGCCGGATCAGGCCTCAGTGCGGACGAACGGTCGCCGCGCGCCACGGTCGCGCCCCGGGGTGAGTTGATCGCGCACATAGCCGATGTCCCGCCGCAGCGCGAAGACATGGCGCCGGTAGGTCACCGGCAGCGACAGCCGCGCCACCTGGCCTTCCAGCACTTCCAGCCGCTCGCGCAGCGCCGCCCGTGCCACGGCATCCTCGGTCGCTTCGGCCTGTGCCTCAATCCGGCGCAGCGTCTCGTAGTGGCGCCAGACCCGTTTCTCCATCTGCGAGGCATAGAGCGTCGGGCCAAAGCGGATCAGCGGCAGCGCGATGCCGAGCACCGGCAGCAGGATCACCAGCAGCCGTTCCACCGTCACCGCCACCCAGAAGGGCAGCCAGGCCTGCAACACGCTGCGCCCGCCCGCATAATATCGCGCGGCATCCGCATTCATCGGCAGGTCCTGCGCAAGGGTATTGGGGAACATCCCCTCTGCCGAGAACACCGTCCGCGGCCGATGCACCTCCTGCATGATGCTGACCAGGAGGCTGACCACCTGCGGGTGGACATCCTCATGCACCACCACCGAGGCAACCGGGGCGAGCAGTGTCACCGCATGCGGCGGGCGGTTCTGTGCCAGCGAGATCCCGCCTTCCGGCAGACGCACGGTGTCAAGGAAGGGCAAATGCGCCTCATAGGCATCGGCGACGGAGGCGAAGTCGCGCAATTCGACCAAGGGCGTCGTCATCAGCCGGCCCACCGCGCCGCCCAGCCGGGCGGAGACTAGGATCGCCGCATCCGCACTGCCGTCGGCCAGCGCCTCCACAGCCTCCGTGCCAGTGACGGGCAGCACCTCGATATCGCCGGGCCCGAGGTCATTGGCCGCCAGCAAGGCGAGGGCGAGGACGCGGGTGCCGCTGCCCTCCGGCCCGATGGCGACACGCCGGCCGCGCAGGTCCGCCAGCCGCTCGAGTCCGCGATCGCTGCGCCGGAAGGCCCAGACCGGTTCGTAGAAGACGGCGCCGAGGGATTCGAGCCCGCCATCGCGTTGGCGGTCGGCGATGCCCCCCTGCACCATCGCGACATCGACCCGGCGTTCGCGCAACAGGGCCAGGTTCTCGACCGAGCCCTCGGTCGGTACGCGACGCACGTGGAAGCCGGTCGCTTCCAGCCTGGCGGCATAGGCCGCGGCGGCCTGCGTATAGGCGGAATCCGCCGCGGTGCCGACGGCGATGCGGATTTCCTTGGGCGGCGGCGGGGCCGCCAGCGAATAGCCCAGCACGGCGCAGCCGAGCACCAGCACGATCGCCGATAGCACCCATTGGCGGACGATCATGACAAGCAGACGCTGCATTCCGCACAGACGATGCCTTGACCGACACGTCGCCGCAATCCCGCTGGCCGGTTTACACGTCCCCGTCCATGCTGGCCGCATGAGCGCGCCCTTCGATCAGCAGGTCACCTTCCTCTATGCCGAGGACCCCGCGCCATCCTGGCGCTTCTATGAGGAGGTGCTGGGCTTCGACCTGGTGCAGGACCAGGGATCGTGCCGCATCTATGCGCCGGCGCCAGGTGCGCGTGCCTTCCTCGGCGTGTGCCGCGCGCGCGGGCCACGCGTGGCCGACAATCCGCGCTTGCAGGGCGGCGCGGTGGTCACCTTCGTGGTGCAGGATGTCGAAGGCTGGCACGCCCGGCTGAAGCAGGCCGGGGTCGAGTTGGCGACGGCGCCCAGCCTGTCCGAAACCTACCGTGTCACCTCCTTCTTCTTTCGCGACCCGGCCGGCTACACGCTGGAGATCCAGCGTTTCGAACGACCCGACTGGCCCGCACCGACCTGAGAGAACGGCGGAAGGCCGCCCGGCGCCACATGTGTAGCGATCCGTGGCCGGATCGGCCGGATGGTCAGCCCACTCGCGCGGCCTCGCCATCGGCGCCCTGCCGCGGTCCGATGCGAGACCAGCCGCCACCGTCAGCATGGCATTCGTTGCGACAACATGCGCCCGACGTCGCAATGGGGTTGACAAAACCGTGTCCGGCAGCCTCTCAGAGGGGGAGTGAATCCGGTCGTCATTCCCCTGGGAACCTCCAGCGGGCAGGATGGCCGCAATAAGCACGGGGGCTTCCGGTTGGCCGAATTCTGGGCCGAATGGGGCGCGTTCGCCTATCTGGGCGCGGCGCTCTGGTCGTTCTTCGAGGGGGAAACCTTCGTCCTCGCCGCTGCCGCCATCGGCGCGACGGTTGGTCTCGTTGATCCATGGATCCTGCTCGGGTCGGTGTGGATCGGCTCCTATCTGGGCGACCAAACCTGGTTCTACCTGGGCCGGCGCTATGGACCGTCAATCCTGCAGCGCTTCCCGAAGTCGCGGCCGCGGGTGGAAAGCGCCAATCGGCTGCTCGAGCAATATGGCACGCTGTTCGTCCTGACCTTCCGCTTCCTCTATGGCATCCGCAACATCGCCTCGGTCGTTTGCGGCCTTGCGGGCTACAGCCGGGTTCGCTTCGCGGTGCTGAACTTCGTTGCCGCCGGCATCTGGGCCAGCAGCTTCGTCGCCGCGGGTTGGTTCCTCGGTGCCTGGCTCGGGGTGGAGCGGCTGTTCTGGACAATCTGCGTCATCGCCGGCGTGGCGCTGGTCTTCTTCGTGGCGCGGCACTTCTGCACCCGCGGCCGCCGCGCCGCGGCGGCGGCGAGGCGCGGCGAACCTGTCATCGTCAGGGACTGACGGTTGCGCCGCAGCTGAAGGGCTGCGCGTCGCGGCGCAGCAGCGGCCAGCCTCCCTGCGCAATCTTCGCGCGCATATCCTCGAGCGCCATCTCGCTGCGCGGGGCGTTTTCGGGGTCGTGGTAGATCATGTTGACGTCGTTCACGCCGATGATCACCGAGATATGGCCATAGGTATTGCCGCCATGGGTCTTTATCCATGGCATGAACAGCGGGCCCCATTGCCGCAGCGTGAGGTCGAGCTCGGCGACGGAAGCGGGCAACCCGTCATCCAGCACCACCAGATGCTCATTGGCCATCAGCGTCGGCAGCCAGCCATCGGTGATGGCCCAGTGGCCCGTCTTGGTGCTGCCATCGGCCTGCGGCAACGGCATCGAGTAGAGCGCCGGGACACCCTGGCGCGGCCCCGCCTCGAAGCTGTAGGCGATCATGCAGGCGCTGGCGTACCAGCACCCCGTCGGGTCATCGAGGTGCTGGTCGCCCCCGAAATCCAATTGGCTGACGAAAGGGACGTTGAGATACATGACGCATTTCCCGGATGGGACAGGCCATTACCCGTTCCACATCCGGCAAGAATGCCACGACCCTAGCCCTGCCGCCAGTTCGCCGTCAGCGCTGCATCATCGTCGTCGGCAGCCAGGTCACGATCGCCGGGAACACGGTGACGATCCCGACGCCCACCACCATCAGCAGGAAGAACGGCGTAGTGTTCTTCGCCACCTCGAAGATGCCCTTGCCGGTCAGCCCCTGCAGGACGAACAGGTTGAAGCCCACCGGCGGCGTGATCTGCGCCATTTCTACCACCAGCACGATGAATATGCCGAACCACACCAGGTCGAAGCCGGTGCTCTGGATGATCGGCAGCACCACCGACACCGTCAGCACGATCATGCTGATGCCATCGATGAAGCAGCCCAGGATCAGATAGATCACCGTCAGGCACAGGATGATCACGTAGGGGCTGAAGCCCTGCGCGCCGACCCAGGCCGCCATCGCCCCTGGAATGCCGGAATACGCCATCGCCTGGGTGAGGAAGGCGGCACCCGCGAGGATCAGGTTGATCATGCACGACAGCCGCACCGCGCCCATCAGGCTCGCCGAGAAGGAGCCGACGGTCAACGAGCCACCCCACGCCGACAGCGCCAGCGCACCGATCACGCCGAATACCGCGGCTTCGGTCGCCGTTGCCCAGCCAAGATAGATGCTGCCCATCACGAAGCCGATCAGCAGCACCACCGGCAACAACTGCCCGCTTTCGCGCAGCTTCGCCCGGAACGGCATCGGCGGGTCGCGCGGCGGCGTCAGCTTCGGGTTCAACAGCGACCAGATGGCGATGTAGCCGCTGAACAGCACCATCAGCATCACGCCCGGCAGGATGCCGGCCATGAACAGGCGCACGATCGAGACCTCGGCCGCGACGCCATAGACGATCATGACGATGGAGGGCGGAATCAGAAGGCCGAGCGTGCCCGCGCCGGCCAGCGAGCCGATCGCCATCGGCACGTGGTAGCCGCGTTGGGTGAGCGCGGGCAGAGACATCTTGCCGATGGTCGCCGCCGTCGCCGCCGAACTGCCCGACACGGCCGCGAAGATGCCGCAGCCAATGACGTTCACATGCATCAGCCTCCCCGGCAGCCGCTGCACCCAGGGGGCGAGGCCGCGGAACATGTCCTCGGACAGCTTGGTGCGGAACAGGATCTCGCCCATCCAGATGAACAGCGGCAGGGCGGCGAGGGTCCAGGAGGCCAAGGACTGCCAGATCGCCGTGCCCATCACCTTCTCGGGCGGCATGGCGGGCATCGAGGTGATCAGCATCGGCAGGGCGATGATGCCGACCAGGCCGACTGCCATGAGCGCCAGGCCGATCCACACCCCCATGCCGAGGAACAGGAACAGCAGGCCGAGCAGCAGAAGCCCCGCCTCGGCTTGAGCGAGGTCCATCATAGTTCTTCCCCCGCACGCTCGAGCGCGCTTGCTTCCGCCGCGCGGCGATAGGACGGCGTGCCTCCGCTGACATGCGCGACGAGGTCATCGATCAGGCAAAGGGCGAACAGCGCCGCGCCGATGCCGCACAGCATTTGCGGGATCCACAGCGGCCAGGGCACCGAACCCTGCGCGACATCGCCAAAATCCAGGCTGTCGGTCGCGAGGTCGAGGGTGGCGTAAGCGAAATACGCTGCCACACCCGCCGCCATCAGCAGCGCCACCGTCTCCATCACGTAGCGCGCCGCACCCTTCAGATGGCCGATGATGAGGTCGACGCGGATATGCGCGCCCTGGCGGAACGCATAGGCGAGCGGCAGCGTCGCCGAGGCCGCGACCGAAAAGGCGGTGAGGTCGTCGGCGCCGAGCACCGTCAGGCCGAATTGCCGCCCGATCACCTGGGTCGCGATGATGACGCCGATCGCCATCAGGGCGATGGCGCCGAGGATGCCGCCCGAGAGGTAGAGCGCATCGAGCACGCGCCTGAGCGCGCTCAACGGCGCCCTGCCGCGAGGTTTGTCATGCGAGACATTGTGTTCTCCGTGCAGTCGCGCCGGTCAGTGCGCTTCCGGCCCGCGGCGGGGGTGCCGCAGGCCGGGCAGTCGTCAGCGGATGGCGGCGCGGTAGGCGTCAATCAGGCGCTTGCCTTCCTCGCCCGTCTTAGCCACCCATTCATCCGCCTGGGTGTTGCCGATGCGGACCAGGCCTTCCATCAGCGCCGGGGAGGGCGTGCCGATGGTCATGCCGTGCTGGGCCAGCGTGTTCTGCTTCTCTTCCTCGTCGCGCTTCGCGGCATCCAGGCCGCGCGCGGCCGCCGCGACTGCCGCGGTGCGGACCGCTGCCTGCACATCGGCCGGCAGCGCGGTGAACTGCCGCGTATTCACGAAGACGGCGTTCTTGGTGCGCGTGAAGCCGACCGGGGTGAAGTGACGCACGAAGTCCCAGGCTTGCACGTCAACGCCGGTCGCCGCGCTGGTCACCATGGTGTTGACCACGCCGGTCGCGAAGGCCTGCGGCACCTCGGCCGACTGCACCAGCGTGGGCGTCGCGCCGCAGAGCGTGGCAAAACGGTTGGTCAGCGGGTTGTAGGTGCGCATCTTGGTGCCGCTCAGCGTCTGCACCGTCTCGACGGGCACGTTGCTGTAGATGCCCGACTGCGGCCACGGCACCGTGTACAGGAGCGTCAGCCCGGTGCGCTGGAAGCGCGCCTCGATATAGGGGCGCTGCAATTCCGCGAGCTTGCCGGCCTGCTCCCAATTGGTGACCAGCATCGGGATGCCGTCCACCTCGAAGAACGGGTCCTCGTTGCCATAGGCGGACATCAGGATTTCGCCGAGCTGCGCCTGGCCGGTCTGCACGCCGCGCTTGATCTCGGGCATGCGCAGCAGGGAGGCGTTGGAATGCACCTGGATCTGCAGCTTGCCGCCGGTCGCGGTCTGCACCTGCTCGACGAATTCGCGCAGGTTCCTGGTGTGGAAATTGCCGTCGGCATAGGCGGTCGCGAACTGCCAGCGGGTCTGCGCCTGGGCACCCGAGGAGCCGATCGCTGCGGCGGCAACACCGCCGGTGGCCGCGAGCATTGCGCGGCGACGGGTAACATTCATAGTCGAGCCCCCTGTGGCTGGTTCTTGATCCTCGCCATATTCGGCGCCGGGCACGGGGGGACGCAAGGGGGGCAGGCGGCGCAAGGGCACTGCCCGGGCCTTCTTGCCTGTATTCCAGGCCATCATCGCCGAAGCTGCCACAATCCCATGCAGCCAATACAGCCGTCTTGACCGCATGGGTTGATCAGCATGACCGATGATGCACGCCATGCCGATCGTGGATTTTCACTGAACGCCGCGCCAAGCGGCGTCGAGCGTCAGACCGGGAAGGCCGCCGGGTCGACGCCGGCCTCGGTCAGGAAGTGGCGCAGTGCCACAACTTCTTCCTTCGAGAGGCTGTGATGCGTGTCGTGGAAGGCGTGCGAACGCCCATTCAGCTTCACGCCGACGCGCCCGGTCCCGGTGTGGTCGACCTCGGCGCCGAGCTCCTCGAAGACGGACTGCACGTGCTTCGGGTCGATATTGGCGCTGACCGGATGGGCGAACAGCGCGTGCAGGACCTTGCGGTGACGATGGTTCATGGATGACTGGCCTTTCGTGGCGTTGTCGTGCGATGCGCCATAATCGGCGCTTTTCGCCGCGCCGCCTTGCGCCGCATCAAGAAAGCGCACGACGATGCGCGCGCACCGTCAGGCGCCATGGCCCGCCCGAAGGATGAAGCCGGGACATGGGGTTCCAACCGGCTCCGAACGCCAGGATCCGCCCGGCGGCGCATTCTCGGTCGCGCCAGAAGGCCAGGACCGAACTGCGTGCCTCGGCCAGCAAAGGCATGCCGCGTTCACAGGCGTTCATGCCGCCTGCTCCACGCAATCCGTGGCAATCATCCTCACGCGTCCGGTTGATTCGACCGGAACGCGATCTTCCCTTCCGCATGCTGCGACCGCGCTGACCGCCATCCCCGCAAACCAATGCCCGGCGCGAGGTCCCAGGCGCTATGCGCGCCCGTAGGTGTCCTCGTAGCGAACGATGTCGTCCTCGCCGAGATACGACCCCGACTGCACCTCGATCAGCACCAGCGGAATGATCCCCGGATTCTCCATCCGGTGCACGCAGCCAAGCGGCAGGTACACGCTCTCATTCTCGCGCAGCATGATCTCCTCGGCGTCGCGCCGCACGATGGCGGTGCCCGAGACGACAACCCAATGCTCAGCGCGGTGGAAGTGCTTCTGCAGCGACAGCTTCGCCCCCGGGCGCACCTGGATCTTCTTCACCTGGAAACGCTCGCCCAGGATCAGCCCCTCGTAATGCCCCCACGGCCGATAGGCGCGGCGATGCTCCGTCGCTTCCTTGCGGCCCTTCGCACGCAGTTGCTCGACCAGCTTCTTCACGTCCTGCGCGCGGTCGCGATGCATCGCCAGCACCGCATCGTCGGTGACGACGACAATGGCATCCTCAAGCCCGACGACGCCCGCCAGGATTCCCTCGCTGCGCACCAGGCAGTTCTTCGCATCGACCAACTCTACCGGCCCCTGCGTCGCGTTGCCCGCGGCGTCCTTCTCGCTGATCTCCCACAGCGCGGCCCAGGAGCCGATGTCCGACCAGCCGATGGCGGCGGGCACCACGGCGGCATGCTCGGTCCGCTCCATGACCGCGTAATCGATGCTGATCGACGGCGTGGCAGCGAAGGCCTCAGGCGCCAGGCGGACGAAATCGAGGTCGCGCTTCGCCCCTTCCACCGCCGCCCGCACCTGCGCGAGCATCGCCGGCTCCAGCCGTTCCAACTCGGCAAGGAGGGTCGAGGCGGTGGCGACGAACATCCCCGAATTCCACAGATGCTTCCCGCCGGCGACGAAGTCCGCGGCGCGCGCACTGTCGGGCTTCTCCACGAAGCGGGCGATCGCCTGCACGCCGGGCAGGCCGGGCAGGGCATCGCCGGCCTCGATATAGCCATACCCGGTCTCGGGCGCGGTCGGCTTCATGCCGAAGGTGACAATCCGCCCGGCGCGCGCCGCCGCGGCGGCCTGCTGCAGCGCCGCATGCAGCGCGGGCAGGTCACCTACCGCCGAATCGGCGGCCATGATCCACATGACGGTGTCCGGGCCGGCTTCCTCGGCGAGCAGCGCCGCGGCGGCGATCGCCGGGGCCGAATTGCGCCCGACCGGCTCCAGCACGATGCGCGCGCCGCGCCCGCGCAACTGCTCGGCCACCAGGAAACGATGCGCCTCATTGCAGACGACCATGGCCGGCAGGAAGCCGGGGCCCTCCGCCCGCGCAGCAGTCTCCTCCAGCATCGGTTGCGCGGAAGCGAGCGGCCAGAACTGTTTCGGATAGCCCTCCCGCGACAGCGGCCAGAGCCGGGTGCCGGTCCCGCCCGAGAGGATAACGGGAAGGATCTGCGTGGTCGTCTGTGTCATGTCGTCCAGCGGTTTGATGCTAAAGCGGGGCTGATATGCGATGCAAAGGCGGCAAATGGAAGGCGCCAACGGCCCAAGGCCGCTGCCGGCCTTGGCAAACCAACACTAACATCCCACCGATGACAACCAGGGGGCGTGCATGGTGGATGGCAGGGCGGCGGATGGCGTGGTGGAGAGGGCGGGCGGCATCCCCGACGGTTTTCTGCCACGCCGCGCGGGTGGGCCGTTTCTTGAGCCGATCGGGCCGATCTATCTGCAGGCCGGTGATGGTGGGTCGCGCTTCGGCATCCGGCTGGAACGGCGCCATTGCAACAACCAGTCCGTCGCCCATGGCGGGATGCTGGCCACCTTCGCCGACCTGGTGCTGGGCATCGGCGGCACCGAGCAGGCCGGCACGCCAGGCCATTTCATCACCGTCAGCCTGGTGACGGACTACCTGGCGCCCGCGCCGCTCGGCGCTTGGCTGGAATGCCGGCCCGTCCTGCTGCGGCGCACCTCGCGGCTGATGTTCGTGGAAGGGCGGTTCGAGGCAGACGGCGTGGCGGTGCTGCGGGCGAGCGGGGTGTTCTCACTGCCGCGGCCCAAGGCGTGAAGGGCGGGGGAGGGAACGCACCCGCACTCCCTCCTTCGTCCGGCCGACACCAGGGGTCGGATGCAGTATCCGGTCACCAATGAATCGCGGCCCACCGCGGTCCGGGACCGCACGGCGCGACCGCGCCCAACCGGCGCGGCGCCGTCAGCGCACCAGCGCATGGCGCGAAACCAGGGCTCGCGGATGCGGGCCGGCCGACGTTTGAAGGTGCCATAGAAAATGCGAAAGGCGGGCCCCCGAAGGAACCCGCCTTTCCAATCCGTCAGCCGATCGCGGCTGGCGCCAATATCAGCCGCCTTCGGCCAGGGCGGAGTCCTTGCCCTTGCGGATGTTGGGCATCAGCATCGCGGCCAGCGCGATCGCCGCGATCGCCAGCATGGTCGCGCTGATCGGCCGCTGCAGGAAGATCATCGCATCGCCGCGCGACAGCAGCATGGCGCGACGCAGATGTTCCTCCATCATCGGACCGAGCACGAAGCCGATCAGCATCGGCGCCGCCTCCAGCCGAAGCTTGGAGCAGAGGTAGCCGAAGATGCCGAAGAACACCGTCTGGTACACGTCGAACACGTTGTTCTGCAGCGAATACACGCCGATCGCGCAGAAGATCATGATCGCCGGGTACATGTAGCGGTACGGTACCGACAGCAGCTTCACCCACATGCCGATCATCGGCAGGTTGATGACCAGCAGCATGAGATTGCCAACCCACATCGAGGCGATCAGGCCCCAGAACAGGTCCGGCTGGGCTTCCACCATGCGCGGTCCGGGCTGGATGCCCTGGATGATCAGGGCGCCGACCATCAGCGCCATCACGGCGTTGGCCGGGATGCCGAGGGTCAGCAGCGGAATGAAAGAGGTCTGCGAGGCCGCATTGTTCGCCGCCTCCGGCCCCGCCACACCCTCGATCGCGCCGGTGCCGAACTCATGGCGGTACTTCGAGAGCTTGCGCTCCATCATGTACGACCCGAAGGACGACAACGCCGCGCCACCACCCGGCAGGATGCCGAGCATTGTGCCCACTAGCGTTCCGCGCAGCACCGAGGGAATGGCGCGGTGGAATTCGGCGCGTGTCATCATCAGGCTACCGACCTTGCCCGACATGACGTTGCGCGATTCAGGGCGCTCCAGGTTCAGAACGATCTCGGCAATGCCGAACATGCCCATTGCCATGGAGACGAAGCCGACGCCATCCGACAGTTCCGGGATGCCGAAGGTGAAGCGCTGCTGGCCGGTCTGCACGTCGGTGCCGACCATGCCGAGCGACACGCCCAGAGCAACCATGCCGATCGACTTGATCACCGAGCCCTGCGCAAGCACGGCCGAGATCACCAAGCCCAGAAACATGAGCGAGAAGTAATCGGCCGGCCCGAAGGAAAGCGCGACCTGCGTCAGCAGCGGGCCCGAAGCAGCGACCACGATGGTCGCGACCGACCCGGCGAAGAACGAGCCGAGCGCGGCGACCGACAGCGCCGCGCCTGCCCGCCCGTTGCGGGCCATCTTGTAGCCTTCGAGCGTCGTGACGACCGAACTGACCTCACCTGGCAAATTCAGCAGGATGGCCGTGGTCGAACCGCCATACTGCGCGCCGTAGTAGATGCCGGCGAGCATGATGATGGCCGTGGTCGCTGGCTGGCCGAAGGTGATCGGCAGCAGCAGGGAGATGGTGGCCACCGGGCCGATGCCCGGCAGCACGCCGATCGCCGTGCCGATGATGCAGCCGATCAGACAGAACAGGATGTTGTTGAACGTGAGCGCGACGGCGAAGCCGTGCCCGAGGTTGGATATGAGGTCCATGGATGCGCTTCCCCGGTCTCAGAACTGCGGCCAGACGGGCACGCGGATGTCGAGTTCGTAAATGAACACCGCCCAGCAAAGCACGCACAGGAAAACCACCAGTCCCGTGACGCCTTTTGGTGTGTGCGTTTCATCGGCGAAGGCTGACAGGATGACTGCGGCGGCGATCGCCGCCATCAGACCGACCGGCTCAAGCATCAGGCCGAACAGCGCGAAGGCCGCGCTGATCAGGAACAAGGGTCGCCAGGACTTGACGATGCTGGGGATCATGCAGCCGACGAAGATGCCGATGCCGAGCGGGTTCCAACTGGCTGAAGCCCACCCCGGCGCCTGTGCCGCGAGCATTCCTGCCGCAGTGCCGAGCACGGCTCCACCTATCAACGAGAAGATCTCCGCCGAGGTCCATTTTTCTATCGGGTCGGGCCCGTTGAACAGCCCCGATCCCAGCACCAGGATTCCGAGCCCCAGCATGACCGCGAACGAAAGCCAAGGCATGTAGCCTGGGCCCATCCGTCGCGCGCTGCCCATGGTATGGTCCATATTCAGCCATAGCCCGATCGCCGCTAGGCCAATCAGGAGACCCGCTGACAACAGGTCCTTGGTGTTTAGCTTCATCCGCTTTCGCCCACCCACTAGATGATGAAGTTGATCTGAACTCGGCTAATCGGCCGATGCGCCGGAAGCCTGCACGAGCGGCGCCCAGACGGCCACCTCCCGACTTACGAATTCCGTGTAACCTTCCGGCGTGAGGTCCCCCGGCGTCCCGCCAAGCTCGGCAAAGCGAGCCCTGACGGCAGGATCGGCGAGGTAGGCCCGCGTCTCGCGGCTTAGCCTGTCCACGATCTCCGCCGGAACGCCAGCAGGAAAGGACAGTCCGAACCAGGAATCGCTCGCGATGTCGAAGCCCTGCTCGCGGAAGGTCGGAACATTGGGGAAGGACGGGTGGCGCTCGGCCGAGGCCATGCCCACCGCCACCACCGAGCCCTGATTGATATGCGCCGCCGCCGAGGGCAGGCTGTCGGACATCATAGCCACCTGCCCGGCGACCACCGCCTGCATGGCCGGGCCGGCGCCGCGGAACGGGATGTGGTTCAGCTCCTTGCCGATCAGCTGGCTCATGCGCACCACCATCATGTGGTTCGAGGACCCGGCGCCGGAGGTCGCGACATCCAGCCCGCTCGGCGAACGCGCCTTGGCCACCGCATCGGCGAGCGTGCGGATGCCTGAATTCGGGTTGGCAACCCACACCGTTGGGTTGCTCACCACCAGCGCGACATGCGTGAAGTCGGTCACCGGGTTGTAGCGCACGCGGCGGCCATAGACGGCCGGGCTGATCGCATGGCTCGCGATGTTCGACATCACCATCGTGTAGCCGTCGGGTGCGGAGCGCGCGACGAACTCGCTGCCGAGCGTGGCACCGGCGCCCGGCCGGTTGTCGACGATGACGGTGGCGCCCAACCGTTCCTGCAGACCCGCCGCGACCAGGCGCGCGACAAGGTCAGTCGTCCCGCCGGGTGCGAACGGCACCACGAGACGGATCGACTGCGACGGCCACGCCTGCGCGAAGGCACGGCGTCCGGCGATCGGTGCAACAACGGATGTGGCCAGCAAAGCGCGCCGGCCAAGCGCCACGGACATTGGACCCCCCCACATTCTTCCTGGCTCGCCCTATGGCATGCGCCTTGCGGGCGGGCAAGCACCAGCCTTGTTTGCGACGCGCGCCTACCTATGCTCGATGTAATCTGACGTTTCATCGGAACCCCGCCATGCTCCCCAACGACCCGCAGCGCGCGATCCGCGAGGCCGCCGATGCCGCCGCGCCGCATCTGATCGCGCTGCGCCGCAACATTCATCGCGTGCCTGAACTAGCCTTCCAGGAAACGCGCACCGCCGGGATCGTCGCGGCGGAACTGGCACGGCTTGGCATCGAGCATCGCACCGGCATCGGCGTCACCGGCGTCATCGGCGAGATCAAGGGCGGGCGCCCTGGCCCGACGCTGGCCATCCGCGCCGACATGGATGCGCTGCCGATCCATGAGGAGACGGGGCTCGACTTCGCCTCCGGCATCGATGGCCAGATGCATGCCTGCGGGCATGACATCCATACCGCGACGCTGCTCGGCGTGGCGGCGGTGCTGAAGGACCTCGCGCCGCAACTGGCCGGCACGGTGCGCCTGATCTTCCAGCCGGCCGAGGAAGTGCTGGAAGGCGCCGCGGCGATGATCGCCGAGGGTGCCGCCGATGGCGTGGATATCGCGCTTGGCTTCCACAACCATCCCGACATGCCGGTGGGCAGCTTCGGCTTCGTGCGCGGCCCGTGCCTTGCCGCGTCGGACCGTTTCGACCTGGTGGTGCAAGGCAAGTCGGGCCATGCCGCGCACCCTTACGCCGCGGTGGACCCCATCGTCGCCGCCGCGCATTTCATCACCCAGGCGCAGACCGTGGTCAGCCGCGAGATCAAGCCGCTGCATCCGGCCGTCGTCACCGTCGGCATGATGCAGGGCGGCGCCACCTACAACATCATTCCCGAACGTGTGCATCTGAAGGGCACGGTGCGCACCCTGCACGCTGCTGCGCGCGACACCGCCGAAGCCGCGCTGCGCCGCCTCGCCGAGGGGTTGCAGACCACGATGCGCGTGCGCTGCACGATGACGTATCAGCGCATGGTGCCGGCGCTGGTGAACGATGATGCGGTGCTGGAACCTGTGCTGGCATCGGTGGCGCGCCAGATGGGCGTTGCGCCCGAGGAAGGCGAGCCCTCGATGGGTTCGGAGGATTTCGCCGCATTCGCCGCCCGCGCGCCGGCCTTCCATCTGCGGGTGGGCTCCGGCGCGCCCGGCCGCGACGATCGCCTGCACAACGCCATGTACCAACCCGACGAAGCCTGCATCGCCCTTGGCGTTCAGGCGCTGTCGCGTGCCGCCCTCGACATCCTGTCATAGGATGGCTCCTGCCCGCCGCGTCCAAGCACCCTGTCGACCGATAGAAGAAGGAGGGGGTGTGGGGGAGTTCTCTCCCCCGCCCTTGATCAGCACATGACCCACCGCATCGCCCACCTCGCCGCCCCCGAGGTGGCCTCGCGCCTCGCCGCCGGCGCCGTCGCCCTGCTGCCCATGGGCAGCCTCGAGACCCATGGCCCGGCCCTGCCGATGGGCGACTACCTGGTGGCCGAGGACATCGCCGAACGGATCGCCTCAGCGGCGTTGATACAGGGCGCCGATGCCCTGGTCGCCCCTGCGATCCCCTTCGGTGGCGAGGATTTCTTCGCCGGTGTCGCAGGCGGCATCACACTGTCCGTCGCGACGCTGACCGCGGTGATCGAGGAAATGGCCGAGGCCTTCATCCGCATCGGAGCGCGGCGGATCATGATCGTGAACGGCCATGCCGGGACGATCGGCCCGGCCGAGGCGGCCGCGCGCGCGATCCGCCACCGCCATGGCGTCATCATCCCGGCGCTGCATCTGTGGCGCGAGGCGGGCAAGTTGCATGGCGAGCTTGGCGGCCCGGTTGAGAGCTTCGGCCACGGCGGTGACCCGGTCGCCTCGGTGACGCTGCATCTGCGCCCTGAATTGTGCCGCCCGCAGGATGCGCGCGAGCGGCAGGCGACGGGCCCGTATCTGGGCCTGCCGCCGACCGGCTTCGGCGCCGTGCGCACCCATGGCGTGGATTTCGCGGTGCCGATGTGGGTGGAGGAGGTCGCGCCGGGCGGCGTCGCCGCGCCCGATCCGCGTAGCGCCAATGCGGCCCATGGCGCGGCGATCGTTGACCGGCTGGTGGCGGCCGGGGCGGGGATGTGCGCGCAGCTGCGCGACACGATCGGCGCGTAAGCGAGGTTTTTCTTGCCTCAAACGCCGGCACGCGCCTCCGCGCGCTTGGCTTTCGCGCCGTGCACCGGTGCTCTGGCGGCGGCGGGCAGTCTGGGCGCGGTCGCGCCGTGCGCTCCCGGATCGCGGCGCGGCCGCGATCCGCTGTTTCGGGTGTGGAAGGCGCGCTTCCACGCCTGTGTGCCGATGGCATGAGTCTTGATACCCACGTCGCCAGCCTTCCAAGGATATCCCCATGACCCGTATCTGCGTCTTCGGCGCCGGCGCCATCGGCAGCCATCTCGCCACCCGTGCCGCTCTCGGCGGCGCGGAGGTCTCCGTCATCGCCCGCGGCCCGCATCTCGAGGCGATGAAGGCCAACGGCATCACCCTGCATGCCCATGACGGTATCAAGACCGTGAAGGTGCAGGCTGCGGCGACCGCGGCCGAGATCGGCCCGGTCGATGCCGTGCTGATCACCACCAAGGTGCCGGCGCTGCCCATTGCCGCCGAGGCCATCGGCCCGCTGCTCGGTCCCGACACCCCCGTCGCCTTCGTCACCAACGGCATCCCCTGGTGGTACTTCCTGCGCCATGGTGGCGCGCAGGAAGGCCGTCGCCTGCCGCTGCTCGACCCGAACGGCGTGATCGAACGACTGGTCGGCATCGAGCGCACCATCGGCGGCGTGGTCTACTCCGCCAGCGAGGTCACGGCGCCGGGCGTGGTGAAATCCGAACATGCCGACATCAGGCTGATCCTCGGCGAACCGGATGGGTCAATCAGCGAGCGTGCCAGGGTGATTGCCGGCTTCATCGCGGCCGGCGGCATGCCGACCCCGGTGGTCGAGGACATCCGCCGCACAGTCTGGGCCAAGCTGATGGGCAACATCACCTCCGGCCCGCTGTGCATTCTGTCGCGCTCGCACATGATGGGGACGCTGGCGAACCCGGCGATCTTCGCCGCCGCGGTGCGCGTCGCCGAGGAAGGCGCCGCGCTCGCCAAGGCCTATGGGTGCGACGTCGGCACCGGGGCGGAAGGGCGGATGCGGCGTTCGGCCACCATCGCGCACAAGCCGTCCATCCTGCAGGACCTCGAACTCGGCCGCGCGATGGAGATCGACGCGCTGATGACCGTGCCGCTGCAGATGGCGAAGGAGGCCGGCGTGCCGATGCCGACCTTCGAACTGACCGCCGGTCTGGCGACGCTGGCGGCGACCGCGGCCGGGCTCTACGCGCCGCCGGCCGCATAAATCATCGCCACCGGCAGCGATGTGATGAAACTCTCCGGCCGCTGCCGCGTCATCACCTATGACGCGGCAGAAGGACACGGCCCGATGAGCAGCAACAGCCTCTATTTCCTGGTCGGCGCGCTGCTGGCCGGCGTTATCGGCGTGGGCATCTGGATGTACCAGGACAGCCAGCGTTCGGGCGTCGAGATCTCGGTGGGCCGCAACGGCGTTTCGATCGAAGGTCGCTGACGGACGGGCGGCACGCTCGCCACCCCGTGCCAATGGCGTGACGTGCCCACCACATCCGCTTCTGGAGGCCACTGGCCATGACGCTCGGCACCATCCTCATCATCCTGCTGCTCATCGCCCTGCTGGGCGGGTTCAGCGGCCGCTTCGGCGGCTATGGCTATGGCTTCGGCCATGGCGGCGTCGGCCTGCTCGGCGCGGTGCTGATCCTGCTCGTCGTGCTGGCGCTGCTCGGCCGCATCTGACGCGGCGGCGTCAGGCGCTTTCGGGCAACAACCCGGTGCGGATGACATGCGGCCAGGCGGCGTTGAAGCCCACATCATGGGCCCGCCGCGCCGCCGCCTCCCAGTCATAGGCAATCGCCAGCAACTCCACCTGCACGGCATCGCCATCCAGATGCAGCACGGCATACCGCGCATGCGGCGTGCCGGCCTCCTGCCGGTGCGCCGGTTCGCGGGAAATGCGGAATCCCGGCAGACCGAGGCTGCCCGGATTGACCACGAGCGGTCCGCCCGGCACCTGCACCATCCCGCTACGATGGCTGTGCCCGCACAGCACGACGCGTGCGCCCATCCCATCCACGCCCAGCCGCTCGCGTAGCACCGCCATCGGCGCCGGGCGCAGCCGCTCGGCGACCACTTCCTCGATCAGGTTCTGCATATCCGACCCCGGTGACCCATGCACCGCCAGCACACCCGGCGCGGGCTGCATCGATGTCGGCAGGTCCATCAGCCAGCCGCGCTGCTCGGCCGACAACTCGTCATAGGCAAGCCGGTCCTGCTTGCCCATCGTCGCCGGCTCATGCTCGCTGATCCAGCGGTCATGGTTGCCGCGGATGCAGGGAATGCCGGTCGCCTGCAGCATCTCCACCGTCTCGCGCGGCCAGCCGGCACCTGAGGCGATGTCACCGAGGCAGATGATGCTGCGCAGCCCGCGCGCCGCCGCATCCTCGAGCATCGCATCGAGTGCCGCGGCATTGCCGTGGATATCCGTGATGACCGCGATGCGCATGCAAACCATCCTTCAAAGCGGGCCGCAGTCTCCCCGCTTTGCCTCGTCGCGTCACCCCCAACCGGCACCGGCCACGCCGGCCTGCGCCGCCGCGCGGTCGCGCATCGCCTGGAACAGCGCGCGCTGCGCGTGGCTCCCGCCGGTCTCATGCAGCCGGGGCAGCGCGGCGGACAGCAACCGTTCCGCCCGCGCCGCATCGCCGCTCACCGCCGCGGCCACGCCGCGCGCGGCATCGAGCCCGACCGCCTCATGCACCCGCGCCACATCACCGCCGCGCCCCGCCGCATGGCCGGCGATGCCGAGCAGCATCTCCGCCAGCGCCTCGCGCCGCCCGGCGGCGGCGAGGCACAACACATGGTGCAGATCGGCGAAGGCCCAGGCGTGATCGCCGCTGCGCTGCTCCGCGATATCGGCAAGTTCCTGCCAGCGCCGCGCGCCCACCGCGACGCCATGTGCCTCCAGCCGCCACAGCAGGGACGCGGCATTCGTCAGGTCGCGCACATCCTCGCTCGGCGTTGCCCAGACGCGGGTGTCGTGCAACGCCAGCGCCGCCGCCTTCTGCCCGAGGGCGAGATGGAACAGCGCCTGGTGCCAATGCACATGGCGCACGAAATTGCTGCCGCCGGCCAGATGCGGCTCCAGCCAGCGGAGCCAGGCGATGCCTTCGCGCATCCGCCCCTGCTCACCCAGCGCATGGGCCACCGCATGCGCGCCCCACAGATCATCCGGCGCCATCGTCACCGCCTCGCGGCCGATGATCTCGGCGCGCCTGACATCGCCGGTCTCCTCCAGCGCGAAGGCATGACAGCCGAGCAGATAGGAGTAGCCCGGCATCGCCGCATCCCAACGCGGCAACGCCTGTTCCAGCGCGTTGCGCATCGCCGCCGCATCGCCCAGCATGAAGCGAATGCCATGGGACAGACGCAGGGCGAGAACGTCATGCGGGTCCTCCTGCACGATGGCTTCAAGTCCATCGGCGGCGCGTTCCATCGCACCGCCCTCCTGCCAGGCGGCCAGCGCCTGCACCAGCGCGCGTTCCCGCGGCGTGCCGCCGCGCATCGCCAGGCCCGCCCGCGCCGCGGCCAGGCTGGTGCCGGCCATCTCCATCAGCGGCCGGCGCGCCGCGATCATCTGCGACAGCCCGGCCATGGCGTGGCCGGCGACCAGCAGGGGGTCGGCCGCCAGCGCCGCGGCCAGCCGCGCCCCGGTGTCGGCGCGCTGGGCCAGCAGCCCCATCACGGCGCCATCGAGCGCCTGGGCAGCAAGGGCATTGTCGGTAGTGATCGCCAATCCGCGCGGGTCGTGTTGCATGGTGGGCTCCTGTCGGCTCACCCAGGCTTTCGCCACGTCGAGGCGGCCCGTTACGCCCGGGGCAGCGCGGTCTGCCCCAGCACCCAGCCTTCCCAGGCGCGGATCGAGGCGTCCTGCGGCACGAAATCCGGCCGCAGCCCGTCCAGCACGCCGATCAGTCCGAGCAGGCCGATGACGGAATCGAAGCGGTCCTCGCCCGCGGCATCGGCGCCGAAACCGGCTTCGGCCATGGCGCGCAAGGCCGGGGAGGGGACCACCCGCCGCACCGCCATCACCGCCAGCAAGGCGGTGCCGAGCGCCGCGCGATCCGCCTGCACCCGCTTCGAGCCGCGCATCACCAGGCCAAGATGGCGCAACGCCTCGGCCGGATAGACCTCCGCCAGCACCGCGCGGCCGGGGGCGAGCAGCCCATGCAACCCGCCATCGAACGGCCAGATCGCATAGGGCGCACCGGCCGCCAGCCCCGGCGCCAGCCAGTCCCGCCAGGCCGCGATCGCCGCCTTGCCCGACTGGTTCGCCCCGAGCGTCCAGAACACCGGCGCCCCGGCCGGGCGCTCGGCGGTGGCGCGGTCGCACCAGCGCGACAGGCCGGCCGCATCGGCCAGCCCCAGCGCGGCCGCATGCGCCGCCCGCGTCATCCCCTTCACGCCGCGCGCCGGGTAGAAGGGGCGCTCGCGCGACACATCCGCCAGCGTTGCCGCCACTGTGAAGAAGCCGGCATCGCCCGCCCGTCCGCGCAGGAACTCCACGAAGCCGGCTTCGCGCCGCCCGTCGGCGAAACCGCGCGGCACGCCGAGCGGCAAATCGAGCCCCATCGCCACCGGCACGCCCTCGGCCAGCAGCGAGGCCAGCAACGCGGCGGGCGCGCCGACCGGCACCGGCGCCTCGGCGCGCCAGCCTTGGGGGCCCTGTCGGGCGATGCTGACCCACCGCTTGCGCGGGTCGATGCTCCAATCGGCGTGTGCCGCGATCATTGTCACCCGCCATTCGCTCCCGACATGCGATAGGCTGACGCGACGAGCCACCGGAGAGCCACCATGGACGCGACCCACGCCGCCGCCTTGCCGGGCCAGGACGCCGCCCACCCCGACGGCCAATACGGCAGCGTCGCCAAATGGTTCCACTGGATCACGGTCGGGCTGATCGCCATCGCGCTGCCCACCGGCTTCGTCATCAAGTTCATCACCGAGGCCTCCGACAGCGTCTACAAGATGGGCTTCTATGCCATCCACGAAAGCGCGGGGCTGACCATCCTGCTGACCGCCATCGCGCGCATCCTGTGGAAGCTGACGCACAAGGCGCCGCCGCACCCGCCCGGGTTGCCGGCCGTCCTGCGCATCGCCGCGACAGCGACGCATCACGGCCTTTACGCCATGCTGATCATCCAGCCGGTGCTGGGCTTCTTCGCCACCAATGCCTGGGGTTTTCCGCTGCAGGGGCAGACCGCCTATCTCGGCTTCATCAACCTGCCGAAATTCATGGAGACCTCGGAGGGGTTGGCCAATGTGCTGTCCTGGGGCCACACCATCGGCGGCTACCTGTTCGTGGTACTGCTGGTGGGCCATATCGGCGGGGCGATCTTCCACCATGCCATCCGCCGCGACGGCACGCTGATGCGGATGCTGTGATGGTGGCGACGCGCGCCGCGATCGAATGCCCCCATTGCGGGGAAGCAACGCTGCCCAACCCCCTGTCGGACGGTACTGTGGTGTGTTCCTGCGGCGCCGAACGATTGCTGCCCGCCCCCTCGAGGTCGCAGAAATCGCCCGAAGGTCCAGGAAACTGAGTTCCCTGGCGGGGTGCTCGAGGGGCGGCGCCCCTCGACCTTGCGCCCCGCTCAGAGCGGCTTCTGCGCCTTCTCGAGCAGCCGCCCGAAAAACCCGGTCTTTTTCGGCGCCGCGGCCTTGGCGACCGTCACGGCGTCCTCGCGTGCCTCGGCGGCGGCGCGCCTTTCCTTGTCGGACAGCCATTTGTCGAGGCTCATGCCCGCCTTGGCGGCGCGCTTCGCCTCATAGGCGCGCTGCGCCTCCGTCATTTTCCGATCGCTCATGCCGGGAACCTTCATCGAGGCCCCGTGAATGGCCCGTGCCGCGCCTTCCGGCAAGAGGCTACGCATGCGAGTCTGCCAGGATGACGAACGCCAACACGATCACCCGGCCCGCGACCGCGCCGGTGCCGCCCCGCCCGGCCGCCCGGCGCCGCCCCGGCCTGCCCCTCCGCCCGACCATCGCGCCCGGCGGCATCTGAGGCGCGCCGCATGGAACCGAAGGTCAAGGCCGCGATCTGGGTCTCGATGGCGATCCGCCTGTCCGACATGGCCGGCCGCCCGGCCGCCGTGCTGCGCAAGGGCGACCCGGATTCGGGGGGTATCCTGTGCGTGCTGCGAGGGCGGGAGGGGATCGTCGTGCTGTCCCAGGCACGCGACGCCGAGGGCCGCGCATCCTGGCTGCGCAGCACCGGCGCGGCCGCCGTCGAGCAGGATGTCGCCGATGCCTATGTCGAGCGCCAGGTGAAGCGCGACCCGGATCTCTGGGTGCTGGAATTCGAGGCCCCCGACCTGGTGCCGCCCTTCGAGGCGCGGATGATCTGACCGGCGCGGGGCCGGCGGTTGCCCGGCATCGCACCTTCCGCACGGACGCGGCGCGCCGGCGTCAGGCCGGCGCCGCAGCGGTCAAGACGCGGTCCCGACCGCTTTCCTTCGCGGCATACAAGGCGCGGTCCGCGGCGATGAGGGCCGCCTCCAGCCCCGGCGCCCCGACCGCCGCCACCCCGGCGGAAGTGGTCACCATCCCGCCATCGCCCGCCGGATGCGGCACCTCGTCACGAATGCTCTCGCGCACCCGCTCGGCCAGCGCGGCGGCCTGGGCCACCGACATGCCGGAACACAGCGCGACGAATTCCTCCCCGCCCAGCCGCCCCACCACATCCGAGGCACGAAGATGCCGGCGCAGCACCGCGGCCACGCCGCGCAGCACCGCATCGCCCGCCGCATGGCCGTGACCGTCATTGATGCTCTTGAAGCGGTCGAGGTCGAACATCACCACGGCGGCGCCCTCGCCTCGTCGTTGGCAGGCCTGCAGCGCCGCCGCGGCCGCATTGGCAAAGCCACGACGATTGGGCAACTCGGTCAGCGCATCGGTCACGGAAGCCAGCGCGAGCGTCGCCAGCGCCTCGTCGCGTTGGCGCATCAGCCGCAGCGCCTGGAGCATTAGCAGCGGCACGCCCGCATCGAACAGCAGCCAGAGCCAGGCACCGTCATAGGTAGGCATCTGCTCGCCGGGGCTGAGCGCCGCGTGGATGTCGTTGAGCGTGAGTAGGCTGGCCGCCAGCAGCAAGGCGACCGCGAAACCCAGAAGGGGCCGCTGCGGCGCGCCGGGCGCGGTGCCCGGGCGTGCGTCGCGCGTGACGATCACCAGCGTGACCAGGCACAGCCCGACGATGCCGAACCGCGCCACGACGAAGATGATCTCGGAAGGCGTCATGGTCATCAACTCACCGATCCGTCAGCCGGACCTCGATGCGTCGGTTTCGCGCATAGGCGGCCGGGCCCTCGCCCTCGTCGATCGGCTGGGTATCGCCGAAACTCGTGGCGGCCACCCGGTTGGCCGGCAGCCCTTCGGCGATCAGCAACTGGGCCACGGCGATGGCCCGCGCGGCCGCCAATTCCCAATTGCTGGCGAAGCGCGAGGAACGGATCGGCGTACGGTCGGCGTGGCCATCGACGCGCACCACCCAGGCGATCTCGGGCGGGATCTGCGGCGTGACCTCCAGCAGCACGCGGGCAAGGTCGCGCACCTGCTGCCGCCCGGCTTCCGACAGTTCGGCCGAGGCGGGAGAGAACAGCACCTCGCCCTGGAACACAAAGCGGTCTCCGACGATGCGCACCTCGGGCCGCTCGCCCAGCACCTGGCGCAGCCGGCCGAAGAAGTCCGACCGGTAGCGCTGCAATTCCTCGACCCGCGCGGCCAGCGCCGCATTGAGCCGCTGGCCGAGATTGGTGATCTGCGCATCCCGGTCGCGCCCGGCGGCTTCCTCCAGCTCCAGCGCGGTCACCAGCCGGGCGAGTTCGGCGCGCAGCGTCGCGACCTGCCGGGTCAGCAGCGTGACCTGCGCGCGGGCGCTCTCCGCCAGTCTCGTCTGCTCGGTGGCCTGGGTCTCGGCGGCGGCGGCACGGGTGGTGGCCTCGCCGCGCTGCGCCTCGGCCTGGGCGCGTAACGCGTCGGCCTCGGCGCGGGCCTGTTCGGCGGCGGCGATGCGCGCGGCGGCCTCGCGCTCCGCCTCGGTCCGCGCGCGTTCGGCCGAGGCCTGCACCGTCGCCGCCTGCCGGGCGATGTCCTCGGCGCGCTGGCGGGCCTGTTCAGCCGCGGCGGCGCGCGCGACGGCGTCACGCATCGCCGCTTCGGCGCTCGCCTGGGCGGCCTCGGCGCCGGTGGCGCGCTGGGCGGCGCCGCGCGCCTCGGCCTCGGAGGCGCCGGCGCGGGCATTGGCCGCCGCCGCGAGGCCTTCCGCAGCCTCCCGCCGGCGCTGCGCCTCGGCAACCTCGGCAGCGGAACGCGCCGCGGCCTGTTCGGCGGCCTGGCGGTTGCGTTCCTCATCCGCCGCCCGCGCCAGGGCGGCCTGCACCTGGCGCTGCAATTCCTCGCGCAGCGCCGAGAGCGCCTCGACCTGCTGGTTCAACCGCGCGAGGTCGGCCAGCCTCGCCTGGATCGTCGCGCGGTCGGCGGTGACCTGCTGGTTCAGCTGCGCCGCCTCGGCGCGCAGCGCCTCGAGGTCGCGCCGTGCCGCGGCCAATTCCCCGGCGGTCTGCGTCGCCTGTTGTTCTAGCGCCGCCCGCTGCTGTTCGGTCTGCGTCAGGCTGCGCCGCGCCTCGGTCAGGTCGCGCGTGGTGCGCGCGGCATCGCCGCCGACCGTCTCCGCCCGCGCCACCGCCTCGGCCAATTGGCGTTCCAGCGTCGCCACGCGGTCCTCGGTGCCGCGCGCGCCGACGCCAAGATCAGCCAGCCGCGCGGCGAGACGTTCCTGTTCGCTGCGGGCGGTGTCGCGTTCACCGGCCAGCCGGTCGCGTTCCTCGCGCAGCGTGCCGAGCGAGCGCACCGCGTCATCACGCGCCGCGGCGGCGGTGGCGAGTTCGCTGGTGGCCCGTGCGAGGCCGCTGCGCAGTTCCTCCGCCTGGCCGCGTTCCAGCGCCAGCAATTCGGCCAGTTCCGAGACCTGGCGGTTGAGCCTGTCGAGCGCCCGGTCGCGCGAGGTCAGCGCCACCGACAGGAACCCCTGCGCCAGCACGAAGACCAGCAGCACGAAAATGATGACCATCAACAGCGTGGACAGCGCATCCACATAGCCCGGCCAGGCATCGAGGCCGCCACCGCGCCGACGGTCTCTGGGACCGGCCATGGCTAGGCGTGCAGCCGGGAGGGCGCCGCCCTCTCCGTCTCCCGCAGCCTCACCGTGGCGAATCCTCGGCGATCGAGGCGATCGTCCGCGTCAGGATCTTGATCTCGTTGCGGATCTCCGCCGTCGCCTGCACGCGCCCCTGCGCCATTTCCTCGATCAGCCGCGCCATGTAGATCTCGATGTTGCGGATATTCCCCCGCGTCCCCTCGTCGATCGCCCCGCGCTCCTGCCCATCCGCCAGCTTCGCGAGCGCCATCGCGATGGTCGACTGCCCCTCCGCGACGCGCACCATCACCTGGTTGTTGGCGCGCATCTGCTCGGTCAGCACGGTCAGCCGCTCAGTCATCGTCATGATGGCCTGGGAGGTCGCTGCCCGCCCTTCCTCGCCCCGCTGCAGGATGGTCTGCAGCCCTTCGAGGTTCTCCGCCGTCTGCTCCAGCAGCGCATTCACATAGGCGGGGATGGAACTGTCCCCTTCCTGCCCCAGCACGCCGGTCGAAAGCCGCGACAGCCCGGCGAGCCACTCCTCCAGCTCATTCGTGAAGCGCGTCTGCGCCTGCCCGGCGGTGAGGTCCATGAACCCCAGCACCAGCGCCCCGGCGAGACCCAGCATCGAGGTCGAGAACGCCGTCCCCATCCCCTCCAGCGGCCGCGCCAGCCCGGCCTTCAACTGATTGAACAACTGGTTCAGGTCGCCCGATCCCACCGACATGTTGCCGATGACATCAGCAACCGACCCGATCGTCAGCAACAACCCCCAGAACGTCCCGAGAAGACCGAGAAAGATCAGCAACCCGGTCATGTAGCGCGACAATTCGCGCGTCTCATCCAACCGCGAAACGATGCCATCCAGCAGCGAGCGCATCGCGATCGCCGACATCGACACCCGCTCGGTCCGCCGCGCCGAGAGCATCGACGCCATCGGCGCCAACAGCCGCGGCTGCACCTGCTGGTCCGCCCCGCGCACTGAGCGGAACCCCTCCAGCCAGGTCACCTCGGTCCGCAACACCAGCACCTGGCGGATGTTCCACCCGATGCCGAACAGCAGCACCGCCAGGATCACCCCGTTCAACACCGGGTTCGCCGCAAACGCCGTGCGCAGCTGCGCCCAGACGGCAAAGGTCACCACCGCCACGAAGGCGAGGAACCCCAACATCCGCCACAGATAGACAACCGGCTGCGTCATCGGCCGTTCCGCGCCTCCGTGTTCGGGCTTGCCGCGCCGGGCGGCAGAACGTCCACCGCATCCACCCCGGCCGCCAACCGCCCCAACGGGCGCAGATCGATCCGAGTCGCGTCCAGCCCGCCGGCGACCAACAATGCCTTCACCGCCTGCGCCCGTGCCAGCGAGGCCCGCCGCGCCATCGAGGCATCATTCGCCGGCCCGACCACCTGCACCTCGACAGCGACGCGCCCGAACGGCAGCGCCCCCAACCGCTCGCCCATCGCCCGCAAGGTCTCGGCCAGGGCGGGCTCGATAGCTTCGCCATGCAAGGTAAACCGCACCACGCCATCCGGCCGCACCGTCATCCCGGCCGGCAGATTGGCCTGCGGCGGCGGCGGCACCATCGGCGCCCCGGTCGGCGCCAGCGCGGGTGGCGCCGGCGGCGCGGGCGCCGGTTCCGGCGGCAACAACGCGTCAGGCACATCCTGCGCCCGGGCAACACCGCCCAGTAGCAGCAGCCCGACCAGGAGCGCCCGCCGCCTCATCCGGCCGGACGAGCCTTCACCGCGGCGATGCCATCCACCACCAGCTCGCGCAGCTTCGGCTGCAGCGTCTGGTTGCCCGCCACGACATTGCCGGAACCATAGGGGTCGCCGCCATCCGGGTCACTCGCCGCGCCACCGGCTTCCTTCACCATCACCAGCCCCGCCGCGATGTCCCACTTCTTCAGCCCGAGTTCCCAGAACCCGTCATACCGGCCGGCCGCCAACCAGGCGAGGTCAAGCGCCGCCGCCCCGAACCGCCGCACCCCGGCCACCTGCGGCATCACCCGATGCAGGATGGAACTGAACTCCGCCTTGCGCGGCACCCCCGCGAACGGAATGCCCGTGGCAAACACCGCCTCGCGAATATCCTTGCGCCCCGACACCCGCAGCCGCCGGTCATTGAGAAAGGCCCCGACACCCTTCTCCGCCCAGAACAACTCATCCGACGCCGGATTGTAGATCACGCCGGCCACGACCTCGGACGTCTCCGTCCCCGTGCGCTTCTCGATGCCCACCGAGATCGCCCAATGCGGAATGCCATGCAGGAAGTTCGTCGTCCCATCCAACGGATCGACGACCCAACGCCACTCCCAGGAGTCATCGCCGGACTCGCCCGACTCCTCCATCAGGAAGGCAAAGCCAGGCCGCGCCTTGGACAACTCCTCCTTCAAGGTCTGCTCCGCCCGCAGATCCGCCGTCGAGACGAAATCCGACGGGCCCTTCATGCTGACCTGAAGCTGCTCGACCTCGCCGAAGTCCCGCAGCAGCCGACGCCCCGCCTTGCGGACGGCCGTGGTGACAACCTGCATGGCAGGCGAAAGACGTGACGAAACCATAGCCATGACGGATGCAAACCTTGCGGGGGAGAAAGAGCGGAGGGAGGGTTAGCGGAATGGCGGCGCCCATGCCAGAGGGGCGCGGGCGGACATGGGTTATGGCGCGCCCAGGCCAGGGGGCGCCGCCCCCTGGACCCCCGCCGGGGACCGCCGCGGTCCCCGGACCCCGCGTCGAGTCTAGCTTATTGGCGGCCGACGCGGTTCACAGGGCCGCCGCGATTGGTCGGGGTGCCAGGCAGCACGCCCACGCCGGGGGCACCGACGCCCGGCGCCACACCCACACCCGGCGCACCCACGCCCACACCCGGCGCGACACCCACACCCGGCGCACCAAGCCCAGGCGTCGCCCGCCCGACCGGGCGCACCACACACCCGACCGGCACACCCCGGCCCGTGCAATACACCACCGCCTCAGCCGGGCTGGCCAGGCCAGCCAGCGCCACCAACCCCAACGATGCGAACAGAACCGACCGACAACGCGCCATGCAGCACCTCCCGCCGGTGCGAGCACCGCACCGGTAGGCGGAATGATAGCAGAAAGTGGTTAGGCGAGCATTGCCCGCCCCAACCGTTTCTTACTTCGCGCGCTCGTAATACGTGCCGTCAGCGGTCTTCACGACGATCTTCTCGCCCGCCGTGATGAAGGGCGGCACCATCACCTTCGCGCCATTCGACATCACCGCCGGCTTGTAGGAGGACGACGCCGTCTGCCCCTTCACCACCGGGTCAGCCTCGACCACCTCGAGCACGATGGTCTCCGGCAGGTCCATCGAGACCGGCTCGCCCTCGATGAGCTTGACGTTGACCGTCATGTTCTCCTGCAGGAAGGGCAGACGGTCGCCGAGGATCTCCTGCGGCACCATCGTCTGCTCGAAGGTTTCCGGGTCCATCAGCACCAGATTGGTGCCGTCGATGTAGGAGTAGGTGAACTCCTTGTCCTCGGTCTGCAGGCGCTCGACCGTGTCGGCGGTGCGCCAGCGCTGGTCCTTCTTGGCACCCGTCTTGATGTTGCGCATGTCCACCTGGATGATGGCATTGCCTTTCCCTGGGATCATGATGTTCTGCTTGATGATGGTGTAGCGCTGGCCTTCGAACTCGATGACCATGCCGGCACGCATCTGGTTGGCTTGCATCTTTGCCATGGGGGAGGGACCCTTGAAAACTAAACTGTGGCGCCGCCCGTGCGGCCCGTCTCACGCCGCCGTTTAGTGTGTGCGCGCCTTGACGGCAACCATCGCAGATATCCGCGGCGGTCCACGCGATTAAGCCAGAATTAGCGCCGAAGACTGAGCGCAATCTTAGCATTCTTTATAGAGTTATTGATAGAATTCGCGTCGAGAGAATGGTCAAGGATGGCGTGGATGTCCTTTAGTGTCATTTTAGACCATTTTTTCTCGCCAATGGTGCGAATTATTTGAATAAGATAATTGCGAGAGTCAAAAAACAGAGCATCAGAATTAATGGATAGTTTTGCTTTATGAGCATATCTATTTCTCATCCTATTCAATAAGTTGAGTTTTATCTTTCGAAAATGCGGCGTCTCGGACATAAATGAGGCGCGATGTATGATAGTTTTGGTATTTTCTTGAGAGTTATAACTCGAAAATAAAACCTCGATCGCATTCCATATCAAAAGTATTCTTAATCCCCCATTTAATTCAGCGCCAGCTTGATGAATAAGATGAAGACTAGATATTAGATCGTCTTCAATATTAGATTTTTGGATATTATGAAAGAATTTTTTGGCGATATTAATTGCGGGTTCGCTAACTTTTAGTGGGAATATCTCATCTTCTTCGTAAGGTGAGTACCACCAAACATCCGTAATGAGTCGTTTTTTGTTGTCTGCGATAATCTGATATTTTGACGGACGGATTCGATGAAGAGATTTGTGGCTGCCAAAATTGTGCGCATAGTAACTTGTAATTCCGTTGAGGAATCCCATGAATGCGTACAGTACTCGCTGACTCGCGTCAGCAGCTTCGGTATGCGATTTTGATCGTATTTTCACATAAAGTGGGCAATATAGTGATGGATCTCTCACGCTAACAGTTCGAAAATTCCCTTCAAACTCTGTTCCATAAAATTTATCATGCGCTGTCGGCCCAAAAACAATAGAGTGATTTTGTATGTTGATAATATAGTCAGTATTCGGTTGATTTATTGAAAGTCGTGTCAGATAGTAATAGGTATTAAGAGGTTTTTGTTGTGATTTTGCTCTTTCATGGCTGAATTTTGAAAAAAACTCTTTGAATTCGATGGTCTTGGTTGATAAATTTCCTTCCACTATAGAGCTAATTGAATCGACAAAGATTTTATTAATTTGATTTTCATCCCAGTGGTCTGGCCATTCAATTTCGTTAGAGCCCATCCGGGAAGTTCCGATTCATGCTGAGGGCATTGCTGCCAGTCGGCGGAGCATGATGCGGATCATGGCCATGCG
>NZ_BMKW01000015.1 GCF_014644535.1 Neoroseomonas lacus
CACCGCCGACGATGGTGTCGTTGCCCTGGTAGCCGATGATCGAGGCAACATTGACGACCGAGGTGAAGGTCGAGAAGTTCAGGAAGTCAGCTGAAGACGTGCCCTGGACGTTCTGTCCGCTGCCGTTGAAGACCTCGAAGCCGGTGACGTTCGCCAGCGTGGTGAGCGTCAGCGCGCCGGTGCCCGCACGGATCTGCAGCGTGTCGAGCGTGCCGGTGCCGCCGTCGAGCGTGTCGCCCAGGGCTTCCGTGCCGGCGACCGACACCAAGTCGTCGCCGCCGCCGGCGAGGATGCTGTCATTGCCGCCCCGGCCGTCGATGCTGTCGCTGCCACCCCGGCCGTCGATGGTGTCGCCGCCGCCGCCGCCGATGACGGTGTCGTTGCCATCGAAGGTGATGATGGACGCCAGGTTGATGACAGAGTTGAAGGTTGAGAAGTTCAGGAAGTCGCCAGCCGTGGTGCCCCAGACGATCTGCCCGGAGCCGTCGAACACCTCGATCCCGGTGAAGTTCGCCAGCGTGGTCAGCGTCAGCGGGCCGCTGCCCGCGCGGATCTGCAGGGTGTCGAGCGCGCCGGCGCCGCCGTCGATGGTGTCGCCCCTGGCGTCGGTGATGCTGACCAGGAAGCGGTCGTTGCCGTCGCCGCCGAGGATGCTGTCATTGCCGTTGCGGCCGTCGATGGTGTCGGCGTTGCTGGTGCCGATCACGGTATCATTGCCGCTCCCGGCGCCGATCGACGCCAGGTTGATCACCGAGGCGAAGGTCGAGAAGTTCAGGAAATCACTGCCCGCGGTGCCGAGCACGGATTGTCCGGAGGCGTCGAAGACTTCGAAGCCGGTGAAACGTGCCAGCGTGGTCAGCGTCAGCCCGCCGGTGCCCGCGCGGATGCGCAACGTGTCCAGCGCGCCGGCGCCGCCGTCGATCGTGTCGCCCTGCGCCTCCGTGCCGGCGATCAACACCAGGTCGTTGTCGCCGCCGGCAAGGATGCTGTCATTGCCGCCGCGACCGTCGATGGTATCGGCGCCGTTGCTGCCGAGGACGGTGTCGTTGCCCCCGTAGGTGACGATCGACCCCAAATTGACCACGGAACCGAAGGTCGAGAAGTTCAGGAAGTCGGCGTTGGCGGTGCCCAGGATGGCTTGCCCGGCACCATCGAAGGCTTCGAAGCCGGCGAAATTCTGCGTGGTCTGCAGCGTCAATGCGCCGCTACCCGTGCGGACCCGCAGCGTATCGAGCGCGCCGGCGCCGCCGTTGATCGTGTCGCCCTGCGCTTCCGTGCCGGCGATCAGCACCAGGTCGCTGTCGCCGCCGGCAAGAATGCTGTCATTGCCCTTGCCGCCGTCGATGGTGTCGGCGTTGTTGCTGCCGATGATCGTGTCATTGCCGGTGAGGCCGTTGATGGCGGCCACGTTGACGACCGACGTGAAGGTCGAGAAGTCGAGCAGATTGGAGCCCGAGTCGGCCTGGATGATCTCGCCGGAACCGTCGAGTGTCTCGACCCCGCTGATCCTGTTCAGCGTCGTCAGGGTCAGCGGCCCGCTGCCCGCGATCACCTGCAGGAGGTCATTGCCGCTGCCGCCCCTGAAGGTCTCGCTGGCCGCCTCGGCGCCGCCGATCAGCAGCAGGTCATTGTCGTCGCCGCCATCCAGCGTGTCGATGCCGGTGCCGCCCAACAGCGTGTCGTTGCCTGCCTGGCCGAGCAGGCTGTCACCGCCAGCCTGCCCATCGAGGCGGTTCGCCCCGGCATCGCCGGCGATGGTATCGCCGAGCTGCCCGCCGACGACGTTCTCGATGGAGGTCAGCAGCGCGAATGTCGTGGCGCCGATCTTCGCGGTACCGGCGGCGAGGTCGATCGCCCAATTGTCGCTTACGCTGTAGGACCAGTCGCCGGTGTCGTTGTCGGCGCCGCCGTCCATCACCTCGTTGGGGCCGCCGAAATTCTGGCTGAGCGTATCGTTGCCGGCGCCACCATAGAGCGAGTCCGTCCCCGAGCCGCCATCCAGGCTGTCGTTGCCGATATGTCCGTCGAGCCGGTTCGCGCCGCCGGTGCCGATGATCGTGTCGTTGTTCTGGGTGCCGATGGCGTTCTCGATCGAGACGAGCTGCGCCCAGGTCGTGCCGTCGGATACCGCCGTACCGGCGGCGAGGTCGATCGTCCAGGCGAAGCCGAAATTGTTGTAGGACCAGTCGCCGGTGTCGTTGTCGGCGCCGCCGTCCATGATCTCGTTCGGGCCGCCGGTGTTCTGGCTGAGCGTGTCATTGCCGGCACCGCCATAGAGCGAGTCCGTCCCCGAGCCGCCATCCAGGCTGTCGTTGCCGATATGTCCGTCGAGCCGGTTCGCGCCGCCGGTGCCGATGATGGTGTCGTTGTTCTGGGTGCCGACGGCGTTCTCGATCGAGACGAGCTGCGCCCAGGTCGTGCCGTCGGATACCGCCGTACCGGCGGCGAGGTCGATCGTCCAGGCGAAGCCGAAATTGTTGTAGGACCAGTCGCCGGTGTCGTTGTCGGCGCCGCCGTCCATGATCTCGTTCGGGCCGCCGGTGTTCTGGCTGAGCGTGTCGTTGCCGGCGCCACCATAGAGCGAGTCTGTCCCGCCCCCGCCGTCCAGGCTGTCGTCGCCGATATGTCCGTCGAGCCGGTTCGCGCCACCGGCGCCGATGATGGTGTCGTTGTTCTGGGTGCCGACGGCGTTCTCGATCGAGACGAGCTGCGCCCAGGTCGTGCCGTCGGATACCGCCGTACCGGCGGCGAGGTCGATCGTCCAGGCGAAGCCGAAATTGTTGTAGGACCAGTCGCCGGTGTCGTTGTCGGCGCCGCCGTCCATGATCTCGTTCGGGCCGCCGGTGTTCTGGCTGAGCGTGTCGTTGCCGGCGCCACCATAGAGCGAGTCTGTCCCGCCCCCGCCGTCCAGGCTGTCGTCGCCGATATGTCCGTCGAGCCGGTTCGCGCCACCGGCGCCGATGATGGTGTCGTTGTTCTGGGTGCCGACGGCGTTCTCGATCGAGACGAGCTGCGCCCAGGTCGTGCCGTCGGATACCGCCGTACCGGCGGCGAGGTCGATCGTCCAGGCGAAGCCGAAATTGTTGTAGGACCAGTCGCCGGTGTCGTTGTCGGCGCCGCCGTCCATGATCTCGTTCGGGCCGCCGGTGTTCTGGCTGAGCGTGTCATTGCCGGCACCGCCATAGAGCGAGTCCGTCCCCGAGCCGCCATCCAGGCTGTCGTTGCCGATATGTCCGTCGAGCCGGTTCGCGCCGCCGGTGCCGATGATGGTGTCGTTGTTCTGGGTGCCGACGGCGTTCTCGATCGAGACGAGCTGCGCCCAGGTCGTGCCGCCGGCTACCGCGGTGCCGGCGGCGAGGTCGATCGTCCAGGCGAAGCCGAAATTGTTGTAGGACCAGTCGCCGGTGTCGTTGTCGGCGCCGCCGTCCATGATCTCGTTCGGGCCGCCGGTGTTCTGGCTGAGCGTGTCATTGCCGGCACCGCCATAGAGCGAGTCCGTGCCGCCCCCGCCGTCCAGGCTGTCATTGCCTGCCTGCCCATCGAGGCGGTTTGGCCCCGAATTTCCAATGATTGTATCAGCGGCTTGCCCGCCGACCACGTTCTCGATCGAGGTCAGCTGCGCGTAGACCGTGCCGCCGATCTGCGCGGTGCCGGCGACGAGGTCGATCGTCCAGTTGTCGAACAGGTTGTAGGACCAGTCGCCGGTGTCGTTGTCGGCGCCGCCGTCCATGATCTCGTTCGGGCCGCCGAAATTCTGGCTGAGCGTGTCGTCGCCGTCGCCGCCGTAGAGCGAATCCGTCCCGCTCCCACCGTCCAGGCTGTCATTGCCGCGCCCGCCAAGCAGCCGATTGCCGACGCTGTTGCCGATCAGCGTGTCGTTGCCGTCACCGCCATAGGCATTCTCGATTACCGTCCCGGCGGCAATCGACAGCGCGACGCCGTCGATGACGCTGGCGCCGCCGGCGTTCAGGTTGATTATCGAGCCCGAGCTGACCGCCGAGGCGTTGAACGCATCAGTGCCGCCATTGGCGTCGGCAATCGTCGTGGTGTGGCCGAACGTGCCGGCGTAGTCCGAATACTCGTTGGTGAAGACGTAGCGGTCGTCGGCGCTGAAGCGGCCCCAGGTCCGCAGCACGACGTCGCTGACCGACAGGGTGTCGCCGCCCGCATCGTCCACGATCCGCACGGTCCAGGTCCCCGCGGCACGCTCGCCGCGGAAGGCCTGCGTCTCGAAGGTCCAGGTGCCGTTGAAGTCTGCATCGCCAGCGACATCATCGATCAGCTCGCTGACCGTACCGTCGGGCGAGATCACGTAGAGTTCCAGGTCGGCGAGCCAAGTCGTCGAGAAGGTGATGGTGACGGTGACGCGATCGACCTCGTCGTCGAAGCCGGCGCTGCCCGTGAAGCTCGTGCCGGTGAGGTTTCCGTCCGGGATCACCACCGTCGCGTTGAGCATGTCGACGGTGTTGGTGAATTGGTTGCCGTTTGTCTGGGCAGGCGTGGTGTCGAGCCACGTTTCGGCCAGCCGCACCGCCGCCAGGGCGTCCACCAGGCCATAGCCGTAGTCGTTGCTGAAATGCAGCCCGCCGCCATTCCAGGTGCTCGCGGCGTTGAACTGCCAGAGGTAGCGCTCGGACCCGGCGGTTCCGGCGCCGACTTCGCTGCCGACCTGGCGCGCGGTGAGGGCGAGGATGCTCTGCACGTCGCGCCAGCCAAGACCCGGGTTGGCGTCATAGATCAGCGACACGACGCCCGTCACCATCGGGGCGGCGGCGGAGGTGCCGTTGAAGCCGGAGGTGAAGTCGGTGCTGTTGTAGCCTGCCGCGCCGGTGCGGTCGGTGGTGACGACCTGGCCCGGCGTGCCGAAGGCCGAGACCAGCAGCGCCGCGCCATAGCTCGAATAGCTGGAGACGAAGCCATCCTGGTTCACCGCCGCGACGACGACTTGGCGGGTATCGTTGGTCCAGTCGTCGGCGTTGACGTCGTAGTTGTCCGAACGGGAATTGCCGGCCGACTTCACGATGGTCATGCCGAGGCCGCCGCGGCCCTGGCCAACCGCATCGCCGATCGAGGTCTCGATCTCATCGAAACGGGCCGCGTCGTAGCCGGCGCCGAACTCGCTGGCCGCGTCGTTGGCGATGCCCTGGCTGATGTTGGCGACGTCGCCCTGGGCGGAGACCGCGGCGTGGTGGATCGCGTCGCGGATGTTCTGTAGCCACTGGTCGGTAATGAAGCCGAAGGTACGATAGCCGACGAGGCTCGAGTCGAACGCCACCCCGACGGCGCCGGTGCCGTTGTTGTCGGCGCCGATGATGCCGGTGACGGCGGTGCCGTGCGCATCGCTCGAGGTGCCGAACGGGTCGAGGTCCACGTCGGCGAAGTCGAAGTCGAGCCCCTGGTCGTAGTTGGCCGCGAGGTCCTGGTGGTTGTAGTCGAACCCGTCATCGATCACGACGACGCGGATGCCCGCCCCGGTATAGGCGGCGCCCGAAGCCGGATTCCAGACGCCCTGGACCCGGAGGTCGAACAGGCCGCCGGTATTGCCGAGATGCCATTGCGAGGCCAGCAACGGGTCGGTCGGCAGCGCGGTGGCCGCCCGGATGCCGCCGGACGCGGAGGAATGCGCCAGTGACGCGACCGGCAGTCCGTCGGGCGCCTGCTCGTCGATCGCAGTGGCCGCCTGGATGCCGGCCGGCGCGGGGGATTGAACGAGCGACGCGACCTGCCGGGCTTCGGGCGCCTTGTCGTCCATCGCGGGGCCGGACGAAGCGGCCATGGCTGCGGCGCGGAAGACGAGAACATCGTCCTGCCCGTGTTGCTGGAAGTCCTCGTCGGACAAGGCGACATAGAGGCCGTTTTCATCGTCGCGAAGCGAGCGGATCATGACAGCGGACCTCACGTCGGCGGTTGTTGGGCGATTCGAGGCCGAAACAATAACAATGTCGCGAGGGAGAGGAACACCAACCTTTGGTTGCATGTAATAAGATTCTCAAAAACCATGCAATTTTTCGTACATGGAGCATTGGCGTCGCCCAGCGCGCAGGACCAATGATGTTGAGCATCCGAATCGGTTCGGGGCGCCATGGCGGGCACAGCAAAATTTACGACATGTCTCTCCAGATGGTGCCTGTCGCTTTGCCCGCCGTGCGTGGGTCAGGACGTCGGGGCGAGGCAACGCGGGTGGTGTCAGGTTGCTGCGCCTTGCGCTCTCCTGAGGGGCGTCATCCGTTGAATGTTCACCCTGCGCTGGAGTAGCTGTTGCGCGACCTCCCATCCCCCCGGCCCGCGCGGACGCCATGCACCCGCCCAACCACACCCACCTGACCGGGCGCGGCGCCGCCGTTCGGTGCCTTCGCCGGATCTCCGGCGAAGGGTGCGGGCAGGCCGCTAGGCGATGATGGTCAAGTCGCTGGCGCTGAGGTTCTGGCCCGCGGTGCCGAGCAGGTCCGCCACCGCGACGCGGCCCGTCGCACCCGTGCCGTCGACGTCCCACCACAGCCTGCCGACATCCGTCTCCTGGATGAACTGTCCGAAGGCCGCCGTGGCGAGGCCCGTGGTGTTGGAGACGAAGCGCCCCAGCGCCGCGAGGTCGGCACCGGCGAACAGCCCGCCACCGAAGCCGGACGCAGCAATCACGATGTCGTCGACCAGCACGGCGAAGTCGGTGATCGTGTCGGTGCCCTGGCTGGACGAGGTGAACACGAACTGGTCCGCCTCGGTGCCCCCGGTCAGCCAGTCATTGCCCGCACCGCCGGTGATGCTGTCGCTGCCGCCGCGGCCGTCGATGGTGTCGGCCGCGGCACCGCCGACGATGGTGTCGTTGCCCTGGTAGCCGATGATCGAGGCCACGTTGATGACCGAGGTGAAGGTCGAGAAATTCAGGAAGTCGCCGGCCGCGGTGCCCTGGACGTTCTGACCGTTGCCGTCGAGGACCTCGACGCCGGTGATGTTCGCCAGCGTGGTCATCGTCAGCGCGCCGCTGCCGGCGCGGATCTGCAGGGTGTCGAGCGCACCGCTGCCGCCATTGATGGTGTCGCCCAGGGCTTCGGAGCCGCTGACCAGGAAGAGGTCGTTGGCGCCGCCGCCGAGCAGGCTGTCATTGCCGCCGCCGCCGTCGATGGTGTCGGCCGCCACACCGCCGACGATGGTGTCGTTGCCCTGGTAGCCGATGATCGAGGCAACATTGACGACCGAGGTGAAGGTCGAGAAGTTCAGGAAGTCAGCTGAAGACGTGCCCTGGACGTTCTGTCCGCTGCCGTTGAAGACCTCGAAGCCGGTGACGTTCGCCAGCGTGGTGAGCGTCAGCGCGCCGGTGCCCGCACGGATCTGCAGCGTGTCGAGCGTGCCGGTGCCGCCGTCGAGCGTGTCGCCCAGGGCTTCCGTGCCGGCGACCGACACCAAGTCGTCGCCGCCGCCGGCGAGGATGCTGTCATTGCCGCCCCGGCCATCGATGGTGTCGGCGTTGCCGCTGCCGATGACGGTGTCATTGCCCTCGTAGGCGATGATGGACGCCAGGTTGACCACGGAAGTGAAGGTCGAGAAGTCCAGGACGTCGCCGCCGCTGGTGCCCTGCACAATCTGCGCGGAGCCGTCGAACACCTCGATCCCGGTGAAGTTCGCCAGCGTGCTCAGCGTCAGCGGGCCGCTTCCGGCGCGGATCTGCAGGCGGTCGCCGGTGCCGCCGCCCCCATCGATCGTATCGGACAACACCTCGCTGCCACCGATCAGCAGCAGGTCGTCGCCATTCCCCGCGCGGATGCTGTCGCTGCCCACGCCGCCGTCGATGGTGTCGGCGCTGTCGCTGCCGATGATGGTGTCATTGCCGCCGAGCGCATTGACCGACGCCACGCCGACCACCGTGGTGAAGATCGTGAAGTCGAGGAGATTCGCCTTTCCGTCGCCCCGAATGACCTCGCCAGCGCCGTCGAGCGTCTCGACGCCGCTGATCCTGCTCAACGTCGTTAGCGTCAGCGGGCCGCTGCCGGCGATAATCAGCAGGCGGTCATTGCCGCTGCCGCCCGTCAGGACGTCGCTGATGGCGTTGACGCCGCCGACCAGCAGCACGTCGTTGTCGTTGCCGCCATCCAGTGTGTCGATCCCGTCGCCGCCGGACAGCGTGTCGTTGCCGGCCTGGCCGCGCAGGCTGTCATTGTCCTCGCCGCCGGTGAGCCGGTTGGCGCCCGCATTGCCCACCAGCGTATCGGCGCCGGCGGAACCCAACAGGTCCTCGATGCGGATCAGCACGTCGCCGGCCGCGTCACCGGTGAAGCTGACGCTGCCGTCGAGCGCCACGCGCACGCCGCTGCTGCCTTCATAGGAAGCGACGTCGCGAATGCCGGTGCCGCCGTCCAGGCTGTCGCCATTGCTGCCGCCGAGCAGCGTGTCGTCGCCGGTGCCGCCATCGAGGATGTCGTCCATGCCGCCGATGACGCCCGTCCCGCCGCCGATCAGCAGGTCGTTGCCATCGCCGCCACGGAGGTCGTCGCCGGATTCGCCGCCATCCAGCGTGTCGTTGCCGCCAAGGCCGTTGAGGGTGTCGTGGCCGGCAAGGCCCCACAGCAGGTTGCCGCCGCCATTGCCGGTGACCGTCTGGTCGAACTCATTGCCGGCGAGGTCGATCGCCGCGACGCCGATGGCATCCGTGGTCTCCAGCAGCTCGATCTCGCTGCCCACGCTCAGCGCGAAGCTGGCGCTCGAGCGCACCGTGTCGGCGCCGGCGCCCACGGCTTCGGCCACCACGTCGCCGGCGGCGTCCACGACATAGAGGTCGTTGCCCGTACCGCCGCGCATGGTGTCGATGCCGCGCATGCCGCGCAGTTCATTGTTCGCGCTGTTGCCCAGCAGCAGGTCGTTGCCGTCGCCGCCGATCGCGTTCTCGATCAGGTTGTCGCCGACGATCCTCACGAAGGAGCCGGCGATGGAGGAATAGGTGTTCGGGTTGAGGTTGATCACGCTCGCGGTCGAGACCGCCGCGGCGTTGATCCAATCGATCCCACCATCGGTGTCGGAAATGGTGCGCCGGCCATTCTGCCCGGCCAACGCGGCGAGGGTGTCGAATTCATCGGTGAAGTGGAAGACGTCGTTCACGGGCACGGCGTGGCCAAAGGCGGTCACCGCCACCGAGGTGAGCACGCCGCTGTTGCCGCCCACCACGTCGTCGAAGACGACTGTCCAGGTCCCGGCCGAGAGTTCACCGCGCAGCGTGTCGATGCCGAAGGTCCAGGTCAGTGAGCCAGCGGAGGCGCCGGTGGTCCCGGCCGAGCCGTCCAGCAACCGCACCACGGTGCCTTCCGCGGAGATGAGGTAGAGGTCGATGTCGATGAAATTGGCGTGGGTGAAGGTTACCGTGAGCGAGACGTGCTCGATCTCGATGGCGCTGGCGATGGAGACAGGAACGTTCAGGGTCGCGAGGTCGGCGATGATCGCGCCGCTCAGCACCGTGCCGCTGCTCGCCGACTGCTCGTTGGCCGAGGTCTGCGCCGGGGCGAACAGCGTCCAGACCTCCGCCATCCGCACCGCGTTGTAGGCGTTCAGTGCGCCATAGCCGTAGTTGGCGTGGGCGTGCATGCCGCCGCCGTTCCAGCTGTCGGCTTTGTTGAAGTACCAGAACCCGTTCTCGAAAGTACCGGTCAGCGAGCTGGCGCCGTAGGCGCCGCCGGTGTGCGTGGCCGAGGCTGCCAGGATGTTCTGCACGTCCCGCCAGCCGAGGCCCGGGTTGGCGTCGAGCATCAGCGCCGCCACCGCGGCGACGATGGGCCCCGCCGCGGAGGTGCCGCCGAAATCGTCGGTGTAGTCGCTGTTCGCCCCGCCATTGGCGCGCAGATTGTAACCTTCCGTGCCAAGCAGGTCGGTGGTGACGATGCCGAGCCCGCCATTCTCGGGGAACTCGCTGCCCGGCGCGCCGACCAGGATCGAAGCGCCATGGTTGGAATAGGAGGCGGCATAGCCGCTGTCGCCGATCGCCGAGACGGTGATCGTGAAGCGGCTGGCATTCAGCCCGTCGCCCTGTGATTCGCGGTAGTCGTTGCCCGCGGACTTAACCACGATGGTGCCGAGCCCGTCGCGCCCGGTGGCCGAGGCGCCGGCCCAGCCGGCGAGGGTCTGTGCCGCGAAGCTGCCGGCAATGTCGAGGTTCTGGAACTGTGCGAAGCTCGGTTCCGAGCCCCAGGAATTGTTCACCACGTCGTAGCGGCTGGATTGCGCGATGGCGTTGTAGAAATTCGTCGGCACAGCGGCGTTGATGTACAGCGAACTCGCCGGGTCGAAGATGTTGACCCCGGTGATGCCCGCGCCGAAGGCGATGCCGACGGTGCCGACGCCGTCATTCTCGGCGGCGATCAGCCCCGCCACCGCGGTGCCATGGCCATCGGCACCGCTGACATTGACGCCGTCAAAGGTGGTCGGCCCGATCACCACGTGGCGCGACGCATCGTAGTTCCCGTTCAGGTCGTGGTGGGTGTACTGCACGCCGTCGTCATAGATGCCGACATGGATGCCGGCGCCGGTGTACTCGTCCCAGATGCGCGCCAGGTTGCCGAGCCGGAACAGGTGCCATTGGTCGAGCAGCAGCTCATCCGGCGGAAGGAAGTCCGACGGGCTGGCCGGGCTTGGCGCGGGGGTCGGGTCGAGCGGCGGGACCCGCCAGTCAGTGGGCGGCAGTTCGCCCGCCGCCGTGTCCCGCCAGTCATCGGGCGCCGGTTCGACCGCCGCCGCGTCTCGCCAGTCATCGGGCGCCAGTTCACCCGCCGATGCGTCCCGCGCCGTCGCGCCGGGCGGGACGGTGGTCATGGCGATCGTCCCGGGGACCAGCACGTCCGCCGGCCTGCTCAGAGGCAGGTCGTCATCGGCCAGAGGGACATGGAGACTGCCGTCGGAGTCATGCAGGGTCCGGATCATGGTCGCGCTCCCGATAGCCGCGGGAGGCGCGGCATATGTATGCAAATTGATAACGGTGCCGTGAATCTTTTGGTAGGTGTAACGAACAACACCGACCTTCATTTGTTTTCAGGAACAATCACCCGGGCGCGGCATCGTTGCGGCCTATGCCGAGCCTCCTGCGTGGCACGCGGAGGCCGGTCATGGCGCCGCGCCGTTATTGCCCCGCGCGCTGTCCTGCTGCCGTGGTTCGGCCGGCGATGCTGCGGTGACCTGTCGGGGACGATACGCTTGGCCGACCGCGGCTGGTGCCGATTTCGCGGGCAAAAGAAAACCCCCGGCGCCTTGCGGCCCGGGGGTTCCCAGTCTCGCCCGCGGATGCGGGGTCGGTCTTACTCTTCGCCGGCCATCTCGCGGCGGCGGCGGATCGCCGCGCCGAGGATGTCGCCGAGGGAGGCGCCGCTGTCGGCGGAGCCGTATTCCTTCATCGCCTCGCGCTCCTCCTCGATCTCCTTGCCCTTGATGGTCAGGGCCAGGCGACGGGCAGCACGGTCCACGGCGGTGACGCGCGCATCGACCTTCTCGCCGATGGCGAACTTCTCGGGCTTCTGGTCGCCACGATCGCGAGCGAGCTCGGCGCGACGGATGAAGCCGGTCAGCACGTCATCGACCTTCACTTCGATGCCGTTCGCCTCGACCTTCGTCACGACGCAGGTGACGATGTCGCCCTTGCGGACGCGGTCCAGCACTTCAGCGGCCGGGTCGGCTTCAAGCTGCTTGATGCCGAGGGAGATGCGTTCCTTCTCCACATCGACGTCGAGCACCTTCGCCTTGATGACCTGGCCCTTGGTGTAGGCCTGCATCGCGGCTTCGCCGGCCTCGTCCCAGGACAGGTCGGACATGTGGACCATGCCGTCGACATCCGGGCCCACGCCGATGAACAGGCCGAACTCGGTGATGTTGCGGATCTCGCCCTCGATGATCGAGCCCGGCGGATGGGCTTCGAGGAACAGCTCCCAGGGGTTGCCCTGGGCCTGCTTGAGGCCGAGCGAGATACGGCGCTTCGGCTCGTCCACATCGAGGATCATCACGTCCACCTGCTCGGAGGTGGCGACGATCTTGCCCGGATGGACGTTCTTCTTCGTCCAGGACATCTCGCTGACATGCACGAGGCCCTCGACGCCCGGCTCCAGCTCCACGAAGGCGCCGTAGTCGGTGATATTGGTGACGCGGCCGGCGAACTTCGCGTTGACCGGGTACTTCAGCGCCACGCCGTCCCACGGGTCCGACATCAGCTGCTTCATGCCGAGCGAGATGCGCTGCGTCTCGGAGTTGAAGCGGATGACCTGCACCTTCACCGGCTGGCCGATGGTCAGGGCCTCGCTCGGATGGTTGATGCGGCGCCAGGCGATGTCGGTGACATGCAGCAGGCCGTCGACGCCGCCGAGGTCAACGAACGCACCGTAGTCGGTGATGTTCTTCACCACGCCGTCGAGGATCATGCCTTCCTTGAGGCCCTGGATCAGCTCGCTGCGCTGCTCCGCACGGGTCTCCTCGAGCACTGCGCGACGCGACACCACGATGTTGCCGCGGGCGCGGTCCATCTTCAGGATCTGGAAGGGCTGCGGCGAACCCATCAGCGGGCCGACGTCGCGCACCGGGCGGATATCGACCTGCGAACCGGGCAGGAAGGCGACCGCGCCGCCGAGGTCGACGGTGAAGCCACCCTTCACGCGGCCGAAGATCACGCCGTTCACGCGCTGATTGGCGGTGAAGGACTTCTCCAGGTTGGTCCAGGCCTCCTCGCGGCGGGCCTTCTCACGGGACAGGACGATGGTGCCGTCCCGGTCCTCGTAGCGCTCGACGAACAGCTCGATCAGGTCGCCGGGCTTCACCTCGGGCTTCATGCCCGGGGCGGCAAATTCCTTCAGGGGCACGCGCCCCTCGCTCTTCAGGCCGACATCGACGACCGCGACATCGTCATCCACGCGGATGACCTTGCCGGTGACGACCGAGCCGGCAAAGCCGGTGTCGGCACCAAGGGTCTCGTCGAGAAGGGCGGCGAAATCTTCGCTACCCACGCGGTCGGCGGTAATGGTGGCCATGCAGATCTGTGCTTTCCGGTATCGGCCCGCCACGCTGCGGCGGGGGATGCGGCTTGCGCGCCCGCCAGCAGCGGGAACGACGTGACCCGGCGCGCCTGTTGCGGCTGCGAACACGGGTCCAATGAATGGGCGCGTAACGGTCCGCCCAGGTTCCGGCCCCGCAAGCGAGGCAATGCCTTCCAGAACTTGAAAGACAGGGGCGCTTAGTCTTGGGCAGGAAAAGAGTCAAGAAGAAGCGGCCGCCGGCCCTGCAACCGGCGCCTCTTGGCGTCGCTCCGGCCTGGCGCCAGATTGCGGCCATCGGCAGACAAAGGAAGATGCGCAGATGATCGGACGGCGTGGTGCGATCGCGACCGGCCTCGCCCTGGCAGCGACCCAGGCGCAGGCCCAGGCGAGCTGGCCCGATCGCCCGTTGCGGCTGGTCGTCGGCTACCCGGCCGGCGGGCCGTCCGACGTGTTTGCCCGGTTGTTGGCTGCGCAGATGGGCGGGCGCCTCGGTCAGAATGTGGTGGTCGAGAACCGCCCCGGCGGCGGCGCCGTGCTGGCCAGCGAGATTGCCGCGCGCGCCGCGCCGGATGGCTATACCTGGATGCATGTCGACAACGGCATCCTGGTCTACAACCCGGCGCTTTATGCGCGGCTGCCCTATGACCCAGATCGCGACTTCGCCGGGGTCGGCTTCATCGGCCGTTTTCCGCTGTATATTGTCTGCCGGGCGGATGCGCCCTGGGCCGATTTCCCGGCGCTGCTGGCGGCCAGCCGGACGCGCGCGCCAACTTATGGCAGCCCCGCCGTCGCCTCGCCGCATCACCTGGCGATGGAACTGGTCAAGCGCCGCTCGGGCCTGGCGGCGGAACACGTGCCGTATCGCGGCGGCCAGGCGGCGATGCAGGACCTGCTCGCCGGCAATGTCGAGCTGGTGATGATCGACACCGCCTCCGGCCTGCCCTTCATCCGCGACGGGCGAGTGCGCGCGCTGGCGGTCCTCAGCGAGGCCCGCACCGCCGAGGCGCCGACCGTGCCCACCATGCGCGAGCTGGGCTACGACGCCGTCGCCTTCGGCTGGCAGGGCATCAGCGTGCCCAAGGCGGTGCCGGCGGAGATCGTCGCCCGGTTGAATGCCGAGGTGGTCCGGGCCATGGCCGCCGACGAGGTGCAGGCGCGCACCAGGGCGCTCGGCATCCAGACCACCGGCTGGTCGGCGGGCGAGTTCGATGCCTTCGTCGCCGCCGAGATCGCACTGTGGCGGCCGCTGATCCGTGAGCTCGGCATCCGTCTGGATACTTGACCGGGCGGCGTGGCGGGCCAAGATTCCAGTCATGAAACGGCGCGCCCTGATCCTGGCCCTGATGGCCTCCGTCACCGCCCTGCCGGCCGCGGCCAGCGAAGGCGCGGTGCAGCGTACCGGCCGTGCGGTCGAACGCGGCGCGCAACGCACTGGGGAGGCGGTGGAACGCGGTGCGCGACGCACCGGTTCGGCCCTCGAACGCGCCGCGAACTGGACCGGCGAGAAGCTGCGCCGCGCGGGGCGCTGGGCCTTCGGCAGTTGACGGCGCTGCCCCGTTGTCGCCACGGGGCCGTATCATCATCTCGTGGTAACTTCGGTCGGTTAGGGATGGTTCCGCGCGCCCGGTCTGTGCTGTCGCAGGCATCGTCACCTGGTCAGGCGCCGCGCCATGACGGGCATGCACCCGCCCGACGTGGTGACACATCAACGATACCTCGACCCCAGGAGGCACCGATGCGACTTGTTGCCGCCACTGCCCTTCTCGCCCTCGTTGCCACCCCGGTGCTGGCCCAGCAGGCGGGCAGCCTGCCGCCACCGGTGCCGCGCCCGGTTGCCCCCGCCCCCGCGCCGACCCCAGCGCCGGCCGCGACGCCGGCCCCGGACGGCACGCGCCAGCCTGGCGTTGCCGAACGCAGTGGCGCCGCGATCGACCGTGCCGCGGAATCGACCGGCCAGGCGCTCGAACGCGCGGCGGATGACACGGGCTCGGCGCTCGGCCGCGCCATGCGTTGGACCGGCCAGCAGATGCAGGGCGCCGGCGAATGGACCGCGCGCCAGGGCGAACGGCTGCACGGCCAGCCCGCCGCGCCGCGCGAATAGTACCGGCGGCGCTTAATCCTGACCGGAGGGACCGAGAGGAGCGTTGCCCCTCTCGGGCTCTCCCCACCAAAGGCCTAAGGGCCTTTGGAAACCTCCCCTTGGCGCTCGGCGCCACGGTCAGGATGAGCGCCGAAACCCGCCATTGCGCACGCAGTGCGCGCCTCGGATACAGCAGCGTTTCGTGCTCAACGCCACGAGACGGCATCCAAAATGCCCATGGCATATGGGAACCCGGGCTGCGTAGCTTGGAGGGACGGCGCCTCGTCAATCCTCTCCTTGCGGTCATCGGATCGGGCCGTTGGCAAAAAGGCATCGGCCGGCCACGGCGCCGTTGCCGAACGCAACCTTCGCGACATGCGCCGGCAACACGGAGAGGCCTAGGGTGGGGCATCACTGCGCGGATGCCGTCATGCCTCGCCCTCGCCGCCGCCTTGTCCTGCTGGCGGGGTCATTCGCCTTCATGTCGCAGCATGCTCAAGCGTGGGAACGCCCCGATCCCTACCGCCTCATGGCGCCGCAGGGTGTCAGACCGCCCGGCGCCCCGCCGCATCACGTCAGGCCGAATTTCGTGCCGCCGCCGCCCGCACAGGCCGTCCCGGCAGGCGTCGCCCCACCCGCGCCGCGCCCGGCCGGGGCCAACCGCCCGGCGGGCCCACCCCCCGGGCAGGCACACCAGGCCCCGGATCGCGCCACCGGCATCTTCGCACCCCGCGGCGCCCAAGGCGCGCGGGTCAGCCCGCCCGTCGCCCAGGACCCACCGCCCGGCGGCAAGCCATCCGCCGCCCCCGCCACCAAGGGACCGGCGGCAGGGCCGGACAGCGACGCCCCGACCGGCTGACCCTCACGCCCCCGGCGAGAGGTGGATGATTGGGAGCCCGACCGCCTCGGCCACCAGCGTACGGTGGCATTGCCGCGGATCGGCCTCCAGGCACAGCAGGCAGACGCGTTGCTGGCGCGCTAGGTCGGACAGGTTGGCCAGCGCGGCCTGTGCCTCGGTGCCGGCGAGATGCGCCGCGAAGATCCGGCGCATCTCGGCCGGCCGTCCCGACCGCGCGGCAACCCGCCCTTCGGCGGGCGTGCCGAGCGCGCGCAGATGCAGATAGCCGATCCCGGCCGCCTCCAACGACGCCGTCAGCGCGGTCTTGGCGAAGCCCGGCCGGCGGCTGCTGGCCAGCGCCCGGACATCGACCAGCACGCGCACCCCGGCCTCCTTGAGGGCGCCGATCAGCCGGTCTGGCGTCGCGCCCTCATAGCCGATGGTGAGAACCTCCGGCGTCACTTCAGCGCGGCGGCATGGGCCGCGAGGCAGGCGACGTCGAGCATCTGGTTCACCCCCGCCTGCATCGGCACGATCTGCGCCGAATGCGACAGGCCGGTCAGCAGCGGGCCGATCACGGTCGAACTGGTCAGCCGCGGCACCGATCGCGTCAGGATGTGCGCCGCGTGCAGCCCCGGCATGATCAGCACATTGGCCGGCCCGGTCAGCCGGCAGAACGGATAGAGCGACGTGCGCAGGCCGGGGTCGAGCGCGACATCGGCCGACATCTCGCCGTCGAACTCGAAATCGGCGCCGCGTTCGATCAGCAGCTTCACCGCGTCGCGGATGCTGCCCGGAATGGTCCCGCGCGGGTCACCGAAGGTCGAGAAGGACAGGAACGCCACGCGCGGTTCCAGCCCGAGCCGCCGCGCCGCCGCCGCCGAACCACGCGCGATGCCGGCGAGCGTCTCGGCATCGGGCCGTTCATGGATGGCGGTATCGGCCACCAGCACCGTGCCGGCGCGGCGCGAGACAATGATGGACACCCCGAAGACGACGCGCCCCGGGATCGGGTCGATCGCCATGTTGATGCCTTCCAGCGCGACCGAATAGGAACGGGTGGAACCGGTGACGATGGCATCCGCGTCGCCCATCGCGACCATGCAGGCGCCGAAGACGTTGCGATCCTGGTTCACCAGGCGCTGGCAGTCGCGCAGCAGGAAGCCTTCGCGCTGACGCTTTGCATAGAGGAATTCGGCATAGCGGCGGTTGGAATCCGACAACCTTGCATTGTGGATTTCGATGCCGTCCGGCATCGGGATTCCGAGCGCGGCGGCGACCGCGTTGATGCGGTCCTCGCGCCCGACGAGGACCGGCGTGCCATAGCCCGCATTGCGGAAGGCGATGGCGGCGCGGATCACCTTCTCCTCCTCGCCCTCGGCGAAGACGACGCGCTTGGGGTTCTGGCGGACGGCTTCGGCAATCGCCTCCAGCGCGCCGACCGTCGCGTCCAGCCGGTTCGCCAGGTCGCGCGCATAGCGCTGCAGGTCCAACAGCGGCTTGCGGGCGACCCCGCTGTCCATCGCCGCCTTGGCGACGGCCGGCGAGACGCGCGAGATCAGTCGCGGGTCGAAGGCGTTGGGGATGATGTACTCGGGCCCGAAGCGCAGCGACATGCCCGCCCCGGCGCCTGCCACTTCCTCGGGCACATCCTCGCGAGCCAGCATCGCCAGCGCCTCGGCGGCGGCGATCTTCATCGCGTCGTTGATGGTGCTGGCGCGGACATCCAGTGCGCCACGGAAGATGAACGGGAAGCCGAGCACGTTGTTGACCTGGTTCGGATAGTCCGAGCGGCCGGTGGCGATGATGCAGTCCGGCCGCGCGGCACGCGCTTCATCAGGCGTGATCTCGGGGTCCGGATTGGCCATGGCGAACAGGATCGGGCTCGGTGCCATGGCGCGCAGCATCTCGGGCGTCAGCGCGCCCTTCACCGACAGGCCGAAGAACACGTCGGCGCCGTCCAGCGCCTGGGTCAGCGTGCGCGCATCCGTGGTCGTCGCATGGGCGGACTTCCACTGGTTCATGCCTTCCTGGCGGCCGCGATAGATGACGCCCTTGGTGTCGCACAGGATGACGTTTTCGGGTCGCATGCCCATCGCCTTGACCAGCTCGGCGCAGGCGATCGAGGCCGCCCCGGCGCCGTTGATGACGAGCCGCGTCGTCTTGATGTCGCGCCCGGTCAAATGGATGGCGTTGATCAGTCCGGCGGCCGCGACGATCGCGGTGCCGTGCTGGTCGTCATGGAACACGGGAATGTCCATCAGCTCGCGCAGGCGCTGCTCGATGACGAAGCATTCCGGCGCCTTGATGTCCTCGAGGTTGATGCCGCCGAAGGACGGGCCGAGGTAGCGCACAGAATTGACGAAGGCGTCCACATCCTCGGTGTCGACGCACAGGTCGATCCCGTCCACATCGGCGAAGCGCTTGAACAGCGCGACCTTGCCTTCCATCACCGGTTTCGACGCCAGCGCGCCGAGATTGCCCAGGCCCAGCACCGCCGTGCCGTTCGAGACGACGGCGACGAAATTGCCCTTCGCCGTGTAGTCATAGGCAAGCTTCGGGTCGCGATGGATGTGCAGGCAGGGTTCCGCCACGCCGGGCGAATAGGCGAGCGAGAGATCGCGCGCGGTGATCAGCGGCTTGGTCAGGCGGATCTCGAGCTTGCCCGGCCGGCCTTCGGCGTGCATCGCGAGCGCCTCCTCCCCGGTCACTCGGGCGGTGCGCGTGTCACTGGCAGGTAGCTGCTTCGCGTCGTCCATGGAATCGTTCCCGTCACCGGTTTCGTTGCTTGGTCTCGCACCATTGTGCAACCAGGCGAGCCGCACCGCGACCCCCTGGCTTCGCAGTCGCGGTAGGGTAGTGCCGGCGCCCGCATGCGCGACACATGCGCGGCCATGAACAGCCACGGTGATGCGGCGGGCCGTGGGCGGCGGAGGTGTGGCTACGCCGCCGGCAGCCGCACGACGAACCGCGCCCCGATGACTGTCCCTGCCGCATCGCGGCGGTTCTCCGCCGAGATCTGCCCGCGCAGCCCCTCGACGATCTGCTTGCTGATCGACAGCCCGAGCCCGGAATGCTGCCCGAAGCGTTCCCCGCTCGGGCGTTCCGAATAGAAGCGCTCGAAGATGCTCTCGAGCTTCTGCTCCGGAATGCCTGGGCCCTCATCCTCGATCGCCACTTCCACCACTGCGCCGGCCGGCCGTGCCTTGACCAGCACGCGGCCGCCGGGTGGGCTGAAGGACAGCGCATTGCCGAGCAGGTTGCGGAACACCTGCACGATACGGCCCTCGACGCCACGCACCACCAGCGGGCCGGGCGTGGCCTCCAGCGTGACAGATGGGGCATCCGGCTCGGCCCGCGTCGCCTCGTGCAATTCGGCCAGGGCGGAGAGGATCGGCGCGATGTCCACCGGGGCGGAGATGGTGCGCGACAGCTCGGCATCGACGCGCGAGGAATCGGAGATGTCGGCGATCAGCCGATCCATGCGCACCGCGTCGTCGGCGATGATCGCCAGCAGGCGGTTGCGGTTCTCCGGGTTCTCGATGCGGCGCAGGGTCTCCAGCGCGCTGCGCACCGAGGTCAACGGGTTGCGCAGCTCATGCGCCACATCGGCGGCGAAGCGTTCATTGGCGTCGATGCGCGCCCACAGCGCGCGGGCGGAATTCTGCAGGTCGCGCGCCAGCGTGCCGATCTCGTCATTGCGGGCGAGCAGCGGTTCGGGCACCGATTCCTCGCGCCCCTCGCCTTCACGGATGCGCTGGGTGGCGCGCGCCAGGTCGAGCATCGGCGTGGCGATGGTGCGCGACAGGTAGAAGGAGAGCATCACCGTCAGCACCAGCGCCGTGCCGAACAGCAGCAGCACCGAGGCGCGGATCTGGAACAGCCGTTCATCGACCTCGCGGGCCTCGCGCGTCAGCAGCACGATGCCGACGCTCTGCCCGCTGCGGCGGGCGGGTTCGGCGACGGAGACCAGCAGGCGGCCATCCCCGGTGCGGCGGATATACGGGCGCACGCCGCCTTCGAGGGCGAGGCGCAGTTCTTCCCGCCGGTCGGGGCCGAGATTGGGCTGCCAGTCGAAATCCGGCGCTTCCGGCCCGATATCGACCGCCACCCCGCCGCTGCTGGTGCCGCCGCGCAGCGTGCCGGGCAGCACCGAGACCAGCCGGTCATAGACGCCGGCGACGGTCGAGGTCAGCGCGCCGCGCGGTTCGGGCGGCGGCAGCGGCTCGGTGGTCACCGCGCCACCGGGCCCCTCGCGCACGCGGCTGTCGGCGACCATCAGCCCGGTATTGTCGAACAGCCGCGCCTGGGTGTTGGGCGATGGTTCAACGAGGCGACGCAACAGCGGGCGGGCGGCTTCCGGCACCAGGATGGCGCGGTCGCCATCGATGCGCACGGCGGCCTCGGCGATGGCGCCGGCATAGATGCGCGCCTGGGTGCGCAGCGCCTCGACCTCGGCAGCGATCAGGCCGTTCTGGTACTGGTCGAGATACAGCAGCGATGCCGCCAGCAGCGCCGGCGGCACGGCGTTGACCAGCAGGATACGGCGCAGCAGGGGGGAGAAGCGGCGCCGTGGCGCACGCGGGGCCGCCACCGCCGAACTCCCGGCGGCCTTGCCCTGCGGCCGCGTGGCGGCGCCATCGTCAGGCATTGCTCGCCCCTTTCACCGGCTCGCCGGCCGCTCAGGCTTCCTTGTAGCGATACCCGATGCCGTACAGCGTCTCGATCTGGTCGAACTCGCCATCCACCTGCCGGAACTTCTTACGGATGCGCTTTACGTGGCTGTCGATCGTGCGGTCATCGACATAGATGTTCTCGCCATAGGCGGCATCGATCAGCTGGTCGCGGTTCTTCACCATGCCGGGGCGCACCGCGAGCGCCTTGACCAGCAGGAATTCGGTGACGGTGAGCTGCACCTGGCCGCCCTTCCACACGCAGGTGTGCTTGGTCTCGTCCAGCACCAGATCGCCGCGGGCGATGACGCCGCCCGGCGGCGCCCCCGAGCCTTCCGCGCGCGACGCCTCATTGCGCCGCAGCAGGGCGCGGATGCGTTCGAGCAGCAGGCGCTGGCTGAACGGCTTGGTTATGTAGTCATCCGCGCCGAGGCGCAGGCCCATCAGCTCGTCGACTTCCTCATCCTTCGAGGTGAGGAACACCACCGGCATGTTCGAGCGCTGGCGCAGCCGTTGCAGCAGCTCCATCCCGTCCATGCGCGGCATCTTGATGTCGAGCACGGCGAGGTCCGCCGGCTTCGAGAGCAGCCCCTGCAGCGCGCTCTCCCCATCGGTGAAGGTGCGGACGGCATAGCCTTCCGCCTCCAGCGTCATCTGCACGCTGGTGAGGATGTTGCGGTCGTCGTCCACGAGGGCGATGGTCTGGGCCATGTGTCTTTCCGGTATTCGGGCATTCAGGCGTCGCGATTGCGCGGCGGCGGCACTGAAGCCAGTTTCACGCGGGATTGTGGCACGAGACGGGCCGGAGGAAGACATGGCATCGCAGGACGGCATTCGCGAGGCCATCGGCCTGATCAGGGGGGCGAATGCCGCGACACTGGCCTCCTCGGCCGAGGGCCAGCCCTTCGCCAGCCTGGTCACGCCGGCGCCGGCACCCGACCTCTCGCCGCTGCTGTGGCTGTCCACCCTGTCCGCCCATACCCGCCAACTGGCCGCTGAGCCGCGTTGCGCCCTGCTGTTCACCGGCACCGCAGAAGGCCCCAACCCGCAGACTGCGCCGCGGGTGACCGTCACCGGCCTGGCCGAGCGGGTGCCTGAGGCCGAGGTCCCGGCCCTCAAGGCACGCTGGCTGGCGCGCCACCCCTATGCCGCGCTCTACGCTGACTTCGCCGATTTCAGCCTGTGGCGGGTGCGCATCGGCGGCGCGTTGCAGGTCGGCGGCTTCGCCCGCGCCGAACGGATCAAGGCCAGCGAGTTGGCGCCGGACCCCGAAGCGGTCGCCGCCATCCTCGCCGCGGAAGCCGGGATCATCGACCACATGAACGCCGACCACGCCGACGCGGTGGCGGCGATCGCCCAGGGGCTGCTTGGCGGCGCGGCAGGGGACTGGCGGATAGTCGCCGTGGATGTCGATGGCTGTGACCTGTCTGACGGTAACCAGACGGTTCGACTTGCGTTCTTAGCGCGGTTAAGCGATTCCGATGCGGTACGCGCGGCCCTCATCCGCGCGACGCGGGAGGGACGGGCGCGCCTGAACGGCTGATATGTGGCGATTTTCTGCCGCAATTCTGCCGTCCGGGTCGCTGAAACGGCACTGTCACCCAACCGCGACGTGACCCCCCAGGAGAGTGGCCCCGCATGTCTTCCCCGAACCCCGCCGTTGCCGGCACTGGCGTTTCCCCGAACGGCGAGGTCCATCCGAACCTGACCGCCCCCGCCCTGGTGGCACATGCCCTGCGGCGCGGCGAAGGCCGGCTTTCGGCTGATGGCGCCTTCATCGCCGTGACCGGCCAGCACACCGGCCGTTCCGTGCAGGACAAGTTCGTGGTGGACGAGCCCGAGACGCGCGAAGCCGTCTGGTGGGGCAAGATCAACCAGGCGCTGCCGGCCGACAAGTTCGCCGCGCTGGCTACCAAGGTGCGCACCTATCTCGGCCAGAAGGCGGAGCTGTTCACCCAGGATCTGCACGCCGGCGCCGACACCGCGCACCAGATCCGCGTGCGGCTCGTCACCACCAATGCCTGGCACGCAATGTTCGCGCGCAACATGTTCATCCGCCCGGAACGTGATGCGCTGGACGGCTTCGCGCCGGACTGGACCATCCTCCACGCGCCGGAATACGAGGCCGACCCGGCCGTCGATGGCTGCCGCACCAGCACCGTCATCGCCCTGTCACTGGCGACGCGCACCATCCTGATCGCCGGTACTTCCTATGCCGGCGAGGTGAAGAAGAGTATCTTCACCGTGATGAACTGGCTGCTGCCGGCGCGTGACGTGCTGCCGATGCATTGCTCGGCCAATGTCGGCAAGGATGGCGACGTCGCGCTGTTCTTCGGCCTGTCAGGCACCGGCAAGACCACGCTGTCCTCCGACCCCGAGCGCGCGCTGATCGGCGATGACGAACACGGCTGGTCGGATACCGGCGTCTTCAACTTCGAAGGTGGCTGCTACGCCAAGGTCATCAAGCTGTCGCAGGAGGCCGAGCCGCAGATCTGGGCGGCGACGCACCGCTTCGGCACCGTGCTCGAGAACGTCGTCGCCGATGCCGATGGCGTGGTCGACCTCGATGACGGGTCGCTGACCGAGAACACGCGATCCTGCTACCCGATCCACTACATCCCCAACACCGCGCCGGGCGGCACTGCCGGCCTGCCGAAGAACGTGGTGATGCTGACGGCGGATGCCTTCGGCGTGCTGCCGCCGATCTCCAAGCTGTCGGCCGCGCAGGCGATGTACCACTTCCTGTCGGGCTACACCGCGCGCGTCGCCGGCACGGAAAAGGGGCTGGGCAAGGAGCCGCAGGCGACCTTCTCCACCTGCTTCGGCGCGCCGTTCCTGCCGCGCCACCCGGAAGTCTATGGCCGCATGCTGCAGGAGCTGATCGGCAAGCACGGCGCCGATTGCTGGCTGGTGAACACCGGCTGGTCGGGCGGCGCCTATGGCACCGGGTCGCGCATGTCGATCAAGGTGACGCGCGCCCTGCTACGCGCGGCGCTGGATGGCTCGCTCGCCAAGGTGGACTTCGTCCGCGACCCGTTCTTCGGGCTGATGATGCCCAAAGCCGTCCCCGGCATCCCGGCCGAGGTGCTGAACCCGCGCGACGCCTGGGCCGACAAGGCGGCCTATGACCGCACGGCGGCGAACCTGGTCGGGCTGTTCGAGAAGAACTTCGCGACCTTCGCCGGGGCGGTCAGCGAGGATGTGAAGGCGGCGGCGATCCGCGCGGCGGCTTAGGACGGGGAGGGCCCCGCCCTCCCCGCACCCCACCCGCCAAGGGCTTAAGGCCCTCGGATCCCTCATTGTTGGACGGTGGTCGCCAGAGGGATGGGTAGTCTGCGATTGGCGTCGTCGCGGCCTGGGCACACCGCTCAGGCGATGAAGATGCCGGCGCTCAGAGGGTGAGTTGGGACCGAGGGGTCTTTGCCGACCTCGGGCCCACCTCACCACAGGTCGCCGTTGACGTTGCGCGCCAAGGCCAAAGGGAGCCCCTCGGTCTGACCGGGATCCCGTTCACTCCGACTGACCCGCCCTCTCCGAGCCAGTGTATCGGCGAGCATCCTCGCCCGATCGGGAATTGCTCCAGGCGCCGCCGGACCTCTCGATTTGATGCAAGGGTCCAGCGCCGAGCGAGCCCCGCCCTCGCACGCGGCGCGCGTGTCATCGAAGCAGCCGCCCATCGCTGCCCGGCGCCCAACGATGGCTTTCCAAATGATACTGTCATTTGGTGGGGTGGTTTGGAGGTGCAAAGCCCTTCCATGTCCGTCGCGTGTCTGCCCCGCCGCGACTCGGGTGCCCACCGCGCACGGACCGCGAACACGCTTGTGCCGACCCCGGACCGACACCCACAAGTGCTTGATTTAAGCCGGCTTTGCGACTCGGGCCGACTCCGTCAGCGATTCGTTCCTACGACTCGGACCAAGTGTCTGATTCGGAATGGGTGCACCGGCGCGACTCGGTCGCCGTGAATCACCTTCTGTTCCAGCGCTCAGGCGGGCCGGCGCGCGAGGGACCAGGCGAGCACCATCAGCAACGCCGCCGCGATGCCGAGCGAAGGCGCCAGCCCGATCGTCGTCGCCCCCAGCCCGAAGGCGATCGGGCCGAGCGACTGCCCAGTAAAGAAGGAAAAGGCGTGCAGCGAGACGGCGCTGCCACGGAATTGCTGGGACAGCTCGGTGGCGCGCGTCTGGATGGCGTTGTGGATCATGTAGAACGCCATCCCGAGCAGAAAGCCGGCCAGCGCCGCGACCCACAGCGCCGGCGCGACAGCCAACCCCATCAGCGCCAGGAAGCCGATCCCACCGCCCAGCCGTACGGCCCCGGCCTGACCGAAGCGCGTCAGCAGCCAGCGGGCGAGCGCCGCATAGCCCAGCCCGCCCAGCCCGAAGGCGCCGATCGTGAAGCCGGCTTCCGTCGTGCCGCCGATGCCGCGATTGATCATCAGCGTCGCGAAAAAGGGGAAGGAGCCGAACACCAGCGCCCCCTCGGCGGCCACGGTGGCATAGAGCGGGATGGCGCTCGGGTTGGACAGGATGGTCCGGTAGCGCTTGGTCGCCACCACGGGGTCGTAGCGCGTGATGGGTTCCTTCGCGGCGCCCCGCGAAGCCATCACCAGGGCGACCAGGCCGACCACCGCGGCGATGGCGCAGAACACCAGCATGCCGCGCCAGCCGGCGATGGCGGCGATCGGCCCGGCGATCGCCCCGCCGGCGATCTGCCCCGAAATGCCGAAGATGAGCATGCGCGACAGCGCCACCTGGCGGTCCCGCATCGGCACCGCATCGGCCATGATGGCGAGCGTCAACGGCATCATGCCGCCGGCTGCCGCACCCGACAACGCGCGGAAGGTCATCAGCCACCCGAGGGATGCGGCGGCCGCCGAGAGCGCCAGCAGCGTGACCAGCAGGCCGATGCACAGTGTCACCACCCGGCGCTTGCCGACCGAATCCGCGATCGGTCCCAGGATCGGCTGCACCAGCGCGAAGGGCAGGGTGTAGGCGGTGCCAAGAAGGGCGACCTGCGCCGCGGTGCTGGCCAGGTCGTGGGCGATGTCAACCACCAGCGGGTCTGTCGCGCGGGTGGCCAGCGCGCCAGCGAAGACCGCCGGCCCAAACATGACAAGCACGCGGTTCATCGCCGTTCGGCTGGTTGGTTCGTTCTCGCTGCCGCCGGACCCGCTCATGACGCTATGCTGCGCCGCAGCGCGGCTGGCTACAACCCGCGCCCGGCGCAATGCTTTACCGCCCTGGGCGCGGCCCGATAGGCTGGTGCCAGGAAGCGGAGAAATGATCCATGGCCGAGACAATGGCCGCCTTGGCGCCCGAGGCGGCGCCGGTGGAACACGTCGATGTGCTGATCGTCGGCGCCGGCATTTCCGGGGTCGGCGGTGCCTATCACCTGCAGGAACAATGCCCGGGGCGCAGCTTCCTGGTGCTCGAGGCGCAGGACGGCTTCGGCGGCACCTGGCGGACGCATCGCTACCCGGGCATCCGCTCGGACAGTGATCTCTACACCTTCGGCTATCGCTTCAAGCCATGGGTCGGCGCGCCCATCGCGACGGCGGAGGAAATCCGCAAATACATGGGCGAGGTGATCGAGGAGAACGGCCTCGGCCGCTTCATCCGTTACGGCCATCGGATCCGCTCGGCGCGGTGGGATTCGTCCGCCAACCGCTGGACCATCGAGGCCGCGCGCGGTGACGGCAGCATCGCGCGTTTCACCGCGAATTTCCTCTGGATGTGCCAGGGCTATTACCGCCACGAGGAAGGCTATACCCCCGAATGGCCGGGCATGGCGCGCTTCGGTGGCCGTATCGTCCATCCGCAGACCTGGCCGGAGGACCTCGACTATCGAGGCAAGCGCGTGGTCGTGATCGGCTCGGGTGCGACCGCCGCGACCATCGTGCCGGCGATGGCGGATGAGGCCGCGCATGTGACGATGCTGCAGCGGTCGCCGACCTTCTTCCGCACCGGGCGCAACGGCATCGAGATCGCCGACGAGTTGCGCACCCTCGGCATCAACGAGGAATGGATCCACGAGATCGTGCGGCGGAAGATCCTGTACGAGCAGGCCCGCTTCATCCAGCGCACCCAGACCGAACCCGAGATGGTGAAGGGTGAATTGCTCGGCCAGATCCGCGCGCTGCTCGGCGACGACTACGACATCGACAAGCACTTCACCCCGCGCTACCGGCCTTGGCAGCAGCGCTTGGCCTTTGTGCCGGATGCCGATCTGTTCAAAGGCATTGCCGCTGGGCGCGCTTCGGTCGTCACCGACGAGATCGAGACCTTCACCGAAACCGGCCTGCTGCTGAAATCCGGCGCGATGCTGGACGCTGACATCATCGTCACCGCCACCGGCTTTCATCTGAGCGCGCTGGGCGACATCGACTTCGCGATCGACGGCGAGCCGTTGGTGTTCGGCGACACCGTCACCTATCGCGGCATGATGTTCACCGGCGTGCCGAATATGGCCTGGGTGTTCGGCTATCTGCGCGCCTCCTGGACGCTGCGCGCGGACATGGTGGCAGATGTGGTGTGCCGCCTGCTCAACCACATGGAGCAGACCGGGGCGACGCGCGTCGAGGTCGCGTTGCGGCCCGAGGACCACAACATGCCGCTGGGGCCGTGGATCGACCCGGAGGAATTCAGCTCCGGCTATGTCGCGCGCGGCAACCACCTGCTGCCCAAGCGTGGCGACAAGCCGGAATGGCAGCACATGCATGACTACTGGTCGGAGAAGGACGCCCTTCCGGCGATCGACCTGACGGACCCGGCCTTCGTCTACCGGTGAAGGTTCGGTGCCGGCGCGGGGGGCGATGGCTGACGCCCTGAGCGCGCAGTGGAGACTGGAGGGGCGTCGCCCCTCCAAACCACCCCACCAAATGACAGTGTCATTTGGAATGCCGTCTTTTGGCACCGGGCGGGTCGGGTAGGTCGCTTCGGCATCCCGCGCGCCGTGCGCAAGATCCGTTCTCGCCGCAGGTAACGGTGTCCAGAGGCCCTTTGGCCCTTGTTGGGGAGGGCCCGGGAGGGGCAAAGCCCCTCTCGGTTCCGTCCCGTGCCGCCTCAGCCCCGCGGTGTCACATCGCGGATCGTCTCCGCTCGCGTCTCGTCGAGCGGTCGCGACGGGACCTGCCCATTCAGCGGCGCGAAATCGATCGACCCGAGCACCACCCGGCGGATCGTCCGGTCGAACTGCGTATGGTAATAGAGCGTGCGGGTCTTGAGATCGACCACGGTCGTCCACTGCGTCGCACTCAGCATCACCTGCGGTACGCCCGGCGCGCCGCGGTCGTCCTTCACCGCATCGACCGGCACGTTGAAGTTGTCGAGGATGCGGAAAGCCTCCTGCACCGTGTCGAAGCCGCCGGTCGTCGGCCGCGCGGTGGCCGCGAAGGCGGCGGCGCGGATGAAGCGGCTGGGCGGGGTGAAGTCGCCCGGCAGGCCCAGCATGCCGCTGCCTTCGCCGAGTGGTGCCAGGGTCACGCCATCGACCTCGCGCGGCGCGGTCCCGCGGCCCGACAGGTTCACGTAGTTGCGCAGATTGGTCATGTGCCAGTCATAGGTCGGCGCATTAGTGATGACGCCGATCGGCGTGTCGAAGAGACGGAGCGCGCCTTCATGCGCCTCGATCACGATGGCGCGGCCGGAAGCCTCGGTGACGATCAGATGCACCGGCGCCGGGAAGCCGAGCGCCGGCTCCACCACCGGCGCGACACGAATGCGCGCGAGCGCGGCGCGCACCTCGTCGAGCGACGCGCATTGCGTCAGCAGGAAGCCGGCAAGGTCCGTCATCGCCATGGAATTCGCCGCCTGGGCGGGGTCATAGGGCGCATAGACCGCGAAGCCCGGGTGATAGAACATCCCGACCGACAGGCCGGCAGTGTTCAGCCCGTCGACCACGACGGGCTTGCCGAGCGCGATGATGGCGACCGCGTTGTGGCGCGCGGTCCAGGCGATGCCTGGCTTGCCGTCCGGCATGGCCTGCGCCTTGAGCGCCGCGCCGCCGGGTACCGCGGCGATGCGCGGCAGCATGTCGAAGGTGCCCCATTCCAACGTGCGGCCGAAGATCACCGAGCCATCGGCACCACGCAGCGTGATGCCGGTGCAGGCTTCGGCGGCGCCTGGCAGTGCGGCGCAGGTGGCCGCGGCCGCGAGGCCCAGCATGAAGTGGCGACGATCTGGTTGCATGATCTGGTTCCTGGTTGGCGGAGTACCACCACGGCATGGCGGTGACGCAAGGGTCGCGGCCGATTCCAGCACCGTTGCGGCGCGAGAGCGAGCCCCAGTGTCCGCCGGAAAGATCACCAGATCATTTGCCGCCGACGATTCCGTCGACGGATCGTGGCGCGTCAGATCGTCGCCGCCACCAGGGCGAAAGTGCAGTCATGCGGCAGCACCGCGACGAAACGCCGCAGCGCCTGCACAGGTGGCGGGTCTTGCCCCGGCGCGCCGTAGAGGTCGTTCAGAAGCTCGGCGATCTCACGCGGGCCGACCAGCGCGCACCAGCAGGCTGCGGCGGTCTGCCGGCCCTGAAGCAGCCCGCCGCGGATGCGTTCAACGACTTCGGCGAAGACATCGGTCGGGTCGGTGGGCGGGAAGAAGGGGCTGATGCGGTACGGCGCCCCCTCGATCGCCGGGGCGTGGCCGCGCAGCACCGGTGCGACCAGGTCGGGGCCGCTGATGTAGACATCCCTGTACCGCGCAGCCGACATTACCCCACCTTGTTGTCGATCAGTTCCTGCACCACGCCCGGATCTGCGAGCGTGGACGTATCACCGAGCCCTTCGGTTTCATTCGCGGCGATCTTGCGCAGGATACGGCGCATGATCTTACCCGAGCGCGTCTTGGGCAGCCCCGGCGCCCACTGGATCGCATCGGGCGTCGCGATCGGCCCGATCTCCTTGCGCACCCAGGCAACGAGTTCCTTGCGCAGCGCTTCGGTGGAATCGACGCCGGCCTTGAGCGTGACATAGGCGTAGATGCCCTGGCCCTTGATCTCATGCGGCATGCCGACGACGGCCGCTTCCGCCACGGCCGGGTGCGCGACGAGGGCGGATTCAACCTCCGCCGTGCCCATGCGGTGGCCGGCGACGTTGATCACGTCATCGACGCGCCCGGTGATCCAGTAATAGCCATCGGCGTCGCGCCGCGCGCCGTCGCCGGTGAAATACATGCCCTTGAAGGTCGAGAAGTAAGTCTGCCCGAAGCGCGCATGGTCGCCATAGATGGTGCGCATCATGCCGGGCCAAGCGTCCAGCATGACGAGGTTGCCTTCGGTCGCGCCCTCCAGCAGGTTGCCGTCATTGTCGACCAGCGCGGGCTTCACGCCCGGCAGCGGCAGCGTGGCCGACCCCGGCTTCTGCGCGACGGCACCGGGCAGCGGGGAGATCAGGATGCCGCCCGTCTCGGTCTGCCACCAGGTATCGACGATCGGGCAACGCTCGTCGCCCACCACGCGATAGTACCACAGCCAGGCTTCCGGATTGATCGGCTCGCCGACGGAACCGAGGATGCGCAGCGACGACCGGTCGTGCTTGCGCACCGGCGCCTCGCCGTCGCGCATCAGCGCGCGGATGGCGGTCGGCGCGGTGTAGAAGATGTTCACCTTGTGCTTGGCGCAGACCTGCCAGAAGCGGCCATTGTCGGGCCAGGAGGGCACGCCCTCGAACATCAGCGTGGTCGCGCCATTCGCGAGCGGGCCGTAGACGATGTAGGTGTGCCCGGTGACCCAGCCGACATCGGCGGTGCACCAGTAGATCTCGCCATCGCGGTAGTCGAACACGTTCTCATGCGTGAAGGACGCCCACACCATGTAGCCGCCGGTGGTGTGCAGCACGCCCTTCGGCTTGCCGGTCGAACCGCTGGTGTAGAGGATGAACAGCGGATCTTCCGAGCTCATCGGCTCCGGCTCGCAGGTCTCGCCTTCGCCTGACGTGATCGCGTCCCACCAATGGTCGCGCCCGGCCATCATCTCGACGGCGCCGCCGGTGTTCTTCGCGACGACGACGTGGCGGATCGACGGGCAGGTCAGCAGCGCTTCATCGGCATTGGCCTTCAGCGGCACCTTGCGGCCACCGCGGCGGCCTTCATCGGCGGTGATCAGCAGCGTGCATTCGCTGTCCTGGATGCGCGACGAAAGACTGTCGGGCGAGAAGCCGCCGAAGACGATGGAATGGATCGCGCCGACGCGCGCGCAGGCCAGCATCGCGACCGCGGCCTCGACGATCATCGGCAGGTAGATGCAGACGCGGTCGCCCTTCTTCACGCCCAACCGGCGCATCGCATTGGCCAGCTTGCAGACGCGCTTGTGCAACTCGCGATACGTCACCTTCGCGTCGCTGTTGGGGTCGTCGCCTTCCCAGATGATCGCCACCTGGTCGCCGCGTCTCGCGAGATGCCGGTCAAGGCAGGAGACCGAGGCATTCAGCACGCCATCCTCGAACCACTTGATCGAGACGTCGCCGGTGAAGTCCACCGACTTGATCTTCGTGGGTTCCTTCATCCAGGCGACACGGCCCATCTCGGTGCGCCAGAACGCCTCCGCATCGCGCGCTTCCGCCGCGACCATCGCCGCGAGCTTTGCCGCATCGATATGCGCCGTCGCCGCGATTTCGGGTTTCACTTCGATGATGTCGTCCGCCATGGGCTGGCCTCCCTGACCGTGGGTTATTCTCTGCGGCGGGATTTGGTGCCCCGATTTGATTCAGGTCAACATTCGCGAACACGCGCGTTTTCGGGCCCAAAAGAAACCGCCCGCCCGGTGGTGCCGGGCGGGCGGGGCAGGCAGGGTTGGGAGAAGAATGCGTCAGTTCGTCCTGACCGGGGCGGGCGCCGCCGGGGTGGCCGTGGCGTGTGGCGCGGGCAGCGCCGTCGGGCGCGGCGTGGCGCTTCCGGTCGCGCCAGCCTGGGCGCCGGCGGTGGCACTGCCGCCCGGATTGGGCGGGGTGGCGGGACGCGCCGCCTGGGTGGCGGGGGTTGCGGGGCGCGCGGGCTGGGCCTGCGTCTGAGTCTGGGTCCGGGCGGGCGCGGCCTGGGTCGGCGTCGTGCCGGTGGCGGCAGGGCTGCCGCCCTGAGCGAAGCCGGGAACGGCGGCGAGAACGAGGCCGGTGGCGAGAAGGCTCGTGGTGATCGTCTTGCGCATGGTGACCGTCCTTTGATCGAGTGGCGCACCGCTGATCGGGTGGCGCAGGACGGAGTTGACCCCCCGGCCGCGTCCGCGCCGGGGCGGCGGCAAGGTGCTTTCAGGGCGATCGCGGCGGCGCCGGGGCAGGCGTGGCGGAACGGTGGCTACAGCCCTGCATCCTCCGGCACCATCACCTGGTCATGCTCATTCACATGCGCGCGCACCGCTTCCAGGTACTCGCCATAGCAGGGGCCGGAGGTGCAGAATCCGTCCTCCACCCGGAACCGCGCGCCGTGCGTGGAACACAGGATGTTCTGCTTCTTCGTGTCGAGGAACCGGTCCGGCACCGGGTCGAGCGGCACGCCGATATGCGGGCAGGAATTCACATAGACCCAGACCTGCCGCCCGCGCCGCACCGCGAACAGCCCGGTGAAGGCGCCGGGTACCGGCGGGAAGCCCTTGGAATTGCCGTCGGGGATGTCCTCGAGCGCGCAGAGCACGCGCTTCGGCTTGTCCGTCACTTGCCTTTCCACCCGCCCATCGTCGCCAGGATCTTCCAGTGCTCGGGCGAGATCGGCATGACCGACAGGCGCGACATGCGCACCAGCGCGATCCCTTCCAGCGAGGGCTCCGCCTTGATCGTCGCCAGCGTCACCGGCCTGGGCACGGGACCGACCGCCTTGAGGTCCACGCAGACCCAGGGGCTGCCCTCCTCGGCGGTGGGGTCGGGGTACGATTCGCGCACCACCTCGACCACGCCGACAATTTCCTTGCCGACATTGGAATGGTAGAAGAAGGCGCGGTCGCCCTTCTTCATCGCGATCAGATTGGCCTTGGCCATGTGGTTGCGCACGCCAGTCCAGGGCTCAACGCCATGGGCGACCTGCTGGTCCCAGGAAAACGCGTCCGGCTCGGACTTCACCAGCCAGTGGTTCATGAGTCTCTCTGATCCCTCAAACGGCAGGCGCCGGCCATCCGGCCGGCTTGCCTTCGCGCCATGCACTGTCCGTGTTGGCGGCGGCGGGCGGGCTGAGCGCGGTCGCGCCGTGCCCTCCGGGCCCGCTTGCCGCGGGACTTCGGGCGCATTGTGGCGCGCGGCGCGCCATCATTCCGCCAGCGCCCCATCCTTGAAGACGATGCGGTACGGGTTGATCGAAACCCGGGCGAAACAGCCGGCCTTGGCGAAGGGGTCGCCATCGGTCAGCGCCTGCACCGCCGCGCGATCCGGCGCCTCGACTACCCGTACCGAGCCGATCGACAGCCCCTCGGCATCCATGATCGGCCCGGCGATGACCAGCATCGCCCGATGCCGTTCCAGCCAGTCGAGATGCGCCGCGCGCAGGGCGCGCCGGGTCTCCCCCATGCCGGGCTTGTCCTCGATGGTCACGGCAAACAGCATCCCCAACCCCCCGGGCGCGCCGGTCGAGGCCGCGCCTGACCGCAGGTAACCTCGCCCGCGCCCGACAGCAAGACAACAGCGGCCACCCGTCGTAACAGGGCGTTACGCGCCGGCGCGCACTGTCCCGCTTCAAAGAATGGCCAGCATCACCTAGTTTGACCCCGTGGATCACCCCCTGGCCGCCGCCACCGGAGCCACGCCCACCCGGCCCGCGGTCGGTGGGCGCAACCTCCATCGCTTCGCCAATCCCGGCCGCTTCCTGCGGGCGACCGGGAAAGTGCTGCCCGTGCTTTGGGCCGCGGCCCTGCTCGTGCTCGGCATCGGGCTCGCCTGGGCACTCGTCTTCTCGCCGCCCGACTGGCAGCAGGGCGAGACCGTCCGCATCATGTACGTCCATGTGCCGATGGCTTGGCTCGCCATGGGCGGGTACACCGGCCTCGCCATCCTGTCGGTGATGTCGCTGATCTGGCGGCATCCGCTGGCCGACCTCACCGCCCGCGAGCTGTCCCCCGTCGGCGCCGCCGCCACCGCGCTGTGCCTGGCCACCGGCAGCCTCTGGGGCAAGCCGATGTGGGGCACTTGGTGGGTCTGGGATGCCCGGCTGACCTCGGTGCTGGTGCTGTTCTTCCTGTGGCTCGGCCATGCCGCCCTGGTGCGCGCCTTCGACGACCCCGAACGCGGTGCGCGGGTCGGCGCCATCCTCGCGCTGGTCGGCTTCGTCAACGTGCCGATCGTGAAGTTCAGCGTCGATTGGTGGAACACGCTGCACCAGCCGGCCTCCGTCGCCCGGCTGGCCGCGCCGGGGATGCATGTGGACATGCTCTACCCGCTGTTGATCTGCACCATCGGCTTCAGCCTGCTGTTCGCCGCGGTGGTGCTGGCGCGCACCCGCGCCGCCGTGATGGAACGCCGCGTGCGCGCCCTGCAACTCGCCCGTGCCCGGCGGGAGGACGCGCCGGCATGACCCTGCACTGGTGGCATGTCGCCATCTCCTACCTGTTGACGGCGGCGGTGTTCGGCGCGCTCGCCTATGGCGCCGCCGCACGGCACCGCGCGGCGAAGCGGATGCTGGCGGCGCTCGACCCGCGGGCCGGGCGGCCATGACTTGCGCTGCGTCAAGGTCACAAGCAGGAACACACCATATTCCCTGGGCGCCGCGCGTCGCGACGGCCTCCGAGGCATAGATCCATGACCCGCAAGAAGCGCCGCCTGATGATCCTGCTGCTCGCAGGACTCGGCCTTGCCACCGCTACCGCGCTGACCCTCGCCGCCTTCCAGGACAACTTGGTGTTCTTCCTCTCGCCATCCGATGTCGCGACGCGCCACCCCCCCGGCGACCGCGCCTTCCGCCTCGGCGGGCTGGTCGAGACCGGTTCGGTCGAACGCCACACCGGCAGCGACGGACGGCCCAGCGCGACATTCCGCGTCACCGACGGGCCCAACGCGGTCACCGTCACGTATGCCGGCGTGCTGCCCGACCTGTTCCGCGAAGGGCAGGGCGTCGTCACCCTGGGCAAGCTGCAGCCGGATGGCAGCTTCCGCGCCACCGAAGTTCTGGCCCGCCACGACGAGACCTACATGCCGCCCGAAGTCGCCGACGCGCTGCGGCGGTCGGGGCATTGGAACCCGAGCCAGGGCGCCGCACCGCCGGCGGCGACGTGGAACACCGCGCCGCGCGAGGGGCGGAGCGGGGGATGAGGCGGGCGTCGAGGAAGGTTGGATGGGCGTCGCCCCTCCAAGCCACCCCACCAGGGAGCCCATTGACGTTGCGAGGCAACGCCAGTGGGGACCTACCGGGCATTGCCCTTTGGAATGCCATCTGTTGGAACCGTGCGCGGCTGTCGGGATCGGTGCCAAGATCCGCTCTTGTGCCCGGCGGGCGCTTCGCGGGTCGCGTCGTGCCCGTCTGCCCAACGCCAAGTATTGGTGTCCAGAGGCCCTTAGGCCTTTGGCGGGGTGAGGTCCGGAGAGGGGCGGCGCCCCTCTCCGTCGCCCCTTTCCGGAGCCGCCCCGCATGATCCCCGAACTCGGTCATTTCGCGCTGGCCCTGGCCTGCATCATCGCCATCGTCCAATCCGTGCTGCCCGTGGTCGGTGCGGCGCGGCGCGATGCGCGCTGGATGGCGACCGCGGCGCCATTGGCGCTGGGTCTGCTGGTCGCGGTCGGCACGGCGTTCGGCAGCCTGCTCTGGGCTTATGCGGTGAACGACACGACGGTGGCGAATGTCGTCGCCAACAGCCATTCGGCCAAGCCGCTGATCTACAAGCTGTCCGGCACTTGGGGGAACCATGAAGGGTCCATGGTGCTCTGGGTGCTGATCCTCGCGCTGTGCGGCGCGGCGGTGGCGCTGTTCGGGCGCGACCTGCCGACGGCGCTGAAGGCGCGGGTGATCGGCGTGCTGGGCTGGATCGCGGTGGGCTTCCTCCTGTTCATCATCTTCACCTCCAACCCGTTCGACCGCGTCTGGCCGCCGCCGGCCGATGGAAGGGGCCTCAACCCTGTGCTGCAGGACCCCGGCCTCGCCTTCCATCCGCCGACGCTCTACTTCGGCTATGTCGGCTATGCCGTGACGTTTGCCTTCGCCATTGCGGCGCTGCTGGAAGGCCGTGTTGATGCCGCCTGGGGGCGCTGGGTGCGGCCCTGGGCGCTGGGTGCGTGGTGCTTCCTGACGGTCGGCATCACCATGGGGTCCTGGTGGGCCTATTACGAGCTCGGCTGGGGCGGATACTGGTTCTGGGACCCGGTGGAGAACGCCTCGCTGCTGCCCTGGCTCGCCGGCACCGCGCTGCTGCATTCCTCGATCGTGGTGGAAAAGCGCGACACGCTGAAAGTGTGGTCGGTGCTGCTGGCGATCCTCGCCTTCGCGATGAGCCTGCTCGGCACCTTCCTGGTGCGCTCGGGCGTGCTGAATTCCGTGCATGCCTTTGCCAATGACCCGGCGCGCGGCGTCTTCATCCTCGCTTTGCTGATGATCTACGTCGCCGGCGCCTTCGCGCTGTTTGCCTGGCGCGCGCCGAAGCTGACGCCTACCGGCATCTTCGCGCCGATCTCGCGGGAGGGCGCGCTGGTGCTGAACAACCTGCTGCTGTGCTCGATCGCGGCGGTGGTGCTGGCCGGCACGCTGTGGCCGATGTTCGCCGACATCCTGACCGGGGCGAAAATCTCGGTTGGCCCGCCCTTCTTCAATTCGGCAACGGCGCCGCTCGCCATTCCGCTGGTCATCGCCATGCCGATCGGCGCGATGATGCCCTGGAAGCGCGGCGACGTCTGGGCCGCGCTGCAACGGCTGTGGTGGGCGGCCTGCGCGGCGCTGATCGTCGGCTTCCTAGCGCTGGCGGTGGCCGGATATCCGGTGTGGCCAGCGCTCGGCATGGCGATGGCGGCTTGGCTGGTGTTCGGCGCCATGGTCGATGTCGCCGAGCGCATCGGCCTGTTCCGCCGCCCCGCACAGGCCTTCCGCCGCGCGCTCGCCTTGCCGCGCGCGGCCTGGGGGGCGGCCATCGCGCATGGCGCGCTGGGCATCAGCATCGCCGGCATCGCCGGGATGGGCGTGGCGACCGACACGCTGGTGCAGCTCAACCCCGGGCAGAGCACGCAGCTCGCCGGCTATGAATGGCGCATGGAGGGGCTGTCGGACGTGCAGGGCGCGAATTACCGCGCCCGCCGCGCCACGGTGACGGTGCTGCGCGACGGCGCCGTGGTCACCGTGCTGCACCCCGAACGCCGAACCTTCATCGTCGACAACCAGACCACCGGCGAGGCCGCCATCCACACCAACGCCCTGCGCGACCTCTACGCCGTACTCGGCGAGGAACGCGCCGGCGCCGCCGTGCTGCGCCTGCACCACAACCCCTTCGCGCCCTGGATCTGGTTCGGCGGGCTGGCGATGGCCTTCGGCGGGATGCTCTCCTTGTCCGACCGCCGGCTGCGCGTCGCCGCACCGGCGCCGAAGGGCGCGACGGTGCCGGCATGAGCGACACACCGGTCCCGCCGCCGCGCCGTCGGCGCTGGATGCTGTATGCGCCGCTCGGCCTGGCGGGTGCCGCCGGTGCGGGCTTCTGGGTGATGCTGCGCGGCCTGCAGTCGGGCGACTACAACCCGCGCGGCGTGCCGTCCGTGCTGATCGGCCGCGCGCCGCCCGCCTTCAGCCTGCCGGCGCTCGAGGCCAGCGGGTTGCCGGCGCTCTCCTCCACCGATCTGAGCGGGCCGTTCCCGGGCCCGGTGCTGGTGAATTTCTGGGCGTCCTGGTGCGTGCCCTGCATCGTCGAGCACCCGCAGCTGATGCGCCTGAAGCGCGACGGCATCCCGGTGTTCGGCATCAACTACAAGGACAAGCTGGCCGACGCCGCCGCCTTCCTGACGCGGCACGGCAATCCCTTCACCCGGCTGGGCTGCGACGAGCCGGGGCGCGTCGCCATCGACTGGGGCGTCTATGGCGTGCCGGAGACCTATCTGATCGACCGGCAGGGGATCATCCGCTGGCGCTATGCCGGGCCGCTGGTGCCGGAAGTGGTGGACAACGATTTGCGGCCTCTGCTGCGGCGGTATGCGTGATGGGGCGCGACGGTTGGCGCGGGGAGGGCTCTGCCCTCCCCGGAACCCCACCGGCCAAAGGCCTAAGGTCCTCTGGACACCTTGAGTTGGTGCCGGGCGTGGCTGGAATCCTGCGCCATTGTGGCCATTCTCGCGCACGGAGGCATCCGGCGGCGGACTTTGCCGATGAGGGCCATGCCAGGGGCCTGAGGCCTCTAACCGAGACCTGGCACGCCGCACTGCCCGAGGCGACGCGCATCGACGCCGCGATCCCCCCCCGCCCAACACCGAGTATTGGTGTCCAGAGGCCCTTAGGCCTCTGGTGGGGGAGGTTCGGAGGGGGCAAAGCCCTCTCCGACGTCACTGCTGCCGCCGTCGTTCTCCTCGTCCTCCTCCTCGCCGCCCTCCCCGCCCTCGCCGCCGTCGGCCGACCCGAGGACCGCCTCCAAGACCCCGCCCTCGAGGCCCGCGCCGAGGCGATCGGCCGCGACCTGCGCTGCATGGTCTGTCAGAACCAGTCCATCGAGGACAGCGACGCGGAGCTCGCCCGCGACCTGCGCCGCCTGGTGCGCGAGCGCGTCTCGGCCGGCGACAGCGATGCCAAGGTGGTCGACTTCATCCATGACCGGTACGGCGACTTCGTCCTGCTGCGCCCGCCCTTCAACCCGGTGACCGCGCTGTTGTGGGCCATGCCGCTGATCGCCTTTGGCGGGGGCGCGCTGGTCATCCTGGCGCGGCGGCGCCGCACCGCGGCGGGCATCGAGCCGGCGCCGCTGACCGAGGCCGAACGCAAGCGCCTCGGCGAATTGGAGCGCGGCAACGGCGCATGACGATCTGGATCCTGCTGGCGTTCTTCGCGCTTGTCGCGCTGCTGCCGCTCGGCGTCGCCGTGCTGCGCCCGAAGGCGGCGCGCGGGCGGCGCGAGGCCGATATCGCGCTGTACCGCGCCCAATTGCTGGAACTCGACCGTGACCGCGAGGCCGGTCGCCTGGACGAGGCCGGCCACCGCGCCGCGACGATCGAGGTGCAGCGCCGCCTGATCGCCGCCGCCGACCAGGCGGAAGCCGAGGCGACCACGGCGCGCGGCCCGGGCATGCTGCTGGTCGTCGTGCCGCTGATCGCGGCGGCGGGGCTGGGGCTGTACCTGCTGCGCGGCACGCCAGGCATGCCCTCCGCCCCCTATACGCTGCGCGCCGAGGCGATGGCGCGCGACGAACAGATATTGGCGACGATCCGCGCGCGGATCGAGGCGCTCGACCCGCAGAACCCGCAGGCGCGGCAGGGCTGGGTGCTGCTCGGCAATGCCGAACGCGCGCGCGGCCGGCCGCAGGCGGCGATCGAGGCCTGGCAACGGGCGATCGCGCTGCGCTTCGACCCCTCGCTCGCCGGCGACATCGCTGAGTTGCAGATCGAACGCGGCGCCCCTGCCGAGGCGGCGCCCTGGATCACCCGCGCGCTGGCGGAAGCGCCGGCGGACCCGCGGCTGCGCTTCCTCGCCGGGATGGTGGCGGCGGAAGCCGGCCGGCCGGCCGAAGCGCGGGAACGGTGGCAGGCGCTGCTCGCCGATACGCCGGCGGATGCGCCCTGGCGCGCGATGCTGGAAAGCCGGCTCAGCGCCCTGCCCTGACCTGGCGCGGCGGCACGGGCATCGGCGGCGCGGCCAACACTGGCTCGGCCAGCATCGGCGCCGCCGCCACCGGCCGCGTGGCGCGCGCCTGCCGCTCGGTGGCGAGGGATTGCAGCAGCGCTACCACCTCGGCATGCAGGCGTTCCTGCTTGTCGATCGAGATATGGGATTCACCCGGCACCAGGCGGTTCTCCAGCGTGCCCGTGAAGCCCGGACCACTCTCCAGGGTGCGGTCCACCGCGTCGCGGTCCTGGTAGAAATTCAGCACGCGCACCACGCCGGCGCCGACCGGGTCGCCCGAAGTCGGGTCGAAGGTCACCAGCAGGTCGGTCCCGATGCCCTGCCCGCCGAGATGGTTGGCCATCACGACGGCATCGTCGGCGCCGTAGGAATGGCCGATGATGGCGAAGGGCCGCACCAGCGTGCCGTCACGCGCATCCTTCGCGATGCCTTCCGCCAGGGCAGGCCATTCGACGTAGTTGCGCACCCTGGCGTCGAAATCGACCTGGCGCAGATCCGCCGTCAGGAAGTTCAGCCCGGTCGAGAACACATTCAGCAGCCCGCGCAGCAGCACGACACGCCCGTGCGGCGGCCCGGTCAGCGGCGCGAGGCTGGTCGGCCCACAGGCGGCGAGGGAAGCAAGGCCCGCCAGCGCGGCGCGGCGGGAAAGGCGGGTCGGCAAATTCGCAGGCGGCATCGTCACATCAAAGCAGGAGAAGTGGGGAAAGTTGTGCCGATACGCCGGCAGTGGCGTGGCACGGCAGATCAGGACAGGAAGGGAATGACCCTTGGCGTGCGGGCGGCGTAATCGTCCCAGGCGGTGCCGAAGGTCTCACGCATCAAGGCTTCCTCCCGCCCGACCCGCAACAGGTACAGCAGTCCGAAGCCGATGATCCCGGCTGGCCCCGCGACCCAGTTCTGCAGCGTGAGCGCCTGGGCGATCGCCCACATCCAGAACGCCGTGTACATCGGGTGGCGGACGAAGCGGTAGACACCGCCGGTCACCAGCGAATGTTCCGCCCGCACCGCCAGCGTGACCGACCAGTTGCGCCCGAGCGCCTTATGCGTCGCGTAGAACAGCACCAGCGACGCGACGAACACCAGAAGCCCCGCCACCGCCCGCAGCGGCGAGAAACCCTGGTCCAGCGCCTTGGGGAAGCCGGTCGCGATATAGGCCAGCGGGATCACCCCGAGGCCGGTCAGTGAGATGAGCAGCAGCGTCTTCTCGCGCACATCCATGGCGTCGCGCAGCAGCACGTTGCGCTTGGATTTGCGCTCGAAGGGCCGGCGAATCACCCACCAGGCGATCATGCACAGGCCATACAACAGCTTGGCGACCAGTGGTGTCACGCGGCTTGCTCCTGCGTTGCGGCGGCCAGGGCGCCGCCGGGCCCGATCAGTTGGTCCGGGAATGGGTCGCGCCCGACCGCTCCGGGGCCGCAGGCGAGCAGCCCCCAATCGTAGAAATACCGCCTGCCGCAGCCGGTCACGTAGATGCGGTGGGCGCGCAGCATCGACCGCCGCACCCGGCACCAGGCGGCATGCGGGAGCATGGCGCGCGGATGAATGCGCTCGAGGCGCGGCCCCTGCCCGGCCAGGCCGAGCACCGCCACCGGGTCGGCACGATGGAAGCACACCAGGTCACGGCGGGAGGTGAATTCCATCCAGGCCAGCCCCGGTGTGGCGGCAATCCGCGCCATGGCCTCGCGCAGCCGCCGCGCCTGCGGCATCAGCGCGATCTTCAGCACCGAGGAACCGAGCCCGACCAGCGCGAGGCGCGGCCCCGGCACCTGTGGGTCCCGCGCCAGTGCGGTGGCGAGCGCCTCGCAGAGCAGGACCATGCCGAGGCTGTGGCCGACCAGGGCCACCTCATCGACATCCTGCCGATGGCGGGCGGCGACGATCTCCTGCGCGAAACGCTCGATTCGGGTGTCGAGCTCGGGCCGCGCGCCGCGGGCAAGGTCGCGGGCGAACACCCAATCGGCCAGCAGGTGCCGCAGATGCATCCAGCGATCCCCGGCCAGCACCACGCCCACGGCCAGCGCCGACCCGACCAGCACCCCCACCCAGCCGCCGGCGAGTAGCCCGCCGACCAGCCCGGCCACCACCGCAGCGGCGAGGATGGTCACCGGCAGCGCAACGAACAACAGGTAGCGCCAATGCGCCGCGCGGTATCGCCCCAGCGTGCCGTCCCGCAGCAGCGCCGCCAGCGCCGCGCCGCCGCGCAGGATCAGCCGCGGCAGCGGGGCGGCCAGGTCGCGGGCGATCATGTCGTCCCAGGCGAGGATGCGGATCTCGGCTTCGGTGGCCCAATCCGGCCCAGCCAAACCGGCGCGGAAGCTGAGCACCGCGCCATCCGCCGGGATGTCCGGCGGGCCGCTGGTCACGCGCAGGCCCCAAGTCGCGGCGCTGCACGCGAGCGTGCGGGTGAGCCGCCGCCGCTGGGCCTCGGCCGTCAGCGGCTCATAGCCCGGCACATGCAACACGAGGCGCCGCCGGACGGGAGGCGACGGAGGGTCGGACGTCGAACGCATGGTGCCGGCACTCCCTCGGGCCAACAACGCATCCGGACAGCCGGGGTTCCGACGGATCAAGCGCCGCGCAGCGTCTCGGCCGGCCGGCCGACGGGGCCAACCAGACGGCGGATGGTCGCGAGGAATTCCGGCGCATCCCAGGCAGCATCACCTTCCACCCGTGCCCGTTCGCGACCCTGCCGGTCGACGATAACGGTGGTCGGCAGGCCGCGCGCGCCCAGCGCCCGGGCCGCCGCGCCACGCGGGTCCAGCCAGATGCGCAGGGTGCGAATCTGCGTGCGTTCGTAGAAACCCTGCACCGTGTTCAGCCCGCCGCGGTCGGAAGAGATCGGCAGCACCAGGATGTCGTCGCCCGCCAGTGCCGCCGCGGTGCGGTCCAGCGCCGGCATTTCCGCCACGCAGGGCGGGCACCAAGTGGCCCAGAGGTTGATCACCAGCCCCTTGCCGCCAAAGTCGGCAGGCGCGTGGTCCTTGCCCTCGGCATCGGTGAAGGTGATGGCCGGCAGGGCTTCGGTGCTCTCGCGCAGGCGGGACAGGCCGTTCGGCGACGCCGCCAAGCCTTGCCGGGGCCGAAGCGCGGCGAGTAGGGTCCCGCCCGTCGCCACTGCCGGGGCGGCCTTCAGAATGCTACGGCGCGTCGGAACCAGCACGAAAGACACTCCTCAGGTGAGCAGCAACGCCAATCGGCAATGGGGCGGACGCTTCGCGGAAGGCCCCTCCGCCATCATGGAAGCGATCAATGCCTCGATCGGCTTCGACCGCAAGATGTGGCGCCAGGACATCCGCGGCTCGCTCGCCCATGCCGCGATGCTCAAACATGTAGGGATAATCTCGGCCGATGACGAGGCCGCCATCCGCGGCGGGCTGACGACGATCGGCGAGCGCATCGAGAGGGGCGACTTCCCCTTCGACGAGGCGCTCGAAGACATCCACATGAACATCGAGGCGCGGCTTTCCGCGACCATCGGCGATGCCGGCAAGCGCCTGCACACCGGTCGGTCGCGCAACGACCAGGTGGCGCTGGATGTCCGGCTGTGGGTGCGCGACGCCATCGACGGCCTGTCGGACCAGCTGCGCGACGTGATGCGTGCCCTGGTGGCGCGGGCCGAGGAACATGCCGGCACGGTGATGCCCGGCTTCACCCACCTCCAGCCGGCCCAGCCGGTCACGCTGGGGCATCATTTCCTCGCCTATGTCGAGATGCTGTCGCGCGACCTGTCGCGGCTGGCCGATTGCCGGGCGCGGCTGAACGAATGCCCGCTGGGCGCGGCCGCGCTCGCCGGCACCAGCTTCCCGATCGACCGGCACATGACGGCCAAGGCCCTCGGCTTCGACGGCCCCACCCGCAACAGTCTCGATTCGGTGGCCTCGCGCGACTTCGCCGCCGAATTCCTGTTCTGCTGTTCGATGTGCGCGACGCATCTCTCGCGCTTCGCCGAGGAGATCGTGATCTGGACGAACCCCTATTTCGGGTTCGTGAAGCTGTCGGACGCCTTCACCACCGGCAGCTCCATCATGCCGCAGAAGCGCAACCCGGACGCCGCCGAGCTGGTGCGTGGCAAGACCGGGCGCGTGGTCGGCGCGCTGGTCGGGCTGCTGACGGTGATGAAGGGCCTCACCATGGCCTATTGCAAGGACATGCAGGAGGACAAGGAAGGCGTGTTCGACGCCGCCGAGACCATGACCCTGGTGCTTGCCGCCACCGCCGGCATGGTGCGCGACCTCAAGCCTGATGTCGGCCGGCTCTCCGCCGCCGCCGGGGCCAGCTTCTCGACCGCGACGGACCTCGCCGACTGGCTGGTGCGCGAGCTGAAGATGCCATTCCGCGACGCCCACCACGTCACCGGCGCGTTGGTCGCCAAGGCCGAGGGCCTCGGCGTCGACCTCGCCGGCCTGACCATCGAGGAAATGCGCGAGGTCGAACCGCGCATCACCGACGGGGTCTATGGTGTGCTGTCGGTCTCCGCCTCGGTGCGCTCGCGCACCTCCTATGGCGGCACGGCGCCCGCCAATGTCGCGGCGATGGCGGCGGAATGGCAGGCGAGGCTCGCATGACGCGGGCCGCGCTCGCCGCCCTGGCGGTGCTGCTGCTGGCCGCCGCCTGCGGCAAGGTCGGGCCGGTGCGCGCGCCCGGGCCACCGTCCGCGATCACCTATCCGCGGCAATACCCGGCGCCTGAACCGCCACCGCGCCCGGCGACTGAACCGACGACGCGTCCAGCGGTTGAATCGACGCCGCAGTAAAATGTCATGGAATGGATGACTTAACGATTTGATCGGTCCTATGGCAGTATCGGGTGGCAGACAGCCATGGCCGCCCCCCGCGCATGAATCGAGAGATCGAACGCAAATTCCTGGTGGCTGACGATGGCTGGAAGCCGCATGTCATCGAGACGCTGTTCCTGCGCGACGGCCTGGTCGCCACCTTCGGCGGCGGCAAGGTGCGCGTGCGGGTGGCATCAAGACCGGTCGGCCCGCCGATCGCCTGGGTCGCACTGAAAGGCGAACGCCACGGCATCATCCGCTCCGAGTACGAATACGAGGTTCCAGTGGCCGAGGCGGAAGCCATGCTCGCCGAATTCTGCGGCGACGGCATCCTTGAGAAAGCCCGCCACCTGGTGCCGCATGACGGGTGCATCTGGGCTGTCGACGTCTATGGCGGCATGCTCGCCGGCGTCGTCCATGCCGAGGTCGAATTGGACGAGTCCACCCAGCAGGTCAGCCTGCCACCCTGGGTCGGGCCGGAGGTGACCGGGCAGCCACAGCACAGCAAGCGCACTCTGGTCGCCGCCAGCACGGCGGCGCGGCGGGAGGCACGACGGCGGTCAGCGGCCTGAGCGGTTCGGGGGAGGAAGACCGAGGGGCGCCGCCCCTCGCGCACCCCGCCAGGAAACTCACTTTCCTGGACCTTCGGGCGATTTCTGCGAAATCGATCAGGCGGAGAGCGCGTTAGAGCAGATCCAGATCCGGTGGAACCATCTGATCGGGTGAAGATGCTCGCAAGAACAATGGTCTAGGCCGCATTCCGTGAGCCGGGGCGAACGGAATCCGGTCTAGCCACCACCCGTCTCCGGCGTGCCGGCCGACCATTCCTCGATCCGCGCCAGATGGTCGAAATCTCCCCCGGCCGCGCTGCGCGCCGGATGCGGGCGGGACGCGAATGGTGCCGCCCCCAGCAGCCATCGCTCGGCCAGTTCCACCAGCCGGTCGCGCGCCAGCGCCGCGAAGGGGGTGCCATCCTCCGCGGCGGCCCCCAGGGCCTTCACCTCACCCGCCTGTTCCCCACCCGTCAGCCGCCAATACAACAGGTCCGTGACCGTGCCGCCCTCGCTGCCGGGGAAGGCGCCTTCCTCCAGCAACCAGGCCTCGATCGGCAGCTGCGGCGCGCCACCGGCGGCGAGGTCCTTTGCCCGCGGCACCGTGCCGGTCTTGTAGTCCACCACCCGCCAGCCGCCATCGGGCAACTGGTCGAGCCGGTCGGCCCGCGCCTCGATCTCGATATCCCCGCCCCGCAGGCACAACTGCGCGCTGCCCTTCATCTCCACCAGGCAGGCGCGCAGCGCGCCGGCGGACCGCAGCGCGGCCTCCTCCTCCAGCACGAAGGCGCCGATATTGGCCAGCCGCGGCGTCCAGAAGGCGAGGATGCCCGGCCGGTCCCGATAGGCATCGAGCGCCGCCTCGCTCGCCCGCGCCCAGGCCTCCTGGGCCGCGACGGGACCGGGCCAGCCAGTGCCAATGGCGCGCAGGAAGCCGGCCATTGCCGCATGCACCAGCATGCCATAGTCGATGGCGCCGACCTCCTCCTCAAGGTCCTTCAGCGGGTTCAACCGCAGCACGCGCTTGGCGTAGAAGGCATAGGGGTCGGCGATCAGCAGCGCGGCATCCGACACGGTCAGCCGGCGCGGGCGCAGCGCCGGTGGCGGCGCTGGCGCGGGGCGCAGGCAGGGGGCCACGACATCCGGCGCATCCAGCGCGGCGGCCCAGGCGGCGGCGGGCGAGGCCGGCAGCGCCAGCTTCTCCTGTCCCGCCAGGAAGGTATCCAGCCGCACCAGCCAGCGCGCCGGCACGGTGGGCGATCCGCCCCGCCGCGCCGCCGATGAGAACACCGCCTGCGGTGCCGACGCCGCGGCGAACAGGAAATCCGCCGCCACGCGCCCGATCCGCGCCTCTGGTTCCGGCAGGCCGAAGGCGGCGCGCATGGGGCGGGACATCCAGGGACCGGGGTCGGTCGCCTGCGGCCAGGCGGTCTCCTCCAGCGCGCCGAGCACCACCCGGTCAAAGGATTGCAGCCGCGCTTCCAGCAGGCCGAGGATGGCGATGCGCGGATGCGCCGCATCCCCCCGCCCGCGCGTCGCGCGCAGGGAGGGCGCGACCGGCCCGGCCAGCGCCGCCTCGAACAGGTCGGGCCAATCGGCCGGCGCGATCGGCGGCAGGTTGGGCAGTGCCTCGGTCAGGTCATGCAGGTGGCGGGCGAGCGGTTCGCCTTCCTCCCCGGCATAAAGCCGCAGCCCGCCGGGCATCTCCGGCGTGGCAGCGAGCGCCTCGGCCGTTTCCGTATGGGCGCGCAGCAGGTCGGCCGGCGGGCGGGCCGGCGCGTCGGGCAACTCGGCGAAGCCGTCCAGCGCCAATTCCAGCGCGTCGAGCAGCGCCGCCACCTGGGCCAGCGCATCCCCCTTTACCGCCGCCACCGAGGCGCGCAGCCCGGCGAGCCCCGCCGCCGGCCGCGGCCCGCGCAGCGCCGCGCGTTCCAGCCGCCGCGCCGCCACTACCCACTCGGTGCGCTCCATGCCACCGGCGCAGAGCGGGTGCTTCAGCACCGCCAGCAGCGGCACCGGCGCGAAGCCTTCCGCCACCATCCGCCCGACCAGGCGCAGGAAGGCGGCCGCCGGCGTCTCGGCCAGCGGTTCGCCAGCCGAATCATCGGCGGTGATGCCGTGCCGCGCCAATTCGGCCGAGACGCGCCGCGCCAGGTCGCGGTCCGGCGTGATCAGCGCGGCGCGTTCGCCGGGGGTCTCGATGCTCTCGCGCAGCAGCAGGGCGATGGCGGCAGCTTCCTGCTGCGCATCGGCGGCGACCAGCCGCGTCACGCCGGCCAGCGCCGCCTCCCAGCGCGGGCGGTCGCGGTCGGTCCAGCTCGGCAGACCCTCGGCCGGGTGCAGCGCGCGGCCGAGCAGCACCGAGCGATCCGCCGGTGCCCCTGCTGGTGCCGGGTCGTGCCAGGGGCGCAAATCCCCCGGCACCGCGCCCATCGCCGCCAGCAGCCGTGCCTGGCCGGCCAAGGGATGCGTCGGCGCTTGGCGCACCGCGTCCCAAAGCGCCGCAACCATCGGTTCCGGCAGCCCCTGCAGCACCACCGCTCCCTTGGGCGCGCTGGCCAGCACGCGCAGCAATTCCGCCGCCGCCGGGATGGTGCCGCCGGCGCCGATGCCCGCCGCGATGGTCAGGTGTTCCGGTGGCGCATCCCGCCAGGCCGCCGCCTGCGCCGCCAGCGCCTTCACGCGTCGCACGCCGATGTCCAGCAGCCCGCGCTCGGTCAGCCAACGCGTCCAGTCCTGTGCCGCCGCGCGCAGCACCGCGGTGGTGATCTGCCAATGCGCGGCGTGGCGGTCCGGCACCAGCCCATCGAGCCGCGCCAGCCAAGCCTCGGCAAACTCCTCCGCCGCCGCATGTTCCAGCATCTCAAGGTCGCGTTCCTCGAGGGCGATCTCGTCGAACAGCCGCGCCAGTTCGCCGGCCAGCAGCCAAGCTTGTTCCGGCGTGGCCGGCCCGCCATGGCGGCGCGGAATGCGCTGCGCCATAGAGGCGAGCACCGCCTGGCGCGTCAGCGGCGCCACCGCCGGCGGCAGGTCGAGTAGGTCGGGCAGGGCGAGTTCGTCGGCCTCCTCGGTGGACAGGCCGGCGAGCGCGCGCATGCGCGGCAGCAGCAGGGCCCGGCCCTCGGCGGCGCGCAGGAAGGCCTCGCGCAGGCCCCGAGCCGCACGGCGCGTGGGCAGCAAGAGCGTGGCGCGGGCGAGGGATTCGGGGTCGCCGGAGGGCAGGCGGGCGAGCAGGCCGGCCGCGAGGGTGTCAAGGAAGGGCGCGGATGGGGGGATGGCGTAGAGATTCATCGCGCCGCCATGGAGAGGGGCTCTGCCTCTCTCCAAACCTCACCCCGCCAAAGGCCCGAGGCCTTTGGAAACCGATAGTTGGCGCCGGCCGGCGGGGGCCGGCGAAAAATAGCCAAGGCCAGCGACATGACCCCGTTCGATTTCGCAGAAATCGGGCGAAGGTGCAGGAAACTGAGTTTCCTGCCGGGGTGCTCGAGGGGCAGCGCCCCTCGACGTCCCGATGCGCGCAAACTGAGTTTCCTGCCGGGGTGCTCGAGGGGCGGCGCCCCTCGACCTTCTCCCCCCATCAGAACAGCGCCCGAGCCAACCCCGCCCGCAGCGTTGCCTCGGCCTGGTCCAGATCGTCGGGTGTCGAGAGGTGAAACCACACCCCATCATGCACCAACCCATACAACCGGCCATGCCCGATCGCCTGGTCATACAGCCGGTTCAGGCTGAAGGCCCCTGACGGGGCGTTCTTGAACAGCCGCGGCGAAAGGATCTGCACCCCGGCGTAGATATAAGGCGCGATCTCGCGCTCCTTGGGCCGGCGCATCCGTCCGATCGGGTCGAGCAGGAAATCGCCCTTGCCGACGATGCCTTCCACTTGGGTGGTGCGCACCATCAGCAGCAGCGCGTCCATCTCATTGTCGTCGAAGGCGGCGGCGAGCCGGCGCAAGGCGGGGGTCGGCCCGTCGAGCCAGAAGGCGTCGCCATTGACCACGGCGAAGGGGCTGTCACCGAGTGTCGGCAGGGCCATCGCCACGCTGCCGCCGGTCTCCAGCAGCGTGTCTTCCTTCTGCACGATGATGCGCGGGTCGGCGCGCCGTGCCATGGCGGCCTCGACCTGTTCGCCCCGCCAATGGGCGTTGACCACCGCCTGGATGACGCCGGCGGCCTGCAGCCGGTCGAGCGCGTGGTCGAGCAGCGAGCGGCCGTCCAGTTCCAGCAGCGGCTTCGGCCGGTCGTCGGTCAGCGGGCGCATGCGCGTGCCCAATCCGGCGGCGAGCACCATGGCGTGGGTCAGGGCGATCATGCGGGCTCCGTCACGGCCATGGGGTTGCGACGCAGTGCCGGCGGCACGCGCGCATCGAGGAAATCGCGCAAGGGGCGCGTCGCGGGGTGGGCCAGTGCCTGGCTGAGCAATCGCCAGCAGCGAGGCCCGTGAGCGAGGTAATGCGGCTTGCGGTCGCGCCGGTCCAGCCTCACCCACAGCGCGGCGACGCGCAGATGGCGCTGGGCGGCGCAGACGGCCATGGCGGCGGTGAACTCGTCGCGGCCCACATCCGGGCGGGCATCGAGGTAGCGGGTGATGGCCGCGGCGCGGACCTCCGGCGCTACGTCGCGCCGCGCATCCTCGACCAGCGAGACGAGGTCATAGGCTGGGTGGCCGATGGCGGCGTCCTGGAAATCCAGCAGCCCGGTGCGCCTCGGGCCGGTGCGATCGGGCAGGCGCATCAGATTGGCCGGAAAGAAGTCCCGATGCACGAAGCCACCCGCCTGGGCGAAGGGCGCCAGCATCGCCTGGATGGCGGCATCGCAGGCGGCACGCGTCTCGGCATCGGGCGCGGCGCCCATCGCGGCGGGCCACCACCACTCCATGAAGGTCGCGGCGGTGGCGCGCGCCATGGTGGGCGGGTTCCAGGCCGGCAGGGTCGCCGGCGGCGGGGCGGCATGCAGCGCGGCCAGCGCCTCGGCGGCTTCCAGATACAGCGGCAGCGGCTCGGCCCCGGCATCGAGCAGCGCGGCATGGGAGGCCTCGCCGAAATCCTCGATGACCAGGAAGCCCTGCGCCTCGTCGGCGGCAAAAATCTCGGGCACCGACAGGCCAAGCCCGGCAATGTGGCGCGCGACGGCAAGGAAGGGGCGGACATCCTCCGGCGGCGGGGCGTCCATCAGCAAGGCCGGGCGCGGGCCCCCGCGCAGCCTGGTGTAATGCCGCAGCGACGCATCGGCCGGCAGTCGCGCCGCCGCCGCCTCGCCATAGCCAGCCTGGCGCAGAAAGGCGGCCGCGTCCCTCATGCCGCCAGCCGCCCCAGCCGCTCGTCCCAGCCGGCCAGATGCGCGATGCGGGCGTCCTCCTCGGCACCGGGTTCGAAGGTGATGCGTAGCGCCTCGGCAGGCGCGTAGGGCCCCAGCCGATCAGGCCATTCCACCAGCACGATGCCCTCCAGCGCCTCATCCCAGCCGAGCTCGTCGAGCCCCGCCGGCCCATCCAGCCGATAGAGGTCGAAATGATGCACGGTGCCGGCGGGCAGGTCGTAGGACTGGACCAGGGTGAAGGTCGGGCTCGGCACTTCGAGGCCAGGGTCGCCGGCCGCCGCCCGCAGCACGGCGCGGGCGAATTCGCTCTTCCCCGCGCCCAGCGGCCCCTCCAGCAGCACAGCATCACCCGCCCGCAGCAGCCCGGCGAGGCGCGCGGCAAGGGCGTGGGTGGCGGAGAGGTCCTTGAGGTCCAGCGTCACGATCCGGGGCATGTCAGGCGCGCCAGGCACGGCGCGACTATGATCCTTGAGCTGGTCCGTCTATCACGCGGGCCGGGATTCGGGGGAGTGGCCATGACGGCCGTCATCGATACGGATGTGGCGATCATCGGCGCGGGGCCCGTCGGGCTGTTCGCGGTGTTCGAATGCGGCATGCTGCGCATGAAAAGCGTGGTCATCGACGCGTTGGAGGATGTGGGCGGGCAATGCACCGCGCTGTATCCGGAAAAACCGATCTACGACATCCCCGCCCATCCGGCGATCGGCGCGGCCGAGCTGATCGCGCAACTCGAAACGCAGATCGAGCCCTTTGCGCCGGTGAAGCTGCTCGGCCGCCGGGTCGAGACGCTGATGCACGACGGCGAGGTCATCACCCTCGGCACCTCGCGCGGCGAGACGATCCGCTGCAAGGCGGTGATCATCGCCGCCGGGGCCGGCGCCTTCGGGCCGAACCGGCCGCCGCTCGATGGGCTGGAGGGCTACGAGGCGTCCGGCGCCGTCCGCTACATGGTGGCGCGGCGCGAGGAGATGCGCGGCAAGCGCGTGGTGATCGCCGGCGGCGGCGATTCCGCGGTGGATTGGGCGCTGTCGTTGAAGGATGTCGCGGCGAAGGTGACGGTGGTGCATCGCCGCCCGAAATTCCGCGCCGCCCCCGAGACGGCGGCGCAACTCGACGCGGCGGCGGCGAAGGGGGAGATCGAGATGGTCATCCCCTACCAGCTGCACGGGCTGAAGGGCGACGGCGCGACGCTGTACGCGGTGACGGTGGCCACGCTGAAGGGCGAGGAACGCGACATTCCGGCCGACCACCTGCTGGCGTTCTTCGGGCTGTCGATGGAACTCGGGCCGATCGCGGATTGGGGGCTGGGGCTGGAACGCAACCACATCGCGGTGGAGCCGGCGACCTGCGCGACGAATGTGGATGGGGTGTTCGCGATCGGCGACATCGCGACCTATCCGGGCAAGCTGAAGCTGATCCTGCAGGGGTTCAGCGAGGCGGCGATGGCGGCGCATGCGATCCATCCGCGGGTGTTCCCGGGGGAGGCGCTGCATTTCGAGTATTCGACGACGAAGGGGGTGCCGGCGGGGTAAGACCGTCGGGCGGGCGCCGGGTCGGACAGTCACCCGGGGTGATTGAGCGAGCCGTGCGGCGGGGACGCCGAAGGCGTGCCCATCATGCTCCCTGACGTTACCCGCCGCGCCTGCCCTCGGCCCGGTTCGCGCAGAAGATCGCGACCTTGTTGCCCAGAGGGTCGCGCAGATACGCGACGTAGAAATGGTCGCTGTAGTCGGCCCGGAAACCGGGGGCGCCCTCGTCCGACCCTCCTGCCGCCAGTCCGGCGGCGTGGACGGAACGGACCATCGCCTGCGTCGCGACCTCGAATGCCGTCATCGAGCCGTTGCCAACCGTTGCCGGTTGTCCGTCGAACGGCTTCTTCACATAGACTGCGCCCGGGCCGTTGCCCCAGCCCGGCATGCCCGGCGCGGTGAATGCGAACCCGTCCGCACCTTCCTCCAGCGTGTAGCCGAGAGGGATCAGGATGGCCGCGTAGAAGCGCCCCGAGCGCGCCACGTCATTCGCACCGACCGTGATGTAGCCAGGCATTCGGTCACTCCTGTCGATGGGGTCGCGCAGTCCCGCTCCGTGTCACGCCCCCAGCTCGTGCAGCACCGCGGCACCGGTGCGGATGCCACTGTAGAAGCAGTCCAGCACCAGGTTCTCGTTCGGCGCGTGGTTCGCTTCGTCGGGATTGGCATAGGGCGTGCCGAAGGCCGGGATGCCGAGGATCTTGGTAAACACGTAGTTCGGCAGGCTGCCGAAACCAGCCGGCACTAGCAGCGGTTCCACGCCCTGCGCGGCGACGAAGGCACGCACCAGCGGCGCGGTGAAGGGCGAGGCGATCGGCGTCTTGGACGGCTGCATGCCCATCTTGGTCGCGACGAACTCGACCTCGGGCGCGTGCTGCGCCACATGCGCGGCAACCTTACGCAGGATGTCAGCCGGGTCCTGGTCATGCACCAAGCGGATGTCACACTTCACGAAGGCTTCGTTGGGCAGGACGGTCTTGGTGCCAGGCCCGCCATAGCCGCCATGGAAGCCGTTGATCGTCAGCGTTGGCTGGAAGCACAGGCGGTCGTAGAAGGGCCGGTCTGCCGGCGCATCCAGCCGCGTGAGGCCGAGGCTCACCTTCACCGCCTCGACATCGAGCGGCAGTCGTTCGATCGCGGCCAATTCCTCGGGCGCGGGCGGTTCCACTCCGTCATGGAAGCCCTCGATGGTGATCTCGCCTGCCGCGTTCTTCATGGTGCCGAGCAGATGCACCAGGGTCCAGATCGGGTTGGGCACGACGCCGCCGAAATTGCCCGAATGCACGTCCCGGCTGGCGTGCCGGCAGCGCAGTTCGAAGGAGACGACGCCGCGCGAGCCGAATTTCAACGCCGCTGCACCGCTCGCATGGCGTGGCCCATCGGCGGTGACGGACAAATCCGCCTGCAACAGGTCGCGATTGGCGCGCACGAAATCGGCGATATGCGGGCTGCCGATCTCCTCCTCGCCTTCCAGCAGCAGGATGACGTTGCAGGGCAGCGTGCCATGCACCTTCAGATGGGATTCGATCGCCAGGATCTGCGCGAAATGCTGGCCCTTGTTGTCGCCGACGCCGCGCGCATAGAGGCGCCCGTCGCGGATAGTCGGCTCGAAGGGGGGCGAGATCCATTTGTCGAGCGGCTCGGGCGGCTGCACGTCGTAATGGCCGTAGAGGATGACGGTCGGCTTGCCCGGCGCCTTCTGCCAGCGCCCGACCACCATCGGGTGGCCCTTGGTTGGCATCAGGCTGGTCTCCAGCCCGATCCCGGTCAGCATGCCCACCAGCAACTGGCCAACCTCAGTGATGCCGATGTTCTGGGCGCTGATGCTCGGGTGGCGGAGATAGTCGATCAGGCGGTCGAGGAAGGCGGAGCGGTTGCGCTCGATATGGTCGAAGACAGACGTCAAATCCGGGGATGCGGTCATGAATCCTAAACCAGCCTGAAGAAGGGGAATGCCGGGCTCACTCCATCTCCCTGTGTGCGCGCCGCTCGGTCAAGCCTCAGCGCAGTCCGCACGTCTCCCCTGCCCGACGGCAAGTATTGGTGCCCAGAGGCCTTTGGGCCTTTGGCAGGGTGGCTTGGAGGGGCGGCGCCCCTCCAACCTTCACGCCATCCCCGCCGCCGCCCGCGTCGCCACCCCGCCGCCGCCCGGCCGTTCCGCCGTCTCCAGCGCATCCTCCAGCGCCCGCCGCAGCACCACCAGCTTGCGTTCGTTCTCCACCTTCAGCCCGAACACGTCCTTCACGTAGAAGACGTCCACCGCCCGCACGCCGTAGGTCGTGATGTGCGCCGAGGCGATCTGCAGCCCCTGGTCGCTGATCGCCGCCGTCACGTCGTGCAGCAGGCCCGGCCGGTCGCGCCCGTTCACCTCGATCACCGTGTAGGTGTTGGACGCATGGTTATCGATCACCACCCGCGGCGGCACCGTCACCGCGCGCAGGCGGGCCGGCTCGCGCTTTAGCTTGCGGATTTCCTCGCGCAGCCGCAGCCGCCCTGACAGCGACTGTTCGACCAGCACCGCCAGGCGCGCGAGGCGGTGCGGCGCCTCGAAGGCCCCGCCCTGGGCGTCCTGCACCCAGAAGGTATCGAGCGCCATGCCGTCGGTCATGGTGTGGATGCGCGCATCGACGATGGTGGCGCCGGCCACCGCCAGCGCGCCGGCAATGCGGCTGAACAGACCGGGATGGTCGGCGCAATAGACCGTCACCTCGGTCACCGCGCGGGATTCCAGCACGCGGGTCCGCACCGTCAGTGGCGCCTTGGCCTCCTTCGCCTCTTGGATCATGGCGGCGTGGCGCGCATGGGTTTCGGGGTCGAAGGACAGCCAGTAGCCGGGGTAGCCGAGTTCCAGGAAGGCCGCGATCTCAGGCTTCGGCCGGTCGGCCAGCAGCATGGTGGCGGCTTCCTTGGCGCGGGCCACGCGCACGTCGCGCTCGGGCACCGACAGCCCGCCGGCGAGCACTTCCGCCACGCGCCAATACAACTCGCGCAGCAGCGTCGCCTTCCAGCCGTTCCACACCTTGGGGCTGACGGCGCGCATGTCGGCCACGGTCAGCACCAGCAGCAGACGCAGCCGCTCGGGGGACTGCACCACCTCGGCGATGTCGAGGATGGTCTTGGGGTCCTCGATGTCGCGCTTGAAGGCGGTCTGGCTGATCATCAGGTGATGCAGCACCAGCCAGGAGACGGTCTCGGTCTCCTCAGGCGTCAGGCCGAGCATCGGGCAGATGGTCTGCGCCAGCTCCGCGCCGAGTTCCGAATGGTCGCCGCCGCGCCCCTTGGCGATGTCGTGCAGCAGCACCGCGACATAAAGCGCGCGGCGCGACTGCAATTGCCCGATCAGCTCCGAGGCGACCGGCGTGATCTCGTTCAACGCGCCGCGTTCGAGGGCCGCAAGCACGCCGATCGCCTCGATCGTGTGCTCATCGACGGTGAACACATGGTAGGTGTCGAACTGCATCAGTCCGACGATGCGTTGCCAGTCCGGCACCAGGCGGGAGATCAGCCCCGCCTCGTTCAGCAGCCGCAGCCAGATGGCCGGGTCGCGGCCGGTCAGGATGTCGAGGAATTCGGCGCTCGCCGCCGCCTCCCCGCGCAGTCGGGAGAGGTGGCGCGCATGGCGGACGATGGCGCGGAAGGCGAGGGGATGGACCTCGAGCCCCCGGTCGCGCGCCATGCGGAAGATGCGCAGCATCAGCACGGGGTTGAGGGTGAAGTCGTGCCCGGGTGCCGCGATCACCTTGCCATCGGCCAGCGCGAAGCCGGCTTCGGTCAGCGCCTTGTCCGAGGCCGGCACCACGGCGGGTGGCCCGAGCGAGGCGCGTTCGATCGCCGGTTCCAGGATGCGGGTGAAGCGGGCGACGTCACGCACCATCAGGAAGAAGTGCTTCATGAAGCGCTCGACGCCGTCCTGCAGGCCGTGGCGCGTATAGCCCATGCGGGCACCCACCACGGGTTGCAGGTCGAAGGTCAGGCGTTCCTCGGCACGGCCGGTGACGATGTGCAGGTGGAAGCGGACGGTCCAGAAAAAATCCCAGGCGCGGCGGATGGCGCGGGCTTCCTCGCCGGTCAGCAGCCCGCCGCCGGGGGTCGCGGGGCCGACCAGTTCAGGCATGCGCTGCACGTTGAAGGCATAGCGGGCGAGCCAGTACAGCGTCTGCAGGTCGCGCAACCCGCCGCGGCCTTCCTTCACATGCGGTTCGACCAGGAAGGGGCTTTCGCCGTAGCGCGCGTGGCGCTGCTGCCGTTCCGCCCGCTTGGCGACCAGGAAGGGACGCAGGCCCCATTCCTCGCGCACCTCGCGGAAGGCCTTGGCGAAGCGCTGGAACACCGCCTCGTCGCCGGCGACGTGCCTGGCATCGAGCAGCGCCGTCAGCACCGTGGCATCGCCCTTGGCATCGACGATGCAGTCCGCGCGGGACCGCGTCGCGTGGCCGACCTTCAGCCCGAGGTCCCACAGCAGGTAGAGCATGAACTCCACCGCCTGCTTGCCGCGCGCGCCCATGCCGGTGTCGGTGAGGAACAGCAGGTCGATATCGGAAGACGGCGCCAGCACGCCGCGCCCGTAGCCGCCGGTGGCGACCAGCGCCCAGGGTTTCTCCACCGGCGCGGGCGGCAGCGTCGCCTCGGTATAGGCACGGATGCCGACCATCACCGTGTCGGTCAGGGAGGCCAGCCAGCGCGCCGCCGGCAGGCCGGTGATCTCATGCGCCTCGAAGGCCTGCTGCACGCGGTTCTGGATGCGGCCGAGCGACCGCCGCAGCAGCGTCACCGCCTCGTCGCGCGGCAGCGGCCTGCCGTCGGGGATCAGCTCCGCGAGCAGGCTTGAGAGCAGCACAGGGGGTTCGCCCGCCACCGGACCCTGGCGCCGCGCCGGGCCCATGGCGGGTCCGGTGTCGGTTCCGGCGTCGTCCAGGGATGTCATCGCCATGAACACTAGCTATTCTGTGTCCTTCGCGACAGGCCCCAGCAACGATTTCAGTCGGTAGATCAGGGCGTGCGCTTCTCGCGGGGAAAGCGAGTCGGCGTCGAGTTCCGCCAGTGCCTCCAGCGCCGGATGGGTCTCGGCGGGTGGCGGTGGGGCGGCGCGGGCAAACAGCGGCAATTCATCCGACAGGGGATCGAGGCCGCGGGCGCGGGCTTCGAGGGCTTTCAGCACCTCCTGCGCCCGCGTCAGCACGGGCTTCGGCACACCGGCCAGGCGGGCGACATGCACCCCCCAGGATTTTTCGGCCGCCCCCGGCCCGACGCGGTGTTCGAACACCACCTCGCCGCGCCATTCGCGCACCTGCATGGTGGCGGGCGTGAGCTCCGGCAATTTGCCGGCCAGAGCCGTCAACTCATGGAAATGAGTGGCGAAGATCGTGCGGCAGCGGATGCGGTCATGCAGCGCCTCCAGCACCGCCCAGGCGATCGCCAACCCATCCCAGGTCGCTGTGCCGCGCCCGACCTCATCCAGCACCACCAGGGAGCGCGCCGTGGCCTGGTTCAGGATGGCGGCGGTCTCCGCCATCTCGACCATGAAGGTGGATCGCCCGCCGGCGATGTCGTCCGCCGCGCCGACGCGGGAGAACAGCCGGTCCACCAGCCCCAGCCGCGCGGCCTCGGCGGGGACGAACAGCCCGGCCTGGGCGAGGATCACCAGCAGCGCGTTCTGCCGCAGGAAGGTCGATTTGCCGGCCATGTTCGGCCCGGTCAGCAGGCACAGCCGGCGGCCTGCGGACAGGTCGCCGTCATTCGGCACGAAGGCCGGCCCTCGCGCGCGGGCCAGCGCCGCCTCAACCACGGGATGACGCGCCGCGACCACGGCGAAATCGGCGCGCTCGGTCATCTCCGGCCGGCACCAGCGGCCATCGGCGGCGAGTTCCGCCCCCGCCGCATGCACGTCGAGTTCCGCCATCGCCGCCGCCGTCGCCGCGATGCCACCGGCGACCGACAGGCACAGCCGGCGCAGATGCTGCGCGACCAACCGCTCGCGCTTGCTCGCCTGCTCGCCGGCCTCGGCCACGCGACGGTCGAGATCGGCCAGCGCGGCGCAGGTGAAGCGCATGGCATTGGCCATGGTCTGCCGATGCACCGGCGCCTGCGGCCCCTGCTTCGGGGCCTCGCGCAGCAGCTTCTCCCCGGCGGCGGAGGGCACTTCGGCGAGGAAGCCGAATTGTTGGTGGTGGCGGATCTTCAGGCTGGCCACGCCCCAGGCCTGGGCGAGGTCCATCTGCAAGGCCGCGATCGCCTCCCGCGCGCCGTCACGCAGGGTGCGCAGCGCATCGAGCTCGCCGTCATAGCCGGCGGCGACCAGGCCGCCATCCTCCAGGCGCGCCGGCAGCGGGTCGGCCAGCGCACGCTGCAATTCGGCGCGCGGGCTCTCGGCCGGGCGCAGCGCGGCGCGGGCGGCGGCGACCAGCGCCGGAATCGGCGGCACGCCGGCGGCGTCGTCGAGTGCGGCCTGCATCGCCTCGGCGCGCGCGAGCCCCTCGCGGATGGCGCCAAGGTCGCGCGGCGCGAACCGATCCAGCGACAGCCGCGCCAACGCCCGCGCCATGTCCGGCGCCCCCTTCAGCGCCGCGCGCAGGCCGCCGCGGACTGTCTCGGCGGCGAGCAGGAACGCCACCGCGTCGTGTCGCGCGGCGATCGGCGCCGCCTCGGCCAGCGGCGAGGCCAGCCGTGCCGCCAATTCGCGCGCCCCGGCCGGCGTCACGGTCCGGTCCACCGCGCTGAGCAGCGCATGGCGCGGGTCGCCGCGCTCACTGCGCAAAATCTCCAGACTGCGCCGCGTCGCGCCATCCATCTGCAACACGCCATGCCCGCCCGAAGGCACCGGCGGGGACAGGCGTGGCAGGCCGCCGGCCTGGGTCAGCTTCACGTAGTCCACCGCCATGGCGGCGGCGGAGACCTCCTCCGCGCTGAAACTGCCGAAGCCGTCCAGCGTGGCGACGGCGAAGGCCTCGGCCAGGCGGCGCGCGCCGTCGCGCGGGATGGCGACATGGGCGACGCGATCGGCCAGCGGCCGCAATTCCGGGCTCCGGGCGAACTCCTCCGGGGCGAGGATCTCGGCCGGCTCCAGCCGTGCCAACAGCGCCGGCAGCTCGGCGACCGCCAGCCGTTCGGTGGCGAAGGCGCCGGTCGTCACATCGAGCCAGGCCGCGCCCAGCACAGTCGCCTGCGGCGCCAAGGCGAGCAGCCAGGCCGGGCGCGAGGCTTCGAGCAGCGCTTCCTCGGTCACCGTGCCGGGGGTCACCACGCGCGTGACCTCGCGGCGAATGGTCGGTGCCTTGCGGCGCTTCTGCTCCTCGGGCGTCTCGGTCTGGTCGCAGATGGCGACGCGGAAGCCCTGGCGGATCAGGCGGGCGAGATAGACCTCATGCGCATGCGCCGGCACGCCGCACAGCGCGACCTTCTCGCCCTGGTGCTCGCCCCGGCTGGACAGCGCGATGTCGAGCGCGCCGGCGGCGACCTCGGCATCCTCGAACAGCATTTCGAAGAAGTCGCCCATGCGGAAGAACAACAACGCATCCGGATGCGCGGCCTTGGCGGCGAACCATTGCGCAATGGCGGGAGTCGCCCCCTCGGCGGAACGAAGGGGCTTGCGGTTCTGCGTCGGCGCGCCTGTCATACCCCCGGCTCTAGACCGGAAACCGGCACAAGGGGAGGGAGTGATGCAACCCGAAGGACTCGACCACGCCAATCTGCGCCTGCGGCCACAGGACCTGCCGGCCGCACTCGCCTTCTACCGTGACCTGCTGGGCCTCGAAGAAGGTCCGCGACCCAATTTCAACTTCCCCGGCGCTTGGCTCTATGCCGGCGGCCGGCCCATCGTCCATCTCGCCTGCCGCGACACGGTGGAACCGCCCGCCGGCCCCTCGCCCAGCGTCTCCTTCGAACACATCGCCTTCCGCGTGCGCGGCCTGCCCGAGGTGCGCGCCAAGCTCGCCGCCGAGGGCGTGCCCTATGCCGAGGCGCCGCTGCCCGGCTTCCCCCTGCATCAACTGTTCTTGACCGACCCCTTCGGCCTGCGGGTGGAACTCACCTTCGACATGAACGACGCATCCAACAGCGGCTGACCGGTCACTCCGCGAAGCAGCGCATCCGCTGGCCGGGCAGCAGTTCATAGGGCGCCTGCCAGCCCGGCAGCGCGGCAACGCGGCCGAGCCAGGCGCCGATTGCCGGATGGCTCGCCGGCAGGTCATAGCCGGCCTCATGCTTCGGAAACATCAGGTAGCCGACCATCGAGATGTCGGCGACCGTCGGCGCATCCCCCGCCACGAAGGCGCGGTCGCGCAGATGCGCCTCGAGGATGCCGAGGAAGTCGTCGATGCGCCGCCGCAGCCAGGCCAGCACCGCGGGTTCGGCATCCGGCGTGAAGGCGCGCAGGAAGCGATAGGTCGCCATGTATCCGGTGAGCTTGTGATTGTCCCAAAACAGCCACCGCAGCACCTCAAACCGCCCGGCCTCGTCGGCGGGCTGGAAGCGGCCGAAACGCTCTGCCAGGCGCAGCAGGATGGGCGCCGTCTGCGTCATCGCCAGGCCGTCCTCGACCAGCACCGGGATCTCGCCCATCTCGTTTACCGTGCGGCGCCATTCCGTCGTGCGCGTCACGCCGCCGGCGAAGTCGGTCCAGGTCGGTTCGAAGGACTGGCCGCACAGCGCCAGCATGAGCGCGAGCTTGTAGCTGTTCCCGGATTCCGGGAAGTAATGCAGGCGGTAGGCGGGCATGCGCGGCATCTCCGTCGGGCGGGCCAGCGGCCTGCCGTGGTTTGAACATCGAGCGACTTGATCTACCCTGCCGGCCGGCGCGCCAAGACGCCACTGGAGGACGAACCGCATGATCACCCGACGTCACCTGATGGCCGCCGGCGCGGCTGGCACCGTTGGCCTGCTCGCCGCACCCGCCGTGGCGCAGAACACCCGCGCCGAGACGCTACGTTTCGTCCCGCAGGCCAACCTCACCGTGCTGGACCCGGTCTTCACCACCGCGACCGTCACCGGCAATCACGGCTTCCACGTCTATGACACGCTCTACGGCGTCGACGCGCAGCTTCGGCCGCAGCCGCAGATGGTCGAGGCCCACGAGACCTCGTCCGATGGCCTGACCTGGAAGTTCCGCCTGCGCGAGGGCCTGCTGTTCCACGACAACACGCCGGTGCGCTCGGCGGACTGCATCGCCTCGATCAAGCGCTGGTGCGCGCGTGAGCCCTTCGGCCAGCTGCTCGCCCGCCTGGCCGATGAATGGAGCGCGACCGACGACCGCAATTTCCAGGTGCGGCTGAAGCGGCCCTTCCCGCTCATCCTCGATGCGCTCGCCAAGCCCGACAGTTCGGTGCTGTTCGTGATGCCCGAACGAATCGCTTCCAGCGACCCGATGCGCGCCGTCACCGACATGGTCGGCTCCGGCCCCTACCGCTTCATCGCCAGCGAATACAATTCGGGCGTGCGCGTGGCGTATGAGAAGTTCGACGGCTACAAGCCGCGCTCCGAGGCGCCGTCCTGGACCTCCGGCGGCAAGGTCGCCTACTTCAAGCGCATCGAGTGGCACGTCCTGCCCGACCCGGCGACCGCCGCGGCCGCGCTGCAGAATGGCGAGGTCGACTGGTGGGAACGCCCGCATCCCGACCTCGGCGCGCTGCTCGACCGCGCCCGCGACGTGAAGCGGGAAGTGACCGACCCGAATGGGCGGCTCGCCGTGATGCGCATGAACTGCCTGCACGCGCCCTTCGACGATGTGAAGATCCGCCGTGCCGTGCGGCTTTCCGTCGCGCAGGAGGAATACATGGCCGCCGCGCGCGGCGATGAGCGCAGCGACTGGGAGATCTGCCGCAGCCTGTGGCCGCGCGGCACGCCCTATTACCACGACGAAGGCGAGGCGATGATGCCCGGCAACATCGACCGCGCGCGCGCCGCGCTGCGCGAGGCCGGCTATGCCAACCAGCGCACCGTCATCATCAACCCGACCGACTTCCCCGATATCGGCCCGCTCGGCCAGGTCTCGGCCGACCGGCTCAAGCGCATGGGCATGAATGTCGAGCTCGCCGAGAGCGACTGGGGCACCGTGGTGCAACGCCGCTCATCGCGCGAGCCGGTCGACAAGGGCGGCTGGTCGATGTTCCACACCACCGGCGGCGCCACCGCCTGGGCCAACCCGGCGGTGTCATTCCTGGTGCGCGGGCAGGGCGACGCCGGCTGGTATGGCTGGTGGAACAATCCGCGCGCCGAGGAGCTGGCCGAGGCGTGGCTTTTCGCGCCCGACCCGGCGCGGCAGGCGGCGCTCGCCGGTGAACTCGGCAAGCTGGCGCTGGAGGATGCCGCCTTCGTGCCGCTGGGGCAGTTCAAGATCCGCACGGCGTTTCGGCGCGACATCACCAACATCCTGCACGGGTCGTCACCGTATCCGTGGCATGTGCGGCGGGGGTGAGCCGGCTGACGGCGTGTGCGGCCCCTTGGAGAGGGGCTCTGCTCCTCTCCAAACCTCGCCCCGCCAGAGGCCCTTAGGCCCTTGGTGGGGGATGTCCGGAGGGGGCAAAGCCCTCTCCGGTTGCCCTCTTCGCGCACAGGGCAAGGTCGCCTCGATTGCCAGCCTGAAACCGCGCCAGTGGCGGCATCAGCCCAAAACGAACCCCGCAGCCCTCAACCGGCCGGCTGTGCCGGTGTCGCGGGGGCAGCCGGCGCTGCCGGTTCCACCGCCGGCGTCCCCGCCGGGCGAGGCCGGTTCATCATCGTCCCGGTCATCGGGATGAAGTACACGCCCACATCCTTGCGGCTGCGCACGCGCCCGTCCTCGTCCTTCGTGTAGATATAAAGGAACTGCCCACGCCGGAACGGCTGCCCGATCGGGATCACCAGCCGCCCGCCCGGCTTGATCTGCTGCAGCAGCGCCGGCGGCACGTACTGCGCCGCGCAGGTGACGATGATGGTGTCGAAGCCGCCCTGCACTTCCGGCCAGCCGAAGAAGCCGTCTCCTACGCGGGATTCCACGTTGCTGTAGCCGAGTGGGGCGAAGATGTGCCGCACCGCGGAACCGAGCGGATTGATGATCTCGATCGAATACTGCTTGGCGACGATGCGCGACAGCAGCGAGGACTGGAACCCCGACCCGGTGCCGATCTCGAGCACCACATGCTCGGGCTTCGGCGCGCAGACCTGCGTCATATAGGCCTGGCCGAGATAATCCGACAGCGCCGACCCATAGCCGAGCCCCCAGGGCTTCGGTTCCGATTCATAGGCGTTGACCGCGCCGTTCGACCGGCCTTCGTAGTTCCAGTGGAAATACTCGCGCGGCAGGGCTTCGAAGGCGCGCATCACCGCAGGGTCGGCCTCGCCGTTGAAGCGGGCCTTGAGGTAGCTCTCGATCCGCCGCATCGCCGCCGGCTTGCGCGCCTGGATGGCGTTGAAGGTCTGCTCGTTGATGGTGGTCTCGCGCCCGGAGGCGCGCATCGCGGTCAGGTAGGCCTCGCGCGTCCAGGCCGTGCTGCTGGTCTGGGCGCGCAGCAGAGGCGGCGCGGCCAGCACCCCAAGGGCGCCGAGCAGCAGGGGACGGCGGGAGAAGGTCATTGGCGTTTCCTTGGCCAGGACAGCAGAGCGCCAGTGTAACAAATCATGCCCGCAACCAGAAGCCATGACAGGCCCATGCCATGGCCGAGGAGGTTCGCCAGTGGCGTTGCTACAACAGAGAACGCGCCGTTCAGCGCCCAGGCCCAGGGCAGCAGCGCCGGCCCTTCCTGCTGGAAGCGATCGAGCCCGAGCGGGAAGGGAAAGCCGAGCGCCAGCGAGATCGGCGCCAGCGCCAGCACCAGCACCACCACCCGCGCCGCCCAGGGCAGGTCCAGCGCCGCCAGCACCGCCGGGCGGATGCCGAGCAGGGCGAGCCCGGCGCAACCCAGCGCCACCAGCACCGCGAGCCGCAGCGCCCGCACCGGCGCGGCCACTCGCCCCGCCCACATGGCGCCGATACCCGAGAACACCAGCATCGTCGTCAGCACCAGCGCGAAGCCGGAGGTGCGGTCCCCCAGCAGCAGCGCCGCGTGTTCGATGAAGGCAATCTCGATCATCAGGAAGCCGAGGCCGAGGGCCGGGAAATACACCAGCGCCCGGCCCAGCACCGGCAGGGGCACGCGCAACGCCCCGCGCGCCAGCAGCGGCAACAGGGACACCAGCAACGCCAGCACCACCGCCTGCGCCAGCACCGCGACATTCACCAGCAGGCCGATCTCCTGCTGCGGCAGGATCTCGATGCGCGCCAGGGCCGCGCCGAGCGCCGGCAGCCGCACCAGCGGCGACAGCCAGGGCCGGTCCGCCGTCACCGCCGAGCGGTCGAAGGCGTCTTCCGGCGGCGTGCCGGCCAGCACCTGCTCGGCCTCGCGCGCCACGGCATCCTGCGCGCCGCCGCTCTGGTCCACCGTGCTGCTCTCCAGCGAGATCGGCGGCAGATCGTTCCAGATCTCGCGCCCCTCGACCGCCAGGCCCGGCGCGTAGGAGAGGTCGAAGGACCGTTCATCCGCGAAGGCTGCAAGACGTTGCACGCGCGCCTCGTCGAAGGGCTGCCGCGCGATCAGCACGCGCAGGTTCCAAGCCGAGCGGATCACCGCGACATGGCGCGTCGGTTCGGCGACGCCCGCCAGGCGCAGCGCCTCGCGCGCCGTCGCCAGCACGCGCACCGCATAGACCGGCAATTCACGAATGCCGATCGGCACCGAGATGATGCCATCCGGCGCCAGCCGTGCGAGGAAGCCGGCCAGCGCCTCGGCCGTATAGACGTTGCGGTTCTGGTCATCGGCGGCGAGGAAATCCCCGGCGATGTCCACCAGATCGTAGGCCCCCGCCGCGGTCAGCGGATGCGCGGCCGAGACCACCACACGCGGGTCCGCCGCCGGCGCCGGCGAAGGCCCTATGCCGTTCAGCAGCGCGTCGCGCAGCACGGGTTCCGGCTCGATGACGGTGACATGCGACGCCCCGAGCGCCAGCGCCTCCGCTGCCCGGAACCCGCCCGCGCCGCCGAGCACGAGCACGCGCGGCGCCTCCAGCAGTGCATAGGGTGCGCCATCGAGCGAGGCTGGCGCATGGGCGGCTTCCGGCTGGCCATTCGGCAGGGCGGCGATGCGCGACCCATCGCGATACAGGCCGAAGCTGCGCGGCGGCGCAGGCACGCCGAGCACGCCGGCATTATTCGACACATCGGTGTCCAGCCGCTCGGTGAAGTTGTCGAGCAACTGGTACACGCCGCGCGGCGAGAGCAGCTCCGCCACTACGCGGCTGTCGGGTACGTTGAGCGGCGCGTAGATCGCCTTGAACTCGTTCACCTTCGGCGCGGCGAGGCCGAACACCGCCGCCTCGGTCGCCGCCAGCACCAACAGCGCGGCGATGCGCCAGCGCATCCCGCCCGAGATCATCGTCGCCACCGCCAGCAACGGCAGCAGGCCGGGCACCAGCATGAAGGGGTGCAGCACGAACATCAGCACCAGCGCCAGCACCGCCCCGGTGCCCGCGCCGAGCAGGTCATAACCATAGACTCGCCCGACTTCGCCCGCATGCACGACGAAGTTCAGCGACACCGCGAGCCCGGCGAGGAAAAAGAAGGGAAACAACGCCGCATAGTACAGCGCGATGTTCACCAACTGCCCTTCCGCCGTCGCGGGATTCTGCAATTCGAGCGGATTGAACGCATTCAGCGTGGCGGCGATCCAGCCCGCGCCGCCCACTGCCAGCATCGCGATCGGCAACAGCGGCAGCAGCCAGCGCGCATGGCGCAGGAACACCTGCCGCCCCAGCACCATCACCACGCCCGAGACGGCGAAGCCCGTCATGGCGATGGAGATCACCCAATATCCGTACTCGGACCAGCTCGCGACGGCGAAGAAGCGCGTCAGCGCGATCTCCACCCCGACCGCCGCACCGGCGATCAGGAACAGCGGTATCAGTGACTGCATCAGTTCCAGGCCGCCCTGCGCGAGAGGAATTCTTCCATCGACGCATTGAAGCGCGCTGATTCATCGACGAACAGGGCATGCCCGGCGCCGTCGAACACCTCGACCATCGGCTGCGGATGGTGTTGGGCCACCAATTCCGCCTGGCTGCGCAGCCGTGGTGTCACCGCGTAATAAACTGGCCGTCGCACAGCATAGAGCGACTGCTTCCAGAATTCCCGCGGCCGCGGATAGGACAGCAGTCGGATCGAAGCCTCCACCGGCATGCGCTGCGCCTGCCGCGCGATGGCATCGAGATACGCCGCGTCCTGCGGCGTGCGGTACATGCTGCCGACGAAGCCGCGCACCGTCGCATCGCGCCGCTGCCGCAGGTTGATGAAGAATCGCGACGGCACGGAGCGCGGCGGCGGCGCCTGCCCCTCGCCCACCGAATTGTCGATCAGTACCAGCCCCGCGAGCCGCCCATCGCCGGCCATGTCGACATAGGACAGCGCATCCAGCACGCCGAGCGACCACCCCGCCAGCACCACCCGCCCCCCACCGAGATGCGCCAGCAGGTCGCGGATATCCTGGCCGCGCCGCGCCGGGTCATAGCCACCGCGCGGCACCTCGCTTTCCCCCTGGCCGCGCGGGTCGAGCGACACCACGCGCCAGCGCCGCGACAGGGCGTCAATCTGCGGCTGGAAGATGCTGGCCGGCATGCACCAGCCGGGCACGAACACCACCATCCGTCCCGAGCCGGAATCCAGGTAGCGCAACCGCACGCCATCGCTGGTGCGGAACCACTGGGCGGTGGTCGCAGCGCGCAAGGCGGGGGCGGCGAGGGCGGCGAAGGCGGCAGCCAGGAGGGTTCGGCGGGCGGTTTGGCCTCCTACGCGCGAAGATTGGAGGGGCTTTGCCCCTCCAAGCCACCCCACCAAAGGCCCGAGGCCTTTGGAATCCGACACCTGGCACATGGCATTACTGGCGGGATGGCTATCAGATGGCAGTCCTGTGCCCAGCGCGGCTTCGGACGCCGATACTTGGCACATGCCATCGCTGGCAGGAGGATTGCCTGAAATCATCCCTGTGCCCAATGCCGCTCGTGTTCCCGGCGCCAACCCTCCGGGCCCTGCACCAAGTATTGGTGCCCAGAGGCCCTTAGGCCTTTGGTGGGGGAGGTCCGGAGGGGGCAAAGCCCTCTCCGGTCGCAACCGCGACACCCCGCCCTCACAACGGCCGCCTCGCCTTGAACGCCGCCGCCAGCGTGCCGTCATCCAGCACGTCGAGCGCCCCGCCGATCGGCACGCCCTGCGCCAGCCGCGTCACCACGCAGCCGGTCGGCTTCAGCCGGTCGATCAGGTAATGGTTGGTGGTGGCGCCATCGACGGTGGCGGGCAGGGCGAGGATCACCTCCTCGATGCCGTCGGTCTCAATCCGCCGCAGCAGCGGCGTGATGGACAGGTCCTCCGGCCCGGTGCCGCCCAGCGCCGAGAGCAACCCGCCCAGCACATGATACGTCCCCCGATGCGCATGCGCGCGTTCCAACGCCCAGAGATCGGCGACGCCCTCGACGACGCAGACCAGCCGCCGGTCGCGATGGCGGTCGGCGCAGATGTGGCAGGGTGATTCCGCATCGAGATTGCCGCACACCTCGCAGGGTCGCACGGCATCCGCCGCCGCGCGCAGCGCATCGGCCAGCGGCAGCATCTTGTCCCGCGGGTCCATCAGCATCCTGAGCACGGCCCGCCGCGCGCTGCGCCGCCCGAGGCCGGGCAGCCGCGACAACAAGGTGATCAGATGCTCGATGGGGTCGTTGGCTATCATCCCGCCCTTGCCATGTCGGCGCCAAATCGAGGTGTCCAGAGGCCCTTAGGCCTTTGGCGGGGAGGTTTGGAGGGGCGGCGCCCCTCCAATCCCCGATCAGAACGGCAGCTTCATCCCCGGCGGCAGCGACATCCCGGCTGTCGCCTTCTGCATTTCCTCCGCCATGGTGGCTTCCACCTTCTGCTTGGCGTCGGCATGCGCGGCGACCAGCAGGTCCTCCAGCACCTCGCGCTCGTTCGCGTTCATCAGCGAGGGGTCGATGGTGACGCGGCGCAGATCGCCCTTGCCGGTGAGCCGCACCTTGACCATGCCGCCGCCGGCCGCGCCTTCGACCTCGGTCGCTTCCAGCTTCGCCTGCATTTCCTGCATGCGCGACTGCATCTGCTGCGCCTGCTTCAGCATGTTGCCGAGGTTCTTCATCGGGGGGCGTGCCTCATCTCAATCGTCGTGGGGAGTGTCGTCGTCGTCGGACCAGGCCGTCTCGGCCTCGGGCGGGGCGAAGTCGCGCCCGTCCATGTCGTCGTCGGGCTCGGCGGTGCGGGCGGCCGGGGTCGCCACCAGCCCATAATCATCGGCGGCGGCATCGCGCACCGTCTCGATGGTCGCCCCCGGAAAGGTGGCGAGGATCGCCTGCACCAGCGGATGGTTGCGCGCCGCTTCCAGCCGGTCGCTCTCGGCGCTGCGGCCCTGCTCGGCGAGGGTCGCCTCGCCTTCCTCATTGGTGATCGAAACGGTCCAGCGCGCCCCGGTGCGCTCGGCCAGCAGCGCGGTGAGCTGCGCGGCGAGGTCGCGCGGCGCCGAAGGCCGCGTGCGGATCTCGACGCGCCCTGGCGCCAGCCGCACCGGATGCACGTCATGCAGCAGATGCGCGTGCAGCAACGGCTTCACGCCGGAGGCCAGCGCCACCACCTCGCGCCATTCGCGCGGCTGCGGCGGGGCGGGCGCAGCGACGGGTGCCAGCGCCGCGACGGCACCGCCACCGCCCATCGCCCGCATCCCGCCCGACCCGCCACCGGGGCTCGGGCGCGGCGCCGCATCGCCACCGGCATTCTCGGTCAGCCGCTTCACGATCTCGCCCGGCGTCGGCAGGTCGGCGACATGGGCGAGGCGGATCAGCACCATCTCGGCCGCCGCGCGCCGGTCCACGCCTTCCTGCTGCACCTCGGCGATGCCCTTCAGCAGCATCTGCCAGGCCCGCGCCAGCGTCGGCACCGACAGCCGCAGCGCCAGCGCCGAGCCGCGCGTGCGCTCGGCCTCGGGCAGCGCCACATCGTCCTTCAGCGCCGGCGCGGCACGGAACCGCGTCAGCAAGTGGGTCAGGTCCGCGAGGTCCTGCAACACCGCCAGCGGATCGGCGCCCACCTCATGCGTGCGGTCGAGGATGGCTAGCGCCGCGGCGACATCGCCGCCCATCACCGCCTCCATCAGGTCGAACACCATGAAGCGGTCGGCCAGGCCGAGCATGTCGCGCACGCTCTCCCCGGTCACCGCCCCGCCGCCGGCGAGGCCAATCGCCTGGTCGAGCAACGACAACCCATCGCGCACCGAACCATCCGCCGCGCGGGCGACCATGCCGAGCGCCTCGGGATCGACCTCGACGGCCTCCTTGCCGGCGATGCGCCCGAAATGGTCGCGCAGCACATCGACCGGCACGCGACGCAGCGAGAAGGTCTGGCAGCGGCTGCGGATGGTCACCGGCACCTTGCGGAGCTCGGTCGTCGCCAGGATGAAGGTGACCGAGGGCGGCGGCTCCTCCAGCGTCTTCAACAGCGCATTGAAGGCCGCGCCCGAGAGCATGTGGCACTCGTCGAGGATGAACACCTTCTGCCGCGCCTGGGCCGGGCGGAAGCGCAGCGCCTCGCGCAGTTCGCGCACATCGTCGACGCTGTTGTTGGACGCCGCGTCCATCTCCGTCACATCCGGGTGACGGTCGGCGAGGATCGCGCGGCATTCGGCACAGACCCCGCAGGGTTCGGCGGTCGGCCCGCCGGTGCCGTCGACGCCCACGCAATTCAGCGCGCGGGCGATGATGCGCGCGGTGGTGGTCTTGCCGACGCCGCGCACGCCGGTCAGCAGGAAGGCGTGATGCACCCGCCCCTGGGCGAAGGCGCTGCGCAGCGTGCGCACCAGGGCTTCCTGGCCGATCAAATCGTCGAAAGTGGTCGGGCGGTATTTGCGCGCCAGCACGCGATAGGGGCCGGTGGCAGCCGCAGCGGGCGGCGCTGGTGCGGGGCGCGGGACGGGTGCCGGCTCGCCGAACAGGCCGGGACCCTCCGGGGCCGGCGGCTCGGGCAGACCCTCCGCGGCGTCGTCATCCGGTGCCGATGGGGAGCCGAGGAGGTCGGATGCCATGCTTTCCCTGGTGCGGCACGGCCGCGCCGGGCCGAAGTGACGTGAAGGGTGGAAGGCCGGCTAAACGACCCGGGCGAGAACCCGTTACGGCTGCTTCCTTCCGGACCTGACCGGGTTGGCGGGGAGCCCGTCCGCCGCCGACCTTCCGAGGGCACCATATCATGCCGAAGGGCCTCTGCGCCAATGGGGGGCGTAACCGTCGCGGCAAAGAGGGCGAATGGCTGGTGGAAGGAGACCCGACCATGGCCTTTTCCCGTCGCTCGATGCTCTGGATCATTCCTGGCGCGACCATCGCGGTGCCGCTCGGCACGCTGCTGCTGCCCGAAGGCGCGCGCGCCGCGCCGGTGAATGCCGAGAACGGCGTCGCCGTGCGCGGGACGGATGTCGTCGCCTATTTCACCGATGGGCGCCCGACCGCCGGGCGCGCCGAATTCGCCCATCAATGGCAGGGCGCGACCTGGCTGTTCGCCTCCGCCGCCCATCGCGACCTGTTCGCCGCCGACCCAGAGCGCTACGCCCCGGCCTATGGCGGCTTCTGCGCCTTCGCGGTCAGCGAGGGCTACACCGCGCCGATCGACCCCAATGCCTGGCGGATCGTCGATGGCCGGCTCTACCTGAATTACGACCTCTCGGTGGGGCGGCGCTGGGCGGAAGATATTCCGGGGCGCATCGCGCGCGCGAATGAGAACTGGCCGCGCCTTTCGGCGCAGTAGGGCGCTGCCCGGCCGATCTGGCACCGGCCCATGCAGGATGCTGCCGCCGCGGCAGGCGGGGCGGTGCGGGCCGGTGCCGTCGGGCGGGAAAGCGCTCCAGCCGTGACCGCACGGCATTATGCACGACGCCGAATCGCAACATGCAGGATCCGGCCTCACGCTTCGTGATCGTTCTGGGCTTTCTTCCGGCTGCGGATCGGCATGGCGCCTAGTCCCGGATGGATTCCCGAGTGATGCAAAATGCATTCGCCGTCGCGCCCGAGGCGCCGAATGGCCCCGCCCCGACGCCCGAGGACGAGGACTGGCTGACCATGCCCGAGGACGACCTCGCGGCGATGCATGCCGAAGCGCTGGCGCTGTTCCGCCACCCCGCGACGACGGTGATGGCCGGGCGCATCGGCGCCAGCCTGGCCCTGCTGCATCAGCTGCTGGTGGCGCGCGGCGTGGTCCGCGCCCTGGGCCTGCCGGCGGCCGAGGCCCGCGCGGCCATGCGGTCCGACCATGCGCTCGGCTACTATTTCGGCCTCGCCATGGGCGCCGACCGGTCCGCGCCCCCGCGCCCGGAACAGCAGGTCGCCGGCATCCTGGTGATGCTGCATGACATCGTCCATGGCCGGCGCTTCGCCGAACAACTCACGGCGTCGCTGCTCGATGGCGGCACCATGGCGGTCGGTGCCGGCTTCGGCGAGGGGATGCTCTCCGCCGTCGAGGATCTCGCGGCGCTCGAACGCTGGCGTCGCGGCAAGCGCGGCGGGATGCCGGGCGGCCTGCTCGACGGCCTGCCCTGGGCCGGCTGGGCGCCCGACCGCCACGGCGACCGCCGCCACTGACCCCAACGGCCCTGTTTGATGGTCGGAGAAAGGCACGGTTGGAGGGGCGCCGCCCCTCCAAGCCACCCCGCCAAGGTGCAGTGCCCTTTGGAATGCCACCTTTTGGCATCGGGCGTGGAACGCGTGCTGTGGCCGCGGCGCGCGCTTCGTGCGCAAGGGCGGGTATCAGTATAGCTGCTGACGGCGGCGCAGAGCACCAAGTCGAGACTTCCAAGGGCCCTTGGAGCAGATCCCGCCTGACTCGAATCAGTCAGGCGCGCGACGATGCTCGATCAAACACAAGGTCAGAGCGATTTGCCTGAGCGCAGTCGAACGCAAACTGATCCGGGCCTTTGGTGGGGAGAACGCGAGAGGCGCGATGCCCCTCTCGATCCCACCGGCCAAGATCAAGGGCCGCTGGCGGATGGACGGGCGGCGGGCCGCGTGGCAGGGTCGGGCCGCATGCTCTCCATTCCCGCCAGCCGCCCCAATGCCTATACTGGCAGCCCGCTCGACCGCGCCGGTGAGAAGCGCGACGATGCCGACTTCGTTGCCGCCGCGCTGACCCATCCGGACACGCTGTTCGCCCCCGTATGGCGGGCGCGCAGCCTGATGAAGGGGGTCGCCGACGGTCACCCCGAAGCCGTGCTGCTGACCGGCGGCGCGGCCGAGGCGGTGCGCATGGCCGATGGTCCCTGGGCGTTCCTCGGCCTGTGGGAAGGGCGGCCGGTCTTCGCGGTGGATTGTTCCCACGCCGACGACCCGCTGCCGCTGCTGCCCGATGGGATGGGCGCGTTCACCGACCTGCGACAGGTCGCCGGGCTGCTGCCGCCGGGCGAGGCAAGCGTGCTCGCCCACGCCCGCGGCATGATGCATTGGCGCACCAAGCACCGCTTCTGCGGCATCTGCGGCAGCCGCTGCGAACCGCGCAGCGCCGGCAATGTCATGGTCTGCCAGGGCTGCGGGGCGCAGCATTTCCCGCGCACCGACCCGGCCGTGATCATGCTGGTGATCCGCGGGGATTCCTGCCTGCTCGGCCATTCCCACCGCTTCCCGAATGTGACGATGTATTCGACGCTCGCCGGCTTCGTCGAACCGGGCGAAAGCCTAGAGGAAGCGGTGCGGCGCGAAGTGAAGGAGGAAGCCGGCATCGATGTCGGCCGCGTGCTCTATCATTCCTCGCAGCCCTGGCCCTTCCCATCCTCCATCATGCTCGGCTTCCATGCCGAGGGACTGAGCGAGGAGATCCATATCCAGCCGGAGGAATTGAAGGACGCGCGATGGTTCTCCAAGGATCAGATCCGCAATCACCAGACCCTCGGCTTCTCCTTGCCGCGTGCCGATTCCATCGCCCGGCGACTGATCGAGGATTGGCTCGCGTCGTGATGCCGGATCGGGCCGCCGTCGCGCTGGTTGTGGCGATGCTCGGGCTGGGTGCCTGCCAGCAGGGCGGCGTCTGGGCCAATGTGCCGGTGAACAACACGCCCGATGGCCAGGCCTGCCGGGTGGAAGCCGAGAACGACCCCGAGGCGAAGCGCGTCGCCGCGACCGCCACCTCCGGCAATCTCGGCTATGACGAACAGGTGCGTCAGGAACTGCTGGTGCTGCTGCCGCGGCTGTGGCGCGCCTGCATGAACCGCCGTGGCGCGATTCGTGGGGGCGTGGAGCCGGTGCGGCGCACGACCTTCTGACGCGCGACGGCGCCGATGCCCACGTCACGGAACGGCGTCGCCGGGCCGTGGCATGAAGGCGTCACTTCCCGCCGGCGCCGTTCATCGCAGCTGCGGGTTGTCGAAATCCGGCCGCCTCGCGCGGGCCAGCGCGCCCGCCAGGGCGTCGTGCAGCGATGCCTTCTCCGCCGCCCCAAGGTGCCGGCCGACCTCGGCGCTGCGCCCGCGGCTTTCGAGGCGCAGCACCCCGGCATGCGCCGGGTCGGGCCGGTAGACCGTGCGCGCCCAATAGGGGTCGAGCACCACTTCCTCGTGCCGGCCGCGCGCGTCGGTGCGGGAGATCACCAGCCTTTCGGGCGTCAGCATCACCACTTCCACCATGCGCGCCGCGCCGCGGGCATGGATCGCGACCAGGGCCACGGCGAAGCCGACCTCCACCCCCAGGAAGGGCAGGATCGGCCAGGCGCCGATGATGAGGAACATCGTCGCCTGCATGGCGGTGAACAGCCCCAGCAGCCCGGCCAGCACCCGGAAGCCGCGCGGCGAGAAGGAGCGCGGCGGGGTGCAGACGGCCTGGAACAGCACGGGTTCGGCAGGGGGTGCCATGTCAGGTGAAGATAGGCCAGGATCGGGCCAGTACCAGCCATGCCCGCGAAACCCGCCCGCCCGAAACGCCCCGACCACGGCACCGTCGCCGCGCCACGCCGCGCGGCGCGACTGATGCCGGCCGCCCAGGCGGAGGCGTTCATCCGGGCGCTCGCCACCACCAACCCGGCGCCGCAGAGTGAGCTGCTGTACCACGACACTTTCACCCTGCTGGTCGCGGTGGTGCTCTCGGCGCAAACCACCGATGCGGCGGTCAACCGCTGCACGCCGGCGCTGTTCGCCGCGGCACCCACGCCGGCGGCGATGGCCGCGCTGGGGGCGGAGGGGATCGGGCCGTATATCCGCACCATCGGGTTGTGGCAGGGCAAGGCGAAGAACGTCGCCGCCCTGGCGCGCGACCTGGTGGACAAACATGGCGGCCAGGTGCCGGGTGACCGGGAGGCGCTGGAGGCGCTGCCCGGCGTCGGGCGCAAGACGGCCAATGTCGTGCTCAACATCGCCTTCGGGCAGAACACCATGGCGGTGGACACGCACATCTTCCGCCTGGGCAATCGCTGCGGCCTCGCCCCCGGCAAGACGCCGCGCGAGGTCGAGGAACGGCTGGTCAAGCGTTGCCCGCCCGACCTGTTGCGCGACGCGCATCACTGGCTGATCCTGCATGGGCGCTACATTTGCAAGGCGCGGGCGCCGGAATGCTGGCGCTGCGTGGCCCGCGCCTTCTGCAACTACCGCGACAAGGTGCTGGCGCCGCCGCTGTAGTGTTGGTTCGGCCGGTCCGCCCCTGGTCCATGCTGCCACCCGGCCGCAGTCGGTCGTCGGCTTGCGATGGGTGGCTGAGCCCCGGACTGGCCGCGCAGGCACACGGCGCCGGAGGGGTGCGCGCGCATCGGCAAGGGCCGACCACCGTCCTCCCGGCCGGTGATTGATGATGCACGCTGCCGCTGCCAGACCTTGTCGCCATGCTGCTGCGGCTGTCCGCGCTCTTCGCCTGGGTTGACCATCGCGATGTTGACTAGCAGCCCCACTGCCGGCTGCCGGACAGTGGCGCTGCCCGCCTCGCTGCTGTTCGCTGGCGCGCCACATGTCGATCTCAACGACTTGCGCGGGCCGCGCCTCGCCGCTGGCGTTGATGCCATCCTGCGGGTGGGCGATCCTGCGCCGGCCTTGGTGCCGCTCGGCAGGCCGGTGCCGCACATCTCGAACGGAATGTTCTCAGCGCGGTCGTGACAAGATGCGAGCGTGGCCCCATGACGGCGCCGGGAATCGAGGAGACCCCCATGACGAATCGTCATATCGCTTGGCCTTTGCTCGGCCTGCTGGCCTTGGCCACGACCGGCTGCGGTGGCGGAGTCTGGGCCAATGTGCCGCAGGATCCCGGCCCCGCCGCGGCCGCCTGCCGGCGCGAGGCGGCCAACAGCCCCGAATACCGGCGCCTCGGCCAGGAAGCCGGGGGCAATGCGGCGAATGACGAGGAACAGCGCCAGCGGCTTCTGGTGCTGCTGCCGCAGCTCTATGAACAATGCATGATCCGCAGCGGCGCCCGCCCACCCGGCTCGGTGGCGCCGCCGGACCGGGTGACGTTCTGAAGCTCCGTGTCAGAACGGTGGCGCCGGCCCGAATGCCGGCGCCTTACCGGGCGCCAAGCCACAGCCGGGGGTCGAAGGCAAACGGGTCGATCGCCTCGATCCGCGCTGCGGCCGCGCCGGGATGCGCCGGATTGAGCAACAGGTTCGCCGCGGCAGGAACCAACACCGAAGGCACCCGCAGCACCGGGCATGGCGCTCCGGCCAACCAGGCGTCGCCGGCGGCGCGTGGGTCCTCGGGCAGGGTGGGCAATGTGTGCGCGTCCTCCGGCAAGGCCAGGCGCATCAGCACGTAATCGGCCGGCAGCAGCTCGGGCGGCAAGTCCAGATGGACTCGCACTTCCAGCACTGCCAGCGCCGGATGGTCGGCGGCATAGACCATGCCCCGGCCGGGGCTGTTCCAGCGGCCGCCGAAGCGGCGCGCGCCCTCTCCCGACAGATCCGCGAAGGGACCCCGGCACAGCCGCCAAGCGGTGATCAGGCGGCGATCCCGTGGGCGATGCGGCCGAGCAGAGTCTCCACTTGGCGGGCGCCGATCTCGGTATCGAGCAGGTCGAGCGGGGCCTCACCACCCAGCGTCGTGGTCGGACGGCGCAGCCAGATCCCGGCGCGGACACGGTCGGCGAAGGCGGTCTCGGCCTCGGTGACGATACGCAGGACACGCAGCAGGCGGTCGGACTGGTCGGGCGTCAGCCGCCCCTTGGCGCGGCGATGCGCGAGCGTCTTGCGCGGGATGGCTAGGCGGTCGAGCTCGGCGGCGGTGACGCGGCCGGAGGCCAGCGCGTCATCGACAGCCGTGACCGGCAGCCCGGCACGTACGGCGGCGATCAGGTCGGGGGCGAGGGTGTCGAGGATGAAGGCGGACATGGCAATATGCACGTAGCACAGGGGCGTATCGCCAGGCGAGAGAAAGTGTCGTCCATCCGCCGGATCATGCCGCTATCGATATTAAAGACTGTGGATGCATGCCGCTCACGGGCATAGCATCCGCTTGCCACCGCCCGCCGCGCAGGCTGCTTCGTCCGGGCGGATGAGAGCGTATCCGACAGTGCCCAGGGCCGGGCGCCCCCGTGCTCGGCCACGAAATACAGGGAGGAGTGGAACCATGGCGCGCTTCGTGCTGACCAACCGCGACGACGTATTCGATTCCCGTGACGAACCGGGCTTCCATGGTGGCAGCCAGATATATGGCGGCAACGGCGATGACGAGATTCGCGTCTTTGGCAACGCCAACGCCCTGTTGGGGGGCAATGGCAAGGATGTGCTGGTGGCCTTTGGTGACCACAACATCCTCGATGGCGGCAACGGCAAGGACGTCCTCCGGGTGATCGGGGACGGCAACCGGCTGTTTGGCGGCAATGGCGTGGACATCCTGGTGGCCGTCGGCGAGGGCAACCGGATGGATGGCGGCAATGGCGTCGATGCCCTGACCAGCGTCAGTTTCGGGCGCCTCGGGCAGGTCGGCGAGGGCAATGTCCTGACCGGTGGCCATGGCTTCGACCTCTTCACGCTGAACAACCGCAGCGACCTGCGGGTGGTCAATGACCTGCATGGCGAACCGTATGTGCTGCCCGGGCCGGGACCCGGCCCCGGCATCGGGGTGGTGAGCCAGGGCGACATCATCGTCGGCGTCATGGACGAGATCACCGACTACACGGCCGGTGAACGTCTGCGGATCGGCGCTCACCATGAAGCGAGCGGGCCCGTCGAGATCAACGGCCCCGGCCTGGGCGCAACACGCCTCGACCTGGCGGATGGCGAATATGCCTTCATCCGCGGCGACCAATTCATGAATGGCCGCTTCGAGGTGGACGGCACCGGTGATGACCTGCTGCTGGTCTACGACGCCAGCGGCGGCGGCGATGCGCTGTTCCTGCAGGGCGCGGTCGTGCTGCAGGGCGTGACCGACCCGGATTCAGTCTTCATAGCCTGATCACGGGGCGGATGCTGCCGGCCAGGGTCACCGAAGCGCCTGGCCCCGCGCATCCGGGGCAACAGAAAAGGGCGGGAGGCAAGCCCCCCGCCCAGTGCATCACGCCGCTTCGGATTCCGACCGGCGCGCGTGCTTCTTGCGCTCATGCGGGTCGAGATACCGCTTGCGCAGGCGAACGGCCGACGGCGTGACCTCCACGAGTTCATCATCCTCGATGTAGGCGATCGCCTGTTCGAGGCTCATGCGCCGGGGCGGGATCAGCAGCAGCGCCTCATCCTTGCCGGCGGCACGGATGTTGGTGAGCTTCTTTTCCTTGATCGGATTCACGTCGAGGTCGTTGTCGCGCGAATTCTCGCCGAGGATCAGGCCGACATAGACCTTGTCGCCCGGGTTCACGAACAGCGTGCCGCGTTCCTGCAGGTAGAACAGCGCGTACTGGATCGCCTCGCCATCGGAATTGGAGATCAGCGAGCCGTTGCGGCGACCCTCGATCACGCCGGCCCAGGGCTGATAGCCGAGGAACAGCCGGTTCATGATCCCGGTGCCGCGCGTGTCGGTCAGGAATTCGCCGTGGTAGCCGATCAGCCCGCGCGAGGGGATGTGGAAGGTCAGGCGCACCTTGCCGCCACCCGAGGGCCGCATATCCTGCATCATGCCCTTGCGGATCGACATCTTTTCGACGACGACGCCCGAATAGGTCTCGTCCACGTCGATCAGGCATTCCTCGAAGGGCTCTTCCTTCTCGCCCGTCTCGGGGTTGTCGCGCGTCAGCACGCGCGGACGACCGATGGTGAGCTCGAAGCCCTCGCGGCGCATCTGCTCGATCAGCACGCCGAGCTGGAGTTCACCGCGGCCGGCCACCTCGAAGGCATCGACTTCCTCGGACACCTTCACCTTGATGGCGACGTTGCCCTCGGTTTCCTTCATCAGGCGGTCGCGGATCTGGCGCGACGTCACCTTCTTGCCCTCGCGGCCGCCGAGCGGGCCGTCATTGATGCGGAAGGTCATCGCCAGCGTCGGCGGGTCGACCGGGATCGCATGCAGCGGCTCGGTCACTTCCGGGGAAGCGATGGTGTCCGGGATGGTCGCCTCGGACAGGCCGGCGATGGCGATGATGTCGCCCGCGCGCACCTCCTCGACCGGCACGCGATCGAGGCCCGAGAAGGTCATCAGCTTGGTCAGGCGGCCGGATTCAACCACCGTGCCGTCCTGGCGCAGCACGCGCACCGGCATGTTCAGCCTGGCGACGCCCTGCGCCACGCGGCCGGTCAGGATGCGGCCGAGGAAGTTGTCGGCTTCGAGGATCGCCGCGTTCATCGCGAAGGGGGCGTCGAAATCGACGACCGGCGCGGGGACATGCGACAGGATCAGGTCGAACATCGCCGAGAGGTCCTTGCGCGGACCTTCCATCGAATCATCGGCCCAGCCCTGACGGCCCGAGGCGAAGAGGGTGTGGAAGTCGAGCTGTTCGTCGGTCGCGCCGAGCGCGGCGAACAGGTCGAACACCTCGTCATGCACTTCATGCGCACGGGCGTCCTGGCGGTCGACCTTGTTGATGACGACGATCGGCTTGATGCCGCGTGCCAGCGCCTTGGTCAGCACGAACTTGGTCTGCGGCAGCGGGCCTTCAGCCGCGTCGCACAGCACGATGGCGCCATCCACCATGGACAGGATGCGCTCGACCTCACCGCCGAAATCGGCGTGGCCAGGCGTGTCCACGATATTGATCTTGACGCCCTTCCATTCGACCGCGGTCGACTTGGCGAGGATGGTGATCCCGCGCTCGCGCTCGAGGTCATTGCGGTCGAGCGCGCGCTCGGCCACGTGCTGGTTGGCGCGGAAGGCGCCAGCCTGCTTGAGAAGCTGGTCCACGAGCGTGGTCTTGCCGTGGTCGACGTGGGCGATGATGGCCACGTTGCGGATATGGGCAGCGCTCATCGCGGCCTCCTGTGTCGGTCGCCACACGGCAAAACGCGCCCCAACCCCGGTCTGAGGTGGGTGGCGCGGGCTTCCGTCAGGCGGATTGTGCAGTGCACAGATAGGGGGGCTGCCGCAGGAAAGCGAGGAAAAAAGCCGAGGGCCTCCGTTGACGGAGGCGCATGGCGGCCTGCGGCAGGGGGAGCGCCGCAGGCCGCCATGGCGGGGCCGCGAGAGTGCCCGGGGGGAGGCGCCCGTCGCGGCGCGCCGTCACATGCCGCGGGCCATGCTGGCCGCCTCGGCCATCAACGCCGTGGCGGTGTTGACGTCGCTCCGGCCCAGGGCGACCCGGGCCTGGGCCATCCGGGCCACGGCACCGTCACGGACCGGAACCGTTTCCGTCCCCGCGATGGTGGAGCGGGTCAGCAGCAGGCTTTCCGCCCGTTCCACCAACTCGCTGGCGAGCGCCAGTTTACCCTGGCGCGCGGCCTGTTCGGCCTGGCCGAGCAGCGCGGACGGAGAACCCGAAGGCGCCACCGCATCCGCCACCACCGAGGTACGGTCACCGCCATTCAGAACCTCGCCCTGCAGGGGCAGGGCCGGATTCGGAGCGGCGCCCCGGATCGGCGGCGAGGCCACCACCGGCCCGGCATAGGCGGGCGCCACCGGCGTGGGTGCCGGATTGATCTGGAGCGCCTCACCCACGCCGGGGGCGTTGTGGATGACGGAAGCGGAGCCGGTGGGCGCCGTGGGCGGCACGAAGGCCGGCGCCGTCGAGACGGTGGGGCTGTACGGGGTGCCGGGCGCAACGCCGACGCCCGGCGCCGGCGTCACCTGCGCTGCTGAGCCTGTCGGCGGCACCGTGGGCGACGTGTAGACGGGGGAGCCGGGCAGCGGCGTGGTCTGCACCTGCGCCAGAACCGGCGTTGAAGCCAAACCCAGGCTGAGGATAGCAAGGCGAATCCCGGTGAAACGCATGATGTGCTCCTCTTTTGGTTGGATAATCGAAGAAAACAAGGCGAATAGGGTCATTCGATGACCCCTGGAATGAGCGGGAATTACTTGTTTTGACTTGCGCAAGGCGGGTCATGGGCATGGTTTTTGGCCCAAAGTGCGCCGGTGCGCCGATCCGGGATGCTTCCTGCTCCGGTTGGTCGGTCGCAGGTTCAACGCCATGACATCGGAAAGGTTGCGCGCGGAGGACGAGAAAGCGTTGTCCATGGGGCGCTCACGCGCCGTTGGGCGCCATCACGCGGGCGGATGCAGGTGCCTGCTCAAACGGACGGGAGCGATTCGACCCTCGGTCGAACCGCTCCCGATCTTGGCAAAGTTTGGACGGGCCTCTCCCCTCCGGACGGTACGCGGAGGCGTTCTACCGTTCCTGGAACCCGGTCTGGGTCAGGGCGAAGCGCCGCAGGTCGATCCCTTGCCACTGCGCGACCGCGTTGGCGACTTCGGCCCGGTAGGCGATGATCTGCGGGCCGGCGCCGGCGTTGCGCAGGTCCTGGTGGCGGGCGGCGATCGCCATGGCGTGGAAGGCGAGTGTCTCCGCCGTGGCCTGGCGTTCGGCGGCGGTCATGCGGGTCATGGCCGGGTTGGCGGCGAGCATGGCGCGCGCTTGGCCGCGCACCGCGGCGATGCCGGCCGGCTGCGCCAGGGCGTCGCCGCCGGTCGCGACCTCCCAGGCGATCAGGTAGAAGGCGGCGACCACGTCGGCGAGGTCGTGCGGGTCGTAGTTGTGCTGGCGGAGCAGCCGGTCGAATTCCTGCCAGGGCCCGCCCGAGGCGATGGCGGTGCGGAGCGCGTCCGGGTTGGGGCTGGTGGGCAGGGCGGCGGCCAGCGCCTGTTCGCGCACGCGGGCGGTGATGGCCGGGTCGATGGTGAAGGCGGTCGGGCTGGCCGCCGGGGCGGCGGCGGCGCCACCGGTCGGCGGCAGGGCCGCTGGCTTCCCGCCGGGCAGGGTCGGACCGGTCGCGCCTGCGGGTTTCACGACGGCCGGCGGTCTGGGCGCCGCGATCGAGGGTGCCGGGACGGCGGCCGCGGTGGGGGCCGGTGGGGCGATGGCGGTCGCCCCCGGGGTGGGGAAAAGTCGCAACCCGGCGCCGATCGCGGCCGCGCCCTCCGCACCGACCGCGCCGAAGGGCATGACGGCGGGTCGGCTGTCGGCGGCGCCCTTTTGGGCGGAGGCCAGGCCAGGAGCCGCGACCAGCGCGATCAGCGCGGCGGCGGTGGTCAGAAGACGTCGAGACATGCGGGTCGTCCCTGCCGTGAAATCGGTCCGGTCAAGGATCGGCCTTGGCGGCGCCAAGTTCAAGCGTGGCGCCGAACGAGACCTGAAGCATTTCGGGCCGGCCAGGGCGGCCGGCCCGGCGCGATTTACTCGAAACGAGCGGCCTCGTCGAAGTCGAGGCGCGGGTTGCGCGGGAACAGGCCTTCCGGATCGCCATAGCCGAGATTGACCAGGAAGTTCGACTTCCAGCGCGTGCCGGCGAAGAACAGCTCATCCACCTTGGCGTTGTTAAAGCCGCTCATCGGGCCGGCATCGAGGCCGACCGCGCGGGCCGCCAGGATCAGATAGGCGCCCTGCAGCGAGCCGTTGCGGAAGGCGGTCTGCTCGGCGAAGGACGGGCTCGAAGTGAACCAGTTCTTGGCGTCCGGGGCGTGCGGGAAGAGCACCGGGAGCTTGTCGTAGAAGTCGAGGTCATAGGCGACGATCACGGTGACCGGCGCGTTCATGGTCTTTTCCATATTGCCGGCCGAGAGCGCTTCCTTGAGCTTCGCCTTGCCTTCCGGCGTGCGCACGAAGACGAAGCGGCCGGGCGAGGCATTGGCGCTGGTGGGGGCCAGCTTCAGCAGCTCGTAGAGCTCGTGCAGCTTGGCGTCGGGCACCGGGGTGTCCTGCCACTTGTTCTGCGTGCGCGCCTCGCGAAAGAGCTGGTCGAGGGCGGCGGCGTCGATGGTTTCATGAGCCATGGGGATGTCCTGGGTCGGGAGATGTCTATGGCACCGCATACGACCGAAGGTCGCAACCCTGCCATGGCGCGCGGCCAATGGCGGTGATCAGCGATGCGAATGAGGGACTGAGACAGGCCGGTCCGATGCCCTGCGCCGGGCCGCCCGTTGGCATCAACGCGCCAGTACAGGGCGCGAAAACCACGTGGCCCGGATGGGCCAGGCCCGGCATCTGACTGCTTCGGACCAATGCGGGCATTGGGCCGCGAGCGCACAGCGCGACCGTGCCCAGACCGCCCGTTGGCCTCAGCGGGCCCATGCAGGGCGCGAGCGCAAGCCGGCCGGATGGCCGGCGCCCGCCGTCTGAGGGCAGATAAGGCCTCATGGCCTGGCCGCCTGCCGCGGCCAAGCCATGGATCAGGCCTCGACCTGCTCCACCGCGACCACTTCCGGGACGTAGTGGCGCAGCATGTTCTCGACACCGTGCTTGAGGGTGGCGCGCGAGGAGGGGCAGCCCGAGCAGGCGCCCTGCATGCGCAGCCGCACCACACCCTCGCGGAAGCCGCGGAAGACGATGTCGCCGCCATCGCCAGCGACCGCCGGGCGGACGCGGGTGTCGAGCAGTTCCTTGATCTGGGCGACGATTTCCTGGTCCACGGGGTCGAAATCCTCCCCATGCTCGCCATCGGCCTCGCCTTCCTCCATCACGGGCATGCCGGAGAGGAAGTGTTCCATCACCGCGCCGAGGATGCGCGGGCGGAGCATGGTCCAGTCGGCTTCGTCGGTCTTGGTCACGGTGACGAAGTCGGCGCCGAGGAAGACGCGGGCGACATCACCCACCAGGAAAACGCGCTCGGCGAGGGGGGAACGGCCGGCGGCGTCGGCGGGCGCGGTGAAGTCCGCCGTGCCGCGGCTGCCGAGGACATCGCGCCCGGGCAGGAACTTCAGCGTGGCGGGGTTGGGGGTCGCTTCGGTCTCGATGAACATGGCGAGGTTCCGGAATTGGGCGTCGATACCCGACCTATGTGGTCCGGAATGGCGATGTGTGCAACCGGGGCCTTGGCGCGACGGATGATGGCCCGGTGTAGAAGATCGGGCGGCCAATAGCCGCCTGCCACCTGACGAACAAAAAACAGACCGAGGCGCATGCCCCGGCCCAGGAGCGCAAAGCGCAACCGCTCCTAGACTATCCGCCGCCGCCCGAGCGGCAGTGCATGGCGCGAAGGCAAGCCGGCCGGATGGCCGGCGCCCGCCGTCTGAGGGACGACTAAACTACGTGATCCGCTCGAGTTCCTTCTCGTCCAGCGTGCCGGGCACCAGCGTCATCGGCACCGTCAGCCGGCTGGCGTAGCGCCCGGTCAGCGCCGTAATCAGCGGCCCCGGCCCGCCGCCATCCCGCGCCATGGCCAACACCAGGATGGAGATGCGCGGGTCTTCTTCGAGCAGCTTCAGCAGTTCGTCCCGCGCCTCGCCTTCGCGGATGATCAGGATGGGGAAGCCGCCGGTGATCTCGTTCACCTCGGCGGCGAGGCCCGAGAGCATGCGCTCCGCCTCCTCCCGCCGTTCCTCCTGCATCATCACGCCGACGCCGGCCCATTCGACCAGGCCCACAGGTTCGACCACCCGCAGCAGCGCGACCCGGCCGCCACCCTTGCGGGCGCGTAGGCAGGCATAGCGCAGGGCGATCGCCCGCTCCGGGCTGTCATCCACCACCACCAGGAAGATGCGGTCCCGCTTGGCGGCGGTGGTGGCGGCGGCGGCTTCCTCGCTTCCGGGCATCGCGAACCTCAGTTTCGGCGGAACATGACGCTGCCGAGCCACCCGGCCAGGGCGGCGAGCAGGATGCAGGCCACACCGTAGAGCAGCGGCGTGCTGCGCGCGACAGTGGCGATCGAGGCGGCGGAACCGACCCGGTCGACATGAAGAAACAGCTCCTGCCGGGCGATAATGCGCCGCTCACGCACCAGCATCACCTCGATGCGATAGGGGCCGGTCTGCACCGTGTCGGGGAAGGAGACGCGGGCGCTGAACAGCCGCCCGCCGGCCACGGCCACGGGGGCGGCATATTCCTGCCAGCGGCCGTCCTGCTGCTTCAGGTCGAGCAAGGCAGCGCGGAACGCCGGCGACTGGCTGCCTTCCGCGCGCAGCGACAGCGCCTCGAGGCCGAGCCGTGCGGTGCGGCGCACATCCTCGGGCAGGATCTCCCAGACCGGCCGCGTCGCGGCGATGGCGTAGAAGCCGGGTATTTCAGGGAACACCGCCGAGGGGCCGTTGATCCAGAAACCCAGCACGTTGATCTTGCGCCGCACCACCGTGGCCTGCGGCGGGCCCCAGGCGACGACGACGACATCCTCCCCGGTTTCCGGCCCGATCAGATGTTCGGTGGCGCCGAACACCATGACGGAGGAACCGGTGAAGCCGGTGGTGATCTCGACCCGGTCGGTCGCCAGATCCGCGGTGAGCTGCGGCGTATTGGTCGCGGCCGGGGTCGCTGCCGGGGCCGGCGCCTGCGCCAGGACCGGACCGGCGAGGACGAGCAACAGCGCCAGCCCGCGCGCCGCAGCGCGGATCATGGCACGGGCCCGATGGTGAACAGACTGTCGGGCGTGCGCACCAGGTCGTACAGCAGCCCCAGCGCCACCGAGAGCACCAGCAGGCCAAGCAGCGCGCGGGTTTCCTCGCCACGCAGCTTCGCCCCCATCGAGGCGCCGAACTGCGCGCCCACCACGCCGCCGGCCAGGAGCAGCATGGTCAGCACGATGTCCACGCTGCCGACCTGCAGCGCCTGCAGCAGCGTGACGTTGGCCGAGACGAACACCACCTGGAACAGCGAGGTGCCGATCACCACCGAGGTCGGCATGCCCAGCAGGTAGATCATCGCCGGCACCAGCATGAAGCCGCCGCCGACGCCCATCACGGCGGAGAGTACGCCGATGCCCATGCCCACCAGCAGCGGCGGCACCACCGAGATGTACAGGCGCGACTTGCGGAAGCGCATCTTGAACGGCAGGCCATGCAGCCAGGTGTGTTCATGCGCGCGGGCGGCGGCGACGCCGGTGCGGCGACGGCGCAGGATCGCCCGCACGCTCTCGCGCACCATCAGCGCGCCCACCGTGCCCAGGATGACGACATAGAAGATGGCCACGGCGAGGTCGACCTGCCCGGCCCTTCGCAACAGGGCGAAAAGCTGCACGCCGAGCCCCGAGCCGATGATGCCGCCGGCGAGCAGCACCGTGCCCATCCGCGCATCGACATTGCCGCGCCGCCACTGCGCCATCAGCCCGGAGACCGAGGCGCCGATGGTCTGGTTCGCCCCCGAGGCAACCGCGACGGGGGATGGAATGCCGATGAGGATGAGTATCGGCGTCAGCAGGAAACCGCCGCCGACGCCAAACAGACCCGAAAGCCAGCCCACGCCGAAGCCGATGCCCAGCAGCAGCAAGCCATCCACACTCATCTCGGCGATCGGCAGGTAGACCTGCATCGCGTCAGGGCCTCGATTGCAACAGGGATCGAACCGGGCGGGTTTGAACCCGGCCGGTCGAAGGGACAAGGCACAATCGTCACTTCCCGCGGCAGGATTGCGGCAGTGCGGCACCGAGACGCTTTTTGTCATCCCCGGCTTCTGCGCATGCTGCGGGCCGGCGCCGAACGGCTGGGGACAGGCCCGGTGCCGGACATCTCACACGGGTTCCGACGAGGCACCGCCCATGATGCTTTCCCGCCGTCTCCTGCTGGGTGCCGTATTGTCGGCGCCGGCCCTGCGCCTCAGCCTGGCGCAGCCCGCCCATCGGCTGCGCCTCGTGCATGTGAACGACTTCCACAGCCGGCATGAGCCGGTGGTCCGCGCCACCGGCGCGGCGTGCCGGGCCGATGAACCATGCCTCGGCGGCTCGGCGCGGCTCGCCGGGGCGATCGGCATGGCCAAGGCCCAGGCGGCGACGGCGGGGCGCGGCGTCGTCGCAGTCGATGCCGGCGACGAATTCATGGGCAGCCTGTTCTACACGCAGTATCGCGGCGCCGCCGAACTCGCGGTGATGAAGGCCTGGGGCTGCGAGGCGATGACGCTCGGCAACCACGAATTCGACAACGGGCCGGAGAACCTCGCGACCTTCATCAAGGACGCGAATTTCCCGATCCTCGCGGCCAATATCGACACGCGCGCCGAACCGCTGCTCGACGGCTGGACGCAGCCCTGGTGGGAGACGCGGCGCGGCGGTGCGCGCATCGCCTTCATCGGCGTGACGACGCCCGAGACGCCGCTGCTCTCCTCGCCGGGCCATAGGCTGCGCTTCACCGACCCGGCCGAGGCGGCGACGCGTGCCATCGCCGAGATCCGCGCGACCGGCCCGGCGACCATCGTGCTGTTGTCGCATCTCGGCTACGGCGTGGACCGGCGCATGGCGGCCGAGGTGGCCGGGCTCGACATCATCGTCGGGGGACATACGCACACGCTGCTGGCCAATGAACCCGATGCGGACGGGCCCGTCCCCGTGCTGGTGGACGGGCCGGACCGCCAGGTGCGCATTGTGCAGACCGGCGCCTATGGGCGGTTCCTCGGCATGCTCGACCTCGATGTCGCGGCGGATGGGCGGATTGCCGCCTTCGGCGGCGCCTGCGCGCCGATCGGCGCCGCCTTCCCCGAGGATGCCCGAGTCGCTGCCATGGTCACGGAACTGGCCCGGCCGCTGGCCGAGACGCGCCGTCGCCCGGTTGGCATGCTGCCGGCGGCAATGGGCAATGCTGACTGCCGGCGGGGTGAATGCGCGCTGGGCAATCTGGTCGCCGAGGCGATGCTCGCCCGGGCGACCGGGGCCGAGATTGCCATCACCAATGGCGGCGGCCTGCGCGCCGGGCTGCCGGGCGGGCAGGTGACCTATGGCGACGTGCTGACCACGCTGCCCTTCGGCAACACCGTCGCCACCATGGGGCTGCGCGGGGCGGACCTGGTGGCGGCACTGGAGCACGGCCTGTCGCAGGGGGCCGGCACGGCGGGGCGCTTCCCGCAGGTCGCCGGCATCCGCTTCGTCTGGGACCCGGCGGCGCCGGCGGGCAGCCGGGTGCGTTCGGTCGACGTCGCGCAGGGTGGCGCCTTCATGCCGCTCGATCCCGGCCGGGTCTATCGCGTCGCCACCAACGACTTCATGCGCCGTGGCGGCGATGGCTACGTCATGTTCCGCGACCGCGCGCTCGACCCCTATGACGGCGGCGTGCTGATCGAGGAGGCTGTGGCCGAGGTCATTGCGGCCGGCGGCGGTGCTGCTGCCCGTCCCGATGGGCGGATAACCGCACGATAACGAAGCCATGGCTTGCCCGCCCGTCCGTGTCGGTTACCGTATCACTTGCGAACCGAAAACAAGAGGGAGTGGATCGCATGTCACGTAAACTGACAGCCGAGTTCCTCGGCACGCTGTGGCTGGTACTTGGCGGGTGCGGGTCGGCGGTGCTGGCGGGGGCCTTTCCGGATTACGGTATCGGTCTGCTTGGCATTTCCTTCGCATTCGGCCTGACGGTGCTGACCATGGCGTATGCCATCGGCCATGTGTCGGGATGCCACCTCAACCCGGCCGTCACGATCGGCCTTGTGGCGGGCGGGCGCTTCCCGGCCGGAGAGGCGGTGCCCTACATCATCGTGCAGGTCCTCGGCGCCATTGCCGCGGCGGGCATCCTCTATGTCATCGCCAGCGGCAAGCCAGGCTTCGAGCTCGGGGGCTTCGCGGCAAACGGGTATGGCGACCACTCCCTCGGCAAGTTCTCGCTGCAGTCAGGCCTCGTCTGCGAAGTGGTGATGACCTTCTTCTTCCTGCTGATCATCCTCGGTTCGACCCATGGCAAGGCGCCGGCGGGCTTCGCGCCGATCGCCATCGGGCTGGCGCTGACGCTGATCCACCTGATCAGCATCCCGGTCACCCAGACCTCGGTGAATCCGGCGCGCAGCACCGGTCCGGCTCTGTTCGTCGGTGGCTGGGCGCTGCAGCAGCTCTGGCTGTTCTGGGTGGCGCCGATCGTCGGTGCCGTGGTCGCCGGCATCCTTTCCCGCACCCTCTGGCCGGACGACACCGCACAGATCGAGGGGCGGTGAGCCGTAGGGGGCCGACCGGCCCCGCGCCAGCCTCGCCCATCGTCCGCTGATGGGCGTGGTCGTGCCGGTGAACAATGTGACGCCCGAGGCGGAGATGGACGACCTCCGCCCGCGTGGCGTGGTGAATGCCACGGCCCGCATCGCCAACCCCGACCGTGCCGTGGCCGGCGATGCCGATGCGGCGGTGGTCCGCGCCGCGGTGGCCGGCGGGCCGATGGGCGCGCTGGATATGCTGGCGCCCGCGCGGCCGGGCGGTGTCGCGATCGGCGTCATGGTCGAGAATGTCGCCGGCGGCGGTGCCGCGGGCGAGGCGCTCCTGGCCATTGGTACGCAGAATTCGAGACGACCAAAGCCCCTCTCGGTTCCGCCCCGAGGGCCAATGGCCACCAGTGTCCTAGCCGCCCCGTTCGCTGGAATTCCCGCGAACGGAGCGGACAGGCAGGCCGCTAGAGAAAGATCCCTGTCAACAGCCGCACCGCGATCTGCACCACGATCGCCACGCCAATCACCGCGAGGGTGAAGGTCAGCGCCTTTTCCTGCGGCACACGCATGACGATCGGAACGCCGAGATACAGGATATAGAGCGAGTAGAACGCCCCGATCAGCGCCACCAGGCTGCCCAGGATCGGCACGATGATCGCGCCCCCGGCCACCCAGGCGACGGTTGGCGCGAAGGCCGCCAGCTTCAGCGCCGCATCCGCATCGGTTGGGCCGCCGAATTTCGGCGCCAGGATCTCGACGATCTTGGCGGTCACGACCACGGCCACCAGCGACAGGATGTAGCTGACGATCGCCGTGCTGATCGCCGTGAAGAACAGGCCGAAGGCCATCAGCAGCAGCATGCTCGCGATAGCGGGGATGGCCGCCAGGATCATGACGTAGCGGGTGAACACCGGCACCAGCTCGATAGGTTCGCGCTGGATGGCGCGCCATTCCTGCGCCGGTGCCAGGACCATGCCCTTCACGCGCGCGATAAGTTCGTTCATCGGGCCCCCTGCCGAAACATTGCCTGCGCAATACTGCGCGGCGCGGACGCCTCGCGGCAAGCCTGCCGCGCTGGCCGTGTGACCTGGGTTCTGCCAGCCTGCGGCGATGCCCGATTCGGCCCTCCCCAACTGGCGTGACCGGCGCTTCCTGGTCCTGCTCGCCCTCGGCTTCTCGGCCGGGGTGCCGCTCCCCTTGACCGCCTTCACGCTGCGGCAATGGATGTCGGAATCGAACATCTCGCTGACCGCGATCGGCTTGACGGCGCTGATCGGCCTTGCCTATTCGCTCAAATTCCTGTGGGCGCCGCTGCTCGACCATGTCGCGCCGCCGGCCTTTCGCGGCCTTGGCCAGCGGCGTGGGTGGCTGGCGGTCATCCAGCCGACACTGGCGCTGGCCATCATCGCCCTCGGCCTGACCAACCCGGCGGTGGACCCGACGCTGACGGTCGCAGTAGCGGTGGTGGTCGCCTTCCTCTCGGCCAGCCAGGACATCGCGATCGACGCCTATCGCATCGAATCCCTGCCCGAGCGCGAACAGGGCTACGGCCTCGCCTGCTATGTCTGGGGCTATCGCGCGGCGCTGCTCGCTTCGGGCGCCGGGGCCTTCGGCATGGCGGAGCTCGGCGGCTGGTCCTTCGCCTTCGTGATGTGCGCGGCGATGATCGGCGTCGGCCTTGCCGCGGTGATGGCCGCGCCTGAACGCGCCCGCCAAACCTCCGCGGCGGTGCATGGCTGGGCCGCCCGGCTGCGCATCGCGGTCGTCGAGCCCTTCGCCGATTTCCTCAAGCGGCGCTACTGGTTCGCCATCCTTGCCTTCGTCGCGCTGTTCAAGCTGGGCGAGGCGCTGGCCGGCATCATGACGGTGCCGTTCTATCGCGAGCTCGGCTTCAGCCGGCTCGAGGTCGCCTCGGTCTCCTCGGTGTTCGGGCTGTTCGCGACGCTGCTGGGCGCGCTGACCGGCGGCTGGCTGGTGGCGAAGATCGGCACCGGCCGGGCGCTGATCCTGACCGGCACGACGCAGATGCTGTCGAACCTGATGTATGTGGCGCTCGCCTTCGCCGGGCATGACCTGCGCATGCTGTTCGCCCAGGTAGGGGTGGAGAACTTCACCGACGGGCTCGCCGACGCCGCCTTCATCACCTATCTCAGCGCACTGACCAGCCGGTCCTTCACGGCGACGCAATATGCGCTGCTCTCGTCCCTGGCGGCGGTACCGCTGCGCACGCTCGGGGCCAGTTCGGGCTGGCTCGCCGAGATGATGGGCTGGCCGGCCTTCTTCCTGATGACGACGGCCGCGGCATTGCCGGCCATGGGCATCATGCTGTTCCTGCTGCGCCGCCTGCCGCCGCGGGAACCGGCGGCCGACTCGGCCATCGCCGAGGCGCGCTGAACCGCCGAGCGTGGATTCCGTCCGCGGCGGCTCGCTGAACACTCTCCCGGCATGGCTTGACGACCATCGTCACGCCTTCGGCTGATACCAGCGGTCCTTCTTGATGACTGGAGAAGGAAGGTTGGAGGGGCGCCGCCCCTCCAAGCCACCCCGCCAAAGTGCAGTGCACTTTGGAATGCCATCTGTTGGCGCCGAGCGTGGAACGCGTGCCGTGGCCGTGGCCGCGGAGCGCGCTTCGTGCGCAAGGGCGGGTTTCGTCACCGCTGCTGACCGCGGCGCAAGGTGCCAAGTCGAGGTTTCCAAAGGCCCTTAGGCCTTTGGTGGGGAGAGCTCGAGAGGGGCGACGCCCCTCTCGGCCCCACCCGTCAAGCTCAAGAGCCACCGGTATGATTCCATCGGACCGGGAACTGCTCTATCTGGCGGCGGTGACGGGCATGACGGAACCTTCGCGCCCCCGTGCCGCGCCCGGCGATGGCCTGCCGCGCACCTTCATCTTCGACCTGCGGCTGCTGAACCCGGCCGAGGGGCTGCGCAGCGGCCTGGCGATCGCCTCCGTCCTCATCCTCGCCGAATGGGTGCATCTGCCGGGGCTGGTCTGGGCGGCGCTGGCGGCGTGGCTTGCCTGCCTGGTCGACCCGGGCGGGCCGCTGCGCGGCAGGCTGGTCGCGCAGGGGGTGTTCGCGGCGGCCGGGGCGGTCATCACCGCCCTGGTGGGGTTGCTGGTGGCGGCGCTGCCGATACCCGTGACGGTACTGCTCGGCGCCGCCGGCATCTTCGCCTTCGCCATGCTGCGGGCGCTGGGGGCGGGCGGCATGCAGCTCGGCATCATGCTGTCGCTCGTGCTGGTGCTGGCGCTGCGCCAGCCGGTGACGGAACTGCGCGAGGCGGCGATCGCCGGGGCCCAGTTCCTCGCCGGCGCCTCCTGGGCGGCGTTGCTCACCGCGCTGCTGTGGCGCATCCATCCGTTCCAGACGGCGCGCGGTGCGGTGGCCGGCTGCTGGCGCGCCATGGGGCGGCTCACTGACGATCTGCGCGAGCTGTTGCGGACGCCCGGCTGCGGCCCCGATGACTGGATCCGCCATGCGCGCGAGCATCGCCGCGATGTGCGCCTGGCGCTCGAGGATGCGCGCAGCCGTGTGCTGGCCTATGCCGCCGCGCTGCGCGACGCGGCGTGGCGGCTCGACCCCACCTGGCAACGCCTCGGCGCGGCCGAGCAGGTGTTCGACGCCTTGGTCGCCCTGGGCGATTTGCTGGAACAGGATGACGCGCCGCCGACGCGCGTGGCGGCGATGCGGTTGCTCGATGCGCTGGCGCCGCTGCTGGCCGGGATGGCGGCGGGCACGGCGGCGAACCGCGCGGTCGGCCCCGTGCCGCGCGGCGAGCTGATGGCCCTAACCGCGGCCGCACCCGATTGCGCGGCGCTGCGCCCGATCGTCGCGCGGCTGCTCGACGGGCTGGACGCCGCGGCGGCGCCGGGCGCCGACACGGACTGGCGCGACCGCACCGCAGGCACGACCGCCGGCGGCTGGCGGGCGATCCGCGCGCAGATGCATCGCGGTGCCCCAATCCTGCGCCACGCATCGCGGTTGGCGGCCGCTGCGGCCGCGGCCTTCACCCTGACGCTCGGCTGGCCGGTCGCGCATGACTATTGGCTGACCATCGCGCTGCTGATGACGTTGCAGCCGGATGTCGCCACCACCCTGGCACGCGCGGCCGAGCGGATCGGCGGGACCATGGTCGGCGCCACAGTGGGCGCGGTGGTCGCGCTGCTGCTGCCCAGCGCGATGTCGATGGCGTTCGCCGTCCTTGTCCTGGCGGTGCCGACCGCGGCGATGCGGCGGGTGAGCTTCGGCATCTTCGTCGCCGGCGTCTCCGCCGTGGTGGTGGTGCTGTTGCAGATCGACATGCCGGGCCAGGCCGAGGCGTTGCACATCGCCTTGCAGCGCGCGCTCTACACCCTGGTCGGCGGCGGCTTCGCGCTGGTCTGCGCGGTGGCGTTGTGGCCGGATTGGGCGGCAGCACGGCTGGACGCCACGCTGCGCATCGCGCTGATGGCCTATCTGCGCTATGCCCGGCTCGCCGTGGCGCAGATGCTGGGTGAGACGAGCGAGGCGGTGATGCTCGAGGCCCGCCGCACGGTCGGCCAGACAAGCGCCGAGGCCGAGGAGGTGTTGCAGCGCGCCCTGCTCGAACACGCTCGCAGCCGCACCGTCGGGCTTGGTGCGGCGCTTGGTGTCGATGACTGGATGCGGCGCGCCGGCGGGCGCATCGCGTCATTGCGGCTGGGGGTGACGCTGACCGACCGCGTGGCCGCTCAGGCGTGGCGCGACTGGTTCGACGCGGCGGCGCTGGCGCTGAATGGCGGGGCGGGCGAGCTGCCGCCGCGGCCCGGGGTCGAGGCCGAGCCGGCGCTGGCGGAGATCGGCCGGCAATTGGACTTGGCCGCCCAGGGGCTGGCGCGGTTGCGCGAGGTGGGCGCCAGGCTGTGATGGTGTGACGGCTGGCGCGGCGCCAGACTGTACGATCGATTCCCGAAGGAGTGCCGATGTCGCCCTGGCTGCTGACCCCCCTGCTGCTCGTCGCGTCGAATGTGGTCATGACCTACGCCTGGTATGGGCACCTCAAGCATCCATCCTGGCCGATGTGGCTGGCGGTGGTGATCTCCTGGGGCATCGCCTTCTTCGAGTACTGCCTGGCGGTGCCGGCCAACCGCATCGGCTACGGCACCTTCACCGGGCAACAGCTCAAGGTGATGCAGGAGGTGATCACGCTCGCGGTCTTTGCGGTGTTCAGCGTTGCCTTCCTGGGGGAGACGCTGCGGTGGAATTTTATCGCCGCGGGCGCGTGCCTTGTCGCCGCCGTCGTGTTCATCTTCCTGCCGGTCGACTGACAAACCGGAGGAAACAATGCGCATCGGCGTCCCCAAGGAAGTTAAGATCCACGAATACCGCGTGGGCTTGGTGCCCGGATCGGTGCGCGAGCTGGTGCTGCACGGGCATGAGGTGGTGGTCGAGACGCAGGCCGGTGCGGCGATCGGCTTCTCCGATGACGCCTATCGCGCCGCCGGGGCGCGCATCGCCACCGATGCGGCGGCAGTCTTTGCCGCGGCCGAGTTGATCGTGAAGGTGAAGGAGCCACAGCCCGCCGAATGGGCGCGGCTGCGGCCGGATCAGGTGCTGTTCACCTATCTGCATCTCGCCCCCGACCTCGCGCAGACCCAGGGGCTGATGGCTTCCGGCTGCACCGCCATCGCCTATGAGACGGTGACGGATGCGCAGGGCGGCCTGCCGCTGCTGGCGCCGATGAGCGAGGTCGCCGGCCGAATGGCCGTGCAGGTCGGTGCGCGCTGCCTGGAGAAGGAAGCCGGCGGGGCGGGCATCCTGCTTTCCGGCGTGCCGGGGGTGGCGTCCGGGCGCGTCGCGATCATCGGCGGCGGCGTGGTGGGGTCGAATGCGGCGCGTATCGCCAATGGCATGCGCGCCCATGTCACGGTGCTCGACCGCAATCCGCGCGTGCTGAATGCGCTCGACGTCGAGTTCAACGGCATGGTCGATACACTGTTCGCCACGCGCGATGCGGTCGAGCAGACGGTGCTGGAGGCCGACCTGGTGATCGGTGCCGTGCTGGTGCCCGGTGCGGCGGCGCCGAGGCTGGTCAGCCGCGAGACCGTCTCGCGCATGCGACCGGGCAGCGTGATGGTCGATGTCGCGATCGACCAGGGCGGTTGCTTCGAGACATCACGGCCCACCACCCATGCCGAGCCGACCTATGTGGTCGATGGCGTGGTGCATTACTGCGTGACGAACATGCCCGGCGCCGTGGCGCGCACCAGCGCGGTCGCGCTGAACAATGCGACGCTGCCCTTCACCCTGCAGATCGCCGACAAGGGCTGGCGCCGCGCGGCGGCGGAGAACCCGCATCTCGCGGCCGGGGTGAATGTGCGGGGCGGCGCGGTGACGCACGCGGCGGTGGCGCAGGCGCTGGGCCTGCCGCTGGTGCCGCTCGGCCTGGGTTGACGCGTCAGCCGATCCGGCGCCAGCCTTCATAGACCGTCTCGCGCGCGATGCGCCCGTCACGCATCGCGAATAGGTGCATCAGGCGCAGTTCTACCAGGCTGCCGACCGGCAGGGGCGCGTTCACCACGCCCTCGCCGGTCAGGCGGAAGCGCGCGGTGCAGTCATCCACTACATGGTCCGCCGTCGCGAAGCGTGTGCCGGGGACGATCTCGACCTCGGCCATGGAACCGAACATCGCGCGGTAATTCGCCTCGATCGCGGCGCGGCCTGCCAGCGTCAGGTCGCGGGTCGGCATCTCGAGCACGATGTCGTCGGTATAGAGGTCCATCACCGCCGCCGGGTCGCGGGCTTCGTCACGGATATGGGCCTCGACCACGGCGAGGTTGCGGGCGATTGGGTCCATGGGAACGACCTTTCGTCAGTTTATCTGACGATATATAGACAGATAGACTGACGACATGTCAAGCTGGCGCATGGATGATCGTCCCGTCACCGAACAGAACCGTACGCTCGGCGCCCTGCTGCGCCTGACCTATGAGGCAATGCAGCGGGAGGTCTATGGCGCCCTCGCCGCGCGCGGCTTTCCCGAAATCCGCCCTGCGCATTCCGCTGTCTTCCGCCATATCGGCCCGGGTGGGTCGCGGCTGACCACGCTGGCCGAACGGGCGGGTATGACCAAGCAATCCATGGCTTATCTGGTTGAGGGGCTGCAGGCGGCGGGGCATCTGCGCAGCGTCCCGGACCCGTCGGACGGGCGGGCGCGCATCGTGCGGCTGACCGCGCGCGGGGAGGCGGTGCTCGCCGCGCTCCTCGCCCTCAGCGGCGAGGCCGAGGCGCGGGTGGCCGAGCGCATCGGCGAACGCCGCGCCGGCCGGTTGCGCCGCGCCCTCGAACACTGGGTCGCGGAGCTTGACGAGGCCGGGTGAGCGGTCAGTTGAGCTGGATGTCGAGCCGCCGCAGCAGCGGGCCCCAGCGCTGCGCCTCGCGCGTCAGGAAGGCCTGGAAGTCGGCCGGCGTGCCCCCAGCCGCGACGATGCCTTCATTCAGCAGGCGTTCGCGCACGGTGGCATCGGCCGATGCCGCGGCGCCGGCGGCATTGAGCCGCGCGATGGCCGCCGGCGGCGTCCGGGCCGGCGCCAGCAGCCCGAACCAGGTGACGGCGACCAGGCCGGGGTAGAATTCCGCAAAGGTCGGCTGGTCGGGCAGGTTCGGCAGCCGCGTTTCGCCCGTCCAGCCAAGGATCTTGGCGCGGCCGGAGCGCGCGGCGGCGAGGCCTGTTGCGCCACCCACGAGAATCGAATCGAGCGTGCCGGCCAGCAGGTCGTTCAGTTGCGGCGCGTCGCCGCGATAGCCGACATCCTGCCAGTCCAGCCCGAGCCGTTCCTGGATCAGCGCGCCGGCGATGTGGTTGAACGACCCGCGGCCATTGTGTCCCCATGTCACCTTGCCCGGATTGGCGCGGACATGGGCGACGAATTCCGGAATGGTGTCGGGAATGCCGGGCCGCACGGCGATGCAGAAGGGCAGCGTCGCGACATGCACGACCGGGGCGAAATCCTCCGGCTTGTAAGGCAGGTTGCGGCCAATCAGCGGGTTGATCGTCAGCGTCGTGCCGGACGACATCAGCAAGGTGTGGCCGTCAGGCGCGGCACGGGCGACGATCTCCGCGCCGATCACCGTCTGCGCGCCTGGCTTGTTGTCGACGAGGACATTCTGGCCGAGCAGCGGCGTCATCCGCTCGGCCACCAGCCGCGCGGTGACATCGGTTGAACCGCCGGGCGGGAAAGGCACGACGATGGTGACGGGCCGCGTCGGTGACCAGGCGTCCTGCGCCCGCGCCTTGCCGGCGGCGGCGAGGCAGAGTGCGGGCAAGGCGCGGCGGCCGATGGTTATTGGCATTGGTTTCCTCCCACGGATATTGGGAGGAAGCCTGCCATCATCGTCAGCCAGGCGCCACGATGCCGAGCGCTGATATCGACGGGCTTGGCGTTTGGACGGAATCGAGAGGGGCTTTGTCCCTCCCGGACCCACCCCACCAAAGGCCCGAGGCCTTTGAAAACCGATACCTGGCACCGCCCATCACGGGCATCGAAACACGCCTTTGCGCTCGGCGTGCGTGCCGACGAAGCAGCCCACCATGACCGCCTGGCGCCAACAGATGGCTTTCCAAATGACACTGTCATTTGGTGGGGTGGTCTGGAGGGGCGATGCCCCTCCAACGCGAAAGCGCTGGATTAGAAAATGGGGTCGCTGTTGTGCCCGCATCACTCAGCGGCGATGCAACGCCACGAGGTAGCGACACGGCCGTGTGCCGGATGGGTTGCGAAAGGCGTGGCCCTTCGGCGCCACCAGGTCGAAGGCGAGGCAGTCGCCCGGGCCGAGCACCGCTTCCTCGGCACCTTCCTCGATGACGAGGCGGCCGGCGAGCACCCAGGCGACCTGCCCGCGCAGGAACGCGAAGGAGGAGGCGGTGTACTCGACCCGCGCACCGGGCGGCAGCTCGACCTCGATCAGTTCCGGCTCGGCGCCGGACGGCGAGATGGCGCGGCGGTGATAGCCGGTGCCGGGGTCGGTCCACATCGGCTGCTCCGCGGCGCGGGCGATGCGCGACGGTCCGGCATCGGCTTCCGCCCGCGCCAGCAGCGTCGAGACGGTCAGGTGGAAAGCACCCGACAACCGGCCGAGCAGCGCGGCGGTGGGACTGGCTTCGGCGCGCTCGACCTTGCTGATCATGGCGCGGGAGACGCCCGAGGCCGTGGCGAGTTCGGCGATCGACCAGCCGCGCGCCTCGCGCTCGCGGCGGATGCGCGCGGCGATCAGCGCGTCGAGGCCGGGGGGCGCCGTAGCATCCAGTATAGTGGACATGACATCATGATAGTGGATAATGCGCCGCATGACCACGCCGCTCTCGCCGCGCCACAATGGCGGCCCGCCGCTCGATGACGATGACGACAAGACCGCCAGCTGGCGCTCATGGAACTGGCGCCGGGCGCACAAGAAGGCCTGGAAGACGCCGCCACGGGAGATCGCGCTGCGTCGCCTCGCCCGCGCGGAGGAACTCGGCATGACCTATCGAGAGTACACGCTCGAGATCATGGAACGGGGCAAGTATCTGTGACGCCGGTGATCACGGAGGGCGGGCTCGACGACCCGCGCGTGCAGGCGCTGCTGACCACGCATCTGACCAGGGCGCGGGCGGCGACGGCGGAAGGCTTCGCCTTCGCACTCGACCTGTCGGGGCTGCGCGTGCCGGAGATCCGCTTCTTCAGCGCCTGGGATGGCGAGAGCCTGCTCGGCGTCGGCGCGCTGAAGCGCCTGGCCCCCGACCACGGCGAGGTGAAGTCGATGCACACCGCCGAGGCGGCGCGACGGCATGGCGTTGGCGGCATGATGCTGCGCCACATCATGGCGGTGGCGCGCTCGGCGGGCATCGCGCGGGTCAGCCTCGAGACCGGGACCAGCGCCTACTTCCGGCCCGCCGTGGCGATGTACCTCCGCCACGGCTTCATCGATTGCGGCCCTTTCTCGGATTACGCCGCGAGTGGGGAGAACCGCTTCCTCACCCGCGCGCTGGACTGACCTGGCGTCAGCGTCCGTTCGCCTTGCGCCAGGCCTCGAAGATCGGCCGGTTCGCCGCATCGGTCATCGGATACAGCCCACGGATCGTGTGGCCTTCGCCGACGCGTTCCTGCACGAAATCCTCATAGACGGTCTGTTCGAAGGCTTCCTCGGCCACCTCGTCGGCGATGGCGGCGGGAATGCAGACGATGCCCTCGCCATCGCCCACCATGATGTCGCCGGGATGCACGCCGACGCCGGCACAGGCGATCGGCACGTTGAGGTCAACGCAATGGTGGTGGATCAGGTTGGTCGGCGCCGAGGGCGTCGCGTGATAGGCCGGCCAGCCCATCGCGCCGATCTCGGGGCTGTCGCGGAAGCCGCCATCGGTCACCGCGCCCGCGACGCCGCGCATGCGCAGTCGCGTGATCAGGATGCCACCCGCGCTCGCCGCTCGCGCATCGCCTCGGCTGTCGATGACAAACACGGCGCCGGGCGGGCATTCCTCGACACCCTTGCGCTGCGGATGAGCCGGGTCCTTGAAGACGTCGAGCGTGTCGAGGTCCTCGCGCGCCGGGATGGTGCGCATCGTATAGGCCGGGCCGACCATGCGTGGCGCATCCGGCCCGACGGGGCTGAGCGAGAGGAAGACATTGCGGAAGCCGCGCTTGAACAGCACCGTCGTCAGGGTGGCGGTCGAGACTTCGGCGAGCTTCGCCCGTGTTGCTTCGTTCATGACATTCTCACTGCGCGGATTTCGAGATGTTCCAGTACACCGGAACCGGTGAGTCGAGGATCCCCTGCAGCCGCGCCGAGTACCCCCGCACCAGCGCGAACTGGCCGAGCGGCACATAGGGCACCGTCTCGGTGGCGCGCTGGTGGTAGGCCTGCGCCGCTTCCGCGCGCTGCGCGTCGTTGGTGGCGGCGATGAAGGCGTCGCGGATGCGCTCCATCTCCGCATCGCAGGGCCAGCCGGGCAGGGCTGTGCGTTCGCAGGCCGAGCGCATGGCGTTGTGGCCGGACGGGTCCATGCCGTCGAGACCCGTGGGCGCCGAGACGAACAGCCCCCAGCCGTTCTGCGCGCCCGGATTGCGCGACAAGCGCCGCTGGATCAGCGTTGCCCAATCCATCGCCTGTACATCCACATTCAGCCCGGCGCGGCGCATCAGATCGGCCGAGACCAGCGCGAAGGTGTGGCTGATGGTCGAATCCTGCGCATCCAACACCACCACCGGCGTGCCGTCGTATCCGCTCGCTGCCACCGCGCGGCGTGCGGCCTCGAAATCCGGCGTGACCCAGCCCGCCTCGGTGCGATACGGCGAGGTGCAGGTGTAGAAGGACCGGCAATCCCGCCAAAGGCTTGGTTCGGTCATGTAGGCCGGCATGGCATGCGCCGGGTCCACCAGCAGCCGCATCGCCTGCCGCAGGCGGGGATTATCGAAGGGCGGTACGGCCTGGTTCATGCGGAAGATCGCCTGCACGCCGACGCTGTCCTGCTGGCCGATGCGCAGGGCCTGGTTGCGCCGCACGACGGGGAACAGGTCCGGCGGCAGTTCCTCGAAGATGTCGATCTCACCGGTGGTCAGCGCGTTCAGCGCGGTCTGCGCATCGGGCAGATAGACCCATTCGATGCGGTCGATGCCTGCGCGCTTCCCGCCGGCGAGGCCATCGGGCGGCTCGGCGCGTGGCACATAGGCGGCATTGCGGCGATACGTCACGCGGTCGCCGACGCGCCAGTCCTCGCGCCGCAGGCTGAAGGGGCCTGAGCCCATCGGGTCGGTGATCGGCGTCGTCGCCGGCGTGGCCGCGACGCGCGCCGGCATGATGAAGGGCGGCTGGCCCGATGGCTTGGAGAGCGCCTGCAGCATCAGCCCGAAGGGTTCGCGCAGCACGATGCGGAAGGTCCGCGCATCGACTGGTTCCATCGCGGTGGCCAGAGCGACGATCTGCTGGCCGAGCCCGTCGCGCACCGCCCATCGACGCAGCGAGGCGATGACATCCTCGGTGGTGACGGGGGTGCCGTCGTGGAAATTCAGCCCGTCGCGCAGGGTGAAGGTCCAGGTCCTGCCATCCTCGCTGGTAGTCCAGCGTTCCACCATCTGCGGCTGTACGGCCAGGCGGGAATCGAGCGCGAACAGCGTGTCGTAGACCATGTATCCATGGTTGCGCGCCATGTATTCGGGGCTGATGAAGGGGTCGATCGACCGCAAATCGCCGAACAGCTTCACGCGCAGCGCGGTGGGGTCGCCGCGACCCTGGGCCTGCGCCGCGGGCGCAGCCAACAGCAACGCGGCGCCGAGCACCGCAGCGAGACGCTTCATGGATGGTTCCTTCCCTTGGCCATTCGGCGTAGCGACGGCCTTTAAGGTAGGATGGAACATGGGTCGGCAGCGCGACAAGACGGATTCGACCCATCGCGGAAACGAGAAACACCATGCCTGACAATGGCGCCCAGAAGCGTTCCCACTCCTACCTGCTGGCCATCGAGGACCAGGAATTCCTGCTGCGGGACGAGATGCGCCCCTTCCGCTTCGGCATGGAATACGCCAAGGCGGAATACGCGCTGCGCGACTGGGGTGTGCGCTCGACCGTCGTCGTCTTCGGTTCCGCCCGCGTCCCCAGCCCCGAACAGGCCGCCGCCATGGCGGAAGCCGCGACGTCGCCGGCCGACAAGCGCGCCGCCAAACGCGCCATGGAACGATCCCGCGTGTACGAGGATGCACGTGCCTTCGCGCGCATCGTCTCGCTACGCGGCGGGGCGCTGGCGGTCACCGGCGCGCCGCGGGACAATGTGATCGCGACCGGTGGCGGTCCCGGCATCATGGAAGCCGCGAACCGTGGCGCCGCCGAGGCCGGCGCGCCGTCGATCGGCTTCAACATCACCCTGCCGCACGAACAGAACCCCAATGCCTGGTCCACCCCGGCGCTGACCTTCCGCTTCCACTACTTCGCGATGCGCAAGATGCACCTGGCGATGCGCGCCAATGCGCTGGCCGTCTTCCCCGGTGGTTTTGGCACTTTCGACGAACTGTTCGAATTGTTGACCCTGGTGCAGACCGGCAAGGCGACGCCGCGCCCGATCGTGCTGTTCGACCGTTCCTTCTGGGAGAAGGCGGTGAACCTACCGCTGCTGGTCGAACGCGGCATGGTCGACGAGAAGGATCTCGCCCTGGTCGACATCGTCGATACGCCGGAGGAAGCATGGGCGAGCCTGGTGCGGCGCGGGCTGGAAGCGACCGCGTTGCCCTCCGCGCCAGCCGAGCTGCTGGTCCCGCCACGGCGCCGCCGCAAGCCGGAGGAGGAGCGCATGAAGCCGCCGCGCCGGTAGCATCGGGTCGATCCGAGAGTCCATTTGGCAGCGCGCCATTCGGCACCTTTCCAAATCCGGCACCGGGCCGCGCCCCATCCGGGCCTCCACATCGGCAGGCTGGAACGGCTGGGTAGGCGTGCCGCCCGGTGCCGGACCTTGCCGACAGACTCTGCGATCCTTCATCGCCCCTCAACCTGATTGGCGATAAATGTGCTGACGCCCGACCCGCATGATGCGCCAGGGCACACCCAGGAGAGTTTGATGTTTCGTCGCGCCTTGCTGACCTGCGCCTTCCTCGCCGCTGCCCCCGTGCTGCCCGCCTTCGCGCAGGGCTGCGACACGACCTTTGCCCTGGCCAACCGGTCGGGCCGCCAGGTCAACGAGATCTATTTCAGCTCCTCGCGCAACAACAACTGGGGCAATGACCGGCTTGGCCAGAACGTGCTGCCGAATGGTGCGTCGCGTCAGTACCGCCCGAACCCGGGCGGCAGCTACGACTTCCGGATCGTTTTCGACAATGGCCAGGCTGTCGAGCGCCGCGGTGTCGACCTCTGTGCGGTCAGCACCGTGACCGTCACGGCGCGCGGCATATCCGCCGAGTAATCCGTGTCCGGCCATGGGAAGGATCGCGCAAGCCGCGGTCCTTCGCTTGGGGCGTCGTCAGTCCTCGACCGGCGGCAGGCAGGCGGCCGCGAGCAGGCGGAACGCCGCGGCGCGATGGCTGATGCGGTGTTTCTCCGCCGGGTCCATCTCACCGAAGGTTGCCTCGCGCCGGTCGGGCAGGAACATCGGGTCGTAGCCGAAGCCGTGCTCGCCGCGCGGCGGCCAGATCCATTGGCCCAACGCGCGACCCTCGAAGCATTCGAGATGGCCGTCCGGCCAGGCCAGCACGAGTGCGCAGCTGAACCAGGCGGTGCGGTCCTCGAATTCCTGCGCCGCGTCCATCACCTTACGCATCGCATCGGCGTAGTTGCGCGACCCATCGGGCTGCATTGCCCAATCCGCCGTGCGCACGCCCGGCGCGCCGGCCAGGGCGGCGACCGAGAATCCCGAATCATCGGCCAGGGCCGGCAGTCCGGCGGCCATCGCGGCCGCGCGCGCCTTGATGGCGGCGTTGCCGATGAAGCTCTCCTCGGTTTCCTCCGGTTCCGGAAGGCCGAGTTCACCGGCGGAGACCGTCTCGATGCCATGGGGGGCGAGCAGGGCGCCGACTTCGCGCAGCTTGCCCGCGTTGTGGGTAGCGATGACGATGCGATCGCCCCGCAGAAGACGCCGGTGGGTCATGGCAGAAAGGTCGGGGGAGAGAACTCCCCCGATCCCCCTCCTTTTTTTGTCGGTTGGGGACTGACAGCGGCGGCCGGCGCCAATTGGTAGAATAAGGGTGGGGGTTTGGGGGAGGTTCTCCTCCCCCAACCTTTCTCTCCGTCCGTCACAGCCCGACTGCCTCCCGCTGCTTGGCGAACAGTTCCGTCGTCCCGCTGCGCGCCAGCCCGAGCAGCGCCATCAGCTCGGCGTCGGAGAAGGGCGCGCCCTCGGCCGTGCCCTGCACCTCGACGATGCCACCCGCGCCGGTCAGTACGAAATTCGCGTCCGCGTCGGCCTTGCTGTCCTCGGCGTAGTCGAGGTCCAGCACGGGCGTGCCCTGCCACACGCCGCAGGATACGGCGGCGACCTGGTCCTTCAGCGGGTTGCGGGTCATGATGTTCATCTTGCGGCAATGCTCGAAGGCCAGGTGCAGCGCGACCCAGGCACCGGTGATCGAGGCGCAGCGCGTGCCGCCATCGGCGGTCAGCACGTCGCAATCGATTAGCACGGACATCTCGCCCATCGCCTTCATGTCGGTGACGGCGCGCAGCGACCGGCCGATCAGGCGCTGGATTTCCTGGGTGCGGCCGGACTGCTTGCCGCGGGCGGCCTCGCGGTCGCCTCGGGTGTGGGTGGCGCGGGGCAGCATGCCGTATTCGGCGGTGACCCAGCCCTGGCCCTGGCCGCGCAGGAAGGGAGGCACCTTGCCCTCGACCGACGCGGTGCAGAGCACCTCGGTCTGGCCCATGCGGATCAGGCAGGACCCTTCGGCGTGGCGGGCGAAGCCGGGTTCGAGGCTGACGGTACGAAGGACGGAGGCGTCGCGGCCGGAGGGGCGCATGGGGCAGGGTTTCCCGAAAATCTGGTCAGGCGCGGCTTCTACAATGGCCGGCGCGGCCTTGCACCCTGGTCATGCGTGGGGCTGGGTGCACCTGGCCCCCTGGCACACCATATGCGTATCGAGGGTGGTACCCTGGCACACCATGTGCCAACGAAGAGCGAATTCACGCGTTCCGGCCGTTGACCGGAGGCGAGCCCTGTCCATAGGCTCGCGCGGATGGACAAATGAAGATGGGACCGACAGGCATTCCGAGGGCGGCAGCGACAGGCGCCAGCCTTGCGGGTCTCGACAGCCGCAGCGCGATTATTCTGCGCGAGCTGGTCGAAACCTACGTCGAGACGGGGGAGCCCGTCGGGTCGCGCACCTTGTCGCGCCGGCTGCCGCTTGGCCTGTCGCCGGCAACGATCCGCAACGCCATGGCGGATCTGGAAGATGCCGGGCTGCTTTATGCGCCGCATACCTCGGCCGGGCGGCTGCCGACCGAACGCGGGCTGCGGCTGTTCGTCGACGGGTTGCTCGAATTCGGCGCGCTGGGGGAGGAGGAACGCGGGGCGATCACCGCCCGCTGTGCAGCCTCCGGCCGTTCATTGCAGGAAACGCTGGGGGAGGCCGGGCAGATGCTCTCGGGCCTCGCTGGCGCGGCGGGGCTGGTCGTCGCCCCCACCACCGAAGGCATGGTCCGGCACATCGAATTCGTCGCCCTCGGCGCGGGGCGCGCACTGGTCGTGCTGGTGCATGAAGACGGCCAGGTCGAGAACCGCGTCATCGAGGTGCCGGCCGGATTGCCGCCCTCGGCGATGCAGCAGGCGTCCAACTACCTGAACGCCCGGCTGGCCGGCCGCACGCTGGAGGATGCGCGCGGCGTCATCGCCAGCGAAGTGGCCGACAACCGCACGGCGCTGGACGCGCTGACGCAGCAGGTGATCGAGGCAGGGCTGGGCACCTGGACCGGCGGGCAGGGCGGGTCGCTGATCATCCGCGGCCAGGCGAGGCTGCTGGAGACCATCGACCAGGCCGCGCGGGTGTCCGAGATCAAGCGCCTGTTCGAACGGCTGGAGCAGCAGGAGACGATGCTGCGGCTGCTCGACCTCGCCCAGCGCGGGGAGGGCGTGCAGATCTTCATCGGGGCGGAGAGCGGGCTGTTCGACAGCGCCGGGCTGTCGATGGTGGTGGCGCCGTTCCGCAACGGGCAGGAGAAGATCGTCGGCGCGATCGGGGTCATCGGGCCGACGCGGATCAATTATGGGCGGGTGATCCCAGTGGTGGATTACACGGCGCGGGTGATCGGGCGGTTGTTGGGGTAGGGCGTCTCGGAAAGGGGCTTTGCCTCTCTCCGAACCTCACCCCACCAAAGGCCTCTCGACACCTTGAATTGGCGCCGAACGTGGCCTCACAACGAGCGCAGGGAAGAAGCTTGAGTTTCAGCGGTCATGCTGGCTGCCGCGCCCATTGCCAATAGACGGCATTCCAAAGGGCACCGCCCTTTGGCGGGGTGGTTCGGAGAGGCGGCGCCCCTCCAACCTTCACGTCGGGCGGGAGCGCCGCCCGCTACGATCAGAACGACCCCACCACGCTCCCCAGCACGATCACCACCACCAGCGCCAGCAGAGCGCTGACGATCGTCGTCATGACGATGTCGAGGTAGCTTTCCTTGTGCGTGGACCCGCACACGGCGAACAGCGTCACCACCGCGCCATTATGCGGCAGCGCGTCCAGCGTGCCGGCGCTGATTACCGAGACGCGGTGCATCAGCCCCGGATCCAGCCCGATCTGCGCCGCCAGCGCCATGTAGGTCGGCCCGAGCGCGTCCAGCGCGATAGTCAGCCCGCCCGAGGCGGAACCGGTCAGCGCTGCCAGGATCGTCACCGCCGAGGCGAGGGAGACGAGCGGCCCGCCGCCGATCCCGAGCACCCAGTCGCGCACCGCCTCGAAGGCCGGCATGGCCGCCACCACGGCGCCGAAGCCCACCAGGGACGCCACCGAGAAGATCGGCAGCACCGAGGCGTTGGCGCCGGCATCCATCGTCGCGCGCAGCGAGGGCAGGCGCCAGAAGCTGACTGCCAGCAGCACGCAGATGGCGACGAACAGCGCCACCGCCACCGACCACACGCCGGCCACGGCGCCAAGCGACGTGCCGCCCCAGCGCGGCTCGGCCAGGAAGGCGGCATCCATGTTGGGCAGCACCAGCATCGACATCAGCAGGTTGACGCCGACCACAACAACCAGCGGCAGGGCGGCGAGCAGGACCGGCATCTCCGTCTCGGTCGCCTGGCTGCGATGCATCTCGGCGGGGTCGAATTCGCGCGCGACGGAGGCGCGCTCGCGGATCAGCGGGTCGTCCGCGGCGGCATCGACGGGGGCCGGCGCGTCATCGCCGAATCCCTCGCCGGCGGCCCGCGCGAGAGCCTCGGCACGCTGCATCCACCACAACCCAAAGCCGAGCATGATGGTCGAGGCGATGATGCCGAGCCCCGGCGCCGCGAAGGGGGTGGTGCCGAAGAAGGGCATCGGGATGGCGTTGGGGATGGCCGGCGTGCCGGGCATGGCCGACATGGTGAAGGTGAAGGCGCCGACGGCGATGGCCCCGGGCATCAACCGGCGCGGGATGCCGGCCTCGCGGAACAGCGCGGTCGCCATCGGGGCCAGCACGAAGATCGCGACGAAGAGCGAAACGCCGCCATAGGTGACCGCGGCACCGGCCAACGCGACGGAGAGGATTGCGCGCTTCGGGCCGAGGGTGCGCGTCATCCAGCGGGCGATGGTACTGACCGCGCCGGAATCCTCCATCAGCTTGCCGAACAGGGCGCCGAGCAGGAACAGCGGGAAGAACTGCGCGACGAAGCGCGCCGCGCTGTTCATGAAGGTCTCGGTCCAATGGGCGAGCAGCGGTTCGCCCGCGAAGCCCGCCGCCACCAGCGCCGCGATCGGGGCGAGCAGCAGCACCGACCAGCCGCGATAGGCGAACCAGACGAGCAGCGCGAGGCCGGCGAGGATTCCGATCAGGCCCATCGGCTCAATCCGTCTTCAGCAGGTATTCGATCGGCAGCGTGGAGCGCGTGCCGAGGGCGGGGCCGTTCTCGGCCATGAAGGCGTCAGCGGCGCGGCGGCCCTCGTCGCGCAGCATGGTCAGGAACTCCCATTCCGCATTCAGCTTGGAGGACGCGCCGAGTTCGGTCAGCAGCGCGCTGCGCACCAGATGCACGCGCATCCTCGCCCAATGCGCGGTCTTCTCGTTGCCGGGGTCGGAGACTTCCCGCAGCAGCGCCATCATCTGCAGTTCCTTGAGCAGGACAGCGTTGAAGGCGACCTCGTTCAACCGGTTGAGGATGTCGCGCGCGGTCTTCGGAATGCCGGGGCGCTCGACCGGGTTGATGCCGACGATGATGGTGTCGTCCGACACGCATTCATTGATCAGCGGCGTCATGGTCGGGTTGCCGGAATAGCCGCCATCCCAATAGGCCTGGCCGTCGATCTCGACCGCCTGGAACATCGAGGGCAGGCAGGCCGAGGCCATCAGCGCGGCGGGCGTCACATCGGCATTGCGGAACACGCGCGGGCGGCCGGTGTGGACGTTGGTCGCGGTGATGAACAGCTTGATGGGTGCGGCGGCCAGCGCGTCGAAATCCACCGTCTCGGCCAGCACGGCGGCGAGCGGGTTCGGCAGGCCGAAGTCGAGGTCGTAGGGCGAGAACATCCGCGTCGCGATGTCCATCGCGAGATAGGCTGGCGAAGAGTCGAGCGACCAGCGCCCGAGCAGCACATCGAGCGGCCCGCGCCTGAGCGGGCTGTGCGCGGCCGATTTGGAGACGCGCTTCCAGAAGGTCTCGAGCGCGGCGCGCGCGCCCTCGGCGCCGCCCTGCATGTGGCCATAGGCCATGACCGCGGCATTCATCGCGCCGGCCGAGGTACCCGAGATCGCCTCGACCTTCAGGCCATTTTCCTCAAGTAGGCGGTCGAGCACGCCCCAGGTGAAGGCGCCGTGGCTGCCGCCGCCCTGCAGCGCCAGGTCGATGAGCAATGGTTCACGCGATGTGGCGGCCGCCGCTGGGCGCGGCGTCCGCGGCTGGGGCGATCTGGTGTTGGCCACAGGCGGTTCCCGTCAGGTTTGTGCGCCGCACAATAACCCGACCGTCGCCGAAATGGCACCCATTGCGTTCCGGGCGGCCTGTGCCCGCCGTCCCAAACGCCGTTCAGGCCGGCGGCCGGTGCACCGTGGCGCGCAGGGCGTCGAGCACCGCATCCATCGCGGCCTGGAAACCCGGGCCGTCCAGGTAGCCATCCATCGCGCCGGTACGGTCGAGGAAGGTCTTCCAGGCCGGCTCCTGCATGCCGCGATGGAAGCGGACATGCAGCGTGGCGGTGACATCATCCGGCAGGCCCGCCGGTCCGCTGAGGCCCTTCATGTTCTCCACCACCACGTCCCAGCCCAGTTCGCGCAGCGTCGGCACATCGGGATAGACCGGGATGCGCTCGGCCGAGGCGACGGCGAGCGGCCGTACCTCGCCCGCCTGGGCGAGCCCGGCCATTTCCTCCGGCGCGAGCACGGCGAGTTCCACCGTGCCGGACATCAGCGCCTGCAAAGATGGCGCGCCGCCGGTATAGGGGATGTGCAGCAGCTCAATCCCGGCGGATTGCGACAGCAACACGAACACCGCGTGGTAGATCGACCCGATGCCGGAGGAGGCATGCGGGATGCTCCCCGGTGCGCGCTTCGCCGCCTCGACCACCGCGGGCAGGTCGGCATAGCGGCCGCCCTTCTTTGCGACGATCACCAGGGGCTGGCGCGTCAGCCGGATGATGGCGCGAAATGAGGTCTTGGGGTCATAGGGCAGGTCGCGGAAGGCGGGCAGCGAGGTGCTCTCGCTGCCGCCGGCGACCAGCAGGTTCAACCCGTCCGGCGTCATCCCCGCCATCTGTTGGGCGGCGATCGCGCCGCCGGCGCCGGGACGGTTGATGATCACGAGCGGCGCCGGAAAGAAGCGGGAGGAGGCCTCGGCGATCGCGCGCGCGGCGAGGTCCGCCCCACCGCCGGGCGCGAAGCCGACGATGAGCTGGATCGGGCGGGACGGCTCCCAGGCTGCGCGGGCGAGGCGCGGGGCGGCGAGCAGGCCGGCGGCGGCGAGCAATGTGCGACGGTTGGTCATGGCGTTTCTCTCCCGGACTGTTTGAGGGCAGCCTAGGCGGGGCGGGGAGGCGGGGAAAGATTGTTGCCGTCTTGCGCCGGCTCGCCGGCGGGATGGAGGGCCGGCGAGGGCTTTGCCCTTTCAATTGACGTCGCGCCGCAACGCCAATGAGAGCCCGTGGCCGAAGGGCCTCTGGAAACCGATAACTCGTATTGGGCGATGGGGACTCTCGCGGAACCAAAGCCGTGTTGGGCCCGAGCACAACTTGCGGCGCTCCTCCCGCCCGCAATGTCAGGCTCCAGGTATTGGTGTCCGGGGCCTCTCCATTCCAAGCGCCATCGCGCGACTTGTTCGCGTCGCGTCGCCTCGCTAAGTTCCGCCCAGCCATTGGCACAACCATGAGGGCCGCGTGACCTTCTTCCGGCATTATCGCCAGCGTGGCCCTGTCGTCGCCCTGCAGATGCGTTTGCAGGGCTGATCAGGGTACGGACCCCAGCGTCCTTCTTCCCGGTCGGCTCATAGCCGGAACACCCGTTCCGCGCACGCAACTCGCGTGCGGGCGGGACCGAGGAAGACAACACCATGTCCTTGATCTCCATCCGATCGCTCGGCATCACGCTCGGCGTCCCGCTGTTTTCCAATCTCGACCTCACCGTGCATCCGGGCGACCGGATTGGCCTTGTCGCCGCCAATGGCCGCGGCAAATCGACGCTGCTGCGCTGCCTGGCCGGCCTCGTGGAGCCAACCGACGGCAGCCTTCGATATGCGCGCAATGCTCGGGTCACGCTGATGCTGCAGGACCCGGGCGCCGACCTCCTGGCGCTGCCGATCCGCGATGTCGTGCTGGAGGAATTACCGGTCGACACCCGCGCCTGGGAGGCTTGGCGCGCCGATGTCGCGCTGGAAGCGATGGATACTCCCGCCGAACTCTGGGACCGCCCGCTCGGCGAGCTCAGCGGCGGCTGGCAACGGATGGTCCTGCTTGCCCGCGCCTGGTTGACCGAACCTGACATCCTGCTGATGGACGAGCCGACCAACCATCTCGACCTCCAGCGGATCGGGCAGTTGCAGCGCTGGATGGCCGCCCGGCCGAAGGACACGGCCATCATCATCGCCAGCCATGACCGCGCCTTCCTCGATGCCGTCACCAACCGGACACTGTTCCTGCGCGGCGAGGCCTCGGTGGATTTCGCGCTGCCCTATTCGCCGGCCCGCGCCAGCCTCGACGAGGCGGACGCCGCGACGGCCCGTCGCCATGAGACCGATCTGCGCCAGGCCGACCAGCTGCGGCGCCAGGCCGCCAAGCTCCACAATATCGGCGTGAATTCGGGGTCCGACTTGCTGACGGTGAAGACCCGGCAGCTGAAGGACCGCGCCGAGCGCATCGAAACCGCCGCACGCCCGGCGCATCGCGAGGCATCGGCCGGCAGGATCCGGTTGGCGGAAAGCGGCACCGACGCCAAGGTCCTGCTGGCCATGAACGAGTTGCGCGTGACGACGCCGGCCGGGCAGCGCCTGTTCGCCACCGGCAAGTTGTGGGTGCATCCCGGCGACCGCGTGGTGCTGCTCGGCCGGAACGGCGCCGGCAAGTCATGCCTGCTCGACCTCGTCACGCGCGCGATGCGCGGCGAGGCCTGCGAGGGCCTGCGCTGCAACCCGTCGGTCATTCCCGGCATCTGCGACCAGACGCTGAGCCACCTGCGCCCGGAGGAGAAGCTGCACCGGGTGATCGCGGACCGCTTCGAGGTGGGCGAACAACGCATCCGGGCGCTGCTGGCCGGGGCCGGGTTTCCGGTCGAGCAGCAATCCCGCACCGTCGCCGTGCTGTCCGGTGGCCAGCGGGCGCGGCTTGCCATGCTGGTGCTGCGGCTGGAACAGCCGAATTTCTACCTCCTCGACGAGCCGACCAACCACTTGGACATCGACGGGCAGGAGGCGCTGGAGTGGGAACTCAACCGCGGCGAGGCGGCCTGCCTATTGGTGTCCCACGACCGCCGCTTCGTCACGAATGTCGGCAACCGCTTCTGGCTGATCGAGCGCGGGCGTCTGGTCGAGGTCGATGCCCCCGATGCGTTCTTCGAGGCTGCGATGAACGAGCGGTAGCGGCGGCGCTACCCTGCCGCCAGTCCTTACATCGCGGCGCCGGCCCGGCGCAGCGATGGGTCGAACGGATTGATCCCGCGCCCGATCCCGGCCGCTTCGCGCTTCAGCATCTCGGCCATCACCGCGCGGCGGTCGGGCGTCAGCCGGTCGGTGGTGGTGCCGATGCTGATCGCGGCGACGGCGCGGCCATCCTGGTCGAAGATCGGCGCGCCGAGGCCGGCCATGCCGGGGATCAGCCCCGCCGCCCCGCCGCAATAGCCATCCCGCCGCACCGCAGCGAGTTCGGCACGCAGCGTCGCCTCGTCCGGTCCGCCGATGTCGCTGATGCGCGGCAGGTTGTGGCGGATCACCTCATCCTGCTCGGCCGGGGGCAGGAAGGCGAGAATGGCGGTCGAACCCTGGCCGATGCCAAGCGGCACGCGCCCGCCGATATCCCCGGTGAAGGAACGGATCGGCAGCGAGCCCGCGCTGCGCTCGATGCAGATGGCGTCGTAGCCATTGTGCACCAGCAGGAACAGCGTCTCGCCCAGGGAGGCGGTCAGGCGCAGCAGCGTCGGCCGCGCCAGGTCGCGCAGGCCGAGCGTGTCGCCCGCCCGCGCCGCCAGCACGAACAGTCCAAGGCCGAGCGTGTAGCGCTTGGACCGCGCATCGAAGGCCACGGCGCCCTCGGCGGCCAGCGCCCGCAGCATGCGATGGACGGACGGGCGTGGCAGGCCGGCGCGGTTCGCGATCTCGGTGAGCCTGGCCCCGCCCGGACCGCTGTCGCCGAGCAGGCGGAGCAGGCCGAAGGCGCGGGCCAGCCCGCCGGTTGAGGTATCCTGCGACAATTCCGACACGCGACTCATTTCCTTGACTCTATCGATAAAAATTCCGTTGAGAGAAAATATAACGGAAAACATCTCGTCCTGAGGAAATAAATGCTTGCCGGCAGGGGAATTGCAACAGGATAGTCATACCGCGCAAGGCGCGATCATCCGCGATAGGGAAGCAGCTTCATGGCCCGTTGGCGTGTTGGCGTGGATTCGGGCGGTACCTTCACCGATGTCTGCCTCTTCGATGAGGAGGACGGGCGGGTCGAGGTGTGGAAGGTCTCTTCCACCCCCGATGACCCATCCCGCGGCATCGCCCAGGGGGTCGAGGAAGGCATGCGTCGCGTCGCCCCCGAGGCCGCGCAGCCGGGCGCGCCGGTGACGTATTTCGGCCATGGCACCACGGTTGCGACCAATGCGCTGATCCAGCATCGCGGCGTGAAGACGGGCTTGGTGACGACCGACGGCTTCCGCGACCTGCTCGAGATCGGCCGGCAGAAGCGCCCCGACCTCTACGACATGCAGGCGGACAAGCCGCCGACGCTGGTGTCGCGTGACCTGCGCCAGGAAGTGCCGGAACGCGTGTGCCACGATGGCCGCATCGACCTACCGCTGGATGAGGCGCGCATGCGCGTCGCCGCGAAGGCGTTGAAGGAAGCGGGGGTGAAGGCGATTGCTGTCTCCTTCCTCTACGGCTTCATCCGGCCGGAGCATGAACAGCGCGCCGTTGCCATCCTGCGCGAGGAAATGCCCGACGTCTTCATTAGCGCCGGCCACGAGATCGCCCCGGAATTCCGCGAATTCGAACGGCTCTCGACCGTGGTGCTGAACGCCTACCTCGGGCCGGTCATGCGCAATTACATCGAGCGCCTGACGCCGCGACTGCGCGACCTCGGCATGACAGCGACGCCGCATCTGACGCAATCCAATGGCGGCGTCATCGGCTTCGGCACGGCGGCCGAGATGCCGGTGCGCGCGGTGTTGTCCGGCCCGTCCACCGGCGTCGTCGGCGCCCAGGCGATCGGCCGCGTCGCGGGCTTCGAGGATCTGATCACCTTCGACATGGGCGGCACCTCCACCGATGTCGCGCTGCTCAATGGCGGACATTGCAAGCTGACCTCGGAGGCCATGGTGCATGGCTATCCGATCAAGGCGCCGATGCTCGACATCCACACGGTCGGCGCCGGCGGCGGGTCGATCGCCTATATCGATGGCGGCGGGCTGCTGAAGGTCGGGCCGCGCAGCTGCGGCGCCGATCCGGGGCCGGTCTGCTACGACCGCGGCAACACGGAACCGGCGACGACCGACGCCAATGTCGTGCTGCAGACGCTGAACCCCGAATACCTGCTCGCCGGCCGCATGAAGGTGGACCAGGCGCTGGCCAAGGCGTCCATCGCCAGGCTGGCGGAAAGGCTCGGCCTCGGCGTGATGGAGACGGCGCAGGGCATCATCTCCGTCGTCACCGCCAACATGGCGCGCGCGATCCGGGTGATCTCGGTGCAGCGCGGCTATGACCCGCGCGACTACACGATGATGGCCTTCGGCGGCGCCGGGCCGCTGCATGCGGCGCGGCTGGCGCGCGAACTCGACATGAAGCGCGTGCTGGTGCCGCCTTATCCTGGCATCCTCTGCGCCATGGGGCTGCTGCTGACCGACCTGCGCGCCGATTTCGCCGCGACGAAACTGCTGCCGGCGACGGCGGAGTCAGTTGGTGATGTCGCCGCCGCCTTCGATGGGTTGGTGACGCGTGCCGAGGAATGGTTCCGCCATGAGGAGATCGCCGCCGGCGACCGCCACATGACCCGCACGGCCGATATGCGCTATGCAGGGCAGAACTACGAACTCGCCGTGCCGCTGCCCGATGGGCCGGTGACGGCGGCGACCATCGCGACTCTCGCCGAAGGTTTCGCCGAGGCCCACAAGCAGCGCTACGGCTTCATCGCCGAGGGCGAACCGGTGCAGCTGGTCACGCTGCGCCTGGAAGCCACGGGCAGCGTGAAGAAGGCGGAACTGAAATCGTATCCCGATGCCGGTCCGGATGCCTCCGGCGCTATCATCGGCGAACGCGATGTCTGGTTCCCCGAGGCCGGCGCCTTCGTCCACACGCCGATCTACAGCCGCGAGAAGCTCGCACCCGGCAACCTCTTCACCGGCCCGGCGATCGTCGAGCAGATGGACACCACCACCGTCGTGCTGCCCGGCATGCACGCCCGCGTGGATGCTTACCTGAACCTGATCCTGGAGGTGACGGCATGAACGACGCGCCCGCGACCCACGCGCCCGTGCTGGACCCGATCACCGTCGAGGTGATCGGCGCCGCGCTCTCCTCCATCGTCGAGGAGACCGGGGAGGCGCTGATCCGCGCCTCCTACTCCACCAACATCAAGGAACGGCGGGACTGCTCGACGGCGCTGTTCGACACCGCCGGCAACACGCTCTGCCAGGCCGAGCACATTCCGATCCACCTCGGCAGCTTCATCGGCATCGTGCCGCACATCATGAAGAAGCACCGGGTTGAGGAGATGCAGCCTGGCGACGTGTTTGTCGGCAATGACGCCTATGAAGGCGGCGGCACGCACCTGCCCGACATCGTGCTGGCCGAGCCGATCTTCGTCGATGGCGCGATCGTCGCCTGGACGGTGAACCTCGCCCACCATTCCGACTTCGCCGATCGGGGGCACGCCCATATCTATCAGGAAGGCCTGCGTATTCCGCCGGTGCGGCTGTATCGCGCCGGGGAACTGCAGAAGGATGTGCTCGACCTCATCCTGCTGAACTGCCAGGTGCCGCGCGAACGCCTCTCGGACCTGCGTGCGCAGATGGCGGCGAACCGCGTCGGCGTGCAGCGCTTCCAGGCGCTGTGCACGAAGTACGGCACAGCGGTGGTGCTGGCCGCGGGTGCCGCGTTGCTCGACTATGCCGAGCGCAAGATGCGCGCCGGCATCGCCGCCATGCCCGACGGAACCTGGACCTTCGAGGATGTCTTCGAAAGCACCGAGGTCACCGAGCATCTGCCGCTGAAGGTCCGCGTCACCATCCAGGGCGATGCGATGGCGCTGCATTTCGACAGCCCGAAGCAGTTGCGCGCCGGGCTGAACATGACCTGGACCGCGCTCGCCGCGACCGCCTACTACGTCGTGAAATCGGTGGTCGATCCGACCATCCTGCCCAATGCCGGCCTCGCGCGGCCGCTGACGGTCACCGCGCCCAATGGAACCGTGCTGAACTGCGCGCATCCGGCCGCGGTGAATGGCCGCGTGCAAACCTGCCAGCGCGTGTCGGACCTCATCATCGGTGCGCTGGCGCAGGCGGTGCCGGAACGCGTAACGGCCTGTTCCAACTCCGTCTGTACCGTGGCGACCTTCATCGGGCAGCGGCCGGATGATGGCGCGATCTGGGTGTATCTGGAGACGATGGGCGGTGGTGCCGGCGCGCGCGCGACGAAGGACGGGCTCGACGGCGTGCATGTGCATGTCACCAACACTTCCAACCTGCCTGTCGAGGCGCTGGAGATTGAGTACCCGCTGACGCTGCTGCGCTATGAACTGGTGGATGATTCGGGTGGCGTCGGTCAGTTCCGCGGCGGGATGGGGCTGCGCCGCGTTTATCGTGCCGACCAGGATTGCCGCGTACGCGTCGATGTATCGCGACTGACCTCGAGCTCCTGGGGGCTGCTCGGTGGTGGTGCCGGCGGGCATGGCGCCATCGAATGCGGCCCCGGCGTGGTGTTCGACAAGGACAATGCGGTGCTGAAGGCGGGCCAGTGGTTCGCCGTGGTCAGCCCCGGCGCCGGCGGCTACGGCCCGCCGAACAAGCGCGACAGCGCCGCCGTGGCGCGCGACCTGGCCGAAGGCGCGATCGGGCAGAAGACGGCACGCGATATCTACCGCTACGCTGGGTGAACCAAGGCTTCGTCTGGGCAACAAGAAACAGGAGTGCTGAGCATGGGTCCGACCGTTTCCCGCCGCGCCGTCATGGCCGGCGCCGCAAGTCTGCCGTTCCTGCGTGCCCCCGGCGCCCGCGCCGGCACGCCTGGCGAGCTGACCTTCGGCTTGTCATCCTTCCCGCCCAGCATCCAGCCCTGGCAGAACACCGGCACCGCTGCCGCGACGATCAAGCTGATGATCTATCGCGGCCTGACCTCTTACGCGCCGGATGGGTCGCTGCGCGGGGAACTCGCCGAATCCTGGCAACCGATCGGCACCCAAGGCTGGGAATTCAAGCTGCGCGACGCGCGCTTCCAGAACGGCGAGAAGGTGACTTCAGCCGATGTGAAGTGGACCATCGAACAGATCGCCGCGGAACGCTCCACCGCCTATTTCCGTTCTGAGATGCAGGGCGTCGAGCGGGTGGAGACGCCGGATGACCGCACCGTGCGCATCATCCTGAAAAGCCCGGTGGCGACGCTGCCGATCATGATGGCGTCCTACCACCTGCCGATCATCTCGCGGAACTCGCCGCGCGGGACTTCCGTCGGCGCCGGACCATTCATGATCAAGGCGCAGGAACGCGGCGTCTCGCTGGAACTGGAGCCCTTCACCGGCTTCCACCGCGCCGGCCTGCCCAAGCTGAAGCGCATCCGCGCCATCGCCTATGCCGACGAGAATCTGCGCGTCGCAGCGCTTCGTTCGGGCGACGTGGACCTCATCGAATACGTGCCCTGGCAGTCGATGGACGCGATCGCGGCCGATCCGGCGCTGAGCCTGGACACCGTCGATGGCGCCTTCATGTTCCTGGTGTTCAACGGCTCGCGCCCGCCCTTCAACGACCCGCGCGTGCGCAAGGCCGTCGCCCACGCCATCAAGCGTGACGAGCTGGTGCGCGCCGCCTTCTTCGGTCGCGGTTCGCCGCTCCAGCAGCTGCCCGTCGCCGAATCGAGCCCCTTCTACAATGCCGAATTCAAGGATGGCTGGAAGTACGACCCAGACCTGTCGAAGCGCCTTCTGGCGGAGGCCGGGCATGCCGGCGGCATATCCTGCTCGCTGCTGTCCACTGCGCAATACGGCATGCACAAGGACACGGCGGAGGTGGTGCAGCAGCACCTCGCGGCCGTGGGCATCCGCGCCGAGTTGAACATGCCCGATTGGGCGACGCGCGTGGCCATCGGCAATCGCGGCCAGTACGACGTTGCCGTGATGGGTACCGCCGCCGACAGCAACGACCCCGACGGCATCGCCAACTTCATCGACGGGTCGCTCTCGCCCTCCTATGTCCGCAGCTTCAACCTGAAGATCGACCGGATCACCGAGTTGCTCGCCGCCGGGCGTGCCGAGTTCGACCAGGCGAAGCGCCGGGACATCTATCGCGAGGTCGAGCGCATCGCCATCGAGCAGGCGCCGATGGTCGGGCTGACTTGGCGCAGCCAGGGCTACGCCATGCGCAAGCAGGTGACGGGCTTCAAGAATTTGCCGGGGGCACTGACCTTCTATTCGGGCCTGACCTTCGAAACCACCGACGTGGCCTGACGCCTTGCTGGCCTTCGCGGCACGTCGCCTGATCGTCTCGGTCGGCCTGGTCTGGGCCGTGGCCTCGCTGGTCTTCCTGGTGATCCACCTGATCCCGGGCGACCCGGCGGAGCTGCTGCTCTCCCAGGGCGGCATCGCGCCGGACCCGGCGGCGGTGGAGGAATTGCGCGATCGGCTCGGGCTCAACCTGCCGCTGTGGACGCAGTACCTCGACTACATGGGCGGCCTGTTGCGTGGGGACTTCGGCCTGGCGCTGCAGGATGAACACCCGATCGTCGATGAGATCGCGCTGCGCCTGCCGCGCACGCTGGAACTGGTCGGCGCGGCGGGGCTGATTGCGCTGGTCTTCGGCGTGCCACTCGGCGTCGCGGCGGCGTTGCGCGCGGGTGGCATGCTCGACCGCCTGCTGACTGCCGGTGCGGGCCTTGCGCTGTCCGTGCCGGTCTTCGTCCTCGGCACACTGACGGTGCTGGTGCTGGCCCAGCATCTGCGCCTCGTGCCGGCAGGCGGCTACGTGCCCTTCGCGCGCGACCCGGGTCGACACATCCTGCTGCTGCTGATGCCGGCCGGCACCATCGCCGTCGGCCTTGGCGCCGTGGTGTTCCGCGTCATGCGCGCCTCAGTGCTCGAGGTGCTGGAACGCGACCATGTGCGTGCCGCCCAGGCGCGCGGCGTATCACCCGCCGGGATCATACGGCGCCATGTGCTGCGCAATGCGCTGACGCCGGTGGTCACCGTGGTGGCACTGCATCTGGGCTCGCTGCTCGGCGGCACGGTGCTGGTGGAATTCGTGTTCAACTGGCCCGGCCTGTCCGGCTACCTCGTGCGCTCGGTGGAATCACGCGACTATCCGGAAGTGATGGGCATCGTCCTCGTCATCTCCGCGCTGTTCGTGCTGCTGAACTTTCTCGTCGATCTGCTCTATGCAGTGATCGACCCACGCGTCAGGCACGGCTGATGCGGCGCGCGGCGTATCGCGGCCTGATCCTGCCGGGCGTGCTCGCGGCCATCATCGTGCTGCTGGCGATCGCCGCGCCGATCATGCCGCTCATCGACCCGGTGCGGCAGGACATCGCCCATCGCCTGACCGGCCCTTCCGCGCAGCATTGGCTGGGCCAGGACGAATATGGCCGCGATGTGCTGTCGCGCATCATCTGGGGCGCGCGGGTGTCGCTGTCGGTCGCCTTCTCGGCGGCGGCGGCCGCGGCGCTGATCGGCACGCTGCTTGGCATTCTCGGCGGGTATTTTCGCGGTGTGGTGGAATTGCTGACGGTGCGCGCGGCCGAGATCGTGCTCTGTTTCCCGCCGCTGCTGCTGGCCCTGCTGGTGGTGACGCTGCTCGGCCCCGGCGCGGGGACATTGATCTTCTCGCTCTCCATCCTCTTCGCGCCCGGTTTCGCCCGCGTCGCCTATGCCGAGACGCTGTCCACCCGCGCGCTCGACTACGTCACGGCGCAGCACGCGCTGGGCGCGCGGACGCGACGCATCCTGGCGCTGACCGTGTTGCCGAACATCGCGACGCCGCTGATCGTGCAATTCTCACTCACCGTCGCGGCGGCGATGTTGCTGGAAAGTGGGCTATCCTTCCTCGGCCTCGGGGTGGTGCCGCCGGCACCGTCCTGGGGGCTGATGATCCGTGGCGCTCGCGGCGCGATGGAACAGGCGCCGCTGCTGCTGTTCTGGCCGTGCCTCGCGCTGACTGGCACGGTGCTGGTGCTGAACCTGCTGTGCGACCGGCTGCGCGATGCGCTCGACCCGCGCGGCCGGGCGATGGGCCGGCCCGGCTTTCTCGGGCGAGTCTTCGCCCTACCGCCGGTGCCGTCGCCCCCGGCACCCGGCCTTCTCTCGGTGCAGGGTCTGACGCTGCAAGTGCCGGGACCGAACGGCCCGATCGAGGTGGTGCGCGGCGTCAGCCTCAGCCTCGCGCCCGGCGAGACGCTGGCGATCGTCGGCGAGAGTGGTTCGGGCAAGACGCTGACCGGCCTCGCGGTGATGGGGCTGTTGCCGGCGGCGGTCACGCCGGTCGCCGGTTCCATCATGCTGACCGGCCAGGACGGCATGCCGCGCGACCTGCTGCGCCTGCCGGAGCCTGAGCTGCGCGCGCTGCGCGGCCGCGACATGGCAATGATCTTCCAGGACCCCTCGAGCAGCCTGAACCCGCTGCTGCGCATCGGCACGCAGGTCGCCGAGAGCCTGCGCGCCCATGGCACCCATGACGGCGTGCATGACCGTGTCGTGGCGCTGCTGCGCCAGGTCGGCCTGCCCGATCCGGAACGCGCCGCCATGGCCTATCCGCATGAACTCTCGGGCGGGCAGCGCCAACGTGTGATGATCGCCGCCGCCATCGCCAATCATCCGCGCCTGCTGCTGGCCGATGAACCGACCACCGCGCTCGACGTCACCGTGCAGGCGCAGATCCTCGCGCTGCTGCAGGCGCTGAAGGAGGCGGAGGGTGGCATGGGCATGGTCTTCGTGACTCACAACCTCGCCGTCGTCGCCGAGATCGCCGACCGTGTCGCCGTCATGTATGCCGGCGAGGTGGTGGAGGAAGGCCCCGCCGATGAGGTGCTCGCCGCGCCGCGCCACCCCTATACCGCCGCGCTGATCGCATCCACGCCCGAGGGCGAGGCCGAACGTCTCTCCGCCATTCCTGGCGCCGTGCCGCAGCCTTGGGCGATGCCGCCCGGCTGCCGCTTCGCCCCGCGCTGCGCCATGGCGCAGCCTGCCTGCACCGTGACCGCTCCCGCGCTCGAGGAGGTCGCGCCCCGCCGTGCCGCGCGCTGCCTGCGCTGGAGGGAACTCGCATGACAGCGCCGCTGGTGCGTGGCGAGGGGCTCACCCGCGCCTTCCATCGTCGCGGCGGGTTGTTTGGCCGCGGCGTGCCGATGATGGCGCTGCGCGGCGTCGATATCGAGCTGCATCGTGGCGAGGCGGTCGGCGTGGTGGGCGAATCCGGCTGCGGCAAATCGACGCTCGGCCGTTTGCTGCTGCGGCTGATGACGCCGACATCCGGGCGCGTGATGTTCGAGGATCGTGACCTCGCGACCATCAGCGCCGCCGAATTGCGCGCCCTGCGCCGACGCATGCAGATGGTGTTCCAGGACCCCTATGGCAGCCTCGATCCGCGCCGGGTGATCGGCGCGCAGATCGCCGATGGCATGGTCATCCACGGCCTCGCGCAGGGGACCACGGTGCAGGACCGCGTCGCCGCGCTGCTGCGCCAGGTCGGGCTCGACCCTGGCCACGCGCAGCGATTGCCGCATGAATTCTCCGGCGGTCAGCGCCAGCGCATTGCCGTGGCGCGTGCACTGGCGACGCAACCGGACTTCATCGTGGCGGATGAACCGGTCTCGGCGCTGGATGTCTCGATCCAGGCGCAGGTGGTGAATCTGCTGGCGGATCTGCGTGGCGAACTCGGCCTCGCACTGGTCTTCATCAGCCACGATTTGCACGTGGTGCGCCACCTGTGTGACCGCGTGGTGGTGATGTATCTCGGCCTGGTGATGGAGGAAGGCCCGGCAGCCGAGATCTTCCGCGCCCCGGCCCACCCCTATGCACGGGCGCTGCTGGCGGCGACGCCCTCGCTGCGCCATCGCGGCGCGGCGGCCTCGCCCCTGGCCGGCGAAGTGCCGAGCATCGCCAAGCCACCCTCCGGCTGCGTGTTCCGCACGCGCTGCCCGATGGCGCAACCGGCCTGCGCTCAGTCGGTGCCGGCGCTGCGCCTCTTGCCGGGCGATGCCACGCGCCGGATCGCCTGTCACCGTGCCGAGGAGATCGCCGCATGATGGATCCTGTCGGCCGTGTCGCGATGGTCTCGGGGGCGGCGCGCGGCATCGGGCGCGCGGTGACGGAACGACTGCTGGCGGCGGGCTACACCGTCAGCGCCGGGGTTCGCGACGTGTCGCGCCTACCGGTGCATGACCGTCTCTCCGCCCATCGCTTCGACGCCGCGACGCCGGGCAGCGCCGAGGCCTGGGTGGCCGCCACCATGGCCCGGCATGGCCGTATCGACGCGCTGGTGAATGCCGCCGGCATCAATCCCCGCGCGGCGATGCTCGACGCCGATGAGACGAATTTCGACGCCATGTGGGCGGTCAATGCCAAGGGCCCGATGCGTGTCATCCGCGCCGCCTGGCCGCATCTCGTCGCGGCGAGGGAAGGGCGGGTGGTGAACATCGCCTCGCTATCCGGCAAGCGCGTGCGCAACGAGAATCTCGGCTATGCGATGAGCAAGTTCGCGGTGATGGCGCTGACGCAGGAAGTCCGGCGCCAGGGGTGGGAGCACGGCATCCGCGCCACCGCCGTCTGCCCTGGCTTCGTCGATACCGACATGACGTCGCATGTGACCAAGGTCAGCCGCGACAGCATGTCGCGCCCCGAGGACATCGCCGCGCTCATCGAATCCGTGCTGCGCCTCCCGAACAACGCGACGGTCGCGGAACTGCTGGTGAATTGCCGGCATGAGGACTTGCTGTGAAGCTCGTTCGCCTGCGGGATGCGGCGCGGCCACGCATCACGTTGCGCCTGGACGGCGTGCCGATCGAGGCGCAACGCGGCGACACGCTGCTGACCGCCCTTCTGGCCGCCGATGCCGGCTATCTGCGCGACAGTGAATTTGGCGATGGCCCCCGTGCGGGCTTCTGCCTGATGGGCGCCTGCCAGGATTGCTGGGTGGTGGTCGAAGGACGCGGCCGGCTGCGCGCCTGCGCCACGCTGGCTGAGGACGGCATGGAGATCCGGCGCGGATGAAGGTCGCGGTGGTCGGTGCCGGCCCCGCCGGCGTGCGCGCAGTGGAACGGCTGGTCGCGGCCGGGCTGTCGCCGGTCTGGATCGATGAGGCGTCCGATGGCGGCGGGCGCATCTATCAGCGGCCGCCGCCGGGTCTCGCACGGGACGCCCGCAGCCTCTACGGCTTCGAAGCGAAACGCGCCACGGCGCTGCACGACACGCTCGATGCGTTGAAGCCGCGCTGCGACTGGCGACCTGACACGCTGGTCTGGCACATCCGCCCCGGGGCCAGACAACTGCAGACGCTCTGCGGCGGCCGGCAGGATGCCGTGACCTACGACGCCGCCATCCTTTGCACCGGCGCGATGGACCGCGTCATTCCTCTCCCCGGCTGGACGCGGCCCGGGGTGACGACGATGGGCGCGGCGCAGATCGCGTTGAAGACGCAGGGCTGTGCCATCGGTCATCGCGTCGTCTTCCTCGGCACTGGTCCGTTGCTGTGGCTGGTGGCGTATCAATACGCCAAGGCAGGGGCGGATGTGGCGGGGGTGCTTGATACCACGCCCTTCATCACCAAGGCGCGCGCTACGCCGGGGCTGCTGCTTGGTGGCGCGACCTTCGCCAAGGGCCTGTACTACATCGCCTGGCTCCGCCGGCGCGGCATTCGCATCGCAGAGGGTGTCACGCCGCTCGCCATAGAGGGTGGCGATGACGGCGTGACGGCCGTGACCTGGCGCGATGCGGCGGGGCGCGACCATCGCATCGATTGCGACGCCGTCGGCATGGGCTGGGGGCTGAAGCCGGAAGCGCAGCTCGCCGACCTCGCCGCCGTGCCGTTCCGCCATGACGCGCTGCAGGCGAATTGGGTGCCGGTGCGTGATGGCGCCGGCCGCACGCCGGTCGCGGGTATCTACCTCGCCGGTGACGGTGCGGGCATTGGCGGGGCGGAGGTCGCGGAGATGACCGGTGCGCGCGCCGCCCTCGCGGTACTGGAGGATGCCGGGCATCGCCTCGACCCGATTGAGACCGTGGCACTCGACCGGCGCCTGGCGTCGCAGGCGCGCTTCCGCGCCGCGCTGGAACGCGCCTTTCCGTTTCCTGCGCATCTCGCGCGCGCCATGGCCGACGACACGCTGTTGTGCCGTTGCGAAGGGCTGCGCGCCGGCGAATTGCGCGCCGCCGCCCGCGCCGAGGCGGCGACCGGCCCGGCACCGGAGATGAACCGCGCCAAGGCCTTCACGCGCGTCGGCATGGGGCGTTGCCAGGGTCGCGTCTGCGGCGCCGCGGCCGCCGAGATCCTCGCCGCGGAACTCAACTGCACCGTGCCGCAGATCGGCCGCCTGCGCGGCCAGCCGCCGGTCAAGCCGATTCCGATCAGCGCCGAGGCCGCGCCATGACAACCACCTGCGATGTGCTGATTCAGGGCGGCGGCGGCGCCGGCTGTTCCGCCGCGCTGCACCTCGCGCAGCGCGGGATGCGGGTGATCCTGCTGGAACGCGGCCTGGTCGGCGGCCAGGCCTCCGGCGTGAATTACGGCGGCGTGCGACAGCAGGGGCGCAACCCGGCGGAACTGCCGATCGCACGGCGTTCGCGCGAGATCTGGGGGCGCCTCGGCGTGCTGGTCGGCACCGATGCGGAATTCACCGTCACCGGCCATCTGAAGCTGGCGCGCAGCGAGGCGGAGGAGGCGGAACTCATCGCCTATCTCGATGTCGCGAAACAGCACGATTTGCCGCTGCGCATGGTCGGGCGCAACGCGATCCATCGCGACTATCCCTGGCTCGGCCCCCTGGTGGTGGCGGGATCCTTCGCGCCGGAGGACGGCGCGGCGAACCCACGGCTGCTGTCGCCGGCGCTGGCCCATGCCGCGCGTGCCGCCGGGGCGGATATCCGCGAACATGCCGAGGTCGTCGCCCACGCCCATGACGGCGCGCGCTTCACGCTGCGCACCAAGGCGGGCGAGAGCTTCGCCGCGCCTGTGCTGCTGAACGTCGCGGGCTTCTGGGGCGGCGCCGTCGCGGCGGCCTTCGGCGAGGCGGTGCCGATCGAACCGCTGTCACCGAACATGGCGGTGACCGAGCCGCTGCCCTATTTCATCGAGCCCAACCTCGGCGTGGTCGGCGGCAATGTCTATCTGCGCCAGATCCCGCGCGGCAACGTCATCCTCGGTGGCGGCCATGGCGAAGCGGATGCGTCCATCCCGTGGTCGCGCCCCCTGCCGGAAGTGACGATGGAAGCGGCGCAACTCGCCACGCAACTGGTGCCGGCCCTGGCTGGCGTGCAGATCATCCGCTCCTGGAGCGGCATCGACGGCAGGATGCCCGACCGCATCCCGGTGATCGGGCCAAGCCGCACCACGGCGGGCCTGTTCCATGCTTTCGGCTTCTCCGGCCACGGCTTCCAGCTTGGCCCGGGCATCGGCGCGATCATGGCCGAGCTGATCGTCGACGGACGCACGGACATCCCGCTCGACCCGTTCCGCATCGACCGCTTCTGACGCGCCTCAGCCGAAGGTCTCGTCCAGCGCCTGGAAGCGCGGCAGGTCCACCAGGGCGTTGAACTCGCCATAGCTCATCATCGCACCGGAGGCGCCGGCCGGCGTCCCGTCGCGCTTGAGCAGCGCTAGGGTGCGCGCCATCGCCCGCGATGCCGAGAAGAGTAGCGAGACGGCGTAGAGCACGACGGTGAAGCCCATCTCCTCCAGAACCGTCGCCGTGAGCGCGGTGGTTTCGTTGCCGTCGACGATGCTGACCACCTTCGGGCCGGGAACGCGGCGCGCGACGATCTCGACCTCCGATATCCGCTTGATGCCATCAACGAAGACAAGGTCCACGCCGGCATCTTGGTACATCAGGGCGCGCTCGACCGCTTCCTCGGGGCCGACCGCCGGCATGGCGTCGGTGCGGCCGATCACCAGCGGCCCACCCCGCGGCCGCGCGGCAATGGCGCATTTCAGGCGGCGCACGGCTTCATCGGCCTGGATCAGGCGGATGCCGGCGAGCTGTCCGCAGCGCTTCGGCGCCACCTGGTCCTCCAGGTGGATCGCGGCGACGCCGGCCTGGGCGTATTCCTCCATGGTGCGAACGATATTGGCGGGGCCGCCATAGCCGGTATCCGCATCGGCGATGATCGGGATCGAGACGGCGCGCACCATGTCGCGAGCATGGGTCGTCATCTCGGTCTGGGTCAGCAGGCCGATATCGGGCCGCCCGAGGCGGGAGGCAGTGGCCCCGAACCCGGTCATGTAGATGGCCTCGAACCCGGCGCGCTCGACAAGGCGCGCTGCCAGCGCGTCCGGTGCCCCGGGGGCAGACAGGATCCCACCCGCGGCAAGGCGGGCGCGAAGTCCATCGGCAGTGGTCATTTTTGTTCCTGGAGTTTCCCTTGATGATACAATTCTTCGGTTTTGGCCACTTTGGAAGAACGTTCTTCGTCGTGAACGGTTGGGTAACCGATATTTGTGAGGCTGCGCGGGTTCATGCTGCAGGAGGCAGCCCCGCATGGCCGACGCCACGGCACCATCCTTCCGGACCCTCACCGGCGGCGCCGCGCCGCGCGTGAAGGTCATCGACATCGGGGCAAACCCGATCGATTCCGAACCGCCCTATGCCGGCATGCTGCGCGCCGGCGATGCCGAGGTAGTCGGCTTCGAGCCCAACCGAGCCGCGCTGGCCGTGCTCGAAGCGCGCAAAGGTCCACTCGAACGCTATTTTCCGCATGCGGTGGGTGATGGTGGGCAGCACTTGCTGCATATCTGCCAGGCACCGGGCATGACGTCGCTGCTCGAACCCGACCCGGCGGTGCTCGCACTGTTCCACGGCTTCCCCGAATGGGGCCGCGTCCTGGCGACGGAGACGGTCGAGACTGTGCGGCTGGACGATGTGCCGGAGACAATGGGTGCCGCGCTGCTGAAGCTCGACATCCAGGGCGCCGAGCTGATGGTGCTGCGCCATGCCGGGCAACGTCTGTGCGATGCGCTGGTGATCCAGGCCGAGGTCGAGTTCCTGCCGTTGTACAAGGGCCAGCCGCTGTTCAGCGAAATGGAGCTGTTCCTGCGCGGCCATGGCTTCGTGCTGCATCGCTTCTTCCCCGAGGTGACCCGCGCGGTGCAGCCGATGATGGTCAACAACGACCCCTATGCCGGGCTCGGGCAGCTGGTCTGGGCCGATGCGGTGTTTATGCGCGACCTGACGCGGCTCGATGTGCTGACCGACAATCATCTGATGGCGATGGCCGCCATCCTGCACGATGCCTATGGCGCCTATGACATCGCCTTCCGTCTGGTTGCCGAGCACGACCGGCGCAGCGGTGCGGCGCGTGCCGATGCCTATTTCTCGGGCCTGCAGGCCCCGCTGCCGCAGGCGGCCTGACGGAGACATGTGATGACCCTTCTCGCCGAAGCCCCGACCACCCAGCGCACCGTCCTGCATGTCGGCTGCGGCATGGCCGACCCGCGCAAGCTACCGTCTGCCTTCTTCGCGCCAGGGGTATGGCGGGAGGTGAGGCTCGACATCGACCCGGGCGTCACGCCCGATATCGTGGCGACCATCACCGACATGGCGGCGGTCGACAGCGGCAGCGTCGATGCCGTGTGGTCAGCGCATAACCTGGAACATCTGTTCGCGCATGAAGTGCCGCTGGCACTGGCCGAATTCCGTCGCGTGCTGCGACCGGAGGGCTTCGCGCTGGTCACGGTGCCGGACCTGCAGCGCGCGGCGGAACTGGTGGCGCAGGATGGGCTGGACCTGCCGGCCTATATCTCACCGGCCGGGCCGATCGCGCCGCTCGACATGCTGTTCGGCCATGGTGCCGCGATCGCCGCGGGCAACCACTTCATGGCCCACCGGACAGGCTTCACTGCCCGCACGCTCGAGGCGGCGTTGCGCCACGCCGGCTTCGGCATCGTCCGTGTCGTGCGGGATGATGCCTTCGCCTTGTGGGCGACCGCCTTCGCCGCACCTGCCCCATCGATTTCGTCTAAATCGGGCTAAGGTGCAGTAACCTTCGTTTCCTGCCGGGGAGTTCAACGGGCGGCGCCCCTCGACCCTCGTGTCACGGGCGCAGACGGATCCGCCGATAGGCCGCTTCCATCCGCGCCGCGAACCCGGCCGCATCCCCAAGACTGCGCGCCCAGGCGTCACCGGCCAAAGCCACCCGCGCCGCCGCATGCCGTGCCGGATTCGTCGCGAGCGCAATGGCCTTCGCCACATACGCCTCGAGCGTCGTCGCAATGCCGTCCGTGGTGCCGACGGCTGTCAGCAGGCTAGCCGCCATGCGCGAGGCGAAGGCGCGACCGGCGAGGGTGACGATCGGCAGCCCCATGCGCAGCGCGTCTGAGGCTACAGTCCCCGCATTGTAGGGGAAGGTATCGAGAAACAGATCCGCGATGCCGAGCCGCGCCAGATAGTGTTGCGGATCGCAGCGTGACGCGAAGACGAGCCGCTCGGCGGCGATGCCGGCCGCCATGGCCTGCTGGCGCAGATTGGCGATGCCCGTCGCATTGTCCTCGGTCAGCCACAGCAGGGCGCGCGGCGCGGCGTGCAGGATCGCCATCCAGGCGGCGAAGACATCGGGCGTGATCTTGTAGAAGTTGTTGAAGCAGCACAGCAGGAAGGCATCCTCGGGCAGGCCTTCCGTCGCGCGCGACACCACCGGCAGCGCCTGGGTGCGCCCGTCATTGGCCTGGTAGCACCCATCGATCGGCAGTGGCCGCGGCGCGTAATGCGCGGCCTTGTCGCACGGCACCGTGACCGCGTCGCAAATCATCCAATCGAGCTCCGGCAATGGCACCGGCCCGACATAGCCGAGATAGGTCACCTGCACCGGCGCCGGCTTCCAGCGCAGCGCACCGAGCCGCGCCCCCGCGGTCAACCCGTTCAGGTCGATCAGGATGTCGATCTCATCGGCGCGGATGCGGCGCGCCGCCGCCTCCTCCGACAGATGGCCGACCGGGACGTGATGGTCGAGCGCGGAGATTATGCGCCGGCGCAGATCGCTGCCATCCTCCGGCGTGGAGCAATAGCCGAACACCTCGAACTGCGAACGGTCATGGCGTTCCAGCAGCTCGACGATCAGAAATCCCATTGCATGGCGGCAGAAATCCGAGGAGAGATAGCCCACCCGGATACGGTCATGTGCGTAGCCTGGCGCCGGCGCCAGGCGTTCGGGCGCCGGCGCCACCTTCCGGGTGATCCAGGCCTCGCCGATGCGGCGTTGCAGGGCGGGGTCATCGGTCAACGCCAAGGCGCCCAACGGGCCGCCCTGCAAAGCCAACGACTCGGCGCTCAGGCCGGGAATGCCATCGCGATGCAGCGGCCACAGGCAGGCCTTCTGCCGCAGATGCGCCCAATGCTGGATGACATCGGGCTGTCGCGGGTAGGTCAGCAGGCTGGCATGCAGTACCTGTTCGGCCGCTGCGTAGTCCTTGCGGGATTCGAGCAACCGGCCGCGGTGATTCAGCAAGGCGGTGCGCGCCGCATCCGGCTGTACCGCGTCGCGCCACAAGGCGAGCGCTTCTTCCAGCCGCCCTTCCGCTTCGAGCGCCAGCCCCAGATTGACCGTGGCCTGGTGCAGATCCGGCTTCAGCGCGAGCGCCTGCCGATAGGCGATCATCGCCGTCGCACGCTCGCCGGTGCCGCTCAGCAGCGCGCCGAGATTGAACCACGCGGCGAAACGCTGCGGCGAGACAGGATTCGCCGCCAGCCAGGCTTGGTACGCCGCGATGGCCTGGCTGGGCGGCAGCGACTCCAGCCCCGGCATCAACGCTTCCAGCGGCAGCCCCACCAGGGTGATGGGCGATACGGCGTCAAGCGGGGCCATGGTCAACGTCCCCCCTGCAGCCGTGAATCCGGCGCCAAAGCCGCATAGGCATCGCGCCGCGCCATCGCCGCGCGCCAACGCTCGCTGTAGTCGGGCACGAAGGACGTCTCCGCCGTCTCGTGATCCATCGTCGCCCCAAGCTCGAGATAGGTGTCGAGATTCACCAGATTCGGCCGCGGCAGCCTTCCCGCGGCGAAGTCCGCCCACATGCCGTGGAACAACGTCTCCAACTCCCGCACCAGGCGCGGCGTGTCGAACAGCAACGCGGTGCCGCGCGCGGCGACCAGGCGGTCCCGATAAGGCGCCAGCGCGGCACGGTCGCGCCCGAAGGCGATGGCGCGGGCGACATACTCTTCGGCCGAGTTGCAGACGAATTCCGGCAATCCCGCCGCATGGACCAGACTGGCGCAAACCCGACCGGCGAAGCCGCGCCCGGGCACGGTCAGCACCGGCACGCCCATCCACAATGAATCCGATGCGGTGGTATGCGCGCCATACGGAAAGGTATCGAGGAACAAGTCGGCCAGCGGATAGCGCGCAAGATGGTCATGCCCGCCCATGATCGGCGCGAAGACCAGGCGCTCGGGCGCGATGCCCGCTTCCGCCGCGCGGGCACGCAGCCGGTCCTCCACCTCGTCGCAGGATTTCAGCAGCCAGAGCACGCTGTCCGGCACGTCGCGCAATATCGCCATCCATCGTGCGAAGACGAAGGGCGTGACCTTCTGCGTGCCGTTGAAGGAACAGAACACCGTCGCGTCCTCGGGCAGGCCATGCTCGGCGCGGCTTGTCGCGGCGCGCGTCGGCCGATGCCGGTCATTAGGCTGGTAGCAGGATAGGCGGACGACCGTCTCGGAATAGAAACCCTCGCTGCCCGCCGGCACGATATGCGGATCAGCGATGATGTAGTGGTGGCAGGCACTGCCCATGCTGCCCGGATAGCCGAGCCAGTTGACGATGATCGGCGCCGGCCGGCGCGTCAGCAGCCGCGACCGTGCGCTGCGCGTATGCCCGTTCACATCGACGAGGATGTCGACGCCATCGGCCAGGATCACGGCCTCCGCCGCCGTGTCATCAAGTGCTGCGATGTCGCGCCAATGCTCGACGCTGTCGCGGATGCGCGCCTTGGTCGCGTCCTCCTGCGGGATGCCGCAGTAATAGGCGAAGACCTCGAGCGTGCCGCGGTCATGCAGCCCGAACATCTCCGCCATCAGCGAGCCGATCGCATGTTCGCGCAGGTCGGAGGAAAGGTAGCCGATGCGCAGCCGCCGACCGGGGATCTCGGCGCGGCGCTCGCGAAAATCCGCCTCGGTGTGGAAGCTGGCGGGCGGGCCGACATCCTCGCGCATATGTGCCGCGGCGACGGCGAGCTGCAGCCACGGATCATCAGCGAAGCAGGCCATGCTCAGTGGCGCGATCCGCCGCAGCAGCGCCGCGCGGTCGTGCCCGGCGACCGAAGTCAACAACGGCCACTGGCATTGCCGCTGCCGCAGGCTGATCCAGTGTTGCACCACATCCCGTTGCCAGGGCGTCAGCTCGGCCACCTGGCGCAGCGCGTCCTCCGCCTGTGCCAGCTGCCGCCCGCCCTCCAGCACCTGCGCCATCTGCTTCAGCGCGCTGGCCTTGTAGGCGACGGTCTCGCCACTGACGCCACCGAGGCTGGTCGAAACATGCGCCCAATGCCCATAGGCTTGGACCTTCGCGCCCAACCGTTCGCAGGCGGCACCGAGATTGATGTAGGGCGGCAGGAAATCCGGCCGCCGCGCGATGGCCGCGCTGAAAGCCTCGACGGCGCCATGCAGGTCGCCGGCATCGGCGAGCAGCACGCCGCGATTGAAATGCACCGCATGGAGCAGCCCGTCATCCGGGTTCTGCGCCGCCCAGTCGCGATAGAGTTCCGCCGCCAACGCCCCCTGGCCCGAGCCCGCCAGGGCCTGCGCGCTGCCAACCAGTTCGGCGATGCCCATTTTGGCCATGCCGTCATCTCCCTTCGTGGTCTCCGCGGGGCCGAACCGGGCCCCGCACTCAGGCAAACAGCGCGTTGGCCTGTGCCGTGGTCATGGCGCCGATCTGGGTGGTGGTGAAGCCGGCCACCTGGACATCGGTCAGGGCGGCGATGTCGCTGGTCTCCAGCGCGCCAACCTGCGTGGTCGTGAAGGCGGCGATCTGCGCGGTCGTCAGCCCGGCCACCTGCGTCGTGGTCAGCGCGACGACCCCGGTCGTCGTCAGTGCCGTGATCTGCGTGGTGGTGAGCGCGCCGATCTGGCTCGACCCGAGGCCGGCCTCCTGCGTCGTCGTCAATACGCCGATGCCGGTGGTGGTCAGCGCCGCGACCTGGGTCTCGGTCAGCGCGGCGATCTGCGTCGAGGTCAGCGCGCCGATCTGCGTCGTGTTCAGCACGGCGATGTCGGTCGATTCGATGCCACGTACCTGCGTCACACCCATCGCGCCGATCTGCGTCGTGGTCAGCACGCCGACCTGCGTCGTGGTCAGTGCCGCCACCTGTGACGAGCTGAGCGCGCGCACCTGTGTCGTGCCGAGCCCGCCGACCTGCGTCGTGGTCAGGATGCCGAGTTGGGTGGTGGTCAGGCCACCAACCTGGATGCTGGTCAGCGCCGCGATCTGCGTCGTGGTCAACGCCCCCACCTGCGTCGTGGTCAGCGCGCCCAACAGGCTGCCCGTCAGCCCGCCGATCTGCGTCGTGTTCAGCACGGCGAGGTCGGTCGTCTCCATCGCGCGGACCTGGGTGGTATTGAGCCCACCGATCGCCGTCCGCGTCAGCCCGCCGACCTGCGTCGTGCTCAAGGCGGCGAGGTCGGTTGTCTCGATGCCGAGCACCTGCGTCAGCGTCAGCGTGGCGATCTGTGTCGTGGTCAGGGCGCCGATCTGCGTCGTGGTCAGCGCCGCGACCTGGGCCGAGGTCAGCCCGCGGAACTGCGTCGTCCCGAGCGCCGCGACTTGCGTGGTGGTCAAGGCACCCACCTGCGTCGTGCTGAGGGCCGCGACCTGGGTGGAGGCAAGACCCCCGAGCTGCGTCGTCGTCAGCACCCCGACCTGCGTGGTGCTCAACGCCGCGACCTGCGTCGTGGAGAGGCCGCGCAGCTGCGTCGTGGTCAACGTGACGAGATCGGTCGTCTCCAGCGCCGTTACCTGGGTGGAGGCCAGACCGGCGATCTGCGCACTGCCGAGGCCGGCGACCTGGGTGGTGGTCAGCCCGGCGACATCGGTGGTGTCGAGCCCGCGCAGCTGGGCCGTCGACAATCCGGCCACCTGTGTCGAGAACAGCGCCCCCAGCATGGTCGTGGTCAGCGCCGAGACCTGCGTCGAGGTCAGGCCCGTGATCTGCGTCGTGGTCAGCGCGGCAACCTGGGTGGTGGTCAGCGCGCCCACCTGCGTCGTCGTCAGGCTGCCGAGCTGCGGCGCCGTGAGGCCGCGAACCTGCGTCGTGGTCAGCACGGCGAGGTCGGTGGTCTCCAACCCTCGCAGCTGCGTCGTGCTCAGCACGACGAGTTGCGTGGTGCTCAGCGCGCCAACCTGGGTGGTGGTCAGCGCCGCGATGTCGGAGGTCTCAAGTCCGATGACCTGCGTGACCCGCAGCCCCGCGACCTGAGTGGTGGTCAGCGCGGCGACCTGCGTCGTGGTCAAGGCCCCGACCCGGTCGGCCGCGAGCCCGCCAAGGCTCGTGGTGCCGATCGCGCCGAGCTGCGTCGTGGTCAGGGCCGCCACCTGCGTCGTGGTCAGCCCACCGAGCTGTGTCGAGGTCAGGGCCGCCACCTGCGTGGTGGTGAGCGCACCGACCTGCGTGGTGTTCAGGCCGCTCACCTGGCTGCTGGCCAGGCCACGGATCTGCGTCGTGGTCAGCACGGCGAGGTCGGTCGTCTCAAGCCCGACCAACTGGGTGGTGGTCAGCGCAGCCACCTGCGTCGAGGTCAGTCCGCCCACTTGGGTGGTCGAGAGCGCGGCGATATCCGTGGTGTTGAGCCCACGCACCTGTGCCGCTGTAAGCCCGCCGACCTGAGTGCTGGTCAGCGCGCCGATCTGCGTTGTCGTCAGGCCAGCGACCTGGGTGGTGGTCAGCCCGACGATCTGCGAGGTGGCGAGCGCGGCAACCTGCGTCGTGGTCAGCGCGCCGACCTGGGTGGTGGTCAGCCCGCCGAGCTGGGCCGAGGTCAGGCCGCGGATCTGCGTTGTGGTCAGCACGGCGATGTCGGTCGTCTCCATGCCGCGCAGCTGGGTGGTGGTCAACGCCGCAAGCTGGGTGCTCGACAGCGCGCCGATCTGTGTCGTGCTCAGCGCCGCCACATCAGTACTTTCGAGCGCGGCGACGCGGGTGACGGACAGGCCCGCGACCTGCGTGGTGGTCAGCGCGGCGACCTGCGTCGTGCTCAGGCCGGCCACCTGGGAGGCGGTCAGCCCCAGCAGCTGCGTCGTCGTCAGGGTCACCAAGTCGGTGGTCTCGAGCGCCGCCATCTGCGTGGTGGACAGCCCACCCAGCTGCGTCGCGGACAGGCCGCCAACCTGCGTCGTCGTCAGCGCGACGATATCCGTGGTGGTGAGGCCGGCCAGCTGCGCCGTTCTCAGCGCTCGGATCTGGCTGGAGGCCAGCGCACCCAACTGAGTGGTGGTCAGGCCGCCGATCTGCGTCGAGCTGAAGCCGATGATCTGCGTCGTGGCCAGGGAGCCGAGCTGCGTGGTGGTCAGTGCCGCCACCTGCGTCGTGGTCAGGGCGCCAAGCTGCGTCGCGGCGAGCCCGTGCAGCTGTGTCGTGGTCAGCACCGCCAGGTCGGTGGTCTCAAGCCCCCGCATCTGGGTGGTGGACAAGGCAGCGGCCTGCGTGCTGGTCAGCGCGCCAATCTGTGTCGTGCTCAGCGCCGCGATGTCGGTGCTTTCAAGGCCGGCCACCTGCGCCGTGCTCAGGGCGGCCACCTGTGTCGTGGTCAGCGCGGCCACCTGGGTGGTGGTCAGCGCGCCTATGCCCGATGCCGCGATGCCGCGGATCTGCGTCGTATTCAACACCGCGAGGTCGGTGGTCTCGAACCCGCCGATCTGGGTGGTGGTCAGCGCGGCCATCTGCGTCGTGTTCAGGCCACCCACCTGGGTGGTAGTCAGCGCGGCGATATCGGTGGTGTTGAGCCCGCGAATCTGCGCCGCGGTCAAGGCCGTGATCTGCGTCGTGGTCAGCGCACCGATCTGCGTCGTGGTGAGGACGCCGATCTGTGTCGTGGCCAGCCCGATGAGCTGCGACGTGGCGAGCGAGGCCACCTGTGTCGTGGTCAGCGCCGCGACCTGCGTGGTCGACAACGCGGCGAGCTTGGACGCGCCGAGGCCGCGGATCTGCGTCGTGGTCAGCACGGCGAGGTCGGTCGTCTCCAACGCCCGGACCTGCGCCGTGGTGAACGCGGCGACCTGGGTGCTGGACAGCGCGCCGACCTGGGTGGTGCTGAGCGCCACGACATCGGTGGTGTTCAGCGCCGCGACCACGCGCGCGACCAGGCCGGCAACCTGCGTCGTCGTCAGCGCGCCGACTTGCGTCGTGGTCAGCGCATCAACCTGCGCGGTGGACAGGCCAAGCAGTTGCGTGGTCGTCAGCGTGGCGACATCGGTCGTCTCGAGCGCGCGGATCTGCGTCGTGGTCAGCGAGAAGATCTGCGTGCTGCCCAGCCCGGCGAACTGGGTGGTGGTCAGCGCGGCGATGTCGGTGGTGTTGAGGCCGCGCAGCTGCGCCGCGGAGAGCGCGCCCATCTGCGTCGAGGTCAACGCGCCGAGCTGCGTCGTGGTCAAGACCCCGACCTGGGTGGAGTTGAGCCCGGCGATCTGGGTGTTGGTCAGGGCGCCGACCTGGGTGGTGGTGAGCGCGCCGACCTGGGTGGTGTTCAGCGCGGCGACCTGCGCCGAGGACAGGCCACGGATCTGGGTGGTTGTGAGCACCGCGAGGTCGGTGGTCTCGAGCGCCCGCGCCTGCGTCGTGGTCAGCGCGGCGATCTGCGTGGTGGACAACGCACCGACCTGCGTCGTCGTCAGCGCCGCGATGTCCGAGGTCTCGAGGCCCAGGACCTGGGTACCGAGCAGCGCGCCGACTTGCGTCGTCGTCAGGGCGCCGACCTGGGTCGTGGTCAGGGCGCCGACCTGGCTGCCGGTCAGCGCCCGGATCTGCGTCGTGTTCAATACCGCGAGGTCGGTCGTCTCGAGCGCCGCGACCTGCGTCACCTTCAGTGCAGCGATCTGCGTCGCCTTCAACACGGCGACCTGCGTCGTCGTCAGCGCCACGATCTGCGTCGTCGCGAGGCCGATGATGTCGGATGTGGTGAGCCCGGCAATCGTCGTCGTGGTCAGACCCTGAATCTGCGTCGTGTTCAGGGAAGAAATGGTGGCCATCGCGCACACTCCGAGCAAGCCGGCGTCCGTGATGGACAGCGGCGGCCGCCCTTGGTTTTGGGCAGCGACGTCGACCCCCGGCCTGGACGTCTTGTCGCCCCGGTGTCTTCCTCACCATGCGGGGCACACCGTTTCCCGACCGTAAACGGCGGCCCGGAAAGGCGCCGGTCGGCCTCAGGGTTCGCGCAGGCTCTCCTGCATGCCGCGGATCAGCGGCAGCAGCAGATAGGCGAGCACGCTGCGCGTCCCGACATGGATTTCCGCCGTCACCGTCATGCCGGGCAGCGGCCGCATGCCATCGGGCAGATGCATGAGACCAGCGCCATCGAGCGTCACCTGGGCGCGATGATGGGCGCCGGGGGGCTCGCCTTCCGCGCGCGGCTGCTGGGAATCCTGCGCGATGGCGCGCAGCGTGCCGCCCAACCCGCCATGCCGCTGGAACGGAAAGGCATCGACCTTCACCACCACCGGGTCGCCGGCCCGCGCCTGGCCGGTATCGGCCGACCGCAGCGCGATCTCGGCGATCAGCGGCGTGCCCGCGGGCACCAGGCTGACCAGTGGCTCGGCTTCCCGCAACACGGAGCCGGCGGAACGGCGCGCCACCTCCAGCACCGTGCCGTCGGCCGGCGCCGTCATCACCGTCAGCTCGGCCAGCCGCGTCGCCTTGGCGAGCGATTCCCCGACCCGGTCCAGCTCGCTCCGCAGCCGGGCGAGGTCCTCGATCAGCAGCCGCCGCCAGTCATCGAGGAAGCCCTGCCGCTCGGCGCGCTTCTGCGCCAGCGCATGACGCAACCCGGCCAACCGGCCGCGATCCTGCTCACGCTGCTGCTCGGCGGCGATGCGCCGCGTGCGCGCCTCCAGCAAGGCAAGCCGCGAACCGACCTGGCCTTCCAGCAACCGCGCCCGCAGCCCCTCCACATCGCGCGCGATCAATACCTGTTCGGCCAGCGCGGCGTCGGCTTCCTCCAGGGTGCGGATCGCCGCCTCCTGGCTGCGCATTTCCTCGTCCAACCCGGCGAGGCGCGCCGCCAGGAAGGCCTGGCGCTGGGCGTGCAGCCCGGCCTGCAGGGTGCTGTCGCGATCCGCCGCCGGCGGCGGCGGCTGGCCGGCGAGTTCCGCCTCGATCCGCCCACGCTGCGCCAGCAGCCCGCGTTGCTGGGCGGCGAGCGCCGCGCGGTCGGCCTCGGCGAAGGACGGGTCGAGCAGCGCCAGCACCTGCCCCCGCCGCACCACATCGCCCGGCCGGACGCGGATCTCGCGGATCACCGCGCGTTCCATCGGCTGCAGCACGATCGGCGGCGCATCGGGCGCCAACCGTCCCTGGCCGGCAATCACCACATCCACCCGCGCGATGGCGGCAAGCCCGATCAGCCCGACGAACAGCGCCGCGACCAGCCAATGCAGCCCTCGCAGGAGGCGCGGCGGCGGTTCCGCGATCAGCGCCTCCAGCGGGTCCTGGAACGGGACGGCCTCGGCACTCAGGCGCGGTGCGGCGGGCGGCGCGCGGCGGCGCGCCAGGCGGCGGTGGCGCGGGGTCATCGCATGTGCTGCGTCTGCTGCTGCCACAAGTGGCGATAGACGTCGCAGCGCTCCAGCAGCACCGCATGCGGCGCGCAATCCATCACCCGGCCCTGTTCCAGCACCAGGATGGCATCCGAGGTGACCAGCGAGGACAGCCGGTGCGAGACGATGATCATCGTCCGACCGCGCGCGATCTCATGCAGGTTGGCCTGGATGATCGCCTCGCTGTCCGGGTCGAGCGCGCTGGTCGCTTCGTCGAGGATCAGCAGCGGCGGCCGGGTGATCAGCGCGCGGGCGATGGCGATGCGCTGCCGCTGGCCGCCGGAGAAATTGCTCGCCCCTTCCTCGACCATGGTGTCGAAGCCATGCGGCAGCCGCTCGATGAATTCCAGCGCGCCGGCCAGCCTCGCGGCCTCGATCACCGCCGGCAGCGCGGCATCGGGGCGGGCGGCCGCGATATTGTCGTGCAGCGTGCCGCGGAACAGCAGGTTCTCCTGCAACACCACGCCGACATGCCGCCGCAGATGCTCGAGGTCGATGGTGCGGATATCCGCCTCGCCGAAGCGGATCAGCCCTTCCTGCGGCGCGTGGATGCCCTGGATCAACCGCGTGACGGTGGTCTTTCCCGAGCCCGACCGCCCCACCACGCCGATCACCTGCCCCTGTTCGGCCGTGAAGGAGACGCGGTCGAGCGCCGGCGTCACCGAGCCCGGATAGCGGAAGGTCACGCCCTCGAAGCGCAGCGCTCCGGTGATCGGCGGCCGCGTCAGCCGCTGGCCCGACCGTGCCTCCGCCGGCGTGTTCATCACCGTGCCGAGCATGCGCACCGACAGCGCGGCTTCCTGGTATTCATTGATCAAAGTCACGATCTGCACCAGCGGCCCGGTGACGCGCCCCGAGAGCATGGTGAAGGCGACCAGCGCGCCGATCGTCAAATGCCCTTCGAACACCTGGATGGTGCCGAGCCCAAGCACGCTGATCTGCATCAGCCGTTCCAGCACCCCGGTGGTCACGCTGCCGGCGGCCGAGATGCGTCCGACCTCGGCATGCGCCCGCACCGCCGTCGCCACCTGCCCGTCCCAGGCGCGCCGGCGCACCGGTTCCAGTACCAGCGACTTCACCGCGCGCATATTGTGCAGCGTCTCGACCAGATGCGCCTGGCGCGCCCCCTCGGCGGCATACAGCGTGTTCAACCGCCGCCGGAACGCCGGTACCATGGCCCCGATCACCGCCGCGATCGCCGCCGAAAACCCCAGCACCACCAGCGTCAGCACACCCGAATAGACCGCGAGCAGCACCAGCAGCACCGGCAGCAGCGCGGCATCCAGCAGGGTCTGGAACAGCCGCCCGGTGAGGAAATGCCGCAGCTTCTCGGTCTGCTGCATGTGCCGCACCAGCACGCCGGCGGCATGGGTCTCGAAGAAGGCCAGCGGCAGCGACAACAGATGCGAGAAGGTGCGCGACCCGAGCTGCGCATCCACCTTGTTCGTCGCCAACAGCATCAATCGTTGTCGCGCATAGGCGAAGAAGCCGTCGAACACCGCCAACATGACAAAGATGCCGACCACGACCGTCAGCGTCTGCCACGCCTGGTGCGGCACCACCTTGTCGATCAGCACCTGGAACAGAAGCGGGATGGCGAAGCCGATCAGGTTCGACAGCAGGGCGGCGACCGCGATGCCGGCGAAGAAGCGGCGATGCTGGATGATCTCCGGCAGGAACCAGGACAGGCCGAAGGGCCGGTCGGCCTCCGCCACCCCGCTCGCGCGCCGGCGGCACAGCACCAGCGTGCCCGACCATTCCGCCATGAACTGCTCGCGCGGGATGACCCGTACGCCCTCGCCCTCGGTCGCCGGGTCGAGCACCGCGGCGGCCGGCGCGCCATCCGGTCCCGGAATGACGTGCACCAGCACCACCCAGGACCCGTCGCGCCGCACCGCCAATGCCGGATAGGCACTGCCGAGCCCCGCCGCCGTGTCCCAGCCGCGCCCGGTCAGCGCGCGCGCCTTCAGTCCGAGCCGACGCAGGGCGTCGAGCACAGCCGGCAGCAGGGCCGGGCCCTGCGCGGTCGGCAATTCCTCCGGCGCCATGTGCAAGCCGTGGTGCATGGCGAGGAGGAACAGGCACCGCAGCGCTGAAAATTCTGGTGCCAACATCCTGTCCGGCCCGGATCCGCCATGATGCTAGGCGCGACTCTGTTGCGCGGCCGTTAAACCGGGTGGGGTGCGCGGTGCCGCCCGATCGGCGATGCTGACGGCGGGACGAAGGGGGATGCGCATGACGTTGCTGCGCCTGGCGCCGGTCGCGCTGGGGACGTTGATCGTGCCGCTCGACAGCGCGGTGAATGTCGCCTTCCCGGCCATCGCCGCCGCCTTCGGCCTGGCGCTGCCCGACATCCAATGGGTCGTGATCTGCTACGTACTGACCTATGGCAGCCTGATGCTGGCGGTCGGCCGGCTGGGCGACATCTTCGGCCATGCCCGCGTGTTCCGCTTCGGCCTGGCCTGGAGCGTGGTGGCCTATCTGTTGCTTGCCGTGGTGCCGGGCTTCGGGGCGCTGCTGGCCTGCCGCGTACTGCAAGGGGTGGGCGCGGCGCTGGTGCTCGGCTGCGGCCCGGCGCTGGCGACCCAGCCCTTCCCCGAGACGATGCGCGCCCGCGCCCTGGCCGCCTACGCCGCGACCCTCGCCGCCGGATCGACGATCGGCCCGCTGCTCGGCGGCGTTCTGGTCGAGGGTTTCGGCTGGCAGGCGGTCTATTGGTTCCGCGCCCCGATCGCCCTGGCGGCGCTGGTGATGGCGCGGCACCTGGCCGACCCACCGCGCGCGGCGGCGCGCGAGCCCTTCGACACACTCGGCGCCGCGCTGCTGACCGCCGCCGTCGCCACCCTGCTCTTCGCCGTGAACCGGGCGCCGGCACCGATCGCGGGTGGCTTCGCGCTGGTCGCGCTGGCCTGCGGGGCGGGGTTCGTCTGGCGCAGCCTGCGCGCGGCGCGGCCGATCATCGACCTCGGCCTGTTCCACCGCCCCGGCTTCGCGGCGCTCAACCTGTCCAATGCGGTGCTCGGTTTCGCGGGGTTCTCGGTGCTGCTGCTGGTGCCCTTCTACCTGGCGCGGGTGGCGGGATTGCCGCCGGTCCTCCTCGGCCTTGTGCTGGCGGCCGGGCCGGCCGGTGGGATGCTGGGCGCCTGGCTCGGCGGGAAGGTTGTCGGCCGCTTTGAGGCACGGGCGGTGTTGCTGGCCGGCGCGCTCGTCACCGCGTCCGGGCTGCTGGCCATCGCGCCGTGGGGTGCGACGACGCCGATCCCGCTGCTGCTCGCGACGCTGTTGCTGCAAGGCATCGGCGTCGGCCTCTTCACCCTCGCCTATACCGACAGCGTTACGGCGACGATGCGGCGCGAGGATCGTGGCGTCGCCGGCAGCCTGACCATGTTGACGCGCACCTTGGGCGTGGTTACCGCCGCCTCGATGCTCACGCTCATCTTCGGCGCCACCGAGGCCGCCTTGCTGGCCGATGGTCGTCCGCCGAGCGAAGCCTTTCTTGCCGCCTTCACCCGCGCCTTCCTGCTGGCCGGGGTGCTGCCGCTGCTCGTACTGCCGCTGCTGCTGCGCCAGCGGTAGGCAGGCCAAGCGCGTGGTGGCAGGCTGCGCGCGGCAAAAGCATGAGGCGCGCGATGAACTGGCCGGTGCAGGATGGTGTCTTCGACCTCGGTGACCTCGCGCTGCACAAGGGCGGCACGCTGCCCGCGGCGCGCCTGGTCTGGCGCGCCCACGGCACGCTCTCCCCGGCGCGCGACAATGTCGTCGTCTATCCCACCAGTTACGGCGCGCAGCATCCTGACCTGGAATGGCTGATCGGCCGCGACGGCGTCCTCGACCCGACGCGCTGGTTCATCGTCATCCCGAACATGTTCGGCAATGGGCTGTCCTCGTCCCCCAGCAACACCGCACCCTGGCCAGCCCTGGTCACCGCCTGGGACAATGTCGCCGCGCAACGCCGCCTGCTCGCCGAGGTGTTCGGCGTCGAGCGAGTCCACGCCGTCTATGGTTGGTCGATGGGTGCACAGCAGGCCTATCACTGGGCGGCGGCCTTCCCAGATGCGGTGCAACGCATCGTGGTGAATTGCGGCAGCGCGCGCACCAGCGTGCACAACAGCGTCTTCCTCAAGGGCATGGCGGCGGTGCTGGAAGCCGCCCCGGAATACGACGGCACCGCGCTGTTCTCCGCCCAGCCCGCGGCGGCGCTGCGTGCCTTCGGGCGGCTCTATGCCGGCTGGGCGCTGAGCCAGGATTTCTATCGCGCCGGCTTGCATCTCTCGGCACTGAAGGCGCCCGACCTCGTCACCTTCCTGCGCAGGGATTGGGAGGAACGCTTCGCCCGCCGCGCCGCCGCCGACCTGCTCGCCCAGCTGCGCTGCTGGGACGCCGGCGACATCGCCGACCATCCACGCCATGGCGGGGATCTCGCGGCGGCGCTGCACGCGATCACCGCCCGCGTGCTGCTGATGCCATCCGAGACTGACCTGTATTTCCGCGTCGCCGACAACGCCGCCGAACTGCCCCATCTGCGCGACGGCAGGTTGGCGCCGATTCCGTCGATCTGGGGGCATCGCGCCGGCAACCCGGTGGTGAATGCCGAGGATGCGGCGTTCATCCGGCGGGAAGTGCGCGCCTTCCTAGAGCGGCCTCCGACCTGACTGAATCGCGAAATCCCTTCCCCGACGCGGAGCGGATCTGATTCAAGCTTCTTGTCGGAGAGGGGGCCGACAGGCATGTCGAAGGCGTTGTCGGTCGATCTCGGGAGCGGGTGGTGGCGGCGATCGAGGCTGGTTCCTCGTGCCGGGCAGCCGCCTCACGCTTCGGCGTCGGCATCTCGAGCGCGATCCGCCGTTAGTCGCGAGAGGGAATTTCAGCAGCCTGCTAATACGGCTTTGCCTGCGGCATGACCGTTGCCGAGAGTCGCAAACCGATGGCTGAGATGCGTTGGGGCTGACATGTGAGGCGGTTCCAAGCGTCGCAGCAGCGTTGGATGATTTCGTTCTGGGTCTCGTAGATCTGGAACGGCAGGCGATTGGCTCGCAGGAATTCCCAGACGTTCACGACGGGGTTGAGTTCCGGCGAGACCGGCGGCAGCCTGCAGCAGGCTCATGTTGTCGGGCAGCACCAGCACGCCCGTGGTGTGCCAACGAGCCTGATCCGACACGAGCAGCCCATGGGCGCCCGGAGCAATGGCCTGGCCGATCTCGGCCAGATGGCGGTTCATTGCGTCAATGTTCGCTTCCGGCAGGACAAGTGCCGCGCCTACGCCCCGGCTCGGGCAGTTCGCCCGAATAGCCAGGCTGAGGTGTAGCGGACGTCGCGCGGCCGCTCAGGCCGGCCGTGGCGACGGACCTTGACGATGGTGGCGTCGGCCATGGCGTATTCCATGTCGGGTTCGTCGGAGCAGGCCTCGAAAAGCCGAATGAAGACATCGACTCTGACCCAGTCGCGATACCGCTTGAAGACCGTATTCCACTTGCCGAAGAAGGCGGGAAGGTCGCGCCACGGACTGCCCGTGCGCACGACCTACGGCACCGCTTCGATGAAGCGGCGACTGTCGCTGCCGCTACGCCCGGGATCGGTCGGCTTACCCAGGCAATGCGGCTCCATGTTCGCCCATTGGGCGTCAGTCAGGACAAAGCGCTCCATCCGAAGCTTGAATCATCATCACGCCCCATATGGAATCCTGAACCTCAACGCGCCTTAGTCAACGCGGCGCGCCATGTCGCGGGCTTGCTGCAGAAGCTTCTCGAGAATGCAGTCGAGCTGAGCGCGTTCTCCATCGCTCAGGATGCTCGCAAGCCGGACCTGCATGTCATGCGCCAGGGGCACAATGCGCCCGTGGATCTCGCGCCCACCAGGCGAAAGCGACAACATCTGAGCACGCTGGTCACTCGGGTGTGGGTGACGTTGCAGCAGACCCTTGTCCGCCAGCCGGATGACTGCCCGACTGACTCGCACGCGATCCATGCCGGTGCGATCGATCACCTGCTGCGTCGATTGCGGCGGGCCTTCACCGACCACCGCCATGACACGCCACTCAGGGATGGAAAGACCGAAGCGCTCTTCGTATCGCTTGGCGAAGACGCCGCTGACGACCTCCGCCAGGGCTGACAGGCGGTATGGCAGGTAGTCTTGCAGCACGAGCGATGGCTGTGGCGCGACAGCCTGGTCCGGCGCCGTGGCTGCGACGCGCTTCATGCGGTGGTGGGGCACGGAAAGCTCCTGAATCGCGCACCTCTGCCAGGATCGACAGCCGGCTGCGGACCGACCTGACGTTCGGGCTTGACATTATCTCATCTGATACGAGATGACATCACGGATGTCGATAGGACAGGGCGGGATTGCCAGTCATGAACACGAACGCCTCCATCCACACGGCCGCCGAGCCGCGCTACATGACCGGCTTCGGCAATGGATTCGAAACCGAGGCGCTCCCGAACGCGCTGCCGGTGGGGCGCAATTCTCCTCAGCGCTGCGCCTACGGGCTGTATGCCGAACAACTCAGCGGGTCTCCCTTCACCGCGCCGCGCTCCAGCAATGAGCGGAGCTGGCTGTATCGCATCCGTCCCACGGTCCGGCATATCGGCCGCTTTGCGCCGGTGACGCCGACGTTGTGGCGCAGCGCCCCGTGTATCGAGACCGAGGCACCCATCGCACCGATGCGCTGGGACCCTCTGCCGATGCCGAGCGACGCGCTGTCCTTTCTCGACGGCATCCACACCATCACCACGGCGGGCGACGCGGCTGGCCAGACGGGGATGGCGGCCAGCATCTATTTCGCCACCCGCAGCATGCAGGACGAGGCGTTCTGGAACGCCGATGCGGAGATGATGATCATCCCGCAGCATGGCGCCTTGCGGCTGGTCACCGAATTCGGCGTGATCGACGTGACGCCCGGCGAGGTCGCGGTGGTGCCGCGCGGCGTGAAGCTGCGTGTGGAACTGCCCGCCGGCTCGGTCCGCGGCTATCTGTGCGAGAATTACGGCGGCGCCTTCACCCTGCCGGAGCGTGGTCCGATCGGAGCGAATTGCCTAGCCAATCAGCGCGACTTCATGACGCCCGTGGCAAGGTATGAGGATCGTGACGAACCCTGCGTCGTGTTCGTGAAATGGGGTGGCCGGCTTTGGCGGACCGAGATCGGTCATTCGCCGTTCGATGTCGTTGCCTGGCACGGCAACTACGCGCCCTACAAATACGATCTGCGCCGCTTCTCGCCGGTGGGGCCGCTGCTGTTCGACCATGCCGATCCCTCCATCTTCACCGTGCTGACGTCGCCGACCGAAGCGCCGGGCACGGCGAACATTGACTTCGTCATTTTCCCCGACCGTTGGATGGTGGCGGAGAACACATTCCGCCCGCCCTGGTACCACATGAACATCATGAGCGAGTTCATGGGGCTGATCTACGGCCAGTACGACGCGAAGCCGCAGGGCTTCACCCCCGGCGGCTTCAGCCTGCACAACCAGATGCTGCCGCATGGCCCGGACGCGCCGGCCTTTGCCCAGGCAAGCACGGCGGTGCTTCGCCCGCACAAGCTCGAAGGTACCATGGCCTTTATGTGGGAGACGCGACTGCCGCAACAGGTGACCGCCTTCGCAGCTGCCTCGGCGGCGCTGCAGCACGACTACGCGGATTGTTGGTCTGGTCTCGAGAAGCGCTTCGACCCGACGCGACCAGAGGCCTGACCAGGGCTGATATCATGCCGATCAGACACAGCCCCTGATGGCCCTGACGATGGACCAGGCGGCACCAGGATCGACACCGCGCGTGGCCGGCAGTGCCGCGGCATGACTGGCAGTGTGACACCGTCTCGATCAAGTCGCGCCGAGCGCTCAGCTGCCGCGGGTGACGCACGCGGAGAGTGAGGTGGCGAGCAGCGCTCGTCTCGCAAGGCCGAGTGCGGCGAAACCTTAACAGGCGACAGCAACGACAAGCATCGTCCGACGGCAGCAGCCGACGACGTTCCACGGTGTTGCCCCTCACATTACGGATGCGTTGGCAAGACGGACCCATATGCGCGTCAGCGACCTGACGATCTCCGGCCGTGCGCGACCGCCACCGCCATCCAGCATGGGCCGGCGTAGACCCTCGGCGCTACTTCACCGACATGCTGACGCGCCTCGTCAACTGCTGGCCCAACGGCCGCATCCACGACCTCATGCCGCGATGCCGGGCTGCCTCTTAGCAGACCTGATCATCCGCCAGCGGCGCGATGGGTCTCATCGCCTCGCTTACGTCATGGTCGGTGGATGCGGATCGCGAGCAAGTCAGGGGCAGGTCACTCTCGACGCGCACTGGCGAATCCGGCACGCCTTCAACGCCGCCACCAAACTCGGAAGCGTGTTCAGGCCCTCGAAGTCTCTCCGAAGTATGCCTGCTCAAGGCGTTGATGGAGCTCAGGCTCATCGGCCTTCGCCTCGAGAACAACGCGGCCCTGCGCCATGGCATAGACCCTGTCGCTGACAGCCAGCGCCTTGTCGATCAGCTGTTCGACAAGCAGCACCGCCGTGCCAGCCGCGCGCAGATCCGACACGACGCCAAGCACGCGGTCCACCAGCACCGGGGACAGACCCGCGGAAGGTTCGTCCAGCAGCAGCAGCCGCGGCCGCCGCACCAGGCCTTGCGCCACCGCCAACATCTGCTGCTGCCCGCCGCTCAAAGCGCCGCCGCGGTCATTCCGCTTGGCGGCAATCTCCGGGAACACCGCCAGCGCCTCCTCGATGCGTTGGCCGCGGTCCCGGCGTGGCAGGTCATAAGCCGCGAGCAACAGGTTGTCGGTCACGCTGAGCTGGGTGAAGACGCGATGGCCTTCCACCACGTGTACCAGGCCGGCTTGCGCTGACCCGCGGGGGCCGGCATCGCGCATGTCCTGCCCTCCGAAATGGACGCTGCCGCCCGTCAGGGGCAGCAGGCCCGTCATGGCCCGCAACAGCGTGGTCTTTCCCGCGCCATTCGGGCCAAGAAGCGATACTACCTCGCCTGCGCCGATCTTCATATCGACGCCGTGCAGCACCGCGATCTTGCCGTAGCCGGCGGCAATGCCGCGAATGTCCAACAGCATATCAGCTCCCGAGATAGGCACTGACCACCTCCGAATGCACGCGGATCTCGGCCGGCGTGCCCGCAGCCAATTCGCGGCCGAGATTGAGCACGGTGACCTGGTCGCAAATCTCGAAGATGAGATCGGCATGATGCTCCACCAGCAGCACGCCGGTGCCCTGCCGGCTGATGGCACGAATGAGCGAGCCCAGGCTGTGGATCTCATCGCCCGAAAGCCCAGCTGCCGGCTCGTCGAGGAGCAGGAAGCGGGGTCGCACCATCAGCGCGCGGGCAATTTCGAGGAATCGCAGTTCACTGTGCTGCAGACGGTCGGCACGCACCTCCGCCAATCCCGCAAGGCCGACGCATCGCAGCGCCAGCAACGCGTCATGCCGCAGCATGGCTTCATCATGCCGATGACGAGGCAGCGCCAACAAGGACTCGACGAAGCTGCCTTTCCCGTTGATGGCGCCACCGACCATCACGTTCTGCAGCACGGTCGATTCGCCAATGATCCGCGGTGTCTGGAACGTCCGGGCAATGCCCGAAGCCGCACGGGTCTGCGGCGCGTCCATCGGCAGCGGAGCGGTACCCAGCGTCACGCTACCGGCTTCGGGATGGTAGAAGCCGGATATGACGTTCAGGGTCGTCGTCTTGCCCGACCCATTCGGCCCGATCAGCCCATGCACCTGCCCCGGCTCGACCTGGAGGTCCAGGCCGTCGATGGCGCGCACGCCGCCGAAGCTCAGCACGATGCCCTTCAGCAGGATGGGATCGGCGCTGAGGCGTCCGGCGAGGATCTCGGGCAGGACGTCCGTGTGCACCACGATGGAACGGTCCGCCTCGATCGGTCGCCTGCTGCGGAAGTCCAACAGAGCGGCGATGCCGCCGGGTGCCGCCAGCACGATGACCAAGAGCAGCACCGCATAGAGGAAGGTAGACCACGCCACCAGCGGCGCTGCGAATTCCGGCAGCCAGGTCAGCACGATGGTCGCGATCAGCGGGCCGAGGATCGAACCACGGCCGCCGATCAGGATGGCGATGAAGAACAGCACCGACAGGTCAAAGGTGAAGGCTTCCGGGCTGATGTAGGATTGCAGCGTGGCGAACAGCCCGCCGGCGATCCCGGCCATGGCGCCGGCAAACAGGAACACCGACCCCAGCAGCAGCGGTTTCGAGATGCCGGCCGATTCAGCAGCGACATCCGCATCGCGGATGGCCACCAGAGACCGGCCGAAGCGGCTATGCGCGACGTTCGCGGTGATCCAAGTGCAGAATGCCGCCAGCGCCAGGCAGAACAGGTAGAAGCCGAAGATGCTGTCGAGCGGTGCCGGCATCACGGGGCCGACAAGACCGATGCCGCCGCCGGTTACATCCTGCCAGGCCAGCGCGATCTGGGTGACGATGGTGGCGAAGCCGAGTGTGGTCATCGCGAAGTAGAAGGTTCGCAGGCGCAGCGCCGGCAGCCCGACAATCACGCCCGCCACGCCGCCGACAAGCGCCGCCGCACCGAGCGCCAGGAACACGTTGACCGGAGGCATCACGTTGCCAGCCACCAGGACGCTGGTGGTGTAGGCGCCCAGCGTCAGCATCGCGACCCAGCCGATCGCCAACTGCCCGGCGAAGCCCACCACCAGGTTCAAGGCCGAAACCAGCACCCAGTAGATCGCGGCACGCGTGGCGATCAGCGTCCAGTAGTCATTGCTGACTAGCGGAAGGATCAGCGCCGCGGCGAAGATCCCGACGAAGGGCAGGGCCTGCTTCAGCAGGCCCATTCGCTGCGCGCTCATACGCGGCGCTGCGCCGGGGCGCCGAAGAGCCCCTGTGGCGCGAGAAGGAGAACAATGATGAACACGCTGAACACCGCAACCGAGGCGAACACGCCGCCGAAGAGGAAGTTGGCCGATTGCTGGAATATGCCCAGCGCCAGGCCACCGATGATGGCGCCACGATTGTTGCCAAGGCCGCCGAGTGCGACCGGGACGAAACCCAGGAAGTTCAACATGGCACCGTTCGCGAAGAACGCGAGGAACAGCTGGCCGGAGGCAAAGCCGGCCAATCCGCCGATGACGCCCGCAAGCGCATAGCTTGCCATGCGCAAGTTGCGCTCCGGCAAGCCGAGCGCGCGGGCCGCGAAATTGTCTTCCGCAATGGCAAGGAAGGCGCGGCCGATCAGCGTGCGGCGATAGAGGAACTCAAGCCCCACCACCACGGCCGCGCAGGCTAGGATCGGCAGCCAGAACTTCTCGTCGCCGACGCCGCCGCCCTGCAGGCCGAACAGGCTTGGGAAGGGCTGGGGCTCGGTGCTCCAAGTGATGGCGGTGAACTGCTGGATCATCAGGGCCAGCGCCAGCGTGGACAGCACGTACAGATGCTGCTCCAGGCTCTTCAGCACGGGCCTCACGGCGATGATCTCGGTCAGCACACCGATCGCGGCGCAGGCAGCAAGCGTCAGCACGAAGCCGGCGATCGCCGGCAGGCCCAGCACGCCGATGAAGGCGGCACCGAGCACGCCCCCCAGCATGCCGAGCTGCCCGGCCGTGAAGCTCATGACGCGCGAGGCTGAGAACATGACGTTGTAGGTCACGCCGATCAGTGCATAGACCGCACCGACGGCGAGCCCGGACAGTAATATGGCAGTCAGCATGGCCCCGCGCGTTCCCCTTGTGGTTCAGACGTAGCCGGGGGCGAGGCGATAGGCGCCCTGCCGCAGGGAATTGGCTTCCGACATTACCAGGTCGCCATCGGGCAGGCCGTTGTGGTTGGTGGGCGACCAGGCGTAGCTGGCATAAAGCCCAGGCCAGTTCTGGACAGTGTTCCAGTACCCGATGATTCCGGCGGCGTCCGTGCCGCCGGATTCCTGCACGGCCTTGGCGATCATGTTGATCGCATCGACACCAAGCGCGACCCACCACAGGGTGGTGTCCTCGAGATTGATCTTGCCGCGCACGCTGTCCACGAAGGCCTGGACATGGTTCGGCAGCTTGCCGTCGGCGCCGTAGCTGCAGTTCTTGAAGCCGAGGATGTAGGTCTTCTGCCAATTCTCGGGTTTGGCGATCAACTGCCCCACCTCGCCGTTCCCCATGGCCGGATGGCCGACCAGCGGCACGTCCCAGCCCATATTGGCGCGGGTGTTCATCAGGCGTGAGATCAGCCCCGGTGAGACGGTCCAGACCGCGATCGCTTCCGCACCGGCGTTACGCATCCGCAGCATGTCGGGCGTCAGGTCCGGCTGCGTCGCATCGATGGTGGCGCGGTAAACGACTTCACCACCATGCCGCGCGATGGAGGCCGAGGAGCTGTTCACCGTCGTCGTGCCGTAGCCGGTGGTGTCGCCGATCACGGCGAATTTCTTCAGCTTGAGGATCTCCACACCGTACTTGCTGACGGCATCGTCGATCTGGCTGTTGGACGGCGCCATGCGGAAGGCGTTCGGATAGCGCGCAGGATCGATCAGCGAATCAACGAAACAGGGATGCACGTTGGGCATGCGCGCGCGCGCCATGATCGGTGTCGTGGCCAGGGATTCGCCGGAATTCGTCGGTCCCCAGATGGCATGTACGCGGGCGCGGCTGATCATCTCCTGCGCCGCATTGACCGCTTTGGTCGGATCACCCTGGGTGTCGCGCACCAGCAGCTCGAGGCGCCGCCCGCGCACGCCGCCATTCGCATTGATGGTGTCCACCGCGTGACGCACGCCACGATCGAAGCCGATGGCAGGCGCGGAACTCGGGCCGGTCAGCGCAGCAAGCCAGCCGATGCGGATCGGTTCGCTCTGCGCCAGCGCCGGCGTGGCCAGACCGAGGCTGGATGCGGTGGCGAGGCCGGCGCCTCCGAGTGTCAGGCCGCGACGGGTGATGGTCATGGTGCTTCCTCCGGTTATGCGGGGCTCGTTATCGAGCCGTTTGGACGTGACAATCGACGATATGGCCCCGTTCAAGGGAACAGGTCAGGCAGGAACGCATGGCGGGCCTTCGGCAAGCGAGCAACGACGCCCCGCGAGTGAGTCACGCCGCACGGCTCGCGAGCGTGCGCGTGGGCGCCGCCTTGGTATAGCGCTCCAACACCACCGGGTCGGGGTCACAGCCCAGGCCTGGCGCCGTCGGTACGGCGACGGTGCCGTCCTTCGCCCGCACCCACGGGTCGAAGGGGTTGGCCTCCATCTCCAGCCACAGCACCTCGATCAGCGGGCGTTCGGGCATGGCGGCGGCAATGTGGAGCGTGGCGACGAAGCCTGGCCCGAAATACGGACAATGCGGGATCACCTCGACACCATGGGCGCGGGCCAGGGCGATCACCTGTTGCATCTCGCCGATGCCACCGACCTTGGTCACGCTCGGTTGCGCGATGTCGATCGCGCCGGCCTCCATCAGGCTGCGGAATCCGAACAGGCCCGCGGTGTTCTCGCCCGCCGTCAATGGGATGCCGAAGCGGCGCAGACTGGCCAGGCCGGCGGCATCCTCCGGCGGCCAAACCGGCTCTTCCAGCCAGGCGAGACCGTCCGCCGCCAAGCTGGCGGCCATGCCGCGCGCGACCGGCGGTGTCCAGGCGCAGTTCACGTCCAGCATGATGGCCGCATCGGGCGCGGCGGATTTCGCCGCCAGAACGGCGTCACGCGTCACTTCATGCAGTTTGATGTGGCGATAACCTTGCGCGCGGGCATCCGCGGTGTTGCGCCCGACCAGATCAAGATTGCCGCCATAGGATAGCAGGCTCGCATAGGCGCCTAGGCGCCCCGCATTGCCGCCGCCGAGGAGCCGCCAGATGGGCTGGCCGCACCGTTTGCCGAGCAGGTCCCACAACGCCATCTCGATGCCCGAGAAGGCATAGACGAAGGGGCCATTGCGCCCCAGCAGGTGGACTCCGTGCAGCACCTGTCGGGTGATGGCGTTGATGTCCCCGGCATCCCGCCCGACCACCAGCGGTGCGACGATGCTATCGAGCGCCGCCTTGGTTGCCGGAATCGCGGCATGGCCGAAGGCCTCACCCCAACCGACAAGGCCATCCTCGGTTTCCACCCGGACGAGCAGAATCTCGAGCCGATCCCAGGGCTGCCCGGCAAACAATGGGTGCGGCCCCCCCATGGAAAAAGGCAGGGAGACGACGGAACTCTCGATAGCCGAAATTCGCATGGACGCCCTCGCGGCCCCTTCTTGATCGGGTGCTCGGCCTCCACAGGAGGCTGGATTACATAAGACCATGCGCCGAAACCCAAAGCAATATAAGCTGACCTGATGAAATTGAGCTTCCGTCAGATGGAGATCATCCGCGCCGTGGCGCTGCATGGGGCGGTGACGGCGGCCGCCGCCGATCTCGGCGTGTCGCAGCCGGCCGTCAGCATGGCGCTGCGAGAAAGCACCGCGGCGGTCGGCTTTCCGCTGTTCGTGCGTGCCCAGGGACGCCTTCAGCCGACTCCGGAACTGCGCGTTTTCCTCGATGAGGTGGACCGCGTCTTCAAGGGGCTGGAACGCATCGACCGCTTGGTCAGCGGCATCCGGGATGCCAGCGTGGGCTCGGTCGTGATTGCGGCGACACCAACGCTTGCCGACAATCTGCTGCCGTTCGCCGTGGCGGCCGTCAGGCGCGCGCGACCGCGCATTCAGATCACGGTCCAGACCATGGACAACCTCTCGGCCGTGGAAGCCGTGACGCAGGGGGGTGTCGATTTCGGGCTCGTCCTGACGCCGATTGCCGAGACCGATGCCAGGCTGGTGCCGCTCTGCGCGGCGGAACTGGTCTGCGTGGTTCCGCTCGGCCATCCGCTTGCCGGGCGCGTGGCGGTCACGCCGCAGGACATCGCGCCCTATCCGCTGATCTCGTTCAGCCGCAGCCTGCCGCTGGGTCGCCTCGTCGAGAAGAGTTTCCTCGACGCTGGGTTGGAGCGGCGGATCGCGCTTGAGGTGAACCAATCATCGACCGCCCTTGCCCTGGTGCGTGCCGGCGCGGGAGTGGCCCTCATCGATCCCTATCTGTTGGTGGACGGCAGGCAGCACGGTGTCGTGCGGATCCGGCTCGAGCCGCGCTCCATCGTCAAGGCGCAGGCGCTGGTTCCGGTCGCGGGGACATTGTCCCGTTCCGCATTGTTGATATTGGCAGCGATCCGTCGACATGGTGGATCGATGCACGGTGTCTCCAGCCTGACCATGCGGGACCTGCCGGATGTCTAGTCCGAGGCATTGATGGCGCAGTCCTCTCCGCGGCATGGGTGGACGCGCCACGGGACAGGTTGCGCATGGCCGCGCTGGGCGGAAGCGGTCCGCCGGCCCGCTCGGTTGAGGGCAGCGCACGCCGCGCGTCTTCCAGCGCGGCGCTGAGGGTACTTCCCGTCGACAGCACGAGATGCCGAGCCGCCGACCGCGTCACATGCTCTCCCTCCGCGACAGCCATGAGGACGCGCCGATGATCGAGCGTCGTTCTCGTTGACGCTGACCGCAGGGCGTCGTCGAGCAGCGAGATCTACTTCCATGCGCAACGCCTCAATCGCGATCAGCCGGCGCCTTCTTTTCGCTCAGTGAAATGTTCGCTCGCGGCAGATGCGGCCGATGGCAATCCTGACGACAATGGCGCCTGTACCAGGCACCCCGATCTTCGAATCCATCGTCACAGCAAACAATCCATCGCGGCGCGCCATAGCCCGCGATTGCGGCGCGGCCTCCATCCGGCATCTTTGGCACGATAATTGATTGCAGTTTGGTCGCACGCTGCCGCGACGCCGGCAGCATCGCTTCGCCGAAGGCACCGAGGAGCCAAACAATGACCGACATCGGCCTCAGCCATCTCAGCCGCCGGGCACTGCTCCTCGCCAGCGTCTACGCTGCCACGGCGCCGGTGGCTGAGGCGCAGACGCCGACGCCGCGGCGTGGCGGCACCATGGTGATGTTGGTGCATCCCGAACCCTCGACCCTCGCCACCTATGCCGTCTCGGCCGGCAACATCCCGCCGGTGACCACGCAGATCTACGAAGGCCTGCTGACCTACGACTGGGACCTGAAACCGGCACCAGCACTGGCGAAGTCCTGGGAGATCTCGCCCGACGGCAAGACCATAACCTTCCGCCTGCAGGAGGGCGTCACCTTCCACAACGGCCAGCCCTTCACCAGCGCCGATGTGCAGTACTCCTTCATGGAGATCGCCAAGAAGGTGAATCCGAACGGGCCGGTGATCCTCGCGGAACTGACCTCGGTCGACACGCCGGATCCGATGACGGCGGTGTTCAACCTGGCCAATCCGGCGCCGTACCTGATGGTGTCACTGTCGTCGAACAACATGCCGATCGTCTGCAAATCGGTGTTCGAGGGCACGCAGCCGCTGAACAATCCGACGGCCAACCGGCCCATCGGTACCGGGCCGTTCAAGTTCGCCGAGTGGAATCGCGGGCAGTACATCCGGCTTGACCGCAATGACCGGTATTGGAAGCCGGGCCTGCCGATGCTCAACCGCATCATCGCGCGCTTCATCCCCGATGCTGCGACGCGGTCCGCCGCGCTGGAGGCGGGGGAAGCGCATTTTGCCGCCTACAGCGCGGTCAACGCCGCCGACATCCGGCGCCTGCAGGCCAACCCGATCCTTGGAAGCACCACGGACGGCTACGGCATGACCGCGGCCATCACCGCACTGGAGTTCAACATGCGCCGGCCGCAGCTGGCGAAGAAGGAAGTGCGGCAGGCGATTGCCTATGCGATCGACCGGCAGTTCCTTGTCGATAACGTGCTCTACGGCTTCGCCAAGCCCGCCACAGGTCCACTCAGCTCCGTCTTCGCCACGTCGGGCTTCTACACCGACCAAGTGCGCCGCTTCGACGTGCCGGACAGGCTTGAAATCGCCAACCGCCTGATGGACGAGGCCGGCTTTCCGCGTGGTGCCGACGGCAAGCGCATGTCGCTCTATCTCGAGATCAATTCCTTCGGCGAGCAGTGGTTGCGCCAGGGCGAATACATCAAGCAGGCGCTCTCTCAGATCGGCATCGACCTGACATTGCGCAGCGAGGACACCGCCACGTGGCTGCGCCGCTGCTACACCGACTATGATTTCGACATCAACGAGCCCTTCTATTCCGCCGGCGCCGACCCGGTGGTGGGCGTGCATCGCCACTACGTCTCCTCGGCGATCCGTCGCGGCACAACCTTTGTGAACAACAAGGACTACCGCAATCCCGAACTCGACCGGCTGATGGACGCCGCGACGCGCGAGCCAGACCAGGCCCGCCGCGCCGCGTTGTATCACGAAGCGCAGAAGATCCTGGTCGAAGACAGTCCCGGCGCCTGGCTTTGCGAGGTCCAGTACGTGACCATCTTCAACAAGAAGCTGCACGACCATACGGGTCCACTCGGCGCCTATCAGGCGTTGGATCGCGCCTGGCTGGACCGCTGAACGGTGCGTCGCTGGCGCTATTTCGGGTACCGGCTGCTGTTGGCCCTGCCGGTCGTCTTCGGCATCCTGATCCTGAACTTCTTCCTTATCCGTCTTGCCCCGGGCGATGCGGCCTCGGTGCTGGCCGGCGAAAGCGGCGCGGCGACACCGGAATACACCGAGTTGCTACGCACGAAATTCGGGCTGGACCGGCCGCTGCCGGAACAGTTCGTCGCCTACATCCTCGCCGCGCTGCGCTTCGACCTCGGCTTCTCCTTCCGCAACGACGCACCGGTATCGGAACTCATCTTCGCGCGGCTCGGCCCGACCGTGCTGTTGATGATCACCGCCTTCACGCTCGCCTTGTCGATCGGCACGCTGCTCGGCCTGCTGGCCGCGGTGGCGCGCAACACCTGGCGGGACGCGGTGATCTCCGTGGCCACGTTGGTCTGCTACGCGACGCCGGGCTTCTGGCTTGGGCTGATGCTCATCGTGATTTTCTCGCTGCATCTCGGCTGGTTCCCCACCAGCGGCTTCGAGAACATCGCCGAGGGCTATGAAGGCTGGGAGCGTGTGGTCGATGTGGCGCGGCACCTGGCGATGCCAGCGATGGCGTTGGGGCTGTTCTACCTTGCGCTCTACACGCGGGTGATGCGCGCCTCGATGCTGGAACAGACCGGCATGGACTATGTCGTGACGGCGCGCGCCAAGGGGCAGAGCGAGCGCCGCATCATGTTCGGCCACATGCTGCGCAACGCCTTCCTGCCTGTGCTCACCATGGCGGGCGTGCAGGCTGGCAATCTGATCGGCGGGTCGGTGGTGATCGAGACGGTGTTCGGTTGGCCAGGCATAGGTACCCTCGCCTTCAACGCCCTGCAATCGCGCGACCTCAACCTGCTGCTCGGCATCTTCTTCATCTCCGCCTGCCTGGTCGTGATCATCAATCTGATCGTGGAGATACTCACCGTGTTCCTCGATCCGCGGATCCAGGCCTGATGCGCGCCGGCCTGCGACGCTTCGCGCGCAATCGGATGGCCCTGGCGGGCAGCGTCGTCATCTTCTGCGTCTTCCTGCTGACCGTCACCGCGCCCTTCCTGTTCCCACAAGGTGCGTTCAACCTGGCGGGACAGCCTCTGCAGCCGCCCAGCCTGCGCTTCCCACTTGGCACCGATGCGTTGGGGCGCGATGTCGCGGCCGGCGTGGCGGAAGGGGCGCGGACATCGCTTCTCATCGGTATCTCGGCCGCGCTGTCGGCGGTGCTGTTCGGCGCGGCGGTCGGCGGTATCGCGGGCTATTACCGCGGCCCGATCGACCTGCTGCTGATGCGACTCACCGAGTTTTTCCAGACCATCCCGGCCTTCCTGCTGGCGATGCTGCTGGTGGTGATCCTCTCGCCCTCCCTGCTCAGCGTCATCATCGCCATCGCGGCGGTTTCCTGGCCTGGCATCGCGCGGCTGGTGCGCGGCGAGTTCGTCGCGCTGGGCGGGCGCGAATTCATCCTGGCCAGCGCCGGGCTCGGTGCCAGCGGGCCACGTATCATCTTCCGCCACCTGCTGCCCAACTGCCTGTCCTCGATCATCGCGGTGGGTTCGCTGCTGGTGGCGACGGCCATCCTGCTGGAGACGGGGCTTGCCTTCCTCGGCCTCGGCGACCCCAACATCATGAGCTGGGGGCTGCAGATCAGCGCGGGGCGCGTCTCGCTGCGCAGCGCCTGGTGGGTCTGCACCTTTCCCGGCATCGCCATCCTGCTGACCGTGCTGTCGATCAACCTGATTGGCGATGGGTTGAACGAGGCGCTGAACCCGAGGCTGCGCAAACGATGAGCAGCACTGTCCTCGACATCCAGGACCTGACCATTGGCCTGCCGGCCGGCGCCGACCGCAGCAGTGCCGTGCAGGGCATGAACCTGGCGTTACGCGCCGGCGAGGTGACCTGCCTGATTGGTGAATCGGGTTCCGGCAAGTCGCTCGCCGCACGCGCCGTGCTCGGTTTGCTGCCCGGTCCGCGCGTCAGCGTCACTGCGGGCCGCATCCTTTTCGAGGGCCAGGACCTCGTCAGCCTACCCGAGCGCGAGATGGCCAAGATCCGCGGCGCGCGCATCGGCATGATCTTCCAGGAGCCGATGACCGCGCTCAACCCGCTGCATCGCATCGGGCGGCAGATCGAGGAGGTGTTCCGCATCCACACCACGCTCGGCACGGCCGAGCGGCGCGGGCGCGTGGTCAAGTTGCTGGCCGACGTGCACCTGCCTGATCCCGAGAAGATCGCTCGCTCCTACCCACATCAGCTCTCCGGTGGGCAGCGGCAGCGCGCCATGATCGCCATGGCGCTGGCGCTGGAACCGAAGCTGCTGATTGCCGACGAGCCGACCACCGCGCTCGACGTGACCACCCAGGCGCAGATCCTGCACCTGATCCACGAATTGCAGCGCGAACACGGCACGGCCGTGCTGTTTATCACCCATGATTTTGGCGTGGTTGCCGACATCGCCGACCAGGTCGCTGTGCTGCAGAAGGGCGTGCTGGTCGAGGCCGGGCCGCGCGATGCCGTGCTCAACGCGCCGCAGCACGCCTATACGAAAGCGTTGCTCGCCGCCGTGCCGCGACTGGTGGTGCCCGATCGACCCCCGGCCACGGCGGGGCTGGTCGTGCTGGAAAGCGTCGATGTCCGCAAATCCTACGCGGCCAAGGGCTTCTTCGCGCGTGGCCGTAGCACGCAGGCGCTCGATGGCGTCAGCGTGCAGCTGCATCGGGGCGAGACGCTTGGCCTTGTAGGCGAATCGGGATCGGGAAAATCCACCCTGGCGCGGGCGATGACGCGGCTGCTTCCGATCGATTCCGGCGACGTCATCCTCAAGGGCGAAGGAATCACGCATCTGTCCACCAAGGCGATGCGCCCGTATCGCCGCATGGTGCAGATGGTGTTCCAGGACCCCTACGCCTCGCTCGATCCTCGGCAGCGCGTGGTCGACATCATCTCGGAAGGGCCAATCATTCATGGCACGCCGCCTGCCGAGGCGCATACACGCGCGCGGCGCCTGCTTGGCCTGGTCGGTCTCGATCCCTCCGCCGCCGACCGCTATCCGCATGAATTCTCGGGTGGGCAGCGTCAGCGCATCGGCATCGCCCGCGCGCTGGCCGTCGAACCGGAGGTGCTCGTCGCGGATGAGCCGGTCTCCGCGCTCGATGTGTCGGTGCAGGCGCAGGTGCTGGAATTGCTGGCGGACATCAAGGCGGAGCTCGGCATCTCCATGCTGTTCGTGACGCATGACCTGCGTGTTGCGTTGCAGATCTGCGACCGGATCGCCGTGATGCGCCATGGCGCCATCGTCGAACTCGGACCGACCGCGGAGATCTTCGCCTCGCCGCGTCACCCCTATACCAGGGCGCTGTTCGACGCCGTCCCTGGCGCGGCCTGGAGCCAGGGCGCCGAGATCCTGACACCCGCGGAGTAGCCCGATGGAATTCCCTGCCGACGCCTTCCTGCCCGGGCCCCGGGTGACGATCCCCGGCGCCGTGGGAGGATCGCTGAGCGACCTGACCTTCGCCGCCAAGGACCTGTTCGACGTCGCCGGGCATCGCACCGGCGGCGGCAACCCGGATTGGGCCGCGACGCATCCGGTCCCCACCACCCATGCCTGGGCCGTTCAGGCGCTGCTGGGTGCCGGCGCCAATCTCGTTGGTAAGACGGTCACCTGCGAGATCTCGCTCGGTATCCTCGGCTTCAACGCCTTCGATGGAACGCCGCCAAATCCGGCGGCACCCGGCTGCCTGCCGGGCGGGTCTTCCAGCGGCTCCGCTTCCGCTGTCGCGGCGGGGCTGTGCGATATCGCCCTCGGGACGGATTCCGGTGGATCTGTCCGCGTGCCATCCAGCCTCTGTGGCCTATATGGCATGCGGCCCAGCCTCGGCGCGGTTTCGATGGAAGGCGTCTGCCGCCAGGCCCCAACATATGACACGGTCGGCTGGTTCGCCCGTGACGCAGCAACCTTCGCACGCGCCGCCGAGGTGTTACTCGGCACGCCGCTGCCCGCACCGGAAGCCGCAGGTCTGCTGGTCGCCGAGGATGCCTTCGCCTTCGCCGATCCTGACTTGGCCGACGCGCTGCGCCCAGCCGTCGCGCGCATCGGCGCCTTCATTGGCGGCGCCACAGCGACCAGCATCGCCGAGCCAGGCGAGTTGGAAGTCTGGGCCAGCCAGCGCAACATCCTCCAGCGCGCCGAAAGTTGGCAGACATTCCGAGGCTGGATCGAGGCGGTGAATCCGCGCTTCGGCTTCAATGTCGCGCGCAACCTGACCATGGCCTCCTCCATCACCAGCGAGCAAGTGGCGTTGGCGAATGTGGCGCGGCGGCGCGTCGTCGAGCGCGCCAGGCTGCTGCTTGAAGGCGGCGCGCTTCTGTGCACGCCGACGACGCCTTTCACCGCGCCGCCGCTCGGCCTGCCGCTCAGCGAGCTCGACCGCTACTCGGCGCGCATCGGGCTGCTGACCTCCTTTGCTGGGCTCGTCGGCCTGCCGCAGATCAGCCTGCCGGTCGCCACGATCGGCGGCAAGCCGGCAGGCCTTTCCCTGATCGGCTGGCGCGGCGCCGATGCCCGCCTTGCTGCTATCGCCAAGGCCCTGGAGGCAAACGCATGACCGAGACCAACGACCCCGCCATCATCGCCGAAGTGCGCGCCGCCTTCGAACGCTATGATCGCGCGCTGGACGACAATGACGTTGCGGTGCTGGACGACAGTTTCTGGGAGAGTCCGCACACGTTGCGGTACGGCGTCGGCGAGAACCTCTACGGCCATGCCGAGATCGCCGCCTTCCGCGCGTCACGTACCCCCGCCCAGCACAAGGCCCGCGCGCGGCGGCTCGAGAATACGCGCATCACCACTTTCGGCCGCGACTTCGCTGTTGCCAACACGGAGTATGTGATCCTTGCCACCGGCAAGCGTGGCCGGCAGAGCCAAACCTGGTTGCGCACGCCCGACGGCTGGAAGGTGGTTGCCGCGCATGTCAGCATGCTGGCCTGATCGCCGACATCCAGCGAAGCGTCGGTACGGCGACACCACGTCAGGTCGCCAAGGAGCAGCGCATACGACCGGGCGAAGTTCGATAGGCGCTTCGGCCCGCGCGGCCGGAGGCCTGACCTCCGTTCGCGCGGGCTGATGCTTGCCCGGGGTCTGTCTCACGGCGCCCAGGCAATGCCCTCGGCGACACTGAAGGACAGCGTGCTGACGAAGCGCAGGCGACGGTAGGCGCCATCCCCATCGCCACCCGCACGTTCTTCGGTGTGCACGGCCTCGACGACGTAGCGTCCGGCCCAGGGGGTTTCGAAGGTTACGCGGCCGTCGGCGTCGGTGCGCAGGCGGCGTTCCCAGCGCGGCGGAGCGACGATCGTCACCTCGGTGCGCGGCAGCGGCTGGCCGCGTAGCATCAGCGTGAACTCGTTGCCGCCGGCGGTTACCGGCACAAGTTCCAGATCCATCACGCCGCGGGTCTCGGTGCGGCCTTCGCGGGCGAGGAAGATCGGCTTGATGCGTCCGGCCTCTGCCCGGCCATAGGGGGCAACACCTTCCTCCACCAGGCGCGCATCGGTCGCGCCCGTCGGCAGGGTAAAGTCGAGCCGGTCGGGTTGGCGCGTGACCGGCAAGGTCGTCGCGGCGTCGGTGGTAAAGGCGCGCGGCGCGGCGATGTAGTCGAGATAGCCGCCGGCGCGCTCGCGAACATTGTCGATGGGCTCACCGAAATAGACGTGCACGGTCTGGCCGGCGCGTTCGAGCCAGACCTGGTGGGCGGTGGCGGGCAGCGCGACGAGCAGCGCGAGCGCTCCGAAGGCGGCGTGACGGATGGACATGGCGAACTCCCTTGATGGTCAGAGGCAGGCGCCGATGGCGCCGAGGATGGGCAGGGCCGGCGCCAACGCCGCCATGGCGCGCGGCCGGTAGGGCAGCAGCAGCACGATGGGCAGCGCCGCTGCGGTCAGCACGCCGCACCAGGCGATCGGGCCAAAGGCCCAGCCCCAATCGGCGATGCAGGTGGGGAAGGAGGCGGCGAGCAGCGCCCACCCCGCCAGGCGCAGCGCAACGCGGCGACGCGATGGGATGCGCCGCGTGCCGAACACCTCACCATGATGGCGTTCCATGGCGAGGCAGAGGGCGACGAAGCCGGCATAGGCAAGGGCGATGGCGAGGATCGTCATTCCGCGGCCGCCGATTGCACTGCGCCGCGCCGTTGCCGCGGCGCTGCCGCCTCGCGCCCGACCATGCAGGCGCAGCCGCCGAGCAGCACTGCGAAAGCGAGGCACGCCAGGTCAATGCCGGCGATGTCCCAGCGCCACGCGGGCAGCGTCGCGGCCAGCGCGCTACCCGGCGTGGCGACGACATTGACCACCGGCACCGCGACCTGCAGGACGGCGCCGAGCCAGAGCTGTTCCTGCCAGGCGCGGCGATGGCTGCGGAACAACGGATGCAGTAGCAGCACGGCCCAGGCGATGAAGAAGCAGTAGACTTCCCAGGTTATGCGCCCGGCCATCTCGACCGGCAGCAGCCGGTTGGCGAGCAGATAGATGGCCATCGCCGCCGGCAGCCCGGCGATGGCGCCGACATTGAGGATCTCGACGAGACGCGTGCCGGCGCCGGCGCCGGATTTCTGCCGACGCTTCACCGCCCACAGGATGGTGCCGGTGGCGACCATGGCGCTGCCCATCAGCGCTGACAGGAAGAACAGCGCGCGCATCACGCCGCCGCCGAAGCGGCCGACATGCAGCCCGTACATCACGCCGCGCGTGGCGTCCGCCGGGCCGTCGGGTTCGCGCGTGGCGATGACCGCGCCGGTGGTGCCGTTGAAGATGATGGTGCGACGGCTGACGGAGACGCGGTCGCTGTCCTGCTGCTGGAAGGTGATGGTGGCGGTTGAATCACCCGGGTTGGTGACGAGCACGCGGCCGATCTCGCCGCCATGCCAGCGCGCCTTCGCTTCGGCGACCAGCGGCGTGACGGGAGTGAGCGGCGTCGCCACGCCGGCGCGCGGCACGGCTTCGTCGATGCCGAAGACGGCGGCGGTATAGGCAGCGCGGTTGCCCTCGAAATTGGTCAGGATCGGCCAGGGCATGGTCAACGCGATCAGCGTGACGAGGCCGGTATAGGTGATCATCAGGTGATAGGGCAGCGCCAGGGTGGCGAGCGCGGCATGGCCGTCGAGCCAGGAGCGTTGGCCCTTGCGCGGGCGGAAGGTGAAGAAGTCGGCGAAGATCCGCCGATGCGTCACGATGCCGCTGACGATCGAGACCAGCATGACCATGGCGCAGAAGCTGACGATCCAACGCGCGATCGGGATCGGCAGGCCGAACAGTTGGAAGTGGAAGGCGTAGAAGAAGTCGCCGCCAGCCGTGGCGCGCGCGGCGAGGTCACCACCGGTCCGCGGGTCGAGCTGCGCCTGCCGGAAGCCGCGCGGGGTCGCCGTCGGGTCGCGCCAGAAGGCAGAGGCAACCGGATTGCGCTCGCTCGGCATCAAGATGATCCAGCTCGGTGCCGCCGGGGCGCGACGCTGCATCTCGGCAATGACCACTTCGGTCGCGCGCGTGCCTGGTGCCGCCTGCTGCAATTCAGGGCGCATCCACAGCGAGATCTCCGGGCGGAAATAGCTGACCGTGCCGGTGAGGAAGATGGCGAAGAGCAGCCAGCCGACAACGAGGCCGCTCCATGTGTGCAGCCAGGCCATGGACTGGCGGAACCCGGCCTTCATGCGACCCCCAGCAACCAGAAGGCGCCGCCGAACACGCCGGCGGCGATGGCAAGCCCGACCCAGGCGCGCAGCGCCGATGACGCGGCGAAGACCCAGATCACCGCCGCGGTGTAGATGGCGTAGCTCGCCATCATGCCGATCAGCGCGCCCTCGACGCGCGAACCGAGCCGCGCCAGCGCGATCGAGCTGAGCGCGGCCACCGCATAGCCGCCGAGGATGGCGGCCACGCAGCGGGAGACGATGCCGCCGATGCGGCGCGCCTCCATGGGATTCCAGGTGAGGCGCATCTCACCACGTATAGGCGAGGGTGGCGTAGACGGTGCGGCCGGCGCCATAGCCGCAGCTGCCGGTCGCGGAGCCGACCGCGCCCGAGCATGAGTCGAGGTAGCGCGTGTTGCCGATGTTGGTGCCGTTGACCGCGAGGCGCCAGTTCTGCCAGGTCACGCTCGCCATCGCGTCATACAGCGTATAGGACGGCGTCACGGCGATCGCCCCGTCGACGTTGTTCGCGAGGGTATTGCCCTGGTAGCGCACGCCGCCGCCGATCATCAGCGCGATGCCTTCGGCGAAATGAAAGGTATAGTCCGTCCAGGCCGAGATCTGGTGATTCGGCGTTACCACCGGGCGATTGCCCTGGGTGCCGGTGTTGGAACTGGTGACCTCGGGCTCCTGGTAGGTGTAGGCGGCGATCACGCGCCAATCGTCGGTCAGCGCCACGTTCGCCTCGACCTCGACGCCCTGGTTGCGGACTTCGCCGGTCTGGGTGCTGTAGTTGGTGTGCTGCGGGTCGGTGGTCAGCACGTTCTGTTGCGTCAGGTCGAACAGCGCGACCGAGGCGAAGCTGCGGCTGCCCGGCGGCTGGTACTTCACGCCGACTTCCCACTGCGTGCCGGTCGTCGGTTCGAAATTGGCACCATAGAAATCGGTGCCCGCCGTTGGTAGGAACGAGGTCGAGTAGCTGATGTAGGGCGAGACGCCGGACTCGAAGGAGTAGAGGAGGCCGACGCGGCCGGTGAAGGCCGAATCATTCAGCGAGGTCACCGCCTCGGTGAAGGTGTTGCGGGTGTCCTGCCACGACCAGTCATAGCGGCCGGTCAGCGTGAAGTAGACGCGGTCCCAGCGCATCTGGTCCTGCACATAGGTGCCGAGCTGCTGTTGCGTCTGGTTGGTGCTGGTGGTGATCGCCGGCAGTGGCACATAGGCGCCGTAGACCGGGTTGAACAGGTTGATCGACGGACCGACCGCGGAGCCCGCGCGGTTCTGCATCAGCTGCCAGCGATAGTCGACGCCGCCGAGCAGGGTGTGCTCGATCGGCCCGGTCATCGCGCGGTACTCAATGTTGTTGTCCAGCGTGGCGGCACTGGTGATCGGTTCGCCGCGGTAGGCGATGCGGCCCGCGGTGTTGCCCGTCTGGGTGTATGGATAGATCGAGCGGTAGTCGATGTGGTAGTACATGTAGCGGAAGCTCGAACGGATCAGCCAATTTTCCGCCGGCCGGACCGACAGCAGGTAACCCGCGGTGAACTGGTCTCGCGTGAAGCGGTCGTAGTTCGGCTCGCCGGTGTTGCGGCTGATCGGGATGCGCCCGTAGGGGCTGTAGTCGATCGTACCCGCGCGCGGCAGGAACTGCGCGGAGGAACCGGCCTCGTCGTGCAGGTAGCTGCCCAGGACAGTCAGGTCGACCATTTCATTGGGGCGCCAGCGGAAGGATGGCGCCGCATAGATGCGGTCGTTGGTGACGTCGTCGATCGAGGTGTCTGAATCGCGCCACAGGCCGGTGAAGCGCCACATCAGCGAGTCGTCGTCGGTCAGCGAACCGCCGACGTCGCCCATCACCTGCATGCGGTTGTAGCTGCCGACCTGGGTGGCGAGAACGTTGCTCATGCCCGGCTGGGGGATGCGGCTGGTCGCGTTCACGATGCCGCCGATATTCGTCTGGCCGTAGAGCGCCGAGGCGGAGCCGCGCAGCACTTCGATGCGCTCCATGCCCCAAGGCTCGAGGCGCGCGCTGTTGAAGCCGTTGAAGGCCGGCAGGCGCATGCCGTCCAGGAAGATGTCGCCCTGGAATCCACGAATCTGGAAGTATTCGCCGCGGGCGTCGTCGCCATACTGCTCGAAGTTGACGCCCGGCGTGTAGCGCAGCGCCGAGGAGAGGTTCCACGAATTCATCACGTCCATCCGCTCACGCGTGATGACCGAGATGGATTGCGGCGTGTCGACGATCGGCGTGTCGGTGCGGGTGGCGGTGGCGCTGCGCGTCGCGACCATGCCCTGGGCCGGGCCACGCGCCGATTCGCTCTCGATGCGCACCTCCGGCAGCGAGACGGAGGCGGGATCATCCGCGGTCTGCGCACCCGCTGCTGTGGAGATGCTCATCAGGGCCGCGACCGGGACCCAACGGCGGCACCGCAAGGCGGCGCCACTCTCCTTTCGGCTCAACATCACTTCAATCCCCCGGGCTGATCCCTGCATGGGGCAGGGCCAGATGCTTTTCTGCAATTGCGACTCAGTCGCATATGAAAAATCAATTCGCAAGGCCGCACCTCGTGACGTGGATCAAGTTTCTGAACAGACGCCCGGCAACCGGGAGGGCCTCATTGCCGTGGGCCCGATCGCTGATGGCAGCTCGCACGGCGCGAAGGGGACAGCTCGGCGCACCGCCCGTCGCGGGTGCGGCGGAGGTTCCCGCCCGGGCTTACTGCTACTTGGCACGACGTTTGTGTCGACGCGGCGTGCCACGTCACTCTGGCAGCAGAACGGCGGCGCCTATCTCAGTTGGAAACGTATCGGGACGGCGATCACCAGGCTGTCGCCCGGCATGTCCGCCGGCATGGCAGGCAGGCTGGCCCGCTGGATCATCGCTTCCACCGCCTGGTCGAGATCCGCCTCGCCGGCACTGCGTTCGATCCGCCAGCTGGCGACGCGGCCGTCCCGCATGACGATGAACCGCAGCAGCGCAACGCCTGTCGCGCGCCGCGCCCTGGCGGATTCGGGATAGCGCTTCTGGCGCTCCAGCGCGGCGGCGACCGCCCGGAGATAGGATGGCGGCGGCGCCGAGGGCCGCGCGGCCGGGGAGGGCGCGACGGCGGCGGGCGCGGCCGCCGGCGCGGCGGCGGCCGGGCGCGGCGGTGCTGCGCGCGGTGGGGC
>NZ_BMKW01000016.1 GCF_014644535.1 Neoroseomonas lacus
CCGCACCCCCACCCGGCCACCCACGTCAGTACCCTGGAATGGCTGGCCGGGTGGGGGTGCGGGCCGCTGCGGGACCCCGGAACACGCCGGTAGGCGTGTTTCCAGACGGATTCTCAGCCGCGGGCCTGCAGGTCCAGGATTTCCGCGATCAGGGCGGCGGTCGCCGGTTCATCGGCCGTGGCCAAGCGGCTTTCCAGCGCCGGCAGGATATGGGCGGCGAGTTGCTTGCCCAGTTCCACGCCCCATTGGTCGAAGGGGTTGATGCCCCAGAGCGCGCCGAGGCAGGCGACCTTGTGCTCATACAGCGCGACCAGCTGGCCGAGGGTATGGGGGGTCAGGCGCGGGAGCAGGATCACCGTGCTCGGCCGGTCGCCGGTGAAGACGCGATGCGGGGCGACGCGGTCGATCTGCTCTTGCGACGCGCCTGCCGCCGCCATTTCGGCGCGCACCGTGTGTTCGGATTTGCCGACCAGCAGCGCCTCGGCCTGGGCCAGACCGTTCGCCAGCAGCTTGCGATGGCTGTCCGGATGCACGTGGCCGGGATTGGCGATCAGCACGAAATCCACCGGCACCGGCACGGGCGACTGGTGGATCAGTTGGACGAAGGAATGCTGGGCATTGGTGCCAGGTTCGCCGAACACGACCGGCCCGGTGCGGCGGCTGACCGGGGTGCCATCCGCATGCAGCCCCTTGCCGAGGCTTTCCATCTCCAACTGCTGGAGATGGGCGGGGAAACGCGCCAGGCGCTCGTCATAGGGCAGCACGGCACGGGCACAGTAGCCGAGGCCGTTGACGTGCCAGATCTCGGCCAGGGCGAGCAGCAGCGGCAGGTTTTCCTCCAGCGGGGCGGCGAGGAAATGCTCGTCCATCGCCCGTGCGCCGGCCAGGAGCTGTTCGAAGGCCGGCCAGCCGAGGGACAGCGCCAGCGAGAGGCCGATCGCGCTCCAGAGGCTGAACCGCCCGCCGACCGTGTCGGAGAAGCCGAAGACGCGCTCGGCCGGGATGCCGAAGGCGGCGGCGCCCGCCACATTCGTGGACAGCGCGACGAGATGCATCGCCGCCCCCGCATCGCCCAGGGTTTCGGCCAGCCAGCCGCGCACCAGCGCGGCGTTGGTCATCGTCTCCTGCGTCGTGAAGGTCTTGGAGGCGACCAGCACCAGGGTGCGCGCGGGGTTGATCCGGGGACGCAGTGCGTCCCAGGCATGGGCGTCGACATTGGCGAGGTAATGCGCCCGCATCGGGCAGGCCGGCGTCCACAGTGCGCGCGCCGCCATGAAGGGGCCGAGGTCGGACCCGCCGATGCCGATGTTCAGGACGTCGGAGAAGGTTTCCCCGGTGGCGCCACGGATGGCGCCGGCATGGACGGCCTCGGTGAAGGCCTGCATCTGGTGGCGAGTCTGGCGCGCGAGTTTCCAGGCGATGGTGGACGGGGTGGTGCTGGCCTCGGTCGCCGGGCGGTCGCCATGGCCGGGTGGGTAGGGCGGTGCGCCGTCGGGGATGCGCAGCGTCATGTGCAGTGCGCCGCGGCCTTCGGTGACATTGACCGTCTCCCCGCCGGCCATGGCGTCGCGGAAGCCTTCCACATCGGCGGCGCGGGCGAGGGCGAAAAGAGCGGGCAGCACGGCCGGGCCGAGGGCGGTGCGGGAGAGGTCGAGCAGCACGTCCGCAGCGCGATGCGTCATGCGTGAGGGCCGGCCGGGGTCGGCGGTGAAAAGAGGACGGATTGCCGCCGCGTCTGGCTGCTGGCCCAGAGCTTCAACCACGGCCCAGGCCGCTTCAACCTCGCTGCTCGGCATATTGCTGTCGTGTGCTCCTGTATCGCGTCCCGAATCTGGCATGGGACGAAGGGTACATCACATCACGACAACGATGACCGGTTTATGGCCGGCCGATCGCCATACGGCCGTCGCAGGACCCATGAGCGGCCGCAGCCGCCGAACCTGTCGTCGATTTCGCAGAAATCGCCCGAAGGTCCGGTGACCTTCGTTTCCTGGCGGGGCGTTCGAGGGGCGGCGCCCCTCGACCTTCCATCAAAGCCCGACCGGTTCCCCCGCCACCGTCACGGCGAGCGATTCCGGCTTCAGCAACGACCCGGCAAGCCGCACCGCATCACCCCTGGTGATCGCGCGCAGTCGTTCGTTGCGCCCGTTCAGCCAGCCGATCGGCCGGTTGTTGCGGCGCATCGCCAGCAGCGTGGCGGCGATGCGCCGGCTGTCGGTGAATTGCAGCGGCAGGGAGCCGGTGAGGTAGGCGACGGCTTCCTCCAGCTCGGCCTCGGTCGGGCCGGTGCGGGCGAGGTCGGCCCATACGCCGCGGGTGACCTCCAGCGCCTCGGCCACCTTGCCGTTCTCGGTGGCGAAGCTGCCGGTGATGACGCCGCCGCCGAACAGCGTGTCGAGCCCGACGCCGATGCCGTAGGTCAGCCCGCGCTGCACGCGGACCGCCTCCATCAGGCGGGAGGAGAAGCCGCCACCGCCGAGCACGCGCAGCACGACTTGCGCGATCTCCCAATCCGGGTCCGGCGGGGTGATGCCGGGCTGGCCGAAGACGATCTGCGATTGCGGGCTCGGCACCATGACGATCTGGCGGCCGAAGGCGGTGAAGGGCGGCAGCGGCGGCGGGGTTGCCGGCGCACCGGCGGGCAGGGCGCCGAACAGGTCCCGCAACAGCGTGGCGAGTTGGGCGGGGCGGATCGCGCCGGCGACGCCGATCAGCAGCCCGTCGCGACGCAGCTGGGCGGCCAGCGCCGCGCGCAACGCCTCGGGTGGGACGGCGGCGAGGCTTTCGGCCGTGCCGTTAGCCGGCCGCCCGGCCGGATGGTCGGGGAAGGCGGAGGCCCAGAACGCCCGCCCGGCCTGGCCGCGCGGGGTCTCCAGCTGGGTGCGGGCGCCGGCGATCGCGCGGGCGCGGACGCGCACCAGCGCATCCTCATCCATGCGCGGCGCGGTCATCGCCATCGTCGCGAGGCGCAGCGCCTCGGGCAGGGCATCGGTCAGGCAGCGGAAACTGCCCTCGAAGGTATCGCGCCCGGCGCTGAAGTTCAGCCCGACCGCCGAATCGCGCAGCGCATCGGCGAAGGCGACGGCGCGCAGGTCGCCGGCCCCTTCGGTCAGCATCGCCGCGGCCATGGCGGCGGTGCCCTCGCGCCCCGGCGCGTCGGTAGCGGCGCCGCCGGGCCAGGACCAGGAGACGGAGACGACCGGAACCGAATGGTCCTCGACCAGCCAAGCGGTGAGGGGGCCCGCGTCGACCGGCTGGATCGGCAGGGTGAAGGCGTTGGTCATCGGGTCACGCCCCTTCCGGCAGCAGCCAGGCGACCGTGTTCGGCGCGCCGCCGAGTACGGCGCGGGAGGCCTCGGCAACCTGCGTCCGGGTCACGGCGCGCAGCCGGGCCGGCCAGTATTCGACCACTTCCGCCGGCAGGCCGATGGCGAGCACGCCGCCCAGCATCCGCGGCGCGGCACCGAAACTGTCGAGCGAGAGCAGCGCCCCGGCCGAGATCTGCCGCGTCGAGCGCCCCACCTCGGCCTCGGTTGGGCCGTCCTGCAACAGGGTGGCGATGACCGCGGTGGCGGCTTCCTCCAGCCGTTCGGGCGTCACGCCGCGGCGCGGCACGGCATAGACCATGAATTCGGTCACGCCGGCGGATTCGCTGTCGTAGGAAGCGCCGGCCTGGACGGCGAGGCCGGTCTCGACCAGCGCCGCATGCAGCCGCGAACCCTGCCCACCGCCGAGCAGATGGGCCAGCACTTCAAGCGGCAGGGATTGTTCGGACTTCGCCGTGGTCAGCGAGGGCGCCATCCAAGCGCGCAGCATCAACGCCTCGCGCGCCTGGGGCTCGCGCACCGTCAGGCGGGGTTCGTGGGCGGCGGTCGGCGCCGGGGCGCGGTCGCGGTGGCGCACCTCGCGGGCGGGGACCGGACCGTAATGTTCCTCGGTGAGCGCGCGGGCCTCGGCTTCCGAGACGGCGCCGGCGAGCACCAGCGTGGCATTGGCCGGCGCGTAGAAATGGCCGTGGAAGTCGGTGAGGTTGTCGCGCGAGATGGCGCGGATCTCGTCCGCCCAGCCGATGATGGGGCGGCCGGGCCAGCTTTGCGGGCCCCATAGCGCCGCGCGGAAGGCTTCCTGGAAGCGGGCGCGCGGGTTGGAATCGGTGCGCTGGTTGCGTTCCTCGAGGATGACGCGGCGCTCGCTTTCCAGCTCATCGGCCGGGATCAGCGCGGCGGCGAGGCGATCGGCCTCCATCGCCATGATCATCGGCAGGCGGGAGGCCTCGACCTGCTGGTAGTAGGCAGTGATGTCGCGGGAGGTGAAGGCGTTGTCGTTGCCGCCTTCCCGACCGACGCGGCGCGAGAAGGTGCCCGAGGCCACGTTGGGGCTGCCCTTGAACATCATGTGTTCGAGGAAATGCGCGACGCCCGACCGCCCGGCGGGGTCCTCGCCACCGCCGGCGGCGTAATACAGGTATTGCGCGACCACCGGGGCGCGGCGGCTCTCCACCAGCGCGACGGTCAGGCCGTTGGGCAGCGTCCATTGCTTGGCGCCGAACAGCGGGGCGTCGGTGGTCGGCGCGGCGACGGCGGGCTGGTCGGCCGCGCGCGCGAAGGGCGTCACGGCGATCGATGCGGCGGCGGCGGCGGCGCGGAGGGTATGGCGGCGGGTGATCTCGGGCATGTCCACAAGATGGGGCCGGCCAGGCGCCAGGTGAAGCGTAACGACACGGTCTTACGGAAGTGTATGCCGGCGGCCGGGAAGCGCCAGCTTGGCCGGCCGGCGCTTCATGATGCGGCAACCCGGCCCCGCGTGGGTGGCCGGGCGCCTCAACCCAGGCTCAGAAGCCGAGCCACTGCCAGAACGACTGCCTTTGCGGCTGCACGACCGGGGTTTCGCCCGAATCGACATCACGCCCGAGCGCCGCGTTCTCCCGGATGCGCTGGGCTTCGCGGGTCGGGTCGACCGGCGTGCCCGGCGGTGGCGGGTCACGCCAGAAGATCAGCCGGTCGGTCAGGCTGCGGTCGGGGCGGTCGAGCCGCAGGCTTTCCTCGTCCACGCGTTGGCGGATGCTGGCGGGGGCGTCGGGGCCGGCATGCTGCAACAGCGCCGCCTCGCCCACGCTGGGGCGGACGTTGGGCGCGCGGCGCGGGTCCTGCAGGGTGAGGCCCGGGGAGAGCAGCGCCTCCGCCTGCTGGCTCGAACTGCGTTCCTGCGGGCGTGGCGACCCGGGGGTCGGGCTGGGCAGGGTGGTCATGTCCGGCGGCAGGGAGAGCGGCGCACGGGTGGTGACCTGGAACTCGTCCGGCGCGTCGCGCACCAGGCCGAGGGTGCGAGCCGTGTTGTCGCCACAGGCCGGCAACAGCGCGGCGAGGGCGAGAGCGGCAAATGCGGGGGGGAGGCGCTTCCTCATGACCCTTCCATAGGCCCGGGCTTGGGCCGGAACAAGGCATCCGCGACCAGGGCGATGACGCCGCAGACAATGGCCGCATCGGCGATATTGAAGACATACCAGTGCCAGCCGAAGGCGTAGGCGTCCACGAAATCCACCACGGCGCCGAACCGGACGCGGTCGATCACATTGCCGATCGCCCCGCCGACCACGGCGCCAAGGGCGATGGCGGTGAGGCGATTCTCCGCCCGCGCCATCCAGCGCAGCAGGAAGGCGGCGATGACGGCGGCGAGCAGGGCCAGCGCCAGATGGTGCCAGGAACCGTCGCCCGAGAGCAGGCCGAAGGTGACGCCGCGATTCCACACCATGGTGAGGTTGAGGCCAACCGGGCCGGCGGCGAAGAGCGGGAGGCTGCCGATCTCGGGCAGGGCAAGGCCGTCGAGGATCCACCATTTGCTGGCCTGGTCGGCGACCAGGATGCCAGCGGCGATGGGCAGGCCGAGGCGGAGACTCATGGGGCGGTCGCCACGAGGGGGCACCGCCCCCTCGACCCCCGCCGGGATAGCCGGGCTACCCCGGACCCCGCCGTCATGAAAGGGCCTCCACGGCGTCTTCGCAGCGGAGGCAGAGGGTGGGGTGCTTGGCAGAGCGGCCGACCTCGGGGAGGACACGCCAGCAGCGGGCGCATTTGTTGCCGGGGGCAGGGGCGAAGCTGGCCGCGGGCGCTTCGGCCGGCGCCAGCACGAAGTCCGAGGTGATGCAGGTCTCGGCCCAAGTCTCGGCGGTCAGCAGGGCGGCGTCCTCGGCCGGCACCGCGAGCACCGGGGCGGCCTGCAGGCTGGAACCGATCGTGCCGGCGGCACGCGCCTTCTCCAACTCGGCCGTCACGACGCCACGCAATTCGCGGATGCGCGCCCATTTCGCGGCCAGCACGACGTCCTTCCAACCCTCGGGCACGAAGGGGAAGTCGAGCAGATGCACGCTGCCATTCTCATCCGGGAACCGCGCCAGCCAGGCTTCCTCGGCGGTGAAGGCGAGCACCGGGGCGAGCCACGCGCACAGGCTGCGATGCAGGATGTCGAGCACCGTGCGCGCGGCGCGCCGGCGCAGGCTGTCGGACTTGTCGCAGTACAGCGCGTCCTTGCGGATATCGAAGTAGAAGGCCGAGAGGTCGGTCGCGCAGAAATTGTGGATCTCGGGATAGACGCCGGTCCAGGCAAAGCGGTCGGCCGAATCAGGGTCGGAAGCGGCGCGGATTTTCGCGTCGAGTTCGGTGACCCGGTGCAGCACCCAGCGTTCGAGTTCCGGCAACTCCGCGTAGGGCACCGTCTCGGCCTCGGTGAAGCCTTCGACACTGCCGAGCAGCCAGCGCAGTGTGTTACGGATGCGGCGGTACAGTTCCGCCTGCTGCTTGAGGATCTCCGGGCCGATGCGCAGGTCGAGCGCGGTGTCCGAATTCATCACCCACAGGCGCAATATGTCGGCGCCATACTGCTTCATCACATCCTGGGGCGCGGTGACGTTGCCCATGGATTTCGACATCTTGCGGCCCTGCTCGTCGAGCACGAAGCCATGCGTCAGCACCGCCTTGAAGGGCGCGACGCCATTGGTGCCGACCGATTCCAGCAGCGAGGAATGGAACCAGCCACGATGCTGGTCCGAGCCTTCCAGGTACAGATCCGCCGGGAAGGGCAGGCCGCGCGGCGGCAGCACGAAGGCGTGAGTCGAACCGGATTCGAACCACACATCGACGATGTCCATCACCTGCTCATACAGCGCCGGGTCGCGGTCGGGGCCGAGGAAGCGGGCGGCGGCGCCGGGCTTGTACCAGGCATCGGCGCCCTCAGTGCGGAATGCCTCGACGACGCGTTCGATGATGGCGGGGTCGCGCAGGGGTTCGCCCGACTGCTTGGAGACAAACACCGGGATCGGCACGCCCCAGGCGCGCTGGCGGGAAATGCACCAGTCGGGACGGGCGGCGATCATGGAATCGAGGCGGTTTCGCCCGGCATCAGGGACGAAGCGCGTCCTGGCGATTTCCGAGCGCGCCTTGGCGCGGATCTCGTTGCCATCGTCCATGGCGATGAACCATTGCGGCGTGGCACGGAAGATCACCGGCTTCTTGGAGCGCCAGGAATGCGGGTAGCTGTGCGTCAGCTTGCCGGTCGCGGCGAGCGTGCCGGCCGCACGCATCGCATCATAGACCGCCGTGTGCGCCTTGAAGACATGCAGGCCGGTGAAGCCCGGCGCGTGATGGGTGAAGGTGCCGTCGTCATTCACCGTCTCGGGGATCGGCAGCCCGTATTGGCGGCCGAGGTTGAAGTCGTCCTCGCCATGGCCGGGCGCGATGTGGACGAAGCCGGTGCCGGCCTCGGTGGTGACGAAGTCGCCGGGCAGCAGGGGGACGTCGAAATCATAGCCCTCGCCACGCAGCGGATGGGCTGCGATGGCGCCTTCGAGTTCGGCACCTTTCAGCACGCGCTTGACGGTATGCGCGCCGATGCCGGCGTCCTTCTCGAAGCCCGGCAGCAGCGGCAGGGCGACCAGCAGGCGGTCGCCGACCTTCAGCAGGGAGGTCTCGGTGACGCCTTCGACGTGGACCAGCGCGTAGTCGATCTCGGCGCCATAGGCGACGGCCCGGTTGCCCGGCATGGTCCAGGGCGTGGTGGTCCAGATCACGACATCGGCGCCGACCAGGTCCTCGGCGGCGGCCTTCAGCAGGCGGAACTTCGCGTGCAGCGTGGGCGAGACATGGTCGTGGTATTCGATCTCGGCCTCGGCCAGCGCGGTCTTTTCGACCGGCGACCACATCACCGGGCGCAGGCCGCGATAGAGCGAGCCATTCAGCAGGAACTTGCCGATCTCGCCGGCGATGGTGGCTTCTGAGGGGAAGTCCATCGTCGCATAACGGTCGGCCCAGTCCCCCGCCACGCCAAGACGTTGAAATTCGGCCGACTGCACGCCCAGCCAATGCGTCGCATAGGCACGGCATTCGGCGCGGAAGTCGAGCACCGGCACGGCGTCCTTGTCCTTGCCCTTTGAGCGATATTCCTCCTCGACCTTCCATTCGATCGGCAGGCCGTGGCAGTCCCAGCCGGGGACGTAGTTGGCGTCGTAGCCGGCCATCTGCGCGGCGCGGTTCACCACATCCTTCAGGATCTTGTTGAGCGCGTGGCCGATGTGCAGGTTGCCGTTGGCATAGGGCGGGCCGTCATGCAGCACGAAGGGGGTGCGGCCCTTCGACTGTGCGCGCAGCCGCTCCCACAGGCCGAGCCTGGCCCAGCGCTCCAGCATCGCCGGTTCGCGCTTCGGCAGGTCGCCGCGCATCGGGAAGGGGGTCTTGGGCAGGAAGACGGTGCCGCGGTAGTCGCGGGCCTCGGCGGGGCTGTCGGTCATGGGTGCCTGTCTCGGTGCGCCCGGCGCCGGTCAGTCGGGGCGGGCGGCGTGTCGGGGGAAAGCGCGCGCTGGAACCCGGCCCTCAGCGGAGGGCCGGGACGGTAATTCGCCGCTGCGCGACCCGGAGCATGGCAGGCTTATGCGGAGGCGGGCGGGCGGGCGTCAAGCCGCTGTGGCGGGGGAGAACGGTGCGGCGTTCGCACCGCCCCATTCCGTCAGCGTCAAGATGACGGGGCAGGCCGCGGGCGACCGGGTCGCACCGGCGATCAGGCGACAGCGGCGCAGCGCAGGCCGGAGGCGCCGGCCTCGGCCCGGGCGGTCAGCTCCCGCCAGGCCGATTCATGGCCGGCATCCGTGATGAATCTGCGCGGCAGGCCGCGCCGGCGCCAGGACGCTTCCCAGGCTTCGGCCTCCGCCCAGCAGGCGGCGGCGGCCTCCGCGCGCTGACCGGGGCTGGCCTCCGCCATGTGGCGGATGAACCGCGTCTCCAGCGCGTCGCGCTCGGGGGCCAGTGCGGCGAGAATTCCGCCGAAATCGCCGAGCACCGCGCCACGATGCAGCGCTTCGTGCTGCCACCAGCGTGTGGTGGCATCCCAGCGGTCGGCCGGCCGCGGGCCCTGCGGCGGCAGCCCCGCCTCCATCAGCACCGGCTTGAAGATCGACAGGCAGGGTGCTGCGGTGCCGGTGACCCAGTGCAGCACCCGCCCATCGGCGTGCAGTTCCGAGACCATCGAGGCGGTGCTCTGCCCGCGCCGGTCGTGGCCGGCGGCGTGCATGCAGATGGTCCGCCCGGTCGCGCGGGCCGGATGCCAGGTGTCGTCATCCTCGGCGGCCGCGCCATGGTCGCGCAGCATAGCCATCATCGAGGCCGGCGTGAGGGCGCCGTCCTGGCGTGCCAGCAATTCGGCGGCGCGGGTGCAGCGGGCGCGGCCCTGGCTCTGCGCGTCGCGCTCCAGGTCGAGATGGGCTGCGGCGAAGTCGAAATCCGCCGCGCCTTCGCAGAAGCCGCGCGCCTTGGCATCGGCGATCAGGCCCGGGCTGGCGCGCCAGATGGCACCGCGCCCAATCGACAGCGCGTTGGAGATGGCACGGCTGCGCGTGACGCGCTCAGCCACCCAGAAGCGGCCGACGGTCTCCAGCACGAAGGCTTCGCGCGCATCGGCGACGAGGTAGGCGTTGTCGTAGAAATGCTCGTTGAGATGACCGCAATCGCCGCCCTGGCCGTGGCGTTCCAGCAGGTCGATGATGACGCCGACCGCGGCCTCGGCGGTCGTGGCGCGTTCCAGCGCGAGGCGCACCAGATCCATGCCGACCAGCGCCGGTTCGTGGGCCGGCGGCAGCAGGCGGGAGAACACCGCCTCATTGCCGGCCACTACGCCGGCGGCATTGGCGCCGATCTCCGCACCCCAGCACCAGAAGGGGCGGCTCAGCAGCACGGCCTGGGTTTCGGCGGATTGCGGGATGTCGATGTAGCTACAACGGACTAGGCTGCCTGGCGCATGCCGCGCGGCCGGGCGCTGTTCGAGGAACTGCGCTTCGTTCCTTTCGCGATCGCTGTTCTTGGCGAAAAGCACCGCGCCCGTGGCAGTAGCGGAAGGCAGGGCCACCATGGTGTCGCACATCGGTTGCGGTCTCCAGGCCGGGGTGGATAGGCTTCGCGCACGCAGGCGGAACAGCGGCCCACGGCGTCACTGGTGGCACATAGCCGCCCCCGATCCGCCATGCCATGCTGCGAATCACCATCGGAGGTATAGAATGATCGCACGTCGTTACGGCAAGCCGTTCGCGCTTGGCCGGTTTCTTGGCTCTCTTGCTGTTGCTGCCCTCGCCCTGCCGCTGTTGACGACGCCCACCCGTCGCGCCGAGGCGGCGCCGCTGGTCGCCGTGCTGGAAGCCGAGGTCGCGACGCTCGATCCGCATTTCAGCACCGCCTACATCACGCGCGCCTTCGGCTACACCGTGTTCGACACGCTGTTCGGCCTGACCGCCACTGGCGAGATCCGCCCGCAGATGGTGCAGGACACCGTCATCTCCGAAGACCGCCTGACCTACACCTTCACCCTGCGCGAGGGGCTGACCTGGCATGACGGCACGCCGGTGACGGCGGCCGATTGCGTCGCGTCGCTGCGCCGCTGGATGCCGAAGGCCGGCATGGGGCGGCTGCTCGCCGGCGCCACCGAATCCCTCGAAGCCGTCGATGCGCGGACCTTCCGGCTGACGCTCAAGCAGCCCTTCGGCCTGGTGTTGCAGGCGCTCGGCCAGCCCAATACGCCGGTGCCCTTCATGATGCCGGAGCGGTTGGTTCGCGCCGCGGGCGATGGGCGCATCAGCGAGATCATTGGCTCCGGCCCCTTCGTGTTCCGGCAGGACCTGTATCGCCCCGGCGACCGCATCATCCTCGACCGCAACGACCGCTATGTGCCGCGCGCCGAGCCGGCGGATTTCCTCGCCGGCGGCAAGCGCGTGAATATCGAGCGGCTGGAACTGCGGACCATGCCGGATGGCGCGACCGCGGCCTCCGCACTGCAGCAGGGCGAGATCGACTACATCCAGAGCCCGTCCTTCGACCTGCTGCCCGTGCTGGAGCGCAACCGGCGCCTATCGGTCGGCGGGCCTGGCGGGATGAACAGCTACCAGGGCTATTTTCGGCTGAACCATGCCGCGCCGCCGTTCAACGACCCCGAAATCCGCCAGGTGCTGTGGCGGCTGTTCGATCAATCCACGGTGCTGACGGCGCTCGGGCTGCCGGAACGGCTGACCCAGCCGGGTTGCCTGTCCTGGTTCATGTGCGGCACGCCGCTGGAGAACACCGCCGGGGCCGATATCGCGCGCAACCCGTCGGTCGCCGCGGCGCGCGAGGCGTTGCGCCGGACCCGCTACAATGGCGAGAAGGTGGTCGTCCTCCAGGCAACCGACATCGAGACGCTGCGCGTCTCCTCCGCCGTCGCGGCGGACATGCTAACGCAGGCCGGCTTCAACGTGGAGCTCCAGGCGATGGACTGGGGCACGCTGCTGAACCGCCGCGGCCGGCGCGAGGGGTGGAGCCTGTTCGGCGTCACCGCCTCGGGCTTCGACCTCTCGGCGCCGCCCACGCATTTCTACCTGTCGGGCAATTGCGTGGATTACGCGGGCTGGAGCTGCGACGAACGGCTGAAGCCGCTGTTCGCCGCCTTCCCGATGGCGCAGAGCCTGGAGGAACGGCAGCGCATTGCGGGTGAGATCTCGGCGATCGCCTTCGAGAACGTGCCGGCAGTGATGTGGGGGCAGTTCGTGACGCCAGCCGCCTGGCGGAACAACCTGCGCAACCTGATCCCGTCGAGCATTCCGCTGTTCTGGAGCGTCGAGAAGTCCTGAGCGAGGGCGGTGGTGGGGGAGTTGGAGAGGGGCTCTGCCCCTCTCCAAACCTCACCTCGCCAAAGGCCTAAGGGCCTCTGGACGCCATTTTTTGGCGCCGGGCATCAGGGGCGGATCGAAGTGGGGAAGTCCCGTCGCGCCCACGACCCGGGAGGATTCCTGGCGCCGGGCAATGAGGACGTTCTGCTCTGGTGAAAGCCGTTCCCGCCCAACACCAAGTATTGGTTTCCAAAGGCCTCGGGCCTTTGGTGGGGTGAGGTCCGGAGAGGGGCGACGCCCCTCTCCGGTTCCACATCCGCCGCAACTCAACCGAGCGCGGCCTTCGCATCCTCGACATCCTGCGCGATGGCGACCTTCAGTTCCTCGAGCCCGGCGAATTTCGCGTCGGGCCGCAGGAAGCGCACCAGCCGCACGCCGATTTCCTGGCCATAGAGATCGCCGGCGAAATCGAAGATGTAGGTTTCCAGCCGCGTCTGCGGGTCGCCGCCCAGCGTCGGGCGGCGGCCGACATTGGCGACGCCCTTCGCCTCGGTGCCGTCCGGCAGGGCGACGGTGACGGCATAGACGCCGCGCGCCGGTTCCAGGTGCCGACCCAGCCACATATTCGCCGTCGGCCAGCCGAGCACGCGGCCGAGCTTGTCGCCATGCACGACCGGGCCGCAGATCTCCCACGGCCGGCCGAGCTTCTCGGCGGCGCGTTCGGGGTAGCCATCCTGCAACAGGCGGCGGATGCGGGTGGAAGAGATTGCCTCCCCGTCATGCAGCAAGGGTGGCACGACCGACAGGCCCATGCCGCGCTTCTCGGCCTCCTGCGCCAGGAAGGCGACGTCGCCGCCACGGCGGTGGCCGAAGGCGAAATCCGGACCGCAGGCCAGGTGCTTCGCACCCAGGCCCCGGTGCAGCACCTCCTCGACAAAGGCTTCCGCGGTCATGGCGGCGAACGCGTCGTCGAAGGGCAGGGCGAAGACGAAGCTCGCCCCGGCGGCGGCGAGCGCGGTGGCCTTGGCCGGCAGCAGCGTCAGCCGGAAGGGCGGGTCGTCGGGGCGGAAATGCTCGCGCGGATGGGGCTCGAAGGTCAGCGCGGCCAGCTTCAGGTCGGGCCGCGCCGCATGTGCCGCCCGCAGCACCGCCGCATGGCCCAGATGCACGCCATCCATGTTGCCCAGGGCGATGGTCGCGCCGCGGGCAGCCTCCGGCACCTGGTGCCAGCCTTCGATGATCATCGGCGCGGCTCTCAGGTTTCGCCCGGCAGCAGCCAGCGGGGCACGTCGGGTGGGGTGAAGCCGTCCAGCGCGTCGAGCGCGGCCTCGGGGTCGGGGGCGATCATTGCCATCGGGCGCATTTCGGGGCGCAGCAGGCCTTCGGCGAGCATGTGGTCGAACATCGCCATCTGCCTGCCCCAGAAGCCCAGCGTGTCGATGAAGACCACCGGCTTGCGGTGGATGCCGAGCTGCAGCCAGGTCAGCGCCTCGACCACTTCCTCAAGCGTGCCGAAGCCACCAGGCAGCACGAGGAAGCCGTCGGACATCTCGGCCATCATCGCCTTGCGTTCATGCATGGAGGCGACGATGCGCAGGTCGGTGAGGTCGCCGTTGCCGGCCTCGCGCATCACCAGGCCGTGGGGGATGATGCCGGTGACCGGGGCGCCGGCGGCGAGTGCCGCCCTCGAGACGATGCCCATCAGTCCGACCGCCCCGCCGCCGAACACCAGGCCCATGCCGCGCGCGGCGATGGCGCGACCGAGCGCTTCGGCATCGCGCGCATAATCCGGCCGCGCGCCGGCCGCCGAGCCGCAGAACACACAGACACGACGCATGGCCTACTCCGCCGCCTTGATGAGGTTGGCGCGCGAGGGGACGGAGACGAAGGCCTCGCCCTCGAGCACCGCTTCGCCCTTCACGGTGCAGACGGTGCGCAGCGTGGCGCGGTGCTTTTCGGGGTGCAGTGCCATGACCTCGACGGTGGCGGTGACGGTTTCCCCGATCTTGACCGGGGCGCGGAATTTCAGGGATTGCGAGAGGTAGATGGTGCCCGGGCCGGGCAGCTGGGTACCCAACACCTTGGTGATCAGCCCCGCCGCGAGCATGCCGTGGGCGATGCGTTCCTTGAAGATGGAGGTCGCAGCGTATTCGGCGTCGAGATGCATCGGGTTTGTGTCGCCCGTCACCGCGGCAAACAGGACGATGTCCGCCTCCGTGACGGTCTTGGAGAATTTCGCGGTGAGACCGACCGTCAGGTCCTCGAAGGCATAGAATTCCGGCATGGGAGGCGGGGTCCCCGTTGTGCGCTGCGGGAGGGTCGGTAGCCTCCCCGCCCGGGATGGACAAGGGAAAACCCCCCTGCCAGAAGCCGGGCCTTGCCCGCTGAAGGACCTTCGCCATGCCGCAGACCGAGATCGGTTCCTCCGAACGCCTGCTCGAGGAGCTCAAGGGCTGGGTGCTGCATGAGACGCCGACGACCGACGCGGTGGCGGTGAACGGGCTGATCGGCAAGGCCGAGGCCGAGCTGCGCGCGGTTGGCGCGGCGATCGAGCGCATTCCGGGCTATGACGGCTATGGCGACACGCTGGTCGCCCGCACGCCGGGCGAGGGCGCGCCGGTGGTGGTCGCAGGGCATCTCGATACCGTGTGGGACCATGGCACGCTGTCCAACTCGATGCCCTGGAAGGTCGAGGGGCCAAAGGCGCATGGGCCGGGGATCTACGACATGAAGGCCGGGTCGTTCTTCGCCTTCCATTCGGTGCGCGAGATCCTGCGCCAGAAGGTGAAGACCAAGCGGCCGCTGGTGCTGCTGCTGACGCCGGATGAGGAGGTCGGCAGCCCGACCTCACGCGCGCCGATCGAGCGTTGCGCGACCGGGGCGCGGGCGGTGCTGATCCCCGAACCCGCCGGCGGGCCGAACGGCGCCTGTGTGACCGCGCGCAAGGGCGTCGGGCGGTTCGTGATGAAGGTGCATGGCGTCTCGGCCCATGCCGGCGGCAATTGGCAGGATGGGCGGTCGGCCGTGGTCGCGCTGGCGCGCAAGATCCTGGAGGTGCATGCGCTGACCAACCTTGCCGGTGGCACCACCACCAATGTTGCGCCGATCTGGGGCGGCACGCGGCCGAATGTCGTGCCGCCCGAGGCTGGTTGCGAGATCGATTGCCGTGTCACGTCGGTCCCTGAGGGTGAGCGGATCGAGCGGCTGATCCTCGGCATGGCGGGCGAGGCCGATGGCATCCGCATCGAGGTGACGGGTGGGATGAACCGGCCACCGATGGTGGAGACGCCGGAGATCACCGCGCTGTACGAGATGGCGCGCGGCTTCGCGGCGACGCATGGCTACGATTTGCCGAAGCAGCATCGCGGCGGTGGGTCGGACGGCAATTTCACCGCGGCGATCGGCGTGCCGACGCTCGATGGGCTGGGTTGCACGGGGGCCGGCGCCCATGCGCCCTTCGAGCACATCCTGTGGCAGGACATGGCGGCGCGGTGCGCGACGCTGTGTGCGCTGCTGGAGAACATCGACTGATACCAACGGCCCCTTTTATTCTGGCCGGTGTGACCGAGAGGGGCGTCGCCCCTCTCGAACTCTCCCCACCAAAGGCCTAAGGGCCTTTGGAAACCTCGACTTGGTGCCGGGCGCCGCGGGCAGGGAAAACCCTGACGGCCGCCCTCGTGCACAAAGCGCCTCGCGCCGGTACAGCAAGCCTCCCCCGCCCTGCATCAGAAGATGGCATTCCAAAGTGCCCGGCACTTTGGCGGGGTGGTTTGGAGGGGCGGCGCCCCTCCATTCGTTCCAACCGCAGGTCATCAAATAGAGCCGTTGCTTTGACCTGACGTCCCTCCTCGGCCGCCGAGCAGGAGCATGCCGGCGCCCGCTTCGCGGCGTCGCGCGGCCTGGCAACACGATGGCGGGCGCGGCACGCCACCGCATCCGTCGTCACCCTGATGTGATCGCACAGCGGTTTTTCATTCAACCAAATGGTTGACAGTTCTCGGCGCCGCGCTGATATTCAACTACATGGTTGAATATCAAGCGCCCTCCCTGGATGCCGTCTTCCACGCCCTCGGCGACGACACGCGCCGGCGCATGCTGCGCGACCTCGCCGATGGCGAGCGCACGGTGGGGCAATTGGCCCAGCCCTACGCGATCTCGCTGGCGGCGGCCTCCAAGCACATCAAGGCACTGGAACAGGCCGGGCTGATCCGCCGCGAGGTGCGCGGCCGGACCCATCTGTGCCGCCTCGATCCCGGCCCCCTCGCCACCGCGCATCAGTGGCTGGGCTTCTACGAGCGCTTCTGGACCGAGCGTCTGGATGTCCTCGATCGGCTCCTCCGCAAGGAGGACCAGCGTCAAACCACCACCCCCAAGACAGGAGACGACCGATGAACGACCTCGCCCCACGCGACGCCTATGGCGTCCTGACCGAGCCGGCCACGCTGACGATCCAGCGCCGGCTGCCCGGCCCGGTCGAACGGGTCTGGGCCTATCTCACCGAGAGTGACCTGCGCCGGCAGTGGCTGGCGGAAGGCGAGATGGAGTTGAAGCTCGGCGCCAGCTTCGAACTCGTCTGGCACAATGACGCGCTGACCACCCCGCCCGGCACGCGGCCGGAAGGCTTCGGCACCGAACACCGGATGCGGAGCACCATCACCGCGCTCGATCCGCCCCGCCTTCTGTCGATCACCTGGGGCAGCAGCGGCGGCGTCACCTTCGAATTGGAGCCGAGGGGCAGCGACGTGCTGCTGACCGTGACGCATCATCGCCTGCCGGACCGCAACATGATGCTGATGGTCGGCGCCGGCTGGCACATGCATCTAGACGTCCTGGTCGCCCGGGCAACCGGCCGCGAGACGGAACCGTTCTGGGATGGCTGGGTCCGCCTAAAGCAGGAATACGACCGGCGCCTGCCGGCCTGACGGCGCCGGCATCGCGCCGCCCCTTCGCGTCCACCCCCCGCGCCCCCACATGCCGGGGATTGCAGAAGGAATGACGCGATGCCGAAGGCCCTCATCATCGGGGCGGGGGATGGGCTGTCCGCCTCCCTCGCCCGCCTGCTGGCACGGGAGGGCTACGCCATCGCCCTGGCGGCGCGCGACATCGCCAAGCTCGATGCGCTGGCGGCCGCGATCGGCGCCACCGCCCATGCCTGCGACGCCGCCTCGGAGACCGACATCGCCACCCTCTTCGCGCAGGAGGGCGATGCCGAGGTGGTCATCTACAATCCGTCCTTCCGCACCCGTGGGCCGATCACCGAGCTGGTGCCGGCCGATGTACAGAGAACCCTGCAGGTCTGCGCCTTCGGGGCGTTCCTGACGGCGCAGCAGGCGGCTAGGCGGATGATCCCGCGCGGGGCCGGCACCATCATGCTGACGGGCGCCTCGGCGGGGGTGAAGGGGTATCCGCAGTCCGCGCCCTTCGCGATGGGGAAATTCGCCCTGCGCGGGCTGGCGCAGTCGCTCGCGCGCGAACTGCATCCGCAGGGCGTCCATGTCGCCCATGTCGTGATCGATGGCGGCATCCGCGGCGCGCGTCGGCCAGAAAGTGGGCAGGATACGCTGCTTGATCCGGATGCGATCGCGGAGAGTTATCTGCACCTTATTCGCCAGCCGCGTTCGTCGTGGTCGTGGGAGATCGAGGTGCGGCCTTGGGGGGAGAAGTTCTGACCGGCTGAAGGTCGAGGGGCGCTGCCCCTCGAGCACCCCGCCAGGACACTCAGTTTCCTGGAACTTCGCTCGATTTCTGCGAAATCGGCGGCGGAGCGGGGCCCAGCGTGATCTCCTCGACCGCCTCGGCGCGGATCTCGACCTCCGTCTCGGCATGCTTGCCGGCGCGGATGACGGAAACACGGTAACGGCCGGGGGCCAACGGGATCTCCACCCGCTCCACATTCGGCCAATCGTCGAAGACGATGCGGTCCTCCTCCAGCGCGGTGACGCTCACCCGTGGATTGGCCTCGCCGAAGCCGATGCGCCGCAACGACAGCGTGCCGAAGCGGACAGGCACGGGCAGCACCACAACCTGCCCGGCGGCGACCGACGTCTCGGCCGTGCCCTCGGCATTGCCAACCCAGGCCCGCAACCGATGCGCGCCGGCCGGCACCAGGAAGACGGGGCTGCCGCCGATCGCCTCGACGCCGGGTGATGGCTCGCCATTCGACCCTACCAGGGGCTGCCATTCGAGACGGGCATGGGCGGCGACCGCCTGGCCCGAGGGCACCGATCGCACGTCACCCACCAGCCAGCCGGCATCGAGCACCACCTCGACCCGGCCAGGCCCGCCGGGCGGAATGGTGACGGGCACCGGGCCACGGTCGAAGAGCGGGGTTTCGACGGCGACGAGATACTCCCCGGCGGGCAGGTCGAAGAAGCGGCCGAAGGGGTCGCCATTCGTTGCCACAACGTCATCGCCACGGCGCAGCAGGATGCGCGCATCGCCGGTCATCGGGTCGCAATCGGCGCACATGCGCAGCGTGACGATCAGGCGCGGCACCCGCACCGGTTCGGCGCGCGGCGCCGAGGCACGGGTGCGAGGCCTTGGCGAGGCCGCGGCACGGTCGAGTGCTTCGGCCAGTTCCGCCGCATTCTCGGCCGTCAGCGCCTGGCCCCCGGTCGATTCGGCCATGCAGCGCAGCTGTGCGACCGCCGCCGGGTCACTGACCGCGAAGGCAATGGTGTGGATGGCGATGCGGGCGCCGGACCGGGCGATGGCCTGCGCCACGGCACAGGGGTCGGGGTGGCAGGACTCGATGCCGTCGGTGACCAGGATGACGCTGCCGGCCACGCTGCCGAGCGCCTCCGCGGCCTGGCGCACCGCCTCGGCCAGTGGCGTGCGGCCGCGCGGCGTGATGGCCTGGACCAGCGCGGTGATCTCGGCGGTGTCGGCGCCGGGGGCGCGCAGGAGTTCGACATCGGCGCAATCACTGGTGCGGCGATGGCCATAGGCGACGAGCCCGACCGGACGGCCGGCGGGCCAGCGGGACATCAGCCCGCGCAGGGCGTCACGCGCGATGTCGATGCGGCTGCGTTCCTCGGTGCGGCCCCACATCGAGCCCGAGCCGTCCAGCACGATCACCGCCGGCTGCGCGGCGAGGCCGGAGGCCAGCAGGCAGAACAGCAACGATACGATGGCGGTGCTGCGGAGCATCCTCGGTCCTCGTCATTGGCGCTCATGCAACCAAGCGGCGCAGGCCGTGGCAAGCGTGAGGCGGCGGCAACGACGCCGCGTCGCCGCGGGGGGCATCATCCTGCACGATTGCCCGCAGGAGAATGCCCATGGCCGCACCTGTCGCCGCCGCCATCCTTGACCTACGGGGTAATCGACCCGACCCGCAGCGAGCGTCAGCGTCACGAACGCATTGTTGTTCGTGAGGAGCGCCATGACAGGTTGGTCGATCGATAGCTGGAGAGGCTTCTGGGCGAAGCCCGACCCGGAGACCGCGCTGAGGCGCATTCCGACCATCACGGCGCCGGAGGTCCAAGCCGTCTGGCCGCGTTCGCGTCATCCGGTGTGCGGGCCGAAGGCCTATGCCGGGCGTGTCGTGGACCTGCTTTCCCTGGTGCCGGACATGCGGCTCGAGCTGCAGGAACATGCGGCCAGCGGCGACCTGCACTTCATCCGGTGGCAGGCGCGCGGCACTGGCCCTGATGGCGCCTTCGAGGGTATCGGATGCGACCGCATCGCGCTGCGTGGCGGGCTCGTCGTCAGCAATCTGGTGATGTCGGACATGGCCATCTTCGACCGACTCGAAGCCATGCAGGACCGGCGCCAATCGAAGCCGCAGCTGGAGTAGATGCGAAGCGGCTGGAGGCGCCCGGTCGGATGACGGTGGCCGTTCACGTATGGTGGGAGCGGTTCCATCCTCAGGGGAACCGTTCCAGAGCGGCTTCGGCTCGCTCCGGTCCGCGGAGTCCTCTCTAGATCATTGTTTTTTCGAGCATCTTCACCTGATCGGATGATTTCGCCCGTTCGGGATCTGCTCTAGGAGCCCTTCGCACCCCTGTGCTAGGCCCGTGCCGTGCTGTTCCAGAGCCAGATCTTCATCCTCGTCTTCCTGCCGGTGACGCTCGCGCTGTACTACGCGGCGGCGGGCAGCCGAACGCTGCGGCAGATCGTCGTGGTGACGGCCTCGCTCGTCTTCTACGGCGCCTGGGATGTCCGCTTCGTGCCGCTGCTGGTGGGGCTGACGCTCGCCAATTGGCTGATCGGCCGGCTGCACGAGGCGAACCCGCGGCGCGACTGGCCGGTGATTGGCGTGGTGCTGAACCTGGCGGTCCTCGGCGTCTGCAAGTTCACCAATTTCTTCGCCGGCACCTTCGCGGCGCTGCTCGGGATGACCTTCAGTCCCTGGGACATCATCCTGCCGCTCGGGATCAGCTTCTTCGTCTTCCAGAAGATCTCCTACCTGGTCGATCTGCGGCGGGGACAGGCGCATGCCTATCCGCTGCTCGACTTCTTCATGTTCGTGACCTTCTTCCCGCAGCTCATCGCCGGGCCGATCGTCCGCCACAACGAGATCATCGAGCAATTCGCCGCCGATCCGCGTCGGGCGGAGATGTGGGAGAACCTGTCGCGCGGGCTCGTGCTGTATTCCATCGGCGCGGCGAAGAAGCTCGGCATCGCCGATTATGTCTCGCAGGTTGCCGACCGGTTGTTCCTGGCGGCCCAGGCCGCCCCCGCTTCGGCCGCCGAGGCCTGGACCGCCGCCGGCGCCTTCACGCTGCAGATCTATTTCGACTTCTCCGGCTATTCCGACATGGCGATCGGGCTGGCGCTGATGTTCGGCCTGCGCATGCCCTACAATTTCGATGCGCCGTACCGCGCGACCTCGATCCGCGACTTCTGGCGGCGATGGCACATGACGCTGTCGCGCTTCCTGCGCGACTACCTCTACATCCCGATGGGCGGCAATCGTGGCGGTGGGCTGGCGCAGGCGCGCAATGCCTTCATCACCATGCTGCTGGCCGGGCTGTGGCATGGCGCGAACTGGACCTTCGTGGTCTGGGGCGGGCTGCATGGGGTGGCACTCGCGATCAATGGCGCTTGGGCGCGGGCGGGGTGGCGCATGCCGGCGCTGCTTGGCTGGGCGCTAACGCTGGTCTTCGTCATGGCCGGCTGGGTGCTGTTCCGGGCGCCGGATTTCGCCACCGCCTGGACCATGCTGCGCGGCATGGCGGGGCTCGAAGGGCTCGGCCATGTGAAGGTGGACCACGCGGTGGCCTTCGTGATCGGCACGGCGATCGCGCTGTTCGGGCCGACCAGCCAGCAGGTCGCGTTGCTGCGGCTGCGGCCGGTCCATTGGCTCGCGGTGCCGGTCGGCATCGTGCTGCTGCTGCTTCTCCTGCAATCCGGCACCAGGACGCCCAGTGAGTTCATCTACTTCCAGTTCTGACCCTGACGAGGCGCGGGAACACGGCGCCTGGAGGCGTTTCTTTCTGCGCGCCGTTGCGACGGCGGCTCTCGGCTGCGCGGTGGTCTATGGCTTCGTCGTGCTGGTCGACCCCTGGGGCGTGCTGCCCTTCCACATCCCGGCGGAACGGCCGCCGATCTCGACCAATGCGCGCTTCGCCTTCGCTGGGCTGGCGCGGTCGCAGAGCTTCGATGCGGCGATCATCGGCACCTCGACCAGCCGCATGCTGCGGCCCGCGGCGCTGAACGAGGCATTCGAGGCACGCTTCGCCAATCTCGCAATGAATGCCGCGACGGCCTATGAACAGTCGCGGCTGTTCGAGGTGTTCCTGCGCGCGCATCCAACACCGCGCGCGGTGGTGATCGGTCTCGACCATGTCTGGTGCGACGCCGGGCCGTTGCAGCGCTACACGCCGCGCGACTTTCCTGAATCCTTCTATGAAGCCTCGCCCTGGCCGGCGCTGCGCGAGATGCTGTCCTTCTACGCGGTGCAGGAAGCCGGGCGGCAATTCGCCGTGCTGACCGGCCTGATGCGCCCGCGCTATGGCCGCGATGGCTACACGCGTTTCCTGCCACCCGAAGATCGCTACGACGCCGCCCGCGCCGCGACGCATCTGCCGCCGCTGCCGCCCGAGACGCATCGTCACATCGAGACCGCGCCCACCGACCTGCCGCTGCCGCCGATGGCTTTGCTCGACCGCATGGTGACGGCGACGCCGGCGCCGACGACGCTGGTGCTGGTCTTCATGCCGCGCTGGCTCGGCTCGCAGGGTGCGCCGGGGTCGGGGAGTGCCGCGGTGACGGAGGCGTGCAAGCGGCAGGTCGTCGCCATGGCGCGTGCGCGGCCCGGCACAGTGGTGCTGGATTACTGGCGCGCCAGCCCGATCACGCGCGAGCCCACCAACTACTGGGACGAGATGCACTATCGCGACGCCATCGCCGAACGCATCGAGGCGCCGCTGTCGCGCGCCGCGCGTGGCGCGCCAGGGGCGAGCGAGGATTACGTCGACCTCACCCCATAGAGCGTGATTGGTTCACGGTCGTTCACCAACCCCGCTCCAACCTTTTGTTTGATCGCGTGATTCAGACCTCCGCTGCATTCGCACCTGCGGCCATCACGCTCAAGAGGCCGGCTCGTCGCGCACGAGTACCGGGATCATTCGCGCCGCCACATCGTCGCGGCGGATGAAGAAATGGAACAGCGTCGCCGCGACGTGCAGCGCGACGGTGGCGAGCAGCAGGTTGGCGAGCAGTTCATGCGTCTCGCCCAGCAGCCTGCGCAGCGTGTCATCGGCAAACAGGTTCGGGATGGCGAACAGGCCGAGCACATCGGTCGGGCTGCGCCGCACCAGCGCGAAGGCGATGCCGGTGACCGGCTGGGCCAGCATCAGCACGTACAGCAGCACATGCGTTGCGGCGGCGAGCCGGGTTTCCCAGGCCGATGTCCCCGGCACCGGCCCCGGCACCGGACCGCGCAGCCTGGCCAGCAGCCGCGGGAGCAGCAATGCGAGCACCGCGAGGCCGACCAGCACATGGCTGCCCAGCACGGCGGTGCGCCCCGGCCCGCGCGGCACCAGGTCGATCACCTGCGCGAGGATCCAGGCAGCGGCGATGGCCAGGGCCATGGTCCAATGCAGGATGATGTTGGCGGTGGAAAAGCGAGTGGTGGGCATGGCGGCGCTCCGGCGACAGAAAGCCTGGGGACAAAGCATCCCCGTATGTCCGCCGCATGTCCTTGATGTATCGCAGTGCAGCAAAACGCCAAAGGGCCCCGGGGGGAGTGTCCCCCGGGGCCCCGTTCCCTGGCTCGGCGTGGCGTCAATGGGCGGGGCGGTTGCGTTCGCCGCAGGCCCAGCCATGGGAATGCACCAAGCCCTCATCCGGCTCCTCGCGCGGGGGCGGCGTGATCGCGCGGGGCTGGGCCTGCACCGGGCGGGGCGGTTCGGTCGCCCAGTTGTGGGCGTGCACCAAGCCGTCGTCGTGGCGGTCGTCGGTCATTGTCGTGTCTCCTCTGTGTTGTGTTGTCAGTGCGCCGCTTCGGGCGTCTTGGCGTCGTGGAATTGCGCGGTCTCGGTGGAGTGCTCCATCGCCGTGGTGGAGGACCGGCCACCCGAGGCCGCCATCGCCACCGCGTCGAAGTAGGAAACGCCGACCTCGCGCTGGTGGCGCACCGCGGTGAAGCCTTCGGCCTCCGCCGCGAACTCCGCCTGCTGCAGCTCGGAATAGGCACCCATGCCGCGCTCGGCATAGCCGCGCGCCAGGTTGAACATGGACAGGTTCAGGCTGTGGAAGCCGGCCAGCGTCACGAACTGGAACTTGTAGCCCATGGCGCCGATTTCGCGCTGGAACTGCGCCGCGGCTTCGACGCCCATCTTCCGCTGCCAGTTGAAGCTGGGCGAGCAGTTGTAGGCGAGCATCTTGCCGGGGAATTCGCGATGGATCGCTTCGGCGAAGTCACGCGCGTCGTTCAGGTCGGGGTCGGAGGTCTCCCACCACAGCAGGTCGGCATAGGGCGCATAGGCCAGGGAGCGGGCGATCGCATACTGCTTGCCCATGCCCGGACGGATGCGGAAGAAGCCTTCCGGCGTGCGGTCATTGCCGATGAAGGGGCGGTCGCGCTCATCGACATCCGCCGTCAGCAGCTGGGCGGATTCCGCATCGGTGCGGCACAGCAGGACGGTCGGCACGCCTTCGACATCGGCGGCGAGGCGCGCGGCGTTCAGCGTGCGGATGTGCTGGCTGATCGGCACCAGCACCTTGCCGCCGAGATGGCCGCACTTCTTCTCGCTGGCGAGCTGGTCTTCGAAATGCACGCCGGCGGCACCGGCCTCGATCATCGCGCGCATCAGTTCATAGGCGTTGAGCGCGCCACCGAAGCCGGCCTCGGCATCGGCGACGATCGGCGCCATGTAGTGGATGCTGTCATCCGCCTTGCCGTCGAGCCGTTCCATCGTCGCGATCTGGTCGGCGCGGCGCAGCGAGCCGTTGATGCGGCTGACCACCTTCGGCACGGAATCGACCGGGTAGAGCGACTGGTCCGGGTACATCTGCCCGGCGCTGTTCGCATCGGCCGCGACCTGCCAGCCGGAGAGGTAGATCGCCTTCAGCCCCGCCTTGACCTGCTGCAGCGCCTGCATGCCGGTCAGCGCGCCGAGGGTGTTCACGAAAGGCTCGTTCTGCAGCAGCTGCCACAGGCGGCGCGCGCCATTCTCGGCGAGGGTGTGCTTGACCCGGAAGGAACCGGCAAGGCGGGCGACATCGGCATCGGTGTAGTCGCGGCGGATGCCGGCGAAGCGGTTCGGGTCCTGGGGCGGCAGGCCGCCGGTGGAACCATCGGGAGCGAAGCAGGGCGTGCTGGTCGGGCGCATGATGATCCTCAAGTGACTGTCGTGGCCGGTGCATCCGGCGCCCGTGAATAATTCACATTGCACTGCGCAAAAGCACCAGCGATCTTGGGTGCGGCGCCGCAAGAACGTGGTGATTTTCACAATCGCGGCGCTGATTTTGTGAAGGGTGTAAAGAAATGACCCGCCCCCTCATCGGTCGCACGGTGCGTCGGTTGCGTGCCGAGCGCGGGTTGACGCAGCAGGCGCTCGCCACGCGGCTGGGCATTTCCGGCAGCTACCTGAACCTGATCGAACACGACCAGCGCGCGGTGACCGCCTCGCTGCTGATCAAGCTGACCGAGGTGCTCGGCGTCGAACTCGCCGCACTGTCGGGCAGCGCGGAACGGCAACTGGAATCCGGGCTGCGCGAGGTGTTGTCGGACCCGATGCTGGGCCTTGAGGAAGTGCCGGAAGGCGAGGTCGCGACGCTCGCCGCTTCCGCGCCGAATGCGGCGCGCGCGGTGCTCGCGCTGTATCGCGCCTGGCGCGTTGCGAGGGAGGATTCGTCGGGCCTCGCCTTGCCGACCGGCCGGCGCATCCTGCTGCCGAATGAGGAGACGCGCGACTTCTTCCATGACCGCGCCAATCATTTCCCCGCGCTGGAAGCCGCCGCCGAGGCGATCGGGCGCGAGATCGGCGCGCGTCCGTCGGAGATGAACCACGCCATCGCCGAGCGCCTGCGCCGTGCGCATGGCCTCACCGTCATCGTCGGCCCGCTGGAAGGCGCGATGCGCCGTCATGATGCGGCGGCGCGCACGCTGCATCTGTCGGAGTCGCTGCCGCGCGAATCCCGCGGCTTCCAAATGGCTTTCACGCTGATGCTGCTCGAAGCGCGCGAGGCGGTGGAGGCGGCGATGGAGGGCGCCGAGCCCTCGACGCCCGAGGCCGCGCAGATGGTCCGCATCGGCCTGCTCAACTACGCCGCCGCCGCACTGCTGATGCCCTATGCTGCGTACTTGGCGGCGGCGCGGGAATTCCGCCACGACATCGAGGCGCTGGCCGCGCGTTTCGGCGTTTCCTTCGAGCAGGCGGCGCAGCGGCTCTCCACCTTGCAGCGCGACGGCGCGCGCGGCGTGCCGTTCTTCTTCCTGCGTGTCGATCCCGCCGGCAATGTCGGCAAGCGGTTTTCCGCCGCCGGCTTTCCCTTCGCGCGCTTCGGTGGGTCCTGCCCGCGCTGGGTGGTGCATGAGGCTTTCACCACGCCCGGACGCATCCGCGTGCAGGTGGCGCGGCTGCCCGATGGCGCGACCTTCCTGACCATCGCGCAGACCGTGCAGGGGCCGGCGGGCCATTGGGGCGAACCGCCGGCGGTGCATGTGGTGGCCATGGGCTGCGACATCACGCGCGCGCCGGAGCTGGTCTATGCCGAAGGGCTCGACCTTGAGGCGGCGGCCGTCGGCATCGGCCTGTCATGCCGGCTGTGCGACCGCGCGGAATGTCGCAGCCGTGCCTTTCCGCCGTTGGAACACCGGCTAGTGCTGGACCCGGCCGAGGAGGGTGCGGCGCCCTATCGCTTCGAGACGGCGGCGCGGCCGGCGCCGGCCGAGGCGCCGCCGCCCCGCAAGACGCGGCGCTGATCGGTCGCCGGCCCTTCCGGCGCGCCCGGCCGCCCGTTACGCTCGCCGCATGCTGGCATGGATCGAGAATCACGTCGTGCGAGTCGTGCTCGGCGGGGCGCTGCTGCTGTGGCTCGCCTATGAGGCGACCGGCCTGGTCGCCGCCTATTCCGGCGATGTGCGGGTGACGGCGGCGTTGGTGGCGGTCGCGCCCGAGGTGGGCGGCCCGATCGCCGTGCTGCCGGTGCGCCCGGACCAGACGGTCGAGGCGAACCAGCCTTTGCTGAGCATTGAGCCGCGGCCCTTCGCGCTGGCGGTGGCGAGTGTCACGGCCGCGCGCGACGTGGCCGAACGCCAGCGCGGCTTGGCGGAGGATGCGGTGGCGGAGGCCTCCGCCGCGATCGACCAGGCACGCGCGCGGCTGACCGATGCGCAGGCCGTCCTGGCGCGAGACCAGACGCTCGGGCGCAGCGGCATCATGCCGCAGGAACGCGTGCAGGATGCGGTGCGCGACGCGGCGGTAGCGCAAGCGGAGATCCGTCGCGCCGAGGCTGCGCTGAGCGTGGCGCATCGCCTCGTCGAGGTGCGCCAGGCCGAGGCTGCGGCGGCGACGGCGGCGCTGGACCGGGCGGCCTATGACTTGGCGCGCACGCGCGTCTTCGCACCCCTTGCCGGACGTGTCGCGCCCTTCGACGCGCGGCCCGGCGACATGGCCGCGCCGGGGCAGGCAGTGTTGACGCTGGTGACCGATGCCGATTGGCGGCTGGTCGCCAATGTGGCGGAACGGCATCTGCGGCGCCTGCGGCCGGGGCAGACGGTCTGGGTGCTGCTCGGCAGCGACCCGTGGCGGCTGCATCGCGGCCGGGTGCGCAGCATCGCCCCGGCGGTGTTGAGCGCGCCGGCCAGCGCATCCGAGGCGGTGGTGCCGGTGGTGCCGCCGGAGACCGACTGGATCCGCCTGCCGCAGCATTTCCCGGTCGAGATCACGCTGCCCGACCTGCCGCCCGGGGTGCGGCTCTTCCATGGCGCGACGGCGCGCGTGCTGGTGTGGTTCTGAGTGTCCATCCTCCTGTCCGGCGGCGGCCCGCACCTTACCCGGCCGGCCATTCGAAGGTCGTGAGGTGGGGGTGCGGGCCGCGGCCGGACGTGTCGGGTGGACGCTAGGCCGATGGGGTGGAGCGCGCGGCAGGGTCTGACCACCGCGACCGGCGTGGTGGTGGCGGTGCTGGCTGCGCTGCTGCTGGGGTTGCAGGACCCGTGGTGGTCGGCGATCTCGGCCTGGGTGGTGGCGGGGCCGGACCGGCACATGATGCTGGCCAAGGCGATGCAGCGGGTGATGGGCACGCTGCTCGGCCTGGCCGCCGGGCTGGTGCTGGCGACGCTGTCGAACGGGCAGCCGGCCTTGCTGCTGGTCGCGCTGTTCTGCGTGGGGGCGGTGGGGACGCGCGCGCGGTATGTCGCGGCGGCGCCCTATGCCTGGCTGCTCGGCGCGGTGACGGCGACGATGGTGCTGGTGCAGGCGGCGGTCGCACCGGCCGGGTTGTTCGACTTCGCGGCCAATCGGTCGGCGGAGATAATCACTGGCGTGATCTGCGCCGCCTCGGTGGCGGTGGTGATCATGCCCACCGCCAGGGCGGCGCCCGGCGCCGCGGCGCCGGTGCTGTCGGAGCGGGAACTCTCGGCCGTGACGCTGATCGGCGGCCTGGTGCTGGTGGCGGTGGTGTTGCTGTGGCAGCGCTTCGATCTGCCGCAGCCGGTGCAGATGGCGATCTCGGCGCTGGTGGTGCTGGACCGGGACCTCGGCGCGCTGCGTCATCGGGGGCGGCAGCGAGTGGTGGGCTGCCTGCTGGGTGGTGCTTTCGGGCTGGGTGCGATGATGCTGGGCGGGGCGTCGCTTGTGCTGTGGCTCGGCGTGCTGGGGCTGGGGCTGTTCCTGTTCTCGGTGCTGCACCATGGCGGCGGGCCGTCAGCCTATGTCGGCACGCAGGGCGGGCTCGCGGTGATCATCACGCTGGTCGCCGGGCGCGGGCCGCCGGCATCGATCCTGCCGGTGGTGGACCGGCTGGCCGGGGCGACCCTGGGCGTCCTCGTGCTGATCCTGACGACGACGGTGGTGATGCAAGGGATGCTTCAGCCCCATGGGCTGGCGGGCCGGCAGGGCGGATCCCGGTCGGGTGGAAGCGCCTGACCGGGTGACGTTGCTCGCGAGCGGGTTCCGCGCACCGGGGCGAGCCATGGCAGGGCGGCTGGCGGCGATCAGCCCAGATGCCAGTCCCCGACCGGGCCTGGCCATTCCGGTGGCGGTTCGCCGACGCCGGCCTCATTCATCCAGTCGGCGACGACCTGCTCGGCATCGGGGTCATGCAGCCCAGCGATTGTCGCGTCGTAGAGGTCGGGGTCCGCCGCGATGGCGAGGTCGAGGCCGAGCAGGGCGAGCAGCGCTTCCTGCTCCGCCAGCTCCGGGCCGGGCAGTGGGCCGGCATTGGCCGCGAGGATGGCGTCTAGATCGGCCAGGCTCGGGAAGGCATCCTCGGGCGGCACGTCGAAGGGCGGCGGGGGGGCGGGATCGGCGGCGGTCACCGCCGGCGCCGGTTCGGGCGCAGGCCCGGCGGCCGGTAGAGGCTCCGGCGCGGCTTCGGGGGGCGCGACATCCGGCCCGGCGGCGGGGGCGGGCTCCACGGGCACGGGGGCCTCGGGCGCCGGTATGGCGACGAGCAGCGCCTCAGTCGCCGGGGTGGCGGCGAATACCGCGTCAACAGACGGCACCGCCTCCGTCACCGTGGTGGGGCCGGAGACCAGGATTTCGTCCGGAACGACGAAAGGCGGTTCCTCCAGGAGGAAGAAGGCGTCGGGCAGAGGCGGGATGATCATGGCGCAACTCGAACCGAGGGGTGATTGCGACCTCTTGCCGCGTCTCGGGCCCGCGCTGCGCGGACCTTAACCATGCGTCAATCTATGCCACAAAGACGGCAGAGCTTAACCCACAATCGTGCGACGTTAATCTAAAACAACCATGAGTTGCATTGTCGGTGCCAGCCCAGGGCCTCTGGCGGATTCCGCGCGGGGGTGGCACGACAGGCCCAAGCGGTCCGTCCCGGACCATCACTCGAGGGGTCCCTCGCGGACCCGGATCAGGAAGCGCGCCCATGACCCGCAGCCTTCGCGTCGCGGTCCAGATGGACCCGATCGAGACCATCAACATCGACGCTGACAGCACCTTCGCCCTGATGCTGGAGGCGCAGGCGCGCGGCCATGCGCTGTGGCACTACCATGTGCGCGACCTCGCCTTGCGCGGCGGGCGCGTCACCGCCTGGGCGAAGCGGGTGCAGGTGCGGCGCGAACAGGGCAACCACTTCACCTTCGGCGCGGAGGTGGAACTCGACCTCGGCTCCGGCGCGGATGTGGTGCTAATGCGCCAGGACCCGCCCTTCGACATGGGCTACATCACCGCGACTCACATCCTCGAGCACATCCACCCGAAGACGCTGGTGGTGAACGACCCGGCCTCGGTGCGCAACGCGCCGGAGAAGCTGTTCGTCACGCATTTCCCCGAGTTGATGCCGATCACGATGGTGACCGCCGACCGCCGGCGCATCGCCTCCTTCCGCGCCGAGCACGGCGACATCATCATCAAGCCGCTGTTCGGCAATGGCGGCGCCGGCGTGTTCCATCTGCGCCCCGAAGACCCGAACATGAACGCGCTGGTCGAGATGTTCACCGAACGCTCCCGCGAGCCCCTCGTGATCCAGAAATACGTCCCGGCCGTGCGCGAGGGCGACAAGCGCATCATCCTGGTGGATGGCGTGGCGATGGGCGCGATCAACCGCGTGCCCGCCGCCGGCGAGGCGCGTTCGAACATGCATGTCGGCGGCCGGCCCGAGCCCACGACGTTGACCGATCGCGAGCGCGAGATCTGCGAGGCCATCGGGCCGGAACTCAAGGCGCGCGGCATGATCTTCGTGGGCATCGACGTGATCGGCGGCTTCCTCACCGAGATCAACGTGACCTCGCCCACCGGGCTGCAGGAGATCGCGCGCTTCGACGGCGTGCATCTGGAAAAGGCGATCTGGGATGCGATCGAGGCGAAGCGGTAAGTACTAGCGGCCCGGTGTCGTGACCGGCGGAGGCGAGTGGGGCGTTGCTCCATTCGCGCCGGGATGATGCCGCCCGACGGCGGAACCGGAGAGGGCTTTGCCCCCTCCGGCTTTCCTCACCCCGGCGCATCCTCCGGCGGCGGCAACAACACCGTGACGACCGCGCCGCCCTCGGCCGCATTGCCGAGTTCCAGGCTGCCACCCAGCCGTTGCGCCATGCTGCTCATCACCAGCAGGCCGAGGCTTTCTCCATCGGCATCCGGCACGGTCTCGAAGCCGGGGCCGTCATCGCGCAGCACAAGGCGGCGCCCGCCATCCGCCGTGGCCTCGAAGCGAATGGCGATATGGCCAGTCTCGCGCCCCGCGAAGGCGTGCTTGACGGCGTTGGTCACGGCCTCGGCGATGATCATCGACAAGGAGGTGGCGTCCGCCGGCGTGATCGCCAGGCGCGGCGCGGTCACGCTGACCGTCACGCCATCGCGCCCGGCGGCCACCAGGATGTCGCGCACCAGGGTCTCGATCGCCTTTTCAAAGCCTGTCTCACCCAGCGCCGGGTCGTGCAGTCGGCGGTGGATGGTCGCGACGATCGACAGCCGCGTCACGGCGTCGTCCAGCACGGCGACGGCATCCTCGGCGGTTTCGACGCGGGCTGCCTCGAGCGACAGCAGGCTGGCGACCAGTTGGATGCCGTTGGCGATGCGGTGCTGCAATTCGCTGAACATCAGTTGTTCGGAGGCGCGCAGCGCTTCCATCTGTGCCCGCTTCCATTCCAGCCGCCGCATCGCCTTGGTCAGCCGGTGGACCAGCGCGATCTGGCTACCGGCCACCGCGGCGAAGAGCGCCAGGGCCACGGCGTCGCGCGGCCAGACGAAGGTCCAGGCGCCCGGCGGCGGCAAGAAGAAATAGCTGGCCGACAGCAGCGAGGCGACCGCCACCACCGTCGCCGGCAGCCAGCCACCGACGAAGGATGTCAGCAGCACAGCCAACAGGAACGTGAGGAAGGGCAGGCCCGCCATGACGTCGGAAAACAGATAGCGGGTGAGGAAAGCGGCTGCAAAAGTGATTGCGGCCACTGCCCACCCCATCCATGGCTTGCGGCCGAGGCTCTCGAATACGGCCAAGCCGGTCAGTCTCCTTGGGTTGCCGCATACTGCAATCCACGCGACGCGGCGTCATTAACCTGTGATAACCACCATGATGGAACCAGTGCTGCCCTGCTCGGCTTGCCCCTTGCGACCGCTGCCGGCCTTCAAGCCGCTGCGGCCGGAGGAGGTGATGTCCATTTCCGCCGCCAAGGTCGGCCAGCGCTTGTGCTCGGCCGGGGCGACCGTTCTCGCCGAGGGGCAGGCGACCACACGCGTCTATGTCCTTCTGGCCGGTTGGGCGTTCCGGTTCAAGTCGCTGGAGGATGGCCGGCGGCAGATCCTGAACTTCCTGCTGCCGGGGGATCTGCTCGGGCTTCAGGGGGAATTGCTGGCGCGGCTGCCGCATGGGGTTGAGGCGCTGACGCCGGTCAATCTCTGTGCCTTCGGCAGCGATGCCGTGCCGAGCTTCTTTCGCGACCATCCGGGCATTGCGCTCGATGTCACCTGGCTCGCCGCGCACGAGGAAAGGCTGGTCGATGATGCGGTGCTGACGGTGGGGCGCCGCACCGCAATGGAACGCGTCGCGGCATTGCTGGTGCATCTGTTCAAGCGCGCTGCCTCGGTCGGGCTGGTGGAGCGGGACAGCATTCCGTTTCCATTGACGCAGCTTCACATCGCCGATGCGCTTGGCCTCTCGGTGGTGCACACCAACCGGGTGCTGCAACGACTGCGCAAGGGCGGCTTCATCCGGCTGGAGGATCAGCGGCTGGCGATCGGCGATCTGGGGGCGATGCGGCGGGTGGGGCAGTATTGGGAACAGCCGGCGCCGTTGCGGCCGTTGCTTTAGCGGGCGGCGGTTCCTCGGTCACGCCGATGGCTTTATCCTACGTGCCATCATCAGGGAGGCGCGCATGCTGAAGGTCTGGGGCCGGGTCAATTCGGTCAATGTGAAGAAGGTGCTGTGGATGCTCGACGAGCTCGGCACCGCCTATGACCGCGTTGACGCCGGCATGGAGCATGGCGTGGTGAATGATGTGCCCTATCGTTCCATGAACCCGAATGGACGCGTGCCGACCATCGAGGATGGCGACTTCGTCCTGTGGGAGTCGAATTCCATCCTGCGCTACCTGGCGATGAAGCATGGCGACGCGCTGTATCCGACCGACCCGGCGGCGCGGGCGAGTGCCGACCGCTGGATGGATTGGCAGCTCTCCACGCTCGGCCCGGCGGAGCGCAACCTGTTCTGGGGCATGGTGCGCACCGCGCCCGACAAGCGCGACATGGCCGCCGTGATGGCGGCGGCCAAGGCCGCGGGCGAATGCTGGGCGATGCTCGATGCGCATATCGCGCGCCATGGCGGGCCGTTCATCGACGGTGCGGCGATGACGATCGCCGACATCGTGCTCGGTTGCTATGCGCGGCGGTGGTTCGGGCCGGAAGTGCGAGTGGACGGGATGCCGGAATTCGCGGCGCTGGCGCGCTGGTATGCGGCGATCGGCCAGCGCCCGGGCTTCGATCGCTGGGTGGCTGTGCCGATGACATGACGGAACCGCCACCCGACCACGACGCCTATTTGCGCGACTATTACGAGTCCAATCGCGCCGAGCGCGAACGCTTCGCCGCCAGGCTGGACCGCCGGCCCTTCGGCGAACGCTTGGCCGGCCGACTTTGGCGTGAATTGTCCCGGTGCGCACAGGGCAAGGGGCTGATCCATGAGACGCACCGGGACTATTGCGGCCATGGGCTGATCCGCAGCGGCGGCGGCGTCATCCTGTGCGAGATTCAGGATGGCTTCTTCCCTGGTCCAGCGATCGCGCATTGGCGTGACGAGGAGGCGTTTGTTGCGTTCTTCGCGCGGCAGTCGGATTGGAGCTGCTCGGGCTGGGAGCCGGCGGAACCGGTGTTCTACACGGAAGATCCGTGGCGACGGTCCAACCAGCGACTGTCGCGCGCGGTGATCAAGCGGTTCCTGCCGCTCTGGTGAAGGCCGCCGCGTTCGTCACGACGTAGGCCACGCCGGCGATGAAGGCGACGGCCGATCAGGCCTTCACGTCCGTCACGCCGGCAGGCTTGCCAAGCCGAAGCAGCGATGGAGTGAGGGCCGATGATGCCTTCACGTCCGTCACGCCGGCAAGCGTGCTAAGCTGAAACAGCGATGGAGTGAAGGCCGATCAGGCCTTCACGTCCATCGCCTGGCGCAGCCCGTCGCTCAGCAGGTTGAAGCAGATCGACGTCACGAAGATGCACACGCCCGGCAGCACCGCTACCCAGGGCTGCACATAGATCGCCGTGCGCAGCGTGTTCAGCATAAGCCCCCATTCCGGCTCCGGCGGCTTGGTGCCGAGGCCGAGGAAGGAGAGGCCCGAGGCCACGATCATGCAGACGCTGATCAGCGACGTCGCATAGACGAAGATCGGCCCCAGCACATTGCCCAGCACGTGCACGCGCACGATGGTGAATGCGGAAGCACCCGAGGCCCGCGCCGCGTCGACGAAGTCGAGATTGCGCACGCCGGTCGTGACGCTTTCCGCCACGCGGATGATCGGCGGGATGAACACCAGCGTCAGGGCGAGGATCGCGTTCATGATGCCCGCGCCGAGCGCGCCCGAGATGGCGACCGCCAGCAGCACGGAGGGGAAGGCATAGAAGACGTCGGTGGTGCGCATGATCGCCATGTTGATCTTGCCGCCGGCGAAACCTGCCAGGACGCCGAGCACCGTACCGATGAAGAAGGCGAGCACGACCGGCGTGATGCCCATGAACCAGGATAGCCGGCCGCCATAGAGCAGGCGCGTGAGCATGTCGCGCCCGAGTTCATCGGTGCCCAGCGGGTAGTTCGGCGTGCCGATCCCCTTCAGGCGGCGGATCATGCTGCCCTGGAAGGGTTCATGCGGTGCCAGGAGCGGCGCGAAGACGATCGCCAGCAGCATGAGCAGCAGCACCAGGCCGCAGAGGATCGTCAGCGGGTCGCGCCGCAGCCGCTTCAGCACCCCCGCCCAGTAGCCCTTGCTGCGGGTGACGGTCTGCTTGGCCTGGAGGGCGAGTTCGGCCTCGGCGGCCGTCGGCGTGGTGGCGCTCATCGGCCGTTCCCTTCGGTGCCGGTCAAAACCATCTGGTTCGTCATGCGCGCTTGATCCGTCGCGCGGTGACGCGCGCAAACATGAAGAGGGCGGATCATGCCCGCTTGATCCGCGGGTCGAGCGCCGTCTGCATCAGGTCGACGCACAGGTTCAGCGTCACGAAGAACATCGCCAGCACCAGGATGGTCCCCTGCAGCACCGGCAGGTCGCGCTGGAAGATCGCGTTGTTCAGCAGCAGCCCGGTGCCGGGCCAGGAGAACACCGTTTCCACCAGGATCGAACCGCCCATCAGGTAGCCGAGCTGCAGGCCCATCACGGCCAGCGCGTTCGGCGCGGCGTTCTTCACGACATGGACGAAGATGCGCCCGCGCGTCAGCCCCTTGCCCCGCAGCGCGGTGACGAATTCCTGGCTCATGATCTCGGCGATGATGCCGCGCACCGTGCGCGTGACGATGCCCATCGGGATGACTGCGAGGGTGACCGCCGGCAGCACCAGGTGCTGCATGTGTTCCCAGTCCCAGGCCCAATCCGATGATCCGCCGGGCCCCGCGCCCATCGCCGGCAACCAGTTCAGCTGCACCGAGAAGATCACCACCATCACCATGCCGAGCCAGTAATGCGGCACCGAAACGCCCGCCACGGCGACACCCACCGCCGCGCGGTCGACAAAGGAGCCACGGAAGGTCCCGGCCAGCCCGCCCAGAACGCAGCCCATCACGAAGCCAGCCACCGAGGCGACCAGCGCGAGGCGCAGCGTATTCATGATGGCCCCCGACAGGTCGGACCAGACGCTGCGCCCGGTGGCCAGCGACCGTCCCAGATCGCCCTGCACCACCTTCATCAGCCACAGCCCGAACTGGATCGGCAGCGGCTTGTCGAGCCCGTAGTCGCGCCGAACCTGCTCCACCACATCGCCCGGCGCGTCGGCCGGGACGATGGCGTTGATCGGGTCGCCCGGCGCGATCTGCACCAGCATGAAGCAGAAGAAACCGACCGCCAGCGCGATCGGGATCGCATAGAGGATGCGGCGGATCAGGTAGAAAAACATGCGCTCTCCTCACGGGGCCCGGGCAAGGCTGCGGCCCGGCGGGAATGGGGTCCTGGTCGTCGCTTCGGACGGTGGCGCGTGGCGATCTCGTCGCGGCACCGGCCCGCCTGGCCGACGAAACAGATGGTTCAGCGCTGCAAGGGCCATGCCATGCCCCATGCCCTGCCGGCCGGGCAGCCCCGCCCCGGCCTTGCCCAGAACAGCGGCAGCCTGCCCGCGCGGGTGGCGTCCGACGCCGGTTCCAGGCGATGGCGGGCCTCGGCCCTTGCGCCCGCCACGCCCCCATGCTGATCCCACGCGATGCGCATACTGCTGCTGAACGGCAATACCGACCCGGCCATCACCGAGCTGCTCGCGGCGCGAACGGCGGCGGCGATCCCGCGTCTCGGCCTGCCGGCGATGGAGGTGGTCCCGGCCACGGCACCCTTCGGCGTGCGCTACATCTCGACCCGCGCGGCGGTGGCCGTCGCCGGCCATGCCGTGCTCACCGCCCTGGCCGAGCATGTCGGCGCCGACAATCCGCGCGGCTACGATGCCGTCATCATCGCCTGTTTCGGCGAACCGGGGATCGAAGCGGCGCGCGAACTGCTGCCCGTCCCCGTATTCGGCATGGCGGAGACCTCGATCGCCGCCGCGCTGGCGCTGGCGCCGCGCGTTGCATTGCTGACCGGGGGCGCGCTCTGGGTGCCGATGCTGGAAGAATTCTGCCTGATCCGCGGCCTGGGGCCGGATCGTGCCCTGGTGCGCGGGGTTGCGCCGACCGGGGACATGATCGCCCGGGACCCGGACGGTGCCATCGCGCTGCTGGCGGAGGCCGCGCGCGCGGCGGTGGCCGATGGCGCGGGCGCCGTGGTGCTGGGCGGGGCGGGGCTGGCCGGGCTTGCGCCGCGTGTCGCGCCGTTGGTGGGGGTGCCGGTGCTCGACAGCCTGGACTGCGCGCTGGTTGCGGCGGTGCGCGGCGGTGCAGTGACGCCGCGTGTGGGGCAGGCGCCGATGCTGGGCGGGTCGGACGCGCTGCGGCGCTGGTTTGCTTGATGGCAAAGGCCGGGAATTGGAGCGGGGCTCTGCCCCTCTCCAAACCTCACCCCGCTAGGGTGCCGGGCACCCTGGACCGCCGGGAGTTGGTGTCGAGTGGACGGAGCGCGCGCCGGGCATGGCGCCAGGAGGCAACGCCGGCCAACGGGCCCAGCGCATGGCTGGTCGCCGCCGATGACCTGCCCCGCCCAACGCCAAGTATCGGTGTCCAGAGGCCCTTAGGCCTCTGGTGGGGGGAGCCCGAGGGGGGCAAAGCCCCTCTCGGTCCCGCCTGATGCCCGACATGTACGATCTCCCCGTCGCCGAGGCCGTTCCGGCCCTGCGCGAGGCCTTGCGCGCCGGCCCCAACGCCGTGCTGATCGCCCCGCCTGGTGCCGGCAAGACGACGCTGGTCCCGCTCATCCTGAAGGACGAGCCCTGGGCCGAGGGTGCGCGCATCCTGGTGCTGGAACCGCGCCGCGTCGCTGCCCGTGCCGCCGCGCGGCGCATGTCGGAGATGCTGGGCGAACCGGCGCCGGGCGGCACGATCGGGCTGGCGACTCGGCTCGACCGCGCCTTTTCCGACCGCACGCGGGTGGAGGTGGTCACCGAGGGCCTGCTGGTGCGGCGGATGCAATCCGACCCGGGCCTCGAGGGCGTCGCCGCCGTGCTGTTCGACGAGGCGCATGAGCGCAACATCGACACCGACCTGGCGCTGGCCTTGTGCCTCGACCTGCAGCGGGCGCTGCGGCCGGAACTGCGGCTGCTGGCGATGTCGGCGACGCTGAATGGCGCGGCATTCGCCGGGCTCTTGGGTGCTGGGCCGATTCACGGCGCCGCGCCCTCCGGCGCTACGCCGACCGGGCCCGTGGGTGACGCGCCGGTCATCGAAAGCCTCGGCCGCGCTTACCCCGTCACGTTGAAGCACCGCGGGCGCGACATCGCCGAGGCGCGCGACCTGCCCGAGGCGATGGCCGGCGCCATCCGCGACGCGCTGCGTGAGCATCCGGGCGACGTGCTCGCCTTCCTGCCCGGTTGGGGCGAGATCCGGCGCACGCAGGAACGGCTGGCCGGCCTCGATGCGCTGGTGGTGCCGCTGCACGGCGAATTGCCGCCGGCGGAGCAGGATGTCGCGCTGAACCCGACGACGGATGGGCGGCGCAAGGTGGTGCTGTCCACCTCGATCGCCGAGACATCCTTGACCGTGCCGGGCGTGCGCATCGTGGTCGATGGCGGCTTCCGGCGTGCGCCGCGGCTGGACCCCGCGAGCGGCCTGTCGCGGCTTGTGACCATCCGCATCAGCCGCGCGGCAGCCGAACAGCGCGCCGGTCGCGCGGGACGCACCGCACCTGGCGTCGCGATCCGGCTATGGTCCGAGGCACTTCATCGCGGCCTGCCGCTCGCCGACCGGCCGGAGATGCTGGAGGCCGAATTGTCGTCGCTGGTACTCGACGTCGCCGGCTGGGGGACTTCGCTGACCGAGTTGGCATTTCTCGACCCGCCGCCGGCCGGGGCAGTGAAGGCGGCACAGGCGCTGTTGGGCGACCTCGACGCGCTGGACGGGCAGGGGCGCATCACCGCGACAGGGCGGCGCATGGCGCGGCTGGGGACGCATCCGCGCCTCGCGCGCATGCTGGTCGCCGCGACGGATGACGGGGAACGGGCGCTGGCCGCGGACCTCGCCGCGCTGCTGGAGGAACGCGACCCGATCCGGGGGCGCGAGGTGCCGGCGGATATCCATCTGCGGCTCGACCTGCTGCATGGCGCTGATCACGCCGATGCGGACCGGGCGACGATTCACCGCATTCGCCGGGCCTCGGCGCTGCATCGGCGGCGGTTGGGCGTGCATGGCGGCGTGCATGCCGAGGGCGATGCCGGCGCGCTGCTCGCCGCCGGCTTCCCCGACCGGATCGCCGCCAAACGCGGGACGATGGATGGCGCCTTCCGGCTCACCTCCGGCCAGGGCGCGCGGCTGCCGGCGACCGATCCACTGGCGAAATCCGTGCTGCTGGCGGTGGCGGACCTCGCGCTTCAGGGCACCGAGGCACGCATCCGCATGGCCGCGCCGATCGACCGCGCCGTGCTCGAAGCCCGTTTCCCCGAACGGCTGCGGCGCGAGGAGGGCGCGGCCTTCGACGCCCGCGCCGGCGCCGTGGTCGCCCGTCGCCGGCTGATGTTCGGCCCGTTGGTGCTGGAGGAAGCGACGCTCGCCCATGCCGACCCCGAGGCGGTCGCGCTCGCGCTCGCCGATGCGGCCGGGGAACGTGGATTGCGTGATCTGAACTGGACCGATGCCGCGCGCCAGGCGCAGGCGCGCATCGGTTGGATGCGCAAGGTGGAGGGCGAGGCCTGGCCGGATGTCTCGGACGCCGCGCTCATCGCCAGTGTACGCGATTGGCTGGCGCCGCATTTGCATGGCCGCACGCGACTGACGGAACTGGCGGCCCTGGACGCCACGGCGCTGGTGCTGGACCACCTGCCGTGGGAGTTGCGCCGCGCGCTCGATGCCGCGCTGCCGGCGCGGATGACGCTGCCGGGCGGGCGCTCGGCTGCGATCGACTATGCGCGCGACGTGCCGACGCTCGAGGCGCGCGCGCAGCATCTGTTCGGCCTCGCCGCCATGCCGCCGCTGGCGGGGCGCCGGGTGCCGTTGCAGGTGGCGCTGCTGTCGCCGGCCGGGCGGCCGATTGCGGTCACTGGGGACCTCGCCGGCTTCTGGAAAGGCACATGGTCGGAGGTCCGCAAGGAGATGCGCGGCCGTTACCCGAAACACGCCTGGCCGGAGGATCCGGCGGCTGGCGGTTGAACGGCCGGTTGCGTCAGCGCAGATTGTATCCTGTGAGGAAATCAATGCCCCCCGCCGAGTCGCCGCGTCTGTCCCGTCGCATGGCGCTGCTGCTGCCCACCGCCCTGATCGCCTGCGCCCGGCCGGGCGCGGCGCAGCGCGGCCTGCCCGACTTCGCCGACCTCGCCGAAAGCGTGCTGCCGGCCGTGGTCAGCATCCAGGTCACCAGCCGCGAACGCGCCGGCCCGCTCGAACGGCGCGACACGCCGCAGGAACGCCGGCGCGGCGGGCATCTGGTGCAGGGGGCCGGGTCGGGATTCATCATCGAGCCCTCGGGCATCATCGTCACCAATGGCCACGTCGTGGGCAATGCCACGCGCGTCCAGGTCACCACCCAGAACGGCACCGAATATGTCGCGCGGGTGCTGGGCGCGGATGACCTGACCGACATCGCGCTGCTGAAGATCACGCCGCAGGCGCCGCTGGCGGCCGTGTCGCTGGGTGTTTCGGCCAATATGCGGGTTGGGCAGTGGGTGATGGCGGCGGGCAATCCGTTCGGCCTTGGCGGGTCGGTGACCAGCGGCATCATCTCGGCCCGTGGGCGCGATATCGGCGCCGGGCCGTTCGACGACTTCATCCAGACCGATGCGCCGATCAATCCCGGCAATTCCGGCGGGCCGCTGTTCAACCTTTCGGGCGAGGTCATCGGCATCAACACGGCGATCTATTCGCCTTCCGGCGCCTCCGCCGGCATCGGCTTCGCGGTGCCGTCCGACCTCGCGCGGCCGGTGGTCGAGGCGCTGATCCGCGGCGGGCGGGTCGATCGCGGCTGGCTGGGCGTCTCGGTCTCCGATGCCGAGGAGCAGGGCCGCCACCAGCGTGGCGCGGTGATCATGGGCGTCGAGCGTGGCAGCCCGGCCGCGCGTGCGGGCCTGCGCCAGGGGGACCTGGTGACCGCGCTGAACGGGGAGCCGGTGGTCACATCGCGCGCCCTAGTGCGCGGCGTCGCCGGGCTCCCGCCCGGGGAGACGGTGCGCCTGACGCTGACGCGTGGCGGACGGAGCCAGGAAATCGCCGTGCAGATCGGCCGGCGGCCGAACGAAGGCTGAGGACGAAAGCGCATGCGTATCCTGCTGGTCGAGGACGATGCTGAGGTCGCGCGCTTTGTGCGCAAAGGCCTCCAGGAAGCCGGCCATGTGGTCGAGCACGCGGGCAATGGTCGCGATGGTCTGTTCCTGGCCGCGTCCGAGCAATTCGACATCCTGGTGCTTGACCGCATGCTGCCCGGCGGGGTGGATGGCGTGCGGCTGGTGGAGACGCTGCGCGGGCAGGGCAACCGGACGCCGGTGCTTTTCCTCTCGGCGCTGTCGGCGGTCGATGAACGGGTGAAGGGGTTGAAGGCGGGTGGCGACGACTATCTGGTCAAGCCCTTCGCCTTTGCCGAATTGCTCGCCCGGGTCGAGGCGCTGGCGCGCCGCCCGACGGTGGATGCGCCGGCGACGCGGCTGAAGATCGCCGACCTGGAGATGGATCTGCTGTCGCGCAGCGTGACGCGTGGCGGCAAGCGCATCGAGATCCAGCCGCGCGAATTCCGTTTGCTGGAGCATCTGCTGCGCCATGCCGGGCAGGTGGTGACGCGCACCATGCTGCTTGAGAAAGTGTGGGATTATCATTTCGATCCGCAGACCAATGTGATCGACGTGCATGTCAGCCGCTTGCGCCAGAAGGTGGACAAAGGCTTCGACAAGCCGTTGATCCATACCGTGCGCAATGCGGGCTACATGATTCGCGCCGAGGCATGAGGTCCACGCGCGAGGATGCGATGCTGGCGGCATCGAGGAGAGGCCCTTCCCCTCGCCGGATCTCACCCCGCCGAGGCCCTGAGGGCCTGCGGACACCTTGAGTTGGGGTCGGGCGCGCCAACCCTGCCAGGACTGAGACATTGTGCCCGGCACAGAGCAGGGCAATCGCCCTGCTTTCGCGAAACCCCCCATTGCCCAACACCAAGTATCGGTTTCCAAAGGCCTCGGGCCTTTGGTGGGGGAGGTCCGGAGGGGGCAAAGCCCTCTCCGGTTCCAACCTTCGCGCTTATGGGGCGCCCCTGGGCCGTCCCGCCATCTGTCCCGTCCAATGGTACCTGACCCCATGCCCGCCGCTGCCGGCGCCTGGGACCCCTTGCTGCGTTTTCTGCGCAGCGCGTCGTTCCGCTTCGCGTTGCTGTTCGCCGGCGTGTTCAGTGTTTCGGCGGTGCTGTTCGCACTGGTGCTGTGGTTCGCCACCGCCGGTTCGCTGGACCGCCAGACCGATGCCGCGCTGCGCACCGACGCCTTCGGCCTGACGGAACGCTGGCGCGAGGCCGGCCCCACCGCGGTTGCCGAGGCGATTGCCGAGCGTCTCGCCGCCGATGTCGAGAACCACGCGATCTACCTCATGGTCGATGCCGACGGGCACCGGTTGGCCGGCAACCTCGACCGCTGGCCGCCCGAGGCCGTGGGCGATGGCAATTGGTCGGTCACGCTGGTGGCGCGCGAGGGCGTGCAGGTCGAGGCGCGCACCTACACCATCGACCTCGATGGCTATCGCGTCCTGATCGGGCGCGATGTCGAGGAGAAGCAGCGCCTGCGCGACCTGCTGGCCGAAGGGCTCGCCTGGTCGGCGGCGGCGGCGGCGCTGTTCGCCCTGGTCGGCGCGGCGGTGCTGCGGCGTGCGCTGGAACACCGGCTGCGCCCGGCGGCGCAGACCGCGCGGGCGATCGCCGCCGGCGACCTGTCGCGCCGCGTGCCGCCCTCGGGGCGGGAGGATGAGTTCGACCGGCTGGGGGAGAGCATGAACGCGATGCTCGACCGCATCGACCGGCTGATGGAAGGCATTCGCGGCGTCTCGGATTCGATCGCGCATGACCTGCGCACGCCGATCGCGCGGGCGCGAGCGCGGCTCGAGGAGGCGGTGACCGACAGCGGCGATGCCGAGGCGCTGCGCGCGGCGATGGAACGTGGCATCACCGACCTCGACAACATCTCCCGCGTGTTCGAGGCGCTGCTGCGCATCGCCGAGGCCGAGGCCGGCGCGCGCCGGGCCGCCTTCGCGCCGATCGACCTGGTGCCGGTGCTGGCCGATGTCGCGGAATTCTACGGCGTGGTGGCCGAGAGCCGCGGCCAGGTGATCGAGACCGACCTGCCCGAGCGGTTGGAACTGGTGGGCGATCCGGACCTGCTCGCCCAGGCGGTCGGCAATCTGCTGGACAATGCGCTGAAATTCACCCCGCCGGGAGGCATCGTGCGGCTTTCCGCCCGGCCTGGCGCGCGGGAGAGTATCGAGGTCGCGGTCGCCGATACCGGGCCCGGCCTGCCGCCGGAGGATCGCGCCCGCGCTGGCGAACGCTTCTTCCGCGCCGATGCCTCGCGCGGCACGCCGGGGTCGGGGCTGGGCCTGTCGCTGGTGCAGGCGGTGGCGCATCTGCATGGTGGTGACCTTGAACTGGATGACGCGACGCCGGATCTGCTGCCGCCGGGGCTGCGCGCCACGATCAGGCTTGGCGGCGCCTGAGAGACTGTTTGAAAATGCGCCCGGGGGCACATTTTGAGGTCCGGCACCGGCCCGCACCCCCACCCGGCCACCCATTCCAGGATACTGACGTGGGTGGCCGGGTGGGGGTGCGGGCCGGTGCCGTGCTTTTCAAACGGTCTCTGAGCGATCTTGACGCGCCGGCAGCGGCACCGCCGATGCCCGGCCGCCCGACCAGGATCCGGTCGTCGAGTGGCCGGCCGGCCGATGAACGGGGCTTCATGCGGGTGTCACGGGCAGGCTAGGCGGGCGGCGGCATAATTCCTTCGATGCGTGCCTTGTTGCCTTTGGCCTTGCTCTTCGCCGCGCCTGATCTCGTTGCCGGCGGCGAGCCAATGCCGCGCGTCACCACCGATAGCCGCGAATACTGCGTCGAGCTGGCCGACCGGCTGGGCGTGCTGCCGGGTGCGCGGGACGATGCCGTGCGCCGGCTAGCCGAGGACGGCATGCAGCTGTGCAATAATGGACATCCGCGTACCGGGGTCGCCAAGCTGCGCCGGGCGATCCGCGCCGCGCAGCTGCATCCCTAGAGCAGAGCGCGCCTGGTTGGAATCAGTCAGGCACGTGGAGATGCCCGAGCAAACCGCTCCGGGGTCTATCTGGAAGATCGGGCACGGGCCTGCTGCGGCCGGTCCTGGTGCATGGCGGCCGAGGCGCGTGTCGGGGCGAGCAATCGACCCCATGGAGCCGGGCGCCCCATGCGTCTAGGATGCGTCCCGTGACAACAGTTCCCCCCTTCTGGCGAGAAAAGCCCCTCAACGCGATGACGCGCGCCGAGTGGGAGAGCCTGTGCGATGGCTGCGGCCGTTGCTGCCTGCACAAGCTGCGCGACGAGGAGACCGACCGTCTCGCCTATACCAATGTCGCTTGTCGGCTGCTCGATGGCGAAACCTGCCAATGCAAGGATTACGCGGACCGCAAGACGCGGGTGCCCGATTGCGTGAAGCTGACGCCCAAGCGCGTCGCCGCGATCGACTGGCTGCCGCCGACCTGCGCCTATCGGCTGCTGGCGGAGGGCCGCGACCTGCCATGGTGGCACCCCCTGGTTTCCGGCCGAGCGGAAACGGTGCATGAAGCGGGCGTCTCGGTCCGCGGCCGCACGATCGCGGAACGCGAGGCGGGGGATTTCGAGGACCATGTCGTCGCCTGGCCCGGCCGCTGGCCGCCCGGGGCGAAGGACCGGAGGAGAGCCGGATGAAAAACGCGATCTATGGCGGCGTGAATGCCGCGGTGCTGACGGCGATGGCTCCGGACCTGACGCCGGACCTAGACCGCATGGCGGCGCATGCGCGCTGGCTGCTGGCCAATGGCTGCAACGGGCTCGGCGTGCTCGGCACAACCGGCGAGGCCAATTCCTTCGGCCTGCATGAGCGCAAGGCGATTCTGGAAGGGCTGATCGAGCGCGGCATTCCGGCGGCGAAGATGATGCCGGGCACCGGCTGCGCGTCGCTGACGGATTCCGTGGAACTCACCAAGCATGCACGCGATGCCGGCTGCCCCGGCGTGCTGATGCTGCCGCCCTTCTACTACAAGGCGCCGTCGGATGACGGGCTGTTCGCGTATTTCAGCGAAGTGGTGAACCGCGTCGGCGGCGGGGTGAAGATCTATCTGTACCACTTCCCGCAGCAATCGGCGGTGCCGTTCTCGCTCGAGCTGCTGGGCCGCCTGATCAAGGCCTTCCCGGGCACGATCAAGGGCGTGAAGGATTCCTCGGGCGACTACGCCAACATGCTGGCGATGGTGAAGGCCTTCGCGGCGGATGGCTTCGAGGTCTATTCGGGCAGCGACGAATACCTGCAGCAGATCCTTGCCGAGGGTGGCGCGGGCTGCATCACCGCCGCGTCGAACGGCAACAGCCATTGGGGCGGGATTGTCTATGCGAAGCGCACCGGCCCCGAGGCCGATGCCGCGCAGGCGACGCTGACCGCGACGCGCCGCGCCGCGACCTCGGTGCCGCTGATCCCGGGCCTGCGCGAGATCATCGCGCGCAGCACCGGCGATGCCGGCTGGCGTGTTATCCGTCCGCCGCATCTGCCGCTGAGCCAGGAGCAGGCCGACAAGGTGTGGGCCTCGTGGGATGCCGCCGGCGCGCTGCCGCTGCCGGGCATGACGACGGCGAAGGCGGCCGAGTGATGAGTGAACCGCTGCGCTGCCGCGAGCCCGCCATCGCCACCGTTCAGGTGGATGATGACAACGTCCGCGTGACCCGCTGGGATTTCCCGCCGGGTTCCGAGACGGGCTGGCACCGCCACGGCATGGCCTATGTCGTCGTGCCGGTGTCGGACGGGAAGATGCTGCTGGAATTGCCCGGCGGGCAGACAGCGACCGCCGAGATCAAGCAAGGCGTCGCTTATGCCCGCGCGGCGGGGATGGAGCACAACGTCGTCAATGCCGGCGACACGGCGTTCTCCTTTGTGGAGACCGAGCTCAAGCACCTGATCGGGTGAGGCGCCGGCCGGGCAGCGTCACCAGCGCGAGCCCGGCAAATACCAGCAGCGCCGCCGGGATGGTCAGCCATCCCGGCCTTTCGCCGAACAGCACCCATCCCCAGGCGAGGCCGGTGATGGTGATGACGTAGCCGGCCTGCGACGTCACCACGCCGCCATGCGCGCCGAGCGAGCGGAAATACAGCATGAAGGCGCCGGCCGTCGCCGCCGCCTGCAAGGCCGAGACGGGCACGCCCGACAGCGGCACGGCGTGCATATGCCCGCTCGCCGCCGCGACGATGGCGAGGCCGACGGCCCCGGCGCTCAGCGTGCCGGCGGCGAGCACCAGCGGTGGCGTGTCGCGCGGTGCCAGCTTGACCGCCATCAGGTTCGACGCCGCGTAGCAGACCGGCGTGAGCGCCGCGAGGAACGCCCAGGGCAGCATCGCCGGGTCGGGCAGCGCCGCCCCCGGCGCCATGGCGAGCAGCACGCCCGACAGGCCGAGCAAGGTGCCCAGGATGCGTCGCGGCGTCACGCGTTCCATCCCGAGCATGGCGGCACCGAGCACCGTCAGCATCGGCGATAGCGGTACGAGCAGGGAGAAGAAGCCCGCCGGGATATGCTGGAGCGCGGTGAAGCCGACCAGGTTCGCCGCCGCCAGGCCGGTCAGCCCCGAGACGACGTAATGGCGCAGATGCGCGCGCGACAACGGCAGCGCCAGGCCGCGCATCCGGCACAACAGGATGAGGATGACCGCGCTGCCCGCCCCCGCGCAGGTTGCGATCAGGAACGGCGGCCAGCCGATGCCGCCCAGATACTTCACGAAGCCCGGTGTCGCGCCCCAGATCGTGCCGAGAAGCAGCAAGGGCGGCAGCGGACGGAGCGCGTCGGGCATGACGCGCAGAGGTCGCCCGGCGCCGTCATCTGTCAAGCAGTTGAACCGGTCATGGGTGGTGCGCCAAGTTGGCCCCATGGCGTTGCCCGAGTCGGAAACCATCGTCCTGCGTCCTGGCGTGTTCGGCGCACCGGTCGGCTGCCCGGTGCGCTGGTGCCGGTCCGCGCGCGCGCGGCGCGTCAGTCTGCGCATCGATGCCCGCGCCGGGGAGGTGGTGGTGACACTGCCGATGCGCACGGCGCGCCGCGCCGGTATGGCGCTGCTGACGACGCATGCCGCCTGGGTGATGCAGCGCCTTTCCGCACTGAGCCCGGCGGTCGAACTCTCCTCCGGTGCCGAGGTGCTGCTCGGCGGACGCCCGCATGTGGTGCGACACGACCCGACGGCGCGCGGGGGCGCCTTCCTCGAGGGTGAGACCATCGTCGTCACCGGCCAGCCGGAGTTCCACGCCCGCCGCCTGAAGGACTTTCTGCGCGCCGAGGCGAAGCGGCGCATCACGGTGCTCGCCGAGGGGCATGCCGCGACGCTCGGCGTGAAGATTCGCGCGGTACGGCTGAAGGACACGCAAAGCCGCTGGGGCTCCTGCGCGCCGGATGGCACGCTGGCCTTTTCGTGGCGGCTGGTGATGTCGCCCGACTGGGTGCTGGACTACGTCGTGGCACATGAGGTCGCGCATCTGCGCGAGCTGAACCACTCGCCGCGCTTCTGGGCACATGTCGAGGCTCTGACGCCGCATCGCGGGGCCGCGCAGGATTGGCTACGCGACCACGGGCCGGCCCTGCTGCGTGTCGGCTGATACCAAGGACACGAGGGTTCAGCTCGTGCCGAGGCCGCGAATGCGGCCCGCCGAGAATCCGGCGAAAGCCAAGCAGACCGGAGGTTTCCGCCCGGCGGGCGGGGGCATGAACAGGCGAATGTCAACGGTCGAAGAATTCGACCGTTTGTATGAATCCGGCCTACATTCATCCGCAACGAGGCGGAGGATGCGATGAAGGCGATTGGCTATACGGCGTGCCACCCGGCGGAACATCCGGAGGCATTTCTCGACCTCGATATTCCCGCCCCCGCCGAGCCCGCCGGGCACGACATGTTGGTCGCGGTGCGCGCCATGTCGGTGAACCCGGTGGACACCAAGCGCCGCCGCAGCGAGGAACCGAAGGACGGGCCGCGCATCCTCGGCTTCGATGCGGCCGGGGTGGTGCGCGCGGTGGGGCCGCTTTGCACGCTGTTCCAGCCGGGCGCCGAGGTGTTCTACGCCGGTGTGGTGAACCGCTCGGGAAGCAATGCCGAACTGCAACTGGTCGATGAGCGCATCGTCGGGCGAAAGCCGGCCACGCTCACCTTCGCCGAGGCGGCGGCGATGCCGCTGACCACCATCACCGCCTGGGAAGGGCTGCATGACCGGCTCGGCCTGCACGAGGGTGCCGGCGCGGGGGAGGCGCTGCTGCTGGTCGGTGGTGCGGGCGGTGTTGGCTCGATGGTCATGCAGATCGCGCGGCAGCGCACGGCGCTGACCGTCGTCGCCACCGCGTCACGCCCCGAGAGCGCGGCCTGGTGCCGCGAGCTCGGCGCGCATCACATCGTCGATCATCGTGAGGACATCGCGGCACAGCTCAAGGCGATCGGCGTGCGGCCGCGCTATGTGTTCTCGACCAACACCACGGCGCGCAACTGGGAACAGATCGTCGCTGCCGTGGCGCCCCAGGGGGCGATCGTGCTGATCGAATCCCAGGCGCCGATCGATGCGCGGCAGCTCATGCCGAAATCGGTGTCGCTGCATTGGGAGCTGATGTTCACGCGGCCGATCTTCGGCACGCCGGACATGATCGAACAGCATCACCTGCTGAATGCCGTGGCCGAGATGGTCGACCACGGGCGTATCCGCCACACCATGACGCGCAACCTCGGCCCCGCCACGGCGGAGCGGATGCGCGAGGCGCATGCGATGGTGGAGAGCGGGACGATGGTCGGCAAGGTGGTGCTGGAAGGGCTGTGACCGTTGGAGGGGCGCCGCCTCTCCAAGCTACCCCGCCAAGGGGCAGGGCCCGTTGGAATGCCATTCTTCAGGGTCGGGCGCTCGACGTCGGCGCCCGTCACATGGAAGCGTGGTCAGCCCACCATGACGCCGGCAAGGCGCGCCTGCTCCGCCATCGTGCCGCGCGCCGCCTGCATCTCCTCCAGCGTGCCGAAAGCGTTGGTGTAGGCGCCGCGATAGCCCTTGCCCTCCAGCAGGGCGAACATGGCGCCGAAATCGAAGTCGCCCCGGCCCGGCACCAAGTGTTCCTCGTAGCCATTGCGCCAGCAATCGGCGAGGCGGACTTCCTTCACGCGGTCCAGCGGGATTTCCGCGACGAAGCCTTCGACGCCGGGCGGCAACAAATGCGCGTGGTTGGCGGTGAAGGACAGCGCGAAGGACGGGCTGCGGATGGCATCGAAATAGTACCGCCATTCCTCCATCGTATGCGCGAGGTAGTGGACCTCGGCATTCTCCGGTTCGCGGTTCAGGTTCTCCAGCAGCAGCAGCGCGCCGTGTCGTTCGGCGTGTTGCACCATGCGCTGCAGCCGGTCGCGCCCGGCCTCCATGCGCTGGGCCACATCGGCGGTGAAGTGATAGCCGGCATGGACGACGATCCATTCGGCGTCGAGCTTCGGCGCCACCTCGATATAGGCGCGCATGTAGGCATCCACGGCCTCTGACAGGAAGGGCGAATATTCCGCGACATTGACGGCCGAGAGCGTGTGCAGCGCGACGACCACGCCATTGGCCTTCGCGCTCGAACGGATGGCGCGGCAGCGGGCATCGTCGAACAGCGTCACGGCGTTGGCGCCGGTGTCGAGCTGGATGTCGATGTGGCGAACCCCGTTGCGCGCGGCCCATTCGATGGCGTCTTCCAGCCGCAGCTTGCGGCCGACATCGACGCCGATGCGGTCCATCAGTGACATCGTATTCCCCCTTGCCAAGACGAACGGTTTACAGGCCCCGAGCCCGGTGGCAACGTTTCCTCGTCCAAGAATAATGCGCCGTGCGCTGCGACCGCCAAAGGCGGCCAACGCCGACAATCATGGGAGGAAGCCGGATGTTCCTGATCGACAGGCGACAGATGCTGGCCCTTGCGGCCTGGTCGGCCGCGGCCACCAAGGCATGGGCGGATACGCCGATGAACCCGCAGGAAGCGGCGCTGTACGAAGCGGCCAAGCGCGAAGGCGAAATCACCTGGTACACCGGCCAGTACAGCGCCGATGCCTCGGAAGCCGCCGGCCGCGCCTTCAACGAACGCTACCCGGGGGTGCGCTGCAACGTGGTGCGCAGCACGTCGCAGGTGGCGTTTCAGCGCCTGTCGCAGGACTTCCGTGCCGGCGTCGGGCAATGCGACGTGTTCTCCTCGACCAATGGCGGGCACTACGTCCAGCTCAAGCGGCAGAACCGGCTGGTGCAGTTCCGCCCGCTCAATGCGGACGGGCTGCTGCCGATCCTGCGCACGCCGGACCCGGACAATTATTTCCAGTCGTCCTTCCTCGGCATCTACCTGATGGGCTTCAACACCACCCTGGTGTCGGAGGCCGAGGCGCCGAAATCCTGGACTGACATCCTCGACCCGAAGTGGAAGGACAAGCTGGCGGTCGGACATCCCGGCTTCAGCGGCGCGATCGGGCTGTGGGCGCTGCAGATGCGTACCATGTTCGGGCCGGACTACCTGCGCCGCTTCGAGCGCAACAAGCCGCAGGTCGGCCGGTCCTCGATCGACCCGGTCACGATGATGACGGCGGGCGAACGCGCGGTGGGCGTCGCCGTACCGAATGCATCGACGCTGTTCGCCGCCTCGCGCGGCAATCCGCTGAAGGTGATCTACCCGACCGAAGGCGTGATCGCGGCGCTGTCGCCCTCGGCGATTCCGACCAACGCGCCGCACCCGAACGCGGCAAAGCTGTTCCAGGAATTCCAGACCGGTCCGGCGCTGTCGACCGCGGTGCGGCTGCTGTTCAACGAAAGCATTCGCCCTGACGTGGCGCCGCCCGAAGGCTCGCGCCCGCTCGACCAGGTGACAATGCTCGCACCGAGCCTGGAGGATGCCGAAAAGGGCGTGCCAGAGGTGCGCGAGCAGTGGCGCGAGATCTTCGGCGTTTGATCATATGAGTTCCAGCGTATTGCCGGCGGTGGCGGCACGACCAAGCCGCCTCCGCCTGTTCGAGCCGATCACGCTGCTGTGGGTCGCTCTGATCGCGGCGCTGCTGGTGCTGGTGGCGGCGCCGCTGCTGAAGCTGCTGGTGATCTCATTCGAGGAACAGGACACCGGCGTCTTCACCATCCAGAACTACTTCACCGCCTATGGGCGGCAGCGCTACATCGATGCGCTGATCAATTCGCTGTTGCTCGGCACGCTGTCGGCGGCGATCTCCACCGTCATTGCGGTGCCGATGGCCTGGGCGGTCTCGCGCACCGACATGCCGGGCAAGGGCTTCACCTGGGCGATGGTGCTGGCCGCCTTCATCATGCCGCCCTATCTCGGCGCGATCGGCTGGATCCTGCTGGCGGGGCCGAATTCCGGCTGGATCAACGTGGTCTGGCGTGGCCTCACCGGGGCGACCGACCCGCTGGTGAACATCTACACCTTCACCGGCATGGCCTTCGTCATCGCGCTGCATTCCTTCCCGCTGGTGTTCATTTTCGTGAAGTCGGCGCTCGACCTGGTCTCGTCGGAGATGGAGGACGCCGCCAATATCCTCGGCGCCGGCACCTGGACCGCGATGCGCAAGGTGACGCTGCCCCTGGTCTGGCCGTCGATCCTCGGCGGCTTCATCCTGATCTTCCTCGAAACCATCGCGCTGTTCGGCACGCCGGCGATCATCGGCATCCCGGCGCGCATCAACGTCGTCACCACCCAGTTGTGGCAGTTCTTCGAGGACCCGGTCCGCGTCGAGGTTGCCGCCGCCTATGCCATCCCGCTGCTGCTGATCACCATGGGCATGATCGCGGTGCAGAAGCTGATGCTCTCGCGCAAGGGCTTCGTCTCGCAGACCGGCAAAGGCGGCGAGCGGCGCGAGGTGAAGCTCGGCCCGTGGCGCTGGGTGATGCTCGGCTGGTGCGTGGCGGTGGCGATGCTGTCGGTGGTGAAGCCGCTGACGGTGCTGCTGCAGGCTTCCTTCGCGAAGGCGTGGGGGCGCGGCTTCTCCTTCGACAACCTGACGCTCCGCAATTACGAGTTCCTGCTGTTCGAACACGACGTCGCCCCGCGGGCAGTGTGGAACACGGTGTGGTTCTCGGGCGCCTCCGCGACCATCGCCGGCGTTCTGGCGCTGCTCGTCGCCTACATCGTCGTTCGCAAGCTCATGCGCTTCGCCGACGCGCTCGGCTTCCTGGCGATGGCGCCCTTCGTCATCCCGGGCATCGTCATGGCGATCGGTTTCTACGCCGCCTATGCCGGGCCGCCGCTGTCGCTTTACGGCTCGGGGCTGCTGATCATCCTCGCCTTCGCCGCGCGGTTCCTGCCGATCGCCTACGCCAATTCCCAGGCGGCGATCCGCGCCGTGCATCCGGAAATGGAGGAAGCCGCGCGCATCCTCGGTTCCGGCCGGCTGCACGCGATCCGCAAGGTGACGGCACCACTGCTGAAGACCTCGCTGCTCGGCGGCTGGCTGGTGGTGTTCATCGTCGCCTCGCGCGAATTGTCGGCGGCGATCTTCCTGGTCGGACCACGCACGCGAACGATGTCCGTGCTGCTGTATGACCTCAGCGAGCAGGGCAATTTCGAGGTCGTCGCGGCCTTTGGCGGAATCCTGCTGTTCATCACCATGGTCATCGTCGGCATCGGCATGAAGCTGGTGGGCCGCGACTTCATGCTGCGAAGGGAATAGCGCGTGCCGCGTCTGGTGCTCTCCGGCCTGACCAAGGCCTATGGCGTGATCAAGGTGGTGGATGGCGTCGAGTTGACGCTGGAGGAAGGCGAATTCGTCTCCCTGCTCGGTCCGTCAGGCTGCGGCAAGACGACGACACTGCGCATGATCGCCGGCTTCGTCGACCCGACCGGCGGGACCATCTCGGTAGATGGCCAGGCGCTGTCCGCTCCCGGCGCGGTGGTGCCGCCGGAACGCCGCGGCATGTCGATGATCTTCCAGTCCTATGCCATCTGGCCGAACATGACGGTGGCAGAGAACGTCGCCTTCGGCCTGAAACTGCGCAAACTGCCACGCGAGGAGGTGCAGCGCCGCGTCACCGAGATGCTCGACGTGGTGCAACTCGGCAAGCTCGCCCATCGCTATCCGGCCGAACTCTCGGGCGGGCAGCAGCAGCGCGTCGCCCTGGCGCGTGCCATCGTGGTGAAGCCCTCGGTGCTGTTGCTCGATGAACCGCTGTCCAACCTCGACGCCAACCTCCGCGAGGAGATGCGCTTCGAGATACGCCGCCTGCACGACGAGTTCCGCATCACCACCGTTTATGTCACGCATGACCAGGGCGAGGCGATGGCGACCTCGGACCGCATCGCGGTGATGAATGCCGGGCGGATCGAACAGGTCGATGCGCCGCATCTGCTCTATACGCGTCCGCGCACCCGCTTCGTTGCCGGCTTCGTCGGGCGCACCAACCTGCTGGAAGCGCGCGTCGAGGACGGCGCGCTGCTGCTCGATGGCGTCAGCCTCGGCCCCGCATCCCAGGCCGGGCTGCCGGCCGATGCGCGGGGCTCGGTGCTGGTCTCGCTGCGCCCACAGGCCATGGCGATCCTCGCCGCGCCGCCGCCGGCCAGCGATGCCCTCGTGCTGAAGGCAGTCATCACCGAGCGCACCTATCTCGGTGAGGCCTGGGACTACGTGCTGCGGCCGGACGGCACGGGGCTGCATCTGCGCGCCGCCGCGCCACCGCTGGAAGCGCATGACGTCGGCGCCGCGGTGTGGCTGCGGATCGACCCGCGGCAGGTCGCGGTGGTGGAATAGCCCACCGCGTCAATGCATGGGCAGCGACAGCGGGCTGATCTCATCCCCGCTGCGGCCGCGATAGTCACGCCCGCGCGCATCACGCAGCATCTTCGCTTGGCTCTCCGCCAGGATGCCGGCCGCCTCCGCGACGTCGAGCCGCGTCGGCCCGCCATCGGCGAAGACTGTCTCGCCGCCCACCATCACGCGCTTCACCGCACGGTCGGCGGCGTGGAAGACCAGCGCGCGCAGCGGGTCGCGCGGAGGCGACATCAGCGGATGCGCGAGGTCCACCAGCACCACATCCGCCGCGGCGCCCTTCTCCAGCCGCCCGAGATCCGGCCGCCCCAGCGCCGCCGCCCCGCCCGCAGTCGCGGCATGGAAGACGCTGCCGGTATCGGCCGCCGCCACGTCGCGCACCGCATTGCGCGCCAGGATGATGGCGAGCCGCATTTCCTCGATCAGGTTGTGCGGCGCGCAATCGGTGCCGAAGCCCATGTTCACGCCGCGCGCGCGATACTTACCGAAATGCTTGAGGTGTTCGCCATAGCGCGCGAAGGGCGACGGGCAATGCGCCACCGTCGCGCCGTGTTCGGCGACCAGGCCGATATCCGTCGCGGTGTGCCAGCCGATCGAGCTGTGCTCATCGACGAAGATGGCATGGCCGAGGATGCTGCGCGGCGTCAGCAGCCCGATCGAGGCCGCCCATTGGATCGGTGTGATGCCATGGCGGCGGATCATCTCGCGCACCTCGACGACGGCCTGCGCGATATGGGTGGTGAAGGGGCGGCCGGTCTCGCCGGCGAAGGCGATGCTCTCGCGCAGCATGTCCTCCTCCACTGTGTCGATCTGGGCGGGGAAGACGATGCCGTGCAGCCGGCCGGAGGGGTCGGCGTCCGCCTCCTTCATCACGCGCTTGGCGGCGTCGAACTGGGTGCGGGCATTCTCGCGGTTCCACATCCAGGTGACGGTCTGCGGCGCCGACATGCCCCAATGCGCCGCGGCATAGCCCGGGCCGGCCCAGACGCGCAGGCCGCTGTCGCGCATGATGCCGAGCCAGTCGGGAAAGGGCGGCGAGAGGTCCACCACCGAGGTCACGCCGGCCGACATCAGCTCGGCATAGGCGAGGCGCATCGCCGCCGCCTGGCCCGCCTGGTCGAGGCGGAAAGCCTGCAGGCGCTCGAACAGCCCGGACATCTGCTGTTCCGGCACGCCATGGTCCTCCCGCACGCCGCGCGCGGATGGTTCCGTCGTCGGGTGGGTGTGGATGTTCACCAGGCCCGGCATGACCAGCAGGCGCCTTCCATCCACCACCTCGGCGCCGGGTGGCACTGGCGCATCGGGGTCGTGACGCGCGATGGCGGCGACGCGCCCGCCATCCAGCAGCACGTCCATGCCGCGCGCATAGGCATGGCGGCGCGCCGGCGCGTCCCACACCACCGCCCAGTCGGCATCACGGATCAGCACGGGTGCAGGCATGGCAGCGGTCCTTCAGCGGCTGCGGTTGGCGTAATCCCAGGTGGTGAAGGTGAAATCCTGCTGCGCGCGCGCCCGCAGATGGCAGGTGAAGCAGGCGTTGAGCGGACCTTCCACCGGCGCGCCGGTAGCCGGATTGAAGCGGGCATATTCCCATTCGCCATTGCGCAGCTCCGGGCCGTAGCCCTCACCCCACCCACGTTCCTTCTGCTGCGCGGCGATGGCGATGAAGGCAGGTTCGGGGATCATGCGGCCATTGGCGTCGAGCAGAGGATTGCCCTGCCCGTCCAGCCGCGCGCGCTGGTCGGCCATGATCACGAGCGTGCCGTAGGGCATCGGCGCGCTGGGGCTCAGCGCGGCGTAGGCCTCGGGGTTGATGTAAATGTTGCGGATGATCTTGCGGGTCGGATTGTCCACCGTGCTGTAGCGGATGAAGCGCTGCTGCCAGTCGGCCGGCAACTGGATGTTCTGCGGGCCGGTGGCGTAGGGTCGCTGCTGGGCGATCGCGGCGGTGGCGAGCACCCCGGTCAGCAGCGCGGCCGTCAGGATGGCGGTGCGGGTCATGGCGTTTCTCCCTCTCCCGGACGCCATCCGGCCCGTTTCGGCGCCGGTATGCAAGGGTTTCGGCAGCCATCGCCCGCGGCCGGCGCAGCGTCTATCCTGCGCACCGGAGGAGAACGCATCGCATGACCGGGGACCTGCTGCTCGCCCTCGACCAGGGCACCACCAGCACGCGCGCCATCGCCTTCGACGCCGCGCTGCGCCCGCTCGCCACCGCGCAGGAGGAGTTGCCGCAGCATTTCCCGGCACCCGGCTGGGTCGAGCACGAGCCGGAGGACATCTGGAACGCCAGCCTGGCGACGCTGCGCGGTGCGCTGTCGGCGGCCGGCGGCGACCCGCGCCGGATCGGCGGCATCGGCATCACCAACCAGCGTGAGACGACGCTGTTGTGGGACCGCGCCACCGGGCGTTGCCTGCACCGCGCCATCGTCTGGCAAGACCGCCGCACCGCCGAACATTGCGCGCGGCTGCGCGCCGAGGGTGCCGAGGCGTTGCTGCGCGAGCGCACCGGCCTGTTGGCCGATCCGTACTTCTCCGCCACCAAGCTCGCCTGGTTGCTCGACCATGTGCCGGGCGCGCGCGCCGCGGCCGAACGCGCCAGCCTCGCCTTCGGCACGGTGGATTGCTTCCTGATCTGGCGGCTGACCGGTGGGCGCGTGCATGCGACCGATGCGACCAATGCGGCGCGCACGCTCTTGTTCGACATCCGCCGCGGCGACTGGGATGACGAGCTGCTGCGGCTGTTCCGCATCCCGCGCAGTGTGCTGCCGGAGGTGCGCGATTGCGCCGCCGAATTCGGCATGGCCGACGCGGTGCATCTCGGCGTCGCGGTGCCGATCCGTGGTGTCGCCGGCGACCAGCAGGCGGCGACGGTCGGGCAGGGCTGCTTCGAGCCCGGCATGGTGAAATCCACCTACGGCACCGGCTGCTTCGCGCTGCTGAATACGGGGGAGACGCCGGTCGCGTCCGGTGCGCGCCTGCTGACCACCATCGCCTATCAGCTTGGCGGACGGCGCACCTATGCGCTGGAAGGGGCAATCTTCGTCGCCGGCGCGGCGGTGCAGTGGCTGCGCGACGGGCTTGGCATCATCGCCACCGCGGCCGAGGCGGGCGTGCTCGCTGCCCAGGCCGACCCGGCGCAGGAGGTGGTGCTGGTGCCCGCCTTCACCGGCCTCGGCGCGCCGCATTGGGATGCCGAGGCGCGCGCGGCGATCTTCGGCCTGACGCGTGGCGCGGGGCGGGCGGAGCTGTGCCGCGCCGCGCTGGAAGCCGTCGCCTTCCAGACGCGCGACCTGGTGGATGCGATGCGCGCCGACTGGCCCGGCCACTCGGCCACGGTGCTGCGCGTCGATGGCGGCATGGTCGCCTCGGATTGGACGATGCAGTTCCTCGCCGACCTGCTCGGCGCGCCGGTGGACCGGCCGGCGGTGCGCGAGACGACGGCACTCGGTGCAGCCTATCTCGCAGGCTTGCAGGCGGGGCTGTGCCCGGCGCCGGGTGCCTCGGGGGCGACGCATTGGCGGCTGGAACGCCGTTTCGTTCCCGCCATGGCGCGGGAGGAAGCAGCGCGCCGCCACGCGATCTGGCAGGATGCGGTGCGCCGCACCCTGACGCACTGACCGGAAGGATCATGATGGCCGAGGCCTGGTTGCTGTTCGAACTTGCCGGCTATGCCGCGCTGCTGCTGTGGGGGCTGCACATGGTGCAGAGCGGCATCATGCGGGCCTATGGCAGCCGGCTGCGGCAACGGCTCGGCGTCGGCCTCGCCAATCGCCGTCGCGGCTTCGCGGCCGGGCTCGGCGTGACAGCGCTGCTGCAGAGCAGCACGGCGACGGCCTTCATGGTCACGTCGTTCTGCGCCGGCGGGGCGGTGGCGCTGGTGCCGGGGCTGGCGGCGATGCTTGGCGCCAATGTCGGCACGGCGCTGATCGTGCAGGTGCTGTCCTTCGATGTCTCGGCACTGTCACCGTTGCTGATCCTGGTGGGCGTCGTCGCCTTCCGCAGCAGCGAGCATACGCGCCGGCGCGACCTCGGCCGTGCGAGCATCGGGCTCGGGCTGATGCTGCTGGCGTTGCACATGATGGTCGCCGTCATGGCGCCGGTGGAGACATCGCCTGCCCTGCGCGCGGTGCTCTCGGCGGTGGCGGACATGCCGCTGCCGAACCTGCTGATCGCTGCCATCATCGCCTGGGCGATGCATGCCTCGGTGGCGGCGGTGTTGTTCGTCGCCTCCCTGCATGCCGCCGGCGTGATCGGGCCGGAGGCGGCGCTCGCCATGGTGGTCGGCGCCAATATCGGTAGCGCGGTCAATCCGTTGCTGGAAGGCGACCGCAGCGAATGGGCGCGCATGCGCGTGCCGATCGGCAATCTGGTGAACCGGGTGGTTGGCGGCATTCTGGTGCTGGCTGCGCTGCCCTGGGTCACCGAGGTGATGGTACGGCTCGATCCCTCGCCGGCGCGGTTCGTCGCCAATGCGCATCTCGCCTTCAACGTCGTGCTGGCGCTGGCCGCGCTGCCGCTGCTGCCCGCCTTCGCGCGGCTGCTGGAACGCATGCTGCCGGAGGCCGGCAGCACGGGCGACCCGGCGGCGCCGCGCTATCTGGACGCGTCGGCGCTGCAATCGCCGCCGGTCGCCTTGGCCAATGCGGAACGCGAGGCGCTGCGCCAGGCCGATGCGCTGGAGGAAATGCTGCGCGCCATCGCCACAGGCTTCCGCACCGAGGATCGCGACCTCGGCAAACGCGTCGCCCGGTTGAATGAGGTGGTGGACCGGCTGAACCGCGCCGTGCAGGTCTACCTGGCTGGCCTGAGCACGGATCTGCTGGGGCAGGAGGAACAGCGCCGCGTCGCCGAGATCCGCGCCTTTGCACTGCATCTTGAAAGCGCGGGCGACGTGCTCGATCGCAGCCTGGCGCGCGTCGCCGCGAAATGGGCGAAGGAAGGCGTACGGCTGGATGACGGCATGATGGATGCCATACAATCGATGCATGCGCGCGGGCTGGAACAGCTGCAACTCGCCATCGCCGCCTTCATGCGCGAAGACGTCGCCGCCGCGCGTCAATTGATCGAGGAGAAGGAGCGTATGCGCATCGAGGAGGCCGAGGTGGCGCACTGCTTCTCACTGGCGACAGAACCCGGCGCCATCGCGACCCAGGGCGTGTTGCTGGAGGTGGTGCGCGACCTCAAGCGCGTCGGCGGCCATCTCGCGGCGACGGCGCATCCGCTGCTGGAACGCATCGGCGCGCTGCGGCCAAGCCGTCTGACCGATGCCGAGGATGGGCTTTCCCCGGCATGAGCGATTGGTTGGGCGCCCGGCGCATCATCAATGCCTATGGCACCAATACGCGGCTCGGCGGCGGGCTGATGGCGAAGGAGGTGACCGACGCCATGGCCGCCGCCGCGCGTGGCTGCGTCGAGATGCACGACATCCAGGCGGCCGCCTCGCGCGCCATCGTCGATGCCACTGGTGCGGAGGCGGGCATCGTCACCGCCGGTGCCGCCGCCGCGCTGATGCTCGGCGCCGCCGCCTGCATCGCGCGGCTCGACCCGGCCGTGATGAACCGGCTGCCGGACAGCGCCGACGTGGCGAACGAATTCATCGTCAGCCGCAGCCAGCGCAACATGTATGACCGCGCGCTGCGCATCGCCGGCGGCGTGATCGTCGAGGTCGGCATTCCCGATCGCCTCTCCGGCCCCGGCGTGCGCGATGCCAGCGCGGGTGAACTTGCCGAGGCGATCACGTCGCGCACGGCCGCGGTGTTCCACCTCGCCGGCGCGGCTGCCGAACCGTCGCTGTCCGAGGTGGTGCGCGTCGCCCGGGCGCGCGGCGTGCCCGTGCTGGTCGATGCCGCGGCGCAATTGCCGCCGGCGGAGAATCTGCATCGCTTCATCACCGAAGGGGCGGACCTCGTCTGCTTCTCGGGCGGCAAGGCGATCGGCGGGCCGCAGGCCTCGGGTATCCTGGCCGGTCGGGGCGACCTGGTGAGCAGCGCGCTGATTCAGATGCTGGATCTCGACCTGCCGGAATCGCAGTTCGTCGCGCCGATGGAATTCGCGCCGTTGAACCAGCTTCGCTACCTGCCGCATCACGGGATCGGCCGCGTCGCGAAGGTGGGGAAGGAGGAGATCGTCGGGCTGGTCACCGCGCTGCGGCGCTTCGTCGCGGAAGGCCAGGGGGCGCGAACGGCACGCTGGATGGCGCGGCTGGCGGCGCTGCAACCGGCCGTGCCGCGGGCCACGCTCACGCCGGATCGCGCGAAGCCCGGCCTGACGTTGCTGGAGATCGCCTTCGCCGATCGCGAGGCGGCCGAGCGCGCCGATGTTGCCTTGCGAATGCGCAATCCGCCGGTGCATCTCGATGCGTCCCGCATCCGCCGCGGCTTGCTGGCGGTGAACCCGATCGCCTTGGATGATGCCGACCTGCCGGCGCTGGCCGCCGCGCTGAAGGAATGCTGTGCATGAGTGACCTCTTCCTCGTCGGCAATGGGGCCGGCTTCTCCGGCGATCGCGTCGATGCGCCGATCCCGGTGGTGCGCACGCTGGTCAAGCGCGGCCTGCCGGCCGCGATGTTCTTCGAATGCCTGGCGGAGCGCACCATCGCGCTGGCACAGATCGAGAAGCGGCGCGATCCGGAAGCGGGCTACGAGCCGATGCTCGAACGGCTGCTGGAACCGATCCTGGTGAATTGCGCGCGGGCGGGGATCCCGATCCTCGGCAATTTCGGCGCGGCCAACCCGGTCGCGGCGGCGCGCTGCGTCGCGAGGCTGGCGCGGCGGCTCGGCATTCCCGACCTGCGCATCGGCGTGGTCACTGGCGATGATGTGTCGGGCAGCATCGACCTCGACAGCCTGATGCCGCATGAAGCGGATGCCGGGCTCGACATGTCGTCCTGGGCGCTCGTGTCGGCCAATGCCTATATCGGCGCCGCACCGCTCGCCGAGGCGCTGGCGCGGGGTGCGCAGGTCGTGGTCGCCGGGCGTACATCGGACCCGTCGCTGGCCATCGCGCCGCTGATGCATCACTTCGGTTGGGCCGAGAATGACTGGAACAATCTCGCCTTGGGTGCGGCCTGCGGGCATCTGCTGGAATGCGGCTCGCAGGTGACCGGCGGCGTGTTCTGGGATCCCGGCTTCAAGGACATTCCCGACCCGGCGAATATCGGCTTCCCGATCGCCGAGGTGTCGCGCGACGGCGGCCTGCTGGTGACCAAGGCCGAGGATACCGGCGGCGCGGTGGATTTGCGCAGCGTGAAGGAACAGTTGCTGTACGAATTGCACGACCCCGCCGCCTATCTGACGCCCGATGTCACCATGGACATCACTGGCGTGACGCTGGCGCCGGCGGGCGCCGACCGTGTTGCGTTGTCGGGCGTGCGTGGCCATGCGCGGCCGGACCGGCTGAAGGTGACGGCCTGCTATGAAGGGTCCTGGCTCGGCGAGGGCGAGGTCTCGGTCGCCGGGCCGAACAGCCTGGCGCGGGCGCGCGCGACGGCGGATGTGTTGTTGCAGCGGGTGAAGCAGCGCGGTCTCGGCCGACGCGCGCGGGCGGATCTGATCGGCATCAGCGCCGTGCATGATTCCGATGATGGCGCACTGTGGCGCTCCTATGACGGGCCGGAACCACCCGAGATCCGCATCCGCCTCGCCGTCGAAAGCGCGTCGCGCGACGATGCCGACCAGGCGGCGCGCGAGGCGTTGGCGATGCTGTGCTGCGGCACGGCGGGGACGTCCGGTGCGCGTTGGCGCGTGACGCCGCGCATCCTGACGCGGTCCTTCCTGGTGCCGCGCGCAATGGTGCCCACCGAGGTTCGCGTGCTGGAGGCGCGGTCATGGAATTGATCGAGGTGCCGCTGCACGCGGTCGCGCATTCCCGAGCGGGTGACAAGGGCAATCGCGGCAACATGTCGTTGATGCCTTACGACCCGGCGCTGTATCCGCTGCTGGCGGAGCAGGTGACGGAAGCGCGGGTGCTCGCGCTGTTCGCGCATCGCGGGGCGACGCGTTGCATGCGCTACGACCTGCCGCTGATGCACGCTTTCAACTTCGTCATCGACGACGTGCTGGAAGGCGGGGTGAACGGCTCGCTGAACCTGGATGGGCATGGCAAGAGCCTGTCCTTCAGGCTGCTTGGCCTGACCGTGCGGGTGCCGCCGTCTGCCGTCGCTCGGGCCTGATCACGGGGAACAGGATACCGTCATGGGCGACCTTTGCATCACCGACATCACCGTCCATCTGGTGAACTGGCCGCTGCGGATGAAGCGGCGCCACGGGGTCGGCGACATCGATGTTTCGATGCCCGGCGTCATTCTGCGCATCGACACCGATGGCGGCATCACCGGCTGGGGCGAGGCGGCACCCTGGGCGGTCTTCACCGGCACCGCGGAAGGCAATGCCACTGCGATCGCGCGATACCTCAGGCCGGTGCTGATCGGCGCCGACCCGATGCGGGTGGCGAGCCTGCTGCGCGCGATGGACAAGGCCGTCACTGGCCACACCGAGGCGAAGGCCGCGGTGGAGATGGCGCTGCTCGACATCACCGGCAAGCGGCTCGGCACGCCCGTCTGGCAGTTGCTCGGTGGCTGCCACCGGGCCCGCGTGCCGCTCAGCGTCTCGATCGCCAATCCGGATTTCGAGGAGGACCTCGACTTCGCGCGCGGCGTCATCGCCTCCCACGGCGTCAACATCTTCAAGGTGAAGACCGGCTTCACCTCGCATGCCGAGGATATGCGCCGGCTCTCGCGGCTGCGCGAGGTGCTGCCTGCCGACGCCGACATCCGCATCGACTACAATCAGGGTCTCGACCCCTGGGATGCCATCCGCCAACTGCGCGAGATGGAGAGCTTCAACCCCACCTTCATCGAGCAACCGGTCAAGCGCCACCAGCGCGCGGCGATGGCGGAGATTACGCGCGCGCTCGACACGCCGATCATGGCCGATGAAAGCGTCTTCGACCCGATCGATGCCATCGAGTTGGTGCGCGACCGCTTTGCCGACCTGGTCAGCGTGAAGATCATGAAGAGCGGCGGCATCTTCCGTGCGCGCGAGGTGGCAGGCATCGCCGAGGCGGCCGGCATCACCGCCTATGGCGGCACCATGTTCGAGGGCGGGCTCGCCATCGCCGCCGGGCTGCATCTGGTGGCGGCGACGCCGAACATCGCGCTGGGCGCGGAGTTCTACACCTCGACCTTCGTGATGGGCGTCGAGATCCTGCGCACCCCGATCCGCATCGAGGCCGGCGAGACGATCGTCCCCACCGGCCCGGGCCTCGGCGTCGAGGTGGATGAAGATGCGGTGCGGCGCATCAGCATCCCGCTCGCCGGCTGAGGGGACGCGGAGGGTTCACCCGCCGGCGACGCCCTGCGTCCCGACATAGAGGCTATACAGCGACTGCGCCGCGGCCATGAACAGCCGATTGCGGTGCCGTCCACCGAAGCAGAGATTCGCGCAGCGCTCCGGCAGATGGACATGCCCGATCGGCGCGCCGGCCTTGTTGTAGATGCGCACGCCATCGAAGGCGGCCGTCATGCCCCAGCCGCACCACAGATTGCCGTCGATGTCGACGCGGAAGCCGTCCGGCGTCTCGCCGGGCTGGCACGCGACGAAGGTGCCGCGGCGGCGCAGCGTCGCGCCATTCACGTCATAGGCGAGGATGTTGCGCGGTTCGGATCGGCTCTCGATGATATAGAGAATGCTCTCATCTGGGCTGAAGGCGAGGCCGTTCGGATGGTCGATGTCATCGGCGACGCAGGTGATCTCGCCGCTCTGGCCATCGATGCGATAGACATTGGTCGGCGGGAGTTCCGGCGTGTGCTTCTCGCCTTCATACCAACCGAGAATGCCGAAGGGCGGATCGGTGAACCAGACCGACCCGTCGGACTTCACCACCACATCATTCGGGCTGTTCAGCCGCTTGCCCTCGTAGCTGTCCGCGAGGACGGTGATCGACCCGTCATACTCGAAGCGCACCACGCGGCGGCCGAGATGCTCGCAGGCGATGATGCGGCCCTGGCGGTCGCGCGTATGGCCATTGGCGTTGTTGGATGGCTTGCGCCAGGCGGAGACGGCGCCCGTCTCCTCCTCCCATTTCAACACGCGGTTGTTGGGGATGTCGGACCACAGCAGGCAGCGCGCATCGCCAAGCCAGACTGGCCCCTCGCCCCAGCGCGTGCCGTGATACAGCCGCTCCACCGCAGACAGTGGCAGGTGATAGCGCTTGAAGGACAGGTCGAGCGCGACGATCGAGGGGTCGGGGTAGCGTTCGCTCGGCTGCCAGCGTGCGTCGTCGGTCATGGTGTGGTTTCCCCCTTCGTTACGCGTCGGGCCGCAGCATGGCCCGGCACGCCGCTCCACTCAACCTGCGGTATCAGATGGGTGGCCAAGCGGCCTTGGGCATGTGGTCCATCGCAGCGGTGTCGGGTTCGATGGCGGCGCCGAGGCCCTTGGCATCGACCACCGCGCCGAGTTCGAGCATGCCCTCGCGGATCGCCAGTCGCGGCCCATGCGGCGTGTCCGCATAGAGGTCGGGATAGGCTTCCATGAACCGCACCGCCTCGGCCTTCGGGCGGCCGGCAAAGCCATCGACGAAATGGTGCCCGTTGCGCTCGACATGCACGAGGCCCATGGCGCTGACCAACGCCAGGTCCTGCTGCACGCAGACGCCGGCGAGCGTCGTCAGATCCTCCGCGCTCATGAAGTAGCGCGGCTCGGCTTCCGTCGCATTCCACGCGCGACAGCGGGCGAGGTTCACCAACGACCGCCACACTCCCTTGCATGCCTTCGACGAAATGCCGGTGTAGCCGAGCGCCTTGGCCTGCACGAAGGCATCGAGCGGCCCGTCGCTTTCATCCACGATCACCGGCCGCGCGGCGGCGAGCGCGCCCATCGCACCGTCCAACGCGCGCGCCCGCTTCACCGGCTGTTCGATGAAGGCGATCGACGCATTCAGGCGGGCGAGGCGCGGTTCCGCCTGCATCGCCCGCCACAGCGCCAGCACGCCCTCGGCATCCTCATACTGTTCATTGCCGTCGAGCGAGACGTGATAGCCGTGCAGCCGGTCGAGCACCGAGGCGATGCGGCACAGCCGGTCCACATCCGCCGCGACATTGCCGCCGACCTTGAGCTTCCACCAACTGTGGCGATAGGTGGCGACGACCTCTTCGACCGTCTCCGGCAGACCATCATTGACCCGCTCGACCTGGTCGGCGGCGGTGATCGGATCCACCAGCCCGACCGTGTGGCGCGCATGCATCCGCCGCGCCGGCGTCAACGACGCCAGCATCGCGCCGAGATCATACCCGGCGAGATCCGGCACCACCGCATGCGCTGCCATGCCGCCGATATTGGCGCGCAGCCCTGCGGCGAAGGAAATCCCTTTCGCCTTCAGTAACGCGTCCAACATCGCGCGGTCGAGCAGCGCACGGCCATAGGCGGAGACGAGCGGGTTCAGCCCCTCGGCACCGCAGGCGGCGACATGCGCGGCATAGGCATCCGCGTAATGCCCGAAGGCGGTATTGGCGCCGGCCGCCATCGTCGCGTCGCAGGCGATCTCCAACGCGCGGCGCAGCTGGTCCTCATTCTGCGCATCGGACCAGCGCGGGTCCTTGTCGAACCACTTCGCCGCCAGCGTCTCGGCCGCCACGCCCCACTGCTCGCGGCCGTCCTCCAGCACGATGCGCGCGCGGACCACCGCTTGGCGCCCCTGCGTCACAGTGATCACGCCGAAGCGGAACGGCATGCGCAGCTTGAACGGCCATTCGAAGCAGTGCGTCTCCAGCAACCGGAACCGGGGCGCGGTCATGCGATGGTCTCCTCCAGGGCGCGGAGATAGCCGATGGCGCGCGCCGCGCTGGTCGGCCCATCCGGCACATAGTCGAAGGGTTCGACCGCCGCGAAGCCGCTGTAGCCGGTGCGCTTCAACGCCGTGAGGATCGGCCCGAAGCGATCCGTCCCCTGTCCCGGCCCGCGCCTGTTGCGATCGTTGAAATGCACATGCGCGATCGCGCCGGTCGGGATGAAGCGCTCGAGTAGCGCGACGACACTCTCACTCTCGCCATTCCCAGCCGAACAGGTGTCGAGCATCGTCCGCAGCGCCGGATTGCCGATGCGCTCGACCACCGCTGCGCCGTCGGCAACGCTAGTGCACCAGTTGGTCTGACCCGGATCGAGCGGTTCGACGCAGTATGTGACACCATGCCGCGCAGCGGCCTCACCCGCCTTCGCCATCGCTTCCTCGGCGCGGGCCGCATCGCCGTCAGCCTCCACGCGCCGCTGGCCCGGCGAGCCGTGCACCAGCAGCGTCGCGCCAAGATCGGCGGCGAGACCCACCAGCCGCTCCATGACATCGAGCGTCGTGGCGCGCCGCGTGGGATCGGCACTGGTGATCGACAACCCAGCAGGCACGACCAGTAACCAGTGCAAGGAGGTGATCGCGGTGCCCGCCTCGCTTGCCGCCCGGCGCAGCGCCACGCGGCGCGAGGCCGGCAGCAGATGCGGCGCCTTGGCATCCAGCGTGAAGGGTGCGACTTCCAGCCCATCATAGCCGAGCGATGCCGCGAGGACGCATTGCGCCTCGAAGGGCAGGTCGCGCACGACCTCGTTGCACAGGCTGATACGCATCACGCGAGTTCCTCCAACGCGACCACGCGCGCTTGCTGCGCGGAACGCCGCGCGGCATCCAAAATGCGACCTGGGGCGACCGCACCGGAACGCAGCCCGGCTTCCGGCGCACGCCGGCTGCGCAGCGCCTCGATGAAGGCGGCGAGTTCGGCGGCGACGACCTCGACCGGATCCGCCGCCGGGATCGCGACATCCTCGCGCGCCGCGTGCCGCGGCAGCCAGGCACCATTCTCACCCGGCACATGCGTGCCACGACGCAGTGCGAAACTCTCGGCGGCGAAATCCACCTCGGCCAACGCGTCATGCCCTGCGACCAGGACCTCCTTGCGCGTCTCCGCACCCGGCACCACCGCATCGGGCCAGCGGCCGGGCAGCACGCAGCCGGCCTCGATCATCGCCGTCAGGCCGGAGGGAAACATCATCTGGATCACCGCCAGATCCTCACGCCCACGCCGCAGCGGGTCGGACAGCGTGGCGAAGATGCGATGCGGTGCCTCGCCGGCGATCCACGGTAGCAGGTCGGCGAAATGCACCGCGTCATTCAGCAGCGCGCCGGAATCGCCGCGCGCGCGCTTCAGGCCGGAGAACCGCGCCGCCAGGTAATGCAGCGCGCCGAACTCGCCCGCCGCCACCATGCGCCGCAGTGCGATCGCCTTCGGATGGAAGCGGAAATACAGCCCGACCTGCGCGATGCAGCCCATCTGCCCGGCAAGGTCGGCGAGGGCCGCCGCCTCGGCCGCCGTCTCCGTCGCAGGCTTCTCCAGGAACAGGTCGCGCCCGGCCCGCAGCACGGTCGTCGCCACCGGCACATGCGTCGGCACCGGCGTCACCACGATCGCCGCGTCGCAGGCATCGAGGCCGGCTTCGATGCTGGCGGCCACCGGCAGGCCGGTCGCGGTGGCAGTCGCCTCATCCGCATCGAAGGCCATCGCCGCGACGCCAAGCCGGCGCAAGGCTGCGAGATGGACGCGCCCAAAGGCGCCGCAGCCGATCAGCAGCAGGCGAGGATCGCTCATGGCGCGAAGTGGGCCGTCATCGCGCCTGCGCGTCAAGCACTTGACGCCCGCGTCACCGCATCGTCGCATCCGCCCATGCGTCCGATGACCGAGGCCGACCTGCCACGCGCCGCCGCCCTCTCCCGCCTGATCGGCTGGAACCAGGTGGAGCGCGACTGGTCGCTATTCCTGCGCGAGGGTGCGGCGCTGGCGATCGATGACGGGCAGGAGGCGCTCGTCGCGACGGCGGCCTTCATTCGGTATGGCGAGGATCTCGCCTGGATCTCGATGGTGCTGGTGCGGCCCGACCAGCGCCGGCGCGGCTACGCCACCGCGCTGATGCGCTGGGCCGTCGAGAGCCTGTGCGGCACAAGCTGCGCGGCGCTCGATGCCACACCGGCGGGCCAGCCGGTCTATCGCCAACTCGGCTTTCGCGAACTGTGGGGTTTTGCGCGCTGGTCACTGCCGCATCCCTTGCCGAGCGCGCCCGGTGTGCGCCGGCTGCGTGACAGCGATTGGCCGGCGGTGCTCGCGCTCGACACCGCCGCCTTCGGGGCGCCGCGTGCCGCGTTGCTGCACGATGTCGCGGCGCGGCTGCCGCAGGCCGCCTTCATCGCCGAGGATGGCAGCGGCTTTGCCATCGCCCGCGACGGAGCGCGTGGCCCGCAGATCGGCCCCGTCGTCGCGGCGGACGATATTACCGCGCGCGGGCTGATCGCCGCCGCGCGCAACGCGCTGCCCGGCTCGGCCGTGCTGGACCTGCCTAATGCGCGGCCGGGCCTCGCCGATTGGCTTTCCCGGCGTGGCGGCGAGGTGCTGCGGCCGTTCACGCGCATGGCGCTCGGGGACGACACGCCGGGCGAGCCGGCGCTGATCGCGGCCGTGGCCGGCCCGGAATTCGGCTGAAGTCCCTGGCTTGACGCCGCCGCCTGGGGCGCCGCACCATCGTCGGTAACTGACAGGTTACTGATCGACGACGCCGCGGCAAACGCGGCGCGGGAACGAAGGAAAGGTCGAAGACATGCTCCGCAGGCATCTTCTCGCTGCCACTGCCGCCAGTATCGCCGCCCCCGTCACGTTGCGCGCCCAGGGCGCTGCCTGGCGGCCGGATCGCCCGGTGACGATCATCGTCCCCTGGGCCGCCGGCGGTTCGACCGACCAGATGGCGCGCATCGTCGCCGCCGAGCTGGAAGCGCCGCTCGGCCAGCGCGTGGTGGTGGTGAACCAGCCCGGCGCCTCGGGTTCGATCGGCACACGCAACGCGCTGGAAGCGCCGAAGGATGGCCTGACCTGGGCCGCCGGCGCGGCCGTCGATGTCGGCTGCTACAAGGTGCTCGGCCTGCTCGACACCGCGCTGTCGGATTGGAACCTGTTCTTCGCCGTGGCCAATGTGAACGTGCTGGTCGCCAATCCGCAGGCCGGCTTCCGCGACTTTGGCGCGGCCTTCGAGGCGCTCAAGACGCGTGGCCAGGGCATCGGCGTCGCCACCGCGGGCGTCTCCTCCGCCGGGCACAACATGCTGGAGGCGCTGCGCGCCGCTTCGCCCGGCATGCAATACCGCCACGCCACCTATGACGGCGGCAACCCCGCCATGATCGCGACCGTGTCGGGCGAGACGCCGCTCGGTGCCATGCTGCTGGTCGAAGCCGCCGAGATGATCCGCGCCCGCCGGCTGATCCCGCTCGCCGTGCAGTCGGACAACCCGGTGACGCTCGCCGCCCAGGGCAGCAGCCCGGCCATCGAGATCCCGTCGGTGCGCCGCTGGGTGCCGAACATGCCCGCGCCGCTCAACTATTTCGGCATCTGGTCGCCCAAGGGCGTGCCGGAGCCGGTGGTGCAGACCATGACGACGATCTGGCGCGACACCATCGCCAACTCGCAGCGTCTGAAGGACTACGCCACGTCGCGCGCGGCGCTGTTCACGCCGCTCTATGGCCAGCAGGCTTATGACGAGGCGTGGAAGATGGTGCGCCAGACCGCCTGGCTGTATTTCGACGGCGGCAAGGCGCGGGTGAGCCCGGACACCGTCGGCATCGCGCGGCTTTGATGCCTCGGCCCGGCCTCCATCACGTGGCGCGCGCATGAGCGACGTGGACGCGGCCTCCCCCTTCGATGGGGAGAAGGCGCCCACCTCGCCGCGGGCCGATCTCATCACCGCGGCGGTGTTGTTCGCGCTCGGTGTCGCCATCGTGGCGCAGGCCTGGCAGATGCCGCGCTTCATCGAACAATCGGGCACCGGCCTGACGGCGCCGGGCATCGTGCCCGGCTTCTACGGTGCGGTGCTGTCGTTGCTTTCGGTGGCGCTCGGGTTGCGCGCGATCGGGCGTGGCGGCTGGGTGGTGCGTGGCGCCGCGACAGGCAATGCGGCCGATCGCCGGCAGCTCACCACGGCGGCGGCGCTCGGCCTGGTCTATGCCGGCGGCATGGTTGGCCGGGTGCCCTTCTGGCTCGCCTCCGCGCTCTTCGTCTTCGCCTTCACCTCCGCCTTCGAATGGGATCTGGGCAAGCAGGGCCGCGTGCGCCGCATCATCGAGGCCGCGCTGATCGGCATCGGCACGGGGGTGGCGGTGATGCTGGTCTTCGAGAAACTCTTTCTGCTGCGGCTGCCCTGATGGATGCCTTGAACAATCTGGCCGGCGGCTTCGCCCATGTGCTCGGCGGCGGCGCGATATTCCACGCCCTTTGGGCGACGCTGATCGGCATCATCATCGGCGCGCTGCCCGGCCTGACCGCGACGATGGGCGTCGCCCTGCTGACCACGCTGACCTTCGGCATGGGGCCGGACAAGGCCATGCTGGTGCTGATCTGCGTCTATGTCGGCGCCATCTATGGTGGGTCGCGCAGCGCGATCCTGCTGAATATACCGGGAACACCGGCCTCGGCGGCCTCGACGCTCGATGGCTTTCCGCTCGCACGACAGGGCCTCGCCGGGCGGGCGATGGGAATCTCCACCACCGGGTCGTGGTTCGGCACGCTGTTCGGCACGCTGATTCTCGCGCTCTTCGCGCCGTCCTTCGGGGAATTCGCGCTGCAGTTCGGCTCGTACGAAATGTTCTGGGTGGCGCTGTTCGGCATCGTCATCGCCGGGTCGCTGTCTGGTGGGGACGCGCTGAAGGGCTATATCGCCGGCTTCATCGGCCTGTTCGTCGCGACGATCGGGCAGGAGACCAACCACGCCTACCCACGCTTCGCCTTCGGCAATGGCGACCTCGCCGGCGGGCTTGGTCTGCTGCCCGTGCTGGTCGGCGTGTTCGGCGTGGCGGAGGTGCTGTCCGCCATGCGCGGCCCGGCGGTGAAAGCGGTGTCGAGCAAGATCGACAGCGTGATCCCGCGCATCCGCGATGTGACGCAGTACTGGAAGACCATCCTGCGCTCCGGTGCGCTCGGCACCTTCATCGGTGCCATGCCGGGCCTCGGCGAGGACATAGCCGCCTGGACCTCCTACGCCGCCGCCAAGCGCGCCAGCAAGGAGCGCGAGAAATACGGCAAGGGCAGCATCGAGGGCCTGATGGCCGCCGAGACCGGCGAGAGCGCCTGCGTCCCCGGCGCCATCATCCCGGTCCTTACGCTGGCCGTCCCCGGTTCCGCACCGGCGGCCGTGCTGATGGCGGCGATGATGATCCACGGCCTCAACCCCGGGCCGATGCTGGCAATCACCGCGCCGGAATTCATCTACCAGATCGTCGCCATGCTGGTGGTCGCCGACATGGTGAAGATGTTCTACGGCCTGGTGCTGGTGCGGCCGCTGCTGTGGATATTGCTGATCCCGCGCTCGCGGCTGATGCCGATTGTCTTCGTGCTGTGCACCGTCGGCGCCTTCGCCATCACCTCGCGGCTGTTCGACATCTGGGTGATGCTGGGCGCCGGGCTGCTCGGCTTCGTACTGCGGGAGTTTCGCTTCCCAATGGCGCCGCTGGTGCTCGGTATCGTGCTGGGGGATCTGCTCGACAAGAACCTGCTGCGCGGGCTGGTGCTGTCGGGTGGCGACCTCACGCCCTTCTTCACCCGGCCGATCAGCATGGGGCTCTGCGCGCTGACGCTGTTGGCGGCGGCTTGGTCGATCCCGGGGCTGAGCGGAATCTTCCGCCGCAAACGGGCGGTGGCCTGACGGCACGGCCCTTGCTTCTCCGGGTCCAACACCCGGAGAATCAGCATGAACCGTCGCAGCCTGTTGTTTGCCGCCGCATCGCTGGGCGTGGCGCCTGCCGTCCGCGCGCAGTCCCCCTGGCCGACGCGGCCGACCACCATCGTCGTGCCCTACGTGCCTGGCGGGCCGTCCGACATCCTGGCGCGCACCCTCGCCCAGCAGCTCAATGCGCGGCTTGGCCAACCCTTCGTGGTGGAGAACCGCACCGGCGCGAATGGCGCCGTCGCCGCGCAATATGTCGCGCGCCAGCCGGCGGACGGCGCGACCCTGTTTATTGCCGCCAGCGGAATCATGACCATCAATCCGCTGCTGCTCGCCCGCGCCGGTTATGACCCGATCGGCGACTTCACGCCCATCACCGTGGCAATCAGCGCGTCGAACCTGATGGTGGTGAACCCCTCCGTCCCCGCCAACAACCTGCAGGAGCTGATCGCCTGGCTGCGCGCCAATCCCGACAAGGCGTCCTACGGCAGTTCCGGCATCGGCTCCTCGGAGCATCTCGGCATGGAATTGTTCAAGCAGGTTACCGGCACCGAGATGACGCATGTGCCATATCCGGGCGGCGGCGCGGCGACGACCGATCTCGTCGGCGGCACCTTGCAGCTCGCGCTGCTCAACATGGCGACGGTGGTGCCGCAGGTGCAGGCCGGGCGGCTGCGCGCGATCGCCGTGGGCGGCCGCACCCGCCACCCGCTGCTGCCTGAGGTGCCGACGATGGTGGAAGCCGGTCTGCCCGATTTCACCTCGGGGTCGTGGCACAGCATCGTCGCGCCGCGCGGCATGGCCGAACCGCTCGCCACACGCATCCATGACGCGGTGACGGCGGCACTGCGCACGCCGGATGTCGCGCAGCGCCTGGCCGCCACCGGCTTCCTGGTGGAAGCCAGCAGCCGCGACGGGCTGACCACCACCATCGAGACCGAGACGGCGCGCTGGCGTGACGTGGTGCGCCGCGCTGGTCTGGCGGCCGGATAGCCGCCCCGCTCAGTCCGGCCGCACGCCGATCCGCGCCAGGCGATGCGCGGCCGGTGCATTCACCGCGTTTTCCGGCATCTCGCCGCGGGCGAGGGCGGCGATCTGCTGCACTGTGTCCATCGCCTGGTGCTCCATCGCCTCAGGCGTCATGCCGGCGATATGCGGTGCGGCGATCACATCCGGTCGCCGCGCGAGAAACGCCGATGGCCGCTGGTCCGCCGCGCGGCCGACATCCATCGCCGCACCGGAAAGCTGCCCGCTGTCGAGGGCGGCTTCCAGCGCGCGCTCATCCACCAACTCCCCGCGCGAGAGGTTGATGAAGCGCGCGCCACGCTTCATCCGCGCGAAGGCGGCTGCGTCGAACAGGTCGCGCGTCTCGGGGCTGGAGATGGCGAGGCAGACGACGATGTCCGCCTCGGCCAGCACATCGGCGAAGTCGCGCTTGGCGATGCGCGGATCCTCGACACTGGCATAAGGATCCGACACCAGCACGCGCATGCCCAGCGCGAGCGCCACCTCCGCCAGCCGCCGCGCGATCCGCCCATAGCCTACGATGCCGAGCGTCGCAGCGGAAAGCTGCAACCCCATCCTCCCCTGCGGCTCCTCGCCACGGCGATAGGCCTGGATATAGCCCGACAGGTCGCGCGCCAGGTCGACAATGAAGCCGATCCCGACTTCCGTGACGCTGTCGACGAAGCCGGGCGTGGCGCGCGTCACCAGCACGCCCGCCGCACTCGCCGCGGGCACGTCGATCGTGCTGATATCCACCGCGACGCGCAGGAAGGCGACAAGGTCCGGCGCGGCGGCAAACGTTTGCGCGTTGCCCGGTGTCGCGCGGTCGGCGACGATCGCCTGGCAGCCGCGCGCGGCCTCGGCCAGGGCGGCGCCGGTCAGTACCGTGGTGCCGGGATTGCGCACCACTTCGGCATGTTGCCGCAGGGCGGCGAGCGCGCGATCCCCGTAATAGCCGACGAACATTTCGGGCGTATGCGCCAGGAACACGCGCAGCATGGTGGCTTCCTCCGGTTTCTTGCCCGCGATGATGGCCCCGCGGCGTCAGCGGGTCGAGGGCATGCCCTGCACCTGCCACTCGCGCACCGCCTCGAGCGGCCAGACCAGCATCACGATGTTCAGCGCGAGGTTGTCGCGGATCACCCAGGCGGCGAGAAGCTCCATGCCGATCACGATGAGGATCGAGGCCAGCACCGGCAGCCGCGCGGCGAGGAAGAAGCCCACCAGCATCGCCACGCCATCGCCGAAGGAATTGATGATGCTGTCGCCATAATAGTCGAGCGAGGCGGTTACCTCGCGGTAGCGGTCGATGATGAGCGCCGTGTTCTCCAGCACCTCCCACCCGCCCTCCAGCAGCATCGCCACCACGGCACGCCAGGGCACGCTGACCCCCGGCAACAGCCAGCGCAGCACGGCGTAGAAGACGAAGCCATGCGCCAGGTGCGACAGCGTGTACCAGTCCATCATGTGCTGCGAATTGCCCGAGGACCACACATCGCCATGCCACAGGCTGACATAGCCGCAGGTGCAGATCGGCACGCGCCCCAGCGCGTATTCCGCGCCGGCGACGGCGGCGAGGATGCCGATGATCGCGGCCCAGGGCCACCAGCGCCGGTTCAAGCGCGCCACCGAGCCAGCATCATCATCGCGCCCCCCGCCAGAAGCCCCCAGAAGGCACCGCCGATGCCGAGGAAGGCAACACCCGATGCGGTGACGACGAAGCAGACCAGCGCCGCCTCGCGCCCCTGCGGCGCGTAGACCGCACCCAGCATCGCGCCGCCGAACGGCCCCAGCAGCGCGAGCCCCGCCACCGCCTGGATCAGCACCGGCGGCGCCGAGGCGACAAAGGCCGTCACCGCCCCCGCCAGCAGCCCGAACACGACATAGACCGCCCCCGCAACCACCGCCGCCACCCAGCGCCGCGCCGGGTCGGGCCCCGCGCCTTCCCCGGCGCACAGCGCCGCGGTGATCGCCGCGAGGTTCACCGCATGCCCGCCGAAGGGCGCGCCGACCAGGCTGAACAGCCCCGTCGTGGTGAACAGCGGCCCCGCTTCCGGCCGGTACCCGTTCGCCGACAGCACCGCGAGACCCGGGATGTTCTGCGAGGCCATGGTCACGATAAACAGCGGCAGCGCGATGCCGGTCAGCGCCGCGACCGAGAAGGCCGGCAGCACGAAGGCCGCCTGCGGCATCCAGCCGGCCATCGGCAGCGGCGCGACAGTCGCGATCACCGCGACCGCCACCAGCACCGCCGCCGGCACCGCCAGCAACCGGTTGATGCGTGCCATCACCGCCCAGGCCAGCACGATGCCGAGGCCTGCCACCGGCTGTTCCGCCACCGCGCGCACCGGCGCGAGGCACAGCGTGAACAGGATACCCGCCAGCATCGCATTGGCGAGCGGCGCCGGGATCGCCGCCACGGCACGCCCCAGCGGCTTCCACAGCCCGGCGAGGGTCAGCAGCGCGCCGCAGACCAGGAAGGCACCCACCGCCTCGGCGAAGCCGCCCGCCGGGGCCGCCGTCGCCGCCAGCAGCGCCGCCCCGGGCGTCGACCAGGCCACCGAGATCGGCAACCGCAGCCGCAGCGACAGCACGATGCCCGCCAGCCCCATCGCGACCGACAGCGCCATCAGCCCCGAAGCCGCCTGGGCCGGGCTTGCCCCGACCGCCACGAGCCCCTGCAAGACCACGGCGAAGGAGGAGGCAAACCCCACGAAGCCGGCGAGCAGCCCGGCCGAGACCGCCTGCATCAGCGTCGCCCCTTCGGCAGCGTGTCGAGCACCGCGGCCATGCGCGTCGCGACCTCGGGCGTCATCTGGCGAATGTCGCGCGCCAGCCGGTTGGCGAAGTCGGTCACCGCCGGGTCGAGTCCCGCCGTGTCGAGCACCACCCGTGGGTGTGATTGCCGCGCGAGCCGCGCCAGTTCCTCTGCGTCATCCCAGATCAATCCGAAATACTCGTTCACCTGATGCACCAGCCCGGCCGAGGGCCGGCCGCGTCTGCCGTGTTCCAGCGCGGAAAGATACGCCGCCGAGACCTGCAGCGCCGCCGCGAGGTCCTTCAGCGTGACGCCGCGCTGCTCGCGCAGCACCCGCAGCCTGGCGCCGAAGGGCGTCATGCGGGGCGTGGCCGGAGCGGGGAGGGGCGGCGCATCGGAAGCTTGTGGGCGATCCGGCCCCGGCTCGGCAAGGGCAGGGCTCGCCGGCGCCCGGCGATGTCGCTTTCGCTGAAACCGCGCCGGCCCGCGCCCCACCCAGCCACCCGGATGGCCGGGTGGGGGTGCTGCGGGCCTGCGCCGAGCAAACAATGGCGCGCGCTACGGCACCACGATGCGCATTGGCCGCGGCGCCGCCGCGATCGTCACCGGCAGGCAGCCGGCCGCGTCGCCATCGGCCTGGGCGGGGCAGCCGGCACCATCGAGCCGCACTTCCTGCCCAACCATGATGTCCACCCCGCGCAGCCGCGGCAGCAGGCCGAGCGGCAGGGCCGCGCCGTAGCGCATCGCCGCCACCACCCCCGCATCGCGGAACAGCGCGACGTGGAAGCCCTCCAGCCGCGGATCCGCCCCGGGCGCGAGCAGGAAACGCCCGGCATAGAGCCGCCCCTTGCTGACGATGACGCTCGCCGCATCCTCGACCCGCCCGTCGATCACCGCGCGGATCGGGGCGAAGCTGTAGCGCGGCATCTCGCGCAGGGTCTGCCAGACATAGGCGCCCTTGCCGATGGCGCGCTTGAGCGGGGTCGAGAGATTATGCACCACCGCCGCGTCGAAGCCGGCGCCGAGCATTTGCACGAACAGCAACTCCCGCCCATCGGCATGGCGCGCGAGTCCAGGATGCAGCAGCGCGGTGCGCCCCATCGCCAGTACCGCGGCCGCCTGCGCCGGCGCGCGCGGGATGCCGAGTTCCAGCGCCAGCACATTCGCGGTGCCGAGCGGCAGCACGCCGAGCGCGGTATCCGACCCGGCCAGGCCGTCGGCGACCTCGGCGATCGTGCCATCGCCACCGGCCGCCACCACGATGGGCACGCCACACCGTGCGGCATCGCGCGCAAGTTCGACGGCGTGGCCGCGGCGCGCGGTGTCCGCCACCTCCGGCCGCAGCCCGACGCCGCGCATCAGGTCGAGCGCGGCCAGGAGCCGGCGGCGACGGCGCGCCCCGGCGGCGGGATTGAAGACGATGAGCATGCGCGTCGGCATGAAGCGGGCTTCTGGCAGCGCGACGATGACGATTCGGCGTCGCTGCCGAGACCCTCGCATGACATGGCGCATTCGCAGCCGCTTCCGATGCACCCTTCATTCAAGATTCACGCGCGCATGCCGCATGGCACGGTATCGCCCGGCGCATCTGCAGCACGCCGCCGGGATTCGCGTGGAAACCCGGTGGCGCTCCGGAGACTGAGTCGGATGCACGAAGCCAGCCCCCGCCGCCGCTATCGCAGTATCTTCCTGTCGGATGTCCATCTCGGCACCAAGGGCAGCCGCAGCGACTTCCTGGTGGATTTCCTCAAGAAGGTCGAATGCGAGCGCCTCTACCTCGTGGGCGACATCGTCGATGGTTGGCGGCTCAAGAAGTCCTGGTACTGGGACGCCGACCATGACGAGGTGATCCGCCTGGTGCTGCGCATGGCGCGGCACGGCACCGAGGTCATCTACATCCCCGGCAACCATGACGAGATGTTCCGCGACTGGCTGGGCCTCGAGATCGCCGGCATCAAGCTAATGCGCGAGGCCGAGCACGAGGCCGCCGACGGCCGCCGCTTCCTCGTCATTCACGGCGACGAGTTCGACGGCGTCATCCGCTACGCCAAGGTGATCGCCCACCTCGGCGACTGGGCCTATGACTGGGCGCTGACGATGAACCGCTGGTTCAACGCGGCGCGGCGGCGCTTCGGCTACCCCTACTGGTCGCTGTCGCAGTGGCTCAAGCGCCAGGTCAAGGAAGCGGTGAAGGCGATCGACCGCTTCGAATCCGCCCTGGCCAATGAAGCCAAGCGCCGCGGCATGGATGGCGTGATCTGCGGCCACATCCACCACGCCGAGATGCGCACCGTGCAGGGCGTGCTCTACATGAACGACGGCGACTGGGTGGAAAGCTGCACCGCGCTGGTCGAACACGCAGATGGCCGCTTCGAACTGGTGGACTGGGTGCGCGAGAACCGCCTGTCTTTCGCCCGCTCCCCGCGTCGCGCCGCCGCCACCGCGACGGCGGCCTGATGCCGATGGATGATGCCGGGGCCATGCAGGCCGCCGATTGCATCGGCGCGCATCGGGCGCCGCTGCGCATCCTGATCGTCTCCGATGCCTGGTTCCCGCAGGTGAATGGCGTGGTCCGCACCATGTCGATCGTCACCGAGCAACTGCGCGCCGGCGGCGACACCGTCGAGGTGATCGGCCCCGACCGCTTCGTGAACGTCCCCATGCCGGGCTATGCGGAAATCCGCCTGGCGATCGCACCGGGGCGGCGGTTGCGCAAGCTGGTCGATGCCTTCAAGCCGGAGGTCGTGCACATCGCGACGGAAGGCCCGCTTGGCTGGGCGATGCGGTCACTGTGCCGCAAGCGCGGCTGGCCCTTCACCACCGCCTTCCACACACGCTTTCCTGAATACCTGCATGCGCGAACGCGCATTCCCGTGGCTTGGTCCTGGGCGATGATGCGCCGCTTCCACCAAGCCGGCGCCGGCACCTTCGCGGCGACGCGGTCGCTGCGCGAGGAACTGGCGCGGCGCGGCTTCACCAAGGTGCGCGCCTGGACGCGCGGGGTGGACCTCGCCCGCTTCCGCCCCGAGCCGCGCGAGCCGTGGGAGGGCTTGCAGCGCCCGGTCTTCCTCTATGCCGGGCGTGTCGCGGTGGAGAAGAACATCGAGGCCTTCCTGGCCCTCGACCTGCCTGGCACCAAGGTCGTGGTCGGCGACGGGCCGGCGCGCGAAGGGCTGCAGAAGCGCTTTCCGTCCGCGCATTTCACCGGCTATCGCGACAATGGCAAGTTGGCGCGCTCCTATGCCGGGGCGGATGTCTTCGTGTTCCCCTCTCGCACCGACACCTTCGGCCTGGTGCTGCTGGAGGCGCTGGCCTCGGGCACGCCGGTCGCGGCCTTTCCGGTGACGGGGCCATTGGATGTGATCACCGATCCACGCATTGGCGCATTGGACGAGGATCTGCGCGCCGCCGGCCTGCGAGCGTTGGAGGGTGACCGCACCGCCTGCCGGAGCCACGCCGAGGCGTGGTCCTGGGAGGCCTGCGCGGCGCAGTTCAGGGCGGCGCTGGTGCCGGTCGTGGCTGGCTGAAGGTTGGAGGGGCGCTGGCCCATTCGCGCGCGGATATTGCCGTCCGGCGGCGGAACCGGAGAGGGTCTTGCCCCCTTTTGGACCTCCTCCACCAATGGCCTAAAGGCCTTTGGAAACCGATAGTTGGCACCCGAGGAGACGGTTTGTTTCCGGGTACTCGGATCGCGTCGGACCGGGGAAGATTCGTGGCGCCGATCCCGGCTGTCATGCCAGACACCAAATATCGGCTTCCAGAGGGTCGTTCTCCCTGGAATGCCATCTGTGGTGTCTGGCACGGGGAACGCCGGCCACGGCCCCTGTGCGCCCTCACGATTTCGTAGAAATCGAGCGAAGGTGCAGGAAACTGAGTTTCCTGCCGGGGTGCTCGAGGGGCGGCGCCCCTCGATCTTCACGAATGATTCAAACTGAGTTTACTGCCGCGGTGTTCGAGGGGCGAGGCCCCTCGACCTTCCGTCACGCCGGAGCGGCAGCGCCCATCCGGCCTCCCGTCACGCCCCGATCGCGCCCGAAATCCACGACTTCAGCGCGCCCTTCGGCATCGCGCCGACCTTGGTTTCGACTGGCTTGCCGTCCTTGAACAGGATCATCGTCGGGATGCCGCGCACCGCATATTCGGTTGGCGTCATCGGGTTTTCGTCGATGTTGACCTTCGCGATGGTCAGCTTGCCGGCCATCTCCTCGGCGATTTCGTCGAGGATCGGGCCGACCATGCGGCAGGGGCCGCACCATTCCGCCCAGAAATCCACGAGCACCGGCCCCGGCGCCTCAAGCACGTCCTGCTTGAAGGTATCGTCGGAGACGGGCTTGGTGTTGTCACCCATCGGGGGGTCTCCATCATTCGGTTTGGGGGCCGCCGGCCCCCGGGTTGTGACAGAAATCGGGTGCCGGGGCCACCGGGTCAAGCAGGGGGGGCGGAGTGACTGTCGGGCGACGCCGGCTCCTGCCGGAATAACTTCGCCTTGATGCGCTCGCGGACGGATTGGAACACTGTGTAAAGCATTGGGATCATGAAGATCCCGAGGGAGGACGCCGCCAGCATGCCCCAGAAGACCGGGGTGCCGACGGCACGACGGCTGATCTCGGAGGCGCCTGAGGCGGTCACCAGCGGATAGAGGCCGAGGATGAAGGCGAAGGAGGTCATCATCACCGCGCGGAAGCGCAACTTCGCCCCCTGGATCGCCGCTTCCTGGATCGACTTGCCCTGGTTCTCGCGTTCGTCCTTGGCGAACTCGATGATCAGGATGCCGTTTTTCGCGGCGAGCGCGATCAGCACGACGATGCCGACCTGGGCATAGAGGTCGAGCGCCAGCCCCGATGGCCCGATGGCGATCATCGCGCCGAGCACGCCGACCGAGACCGACAGCAGCACCGGCACCGGGATGGTCCAGGATTCGTACAGCCCGACCAGGAACAGGAAGGCGAACAGCACGGCGAGCACCAGGATGGTGCCGGTCTGGCCCGACGCCGCCTTTTCCTGGAAGGCGGTGCCCGTCCATTCGAAGGAATAGCCCCGCGGGAGCGTATTCCGCGCGACACGTTCCATCGCCGCCAGGCCGTCGCCCGAGGACCGTCCCGCCGCCGGCTCGCCATTGATCGTCAGGCTGCGCACGTTGTTGTAGCGGATGATGGATTGCGGCCCGAGCTCGATGCGTGCCTCAGCGAGGGCGCGCAGCGGGATCATCTCCCCGTCGCGGTTGCGGATGTTGACGCGATAGATGTCGGGGATGCCGTCGCGATCGAGCAGCTCCGCCTGCAGGCTGACCTTCCAGGTGCGGCCGAACAGGTTGAAGTCGTTGACATAGGCCCCGCCCATCGCGGCCGAGAGCCCCTGGAAGATGTCGTTGAGCGACACGCCGAGCACCTGCGCCCGGTCGCGGTCGATGTCGAGGAACACCGAGGGGTTGTTCGCGGCGAAGGTCGAGAAGACGCGCGTCAGCGCCGGGTCCTGGTTGGCGGCGAGCACCAGGGCGCGCATCGCCGCCGCCATTTCGCCGACCGGCCGGCCTTCGAGGTTCTGCAACTGGAACTCGAAGCCGCCCGAGGTACCGAGGCCGATGATCGGTGGCAGGTTGAAGGGAATGATCAGCGCCGGCACGCCGGCCGTCTCGCGTGCCACCGTGGCGATCAGCCCGTTCACGCTGAGCGACGGCGTCGTGCGTTCCTCGAAGGGTTCCAGCGTCAGGATGAGGAAGGCCGAGTTCGACTGCGCCAGGCCGTTCAGCATGGAGTAGCCGGTGATGGTGATGACGTCGCGCACGCCATGCATATTGCGCGCGGCCTCCTCGACCTGCTTCGCGACATCGAGCGTGCGGTTGAGCGAGGCCCCCTCCGGCAGGCGGATCTCAACGAAGAAGGCGCCCTGGTCCTCCTGCGGCAGGAAGCCGGTCGGCGTGATGCTGCCGACACCGACGATGCCGCCCATGAACAGCGCGAGCAGCGCGATCGAGACGATCGCCACGCGCACGAGCCGCGCGACGATGCCGGCATAGCCGTCCCGCACCCAGTCGATGCCGCGCGAGATGCGGCCCATGATGCCCTTCTTCGGCCCATGATGCGGCTGCAGCAACACGCCGCACAACGCCGGGGAGAGCGTCAGCGCGTTGATCGCCGAGAAGAACATGCCGACCGAGACGGTGACCGCGAACTGGCGGAACAACTCGCCCGAGATGCCAGGAATGAAGGCGAGCGGCACGAAGACGGACAGCAACACCAGGGTGATGGCGATGATCGGCGCGGTGATGCCGTCCATCGCCTTCTTGGTGGCGTCCTTCACCGAAAGCGTGTGGTCGGCCTCCATCGTCGCCTCGACCGCCTCGACCACCACGATGGCGTCGTCCACCACGATGCCGATGGCGAGCACCATCGCCAGCAGCGAGACGGTGTTGGCCGAATACCCCATCGCGTTCAGCACGACGAAGGTCGCGATCAGGCTGACCGGGACGGCGATCAGCGGGATGATCGTCGCGCGGATCGAACCGAGGAACAGGAAGACGACCAGCACCACCAGCACGAAGGCCTCGATCAGGGTCTTGATGACCTCATCGATGGTCAGCTTCACGAAGGTGGTGGTGTCGTAGACCACCGCGTATTCGAGGCCCTCGGGGAATCGCGAGGCGAGGTCGCTCATCGCCCGTGCCACGCCGTCGGCGGTGCCGACTGCATTGGCACCGGGGGCGAGGTAGATCTGGATGCCGATCGCATCCTGCCCGTTCAGCCTGGTGCCGACATCCTCGTTCCATGCGCCGAGCTCGATGCGCGCCACGTCGCGCACCCGCAGCACCGAGCCGTCGGGATTGGCGCGCACCACGATGTTGCCGAATTGGTCGGCGCTTTCGAGACGGCCGGTGGTGCGGATGTTGAGCTGGTACGACGTGTCGGTGCTGGCCGGCTGCGCGCCGACGCGACCGAGCGGCGCTACCTGATTCTGCGCGCGGATGGCGTTGACGATGTCGCCGGGCGTCAGGTTCAGCGCGGTCAGCCGGTCGGTCTGGAACCAGATGCGCATGGAATAGTCGCGCGCGCCGAACATGATGGCGTCGCCGACGCCCGGCACGCGCTTTAGCACGTCCATCACGTTGATGGTCGCGTAGTTCGAGATGAACAGCGGGTCCTGCGCGCCCGTCGACGAGCGCAGCGTCACCACCTGCAGCAGCGCGGAGGACTTCTTGCGCACGGCAAGCCCCTGGCGCTGCACTTCCTCGGGCAGCTGGGCGAGGGCCAGCTGCACACGGTTGTTGACGTTGGTGGTGTTCTGGTCGGGATCGGTGCCGACGCGGAAGCTGATGGTCAGCGTGTAGGAGCCGTCATTGCCGCTGGTCGACCGCATGTAGATCATGTTGTCGACGCCGTTGACCTGGCTCTCGATCGGCTGGGCGACCGTCGCCTCCACCACCTCGGCCGAGGCGCCCGGGTAATTCGCCGTCACCGTCACCTGCGGCGGCACGATGTCGGGGAACTGCGCGACCGGGATCTGCCTCAGTGCCACCAGCCCGGCGATGGTCATGACGATGGCGATGACGATCGCGAGCCGCGGCCGGTCGACGAATACCTTGCTGATCATGGGTTCAGCCGCCGCGCGGGGCGTTGGCGGGCACGGCGCCGGCCGGCGGTGGGGGTTCGTCGCGCGGCGTCACCGGCTGGCCGGGCCGGGCGCGCTGGGACCCTTCGACGATGATCAGCTGGCCAACCTCGAGCCCTTCCGTGATCACAACCTGTCCGGCAGGGCCGGGAGCGGTGGTCACGCGCTTGACCTCGACCTTGTTGTCGGCGCCGACCACCAGCACGAAGGCGCCCCGCTGGTCGACCTGCAGCGCCGCTTGCGGGATCACGATGACCTCGGCCGGATTGGCCGCCTCGATCACCACCGAGATCGCCTGGCCATCCGTCAGCAACCGGTTCGGGTTGGGCAGCATGGCCTGCACCAGCACCGAATCGGTCGAACGGTTGGCGGCGACATCGATGAATTCCAGCCGGCCGTTGGTGTCCATCAGCGCGCCATCGGGCAGCCGCGCACGAACCCTGATGCCGTCCTGCTGCAGGTTCGTGCCGGCCTGGCGAACACGCAGCAACTCGCGCTGCGTCACCGGGAAGGAGACGCGGATCGGGTCCTCGCGCACGATCGTCACCAGCACGCCGGTATCGGGCCCCACCAGGTTGCCCGGGCTGATCGGCGAGCGGCCGGCGCGCCCGTCGAACGGCACGCGGATCTCGGTGTAGCCGAACTGGATGCGCGCCAGGTCGAGCTGCGCGCGGGCGGCGTCGGCGCTGCCCTTGGCTTCGCCCTCGGCGGCGATGCGTTCATCGAGCGTCGATTGCGGGATGTTGTTGGTGCGCACCAGCTCGCGCCCGCGCGCCACCTGCAGGGAGGCATTGCGCAATTCGGCCTCGGCGCGTTCGAGCTGCGCCTGGCGCAGCGCCACCTCGGCGGCGAAGGGCGGCTGTTCGAGTGTGAACAGCAGGTCGCCCGCCTTCACCGGATCGCCTTCGGTGAAGTTGCGGCTGACCAGGAAGGCGGTGACGCGGGCGCGGATCTCGACCTTGTCGACCGCCTCGACCCGTCCGATGAACTCCGCCCCCTGGGAAATCGGCTGGCGCGCGACGCGGGTGACCATGACCGCCGGCGCCATCGCCGATTGCTGCTGTGGTGGCGCCTGTTCCTTGCAGGCCGCGAGCGGCAGGGCCAAGGCTGCCGAGGCGCACAGGACCGTCAGAGTGACGCCCCTGCCACGCTTGCTGCGCTGCTCGCACCGACCTTGCATGCACGTCATCCCCAAAACCGATTTGCCCCAATGCTGCTCGCCCTACGCCAAGGCTCGCTGCGTCGCCAGCGCCTGAAGCGGACATGCATGCTGCGGACAGCCGTGCGCACTCTCGCATGCCACGGCGCCGGAAAGAAACTGCGGCGGCTCGCCGTTTCGATGGCGGCTCGACGACGCCTCGGCGGGTCCCGTTTCGCCTTGCGGGCGCGGCATGCTAGGGCCGAGCCCGTGAGCAACCCGTCCCGCCCCGCCCGATGGCCAAGCGCCTGATCCGCCACCCCGCGGTGCAGGGGATGCTGGCGCGCCTGGTGGCGCTGTATCTGCGGTTCGTCTGGGCCACCACCCGCTGGACGCTGGTTGGCGAGGAGCACGCCCACCCCTTCCGCGACGCCCCGATGATCCTGGCCTTCTGGCATGAACGCCTGCCGCTCGCCACACTCGGCTGGCGGCTGCTGTCGCGCCGGGTGCCGCAGGCGGGTGGCCGGCGTGCCCAGGTGCTGATCTCGCGCCATCGCGACGGGCGGCTGATCGCCAATGCGGTGCGACCCTTCGGCATCGACGTGGTGCACGCCTCCTCCTCCAAGGGGGGCGCTTCGGGATTGCGTGGGCTGCTGCGCATCCTGGCCGGTGGCGGCGTCGCCGTGATCACCCCCGACGGGCCGCGCGGGCCGGTGCGGGTGGCCGCCCCGGGCATCGCCCAACTGGCCGCGATGGCCGGCGTGCCCGTGCTGCCCTGTGCGGTCGCCTCGTCACGCATGCGGCTCGCCAGGTCATGGGACCGGATGCGGTTTCCACTGCCCTTCGCCCGCGGCATCGCCGTGGTCGGCGCGCCGATCGCGGTTGCGCGCGACGGCGCGGAGGCTGCATTGCCAGCGATCGCAGCGGCCCTGAACGAAGCCTGCGCGCAGGCCGATGCGATGGCGGGGGCATGAGCGTGGCGGGCGGAATCCGAAGGAGCTTTGCCCCTCCAGTCCACTCCACCAAAGGCCCGGGGCCTTTGGAAACCGATACTTGGTACTGCGCGTCGCGTGCGGGACCAGTGGCAAGACTCCCCCCCATGCCCAATGCGACCGTTGTTCGCGAAGACGGCCCTCACAGCCCGGCGCCAGGTATTGGTGTCCAGAGGCCCCTAGACCTTTGGTGGGGGTGGTCCGGAGGGGGCAAAGCCCTCTCCGGTTCCGCCACGCGACGGCACGCGCGCCTCCAGGACTGGCGCCGCGCATGACGCCCTTGGCCTGCGCCTGGCATTGGGCGGCGACGGCGGCGGCGCCGGTGCTGCCGGCCTATCTGAGTCGCCGCGTGCGTCGCGGCAAGGAAATCGGGCACCGCCTGCCCGAACGCTTCGGCCTTGGCGCGGTACGTCCCGACGGCCCGCTGCTGTGGCTGCACGCCGCCAGCGTCGGCGAGACGCTATCGATCCTGCCGCTGCTCGACGCCCTGGGCCATGCCGCGCCGAGCCTGTCCTTCCTTATCACCACCGGCACCGTCACCTCGGCGACGTTGCTCGGCCGCCGGCTGCCTGCGGCGCTGGCGCCGCGCGTCGCGCATCGCTTCGTCCCGCTCGACGTGCCGCGCTGGGTCGGGCGCTTCCTGGATGGCTGGCGGCCGGATGCGGCGGTCTTCGTCGAATCCGAGCTATGGCCGAACCTGATCGCCGCCACGGCGCGCCGCCGCATCCCCCTCGTGCTGGTCAATGGGCGGATGACCGAGCGATCCGCCCGCTGGTGGCGCCGCTCGGCCGGTTTCGCCCGCAAGGTGCTGGCCCCCTTCGGCCTGGTGCTGGCGCAGACCGAGGCCGATTCGGCCCGCTTGCGGAGCCTCGGCGCGCCGGCGCAATGCTGGGGCAACCTGAAATACGCCGCGCCGCCGCTGCCGGTGGAGGCGGCCGAGTTCGACCGAATGCGCACGCTGCTCGACGGCCGCCCGGTCTGGCTTGCCGCCAGCACCCATCCGGGGGAGGAGGCGATCATTCTCGCCGCCCATCGGCGCATCGCCGCGGATCATCCCGGCTTGCTAACCATCATCGTGCCGCGCCACCCCGAGCGTGGCGCCGACATCGCCGCCCTGGCCGCCCCGCTGGCGGTCGCCCGCCGCGCCGCCGGGCAGGACCCGACGCCCGAGACCGAGGTGCTGGTCGCCGACACCCTGGGCGAGCTCGGCCTGTTCTATCGCCTGGCGGCGCTCGCCTTCATCGGCGGCTCGCTGGTGCCCCATGGCGGGCAGAATCCGCTCGAACCCGTGCGGCTCGGTTGCCCGGTGCTGCTCGGGCCGCATGACTGGAATTTCACCGAAATCGTCGGCCGGCTGGAGGCCGTGGGGGGTCTGACGCGCATCCCTCCAGGCGCCGATCGCACTGCCGCGCTGGCCGAGGCGGTTTCCAACATGCTAACGAGTCCGGACCGGGGGCGGGCTCAGGCCGAGGCCGCCGCCGGGGTGGCGGCCGAGGAGGCCGGGCTGCCCGAGCGGATCGCCGCGGCATTGCTGCCGTTGCTGTCGCTGCGGGACGAGGCGGCGGCCGAACCGGGCAGCCGGATTATGGCGGGGTCGGAAACCTCCGGCCCGCCAGACACAGGGATAGTGGACGACACGAACTGATGCGCGCTCCAGAGTTCTGGAGCGGCGGTGGCGGGGGGCTCGCGCCCATCCTGTTGTCGCCGTTCTCCGCCCTATATGCCGCCGCGACCGCCCGTCGCATGGCGCAACCCGGCTGGCAGGCGCCGATTCCGGTGATCTGCTGCGGCAATGCCACCGCCGGCGGCGCCGGCAAGACGACGGTCGCCCTCGACCTCGGGCGCCGCCTGGGCAATCGCGGCATCGGCGCGCATTTCCTGCTGCGCGGCTACGGCGGGCGGATCAAGGGTCCGGCCCGCGTCGACACCGCCCAGCATGACAGCACCGCGGTGGGCGACGAGGCACTGCTGCTCGCCGCCGAGCGCCCAACCTGGGTGGCCGCCGACCGCGCCGCTGGTGCGCGCGCCGCGATCGCCGCCGGCGCGCAGGCGATCGTGATGGATGACGGGCTGCAGAACCCGACGCTCGCCAAGGACCTCTCGCTGCTGGTGATCGACGGTTCCTACGGCTTCGGCAATGGCCGGGTCATTCCCGCCGGGCCGCTGCGCGAACCGGTCGCCGCCGCCGCATCGCGCAGCAATGCGGCGATATTGATCGGCGAGGACGAAACCGGCGCCCTGGCCATGCTGCCGCCGGGCATGCCGGTGCTGCGCGCCCGGCTGAAGCCGGGGCCGGAGGCCGAACTGCTCGCCGGCCAGCCAGTGTTTGCCTTCTGCGGCATCGCCAATCCGCGCAAATTCTTCACGACCCTGCAGGAGGCCGGCGCCTTCCTGGCTGGCCGGCAATCCTATGCCGACCACTACCCCTTCGATGAAGGCGACCTGCGCGACTTGCTGGCCGAGGCGGACCGGCTGCGCGCCACGCCGGTCACCACGCGCAAGGATTTCGTGCGCATCCCGCCAGCCTTCCGCAACCGGGTGACGGTGGTGACCGTGCAGCTGGAATGGGAAGAACCGGCGGCGATCGAGGGGTTGCTCGACCCCGCCGCCTCGCGGGTGCCGGTCCCGGCGTGACGGCGGCGGCCGCGCCGCCCAAGGCGGCCGCTTTCACCGCGCGCCAGAGGTCACCCTTGTTCGTGGCGCCGACTGCATCGTCGCCCCGCATGGCGCGACGCTCGCGCATCTGCTGACGGCGCGGCCCGGCACGAAAGTGCCGGAACTGATGCCCGTCACGCCGGGTTGGCGGAACACGCGCTTCGCGATGGCACGGCCGTCGCGCATCGTCGGCCATCGCCATGTCCTGTGGCTGGAGCCCTCGCATGGCGCGCAGGAACGCTGGCAGGTCGACATCCCCGCCATGCTGGACGCGCTGCGCGGTCTGCTCGCAACGGATTGACGCCTGGCGCGTCAGCCGCCCGGCCGTGGCGGCGTGCCGACCGTCGCCAGCGGCCGGGACAGCCATTGCGACACGAAGGTGGCCTCCCGTCGGCTGGCCTCGGCGATCGCCTCGATCGCCTCGGGGTAGTCCGGCTGCGTCACGGCCAGGTCGGGCCCGGCCTTCTCCTCGGCGGTATTGAGCCGCGGGATGGCCGGCGGGCGCGGAAAGCCGGTGTAGCGCGCGACGGCGTCGACGAAATCCTCCAGCGCATCGGCGCGCCCGAGCACGTAGCTGCGCGATTGCAGCGCCTCGCGCACCTCGCGCATCGCGGTGCCGCCGAACACCGTGCGCAGCTGCGCATTGACCGTGACATGGCGGAACGGCGCCGAGCCACGGAAGGCCTCACCCAGCGTCAGCCCGCGGATGGCGACGTGCAGCGGGTGGTCCGTCGTCGCCCGGATGTAGTCGTAGAGCGAGACGGTGCGCTTCACCGGGTCGCGGAACACCGCGAGGAACACGTTGTCGCGCACCGCCGCCGCGGCGGCCGCGTTGGTGACGTCGATATGCCCGGTGACCAGCAGGTAGCGGTGAAAGAAGGCGTGGTCGTCGCGCACAACCTTCACCAGCTCGCGCGGGCTGGTGTAGCAGACCAGGCTGCGGAACATCCGGTCGAAGACACGGTTGAGGCTGGTGCCGGCGGTCTTGGGGATGTGCAGGAAGTGGTACAGCGGCACCAGCCGCGGCTCCAGGCTGAAGGGCAGCCGAAGCGCGCCATGGCCGGCCGGCTGGGGGGCGTCCTCGGCGGCGTCCGGCGCGGTCGGGCGCGAGAACCGCTTGCCCGCGCCATTCTTGAATTCCGGGCTGCGCATGACGAACAGCATGAGGTCGACCGCGGTCATCGTCGCGGCGCGGAAGCGCGGGCCGAGGCCGACATCCTCCGGCGCGCGGCCGAGCAGCGCGCCGTAGATCGCTGCCACCTCCTCATCGGTGACAAGGCCGGGCGGCGCCGAGCCGGTCTCCGGCGGCCGCTGGCGCCGCTGCCATTCCGCCGAGGCGAGGATCTCGTTCAGCAGGACCTCGATGCTCTCCGCCGCCATCCGCGATTCGATGATCGCCTCGCTTTCGGGGTCCCGCCCGAGCAGCGCGCGATAGGCGTGAATGACGTCGTCGCGAACCAAAGCCATGCGTGATCTCTGTGCCGTGAGCGGCAGGGGCAGTTTACGCGCCATTGGCTATCGGGCTCAACGCGGCTGCCCTAGCATTCCGCCAAAGGGCCTTTCGCGGGCCCGGGTTGCAGGGGAGTGGGACGGTTGAATCTGCCGCTGGAAGGTGTCCGCGTCATCGAGGTGGGCCAGGCCTTGGCCGGGCCTCTTGCCGGGGCGATCATGGCCGACATGGGCGCCGACGTGATCAAGGTCGAAAAGCCCGATGGCGGCGACGATGCGCGCGGCTGGGGGCCTCCCTTCTCGGATGACGGCGTCACCTCGCTGTATTTCCACAGCCAGAATCGCAACAAGCGTTCCATCACGCTCGACCTGAAGAAGGCCGAGGATGTCGAGGCGCTGCACCGCCTGTGCGAGACCGCCGACATCCTGATCCAGAACCTGCGCCCTGGCGTGGTCGATGAGATCGGTATCGGCCCGGCGACGATGCTCGAACGGCATCCGCGGCTGGTCTATTGCTCGATCTGGGCCTTTGGCGCGACCGGGCCGATGCGGATGAAGCCGGGCTTCGACCCGCTGCTGCAGGCCTATGGCGGCATGATGAGCGTGACCGGCCGGCCGCAGGACCCGCCGACCTTCTGCGGCGCCTCGATCAACGACAAGGGCACCGGCATGTTCTGCGTGATCGGCGCACTCGGCGCGCTGCGCCGGCGCGACATCACGGGCAAGGGCTGCCTGGTCGATACTTCGCTGTTCGAGACGGCGGTTCATTGGGTCGAGGGCCAGGTCAACAATCACATCGCCACCGGGGACATCCCGCAGCGCCACGGCACGGGTGGCGCGGTGATCGTGCCGTATCAGGTGTTCGACTGCGCCGACCGGCCGATGTGCCTGGCCGCCGGCAATGACCGGCTGTGGGCGCGCTGCGCGACCGTGCTGGGGCACCCGGAATGGGCGAGCGACGAACGCTTCGCCAAGGGTGCCGCGCGGGTGCGCAACAAGCCGGTGCTGATCCCGCTGATCGCCGCGGTGCTGGCCACACGCCCGCGCGACGCATGGATCGCGGCCCTGGAGGCGGCGGGCGTGCCCTGCGCGCCGGTCAATGACATCGGCGAGGTAGCGGCGAGCGAGCAATTCGCCGCCATCGACATCATGCAGGACCTGCCCGGCAGCGGGCCGCGGGTGGTCGGGCTGCCGATCTCCTTCGATGGCGAAAGGCCGCGATCGGCGCGCGGCGCGCCGCGACTTGGCGAGCACAATGCCGAGGTATTGGGGCTGAGCTGAGCGTCAGCCGAACGGCGTGGCGCGGCCCCTCAAGACCACCCCGCCATTGGGTGCCCATCGGCTCGGGGCCTTTGGCTTGCCGTCATCTGGTGCGGGGCGCGGTCGTCGGCCTGCGTGCGCGCGGGCGGATTGGTGCGCGTCGCCTGGTGGCGGGCCTGAGGGGGCGTCGGGCGGCGCCTACTCGTCCTTCTCGAGCCGCTCGATATCGTCGTCCGACAGGCCGAAATGGTGGCCGATCTCGTGGATCAGCACGTTGCGCACCAGGTGGAACAGGTCCTCCCCGGTCTCGATCCATTCGAGCAGGATGGGTTCGCGGTACAGCATGATGCGGTCGGGCTCGCCCGCGACGTCGCCGGAGGATTTCTGGGTGAGCGGCACGCCCTGGTACAGGCCGGTCAGTTCCCAGGGGCTTTCGAGCCCCATCTCCTGCAAGGTCTCGTCATCCGGCACGTCCTCGACCAGGATCGCGGTGCCGCGCACCAGGTCGCGCAACGGGGCAGGGATGGCGGCGAGCGCATGCTCGGCCATCTCCACCAGATCGTCGAGGCCAGGCGGGGTGTTGAAGCGCATGGCGCCTCATGCGGGTCTGGGCGTCGTATCGTCAAGCAAGGGAGGCAGTGATGGTCGAAAAACTTGACGAGGCGGGACGGGCGGCCCTGGCGCGCGACCTGCCCGGCTGGGCCATGGTCGCCGGCCGCGACGCCATCACTCGCACCTTCCGCTTCGCCGATTTCAGCGAGGCCTGGGGCTTCATGTCCCGCGTCGCGCTGCTGGCGGAACGGCACGACCATCACCCGGAATGGGCCAATGTGTGGAGCCGGGTGGAGATCACCCTGTCCACCCATGACGCGGGCGGGCTTTCCGCGCGGGACGTGGCGCTGGCGACGGCGATCGACAGGCTGGTGGGCCAGGCGGCGCGGTAATCAGCCGGCACAAATCGTCCGAGCTGTGAACCTCATCTGGTGAAGTGCGCCCTGGCGAGAAAAAAACGTCGCCCGGTCTAGGCTTCTTCGGATGTCGCCGTACGTAACGGATGGTTTTTTCTTGGCGCGACGAAAGTAACGTACCTATGATTAGAAAGTTGGTCGCCGGCCAATTGGCGTGAGGACCACGAGCCGCCTGTGCTCCCGCCCGGATTTTCGCAGGAGCCTGCCGTGGCTGTTGAGACGACGCTTGACCGCGCGCGAAGCAATCGCATCCTCGCAGCCTTGCCACGGCCTGAACTAGAGCGGTGCCTGCCTCACCTGGAACGGGTGGTGTATCCCATCCGGCAGGTCCTGCACGCGCCTGGTGAGCCGATAACCGCCGTGCATTTCCCCGAGAGCGGCTGGATATCGATGCTCGCGGTCCTCGCCGACGGGGGCGCGGCGGAAGTCGGGCTGATCGGCCGCGAGGGCGTGGTGGGGCTCCCCCTCTTCTTCGGCACGGACCGCTCTCCGGCCGAGGCAATGTGGCAGTCCGGCAGCGTCGCCCTGCGAATGTCCGCCGAGGCGTTCCGGGAAGCGACCGCGGAAGGGACAACGCTGCGTTCGCTGGTGCTGCGCTACGCCATGTGCTTCACCGCGCAGGTGTCCCAGACCGCGGCCTGCAATGGCCGCCACAGCATCGAGCAACGCCTGGCGCGCTGGGTGCTGGTGGCGCATGACCGTGACGAGGCCGATGAGTTCCCGATAACGCACGAATTCCTCTCGATGATGCTGGGTGTGCGTCGCGCGGGCGTCACGGTCGTTGCCGGCCGGCTCCAGAAGGCCGGCCTCATTCGGTATCGCAAGGGACTCATGACGGTTACCGACCGGGCCGGTCTCGAGGCCCATGCCTGTGAATGCTACGGCGTGGTCCGGCGCGAATACGACCGGTTGCTCGGGCCGGGTTGGCGTGCGCGCCGGGACTGACCCGCCGCTACATCCTGCGCCGTATATCGGGGAAGCCTTAGCTACTGTACGCATTCGGACAGTCGGGCAGGCGGTCATGACCTAAACGGCAGACTGACCTTATCGGCAAGGGGGCGTCGTGAGCTTCTTTTTCGGCAAGACGGCTGATTGTGAACAGCAGGTGCTCGCCGCCACCGACCTCGCGATGCGTGCACTCAGACGCCAACGGCCGCGTGTCGCGCTCCTGGCGTCGCAGGCGGCGGCCCGCTTGTCGCTGCTCAGTCTCGGCAAAGCTGCCCATCCTCCCCATGGCGATCCGGACGTCGCCGTCCTGATCGAAGTTGCCGCGGCATCCCGTCGTCAGCTCGCGGCGCAGCCCGCTGAGCGGCTGAGGCTCATCCATTCCCTGCTCTCTGTAATGGGACGCATGTTCCCGCGGATGCGCCTCGCCCAGGGCCAGCCCCCCGCCGGACCACTGGCTGAGCCCGACCCGTCGGGCGACATGCTGCCATCGAGCATGGCGATCGAGCCGGTGGCCCGCGAGCCCGATGAACGTCCCGATGGGTCCCTGCAGCGGCATGGCGGCTCACGGTCGACCAGAAGGGCTCGTGCACGTCAGCCGCTTGGCGGATCATTCCATGGCGGCGTGCGTGCCCTCACGGCCGGCCCGCTGTCGCGCCAGGACGGCCCGATGCTCCGTCAATTGAAGCAGCGCGATGCTTCCCGGCATGGCGAGGAGGCCGCGCCCAAACGGCTGATCGACGCCCTGGTCGATGTGACACGCAGGCGGGCGCAGCTGGCGGCCATGTTCTGGACCTTCGGGGATCAGGACGGCCAACGAGGCGCCCCGCGCGCCACGGTGCGCATCGGGGCGCGCGAGGCCCTGCAAGGCGCGATCGACTTGATCGAGGCGGAATGCCGACGGATCGAGGCTGCCGATGACGGGCGCGCCCGGCTGATCGCCGCCGAGCCGGCCGGTCCGACCATGACCGACGTGGTGCCGGACGCCGGTGATGCCTGCCTGCCGCTCATTCTGGAGAATGCCATCGGGCATGCCATCTACACGCTCGACCCGGCCGGCCGGGTGACGAGCTGGACAGAGGGCGCCCGCCAGTTGTTTGGCTGGGAGGCGAGCGAGATGCTTGGCCATACGCCGGATCGACTTGTCCCACCCGAGGCCCGGTCCGACGATCGCCCCGCCGCCGACATGCTCGATAGGGCGGAAGTCCAACATCATGTCGAGATCGAAGGCTGGCGTCTGCGCAAGGATGGCTCGCGGTTCTGGGCGAGCGGCGTGTTGGCGTCGCTGCGCGACGCCGCCGGAACATTGCGGGGCTTTGTCGTCATCAAGCGCGACCGTACCGAGGCCAGGCGGGAGCTGGCGCAGACGGAGATCCCGCTGCGCGCGTTGAACCACCGGGTAGAGGACACGCTTCCCGGCGCACCGAGCGCCGCCGCACAGGCGGTGCGCAGCAGTGGTTCATCCGCCATCTTACGCGATGCCTTTGGGCCGCGTCTGACCGCGCTGGCCGAGGCGCATGACATGCTCGACGAGACCCGTGCCGGAGGCGCCGCGCTGGAGCCGCTCGTCCATCGCGTCCTCACCGCTCACGTCACGGGAGACAGGGCGGGACGCATCAGCGTCGACGGTCCGCCGGTCCTGCTGCCGCCAGATGCGACGGTGTCGGTATGGCTGGCGCTGCAGGAACTCGCCACCAACGCGGTGAAACACGGATCGCTGTCGGTGCCCGAAGGCCGGGTCGCGGTGACCTGGGCATTGGAACGGCGGCCGGAGATGGCCGACCCGGTGGTGACGCTGACCTGGCGCGAATGGGCGGGTCCGCCTGTTCGGCCCCCGTCGCGGCGCGGCTTCGGCACGAGGATGATCGAACGGGAACTCGCGCTTGAATTCGGCGGCGACGTGCAGCTTGATTTCGCGCCGTCAGGCGTCGAATGCCACATGTGGCTTCCGATCCCGAGGATCAGGGTCCCGGAGGGTGATCCCCCCGACAGTCACGCATGTCTGCCCGCGAGTGTCGCGACCGATACCGTGGCCCACCACCTCACGGCCGAACCTGAGGAGCGCAGCATCCTCGATCGGTCCGATCCAAAGACAGCGCGGCTTGTGTTTCGGGATTTGTCCCCGACTGCCGCCGCATGACCCCATCGAGGGCGGCACGCCGCCTTCCACGAGACTGGTCTTCCCGCAGGTCCCTGTGACGACTTTCACAGGCCAGCCATCTAACAACGCCCCTAAGATGGCGCGGGAAGGCCAGGCACGCCGTCTTGCTGGCGAGGCGCTATAGCGCCCGCCAGCCAATATCCCGTCGGCAGAAGCCTTCCGGCCAGTCGATCACGTCCACCGCGGCATAGGCGGCGGCCTGCGCTTGCTCGAGCGTCGCCCCCGTGCCCGTCACCCCCAGCACGCGCCCGCCGGTCGCGACCAGCGCGCCATCCTCCCGCCGCGCCGTGCCGGCATGGAACACCTGCACGCCCGGGATCTGCGCCGCGCGTTCCAGGCTACGGATCTCCGTGCACTTGGCATAGGCGCCCGGATACCCCTTCGCCGCCATCACAACGACGAGGGAATGCAGCTTCTCCCAGCGCAGGTCGAAGGAGGCCAACTCCCCATCGCAGGCGGCGAGCAGCGCCGGCAGCAGGTCCGACCGCAACCGCACCATCAGCGCCTGGCATTCAGGGTCGCCGAAGCGGACATTGAATTCGATCAGCCGCGGTCCCTCCGCGGTGATCATCAGCCCGACAAACAACACGCCGCGAAACGGTGTGCCGCGCCGGGCCATCTCGGCGAGGACGGGGTTCACGGTGCGCGCCATCACCTCGTCGCGGAGCGCATCGGTGAAGACCGGCGGCGGGGAATAGGCGCCCATGCCGCCCGTATTGGGGCCGGTATCCCCGTCGCCGACGCGCTTGTGGTCCTGCGCCGCGCCGAGCGGCAGCGCCGTGCTGCCGTCGCACAGCGCGAAGAACGACACCTCCTGCCCGACCAGGCATTCCTCGACCAGCACCACCGCGCCGGACTCGCCATGGATGCGGGATTCCATGATGTCGGTGATGGCGGCCTCGGCTTCCTCGACGCTCGCGGCGACCACCACGCCCTTGCCGGCCGCGAGGCCATCGGCCTTCACCACGATCGGCGCGCCCTGCTCGCGCACATAGGCCTTCGCGGCGGCCGGGTCGGTGAAGCGGGCCCAGCGAGCCCCCGGCGCGCCGGCGGCATCGGCCACCTCGCGGGTAAAGGCCTTGCTGCCTTCGAGCCGGGCTGCCGCTTGGCTCGGCCCGAAGCACTTGATGCCGGCCGCGGCGCAGGCATCCGCCAGGCCGAGCGTCAGCGGCCCCTCCGGTCCGCAGACCACAAGGTCGACCGCCTTGTCCTTGGCGAAGGCGACCAGCGCCGGAATGTCCTCCGCCCCGATCGGCACGCATTCCGCGACTTCCGCGATGCCGGCATTGCCCGGCGCGCACCACAATGTGTCGAGCAATGGGGATGCCGCGATCGCCCAGCACAGCGCGTGTTCCCGCCCGCCGCCACCGACCACCAGGACCTTCATCGCGCCCACCCCCGTTCCGCAATGGGGGCGCCTTAGCATAGGGTGGCGCCATGGACACCCCGACCGTCACCAATGTGCCCGATTACAGCGTCTCGGACCTGGCCGGCGCGATCCGCCGCACGCTGGAAGGCGCCTTCGGCCGCGTGCGCGTGCGCGGCGAGATCACCGAGCTGAAGCGTTATCCCTCCGGCCACATCTATCTCTCGCTGAAGGATGCCGACGCGAAGATCGAGGCGGTGATCTGGAAGTACAGCGTGCGCAACATCGGCACCATGCCAGAAAACGGTGTCGAGATGATCGCGACCGGCCGCATCTCGACCTATGCCGACCGCTCCAAATACCAGCTGGTCATCGAGCGCCTTGAATACGCCGGCGAGGGCGCGCTGCTCGCCAAGATCGAGGCGCTGCGCAAGCGTCTGCTCGACGAAGGCCTGTTCGACGAGGCGCGCAAGCAGCCTATCCCGCGCCTGCCGCTGGTGATCGGCGTCGTCACCTCCGAGAAGGGCGCCGTCATCCAGGACATCCGCACCACCATCGCGCGGCGCTTCCCCCGTCGCATCCTGTTGTGGCCGGTGGTGGTGCAGGGGCAGGGCGCGGCGGAACAGATCGCCGCCGCCATCCGTGGCTTCGACGCCATCCAGCCCGGCGGCCACGTTCCGCGCCCCGATGTGGTGATCGTCGCGCGCGGCGGCGGCAGCCTCGAAGACCTGATGGCCTTCAACGAGGAAATCGTCATCCGCGCCGCCGCCGCCTGCACCATCCCGCTGATCAGCGCGGTGGGGCATGAGACGGATACCACCTTGATCGACTACGCCTCCGACCGTCGCGCGCCGACGCCGACCGCCGCCGCCGAACTCGCCGTGCCGGCGCGGGCGGAAATGGCGGCAGCCCTCGCCCAGACCGCCGCGCGTCTCGCCCAGGCTGCCGCCGGCCTGCTGAACGGCGCGCGGCTGCGGCTGCTGCGCGCGGAACGCGGCCTGCCTGATGTGCCGGCACGGCTCGCGCAATCGCGCCAGCGCGTCGATGACATCGGCGAGCGCCTGCCGCGCGCCCTGGTCGGGTTGTTGAGCCGGCGGCGCCAGGCACTCTCTGGCCTGCGCGTGCCGCATCCGCGCGAGGGCATCCTCGCCCGCCGCGCCGCCGTGCAGGGCTTGTCGCTGCGCCTCTCCGCCGCCTGGGGCCGCCAGCGCGATGCGCGCGCGACGGCGCCGGCCATGGCGCGCCTCTCCCCCGCCCCGGTGCAGGCGCTGGTGCGCCAGAAACGCGCCGTGCTGGAAGGGCTGGCGGCGCGGCTGGAGAGCGCGTCCTACCAATCGGTGCTCGCCCGTGGCTTCGCGCTGGTGCGCGATGCGGAGGGGCACGCCGTCACCGCCGCCGCGCGCGTCGCGCCGGGCCAGGCGCTGCGGCTGACCTTCGCCGATGGCGATGTGCGCGCCACTGCCGAGGGGCATGCTGCGCCGGCGCGCCGCAAGGCGCCGGCGCCGGATCAGGGGTCGTTGCTGTGAGCGCGTCGGGCGATCGGAAAGGGGCTTTGCCCCTCTCCGAGCCTCTCCCCACCAAAGGCCTAAGGGCCTCTGGACACCTCGATTTGGACGGTTGCCCAGTTGCAAAAGGCGACGGGATGCAGGAACGGATGTCGGACGTCGCGCTGGCTACGAACGACCGGGCCAACGGGCGATCTTCCCGCATGCGCGGCACAGTGGGAGCGATACGCGCCTGGTTCCGGCGTGCGGCGACCGAACACGTCTGCCCGCCCCCGGCCGCCCCGTTGGGCCCAACACCAAATCGAGGTGTCCAGAGGCCCTTAGGCCTTTGGTGGGATGGTTCGGAGGGGCAAGGCCCCTCCGCCTTCGCCCGTCGCGCCCTGCTCGCCACCCCCGCCCTGCTGCTCGCCCGCCCCGCTGCGGCGGTCACGCTCACCGAACGCGGCCTCACCCAGGGCGGCTTCGTCATCGGTCAGGCCGCGCCGGGCACCCGCGTCTCGCTCGATGGCCGGGCCCTGCGCGTCACCCTGCAGGGCGCCTTCGCCTTCGGCTTCAGCCGCGACCAGGGCCCCCGCGCGGCGCTGACGATCATCCACCCCGACAACCGGCGCGAGGAACGGCGCCTCACCGTCGCGCACCGCCAATGGCAGGAACAGCGCATCAACGGCCTGCCGCCCGCACAGGTCACGCCTGACCCGGAAACCCTGCAGCGCATCCTGCGCGAACGCGAAAAACTCGCCGCGGTGCGGGCCGTGGACAGCCCGCTGACCGGCTTCACCGAGGGCTTCATCGCCCCGGCCCAAGGCCGCATTTCCGGCGTCTATGGCAGCCGCCGCATCCTCAATGGGCAACCGCGCCAGCCGCATTACGGGCTCGACTTCGCGGTGCCGACCGGCACGCCGCTGAAGGCCGTTGCGCCGGGCCGGGTGACGCTGGCCGACAGCTTCCACTTCTTCGGCAATCTGGTGGTGATCGATCACGGGCACGGGGTGAATTCGCTCTACGCGCATCTCTCCGCCTTCGATGTGCGCGAGGGCCAGATGGTGACGAAGGGCGAACCCGTCGCCCGCAGCGGCGCGACCGGCCGCGTCACCGGCCCGCATCTGCATTTCTCCTTCTCCTGGTTCGAGACCTTCCTGGACCCGCAGCCGGTGGTGTTGGGCGCATGAGCACGTCACTCGCCTGGGACGAACGCTACGCCGGCGGCGGCTTCCAGTTTGGCGAAGCGCCAAACCTTTACCTTCTCTCGCAGGCGCACCGTCTGCGGCGCGGCATGCGCGCGCTGGCCGCGGGCGATGGCGAGGGGCGCAACGGCGTCTGGCTGGCCGAACAGGGGCTCGATGCCACCGCGGTCGACTGGTCGGCGGTGGGGCTGGAGAAGGCGCGCGCCCTCGCGGCACGACACGGCGTGCCGATCACGACGGTGACGGCGGACCTGTCGCACTGGGATTGGCCCGCCGCGCGCTTCGACCTCATCGCCTGGATCTTCGTGCATCTGCCGCCGGCTGACCGCGCGCTGGCCTGCGCCGGCGCGATGCGTGCGCTGGCACCCGGCGGGCTGCTGGTGATGGAATGCTTCACCCCGGCGCAGGAAGGCCGCCGCAGCGGCGGGCCGAAGGAACCCTCCCTGCTGTGGTCGCGCGCGCTGGTGGAACACCACTTCGCCGGGCTGGAGGTGCTGGAACTGCTCGAAGGCAGCGTGCGGCTCGATGAAGGCCCGCGCCACCAGGGCCTGGCGGAAGTGGTCCGCGCCGTACTGCGCCGCCCGGCATGACGCCGGCTTTCAACTCTCCGCCATCGCGCCGCCGATCACCGCCGAGACGATCGACACCACGATCGAGCCCAGCAGTGCCGAGCCGAACCCTGCCACGTTGAAGGCCGGCACCAGCCAGGCGACCAGCGCCAGCATCCCCGCATTCACGACCAGCAGGAACAACCCGAAGGTGATGATGGTGATCGGGATGGAGAGCAGCACCGCGAGCGGGCGGACCGTTGCGTTGATGACGCCGAGCACGATCGCCGCGAGGACCAATGTGCCGGTATCCTGCGCAGAAATCCCGGGCACGATGGCCACCGCCACCCAAAGCGCTACGGCCGTGACGGCGGTGCGGATGAAAAAGCCGATCATAGCGTGCTGATGTCTCCGGCATGTTGATAGGTCAGGCACCGGCCCGCACCCCCACCCATTCCAGGATACTGCGGCGGGTGGGGTCCGGGCCGGCGCCGGGCACCAGAATGCGCCAGTTAGCGCATTCTCCGACAGACACGAAGGACGAGGGATGTCGTCATTGTTGAATAGCCCCGCCACATCGGCGCCCGAGCGCGTCTCCCGCGCCACTCTGGCCGGTTGCGGCGCACTCGCGCTGTGGGCCTTCCTCGCCCTGCTGGCGCGCATGGCCGCCGGCGTGCCGCCGCTGCAACTCACCGCGCTGGCCTTCGCCGCGGGCGGGGTGCTGGCGCTCGCCGTCGTCGCGGCGCGCGGCGGGCTGGCGCTGCTGCGGCAGGGGCCACTCGCCTGGGCGCATGGGGTGGGCGGGTTGTTCGGCTACCACGCACTGTATTTCGCGGCGCTGGCCCTCGCGCCGGCGGTCGAGGCGAACCTGCTCAACTACCTGTGGCCGCTGCTCATCGTGCTGCTCTCAGCCCCGATTCTCGGGCTGCGGCTGGGGGCGCGGCGGCTGGCCGGGGTGGCGCTGGGCTTTGCCGGTTGCGTGTTGCTGGTCGGCGCCGGGGCGTCATTTCCGCCGGGGGCCGCGCTCGGTTTCCTGGCGGCGGCGGGCTGCGCGCTGGTCTGGTCGGTCTATTCGGTGACGTCCAAACGTATGCAGGCGGTGCCGACCGAAGCCGTGGCCGGGTTCTGCCTGGCAACGGCGCTGCTTGCCGGCGTCACGCATCTGCTGTTCGAGACCACCGTGGTGCCCGATGCGCGGCAATGGGTGGCGGTGCTGCTGCTCGGCGCCGGGCCGCTCGGCGCGGCCTTCTTCCTGTGGGATGCCGGGATGAAGCGCGGCGACCCACGGCTGCTCGGCACCCTGGCCTATGCGGTGCCGGTCGCCTCGACGCTGCTGCTGGTAGTGGCGGGGGAGGGGGTGCTGACTTGGCGCGCGGGCGTCGCGGCGGTGCTTGTGGCTGGCGGCGGGCTGCTGGCGGCGACGGCGCGCGGCTGACGCGCCCCCGGCACCTGTGCCGAGGTCGCGCGCAAGCAAACGCTCCGGCATCGCGGGGCGCATCGGTGCGCCGGGGGCTGCTTCCGGTGGCCTGCGCCACCACAGCGCCGGCCCGGAAGCCAACACCCGGACCGATGACGATGCTTGCGCCAGGAGGACGGGAGCGGTTCCACCGTCTGGTGAACCGCTCTAGCCTCGCGGCATGGACGGCGCCACGTGATGCGCCCGGCGGGAAGGACGATCTGGATGATACCATCGCGTCGCGGCCTCATGGTCGCAGGCCTCGCCGGGGCCGTCGCCGCGCCAGGCGCGTCGCGTGCGCAGGGCGTTTGGCCGAGTGACCGCCCGATCCGCATCATCGCGCCCTTCGCCGCCGGCAGCGTCGCGGATGCGGCGATCGGCCCGATGTTGCCTTACCTCGCGGCGCAACTGCCCGGCGCGCGATTCAGCCTCGTCCACCAGCAGCCGGCCGAGGGCTACGCCGCGTTGGCGCAGGCCGCGCCGGACGGGTTCACCATCGGCATCGTCGTTACCCCCGGCCTGCAGGTCGGCTCGATCGAGCCGGGGGCGCGCTACTCGTTGCGCGACTTCGTCTATCTCGGCTCGATCCTGGAGGATCCGAGCGCCTTCTTCGTCACCGCCGACAGCCCCTTGCGCGATGTCGCGGCGCTGGTGCGCGCGGCGCAGGCCGCGCCGGGCACCATCGCGGTGGGTACCGGCGGCATCGGGACGGATGACCACCTGCTGATGGTCGAATTTGAGGATGCCGCCGGCGTCCGGTTTCGCCATGTGGCTTTCGCGCAGGAGGCGCAGATCGTCGCGGCGCTTGCCGGCGGGCAGGTCCAGGTCGCCTCGATGAAGCTGGGCGGCAATCTCGGCCTGGTCAGTGCCGGGCGTGCCCGCGCGCTGGCGTCGGCCGGGCCGCGTCGCTACCCGATGGCACCGGACGTCCCTACCTTCACCGAAGCCGGCTATCCGATCGACACGCGCAATGTGGTCAGCCTGGTGTCACCGGCCGCGACGCCGGTGCCGGTCCTCGCGCGGCTCGAACTGATACTGGCGGAGACGATGCGCAATCCGGCCTGGATCGAGGCCGCGGCGCGACTACGTCTGCCGTTGGCCTATCAACCGGCGGCGGCGACGCGGCAGATCGTGCTGAGCGCGGATGCCGCGCTGCGCGCGCTCTGGACGCGCCATCCCTGGCGGTAGTCCGCCCTTGCGCACCGCGCGCGCGTCGCCGAAACAGCACGCCTACACTGCCCGGTGCCAACAGACGGCTTCTCAAATGACACTGTCATTTGGTGGGGTGGTTTGGAGGGGCGACGCCCCTCGAATCGCCATCGCCGGACAGCCGACGCGCGCCGCGATCAGTTCTTCTCGTCGCTGGTGATCCGGCCATCGACCAGATGCACGCGGCGTGTCGCCCGTCGCGCGAGTTCCGCGTCGTGCGTCACCACCAGCACGGCGCGGCCGTCCTCCTTGGCCAGCCGCGCGAAGATGTCGAAGACGGCGGCGGCATTCTTCGTGTCGAGATTGCCGGTCGGTTCGTCGGCCAGCAGCAGCACCGGGTCGTTGGCCAGGGCGCGCGCCACCGCGACGCGCTGGCGCATGCCGCCCGACAGTTGGTCGGGCATCTTCTCCGCCGCCGGCGCCAAGCCGAGCGCGTCGAGCAGCATCCGCGCCCGCGCTTCGGCAGCCGGCCGGGCCAGCGCGGCACGCCGGCGGATCGGGATCAGCACGTTGTCGAGGGTGCTGAATTCCGGCAGCAGGAAGTGGAACTGGAACACGAAGCCGAGGCGTGCGAGGCGCATAGCCGCGAGGTCCGGCGCGGGCAGCGCCGCGGTGTCGCGGCCTTCGAGCAGGACACGCCCGCTGGTCGGCCGGTCAAGCAGCCCGAGCAGATAAAGCAATGAGGATTTTCCCGACCCCGACGGCCCGGTGATGGCGACGAATTCGCCGCCGTCGATCGTCAGGTTGATGTCGCTGACCAGCGTGACGCCTTCGGGCAGGGTCTTGGTCACCCCTTGCGCGACGAGCAGCGGCGCAGGCGTGCTCACGCCGCCCCGCGGATGATCTGCACCGGGTCGAGCCGTGCGGCGCGACGTGCCGGGATCACCGCCGCCAGCGCCGCCGAGGCCATCGCGAAACCGGAGGCGATGGCATAGATCCGCCAGTCGCGCGCCAGCAGGAATCGATCATTTCCGGCCGGCGTCTCGGTGTGGAAACGCACCTGCGCGAGGCCCTCGATCATCAACTGCCCAATCAGGCAGCCGAGGGCGGCGCCGAGGAACCCCGCGATCAGCCCCTGCGCCAGGAACAGTAATTGCACATCGCCCTCGGTGAAGCCGAGCGACTTCAGGATGGCGATGTCGCGCGTCTTCTCGAACACGACGGTCGAGATGATATTGTAGATGCCAAACGCCGCGACGAGAAGGATCGCACCCGTCACGCTATACATGATGGCGTTCTGGATGACGAAGACGGTGAGTATGTTGCGGTTCTGCTCCTCCCAGCTCTCGGTGCGCTCGCCGAACCGCGCCTCGATCTCGCGCGCCAGCGGCTCGGCCTGCGTCACATCGCCCAGCCGCAGCAGGATCTGGTTCACCACATTGGGCCGGTCCTGCAGCACCTGGTTGACCTTGAGCAGCACATAGCCCGCCGATTGGTCGAGCGTGGCGAGGCCGGTGTGGAACAGCCCGACGATCTTCATCTGCAGCGAGACGCCGCGCGGCGAGACCGCGACGACCGTATCGCCAAGCTGGACGCCGAGGCGCAGCGCGAGGCTGTCGCCGATGATCAACCCATTGGCGGTAGCGCGCAGATCCTCCAGCCGGCCCGACAGCATGTCCTTCTCGATGTTGGAGACGCGGGCATAGCGTGTCGGGTCGACGCCGGTGACGGTGATCGTCACGTCGCGTGAGCCGTAGCGCAGCAGCGCCGCGCCGGTGAGGATGGGGGCCGCGGCAGCGCCGGGGATCGCCTCCAGCACCGCGAGCCTTTCGCCGGACGCGCGAATGCCGCGCAGGCGGTCCACCGGCTTCACGCCGTTGATCGCGACGGCGCCATCGGGTGCCGCCATGTGCGCGGCTTGCGGCGCCGGGCTACGCGTTTCGTCCTTGATGACGATGTGCGGCTGCACATCGATGACCTGCTGGATGAAGTAGGTCTGGAAGCCACGCATGATCGAGGTGATGGCGATGAAGAAGGCGACACCCAGCGCGACCCCAAGCACGCTGACCAGCGTCTGCCGTCGTCGCCGCGACAGCATGCCGCGGGCGAGGTCTATAATCAGCCTCATGGCCGCAGGCGGACCGCCTGGCCATCCGATAGGCTGGCCGGCGGGTTGAGGACCACCGCTTCGCCACGCGCGAGGCCGTGAAGGATTTCGACCGCGCGCGGGCCCTGCACGCCGACCTCGACCGGGCGGCGTTCGACGGTTTCGCGCTTCACCACGAAGACGCGGCCATCATGCACCGCCGCGGGCGGCACCAGCACGGCGTCGTCGGTCTGGCGCAGTACGATATTCGCCTCGACCGTCATGCCGATCATCAGCGGCGTGTCGTCGGGCAGGTTCAGCCGGACGCGATAGGCCTTGCGCGTCGCGTCGCCCTTGGGGGTGATCTGGCCGACAGTCGCGTTCAGGACCTGGTTGGGGAAGGCATCGGCGCGCAGCAGTACGCGCTGGCCTTCATGGACCTGCGCGATGTCTTCCTCATCCACCTCTGCGGTGATGCGCAGCGGGCGGGGCTCGCCGATCCAGAACAGGCTGGCTGGGGTGTCCACGACCTCGCCGACTTCGACATCGCGGCGCAGCACCACGCCGTCCGAGGGGGCGCGCACGATATAGTCGTCGAGCCGCCGGCGTGCCGCATCGGCCGCGGCGCCGACGGCGTGTGATTCGGACTCGGCCCGGTCGAGGGCGGAGCGCGAAGCGATGTCCCGCGTGACCAGGGTGCGGATGCGCGCGAGCTCATCCTCGGCGAAGCGGGCCCGGGCCTCGGCTTCCACGACGCGGTGGCGGGCCTCGCGGTCATCGAGCCGGGCCATGGGTTCACCCTCGGTGACGCGCCGGCCTTCCTGGACCATCACCTCGGTGACGCGGGCACGCACCGCGGGTCCGACGCGGGCCCATTGCACCGGCTCGACGCTGCCGGTGGCATAGACGGCGCGCAGCGCGGGGCCGGTGGTCGCCATCGCGATGGCGACGGCGGGCGGCATGGTCCACCAGAACCACCCGGCGCCGAGGGTGAGGATGAGGAAGATCAGGATAATGATACGGCGGCGCATGGTGTGGCATGGTTAGCACGGGAAGTGCTGCGACGCGGGGTGGTGAAACACACGGTTGCGCGCCGGGCCGCCGGGGGGTAGAGAGCGCCGCCCGGGCCGGCGTGGTGACACGCGGCGTCGACGGAGCCGGCATAGCTCAGTGGTAGAGCAACTGATTCGTAATCAGTAGGTCCGCGGTTCAAATCCGCGTGCCGGCACCATCGTTCCGCATCAGCCTTACCGACGATGGCCTTCATCTTGCATCTCCCGGACACCGGAGAGCCTTGGGCGGGCGCCCCGTTGAACCCCGGCCGCCTTCAGGCGCATCCTCGTCCTTGAGGGAGTGCCGATGACCCACCCGCCAGCCGCGCCAGCCCTGTGGGACACCGCCCCACTCCCCCGCGCCCCCCTGTACCTCCCCTACGACCCCGGCGCCTTCCGCATGGCGCTCGGCCTGACCGTGGTGCCGGAACCGGCCTGGATCGAGTTCGACCACCACTACCCCGCCCATCTCGCCGAACGCCGCCGCCTGCTCGCCCACCACCGCCCCGAGGTGCTCGACGCCACCCCCGGCTCCGAACCGATGCAGGACGAACTGCTCGACCTCCTGGCAACTCACCTCTGCCACCACCACCCCGGCTGGTTCACCCGCCACGGCACCACGCTGCACAACCACCTCCTGGGCGAGACCCTGCCCCTCACCGACGACCCGCTCGACCGCATCGGCCGCCTGGTGCAGGAGGATTTCTGCCTGCTGCGGGAGGAGCCGGACGCCACGCTCACCCTGGTCGCCGCCATCCTCTGCTTCCCCAGCCGCTGGCGCCTGTCCAGCAAGATCGGCCGCCCCCTCGGCGCCATCCACGGCCCGGTGCCGCTGTACAAGGACAAGCTGGAACGCCCGGTCGACCGCTTCCTCGCCGCGCTGAAGGCCGGCCGCATCGCCCAGCGCCTGAACTGGTCGATCATGGACGACGCCACCCTGTTCCAGCCCACCGGCCATGGCGTGAATGACGGCGAAAGCCAGGTCACCCCCGACACCGCCGGCGAGGCCCTCGTCATGCGCGTCGAACGCCAGACCTTCCGCCGCCTGCCCACGACCGGCGGCATCGCCTTCGGCATCCGCGTGCACGTCACGCCCCTGGCGCCGATCGTCGCGCAACCCGGCGAGGCTGCCCGCCTGCTGGCCGCAGTGCGCGCCCTCCCGCCCGAGATGGAGCGCTACAAAAGCATGCTGCCATTCCGCGCCGCCCTCGACACCTATCTCGAACGCCACGCCTGACGCCACCCGCAAAGGCCGAGCCCATGGCACGCCCCTTCGAGATGCTGTTCTCACCCTTTCGCCTGCGCGGAACAGAAATCCGCAACCGCATCCTCTCCACCGGCCACCAGACCTTCCTCGCCCGCGACGGCCTGCCGGGCGAAGCGATGATCGCCTATCATGAGGCCCGCGCCCGCGGCGGCGCCGGCCTCATCATCGTCGAATCCGCGCGCTTCCACGCCTCCTCGCTGACCGACTACCCGGAACTGATCGTCACCGACGACCGCTGCATCCCGGCCTATCGTGCCCTCGCCGAGGCAGTGCATCGCAACGGTGCGAGGATCTTCGGCCAGCTCTCCCATGCCGGCCGCGTCTCCAAGCGCGTCAGGGGCGGCCTGCGCGAGGTCGCCTACGCGCCCTCCGCCGTGCCGGACAACCGGTTCCACACCATGCCGCGCGAAATGCCGGTCGCTATGGTCGAGGAAATCGTCGCAAGCAGCGGCGCCGCCGCCGGCCGCCTCGCCGAGGCCGGGCTGGACGGCGTCGAACTGCTCGCCAGCCACGGCCTGCTCTTCGCGCAATTCCTCAACCCCCGCACCAACCTGCGCAATGACCGCTATGGCGGCTCGCCGGAGAACCGCCTGCGCTTCCTGGCCGAGGGCCTCGCCGCGGTGCGCCGCGCTGTGGGGGACCGCATCGTCGGCATGCGCATCTCCGCCGAGGAGATCGAGCCGGACGGCCTGCAGGCCGATGAGGTGATCGCCGCCTGCAAGGCCTTGGCGGCCATTGGTGCGCTCGACTACGTCAACATCACCATGGGCTCGATGGCCGGGCAGGGCGGCTCGATCCATGTCGTGCCGCCGATGGGCTACGCCCCCGCCTATGTGGCGCCCCAGGCCGGCACGCTGCGCGCCGAGACCGGCTTGCCCGTCTTCGTTGCCGGCCGCATCAACCAGCCGCAGATCGCCGAAGCCGTGCTGCGCGCCGGCCAGGCCGACATGTGCGGCATGACGCGCGCGATGATCGCCGACCCCGACCTCGCCGTGAAAGCGCAGGCGGGCCGGCTCGATGACATCCGCGCCTGCATCGCCTGCAACCAGGCCTGCATCGGCCATTTCCACGCCGGCTACAGCATCTCCTGCATCCAGAACCCGGTGACGGGGCGCGAGGCGACGCTCACGTCGCTGCCCCCCGCAGTCCCGGCCCGACGCATCCTCGTCATCGGCGGCGGCCCGGCCGGCATGAAGGCCGCGGTGACCGCCGCGCAACGGGGCCACTGCGTGACCCTGTGCGAGGCCGCGCCCCGCCTCGGCGGCCAGGCCCTGCTCGCGCAACTACTGCCCGACCGTGCGGAGTTCGGCGGCCTGATCACCAATCTCGTACACGAACTGGCCCAGGGCGGCGTGGAATTGCGCCTGAACACCCTCGTCGATCGCGCCATGGTCGAACACTTCGCCCCTGATACCGTCATCCTCGCCACCGGCGCGCGCGCCTATGACCCCGAGATCGAAGGCCGCGAGGATGGCCACCTCGTCGATGCCTGGTCGGCGATCCAGGGCAGCGCCAATATCGGCAGCCGCGTGCTGGTGGCCGACTGGCGTGCCGATTGGGTCGGCATGGGTCTTGCCGAGAAGCTGGCGCTCGCCGGCCACCAGGTTACGCTCGCGGTGAATGCGCCGCATGCCGGCTTCAACCTGCAACTCTATCTGCGCAGCCATTGGGTCGGCCGGCTGCACCGCCTCGGCGTCGAGATCCTGCCCGATGCGCGCCTCTACGGCGTCGATGGCACCACCGCGTATCTCCTGCACGCCACCTCTGGCGACCCGATCATCCGCGAGGCGGTGGACACGGTGGTGCTGGCCAGCGGCCATACGGCGGAGACGGCGCTGGAACAGGCGCTGGAAAACCTTGCCTGCCCGGTGCGGCTGGTCGGCGATTGCCTGTCGCCGCGCAGCGCGGAGGAAGCGATCTACGAAGGTTTCATCGCCGGCCGTGAGGTATGACGGCACGCGACGCCGCATCACGGCGCGCGCGTGATGGGATGGGCGTCGGCGACGACGTTCCGACACTGGCTACGACCGTCCCGCGCCGCCGCGCGGCGATCATGAATGCGCACGTCGTCGCGTCCATGGCCTGCGCCGCGCCAACCGTCATCGGCTTCCTCGCCGCCTGGAGCAGATCGCGCCTGACCGGCATCAGCTTGGCGCGTGAACATGCGCGATCAAACAATGGCACGGCGCGGCTTGCGCGAGCGCAGTCGAACGCAAGACGCTCCATGCGAAGGTGCGTGATGGCCCCCGCCGCAGTTCGCGTCGACGGCGCTGCTGCCGGCACCGCACATCGTCACCACTATCGACGTGACGCTGCTCGCGCTGCCGGTGGATAAAGCCGCGCGGCGCCTGCGCGACGATTCGCGCGATTGACGCGCGCGACATTCCTGCGACTATCACCCCAACGCTTTTCCGGGAGCATCGGCGCACACGGCTCAGGCACGTCATCCTGAGGATGTCGCATGCGTATCGCGCCGGACCACCGAGTATTCAGCCCTTCATCGCATGGCAGCGGCATGCCTGCCGCCGCATGGTCGCGGCAGGGGCGGCGCGCATGACCGCGCTGCGCCTGCTGACCATTGCCGAGGCCGCGCGGCGCATCGCCGCGCGCGACCTCTCACCGGTCGAGCTCACCCGCGCCTTCCTCGACCGTATCGCCACCACGGACGGCGTGCTGCACAGCTTCATCGCCGTCACCGCGGATGCCGCGCTGGCCGAGGCGAAGCAGGCCGAGGCCGCCATCATGGCCGGGGGGGCGCGTGGCCCGCTGCACGGCGTGCCCTACGCCCTCAAGGATATCTACGACACCGCCGGCCTGGCGACGACGGCGCATTCCGCCCGCTGCAAGGACCGCGTCCCGGACACGGACGCACATGCGGTGGCCATGTTGCGCGCGGCCGGCGGCGTGCTGCTCGGCAAGCTCGCCACGCATGAATTCGCCACCGGCGGCCCGTCCTGGGACCTGCCCTGGCCGGCGGCACGCAACCCATGGGACATCGCGCGTTTCCCGGGCGGTTCTTCCTCCGGTTCGGGCGCGGCGGTCGCGGCCGCCCTGGTGCCGGGCGCGATGGGCTCGGACACCGGCGGCTCGATCCGCCTGCCCGCCGCCTTCTGCGGCACGGCGGGGATCAAGCCGACCTATGGCCGCGTCAGCAAGCGCGGCGTGCTGCCGCTCTCCTTCACGCTCGACAATGCCGGCCCGCTCGCCTGGACGGTCGAGGATTGCGCGATCCTGCTGCAGGCGATCGCCGGGCATGACCCGCTCGACCCCGCCAGCGCCGACGTCCCGCTGCCCGACTTCCGCGCCACGCTGGCCAATGGCGTGAAGGGCCTGCGCATCGGCGTGGTGCGCCATTGGTACGATGGCGATCGCCGGGCGTCGCCCGAGGTCATCGCCGCCATGGATGCGGCGATCGAGGTGCTCCGCGCGCTGGGCGCCGAGATCCGCGAGGTCACGCTGCGCCCACTCGCCGACTACCAGGCCTGCATGCGCATCATCGGCCTGTCCGAATCCTTCGCTATCCATGCCGATCATCTGCGCGACACGCCGCAGGACTATGGCGAAGTCTTCCGCTACCGCATCATGCCCGGCGCCTTCGTGCCCGCGACGGACTACGTGCAGGCGCTGCGCCTGCAACGCGTGCTGGCGCAGCAGATGTTCGACGCGCTGCGCGACGTCGATGCGCTGGTCACCGCCAGCATCTGGGGCGAGGCACCGCTGATGGCGCCGATGCGCGCCGAGGCGAATTTCGCCGCCCCGCCGCTGACCAACCCGTTCAACGTCTCGCAACTCCCCGCGCTGTCATTGTGCAACGGCTTCTCGGCCGCCGGGCTGCCGCTGTCGATGCAGATCGCCGGTCGCGCCTTCGACGAAGCGACGGTGCTGCGCATCGGCCATGCCTACGAACAGGCAACGCCCTGGCGCGCACGCCGGCCAGAGGTGCCGGCCACGCCCTTCATCGACAGCGCCGCCGACCAGACGGCACCACCACCATCGGATGCGGCGCGCGAAACCTACGCGGTCCTCGCCGCCCGCGCCGCGCTCCCGCTCGATGCACGACAATTCGCCCAGGCCTGCGAGGCGCTGCCGCATGTCGAGGCGATGGGCGCCGCGCTGCCGCGCAACCTGCCCTTCGGCGCGGAACTCGCCACCACCAACCTCTTCGACGCGGAGTGACCGCCATGCCCGACACCGCATCGGCACCGGCCGAACTGCATCACCTGACCATCGCCGAGGCCGCTGCGCTGATCGCCGCGCGGCGGCTCTCGCCGGTCGAACTCACCCGCGCCTTCCTCGCGCGCATCGAGGCCGTGGACCCGCAGCTCAACGCCTACCTGCTGGTGACGGCGGACCTTGCCCTCAACCAGGCGCGAGAGGCGGAGGCGGAGATCATGGCCGGCCGCTACCGTGGCCCGCTGCACGGCATTCCTTATGCGTTGAAGGACATCTACTGCACCGCCGGCATCCGCACGACGGGCCATTCGCGCAGCGCACAACACTTCGTGCCGAGCGAGGATGCCGAGACCGTCGCCCGGTTGCGCATGGCCGGCGCGGTGCTGCTCGGTAAGCTCGCGACGCATGAGTTCGCCCATGGCGGTCCGAGCTTCGACCTGCCCTGGCCGCCGGCGCGCAACCCGTGGGATCGCGGCCGCATCACCGGCGGGTCGTCGTCGGGTTCCGGCGCGGCGGTGGCCGCCGGCCTCGCGATGGGCGCACTCGGCTCCGACACCGGTGGGTCGATCCGCAACCCCGCCGCGCTCTGCGGCCTGGCGGGGCTAAAGCCGACCTATGGGCTGATCAGCCGGCGCGGCATCTGGACCAACAGCTTCTCCTACGACCATGCCGGGCCGATGACCTGGACGGTCGAGGATTGCGCGCTGATGCTGCAATCCCTCGCTGGCCACGATCCGCTCGACCCCGCCAGCGCGACCCTGGCGGTGCCCGACTACGCCGCCGCGCTGACCGGCGACATCCGTGGCCTGCGCATCGGCGTGCTGCGCCATCAATACGAGGTCGAGGTGCCGGTGCCCGCCGTGGTGCGGGTGGCGATGGAAGCGGCGCTCGAGGTGCTGCGCGGCCTCGGCGCGACGCTCGAGGAGGTCCGCATCCGCCCGGCGCAGGACTATACCGACGTGAAGATCGTCGGCGCCGAAAGCGAACTCTACGCGGTGCACGAGGCCGGGCTGCGCGCGAACCCCGGCTTGTTCGGCGAGGATTTCCTCGGCCGTTCGCTCGCCGCCGTGCTGATCCGCGCCGAGGACTACGTCAATTCCCAGCGCGAGCGCCGCGCCATGGTGGCCGAGGCGAAGCCGCTCTGGTCGCGCTTCGACGCGCTGGTCACCGCCGGTCCCGGGCCCGCGGTGCCGCTCGATGCCTGGCGCACCATCCAATTCTGGCAGAAGCCGTCGCTGACCACGCCGTTCAACGTGCTCGGCGGGCCGGCGCTTGCTCACTGCATCGGCTACACGCCGGAAGGTCTGCCGCTGTCGATGCAGGTGGTGGGCGCGCCCTTCGCCGATGCGACGGTGATGCGCATCGCCGACGCCTATGAACGCGCGACACCCTGGCGGCAGCGCCGCCCGGTGCTCGACCCGAAGGCCGCGTTCTCGACCGCGTTGCCGCCGCTGCCCGACCCGACGCCGGCCGAGATTTCCGCCGCCGATCGCGACGCCGTCGCGCTGGTCGCGCGTCGTGCCGGGCTGTCGCTGAACGAACGGCAATTCGAACTCCTCTGCGCATCGGCGCCCTACGTCGAAGCCATGGCGCGCCGGCTGCGCCGACCGCGCGGCTTCGCCGAGGAACCGTCGAACGTGTTCCGCTTCACCGGATACGCGCCGTGACGTGCCGCCATGCCACCGCTGACAGGAGACCGATTGCCATGACGGAATTCACGCGACGCGACAGCCTCGCCCTCGGTGCCGCGATAGTGGGTGGCGCCTTCTCGTCGCCCGCCCTGGCACAGGCGGCCTCGGGCGGCGAACTGCGCATCGGCATGACGCTGAGCGACATCCCGACCGCGCGCGGCGCTCCCGACCAGGGCGGCGAGGGCATCCGCTGGATGGGCTTCACCCTCTATGATTCGCTGGTCTACTGGAATCTCGACCAGGAACGGACGATCCCCGACATCGTCCCCGCCCTCGCCGAGCGCTACTACCCGAATCCCGAGAACCCGAAGGAATGGATCTTCGAACTGCGCCGCGGCGTGCGCTTCCATGACGGCTCGACCTTCGACGCCGACGCGGTGATCTGGAACCTCGAGAAGCTGCTCAAGCGCGACGCGCCGCAGTATGACCCGCAGCAATCCCTGACGCTCGGCTTCCGCATCCCCGGCATCAAGACCTGGCGCCGCATCAACGACTTCAAAGTGGCGATCGGCGGCGACGCGCCCGATGCCTCCATGCTCGACCAAGTCGTCTTCATGCACATCTCGAGCCCGGCGCAATGGCGCAAGCTCGGCGGCTGGGAGGCCTTCAGCCTGCAGCCCTCCGGCACCGGCCCCTTCCGCGCGCAGGAGATCGTCCCCCGCCAGCGCGCCGTGCTGCTGCCCAACACCGAATACTGGGACGTCGCGCGGCGGCCCAAGCTCGACCGCCTGATGCTGCTGCCGATCCCTGACGGCAATATCCGCGTCGCCGCGCTGCTCACCGGCCAGGTGAATTTCATCGAGGCACCGCCGCCCGATGCCGTCCGCCGCCTGCGCTCCGCCGGCATGGTCATCAAGACCAATCCCTACCCGCATATCTGGCCCTATATCTTGCGCCTGTCCGGCGACAACACGCCGCTTTCCGATGTGCGCGTCCGCCGGGCGCTGAACCTCGCCATCAACCGCGAGGAACTGGTGGTGCTGCTCGGCGGCATGGCGGAACCGGCGCAGGGCATGGTGCTGCCCGACAGCCCCTGGTTCGGCCACCCGACCTTCAGGATCCGCTACGACCCGGCCGAGGCGCGACGCCTGCTCGCCGAGGCCGGCTACGGCCCGTCCAACCCGCTGCGCATCCGCTTCATGATCTCGGCCTCCGGCTCGGGCCAGATGCAGCCGCTGCCGATGAACGAATTCGTCCAGCAGAACCTGCGCGAAGTCGGCGTCGACCTGACCTTCGAGGTGGTGGAATGGAACGCGCTGCGCCAGCAACGCAGCCGCGGGCCGCTGGATGCGACCGCGCGCAGCCTGCACGCGCTGAACAACAGCATGGGGACATCCACCCCCTTCGATGCCTTCCAGCGCCATTTCAGCTGCGACGCCGCACCGCCGCGCGGCCTGAACTAGGCCGGCGTCTGCGACCCGTCATTGCAGGCAATGCTCGACCAGGCCTCGACCACCTTCGACACCGCCGAGCGCGACGCGATCGTCGCCCGTATCCACGAGCATGTCGTCGACAACGCCTATTGGCTGTGGGTGGTGCATGACGTGAACCCGCGCGCCCTACGGCCCGAAGTGCAGGGCTTCGCCCAGGCCAAGAGCTGGTACCAGGACCTCACCCAGGTCTTCATCCGGCGCTGAACCCGCGCGGCGCGGCGGTCCGATTCCCGTCTTCGGCCGCCGCCCGTCCCGCCCTACACTCGGCGGCGATGCCTGCGTCCAACCCCGCCATCGCCCGCCACCTGCTTCGCCGCGACGACGCCTTCCCGCGTCGCGCCGAGGCGCTCGGCTTCGGCTTCCATTCCCCCGACGAGCGCGAATACTGGGCGCGCGACGCCTGCTACGCCCTGACCCCCGAGGCGATCGACGCCCTCGACACGGCCGCGCGCGAGGCCAACGCCATGATCGCCGAAGCCGTGGACCGCGTCGTCCATCGCGGCGACTACCGCGCCTTCGGCTTCACCGACCGCCTCGCCGCGCTGGTCGAGGCCTCGTACCAGGCGCGCGAACCCTCCCTCTACGGCCGCTTCGATTTCCGCCTCGCCCCCGATGGCAGCATCAAGCTGTTCGAATTCAACGCCGAGACGCCCGCCGCTTTGCTCGAAGCCGCCGTGGTGCAACTCGCCTGGTTCGAGGAAACGCCGCCGGGTCCGACGACGCGCCCCGGCACCGACCAGTGGAACGCCATCGACGATGCCCTCGTCGCGCGCTGGCCGCGGCTCGGCCTGCCGCCGCACATTCACTTCGCCGCCGAACACGAACGCACGGATGAAGTTGCCCAGGTCGCCTACCTGATGGCCACCGCGCGCGCCGCCGGCCACGCGGCCGCCTTCATCCCGGTCGAGGACATCTCCTGGCAGGCCGAGACCGGCTTCGTCACGCCCGACGGCACCCCGCTCGCCGCTTGCTTCAAGCTCTACCCCTGGGACTGGCTCGATGCCGAGGAAGGCGGCCGCCTGCTGCCGCTCGGCGGCACCCGCTGGATCGAGCCGGCGCGACGCATGCTGCACGCCAACAAAGCGATCCTAGTCACATTGTGGGAGATGTTTCCCGGTCATCCTCTGCTGCTGCCGGCCTCGCTCGACCGCGCGGCGATCGACGGCCCGGCGATCGGCAAGCCGGCCCTTGGCCTGGAAGGACACGGCATGCGCGTGGAAGGCGTGGCGAACGACCCCTCGACCGAGATCGCCGAAGGTTTGCCTTCATCCCCTACGATCTGGCAAAAATGGGCGCCGCTGCCGGGGCACGCGACACCGCAGGGTGACGCCTTCCCGGTCATGGGCGTGTGGATCGTCGGCGATGAGCCCTGTGGGCTCGGCATCCGGGAGGGAGAAGAACTGGTGACGACGCTCGAGGACCGCTTCGTGCCCCATGTCGTGCTGTAGCGCATGCCGCAAACACCTGCGTTCACGCCACCTGTTCCAGCCATGCGTCGGCGAGCGTCGTCACCCGTTCGGATGATGCCCTCCGAACGCCATCCGCTCTAGGCGCCGATGCCCTTCCAACGCATCCCCGTCACCACGCCCGCCGACGCCATCGCCCGGCTGCGCGACCTCGGCATGCTCGCTCCCGGCCCGGACGGCCAACCCTGGTGGGTGACCGACGCGGCCTACCTGATCGACGCGGCGCTGGTCGACCGCGTCTACGAGGCCGCGACCGGCATCCAGAAGCGCTGCTACGCCGCGGTCGAGGCCTTGGTCGCCAGCGGCGACTACAACTATTTCGGCATCCACAACCCGGCGATGCGCGAGACCATCACCAAGTCCTGGCGCGCCAAGGATTCGCCCCTCTACGGCCGGATGGACTTCTCCTTCACGCCAGACGGCACGCCGATGTTGCTCGACTACGAGGCCGATTCTCCTTTCGGCCTGGCCGAGGCAGCCTACGTTCAGTGGGAATGGTTCGAGTCCTGGCAGGCCGCCTCCGGCACAGGTTCCGACAGCCAGGAGAACCTGATCTTCGAAAAGCTCACGGCGCATCTGCCCCTTGCCGCCCTGCCGACGCGCTTCGTCATCGCCTGTGGCGGGGAGACGCTGGTCAATGGCAGCCCCGCCGATACCGGCGAGCGCTTCGACGCCGAATTCATCGCCGAGATCGCCCGCAACGCCGGCCTGCGCCCCGGCATCTGCAGCATGGAACAGGTCGGCTGGGATCTCGACGCGAAATGCTTCACCGACGAGGCCGACGAACCGCTGCAAGCGATGGTGAAGATCTACCCCTGGGACTGGATGGAGGATGAGCCGAATGTCGAGGCGCTCCCCCAAAGCCGCACGCGCATCCTGCCCGGCGCCTGGACGCGCCTCGTCGCCGACAAGACCATGATGGCCCTGCTGTGGCACATGGAACCAGGGGCGCCGAACCTGCTGCCGACTTTCCTCGAACGCTCCGCCACCGGCGCTTTCGTCGCCAAGCCGCGGCGCGGCTGGGATGGCGAACATGTCTACCTGCCCGGCCAGACGCCCGGCGAGGTGCCGGAGAATGAGATGGGCCCACTGCTCTACCAGGCGCATTGCCCGCTGCCGGTGCTGCGTGCCGGCTCCGGCGAGGTCCACGCCAACCTCTCCGTCTGGATGATCGGTGGCGAACCCGCCGGCATCGCCTTCCGTGAATCGCTCGGCCCCGTCACCGGGCCCGCCGCGCGCTTCGTGCCGCATATCCTGCGCGGCTGACGCGCGCCAAGAAGGGACGCCCCGCATGTCCGCCGCCGAGATCCTGCATTTGTTTCCCGCCACCCTCCTCAGCTTCCTCGTCGCCTTCTCGCTCGGCGCGGTGTTCTGGGTGGGCGGGCTCGTCATCGTCTCGCTGATCACGCCGATCTCGGAACTGACGCTGCTGCGCGCCGGCAACCTGCCCTGCGCCCTGGCCTTTGGCGGCAAGGCGCTCGGCATGGTGCTGCCGATCGCCGCCGTCGCGCGCACCGCCGCCGGCCCGCTCGACCAGATCATCTGGTGCATCGTCGCGGTCGCCGTGCAGCTTGTCGTCCACCTGATCCTGACGACACTGCTGGCCGGCCGGCTGAAGCAGGAGATCGACGCTGACCAGCTCGGCGGCGCCGCCGTCTTCGTTGCCTTTATGCAGGTCGGCGCCGGCATCCTGAACAACGCCGTCATGTCGGGCTGACGCACCGCGATGACGCAGCCCGTGCGCCCCCCCCGCCGCCGTTCCCGCACCATCCGCGCCGCCGCGCTGGTGACGCTGGGCCTCGGCGTGGTGGGCTGCGACGACACGCCGGCCGACCTGCCGGACCGCACGGAATCCCGGCTGGACGCCTGCCGCGCGGCACATCGGCGCCTCGGTGACGACCCGGCCAATTGCGACCGGCTGGAGGACGTCCTGGCGCGCGAACAGACCGAGACGCGCCCGCGCTTCGCCACCGTCGCCGCCTGCGAAACCCTGTTCGGCCGCGGCGCCTGCGAGGGCGAAACACTCGCCGCCACCGGCCCGGGTTGGCGGCCCACGCTGGTCGGCTGGGTGCGCGTGCCGGGCGGCACGGGCGCGGTGGAACCGGCCATCCGCGACCGCGACGGCCAGAGCTGGGCGCTGCCCGAGCCGACCAAGCTTGCCGCCAACCCCGTTGCCACACAGCCGCCGCCGCGCGCGGTGACGACGCTCGACTACACCGCCAATGCACGCACGCCGCTCAATGTCAGCCTCGCCTATTACCGCCTCGCGCCGGTCTATCCGGACCAGGCGAGTTGCGACGCTGAATGGCGGTCCTGCGAACGCCTCGACCTGCCGCTGCCGACGCGCTTCGGGACGCAGGAGAGCTGTCGCGCCAGCTGGTCGCAATGCCAGGAGGTCGAGCTGCCGCCGGCCGCGCTGGCCGTCGCAGCCGCCAACCCGCCGACCAGCGGGAGCAGCAGCACGACGCCGCGCACCTGGTGGGGCGGCTACAATTCCTTCTGGTATGGCCGCTATGGCGGCGGCATCGGCCCGCGCTACCAGGGCTGGACCTGGACGGCGGACCGCCAGCCCACCGCCGCCTATCGCCCGGCCACCGGCACCGGCCCGCTGCGCGCCTGGGACAGCGGCACCCGCTCGCTCGCGCCGGCCAACCGCATGGCCACCTATGACGGCGGCACCAGCGCTCGGCAGGGCGGTACCAGCATTTCACGGCCGACCTCGGTCGTCACCCGCGCCGGCTTTGGGTCGACCGGCCGCAGCTATTCGTCGGGGGGCTGAGCGATGAAGGCCACCGATGCCGTCCAGCGCACCCGGGCTACGCTGCGCGCGGCGCAGCCACACGAGACGCTGCTGACGAATTTCCAGCGGCGCGTCGTCCTCGCGCTGTTCGGTGCCGGCATCGCCTATCTGCTGGTGGGACTGCTGCTGCTGCCCCATGGCGCGGTGTTCTGGCTCGGCTTCGTGGTGCTGCCGCCGCTGGCCGGCGGGCTCGCCGCGATGTTCGGCGGCGGGCCCGGCCAGCGGCTCGATGCCTGGCTGCTGAATGGTGGCGCGGCGAAGCAGGACCCGAAGCCGACCCCGGCCGCCGCGCTGCCCGAGGCGGCGCGCAGCGCCTTGCAGGTGGCGGCGGTGCCGGCGTTGCTCGGCGAACTCGTCCGTGCCGGAGCGGCGATGCCGGCCGCCGAGAAGGCCGCCGCGGGCCGGTTGTTCCGCGCCGTCATCGCCTTCTCGAACGGCCCTGCCGAGAGCACCGCGCGGGCGGCGCTGGCGCGGGAACTGCCGGGCCTCGTGGCCGGGCTCGCCACGGGCGGGACGGCCGCCATCGCGGCGGCGGACGCGGCGGTGTTGAGGCTCGCCCCGCCAGCGGGTGGTGCGGCATGAACCCGCTGGTCCTGCGTGCCCGGCTCTGTCTGTTGGGCGCCGCCGTGCTGATGCTGTTCGGCGGCATGCTGTTCGCCGTGGCGCGGTGGAACGGCGCGGCGACCGACCGTGCCTTCGTCGAGGCCGCCGCTCGCGCGGCCAGTCTGCCGCCGGCCGCGCCACTCTCGCCGCGCTATTGGGCACCAACGGCCGACGCGCGGCCCAACCCCGCTGCCACCGGCCTGATCGAGGCGGCGGAGCGCCGGCGCACCGCGCCAGCCACGCCGCCGCCGCAGACGACGGGCGGCAAGCCCCCGGCGGCCGCGCCATGATCCTGTCCATCCTGTTCCTGCTGGGGGCGGTCGTACTGGTGCTCCTCGCCTGGCGGTCGCTGCGTGCGGCGCGTGGCGGTGGCACGCAGTCCGGCGCGCCGCTGCGGCTGGTGGTCGAGCTCGCGCGCGGCGATGACCGGCCAGGCCTGCGGCTCGAACGTGGCGATGCCGTGCTATTCGGCCCGATCGCGGCACCCTGGGCGCCGCCGGCCGCGCTGTCCCAGGCGCTCGGCAATGCGGAGGCGACGCCTGGGCGGCTGGGTGGCGCGATGCTGCCCGGCACCTATCGCGTCGTCGCCCTGGTGGATTTGTCCGGCACGGATGTGCTCGCCAGCGGCGTGGCCGCGCTGGACAAGCCGCTGCGCGAGGCGCTGGGGGCTTCGGCGCTGCTTCTTGAAGCGGTGGAGGGTGGCGCGCCGCTGCTGCTGCATGGCGCGGATGGCCGGGCCGGCGGCAGCATCGGCGGCGTCTGCTTGCCGGCGGCGCGCTTCACTGAGCTGGTCGGCATGGTCGGGCCTGCGCCGGGGCTGCAGGTGGACATCGTGCGCCGACGCATCCAGCGCGCCGGATGGGGCGGCGAGCGCGCGCATCGGCGGCGGGTGGGCCATACCAGCGGCCCTTGACCTTGACCGGTGGGACCGAGAGGGGCGTCGCCCCTTTCGCGTTCTCCCCACCTGAGAGACCGTTTGAAAATGCGCCAGGAGGCGCATTTTGAGGTCCGGCACCGGCCCGCACCCCCACCCGGCCACCCACGCCAGTATTCTGGAATGGGTGGCCGGGTGGGGGTGCGGGCCGGTGCTGGGCCTTTCAAACGGTCTCTGAGCCCCAGAGCGGATTGCGTTCGACTGCGCTCACGCAAATCGCTCGAACCTTCTGTTTGATAGAGCATCGTCACGCGCCTGACTGATTCCAGTCAGGCGCGATCTGCTCCAAGGCCTTTGGAAACCTCGACCTGGTGCTCTGCGCCACGGTCAGCAGCGGTACCGAGACCCACCCTTGCGCACGAAGCGCTCGCTGCGGCCACCGCATGCGCTTCACGCCCAGCGCCAAAAGACGGCATTCCAAAGTGCACTGCACTTTGGCGGGGTGGCTTGGAGGGGCGGCGCCCCTCCAACCTTTCCTCCTCGGTCGTCAAACAGCGACGTTGGCATGGCTCCAGTCACGCGCGATCCACTCAGGGGCAGATCGCCGTCGGACGGAGCCAACCGGCGGCGTTGAGGTGGTCGTCCAGGATCGCCGGGAGCAGGCGGCGTGAACGCAGCATGCTCCAGGTCCCTGACGCAGGCGCGCGCGGGCGACGCGATCATCCCGCCGCCTTGGAACTCGACAGGGCCTCCGCTACACCGGACGAGGCCGTCGACCGGGCCGCCGGGTCCGGTCGGCCACCTGAAGCACCTCGACGGATACCGCCCGATGCAGGTCACCGAGACCGTCCATGATGCCCTGAAGCGCGCCTACGTCATCACCCTGCCGGCGGCCCATATCGCCGCGCTGCGCGACCAGCGGGTGGCCGAGATCGCCCGGTCCGTGCCGATCTCCGGCTTTCGCCGCGGGGAGGCTCCGTTTCCCGCCGTCATGCAGCGCTTCGGCACCTCGGTGCTGGGTGAGGTGGTGGAACAGGAAGTCGCCACCGCGGTGCGGCAATTGCTCGCCGACCATGCGCTGCGGCCGGCGCAGGAGCCGAGGATCGTCGTCGGCACCTTCATCGAGGGCCGTGACCTCACGATCAATGTCGCGCTCGAGGAACTGCCCGACGTGCCGCTGCCCGACGTCACCGGCATCCGGGTCGAGCGGCTGCGCGCACAGCCGACCGAGACGCATCTGCGCCAGGCCCTCGCCCGCCTCGCCGACCGGCACGGCACGACGGAGGATGTCCCACCCCGGCCGGCGGCACCTGGCGACATCCTGGTCTGCGACCTCGAAGGCGGACTGCCCGTCGACTTGCTCAGCAACGGCGCCGGCCGGGGGGCGCGCGCCGGCATTCCCGGCCTGCCGCCGACGGATTGGTCGATCGACCTCTCCCCCGGGCTGGAACAGGAGATCACTGCCACCGGCCTCGACGGCGGGCTGCCCTGCCTCGACCTCGCGCTGCGCGGCACGACCCGCGCCGGGGCTTTCCTGCGCGTCTTCGCGGCCAGGCCGAACGGGCTCAAGGCCACGGCCGGACAAGTGCTGACGCTATGCATGCGCGCGCGCATCCTCGCCGGCGCCCTGCCGGCCGGCAGCGAGGTCCGGCTCGGCTTCAACGAACGCTCCGAGGCGGCCTTCCTACGCAGCCTGCGCCAACCCGCCAAGCTCGGCGCCGAGGAGATGCGCCTGACCGTCCCGACCACCGACAACCCGACCCTCGCCCATGCCCGCCCGGTGCTCGAGATCGGCTTCAAGCCGGGCCAGGAGGTCGACCTCACCCTGCGCATCGGCCCCGCGCGCGTTTTCCCCGGCGCCGAGGAACCCGCCGCCCTGCTGTTCGGGGGCGGCAGCCTGGCGGGCCAGGCGATCGAGATCGGCGGCCCCGACGTCGCGCCCGGTTTCTCGGCGCAGCTCGAAGGCCTCGCGCCGGGCGAGACGCGCGTGGTCGAGGCATTGCTGCCCGCCAACCATGCGGTGACCGAACTGGCCGGCCAGCGCGCGCGCTACCTCGTCACCGCCACGGCGCTGCGTCGGCGCCGGCCGCTCGCCCAGGATGATACGCTGGCGCGCGCGGTCGGCCTCGCCGACGTCGCGGCGCTGGAAGCCACCGTGCTGCGCTCCCTGCGCCGCGAATACGACCAGCGCGCCCGCCTGCGCCTGAAGGCGGCGCTGCTCGGGGCTGTCGCCGCGAGCGCAGATTTCCCGGTGCCGGAATGCCTGCGCGTGGCGGAACTCACCCAGATCTGGGAACGTGTGCGGGCCGAGCGGAGCGCCGGGCGTGCCGACGCGGCCGATGCCGTCAGGGAGGAGGCCGCCCTGCACGTCGAATACCGCGCCCTGGCCGAGCGCCGGGTCCGCCTGCGCCTGCTGATCGCGGAAATCGCCCGTGTCCACGACCTGCGGGTGACGGAGGAGGAGATGGCCCAGGCCATCCGCCAGGACGCCGCGCGCTATCCGGGGCAGGAACGCCAGGTGCTCGACTTCTATCGCGGCAATGACCGCGCGCTGGAGGCCCTCCGCGCACCCTTGCTCGAGGAAAAGGTGGTCGACCTGCTGATCAGCCAGGCCGCGGTGAGCGAGCGCGAGGTGAGTCCTGAGGAACTCGGGGCGGCAGCGTAGCCGTCCCGCCGGCGACGTCCGCCGGATGTCCGGCGACGGTCGCGGGCAGGCTCGTCACTGGCAACAAGGGCCGGCGCTACATCCGACGGGTCGGGCCGACGAGGGGCGCCGCCCCTCGAGCACCCCGCCAGGAAACTCAGTTTCCTGGACCTTCGCGCGATTTCTCCGAAATCGACGAGGCGCCGCCAGGGCTCATGCCAACGGCTGCATGCTTCGACCGCTGGTATCCGGCTGAACGGGCCCCTAGGGCAGATCCCGATCCGGTGGAATCGCCTGATCGGGTGGAGATGCTCGCGAAAGCGGCTCTGGACGCGTCGTGCCAGCGGCACGCCTTCCGCGCGACGCGCAAACCGCCGATTTGCCTGGCTTTCGCCGGATTGCCGGCGGGCCACATCCGCGCCCTCGGCACGCGTCAGAACCTCGTGCCGCTCGTATCAGGTCTGGGCGCCGCCGTTCACCTGCAGCATCTGCCCATTCACATAGGCGCCGCCATCCGACACCAGCATCCGCGCCACCGCGGCAACCTCGGCCGGCGTGCCCTCGCGCCCAACCGGCACCTTCGCCACCGCTGAGGCGCGATAAGCGATGTCCGCGGCCTCCGTGCGCTGCTCATCGGCAGCGATCGGCCCCGGCGAGATCGCATTCACCGTGATGCCCTTCAGCCCGAATTCCTTGCCCAGCGCCTTGGTCAGGCCCCAGACGCCATGCTTGGCCACGCTCACCGGCGCCCGCCCGGCATATCCATGCATCGCATTCATGCCGGTGAAGTTGACGATCCGCCCCCAGCCCCGCGCCAGCATCCCCGGCAGGCAGGCGCGCGACAGCCACACCGCGGCATCCATGTCCACCGCGATCACGCGCCGCCACTCATCCTCCGCCATCTCCAGGAACGGCTTGGCCGGCCGCAGCGCGGCATTGTTCACCAGCACATCGACCGCCCCGAAACGCCTAATCGCCTCCCCGGCGATGCGCGCGCATTCGGCCGCACTCCCGACATCGCCCATCACCACCATCGCCTCGACGCCGAAGCTGCGCGCCGCCTCGGCCACGCCATCGCAGGCCACCCGGTCGGACGACCCGTTCAGCACCACATTGAACCCATCCTCGGCCAGGCCGAGCGCCACCGCGCGCCCGATATTCCGCCCCGCCCCGGTGATCAGGGCCGTCCTGCGCTGCTGAGTCATTCTTCGCTTCCTCCTGCCATGCATGGCTTCGCCTGCTTACCGTGCCGCGCGCCGGCCGGCGAGGTGCCACCCCTGGCCAAGCCGCCCGCTTCCCGCCTATGTGCAGCACCCGCCGGCCGCCGCCGGCACAGCCTCAACCCCGATCCCCGAGGTGCCGCCCCATGACGACCCAAGGCCCTGTCCATCTGCGCTGGCGCGCCGCCGGCGCCGCCCCCGAGATGGAAACCTTCGCCGACCTCGACGCTGCCCTCGATGCGGTAGAGGCGCGGTGGGAGACGTTGCAGCATCAGGCGCCGCAGATCCTCGATGCCCGCCGCATTCTGCTGATCACAACCGACCAGCTGATCGCCTCGATGGTCGAGGACGAGGCGGAGGACGCGGCCGGCTGACACCGGCGGTCGAAGTGCAGTGAGCGGCCCGGTTTCGGGCACCTGCGGGGTCGTCCCCAGGCCACCGGCGCTTGTTGTCAGCGGCCTGCTCGTCCACGCCGTACGCTGCAACGCCGGCTACGGTCGCGCGCAGGGCCCTACCGCGCCGGCGTCATCGCCACCCAGGCCGCCAGTGCCGCAGTGACCACGGCCGCACCCACGAACACCGCGCCATACCCCGCCGCGTGCAGCACCACGCCGAACACCAGCGCGCCGAGGCTCTGCCCCAGGAACAGCGCCATTGCGAAGGCCGAGACCGCGGTTGCCCGCGCCTCCGGCAGGGCTTCCGTCGCGCGCGCCTGCAACACGCCGTGGAACATGTAGAAGGCCATGCCGCAGGGCACCTGCAACATCGCCACCACCCACCAGCTCGGCGCCACGCCCACCCCGGCCAAGGCGAGCGCCAGCATCGCGCCGCCGGCGCCGACCAGCCGCTGCTCGCCCAGCCGCGCGATCAGCCGCTTGGCCAGCCTGGTGTAGATGAAGGCGCCGAGGCCGAAGCCCGCCACCACCAGCCCGGCTTCGCCGGGCGACAGGCCGAAATGCTCGATCAGATAGGCGCCGGTGAACGGGAAGGCGCCGCCGAACAGCGCCGCGCCATCGACCGCCGCCGCCCCCAGCAGCCGCCGGCCGGCCGGGGCGCGCAAGATCCGCCGGTACTGGTCGAAGCCGAAGCCGCGCGCCTGCCCGCTCGCCCCTTCCAGCATCGCCGGCCCGAGCCGCCGCGCCATCAGCCCGCCCACCACCAGCGCCAGCACCGCGAGCATCAGGAACGACGCCCGCCAGCCGGCGAACTCCGCCACCATCCCCGAGGCCGGCCCGACCAGCAGCTGCGCCATGACCATGCCGGTCAGGAACCGCCCGATCGTCGCCTGGCGGTCTTCATAGGGCACCGCATCACCGATCCAGGCGATGGCGAGCGGGATCACCGCCCCTGCCACCAGCCCGGTCGCCGTGCGTAGCACCACCATCGAGCCGAGGTCCCAGGCCAGCGTCGAGACCGCCAGCCCGATGCCGTACAACAGCAGCGCCAGCGCCGCGACGCGCAGCTTGCCGAAGCGGTCGCCGAGCGGCCCTGTCACCAGCTGCCCGGCGCCATAGGCCAGGGTGAAGCCGGCCACCACCGGCGCCACCGCCGCCACGCCCACGCCGAAATCGGCGGCGAGCAACGGCAGCAGCGGGTCCATCAACCGCATGCCGCCCCCGGCGGCGAAGCCGGCGGCGGCAAGGAGGGGGAGGAGGGCAAGGTCAGGGCGCAAGCCCACCATGCAGCGCAGCATGCGCCGCCGCGTCAAGCCATGGCGGGACAGGCCCCGCGCCCGGCGCTACCCTGCCCCCAGTGTGCTGCCGATGCGCCTCGCCGCGTCAGGCCGCCACCCACCTGCCAGTGGCGCGCGCCCGACCTCCCGAGGATGTCGTGCGCGGGACACTGGCCATCGCGGAGGTCCTGATGCCCGACACGCCGGATGACGCCGAGGACCCGCTCGCCGCGATATTCGCCGCGACCGAAGCGGCCCGCCCCACCGTCACCGCTGCCGGCGGGTCGCAGGACCGCGCGCTCGCCAAGGTCGAGGCGATGATCGCCCTGATGCAGGCGGCGATCACCAACCACCCGCGCTTCGTCGCGCTGGAGGCCGCCTGGCGCTCCCTGCACCGCCTGGTCGAGGCCCCCGACGACGCCCCGGTGGTGGTGAAGCTGATGCCGCTGACCAAGCGCGAGGTGGCGCGCGACCTGCGCGCCGTGCAGGACCCCGCCGACAGCGAACTCGCCGCCCAGCTGTGGGACGAAGGCCTCGGCGCCGGCGAGCCCTTCGGCCTGTTGCTGATGGATGCCGAATTCGACGCCGGCCCCGAGGATGTGCTGGCCCTGCGCGGCCTTGCCGCCGCCGGCGCCGGCGCCTTCGTCCCCGTGGTCGCCCATATCGCCCCCATGCTGCTCGACCTCGACGGCTGGCCCGAACTGCCTGCCCGGCGCGACCCTTCGCGGCTGTTCGAAGGCCCCCGCCACGTCGCCTGGCGCGCCCTTCGCGACAGCGAGGAGGCGCGCTTCCTCTGCCTCGCCGGCCCCCGCGTGCTGGCGCGCGGCGGGCAGGGCGCCCCGCGTTGGACGGGCGGCGGCTGGGTGCTCGCCGCCCGCGCCGTGGCCGCCTTCCACCGCGACGGCTGGGCCGCCGGCATCGAGGGCCGCGAGCATGGTACCGAGCCCGGCCTGCCGCCCGCCGGCAGCATCCCCACCGAAGCCGACCCGGCAGACGGTCAGGAGATCGCCCTGGCCACCGCCGGCCTGACGCTGCTGGTCCCGCGCGGGCCCGACCGCGCCGCGGTCCTGCTTGCGCCAAGCCTCCACAAGGCGCCCCGCTTCCACGCCCCGGCGGCGACGGCCGACGCGGCGCTGGCAGTGCGTCTGCCCTGGGTGTTGGGGACCGGACGCATCCTGCAGGCGCTCGCCCTGCGCGGCGCGCATGAGCTGCATCGCGGCCACGGTGCGGCCGCGGCAGCCCGCGCGCTGAACACTTGGCTGCAAGGGCTGTGTGGGGAGGATGGGCCGCTCGCCGAAGGGACCGCCGAATTGCCCGAGGCAAAGGGGCACCCGGGCGTGCATCTGCTGGCGGCGAAGCTGCGGGTGCGGTTGCCGCAAGGCACGGCCAGCGCGACGCATCGGGTGATGCTGAACCTGCCGTGACCGCGAGATTGGAGGGGCGCCGCCGCTCCAAACCACCCCGCCAAAGGCCCGAGGCCTCTGGACACCATTTCTCCGCCCTGGGCAGGGACAGCACTGGATCTGGGGAAATGTTCCTGTTTTGATCTTCAGATCAAGGGATCGGCGCATCCATGCGCAAGGGTCATAAAAGCTTAAAATACCAGAACCTTAAAACGTGCAAAATCCGCAGCTTAGGTCAATTTCCCGCATGGCGAACCCGCAGGCCCGGTACCAATTCGAGGTGTCCAGAGGCCCTTAGGCCTTTGGTGGGGGAGGTCCGGAGGGGGCAAAACCCTCTCCGGTTCTGCCACGGGTCACCACCATCGTCGGCCACATGGGCGCAACGCCCCTCACACCGGATCCAACCGCAGGATCGCCCCATCCGGCGCATCCGTCAGCAGGAACACTCGCCCATCCGCCCCCACTACCACGTTACGGAGGCGCGTCTTGCCCCACAGCAGCCGCTCCTCCCCGGTGACGCGGTCGCCCTCGGTGGACAACCGTACCAACCCGGGCGTGTTCAGCGCCGCGACGAACAGGCTGCGCTGCCACCCCGGAAACGCTGCTCCGTCATAGAAGGCGATGCCGGAGGGGCTGACCGAGGGCACCCACACATGGATCGGGTCCTCGATGCCGGGGGCCGAGGTCTCACGTGAAATGCGCGGCCCCCAGTATTCGCGCCCGAAGCTGACCACCGGCCAGCCGTAATTGCCGCCGCGGCGGATGACGTTGACCTCGTCCCCGCCGCGCGGCCCGAACTCGGCTTCCCACAGACTGCCAGTCCAGGGGTTCACGGCGAGGCCCTGTGGGTGGCGATGGCCATAGGACCAGATCTCGCCGCGCGCATCGGTGCGGCCGACGAAGGGGTTGTCGTCCGGCATGCGGCCGTCGCGCGTCAGACGGATGACCTTGCCGGCCAGATCGTCGAGCCGCTGGGCGCGGGCGCGCTCATTGCGCTCGCCGGTCGAGAGATACAGGTGCCCGTCGCGGCCGAAGGCGATGCGGCAGCCGTAATGCTGTCGGCCCGATTCCTGCGCCGGCGTGGCGTCGAGCAACCGGCGCAACCCGGTCAGCGCATCGTTGGTGGGGGAGAGCCGCGCGGTGACCAGGCGCGTCAGCGCGCCGCCCGGCACTGCCGCCGCCTGGCAGAGAAACACCTCCCGCGTGCGGACGAAATCCGGCGCCAGGGCGATGTCGAGCAGCCCGCCCTGACTGGCGGCCTCGACGGGCGGCACGCCGGCGAGCGGGGCGGAGACGCGTCCATCGGGTGTCACGCGGCGCAGCCGGCCGGGCCGTTCGGTAACCAGCATCGACCCGTCCGGGAGGAAGGCCGCACCCCAGGGGTGTTCGAGCCCGGTCGCGAACGTCGTGACGCGAAAGGTCGCGCGCTCCGAGACGATCGGCGCGTCCTGCGCCAATGCGGGCGTGGCGAGCAGGGCGAGGGTGAGGATGGCGCGGCGGATCATGCAGGGCAGGTGGGCTTGCCGCCCGGGACCCGCAAGCTTTGCAGCCGTGCCGTACGGGTGCAGGCTTGCCGGCAACGGAGGAAACCAGGCATGCAGGACAACACGCGTTTCGATGGCCGCGTCGCCATCGTTACCGGCGCCGGGTCGCGCGACCCGGGCACCGGCACCACCACGGTCGGCAATGGCCGCGCCATCGCCACGCTGCTGGCGCGGCGCGGGGCGAAGGTGCTGCTGCTCGATGTCGAGCTGGGCTGGCTCAAGGGCACCGGCGACATGATCCATGCCGAGGGCGGCACCAGTGCCTCGGCGGTGTGCGACGTCTCGAAGCCCGCCGATTGCGCGGCCGCGGTGGCCGAGGCGGTCCGGTTGTGGGGCCGGGTGGACATTCTCATCAACAATGTCGGCCTCAGCGGCCCGCCGGGCGATGCGACCGTGCTCGACCTCGATGCCTGGGACCACGGCATGGCCGTGAACGTGAAATCCATGGTGCTGATGGCGCGCTACGCGGTGCCGGAAATGCGCAAGCAGGGTGCCGGCGCAATCGTCAACATGGCTTCCATCGCCGGCTTGCAGGGCGGCCATCCGGGCCTGCTCTACGCCACCTCGAAGGGCGCCATCGTGCAGATGACGCGCGCCATGGCCGCGCATCACGGCGGCGACCTGATCCGCGTGAACGCAGTCGCGCCCGGCTATGTCTATACGCCGATGGTCGCCTCGCGCGGCATGTCGGATGAGTTGCGCGAGCAGCGCGCGACGGCGGGATTGCTGAAGGTTGAAGGCTCCGCCTGGGATGTCGCGGAGGCGGCCTGCTTCCTCGCCTCGCCGGCGGCGCGCTGGATCACCGGCGTGACGTTGCCGGTCGATGCCGGGCGGTCGGCCGGCAATGTCGGCGCCACGCCGAAGCCGAGCGGGCTGGTGCGGTAGCTGCCTCGATCATGCCGTCGCCGCCGGATTGGGTCACCCTGCGCCTGTTCCTCGGCTGCCTCGATGCGGGCAGTGTGACGCGGGCGGCGGATCGCTGCGGCATCGACATCTCGGCGAAGGCGTTGCAATCGCCACTCTCGCGGTACTTGCGCGCGGCGGTGCTGAGCGCCTGCATCATCACGGTCTGGAAGGTCGCGCCGACCGTGAGCAATTTGTAGCCGCGATCGGTATACTCAAAGGCGTTGTAGGACGGCTCGGCGCGGCCTTCGGCGCCGACGCGGCCCTGGGCCTTCTTGCCCGCAATGGATTGCGACAGCACGCCGGGCAGTTCGGCCCGCGCGCGCGCCAAGTGTTCCTCCGTGAAGACGCGCGGCCAGATGATGTCCGCCCCCGCCTCCTTCCACAGGTGGAAGCGACGCAGGCTCTCCTCGAAGGCGGCCTCCTTGTCAGCGCAGGCGATGGAGGAGGTCGCGCCCGAGCGCGCCATGACGAGGAAATCCTCGCTGCGCCGGCGGTCGCAGATCGCCTTGATCTTGTCGGCGATGCCTTCAGCGCTCATCAGCAACGGGATGAAGGGCGGCAGCCACGGGCATTTGTCGTCGCCGTAATCGTCGATATGGATGGCGGCGGCGCCGGCGCGTTCGAATTCATGCGCCCAGTGCACGGCGGAGGCGATGTCGCGCTCGCTGCCATAGCCGCTCTCGAAATCCGCCATCAGCGGGATCTCGATATGATCGGTGATGCTGAAGATGCGGTCACGTGTCTCGGCGGCCGAGAGCAATCCGATATCCGGCAGGCCGACCGAGGCGGCGAGTTGCGAGGAGCCAAGTTTCACCGCATCGAGCCCGGCGCGTTCCTCGATGATGGCCGAGAGTGAGTCCCACACGCCGCCGCAGAGGATCGTCTCATTCGCCAGCAATCGGCGGCGCAGATCTGATACTGCCATCTCGTCGTTTCCATCCGTTGGTGATGGCACCTTGCGGTCGGGCTGCACGCGGCGGAAGAACAGCTTCGCGAAGGCGGCGTTCGCACCCGGCAAATGCATGGGCCCTTGCCTGGTTTGGAACATAGAGCGAACATGAGCGCCATGGACGCCGCCACCCGCACCCTCTCCGTCACCCGCGCCGCGGCGCGCTTCTGTGCGCTGCGCGGCTGGGCACCGATCGAGCAGGTGCCGCTGCCCGATGGCCGCCGCGCCGACATCCTGGCGCTGCGGCCGGGCGGCGAGTTCGTCATCATCGAGGTGAAATCCTGCGCGCGGGATTTCCTCACCGACGCGAAATGGTGGGATTACCGGGCCTGGTGCGACCAGCTGTATTTCGCGGTAGACCTCGACTTCCCGCAGGGCCTGCTGCCGGCCGAGGTCGGCCTCGTGGTGGCCGATGACCGCGAGGCGGCACTGATCCGCGAAGCGCCCGAACACCGCCTGGCCGCGGCACGCCGGCGCGCGCTGGTGCAGCGCATGGCGATGCTGGCGGCCGGACGGCTGGCGGCGCTGTCCGACCCGGCGGGGGCGGCAGAGATGCGCGCGGCGCTGCGGCTCGAGTGATGCCGCGCGGCGCCTGATACCAGCGGCCGAATTCTTCGATCGCCGGCATTCGACTTTTGACGTCGTCAGGTACGCCTACGCGTGACGTGCCGCAGGCATGCTGTTCGCGTAATGCGCAATCCTCCGGATTGCCAGGCTTTCGACGGCCTCCCGCGGGCCGCATGCGCGACCTCGGCATGATGCAAAGCCGCGTGCCGTTGGCATAGCGTCCTGATCGCGACGTTCTGCGGACGTCGCGGGCCTGTCGCTATGGCCCGCCGTTGTTGCGCTCGATCGAGGCGATCGGGCGCAGGGACGTCGCCCAGCGATTGCCCTCCAGCCCCTGCCGATACCCGTACTCGAACAGCGCGCGCATGAAGGCCGTCTCGAAGGGTTCCGAGCGCGGCGCCTGGAACTCCGGGCCGATATAGGCGAGGCGGAAATTAACCCCGTCGCGCTGCGTGGTGAGGTAGATGCGCGTGATGTCGTTGACAGCACTGAAATGCAGCAGCGTCGATGCCGAGCGCGACGCGATGCCGAGGATCGAGCGATTGGTCGACGACCACTCCGTATCGAGCCGCCCATTTCGTACTACCCAGGCGGTGCGCTCGCGCTCCGGCCGGCCGCGCGTCACGGGACGCAGCGAGAGCGTCGGCGGGTAGAGGAACATCTGCAGCGCCGCCCCGCCATCGACATGCATTTCCTGATAGGCGTGACCATCGAGATCCACATCGACCAGCACCGGCGGGAAGGCACCGGGGATGGAGGCGGAAGCAAGCAGGATGCGGCGGAACAGCTCCAGCGCCTGCGGGTGGCCGCTCGCCGCGATGGCACCGATGTTCCACAGCACCGGCCGGCCGAGGTCGAGATTGGTGGTGCCGATCAGCAGCAGCCGACCGCGACCGTATTCGGCGGCGATGGCCGCCATCATCGCCTCGTTCACATGCCGTGCGATCAGGCGATAGAGCGGCGAGGTGTCCGCCAGCGCCTCGCCGAACAGCACGGCGCGTACCAGGCTGCCCATTTGGATCACGTCATGCGGGGCGACGTCGGCGAACACCTCGCGCAGCTGCGCGTCATAGGCGGGGCCGAGGAAGGCGAAGGGCGCGATCAGCGCGCCGGCGGAAATGCCGGTGACGACATCGAAGGCGGGGCGCCGGCCGGAGGCGGTCCAACCCACCAGCAGCCCGGCGCCGAAGGCACCGTTGTCGCCGCCGCCGGACAAAGCGAGGAAATTCCGCGCCGCCAGTGCCTGACGCGGACCGGCGATCGCGGCTTGGCGCTGATTGAGCTGGACAATCTCGCGCAGCAGCGGTTCGGTTTCCGCATCGGGCCAGAAGCGCGCATTGGCGATGCCGACGATGGGCAGTGCCTGCGTCGCCGCGAGCGGCGGCGGGTCGAGGCGATGGATGTTGCCGCAGCCGACCAGCGCGAGGAGAGCCATGAACAGCGCCATCACGCCGATGCCGCGGCGGCGCGAAAGCCTGTTCGTCAAGGCCGCCTCTCCGTTCATTGCTTGCCCGACAGCAACGTGGCGACCCAGCGGCTGCCGTCGAAGCGCTCACAGATGGTCAGCGCAGCGATCAGCGCCGGCACGCCGATGAAGGCGCCCGGCACGCCCCAGAGGAAGGCGCCGAGGAACACCGCCACCAGCACCATGAAAGGCGAGATGGCCAGTCGCGCGCCGGCAAGCCGCGGTTCGATGTAGCTGCCCGACAGGAACTGGATCACCTGCAGGCAGGCGAAGACGGCGATCGCCGCCTGCCAGGAGCCGAATTGCAGGATGGCGAAGACCGTCGGGAACAAGGTGGCGAGGAAGGAGCCGATGAAGGGGATGTAGTTCAGGACGAAGGCGATCACGCCCCATTCGGCGGCGAGCTCGAGCCCCATCGCGTAGGCGAAGGCAAAGACGGCGAGGCCGGTGAAGGCGCTCATCACCGTGCGCACGGCCATGTAAGTGCGCAGCTTCGACGAGGTCTCTGACAGCGCACCGAGCATCGCCTCGGCGGTGCTGCCCATGGTCGCGAGGCTGCGTGCCACGGCGCCGGTCTCGAGCAGGCCGAGGATCATGAACACCAGCGTGACGGCGACGAAGGTCAGCAGGCCCTGGAGTTGCGAGAGCACTTCCTGCGCGAGGCGGACTAGCGACCGCATGTTGAAATGTTCGGCGATGATGGGGTCGATCTCGATCCCTTGCGCTGCCGCCCATTCCAGTTTGCGCAGATAGAGTTCCTGCAGCATCGCGCCATTGGCGACCACCCAGGCGCCGACGCGCCCGAAGCCCCAGGAGGCGAGGAACACCATCACCCCCACCACCGTAAGGCTGACGAGCAGCGTGACGATCATTGCGACCGCCCCGCCGAGGCGTGGCTCCAGCCCGCGCTGCAACGGCCAGGCCAGCGCGATGACGAACAGCGCGAAAGCGACGGGGGCGAGCACCGACTGCGCCAGCGACAACGCCGCGGCAACGAGGATGGCGGTGCAGACACCGGCCATGGTGCGAAGGGCGCTGTCAGTGATCATTCGAGCCCGGTCATCGTGTTGCAGGGTGAGCTTTGCAGGTTGCGCTCCACCCTCCATCGGCGCGATGCAGGGCGCAAGGTCTGCACGGAGTTGTCATGATCGGTTTCCTGTCGCGCAGCCTGCGCCGTGCCGTGGTGGCGGTGGTGCTGCTGCTGCTGCTTTTCGTCGGCGTGCGCGTGTGGGATGTGCAGAGCGGCCCACCGCTTGGCCCGTGGCACGAATTCGTCCCGCCGGAGCTGTCGGTCGCCGCGCTCGACCACAGCGACTGGACAGGTTGGATGGCCGCCGAGAATGCCGCCTTCGCGGCGACGCGCGCCGCCGTGACGGAGCGGCTCGACATCACGGATCGCGTCGCCACCAATCGCTGGTTCGAGGGCAGCCCGGTGAATCCGGCTAATCTGGCGAGCGACTGGAACCGTTCCTTCGTGCTGGAGCCCGCCGGCCCGCCGGCCGGCGTCGCAGTGTTCCTGCACGGGCTGACGGATGCGCCCTACAGCCTGCGGCACCTGGCCGAGGCGTATCGTGAGCGGGGATACCTGGCCGTCGCCATTCGCCTGCCGGGCCACGGCATAGTGCCGGGCGGGCTGACCGAGGCGGTGTGGGAAGACTGGATGGCGGCGACGCGCTTGGCGGTGCGGGCGGCGCGGGCGCGCGTGCCGGTTGGGCCGCTGCATCTGGTGGGTTATTCGAATGGCGGCGCGCTGGCGCTGAAGCACGCGCTGGATGCGGTCGAGAATCCGTCACTGCCGCGGGCCGATCGGCTCGTGCTGCTGTCGCCGATGGTGGGCGTGACGGCCTTCGCTCGCTTTGCCGGGCTGGCAGGCTTGCCCGCCTTCCTGCCGCGTTTCGCCAAGACGGCCTGGCTCGACATCCTGCCGGAGTTCAACCCGTTCAAGTTCAATTCCTTCCCGGTCAACGCGGCGCGGCAGACCTATCGGCTGACCAGCGCGTTGGATGCGCAACTCGACCGGCTGGCGCAAGCGGGGCGGCTGGCGGCGCTGCCGCCGGTGTTGACCTTCCAGTCGGTGGTGGATGCGACGGTGTCGACGCCGGCGGTGCTGACGCGGCTGTATGATCGCCTGCCTGACAATGGCAGCGAGTTGGTGTTGTTCGACCTCAATCGCAGCATGCGGTTCGGGCCGCTGTTCGCAACCGGCATCGATCGCGTGCTGGACCGCATCCTGCCCCCGGCGACGCGACGCTACGCGGTGACGGTGGTGGGCAATGACGGTGTGACGGTTGCCGCGACGGCGCGCCGCATCGTGCCGGGCAGCGACATCGAGGCGACGCAGCCGCTCGGCATCGACTGGCCACGCGACGTCTATTCGCTGTCGCATGTTGCGCTGCCGTTTCCGGCCTCGGATGGGCTGTATGGCGGGGCACCGGATCCGACGGATTCGATGGGCGTCGCGCTGGGTGTGCTGGCGGTGCGGGGGGAACGCGGCGTGCTGGTGATGGATGCCGGCTTCTTCACCCGCGTCACCTGGAACCCGTTCTTCGCGTATCTGCTGGAGCGGGTGGGGCCATAGGGCGCCGACCCATACGCATGACGGTTGGAACCGCAGACGGGCTTTGCCTTTCTCCCGATCTCACCTCACCGCGGGGATCTATTGAAGGTGCAAAGCAACGCCAATGGGAGGGGCCCCTCTGCCCGAGGCCTTTGGGAACCGATGCTTGGTGTTGGGCAGGGTGGGCGCTTCTCCGAGCTGAGCGCGTGTCTCACCCGGTACCCAGCGCATTGCTCGGCATTGTGCCCGGCGAGACCTTTCCATTTTCGTGGGACCGTCGGGCCCAACGTCAAGTCGAGGTGTCCAGAGGCCCTGGGGCCTTTGGCGGGGTGAGGTTCGGAGAGGGGCAGAGCCCCTCTCCGAGGCCCCCATGTCAGTCGTAATACCCGCGCCGCGGCCGTGGCGTCGTCGCCGCGCCCACCAGCGCGCCGCCGGCACCGCCGATTGCCGCGCCTACCAGTGGCGACCCACCGGTCAGTGCCGCGACGCCTGCGCCCGCGCCGGCGCCGAGGCCGCCGCCGATCAGCGCGCGGTTGCCCGCGGGGTCGGCGCAGGCGGTGACGCTCAGCCCGAGAAGCACGACGGCCAGAATGCGTTTCATGATGTGCCTCCATCGATGGTGTTCGATGGGAGCAGTACAATCGACGCGTGTGTCGCGAGGCTGGCAGAAAAGGGGCAGGGCTGCCCCCGGTTTCACGATCGCGTCAGGGGCCGCGCCGCTTGCGCGCGCCACCCTTCAGCTTCTTGGGGTCGTAGCCACCACCACCCGGGCCCATCGGCTTGGGCTTCCAATCGGCCTTGGGCGTCGCCTCGCGCAGGGACCGCCCGGCGAGGTTCGGCTCCAGCCCCAGGTCGAGCGCTTCCAGCCGCTTGATCTCGTCGCGCAGCCGGGCGGCGGTTTCGAATTCCAGCTCGGCGGCGGCGGCGCGCATCTTGCGTTCCAACTCGGCGATGGAGGCGCGCAGATCCTTGCCGACGAAATTCGTCTCTTCTTCGCCCACCACCGCCTCGATGGTGATGTAGTCGCCCTGCGAGACATCGCGCAGCACGTCGGCGATCTCGCGCTTGATGGTGGTCGGCGTGATGCCGTGCTCGACGTTCCACGCCGTCTGCTTGGTGCGGCGGCGCTCGGTCTCTTCCAGCGCGCGCTTGAGGCTGTTGGTCATGACATCGGCATAGAGCACGACGCGACCTTCGACATTGCGCGCGGCGCGGCCGATGGTCTGGATCAGCGCGGTGGCGGAGCGCAGGAATCCTTCCTTGTCGGCATCGAGAATCGCGACCAGCGCGCATTCGGGAATGTCGAGCCCCTCGCGCAGCAGGTTGATGCCGACGAGGACGTCGAAGACGCCCTTGCGCAGGTCGCGGATGATTTCGATGCGTTCGAGCGTATCGACATCGCTGTGCAGGTAGCGCACGCGGATGCCGGCCTCGGTCATGTATTCGGTGAGGTCCTCGGCCATGCGCTTGGTCAGCGTCGTGACCAGCACGCGGCCGCCCTTCTTCGACACCTCGCGGCATTCGGCAAGCAGATCGTCCACCTGGCCCTCGACCGGGCGGATATCGCAGACCGGATCGACCAGGCCGGTCGGGCGGATCACCTGTTCGGCGAACGCACCGCCGGTGCGTTCCATTTCCCACGGGCCTGGTGTCGCGGAAACGAACACCGTCTGCGGGCGATAGGTGTCCCACTCCTCGAACTTCAAAGGCCGGTTGTCGGTGCAGGAGGGCAGGCGGAAGCCGAATTCGGACAGGATCGCCTTGCGCGCGAAGTCGCCGCGATACATGCCGCCGATTTGCGGCACGGTGACATGACTCTCATCGACGATCAGCAGCGCATTGTCCGGCAGGTATTCGAACAGCGTGGGCGGCGGGTCGCCGGGCCGGCGGCCGGTGAGGTAGCGCGAGTAGTTCTCGATCCCTTTGCAGGACCCCGTCGTCTCCATCATCTCGATATCGAAGATGGTGCGCTGTTCGAGGCGCTGGCGTTCCAGCAGCTTGCCCTCGGCCTCCAGCACGGCGAGGCGTTCCTTCAGCTCGATCTTGATCTGGCTGATCGCCTGGGTGAGCGTCGGGCGCGGCGTCACGTAGTGGCTGTTGGCATAGACCGAGACGCGTTCCATCTCGCCGGTGATCTCGCCGGTCAGCGGGTCGAATTCGCGAATGCCGTCGATCTCGTCGCCAAACAGCGAAATGCGCCAGGCGCGGTCATCCAGGTGCGACGGCCAGATGTCGACGCTCTCGCCGCGCACGCGAAAGGTGCCGCGGGCGAAGAAGGTGTCGTTGCGGCGGTATTGCTGCTCGACCAGCCCCTTCACCAGCGCATCGCGGTCGATCCGCCCGCCGCGCTCGAGCTTCACGACCATGCGGCTGTAGGTCTCGACCGAGCCGATGCCGTAGATGCAGGACACCGAGGCGACGATCACCACGTCATTGCGTTCGAGCAGCGCCTGCGTCGCGGAATGCCGCATGCGGTCGATCTGCTCGTTGATCTGGGAATCCTTCTCGATATAGGTGTCCGTGCGCGGGACGTAGGCTTCCGGCTGGAAGTAGTCGTAGTAGCTGACGAAATACTCCACGGCGTTGTCGGGAAAGAACGACTTCATCTCGCCATAGAGCTGCGCGGCCAGCGTCTTGTTCGGCGCCAGCACCAGGGCTGGGCGCTGCACCTCCTCGATGACCTTGGCGATGGAGAACGTCTTGCCCGAGCCGGTCACGCCCAACAGCACCTGGTCGCGCTCGCCCTGCCGGATGCCGCTGACCATCTCGCGAATGGCCGTTGGCTGGTCGCCATTGGGCTCGAAGGGGGACACGACCTTCAGCGGCCGCTCGGAAGGCGGGGCCGGGCGCTTTTCGGGAATGAACAGGACAGGGCCGGGGGCGATCAGGTTCATGGGAACAGAGATGGTTCATCGCGGTGCGAATTGCCACCTCGCGGATCGCCCCGGCGCGAAGCCCGGAGCGGCTCGCGCTCGTTCCGGCTCACGGAATCCACGCCAGGTTATTGTTTTTGCGGGCATCTTCACCCGATCAGGTGTTTCCACCTGATCGGGCGCTGCTCTACAGCGCGACCTTGCCGGCCAGCGTCGCCATGCGCGCCGCATCCGGCTGATGGCCCTCGAACCAGATCGCCGCGCAGACCTTGGACATGGCATCGCCATCATGGCCTATGCCCGGCACGACTTCGATCCGCCAATGGCATGGCACGCCGCGGCGGGCGGCTTCCTCTCGCGCCACGCGCAGGTAGTTGTGCGCCCGGCCGAAGCGGTGCGGCCCCTGGGCGACCGCCTCCGCGTTGGAGGGCAGCGAGGGGCCGCTGGTCTCCACATCCGCATCCCCGGCGAGGATCAGCAGCGGATAGGCAAGCCAGGCTTCCAGATCGGCATCGGTCAGCCCCAACCCGCCCAGCCCTTCGGGGAAGGGGCGGTCGAGCAGCGGCAGCGAATACCACCCCGCATTGCCGCAGCCGATGGCGCAGAAGGGCGCGCGGTCGGTCAGCGACGCCATGCGATGGGCGAATTGCGACCCCGCCGAATGGCCGAACAGGAAGGCCTGGCGCCGCCGCGTGACGCCTGCCGCCTGCACCGCCGCGAAGACCCGCGCCGGCAGGCGGTAGGCCCAGCCCTCGCGTGGCGTCACCGCTCCGGCTGCGTCCAGCACGCCGCCATTATTGTAGGGCTCGGCGTTGGGGTGCGTCTCGGCGGCGAAGGTGGGCGCGAGGATCAGCAAGCCGTGCCGATCCGCCGCCTCGATCCAGAAATCGCGGTACTCGTCGCCATTGCGGCCCATGCCGTGCTGTACGAACACCACCGGCGAATCGGGCGTGAAACCGGCGGCGCGATAGGCCTGCAATACGACAGGCTTGCCGTGCAGCGGGTCGGTCAGCGGCGTGGCGCTGCGGCCCGGCGCGGCGAGCGCGCGGGCGATGACCTCGGTGTCGATCATGACGCCGGCCTGATCGACTGCGCCGGCGTCGTCTGGTCCATGCGGCCCTCGAAGACCAGGCCGCGACGGAAGGCCCAGGCGGCATTCTCGAAATGGATCGGCAGCACGGGAAGCCGCTCGATCGCCAGCCGGCTCGCCTGTTCCATCAGCTGCTCGCGCTCGGCCTCGTCCATGGTGGCGAAGGCGGCGCGCGCCAGGCGGTCGATCTCCGGGTCGGAGAACTCGCCGTAATTGCTCATGCCGAAACCCTTGTCGCGATCGGTGGTGGTGATCCAGGCGCGGAAGAACAGCTGCGTCTCCTCGGCGGAGGCCGCCCAGCCGCCCATCGGCACCGAGAATTCCTTGCGCCCGCGCCGGGCGAAGAACACGTTGGACGGCAGCGCATCAACCGCCACCGTCACGCCGACGCGCTGGAAATACTGCGCCAGCGCCTGGGCGATCCGCGCGTCATTGACGTAGCGGTTGTTGGTGGCGTGCAGCGTGAAGGAGAGGCCATTCGCCACCCCTGCCTCGGCCAGCAGCGCGCGCGCCCGGGCGGGGTCATAGGGCAGCATCCCGGCACCGGGCACCGTGCCGCGCATGCCTTCGGGCAGCAACTGCCCGGCCGGGGTGGCGAGCCCATCCATGATGCGCTCGGCAATGGCGCGGCGGTCGATCGCCATGGACAGCGCCTGGCGAACCCGCACGTCGCGCAGCGGGTTCGTCCCGTTCGGCCCCTGTACGAAGGGCGCGTTCGCGCGCTGGTCCATCTGCAGGAAGATCAGCCGCGTGGTGGGCGAGACGGCCAGCGCGAAGGCCGGGTTCTGCCGGATACGCGGCACGTCGGCGGTGGCCGGGGCCTCCACCACGTCGAGGTCGCCCGCCAGCAGCCCGGCGAGGCGCGGCCCGGCGGCGGTGATCGGGCGAAGCCGCACCTCGGCCCAATGCGGCTTGTCGCCCCAATAGGCGTCGTTGCGGGCCAGCACGATCCCGCTGGCGCGGTCATAGCGGCGCAGGCGGAAGGGGCCGGTGCCGATCGCCGCGCTGCCATCGTTGAACTCCGCGACGCCGGGCCACGGGCCTTCGCGGCCGCAGCCTTCCGGGGTGAAGGTCAGCCCGCCGCGCGTGCCATGCGGGATGATCGCGACGGAGGCGAGGTCGGAGGCCAGCAGCGGCTCGGGTTCCGCCGTGCGGATCACCAGGCGGTGCGGCGTCTCCACGGTCATCGCCGCGATGCGGCGGATCTCGCGGGAGAAGGAGCCGACCACCTCCGCCTCGTTGTTGAGGACGCGGCAATAGGAAAAGACCACGTCATCGGCTGTGAAGGCCTGGCCGTTGTGGAAGGTGACGCCCTCGCGCAACTCGAACACCCAGCTGCGGTCGTCGCGCCGCGACCAGGCGGTGGCCAGCGCCGGGCCCGGCCGCAGCCGCGCATCGAGCGCGGTCAGCCCGTCGAAGACATGGTCGCGGAAGGTGGAATTCGGCGCGGCGGCGTAGTTGTGCGGGTCGGCCGCGGTGGTCTCGGCGGCCATACCGATGCGCAGGGTCTGCGCGGCGGCGGGCGTGGCGAGCGCGCCGCAGAGGGAAAGCGCGAGGGCGATGTGACGCAAGGTTCAGATCCCATGCTGGATACCGCCGCTATAGCCCCGCCCCGGACTGCTGTCAGGCGACCGCCACCGGGCTTTCGCCGTCGCCGCGGCCCCGGCAGGATGCCGGCCACGGAGGGCGACGCGATGCGGCGTGTGGGATTGGTTCTGGGTGTGGCGATGCTGGTGCTGGGCGGCGCGCTGCCGGCCGAGGCGAAGCCGGAACGCCGCTGCGGCTGGCTGGTGAATCCCACCCCGGCGAATTGGTGGCTGCGCGACCGGGACGGCGAATGGGTGCTCTCGGTGCAGGGGCGCGACCCCGTGGCGGGGATGGACGAGGTCCCGGACATGTCGACGCGCGGCTGGGTCGAGACCAACGGCCATTATGGCTATGGCTGCGCCTGCCTGACGCTGGAGACGGCGCCGGGGCAGCGGGTGGTGCGGGTGCTGGCGGCGGAAGCCCTGCCGTTGTCGCGCTGCCGGGCGGATCGTGCGCTGCCGCCGCCGGGGTGAGGGTCGGAGGAAGGCGGAGGCGTCCTTCGCCACCCAGGCTTGCCTTGCCCCCATCCGAGGGCGGAACAGGCGCGCAATGACGGGCGAAGCCGAGGCGCAACCGGGGCTGCCGGCTGGTCGTATCGTGATGCGAATTGTTCCGGGAACATGCCGGGTGAGGGATTCGAACCCCCGACCTTCGGTTTACAAAACCGCTGCACTACCACTGTGCTAACCCGGCGCGCCGCCTTGGTGTAGCAGAGCGCTTCCATGCGGCAAGACGTCCGGATTCTCGATTCGGCGTGACTGCCGTCCATATGCCAGGGGTTGCCCGACCTCCCGATGCGTCTGTCCCCGCGAGACCGCCGGCTGCCGCCCCCGCCGGCCGCCATGTCGATGCCCGAGCCGCTCGGCCCGCTGGCGCGGCGCCGTCGTGGCCGGCGCACGCTGCGCTGGACCGGCCTCATTTCGGCGTTGCTGCACATCGCCCTGGTGGTGGCGATCCTGCTCGACCTCGACCCACGCAGCAAACCACCGCAGGAACTGCCGCCGCCCTCCTTCGCCGTCGTGTTCCAGGGCGGGTCCGACCAGGCGCCGCGCGGCGCCGAGGCGCCCGAGGAAGCACCGGTCACCATCCTCGCCCCGCCACCGGCACCGCCCCCGCCGCCACTCGCCGAGGTGCCGCCGAGCCCCGCCGCGCCGCCCAGGCCCGCCACGCCGCCCGTGCCGCCGCCGCCGCGCGTGGCCGAACCACTGCCGCCACCACCGCCGATCGCCGAACCGCCGCCGCGCGTGGCCGACGCCAGCCCGACGCCGCCGCCGCCCCGCCCCGCCGAGCCGCCGCCCACCCCGCCGCCGGTCGTCACGGCGCCGGAGAGCCCGCCACCACCGCCGCGCCGCCAGGTCGAGGCGCCGGCCCCACCGCCGCCGCCCGCGCCAGAGCGCACGCCGCCGCCGCCGCAGCCCGCCCGGCCGCCGGTGCTCGCCGAGCGCCCCGCCGCGCCGCAGCCCTTACCACTCCCGCCGCCGCCGCCACCGCCACCGCCCGCCCCGAGCCCCCCGGCGCAGACCGCCGAGCGACTCCCGCCGCTCGACCTCACGCGGCGACCGCCGATCCATCTAGGCGATCCCGGCCGGTCGGCCGCGCCGCGGCGCGGGCTGGACCTCAGCCCCGGCGCCACCACGGCCGGGCCTGGCGATACCGAGCAGCTACGGGTACGCGGTGCCCAGGCCGGTCCGGATTGGCGCAATGCCTTCCGGCAATGGCTGGACCAGAACCTGCACTACCCGCGCGAGGCGATCGATCTGCGTGAACAGGGGCCGGTGACGGTGCGCATCCAGACCGGGCCGGATGGCCGCGTGCGCGGGGTGGAACTGCGCACCGCCTCGCGCTCCATCCGCCTGAATTTCTATTCGCAGAGCGTGTTCCGCGGGGCGCAGCTGCCGCCCTTCCCGCCCGGGACGGCGGAGGACCAGGTCACCATCGACCTGACCATCAACTACATCCTGTACGGGCAGTAGGCGGCGAGCGGCGGATCAGGCGTGCCCGATCTCGCCGAAGGCGTCGCGATTGGTGCTGCGCACCACGGCGGCAAACAGCCGCAGCGCATCCGGGCCGCCGCGATCGAGCAGCGCACCGTCCTCCATTTCCCGGGCCAGGATTTCGGCATGGTCGGCCAGCGTCTCGGCGGCGCGGCGCAGCGCCTCACGTGACAGGACCAATTGCACGTCGTCGCTCAGGTGATTCCAACCGGCAGGCCGCATGGCGTTTTCCCTCTCGGGTCATCCGCCTTCTTGGCGATGGTCGTGGCTCAGCGGGCCGCAGGGGGAAATTGCACCGCGAATGGTTAACCGGCGGTGACGATCGGGGTGCATGACACCTGGCCGGGCGCCACAGCGCCCGCCAAAGCCCCGGTGCCGGCCGAGTGCCGCGCGATCAACTCAGCGTCAGTTCGACCCGCCCCAGCGTGTCGAATTCCACCACCACCGTGCAGGGACCATCGAGCCAGATCGGCGGCGTGACCGACCCGAGGAACACCACCTGCCCCGCCCGCAGCCCGCCGAAGGCCGCCGCGCCGGCAGAGGCGGCGAGCCAGGCCAGTGCCTCGAAGGGATGGCCGAGCAGGTCGGCGCCGACCCCCTCGCCGCGCATCTGCCCATCCACGCACAGCCGACCGCGGGTGGCGGCGAGGTCGACGGCGCGCCAATCGGCCACCGGCGTGCCGAGCACACCCCCGGCATGGAACACTTGGTCGGCGATTAGCGTCGGCGTGCCGAGCTTGCCGAGGTCGTCATAGCGCTTCTCGACAATTTCCATCGCCACGAAGACCTCGCCGACGGCTGCCGCCGCCTGGTCGCGCGTGCAGGGGCCGGGGGCGATGTCGCGCGCCAGCCGCACCGCGACCTCGCATTCGGCGCCGGGGTTCAGGAAATCGGCATGGCGGGCGGTGGCCGGGCTGCCGCGCAGCCCGGATTTGGGCGTGAAGCCGGCGGACGGCCCGGGCAGGCCGAGATAGGCCTGCATCTGCTTCGTTGTCGCGCCGATCTTGAAGCCAGCCGGGGGCAGGCCGCCCAGGCGCAGGGCGACCTCCTTCTGGACGGCATAGCCGGCCTCGATGGTCTGCGGCGCGATGGCGCCGAGCGGGGCGAGGATGCGCCGCGCGCGGCGCGCTTCGAGAATGGCCTCGGCGGCGTCGGATGCCATTCGTGTTTCCTTCCCCATCCTGCCGGGCCCGTCGTGCCGGGCCCGCGCATCGTCCGTGCCGCCGGAACGATGCCGCAGCCCGGCCGGCGCCGCAACGCGCCGCTCATCAGACGCCGTTTGGTGATGCCAAGGGCCCTGTATCCAGACCGCAGGAGCCGAGAGGGGCGTCGCGTCAGACGCGCCAGGATCGTGCTGTTGCACGGCGGAACCAGAGAGGGCTTTGCCCCTCCGCGTGAGGCAGAGCCTCACGCCCCCAGCAAAGGCTTAAGGGTCCCTGGATACCTCGATCTGGTGCTGGGCATGAATGCACCCATCAGCATCGGGAGCGGGCGCTTTGCGCGGGCCAAAATGTGCCAATGTATTGATTTTGCACACTTTAAGATTTTAGGATTTTAAGCTTTTATCGGCCTTGCATGCGCCAAGCGCACCTCGTGCGTTGGCGATAAGAACATAGCAAGAACAACAATCAAAATCCAGCGCTGTCCCTCGGCCGGGTCGGAAAAATGGTGTCCAGAGGCCTCAGGCCTTTGGCGGGGTGGTTTGGAGGGGCGGCGCCCCTCCAACCTTCCACCCCACAGCGCCGGTGCGAGCGTATCCGCCACCCGGTGCTCGCCTGCTCAGCGGCGGACGATCTCGTACAGCGCCACCGCCGCCGCCGCGGAGACGTTGAGGCTCTCCACCCCCTCGGCCATCGGCAGGCGCACCAGCTCGTCGCAGGTCTCGCGTTGCAGGCGGCGCAGCCCGGCATCCTCGGCGCCGAGCACCAGTGCCACGCGGCGGTCGCGCGGGGCGGCCTCGGCGAGGGTGCGCTTGGCGTCGCCGGCCAGGCCCAGCACCCAGAAGCCGGCCTTCTGCAAGGTCGAGATGGCGCGCGAGAGGTTCACCTCCCGCACCACCGGCACGATGTCGAGCGTGCCGGCGGCGGCGCGGGCGAGGGTGCCGGTCTCATGCGGAGCGTGGCGGTCCTGCAACACCACGGCGGCGGCGCCGAAGGCCGCGGCGGCGCGCAGCGTGGCGCCGACATTGCGCGGATCGGTCACCTGGTCGAGCAGCAGCACCGGGCCGTCGGAGGCCTCGATGGCGTCTTCCAGGATCACCGACTCCAACGGTTCGGCGAGCAACGCGATGCCCTGATGCACCGCATCCTCGGTCAGGAAGGTCTGGAAGCGGCTGCGCTCGGCGCGTTCGGGGGTGACCCGCCAGGGGCCGTCGAATTCGTCGCGCAGGGCGAGTTCCGCATCGGTGGTGGTGAGCAGCCGGCGCGGCTTGCGGCGCGGATTCGACAGCGCCGCGAGCACCGCGTGATGGCCATAGATCCAATAGGCGCCCGACCCCGCGCCCGCACCGGGGCGCGGCGGCTCGGGCACCGGCTCGGGCGGCGGCACGGGGGCGGCGACTGGTTCCGGGCGGCCACGGCCGGGGCGGCGCGGTTCCTCGCCCCGGCGGTCGGGGCGGCCGTGGCGGGATTTCGGCGGCGCCTCGGCGTTGCGGTCCAAGCGCGGGCGGGCGGCCGGCTTGCGCGGGTCCTCGCCGAAGCGCTCGGCGCGGCCGCGCGGTGGCTTGGGCGGGCTGTCGCTCGCGCGGGCGGGTTTGCGCGTCGCCTCGCCGATCCGCTCGGCACGGCCACGGGCCGGGCGTTGTGGGGCGTCACTGGCCTCGGGGCGGGCGGCGCGAGGCGGCTTGCGTGGCTCCTCGGCGTCGCGCTCCGGGCGGCCGCGCGCGGGTTTGCGCGGGGCCTCACCGGGGCGATCGGGGCGCGACGCAGGGCCGCGGGCGGCCGGGGGTCCCGCGGGACGGTTGGGGGTGCGGCCTTCAGGCCGCTTCGGGGGGCGTCGCATGGGCCGCATCCTCACCAGTGTTGCGTGCGAAGCAAGCGTTACGCGAAATCGCGCCCTCCGTTGACACGGGGTGGTCAATGCGGATAGTCCGCGCGCTCCCGCTGACCTGGATTTCGGTCGGCGGCTGCGGAGGGGTGCCCGAGTGGCTAAAGGGGGCGGACTGTAAATCCGCTGGCTCACGCCTACGTTGGTTCGAATCCAACCCCCTCCATATCTCGCCCGCCCGTTCACCACGGGATCACTCCCCCGACCGGGCGGCGGGGACTTGGTTGGTCGGTGCCTCACGGCGCGGGTGTAGCTCAATGGTAGAGCCCCAGCCTTCCAAGCTGGTTGTGCGGGTTCGATTCCCGTCACCCGCTCCAGCACGTGCGGGTGGCCGGTGGGGTTGAACGCGGGGTTTCCTTCGCGCCGGCAGGGGCGCGGGGCTTGCGTCGGCAGAAACGAGTCTCAAACGAGGTAGCAGGACAAAGCCATGGCGAAGGCGAAATTCGAGCGGAACAAGCCGCACTGCAACATTGGCACGATTGGGCATGTGGACCATGGCAAGACGTCGCT
>NZ_BMKW01000017.1 GCF_014644535.1 Neoroseomonas lacus
GCATCTGCCGCCGGTCTCGCCGGAACTCAACCCCGTCGTGAACGTCTGGGAATTCCTGCGAGCCAACCGCCTGCCGTTCCAGAACTACGAGACCCAGGACGAAATCATCCAACGCTGCTGCGACGCTTGGAACTGGCTCACATGTCAGCCCCAACGCATCTCAAGCATCGGTTCACGGCAAACCCACACCACCAAATGCCGGGACCAAACATCTAATCGAGGCGTTGTTGTACCAGCATCGTCACGCGTTCGGATGAGTCCATCTGACCGCGATCCGGTCCAGAACCGATCCCGATCAGGTGGCGTCGCCTGATCGGGAGGCGATGCTTGCGGAGCCATGGGCGTCGAGCAGTTCCCGTGAACCAGGGCAAGCGGCGGCTGCTTTACGGGTGCCTGTCGACCACCGATCGTATTAGGGGCGCCCTGCGGGCTTCCTGGCGGGTCATTCGACCGATGCCTCGCCTCGACGCGCCGCCTCGGCATTCACCGGCCCGATCGCGCGGAAGATCCCCGGCGCCGACTAGGCTCGAGGCTCGGGCGATGTTGCCCAACGTCGCCATGCGGCGCCGGCGGTGGCGTACCGGGCGCGGCGGCGCCCGACGAGGCTGCCGCCCGGGAGCATGCCGCGTTCAGCTGCGTTCACGCCGCCTGCTCCAGGCACCGCTTGACGAGGATCTTCATGCGTTCGGACGGCTCCATCCGAACGCGATCTGCCTTAGACCGCCACCGTCAGACCAACCTCGAATGCCGCCTCGGTCTTCTCGCGCATTTCCTCGAGGCTCACGCCGGTGGCGAGTTCGCTCAGCACCAGGCGCGTCGGACCCTTGCGGGCCACCTCGAAGACGCCGAGGTCGGTGATCACCATGTCCACCACCCGCGCGCCGGTCAGCGGCAGGGTGCATGCCGACAGCAGCTTGGGCTTGCCGCCGGCGGTGTGCTCCATCAGCACGATCACCTTCTTTACGCCGGCGACGAGGTCCATCGCGCCGCCCATCCCCTTCACCATCTTGCCGGGGATCATCCAGTTGGCGAGGTCGCCATTCGCCGCCACCTGCAGCGCACCGAGGATGGACAGGTCGATATGCCCGCCGCGGATCATCCCGAAGGACTGCGCCGAATCGAAGAAGGACGAGGTCGGCAGTGCGGTAATGGTCTGCTTGCCGGCGTTGATCAGGTCCGGGTCCTCCTCCCCTTCATAGGGGAAGGGGCCGAGCCCGAGCATGCCGTTCTCGGATTGCAGTTGCACGTTGAAGCCGGCCGGCACGTGGTTCGCCACCAGCGTCGGGATCCCGATGCCGAGGTTCACGTAGAAGCCGTCCTGCAGTTCGCGGGCCGCCCGGGCGGCCATTTCGTCGCGGGTCCAGGGCATGGTCGGCGCTTCCTCAGGCCAGGGATTCGGTGCCGGCCGCGGCTGCGGCGGGGCGCTTGCGCAGGGTGCGCTGTTCGATGCGCTTCTCGTAGCCGGCCGGGCAGACGATCATACGCTTGGTGAAGATGCCGGCCGTGTGGACGTGGTCGGGGTCGATCTGCCCGGGCTGCACCAGGTGTTCGACCTGCACGATGGTCATCCTGGCGGCTGTCGCCATCATCGGATTGAAGTTCCGCGCCGTCTTCCGATAGACGAGGTTGCCCTCGGTATCGCCCATATAGGCGTGGATGATGGCGAGGTCGGCGAAGATGCCGCGCTCCATGACGTAGGTCTCGCCATCGAATTCCCGTGTCTCCTTGCCCTTGGCGACCTCGGTGCCGACGCCGGTCTTGGTGAAGAAGGCGGGGATGCCCGCGCCGCCGGCGCGGATACGTTCCGCCAACGTGCCTTGCGGGTTGAATTCGATCTCAAGCTCGCCGGCGAGGAACTGGCGGGCGAATTCGGCGTTCTCGCCGACATAGGAGCTGATCATCTTGCGGATCTGGCGCGTCTTGAGCAGCAGGCCGAGCCCCGCATCGTCGATGCCGGCATTGTTCGAGACGACGGTCAGGTCCTTCACCCCCGAGTCGCGGATCGCCTCGATCAGCAGCGCGGGGATGCCGCACAGGCCGAAACCGCCGGAATGGATCACCATGCCGTCGCGCAATACGCCGGCCAATGCCGCCGCCGCGTCTGGATAGACCTTGCCCATGGACATTTCCCCGCTCCGAACTTCCGAGGCCTTCTCCCTACCGTTCCACGCGCCGCGCCGAAAGAGGGAGTTGCCCCCTTGCGGGGTCCGTAAGTGAAGGTTATACGGCGCCCCTCTTCCCGGGGGGCCATAGCTCAGATGGGAGAGCGCTTGAATGGCATTCAAGAGGTCCGGGGTTCGATTCCCCGTGGCTCCACCACCCACCGCAGGGCGCCGTGCCGCAAGGCCGGCGCCCTTCGTGTTTCAGCCGACGCCCACGACGCGATAGGTGAAGGCTGTCCCGCCCGGCTCGGTCACCGTCACGTATTCGCCCGGCCGCATCGGGTCCGGCCCCACGTCGAAGCCAGTCTCAGGCGCGTCCGGCCCTTCGGCCGCCGCGTCGAAGAAGCGGATCGACCAGCCGTGATCCGGTTCGAACTGCACATCGCCCTCGACCGGCGCGGCACCGGGCACGATCCTCCGCGCCCGCCACGGCGCCGGGTCCTCTGCCCAGGCCTGCCCGTCCGGCCGCCCGGCGGCATCCAGGACCAGCGTGATCTCATAGCGGTGGTCGGGGCTGCCCTCTGGGAACCCGGGGCCTGCAGCCAACGCCAGCAGCACCGTGACCATCGACATGATCAGATCGCCACACGCACGCCGAGCTCGACCACGCGGTCGGACGGGATGCGGAAGAATTCCGTCGCCGGCACGGCGTTGCGCGACATGATGGTGAACAACCACTGCCGCCAGCGCGACATCTTCGGTACCGCGGCGGCGACCACCGTCTCGCGCCCGAGGAAATAGGAGGTCTGCATCGGCTCGAAGGGAATGCCGACCTCCTTCAGCGCCTCGAGCTCCTTCGGGATGTTGGGGCTTTCCTGGAAGCCGTAGCGCAGGAAGACACGATGGATGTTAGGGGAGAGTTCTTCCACCTCGCGCCGCCGCTCGGCCGGCACGGCTGGGATGCCCTCATTCGTCACGGTGACGAAAATGACGCGCTCATGCAGTACCTTGTTGTGCTTGAGGTTGTGCAGCAGCGCGCCGGGCAGGAAATCGGCCTGGCTGGTCATGAACACGGCCGTGCCGGGCACCCGGATGGTGCGCGACTGCGGCAGCCGCGCGATGAAGGACTTCAACGGCAGCCCATCCTGGCGGAAGCGGGCGAACAGCAATTCCCGCCCGCGATGCCAGGTGGTCATCATGGCGAACAGCCCGGCGCCCAGCACCAGCGGCACATACCCACCCTGCGGGATCTTCAACACATTCGAGGCGAAGAACAGCAGGTCGAGCAGCAACAGCGGCCCGAAGACGCCGACGACCAGCGGCCACGCCCAGCCGAATTGCCGCCGGAACACGATCATAGCCAGGCAGGAGGTGCAGACGAAGGTCCCGGTCACCGCGATGCCATAGGCCGCCGCCAAATTGTCCGAGGTGTGGAAGGCCAGCACCAGGATCAGCACGCCGATCAGCAGCAGCGTGTTCACCTGGGGCATGTAGATCTGCCCCTCCTCGGTCTCGGAGGTGTGGCGCACCTCGAGCCGCGGGATGAAGCCGAGTTGCACGCACTGCCGCGCGATGGTGTAGGCACCCGAGATCATCGCCTGGCTGGCGATGATGGTCGCCGCGGTGGCCAGGAAGACCATCGGCAGCCGCAACCATTCCGGCGCCAGCAGGAAGAACGGATTTTCCAGCGCGCCCGGGGTGCTCATGATGAGCGCGCCCTGGCCGAGGTAGTTCAGCATCAGCGCCGGCAGCACCAGCCACAGCCAAGCCCAGCGGATCGGCGCCCGGCCGAAATGGCCCATATCGGCGTACAGGGCCTCCGCGCCGGTCACCGCGAGCACCACGGAACCGAAGGCGACGAAGGCCAGGAGCCGATAGGCAAGGCAGAATTGCACGGCATAGTGAGGTGATAACGCGGCAAGCACCGAAGGGTTGAGTGCGATCTCGATCAGCCCGAGCACGCCGAGCACCAGGAACCAGACCGCGCAGATCGGCCCGAATACCTTGCCGATGCTGCTGGTGCCGCGGAACTGCGCGAAAAACAGGCCGAGCAGGATGACAACCGCGATCGGGATCACCGCCTTGTCGAAGGCGTCGTCCACGACCTTCAGGCCCTCCACCGCCGACAGCACGGAGATCGCCGGGGTGATGATGCCGTCGCCGAAGAACAGGCAGGCGCCGACGATGCCGATCAGGGCGACGTACCATTTCGCCTGCGGCGATTCGACGTTGCGCTGCGCCAGCGCCATCAGCGCCAGGATGCCGCCTTCCCCGCGATTGTCGGCGCGCAGGATGAAGACGACGTATTTCACCGTGACGGTGAGGATCAGCGACCAGATGATCAGGCTGAGAATGCCCAGGATCTCCCAGTGCTCCAGCCCGTCATCGGAGAAATGCAGCAGCGCGGCGCGCAGCGCATAGAGCGGTGAGGTGCCGATATCGCCATAGACGACCCCCAGAACGCCCAGCACGAGGGCCGGCGTCAGGGCGCGAGGCTTGTCGGTATCGGAAGGATGTGTGGTCACGGAGCCTCATTGCAGTGCGGCAAGGTGGCGAGTGATAGGCCCGCCGCCCCCCTGGCCGCAATCATGCCGCAATGACCATCACGCATGGCCGGAACGACGGGGGCGGCGCCTGCATCCGTCGCCTCCCCCGCCCGCCGCTCTCAGTGCCCCCGCAGAATCTGGCTGAGGAAGAGCTGCAGACGTTCCGTTTTTGGATCGTTGAACACCTGTTCCGGCGTGCCGGATTCGACCACCTCGCCGCGATCCATGAACACCACGCGGTCGGCGACCTGGCGGGCGAAGCCCATCTCATGCGTCACACAGATCATGGTCATGCCCTCGGCCGCCAGCATGACCATGGTGTCGAGCACCTCCTTGATCATCTCGGGGTCGAGTGCGGAGGTCGGTTCGTCGAACAGCATGATCTTGGGCTTCATGCAAAGCGCGCGGGCGATCGCCACGCGCTGCTGCTGGCCACCCGAGAGCTGGCCGGGGTACTTCAACGCCTGCTCCGGGATCTTGACCCGGGTCAGGTATTCCATCGCCAGTTCCTCGGCATCCTTCTTCGGCATCTTGCGCACCCAGATCGGCGCCAGGGTGCAGTTCTCCAGCACGCTCAGATGCGGGAACAGGTTGAAGGACTGGAATACCATGCCGACCTCGCGGCGGATGGCGTCCAGCGCGCGTACATCGTCCGACAGCTCGATGCCATCGACCAGGATCTTGCCTTCCTGATGCGTCTCCAGCCGGTTGATGCAGCGGATCATGGTGGATTTGCCCGACCCCGATGGGCCGCAGACCACCACGCGTTCGCCAAGCGCCACCTGCAGGTCCACGTCGCGTAGCACATGCAGCGCGCCGAACCATTTGTTGACCTTGTCGAGCACGATCGCCGGCGGGGCGTCGGTGCGGACGGAGGAGGCGACGTGGGCTACCGTTTCCAGTGCAGCGCTCATGGTATTCTCGTGTCCCAGACCCGTTGTTTCGTTTCAGGTGAAGGCCGGCACCCGCCCGCCCCGCCGCCCGGCTGCCATCCGGGGACGGGTCCCCGGATGGGGGGGCGGGGGCGCGGGGCGGTGCCGGTCATCCGTCGCTCAGCGCCGGCGGTGGCGGTTGAGGTCCGCCTCGAGGCCCTGGCTGTATTTCGACATGGCGAAGCAGAACACCAGGTAGATCAGGCCGACGAAGATGTAGACCTCGACGCCGAAGCCTTGCCAGGCGGGTTCGACGATCGCGGTCTTGCCCGCCGTCAGAAGGTCGAAGATGCCGATGATCAGCACCAGCGAGGTGTCCTTGAAAAAACCGATGAAGGTGTTGACCAACGGCGGGATCACCATGCGCAGCGCCTGCGGCAGGATGATGAAGCCGGTCTTCTGCCAATAGGACAGGCCCATCGCGTCGGCCGCCTCGTACTGCCCCTTGGGCAGCGATTGGAGCCCCGCGCGCACCACTTCCGCCAGGTAGGCGCCGGCGAACAGGATGATGGCGATCTGCGCGCGCAGCAGCTTGTCGATGTTCATGCCCTCCGGCAGGAACAGCGGGAACATCACCGATGCCATGAACAGCAGCGAGATCAGCGGCACGCCGCGGATCAGCTCGACATAGACGACGCAAAGCACCTTGATCGCCGGCAGGTTCGACCGCCGGCCGAGCGCGACCAGGATCGACAGCGGGAAGGCGAAGGCCAGGCCGAAGGTCGACAGGATTAGGGTGATCGGCAAGCCGCCCCAACGTTCCTGCTGCACGAAGGGCAGGCCGAAGACGCCGCCCCACATCAGCATGCCGATCGCCGTCAGCGTCACCATCCAGATCGGGATCAGCGTCCAGTTCCAGAAGCGCCGCATCGCCGAGACGATGAACAGCCCGATGAACAGCAGGCAGACCACCGCGGGGCGCCAATGCTGTTCGTACGGATAGGTGCCGAACAGCATGAAGCGGTGCTTTTCGGTCACCACCGCCCAGCAGGCGCCGCTGCCATGCAGTTCGCGGCAGGCCTGGGTCTGCGCCACGCCATTGGCGTTCAGCGGCACCGACCAGATGGCGTTGATGAAGGCCCAGTCCACGAAGCCCATGACGGCGCGGATGATCAGGTAGCCGAGCACCAGCGTAACCGCGGTGGACAGCCAACCGGAGAACAGGTTCTCCCGCAGCCAGGCCACCGGTCCGATGGCGCTGATCGGGGCGGCGCGATGCTCGCTGCCGCTCGTAAGCGGGGTATTGACGGTGATGTCGCTCATGGCCGGGCCCTCACCGTTCAACCAGCGCGATGCGCGCGTTGTACCAATTCATGAACAGGCTGATCGACAGGCTGATGGTCAGGTACACTGCCATGATGATGGCGATGCCCTCGATCGCCTGGCCGGTCTGGTTCAGCGTGGTGTTGGCGATCGACACGATGTCCTGGTAGCCGATCGCCACCGCCAGCGAGGAATTCTTCGTCAGGTTCAGGTAGTTCGAGGTCATCGGCGGGATGATCACGCGCAGCGCCTGCGGCAGCACGATCAGCCGCAGCACCGAGCCCGAGCGCAGGCCGAGCGCCTGCGCCGCTTCCCACTGCCCCAGGCCGACCGACTGGATGCCCGCGCGCACCACCTCGGCGATGAAGGCCGCAGTATAGGTCACAAGGCCGGTCAGCAACGCCGCGTATTCCGGGCTGATCGCCATGCCGCCCTGGAAGTTGAAGCCGCGCATCGCCGGCCAGTCGATTGTCCAGGGCGCACCCAGCGCCAGCCACACCGCGACCGGCAGCCCGAAGATCAGCGCGACCGCCGCCGGCCAGATGCGGCGCGGCTGCCCATCGGCCATCTGCAGCGCCCGCGCGTGGCGGCCATAGAGCCAAGCCAGCACGATACCCGCGACGACCGAGAGCACTGTGGCGGTATGGGCGCCCTCCCACACCAGGGAGGGCATGCGCAGGCCGCGATTGGACAGGAACACACCCTCGACCGGGTGGAAGGACTGCCGCGGTCCGGGAAGCCCCTGCAGGATGGTGTACCAGAACAGCAGTTGCAGCAGCAGCGGGATGTCGCGGATCACCTCGATGTAGAAACCGGCGATCTTGGACACCAGGAAGTTCTTCGACAGCCGCGCGATGCCGATGAAGGTTCCGATGATGGTGGCGAGAATGACGCCGATCACCGCGACCTTCAGCGTGTTCAGCACACCGACGGTGAGGGCGCGCAGATAGGTGTCGGTCGGCTCGTACGAGATCAGGTGCTCGGCGATCGGCAGCCCCGCCTCACGGTGCAGGAAGCCGAAGCCGGTCGCGATGCGGCGCACTTCAAGGTTGTGGACGGTGTTCGACCACAACCAGTAGATGATGCCGAAGACGACGCCGACGACAAGAACCTGCCAGACAATGCCGCGGATGCGTTCATCCGCCCATGACAGGCGCAAGGGGCGTTTCGGCGGTTTGCGCCGGTATCGGGGGTCGACGATTGCGTCGGACATTCGTTTCTTGCCTCACCTGTCCTGATGGCCCGCCCGATGGGCGGGGAAGCAGCGCGGGGCGAGGGTGTGCCCCCCCGCCCCGCGTATCGTTTCACTCAACGGAAGGGCGGAGCGTATTGCTGGCCGCCGGGCGTCGTCCACAGCGCGTTCGGGCCACGCTGGATGCCGATCGGCGTCAGGTGGCGCGCGAAGATCTCGCCATAATTGCCGGTGCTGGCGATGATCCGGGCGAGCCAGGCCGGATCGACGCCCAGCATCTTGCCGAGGTCACCGGTCTTGCCGAGCATGCGCTGCACTTCCGGCCGCGCGTCGTTCGCCGTCATCTGCTGCACATTCGCCGCGGTGATGCCGAATTCCTCGGCGGCCACGAGGCCGAAATGCGTCCAGCGCACCAGATCGGCGAAGGCCTGGTCGCCATGGCGGACCAGCGGGCCGAGCGGCTCCTTGCTAATCACGTCAGGCAGGATGGTGTAGGCGGCGGGATTGGCCTGCGCCGAGCGCACCGCAGCCAGACCGGATACGTCGGTGGTGAAGGCGTCGCAACGGCCGGCGACGAAGGCGCCGACCACTTCCTCCAGTCGCTCGATCACGACCGGGGTGAAGGTGACACGTGCGGCGCGCGCCCATTCGGTCAGGTTCTGCTCGGTGGTCGTGCCGGGCTGCACGCAGATGCTGGCGCCGTCGAGTTCGCGCGCCGTGTTCACGCCCAGCGAGGCCTTCACCATGAAGCCCTGGCCGTCAAAGAAGCTGATCGCCGGGAAATCGAAGCCGAGCGAGGTATCGCGCGACAGCGTCCAGGTGGTGTTGCGCGCCAGCATGTCCACTTCGCCGGATTGCAGCGCGGTGAAGCGGTTCTGAGCGGTGGTCGGCACGAAACGGACCTTGGAGGGGTCGTTGAACAGCGCGATCGCCACGGCGCGGCAGTAATCCACGTCGAAGCCGCGCCATTCGCCCCGGCTGTCCGGCTGGGCGAAACCCGCCAGGCCTGAGTTCACGCCGCAGACCAGCGTGCCGCGGGCGCGAATTGCATCAAGGGTGGGCGACCCGCCGGCCGGCTGCGCCCAGGCCGGCAGCGCCATCACCGAGGCGACGACCGCCGCGCCAAGCATGCGAAAAACGGAATGCCGCGAAACCTGTTTCATACTCGATTCTCCCTATTCATCGCGGGCACCTCCGGCGGATTGCCCGGTATTATTGCCTAACCATGAGGCATGCTGCGCCACGCGACGGCACGGATCAACGCGCAAACCATCCGTGGCAAAACTTCCGCTCTCAGGATGCAAGGCCTAGCAAATGATGGGCCGGGCGGGCAAAGCATCAGCCATCCTTGTCGCCACAAGAGGCCGCATGCTGCATCTGGACCAGGCGGCCCTGCGCCGCGCCCTGCCGTGGGATGACCTGATCGCCGCGCTGGAAGCCTTGTTCCGCGAGGGATGCGAGGCACCACTGCGCCATCGCCACACCATGCCGGGCGCGGCGGGGTCCGAGACCACGCTGCTGTTGATGCCCGCCTGGCGGGCAGGCAGTCACACCGGCGTGAAGATCGTCCATGTCGCCCCCGCCAATGCCGCGCGCGGCGCGCCGGCGGTGCATGCCGCCTACCTGCTCTCCGACGCGTTGACCGGGGCGCCGCTGGCGCTGATGGATGGCGGCGAACTGACCGACCGGCGGACCGCAGCGGCCAGCCTGCTCGCCGCGCGGCACCTGGCGCGGCCGGACAGCGCGCGGCTGCTGGTGCTGGGCAGCGGCAAGGTCGCCCGCGCCTTGGCCGAGGGCTATGCGGCCCGCTTCCCGCTCACTGACATCGCGATCTGGTCGCCGACCGCGGCGAACGCCGAACGGCTCGCCCGCGCGCTGGCGGATGATGGCCTACCGGCCCGCGCCGTGGCCACGCCCGACCCAGGTACCGCCGACATCGTTACCGCCGCCACCCTGTCCACCACACCGCTGCTGCGCGGGGCGGAGCTGCGGCCGGGGACGCATGTCGACCTGGTCGGCGCCTATCGGCGGGACATGCGCGAATCCGACGGTGCCGTGCTGGCCCGCGCAACAGTGGTGGTCGATACCCGCCCCGGCGCGCTGGCCGAGGCCGGCGACATCGTCCAGGCGATCGCCGAAGGAAGCTTCTCCGCGGCGGCGGTGGTCGCGGACCTCGCCGAGCTGTGCCGCGGCACGCATCCCGGACGCCGCTCGGCCGGGGAGATCACCCTGTTCAAATCGGTGGGCTGGGCGGGGGAGGACCTGGCGGCGGCGGTGCTCGCCTTCGAGCGGTCGCGGCCGGCGCGCTGACGGGGCCACGGACGGGCCTCATACCAACGGTCCTGTAACGTGAACGGTGGAACGGAAAGCTCCTCTCCGCCTTCACTCAGCGCCGTATCGGCGCCGCCATGGCCGATGTTTCCGACTGCCCCGCCGCCGGTATCGCGACGCCGGGCTTCGATCCGCACGCGCGAAATCCGTCTGAAGGCTGGCCGTCGGGCCGGTGGCGCCCTATAGCCGCGACATGGCCCGCGGCCCGTCCCTTCGTATCCTGCTGAACCTCGCTCTCGACAGCCTGTTGGCGCTGGCTGCCCTGCCGGCGGCGATCTGGGCCGCCGCGCCCGGCGCCTGGCCGCCGCCGCTCTGGTGGGTGGGCGCGCTGCCTGGCGCGGTGCTTGCCCTCGCCCTGGCCGGAGCGCCGCTGCGCCTGCCGCAGCAATATTGGCGTTTCGTCGGCCCGCGCGACCTGATGGCGGTCGCCGGCGCGGCGGTTGGCGCCGCCATCGTCTTCGCGCTGGGCCTGCATCTGCTTGGCGCCTGGCGGCCGCCCAATGACGCCTTCGTGCTGATCCATGCCGCGACGCTCGGACTGCTACTGGCCGGCGGGCGCGTCGCCAGCCTGTTGCAGGCCGCCCGCCATGCCGGCGATGCCTCCCCCGACGCGCAGAACGTGCTGCTGGTCGGCGCGGCGGAGGGCACCGACCTGTTCCTGCGCGCCCTCTCGCGCGACCGCCGCGCGCCGTACCGGGTGACCGGCATCCTCTCCCTGCGGGCGCGCCAGGCGGGCCGGCGCATGCAGGGCCACGCCATCCTGGGCACGGTCGAGGAGATCGAGACCGTACTCGACACCCTGCGCGCCGAGGGTCGGCTGCCGGCGGTGATCGTACTCGCGTCCAGCCTGTCCGGGCCGGTGCTCGAATCGCTGCTGGATGCCGCCGACCGCCATGGCGTGCCGGTGCGCCGGGCGCCGGCGCCGACCACCCTGGCGCCGGCCGGCAGTGGCGAGGGGCGGCGGGTCGAATTGCGGCCGGTGTCGATCGAGGATCTGCTCGACCGGCCGCAGGTGGCGCTCGACCGCGAGGGCATGGCGCGGCTGGTGCAGGGCCGCCGCGTGCTGGTGACCGGCGCGGGCGGGACGATCGGCGGCGAGTTGGCGCGGCAGGTGGCGGCGCTGGGGCCGGCCAGCCTGACGCTGCTCGATCATGGCGAATACGTGCTGTACGAGATCGACCTGGAATTGCGCGAGAAGCACCCGGAGGTGGTGCGCCGCGCGGTGCTCGCCGATGTGCGCGACGAAGCCCGCATCCGCCGGTTGTTCGAGGAAATCCGCCCCGAGCTGGTGTTCCACGCTGCCGCGCTGAAGCATGTCCCGATGGTCGAGAACGACCCGCTGGAAGGGCTGCTGACCAATGCGCTCGGCACCCGGATCGTGGCGGATGCGGCGCGGGCGGTCGGCACCACGGCGATGGTGTTCATCTCGACCGACAAGGCGGTGAACCCGACCTCGGTGATGGGCGCGTCCAAGCGCCTCGCCGAGATGTATTGCCAGGCCTTCGACCGCGAGGCCCGCCTGGGCAAGGACGGTATGCGCTGCATCACGGTGCGCTTCGGCAATGTGCTGGGGTCCACCGGGTCCGTGGTGCCGCTGTTCCGCCGGCAGCTCGAACGCGGTGGACCGCTGACCGTCACCCATCCCGACATGCGCCGGTATTTCATGACGGTGCGCGAGGCGGTGGGGTTGGTGCTGCAGGCCAGCGTGGTCGGCACGACCGACCCGGCCGACGGGCCGCCTGAACTCGCCGAGGGTGGCATCTTCGTGCTCGACATGGGCGAGCCGGTGAAGATCGTCGATCTCGCGCGGCGCATGATCCGGCTGGCCGGGTTGCGGCCGGATGAGGATGTCGAGATCCGCTTCACCGGGCTGCGCCCCGGCGAGAAGCTCTTCGAGGAATTGTTCCACGGCCAGGAACCGCCGCGCCCGACCGCCTTCCCGGGCCTGTTGGTGGCGACGCCGCGCACGGCGGATGCCGCGCTGGTCGGCCGCGCCATCGACGAGATCGCGACGGCGGCGCGGGGCGGGACGCCGCGGGTGGCGCTGCAACAGCTCGGGCGGCTGGTGCCGGAATTCGAGCACGCGCCGGAAGGGACTGTGGCGACGCGGTGAGGCCGTTGGCGAGGGGTCGTTGAAGGTCGGATTTGACCTGCGTGGCGAAGAGGACCGAGAGGGTTTCTGGACACCAATGCCTGACGCCGGGCGACGCCGTCAGAATCAGCGCCGAACACCACCTCGGCGCGCATCGCGCGGCATGGCGAAGCAGGTTGGCCGCCCTGCCCAGCGCCAACAGATGGCTTTCCAAATGACACTGTCATTTGGTGGGGTGCTTTGGAGGGGCGACGCCCCTCCAATGTCCGTCCGCGACGCCGGCTGTACAGGCCGTCTGGCCGCGAGAGGTCAGTACCGATCCGGCACGTACAGCTCCCTTGGCAGGGTCGCCCGTTCGTAGTCCGGGTCGAACACGCGTTCCGGCAGCGTCACCGGTTCGTGCGGCACTTCCTCATAGGGGATGGTCGACAGCAGGTGCGCGATGCAATTCAGGCGCGCGCGCTTCTTGTCGTTGCCTTCCACGATGGTCCAAGGCGCTTCGGGGATGTTCGTGCGCGCGAACATCTCTTCCTTCGCCTTGGTGTACTGCTCCCAGCGCACGCGCGACTGCAGGTCCATCGGCGAGAGCTTCCACTGCTTGATCGGGTCGTGGATGCGCATCAGGAATCGAAGCTGCTGCTCCTCATCCGTGATGGAGAACCAGTACTTCACCAGGATGATGCCGGAGCGCACCAGCATGCGCTCGAACTCCGGCACGTCGCGGAAGAAGTCCTCGACTTGCCGTTCATCGGCGAAGCCCATCACGCGTTCGACGCCGGCGCGGTTGTACCAGGACCGATCGAACAGGACCATTTCACCCGCCGCCGGCAGATGCGGCACGTAGCGCTGGAAATACCACTGCGACCGCTCACGATTCGTCGGCGCCGGCAGGGCAATGACGCGGCAGGCGCGCGGATTGACGCGCTGGGTGATGCGCTTGATCACGCCGCCCTTGCCGGCGCTGTCGCGGCCCTCGAACAGCACCACCAGCTTCAGGCCCTGGTGCTGCACCCAGTCCTGCAGCTTCACCAGCTCAGCCTGCAGGCGCAGCAGTTCCTGGAAATAGAAGCCGCGGTCGAGTGTGCTCTTCTTCCGCTTGGCCAGCAGGGCCCGCAGCTCGAGCGGGATGCGGCCGTCATCGATCTCGTTCTCGAGTTCCTCGTCGAAATCATCCTCGAGTTCGATCTGCATCCAGGACCGCTCGTGGGGGTCCTTGGGGTCATCGGTCATGCCCTGCTCCGTCCTGCGTCAGTGGCGGGACTGCTAACGGGTCCGCGCGAAACGCGGATGACAGTTTTGCGACGAATGCGGCATGTCGCGGATGAGAGGTGACGCAAGGTTGAGGGGCGCGCCCCTCAAACTCCCCGGCAGGAAACTCAGTTTCCTGCACCTTCGGGCGATTTCTGCGAAATCGATTCCGGAGATCAGGCTGGTTCAGGGTATTCCTGGGGTGAACAACCAAAGCGCAGCAAATTGCCGTGCGAGTCGAGAATGGCGAATTCCCGCATGTTCCACGGCTTCACTTCGAACGCCGAAAGCCCTGGCACGCCACGCGCCACATTCTCTTCGAACAGCGCCGGGACCTGGCCGCCACGGATGTAGCAGGCGGTGTTCTCGGGATGGATGCGGTCCGGCGCGAGCCAGAAATGCAGTTCCATCGCGTCACGCCGGACGATGGCGTAGTCGCCCATCGCCTCCCCCTCAAAGCCGAGCTGGTCGCGGTAGAAGGCGAGCGTCTCCGCGATGTCGAGCGAGGCCAGGATCGGGATGCAGCGCGCCGGGTCCGCCGTCACGACACCTCGCCCGGCACCCAATGGCGCGCGACTCCGGTCGGGTCCACCGACCGCGCCAACGGCCGGTCCGCATCCGGCGTGCCGACATAGATCCAGCCCAGCAGCGCATCCGCTTCGGCGAAACCGAGTGCCTGCTTCACCGATTCATCGCGCAACGCCCCCGAAGACAGCCACACCGCCCCGAAGCCTTGCGCATCCAATGCGTTGAGGAAATTCATGATCGCCGCCGCTGCCGAGGCCTCCTGTTCCCAGGACGGCACGCCGGGCCGATCATGGCGGATCGCCGCTCCGGCGGCGACCACCATCGGCGCGCGCAAGGGCTTGCCGCGCTCGATCTCCAGCCGCTCAGCCGGGGTCTCCGGCGCGCGTCGTGCCAGCGACCCGGCCAACAGCTCGCCCAAGGCGACCCGCGCCACGCCCGACACGAAGACGAAGCGCACCGGCCGCAGCCCGCCATGGTCGGGCGCCCGCAGCGCCGCCGCGATAGCGAGGTCGAGCACCGCCTGGCCTGGCGCCGGGTCATGCAACAGCCGCGGCGGCACCGAGGCACGGTCGAGCAACGCCGTCAGGGCTGGCGGTAGGACAGGAAGGGCGTCGGGCATGATCTCTCCAGCCATCAATTGCGAATCGTTCTTAACAACAATATAGTCACGCCGCGCGGCCACCACCACCACCCTCCGGGCTGCTGCGTTGCACAACGACACCAAGGGTGATTTCGCCCGACGCGGCGACCGGGTCTAAGACGCAGCTCACCGATTTCCGTGAGGCTTCGAGGAAGCATGACCGCCCCCATCGCGCTGTTCGACGTGAAGGCCCAGCAGGCGCTGATCCGCGAGGATCTCGACCGTCGTATCGCCGCCGTGCTCGACTCCGGCCGTTTCATCAACGGCCCCGAGGTCGCCGAACTGGAGGAAAAGCTCGCCACCTTCGCCGGCTGCGCCCATGCGGTCGGCGTCTCCTCCGGCACCGACGCGCTGCAGATCGCCATGATGGCCGAAGGCATCGGCCCCGGCGACGCGGTGTTCCTGCCGGCCTTCACCTACACCGCGACCGCCGAGGTGCCGCTGGTGCTGGGCGCCACCCCGATTTTCGTCGATGTCGAGGCGGCGACCTTCAACATCGACATTGCCGACCTCGAGGCCCGCATCGCGGCGGTGAAGAAGGACGGGCGACTCAGGCCGCGCGCCGTGGTCGGCGTCGACCTGTTCGGCCTGCCGGCCAATTGGACGGCGATCGAGGCGATCTGCGCCCGCGACGGCATGTTCGCCCTCGATGACGCAGCGCAGGCCTTCGGCGCCTCGCTCGGCAACCGGCGGCTGGGCTGCTGGGCGCATGCGACGGCGCTGTCCTTCTACCCGACCAAGACGCTCGGCGCTTATGGCGATGGTGGCGCGCTGCTCACCAACGACGCGGACCGCGCCGAGCTGTACCGCTCGCTGCGCACCCATGGCGAGGGCAAGACCCGCTATGCGGTGGATCGTACCGGCATGAATGGCCGTCTCGACACGCTGCAGGCGACCATCCTGCTGGCCAAGATGACGCTGTTCGAGGGCGAGCTGGCCCAGCGCAAGCGCCTGGGCGCGGCCTATGACGCCGCCCTGTCCGGCCATGTCGGCGTGCAGGCCACGCCTGCCGGAGCGGAGAACGCCTATGGCCTGTACACCATCCGCCTGCCGGATGCGGCGACGCGCGCCCGCGTGCAGGCGGCCCTGAGCGAGCAGAAGATCGGCAGCGGCATCTATTACCCCAAGCCGCTGCACCACCAGCCGGCCTATGCCGCGCATCATGCCGGCTGCATCGCCGGCGGCCCGGCGCCGCTGCGGGTCAGCGAGGCCTTGTGCGGCCAGGTGCTGTCCCTGCCGATGCACCCCTACATGTCCGAGGCGGATGCGACGCGGGCGGCCGCGGTGGTTATCGGGGCGCTGTAGGCGGAGGCCGGGCGGCTTGCCAGTGCCGGGAAGCCGCATTGAACGGCCACGCCGACGCGCCTCCACGGAAATCTTGAACATCGCCGCCGCGCGGTCGCAGGATGGGCCTTCGAGCCGATGAGGTTCCGATGCGCCGTAGGACCCTGCTGACCGCGGCTGGTGCCGTGGCCCTACCCATTCCGCATCCGGCCCGCGCCGAGGATGCCGTCGATGTCGCCCTGGTGCTGGCGGTGGATGTCTCGCGATCGATCGACGCCGACGAGGCACGGCTGCAGCGGGAGGGCTACCGTAGCGCCGTGTCGGACCCGGTGGTGGTCGCCGCGATTCGCGGCGGCATGTTGGGCTCGATCGCCATTGCCTATGCCGAATGGGCCGGCATCGAGTACCAGCACACCGTCATCCCCTGGCGGCGCATTGCCACCCAGGCGGAAGCCAATGCCTGGGCGGCCGAGCTTGACGCCGTGCCGCGCAACTCGCTGTCCTGGACATCGATCTACGGTGCCATTCGCCATGCCCGCGAATTGCTGGCCGAATGCCCGTGGGAGGCGACGCGCCGGGTGATCGACGTCTCGGGCGACGGGGTGAACAATTCCGGCCCGCCGGCGGACCAGCAGCGCGATGCGGCGGTGGCCGAGGGCATCACCATCAACGGGCTGCCCATCATCAATGACCGCCCGACCTTCGGACGCCTGCCGCCGGTGCCGCTCGATGACTATTACCGGGAGAATGTGATCGGCGGCGATGGCAGTTTCATGATCGTCGCCGAGGATTTCGAGAGCTTCGGTGTCGCCGTGAAACGCAAGCTGATCCGCGAGATCGCCGCCCGCCCCGGGGGTGTTATTCCGGCGTGACCTCGTGCCGCTCGACCAGGCGCATGCAACCCTGCACGACCGGCGCACAGGCGGAATTCTGCGACATCGGCAGGTCGGAGGAGGCGGAATAGCCGATCCGCGTCACCTTGTTGCCCACCAGTTGGAAGGTGACCCGGCAACTCGACCCGGCGGAGACGGACAGCGAGCCGCCGATCACCGGCACCGGCGCCGAGACGCCGGCCGCCGGCGGGGTGCGGTCATAGGTCCAGAACTCGCCGCCGGCCGACTGCGCCGTCAGGTTCGGCACGCCGGCGCACAACCGAAGATCATCCGCGCGCAGGCCGATGAGCTGTTCGCGGCCATCCTCGGCGGTCGCGGAATCGCGGGCCGAGCAGGTCGTCAGAACCAGGGGCAACAACAGCAACGGCAATAGACGAGGCGGCAACGTCATGCCTGCGGCTCCATGGGAAAGCGTGCGGCGCGGCCGGTCGTTCCGGCCAGCGCCCTATGCTGCGTTTCGTCCCCGATGTCGCTGAAGGCCACGCCACAGGACCGGGCGGCCGCCCGGTCAGATAGCGCCTTATCCATCGTCAAGGCCAGTGACAGCTGGTTTCAATCCGTGTCCTCGAGCGACAGGCCAAGTTCGTCCAGCCCTTCCTCGAGAATGTCCCCTAGCGATTCAATGCCGAGCAGGTACTCGGCCGGGTCGCGGATGTTGCGCTCCTTCGCCAGGGTGCGCGCCTCCTCGAATTCGTCGCCGGTGTAGTCGCCGCGGCCGACCCAGGCGAGAGCGATCAGCGAGGCCTGCTCGTCCTCGTTCAGCTCGGCGATGAAGGCGCGCAGCGCGTCCTCATCCATGTTCTCGTCGTCATCGGCGTCGAGGCCTTCCTCATCCTCGTCGTCGCGCGCCAGGGCGCCGCTTTCCTCGCTCTCCTGGACCGCGCGGGCGGCGTCGGCGATCGCCGCGACGGATTCCAGGCTGATGCCGAGGTCAAATTCTTCGTCGTCGTCGCGCTCGGCCATGGGCTCGTTCTCCGGGTTGGTCGGAACCGGCGCAATCAAGCATGGGTGGGTGGGAGGGTTCCAGCCATGGCGCGAATATTTGCGCGGCGGGGGTGGGCGGCGTGCCTCGGGATGATTGACGGGGCGGCACCCCATGCGCCCGAAGGTTGGAACCGGAAAGGGGCTTTGCCCCTCTCCGAACCTCACCCCACCAAAGGCTTAAGGCCTTTGGAAACCTCACACCTGGCATTGGGCAGAGCGGGGATTTCGCGGGCGCGGAACGCCCGCCCTGCCCGTGACGAGGCGTCTTGCCAGGCACAATGCCCGGAAAGACTCTTCCGTGTCGGAAAGACCGTTGGCCCCAATGCCAATCCAGGATGTTCATAGGCCCTTGGGCCGATGGGCTCCCATCGGCGCTGCCGTACAACGTCATTGGGTACCCGTGGCGGGGCAGCTTGGACGGGCACAGCACCCTTCCAGCCTTCATTGCATCGGGCGTCCGCGTCAGGCCGCCCACTCCGGCGCAAAATCCGGATTCACCAGCCGCCGGTCCTTCGGCAGCGCGGCGATGGCCGTGAGGTCCTCGGCATCGAGCGTCAGCGACGCTGCAGCGAGGTTCTCCTTCTGCCCCTGCGCGCGGCCCGATTTCGGGATCGCCACCAGCTTCGGCTGCGCCATCAGCCAGGCAATCGCCACCTGCACCGGCGTCGCGCCATGCTTCTTCGCAATAGCCTGCATCACCGGGTCGTCATTCACCTGCGCCTTGGCGACCGGCGAATAGGCGGTCAGCGCCAAGTCATGCTCGCGGCACAGTGCGGCGAGCTTTTCCTGCCACAGATAGACGTGGCATTCGACCTGCAGGCAGGCGATCGGCGCGATGCGCAGGTCCAGCGCCTGCTTCAGCAGGCTGGGCGGGAAATTGCAGACGCCGACGGCCCGCGCCAGCCCATCCGTGCGCAGCTGCGCCAGCGCGGTGAGCGAGGCGGCGAGGTCCATCCCCTTGGCCGGCCAATGGATGTGGATCAGGTCGGCATAGGGGGTGCCTAGCCGCTTGAGCGAGGCCTCGGCCGAGGCCCGCAGTGCGTCCGGTGCGAGTTCCGTCCACCACACCTTAGTGGTGAGGAAAATCTCCTCCCGCCTGATCCCCGAGGCGGCGATGCCGGCGCCGACCGCTTCCTCATTGCCATACATCGCGGCGGTGTCGATGTGGCGATAGCCGAAGCCGATGGCGTCCTCGACCGCCGCGCTCGCCTCCGCCCCGCGCAGTTGCCAGGTGCCCAGGCCGATGCGCGGGATGGTGAGCAGGTTGGTTTCGAGGATCGGGGTCATGCGGCGTCCTATCGCTTCGAAAGGTCGATGAGGCCGGCGAAGCCGCCCTCGGTGCCGAAGGCGAGGTGCGAGCCGACCCCGTTCCAGGCCAGCGCCGAGACCGCCGAACCGCGCGGCGCGGCCACCGGCACGACGCGGCCGGAACCGACCTCGGCAATCAGCACCAGCCCGTCATCGAAGCCGGCGGCGACCACTTCCTGGGTTGGGTGGCAGGCGACGGTGGTGCAGATCACGCCATCGCCGCCGGCGAGTTCGGTCGGCGCCTTGCCCATCGGCCCGCCGCCGAAGAAGGGCCAGAGCACGACGCAATCGGCCCCGGCCGTCGCCAGCCAGCGCCCCTTGGCGGTGAAGGCCATCGACTTGGTCTTGGACGGATAACCGGCCATGCGCATGTGCTGGCCATCGGCAAGGCGCCAGCCATGCAGCGTATTCTCCTGCATGGTGGTCACGACATGGGTGCCGTCCGGGCTGATGGTCACGCCGGTATGGCTGCCCTTCCATTCCAGCAAGCGCGGGGAGCTTTCCTTCGCGCCAACGAACCACAGCGAGGCGCCGTTGTAATGCGACGCGGCGATGCGCTTGCCCTTCGCATCGAAGGCGATGCCGGTGACGGTGGACGGATGCGCGAGCGACTTCAGCGCCGCGCCCTTGCCGTCGAGGATGTGCACCGCCTTGCCAACGGCGGCCGCGCGCAGGCCGGACTCGTGGGCGGCGACCTGGTCCACCCATTTGCTGCCATAGGTCGCGACCCCGCTCGCGGTGCCGTCAGGGTCGATGCGCATCAGGCGGCCATCGTCGCCGCCGGTCAGCACGCCGTCCTTGGCATCGGCGCAGATCGACAGGCAGGCGCCGTCATGGGCGGCGACGGTCTGCCAGCCCTCGGCCAGGCGGACGGTGCCGTCGCCCAGAGCGAAGGCGCAGCTGCGGCCCTCGCGGCCGAAGGCGACGCCGATGACCCAGGCGCCGAGGTCCTGGGCGTCGCCACGGGATTCCAACAGGAAATCTGTGTCACTCATGGGTAGCAAGGTCGGGGGAGTGAACTCCCCCGAACCCCCTCCTTTTTCTGTCTATTGGCACTGGCCCCCGCCGTCAGTTCCCAACGGATAGAAAAAGGAGGGGGGGCGGGGGGAGTTCTCTCCCCCCGGTTCGTCCGGCTCATACCGGCGCGGGGCTCCAGCGCGCGATCTCCGCCTGGATCTTCGATTCATCCTCGCCCGCCTGGCACGCCTCGAAGCCGCGCCGCAACCAGGGCCGGTTCAGGTCGCGCCCGATAAAGACGATCTTGGATCGCTTCGGATCGCCATCCTTCACCTCGCCGATGAAGTCGCCATCGGCGATCATGTGCACCGCCTGGAAGGCGAAGCGGCGACTGTCATCGGCGTAGTACAGGATCCCCTTGGTGCGCAGCAGGTCCTGGCCCTTGGAGGCCAGCACCTGGGTGATCCAGGCATTGAAGCGCTCCGCGTCGATCGGCTTGTCGACCTCGAAGGAGACGCTGTTCACTTCGCTGTCATGCTCGTGATGGTCGTCGCCGGAGAGGAATTCCGGCTCGCGCTCGAGGATGCGGGCGAGGTTGAAGGCGTCGCGGCCGATCACGCTGTCGATCGGCACATCCGACTTGGTGGCGCGGCGGATCTCGGCATAGGGGTTGATGCCGCGGATGCGCTTCTCGACGATGTCGGCCTCCTCGGCCGTCACCAGGTCCATCTTGTTCAGCACGATGATGTCGGCGAAGGCGATCTGTTCCTGCGCCTCGGTGCTGTCCGCCAGCCGCGCCAGCAGATGCTTGGCATCCACCACGGTGACGATGGCATCGAGCTTGGTCGCACGCTTCACATCCTCATCGACGAAGAAGGTCTGCGCGACGGGAGCGGGGTCAGCGAGGCCGGTGGTCTCGAGGATGATGCCGTCGAACCGGTCGCGCCGCTTCATCAGGCTGCCGAGGATGCGGATCAGGTCGCCGCGCACGGTGCAGCAGATGCAGCCGTTGTTCATCTCGAAGACTTCCTCGTCGGCATCGACGACGAGGTCGTTGTCCACCCCCAGCTCACCGAACTCGTTGATCACCACGGCGAATTTCTTGCCGTGGTTCTCGGTCAGGATGCGGTTGAGCAGGGTGGTCTTGCCGGCACCCAGGTAGCCGGTCAGCACGGTGACGGGCACGGGTTCACGGGCGGTGGTGTCGCTCATGGGGACTCTCCGGATACTGTATCGCTTGCCGCCCATATGGGGTCCGCGGCGGCGGCATCCACCCGGTCGCGGCGCAGGGCGACCCGGGCGGCGACGATGGCGGACAGGAGGGGGAACAGGAAACGCCGCCCTTCCTCGGGACTCTCGGCCATGCGGCGCGCCGCGGCGGCGGCGGCGATGGCACCGATGCCGTCCATCGCGGCCGCGACCGCCGCCCCGGCGCTGGCATAGGCCTCGGCCTCGCCGCCATCGCGGAACAGCGCCACCAACAGCGTGCCAGGGACGGCCAACGCCTCGTCCTCGAGGGCTTCCAGCGCCGCCGGGCCGTGGTCCTTGCGCAGGGCGGCGCGGGTTTCGGCGTCGAGCACCGGTGGCGGGGTGCGCTGGCGCGTTGCCTGGGCCAGCGCGGCCACCAGTTCTTCCGGCGAGAAGGGACGGATCAGCAGGACGTCGAATCCCGCCTCCATCGCGTCGTCCTCCTCGCCACGGCGCATGCCGCCTGAGGTGCCGACCAGCGGCAGGTCGGCCTGCGGCGGCAGCCGGTCGCGCAGCCGCTGCGCCGAATCCTGGCCGTCGAAGCCGTCGCCGGCGAAGGCCATGACGACGGCCTCGATCTCCTCGCGCAGCAGCAGGTCCTCGGCGGTCTCCCAGTTGGTGACCGGCAACACCTCATGGCCCGCCTCCTCCAGCATGGTCAGCGTCACCACGCGCGAACTGGCCAGGGGGTCAACCAGCAACACGCGCAGCTTGCGGGGCGCCTCCGACTCCGACATGTGGCGGCCTCAGGCGGCTTCGGCGCGGATCGCGTCGGTCAGCGTACCGACGATGCGGTCGATATGCGGCTTCTCGACGATCAGCGGCGGGGAGAGCGCGACGATATCCGCCGTCACCCGCACCAGCACGCCGGCGTCGAAGCAGCGGCGGAACACGTCCATCGCGCGCGAACCCGGCTTGCCGGCGCGCGGGGCGAGTTCGATGCCGCCGATCAGGCCGAAGTCTCGGATGTCGACGACGTTCGGCGCGTCGCGCATCGAATGCATGGCGTCCTGCCAATACGGCTCGATGGCCCGCGCCCGGCCGGGCAAGTCCTCGGCCTGGTGCAGCTGCATCGTCGCGATGGCGGCGGCGGCGGCCAGCGGATGGCCGGAATAGGTGTAGCCGTGGAAGAACTCGATGCCCCCTGCGACGCCCTGCACCACCGCGTCATAGACGCTGTTCTTCACCGCGACGGCGCCCATCGGCACGGCGGCGTTGGTCAGGCCCTTGGCCATGGTTATGATGTCCGGCACCACCTCCAGCCGCTCGGCGCCGAAATTGGTGCCCAGGCGGCCGAAGCCGGTGATGACCTCGTCGAAGATCAGCAGGATGCCGTGTTTGTCGCAGATCTCGCGCAGGCGCTTGAGGTAGCCGACCGGCGGCACCAGCACCCCGGTGGACCCGGCGACCGGTTCCACCATCACCGCCGCGATGGTCTCCGCGCCATGCAGCGCGACCAGGTTTTCCAGCACATCGGCCAGTTCCGCGCCGTGCTGCGGCAGGCCGCGGCTGAAGGCGTTCTGCGCCGGCAGATGGGTGGAAGGCAGATGGTCCACATAGGGCAGCAGCGCGCCGAACTGCTTGCGGTTGCCGCCGATGCCGCCCACGGACATGCCGCCGAAACCGACGCCATGATAGCCGCGCTCGCGCCCGATCATGCGCACCCGGCCGGCCTCGCCGCGGGCGCGGTGATAGGCCAGCGCGATCTTCAGCGCGGTGTCGGCGCTCTCGGACCCCGAATTGGTGAAGAAGACGCGGTCCATGCCCTCGGGCGTCATCTCGGCGATGCGCGCGGCGGCCTCGAAGGCGATCGGGTGGCCGAGCTGGAAGGTCGGCGCGTAGTCGAGAATCGCGGCCTGCTTCTGGATCGCTTCCTTGATCTCGACGCGGCCATGGCCGGCATTGCAGCACCAAAGGCCCGCCGTGCCGTCGAGGATCTCCTTCCCCTCGGGCGTGTAGTAGGACATGCCCTCGGCGCGGGCGAGCATGCGCGAGGTGTCGCCCTTGAAGTACTTGTTGTCGGAAAACGGCATCCAGTAGGCGTCCAACGAATTCGGACGCGGCACGTTGATCTCGTTCATCAGGGGCTCCGGCGGCTCGGCAGGCGGGCAAACAACACCTTGCGGCGCCCGGGGGCAAGCGGCGGGTCTTGCCGGGCACCCGAAAACATTGCCCGATGGGCCCGGCGGACGGGTGGGGCACGACGGCGCGCATGGCCAATGTCGATCTGGTGAGCGTGGTGGCCGTCTTCGCCGCGATGACGGCGGCCGCCGGCGTGCCGGCCGTGTTGCCGCGCCTCGGCATCCCGGGCGTGGTGCTGGAGATCGCCGCAGGCGTGGTGATCGGGCCGCAGGTGCTGAACCTGGTGCATCCCGGCCCGATCGTCGTGACGCTGTCCACCCTGGGCCTGTGCGTGCTGTTCCTGCTGGCGGGGTTCGAGGTGGATCCCGACGTGCTGAAGGGCCGCCCGCTGCGGCTGGCTTGGCGCGGCTGGGCGCTCTCGGCAGTGCTGGCGGCCGGGGCCGGCTTTGCCCTGGCGGCGGCCGGGGTCATCGAAGCGCCGATGTTCACTGCTCTGGCGCTGACCACCACGGCGGTCGGCGCGCTGCTGCCGATCCTGCGCGATGCCGGGCGGCTCGGGCCACCCTATGGGCCGATCATCCTCGCCACCGGGGCGATCGGCGAGGCGGCGCCGCTGATCGCGCTATCCCTCATCCTGGCCGGCGCGACCGGCGCGGTGGGCCAAGCGTTGATCCTCATCGGTTTCGCGGTCGGCGCGGCAGCGGCGGTGATGGTCGCGGCGCGCACCACCCATGGGCATTTCGCGGCGGTCGTGGCGCGCAGCATGGGCAGTTCCGGGCAATTCCCGCTGCGGCTGGTGCTGCTGCTGATGGTGCTGCTGATCGCGCTGTCGGAGGAACTGCGCATCGACCTGGTGCTCGGCGCCTTCGTCGCCGGGGCGGTGGTGCGCGCCGCCCTGCCGCACCACCAGCATGAGGCACTGCTGACACGGCTGGATGGCCTCGGCTACGGCTTCCTGATCCCGATCTTCTTCATCGCCTCCGGCGTGCGGCTGGATGTCATGTCGCTGTTCACCGACATGCGCGCCCTGGCCATGGTGCCGGTCTTCGCCTTGCTGATGCTGGTGGTGCGCGGCCTGCCGGTGCTGCTGCTGGCGCGCGAGGACCTCGACGCGCCGGCCCGCCAGGCGCTGGCGCTACATGCCGGCACGCAATTGCCGCTGGTGGTCGCCATCGCCGCCATCGCGGTGCAGGGCGGCGTGATGCCTCCCTGGCAGGCCGCCAGCCTGATCGGCGGCGGGGTATTGACCATGCTGGTCTATCCGACGCTCGGCCTGAGCCGCCTGGCGCGGTAGCCGACTGCCCACCCCCATGGCATGGTCGGCCGGCGCCGGGAGGAGGGCGCGCACATGGCCCAGGGACGGCTCGTCATCGGCACCAAACGGTATTCGTCGTGGTCGCTGCGCGGCTGGCTCGCCGTGCATCTGGCCGGCCTGGCGGTCGAGGAGGTGGTGATCCCGCTCGCCGGCGGCGCCACCCCGGCGGTGAAGCAGGCGACGCCCTCCGGCACCGTGCCCTATCTGGAGCATGACGGCGCGCGAGTCTGGGAAAGCCTCGCCATCGTCGAATACTGTGCCGAGATCGCGCCCGATTTGTGGCCCGCCGACCGCGCCACCCGCGCCCATGCCCGCGCCATTGCGTCCGAGATGCATGCCGGATTCCGCGGCCTGCGGATGGCGATGCCTATGAATATCGGCCGGACCTTCCCCGGCCAGGGCCGCACCCCCGAGGCGCTCGCCGACATCGCCCGCATCGAGGCGCTCTGGGCCGAGGCGCTCACCGCCCATGGCGGCCCCTTCCTGTTCGGCGCCAGCTTCGGCGCGGCGGATGTGATGTACGCGCCGGTGGTCACTCGCTTCCTGACATGGCAGCCGGAACTGACCGCCACCTCGCGTACCTATGTGGCCGCGGTGCGCGCCCATCCGCTGATGGAGCGCTGGTACGCCGAGGCCGCCGCCGAACCCGCCGCCTGGCTGATCGACAAGCACGAGAACCCGCCCGCATGAACACCGCCGTCGCCCTCGACCATGTCGGCGTCGCCGCGCGCGACCTCGGCCCGCTGACGGCCGCCTATGAACGGCTCGGTTTCGCGCTGTCGCCGATCGCGCAGCAATCCGGCAAGCGCCGGCCGGATCTGCCGGTGGAGCCGTGGGGGTCGGGCAATCGCTGCGCCTTTCTCAAGCATGGCTATATCGAGCTGATCGCGATCCTCGATCCGGCGCTGTACGACAACACGCTGAATGCCTTCCTCGCCCGCTATCCCGGCATGCACATCCTGGCGCTGGCCATCACGGATGAGGAAGCGAACCTCGCCCGCATGCGCGCCGCCGGCATCGACATTCCCGGCATCGCCTGGCTGGAACGCCCGGTCGAGGCCGGCGGGCCGATCGCCAAATTCGCCCGCCTGCCCTTCCCCGACCCGCCCGAGGGCCGCGTCCAGCTCATCCGCCACCTGACACCCGAGCTGGTGTGGAACCCCAAATGGATGGACCACGCCAACAAGGCCGAGGCGCTGGAGGAGGTGATCCTCTCCACCACCACCCCGGCCGATACCGCCACGCGCATCTCCCGCCTGTCGGGCCTGCCGGTCGAACCCGACCCCGCCGGCGGCTACCTGCTGCGGCTGCCGGGCGCGGCGGCGGCGGCCGGACCCTTCGCCCCGGTGATGGAAACCCGCATCCGCATCCTGACCGAGACGGCGCTCGCCTCGGTGCTGCCGGGGGTCATCGCGCCGGCCTCACCCTTCATGGCGGGAATGGTGATCCGCACGGCGGACGCCGGCACGGCGGCGCGCCGCTTGCTTGCCGATATCCCAACCGTCGAGGCGCCGGCCGGGGTGATGGTGCCGCCGGAATATGCGGCCGGGGCGGCGGTGGTGTTTGCGTGAGGCGAGACAAGGCAGGTCGGGGGAGAGAACTCCCCCGATCCCCCTCCTTCTTCTATCTGTTTGGCGACGACCGCCGCTGCCTGTTCCCAACCGATAGAAAGCGGAGGGGGATTCGGGGGAGGTGTTCCTCCCCCGACCTTTCTTTTCCATGACCCCCTTCGCCAAGGCCATCGGCGCCTCCCTGCGCACCTACTACGCCCCGGGCCGCGCCGCGCTGCTCGACGCCTTCCACGCGCGCTTCCTCTCGCCCGGCGACCTCGCCTTCGACATCGGCACCCATGTCGGCGACCGCACCGCGTCCTTTCGGCGCCTCGGCGCACGGGTGGTGGCGGTGGAACCGCAGCCGCGCTTGGCCCGCGCCTTGCGGCTGATGTTTCGCGGCGACCCCGGCGTGACGCTGGTGCCGGCGCTGCTAGGCGCCGCGCCGGGCGAGGCGACGTTGCGGCTCAATACCGCCAACCCGACCGTCGCCACCGCCAGCACGGCCTTCATCGCCGCGGCCGATGGCGCGGAAGGCTGGGAAGGCCAGCGCTGGGATGCCGAGATCACGCGCCCGGTCACGACGCTGGACGCGCTGGCGCTGCAATACGGGCTGCCGGCCTTCGTGAAGATAGACGTGGAGGGTTTCGAGGCCGAGGTGCTGCGCGGCCTGACGCGGCCACCGCGCGCGCTGTCCTTCGAATTCACCACCATCCAGCGCGATATCGCGGCGGAATGCCTGGGGTTGCTGTCGGCGCTCGGCTATCGCGCCTTCAATGCGTGCCTGGGGGAGAGCATGAGTTTCGCGCATGACGCGCCGGTCGATGCGGAGGCGATGGGTCGCTGGATTGACGGCCTGCCGCATGCGGCGAATAGCGGCGATGTCTATGCCAGCCTGATGCGGGAACGACTGGAGTAATGGGCGCATCGGGGCGGACCCTGCCCTCCCCGAACCCCTCCCGCCAAGGGCTTGAGGGCCTTGGATCCCTCATTGTCGAGCGGACCGCTATGGTGGGACGGGCGGTCTCGCTTGCGAGGGGCGCTGGGCGGTCGCGTCTGCGCGCACCTACGGCCGCAGATACCCCAGCAGCACCTCGACCACATGCTGTTCCCGCGTCTCGAGTGCGGCTTCCGTGCCGAGATCCTGCCCGAAGATCGTCGACAGCGTGTGCCGGTTCGCCACCCAGAAATGCCCCAGGCCGAGCATGGTGACGTAGAGTTGCATCGGATCCACGCCGTGGCGGAAGGCGCCGCTTTCCTCGCCGCGCTTCAACACGGTGCGCAGGCTGTCCACCAACGGCGAATACAGCGCCGGGACCTCGGCACTCCGTTGCAGATAGGCAGCGCGATGGATGTTCTCCTGGTTCAGCAGGGCGACGAATTCCGGGTGAGCGGCGGTGTAGCGCAGGTTGAAGCGCACCAGCCGGGCCATGGCCTCGGGCGGCGCCAGGTGCTCGACCTCCAGCGCGCGTTCTTCGGCGCGCTTGGCGGCATAGGCGCGCTCCAGCACGGTCAGCCAGAGTTCTTCCTTCGACCCGAAATGCGCATAGAGCATGCGCTTGTTCGCGCCGGAGCGCGCGGCGATCTCGTCCACCCGCGCCCCGGCCAGCCCGTTCTGCGCGAATTCCGCCAGCGCGGCATCCAGGATGCGCTGGCGCGTCGCCGCCGCGCGTGCCGAGAGCGGACGCGGCGCCCGCCCTTCCATCAGAACCGGCCGTCCCGCACTTCGAATTTGGTGGCCTTGCCGAGCGAACGCCCTCCGCGCGCCAACCAATCCGCCACCCAGTCGAGCATGCGCTCCAGCGGCACCGTCGGGTAGCCGAAGGTCGCGAAGGCGCGCCCGGCATTGGACAACAGCGCATCCGGCGCCTCATGCCCGTCCAGCAGCGGCGGCTTGCCGAAGCGCGCGCCGAATTGCTGGGCGACCCAGCGGATCGACACGGTCTCCGGCCCCGTGACGTTCAGGATCGGGCAGGAGGCATCGGCACGGGCGAGCGCGCGCAGTGTCCAGGCATTGGCGTCGCCCTGCCAAATGACGTTCGCATGGCCCATCGCCATCGGCACCGGCTTGCCATCGAGCACCTTGGTGGCGACGTCGTGCAGCACGCCGTAGCGCAGGTCGATCGCGTAGTTCAGCCGGATGCCGAAGCACGACGTGCCGCGCGTTGCCGCCGCGTGCTGGAACACGCGCTCGCGGCCCAGGCAGGAGGCCGCGTAATCGCCGATCGGCGCCAGCGGCATATCCTCGGTCGCGCCGCCGGAGATCACCGGCACCAGCCGCTGCACATTGCCGGTCGAGAAAAAAACGATGCGCGATGACGCGTAGCGTTCCGCCACCATCGACGGCAGCAGCACATTCATCGCCCAGGTCAGCGGTTCGTTGCCGGTGGCGCCGAACTTCATCGCCGCCATGAACACCACATTCGGCGCATCCGGCAGGGCGGCGAGCGCGGCGCGGTCCATTAGGTCGGCGGCGAGGCATTCGACGCCCCAGGATTCCATCCGCGCCCGCAGCCCCGGTTCGGACCAGCGCGCCACGGCGATGATGCGGCGCGACGGGTCGGCGCGCTTCGCCTGGCGGCACAGCGTCGGGCCCATCTTGCCGGCGGCGCCGAGCACCAGCATGTCTCCCGGCACGCTGGCGAGGTCCGCCACCAGCGCCGGGTCGGGGCGGGAGAGCATCTCCTCGAGCGCGGCTTCGTCGGCGATCGTGGTGGGCAATGGCGGCACGGCGGTTCCTCCTGCCGGCCATCCTTGCCCCCGGCCCGGAGGCCTGTCCATCAGGCGCGCGTCACTGCCCGGCTGGCGCGGCGGCGACCTCGATGGTGCGGGGTAGCAGGATGAAGACCTCGGCATCCTGCCGCATGCGGCCGGCGCGCTCGGCGGCGTCGTTGCCCCAGCCCCAGAAGAAATCGGTGCGCGCGAAGCCGCGGATCGCCCCGCCGGTATCCTGCGCCACCACCAGCCGGCCGGCGGCGGGGGCATCGCGACGGGCCATCGGGTCGCGCACTGTGACGAACATCGGCGTGCCGAGCGGGATGAAGCTGCGGTCCACCGCGACGGAGCGCTGCGGCGTCAGCGGCACGCCGAGTGCGCCGATCGGCCCTTCATCGGGCGTCAGGTTATCCACCCGGCGGAAGAACACATAGGACGGGTTGCCGCGCATCAATTCGGTGGCGTGGTCGCGCCCCGCCGAGGCCAGCCAGCCGCGGATCGCCTGCATCGACATCTGGTCGCGCGTCAGTTCGCCGCGTTCGATCAGCACCCGGCCGATCGGCACATAGGACCGCCCGTTCTGCCCGGCATAGCCGACGCGCAGCAGCTCCCCATTCGGCAAAATGACCCGGCCGGATCCCTGGATGTGCAGGAAGAAGGCATCCGCCGGGTCATCCACCCACACCAGTTCCAGCCCGCGCCCGGCCAGCGCTCCGGTGTCGATCGCGGCGCGGTCGTAGAAGGGTTGCAGGCGGCCTTCCACCATCATGCCGTAGCGGCGACGCAGCGGATTGTCGGCCACCGGCAGTTCGACCAGTTCGGGCGGGCGGGTCAGCAGCGGGGTGCGGAAATCCTCGTTCGGCTCGGTCGAACCGCGCAGGATCGGCTCGTAGTAGCCGGTCATCACGCCGGTGCCGGCGGCGAAGGGTTCGAAATTGTCTTCGATGAAGGCACGCACGGCGGCATTGCGCGCCACCCGCCAGGCATCCATGCGGCGTTGGAAGGCCCGGCCGGGTGTGGCACCCCCCACCAGGCGTGGCGGCCGCGGCAGGCTGCGCTGCAGCGCGCGCAATTCGGGACAGACCGCCTGCCAGGCCGACGCCGTGCCGGCCCGCAGCGCCGCCTCACCCTGGCCGCCGAGCGAAGCTTCCGGCCGCATCGGCCGCAGGCCGGCGCAGGACGCCATCAGTGCCGGCAGGATCTCGGCATGGCCATCCGCGTCCCAGCCCGGAAGATTGGTGAAGGCAACGGGGCGAAGGGTGGGTGCCGTCGGTTCTGCCGGCACGCTGGCCGGCTGTTCGGCGGGGGCGGTGTTGGGGGTGGAATCAGCGCGCTGCGCGCCCGCCGTTCCGCTCGACAGCAGAAGCAGCAAAAGCTGAATCGCCGCGGCGCTTGTGGCGCGGCGCTTGTGGCGCATTCCAACCATGGGCGGATGTATACTCCTGCCCTGCCGGCGCCGCGACATCTCCGGGGGCTATTGGAGCGTCGCGGACGCCCCGGTCCTGGGCTAGGCGGACCGGGTTCCCACCAGTTTCCAGGTAGGATCGGATGCCCGAGTATCGCGCTGGAAGGTCCAGAGGTCCGTGATTTCCGTCACAGCCTCGGCGCCGGCGCTGATCGAGCCGTCCTGCGCGGTAATCAGGTTCACCTGATCCGAGACGATGCGCACGGTGATGTCGGCGATGGTGCCACGCAGCTCGGCGGCCTCGATCGCCATCTCGTTGATCGCGCGCAATTCGGTGCGCTGCGTCTCCCCGGCGGTTTCCCGCGCGCTGATCGCCTGGTCGAACCCCGCGAAGGATTCCTCCGAGAGCAGGTCGCGCAGCGTCTGGCGGTCGCCGGCGGCGAAGGCCTGCACGACCATGCGGAAGGCGCCTTCCGCGCCGTTGAGGAACACGCCGGGGTCGAAGCTCGGGTCGGCGCCGCGAATGCGCAGCAGCGCCTGTCCGACGGGCGATTGCGGGTCCGGCAGGGACCGGGCGCCGGGCCCGGGCTGGACGGTTGGCGCCAGTTCCGCCTCCCGTGCCGGCAGGGACCGGGCGACATCGGGTGTCGCCTCGGCTGGCGGGCGTTCGAAGCCGGTGCGCCGACCGAGCACGCTGCGCAGGCGCAGCACCAGGAAGGCCGCAACCATTGCGAACAGGATCAGGTCGATCGGCAGGCCGCCACTCATGTCACTCTCCTCAGGCTCATTCACTTAGGGCTGGCAGGTCGCTGCCGCAACATACACGAGTTGCGGTTGCCCGCGGCTTGGCGTGCGGCTACGCCATTTGGTGACCATGCAGGAAAACGCCGGATGATCCTCCTCCGCCACGGACAGAGCGAGTTCAACCTCCTCTTTACCCAAACGCGGAAGGATCCCGGCATCGTGGATCCGCTGCTGACGCCACTGGGGCATCAACAGGCGGCGAGCGCTGCGGTTGCGCTGGCGGGCGAGGATATTCGCCGCATCGTCGTCTCGCCCTATCGTCGCGCCATCCAGACCGCGCTGCCGGTGGCGCGGCGGCTGGGCCTGCCGCTGACCATCACCCCGGTGGTACGCGAACGCTATGCCTTCACCTGCGACATCGGCAGCCCGCGCACGGCACTCGCACTGCATTTCCCCGAGGTGGACTTCACCCATCTCGAGGAAATCTGGTGGCCGCCCCAGGAAGAACCGGCCGATCAGGTAGAAGGCCGCGCCGGGCTGTTCCGGGCGGAAATGGCCGCGCTGGATGACTGGGCGCATACGCTGGTGGTGTCGCATTGGGGATTCATCCTCGCCTTCACGGGCAAGAGCGTGACGAACGGGGAGATGCTGCGGGTGGACCCGACGGTCCCCGGCCCCGACGAGGTGATCTGGAAGCATCATTGATGCCCTGATACGGATCGCCTGCCGTCGTCATAGCCGCAGCACCACGCTTCGATGTCAGCAGCGCGCCCGCCCGCGCCATGCGCGACGAACACCTCGGACGGCGCAGCCGGGAGGCAGCCACCAGGGGAAGCGGCCCTTCGCGACCGCCACGCTTTTTCGCAGGAAACGTCACGCAATCGTTACGATTCTGATTGCGCCGCGTGCGCGATCGGGTGCCGATTATGGCTGCCGTCCGCCGCCGATGGCGGGCTGGGCGGCGCTTGCTGCGCGCTTTGCTCGCCGACGGATTTCCCCATCGACTCCAGCGGCGGGGAAGGCAGTCCATGGCATCGACCTCGCTCCGGCGATCAGGCCCCAAGGGCGTTCTGCCGGACGCGGCGATCGGGCTGTTGCGGAGGTTCCCGCCGGACTGCCGGACCTGACGGGGTGGACGAGGCTGCCGGCGCCACAGGCTTCGCGGACAGGCGATGAACAGCATCGGAGCCCACGCGATGGCATACGCATATGCGGCGGAGATCGAGGCGACGGTCCTGGCCCTGGCGGCAAATCCCGCCGTCACGTCCTGGGTGGTGGCGTGGCTGGCGACGGCGCTGGGCCTCTGGCTTCGCGTCGCACTGCCGCTGGCAGAGGACGACATCGAGGTAGCCATGGCCATGGCCGGCTGCGGCATGTGATGCGCGCCGGGCGCGCCTGTCGCCCACGCACCAGCCACAGGGGATGCGACAGCGGAGAACGACCCGACCGCCGGGGGATGCCCGGACACCACCGCACAGGAGGACGTGCCAATGACCGTGACGCAGTTCACTCGCTTCAGTGGCGGGACGCGGGACTCGATGGTCGCCGTCGCGCGCAAAGCCAAGGCGATGCAGGAGAAGGCGGGCGCGGAGATGTTCCGCGTGAGCCGCTTCCATACCGGCCCCTGGGCCGGCCAGTGGCTGGTGGTGGCGCGCTATCCCGACTGGGCGACCTATGGACGGGCCATGGACACCCTGACGGGCGATCCCGCCTGGCACGCCATCCTGACCGAGGTGACCGGTTTTGCGAAGCTTGAGGGACGAACCGTGCTGACCGGCGTCGAGCTGTAGCGCCGCGCCGTCACCCCCACGGATTGCGGCGGCCCGTCGACCAGGGGCCGCCGCCGGTGGTGGCCGGTGTCGCCCAGCCGCCGCCCTGGCCCATCCGTGCCGCCAGCGCCTGCAGCGCCGCGACACGGTTCGCCGTGCTCGGATGCGTCGAGAACAGATTGTCCATACGCGCCCCAGACAACGGGTTGATGATGAACATATGCGCGGCCGCCGGGTTCGCCTCCGCCCCGTAGTTCTGGATCTGGTGCGCGTAGCCCTCCAGCCGTTGCAGCCCGGAAGCCAGGGCCAGCGGATTGCCGGTGATCTCCGCCCCGACCCGGTCGGCTTCGTATTCGCGCGACCGGCTGATCGCCATCTGCACCACCGCCGCCGCCAGCGGGGCGAGGATCAGCATCAGGATCATCCCGATCGGCCCGAACGGGCTGCCATTGCGCTCGCGCTGCGCGCCGCCGAACAGGAAGCCGATATTCGCCAGCATCGAGATCGCGCCGGCCACCGTCGCCGTCACCGTCATGATCAGCGTGTCGCGGTTCTTGATGTGGGCCAGCTCGTGCGCGATCACGCCGGCCACTTCCTCCTCGCGCATCAGGTTGAGCAGCCCGGTATTGACCGCGACGGCGGCATTGGCCGGGTTGCGCCCGGTGGCGAAGGCGTTGGGCTGGTCCTCATGGATCAGGTACAGCGCCGGCATCGGCAGCCCGGCCCGCTGCGCCAGCTGGGCGGTCATCTCGTAGAGACGCGGCGCGTCCTGGGGGCTGATCGGCTGGGCATTCTGCATGCGCAGCACCACCCGGTCGCTGTTCCACCAGGCAAACAGGTTCATCCCCCCCGCGAAGAGCAAGGCCAGGATCATCCCCTGCTGCCCCGCGATGGCGAAGCCGACCGTCCCGAACAGCGCCGTCAGCGCTGCCAGCAGCACCGCGGTCTTCACATATCCACCCATCGCCCCATCCTTAACTGCTGCGCCATAGGCCGGGACACATTACATCATCCTGATCATGACCGAGTCGCCCCCTGACCCTGCCGCCCCGCCCACTGCCACGCCGGCCCCCGACTCCGCGGCGAAGCCCGCGGCGGCCAAGCTGCCGAAGGAGATCGGCGGGCCTGCCGGCCCCGAACCGACCCGTTTCGGCGATTGGGAACGCAAGGGCCGGGTCAGCGACTTCTGATGCCGCTCGACGAAGGCCCCTTGCGCGACCTGCCGCCCCGGCCACAGGCACGCAACGTGCTGGGCGGGAATTTGTTGCCCTGTTCGGTGGCGCCGCTGACCGGTTTCTTCCGCGACGGCTGCTGCAACACCGGCCCGGCCGATGTCGGGCTGCATGTGGTGTGCGTCGAGGTGACGGCGGGGTTCCTGGCCTTCAGCCAAGCGGCCGGGAACGACCTGTCGACGCCGATGCCCCAATACGGCTTCGCCGGGTTGCGGCCCGGTGACCGGTGGTGCCTGTGCGCCGAGCGATGGGAGGAAGCGCGTCGCGCCGGCTTCCCCCCGCCAGTGCTGCTGGAAGCGACGCATGAGGCCGCGCTGCGGGTCTGCCGACGGGAACACCTGCTGGCCCATGCGCTCGATGACGCCGCACCAGGCTGAATGGCGGAGCTGGCCGCCATCATCGGGCGGCATCCGGTGCGCCGCGCTGGCTGAAGGTCGCCCGGTGTCCTGATGGGGCGGGCGCCGTCAACCCGCCGGTATCTGCCTTACCGCCGCGCGGCGACGACAGCCGGCCGGTTGTCCTGCGCGGCGACCGCTGCCGCCGGCGCGCGCCGCCGCACCAACGCGGCGAACCGGCTCAACACGGCATCCATGTCATAGGGCTTGGGAATCAGGTCGAACTCGCCCTCGCCGCCATGCTTGGCCAACGCCTCGGCCGCATAACCCGAGGCCAGCAGGATGGCCGCGCCGGGGCGCAGCTTGCGCGCCTCTCGCGCCAGATCCACGCCGCTCATGCCGCCGGGCATCACCACATCCGAGAAGATGATGTCGGCCGGCACGCCCTCGCGCAGCAGTTGCAGCGCCGTCGGCCCGTCCGGCGCGGCAAGGACGGAGAAGCCGGCATCGGTCAGCATCTCGACGGCCACGCCGCGCACCGCGGGTTCATCCTCCACCACCAGCACCGACACGCCGGCACCCGACATCATCGCGGCGCCGGGTGCCGCAACGGCGCGGTGGACCCTGGCCTCGGTCTCCGAACCCAACGGCAGGTAGAGCGTGACCGTGGTGCCGCGCCGCTGGGCGGACTGGATCGCGACATGCCCGCCGATCTGGCGCATGAAGCCGAAAACCTGCGACAGGCCGAGGCCGGTGCCGCGCCCATTCTCCTTCGTGGTGAAGAAGGGTTCGAAGGCGCGTTCGCGCACCTCGGGCGGCATGCCTTCGCCGCTGTCGCGCACCTCGATCGCCACATAGGGGCCGGGTTGCGCCTCGGCATTGCCGGCCAGCGCCTGTTCCTGCAGCCAGGCCCGGCGCGAGACGACGCGAATGGTGCCACCGCGCGGCATCGCGTCGCGCGCATTGATCACCAGGTTGAGCAGGGCCGCTTCGAGCTGCGCGGCATCAGCGCGGCATGGTGGCAGCTTCTGGTCGAGCGCGATTTCGAGGTTGATCGATTCGTCGAGCGCGCGACGCAGCAGGGGCTTAAATTCCTCGACCAGGACATTGGCATTCACCGTGGCAAGGACCAGCGGTTGGCGCCGCGCGAAGGCGAGCAGGCTGGCATTGAGCCGCGCTCCGCGATCCACCGCCGCCACCGCGGCCCCGAGAAGGCGCTTCGTCCGTTCATCCGCGCGCGGCCCGAGATGGCGCTCAAGCGCCCGCGCGGTGCCGAGGATGGCGGTGAGCAGGTTGTTGAAATCATGCGCGACGCCGCCGGTCAGCCGCCCCAGCCCCTCCATGCGCTGCGCGTTGCGCAGCCCGACCTCGGCGGCTTCGCGCCGGGCGATCTCGGCGCGCAGATCCGAGGCATTGTCTTCGAGCCGCTGAAAGGTCTCGCGTTCGCGCTGCATCCGCCGCCGCATCATGAAGGCGAACAGCGCCAGGAACAGCCCGGTAAGGAAGCAGGACAGGGCGATCAGCGCGGTGCTGACCGAGGCGAAGCGCTGCATCGTGTCGGCCGGCACGGTGTACACGATGTTCAGCGGCAGCGAGCCGAGCGGCCGCCAGAAGACGAACTGGGCAGCGGCGTCGCCAAAGGGGTCGGCGGCCAGCGGGGCTTGCGGACGGTTCGGGCCTCGCCTGCGGCCAGCCACGTTCAACGCGATCGCGCGGCGCAGCGTATCATTCGGGCCGAGGCTCGCCGGCATGCCGGGCGCAGCGTTCTGGCGGAGCACGATGGTGCCATCGTCCCGCACCAGGGCGAAGCGGGCGCCGGACTGGCTCGTCGCCTGCGCCCAGGCCGTGAAGAAGGCTTCGGCCCGCAGCACGGCGAGCACGGCGCCATCGAAGGGTCGCCCCTCCGGCGCGCGGCCACGACCGATCAGCAGCCCGGCGCCCTGTGCCGCCAATTCCTCCGGCGCAGCTTCGAAGGTCACGGCGGCGCTGCCCTCGCGCGCCGCCCGCAACACTTCAAGATTGCCCGCCTGGGCGTTCGGGGCTTGGTCTGGCCCGCCGGCGGCAGCGATGCGGCCATCCGGCCGGACCAGAGCCAGGATGGCCAGGGTATCCGCTCGGCCTTCCTCAATATGGCGCAAATCGGCCTGCAGCGCCGTGCGGCGCGCCTGGATCTGCGACCAGTTGAGGCCCGCAACAGCCGCCATGACGCGGTCGAGAGACAGGATGCCGGTCTCGACGATGCGCAACGTCTGCTCGCGGGCGAGCAAGGTTGCGACGGCGCCTTCGTTTTGCAGGGTGTCCCGTTGGTGCCCGTTTTCGTGCCGGAGCAAGATGGCGAACAGCAGCGCCGGCAGGATGACCGCAGCAGCGAGGATGATGCCGGGCCGCAAGGGCCTGTCCATCAAACGCGTTGTGATGGGCCGAGTCACCAAGCGACCTGTTCCCTGACCACCCAGGCGACTACACCGCGTATCGGCGCGCGCACCGTCCAGCGTTGCGCCCTATAACACATTCGTGTGTCAAGGACAGTTGAAGACCGCGACTACAGCAGCTTCCGTTCGCCCTGGCTCACGGAACCCTCTCCAATCCATTGTTTTCACGAGCATCTTTACCCGATCAGATGATTCCTTCCGATCGGGATCTGCTCTAGGCCGCCGAGGCTGACACAGCCGCCCGGCGCCGCCGTCGCAAGCGCCATTCCTGCGCCAGTGCCATCACCGCGGTGAGCAGCATGAAGCATGCCGCGGCATAAAATACCAACATGGGTTGGCCGGCATCGAGCAGCCAGCCATAGAGCGGCGGCCCGGCCATGCCGCCGATGTTGAAGCCGGTCGAGACGATGCCGAACACCGCCCCCGCCTGGCCCGGCGGGGCGGCCGCGCGCACCAGCATGTCGCGCGAGGGCATGATCATGCCAGAGAGGAAGCCGGCCGCAGCCATGGCCGGCACCAGCGCGACGCCGGGCAGCGTGGCGCTGCCCACCAGCAGCATCAGCGCCGCCGCCGACCCGAAGCCGAAGGCCGCGACCAAGCCATGGTTGCGCGTGCGGTCGGCGACCACACCCCCGGCGAGCACGCCGCCGGCGCTGGCGAACAGGAAGGTGGTCAGCGCCGCATTGGCCATGGTCAGCGACAGGCCTTGCCCATCGACCCAGGCGGCGACCGAGAAATTCTGGATGCCGCCATTCGACAAAGCGAGGGTGATGAAGAACAGCGTCATCGCCAGCACGGCGGGCGACAGCACCGCGCCGATCCGCCCGCCGCCGCTGGCCGCGGGCTTGGCGCCGGCCGGGCGCGCCATGGCTTCCGGCGCGCGGGCGAAGATCAGCGGGATGGCGGCGATCGGCCCCAGAATGCCGGCCGCGATCAGCGCCGCCCCCATGCCGAGCCAAGCCGCGATGCCGAGCACGAAGGCCGGCGCGACGGCGCCACCCATGAAGCCGGCGAAGGTATGGATGGAGAAGGCGCGGCCGACCCGTTCCTCGGCCATCGAGGCGCCGAGGATGGCGTAATCCGCCGGGTGGTAGACGCTGTTGGCCAGCCCCGCCATGGCGGCGGCGGTGATCAGCCAAGCATAGCTGCCGGTCAGCCCGAGCAGGATGAAGGCGCACCCGCCAAGGACCAACGCTGCGGCCAGCATCCGCCGCGGCCCGGCGCGGTCGACGATGAAGCCCATCGGCGCCTGGGTGAAGGCGGAGACGACGTTGAACGCGGTCAGCGCCAGGCCGAGTTCGACATAGGAGACACCGAGCGCGTCCCGCAGGAGAGGGAACAGCGGCGGGATGGTCAGGTAATGCACATGGCTGACGAAATGCGCGGCGCAGATCTGCGCGAGGGTGCGGCGTTCGCCCGCCGTCCAGCCGGCCGCCATGGTCAGTGTGCCTCCGCCCAGGAATGGCCGGTGCCGATCTCGACCGAGAGCGGCACGCGCAGCGTCGCGACCGATTCCATGATGTCCTTCACCACGGCGGATGTGGCGTCCACCTCGGCATCCGGCACTTCGAAGACCAGTTCGTCATGCACCTGCAGCAGCATGCGCGCCGACAGGCCGGCCTCGGTCAGTGCGCGCGGCAGGCGGACCATGGCGCGCTTGATGATCTCGGCCGCACCTCCCTGGAAGGGGGCGTTGATGGCGGCGCGCTCGGCCCCGGCGCGGCGCACCGGGTCCTTGGTGGCGATGTCGGGGATCCACAGCTTGCGGCCGAAGGGCGTGCGGACGAAGCCGTTGGTGCGCGCCTCCTCCTTCAGCCGTTCCATTTCCTGCCGGATGCCGGGGTATTGGGCGAAATAGGCGTCGATGATGGTGCGGCCCTCGCCGGGCGGGATGCCGAGGCGCGAGGCGAGGCCGAAGGCCGACATGCCGTAGATGATGCCGAAATTGATCATCTTGGCGCGGCGGCGGGCTTCCTTGTCCACGCCGCCCGGGGGCAGGTGGAAGACCTCGGCCGCGGTGCGCGAATGGATGTCCTCACCCTGTTCGAAGGCGGCGCGCAGCGTCGGCACATCGGCCAGGTGGGCGAGCAGCCGCAATTCGATCTGGCTGTAGTCGGCCGCCAGCAGCACATGGCCCGGTTCGGCGACGAAGGCGCGGCGGATGCGCATGCCTTCTTCCGAGCGGATCGGGATGTTCTGCAGGTTCGGGTCGTTGGAGGACAGCCGGCCGGTGCTGGTGCCCGCCATACCATAGGACGTGTGGACGCGCCGGTCCGTCGGGTCGATCTGCGCCGCCAGCGCCTCGACATAGGTGGACTTCAGCTTGGCGAGCTGGCGCCAGTCGAGCACCCGCGCTGCCAGTTCCACCCCCTTGGCCGACAGATCCTCAAGGATCGCGGCATCGGTGGAATAGGCGCCGGTCTTGCCCTTGCGCCCGCCCGACAGCTTCATCTCGTCGAACAGGATCTCGCCGAGTTGCTTGGGCGAACCGACATTGAATTCGCGCCCGGCCAGGACGTGGATCTGCTTTTCGAGCACGACGAGGCGCTGGGCGAAATCCTCGCCGATGCGGGCGAGTTCAGCGCCATCGACCTTGATGCCGTTGCCTTCCATCAGCCGAAGTACGCCGACCATGCGGCGTTCGACCTGCTCATACAGCGCGAGGGCGCCTTCCTCGCGAAGCCGCGGCTTCAGCAGCAGCCACAGGCGCAGCGTGACGTCGGCATCCTCGGCGGCGTAGGCGGTGGCCTTGTCGAGCGCCACCAGGCCGAAGGGAATGCGCGCCTTGCCGGTGCCGGTCACCTCATCGAACTTGATCGGCGCGTGGTTGAGGTGCAGCACCGACAGCTCATCCATCCCATGCCCGTGCTTGCCGGCCGACATGGCGTAGGAAAGCATCATCGTGTCGTCGATCGGCGCGATGGTGGTGAAGCCGCCATTCTCCGCCCGCGCCATCACCTCCAGGTCGTATTTCGCGTTCTGGAACACCTTCAGCACGGTGGCGTCTTCCAGCAGCGGGCGCAGCAGGGCGAAGGCGCGATCGGGCGCGATCTGCGCCGGCGCGGGGCCGGACAGCATGTCGCCGGTGTCGCCGTGATGCAGCGGCACGTAGCAGGCCTTGCCGGGCGCAGTGGCGAGCGAGAAGCCAACCATCTTGGCCCGCCGCGCATCGAGGCTGTCTGTCTCGGTATCCAGCCCGATCACCCCGGCCGCCGTCGCTTCGGCAACCCAGCGCGCCAGCGCTTCCTCGGTGGTGACGGTCTCGTAGTCGCTGAAGGGGGCGGCAAGGTCGGGTGCCGCCGGCCCGGGTGCCGGCGCATGCTTCACCGCGACGGGTGGCGCGCCACGGCGTGGCGGATCGTTGCCCTCGCCCAGCCTGCCCATGCGGGCGAGGATCGAGCGGAAGCCCATCGCGCGCAGGAAATGTTCCAGCTTGTGGTCGCCGGGCGGCCGCGCCACGAAATCGGCGATCGGGCAGGGCAGCGGCGCATCCTCGTCGAGCAGCACCAGGCGGCGGGAAATGCGCGCCTTCTCGGCATGCTCGATCAGCGATTCACGGCGTTTCGGCTGCTTGATCTCGCCGGCGCGCGCCAGCAGCGTCTCCAGGTCGCCATATTCGTTGATCAGCTGCGCGGCGGTCTTGATGCCGATGCCGGGCACGCCGGGGACATTGTCGGTGCTGTCGCCGGCCAGCGCCTGCACCTCCACCACCTTGTCCGGCGTGACGCCGAATTTCTCCAGCACCTCCGCCTCGCGGATCGGCTTCTGCTTCATCGGGTCGAGCAGTTGCACGCCGGGCCGGACCAGTTGCATCAGGTCCTTGTCGGAGGAGACGATGGTCACCTTCCCCGGCCCCTCGGCGAGGTACGCCTTGGCGTAGGCGGCGATCAGATCGTCCGCCTCGAAGCCTTCCTGCTGCACCTTGGCGACGCCGAGCGCATCCGTCGCATCGCGGATCAGCGCGAATTGCGGCACCAGGTCCTCCGGTGGGTCGGGGCGGTGCGCCTTGTAGTCGGGGTAGATCTCGTTGCGGAAATTCAGCCGCGCGGCGTCGAACACCACGGCGATATGGCTGCCCACATGCCGGGTGAGGAACTGCGCCAGCATGGTGGTGAAGCCATAGACGGCATTCACCGGCACGCCTTCCGGGTTCGTCATCGGCGGCAGCGCGTGATAGGCGCGGAAGATGTAGCCCGAGCCATCCACCAGGATCAGGTGGCGCTCGCCAGCCTTCACCTCTGGCAGCGCCTCGGCGCCCGCGACGGCCTCGGCCATCGCACCGCCCCGCGGCCGGCCGGCCTCCGGGGCGCTGTCTGGGTCAGTGCCCATGATCCTCGCCTGCGCCCTCGGCAAGGACGTAGGTGATGGAGCAATAGGGGCAGGTGATCTCGCGATCCTCGATATGCAGCCAGATGCGCGGATGGCCGAGGCCGGCGGCGGCCTCCCCGTCACAGGCAACCTTGCGGGACGTCACTTCGACCAACTGCTCGGGCGTCACGCCCTCCACCAGCTTCGGGGCATATCCGGTCATCAGGGGGTCACGCATGGGGCACCTCGTCGCAAGGGCGGCACCATAGTCGCGGCAGGCGTGGTGGACCAGCCTTGGGGGCGGTATCATGTCGGGCAGTGATGGCACCCATGGGAGATGGCGGCGAACAGGAAGGTCGGGGGAGAGAACTCCCCCGAGCGGGTCACCCATCGACGTTGCTTCGCAACGCCGACGGGGCCGGAACCCCCTCCTTTTCCTGTCGATTGGCGCCGGCCGCGGCTGTCAGTTCCCAAAAAGCAAAAGACGGTGGGGGATTCGGGGGAGGTGTTCCTCCCCCGACTTTCTTCCGTCGCGGCTTGCTGGCTGCCCTCGCCCTGTCCGCCTGCGCCCCGGCCCGCACCCCCATGGGCCCGACCATCGTCACCCCGATGCTCGCGCCCGACGCCCTGGTCATGGCCGATGGCGTGCGCCTGCCGGTCTATGCTTGGCTGCCGCCCAGCCCGCCCCGCGCCATCGTCATTGGCCTGCATGGCATGAATGAGCACGCCCGCTCCTTCGCCGAGGACGCCGCCGGCTGGTTCACCAACCGGGGTGTCGGCCTCTATGCCTATGACCAGCGCGGCTTCGGCGGGACGCCCGATCGCGGCATCTGGGCCGGGCACCAGACCCTCGCCGCCGACGCCGCCGAGGCCGCCCGGCTGATCCGCGCACGCCACCCTGGCGTGCCGGTGGTCATGATGGGCGAAAGCATGGGCGGCGCGGTCCTGCTGGTCGCCGGCGCCTCGGCCAGCCCGCCGCCGGTCGATGGCTATGTGCTGCTCGCCCCGGCGGTGGTGACGCGGGCGAGCCTCGGCTGGTTCGCCAGCGGGCTGCTCGACGTGATGGTCACGCTGGTGCCGATCTGGGGCTTCTACAATTCCGCGCCGGGCTTCCAGCCGACCAACAACGTGGCGGCCTGGCATCGCTGGTCGCGCGACCCGCTGCTGCTCCGCACCACGCGCGTCGATGCGCTGGCCGGGCTGGTCGACCTGATGGATGCGGCGGTGGCGGCAGCGCCACGTTTCCACGCCCGCGCGCTGTTCCTGTATGGCGGCAAGGACCGGCTGGTGCCGCCGGAGCCGACCCGCGCGCTGCTCGCCGCACTGCCCGACCCGGCGCATCAATGGGTCGGCTTCTACCCGGATGGCTACCACATGCTGCTGCGCGACACGCAGGGGGAGACGGTGGCACGCGACATCGCCGCCTGGGTGATGGACCAGAACGCGCCTCTTCCCTCGGGCGCCGAGGCCGCGGCCCGCCGCTGGTTGGCGGCGTGAGCGGACGCGAGGGATCCTTCATCGGCCGCGACGGCGCGATCACGCTGGTGGCGGCGATGGCCGTGGCGGTGCTGACGGCGGGGCTCGCGCCGGCCGTCGCGACGGCCGCGGTCGTGCGCCGCGCCTGGCGCGCCCCGGTGCTGCCCGACACGGCGCCGCGGCGCATCCTGGTGCTCGGCCATCGCCTGGAGGCTGGCGCGCCTTCGGCGGCATTCGAACAACGGCTGGCGCGGGCGGCCATGCTGGCGCACCGGTTCCCGCAGGCGAGGGTCGTGCTGCTCGGCGGCCGCGGCGCGCCAGGCCTGCCGAGCGAAGCCGAGGTGGGCCGGGACCGGCTGCTGGCCCATGGCCTCGACCCCGCGCGCATCATGCTGGAGACCGAATCGCGCCATACGCTCGAAAACCTGCACAATCACCGCGCCCTGCATGGCACCGCGGGACCCGAGGCGCTGATCACCAGCCGCTTCCATCTGTACCGCGTCCAATTGATGGCCAGCGGGCTCGGCCTGGCGCCGATGCTCGTCGCGGCGGAGGATCGGTTGCGCGTCGAGCCCGTGCGGTTGCTCGCGGAGGGATTCCGCGTGCATTGGTATGTCACCGGCCGGCTGCTGGCGCGCGCGCTGCGGCGGCGGGCGTGGCTGGCGCGGATCACATGACGCGCAATTGCCGCCGGCACCGCTCCGATGGTCGCGCGCCCATCCTGAACGAGGGGCGCCGGACCGCCTTCAGGCCGCCTGGCGACGTTGCGACAAGGCGGCGAGGCGCCTGTGGATCCCGGCGAGGCGAGGCCCGTCGCGCAGGATCGGCAGGCACGCGACGCCCGCTTGCCCGGGCGGCGACAGGGCGCCACTCGCCATCACCGTGACGCCGGCATTGTCGAACAGATGGCGGTTGCCGGCCTCGCGATAGCTCTCCGACCAGGCGCCATCGGACAGCAGCAGCCCGTGGCGTTCGAGTTCGAGATGATAGTAGGTCACCCGGCGGCGGGTCGGTTCGCGACGGATCGTTTCGCCATTCACCAGCAGATGGGCTGGGATCAACACGCCGTCCACGAGCAGCGCATGTTCGGGGCTGACCCCCAGGTCCCGCACGGGCATGCCCTGGCCCAGCGCGCCGGCCTCGATGATGATCGGTGCGCCAGACGCGCCCGACGCGGCGCCCGCCTCCATGCGCCCGACCCAGACCAGCGGCTTGAAAGAGACCTGGCCGCCATGCCGGGCCAACACCAGGTCGCCGGCGCGCAGCGTCTCGACCGGCACCTCCCCATACTCGGTCGCGATCAACGTGCCGGCGAGGAAGCAGACGAAATCGGTCCCGGTGATCTCAGGATAGGCGCCGCCGTCGCCGTAGCTCGTATCGGTGAAAAGGTAGTTCGTGCCGTCCAGCGTGCCGACGATGTCCCCGTTCTCATTGGTCCCGACATAGGTGAAGGTCACGCTCCAGTCCGGGATGGTGAAGGTCTCACCCACGCTCAAGGGCGTGTCGAATGCAGTCCCGACATCGAAATTGACGGTCCGGATAATCTCGCCGTTGGAGTCCAGCTCGTATAGGACGTTGAAAACTTCAGTGGCCATCGAACTGACATCTCCGGTGCTCGCGCTTCGAGCATGAATCGCAACCATAGATTGCCACAACGCGATGAAATGCGTAGCCCACGGCGATCGATGTCAATCACATGTGTAGTCGATAACGGCCGTCAGCCCCCAAGTTGCTGCTCCACCAGCCGCACGAAGCAGCTCGCGCCGATCGGCAGCAATTCGTCGTTGAAGTCGTAGCGGCCATTGTGGACCGGCACATTGCCGTGCTCGGGCGTTTTCTGGCCGAGCAGCATGAAGGCGCCGGGGGCCTTCTCCAGGTAGTAGGCGAAGTCCTCCCCGGCGGTGAGCGAGGGCAGGTCGGTCTTGATCAGCTCCTCGCCCACCACCTCGCGCGCCGCCGCCTCGAAGGCGGAGGCTTCCTCGGCGGTATTGATGGTCGGGGGGTAGGAGCGCTTGTAGTCGAGCGTGACCTCGACGCCGTGGGCGGCGGCGATGCCGTGGACGGTCTGGTGGAACAGCTCGTCCATCTTCAGGCGAACCGAGGGCAGCAGGGTGCGGATGGTGCCACGCATCTCGACCGTCTCGGGGATGACGATCTGCGAGGTGCCGGCATGGAACTGGCCGATCGAGAGCACGACGGTGTCGTGCGGGTTCATGCGGCGGCTCACCAGATTCTGCAGCGCGGTGTAGAGCTGCACGGCGCAGGGCAGCGGGTCGAGCCCCATATGCGGCGCCGCGGCGTGGCTGCTGCGGCCCTTCAGCGTGATGGTGAAATAGTCCACCGCCGCCAGCACCGTGCCGGGGCGGATGGCAGCCGTGCCCAGGGGCAGGTCGAAGGCATTGTGGATGCCGTAGACGGCATCGCAGGGGTATTTCTCGAACAGCCCGTCGCGCAGCATCTCGGCCGCACCGGTCAGGCCTTCCTCGGCCGGCTGGAAGATCAGGTGGACGGTCCCGGAGAAGTTGCGCGTCTCGGCCAGATAGCGCGCGGCACCGAGCAGCATCGTGGTGTGCCCGTCATGGCCGCAGGCATGCATGCGGTTCTCATAGGTGCTGCGATGCTCGAACTCGTTCAGCTCGGGCATCGGCAGCGCGTCCATGTCGGCACGCAGGCCGATACTGCGATTGCCCGGCCGGCCGCGGATCACGCCGACCACGCCAGTCTTGCCGAAGCCCCGCTCCACCTCGATGCCCCAGGATTGCAGCTTCTCGGCGACGATGGCGCTGGTGCGCACCTCCTCGAAGCCGATCTCGGGATGGGCGTGGAAGTCGCGCCGCCAAGCGGTCATCTCGGGATGAAACGCGGCGATTCGATCGATCACGGCCATGGGGCGGCTCTCCGGATGCGTGGGCGACGGCGGTCCCGGTGGTGGTGGCATCGGTGAGGGCGGCCCGTCTGGTCAGGACGCCCATCCTGGGGAGAGGTGGTGGTCTCAGCAAGATGCGGCGGCGGCTCTCACCCCACCCGCACCAGCCCTTCCGGCCGCAGCCGGTAGCCGAAGCGCTGCGCCAGCGACAGCCCATGATACGCCGCCTTGAAGGCCAGCACCGGCAGCTGCCGGTTCGCGTTCGCATGCACATCGCCGGCGAGCAGGCTGACCAACCCCTCGCGCATGCGGAAGCGGTTGCTCGGGTTCATGAACATGTCCCGCAGCACCGGGTTGTTGATCCGGTAGATCAGCCAGGACAGCGACCCGATCGCCCTCTTCACCTTGCGTTCGAAAGCACGCGCCATGGGCGCCGCGCGCGCCGGGTCGTCGAGCCAGGTATCGGCGACCTCGGCCCCCATCTCCGCGCTCGCCATCGCCAGCAGCACGCCGGAGGAGAACACCGGGTCGAGGAAGGCATAGGCATCGCCGGCCATCAGCCATCCTTCCCCCTGCATCACCGAGGAGGCATAGGAGTAGTTGCCGGTGGTGGTGACCTCGGTGAGCAGTTCCGCGCCATTAATGCGCCGGGCGACCGAGGGAACGGCGCGCAGTGTGTCGAGGAAGAAGTCCCGCACTTCGCCGCGCCGGCGCTTGAAGAAATCCGGGTTGGAGACGACGCCGACGCTCATCACGCCCTCGGGAAGCGGGATCATCCAGAACCAGCCATGGTCGAACAGATGGATGGTGATGTTGCCGTCCTCGGCCTCGCCGAAGGGGGCCACGCCGCGGAAATGGCCGTAGATGGCCGCGGTGTTGTTGCGCATGTTGCGCGCCTTGCTGCCGAAGGTGCCGGCCAGCACGGTGTCGCGCCCCGAGGCGTCGATCACGAAGCGCGGCCGGAAAATCTCGGTGCTGCCATCCGCCGCCCGCGCGGTGACGCTGTGTCCGGCGCGGGCATCGAGCGCCACCTCCATCACCCGCACGCCCTCGCGCGCATCGGCGCCGGATTCGCGTGCCCGGGCGAACAGCACCGCGTCGAACTCGCTGCGCCGGACCTGGTAGGCGTAGGTGTAGTCCTGGTTCAGCCCGGCGGCGAAGGAGAAGGCGGTATGCCGCCCGTGCTCATCGGAGACGAAGCGCGCGCCGGGCTTGTGTACGCCGATCGCCGCCATGCGCTCGGCCACGCCGAGCCGTTCGAACAGGCGCAGATTGAGCGGCAGCAGGCTCTCACCAATGTGGAAGCGCGGGTGATGCTCCTTTTCGAGCAGCACCACATGCCGACCCTTCTCCGCCAACAGCGTCGCCGCGGTGGTGCCGGCCGGCCCACCGCCGATGACGAGCACTTCACACGCCGTCCCATTCTGTCCGATAGCGGAAGTATCGAGCGGCATGCCCTTGGGTCCCAAAGCTGTCCAGCGATAGAATGGTTTCCCATTTCACCCGGTTTCCCGTGACAGACGCAACCACCCCGCCGACCGCAGCCCTGGTTGCCGTCATCCCCGCCTATCAAGAAGCCGCGACCATCGCCGCGGTGGTCACGCGGCTGCGGGACGCCATGCCGGGGTTGGCGGTGCTGGTGGTCGATGACGGGTCGACCGATGGCACGGCCGCGATCGCCGCCGCCGCCGGGGCGGAGGTGCTGGGGGGCGGCGCGAACCAGGGCAAGGGCGCGGCGCTGCGTCTGGGCATGCGCGCGGCACTCGCGCGCGGGGCGCGCTTCGTCGCGACGCTGGATGGCGACGGCCAGCACCGGCCGGAGGACCTGCCCCGCCTGGTCGCGCTCGCCGCGCCCGATGTCATCGTCATCGGGTCGCGACGCCGCGCGGTCGGGCAGCCGGCGGCGCGGCGGCGGGCCAATCGGGTGGCGGATTTCTGGATTTCCTGGGCGGCGCGGCATCCGGTCTCGGACAGCCAGTCGGGTTTTCGCCTCTATCCGGCGGCGGCCCTGGCCGACCTGGCGCGTTACGAAGGCCGCGCCCGGCGCTTTTCCTTCGAAAGCGAGATCCTGATCGACGCCGCCCGCCAGGGCATCACGACCGTGGCGGCGGATATCCCGGCGCTGTATGGCGCGACGCTGCGCCGGCCGAGTCATTTCCGACCTGTTGCGGACATCGCCCGCATCGTCATCATGGTGGCCGGCAAGCTGCTGGCGCGCGGCATGGACCCGGTGGGGTTGTGGCGCAGCCTCGCCGCCGCGCCGCCGCGAAAACAGGAGAAGCCCGATGCTCCAACGTCGTGAGATTCTGCCGGTGATCATCGCCGCCGGCGTCAGCCTCGGCCTCGGCGCCTGCCGCCAGGACACGGTGTATCAGAGCACCGGCGGGCAGTTCCCCGGCACCGGCACGATGGAACAGCGCGAGGCGCTGATCCGCCGCGCCGCGTCGGCCGAAGCCGGTTGGTCGATCCAGCCCGTGCGGCAGGGCGTGCTGCGCGCGACCAACAGCTGGAACACCCACCAGATGACGGTGGACATCACCTTCGACATCCGCAGCTTCACCATCAGCTACGTCGACAGCGTGGACCTGGACTATGACGGGACGCGCATCCACACGGCGTATAACGGCAAGGTTCGGGCACTGGAGACGGCGATCCTGCGCGGTGGAGCGTAGCGGTTGAGGCGACAGGCCGGCGGGGCGCCGCCCCTCGACGTTACGCCGTCGCCCCCCGCGGCCGTTGCAGCACCAGCAGCCCGACCGCGAGCGCCACGCCGATCCAATGCGGATAGGGCAGCAGATCCCCGGCGAAATGCTCGATGAGAGCCGGGAAGATCATCAGCAGTCCGGCCACCGCCAATGCCGCGCGTTCCCATCCTGCCATCATTCGCCGCCCGTAGCCCTGCGCCGCCGCTGCCAGTGCGGCGAGCCCGCCGGCCGCCAGCGCTGTCTGCCAGACCACGTCGATCCAACCCATGCTCGGCGTGAAGTTCAGCAGCAGGCCGACGCCTTCCGGGTCGGTGACGAAGACGAAGGGCAGCAGGAAGGCGGGCAGCGTGTATTTCCACGCCTGCAGCGTCGTGCGGTACGGGCCGGCACCGGTGATCGCCGCCGCTGCGAAGGGCGACAGCGCGGTGGGCGGGGAGACTTCCGACAGCACCGCGTAATAGAAGACGAACATATGCGCCGCGTAGTCCGGCACGCCGAGCTTCATCAGCGCGGGTGCCGCGACCACCGCGCAGATGATGTAGGACGCGGTGACCGGCACGGCGAGGCCGATTACCCAGACGATCAGCGCGGTGTAGAGCGCCGTGACGACGATCGACCCGCCCGCCGCCTGGATGGCGATGTCGCTGAACTTCAGCCCCAGCCCGGTCAGCGTGATGATGCCGACGATGATGCCCGCGCTGGCGCAGGTCGCGGCGATGCCGACGGCCTGGATGGCGCCCGAGGCCAGCGTTTCGATCAGCTTGCGCGGCCACAGCGCGTTCTCGGGCCGGATGAAGGACAGCACCACCGCGACGATCATCGCGTAGAGCACGGACAGCGTGGCGGAATACCCCCACACCATGAAGACGATGATCGCGATGAGTGACGAGAAGTGGAAACCGTATTTGCGCAGCAGCGCGGGGATCGGTTCGACCACCATGCCGTCGACGACGTCGATGCCGCCATTCTCGGCACGGATGCGCTTCTGGTCGAGTTCGACCATGAACAGCAGCGAGGCGTAGTAGAGGATGGTCGGGATCACCGCCATCTTCAGCACATCAAGGTAGCCGATCTTCAGGTATTCGGCGATCAGGAAGGCCGCCGCGCCGAGCACCGGCGGCGAGATGATCGCGCCCAGCCCACCGGCGGCGAGCAGCCCGCCCGCATCGTCGGCCCGATAGCCGACCTTCTTCATCATCGGCCAGGCGACGGTCCCCAGCGTGACGGTCGTCGCCACACCCGAGCCCGATGGTCCACCAAGCAGGAAGGAGGAGAGCACCACCGTGCGCCCCGCGCTCGCCGCCTTTCCGCCCGTCGCGGCGAAGGAGAAGTCGACGAAGAACTTCCCCGCCCCGCTGTTCTGCAGGATGGCGCCATAGATGGTGAACAGGATGATCAGCGTGGCCGAGACATCGACCGCGGTGCCGAAGATACCCTCCAGCGTGATGGTCAGGTGCGGGATCAGCCGGTCGCTGTCATAGCCCTGGTGCTGCCAGGGCGCCGGCAGGTGATTGCCGAAGAACCCGTAGAGCAGGAACATGATGGCGACGACCGGCATCACCGGCCCGGTAGTGCGCCGGGCGGCTTCGAGCACCAGCGCGATCAGCATCCAGCCGACAACGATGTCCATCGGCTCGGGGAAGATGTAGCGGTCCTGCAGGTCGTCGCCGCCGGCGATCAGGTAGTAGATGCAATAGACCGCGGCCACGGCGAGCGCGACATCCCACGGCATCAGCTTGTTGCGGAAGCGCCGCAGCACCGGGAACAGCACGAAGCCCAGCACCAGCGCGAAGCCGACATGGACATAGCGCAGCGTCGTGGTCGGCACGATGTCCCACGCAGCCCACAGGTGGAACAGCGACATAGCCAGCGCGAGCATCGTCGCGCCGTATCCGAGCCAGCCGGAGAAGCGGTTCTGTGCGCCCTCCTCCTCCTCGATCAGTTCCTCGATGCGCGCGGCGGTGGCGTCGTCGAGGCCGTCAGTCACGGCCTCGGGTGGCAGATGGTGGGTATTGGTCACGGGGGCAGCTCCGCCAGGGCGTCATCAAGATCACGGGCGGGAGCACGCCCGAAGGAACGCTCCCGCGTGTTTAATGCTCAGAGGGTCGCGCCGTGGCCCTTCCAGAACGCCTCGGCCGCCGGGTGCCAGGGGATGCCGGCGGCCGCGGTCTTCTGGCCTTCCAGCTTGAAGTCGCGCGCCGCGGAATGGACGCGCGCCCAGTCTTCTCGGCTCGACCAGGTGACGTTGAGGATCTGCGTCACCAGCGCGGCGGGCATGTCCTCGCGCACCGCCATGATGTTGCCGACCGACATTTGCTTGTTCGGCGTGGTCTGGCCCGGATAGGTGCCGGCCGGGATGACTTCCGGGAAATAGACTGGGCCGTATTTCTCGACGATTCGCGGAATGTACTCGTCATGGTCGATCAGCACGATCTGCACGCCCGGCGTGGCACCAAGGTCGGTGATCGCGCTGGTCGGCACGCCGGAGACGAAGAAATACGCGTCGAGCTTGCCGTCCTTGATCGCATTGGTGCTCTCGGCCGGAGAGAGGCGTTCGCGCGCGCGGAAGTCCTTGTCCCTGTCGAGGCCGGCGGCTTCGATCAGGCGGAAGGCCATCACCTCGGTCGCCGAACCCGGCGCGCCGGTCGATATTCGCTTGCCCTTGAGGTCGGCCATGCTGTGGATGCCGGTGGAGGCCACCGTCACCACCTGCATGCGGTTGGTGTAGAGCACCGCGATGGCGCGCGCCGGCACGGCCCGGCCGCGGAACCGGTCACGCCCCTGCAGCGCATCGACCGCCGCATCCACCTGGGTAATGGCGATGCCAACGCGATTGGCACCGAGCAGCTGCATGTTGGCGACCGAGCCGCCGGTCACCTCGACGGTGGCGCTCATGCCCGGAATGCCTCGCGAGAGGTAGTTCGCGAGCGCGCCGCCGAGCGGGTAGTAAACGCCGCCGGTAGTGCCGGTGGCGATGGCGAGCTGCTGGGCGCCCTGCGCCCGCGCGAGGCCCGGCATGGCCAGCGTACCGACAGCGGCGGCCATCATGTTTCGACGGGTTGTCCCGGACATCTATTTCCCTCCATGTTCTTGGACCGAAGCGGCTTGTTAACGGCGAACGGCACATGCGTTAAGCCAGTGCCGTTGATCTGGCGCAAGGTGCCGGGCCATTCGCCGCGGCATTCTGCCGCAACCGTCCCCTGGAGGAACAAGCCATGACTGGCCCCACCGCCCGCGATCTGATGACCCCCGATGTCGTAACCGTACCGCCGGAAACCCCGGTGATGGCCATGGCGCGCCTGCTGTCCGATCGTGGGATTTCTGCCGTCCCTGTGGTCGACCCGGCCGGCGTCGTGCTCGGCATCGTCACCGAGGCCGACCTGATCCGTCGCCTCGCGGGTGAGGAGGACAAGCCCTCCTCCTGGTTCGGCGCGCTGTTCTCCGACCCTGCCGCCCAGGCCGAGCGCTTCGCCCGCACCCATGGCGTGACCGCGAAGGACCTGATGACCGAGAAGGTCGTCTCGGTGACGCCCGACACCACCGCGGCCCACATCGCCCACATGATGGAGGAGCAGAAGATCCGCCGCGTCGTGGTGCAGGACGGCGACAAGCTTTGCGGCATCGTCAGCCGCGCCGACCTGCTGCGCGCCCTGGTGGCGCCGCCGCATCAGGAGGTGGAACTGTCCGATGAGCGTATCCGCCGCGCGGTGATGGCCTCGATGAAGAACCAGCCCTGGACCGACACCTTCTACACGATGGTCGAGGTCAAGGAGGGCAAGGTCACCTTTCACGGCTTCCGCCGTTCGGACGCGGTGCAGAAGGCGTTGCGCGTGCTCGCCGAGAACATCCCCGGCGTGAAGTCCGTGGAAGACGACACCCAGCCGATGCCGATCTTCATCTACGGCGCCGCCTGAGGCGCCACTGGCCGAGGTGTGACAGCGAGGTCAGACATTCTGCGCTAGGATGCTGTGCGGCCGGGGCGACCCGGCCGCAGCGCTTCCCGGGGAATTCGCCGCATGGCCCGCGTTCGTATCCGTCACCTCACGCGTTATGAGTATCGCAACCCGGTCGGGCTGACGCAGCACCGGCTGATGGTGCGCCCGCGCGACAGTCACGACCTGCGCCTGCACGACGCGACCTTGTCGATCTCCCCGCAGCCGGTCACCACACGCTGGGCGCATGACGTCTTCGGCAATTCGGTCTGCCTGATGGATTGGGCGCCGGACGAGCTTACCGACCATCTCGAGATCATCTCGAAGCTCGACCTCACCCACTATCCGGCCGGGCCGGAATTGCCCTTGGCGACGCTGGATCCGGGGGTCGAGGTCTTCCCCTTCTCCTACGGCGCGGAGGAAGCACCGGACCTCGCCCGGCTGCGCGAACGCCACCTGCCCGACCCGAAGCGCCAGGTGGATGCCTGGGCGCGGCGCTTCCTCGCGCAGGGCGAGCCCACCCACACCTTGCTGATGCTCGAAGCGATGACACGCGCGATCCGCGACGAATTCGCCTACGAAGCGCGCGATGCCGAGGGCACCAACAGCCCCATCGTGACGCTGGAGACCGGGCGCGGCGCCTGCCGCGACTTCACCCTGCTGATGATGGAGGCGGTGCGCAGCCTCGGCCTCGCGGCGCGCTTCGTCACCGGCTACCTCTATGAGGATAACGGCCAGGGCGCGGTCGGCGGCGGCGCCACCCACGCCTGGTGCGCGATCTACGTCCCCGGCGCGGGATGGGTGGAATACGACCCGACCAACGGGCTGGTCGCCGGCGAGAACCTGATCCGCGTCGGCGCGACCCGCACGCCGGAACAGGCAGTGCCCGTGGGCGGCGGCTTCTTCGGCGAGGCCGACGACTTCCTGGGGCTCACCGTCGACGTCACGGTGCAGGTCGGCGACGACCCGCCGGAGGAGATCGCCGACGAGGCGGAGGATGCGCCGTCGGCGGCGTGACACTCAGAGAGGGGCTTTGCCCCTCTCCGAACCTCACCCCACCAAATGACAGTGTCATTTGGAAAGCCGCTTCTTGGCGCCGGGCGGAACAGGCCGGCTGCCTCGACGAAGCGCGCGCCGGAGCGTGATGACCGCAGGTGCGAGCGCACCGAAGGTCTGAATCACGCGATCAGACAATGGGAGAGAGTGGGATTGGTGAACGAAAGAGAACCAATCACGCTCTATGCGCCGGAGCGGGTCTCGGCGCTGATCCTGGGCGCGGCGCGCACAATGCCAGCAGATGGCGTTCCAAAAGTCACTGCCCGATGGGCGTTGCTGTGGGTCCCCCCGGCAGGATGGCTCGGAAGGGCGGCGCCCCTCCGGCCTTCTCAGCCAGCGACCGGCACTGCGACGCCGACCATCGCATCGCGCGTCACCAGCCCGGCAAGCCGCGCCTCGTCCCAGCCTTCCGTCCCGGCCGGGCGCATCGGCAGCACCATCCAGCGGTAATCGGCGGTGCTGTCCACCACGCGGACCTCGACGCTGTCGGGCAGGTTCAGCCCCCATTCCGCCAGCACCTGGCGTGGTTCGCGCACGGCGCGCGACCGGTAGGCGAAGGATTTGTACCAATTGGGCGGATAGCCCAGCACCGCGCGCGGATAACAGGAACACAGCGTGCAGACGACGAGGTGGTGCCGCCCCGGCGTGTTCTCGAGCACGCCAAGCGGCGGCGCGCCGGCCATCGAGACACCCATCTGCTCGGCCGCGGCCTTGCCATCGGACAGCAGCAGGGCGCGATAGGCCGGGTCGGTCCAGGCCTTGGCGACCATGCGCGCGCCGGTCTCGGGGCTGGCCTTGTCGGTGCTCGCCTGGCGGGCGGCGACCTCAGCCTCGGTGACGATTCCCTTGGCTTCGAGCGCGGCCATCAGCCGGTCGAGCAAGGCGATGCTCTCGGGACGCGGGGGCGCGGCCATAGTCAGGCTTCCTCCAGCCAATGTTCAAAGACTTCCACCATCACGGTGTCGCCGGGTTTGCCTTCGTGCCAGAGCGGCTCCTGCGCGAACAGCACATGGTACAGCGGGCGCTTCGCCGCCGGCCGCGCGAAGGCGAGGTCCTCGGGGTTGGCGAAGGCGCCCAGCGTTCGCACCACCGTGCCGGTGCGGCCACGGATATAATGCGGCGTGCGGATATGGCAGGGGCCGCGGCGTTCCGGCCAGTCATCCTTCACGCGCACCGTGGCGCCGGCAGCGAAGCGGGGCGCGTTGCCACCGGCGGTGGCGCGATCATCCGGCGCGCTCACGGCAGCAACTCCCTGTCCACCTGCCCCTTCTCCACCATCAGCAGGGTGATGGAGCGCAGCCAGCGTTCGTAATAGCCGAGGGCGAAATACTCGCTCTCCGGGATGCTCTCGATGCCGCGGCGGAGTTCATCCACCGTCATCAGCCCCTTCTGCGCCAGGATCTGGCGCAGGGCATCGACCTTCTTGCCGAAGGCGTCGGGCGGGACCTCGTCATGCTCCACCGGTGTGCAGTGGAAGCGCGCGGCGCCGCCGAGGTCGTGGATCGCGGGGATGGGCGTGTCGTCTGGCATGGCGGAAGGCTAGAACGTGATCGGCGCGGATGGAAGCGATCACGCGGTCCCGTCGCCCGGCGCCGCGCTACTTTACTTCCTCATCCGCCAGCACACCCCAAACCTCGCTGCGCCGGATATAGCCGCGATAATCGCCGGCCTGCGCCTCGCACCACGGGTTGCGCGCCTCGCATTGGCGCAGCCGCACCACCACGCCCGGGCGCAGCCGCGCGACCGGGGCGGCGTCATCCTCCGGCCGGCGACGCAGCGACGTCTCGGTGCCGGGCGCGCCGCGCACGATGGCGCTGCGCCGGCCCATCAGCGTGGATTGATGAACCCAGCCCTCGGTGCCTTCCGGGTCGCGGATGCGGCGCCACAACTCGAATTCGCGGGTGATCTCCACCGGCAATTCGCGCCGCTGGAAGGTCCATTCGATCGGAAACCGGGTGCCTGGCCCGGTGCGCAGATTGACCTCATCCGACCGCAGCGCGGCGAAGCGCGGCAGGGCCAGGCCGGTCACGGTGCCGACCGAAGGCTGCGGTTCGGGCGCCGGCGCAGTGGGCGCCGGGTCGGCCGGTCGGGCCGTGGCGGCACCAGCGGCGGCGCCGGCAGCGGCACCGGCGGCCGCGCGGCCCCGATTCGTCGCGGATGGCTGGCTCGGCGGCCGCACCGCCTGGGTGGCCGGAGGAGTGCGGGGGCGGGCATTGGGCCGGTTCGGCGGGCGCACCACCGGGGTGGCCTGTTCGGTCGGCGGGCGCGTCGTGCGTTGCGGGCGCGGTTGCGTCGATGCCGGGGGCGTGGCCGCGCTGGCGGCGGGCGGGCGCCGAGGAGCGGCCGGCGCGGTGGGGGCCGTCGGTGCCGTCGGCGCGGCGGGCGCACCGCGGGGCTGCGGCGGCGGCAGGCTGCCGGCTCCGCCGAGGGAGGATTGCGCGGCGGCGGGCAGGGAAGCCAGCAGGGCGAGCGCAACGAATCCGGGGCGTAAAAAGGCCGTCATGCCCCCCTCTGTCCCCCGCCTGCCGTCACCGGGTCAAGCGCCACGCTAAAGCGTGACGATCTGCCCCTCGCCCACCGCCTCCAGGAAGGTGGCGATCCCGGCGATCTCGACCCCCGGGGCCAGCGGGAGGCCGACCAACCCCTCGGCCTTCAGCCCGGCCTCGCAGGCGATGCGCCGCACGCCGAGTTCCACACAGGCGTCGAGCAGCGTGGCTATCCCGGCAACGCCGCGCGCCATGACCGCCGCCTCGCGCGGGTCGGCGAGCAGGGGCGATGGGTCGGCCAGCAACAGGCAGCCCTGGTTGGTGGCGAAGATCGTCACCTCCCGGCCCAGCGCGGCGGCGCCGGCGGCGACAACCAGGGCGTAGTGGCCCCGCGCATGGCCACCGGATTCGAGCAGGATGCCGAGGCGGCGGGTCATGGGCGGCACGGCGAGGTTGGGGCGACGGTTGTCTCGGAGAGGGGCCCTGCCCCTCTCCGGACCTCACCCCGCCAAAGGCCTAAGGGCCTCTGGACACCTCGAGTTGGTGTCGCGCCCGGATGACCGGACCAAGGCGGCATGGCCGCGTAGGCCACAGGGCCCGGGAATGTACCGGGCGCCGGGCGCGGCGCGCGTCCTACCTTCATGAACCGCTCCCCGTGCCCAACGCCAAGTATCGGTTTCCAAAGGCCCTTAGGCCTTTGGCGGGGTGCGGTCCGGAGAGGGGCGGCGCCCCTCTCCGTCAACAGCCCAAGCATCACCGCCCCTCCTCGGCCAACACAATGGTCGCCCGCCCGGACAGCAATGCCCGCCCGTCGCCGGTGATCTCGAACCCATAGATGAAGCCGCGGCTCTCCTGTNGTCGCCGGTGATCTCGAACCCATAGATGAAGCCGCGGCTCTCCTGTGCCAGCGCCGTCGCGCGGATGTGCAGGTCCCCGCCCACATCGTCCAGCCGTTCCGCCGCCATCATCACCCCCGACAGCGCCGCGAGAAACCCCACCCCCTGCGCCGCCCCCGCCGTCAGCGCGCCGTGAAGCGCCATCGCCTGCAGCGCGTATTCCAGCCCGCAAACGGCCGGCAGCACCCCGTCCCGCTGCAACGGGTGCGCCGGGTCGCAATGGCTGCTGGCGGTGCAGACAATGGCCGTGGCGTCGCACGCCTCGACCCGGTCGAGCAGGCACATCGCCCCCTGATGCGGTACCAGGGCCGCGATCGCCGCGCGGCTGGCAGGCAGGCCGGTCACGGCGCCACGGCGATGTCGAGCGCGGCGGCCTCGGGCAAGGCGAGGCTCAGCGTCATCGCCCGGCCGGTGGCGAGCGCCACCAGCAGCGGCAGCGCGCGCGCCGCCGGATTGCCGGCGCGGATGGCATCGAAGCCCGTCGGCAGTGGCGGCTCCGCCGTGGCCGCCTGCGCGCTGTAGCCGAGCCGCAGGGCGCCATACGCGCCACCCCCGGGCACCAGCACCAGCGCGACGGCGAAAGACGCATCGCCGGGCCGCAGCGCCGTCAGCGGCGGCGGCAGCGGCACATCATGGGTGACGAACAGCACCGGGGCACGCCACGCCACCACCTGCGCCACCGCTTGCATCAGCCCGGTGGCGAACACCACGTCATGCCCGCCTAGGCTCACCGAGGACCGCGCCGAGCCGGCCGCGATGCCCCAATACCCGGCCGCCGCATTGTGCACCGAATTGTGGAACTGGGTCGGCGAGATCGCGCCATCCGGCGCGTGCAGCGCCTCGAGGATCGAGACGATGACCTGTGCCTCGCCATTCGAGCTGGCGAAGACGGTGTCGAGATCCTCCGGCGCCAGGCCGCTGTGCTGCACCGCCTCGGCGGCGACGGCCAGCGCCAAGCGCACCGAGGGGCCGGTGCGGCGGCGCTCGGTCGCCGGCAGCAGGGCGGGCACGGGAGGCACCAGAGGCGCCGGTTCATGGGGCGCGAGGCCCGCCAGCACCGGACGCGCCGCCGCCCAGCCGGCCAGCCCCGGGCCGAGCAGGCCGATGCCGGCGATGCCCACCGCCGGCGTCATGCCAGCCGCCCGAATACCAGCGCGCAATTGCTGCCGCCGAAGCCGAAGGAATTGGACAGCACGCGATCGACCCGCGCCGCGCGATTGGTCACTACGACGCCGGCGGTGAAAGCGGGATCGAGGCGCCCGACATTCAGGCAGCCGGGGATCAGCCCATCCTCGATGCAGATGGCGGCAATCGCGGCCTCCAGCGCGCCGGAGGCCCCCAGCGTATGGCCGGTCCAGCCCTTGGTCGAGGAACACGGCACCGCATCGCCGAAGATGCGCGCGATGGCGCGGTCCTCCATCGCGTCATTGGCGCGAGTGCCGGTGCCATGCATGTTCACGTAGTCGATGTCCGCCGCGGCGAGGCCCGCGCTGTCGAGCGCCCCGCGCATCGCCGCCACCGCGCCAAGGCCCTCCGGATGCGGGGAGGACATGTGGTGGCCATCGGACGACGCCCCGGCACCGAGCAGGCCGATCCGGCCGGCATCGCCGGGCATCGCGCGCTCGATCAGCGCGAAGGCGGCGGCCTCGCCGATGCTGATGCCGTCGCGGTCCTCGGCGCAGGGGCGGGTCGGGCCATGCGCCAGCAATTCCAGCGAGCCGAAGCCGTGCAGCGTCAGCCTGCACAGCGTGTCGGCGCCACCGACCACGGCGGCATCGGCGAAGCCCGCCTCGATCAGCGCCGCAGCATCGAGGAAGGACCGCGCGCCCGAGGTGCAGGCGGTGGAGATGGAGATGCACGGCCCGTCGAGACCCAGCCGCGCGCGCAGGTAGCGCGGCAGCGCGTGCAGATCGTGGGTGCGGGCGAAGTCATAGGCCGGCAATGCGCCATTAGCGCCGCGCCGCGCCCAGGCCTGCTCGGTTTCTTCGATGCCGGAGGTGGAGGTGCCGAGCACCACGGCGATGCGCCCGGCGCCATGGCGCGCCTTGGCCGCCTCGATCGCCGCGACGAAGCCGTCCTGACAAAGCGCCAGTTCGGCGAGGCGCGCATTGCGGCAGGCAAAGGCGGCGAGGTCCTCGGGCAGCGCGACGGCTTCGGCCTCCGCCACGCGTCCGAACCACACGCCCTCGGGCATGGCCGGCAGGTCGCAGGGGCGCAGTCCGCCGCGCCGCGCCCACAAGGCGGCGCGCGTTGCGTCCAGGCCGACGCCCATCGCGCTGGTCGCCGTGATGGTGGTGATGCGGAACGGCGTCATGTCGCCGCCCCGCGGCGCGGCGCCAGGGTGCAGGCCAACAGGAAGGCGCTGGCGACGCCGATGCAGACGGTCAGCCCCGTCGCGTGCAGCACCGGCGTACGGCACAGCGAGAGAAGACCGAAGGTGAGCAATGTCGTGACCATGCAACTGATGACAGCCCCGAGCGCACGGGCGGCGGCCTCGGTATCCTCGGCGCCGGAGCGCGAGATGAACAGCGCATAGTCCATGCCGACGCCGGCCAGCAAGAGCGCCGCCGTCAGGTGGAAAATGGTGATCTGCTCGCCCAGCGCCTGCAATGCGCCGAAGGTCAGCAGCAGCGCGCCGGCCAGGGCCAGGGCGATTCGCAGCCCCCCGGCCAGGCCGCGCCCGGCGCCGAGCAGCAGCAGCACCAGCGCGCCGCCGACGGCGCCCCAGCGCAGCGCGGTGGCGATGCCCTGGCCCAGCAGCGCCTCGGTCTCCGCCTTGATGTCCACCAGCAGCAGGCCGGGGATGGTCGCGGCGGCGGCGCGCAGGGCGGCAAAGTCCCGGACGCCCTCGGGCAGCAGCAGGGCGCGCCAGCCATCCGGCTCCTGCCGCAACAGCGGCGCGAGGCGGGCGGCGAGCAGCGGGGCCGCGCCGAGATCGGCCGGGGTCAGCGGTGGCAGGCGACGCGCTTCGTCCATGCCGCCGAGAAATGGGGCGAAGGCGGTGGCGCGAAAGGGCAGGCCCTCGCGCGCCGCGTCGAGCCGCGCCGCCAACGTCGCCTGGTCCGGCAGGGCGGCGATGCGGGCGCGCTGCGTCGCGGTGCTCGGCAGGTAGCGCGCCGGCTGGTCCAGCCCGGTGATGGCGCCGGAGGCCATCAGCGTCGCAGCGGCGGCTTCGGCGGCCCGCAGCGCGGCCTCGGCATCCGCGCCGGTGACCGAGAGCAGCATCCGTACATCCGGCGCGCCGATCTGGCCGCGCAATTCGCCGTCGAGGTTGCGCACCGCTTCCGGCACCGGGGAGAGGTCGGCGATGTCGCGAGCGAGGCGCGGCCCGCCAGTCAGCGCCATCGCCACCGCGACCAGCGCCAGCCCCGCCAGCACCGGCCAACGCAGCGCCGGCAGGCGCAGCAGCGCATGGGCAGCGCGTTCGGGCAGCGGCCGCACCGGCAGGCCTTCCGCGGGCAGCAGCGCCGGCAGCAGAAATCGCGTGGACAGCGCCGCCCCTGCCAGCCCCGCGGCCGCGAACAGGCCGAGCTGCGCCAGCCCCGGAAACCCCGAGGCCAGCATCGGCACCAGCCCCGCCACCGCCGCGACAGTGGCCAGGCGCAGCGTCGGCCAGATGCGCCGCGCCGTCTGCCGCAGAGATTCGCCTGGCGCGCGATTGGTCACCAGCAGGATCGGATAGTCGTCGCAGACGCCCAGCATCGTCATGCCGAAGCCGAGGGCCGCGCCATGCACATGGCCGAACACGGCATCCACCACGACCAGCCCGGCCAGCGTGCCGACCGCGAGCGGCACCGCCACCACCGCCAGCATGATCGGTGACCGATAGCGCCAGAACAGGAAGGCGGCGACCAGCAGGAAGGAGACCGTCGAGACCAGTTTCACATCGGCGCGCACCGCCGTCGCGGCCTCCGCGGCGAAGACGCCGGGCCCGGACAGCAGCAGCCGCGCGCCGGGCGGCGGATGGGCGGCGGCAAAGGCGGTGTGGAAAGCGGCGGCGGCGCGTTGCTGCGCCCCGGTGTCGAGGCCCGCCGCACGGGTCTGCGCGAGGATCAGCGCGCGGGGGCCGGCGGCCATCCAGACGCCGTGTTCCGTGCCGATGCGCGCTTCGGCCGACCAGCCGCGCAGCAGGGCGAGGAAGGCCCCGGTTGGGTCGGCGAAGCCGAAGCGGCGCAGCAGCGGTTCGGCGGAGGAACGAAGGCCGTCGAGCAGCGTCTCCAGCACCCGGCGCAAGGCGGGTTCGGTGAAGCTGTCCGGCGTCGCGGCGGGCGAAAGGGCGTAGCGATGGGCGAAGAGCAGCGCAGCCTCGGCATCGTCGATGCGCGGCGTGCCATTGGCAACGATGGCGAAGTCGCCGCTGGCATCGAGCGCCGTCGCCACGGCGCGGGACAGGCGCGCAAGCTCGGCGGCCGGCGCGCCCTCGATGCCGGCAATCAGCAGGCGGGTTCCCGCGCCCTCGCGCAGTTCGCGCAGCAGGAACACCGCTTCGGGGGAACGCGTGTCGGGCAGGAAATCGCTGATGTCGCTGCGCAGTTCGACATGGCGCAGCACCAGCGGGAAGGCGGCGCCGAGCATGGCAAGCACCACCAGCAGCGGGAGGAAACGCAGCAGGCGCGTCATGGCCGGGAACAAGGCCGGGAGGGCGCCGCTCTATCAAGGCGAGGATCGTGGCGGCGAGCGGTGGAACCAGAGAGGGCTTTGCCCCCTCCGGACCTCCCCCACCAAAGGCCTAAGGGCCTCTGGACACCAATACCTGGCGTCCTGCGCGGCGAGATCTGCGCGGGGACAGCGGAAGCGCCACGCTCACGGTGGGGGAAACGTTCCCGGTGCCGTGCCTGGAACGCGCGCCTCTTGCGGCCGGAGGCAAGTCCCGGCGGTCCAGGGTGCATGGCACCCTGTGGGCTCCCAACGGCGTGGCAAGGCAATGCCGTTGGAAACCCATGGTGGGGTGAGGTTTGGAGAGAGGCAGCGTCCCTCTCCGTGCGTCGCCCATGCTCCATCATCGCGACGGCGTCACCATCATCCGGTTGCGCCCCTCGCGCCCCTGCGTCTCCACCACCAGCACCGCGCCGCCCTCACCCTCCAGCACGATGCGCTGCACGGCGGCGAGCACGCGCACGGACAGCGGCGTCAACACCATCCGCCAGCGCGCCAGGTCACCCGAGAAGTCGATGCTGAAGTACCGGTGCAGCGTGGGCGCATCCCCGGCGAGCGTCGCGCGGATGGCTTCGACCAGCGGGCGGATCTCCGGCGCTGTGTCGAGGGCGATGTCCTGATGGATGTCGCGATCGGGCCGTTCGAGCAGCAGGCGGTCGCCCTCGACCAGCAGGCGTTCCTGGAAGGGCTCGGTGGTGCGCTTCTCCAGCCGGTCGGGCGCGCGCCAGGACAGCGTGCCGCGTGACGTGAGCAGCCCCTCGATCTCGGGGATGTCCTTTTCCTCGACGAAGCGAGCGCCGCTCTCCCGCACCGCGGCGAGGGCGGCCATGACCGCGGCCATCGCATCCTGCGCCTGGGCGACAACGGGCAGTGTGAGCAAGGCCGTCAGCAGGGCGCGGCGCGTCACGGGTCTTCCTGCCAGAAATCGTAGAAGTTGAACCAGTTGTAGGGATGCGCGCGGCACACCTCGTCGAGCCGCGCGGCATAGCGGGTGAGCCATGAACGCAGCGCGGCCTCCCGCGTTGCGCGCGGCAGGTCGATGGCATCGGCGAAGGGTTCGAAGCGCAACAGGTAGTGGCGCGGACCGAGCCACAGGCCGAAGCCGAGCACCACCGGCATGTGCAGGATGGCCGCGAGCGTCATCGGCCCGCCCGGGAAAGGCGCCTCGGCCCCGAGGAAGGGGATGGCGAGCATGCGTTCGCCGCGCGGCGCGCGGTCCGCCAGCAGGCCGATGACGCCGCCACGCTCGAGCGCCTCATGCGCTTCCAGCATCGCCTCGGGCTGCCCGAGCCGGATGATGGCGGCGGCGCGGGACGGGTCCAGGCTGTCGAACAGCGCATCGGCCGCGCCGCCGGGCGAGGCATGCATCAGCATGCGCACCTCGACCGGCGCACCTGCGCCGCCGACCGCGCGTAGCGCCTCGAAGGAACCCATATGGGCCCCGAGCAGGACCGTGCCGCGCCTGGCCTCGGCGGCGTCCTTCAGCAGGTCGAGGCCTTCGATCTCGACGCGATACCCGGCGGTGCGACCGGTCAGCAGGAAGACGCGGTCGAGCATCGTCGCAGCGAAGCAGAAATATAGCCGCCACAGATCGCGCCAGGCAGCGTCTCGCCCCAATGCCCGCGTGAGGTAGCGGCGCACCGCGCGCTTCTGCGCCGCCGGCGAGGTGGTCAGGTAGAACAGGGTGATCGGGTAGAGCAGTGCATGGCCGGCATGCCAGCCCAGGCCGAGCGCGATGCGTACCATCAGCCGCAGCAGGGCGCCGCCGCCGCGTTCGGGCACCCGCGTCCAGGCGGCGGCATCGGTCACGGGGCGCAACGCCAGTCTCCGGTGGCGACGGGGCGGCCCTCGATGCTGCAGGCGAAGGCGACGCGGCTGGCATCGGCGCGCGTGAGGGCGACATCGACGCGCTGGCCCGGCAACACCGGGGCGGCGAATTTCACGCGCGGCAGGGCGATGGCCGGGCCGAGGCCGAAATGGGCGCGCGCGGCGGCGATGACGTGGTCGAGCAGCACCACGCCGGGCACGATCGGCCGACCCGGAAAGTGGCCGGGCAGGGCGGGATGGTCGGGGCCGATGGTGAAGGCCGTGTCGAAGCGTGCAGTCACCGCCGGGCTTGAGCACGCCCGGCAGCCCTTCCGCAAGGGGTCAGACGGCGAGGTCGTTCGCCAGATGGAACAGACAGTCCCCCCGCTTGGTGCGCGCCGGGACGCGTTTGCACATGACGATACCGGCGGCCTTGAAGGCGATCTCGACCGGCGGCAGCCACGGGGTTTCGGGCATATGGATGTGCGCGGCGGGGGTGCCGATGGCAACCGTGTCGCCCAATTCCACCAACGGTTCAAAGACGCCGTTCTCCGGCGCGTAGACGTACATCTCCGGGCCGCGCACATCGAGGAAGCGCGTCGCCACCGGCGGGTCCGCCCAATGCTCCTTCCCCAGGATGCCCAGATGGACCAGCAGGTTGCGCAGCCCGCGTTCGGCGATGGCGAGCCCCGACGGATTCACCGCCCCCGCCCCGCCGAGTTCCGTGCCGAGCGCGATGCTGCCGCGCCGGTCCGCCCCGGCGCCCAGCGTCTGGTCCCCGCCCTGCCCCTGCGCGCCGCCCTGGATGTAAGTGTAGGGCGCACCGAAGGCCCGCAGCGCGGCGAGCTGCTTCTGGTACAGCGTCGGGTCGTTGGACTGCTTGGCGAGCGCGGTCGGGATGTAGTTCAGCGACGACCCGCCCGAATGCAGGTCGATCACCAAGTCGGCGAGCGGGATGATCTCGCTGTCGATGTAATGCGCGATCTGCCGGGTGACGGTGCCGTCCGGATCGCCGGGGAAGATGCGGTTCATGTTGAGGTCGTCGATCGGCGAGACGCGACGACCGACGAGCGCGGCCGGGTAATTCGCCATCGGCAGCATGATGACGCGACCGCGGATCATGCCGGGTTCGAGGAACTTGATCAGATTGGTCAGCGCCACCTGGCCTTCATACTCGTCGCCATGGTTGCCCGAGGAAAAGAAGGCCGTCGGCCCCTCGCCATTCTTCACCACCACGATCGGGATGGGCAGGAAGCCGTAGGCGCTGTCATGCGTCGAATGGAACAGGCGGATGAAGCCAGTCTGCTTGCCGTCCTTCGCGAAGTCCACATCCGGGACAAGGCGGGACTTCTTCATTTCAGGCATGGCGTTCCTCAGGGGTCGATCAGGTGGCAGGCAACCTGGTGGCCGGGCGCGGTGGTACGCAGCGGCGGCGCGGTCTCGCGGCAGACCGGCATCACGTGCGGACAGCGCGTGTGGAAGCGGCAGCCGGACGGCGGATTCAACGCTGAAGGAATGTCGCCCACGATGCGCTGCCGCTTGCCGCGCGACCGTTGCGCCGGGTGTTGCGCCGGCACCGCTGCGATCAGCGCCTGGGTATAGGGATGCAGTGGCGCGGCGTAGATCGTCGCCTTGTCGGCGACCTCGACCATCTTGCCGAGATACATCACCGCGACGCGGTCGGAGATGTGGCGCACGACGGACAGATCATGCGCGATGAACAGGTAGGTGAGCCCCATCTCCCGCTGCAGATCCTGCAGCAGGTTGACGATCTGCGCCTGCACCGAGACGTCGAGCGCGGAGACGGCCTCGTCGCAGACGATCAGCCGCGGATGCAGCACCAGCGCGCGGGCGATGCCGATGCGCTGGCGCTGGCCGCCGGAGAATTCATGCGGGAAGCGGTCCAGCGCGCGCGCCGGCAGGCCGACCTTCTCGAGCATCTGCGCGACCTTGCCGCGCGTCTCGGCATTCATCCGCGCGCCATGGATGAGCAGCGGCTCGGCGATGATGTCCTCGACCGACATGCGCGGGTTCAGCGCGCCATAGGGGTCCTGGAAGATGATCTGCATGGAGCGGCGGAAACCGCGCATCTCCATGCGGCCGATGCCGGTGATCTCGTTGCCGTCGAAGGCGACGCGGCCCGAGGTCGGTTCGATCAGCCGCAGCAGCAGCCGGCCGAGCGTCGATTTGCCGCAACCGGATTCGCCAACCAGGCCAAGCGTCTCGCCAGCCTTGATGGTGAATGAAACCTCGTCCACCGCCTTCAGCGTCGCGGGTTTGCGCAGGCCGAACAGCCCGCCGCCGCCGACCTCGAAATGCTTGGAGAGGGCGGTCGCCTCGATCAGCGGCGTGGTCATGCCGGCGCCAGCTCCTTCGCGCGGAAGCAGGCGGCGGCGTGGGCCGGTTCCAGGGTTTCGAGCGGCGGAATCGCGGCAGCGCAGGAGGGCAGCGCATGGGCGCAGCGCGGGCCGAAGCGGCAGCCTGGCGGGCGGCGCGCCGGCTCGGGCAGCGTGCCGGGAATGGCGACGAGCCGCGGCTTGTCCTCGGTGAGCGAGGGCACGCATTCCAGCAACCCGCGCGTATAAGGGTGCATCGGCCGGTCGAAGATCGTCGCGACCGGCGCTTCCTCGATGACGCGGCCGGCATACATGACCAGCACGCGGTCGGCGGTCTCGGCGATCACGCCCATGTTGTGGGTGATGATGATGACGCCCATGCCGAACTCGTCGCGCAAATCCATCAGCAGGTCGAGGATCTGCGCCTGGATCGTCACGTCGAGCGCGGTGGTGGGTTCATCCGCGATCAGCAGTTTCGGATTGCAGGCGAGCGCCATGGCAATCATCACCCGTTGCCGCTGCCCGCCGGACATCTGGTGCGGATAATCGTCCAGCCGGCGCGAGGCGGAAGGGATGCCGACCTTGTCCAGCATGGTGATGGCGCGGCGGCGGAGGTCGGCCTGCGACAGCCGTTCATGCGCGGCGATCGTCTCCATGATCTGGTCGCCGATCGAGAAGACCGGATTCAGCGAGGTCATCGGCTCCTGGAAGATCATTGAGATCCCCGGGCCGCGCACTTGCTGCATCTGCCGATCGGACAGGCCCGTCAGGCGCTCGCCGTTGAATGTCACCTCGCCTGCCGCGACGCGTGCCGGCGGCTTGGGCAGCAGATCCATGATGGTCAGCGCGGTGACCGACTTGCCGGAACCGGATTCACCGACAATGCCGAGGATCTCGCCCTCCTTCAGGGAGAAGGAGACATCCTCGATGGCGTTCACCTCGCCACGACCGGTCATGAAGGCGGTGGTGAGGCCGCTGACGTCCAGGAGATTCACTGCTGGATCCTGAGCCGGGGGTCGAGCACGTCGCGCAACCCATCGCCGAGTAGGTTGAGTCCCATCACCGTGATCATCAGCATCACGCCGGGAATGGTGATGATCCAGGGCGCCTCGCGCATGAAGTCGCGCCCCTCGGCCATGATGTTGCCCCAGGTCGGCGTCGGCGGCACGGCGCCGACCCCGAGGAAGGATAGCGTGGCTTCCGACAGCACCGCATAGGCGAACAGGAACGACAGTTGCACGATCATCGGCGCCATGGCGTTGGGCAGGATGTGGTGGCGCAGGATGCGCCAATGCCCCGCCCCGGCGGCGACGGCGGCCTGCACATATTCCATCTCCCGCAACACGATCACCGATGACCGCACGATGCGCGCCGTGCGCGGAATATAGACAATCGACAGCGCCAGGATGACGTTGAGCGTGGAGGGGCCGAGCACCGAGGTGACGGCGATGGCGAGCAGGATCGCCGGGAAGGCCATCAGCGCGTCATTCACCCGCATCAGCGCGTTGTCGAGCTTGCGGAAATACCCCGCCGCCGCGCCGATCAGCGTGCCGAACACCGCGTTCAGCGCGACGACCGAGGCGCCGATGATCATCGACAGCTGCGCCCCCCACACCACGCGCGACCACAGCGAGCGGCCGAAATTGTCCGTGCCGAAAAGCCAGGTCTCGCTGGGCGAGAGGAACTTGTTGCGCATCGACAGGCGCTGCGGATCGACATCGGTGATCCAGGGCGCGGCGGCGGCAATGATCGCGATAATGCCGAACAGCACCAGCCCTGTGACGAAGAGCCGGTGATGGAACAGCCGCCGCAGCGTCGCCCGCACGGGGTGTTCGCGCTTATGGGCGATCGCTTCCGCGTCAGGCGCCGCCTCACTCATAGCGCACCCGCGGGTCGAGTGCGGCGTAGAGAACATCGACGGTGATGTTCACCAGCACCAGGAAGGTCGTCACCAGCAGCAGGCCCCCTTGCACCATTGGGTAGTCGCGGTTCAGCACCGCCTGGGTCAGCAACTGCCCCATGCCGGGGATGGAGAACAGCGCCTCGGTCACCACCGCGCCCGACATCAGCAGCGAGACGATGATGCCGACCACGGTGACGATCGGGATCAGCGCATTGGCCAGCGCGTGCTTCAGCACCACGCGGCGATGCGGCAGGCCCTTCGCCTTGGCGGTGCGGATGTAGTCCTGGCGCAACACCTCCAGCATGGATGACCGCGTGATGCGCGCCAGCAGCCCCGCCTGCAGCAGGGCAAGCGAGAAGGCCGGCATCGTCATCGAGCGCAGCCAGCCGACCGGGCTCTCGCCGAAGGGCACGTAGCCACCCGACGGCAGCCAGCCGAGATGCACCGCGAACAGGATGATCATCAGCAGGCCGAGGAAGAAGCTCGGCACCGAGATGCCGATCATGGCGAACATCATCGCCGCCTGGTCGACCCAGGAATTCTGCCGCAACGCCGCGATGATGCCGCTGGCGATGCCGATCAGCAGGGTGAAGACCAGCGCATACAGGGACAGCCCGATGGTGACCGGCAGCCGTTCCATCGTCGCGGCGAAAACCCCGGTGCCGAGCAGCAGCGACCGCCCGAGATTGCCCTGCGCCAGCCCCCGGTAATAGTCGATCAGTTGCAGATAAATCGGCTGGTCGAGCCCGAGGTCGCGGCGCAATTGCTCGATCTGCGCCGGCGTCGCGGAGACGCCCGCGATCGCGGCCGCCGGGTCGCCGGGGATCAGTCGCATCAGCCCGAAAGCGATCAGGCTGACGATGAGGAGGACCGGGATCGCACTCAACAGGCGGCGGAAGGCGACCCCGATCATGATGTTATTGCTGTATCCACACGTTGGAGAAGCGTGGGATGCGGAAGGGCACGAAGCCCTGCACGTTGGAGCGCACCGCCTGCACCTTGGTCAGTGAACCGAAGGGCAGGGCGTAGACTCGTTCGAGGACCATCCGTTGCATGTTCGCATAGGCCGCCTGGCGCGCTTCTGCGGAACGCTCGTTGTTCATCGCATTCCACAGGGCCAGCACCTCCGGGTCGTCATGCTCGTCGCGCGGACGATAGGCGGCGTTGGGGCTGACCAGGAACTGCATCGTCGCCAGCGCGCCAAGCGCGGGCTGCGTCCCCCAGCCGGTATGGAAGAAGTGCCATTCGTCACTGTTCACCCGCTGCGACATCTGCACCGAGGTCGGCCAGTCCACCACGCGAAGGTTCGCGTTGATGCCCACCGCGCGCAGCTGCTGCTGCATGACCAGCGCCGCGTTGTACATCGGCGGATAGTCGCGATTGGTCAGGAGAATGATGGGCTCGTTGCGATAGCCGGATTCGCGCAGCAGGGCGCGGGCGCGCGCCTGATCGTTGATGTTGTATGTCTCCTTGCCCGCATCGGTGTAGGAGGGCCGACCCGGAAACTGGAAGCCGATATTCAGGCGGTAGTTCCCATCCGTCGCCGCATCCATGATGTCTTCCATGCCGAGCGCGGCCTGCACCGCGCGGCGGAAGGCGAGGTTGTTGGTCGGCGGGATGGCAGTATTGGGCAGCGCGATCTGGATCCACCAGTTCTGCAGCGGCAGGATGGTGATGGCGCTGTTGCGGCGCAGGCTGTCCAGCGAGCGCGTCGGTACGTCCTCGACCGCCTGCAGAGCGCCGGTCTCAAGGCCGGCGACGCGGGCGCTCGCCTCCGTCACGATGCGGAAGGTGACGGTGTCCACGCAGGCTACGCGATACCCACCGAAGCCGCTGCGCTGCTCGAAGGCCGTATTGGGCTGGTATCCGTCGAAGCGGCCCAGCCGCGCATGGCTGCCCGGGACGAACTCCAGCAGGCGGAACGGGCCGGTGCCCACGACGCGCAATTGCTGGCGTTCGTCATTCTCGTGTTCCGACGGGATGATGACGATGGGAACCGAGAAGGAGGACAGCGCCTCGATGAAGGTCGGCTGCACCTGCTTCATGCGGATGACGAAGGTGTGCGGGTCCGGCGTGTCCCAGCCCGCCACGTTGTCGAGCGTGCTGCGCTGTATCCCGATGCGGTTGTAGCGGTTGAAGGAGGCCGCGACATCCGCCGAGGTCATCGGCTTGCCGTTGTGGAAGGTGACGCCCTGGCGCAGCCGGAAGGTGTAGATCAGGCCGTCGCCCGATTCCTCCATGCTCTCCGCGAGTTCGAGGATGGGCCGGTTGTCCTCGCTGCGCGTCATCAGCGATTCGTACATGTTCATCGCGATGTTGCGGGTCGAGATGGTCGTGGACGTCATCTGGTCCAGCGAATTCACGTTCGCTTCCTGCCCGAAGACGATGTCCCCGCCGCGCGACGGGCAGGTGAAGGGTGCGGCGACCGCCGCGGCCGGCAAAGCAAGACCCAACACCAGAATCGATGATGCAATGCGAGAGCGTTTCATGATGATCAGTCCCCGAAAGACGCGTGAAAGCCCTGTTGCGGGCAAGCGTCCGACGCGCCAAGCAGCCTGTCAACCGGGTTGATCGTCATGGCACGGCGAAGCGCGCGACGACATTCTCCATGATGCGGCTGACCGGGCCGCCGAATGCATCATCCTTCCACAAACTGCCGCACCAGGTGATCGATCCCGTGGCAAACACCGCACCGCCGCCGGGCGTTTCGAAGTAGACGATCTCGGCGCGCTTCAGCGCCTCGGTGCTCTCGCCGCTGATCGTCGCGATGTGCGAGAGCAACTCCTCCGGCACGGTGACGAAGGAGGCCGGCGGGTCCTCGGATCGCGCCAGGATCGCCGTCCCCGCCGGCGTTCCCAGCGTAAAATCGGCACGGTCGAGTTCGAACCCGGCCGCGCCGCCGCCGGACAGGCCGTAATCGCCGAAAACCTCGCTCGTCACACCGTCGAAGATCCAGGCATGCATCGGGTCGCGCGCGGCGGGTAGCAGCCGGTAATGCGTGCCCTCGAACAGCCCCTGGCCGGAGAAGCCGACGCCGGCGAGCATCTGCGGCGGCCGCCGATTGCGCCGCCACAGCCCGCCATAGCCGCCATCGGTCTGGTGCCAGTATTCGCCCGGTTCGGCCGCCCAGGCGCGGATGCCGCCTTCCGACCGGCGCAACTCCATCATCCCCGGCAGGGTCTGCGTCACCGCAATGCGCCAATAGAAGCCATTGCCGCCGAGATACATCAGCCGCCCACCCTCGCGCGTGTAGGTCGACAGCGCATCAAGCGTCTGGGGCGTGTGGTATTCGGGGTGCGAGCCGGTCAGCACGACACTGAAGGGCTTCAGCAGGTCGGCGCCTTCCTCGTGCAGGTCTTCATCCGTGACCACGTCGAAGGCGATGCCTTTCGCCTCCATCCAGGCGAGCAGATGCGTATCGGCCGGATAATGCCGCAGCCCCGACCCGCGCGCGTCGTTGAAGGTCAGGAATCCCGGCCGCATCGTCAGGATCGGCCGCAACCGCGACGAGAAGGCGATGCCGCTGCCATCGGGATGCTTGTTGTAGGTGGACCGGCCATAGACCGGATAATCATCCGGGTTGTACGGATACGCCCCCCAGGCCGCGACCCGCGCCTTGTACGCCGCATCGGCATTGCCGCGCGCGTGGTTGGCATAGGCCTGGTAGGTGAAGGTGGAGGCCAGGAACACCACCCGTGCCGTCGCCTCCCCGCGTGGCGGCAGCACGTACAAGGGCAGCCAATCCTCGCCCCCCGGGCAGGTCAGGTGCAGTGCATAGGCGCCGCTTGGCAGGTCGTCCGGCACGGTGAAGGTGACGGCACTCTGCCAGCCGCAATCGCCGAGGTCATCGGCATGGAAATGGATGGCGCCATAGTCGCCCGGCGCGTGGCGCCAGCACATCTCCGCCCCCGACCACCGCGCGCCGACCACCGCGCGCGTCGGCACATTCACCAGATATCCGTCGCAGCTCTGCTCACCGACATCGAGGATGCGCTGCGTCGGGATGTCGCGCGAAAGATCCCAGCCGGCGATCAATTCCGCCCTGAGTTCCGCCAGCGTCGCGGCCGGTCGCGGCCAGGTCTCGCGATAACCGGCCAGCAGCGCCGGGTCTTCGATCTTGCCGGTCAGATGCGCGCCGCCGGTGGTGTCCGCCGCGATGGTCAGCCGCCCGCCACCGCGCGGCAGGCGCAACCCGGCCGCCACTGCGGTCGCCACCATCTCCGCCCCGCCATCGAGTGGAACCGCACCCACCGCGATCCGCCCGCTGCCCGGGTCGGCACTCAACCAGACGCGATGCCAGGTACGCAACGCCGGCGCCCGAGCGGTCGCCACCGCCATCGCGCCGGCGGCCGCGGTGACGATGCCCGTCACCCCCTCCGGCCCGATCGACAGCGTGATGCCGGTGCCATCCTCCGCCTCGCACAGCACCGCCGCGCCGCCGGGGCCGGGCATCGCCGCCATCCACAGCAACGCTGTCCAGGTCAGCGGCCCGGCCTCGCGCTGTGGCGGCCGCGGCACCACCGCATGCGAGCCGAGCCGGATCGGCTGACGCCACCCCTCGAAGGTCACATCGAAGCGGTGCGACAGGTCCTCGAAGCGCAGCCCCGGCCCATCCGGGTTCGGGTCGCCTGAGATCACCCGCACCAACCGCGCCCGCGCCTGCCCGCCATCGCGCACGCTGATGCGCGCGTCGAACCGCTCGCCAGGCCGGTGCGAGAAGCGATCGAGATAGCCGGTGATCGGCAGCTCCGCGACGGGTGGTGGCGGCGACATGGCAATGCTCCCCTGCAACGCGCTGCGAAGCCTCCGCCCCACGTTGCAGCGCGTCAATCATTGGCGCCCCGGCCGTATCGTGCGAGCCTTTCGCCTTCCGGCAGGAGGTTCCCGATGGCGAATGTGGTCCACACCCTCACCGACAGCCGCGCGGAGGAGCGCGAATGGGCGCTGCGCTGCGACATGGCCGCGGTGTTCCGCATCGGCGCGCGGCTCGGCTGGAATGAGCATATCGGCAACCACAATTCGCTGATGCTGCCCGACGAAGCGGAACCCCGCTTCCTCATCAATCCACGCGGCTACCTGTTCCAGGAACTGCGCGCGAGCGACCTCATCGTCTGCGACCTCGACGGCCGTGTGCTCAAGGGCAAGGGCGAACTGCGCAAGGTCGCCTTCCACATCCATTGCCGCATCCACCTGGCCAACCCGAACGCGGCCTGCGTGGTCCATGTCCATCCGCGCTGGCTGACCGCGCTGTCGATGATCGAGGGAGCGGAATTCTCACTCTCCCACCACAACTCGCTGCTGCTCAATGACCGCACCGTCTATGACGGCGAGGGCGACCAGCCCGTGCACAGCAACGAGGAAGGCGACCGCATCGCGCGGCTGATGGGCGACAAGACCATCATGGTGATGCGCGGCCACGGCGTGACGGTGGTCGGCCCCACCGTCCACGACGCCTTCGACGAAACCTACATGGCCGAGCGCACCACCATGTACCAGATGACCGCCATGCAGACCGGGATGCCGCTGCACAAGCTGCCGGACGCGGCGCGCCGGCATCACACCGGGGCCTGGGGGGAAAAGTTGGACGCGCGGCTGCATCTCGATGCGTGGCGGCGGGTGCTCGATCGGGAGGAGCCCGACTACGCGACGTGAGTGAGGGTCGAGGGGCGCTGCGCCGCCAAACTTCAGCGACCCCTCACCGCTTCCACGCCAGCGCCACGATCGCCCCGCGGCTCACCTTCCCCACCGCGTCGCGCGGCAGTGCCGGGAGCATCACCACCGGCCGCGGCAGGAACGCCGGCTCAACCTTCGCCCGCAGCGCCGCGACCACCGCCGCCGCGCTCATCCCCGGGGCGACTACCGCCGCCGCCAGCCGCGCCCGCGGATTCACGTCCAGGTCGTCCGGCGCGACGAACACCCCGTCCTCCACGCCCTCGATCCCAGTCAGGATGCGCGTCAGCCCCGCCAGCGACGCCCGCTTGCCGGCGAGCTTCACCATATCCGCCAGCCGCCCCTCCAGCCGGAAGCGCCCTTCGCCCACCCACTCCAACCGGTCCGACAGCGGCACCGGTGCCGGCAGGCCCGGCACGCTCACGCTCGCGCCCTCCGCATCGATCTCGAACCGCATCCCCGGATAAGGCTCCCACGCCTCGCCATCGAGCGTGCGGCGCGAGGCGATCGACCCCGCCTCGGTGGCCCCGTAGATCTCGCGCACCGGCGCCCCCCAGGCCGCCTCCGCCTCGGCCGCCATCTCCTCCCCCAGCGGCGCGGTGGCGGAAATCACCCCCGCCAGCGGCGGCAACGCCACCTCGCTGCCGAGCAGCGCGCGCATCTGCAGCGGCGTCGTTACCAGCAGGCGCGGCGCCGGCAGCCCGGCCAGCGCCTCGGCAATGTCCGAGGGGTAGAACACCACCCCCGCATGCCCCGCCCCGCCACCATGCAGCGGCATCATCACGGTGGTCTCGAAGCCATACATGTGCTGCGCCGGCACGGTGCCGAGGATGCTCATCCCCGCCGTCACGCCGAAGCGCTCGGCCGCCCCCCGCGCGCCGGCCACCAGCGCGCCCCAGGGCTTGGCATGTGGCCGCGGCTCCCCCGTGCTGCCGGAGGTGAAGCCGATCGCCGCCACCATGGCGGCCGGGACCATCGGGTTCGGCGCGGCATCGCCCGGCGCGGCCTCGGGCGAAAGCACCGGCACTGGCAGCGCGGCACCGGTGTCCGATAGCGCATATCGCGCCCCATGCCCGCGCGCGATATCCGCCAGCCGCTGCGGCGACCGGTCGGCCGACAGCAAGGTGGTCTGCCCGCGCGACAGCGCCGCGGCGAAGCCCACCAGCGCGAGATAGCGGTCGGCGCAGAAATTCAGCACCGGCCCTTCCCCCGGCAGCCGCGCGGCCAGCGCCGCCACCTCGGCCAGGAAGCGCGCGACCGTCACCGGCACCACGCCGCGGTGGAAGATCACCTCCCCCGGCGCGCGCGAGGTCAGTGGGAAGGCAGCCATGCCCGTCAGCTCGCCCGGTTCTTCTCGATATGCGCCGAGAGCGCGCGCAGCGAGGCGAAGATGCGGTGGTTCCGCTCATCATCCGAGCGCAGCTGAAAGCCGTAGCGGCGCGACACCGCCAGCGCGATCTCGAGCGCATCGATTGAATCGAGCCCCAGCCCCTCGCCGAACAGCGGGGCCTCCGGGTCGATCTCCTCGGCGGTGACCTCAAGGTGCAGCGCCTCGACGATCAGTCGCGCGACCTCCGCTTCCAAGGAGAGGGTAGTCGTCAAATTCGGTCTCCCGCCGTGCCTCATCGTGCCACCCGGGACCTGCCGTCAGCCAGGCCACCGGCCTTGACGGGGACGAGCGCTGCGGCGACGTCAGTCGCCATGCCATCCCGTTCCGGAACCCATACCTATCAACGTGAAAGCGGCCGAACAAGGGCGACGGAGCGGGCTGCCCATGGCTTCGCCGCGCTGCCCGCCCTGTTCACCTTCACCGTCGATGTCGAGTCGCATCCCGGCGGCGGCGGCGCGGCGGCGCCAACCCGGCGCCTGCTCGACCTGCTGGAGGCCACCGGGTCGCTCGGCACCTTCTTCGTGCTCGACGAGGTGGCCCGCGCCGACCCCGCTCTGGTGCGCGAGATCGCCCGGCGCGGGCATGAAGTCGCCTCCCACGGCCACACCCATCGGCATCTGGCCGCCGAGGGACCGGCAGCCTTCCGCACCGGCATGGTTGCGGCACAGCGGCGGCTCGCGGACCTCTGCGGCCAGGCACCGCTCGGCTACCGGGCGCCGTATTTCTCGCTGACCCCGGCGGCGGGCTGGGCGCCGGGGGTGCTGGCGGAGCTCGGCTTCGCCTATTCCTCCTCGATCCTGCCGGCGCGCAACCCGCTGGCGGGTTGGCCTGGCGCGCCGAGCCGACCGTTCCGCTGGGCCTGCGGGCTGCTCGAATTGCCGGTGCCGGTGGGGCGCATCGGGCCGCTGGCGCTGCCCTTCCTGGGCGGCATGTATCTGCGCTGGTTGCCAGGCTGGCGGTTGCGGTCGCTGTCGCGAGACTGGGCGGCCAGGGGGGATTCCGGCGCGTTGTGGTCCTATTGCCACCCCTATGACCTCGATACAGCCGCACGGCTCGTGCGCCGCGCCGATACAGGGCGGCTGGCCAGCCTGATGCTGTGGCTGAACCGGCGTTCGACGCTGCCGCGCCTGCAAGGGCTGTTGCAGGGGCGGACCTCGGTGCCCTTCGCGGCGCGTCTGGGGGAGATCGGGGCCAGCGCGGTGGCCTGGGGGCCGAGGGAGGGTTCGGAGGCGAAGTACGGCGCTGACGACCTTGGAGAGGGGCTCGGCCCCTCTCCAAACCTCACCCCGCCAAAGGCCTAAGGGCCTCTGGACACCTTGAATCGGCACGGGGCCCGACGGCCTGACCAAGGCAAAAATATCGCTCCGGGCGCAAGGCCCGACAGATGCTTGGCACCGGGCAGGCCGGGCGTTCCGCTTGTGCGAAAATGCCATTTTGCCCAACACCAAGTGTGAGTTTTCAAACGGCCTTAAGCCTTTGGTCGGGATAGGTCCGGAGAGGGGGAAAGCCCCTCTCTGGTCCCCCTCCGCGCCTCCCGGGCTCTCCAGGCGCAACGGCTATTGCCGCCGGCAGAGCCGCGCCTCAGCCGCCTCCGCCGCCATCGCAACCTCCCCGGCGCCGAGGATGATGTCGCGCGGCCCCTCCTCCCGCAGTCGCTCGGCCGCGCACAGGCACAGGCCGGCGACACGCTCCAGCGGCCAGTCCGGCCGGTCGCCTAGAGCCTCCTTCAACCCGGTGGTGCAGCGCCAGCGGAACAGCGCGTCGCCAAAGGGCGTGGCCAATGCTGCCTGGCTGTTGCCCGAGGGCGACGCCACGGCGGCCGGTTGGCGCGGAGCCTCGGCCCTCTCGGCGGGGGCCGTGGCCTGGCGGGGCGGCTTGCCCCCCAGCCACGCCACGCCGGCCCCGAGCGCGGCCAGCAACACCAGTAGGAAAACGGCGCGAATCACACGGCCGAGCATGCCCCGGACAGGCGCCAGCGGCCAGATGCGACGCTGCCCGATGCGTCGCGCTGTCATCGCCACCGCTTCTTTCCGCGCACGGTCCCGCCCTGGCGCGGATGCCGTCTCGCCAGCGTCCGTCTGCGGCCTTGCCGACCGGCATCGTCACCCCGGCCAATCCGCGCTGGAGCATGTTCTGATTATACAGCCCCGGCCCGGCTGCCCGTCCGGGATTTGGTCGTTGGGTCGCCGGGTGGGGTGCGAACGGGTGCCAATTCAGCGTCAGCGGAAAATGCCCTATCCTTGGCCAATGCCTCCCTTCGCACTGATCTGCCGCACCGTCGCGGGCATGTCCCCGCGGCGCATGACGGCCCGCGCCACCATCCGGCGGGCGGGCGCGGCGGCGCTGGCGTGGCTGCTCACCGCGCTGCCGGCCACCGCGCAGGTGCCCGGCCTCGGCCCCGTCGATACGCGCCACTTGGTTTCGCCGAACGAGGCCCCCTTCGACGCCATCGCCCTGGTCGAAACCAAGGCCGGCGGGCGGTGCACAGGCGCCCTCGTGGCCCCGCGCGTGGTGCTGACCGCCGCACATTGCCTGGTTGCCTCCGACGCGCAGCGCCTGGTCCCGCCGGCCGACATCAGCGTGCGGCTTCACGGACGGACGGTGCACGGCACCGCACTGCGCAGCGGCGCGGGCTTCATCCCGGCGCGCGAGGAACCCTGGCGGGCCGACTGGGCCCTGGTGACGCTCGCCGCCCCCTTCGGCCGCGCCCACCCCCTGCCGATGCTGCGTGAACCGCCAGTCCAGAACGCCCCGGCGATGCTCGCCGCCTGGCAATATGACGAACCCGACCTGCTGATGGCCGATCGCGCCTGCCGCGTCGTCACCGTGGGCACCTTCGGCGCGCAGGGCATCCTGGTCGGGCACAATTGCGCCGGCACGGTGGGCAGCAGCGGCGCGCCGATCCTGGTGCGGGTGGCGGGTGGCTACGCGGTGGCCGGAGTGCAGGTGAAGGCGGCGCTCGGCCAGCCGCTCGGCGTTGGCGTGCCGGCCTTCACGATCCCCGCGCCCTGATCGCGCGCAGCAGGCGGTCGGGCGTCGCCGGCAGGTCGAGCCGGTCCACCCCCGTCGCGTCGCGCAGCGCGTTCCACACCGCGGTGGCGAGCATCAGCGGCGGTTCGCCCACCGCCTTCGACCGGAAGATGGTGTCCGACCGTGCCGGCGCATCCGCCAGCAGCCGGACATTGAAGGCGGGCGGCACGTCGCGCGAACCGGGGATCTTGTAGGTGGACGGGCCGAGCGTGCGTTGCCGTCCCTGGTCGTCCCACACCAGTTCCTCGCAGGTCAGCCAGCCCATGCCCTGGACGAAGGCGCCCTCGATCTGGCCGCGGTCGATGGCGGGGTTCAGCGAGCGGCCGCAATCCTGCACCAGGTCGGCGCGCAACACGCGGTGTTCGCCGGTCAGCGTATCCACCACCACCTCGGCGACCGAGGCGCCGTAGGAGAAATAGAAGAACGGCTCGCCGTGCATCGCCACCGGGTCCCAATGGATGTCGGGCGTGCTGTAGAAGCCGGTGGCGGAGAGGCTGACGCGCTCGATCCAGCAGCGATGCGCAAGATCCCCAAAGCCCATCGCTCGGTTGTCGCCGGGGCGGGCGACGAAGACGCGGTCCTCGGCGAAGGTGATGGCGTCGGCCGGCACCTCCCACAGCGTGGCGGCGACCTCGGCCATGCGGCTACGGATCGCCCTCGCGGCGAGATGCGCCGCCCAGCCATTCAGGTCCGATCCGGTCGAGGCGGCGGTGGGCGAGGTGTTCGGCACCTCAGCGGTGGAGGTCGCGGTGATGCGCACGCGGGCGAGCGGCACGCCGAAACTCTCGGCCACCACCTGCGCGATCTTGACGTTGAGGCCTTGCCCCATCTCCGTCCCGCCATGGTTCAGGCGGATCGAGCCATCGGCATAGACATGCACCAGCGCGCCCGCCTGGTTCATGTGGCGGATGCCGAAGGAAATGCCGAAAGCCAGCACAAAAGACCCGAGCCCGCGCCGCAGGAAGGGATGCGTCGCGTTGAAGTCGGCGATCTCGGCGCGGCGCTCGTCCCAGCGCGCATCGGTTCTGCATTCCGCCCAGACGCGGCGGATCAAATCGCCCTCGAGCGCCTGGCCATACGGGGTGAGCGCGTCGTTGTCGCCGCCGGCGAAATTGCGCTCGCGCACGGCTTCAGGCGTCAGGCCCGTGGCGCGCGCGACGGCGCTGATCACGTCTTCCATCAGCAGCACACCCTGCGGGCCGCCAAAGCCACGGAAGGCGGTGTGCGAGACGGTGTCAGTGCGCAGCGCGAGCGCGGTCAGGCGCACCGCCGCCACGTCGTAGCAGTTCAGCGCATGGGTGACGGCGCGGAACACCACGCCGGGCGTTAGGTCGAGGCTGTGCCCGCCATCGGCGGCCAGCGTCGCGTCCAGTGCGAGGATGCGTCCCGAGGCGTCGAAGCCGGCCTTCCAGCGGAACAGGAAGGGGTGGCGCTTGCCTGTCGCCGCCATGTCAACACGGCGGGGCGGGCGCAGCTTCACGGGCCGGCCGGTGAGATGCGCGCCGAGCGCGGCCGCCGCGCCGATCCACGACGCGTTGCTCTCCTTGCCGCCGAAGCCGCCGCCCATGCGCCGGCAACTCACCGGCACGCGGTTGTAGTCGCAACCGAGGATGCGGGCGACGACGTGCTGCACTTCGGTCGGGTGCTGGGTAGAGGAGGTGACGGCGAACTCGCCATCCTCCCCCGGTACGGCGATGGCGATCTGCGATTCGAGGTAGAAATGCTCCTGTCCGCCGGCGTTGAAGCGGCCCTCGGCGGTGAGCGGCGCGGCGGCCAGCGCGGCGGATGCATCGCCGCGCGCGATGACCTGCGGCGGCATCAGATAGTCTTCGCGGGCGAGCGCCTCCTCCGGGTCGAGCTGCGCCGGCAATGGCGTGATGGCCGGCGTGATGGCGGCGGCTGCGCGCAGCGCGGCGTCCCGCGTCTCCGCCAGCACCAGAGCGATGGGCTGGCCGTGATGGCGGATGGTGCCCTCGGCGAACAGCGGTTCCTTCCCGTTGCCCGATGGCGAGATGTCGTTCGGCCCAGGAATATCGGCGGCCGTCAGCACCCGCACAACGCCCGGCAGCACCGGGATGTCGATACCGTCCAACACGCCGCGCGCGACAGGCGAGAGCACCAGCGCGCCATGCAGCAGGCCGGGCGGTTCGGCCAGGTCGTCGGCGAAGCGCGCGGCGCCGGTGGTGTGGGCCAGGGCGCTGTCATGGGCGATGGGGATGCCGACGCTCATGCCACGAAACCCTGTCCATGCGGCGCCTCGACGGCCATGACCTCGCCGGCCAGGCCCGGCCCGCGCAGCGCCATCCGTCGCAGCAGATTGCCCGCGGCGATGCGACGATACGCGGCGCTGCCGCGCAGGTCGGACAGCGGCGCGATCTCCGCTTCCAGCGCCGCCGCCGCCCGATCGGCGGCCACGGCATCGAAGGGCGCGCCGATCAGCGTCGCCTCGGCCGCCGGCGCCCGCGCCGCCCGCGGCCCGCAGCCGCCATGGGCGATGCGCGCCGCCACCACCACGCCCTCGCGCCGCTCCAGCAGCACCGACAGCCCGACCGTCGCGATGTCCTGGTCGTGGCGCTTCGACAGCTTCTCGCACACCAGCAACGCGCCCGGCGGCGGGCGCGGGATGGTGACGCGCAGGATCAACTCGTCCGGTGCCAGCAGTGTCGTCCGGTAGCCGGTGATGAAATCCTCGACCGGCATGGTCCGTTCGCCGCGCGGCGAGACCAGCGTCACGCTGGCCCCCAGCGCGATCAGCGGCGGCAGCGAATCCCCGATCGGGCTTGCCGTGCCGAGATTGCCGCCCAGCGTCCCCATGCCGCGGATCTGGCGCGAGCCGAGCCGGCGCAGCAGCGCGGTGCAGGGCGCGAAATCGGCATCCTCCACACAGGCATCGAGCAGTCGCCAATAGGGCACCGCGGCACCGATCGTGACGCCGGCCTCGTCGTGGTCGAAGGACCGCATCTCGGCGACGTTGAGCAGGCAGATCACTGCCTCGGGCTGCTCGCGATGCTCGGAGACGCGCAGGCCGAGATCAGTGCCCCCGGCCAGCAGCCACGCCTCGGGATACGCGGCACGCAGCGCCACCGCCTCGGCCGCCCAGCGCGGCAGCCAGAAGCGTTGCGTGGCGGTCGAGACCTCCGTCGCGGCCAGCGGGGCTTCGGGCGCGGCAACGCCGTCATCCTCCATCGCGCCCATCGCATCGAGGATAGGCCGATAGCCGGTACAGCGACACAGATTGCCCGCCAGCGCCTCATGCGGGTCGCCGCCCTCGCGCGTCCAGGCCCAGGCGGACATGACGATGCCGGGCGTGCAGAAGCCGCATTGCGTGCCGTCATGCGTGGCCATGGCGCGCTGCACCGGATGCGCCTCGCCGGTGGCGTCGTGCAGCCCTTCCACCGTGCGGATGGCGCGGCCGGCCACTTGGCCAAGCATCATCAGGCAGGCATTGGCCGGGATGCGGGACGAGGCGTCCTCGATCACCACGGTGCAGGCGCCGCAATCGCCCTCGGCGCACCCTTCCTTGGTGCCCGACAGCCGCGCCGGGCCGCGCAACCAGTCGAGCAGCGTCATGGTCGGCGAGATGCCGGGGGGCAGCGTGACCGCCTGCCCGTTCAGGGTGAAGCGGATCGGCCCGGCCGTGCTGGCGATGTGGTCCATCCCCGCAGGCTAGGCAATCACCATGCCGAACGGGAATGGAATCTGACGCCCGGCGCCGGATCGCCGACGATCAGGGCGCGTCACGCCGACGGCGTGCCTCCGGCACGACGCGTCCGAGGGCGGGAACAAGCGAGCACCACCGGTCGGAGTATTCGGCCGTTGGCTTCAGTCGAGCTGGATGCGCGCCTCGCGGACCACCCGCCCCCATTTCGCGTGTTCCTCGGTCAGGAATTCGCGGAAGCGGGCCGGCGTCGACCCGAACGGCTCGCTGCCTTCCGCCGCGAGGCGGGCGATCGTCTCGGGCGTCGCCAATGCCTTGCGGGCTTCCTGCGAGAGCCGGTCGATGATCGGCTCCGGCGTGCGGGCGGGCGCGACCAGACCGGTCCAATTCACCGCCTCGAAGCCGGGGAAGCCGCTTTCGGCCACCGTCGGCACATCAGGGAAGGTGCGGCTGCGGGTGGCGGAGGTCACGGCCAGGGCGCGCACATCGCCCGATTCCAGCATCCCCTTCACCGCCAGCGGATTGGCGAAGAAGAAGTCGACGCGCCCGGCCAGCAGGTCGGTCAGCACCGGGGCGGCGCCGCGATAGGGGACGTGGACGACCTCGATCTCCGCGGCGCGGGCGAACATCGCGCCGGCGAGATGCCCGGTGGTGCCGTTGCCGGCATTGCCCGCGGTCAGCGAACCAGGCCGCGCGCGGCCGGCGGCGACCAATTCGGCCAGCGTGCGGTAGGGCGCATTGCGCCCCACCACCAGCACGTTGGGCTGCGTGGCGACCAGCGAGATCAGCGCGAAATCGGTCAGCGGGTCGAACGGCATGCGCGGATAGAGCGCGGGGTTGATGGCGAGGTTCGCCGCCTGCCCCATGCCGATCGTGTACCCGTCCGGCGCGGCCTTGGCGACGGCGTCGAGGCCGATATTGCCGCCCGCGCCGGGGCGGTTGTCGATGACGATGTTCCAGCCGGTCGCCGCGGCGATGCGCCCGCCGATCTCGCGCGAGATCACGTCGGTGCCGCCGGCGGGCGGGAAGGGGACGATCAGGCGGATCGGCCGGTCGGGCCAGGCGGCCTGGGCGCGCGCGGCGTGGGACATGGCGGCGGCCAGGGCGGCGGCGGCCATGAGGTGTCGTCGAAACATCAGTGTCTTCCTCGCGGGGGCGTCAGTCGGCGGCGGTCGGACGAGCGCGCAGCGGGCCGAGTATCTCCTCGTCGTGCTCGCCGATCTTCGGCAGGTCGAGCCGGACGCCGAGGCGCTCGGCACCGAACTGGATCGGCAGCGCGGGCACCGTCGCGGCGCGGCCATCGGGCAGGGTGATCGGCAACAAGCCGCCGCTCGCCTTCAGATGCGGGTCTTCGAACAGATCCCACGGCCTGGCGATGCGCGAGAAGGGCAGGCCGGCGCGTTCGCACATCGTCTCCAGCGTGGCGATGTCGTGCTTGATGAGCAGCGACTGCACCAGCGGGATCAGCGTCTCCCGCCGCTTGGCGCGTTCGGTGTTCGTGCCGTAGTCGGGGTTGTCGAGGACCGGTTCGTTCAGTTCGCGCAGGAAGATCTCCCACTGCCGGTCGGTGACGACGCCGATGAAGATCTGCCCGCCATCCCTGGTGTCGAACACGTCATAGACGCCCCAGGCGCGCTTGCCGGCGGGCATCGGCGTGGGCTCCTGGCCGGTGAGGGCCTGTTGCAGCATGGCGGTGGAGACCAGGAAGGCGGCGTTCTCGAACAGGCCGGATTGCAGGTGCTGGCCGCGCCCGGTCGCGTCGCGCTGGCGCAGCGCGCCCATGATCGCGATGGCGCCGAACATGCCGCCCATCATGTCGTTGACCGGTGCGCCGGCACGCAGCGGCCGCCCCGGCGGGCCGGTCATGTAGGCGAGGCCGGATTGCATCTGCACGACCTCGTCGAGCGCCGTGCGGTTCTCGTAGGGCCCCGGCAGGTAGCCCTTGAGCGAGAGATAGATCAGCCGTGGGTTGCGCGCCGACAGCGCGTCATAGCCGAGGCCCTTCGCCTCCAGCCCGCCGGGGCGGAAATTCTCCAGCAGCACATCGGCAGTGTCGATCAGCCGCTTCAGCGTGTCGAGGTCCGCCTCGCTCTCGGTGTCGAGCTGCACGGATTTCTTGTTGCGGCTGAAGGCGGGGAAGAAGCCGGTGCCTGAGGATGTGAGGTAGCGCGTGCGGTCGCCCTTGCCGGGGGGTTCGACCTTGATGACCTCAGCGCCAAGGTCCGCGAGCACCAGGCCGCAGGTGGGGCCCATGACCATGTGGGAGAATTCGACGACGCGAATGCCGGCGAGGGGGAGTGGGGCGGTCATTCGGTGAGTCCTTGCTGCGTGCATCGGGGCGAGGGTTGGAGGGCCGCCGGCCGGACAGCGCGAAGATTGGAGGGGCAACGCCCCTCCAAACCACCCCACCAAAGGGCAGTGCCCTTTGGAATGCCGACTTTTGGCACCGTGCACCGTTGCCGACCTCGGTGCCGAGAGCCGCTCTTGCGCCCGACAGTCGCCGGGCGGGCCGCCATACGTGCTGTTGCGCGGCGGCAAGTATTGGCTTCCGAAGCGCGAGGCGCTGCCCCTCCAAACCACCCGGCCGACGTGCCGCGCATTTTGGCATGGTGTGCCGTTGTCGGGGTGATTGCCGAGACACGCCTTCGCGCCCGAACTGTGATTGGCCGGCCGGCGCGTACTTCTTTGCTCGACGCCGAAAATTGGTGTCCAGAGGCCCTTAGGCCTTTGGTGGGGTGAGGTTCGGAGAGGGGCAAAGCCCCTCTCTGAGAGCCCCTCATGCCGCCCGCGCCTTCGCCCGGAACGCGGTGAGCGACCCGCCCCGCAGCAGCGCGGAGGGCAGCGTCCGCCCCAGCGCCTTCTCGGCGAGGTGCCCTGCCGCGATCAGCGCATCGATGTCGATCCCGGTGGCGATGCCCATTTCCTCGCACAGCATCACCAGTTCTTCCGTCGCGATATTGCCGGGCGCGCCGGGATGCCCGGCGAAGGGGCAGCCGCCGGCGCCGCCCACCGCCGCGTCGAATTCCGCGACGCCCAGGCGCAACCCGGCATGCGCGTTGGCGATGCCGAGGCCGCGCGTGTCGTGCAGATGCAGCGACACCGCCTGGCTGGGCCAACGGGCGCGCACCTCGCCCACCACGCGTTCGATCTGCATCGGATTGGCCCAGCCCATGGTGTCGGCGAGCGAGATGCGCTCGATGGCGCAGCCGGTCTCGGCGGCCAGCGCCATGACGTCGGTGACGGCGGCCATCGTCTGCGCGAGCGTGACCTCGCCCTGGAAATTGCAGCCGAAGGCGGCCTGCACGGAAGCGCGGGTGACCGCCACACCGGCCGCCTGATGCTCGGCGACGTTCTCGCGCATCGCTGCGAGCTGCCCAACGCGGTCGCGATTGAGATTGCGCAAGGAGAAAGCCTCGGAGGCCGAGACGGTGATCGAACCGTAGATGGACAGCCGATCCTTGAACGTCAGCGCGCGCTGCAACCCCTGCGGGTTGAACCACAGCGCCGTGTAGGTGACGCCCGCGCGCGGCGTAAAGCCACCGACCACCTGGTCGGCATCGGCCCAGCCCGGCACGCGCTTGGGGCTGACGAAGGAGGCGACCTGCAGCCGCTGCACGCCGGTCGCGGACAGCGCGTCGATCAGCGCGATCTTGTCGGCGGTCGGCACGGGGGTGGTGGCAATCTGGAAGCCCTCGCGCGGGCCTTCCTCCGCAATGCGCACCATGCGTGGCAGGTCGCTCATCGCCGTCTCCTCTGGCCGGCGATGCCGGCGCAATTAATTCTGTTGTGCAGAATTGAATTCTGTTGGAGAGAATATTCCAATATGCGCAACCCCGATGTCAACCCGAACCCGCCCGCCCGCCGCCGCGGCCGCCCCGCCCGAACCGCGCCACCCGCCGCCGAGCAGCGGGTGGAGGCGGTGGAACGCGCCTTCGCGCTGCTGGAAGCCTTTGCCGACGGCACCAAGCTGCTGACCTTGGCGGAACTCGCCGCGCGGGCCGGGCTGTATCCGAGCACGGCGCTGCGCTTGGCCGGGTCGCTGATCCGCTTCGGCTACCTGGCGCGGGGGGCGGGGGGCGGCTACCGGCTCGGGCCAACGCCGTTCCGGCTCGGCGGGCTGTATCGCGCCGGGTATGTGCTGGCGGACCAGGTGCGGCCGGCGCTGGTGCGGCTGGTGGGACTCACCGGCGAGACCGGCGGTTTCTACGTGCGCGACGGCGACCGCCGCATCTGCCTGTTCCGCGAGCCCTCGCCGCGCCCGATCCGGCTGCATATCGAGGAAGGCGCGGCCATGCCGCTCGACCGTGGCGCCAGCGCGCATGTGCTGATGGCCTTCAGCGGCGGCACGCTACCGGTGCATGACACCGTGCGCGCGGCGGGGGTGGCAATCTCGATCGGTCAACGCGACCCGGAAATCGCCGCCGTCGCCGCGCCGGTGTTCGGGCCGGCAGGGCGGCTGGTCGGCGCGCTCGGCGTGTCGGGGCCGGTGTTGCGGCTCGGCGCCGCCGAAGCGGCGCGAATTGCACCGATGGTGGTGGCGGAAGCGCAGGCGGTGTCGCGGTTGTTGGGGGCATGATTGGAGCGGCCCTGCCCCATATGCTCGGGGATTGCGCGGTGAAACAGTGGGAGCCGGAGAGGGCTGTGCCCCCTCCGGACCTCCCCCACCAAAGGCCCGAGGCCTTTGGAGACCGATACCTGGCGCTGGCCGAGGCGGGGGTTACTCTGAGCTGAGCGCGCCCTATGCCCGACACCCGGCGACGTGCCGGCCATTATGCCCGAAGCGACTTCTTCTTGTTGGCAGGGCAACCGCGCCCGGCACCGATTCAAAGTGTCCAGAGGCCCTTAGAGACCGTTTGAAAATGCGCCAGGGGGCGCATTTTGAAGTCCGGCACCGGCCCGCACCCCCACCCGGCCACCCACGTCAGTATCCTGGAATGGGTGGCCGGGTGGGGGTGC
>NZ_BMKW01000018.1 GCF_014644535.1 Neoroseomonas lacus
CATCGGTGGTCGAAAGCAGCCGACGCATCACGGCCGAGCCGATAAAGCCGAGGCCGCCTGTCAGAAGAAGGGTCATGCTGGGTCGGCTCCGCTCGCCGGAAATATCATTGTCATACCGAAGTTACGCAAGGAAGACGGCAGCATCTAGACGGATCCCTGCCGGGCCGCCCGGCCACGCCAATGCCCGGGCAGTAGGGCGAGGAAGCGCCAGGGCCACAGCGCATCCGCCGCGAGGCCGGCCCGCGCGGTGGCGAAGGCCGCCCCGATCGACCCCTGCCGGACCTGGACCAGGACGCGGTACCCCGTCGCCCAACCATACCAGCGCCGATAAGCCGGCCGCGCCGGCGATCCGGGGGGCAATTCCATCAGGCGCGTCCGCGCCGTGTCCAACAGGTGGCGCGACAGCTTGTCCCGCAGGTCGCCGGCGGCGAAGGTCAGTGACCCGGCGTGGGAACGGTAGCGGATGACCGTTGCGCCGATGCTGGCGAGGCGCGGCCGCAGCAGCACCAGGCGCAGCCAGAAATCCTTGTCGGCCGAGAGCGGGAAGCGGTCGTCGAACAGGCCGAGCCGATCGATCAGGGCGCGCCGGTAGAAAGCGGCGTTCATGGTGGTGATGCCGCCGATCACATTGGCCTCGGACAACGCATTGGCGGTGCCGGACAGGCGCTTCTGCACCACCTCGCGTCCATCCTGCTCGGCGAAGAATTCGGCGGCGCCGAGCACCATCTCGACCGAGGGGTCGGCGAAGGCCGTCTCCGCCGCGGCGAAGGCGCCGGGGGCGTAGAGGTCGTCGCTGTTCAGCAGGCCGATGACCTCGCCGCGCGCCGCCCGTAATCCCTTGTTGATGGCGTCGTAGAGGTTGCGGTCGGTCTCGCGGATCACGGTCAGATGCGGGTAGCGCGCCAGCACCTCGGCGGTGCCGTCAGTCGACCCGCCATCGATGATGATGTGTTCGACGGCAGGCTGGCCCTGCGCCAGCACGCTTTCGATCGCCGCGCCGATCGTCGCCGCGCGGTTGAGGCAGGGGGTGACGATCGACAGGCGCGGGGCGGTCATCGGCCCAGCACGCCACGCAGGCGGCGCAGGGCCGCGCCGAAGATCAGCGATTCCACCGCGCGGCCGAGCGCCGGGGAGAGCCGGTCGCAGGCGCCGATCAGGCCGATCGCCAGCCGTGCCGGGAGGGCGGCGCCGTGCTGCGTTTCGGCCGCCGCGGCGGCGTCGTCCAGCGCGGCGAGGACCTGCGCGCCGGCGCCGGCGCCGGCGACCTCGCCAACCATGCGGTACCAGGCGCGGCGCTGCGCCGGCCAATCCTCCGGCAGGTTGCGCCTGGCCAGGACGGCATCGACATCATGGATGACGATGCCCGCCGCCCGTGCCCGCAGCATCAGGGTGGCGAGCTGCTGGGCGGTTTGGGGCGGCGTCGCCTCCAGCCGGCGCAGCGCGCCGTCATGGATCAGCGTTGCTTCCGGCACGCCGAGGCCGCGCGGGCCCGTCGGGCCGACATCGCCGGCGAGCAGCCGGGCCCAGGCGGCGTCGAAGGCGCCGATGCGATGCAGGGTCTCGCCGCCTTGCGCGTCGCGGGCGAGGTGGTGGCCGCGGATGATCTGCGTCCCCGGCGGGGCTTCGGCGATGGCGCGGCGGATCGCCTCGTCGTCATGCCGGACGGCATCGGCGTCGTAGCGGTGCCAGCCTTCCGGCGCCGGGGCCGGGGCGGCGATGGCGGGGCCGCGGGCGGCAAGCTTCGCGGTCGGCGTGGTGATGAAGTCGAGAAGCGCGGGCAGGCCGGCCTGCCAGCGGGCGTGGCCACGCAGGATGGTTTCGCGCGCCTGGGCGCCGAGGTCGCGCGCCGCGGCGAAATCGAGCGGCTCGCGCCAGCCGGGGCCATACAGGAGGCCGTTGCGGCCATGGGAGAGGTATTCGTTCATTGTCGGCGCATCGCGGGCGACGACGCACAGGCCGCGCGCCATGGCTTCGAGGAAGGCCATGCCGATGCCCTCCAGCGGGCGCGGCGCGAAGAAGACATTGGCGCCGGTCAGCGCCGTCGCGAAGGTGCCGCCATCCGCCGACCAATCGCTGCGGACGAGTTGGCCGATATGCGCCGGCGCGGCGGCAGGGAAGGGCGCCTCGTGGCCCGGGTCGGGCGCGTCGTGAATGGCCAGGGAGGCGAAGGGCGTGCCCCGGGTCAGGGCGAAGGCCGATTCGGGCGGGATGTCGCGGCGGCGGTACCAAAGGAAGCCGCGCAGCGTGTCGAAATCCGTGACCGGTGCGACCGAGGCCGGGTCGGGGAAATACTGCACGTGGGTGTGGACGGGCGCGCGGCGCATCACCTCGCCGCGCAGCGCCCAGGAGAAGCACAGGATTTTCGCCGCGTTGAAGGACGGCTTCCAGGTGAAGGCGCCGCCGCGCCACATCGCGTCATACATCGGCGCGAAGGTGACGTTGGGGTGGCGGCCGGAGAGCAGCGCGAAGGCTTCGTGCAGCTGCCAGATCACGATGGCGTCGTATTGGGCTTCGTTGAAATCCGGCGCGGCGCGGCGCACGGCAGCGACATCGGCCTCGGCGAAGAAGGTATCGACGGTGGCGTGGCGTTCGAGCAGGTCGAGCAGGAAGCGGCTCGACCCGGTCTTGGCGTGATAGCCCAGGCCGAAGAAGGCAACGCGCATACTTAGTCTCCGCCGGGCCCCCGTCAGGTGCGCAGCGCGGGCTGCTCGAGGAACCAGCGATAGGTGGCCTCGAGCCCTTCGCGGAAGCCGATGCGTGCCTGCCAGCCGAGTGCCGCGATGCGCGAGACATCCATGCGCTTGAGCATGGTGCCGTCGGGCTTGGAGGTATCCCAGTCGATGCGGCCCTTGAAGCCGGTGACGCGGGCGATCTCGGTGGCCAATTCCTTGATGGTGATGTCCGAACCGGTGCCGATGTTCAGGTGGCCCTCGCCGGAATAGCTGCGCAGCAGGAAGCCGCAGGCCTCGGCGACGTCGTCGACATGCATGAATTCGCGGCGCGGCGCCCCACTGCCCCAGCAGGTGACGACCTCGGCACCCTCGCGCGCGGCGTTGTGGAAGCGTTGCATCAGGGCGGGGATGACGTGGCTGCGCTCGGGGTGGAAATAGTCCCCCGGCCCGTACAAGTTGCACGGCATGGCCGAGATGTAGTCGCGCCTGTACTGCCGGCGATAGGCCTGGCACAGCTTGATGCCGGCGATCTTGGCGATGGCGTACCACTCGTTGGTCTTTTCGAGCGGGCCGGTCAGCAGGGCGTCCTCGTTGATCGGGTTCGCCGCCTCGCGCGGGTAGATGCAGGAGGAACCGAGGAACAAGGCGCGGTTCACATCATTGCGGTGGGCTGCCTCGATGAGGTTCGCCTCGATCATCAGGTTTTCGTAGAGGAATTCGGCCGGGTAGGTGTCGTTGGCGAGAATGCCGCCGACCTTGGCCGCGGCGACCACCATGGCATCGGGCTTGGCCTTCGCCATGAAGGCCTCGACCTCCGCCTGACGGCGCAGGTCGACCGTGGCGCGGTCGGAGGTGATGATCTCGGCACCCTGCTGCGCCAAGTGGCGGGCGCAGGCCGCGCCGACCATGCCGCGATGGCCCGCGACATAGATGCGCGCGCCGCGCAGCGGGAAGATCTCGGCCGCCGGTGCGGGCTGGGTGTCAGGCATTGGTTGTCAGCTCGGCGATGTCGGCGGCGACCATTTCGGCGGCGAGTTCGGGCAGCTTGACGGTGTGCGACCAGCCAAGGACGCGCTTCGCCTTGGCTGGGTTGCCGATCAGCAGGTCGACCTCGGTCGGACGGAAATAGGCGGGGTCGACGCGCACCAGCTCGCGGCCGGTGGCCTTGCAGACGCCGACCTCGTTCACGCCGACGCCACGCCATTCGAGGGCGATGCCGGCCTCGGCGAAGGCCAGGTCGCAGAAATGGCGGACCGTGTAGGTCTCCCCGGTGGCGAGCACGTAGTCATCGGCGACGTCCTGCTGGAGCATGCGCCACATGCCCTCGACGAAGTCGCGTGCATGGCCCCAGTCGCGCCGCGCATCGAGGTTGCCGAGCCACAGCGTTTCCTGCCTACCCGTGCTGATCGCCGCCACCGCGCGGGTGATCTTGCGGGTGACGAAGGTCTCGCCGCGGCGCGGGCTTTCGTGGTTGAACAGCACGCCGTTCGAGGCATGCAGGCCGTAGGCCTCGCGGTAGTTCACCACGATCCAGTAGCCATAGAGCTTGGCGGCGGCATAGGGGCTGCGCGGGTAGAAGGGCGTGGTTTCGTCCTGCGGGACGGCCTGGACCTTACCGTAGAGTTCGGAGGTGGACGCCTGGTAGAAGCGCGCGGTCTTCTCCATGCCGAGGATACGGATGGCCTCGAGCAGGCGCAGCGTGCCGAGAGCGTCGGAATTGGCGGTGTATTCCGGCGTCTCGAAGGACACGGCGACGTGGCTCTGCGCGCCGAGATTGTAGATCTCGGTGGGCTGCACCTGGGACATCACGCGGATCAGGTTGGTGGCGTCGGTCAGGTCGCCGTAATGCAGCCGGAAGCTCGCGCCCGGCACGTGGCGGTCATGATACAGATGGTCGACGCGGCCGGTGTTGAAGGAGGAGGAACGGCGCTTGATGCCGTGCACCTCGTACCCCTTCTCGAGCAGCAGTTCCGCGAGGTAGGAGCCGTCCTGGCCGGTGATGCCAGTGACGAGGGCGACCTTGCGACGATCCGACATCATCTTCCTTCCGTGGTCGGCAGGCCAGCCCAGCGCAGCGGGACAAGCCCAAAGGCGGGGTGTCTAGCAGCCGGGGGCGCCGTTCGGAAGGGCCGAGGGAGTGGCGGGCGGGCCCGGCGATGGTGGCGGTGGCCAGGCGCCTCCCAGCTGACCGCGGCGGCACTCGGCCGGGCCAATGGCGCTGCTCGGCCTCCATCGTGACCGACATGGCCTCGCGACGCGTCAGCCGCGCGGCCCTGGCCCGAGCAACCGGCGCTTCACGCCCCTGACGGCGCGCACAACCGATGCCGGCAGCACGGCGGCGACGCGCGCCTTCCACGGCAGGGCCGGCAACCGGGGCTGCCCGCCCGCCGCGCCGCCAGCCACCGCTTCGCGCAGCCCGGCGGCCTCGATCCGCGCGGCGAGCCAGGCCTGCTGCAGCATTTCGATCCGCCGGCGGTCCCATTCCGGGCTGCGGTACAGTGGTGAGGCGTTCTGGATGGCGAAGACTTCCGGCTGGCCCTTGGCCAGGTCGGAGGAGGCGCCGCCAAGCGCGAAGCGGGCCACCACGGCATCGATCTGTCGAACCCTGATGGCCGGATCCGATAGGACCTTGAGCCACCAATCGTAGTCGGCATGGCGGCGCCATTGCAGGTCGAACGGTCCGGTCCGGTCGAACACGGCGCGGCGCGCCAGTGTCGCCTGGTGGGGCAGGCAGCCGAGCACCATCTCCGCGGTCGCCTGGTCCGGCGGGGGCGGGACATGGCGATGCGTCACCGGCCCCATCTTTACCTCCAGCGAGCCGTAATAGACATCGCCCTCGGGCTGCCGGGCGATTGCGCGCATCGCGTCGCGCAGCGCGTCGGGGCCGGTGAAGACGTCATCCGCATTGAGGAAGATGAGGAAGTCGCCGCTCGAGCGCGCCACACCCTTGTTCATGGCGTCGTAGAGGCCGCGGTCGGGTTCGCTGACCACCACGGCGAGGCCCGCCCGGTGCCGTTCGATGATCGCGGCGGTGTCGTCGGTCGAGGCGCCGTCGATCAGGACATGCTCGACCCGCGGCCAGGTCTGGGCGGCGACGCTAGCCAGGCAGGCCTCGAGCGTGGCCGCGGCATTGCGGCACACGGTGATGACGCTGACCAACGGAGTGTTGTCCGGCGTGGCTGCCGTCTTGTCGTGCTGCGTTGCCATCAAACCCTCGGAATGCCGGCCGATGCCGCGAAAAGACGCGGTCCCGGTGCCGGTTTGAGAATGCGCCATGCCGTCAATGCCGACCTCCGGAACTGGCCCGCACACCTGCCGGGGCGGGGGCGGACCGGGGCCGCGGTTTTCAAGCGGGCTCTTAGACCCTCCGGGCGGCATGCCAAGACCAAAATTGGCCACGTGACTGAAGGCCAGACCGCCGCATCCGCGTCCCGCCATCCGAACAGGCGCGCATGCCATGATGTTCGGCCCGCCGAGCCGTCACCTGAGTTGACGCATAGGTCCCGCATGCCCTAGCTGCGCCGAGGGCTGGCACCCTCGCGCGCCCTTTCGGCGGGACCAAAGGCCGCGTCTGCAATCACCGGATGCCAGGATGTTTCATGCACCAAGCGACAATGGATAGCTCCGCGCCGGCATCGGCGGGCGACCGGGAGAGCCGCTGCGCGGAACTCCCCATCCATTTCTTCACCATCGTGCTCAATGGCGAACCATTCATCCGCTACCACGAGACGATGCTCGCGAAGCTGCCGTTCCGCTGGCACTGGCATGTGGTCGAGGGCGTCGCGGCGCTGCGCCACGATACCGCCTGGTCCACCGCGACCGGCGGGCGCGTATCGGACGACATCCATCGCGAGGGCCGCAGCAATGACGGCACCAGCGAATACCTCGACGACCTGGCGCGCCGCTTTCCCGGCCAGGTGACCATCTACCGCAAGCCGCCCGGCGAATTCTGGGATGGCAAGAAGGAGATGGTGAACGCGCCGCTGCCCAACATCGATGAGGAATGCCTGCTGTGGCAGGTGGACAATGACGAGTTGTGGACAGTGGACCAGGTGGTGGAGATGCGCCGCCTGTTCATCGCGGCGCCGGAGCGTGGCGCCGCCTATTACTGGTGCTGGTATTTCGTCGGGCCCGGCCAACTGATCAGCACGCGCTACAACTATGCCCAGAATCCGAGCCATGAATGGTTGCGCACCTGGCGCTTCCGGCCCGGCGACCATTGGGCCGCGCATGAACCGCCCACCCTGGTGCGTCCGCGCGCCGAAGGCGGCGAGCCGGTCAACATCGCTACGCTCGCGCCCTTCACGCATGACGAGACGGAAGCCCATGGCGCCGTCTTCCAGCACTTCGCCTATGTCACCGAGGCTCAGCTCGACTTCAAGGAGACCTATTACGGCTATGCCGGGGCGCGGGCGCGTTGGCACGCGCTGTTGGCGCAGAAGGGTTCGGGGTTCCTGGCCGACCATTTCGGCTGGGTGACCGACAGGACGATGTTCGACGATGCGACGGCGCATCGCGTCGAACCGATGGCCGCGGTCGATGCCGCCGGCGTGTGGCATTTCGCCGAGCCGACCGGCGTGAAGGATCGCGGTCCGTTGCCGGCCAGCCCACGCATCGTCATTGACGGCATCTATTGGCAGTACCTCGCTTCCGGCATTGGCCGCGTGTGGCAGAGCATCATCGAGGAATGGGTGCGGCAGGGCCTGGCCGATCACTTCGTCCTGCTCGACCGAGCCGGTACGGCGCCGCGCATCGCCGGTGTGCATTATCGCACCATCGCGTCGCATGATTACGGGCGCTGCGGTGCCGACAGCCTCTATCTCGAGCGCATCTGCCGCGACCTCGGGGCGGATCTCTTCGTCTCGACCTATTATTCGACGCCCACCGCGACACCGTCCTTCTTCTTTGGCCACGACATGATCCCGGAGGCGACCGGCCTCGACCTGTCCGATGAGGGCTGGCAGGAAAAGGCCCGCGCCATCCGCCATGCCGCACGGCATCTCATGGTGTCGCGCCATTCGGCGCGCGACCTGGCGCGTTTCCATGCAGCGGTGGCGGAGGAGGATGTGGCGATCGCCTACAACGGCTTGTCGCCGGCCTTCTCCCCGCCCACGCCGACGGAGTTGGACGCGGCACGCCAGGCGCTCGGAATCGCCCGGCCCTATCTGCTGATGGTGGGCGACCGCAATGGCGCGGGCGGCTACAAGAACGGCATCCTCGCCTTCCGCGCCGCCGAGCTCGCCGCACAACGCGGCGAGGTCTTCGAGATGATCTGCGTCGGTGGCCTGGAGGATATCGAGCCGGACTATCGCGCCGCCGCGCCCTCGGTGCCGATGCGCCGGATCAAGGTGGACGATGCCGCGCTGCGGCTGCTGTATGGCGGCGCGCAGGCGCTGCTGTATCCCTCGCGCTACGAGGGCTTCGGCATGCCGGTGCTGGAGGCCATGGCCTGTGGCTGCCCGGTGGTGACCTGCGCCAATTCCTCCCTCATCGAGGTGGGCGGCACCGCGGCGATCTTCGTCGACCCCGACAACGCGAAGGGCGCCGCGGATGCCATCCTGTCCCTGGCCGATCCTGCCGTCCGTGCCGCGCGCGTCGCCGCCGGCATCGCCCAGGCCGCTCGATTCACCATCGCCGCGCAGGCGCGTGACACGTTGGCCGCCCTGCGCGCCACGATCGACGACCTGGCCGCCGGCCGGCGACCGATGCCGGGGAATGGCTGGCAGGAATTCCGCCGCTACCAGGCCGGCATCCAGGATTGGCTGCAGCGGCGGCCGGATCTCGCCATCGAGGCATTGTCGAGTGTCGGCGCCGCACACAGCGCCCATGCGGCACCGGCCATGCGCTCGGGCGAATTGCTGCGGGCTCTGGCCCAGATCGATGCCATGAAAAAGAGCCCGTTCTGGCGGCTGCGCGGGCTTGTGCTGAGGCTGTTGCGCGGCACCGGCATGGGCCATCGCGGCTGAACGGCTGGTCGCGCGCATGCCAGCCCCGCGCCATGGCATCGATGCCCGGCGGCCGTGCCGGCGGGGGGGGAAGGATGCGGTTGCTGCTTTGGTATTGGGGGCGCCGCGGCGGCGGGGCGCAACAGACCTTGGCCCTCGCCAGGGCCTTGGCGCGGCGCGACGATGCCACGGTGGCGCTGTCGCTGTCGGCCCAATGCGAGTTGCTGTCGGAAATCCGCTCGACCGGCCTGGCGGTCGATGCCGTGCCGACCTATCGCTCGGCGGCCGGTTTCGCGGCCGGCTTCCTGCGCGTGCCCATGCTTGCCGGGCGGTTGCGCCGCCAGGCGCAGGCGTTCCGCGCCGATGCCGTGGTTTCGGTGATGACGCATCTGTGGACGCCGCTGGTCGCGCCGGGGCTGCAGCGGGCCGGGCTGCGCTTCGTGCCGATGGTGCATGATGCCGAACCGCATCCGGGCGATCCGGGCCTGCTGTGGGAATGGCGGCTGACGCGGGAACTGGATGCGGCGGAATCCGCGATTGCCTTCTCCGACAGCGTGGCTGCGGGGATTAATCGGCGGCGGCCGGCGTTGCAGGTGCATCGGCTGTCGCTGGGGGCGCTGTTGACGCCGGGCGGGCCGGTCGCTGCGCCGGATCGAGCTGCGGATGCGCCTTACTTCGTCAATCTGGGGCGCATGCGCGCTTATAAGGGGCTCGACCTACTGCGGGACGCCTGGCGGCTGTTCCAGCCACGTTTCCCCAAGGCTCGGCTCCTCGTGGCGGGGGAGGGTGACGCGGAGGCCCTGGCACCCGGCCTGACGGCCCTGCCCGGGGTCGAGGTGCGGTCGCGCTGGCTCGGCGAGGCGGATATGGCGCGGCTGGTCGCCGGGGCGGATGCCGTGATGCTGCCCTATCGCGAGGCGAGCCAGAGCGGGGTGGCGCCGCTCGCGCATGGTTTCGGGGTGCCGGTGGTGGCCACGCCGGTCGGCGGCCTGACCGAACAAGTGCGCGACGGGGTCGATGGCGTGCTGGCCCGCGCGGTGACCGCCGAGGCGCTGGCCGAGGCGATGGCCCAGCTCTGCGATCCGGGCCGCCGTGCCGCCCTGGCCGAAGGGGCGCGCGAGACGGGGCGGCGGCTCAATGACTGGGACGGGATGGCCGGTCAATTGCTCCAGGCGTTGGAACGCCCGGCGTCCTGAACCAGACACCGCACAGGTGGGACCGCCCGATCGGGCGACGATGCTCGCCAGGACAATGATCCGGCGAACCGCGACGGGCTGGCCTGGCGACGATGCCGGGCCGACTGGCCAGGGGCGTCGAGGGCGGCGCGACGGACCGGCGCCGGCCTGGATTCTACAGCCCCGCCTCGGCGAGAACTTGTTCGACCGGCCCGTCCGCCAGGATCCGCCCGCCTTCCAGGCGAATCGCGCGGGTGCACCATTTCCGCACGACGCCCATATCGTGGGTGGCGATCATCAGGATCTCGGCACCTGTCACCAGGCGGGTCAGCCGTTCCTCGGCCTTCTTCATGAAATCCGCATCGCCGGCGAGGAACCATTCGTCCATCAGCAGGATGTCGGGCGTCATCGCGGTGGCCATGGCGAAGGCGAGGCGGACATTCATGCCGGCGGAATAGCCGCGGATCGGCATGTCCAGGAAGTCGCCCAGCCCGGCGAAACCGGCGACCTCCTCGGCCAGGGCGCGGCCCTGCGCCTCGGTCATGCCGCGGAACAGCGCGCGCAGGATGACGTTCTCGCGCCCGGTCAGCAGGGCGTCCATGCCGGCGGCGGGGTCGATCAGCGAACCGATCGCCCCTTCCACCCGCAGCCGGCCGGCGACCGGTTCGTAGACCCCGGCGATGGTGCGCAGCAGGGTGGTCTTGCCGGCGCCGTTGGGGCCAACCAAGGCGACGCGTTCGCCCCGGCCGATGGTGAAGGTCAGGTCGCGGAGGGCGGCGACGACGATGCGGTTGTCCTCGTCCTTCTTCAGCCGCAGGCCGGAGGAGGCGAGGATGCGCTGCTTCAGCGAGCGCGCATTGTGGTGATAGAGCGGGAACTCGATCGCAAGCTCCGCGGCTTCGATACCGGCCATGCTGATCAGACCCAGAAGGCGATGCGTCCGCGGAACCGGACGAAGAAGGCCCAGGAGATCGCCGTCAGGATGGCGGTCCAGAAGAAGGCGGCGATCCAGACCACGATGCCGCCGGTGGTGCCCATGATGGGCGCGCGGATCGCTTCCATGAGGGCGAAGACCGGGTTGATCGGCAGGTAGGGTTCCCACCAGCCGAGCATGTCGGGCTTCCAAATCACGGCCGAGACGAAGAAGGCCACCTGCATCAGCGAACCCACGATGGGCGGGATGTCGCGGAAGCGGGCGCAGATCATGCCGAGGAAGATGGAGGAGGCGAATCCGCACACCGCCATCAGCACGAAGCCCGGGATGGCGAGAAACGCCGTCCAGTGCGGCGCGACGCCGAAGATGTAGAAGATCACCGCGACGAGCGGCAGGTTGTGCGCTGCGATGATGGCATTGCGCATGACCACGCGCAGCGCGTGGACGGTGTAGGGCAGCGGCATCTGCCGGATCACGCCTTCCGCCCCGGTCAGGCAGCCCGTGGCGTCCGTGATCGTCTGGTTGAGCGTGTTCCACACGATCAGGCTGACCGTCAGCCACGGCAGGTAGGCCGACACGTCGATGCGGAACAGCTTGGCGTAGAGGAAGCCCATCGCGCCGAGCATGATCGCGGTGGACAGCGTCAGCCACAGTGGCCCGAGGATCGACCCGCGATACCGGTGCGTAATGTCGCTGCGGGCTAGCGCCCAGGCGAGGCGCCAGCGGGCCAGGCCACCTTCCAGGTCCTCCAACGCAATTTCCCTGCGGCGCGGATGGGCGGCGTCGAAGGCATGGACTGGGATGGTGGCATGCGACATTTGCGCGGCCTTCTACACCGTGTCCCGCCGCGCAGGAAGGGCAGCCGGGCCGAAGGGGCGTGCCCTTTCGGCCGGTGCCGGTTACTTGCCGCCGCGCGCGTCGATCGGCCCGCCACCATAGGGCGCGCCATAGCCGGCATTGTAGCCGACCGGCCCGCCGGCCCCGGCGCGCGACAGCCGGACGCGGTCGGTCTGCGTCATGATCACCCGCTCGCCCACGGCGAGGTTGAGCTCGTTGGTCTGGATCACCGAGCGGGTCTGGCCATTGTCGTCGCGGATGATGAATTCCATGGCATTGCCGCTGGTGACGCCTTCCTCGATGGCGCCGCCAGCGAGGCCACCGGCCAGCGCGCCGATCACCCCACCCACCGTGCGGGCGCGCCAGTCGCCGCCGATGGTGCTGCCGACCAGCCCGCCCGCGACGGCGCCCGCCCCGACGCCGACGCCCGAGCGGGTACCCTGCACCGAAACCGGCCGCATGCCGACGATGGTGCCGGAAGAGACATAGCCCGAAGAGCCGAGCGCCCCGCGGCTCACCGACGAATTGCCTTCCGGTGCGCAGGCCCCGAGGCCGGCCCCGAGGGCGAGCAGGACGGCCAGCGGGGCGAGGCGGCGGAGTTCAAACATTCTACAACTCTCCAGGCTGTTGGCGGGCGGCACCGCCCCTATCATCACGCGAGTTGCCTCGCTCTGGCCACAGTAAGGTGATTGCGTCCAGCCCTGGGGCAGACGGCCAGGCTGGACACACCACATGCTGCGATGCGTCCACAATGCTTGACCGGGTGCCCGGCGCTGGCCTACGCAACGTTTCAGCGTATTGCACTTTGCACTCGAACGCCCGCGAGCGGGTGTGCCCGGAGGGGCCGGAGGGGGATTCCGGACCTTCACCACAACGGGCATGCCTCGTGATGCGGCGCTATGGAGACCAGGGGGAATGACCGGACGCTTCAGGGACGGCACGAGAGCCGTCCTGGTCTGCGCGGTGCTATCGCTGCTCGCAGCCTGCGCCGAAACGGGGTCGCGCAGTGCGGCCAACAACGGGCCGTATTACAATCGTCCCGACAGCACGTCGCCGCCCGGCCCACCGGGCGACCCGTGGGGGCCATGGATTCGCGACGCATCGCGGCGCTTCGATGTGCCCGAGACCTGGATTCGCGAAGTCATGCGCCAGGAGAGCGGCGGGCGGTCCAACGCGACCAGCCCGGTCGGCGCCATGGGCCTGATGCAGGTGATGCCCGGCACCTACCGGGAATTGCAGGCGCGCTACAATCTCGGCCCCGACCCGTACCACCCGTATGACAGCATCCAGGCGGGTGCGGCCTATCTGCGGGAGATGTACGAGCTGTACGGCAGCCCAGCCTTCCTCGCGGCCTACAATGCCGGCCCGCGTCGCCTGGAGGATTACCTCTGGGGCGGTCGTGGCCTGCCGAATGAGACGCGCAACTATGTCGCCCGCATCGGGCCGCGCATCCAAGGCACGCATCCGAGCCGCCGTGCGCCGGCCGAAGTCTATGCCGCTGCCGACATCGGCACGCACATCCCGGCCGGACCGCGCCCGATGACCAGCGGCACCGCCTTCGCCCTGCGTGAGCAGCGCCAGGCACCGGCCCCGGTCATGGTGGCCTCGGCCCCGCCGCCGCCGCCGACCGCCGCGCCGGTGCAGGTGGCGAGCCTCGCGCCCATGGCGCCGCCGCCACCGGCCCCCTCCTCCGCCCGGCCGGCCTACATGACCGGCGCCGAGAATCCGACCCTGACGCCGAGCGCCCGCGCCGCCCTGGCCGAGGCCGCGCGCCAGTCCGAGGTCGAGCGCAACCAGCCGCAGCAGGCCGAGGACCCGGCGCCGGCCTATACGCCGACGGTTGTGGCCTCGGCCCTGGCCGCGCCGGAACGGCGCACGCCCGCCGCCTCGCCCTTCCGCGGCTTCGGCCTGGTGGGTTCTGCGCATGCCGGCACGCTGCCCGCCGCGCCGATGCCGGTGCCGCCGGTCCGCCAGGCGCTTGCCGTGCCGGTCCCCGCCGCGGCGCCGAGTGGTGGTGGCGGCAATGGCTGGGCCGTCCAGGTCGGCGCCTTCACCTCGGAGAACCTCGCGCGGTCCACCGCCAACCAGGCGCGCAACGTGGTCGCGTCGATGGGGTCGCGGACTTCGGTGACGCCGGTGCGTCAGGGGAGCTCGACCCTGTATCGGGCCCGGGTGACAGGGCTGAGCCGCTCCAGTGCCGAACAGGCCTGCTCGCGCCTGCGTGGCCGTGGCGATTGCACGGTGGTCGCGCCGGGCGCGTGAGCTGAACCGGGGCGCCCATCGGGGCGCCCCGGATGTTTGCGTCGCGATGATGAAGTTTCGCGCTGTCATGCCGCGGCGATAACCGCGCCCGGCACTTCCTGGCACATCGACCCTGCCAGTGCAGGAGAAGCGCGATGGACGGGCTTGATATCGAGATCGAAGGTGACAGCGAGGCGGCGGTGGCGCTAGCCCTGCTGAAGATCGTGATGCGCGCGGAAGGCAAGGGTGAGGACGGCGCCGACGCCGACTGGATCCTGGCAACCTATCGGCGCTGCCTCGCTGCCGTGGTTGGTGCCTTCGAGTTCGACGAACAGGACCCCGAGGATTCCGACGAGGGCGAGGAAGACGAGGAAGCGGTGGGCGAAGCGGCCAACTGACCGGTCGGTCGGGACTGCGCCGCGCGGCGCATTCCCGACGCGGAGGTCTGCCCTGCTGCCGCGGCGTTGATGCCCCCTTGCTCGCGAGGGCCCGCGGCGGCACCCTCCGGCAATTGCCGGAGAGGAAAACGTCCATGCCCGCCGAACGCGGTAACCCTGATATTGCGCCGCGCGGCACTGCGTTCGCTGCCCTCGATGCCATGATCCGTCCGCGTTCCGTCGCCGTCATCGGGGCATCGGACGACGCGACCCGGATTGGCGGGCGGCCGATCGCCTACATGATGGATCAGGGATTCGCCGGGACTATCCTGCCGGTGAATCCAAACCGACCGACCGTGCAAGGGCTGCCGGCCTTCGCCTCGGTCAATGCGCTGACCGCCGTGCCCGATGTCGCCATCGTCGCCGTGCCGGGCGAAGCGGCCGTACGGGCGGTCGCCGATCTCGGGGCCAAGGGCTGCCGCGCGGCCATCATCTTCACCGCCGGTTTCGCCGAGGTGGATGAGGCGGGCGCGGCGATGCAGGAACGCCTGGTCGCGGCCGGGCGCCAGCACGGCATGCGCATCCTGGGGCCGAATTGCCTTGGCTTGTTCAACGCGGCGGTCGGCTTCTACCCGATGTTCTCGACATCCTTCGAGCAGGGCTGGCCGATCCGCGGCAATATCGGCATTGCCTCGCAATCGGGTGCCTATGGGACGCATCTGTTCGCGACGTCGCGCGCGCGCGGGCTCGGCACGACGGTGTGTGTCACCACCGGCAATGAGGGCGACGTGTCGCTCGGCGAAGTGATCGGCTGGATGGCGCAAGCGCCGGAAGTCGAGGTGATTTGCGCCTATGCGGAGGGGATTCGCGAGAGCGAGCGGTTCATCGCCGCACTCGACCTGGCACGGCGCAACCGCAAGCCGGTGGTGATGATGAAGGTCGGGCGGTCGGAACTCGGCGGGCATGCGGCGAAGTCTCATACGGCGTCGATCGCCGGCGACGATGCGGTAACCGAGGCGGTGCTGCGCGAATTCGGCGTGGTGCGCGCGGGCACGACGGAACAGATGCTCGACATCGCCTATGCGGCGTCGCGGCGGATCTATCCGGCGAGGAACAGCCTCGGTGTCATCACCGTGAGCGGCGGGGCGGGGGTGTTGATCTCCGATGCCGCCGAGGCGATGGGCGTGCCGATGCCGGAAATGCCGGAAGCGGCGCAGGCGAAGCTGAAGGGGCTGATCTCCTTCTCGGCCCCGCGCAATCCGGTGGATTGCACCGCCCAGGCGGTGAACCAGACGGAGATGTTCGAGCATTTCCTCGAGACCACGGCGGATGCCGGCGGCTATGCCTCGATGCTGGTGTTCCTGACCCAGACGGGCGGGTCCACCACCATGGCGCCGAAGCTGCGGCCGTATCTGAAGCAGGCGCGGGAGAAATTCCCCGATCGGCTGTGGGTGCTGTCGGTGATTGCTTCCGCCGACAAGGTGCGGGGGTATGAGGAAGACGGGTATCTCGTTTTCGAGGATCCGACGCGCGCGGTCGCGGCGATCGAGGCGATGGGGCGTTTCGGGGCGGCCTTCGCCGCGCCGCCGCCGGATGACATCGTGGTGCCGGAGGTGACGCTGCCGGCGACGACGCCGACCGAGGCGGAGGGCAAGCGCATCCTGGCCGCCGCCGGCGTCCCGGCGGTGCCGGAGAAGGCCTGCGCGTCGGTCGAGGAAGCCGTCGCGGCGGCCGAGTCCTTCGGCTTTCCGGTGGTGGCGAAAATCCTGTCGCCGGACATCCTGCATAAGAGCGAGATCGGCGGCGTGATCCTCGACCTCGCCTCGGCGGCGGCGGTGCGGGAGGCGCATGCGACGCTGCTGGCGCGCGCGGCCGAACGGGCGCCTGGCGCGCGCATCGAGGGCGTGCTGATCGCCCGGCAGATCAAGGGCGCGGTGGAGATGGCGCTCGGCGTCGCGAAGGACCCGGTGTTCGGGCCGGTGGCGATGGTCGGGCTCGGCGGCGTGTTCATCGAGATCTTGAAGGATGTGTCGTTCCGGCGCTGCCCGTTCGGCGATGTGGAAGCCGAGGCGATGATCCGCTCGTTGAAGGGCTTCCCGCTGCTCGATGGCGCGCGCGGGCGGCCGAAGGCGGATGTGGCGGCGCTGGCCTCGGCGCTGTCGGCGCTGTCGCGCTTCGCGGCGGGTGCCGGGGAGCGGCTTGCGTCGGTTGATGTGAACCCGCTGCTGGTGCTGCCGGAAGGGCAGGGCGCCTTTGCCGCCGACGCGGTGATCGAGATCGAGGACACCCACTGATGACCATCAATCACGACCATCTGCTGAACTACCCGATCCCGGAAATCCGCCAGACCATCCGTTGGCAGGATACGGCGCTGTACAATTTCTCGATCGGGCTCGGGCAGGACCCGATGGACCAGGCGCAACTCGACTTCCTGTACGAGCCGCGGCTGCGCGCGATGCCGTCCATGGCGGTGGTGCTGGGGTATCCGGGCTTCTGGATTCGCAACCCGGATACCGGCGTGGATTGGACGCAGGTGTTGCACGGCGAGCAGTCGATCATCCTGCACAAGCCGCTGCCGGCGGAAGGCGAGATCATCGGCCGCTCGCGCATCACCAGCATCGTCGATCGCGGGCCGGGCAAGGGCGCGATGCTCTACAACGAACGTGTGGTGACGGATGCGAGGACGGGCGAGAAGCTCGCCACGCTGGAAGGCACCACCTTCGCGCGCGGCGATGGCGGCTTCGGCGGGCCGAGCGGGCCGATCAAGAAACCGCATGCGGAGCCGGATCGCGCGCCGGACCTGACGGTGGACCTGCCGACGCGGCCGGAACAGGCAATCGTGTATCGGCTGAATGGCGACCACAATCCGCTGCATATCGACCCGGAGGTCGCCGCCAAGGCGGGGTTCAAGCAGCCGATCCTGCATGGGTTGTGCACCTTCGGCGTGGTCTGCCACGCGCTGATGAAGTCGCTGTGCGGGTATGACCCGGCGCGGTTCGGGCGGATGGATCTGCGCTTCTCCTCGCCGGTGTATCCGGGCGAGACGATCCGCACGGAGATCTGGCACGAGGAAGGCGGGGCAGCCTTCCGCGCTCGCGTCATCGAGCGCGACAAGGTGGTGGTCAGCAACGGGCTGTTCCGCCACCCGGGCACTGCCTGATGAGTGCCGCCTACGAAGCCTTCCGCGCGCTGCACCAGCGGCCGGGCGCCTTCATCATGCCCAATCCGTGGGACGGTGCCTCGGCGCTGCTGTTGAAGCGCGCGGGCTTCGAGGCGTTGGCGACCACGTCGCTCGGCATCGCCTTCGCGATGGGGCGGCCGGATGGCGCGGCGGAGATCAGCCGGGCGGAGGCGCTGGACAATGCGCGGCTCGTCATCCGGCTGACCGGGTTGCCGGTGAATGGTGACCTCGAGGACGGGTTCGGGCCGGCGCCGGAGGATTGCGTCGCGACCGTCGAGGCGGCGATCGAGGCCGGGCTTGCCGGGCTTGGCATCGAGGACACTACGGCGAATCCCGACAAGCCGATCCATGACTTCGATGATGCCGTCGCGCGTATCCGGGCGGCGGCCAAGGCGGCGAAGGGCCGCATCCTGCTGACCGCGCGGACGGATAATTTCCTGCAGGGGCGGCCGGATCTGGATGACACGATTCGCCGTCTGACGGCCTTCGCCGAATGCGGGGCGGAGGCGCTGTACGCGCCGGGCCTGCCGGATATGGCGACGATCGAGGCGGTGGCGAAGGCGGTGGCGCCGGTACCGCTCAATGTGGTGTTCGGGCCGCGCGACGGGCCGGTGCCGTTGGCGCGGTTGGCGGCGGCGGGTGTGCGGCGTGTCAGCCTCGGCGGGGCGTTGTATCGTCACGCGATGGGCGCGCTGGTGCAGGCGGCCGAGCGATTGCAGGCGGGTGAGTTCGATTTCATGGGCGGCGCGGTGACCAGCCGCGAGGTCACTGAACTGGTGACCGAGGCCCGCCATGGACAGGAAGGAATGCGGACGACGTGATCAACAAGATCGTTCAATCCATGGCCGATGCCATGGCGGGCATCAAGGACGGGTCGACCGTGCTGATCGGCGGCTTCGGTGCCGTCGGCCAGCCCGATGAGCTGATCGAGGCGCTGATCGAGCAGGGCGCCAAGGACCTGGTCTGCGTGGCAAACAATGCCGGCAACGGGCGGGTCGGCCTGGCGAAGCTGATGGAGCTGGGGCGGGTGCGGAAGATCATCTGTTCCTTCCCGCGGTCGGCTGGTTCCGTGGTGTTCGAGGAGTTGTATCGTGCCGGCAAGATCGAGCTGGAGATCGTGCCGCAGGGGACGATGGCCGAGCGCATGCGCGCCGCGGGTGCCGGCGTGCCGGCCTTCTTCACCGCGACCTCGGTCGGCACCATCCTCGCCCATGGCAAGGAGGAGCGGGAGTTCGGCGGCCGCAAGTACGTGATGGAGCACGCGCTGAAGGGCGATGTCGCGCTGGTCGAAGGTTGGGAGGGCGATCGCTGGGGCAACCTGACCTATCGGGCGAGCGGGCGGAACTTCAATCCGGTGATGGCGATGGCGGCGGATCTGACGATCGCGCAGGTGTCGCATCTCCGCGAATTGGGTGAGCTGGTGCCGGAGAATGTGCATACGCCGGGCATCTTCGTGAACCGCGTGATCCAGGTGGATCGCGGGCCGGACTGGGCATAGGAGGAGCAGGACATGTCAGGTTTCGATCGCAAGGGCATGGCTGCGCGTCTGGCGCAGGACATTCCGGAGGGCTGGTACGTCAATCTCGGCATCGGCATCCCGACCATGGTCGGTGATTTCGTGCCGCTGGATCGCGAGGTGATCCTGCATTCCGAGAATGGGATTCTCGGCATGGGCCCGGCGCCGGCGAAGGACAAGATCGATCCGTGGTTGGTGAATGCCGGCAAGCAGGCGGTGACGCTGCGCCCGGGTGGGTCGTACTGCCATCACGCCGACAGTTTCGCGATGATCCGTGGCGGGCATCTCGACTTGTGCGTGCTTGGTGCGTTCGAGGTGGCGCAGAATGGCGACATCGCGAATTGGGCGACCAGCGAGAACGACACCGCGCCGGCCGTAGGTGGTGCGATGGATCTTGGTGCCGGGGCGAAGCGCCTGTGGGTGATCATGGAGCACACCACGAAGGATGGACGTCCGAAGCTGGTGGAGACGTGTGGTTACCCGCTGACGACGCCGGGTGCGGTGAAGCGCGTCTACACCAATCTCGGTGTGTTCGAGATCGTGCCTGACAAGGGCTTCGTCGTCGTGGACCTGGCCCCCGGCGTGACGCTGGAGCAGGCCCAGGCCGCTTCCGGCGCCGTCTTGCATACGCAGTGATGTGCCGCGCCTCGCCATCGGCGAGGCGCCCAGACAGAAGAAGGAGGGGGATCGGGGGAGTTCGCTCCCCCGACCTTATCTTGAGGGAACGATGAGCCAAGCATTGGACGACCGATCCGAATCCATTCGCATGATCCGCGACAGCGCGGGTGCGGTGGCCCCGCCTGGCGGTGAAACCAAGCGCGTGCGTGCGCTGCGCTTCGTGGCGCCGGGTTTCTCGCGCGATGTCTTCGCCGAGATGGGCGCGCTCGGCTGGATTGGCCTGGCGGTGGCGGAAGACGCAGGTGGGGCGGGGCTTGGCCTGTCCGAGGCCGTGGCGCTGACCGAGGAGATGGGGGCCGGCCTCGCGCCTGAGCCGTTGATCCCGGCGATGCTCTCGGCGCGCCTGCTGGCGGCGGCGGATGACAAGGCGCTGCTCGCGCCGCTGCTGGAAGGCGCGCAGGTCGTGCTGACGGCGTGGCAGGAGAAGGCGGACAGCATCGCGGTGCCGGGCACGGGGGATGCGCCGCGGGTGTTCATCCCGATGGCGGCGGGGGCGGATGCGTTCGTGCTGCCGGTGCGGGAGGGCAATCGCATCGCGCTGGTGTCCTTGCCGGCGGCGGGTGCGGATGTCGTGCTGGAGAAGACGATGGATGGCGGCAGCGTCGGCACGCTGCGGGCCGACCTCGCGCGCGCTTCGCGCGTTGCCGATGACATCGGTGCGGTGCTGGAGCAGGCGATCGACGAGGCCGCGCTGGCGACCGCGGGCCACATGCTGGGGTTGATGGAGAAGGCGTTCGAGCTGACGCTGAGTTACCTCAAGACGCGCCAGCAATTCGGGCGGATCATCGGGACCTTCCAGGCGCTGCAGCATCGCGCGGCAGATCTGAAGATCCATATCGCGCTGACGCGGGCGGCGGTGGAGAGCGCGGCGGCGGTGCTCGATTCCGGCGCGAGCGGGGCAGTGCGGCAGGCGGCGGTGTCCAAGGCCAAGGCACGCGCGGCGGAAAGCGGGTTGTTGGTGCTGCGCCAATGCATCCAGCTGCATGGCGGCATCGGCTACACCGACGAATACGATGTCGGGCTGTATCTGCGGCGCGGGATGGTGATCGCGAACCAGTATGGCTCGGCGACGCTGCATCGGCGGCGCTTCATGGCGCTGGCGCCGGAGGATGTGGAATGAGCGAGGCCGCCCGCGTCGATGAGGCGATGGACGGCAACGTCCTGGTCCTCACCATCAATTATCCGCAGCGCAAGAACGCGATCGCGCCAGCCGTGCGGGCCGCGCTGGAGCATGCGATCGAGCGCGCGCATCTGGACAAGGCGGTGCGCGCCATCGTCATCACCGGCGCGGGCGGCACTTTCTGCGCGGGTGGCGACATCTCCAGCATGGATGTCGGCGATGCGCTGGCGGGGCGGGACCGCATGCGGCGGACGCATCGGCTCGTGCGGCTGATGGCCAAGGGGGCGAAGCCGCTGGTCGCCGCCGTCGAAGGCTGGGCGGCGGGGGCGGGCATGGCCGTTGCGTGCGCCTGCGACACCATCGTCGCCGCGGAAGATGCGCGCTTCGTCGCCGGCTTCGGCAAGATCGGGCTGATGGCCGATATGGGGCTGCCGTATTTCCTGCCACGGCGCGTCAGCGTCGGGCGGGCGCGGCGCATCCTGTTCTACCATGAGGTGACGGGGGCGATCGAAGGCGAGCGCATCGGGCTGGTGGATTTCCTCGCCCAGCCGGGCAAGGCGCTGGAGGTGGCGCTGGAAAAGGCGCATGCCCTCGCCGCCGAGGCCGCCGGGCCGATCGAGCTGACGAAGAAGATCCTGGCCGAGGGCCTCGACGAGGCGCTGGCCGATGAGCAGACCTTCCAGGGTCTGCTGTTCACCACATCCGACTTCCAGGAAGGCCGCGCGGCGTTCCTCGAGAAGCGCCGCCCGAAGTTTGGAGGCTGAGACGATGGTCACCATCGCGCCCAAGGAAACCCAGGACCTCAACCAGATGGAGGACGAGGCGTTCCGCGCCCATGTCCGGTCCTGGATCGAGGCCAATTGTCCCGCCGAGTTGCGCAACCCGCCCAAGCGCCTGCATTGGGAAGAGAACAAGCCCTGGTACTTCAAGCTGGCCGAGAAGGGCTGGCTGTGCCCGGGCTGGCCGCGCCAGTTCGGCGGGCTGGGCCTGGCGCCGGCCAAGCAGATCATCTTCACCGAGGAGGTGGAGCGCTTCGGCTGCGCGCGCACCAATGACCACGGCATCGTCATGGTCGGCCCGCTGCTGATCAACCACGGCACGCCGGAACAACAGCTGGAATTCCTGCCGAAGATCCTCAATGGCGAGCATGTGTGGTGCCAGGGGTATTCGGAACCGAATGCCGGGTCGGACCTCGCCGCGCTGCGCACGGAAGCGGTGCTCGATGGCGACGAGTATGTCGTCAACGGGCAGAAGATCTGGACCACGCTGGCGTCGGACGCCAACTGGTGCTTCCTGCTGGTGCGCACGGACAAGAACGCGAAGAAGCAGGAGGGCATCTCGTTCCTGCTGGTGGACATGGCGACGCCGGGGATCACGGTGAAGCCGATCATCAACCTCGAATACCATGACGAATTCTGCGAGGTGTTCTTCGACAATGTCCGCGTGCCGGCGAAGAACCTGGTGGGAACGCCGAACCGCGGCTGGGACATGGCGAAGGCGCTGCTGTCCTTCGAGCGCATCTATCTCGGCTCGCCGCGCCTGTCGGCCTACGCCTTCACGCGGCTGCGGCAGCTCGCCGAGCGCATGGGGGTGTGGGAGGACGCGGCGTTCCAGGACACCTATGGTCGGCTGCGGCTGGATCTTGAGGATCTGAAGTCGCTGTATGGCACCTTCGTCGACAAGCTACGGCGCGGCGAGACGCTCGGCGCCGATGTGTCGATGCTGAAGGTGTTCCAGACCGAGCTGTTCCAGCGCGTGACGGATACGATGCTGGAGATCGCCGGGGAGAATGCCGGGCTGCTGGAGCCGATGGAAGGCAACCGCAATCTCAACCCGACGGGGCTGTACATCCAGGCGCGGCCGGCCACCATCTATGGCGGGTCGAACGAGATCCAACGCAACATCCTCTCGAAGAACGTGCTCGGCCTGCCCGGCTGACCACGCAGACGTCACCGGCCGGCGATTGACAGCGCCGGCCGGCGGGCGTGGGTTGGGGGCATGCGCCTCCCGTTCGAGACCATCATCGACCCGGTCGCGGCCCCCGGCACGCGCGCCAGCCGCCTGCTCGGCACCGAGGTGCCGGAAGGCCCGCCGCCCTCGGGCCTACTTGCCTTCTACTGGTACTTCATCCGGCAGGCGAAGGCGCTGTTCGCGCTGCTGTTCCTGTTCGGCATGCTGGTCGCGATCCTCGATGCGCTGATCCCGATCTTCATCGGCACCGTCATCAGCCTGATGACGGCGCATGGGCCGGAGCGGCTGTTCGCCGAGGCTTGGCCGCAACTGCTCGGCATGGCGGCGGTGCTGGTGGTGGGCCGGCCACTCGCCATCACCACGCAGAACCTGATCGCGCAGCAGGGCATCAGCGCGAACTTCACGTCGATGATCCGCTGGCAGGGGCATTTCCATGTGGTCCGCCAGGGCTGGGCCTTCTTCCAGGAGGATTTCGCCGGCCGCATCGCGAACCGCGTGATGCAGGCCGCACCGGCCTTGCGCGAAAGCGTCGTGCAGGGCGTGAACGCGGTCTGGTACATCATTGTCTATGGCAGCACGGCGCTGATCTGGTTGACCCAGGCGGATGTGCGGCTGGCCCTGCCGGTGCTGGTCTGGTTCATCGTCTACATCGCCCTGCTGCGCTTCCTGGTGCCACGGCTGCGGGACAGGTCGAAGGCGGCTTCGGCGGAACGCTCGCTGCTGACCGGGCGGATCGTCGACAGCTACACCAACATTCTGACGGTGAAGCTGTTTGCACGGGCGGAGGAGGAGGACAGCTTCATCCGCGACGGCATCACCCGACTGACCGAGGCGTTCCGGCGGCAGATGCGGCTGATCACGCTGAATGGGCTGTTGCTGTCGAGCCTTAATGCGCTCCTGCTGACCTCGCTCGGCGCCATGTCCATCTGGCTATGGCAGGCGGGCGAGATTGGCGTCGGCACCGTCGCCGCCACGCTGCCGATGGGCTGGCAGATCGCGAACATCTCCGGCTGGGTCGCCTTCAACGTCACCGGCATTTTCGAGAATGTCGGCGTGGTGCAGGAAGCCACCGGCAGCATCGCCGTGCCACCCACTGCACCCGACCCGGTGGGGGCGACGCCGCTGGTCGTCACGCGCGGCGCGATCCGCTTCGAGGATGTGCATTTCGGCTACGGGCAGGAACGCGGCGTGCTGAACGGCTTCGACCTGACGATCGCGCCGGGCGAACGCGTCGGCCTGGTCGGCCATTCCGGCGCGGGCAAGACGACGGCGATGAACCTGCTGCTGCGCTTCTTCACGCCCGAGGCCGGACGCATCCTGATCGACGGGCAGGATATCGAGACGGTGACGCAGGAATCGCTGCGTGGCGCGGTGGGTGTCGTCACGCAGGACACCGCGCTGCTGCATCGCTCGATCCGCGACAATATCCGCTATGGCAGGCCTTCGGCGACGCAGGCGGAGATCATCGCCGCCGCGCGCCGATCCGCCGCGGACGGGTTCATCGAGCAACTCGCCGATTGGCGCGGCCGCACCGGGTATGAGGCGCATGTCGGCGAACGCGGCGTGAAGCTGTCGGGTGGGCAGCGCCAACGCATCGCCATTGCCCGCGTGCTGCTGAAGGACGCGCCGATCCTGGTGCTGGACGAAGCGACTTCCGCGCTGGATTCCGAGGTGGAAGCCGTCATCCAGGAACAGCTGGTCGGGCTGATGGAGGGCAAGACGGTGATCGCCATCGCGCATCGCCTCTCAACGCTTGCCAGCATGGACCGTCTGGTGGTGCTGGAACATGGGCGCGTGGTGGAACAGGGCAGCCATGCCCAGCTCCTCGACCGCGGCGGCACCTATGCGGCGCTGTGGAAGCGGCAATCGGGCGGCTTCCTCTGACGCGGCATGGCCCGCGCGCACCAGCGCGACGTTGACCGCGCGGGCAAGGCGGGAAACCATCGGCCATCCTTGCAGCGGACATCATTCATGACCGATCTCTGGCGTCTTCCGGCCACCGACCTTGCCCATCGCGTTCGCAGCCGGCGGGTCTCCGCCACCGAGGTCGCGCGCGACGCGCTGGCCCGGCTCGACGCGGTGAATCCGGCGATCAACGCGGTGATCGAGCACCGGCCGGAGGATGTGCTGGCCCAGGCCGCGGCGATCGACGCGACCATCGGGCGCGGCGAGGACCCCGGCCCGCTCGCCGGCGTGCCCACCACCATCAAGGTGAATGCCGACCAGGCGGGCTATGCCACCACCAATGGGCTGCGCTTGCAGAAGGATCTGCTGGCCAAGGCGGACAACCCCGTCGTTGCCAATCTGCGCCGCGCGGGCGCGGTGCTGCTCGGGCGCACCAATACGCCGGCCTTCTCGCTGCGTTGGTTCACGCGCAATTCGCTGCACGGGCATACGAAGAACCCGCGCGATGCGTCGATCACGCCGGGCGGTTCCTCGGGTGGCGCGGCGGCGGCGGTCGCGGCGGGGATCGGCGCGATCGGCCATGGCACGGATATCGGCGGGTCGATCCGCTACCCGGCCTATGCCTGCGGCGTGCATGGGCTGCGCCCGACGCTGGGGCGAATCCCGGCCTGGAACCCGACCGGCGCCGAGCGGCATATCGGCGGGCAGCTGATGGCCGTGTCAGGCCCCATCGCGCGGACCATCGCCGATCTGCGCGTTGCCTTCGCCGCCATGGCCGCGCGCGACATCCGTGACCCCTGGTGGGTCGGCGCACCGCTGGAGGCGCCGCCGGTACCCAAGCGCGCCGCGCTCTGCCTGAACCCGGAAGGTATGGCGGTGCAGCCGGCGGTGACGGCGGCGCTGCGCGACGCGGCGAGCCGCCTCGAAGCCGCCGGCTGGACCATCGAGGAGACCGATACGCCGCCGCTGCGCGAACCCGCCGCCTTGCAGGCGATGCTGTGGCTCGCGGAATCGCGTCGGGGCCTGAACACCGCGCTGCATCGTGAAGCCGACCCGGATGCGAGCTTCGTCTTCGCGCAGATGGAGGCGCTGTGCCCGCAGCCAGACCTCAACGGCTTCATGGACGCCTTGCAGAAGCGTTCGTTCTTCGTGCGGCAGTGGATGGAATTCTTCGAGCGCTTCCCCGTCGCCATCACGCCGGTCTCGGGCGAACTTCCCTTCCGCGATCAGGAGGATGTCGAAAGTCCCGAAGCCTTCCGCCGCATCATGGAAGCCCAGCTGACCCAGGTCGGGCTGCCACTGATGGGACTGCCCGGGCTGGTGGTCACGACCGGGCTGGTCGGCACCGTGCCGGTCGGCGTGCAACTGCTCGCCGGGCGGTATCGGGAGGACGTGCTGTTGCGGGCGGGCGCGGTCATCGAGGCGGGCGGCGTGCCGGCATCGCCGGTCGATCCGGCTTAGCGGTCAGCCGCGCCATCGTGCCGGGTCGGGCCGGCTGCCGGGGCGAGGGGCGCGGCGGCGGTCGGCACGCAGCCGCCATGAACGCTGAACCATTCGACAATGGTCTTCGCCCCGCCCCGGCGCGCGGGAGGCGGCTGTCAGTCGCGCCGTACCGGCGGCACGCTGCCGCCGCCCGGTCCCGGCCCGCCCCACTGCCCGGGCTGCGGCGGCGGCTGGCCATAGCCAGGCGGCGGCTGCCCATAGCCCGGCGGTGGCGCACCCGGATTCTGCGGCGGCGGATAGCCTTGCGGCGGCCCGCCCTGCCAGCCCGGCTGCGGCGGCGGCTGCCATTGCGGCTGCTGCGGCTGCTGCCATTGGCCGGGCTGCTGCCATTGCTGCGGTGGTCCCTGTTGCTGCCACTGCCCGGGTTGCTGCCATTGCTGTTGGCCCATCCCGCCTAGCGGGTCCGGCCCGAAGCGGTTCGGTCCCACGGTGCCGCGCAGGAAGCCTGTTTCCACCAGCAGCCAGATGCCATAGGCCAGCATGACGATGCCGCCGACCATGATCGGCATGCCGATGGCGGCGGCACTGCTGGGGTTCGTCAGCGCCATCATCACGGCGACCGCGCCGAAGATCGCCGACAACAGGTAGAAGCCGCCGATCCACCAGCCGGACCGGTCGCGGTCATGCAGCCGCTTGATCGTGCCGGCGAGCGAGGGCCAGATCGAGAGCAGCGAGACCAGCGAACTGATCGGCGAGAATTGCGCGGCATCTCCGGGCGTCACGTCCTCGCCCCGATACGCGGCCAGCCCGAGCGCGGCATCGAGCACCCCCGCGACGATGCTCGCGATGAGCAGCGGCACGATGTAGCCGAGCCAGAAGACCTTCCGTCCGATCCGTCCCCGGAAGCTGAACCACTGTCCGATTGTCATGTCCGCGACCCTTCCCGGCGAAGCCCTTCACAGCACCATGCCGGTACACCACGGCGCAAGCCCGAGCCATCTTGCCCGCGTAACTTTCGTTGCATACGGTCACGGAATTGATGATCGGGCGGGCCCGTCGGCGCGTCCCACGAACCGGGGATTGTTCCGTGATGCTTCGCCGCCTGCTGCCTGCCGTCGTCGCCCTGATCGGTGCTGCCATCGTTTCGGCCTGCGCACCTCAGACCGTCTATGTGCCGCAACCCGTTGCCGTCGCGCCGCCGCCGATCGGCCAAGCCTGTGACAGCCGCTTCCAGGTGGTCAACCAATCCTCCCGCACGGTGCTGACGCTGCAATACAGCCATTCCAGCCTGGCGAATTGGGGCGTGGACCAGCTTGGCCAGAACGTGCTGCCGCCGGGGCGCGTGTGGAATGCCCGCGCGTCCAACGCCGGCAACTATGACTTCCGCATCACCTGGGCCGGTGGCGGGGCCGCCGAACTGCGCCAGGTCAACATCTGTCTGGCCAGCCAGATCATCGTGACGAACCGGGGGCTCATCGCCCGCTGAATGGCCGGCCGGGGAAGCGCCGCGGGGCGCATTTCCCTCCGCCATGCCGTCGCGTCAGTGTTCTGCCCCCCTCGTTCGCAGCGCTGTGCTGCGAATGAGGGGGATCAGCAGGCCACTGAAAGCAAGGGCTAGTGGCGCGACGATGGAACTCGCCACGCAGCGGCGAGCTTCAGATTCGGGACACTTGACCGGCTTCCGTTCGCTCCGGCACGCGAAACCCGCTCTACCCGACTGTTTTTGCGAGCATCTTCACCCGATCAGGTGATTTCACCTGATCGGGATCTGCTCTAGCCTCCCCGTCGTCATCGACATCGGGGAGTTTTCGCATGGCCGAGGAACGACTGGGCATCCTGGAGCAGCGCCGCATTGAGGCCGCCTTCGCCCGCGGCATCTATGACGAGATGAAGGCCGAGCTGGGCGAGGCGCGGGCCAAGGCGATCCTCACCAACGCCGTGGTCAAGCTGACGAAGTCCACCGCGGCCGAGATGGCGAAGGAAGGCCCCGGTGGGGCGCCCTCGCTCGACCATTTCATCGCGCTGCAACCGCTCTGGACGAAGGGTGATGCGCTGAAGATCGAAACCCTGCGCCAGGACTCAAGGCATTACGACTTCAACGTCGTGCGCTGCCGCTACGCCGAGATGTACCGCGAGATGGGCATCGCCGAACTCGGCGCCGTGCTGTCGTGCAATCGCGACGGCGCCTTCTGCGAGGGCTACGACCCGAAGCTGAAGCTCGAACGGACTCAGACCATCATGGGCGGGGCGACGCATTGCGACTTCCGCTATCGCATGGAGGAATAGGCGCGTGGTGGCCTATGTCGCGACCAGCGCGGAGGCCTATGAACGCAGCATGGGGCGATGGAGCGCGCGCCTCGCGGAGGCGATGCTCGATGTTCTCGCGCTGCCGGCCGGCGCCGCGGTGCTCGATGCCGGCTGCGGCACCGGCGCGCTCTCGGCCGCCATCAGTCGGCGAGATGGCGCGGCGCGCATCACGGGCGTCGATCTCAGCGAGGCCTTCCTGGCCTCGGCGCGGGCGCGGGTGCCTGCTGGCCGCTTCATGGTTGGGGATGTCACGCGGCTCGACCTGCCGGACGACGCCTTCGATGCGGCATTGTCGCTGCTGGTGCTGCAATTCGTGCCCGACCGTGCGGCGGCGGTGGCGGAACTCGCGCGGGTGGTGAAGCCCGGCGGCCTCGTTGCCGCGGCGATGTGGGACTTCACCGGCGGCTTCGCCTTCCTGCGCGCCTTCGTCGACACCGTCGCCGCCACGGAGCCGGAGGGCGAGGCATTTCGCGCGCGATACTGGTCGGACCCGATCGGCACGCCGGGCCGGCTGTCGGCGTTGTTGCGCGATGCCGGACTGCGCGAGGTGGCGGAACGCGACGTCGTCATCCGCCAGGATTTCGCGGATTTCGCCGATTGGTGGGGACCCTGGGCGCAGGGCGGGCAGGGTATCGCCGGCGCCTTCGTCGCCACCCTGCCGCCGGACCGCCTGCCACGCATCGAGGCGCTGTGCCGCCGCGCCTATTGCGCCGGCGCAGCGGATGGGCCGCGCTCCTTCGTCGCGGTGGCGCGGCTGGCGACCGGCCGACGTCAGGCGTGACGGGGCGTGGCGTCTGGGCGATAAGGCCTCCAGAACTTGGAGGAAGCACCATGATCCGCCTGACGCGCCGCGCCGCACTGAGCCTGCCGCTGGCCATCCCTGCCGTCGCCCATGCCCAGGAATGGCGGCCCGGCCAGCAATCCCGCATCGTGGTGCCCGCAGCACCCGGCGGCACCACGGACATCATGGCCCGCCTGCTCGGCCAGTATCTGCAGGGCCGCTGGGGCACGCCGGTGGTGGTGGAAAATCGCTCCGGCGCCGGCGGCACGATCGGGACGGTCGAGGTGGTGCGCAGCGCGGCCGACGGCCGCACCATGTTGATGGGCAATATCGGCCCGCAGGCCATCGCCTATTCCCTGTTCCGCAACCTGCAGTACCGGCCCGATAGCCTTACAGCCGTCGCCAACGTGATCCGCGGGCCGAATGTGCTGGTGCTGCATCCTTCCGTCCCGGCCCGCACGGTGCCGGAATTCATCGCCTGGCTGAAGAGCCAGGGCGGGCGCGTCGCCTACGGAACCTCGGGCATGGGGCAGTCGCCGCATCTGTCCGGAGTGTGGTTCAACCAGCTCGCCGGCACCCAGGCGGAGGCGGTGCATTTCCGCGGCGCCGGGCCGCTGCTGATCGACCTGCTCGCCGGCAATGTGCAGTTCGCCTTCGACAACCTCACCAGTTCGATGGACCACATCCGCGGTGGCCGGCTGCGCGCGCTCGGCGTCACCACGGCCGAGCGCAGCCCGGAACTGCCCGATCTGCCCGCCATCCGCGAGACGGCGCCCGAACTCGCCCCCTATGACGTCGCCACGTGGTTCGGGCTGTTCATGGCGGCCGGCGTGCCGGCCGAGGTCGTGCGTAGCGTGAATGGTGAGATTCAGACGCTGCTTGCCCTGCCCGAGACGCGGGCGCGCTTCGCCCAGATGGGTGGCGTGCCGGCGCCCGGCACGCCGGAGGATTTCGCGACCTTCGTGCGCAACGAGATCGAGAAGTGGCGCGGCGTGATCCAGCGCGAAGGGTTGCAGATGGACGCCACCTGATCGGAGTAAGGCCGGGGGAGGGAACTCCCCCGGACCCCCTTCTTCTTTTGGCTGTCACCAGGGCTTTCCGGCGCGGTGGCGGCGCCCATCCGGCGTTGGGCTTTCCGTCTTGTTCTGGGTGCGTCATGCTCCTCCCAGCAAATAAAAGGGAGGAAACACGATGATCGCGACCAATCGCCGCGCGGTACTCGCCGCGCCGTTTGTCGCCCTGCCGGCGCTGGCCCGCGCGCAAGCCTGGCGTCCACCAGGCCAGACCCGCATCGTCGTCCCCGCCGCCGCGGGGGGCACCACCGACATCATGGCGCGGCTCATCGCGCAGTTCCTGCAGGCGCGCTGGGGCACGCCAGTGGTGGTCGACAACCGCGCCGGCGCCGGTGGCACGATCGGCACGCTGGAAGTGGTGCGCGCGCGCCCCGACGGCACGACGCTGCTGCTGGGCAATATCGGGCCGCAGGCGATCGGCTATTCGCTGTTCCGCAACCTGCCCTATCGCGCCGACCAGCTCGCACCGATCGCCGGGACCATTCGCGGGCCGAATGTGCTGGTGGTGCATCCCTCCGTACAGGCCAATTCGGTCGCCGAACTGGCGGCGCTGCTGCGGGCGCGGCCGGGCGAGATCCCCTATGCCTCGACCGGCGTGGGGCAGTCGACGCATCTCTCACCCGTGTGGATGCTGCAACTGATGAACGCGCAGGCGATCCATGTGCCGTTCCGCGGCTCCGCGCCGGCGCAGGTCGAGATCCTGGCGGGCAATGTCACCTTCCTGATCGACAACCTCACCGGCATCATCAGCCATATCCAGTCCGGCGGCGTGCGGGCGCTGGCGGTGACCAGCGCCGAACGCCATCCCCTGCTGCCCGATGTGCCCGCGATGCGCGAGACGATGCCGGAACTGGCGAGCTACGACGTCAATACCTGGTTCGGCCTTTTCGGCCCCGCGGCGATGCCACCCGAGGCGGTGATGACGCTGAATGCCGAGGTGATGGCGTTGCTCGCACTGCCCGAGACGGAGCGGCGATTCCACGAGCTTGGCGGGGTGCCGATGATCGGGACCCCGGAGCAATTCGCCGCCTTCGTGCGCAGCGAGACGACGAAATGGGCAGAGGTCATCCACAAGGAAGGACTGCAACTCGACGCCGGCTGAATGGCGTTGACGCCGGGGCCGGCGCACCGCAGCCTCACGCGCCTGAGCCCCGGAGGACCACACCATGCACCTGACCCGTGCCGCGGCGGTCGCCGCGCTGCTTGCCCTGGCCACGCCGGCCGGGGCGAAGAGCCTGTCCTGGTCCTTCTCGGCGGATATCCTGACGCTCGATCCGCATTCATCGAACAACACCTTCACCAATGCCTTCCTCGACAACGTCTATGAGACGCTGGTGCGCCACAATCAGCGGCTGGAACTGGAACCGGCCCTGGCGACGCGGTGGGAGGTGGTCTCGCCGACGGTCTGGCGCTTCCAACTGCGCGACGGCGTGCGATTCCAGGGCGGCGAGACCTTCGGCGCCGAGGATGTGGTGTTCTCCTGGCAGCGGCTGAACACGCCGGGTGCGCTCGCGCGCGGCGTGCTGTCCATCATCAAGGAGATCCGCGCCACCGGCCCGCTGACGGTCGAGATCGAGACGGAGCGGCCCTTCCCGATCCTGCTCAACGCGCTGACCCAGATGCACATCATGGATGCCGGCTGGGCGGCGGCGAACAACGCGGCGGCGGCGACCAATTTGCAGGCGCGCGAGGAGACCGGCGCCTCCCGCGCCGCCAACGGCACCGGGCCGTTCCGCATCATCAGCCGGCAGATCGACGGGCCGACCGTGCTGGCGCCCTATGCCGGCTGGTGGGACACGCCGCAGCACAACCTGACCGAAGTGACTTTCCAGCCGATCCGCAGCGCGCCGACGCGCACCGCGGCCCTGCTCGGCGGCCAAGTGGATGCGCTGGTGGAACTGCCGCTGCAGGACATTCCGCGCATCGAGGCGAACGCGAACCTCAAGGTCGTGCAGGGGCCGGAGCTGCGCACCATCTATCTCGGCTTCGACCATTTCCGCGATGAGCTGGTCTATTCCGACGTGCGCGGGCGCAACCCGCTGCGCGATGTCCGCGTGCGTCAGGCGATCTACCAGGCAATTGATGTCGAGACGCTGCGGCGGTCGGTCATGCGCGGCAATGCGTGGATTGCCGGCACCATGGCGAGCCCCTTCCTCAACGGCGCGCCGACCGACATCAACACGCGCACCTTCCCCTACGACCCCGATGCGGCGAAGCGGCTGCTGGCGGAGGCCGGGTATCCGGATGGCTTCTCGCTCGGCCTCGCCTGCCCGAATGACCGCTACGTCTATGACGAGCGGCTGTGCATCGCGATCTCAGGCATGCTGGGGCGCGTGGGCATTCGCATCATTCCGCAATTCGAGACGGTGGCGCTGTGGTCGCGGCGGATCAATGCGAGCGACGTGTCGATGTTCATGGTCGGCCATGCCGGGCTGCCGCTCGCCGATGTGTATTCCACCCTGTCGGAGGTGCTGCGCACGCGCACGCCGAATGCGGCGGGGCTGAATGTCGGGCGCTGGTCGAATGCGGCATTCGACGCGCTGGTCGACCGCATCGCCGAGACGGGCGACGAGACGCAGCGCCGCGCCCTGATCCGCGAGGCGCTGCTGATCGAAAAGCGCGAGGTCGCCCATGTGCCGCTGCACCAGCAGCCGGTGGTGTGGGCGTCGCGGCGGAACATCGACCTGGCGCAGTCACCGGACAACCGGCTGCGCCTTCGCTATGTGCAGGTGAACTGAATGGCTGATCTCATCGTCTCCGGCGGCACCGTCATCACCATGGATGGCGGCCGCCGGGTGATCCCGGACGGCGCCGTTGCGGTGACCGGCGCGACCATCGCCGCCGTCGGCCCGCGTGCCGAGGTGGAAGCGGCGCATGCCGCGAGCCGCCGCATCGATGCGCGCGGCAAGGCAATCCTGCCCGGGCTGATCGACGGCCATGCGCACGCGGGCCATGGTCTGGTGAAGACGATGGGCAGCGGCGATTCCGCGGCCTGGTCCGAAGCCTGCCGCGTCATCTACACGCTGGCCTCGCCGCCCTCCTTCTGGCGCGCGGAGGCGGCGCTGGCGGGGCTCGAATTGCTCAAGTTCGGTGTCACCACCTCGGTGATGCTGCTCGGCGGCGGCGATTCCATCGGCCGCGTCGACGACCCGGCGCATGGCGACGCGCATGTGGACGGCATCAATGCCATCGGCATCCGCCGCGTGATGGTGCTGGGGCCGACGCGGCCGCCGTTTCCGCGACCCTATCGCGGCGCCGATGGGTCAGTGCGCGATGTCTCCTTCGAGCAGCAGGCCGAGACGATCGGCACGCTGGTCGAGCGTCACCACAACAAGGGCCGCATCACCTGCGCGACGCTGATGCCGGTCTATCGCGAGGAGACGCACGACGCCGCGAAGGTGCGCAAGATCGAGGCGCAGGGCCGCGTCATCCGTGACATCGGCAGCAAGGCGGGCGCGTGGTTCCACCAGGATGGCCACCGCGGCGGGTCGATCGAGATGGCCGACCGCATGTTCGGCCTGCTCGGCCCCGATGCCTGGCTGTCGCATTGCACCGACCTGACCGAGGCGGATATCGCCACGCTGGTGCGCACCGGCACGTCGGTGGTGCACAACCCCTCCGCTATCGCGGCGGTGCGCGGCTTCTGCCCGGTGATCGAAATGCTGGACCGCGGCGTGACGGTGATGATCGGGTCGGACGGCACCGCGCCGGACCGGTCCACGGACATGTTCCGCCACATGTTCCAGGCGATGCGCTACCATCAGCGCGCCGCGCGGGACGAGGCGCTGCTGCCGCCGGGAAAGGCGCTGGAGATGGTGACCATCGACGCCGCGAAGGGCCTCGGCATGGCGGACCGCATCGGCAGCCTGGAGGTCGGCAAGCAGGCCGACATCATCACCGTGGAACTGATGGCGCCACATATGCTGCCGGCGAACATGCCGGTGCATCGCGTGGTGTATTTCGCCTCGGGCGGCGATGTGCGCGACGTGGTGGTGGGCGGCGAGATCCTGATGCGCGATCGCGTCGCCCCACATGTGGACGAGGCCGCGATTGCCGAGGCGGCGAATGCCGAGACGGCGCGGATGCTCGCCCAATCCGGCATGGCCGGCATGATCGTGGAAGACCCTGGCTGGGGGCTGACGCGGCGTCGCGGGTGAGGTCGCGCTTGATGACGGGCGGCTGAGGCCGCGCTCGACGTTGGGCGGCTGACGCGATGCCCACCGTTGATGCGCGGCCCGGTTCGGGCCACGCTGCGCGGGTCCTGGGAGGACCCAGCGTATGATCCAACGACGTCATCTCATCGCGGCGGCTGCCGCCTGCGTCGCGACGCCTGCCCTCGCGCAGCCAGCCTGGCCGACGCGGCCGGTGCGCCTCATCCTGCCGGATACGCCCGGCAGCGGCAACGATACCACGGCCCGGCTGTTCTCGCCGCTGCTGGAAGGTGCGCTGGGCCAGCCCTTCGTGGTGGAGAACCGCGGCGGCGCCGGCGGGCGCATCGGGGTGGAGGCCGGCTTCCGCGCCCCGCCGGACGGCTATTCCTTCCTGCTCGGCAATGCCGGGTCGAACGGCATCAATGCCGCGATCTATCGCGACCTGCCCTATGACCTGACCAATGCCTTCGAGCCGATATCGCTGCTGGTGGTCGGGCCCAATGCGCTGATCGTCAACACGCGCGTGCTGCCGGTGGCGAATGTCGCGGAGCTGATCGCCACGATCCGTGCGCGACCCGGTGCGTTGAACTACGCCTCGGCCGGCGTCGGGTCCTCGGCGCATATGAACATGGAGCTGTTCAAGAACCAGGCGGGGCTGGACATCGTCCACGTTCCGTACCGCGGATCCCCGGCCCTGGTGCAGGCGGTGATCGCCGGCGAGGCGCCGCTCGCCTTCGGCAACCTGGTGAATGTCATGCCGCAGGTGCGCAGCGGCGAAGTGAAGCTGCTGGCGATCACCTCGATGTCGCGCCTGCCCGACCTGCCCGACACGCCCACCATCCATGAAAGCGGCCTGCCGAATTTCGAGACGGTGGCGTGGAACGGGCTGCTCGCGCCAAAGGGCACGCCAGCGCCGATCCGCGACAGGCTGCTCGCCGAACTGGTGAAGCTGCGCGGCAATGAGACGCTGCGCGACCGCATCCGCCTGCTGGGCGGCGATCTCGTCGTCTCGACGCCCGAGGCCTTCCAGCAGCGCATCGAGCACGATATCGCGCAGTGGACGCGCCTCGCCGCCGCCGCCAACATCACGGCGCAATAGGATGAGGATCGCCGCACTCGACTATCTCGGCGTCAACGTCACGCCGAAGACGAACTGGTCCTTCCTCCTGGTGCGCACCGATGACGGACGCAGTGGCATCGGCGAATGCACGTTGTCGAATCAGGAACCGCTGCTCGCCGCGGAGGCAGCCCGGCTCGCAGCGAATGTGGTTGGTGAGGACGCCGCCCATCGCAACCGCATCGCGCGGCTGATCCCGCATGCGCCGGGCGGGCTCGTCGCCCATGCCGTGCTCTCGGCCTTCGAGCAGGCGTTGTGGGACCTCGCCGGGCAGGCGGCGGGGCAGCCGATCCACGCCATGCTGGGCGGTGCGCTGCGCGCATCCGTGCCGCTCTATGCCAACATCAATCGCGGAGCGAATCCGCGCACGCCGGAAGGTTTCGCGGCCGCCGCGACGCGCGCGGTGGCGGAGGGCTTCCGCGCCGTGAAGCTCGCACCCTTCGAGCCGCTGGTGTGGGAAGACGCGGCGGATGCATCCCAGCGCGCGGCGTATGAGCAGGGTCTCGCACGGATCGCCGCGGTGCGCGCGGCGGTCGGGCGCGAGGTCGACATCATGGTCGATGCGCATTGGCGCTTCTCGCCCGGCGGCGCGGCGCGGCTGGTGCAGGATGTCGCGCCGTTCGGCCTGTTCTGGTTGGAATGTCCGGTCAGCGAAGCTAACCATCCGGCGATCCGCCGCCTGCGCTCCATGGCCAATGATCGCGGCATGCGACTGGCGGGTGCCGAAACGCTGGCCGGCCTCGGCGCCTATCGTGCGTTGATCGAGGCGGGCTGCTACGACGTGCTGATGCCAGACATCAAATATGCCGGCGGGCACGAGGAGATCCGGCGCATCGCCGCCCTCGCCCAGACCGCCGGCGTCGAGATCGCGCCGCACAATCCGACCGGGCCGATCTGCCACGCGCATTCGGTGCATCTGTGCGCCACCATCCCGAACCTGCTGCCGCTCGAAGTGCAGTTCGGCGAGACGGATCGCTTCTTCACTCTCGTCAGCGGCCACGATCTGCGATTTGCGCATGGTGCGGCGACGCTGGCCGATACGTCCGGCCTCGGCAGCATGATCGACCATGCCGGGGCGCGGCTGACGCCGTGGCAGCCGATGCCGAAACCCTGGCTCGATCCACGGCTGGGCTGATGCCGATCTGGGTTGTCGCCACACTCCTGGCCGGTCTGTTCCAGACCTGGCGGACAGCGTTGCAGCAGAAGCTGCGCGGCCAGCTTTCCGTCAATGCCGCCGCCGTCGTGCGCTACCTATACGGCGTGCCGGTGGGGATGCTGTTCGTCACGCTGTATCTGGCGCTGATCGGCGGCAGCCTGTCGTCGCCGAGCTGGACCTACCTGCTGTACTGCGTGCTCGGCGGCTTCGGGCAGATCATCGGCACCAACCTGCTGATCATGTCCTTCGGGCATCGCGGCTTCGCCGTCGGCACCGCCTATTCCAAGACCGAGGCGGTGCAGGCGGCGTTCATCGCGCTGATCTTCCTGGGCGAGTCCTTCCATGCGCTGGCCTGGCTCGGCATCGCGGTGTCGGTGGGCGGGACACTGTATCTGTCCATGGCTGGGCGGGTCGCCTCGCTGCGCGATGTGCTGGCGGCGACGGTGCAGCCGGCTGCCTTGCTCGGGCTCGGCGCGGGCCTCGCCTTCGCGCTCTGCGCGCTCGCCATCCGCGCGGCGACGCAGTCGCTGGATGGAACCGACCCGACGCTGCGCGCACTGGAGACGCTCGTCGTCATCAACATGATGCAGACGCTGATGCAGGGGAGCTGGCTGGTGGCGACGGAGCGTTCCTCGATCCCGGCGCTGTTCCGGACCTGGCGGTCGTCCTCGCAGGTGGGCGTGCTGTCGGCCTGCGGGTCGGCCTGTTGGTTCACCGGCTTCGCCTATGCGCCCGTCGCGCTGGTGCGCGCGGTCGGACAGATCGAGATCCTGTTCACCCTGCTGTTCAGCCGCTTCTTCCTGCATGAGCGGATGAAGCGCAGCGACATCATCGGCGCGTTGACGGTGGTGGCGGGGGTGGTGCTGGTGCTGCTGGGGCGTTGACATGGGGTTCTCGCCCCGTGCGGGGCTTCATGGACGGTGCTTCGCAACGTCCATCGATGCGGCGTTCGGCAGCCGCAACGCTCTGCCAGGTATCGCGACATGTCGGCCCGCGTGAATCGAAGCGTTCGGCCGTTGGCATGAGGCAAGGCGATCGGGCGCGCGCGGCGCCGTTCAGCGTCGCCGGGCGATCGGGATGAGAGGCAGCACCAGCGCGGCGTTCACCACCGCTGCGCCGAACAGCACCAGCAGCGTCCCGGACGGCCCCAGCCTGTACAGCAGCCAGGTCCCGAGCAGCGGCGCCACAGCCGTGGCCAGCAGCGTCGGCAGTGCGAGACGACCCATCAGGATCGCGTAGCCCTCACGCCCGAACATCGCCAGCGGCACGGTCCCGCGCGCGATGGAGCGGATGCCGCTGCCCATGCCGTAGAGGATGATGCCAGCGGCCGCGACATCGCTGACACCCACCATGACCAGGATGCCAACCACCACCAGGACGGTGGACGCCACCAGGCTCCAGATCGGATGCGTCCGGCGGCCGAACACCATCTCCAGGATGCGTCCGCCGACCTGGCTGGGACCGATCAGCGCGCCGAGGCCGACGGCGGCGGCCAGCGTCAGACCCTGCGCCTGCAGCAGAGTGGGCAACTGCACGGCGATGACGGTCATTGTCGCATAGGCCAGGGTGAAGCCCGCCGCGAGGAGCAGGAATGGCAGGCGTTGATCCGCGCGCAGGCTGCCGGCGGCTGGCGCGCCCACGGTCTTCGGGACAAGTGCACTCGGCACCTCGCGCGGCAGGCCGAACAGATACAGCGGCAGCACCACGGCGGCATGAATCGCGGCATAGGCCAGGCAGGTGCCGCGCCAGCCCAGGGTCTCGGCAAGCACGGCCGTGAGCGGCCAACAGACGGTGCTGGCGAAGCCGCCGAACAGCGTGACCTGGGTGATGGCCGGCCGGGCTTCCTCCCCATACAGCCGCCCCAGCGTCGAGAAGGCCGGGTCGTACAACCCCGCGCCCATGCCGGCACCGATCACGACCCAGCAGGCGACGAAGACTGGCAGTGTAGGGGCCAAGCCAAGGCCGATCAGGCCGATGCACAGCAGGATCGCGCTGGCGGCCAGCACGGGCCGGCCGCCACGACGCTCAATAATATGGCCGATGCGGGGCGAGACGAGACCGGAGACCAGCAGGCCGACGGACAGCGCCCCGAATACCCAGGCGAGCGACCACCCGGTATCGGCCGCAATCGGGCCGGCCAGGAGCGACAGGAGGTAGTAGGACGATCCCCAGGCCAGGATCTGGGCGACGCCGATCGCCGACACGACCGTCCATCGCGGACGCGGCGTGGCGGCTTCGGCCGCGCACTCTCGCCCAAGGCTGCGGGCGAGGCTCACTCGGCGGGCTCTGCCGCGACGCGGGCCTGGTTCGCCCTGGACCCGCAGCACGGCGCATCGGCCGCGAGTTCCGGCTTCGGCGCGCAGCACGCGCCTTGCGGTGTCGCGGGCGTGCAGCAGGCGGCCGCCGCGGCAGGCGAGCGGTCGGTCGAGCAAACGCCGGTCTCCGGCAGCACCAGTTCAACCCGGCGGGCGGCCGCGACATCGCCCGCCAGGAAGGCGGCGATCGAGCGGACCTGCTCATGGCCGGTCGCCAGCAGGAAGGTGGGCGCGCGGCCGTAGCTCTTCATGCCCGCGATATAGAAGCCCGTTTCCGGGTGGCGCAGTTCGGCTTCGCCATGCGGCCGGACCGTCCCGCAGGAATGCAGGTTGGGGTCGATCAGCGGCGCCAGTGCGGGTGTTGCCTCCACCGCGGGGTCAAGGCCAAGGCGGATTTCGCGCAGGAAGGAGAGGTCCGGCCGGAAGCCTGTCGCGACGATCATGCGATCGGCCTGCGCGGTCGTCACGCGACCGTCCTGCCGACCGGCGACGATGAGCGCGCCGTCCGCCGTCGTAATGCGATCGATCAGGAAGGGGGCAAGCGCGGTCACCGACCCGTCCTCGACGAGCGCCTGCGCTCGCGCGCCGAGTTCGCCGCGCTGCGTCAGCCCGTCGCGCGCACCGCCCCCGAAATTGACCGCGCCGAGTGGGCGGCGGAAGGCCCACAGGATCCGCGTGCCGGGTGCACTCCTTGCCAAGGCGACGAGGTCGAGCACCGCATTCATCGCCGAATGTCCGGCGCCGACGACGAGCGTCGCGCGGCCGGCATAGGCACTGCGATCAGCGCCGAGTACGTCGGGGATGCCGTAGGCGATGCGGTCGGCCTGGGCGATTTCGCCTGGCGCCGGCATGCCGTGGCTGCCCGCCGGGTTCGGTGCGTGCCAAGTGCCCGAACAGTCGATGACGGCGCGCGCCTCGATCGCCTGGATGCCGCAGCAGGTCTCGACATGCAGGACGAACGGGGCGGCGTCGCGCCCATCGCCGTCGTGCAGGCGGCCGAAATCACGGCGCGCGACGCCGACCACGCGCGCGCCGGTGCGGATACGCCCGCGCAGGGCGGCCGTGGCGGCGAGCGGCGCAAGGTAGCGATCCAGGATGTCGCCGCCGGTCGGATAGGCATCAGGGTCGGGCGCGACCCAGCCTTCGGCTGCGAGCAAGGTGCGCGCGGCGGCATCCGTGTTGAAGGCCCAGGGCGAGAACATGCGCACATGCCGCCAGGCGCGGACCGCGTGGCCGACCTCGGCACCGGCCTCCAGCACCAGCGGCTCTACCGCGCGCGCGAGCAATTGCGCGGCGGCGGCGAGGCCGACCGGGCCGGCACCAATGACCGCAACGGGGAGAGGGGATTGGGTCATCGCTTTCCTCATTGATGCATAGATGATTGATGTATATGCGCGCGGAAAAATGGGCCGGTCTTGCCTCAGCACTTCGTCTTGCAGGCGCCGGCGCGGTCGGCCGCCGCGAAGGCGCGGCCGGTGTCCTGCAGGGCGGCGGTCGCATCCATCCAGGCATCGAGCGCCACGCGGAACGCGCTGCGGCCCGCATCGGTGAGTTCATAGACGCGGCGTTGGCGCCCCTGAACGACCTCCTCGGTCACGGTCAGGAATCCGCCAGCCTCGAACTCCCGCAGCACCGGATAGATGGTGCCCTCCGTGGGCGAGCAGCAGCCGCCGGTTACCCGATCGACCGCGCGCGCCACGTCGTAGCCGTGCATCGGCCCCTCATGCAGGACACGCAGGATGAAGAACTTCGACAGGCCCATCTTGATCGTGCCCGCCCAATAGTCGCGGGAGGCGAAGTCAACACGGGGTACGGGAACGGAGCGGAGGGGCTTCATACCTTCCAAATATACCTTGATGGTCGATGCATCAAGGGGAATATCCTATGATGCGATAGCGTTTGATCCAAAGGGTCCCAGGCTTGTCGGGCCGTCAAGGCCCGGTCCCATGAACCCCCCCCCCGGCCGCGATCGGCGCGGGTATCCTGGTTTCCGCCCCGGCCGCGGATCATTTCCATGGCGTCGTCGGAGCGCGAACTGGGCAGGCGGCGATCCTGCGAGGCCTGCCGCATCGACGCCCGGATTGACAGGCGCAGCTCATAAATGCGTATATGCGGATGAACGGATGCGCCGCCGCCATGAACGATGCCGTCGAACTCCTCGCCGCCCTGGCCGACCCGACCCGCCTTGCCGCATTGCGGCTGCTGCGTGACTCGCACGAGCACTGCGTCTGCGAACTGATGGAACGGCTCGGCGCCAGCCAGTCGCGCATGTCCCGCCACATGGCGACGCTGCGCCATGCCGGCCTCGTGGTGGATCGTCGCGACGCGCAATGGGTGCGCTACCGGCTGAACCCCAAGCTGGCGCCCGAGGCGCGGCGCCTGCTTGATGCCGCCCTCGACCTACGCGCCGCCCCAGAAAGGAACGCCGCATGAGCGCAACCACCGAACGCGCCCCCTCGACGCTGCCCTGGGTCGCGGGCATGGCGGCCGGGATCGCAGCCTGGGCCGGCCTGTACAGCTTGCTCGTCCCCTTCTCGAACTGGCTCGTGTCGTTGCTGCCGGTCGATCGGCAATCGCAATTGGGCGAGGCCATCGCATTCTTCTTCTATGACGTGCCGAAGATGCTGCTGCTGCTCACGCTCGTGGTCTTCGCCATGGGCGTGGTGCGCAGCTTCTTCTCGCCCGAACGCACCCGAGCGATGCTTGCCGGCAAGCACGAGGGAATCGGCAACGCGATGGCCGCCTCGCTCGGCATCGTCACGCCCTTCTGTTCCTGCTCGGCGGTGCCGTTGTTCATCGGCTTCGTCTCGGCGGGCGTGCCCCTCGGCGTCACCTTCTCCTTTCTGATCGCCGCACCCATGGTGAACGAGGTGGCGCTCGGCCTGCTCTTCGTTCTGCTGGGCTGGCAGGTCGCGCTGACCTATCTCGCCTTCGGCCTTGCCATCGCCATCGTCGCCGGCTGGGTGATCGGGAAGCTGAAGCTGGAGGGCTGGCTCGAGCCCTGGGTGCTGAAGATCCACGCCGGCGCCGTGGACCTGCCCGAGGCGACCACCACCTGGCCTGACCGCATCCGTGCCGGGCTGGACGCGGTGCGAGAGATCGTCGGCCGCGTCTGGTACTGGATCATCGCCGGCATCGCCGCCGGCGCCCTCATCCATGGCTACGCGCCGGAGGAGTTGCTCGCCTCCATCATGGGCAAGGACGCCTGGTGGTCGGTGCCCGCGGCCGTGCTCATCGGCATCCCGATGTATTCGAACGCCGCCGGCATCATTCCGGTGGTCGAGGCGCTGCTCGGCAAGGGTGCGGCGCTCGGCACCGTGCTGGCCTTCATGATGAGCGTGATCGCGCTGTCGCTGCCGGAGATGATCATCCTGCGCAAGGTGCTGTCGGTGAAGCTTATCGCGGTGTTCGTGGCCGTGGTCGGCAGCGGCATCCTCGCCGTGGGCTTCCTGTTCAACCTGCTGTTCGCCTGAGGAGGGCGTGTGATGAAGGACGTGAAGGTGCTCGGGCCGGGCTGCGCCAGGTGCAAGGCGACCACCGAGGTGATCGCCGCGGTGGTGAAGGACACCGGCGCCGCGGTGACGCTCGGCAAGGTCGAGGACATGCGCGAGATCGTGGGCTACGGCGTGATGTCCACCCCCGCCGTGGTGGTGGACGGCAAGGTGGTGCATGCCGGCTCCGTGCCGGGCCGTGCGATGGTCGAGGGCTGGCTGAAATGAGTGCACCCGCGAGAAAGGACCTCCCCGAGGCCCGCGAGGTCTGCCCGACGACCTCCCGCCGCCTGTTGGCCGAAGGCGCATTGCTGGTCGATGTGCGGGAAGCGGCGGAGGTGAACCAACGCGCTTTCGCGGGGTGCGAGCAGCTGCGCATTCCGCTCAGCGAGTTCGAACATCGCTGGGCCGAGATCCCGCGCGACCGGGACGTGATTCTCGCCTGCGCGGTCGGGCAGCGGAGCCTGAAGGCCACCTATTACCTGATGTACCAGGGCTATGACCGGGTGATGAACATGCAGCACGGGCTGCAACGCTGGGCCGCGCGCGGCTTCCCCGTGACCGGCGATGCCGTGGGCGCGCCGATGGCGGCGGACGGCTGTTGCGGCGGCGCCGAGCCAGCCACCGAGGCGTCGGCCTGCTGTGATACCGCGAAGGCGCCCGCCTCGGGCTGCTGTTGCTGACGATCTCGCCGCGGCGCCGTCGAGAGCGTCCGAGACCGATCCGCCCGAGGGCATGATCCGGCTCGACCTCGCGGCGGCGCTGCCGGATGCGCCCCATGGGCGCTGGGCGCTGGGCGATCAGCGCGATCTGGAAGAAGCGGAATTGCAACGCGAACAGCCGCTGGCAGATCAACCCGTGCTTCCGCCGGCCCTGCATCCCGATCTGGCGGATGTCCATGCCAACCGGGGGCACCGTGCTGCCGACCGCGGTCGATGGAGGCGGTACCCTTCCAACCTCGACCCCTCATATCAACGGCCGGATAATTCGGCCGCCGGTATCCGCTTCGTCACTCCCTCGGACGCGTCGTGCCGCCGGAATTACTTGCCCAGCGCCGCGAAGAACGGCGCCGGCTTCACGATGCGGTTCTCCATCTTCACCAGCATCCCGCGCTTGGCGACCTCAGCGAGATAATCCGCCCAGGCGGGGTCTGCCGCCATCGCCGCGCGGCGCCGCTCGCGATCCGCCTGGTCCTCATAGCCCCACATGTGGACGACGGTGTTCAACGACCCTTCGATCGTCGTGTACCAGCCGACGCAGTTGCCGAGGTGCTTCTGCTGCAGCGGCCAGCCCATCTTTTCGTAGAGCTCGACGAACTCCGCCACGCGGTTGGGCAGGCAGGTGTAGATGCGCAGGTCGACGATCATGGTCGGCTTCTCCTTCAAGGCGCGCCAGCATGTCCTGCCGGGCGCGATCGGGGAAGCGCTTCGCCGGCCGTCGTGAACGGCGGCAGCGCCGCCGCTGGACCTCGACCGGATCCAGCGGCGAGTGGATCGGGGTCTAGCGGACCTCGACCGTCGTCAGGTCCTGGAACCAGGACTGGGCGGAGGTGAAGCCCGTCACCCGGCGGCTCATCGCCCGCGGGTTCAGGTCATGCACGATCCACATCCACGGCGCGCTGTCGACCAAGCGCTCATGGGCCGTGCGGGTCAGTTGCAGGATGCGCGCCGGGTCGGTCGCGGTCTCGAGCGCGGCGACCGCGGCGTCGAACTGATCATCGCGCCAATGGCCGGAATTCGACCCGCGCGGGGAGAAGTTCGACGACAGGAACCAGCGAGCCATCTGCGACGGATCCGACGAGACCAGCGACACATTCGTCGCATCCGCGCCGAGCCATTGCGGCTGGTCGGGGGCGACGCGCTGTGAGCCGAGCAGCGTGTTCCACTCGACCACCTCGAAGGCGACGTCGACGCCGCAATTCTCCTTCAGCGACTGCTGCATGAACTCGTTCATCGGCAGCGGCAGCATCTGGCCCGACCCGGAGGGCGAGATGGCGATCTTGAGCTGCAACGGGCGCTGCGCGTTGTAGCCGGCCTCCGCCAGCAGCGCGCGGCCACGCGCAGGGTCGAGCCGGTATTGGTTCTGCGGCGCCCCGAAGCGGGGATCGCTCGGCCTGAAGAAGCCGACCGAAGGCTCGGCGGTGCCACTCAGCAGGGCCACCATGCCGTCACGATCGAAGCAGTAATTCAGCCCCTGGCGCACGCGGATATCGGCGACCGGGCTGTTGGCGCGGCCCGCCGCGAAGACCCATGGCCAGACATGTGGGTAGGAATTGGTCACCACGTTGAAGCCCGCCTGGCGCAGCGAGGCGATGGCATCGGGCGGCGGCACTTCGATCCAATCCACTTGGCCCGAGCGCAGCGCGGCGAGGCGTGTCGTCGCCTCGGGCATCGGCAGCAGCACCACGCGGTCGAGGCGCGGTCGGCGCGATTCCTGCCAGTATTCGGCGTTGCGGCCGAGCTCGGCCGATTGCCGCGGTACGAAGCGCGTCAGCCGGAACGGCCCGGTGCCCGCCGGCGGCAGCGCCGCGACGCGCGGCCATTCCCGCCCGCCCTGTTCGAAGGAATTGGGCGAGGTCATCAGGACCAGCGTCATCAGATACGGCCAGTAGGAGACCGGCCGCGTCGTCTCGATCTCGACGGTGAACTCGTCGATCTTGCGATACGACGCCAGCACCGGGATGCGACCGCGGGTGATGGCGCTGCCGGTCGGGTCGAATTGCGGGCTGTCGTTGCGGAAGAAGCGGTCGAAGTTCCAGACCACGGCATCGGCGTTGAAGGCGGTGCCGTCATGGAACTTCACGCCCTGGCGCAGCCGGAAGCGCCACAGCTTCGGGTTCGCCGTGTCCTGCTCCCAGCTTTCGGCGAGGCCGTCACGGATGTCGGCCGGCACGTCGGCGCGCGAGAGGTCCCATTGCACCAACGGCTCGAAGATCGGGTAGCCGAGGAAGCGCATCCCTTCATAGCCGTTGTTCGGCATGCCCGAGGTGGTGGGCACATCGGCCGCCGTCATGGCGATGCGCAAGGTGCGCGGCTGCTGCGCGACGGCGGCACCTGCCCCGATCGCGAGCAGCGCGGCGGCGGCAACGGCACCGCGCGCCAGGCGTGAAGTCATGGTCATCATGCTCTCCCTTAGAGTCGCCACGCGTGGCGATGATCGAGGGAAATTGTGTGCAAGTATCGGGCCGCCGCCCGCCATCGCTACTCCGGGCGGATGTTCTGTTCGCGGATCAGCTGGCCCCACATCACCGTCTCCTCGGCCAGGGTTCGGCGCAGGGCATCCGCATCGCCCGGCGTCAGCGCGACGCCCTGTTCCGCCATGCGGGCGACCAGCGTGGCGTCCGTCGTCGCCTCGCGCAGCGCGGCGCCGGCGCGCGCGACGATGGGCGCGGGCAGGCTGGCGGGGCCGAACAGCCCCTGCCAGAACACGCCGTCGAAGCCGGGCAGGGTATCGGCGACCGGCGGCAGGTCCGGCAGCACCTGCATGCGTTCCTTGGACGAGACGGCGAGGCCCCGCGTCGCGCCGTCGCGCATCGGCGGCAGCGCTTCCTGGGCCGCGCTGAACATCGCCTGGATGCGGTTGGTGCGCAGGTCGATCAGCGCCGGCGCCCCACCGCGATAGGGCACATGCACCACGTCGATCCCCGCCCGCGCGCGGAACAGCTCAAGGCACAAATGGTTCACTGCGCCGGTGCCCGAGGAGCCGAAATTCAGCTTGCCCGGATTGGCCTTCGCATAGGCGATCAGCTCCGCCGTGCTGCGCACCGGCAGGGAGGCGTGGACATGCAGCACGAAGGCGGTGCGGAACACCGTGCCGATCGGCGTCAGCTCCGTCTGCGGGTCGCGCGGCGTCAGGCTGGGTTGCAGCGCCGGGTTGATGGCGAGCGTCGACGTCCCCATCAGCAGCGTGTAGCCGTCCGGGCGCGCCTGCGCGGCGGCGGTGTTGGCGACGGCCGTCGCCGCCCCCGGCCGGTTCTCCAGCACCACGCTCTGGCCGAGCGCGCGGCCCATGCGTTCGCTGACGGCACGGGCGGCGAAGTCGGTGACGCCTCCGGGCGGGTAGCCGAGCAGCACGGAGACGCTGCGCTCCGGCCAACTGCCCTGCGCGGCGGCGCCACGGGCAAGGGCAGGCAAGGCGAGCGGGGCGGCGAGCAGGGCGCGGCGCGTTGTCATGGCGATATCCTCCGATTCGTTGCCGTCACAGTGCCGTGTGGCCAGCCAGGCCTCAACCCGCCGGCGCAACGCGTCCGTCATGTAACCGTCATCGCCGAGTCACGGGCTGCTGCTACTGCGCCGCAGCACGAGGATGACCGGCGCAATGCTCGAGATCGAAGGCCTGACACGACGCTTCGGCGCCAAGACAGCGGTGGATGCCGTCAGCCTCTCCGTGCCCGCCGGCCAGATGGTCGGCGTGATCGGCCGCTCCGGCGCCGGCAAATCCACCATGCTGCGCATGCTCAACCGTCTGACCGATCCGACGGAAGGGCGCATCGTCTTCGACGGCACCGACGTCACCGCCCTGCGCGGCCGCGCGCTGCGCGACTGGCGCATGCGCTGCGCGATGGTGTTCCAGCAATTCAACCTGGTGCAGCGGCTCGACGTGCTGACCAATGTGTTGGTCGGCCGGCTCAACCGCCGCCCGATGCTGTCCTCCCTGCTGCGCATGTTCACCGCGGAGGAGCGCGCGATGGCGCTCGCCGCGCTCGACCGGTTTGATCTGGCCGAGACGGCGCTGCAACGCGCCGACACGCTCTCGGGCGGACAGCAGCAGCGCGTCGCGATTGCCCGCGCGCTGTTGCAGGAACCGAGCATCATCCTGGCGGACGAGCCGATCGCCAGCCTCGACCCGCGCAATTCGCGCATCGTCATGGAGGCGCTGCGCGGCGTGAACCGCGAGGGCATCACCGTCCTGGTGAACCTGCACGACCTCGCCACCGCGCGCGACTATTGCGACCGCATCGTCGCGCTCAATGCCGGACGGCTCGTCTTCGACGGGCCGCCGGACGACCTCACGGCCATCCGCATCCGCGAGATCTATGGCGTGAGCGAGGAAGAATTCGCCGCCCAGGCCGCCGAGGCGGTTGGTGCGACGCCTCGCCTCGCCGCCGCCGTCGCCTGACCCCATCCGCAGGAGAGACCCCATGATCACCCGTCGTAGCCTTGCCGGCCTTGCCGCCGGCGCCATGCTGGCGCCCGGCCTCGCCGCCGCCCAGACGCAGCCCGTGATGCGCCGCACGCTCGATGCCGGCACCACCTTCCCGGCCGCGGGCAAGCGCCCCTGGGCCGAGCAGGTGCCGCAGCTGCGCGTCGGCCTGCTGGGTGGCGAGAACGAGTCCGATCGCCTGGGCCGCTTCGGCGCCTATCGCGACCTGCTGGAGGCGACCTTCGGCGTGCCGACCCGCCTGTTCCCGGCGACCGACTACGCCGGCGTGCTGCAGGCCTTCTCGGCCGGCCAGATCGAGATGGCGAGCCTCGGCGCCTCCGGCTATGCCGGCGCCTGGCTCGACACCAATGGCGGCGTCGAGCCACTGGTGGTGCCGGAGGAGAATGACGGTTCGATCTCCTACGTCTCGGTCCTGGTGGTGCGCGCCGATTCCGGCATCACCACCCTGGAGCAGATGCGCGGCAAGTCGCTCGCCTGGGCCGACCCGAACTCGACCTCGGGCTACCTGATCCCGCGCTTCGCGCTGCGCCGCGCGGGCATCGGCGTCGAGAACGGCCAGTACTTCTCGCGCACCGGCTTCGCCGGCGGGCATGAGCAGGGCGTCGTCGCCGTGCTGCAGAAGCAGTATGACGGCGCAGTGACCTGGGCTTCGGGCCAGGGCGAGGTGTCGCAGGGCTACAGCCGCGGCAATCTGCGCGCGATGGTCGACAAGGGCATGCTCAACATGGCCGACCTGCGCATCATCTGGACCTCGGACCCGATCCCGAACGGCCCGCTGACCGCGCGCAGCGCTCTGCCGGCCGCCTTCAAGGAAGACATGAAGCTGTTCCACCTGGCGCTGCCGAAGGCGCATCCGGACATCTACCAGCAGGTCGAGCGCGGCGCCGGCACCGGCTACCGCGAAGTGACGCACCAGACCTTCGACATCATCGTCGAGCTGCGTCGCGAGGAAGCCGCCGCCCGCCGCCGGCGTTCGTGAGCGCAGCCTACGCCACCGGCCTCCCCGCGGTGATCCGCGGGGAGGAAGCCTACCAGGCGGCACGACGCCAGAAGCGCATCCAGGCGCTGCTGGGTTGCGCCGTGCTGTTCGCCTGCCTGCTCGCCGCCGCCTGGGTCAGCGAGGCCTATCCGGCGACGCTCTGGGCCGGCCTGCCGCGCATCGGCGAGTATTTCGTCCGCATCACGCCCGACCTGCGTTGGGCGACACTGTTTGCGGGGTCGGAGACGGAAGGTTCGATCGCCTTCTGGATGTACCGCCTGCCCGAATGGTCGCTGCTGATCCTCGAGACCGCCAACATGGCCGCCGTCGCGACGCTGATGGGTTCGGCAGTCGCGCTGCTGCTGGCCTTCCCGGCGGCGCGCAACATCACGCCATCGCCGCTCGCCTTTCATCTCGCGCGCCGCACGCTCGAAGCGATGCGGACGATCCCCGAGATCGTCTATGCGCTGATCTTCGTCTGGGCCTTCGGCATCGGGCCGCTCGCCGGCATCCTGGCGATCGCGCTGCATTCGGCTGGCGCCAATGGCAAGCTCTTCGCCGAGGCGATCGAGAATGCCGACCTCAAGGCCTGGGAGGGCGTGCAGAGCGCCGGCGGCTCCTGGATGCATGGCTGCCGCTATGCGGTGCTGCCGCAGGTGCTGCCCAACATCATCTCCTACCTGCTGCTGCGCTTCGAGGTGAACATCCGCTCCGCCAGCGTGATCGGCTTCGTCGGTGCCGGCGGCGTCGGCGAGGAGCTCTACAAAGTGATTTCCTTCAACTACTACGAGGAGATCAGCGCCATCGTGGTGCTCGTCATCATCACCGTCTCCATGGTGGACCTGCTGTCGGAACGCCTGCGCCACGCGGCCATCGGGCGGCTGGAGGGTACGCGATGATGCCGCACGCCAATGTCGCGCTGTGGCGCGAACGCATGCCTTCCGCCTTCGGCGACAGCCTCGCGCGGCGCCTGCTACGCGGTCTCGGCTGGGCGGTGTTCATCACCTGGTTCATCGGCTCGCTGTGGTGGTTCGGCTTCACGCCGCAGCGACTGTGGAACGGGCTGTCGGGGCTGTTCACCATCGTGCGGCTGATGGTGCCGCCCTCGCCGGGCGAGCAATGGGTCGAGATCCTGAAAGGCATGGCGGAGAGCGTCGCCATGGCCTTCCTCGGCACCTTCATGTCGGCGATGGTGGCGATACCGCTCGGCTTCCTCGGCGCGCGCAATGTTGTCAGCAACGTGCTGCTGCGCTTCTCGGTGCGCCGCGTGCTCGATGGGTTTCGTGGCGTCGATCAACTGATCTGGGCGCTGGCCTATGTGCGCGCGGTGGGGCTCGGGCCGCTGGCCGGCGTGCTCGCGATCTTCACCGCGGATGTCGCCGTGCTCGGCAAGCTCTATGCCGAGGCCATCGAGAATGCCGAGAAGAAGCAGGCCGAAGGCGTCATCGCCGCCGGCGGCGGTCGGCTGTCTGCCATCCGCTTCGGCATCCTGCCGCAGGTCGCCCCGGTGATGCTGGCGCAGGCGTTGTATTTCTTCGAGAGCAACACGCGCTCGGCGACCATCCTCGGCGTCGTTGGCGCCGGGGGCATCGGGTTGCAGATCGTCGAGCGCATCCGCGTCCGTCATTGGGACGAGGTGGCTTTCATCATCCTGCTGATGATCGCGACAGTGGCGGCGATCGACTTCATCTCCGGTCGCATTCGGCGCCGTCTGATCGGGTTGCGCCACTGACGGTTGCCGCCGGTGCCGCCCTGGCGGCATCCTTCGCGCCGATAGCAAGCGGAGGATGTGCATGAAGAAGGGCTACAAGGCCTTGCTCGCCGAGGCCGAGGCCGTGGTCGAGACGATGCCGGCCGAGCAGGCACTGTCCCTTCACGGCGATGATGGCGTGCTCTTCGTCGATCTGCGCGACCCGCGCGAGATCCAGCGCGAGGGGCGCATCCCCGGTGCCTTCTCCTGTCCGCGCGGAATGCTGGAGTTCTGGATCGATCCGGAAAGCCCCTACGCCAAGCCGGTCTTCGCCGAGGACAAGCGGTTTCTGTTCTACTGCGCGAGCGGCTGGCGATCGGCGCTGGCGGCGCGAACGGCGCAGGAGATGGGGCTGGAGAAGGTCGCGCATGTCGGGGGCGGGTTCACCGCCTGGCGGAATGCCGGCGGCGCGGTGGAGATGCCCGAACCGCGGAAGTGAGGTTGGGGATTACGGGCGGCATGGAGAGGGGCTCTGCCCCTCTCCGGGAGCCATCAGCTCAGCGAGATCGGCGTCAGATCCTGGAACCAGGACTGCGCCTGCACGAACCCATGCACCTTGCTGCTCATCGCGCGCGGATTCATGTCGTGTGCGACGAACAGGAACAGCGCGTCGTCCAGCACCTTGTCATGGAGTTCCTTCACCAGCGCGTCCTGCGCGGTAATGTCGAAGGTCTCGTAGATGCGGGTGATCAGCGCATCATAGGCCGGGTCGTTGAAGAAGCCCCAGTTGTTCGCGACCGGCGGTGCGAGGTCCGACTTCACCAGGCGGACGATCGCCGTATAGGGGTCGAGCGCCGTGTAGGACACGTTGATCGCGTCACAGCCGCGCGCGGATGCCGCGCCGGCCCCCTCGCGCCAGGTGCCGAGCAGCGAGTTCCAGTCGAACACCTCGAAGGTGACCTCGATGCCGACTTCCTTGAGCTGCTGCTGCAGCGCTTCGTTCATCGCCAGCACCTGCATCTGGCCGGAGCCGGAGGAGGAGATGGCGACCTTGGTGCGCAGCGGTGTGCGCGGCGTGATGCCGGCTTCTGTCAGCAGCCGTTTGGCCGCGGCCTGGTCATAGGTCAGGCGCGGGCTGCGCACCGGGTTCCACGGGCCGCCCACGGGCACGAGTCCGCCACCTTCCGCCATGGTGCCGCCCAGCATTTCCTTCATGCCGGCACGGTCGATGGCGAGGTTCGCGCCGCGGCGCACCCGCACGTCATTCCAGGGGGAGCCTTCCTTCCTGTTGAAGTGCCAGGTCCAGTTATGGCCGTACTGGTTCATCACGATGTTGAAGCCGGCCTGGCGCAGCGACGGGATGGCGTCGGGCGGCGGTGCCTCGATGAAATCGACCTGGTTCGAGCGCAGCGCGGCGACGCGGGTATTGGCCTCGGGCAGCGGCAGCAGGGTGACGCGCGCGACCTTCGGCACGCGTGGGGCATCCCAATAGTCGGCGTTGCGGGTGAGGATGGCGCGTTCGCGGATGTTGAAGGATTCCAGCTTGAAGGGGCCGGTGCCGACCGGCTGCTGGAGGAACTTGTCGTTGTCGCGCCCGGCGGCTTCCCAGGCGGCGCGGTGGGTGATGCCGGTCCAGGTCGCGCCGTAGGGGACCAAGCTGTCGACCGTGCGGGTCTCGACGATGAAGGTGTTGGGGCCTTCGGCGTACCAGTTCACCAGGGTCGGCATGCGGCCGCGCACCTGGGCGGAGCCGCGCGGGTCGAATTCCGGCGCGTCGTTCTTGAAAGCCCGGTTGTAGGAGAAGACGACGTCCTCGGCGGTGAGGATCTTGCCGTCATGGAACTTCACGCCTTCGCGGATGGTGAAGATCCAGCGCTTCGGGTTGGCTGGGTCGACGCGCCAGGCGGTGGCGAGGCCCGGGCGCAACGGGGCCGGCCGATCGGAGATCGACAGATCCCAGGTCACCAGATGGTCGTAGATGGTGATGCCCATGAAGCGGTGCCCCTCGGCGCCCTGGTCGGGCATGCCATTGGGCAGCGGGACGGCGGAGGCGGTCATGCCGACCCGCAGGTTGCCGCTTGGGGTCTGCGCCTGGGCGAGGTCGTAGGGCAATACGGCGGCCAAGCCGAGGGCCGCGCCGCCGCCAAAGAGATGCCGGCGGCTGAGTGAGGAATGCATCAAGGTCTCCGCTGCAAACAGGTTGCTGCGGCGCACCCTAGACAGGGCTGATGATGTTGTGGGCAGTCAGGCGTTAAAAGGCGCCTGGATATGCGAAGATTCTGCGATCTGCACCAAATTTGTGCGGATCGTGCTGCCGTCAGTCTTCGCGGTCGCGCTGATGGGACTGGGACTGCGCGGCCAGCGCGCGGGCCATCTGGCTCAGCGCTTCCTGGTGCTTGTCGTTGTCGATCAGGGCGAAATTGCGGGCCAGTTCGAGGAACATGCGCTGGCGGGACGAGACGGGCTGCGCCTCGGTTCCGGGCTGCAGCCCTTCGAAGAAGTAGGAAACCGGCACGTTGAGCACCTGGGCGATCTCGAACAGGCGCCCAGCGGAGATCCTGTTCAGGCCGCGCTCGTACTTGTGCGCCTGCTGGTACGTCACCCCGATCATCTTCGCGAGCTGCTGCTGAGACAGCCCGAGCATCGTCCGTCGCTCACGAATTCGTGCGCCAACGTGATGATCGACGATGCCCGCGCGCTGCGTCGAGGCATCGTCGATGCCAATTTCGATTTCGGCTGAGGGGGAAGGGTTCGTCATCTTGGCCACATTAATACTTTAGCGCGAAACTGGCGTGGCAGCAAGGTAACTTATCTACCTACAGGCGCATCGCGCTGTCGTGATGCGAACCTCACCCGCCCGGCTTGGGGCCCTTCAGGCTCGCGAGTTCGCGACGAAGTGCCTCGACTTCCGCCTTCAGCGTATCGACCTCGGCGGGGGTTTCCTCGCGCCGGCCGAAGGGGACGAACAGGCTCATGGCGCGTTCCATCATCGCCATGTTCTGCTTGCCCAGTTCATCGATGTTCGGAAAGGGCATGAAGCCGCCGATGGAATGCTCCATGGTGCGGCGCATCTGGTCCTGCTGCCGCCCGAAGGATGCCATGGCGAATTCAAGGTAGCGCGGCACCAGCCCCTGCAGGTTGTCGCCATAATAGCCAATGAGCTGTCGCAGGAAGGCGGTCGGCAGCAAGTTCTGCCCGCCCTTGCTTTCTTCCTCGACGATGATCTGGGTGAGCACCGAGCGGGTGATGTCATCGCCCGATTTCGCGTCATAGACCACGAAGTCGCGCCCGTTGCGCACCATCTTGGCCAGGTCGTCGAGCGTGACGTAGGTCGAAGCCTCGGTGTTGTAGAGCCGCCGATTGGCATACTTCTTCACCACGACGGGCGGGGCCGCCGTGTCGCTCGCTTGCGCGCTGCCCGAGGCTGCACTACCGGACATGGACATCCCGCCTCACTCTATTGCTTCGTTCAGGCGCGAGCCTAGCACGCGGATTGCGGTGCAGCGAAAGCAGCAAATTCCGTGCGTTCCTTCTCCGCCCCGGTGCGGCTATGGTCCGCCGCGCGAGGAAGACCACCACCCCATGGAACCCCCTGAGGATATCGACGGCCTCGCGGAGGACTGGATCGCCCTGTGGCAAAGCGAGATTGCCGGACTGGCGGCCGATCCGGAACTGGCCGAGCAATGGGCCGCCTGGGCAGCGCTCGGGGCGGCATGGATGCGCGCGGCCGCCGCCATGGCGCCGCGCCACCGGCCGGACGGCATCCATGACCGGCCCGTTGCGCCGCCGTGGACCGCGCCCGCTGCCGCTGCATCTGAGCCTCGCGGGCATGCGCGCCATGGCGGCGGCGACCAACCTGCCGACGATGCCATGGCCAAACGCCTGGCCGAACTCGAACGCCGCCTGGCCGATCTCGAAGGCGGGACGCCAGGAAAAGGACCGGATCCTCGGCGCCCTCGCGGCAAGCGGCCACCCGCCTGAGGCCTTCTCGGCCGCTGTGCTGATGCGCCTCGCCCGGGCCGACCGGGCGATGATTGCCGGCCTCGCCGCCTATCGCCGCCACCCCTGGACGCGCGAGATGGCCGACCCCCCGGCGATCTGGAGCGAGGGCGGGTCCCGCCTGCTCGATTTCGGCGGGGACGGGCCGGCGGTGCTGTTCGTGCCCTCCCTGGTCAATCGCGCCTATGTGCTGGATCTCACGCCGGAGCGGTCGTTGATGCGCTGGCTGCCAGGGCAGGGGTTCCGCATTCTGTTGCTCGACTGGGGCTGGCCGGGCGAGGCGGAGCGGCTCTTTACTCTGACCGACTATGTTGCCGGGCGGCTCGAACGCGCGCTGATGGCGGCGCCGGGGCCGGTGGTGCTGGCGGGCTATTGCATGGGCGGGCTGCTGGCACTCGCCGCCGCGCTGCGTCGGCCGGATCGGGTGCGGGCGCTGGCGTTGCTGGCCACGCCCTGGGACTTCCATGCCGGGCCGGACGGGCCGCGCCGGGCGAGGACCGCCGCGGGGCTGGTGCCGGGGCTCGAGGTGCTGATGGAACCCACCGGCGCGTTGCCGGTCGATGCCATCCAGTCGCTGTTCGCCATGCTCGACCCCTTTGGTATCGCGCAGAAATTCCGCGCCTTTGCCCGGCTCACCCCGGAGAGCGAGCGCGCCGCGCTGTTCGTCGCGCTGGAGGATTGGCTCAATGACGGCGTGCCGCTGCCGGCCCCGGTGGCGCGGCAATGCATGGCCGGCTGGTATGGGCGCAATGAGCCGGGCCGGCTGGCCTGGCGCATCGCCGGCCAAGTAATCGACCCCGCCGCCTGGGAGGGGCCGGCCTTCGCCGGCATCCCAGAACGCGACCGCATCGTGCCGCCGGCTTCGGCCATGGCGGCCGCGGCGCGGTTGCGGCAGGGCAGCGTGCACATCGCCGCGGGCGGGCATATCGGCATGGTCGCCGGCGCCGGCGCGGAGCGGGCGCTGTGGCAGCCGTTCGCCGCCTGGCTGGGCGGCCTGCCGTGACGCGGCGGCGGGCAGGGCGCGGTTGCCGGCGGGCGGCGATGCGGCGCCGCGACGCCGCTTGAAGCACCGCGCGCCGAGGAGCATCTTCGCGGCAACGCCCCAAGGGAGATTATCCAGTCATGACTGAAATCGTCATCGCCTCGGCCGCCCGCACGCCGGTCGGTTCCTTCAATGGGGCCTTCGCCTCGCTGCCCGCCCATGTCCTCGGCACCGCCGCGATCAAGGCGGCGATGGAACGCGCCGGGATCGAGGGCGGCGATGTGGACGAGGTGATCCTCGGCCAGATCCTCGCCGCCGGCTCGGGCCAGAACCCGGCCCGCCAGGCCTCCGTCAACGCCGGCATCCCGGTCGAGCACACGGCCTTCGGGATCAATCAGCTGTGCGGGTCGGGGCTCCGCGCGGTTGCGCTGGCCGCGCAGCAGATCGCCTCGGGCGACGCGAAGATCATGATCGCCGGCGGGCAGGAGAGCATGACCCAGGCGCCGCACGCCCAGCAGCTGCGCGGCGGGCAGAAGATGGGCGACCTCGCGCTGATCGACACCATGCTGCGCGACGGGCTGATGGACGCCTTCCACGGCTATCACATGGGCAACACCGCCGAGAACGTGGCGCAGAAGTTCCAGATCACCCGCGACCAGCAGGACGAATTCGCCTTCAACAGCCAGCGCAAGGCCGGCGAGGCGATGAAGTCCGGCCGCTTCAAGGACGAGATCACGCCCATCACCATCAAGGGCCGCAAGGGCGATGTGGTGGTCTCGGATGATGAGTATCCGAAGCCCGACACCTCCATGGAAATCCTCGCCAAGCTGCGCGCCGCCTTCTCGAAGGACGGTACGGTGACGGCGGGCAATGCCTCGGGCATCAATGACGGCGCCGCCGCGCTGGTGGTGATGTCCGCCGCCGAGGCCGCGAAGCGCGGCATCACGCCGATGGCGCGCATCGTCTCCTGGGCGACCGCGGGCGTTGACCCGTCGATCATGGGGACCGGGCCGATCCCGGCCTCGCGCAAGGCGCTGGCCAAGGCGGGCTGGAAGCATGAGGACCTCGACCTCATCGAGGCGAATGAGGCCTTCGCGGCGCAGGCGCTGGCGGTGAACAAGGACCTCGGCTGGGATACGTCGAAGGTCAATGTGAATGGCGGGGCGATCGCGCTCGGCCACCCGATCGGTGCCTCGGGCGCGCGCGTGCTGACCACCCTGCTGTTCGAGATGCAGAAGCGCGACGCCAAGAAGGGCCTCGCGACGCTGTGCATCGGCGGCGGCATGGGCGTTGCGATGTGCGTTGAGCGGTGAGGCGATGCGGGAGGGCTTTGCCCCTCCCGCACCTACCGGCCAAGGGCCAAGCCTTTGGAAACAGGAACTTTAAGATTTTAGACTTTTCGAATTTTAAGCCACCCGCGCGCTATGGGCGCGCATCTGCTCGGATTCTATAGAACAGAGCAGGAACATCACTTGAGTTCCAGCGCGAATTCCTGGCCTTGCCTCATGCGTGAGATGGGGATGCAAGGCGGGTCCTCGATATTGACGGTGTGGATGCGGGCCGACCGCCTCTGTTGCGCCAGGGAAGGGGCGGATCCTGATGTTCGTGATTTTCGCGGGCCTGCCGGGTGCGGGCAAGAGCACCATTGCGCAGCAACTGGCTCGTGAGGTTGGCGCGGTCTATCTGCGCATCGATTCGATCGAGCAGGCCATTCGGGCCTCCGGCATGATGGCGCCCGGTGCCGAGATGGGCCCTGCCGGGTATCTGGCGGCCTATCGGGTCGCGGCTGACAATCTCGGCCTTGGCCGCATTGTCATCGCGGATTCGGTCAATCCCATCCGCATCACGCGCGATGATTACAGGGCTATCGCGGAACGGGCAGGCGTCGGCTTTCTCGAGGTGGAGGTCATCTGTTCAGACAGGGCGGAACACCGGCGCCGGGTTGAAAGCAGGGCGTCCAGTGTCGAGGGGCTGACGCTGCCGAATTGGCGGCAGGTTGAAGCGCGTCGCTATGATGCCTGGGACCGCGAGCATCTGGTGCTTGATACCGCGCTGCTTTCCCCTGCCGAGAGCGTCGCGCGGATTGTCGCGGCCATGCGCGACATCGCGTAACAGCCTTTCAGAAGGCCGCGCCTTGGGTGGGCTTCCTGGCGCGTTCCGCCCGGCCGGCCCGGTACAGGCATTGGTGCCTGGAGGCCCTTATGCCGACGATCCCCTTGGAAAGAATGGAGGGGCGCCGCCCCTCCAAACCACCCCGCCAAAGTGCAATGCACTTTGGAATGCCGTCTATCGGCGCGAGGCGCCGTTGTGAGTCTGGGTGCCCGGATATGCTTTTGTGCCCGAAGCGCGGTTGGTGGGCCCGGCGCCAGGTATTGGTGTCCAGAGGCCCTTAGGCCTTTGGTGGGGTGAGGTTCGGAGAGGGGCGACGCCCCTCTCCGAGGCGCCATCACCGCCGCCCCCAAACCCCCGGCCGCACCGCCAGCGCGCAGATCGCGCCATAGGCCGTGATGCCGAGCGCCACCGCCAGGAACTGCCCTGGCAGCCCGTAACCCAGCAGGTCCGACAGCACCCACCCGCCACCGACCGCGAGAGCGATACGCGACAGCCCCGCGGCGACCGGGAAGGCCATGCGGCCCGCCCCCATGGCGGCGAAGTAGAACGCCATGCCGATGCCGAAGCCAGGCATGGCCCAGGCGATGATGGACAGGGCCTCGGTGGCGATGGCGCGCACCGCCGGGTCGGTGGTGAAGGCGGCGGCGGTGGCGGCGGGAAAGATCGCGACCGGGATGGCGATGGCGCCGGTCACGACCAGGGCGAGACCGCCGCCGGTCCAGGCGATGCGGCGGGCTTCGGGCCAGTCCCCGGCGCCTACCGCACGGCCGACGAGGGCGGTGAGGGCGGAGCCGACGCCGAAGGCGAGCGGGATCATCAGGAATTCCATGCGCGCCGAGATGCCGTAGCCGGCCACCGCCGCCGCGCCGTGGCCGGCGATGCGGGCGGTGACCAGGATGGTGGCGAGGTTGGCGATGGTCGCCATGACGCAGGCGACCAAGCCGACGGCGAGGATGCGGTGGAAGAACACCTTGCGCAGGGGCGTGCGCAGGGAGGGGGTGAAGCCGGCGCCGCCGGACATCACCACGACGGCCATGATCAGCGCGGCGCCGGTCATGGCGAGGGCAAAGGCGAGGCCGGCGCCGGCGAGGCCCATCCCGGCCGGTTCCATCAGCGCCCAGGCAAGGGGCGGATAGACGATCCACGCGCCGATGATGCCGCGGGCCGCGAGCGCGTGCCGGCCGCCGCCGCGCAGGATGGAGGCGAAGGTGTTGGCCAGCCAGGTCGGCAATGCGCCGGCGCCGAACAGCCAGGCGGAATAGGCGGCGGCGGCCTCGGCGGTGTCGTGGCCGCCGATCAGGCCGAGCAGGCTGTGCGGGAAGAGGGCGAGCGGGATGGCGAAGAGCGCCGCGCCGCCGCAGGCGATGACCAGGGCGTGGGTGGCCAGCGCGGCGGCTTCGTCGCGTTTGTTGGCGCCGAGGGCGCGGGCGATGGCCGAGACCACGCCGCCGCCCATCGCACCCGCCGTCATCTGGCCGAGCAGCAGGGCGAAGGGCAGCACCAGCGCCCAGCCGGCCAGGGCCAGCGTGCCCTGGCGCGCGGCGAGCCACGGTTCGACGAGCAGCGCGGCGACTTGCGTCGCAGCGAGCAGGGTGGTGGGGGCGGCGAGGGCGAAGATGCGGCGCAGCCGGTCCCGCGTGGTGGGTGGCGGGGGCTCGAAGCCGGCGGCGTCATTCATGGGGGGTTGTCTCGATGGGGGTGCCGAAGGGGCGCTCGGTGGGGGTGCCGAAGCGGCGGCGGGTGGCGTTGTTGGCGCCCGGGCCGGGCAGGATGCGGACGTCGTCCGGGCCGATCGGCGTGCCGTCGGCGCGGCGAGGGGTGGGGGCGCGGACCGGCTCGCCGGTGACGATGTCGACCATCAGGGTGGGCGGGCCCTCGGGGCCGGAGAAATGCCGCGCACCCCAGTCGCGGATGGCGAGATAGAGGGTGAAGGCATCGCGGCCGCGGTCAGTTAGGCGGTAGGCGTGGCGGCCGCCTTCGGGGACGCGCTCGAGCAGGCCGTGGCCGGTCAGGTGGCCCAGGCGCGTCGAGAGGATGTTGGGGGCAATGCCGAGATTGGCGGCGAAGGCGTCGAAGCGGGTGGTGCCGGTGAAGGCCTCCCGCAGGATCAGCATGGTCCAGCGTTCGCCGAGCACGGCCATGGCGCGGGCGACGGGGCATCGCATGGCGCCGAAATCGGTGGGTCGCATGGGGGTGTCCGGTGGTGGTGGCGTATCGGAGGGCAAAAACTTGCAGATTGCAACCCTTGCAAGTTGCAAGTTTTAATTTGGGACAATCACGCTGCCGTGCCCGGCTTGTCCACAGGAAATTGCGTGCTCGGTGCATCGCAGAACTTGTATGTCGACCACGGTTCGCCCTACCGTATCTTGTGTCTAGGGGATGTAGGGGGACGCTTGCGATGGATTGGACCGCGGAAGCGATCGAGCGCCTGAAGGCGTTGTGGGCCGAGGGGCATTCGACGGCCGAGATCGGACGCCGAATGGGCATCTCGAAGAATGCGGTGGTGGGCAAGGCGCACCGGCTGAACTTGCCGGCGCGTCCAAGCCCGATCCGCCGCGATGCGGTGCCGCGCCCGGCGCCGGTGCCGCGGGCGCCGCGGCCGATGCCCGTCGCGCGCCAGCTGCCGCCGCCGATGCTGCGGGCGGCGCCGGTTGCGGTGGCGCCGGTGGTGGCCGCCGTGCCGGCAGCCCCGGTGGTGCGGGCCTTTCCGGCGGCGCGGCCCCGCTTCGGGTCGCGCAGCTGCTGCTGGCCGATCGGCGAGCCGGGGACCAGTGGCTTCAGCTTTTGCGGCGGCGAGCCGATGGCTGGCAAGCCCTATTGCACCGAGCATGCGGCGCTTGCCTATGTGAAGCCGCGGGATCGTCGCGAAGACGCGGCGTAGTTTTTTCGGCTCTCAGACGGCGGGCGGGCCGCATTCGCGGCCCTGGCCTTCGCGCTGAGTAGGGTGTGCCGGCGGCGATTGGTGGTCGCGCCCGGTCGCGCTTTGCGCTCACGGCCCGAGGCATGCGCCTCGGGCCGTCTTTTGTTGGATCCTCAGACGCCGCGTGCCGCGCATTCGCGCGGCGTGGCTTCGCGCGGGGAGGGTGCGTTGGCGGCGGCCGGTGGGTCGCGCGCGGCCGCGCATTGCCCGAGGCATGCGCCTCGGGTGGGGGATGGGTGGTGCCGTGCGTCACGCGCGCTGCGGATGCGCGTCACGGTGACTTCCGTCCTCGCTGCATTGCGGCAATGCTGGGCGCAACATGCAATCACGCCTGGCCGGGGTGGCGCTGCAACTCGCGGCGCTGGCGACCTTCGTCATGATGGATACGCTCACCAAACTCCTGACCGCGGGATTCCCTGTGGCGCAGGTGATGTGGGCGCGGTTCCTGTTCGGCTTCATCACCGTGGCCATCGCCCTGCGGCTGGCTACCGGTCACTTCCCCTGGCGCAGCCGCGCCCCCGGCTGGCAGACATTGCGCAGCCTCACCTTGGCCGGCTGCAACCTGCTGTTCACCAATGCGCTCGTATACATCCCACTGGCGGATGCCACGGCGGTCGGCTTTGCCTCGCCGCTGTTCACGATCACCCTGGCGGCGATCGTCCTGAAGGAGAGTGTCGGATGGCGGCGATGGGCCGGGGTCGGGATCGGACTGCTGGGCGTCGTCGTGTTACTGCGCCCATCCTTCCTGTTCGGCACCGCGCCGGTGCATTGGGCCATGGTGCTGCCGCTCGGCACCGCCGCGCTGTTCGCCGTCTATCAGATCCTGACACGGCGGCTGGCCGGGCTCGACGACCCGCGCACCACCATTTTCCACACCAGCCTGGCGGCCTCCTTCGTGATGTCGGCGACCACGCCCTTTGCCTGGGCCTGGCCTTCGGTCGAGGGGTGGGGGGCGTTGGCGTTGCTCGGCATCCTGGGTGGCGCGGGGCACGGGTTGCTGGTGATGGCCTTCGCCCGCGCGCCGGCCAGCCTGCTCGCGCCTATGTCCTATACCCAGATCATCTGGGCGGTGATCGCCGGCGCCCTGGTTTTCGGGGACGTGCCGGACCTGCTCACCCTGCTTGGCATGGCGATCGTGGCGGTGGGCGGGATCCTGGTGGCGCTGCCCGACCGGCGGCGCGGCGGCTGACCGACGGGGCGGCATCCTGCCCCGCCGAGTCGGCGGGGATGGCGCGGCAGTCCTGTGTTCGCAGCATGACTGCAGCCCGCATTGGGATGGGTCGAATCAGGCGAAGCTTGCACCGTGGGCCCCGCTGGTTTAGCGAAGCAGCGCATCGCTTGCATGGTTTCGGCGGACCGCGGGCCCGTCGGGACGGTGCGGCACCGGCGCTCGGAGCGCGGGCGTGAGGGGATCGATGGCGGACATCGGATTGGCCAAAGGGGCCGGAGAACGCGGCCACGCGCGCGCGGCGCTTGATGCTGCCAGCGTACGGGACGCCTATCGCCGCTGGGCGGGCTTCTACGACACGGTGTTTGGCGGGGTGTCCGGGTTCGGTCGCCGGCGCGCGGTGGCGGCGGTGAACCGCCTGTCGGGCGCGCGTGTGCTGGAAGTCGGCGTCGGCACCGGGCTTGCCTTGCCGCTGTACCGGCGGGACCTGCAGGTCGTCGGCATCGATCTGTCGCGCGAGATGCTGCAGAAGGCGCAGGAACGGGTGGCGGCCGAAGGGCTGGCCAATGTCCGTGGCCTGGTCGAGATGGATGCCGAGCGCATGGCCTTCGGGGACGGCGCCTTTGACATCGCGGTAGCGATGTTCACCGCCTCGGTCGTGCCGGATGCGAAGAAGCTGTTCGCCGAGATGTCGCGCGTGGTGCGGCCGGGCGGGCATCTGCTGTTCGTCAATCATTTCGCCGCCGAGGGCGGGCCGCGCTGGTGGGTCGAGCGCGCCATGGCGCCGCTCGCGCGCCGACTCGGCTGGCATCCGGACTTTGCGCTGTGCGAATTGTTCGAACCCTCGACGACGATGGTCGAGAGCATCGAGCCCTGCCCGCCGGCCGGCATCTTCACGCTGGTGCAGATGCGCAATCCGGCGGCGCTGCCGCAGGCCCTCGCGGCGGAGTGAGGCGGCGCCGTAGGTGGTGTCCGGCCTCGTCCTGACGGCCGGTGTGACAGCATCGCGTGACCATGCTCCCGCCGCGCGGGCTGAACGCGTGGACGTGCCGCCGATGGCGATGATTCAAGACAATGTTCCGCTTGCGCAGGATTGCGTCTCCGGGAGGCGTGATCACTTGTGCGGTGCGGGGTGCCGCGACTATGGTCCGCCCGCGGCGCCGGGTCTCGGGACCGGTGGCGCACGTGTCGCTGTTGTCCGTCTTTCGGCTGGCGAGAGTGAGGCGTAGGAATTCTTGGGGTTGCGCGGCAACGCGCACGGGCAAAGCTGATGCGGCGACGCGCACGGGGAATGGTGATGCGGTTGAGCGACTGGAAGCGCCTCGGGGCGGCGATCGGCGGCCTGGTGGCAGCGGCGGCGGCAACGCCGGCCATGGCCGAGGGCATGGTGGGGGCGCCCCACGCCTGGGGCATGGGCCTGCAGCAGGCGGGCGGCCCGATTAAGGAAGCCATCCACCACTTCAACGACCTGGTCTTCGCCATCATCGTGGTGATCACCATTTTCGTGGCCGGGCTGCTGGCCTGGTGCATGTGGCGGTTCCGCGCCTCGGTGAACCCGGTGCCGTCCACCACCAGCCATCACACGATGCTGGAAGTGGCCTGGACGGTGGTGCCGGTGGTGATCCTGCTGGTCATCGCCATCCCGTCCTTCCGGCTGATCTATTTCGAAGACCGCACGCCGGACGCCGACATCACGATCAACGTGCAGGGCCGGCAGTGGTATTGGCACTATGCCTATCCGGACAACGGCAACTTCGCCTTCGACAGCTACCCGATTCCGGAAGACCAGCTGCCGCCGGAGCGCCGCCACCTGTACCGCCTCGCGGTCGACAATGAGCTGGTGATCCCGATCGGCGCCAATGTCCGCGTGGTAACGCAGGGCTATGACGTGATCCATTCCTTCTTCGTGCCGGCGCTGGGCGTGCAGCGCTACTCGATCCCGGGCCGCACGATCGAGACCTGGATGCGCGCCGATCACGAAGGCGTCTTCTACGGTCAGTGCAACCAGATCTGCGGGACCAACCATTGGTTCATGCCGATCGCGGTCCGCGCCGTCAGCCGCGAGGATTTCGACAAGTGGGTCGCCGAGGCGCGCACGCGCTTCGCCCGCGCCGACGAGCCTGCCGCGCCGGCGGTGAGCACCGCCACCCCCGCACCCACCGACACTGTGCAGATCGCGGAGGCGCGCCGCTAAGGCGCGACCCGGAGGAAGAACGATGGCCACCGCAACCGACGCGCATCACGACGACCACCACGGTCACCAGCCGGGCTTCGTGTCCCGCTGGCTGTTCTCGACGAACCACAAGGACATCGGGACGCTCTACATCATCTTCTCGGTGATCGCGGCGCTCATCGGCGTCGGCATGTCGGTGCTGATGCGCATCGAGCTGCAGCAGCCGGGGATGCAGATCTTCGCCGACGGCCAGGTGTGGAACACGCTGGTTTCGGCCCATGGCCTGATCATGGTGTTCTTCGTGGTCATGCCGGCGCTGATCGGCGGCTTCGGCAACTGGTTCGTGCCGATCATGATCGGCGCGCCGGACATGGCCTTCCCGCGCATGAACAACATCAGCTTCTGGCTGCTGGTGCCGGCCTTCCTGCTGCTGCTGTCCTCCGCCTTCATCGGCGAGGGTGCGGGCGCGGGCTGGACGATCTATCCGCCGCTGTCGTCGAACCAGTACCATCCGGGTATGGCGATGGACATGGCGCTGTTTGCGCTGCACCTGGCGGGTGCGTCGTCGATCATGGGCGCGGCCAACTTCATCACCACCATCCTGAACATGCGCGCGCCGGGCATGACCCTGCACAAGATGCCGCTGTTCGTGTGGTCGATGCTGGTCACCGCCTTCCTGCTGCTGCTGGCCGTGCCAGTGCTGGCGGGTGCGATCACCATGCTGATTACGGACCGCAACTTCGGCACGGCCTTCTTCAAGCCCGAGGGCGGCGGCGACCCGGTGCTGTTCCAGCATCTGTTCTGGTTCTTCGGCCATCCCGAAGTCTACATCATGATCCTGCCGGGCTTCGGCATCATCAGCCACATCATCTCGACCTTCAGCCGCAAGCCGGTGTTCGGCTACCTCGGCATGGCCTACGCCATGGTCGCGATCGGCTTCGTCGGCTTCATCGTGTGGGCGCACCACATGTTCCAGTCGGGCATCGACGTCGATACCCGCGCCTACTTCATGGCGGCGACGCTGGTGATCGCGGTGCCGACGGGTATCAAGATCTTCTCCTGGATCGCCACCATGTGGGGTGGGTCGATCGAGCTGAAGACGCCGATGCTGTTCGCGATCGGCTTCATCTTCCTGTTCACCGTGGGTGGCGTGACGGGCGTCGTGCTGGCCAATGCCGGCATCACCCAGGTGCTGCACAACACCTACTACGTGGTGGCGCACTTCCACTACGTGCTGTCGCTCGGCGCGGTGTTCAGCATCTATGCCGGCTTCTACTACTGGATCGGCAAGATGAGCGGCCACCAGTACCCGGAATTCTGGGGCAAGGTGCATTTCTGGGTGACCTTCGCCGGCGTGAACCTGACCTTCTTCCCGATGCATTTCTCGGGCAACCAGGGCATGCCGCGCCGCTACCCGGACTACCCGGAAGCGCTGTGGGGCTGGAACCTGCTGGCCTCGATCGGGTCCTACATCTCGGCCGCCTCGCTGCTGCTGTTCCTCTACGTCGTCTTCCTGACTTTCCGCTCGAAGGAGAAGGTGGCCGACAATTATTGGGGGCCTGGTGCGACGACGCTCGAGTGGCAGGTTTCCTCGCCGCCGCCGTTCCACACATTCGACGAGTTGCCGCGCATCCACTAAGGAAAGCTGCGAGACGGAGTGACCATGAGCGACGCCGCCATGGAACCGGGACAGGGGGGCAGTGCCCCCCTTCCTGCTTCCTACGACATGTCAGAGGTGGGTGACTGGATCGCGCTGTTGAAGCCGCGGGTCATGTCGCTCGTCGTCTTCTCGGGCCTGGTCGGCATGCTGGTCGCCCCGGGCGTCGGCGCCATGCATCCGGTGCTGGCGGCGACGGCCATCCTGTGCATCGCCGTGGCCGCCGGTGCGGCCGGGGCGATCAACATGTGGTATGATCGCGACATCGATGCGGTGATGCGCCGCACGTCGAAGCGGCCGATCCCGGCCGGGCGGATCGCGCCGGCTTCGGCGCTCGCCTTTGGCATCTGGCTTTCGGTTGCTTCCGTCACAGTCATGTGGATGGCCACCAACATCGCGGCCGCCTTCGTGCTGGCGCTGTCGATCGCCTTCTACGTCTTCGTCTACACGATGTGGCTGAAGCGGCGGACGCCGCAGAACATCGTCATCGGCGGTGCCGCCGGCGCCTTCCCGCCGCTCATCGGCTGGGCGGCGGTGACCGGCGATGTGACGCTGGTGCCGATCATCCTGTTCGCCATCATCTTCTTCTGGACGCCGCCGCATTTCTGGTCGCTCGCCCTATGGGCGCATGACGACTACGCGCGGGCTGGCGTGCCCATGCTGCCGGTCACCGCCGGGGCGCGGGAGACGCGGCGGCAGATCGTGATCTATGCGGTGTTGCTTGCGCCGATCGGCCTGCTGCCCTGGCTGGTGGGCTTTTCCGGCCCGGCCTATGCCGTGGTGGCCGCGGTGCTTGGCGCGATGTTCGTCCGCCATGCCGTCGCCGTGCTGCGCGATCGGCAGGATGACACCGGCCGCAGCCTGACGCGAGACGCGCCGGCGCGGGCCTGTTTCCGGTTCTCGCTGTACTATCTGTTCGTCCTGTTCGCGGCGCTCGCGGTCGACCACCTGGTGTTCGGCGCATGACGCCCGATGAACGCGCGCTGTTCGAGAAGCGCCGGCGTGGGCGCAACATCGCCATCGGGCTGGTGCTCGTGAGTCTTGCCATCCTGTTCTATTTCATCGGCATGGCGCGGCTGCTGCGCGGCTGAGGCGCAACCTTGCCAAGCCCCCGACCCAGGCGCAGATGAGCGATATGGACGAGACACAGGCCGCGGCGACGAAGCGCCGCAACAAGCGGGCGGGCATGATCGTTGCCTCGGTCGGGGTGGGGATGCTTGGCCTGTCATTCGCTGCGGTGCCGCTCTATGGCCTGTTCTGCCGCGTGACCGGATACAACGGCACGGTGCAGACCGGGACGGCCGCGCCAGGGGCCACGGAGCGGACCATTCGCGTGCGGTTCTCCGCCCAGACCGATCGCAGCCTGCCATGGAATTTCCGGCCCGAGCAGGCCGCCATGACGGTGCGGCTGGGGGAGGAGGGCTTCGCCTTCTATACCGCCACCAATCAGGCGGCGACGCCGGTAACCGGCATCTCTGTGTACAACGTGACGCCGGAGAAGGTGGGGCGCTATTTCCACAAGGTGGCGTGCTTCTGCTTCGACGAGCAGACGCTGGCGCCGGGGCAGCGGGCAGATATGCCGGTCTCCTTCTGGGTTGACCCGCGCATCGCCGAGGACCCGAATACGCGCGACGTCACGACGATCACGCTATCTTACACCTTCTACCGCACCATCGAGGACGCGCAGCGCGCCGGGGCGCTGGCGAATGCCGGGCCGCATGTCGGACGGGCCGGGGCGGAGCCGTCGCGAACGAATTGAACGGCGGGCGGGGGCCGCCTTCGGTTCAGGCGTTTGTTCGGGCTGCGGTGGCGAGAGATGCAGGGGCGTCGCCCCTCCAAACCACCCCACCAGATGACAGTGTCATTTGGAAATCCCCTTGTTGGCGCCGGCCGGGACGGGCCGACTGGCGCGGTGGCACGCGCGCCGGGCGCGATGTCGGAGCTTGGGGATGATCCTGCTCAGGCATCTGGCGCCAGGGGCGGTTGGGTTCGTACTGGCGCACGGCAATCGCTCAAGCGTCCTGCTTTCGCGAGCATCCATGGCCGATCAGGTGAATTTGCCCGATTGGTATCTGCTTCAGGTGTCAGTGCCCAGGAGGCGCTGGGCCGAAGACGCCGCTGTGATGGCTCGGGGCGTTGAGTGGCAATACTTCGCTCAATCCGGATCTCGGCCTCGGGGCCGTCGGCACCACGCCACTTCAGACCGTGCGCGTCGATTTCGCAGAGATCGCACGAAGGTGCGGTAACCCTTGTTTCCTGCCAGGGTGCTCGATGGGCAGCGCCCCTCGGCCTTCAGTGCATGCCCAAACTGAGCTTCCGGCGGGATGCTCGAGGGCCGGCGCCTCTCCCCGACCTGCCGCTTGTCTGCTCAGCCCTGCCGTCCTTCGAGCCGTGCGATGCGCGCTTCCAGCTGTGCCGCCTGATGCGCGGCCACGGTGGCGAGGGTCTCCGCCAGCAGCCGCTGGGTTTCGATCAGCACGGCGGCCTCCATGGTCGCGAGGCCCTGGCACAGTTGCGCGAGGGTGCTGGCGAGGTCGCCTGGCGCGGCAGCGGCGGGCAGCGCGGCCGCGACGGCCGATGCCGCGGCGGCGGGGGCTGCGTCCGGCCAGCGCACGATGACGCCGAGATTGCGCCCTTCCGGGCTGCCGGCGATTTCGTCGATCAGCTGGCGGCGCATTTCGGGCCGGTTCTCGACCCGCTGGAGGTGGTGGCGGTAGCCGTCCTCGTCCGGCCAGCGGTTCAGCAGGACACTGTAGAGGTTCACGACGAATTCGTGGTCGCTGCCGTTGAGCAGGTCACTGCCGTTCACTTCTTGCATGGCGCTTCACTTCACTTGGTGCTGACCGGACGATGAATGACGAAGCGCGCGCCGAGGGTCAACGCCGGGCTGCGAAGAATTGGCGCAACAGTTCGGCGCAGTCGGATTCACGGACCCCGCCGATGACCTCGGGGACGTGGTGGCAGGAGGGCGCGGCGAAGATGCGCGCGCCATGTTCGACGCCGCCGCCCTTGGGGTCGTAGGCGCCGAAGACGAGGCGCTTCACCCGGAAGAAGGAGGCCGCCTGGGCGCACATCGGGCAGGGTTCGAGGGTGACGGTCAGGGTGCAGCCGGGCAGGCGGGGGGAGCCGAGGCGGGCGGCGGCGGCGCGTAGCGCCAGGATCTCGGCATGGGCGGTGGGGTCGCGTCGGGCTTCGACCTCGTTGCCGGCCTGGGCGAGGACGGTGCCGGCGGCGTCGGTGACCACGGCGCCGACCGGGACTTCGCCGCGCGCGGCGGCGGCGGCGGCTTCGGCGAGGGCGATTTCAATCGGGGTCATGGGGGAAGGGGTAGAGCAGATCGCGCCGGGGTGGAATCACGCAAGGGCCTGGGGATGCTCGCTTGGACCATGGGTTGGATCGCGTCGCGGGAGCGACGTCGAGCGCAAGGCGCCCAGGAGCAGGTCGTGCCTGGGCGCATTCGCTCGAGCGCGTGACGTGACGCGCTCGGACAAGGCACCTTGGAACGCGAACCGCCCGGCTGGAGGCCAGCCGGGCGGGGAGTGTGGGGATCAGCCCTTGGCGGGGGGTTCCGGCGGGCGGGTGCGGCGGTCCGTCATGAACTGCTCGAATTCCGCGCGGTCTTTGGCGAAGCGCAGGCGTTCGAGGAAGGCGGCGAAGTCCTTCTGCTCCTCCTCGAGCCGGCGCAGCGTGTCGACGCGGTATTCATCGAAGGCGCTGTTGCCGGAGGACGGCTGTTCGTCGCGGCACCAGCGCGGCCAGCCGCCGCCTTCCATCGGAGCGCCGCCGCCCGGGCCCATGCCGTAGCGGCGTGACCAGCGGCGGCCGATGCGGCCGCTGCCGATCATGAAGAACAGCACGGCCAGGCCGATCGGCCAGAACAGCATGAAGCCGAGGATCATCGCCGCGATGAGCAGCGGCTTGGGGGCGTTCCAGGGGTTGAAGCTGGCGCAGGGGCCGCCGTCGAAGCGGGGGTCCCGCCAGCGGCGCTCGCGGCGCTCGCGACGGCTCGGATAGTCGGCGGCGTCGGGATAGGCGGTGGCGGACATGGTGCTCCTCATGGGTTCGGCCTGCGGAATGTAAATGCAAGCGACATTTACATTGGGGATCGGATCCAGTTCGGTCAAGGAAAATGCGATGTGGGCGCCGCGGATTTCTCGGTGCCCGTTCGGGCATGCGCCATCAGATCCAGTGCGGTCGCCGGCCGGCATCTCCGGCGTGTCACCTTTTGACGTGGGGGTGCGGGGATGTGCCGCACGAAGCTCAGCCGCTGGCAGCGAGGCCAAGGCTTTGCAGGTAGATCAGCAGCCCGGCCTCCAGCAGGTCCTCCGGCGCCATGGGCAGTTTGCGGCGCGACCGGTCGGGCCGGCAGAACAGCGAGGCGATGCCATGCGACATCGACCAGACATGCAGGGCGACCATCAGCACGGGCGGGCGGCGGCCTTCGGGCAGGCGAGCGACGAGCGCCTCGGTGGCGTCGCGCAACACGCCAAAGGCGCGGTCGGAGGCGGCGAGCAGGCCGGGATGCGCGTCGTGGGCGATGCGGGTTTCGAACATCGCGGCGTAGTAGGCGGGCTCGCGCCGGGCGAAAGCGAGATAGGCGCGGCCGAGCGCCTCATAGGCACGTAGGGAGTCGGGCTTGCCGTCGGCCCAGGCGGCGGCGAGCGCCTCGGCGAAGCGGACGAAGCCGCGCAGGGCAACCTCGGCGAGCAGTGCCTCGGCGTCGCGGAAATGGCGGTAGGGTGCGCCGGGGGAGACGCCCGCCAGGCGCGCAGCCTCGGCCACGGTGAAGCCTTCAGGGCCATGCTGGCTGATCAGATCGACGGCGGCGGCGACCAGCGCTTCGCGCAGATTGCCGTGGTGATAGCCGCGTCGTTCGCCGGGTCGGGACATGTGAGGATCATTTGCATTCCGCGCGGCGCGGCGCCAGCCCTCGGCGCATCCGCAGCGCTGCGAAACCCGTCGGCGCATCTTCTGCCTGCGCTGAATCGGCATTGGCCACCCATCCGGGATACTTCCGTCAGGGGGTCGAGCGGGCCGGTGCGGCTCGATCGGAAAATGCTCTGGCGCCGATGCTAAAACAGGCTAGCAAGCGCCATGCGCACCCGTCCCCTGATCGGCGTCACCCTGGATTCGGAACCGGCCGGCGGCTGGTCGAAACTGCCCTGGTATGCCCTGCGGCAGAACTACTTCGACGCGGTGATCGCGGCCGGCGGGTTGCCGGTGGCGCTGCCGCATGAGCCGGCGCTGGCGGCGGCCTATCTCGACGAGATCGACGGGCTGCTGGTGACCGGCGGCGCCTTCGATGTGGACCCGGCGCTGTGGGGTGGCGGGGCGCCGCATCCGAAGGTCACGCTGAAGCCGGGGCGGACGGATTTCGAACTGGCGGCGACGCGGGCGGCGCTGGCGAAAGACAAGCCGGTCCTCGGCATCTGCGGCGGGCAGCAGCTTCTGGCGGTGGCCTTTGGTGGCACGCTGATCCAGCACATCCCGGACGAGGTCCCCGGCGCCTTGGCGCATGAACAGCCCAATCCGCGCACCGAGCCGGGGCATGAGGTGGCGATCACCGCCGGCACGCTGCTCGCGCGCATTGTCGGCAACCCACGCATGGCGGTGAATTCGGCGCATCACCAGGCGGTGGCGACGGCCGGCAGCGGCGTGATCAATGCGGTGGCGCCCGATGGCGTGGTGGAGGGCATCGAGCATCCCGGCCATCGCTTCGCCCTCGGCGTGCAGTGGCATCCGGAATACGCGATCGACCCGCGCGACCCGTCGATCTTTACCGCCTTCGTGGAGGCCAGCCGGTGAGCGACGACGACGCCGAAGAACCCAAGCGCGGCGAGCGCATCGCCAAATGGCTGGCGCGTGCTGGCGTGGCGTCGCGCCGCGACGTGGAGAAGATGATCGCGGAGGGCCGCGTGAAATACGGTGGCAAGGTGGTCGAGACGCCGGCGACCTTCGTCACGCCAGGCGACCACATCACAGTGGACGGCAAGCCGATCGCGGCACCCGAGCGGACCAGGCTGTTCCGCTACAACAAGCCGGACGGGCTGGTGACGACGCATCGCGACCCGGAAGGCCGCCCGACGGTGTTCGAACGCCTGCCGCCGGGGCTGCCGCGGCTGGTCTCGGTCGGAAGGCTGGATCTGACCAGCGAGGGGCTGCTGCTGCTGACCAATGACGGCGAGCTGGCGCGCAAGCTGGAGTTGCCGTCCAACGGCTGGTCGCGGCGGTATCGCGTGCGGGTGCATGGCCGGGTGGATGAACGGGCTCTCGCCGCGCTGATCCGCGGCGTCACCATCGAGGGCGTGGTCTATGGCCCGATCGAGGCCGGGCTGGATTCGCTGATGGGCACCAATGCCTGGCTGACCGTGTCGATCAAGGAAGGCAAGAACCGCGAGGTGCGCCGGGTGATGACGCATCTCGGGCTGGAGGTGACGCGGCTGATCCGCACCGCCTACGGGCCGTTCCAGCTTGGTGCGCTGCCGCGCGGGGCGGTCGAGGAAGTCAACGCCAAGGTGTTGCGCGACCAACTCGGGCTCGATGCGCCGAAGCGGCTGCGCGAGATCGCGCAATCACCGCTGCTCGACGAGGCCGCGACCGAGGGGCCGCGCCGGCCACCGCGGGCGCGCAATGCCTCGATGGGGCCGCGCCGGCCGGTGCGCGGGCGGGAGGGGCACAAGCCGCGCGGCGGGTAACAAAATCCGACTGACAAAAAACAGATATTGTTAGTTCGATAATGTGGCGCTAGCTTCCGGCCATCCCAACCGGAGAGCCGTCGCATGTCCTTCACCACCCCCCGTCGCCTTGGCGACCGCGACCATTTCCCGATCGGCCTCGGCTGCATGGGCATGAGCGATTTCTATGGCCCGGCCGATGAGGCGACCTCGCTCGCCACCATCCATGCCGCGCTCGAGGCCGGCGTGACGTATGTCGATACCGGGGATTTCTACGGCTCCGGCCACAATGAGATGCTGCTGGGCCGTGCGTTGGCCGGCCGGCGCGACCAAGCCTTCGTCGCGGTGAAGTTCGGCGCGCTGCGCGACCCGGCCGGTGGCTTCGTCGGGTTCGATGCCCGGCCGGCTTCGATCCGCAACTTCCTGGCGATGACGCTCAAGCGCCTCGGCACCGACCATGTCGACCTGTACATGCCGGCCCGGGTGCCGGCGGACGTGCCGATCGAGGAGGTGGCCGGGGCCATTGGCGACCTCATCCGCGCCGGCTGGGTGCGCCATTTCGGCCTGTCCGAGGCAGGGGCGGCGAGCATCGCCCGCGCCCATGCCGTCACCCCGGTCGCCGCGCTGCAGATCGAATACGGGCTGCTGTCGCGCAGCATCGAGACAAGCGGCGTGCTCGATGCCTGCCGCACGTATGGCATCCCGATCACCGCCTATGGCGTGCTCGGGCGCGGGCTGATCGGCGGCAGCAAAGTCAGTGGGGCGGCCGACTTCCGAGCCCATTCGCCACGCTTCGCGGGGGACAACCTCGCGCGCAACACCGCGCTGGCCGAGGCGCTGGCCGCCGCCGCCGCGCACTTTGGCGCGACGCCTGCCCAGGCGGCGATCGCCTGGGTGCTGTCGCGCGGGCCCGATATCCTGCCGCTGGTCGGCGCGCGGCGGCCGGATCGGCTGGCCGAGGCGCTCGGTACCCTGGCGCTCGACCTGCCGGCCGCAGCCATCGCGGCCTTCGAGGCGGCGATCCCCGCTGGCGCGGCGGCCGGCGACCGCTACGCCGCCGAGCAGATGGCCATGCTCGACAGCGAACGCCCGCCCGCTGCATAGGAGCTTCATGGACGTTTCGGCGGTCGATACCCGTACCCGCATACTCGATGCCGCCGCGGCGCTGCTGCGGCGGCATGGGCCGGACAAGCTCACCGTGGTCGACGTCGCGAAGCGGCTCGGCATGAGCCACGGCAATGTCTATCGCCACTTCCCGAGCAAGCAGGCGCTGCGTGCGGCGGTGGCCGAGGATTGGCTCGCCGCGATCACGGCGCCGCTCGCCGCCATCGCCGCCGGCAGAGAACCGCCGCCGGCCCGGCTGCGCGCCTGGCTGGCGGCGCTCGCGGCGATGAAGCGGCGCAAGGTGCTGGAGGACCCGGAGATGTTCGCCGGCTTCCACCGCGTCGCCCTGGAAAGTCCCGAGGTGATTGCCGCGCATGTGAAGGGGCTGGTGACCCAGGTCGCGCTTATCCTCGCCGAAGGCCGGGCCGATGGGACGCTTCCCGCCGTTGCCGCGCCCGAGGAGGATGCCAGCGCCGTGCTGACAGCGACCATGCGTTTCCACCATCCCGACCTCGTGGCCACCAGCGGTGACGAAGCCACGGCGACCGCGTCGCTTGCCCGCATCACTGACCTGCTGCTGGCCGGCTTCGGCGCCGCCGCGCCGCGATGAGGATCATCGCCGGGCGCAACCGGGGCCGCGTGCTGCGCGCCCCTGAGGGGGCGGCGACCCGCCCGACCGCCGAGCGCGTGCGCCAGGCGCTGTTCGACATGCTGTGGCATGCCCCCTGGGGCGGGCGGACGGTGGTGCAGGACCAGCTGGTGCTCGACGCCTTCGCCGGCACCGGGGCGCTGGGGCTGGAGGCGCTGTCGCGCGGCGCCACCCATGTGACCTTCTTCGAGATCGACCGCCCTGCTTTGGCCGCGCTGCGCGCCAATATCGCCGCCTGCAAGGAGGAACCCCGCACCGCCGTGGTCGCCGCGGATGCGACGCGGCCGCCGCGAGCGCGGGTTCCCTGCGGGTTGGTGTTCCTAGACCCGCCCTATGGGCAGGGGCTGCTGCCCAAGGCCGTCACGCGGCTGGACGCGGCCGGTTGGATCGCCCCCGGCGCGCTGCTGGTGGCGGAGACTGCGCTGGACGAGGCGCTCGACCTGCCGGGCTTCGAGGCGGTGGTCAGCCGCAGCCATGGCGCGGCGACGCTGCATGTGCTGCGTGCACCAGGGCTGGCAGGTTGCTGAGCCACAGCGACGTTGGCAGCGCCACGGCAGCGCTCCGCCGGGATCACGGACCCGAAGCGCCTCCGCCGGGTGGGATGCCAGGCTCCAGTCGCAGGATGACGCGCGGGCCAGTGCCCGGCCGCGGCGCCCGGCTGCGATAGAAGCCGCGGATCCATCGCATCGCCGGGCGCTCCACCAGGTAGGTGACGAGCGCGGCCAGTCCTACCGATGTTGCGATGGCCGCGAGAATCGCGAGGTTGGCCGGAATGCCCGCCCCTTCGAGCCGGCCGATTACCGTCCAGCCGATGTTCTCGTGCAGCAGGTGGAGCGTGTAGGAGATGCCGCCCAGCCACACAAAGACGGGTGCGCCGAGCCAAGTCAGGTAGCCCCCGGCGCCACCGCCTCCGTACCGGTTTCGATCCCCAACCATAACGAACCCCGGGCTCGGAGGGTGTCGGCCTGCAATGATGCTGGGGCAGGAGGCGCGGTTGCGGTGGACATTGCCCACGGTGCCGCGCCGGCGTGCCAGTCCAGCGCCCGCCGCGCTGTCGACGGCCGATGCCCGACGTTCCAAACAGCCGCCCGGACAGCTCTCACCCCGTCGGGATCTGTTCTAATGGGGGCGTTCGAGACTGCGGGTTCAGGCGAATCCTGGTCCGCGGGCGGTGCCGCATGTCTCGGGAAGGTGTTTCGGCGAGGTACCCATGCGTATCCTGATGACCAATATCTGCCTCGTCGCCCGCACCGGCACGGAACTCGTGACGGTCGAGGCCGCCCTGCGCTTCGTCGCCGCCGGCGACAGCGTCGCCATCTACACGCCGCAGAAGGGGCCGACGGCGGCGGCGCTTGCCCCGCGCGGCATCGTGGTGACCGACCGCATCGGCGACCTCGACGGCTTCGCGCCCGACCTGCTGCATGGGCACCACAACGTGCCGTTCCTGGTCGCTCGCGCGGCCTTCCCCGCGGTTCCCGCGACCTGGTCCTGCCATGATTTTCGCGGCCGCTGGGACCGCCCGCCGCCAGCCCATGCGGCGCAGCTTTTCATCGCCCATTCGGCCGAGACGGCGCAACGCCTGCGCGTCGAGGGCGGCGTTGCCGAGGAGTGCATCCGAATGCTGCCGAATGCCGCCGACCTCGCGGCCTTCGCGCCGCCCGCGACCCCGCCGCCGCCACGCACGGCGCTGCTGGTCGGCAAGACGGACAAGCCCGGCGCCCAGTTGGAGGTGGCCGAGGCGCTGCGCGCGCGCGGCTGGCAGGTGACCACTGTCGGGCGTGGCCTCGGCGAGGTCGTCGCCAACCTGCCGGAACTGATGGCCGCGCATGCCGTGGTGATCAGCTCGGGCCGCGCGGCGCTTGAGGCGCTGGGGGCGGGCTGCGCGGTCATCTGCGCCGATGCGCGCGGCTTGGCGGGGTTGGTGACGCCGGACAATTTCCGCGCGTTGCGCCGGCGCAATTTCGGGGGCGCGACCTTGCTGCGCCCGCTCGACCCGGCGCTGGTCCTGGCCGAGATCGACGCGATCGACGCCGCCGAGCAGGCCGCGCTGCGCCGCATGGCAGTGCCCGAGATCGGACTGGACCTCTACATGGAGCGGCTGCGCGACATCCATGCCGAGGCGATCGGGCTCGCCGGCAGTCCGGCCACCGGCGACGCGATGCGCGGCGCGGCGATGCTCGAGAGCATGCTCGCCTCGCCGCACCCGCGCGGCTTCGGCCCCGACCAGATGCAGCGCCTGCGCGACGAGCATGCGGTTCGGCTGGCGCGGGCCGAGCGGGAGGCGCAGCGCCTGGCCCTGCGGCTGCGCCTCGCCACGCTCAGGCCGGGCGAGCGGTTGCGCATCGCCGACTGGCATGGCGGCCCCGGGCCGGCGCTGCTCGGGGCTGGCTGGACGCGGACGGAGCCGCGCCAGGTGACCATGGCCGGCCGCGCGCAGATCGATCTGGCCGAGGCGCTTGCCCAGCGGCGGCTCGCCCGCATCGTGCTGCAGCTGGTGCGCGCAGCGGGGGCGACGGATGGGACGGAGATCGAGGTGCTGGATGGCCAGCGGGTCGTCGCCCGCGTGTCGGCGCAGGGTTCGCTGGCGGTGGTCGATCTCGCCGTGGCGGATCTGACGGCCGGTGGGGCCAAGGCCTTCGCCCTGCATGCCCCAGGCGCGGCGGCGGCGAACTGGTCCCTGGCCGAGGCCGAATTGGTGGCCGGAGCGCCGCCGGCCCGCGGCTGAGGCGGGGTCAGCGCCGGCCGAACATCCGCTCCAGCGCCGGACCGTCCAGCCGCAGGACGGTGGGCCGGCCGTGGCTGCAGGTGGCCGCGCGAGGGGTGGCTTCCATCGAGCGCAGCAGCGCATCCATCTCGGCCGGGTTGAGCCGCCGCCCGGCGCGCACGCTGCCATGGCAAGCGAGCCGCGCGACTGCCGCATCGAGCCGGCGTTGCAGCGTGGCGGCCTCGCCGAGATCGGCCAGCTCCTCGGCGAGGTCGCGCAGCAGCGGCGCCGGGTCGGGATTGCCCAGCAGCGCCGGCAGGGCGCGCACCAGCACCGCGCCACCGCCGAAGCCCTCGATCTCCAGCCCGAGCCGGGCGAGGGTCTCGGCGTGTTCGACCAGCCGCATCGCATCGGTGGTGGGCAGATCCACCACGGCGGGCAGCAGCAGCGGCTGGGCGCGCACGCCGCCTTCGATGAGCTGGGTGGCCAGCGCCTCATGCGTCAGGCGTTCATGGGCGGCGTGCTGGTCGACCAGCACTAGCGCGCCGTCGGGCGCCTCGGCGATGACGTAGGTTTCCAGGATCTGGGCGACGGCGCGGCCGAGCGGATGCTGGTCCGGGGCGCGATCGCGCTGGAGTGTCGTGAGCGGCTGCGCGGCTGGTGCCAGGCCGAGGCTGCGTTGCACCGGCCAGGCGGTGGGTGGCGGGGTCAGCGGGGCGAGGGATTCGGCGAAGCCGGTGGCGTGCGGGGGCGGCGTTGCCGGACCCGGCGCGGGCATCATCGGGTCCAGCACGGGCGTCGCCGGGGTCAGCGCAGGCATCGCCACTGCCGTGCCGGCACCCACCGCCAAGGCCCGGCGCAGTGCCGAAATCACCGCGCCGCGCACCTGCTCGCCCTCGCGGAAGCGCAGTTCGGTCTTCATCGGGTGGACGTTCACATCGACGCTGTCGGGTGGGATGTCGAGGAACAGGGCGGCGGCCGGGTGGCGGCCCTGCGGGATGAGGTCGCGATAGGCGACGCGGAGCGCGACGCGCAGCAGCGGATCGCGCACCGGACGGCGATTGACCACCAGATGCTGGCCCATGGTGGTCGGCCGGGTGAAGGAGGGCAGGGCGGCGAGGCCGCGCAGGTCGAGCGCGACGCCGACCGATTCCACCGGCACCGCGGCGGCGGCGAAGCCCGGGCCGAGCACCTGGCGTATGCGGGTTTCCCAATCGGTCGCGGCGAGGGACAGCGCTTCGCGCCCGTCGCTCTCGACGCGGAAGGTGACTGCGGGCCAGGCCAGCGCCAGGCGGCGGACGGCCTCGATGGCGTGGTCGGCCTCGGTGCGCGGGTGGCGGAGGAATTTGCGGCGCGCCGGGGTGGCGAAGAACAGGTCGCGCACCTCGACCCGCGTGCCGGGGGCGCCGGCGGCGGGGGCGACGGGGCCGACATGGCCGCCCTCGACGGCGATGCGATGCGCGGCACTACCCGCCGGGCGGGAGGTGATGGACAGCCGTGCCACGGCACCGATGGAGGGCAGTGCCTCGCCACGGAAGCCGAGGGTGGCGATGCGGAACAGCGTCGCTTCTTCGGGCAGCTTGGAGGTGGCGTGGCGTTCGATGGCCAGCGCGAGGTCCTCCGCGCCCATGCCGATGCCGTCATCCTCGACCAGGATGCGGTCCATGCCGCCGCTTTCGAGCAGCACGGCGATGCGGGTGGCGCCGGCATCCAGCGCGTTCTCGACGATCTCCTTCACCGCGGCGGCCGGGCGTTCGACCACCTCGCCGGCGGCGATGCGGTTGGCGGTGGTCTCGGACAGCCGGCGGATCAGGGGCCGGGGGGACGACTCGGTCGCGGCGGCGGACATGTGAGGAAGATAGCATGCGGCCCGAAGGCTTTCCTTCCGGTGCGTGCGGCGACAGGCCATGCTGCGCGCGGAATGGTGAGCGGGGACAGGGTGGAAGCATCGGATCGACGGCCGATCGCGGCGCGCGACTTGGGCGTGACGCAGCGAATGGCGGCGGCGCTGGTAGCGCGCGGGGCCTCGCCGAACGGGATTTCCGTGGCGGGGATGGTGGCCGGGCTGGCGGCTGGGCTGGCCTTCGCGGCGGTGGCCTGGATGCCCGGGGCGGCCCCACTGTTCTGGGTGCTCGGCGCGCTGCTGGTGCAGGCGCGGCTGATGGCGAACCTGCTGGACGGCATGGTGGCGATCGGGCGCGGCGTCGCCTCCCCGGTCGGCGAGTTGTTCAACGAGGTGCCGGACCGCGTCTCGGATACGGCGGTGCTGGTCGGGCTCGGCGTGGCGGCGGGGGCGGTCTGGCTGGGGCTGGCGGCCGCACTCGCGGCGATGGCGACGGCCTATGTGCGGACCACCGCGCGGGCGGCCGGCGCGCCGTCGGATTTCGGCGGGCCGATGGCGAAGCAGCACCGCATGGCCGTGGTGACGGCGATGGCGCTGTGGTGCGCTGTGATCCCGCCGTCCTGGCGCGGCGATGCCTGGACGCCATGGGTGGTGCTGGTGGTGATCACCCTCGGCGCGCTGCTGACCGCCTGGCTGCGGCTGTCGCGCGCGGCTGCGACGCTGAGGGCCAAGGCATGATGCGCGAGGCGGTGTTCGCTCATCCGGTGACGGTCGGCATCGTCGCCGCGACCGTCGCCGTGGTGCTGGTCGCGGGCGCGGTGATCGGGGCGATGACGCTGGCCGGGCGCGGCACGCCGGAACTGCGGCGCGAGCTGTGGTTGCGTACCGGTTCGTGGTGCCTGTTGCTGCCGCTGATGATGGGGCCGGTGCTGCTGGGGCGGGAATGGGTGATCGGGGCGGTGACGCTGTTGGGGCTCGCCTGCCTGCGGGAATTCGACCGGGCGACGGGGCTGTTCCGCGAGCCGCTGGTCGCCGGGCTGGTGGTGCTCGGCATCCTCGCGGCGAATTTCGCGGCGCTCGACCATTGGTACGGGTTTTTCGTGGCGCTGTGGCCACTGACCGTTGGCGTCATCGTCATCGGCACCATCCCGCGCGACCGGCCGCAGGGTTACGTGCAGCGCGTTGCACTCGGCATCTTCGCCTACATGCTGTTCGGGGCGGGGCTCGCCCATCTGTCCTTCATGGCGAATGAGCCGGGCTACCGGCCGATCCTGCTGATGCTGCTGACCACCGTGGCATTGTCGGACGTCGCGGCCTTCACCTTCGGCAAGCTGATCGGCGGGCCGAAGCTGCTGCCGACGACCAGCCCGAACAAGTCGATCGCCGGGGCGGTGGGGTCGCTGTGCGTGACCACGCTGCTGGTAGCGACGCTGTCCTTCTTCATCTTTCGCGACACGCCGATGGCGCAGCCGCATTGGCTGCTGGTGTTCGGCGTCATTGTCGGCATCGGAGCGCAGGCGGGCGACCTGATGCTGTCCTCGATCAAGCGGGACATCGGCATCAAGGACATGGGCACCATCCTGCCGGGCCACGGCGGGGTGTTGGACCGGTTCAATTCGCTGCTGCTGGTCGCACCCGCCGCCTTCCACTTCATCCAGTTCTTCGTCGGCTTCGGCATGGGGCAGCCGGTGCGGCTGATTACGGGGGGCTGATGGAATTCAAGCTGCGCCCCGCGCGTGACCATGGGCTCGAGACCGCCGACCGGCTGCGCAGCCTGTCGCGCGAACGCGGGCTGGGCAGCCTGGTCCTGGGGCGGGCCTGGCGGGCGGCGCTGCGTGGGTATCTGGCCGCCTTTCATCGGCTGGAGGTGACGGGGCGCGAGAACCTGCCGGAGCCGCCCTTCGTGCTCATCGCCAACCACACCAGCCACCTCGATGCGCTGACGCTGTCGGGCGTGTTGCGCGGGGAGGCGGCGCGGCGCGCCCATGCGCTGGCGGCGGGGGATACGTTCTTCGGTTCGACACTGTCTTCGGCTTTCGCGGCCTATGCGGTGAATGCGCTGCCGGTCTGGCGCAAGCGGACCAAGGCGGGGGAGTTGGCGACGCTGCGGGAGAGGCTGGTCGAAGACCGGCTCGTCTACATCCTGTTCCCCGAGGGGACGCGGGCGCGGGATGGCCGCATGGCGGCGTTCCAACCGGGCATCGGCGTGCTCGTGGCGGGGACCGAGGTGCCGGTCGTGCCGGCCTTCCTCGATGGCTGCCACGCCGCCTGGCCGCCGGAGCGGCGATACCCGGCGCCGCGCAAGTTGCGGCTGGCGATCGGCGCGCCGCTGCGCTTCGCTGATGTGCCGGCGACGCGGGCGGGGTGGGAAGACGCGGCGCGGCGCTGCGAGTCGGCGGTGCGGGCGCTGATGCCGCACGCGTCCTGATTGTCCGACTGGAAACGAGCCCTCGCGCACAGCGCGCACCCCATGCCTCCCACGCCCCGCACCAGAAGACGGCATTCCAAAGGGCACGCCCCCATTGACGTTGCTTCGCAACGTCAATGGGAACCCGGGTGGGGTGGTTTGCGGGGAGGCGCCCCTCCATTCTTTCCGCTCGCGAGTCATCCAGCAGGGACCGCTGGCATGAAGCACGCGCCGCCGCGACGCTTGGCTAGGCCTTCGCCGCCAGCGCCATGCGCAATGCCGTCGCCCGGACGGCTTCGGTCCGGTTGGTCCAGCCACGGCCGAAGGTCTCGAAGGTGGACAGCGAGCGGTAGTGGTCCATCCGCCCCTGGGCGAACCTGGCGATCAGCTCCGCCGGATCGGCGGCGCGTACCGCCGCGAGGGTGATCGGCCCGACCGAACCGTCGATGGTCACGCCGGCGGCCTTCTGCAGCAGCTTGACGCTGCGCTGCGGCCCGGCATTGACGCCGAAATCGAACACCATGAGGTCGATGCCCGGCGGCAGGTCGTTGCAGCGCATCACGTTCCAGTATTTCGCGCGGTAGATCTCCTGCGCCTCGTCCTTGGTGAGGTTGCGTACGTCATCCTCGGTCACCGCCTTTTCGCGAAAGGCTTCCAGCGTCGCCTTGGTGATGCCGAGGTTGGTGGCACCGCCCGGGTCGGCCGGATTGTTCACGAAGCCGCCCTCATGCTGGAGGATTTCGGTGATGCAGACAGGGAAGTTGTCGCGGGCCGGCGCGCGTTCCGCGACAGCCGGCGGGGCAGCCGCCGCAGGGGCGGCGACAGGTAGGATGGCGGCCGGCGCGCGCGACGCCGTCTCGGCGATCGCCTGCACGCTGCGGATGGCCTGGCCCGTCTGCTCGGACTGGGCCACCTGCAGGCTCTGCGCCGCCGCATCCTTGGTGCGCGAGCCTTCGGAGGAGCCGATCCAGAAATTCACCACGGCGGTGAAGGCGGCGACCAGCGCACCGACGATGATGTTGAGGATGGAGCCGAGGAACTGATTCGTCCCCGGGTCGTACTTGGTCAGCATCAGCGTCAGCGTGACGCCGAGAAAGCCGACGGTCACCACCGTGGAGACCAGCGGGGCGCCCCAGACGGTGATATTCCCCGTGCGCGCCAGCTCCACCAGGGTGCTGCGCGCGTTCTGCGTATCGGCGAAGCGGCTCTTCAGCGCGTCGAGTTCGGCCTGGCGGGCGGCGTCGGCGGCCTCCCGCTGGAGCCTGGCCTGCTCCAACGCGATCTCGGCGAGGCGGATCTTGAGATTCGATGCGGCGGCGGGGGTCGCTTCGAGCTGCCGCTGGGCTTCGACGGGGTCGTCCGTTCCGGTGACGCTGCGCACCGCCTCGGCGACATGGCTGGCGGCGACGCCGGCCCGGTCACCGGCGATGAGCCTTGCCAGTTCCGGCACAAGGGCTGTGGCGATGGCAACGAGGGGTACAGGCATGGCTTGGGTCCTCCCGAAACGGCAGGTACTCAGGCCGGCAAGGTCGCTGTCGTAACGCGGCAGCGATCAAGCGCCGGTCGTGTCGCCGTACTTACGGCGTCGTATCGATGTAGCATGCCCGGTATCGCGGCGATATCGCGGTGAGCAGGATCACCGCGGTGCGACGGGAGGATTCAGAGTCTGTTTGGAAAGTCCCGCAGCGGCCCGCACCCCCACCCGGCCACCCACGTCAGTATCCTGGAATGGGTGGCCGGGTGGGGGTGCGGGCCGCTGC
>NZ_BMKW01000019.1 GCF_014644535.1 Neoroseomonas lacus
CGCACAGGCAAGGATGTCAGCGTCTTCATGGGAAATAGCGCGCTCCCCGTCCTTGCAACCCAAGGCGGGCTCGTTGAGCACCTTGTGAATCTTGATGACCGGGTCGAAGCCGGACAGAGGATAGCGGTCCAGCGCAACGGGTTCGGCGAAGTGGTTGCGGAATATACGAGCAGCGTGGCTGGTCGGATCACTGGGCAGCGTAGCGACGCCATGGCCGAGCCCGGCAATCCCCTTGCATTCATCCTTTTCCAGAAGACGACGTCGGACGGCGGTGAGATCTATCCTGAGTAACCAGCCCGGGTGGGAGGCCGGTGGCGTTCTGCTTCAGGGAAATGAATCCGCTCGGAAATTGACCGGTAGATGGGACCAGTTGCCGCACTCTCATCACCAACCGTGCCACCGTCGTATGGGTCCAGGTGGCCGAGCCTCGCGGTGTCGGTATACCACGTTCGTTCAGCGCCCTGGCCATCGCCGCCTGCGCGACTATTCCACGGGCCTGTAGCTGTTCAACTTCGAGGCTCAGCCGGTGCGCTGTCAGCTCTGCCGCTCGTTGGCGCGCCACAGACGCTGCGGCGGCGTCAGGGCCGGCAGCAGGCCGGTATCCGCGGTCCCCANCTCGCGCTCCTTCTGCGCCATGGCGGCGTGGATCCGCAGCATCAGGTCGTCGGCACCGGGCATGTCGGCCGCCCGGATCGAGACGCCGTCCTCCAGCAGCTGCGACAGCGTGTGCGCGCGGCGCGTGATGCGATCCAGCCGTGCCGCTACCAGCACGGCGTCCAACTGCCGGCAGCGAGCCAGGGCCGCCTGGAATCCCGGTCGCCGATCGTCCTTGCCGGACGCGACATCGGAATACTCCGCCACCAGCGTCCAGCCCTGCGTCGCGACGAAGGATCGGATGCTGGCCTTCTGGGCCTCCAGGCCCAGCCCGCTCTGACCCTGCTCGGCGGTCGAGACCCGGGTGAGCCCGACCGCGAGACGGGGCGCCTGTGCACCGAGGCGCATCAGCCGGCCTCCACCGGCGCGGTCGCGGCGGCGATGCGGTAGATGGAATAGGAGCCCTTGGCACCCTGCTTGTTCGGCCCGACCTGCCGGACGCGCTCCAGCACCTCGACGGTGATGCCGCGGCGCTTGAGGCCGGCGAGGAAGCCGCGGACGGTGTGCTGCTGCCAGGCGGTCGCGTCGATGATCTGGGCAATGGTCGCGCCATCGTGCCGGCGCAGCAGGGCCAGCACGGCCGCCTGCTTCGTGCCGGTGCGGGGCTGGCGCGGGGCGGTGGGGTCGCGCGGCGAGTGGGATGCGTGCGGTGCTGCGGCCAGCACGTCGCGTAGGGTCGTGATGGCGTCGTTGATCCCCGCCTGCTCTGGGGCATCCCAGGCGGCAAGGACGGTCACAGCCGCCATCCGCAGTGCGGCTGCGCGGCCCGTGGGCCCGTGCTGACTCACAGGCGGGCGCTGAGGGCGCTGGGCGGTCTCGCTGGCAGCAGACAGCGCCGGGGGCGGAAAAGCCGCCGGTGAGTCCCCCTGGCCCGCCAGGGGGAAGATGGCAGCTTCCGCCGGCTGGTCAGGCGCCTCTTGACGACCTTCCAGTTGGTGCTGGGGTGGCTCGACCCCGATCGCTGCCAGGCCGACCGCCGTGATCCGCAGCGCGAGCGGAGCACCGTCCTCGTCCTGCCGCCAGGCGAGATCGATATATTCGCGCGGCGCGGCGATCTCCTCCAGCAGGCCCTTCGCCATCAGGCTGCGGAGGACGCTTTGCCGCGCCGCGGCAGGCAGGTGCTTTGGCGGTTCGGCCAGCAGCGCCACATGCTGCGCCGCCTTGCTCAGGATCACGCGCTGAGTGTCGGAAAGCTTGGTCATCGTCGGGCTCCGGTTCGGCACCCGATGATCCGGGTGCTACCAGCCCGAGCCCCGCGGGTTGGGCCTCAGCGGGGCAGCGCAGCGATCTTCGCCGCTTCAGCGACCATTCGCTCTGAACCACAGCGAAGCCAAGCGAAGGTCGCGATTGAAATGTTGCTTTCCGTGGCCTTTACGCAGATCGGCATCATCGGCTTCCACGGGCCGATCGAACTCGAGGACCTGTCCCTCTCAGGGCTGCCTGCGGCCACGCGGCGCTGCTCGGCGGCACCCCCATCCCGGCGAACTGCTTCTTCGATTTATGAAGGATCGAGGCGGAGAGGCGGAGTCGCGGAGCTGGCAGCAGATCTCCTCCTCCGCCGTGCGGGCCGTAAGCGCCAGCATCGTCACAGCGGTGAAGGCAATGGTTCATGATTGTCGGGTTTCAACGCTCTCGCCCATGGCGGAATCCGGCATCACTTTCTTCCCAATTGGGGAAGTCTCGACGCGTGGTGGGCATTCGTCAGTGGCCGGCGGTTGAACGTCACCCTAGCAATGGCTCGGTTTCAGAGTGCCTCGATCAGAAATTCTCGGAGAACCACGGCTTCGTTGTGCTGTTTGTCGCGCGCTGCAAAGAGTAGCGTAACGTGTCCTTTGCCGAGCAACTTGCGGATCGGGGCGATGGCCTCGTCGTTGCCTCGCAACTCAGCGCGGTATCGCCTGCGGAACGCGTCCCAGCGCACCAGATCATGGTTGAACCACCGGCGCAGCGCCGTACTGGGCGCGACGTCGCGGCACCAGAGGTCGAGCGCCGCGCGTGCCTTGCTGACGCCGCGTGGCCAGAGCCGGTCCACCAGCACACGCGCGCCGTCATCCGGCGCGGCCTCATCGTAGATGCGCTTCAGCCTGACTACCTGGCGCGCCATTCCACCCACGCTGCGCGGCCCCGGAGCCATCGCCGCCTGCCCTGTGGCTGCCGCTGTCACAACATCACCTGGTCGGACATGAGCATGATCTCCGTGCGATCGCGGATGCCTTTCACGCCGGGAACCTGTTCGGCAAGCACGCGCAGCGCACGCTGCACCGCAGGGCCTGGCGTGAATCCGAAGAATTCGACGATCCCGTCATGGACCTCGACATGGGTGTAGAAGGGATCGGCCCAGTCCTCGCGCCGCATGGCCGCGAGAATGGCGGAACGAATGCGTGTGTCGGGCAGGTCCGCCGGTTCCGTCTCCCGGCTGATCACAGCGGGCAGCAGGTCCGAGCGGGTGACCACGCCCTGCAACCGGTCGCCCACGGTCACCAGGACACGCCGAAGCCCCTTCCGTTCAAGCGTCGCGGCGATCTCGGAGGCCGGCGCATCGGGCGGGACGGTGACGATGTCTGTCGCCATCACCTCCTCGGCAACGAAGCCATGGATACGCGCGTACCGATCGGCCGACCTCACCGGATCGGTGAACAGCCAGCGCAGCCAGGAGCGGTGTTCCGGCGCGGAGGCGGACAGTCTTGCCGTGAGGTCCGCCAGGCTGACCAGGCCGAGCAGCCTGCCATCGGCCCGCGTTACGGGCACGGCCGAGATCCCGCGGTAGGCAAGCAACTGCACGATTCCCATGACGGGCATGTCGGGTGGTATCGTGATCACAGCGCGGGTCATCAGGTCGCGAGCCGTCGGTTCCGTCATGGTCCTTCTCCCTGCCCCTGCCCAGAATGCGCGGGCCGCCCCGCAGCGGTGCCTTGACCCACGGCCCGGACCTGGGCGGCTGCGGTGGAGCCTGCTCCCGCGATTTCATCCCGACAATTGAGTTTTAATGACTATTGAATGCGGATAAGTTGCACTGAGAGGCGCCCATGGATACCGAACTGGTCCGCACCTTCCTCGCCATCGTCTCCAGCGGCAGCTTCGTGCGTGCGGCGGACCGCCTGCATGTCAGCCAGACGACGGTGAGCGCACGCATCCGCACGCTGGAGGACCAGCTCCGCCGTCGCCTGTTCATCCGCAACAAGGCTGGCGCCAGCCTGACCCCGGCCGGCGAGCAGTTCCTGCGCCATGCGCCGGCGCTGATTCAGCTGTGGGAACGCGCGCGGCACCAGGTCGCGATACCGGAGGGGCGGCGCGCCGTCCTCGGCATTGGCGCCGAACACAGCCTGTGGGACCCGCTGCTGCTGCGCTGGCTGCTGTGGATGCGCCGTGCGCTGCCCGATGTGGCGCTGCGCGCGCATGTCGGCCTGCCCGAAACGGTGGTCGAGCAGGTGGCCGGCGGCATCATCGATATCGGCGTGGTCTATGCGCCGCGCCATCGCCCCGGGCTGCGGATCGAATTGCTGATGGAGGAACGGCTGGTGATGGTCCGTACCCCCGGCGGGACCGGGCAAGGACCGAAGGAATACGTCCAGGTGGAGTGGGGTCCCGACCTCGCCCTGCATTATTCGACGGCCGGGGCAGCCTATGGCGATCCCGGCCTGGTCGTGGATCTCGGGCCGCTGGGGCTCGGCTACATCCTTGAGGCCGGCGGGACCGGGTATTTCCGTCTCGGCGCGGCGCGGCCGCATTTGGAGAGCGGGCGTCTCGAACTGGTGCCCGATACGCCTGAATTCCTCTACCCGGGCTATGCCGTCTTCAGCGAGAACAGCGGCGAGCCGGGATTGATCGAGGCGGCGCTCAATGGCCTGCGCCAATTGGCGCGGAGCCTGCCGGGCACGGCGTCGGCCGACCAGGCCCCCCGCCGCCGCACCCCACAATGCAGGAAAACAGCATTGAAAGGTCAATGAATCGCGTTTGTCGTGCCAGCCCTGCGCGACCAGTATCGACGCTGCCGCCAGGCGATCGGCGGCCATGGTCGATCAGGGGCGCGGGCCGGAATGCGTGACGGAACCACATTGATTGAACGCATGGCGGCCCTTGCCGGCCGCGGAGAACCGCACGCCCTCGCCATCGTGGTCGAGGCGGTGGGCTCCACCTCCGCCCATGCTGGCGACAAGGCGCTGATCGACGCGGCGGGCGCCGTCATCGCCGGCTGGGTCGGCGGCGGATGTGCCGAAGGCACCGTTCGACACGCCGCGCTGGACTGCCTGGCCGATGGTAAGCCACGGCTGATCGGACTTGACCTGGATGACGAGGTGCTCGGCGTCGGCATGCCCTGCGGGGGTGCGATGCGGGTCTTCGTCGAGCCCTTCCTGCCGCCACCATGCTTGTGGATCGTCGGGCATGGGCGGGTGGTGGAAAGTCTCAGCCGCCTCGGGGTGGAACTGGGCCTCCATGTCATCGTCAGCGACACGCCGGCGCCCGAAGTGGCGCGCTATCCGGGCACGGTGGAGCTGATCGGCGACGACGACGCCTTCGCGCGCCTGCGGCCGAACCATGGGGATGCCGTGGTGATCGCGACCCAGCACAAGGGGGACCACCTCTCCGCGGTGCGCGCCCTGCGATCGCCGGCCGGCTATGTCGCCATCATCGCCGGCCGGCTATGTCGCCATCATCGCCAGCCGCAAGCGCGCCGGGCTGATGCGCGACTTCCTGCGCAACGAAGGCTTCAGCGCCGACGAACTGGCGCGCCTGCGTGCCCCGGCCGGGCTCGACATCGGGGCTCACACGCCGGAGGAGATCGCCTTGTCGATCGCCGGCGAGATCGTCATGCGCCAGCGCGGCGGCCACGGCGGACCGCGCCGCGACGCCACCATGGCGCCAGCCATGGCAGAGGCACCTTAAGGGACGGCAGGATGACACAGCGCCCCGGCATCGCTTCACCCGAGGAAGACCCGAATGTGGAGATCCTGTGCGCCTCGCCGCCCTGCTTCATGCATGAGCTGGATCCGGCGTGGCTGGGGCTTCTCTCCTGGGAACAGATTCGGGCCTGGCGCAGGGCCGAGCGCGCTGCGCTGATCGCACGCCGGCTCGCGGTGCCCGTGGCGGCGCGGCTGGAACGCGACGATGCGATCACCGTTCATGTGCGCGCGGCGGTGCCGGACCTCGCGCGGCGCCATGTCGGCTTCTACTGGCCGTTCAAGGGCGAGTACGACCCGCGTCCCCTCGCGCGTGCCCTTCACCGGGAAGGGGCCCGGCTGGCGCTGCCGATGGTCGCCACGAAAGGGCGGCCGCTGATCTTCCGCGCATGGCGGCCCGGCACCCGCATGATGCAGGGGGTGTGGAACATTCCCATCCCCGCCCAGGGCGAGGAGGTCACACCCGACACGTTGCTGGTCCCGCTGGTCGGGTTCGATGCGCGAGGCTACCGGCTCGGCTATGGCGGTGGGTATTACGACCGCACGCTCGCCGCCATGGCGCCGCGACCGGTTGCCATCGGCATCGGCTTCGAGAATGGGCGCCTCGCGACCATCCATCCGCAGCCGCACGACGTGCGGATGGATCTGACGGTGACCGAGGCAGGGGCGACAGGCATCGGCGCGGGCAGCGGACCGGCAGAGCCGACACCATGACACTCGCCCCGATGACCGCGGCGCGGCGAGCGGCACTCGCCGACACGATCCTGGCCTCTGCCGGGGATGCCATCCTCTATTGCGACCGGGACGGCCTGATCCGCTTCTGGAATCCGGGCGCCGAGCGGATCTTCGGATTCTCCGCCGAGGAGGCGCTCGGGCGGTCCCTCGACATGATCATCCCGGAAGCGCAGCGCGCGCGGCATTGGCACGGCTTCCAGCGCGTCATGGCCAGCGGGCACACCCATTACGCGGAAGGCGACCTGCTCGCCGTGCCGGCGCTGCGCCAGGACGGCCGACGCATCTCGGTCGAGTTCACCATCATGCCGATGCGGGGACCCGATGGGCGGATGGACGGCATGGCGGCCGTGATGCGCGACGTGACAGAGCGCTTCGAGGCGCTGCGCGACGCCCGCCGGCGCCTGAAGGAAGCGCAGAATGCCGACGAGCAACCCTGACGCGCTCCGGCCATGGCGCCGGCGGGAGGCATTCACGGAGCGCTGGCCTGTCCATCCCGGCGTCCGGGATTCACGCCGCGATGTGGTGAGCGGCCTGGCCGGATGCCGTGTCCGGTCGCGGCCCTCACCCCGGCTTGCCGTCCGGCCGGGCGAGCAGCAGCACCGGCGCATAGACCACAAGGTACAGCACGAAGGCGGCAACCCAGAGCGCCCCGGCGACCATCAGCGACGCCAAGGCCTCGCCGGTGAGCGGTGGGCCGAAGCCGCGCATCAAGGCGGCGAGCGCGATCAGCACATAGGCCGCAACGGTGGCCGGGGCGGCGACCAGGTCGCGTCCCGTGTGGCCCAGCGCCGCCCTGGTCATCACCGCCACGATCATCAGCGCGAGCGCGCCGGCGCCCTGCAGGTGCAGCCAGTTCATCGCCCATGGCGCGCCCGACAGCAGGAACACCGCCTTTGTGGCCAGCGACAGGGGCACAAAGGCATAGGCCAGATGCAGCACCCAGACGATCGGCTGGCGGAGCGTCCGCAACCCGTGCCAGCGCGAGAGCCGCAGCCCGACCAGGACAGCCGCCAGAGCCGCGACGGCGCCGGCCACCACGCTGTCCGGCAGGACAAGGTCGGTCAGCAGCACGCCCAGCAGCGACAGCACGGCGGCGCGATCCACGCCCGGCAGCGGCTTCGGCTCGGCCGGCCTGCTCGTCTTGCGCAGGGCATTCAGCGTGAAGGATGGGATGATGCGCCCACCGATCAGCCCGACCAGGGCCAGCGCGGCATTGGCCGCCAGGAGTTGCCCCAGCCGCCAGGTATCCGCGGCCCACCAGCCCGCGGCCCCACCCAGCATCAGGAGATCGCCGCCCCAGAACAGAAGCACGATGAGGGGCGGGCCGAACAATCTCGGCTGGCCGGCCTTCACGAGGGATGGCAGCAGCAGGAGCAGGAGCATCGGCAACCCCGCCAGCGCGATCGCCGCCGCGACACCTGTCGAAAGCGGCGAGCCCGGCAGCAAGGCGAGGCGCCCGGCAAGCACGACCATCAACAGGAGTGCCAACGGTGCGCCGGCATGGCCGCGCCGCCCGGTCCAGTTCGGCACGGCCGTCAGCAGGAAGCCGACCATCGCGGCACCGACGAAGCCGGTCAGCATCTCATGGCCATGCCATCGGACGAGCGGAAGTGGCCCGTCCGGGACCGGCACCCCGGCCAGTGCGCATGACCAGAGTGCCACGCCCAGCAAGGCCCAGAGCCCCGCCAGCATGAAGAAGGGGCGAAAGCCCTGGGCCAGTGGGGCGAAGCGGGACGCGGGGTGCCGACCAGTGACGGAACCCGCGCCACGGCCGAGCCGGTTCGATGCTGCACTCATGGGCAGGCCTGCCTTCAGGACAACCGGGCGCGGATGGTGTCGCCCGGCGACGATGGATCAGATGAAAGGCAGCACCACCATGACGCCGACGAAGTTCCAAACCAGCATGTTCACGAGCGAGCGGAGCATCGTTCGGCTGTCGGGATCGGCGACGTGCAGGGCGTCACTGACAAGGTCGCCGGGCAGGAGAAAGAGACGGAGCGGTGTCATGGCGGCCCCTTAAGGTCGATGTCTTATCCATCTTATGGGCGCATGGATCTTGAAAAGCAATATAGAAGATGTATCTTTTATCCATGCGCCTGACCGTCCTGACCGATTACTCCCTCCGCATGCTGATCCATCTGGCGGTGAAGCCGGGCGGACGCGCGACCATCGCCGAGGTTGCGACGGCCTATGGCATCTCGGAGGCGCATCTCATGAAGGTTGCGCACCTGCTAGGGCAGTCGGGCCATGTGAACACCGTGCGCGGGCGAGGCGGCGGGCTCGCGCTTGGGCGGCCCGCGGCCGAGATCGCGGTCGGCGACGTGGTGCGGCAGATGGAACCGGATATGGCGGTCGTGCCTTGCCTGGTTGGCGGAACCTGCGCCATCCAGCCGGCCTGCCGCCTCAAGCGCACGATGCATGAAGCGCGCGCAGCCTTCCTTGCGGTGCTGGACGCGACATCGGTCGCTGACCTCGCGCAATCGGAAGGCCATTTGCAAGAACTGCTGGGCATCGCGGCATGAACGGACGCACACCATCGTCATTGCGCAGGGGACGTTGCGTGATGCTAAACGCGATTCACGCATGAGGATGCATCGATGATTGCTTCACTCAGCATTAACGAGCGCCAGGTCGGGCTGATGCTCACGATCGGCGTCGCGATACTGGGCCTCATCATGCTGGGAGCCGCCAAGGAAGGGCCCATGGCGGTGCACGGGGCGATGGCGTTGGCGCTCGGTATCGTGCTCGCCTTTTCGCTTGTTGGATCGCTGTTCGATCCGGATGCGCCAGGCGGACGCGCGGCTCGCTATTACGACGAACCGACCCGCTTCGGGCTCATGTTGACGCTCATCTGGGGCGTGGTCGCGATGAGCGTCGGCGTGTGGGTCGCAGCCCTACTCTATTGGCCAGAAGCGACGCCGCTCTGGCCCGCCACCAGCTTCGGCCGACTGCGCCCGGTGCACACCACGGGCGTGATATTCGGCTTCGGTGGCAACGCGCTGATAGCCACCTCGCTGCATGTTCTCCAACGCACGTCGCGGGCGCGTCTGGCGGACTCCGTATCGCCGTGGTTCGTGCTGATCGGGTACAATCTGTTCTGCGCCTGGGCGGTGACCGGCTATCTGATGGGCAGCACGCAGTCCAAGGAATACGCCGAGGCCGAGTGGTATGCAGACATCTGGCTCGTAGTGGTGTGGGTTGCCTATCTGGTGCTCTATCTCCGCACGCTCGCGCGTCGCAACGAACCGCACATCTACGTCGCCAACTGGTACTATCTAGCGTTCATCCTGGTGGTGGCGATGCTGCATATCGTCAACAACATCGCGCTGCCCGTCAGCTTCGCGGGCGCGCGGAGCTTCCCTGTCTGGTCCGGCGTCCAGGACGCCATGGTGCAGTGGTGGTATGGGCACAACGCTGTGGCGTTCTTCCTGACCGCAGGCTTTCTCGGGATGCTCTATTACTTCCTGCCGGTGCGCGCCGAGCGGCCGATATGGTCCTACCGGCTGTCGATCGTCAGCTTCTGGGGCATTGTCTTCTTCTACGTCTGGGTTGGTTCGCACCATCTCCATTATACAGCCTTGCCCTATTGGGTGCAGACGTTGGGCATGACGTTCTCCGTCATGCTGCTCGTGCCCTCCTGGGCCTCGGCGGGCAATGCGATTGCGACCTTGAACGGCGCCTGGCACAAGGTGCGCGATGACGCGACGCTGCGCTTCATGTTCGTCGCAGCGGTGTTCTACGGACTCTCGACCTTCGAGGGCTCGTTCCTGGCGATCCGTCCGGTCAATTCCCTGTCGCACTACACGGATTGGACCGTCGGGCACGTGCATTCCGGCACACTGGGCTGGGTGGCGATGATCATTTTCGGCGCCATCTACACGCTGGTGCCACAGTTGTCCGGACGGACGACGATGGCCTGGCCAAAGGCGATCGAATGGCACTTCTGGCTCTCCATCGCAGGCACGCTCATCTATGTCGTCTCGATGTGGAACGCCGGCATCACCCAAGGACTGATGTGGCGGACCTACGACGCCAATGGGGGTCTCGCCTACAGCTTCCTGGAATCAGTGATGGCGATGGCTCCCTATTATCTGCTGCGTACGATCGGCGGGGCGCTGTTTCTCACCGGCACCGTCCTGTGTGCACTGAACGTCCGCGCGACGATGCTCGCGACCCCGGTGGGCGCCGGCGCGTCGGACCGCCCGCTTCTCACTCAGCCGGCGGAGTGATGCGATGCTGAGGCTGCATTACAATCTCGAACGCATCTCGATGGGTCTGGTCGCGGGCATCATCGTCGCTGCCTCGATCGGCGGACTGGTGGAGATCGCGCCGCTGTTCACCATCGACGAGACGGTCGAGGTACCGGCCGACCTGCGCCCGCACACGCCGCTCGAACTCGCCGGGCGCGAGATCTACATCCGCGAAGGCTGCTACGCCTGCCACAGCCAGATGATCCGCTCGCTTGCTGATGAGATCGACCGCTACGGCCACTATTCTCTCGCCTCGGAATCGGCATACGACCATCCGATGCTCTGGGGGTCGAAGCGCACCGGCCCGGATCTGGCGCGGGTGGGCGAAAAGTACTCGGACGTCTGGCATGCCGCGCATCTTGTGAATCCGCGCGCCGTCGTACCGGCCTCCATCATGCCAGCCTATCCGTGGCTGGCGGCCACGCCGCTCGATATCTCGACCCTTTCGGCGCAGTTGGCGACGCTCGCACGGCTTGGCGTCCCTTATTCGCCGGAGAGGATCGCCAACGCCGCGGCGGACGCGCTGGCGCAGGCGCGCCCCGACGGCGCGGGCGGAGCGGGCTTCGTGGCGCGCTATGGCGATCGCGTGGCGGTCCGCCCATTCGGCGGCGACCCGGCGCGCTTGACGGAAATGGATGCTGTCATCGCCTATCTGCAATCCCTCGGCCGGCTCACCACGGCGCCCTACGTTCCACAGTAGCCAGGGGAGACCGCAATGACGCACGACACGTTGGTGTTCATCGCAAAGACCTTTGGCCTGATATGGATGATGGGGTTCTTCGCCGTCGTCGTGGTGCTGGCCTATCGGCCAAGCCGCAAAGCGGCGCATGAGCGGATCGGACGCTCAATCCTCATCGACAGCGGCAGACCGGAACACGGCCCGTGACCGCCGACCAACGTCACGGCGCGGAGATCGATCCCGCCACAGGCTACGAGACGACCGGCCATGACTGGAATGGCATCCGGGAACTCAACACGCCCTTCCCGCGGATCGTCATTTGGGCGCTGGCGCTGACCTTCCTGTATTCGATGATCGCCTGGATCCTTCTGCCGGCCTGGCCGATCGGGCGCGATTTCACGCGCGGTGTCCTCGGTCTCGACCAGCGACAGATCGCCATGCAGGGCTATGCGGCGTTGGAGAGGGGCCGCGATGATTGGATGGCGCCGTTCGCGGCAGGTAATCTCGACGCGCTCGCTGCCGACCCGGCATTGATGGCGCGCGCGATGCCTGCGGCGCAACGGCTCTTTGCCGACAATTGCGCCGCCTGCCACGGAACCCACGGCACGGGTGGACCCGGCTTTCCTGACCTGACCGATGCCAACTGGCTGTGGGGCGGCTCGCCGGACACGATCGCCGAGACGCTCCGCGTCGGCATCAACAGCGGGCATCCCGACACCCGTGTCTCCCAGATGCCTGCTTTTGGACGCGACGGGATGCTGTCGCGCGAGGCGGTGCAGGCCGTTACCGACTACGTGCTCGCGCTGCCGGGCAGCGCTGCCGACGCTCAAAGCGCCGGCGCGCAGGTATTCGCGGAGAACTGCGTCGCGTGCCACGGGGAGAACGGAAATGGCGGCCTCGGGACCGGTGCACCATCGCTCGTCGGCGCCCGCTGGATCTACGGCGGCGACAGGGCGAAGGTTCTCGCCACGATCCACGGCGGCCGGCAGGGGGTGATGCCGTCCTGGGCAGGCCGGCTGAGCGCGGCCGAGATCAACCTCCTCGCGGTCTACGTCGCCCGTCTCGGTGCAAACAACCAGCACGCGGAGGCACCATGATCCGACCGCGTGCGCAGAAGCATCTCGCCATCCTGACCGCCGTGATCGTCATAGGCCTGATCCTGGCGGCGAATGCCCATCTCGTCGCGGTGGCCTTCACGTCAATGCCCGACTGCGTGCAGCCGTCGCCCGGCAAGGCACCGGCGCGCTCCGTCTGCTGAAAGGAAGCCCGATGCTGAGGCCATTGCCGACCCTCAATCCACCGCGGCGCCCGCCCTTGGCATTTGCGCGGCACGTGCCGGCAAGCGCGGCGTTCGGCTGGCTGGCGGCAGGTTGGGCGGACTACCGAGCGGCGCCAGGACCGAGCTTGGCCTACGGGCTGTTCCTGCTGACGCTGTCGCTTCTCCTGCTCGCCGTGCTCCACGCGATCGGTCTGCTCTATCTTGCGCTTCCGGCGATTGCCGGCTTCCTGATCGTGGGGCCGTTTCTGGCGCTCGGGCTCTACGCGAAGAGCCGCGCCCGCATGAAAGGTCGCGCACTCAGCCTGCGGGGGATGGTCTTGGTTCGTCCGGCATCCGGCGCGCAGATCGCTTATGCGGGGCTGATGCTCGGCCTGCTGGTGCTGTTCTGGCTGCGCGCGGCCGACCTGCTCTATGCGTTGTTCTTCGGGCTCGCGCCGTTTCCAGGCGCGGTGGAGGCATTTGGAAATGTCCTGACCACACCGCGGGGCTGGGCGTTGATCGGCGTCGGAAGCGCGGTTGGCGGGCTCTTCGCCGCCTTCGCTTTTGCCATCAGCCTGTTCTCGATTCCGATGATGTTGGCCGAGCGCCGGGATGCGCTGACCGCCATGGGCATGAGCTTCGCGATGACGGTCCAGAACCTGAGGCCGGCCCTCGCATGGGGGGCGATCGTCGCCGCTGGCTTGGCGTTGTCGGCTGCGACGGGACTGCTTGGGCTCATCATCGTGTTTCCGGTGCTTGGGTACGGCACGTGGCACGCATGGTGTGCGATTGGCGCCGGGAATGCCCGGTCGTGACCTCCTTCATCCTTAGGCCAATGTCGATCGGCTTCGGTCTTGTGGGCCATGGCGCGTTCGTTTGGGCGCTGGAGCACGGCCCGGTCGACGATGCGGCAATCGCCGCATCGCGGATCCTGTTCACCGCCACTCATTCAGACCGCCCGCCTCACCCCAAAGGACACGACCATGGATAATTGGCTGCCAACCCTCATGACGGCGACACCGACGGAGGGCCGTGAACTTGCGGTCATGCTCTCCTGCATGGCCATCAGATCCGCGCAACCCGACGCAACTGTGCGGGACCGGCTGCGCTCGGACTATGCCGAGGACGCGGATTCGTTGATTGCTGACTCGCAGGTCGTGGCGACGAACTTCGCAACCATTGCGGCCGCCAATGAACATTGGCGTGGGTCATGAGGCGCGCCGTTCACATTGATGGCGGGGACTTCGTCGTCGATGCAGACGAACTCGCCCGTGGCTTTGGCCTGGACGCGACCGAGGTTCTTCGCAAGTTGCAGGAGGGCGCCATGACGAGCCGATGCGAAAAAGGCATCGATGAGCACGCGGGGCGTCATCGCCTGGTCTTCACGCACGAGAAGCGCATCCTGCGACTGACAGTGGATGCTGACGGCGCCATCCTCTCCCGCATGATGTACGCGCCCCCGCCGCCTGTCCGCCACTGCGAGAATACCGGGCCGTGGACGAAAGATGCTGGGTAGCCAGCGGTGCCGCAACAGCGCCTTCACGCGCCTTTGGGGTGGAACGCCGTGCAGATCGCGGGGTTGGTCTCGAGCCGCGGGTCCCCGATCAATTCGATGCGGTAGGGTATGGCGGGGAAAACCGCATCCAGGCATTCGGCAATGGCGGAGGGTTTGCCTGGCAGGTTGACGATCAGGCTGCGCCCGCGCGTGCCGGCGGTCTGGCGCGACAAAATCGCGGTCGGCACTGCACGGAGCGAAACGGCGCGCATCAGTTCGCCGAAGCCCGGCAGCATACGGTCGCAGACGGCCTCGGTCGCGTCCGGCGTCACGTCACGCGGGGCAGGCCCGGTGCCGCCGGTGGTGACGATCAGTGCACAGGATTCCACGTCGGCCAGCGTGACCAGCGCCGCCTCGATCAGCGGCTGCTCATCCGGCACCATGCGGCGAATCGCACTCCAGGGCGTGGCAAGGATGCGCGCCAGCGCGGCCTCGATGCCTGGACCGCCCTCATCCCGGTAGATACCGCGGAAGGCGCGGTCGCTCACGGTGACCACGCCGACCGGCACCGTCGCGTTCATGCGCCGAAGCGGGGGAACGGCACGTTGTTCTCGAGGTGGATGTGCTGCGTCAGGTCCTCGGCGAACTGCGCCGTGCCAGCATAGAGGGCGCGCCAGGAATTGCAGGCATCCTCGGGCGGCTCGTGGGCGTGCGTAATCGCCGCGAGCTCGCGCAGGTGGGCGCCGTGGTCATCGTGCTCGTCGCGCATCAATGCTATCGCCATCGGCGGCCCGTGGCCCACGCGCAGCATGGGGAACAGACCCTGCTCCTCCTTCTGCATGTGCTCCCTCAACTCCCATTCGATCCGCGTGAGCAGATCGGCCAGGCCGCGCGGAACGTCGGGGTGGTCGCGGTGCACCGCCGTCTCCTCGAACAGCGCCATCCAGCGGGCGAAATGCGCGGTGCCGAGGCCGAGATGCGCGTGCGCCTGCATCGGCTGGCCGTGATAGGTGCCAGTCATCAGCGCGACCGAGGACCAGAGCTGCGTCAGGCGGACGATATGCGCGTCCCAGTCCGCCACGCCGGCGAAGGCCGCGCAAAGCAGGGGATCCTGCCGCGCCGCGCCGTAGAATGCCCGCTGGAAGGCTTCGAGGGTCACCTCGTCCAGGCCGGTCGCGACACGCAGGCGCTGGCTGAGGGCGGCGCGTCGTTCGGGGGTTTCGGGGTGGGCGTTCAATTTGGTGCCTCCGATACCAATTAAGATCAGGCGGAATTATGGTATCGTTAATGCCAATATCGAGGGCCCTGCCGCCGGCGCAGAACCCTGAGGGACGGCGCCTATATCCATGACCTGGTCGAAGAGGCTGTTGCTCCTGCTGCTCCTGCTGTTCGAGCCAGAATGGCGCGCGCTGACGGGGCAGGCGGCGCTCGGGCGCGTGTTCTGGGTCTATGGCGTATTGGTCAGCGCGGGCCTGGCGCTGCTGTTCCTGCTGGCGCGGGAGGCCGGGCGCGCCGATCTGCAGCAGATCCTACTCATCCTCTTCTCAGCCTACACCACGGCGATCCTGGTAGCGGTGTGGCGGTGCGCCGACCACGCGGCGCCGCCATGGGGCGTCGTGGCGCGTGCGCTCACCGTAGCCTGGGCGGTCAACACCCTGCTGCTCCTGCTGTTCCTCCAGATCGACCTGATCGAGCTATGGGCGGGAGGCGGCGCATCATGACCACACTCACTCATGCGACGCCGACGAGTTCAGCCTTCCGCATCCTGATCGGGGAGACGGCGCGCGATCTGTTCCCCGGCTATTTCGCGCTGGTCATGGCCACAGGCGTCGTCTCGATCGCCTGCCATCTGCTCGGCCTGCGGCTGATCGCCCAGCCGCTCGTTGGCATCGCCTGGACGGCCTACCTAGTGCTCTGGGGGCTGACACTCGCGCGGCTCGTGCTGTTCCCGCGCCGCATCGTTGAGGACCTCTCGAACCACCAGCGCGCGCCCGGCTTCTTCACCGTGGTCGCGAGCACCTGCGTGCTCGGCACGCAGACCTCGGTCGTCACCGGCGCGCAGGGCGTCGCCGCGTGGCTCTGGTACTTCGGCCTCGGGCTGTGGTTCGTAGTGATGTACGCCTTCTTCACCGCAGTCATGATCCGCGCGCGCAAGCCGACCCTCGCGGCCGGCATCAACGGCGTCTGGCTGATCGCGGCGGTGGCGACGCAATCCATCGTGGTGCTGAGGGGTACGCTGGGTGCCGCCGTGCCGCCGCCCGAGGTGCAGTTTATCTGCCTCGCCTTCTTCATGATCGGCTGCATGCTCTACCTCGCGATCATTCCACTGATCTTCTATCGCCTGACATTCGTGCGGCTCAGCGCGCTGGATTTCGGCCCGCCCTACTGGATCAACATGGGCGCGGTGGCGATCAGCACGCTGGCCGGCTCGATCCTGCTGCTGCGCAGCCCGACCTGGCCGCTGCTGGCGGATTTCGTGCCGTTCCTGCGCGGCTTCACGCTGTTCTTCTGGGCGGCGGCGACCTGGTGGATCCCGCTCCTGTTCGCGCTTACGCTGTGGCGCTACCTAGTTCGGCGGGAACCGCTACGCTATGAGCCGACGCTGTGGGGCATGGTCTTTCCGCTCGGGATGTACACGACCGGCACGCTGCAATTGTCGCGCGCGCTGGACCTACCCTTCCTGACGGTCGTACCGGGCGTCTTCATCCATCTCGCGGTGCTAGCCTGGGGGCTGACCTTTCTCGGCCTGCTGGGGCGAATCGGCGGCACGCTGCTGCGGGCCTGCCGGCGGAGGTGACAGAGCGAGCAGAAATAGACATTTTGTTCTCCAATTCAGGGGCCTGGAATGCGGCTGCTCGCCTCCACCGACTTCGCGCTGCGCGTCCTGCTGACGCTGGGGTGCCCCTGAGCGCCGGCGCTCGACCGAGGACCTGGCTGCCGACATCGGCGTGCCAAGGAACCACTTGCAGAAGATCGTGCAGGACCTGGCCGCGGCGGGACTGGTGCAGACCCAGCGCGGGGCGGGCGGTGGCGTGGTGCTGGCTCGTCCACCGGAGGCGATCCGCATCGGGGAGGTGGTGCGTCGGCTCGAAGCCGGCCAGGCGCTCGTCGAATGCTTTCGCGCGATGGCGGGGCCTGCTGCTTCTCCCCGACCTGCCGGCTGGCAGGCGTGCTGGGGCGGGCGCAGGACGGCTTCATGGCTGTCTTGGATGCGACAAGGCTGGCGGCCTGCTTCGCTGTCACACCACATATGGTGGCTGACGAAGGCCGATGAATACCATATCCTGGGATAGGTCCGAGTCGCACCTCCTGCGGCCGGAGTGGAAGGTGTCCCATGGACGGTTCGCTCGCCGCCGCGCGTCAGCGTCACATTCTCCCCGCATTGCCCGGTGCCGGCTTCGGCGAGGCACCTCTACCGGCCCGCGCTGTTGACCCTGGCATGGGCCTCGCGGTGGCGCGCCGCACCGTCTTCCGCCCCGGAGATGCCGAGGATTTCGGCCGCGTCGCTGACCGCGTTGCCGCCGGCAACATGGCGCTGCTCGGCGATCGCGCCGATGCCGCCGAACAGGCGCGGCTGCGCAACGCCATCGCCACCGGCGCGCTGATCACCTCCGGGCGCCACCTCCAGCACGGCGACGCAGCGCAGCCCACGCGCAACATGGAGGTCTTCACCAATTGCGCGACGGCCATCACCTCCTTCGCGCTGTTCTACCTGCTGCTGAACGGCAGCGGCGTCGGCCGCGCCTATGACGACGAACTGGTCGCGGTGGACTGGGGCCATGCGCCGCGGCTTCTGCTGCACCTGTCCGCCGACCATCCCGACTTCCCCGACACGCGCGACGAGATCCACCGCTTCGGCGCGGAATTCGCGCTGCTGCCCTGGGGCACCACCCTCGCGGCGATGAGCGAGGCGCAGGAGGCGGAGATCCGCGCATTCATCGCCCGTGAGATCCTGCGCGACGCCACCGCGGCGCCGCCCGGTGCCATCCACCACGCCATCGCCGACAGCCGCGAAGGGTGGGGCAAGGCTGCGGAACGCCTGGAAAGCCTGGCCTTCGCCGGGGCGGCGGACCGCACGCTGGTGCTCGACTTCTCCGCCATCCGCCGCTGCGGCGCGCCGATCGCCGGCATGCAGGGGCGCCCGGCCTCGGGACCGCTCTCGCTGCTGCGGGCCTTCCTCAACCTGCGCCAGCACGTGATCGAGCCGGCGCGCCACCGCGGCCCGGCCGACGAGGCGCTGGCGCCGTGGGAGCAGGCGCTGCTGGTGGACCATCACCTCTCGGTCGAGGTGCAGGTCGGCGGCGCACGGCGCGCCGCGCGCATGGCCACGAAATCCTGGCGCGACCCGGGCATCTTCCGCTTCATCCGCCTGAAAGCCGAGGGCGGGCTGTGGACCGCCAACAACTCCGTCATGGTCGATGCCGAATTCTGGGAGGGCGTACGCGCCGCGCGCGCGGGTAGCGACGCACCGCTCGACCGTCATGCCCTCGCGGTGTTCGAGGAAGCGACCGCCTGCGGCTACATCAACGGCGAGCCCGGCTTCATCAACGGCGACCGGCTGGAGGACCACCGCACTGGCACCGCCTGGGCCAAGCCCGTGCACACCGACGGGCGCGACCTGCGCTCGGCGCGCTATGCCGCGGACCATGCCGTGCCGCTGCTGGCGGAGCTCGGCCGCCGCGCGGCGCAGTCGCGTTTCCCCGCCACCACCAACCCCTGCGGCGAGATCACGCTGCATGTCACTGGCGGGTACTGCGTCATCGCCGACTTCGCGCCGCTGTTCGCCTGTCCGCGCGACCTAGCGGCGATGACGCCGGGCGAGGTGCCTGAGGACGTCGCGGCGCAATGGGATGCCCGCGTCGAGGACAGCGTGCGCCTGGGCGTGCGCTTCCTGATGCGCGCGAACACGATGGATGCGCTCTACGCCGACGAGGTGCGCCGCACCAACCGGATGGGCATCGGCCCGACCGGCCTGCACGAATGGGCCTGGATGCGCTGGGGCTTCGGCTTCGAGGACCTGCTGGACGAGGCGTGCAGCGCCCCCTTCTGGGAGGCGCTCGCGCGCCTGTCCGAAGCGGCGAAACAGGAAGGCAAAGCCTATGCCGCGGAACTCGGCATGCCGGCGCCCTTCACGGTCACGACCGTCAAGCCGGCCGGGACCACCAGCAAGCTGTTCGGCCTGACCGAGGGCGCGCATCTGCCGGCGCGCCGCCAGTATTTGCGCTGGGTGCAGTTCAAGGGCGTGAAGGCCGAGGCCGGCTGGGCGCGCGACGCCGACCCGCTGCTGGGCGACTACGAGGCGCGCGGGTATCCGGTGCGCGGCCTGCAGAGCTTCCCGGGGATGTCCATTGTCGGCTTCCCGACATTGCCGCTGATCCAGCGCCTTGGCATCGGCGATCGCCTGGTGACCGCGCCGCAGGCGACCCCGGCGCAGCAGTACCGCTGGCTTGGCCTGCTGGAACGCCACTGGATCGGTGCGGCGCGCGGCAACCAGGTGAGCTACACGCTGAAGATCTTCACCGACCGGCACGACCTCGATGCGTTCCGTGACTTGGTGCTGCGCCACCAGCCGGAGATCCGCTGCTGCGCCATCCTGCCGAGCCGCCCGGACAAGGAACTCGGCTACGAATACCTGCCGGAGGAAGAGGTGCATGCCGCGCGCTTCGCGGCGATCGTCGACGGTATCAGGGATGCTGCGCTGCACGAGGCGGTGGACATGACGCACCTGGCCTGCGCATCGGGTGTGTGTCCGCTCTGAGCGCCATCGTGAGCGTGTCGCTCGGGTCCAGCCGAGCGGCACGCGGCAATCCAGCAGCGCCCCGGTCGATATGACCGACGGCCGCACCGCTTGGTGTGCCAGAATGTCAGATTATCCGGGCGCGGTGCAGGCCGACACACACACACACACACACACACACACACACACACGCAGACGCAGACGCAGACGCAGACGGAGCCAGCAATGCCGATTCCCGAAGGACACGTCTCTACCCGACGCAGTCCCGAGTTCACGCAGGACACCATTCCGCCTGCGCTGCGGCAGGCACATGAAACCACGCATGACACCTGGGTGGTCATCCATGTGCTGGAGGGCAGGCTGCGCTACTGCACTATCAGCCCCGCCTCGGAGACCGTCCTGGAACCGGGCCGGCCGGGCGAAATCGAACCGGAGGTGAAGCACCGCGTGGAGCCACTCGGCGTGGTCCGCTTCTACTTGGAATTCCATTATCCGCCGGAGCGCCATCCGACACCGAACGCGTAGCTGTGCCAGCAATGGGCCGGCCGTCACGCGCGGCGCTGCTTGGGATCCGTCAGTGCCAGAACTTTAGGTATCCGGCCAGGACGTGGCACGCCGGAACTCCTACGGCATAGTCTCCGTCTTGCATCGATCTACCGGGCGCCACTGCAACAGTTCGATCCCGAGACCGCCCCGCGGCCGCGTCTACGCCCCAGAGAAGGTTGGATTCCGGTTCCCACCGCTGCTCCAATCTTCTCTCTCACAACCTGTCTCTCCCACACGGTGCACCGCGCTGAGGCGCAGGTTTGGCCGGGGTTTGCGCGTGGACCTTGATGGTTCGATACCGCAACTACCGCCGAATTCGGGCCGCAGAGAGCGGAAGGTCTCCGAACCTTGAGGGTAGGCCGATTTTACCCTCAAGCTTAAACTATTGATATTAGGCGGTCTTTTCCCGGGGTTATCTTCAGATTTCAGTAACCCGATCGCCTCTCAATGCTTAGTTAATGCAAACTGTTGATCCGCCCCCATCCTTACAATCAACAAATTGCAGCACCGCCGCAGGTATTTCAGAGACCGGATCGACATGGACGACAAAGACCACGTCTTCGCCCGCTTCAAGGACGACAAGCCGGCGTCGGCTGATCGGCGTGAGACGTTGAACATCCCCCGACGCGCTGGCGCACCGGGAAGCAGGTCCGTTGAGGTGGTGCACGTGCGATCGGGCGGCGCCGTAAGAGACAGGCCGCAGCGCCAGGATCAGTACGTCCGCGCGGCGTCCTGGGACGGTGGCTTCCCGACAAGGCAGACGCCCCGCGCGTCCATGCTGATCGAGCAGACAGCCCCTGAGGCCGCAGAGCCGGTCACCCACGTCATGCCTGCCTGGGAGCCAGCGGCGACGGAGGCTGATGTGGCCCCTGCTGAGGAGCCTTTCGTTGCGCCACGTCGCGGTCGAGGGCGGCCTCGCAAGCATCCAGTTGGGCAGCCCGTCGCGGCAACGGCTGAGACAGCGCACGCTGAAGAGCCTGCCACGCCGCGCCGGGGCCGCGGGCGGCCTCGCAAGTCAGTAGCGGCAGCGGCCGGCGCAGCGCGCGCTGAGGAGCCTGTCGTCGTGTCGGTCGATGACCAAGGGCGGCCTCGCAAACAGCCGACCAGCGCGCGTACCAGGCGCGTTGCAAACCCATTCGACGCCTCCGACGACGGCGCGAACTGCATGCGCTGCGGCTATGCGATCGAGCCGGCGCGGGAGAAGCGCGGGCTTATGACGTGCTCAGGCTGCGGGTAGATCGGGCGGACCGCTCTGCAACGTCGGAAATCGGCCAATAGCTGCCTGGCGGCTTACGGGCGGGCGGGCCGAGAAACAGACGTTACTCGAGCGAGTCGTGGGATGGTCTGAATTGGCCGTCAGTCGAGAGCAACTCTCGGTAAACACTCGCGTGAGCGCGGATTACGGCGTGGCCCGCGGGAGCTTGCAGCAAAGGTCCAGGGGCGTCCCCTATCAGCTGGTAAGTATCTTACCGCGCCAGCGATTGATCACATCATCGAAATTCACCTCGCGCCAATCTGCGTTCCATTCCTGAAGGTAGTTTACGCTACGCGAATGCGGCTCCGGCACTGGACGCTCGAATCGACCGACGGTTGGCATTAGCGGCGCATCGCCAACAGTGAGGAACTCACCTTCGCCGAGATTGGGGAGCAGGTCGCCAATCCCAGCGGATAGATCGGGAAGCAGCGACTTGATGTAGCTCTGGTCGACTGCGTTTGTCAGCCGGAGTGAGATAAAGTTAGAGCATTGCGAGAAAATCGTCTCGGAGACTTCGGACGGCCTCTGACTCACAACCATGAGCGTGACGCCGTATTTGCGGCCTTCCTTGGCGATTCGCTCGATCGACTTGCGGGATGAGTCATACTGTGCCCCGCCCGCGCGGGGGACGTAGTTGTGTGCTTCCTCGCAGACTAGCATGACCGGCACGTCACTGACATTGCCCCCGACATGACGGTTTTTCGAGTAATGGAAGCCGAAGTCGAAGATCATTCGAGAGATCAGGCTGACCACGATGCTGAGCACCTCGAACGGGATGCCGCTCAGGTCGACGATCGAGACGTTCGACTTCGTTAGATAGCCAATGAACTGGCGCACAACGTCCGCGAAATCGCTCGTTGCAAGCGGCGCCCCGTCGTGCTTGACGGGATAGAACAGAAAGCGGAGTCGAGGATCCGCGAGACGCGTGCGCAGCCGCAGGATCAGGCGGTCGAACTCGCCATGGAACGGGCCGTTGCTGGCCTTCGTTTCCCTGGCCGTCGATTGGACCACGAATGATTGGATAGCGTCGAAATAGCAGCTGTCGCGATCGACGACCAAGGTCTCGTTAGCAAGCTTAGGTTTCCCCTCGCCCGCGAGCTTCCCAATCACCTCAGCATTCATGTTTTCGAGATAGGTGACCACCTCGTCAATCGAGAAGTAGACGGGCGTGTCGAAGGAGATGTTTCCCAACTCCGGATTGTGGCGGCACTTGTTGCGCACGACGGCATGCCGAAACTGGGATACCTGGTTGTGCGAATTGATCTCGTGGCTCTCGATGAACATCTCCTCGAGTTCCTGGGCATTCATCAGCCAGTACGGTAACCGGAGTGTATCGACGTCGAGAAGATTGAGCGTGAAATTCTCGGTCTCGGCGAGCCTGAATGCGGCGGCGTATTCGGCGTGAATGTCGAAAATCACGATGTGCGCGTTATTCTGCGCCGCTTTGTTCGCGTTCGCTTTCCCCTCGATGCCGACAACGGTCTGTAGAATCTTTGCAACGGCGCAGGATTTGCCCGACCCGGTCGATCCGACCACTGCGACATGCTTGCTGAAAAAGCGGTCGCCATCCACTTCGAACTTCACGTCGGGGGCGACGCTAAGCGTACCGAACGAGAACGGTGACTTGATGCCTTTGGAGAAGATGTCGCTCAGAACTGCCGCTGGCGTCACGTACGCATATTCGGTAGGCACAGGCAGAGCGGGTGTTCCGCGGGTGAACTTACCCTCCTCCGAGAGCGTGCCGATCGGCTGGGTGTCGATCTGGAAACGGAAGGCCACGGAGTCAGCGTCCCCGCTACCGCCGGCCTCGGCGTCCCAGCGCTTCGAGCGATCGATGTGGGACGCCCTGACCGCTACGATCGTGGCGAGAAGATAGAGATTGTTACCCGAAGCTATGAGCAGATACTGCCCAACGCCGAGCTTTGCTTTATGTTTCTCGAACTCTTCGGCGCTGCTTATCTCGATGCGCACTAGGGACGGTGAGCTGTCGGTCACACTCCCGATCGGATTCCCAAGGTCAGGCATAATTATTCCTCAACTGCAGAACATATTCTAGGTCGGAGAGGTGCTCGATTTCGAAGCGATGGATGTTGACGTCGGGGTTCTCCCAAGGGTCATTTGTTACATTGACCAGGAACAGCTCATCTGGTCGCTTCGGTGGATTCTCGGTCACGTTGGCCCGACCCGCGAGCCGGAGGCTGAACTCAATGGCGAAGGGCGACCGCTTCACCATCGGCCGACGGAAGAGTTCCTCGGACCGAAAAGAAGTACCAACGAACCCATTGGCGCAACGCAGACCCGCATCGTGAAGTCTCGTTTCCAATCCGTTGACGTCATAGTTCCCCACGATCATGAACAGCGGTGGGTTCGAATGAAGATACTTACAGCAGTAACGCTCGACGAACTTCTTAATGAAGCGCACGACATCCTCATCGAACCTCTCGATCGTTGAGGGGTCAAGGACGAAGGTGCGGCCGCGAGCATTATGCCCAAGCGATGGCCTGAGGTCGCCGCGCAACCGCTTGAAGATCTGCGCACGCGTCGCGAGCTCTCGGGTCCACCTTGTAAAAGTAACCTGCCGGACATCTTGAAGATCGCGAAGAAAAATCAGTGGGTCGACGGTACGATCTGTTACGCTGGGCTTGGTCGCGAGCTCGACTATGCGATGGATCGCATTGGGATAGATGATCGCTTCAACATCCTCGGCTGAAAACCCCTTGGCACGTAGCGCCTCTAAAACCGTCTGCTGTAGAGCGTCGGTCGATTGCCCGAACTCGATCGTGAACCGCTTGAGAAACTCGTCGCGATCGAAGCCGGGCGCGATGCGTTTGATAATCGTCTTGAGCGGATCAGACTCTGTTGCGAGCACTGTTTTCAGTTCTGAATTGGTCAATGTCTGGCTGCCACTCTGGTTAGGAAAATGGCAAAACAGGCGATAATAAACTGTTGGCGTGATAGTGAAATTTTTCGAAAAATGCTCAAGCATAAGTAGGATCGGCTTGTATATTTTCCCGAGTGTGAATTTGTCCGCTTGCTCATGATATTTGCATTGCACGGCGGTCGTGAAACCGGACGCACATACATCGATATCTTCAATCGCGCCTTCGATAGTTATCTTGGTGTCGGCGCCAGCGACCAAGATCTCCGAAAGGTAACGGAGGAATTGGTAAAGGTATCCCTTGATCGAATATTCCGCAGTCCTGGCCACATCACCACCCCTCTGCCACGAGAGTGATCGGCGGCCCGTTCTGCGTCAAGCAACCTCAAACCGGCGATCGAAGAGGAAGGGGGTTATGGTGCCGTCACTACAAGCCTGTTGCCTGCCACAAGCCAGAACGCGCGATCACGGTGAGTCAGCAGGATGCCCGGCCATGCGGTTTGCAGCCTCGCTCAGTATTTCGATCATCGTGTCGAGTCGAGCGTCGTCGGATCAGCGAGCGGATTGTTTAGCGAGTATCTCTCAACGCGAGCGAAATGGGTAGATGGTCGGAGTAGCCGTAGTTCCAACGAGTTATCGAGACCGAGTTGGATGAATAGACTGATGCCCGCGCTGCGCGCATGCGCCTCGACGACGGCTGCCGAGTTATCGCGAACGGCGGCCCGAGGACTAATCGTCGGGGTTTCGTCGCGCCAATCTTGTGCCGATCTAACATCGTCGATCCGCAGCCTAGCTGAGCCTGCACTCCGAATAGGCCTCGTCGCCCAAGACCGACTTCGCGATGTCCGCGAGATGGGCATGATGGGTGAAGAAGAGAACTTGCGTCTTCCGGGCGAGGTCCGCAAGCACCTGGAACCCGGCCCGGGCCCGGTCGTCGTCGAAGTTCACGAAGAGGTCGTCGGCGATGAAGGGCAAGCGGATGCCGGCATCAACCGTCTGTTCGATCGCAGCCAGGCGCAGTGAAAGAAAGAGCTGGTCAGTGGTGCCCTCGCTCATGGCGTCGACCTCGACCGCATTGCGGCCATCCTCCGAAATGCCCAGGAGCCGGGGCGACGCCTCGTCGAGATCCACCCGCAGCCCCGAGTACCTCGCAAGGGTCAGCGTCGAGAAGATCTTGCTGGCCCGCGTTACCAGGGGGTTCTGGTGCCTCTCGCGGTACCGCTCGATCGCCCAACGGAGGGTAAGGGCCTGGGTTCGCTTCAGGATGTAGGCCTCGGCTTGCGTAGCCATCTCCGCGCGGGCCTGCTCAGCATCGAACGCAGCGTCAGGGGCCGCCGTGGTCGCCCGTTCCAGATCGGCAAAAGCACGGTTCGCCTCGCCGTTCGCCGCGGCGGCGTTGGAAGCCTGCGTATTCAGGTCATTGATCTGCCGTTCGATTTCCTCGGACCGCACGGTCAGGGAGTCGAGATCGGCCGCCATCACCAGTGCGACCAGATCGTAAAGCGGCTTGCCGTCCCCGTCCCGGAGGATCGCTTCTTCCACCCGCGCGAGGTTCTCCCGCTTTTCGCGCCGCGCGCTCGATCGAGCGATAACCTCCGGCAGCTTCAGCGGATCATCGCAGGCAACCTGCTCCATAACCGGCAGCAGCGCTTCGGTGGCGGCGGCGTGCTTCGCGCTCGCTTCATCGATCTCCTTCTGCCGCGCTGCACGGTCCTTGTCTTGCTCCGCCAGGACCCTCGCCGTCGCGTTGGCCTTCTCCAGCCGCGCACGCAGACGCTTCACGAGCTCCGCATCGTCAGGGGCGGTGTCCGCCTCGAGGCGTTCCGACACCGCGGCGACATCTTCATGGAAGCGCTCCGCATCCTGGGTAATCCCATCGATGCGCTCGTTCAGACCGCTCAGCACCTCCTTCGCCTGGCGCACGGCGTCGAAGGCCGAGAGGCGGGCGCCGGCGGTTGCGATGTCGAGCATCAGGTCCGTGCCCGTCAACAACGTGTCCCAGGCTTGCGAACGAAGGGCCGCCTTGGCCCTGATCGTCTCCTGACGACGCCCGAGCGCCGCAAGGTCATCCCCGATCTGCGCGAGGCTCTCCCGATTCGCTTTGCGTTGCGCGCTTCGCGCTTCGACCGCGCTACGCGCACGCTCGGCACGGGCGAGCGGACTGGCGATCTCCGACACGTCCGGCGAGCCCACTTCCCCCATGGCGTGGACCAGGGCTGCGATGGCGGTGGCCCGCCGGCTCTCTATGTGGTCCGCCTCAGCCTCTGCTGTGTCTAGGTCATCCTTGGCGCCGAGGGCCGCCGTCCGCAGCTCCAGGAAGGTCCCGATCTGGACAGGATCGAGGTCAGGAAGCCCGATCGCCTGAAGGCGGGTCTGCCACGCGTCCTGGAGGACGGCCAGGCGCTCTGCCGCTGCCATCTTGTCACTCCGGGCCTGCTCAGCCGCCTTCGCCCGCTGTGCACGGTCTGCCTCAAGCCCCACCAGCCGCGCCGACGCCTCGGCGAGGGCAAAGCGGTGATCGGCCAGGTCATCAGCCGAGGTAACAGCACCTTCGAACATCGCAGCTTGCGCAGCCGGATCGTCAAGGGCCCCTTCATCGCACAAATGGGCCCGGATGGGCCGCCATTTCGCTGTCCGATCGGAACGACTATCCAACAACTGCTGATGCGAGATGCCTGCGCCGGTTCCGACCGCCTCGATCTGCAGGGTCAGCTGCGCCACCTCGCCGTCCAGGCGCCTCGCCGTCTTGTCATCGGCGGCGATGGCCTCTCGCTCACGGTCCCAGGCGAGCTTCGCCCGTTCGATCTCCTCAGAACTTGGAACACCGAGCCGTGCGAGTCCGTCGGCATCACCGGTCCATAGGGAGAGCCGAGCGAGAGCCGTCTTAAGGGTGGTGCCAGCGCGGGCTACCGCGCGACGGAGCGCCGAGCAGCGATCATCGACGTCCGCCCCGAGCTTACGGGCGGCATCGACCGCAATGATCAGGGCGCTAGGATCGCCATCGTCTGTCTCGGCCGCAAGCTTCGCCTCCAACCGATCCCGCCGCAGCTCGAGCTCCTCCTGCTGCGAACGGATCTGCTGGAGGGCAGCGACATCGGCGGCGTGCGCGGCCGAGAGCTTCCTCAGTCCCTCGACCGTCTCGGCTGAGAGGATCGTGCCCGATGCGGTGCCTGCGTCCGCCTGCAAGGCATCAAGCTTACGGCTTACAGCGTCCCGATTGTCTCGCAGATCGACGACGTCCTTCAGCCCCTTGGCGACGGCGCCTGAGGCGGCGACGAGATCCTCAATCGCTTCCACTTCGGCAAGGACTGCAGGGTCTGGCACTTGCTGCCCCCTGCGATCGTTGATCTCTACCAGGAGCCGCTCGGCCGCGGCCTTGGCGCGGGATGCAGCGTTGGCCGCCTCCATGCTGGAAAGCACCGCCGCCTCGATTGCCGGGGCCAACTCGACGACGTCGGCAGCCTCGGAGAGCTGGCGTAGAAGGCTCTCCCGAAGCTGGACGTTGCCGGCGACCCTTCGCGTCCTGTCCGTCAGCTGCCTCTCGCCGATGAGCTGTGAGCGCTGCTTCTCGATGGCATCAAGATGCTCCTTCGCGGCATCGAGGGCGTCGCGGGCATCCTTCCATGCCTTAGGCCTGAGGCTTCCGTCCCGAATAGCCCTCAGGGCAACCTCAAGCTCGCGTTCCGCGCGCGTGTAGGTCCGCGATTGCTTTGCTCGCGGCCCCCAGATCGCTTCAGCCTCGTCCTGGAGACGCTTCAGTTCGTCGGAAACGCGGACCATCCCCGATCCAGCAGCGAACAACGCCTGTCCGACGTTGTCCCTCGCCGAGACCATCGCCCGCCCACCGTTTCGCAGGGCCTCCTGGTCCAGGCTGAAGGAGAGCTGGAATGTCTCGCGCGTCTGGCCGCGGAGCATGGCCAATAGGTCGCTTTCCGCGATCGGGTTATCGGCGGCATCCACCAGGCTGTTGCTGGCTGCCTTGCGCCGCCGGAACGCCAAGACCCGTCCGCCCTCCTCGACCACTGCACCGATGCGCAGCATCGGGTAATCGAAGCGGAAGTTGTAAGGCGACCGGACTGGGAAGCCGAACAGGAGGTCGCTCACACCTGATCGTGACGTCGATTTTCCGGCTTCGTTTCCACCGGAGATGATGTGGATATCGGCCGCGCGCGCAGGGAACTCGAGTTCGCAGTTCTCGAACCGGCCGTACTTCTCAAGGTGGAGCTTCGAGAAGCGCATCTCAGGCCTCCCCGGCCAGCCGGGAGCGCAGCGTCGCCGCAGCAGTAGCAATCAACCGGTCCCACTCACCTCTTCCTGCCGCATGGCGCATTTCGTCTTCATCACCGTCACCGCCGAGCGATCCCTTAGCGGATGACAGGAAAGCCTCTAGATCCTCGCGTAGTTCTGTCGCCAATGCCTCGCAGTGGATCGCCTCCTCAATAAGCGAGGTCAGGTCATCCGGGAGATGCCCGCCTGACTGAGTGGCAGCGCCGGTCAGTCCAACCTGGACCTTCTCAATCCAGATTCCAGAGCCGATCGCCTCTGCTACCGCTCGGGCGTCGTCTCGCAGCGACAAGGCATCCTCGCGGATCCGGGCCGCATACTCAGTGGCTCCGGTGAGCACCAACCGGACGATCAAGGGACGACCGCCTGAGGTGCTCGCATGGGCCTCGACCAGGCGATCGCGCATCCTGGACACCACGCCGTCCCTGTCGGCGCCCGCGCAGTCCACGTCGACGGTTGCCCAGCGAATTACGTCGACCTCGACCGGATCCACGGCCACGACCTCACGGTCCACAACCTCGACGATGACCACCCCCTTAGGGCCGGTTTCCCGAACGCTCCTGCCCTGGATGTTACCGGGGAAGACGACATACGGCTCGCGCGACACGATCTCGAAGCCGTGGACATGCCCCAAGGCCCAGTAGTCGTACTGCTTCGCGCGCAGGTCCGCGACATCACAGGGAGCGTAGCGGGCGTGCCCTTCTCGCCCAGACAGCGAGGTGTGAAGCACGCCGATGTTGAAATAGCCGCTGTGGGCCGTTGGGTAGGAAGTCACCATGTTCTCGCTGACCGAAGGATTGGCGAAGCTCTGGCCGTGAACGGCGACGCCAAGCCTCTCGATGAGATGGGTCTGCGCCTTCCTTGATCCGAATTCGCTTACATTTTTGGGCCACGGGACACTCTTCGTCACAACTGACGCGGCGTCATGGTTCCCGGTCAGGATGAAAACCAGGATCCCCGTCCGTTCGAGCCGGCCCATCGCGCGCGCAAAATAGAGACCGGTGCTCATGTCGCGCCAGTCGCCGTCGAACAGGTCTCCCGCGATGATCACGAAGGCGACGCGTTCGTCGATCGCGGTCTGGATCAGGTTATCGAAGCTCGCCCGCGTGGCGCCCCTGACCTCATCCAAGGGCACCCCCTCATAACGGGCGAGGCCGTGCAGCGGACTGTCCAGATGGATGTCCGCCGCGTGCAGAAATCTAAAGCTCGCCAAAAGCTCCCCCCGGGCTGTAGGTGGTCCTGCAGTTTAGCCAGAATTGGTCTACCTGCGCACCAATACGTCAAGTGCAGATCGCGCAGGGACCCTTGCGGCGAGCGGGCAACGCAACAGTCGCCACGCCTGTTACTTTGGACAAAACTGGACGCCTCCAGAAACCCGAGCTTCGGTAATTATTGCGGTGGATCGGCACATGGTCCGGCCGTGTACAACGAGATCACAGAGATCACGCTGCTGATGGAGGCTTTTGGGGGCGCCGGTGTGTCGGGCGCGGCGGTTCCAGATCCTATGCCGTCGCGGCTTTGCTGCTAATCCAGACGACCCGCGTCGGGTTTAGGGCAAGTGTGGCGAGACCGATCTTCATGCGCGCCCTGGAGATGCCGTTGGTGCGCACGGCCACGCAAGGCGCGGCACGCTCGACCAAAGTTCCGCTTACGACAACATGGTAGTTGCCGATCAACTCTTGCATGGGAGCAAAGCGGACGAGCGGGCATCGACGCTACTGCGCCAAAGCCTCAAGCTGATGTTCCCAGATCTCGGGAAATGGCTGGAGCAGTTTGGGAAGGCTTGGGGCGGTTCGCGCCCTTCCCTCCATCAGTTCCTCTACCAATGCAGGAGCGAGCAGCGTCAGGCGGATTAGCGAACCAAGGTACCCCCGCTCGATCTTCTCCGCCGCAGCCATCTCGGTGATCGACGCGTAGCGTCCTTCGTCCAGCAGCTTCTGATATCGGAACGCCCGCGCCAGCGCCTTCACCAGCGCTGGGTCAGCTCGCGTCGGCATCACGTTGTCATCGCTCGCCGGAAACGCAGGCGACACCACCGTCTTCCTGCCCGGCCGCCGCCGGATCTTCAGCGGCACCCGAACCGTGATGCTGGTCGCGGCAGTCATGCCGCTGCGCTCAGTGCCGCGTGCGCGACAACGCCGAGTTCCCGGACCAAGCCGGCCAGGCCCTCAACGCGCAGCCGGATGTCGGCACCGGAAGGCCCGACAACCACCCGCTCCACCAGCGCCCGTATGATCCGTGCCTGCTCGGCCGGGAACAGTTCCTCCCACAGCGGATCGAGCCGATGCAGCGCGTCGCGGACCTCGCGCTCCGTCAAGTCGGGCGCCTCGCACCGCGCCGCGAGCCACGTGCCGACCACGATCTCGGGCTGCCGCAGCAGCGCCCGGACCTGGTCCACCACCGCCGTCTCGATCTCCGCCGCCGACACCCGGCGCACGATGCTGGCATCGCCAGCGGCATCCCCCTTCATCACCCGCTGCGCCACGTAGTAGCGATACAGCCTGCCGCACTTCCTGGTGTGCGTCGGCGAGAGCGCGCGGCCGTCGATGCCGTAGAGGATGCCTTTCAGCAGTGCGGGGGCCTGCTGCCGGTTCTGTGCGGAACGCGTGCACGGACTGACCTGCAGCACGGCGTGTGCGCGGTCCCATAGCTCCCGCGGCACAATCCCCTGGTGCTCGCCGGGATAGATCTGCCCCTTGTGCGCCGCCTCGCCTACATAGGTCCGGTTGTTCAGCAGCTTGTAGACGTCGCCCTTGTCCAGCGGCCGACCAGTCTTGCTGGTGGCGCCCTCCGCCCGGAGGCGAGCCACCGTCTCGATGCCCGATCCCGTCTCGGCGAAGATCTCGAACACGCGCCGCACCCGCGGCGCCTCAGCCTCGTTCACCACCAGCTTCCTGGCGACCACGTCGTAGCCGAGCGGTACCTTGCCCCCCATCCACATCCCGCGAGCGCGGGAGGCGGCGAATTTGTCGCGGATTCGCTCGCCAATGACCTCGCGCTCGAACTGGGCAAAGCTGAGCAGGATGTTCAGCGTCAGTCGCCCCATGCTGGTGGTCGTGTTGAACGACTGAGTGACTGAGACGAAGGTCACGCCATGCGCCTCCATAGTCTCGACCAGCTTCGCGAAATCCATCAGCGAGCGGGACAGGCGATCGATCTTGTAGACGACGATGACATCGACCCTGCCCTGCTCGATGTCCGCCAGCAGGCGGCGCAGCGCTGGCCGCTCCAGCGTGCCGCCGGAGAAGCCCCCATCATCGTAGCCGTCACGGACCAGGAGCCAGCCCTCGGCCTTCTGAGAGGCGACATAGGCCTCGCAGGCCTCGCGCTGCGCGTCGAGCGTGTTGAACTCGCGGTCCAGCCCCTCGTCGGTGGATTTCCGCGTATAGACGGCACAGCGCAGTTTCTTCGTGGTAGCCGGCATGATGATGTCGGCCGGCGCCTTCTTCCGGCTCATGCCGCACCCCCAGTCGGCCGCAGCCCGAAGAACGTCCAGCCATTCCACCGCGTCCCCGTGATGTGCCGGGCGATGGCCGACAGCGACCGATACGGCCGCCCTTCATACTCGAAATCATCGGCCCGCACGGTGACGACATGCTGCACGCCATCATGCTCGCGTATCAGTCGCGTGCCCGGCAGCGGCCGGCTATCGGCACGGATCCGCCGCAGCACGACATTGCCGCCGTCCAGCTGCTCGCCCAGCGCCTCCAGGCGCGCCCGGGTCTCCGGCTTCAACCCGCCATAGGCCAGTTCCTGGATCCGATAGGCCAGCCGGCTGGTGATGTAGCTGCGGCTGAACGGCGGTGGCTCCTTCCCATACAGCCGGCGCCATTCGTCCTTCAGCTCAGCGATGGGCGCGGTCTGAATCCAGGCGAGGCGGCCGAGCACCTGGTCGCGCGGGAAGCTGGTGATCGGGACAGCAACAGGCTCGATGGCGTCAGCGGCGGTCTGTCGGCGGGTCATGCGGAACTCCTCTCCAAGGGGTCCGCATGCACGCTCTGGTGGGCGGAGAAGTGTAGCGAACTCTCTCCCTGAACCCCGAGGTCGCGGTCGAAGTCCTCGGCAGCGCGGCGGCGCAGCCTCAGCAGGCCGCGAGCGAGGATGTCGCAGACATCGCGCAGGTGGGGCGGGAGGTGTGGGTTAAGCGAAGGCGGCGCAGTCATCTCATTACCTCGCCTTCGTAACGACGAGGTGAGGGCCAGATCGCGTTTGCCTGCGCCCGAGGGACCGCCGTATGAGAACGCATTGAGATTGGCCGGGCTGCCACAAGGGCTCTTGCTGAGAATGAGCACAGAATCATCGGTCGAGTCCCCTGCAGCGCCAGAGCGCTTGCCCCTGACCCAGGGCGCTCTCGCTTGGTGTGACCCCGAACTTGTTGAAGGGCTTCTGAAGACCGGGCTGACGTATCGTCAGCATTGGCGTCCGCGCCCTCCCCACGCATTTCCCGATATGCAGGACGGGATCAATGCCGTGCTCGATGAGAATCAGCATCATCGGTCTCGATGGGGCGCCTTTGTGAGAGCGCGTAAGGCTCTCGAGGCGGACTTTCGCTGCCGCATCGCGGATGGACGCCTTCAGCTCGTGGGGTTGAGCATGAAGCCGGTTCCGGCCGAGAGCCTGAGCGCGGTTCCGTCGGTCTGGGCGGACCACGTCGAGTTCGACTGGGCAAAGAACGCCATCAAGTTCGGCAAGGATATGCTGCTCATTGACGTGACGGTTAAACCAGCTGCCAGCCCGCCGGAGGCGCTCTCCGCCACGGAGACAAAGGGTGTGAGGTCCGCACGCTTGGATGGCGGGCGGCGGCGATTTCCGATGGCAGAGATGGTTGTCATCGCACGGACTCGCGCCCGCGATGCCAGCAATAAGGGCGAGGCTAAAGCCCTCATTGCTGAGTTCAAGCGTTTGTACAGGGGGCGCAAAGTGCCGGCGTATCGGACGGTCGTCGATCATGTCTCGGAGATTTACGAACTCGCCGCGGAAAATGCGTGCCCGCTAAACCCGTAGAACCCGTACAACGGGAAGCGCGGGATTAGCGGTGTGGCGACGCGCGGCTTTCGCATGCCACAGCCATTGGCATGGACACGACGTCGCTTCCCCCAGCGTCAGGCGTATCAAACGCCCCAGATTTCTCGCCATCTAACGGTGACGGGATCGGGCTGCGCGATGACATCGCACCGCCACCCACGCCCGAGGCGCCGCCCCGGCACGGCTTCACTTTCGGCCTGCACAACCAGAATACGGCGTGGACCGACGTTCAGCGGCTGACATGGGACGAGTTGTTCGCGCTGCTGACTAAGCACTCGGTGGGAGCAAAGGTCGGCACCTGCATCGTCCCCGCCGTCTTCCGGGGCACGCGCCGCCACAAATCCGATGCCGACCAAATCGATGTCGCCTTCCTGGACAGCGACACCGGCGCGACGCTGGAGGATATCGAGACCGCCATTGCCGCACGCGGTTGGTCAGCGATCATCAGTTCCACCCACAGCCATCTCGCCAGCACCACCACCATTAAGCGGGGCAATTGGGACAAGTTCCGCGCCGGTCACGATTATCCCGATGGTGCTGCCGAGGCCTACCTCATCGCCGATAAGGGCTACCTGCCGGCCGTTGCCGACGGCGCCACCGTCGCTTCCGAGACATCCGATCAGGTCACCTTCCAGCACCAGCCCTGCCCGAAGTTTCGCATCGCCATACCGCTGGAGCGACCTTGGCGGGCTGAGAGCTACGATAGCCAGGCTGTTGCCAATGCCGCCTGGAAGGAACGCATCGAGGCGCTGGCGTGCGCGCTGAACCTGCGGCACGACCAATCCTGCACGGACACCTCGCGGTTGTTCTACCTGCCGCGTCGGCCCGTTGACGGGCCGCCGGCCGAGACTGCCGTTCTCGAAGGATCGCCATGCGATCTCTTCGCCCTGCCCCCGGCGCCAAAGGCCCGAAGGCGCGCAGGCACGGAGAGCTCAACGCTTAGCGAGGATGGCGCGGGCCGCCGATCACGCCGCCGGGGCCAGCAGGAGCAGCCGGATCCGATCTCCTTCACCGACCCTGAAACGGGCGAGATCGTTGATCTGCGCTCATGGGCCAGAGACAACGCTCGCCGCTTCGAAATCGTCACAGCGCTCCAGGCCCGCAAGCCCGACGCCTTCATCGGCAAGTCGGTGGACGGCAAGCACCATCTCCGGTGCGTCAACGCCGGCGCCCACACCACTGTCGACGACGATCAGGCGACCTTCGTGATGAATGCCAGCCAGTCCGACAAGGGCTGGTTCGTTCACCACTGCCGGCACAGCCACTGTGATGGCCGAGATCACCTATTGTTCCTCAAGCAGATGCTGGAGCAGCGCTGGCTCAGCATCGCTGATCTGACCGACCTGAGCTTCCTGTGCGAGGCGAGACCAACCAGGCCGACCATTCGTCACATCGCGGGCCAATTGCCCTGGGTCGTCGACCAAGCCGAGCAGGCGCTGCTCCAAGCGGATCTCGGCCTCTATCAGCGCGGCGCATTCATCGTTCGTACGGGCCTCGTCCGCGTCAACGGCGGATCCGCGGCTCAGGCGGGGCGACGGCAAATCATCCCGCAGGGCGATCGCGCAATTGGCGAGGCCATGACGGGGGCTGCCATCTGGCTTCGGTTCGACGGGCGCAGCGAGGAATGGGTCAACATAGACGCACCGCTGGCTGTGGCGACCACCTATCTTCAACGTGTAGGGCGCTGGCGCCTGCCAGTCCTCGCGGGGATCCTGAATTCGCCCACTCTTCGCCCCGACGGTACGATTCTCGCCGCTCCGGGCTACGATGCTGCTACGGGCTTGCTGCTTGAGCCACGCCGGCTGCCAATACCGATGGTTCCGGAATACCCGACCCAGGACGACGCGCGGATCGCCCTAAGTTGTCTGAACGGCCTGATTGACGACTTCCCCTTCGTGAGCGGAACGGACCGGGCCGTAGCGCTGTCGGCGATATTGACCGCGGTAATTCGCTGGAGCCTTCCCACCGCGCCGCTGCACGCCTTCGACGCCCCGGTGGCAGGGTCCGGCAAGTCCAAACTGGTCGATATCGCGACCCTGATTTCCACCGGTCAGGAAGCGGCCGTCATAGCCCAGGGTCGAAACGAGGAGGAACTCGAAAAACGTCTTGGTGCTTTGCTTCTGGCAGGTGAACGGGTTGTCGCTATCGACAACTGCGAAGCCCCGCTTGGCGGACAAATGGTCTGCCAGATGCTGACGCAGACAAGCCTGAGAATGCGGATCCTCGGCCGCTCCGAAATGCCCGAGCTGTCCACCTGCGCGTTGGTGACCGCCACTGGTAATAACCTCACGCTGATCGGAGACATGACCCGCCGCGCCGTTCTATGCCGGCTGGACCCGAACTGTGAGCGGCCCGAACTGCGGCGGTTTAGCAGCGACCCGGTGGCGACGCTGCTTGCCAGCCGCGCGCCATACCTCGTGGCGGCGTTGACGGTACTGCGCGCGTTCCATGTCGCAGGCCGACCGCGTCAGGTGGATCCGCTGGGCTCCTTCGTCGTCTGGAGCGACTGGGTGCGCGGCGCGCTGATCTGGCTTGGCCAGGCCGATCCGGTCGCCAGCATGGAGTCCATTCGCGCTGATGATCCTCGCTTGGAATCCATCACCGCGGTGCTGACGCAGTGGTGGGGCGTATTTGCCGACCGGACAGTCACTGTGCGCCAGATCATCGAGTTCGCGTCGGAGCAGCAAACACCAATTGCTTCGCTCTATGCGAAACCTGAGTTCATTCGGCCTGATTTCCGGGAAGCTCTGCTGACGGTTGCCGGCGCGGCCGGTGCCATCAATAGTCGAAGTCTCGGCCGGTGGATCGCCGGACTTAATGGCCGTGTTATCGGGCGCTGGCGCTTGGAACGCGGTTCGGACACTGGTGGCGTGGCCACGTGGTGTCTGAGCGCGATCAAGCCGGAGGGTCGCCGTGATGCGTGACCGCGCCAGCTCCCCATCCGAATTACCGCGTCCTGTTAGGTGGTTAAGGTGGTTATTTGGGTTTCTTTCAGTCGACGCGGGGAAACTGTCAGATGTTATCTCTTCCCGAACATGCCTGCGTGTGTGTGTTGACAGTTTTATGGGGAGGGCCGCCAGAAACCCAAATAACCCCCTTAACCCCCTGAACCGTCGCTGGGTCTCCTCCCGGGCGCGGGCGCCGCCACGCTGATGGCATGACAACACCTGGACACCGTCATCGTCATTATCGGAGGTCACAATGCCGCCGCCCGCTCCTCAGCCGAGAGACTTCCCGGCCTACAAGACAGTCAGAACGTCTGACTTGTTGCCCTATGCCTGCAACGCGCGGACTCACTCCGACGCCCAGGTCGCGCAGATCGCCGCCTCCATCCGCGAGTTCGGTTTCACCAACCCGGTGCTGACTGACGGCGCCAACGGCATCATCGCCGGCCACGGGCGCGTGATGGCCGCGCGCAAGCTCGGCCTCGCCGAGGTGCCGGTGATCGAGCTGGCGCATCTCACGCCCGCCCAACGCCGCGCCTATGTCCTCGCCGACAACAAACTGGCTCTGAACGCCGGCTGGGACGCCGACCTGCTGCGGCTGGAACTGACCGAGTTGCAGGATCTCGGCTTTGACCTCGGCCTGACCGGCTTCGACGAGGACGAGATCGCCGGGTTTCTCGCCGGTCCCACCACCGGCCTCACCGATCCCGACGACATTCCCGCCCTGCCGGAGACGCCCGTCAGTCGGCCGGGCGACATCTGGCTGCTGGGTCGTCACCGCCTCGCCTGCGGGGACTGCACCGACCCCGCCGTCGTCGCCGCGGTGCTGGGCGGCGTCCGCCCCCACCTGATGGTCACTGATCCGCCCTACGGCGTCGCCTATGACCCCGAATGGCGCAACCGCGCCGGCGTCAGCACCACGCGGCGCACCGGCAAGGTCGAGAACGACGACCGCGCCGATTGGCGGGAGGCCTGGGCGCTGTTTCCCGGCGACGTCGCCTATGTCTGGCACGGCGCCCTGCACGCCACCACCGTGGCGGAGAGCCTCACCGCCTGCGGTTTCGACATCCGCGCGCAGATCATCTGGGCGAAGGACCGCCTGGTCCTCGGCCGCGGCCACTACCACTGGCAGCACGAACCCGCCTGGTATGCGGTGCGCGGCCAGGGCCATTGGTCGGGCGATCGCAAGCAGACGACGCTGTGGCAGATCGCCGGCCGCAGCGAGGATGCCGAGACCCCCCATGGCACGCAGAAGCCAGTCGAATGCATGCGCCGGCCGATCGAGAACAACTCCTCGCCCGGCCAGGCGGTGTACGAGCCGTTCTCGGGTTCCGGCACCACCCTGATCGCGGCGGAGACGATGGGGCGGTCCTGCCACGCCATCGAACTCTCGCCCGCTTATGTCGACGTGGCGGTGGCCCGCTGGGAGGCGTTCACGGGGCTGGACGCGGTCAGGGAGCGCGACGGAGCCTCGTTCAGCGGCCTCGGCCCCGGACCGGCTGGCGACGCCCCCAGCAGCCTCGGGGAGGCGTCCCATGCGTCGGTTTGAACCCACGCCGGATCAGCGCCGCACGGTGAAGACCATGGCGGGGTTCGGCATTCCGCACACGGACATCGCGCCGTTCATCGGCATCGACACCAAGACATTGCGCAAGCATTTCCGAGAGGAGCTCGACCGAGGGATGACGGAGGCCAATGCCAAGGTCGCGCAGTCGCTGTTTCAGATGGCGACGCAGGGCAAGAACGTCGCGGCTGCGATATTCTGGATGAAGGCCAGGGCGGGCTGGCGGGAGAAGATCGAGATCCGGCCCGAGGTGACGCCTCACGCATCGCTGACCGACGCGGAGCTTGAGGCGATCATCCGCCAGGGAGAGTCGCCGCGGCGGGCCTACAATCGGATCATCGAAGGGACGCCGGGGGTGGAAGGTCAATGATAGCCGAGCCAGCCCCCGATCCCATTCCGCCGTTCTCGGAGGAGCAGCAGCGGACGGCACGGGCGATGGCTGGGCTGGGCGTGTCACGCCGACAGATCGCGGTCTATCTGCGCACGGATGAGACGACGCTGAAGGCGAGCTTGGGCGATGATCTCGACCAGGCGGAGGTCGAGGCGATCAGCAAGGTGGCGCGGGCGCTGTTCACCATGGCGACGAAGCAGAACAACGTCGCGGCGGCGATATTCTGGATGAAGGCGCGCGGTGGTTGGCAGGAGAAGCAGCAGCTTGAGGTGACGGGCAAGGACGACGGGCCGATCGCGATCGCGGAACTGACGATCACCACGGACGATCCGGTGGAGGCGTCGCGCCAGTACCAGCGCCTCATCCGTGGCACTGCCCTCTGACCAGCCGCCAATCGCATCTGTTCAACACCGAGCAACGACCGTTGGTCGGTGGTGAACAGGGGAGGCGATCACGACCTGTCAGCACAAGATGGTCCGCTCTCGACCCTATGCGGGCATACCCTCAGCGACGGCTTCGGCCCAACGGCGCCGCCCGTAGCATTTGCCCGCCGCCGCGCCCGCTTCAGCCCTGGAGTTCGATGTCGCCGGGCTTCCAGCTCTTGTCGAACCAGGGCTGCAGCGGGCCGTAGAGCCTGAGGATCATGAACCACGACTTGCCCGGGATGGTCTGCACCCAGTTGCTGTCCTTCCCCGCCGGCGCGGTCGGGCCGAACCAAACATCCACCGAGCGGTCGGGGTTCACCTGCAGGCCCGGATTCTGGCTGCTGACCGAGGGGAAGCGGTTGTCGGTCTGCAGCATGGACCGGGTCTGGGTGTCGTAGACAATGGTGGACCAGAAGGTCCGCACCGGCACCGGGCCGGGCAGGTGCAGGCGATAGATTTTGCCGCCGTCCAGGGCGTTGCCCTGCGCATCCTCGGCCGTCCAGGGATAGGTCGAGCCCTCGCCAACGATCTGCGTGTCCATCGCTGGCGTCACGCCGGTCGCCAGGAAGAAGAAGAACGCGCGCGCGTCGAGGTTGGCGACACCGGGTTGATGCAGGAACTGGTAGCCGCCCTGGAACGCGAAGCGCCAGCGCCGGTCGTTGAAGATGCGCGCCTCCGGATCGCGTGCCCGATAGGCCAGCGCGCGGGCGGTCGCATCACCGGACACCGCTGCTTCCGTCAGGATGCGGCGCATGCGGGCGTCGGGCTGGAAGGGCTTGCCCTTCTGGATGCCGATGGAGGCGAAGAAGCCGAGCGTGACCGGGTCGGAGGCGTTGCTCGGTTCCACCTGGACCACGTCGTTCAGCATCTCCCAAAAGCGGAAATCGGACGGGCCGACCATGTTGAAGGGCCGCTCGGACATGTCCACGAAGGTCAGGCGCGGGGGGCTCGCGGCGCGGGTCAGCGAATAGATCTTGGTGAGGCGCTTCACCGCATCCACAGCGGGGCGGAAGTCGCCGTTGACGGGGAAGCTGCGCCACGCGAACCAGTTCTGAAAGGTCTTCGGGCGCACGATGGTGTAGCCCTGCTGCGGCAGGCGGCCAGAGTGCCCCGGCGGCACCAGGAGGTACTTGCCCCCACGGCCGCGATCAGCGCCGGTGATACCGACATCGGCGACCCAGGAATAGAACATGTCGTTGATCAGGCCGAGAACGCCCGGCGGCACCTCGACGACAAGCGGGCCATTCCGAAGGTCTGCCCAGAACCAAGTGTAGGGCGTGTTGTTGTTGGCGGTCAGCTCGACCGTACGGCTGTCCACCAGCCGTTCCCAGATCGGCACCGTCAGGTTGATCGGGCCGACGCTGAGGATGGCGTCCCGGTTTGCCGCCTGATTCACGGCAGGCAGGGCGAGCAGGTAAGCCTGGAGGGCGCGCTGCCGATCGAGATTGTCGTAGATGAGGCGCGTGCTGTCGGCATCCGGCACGCCGTCGAAGAAGTTCAGACGGCCGAAACCGGTCTCGGCCGTGGCGGGCATTACGACACCGGACGGCATCGGCGTGGTGTAGCGGGACACCGGCGGGGCCGGTGTGCCGGTGAGGGGCTGCGCCAGCACCGCGCCGGGCCCGAATGCTCCTCGAAGAGCGGCGGCGGCGGCGACAAGCGCGGCAAGCTCGCGTCTGGTGGTCATAATGCGCTCCCCACGGTCGATCGAGTAGAAAAGCGTATCGGCAAACGTCGGCCTCGTCGTTGACGCAGGTCAACCCGGGTCAGGCTAGCAGGCGAATCGCTTCGCACGGGCCGGTCAGAGGCGAGCGGAGAAGGCCCGGAAGCGGCGAGTCGGGTAGGATCGCCCTTTGCGTATCTCTCCCACGTCGGGGGATGCTACCAACGCGAAAGCTCCCGTTCCCGCCCTTATCGGCTCTTCACGATCCGCCCGCGGCAACAGCCGCCTGAGCCATCCGCTCCAGGATCCTCGCGACAGTCGTGTGCGTCCACGCGCCGGTGCCGCGCGGGGTGGGGACACCCTGATCGTTGAGCGCCCGAGCGCGGGCGGCATGGCCTTGGACCCCTAGGAGCCGCAGGCGCTCCAGTTCAAGCGACAGCCGATGCGCGGCACGTTGAGCGCCCTCGCGTCGCGTCTGGGCCGCTGCCGTCGCGTTGGGGCCTGCTGGTGGCCGGTAGCCCCTGTCACCGCCGAGGACCTTCCCTCGCGCCTTGGCGGCCGCCAGCGCAGATTTGGTCCGCTCGCTGATCAACTCGCGCTCCTTCTGCGCCATGGCCGCATAGATCCGCAGCATCAGGTCATCGGCGCCGGGCATGTCGGCTGCGCGGATCGAGATGCCGTCCTCCAGCAGCTGCGACAGGGTGTGGGCGCGGCGGGTGATGCGATCGAGCCGCGCTGCGACTAGCACGGCGTCGAGTTGCCGACAGCGAGCCAATGCCGCCTGAAAACCAGGTCGTTTGTCGTCCTTTCCAGACGCGACGTCGGAATACTCCGCCACCAAGGTCCAGCCCTGCGCGGCAGCAAAGGCCCGGATGCTGGCCAGCTGGGCCTCCAGGCCCAGCCCGCTCTGCCCTTGCTCGGCGGTCGAGACCCGGGTGAGCCCGACCGCGAGACGGGGCGCCTGTGCCCGGAGGCGCATCAGCCGGCCTCCACCGGAGCGGCCACGATCCGGTAGATCGAATAGGAACCCTTCGCGCCCTGCTTGTTCGGCCCGACCTGGCGGACGCGCTCCAGCACCTCGACGGCGATGCCGAGGCGCTTGAGGCCGGCTAGGAAGCCGCGGACGGTGTGCTGCTGCCAGCCGGTCGCGTCCATGACCTGGGTGATGGTCGCGCCTTCGTCACGGCGCAGCAGGGTGAGGACGGCCTCCTGCTTGGTGCCGGTGCGGGATGGGCGCGGGGCGGCAGCGTCGCGCGGCGGGCGAGGGGCACGCGCGGGCCGCGGGATGACTGCCAGGACCTCACGCAGGGCTGCCAGGGCATCGTCTAGCCCGTCGCGCTCCGGTGCGTCCCAGGCTGCCAGGACCGTCGCCGCGGCCATGTGCAGGGCGGCCACGCGGCCGATAGCCCCGTGCTGACTCACGGACGGGCGCTGATGGCGCTCTGCGGCCTCGGCGCTGGTGAGCGGCGGGGCCAGAGCAAACGCCGCCAGTGAGTCTCCCAGGCCCGCTCCGAGGAGCAGGGCCGCGTCGGGCTTCAGATCGGTGTGCCCTGCTGTCGACTGATGCTCCACGTCTGCGGCCTCGGCGCTCAGCTCTATTCCTGCGTCGAGGGCGGCCTGGGCCAGTGTCTGCTCCTCTTCGTACTCAGCCGGCGTCAGCCCGCCGAGTTCCGCCTCGTCCACCGCGTTGGCCGGCTCCGGCTCGATGCCGATGGCGCGCAGGCCCTCGTCGGTGATGTGCAGCAGCCGCGTCCGACCCTCGATCTGCCAGGCATTGCGAGCGTCCATGGCGCTGGCATGCTCGTCGCTGACCAGTCCTCGCTTGATCAGGGCCTTCGCCACAGTCTGTCGCGCAGCGGCCGGCAAGCGCTCGGGCGGGACCGCCAGCCGGTCATCACGCTGGCTCGCCTTGCTGAGGATCACACGCTGGGTCTCGGAAAGCTTCGTCATCGTTGGGCTCCGGTGTTGCACCCGATGATCCGGGTGCTACCAGCCCGAGCCCCGCGGTTTGAGCCTCAGCGGGGCAGCGCGGCGTTCTGCATCGCCCCTACAACCATTCGCTCCGAAGCGGCGCGAAGCCAAGCGGCAAGGGCCGTAGTCGATCGGATCAGCCCACGGTCCTACGTGCAGGTTCTGGAACCACTTAGTCCGGGTGCTTGGCACGCCCGTCGCGGAGGGCCGCCATAGACGGCCTGAAGGTCCGACTTGTCGGACCGGGATTATGCGGCATTTGTCCTTACGAATGACGAGTAGCGGTCCATCCAGGTCTGCAGGAAGCTTCTGCTGGCCTCACCAATGCCGCCGGAGGCATCGAAAAGTCCGTCCTCGAACTGTAGGAAGATCTCAGGCTGGGCGAGCGTCGGCATGTCGAGAAAGGCGAGCACATTGCGCAGATGTTGCTGCGCCATGGAGGTACCGGGCGCTCCCAGGGAGACTCCGAGGACCCCCGCAGGCTTGCGCGCCCACACTCTGCCCATACGGCCGTGAGCCTAGGTCGATCGCGTTCTTCAGCACTCCCGGTAAGGATCGATTGTACTCTGGCGTGACGAAGACGACCCCCTGTGCCGCGGCGACTTCCTTCCGCAGGCGGACCACCGCCGGAGCAGGGTTGCCGTCGTCATCCTCGCTATAGGGCGGCAGATCGGAGATCTGGACGCGAGCGAGACGGATGTCAGGCGGAGCGAGGCTCGCCAGAGAGTCGGCGAGCCTCGCGTTGAAGGACTTCTTCCGCAAGCTGCCCACAAGGACGGCGATACGATACTTGGCCATGGTGGTATTCCAATGCTTTTTCGGGGTGGGTGTTTGAACGGCCTGTCAGTTCTGCCAAAGAATGTCGGCACTGAACTGCGGCCGATGCTTTGAGGATGGTGACCCTGCCTCGGGAGACGTCGTCGTTCCTCGGGGGCGGAGCCCGTCAAAGTCTGGACGGGAGAACGAAGACAGGCAGGGTCACCAACGCGCCGGACGCGAAGCCGGGCCTCGCAGTCCGATCTCGTCATCCGAAGTTCGGCAGGTCAGAAGTCCCAGAAGGTGGGCTCGAACCGGAAGGCGTCACCGTCGACGGCAACATGGCCGACCGAGGGGAATGGCATGTGGGTGGCCACCAGAAGCTCGCCTGTCTCCGCGAGTTCCTTCAACAGGCGGACCCGGGCGCGAGCCGCCTCCTCCGGATCATGCTCGAAGCCGTTGAACCAGTCGGGGTGCTCGAACCCGACCGCGAAGATGGCGTCACCGGCAAAAGTCAGCCGGTCGCCACCGGACACGATGCGGACAATGCAATGCCCCGGCGTGTGGCCCCCGGTGCGTTGCGCGATGACGCCTGGCGCCACCTCCTTCTCCGCGTCGAAGAGCCGAAGGTTGCTGCTATACATCTCAGCGAACCGCTTGGCGGCGGCCCGAAGTGCGTCCGGGAAGCCCTCGGGCATGGCGACACGCGTGAAATCCGGCGATTCCCAGAACTTGACCTCCGCGGCCGCGACATGGATGCGCAGATCCGGACGCAGTCGCTCTTGCACCCCCGGGACGATCAAGCCGCCGACATGGTCCATGTGCATGTGGGTGAGAACGATATCCGTGACGGCGCCGAGGTCGATGCCGGCACCGTCCAATCGCTTGAGGAGCTGGCCAGCGCGTGGAAGGTTCAGGTTCGGATCCATCCCGAGACCCGCGTCGATGAGAACGGTCTGCTTGCCGCTGCGGACCAGGACCTGATTCAGTGACCAGTCGAACGCGTCCGGCGGCAGAAAGCGGTCCTTCACCCAGGCCGCCCGCACAACCGGGTCGGCATTATGTCCCAGCATCTGGGTCGGCAGGGGCAGCACCCCATCGCTGATGATCAGGACGTCGATCGCGCCGATCCGCACCGCGTAACGCGAGGGGACCAGCTCCTCAGGGCGATGGTTGCCGGCCTGATTGATGATGGCTAGGTTCATGTCTGTCTCCTGTGGACTTCAGCCTGCTCGAGGCATGGCCGACGCTACGGTGGAGGCAGGCTCCCGGTCGATTGGACGGAGGGAGAGTTTGCGCCCGACCTGCGTCTAGGCCGTGCAATCCGCGGAGCCGGCCCGAACTGGCCGCGATGCTCTCAGGCTTAGGCGAAGGCCCAATCGGACATCACCCCCGGTCGGAATGCAACGGGCGAGGTTGGACCTGCGTGACGCCCGGCCGATAACGTGCGTGGCCTGGCCTTCAAGCCTGCACGGCCGATGCGGGCAAGGTCAAACGATGGGCCGCGTCCGGCAGGGCCGATGCTGCAGCGTCCGAACACGCAAAGCCATTCGTCGAGGGCGATAGCTGGGGTGGGCTAGCGTGCCAATGCTGCCCGCTGGCGCTCCGGCAGGGTCTCCCACACCCGGAGGAGTGCCCCGACCGTGCTGACTTCCAGCTTCCGCATGGCGTTGCTCCGATGGAGCTTCACTGTCGCCTCGCTGATACTCAAATCGTAGGCGATCTGCTTGTTGAGGCGGCCGCGAACGACCTCCGCGAGAACGCCAAGCTCCCGTGGCGTCAGAAGCTCGATGCGTTCGCCGTTGCGCTTCGCGATCTCAGCCGTCTCCCGCTGCGAGCGGTCGCGTTCCATCCCCACGGTGATGGCATCGAGGAGTGCCTGATCGCGAACCGGCTTGATCAGGAAATCGACCGCCCCCGCCTTCATCGCCTGGACTGTCATCGGGATATCCCCGTGACCGGTCAGGAATATGATCGGCTTCTCGTTGCCGCTAGAAGTCAGGCGATGCTGGAGGTCTAGCCCGCTCGAGCCAGGCAATCGTACGTCGAGGATGAGGCAGCCCGGCCGGTCCAGATCGCCTGAAGCCAACAACTCCTGTGTCGAGGCGAAGCAGACTGCGCGCAGTCCGATCGACATGATGAGTTCGCTCAACCCGTCACGAACCAAGGCGTCGTCATCCACCACCAGTACGACAGGGTCCTCGGGGACGGTCGTATCCCTCGGTTTCCGCGTCTGGTTCAATGGTTGCTGGAACATGGTCACCTCTCCCAGGTTTAGTCGGCGAAGGTCCTTTCCACCGCGGCAAGCAGCAACCGGCCGTCAATGGGTTTGCGGAATAGGGCGGGCGCCAGGGCTGCCCTGCCTGGCTGATCGGCGATCTCGTGCCGGCCGGTCATCAGGAGAACCGGGAGCCCCGGACGTGCCTTCCCGACGGCGTCACGCAGTTGGAGGCCATCCATCTCGGGCATCCCGATGTCCGTGATCAGGCAATCGACATGGGACAGGCCCGCCCGCAGTAGTGCCCTGGGCGAGGAGAATGTCCGAACCGCGTAGCCCGCAGACTCCAGGAGGTTCTCAAGAGACTCCAGAAGCTGGATGTCGTCGTCGACGATAGCGATCGTACGCGTGGGGGTGCTCACGGTTCCCTCTCTCCGCGACGCGAATGCGTAACGGGAATCTTCAGTTTCTCGGCAATCCTCACCAGGTCGGCCAGCGACGCAGCGCCCATCTTCCGCAGCACGTTCCGGCGGTGGACCTGAAGCGTCACCTCGCTGAGGTCGAGCTGCGCCGCGGCCTGCTTGTTCAGCAACCCACTCACGATCAGGGGCAGGACGTCGCGCTCGCGTGGCGTCAGCGATCCGTAGCGCGCCTTGAGCTGTTCGAGGTCACCGCGCTCAGCGCGTGCGTGCGTGTCCTGGACCACGGCAGCCTCGACCGCCGCCATCAGCTCCGCGTCGCCGAAGGGCTTGGTCAAGAAGTCCACGGCGCCGTGCTTGATCGCTCGCACCGACGAGGGGATGTCGCCGTGGCCCGTGATGAACACGATCGGTGGATGAACGGCGCCCGCCAGCTGTGCCTGCAGGTCCAACCCGTTGATGTCCGGAAGCTCTACATCGAGGAGCAGGCACGCAGGTCCATCGGGCCTGCCCGCCGCAGCGTACTCCCCTGCCGAAGCATAGGCAGCAACTCGCATGCCGTGCGATTCCAGCAGTTCGCTCAAGGCGTCCCGAACATTCGGGTCGTCATCCACGATCAGAACGATGGGCGTCGGTAAAATCATGCCGTCTCGATATCCCTGATCGGCAAGGTGAAGGCGAAGGTCGCTCCTCCGGCGTCATTCTGTTCGACCGACAGGCGTCCGCCATGGGACTCGACAATCGACCGACAGATCGCAAGGCCCATTCCCATTCCGCTTTGCTTTGTTGAGAAGAAGGCGTCGAAGATCTTCTCGGGATGCAGGATGCCTGGTCCGTTGTCGCTGATCTCGATGCGCAGGAATTCACCGTCGCTATCGGCGCGGATGCCGAGGTGAGGATCGGCCGTATGGCCCTCCATCGCCTCGATCGCATTGCAGACGAGATTGACCACCACCTGCTGTATCTGGACGAAATCGAAAGGAACAGGCGGAAGGTGTGCGGGGATGGCGGTCTCAACCTCGACGCGGGTCTGCGACGTCCGATCGGCAAGCAGCCGAATCGCATCGGCTATAAGCTGGCCGATGGAGCCTTGCTGCCGAGGTACGATGGCTTGCTGGAACAGGGCCCGAATCCGACTCACGACATCAGCAGCGGCGTTGGCGCATTTGATGATCCGCTCGACCGTGGTCTGGGCTCGGTCCAGGTTCGGGGGGTTTGCTGCGAGCCAGCGCTGGCAGGCCTGCGAGTTCCAAACCACCGCCGCCAAGGGTTGGTTCACCTCGTGCGCGATGGACGCGGACAGCTCGGCGAGGCTGGCCGCCTGACTGGCACGGGATAACCGCTCCAACGCCAGGCGGAGATCGTCCTGCGCTCGCACCTCGGCGTCGATGTCGAGGCAGATGACGTTCCACTGGATGATGGTCCCGTCGGTCTTGCGCATTGGCGCGGCGCGGGTTTCGATCCAGCGATACTCGCCGTCGTGACGCCGTAGACGGTGCCGGCGTGCGTAGGGCTCACCCGAGAGCAGGCACTCGCCGTAGTGCTTCTTCACGGCAGCCAGGTCGTCCGGGTGGACGCCGGAGTCCAAGGTCTGCCCAAGACGTGAGCCGCCCGATTCCTGAAGGTCCTCGAGTTGGTAACCCAGGAACTCCCGGAGCTGCTGGCTGCGGTACACCGGTCCGCCGTCGGGTGCCGCGCAGTCAATCATGGCCGGCAGCGTCTCGACGAGCTGCCACAGGAACGCTTCCCGCTCTCGCAGGGCCTCCTGCGCCTGCATCTCCTCCTCGATGTCGATGGAGACGATGTACCACTGCACGATTTCGCCCGCGGCATCGCGCAGGGACTGCGCGCGTGCCTCAATCCATCGATAGATGCCATCGACACATTTGCGACGAAATCGATTGGTGAACGGCTCGCCTGTCGCGAATCCCACGGTCGCCCGACGAAACATGACCGGGAAATCGTCCGGGTGAGAGACCTCTCGAGCGAGATCCTCGAAGTCCCGGATGTGCTCGCTTGGGAGCCCCGCGGTGTTGAGATACCGCTTGCTGGCGTAGGTCAGCTTCCGAGCCGGGTCAAAGCTCAGGATGTTGATCGGCAGCGTGTCGATCATTTGCTCGAGCTGGCGCTTGCTCTGTCGCAGGGCGTCTTCGGCCAGCATCTGGTCGTCTATGTCGTAGCACATGCCGTACCATTGGAGGATGCGCCCATCCTCATCCCGCATCGCCTCTGCACTGGCGGACATCCAACGATAGGCGCCATCCGCGCGGCGCATGCGCCACTGCATGGAAAGGTGTTCGCCAGTGGTCAAGGAGTGCTCGAATGCCATTGCTACGGCGACGGCATCGTCCGGATGTATGATGGCCTCGGTGATGGCGACGAGACGGCTCTTGTCGGGCCGCTCGACATCCGAGACGTCCAATCCGAGGTAGTCGACGAGCCGCTTGTTGAAGAAGACCGGCATGCCCTCGGGTGTGATCCTCCACAGATAGCTCGGCACCATGTCCACGAGTTGGGAGAGTTCACGCTCCCGATTGCGCAGAGTGGCTTCCGCACGCTTGCGTTCCGTAAGGTCGAGAATGTAGGCGACCCCCTGCTGGGACTTCCCCTCGAAGCATGCGGCACCGATCAGCACGGGCACACGGCTACCGTCCTTCCGGAAATACTCCTTCTCACGCGGCTGCATCTTTCCCGTGGCCGAGAGCTCTTCGGCCTCCTCATGGGCGTGCACTGCCTGCCACTCGGGGGGCGTCATGTCGAACCAGTGAATGCCGGCCTTCACATCGTCCCGATCCATCTGGACCATGCGAAGAAACGCGTCGTTGGCGTCGATCAAGGTCCCATCCAGATCCCAGATGACGATACCAATGATGTCCGAGTCCACCAGTCGCCGGATTCGGGCCTCCCGTTCTGCGATGCCGGCGTAGAGGCGCATCTGCTCGTCGATGTCGTGGTTCAGTCCGACCCACTGCGTGATGCCCCCGCGGTCGTCCCGCAGCGGCTCGGCGCGGCACGACATCCAACGGTAGACACCGCGGGCCGAGCGTAGGCGACACTGCATGGCGAAGGGTTCGCCAGTGGTGAGACTGCGGTGGAGAGTTTCCTCGAACTGAGCGGCGTCGTCGGGATGGATGGATCCGACGATTGCCTGCAGCGGGTTCTGGTGCGGCGGGGACGGATCGTCCCCGTCCATACCGAGGAAGTCGACCATGCGCTTGTTGAAGAAAATCGGCTCCCCATTTGGCTTCATCCGCCAGATTTGGCTTGGGACCATGTCGACAAGCTGCGAAAGTTCCTGCTCACGCCCCCGCAGAACCTCCTGCGTGCGCATGAGGTCGTCGATGTCGATCGAGACGCCGTACCAATGGACGATGTCGCCCCCGGCATTGCGCAGTGGTTGCGCGCGTCCCTCCATCCAGCGGAACACGCCGTCATGGCGGCGTAGGCGGTATCGCTTCAGGAATGGATCACCCGTGCCCACGCAGCGCGTCAACTCATCATAGACTGCAGCCCGATCGTCCGGATGGATGAGCATCGCGGACGCGTAGTCCAGGCGGCTGCCGCGGGTCGTATCGAGATCCTCGACGCTCACGCCCATCCAGTTGACCAGCTGCTCGCTGTAGTAGGATGGCTGGCCGTCAGGGGAGAGGCACCAGGTCAGACTTGGAACGGCGTCGACGAGGTGGCGGAGCTGCCGCTCGCTATCCAGCAACGCTTCTCGGGTGACCACGCGATCATGGACGTCCATACACACGCCGTACCAATGCAGGATGGCGCCGCCTTCACTGCGGAGAGGCTCCGAGCGCCCCTCCGTCCATCGATATCCACCGTCAGCACGTCGCTGGCGGTATGTCATGGTGAAGGGTTCGCCGGATTCTATGGCGTGTTCGAGCGCGGCCGCGACGGCCGCCGCATCCTCCGGATGGACATCTGCCAGCGTGCGGGAGCCGTCGGGCCCGGTGAGGTCGGCTAGGGTAATCCCCAGAGTGTCGGCCAGCCGCTTATTGATGTACGAGGGCTCGCCCTCCGGCGTGACGCACCAAATCATGGCCGGCACGGTGTCGACGAGCCTCTTGAGCTCCTGTTCGCGGGACTGGAGGGCCTGTTCCGCCTGGACGTATTCGTCAATGTCATGACAAACGCCGCACCATTGCTGGATGGCGCCGTCCGGGCTGCGGAGCGGCTCGGCTCGGCTCGACATCCAACGGTAGGCACCATCGGCCCGGCGGAGTCTGTAGCGCGACGAGAAGGGCTCGCCCGTGGCCAGGCAGACGCGGAGCGTGTCGCGGAAGGCCGCGGCATCCTCGACGTGGACCGATTGGACCAGCTCCTCAAGGCCGCCTGATGATCCACGAGCGACTTCGCGCCCCAGATAGCTCGCCATGCGCTTGTTGAAGAAAATGGGCTCCCCGGTCGGCGAGAGGCGCCACACATGGCTCGGGAGCATGTCGACGAGCTGACGGAGTTCCGCTTCGCCGTCGAGCGGCCAAGCGTCTTGAGCTTCGGGGACCACCAATGCCCCGTACCAACCGACAACACAGTCCTGAGCACCGCGAAGCGGCCGGCCCGACAGGCGCTCCCGCCTGTAGCTTCCGTCCGGAGCCAGCACGCGGGGGGTCGCGTCATAGGGACTGCTGGTGAGCAGGCTGTGCCGCCAGGTCGCGACGGTGGCCTCATAGTCGTCAGGATGCACCAGGGGCTTCCATCGGATCGCAAGATCGCCGGCGCCGCCGTTCAGGTCCTCCCCGGAAATGCCCCATAGGGACCGCTTGCTTTCCGAGAGATAGACCAGTCGGCCATTGGCGTCCGTTGCCCACGCGTTGCCGAGCACAGCCTCAAGCACCTTGGCCGCCCGGGCGGGCTCCTCGTCGACAGTGTCGGTTCCGAAGGACCGCATCGCCACGCTCTCCTCCTGGGGTCGCGTTCCATAGGCCCGCAACCGTGGCAGCACACGAGATCTCCTTCTGGCGCGCAGAGTTCAGTCGATGCAAGCGTAAGGCGGTAGGCAGGGGGGCGACACCCTATGGAAATCCATTGCTTGCCGGCGCGTGTGACTGGATGACGATCTGACGTCCTGTCGGCCCGGACATGCGCGGTGCCGGCGCCCGACGCACCTCCGAGCCGAGGATCAGTTGGACGGCTTGCGGCTGGGCAGGAAGTCAGCGGCGTCCTCGGCGCGCGGGAAGGCCAGGACCGTCTCGCCCTCCACCTGCCAGCCATGCTTCTCCTTGCGCAGTCGGAGCTCGTAGAGCGCCGCCGGTGCGATGGGGCTCATCCTGCGATAGAGGAGCGCCGTCGCGTGCTCGCCCTGCTGCTCTATGTGCAACACACGAGGCTCGGTGGACGGGGGTGCATCGCCTCCGGCACGCCGGGCCGCGAACTCCGCCAGCATCGCCTTGCGAGGGACGCGCCGGACGTGACCTTCGCCGCTGACGAAGAGGATGGATTGGTCGGCCGAATACAGAGTCTCCATCTTCGCGATATCGTAGTGGCTGCCGAAGTCGACGACCCTCTCGATAAAGGTGTCGATCTCGGGATCATGTCGAGGCTGCATCTCGATCTCCTTGTCTTCCGGTGCTAGGAATTTCAGGCGAGGCTGATCCCGCCATCGACGGCGAGATTGATGCCGGTCACGAAGGTGCTGTCAGCGGAGGCGAGGAAGACGGCCGCCCGAGCCAGATCCTCGGCCTCGCCCAGGCGGCCGAACGGCATCGACTTCGCGACCTCTGCCTCGAAGGCCGGCAGGTCTTCCGATGCGACACCGAGCTTGGCGATGATCGGGGTGTTCGTTGGTCCCGGGCTGAGAACGTTCACACGGATCCGCCGGTCCTTGAGTTCAAGGGCCCAGTTGCGTGCGAAGGCCTCGATTGCAGCCTTGCTTCCGGCATAGACCGCGTGATCCTGGAGCACCTTCCGCGCCGCGATGGAGCTCGTCACGAGGATCGCGCCACCGTTCCGCAGAAGCGGGATGATGCGCTGCACGCCAAAGAACGTGCCGCGGGCGTTGGTCATGAACTGTGCGTCGTAGTCCGAGGGCGAGACGTCCAGCGTGGCCTGGATCTGGTTGACCCCGGCATTGGCGAGATAGATGTCGGCCTCGCCGAAGCGGTCGCGCACCACGGCGGCGACACGATCATGCGTCGCGAGCTCTGCGACGTCGCCGGCGACCGCAACGGCCTGCGGACCCAGTTCATCCGCCGCGGCGGCAACGGCGTCCGCGCGCCTGCCGACCAGCAGGACCTTCGCACCTTCGGCCACGAACGCGCGGGCCGTGGCGAGGCCTATGCCGCTGTTGGCGCCTGTGATCACGGCGACCTTGTCAATGAGCTTCATGCCGGGAACTCCATCTGTTCAAACGCCGGACGCCCTGGCCCGGAATGTTGCTGCGGCCGCCTACGGGCTACTCCCGAGACGAGCCCTCAGGTCGTCGGTCGCGGACTGCGGGATATGGCTCTGAAGGGTGTCATCGCGGACCTCGCTCCTGCCGGTCGGGGCCGAAGCGGGCCGCCGGTTCTCGGTGCTCAGGTGGCTCTCCGGGCACCAGTCGCGGCATTGCGCGAAGGTCTAGGCCGCATCCCACCCTGAGATGATGACCTCCAGCCGCGGTCGAGCGTTATCCCGCGGTACGGCAACCCGAGTGCTCGGAGTCCCCGCATCACCAGCGGCCTGGCTGCCGGCAAGCGGCCTGAATCGGAGCGGACCCTGGCCCTCGGCCCAGGTTCGTCAGCCGAATGGCCAGGCCAATGTATCCGGCCGACCAGTATCTGGCGGACGTTGGATCCCACAATTCTCCGTCTCAGGCCACATGCAGTCTGTTCGCACGTTCGACTGACTGCCGAGGGTCAGCCACAACGGATGGAAGGCAGTGTCATGCAGCAGCGGATCATCATCATCGGAGCTGGCTTCGCGGGGATGTACGCGGCACTCTCGGCAGCGCGCCTGCGCGATGCGCAGGGCGTCTCGCCGGGGCAACTGCGGATCTCCCTGGTGTCTCCGGAGCCGACACTCCTGGTGCGGCCGCGCATGTACGAGCCACATCCCGAGACGCTGACGGCACCGCTCGGCCAGCTGCTCGACGCGATCGAGGTCGAATACGTCCAGGGCCGGGTCGTCGATGTGGACTCTGTCGCACGCACCATTGAGGTCGCCCAGTCGGGACGCGCGACCAGTGTGCTGACGTATGATCGCCTGGTCATCGCAATCGGCAGCGAGTTGTTCCGCCCGCCTGTGCCTGGCCTGCCGGAATATGGCCACAGCATCGACACCGTGGAGGAAGCGGTCGCGCTCGAGCGGCATCTCCAGGCGCTGGCGAACGAACCGCAATCGGAGGTGCGCAACACCGCCGTCGTCGTCGGGGGCGGTTTCACGGGGATCGAGGTGGCGACCGAGTTGCCGGCGCGCATGCGTGCTGCCCTTGGCGCCGGCGCTGCCTTGCGCGTCGTGATCGTCGATCGGAACTCTTCGGTCGCACCCGACATGGGGCCCGGCCCTCGACCGATCATCACCGATGCGCTGCAGCAGCTGAGGATCGAGACGCGGCTCGGTGTGGGCGTGGCGTCGCTGGAGAAGCAAGGCATCACGCTCTCGGATGGATCCCGCATACCGAGTGCGACCGTGATCTGGGCGGCAGGCATGCGCGCCGCGCCTCTGACGGCTCGGATTCCAGGCGAACGCGACAATCTCGGCCGTCTGGCTGTGGATCGGCAGCTGCGAGTCATCGGGGTGCCCGGCGTCTTTGCGACCGGCGACGCCGCGAAGGCCGCGTGTGACGACAAGGGCAACTTCGCCCTTATGTCCTGCCAGCACGCCACGCGGATGGGCGCTTTCGCCGGCAACAACGCCGCGGCCGACCTGCTGGGCGTGCCACTCATGACATACCACCAGGAAGCCTACGTGACCTGCCTTGATCTCGGTGCGGCAGGGGCGGTGTTCACCCGTGGCTGGGACCGCACGGTCGAGTTCGTGGGTGCGGAGGCCAAGAAGATGAAGCAGGAGATCAACACGGTTTGGATCTACCCACCTCGCGCCGATCGGGTTGCCGCGCTCGCTTCGGCCGACCCCGAGCGCGTCACCGACCTGTAGTTCCGGGTCTTCTCCTCGGCCGCTTCGCAGTTGCCGGGGCGAGGGGAAGCCAAAGCGAAGCCTGGATTCAAAGGAGGCGCATGGAGTGGCCCGTCGATCCGCCATGCACCGTCGGGGCATGCGTGCCCTGAGGCGTGCCGTAGGGAGCCCTGCCACTGCCATGGCGATCCTCCTGATGGCAGGACTGAACATCGGGCTCCTGTTGGCGCCCGCATTCCTCATGCTGCTGGGCATGCCTGCGCCGCCCGATGTGCTGGATCCTCGACGCCATCCGGACGTGATGCGCGACGGGGCAGTCGTGCATATCGCTATCGCCTCCGCATTCGCGGCGGGATTGACCAGGCCCAGCATGCTTCCTCGGCTTTGGACCGGGGCGGCAACGCTCCTCGGGATTGAGGCCGCGAGCATTGGTGCTGCCACTTCAGTCCTCGAAGGCCTCGCTCCCCTGATTGGTAGCACCCTGCTTGCGCTCTGGGCCTTCAGCCGCTCGCGCCTCGTGAGCATCGACGAGGCGGATCCGACGCCCGCATGTCATGGCGTCCATCCGATTCACTCCCGGCAGACGGCCGGGCAGTGATCGACGATCAGTCGGAATGCGAGCGAAAAGGAGGTTGCCGATGGATGGGGCTTACGTCTCCGCGATGGCGGCGTTGGCTGGGTCTGCGATAGGCGCACTGGCATCGATCACGACGAGCTGGCTGAACCAGGCTACGCAGACCCGTGCGGCCCAGCGTGCGCTCGACCGCTCGCGAAGAGAGGCGCTCTACGGAGACTTCATCCGGGAGGCATCCCGGCTTTTCGTCGACGCGTTCGAGAATGAGCTCGAAGATCCTGCGAAGCTCGTGAATCTGTATGCGTTGATGAGTACGATGAGGCTCTTTGGATCGCCTCGAACGGTTGACGAGGCTGAGCGGGTCCTCAATCGGATTGGCGCCGCGTACTTCGCGCCAAACAGGGAGCTGCACGATTTCTCCAACATTACTCATCACGGAGAACTCGATCCGCTGGCCGCCTTCAGTGAGGCGTGCCGGGACGAGATGCTACGGCAGCGGATCTGACTGCTTGGCCAAAGCCTGCGGCAGGCCCGTCGTGTCGCCATTACCAGGAACGGCGCCGCCGCTACCCAAGACTACTGTCGCCCCGCGTCCAGGCTACACTGGCCCCGTGGTGTGCAATCGGCCGTCAGCGCTTCGACGGTGGCGTTGCGGCTTCTTCGAAGTTTGCCCCCTCCTCGCCGGTCGTCTGGCTTGAACCAAACCTTCGGCTAGGCGCGCCACATCCTCCGACAGATCGATCGCTTCAGGACGCTTCGCTAGCGTCCGCTCTGTCGAATCCTCGGCTGTCACATCGGACGGAAGTCAGCTTGTGGGCACCGTCGATCTCGTCGCCGTCATTCACCAATGGAGAACTCAATGAACGACCTCGACGCTCAGCGGACCAAGAGGCGTGGCCTGATGTTCGCCAGCGCCGGCGGCCTGGCAGCGGGCATGGCAGCCCCGCCGGGCATCGCGCTCGCCACCACGCCGGCCTCCGGCACAACCCCTCGCAGCGAAAGGACGAGCAGCATGGAAACCATCACCACCACCGACGGTGTGGAGATTTTCTTCAAGGATTGGGGGTCGAAGGATGCCCAACCGATCGTCTTCCATCACGGCTGGCCCCTGTCGTCCGACGACTGGGACAATCAGATGCTGTTCTTCGTCTCGAACGGCTACCGCGTCATCGCACATGATCGCCGGGGCCATGGCCGTTCGTCGCAGGTCAGCGACGGGCATGACATGGATCACTACGCGGCGGATGCCGCTGCTGTGACTCGGCACCTGAACCTACGGAGCGCGGTCCATATCGGCCATTCGACAGGCGGCGGCGAGGCGGCGCGCTATGTCGCCAGGCATGGACAGCCCGAAGGCCGCGTCGCCAAGCTGGTTCTTATTGGGGCCGTCACGCCCGCGATGGTGCGCTCACCCACAAACCCAAACGGTGTGCCGATCGCGGTGCTCGACGACTTCCGGAAGAACCTCGCGGCGAACCGCCCAGCGTACTACTGGGAAGTCGCCGCCGGCCCATTCTACGGCTTCAATCGTCCGGGCGTGGCGATGAACCGCGCGGCCGTGGAGAACTGGTGGCGGCAGGGCATGATGGGCAGCGCGAAGGCGCAATACGACGGGATCAAGGCTTTCTCGGAGACCGACTTCTCGGAGGATCTCCGACGCATCAACGTCCCGGCCCTCGTCATGCACGGCGAAGACGACCAGGTTGTCCCAATCGATGCCTCGGCGCGTCGCGCGGTTCAGCTTCTCAAGAACAGCACGTTGAAGGTCTACGCGGGCTTCCCGCACGGCATGTGCACGACCCACGCCAACATCGTCAATCCGGACCTGCTTGCCTTCATCCGGGGGTGACGGCTGGCGGGTGCGGGCGACCGACGTTGCGCGCACCCGCTGAATCAAACATGGAGACGATGACCATGCGGCTTCCAGCTCATGCGGACTTCGGTGTTGGCAGGCGAGCCGTTGTGCTGGGTGGCGCCGGCATGGTGGCGGGCTGTGCTGCACCGAGGCGAGGCGACCCTGTTCCGCGCGACCAGACTCGCCATACATCCGTGCTCGGACTCTCAAACGAGCGCTTTTCGATCACCGACCTGGCGGATCTCCCGCGAATCATCGCGGAGTTCAACCTGTCGGGCCTGCGTACCCGTCAACGGCTCCGCCTGAAGCCGCAGGAGCTGCTGCCGCCCTCGTCGGTGATCGCCTTCTCGGGAGGCGCCGAGAATGGCGCGTTCGGCGCCGGCCTCGCTTGTGGTTGGTCGGCCCATGGAACACGCCCCGAGTTCAGTGTCGTCACCGGCGTTAGCACGGGCGCGCTGATTGCTCCCCTCGTATTCGACGGTCGCCGTCGCGACCCGCAACTCAGCGCCATCTTCAACGGGATACGGGCAGAGGACATCCTAACCGAACGCAGCATGCTTGCCGCTCTCACGGAAGATGCCCTGGCTGACAGCGCGCCACTCGCCCGCACCATTTCGCAGCACCTCGACGAAGGACTGCTGGCGGAAATTGCCGAGGGCTACCTGAATGGCCGGCAGTTGGTTGTCGCCACGACAGATCTGGATGCTCCTCGGCCAGTCGCATGGAATCTCGGCGCCATCGCGGCCAGTGGCCACCCGAGGTCGCTCGACCTCACGCGCAGGGTCATCCTCGCCTCGACCGCGGTACCGGGGCTCTTTCCGCCGGTACTTATTGACGTCACGGTGGACGGGCAGCCGCATCAAGAGATGCATGTCGATGGTGGTGCCTATGCGCAAGCATTTCTCTACCCATCGGCCATCGGGTCAGTACGGGCTGAGCGGATCCGCCAGGGTCTGTCGCCAGCCCAGATTTCCGCCTATGTCGTGCGCAATGGGCGATCCAGCATCGCGGGCCACACCGTGCCGCGCCGCGCGTTCGACATTGCCATGCGTGGCATCTCGACACTGCTAAATGCTGCCGGCGGAAATGACATCTACCGCATCTATCAAGCGGCGCAACGCGACGGGATCGCCTTTCATCTCGCGGATATCGGTGAAGACTTCACAGAGCCTGAAGTTGAGCCATTTCGCCCTGCGTATATGCGCTCTCTCTTCGCTTACGGGTACGCGAAGGCGCGGGATGGCTATCCTTGGCAGCATCGGCCGGCGATCTGACCACAGCGCGCCCTGACCGGCGACGAGGGTTGGTGGCCGTGCTGCCAGCGTGCCAGGAGGTAAACAATACTACGGGCAGTGCGCGGGTTCGCTGGCCCGGCCAGCTGGTGTACGCGACATTCCGGGGCACGAGGCCTCATGCAACAAGGACACGGTACTTGGACCACGTTAGGGAATCGATCGGTATTCGTCCCATGGCACGGGGCGACGTGCCCGAACTTCTGCGTCTCATGCGCAGCATTGTGAACTTTGAGCGCGGCACCGACTTTCAGCTCACTGAGGCCCACCTGCTCGCACACGGCTTTGGCAAGAAACCAGGATTCGGCGCTTATGTGGCCGATCGGGGCGGCGGCGCTCTCGCAGGGATGGCTGTCCATTACGAGATACCATTCATGCACAACCTGCGTCCGTTGTTGATGATGAAGTGGCTGTTTGTGGATCCCCAGGTGCGCGGCGGGCGTATCGGCCGGCGCCTTATGCAGCGCATGGCGCTCCACGCCCAAGAGACCGGCCACGATAAAATCTGCTGGTTCGTGCTCAAGGACAACAGTCCCGCGCAAGGCTTCTATCGAGGGATAGGAGCTACTCCCGACCATGACTGGGATCGTTGGGTCCTGACCGCTGATGCCCTGGAGATAATGGCAAACGGGGGCTGAGCGGCACCTTGCGCAGCGTGACGGGTATCGCCCTCCAGAACGATCTAGCGGCTCGACCTGCCCGGGGGGCGATCTTCGTTGAGAGCTGGACTGAAGTCTCTGGCGGTTGCGAGGACCCCTTCCGGAAGTTGTGGTTCTCCTCCAACGACGTCTAGGTGTGGGGTTCGTTGGTAGCAACTGGGTGGCTTCCAGTCCGCGCCTGGACACCAGACTCCATGGACTTCAGCCAGTCCGCCTGCGCCTCGGCAGGACCGCCCCTAACCGGTGGGCCGGGCGACCCGCGATGAGGCGCTTCGCTAACGTCAGTCTCGTCGATGCGTAGTCCGATCCTCGTGAGTGATCTCGCGAAAGTCGAAGCGCTGTTCGACGACCGAGAGAGGACAAGCAACGCGTCCACGTTGCGAAGCCCAAGTTGCCGTTCGGGAGCCATAGCAAACACGCCGCAGATCAAGGAGACCTTTCCATGCGCCTTCTCTCAATCGCCTTTGTCGGCCTGGCATTGGCCGCATGCGCGCCCGACGCTGGCTCCGGCGCGGTCAGCGGCAGCGTCGCGCCGCTCTCTGCGAGCAGCGTAACCGAAGACCCGATACGCAGCGCGATCATCGACGCCAGCGCATTCTTCACACACCCGCGCGCCAACCAGCCGGCTGCCGCCGCGAACGCGATTGCTGACATTGAGTACTTGGCCGATGCCATGCCAACCAACCCACGTTATCAGGCGGCCCCAGGTGTCAGTCTGACGTCGCTGCAACTGGCGCGGCAGGAAGGTCGCACGGCATTAGGCATTGCTCCGAATGCCCCCAATGGACAGGTCGCTGCGGGCCTTCGCGACGCAGCGGTGGCACTGAATGCAGGGGATCGCGCCGCTGCAGAAGCGGCTTTGCCGCAGGACATCTTCACGCTGGGGCCGGATCAGACGATCTCGCGCCTGTCCCAGCCGCCGCGGGTGAGGAATGCCGTCCAGGCATTTGCCGGCTTGGCTGCGATCCAGCCGTGAATGCTCCGTCCGGGCGCAGACGCTTCGATTGGGCGGAGCGCCGCCCCGAGCGCCGAGATGATCAACTCGGCGCCTTCGGGGGACACCGCTTCCGACACAGAACGCCCCTGCGAAACCAGAACATCCACTTGCCGCAGCTTCGCGACAATCTCCTCAGGCTTATGCTTCTTCTGCGACATTCAGCATCCTCCATCAGGCAAAAAGCCTACTTCAGGGAGGACCACTTTTCAGGGGGCAGACCACGGCCGCTCCGAAGCCATAGAGTCCCAACCTTTCGCCGTCGCCCGCGATGCGCAGGCTGCAGTGTCCGATAAGGCCCGCGCAGAGCAGCGGCGCGGCCTCGGCATCGCCGTAGCCTTCCGGCAGGGGGAAGCAGTAGCGGCTGTCGGCGACAGCGAACTCCGCATATCCGCCATCACGCGTGTAGCCCGTGAAGCCTGGCGCATCGCAAAGGTTCTCGGCCCCCGTCCGGAAAAAGGGGGCAAGTACCGCAAGTGCTGCCGAGCCACGGCACGCCGACACGCTGACCGATGCTCAGTCCGGTCACATCCGCGCCCAGGCGCTCGATGGTGCCGACGATCTCGTGGCCTGGGATCAGCCCGGGACGGACCCCGGGCAAGTCGCGGTCCACTACATGCAGGTCGGTCCGTCAGACGCCGCAGGCGCGGACCCGGCCGAGAACCTCCTGCGCCCCGGGTGACGGCACCTCCCGTTCCACCAGATCCAGACAACCCACCGTATCGCTGATGGCCATGGCAATCACACGGATTCCCCTCCGCTGGCACCGGTCACACCTCGACCATGCGCCGATCAGACGCAGGTCGATCCCGCTTGCTCCTTGTTCAAGATCAAAGTGCTGAGGCCTGGCCAGGATATTATGATCCTATGGGTGGCGGTGAGACGACATTCACGGACAGGGCCCAGGCCGGGCAGCAGCTGGCGATCAAGCTGGCGGCCATGGCGCTGGACCGGCCGGTGATCTATGCGCTGCCGCGCGGCGGTGTGCCAGTCGCGCTCGAGATTTCGCGGCGCCTGAAGGCCCCGCTTGATCTTGTGATGGTTCGCAAGATCGGCGCTCCGTTCAATCCCGAACTCGCGCTTGGCGCCGTCGTCGAAGGCACGGTGCCCCAGACCATCCTGAACGAGAGCATCCGGCAGGCTTCAGGAGTTGACGACGCCTATATTGAGCGCGCCCGCGCCCGTGAGCTGGCCGAGCTTGAGCGCCGCCGGGCACTCTATCTCGGCAAGCGCGCGCGCATCGATCCCGCTGGGCGTACAGTGATCCTCGTTGATGACGGCTTGGCGACCGGGGCCACCATGAAATCCGCCCTGTCCGCCATCAGGCGGCAGGGTGCCGCGCGAATCGTGGTCGCCGTGCCGGTCGCGCCGGAGGATACGCTTGCCGAAATCGCGGCCCACGCGGACGACGTCGTCTGCCTGAACCCGAGCCAGGCTTTTCGCGGCGTCGGCGCATTCTACGCCGACTTCCACCAACTCACTGACCAGGAAACGATCGGTCTCCTGCGCCAAAGCTGGAACGCGGAGGAGACATCCGCCGCGACCGGAACGCGCGTCGTGTCGATCCCGCCGCATGACCTTGCCGGCGATCTGACGCTGCCGATGGACCCGCGCGGGATCGTGCTGTTTGCCCATGGTAGCGGCTCAAGCCGGTTGTCGCCGCGCAACCGCGCCGTTGCCGAGAGCCTGAACGGGCAAGGTTTCGCGACGCTCCTCATGGATCTGTTGACGCCCGACGAGGCCCGCGACAGGCGCAACGTCTTCGACATTCCGCTGCTGGCCGAACGGCTTGCCGAGACGGCGCTGTGGATCGCCTCGGAGCCGGATATCGCCGACCTGCCGCTCGGTCTCTTCGGCGCCAGCACCGGTGCGGGGGCAGCACTTCTCGCGGCGGCCGAGATGCAGGAGCGTGTTGCCGCGGTGGTCTCGCGCGGCGGCCGGCCCGACTTGGCCGGCCCGCGGCTGGCGCAGGTCCGCGCGCCGACGCTGCTGATCGTCGGTGGCGATGACGACCAGGTCATCACCCTCAACCGCAAGGCGCTGGCGTCGCTCACCTGCGAGAAGTTGCTGAGGATCGTACCCGGGGCTGGGCATCTGTTTGAGGAGCCCGGCACGCTGGAGCAGATGACGGAGCTTGCGGGTGCGTGGTTCCAGCACTACCTCGAACCCGAGGTGGACAGGCCTGCGCCGCCCGCCGCATCCGCGCCGGCGCCTGTGGAGACGTTGCGCGCGGCGACCGTCCTGCTTCCAGCGCTGGAAGATGCCGATTTTGCCGCGGCCTTCGATCGCTTCGCTGATGCTCGCGTGGTGCTGCTCGGCGAAGCCTCGCACGGCACATCCGAATTCTACCGCGCCCGCGCCGCCATCACCCGCCGACTGATCGAGCGTCATGGCTTCAGGATCGTCGCGGCGGAAGCCGACTGGCCGGATGCCGCCGCCATAGACCGCCATGTGCGCCATCTGCCGTATCAGCCGACGCGCACCCCACCGTTTAGCCGTTTTCCGACCTGGATGTGGCGCAACAAGGATGTGGACGCCTTCGTCGCCTTCCTCCGGCAGCACAACGCCAACAGGCCACCAGCAGAACGTGCCGGGTTCTACGGGCTCGATCTCTACAACATGACCGGCTCCATCGCGTCGGTGCTGGGCTATCTCGACAAGGTCGATCCGGCGGCTGCCGCCGCCGCACGCAGGCGTTATGGCTGTCTTGAACCCTGGTCGCGCGAACCCGCGGCCTATGGTCGCGAGGCGCTGACACAGGGCTATGCCATGTGCGAGGAATCCGTCGTGCGGATCCTAATGGACATGCTGCACAAGGAACTGGAATACGTCCGTTACGATGGGGATCGCTTCTTCGATGCCGCGCAGAATGCCCGGCTGATCGTCGATGCCGAGCGCTATTACCGGTTCATGTATTATGGCGCGCATCACTCGTGGAACCTGCGCGACAGCCACATGTTCGACACGCTGAAGCGTCTGCTGGACTGGTCCGGCCCTGACAGCAAGGCAGTGGTTTGGGCACACAACTCGCATATCGGCGACGCCCGGGCGACGGATATGGGGGCCGAGCGCGGTGAGTTGAACCTTGGCCAGCTCTGTCGTCAGGCCTATGGCCGCGATGCCGCGCTGATCGGCTTCGGCACCCATTCGGGCACCGTCGCCGCCGCATCCGACTGGGATGCGCCGATGGAGGTCAAGGCGGTGCGCCCGTCACGGCCGGACAGCTACGAGGCGCTGTGTCACCAGGTAGGGCAGGAACGCTTCCTGATCGATCTGCGCGCCGGCAGGAATGACGCTGTGCGGGAGGCATTGTCCGCGCAACGGCTGGAGCGGTACATCGGCGTCATCTATCGGCCCGAAACCGAACGGTGGAGCCATTACTCCCACGCGAGCCTGCCAGACCAGTACGATGCCTTCGTCTGGTTCGATGAAACGACCGCCGTGATCCCTCTGCCGACTGAGACCTCCGGCGGTGAGGACGAAACCTTTCCCTTCGGCTTCTGACTCGCCGCCCGTCACTCCGCAAAGTGGGCCGACCGGGCAACTCCGCCTTGACATCGAGGGGCTATGCCCAAGGAATTCACTCGGCAGGAGCTTTTTGATCTCGTTTGGTAGCAGCCACTGACGAAGCTGGCACCAGAGATTGGGATCTCCGGAGTAGCCATTGCTAAGACCTGCGCTCGAGTGGATGTCCCGGTGCCACCTCGCGGCTATTGGGCCCGTAAGACGCACGGGAAGTCCGTCATCAGGACTGCGCTTCCGAAGAGGCCGCCTGGTCTTCGGGACAGGGTGGTGATCGGCGGCAATCCGTACTGGCGCCACTACTGGCCGCAGCTATCCGAGGACGAGATCCTCGGCCAGATCCCGCCTGAGCCGACGTTCGAGGAAGCACTCGAGGACGTTAGGCGCTCGATCGAGCAGACCATCCGCCGGGTCAGCGTTCCAAAGGGATTCGATCGCCCACCCCCGGTCGTCTCGCGGATACTCAAGTATGACGAAGCGCGCCTGGAGAAGGCCCAGCAGTACGGCTCTCTGTCATCATGGTACGCCCCGCGATACGAGAGTGTGATCCAGCGGCGCAGACTACGAATGATCTCGGCCCTCTTCCTGGCGACCTCCTCATGTGGCTGCCGCGCGGAAACGTCGGGCGGCGAACCCTACGACGGCGTCATCAACGACTTCATGGTCCGCGTCGGGGACCAAAGCGTGCGCGTCCGTGTCACCGTCATCGAGACCAAGAGACGCATCGGCAAAGGCGCCGAGATGAAGACGGCCTCGGTTGAGCACATCCGTATCGCGCTCGATCCGGGGGACAACGGCAGACCCGATGGACGCATCTGGGAAGACGGTGAGCAGCGGCTCGAGAGTCAATTGAGTGAGATCGCGGTCGCGATCGTCCTGAAGGGCGAGGAGCAGCACCGCGAAGGCGTCCTACGTCAACATGCATGGCGTATCGAGCGGCGAGCCCAGCTGATCGAGCAGCGCCGCAAGGAACGTGAGGAGGCCGTGCGCCGCGAGCGCGAACGCATCGCGGAACTGGAACGCAGGCGTGTCGACCGACTCCTCGGCGAAGTCGAGGCACTTCAGAAGGCTGAGACGATCCGGCGCTATGTTGCGCAGGTTCGGATCGCCAATGAGGGCATCGCCGAACCAATGCTGTCAGTCGACTTGGATGCTTGGGCCGAATGGGCCCTCGCGCAGGCGGACCGCATCGACCCCGTTACGAGCGGGAGCTTCCGGAAGCCCTGGGAGGAGGAACAATGATCTCGTGGGGAACAGTTTGGGCATGACGTGAAAGCCTCACCCGGTCCCGGCACCCAGAGAATGTTGGTTCCCGGTTCCCACCGCTGCTCCAATCTTCTCTCTCACAACCTGTCTCTCCTGGTCAGGGCGCCGCGCTGAGGCGCAGGTTTGGCCGGGGTTTGCGCGCGGACCTTGATGGTTCGATGGCGCAACGTCAGCCAATTTTGCCCTGGAGAGAGCGGAGAGTCTCCGAACCTTGAGGGTAGGCTGATTTTACCCTCAAGCTTAAGCGATTGATATTAGGTGGCTTTCTCTCGAGTTCATCTTCAGATTTCAGTAACCCGATCGCCCCGCAATGCTTAATTAATGCAAACTGTTGATCCGCCCCCAACCTTACAATCAACGAATTGCAGCATCGCCGCAGGTATTTCAGAGACCGGATCGACATGGACGACAAAGACCACGTCTTCGCCCGCTTCAAGGACGACAAGCCCGCGTCCGCTGACCGGCGTGAGACGCTGACCATCCCCCGACGCGCCGGCACGCCGGGAAGCAGGTCCGTTGAGGTGGTGCATGTGCGATCGGGCGGTGCTGTGAGAGACCGGCCGCAGCGCCAGGACCAGAATGTTCGCGCGGCAACCTGGGACGGCGGCTTCCCGACGAAACAGTGAGGTGGTCCCCATCCGTCGGACAGTTTGACGGCCCGAATATGAATGCCAATCGCGCCAGCGACCTCCGAAGTCGCCGAACCCGCCACCCACGGCGTTCGTGTCTTGGAGACAGCGGCGGCGGATGCCGATGTGACCGCTGCTGAGGAGCCTCTCACTACCCCGTGTCGAGGCTGCAGGCGGCCATGCAATCACTCCGCGCTGGTGCCGGTGCGTCCAGAAACGGATACTGCCAAGCCTATATGGGCTTAGTTGAAAGTCCCGCTCGCTAGGCGCGCGTGGAGGGTGCGAGCTTGCCGCGGGTGAGGTTTGCTTCCGCAAAGAATCTGAGTGCATGCTTCGCAGTAATCGCTGGAATCACCGGCGGCAAAGTGGTCGGGCGCGGCAAACGCACCGCGCAAGGAGGAAACAATGGGTACCGAAATCCGCCGGCGGGGGTTGCTCGCCGCATCCGCCTGCCTCGTCGCCGCACCATCGCTTGCGCGGGCGCAGGCCGTGCGGCCCCGCATCACCGTCATCTCGCAATGGAGCGCGGGCAGCGACGGCGCCGCCATCACCAAGCTCGGCGAGGCGTTCACGGCGGCCGGCGGCACCTGGGAGCACAACCCGGTGCCCGGCTTCACCACCGAGATGATGAACAAGCTGCGCGCCGACATCCTGGGCGGCAACCCGCCGGCTGCGTCGCAACTGAAGGGCCCGGAGATCGCGGCCTGGTCACGCATCGCCCCCACCGTGGACCTGACCGCCGCGGTGGCTGAGGCCGGGTATGAGCAGGTCGTCGCACCCGACCTCGCGCGGCTACACAAGCCGCAGGGGCGTTGGATCGCGCTGCCGCTGCAGATCTATCGCACCAACACGCTGTTCGCTTCGAAGAAGGCGATGGAGAAGGTCGGCGCGACCGCCCTGCCGAAGACCTGGGCGGAATACAACGCGCTGGCCGCGAAGATGAAGGAGGCCGGGATCACCCCGGTCGCCAATGGCGGCCAGCGGCCGGATGACGGGCAGAAATTCGAGACCGCGCTCGTCGGCATCGACCCGGCCACGTATCGTCGCGCCATCATGGAACTCGATGACCGCGCGCTGCGCGGTCCGGCGGTGCTCGCCGCCTTCCGGCAGTTGCGCATGATGTCCGAATGGATGGACCCGGCGGCGTCCGGCCAGCATTACTCGACCTTCCTGCCGCGCTTCATTCGCGGGGAGATGGGTCTGCTGATCCAGGGCGGCTGGGCGCAGGGCGTCATCCGTCACGCGGGTTTCTCGGATGACGACTACCTGATCGGCCAGGCACCGGTGGACAACGGCACGCCCGCCTTCCTGTTGAACGCCGACGCCTTCATCTTCTGGCGCCGCCGCGAACCGGATTTCCAGGCCGGCCAGATGCTGATGGCGCGGCTGGTCATGAGCAAGGAGGTCCAGCAGACCTATTCCCAGACCACGGGTTCCATCCCGGTGCGGACGGATATGAATCTGTCGGGCGCGGGCTGGTCGGCCGGCCAGCGGGAGACCGCGGCATCGCTTGCGGCATCCGTGCGGGTCAACCAGTCGCTGCTCAGCCTCGCGCACAATATGGCGCAGCCCAACGCCATGACGGCGGCGATGATCGATGTGCTGACCGAGTTCGTGCACAACAAGTCGGTTCGGCCGGAGCAGGCGGTCACGCGCCTTGCCGACGCCGTGGAAGCGGCGCGCTGAGGTGGACGGCCAGGCCGCGCCGGCCGCGAGGGCGACCATAGCCGCCCCACGCCGGTCCTGGCGCGCGATGCTGGCACCATGGCTGGTGCATCTGGTGCTGTGGCCGCCGCTGCTTGTCAGTGTCGTCCACATCATCGGATTCACCGGCTACACGACGTGGATCTCCTTCACCTCATCGACGCTTATCCCGGAGAACGACTTCGTCGGGCTGCGCAACTACAATTCAGTGCTGGCCTCGCGGAACTGGACCATCGCGACGGAGAACCTGCTGATCTTCGGCACTGGCTTCGTGGTGCTGACGACAGCGATCGGCCTGACGCTCGCGGTGTTGCTCGACCAGCGCATCCGGGCGGAGAATGTGCTCCGAACCATCTATCTGTATCCGATGGCGGTGTCCTTCGTCGTCACCGGCACGGTATGGTCCTGGCTGTTGAATCCATCCATCGGCATCCAGAAACTCGTACGCGGCCTGGGGTGGGAAGCGTTCCGCTTCGACTGGGTGGTCGACCGCGACATGGCGATCTACACCATCGTCATCGCGGGCGCCTGGCAGGCCTCGGGCTTCGCGATGGCGCTGTTCCTGGCAGGCATCCGTTCGGTCGATGCGGATCTGTACAAGGCGGCGCAGATCGACGGTGCCGGGCCATGGCGCATCTATCGCCGCGTGGTGCTGCCGGCGATCTGGCCGATCTTCATCGCCGTCATGGTGATCCTGCTGCAATACACCATCAAGACCTTCGACCTGGTGCGCGCACTGACCGGCGGCGGCCCCGGCATCGCCACGCAACTGCCATCCCTGGTGGTGTACGACCTGATGTTCCAGCGCGGCTTGCTCGGGCGCGGTTCAGCCGCGGCGGTGCTGATGCTGCTGTATCTGCTGGCGGTGCTGCTGCCCTATTTCGCCTTCGTCCAATGGCGCAAGCGGAGGAACGCCCGCCATGGCTGAGGCCATCCGCCGACAGGCGCCGCTCAGCCGCTGGGTGATCTATGCGGTGCTGATCCTCTTCGCGGCCTTCTACCTGGTGCCGCTGCTGGTCACGGTGCTGAATTCGGTGCGTACGGAACAGGATATCGGCAGCACCTCGGTGGTCGGCTGGCCGCGCGAACTGGCACTGTCCAATTTCGGGAAAGCCTGGGGCACCTACTGCATCGCCCAGCGCTGCGAGGGCATTTCGCCCTTCATGTTGAACTCGATCATGATGGTGGTACCGGCCACCATCATCTCCACTCTGATCGGCGCCTTGAACGGATACTCCATCGCGCTGTGGCGCTTCCGCGGCGACAATTGGGTGTTCGGCATCATCACGCTCGGCGTGTTCCTGCCGGAACAGATGAAGCTGGTGCCCTGGACGCTGGTGCTGCGCGACCTGGGGCTGAGCAACACCATCACCGCGCTGGTGTTCATCCATGTGATCCAGGGGATCAGCTTCACCACGCTGTTCTGCCGCAACTACTACGTCGCCATCCCGCCCGATCTGCTGAAGGCGGCGAAGATCGATGGCGCAGGATACTTCCGCATCTTCTGGCGCATCGTATTGCCGCTGTCGCCGCCGATCCTGATCGTCACGGTGATCTGGCAGTTCACGCATATCTGGAACGAGTTCCTGTATGGCGTGACCTTCACCACCGGGGCGCAGCAGCCGGTGACGGCCGCGCTGATCGCATTGTCCGTCTCGGTGGCCGAAGCACCGCAATACGGCGTGCAATCGGCGGCGGTGCTGATCGCCGCGCTGCCGACACTGCTGGTCTATCTGTTCGGCGGAAAATACTTCCTGCGCGGCCTGACGGCCGGCGCCGTGAAATAGGGGGCATTCATGTCGGCACTGCGCATCGCCGGTGTCCGCAAGCGATTCGGCGCGCAGGAGGTGCTGAAAGGCATCGACCTTGAGGTGGATAGCGGCGAGTTCCTTGTCCTGGTCGGCCCCTCGGGCTGCGGCAAATCCACCTTGCTGAACATCATCGCCGGGCTGGAGGCGCCCGGCGAAGGCACCGTCGAGATCGGCAGCCGCCTGGTGAATGATGTCGAGCCGAAGGACCGCGACATCGCCATGGTGTTCCAGTCCTACGCGCTGTACCCGACCATGACGGTGCGGCAGAACATCACCTTCGGCATGGAATGCCGCAACGTGCCGAAACGCGCGCAGGATGAGGCGGTGGAGCGTGTCTCCCGCCTGTTGCAGATCGACCAGCTGCTCCATCGCAAGCCGTCGCAATTGTCGGGCGGGCAGCGCCAGCGCGTGGCGATGGGCCGCGCGCTGGTGCGCGACCCCACGCTGTTCCTGTTCGACGAACCGCTGTCCAATCTGGACGCCAAGCTGCGCGTCGAGATGCGGCTGGAGATCAAGCAACTCCATCGACGCATCGGCGCCACCATCGTCTATGTCACCCACGACCAGATCGAGGCGATGACGATGGCAACGCGTATCGCGGTGATGCATCAGGGCGAGGTGCAGCAATTCGCCGATCCGGAGACGATCTACAACCGCCCCGCCAACCTGTTCGTCGCCCGCTTCATGGGTGCGCCGCCGATGAACTGCGTCTCTGCCCGCGTGGTCAGCGCAGGTGATGGGCTTGCCGCGGTGATCGGCGCGGGACGGCCGGATGCGATCCAGTTGCCGCTATCGCGCGAGGCCGAGGCCGGCGCCGGCGCCTTCAAGGACCGCGCAGTGGTGCTGGGCATCCGCCCCGAATGCATCGCCGAGGAAGATCGCCGCTTCGGCGCCGATGAACGCGGGTCCATCGCCGTCGAGGCGCCGGTCGAGATGACCGAGCCGACCGGGGCCGAGACCATCGTGCTGATGCGCCTGGGCGGGGAACAGCTGCTGGGCCGCGTCTCGCCGGACGTGCGCCTGCCGGTGGGCGGTAATGCGCGCTTCGCGGTGGATGCGCGCAAGCTGTGCCTGTTCGACCCCGCGACGGAGCGCCTCATCGCATGATCGGCTTCACACGCTACGCCAGCCTGGAAGGGCGGACGGTCATCATCACCGGTGGCGGCAGCGGCATCGGCGAGGCCTTCACGCGCGGCTTCGCCGCGAATGGCGCGCGCGTCGCCTTCCTCGACATCGATGAGGCCGCCAGCACGGCCCTGGCTGACTCGATCGCGCGCGAGCATGGCGCGCGCCCGCTCTTCCTGCGCTGCGACCTGACCGACATCGCCGCCTTGCGGGAGGCGTTCGCCGAGGTGCTCGGCGTGCTCGGCCCCGCCGCGGTGCTGGTGAACAACGCGGCCAATGATCAGCGCCAGGCCTTCGAAGCGGTCACGCCTGACGAGTTCGACCTGACGATGGCGGTCAATCTGCGCCATGTCTTCTTTGCCGCGCAGGCGGTGGTGCCGCAGATGCGCGACCGTGGTGGCGGGTCGATCATCAACATGTCGTCCTGCGCCTGGATGAATGGCGTGGCGGAATTGCCGGCCTATACCGCGGCGAAGGCAGCGATCGTCGGCTTCACGAACTCGCTGGCACGGCAGGTGGGGCCGGACCGCATCCGGGTGAACGCCATCGCGCCCGCCATGGTCATCACGGAGCGGCAGCGCCGGCTGTGGTACCAGGATGAAGCGCGGATCGCCGCCGGCCGCGCGCGTCAATGCCTGCCGGATGCGATCGAACCCGAGGACATTGCGCGGATGGGGTTGTTCCTCGCGGCCGATGACAGCGCGATGGTGACGAAGCAATGTATCGTTGTGAGCGGCGGCTCACGCTAAATTGGATGGTGTTGCCGCTCACATGAGGAGGCTGAATCCGCTATTGACGAGCATGGTCAGTTCGATGCTGTCGCGTGATCAGCACCAGCAATCCCTTCTGGCGCCCCAGCCGGTAAAGACCGGCACCTATTGAGGCGCCGGATCGAGTTATCATCGGAAGCAAGCTGCCGTCTCAAGATCGACAAGGAGCGGCCGCTACCCGCTTCTTGTGGTCAGTTGCTACTGCAGGCGGCTGAGGCTCAACGAGGCGCGATCGCATGCCGTTGCCCGGCCCATCCCAGCGGGAACGGGTCCAAGAGCCACGGTAGATCCACGCGCTTAGGCTGCCGACCGTCCATAATTGATTCCACAATGTCCGGCGCCAGCAGCGTTAAGCGTAGCAGCGTTCCGAGGTAGCCGCGCTCGACCTTCTCCGCCTCTGCCATCTCCGTGATTGAGGCATACCGGCCCTCATCCAGCAGCCGTTGGTATCGGAAAGCGCGAGCCAACGCCTTCATCAGCGCCGGTTCGGCGCGAGTCGTGATGGCGCCATTGCAGTCGTCGCAGATTGGCGTGACCACCGTCTTCCACCCCGGCGGACGCCGGATCGACAGCGGAACCCGAACCGTGATCCTGGTCGCGGCAGTCATGCGGCGGCGCTCAGCGTTTCGGGCGCGGTGGCGCCGAGATCCCGAACGAGGCCGGCCAGCCCCTCGACGCGAAGGCGAATGTCTGCGCCGGCAGGCCCGACCACCACCCGCTCCACCAGCGCCCGCACGATCTGCGCCTGCTCGGCGGGGAACAGTTCGTGCCAGAGAGGATCAAGCCGATAGAGGGCGTCGCGAACCTCACGCTCCGTCAGGTCTGGTGCCTCTTGCCGCGCTGCGAGCCAGGTCCCGACCACGATCTCGGGCTAGCGGAGAAGGGCACGGACCTGGCTGATCACTGCAACTTCGATCTGCGCCGCCGATACGCGCCGGACTATACCGTCATCCACGACCGTGTCGGCCTTCAGCACGCGCTGCGCCACGTAGTAGCAATAGCGCCGGCCATTCTTCACCGCGTGCGTCGGCGACATTGCCCGACCGTCGATGCCAAAGATCAGCCCCTTCAGCAGCGCCGGTGCCTGCTGCCGGTTCTGCGCGGCACGGGAGCGCGGGCTGACCTGCAGGATGGCATGGGCCCGGTCCCAAAGCTCCCGCGGCACGATGCCCTGGTGCTCGCCGGAATAGACCTGCCCCTTGTGCGTGGCCTCGCCGACATAGGTCCGGTTGTTCAGCAGCTTGTAGACGTCGCCCTTATCCAGCGGCCGGCCCGCCTTGCTCGTGGCGCCCTCGGCCCGCAGGCGAGCCACCGTCTCGATACCGGAGCCCGTCTCGGCGAAGATCTCGAACACGCGCCGCACGCGCAGGGCTTCGTCCTCGTTCACCACCAGCTTCCTGGCCACCACATCGTAGCCGAGCGGCACCCTCCCCCCCATCCACATGCCCCGCGCACGGGAAGCGGCGAATTTGTCGCGAATGCGCTCCCCGATCACCTCGCGCTCGAACTGCGCAAAGGACAGCAGGATGTTCAGCGTCAGCCGACCCATGCTGGTGGTCGTGTTGAACGACTGCGTGACCGAGACAAAGGTGACGCCATGCGCCTCCATGGTCTCCACCGACTTGGCGAAATCCATCAGCGAGCGGGACAGCCTGTCGATCTTGTAGACGACTATGACATCGACCCTGCCCTGCTCGATGTCGGCCAGCAGCCGCCGCAGCGCTGGCCGCTCCAGCGACCCGCCGGAGAACCCGCCATCGTCGTAGCGGTCCCGGACCAGGAGCCACCCCTCGGCCTTCTGGGAGGCCACGTAGGCCTCGCAGGCGTCACGCTGGGCGTCCAGGGTATTGAACTCCCGGTCCAACCCCTCGTCGGTGGATTTGCGGGTGTAGACCGCACAGCGGAGCTTCTTGACCGTGGCGGGCAGGATGGCCTCTGCCGGTTGCCTTTTCCGGCTCATCCCGCACCCCCGGTGGGCCGCAGCCCGAAGAAGGTCCAGCCATTCCACCGCGTCCCCGTGATATGCCGAGCGATGGCCGAGAGCGACCGATACGGTCGGCCCTCATATTCAAAGTCATCGGCGCGCACGGTGACGACATGCTGCACGCCATCATGCTCGCGGATCAGGCGCGTGCCGGGCAGCGGCCGGCTGTCGGTGCGAATCCGACGCAGCACGACGTTGCCGCCGTCCAGCTGCTCGCCCAGCGCCTCGAGGCGCGCCCGCGTCTCCGGCCTCAGCCCGTCATAGGCCAGTTCCTGGATGCGATAGGCCAACCGGCTGGTGATGTAGCTGCGGCTGAACGGCGGCGGTTCCTTGCCATACAGCCGACGCCATTCGGCCTTCAGCTCGGCGATCGGTGCGGTCTGGATCCAGGCGAGGCGGCCAAGCACCTGGTCGCGCGGGAAGCTGGTGATCGGCAGTGCAACGGGCTCGATGGCGTCAGCGGCGGTCTGTCGGCGGGTCATGCGGAACCCCTCTCCAAGGGGTCCGCATGCACGCTCTGGTGGGCGGAGAAGTGTAGCGAACTCTCTCCGTCGACCCCGAGGTCGCGGTCGAAGTCCTCGGCAGTGCGGCGACGCAGCCGCAGCGGGCCGCGGACGAGGCTGTCGCAGACCTCACGCAGGTGGGGCGGGAGGTGGTGGAGCGGCGCGGAACGCTTGGGGGTCGGGGTCATCGGTTCGCGCAGAGAACCGCCTGGGCGATCAAAGATACAGCAAAATCCGCGCGTTAGAGTAACGCTTCGAAAAAGAAAGCAGCCGATCGAGGCCCCGAGAACTGCGATTACTACGCGCAATATCCCCTTTTGCTTGCGAAGCTACGCCGTTTGTTTCTAGCTATCTATTCGCATGAACATCCTCACCGCCGAGTCGGAGGGATAATGGCGACCCTCAAGCAGTTCGTTCGGCGTGTTCCGATCGCTCTTCTCCAGCAGCACGTTGAGCAGACGTGCCTGATGCTGCCGCCTGAATTCGAGTGGCAGGACGACGGAGGTGCATCCGCAAAACGCTTCTTCGCCATCGTGGACGAGTACGATGGCGTGCCCGCAGAACGCTTCCGTCTCGACATAGACCGCGTTGCCGCCATGGCGGACGAGGTCGGCGACGGCGCACTGTACACGACGTCGTCCGACCCATCGGCCCTCCACCTTCAGCCAAGCACTGCCGCTCGAGCGTACTACTCGTTTCTGAACAACCCCTCTGACTTTCGCCGCGCCGAGGAGGCACGGTTTGCCGACGAAAGACGGCGCGGACGGAACTGGGATGGGTTCGTATCCGACCGCAATCTGACGGTGCACCGCGACGCAACGAATTTGGAGGCGTTCCAACAATCGGCATCTGAACTGATCGGAACTGGTCAGGTCGAGGTGGAGATCAGCGACCGAGGGCGGAGACGTCACGATATGGCTGATGCCGTCCTGGTGCAGGCCACCATGTATGTTGAGGATCGGCCCAACGAACTACGCTCCTTTCGCGACGGGCGAATTGCATTCACAACGCATCGTCCCGTGCACGAGGCCGCCATCACCTACGAGCCTGAGACGGGCGCCATCGAAGTGGTTGCCAGGACAGGGATTCATCGGGCCACACTGGCGAACCTTTTCGCAGAGCACCTGATGGAGACGCAGCAACCCGGCGGCCGAGTTGCCATCCGGCAGTATCGTCTCGAGCATTTGCGCAGGCCACATCGGTTTGACACTCAGCCACGTCATCACATTGAGGACGTTCGTGTGAAATCGATGTGCCTTATGCCATTGGCGGCGCAGAATGAGAGGTTAACGCTAGAGCTGATGCGCAAGGCTCCCGGCACCATCTGGGATCTTGCCGAGCGCAGGTTGTACGGTGGTGCTTCACGGCTTGCTGACTACCTCATCACGCGCATCACGTTGATTGTGCGCTTCAGACCGCGATTGGGCACTGGCCGAGCGCGCGTACTGCCCATCACCGTTACCGCCGGCACTGGATGCAACATCAAGGATTGCACCGCCGAGGAGCGGCTGATCGGCGAATATTATATGCGAGCGTGGGGCACTCTCGAGGATGTCTGAGCCCGTCTTGCTTGGCGCGGAAACGGTCTCGCTTCTCTGCTCATTGCTGGAGGCGGAGGAGCCCGTCATCACCGGATATGCTGTCGAGTTGCATCCGATGGCGGCTGCGTCCCTCATCGAGCACGGGTTGCTGGTGCCCGCCGGGTACGACGATGTCATCGGCGTCGAGACAGATGGGCAAGAAGAACTCGTTTCGGTCTTTCCGATCGATGACGGCAGCGCGCTCGGCTACCTGGATCGATATGCGGGGTTTGTGGCCGTACCGCCGGAGCGGCTCCTGCGGCGACGCGTCGATGTGTCAGAGGCATTCCGCTACCTTGCAGTACTGCTCGATGTTCCCCGTTCTCATACGCCGGCCGAGATCGTGGAAGGTCTCTGCTGGGACCTGGGCAGCGCCAGGTTCGCAGAGCGTCCCCAACGCCATTCCGTGTGGTTCGCCCGCCGTCTCTGGGACGCAGCTACACGCAAGTCAGTCCAGACGATGCTAGAGCGTCGACCACATATCCGGCCGCGCCTAATTCTCACGTCGAGTACATCGTCAGCAGGGGAGTTCGTCGTCCCACCGGACACGCTCACCATCTCAGTGCTCGACGCGCTTAAGAGCCCATCCGGGAAGTTCCGATTCATGCTGAGGGCATTGCTGCCAGTCGGCGGAGCATGATGCGGATCATGGCCATGCG
>NZ_BMKW01000020.1 GCF_014644535.1 Neoroseomonas lacus
GCTTGATCCACCAGCAGCACGCCGCCTAACCTCACCGCCAGATGGGCCAGATACTCCGCTAGCCAGCCGCCTCCGCTGTCTCAAAGCATTCGACGACGGACAGGCCAGGCCAGTGATCGCCGGGGTGCTGCCTTGATGCTGCACAAGCTCCCACCAGCCAGCGAACTCATCGGCGACCGCGGCTACGACAGCGGCCGCTTCCGCGCAGAACTGGCGGCTCGGGGCATCGCCCCGTGCATCCCGTCAACGCGCCGTCGGAAGCTGCCCATCCCGCACGACACCGCGCTGTATCGCCAGCGCCACCGCATCGAGATCATGTTCGGCAGGCTCAAGGATTGGCGCCGCATCGCCATGCGCTACGACCGCTGCGCCCACACCTTCTTCAGCGCTATCACGCTTGCCGCCACCGTCATCTTCTGGCTCGGCCAATGAGTCCTGAGCCTAATCTGAACCAGACCTATATCGCACGAATTAAGATATGCTCTATTTATTAATAATTATGTTTTCTATGGGTGTTTTATTCGACACCAAATATCGTAATTGCTATTGATAAACTACTTACTTGATACAATTTCAAAATTGCGAACAATAATTGTTCGCTTTCTGCGGCAAATGCCCAGAACACACAAACCGACAATTCGGAGCATCATCATGATCCAGGGGCACAACACCCCCGGCGCGCCCGCGCGCCTTGACTGGTTCACCCTTTCCGACGACCTCGAAGCGGTCTTCGTGGCCGCCAGGCGCGTTTCCGCCCTGGCGCGTCTCGCCACCACCGAACAGGCCAGGATTCAGGATCGCGAGACGCCGCGGCGGGTCCGAGAGGCCTGGGCGGACGTCAATCTCCTCCTTTGCGCCGCGGTGGACGACATGGACAAGGCGTCCAGTCACCTTTCCGCCAAAGCCGCCGCCCTGCTCGGCGTTGTCATGGACGCCGAGGATCGGGAGCCGTAGCGCCCATCAAGAGACCCCGCCGGAGCAATCCGGCGGGGTCTTTTGCGTTTGGGGAGATTGACGGCGTTGCAGTTCAGCGCTTCGCCGGCCTACGCTTGCGGCGCTCCTCGTAGCTGTCAGCAAGATTGCCGAGGAGACGACTGACTTCCTTGATGGCCTGGGGCTGGGTACGCACCGCGCGGCGCAGGGCGCCCTGGTTGCCCGTGCGCTCGAATTCGCCCGCCCAAGTCACTACCGCGGTCGTGAAGACATTCAGGATATCGCCCTGCGTCATCCCTTCCGCCACCAGTTCGTCGATGAAGTCAGAGGCAATGTCCATCACCTCCGTCGCGTCCGCATCGTAGACTTGTTTCATAATCCACTGTCTCCTGTTTGAGGTTGGCCGCCACACGGTTGCGCGTGGCTCAGCGCTGCAGCCCCTGTCGGAGCGCTGACCTGGCGAGCTGTCCGGTGACGATCCGGCGCCATCCTGAGTGCCGCCATGCCGATCGAGACTACCGTCGACCTCACCTAAATTTCTGCCGCAAACGCTTTCAAAGCGCTGCCTGGCGACGCCAATATGGTCTGCCCGCAAAGCCAGGAAATATCTGGGTGAGCGCAGGATCGACATCATTCGGGACCATTTTCGGGAGCAAGTAGTCGTGCCATGGTCCCGACTCGCGCTGCGGGATCCTCTACGCGGCCACTCAGCCTCGGCGAGTCAACAGGCGGACGGATCCTGCCGGAGAGGGAGTTGGGAACCGACGCGCCCTGACCTACCTGAGAGGAAATGGCATCGAGGCTTATAGACATGACAAGGGAGCCGATGGCGGACGCTCAGACGCGTATCCCCAACAAGGGCAACGGGGAGGCAGGCTCGGGCGCGCCGGGTCGCGCGCATTCGTCAACGCATTACGCGACAATGGCGGCGACACATCTGGGGACGGCTTCGGCCGGCCCAGCGCTTCAGTCGATCGCCCAGCTCGTGCGCCTTATGCGCGATGGTGCCGCCGCCAGCGGCACGGGTTCCCGGGCGATCAAGACCCTTAAGTCAGCCGCGAACGCGGCCGCCGTGGCGGGAACTCATCTACGGGGCGTCGATATCCTGACCGTCCTGCAGGCCTTGGGGGCGCCCGCCCCAGGCGAGCAGCGGGCGCCCCACCAGGACGCCATCACCGACTTTAGCCGGCTTGACCTCGCAGATCGCTTCGGCACGACCCTCCTGGCGCTCGATCGTCTCGCCACGGGCCTCGAAGATGCCGCGAAGCGACGATCGCCCCTACCCCGCGGCGCGCCGCGACGGCCGGGGGTTCTCGCTGTCGCTCTCGACCAGCTCGAGCGGGTCTGGTGGCAGCACCGCCAGATGCCACCGACCCAGTCACGCAATACGGGAGGTTTCGGCGATCTCGCCAAGGCGGTCCTGACGGCAAGCCCGTGCGACTTCGGCGACGGGACGGTGCGCAAGGCCGTGGCCGCGTACCTCAAGGACACGTCGCGTCCCGCTGCGAAGGCGCATGTGGCACCGGCGCCACCGGACCCGCCGCGGATCGAGACGGCCGCCTTTTTCAGCGATGGACACTCACTCGCAGACGAAGTCGCGTCACAACTCCGGTCTGACGGGACGCAGTTGAGCAGCCAGTTGATCCCGGGCGACGTCGAAGCCCAGGGCATCGACGTTGCGGGCATCGCGGAGGGGAGCCTGGATTTGCTGATGTTGGTCTGCCTGGGCCCGCCATTGACGGTGGGAGGCGAGCGCAAGCCACGCGAGCTCGAACACGCGATGTGGACCGCTGGGCCCGGCATGATGGCAACCCTTCCTGCACGCCTGCACGCTGTCGTCGCCGCGCATCGCCGGCTGCTTCGTTCCCCAGGCGGCAAGCTGGTGGTGGTGATGCCCGATCCCGGCAGCATTGCGGCAACCGGCGGCGCGTCTGCCTATGCCGCTGCGTCAACGCTCGCTGCCATCGTGGCGCTCGTCGGCATGTGGGCATGCGACCTCGGCGACGACGTCCATGTTTGCGCACTTTCTCCGGGATGGGGGCGCGACGCTCAGGGATTGCCGAACAGACACTCGCACCTGCCCAACACCGCCGCCGTCCTGCGCACAACCATTGGTCAGCTCGGCGGCCGGCAGCGCGGCCGGCTTGTCGATCTCTATGGCGAGCCGCTCCCGTAGCGATCCAGCAGGCCTCAAAACGAGGCCAGGCAAGGGTTTCCGTGCATCGGCCATCACCCGACGCGATTTTCGGGAGCAGACGGCTGGTGAGGTCTTGAGGCGGGTCCGATAGATGTTCCCGTCGCCATGGGCGAACCCTTCGAGATCAGCACCGAGTCGGATCGCGGCCGCGAAAGCGATGAGCATTCGGTGGATCGGGCCAACGATGCGCTGAGGGCCCTCGCTCGCGCCTTGGCACGCTTGGTCGCGCGTGCAAACTGGGCCGAAGGGCTTCGGAGCGACGCGGCGTCACCGTTCCAGGACACGCCCGCGCCCACGGCGAAGATCCTGCGCTTGCGCGGCCGCAATGCCGCCCGCTAACCGCATCGCCGGCCAACGCGCTCGCCGTTTGCATCAGGTCACGGCGGTAAGCAGCGGCGGCACGTCCCCGAGATGAGTCGCGCGGCGCAATTCGAGGACCGCATCCTCGACATCGGCGAACTCGCGCGCATCGAGGGCAAGTGCCGTCGCACGATCAGACGCATGCTGAAGGATGGCCGACTGAAGAATGTCGGCGAGGGTCGCGCACGCGGCACATGGCTGAGCGACTACCTGCGGTCGCATGGCCGCCACAAGGAGGCTGATGCGCTCCTGCGACCCGTCGAGCTGAGCGCTGATGTCGACGAGTTCGGCGACGATGCCGGATGACGCAAATGACCATGTTCAGCGTCGATTTTAATGCCTGTGAACTCAAGGCTCTGCGCGGGTCTCGTGAGCCCGTGACGCAGCAAATGGTGGTGTTTTGTTGTGATACGCCTTCACGAATGTCCGCCGATGTCCGCATCGCCAATCCCGTGAGGAAAATGCTGCCATGAAGATCGGCAACGGGCCGGAGCTGCCACTGCCGGAGCTTAAGATGACCTCGGTTCCGACCTTCCAGCAGATGATGCAGGAGATCCCGACCTGGGTGGATTGGCCGGAGGCCGTGCAGCGCGATGGCGTTTCCGCCTTCCGCCGCGTGGCGAAGATGCTGCAGATGCATCCGGCCACGGTGCCCTGCGAACCCGCCTTCCTGTCCGAGCGCCTCAAGGGCAAGGTTCCGGCAGAGTTCGGCGTCGGCGAGCGGAACTTCCGCAACCTCCTGTCCCGGATCCGCAAGGCGCTCCGTCGTAAGGGCCTCCACGCCCCCGATCAGCGCAAGCCGGGCCTCTCTGCCGCCTGGGAGAAGGTCCTCTCGGTCATCAAGGCTGCCGGTGAGCGCGGCTGCGCGAAGCGTCTGGGTGGGTGGTGCACCCAGCGTGGCATCGAGCCCCTCGATGTGACAGACGAGGTGATCGCCCGTTACGGCCAGTCCGACGTCGCCACACGGCTCAGCGTCAGCGATCGTTCGGCGAGCACGATTGTCGCCCGCGCGCTGAACAAGGCACTGCCGATCGCCTTTCCCCGTGCCGATCTGCCGCGTCTCGCCGCTCCCCGGCAGAAGGTGCCCTATGCCTTGCCGCTGGCCGCCTATCCGGCGTCGCTGCAGGAGGAAATCCAACGTGGCCTCGATCGCCTGGGCCGAGGTCGGGTGGGCCAGCGTTTCCTTGCCGTTCGTGACGGGCCTCGGAAGGTGGTGCGCGCGAGCACTATCGCCGTCCGCGAGTTCGCGATCCGCCAGATCCTGGGCTGCCTGGTCCTGCACGGCCACAGGCCGGAGGAGATGACGTCGCTCCGCTACATCTTCGACGATTTGGAGCGGGCCAGCACCGTGATCGACTGGTTCCACGCTCGCCAGCAGCCTGACGACGAGGAGGAGGTGCTCGGGGGCCAACTCCTGCAGATCGCGGAGACGATGCGGCAGGTCGGCGTGCACTGGCTCAAGTTGCCCCCTGAGACATGCGCTGTCATCAAGCAGTGGGTCTCGGATGCGCTCCCGCCGCGCAATCAGGGACTGACCGCCAAGAACCGCGAGCGGCTGCGCGCCCTTGTTCAACCAAGGCCCTATGCCCTGCTGCTCGATACGCCGCGGTCGCTGATGGAGGCCGCCCGGGCGATCGACGGCAGTCCTGCGGAAGCGGCGCGTGTCGCCCGGCTGGCCGTCCAGATGGAAATCCTGCTGCGCTTTCCCATGAGGCTCGACAACCTGACGAAGCTTCGACTCGACCAGCACCTGGAGCGGCCGGACCCCAGGGCCCGACGCATATCGCACATCGTCCTCAAGCCCCACGAGGTGAAGAACGGCAAACTGATCGAATGGCCGATCCCGCCTGGGTCGGCAGACATGATCGAGGAGTACATCCGGAAATTCCGCCCCGCCCTGGCGGAGCTGGCGTGCCCCTATCTGTTTCCCGGCCACGATCGCCTCGCCTGCGCCAGCAAAGGCAATGTCTCCACGAGTATTGTCGAGACGATCGCCCAAGAAGTGGGGGTACGCATCAACGTCCATTTGCTCCGCCATTTCGCGGCATATCTCTATTTGAAGAAGTATCAGGGCCGCTACGGCGTGGTGGCGAAGATCCTGGGGCACAAGAACGTTGCCACGACGGTCGCATTCTACGATGCGTTCGAAGAAGCCGCCGCGGCGAAGTCGTTCGATACCGTGCTCGATGAGGAGCGCCGTGCGACCCGCCCGACCGCGCTAGCCGCCAGGAAAGGACTGGCGCGAAGTAGGCCGAAGAAGCCACGGGAGCGCAAATGATACCGCTCCTGGATCCGCGACGCCGCTGCATGCCTGTTGCCGAATGGCCAATGAGGGACCGCCAGGCTTGGACGGCTGGCCTTGCCGGTCGCGAGAGGCCGAGGTTCACCGACCGCACAGCGGCGGCCAAGCTCGGCGCGGAAGCCCTCGGCAAGGCCGAACACGGTTGGGGCCGTTTCCTGACGTCGCTCGCCGGCCGGGACGATCTCGACCTTGACCAGGGGCCGGCCAACCGCCCAACGCCCGAGCGGATCGCGATCTTGATCGATGAGATGATTGAACTGGGCAATGCCGATCACACGATCACGGGGAGGTTGCAGGAACTCACCGACGCGTTGAGGATCATGGCGCCCGGCGAGGATTTTCGCTGGATCCAGGCGCCGGACGGCGTCCCGGTTCGCGCACTGCTTGAGATGCGCAAACGAGACTTCACCGTCTACCACCCGCGGGTCTTATTCCGGTGGGGAGTTCGTCTGATGGAGGAGGCTGTCGCCATGACGCCGGCGTATCGGCGCCAGGTCCAGCTGCGCGATGGACTCATGATCGCGCTGTTTGCCTCAAGGGCGCCCCGCCGCCGCTCCATGCGCGTCATGGAGCTTGGCCGTCAGGTTCGCCACGATGGTCAGGGCTGGTGGATCGTGCTGGGGCGGAAGGACGTGAAGACCAAGCGGCCTCTGGAATATCCTGCGCCGAAGGAACTCTGGCCCTGGATCGAGCGCTACATCAGCGTGGAGCGGGAGGAGCTTCTGGGCGGCAAGGTATCGGACGCGTTCTGGATCAACCGCCATGGCGAAGCGCTGCAGGATCCGGAGACACGCATATTCTGGCAATCGGCCAAGGAGTTCCGGCGGGATAAGCGCTTCGGACCGCACCGCTTTCGCTACGGCATCGCGACCTATGGCCCGCGCGAGCTGCCCGACAGCCCTGGCGTGACGACCGCGATCCTGGGGATCACGCCGGACGTGGAAGGTGAGCACTACGAACGTGGCGACCAGGTTGCCGCCGCGAATGAATTTCATGATGTGTTGGACGAAGAGCGCCGGCGCACATCAGGGCTGGCGCGGCGGATCCGCGAGGAACGCCGGAGACTGGCGCCGCCCGTGGAGGAACCGCGATGACCCCGCGCTGCGCGATCTACGCCCGATACAGTTCCGAGAACCAGCGCGAGGCCTCGATCGAGGATCAGCTCCGCCTCTGCACGGCCCGCGCCGAACGTGAGGGCTGGACGATCGCCGGAAGCTTCACCGACGCCGCGATCTCCGGCGCGACGACCCTCCGGCCTGGCTACCAGGCCTTGCTCGAGGCGATGCGCGGCGGCACGCTGACCATTGTCCTCGCCGAGAGCCTCGACAGGTTCTCCCGCGACCTCGAACATGTCGCCGCTTTCCACAAGCTGGCGCGGTTCTGCCAAGTCCAGATCGTCACGCTGTCCGAAGGCGAGGTCTCGGAGATGGCGGTCGGGTTCAAAGGCACCATGGGCGCTCTCTCCCTGCGCGATCTCTCGGCCAAGACGCATCGTGGCCTCGAAGGGCGTGTACGTCAGGGGCGGGGGGTTGGCGCACCGCCATATGGCTACCGCGTCGTCCGACACCTCGGTGCCGATGGTGAGCCTGAACGCGGTTTGCGGGAGATCGATCCCGAGCGGGCGTGCGTGGTCCGGCGCATCTACCGTGACTATGTCGCCGGCCTGAGCCCGCTGGTCATCGCCCGCGCGCTCAACAGCGAGGGCGTGCCGGCGCCGCGCGGCGGCACGTGGTACGACCTCACGCTGCGCGGCCGGCCGGGCCGGGGTGACGGCATCCTGCGCAATCCGCTCTACGTCGGACGCATGATCTGGAACCGACAGACCGCTGTCGTCGATCCGCGTTCCGGCACCCAAATCTGGCGGGCCAAAGCGCCGGAAGCGCATGTCGAAGCTGCCGTGCCCGACCTGCGGATCGTGCCCGACGACGTCTGGAACCAGGCGCAGGCCCGTCTCGGCGCGGAGGCGGCGCCCCGGCTGGCCAAGGGCCCGCCCCAATTCTGGGAGCGTCGCCGGCCACGTCATTTGCTCACCGGAAAGGTCGTCTGCGGTTGCTGCGGGCGCGGATTTACCGCGGTGGGCCAGGACTACTTGGCCTGCAGGGCGGCTCGGAACGGCAGCGGCTGCCGCAACGCCAGGAGTGTGCGCCGCTCCACCTTGGAGGCAAGGGTGCTCGATGCGCTGGGCCGCCAGCTGATGCGCCCCGACCTCGTTGCCGCCTTCTGCGCCGAGTTCATCACCGAGTGGAACCGCCTGGCGGCAGAGGCGTCGGCGGGGGCCGAGGCGCGGCAGCGGGAGCTGCAAGCGATCGAACGAAAGCTCACGAACCTCGTCGAGGCCATCGCCGACGGGCTCAAGGCTACAGGGATCCAGCAGAAGCTGGTCGACCTCGAAACTCGCCAGGCGGAGTTGAAGGCCGCCATGGCCACCGAGGTGCCGGCCGCACCGGCCCTGCATCCAGATATCGCCCAGGTCTATGCCGAACGAGTCGCGGAACTACGCCAGGCTCTCGATGCCGACGACGGCTCAGATGTGCTGGAAGCCGCCCGCGCCCTGGTCGACACTGTCGTCGTCTCCCCGCCCGACGATCCCGGCGAGCCACCGATCATCGAACTGACCGGCAACCTTATCGCCATGCTCAAGGCCGGCGGGGCCAGGCTGGCCCCCGACGACGCCTCGCTTGACGCAAGCCTTACCGGCCTGCTCTCACGTTCGGTAAAAGGAGGAGCACGGGGGAGTTCCCTCCCCCGCTGCTTTCTTCTGCCTCACTGGCAATTCCCCACCGACCCCGCGGCGCAGACCCGTCTCCCATCGGTCCAACGCGCCCCGCCCAGCATTGCGCCGGACATATTCGCCCCGGACAGATTGGCCCCCGTCAGGTTGGCATCGGTCAGATCAGCGCGGAACAGCGTGGCGCGGCGCAGATCGGCCCCGATGAGGATGGCGTGCTGAAGGTTGGCCCGGGTAAAATCCGCATTGCGCAGCGTGGCGCGCGACAGGTCGGCGCCGATGAGGTCAGCCGAGACGAAGCGCGCCTCGATGGCATCCGCCTCGATCAGCTTCGCCCCTGTGAGTGTGGCGCGCTGGAAGGACGCATCGCGCAGCACGGCACGGGAGAGGTCCGCGCCGGCCAGTTCGCTCTGTTCCAACAGGCAGCGTCGCCACACCACCTCGGGGGCGGGTGGGTCGGTGCAGCCGGCGATGGCCGGCCCGGCAAGGAGCAGGACCAGCCCCGCGACAAGGGTGGGTAGCGAGGATGGTGTGTGCACGCCATGGGATATAGAAGCTTGCGCCTGCTCCTCCAACCGCTGGACGCCCTGCCTTGTTCGCGCTGCGTTTCCTGGAATGGTCGGCCCGGCAGGGTGGCGCGCTGCTCGCGACGGGCATTTTCGCCGGGTTGCTGATCCCGCCGCTTGCCGCGGTGTTCCGCGACGTCGTCACCATCACCGTCGCCGGGTTGATGACGCTGGTGCTGCTGCGGGTGGACCCGGCGCAGGTGCTGGCCTATCTGCGCCGGCCGGTGCTGGTCGCCGCGCTGACGTTCTGGCTGCTGCTGGCGATGCCGGTGCTCACCTATGGCGTGGCGATGGCGGCGGGCATGGATGGCCCGCTCGGCGCGGCGCTGGTGATCAGCGCGACCGGCTGCGCGGCGACCTCCTCGCCCGCCTTCGCGCGGCTGGTCGGCCTTGATGGAGAAATCAGCCTGGTCGTCGCCATGGTGACGACGCTGCTGATCCCGTTCACCGCGCCCCCGCTCGCGCTCGGCCTGATGGGCATCGACCTGGCGATTTCACTGACCGGGCTCATGGCACGGCTGGCGCTGGTGGTGGGGTTGCCGCTGCTGATCTCGATGGTGATCCGCCGGATGGTCGCCGCGCCAACGCTGCACCGGCTGGGCCCGGCGGTCGATGGCGCGGTGGTGTGGCTGGTGGTGCTGTACGGCTTCGGCGTGATGGACGGCATGCTGGCGCGGCTGCTGGCCGACCCGCACTGGGTGCTGGGTGGGCTGGCGCTGGCCTTTGCCGGCAATGTCGGCATGAACATCGCCACCGCGCTGGTGTTCCTGCCGGCGGGGCGGCGGCTGGCGCTGGCGGCCGGGCTGCTCGGCGGCAACCGCAACATGGCACTCTTCCTCGCCGTGCTGCCTGCGGCGACGGATGAACGCATCCTGCTGTTCTTCGCGCTGTGCCAGTTCCCGCTGTTCCTCAGCCCGTTCCTGCTGCGCGGGCTCTACGCCAGGCTGCGGGGCTGACCTGCCCGGCGATTGTCGTGCGATTGCAACGCCATCACCATCCGGCCATCACGCAGCGCGGATAGCTTCCGGCCGACTCAATCGGACCCAGGGGGCTCCACGCATGTCCAATCGTTTCCTCACCGGCCGGTTCGGCCGGCGCAATCTCATGCGCGCGTCGACTGGCCTTGCGCTCGCCGGCCCACGCCTCGCCTTCGGCCAGGGCACGGCGCCCGCCATCGTCACCGCCGAGGCGGCGCGGCCGCAGGCCGCCCAGGGTGTCATGACCGGCGACGTCACCGCCGACCGCGCCATCATCTGGTCGCGCGCCGACCGCCCCTCGCGTATGATCGTCGAATGGGCGACGCGGGAGGATTTCTCCGATGCCCGCCGCGTCCGCGGCCCGCATGCCCTGCCCGACACCGACTTCACCGCGCGGCTGGATCTCACCGGCCTGCCGCAGGGCGAACAGATCCTCTACCGCGTCACCTGGCAGGACCTGGCCGGCCTGCAGACCACCTCGGCGCCGGTGACCGGCCGCTTCCGCACCATGCCGGCCGGCCGCCGCGACATCACCTTCCTGTGGTCGGGCGACACCGTCGGCCAGGGCTGGGGCATCAACCCGGCCTTCGGCGGCATGACGATCTACGAGGCGATGCGCCGCACCAACCCGGATTTCTTCATCCACAACGGCGACACCATCTATGCCGACGGCCCGATCCAGGCCGAAGTCGCCCTGCCCGGCGGCCAGACCTGGCGCAACGTGGTGACCGAGGAGAAGTCGAAGGTCGCCGAGACCCTCGCCGAGTTCCGCGGCGCCTACAAATACAACCTGCTCGACGAGAACATGCGCCGCTTCCACGCCGAAGTGCCGCAGATCTGGCAGTGGGACGACCATGAGGTGATGAACAACTGGTCGGACTCGAAGAACATCCAGGCCGATGCCCGCTACACGGAAAAGAACGTCCCGCTGCTGACCGCCCGCGCCGCCCAGGCCTTCCTGGAATACGCCCCGATCCGCCGCGCCGGGGATGTCGAGGTCCAGCGCGTCTATCGCCACATCCCCTACGGCCCCTCGCTCGACGTCTTCGTCATCGACATGCGCTCCTATCGCGGCCCGAACACCTTCAACCGGCAGGAGCAGGCAGGCGACGACACCACCTTCCTCGGCACCGAGCAGATCCGCTCGCTGAAGCAGGCGCTGCTGGCATCGAACGCCACCTGGAAGGTGATCGCCTCCGACATGCCGCTCGGCCTGCTGGTGCCCGACGGCAAGGACGCCCAGGGCCGCGACCGGTTCGAGGCGGTGGCCAACGGCGACGGCCCGGCCCTCGGCCGCGAGCTGGAAATCGCCGGGCTGCTCGCCGCCATCAAGCACAACGGCGTGAAGAACGTCGTGTGGCTGACCGCCGACGTGCACTACACCGCGGCGCATTACTTCGACCCGGCCAAGGCGCAGTTCACCGACTTCACGCCCTTCTGGGAATTCGTCTCCGGCCCGCTCAACGCCGGCACCTTCGGCCCGAACGCGCCGGACAACACCTTCGGCATGCAGGTGGTGTTCGAAAAGGCCCCGCCGGCCGGCCAGGTGAACCTGCCGCCCTCCGCCGGGATGCAGTTCTTTGGCGAAGTGAAGATCGACGGACGGACCGAGGAAATGACGGTCACGCTGCGCGATGCGACGGGCGCGTCGCTGTGGTCGCGCGGCTTCCCGCCCGAGCGCGCCTGATGACGACGCGGAGGGGGCCGCCCCCCCTCCGCGCCAGCTGCCGGGCGTGCCAGGCGGCATCCCCGGTCCGGCGCCTTCGTGCCGCGTCCGGTCACTCCGTCCCGGGCGCCTTGCCTTGGCGATATGACTCCAATTTTCGGCAATCGCTCCAAAAATTGTCACGATCTCAGGTGCTTTGATCGCCTTGGCGCTTGGCAGACCACCCCGTGTCGGCGCAAAACACAACCATGGGCATTCGCGCAAAACTGAACCTCGGCCTGCTGGCGGTTTTCGCGATCGCCTTCGCCGCCGCCTGGTTGATCCTCGACCGGCAATTCGTCGCCAGCGCGCGGCAGGACGTGTTGCAGAACGCACGCATCATGATGAGCGCGGCCAATGCCGTGCGGACCTACACGGCCCGCGAGGTGCTGCCCGCCGTGCAGCGGGACAATGAGGACTGGATCGCCCCGGTCACCGTGCCGTCCTACGCCGCGCAGACCAATTTCCGCACCATGCGCGCCGACCTGCCCGACTACACCTACAAGGAAGCGGCGCTGAACCCGACCAACCCGGCCGACCGCGCGCTGGATTGGGAAGCCGACTTCATCAACAGCTTCCGCAACACGCCGGGCCAGAGCGAACTGGTCGGCGAACGCGACACCCCCGCAGGCCCGACCCTGACCCTGGCGCGGCCGCTCACCATCCGCAGCGAAGCCTGCCTCACCTGCCACTCGACGCCCGACCGCGCCCCGGCGCGCATGGTCGCGGCCTATGGCTCGTCCAACGGCTTCGGCTGGCATATGAACGAGACGATCGGCGCGCAGCTCGTCTCGGTGCCGATGGCCGTCGCCCTGCGCACCGCCCAGACCAACCTCTACAGCGCCATGGCCATCCTGCTGGCGATCTTCGTCGGGCTGATGGTGGCGCTCAACCTGCTCATGTACTTCGTCGTCATCCGCCCCGTGGGCATGATGTCGCGCACCGCCACCGCGGTCAGCCTCGGCCAGTCGGATGCCGAGGAATTCCCCGCCACGGGCCGCGACGAGATCGCCGAACTGGGCCGCGCCTTCACCCGCATGCGCCGCAGCCTGGACCAGGCCGTGAAGATGCTGGGCGAGTGATGCAAAGGACCAGCGCAGCACCATGAGCGGAACCAGCGGCCTGCCTGCCGCCTTCGGACGCTACCGGCCGCTCGAGGAACTCGGCACCGGCGCCATGGGAAAGGTCTACCTCGCGATCGACCCGCTGATCGACCGCAAGGTGGCCGTGAAGGTGATCAGCGCGCAGGGCCTGTCCGAGGAAGACCGGGCGGCCTTCCTCGAACGCTTCCGCACCGAGGTCCGGGCCGCGGCGCTCTGCGCCCATCCGGCGATCGTCAGCGTCTATGACTTCGCCGATGACGGGCCGATGCCCTACATCGTCATGGAACTGGTGCCCGGCGACACGCTGACCGCCCTGTTGCGCCGCTCGCCGGCCGAACGTGCCGCGGCGGTGCCCGGCATGGTGCGCTCGATGATCGACGTGCTGTCCGGGCTGCACGCCGCCCATGCGGCCGGCGTCGTGCATCGCGACATCAAGCCGAGCAACATCATGATCACCCCGCAGGGGATGGTGAAGATCACCGATTTCGGCATCGCCCGCCTGGCCAGCTCCTCGCTCACCCTGGTCGGGGACATGATCGGCACGCCCGGCTACATGGCCCCCGAACAGGCGCTGGGGCAGACGGTGGACCACCGCACCGACCTCTTCGCCACCGCCGCCGTGCTGTACGAGATCCTGCACGGCCGCCCACCCTTCTCCGCCGGCACCATGGCCGCGACGCTGCTGCGGCTGACCAGCCCGGAACCGGCCGATGTCGGCGACCTGGCCGGCACTCTGATGGGCGGCGTGCTGGCCCGTGGCCTCGCGAAGGACCCGACGATGCGCTTCGCCTCGGCGGCCGAATTCGCCGAGGCCCTGGACCGCGCCCTGGCGCAGGAGGGCAACCCGGCGATCGACGCCACCCGCGTCCTGCCGCCGGCGGCGCGCGGGTCGACCTCGGCCTTCCCCCGCTTTGGCTCGTCGGTCGGATTCCCCGGCGCGGCGATGACCATGGCGCCGGCTGGCTTCAGCCTGCCCGCACCGGCCCAGGCCCGCATCGTCGAGACCGTGGCCTTCCTGGTCGGACCGATCGCCAAGGTGCTGGTGCAAAAGGCCGCCGCCAAATCGACCAGCGCGGAGGATTTCGTCACCCGCGTCTGCACGCATGTCGCGCCGGCGGAAGCGGCGGCGCTGCGGCGGAAGTTGCTCGCCCTTCTCTGATCCGGCCGCGCCAGACCGGGGCTGGCAGCAGCCGGCATCGCCAATATTCGGCTCAGGCCGATTCCGGACCCGGGGCCGCCGGTTGAGGTACGTCGCCACCGCCGAGCCAGCTCGGATCAACGGCGCTGCCACCCTGCGATGCGGCCAGGCCGGTCGGGCACCCGGCCCGCACTGTCACGTCGGCGACCTCGGCGCTGAGATAGCCCGGCCCCGAGCCGCCGGCCCGGTCCAGACCGAACGCGCGAAGAACAGCCGCGGCGGCATCGCGATTACGGACGTTCCATGCGTGGGAGTCGAAGAACCTCGTCATGGCAATCTCCATCGATGGCATCGGCCCCGGGATATCCGGAACATATAATTCCTATCGATTTAATGTAGATTAAATCAAGCGCTATTTCTTCCCGCAGCCGGCATCCGGCGGCCCGATCAGGTCGGCGACGCTCCGGGCATCGAGGATCGCCGCGGTCGCATCCCGCACTTCCCGCATCACGCGCCGCAGAGCGCAGGCCGCCGGATCCGGGCAATCCGTGCAGGGCCGATACGCGGTCAGGCTCGCGCAGGGGATCGGCGCCAAGGGGCCATCGAGGGCGCGGATCACCTCCGACAGACGGATATCCGCCGGCGCCATGGCCAGGACATAGCCGCCGGCCTTGCCGCGCAGGCTGTCGACAAAGCCGTGACGTCGCAGGTCGAGCAAGATGGTTTCGAGGAATTTCCGCGGGGCACGGGCGCGCTCGGCGATCGCCTGGATGGTCAGCGTCGGCCGCGCCGTCTGGGCGGCGCCTTCGCTTCCCGCCGCCGCCAGGACCCGCAGGGCCTGCAGCGCGTATTTCGCCTTCTGCGTGAGCATGTCGGATGCATAGGCGCCAGCGCGAGGCAAGCCAAGCGCAAGGCAGGCCCGGCACGGGGCGGGCCAGGGGGCGATGGCGGGCCCTTCCGGGCGCGGCTGCCTACGCGCGGCCCAGGCTTCCGCGGCGCCCGCAAATAGGATATATTTCTTTAAACGCGACGCCCGATCCGTTAGCGTCCTGCCCCTTGCAGAAGGCCTCCCATTATGCGCCACGCGCCCTGTCCGCCAATGCGAACCAATGGTCTTGCCGACAAGGCCCATGCTCGGCCGGCACCAGGACTTTGTCCGAATCGGGCAAGCTTCTTCCGCTTAAAATCCTAAAATGCTAAAGTGCCGCCCATCACCTCGCCGCCTTCGGCCGCACGCCCAGGATATGGGCGATGGCAAAGGTCAGGTCCGGCCGGTTCAGCGTATAGAAGTGGAATTCGTCCACCCCATTCGCCTGCAGCAGCCGCACCTGCTCGGCCGCGACCACGGCGGCGACCATGCGGCGGGTTTCGGCATCCTCGTCCAGCCCCTCGAAGAGCTGGCCCATCCAGCCAGGCACGGAGGCACCGCACATCGCCGAAAAGCGCTGCACCGAGGCGAAATTGGTCACCGGCATGATCCCCGGCACGATCGGCACGTTGATGCCGGCCGCCAGGCAGCGGTCGAGGAAGCGCAGATAGACCTCGGCATCGAAGAAATACTGGGTGATCGCCCGGGTCGCCCCGGCATCGATCTTGCGCTTCAGGAAGTCGAGATCGGCCTCGGCCGAAACGGCGGCAGGATGCACCTCCGGGTAGGCCCCCACGCTGATCTCGAAATTGCCGATCCGCTTCAGGCCGCGGACCAGGTCCTCCGCCTGGGCGTAGCCGCCCGGATGCGGCTCATACCGGTCCGCCCCGGCCGGCGGGTCGCCGCGTAGCGCGACGATATGGCGCACCCCGGCCTCCCAGTACCGGCGGGCGACGGCGTCCACCTCGTCCCGCGTCGCGCCGACGCAGGTCAGGTGCGCCGCCGGCGTCAGCGTCGTGTCGGAGACCAGCCGGGCCACCGTCGCATGGGTGCGCTCCTGGGTCGTCCCGCCGGCGCCATAGGTGACCGAGACGAAACGTGGTGCCAGCGGTTCCAGCCGACGGATGCAGGCCCAGAGTTGTTCCTCGAGCTTTTCGGTCCGCGGCGGGAAGAATTCGAAGGAAAGCCGCGGCGCGGGCATCGCGGATGGCGCGGGCAAGCCGGCCACCCGTGGGCCGGTGAGCCAACGGGCCAGGGTTCCGCTCAAGGCCTGGTTCATCATGCACTTTCCTCATTCGCTGGTGCCGGGCTGCGACCGGCGGTTCCTCTGGCGCGTCCCGCGCGGGCTGGCAACCCTTCGTCACACGGTTCGACGACGGGCGACAGGACGCGGAGGCGGTCCTGGTGTATGATGTTATCAATCGCTGCCGAGGCAATCTCTCGGCGGTAAGGGTGGAACGTGGCGACAACAACGCCATTTCGAACGGCACGAACTCTGGTTCCAAGGGCCCGCGAGACATTGTATTCCGCCGCTATGTTCCAAACACGATCCGGCCTGGCGCTCGCCACCATGCTTGCCGCGGTACTCCTGGCGGGCGGCTGCGCCACGCGCCCCGGGGAAGACGATCCCGAAGGCCTGGCGGAATTCCGCGAGAACAACGACGGCTTCGAGCCGACCAATCGTGCCTTGTTCGCGGCGCATGAGGCGGCCGACCGCAATGTGCTGCAACCGGTCGCCGAGGCGTATCGCGACGTGGTGCCGCAGGGCATCCGCATCGCGGTACGCAACATCCTGGGCAATCTCCGCGCCCCGGTCATCCTCGCCAACGACCTGTTGCAGGGCAACGTGACCCGTGCGCGCGAAACGCTGGGCCGGTTCATGGTGAATTCCACGATCGGTGTCGGTGGCATCATCGACGCGGCGGATTTCTGGGGCGTGCGCGGCCATTCCGAGGATTTCGGCCAGACCCTGGCGGTCTGGGGCGTCGGTGAAGGTCACTACATCTTCGTGCCACTGCTCGGGCCGTCCAATCCGCGTGACTTGGTCGGCCAAGGGGTGGATTTCGTCATCAATCCGCTGAGTTGGTTCGGCCAGGGCATCCTGGTGGATGCCGCCGGCTGGACCCAGTTGGGCCTGACCGTGGTCGACACGCGCGAGGCGCTGCTGGAACCGATCGACCAGGTCCGCGCCACCTCGCTCGACCCCTATTCCACGCTGCGGTCTGCCTATCGCCAGCGCCGCGGCTATGAAATCCGCAACGAAGAGGACCGTGGCCGCATTGTCGGCCCATCGGGCGTCACCGGCTTCGGCCAGGGTGTGACCCAGCCCGCAGCACCACCAGCGCGGAGTGAGCCATGACTCGGCAACCATTGGATCGGCCCCATATGAGCGCCATGAAAAGACGGCTCCTGCTTTCCACCCCCCTGGTCGCCGCCGGCCTCGTCGTCCTCCCGCGCCTCGGTCGGGCCGAGATCGACCCTGCCCGGGCCACCACCTTCATCCAGTCCGCCGGCAATGAACTGGTGACGGCCATCAACGACCCCCGACTCGACCTCCCTACCAGACGGGACCGCGTGGCCGCGACGCTGCGGCGGACCATCGATATTGAGGGGACCGGTCGCTTCATTCTCGGCCGCTATGTTCGCCAGGCCAGCCCGGCGGAACTCGCCGAGTATAATCGCCTGTTCGATGACATCATCGTTCGCAACCTGTCCGCCCGCTTCGGTGAATATCGCGGGGTCCGGTTCACCATGGGCCGCAGCCAGCAGCGGACCGAGGAAGACGTGCTGGTCAGCACCATCGTCGAGCGGCCCAATACGGCGGCCTTCTCGCTCGACTGGCGGGTCAGCGATGTGCACGGCCAGCCCCGCGTGGTGGATGTGATTGCCGAGGGGACCTCCCTGCGCCTGACAACGCGCAGCGAGTATTCGGCGGTGATCCAGCGCAATGGCGGGCGGGTCGCTTCCCTGCTTGAGGCCATGCGCAACCAGATCGCGCAATTGGCCGCACGCGAGGGCCGCGGCTGACAGCCGCCGGGAACGGCCGCGCCGCTCTGCCGAACATGACGGGGCGACGCGGTCACAAATCGGCGCCTGCGTCAGTGACACCCGAACGCCGCAGTGCCGGCTGGCAGGCGTCACGCTCTGCGCTGAGTCAAAGTGCTAGGCTGCATGATGCGAGATGTTGTCTCCTTGGTGTGCGGGGCCAGGACCCGATCCGTTGTGGGGAGCTCATCGATGCCGATGCTGGATCTGAAGCAATTGTTCAATGAGAAGGCCGCTGCTGCCGCGCGCCGCAAGGCCGAGGCGGATGAAGCCGAGGCACAGCACAAGGCGGAGCTGGCAGCCTTCTCGGAGCGCGCGCGGACTTATGAGATCACCGATGAGGACCGCGAGCGCGCCATCAAGCGCATTCGCATTGCTTTCGAGGCCGGTGAACGCGAGCTGATGCTGGTGAAGTTCCCGTCCCTGCTGTGCGAGGACGGCGCGCGTCGCATCAACAATCATCTAGAGGGCTGGCAGGACACGCTGCCGGGGGTCTATCGCAAGATCTACGACTGGTGGGAACGGGACCTGGCGCCCAGCGGCTTTACATTTTCGGCCCGCGTCATCGACTTCCCCGGCGGGGTGCCGGGGGATGTCGGGCTGTTCATCGGCTGGCCGCAGAGCCTCGACTGACCATCAGGCCAGGCTTTCGAACACCAGCATCGCCTCGCCCTTGTGGCGGAAGTCTCCGGCGGGCGTCATGCCGATATCCTGCATGACGGCGCGTGAGGCGTGGTTGGTGAAGCGCGCCACGGCGATGATGCGCTTCAGCCCCGCAGCGTGGCCGAAGGCAAGGGCGGCACGCGCGGCTTCGCGGGCGTAGCCCTTGCCCCGGCATTCCGGCCAGAGGGCGTAGCGCAGCGCGACGCCGCGCCCATCCGGTCTCTCCATGAAGCCGCAGATGCCCAGGAAATCGCCGCTGGTGCGTTCGAATACGCACCAGGTGCCGTAGCCGCGCACTTCCCAGAAGTCAGTGTCGTCTTCCAGCTCCTCGCGCGTGCGTTCGGCCGTGCGGACGCCATGCAGCATGATGCCGAAGACCCGGTCATCCCCCTTGAGGCGAGTGAGATCCGGCAGGTTCTCCTTACCTGGTGGGATCATCATCAGCCGTTCGGTCGTGACGATCCTGTTCGACCGCAACGCCTGCATGGCAGCACTCATCTGTGGCCTCCGCCGAGGGGGCATGGCAGCCGCGCCGGGCCTGCCCTGGTGACAGACAGATACAGGAAGGGGTTCCGGTCCCAATGGTGTTGCGGCGCAACGCCATTGGGTGCCCGGTGCGGGAGAGTTGCCTCCCCCGCCTCCTTCACCGTGCGAGTGGCTTGTACTTGATCCGATGAGGGTCGGTTGCCGCGTCGCCGAGTCGACGTCGCTTGTCCTCTTCGTAGCTTTCGAAATTCCCCTCGAACCACTCGACGTGGCTGTCCCCCTCGAAGGCGAGGATGTGCGTCGCGAGGCGGTCGAGGAAGAAGCGATCGTGCGAGATGATGACCGCGCAGCCGGCGAACTCCATCAGTGCGTTTTCCAGTGCGCGCAGGGTTTCGACGTCGAGGTCGTTGGTCGGTTCGTCGAGCAGGAGCACGTTGTGCTCCTTCTTCAGCATCTTCGCGAGGTGGACACGGTTGCGCTCACCGCCCGAGAGCGAGCCCACCCGCTTCTGCTGGTCGCCGCCCTTGAAGTTGAAGGCCGCGACATAGGCGCGCGAGGGGACCGAACGCTTGCCGATGGTGATCATGTCGTCGCCACCGGAGATTTCCTGCCAGACCGACTTGCTGTCGTCGAGCGTGTCGCGGCTCTGGTCGACATAGCCGAGCTCGACGGACTCGCCGACGGTCAGGGTACCGGCGTCGGGCGTCTCGCGCCCCATGATCATCTTGAACAGCGTGGTCTTGCCCGCACCGTTCGGCCCGATCACGCCGACGATGCCGCCGGGCGGCAGCTTGAAGGACAGGTTGTCGATCAGCAGCCGGTCGCCATAGCCCTTCGAGATGCCATCGGCGACGATGACGGTATTGCCGAGGCGCGGGGCCGGCGGGATGGCGATCTCGGTCGGGTCGGGCGCCTTGTCCTGGCTGGCGCGCAGCAGGTCCTCATAGGCCGCGATACGCGCCTTCGACTTTGCCTGGCGGGCGGAAGGCGACCGCCCGATCCAGTCGCGTTCCTCGGCGAGCTGACGCTGGCGGGTGCTTTCCTCGCGTTCCTCCTGCGACAGGCGCTTGCGCTTCTGTTCGAGGTAGGTGGAGTAGTTGCCTTCGTAGGGAATGCCGCGGCCGCGATCGACCTCGAGGATCCAGGAGGTGACGTTGTCGAGGAAGTAGCGGTCGTGGGTCACGATCAGCACCGTGCCCGTGTAGGCCTTCAGCGTCTGCTCCAGCCACGACACGCTCTCGGCATCGAGATGGTTGGTCGGTTCGTCGAGCAGCAGCATGTCCGGCTTCTCGAGCAGCAGCCGGCACAGCGCGACACGCCGGCGCTCGCCACCCGACAGGTTGGTCACCGCCGCATCCGGCGGCGGGCAGCGCAGCGCGTCGAGCGCGATCTCGACCTGGCGGTCGATCTCCCAGCCATTGGCGGCGTCGATCTTTTCCTGCAGGTCGGCCTGCTCGGCGAGCAGGGTGTTCATCTCGTCTTCCGACATCTCCTCGGCGAATTTCTCGGAGATCTCGTTGAATCGCGCCATGTGGCCGTTCAGCTCGGCGAAGGCGAGACGGACATTCTCGCCCACCGTCAGGTTCGGATCGAGCTCGGGCTCCTGGGAAAGGTAGCCGACGCGCACGCCCTCGGCGGCCCAGGCCTCGCCGCCGTATTCCTTGTCCTGCCCCGCCATGATGCGCATCAGCGTCGACTTGCCGGCGCCGTTCGGGCCGAGCACGCCGATCTTCACCCCCGGCAGGAAGGACAGGGTGATGCCTTTGAAGATCTCACGCCCGCCCGGATAGGACTTGGTGAGGTCTTTCATGACGTAGACGTACTGGTAGGCGGCCATGGGGCGGGGAACCTGTGACGGAGGGGGTTGCCCCGGGTTCTACGTCCATGGGCCCGGCACGCCAAGGTTGGGCTTGAATTGCGTGTATATACGCCTATTTTGCGCAGCATGACGTCGTCACCCCCGCCCCGCGCCGATCGCTGCAGCTGCGCCGGGCTGCGCAAGGCGACACGCCATCTGACCCAGCACTACGACCAGCATCTGGCGCCGACGGGGCTGAACATCGGGCAATACTCGCTGCTCGCCAATCTGGCGCGGCGCAGCCCCATCGCCCCCGGCGCCTTCGCCGCGCTGATGGCGATGGACCGCACGACCATGGGCCGCAATCTCCAGCCGCTCGAACGGGAGGGGCTCGTCGCGGTCGCCGTCGACCCGGCCGACCGCCGCAGTCGGCTGGTCTCGCTAACCGCCGCGGGCCAGGCGCGGCTGGACGTGGCCCGCCCGCTCTGGGCCGCGGCGCAGACGGCCTTCGAGGACCGTTTCGGCGCGGCGCAGGCCGCCACGCTGCGCGGCCTGCTCGCCACGCTCATCGCCACCGATCTCGCCACCGCGCACTGACGCCGGACAGGACCAACGCCATGCTCTCCGCGCCCCTCAACGCTGCCCTGGCCCGTCGTGGCATCCATTACGCCTGGGTGATGGTCGCCATCACCTTCCTGGTCGCGGTGTCCTCGGCCGGTGCGCTCGGCGTGCTCGGTGCCATGCTGCTGCCAGTGCAGCGCGAATTCGGCTGGGAGACCTCGGCCATCTCCGGCGCGCTGGCGCTGCGACTGCTGCTGTTCGGACTGATGGCGCCCTTTGCCGCCGCCATGTTGCAGCGCTATGGGCTGCGCCGCGTGGTGGCCCTCGCCCTGACCATGGTCGTCGCGGGCTGCCTGCTGTCGATGACAATGACGGCGGTCTGGCAGATCTGGTTCTACTGGGGCGTGGTGACCGGCATCGGCACCGGCATGACAGCACTGGTGCTCGGCGCGACGGTGGCGAACCGCTGGTTCGCGCAACGGCGCGGCCTGGTGATCGGGCTGCTGACGGCGGCGAACGCCACCGGGCAGCTCGTGCTGCTGCCGCTCGGCGCCTGGCTGGCGCAGGAACATGGCTGGCGCGTCGCGATCGTGCCGGGCCTCGGCGCCTGCGCGCTCGCCGCCGTGCTGATGGTGCTGTTCGGCCGCGACCATCCCTCCGACCTCGGCCTGCCCGCCTATGGCGAGACGACGGTCACACCGCCGACGCCACCCACCGGCAATCCGGTGCGCAATGCCTTCGCAGTGCTCGCCGAGGCGTCACGCACGCGCGTTTTCTGGATCCTGTTCGCGACCTTCCTGATCTGCGGACTGTCGACCAACGGATTGCTGCAGACGCATTTCATCCCGTTCTGCGTCGATTTCGGCATGGCCGAGGTGCAGGCGGCTTCGGTGCTGGCGATGATGGGAGTGTTCGATTTCGTCGGCACCATCGCCTCCGGCTGGCTCTCGGACCGCTACGACAACCGCAAGCTGCTGTTCTGGTATTACGGCCTGCGCGGGTTGTCGCTGCTGTGGCTGCCGTCGAGCACCTTCACGCTCTATGGCCTGTCCATTTTCGCGATCTTCTACGGGCTGGACTGGATCGCCACGGTGCCGCCGACGGTACGCCTCGCCGGCCAGGCCTTTGGGCGGGAAAAGGCGCCGATGGTGTTCGGCTGGGTGTTCACCGCGCATCAATTGGGCGCCGCGATCGCGGCGCTGGGCGCGGGACTGAGCCGCGATGCGCTCGCCTCCTACCTGCCGGCCTTCTACCTGGCGGGTGCGGCGTGTCTGGTTGCGGCGGTGCTGGCGCTTGGGGCTCGGCCGCGGCGTGCGGCCTCGACGGCAGCGGCGGCAGCGGCGGCAGCGGCCTGATACCAACGGCCGAATGCTTCGACCGCTGGTATCTGCCTCAACAGGCCCTCAGACTTGGAATGTCGGCGGGCCACATCCGCGGCCTCGGCACGGTTCGGAACCTCGTGCCGCTCGTATGAGCACTCCGCGTGAACGCAGGATACATCGCCGGCTGTGGGCCGGCGATGCGTCACGGGCTCAGAGGATGAAGTCGGCCGCTGTCAGGACCACACTGCCGGTCAGCGCGATCGAGAAATCGCTGGTGGCAAGGTTTGCATCGGTATTACCGAACACGAAGGTGTTTCCGCCGATGACCTGCGTACGGACCTGACCGGCAGCGGAGAAGGCAGCGCCGCCGATGAAGGCGAAGTCCTGACTGCCTGCCAGCACGGCATTGGCATCGATGATCGACAGGTCGATCCGGTCAAGCTGTGCGTGGCTGAAGTCGACGATGCGGTCACGCACCTGCCCCGGCGCGCCGCTTTCCGTGGCGGCGAGGAAGCGGAAGATGTCGGCGCCGGCACCGCCGCGCAGAACGTCAACGCCGGCACCGCCGATTAGCGTGTCGTTGCCGATATCACCGAGCAGATTGTCGTTGCCGGCGCCGCCCGACAACATGTCATTGCCCCAGCGCCCCCACAACAGATTGGCCTGCGCGTCGCCGACCAGGATGTCGTTGAAGTTCCCGCCCGCAAGACCCTCGATGCCGGTGAACTCATCGCCGGCGGCGTGGCTGCCAGAGGCATCGCCGGCTGCCAGGTTCACGCTCACCGCGCCTGAACCGAAATAGTCGAGCAGGTCGTGGCTGCCAGCCCCGCCATCGATCACATCGGCGCCGAGCCCGCCGCGCAGCACATCGTCGCCGCCGCCGCCATCCAGGCTGTCGAGGCCTGCATCACCCTGCAGCACATCCCGGCCCGTGCCGCCGAGCAGCGTGTCGTTGCCGTCGCCAGCCAGCACCACGCCATTCAGGATATGCCCGTCGGTCCCGTCATACAGGTCGTTGCCCGCGCCGAGGCTGATGGTGCCGCTGATGCTGCCTGAATTCGTGACAATGTCGGACAGCGCACTGCCAAGCACGGCGCGGCCGAGGCCGCCCGCCCCGCTCGTCGCGATCAGGCCCGTGTTCACCAGCGTGCCGCCCGCATCCCCAGCCGCCCCGAAGGCGAGGAAGCCGACCCCGGTGAAGCCGGAGATGTGGCCGTCATTCTCGAGCAGCGCGCCGGACGCGCCAAGTAACACGCCATAGGAGCCCGCACTGGTTCCGCCCAGGATCGTGCCTTCATTGATCACGCTCGCCGGATCGGCCGTGCCGTATTGGCTGACATTGACGTGGATGCCGTCGATCTCGCCGGAGATCAGGCCGGTGTTCGAGATGCAGACGTCGGTAGACAACGCAAAGATGCCCGATGTGCCGCCATGGATCTCGCCGCTGTTCACGATCGAGCCGCCATACAGCCGCACGCCATCAGTGCCGCCGGCGATCATGCCGGCATTGCGCAGGGACATGTCGTAGCCACTCGTGGACACGCCGGCGGTGGCACCGTTGATATCGCCGCTGTTGATGATCGATCCGCTGCTCAGCTGGACACCGTAGTTGCCGGACACGGTGCCGGCGTTGTCCACGGTGCTGCCGGTTCCAAGAGACAGGGCCGCAATGGCACCATGAACGCTGCCCGATTCCCCGATATGGACGGCAGCGGAATAGGTCTGATTGAGTGTAGCGATCGCATAGCTGTTCACAGCAGGCGCATAGACGGCCCCGTCGACCAACACCGTGACATGCGCGCCCTGAATCGCGACGCCGAAAGCTGCTATATTTGACGCGACGAGGGTCCCTTCGTGGGTGACAATTATGCTATCGCCCGTATTTAATGTGTATGGCGTACCACCTAGACTGGAAAACGAAGAAACTGAATATATTTTCACTATATTAAACTCCAAAATACGACGAATTGCCGTATCAACGCATGCATATTAATACAAATATCTGATTTTTTATATAAAAAAAAATTGTAATTTCTAATTATTCTGTGCGATTTTTCGTCGAAAAAATTCAACAATTGAATCTTGTGCGGCAAATTCAGCAACTCTCTACAACATACAGCGGCCATACGTTGTCAGATAAAATACTAAACCCACGCACGTCTGTATCGTTCGTCACAGTGTTGATGCAGGTTCTTATTTTGACTCGGGTGGAATCACTTGCTGCGCCAGTCGTGGGCGGTTGGGCAGCCCGCCGTCGCGCCGAGGCACGTCCGGGCCGGTACCCGCCAACGTCGCAACCGGCGGAGGCAGTGCGATGGGCCCGGCAGGACTCGAACCTGCAACCAAACCGTTATGAGCGGTCCGCTCTGACCATTGAGCTACAGGCCCTCGCAAACCTTGATTGCCCGGACCAGCGACGAAAATCAAACGCCCGCCAGGGCAGCGGGTGTACCAGCATCAGGACCTTGTTGCCCAACACCGGCATAAAGGCCCCGAAGCCACACCGCCTGATCGGCATCGAAACTGCCAGTGGCCAAATCTCATCGCAATGGCTTCGAGGCAGGCCAGGCGGCGAGCGTCGGCAGCAGGCGGGTAGCGTTACAGGCTGTCGAGGCTCGGATCACCCCTCGCCGCAGTCCCACCCGGTCGAGGTCGAACGGCGCCTGCGCCGCATCGGTGGCGAGGCGATCAGGACGTGAGGAAATCGAAGGCGGCGAGGGCATGGACGCGGGTGACGGCTTCCAACTCGGCAATGTCCGCCCATTCATCGGCGCCGCCCATATTGTGCGGAGTCGGGCCGTAGACGACGGTCGGCAGCCCGGCCATGCGGAACCACCGGGCGTCAGACCCGCCGACGCGCATGTTCACCGCAACCGTGCCGCCAAGTACCTCCTCGGCTGCGGCATGGGTCAGGCGAACGATGGCGGCGTCGGGGTCGGTGGGGTTCGGCTCAAACCGGCGGAGCAGTCGCCAGGTGATGCCGGGTAGGGCATCCAGCCCGACCGCGAGCGCGGCTTCGGCGTCGGCGCAACTCAGTCCGACCGGCAGGCGGATATCGCAGGCCGCCGTTGCCGAGGCCGGCACCAGGTTGGGCGCAGTGCCACCCTCGATGCGACCGATATTCACCGTCACGCTGCCGAGTACCCTGGCCTCGCCCGCCCCCGCCAGCGGTTCGCTGATCGGTTGCGCGGCGGCGATCGCGGCCGTCACCGACGGCGGCGCAGCGACCGGCAGGTCACGTAGCGCCGCCACGGCATCGAGCGCCACCCGCAGACGGTCGATGGCGTTCTCGCCGAGATGCACATGGGCGCCATGGGCTGGGGTGCCGGAGGCTGAAACCTCGATCCACAGGAAGCCCTTCTCGCCGAACCGCAGCACGCGCGGGCTGCCGGCATCGCCGATGATCACCGCGCCGGCTTGTGCCAATCCTGGGACGTGGTCGAGCAGCCACTTTGTTCCCAGCGGACCCATGCTCTCCTCGTCGCCGGCGAGCGTCAGCAGCGCCTCGCCCCGCCAGGCGCCCCGATGGCGCGCCAGCAGCGCGAAGGCGAGCATGGAGGCCGCCATGCCGCCCTTCATGTCGGCCGCTCCGCGGCCATACAGGCGCCCGTCGCGCACCTCCCCGCGCAGCGGGTCCACCGTCCAGGGCAGCGCATCGTTGACCGGATAGGTGTCGAGATGGCCATTGAAGGCGAGCAGCCGGCCTGGTGCGGCACCGGCGATTCGAGCGACAAGATTGGTGACCTCGGGCGAGGTGTCATGCAGCGTAACGGTCGCCTCGGGGGCGATCTCGCGCAGCAGCGCGGCTGCTTCGGCGGCGCAGGCGCGCACATCGCCGGGCGGGTTGGGCGACGGGACGGCCATCAGCCGGCGGGTGAGGGCTACCACCTCCGGCGCGCGGGCGGCGGCGTCGGCGGCAAATGAGGTACGGTTCGACATGGGGGGAGCGTCGCTGCCGCAGCCCCGCTGCGCAAGCCGTGCTGCACTGCGATTGGCCGCGCCGCGCCACTCTGCTACCAGCCGCACCGAGACCTTCCGGAGATCAATTCCATGCGTATCGATGCCATCGCGATCGGCAAGAACCCGCCTGAGGACGTGAACGTCATCATCGAGGTTCCGGTCGGCGGCGAGCCCATCAAATATGAGATGGACAAGGAGGCTGGCACGCTGTTCGTCGACCGGTTCCTCTATACGCCGATGCGCTACCCGGGAAATTACGGCTTCGTGCCGCATACGCTGTCGGAAGACGGTGACCCGATCGATGTGCTGGTGGCCAATACTCGCCCCATCATCCCTGGCGCCGTCATCAATGTTCGCCCCGTTGGCGTGCTGCGCATGGAGGATGACGGCGGCGGGGATGAGAAGATCATCGCGGTGCCGTCGGCGAAGCTGACGCAGCGCTACGCCCATGTGCAGAACCACACCGACTTGCCGCAGATCACGCTGGCTCAGATCCAGCACTTCTTCGAGCACTACAAGGACCTTGAGCCAGGCAAGTGGGTGAAGGTGCTGGGCTGGGGTGGGGCCGATGAAGCTCGCCGGCTGATCATGGAGGCGGTTGAGCGGGCGAAGAAGTAGCGGGCCGCGCGTTCCGCCTCCAAATCCGAATGGCCCGAGCGGACGTGTTTGGCGCACGCCGCAGTCCAGATGGCATTTTGGATATCAAAGCGGTCGAAGCACTGATTCATGGTGTCTTGTGCCCGAGTACGGGTCCTTTGATCGGGACAAGTTGGGCGATTCCAGGAACCCAGCAGCTTTGGTGGTAGGCCGGGTCGGGGTTGCTGGTACGGCATAACGCTACGCGCGTGGCCGTCCGACGGGGCGGCGACGCGGGTCGGGACAGCGGTGCGGATCTTCGCGCAGATTTGCATGCGCTGGCCTGCCGCTGAGCCAGACGAGGCGGCGTATGTTGTCAGGCGAGGTGCGCGAGGCCGATCCTTACCTTGGCGATGTCGATGATGCGCATCACCAAATGCCGGCACCGGACCATCCGCACCGCAGGATCGGCGCTACGCGTCAACCTATGGCCTCAAGCAGTTGCGCCACATAGCGCGACGTGACGGGATCGCGCGGCTTGGTCCGGCGATCCTTGCGTGCATAGGCGATGTAGGGAACGACCGCTGTGAGCCGCGCGGCGCCGCCCGCTGCTGCCCAATCGCCGCGTCCGTAAGCGGTACGCTGCGACGGAACATGCCCACTGAAAAGGCGGGATGAGCGCTCGGTAGCGATGCTCGAGGGCTATACCCGTCTATCCCGATGCAGCCCTAGCCGGCGCAACCTTGGGGGTAGACATGGGGGCAACGAACCAGGCCGACCGATTTTCTGTCTGTAAATCCACGCATTGGCTTGGCGCACTGGAGGAGGGAATGCAATCAGGTTCGAACCGTCTCCGGTTCCTCACGGACCAGCCCGATCGTCTTGGCGTCCGACACCGGCTCGTACAGCGCGAGACGCGCGAAGGTACGAAAGAAAGCTGGTCGCGCAACCAATACTCGGTTGGCACCGCGGCGCCTAGCGCGCCAAGGTCGCCCTCGCCCGTAAGCTCGCCGGCTTCCTGCATCACTGGTGGGTCATCGACGGCGCTTTCGAGATCGGCCCCTTCCTCGTATCAGACCGCCTCTCATGGTTGCCGCCGAGCAGACCATGGACAAGAAAGTCGATCCGCATCGCAGACGACCCCGCGTGACCTCCCGCCGCCCAAGGCCAAAAGGTGTCCACGTATGCGGGTCAGCCCCTGGGCGACGAACGCGTGGAGGCGAGACTGTCGGACATCGAAATCCGTACGAGACTGTACGTCAGCAGGTGGGGCCGTTACCGCAGCGCTGCGTCAAGGTCGAGGATGCCGTAGCCGAAGCGCAAGTCGTAGGGTGTCTGCGCCATGGTCGGCGGCTGTCGTGCCCTGTCCCGCAGGCGTTTCCGGAGTGCGTGCGGCGGCATGCTTCGAAGCGGCGAGCCTTGGCTCCGCAGCGCCGCCACGGCGCCCGCCGCGACACCGCATGCCGCCGAGGTACCCGATGAAATCCAGGCCGCATCGGTGGGCTCGCAGAAGTGGCTCGGCGCGCAAAGATCAGGCTTCTCGACCACAGACCCGGGGGCCGTCGCGAAACCCGGCTGCCCCGGTCCCTGGGAGGAGTAGCCGATCCAGATTCCGTCCGCCCGCGCCGCCCCAATCGTGAGGATGTGAGGCGAGGAATTCCCGCCCAGAATGCTCTGGCCGGGACCGATATCGCCCGGACCGCAGCGCGGATGCGGGGCGAATTGCCCGCCATTGCCGGCTGCGAACACTTGGTCGCGGTCGTTGTCGAGGACGCGGAACAGCAGGTTCAGGATGTGGTTGGGATCGCCCGTGTAGCTGTCCGCCGGCACCTCCAGGCGCCTGTCGTAGATGCCCCAGGGATGGCAGAAGACCCAGGGTCCCGGAAATGCGAAGCCCAGCCACAGCCGGATCTCGGCCTCGATCCAGATCAGGGCCGCGGCCGCGTAATCGGCGAAGGGCACCACGTCGTTGATCCTGGGCGGGCGTACCGGCGCATCCCAGAGGCGCGCCTGCGGCGCGAGCGAGATCGCGTTGAGCGCCACCATCGTGCCGTGTCCATCGGGCGCCGCCTGGCCTGGCAGGTTGGGCGCGGCATTGGGCGGGTAGGTCCCCCAGCCGTCGATGTAGTTGACAACCTGCGCCGCGCGACGGCGCAAGGCCGCGAGACTGAACCCCTCGTCCACCACCACGAGGTTCACCCCCTGGCCCAGCAGATTGCGGCTGCGCGTCGCGTCCGCGCGGATCAGCGCCTCGGCGGCAGGGCGGGTGTGGAAGGTCCCGGGCCGATCACCGTTCGGCACCCAGTGGTCGAAGGCTTCGAAGGCGGCCTGCGCGCCGACCCGCAGCCCGGCATCGCGAAGTGATGTCATATAGCCGCTCGTGCGTTCCGCGGGGATCTCGACCACACAGATGAGGCCAGCCAGCGCGGCCTGGATGGCCGCATCCGATGGCCGCTCCACTCCCGGCTCCGGAGGCTGCTGCGCCGCTGACGGGAGCGTCACGCGGCCGATCCGGAAGGCAGGCAGCCCGACAACCTGGTCCTTGGAGATGACCAGGCTCGTCATGCCGTTCATCCGTCTCGCGATGAGATCCGTGTTCTCGTCGAGGAATGCCTGACGCATCTCCGGCTCGTTCGGAAGCTCGACGATGACCTGCGCCCGGCCATGCGACGTCCCGCTGCCTGACATTCGGCCCTCCTAGCGCGGCGTGCCTGCAGTCTGCCGCCCAACGACGGCTGGTGCAAAGCGGAATTGCTCCGTCAGCCGTTCATTTGTTGCAGCACGCCAACGGAAATGACACCCTACGCACTCGCGAGGACCATTGAGCCATGGCCCCCAATCTGCTCATGCATGTCGCGACCGATGGTCCGCTGCGGCGGCGATTGGCTGCCGTTGCCTTCGCGGACATCGTTGGCTGGTCGACGCTGACTTCGGTCGACGAATCCGCTGCCGTGTCGCGCTGGATGACGCTGTTCCGCACGACCGTGGCGCCCACCGCGGAGCGGCTCGGCGGCCGCATCGTGGACGTGCAGGGCGACGGAGTTCTCGCAGAGTTTCCCGATATCGAAGCCGCGCTCGAATGGGCGCGGGCTCTGCATGCGGCGGCAGAGGCCGAGGCGCAAGGCGTGGGCACCATGCCGCCGATCGCGTTCCGCATTGCGCTGCACCTCGGTCCGGTGATCGAGGATGGCGAGCGCATCCTCGGGGATGCGGTGAACCTTGCCGCGCGGCTGCAGGAGTTCGGCACGCCAGGTGGCACCCTGCTTTCCGCAGAAGCAGCGGGGATGCTCCCAGCGGATGCGCTCGCGGGCGCACGCGATCTCGGCGAATTGCCGCTGCGCAACCTGTCGCGCAGCGTTCGGGCCATTTCATTGGACCCGGTGCGGAGCGTGCCGGTGCCGCTCGCGCCGCCACCCTCCACGCTGCCCTCCGTCGCCGTGCTGCCGCTCATCAATCTGGGTGGCGACCCACGCGACGACTATCTCGCTGCCGGGCTCGTCGAGGATGTCGCGGCGATGCTCGCGGGCCTGCACGAGCTCTTCGTCATCGCGCCCGAGACCACGCGCATGTTTGCCGGCTACACGCCGCCACCGCAGCGGGTCGGGCGCACCTTGGGCGTGCAGTTCGCCATGTCTGGCACGATGTTGCGTGCGCGTGGCGGGCTTGCCGTTTCCGTCCGGCTCGTCGACACGCGGAGCGGCGAGGAACTCTGGGGCGAGCGGATGGACGCGCCCGAGCGCGAGATCCTAGAGATGCAGGACCACCTCGCAGCGCGCATCGTCGCCGGCATCGCACCGGGGATTCAGGCGGCCGCGCTGCGCGAGGCGATGCGCAAGCGGCCCGATAACCTCACCGCCTACGACCACATGCTGCGGGGGATCCACGCCTTCGGCTCGGAGGATCGCGAGGCGTTCCTCGGCGCACGCGAGCAACTGCAGCGGGCGATGGACCTTGACCCGGCCTTCGCGCTGCCACGGGCCTGGGCCGCCTACTGGCACAACATCCATATCGCGAGAGGGATGTCCTCCGACCGCGTCGCGGAGGCCGCGAAGCTGTTCGCGCTCGGGGAAGAGGCGCTGACGCTCGACTGGCGCTGCTCGCTCGCGCTCAGCGTCATAGGGCACAACCTCTCCTTCCTGCGCCGCGACTACGAAACTGCGCTGGAGCATTTCGAACTGGCGCTCGACGCGTCACCCGGGAACGCCACCGCCTGGACCTTCTCCAGCGCGACGCGTGCCTATCTTGGCCGCGGCAAGGAAGCGGTGGAGCACGCCGAACGCGGCATTCGACTGTCGCCGTACGGACCGCTGCGCTTCTACCGGCAGCTCTTCCTGGGCATCGCGCAGTACGTGAACGGCAACCTGGCCGCGGCCGAGAAGGCATGCCGTACCTCCATCGGCAGCAACCCAAGGCACGCGCCCGCCCTGCGGATGCTGGCGGCGGTGCTCGGCGGCCTCGGCCGGCGGGACGAGGCGGAGGAGGTGGGACGGCATCTGCTGAGGGTGGAGCCGGATTTCCGGCTGGGCGTCTACGCCCGCGATCGCGCCCCCTTCGCCGGCGAGCATCGGGTGCGCTTCGTGCGCGACCTGGCAGCAGCCGGGCTACCCGAATGACAGCAGGACAGATCGGCATCGAGCGGAGGAGGCTGGGATGAGCGCTTCTGGGGGATTTGGCGGCGTCGGTGGTGTCGGCGGAGTGGGTGGCGTGGGCGGCGTCGGTGGCGTCGGGGGGGTGGGCGGCGTGTCATTCGCGCTGGATCTCTTGGGGCCGAGCGGTGCGCTGTTCCGCCCCACCGGCGTCGTACCCACCCGCCAGACGCTGCAGGGCCTGCCGCCGGGCGCGCCGCTGATCTACCAGAGCGAACGCTGGCCGCCGACCGTGAACGTCTCCTGGAATCGGCTGCCCACCGCGGATTTCCGGGACGAGGACTGGGCGCCCGACCACTGGGTCATGTTCATGCTGGCCGAGTTTTCTAGGGTGAACGCCAATTGGACTGCCACCATGCTTAATACCGCGATGAACGGACCGGACGACTATCCCCGCGCGAACGCGGCCATCGACCGCGAGTTGCAGGAACTGCGCGCCCTCACCGAATACCGCGCTGCCGCGCTGGACGAGGCGCTGCAGCAGCGGTGGGGAATCATCAGCTACCTCCGCGCAGTCGCCAACTTCTCGCCCACCTCTCATCGCAATACGTTCCTGCTCGTCTATTCGACGCAGCTAATCGGCAGCATGGTGGCGATGCACTACAAGCGCATCTTCAAGCGCGCGCGGCCCTCGCGCCTCGACCCGGCGCTGTTGCCGCCCATCGAGGTGCCGGGCCACGCATCCTACCCGAGCGCGCATGGCGCGGAGGCAATGCTGATCGCGCTGGTGCTCGAACAGGTGCTGCCGGCAGAAATCACCGAGGACAGTGGTGGTGTGAGCGCTCCGGATGCAGGCCCGCTTCGCAACCTCGCGCGGCGCACCGGACGCAACCGCGAGGTGCTTGGCGTCCACTACCCCAGCGACACGCTCTGCGGACAGAAGATGGCGGCACGCATGCTGCCGCTCATCCTCGCCTGCCCCACGGTCAGCGGCACGCCGGCGCCCGCCAACAATCCGGTAAACAACAAGCCAGTGAACTTCGCCGGTACTACGGTGCCACAGACGGCCGTCGGGCTGGACGGCAACAACACCGAGGCCGTCAACGGAGGTGGCACGGACTTCTACGCGAACGGGCTGCTCGCCAAGTCCAGGCAGGAATGGATTTAGCCCACCAACACACGCCGGCGCAGCGCGCCTTGAACGCGCGCCGCAGCCGACGGTGGCTCAGTCGCGGCCTCTGAAGACGATCTCCGACTTCCCCGGATCACCATCGGACACCTCGCCGATCTGGTCACCGTCGGCCACCATGTGCCCTGCCCAGGCATCGCCGAGCGGGCGCCTGGCTAGGTGGCCGGGCTCATGCCGCATCATCCTCGCCAGTCGCGGTGCTGTGCGCGCTCGCACCGAAATGCGCTCCTTGAAGTGCGCATGGTCCTGACGTCGCTCAGGGCATTTCCTCGCGAGGCGTATCGGACGCTCGCCGGTGGCGATCCGTCTCTCGCCCTCGCCGCGTCGATGCACCCGAGCGTGGTCTGCTTCGGGCGGGATGCTGAGGTGCCGCCCAGCCAGCCCGGCGCGGATGCCTGGGAGGCGCAGCGTCGGGAGGTCTTCGTCAGCGCGCTCGACGACGCCTGGTGGGGTACGATCACGTCGGAGCCGGGCAGCGGCGGCGACATCGGCAAGACACGCGCGGCGGCACACCGTGATGCCACGCCCCCTGTCGGCTGGCGCATCACGGGGGAGAAGCACTTCGGCTCCGGCTCCGGCGTCACTTCCTACATGATCACCACCGCGCTGCCGGAAGGAGAGGCCGAGCCCGCTTGGTTCATCTTCGACATGCGCGGCGTGCCGTGGGACGGATCCACCGGCTTGGCACTCCGCGCCGAATGGGACGGGCACGGCATGGCGGGTACCAACAGCCACGGCGACACCTTACGCGACTTCCCGGCGACACGCATGGCGCGGCCGGGACATTGGCGCCAGGCGATCGAGGCCAATGGCGGCACCTCGATCATCCTGTTCGTCGGCGTCATCCTCGGCGTGGTGGACGCCGCGATGGCCTACATGGACCGCCAGTTGCGCGGCCGCGGCGCACCCGCGTCGACGCTGCCCGCCTTCGAGAAGGGGGAGTGGGTGATGGCTCAGCGGGAGGCCCGGCTGACGCAGCAGGCCTATGACGGCGCCCTGCGCGCGCTGGAGCAGCGCGGCAGGTCGCGGCGCGACGCGCAGATGGCCAAAGCGAACCTGGCCACACTGGCGGAACCGGTGCTGACGCAGCTGTGCCGCATCGCCGGCGGCGGCGCCTATTCCCGCAACTCACCTCTCGGCCACTGGTTCGAGGATGTGCGCGCGGCGGACTTCCTGCGGCCGCCATGGTCGGTTGCGCTGGAAGGGCTCTACGCGATCGGGTGGGAGATGCCGCCGACAGCAGGCGCGCCAATTTTCGCGGTGCCCGCGCCGGGGCGCACCGACGCCGGGAAGGTTACGGTAACGCCCGCGATCCGCAGCGTGCTAGCCCTGACGCCGGCTGGATGCGAGGCGCCGTTAGCCGAGCGGTTCGGCTCCGTGGATTGAGGAATACAGCGAGCCGCCTCTGACGTCCGGCGGCGATGGACATGCGCCAAACGAACAATGGGGAGAAGCTCCGTGGAAATGGTAGCCCGATGCCTGTGTGGTCAGTTCCGCGCCGTCGTGACAGGCGATTTGAAGTCCGTGGCCATGTGTCATTGCCTGGCGTGCAAGCGACGCTCCGGTTCCGCGTTTGCCTACAATGCCTTCTACCAGACATCCGACGTTCGCCTCGAAGGGACGCACAAGGTTCACGAGCGCGAAGGTCAGGAGGGGCGCAAGATCCGCAGGTTGTTCTGCCCGGAATGCGGCACGACCGTGTACTCTAGCGGCGAGAAGTTTCCCGGTATCTGCAACATCCCCGTCGGCGCATTTGCAGACCCGGACTTCCCCGCACCTTTGGTCTCCCTCTTCGAAGAATCCAAGCACGCATGGGTCGTCCCGCCACCCGGTATTGAGCATTACGTGCAGGGCCGCGCTCCGGGCGCGGTACGCCCCGAGGCCAAATAGGGTCAGGGCGCCAGATCATGAACGCCACAGAGAAACCGATGCGCATCGCAATGGTCGCCCCGGGCGGGGGTGGCGGCTATTTCGGCGGGATGCTGGCCAAGGCGGGAGAAGATGTCGCCGCCCTGGAGCGCTGCGCCCATCTTGCTGCCATCCGGAAGTCCGGGCTGAGGGTGGAGGGGCCGCGCGGCGACGACACGCTACGCATGGACACCAGCGACGACGCCGGCAGTCTCGGGCTCGCCGACATCGTCCTCTTCGCAGTGAAGCTGTACCAGGTGGAGGAGGCGGCACGCGCCGCAGCGTCGCTGTTCGGGCCGGAGACCCTGGGGATTTCGCTGCTGAACGGCGTCACCGGTCCGGACGCGATCGCATCCGCACTGCCCGGCGCGACCATCCTGCCCGGCTGCGCATACGTCTCAGCGGTGATCACGGCGCCAGGTCACATCCGGTACACCGGCGCGATGTCATCCATCGTCTTCGGCGCCCCCGTCGGCGATGAGGCAGCCCGCGCCAAGGCCGCCGACGTTGCGGAGCGTTGCCGGCGCGCGGGCATCGGCGCCGAGATGACGGAGGATGCGCGCAGCGCGCTGTGGGGAAAGCTGAGCGGCCTCGCCGCCAATGCCGCGATGACCACGGCCGCGCGCCTGCCGGCCGGCCCACTCTACGCTGATCACGATATCCTTGAGGTCGTCGCTGCGCTGATCGCAGAGACAGCCGCGGTCGCGCGCGCCGAGGGCGTGACGCTGCCGGACGACATCGAGGAGACCTGGCTGACGCGGCTCAAGGGTCTTCTGCCTGGCATGTACGCGTCGATGTTCCACGACATCGCCAAGGGCGGTCCGCTCGAGGTGGACGGCTTTTTGGGTCACATCGTCCGCGAAGGTCGCCGCCTGGGCGTGCCGACGCCGCATCATGCGGCGCTCTATGCCGTGCTGAAGCCGCATCGCGCGGGCAGTCCGGCAACCGAGTGACGCCGTATCCGTCATCGCGGGTGGGCCTGCCTTTCAGGTCACACCCGCGACGGGACTGAACCAACCGAGCAACCGGAGGAGCAAGCGACATGGCCAACATCACCGACACGGCACGCGCGTTTTTCGACGCCGTCGAAACAGGCAAGGGCTGGGCGGCAGCCAGTGCCCATTGCACGCCCGACGCGACCTTTGCCGCACAGGCCGAGCCTCTGACCGAGATCAAGAGCCTGCAGGCCTATGCCGAGTGGATGCGCGGGCTGCTGACCTTCATCCCGGATGGCCGGTACGAGGTCCGCTCCTTCGCCACTGATGCCGAGCGGAGCAGCGTCTGCGCCTATGCCGTCTTCGCCGGCACGCACAGCGCCGATGGAGGGCCGTGCCCACCCACCGGTAAGAGCACGCGCACCGACTATGTCTACGTCATGGAGTTCGCGGGCGGGAAGATCCGCCACATGACCAAGATTTGGAACGCCGGTTGGGCAATGCGCGAGCTTGGGTGGATGTGACCCGGCAGGCGCCGGCATCGAGAAGTTGCAGCGGGCAGCATCACGCATGCCAACACTTATACGAGGAGGGACACCAAATGAGCGTTTATCTGATCGCCGACATCAAGGTCACGGACGGTGCGTGGGTTCCCGACTACGCCACGCAAGTCCACAAGATCATCGAACGGCACGGCGGGCGCTATCTTTCTCGCAGTGGAAACATTCGAACGCTTGAGGGTCCGCCGAAGGATAGCACTCTGATAGCCTTGGTCGCGTTCCCATCGATGGATGCGCTTGAGCACTTCGCCGCGGACCCGGAGTACGCGCCCTACGGCAAGGCGCGTCAGGCGGGAAGCATCAGCAATTTCATCGTCATCGACGATACCGACATTGCCGGCGCGATCCCATATCTGGCGTCGGGGAAGATGTAGCCTTGGGCAGCCCGGTCCCCAGTGCCATCATAGAGGAACATCAGCAGCGATCGCTTCGGACACTCCCTGGAGGAAATCTGACATATGCGCGCTCACGGTGAAGAGTATGCAACCCAGTTCACGGCACGCGCCGATTCACCTCATCGGCCCGCCCCAGCGTCCGTTTCGCCCACGCGTCATCGTCCTGGCGATTGAATTTTCCCAGCTGTTCGAGCAGATCCGACCGATCGACCAGCCGCGACGCGATGAGATGCACGATCGGCACCTCTGAATGCTGGTCCTCCCGGTCGACGCGGCTTTCCACCATCAGTGCGGGTAGGGGCGCTCGTCAGGGGACGTGCTCGACGCGCGCAACGAGCCATGGCGCCGCCGCAGTGAGATCGGGATCGACGCCGAGACCCGGTTCTCTCGGCAGCGGCAGGACGCCGTCTCGAACGGAGGGGAAGGGCTTCGCCAACGCCTCGCGAAGCGGGTTCTCCATCACGTCGTGTTCCAGCATTCCGGGACCACCAACGGCGGCCAGGACCTGCGCCGCGGCCAGCAAACCCAGGCCGCTGCCGAGCCAGTGCGGGCAATAGCTGCGCCCTGCGGCGACGGCGCGTCGCCCCACGGCGAAGGATCCGGTCAGGCCGCCCCACTTCAGCATGTCCGGCTGCACTACGCCGTGATGGCCCTGCCGAATGAGCGTGGCGAAGGCGTCGTAGCCCATCACATTCTCGCCGCCGGCAAGTGGCACCGGCGACAGCATGGCGAGTTCGGCCCACTCCGCCGCGGGACGATCCGCCGGGATCGGCTCCTCGATCCAACCCAGCCCGTGCGCGCCGAGGCGTGGCACGGCACGCCGCGCTTCGTCGATGTCCCAGCCCTGGTTGGCATCCACCATCAGGCGTTCGCCCGGCCGCAGACCACGCGTGAGTCCGGACACCACGGACTCGTCCATCTCGGCGCCGAAGGCGACCTTCACCTTGAAGGCGGCAAAGCCCGCCTCCCGGCATCGTGCCACCGTGTCCGGGGCCGTGTCGGGGTTAAGCCCGCTGGCATAGGCCGGAACCGTGTCGCGGGCCGCGTCGCCAGCCAGCATCACCCGAAGCGGCAGGCCCGCGCGGCGCGCCGCCAGATCCCACAGGGCCAAGTCCAGGCCCGCGATGCAGGCCGCAAAAGGGCCAGGCTCGCCGCCTTGGATCGCCCATCGGGATGTGCGGGTCGTCAGGCGGTGCCAGGCATCAGGCGGATCAGCATAGGCCGCGGATAGCGCGGCCGGCGCGATGACCGTCTCGAACAGCCGCATCTTGTTGTCGGCACTGTAGGGCGGGAAGTTGCACCAGACCTCCCCCCAACCATGCGCGCCGTCCACATCCTCGACGCGCAGCAGAAGCGCGCTGCGGCGCGGGATGATGCCGAAGGATGTCTTCACGGGTTCCTTCACCTCGGCGCGGAAAAGGAATGTCTCAATACGCGCGATGCGCATGGTCATGGCTGTCACTTTCCTCTGCGATCCGCGCTGTGAGTGCCAGGGGCCGTCACGATGCGGATGCCTGTTCGGTGCCGAGGATTGATCGCTGATAGGCAGCCAGCAAGGCCGGCTCCTCGATGGAGCCATGATGGTGAAGCTGGCGCCAGGTGCCATTCCTGTGGACGAACCAGCGAGTGGTTCGAATGCGCAGCGCGATCTCGCCGCCTGGCCACGCGCAACGCCCCTTCTCCCGTCCGACGAAGAGGCAGGCCCGGTCATCGCCCTGCATGGTGAAGTCGTGGAACGCGACGGTGACTCGCGCCGGCCCCTGGAACAGCCGGGCGTATCCTTCCCGGATGGAGGGCCAGCCCCGGCGCAGCCCGCCAATCGGGTTGCTCATGCTGGGGTCCGCGCCGTCCAGCCAAGTCCCCGCTAGACTGTCCAGATCCCGTGCATTGAAGCCGCGATAAAAGGCGATGAGCGCCGCCAGCGGCCCACCGGGGTCATGGCCGGTCTCGGTGCCGAAGATCTGTTCGGAGATGCTGCTCATGGTCCGCTATCCTCGCATGGTGGTCTCGTTCACGCCGCACCGCGCGACTGCCCGGCGACTGCCGCGGCGAGGTCAATGGCCAGCGCCAGCAGGAGCGCCGCCGCGCCGAGTCGGAACAGCAACAGGTAGTCGCCGCCGCTAAGGTCGAAGACGAAGGTCAAGCCATAGGCGCCCGCGGCCTGCATCAGGGCGAAGGCGGTCGTCGCCCTGCTCCAGGCGGCCTTCTGCGCCTGACTGTCATGGGGAAGGATTTCGTGAACGCGACCAAGGACGAGTGGGACGACGCCCGGCGTGAAGGCGCCGACGACAACGCTGGAGATCGCCAGCAGCGCCGTGCTGTCGCCTAGTGCCGGCAGCAGCACGGCGACGCCCTGGACCAGCAGAGCCAGCCGCAGCGCCGGTCCGAACCCCGTGCGATCGGCGAGATGGCCGCTCAGCACCGGCCCGACCATCGCGCCGAGCCCGAATAGCACCCAGTATTGCGCACCGGCATCGAGACCCTGTCCGAGCCCGCGTGCGACGAAGTCCACCAGAAACAGCATGTGCGGCACCAGCCCCGTCGCATTCAGCCCATACACGGCATAGAGCGCCCGCAGCTTCGCACGGCGTGTCGTCGGTGCCGGCCCATGCGCCAAATCTCGCGGCGCGGGCGCCGAGCCACCCATCGGCCAGCCTGACCAGCCCACGGCCGTCAGCAAGAGGCAGACTGCACCGAGACCACACCAGGTCGCCACCAGACCATGGCGCAACAGCAGCGGCACGAGTGTTCCCGACGCGGCGATGCCTATGCCCACGCCGGCGAAGATCGCGCCGCTCGCGATGCCGCGGCGCCGCGCTGGCACATGCGGCAGTACCGTCGTCGCTGCGAGCACCATCAGTGCACCGCCCGCCACGCCGGACAGCAGCCGCCAGGCGAAGAACCAGGCGAGAGAGATGGGCAGCGCGCAGGCGAAGAATGCCACCACGGCCAGCAGCATCATCCCCCGCAGCAGCGCAGCTCCGGGAAAGGCAGCGGCCAGCGGCCGGGCGAGCAGAGCCCCGGCCAAATAGCCCGCAAGATTGGCAGCGCCGAGATAGGCGGCGGCTTCCGAACTGAACCAGCCAACCTCGATGATCGCCGGCAGCAGGGGCGTATAGGCGAAACGCGCTAGCCCGATGCCCACGAGGCTCGCACAGCAGGCGGACAGCGTCGCCCGCCAGGCGCTGGCGGCAGGCGCATCCTGGCGCGCCACCACAATCGCATCGGATCCGTCCATGCTGCCCGGGCCCTCCGTTTCCGGGGAACAGCTAGGCGCAGCTCGGCTATCGGCGATAACGAATTATTGGAAGAGCCGCTATCGGTTTGAAAGATACCCGGTCATTCGGCGGCCACCAGCTGCCGCTGTCCCGCCCGGGCGGTTGCGAGCAGGGCCGTCATGGCGCTGGTTGGCTGGCTCGCCCGCCGATGTATGAAGACCGTGTCGACCCGGGCATCCCGCGCCGGCAACGCATGAACCGCGACGCGACGCTCGGCCAGGAGCGGTTGCACCACCGCACGCGGCAGGATCGTCACGCCGACCCCGGCGGCGACGCAGCCCAGAATTGCGTCGAGCGAGCCGAACTCCAGCGGTTCTGCAGTCTGAATGCCGCGCTGGCTCAGGAACGCCTCCAGCCGCTGGCGGTAAGAGCAGCCGCGGCGGAACACGATGATCCGCAGGTCGCGCTGCGCATCGAGATCATCGATGCCGCCGAGCCTGGGGGCAGTGACAAGCTGCAGTTCCTCATGGAACACGGCCTCTTCCGCCAGGTCTGGATGCCGCACCGGGCCGGCGACGAAGGCGCCGTCCAGCCGGTATTCGAGCACATCGGCGATCAGTGAGGCGCTGGTGCCGGTCGTCAGCGTGAGGCCAACTTCGGGACAGGCTTTCGCATAGGCGGCAAGGACGAGTGGCATGCGAAGGGCTGCAGTGGTTTCCAGCGCGCCGACGGAAAGTCGACCACGCGGCGTCCCGTCGTCGCGGGTCACCACGACAGCTTCGCGCAGCAGCGCGCCGATCCGCGCGGCATAGGGCAGCAGCCTCTGCCCGGCGGCCGTCAGCAACACGCCTCGGCTGCTTCGCTCGAAGAGTTGACTGCCGAGTTCATCCTCCAAGGCACGAATGCGCGCCGTCACGTTCGACTGCACGGTGTGCAACTCGATAGCTGCGCGGTTCATGCTGCCGTGTCGGGCAACAACTTCAAGCACGCGAAGGTCCGCATAGTCCATGATCGAACTCCGCACCCCTCTGCCAATCAGGGGCGCACTTCCTTATAGCCGACCGCAACTGGTGTATCCATCAAACGGGGTCGATTTCCGGGTATGGGTTTCCCCGCAATCCCGCCGCCGGCGCTCGGTTCTTCGGCGTGCGCTGTGACGCTAGTGACGTCTCCGGCGACAGCCCGCCCCGACCAATGGCAGGGTTGGCAGAAGCGCGCATGATCTGCACGATGCGTGCTTCGGCCACGGGCGCGGCATCTGCCGCAAGAGCGATTCGCGTCTTTGCGCGTCGCTTCGACGCGGCGATGAACGTGCGCGAGAATGTCGCCGGTGATGCCCTGGCCTCGATCACCACCCTGCTGTGGAACGTCTCATCCGAGGCCTGGACCGGCGGCGCCGCGATGGCGGACGCGTCGTTGAACAAGCGCATGACGGTGCGGCTTGGCGCAGGCGTCGCCTTCGCGCAGATCGGCATCGTGTCGGCTTCGACGGGCAGATCGAGGTCGAGGCGCTGCGGCATTACGGACTGCCCGAGGCGGTACCGGCGCTGCCGGTTGGGCAGCGGGAGTTCGCGGCGGAGGTGGCCTGGGACCTGCCATCGCTGGCACCGGGCGCGACCAGTCTGATTGACGTGACCGTCAACGGCGCGCGGCAGGGGGACCTGCCCATGCGGCGCTGGCATCGTCGACGCGCTTCGTCGAGCTCGACGCCGCGGCGTGGACCAACAACACCGTGCGCGTCATGGCCAGGAACATCTCGCCGGCCACCTTCGACTTGGGTTCGGCAACGCTGTCTGTGCAGGTGAGCAAGCGGCGCGTGCCATGAGTCGGACCGCGGGTGCGGTTCCATCCTCTCCGCACCCGCCTCCGACCATGCGGCCGGCCCTACGACGGCCGGCCTGGTGAGCACCAGCGGGTCCGCCGCCATCCCCACCACGACCCTCGATCTGCCCCTCGTGCAGTATCACTGGCGGCTAGAGCTTCCGGGCGTTCCATCGCGGCGCAGTCATCACCCTATCTCGGTTGACGGGGCATGGTCGCGGAACACGTCACCTTTCGGGAAGCGGAGGCGGAAGACCGCTCCTGGCTTTCCGTTCAGCAGGTCGATGCTCGCGCCATGCGCCCGCAGCAACTCGCGCACAATATAGAGACCAAGGCCCGCACCGCTACCGCTGCCGCCGGCGCGCTGGAACGCCTCGAAGACCTGCTCCTTCGCATCCTCACGCACGCCGGGACCGTTGTCGCTGACTTCGACGAAGCCATGGCCATCGATCCGCAGTTCCACCTGGACGCCAGGCCCACCATGCGCCAGCGCATTGCCGATCAGGTTCAGCAGCACGCTGCGCAGCGCCTGCTCGTCGCCCCGGACGCTCCAGCGCGGCACCGCACTGTGCAGGGCGATGTCGCTGCCGGCCGTGAGCGCCAGAGGCACTAACTCGGCTACCACCTCGCGCGCCAGCCCCACCATCTCCACGGTGCGGTCTTCCGCCGTGTCCGCCGCGTGCCGCATCCGTTCCAGATCCAGCAACTGGTTAGCGAGCAGGGTCAGCCGCCGGACGTCCAGTTGCAGCTTCTGTCTAGTCGCATCGTCGGGCAATTCGTCGAGCCGCAGCGATAGGATGGCAATCGGCGTGCGCAGCTCATGCGCCGCATTGGCGATGAATCGGCGCTGCCGCTCATGCTCCTTCTCCACGCGCGTGAAGGCCAGGTTGGTTGCGCTGACCAGGGGCAGGATCTCTGCCGGGACACCCTCCACGGGCAGCCCAGCCTGGTGCTGCCCGGGGACGAGCCGTCCGGCCGCCTCGGCGGCCTCGCGGACCGGGCGCAGCAGGAAGCGCACCAGCAGCCAGGTCACGAGGCTCGTGCCGGCCGATATCGCCGCCACCGCCAGCAGCCAGTTGCCGAGCCAATCGGTGATCCAAGCCCAGATCCCGGCGGCGAGACTGCCGCGGTGCCCGCCGATCAGCGCGGCGACGCGGCGGCCCTCGATCCAGAGATCGATGGCGGCAACACCCACCGGCATAGCCACCCAAGAGGGCGGCGAGGCCCCCTCGCCCGGACGCACGCCGACGGGCGGCGAGCCCCTGCCGCCAAGCAGGCGCGCGGTGCCGTCCGCTACTCCGAACCAGAATTCAGGCGTGGTCTCGATATAGGTGAACATGTCGGATGTCGGCTGGAAGACAAGCACTCCCGCCGTGTCGCGGCCGAGCGAGTCGCGCAGCAGCTTCGTCGCCTGCTCCGTCGCGAACCATTCGCGCAGCGAACCGGGACCGGCCTGGAGCAACGGCTGGGCCAGCAACAGCAGCAAAATGCCCAGCGCATGAAAGGCGATCATCGCGAGGGTCATGCGCCGCGTCAGCGACGGCGGCGGCACGCTGCGCGGCGTCATTCGACGCGCGCGATGTAGCCGACGCCGCGAACCGGATGGATCCCCACCCCCGCCTTGCCCTCCGCCAGCCGCCGGCGGAGCCGCGAGACGTGGGAATCCACGGTGTTCGAGGCGGGCGCGTCGTCGAAACCGAACATCGCGCTTTCGATCGTCTCGCGCAGCACCACGCGCCCGGCGCGGCGCAGCAGCAACTCCAGCAGCGCCAGCTCGCGGCGCGGCAGATGCAGGGGCTCCTCGGCGACGCGCGCTTCCCGATGCTGAGGGTCGAAGCTCAGCGCGCCGAGCACCAGCAGTTCGGGCGCGGCGGCGGAACGGCGGCGCATGACCGCGCGCAGCCGCGCCAGCAGCTCATCCAGCTCGAAGGGTTTCGCAAGATAGTCGTCGGCGCCGGCATCCAGCCCCTCGACCCGTTCCATGGTCTGGCCTCGGGCGGTCAACACGATCACCGGCGGCGGGGCCGGCATCCTGCGGATCACCGGCAGCAGGCCGACGCCGTCGCCATCCGGCAGGCCACGATCCAGCAGCACGGCGCGCAGCCCCGGCTCCCGGACCGCGATGCGCGCCTGGCCGAGATCGGGCACCCAATCGACGACGAAACCGCGCCGCGCCAGCGCCCCGCGCAAGGCCGCCGCGAGTTCGACCTCATCTTCCACAAGCAGGATACGCATCGATCTTCCAGTACAGGCTCTCGGGTCGGCGATGGGAGGACGCCCTGATGCCGGCCGTAGATTGCCACAAGCTGGCACGGCCCGTCAGGCGGACTGCACCGCCGCGCCAGCCTGCCGCAATACAGCATCGCTAGAGGACGCCGACGCCGGGCTCGAATCCGGTCGCGCTGCCAAGGATCCTCTGCATGTCTCCTGTATCCCGCCGACATCCGACGACTGGGACTCCCGCGGCGCGGCGCCCGTCGCGCCGGACGGCGTCGTGACCTTGCGCGCGGGTCTTCTCCTCGGGCTGGCCATGCTGGTCTTTGCTGCCGGCAGCTATGCCGCGCTGCGGCATGGCCGGCCGGAGCCGGCCATGTGGCCAGACGCAGCGGCCGAACCGCTCGGCGTGGGTGCGCTGGGCCGGATCGAACCCGCGTCGGGCATCCGACGCCTCGGCCAGCCGGGCGGCACGGCGGTCGCCCGGCTGGAGCGCCTGTTCGTCGAAGCCGGCGATGTGGTGGCGGAAGGTGCGTTGCTAGCCGAGTTCGCGGATACGCCGCAGCGGGATGCGTTGGCTGCGCATGCGCGTGCAGCGGTGGCGGAAGCGCGCGCCAATCTCGATCGCGTCCGGGCCGGCGGCCGACCCTCCGAGATCGCTGCGCAGCGTGCCCGCATCGCCGCGCTGGCGGTGCAGGAGGAGCTTGCTCAGCGCGAGGCCGAGCGCACGGAACGGCTGGTACCGACCGGCGCGGCGGCCGCCGTCGTGGCGGACCGCAACCGCGTCGCGGCGACGCGCCTCGCCGCGGAACGGAGCCAGGCCGAGGCGGAGCTGGACACGCTCCTTTCCTCCCGTCCCGAGGATATCGCGCTGGCGGAGGCGCGGATCGCCGCGGCCGAAGCGTCGCTGGCCAAGGCGGCGGCCGATGCGGATCTCGCCCGCGTGCGGGCCCCGCTCGCGGGCACCATCCTGCGCATCATCGCCCGGCCCGGCGAGCAGGTCGGCACGGACGGGTTGCTCGAGATCGCCGACGTGACGTGCATGGATGTCGTCGCGGATGTCTACGAGACGGATCTCGCCCGGCTGCGAATCGGCCTATCGGCGGAGATCGTGGTGCCTGGCGAAGAAGGCCGTTTCGTCGCGACGCTGCGCGACATCGGCTGGACGGTGCGGCGACAGACTCAGGGCAACACCGACCCCGTCGCGGCGGTGGACAGCCGCACCGTCGAGGTGCGCCTCGCCCTCGATGATGCCGGCAGCGCGGCGCTACGCCGACGATCGAACATGCAGGTGCATGTGGCTATCCGCCCATGAATGCGCTGACCAAGCCGTCCCTGCTGCCCTGGGCGCCCGAGCATGGCCGCGAGGCGATGCCTGCGGCCGCGCCGCCCACGGGTACGCGCCCGGAATGGGGGGCCTGGCTGCTGCTGCCGGCGCGCTTCGCTTGGCGGCAGTTGCGGGCGGAACGGGCGCGCCTGCTCTCTGCCATGGCGGGGGTGATGTTCGCGGTGCTGTTGGTGTTCATGCAGCTCGGCTTCCGTTCCGCGCTGTTCGACAGCGCGATGCAGCTGCTGAGCGTGATGAATGCTGAGCTGTTCCTGATCAACCCCCAGTCGCCCGCGGTCACCCAGCCGGAGCCGCTGCCGCGCGCGCGGGCCTATCAGGCGCTGGCGGTGCCCGGGGTGACGCATGCGGTGCCGATCTACCTGGCGCAGGCGGGCTGGCGGAACCCGCGCGACGGATCGCGCCAGACGATCCAACTGATCGGCTTCGACCCCGATTCCCGCGCGATCCGCGCCGATGGGCTGGACGGCCTCGCTCCCGCGCTGCGCCGGATCGACGCGGTCGCCTTCGACACGCTCTCCCGCCCCGAATACGGCGACATCCCGGCGCTGTTCGCCGAGCGCGGCCCATTCGAGGTGCAGGTCGACAACCGCATGGTCGAGCTGGTGGGGCTGGTGACCATCGGCCCGTCCTTCGCCGCCGACGGCAACCTGATGATGAGTGAGGTGAATTTCCGCCGCATCCTCCGCGAACGCCAGCCGAGCAACACCGACCTCGTGGCCATCCGCCTCCGCCCGGGGACCGATGTCGCCGCCGCACAGCGGCGCCTGCGCAGCATCATGCCGCCGGATGCGATCGTGCTGACCCATGCGGAGCTGATGGCGCGCGAGCGCCACTATTGGGAAACGGCGACGCCGATCGGCTTCATCTTCGCCTTCGGTTCCGCCATGGGCCTGATCGTGGGCATGGTGATCGTCTATCAGATCCTGTTCTCGGATATCTCCAACCACTTGCGCGAATACGCGACGCTGAAGGCGATCGGCTACGCCACCGGATACCTGGCGCGCGTGGTCATGGCCGCGTCGCTAATCCTCGCGGTCATGGGCTTCGTGCCGGGGCTGGTGCTGTGCGTGCTGCTGTATGAGGTAGTGGCAGGGGCGACCTTCATGCCGCTGACCATGACCATCGGTCGCGCCGCGCTGGTGTTCGTTCTCGTCTTCGGCATGTGCGCGGCGGCGGGGCTGCTGGCAATGCGCAAGCTCCGGGATGCCGATCCGGCGGATATGTTCTGATGGACCCGATCCACGTCGGACGCCTGAACCATGCCTATGGGGACGGCGAACTGCGCCGGACGGTGTTGCGCGACGTGTCGCTGACTGTGCAGGCCGGGGAGGTCGTGCTGCTGACCGGCCCGTCCGGTTCGGGCAAGACTACGCTGCTGACCCTGATCGGCGCGCTGCGCGGCGTGCAGGACGGGTCCTGCCAGGTGCTCGGCCGCGAACTGATCGGGGCGGCCGAAGGCGAGCGCGTGGCGCTGCGCCGTCGCATCGGCTTCATCTTCCAGAACCACAATCTGCTGGGCTTCCTCACCGCCCGGCAGAACGTCGCCATGGCGCTCGAGATCGACCCGGTGATGCCCGAAGGCGAGCGAATGGCGCGCGCCGGGGCGATGCTCGCCGCCGTGGGCCTTGCGGGGCACGAGGAGAGGACGCCGGCGCATCTGTCCGGTGGCCAGCGCCAGCGTGTTTCCATCGCCCGCGCCCTGGTTGCCGGACCCGGGCTGGTGCTGGCCGACGAGCCGACGGCGGCGCTGGACAGGGTCTCGGGCGGCGAGGTGGCGCATCTGCTGCGGGACATGGCGAAGTCCCGCGGCACGCCGATCCTGATGGTGACACACGACCCGCGCATCCTCGGCATCGCCGATCGGGTCGTGGCCATGGAAGACGGAAGGGCCGTCGCGGCGGCGGCGCCGTGATCCGCGCTGCGCCGGAATTCCTCGCCATGCCAGCTTGCCGCAACCCGGCACCGTTACAGCGGCGGCGACGCCGGGAATCACCCGGCTCGCCATCAAGGACTTTCCGCATGACGCCCGATGCCCGCCGCCTCCGCCAGACACGGCCCACCCTTGTCCTTCTGGCCGTGACGGGCATCGCGACGGTCCTGCCCCCCGCTGCCCGCGCCCAGCAGGCGCCGATCCAGGTCGAACCATCCGCCGTGCGCCAGGGCGCCGATCTCGAACAATCGCAATGGCAGGTGCGGCTCGGCGCCGGCGTGGCCTTCGGCCCCGCCTATCCCGGCAGCAGCACGATCAGGGCCCTGCCGCTGCCGGTGGTGGAAATCGCCTACCGCCCGGAACTGCCCTTCCTCGACTCCGTCTTCCTCAATGGGCGCGACGGGTTCGGCGCCGTGGTCTTCCGCCAGGGGCCGATCTCCATCGGCGGGTCGATCGGCTTCGCGCCGGGGCGCGACCAGGATGTGGCGGCGCGGCTGCACGGTATGGGCGACATCGAGGCCGCGGCCCGCGCGAGCGCCTTCGTGCGCGCCGATTTCGGCCCGTTCGGCCTGTCCCTCCAGAGCTTCACCGCTGTGGGCGACCAGCAGGGAACCACGGTGGTGCTCGGCGCGTCGCTGGGCCAGCCGATCGCTCCCGGCCTGATGATGATGGGCAAGGTCGAGGCGACCTGGGCGGATCAGGACAACATGCAGGAATGGTTCGGCGTGACGGCGCAGCAGGCCAGCCGGTCCCGCTTCGCCGCCTACAATGCCGGGGCAGGGTTTCGCTCGGTCAGCGCCAATCTGACGGCGATCTACAAGATCACCGACACTTGGTCGGTCAGCGTTTCCGGCGGCGTGTCGCAGCTGCTGGGCGACGCCGCCGACAGCCCGATCACCCAGCGGGCGACACAGCCCTTCGGCCTGCTGGGCTTCACCTACCGCTTCTGACGCCGAAGCGTTCCTGGAGCAACCCGATGCCCATGCGAATGACGATCTGCGTGCCCCTGCTGTTCGCGCTGCTGCTGATGTCCCGGGCCCTCGATCGCGTCGCAGCGCGGCTGCTGGGCTGGATCGCCGCCGACGCGTTTGGCCCGACGAGCTGAGTCGCAGAGGCAGCCCCGATGCCCCTTGCGCGGCCCCAGCGGCCGGGGAGCGCGAAGACACACCGCTCCACGCCGCCGCCACGCAATGGGAGCCTCGTCGCAAGTGGCCGGCGGCGGCGCCTCCCGCTCGCGGATCGCGGCATCGGCGGGACCGGCATTCACCATCGCGACAGACGGTCCTGCCGCATCCCGGCCCGTGACGACCATGACCGGAAATCGAAGGGATCCCCCTCATGCGTAGTGATCTGCCTGTCATCCTCGTCACCGGCGCGACCGGACAACTTGGCACACTCGTCATCGAGAAACTGCTGAAGACCGTACCGGCCGGATGCATCGTCGCCGGCGTGCGCGACACCGCTGCGGCGGCCGCGCATGCGGCGCGCGGCGTGCATGTCCGCGTCCTCGACTATGACCGGCCGGAGACGCTTGATGCCGCCTTTGCCGGCGTGGACAGGCTGCTGCTGATTTCCTCCAACGCCGTCGATCGGCGGCTGCGGCAGCACGTCAACGTCGTCGTGGCCGCGGCGCGGACCGGTGTTTCCCTCCTCGCCTATACGAGCATCCTGCTCGCGGACACATCGCCGCTTCTCCTGTTCGATGGCGCGGGAAACGTCCGCGAGGACATCGCGGGCGACGTGCTGGCCTCCATCACCACCATGCAGTGGAACGGCCCTGCCAAGGGCTGGAATGCAGGCGCGCCGATGGATGATGCCAACTTCAATCGGCGGCAGACCATCCGCGTGGGCGCGTCCGTGGCCTATGCGCAGGCGGGCGTGATCGGCTTCGACGGGCCGATCGACCTGCAATCGCTGCGGCTCTACGGGCTGCCGGAAGCCGCGCCCGCGGTGCTGAACGGCACGCCGCTGCTGCCTCAGTCGGGGCAGCGGGAATTCGCGGCGGAGGTGTCCTGGGACCTGCCGAGCCTGGCGCCGGGGGCGACCTCGCTGATCGATGTCACGGTGAGCGGGGCACGGGCGGGGGACTTGGTGCAGGCGTCGCTGGTATCGTCGACGCGGTTCATCGAGCTCAACGCGGCGACGCGGTCGGTTCGGGTGACGAGGCGCCGGGTGCTGTGAAACCTCAGGACACGTCGTTGCCGAACCGGTACCCCACGCCGGGTTCGGTGCGTATCAGAGGGGCCGCGGAACCCAGCTTCTGCCGCAAATGGCCGACATAGACCCGAAGATACTGGGTCTCCTCAGCATGCGCTGGCCCCCATACGGCTGTCAGGAGTTGGCGGTGGGTCATCACCCGGCCCTCGCCGCCACGCACGAGCGCCGCCAGGAGGTCCCACTCCCGTGGGGTGAGCTTCAGCGGCTCGTCCTCCCCGACCCGTGCCCAGCGCCGCCCGAAGTCGACCTCAAGCCCGCCCACCCGGACCACCGTCCCCGGCGCCTCCGGCACATGCCGCCCGGCCCGACGGAGCGCGGCGCGCATGCGCGCGAGCAGCTCGCCCAGGGCGAAGGGCTTCTCCACATAGTCGTCGGCCCCGGCATCGAGAGCAGCCACCTTCTCGGCCTCCTGGTCGCGCGCCGACAGGATGATGATCGGCGCCTCGATGAAACCCCGAAGCTTCGGGATGGCCGCCTTGCCGTCGCCGTCCGGCAAGCCTAGGTCAAGCAGGACGAGCGCTGGCGACCGCTCGGCCGCGAGGCGCAGGCCCTCCGCGGCGGTCTCGGCGCGCAGTGGCTCGTAGCCCGCAGCCTCCAGCGCCGGGGTCAGGAAGCGGTGGATCTGCGGTTCGTCGTCCACGACGAGGATGCGGGGCCGGGCGATGCCGCTCATGCGCCCGGAAACCTCACCACGATCCGAGTCCCGCGTCCGTCTGGCATCACGGGGCTTTCGGCTGCGATCCGTCCACCCATGGCCTGTACCAGTCCTCGGCAAATCGCAAGGCCGAGGCCACTGCCGGCCGCGACCCTGTCCGTGCGCGTGGCCCGAAAGAAGGGGTCGAAGACGCGGTGCAGGTCCTCGCGCGGGATCCCGGGACCGTCGTCCTCCACGGCGATTGCCACCTCCGGCCCTTCACGGGTCAGCCTCAGGGCGACCCGGCCATTCGGTCCGGAGAATTTCAGCGCATTGTCGAGCAGGTTCGCCAGCACCTGGTCGAGCAGGGCTGGGTCGAGGCGCGGCGCCGTGGGCCGTGGGCCGAAGTCGAGATCGACCTCGCGGTCATGCGTGCGGGAGGCACGGGCGGCGGCCGTCTCCGCCGCCTCGGCCAGATCCACCACCTCGCTCTTTGGCGCAATCTGCCGGTTCTCGATGCGGACGATGTCGAGGATGTTGGCGATCCAGCGGGAGAGCCGCTCGGTCTCCTCCTCGGCCGTCGCCAGCAGGTCGGCGCGCGTTGCCTCGGACAGCGCGGGGCCGGAGGTGCGCAGCGTGGCGATGGCGCCGCGGATGGAGGTCAGCGGCGTCTTCAGGTCGTGCCCGAGCGAGGTGAGCAGCGCAAGGCGCAGCGCCTCGGTCTCGGCGCGGGCCTCGCCGCGAGCGCGCTCCTCCATCAGGTCGGCGCGCTCCAGCGCGACGGCCGCTTGGTCGAGCAGCGCATCCAGCGCGCGATCGGCCTCCCCATCCAGTGCGCCAGGCCTGTCCGCCGGGCGGAGCCCGACAAGGCCGGCCAGACCGCGGGCGGTACGCATCGGCCGGAACTGCCAGGCAGCCGAGGGCAAGGTGTCGGTGCCGCGTCCGGCAGGGCGCCGGTTCGCGGCCGCCCATCTCGCCGCAGCCATGCTGGCGTCGTCGGGTTCGGCATCGATCGGGACGGCGGCCCGGACGACTGGCTCGGGCGCGCTCTCCCCCAGGAGCGGCGGCAGGAGCAGCAGCACGCACGCCGGGCCGCCAGCGATCCGCGACGCCTCCTCAGCGATGGCCAGGACGAGATCCCCCTTGTCCCCCGGGGCGCCGAGCCGCCGGCTGAACTCAACGAGCCGCCGAAGGCCAAGCATCCGCGCGCGCGCCGTGCGGACCGAACGGCCCAGCCCACCGGTGGTCCCGGCCAGCAGCAGGGCGACTAGGGCAAAAACCACGACCCCCACCACGTCCTGCGGACCGGCGATGGTCAGCGTGTAGCGTGGCGGCAGGAACAGATAGTTCCAGCTCAGGAAAGACAAGGCGGCAGCGAAGCTGCCTTGGACCGGCCCGAACCCCACCGCGGCCGCGACGATCGGCACGAGATAGACCATGCCGAGCGCGCCCTCGGGCACCACGCCGTCCACGGCGAGACCGACCGCCGTCGCCAGCGCCACGAGGATGGGCGTTGCGATCCAGCCGGACCAGGGCGGCAGCGCACCGCGCTCCGGAGGAAGGCGGCGGGGCGCGCCCGCCGGTTCCGGGACGAGGTGCAGCGTGAAGTCCGTCGCCTGGCGCACCAGCGTCGCCGAGAGTGTCCGCCCCGTCAGCCTTCGCCACCATCCCGGTCGGCCGCGGCCGATGACGAGGTGGGTGACGTTGCGCGCCCGTGCCTCGCGCAGAATGGCAGTGGGCAGGTCCGCGGCGGCCACCGTCTCGGTCTCGGCGCCCAAACGTTCTGCCAGCCGCAGCGCGCCGCCAGGATCTGGCGAGGGGTCGGCAGTCGGCTGTTCGACATGCAGGGCAAGCAGCGGTGCCTTCAGCGTGTTGGCGACCCGCCGCGCCTCTCGCACCACTGTCTCGGCCGAAGGGTCGGCGCCGATCAGTGCCATGACGCGGTCGCCGGCAGGCCAGGGGCCGGCGATGGCGTTGGCGCGCATGTAGCCCGTGACATCGGCGTCCACGCGCTCCGCCGTGCGGCGCAGCGCCATCTCGCGCAGCGCGGCGAGATTGCCCTCCTTGAAGAAGCCCTTGAGCGCGCGGCTCGCCTGGTCGGGCCGGTAGATGCGGCCCTGGCGCATCCGCTCGATCAGCTCGGCCGGCGGGATGTCGATGAGCTCGACGGCGTCGGCGTCGGCGAGCACCCGGTCGGGCACTGTCTCTGCCACGCGCACGCCGGTGATGCGCGCGACGGCCTCCGACAGGCTTTCCAAATGTTGGACGTTCATCGTCGTCCACACCTCGATGCCGGCCTCGCGCAGCTCCTCGACGTCCTGCCACCGCTTCGGGTGCCGGCTGCCGGGCGCGTTGGTGTGGGCGAGCTCGTCCAGCAGCAGGATCTGAGGTCGGCGCGCCAGCGACCCGTCCAGGTCGAACTCCTCCAGCGCCTGCCCGCGATAATCGATGCGGGCGCGCTGCTGGATGGGCAGATCGCCGATCGCCGCTTGGGTTTCCGCCCGCCCATGCGTCTCGACGATGCCGATCAGCACGTCGGCGCCGCCGGCATGGCGGCGCCGCGCCTCGGTCAGCATCTCCACCGTCTTGCCCACGCCGGGCGCGGCGCCGAGGAAGACCTTCAGGCGCCCGCGCCCCTCGCGCCGCGCGAGCGCGAGCAGGGCGTCGGGGTTGGGGCGGGCGGGCTCGGCGGCGCTCATGTGACGATGACCATAGGCGCCTGTCGGCACCGAGTCAGCGGCGGAACCGCCGCGCGTAGAGGACGCCGGCGGTCAAGAATCCGATCGCGCCACCGACACCGAGGGCGATCAGGTCGGTTGCCGACTGCGACGATACGCCGGCCAAAGTCACGATGGCGTCGAGCCACAAGAGCTGTCCGAGGCAGATCAGCGCGCAGACCTCCCGGCGGCTTCGAGGCAGCAATGGCGCGGGCACCCTCACGCGGCGTGCGGCCCGAAGGAGGCGCGTCGGTGATGGGAGTTTCGGCCGAGGTAGTGGGCTAGAGGCGAGCCGCCAAGCGGGCCGCTGGGCAGGCCGCAGCGCGCCTGTTCCGGCCTGGCTGGCGAAACGCGCCGCAGGTCGCGCAGCACCCGGCGGAACGCGAGAAGCCAAAGGCAACCGCCGGCAATCGCCAGCACAGCATGCCAAGCCGGGCCCATCTGCATCAGGAGTTCGGGAAGCGACGTCATGGTCCTCACAGGCAGTAAGCCCGCCTACGGCCCCGGCCGGATCGGCTCCGGCACCATGCCGGGCTGGGCAGCGATTGGGGCGCCGGCCGAACATGGTCCGCGGGGCTGCAAAGAATCGATGTGAGATCCGGGTCGATCGCATAAAGAGCGCATCAACGCGCCGATCTGATCCTGGGCAGCCTCGGCAGCGCGAAGACAGTGCCTCCGCTGATCGCCACGAGCCCGCCGAGCCAGATCGGCACGGCGAGCAGCAGAGTCAGCGAATTATCCTCAGCCACAAGGCGGCAGACCAACGTCCTCGCGCGCCCGGCCACGAGTGCGAACGAGGCGATGTCTCCTCAACGCACGCAGGCGCACCGTCAGAGCGGGATGCGTTCAACGTCGTTCACGCATGACGCTCTAACCAATTGTTCTATCGCGCGATTCAGACCTTCGGTGCATTCGCACCTACGGCCATCACGCTCTAGAAAGTGCGGCTCAGCGTCACCAGCACCCGGCCGTCGCAGATCTTCTGGCCCGTATCGGCGCGGTCGGCCACCGGCGCGCATTCGCTCTGGCTGATGTTGGTGCCGTACCAGCCCACGGCCAGGGTCACGCCGAGGACGATCTCGCGCTGCACGCCGATGCCGTACCAGAGGTAGTCCGGCGTGCCGAAGCGCGCGTTGTTCTCGATCCACTGGTAGCCGAGCCGCCCGAAGGCGGTGAAGCCGAGCGGCAGCGAGACGTCGGCACCGCCCTCCACGTAGTAGGCGTTGCCAGATCGCCCGAAGAAGTTCGGCGAGTAATTGATGGCCGCCGAGAGCTTCAGCGCCTCGGTCACCTGGCTCGAGGCGCGGAGCGCGACCTCCTGGTACTCGTTCAGCTGCGTCCCGGGCGGCTTGCTCTGGTCCGGGTACAGATAGGCGATGTAGCCGACGTCGAGGCTGACATGGCCCACCGTGAACCGGTAGCCGGCGAGCAGGTCGAGCTCCTGCCGGGTGTCGTTGTAGGGGTTGCCGAGGAAGGTAGCGTTGCTGACGAAGGCGCCGGCATAGACCCCGCTTTCGTGCGCGAGGTCGAAGGTGCCCTGCCCCGCGGGCCTGTTCCGGGTCTGGCTGATGCCCCGGAACAGGTAGTCGCTGGAAGCCGCCGCGGTGGAGGTGAGCGTGAGGCCGGTGTCCGGGATGGCGATGCCCGGGGTGGGTGCGGGCGACGCGGTCTCAGATGCCGGCGGGGTCTCGGAGGGTGGGCTTGCAACTGTCTGGGCGACGGCCGGCGTGCTCAGGAGGGCCGCGATCGCGACCGCAGAGTACAGGCGGGTGCGCATGATACTGTTGATCTCCAAGTCAGGTTGCGCAGGGGTCAGCGCAGCGCATCAAGCGCGAGGTTGAGGCGAAGGACGTTCACGCGCGGCTCGCCGAACAGGCCAAGCTCCCGGCCTTCCGTGTGGCGCGCGACCAGATCCGCGAGCCGGGCCTCCGGCAGGCCACGCGCGGCGGCAACGCGCGCGATCTGCCGCACCGCGTTCTCGGGGCTGATGTGCGGATCCAGGCCCGAGCCCGAGGCGGTAGCGGCATCAGCCGGCACCGGAGCGCCGCCGAGCGTGGCGACGCGCTCCGTCACTGCTTCCAGCAGCGCTGCCGAGGTCGGACCGAGCTGCGAGGCGGCGGAGGCGGCCGCATTGTAGGGCGCGGCGCGGGTGCTGCCCTCATTCGCCGGGTCAGGCTCGGTGGTCGCGGACGGACGCGGGTGGAAGTAGCGCGCCGAGGTGAAGCTCTGGCCGATCAGCGAGGAGCCGATCACCTTCCCATCCCGCTCGACCAGGCTGCCGCCGGCTTGGGCTGGGAAGAGCACGCCGGCGATCCCGGTGAAGGCCAACGGCACGGCGAGGCCGAGGAAGAGAGTGAGAATAACGACCACACTGATGGCCGGACGGAGGATGGCGGTCATGGTCAGGCGAGCCCCAGGAGCTGGAGGATGACGTCGATGATCTTGATGCCGACGAAGGGCGCGACGATGCCGCCCAGCCCGTAGATCAGCAGGTTGCGACGCAGCAGCGCGGCCGCGCCGACCGGCATGTAGCGCACGCCGCGCAGCGCCAGCGGCACAAGCGCGACGATGATCAGCGCATTGAAGATCACCGCCGAGAGGATGGCGCTTTGCGGCGAGGCGAGCGCCATCACGTTCAGCGCCCCCAGTTCCGGATAGGACGCCACGAAGATCGCCGGCAGAATGGCGAAGTACTTCGCGACATCGTTGGCGATGGAGAAGGTGGTCAGCGCGCCGCGGGTGATCAGCAGCTGCTTGCCGATCTCCACCACCTCGATCAGCTTCGTGGGGTCGCTGTCGAGGTCGACCATGTTGCCGGCCTCACGCGCCGCCTGCGTGCCGGTCTGCATGGCGAGCCCGACATCGGCCTGGGCGAGGGCAGGCGCGTCGTTGGTGCCGTCGCCGGCCATTGCAACCAACCGGCCTTCGGCCTGCGCCTTGCGAATGTAGGCCAGCTTGTCTTCGGGCGTTGCCTCGGCGATGAAGTCGTCCACGCCGGCCTCGGCGGCGATGGCGGCCGCGGTCAGGCGGTTGTCGCCGGTCACCATCACCGTGCGGATGCCCATCTTCCGCAGCGCATCGAAGCGTGCGCGCATGCCGGTCTTGACGATATCCTTGAGCTCGATCGCGCCGAGCATCCGGCCGTCCTTCGCGACTGCCAGAGGCGTGGCGCCGGCGCGCGCGATGCGCTCCACCGCCTCGCGCAGCGCCGGCGGCGGCTCCTCGCCGAGCATGCGGGAGAGGCTGTCCACCGCGCCCTTGCGATAGGCCCCCGCCGGCAGGTCGAGGCCGGAGATGCGGGTCTGTGCCGTGAAGGGGACCACACGCGCCTCTGCAGGCAGCTCTGGCGTGACGATCCCGTAGCGCTCCCGAGCGAACGCCAGGATCGAGCGGCCCTCCGGCGTTTCGTCCGCCAGGCTGGACAGCATGGCTGCCTCGGCGACCTCGCGCTCCGTCACGCCAGGGACCGGGATGAATCCGGCGGCCTGGCGGTTGCCGAGCGTGATGGTGCCGGTCTTGTCGAGCAGCAGCACGTCCACGTCGCCGGCGGCTTCCACGGCCCGGCCGGACGTGGCCAGCACGTTGAACCGCACGAGGCGGTCCATGCCGGCGATGCCGATGGCCGAGAGCAGGCCGCCGATCGTGGTCGGGATCAGCGTGACCAGCAGCGCCGCCAGCACGGCGGCGGACGGTGGCTGCCCGTTCCAGGAGGCCAGCCCAACCAGCGTCGCCACCGCGATCAGGAAGATGATCGTCATGCCTGCGAGAAGGATGTCGAGCGCGATCTCGTTCGGCGTCTTCTGCCGGCTGGCACCCTCGACCAGCGAGATCATGCGGTCGAGGAAGGTGGAACCCGGCGCGGCGGTGATGCGCACCACGATCCAGTCGGAGACAACCAGCGTACCGCCGGTCACCGCGCTGCGGTCACCGCCGCTCTCGCGGATCACCGGCGCGCTCTCGCCGGTCACCGCGGCCTCGTTCACGGAAGCGATGCCTTCCACCACATCGCCGTCGGAGGGGATAAGGTCACCGGCCTCGACCAGCACCAACTCGCCGACGCGCAGTTCGGTGGCAGAGCGCGGCTGCCACAGCGTGCGGTCGTCGGCGCGCAGCAGCAGCTTCGCGCGAGTGTCAGTCCGCGTGCGCCGCAGGCTCTCCGCCTGGGCGCGGCCGCGACCCTCTGCCACGGCCTCGGCGAAGGTGGCGAACAGCACGGTCAGCCACAGCCACAGCGCGATGCCGGCCTGGAATGTCCCGGGCTGGCCGACTCCGACGGCGCGGCAGGCCAGCACCGTCACCAGGATCGCGACGATCTCGGTGACGAAGATGACCGGGTTGCGCACCAGGCGGCGCGGGTCGAGCTTGGCGAAGGCGTCGAGCGCCGCGCGTCGGACGATCGGGCCGGTGAGCAGCGCGCCGCCGCGCATCGTGTGACGGGCCTCGCCTGCATGAAGGGTAGGGATGGCGTCCATGGTGGATGGCCTCAGAAGGTCTTGCCGGCCGCGAGCACGAAGTGCTCGGCGACGGGGCCAAGGGCTAGGGCGGGCATGAACTGCAGGCCGCCGAGGATCAGGATGACGCCGGCGAGCAGCCCGATGAACAGTGGGCCGTGCGTTGGGAAGGTGCCGGTGGAAACCGCCAGCTTCGGCTTCGCGGCGAGTGAGCCGGCGATCGCCATCACCGGCACGATATAGGCGAAGCGACCGAGCAGCATGGCGATGCCCAGCGTCGTGTTCAGCCAGGGCGTGTCCGCCGTCAGCCCGCCGAAAGCGGAGCCGTTGTTGCCCGCCGCCGAGGTGTAGGCATAGAGCATCTCCGACAGGCCATGCGGCCCGGCATCCTGGATCGAGGACACGGCGAATGGCAGCACCACGGAGATCGCGGTGAAGCCCAGGATCGCGGCTGGCAGGACCAGCACCGCGAGCATGGCGAGCTTCACCTCCTTCGCCTGCACTTTCTTGCCGAGATATTCGGGCGTGCGCCCGACCATCAGCCCGGCGACGAAGACCGCCAGCAGCGCGAAGACCAGGATGCCGTAGAGGCCGGAGCCGACGCCGCCCGGCAGTACCTCGCCAAGCTGGATCAGGAACAGCGGGATCATCCCGCCGAGCGGGGTGAAGCTGTCGAACATCGCGTTCACCGCGCCGCAGGAGGCGCCGGTGGTCGTCGCCGTGAACAGGGCGACCAGCGCCATGCCGAATCGGACGTCCTTGCCCTCCATGTTGCCCTGCGTCGGATCGACGCCGGCGGCGAGGTGCAGCGCGTTGCCGCCGGCTTCCGCGGCGTAGATCAGGCCGGTCGCGACAACGACGAAGCCGACCATGACGGCAAGCAGCGCGCGGCCCTGCCGTACGTCGCCCACGATATGCCCGAAGGTCAGCGCGAGGGCGAAGGGGATCACGGCCTGCGACCAGATCTGCAGCGCGGTGGCGAGCGCCGAGGGACCCTCGAAGGGATGCACGGCGTTGACACCGAAGAAGCCGCCGCCATTGGTCCCGAGATGCTTGATGGCGATCTGGAAGGCGGCCGGACCGAGCGGGATGGTCTGGACCGCGCCTTCCAGTGTCGTCGCCTCGATATAAGCCGACAGCGTCTGCGGCATGCCCATGGCGACGAAAGCCAGGCCGACCACGATTGCGAGCGGCAGCAGGACGTAGAGGTTCATCCGCACGAAGTCGGCCCAGAAATTGCCGAGCTCCTTCAGCGCGCCGGCGGCGAAGGCGCGAGAGACAGCGAGCGCGAGCGCGATACCGGTGGCGGCCGAGGTGAAGTTGTGCACCACAAGGCCCCACATCTGGCTAAGGTAGCTCATCGCCGACTCACCGCTGTAGGCCTGCCAGTTGGTGTTGGTGGTGAAGCTGACGGCCGTGTTGAAGGCAAGCCAGGGGGCGATCCCGTCAAAGCCTTGCGGGTTGAGCGGCAGCAGCCCCTGCAGCCGGAGCTGGCCGTAGAGGATCAGGAAGCCGACGGCATTCGCGGCCAGCATCGCCAGCGTGTAGCCCTTCCAGCCCATGCCGCGCGCCGGGTCGATGCCCGCGAGGCCGTAGATCGCCCGCTCCACGGGCGCGAGGAATGTGACGCGGCCCGCCGCGACGGCGGCGATGTAGCGCGCCAGCGGGATCGCGCAGGCGATCACGCTGGCGAGGACGAGCGCGATCTGCGCCCAACCGAGCAGGGTCATGGGATCAGAGGTCCTCGGGACGCAGCAGCGCCCACAGCAGGTAGAGGAGGAGGCCGGCGGTCACGACACCGCCGAGGATCAGCTCGGTCACGGCGGTCACACCCGCTCGCATCCGGCCGCATAGGCGACCATCAGGCCGAAGAAGCCGACGCCGAGCGCCAGCAGGAAAATGTCGATCATGGGCTACCCCAGCGAGAAAGGACGGGTCCGAGCAGAGGGCGTAGCGGATGGCCGCGCAAAGGATCGATGTGAGATCCGGGGGCACGGCATAAAGAGCGCATAAACGCGCCGACGCCCGGGTGCCGACTTTACGGCGCCTTTATGCGCCATCGGGCCCTTTCAAATGGCGTCTTTACGCGTCGGGGACGCAACCTCCGCTGGCCCCCGAATAGTGGGTAAGTAACCAAGGAGCGGCGGTCATGTCTGCCGGCGCCGCAATGCGCGGACCAGGATTCGAAACGCAAGCGACGGAGATGACCGCCCGCGGTCTGGCTTGGCGGCGCACCGCCGGCGCCTGGCGGAAGCTGCGCGAAGCAGCGCGGCGTCTGGACCCGGGCACCGTCGTGCTCATCGGCTTCATGGCCGGAATGGGATGGGCCTTCATCGGTTCGCTTGGCCTCGGTCTTGGGACCGGGTCCGAGAACAAGGTCGCCGCATGGTCCTGGCTCGCCGGCGCGTTGCTGATCGGCGCGGCGGCCTTCGTCGCCCTGCTTCTTGGCGCTCCGCCCGGCAACGGCGATGGCGCCTGATCACTCAGCAGACCGTTCACAGTCAAAGGAACATCATGTCGGCCACAACGGACAGTCCGCACGGCGCAGCCGCCACGAGGCGCTCCGGGACCGCGTGGACGCCATCGGCGCGCCTCGGGACCTCACGCCCGGCGAACGACGACCTCCTGGCGGCCGCGACGGCCGGTCCGCAGGACCGCGTCCTGGTCCCGCTCGGGTTGAGCGCGGCCGGCAAACACCCGATAGAACAGGGGGATCCGGAAGATCGCCAGGAAGGTCGCGGGAGCATCCCGCCCACCACCGCCGTGCCGATCGACACCCGGCTGCCGGACCCGGCCCCTGTGCTGAGCGCCAGAGGAAGGCAGCCGAGGATGAAAGCCATCGACGTCATGATGATCGGCCGGAAGCGCAGCCTGGCGGCCTCCAGCGCAGCGTCGGCGGCGGATTTGCCCCCCCGGCGCTGCTGCGCCGCGAACTCCACGATCAGGATCGCGTTCTTCGCAGCCAACCCGACAAGGGTGATCAACCCGACCTGGAAGTAGATATCGTTGCTGAGCCCGCGCAGCCACACCGCCGCCAGGGCGCCCAGCAATCCGAACGGCACGGCGAGCAGCACGGCGATCGGCATTGTCCACCGCCCATACTGGGCGGCCAGGATCAGGAACACCATCAGGATGCCGAAGCCCACCGCCAAGGCACCCGCATTGCCGCCAGCGAGCTCCTGATAGGCGGCGCCCGTCCAGGCGATGCGAAGGCCGCGCGGCAATGTCGCGGCGGCCAGTTCCTGCATGGCTGCAAGCGCCTGTCCGGAGGAATAGCCCGGTGCCGCGGATCCGTTGATCGTGGCTGCCGGGAATCCGTTGAAGTGCTCGACCAGGTCGCTGCCCACCACGCGGGTCAGCGTCAGCATGGCGCTGGCCGGCACCATCTGGCCGTTGGATGCGCGGATGAAGACGCGGTCGAGATCAGTCGGATCGCGCCGATAATCGGCATCGGCCTGGAGGTTGACCCGGTAGTTGCGGCCCATCAGGGAGAAGTCGTTCACGTACAGGCTGCTGAAGGTGCTTTGCACGGCTTCGAACAGCGACGACAAGGCGACACCCCGGGCCTTGGCGGCGTCACGGTCGATGTCCAGGCGATAGCGCGGCACATTCGTCTGCAGGGTCGTGCTCACGCCGGCGAGTTCGGGGCGCTGCGCTGCGGCCTGCACCAGCGCTCGGGCGCCCTCGGCCAGCGCCTCCCGGCCCAGACCGGCACGATCAAGTACCCGCATCTCGAAGCCGCCGACATTGCCGAGGCCATCGATGGCGGGTGGGTTGAAGGCGAGGACGATGGCATTCCGTACCTCCGACAGCGCGGCGAACAAGCCATTCGCCAGGACACGGGCATCCTGGTCGGGCCCGGTCCGTTCGGACCAGTCCCGCAACTCGATGAAGGCGGCCCCGGCGCTGGTGCTGGGTGCGTTGGACAGTAGGTTGAAGCCCGCGAAGGAGGTGACCGTCATGACACTCGGATGGGCCAGCAATATCCGTTCGACCTCCGCCCCGGAGGCTGCCGTGACATCCAGCGCCGTCGCCGGCGGCATGTTCCAGACGACGAACAGGCTGCCCTGGTCTTCCTCCGGTACCAGGCCGCCCGGCACTTGCCGGAACAGGGCCACCGTCAGGACGCACACCATGGCGAGGCACAGCAGGCCCAGCAGGCTGCGGCGCAGGAAAAAGCGCACACCGGTGGTGTAGCCGCGCGTCACGGCGTCGAAGCCGCGGTTGAAGATGCGGAAGGGCAGCAGCGGCCTGTTGCGGTGACCGGCCTTCAGCATGCTCGCGCACAAGGCGGGGGTCAGCGTCAGCGCGACAAAGCCCGACAGTGCGACCGAGACGGAAATCGTGATGGCGAACTGCTTGTAGAGCTCGCCGCTCAGCCCGCCGAGAAAGCCAACGGGAATGAAGACGGCGCACAGCACCAGCACGATGGCGATGACCGGCCCCGTCACCTCCTGCATCGCCTTGATGGAGGCGTCGCGCGGCGACAATCCTTCCTCGGCCATCAGGCGCTCGACATTCTCCACCACGACGATCGCATCATCCACCACGATGCCGATCGCGAGGATCATGCCGAACAGCGTCAGCATGTTGATGCTGAAGCCAAGGACATACATGCCGGCGAAGGTGCCGATGATCGACACCGGGATGGCGATCAGCGGGATGACGGTCGCGCGCCAGTTCTGCAGGAACAGGAAGACGACCGCGACGACGAGGATGAGTGCCTCGACGAAGGTGTAGATGACCTGCTCGATCGACACGCGGACGAAGGTCGTCGTGTTGTAGGGGACGGAGTAGATCATCCCCTGAGGCATGGAGGCCGCCAGTTCGTTCATCCGTGCGGTCACGGCGGCCATCGTCTGCAGCGCATTCGCGCCGGGCTGGAGAAAGACGCCGAACGGCGCGCTCGGCCGGCCGTCCTGGGTTCCCACGAAATCATACTGCTGGGCGCCGAGCTCGACGCGGGCGACGTCACGCAGCCGCAGGGTCGCTCCATCCTCGCGCGCCTGAAGGATGATGTTGCCGAACGCCGCCGCATCCGGCAGCCGCCCCTGCGTCGTCATCGCATAGGTGTAGGCGCCGCCGCCGGCGGTCGGCGCGGCATTGATCTGCCCCGCCGCGAATTGCTTGTTCTGCTCGCGAATGGCAGCCGCCACATCCGATGCCGTCAGGGAGAATTGCGCGAGCTTTTCGGGATTCAGCCAGACGCGCATCGCGTATTCCTGCTGGCCGAACAGGGCGGCATTGCCCACGCCGGGAACGCGCTTGATCTCGTCGATGACGTTCCGCAGGGCGTAGTTGCTCAGGAAGACCTCATCGAAGCGATCCGTCGCGGCCGTCAGCGAAACCACCGCGAGGAAGGCGCTGGATTGCTTCGACACGGTCACGCCGACGCGCTGGACCTCGCTCGGCAGGGTGGCGAGCACACTCTGCACGCGATTGCTGACATTGATCGTCGCCTGGTCCGGATCGGTGCCGATCTGGAAGCTGACGGTGAGCGTGAGCGCGCCATCCGTGTTGACGGATTGCGTGTAGAGCAGCCCATCCACCCCGTTGATGGCGCGTTCGAGCGGCGCCGCCACGGTCTGCGCCACAGACGCCGCGTCGGCCCCGGCATAGGTCGCGGAGACGACGACCTGCGGCGGCACGATCTGCGGGTATTGCGCGACGAGAAGCACGCGCATCGCCAGCAATCCGGCCAGGACGATGACGATCGACAACACGCCGGCCAGGACCGGCCGGTCGACGAAGAAGCGCGGGCTCATGGCGCCGCTTCCTGGACCTCGACAGGCGCGCCCTCGACAACCTTCACGACGCCTTCGGCGATGACACGGTCGCCGGGCTGCAGCCCTTCCTCGATGACCCAGTCGCGCGCAATCATCCGGCCGGTTCGTATGGGACGGCGCTCCGCTTTCCTGTCCTGGCCGACGACATAGGCATAGAGCCCCTGAACATCCTGCTGGACGGCTGCCTGCGGGATGCGAATGACGTCCCGCGCCGCGCCGGTGATGCGGATGCGCACGAACTGGCCCGGAATGAGGCGTCTGTCCGCATTCGCGAAAGTCGCGCGGCCGCGGACCATGCCCGTGGTCGGGTCCACGGTCGCATCGGTGAAGCTGACTTCGCCTTCCGGGCCGTCCTCCGGTCCCGGGCCCAGCAGCACCTTGGCGGGCAGGCCGCGCACGCCCTGCTGCGACAGGACGGCCAGGGCGCCGCCGTTGAAGGCGAAGGCGACATGCACCGGGTCGAGCTGCGTGATGCGCGTCAGAAGCGAATTGTTCTCGCCCGTGCCGATCAGGCTGCCCTCGGGAAAGGTCTCGAGGCTGGTGACGCCGGAGATGGGGGCCGTCACAGTGGTGTAGTCGAGGTCCAGCCGCGCACGCGCCAGGCGCGCCTGCGCCGCGGCGAGGCTCGCCTCGCCTTGCGCCAGCGCGGCCGCGGCGTCGTCGCGCGCCTTCTGGCTGCCAGCATCCGCACGCAGAAGCTCGGTGGCGCGGCGATGGTCGCGCTGCGCGCGCTGCACGATCGCTTCGGCTTCCTGCACCTGCGCCTCGGCGAGCGCCACATTCGCCTGGTAGGGCGCGGGATCGATCCGGAACAGCACGTCGCCTTCCTGGACCAGGCTTCCCTCCGTATAGGCCCGTTCCAGGAGGATGCCGCCAACGCGGGCGCGCACCTCGGTCTGGCGCACTGCGGTGACGCGGCCGCCGTATTCGACCGCAAAGGGCGTGGACTGCAGCCGCGCGACCACGACGCCCACTTTCGCAGGTGGCATCGCGGCCACTCCCTGAGATGCTTGGTCGTCACAGGCGGCGAGAGCGAGAAAGAGTAGCGCGGCGCGACGATGCATGGCGGCAGGTCTCGGGACAGGGGCGATGAGAAGGCAAAGCTTGCCGGACAGCATGGGCAGGCGCAGAATACATACGGACGTATTTAAACGAGATCAAGGAGGCTCAATGGGACGTCGCCCTGTCATAGATCGCGAACGGGTGCTGGGCCTGGCGGAGGACATCCTCCTCAGGGACGGCCCCCGCGGATTGACCATCGAGGCCCTGGCGAAGGCGGCCGGCGTGTCAAAGGGCGGCATCCAATCGTCCTTCGGCACGAAGAACGACCTGATCGCTGCGCTGATGGATCGCTGGCAGGCCGAGTATGACGCGCAGGTTATCCCGCTGGTCGGCGCCTCCCCCGGCCCGGTCGAGGCCGTGCGCGGCCATCTCCGCGCGACGATCGACCAGACGGACGAAGCCTATGCCCGCGCCGCCGGGATGATGGCTGCGCTCATCGAGACGGAGCAGCATGTTGCCACCCTCAGGGACTGGTATCGTGGCAGGTTCGGAGAACTCGACCTGACGACCCCTGCGGGGCGCCGGGCGCGCCTCACGCTGCTGGCGGCGGAAGGCGCGTATATGTGCCGCGCCTTCGGCCTGATGGCGTTCACGCCAGAGGAATGGCGGAGCCTGGGGCAGGATCTCGACGCGCTCCTGGCAGGCGAGTTGTAGCGAAGCCAGCGGCGCTTCTCACCCCACGCTGAATCGGGCGAAGGCGGCGAGCGTGACGACTTCACGCAGGACAATCGATTGCTGGCCGGCGAGAGGGCTGTAGCCTGCGCGACAGGCCGGCACCGCATCGGCGGCCAACTCAATTCGCGCAGATCAAACCAACCCCGGCCTGCTGGCCGCTCCCACCTTCGAGCCGCAGCGCGGCGTTGCCCAGCCGCCTCTCACAAACGGGTAGGCAAGCCCAGTTCGCGCAGCTGGACCGGGAGTTCGCGAAACATCGTACGGATCGCCTCCTCATAGCCGGCTGCATCGCGCGCCCAGGGCACGAGCGCAAGACGCTGGAGCAGCACGCCATGTGCCGGGTCCGCAGCCACGCTCTGGAGTGCTTGGTCGAACTGCTGCTTCACTGCGACCGGCAGGCCGCGCGGGGCAATGAAGCCGGTATGCAGAGGATGCACGGCATCGAAGCCCAATTCGCGAGCCGTCGGCTTGTCCGGCCAGCGGCTCGCGCGCTCCTCGGCCGCCAGGGCGAGCAGCCGCAGCGCGTCGCCCTCCACCGGCCCAGCCAACGTGCCCATGGAATCAAAGACGACATCCACCGTGCCACCGAGCACCGCTGTCACCATCTGGCTGCCGCCTGCGAAAGGCACGAACAGGAAGCTGACGCCACTGCGATGCTCGAGCAGCCGCATGCCAAGCGGCGGATTGTCCGGCGTGCCGCCGGCAGCATAGGTGATGCCCTCCGGGTTCGCGCGCGCACGCTCCACCAGGTCACCCAGAGAGGTGATCGGGCTGTCGCGGCGTACGGCCCAACCGCTGACAGTGTTGGCCATGCCGCCGAGGAAGTCGAAATCCTGCAGCGCGTCATAGGGTACGTTCTGCACGATCGCGACACGGAACGCCGCATCCGTCACCAGCGAGATCACCGACCCATCCGGCCGCTGGTTCTTCAACCACCCGAGTGCAACGGAACCCGAGGCGCCGCCGCGGTTCTCCACCACCACGTCGCGACCGAGCCGAGCGCCGAGCAGCGGGGCGACACCGCGCAGATAGGCATCGGTCGTGCCACCCGGAGCCCAGGGACAGACGACGCGAAGCGGGCCCGTGGGCTGGGCGTTGGCGATGGCCGGCATAGCGAGGCTGCCGAGAATAAGAGATCGACGATGGATCATGGTCTGCTCCGCTTGGAGATGGTCGCCGGGGGTCAGCCGCCTAATGCCTGCCGCGCTTCATCCAGCGCAGCCGTTGCTTCGCGCAAGGCATGGACAAGGCGGTTGCGCGCACGGACGGCGTCCACGGCGATGAACTTCTCGTCCGCCGAACCCGGCGTGCTCGTCGCGAGCGCGCGCAGCGGCTGGAGCGGCGCCCAGGCGGCTAGCGGCAGCGCGTCGGGGTGGGTGAAGCGGTCACCTTCGGCGCAGTCGATCGGCACCAGTGCGCGGGAGGCGCGCATCAGCGCCGCGTTCGCCGCGGGAAGCGCGGCGGCAGGCGACGCGTCCCGCCGCTCGTCGATGGCCGTCGCCAGTGCGCGCAGCGTCGCCACCTCAGAGATGATCGGCGCTAGATCGAAGCGCTCAGCAAGCGATGGCGTCAGTTGCTCCAGCTCCGCCGCCAGCGTCGCCGCGGTGGCCCCGTGATCCAGCGGCACCACCGGCTCGCTTAGCAGAGTCCAACATCCATGAAGCAGCACGCGCGTGTCGCGGACGAGATTGGCCTCGTCGATCTTGTCGAGCAGATCGCCCGGCGTGTGCCACCACCAGCCAAGCGCGTTGCGCGCCTGCTCGTGCTGGTGTGGCTGTGCACTGATCGAACCAAAGATCGACGGGATGCCAATGCCAACGAAACTCTCATCCGAATTGCGGCCGCGCCGCGTGCCTTTCAGCACCTGATCGGCATGTCGTTGAACCGCTTCTGCAGCGAGACGGCGAAGTTCCGCCGTGCTCTTGGTGTTGGCCAGCACGGTCGCACCCTTGCCGCCGAGACTGTCGACGTTCACATGAGCGACGCAGCGACGGTCGAGCTCGTCCCAATGCTCGTCTGCGTACCAGGCGGAGCTCGAGTATCGGCCATGGCTGTGGCCCGACCAGAAGCACACCCGCATGCCGCGGCGCCAAGCACCGTGACGCTGCGCGACGAGGCGCGCCACCTCGAGCATACCGGCATTCGCCGAGCCGTTGTCCATCACGCCGTGGTACCAGGTGTCGTGATGGCCGGAGAGCAGCACGAACGGATCGGCCGCACCGCCTGGCCCGTCCAGATCGCAGACCAGGATTGGCGTCTTCCGCCAGCCGGTATCCACATCGGCATGCAGGGTCACCGCCGGGCGCTTGCCGGCGGCCAGCGCGTCGCGGATCGCCGCACCATCCTGCTGCGATACGCTGCCCACAACGGTGCGCGGGAGATCGTTGCGGGTGGCGCCGGACGGATTGCCCCAGACGGGCGAGATGCACATCTCGTGGATATGCTCGTGATGGCTGATATGGAGCTGACCGGCGGCGCCCGCCTGCGTCGCGCGCTTCGCGACCGGTGGTGTCGCCATGCCTTCCAACAGCAGCAGCGCGCCACGCAGGTCCTTGCCGGCGAAGTCCTCGGCCGTGCCATGACCAAGGTACACAGGCACGGCCGACAGTCCCTCCCGTGGAGAAGACAATGAAAAGGAGTGCGTGATCGCCTTGATCGACGCGCCATCCACCAGCACTCGCGCCGCACTCGGCAGGCTGATATAGGCATCGTGCATCTCGATCGCGGTGCGCCAGCCATAGCTCGCCATCCGCTCTTCAAGGAAGCGCAGCCCCTCCAGTTCCTCGGCCGTTCCGGAGAGCTTCACCCATCCGGCAATCCGGGTGAGGTTCGCCATCATCAACGCGCCGCTGACCTCGGCCGAGAAATCGGCTGGTGTATCGGTCATGGTTCCTCCTCTCCTGGCGCGGGATACGCGCTGCGTCAGTATGTCGAGAAGATCGCGGCGATCCGTGCCGGGTCGCGCGTCACCGACAGCGCGAGCGACAGCAGGATCCGCGCCTTCTGTGGGTTGAGATTGTCGGCGCCGACGAAGCCGTGCTGCCCGAGCTTCGTGGTGCGCGGAACGCGCCCGGACCCGGCGCGGCTCGACTGCACCACGACGACGCCCTTCGCGACAGCGTGCTTCAGCCCTTCGAGCTCGCCGGGCGCGCAGGAGCCCGGTGCAAAGCCTGCCGAGACGATGCCGTCGGCGCCCGATTCCAGGAAGGCGCGCACGGCCGTGCCGTCGGCGCCCGCATAGGCGTAGCTGATATCGACGCGCGGCAGCGCCTCGAGGCCACGGATGTCGAACTCGGTCTGTGGCGCGCCGCGGCGGAGTGGCCGCCGGTAATAGGTGATCGCATCGCCATCGGCATGGCCCAGCGCGCCGAAATCGGGCGCGCGGAAGGTCTGCAACCGGTTGGTCGAGGTCTTGGTGACGTCACGGGCGGCATGGATCTCGTCGTTCAGCACGACCAGCACGCCGAGCCCGCGCGACGCCGGCTCTGCAACGACACGCAGAGCGTTCACCAGGTTGATGCCGGCATCCGTGGACAAGGCGGAAGCCGGCCGCTGCGAGCCAACCAGCACCACCGGCACGGCCACTTTCAGCGTCAGGTGCAGCGCGTAGGCGGTTTCCTCGAGCGTCGCCGTGCCGTGGCCGATGACGATGCCGGCGAGGCCCGGATCATCAGCGACGAGCTGGTCGCAGAGCACGACCAGTGACTTCCAGGTGGGGAAGTGTAGCCCGGTGCTTGGCACCGCGCTGAAGGCGACCGGCCTGACATCGGCGACCGTCTGCGCTTCGGGAAAGCGGTCGAGGATGCCGGCTGCATCAAGCAGCGGATGGCCGGCGGAAGCATAGTCGTAGGTGTCCAGCGCCCCATGACCCAGCGACGCGATGGTGCCCCCCGTGGCTATGAAGGCGATGCGCGGCTTCACGCCCTGGCATCCAGCACGGCCTGGCCGAGTTCCACCATCTGCGTGCTGGAGACAGAAGGCAGGTCGCCGAGATCGATGCCGGCATTGCGCCGCATCGCGCGATCGTCGCTGATCGCCCGGCGATGCACCATCAACAGGTCGAGCCGCGGCAAGCCCAGGATGAACTGGCCGTAGTGGCCGGAAGCGAGGAAGGCACCTTCCCATTCCGGCGCCTGGGACTGCATTGGCAGCCACCAATAGTAACCGTAGCCCAGTCCACGATCGGCGAAGCGGCCTTGCATGTCCTCCGGCCGGACATGCGGCGCGACGCTCTCCCGCACCCAGGATTCCGGCACGATCTGCTGCCCATTCCAGCGCCCGCCGCGCAGCGTCAGCAGCCCCACCCGCGCCATGTCGCGACCGGAGAGGAACATGTGGTAAGCGAGGAAGCGCGAGCGGTCGGGATAGCCCAGCATGCGCTGGCGACCACGGTCGAAATCCTCGAAGCCGAGCGGGATGGCGAGCTGGTCGCGCAACGCGTCATGCACGGCGATGCCGGTAAGCTGCTCGAAGATCGCGCCGGCGATGTTGAAATCCCAGTTGTTGTAATGGAACCGCGTGCCAGGCGCGTAGGTGCCGCGTTGCGGCGTACCCTCGTCGTCGCCGCCCGGGCTGCCCGCGGGATAGTAGACGCCAGAGCGGCTGGTCAGGACGTCGCGGATCGTCGCCCGCCTTTCCTGCGGCAACAGGCCCTTCACATCGTCGATGCCGAGCTGTTCCAGCGTCAGCGACAGGTCGATGCAGCCCGCGGCGACGTGCGGGCCGTAGAGCAGCGACAGGATGCTCTTGCGTGTCGAGGCGAGGTAGCTGACCTCCGACACCTCACCGTAGCGATAGGCAACGCGACCGCGCGATACGATCATGAAGGAGGTTGTCGTCAGCGTGCGCAGTGCTTCGGTTAGCCGCGCCAGCGCGGCCGGATCGATGCCCGCCGCCTTTGGATCTAAATCCTCCCAGCCGGTACCCGGAAAGTCCGTTCCCATCGTGCTGCAGCCCATGCCTGGCATCATTGTCACGGGCCGGCCCTCCGGACTTCCTTGGCGAGCGTACGCTCGTCCAGCCGCGGCTCGTAGACCAGGCCACGGCGCAGTGCCCAGCTGTTGGTCTGGTGGTAGAGCGGGATGATGGCAGCATCGGTCATCGCTAGGCGCGTGGCCTCGCGCAGCATCTCCTGCCGCGCGGCATCGTCGAAGGTGCCGGTGGCGCGCGCCACGAGGCTGTCGAGCGCGGCGTTGCCATAGCCGGTGGTGTTCCCGGCACCGATGTTGCGCGCGCGATCCGGCGTGCCGAGGACATTCACCAGCATCGAGGTGGCGTCAAAGGTCGCATTGCCGAGGCCAACGATATGCATCGCGAAACTGCCGCGCTGCGCCGCATAGGCGCTCCATGGCAAGGACGCGACGCTGGTGCGCACGCCGATGCGCGTCC
>NZ_BMKW01000021.1 GCF_014644535.1 Neoroseomonas lacus
GGCACCGAGGCGGACCAGTTCGTGTTCACCTCGTCCAGCCAGGGCACCGACACGATCACCGACTTCGCCGTGCTGGTCGACGATATCGTGATTGCCGCGTCCGGGTTCGGTGGCGGGCTGTTCGCCGGTGCCGACCTCGCGGCGCTGGGGCGCTTCGTCTCCAACACCACGGGCCTCGCCACGGCGGCCTTCGGGCAGTTCATCCAGGAGACGGATGTCGGCAGGCTGTGGTGGGACGTCGACGGCACGGGTGCGACGGGCCGCGTCGCGGTGGCGGACCTGCTCGGCACCGCGGGCCAGAACCTCAGCGCCNTACGGCGGCGCCGCGCCCGGTCAGGTGGAAGCGCCTGGGCGACGGACGGCGCTTGTGGCCACGAACCTGGCGCCGGGCGGCGTGCCACCGGGCCATGCGTCGGCACGGCGCCGGCCACCCCCGGCAAGCCTCATCGACTGGACTGATGTCGCCGACGGGTGCGGGGCGGTGACGGACATTGCGGCAAGGCCTGACGCCGGCGACGCCAAGTGGCACGCAACCCTTGCCCCCGCCCCCCCACATCGCCATTGAGGGTTCCATGTCTCTCGAACCCGACCTCCTTGCCGACCGCCGCCGTCTGCGCCGCCGCCTGACCCTGTGGCGGGCCCTTGCCATCGTCGCTGTGTTCGGTGCCGTCGCCTTCGTCGCCGGGTCGCGCGGGCCCGAGGGGCTGGCGGGCTCGCAGCATGTACTGCGCCTGCCGGTCTCCGGCATGATCACCGAGGACCGCCGCATCCTCCAGGCGCTGGACCGCGCCGCTACCGACGACAGTGTGCGTGCCGTGCTGGTCGCGATCGACAGCCCCGGCGGCACCATGGCGGGCGGCGAGGCGATGCACACCGCGCTGACGCGCATCGCCGCACGCAAGCCGGTGGTGGCGGTGATGGGTGCGACGGCAGCCTCGGCCGGCTACATGGTCGCCCTGCCTGCGCAGCGGATCTTCGCCCGCGACGCCACCGTCACCGGCTCGATCGGCGTGTTGCTGCAGAGCTTCGAGGTCTCGACCTTGATGGAACGGCTCGGGGTGCGCCCGGAGGTCGTCGCCTCCGGCCCGCTCAAGGACCAGCCGAGCCCGTTCCGCCCTCTCACCGAGGAAGGCCGCGCTGCACTCAACCGCGTGATCGGCGACCTTTACGCGCAATTTGTCGCGATGGTCGCGCAAGCGCGCCACATGGAACCGGACCGGGTGCGCCAATTGGCCGATGGCCGCGTCCTCACCGGCCGCCAGGCGCTCGCTGCCGGGCTGGTGGACGCGATTGGCGGGGAACGCGAGGCTCGCGCCTGGCTCGCCACCGAGCGCCAGGTGCCCGAGTCGCTGCCGATGCGCGATGTCGAGACGCGCGGCACGGCTGAGCGGCTGCTCTCATCCGTGACCGAATCGATGATGAAAAGCCTTTTTTCGGAATGGCTTGGCGTTGACGCCCCCCGCGCGCTTTGGCAGCCTTCGCGCTGAACCGACAAGGATGCGCCACCGTTCCGGCGCGCGATGGGAAGGCCTGGGATGACGAAATCCGAGTTGATTGCGCATCTCTCCGGGGCCAATCCGCATCTGCGGCTGCCGGATGTGGAATTGATCGTCGCCACCATCTTCGCCGAGATCACCACCGCGCTCGCGCGTGGGGACCGGGTGGAGCTGCGCGGCTTCGGCGCCTTCTCGACCAAGACGCGCGATCCGCGTACGGGACGCAATCCGCGCACCGGGGAATCGGTCGCGGTGACCGCGAAATCCGTGCCCTATTTCAAGCCGGGCAAGGAATTGCGGGAACGGATCAACAAGCCGGCGGCGCCGCGCGCGCCTGTGCGTGCGCCCTCCGCCGCCTGAAAAGGCCGTGATCATGCGCTGGATCATCTTCATCCCGTTCGCCGGGCTCGTGGTGTTGTTTGCGCTGTCGAACCGGCAGCCGGTGGACCTTCGCCTGTGGCCCTTCGACCTGGTGTGGCAGACGCCGCTCTCGGTGGCGGTGCTCGCCGCCTCAGCGCTGGCCTTCCTGGCCGGCGCGGGCATCGTCTGGGTCTCGGGCATGCCGCAGCGCAGCCGCTCGCGCGCCGCGATCCGCCGTGCCGAGGGGCTGCAGCGCGAGGTGGACACCGTCCGCGCCCGCGAACGTGCCGAAGCGGCCAACCACCTCGCCGGGCAGGGCTCGTGAGCGCGCGGCCGGCCAGCGCGGCGGCGCGGATCATCCCCGCGCTCGACGCCGGCGACCTCGCCCGGGCCGAGGCGCTGGCGGGCGTGCTGGCGCCGCATTGCGGGCTGCTGAAGGTGGGGCTGGAGCTATTCTGCGCGGCCGGCGGGCCAGCGGTGGCCGCCGTGTCGCGCCATCGCCCGGTCTTCCTCGATGTGAAGCTGCACGACATCCCCAACACCGTGGCCGGCGCGTTGCGCTCGCTGCTGCCGCTCAAGCCGGCAATGGTGACGCTGCATGCCGGCGGCGGCCCGGCGATGATCGCCGCCGCGCGCGAACAGGCCGAGAAGGCCGGCGCCGATCGGCCCATCCTGCTCGCCGTCACCGTGCTGACCAGCATGGATGCCGCCGCGCTCGCCGCGACCGGCGTGGCCGACAGCCCGGCCGGGCAGGTGCTGCGCCTCGCCCGCATGGCGGTGGCCGCCGGCGCCGATGGCCTGGTGTGCAGCCCGCATGAGGCGGCGATGCTCCGGGCCGACCTCGGGCCCGACCCGGTGCTCGTCGTGCCCGGCGTCCGTCCGGCCGGCAGCGATGTGGGCGACCAGGCGCGCACCGCGACCCCGGCCGAGGCGGTCGCGGCCGGGGCGGATTGGATCGTGATCGGCCGGCCGATCACCGGCGCCGCCGACCCCGCCGCCGCCGCCCGGGCCATCGCCGCGTCACTGCCGGGCTGAAGCCATGTCGGTCGAGGTGAAGATCTGCGGCATCCGCGATGCCGAGGCGCTGGACGCCGCCGTGGAGGCCGGTGCGGATCTCATCGGCTTCGTCTTCTTCCCGCCCTCCCCACGCGCCGTCACACCGGCCGAGGCTGGTGCGCTGTCGGCGCGCCACGCCGGCGGGCCCGTGCGCGTCGGTCTGTTCGTCGATCCGACCGACGAGCAACTGGCCGCCACCCTCGCCGAAGCACCGCTCGGCCTGATCCAGCTTCATGGCGAGGAGACGCCGGACCGCGCCGCCGCCATCCGCGCCCGCTTCGGCCTGCCGGTGATGAAGGCGCTGGGCATCGGCGCGCCGGAGGACCTGGCCGCTGTGGAGGCCTTCGCCCCGGTGGTCGACCGCTTCCTGTTCGACGCCAAGCCGCCGCCCGGCGGGCCGCTGCCCGGCGGCAATGCGCAGCCCTTCGAATGGCGGCTGATGGCCGGGCACGCCATCCCGAGGCCCTGGCTGCTGGCCGGCGGGCTCACGCCGGGCAATGTCGCCGAGGCCATCCGTACCGCCCAGGCGCCGGGCGTCGATGTCTCCTCCGGCGTCGAGCGCGCGCGCGGCGTGAAGGACCCCGCCCTGATCCGCGCCTTCGTTTCTTCCGCGAAGGGACGTTGACGCGGCGGGGGCCGACGCCGCAGCGTGGCGCCGACTGAAGGAGAAACGCCCGATGCGCGCGCTGCCCCTGTTCCTAGCCCTGTTGCTCGCGGCCTGCGGCGGCGGCGGTCCACGGCCCGACCCCTTCACCTATACCGGCGCCGGCGGCCAGCCGATGATCGCCGAGCTGTACATGCCGCCGGGCACCGAGCGCGTGCCCGTCGTCATCCTGTCGCATGACGTGCGCGGCAAGCGCGACGCGCAGTTGCAGCCCTATGTCGATGCGCTGAAGGGGGCTGGCGCGGCGGTCATCGTGCTCGACCATTACGGGCCGCGCAGCATCGACCCCTCGCAGCCGAGCGGGCAGCGCGCCTGGTTCACCTCGATGGATTTCGCGCTGGATGCGCTCTCGGCGCTCGACAAGGCGACCGAGAACCAGCGCATCGACACGCGCCGCGCCGGGCTGGTCGGCTTCGGGGAGGGCGGCGGCGGCGGGTCGGTGCTCGCCGCGCATCAATGGCTGCTGCAGTCGCGCCCGGCCAATGCGGCGCGCTTCCTGGCGGTGGCGGCGGTGCAGCCGGAATGCTCCTACCGCGTCGGCAATCGCGACACCGGGCGGCGGCCGATCCTCATCATCGTCGGCGACCGCGACAACCGCACGGGGAAGCCGGCCTGCGACGACCTCGGCTCCTATCTGCGCGCGGCGGGCGGCAATGTGACGGTCAACACCTATCGCGGCGCCCGCCACGGCTTCGACGACCCGCCCGGCGCGGTGCGCGCCGACCCGCAGGGCGAGAACATCACCCGCTGCGTCTGGCAGCAGGGGCCGGACGGGCTGTGGCGGGAACGCGCCTCGGGCGTGTCGGGGGCGTCGCTGTTCCGCATCGGGGCGAATGACCAGACGGTCGCAGCCTATGTGCGGAGCCGCGAGGCGTGCCGGACGCTCGGCACCGAAACCCAGGGCGATGCGGCACTGCGCACGCGCGCGGTGGGCGAGGTGGCCGGGCATATGCAGCAGCACGTTGTCAGCGTCAGGCCGCGATAGAGGGCCGGGTCGCTCGGTAGACGCGAAGGGTACAACCGGAGAGGACTTTGCCCCCTCCGGGCCTCCCCCACCAAAGGCCCGAGGCCTTTGGAAACCAATACTTGGCATTGGGCTGTGTGGGCATTTTTCGCAGAAGCGAGACGCCCGCCGTGCCCGGTGCCAAGCAGCCTCCCGGGCACTTTGCCCCGCGCGCCATCACCACCTTGGTCAGACCCTCGGGCCCAACACCAAGTCGAGGTGTCCAGAGGCCCTTAGGCCTTTGGTGGGGAGGGCCCGGGAGGGGCAAAGCCCCTCTCGGTTCCACCGCCCAGGATTATGCGCCTCCGCACACCAATCTCCGGCGCCGCATCTCTGCCCCTCTATGGCCGCTCGCCACCCGATCCGCTAAACGTGGCGCTTCCTGGGAACGCCGAGTGACCGTCTTGAACAAGCCACTGCCCAATTCCTACCGTCAGGGTCCTGACGCCCGCGGCCGTTTCGGCCAGTTCGGCGGCCGCTTCGTCGCCGAGACGCTGATGCCGCTGATCCTCGAGGTCGAGCACGCCTATGAGGCGTCGAAGAAGGATGCTGCCTTCCAGGCCGAATGGCGTCGCCTGCTGAAGGACTATGTCGGCCGCCCCTCGCCGCTCTGGTACGCCGAGCGCCTGACGAAGCACCTGCGCTCCAACGCCGCGCCGGGCCATGGTGCGAAGGTCTATTTCAAGCGCGACGAGCTGAACCACACCGGCGCGCACAAGATCAACGCGGTGCTCGGCCAGATCCTGCTCGCGAAGAAGATGGGCAAGACGCGCATCATCGCCGAGACCGGCGCCGGCCAGCATGGCGTCGCCACCGCCACCGCCTGCGCGCTGTTCGACCTGCCCTGCACCGTCTTCATGGGCGCCACCGATGTGGAGCGCCAGCAGCCCAACGTGTTCCGCATGAAGCTGCTCGGCGCCGAAGTCGTGCCCGTGACCTCCGGCGCCTCCACGCTGAAGGACGCGATGAACGAGGCCCTGCGCTACTGGGTCGCCAACGTCCACGACACCTATTACTGCATCGGCACCGTCGCCGGGCCGCACCCCTACCCGGCCATGGTGCGCGACTTCCAATCCGTCATCGGCGAGGAGACCCGCGCGCAGATGATGGCCGCCGAAGGCCGCCTGCCCGATGCGCTGGTCGCCGCGATCGGCGGCGGCTCGAACGCGATGGGGCTGTTCTTTCCCTTCCTCGACGACGAATCCGTCTCGATGTACGGCGTCGAGGCGGCCGGCCATGGCGTCGACACCGACCAGCACGCGGCCTCGCTCACCAAGGGCCGCCCCGGCGTGCTGCACGGCAACCGCACCTACCTACTGCAGGATGAATTCGGCCAGATCCAGGAGGCGCATTCGATCAGCGCCGGCCTCGATTATCCCGGCATCGGGCCGGAGCATTCCTGGCTGCATGAACTCGGCCGCGTGAACTACGTGCATGCGACCGACCAGGAAGCGCTCGACGCCTTCCAGCTCTGCTCGAAGCTCGAAGGCATCATCCCCGCGCTCGAACCCGCCCATGCGGCGGCCTACGTCATGCAACTCGCGCCGCGCCTGGCGGCGGACAAGATCATCGTGATGAACATGTGCGGCCGTGGCGACAAGGACATCTTCACCGTCGCCGCGCATCTGGGGGTAAAGCTGTGAGCCGCATCGCCACGCGCTTCGCGGCGCTGAAGAAGGAAGGGCGCGGGGCCTTCATTCCCTTCCTCGAAGCCTACGATCCCGACCCCGCCACCTCCATGGCGATCCTGCGCGGCTTTCCCCGCGCGGGGGCGGACCTCATCGAGATCGGCATGCCCTTCACCGACCCGATGGCCGATGGCCCGACCGTCCAGCGCGCCGGCCAGCGCGGGCTGAAGGCGGGCGCGACACTCGCCGGCACGCTCGCCATGGTGCGCGACTTCCGGCGCGAGGACGACGCCACGCCCGTCATCCTGATGGGCTACTACAACCCGATCCTCTCCTACGGCGTGGAGCGCTTCTGCACCGATGCCTCCGCCTCCGGCGTCGACGGCCTGATCGTGGTGGACGTGCCGCCGGAGGAGGCCGATGAGATCGAGCCTTCGACGAAGGCGAATGGCCTCGACCTGATCCGCCTGATCGCGCCGACGACGGATGACGTGCGCCTGCCGCGCGTGCTCGCGGCGACATCGGGCTTCGTCTACTACGTCGCGATCACCGGCATCACCGGCACGCGCAGCGCCACGACGGAAGCGCTGGCCGCCGCCATCCCGCGCATCCGCCAGCACACCAGCCTGCCGATCGCCATCGGCTTTGGCGTGCGCACGCCGCAACAGGCCGCCGAGGCGTCGCGCATCGCGGACGGCGCGGTGGTGGCCTCGGCGCTGATCGACACGCTGGCGGCAACGCTCGACGAACAGGGCCGCGCGAAGCCGGACACCGTGCGCAAGGTGCTCGACCAGGTGCGCGCCCTGTCGGACGCGGTGCGCGCGGCGTAGCCAGGACGGTCGAGGGGCGCTGCCCCTCGAACACCCCGGCAGGAAACTCAGTTTGCGCGTTCAGTGAAGGTCGAGGGGCGCCGCCCCTCGAGCACCCCGGCAGGAAACTCAGTTTCCTGCACCTTCGCCCGATTTCTGCGAAATCGATGAAGGGGATGGTCCGGCGCGCACACCGCATGCGCACCAATGATTGCTCCCGAGGCCTTCGTCGTGAACGCCGCACATCCTGCCCCACGCGCAGGAACCCCAGTCGGTATCGTTCCTGACAGCCCCGCCCATCGTCAAAGGCCGGCATTCCAAAGTGCCCGGCACTTTGGCGGGGTGGTTTGGAGGGGCGGCGCCCCTCCAACCTTCCGCGCGCGCCCCGGTTGTCCTTCCCACTACCCCGGTGCCATGCTCCGCCCGCGACAGGGACCACAAAGGGATAGACGAACATGCAACGCAGAGACCTGCTTGCGGCCGGCTTTGCCACGCTGGCGGCACCGGCGCTCGCGCAATCGGCGAATTCGCGCGTGCTGCGCTTCGTGCCGCAGGCCAACCTCACCTCGCTCGACCCGATCTGGACCACCGCCGCGGTGACGGAGAACCACGGCTGGACGGTGTTCGACACCCTCTACGGCATGACCGAGGACCTCAAGGTCCGCCCGCAGATGGCCGACAGCCACAGCGTCTCGGATGACGGCCTCACCTGGCTCATCAAGCTGCGCGACGGCCTGCTGTGGCACGATGGCGAGAAGGTCACGGCACGCGACTGCGCCATGAGCCTGTCGCGCTGGAGCAAGCGCGACACTTTCGGCCAATCACTCGGCGTCGTGGTCGAGGCCTGGGAAGCCGCCGATGACCGCACCATCCGCATCCGGCTGAAGTCGAAATTTCCGCTGCTGCTCGAGGCCCTCGCGAAGCCCGCCGCCGTCGTGCCCTTCATGATGCCCGAACGCATCGCGAGCACCGACCCGTTCCGCCAGATGACCGAGGTGATCGGCTCCGGCCCCTATCGCTTCATGAAGGACGAATACGTCTCCGGCAGCCGCGCGGTCTACCAGAAGTTCGACGGCTACGTGCCGCGGCAGGAAGCGCCCTCGCGCACCGCCGGTGGCAAGGTCGCGCACATGGAACGCGTCGAGTGGACCATCATGCCCGACAGCGCGACCGCCGCCGCGGCGCTGCAGGCCAATGAGATCGACTGGTGGGAACAGGTCAATGCCGACCTCGCCCCGCTGCTGCGCCGCGCCCGTGGCGTGCAGGTCGAGGTGCTGAACCGGCTCGGCTATATCGGCGTCGCGCGCTTCAACTGCCTGAACGCGCCCTTCGACAAGCCGGCGGTCCGCCGCGCCTTGCTCGGCGCTATCAACCAGGAGGACTACCTGCGCGGCGTCACCGGTAACGACCCGTCGGGCTTCCGCGTCTGCCCGTCCATGTGGCCCTGCGGCACGAGCTATGAGAGCACCGCCGGCAACGACCTCCTGCGCGGACCGCGCGACCTCGACAAGGTCCGCGCCGAACTCCGCACTGCTGGCTACAATGGCGAGAAGATCGTCATCATCAACCCGACAGACTTCCCGACCATCGGGCCGTTCGGCCAGGTGACGGCGGACCTGTTGCGCCGGCTCGGCATGAACGTCGAACTGGTCGAGACGGATTGGGGCTCGGTGGTGCAGCGCCGCGCCAGCAAGGCTGCGCCGGACGCCGGTGGCTGGTCGATCTTCCACACCTGGTGGCCGTCGGTCTCCATCATCAATCCGGCGGTGAACGCGACGCTGCGCGGGCAGGGCGAACGCGGCTGGTTCGGCTGGTACGCCAACCCGCGCGTCGAGGAGGCGGCGGCACAGTGGCTGCAGGCCTCGACCGAGGAAGAACAGAAGCGCCTGGCGGAACTGATTCAGCGCGAATCCTTCGAGAACGCGCCGGTGCTGCCGCTCGGGCAGTTCTTCATCGCCACCGCGTATCGCAGCGGGCTGTCCGGCTTCGTGCCGGGCAACGCGCCCTATCCGTGGAACATCAAGCGCGGGTGAGCGGCGCACGGAGAGGGGCTCTGCCCCTCTCCGGACCTCTCCCCTTCAAAGGCCTGATACCAGCGGCCCCTGATCTTGGTCGGTGGGATCGAGAGGGGCGTTGCCCCTCTCGGGCTCTCCTCACCAAAGGCCTAAGGGCCTTTGGAAACCTCGACTTGGCGCGGTGCGCAGCGGTCTGCAGGGGCGGCGAAACCCACTCTTGCGCACGAAGCACGTGCCGCAACGACAGCATACGTTCCACGCCCAGTGCCAGAAGACGGCATTCCAAAGTGCACTGCACTTTGGCGGGGTGGTTTGGAGGGGCGGCGCCCCTCCGTATTCACGCGCCGAACATCGCCTGGATCGCCGCCGGGTCCACATCCTCGACCTTCGCCGGCTGCCACTTCGGCGCGCCGTCCTTGTCCACCAGCACCGACCGCACGCCCTCGGCGAAGTCCGGATGCACGTTCACCACCACGCGCGTCAGCGCCAGTTCCGTCGCCAAGCACCCCGCGAGGTCCTGCCGCGCGCCACGGCGCAGCAACTCCAGCGACACGCACAGCGAGGTCGGCGACATCCGCCGCAGGATTTTCGACTGAGCTGCCGCCCAGTCGGTGCCTTCGGCGTCCAGCGCGGCAATGATCCCGGCGATGCTGTCTCGGCCGAAGCAGCGGTCGATCGCCTCGCGATGCGGCGCGAAGGACGCCTCGGGTGGTGTCGCGGCGAAGCGCGCCACGGCATCGGTACCTTCGGTCACCAGGGCGGCGCGCAACGCGGCAAGGCTCTCGCGCGGCACGAAATGCGTGGCCAGGCCCGCATGCACCGAATCCGCCCCGGTCAGCCGCGCCCCGGTCAGCGCCAGCCAGGTGCCCACCGCACCCGGCAGCCGCGGCAACACGTAGGAGGTGCCGACATCCGGGAACAGCGCGATCGCCGTCTCCGGCATCGCGACCAGCGCATGCTCGGTGACGATGACCGGGCCGTTATGCACCGCGACGCCGATCCCGCCGCCCATGCAAACGCCGTCGATCAGGCTGACCCAGGGCTTGGGGAAGGTGGCGATGCCGGTGTTGACGGCATATTCCTCGGAAAAGAATGCTTCCACCGAAGCGGCATCGCCGGCGATCGCCGCCTCACGCACCGCGCGCACGTCCCCGCCGGCGCAGAAGGCGCGCCCGCCGGCCCCTTCGAGCACTACCAGCTTGACCGAAGCGTCGTCCTTCCACGCGTCGATCGCCTGGGCGAAGGCGCGGATCATCTCCAGCGTCAGGGCGTTCAGTGCCTTGGGCCGGTTCATCAGCAGGGTGCCGGCGAGACCCTCCCGCGCAGCGATCAGGGTGGGTTCAGCGGTCTCGCTCATGGCATTCGCTCCCGTGGGGCCGGTACCGCGCGGAACGATGCGTCCGCACGGGTGCAGGGTGGTCGTGACGACGACAGGCCAGGGCGGTTGCCCCACCCCGTGGCCGCCAGCGGCGTTACCGTCGCACCCGGCCGTTGACAAGCCGCCCCCGGCGCCGGATGCAAGGCCATGGCCGATACGCTGGTGCGCTTCGAGGGCGTTCGAAAGACCTATGGCGGCGCCGCCGCCGCCGCGGTGGTCGGGCTCGACCTTGAGATCGCGCGCGGGGAATTGATGACGCTGCTCGGCCCCTCGGGCTCGGGCAAGACCACCACGCTCATGATGCTGGCTGGCTTCGAGATGCCGAGTGCGGGGCGCATCCTGCTCGAAGGCCGCGATATCGCGCATACCGCCCCGCACAGGCGCGGCATCGGCGTGGTGTTCCAATCCTACGCGCTGTTCCCGCATATGAGCGTGGCGGAGAATGTCGGCTTCCCGCTCTCCGTGCGCGGCGTCGGCCGGGCGGAACGCGAGGCGCGCGTGCTGAAGGCGCTCGGCATGGTGCGACTGGAAGGCTACGCCGACCGCCGCCCGGTGCAGCTTTCCGGCGGCCAGCAGCAGCGCGTCGCCCTGGCCCGCGCCCTGGTCTTCGAACCGCCGATCGTGCTGCTGGACGAACCGCTCGGCGCACTCGACAAGGCGCTGCGCGAGGAGATGCAGCTCGAGATCCGCCACATCCACCAACGGCTCGGCGTGACGATGATGTACGTCACGCACGACCAGGCCGAGGCGCTGACCCTGTCGGACCGCATCGCCGTGTTCGAGGGCGGCCGCATCCGCCAGCTCGCCGACCCGAAGCGGCTGTATGACCGCCCGGCCGATGCCTTCGTCGCCGGCTTCGTCGGCGAGAACAACCTGCTGCCCGGCACCATCGAGGCGCGCGACGGCGAAGACTGCACCGTGCGCCTGGCCTGCGGCCCCGTCGTCGCGGCCCAGGCGGTGGATTGCGGCGCGGCCGGCCAGCCCTGCCTGGTCGCGATCCGCCCCGAACGGGTCGCGGTGGCCGGGGTGACGGCGAGCGACCTCGGCGAGGGCGCGCTGCCGGCCGTTCTGCAGGAAGCGATCTTCCTCGGCGACCATGTCCGGCTGCGGCTGAGCCTGGGCGATGGCGGGGAGATCCTGGCCAAGCGCCCCGCCGGGGTCGGCGCCTTGCCCGAACCGGGCGGCCCGGCGGCGATCGCCTGGCCGGAGGGGGCCGCCTTCGCCTTTCGCGCCGCCGGGTGATGCATCACGGCACGAATACTTGCGCCGGAAGCGATCACACGTCGACGGCGAGGGCATTTGGCCATGATTCGGGGCTTTCGGTTATTTCGCGGTGACCCGTCCCGCACTAGGCTTCACGCCTGCCCTGGGTGAAGGAGACGACCGCCATGAATCGCCGTACCGTCCTTAAGGGGGCGCTGGCCGCCAGCGTTCTGCCGAGTGTCGCGCGCGCCCAGGGCCGCGACCTCACCGTCGTCTCCTGGGGTGGCGCCTATCAGGACGCGCAGCGCGAGGTCTATTTCCGCCCCTTCCAGCAGGCCACGCGTTCGCGCCTGCTCGAGGAAACCTGGGATGGCGGCATCGGCGTGCTGCGTTCGCGCATCGCCTCCGGTGCCAATACCTGGGACGTGGTGCAGGTCGAATCCGAGGAATTGCTGATTGGCGGCGACGAAGGCCTGTTCGAGAAGCTCGACTGGGACGCGATCGGCGGCCGTGCCGCCTATATCCCCGAGGCGGTCAACGATTTCGGCGTCGGCGCCATCCTGTATTCCTTCATCATGGCCTATGACCGCGCCCGCCTGGCAACCGGGCCGACGAACTGGGCAGATTTCTTCGACACCGCGCGCTTTCCTGGCAAGCGCGGCATGCGCAAGGGCCCCAAGACCACGCTGGAAATGGCGCTGATGGCCGATGGCGTCGCCCCGGGCGAGGTCTATGCCTTGCTCGGCACACCGGCCGGCGTGGACCGCGCCTTCCGCAAGCTCGACAGCATCAAGGCGGACATTGCCTGGTTCGAACGCGGCTCGCAGCCGCCGCAATGGCTCGCCGCCGGCGAGGTGACCATGACCGTTGCCTACAACGGCCGCATCTCGGCGGCCAATGCGACCGATGGGCGCAACTTTGCGATCGTCTGGACCAACAACATCTTCACTCTGGATTCCTGGGTGATCATGAAGGGCAGCCCCAACAAGGCGCGCGCGCTGGAATTCCTGAAATTCGTCGGCCAGCCCTCGGTGCAGGCCGGGCTGCCGCCGAAAATCCCCTACGGCGTGACCGCGAAGGGCGCGAATGATGGGCTGCCGCCCGCATTGCTGGCGAACCTGCCGACGGCACCGGCGAACATCGCCACCGCGTTGCAACTGAGCGACACATTCTGGCTCGACAACCTCGACCGGCTGACGCAGCGGTTCAACACCTGGGTGTCGCGCTGAGGGTGCGGCGGAAGGTTGGAGGGGCGCCGCTCTATAGGCGCGCCGATTGGAGGGGCTTTGCCCCTCCAAGCCACCCCACCAAAGGCCCGAGGCCTTTGGAAACCGATACTTGGTGTTGGGCAATGGGGGCGCGCAACAGTCAAACGTCCACCCTGCCCGGTACCGGGGAGCATCCCCGGTATTGTGCCCGGCGCGACAATACCGTCTTGGCACGACCGTCGAGCCCCACACCAATTCAAGGTGTCCAGAGGCCCTTAGGCCGAGGGCTCTCATTGGCGTTGCTGCGCAACATCAATGGATACCCGTGGATGGGGAGATCGGGAGAGGGCAAAGCCCGCTCCGGTTTCACCGCGCCATGAACCGCCCCGCGCTGCTCACCGCGCCGCTGCTGCTGTTCCTGCTCGTCACCTTCATCGCCCCGATCGGCGCCTTCCTCTGGCGGGGCGTGACCGACACCGAGGTCGCCGAGGTGCTGCCCCGCACCGTCGCCGCCCTCGCCGACTGGAACGGCCAATCCACCCCGGACGAAGCCGCCTTCGCCGCCCTGGTCGCCGACTTGCGCGCGGCGCGCGAACGCGACCGCGAAACCGGCGCCGGTTCCATCCCCCGCGCCGCCGCCCGCCTCAATGCCGACTATCCCGGCTTTCGCGGCCTGCTGCCAATGACCACGCGGCGCATCGCCGCCCCCTTCGAAGGCAGCGCCCGCGACACGCTGCTCGTCATCAGCGAGGAGTGGCGCGCCCCCGAGACCTGGGGCGCTATCCACCGTGCCGGCGGCCCACTCTCCTCCTTCCATGTGCTGACAGCGCTCGACCTGCGGCAGGACGCAGCCGGGCATATCGCCCCGGTGCCGGACAACCAGGCGGTGTTCCGCGCCGTGCTGCTGCGCAGCCTGTGGATCAGCCTGACGGTGACCGCCTGCTGCCTGCTGCTCGGCTGGCCGATTGCCTGGCTGATCGCCACCGCGCAGGGGTGGAAGGCCACCGCCCTGCTGGCCGCGGTGATGCTGCCCTTCTGGATTTCGCTGATCGTGCGCACCGCGGCGTGGATGGTGCTGCTGCAGCGGGAGGGCATCGTGAATGCCGCGCTGGAGGCGCTCGGCGTGCCGGGCACGCCGCTGCCACTGATCATGAACCGCTTCGCCGTGGTGCTGGCGATGGTCCATATCCTGCTGCCCTTCATGGTGCTGCCGCTGGTCGCCGCCTTCCGCGCGCTGGACCCGAGACTGCCGCGCGCGGCGGCCTCGCTCGGCGCGGCGCCCTGGCGGGTGTTCCTGCGCGTGACGCTGCCGCTGTGCCTGCCGGGCATCGGGGCGGGCTGCATCCTGGTGTTCATCCAGGCGCTCGGCTTCTACGTGACGCCGGCGCTGCTGGGCGGGCCGAATGACCAGATGCTGGCCTGGTTCGTCGGCTTCTACGCGACGCGCAGCGTGAACTGGGGCCTGGCGGCAGCGCTGTCGATGCTGCTGCTGGTCGCGGTCGGTCTGTGCGTCGCGCTGTATGGCAGGCTGGCGGGCTTCCGCCGGCCGGGAGCGGCGTGATGGCGCGCGGGCTGCTGTGGGTTGCGGGCGTGCTGGTGGCGCTGTTCCTCGTCGCACCGATCGTCGCCATCCTGCCGCTGTCATTCTCGGCCGGCTCCTTCCTGTTCTACCCTCTGCCGGGGCTTTCGCTGCGCTGGTACCAGGACTTCTTCAGCTCGGATTTCTGGCTGCCGACGCTGTGGAATTCGCTGATCATCGGCAGCGCCGCGGCCGGACTGGCGACGCTGCTCGGCACGCCGGCCGCCTTCGGCCTGTGGCGCATGAAGGGTGCGGCCCGCGCCGTGGCGATGGGCGTGGTGCTGGCGCCGATGGTGGTGCCGGTGATCGTCATCGCCGTCGCGCTGCTGCTGGCCTTCGGGCCGATCGGCCTGGTGGCGACCTATACCGGCATGATCATCGCCCATGCAGCACTCGGCGCGCCCTTCGTGGTGGTGACGGTGCTGGCGGCGCTGGAGGGCTTCGACCCGGTGCAGCTGCGCGCCGCCGCGGCCTGCGGGGCGGGGCCGCTGCGCGCCTTCTTCCGGGTGTGCCTGCCGCAGATCACGCCCGGCGTGGCGGCCGGCGCGGTGTTCGCCTTCGCGACCTCGCTCGATGAGGTGGTGATCGCGCTGTTCATCGCCGGCCCGGCGCAGCGGACCTTGCCGCGACAGATGTTCGCCGGCCTGAACGAATCGATCAGCCTGACCACCGCGGCGGCATCGGCGATGCTGGTGGCCCTGTCGGTGGTCCTGCTGCTGGTGGTGGCGTGGCTGCAGGGTCGCGGCAAACGGGCATCAGGCTGAGCGCCCCAGCCTCGTCGATTTCGCAGAAATCGCCCGAAGGTCCAGGAAAATGAGTTTCCTGGCGGGGTGGTCCGGAGGGGCGGCGCCCCTCCGGCCTTACGCCAGCCCCAATGCCGCGAACAGCCGCGTGCTCGCCGGCCAGACCTCCATCACCTTCGCGTGGAACACGAGCAGCGAGACGACGGCCGCCGCCACCACCACGATCGACGCCACCCAGGCGCGCAGCAGCGCGGGCGACGGCGCTTCGGCGGCCTCCATGGCCGGCCGCCGCGGCGCGAGTGGCTCGGGCCGTGGCGCCGGCGCCGGCATTGCTTCCGCGGGCGGCTCCGGCACGGCCGCCGCGACGGGTGGCGCCGGCTCCGGCGGGCTGGCGGGCGGCGCTTCGGCCTCGACCGTCGGCAGCGGGAACTCCGTCCCGCAGCGCGAACAGCGCAGCGTGCGCGCCGGCCCGGCGAGCAGCCGGTCGGGCACGTCGTAGGTGGCGGCGCAGGAAGGGCAGGCGATGCGCATGTCGTTACCATCCTCGACCGGCGCCCGCCGCGCCGCAAGCAGCGGTTGAGCATCGGGCTCCACACGGGCACAACAGGGCCATGGTGCGATTCAGCCGTGTGGCCCTCGCCTATCCCGATCTGCGCGGACGGCTTGGTCCCGCGGTGCTGCGCGACCTGTCCTTCACCCTTGGCGAGGGCTCCTTCACCTGGATCCTCGGGCCGTCGGGGGCCGGTAAGTCCTCGGTGCTGCGGCTCATGCAGGCGGCGCTGCGCCCGACCGAGGGCGAGGTCGAGCTGCTCGGCGTCCCGATCTCGCGGGCGCGGCGGCGCGACCTGGCGCCGCTGCGCCGGCGCATCGGCACAGTGCACCAGGAATTCCGCCTGCTGTCGCACCTGTCCGCCTGGGACAATGTGGCGCTGCCGCTGCGCCTCGCCGGCGTCGCGGAATCAACCATCCGCGTCGATGTCGCCGACCTGCTCGACTGGATCGGGCTGGACGGCAAGGAGGCGCGGCGGCCGGAGGAACTCTCCGGCGGCGAGCAGCAGCGGCTGGTGATCGCGCGCGCCGTGGTCACCCGCCCGACCCTGCTGGTGGCCGACGAGCCGACCTCCGAGCTCGATGCCCGTCAGGCGCGGCGCACCCTCGCGCTACTGGCGGAAATGAACCGCCAGGGCACCACCGTGGTGGTCGCCACCCATTCCGAGGACCTGCCCAACCGCCACCCGGCGCGCATGCTCACGCTCGAAGGCGGCCGGCTGGTGGCCGATGGCTGAACCGCGGCGCCGCCTGGCGCGCGACCCGCTCGGCCTGCGCCGGGCGATGGCGGACCGCCTGCTGATCGGCCTGGTCGCCGCCATGGCGCTTCTGGCGGCGCTCGCCCTGGCCGGCCGGTCGGGGGCGGACCAGCTCGCCGAACGCTGGCGGGAAGGTGCCCAGGCCGCCGTCACCGTGCAGGTGCCGCAACCGACGGCCGACCGCATGGACCGCGCCCTCGCCGCGTTGCGCGACCTGCCCGAGGTCGCCCATGCCCAAGTGGTGGACCCCGCGCGCATGGCCGAATTGCTGCGCCCCTGGCTGGGCGGGGTGGAAGGCCTGCCGCTGCCCGGCGTGATCGAGCTGCGGCTGGCGAACCTGTCGGCCGATGCGGCGCTGATCGGCGACCGCGTGGCCGCCGAGGTGCCCGGCGCGGTGACCGAGGCGCACGGCGTCTGGGTCGCGCATCTCGCGGCGCTGGCGCGCGCGGTGCAGGGGCTGGCGCTGGCGGTACTCGCGCTGGTAGCCGCGGTGGCGGCGGCGGTGGTCGGCGTGGCGGTGCGCGCCGGCCTTTCCGCGCGGCGCGACGCGGTGCTGGTACTGCACGGGCTGGGCGCGACGGATGCCGATGTGGCCGGGCGCTTCGCCCGCCGCGCGGCGCATCTCGCCGCAGTGGGTGCTGCGGTCGGCACGATGCTCGCGGTGCCGGCGCTCGCTGGGCTCACCACGCTGGCCGGGCCGCTGGCCGGGGAAGCATCATGGCAGGCGCTGCCCTGGCTCGACCTCGCGCTGTTGCCGGTGGCCGCCGCGATCGTGGCCTGGGTGGCGACGCAGGCGACGGTGCGGCGGTGGCTGCGACGGCTGCCGTGACCCGAGGGGGTCGCTCATGACCGAGGCGGAGGGCGAAGCCCCGGCTGCCACACCGCCTCGGACTCGGCGCCGGCCGTCCCTGGCGATGCTCGCGGCTCTGGTCGTGGCGGCCGGCTTCCTGGCCGGATTCCTGGACTTCCTGGGGCGCAGCCTGGACCCACCCGACCCGCCGATGGGCGAGACCGACGGCATCGTGGTGCTGACCGGCGGCAGCGACCGCGTCGCCACCGGGCTGCGCTTGCTGTCGGAGAACCTGGCGCCGCGGCTACTGATCTCGGGGGCGCATCCCGAGGCCGGGCTGGCCGGCATCGCCGCCGCGGCCGGCCATGACCCGGCGGCCTTCGCCGGCCGCGTCTCGATCGGCCGCGCGGCGGCGACGACGCGCGGCAATGCGGTGGAAACCGCCGCCTGGGCTCGCGCCGAAGGGGTGCATTCCCTGCGCGTGGTCACCGCGAGCTACCATATGCCGCGCGCGCTGCTGGAATTGCGCCGCGCGCTGCCGGGGGTCGAGCTGGTGCCCCATGCCGTGGTGCCGGCCACGCTGCGTGACCCGGGGGCGTTGTGGCGGCCGACCGTCTGGGCGCTTCTGTTTGGCGAATACGGGCGCTACGTGCTGGCGCGCGCCGGATTGTCGGCGCTGGCAAGCCTCAGGCGAGAGATGCGCGACCCATGAATGCCCTGCGTTCGCTGCTGTTCAACATCTACTTCATCGGCGGCACCGCGCTGACCATCATCATCGGCGTGCCGATGCTGGCCTTCCCGCCACCGCTGCTGACGCGCTTCATCGTTTTCTGGGCCACCGCCATGATCGCCGGGCTGCGGGTGATCTGCGGCATCCGGCTCGAGGTGACGGGGATGGAGAACCTGCCGCCCGGCGGGGTGATCATCGCCGCCAAGCACCAATCGGCCTTCGATACGATGGTCTGGCTCAAGCTGGTGCCCACCAGCGTCTATGTCGCAAAAAAGGAGCTGCTGGATATCCCGGGCTGGGGCTGGCTGGCGCGCCATTGCGGCCAGCTCTCGGTGGACCGCACCGCCGGCGCCGCGGCGATGCGCACCCTGGTGCGCGAGACCAAGGCACGCCTCGCCGAGGGCCGGCCCGTGGTGATCTTCCCCGAGGGCACGCGCACCGCGCCGGGCGAACGCGTCGCCTACCAGCCCGGCGTCGCCGCCATGGCCGCGGCGAGCGGCGCGACCGTGGTGCCGGTGGCGACCGACAGCGGCCGCGTCTGGGGCCGACGCGCCTTCCGTAAAACGCCGGGGGTGATCCATGTCTCGATCCTGCCGCCGCTGCCGGCCGGACTGCCGCGCGCCACGCTGCTGGCCCAGTTGGAGGCAGCCATCGAGGCCGAGACGGCGCGGCTCTACGATCCCCAGGGGGATGTGGATAAGTCTGGGGAGAGAGGCCAGGGATAACTTCCTCTCACGGGTCAGGTATATGGGTTAAGCGATTGAATAAAACGCGAATTTTTGGCAATCGCCCTGACTGTGGATGAAAAGGCCAGACCGAGCGGGGAAAACCGGGATCGGGGCGATGGCGGCGGGGTGCCAGGGGTGCGGCGGCGCCTCTCGTCGGGAGGGTTCATACCGACGGCCCTATTTGATGACCGGAGAGGGAAGGTTGGAGGGGCGCCGCCCCTCCAAACCACCCCGCCAAAGGGCAGTGCCCTTTGGAATGCCATCTTCTGGCACCGGGCGTAGAGCGCGTGTTGTGGCAGCGGCGCGCGCTTCGTGCGTAAGGGCGGGTTTTGGTGCCGATCCTGAACGCGGCGCCGGGCGCCAAGTCGAGGTTTTCAAAGGCCCTTAGGCCTTTGGTGGGGTGAGCGCGAGAGGGGCGACGCCCCTCTCGGTCCCACAGCTCAGTAACCAGGGCCGGCGATATCAGTGGGTCAGCAACCCGGCGATCCGGTCCAACCCGGCATCGCGCACGCCCATCTGGCGCAAATGTGAAAGCGTATTCATGAGATAGTCGCGGTTGGCGCCCATCTCGCCATGCCCGGCGCCGATCGCCGCCGCCGCCTGTTCCGCCGGCAGCCGACCGCAGTAAAGCCGGCAGTCCCGGTTCGCCACATAAGCGACCGCGCGCACCATCCGCCCGGATTCCAACAGCCGCAGCGGCAACATCCGCCGATGGTAGACCTGCTCAGCGCCATCGGGCAGTTCGCGGTCATCCAGATAGGCGAGCACCGCCGCCGCATCGGGCGCCGCCACGCGGTAGGCAAGGCCGCGGCACGCCCCGCCGCGATCGAGGCCCAGCACCAGCCCCGGCCGTTCCGGCGTGCCGCGGTAGCGGTGCGACCACAGGCAGAAGCGACGATGAAAGCCGCGCAGCAGCGCCGCATGCGCCGAGGCATGCGCGAAGCCCGGCCGCCAGATCAACGAGCCATAGGCGAATACATAGAGATGGCCATCGGCATCGAGGCTGTCGGGCGTCGCGTCGTCATCGCGCATGTCGGGTCATTCCGCGCCGCGCCGGGTCGCGTCCCGGCGGGCGCGGCGCTATACCGTCCGCGATGACAAGCGCCAAGATGCCGGGACGGCTTGGTCGCCGCCGTGCCATGCGTGGCGTGGCGATGACGCTGCTTGGCGCCGTGTTGCTGGCTGGCGTGGTGCTTGGCGTCGGATGGGTGTGGCTGACCGGCGCAATGACGGTCAGTTTTTCCGACTGGGTGGCGCAGCAGCGCGCCCGCGGCTGGGAGGTCGAACACGGCCTTCCGGTGCGTGCCGGATGGCCCTTCGCCGCGCGCCTGACGGTGCCGGGCGTCCGCGTCGTCGGCTGGACGGCGGCCATGCCGCGCGGCTTCGTGTGGGAGGCGCAACAGGTCGACCTGACCATCGCGCCACCACGGATGAACCGCCTGGTGCTGGCCGCGTCGGGGCAGCAGCGCATCCGAGCCGGCATGATCTCGGTGCCCTATACCGCCGCGCGGCTGGAAGCGAACGTGGCGCTCGACGGCGGGCCGCCGGCGCAGGGAATGGAGTTCACCCTCGAGGGGCTGCGGGCGGAAACCCGCGAGGGGCCGCTGACCGCCGCCCATGTCCAGGCGCGGGTGGCGCCCGGCAGCGAGAATGGCGAACCTGCGCTCATCCTGCAGCTCGACACGCGCGAGGTACGGCTGCCGCCCTTTCCGGCACTCGCCGATGTCGGGCGGGATGTGGAGAGCGCCTCGATCGATGCGCTGCTGACCGGGCCGCCGCCATCGCCGCTGCCGCTGACGCCCCGCGAACGGGCCGAGACCTTCCGCGACAATGGCGGCAGGCTTGACCTGCGCACCGTGGCGCTGCGCTGGGGGCCGCTGGCGGGCGAGCTGCGCATGGTGCTGCGGCTTGACGCCGCGCTGCAACCCGAGGGCCACGGCCTGCTGACCGTCGAACGCCCTGCCGAGATGGTCGCCACCCTCGCCGCGATCGGCATGATCCCGCCACGCAGCGCGATGACCGCCGGCGCTGTGCTCGGCATGGTCGCCCGCGTACCCGACGGCGGCGGCGCGCCGCAGGTGGAGGTGCCGGTCGGGATCATCGACGGGACGATCACGCTGGCGTCCATACCGCTGCTGCGGCTGCGCCCGATCGTCTGGCCTGGCGAGCCCCTGCATCTACGCTGACGTGAAAAAGGCGAGGCGTTTTCGCCTTTGCGCCGTGACTGCACTTTAACGGAAGACAGCGCATTTTCGCTATTTTGCGACCCAGCGCGAGCAAGTCGTGAAAACGGCGTCAATCGGGGTGCTCACGGCGTCATGACCCTGTCGGCTACCGCCATTGCAGCGTTAAAGGACTCTTACGCCGACCTCACAATTCCGATGGTGGTCAGCAGGCCTGGCGGTGAGAGATGATCATGGATGCTATGATCCCTGGTGTTGAACATGACGAGCAGCGGACGGATAGGTCCGCGATCCTGATGATGCTGGCCTATGTCGAGGCCGAGTGTCGCAGGCTTGGCGTGACGGAGGCGGCACAACACGCGGCGCAGGCGGCGAGCATCCTGTCACCCTCCGTGATGGGGGCGGCGCCACGGCGTCCGAAGGCGTCGGTGCCCGTGCCGCTCGTGCCGGTTCATTAGTCCAGCGGAACGCAACCACCTGCTGTCGCCCGACGCAACCATCCGATGGCGATCGCTCAACCCGTACGGCTGAGTTGGAACAGCGCCTGTTCCCCGAACAGGTTCGCCATCCGCACGGAGCGGCGCCACGGCGCCTTCAGCCCGCGCTCATCCACCGCCAGCCATTTCTCCACCCTGTAGCCTTCCATCTCGCACAGCGCCATGAAGTCCAGGATAGTGCAGGGATGGATGTTGGGCGTTTCGTACCAGGGACGGTTCCAAGTATCGGTATCGGGCATGCGCCCGCGCGTCAGCAGCCGCCAGCGCAGCTGCCAATGACCGAAATTCGGGAATGACACGATCGCGTGGCGGCCGATGCGCAGCATCTGGCGCAGCACCTCGCGCGGCTTTTCCACCGCCTGCAGCGTGCGGGACAGCACGACGAAGTCGAAGCCACCGTCAGGGTAGAAGGCAAGGTCGTTGTCGGCATCGCCATGGATGACCGCGAGCCCGGCGGAGACCGCCTTGGTGACCTCGGCCATGTCGATCTCGATGCCCCGCGCATCGGCCTGCTTTTCACGCGTGAGGTGTTCGATCAGCGCGCCATCGCCGCAGCCGATGTCGAGCAGCTTGGCGCCACGGGGGATCATCTCCGCGATAAGCCGGAGGTCGAGGCGCATGTTCTTGGCGACGTAGCGGATGTCCTGCGGCGCGTCCGGCATGATCAGATTCCAGCCTTCTCCGCTGCCCCGCGCAGGAACCCGCCCAGCGCCGCGTGAAAATCCGGTTCCTCCAGCAGGAACGCGTCATGCCCCTTGTCGCTGGCGATCTCGACGAAGCTCACACTCGCCCCCGCCGCATTCAGCGCGCGCACCGTCGCCCGGCTCTCGCTGGTCGGGAACAGCCAGTCACTGCTGAAGGACGCGAGGAAGAACCGCGTCGCCGTGCCGCGGAACGCTGCCGCCAGGTCGCCCTCATGCTCCGCCGCGAGGTCGAAGAAATCCATCGCCCGCGTGATCGTCAGGTAGGAATTTGCGTCGAAGCGTCGCACGAAGGTCGACCCCTGGTGGCGCAGATACGACTCGACCTCGAACACGTCCTCCAGGAACGTCAGCGCATTCGCCCCGCGCAGCCGCCGCCCGAATTTCCGCGTCAGCGCCTGTTCCGACAGATAGGTGATGTGCGCCACCATCCGCGCCACCGCCAGACCGCGCGCCGGGATGCGCCCATCCTCCCAATACCGCCCGCCGGCCCAGTCCGGGTCGCCATGGATCGCCTGGCGGCCAACCTCATGGAAGGCGATGTTCTGCGCCGAATGATGCGCAGCGCAGGCGATCGGTGCCGCGGCCAGCACATGGTCCGGATAGGTCGCCGCCCATTCCAGCACCTGCATCCCGCCCATCGACCCGCCGATCACCGCGAGCCAGCGTCCGATGCCCAACTGGTCCATCAGCCGCTTCTGCGCGCGAACCATGTCGCGGATCGTCACCTGCGGGAAATCCGTCCCCCAGGGCCGGCCCAACCCGCGCCCCTGCGCATCCGTCATCTCGCTGCGCGGCCCGGTCGAGCCCATGCAGCCGCCCAGCACATTCACGCAAACCATGAAGTAGCGGTCGGTATCGAGCGGCTTGCCCGGCCCGACGATGCTCTCCCACCAGCCGGGCTTGCCCGTAACGGGGCTCGGTTCGGCCAGGTACTGATCCCCGGTCAGCGCATGGCAGACCAGCACCGCATTCGTCTTCGCCGCGTTCAGCGTGCCGTAGGTGCGGTAGGCAACCGTCATCGGCACCAGCACGGCCCCGCAATCCAGCGGCATGCCGTCGGCGAAGACGGCGTGCTGGTGGTCCACCTCGGGGAAAGGGGCGATCGCCTGGGACATGGGGACGGCAGCTTTAGAGCAGATCGCGTTCGGATGAAATCATCTGAACGCGTGAAGATGCTCGCCAGGCAACTCCTGAAGCAGGCGGCGTGGACGCCTGTGAACGCGAAACGGTGCCGGCCGCGCGCGCGTCCACCGCAACGGGCGACGCGTCACGACCTCCGAGAGCGCCGGCCCTTCCCCCGGCCAGCCGACAATGCGCGCGCGCACCAGCCGGCGCATTCCCGCGCGCGACCGGCGCACAGGCGCTTGGCGGGCCGGGCCGCGCCGTCTATTGGAACCGGACCCATGCCAGACACGCCCCAGACTCCCCCGGCCGCCGCCGAAATCGCCGCCCTCCGCGCCGAGATCGATGCGATCGACGATGCGATGCACGACCTCCTGATGCAGCGCTCCGCCGTGGTGGGGCGCCTGGCCGGCAGCCGCGCCAAGGGCAGCGGCTCCCCGCTCCGCCCGGGGCGCGAGGCCGCCGTGCTGCGCCGCCTGCTCGCCCGCCACAACGGCCCGCTCGGCCGTGACCGCGTGGTGCGCATCTGGCGCGAGATCTTCATGGCGAGCACCGCCATCCAGGGCGGCTTCTCGGTCGCCTGCTATGCCCCCTCCGCCCAGTCGGAGGAGGCCGGCCTGGCGCGGGAGCATTTCGGCCCGACCACGCCGATGCGCATCCATCCCACCGCGGCCCGCGCCCTGGCGGCGGTGAGCGAGGGCGAGGCCTCGGTCGCCGTGCTACCGCTGCCGGCCGAAGGCGACGCCGCCGAGACCGCCTGGTGGGCGCGCCTCGAAGCCCCGCGGCTGCAGATCGTCGCCCGGCTGCCCTTCCTGTCCGGCACTGATGGGGCCGGCGCCCTGGTGGTCGCGCCGGTACCGCCGGACGCCTCCGGCGAAGACCGCACCCTGATGCTGTTCGAAGCCGAGACCCGCGCCTCGCGCGCCAGCGTCTCCCAGGCGCTGGCCGATGCCGGTTTCGTCGTGCCCTCCGTGCTGCTGGCGCGGGCGGGCGAGGCGACGCTCGCCCTGGCCGAGATCGAGGGTTTCCTGTCCGTCGAGGATGCGCGCCTGGCGGCGCTGCCCTGGATGCGGCGCACCATTCTCGGCGCCTACGCCGCGCCGGTTGCCGGAGACTGACCATGACCGTGATGCCGCGCCCCTCGATCCTGTCGGTCGAGCCCTATGTCGGCGGTGAGTCCAAGATCCCGGGCGTGAACCGGATCGTGAAGCTGTCCTCGAATGAGGGCGCTTTCGGTCCGCCGCCCGGCGCGATCGAGGCGATCCGCGCAATGGCGACCGAGGCGCATCGCTACCCGGACGGCAACGGCACGGCGCTGCGCGCGGCAATCGGCGCGCGCTTCGGCCTCGACCCGGCGCGCATCGTCGTCGGCAATGGCTCGGACGAATTGCTGGCGCTGCTGATCCTCGCCTATGGCGGCGAGGGCACCGAGCTGGTGATGAGCGCGCATGGCTTCATGATGTACGACATCACCGGCCGCTGGGCCGGCTGCCGCATCATCAAGGTGCCGGAGAAGAACCTCACCACCGATGTGGACGGCATGCTGGCCGCGGTCGGCCCGCGCACGCGGCTGATGTTCCTCGCCAACCCGAACAACCCGACCGGATCGATCCTGCCGCAGAGCGAGGTCGAACGCCTGCGCGCCGGGCTGCCCGACGAGGTGCTGCTGGTGCTCGACAGCGCCTACGCCGAATACGTGACGCAACCGGGCTATGACGCCGGCGCCAAGCTGGTCGATGCCTCCGGTACGATGGTGAACGGACGCGCCATCGGCACCACTGTCATGACGCGCACCTTCTCCAAGATCTTCGGCATGGGCGGCATGCGCCTCGGCTGGTGCTACGCGCCGGCTTCCGTCATCGACGTGCTGGGCCGCGTGCGCGGGCCGTTCAACGTGAATGCCGCGGCGATGGCCGCCGGCATCGCCGCGCTGGCGGAGAAAGGCTGGATCGAGAAATCCGTCGCGCACAACACCGAATGGCGCGCCACGATGCGCGACGCGCTGACCGCCGCCGGCATCAAGGTGTGGCCGAGCGAGGGCAATTTCCTGCTCGCCGATTTCGGCACCCCGGCCAAGGCTAAGGCGGCGGACGACGCGCTGAAGATGCGCGGCTTGATCGTGCGCGCGATGGGTGGCTATGGCCTCGCCTCCTGCCTGCGCATCACCATCGGCACCACCGAGGAATGCACCATGGTGATCGAGGCGCTGACCGCCTTCATGCATGGTTGAGCCTGTCTTCAACCGACTCTGCCTCGTCGGCATCGGGCTGATCGGCTCGTCCATCGCGCGCGTCGCGCAGCAGCGCGGAGATATCGCGCGGACCGTGGTCGCCACCACGCGGCGGGCGGAGACGCTGGCGCGGGTCCGCGAACTCGGCATCGTCGATGTCGTCGAGGATGATATCGCCAAGGCCGTCGAGGGTTGCGACGCGGTGATCCTGTGCGTGCCTGTCGGCGTCTATGCCGATGTGATGCGCCAGATCGCGCCGCATCTAATGCCCGGCTGCGTGCTGACGGATGTCGGCTCCACCAAGGGCAGCGTGGTGCGTGACCTGACACCGCTGCTGCCGAAGGGCGTGGAGCTGGTGCCCGCACACCCGATGGCGGGCACCGAGTATTCCGGCCCGGATGCCGGCTTCGCCGAATTGTTCGACGGCCGCTACTGCATCGTCACGCCGCTGGCCGGGTCGGACCCGGCGGCGGTGGAGAAGGTGCGCGAGTTCTGGCGCCGCTGCGGCTCCATGATCGAGACGATGGACCCCGCGACGCATGATCGCGTCGTCGCCATCGTCTCTCACCTGCCGCATCTGATCGCCTTCACCATCTGCGGCACCGCCGATGACCTGGCGGAGGAGACCAAGGAGGCGGTGCTGAAGTTCGCAGCTTCCGGCTTCCGCGATTTCACGCGCATCGCGGCGAGCGATGTCGACATGTGGCGCGATGTGTTCCTGAACAACCGCGAGGCGCTGTTGGAGATGCTGGCGCGTTTCAGCGAGGACGCGCACGCCCTTGGCCGTGCCGTACGCTACGGCCAGGCGGACTTCATCGAGGACCGCATCCGCCGGGGCCGCAAGATCCGCCGCGAGCTGATCGAGCGCAAACAGGCATAGCCCTCGCCGCCCTGAAACTCGAAAAAAAGGGGGAGGTTTCGGGGCCTATGCCCACTTATACTGATACCGAATACTTCTTGGGTCAACGTGATGTTTGATAAACTGCATGGACACCACCCGAAGTGTCAATCCTCGACTTACCCATGCCATGGCGAGCTTTGCTCTCGGAAGTAAGTGCCGCACAGCCGAACAAACGCACATCCGCCAGAAGCGGCGTTTTCCTGGCTTTCAGGCCAGCCTGCCAGCCGGCGATATCCCCTGATCCCCGCCGATTCCGTCGGACAACGTCCGTACCTCCTTGCCCGGCCACTATTCCACGGCGCGCTCCATGATGCGGGCCATCGCTGCCTCCGGCGCGGCGGCCGCACCCTCAGCCGGTGTCAGGCCATGGCGGGGGTAGATCGTACCAAACAGGTAGCGGGCGGAATTCCAACTGACCGAGACCTTGCCCGCCTGGTCCTGCCAGACCAGCGCACGCAACGGCAGGTCGAGGGCCAAGGTGGGCTGGCGCAGGAAGTTCGGCGTGCCCGCGCGCGGATTGCCGAACACAACCACCGTCGAGGGCGGCATGGCGAGCCCGACCTCCCGCGCGCCCTCGGCGTGGTCTAGGCGGCCGAAGACGCGAAAGCCCTCCTGCCGCATCGAGGCTTCCAGCCGAGAGAGGGTTGTCGCGAAATCATGTGCGCTTGGGCGGGTGAGCACGCCACTGTCTTGCGCAACCGCGGCCAGGCTGGCGGAAAACGAGAAGGTGAGGGCCAGCACGATACGACGCATCGTCGGATACTCCCGTGAGGGATGTTTATGGCACGTCTGCCGCGCCGGCGGGGGGCTGAAGCACCACACCGTTGGTCAGTGGCGTGCACTTGATCGACGCGGGGACATCCCTCCCCGATCTGGTCGCTCTGCGTCGCGCTGCGGGTCTTCTCTCGCGGCGGCCGATGCAGGCTTCGGCCTGGCGTCAGAGATGGAGTTCCACCTCGGGATGGAGTTTGGCCGATGGTGCTTGGCGACCGTTTGAAAATGCGCCTGGGGACGCATTTTGAGGTCCGGCACCGGCCCGCACCCGGCCACCCACGTTAGTATCCTGAAATGGGTGGCCAGGTGCGGGCCGGTGCCGGACTTTTCAAACGGTCTCTTAGGGCCGTAGCCATTCCCTAAAGCCAAATCTACCGAAGCGATTGGCGTCGCGAAGAAAATAATTGCGGATGCCTTGGGAACTAACCTGCCGATTCGCTGTTCTAACAAAAGACATAACTGGCGATTGGTAAGGCACGGCGATGAAATCTCTTGGCGGGCAGGCTGAAGACTGCAGCGTCGGCACCGAGCATCCCTCTTCCTATCCTGTTGATCGCGCCGCCCTCCAAAGCACGTTGGCCTCTCGTTTGGCAGGGCTTGCCACACCGACCGCACAGGATGTCACTGGGTCGTCGGAGCGGACGCCGAGTGGCGGCGGCACGACGATACCCCACATGCCGATCCTGACCGCCGAAGCCCTGCGCGAACACGTTCCGCATCCCGTCGATATCCATGTCGGTGCGCGGGTGCGGTTACGACGCCAGCTTCTCGGCATGAGCCAGAAGGAACTGGCGGCTGCGCTCGGCATCTCCTTCCAGCAGGTCCAGAAGTTCGAGCGCGGGATGAGTCGGATCGCCGCGGGCAGACTGTATGACATGTCCTGTGCCCTCGATGTGCCGATCTCCTTCTTCTTCGACACCTTGCCGGCCGAGTTGGGCGGCCGGGTGAGGCTGCCGCGCGCCGAGGCCGGCGACGAGATGGGGGACAATGGAATGCAGCGCCGTGAGACGCTGAACCTGATCCTGGCCTTCCACACCATTCCCGGCCCGGCGTTGCGTCGGCGGATCCTCGACTTCGTTCGTAGCCTGGCACCGGCCGCATAACCGCGGGCCTCGGGCGAAGATTCTATGCGCGGCGGCCCCACGGGTTGTCGCGTCGCGCAATACGCACTGAGACGGAGGAGACCACCATGCGCTCGCTACGTCCCGCCTTTCTGCTCATCGTGGGCCTGGGCCTCACCGGCTGCGTCGGTGTGAACGGCGGATATGACCGCCAGCCATACGGCAGCACCTTCAGCGGCAATTCGGGCTTCGTGACACCATACCGCTACCCGAGCGCTTCGAGCGGGTATCTGTACGACCAATCGCAACGGTCATGGCAGGGCAATACCTATAGACCGGCACCAAACTACAGGCCGCCGCCAAACTACAGGCCAACGCCCCATTACAGGCCGAACCCCAACTACGGACAGAGCCGCAGCAACAATCCCAACCGCAACAACCCGCCGGGCCACAACAACCCGCCAGGCCGCGGCCACGGACGCGACAACGACTGACAACAGCCCCTCAGGGCGGCCCGTGATGGGTTCCTCCTGATGGGAATGGGCACCTCGGTGAGGGCGCCAAGCAAGAAGGGCGCTGGCCCGATTGAACCAGCGACGCCGACAGCATTGGAGACGATAGTCATGCGAACCGTTACCGCAGTTGCACTGGCCGTGACGCTCGGTTGCTCCATGGTCGCGCCCATGGATGCAACGGCGCAAGGCACACCAGCCCCAGCCATCGTCACCCAGGCCCAGACGGCAACCGAACTCGCCGCCATCTGTGATCCTGCCTGGGGCGGGGTGCCTCGCCTGGAGGCCATCGCCTATTGCCAGGGCTTCCTGACCGGCTTCGGTCAATATCATGCCCTGCTGTATCCGCAGGGCGGGCCGGCGCGGCCCCTGTTCTGTGTGCCTGTCCCGGGGCCGACGGTGGCCCAGTCCGGCATCGCCTTCGCGGCCTGGGCACGCGAGAATACGCAATACGGCAGTGAGCCGGCGCTCGACGGGCTACTGCGCTGGGCCCAGGCGACCTTCCCATGCCCGGCGAGCCCCCCGTCGCGCAGCTCGCGCCGCGCACGCTGAGACGCGGGAGATGAACATGCGCTCAACGCAACGTGCACTCCTCCTCCTGGGCGGTCTCGGCCTGGCCTCCTGCGCCGATATGTCACCGACGCAGCAGAGCATGGGCATCGGCGCCCTCGGCGGTGCGGCGCTCGGCGGCGTCGTGGGTTCCTTCAGCGGCAATGCCGGGCTCGGTGCCCTGCTCGGCGCGGGCGTCGGCGCGGGCGGCGGGTACCTCTACGGCCAGTCGCAGCAGTCGCGGCAACCCTACTACGACGGCAGCAACAGCCGGTACCGCGACAACCGGAACTACTGACCAGCAGTTGGCCGCTGCGCGCGGCGGCACGCGCTGAAGACCATCATCGGGTGCCGTGCATTCGAACAGCTCAAGGAGAAGACACCATGTCGCTCGGAATGATTCTGCTGATCATCCTCGTCATCGCCTTGCTCGGTGGCTTCACCGGGGTGGTCGGCGGTTATGGCTATGGCTTCGGCCATGGCGGCGTCGGCGTCCTTGGCACGGTGCTGATCATCGTCCTCATTCTCGTGCTGCTCGGCCGGATCTGATTTGCCCTGGCCGAACATTCGGTCGGGGCACCTTGGCTGGTAGGCGGAGATCGGCCTCGTCGAATGTAGCGCTCGGGGCCGCGGGCGCTGTTGCTGCGCCCATCGGCCTTCATGGCATGATCGGCAACGCTGCGCGCCTCCCGGTCCCCGAACCTGAAGGCGACAAATAACAGTGAATCGCAGCCTGCTCGTCATCGTGATTGGCCTGCTCGGAATTGGCGCCGGTGTCCTTGGCTACTGGTTCTACCAGGAGCAGCACAGGTCAGGCGTGAACATCAGCATCGGCCCGCGCGGCGCCACCATTCAGGAGAGGTAACGCCGGGCCTGCCGCAGAGGGCTCCCCGGCCGCATCCATCACATCGCATCCGGCCCGGGCTCCGCCTGCCCCAGGTACACGAAATCCGGAAAGGGGTTCGATGAGCAGCACCGCCGAACCGAGCCACCCGCAGCGGTTCTTCCGCGACTTCATCAGGATCGCCGGCCCCTATTGGACGGGACCGAAGCGATGGCGACCGCGCCTGCTGACCGCGGCGCTCGCCCTGCTCGTGGTCGCTCAGGTGGCGCTCGCGATCCGACTCAACATCTGGAGCGCAGACCTGTTCGATGCGCTGGAACGGCGCTCGACTGACCGCGCCATGGCCCAGATCGGCATCTTCGGCCTCATCGTGCTTGGCACCATGGCGGCCAACACGGCGCATTTGGTGGTTCGCCGGCGCCTGCAATTCGACTGGCGACGCTGGCTGACGACGCGGGTGATCGGCGAATGGATGGAGGATGCGCGGCACTATCAGGCCGACCTCGTTCCCGGCGACCACGCCAACCCGGACGGGCGCATCGCCGAGGACGTCCGCATCGCCACCGAAGTCGCCATCGATCTGGCCAGCAGCCTGTTCTACTGCGTCCTCCTGCTGATCACCTTCGTCGGTATCCTGTGGTCGCTGTCGGGCTGGATCCGTGTGGCAGGCCTGGATGTTCCCGGACATCTCGTCGCGCTCGCCTTCGGCTATGCCGGTACCGGCGCCGTCGTTGCCTTCCTGCTGGGCCGGCCTCTCGTGCGCGCCACCGATACGCGACAGACGAGGGAGGCCGAGTTCCGTTTCAGCCTGGTACGCGCGCATGAGAGCGGGGAGCCGATCGCCGTCGCGCGCGGCGAATCTCTGGAGCGTGAACGCCTCGAGACCGTCTTCGAGACCATCGCGCAATCCTGGCGCGACCAATCCGCGGGACTGGCGCGCCTGCTGGCCTTTTCCTCCGGTTACGTGGCCCTTGCCGGCGTGCTTCCCATCCTGGTCGGAACGCCACGGTTCCTCGAGGGAGCGCTTTCTCTCGGTCGCCTGATGCAGTCCGGGCAGGCGTTCCAGCAGGTCACGGCGGCGTTGTCCTGGCCTGTCGACAACCTTGCCCTGATCGCCGGATGGCGCGCCTCGGTGGAGCGCATCCTGATGCTCGACGAAGCGGTGCGCATCGTCGCCCTGGAAGCCGCACGCGTGGGTGAGACCGCAATCAACCTGGATCGCGTGCCGACGTCGCAGCTCGGGGTCCGGGATCTCTGGGTCGCAGCACCCGACGGCACCGCCATGCTCTCCGACCTAAACCTGACAGTAGAGCCGGGCGAGCATGTCCTGGTGACTGGCGACCCCGAGGCGGCGAGCGCGCTGTTCCGCGTGCTGGCCGGCATCTGGCCCTGGGGCCGCGGCCAGGTGAATCTGCCGGCCGATGCTGGAATGATTGCGGTCGGTCCCTGGCCATTCCTGCCGCAGGGATCATTGCGGCAGGCACTGGCATTTCCGGAGCCGGCGGACGCTCACGACGATGCGGCGCTGCAAGCCGCCCTCGCCAGCGTGGGACTGGCGCATCTCGCAGAACGGCTGGACGAGACAGCCGACTGGGCGCGCGTGCTGACAGCGGCAGAAATCCAGCGGCTGTCCTTCGCGCGGCTCATTCTTTTTCGCCCGCAATGGATCGTACTGGGCGATGCGACGGATGCGCTCGACCCGGCCTCGGCCGACCTCATGCTGCGCCTGATCGTGGACCTGCTGCCGCAAGCCGGCATCGTCCTGATCGGGCGGCACCCGGGATCGGCGGAGATCTTCAACCGGCGGCTGACACTGGAGCGTGCGGCCGACGGCGAAGTCCTGCTCAATGAGGTCTATGCACGGCGCCAGGCGGCGAAGGTGCCACGCCCCAGGCCGCTCAGCGTCATCGATCGGTTGCGAGAAGGCTACGGGCGCTGATCCCGGACGCATCGACTACTCGAGCAGATGCCGCGCGCAGCACCCCGTTCAGAGAAGTCCAGGCAACCAGCCCGCGGCGCTCGCCGTCTCCCATAGGAGGATGCCAGTCGTTGCAAGGATGGCGAGCGCCGCCAGCAGCGCGGCGCACAACAGCAGACCGTCCTCCTCAAGATACGCGAAGGCGATCAGCGTGATCGCCAGACCGGGCAAGACATTGCTCAAGGGCAGCGGGACCAGGAGGCTGGCGCCGAGGAGAAGTACGATGCTACCGACCACCCGCTTCGTCGCCTCGAACGGCGTATACCATCGCGGGCGGATAAATCGCTCCAGCCAGCGTATGACAGGGACCGCTCGACGGACCATGGCGGCGAGCCTGCGTGCCTCGAAATGCCTTTCGCCGACACGATCTGGGAAGACCGGACTGCCGCGGGCCAACATCATCTGCATCGCGAGCACCATCAGCAATATGCCGGCGACGGCCGAGACACCCGGCAGAAGACCAAGGATCGCCAGAAGCAGAAGCACGATGCCGAACGAACGGTCGCCCAGGCGCTCCAGGAGCCAATTGAGCGTTACCTGCTTCTCGGCAACGACAGCATCGAGCATCGCTTCCAAGGCGAAGGAGGTAGGTGGGCGCAGGATCATGACGCCGCCAGCATAGACACGCGGGGCGGTAGCGGATCAACCGATCGCATTCCGCTCGGCGGAGGCCATCGGCACGTGACGGTGAACGGACCGCCGTCCTACTGGCCCGCACCGCAAATGAGAACAACACTGAGAACACGTTGGATGGCTTCGGCGAGGTCGGTGTCGCGATAGGGCTTCTCAAGCGCCGCCGAGCCAGGCCGCAGCGCAAGGGAACGACAATCATCGCCACTGACGAAGATATGCGGCACGAAACCGGATCGGATGATCTCTCTGACCGCCAAGATGCCACTGCCATCACGCAGCCGCACATCGACGATCATGAGGTCGGGGCGAGATCGCTCGACCGCCACCAGCGCGCCGGCCACGCTACTGACGATGCCGGCGACGCCATGGCCCATATCCGTCAGCACTCTCGCCAACAGCATGGCGATGATGCATTCGTCTTCCAGGATGAGCACGCGGCTCGCCTTCAACACCTCGTCCGGCCTCCCAGTCATGCCACGGTACTGCACGGACCGTCCCGCACGGCATGCGCAGCGCACCTCTCCCGTCCGCGCGGCACGCGCGTACGTAAGCGGCGATGACGAGAGTGGCAGCATAGCCACCGTGTGCAGAACCCTCGGAAACTACGCAGAAGCATGAAGCAGGATCGACTGGCCGCACCGATTGATCGGACGCAAGGCGTTTGCCGTGCTACGATGCCCTTCTCAGTGGCCTCATTGGAGGCAACCAGCGGAGATGATGGCCGGACGTGACCTGAATCCGGCGGGGCCGCATTCGCGGCAAACGTCGCCTTTGAGCGTTGACCCTGATGCCTTCCCGGTTGTCGGCATCGGCGCTTCGGCCGGCGGCCTCGACGCTTGCCGCAAACTCCTGGACGCGCTGCCTGCCAGCAATGGCATGGCCTTCATCCTGATCCAGCACCTCGACCCGACGCATGAGAGCATGATGGTGAACCTGCTCGCCGGGCACACCGGGATGGCGGTGCGCCAGGCGGACGACGGCATGACGCTGGAGCCGGACCACCTCTACCTCATTCCGCCGGGCACATACCTTTCCGTCCAAGGCGGCGCGCTGCATCTGTCGCCACCGCAGGCGCGCCACGGTGCGCGCCTGCCATTCGATTTCCTTCTGCACTCGCTGGCTGGAGCGTATGGCTCGCGTGCCATCTGCGTCATCCTCTCCGGCACGGGGATGGACGGTAGCCTCGGCGCGCGGGCCGTGAAGGACAAGGGCGGCCTCGTCATCGCGCAGGATCCGACCGAGGCCGCCTTCGACGGCATGCCGCGCGCGGCGATGGCCACCGGTGCGGTCGATCTCGTCCTGCCTGTGGCCGAGATCCCGAACGCTATTCTGCGTCCGCGCCATCGCACGCAGGGGGGTGCCGCCGACAAGGACTACCTGCCCGACATCATCGCCCTTCTCGCCGCCAAGACCGGGCAGGACTTCGCGCTCTACAAGCCCGGCACCCTGCGGCGACGCGCCGAGCGCCGCATGACGCTGGCAGGAATGGAACGCAGGTCGATCGATCGCTACCTTGATCTGCTCCGGCGAGATGACAAGGAACTCGAGGAACTCGCCAAGGATCTGCACATCCACGTGACCCGCTTCTTCCGGGACCAGAAGGTGTTCGACGCGCTGGAGACGACCATCCTGCCGGATCTCGTGCGGAACCATTCGCCCGACCGTCCGCTTCGCATCTGGATCGCGGGATGCAGCACGGGGGAGGAGACCTATTCCCTGGCGATGCTCCTGCTGGAGCAGATCGCCGCAGCAGGCCGCGACATCAGGCTCCAGGTCTTCGCCTCCGATATCGACCCGGATGCTGTCGCAAGCGCGCGAGAGGGTCTCTACCCGGACAGCATCACGGAAGCTGTGTCTCCCGCGCGGCTCGCCCGCTTCTTCAATAAGGAGGAACGTGGCTACCGCGTCGTGCCGGATCTGCGCGGGAAGGTGATCTTCGCGGTGCAGGACATTCTGGCCGATCCCCCCTTCTCGCGCCTTGATCTCGTCTCGTGCCGGAACCTGCTCATCTATCTTGGGCCGGAGGCACAGGCGCGGATTATCGCCTTGTTCCACTTCGCCCTGCGCCCTGGCGGTGTGCTCCTGCTCGGCAGTGCAGAGACGGTGGGCAGCGGCGATGATGGCTTCGCGGTGATTGCCGGAACGGAGCGCATCTATCGCCGCATCGGCCGCAGCCGCTCCAGTGAACTCCGCGTCGCGAACACCACCGATGACGGTGCGCGAGCCGCGCCGCGCCTGGGGTCGATCGTCGCGCCGACGCGCCCGGCGGCATTGGCTGAACTGTGCCGCCGTCTTGTGATCGACGCTTTTGCGCCGGCAGCGGTCCTGATCGACCGCAACAACGCCTGTCTCTATTCTCTGGGGCCAACGGACCGATACCTGCGCCTGGCGCCGGGACATCCGACCCACGACCTGCTCGCGATGGCCCCACCGGCTTTGCGCGCCAGGCTGCGTACGGCGATCCATAAGGCCGGCGAAGGGAGGATGCGCGTCATCCTTCCCGGTGGCCGCACGCAACAGGGCGGCACGCCTGCGCAGTTCAATATCGACGTGCGGCCCGTGCTACACGATGGCGAAACGCTGTTCCTGCTCTGCTTCGTCGATGCGCCGGCCCTGCCGGCCGCGCCGCGTGCTGCCGCAGGGCCGAAGGACCTCCCGCGAATTTCCGAGCTTGAGCAGGAACTCGAAGCGACCCGCATGGAACTACAGGCGGCCATCCACAATCTGGAACGCGCCGCGGATGAGCAGAAGACGATCCATGACGAAGCGCTCTCGATCAACGAGGAATACCAATCCGCGAACGAGGAGCTGCTGACCTCGAAGGAGGAGCTGCAGTCGCTGAATGAAGAACTGACGGCGCTCAACGGCCAACTCCAGGAGACACTCGAACGGCAGCGCACCACCTCGGACGATTTGCAGAACGTGCTGTACAGCACGGATGTGGCGACGATCTTCCTCGACCCGAGCCTCCGGATACGCTTCTTCACGCCTGCCACGAAGGCGCTGTTTCAGGTCATTCCGGGCGATGTCGGGCGGCCGCTCGCCGATCTGCGATCGCTGGCGGCCGACGAGACGCTTCTGGCCGATGCACAGACGGTGCTGACGACGGCGGTCCCGAAGGGGCGGGAGATTGAGGGCCGGGACGGCCGTTGGTTCATGCGGCGGATCCAGCCCTATCGCACGCATGAGGGCCGGGTGGAGGGCGTCGTCATCACCTTCACCGACACCACCGAACGCAAGCATGCAACCGCGGCGCTCGAGGCCGCCAAGCACGTCGCCGAGCAGGCCAGTGTCGCGAAGTCGCGCTTCCTTGCCGCGGCGAGCCATGACCTGCGGCAGCCACTCCAGACACTGGTGTTGCTGCAGGGGCTGCTCGCGAAGGCCGTGCAGGGCAAGCCGGGGCAGGATCTGGTGGCCCTGCTGGATCCGACCCTGAGCGCCATGTCCAGCATGTTGAACACGCTATTGGACATCAATCAGATCGAGACAGGCACTGTGACCACGCAGGTCACGAGCGTTCCCGTGAACGACGTCCTGACCCGGATGCAGCAGGAATTCACGTATCACGCACTCGCGCAGGGGCTTGTGCTGCACGTCGTGCCCTGCGGCCTGTCGGTACGCACCGATCGGCGCCTGTTCGAGCAGATGATCCGCAATCTGTTGTCGAATGCATTCAAGTACACACGGCAAGGCAGGATACTGCTCGGCTGTCGTCGGCGCGCAGGGATGCTTCGGATCGAAGTCTGGGATACCGGGATCGGCATCGCGCCGGACGAACAGCAGGCGATCTTCGAGGAATATCATCAGGTCGATAATGCCGCACGCGAGCGGAGCCGTGGGCTCGGACTCGGGCTGTCGATCGTCCGACGCCTGGGCGTGATGCTCGGCCATCCGGTGCAGGTTCGCTCCGAGCCTGGTCGGGGTTCGGTCTTCAGCATTGATGTGGCCTTGACCCCGCATGGCTGCGATGCGCTTCCGCTACCGACGACCGTGCAAGCCGATGATGCAGACGACGCGCGCCGCAGTGGCGTGATCCTGCTGGTGGAGGACGATCCCGAGGTGCGCGACCTCCTGACCCGGGTGTTGGAGGGAGAAGGCCATCGGGTGATCGCGGCGCCCGACGGCAGCACCGCGCTCGATCTGGTGACAGGTGGAGGCCTCCGGCCGGATCTCCTTCTCGTGGACTACAACCTCCCGGGCGGCATGGATGGCCTGCAACTGTCCGCGACGTTGCGGGATAGACTGCATCATCATGTGCCGGCCATCATGCTGACCGGTGACATCTCGACCAGCACGCTCCGTGAGATTGCACTGCTGGACTGCGTGCGGCTGCACAAGCCGGTGAAGCTGCCTGAACTGAGCGAGACGATTCAGCACCTCCTGGTGTCAGCGCCATCCCTGGCGCGTGCCGCCGACGCGGCGTCGCCGACCATCTTCATCATCGACGACGACAGCCAGGTGCGCGCCGCCATCCGTGCCGTACTTGAGGATGCGGGCATGCTTGTTGAGGATCATGCAGACGCCAAGGCGTTCCTCGATGCCTATCGGCCTGGCGGCGAGGGGTGCGTGCTGGTCGATGCCCGCCTGCCCGGGATGGATGGTCTGGAGCTGCTGGATCGGTTCCGGGCCGCGGGCCATCGGCTGCCGACGATCATGATCACCGGCCATGGCGATGTGAGGATGGTGGTGCAGGCGATGAAGGCGGGTGCGGTGGACTTCATCGAGAAACCCGTCAGCCGCGACGATCTGCTCGCCAGCATCGGCCGGGCACTCGAACGGGCGCGGGATTCGAGCAAAAGGCTAGCTTGGCACGACAGTGCCGCGAACAGCATCGCGGGCCTGACGGAGCGGCAGCGCGAGGTGATGGATCGGGTTCTCGCGGGGCACCCCAGCAAGAACATCGCCGCGGATCTCGGTATCAGCCAGCGCACCGTGGAGAATCACCGCGCCGCGGTCATGCGGAAGACTGGGGCTGCGTCGCTGCCTGCCTTGGCCCGACTGGCCCTCGCCGCGGCCGCAGGCGCGCAACAATGAGTGGTCGCCGGCGTTCCGCGATTAGGTAGTTTCCGAGGCTGGCACCTCTGTGCGTGGCGGCGTCTCCTGGCCATGCCGGCGTCCGTGAGGGCCGTCCGAGGTGACTGCAGAGCCAACCACGATCCGGGCCGATAACCCCCGACACTCGCAGTTGTGCCTTTGTCACTCGGCGATCGGCCTCACGTGCCCGCGGGATCCTGGAGATCACCATGACGCAGTCGCCATCCCACTCCCCGACCGACAGCCTGCTGACGATCCTGTTTGACCACGGAGTCGTCTCACGCGCCTTCGCTGGAAGCGTCACACTTGGCGATATTGCACAGATGCGAGGACGTGTGGCGCCCGGCCGCTACGGGGATCCGGTTGCCATTTCGGTCGTTCTTGGACATCCAGGCGCAGACGCGTCCGGCGATGGTTCGGCGTCCCGACACTGATCCGGATGCTTCCACCGGCATCGTCAGGATGCCGGCCGTAGATCTCCCGATCCTGTTCGAGATGTCCCAGGTTACCGAGTGTCGATGGGCGGGTTGAAGTTCCGGCCTTCCCAGAAGCAGTCGGCCGCGCCGGCCCCGTATTGCCCCGCCGGGGTCGGCGCATTCTTCATGACACCATCAAGCTGCATGCGCACCGTGGCGTCGTCCGAACCCGCGCTCGCATGACAGGGCATTGTCATTGGGCCGCCTGTTCGATGCGCCGCGCCGTCGGCGGCCCCGATCCCCGATGTCTCTATCCTTTTCGGGCAGGCGGGGGCGCTGCCTGCGCCCGTGTGGCGGAGAAGGGAGACGCAGTGGCGATGACCTTCACCTTCGGTTGCTTGGGTTTCTTCGCTTCCCGGCTGTTCCGCTTCTGACTCTTGGCCATTGCTCTCTCCTGTGGTTGGCGGGCGCAGCACGACGCTGGTCGTCCGGCGCAGCCTCACGTCACGTTGCGGTCTGCTTGGCCGCGAGTGATGTGCCTGCACGGTGCACGTCGTGATCCGCACTGTGGAATCACAGGGCGCGGGGAAGCATGATCTCATGCTGTCCGGCATCGGCAGCGCTCGCGATAGCCGCCCTACGGCGCCCGATATGACCAAGCCATGCCAGCAGCGAGAGTCCCCCCGCCGCCGAGATGACGGAGGCGACCAGGATGCCCAGCTTCGCGGCCTCAAGCAGTTCATCCTTGAAGGCAAGCTCGGCGATGAACAACGCCATGGTGAAGCCGATGCCAGCGAGCATGCCGCCGCCGGCCAGGACGCCCCAGCCCAGGGCCTTCGGTCGCACAGCCACGCCTGAGCGTACCGCCAGCCAGGCGAAGGCCAGGATCCCGACCGGCTTGCCAAGAGCAAAGCCGATCACCACGGCCAAGGTGACCGGATTGGCAAGACCGGCGAGGGAAACATGCACACCGGCATTGGCCAGTGCGAACAGCGGCATGACGCCGAATGCCACCCAGGGATGCAGGATCAATTCCAGTCGCTCCACCGGTGCCAGTGCTTCCCGCGTCGCCTTGCCAGCCGAGCGCAGCAACTTCCTGTCCTCGGTATCCCCGCTCCAGTGGTTGCCGGGTGGATAGGCGAGAACGCGGCGCAGGATGGCGCGCAGCCGCCGGTCGCTGACCCAGCCGCGCGTCGGCGTCAACAAGCCGAGCGCCACGCCGGCAACCGTGGGGTGGATCCCCGAGGCATCAATGGCAAGCCAGATCAGGATGCCCGCCAGCACATAGATCAGCACGTTCCGGATACCGAGCTGCCTCAAGCCATACACGATCGCGAGACCCGTGATGCCGACGGCGAGCGCGACCCAGCCGACGCCACTGCTGTAGCCGATCGCGACGACCAGGATGGCGCCGATGTCGTCAACCACCGCGAGAGACAGCAGGAAGACGCGCAGCCGCCGCGGCGCATTCCGGCCCAGCAGCGCCAGGCAGCCGATGACGAAGGCTGTGTCGGTCGCCATGACCACACCCCAACCGTGTTCGCCAGGCTGGCCGAACTGCAGCATGAGGTAGAGCGCCGCCGGCGCCAGCATGCCGCCCGCGGCGGCAGCAATCGACAATGCGGCGACGCGTGGCTCCCTGAGCTCGCCGACGACCAGTTCGCGCTTGAGCTCGAGCGCGACGACGAAGAAGAAGAACGTCATCAGGCCATCGTTGATCCAGTCGCGAAGCGGGCGCTGGAACTGAAAGGAGCCGGCACGCAGGCCGATGGGTGTGTCCCAAAAGGCCAAAAAGCCATCGGCCCATGCCGAATTCGACAGTCCGAAGGCGACCATGGCAGCGATGAGAAGGACGGCGCCGCTGACAGTCTCGATCCGCAGGAACCGCGCGAGCGGCCTGGTGAAGCGGTCGATCGGCTCCCTGGGCAGTCGCCCGAGCCGAGGGTCTGCCTTCTGGTCCTGATCCAAGACGGCTGACTCCGTTGCGTAGGCTTGGAACATGGTGATGACACGTGGTCGCTTCAGGACCGCGGCACCTTGCGGTACGTCGATTCCAGCACGCCTGGTGGGCCCTCACGCGCTTCGTCAATCGTAGGCGATCATGTGGGGCCGGTGCGGGATCAGTACACGATTCAAAACTCTATCCGAGCCCAGGCAACCTAAGAGGTCTCCGCCGGTTGCTCTTTCGATCGGCATATCCGCCGACCAGCGACCTCCCGGAGAATGCCACCCATGACCTCCCGCATCCTGATGCTGAAAGCCACCGTCTGCAGCGCGATGCTCGTCGTGCCGATGCTGGCCTACGCGCAGACGGCCGATAAGCCGCCCTCCGCCGCTCCGCAGACGACGCCGATGAACCCTGCCGTGCCCGGCATCGCCTCCTCGACGACCACGACGACGCCGGCCGCTCCGTCCGTCGCGGTTGCACCGGCGGCCGCCGCGACAGGTCTCTCGCCGATGCCGACCCACGCTTCGGCACAGCAGCGGACGAGCCGCATCGTCGGCTCCACCGTCTACAACAATGGGGGCGATTCGATCGGCTCCGTGGATGACCTGATCCTTGGGACCGGCCCTGCCGGACCGACGGCCGTGCTCTCGATCGGCGGCTTCCTGGGCATGGGCTCCCGTCTGGTGACGGTGCCGCTGCGCGATTTGACCTACAACCAGCAGACGAGCCGTTGGCACCTCGCCAGTGCGACGAAGGAGAACCTGGCCGCACGGCCTGCCTTCGCCTACGAGCCCCAAGGCTGATCCGGGATAGCGCCGCACCGACATGAACGCACCGCAGCGTCGTCCGGAGTACCGACGCTGCGGGTCGGCGGACTGGATCGTCCACTCCGTCCCTCATCACGCATCGTGTCTTCGAGGCGTCCTGAGCGATGACAATGTCCCTGGGAGACCGTCTCTTGATGCCAGTCTTGGTCCGCGTCGCGTGCCGAGCCACCTAGTGATAGGCAGACTGCATCTGCTTCCGCATTGCGGCCCGCGCACGATGCACCCGGCTCTTGATCGTGTTGACGGCGCAGTCGGCCGCCTTCGCCATGGCCGCGTAAGGAACCGATTCTTCAGAGGCCTGCCGCAGGACGAACTGCGCCGTGATGGGCAGAAGTTCGAACTGACGCTGCAGGTCCCGGAGTTCCAGCCCCTGCATCTGCGTGGGCGCAGTGCTCGCGATCTCCAGATCCACGTCATCCATGCATACAAGCCGTCGCTTGCTCGTCACGTATGCGGTGAGGAAGCGGTTGCGCACGATGGTGAAGGCCCAGGCACGAAAGTTGGTCCCTGGTTGGAATCGATCCGCCGCGGCCAGTATGCGGACGATGGAATCTTGAATCAGGTCTTCGCTGTCGTGATGATTGCGAGTCAGGGCACGGGCGTAGCCTTGCAGCGAAGGCAGCACCGCGAACAACGCGTCCGTGGCGCACGGTATTGGTGGATCCATCGCCATCGCAGGCGGATGCTCGCTGAATAGCGAGTCAGGCTGTCGAAGCGGCCTCATGGCCACTCTCCTCTTTCGATGTATCGGTGATGAGGTGAAGGCCGCCAGCAGTCATGGAGAGCCCGCGGCTCCAACGGCCGTCAGGTACATGATCGCCAGCTCTTGGATGCATGCCACTCAGCGCGAGCAGGCATCATGAAGCATCTATGCATCGACGTGACCATCACGACAGCATCGGCTTCTACTCAGTACCAGCACGGATGGCCTGCTGATCTGCATGTGGTGCCGTTCGATAGCCTGGCCCGATCGCGGGCGCTGCACGCATAGCTTCGTGGCGAACACACGTGCTGCGCTGTCTTGCGGTATTACCTCGGTCAGGGTTGTAGAGCGCGCGCCGACGTACCACTTGGAAAACCGTCAGAATCATCCGGTTCGGCCTGCCCTCCTTGCTCACGATCGAGCCCCGAGTCCGGTGCATCTTTCCCTACGAGCCTAGAACCCCGCGCGTTTCAGCGCGGCAGCAACGCGTCATGCGAGGAGCATCACAATGGCCGTAGGCACCGTGAAGTGGTTCAACGCGACGAAGGGCTACGGGTTCATCCAGCCGAGCGATGGATCGAAGGACGTCTTCCTCCACGCTGCTGACGTCGAGCGCGCGGGGATCGAGAGCCCGAAGGAAGGCCAGAAGCTGGAGTATGAGCTCCAGCAGGGCCAGCAAGGCAAGGTTTCGGCAGGCAATCTGAAGGTGGCGTAGGGCTAAGCGCGGCAGCACCGCGGTGCGATAATCTCGATGGACGAGGAGCACGCGCTCCGTCCATCGGAAGTTGCTAAACAGGCTGGCCTCGATCTGCATTCAGCATGAGGCCTTCTCCAGATTCGGACGCAACGTCAGCGCGCCATCGGCGTTACAGTCGGATGAGACATGCATTTGGTATCCGCGCACGATGACGAATAGGCCTGTCTCTGCCTGCTGGTTCTTGTAAGCGGCCTGCGACGCCCCTGTCTCAACGCGCGCTGCTGCGAGCCGCAGATCGCACGAGCCGAATCGCCGATGGGAAAGCAGGGGCGATGATGCCGCCAATGCGAGAGAACCTCGCGCATTGGACCCAATACAACCCGCCGGGAGGATCGGCAGCAGGAGCCACGCCACGATGAAGTCGTCAGTCTCGCCGCTCCACCGTATCGCCTTCCTCGGCAATCATCCCCCACGGATGTGCGGCCTCGCCACCTTCACGGGCGACCTGCGTAGTGCTGTCGCCGGCGCGCTACCCGACGCCGAGTGCTTCGTCCTGGCGATGACGGAGTCGGGTGCCAGCCACGCCTATCCGCCGGAGGTCTGGCTGCAGATCCCAGAGCACGACACGCGCGCCTATTGCCGCGCCGCTGAATTCCTCGGCGAGGTGAACGCCGATATTCTTTGTGTCCAGCACGAGTACGGCATCTTCGGCGATCGCGATGGGGAACGGGTGCTGACCCTGCTCGAAGGTGCCGCGATGCCGGTGGTGGCGACGCTGCACACCGTCCTGGACCACCCCACGCGCGGCCAGTTCCGCGTGATGGAGGAAGTGATCCGTCACGCCGGGCGGCTTGTGGTGATGACCGAGCGATCGCAGCGTATCCTCACGAGCGTTCACAACGTCCGCGCCGACCGCATCACCGTGATACCGCACGGGATCCCGGATATGCCGGCCGAGACGCCGCCCACCGGACACAAGGCCGAGTTCGACGCCGTCGGGCGGACAGTGCTGCTCACATTCGGGCTGCTGTCGCCTGGCAAGGGGATCGAGCAGGCCATTCGCGCCATGCCTGCGATCGTCGCGCGCCGACCGGATGCACTTTATCTCGTCGTCGGCGCCACCCATCCGAATATCCTGCGACGGGACGGCGAAGCGCATCGCGACTCCCTCAAGCGCCTCGCGGCGGAACTCGGTGTCAGCGACCATGTGCGTTTCCTCGACCGCTTCGTCGACTTGCCGACGCTGACACGCGCCATTGCCGCCGCGGATATCTACCTCACCCCGTATCTGAATGAGGCGCAGAGCGTCTCGGGAACACTCGCCTACAGTTTCGGGATGGGCAAGGCGGTGGTCTCGACACCCTATTGGCATGCAGCGGAACTGTTGGCGGAGGGGCGCGGCGTGTTGGTGCCCTTCACCGATCCGCCGGCGATTGCCGCCGCGGTGGTGGGCCTGCTCGCCGACCCTGACCGGCTGCGGGCGATGCGTGAGACGGCCTATACGCTTGGACACGACATGCGGTGGTCGCGCATCGGCGAGCGATATCGGGCGGTCTTCGACCAGGCGCGGCTGGAAGCGACGCGTCGCGCAAGGCCGCAACAGCTCAAGGCGACTGCGAAGGCGGGGGGTGCCGGCGTCGTCGCATCGCTGCGGCGGGGTGTCTCATCGCAGGGTGGCATCGTCCCGCCGGTGAACCTTGCGCATCTCGGGCAGCTGCTGGATGCCACCGGCCTCGCCCAGCACGCGACGTTGGCGATCATCAACCGCGCACATGGCTATTGTGTCGACGACAATGCCCGCGGGTTGATCCTCGCCACGCAATTGACCGCCGGCCGCGCGGCGCCGTCGCCCGCGGGTGATCTGTTCGGGATCACGGCAGCCTTCGTGCAGCACGCCTGGGATGCGGCGGCCGGACGGTTCCGCAACTTCATGGCTTATGACCGACGCTGGCTGGAAGCCGCCGGCTCCGACGACAGCCACGGTCGCGCCGTCTGGGCGATCGGCACCGTGGCCGCGAAGGCCGCCGACGCGTCGCATCGCGCCTGGGCTTATGGCCTGCTGGAACGGGCCGCGCCGCCCGTGCTCGCGCTGACCTCCCAGCGCGCCTGGGCCTTCGCCCTGTTGGGCATTGTCGAATCCCTCGCCGCACGACCGGAGGATTTGCGCCTGGCTCGGCTACGGACGGCCCTTGCGGAACGACTCTACGATCACCTGCGCGGTAATCGACGCCCAGGCTGGACCTGGTTCGAGGAGGTCGTCTCCTACGATAATGCCCGCCTGCCGCAGGCGCTGATCGCCGCTGGCCATCAGGCCGGGCGGCCGGAATGGGTCGCGCTCGGCATCGAGGCGCTTGACTGGCTCTGTCAGGCCCAGACCGCGGAGGCCGGGCATTTCCGCCCGATCGGCTCCGAGGGCTTTTGGCGTCGAGATGGCGAACGCGCGGTCTTCGACCAGCAGCCACTCGAGGCCGCCGCGACCATCAGTGCGTGCCTCGAAGCCTGGCGCGTGACCGGCCATGACGTCTGGCTGACCGAGGCCCAGCGCGCCTTCTCCTGGTTCCTCGGCGACAATGATCTCGGGCAGCCATTGTATGACGCACGTACCGGTGGATGCTGTGACGGGTTGTTGTGTGACCGTGTGAACGGAAACCAGGGTGCAGAATCGACGCTCGCCTTCCTGATGGCCTCGACCGAGCTTCGCGCTGCACTGACTGCAACGTCACTCAATCTTGCTGACGGCTTCGTGCAGGTCGCCGAGTGACCGACGGCTATGCCGGCCCGGTCAGGCTGCCGATCCTGATCGAACCCGACCCTGCCCGCGTCATCCTGCGCCCGTTTCTCTCCGCTCTTGATCCGCGGGACCTGCACCGGTCGGATCTGCTGCGCGCGACGCGTCTGATCGACCGGATCCTCGCGATGGACGTGACGGCGGTCGAAGCGGAATTAGCGACAACGCTGCGCGATTTCGGCGCACGCCATACCGACCTTGCGACCACCTTCGCCGAGCGCTACGCGCAGATCCGTGACCTACTGGGTCTGGAGGAAGACCCGATCGAGGCGCGCCGATTGCTGATCGGAGCCTTCTTCAGCAACGAGTACAGCTTCCAATCGACCGCGCTGTTCAACCCGTCGATCGTCCCGCATCCGGACCAGACGGGGCTTGATGCGGATGAGCTGCGCTTCGTGATGAGTCTGCGTGCCACCGGCGAGGGCCACATCAGTTCGATCTGCTTCTGCTCCGGCGTGGTCACCGGGGCGGGCGAGATCCGCCTTGATCCACCGGGCCGCTTCGCCACGACCCCACGGCGCAGCACCGCGGCGCGGCTGGCCGATGCCTACGATGTGACCTTTCAACCCGGCACGGAGCTGGGCGAGCGCGTCATCTTTCCGATCACCCCGCAGCAACGAAACGGCATCGAGGATGCGCGCCTGGTCCACTTCGTCGAAGATGACGGTCGCCTTACCTACTTCGCCACCTACACCGCCTATTCCGGCCGGGAGATCGCACCCGAGATGCTGCGGACCGACGATTTCCGACGCTTCTCTTTCATACCGCTGAGTGGGGATGCGGTCAGCAACAAGGGCATGGCGATGTTCCCGCGTCGCGTTGGTGGACGTTACGCGATGTTGGCGCGCTCGGATGGTGAGACGCTGCAGCTGGTCACGTCCGACGACCTACACGTCTGGAACGATGCGACGGAGATCCTCTCCGCGGCGGAGCCCTGGGAATTCGTGCAGATCGGCAATTGCGGCAGCCCGATCGAACTGCCGGAAGGTTGGCTTGTCATCACCCATGGTGTGGGCCCGATGCGTCGCTACTGCATCGGCGCGGCGCTGCTGGACCTGAACGATCCGAGTCGGATGATCGCGCGGTTGCGCAAGCCTCTGCTCACGGCGATCGGGGGCGAGCGAAACGGCTATGTGCCGAACGTCGTCTATTCCTGCGGTTCGTTGGTGCACGCAGGAAGGTTGATCCTGCCCTACGCGACTTCAGATACCGCCACGCGCTTTGCCGTGCTGCCCGTAGCGGATCTGCTCGGCGCGATGGGCTGAGGGCTCAGCTCATCGCGAGGCATGGGCTTGGGCCGAGGCCACTATGGAGTACCGCGACTGCCGCGCCGGCGATGCCGACGGGGTCGCCCATCGCCGGAACGAGCACGGCGGAACCCCGCGCCAGGGCGCGGCCATCCACCGTGGCGCCGTCTGCGAGCGGCACGACGATATGCTCGCGACTCCCGTCCGATCGCAGCGTGAAGCCGTTTTCGGACTCAATTCGCTCCAGCACGAAGCGCGGCGCGACAGCCAGGATCTGTCGCGTAGCCATCGTCGCGGTGCCGATGACAACGCGGGAGCTGCGGAGATCGGCGACCGACAATGCCTCATCGATCTGCAACGGACGCGGCCGTCCGTAATCGAAAAGGCGGTAGGTCACATCGATCGGATCCTGCACCTCCAGCAGCACCAGGCCGGCGCCTATCGCGTGCACCGTGCCGGCTGGGACGAATAACGTCTCGCCGGTGCGCACTGCGTGCCGACGCATCAGCGAGAGCACAGTCCCATCTGCTGATGTCGCGCGAAGCATGCGTGCGGTAACTGGCTGGTGGAAACCGATCCAGACCTGGGCATCGGATGTCGCTTCCAGGACGTGCCAGGCCTCATCCTTGCCGGATGCGAGCACGCCTGACGCATGGGCCGCGACGTCCGTCGGGTGCACCTGCACCGATAGCGGCGCCGAGGTGAAGAGCAACTTGGCTAGCAAGGGCGGCGCGGTGCGAGCCGGCTGGTCGCGCGCCAGCAGGGCACCGAGAGTGCCGCCGGTCTCGACCTCGCAGTTCACGTCGGTCAGCCATGCTTCCCCGATCGGTCCGTGGACACCGATGCGAGAAACGCTGACCCAGCCCCCCAGATCTCTACGGCCCCAGATCCTTTCGGCAAGTCGTGGTGCGATCCACACTGGCGTTTGCCTCATTAGACCCGGCTCCCTTTGGGTGTGGACCAATATGGTGGGTAGCCGGCTGCATGTTCGGCCGGCAACGCGTCATTAGAAGCCCGTGGGCGGATATGCGGCTGAAGCAGTGTGTCGGGCATTCTGAGCCTCCGAGCCTGCACGCGGGAAGGCGCCGGGTGGTGACTGAGGATCCCGGCCTTCAGTGGGGCCAGGACACGACCGCAGCAGCCGAAGCCAGCGTGCGGCTCATCGGCTAGCCTTGGCTAGTGGATCGGCTCTGCTGCGAGGGAATCAAGGGATATGACGCCGTCGCGTGTGCGATGCCGATGCGCGGTGTGCCGACGCCGAGCGGCGCTGCAGCATGGACCCACATCACAGTGGCGCGGCTACTTTCTAAGGCGAGTACCGTATCCGGCCGAGTTGGCACGCTGTTGGTCGGCAATCCAAGCACGAGGGGCGGACGCCTCGACCCGCCCCCTCGAAACTCCCGGATGTCCCGCCGACAATCAGAAGTTCATGCCGCCCATCCCCCCATGCCACCGCCAGGCGCGCGGCCAGCTGCAGCGGAACCCGAAATGAGGCCGTCGAGGCTCAGCCTGCCGTTCCAGCAGTGGCCGGAGGTCGACCGCCGCCTTTGGGAAACGCGGAAGGCAGCCTCGCCTAGTCTGTTCGGCCCCGACCGGCTCTCCCGACGGTTTCGGCCCGCGTCACCGGGCAAGACCCGCCGGGACTATTGCATGTGGCTTGGCTTCCTGTCGCGCCGCGGCGAGCTCGATCCCACAGCGCTGCCGGCAGCCCGCGCAGGCGCCCTTCAGTGGTTGCGTTCCGGTTTTCGCGCTGGCGCTGCTCCTCGACATAAGCGTCGAGCCGTGCCGGTGTCGCGGATTGCGTCGATCTCGGCACTGGCGATCGGAAGAATATCGTCAAGGAATTTGATCGCTGGGTGGTGCGCCTTCCTTGGGCCAAGCTACATCGTCGGCGAGCTCGCCGATTGGCTCGCCGGCAACGGCATCCGGCACACTCGCGGCGTGTCGTGCCACCCGCAGACCCAGGGCAAGATTAAGCGCTGGCACCAGATCCTGAAGAACCGCATTCCGCTCGAGAATCACTACCTGCCCGGCGTGCTCGAAGCCCAGGTCGCCGCTTTCGTCGAGCACTACAACCACCGCCGCGCCCACGAGAGCCTGCAGAACCTCACTCCGGCCGATGTCTACTTCGGCCGCGGCACCGTCATCCTGCGCGAGCGGGACCGCATCAAGCGTCAGACCATCCAACGCCGCCGCTTGCTGCACCAACAGCAGGCCGCGTAACCTTCAACCAAGGTGAGCCAGACACTCCAATCCTGAGCACGCTCCACCGTCTCAAATCATCCGACGACGGACACCGGGCATCGAATTCGTCGCGCATCTCATGACCGTGCTCAAGGCCGGCGGGACGTTTCCGAACGAGCACGACGCCACCGCTGGACGTCTCGTCGATGCGATGTCCTCGTGTGCGGATAACGAAGATATGGGGGGAGTTCTCTCCCCCGTTCTTGCTTCTTTCGCCTTGCGTCAAAACCTGACCGACATGTTCAGCGACCCGAACTGCTGCATTCCGCCGCGCTGCCCGTAGAATTCCTCGGTCCGCCAGACCTGCGTGTAGGAGAAGCGCACCCCCTGCCACATCACCGCGATGCCTGCCTGCAGATCCGCCACCAGCGGCCGGCTGTCGACGCTGCGGCTTTCCGACCAGGTGTTGCCGTCGAGCAGGACGTCGCGTGCCACCGCGCGCCCTTCGGCGCCGCCGAAGATGTACCAGCCGAAGCTGTCGCCCTGCGGCTGGAAGAAGGCGCTGCCGGCGAGTGCGGGGCGGATGCGGGGCGGGCCGAAATCGGCGTCGAGGTTGCGCCCAACCCGCAACAGCGCGCCGCCGGCGACATAGGTGGCGAGATTGCCGATGCTGACCGTCGCGGAGGGCAACAGTTCGAGCCCGAGATGCTCGTCCCCGGCAAGGCGCACCCGCCATTTGCGGTCGAGGATCAGTGCCACCACCGGCTCATCGTTGAGCTGATAGTCCCAACCATTCGACGGCTCCACGCCGATCGCCGCGTGGAAGCTGTTCTGGACGAACTTGCCGCCGGCCGACGGCCCGACCATGCCCGCCTGCAATTCGAGTACCGACAGCGAGGTGTCGGTCACCCGCGACAGGGACAGCGCCCCATAGAGCAGCCCGGCATAGGGCCGGTCATTCGGGTCGGGGTTGGTTGCCTGGGTATCGGTGGGGGTGAAGATGGATTGGCCGAGGGCGAGGCCCCAGCGCAGCCGGCCCGGCCCCTGGATGAAGTCGAGTTGGCGGTCGAGCCAGGCAAGCGGTGCCGGCAGGTCGGCCGAGGGCGACCGCCAGGTCAGCAGCAGCCCGTTGGTGTAGTTCCGGTCGGTGCCGTTGAGCGTGTCGTTCTCGACCGAAAAGCCGAGGGTGCCGGCCATGTCGGGCGGCGGGGCGGCGGTCTGGGCGGCGAGCGGTGACGCCATCATCGAGGCGACCGCGCCTACCCATAGAGCCTTGCTTTGTATCATGCGGCTACCTCTGCCTGGGGGACATGCCCCTTCGTCATGCGCAGAACGCCTGACGGCTCCAAGGGTTGTCACGGAGCAGCATGATGCCGGGGGCATGCCGGCCAAAACACGGCCAAGTCGCGTCACGGGAGCGGCACGCCGCCAGGCCCCGGTGTCGGCAATCGAACGACGGTGCGGGACCGCGAGGGGCCCCGCCAGGGGTGTTCGAGCGCCGCCGCCCGATCCCCGTCAGGCCGGCGATCCGGCCTCCGCCTTCAAGACTTCGCCGGCCAGATAGAGGCTGCCGCACACCAGCACCCGCCCCGGCCGCTCCTCCCGGGCGATCCGCGCCAGGGCCGCCGCCACCGTCGGCCCCGGCCGTGCCACGCCACCGCTGGCGGCGATGATCTCGTCCACGCTCATCGCCAGATGCTGGCCGGGTTCCGCCACCGCGGTCAGCGTCGTCGCGAAGGGGATCAGCGGCCGCAGGAACTCCCCGCTCGCCTTGCCCTTCTTCATTCCGACGACGATGTGCAGCGGCCGGTCGGCCCAGGATGGCAGATGGGCGGCGAGTGCGATGCCCGCCCCGGCATTGTGCCCGCCATCGAGCCACAGCTCGAAACCCGGCGGCAGGGAGCGCGCCAGCTCACCGTCCAGCCGCTGCAGCCGCGCCGGCCATTCGGCGGAAGCGACCCCGCGCGCGATGGCCCCATCGGTCAACCACGCCGGGCTCCAGGCGCGCAGCGCGGCGATGGCGATGCCGGCATTCTCCGCCTGGTGCGGCCCGGGCAGGGCGGTCGGTGGCAGGGCGACCTCGCCCCGCGCATCGGCATAAAGCAGCCCGCCCGGCACCGGATCGCAGCGCCAGTCCCGCCCGCGTTCCAGCAACGGCGCACCGCGTTCGGCTGCGATGCGTTCGATCACCGCGCGCGCCTCAGGCGCCTGGAACCCTGTCGCACAGGGCACGCCCGGCTTGATGATGCCGGCCTTCTCGGTGGCGATGCCTGCCAGCGTATCGCCGAGGAAATCCATGTGGTCCATCGACACCGAGGTGATCGCCGTCGCCGCCGGCCTGGCCACCACATTGGTCGCGTCGTAGAGCCCGCCGAGGCCCACTTCCAACACCAGCACATCGGCCGGCACGCGGCTGAACAGCAACAACGCCGCGGCGGTGGTGATCTCGAACACGGTGATCGGCAGGCCGGCATTGGCCGCCTCGACCTCCTCCAGCGCCGCGCTCAGCACCTCATCCGTCACCAGCGTGCCGGCCAGCCGCACCCGTTCGTGGAAATGCACCAGATGCGGGGAGGTATAGACATGCGCGCGCATCCCCGCCGCCTCGGTGATGGCGCGCAGCATCGCGCAGGTCGAGCCCTTGCCATTGGTGCCCGCCACATGAACCACCGGCGGCAGCCTGCGCTCGGGGTGGTCCAGCGCGGCCAGAGCGCGCTCCAGACGGTCGAGGCTGAGGTCGATCAGCTTGGGATGCAACGCATGCAGGCGCTCAACGATCGCCTCGGCACGGGACATGCGCTCAGGCCTGGGCGGAGGCGGTGGGCTCCTCGGGCGGCGGCAGGGCGAGTTGTTCCTCCGCCTCCCTCGCCAGCCCGGATTCGATCAGCGGCATGCGCAGCAACCCGATGACGCGGGCGAGCGTGGCGCGCATCTCGCCGCGCTTGACCACCATGTCGAGAATGCCGTGCTCCAGCAGGTATTCGGCGCGCTGGAAGCCATCGGGCAGCTTCTCGCGCACCGTCTGTTCGATCACGCGCGCACCGGCGAAGCCGATCATGGCGCCCGGTTCGGCGATCTGGATGTCGCCCAGCATGGCGAAGGAGGCGGTGACACCCCCCGTGGTCGGGTCGCACATCACCACGATGAAGGGCAGGCCGGCTTCCTTGACCAGCCGCGTGGCGATGACGGTGCGCGGCATCTGCATCAGCGACACCGCGCCTTCTTGCATGCGCGCCCCGCCCGAGGCGGTGAAGATGATCAGCGGGCTGTCCTGCAACACGGCGAGCTTGGCGGCGGTGACGATCGCCTCGCCCACCCCCGCGCCCATCGACCCGGCCATGAAGGCGAATTCGAAGGCGGCGACGACGGCGCGCTGCCCCTCGATCATGCCATGGGCGACGGCGACGGCGTCATCCATCGCGGATTTCACCTGCGCTTCCTTCAGCCGGTCAGAATACCGCCGCTGGTCACGGAAGCGCAGCGGGTCGGCCGGCGCCTTGGGCAGTTCGATCCGGGAGAAGCCGGCATCCAACGTGCATTCCAACCGGCGCACGGCGGAAATGCGCATGTGGTGGCCGCAATGCGGGCAGACATTCAGCGCGGCATCGAGGTCGCGGCGGAAGATCATCTGCTCGCAGGCGGGGCATTTGTGCCAGAGATTCTCCGGCACATCCCGCTTGAAGAGGCCCGAGATCTTCGGCAGGGCCCAGTCTGAAATCCAGTTCATCGCATTCCCTCGAACGGCAAGGCCGCGCGGGAGGGGAGTAGGGGGTGCGAGGGGGCGGGCGCAAGGGGTGGGGCGCGAACCACGCCCCCCTCTCACCCGATCCGTCGCGGCCGCCCTCGCCTGGTCGGCCCTTCGGGCGCCTTCTCCGGCGCCCGAGTGCGCAGCAGCACCTCGACCCGCCCGGGCTGTTCCGCGATCGCCCGCGCCACGATCGCCGACAGCGTCTCCGGCGAGACATCGAGGTCCACCATCATCGCCGTCGCCTCGTCCAGCATGTGGGAATGCGGGCGGAGGATGGTGTCGTACAGCGCCGCGCCGCCGGTCGTCGGCACCCGCCCCAGCAGCCCATGCGCCACCATGGTGTCGAGCATCGCCGCCAGTTCCGTCCGCCCAATCGCGAGGCCGCTCTCCACCGCCAGGCGCTGCGCCTCGGCAGCGTCGAAATGGGTTTCCTCGGCGGTGCGCAGCAGGCTGAGGAGGCGCGGCAGGGGACCGTCGGCGGCGAGGCCGGCCCGGCGCACTTCCTCCCGCGTCGCGTCATCCGCGGTGCTGGCCATGGCGATCCTCCCTGTGGGGTCTGGTGCCCCTTGTTCATCGTCGCCAGGAAGGTTGGAGGGGCGTCGCCCCTCCAAACCACCCCACCAAAGGGCCGGGCCCTTTGGAATGCCACCAAGGGCGCCGCCCCCCAAGGCCGGCGCCCATTCGCAGAAAAAGGGCGGGGGTTCGGGGGAGGTTCCCCTCCCCCGACCTTACCTTCCCTCAGCGCAGATCGAACCGATCCGCGTTCATCACCTTCACCCAGGCCGCGACGAAGTCCTTCACGAACTTCGGCCCATTGTCGGCCTGCGCATACACCTCCGACAGCGCGCGGAGCTGCGAGTTCGACCCGAACACCAGGTCGACGCGCGTCCCCGTCCACTTCACCGTCCCGGAGGCGCGGTCGCGGCCTTCAAAGGCTTCCGCCGTCTCGTCCGTCGGCGTCCAGCTGGTGCCCATGTCGAGCAGGTTGACGAAGAAGTCGTTCGTCAGCGTGCCCGGACGGCTCGTCAGCACGCCATGCGGCGACCCACCATGGTTCGCCCCCAGCACCCGCAGCCCGCCGACCAGCACGGTCATCTCCGGCGCCGTCAGCGTCAGCAACTGCGCGCGGTCGACCAGCTGTTCCTCAGCCGAGACGACGTAGCGCGCGCGGCGGTAGTTGCGGAACCCATCCGCCTCGGGCTCCAGCGGCTCGAAGGAATGCGCGTCGGTCTGTTCCTGCGTCGCATCCGTACGGCCCGGCACGAAGGGCACTGTCACATCGTGCCCGGCCGCCTTGGCCGCCAGCTCAATCGCCGCCGAGCCACCCAGCACGATCAGGTCGGCCAGAGACACCTTCTTGCCGCCGGCAGCCTGCGCGTTGAACGCCGCCTGCACCGCTTCGAGCTTGCCGAGAACCTCGGCAAGCTTGGCAGGCTCATTCGCCTCCCAATCCTTCTGCGGCGCGAGACGGATGCGCGCGCCATTCGCCCCGCCGCGACGGTCCGACCCACGGAAGGTCGAGGCCGAGGCCCAGGCGGTAGACACCAGCTGCGCGATGGACAGGCCGGAGGCGAGGAGCTGCGCCTTCAGTGCCGCGACATCCGCCGCATCGATCAGCGGATGCGTCGCCGCCGGCACCGGGTCCTGCCAGATCAGGTTCTCGGCCGGCACGAGCGGGCCGAGGTAACGCACCTTTGGCCCCATGTCGCGATGCGTCAGCTTGAACCAGGCGCGGGCGAAGGCGTCGGCGAACTGGTCGGGGTTCTTGTGGAAGCGCTCGGAAATCTTGCGGTATTCCGGGTCCATCTTCATCGCCATATCCGCCGTCGTCATCATCGGCGGGTGGCGCTTGGACGGGTCATGCGCGTCGGGCACCAGCGTCTGCGCCGCCGGGTCCTTTGGCTTCCATTGATGCGCGCCGGCCGGGCTCTTGGTCAGTTCCCAGTCGAAGCCGAGCAGCATGTCGAAGTAGCTGACATCCCACGTCGTCGGCGTCGGCGTCCACGCACCCTCGATGCCGCTGGTGATGGCATCGACGCCCTTGCCGGACTTGTAGCTGCTGATCCAGCCCAGGCCCATCTGCTCCAGCGGCCCGGCTTCCGGCTCGCGTCCGACCAGCGTTGCATCGCCCGCGCCATGACACTTGCCGAAGGTGTGCCCGCCGGCGGTCAGCGCGACGGTCTCCTCATCGTTCATCGCCATGCGCGCGAAGGTCTCGCGGATGTCGCGGCCCGAGGCGACCGGGTCCGGGTTGCCGTTCGGCCCCTCCGGATTGACGTAGATGAGGCCCATCTGCACCGCGGCGAGCGGGTTCTCGAGCTGCCGGTCACCGCTGTAGCGCTTGTCGCCCAGCCAGGTGTCCTCCGCACCCCAATAGATGTCCTCCTCCGGCTCCCAGATGTCGGCGCGGCCGAAGCCGAAGCCGAAGGGCTTCAGCCCCATCGATTCCATCGCGCAGGTGCCGGCGAAGACGAGCAGGTCGGCCCAGGAGACTGCGTTGCCGTATTTCTGCTTGATCGGCCACAGCAGGCGGCGCGCCTTGTCGAGATTGGCGTTGTCCGGCCAGGAATTCTCCGGCGCGAAACGCTGCGCGCCGGTCGAGGCGCCGCCGCGGCCATCCGCCGTGCGATAGGTCCCCGCCGCATGCCAGGACATGCGGATGAAGAACGGCCCGTAATGCCCGTAATCGGCTGGCCACCAATCCTGGCTGACCGTCATCAGGGCGATGACATCCTTCTTCAGCGCCTCGACATCGACGCCCTTGAAGGCCTCGGCATAGTCGAAGCCCTGGCCCAGCGGATTGGACTTGGCCGATTGCTGGCTGAGGATGCGCAGGTTGAGCTGGTTCGGCCACCAGTCGCGGTTCGAGCGCGTGGTGAACCGGGCCGCCGTCGGCTTGCCATGCATGAACGGGCATTTGCCCGCAGCGGCGTCATTATTTCCGTCCATTCGTCTCTCCGTTCGTGACTGGGGGGAACACACTGTCCCGCGGAGACGGACGATGGGGGACGATCCGGCCATGCATCGCCTGGCGTTCGGTCATGCGTCTCCCTCCTCCCGCGGTTGGTGTTGGGGGCAGCCTAGGCGGCCGGCCAATGATTACGGAAGTCACAAGTTCCAAAGGTTCCGATAGACATTGCCAATGGTCGAGGAATGCCGTGGGATGGCGGCGCCTGCGTTGCGCGGGCGCAGGATCCTGCTGCGCCGCAACATTGCCGGGGATGATGCTGCCTTGCAGCAATGCCGAAGATGATGTGTCGATGAACCTTCGAGACCTCCGCTACATGCTCGCCGTCGCCGAGCACCGCCATTTCGGCCGCGCCGCCGAGGCCTGCCGCGTCAGCCAGCCCACCCTCTCGGTGCAGCTGCGCAAGCTGGAGGAAGAACTCGGCACCGTGCTCTTCGAACGCAGCAGCAAGCAGGTGGTCCCCACCCCGATCTGCGAACTGTTGCTCGCCCATGCCCGCGTCGCGGTCGCCGAGACGGATGCCATGGCCGCCCTGGCGCGCGCCGCGATGGACCCGCTGCGTGGCAGCATGCGCATCGGCATCATCCCCACCCTCGGCCCCTATCTGCTGCCGCTGGTGTTCGGCCCACTGCGCGAGGCACTGCCCGGCCTCGAACTCGAACCCTGGGAAGACGTGACGACCGTCCTGCTGGAACGGCTGCGCGCGCATGAACTCGACGCCGCCATCCTCGCCACCGAACCGGACGGCGCGGACATCGTCACCGAACCGCTGTTCACCGAACCCTTCATCGCCGCCCTGCCGCCCGACCATGCCTTGTGCGGCCGCGCCCGCGTCAGCGAGGAGGAACTCGCCCCCGACGTGCTGGTGCTGGCCGACGGCCATTGCCTGCGCGACCAGGCGCTGGCCGCCTGCGGCCTGGCCGGGCCGCGCGGCGGCTCGCTGCGGGCCTCCTCCCTGGCGACGCTGATCAACATGGTCGCGGCCGGCTACGGCACGACGCTGATCCCCGGCCTCGCCGCCGGCGCCGCACAGGATGCCGGCATTACTCTGGTGCCGCTGCGTCGCGGCGTGTCGCGCACCGTGCGTATCGCCCGTCGGGCGGCCTTCCCGCGCCGGGCGGCGGTGGAGGCTGTCGCCGGAGTGATCGCGGAACGGCTGAAGCGGTACTCGGCGACGGCCGGGTAGGGTAGCCGGCGCCGCATGTCTGATCCGCGGCAGGAGTGGAACCGAGAGGGGCTCTGCCCCTCCCGGACCCTCCCCGCCAAAGGCCTAAGGGCCTCTGGACACCTGGAACTGGCGCGGGGCCAGACGGTCTTGCCAAGCACGAGAAGCCGCGCTGGGCGCAGTGCCCGGGAGGCTGATTGGCAAAGGGCAACGCGAGCGTCACGCGTCGGCGAAAACCTCGCTTTGCCCAACACTAGGTATCGGTTTCCAAAGGCCTCTGGCCGAGGAGCTCCCATTGGCGTTGCTTCTCAACGTCAATGGGTCCCCGTGGTGGGGTGAGGTCCGGCGAGGGGCAAAGCCCCTTTCCCGTTCCACCCTTCGCACGACCGAACAGACCCGCCCGCCTCAATCAGCCCATCCGCGCCCAAAGCTGCTTCGACAGCGTGCCCAACCGATCCTCGATGGCGACCATCGCGTCCACCACCAGGTCCTCGCGCCAGCGCTGCCCGAGGATCTGCACCCCGATCGGCTTCGGCCCTTCCGGGAAGTCGCCGAGCCCCGCCGGCACAGTCCCCGCCGGCAGGCCGAGATAGTTGCCGAGCGTCGACCAATGCCCCTGGCCGATGCTCTCGCGCAGCCCTTCCGCCCCTTCCGCGTCGCGGCCCGGCGCATAGAAGGGCACCGGCAGGAAGGGGGAGAGGAACAGCGGGTATTCCGCCATCAGCACCGACCACTGCCGCGCGTAGAAAGTCCGCCGGGCGAGCATCTCCAGCATGGGCTTCATCTCAACCGTCGGGGTGCGGCGGTAGTTCTGCTCGAACACGCTGACGATGGCCGGCGAGCCGTATTTCGCGATGTCCTCGGCCATCAGGTGATAGCTCTCGGTCATCAGCGCCTGACGGCCCTCGAAGGCGATCTCGCGCAGCGACGGCGGCGTGATCTCCTCCACCGCATAGCCGGCATCGGCCAGGGCATCGCGCGCGGCGAGCAGCGCCTTCTCCACCTCGGAGTGCAACGGGAGGTCCGGCGCCTCGCGGCTGAAGCCGACCTTCATCGGCCCGGCGAGCGCCGGCCCGCGCCAGGGCAGCGGCACATGGAACGGATCGCGCGGATCGGCGCCAATCATCGCCGGCATGGCGAGGTGCAGGTCCCGCGCCGCGCGCGCCAGCAGCCCCTGGGCCGACATCTGCTGCGCCAATATGCCGCGCTCCGCGGTCTGCGAGGGGTTGTAGACCGCCACGCGCCCGACCCCCGGCTTGACCGTGACCACGCCATTGCCGGCGGCAGGGAAGCGCAGCGACCCGCCAATGTCGTTGCCATGCCCCAACGCGCCGATGCCCGCCGCCACCGCCGCGCCCGCCCCACCCGACGAGCCACCCGGGCTGACGTGGCGCCCCCACGGATTCCACGTCCTGCCGAACAGCGGGTTATCGGTGTCGCAGCGGCGGGAGAATTCCGGAACATTGGTCCGCCCGATCACCACGGCGCCGGCATCCAGCAGGTTCTTCACCAGCGGCGCATCACCCGGCGCGACCAGGTCCTTGAAGGCGACGACGCCGTTCGAGCTCGCCTCGCCCTTCTGGTCGATGTTGATCTTGATGGTGATCGGCACCCCATGCAGCGGGCCCTTCGGACCCTGGGCGGCGTCGAGCGCCCTGGCGCGTTCCAGGGCCGAGTCCGACAAATCGGTGACCACGGCGTTGAGCGCGGGATTGACCGCATGCATCCGTTCGACCGAGGCGCGGACGGCCTCGACCGCGCTGACCTCACCGGACTGGATCAGGGCGCTGAGGTCGGTGGCGGCGTATTGCCAGAGCGGCGTGGATGTCACGGATCGAAAATCCTTGCTGCGGTGGAATCAATGAGGTTGGTGGCCGGTCTCGTGTCAGGAACCGTTGGGGAATGCGCCGCGCGGCGCGTCCCGACGCCCGCACCCGGCCACCCAACGACTGTCTGCGGGATGGGTCGCAGGGGATGGACGTACGGGCCGGAGCCTGGCTTCTCAAACGGGTTCCGAGGCCTTCAGCGCGTCCCGATAGGTGCTCGGCACCATCGTCTTGACTTGCCGCGCGCGCTTCTCCAGCCAATAGGCGCTGGCCGGCGGCACCAGCGCGAAGCGCGGATCGACGCCAAGCTTCTGTGCCGCATCCATCGGCCAGTTCGGATTGTACAGAAGCTCCCGCGCCAGCGCGATCAGGTCGGCCTCGCCCTTCTGCAGGATGCCCTCCGCCTGGTCGGCATGGACGATCAGCCCGACCGCCATCGACAGGATGCCGGCCTCGCGCCGCAGCCTTTCGGCATAGGGTACCTGGTAGCCATAGCCGATCGGCCCGGCACTGGTGACCGGCGCGCCCGACATCCCGCCCGAGGAGCAGTCGATCACGTCGATGCCCTTCGGCTTGACCAGCTTGGCCAGCTCGACACTCTCCGCCGGCCCCCAGCCCACATCATCCTCGACCGACAGGCGCAGGAACAGCGGCTTCTCCTCGGGCCAGTGGCGGCGGACCTCCTCCACCACTTCGGTGCAGAAGCGCATCCGGCCCATGGCATCGCCGCCATACTCGTCGTTGCGCTGGTTGGAAAAGGGCGAGAGGAACTGGTGGATCAGGTAGCCATGCGCGCCATGGATCTCCAGCACCTCGAAGCCGGCCTCCTGCGCGCGGCGCGCGGCCTGGCCCCAACGCAGAACGAGGTCCTTCACCTCCGTGCGCGACAGGGCGCGCGGCAGCGGGTCGCTTTCCGGCGACCGCGCCGCCGAGGGCGCGACCAAATCCCACGCGTCCCACGCGTCGGCCCCCAGCGCCTCGACCACCGCCTCGCGGGTGAGCGGCGCCCCGCCCTCCCACGGCCGGAAGCGCCGCGCCTTGCGGCCGGAATGCCCGATCTGGATGCCCGCCACGCAATCCTGCGCCCGGATGAAGTCGACGATGCGCTTGAGCCCAGGGATGAAGGCATCGTCCCACAGGCCGAGATCGCCCATCGTGCCGCAGCCGCGCTGCTCGACCTTGGTGCTTTCCACCATCATCAGCCCCGCACCGCCGGCGGCGTAGCGCCCCGCATTCATCAAATGCCAGTCGGTGGCGAAGCCGCGTGACGCCGCATATTGGTGCATCGGCGCAACCACGACGCGGTTCTTCAGGGTCACGCCCCTGATCTGCATCGGCGCGAACAACAATGGGCCGGCCATTCTGCGTTCCTTCCCCTCGGAGCCGCCATGCTACAGCGCCGGGCGGGAGTGAGAAGGCGACAGAGCTCGAGCCTGTGTGGAAGCGCGTATGCCAGTCGCGCTGCTGCCTGGCCTGGGGGACCGGAGAGGGCTTTGCCCCCTCCGAACCTCCCCCACCAAAGGCCCGAGGCCTTTGGAAACCTATACTTGGTGTCGGGCAGTGGGCGGCTTTCGCCGAAGCGGAATGCGTACCCTGCACGGTGCCAAGCAGTCCCCGGGCATGCTGCCCGGCGCGACTGTCCCGTCTCGATAAGACCATCGTGCTCAACGCCAATTCGAGGTGTCCAGAGGCCCTTAGAGACCGTTTGAAAATGCGCCAAGGGGGCGCATCTTGAGGTCCGGCACCGGCCCGCACCCCCACCCTGCCACCCACGTCAGTATCCTGGAATGAGTGGTCGGGTGGGGGTGCGGGCCGGTGCCGGACTTTTCAAACGGTCTCTTAGGCCTTTGGCAGGGTGAGGTTTGGAGAGGGGCAGGGCGCCTCTCCAAGGCCCCAGGCGCCGTGGCTTCGCACCTTTGGGACGCTGCTCCTCCAATGTCCTCCGTAAGAGCCCATCCGGAAAGAAGTTGAGTCGATTGAATCGGCTGTGATTCGCTGTGTCCGTGGACGATTCGCGGGGGCAGACGG
>NZ_BMKW01000022.1 GCF_014644535.1 Neoroseomonas lacus
CAACCATCGCCATCCCTCGCGCCGACCCGGGTCAGTGAATCAGCAAGCGGTCATCGTGACGAGGGGTTTCTGGAGGTGTCCAGTTTCACCACGCTTCATCCCGCTCGCTGATCTGCGCTGCCACACCACACGTCGCCGCCAATTGACGCGCACTCGCCACCATCTCCCTTGTCGTCGTTTCGGCGCTTGTCCTGCCGACGGCGCCGGCCGCCGAGTTCCGCGGCCGTGTGGTCGTCATCAACGATAGAGGCTGCATGGCCAATGCGTGGCAATCGGCACATTCAGCCTCGCTGATGCGGCTGCCTCCGATTGCATGGCATCATTCCATGACAAGTCTACAACATGGCATCATTCCATGACAAGTCTACAACAGGATAGGCTGCACGCGCTGCCAGTGTACCATATTTAAAAACTCCAATACGTCAAAACAGAATCAAACTACGCAATATATATACTGAACCTACGGCGAGATATAAATTGCCACAATCATCAGAGGCTAATTGTGTGTGTGAAAAATTAATATTTTATTCTTTTTGACTATAGAAAGACATCTATAAATAAGATCTATTTCTATCGTATTCTATTTTGTTGTGATCGATTCGAAGAATGCTAATATCTTTTATCTGATAATTTGTGTGTATTTCTTGTAAATTTGCGCCAATCGGGCACGAGTGCGATTTCGATACTCATATCTTTGCCAAGTTATGTCGTCTGCCTTCGCACAATCTCAACGGGTAGTGCAACGCGTTGCTGGATTTGTCTGCCCGAGAGGCGGTCAATGATACAACGCGCGGCAAGCTGCCCCATCTCATTTCCGTCCACGCTCACTGTAGTCAGTGCCGGTTCAATGGCCCGTCCGATATCCAGATCACCGAAGCCGCAAAGGGCGAGATCATCTGGAATTAAGATACCGCGAGCCCTTGCTTCGATCACCAAGCCGGTGGCGAGCATGTCCGAACTGCAGAACACTGCCGCGCCGCGTGGCAGCGCATCAAGAAGATCAGGCAGCACACGCCTTCCATCGAGCACGGTGCTCGGTGGTGGCAGCAGACGTTGGACCAGCAGGCTGAGGCCGCGTCGCTCGAGGGCGGCCCTGAACCCATCGAGCCGTTCCAGCGCGCGGGGATCGTCGGAGGAGACGATGCCGAATGCGCGATAGCCGTTATCGCAGAGGTGATGCGCCACCGCCTCACCGGCACCTCGGTGACTGAAGCCGACCTGAATGTCCAACGGCTCGGCGGAATCGCCCCAGATCTCGACAATCGGAACGCCGGCTTCAGCGAGGCGCCGCCGCGCAGTCGGCGAATGCACCGCCCCCACGAGCAGCACGCCGTCCGGCTGACGACCAAGCATCGCGGTGATCAAACGTTCCTCGTCCTCGGAGTCGAAGCCGCCGAGGCCGAGGAGCACATGATAACCCGATGCAGCCAGTGTTCGCGTAAAGGCCTGAAGCGCCTCGGCGTACATCGGGCTGGCAATGGTGGGTACGATTGCGACGACCATGCGTGATCGTCGTGAGGACAGCGCGCCAGCCGTGAGGTTGGGGACGTAGCCGAGGCGATCCACCGCCGCCAGGACGCGACGCAACGTGGTCTTCGAGAGCAGCTGCGGCGTATTAAGTGCGCGCGATACGGTGATGGCGGATACGCCAGCCGCCGCTGCGACATCGGTGATGCGTACCGTGCGGCAGGACGGATCGGGAACGCGCGCTGTGGCCTTACTGGCCCGCAGGGTCATGCCAATGAACTCAAGGTCTCTGGCGACCGATACCACAGGGCGCGCCTTCCGACCATCCAAAGCCGCGTCAGCGCTAATACTCGAACGCGCGGCTGGACGCCTTCGAATGGTACCGCTACCATTGACATGTCCAAGAGAATTCCATCCTATTTCGCTTCGATAGCAAACATAGAATGATAGCGCTGTCAGGCCGAATGGGTGGCAAGGGAGGAAATGCCCGCATGTCAGCATCGTTCGCCACAATCCTCGCGCGCCCCAGGCTTGACGGCGGCCCGCAACTGACGCCCCTCGCAGCAGCCCTCGGAGCTGAACTCCGGGGCCTGGACCTCGGCTCCGGCGTCACGTCTGAAGCCGCGACGACGGTCCTAGAGGCATTACATCGATACGGTGTGGTCGTGGTTCGGGATCAACGCCTGACACCACAGGAGCAGCTCGACTTCATGGAGCGGCTGGGGCCAGTGAAGAAGTCATCCTACAGTCGCGCCAATTCATTCTGTGTCCCCGGCTATCCAGACATGATGGTGATCTCCAACATCGTGGAGGACGGCCGGAACATCGGGCTGATGGATGCGGGCGCGATGTGGCACGCGGACGGCACGCATATGGCGCACCCGGACATGTACACCGCGCTCTACGCGCTCGAAGTTCCGCAGCGCGCGGGAGAGTCTCTCGGCGACACGCTCTTCACCAGTACGGCGGAAGCCTACGATGCCCTGCCGGACGCCCTGAAAAAGCGTGTCGCAGGGCGCTCCGCGATCCACAGCTTCGCACACCACATCGAGAAGAAGCGACGCCTGGGCGACCTCCGCCGGCCGCCCCTGACAGACGCGCAGAAGGCCGAGCTCCCGGACGTCGAGCATCCCATCGTCGCGGTGCATCCGGTGACGGGGCGCAAGAACCTGTTCGTGACCGAGGGGCATACGGCGCGCATTGCAGGCCTGCCCCCCGCGGAAAGCGATGAGTTGCTCGAGGAACTCTGGGCGCATATCCGCCGGCCCGAATTCATCTATCGCCACAGCTGGCGTGTGGGCGACCTGCTGATCTGGGACAACCGGGCGACGCAGCACCTGGCCATCTTCGACTACGGTGACCTGCCACGGAAGATGCATCGCGTGGAGACGCTCGGACCCGTCCCGGCGTGACCGCCGCCCGCCCCGTACTGCTGACCGGCGCCTCCGGCGCGCTGGGCAGCATGCTCGCGGAGACGCTCTCCGAAGCCGGTTGGGGCTTGGTGCTGACCGATCTCAAGCCGTTCCCGCGGGCTCTGCCGCCGCATGCTCGCTTCAGTCATGCCGATTTGTGCGACCAGGCGGCGGTTGCCGCGCTCGCCGAAGGCTGCGGGGCCATCGTGCATTTCGGCGGCGTGTCCACCGAGCGTCCATTCGAGGAAGTTCTGGGACCCAATATCGGGGGATTGTTCCACATCTACGAGGCCGCGAGGTTGGCTGGGGCGCGGGTCATCTTCGCCTCATCCAACCACGCCATCGGCTTTCACGAACGGAGCACGACGCTCGATGCGGATTGTGAACTGCGGCCCGACACCTACTACGGCTTGTCCAAGGCCTATGGTGAGCTGATGGGCAAGCTCTACTGGTACAAGCATGGCGTCGAGAGCATCTCCATCCGGATCGGCTCCGGCTTCCCCGAACCATCGAACCGCCGGATGCTCTCGAGCTGGCTGTCCTATGCGGACCTCGCTCGTCTCGTCGATGCCGGGCTTCGCGCGACAGACATCGGTTGCGAGGTGATCTGGGGCGCTTCCGCCAATAGCAGAAGTTGGTGGCGCCACGATTCGCGCGCAAAGCTCGGCTGGGTACCGCAGGACAGCACCGACGACCTTGTCGATGCACTCGGCAACATCGTCAGCGACGATCCCGTCACTGAATTGTACCAGGGTGGGCATCTCTGCGCCCGCGACTACAGCCGCGCGCAACCGCCGCTGACCCCCAACAGGCCGGAGAAGACGCCATGAGCGCGAAGCTCCCCTTCAAGGCTCGCCTGCGCGGTGCCGCTCCGCTGCACGGTTTCTTCATCGGCGTTCCCGCGCCAGCCACCGTCGAGCTGGCGGGTTACGCAGGCTTCGACTTCGTGATCATCGACACCGAGCATGGCGCTGCCGGGCTTGAGACTCTGGAACACATGCTTCGCGCCGCCACGGCGTCCGGTATCGCTGCTTTGGTGCGCGTGCCGCGCGGCGGTGCGGACGACATCCTGCACGTGCTCGATGCCGGCGCCGACGGAATCCTCGTGCCGCATGTGACCGGCGCGGCGCGAGCGGCGGAGATCGTCCGCCACGCATACTACCCGCCACTGGGGCGTCGGGGCATCAGCACGCTGTCGCGCGCCGCGCGTCATGGAATGGGCGATCCTGCCGCCATGCTGCGCGAACAAGCAGATCGCACCGCGGTGATCGCCATGATCGAGGACGCCGAGGCATTGTCCGAAGTTGGTGCGGTGGCTCGTGTGCCAGGGCTGGATGCGATCTTCGTCGGGCCGAATGACCTTGCGTCATCGATGGGACATTTGGGCGATTCCTCGCATCCCACGGTCGTTCGCGCCGTGACCGCCATTCGCGAAGAACTGCAGTCGATCCCGGGCGGACCCGCCTTCGCCACCATCGCGCGCAACGGCACCCAGGCAAGGGAACTGGCTGCCCAGGGCGCGCGCATGCTGTGCTTCAATACCACCTACATCCTCGGCGCGGCGCTGAAGGCATTGCACGCCGATATTAGTGGCTGACCAGACGGTGTCGCTCTATCCCCAGCCGCGTGAACTGCTCGCCGAGCGGTTTACCAGCCTGCCGGACCACCTCCACTGGCGTGGGGAACCCGGCCCTTGGGAACGCAGCCGCCCGGGCGGCGGTGCGGTGCATTCCTTCCTGGAAGGCCCCTCCTTCGACCGGGAGGGTTACCTTTGGTGCACGGATATCCCTCACGGCCGGATCTTTCGCATTGATCCGTCAGGGCAGTGGGAACTGGCAGTGCAGTATGACGGCGAGCCCAACGGCCTGAAGATCCACCAGGACGGCCGCCTTTTCATCGCCGATCGCGCGCATGGCGTCATGGTCATGGACCCCCACGAGCGCGTTGTGCGTCCCTTCTTCACCCGGCCCGCGGCGGAGCGCTTCCGCGGCCCCAACGACCTTTTCATTGGACCGGACGGCTCGATATTCCTGACCGATCCCGGGCGCAGCCACCTGGGAGATCCGACAGGAAGGGTCTGGCGGATCATGCCCGATGGCAGCGGCGCGCAGCTGCTGATCGACAATGCTCCGACACCCAACGGCGTCGTGCTCGACGGGGATGGGCGACACCTGCTCATCGCCATCACGCGCGCCAATGCGGTGTGGCGCTGCCCGGCTGGCGGTGGGCAGACTGAGTTGTTCATCCAGCTGAGTGGCGGCCTGGGGCCGGATGGGCTGGCGCTGGATGAGACAGGCAACCTTGCCGTTGCGCACGCCCGCAACGGCATCGTCTGGCTCTTCTCCTCCGACGGCGCACCGTTGTTGCGCATCCTGTCCTGTGCCGGAAAATCGGTGACCAACATCGCCTATGGCGGACTCGACCGCCGTGATCTGTTCATCGTGGAATCCTCGACGGGGACCGTGATGCGGGCACGGCTGGAGGTAGCCGGGCGTGCGCTTCAATCACATGCGTAAGAGGCTTCGCCACAATTCACGCCGAGCGGCAATGCTGCAGGCGTTCCGTTGAGAGTTGGCGATGCGCGGGTACTGCGCGCCAAGCATCATTCATCTGCCATTGCGCCTGACGCCGTGAGTAGCCGCCAGTAGAGCGGTGCACAACAGACAGGAGGAACGTGACATGTCCATCAGCCGCCGTCGCCTTGGCCACTTGGCCGCCGGCGTCCCCATCGCCTTCGCGTCGCGACGTGCCGCATCGCAGGCATGGCCGACACGGCCGATCACCGTTGTCGTCGCCTATGGCCCCGGTACGGGAACCGACCTCCTGGCGCGGCAGATCGGCGAACGCATGAGCGGCATTCTCGGCCAGCGCATCATCGTGGAGAACAGGGGCGGCGCCAGCGGGATGATCGGCACCGACTATGTCGCGCGCAGCCGGCCGGATGGGTACACGCTGCTGTTTGGAAACAATCAGACGATGGCAGTGAACGTCAGCTTCCAGCGTGAGATCCGCTATGATCCCATTCGTGATTTCACGCCGATCGCGCGGCTGGTCAGCCAGGATTCAGTGCTGGTCATCAACCCGCGCGTACCGGCGCGTTCGGTCGAGGAGCTGGTGCGATATGCCCGCGCCAATCCGGACCAGTTGAATTTTGGCTCGCCGGGGGCCGGAGCGAGCGCGCATCTGGCGGGTGAGGCGCTGAAGGCCGCGGCCGGTATTGCCATGGTGCATGTGCCCTATAACAACAGCCAGCTTTTCGCTGATCTGCTCGCGGGCACTGTCTCGCTCAGCTTCTATCCCTATCTCGCGCTGAAGCAGCATGTGGAATCAGGCGCGCTGATCGCATTGGCCACGACCGGCGAAATGCGCTCACCCTGGTTGCCGAACCTGCCGACCATGGTCGAGCTTGGCTATCCGAGCGTCGTGTTTACGTCCTGGTTCGGTCTCTACGGGCCAGCGGCCCTGCCGACCGACATCGTGGACACCATTGCCGAGGCGGCGCGGCGCAGTCTCGAGGATACGGATCTGCGCCGCGCCCTCTCGGATACGGCAACCCGCATCGAATACGGCGGGCCGGCGGCGCTGGCCCAATACACCGCTTCGGAAATCGAGCGCTACAAGCCGATCATTGAGGTGGCCGGCGGCCGCCAAGGCTAAGCACGTGCGTCAGCCAACCACAACAGACCAGACGGTGCCGAGCAAGCATCGGGACTGTCGGTCGGCCTGATCGTCCAGCAGCTATCCAGTACAAAGATACATCGAGGAAAGGAGAACCGACATGCCACATGCGATCGGCCGCCGAACCGTCCTGGCGACACTGCCGCTGGCGGCCTTGCCTGCGCGGGCAGAGGATGCCTTTCCGTCACGCCCCATCACCATCGTCAACGCCTATGGAGCGGGCGGGCAGACCGACATCGCGACGCGCCTGACTGCGGATCGCCTGACAGCTGCGATTGGGCAGCGGGTCCTTGTCGAGAACAGGGTGGGAGGGGCAACCTCGATCGCCTCGACCTATGTCGCGCAGGCGCGACCGGACGGCTATACCTTGCTGGCCGGGACAAGTTCGCTGGCCATCAACCCCACCCTACAGCCCAGGCTGACTCCGCGCGATCCGCAGACGGAGCTTGCGCCAATCGGCATGGTCTATCGGGGTGCCTTCGTCTTCCACATCTATCCTGGCATTCCAGCCACCACCCTTGCCGAATTCATCGCTTATGCGAAAGCGAATCCCGGCAAGCTGAACTACGGAGGCGTGGTAGGTACCGTGGTGCATCTGGCGACAGAAATGCTTTGCCAGCGCGCCGGGATCGAGATGACTGCAGTTCCGAACCGAGGCGGCGCGGAGGGGTTGCTTGACCTTCAGGCTGGTCGGATCCACTGCAACTTCCAATCGCCGGTGGAAGCTTTGCCATCGCTCCAAGAAGGTAAGACGCGCGCGCTTGCAATTTCTTCGCGGCAGCGGCTTGCCAACCTGCCCGACGTCCCGACAGTTGCCGAGACTCTGTCTGGCTTCGAGGCTGTCCTATGGATGGCTCTGTTCGCGCCTGCCGCTACGCCGGCGCCCATCATCAATAGGGTTACAAACGCGCTTCGTACGGTTACGGACAACAGTGAATACCAGGACCGCATGGCCCGCATTGGCCTGTCAGCAGAAACCGGCGGTGCAAACCACGTGCGGACGCTCCTGGCAGAGGACACAGCAAATTGGCGGAAGGTAATCACCGAAGCGGGGATACAGACAAACTGAGCAACGCGACCCTTCTCCATGGAATATAGAGTCGGATTAAGTTTGACTAATCTGCGATATAGGCTAGCGAATTATTTCGGCAGGCGGCTTTATCCGGCTCGCATTGGCAGGCGGCCACGCACCAATTCGGAATAGTCATGCTTCCATAATCCCGGACGGTCTGGTCCGAATTAGCATCTGGACACCTCGGATAACCCGCCGATCGGGCACTGCGGAGGGGCGATGGGGGGTGTTGGCGGAGGCCGAGCGTGTGTCTGCGGTCTGCTGATCGGGCTCGGGTGGCTTGTTGCCGGTCTTCCTGGTGCCTGAGACTGTCAGGCGGGTGCGCCTCTCCCTTCGATCCAGACGAGGCGGCGCAGGTTGTAAGCCAGGTTGGCGAGCGTGATGCGCGCGGTGGCGCGGACAAGGCCAATGTCGCGCACGACTAGGTTCATGCGGCGCTTCTCGGTGGCGAAAACACGCTCGACGAGGCCGCGCACCCGCCTCCCCGGGCGAGGCCGGCGGATGCGCCCCGGCATGCTCGTTGGCTCGCGCACATCCACCAACGTCGCCCCGCCTTCGCGTAGCAAGGTGGCCGCCGCCTCCCGAGATATATAATTGTCCTCCTTCCGGGATCAGGTCGGCGGGCGGGCAGTCGAGGTCGCGCAGCACGGCCAGGACGCTGGCAGCCTTGGGATCGGCCAACCGGCAGAGCACCGCCTGCGCCTCCTTCCGGATCGCCACCGAGCCGACCTCGCGGAGCATGGCGAGATGTTGGGAAAGGGCCGGCTGGGAGAGGCTGCAGCCTCCGCCAACGCCCCCACCGTCATCTCGCCCTCGCCGACCAGGGGACAGAGCAGGAGGCGCCGGTTCGCGTTCGGGATTGAACGGAGCGCCGATCTTGCGGACCATCGCGAGATCAAGCGAGGCGTTCAGGCGGCGCGAAATCTCGACCGCGACCGGCACACCGCCGCGCGGCAGCGCATAGACCGTCAGCTGCTGCCCGGCCTGGGTCCCATGCATGAATGTCGCTTCACTGCCATTCATATTGGTAGGCCATCCTGCCGGGCCGTCGATACTTTGATCTCGAGCAAGGAATGAGCTGGGTCGGCGTATATTTTGGTGAGCGTACGGTCGGGGCGTGACCAGTGCCGACGGAGGGAGATCAGTGTGATTGCCATGGCCGTCAGCAATACCGTGGGCCGTTTGGATTTGGTGGAACGGGAGGTGCCGTCACCCGGGGCGCAGGAGGTTCTTGTCCGGGTCCGCGCCTGCGGCGTCTGCCGGACGGACTTGCATGTGGTGGATCGTGACCTGCCAGGGGTCCGTCCCGGGCTGATCCCAGGCCACGAGATCGTCGGCAGCATCGAGTGCCTGGGCGCGGATGTGACCGGGCTGAGAATCGGTCAGCGTGTCGGCGTGCCATGGCTTGGCAGCACCTGCGGCACTTGCCCCTTTTGCCGGATGGGCTCCGAAAATCTGTGCGACGCGCCAGGCTTCACCGGCTACACGCGCGATGGCGGATATTCGGAATTCGCCATCGCCGACAGTCGCTACTGCTTCCCTTTGCCCGAAGGCTATGGCGATGCCGAGGCCGCGCCGCTTCTCTGCGCAGGGCTGATCGGACACCGCAGCCTGCGCATGGCGGGCAACAGCGACAGGCTGGGAATCTATGGCTTCGGCGCGGCGGCTCATATCGTGGCGCAGCTCGCGATCGCGGAAGGGCGGCGGGTATTCGCCTTCACGAGCCCCGGCGACGCCCAGGCGCAGGAATTCGCGCGACGCATGGGCGTCGAATGGGCGGGCGGGTCGGACGCGCCGCCTCCAACGACGCTCGATGCAGCGATCATCTTCGCGCCGGTGGGCGGTCTCGTGCCGACGGCGCTGGCCGCGGTGCGCAAGGGTGGCACAGTGGTCTGCGGCGGGATCCACATGAGCGACATCCCGACCTTTCCCTACCGTCTGCTGTGGGGCGAGAAGGTCTTGCGGTCGGTCGCGAACCTGACGCGGGACGATGCCATCCAGTTCCTCGCGCTGGCGCCGCGCGTGCCGGTACGCACCGAGGTGATCGAATTTCCCCTCCGCAGCGCCAATGAAGCCTTGTCCACCCTGCGGCAAGGCAAGCTCTCGGGTGCCGCTGTCCTGATCCCCTGAGAGCCTGGCGGACGCGCAGTCCTTTTGAAACGGCATCATGCGCTCCCCATGCCGCCGCGGCCTGCGTGGCGTGAGCATCACTGTCGCCGACGGTCCGGCTATTGCAGCAGGACGGGAATGCGCAGTGCCTGGGATAGCTGGCGCGCAACGTCTGGGCTGGCGTCCTCCACGCTCGGTCGGTCGAGCGCCAGCAGGCGCCCACCGGTCCTTGCCATCAGTATCTGCAGGGTTGCCGTCGAGGCATCGCCGGCCTCCCGCACGATCACCTGGTCCTCCGCGATGCCGATGGCCCGCGCTACGTCGGCCAGGGCATCGACGGAACCCGCTTCGGTATGCACTGAGCGAAGCAGAATGAGCTTTTCGCCCGTTGCCTTGGCGATGCGCGCCGCCAGCGCGAACTTGTGCCCAGCGCCCGCCTTGACCAGCACCGCGACCGGCCCGGTGCGGTGCGCAATTCGCGACGGCAACAGGAGCACTGCGGCAGGCGATTCTATGGCGGCCCGCCAAGCCCGGGGAAAGGTGCCAAGCATATGCGCGGCCGCGCTGCCTGACGCACCGAGCACCATGATATCGGTCTCCCCCGAGAGGGCCGCCACGGCGGCCGCCGGGTCACCACGCAGCACTTCGATCCGGTTCGCCACGCCGAGACGCGCGGCATGGGCGTCGAGCATCGTCCGCAGCCTGCTGCTCGCAGCCTGAAACTCTCCCTCGATCCGTCTGATCGCCAATGGCGACCACTCATGCACCGGAAGACACAATTCGCGCGCGAACGGCAGGGAGGCCAGGCTGCAGACAGCCTCGTCCTCGACGAAAATCCCCAGAAGGTCCAGGTCCAGCAGGCCCGCCAGCTCCGCGACTGTGGAGATGGCGCGAGGATCCTCGCCGATGTGGCACAGATCGAGCAGCAGGCGCCGGTGACGGTCGATGCCGCGCGCCTCGCCGCTCATGACACGCGCGCCGGCCGGCACATCGACGGGTGTCCGATATGCCGACATGCTGGCATCCGATCTTCGGGGCGATCCGTCATTGTCGTTCTTCCGCTTCGGCTGCCGGTCCGCCTTCCATGTTCCGCCGCAGCGTCGCGAACCGCCTGAGCTTGGCTTCGACCAAGCCGTTGACGCTGCCTTCCGGGTAAGTGCCGTCCGCTGCGCGGGCTCCCGCGGGCTGGCCCATTATCAACGCCGCTGCCTCGTCCACATGGCGCACGGCATGGATGGCGAAACGGCCAGCGGCGCAGGCCTCGACCACATCGGCCCGCAGCATGAGATGCTGTACATTCGCCTGGGGAATGAGAACGCCCTGCGTGCCTGTCAGTCCACGCGCATGACAGAGATCGAAGAAGCCCTCGATCTTCTCATTGACACCGCCAATGGCCTGGATGTCGCCATGCTGATTGACCGACCCCGTGATCGCCAGATCCTGCCGCACCGGAAGTTCAGCCAGGGCAGACAGCAGGGTAAGGAGTTCCGCCGTGGACGCGCTGTCGCCCTCGACACCACCATAGGATTGCTCAAATACCAGGCTGGCTTGCAGGGAGATTGGCGCATCGAGCGCGAAGCGTCCGGCCAGGAAGCCAGACAGGATCAGCACACCCTTGGAATGCAGTGGCCCGCCGAGCTTGACCTCCCGCTCAATGTCCAGGATGCGGCCGCCGCCCGCGCGCACCCGCGCCGTGATGCGCGATGGGCGGCCGAAGGCATGGGCGCCGAGGGACAGCACACTCAATCCATTGACTTGGCCGATGCGCTCGCCGGTGGTGTCGATCAACGCGATATCACGCAGGATCGCCTCGCGGGAACGCTCCTCGGGCCGCGCCACTCGCCGCCGCTGTTCCCGAATGGCACGTTCGACGTCGTCCCGGCCGATGGCATCGTGCCCGGCCGTTGCGGCCCAGTGCGACGCCTCGGCCATCAAGTCGCGCAATCGTTCCATGAGCAACGTCAAACGCGCCGAATCATCGGAAAGTCGTGCCGCGTACTCGACCACACGGGCCACGGCGCCATGATCGAGCGGCCGAAGCTGCTCGCGTCGCGCGACGGTCGCCACCATCCGCGCGAGCATGGCCTCGGTCTCGAGGCTGCGTGGCATGTCGTCATCGAAGTCGGCGAGGACCTTGAAGTGACGCTCGAGGTCCGGGTCGAGTTCCGCCAGGAGGTAGTAGATCAGCCTTTCGCCGACGAGCACGATCTTGCAGTCAAGGGCGATCGGATCCGGCTCCAGCGAGACCGTCGTGGTCAGGCCGATGAACTGGGCGACGTCCTCGATGGCAATGTGGTTCTGCACCAGCGCGCGCTTCAAGGCGGCCCAGCTGAATGGTTCGGTCAGCAGCGCACGCGCGTCGATGATGAGCGTGCCGCCATTGGCACGGTGCAAGGCCCCGGCCTTGATCATCCTGAAATTGGTCACGAGGGCGCCCTGCACGGAGAGATGCTCGATACGCCCGACAAGGTTGCTGAGCGTCGGGTGCAGTTCCTCCACCACCGGCGCACCATGTCCGTCCGCCGGCTGGCTCACCAGAACATTCACGTCATATCGGTCGAACGACGTACCGATGCGCAGGCCGGCCGGCATCCCCTCGGGGCCCTGCGTCCCGGTCTCCAGGAACAGGTGCACGTTTTCCAGCAAGTCGGCGTGCGCCGCCGCGAAATACTCGATCACGCGGGGGAGGTCGACGAAGGGCGAGGATGCCTCGGCGATCGCCTGGTCGATCACCACCTTGGCGGTCTCGCGGTCGAGCGCGCGGACGGCGTCGCGCCGCTCCTTCTCGATGCGGGGAATGGACCGCAGCGTCTCCTCAAGCTCCTTTTCGGTCTGGCCGACCGTCTCACGCACCGTGCGCTGTCGCTCCTCCGGCCAGGTCGCGAACTCATCGGGCGTCACGACCTTGCCGTCCTGCGTGGGCGCAACGGCAAAGCCCATGGGCGTGCGCAGTATCGCCACGCCCTTGGCGGTCGCCTTGGTGCCCAGCGCCTCGAAGGCCCGCTCCGCCTGGCCGTGAAAGGAGGAGTCGATCGCACCGCGTCGGCGCTGGTAGTCCTCACTCTCGAACACCGCCGGCAGGGCCGCGCGCAGGTCATCGAGGAGTTGAACCGCGGCGGTGTCGAATGCCGGGGCACGCCCGGGCGGAAGCGCGATCGCCAGCGGGTGGTGGGGCGCGGCGAAGTTATTGACGTAGACCCAATCGTTCGGCGCCATCCGTTGCGCCGCCGCCTCCGTGAGAAGCGACTTGATCGACTCGCTGATGCGCCCATCGCCCTGCCCGATGGCGAAGATATTGAAGCCGCGTGTCGCGATGCTGGTGCCGAGCCGGATGGCCTCATGGGCCCTGTCCTGCGCCGCCAGGGCCTGTAGGGGCTCGAGATCATCGGTGGTGGTGAAGGCCATCGCCGAAAGGTCGGCGGCACGATACAGGCTTGCGGGCGGCAAAGGGCCAGCATGCTCGGCGGCTCCGGTCGCGGTCATCGCCTGTTCCCCGTTCTCCTCGCCTGCGCTCATCTCGTATCCTTACGGCCGAAACTCACTGATGCCGTCGGCCCTCATGTCAGGCCGCGTTGCAGCAGGAACGCCTCCAACGCACTGCCGAGGCCGGGCGTGCCAGCCTCCGCAAAGGCATAGCGTGCACGGATGACAGGACGCGCCTGCCCGATCACGTCCTGAAGACCGGCGGGCGTCGCAGACACCACCAGATCCGCCGTCGAGCGCGCAATGGTTTCGGCGAGGCCGCGGCGTTGCGCCGCATCATAGCCCATCGCCGGCAGAACGGGGCCAAGATGTGGGAATGCGGCGAAGACGGCGGCGATCTCCGGTGTCGCAGACAGACGCGGATCCACGATTTCCGCCGCACCCGCCTGCAGCGCCGCTGCATAGCCAGCGCCGTGCGGCATGCCGCCATGGGTGAGCGTCGGCCCATCCTCCACGACAAGGACGCGGCGCCCGCGCACCGCCGCCGCATCGTCCAGCGTCACCACCGAGGCGCCAAGCAGAATGGAGGCCGAGGGGCTCAGGGCGCGTGCGGCATCGGCCACGCGGCGCACATCCTCGGCCGGCGCCGCATTCGTCTTCGCGACGAGCACGATGTCCGCCATGCGCAGCACGGCCTCGCCCGGATGATAGGTGCTCTCATGGCCGGGGCGCAGCGGGTCCACCAGCACGATCAGGAGGTCCGGGCGCAGGAAGGGGAAGTCGTTGTTGCCGCCGTCCCAGAGCAGCAGATCGGACTCGGCCTCTGCCTGGGCCAGTACGCGCGCCGTATCCACGCCGACATGCACGACGCCACCAGCGGCAATGTGCGGTTCGTATTCTTCGCGCTCTTCGATCGTGCAGTCCGCGGCGTTGAGGTCGGCCAGGGTTGCGAAGCGCTGCGTGGTCTGCCGCGCCAAGTCTCCGTAGGGCATGGGATGCCGTAGCACCCCAACGCGCAGGCCTCGTTCACGCAGCCTCGCCGCAATCCACCGCGCCGTCTGAGATTTGCCGCAGCCAGTGCGCACCGCGCAGATCGCGATGACTGGAAGCCTGGACGGCAGCATCGTCCGGCGTGGTCCAAGGAGCAGGAAGTCGGCGCCTGCAGCAAGTGCCGCCGAGGCTCGGTGCATCACATCGATATGCGCGACGTCGCTATAGGCGAAGACCACTGTGTCCACACCATCCTCCCGGATGATCCGCGGCAGATCTGCCTCGTCGTGGATGGGGATTCCGGTGGGGTAGAGGTCGCCCGCGAGCGCCGGCGGGTAGGATCGCCTGGCGATGCCCGGAATCTGGGCCGCAGTGAAGGCCGTCACCTCGGTCTGGGGATCGTCCCTGAATACCACGTTGAAGTTATGGAAGTCGCGTCCTGCCGCGCCCATGATGACAACGCGCTTTCTCGCCATCGACGTCATGGACCTTCTCCCGTCGGAACCCCTTGCGAGCGTGCCGCGGTCATGCCGACAATATCCCCAGCACGAGAAACATCGCAATGAGGCTCGGTGCGATCCAGCGCAGGAGCAGCCGAATGCCCCCGACAGCTGCGGTCGACCAGCCGAGTTCCTCGGCAAATACGGCGCGACTCAGCACGCGACCGCCGAAGACGGCGAGCAGGAAGCCACTGACCGGCAGCATCAGATCCGAGGCGACGCGATCCAGCGCATCGAAGATCCCGGATGCCTCGAAGCCGATGATCGGGGCGAGGGGACGCGCATCGGACCAGAGATTGAAGGATAGCAGGCTCGGCAGTCCGGCGGCCCAACAGGCGACGCCAAGAATGAGGCAGGCCTGACCACGCGTCAGCCGCCCGTACTTCACGAGTGGTGCGACCGCCAGTTCGAACAACGAGATCGCCGACGCCAGTGCGGCCGCAAAGAGTGCAACGAAGAACGTCAGCCCAACTAGGTCTCCCACCGGCAGGCCACCAAAGGCAACCGGCAGGCTGAGGAACATCAGGCTCGCGCCGGCCGATGGGTCGAGCCCCTGTGCGAAGACAAGCGGCATCACTGCAAAGCCCGCCAGCAGTGAGATGGCCGTGTCACCAAGGATGGTAACAACAGTGACGAGACCCAGAGGCGTATCGCGCGCCGCATGCGCCGCATAGGTCGCCATGACGCCAAGGCCAGCGCCGATCGAAAAGAACCCGAGTCCCAGCGCTTCGAGTGCGACACGCGGCGTAAGGGATTCGAGCCGTGGCACCAGCATGAACTCGGCGGCGCGGCCAACGTCGCCAACCACGCTCGCGTAGACTGCGAGGGCGACCATCAGCAGCATCAGTAAGGGCATGAGAACCCTGCAGGCTGCCTCGATGCCGCCGGTGATGCCGCGCGCCACCACACTGGCGGTCGCGGACACGAAGGCCGCATGATAGGCGGCGAAGGCGATCGGGTCGCCGGTGATGGCAGCGAACAGTGCCACCGCCGCCCCTGGGTCGATGCCGGCGAAGCCGCGCAGCACCGCGCGTTCCGCATAGGCGATGGTCAGGCAGCCGATGACCGCATAGTAGCTGAGGATGACGAACCCGGTGGCGATGGCGAAGACGCCGACCCATCCCCAGCGTGGATTCCGACCCGTCGATTGCGCGAGGGACGCCATGCCCGATGGAAGGTCGGCACGGCTCCGGCGGCCGATCAGCAGTTCCGCAAGCATCAAAGGCAGCACGACGAGGGCTAGCCCGAGCGTATAGAACAGCAGGAATCCGCCCCCTCCATTCCGGCCGACCTCGTATGGGAACTTCCAGATCGAGCCCAACCCGACGGCCGAGCCGATGGTCGCGAGAATGAACCCGCGATGGCTCGACCAGCGGTCCCGGCTATCTTCTTGCACGGTGGATACGAGTTCGGCGCCCGCATTGCGGCATCAGCGGGCGCTGGATCACAATGCCATCTCGGGTTGCGAGCTCGCCGCCTTCGATTCCTCTGGCAGTTCCGTCATTGTCGCTTCCGTCAACAGCAACACGCTCGCGACGGACACCGCATTCTCAAGCGCGACCCGCACCACCTTGGTTGGGTCGACGATCCCCGCCTCCACGAGGTCGACATAGGCTTTGCGTGAGGCATCAAGCCCGAAGTTGGCCGCACCTTCCAGCATTCGGGCCACGGCAACCCCGCCATCGACGCCGGAATTTTCGGCGATCTGGCGGGCCGGGGCCTCGAGGGCGCGCTTGAGGATCTGCACGCCGGTGCGCTCGTCACCTTCGGTTTCCGCCTCCAATTGCGCCACTGCCGCTACGCAGCGAAGCAGCGCCAGGCCGCCACCGGGGACGATGCCTTCGGCTACTGCGGCCTTCGTGGCGCTGATGGCATCGTCGAGGGCTTCCTTGCGTGCCTTCATCTCGGCTTCCGACGGCGCGCCGACACGAACCACGGCAACACCGCCGGCGAGCTTGGCGACACGCTCCTGCAGCTTCTCCTTGTCGTAGTCGCTCGTGCTCCTCTCGATTTCACGTCGGATCTGGTCGATGCGCGCCTCGATCTGGCCGTGCTCCCCCGCTCCGCCCACGATGGTGGTCGTGTCCTTATCAACAACGACACGGCGCGCCCGTCCGAGTTGAGCCAGGGCGACCGTCTCGAGCTTGAGCCCGAGTTCCTCGGAGACCACTTCGCCACCCGTGAGGACCGCGATATCCTGCAGCATGGCTTTGCGACGATCGCCAAAGCCCGGCGACTTCACCGCGCAGGACCGCAGGGCCCCGCGGATGTTGTTCAGGATCATGGTGGCGAGCGCCTCACCCTCGACATCCTCGGCGACAACAAGCAGCGGACGGCCCGCCTTCAGGAGTTGTTCGAGGACCGGGATCAGATCCTTCACCACGCTGACTTTGCGATCCGTCACCAGGACGTAAGCGTCTTCGAGTTCAGCCTCCATCTTCTCAGCGTTAGTGACGAAGTAGGGAGAGACGTAGCCCCGATCAAACTGCATGCCTTCGACCACATCGAGCACCGTCTCGGTGGTCTTCGCCTCCTCCACCGTGATGACGCCTTCCGAGCCGATGCGTTCCATGGCATCGGCAACGAGTTCGCCGACGGTCAGGTCGTTGTGTGCGGAGATGGTCGCCACTTGCGCGCGTTCGGCCCGTGTGCGGACCGGCCGCGACAGCCCCTGCAGCGTTGCCACGACAGCATGCGCGGCCTTGTCGAGGCCCTTCTTCAGATCCACTGCGCTTGCCCCGGCGGCGACGTTGCGCATGCCATCTGCCAGGATCGCATGAGCCAGCACCGTGGCGGTGCTGGTGCCGTCGCCGACGACGTCGCCGGTCTTCTCGGCCGCCTGGCGCAGCATCTGGACTCCGAGATTTTCCTCGGGGTCCTTCAGGTCGAGTTCCTTAGCGATGGTAACGCCGTCGTTGCAGACGATCGGCGCCCCCCACTTCTTCTGGATGAGAACGGATTTCGACCGCGGTCCCAAGGTGATGCGTACCGCATCGGCGAGCTGCGTGGCACCACGCAGGATCTTTTCGCGCGCCGCCGAGCGGAACAGAACCTGTCTATGGCCCATGGCAATCCCTCATTCAGGGTGCGCGACACGATGGGTTCAGCGCCCCCTCAGCCGCGCAAGCGGTACAGACGAGCGTTCCTTCAGCTGCCCGATGTGATCTCGATCTTCTTCTGCCGGGATGCTGCCTCGGCGCTCTTGGGCATTGTGATGGTCAGCACACCTTTGTTGAATTTTGCTACCACCTTCTCAGCATCAACGCCGCGCGGAAGCTGGAAACTGCGCTTGAAGGCTCCGAAACGGCGCTCGGAGACGCGGTTGTTGTTTGCCTTCTCCTCCCGCTCGTCCGCCTTCTCGCCTTTCACGGTGAGCAGGTCATCCGAGATGCCGATGTCAATGTTGTCAGCACTCAAGCCCGGCAGTTCGGCGACGATACGGAAGTCCTTCTCGTTCTTCAGCGCATCAGCAGCAGGCATTGCCGATCCGAGGGCGGTGTCAAAGCGCCACGGCCATTGAAGAGGAGCCGGCCTGGCCCCGCCGAAGCTTTGCCAGAATGCCTCGAAGTCGCGGTCCATCTCGGCCCGCAGCGCAGCGCGGGGCTGCCAAATGCCTGCAGGCCAACTGCTTTCCGAGGGGGCAACGGCGGCGGGATTTTCCCCCATCTTTGCGGGTGCCTGAGTCTTCACTTCGGGCATCGGTAGAGGTCCTTCCGTGTTTGTCGGGTCCCCGTCTCGCTTGGAAGTGCGGAGTGCATCACCGACAGACCCCGATTGCTTTTTGCTGAAGATCAGAGAAGGCGGCCTTGAGAGAGATCAAGATGCGAGATGTAGGTTCACACATCCCCGTGATTGCCGTCGCCGGGAGAGTTGAGGGGTGCTCGGGCCAGGCGCGCAGGCACGGTGCCGCGGCTTCAAGATAGGGTCATCAGCCACGATCCGGTGTGACGGGCGAGCGCGGCGACCGGACCAACGTCTCGGCCTCTGCCTTGGACATGCCGACGCGCTCAGCGATGACCCGTAGCGCGATGGCCAGGCTCTCCAGCGATGGCTCGGCAGGTTCAATAGGCTCGACTGGAGCAGAGTGTGAAGATCGCCGAGCGTCGGTGGTGATTGCATCGCTCCAATCCTCGTGTTCCTGGGCGCGAGACGTTCAGCGATTGCGGGGCTACGCCGATGCGGGCAACCGCCCAGGCTCCACATGAAGACTCTGTCCATGCACCTGCGCGCCAGCATGGCGGCAACGAGCAACTGCATCACCACGTTTCCGTGGTCGGTCCTGCTGCTTCACGCCCCCCCGGCTCAAGATCCTACCTGTGGATGTGCCATCGCGAATCTGGCAGATAATGGCGGTGACCCTGAGACACCGCACACCAAGGCCCATCGTGGTGCGTTTCCTGGAAAGCGCCCGCGAGGTCTCTCAATCCATTGCAAGCAGTAGGTCGCGCCAAGAGGTCTAGCGGCGGCCGCAATAACCGGGTGCTTACCATGACGGGTGCGGCGGAAACGAATGGTCGTTAGGCGTCCGCTTTCCGAGCCAGCAGTAGATGAGCGGACAGGCAACTTCCGGCCAAATCCGACCGCATCGCTTGGTGGCGTCTCGAACCTGATGTGGCTGGGTAAGCTCACCAGGAAGCGGACATTGGCAGGATCAGGGCGCACCCATTCAGCTGCTCGGTCGCGCTCGTGCGCCTCAGTTGCCGACAGAGTTCAGGAGGCCGGGTCTCGCAGATCCTTCTTCGTCGACCGATACGCTTTCTGCAGCGCAGCCAGGCGACGGCGTTCGACCTCCTGCGCCATCCGGTCCTTCGTCAACCCCAACGCCGCCAGCTCCAGGCTCAACTTCTGGAAATGCGCCCAGCGGTCGGCGTCGAGGAGGCCCGCGTCCAGCGCGCCGCGCACGGCACAGCCGGGTTCGGTATTGTGCCCGCAGTCGCGAAACCGGCAATTCCGGGCCAGCTGTTCTATGTCGTCGAAGACCGTGCTGAGACCTTCATCGGCGTCAACCAGGCCCACTTCGCGGATGCCGGGCGTGTCGAGGAGCAGCCCTCCGCCAGGCAGCAGCACGAGTTGGCGATGGCTGGTAGTGTGACGCCCCCGGGCATCTGCCGCGCGGATGTCCTGGGTTGCCATCCGCTCCTCGCCCAGCAGGGCATTCACCAGCGTGGATTTGCCAACGCCCGATGAGCCGATCAGCACACAGGTCTCGCCCGGCTTGATGTGATCCATCAAGCCGCCCAGGCCGAGACCCTGGCGCACCGAAACGACGAGCACCGGGCAGCCCGCCGCCAGGGTTGCGATTTCCGCGGCCTGGGTCTCAGGCTGTTCGCACAGGTCGGCCTTGGTCAGTACCACCACCGGCCGCGCACCGCTCTGCCAGGCAGCCGCGAGGAAACGCTCAAGCCGACGCGGATTGAGGTCAGCGTTCATCGAGGTGACGACGAAAACGACGTCGATGTTGGCGGCGACAACCTGCAGTGTCTGCACGCTGTCGGCCGCCCTGCGCACGAACGCCGTGCGGCGAGGCAGGACGGCATGGATGGTGGCTGAACCTTCGTCGACGTTCGCAGACAAAGCCACCCAGTCGCCGGCGGCCGGATGGCCCGCCTCCCGAGCCTCGTGACGCATGCGTCCGGAGAGCTTGGCGCTCAGGGTGCCGACATCCGTGGCCACAAGGTTCGCCAGACGCTGCTGGACGATGATGCGCCCAGGGATGTAGCCGGCTCGCGCATGCGGCTCGAACGCCAGCCGCAGCGCATCGGACCAGCCATATTGTTCGATCAAGACCGGCACTTTCATATGGGATGGGCAGTCTAGCACCGACCTTGCGGCAAGCCGCCCATTTGGGCTTTACCCCCGGAAGATGATCGGCCCAGCACGGCGCGAAGTGTGGGGTGATGCACCGACGATAGCGCGCCGCCATGCCTTGCCAGGGGATCAGCGTCGCCCCGATCAACAATAACCCCGTCGGTCGAGGGGGCACAATCACCGGTGACCCCATCCCCGAATAGGCGATAGGCTGCTTTGCGCCGGCGGCAGCCGGAAAGCCGCCATTCCACTTCGGGCACGACCAGCCATGAGGGCGGAACCGCGCCATCGTCCGACGAGGTGGCATAGGTGCTGTGCATCAGACGGCTGGCGCTACGGTTTCCGGAAGGTCTTCCCTTCGTTAGAAGCCAGCAATGGACAACAGCATGGCAACCAAGCCCTACAGCAAGCTGAAGGGCGATTCCTACCGGGCCTATGAGGAATTGCCCGCCGAGGTGCGCCAAGCCCTGCAGGAAGCCTTGGTTGACTGGTGCCCCCTGCGTGCTCGTGAATGGCACATTCACCTGCTGCGCCAACTGCGGTTACGGCCGGCCCAGGCGACGTCCCTCCTCGTCCAGACCATTCGCAGTCACGATCATGCAGAAGTCGCCGCCTTCGCGAGAACATGGCCGAACGGCCCGAACGCCTATCCGCACCTCGCGGCCAGCGCGACGCTCCAACGTTATGTTGGGACGGACGGCATCCCCGCAGCCGTGCCGATTCACGTCGCCCCGAAGGGAAAGCGGTCAAAGGCACCGGGCAAGCGGAAGGCAGGCCGGCGCGTCCGGCGCTGATCGAGGGCCAACTGCGACGCGGCACCCAGCCATCCCGGCGATAGCTGATGGGTCGTGCCCCCTACAGGTCAAGTTCCGGATAACGCCTAAAGATCCCAAGCTCATTAAACGGGATGCGTCGTTCGCTAGCGAGGTAAGCGGCAATACGCGGGCGCGCGGCGACCGCCTCCGCGAGCGCAGCCACCCTCGAGGTCTTTTGCAGAACCCGCCGGGACGCCTTCGGAAATGCGTAGCTCAGCCCGGCGACCAGCTGGAAAAGCGAAAGTTCGGCATAGGTCACGCGGGCGCCGACCAGATGGCCCCTCCCGTTGGCGTTCCGCTCAAGCACCGTCTCAAACCAGCCCAGGAACTTGGGCATCCGTTGGCGGCAGAAATCCTCTGCGCGCCGCTTCGCTTCGGGCATCTGGTCCTCATAATAGAGGCGAGAGGCAATCGGATGGTGGGTGTCATGCGCCTCGGTCACGACGTCGCCGATGGTGAGCTGCAATTGATGGGTCCAGAGCCGACCCGTCTCAGCCTTCGGCGCCAGACCGTGCCGGTCGCCGAGGTAGAGAAGGATCGCGGCGGTCTGGCCGATGACCCGCTTGCCATGCTTCAGGAAAGGCGGCGCGAAGGGAGGCGTAGCAAGGTCCACGTTACCGAACCCGTCGGCGACCTCGGCAACCGACCCATCCTTGGCAACATCGCGGTAGGCGACGCCCGCTTCCTCGAACGCGAGCCGGACAAATTCGCCGCGGCCCTGCAGGCCAGGCCAGTAGAACAGTTCGTAGGCAGCCATGGAGCACCTCCTCGAACAGGACTGTCAGTTGGGACATTCATATTCATTGCGGGAGAACAAGGCGAGGTGTTGTGAGCCAACAGACTGAGCTGGAGAAGGTGAAGGGTCGCATCCGCGCTCTGGCGGCCCGCACTGTGGATCGCGGCTGTTCGGAGGCGGAGGCGCTCGCTGCCGCACAGAAGATCGGCGAACTGCTCGAGGTCTATGGCCTCACCATGACCGAGGTGGAGCTGCGACAGGAGATCTGCATCCAGCGCGAGGTCGTGTTCACCGGGCCTCGCCTCCAGGCACTTTCCGGCATCTTCCTGTCGGTCATCGATCTGGCCGAGACCAAAGGCTGGATGGTCGGGCGCACGACCTTTGTCTTCTATGGGCTCGAACCTGACGTGTTGATGGCGGAATACCTGATGCATATCGTGTCGGGCACGGTCGACCACGAGGAGGCCGCGTATCGCGCCAGCGCCGCATATCAGCGCAGCCGCGCTACGCCACAGAATCGGCTCCGAAGCTTCCGCTATGGTTTTGCCGAACGTGTGTCGAAACGCATCGAGGAGCTCGCGGCCCATCGCCGGGCTTCCGAAGAAGCCGCCAGAACGCCGACCTCGACGGGCACGGCGCTGGTCCTAGTGAAGGAGCAACTGATCGCAGACGGCTTTCGTGAAATCGGGATCCGTCTGCGGACAAGCTACACGAGTCGAACCGTACGGGACGGGGATGCCTATCGGCGGGGCATGGAAGCCGGTGGCCGCGTGAGCCTCGAGAGGCCCCTTCGCGGTGCCGCCGGTACGCCATCCCTGCCTGGCCGACAGCGATGACCAGCGCGCGGGACGAGCGGCTCTACGCGTGGGAGAACCGGGTCATCGCGCCGCTGGACCGCTCCGTGGTGACGTTCAATCACATGCAGGGGATCGTGGACCATGTCTGGACGGCGGAAGGTCTGCGATGGCCGCCACGCGTCCGGCCACGCAAAGCGACCAAAGTGACACTCGCGACCGGCAGCCGCTTGGCGATCGAGGCGCCTGCGAGCCTTCCGACGTGGATACTGCTGCACGAGATCGCGCATGCGATGACCAGCACGGCTGAGGGCTCCGGTGCGGGTCACGGTCCCGACTTTGTTGGGATCTATGTTCGGCTTCTGGTGCGACATTGCCGGCTGGATCAAGAGATGCTGGCCGAAACGCTGGCAGCCGCTGCAATCAAATGGAATCCGGAGGCCACGCCATCGTTCCTGGATCCGAACTGAGTCGTGTCATGCGTCGCGACCGCAATGCGGTCATTCCGAATTCGGCCTTATCTGACTGGAGCGGGGCCGTGCGCTCTGCTTACGCGCACACCGCACACGTCATCAGCCCGCGCTTCTCCCGCGCCGGCTCGACCGCATAGCCGCAGCGCATGCAGTTCGCGCCGTCGTCGGAGGGGTTGAATGGATCGGCGACGCGTCTCGTCGACGAGCCGACCGGCTGTTTGCGAGTCCGCCTTTGGTCGTGGCTCGGCCCAACGACGGGCTTCTCAGTGCGCGCTGCGCCGGCCGTTGCCACCGCTGGCCTCGAGGCACGTTGTATGCGCGGCCTCCCCGGTCCCGGCGTGCGGCGAACGACGGGCTCTTCAGCGGAGGCCGTACAAGTTTGGGCTGTCTCCGCTTCGGAACGCACCGGCACCAGCGCGGACTGTTTACGAGGCCGCCCTCGGCCGTGCCGCGGTGCTGCGACGGGCTCCTCAGCGCAGGCTGCGCCCGCCTCTGCCGCCGCTGGCTCCCAGGCCGGCATGGCGTGGGTGACAGGCGGGGCGACCTCAGGAGCCGCCGGCTCGATCGGCATGGATGCGCGGGCTGTCTGCTTCGTCGGGAAGCCACCGTCCCAGAACGCCGCGCGAACACAGGGTTCCTGTCGTTGCTGCCTGTCTAGGACCGCGCCGCCGGAACGCACATGCACAACGTCGACGGACCTACTTCCGGGCACGCCGGCGCGTCGGAGAACCGTCAGCGTCTCGCGCCGATCAGCCGGACCGTTTTGTCGTCTTTGAATCAGGCGAAGACGTGGTCCTCGTCGCCCATGATTACCAATTTTGCGAGGCGATACGACGCAATCGACGCCGTATGAATTTTGGGGCTCGATCAACAATTCGGATCAAAAGAACATTGCCGGGGCGATCGGTTTGCTGAATTTTGAAACTCTCACCTAGAAAATATTCCTTGAGTTCAATGGCTTAAGCTTGATGATAAAATCAGCCCACCCTCAAGGTTGGAGAGCCTTTCCTCTTCCGCGGACTGAAATTGGCGTTTATTGCGATATCGCACCATCAAGGTCCAGGCGCCGATCCCAGCAAAACCTGCGCCTCAGCGCAGTGCACCGCGCAGGAGAGACAGGTTGTGAGAGAGAAGATTGGAGCAGCGGTGGGAGCCGAGAAACGAACCTCTCTGAACGCATGCTGACCGCACCGCCGCAGCACGACCTCGGCCCATGCGACGCCCGCGCCGCCCCCTCTTGGAGCCATCGGCCGGATTGCCGGTGGCCTGCCCTGCGCGGGGTCGCTTGCCTCCAAGGCCGTCCAGTCACGCCGCTCCGAAATACGCCTCGATGCGGTAGCCATCCGGATCGATCGCGAAGGCCGCATAGTAGGTCGGGCCATAATCCGGCCGCAGCCCGGGCGCACCGTTGTCCTTGCCGCCCTCGGCCAGCGCAGCGCGATGGAACGCGCCGACCGCCGCACGACTCGGCGCGTCGAAGCAGACATGCAGGCCGGACCGCGGGTCGGCCGGCACCGGGTGGTCCGTCTGCCCGATCCACAGCACGACGTCCTTCGCGCCATAGCCCAGCGAGCCCTCGCCCTCGCTCAGGCACCGGTAGCCGAGCGGCGCCAGCGCCGCGTCGTAGAAGCGCTTCGTGCGCGCGATGTCACGGACACCGATGGAAAGGTGATTGATCACCGTTCTGTATCTCCTTGCTCGTGGTGCGGGCACTTTGCGCGGCGCGGCACCGCCAGGCTTGGGGAATATTGCTATGATGCCGCCCATGGAGATCGAGTCCGCCCCGCCGCTGACCTTGCGCCTGCTCGGCCAGGGCCCGGACTGGCGCGTGAGCGACGTCGTCTGCCGCGCGGGCCCATCCGACCGGCGGTTTGAGGAACGGCACGAGGACTACGGCATCGGCCTGGTGGTGGGCGGAACCTTCGGCTACCGCGCCGCATCGGGGCGCGCACTGCTGCACCCCGGCGCCGTGCTGCTCGGCAATGCCGGCACCTGCTACGAATGCGGCCATGAGCATGGGCACGGCGACCGCTGCATCGCCGTGCAGCTGGCACCCGCGCTGTTCGAGGAGATCGCGGCCTTCGCAGCCGGCACGGCGCGCTTCCGCTTCGCCACCCCCATGCTGCCATCCGGCCCCGCCCTCGCCCGCATCCTGGTCGCGCTGGAAGCCGCATCGACCGGCACCGCGGCATCGATGGAGGAGCTCGCGCTGGCCGTCGCCGAGCAGGTCGTCGCTGCCAGCGCCGGCGCGACGCTGCGCTGCGAGCCCTGCCCCGCGGCGGATGAGCGACGCGTTGCCCGCGCCATACGCCTCATCGAAGCGCGCGCGGAGGAGGCTCTCGGCCTCGATGCGCTGGCGGCCGAGGCGGGCATGAGCCGCTACCACTTCCTCCGCCGCTTCCGTCGCGTGACCGGGCGCACGCCCTATCGCTACCTGCTCGATCTTCGTCTGCGCCGCGCCGCGCTCCGTCTGCGCCGCACGCGGGAGAGTGTCGCGACGATTGCCTTCGACATCGGCTTTGGCGATCTATCGACCTTCAACGCTCAGTTCCGTGCGGCCTTCGGCCAGGCACCGCAGGCCTGGCGGCGGTCAGGCGTCATTTCGGCGGCTGTCCCCCGTCGCGTGGTCCGAACGCCTTCCGGGCGGGCCATCGCCGACATGACGCATCCCCGGCATCCTGCTTGAGGCCGGGGAAGCAGGGAGGCGATTGCGCTCCCTGCCCGGCCCGCCTCACATGTTCCGGTCGTTGGGATCGCGAAGAAGATCCGCGGAGATCAGGACGACGCGCCGATTGGTATGGTTGCGCCACCAGTGGGAGGTCGCATGCGTCTCGCTCGCGACATCGCCGGCGCGATGCGTGATCGGGACCGCGCAATTCGAGGCGTACTCCACGATCGCGCCCTCCACGATGTAGATCAGGGCCGGGCGATCGCCGTGGCTGTGCCAGGGCACCGTGCCACCCGGCTGGATGACCAGCCGACGCATGCGGAACTTCCGGTCCTGGATCGCTGCCGGCTCGCGCGACAGCTCGATGGATGCGATGACCGTGTCGGTCACGCCATTCGCGGGATGGGTCGCCGCCGGCCGCGCATCCGCAAGGCGCTGATCGGCAGGGCATTCGCCGGCCTGCGCGCCGGAGACACCCACGAGGCCGGCCGCGAGGATGGCGGCGAAGGCCGCGCCACGGCGAAAGGCGGGGCGATGCTGGGTCGAAGCACTCATGGCAGACATTCCTTCCTTCGGTTGCATGGAGCCCGCCTGTGCGCCGGGCAGTGCGGAGGATCGATGCGCCGCCGTGCTCCATCCAATGCCGATGCGGCCCGAAGCCGATGCCCGGGATGCATGTGCCTTCAGCGCAATAGCGCACGCGCATCAGGACGATGCGTCAAAGGTCGTGACGCTGCGGCACGCGCTGCGAATAACTCGCTGCCCACCTCGTCCGCAGCGCGAAATGGAGGTCATGCCGATGTCCCTCGCCGCGCAACCCATGCCACCCGCGCAGCCTGCGGCCGCCCGGCATCGCGTCGTCATTGTCGGGGGAGGCTTCGCCGGGCTCACGGAGGCGATGATGCTGGCGCGAGAGCCGAACGATCTCGTCGTCATCGATCGCCGCAACCACCATGTCTTTCAGCCGCTGCTCTGCCGGTGGCTACGGCCGCACTCTCTCCGGCCGATATCGCAACGCCGATCCGCGACATCCTTGGCGTCCGCATGAACACCGAGACCATCCGGCTGCACGCGTTCATGCCGCGATGCCCAGCAGCTCCTGCAATTGCCCTTCGGGTTGAGCAAGATCGGCGATGCTGGTGCGGTCCAGCACCGTGAGGAAGGCTGCGCGCGCTTCATGCATCGTCCGCTTCAGGCGACAGGCTGGCAGGATGGCGCAGGAGCCGCCTGCCAGGCACGGGACGACCGCCATGTCCGGTTCCATCTGCCGCACCACGTCGCCGACCGTGATCTCGGTTGCGGGCCGCCCCAGTGCGAGCCCGCCGCCGCGGCCGCGCACGGTGCTCACATGGCCCGACTGCCCCAGCAGATGCGCGACCTTCATCAGATGCGCTTCCGAGATGCCATAGGCGGTCGCCACCTCGGCGATGGTCGCCCTTCCGCCCGGCTTCACCGCCAGATGGATCAGCATGCGGAGGGAGTAGTCAGTCAGGACGGTCAGGCGCATGGTTTAAAGATACATATACAATATTGCTTTTCAAGATCCGCGCGCCCATAAGATGGACGACACATAGATCTTAAGGGGCCCCATGACACCGCTCCGTCTGTTCCTCCTCCCGGGCGACCTCGTCAGCGACGCCCTCCACGTCGCCGATCCCGACAGCCGCACCATGCTCCGCTCCCTCGTGAACATGCTGGTGTGGAACTTCGTGGGCGTCATGGCGGTGCTGCCCTTCATCTGATCCATCGTTGCGGGGCGACGCCAGCGGCGCCCCATAGTCCCGAAGGCAGGCAAGCCGATGAGTGCAGTATCAAACGGGCCCGGTCGCGGCGTGGCTTCCGTCGCCGGGGCGCGGCGCGGGTTCCGCCTCGCGCCGCTGGCCCAAGGGTTTCGGCCCTTCTTTCTCCTCGCGGGAATCTGGGCCTTGCTCGGCGTTGCGCTCTGGGCCTCCGCGCTCGCCGGGATGGCGGTGCCGGACGGGCCACTCCCGCTCGTGCGATGGCACGGCCATGAGATGCTGGTTGGCTTCGTCGGCGCCGCGATGGTCGGCTTCCTGCTGACGGCCGTGCCGAACTGGACCGGGCGGCGCGGCCATGCCGGTGCCCCCTTGGCGATCCTGCTGACGGTCATCCTTGCCGGTCGCCTCGCCTTGCTGCCGGGATCGCCTCTTTCAACCGGCCTGGCGGCCGCGATCGCTCTGCTCGGCTTGCCGATGCTTCTGCTCCTGCTGCTGCCGTCCCTCGTGAAGGCCCGGCAGCCGAGGCTTTTCGGCCCGCCCCTCATCGTGCTTGTGTTCTGGGGTGGCGATCTCCTCATGCTGGGTGGGGCGGCTGGCTGGTGGGCCGCGGATACCTGGCGGCTGGGGCAGCTCCTGTCGGCCAATGCCGCGCTCGCCCTGGTCGGATTGATCGGCGGGCGCATCGTCCCCTCCTTCACCCTGAACGCCCTGCGCAAGACCGGCAGGCCGGCCGAGCCCTCGCCGCTGCCGGGCATCGACCGCGCCGCCGTGTTGTCGCTGCTGGGCGTGCTGCTGATCGACCTCGTCCTGCCGGACAGCGTGGCGGCTGGCGGCGTCGCGGCGCTGGCGGCGATCCTCGTCGGGCTTCGGCTTTCCCGCTGGCACGGGCTGCGGACTCTGGGCGTGCCGATCGTCTGGGTGCTGCACTTGGCCTATGCCTTCGTGCCCCTGTCGCTTGCCACGAAAGCCGCGTTTCTGCTGGCAGGCGCGCCGTGGGCGATGAACTGGCTGCACCTGCAGGGCGCCGGCGCGCTCGCGCTGATGATCGTGGCGGTGATGACCCGCGCGGCGCTGGGTCACACGGGGCGTGACCTGGTCGCCGCCCCGGCCACCGTCGTCGCCTATGTGCTGATCGCGCTGGCCGCGTTGATGCGCTGCTTTGGGCCGCCGCTCACCGGCGGCGCGTTGGCGCCGCTGATGGTCGCTGGGGCGCTCTGGGTTGCGGCCTTCGCGCTGTACCTGATGGTCTATGCGCCAGTGCTGCTCCTCACCCGGCCGGACGGGAAGCCGGGGTGAGGGCCGCGAGCCGGCACGACATCCGACAAGCCCGCCTAGTCCTGCCTCACCCGGCGAAATGACGATCGGACTTCAGGCCGGTTTGTCTGGGACCCTGCATCGCCTCCGTCCGCCTGGCTTGCTCGGCGGCGGGGCAGCATGCCTACTCGGCCTTCTGCGCGTCCTTCAACCGCCGGCGCGCGTCGCGCAGTGCCTCGAACCGTTCCGTCACGTCGCGCATCACGGCCGCCATGCCGTCCATGCGTCCGTCGGGGCCTCGCATCGGCATGATGGTGAACTCGACCGAGATGCGTCGGCCGTCCTGGCGCAGCGCCGGTACGGCGAGCAGGTCGCCTTCCTCGTAATGGGTGTGCCCGCTCTCGATGACGCGCTGGAAACCGCGCCAGTGACGCGCGCGCTGCTGTTCGGGAATGATGATGTCGAGGGACTGCCCCAGCGCTTGCTCGGCGGAGAAGCCGAAGATCCGCACTGCGCCCGGATTCCAGAAGCGGATCAGCCCGTCGCGGTCACAACAGAGGATGGCGTCCCCGGCGGAGGTGAGGATCGTGTCGGCAAGCGTCTGTCGCTGCGCCGCACTCATGGGGGCAACGGTCAACGTGCGGGCTCCTTCAGTCTGGTGCCGCGGCTGACGCTTGTCGCACCGGCCTCGGTCACCGTCAGATCCATCCGCACGTCGTGCGGCTGCGGATGGATGGTGACGAGGCGCGAGCTCTCGAAGCCGACCCCGATGGCAAGCGGCCGCGATGCCATGCTGACGAGCGTGCGGTCGTAATAGCCACCGCCATAACCGAGCCGGTAGCCCTGCGCATCGAACCCCACCAGCGGGATCAGCAGGGTGTCGGGTGTGACCTCGTCGCCCTCGTCGGGGATGGGGATGTTCCACACCCCTGGCATCATGCGGGTGCCGGGCGACCAGCTGCGGAAAATCAGCGGCCGCCCTTTCGCGACGACAACCGGCAGCGCCAGCCTGGTTCCTTCGTGGTGAAGGGCGCGCGCAAGAGGACGCGGGTCGTACTCACCCTTGAACGGCCAGTAGAATCCGACATGCCGCTGCGCGAGGTCCGGCACCGTCGCGCGCAGATGAACGGTGATCGCATCGTCACGTTCCAGCCGTTCCGCCACGGGTACGGCGACCCGGCGTGCGATCAGCGCGGCGCGCTCTGCCCTGCGCCAGGCCCGCACCTGCTCCCAGGACAGAAGCCCCAGCCATGCCGGGTCCAGTTCATGCATGAAGCAGGGCGGCGAGGCGCAGAGGATCTCCGCATTGGGGTCTTCTTCGGGTGAGGCGATGCCGGGACGCTGCGTCATTTTGCCGTCCGTCAGCCTGTCTCTGCCATGGCGGGCGCCGTGGTGGCGCCACGGCGCGGTCCGCCGTGGCCGCCGCGACGACGCATGACAATCTCGCCGATGATCGACAGGGCGATCTCCTCCGGCGTGTGTGCCCAGATATCGAGCCCGGCCGGGGCACGCAGGCGCGCGAGTTCGTCCCCGCTGAAGCCTTCGACGCGAAGGAAGTCGCGCATCAGCCCGGCGCGCTTGCGGCTGGCGATGATGGCGACACAGCCGGCCGGCGATCGCAGCGCGCGCACCGCGGAGAGATGATCCCCCTTGTGCTGCGTCGCAATCACCACGGCATCACCGTGCTGCGGCTGCAACCGCGCGAACTGGTAGTCGTCGCCGATGAGTCCTGCCGCGCCCGGATAACGCGCCGCATCGGGCGCGGGCGTGTCGCTGACAATGACGCGAAAGCCCAGTTCCACCCCGAACCGGCTGAGACTTTCCACCACCCGGCCATGCCCGACGAGCCACAAACCAGGCGGTGGCAGGAAGGCCTCGACGAAGACGCGCATCGTGCCGCCGCAGGGCATGCCAACGCCGAGCACCTCGTCATCCAGATCAAGCCCGATCAGGCGCGGCGTCCCGTCCGCCAGGCAATCCAGCGCGGCCTGGCGGACCGTGCTTTCGGCGCAGCCACCGCCGACCCATCCGGCCAGAACGGTCCCCGCCGCATTGATCAGCGCCTTGTCGCCCGCATGGGCGGAGGTGGAGCCCATCGTCTCCACCACTGTCGCGAGGACGTGCGGTTCTCCGCGCCCGGCCAGGGCCGCCATGCGTTCAACCAATGCGCTTCCGTCCGGCATTCTCGGCCGTGTCCCTCCTGCACGTCGGCCGCGGGTCGGCAGCCGGTACGGGAGGATACTGATCCCAATAGATATACACGACCAACGAGATTTATTGGCCTTTCAATGCCGATTTCTTGCTTCGTACGGTGCGTCTACGCGGGGCTGGGTCGGCGGATGCCGTGCCCGGCAGGCTCCGTGCCAACTGGCGCAAGCCATTGAGCGCGGCCTCGATCAATCCCGGCTCGCCACTGCTTTCGCTGAAGACGGCATAACCGGGGTAGAGAAATTCCGGCGTATCGGGCACGAGTTCGAGACGCCCGCTCTCCAGATGCGGCCGCGCCGCGCCCAGACGGAAATATCCGGCCCCGCCGGCTTCAAGAATATAGCCAAGGCCGAGCGGACCAAGGTCCACGACCAGGCCAGGATCGCCGTACGCCGCGCCGGCCGTCGCGTAGTGAAGGGCGAGGTCGGGGCTCCAATCCACCTGGACGTATTCCTGCGCCCCTGGCGCGGCGCCGACCGGGGTCAGGCTGGCACCCGCCTTGTTGCGGATAAACAGGCGTCGCCGGAGCTGGTCTTCCAGCGTGCGGATGCGGGCACTGACCGTCGTCTGACTGACATGCAGGCGATCCGCCGCGCGCACGAAGCTGCCGCCTGAGACGATGGCGAGGAAGGTGCGGACCAGTTCAGTATCCATCGGCGCCTCGAGATGCAGATTTTCCGCATTCATTGGTCATTAAAACTCAATTGTCGGCATGAATTCGCGAGAGCAAGCTGAATCTCACCCGTCAAGGCCACGGTCGGCGGGTGCGGGCGCCGTTCCGCCCATTTGCCTGCCGCACCGCTCCGGACGAGCCCACCCATTCCGGGAAGGGCAGGAGTAAGGACCATGACCGAACCGACAGCTCGCGACCTGATGACCCGAACGGTGGTGACGATACCGCCCGACATCCCCGTGATGACGATCGTTCAACTCCTGGCCGCCGGCTGAATCTCAGCCGTCCCGGTAACGCAGGCCGACGGCACGCTGCTCGGCGTGGTGAGCCTGGTAGACCTCACGATCCGATTATCGGCGCCCGGATCAGAGCATCCGTCCTGGACGCGATGGCTGTTCGCCGATCCGGCCAAGTCGGCCGATCGCTACGCCCACGTCCACGGCTTCGTTGCGGAGGAGGTGATGACGACCGACATCGACACCATCCCGCCGGACGCACCGGCCTCGGTCATCGCCACGACGCTGGAGCGGAAGGGTATTCACCGCGTCCCGGTGATTGAGGACGGCCGCCTGCATGGCGTGGTCACCCGCCCGGATCTCCTGCCCGCCGTCATCAGTCAGGAGATCGAACCGGCCGACCTGCCCGACACGCGCATTCGTTCCGCCATTCTCGCGGCCATGCGGCGCGAGGACTGGGCCGATCCCTTCTACACCCATGTCGAGGTCCATGACGGGATCGACGAATTCTTCGGATTCACGCCAGGCCCTGCGGTGCAGCGTGCGCTGCGCGTGCTTGCCGAACAGGTGCCGGGCGTGAAAGGCGTCGCGACCGTACAGAGGTCATGCTGATGTCAGACTAGGTGATGCTTTGATGGCGACGGCCGCGACGACCACAGGGCGGGCGGCGTCCGGATCGGGGACGCGCAGCGTGGGCGCGACGGAACGCCCCACGGTCCGGCTAAAGCGCATCTACGATGCGGCCGCGCCGGATGATGGCGCGCGCGTGCTGGCGGGCCGCCTCTGGCCGCGCGGCGTCAGCAAGGCACGCGCGGCGCTGGACCTTTGGTGCCGTGGCGTCGCACCCAGCACGGCATTGCGTCAATGGTTCAACTACGATCCTGCGCGCTAGGACGAATTCCGCAGACGATACCGCGCCGAGTTGCGCGGGCAGGACCAAGCCACCGCGCCGGTCCGCGACTTGATCGGCCAAGGACCCGTAACGCTGATCTTCGCCGCGCGCGTCGAACAGCACAACGAAGCAGTCGTGCTTCGGGAGTTTCTGCTCGACACGGATCCGAATCCGGGTCGTTGCTGAAATGGGGTGGAACCGCGATCGCAGGGACTGATCCCTGCGGCGCGTCGAGACTTCCCCAGCCGCGTCCGCGGGGTGGCCGTTCCATCCTGCTGCGTGGTGCTGACGCCAAGCCCCCCTGCCCGAGCTATGCGAGCCGGGCGCGCGGCATCCAGCGCGGCGCCAAAGTGACCGCGCCCAGCGTCACCGCCTCATGCACATGGTCCGTGACCGCATGATCGCCGGCATCGTGGGTAGCGGGCAGACACGGATCGTCAGTGGCGTGAACACGGTCGGCGTCGTGCATCGATACCGCGGCGAAGGGCCGCGCGAAGGTGCAGACCAGCAGGGCCACGAGCAGCAGCCTGCCGATGTGTCGAAACTCCCTCATGCCGCGCGGCTGCCCCAATGCCATGCCTGCAACGCCGATCCAGATGGCCGGTATCCCCGCCAGGGGGATAGGAAAGCCGCATGAGCGATCCTCATATCCACGGCTCCCACCCGGAGATCGCCAAACGCCTGAAGCGGGCCGAGGGTCATCTGCACAGCGTGGTCGAGATGATCGAGGCGGGTCGGCCATACCTGGACATCGCGCAGCAGCTTCACGCAGTGGAAGCGGCCACCGCGAAGGCCAAGCGCACCCTCATCCATGACCCTCTCAACGATTGTCTGGACCATGTGGTCGGCGCGATCCCGCGCGCCGATCGAGGGCCAATCGATGAGTTCAAGGCGATCACGAAATATATGTGAGCTTGGTTTCCAACATCAATCCAACCGCGCTGTTCGCAGCCGAAGCGCATTCCCGACCACGCTTACCGACGACAGCGCCATCGCCGCCGCCGCAATGATGGGCGACAGAAGAATGCCGAACATCGGGTACAGCACCCCCGCGGCGATCGGCACACCGGCCGCATTGTAGACGAAGGCGAAGAACAGGTTCTGCCGGATATTGCCCATTACGGCCTGCGACAGTCGCCGCGCCCGCACGATGCCCATCAGGTCACCGCCGAGCAGCGTGATACCCGCGCTCTCGATCGCCACGGCCGTGCCGGTGCCCATGGCGATACCGACCTCGGCCGCTGCCAGCGCCGGCGCGTCGTTCACGCCATCACCCGCCATCGCCACGCGACGCCCTTCGGCCTTCAGCTTTTCGATGATGCGCTGCTTGTCCTCGGGCAGGATCTCCGCCTCGATCTCGGTGATGCCGAGGCGCCGCGCCACGGCCTCGGCTGTCGTGCGATTGTCACCGGTCAACATCACCACCCGCACGCCCTCCTTGGCGAGGCCCGCGAGCGCCGCCGGTGTCGTCGCCTTCACCGGGTCCGCCACGGCGACAATCCCGAAGGCGCGGCCATTCACCGCCACGAAGAAGACCGTCGCGCCGTCACCGCGCAGACGCTCGGCCTCCGCCGACAGCGCGACGACATTCACCTTGGCCTCGTCCATGAGCCGGGCATTGCCTACCGCGACATGACGTCCCTCGACCGCGCCAGTCACACCACGTCCAACGGGCGCGTCGAAGCTCTCGACGGGCGGCACGGCGATCCCGCGCTTCTCCGCCGCCCGCACCACGGCTTCGGCGAGGGGATGCTGGCTTGGTCGTTCCAGCCCCGCAGCCAGGCGCAACACCTCCTCCTCGTCGACATCCGTCGCCGGGATCACCGCCACAACGTCCGGCCGCCCCTGGGTAAGCGTGCCGGTCTTGTCCACGACGAGCGTGTCGATCCGCTCCATGCGTTCCAGCGCCTCGGCGTTCTTGATGAGGACGCCGGCCTGCGCGCCCCGGCCCACACCCACCATAATGGACATCGGTGTCGCCAGCCCCAGCGCACACGGGCAGGCGATGATCAGCACCGTCACGGCGGCGACCAGCGCGAATGCGAGGCGCGGTTCCGGTCCCCAAGTCGCCCAGACTGCGAAGGCGAGCAGCGCGATGGCCACCACCGCGGGCACGAACCAGCCGCTGACCTGATCCGCCAGGCGCTGGATCGGCGCGCGGGAACGCTGGGCGCCCGCAACCATGCGAACGATCTGCGCCAGCACCGTATCCTGGCCAATGCGATCGGCACGCATGACGAAGCTGCCCTGGCCGTTCAGCGTCCCGCCCACGACCTGATCACCCACTGTCTTGGTGACCGGCACCGACTCACCGGTTACCAGGCTCTCATCGACGTTGGAGGCGCCCTCCAACACCGCGCCATCGAGGGGCACCTTGTCGCCTGGGCGGACGCGTAGCCGATCGCCGACCACGATTACCGCCAGCGGGACTTCCTCATCCGACCCATCGTCGCGCAACCGACGCGCCTGGGCCGGGGCCAGATCGAGCAGGGCGCGGATGGCGCCGCCCGTCTGCTCGCGCGCCCGCAGTTCCAGCACCTGCCCGAGCAGCACCAACACCACGATCACGGCTGCCGCCTCGAAGTACACCGCCACCGAGCCATCAGCCGCGCGGAAGGCGCCGGGAAAGATACCGGGAGCGAGGGTGGCGACGATACTGAACACCCAGGCGACGCCAGTTCCGAGTGCAATCAGCGTGAACATGTTGAGGCTGCGGTTCACCAGGCTCTGCCAGCCGCGGACGAAGAACGGCCAGCCCGCCCAGATCACCACAGGCGTCGCCAGCGCCAGTTGGATCCAGTTGCCGACGCGCGGCCCGCCGACGAGGTGCATCATTCCCGTCAGGTGGCCGCCCATTTCCAGCAGGATTACCGGGACAGTCAGCACAAGGCCGATCCAGAAGCGACGAGTGAAGTCCGCCAGTTCCGGGTTGGGTCCCGTCTCGGCCGAGGGGGTTTCGGGTTCGAGTGCCATGCCGCAGATCGGGCAACTGCCCGGGCCCGGCTGCCGGATCTGCGGGTGCATCGGACATGTGTAGATGGTGCCCGGCGCCGCGGCCTCAGCGCGCAGCGGCGCACGCGCCTGCAGATACTTTCCCGGTTCGGCGACGAACTTGGTTCGGCAACCGGCTGAGCAGAAGTGGTAGGCATGCCCACCATAATCGGCGTGGTGCGCGGTCTTTGCCGGGTCCACCGTCATGCCGCAGACTGGATCCTTCACGGTGCCCGATGCCGCCGCAGTCCCTTCAAGGTGAGGATCATGCTTGCCGTGGGCTGTGTGGGAGCCGTGATGTTCCATGACCGTTCAACTCCTCAGCGCGCGAATGGTCGCGCGGGCGGCCGCACTGCCAGCATCGCCAGAGGCGGCAACAATAGCCATTGGAGGAAAGGGGCGAGCCCGGTTCCCCACGGCGGAAGGCGCGGCATGGCGGCCGTATACGTCCAGGACTGGCGCAGATCGACATTCATCCATTCGCTGAACACCGTGTATCCGAGGCCCATCACGGTCGCGACCATGGTGACGCGCCTCCATCCCTGGATTGGCCAATACCAGGATCGTGTCAGCAGTATCGCGACTGCCAGCGCAGCAGCAGCGATCGTCGCGTCCCCGCCAGTGCAATGAAGGACTGCGAAGGCGATCTCGCCCGGCGTTCCCTCCACCCACAGCGTGTAGAGGGGGAGCTGCGCGATCTCCCAGGTCAGGCTCATGGCCAGCATGGCCGAGAGGTAGCGTGCCGCCGGAGCAGCCAAGCCAGCCCACCCTCGCGGAACAAGGTGAATCACTTGGCGCCGGTGCCGCGATCTGAACCAGCGCGTTGCCCGCCTCCGCCGTGGCCATGTCCGTGGTGCATGAACAGGTGCATCAGCGGGCAGGCGAGGAGGAGGAGGTAGGGAAGCGCGCCGAACGCGTGCTCCCAATGCTCTCGCAGGACGTAGAAAGCCGCGACCAGCGCGAAGCCGATCACAGTGACCCCCGTGCGTGTGCGCCACCAAACTGGCCGATCACCTGGCATGAGATGCCTGGCGGGTGAGCCGAGGGTGGTCTCGTCGACCATGTCAGCGCGGCCGTGCCAGGAAGGCGCGCAACGTGGTGATCTCGCCCTCCTGCGCGCGAATCACGGCCTCGGCCAGGCTGCGCATCTCCGGATCCCGACCATGCGCCAGCTGGACCCGCGCCATCGCGATCGCGCCCTCATGGTGCGGGATCATGGAGGCGGCGAAGTCGCGGTCCGCATCGCCGGTGTAGGTGATGGCCATGTCGCGGTGCATCTTCTCGTTCGCGGCCATGAAAGCGGCGGTCGAGGCGGATTGCGCCGCAGTTCCAGGAGCCGCGGCGTCGGGGTGATGCGGGTCGGCCGCCGCCGGCGCCTGCGCAGCACCACTCCCCGGCGCCTGCGCGCCAGGCATCATCCGCTGCTGCATCTGCTGCATCTGCTGCATGTGCTGCTGCATGCCGGGCATCTGGCCCATCATGCCGGGCTGTCCGGGCTGTGCCGGCTGCAGTTGCGGCGCAGTGCCCTGCGCGATGGCCAAGCCTGTCGCGGAGACGGTGGCGAGGCCGGCAATAAGGGCAAGCTTTGGTGCAAGGCAGGTCATGTGCCGGAGTCCTTTGATTCAAGTTCCCCAACTCTGATCCACCGGCATGTCACCAGCGTCTCGCCGTCATGACAAAACATGTCAGCGCGGGATCAGGCGGGGATCCGCTCAGCCTGCCAACCAGCATCGCGCAGCGCCTGCTCCAAGCGCGCCGCGTCCACGGCCGACATCACAGCCGCCGCCCGCGCATCCAGCGCGATGTCGATCCGCGCCAGAGGGTCCGCCTGTTGCAGCGCCGCCGTGACGCCCTTTGCGCAGCCGCCGCAGTTCATGTTCGCAATCCGAAAGCGATGCATCACGCCCTCCTGATGGGTTCTTGTCTGACCGAGGACGTGGTGTTTGCCCCTATGGGAGGGTCAAGGGCCACATGCGGCCCCATTTCGGCTTCGGGGTCGCATCACACCGGTGTGCCGCCGCGGAAGCGCATGAACACCGAGCGATCGCCACGCGCATCGAAGGCCAGAACGTCATAGCTGTCCGGCACTTGGCCAGGGACTTCCATGCCCAGTGAGCCCCCCGGCATGCCTGGCACCGCGAGCCCGCTGATTCCGGCGGGGCGCTCGGCCAGCAGACGTGTCACCGCCGCCGCCGGGACATGACCCTCAAGCGCATAGCCCCGTACGAGCCCCATATGACAGGATAGCAGATCGGACGGCGTACCGAGCATGCGTCGCGCCGTAGCCACCGAGCGCACGACATTTTCCTCGATGGGAAGCCCCGTTGCGCGCATGTGGTCCACCCACGCGGCGCAGCATCCGCAGTGCTCATCCCGCCAGACCTGGAGGCGTGGCAGCACCTCTGCCCGAGCCAGCCTGGGCAAGGCCAATTCGCCAAGGCCGGCCGTCACAAAGGTTCTTCGAACCAACGTCGTCCCATACTCCCTCAATTCCGGGTCCTCGGCAGGCGAACGAGAGCGAGAAGTCCGCCGCCGGGACGGTTGCTCAACTGCAACGTGCCGTCGTGCTGTTCGACTGCGCGCCGCGCGATGGTCAGGCCCAGTCCGCTCCCACCCGTGCCGCGATTGCGCGAGGTCTCAAGGCGACGGAACGGTTCGAATACCGTCTGCATGTCAGCCTCCGGAATGCCCGGCCCGTCATCCTCGATCCGGATAAGGAGCTCTCGCCCCTCATCTTCAAGCACGACACGCGCGCCGGCCCCGTACTTCACGGCATTGTCGATCAGGTTCGAGACAGCGCGTTTCAGCGCCACTGGGCTGCAGACAAGCCTGGCCTGCGAGGGGCCGGCATAGGTCACGGCCGCCCCCGCATCGGTGGCGGCGTCGCACAGCGTCTCGATCATCGCGACGAGATCGACGGGTTTGCGCGGCTCGCTCTCCGTCTCGCCGCGTAGATAGGCGAGCGTCGAATCGATCATCGCCTCCATCTCGTCGAGGTCGGCATCGATGGCGTGCGCCGCTTCGCCATCCTCAACGAAGCCGGCGCGTAGCCGCAGCCGTGCGATGGGTGTGCGCAGATCATGGCTGACGGCGGCCAGGGCCTGAGTGCGGTCGGCGATCAGGCGGTCGATGCGGCCCTGCATGCGATTGAAGGCCTGCGCGGCGTGGCGTACCTCGCGCGGGCCGTCCTCGGGCACAGGCACCACCGGGCCCGGGCCGCCGAAGCGATCCGCCGCATCGGACAGCGCGCGCAAGGGCCGCCCGATCAACCGCACCACCAGCAGCCCGAGCAATAGGATCCCCACTGCCATCGCCGTGGTGGAGAGCAGCGTTGCGTGTTCCGGCGCCGGCGGGCGGAACAGGGCGGCGGAGAAGTTGAGCCAGCTTCCGTCCGGCAGCGGCAGGGCGCCGAGCAGGAGGTGCCGCGACGCCTCGCTATCGGCCACGCCAACCTCGCCGTAGCCCAAACGCAGCCCCGTGACGTCGAGTTCCGGCACCAACTCACCGAGGCGGCTGCGCAGCGTGTCGATACGGGCGCTGCTGGCCTGCGCGGGCTGGACGGTGGGCGCGAGGGTCCAGTGCATGTCGAGGCTGGCGCTGGAGAGTGCGTGTGCGGTGCGGTCGCGTTCCTCGGCCGGCAGCTCCGCCACGGCGCGTTTCGCCGCCACCAGGCGCTCGGCCAGCTGCACCTCGCGCGTGGTGCCCAGAACCGCCTCGGTGCCGATCTGGTGCAACCACAGGCTGCCGAGATGGAAGGCCATCAGACCGACCAGCAGCACGAGCACGATGCGCCCGCCGAGCGTGTCCGGCAGCAGGCGCCCCAGCTTCGTCATGCCCCGCGCTTCACGGTGGGCACCAGCATGTAGCCGGCGCCGCGCACCGTCTTGATGATGGCGGGGCTGTCCTCCGTCGGCTCCAGCTTCCGCCGCAATCGGCTGACCATGACATCGACCGAGCGTTCCGTGCCGTTGAAGGCCATCCGGTTGCGGGCGAGGTCGAGCAGTTGGTCGCGGCTCAGCACGCGCTGGGCGTGCTCGCAGAATGCCAGCAGCAGATCGTACTCGCCGCTCGAGAGATCCACCGCCGTACCATCCGGCGCGCTGAGCTCGCGACGCCGCGTGTCGAGGCTCCAATCGGCGAAGTGGATCCGCTCGCCCGCCTGGCCTGCCATCGGTTCGCCCGCCTCGCCACGCGAGCGCCGCAGCAACGCGCGCACGCGCGCCAGCAGTTCGGCGCGCCCGAAGGGCTTCGGGATGTAGTCGTCGGCGCCGAGTTCCAGCCCGAGCACGCGATCGGTCTCCTCACCACGCGCCGTCACCATGATGATCGGCACGCCCGACTTGGCGCGCAGCGCTCGGCAAAGATCGAGTCCGGAGGCGCCAGGCAACATCACATCGAGCAGCACGAGATCGACGGGTGCGCCGGCCAGCACCTCCCACATCTCGCGGCCGTCACGTGCGCCTGTGACGCGAAAGCCGCTCTGGCGCAGAAGCCTGGCGATCAGCGTGCGCATCTCTCCATCATCCTCGACGACGAGGATGTGGGCGTCCTGCGGCAGGCTATCGGATGCGATCACGTCAATGATGCCGGTGGCCGCCCGGCATCGCGCCGCCATGCTGGGATGCGCCGCCGGCATAGCCACGCAGGCGAGGATAGGCGGCGATCTGTTCTGCGTTCAGCAGCGCCACCTGCGCCAGATGCGTTCGCAGATGCACATCCCGGATCTCTCCCTGCAAAGCCGCGATGCGGGCCGTGCGGGCCGAGAGGTTGGCGGGTGTGATGCTCCGGTCGCGGAAGGCAGCATCGAGGGCGCGCTCCTCCTCGATCACCCGCGCGCCGAGGTCGCCAGCCGCCGCCTGCATCTCCGCAATCAGGCGCTGCGTCGCCGCGAGCTGTGCTGGTGTGAGCTGCATCGCGCCAGCCAGTTCGATGACATGGGCTGGACCGGGCCAGCCATTGAGCTCCGCGGCCAGCGCGAGGCCCATGCCACGGCCGGCCAGCAGATCCGCCTGCTGCTCCGCGGAGAGCGCGCGGATCGAGCGGTCCTCCATGCCGGCATAAGGCGAGGGCGTGTCGGCCCAGCCGGGACTCGCCAGAAACAGGGCCAAGGCCGTCAAGGTCGAGCGCATCCTTCCCTCCTCAGTTCTGATCCATCGGCGTGAATCGCGCCTGCGCGGGACGTTGGCCGGGCAGCGTCAGCGTGACAACCGCGCGCATGCCGCGCGCTGCCAAGAAGTCTCCGGTTCCCGCCAAAACATTGGCGCCGGTGGGGGCGAGGGCGATGGTGGCTTGGCGCCCGCCGGCGAGGATGACGGCCTGCGCCGTGACGCCGACGGCAGGAATCGGGCGGTCGGCACTGTCGAACAGGAACAGCCGTAGCGTATTTCCCTCGGCCACGAGCTCGGCGTGATTGCTGCCGATATCCACCTTCTGGCCACCGTTCGGGCCGCGACGCGGCTCATGCGCGACGGCCGCGAACGGGGCAAGGACGAAGCTGGCGAGCAGCATGCGGCGCGGGGTCATGGGCAGGTTCCTCATGGATCAATAGGCCTCAGCCAGCTTCGTTTCCTGCTGGACGGCGCGCAGCCGTTCCAGGGCAGGGCGCCCGAAGCGATGGAACAGCAGGGGCGTCAGGAAGGTATCGAGCAGTGTGGCGGTGATCAGCCCGCCGAAGATGGTCACGGCGACCGGGTGCAGGATCTCCTTGCCCGGCTCGCTCGCGCCGATCATCAGCGGGATGAGCGCGAAGCCCGCGGAAAGCGCCGTCATCAGCACCGGCGTCAGCCGCTCCAGGCTGCCGCGGATCACCAGCGCCAGGCCCCAGCGCTCATCTTCGAGCAGCGCGAGGTTCAGGTAGTGGCTCACCTTCAGGATGCCGTTGCGGGTCGCGATGCCAGCCAGCGTGATGAAGCCGATCATCGAGGCGACCGAGAGCGGTTGCCCCGCGATCCATAGCGCAGCGATGGCGCCCACCAGCGCGAGCGGCACGTTGCCCATGATGATCAGCGCGAGCACCGCAGACTTGTAGCGGCTGTAGAGCACCATGAAGATCAGCGCCAAGGACACCAGCGAGAGTCCCGCGATCAGCCGCGCCGCTTCCTCCTGCGCCTGGAAGGTGCCTTCCAGCGTGAAGAAGTAGCCTGGGGGCAAGGTGGCCGCCTCCATCTCAGCCCGAATGCGCGCGACGATGGCGGCCATGTCGGTGCCATCGGTGTTGGCGAGCACCACGATCCTCCGCCGGCCATTCTCCCGCAGGATCTGGTTGGGCCCATCGGTGTCCCGCAACTCAGCCAGCAGCGACAGCGGCACGCGCCCGCCCGGCGTCTCGATCATGACGGCGGCGAGCCCGGGGCCGGTGCGGTCCGCGTCGCCGAGGCGCAGCACCACGTCAAAGCGCCGCGCGCCATCCACCACCTGGCTGACGACCTGGCCACCGGACAGGGCTTGCAGGGCTTCAGCGACGGACGCTGCCGAGACGCCATACAGCGCCGCGAGTTCGTGGTTCACCGCGACTTGCAGCTGCGGCACGCGCACCTGGCGCTCCACTTGGAGGTCTGTCAGGCCGGGGATGGCGGCAAGGCGCTGCTGCATGCCCTCGGCGAGGGTGCGGAGCGTGTCCAGATCGTCGCCGGTGATCTTGAGCGCGATCTCGGCACGTACGCCGGAGAGCATGTGGTCCAGCCGATGGCCAATGGGCTGGCCGACATTGGCGCTGCCCGGCAGTACCGCGAGTCGCGTGCGGATATCGGCCGAGATCGCCTGCTTGCCGCGTGTGGAGGCATGGAGCGAGACGTCAATCTCCGCGGAATGCACGCCCTCTGCATGCTCATCCAGCTCGGCGCGGCCGGTGCGCCGTCCCACGGTGCGGACCTCCGGCACCTGCATGATCAGCAGTTCCGCCTGCCGGCCAAGCCGGTTGGCTTCAGCCAGGCTGATGCCGGGCTGGAATTGCAGGCTGATGGTCAGCGTGCCCTCGTTGAAGGGCGGCAGGAAGGAGCGCGCCAGGAAGGGCACGGTCGCCAGCGCGCCTGCCACGCCGACGCCCGCGAGCAGGTAGACAAGGCGCGCGCGGGCGAAGGCCCAGAGCAAGGCACGCTCGTTCCAGCGCTTAAGTACTCGCACCAGAGCGCTGTCGCCATGCGCCATTCGCTTCATGCGCGGCAACAGGTAATAGCAGAGCACGGGCGTGACGGTGATCGAGACGACTAGGCTCGCCAGGATCGAGACGATGTAGGCAACGCCGAGCGGCGCGAACAACCGCCCTTCGATTCCCGTCAGCGCGAAAAGCGGCACGAAAACCAGGATCACGATCATCGTCGCATAGACAATGCCCGAGCGGACTTCCTGGCTCGCCCGAGCAATTACGAGAAGGGCGGGCTGGGGGTCCGGCCGCGCCCGGTTCTCCCGGAGACGGCGAAAGACGTTCTCCACGTCGACCACCGCGTCATCCACCAGCTCGCCGATCGCGATGGCGAGGCCGCCTAGCGTCATGGTGTTGATCGAGAGGCCGAGCAGCTGAAACACCACGACCGTGATGAGCACGGAAAGCGGAATGGCGGTCAGCGAGATGAAGGTGGTGCGCCCGTTCAGCAGGAACAGGAACAGCACCACGGCGACGACGGCGACCGCCTCAAGCAGCACCTTCTGCACGTTACCGATCGAGGCGGCGATGAAATCGGCCTGGCGGAACTGCACGTTGTTCGCGATCACGCCCGGCGGCATGGCGCGCTGCAACTCGACCAGCGCCGCTTCGACCTGTGCCGTCAGGACCACCGTGTCGGCAGATGGCTGCTTCTGGATCGACAGGATCACGGCGGGCTGGCCCATGCTGCCGGCCTCGCCCCGTTTGAGCCGTGCGGCGTAATCGACCGTCGCGACTTGGCGCAGCGGGATCGGCTGGCCGGCCCGCATGGCCACTGGCGTATTCGCAAGATCCTCCAGCCGTGTGGTGCGGCCGATGTTGCGGATCAGGTATTCGCGCCCCGCCTGATCCACATAGCCGCCACCGGTATTGCCCCCGAACTGCCGAAGCGCTGCAATCACCTGCTCATGTGTGACGTCCAGCGCGTGCATCTGCGCGACATCCGGCGTCACGCGGTATTGCCTCACCTCGCCGCCGATTGGGATCACCTGCGAAATGCCAGGGATTGTCAGCAGCCGAGGTCGCACCACCCAATCCGCCAGCTCCCGCAACTCCATCGGGCTGGCGCAGCCATCGGTGGACATCGCCACCAGCATGATCTCGCCCATGATGGAGGAGATCGGCGCCATCTGTGGCGCGACATTCGCCGGCAGCTGTGCCCGCACCAGCGAGAGGCGCTCCGCCACTTGCTGCCGGTTCACCCAGATGTCCGTGCCCCAGTCGAACTCCACGAAGACGATCGACAGGCCAACGCCGGACACCGAACGCACGCGCGTGACACCCGGCATGCCGTTCATCGCCGTCTCGATCGGGTAGGAGACGAGAAGCTCGACCTCCTCCGGCGCCAGGCCCTCAACCTCGGTCATCAGGGTGATCACCGGCTTGTTCAGGTCGGGGAAGACATCCACAGGCAGGCGCTGCAATGTCAGCGCGCCATAGACCACCAGGATCACTGCGGCGACGAGGACGAACAGCCGGTTCCGCAGACTGGCTGTGACGAGAATGTTGAACACGGCTAGCGGACCTGCGCGATCAGCGCGGCGCCGCTGGTCACCACCCGCGCCCCGCGTTCCAGCCCCACGGTTACCAGCACGCGCTGGCCGTCGAGGGATTGGACCCGCACGGGCCGCGGCAGGAAGCGCTCGGCGCTCGGCATTTCATAGACCACCTGGCCGCCCTCTGGGTTGCGCACCACCGCCTCAGCCGGCAGCACGATGCCAACGGTGCGGCGTGGCGTCTCCACCAGGACCGTCACCGGTTGCCCCACGGCAAGGCCACGGGCGCCGGCCTCGATGCGGAAATGCAGAGGCAAGCCTTGTTGACGCAGCGTCATGCCGCGGCCCACGAAGCCGAGCCGAAGCACTTGGCCGCCTGCCGTCATGGCCGAGGCCGCCGAGACCTCCGCAACCGCTGCGGTGTCGAAGGCGATGGCCTCGACCCACAGTCTGGCGGGATCGACGATATCGAATAGAGGTTCCTGCGCCTGGATCACCTGACCGGCGGCGACGCGAACCACGCTGATCAGGCCGGCGGAAGGTGCCACGATCGGCTCGCGCCCGGTCACCGCCGGCAGGTTCGCCGCGCGGCGCTGACGCAGGCCTTCGAGATCGGCGCGGGCATCGCTGATCTCTCGTGCCGCGACTGTGCCGGTCAGAGCGGTCAGGCGGCGGACCCGTGCCTCGCTTATGACGATGAGCGCGTCGAGCTCGGCGATGCTGGCGCGCACGCCGACGCGATCCTGCGCGGCCATGATGGGCACGACAAAGCCCAGAACCTCGCCACGCGCGACGCGCTGGCCAAGCGCCGGGAAGCCGCCTTCCGGTGGCTCGATGCGGCCCGCCTCGGATGCCTGGACGCGGCCGGAGGCGTTGGGGTCCGCCACCACCTGTCCGGTAAGGTGGATGGTGACCGAGGCCTCACCCAGCTCGGCCGGGCTGGTTCGGAGGCCTAGGAGCCGCTGCGAGGGCTTGGGCACGAAGATGCTGCCGTCGGGTTGGCGCCGCGGCGCGTCCATCGGCTGCGCCCAGGCAAGCACCGGCGCCATGACTATCGCCATCAAGGCCATCACGGCCGGCGCGGCAGCCACGCGCTCAGGTATCGGCGCGCCGGACGGCAAGGCATGTGGGCGCGTGCCGGTTGCTGACGGTTCGACGACAACCAGTGGAGGCAATGGCCGTGGCGCTGCTGCCCTGCCGACAGCCACGCCGACCAGCAGCAGGAATATCCCCGCCGCCCATACGTAAGGCTCGCGCATCGCCGTCGAGGCCACTTCCGCGAGCCCTGGCGCAGAGGTTGCAGCGGCAACGCCCGCGGGAATCACGAGCGTCACCGGCAGCAGGTCCATGTCTTCGCCGTCGGTGATGGTGAAGACGATGTTCCGTTGACCCGGGCGGTCTAGCGCCGGGTTTTCGAGGACGTACACAGCCTCACCCGCGCGGGGGGCCGTTCCGATGTCTTGGCCATCAACAGTGACCTGGACCGTGGCGCCGTCGATCGGCTCTGACGTTGCGTGTCGGTCGAGGTAGAGCCAGAGCCGCCGGTCCGCTCCCAGTACCGCCACAATCTCGAACAGATCGGAATGCGCCTCGGCGCGCGGTGCGGCGGCCGCGGGCGGCGCGGGTTCGTCACCATGGGAATGGCCTTCGTGGCTGAAAGCAGGGCGGATGCCGGGTGCGGCCAGCAGCGCCAGAAGCAGCAAAATACGAATCAGCACGCGCGCGCCCCCTGACTACCAACCACCGCCATCTCAATCTGGCGGCGCAGGACGTCGTGGGCGTTGCCCGATCATGACAAAACATTGCAGCGGAGGCACCTAGCCATTGGCGAAAGGTGACGCAGCCGGCGAGACGCGTCTCACAGCGCCCAGAGCAAGTTGGAATTCAGTTCCCACCGCAGCGGTGGGAACCGGATTCCAACCTTCTCTGCGCGCCGGGAGACCGGCGGATGGATGCGAATGAAAGAGTCGAACGTCGAACGATTACATGAAGCTTGCAGTTGTCCAGCAACCGCCGGTCTACCTCGATCTCGAAAAATCCATGACGCGCGCGGTCGAGCTCGTGCAGGAGGCGGCAGAGAAGGGCTGCGACATGCCGGTATGTCCCGAGGCATGGCTTCCTGGCTACCCGACTTTCGTATGGCGGCTGCCGCCTGAGGCAGGGATGAGCAAGACAGATGAACTTTACGCTCTCTCGCAGGCGAATTCCGCCGACCTGAGCAGGGACGGGCTGCGACCGCCTCTGGACGCGGCGAAGGACCACGGGCTGGTAATCGTCCTGGGCTACCAGGAGGTCGATGGCTCGGTCAGCGGCAGCACGCTGTTCAACAGCTACGCGATCATCAATGCGGACGGCAGGCTTGCGAACAACCACCGCAAGTTAATTCCGACGAACCCGGAGCGGATGGTCTGGGGCTTCGGCGACGGCTCAGGCCTGAACGTCGTGAACACCGCGGTCGGCCGCGTCGGGGCACTGATCTGCTGGGAAAACTACATGCCGCTGGCACGTTACGCATTCTATGCGCAGAGCATCGACATCTACGTCGCCCCGTCCTGGGACAGTGGCGGAACTTGGCTCGCGACGATGCAGCACATCGCGCGTGAGGGCGGCTGCTGGGTCGTTGGATGCGCGACGGCGTTGGAAGCATCCGTCATACCCGATGACGTGCCGTATCGCGATGCGCTTTTCCGAATCAGGACGGGTGGATCAACGCGGGCGACGCCGTCGTCTACAAACCCTTCGGCAGCGTCATCGCAGGGCCGATGGGCCGGGCGAAGGGCCTGCTGTTCGCCGAGATCGACGTGGCGGCCGCGCGTGTCTCTCGGCGGAAGTTTGACGCCAGCGGGCATTATGCCAGGCCCGATGTCTTCACTCTTACCGTGAACCGAAAGAAGCAGGCTCCCGTTCGATTCGACTAGCGCCGTTGGCGTGGCAACAAACTGGGGGCTGGGTGGCGCAGCATCGTGCCTTTCTGGAAGCGGGAGGAACTGGGATCTAACCTTCTCTGCCAGTTCACTAGCAATGTAGCGGGGCCCGTTGTCGGCCATGCGCGACGTGCGGCTGTCGTGACGCAGCAATTTACCATGCTGTCGGATGGCTGCGTCCGCCGCTGGCGCGTTGAACGCAATGCCGGCGATGCGGATATCGAACAAGCGGCCAAGGCAATGATCCAGCGCGCCGACCTGCCCAACATGCCGGCCGCCATCCCGGAGGACAGCTTGGCTGTCACGGTGCCGGTGCGCTTCCATCTGCGATGGGCGCGGCGACGGGCGACTTCGGCCGACGGTGCCGCCTTCAGTAGACGTCGCGCCGGTAACGTCCCGTCGCTGCCAACTCCATCACGGCCTCCTCGCCAAGGACCTCCTGAAGGACCTTGTGCACGCCGGGCGCCATGCCTTGGGCGCTGCCGCAAACGAAGATGGCCGCACCGGCATCGACCCAGCGGCGCAGATCCGGCGCGGCGGCGCGCAGCGCATCCTGTACATAGCGTCGCGGTTCGTCGCGGGAAAACGCAAGGTCGAGCCGCGCCAGGTCACCCGACGTAAGCCAGGACTCGATCTCCCTATCACACAGGAAATCGTGCGCGCGGCTGCGTTCGCCGAACAGCAGCCAGTTCCGTCGGTAGCCGGCAAGAAGCCGCGCGTGCAGATGTGCGCGCAAGCCGGCCATGCCAGTGCCATTGCCGATGAAGATTATCGGCATGTCCACATCCGGCGCGTGGAACCCCTTGTTCGGGCGCAGCTGTAGCGCGACGTCGCGGCCGACCGGCAGATGCGTCGTCAACCACCCGGAACCGAGACCAAGCCCACCATCGGGCCGCCGCACGCGGCGCACCAGCAGCTCGAGCCGTCCGTCTTCCGGCACGGATGCAATGGAGTATTCGCGCCTTGGCAGAAGCGGCAACGCTGCCGCCAGCGTTGCCGGCGCGAGTCGGTTTAGACACGATGCATCAGTCGGTAATTGCCGCGTCGCCAGCGCCTCGGACAGCGTGCCACCTTTCACTGGCTCCTCGCCGGTCAATCCGATCGCCGCGAGCAGCCCGTGCACCAGGTGCGGCGGGTTCTGTGGCACCACGATCGCGATATCGCCGGCCTGCCAGATGGGTCGGCTCGCGACCGGTTCGAAAGCAAGACGGAATACCGGTTCCCCGAGCCCAGCGGGGTTCAGCACACAGCGTTCCACCAATCGCCATGGCGCGGTGTCCTCGACAATGCCGAGGCAGGCGTTGCCCGGCGCGGTTCCGGCCAAGCCTTCGACATGCACCTGCCAATGGCGAAGCGCATCGGCCGCGCCCCCATCGACCTCGATGCGCCCGAATAGGGGCGTGGCGCCCTGCGCCTGCAGCCAGGTATCCAGCCGCCGGCCGAACGCGCAGTACCGCGCATAGCTACTGTCCCCGAGTGCGAGCAGCCCGTAGTCCAGCCCCTGTAGCGGCGCTGATCCATCCATCACCTTGCTCACGAAGTGCGCGGCGCTGTCAGGCGCGTCGCCCTCGCCGGTCGTGCTGACCAGGAACAGCGCGCGACGCGCCGAGGCAAGCGCATCGGCATTCAGCCCATCCACGCCACAGATGCGGACCGGCACCAGGCCGGCCTGCAAGAGCGCCGCAGTGTTCTGCGCCAACTCCTCGGCGAAACCGGTCTGGCTGGCATAGGCAACCAGGATCGGCTGCGCTCCACGTGCGTAGGGTTGTGCCGCAATAGCCCGGCGGTGGCGCCTGGTGCGCCAGGCGATCAGCCCACAAAAGGCCGCATATGCGCCCAGCACCGCCGAGGCGGCGAGAAGCCGTCCGCTTTCCGGTGACATTGTCGTATCCGTGATTAGCCGAGCATCGCGGCGAGCGCCGGGGAGAGGTGATCCGTGCAACCTCCGGCACCATCCCGCGACACGATGAGGGCCGCGATGCCGTGGCGGGTTGCATGTTCAAGCCCCGCCGGCAGGCCCAGCACGGCCAACGCCGTCGCCAAGGCATCGGCCTGCATGCAATGGCGATGCAGAACCGTGACGGCGGCGATGCAAGGCGGGATCGGCCAACCGCTGCGCGGGTCGAGTGTATGGCCGTACTGTATGCCGCCATGCCGAAAGTAGCGCCGGTAGTCGCCGGAAGTGGCGATGGCGAGATCGTGCAGTGCCACAAGGTAGGCAGGCGCGCTCTTCGCAACCGGGGATTCCAGCGCGACCCACCACGGCGCTCCGTCCGGCTTGACGCCACACCCGCGCAACTCGCCACCGACCTCGATGAGGTAGGAGTTGACACCAGCAGCTTCGAGTGCCCTCGCGACGAGGTCCACGGCATAGCCCTTGGCAATGCCGCTGAGGTCGAGCGCAACGCCGCCTGGCTGGTGCAGGCCGCCGTCGGCGCTATCGAATTCCAACTGCCGCCAGCCGACCCGGCGGAGCGCGGCGGCAATCCCGGTGCTCGGTGGCGGACCTTCATGGATGGTTGGCGTGGCACCGAATCCCCACAGATCGACCAGCGGACCTACTGTCGGGTCAAAGGCGCCCGCTGTCGCCTTGGCGGTCGCCAGCGCGGCTTCAAGCACACTGCGGAACCCCGTCGGCAGCCGCAACGAGCCGCCGGCGGGCAAGCGGTTGAAGCGGCAAAGGTAGGAGCCCGCACGCCAACCACTCATTTCCGCATTCACGCGATCAAGGCACCGCTCGATCTCTGCGCGCAGACCATCACCGTCGGCACCCGCGGCGCAGCGCACAGACCAACTCGTGCCCATCGTCTCGCCCTTCAGCGCCAGGATTGGCATGCCACGCGGCGGCGATGGCGGCGCGAACGCCGTCGGTATCAGGACCCGATGCACGTCTGGCCGCGTCAGCGTCGCGCCGGCCTCGCCATGCCGACCATCACGGCAGCACCTCGAGCGTCGCGACGTAGCTGGCGTTGCGCTGCACGTTCGGCATGCCGGAATTGCTATCCCGGACCGAGGCGCTCAGCCAGTACATGCCGGGTCCGGGCCAGGTAACGGCGAAGCTGCCATCCTCGTCGGTGCGGATCTTCATCTCGCCGAGTTGGTCGCGGTAGCGATTGCCGCCGGGCACGACGGCGACTTCGACACCACTGGCCGGCTTACCGTCCAGCATAAGGCGGAACCGCGCCTGCTCGCCGCCGACCAGGTCATTGGGGTGGGTTACGGGCACCACTTCCAGACCTTCATTCAGCGGCTGCAGGACGCGGTCCGTCGGTGCGCCGCGGGTGACGAAGAATTCGACGCGTCGTTGGCCGAGGCTGACGCGCAGCCCCTCGGCATCGGTCGGCACCTCGCGGGCGAAGGCGTCACGTGTGCCGCGCCAGCGCCGCGTCTGCCCGTTGGCTCGCCAGGAAGCGTTGAATCCCTCGCCGGTGACGGCGATGCGATAGGTGCCGGGTACGGTCAGCCGCACGTCAAAGGTGCTGCGGTAGCGCCCGCGCGACTGGTTCACCGTCTCCGCGGCGGACCCGTCTGGCGTCATGACCGTCAGCCCTTCGAGCGGCATCGGGAAATGTTCGAAGTAGAAGAGATCGTTGGAGACGGCGGCATCTACCGTGATCCAGGGATCGTCGCCCGACAGCACGGTGGCCGAGGGCAGCATCCAGGCCCGGTGCGCAACCGCGCTGACCGGGACAACCAGCATGGCGGCGAGCGCCAGGCGCTGCAGCGAGCGGATGGTCATGCGACTCTCCTTCATGTCACGGTGTGATCTGAACGGTGATGGTGCCGAGTTCGTTCTCACCTTGTGCAACGCCGCTGTGTGGTGCCGTCGGGGGCCATTGGAACGGCACGCGCAGGAGTTCGCGGCCGCCGACTTCGCGCGCCGCTTCCACGACAAGGTTGTACTGGCCCGGTTCGAGGCCCGAGAGCGCCGTGCGCGTGGCATCGAAGCGCAGCGTGTGGCGGCCCGGCGCGCGCGTCGCGCCGGTCACGCCATCGACCGGCATCTGCAGCGTCCGGCCCGTGCGGCGCCACCATTGCCGCATGTCCTTCAGCCACTTTTCCCCTTCCCGATTGCGCATGCCCGCGTCGTACCAGACAGAGAGATTCGCGGCCGCCTGCTGATCGGGCCGCTCCACCCAGATCGCCACGTAGGGGCGGTGGTATTCGGCGACCGAAAGCTGCGGCACCTCGACGGTCACCGCCATCTCGGGGGCGGCCCTTGCCGCCGTGACGGGTGCCGTCGCGAGGCCCAGGAGGGCCAGGGAGGAGGCGATGCGCATGAAGGTCCTCGGTCAGTGGATGAACAAGATCGCCAGTACCAGCGGTGCCACCAGGCCAACGCCGACCAGTGGCCAGGTGGCTGGTCGCGTACGAGCGTGGAACTGGAGAAGCACGAGCCCTGTGAGGCAGAAGACCAGGCAGGCACCGGCGAAGATGTCGATGAACCAGCTCCAGGCAGCACCGGCGTTGCGGCCCTTGTGCAGGTCGTTGAGGTAAGAGACCCAGCCGCGCGTCGTGACCTCGAGCGTGACAAGGCCGGATTCGCGTTCGATTGTCAGCCAGCCGTCGCCGCCCGGTCGCGGCAGAGGCAGGTACACCTCATCGGCCGACCATTCGGCGAGGCGGTCACCGGCACTGACACCGAAAGTCGCCCCGATCCAGCTGCGCAGTTCCCGAGACATCGAGTGTTTCCCATCACCGTTGAATGCCGGCAGACCCACCAGCAATTCCGGCGTCAAGGTCGCGGAGCGCGTCGTGACCCGCGGCACGCTCTCAATGTCGCCGGCATGGTTGAGCGTGATGCCCGTGGCGGCGAACAGAACCATCCCGATCAGGCTGACGGCCGCGCTGATCCAGTGCCAGCGATGCAGGTGCTTCAGCCAGAAGCCGCGGCCACCGAGAATGGCGCGACGCGCCGGCAGCACGGCGTCAACGGCCGACCCATCCGGCGGCGAGAAGGCGGCACGCGTCATCGCCGCGCGATCCGCAGGCACAGGACAGGCGTGCCCGTCGCGCGGGAGACACGGAGGCCGAATGCTCCGGAAGGCGATCGCATGGGTAGGGGCCGCCACGTTCAAATGCATTAGGGGACGGCTGCACCTAATCGCAAGTGCGAGGCAGTTGCAAGTACAATGTCTCGCACTTGGCGCCCCCGCCCGTGTCGGCTGCCGTCGTGCGCGTCGCGTTCGGGCTTCGGCTGGCGCGCTCCAGACTTCACCCGGGCCATTTGCGCGCCACCGCCCTCAGGTTCGATGCCAGATCGCCTGGCTGCCGATGTCCTTGAGAGTTGCGCAGCCCGTCAGGGCCATCGCCATTTCGAATTCGATCCGCAATAGATGCAAGGCGTGCGCGACGCCGGCAGGACCGGCCACGGCAAGAGCAAACATGTAGGGGCGACCGATCATCACGGCCGTCGCACCGAGCGCGAGCGCCTTGATCACATCGGTGCCACGACGGATGCCGCCATCGACCAGGATCGGGACGCGCCCCTTCACTACCGCTGCGATGCTGGGCAACGCCTCGATCGTGGGGGGCAGGGTGTCGAGCACGCGGCCACCATGGTTGGACACGACGATACCGTCGGCGCCCTCCCCGATCGCCCGCTCAGCATCCTCGATGGCCATGATGCCCTTGATCAGCAGCGGCAGGCGCGTTGCAGCGCGCAGTCGGGCGATGTCCTCCCAGCGGGCGGCATTTGTTAGGAACCCGTCGAAGAGCAGGCTGGCGCCCAGAGGAGCCTGGGCGACCGGACCGGGCCGGAGGCCGCGGAGATTGACGGCCTCGCCAAGGCTGCCGGGCGTGATTCCGGCCCGCTGCTCCTGATTGCGAATCCCGGCGACCGGTGCATCCACAGTGACGACGATCGCCTTCGCCCCGGCCCGTTCGGCCCGCGCGACCAGTGCGTGGGTGAAGGCGCGGTCGTGCTGGATGTAGAGCTGAAACCAGAAGGGCCCGTTGGTCGCGGCCGCGATGTCCTCGATGGCCGTATCGGCCTCGGTGCTGACGACGAGGCCGGAGCCGGCCGCCGTGGCCCCGATACTGGTGGCGACTTCCGCGGCAGCGCAGGCCAGACCGTGGTGAGCGACTGGTGCCAGAAGAACCGGGAAATCAAAGTCTGCCCCGAACAGATGGAGGCGCGTGCTGCCGCCGCCGAGGTTGTTCAACACGCGGCTGGTGAGCTGTATCGAATCGTAGGCGGTACGGTTCCGGCGCATGGTCAGGCCGTCCGCAGCGGCGCCGGCGATGTAGGCCCAGGCCGCCGGTGAGAGCCGGCCGCGGGCGTGTTCCTCGTAGTCGGCCAGACATGTCACGTCCGGGGGAATGGCATAGGCGCTCGGCATCGTCCTCACCTCGCATTGCGCGCGGCATCCTAGCGGGCCCCGACGCGGTGGCAGACGGCGAACCGGTTCGCACACCGCGCCCGGAGTCTGTTGCCGAAATGCCACCCGCGCTGCGGTCGGTATCGCTGGGTCACCGATCGTTAATCTCCAGATTGATAATGACTCGCAATCGCATATTGTGTCACGACCTCAATGCTGACACGGCGCAAGCCGCCGGGAGACCATCAACGTGAACAATCCGTCGACGCTTCGCGCCGCGCTTTCGAGAACAGCCTTCGGCGCGAGCCTTGCTGCGGGCTTCGCCATCACCGCCGCCGCACCCGCCGGCGCCCAAAGCAGCGAACCGGGCCAGGCCGCCGGCGCGGTGAGCCTTCCGCAGATCAGCGTCGACGGCGCGCGGCCGGAGAACACGCTTGAAGGCACGACCGGACTCGGGCGTATTCCCGGTCGAATCCAAGACATCCCGCAGACGATCCAGGTCGTTCCGCAGGAGGTGATGCGCCAGCAGAATGTCACAACGCTTGGCGAAGCACTGCGCAACGTGCCCGGCATCACCTCCTCGGCCGGGGAGGGCAATGGCGGCGTTGCCGGCGACCAGTTGCGTATCCGGGGCTTCAACTCGCAGAATGACCTTTACGTCGACGGCATGCGCGACTTCGGCAGCTTCCGCCGCGATGCATTCACCTTCGAGGAAGTGCAGGCGATTCTTGGCCCGTCGGGTGTGAATTTCGGGTCCGGCTCTGCGGGCGGCATCATCAACGTCACCAGCCGCACGCCGCATCTGGGCAATGCGCTCAACATGGACGTGACGGGCGGCATGAACTGGATGCTGCGCGGCACCGCCGACGCGAACTACCAGATCGGCGAGACCACGGCGCTGCGCCTGAACGTGATGTACCAGCAGCAGCGGCTGGTGGACCGGCACATGCCGACCGGTGAGCGCTGGGGCATCGCGCCGTCCATCGCCTTCGGCCTAGGCACCGATACGACGCTGACCCTCGAATACCTCTATTACCGCTACGACGAGCCGACCGATGGCGGCATCCCAGTGGTGGCGCGGCCTGGCAGCATCGTCGGCCGTCCGGTCACGGAATACGGTGTCAGCCGGGCCACCTGGTACGGCAGCAACCACACCGATCGCGACCAATCCACGGTCAATCGCGTGACGGCGCGCCTGCAGCACCGTGCGAATGAGTGGCTGACAGTCTATAACGATACTCGTCTCGGCATTCAGGAGCGCGACTTCAGCTATTCCATCGTGTCCTGCGACGCGACCTGCGCTGGCCGACTGTTCAATGGTGGAGGCGTGCCACAATACGCCTTCAGCGGCGCGGGCTCGCCCTATACGTCGCAGACCTGGGGCGTGCAGAACATCACCAGCGCGGTGGCGCGCTTCAACACCTGGTCACTGCGGCATGAGGCAACGCTCGGCCTTGACGTCTGGTACGAGGATTTCGAGCGCGACGGCTATGTCTACGGCACCGACCGCACCAATTATCGTGGCAACCTACTTGCGCCGAACAACAACCTCGACTTCGCCTATACGCCGAGCATCGCGGCCAATGCGAACCGGCGTTCGCAGACAACCCAGTTCGCCGCCTTCGCCAGCGATCGCGTGTGGTTGACGCCCGAGATTTCCGTCCTCGGCGGCCTGCGCTGGACGCGCCAACAATCCGACTACCAGCAGTTCGGCGGCACCAACCCGGTCACCGAATTCAACGCCGACAACAGCTTCGTAGACCCGCGGGCGTCAATCATCTGGGAACCGACGCCGGAATACACGGTCTACTTCTCCTATGCGCAGTCCACCTTCGCGCCCGGCTCCAACTGGACCACCCAGCCCGGACAGGCCAGTGCGAACAACTCGAATCTCGAGCCCGAACAGAACACCATCTTCGAGGTCGGCGGTCGGGCCAGCGTCCTGGAAGGACGCCTCGGCCTTAGCGCGTCCGTCTATCAGATCGAGAAGAACAACGCGACTGAGACCGATCCTGCCACAGGCACCGTCTTCTCCTCGGGTGATCAGCAGCGGGTGCGCGGCGTCGACCTCGGCGCGACAGGGCGCGTCACGCCGGCCTGGCTGGTGAATGCGCGCTACAGCTACATGAACAGCGAGACCACCAGTTCACTGACGCCGGCCAATGTCGGCAAGCGGGTCGTTTATGTACCGGAACATGCCGCTACGCTGTGGACGAGCTATGAGTTCAACCAGGGTACACCCTGGAACGTCACGCTCGGTGGCGGCTTCACCTACAGCAGTTCGGCCTATCTGAACGCGGCGAACACAAATGAGGTACCCTATACCTTCTCGCTCGATGCCTTCGTCTCACATCGCATCAACGACCAATTGACGCTCCGGATCAACGGCTACAACCTGACCGACAATCGCAACTACGTCTCACTATTCGGCAACCGTGCCGTGATGGGCCCGGGGCGTGGGGTCACCATGACGGTCGCGACCAGCTTCTGATACGCCGGGCCAGCACGAAGTGACGGGGCTGTCGGGATCCAGCCGGTTCTGACCGGCCCCTTCCTTGTCATACCTTGCCCGAATGAACTGGCGCTGCCGGCGCCAAGGCGGGCATCGCCGACGGAGAATCAGCATGCTTGTTCACATTCCAGAACTCCTCACGGCCGAAGAAGTCTCCCTGTGTCGGCAGCGGCTTGATGCGGCGGATTGGGTGGATGGCCGCGGCACAGCCGGTGAGCAGGCCGCGAAGGCCAAGCACAACCTCCAGGTTCCCGAAGGGTCAGCGACGGCGCGCGACCTGGGTGGGATCGTCCTGCAGGCCCTTGGCCGCAACCCGATGTTCACGTCGGCAACCATGCCGCTGCGCGTCTATCCACCCATGTTCAACCGGTACGACGTGGGCATGACCTTCAATACCCATGTCGACAACGCGATCCGCAGCGTTCCCGGCGGTGGCCGCCTTCGCACGGACGTTTCATCGACATTGTTTCTCACGCCGCCGGAAGACTATGACGGCGGCGAACTCGTCATCGAGGACACCTACGGCGCGCAGCCCGTGAAACTGCCGGCCGGCGACATGGTGGTCTATCCGGGGACCAGCCTGCATAGGGTCAACCCGGTAACGCGTGGCAGCCGCTGGGCGTCCTTCTTCTGGACTCAGTCTATGATCGAGGATGACCGGAAGCGCCGGCTTCTCTTCGAGATGGACATGTCGATCATTCAGATGCGAATGATCGTAGCGGATGACCATGCGAGCGTGCTCGGCCTTACGACCTGCTACCACAACCTGATGCGGATGTGGTGCAACCTGTAATGGGGGCATGAACCGCCCCGGGTTTGTCGGAGGCTCCGACTCCTGAGAGGCTGGAGCGATGACGAGCAGGACGACGAATAAGTTCTCGCCTGAGGTTCGCGAACGGGCGGTACGGATGGTGCTGGAGCATGAGACGCAGCACCCGTCGCGCTGGGCGACGATCCTCTCGATCGCGGTGAAGATCGGCTGCACGGGCCAGACGCTGAACGCGTGGGTGAAACAGGTCGAGCGAGATGCGGGTCGCAGGACTGGACCGACGACGGAGATGGCGGCACGGCTCAAGGCCCTGGAGCGTGAGAACCGCGAGCTGCGGCAGGCGAACGAGATCCTGCGCAAGGCGTCGGCGTATTTTGCCCAGGCGGAGCTCGATCGCCGGTTCAAGCCATGATCGGCTTCATTGATGATCATCGTGGGGTTTATGGGCTTGAGCCGCAAAGCGGATCAAGGCCGATCTGCAAGGTCCTGCCGATCGCCGCATCGACCTATCGCGCGCAGGCAGCCCGGCGGCGTGATCCGGCGCAGCTGCCGGCCCGGGCCAGGCGCGATGCCGCGCTGATGCCCGAGATCGAGCGCGTGTTCGAGGAGAACTTCCGCGTCTACGGCGTGCGCAAGGTCTGGCGGCAGCTGAAGCGCGAAGGGCAGGACCTGGCGCGCTGCACTGTTGCGCGTCTGATGCGCGGCATGGGCCTGCAGGGCGTGATCCGCGGCAAGCCGGTCAGGACCACGATCAGCGACAAGACCGCCCCTTGCCCGCTGGATCACGTCAACCGGCAGTTCAAGGCACCGCGCCCGAACGTGCTGTGGGTCTCCGACTTCACCTATGTCGCGACCTGGTCAGGGCTCGCCTACGTCGCCTTTGTCATCGACGCCTATGCGCGGTGGATCGTCGGATGGCGCGTGTCGCGGACCACGCATACGGGCTTCGTGCTGGATGCGCTGGAACAGGCCCTGCACGAGCGGCGCCCGCTGCATCGCGACGGCCTCGTGCATCACAGCGAGGCCCTCAGCGAGCCGGCGGACTCGATGCGCGAGGAGTCTGCCCTTGCCTTTCGTTCTGTCGGGGGTCCTGGCCGTAGCCTCGTTGCCGGCTCTCATTGTGGCACTGACTGACACCAATAGGTGGGTGCGCCTGCGGATCCTGCAGACCCTAGAGAAGCTGGGCGAAAGGGCCGCGGCAGCCGCCCCTCATGTCGCCCTGGCAATCAGCGATCCCGACGAGGCGGTGAGCGAGGCAGCCGCGTCGGTCATTGCCGGCATACTCGGAGAAGCAGCCATTCCCTTCCTCGAGGCCGCCGCGCGCCGACCCTAGCGAGGACATCGGGAAGGCCCCTGCGCAGGTCCTGGCTTGGCTGCGGGAGAACCGTTAGCTAGCGGGGGTCGAGCCTATGCTCGGCGTCCGACGGTCCGAAGGACGGAGTTCGGTACCGACATGCCCGGTGCTTTTCCCTCTGCGGGCTTAGATGACAGGGAGAGGCGTTGGGGATCGTGTGTGCAGTCCGGAAGGCAGCCCGAAACCCCAACTATTCCGCTGTCTTCGCAGAGTGCTTCCTCGCTTGCTCTGGCTGTTATCTCGAGGCATGGGATCCGGAGCGAAAAATGCGGGGACCGCCGGAGACGCTGCACGAGGGGCAGATCGAGGGCGGTGGTGGGGATGGCGGCGGACCCGCTAGTGCCCACCAGGCCGGCCGTCATAGGGCCAGCCACATATTTGCCACGGCATGCCGGGAGGTAAGGCGGAGGGGGTGCGAGGTTGCGCGGCGCACCCGCTCCCTGTGGAGATGTTCTTTGCGGATCACCGTCAGGGGACTCGCCGCTTCGCCACCCCTACCGACAGCATCACCGCCGCCAGGTCGAACGTCGCTGCCGAGATGTTCCGCGCCATGACGCGCACGGTGTTGTTCGACCATGCCGCGGCGTCGAGCTCGATGAAGCGCGTCGACGACGCCAGCGCCGCGTCGGCGAGGTCGCCCTGACGCGCGCCGTTGACGGTGACGTCGATCAGGCTGGTCGCCCCGGGTGCCAAGCTCGGTAGATCCCGCGGCACCTCCGCCGCGAACTCCCGCTGCCCGGCTGGCAGCGCTGGAGAGCCGCAGAACAACGCCGGTGCCTCTTTGACGACCTGTCCGGCGTCAGCACCCTTGAGACAGAACGGCGGCGTTGAGGAACGGAGGATTTCTGGCTCATCGTAACCCCCAGGAGAGT
>NZ_BMKW01000023.1 GCF_014644535.1 Neoroseomonas lacus
GCCGCGATGCCGGAGAACGTCGAGCACGCCATCGTCCCGGACCCGGATGGGGCGTCGGACCTGCTGCGACGACGCAACGGCTACTACAATACCGTCGTGCTGCTCGCTCCCGAGCGCGATGGTCTGCCCACGGGGACTAAGGAAGCATTGGAGGGCGCGCTTGCAGGCGCGATCCTGATAGATATGCCATGTCGGCATGATGTCGCGGCGTGAAATCCGCGCCCCTGCCGCGGCCAAACTCCGGCCGGGCTTCGCTCGTCCTGCGTGATGCCGGGGCACCGCAGCGACGTGCGTATCAACCGGCAGGGAAGCCACCTATCGGAACATGGTCTGAACCGCCCTGGGATTGTCGGAGGCTCCAACGCCTGAGAGGCTGGAGCGATGACGAGCAAGACGACGAACTAGTTTTCGCCTGAGGTTCGCGAACGGGCGGTACGGATGGTGCTGGATCATGAGGCGCAGCATCCGTTGCGCTCGGCGACGATCCTGTCGGTCGCGGCCAAGATCGGGTGCACGTGCCAAACGCTGAACGAGTAGGTGAAACAGGCGAGCGCGACACGGGCCGCAGGCCTGGGCCGACGACGGAGATGGCGGCCCGGCTCAAGGCCCTGGAGCGTGAGAACCGCGAGCTGCGGCAGCCGGAGGTCGTGCTTGGCGCCTGGCGCGCGGCACGGGCCTCGGCGCCGAACATGACGGAGGACGAGGCTCGCCTGGCGCTGGAGCGGCTGGACCCGCTGTGGGAGGAACTGTTCCCCGTGGAGCAGGCGCGGATCATCCGCCTCCTGGTCGACCGGGTGGACATCGGGGCGGGCGGCGCCGACGTGCGGCTGAAGCTGGAAGGGCTGGCCAGCCTGGCGAGGGACCTGGCCGGGCCACCCGCCGAAGCGCCGAGGGCGGCGGCATGACCGGCGCCGCGCAAATGCTGACCGTCCGGGTGCCCCTGGCGGTCCGGAAGCAGCGGGGTGGGCGGAAGCTGATGATCGCGCCTGCAGCACCACGAACCGGGGCTCCTCGGCTGCCGACACCACGCGGGTGAAGGCGCTGGCCCGAGCGTTCCGGTGGCGGCGAATGATTGAGACCGGGCGCTTCGCGACCATCAACGAACTGGCGGCCGCCGAGAAGATCACCTCGTCCTACGTCTCTCGCCTGCTGCGGCTGACGCTGCTGGCGCCCAACATCGTCGAGGCGATCCTGGACGGGCGGCAACCGGACGGCGTGACGCTGCCGGGGCTGATGGAGCCGTTTCCCCTCACATGGGAAAGGCAGCACGATCCGCAGGCGTAGCCCTCTCCGCTCACCCTATCTGCTTGGCACCCGGCGAAAGCGCGTGCCTGATGTCAGGGAGGCGCTTTACCAACTACCCCGCCTCCCTACATCACATCTTTGGTGAGCGGGTTCACCGCGGCCTGCAACTTCCAATGATGAAGGGAGGTCGCGCGAAGGCGCCCGCGATGCTCGAGAGGAGAGATCACGATGACCCATGCGCTGAAAGCTCGCCGTACCCTCCTCACCGCTGCAGCCGCGACTGCTGCCGCCGGGCTTATCACGCCACTGCGAGCGCAGGGCCTCGCCCCGACGCCGACGATGCGGGGCGGCGCCAACAACTATTTGGCTGGCGCGCCCGTCGTGCAGCGCATCGGCGGTGGCGGCTTCTGGATGACTGGCACCGTCCGACGCGCCGGCGATGGCGCTCCGCTCCCGCGCATACGTATCCAAATCTGGGCGCACACGACAGAAGGGCATGAGCGCGACCCGCACAGCCACGGGGCCACGCTGACAGACGCGAATGGCGTGTTCAGGATGGAGATGCCGCAGATCGTGCCCGCCTTCGGCCAGGCGCATGGGCATCTCGCCTATGACGCAGCCTACGACGAGAACGGCTTCGCGACGGTGTTCCTTCGGCCGGTGATGCGGAGCGCGCGCGACAGGAGCCTCAGCGCGGACTTCGTCCTGCAACGGGCGTAATCGGGACCAGGCCTTGCGTTCAGTTCTGATTTGGGCGGCTGTCGCGGCCGCGCTGCTGGTGCCGGTTGTCGCCGCGGCGCGCAGTCCGCTGCTCGCATGGCGCGACTCCTTCTATATCGCAGCTGGCTTCGCAGGGGTGGTCGCACTCGGACTACTCCTGCTCCAGCCCTTGCTCGCCGGAGGATACTTGCCGGGCGTGCGCATACGCCTTGGGCGGCGACTGCATGCGTGGGTGGGGGCCGGCCTCGTATTGGCGGTGGTGGCCCACGTTGCGGCCTTGTGGGTGACCAGCCCGCCGGACGTCGTCGATGCGCTCCTATTTAGGTCACCGACGCCGTTTTCTGCCTGGGGCGTGGTCGCCATGTGGGCGGTGTTCGCTTCGGCCCTCCTCGGGGCCCTGCGCGGACGGCTCCGCCTCAGGCTGATCGTCTGGCGGCTGTGTCACGTCAGCCTTGCGGTGGTGATCGTGGTGGGCAGCGTCGTGCACGCGATGCTGATCGATGGGACGATGGAGATCGTGTCGAAGGTCGTGTTGTCCGCCCTAGTGCTGGCGGCTGTGGCGAAGGTGGTGGTCGATCTGCGCCTGCTGGCCGGGCTCCGCCGCATGGCCTGGCGAAGTGGCCGGTAGGACCAGGCGCGGACAGGACTTCGCCGGCAAAGCGGTGCTTACGTACCTCGGCCGGTCCGGCGGCACCCGACAACCCGAGTTATCGCTCACCGGCCCGCAGCAGCAACCAGCCGGCCCCGGCAAGAGCCAGGCAGCCCGCGACCAGCGCGGCGGCGAGGCCGAGCCAAGTGTGGTCCCACCCCAGAGCGGGGTCCCGCGGGCAATGCGCCTCGTGCGCCGCTTGGCGCGCTGCTGCCGCGGCTGGGGATTCACCTAGAGCACATTCTTCTCGAACTGATTCGTGAAAGTGCTCCCCCCGACGCGAGCGTGATCTGATTCATCGTGTCTGCTGGGCGGGGGGCCAGCGGCGATGGCGAAGACCTTGTCCATGGATCTGCGGGTTCGGGTGATTGCGGCGGTTGAGGGCGGTCTGTCGCGCCACGCTGCTGCGGAGCGCTTCGGGATCGGGGTGGCGACCGCGGTGCGCTGGCTGCCCACGTGGCACGAGGCGGGGGCGACGGCGGCCAAGCCGCGCGGCGGCGACCGGCACTCGGCGCGGATCGAAGCGTTCGGCGCGGTGATCCTTGCGGCAGTCGATCGGCAGGTGGACATCACGCTGGTCGAACTCGCCGCGTTGCTGGAGCGCGAGCACGGCGAACAGTTCGCGCCGAGCACGATCTGGCGCTTTCTCGACCGGCGCGACCTCACCTTCAAAAAAACCGCACACGCCAGCGAGCAGGCACGGCCAGACGTCGCCGCCCGGCGCGAAGCCTGGTTCGCGGCGCAGCCCGACCTTGATCCCGAACGTCTGGTCTTCATCGACGAGACCGGCGCATCGACCAAGATGGCGCGCTTGCGGGGCCGCGCACCGCGTGGCGAACGCTGCCGCGCGCCGGTGCCACACGGACACTGGAAGACCACGACCTTCATCGGCGCCCTCAGGCTGTCGGGCATGACAGCGCCGATGGTGCTCGATGGCGCGATGAACGGCGCGGCCTTCCTCGCCTATGTCGAGCAGGTGCTGGTGCCGACGCTGCAACCCGGCGACATCGTCGTGATGGACAACCTGCCCGCCCACAAGCCGGCCGCGGTGCGTACCGCCATCGCGCGCGCAGGCGCCACCTTGCTCTACCTGCCGCCATACTCGCCGGACTTCAATCTGCTGAGGAGCACTGCTCCGAAGGGACGCCTTCGCCAAGCTGAAGGCCCTGCTGCGCATGGCCGCAGCGCGCACCGTCGACGAACTTTGGGACGCCATCCGCGACGCCCTGCCCGCCTTCTCGCCAGCCGAGTGCGCGAACTACTTCACCGCCGCTGGGTACGAGCCGGAATGACTGGATTCTGCTCTAGTCGGCCGTGGGGAGCGCGGAACAAACTCGCTGAGTGGGAGACCAAACCAGTCCTGTAGTCGCGGCTCCACGCCACTGGAGCCCCTACCAGAAGTTCCGTACCAACGCTCAGCGTCCTCCTTTCAGGCCCAAGCGCCGCGGGGCGATCAGGCAGCCTTGCCGCGAGCGCAGAAGCACGACACGGAAACCGGAAGGTCGGCGCGGGCGGACGCGAGGACCACGCGTTGGCGGAGCAACGCAGCCTCAGACGTCTCGCCGCGCCGATCGAGGCAATCGAGCAGCCCTCGCATAGCCCAAATGTTGTCAGGGTGGATCTGCGCGCGGGGAAGCGCACCACCAAGACCGAGGTCCTCGCGATAGACCGCCTCCGCCTCAACCGCGCGCCCCTGCTCCAGCAGCAGCGCGCCGAGTGCATGACGAATCGGCTGCATCCAGCCCCATGGCTCATCGTAGGGCAGGTCGTCTTCCATCGCCACGGCGGCCCGCAAACGGGCGAAGGCAACATCGTACTCTCTCCGGCGGTAGGCTATTTCCCCCTCCAGCATCTCCTCGGCGACCGCCAGCAGCTGCACGCATGGCACGTTGTGGAGATACCGGGACTTGGGCACGCGTTTCACGGCCTCGCGAAACAGCACCTGTTCGGCCTCCGCCGCCGGGATGTCGCCAAGCGCGGCATGAGCGACGCCCTTGGCGTAATGAAGCATTGCCAGTGTGTTGCAGTAGAGGTCGCGGTCCGCCGGGAGATCCTGAGCGACGATCTCACGCCATTTGCCGAAGCGGACAAGAACGTGCTGCCTAATGGAAACATAGCTCTCGAAGAAATCGGCCATGGGCGGCGAGGGGATACGCAGAAACCCCTCGGGCATGGTCTCGATCAGTTCGTCCGCCGCTGCGATGGCGGGGGCATATTGGCCGAGGAACATGGCGCCGTAGGAAGCAAAGTGGTAGTTGTGAATGCGATAGCCGGAGTAAAAATTCATCGGTCCAATGCGGTCGTAGAATTTGCGGTCCGCGATAATGGCCCTCTGATTCCAGTGCATCGTGTCGTGGTAGTGGCCGCACTGAACATCGATGTGGGTCGGCATGTGCAGCAGGTGGCCCATATCCGGGGTCAGCTCGCGCAGCCGATCGCCTGTTACCAACGCCGCTTCCGGATGCGGTGACATCTCCATCAGGTGGACGTGGAGGTGCAGAAGACCGGGATGATTCATCGCCCCGGGCAGATCACGGAAAGCTGACTCGAGCACGTCGCGCGCCTCCAGCGTACCCGCACCCGGCGCTGGGTTCCCGGTTCGCAAGTCCCACATGCGCCAAGGAGTCCGGTTGAGGATCGCCTCTACGAAGATGGTTCGTAGATCAAGGTCGCCGACATGGGCACGATGAGCGATGCGCATGGCGTCGGCAAAGGCGTCATTCCAAGGGCGCTGGTCATCGATCGGGACGCGCTGAGGATAGCGGGAGGGCAGAGCTTCAATCAGTGCCCGTTCTGGAGCTGTCACGTCGCCAGCGTAAGTGAGAGCAGCGCGGGCCGAATCATAGGCTTTGGCAAGCACCGTGGCCTTGCCAGCAGGGTCCTGCAGTTCCCAGGGAAAGTTGTAGTTCGGCCCCACCGCGTAGCCGATGCCCCAATGGGCCATGGCGCAGTTCGGGTCATTCTCCAGCGCCTTCTCGAAGCAGGCGATAGCCTCCTCGTGGTGGTAGCCAAAACACCAATTCAGACCACGATTGAACCAGCGCTGGGCTTCCACCGAAGTGGTCGTCACCTTCCGAGAGTAAGAGCCGAGATCATAGGGATAGTCCATGCCACGTTCTCCCCACTATCGATCGCTGGACGACGCAATTCGAGACAATAGCACGCAGTTGGTATTGGAGGTGCGTGAAGGCCCATCCTACTGACGTTGCCAGATAGGCGACGGTGTCAGCGGCGAATGCCGAGTTGCATCGATTGCCTGCGTCTTGCTGCAATGATCGTGTCGTGCCGAGCGCCACCTACCTCGCCTCCCACCTTTGGCCAATGCAACCGCGCCAAACCTAACGATGCTGGGCCTCAAATCGGCGGTCGGCGTCCGACGACGCAATGGTGCGGGCAGACGGTGAACAGCACGCCACCCTCGAGCGCCGCCTGCCGCGCTGCTTCGAACACGGGTCGTTCCGCCGTATCGAGCCGCGCCACGACGTTGCCCTGCAGGTAGCGGAAGAAGGGGCCATCCGCCCTGTCGATGGTGGCCAGCATGGGGAAGCAGCTCAGCCGCTCGAACCCCGCTGCGCCCATGCGGGCATAGATGCTGCGGTCGGCGACGCCGCGCGGACCGACGAGTGGCGGCCGGCTGTCCACCTTCGTGCGCAGCGCACCTTCAAGTCCCAGGTTCCAGGCATGCGGCAGTTCGGTCGCCCGCACGATCACGCCGACGCGCCCGCCCGGCCTCACCACGCGCCGCAACTCGCTGAGCGCAAGATCGGCGTCGCATTCCTCCAGCACCGTGACGCTGAAAGCGTGGTCGAACTGTCCGTCCTCGAAGGGCAACCGATCCGCATTGCCCTCCCCGAAGCGGATCATCTCCGAAACTCCCTCCTCCTCGGCGAGTGCCGCCGCCTCGCGCAACAGGTTAGGCATTGATGTCCACCGCCGTGATTGCCGTCGTCCCGCCAGACCGCCTTGCCGCCAGCCGCGTGGACGCGCCGGAGCCGCAGCCGACCTCCAACAGGGCCTCGCCGGCGACGGGGGCCATCACCTCGAGCAGCGTCGTCACCATGGCCCTGTAGCTCGGGCTCATCGCTCGGTCCTCGAGCAGCGCCACACCCCCCAGATGACGCCCGCCGAGGGTGATCACCGTGTAGCGCGCCGCAAGCGCGGGAAGGGCGGCCTCCCACTGCGAGGGCGCAAGGAAGAGCGGCATCAACACCAGCGCCGGACCTTCGCCGCGGATACTGTAGGTGATGCCGGCGTGACTGCCGCGCTCCGGCAGGCCTGCGGGCGTCGAAGCCTCTCCGGGCAGCGCGCAGAGGGCGGAGACGATGGCCTCCGTGTTGTCGGCAACGCAGTCTCCCCAGATCGGAGCGCCGTAGCCGGCGAGGGTGACGCGCCGGCATCCGGGCAGGAGCGGAACGACACGCTCAGCGACCGGGCCGGACATCCCCGCATCGCCCGCCACCACTGTCAGTCGCGAGGCGAGCGCGGCGAGCGGTGCTGGATCGACGCTGGTCGCCTCGCAGAGCGCGAGCCCGGCGATCCGTCCTGGATGGCTACGTACAAGGCCATCGAGGTCGGCGGGCATTTGCGACGCCACATGCGCGGCACGCACGCCGAGATAATCCCACAGCCCGACAAGTCGATCGGTGAGAGGCGCCTCCTGGATCATCGTCTCCTCCCAAATATGCCGACGGTCCATCACGCGACAGGCGCATGGCGGGCGGACAGCCATCAGTCGGGATGGTCGAAATGCGATGCTCGCGATCGCCTTACGGGCCACCGCCAACCCTACTATACAGTCAAGTCTGTCGTCAGGAATCCGCGCTGAAAATCCGACGAAAATTGGCTGAAGATGTATACTCAATCGGCAAGCTCAGCCGTCAGAGGTGCTTCCATGCCGTGCGATCGGAAGGCGTTGCTCTGTTTTGCCGGGTTTTCGCTCGATCTTTCCCAGTGCGTGCTCCGACGCGAAGATCAGCAGGTTCCGCTCCGGCCGAAGGCTTTCGACGCCCTGCGCTACTTGGCCGAGCACCCGCATCAGCTGTTGACGAAAGAGGAGTTGCTGCAGGCGCTCTGGCCAGGCGTTTGGGTGACGGATGACTCCCTGTCACAGTGCATCCGTGCGGTCCGTTTGGCTCTCGACGACACGCACCACCAGCTGGTTCAGACAGTGCCCCGACGGGGATATGTCTTCGCTGTGGACGTGATTCGGAGCATGCTGCGGCATTCGGAGGACGTGCCGGTGACCGCTTCCCAGCAGCCACAGTCGGCGCCAATCCTGGTGCGACCAATCCCGCGACGCCACTCTGGGCCGCCCCACCATTCGATCCTTTGGCTGAGCGCAGCGGCGCTGTCTTTTGCATTCACAGTCTTCGTAGGGGCCGCTTACTGGCGGATGAATGTTCGGCCTGCGGCGCTCGCCCTCGCCGACGCGTCGCCCGAGTACGTTGCAACTCGCGCAGCCGCCACAGACGCATCGCCAGTTGAACGTCGTGTCGCCCTGGTAGTGGGCAACGGCAGCTATGACGCTGTTGATCTGCCGGGTGCACGCCGCGATGCGGCCGCCGTCGCTCAAGCGCTACGGCAGATTGGATTTGCCAACGTTGTCTTGTTGCAGGATCCCCCACACCAAGTTCTTCTCGCAGCGCTCGGGGAATTCGCCCTGGCAGCCGAGGACGCAGACTGGGCGGTCATATACTACGCCGGTCGTGGAGCGGAGGTTGGAGGCGCGCAGTTCCTCGTACCGGCGGGTGCCGTACCGGCTAGTTCGTACGCGCTATCGACGGAAGCTATCGCGTTGACCTCACTGCTTCGAAGCGCTGCTTCCGCGCGGAGGCTGCGCTTGATCGTCTTTGACGCTTGCCGCGTTGCTCCAGGGGTCGCCGATCCGCGACCGATTCCCTCGATTCTGTGGGCGCACCCGACTTGGACGACCGAGTTATCCCCGCGTGGTGCAACCCTGGTGGCATTTTCGACCGCGCAAGGTCAGCAAGCAGTGGACGGCGCCGGGAGTTACGGACCATACGCGGAAGCACTGCTGGCCGCGATGGACACGCCCGGGCTCGAGCTAGGCGCGGCCTTCCGCGGGGTGCGCGATCGCGTGTTGAAGGTGACTGACGGAAGGCAGGAGCCCTTCCTCTACGGTTCACTACCCGCGGAGCCGCTCTATTTCAGGCCGCCCTGACGACTTGCCAGGAGCGGCCCACAATTCGAGCGCCCTGGTGGCAAACCCCCGGGGGGCCTAGGTTAATACCTAGGCGCGCGCCTATGTCGAAGCCCACCAGGCGTTGAGATCGTCACCGGCATCCATCGCCGCCGGCGGCCCACTGCCGAGGAAAAGGTCCGGTTGGTGGAGCAGACCATGCAGCCCGGCATAGCGTTCTCCGCCGTCGCCCGGCTGCACGGCGTCTTGTCCCGACTGCTGGCCCCGTGGAGGCGCAGCATGGCCGAGGGTGGGCAGAAGGCGGTCAGGGCCAACGAGGAGTTCGTTCCGATCGGCCGCGTCCTGGACCGCTCTTCCGCCATACTGTCTTTGAGGCCCATTCGGCTGCCCCCCCGTGCCGCGAGAACGCGTGCGAGGGAACCTCAGCAGAAGGGGCTCACGTTGGCTGTCGCTAGGGCTGTGGAACCAAGCAACGGCGGCAGACGAACGCGGAACCTTCAAGACGCCCTCATCTGAACCTAACGACACTGCTGGCGTTCGGCCGTACCAAGTGTTCGCTCTCGAAGTACGGATTTAGGGCAAGTGGGGTTCGAACCGCGACAAGCGCCGATCGCGCGGAAACCGGCCTTTTACCTAGGTTTTTGAGTTCCGTACTGAAACGCCCAAGTCAGGAGGTCCGGAGAGAACGGGCCACCGGAGAACGATTTTCCGCCGGCTCGGCGCCGGGCCAGTCAACAGGTCTGCCCCGAAAACCCCAGGAAACCTGCCACTCAGCGCGGCGGTCAGTCTGGCGGAGAGCACGGCTTGTATGGGAACTGGCGGAGGAGGTGCGTCCGGGTACGAACGGTCTCTGAGTCCAGCGCAGTCGCTATTCAGCGAGACAACGCGCGTGCGCAGCGTCTTAGGTGCAGCCGCATGTCGAACTGCGCGATGCGCCTAGACGAGCGCCATCTGCGTTTTCAGCGCAACTTCGGGCAGTGTATCGCGTTGTTCCTGGAAATCCGGACGGAGGACGCGCGCCATCAAACGCCGATACTGGATCACGGGTCTGATCGCGGCGTTGGGACTGTCCGCACTGGCCCTCGTACTGAGCTTCTCCTGGGGCACGTTCATCCCGGTCGCCGAACGCATGGCTTCAAATGCCATCGGCCGCGCCGTCACCATCGGCGGGTTGCATGTGCGCCTGGGCCGAGTTTCCCTCGTCACGTTCCGCGATGTGACGGTGGCCAATCCGGAGGGGTTCGACGCCGAGCCGCCCTTCGCACGAATCGCATCCGTGGAACTGCGCCTCGACACCTGGCCTACGCTGCGGGACCGCACACCCACGATCCCGTCGGTCGAGATCCAGGGGCTGGATGTGCTGGCGGTCACGCAGCCGGATGGCAGCACCAATTCAATCCTGTCCCTGCCGGACCCAACTGGCGAGCCAGGTGCGCGCCTGCGCATCGGTGAACTCATCCTCCGGGAGGGTCGGGCGCGAATCCTGCACGCGCCGCTGCGCGCCGATTTCACAATCCAGATGGAAACGCGCGCCGTCGCGGCGGGGCCGCATCACATCTTTGCCACCGCCCGCGGCACCTATGCGGGGGCCCCGCTCACCGGGGAAATGGCGGGCGGCACCATCCTGGCCGTGGGCGATGCAGGCCAGGGTTGGCCCGTGCAGTTGGAGCTGGAAAACGGCACCACGCGCGCCACGCTCAACGGCACCATCACCGACCCGCTGACTTTGGCCGGCGCCGATCTGCGCCTGGTATTGACCGGTCCCGACATGCGCTTCCTGACACCCCTGACCGGCGTGCCAATTCCCTCCACGCCGGCCTTCCGCGTCGCCGGCAAGCTTTCCTACGCGGATCGGCGCTTCCGCTTCACCGAGATGGAGGGCCTGGTGGGGCGCAGCGACCTTCGTGGCACGGTGACCATCGCGCCCAGTCGCACGCGCCCCGATGTCACGATGGATCTCCAGTCGCGGCAGGTGGACCTGGCCGACCTCGCGGGGTTCATCGGCGGCAATCCCGGGCGTGGCCGGCCGATCCGGGATGACACGCCGCGCACCGGCCGCGTGCTTCCCAATGCGCCGGTCAACCTGCCGCTGTTCCGGGCCGCCGACGTGCATGCCCGCTTTCGCGCCGCGCGCATTATTGGCGCGGATTCGCCCTTCGGCACACTGGACGTCACGCTGGAGCTGATTGGCGGCGTGCTGACCCTCAAGCCGCTGCGGGGCGGGATAGGAGCCGGCGCCGTGGTGCTCACCGCGACACTGACGCCGCGTGAGGATGGGCAGCTTCACGCCGCGGCTGATTTCGAGCTTCAGGGGCTCAACATCGCCCATATCATGTCTTCCTTGGGTGGGGAGGGCGGCGGGGCGCTGAACGGCCGGGCGCGGCTGGAAGGCATCGGACGCTCAACCGCGCAGCTTCTCGCGCGCGGCACGGGCGGGCTGTCGCTGCGCACCGCGGGCGGGAACCTCAGTGCCTTCTCCGTGGACTTGGCTGGGCTGCGTCTGGGAAATGCAATCTTGTCGGGCCTCGGCCTGCCTTCTCGCACGAATCTGGAATGCTTCGTGGCGGATTTCGCTCTGGCGGGCGGCGTGCTCAACGCCCGCACCCTCCTTCTGGATACGAGCGACGCGGTGCTGATCGGCACCGGCCGCATCCATCTGGATGAGGAGCGGCTGGATCTGCGCTTGAACAGCCAGGCGAAGAACTTCACCATCGCCTCGATCCCGGCAGAGCTGGCCGTCCGCGGCAGACTGAGCAACCCGTCGGTTCAGCTAGTGGCGAGCGAGAGCGCCGGCATCTTCTCGTTCCTGCCAATTATTGAACTCGGCATCGGCGATGATCCACGCTGCCGCGCCTCGCTGGAACGCATGGGGCGCACACCCGCCAACCGACAGCCCGCACGCGCAAGGCAGTGAGAGGGCGGCCATGTAGCGGGAGGCGTTTATGCGCATCGATATCCTGAGTGTGTGAAGTGATTGGTGCATTATTTTGGTGTGTAGGTGCCTGAAGTTAAACCACTTTCGTGGACACCCCGAGGCTTGAGATGGAGGTGTCCGCGATGCCGAGCTTCAGGGTGCCTTACCCGCCGGAGTTCCGGCGGCAGATGGTGGAGTTAGTCCGATCGGGGCGAACCCCGCAGGATCTTGCGCGGGAGTTCGAGCCGAATGCGCAGTCGATCGTGCACTGGGTCCGTCAGGCGGATCGCGATGCCGGCGAGCGAGGGAATGGCGGCACGACCAGCGCCCAGCGAGAGGAGCTGAGCAAGCTCCGTCGTGAGAACCATCGCCTTCGCCAGGATCGCGACATTCTGGCAAAGGCGGCGGCCTGGTTCGCGAAGGACAAGACCCCATCCGGGTCTTCGAATTCATGAGCGCGCACCAGGCCGAATTCCCCATCCGCACAATGGCCCGCGTGCTGCGGGTCTCGGCCGCCGATTACTACAGCCGGGACGCCGCCATCGCGAAGCTGACATGCGTCTGGCCGAGAACTGGATTGACGGCGACGGTCGCCTCCAGCGGGAAGGCAGGGGGATCGCGCGGGCGGCGGCCTCGGCGGCGCGCAGCAGGCCGGCCGTTTCCGCGGCGAGGGTCGCATCAGGGGTCAGGGTCATCGGTGCGCTCCGTCGCTTCAGAGGGGTCTTGCGGCACGGCAGCCGCCGATCAGCCGCTCGAGGGCGGCATTGAGGTAGAGCCCGTTGGCCAGGTGCACCCGCAGCCCCGCCGCGGCCGGGTGATGCGCCCAGTGCGGGAGCAGCGCCTGCGCCACGGCGACCGCGCCGAAGGACAGGATCACCAGCACGAGCAGCGCGCCCTCCAACGGCCCGGGCGCCGGCGGCGCGGGCAGCGCGCCGGCCGTCAGCGCCTCGGCCAGCCGGTGGAACGCGAAATAGGCGAGCGCCGCCGCGCCAGAGGCCAGCGTGGTGCGCCGCGTCAAGGCTCGCGGTGCGGTATCGGCCAGGCCCTGGGCGCTGAGGTACGCGACGCCGAAAATCAGGATCGCGCCGAGCGCCACCGCCTGCGCCGGCTTCGGCCCGAAGACCGCCCAGAAGCCGCCCGCCACGGCCGCGTAGATGGCCCGCGCGATGGCGAAGGCGCGCATGACGGCGCCTATGCCCGGCACTGCCACCGGCCCAGGCCGCCGCGCCGACTGTACCGCCCGCACCGCCGTCCCCGACCCCAGGAAGGCGTGCGCCTTATAGAGCGAATGTGCGACGATGTGCAGCAGCGCGAGCGCCCAGAGGCCAAGGCCGCATTGCAGCAGCATGAAGCCCATCTGGGCGACGGTGGACCACGCCAGCGCCGTCTTCACCGCGGCCTGGGTCAGCATCACCAGCCCGCCGGCCAGCGCCGTGAAGCCGCCCAGCATCACCAACGCCGCCATGGCGCCGGGGCTGGTCTGCATCACGTCCGCGAAGCGGATCAGCAGAACGCCGCCGGCATTGATGATGCCGGCATGCAGCAGGGCGGAGACCGGGGTCGGCGCTTCCATCATCTCAGTCAGCCAGCCATGCACAGGGAAGGCCGCGGTCTTCAGCAGCGCGGCCAGCACGAGCAGTCCGGTGGCGACAAGCGCGGACGCCGGTACCGGCCCGGCCGCGGCGGCCCGGTTGATCGCCGCGATGTCGGCCGTGCCGAATGCGAACCACAGTAGCAGGGTCGCGAGGATCAGTGCGGCATCCCCCCCGCCCCAGACCAGCGCGAACTTGGTCGCCGCGCACCGCGCCTCCGGCCGCGCGGGGTAGAACAGCAGCAGCCGCCGGATGCCGAGCCCCACCGCGATGAAAGACGCGACCAGCAGCGCGAGGCTGCCGGCCATGCCGAGCACGAGGACGGCGGCGAGCGTCGCCAGCAGCAGGCCGTGGAAGGCGCCCTCGCGCGTTTCGCCATCGAGGTAGCTGCGCGCATATCGCACGACCACCCAGCCGATGAAGCCGACGATCAGCATGATCACCGCGCTCAGCACATCGAAGCGCAACGTCAGCGCGAAGGCGCCGCTGCCGATCGTGCCCGCGGCCGGCCCCAGCAGCGCCATCTGTGCCGCACCAGCGCCGATCAGCCCGAATGCCACTATCCCCGCCACTTCGGCCAGACGCGGCAAGGCGCCCGGGCGCCGGCCGGGGCGGACCAGGGCGAACAGGGCCGTGACCAGGAGGACGGGCGGGGCCAGGACGGCCAGGCTCGGGGGCATTGCGCAATTCCGGATCGGGTGGCTTCGCGGCCGGAATAGCCTTGGCCAAAATTCCAAAAAACTACATGTTCTCGGCCGCATCATCCTATTGAACCGAACGATGAGCGCCCGGAACCTTCACCATCTGCGCCTGTTCCGTGCCGTCGCCCATGACGGCACGCTGACCGGCGCGGCACGTCGGCTGAACCTGTCCGCCTCGGCACTCTCGTCGCAACTGAAGGCGCTGGAGGCGGCCCTGCGACAGGATCTGTTCGAGTGCCGCGGGCGGGGCTTGGTGCTGACCGAGGCCGGCCGCAATCGTGGCCTGCCCCCATGAGGTGGTCCGGGGTGAATGTTAGTGCATCGTCGGCTTGTCTGCGACGACCGTCGTGACCGGCATGGCCGGTTGGGTCTTTGCCGGCGGCCATATCTTGGCGTTGGGGGCCGGCGGCTTGTACCCAAGCGACGAGTGCGGGCGCACCGAATTGTAGTGCTGGCGCCAGCCTTCGATCACCACCCGCGCCTCGGCCAGCGAGTAGAAGATCTCGCCGTTCAGAAGCTCGTCGTGCAGCTTGCTGTTGAAGCTCTCGCAATAGCCATTTTCCCAAGGTGACCCAGGCTCAATGAACGCCGCCTGCGCGCCGACCGCGGCAATCCATTCCCTCACCGCCTTGGCGATGAATTCAGGGCCATTGTCCGAACGAATATGGCCCGGCGCTCCGCGCAGGATGAACAGATCGGACAGAACATCGATCACGTCCGTCGATTTCAGCTTCCGGTCAATCCGGATGACCAGACATTCCCGGCTGAACTCGTCGATCACGTTGAGCATGCGGAACTTCCGGCCATCATGGGTCCGGCCCTCCACGAAGTCATAGGACCAGACATGGTTGGGCCGCTCGGGCCGCAGACGGACGCAGGACCCATCGTTCAGCCAAAGCCTACTCTTCCTGGGCTGCCGGCTCGGAACCTTCAGACCCTCTTGCCGCCAGATCCTCTCTACGCGTTTCACGTTCACCACCCAGCCAGCAGCCCACAGAAGCGCCGTGATCCGCCGATAGCCGTATCGGCCATACGCCGTGGCCAGCGCGATGATGTCGTCGGTCAAAGCCGCATCATCGCACCGACCCTTCGGGCTCTTGCGCTGGGTCGATCGGTGCTGCCCCAGAACCCGGCACGCCAGACGCTCGGACACGCCGAATTTGGCGATGACCTAGTCGATGCAGCGGCGACGCCGGGCGGGGCTCAGAAGTTTCCCGAGGCAGCTTCCTTGAGGATCAGCTTCTCCAGGGTCAGATCCGAGACGGCCTCGCGCAGCCGTTCGTTCTCCTTCTCAAGGTCCTTGAGGCGCTTCACCTGATCGCCCTTCAGGCCGCCAGACTCCTTGCGCCAGCGGTAATACGTGAACGGCGTCANAAGGCCTACTTCAGGGAGGACCACTTTTCAGGGGGCAGACCACGACCGTTCGCGCCTGTTGCGTGCGGAGGTGTTCATGGGCGACCTCTCGCAGAAGGCCGCGATGGATGCGGCATGGACACGCTGGATCCCCAACGGCGAGGGCCCGGTGCGCAGCGCGGTTGAAACGCCGATGCCGCCCGGCGACCTTGTCGAGATCATCGTCATCGCCGCGCTGCCCGGAGAAGCACAATGACCCGCCGCGATATCCTTCCCCCCGGCATCGTCGGGCACAACCGCACGATGGTGACGCCGCACTATGCGGTGATGCCGCCTGACGGGATCCTCGAAAGCCGGTTGCCCGGCTTCACGCGCACCAAGATCCGCTTCCATACCAGCCCCGCGATGGGGGCCAATTTCGCCCAGGCATTGCTGGAAATCGATGCCGATGGCGGCACGCCGGTGCCGCTGCAGGACGGGCTGGAGCACTTCTTCTATCTGCTGGAGGGTGAGGCGGCGGTCGTCGCGGATGGGCAGGCGCAGCGTCTCGATGCCGGCGGCTACGCCTATGTTGCGGCGGGCAAGTCCTACTCAATCCAGGCGGTGGGCGGGCCGGTGCGGGCGATCTGGATCAAGCGTCCCTACGTCCCCGCCCAGGGCATCACGCCGCGCGCATCCTTCTTCGGCCATCGCAGCCAAGTGCCGCGCGTGAACAAGCACACCCGGGGCCGCAACTGGCAGGCGCTGCTCGGCGAGGCCGACCTGTCCATGGATATGGAGATCAACATCCTGTCCTTCGAACCGGGCAACTACTTCCCCTTCGTCGAGACCCACATCATGCAGCACGGTCTGTACATGCTGGAGGGCCAGGGCCTGTATCTGCTCGGACGCGAGTGGCACGAATGCTGGGCGGGCGACTTCATCTGGATGGGCGCCTATGTGCCGCAGCAATTCTACGCCACCGGATGGGGGGAGACGGCCTATCTGCTCTACAAGGATGTGAACCGGGACGTGACCTTCTGAACAGGGCCGGGCGCCGCGGCGTGCCTCTCCGCTCAGCCCGTTCAATGCCCCGGCAGCGCCGCGACAGCCATGGCGACGACCGCGACGAAGCGCTCGATCCAACCCATCTGGTCGCCCGAGCGCCAGGCATAGGCGCCGAAGGAGAAATCGATCGCCGGCTCGAACGCGCAGCTCGCGCCGCCCAAGGCCTCATGGGCGCGGGCGGTCATCGGGTCGACGACGGCGCAGCCGAAGCCGGCCTGGACGAGCTGCGCCGCGGAGAAGGCCTGCATCGTCTCGATCGCGACGTGAAACGGTACGCCGCGGTGAGCGAAGGCCTGCTCGGTCTCCACCCGCATCAGTGAATGCGCCGCCAGCGCGACCATGGGCTCGTCGGCCAGCAGCTCCGGGGTCAGCGTCCGCGTGGCGTCCGCGAGGCGGTGCGTCGCCGGCAGGATCACTCGCCCATGCATCGGGAAGGCGGCGACCTGGCGCCCGATCTCCGGCGCGGGTGCGATGGAGGCGAAGGCGATGTCGCAGCGGCGCTGGGCGAGCATGCTCAGGGCCTGCTGCGACGGCACGATATGCAGATGCACCACCGGGGTGCCGGCCAGGGCCTGGAACCCTCTCAGCACCTCCGGCAGCAGCGTGTTCCCCAGGGCCGGTATGGTGGCGACCGACAGCACCCCCGCATGGCGGGTCCTGATCTGCTCTGCCGTGTCGAGCACGCGCGCGAGGCCGAGGAAGGACCGTTCCACCTCGTCATAAAGTTCGATGCCTTCGGTCGTGGGCGTCATCCGCGTGCCGCGCCTGTCGAACAACTTCAGGCTGAGGCCCGCCTCGAGGTCCGCCAGAAGACGGCTCACCGAGGGTTGCGAGATGTTCAGCATGCCCGCCGCCCGCGTGACGCTGCCGCTCTGCATCACGGCGCGGAAGGCTTCGACCATGCGATGGGTGACCATGCGTGACGCCTGCCTCTCATAGTATTTGTGCATGATAAGGTGAAGAAATACGATTGGACACTATCAGGAAACCACCTTGATGATCGCGAAGCAGTGCCAGAGGCGCCCAAGGCTCCGGCCATCCTTCACGGGAGATCAAGTTCAGTGCCCCTCAACAGGAGAAGCATGCTGGCCGCGGCCAGCGCGTGCCTGCCCATGGCGGCCCTGGCCCAGGCTGGCGGGCCGGGGCCGATCCGGCTTGTCGTGCCCTTCGCGGCGGGCGGTTCGGTCGATGTGCTGGCCCGCCTGATGGCGCCGCATCTCAGTGAACGGCTGCACCAGGACGTTGTGGTGGAGAACCGCACCGGCGCCGCCGGCGCCATCGCCGCTGAGAATGTGGTGCAGTCTCCCGCGAACGGGACAAGCCTGCTGGTCGCCTCGGGCGGGCAGGTGACGATCGCGGCCGCGCTGCCGCAGAATCTCAGCTTCGATCCGATGCGCGACCTGGTGCCGGTCACGCATCTGGTGGACACGCCCTACATCTTCTCCGCCGGGCCTTCGCTGCGCCAGCCCGGGCTCCTGGAGATGATCGCCGATACCAAGGCGCGGCCCGACAGCATCACCTATGCCTCGCCGGGCGCGGGGTCGGTCACGCATCTGATGATGGAGATCCTGAACCAGGAGACGGGCGCGCGATTCCTGCACGTGCCCTATCGCGGCACCGGCCAGGCGATGGCGGATCTGATGTCTGGCCGCGTGGACATGACGCTGGGCTCCGTCGCTTCGGTGAAGCCGGCGCTCGATCGGCGCGAATTGCGCGCCGTCGCCACGGCGGGCCATGTGCGCCTGGCGCAGTTCCCAGATGTGCCGACGACGTCGGAACTGGGCATTCCGGGCATGGATGTGCGTGTGTGGATCGGCCTCGTCACCCGCGCCGGTACACCCGCACCGACCATCGCCCGGATCGACGAGGCGGTGCGGGCCGTCATGGCGCTGCCCGAACTGCGCGCGCGGCTCGAACCGCTGATCCTGATCCCCGTCAGTGACGGGCCGGCTGCATTCGGCGTGACGCTGGCCGAGGATGCGGCGCGCTGGAAGCGTGTCGTCGCGCGCGGGAACATCACTTTGAACTGACGCGACGCGCAGGGCGCGCACGCCCTGCGCCCGCGGCAAGGACGACGGGCATGGACATCGAAGCCACCATCGCCACGCTGCGGCGATATGACACGCCGACCGTCTGGAATGCCCTCACCAAGCTGCGTGGCAACCGCATCGAGGGGCTGACCTTCGGCCGGCCGGTAGCGAGCGATCCCGCCATGCGCATGGTAGGCTACGCCGTGACGGCGCGCATGACCTCCGACCATCCCGCCCCGCTGACCCAGGCGGAAAAGGACGCAATCCGCTTCGCGTATTACCGCGTGGTGGGCAACGCCCCGGGGCCGCGCATCGTGGTGATGGAGGATGTCGGCGAGCGCCCCGGCCTCGGTGCCATCTGGGGGGAGGTGCATGCGGCGATCCATCGCGGCCTTGGCTGCGTCGGCGTCATCACAAATGGCGCGGTGCGCGATCTTGATGCGCTGGACGGGTTTCCAATCCTCGCCGGCAGCATCTGCCTCGGCAATGGCTTCACCCAGATCCGCAGCGTGAACGAGCCGGTGTCAGTGTTCGGGCTGACGGTGCATCCCGGCGACCTGATCCATGCCGACCGGCATGGCGCGATGATCGTCCCGCCGGAGCAGCTGGAGGCCCTCCCCGGCGCGATCGACGCCCTGCTCGCGGCCGAGCAGGCGACGATCCAGGCCACCCGCGCGCCGGGCTTCGATGCCGAGGCGCTCATTTCCCTCTGGCAGAAGACGAACTGATGAAGATCCTGGTCATCGATCCCCTCTACGATACCGTGCCCGATGTCGAGGAAGCAGCGGCCGGTCCCGGCGTCGAACTCGTCTTCCGGCGCTCGGTGCAGGGCACCCTGCCCGATCCCGGCGATTATGCGGGTGTGGATGCGGTGCTGAACTGCCGCAGCGCGCACCGGCTCCCGGCCGAGATCATCGCACAGCTCGACCGTTGCCGCTGCATCGCGCAGGGCGGCGTGGGCTATGGCCATGTCGATCTAAAAGCCGCCGGGGAACGCGGCATTCCGGTGATCAACACGCCGGATTACGGCACGACGGAGGTCGCGGACCACGCCGTCGCGTTGTCCCTCGCCTTGCTGCGTGGCATCCAGGCCTATGACCGCCGTCTGCGCCGGTCCAACGACAGTTGGGATGCAAGGCTGCTCAAGACGGTGAAACGGCTCGGCGGCGTTCGGGTGGGGCTGGTGGGGCTCGGCCGCATCGGCACCGCTGCCGCCCGTCGCTTCGAGGCCTTCGGCATGAAGGTCGGTTACTACGATCCGCATCTGCCCGTCGGGCATCATCTGTCGCATGGCTGGGAGCGCTTCGATACGCTGGACGCGCTGTTGGCCCGCAGCGACCTGCTCAGCATCCATTGCCTGCTGAATGAGGAGACGAGCCGGATGATCGATGCGCGCGCCCTTGCGCTGCTGCCCGAGGGCGCGGTGCTAGTGAACACCGCGCGCGGCGGCATCGTGGACTTCGCCGCCGTCGGAGATGCGTTGCGGAGCGGCCACCTCGGCGCCGCCGGCCTCGATGTCTTCGAGGAGGAGCCGCTCGATCGCGAGGACCCGCTCATCAGGGCCTGGGCCGCCGGTGAGGAATGGCTGGACGAGCGGCTGGTCCTCACGCCGCATTCGGCCTTCTACAGCACGGCGAGCATCCTCGACATCCGCCGCCTGTCGATGACCTATCTGGTGGACTATCTGCGCAACGGCCGCCTGCGAACCTGCGTGAATGCGCAGTACCTCGTCCATCCGCGGTGAAGGGACTGCCGACCAGTATCGAGACACTCCGCGAGGAGGCGCATCGTCATCTGCCGCGCTTCGTCGTGGACTACCTCGAAGGCGGCGCGGGCCAGCAGCGCACCCTCGCGCGCAACCGGGCCGCGCTGGATGCGCTCGCCCTGCTGCCGCGCACGCTGCGCGATGTGTCGCATGTCGATGTGACGACGCGTCTATTGGGGTTCGACATGGCGGCGCCGGTGATGGTGGCGCCGACAGGCGTCGCCGGCATGATGCGACCGGGTGCCGATGGCATGCTCGCCCGCGCGGCAGCGCGGATGGGCGTGCCATTCATTCTGAGCGCCGCGTCGAACATGCCGGTGGAGCAGGTGGTGTCATCGGGCGGGACTGTCTGGATGCAGGCCTACCCGCTCAAGGACCATCACGCGACACAGCGGCTCATGCGACGGGCGAAGGATGCCGGCTGCGTTGGGGTGGTGTTGACGGTCGATTCTCCGGTCGCAGGCATTCGCCATTGGGAGGCGCGGCACTTCACGCCGGCCGGGCGACCACGCCTGCGCACGCGGATCGACGCGCTGCGTCACCCCGCGTGGCTGGCCGCGGCACTGCGCCATGGCCCGCCGCGCTTTCCGAACATCGCCATGGAATTGCCGGACAAGAGCGTCCAGGCAGAGCGCAAAGCGATCAACGAGGGCAAGGATCCCGCCTTCACCTTCGATGGCCTCGCCCGGCTGCGGGACGCCTGGCCGGGTCCGCTCATCGTGAAGGGCGTGATCGATCCGGAGGATGTCCGACAGGTCGCTTCTCTCGGCGTGGATGCCGTGGTGCTCAGCAACCATGGCGGCCGACAACTCGACGGCATGGTCTCGACGGTGGAGATGCTTCCCGCCTGTCTGCATGCTGCGGGAAGCATGCCGCTGTTGCTGGATGGCGGCATTCGCGACGGGGTGGACATGGCAAAAGTCCTGGCATTGGGCGCGAAGGCCGTGCTGGTTGGACGGGTCCCGCTGTATGGCTTGGCGGCCGCTGGCGAGGCAGGCGCTGTTCGGGCGATCGAGCTTCTTCTTGTCGAATTCAGACGTGTGATGGGCCTGCTGGGTCGCACGGATATCATTGGGTTGGACCGATCCAGTATAGCTTCGGCGTAACGGCGGGGCCGGGCATTCCGCCATACAGCCAAACGCCGCAGCGCCGGCGGACGAGCCAGTATCCGCCAGAGAACGGAGAAACACGCCGAGCTCATGGCGGAGAACCGCCCGGCGTCATTCATGGTCCCTGTCCTTCCGGTGACGGCCACGGGCGGTGGATGGACAATGCGTTCATCGAGCGGCTTTGGCGCAGTCTGAAATACGAATGCGTCTACCTGCCCGCCTTCGAGACCGGCGCGGAGCTACGGGCGGGGCTTACGGCGTGGATCGGCTACTACAGCGCCAGTAGGCCCCCATTCAGTGCTCAGCGGGCAGACGCCCAATGAGGCTTACGGGCCGGGCGAGACGATGAGATTGGCGGCCTGACTAAAGTTGCCCCGTTTCCATGGACGGTCTGCGGGTAGCGATCAGTCCCTCATGAGCATCTTCCTCGCTTCATATTCTATGGGCGAGAGGTAGCCCAGGGCCGAGTGACGCCGGGTTGGGTTGTAGAAGCCCTCAATGAAGTAGATCACGGCAATGCGCGCCTTGGTCTGGGGCCGGAAGCGTCGCCGGTCGAAGAACTGCAAGACTGCATATCCGCCATCCAGCTTGGGCGCTTAGACCATGGGTGCGCGCCGTAACCACAGAGGCTTCCGGCGCGCGTGCTGAGCGCCGGGGACCGTGGCCGGACTGGGATAAGTTTCGGATCGTGAGAGAGACGACGGCGCCTGGCATTGGTGCAGATCGTCGTGAACCGGCATGAGGCGAGCGGGCGGCGACATCCGCTGGAGGAGGTGGCAACGGAGGCGGCGCGACGCCTTGTCGAGGTGGGGCGCGAGCGCGCCAGCCCGATTCTCGGGCTTGGTGGAAGCCGGGATGTTCCAAACGTAACGCAGCGCGCAGGCCGGCCACGCTACATACAATCGGGCGGTGCCTCGTCCCGAAGGATCAATCAATGCGCTTGTTCCAGGCAGTCGTGCTTTTCTTTCTCGCGGCCTGCCTTCCGGCCCGGGCCGAGAATGGGATAGTGGGGTTCGTTGTCATCGTGGTGCCGAACGGCACGGCGCCGCCGGTTGAGGCCGCCGTGTGGTATCCGGCGGAGGGCGCGACGCCCCGCGCCACACGGCTCGACTTCTTCAGCCAGGACCTGGCGCGGGATGCCCCGTTGCGGGGCCGCAACCTGCCACTCATCATTATCTCACACGGCAGCGGCAGCTCGTTCACCTGCCATGTCGACATGGCCCTCACCCTTGCTAAGGCAGGCTTTGTTGTCGCTGTGCCGACCCACACGGGCGACAACACGCGCGACCGCTCCGGCGCCGCAGATCTTGGCGCCCGCACTCGCCAATTCGCGGCGGTGATTGAGCATGTCGTTGACCACTGGAATCCTGGTGCAGTCGATCCCAACCGGATCGGCGCCTTCGGTTATTCTGCTGGTAGCTTCACCGTGCTGGTGGCGGCGGGCGGGACACCAGATCGCAGCCGGGTCGCCGCGCATTGCGCGGATCATCCTACTTTCTTCGAGTGCCGGTTGCTCGCCGGCGCGACGCCCTCCGCCGCGCCGCCCGTCTTGACGCGCACACCGCGCGCGTTCCGTGCGTTGGTCCTGGCTGCGCCGGCGCTCGGCTACACCTTCGGCCCCGGCTTACTGGCCGAACTGACCATGCCTGTGCAGCTTTGGCAGGCGGAGCAGGACGCCGTCCTACCCAAGCCGTACTATGTGGAGCCGGTGCGGTCTGCGCTGCCTCGGCCGCCGGAGTTCCACAGCGTGCCTGGTGCCGGGCATTTCGACTTCATGGCACCCTGCCCGGAAGGACTGGCCCGCGTCGCGCCAGCCATCTGCGAGAACAGGCCTGGCTTTAATCGTGCAGTGTTTCATGCGCGCTTCAACGCCGAGATCGTGCGATTCATGACGGATGCGCTGCGGCCCTAAGTCGCTGCAGCAGGGCCGAGAAGCTCGCGAAGAACACAGGTGGCATTCCGCAGCGGGGATGCCGATCAGGGCCTTCCGCAAGTTTCCCGAACACAGCCGCGCAGCCAGCGATGGGCTGGATCAGCATCCAGGCGCGGATGCCACAGCAAGGAGATCGTGAGCATGGGCGTCGGGATCGGAAGCGGCAAGTGATGCAGACCCGCTCACAGGCTCTCGGTGTGGCTTTCACGCGTACTTCGTCCCGGCCTGCTGGTTCCGCAGCACCGCCGTCATCATCTGCGCCGCCGTCACATTGAAGGCCTCGCGGAACACGAAGCTGGCTTCCACTCCAGCCGGCTCCTCGATCGGGGTCTTGGCGAGCGCCAGATAGACCTCGTGCAGCGTGATGGTCAGGCTGCGGTTGGCGTCGATCGCGTAGCTGAAGGCGAACTCGACCGGCGCTTTGTTCTGCGCCTGAGTCAGCAGGATGGTGGGCTCAGAAAGTAGCACCATGATCGCGACCTTCGCTTTGCTTCGCGCTGCTTCAGAGCGAATGGTTGGGTGCGCGGAGAGCACCGCGCGGCCTCGCCGGTCGGACCGGCGGGGCTCGGGCTGATAGCACCCGGATGGTCGGGTGCCGAACCGGAGCCCGACGATGACGAAGCTTTCCGACACGCAGCGTGTGATCCTCAGCCAGGCGAGGCAACGCGATGACCGGCTGGCGATCCCGCCCGAGCGCCTGCCGGCGGCCGCGCGACAGACCGTGGCAAAGGCCCTGATCAAGCAGGGACTGGTCAGCGACGAGCGTGCCGGCGCTTACGCCGTCAACGAGGCCTGGCAGATCGAGGGTCGGACGCGGCTGCTGCGCATCACCGATGAGGGTCTGCGCGCCATCGGTATCGAGCCGGAGCCGGCCAACGCGGTGGCCGAGGCGGAACTCGGCGGGCTGACGCCGCCTGAGTACGAAGAGGAGCAGACACTGGCCCAGGCCGCCCTCGACGCAGGAATGGAGTTGAGCGCCGACGCGGCAGACGTGGAGCATCATTCGACGGCAGGGGACACCGATCCGCAGCCCGACGCGGCCCTGCTCCTTGGGGCGGGCCTGGGAGACTCACTGGCGGCGTCTGCTCTCGCCCCGCCGCTCACCAGCGCCGAGGCGACAGAGGGCGCTCAGCGCCCGCCGGTGAGTCAGCGCGGGGCAATCAGCCGCGTAGCCGCCTGCGCACGGCCGCAGCGACCGTCCTGGCAGCCTGGGACGTCCCGGAGCGGGACGGGCTCAACGATGCCCTGGCAACGCTCCGCGAGGTCCTGGCAGCCACACAGCGGCCGACGCGTGCTTCCCGCCCGCCGCGCGACCCCGCCACCCCGCGCCACCCCCGCAGTGGCACCAAGCAGGAGAACGTCCTCGCCCTGCTGCGCCGTGACGAAGGCGCGACCATCACCCAGGTCATGGACGCGACCGGCTGGCAGCAGCACACCGTCCGCGGCTTCCTCGCCGGCCTCAAGCGGAAGGGCGTCACCGTGGAGGTGTTGGATCGGGTGCGGCAGGTCGGGCCGAGCAAGCAGGGCGCGAAGGGCTCCTACTCGATCTACCGCATCGCCATCGCCGCGCCGGCGGAGGCCGGCTGATGCGCATCGGCACACTGGCACCCCGCCTGGCGGTAGGCCTCCCCCGGGTCTCGACCGCCGAGCAGGGCCAGAGCGGGCTGGGCCTCGAGGCCCAGCAGGCCAGCATTCGGTCCTTCGTCGCTTCGCAGGGCTGGACGCTGGTGGCGGAGTATTCCGACATCGCCTCGGGCAAGGACGATCGGCGACCCGGATTTCAGGCAGCGCTGGCCCGATGCCACCAGCTGGATGCCGTGCTGGTAGCGGCGCGGCTGGATCGCATCACCCGCCGCGCCCACACCCTGTCGCAACTGCTGGAAGACGGCGTCTCAATCCGAGCGGCGGATATGCCCGGCGCGGACGACTTGATGCTGCGGATCTACGTCGCGATGGCGCAGAAGGAGCGGGAGCTGATCAGTGAGCGGACCAGGGCGGCGCTGGCGGCGGCCAGGGCCCGCGGGACGGTGCTGGGCGGGGATCGGGGCTACCGCCCGGCGAAGTGGCCGGACGTCAGCGCCGCCAGTCGGGTGCGGCACGAGGCGGCGGAACGCACCGCGCATCGCCTGCATCTGCAGCTGGAGCGATTACGCGCTGCCGGCATCCGGCGTTGCCGCCGAGGAGCATCGCCATTCGGGCCGACTGCTGAACCACCGGCACATCGGGAAATCGCAGCGACCGGTGCATCGGATAACGAACCGGTACCATCACTTCCGCGCAGACCGGTTCTCTGCGCCGCGTAGGGCCGCAGCTACACAGCACGCATCCCTCTTCCGCCCCCCTGATCCGGGGCGGCCACGAGACAGCCCGGACCGAAGGGACGACCGCGCCCGTTCCAGGCCGCGTCCACAACGTCCGGCTGATCCTCGTAGGGACCGGCATGCTGCGACAGGAGGACACGATGAGCGCTGTGAAGATCGAGGAATACCAGGCGATCAACGATACCGTTCAGCACTACCTGGACGGCGGAAGGACCGGCAGGGGCGAGCTGATGAAGCCCGCCTTCCACGCCGATGCGACGATCTACGGCTATGTCGGGCCGGATCTCTTCGCCGGCCCGATCCAGGGGCTGTTCGACTGGAACGACAGGAACGGCGCGGCGAAGGACGTGGTCGTGAACGTCACCGTCCTGCAGGTGGTGGAGACGGTCGCCGTGGTGCGCGTCGAGGCCGACAACTGGACCGGCCAGCGCTACACCGACTTCCTGACGCTGCTGAAGGTCGATGGGCGCTGGAAGATCATGCAGAAGGTCTTCCACCACCACGCCGCCTGACGCCATGGCCGGGCAATGCCGGCGTTGCATCCGGCGCGGCATCGCCGATAGGCTCCCGGTCGCGTGATCGGCGCGCCCGGGCCCGGCCGACCGGGACCTCCGGGCCGCTCCAGGGGAGGCCAGCCCATGGCCGTAATCCGCCTCGCCGACAGATCCGACGACCCCGGCGTCGTCGGCGTGATGACCCTAGCCTTCGCGAATGTTCCGGCCTGCCGGTTCATGTTCCCCGACCCGGTCCAGTACCTGACCTTCTTCCCGGACTTCGTGCGGCTCTATGGCGGCCTGGCCTTCGACCATGGCGGCGCCCACGTCATCGCAGGGAACGGCGGAGCCGCGATGTGGCTGCCGCCGGATGTGCATCCGGACGATGCGGCGCTCGATCACCTGATCGAACGCGGCGTCGCACCTGTAGCGAGGTCCGAAGTGTTCGCTGTCCTTTCGGCCATGGCGTCGCACCACCCGCAGGAGCCGCATTGGTTCCTGCCGCTGATCGGCATCGATCCGCGCCAGCAGGGCCAGGTCCACGGCATGGCCCTGATGACCCACGGGCTCCAGGCCTGCGATCGCGACGGCAGGGCGGCCCATCTCGATTCATCGCATCCGGACAACGTCCCGTTCTATGAGCGACTGGGCTTCGAGCTTCTCACAACGATCGAGATCGGCGGGCATCCGCCGACGTTTCCCATGCGGCGTCGACCTCGATGACGCGATCGTCGCGATGACGACACGGCGTCCAGAGGATCCGACCGGAAGCGCCTTCCCATCAGGGCGGAGACCGACATGCAGCTCTCCTTCGAAGTCGACCCGTCGGCGCCGATCTCGCTGCAGAACCAGCTGGTCGGGCAGATCAGCACATCGATCACCACCGGGCGCCTGAAGCCCGGCACGAGGCTGCCGGGCACGCGCGCGCTCAGCGAGCAACTCGGCGTCTCTCGCAACACGGTGCTGCTGGCCTATGCCGGACTTGCCGCCGAGGGCTTCGTGGAGACGCGCGAAGGAGCTGGCACCTATGTCAGCCCCGCATCGCCCGAGCCGCCCTAGTTCACCACGCACGCGACGACAACCGCGCCGCGCGCCGCGACACCGCGCCCGGCCTCGGTGCCGCCGCCCCTGACCTGCGATTTCGAGCTGGAGGGCATCGACCCCGATCTCTTTCCGAGCGCGGTCTGGCGTCGCCTCATGATCCGGCGGATGCAGAGCGCGCGCTTCAACCTCACACGCGCCGGCAACCGTGGAGCCCGGCCAGGTGGTGGTCGTCTCCAGCATCCAGCAGGCGATGACGGCGGTGGGGCAGATTCTCGTGCGCCCCGGCACGCCGCTGGTCATGGAAGCACCGGGATGCAGCATGATCGCGCCGCTCTACCAGCGCTACGGCGCCGAGGTCCTGCCGGTGCCAGCCGAGGCGGACGGCCTGATGACCGACCGCCTGCCGGCCTGCCGCGGAGGCGTCGCCATCGTCACGCCGGCGCGGCACTTCCCGCTGGGCGGCACGATGCCGGCGCCGCGCCGGCGCGCCCTTCTGGACTGGGCCGACGCCAGCGACGCCCATGTGTTCGAAGTCGATTTCGACAGCGACTTCCAGTACGAGGGCTCGCCCCAACCGTCCCTCCAGGCGATGGATCGCACAGGGCGCTTCATCTATGCGGGCTCCTTCGCGATGACGATCGGGCCGGGCTTGCGCATCGGCTACCTGATCCTCCCGCAGGATCTCGTGCAGCCGGCGCTCGAGGCCGTGTCCCTGCTGGAGCACGCCTGGCCCATCCAGGGCATGGGCGCGCCGTGGCTGGACCAGGCGGTGTTGACCGACTTCATCGACAGCGGCGGCTACGACAAGCACCTGCGGACCCTGCGTCGGGCCTACATGGAACGGCGCGACGCGGTGGTGGCGGGTCTCGCCCGGCATTTCGGCGCTCCCGACCTGCTTGGCATGGGGTGCGGCACGCACCTCGCGTGGCGTGTGCCTCGACATCTCCCGGATGCCGCAGAATGCGAAGCACGCGCCCGCGCCGTGGGTATCGCGGTGCACACGTTGAAGTTCAGGACCATCTCCGGCGCCGAGACGCTGCCGGGCTGGGAACGCCACCTGCTGCTGGGCTTCGCGGCGCTGAAGCCCGCGGTCATCGCGACGATGCTCGACCGCTTCGCGGCGTCGCTGCGTTGAGGGGCTGATGTTGCCGCGGCTGATGGAGGTGCTTCCGGCGGCGCTCACTCCGGCAGGCCGGCCGCGCGCAGATCCGCCCAGAAGGCGTCGCGGAAGCTGCGGTCGCGCCAGATGTCGGGCATGCGGCCGACCCGTATCCCTGGCGCGATGCGCAGCAGCGCCTGCACCGCCTCACGCGCCTCCGCTTCGCGACCAAGACGCCAGAGCGCAACGGTCAGCGTGCGGAGACAGGCGGCGACGCCGGGTATTTCGATTTGATGAACGCCCTCCTCGGCGCAGCGCACCGCTGCCGGCAGGTCGCCCAGCATCAGGTGGGCGAGGGCCTCGCCAGCATGCATCATCCCGATTTCGGGGTCGCGCGGGCTGAGGCGCAGCGCGCGACGGAACAGCGGGATCGCGCCCGCCGGCTCACAGGCATGATTGCGCACCCAGCCGGCGCTGGTGGCGGCCTGCGCGGAGTTGGGGTTGATCGCCACTGCACGCCCTGTCGCGGCGGGCCCGGCCTCGTAGTCGCGACCGAAGTAGGAGATCGCGTGACCGGCCAGCCGCAGGGTCGCGGGATCGTCGCCCGCGCCGGCCAGCGCCTCGCGCGCCAGCCTGAGGCCTCGCGCGGCGTCGCCCGGCTCCAACCATTGACGTGACGAGCGAGCGACATGGCACATCGCAGCCAATCCCTTGGCGAGCGCAAAGTTCGCATCGGCTTCGACCGCGCGACGCAGCAGGTCGAGTGCGGCGTCGTTGTCCACCCGCGTCATCGCGTAGTGGTGCGGCAGAGCGCGCAGATAGAGGTCATACGCCGCGAGGCTGCCCGTCGGCTTGGCGACGGAGCGGCGGATCTCCGCCGCCTGCAGATTCGGCTCCAGCGCACCGGCAACCGCTTCGGTCACGCGGTCCTGCAACTCGAAGACATCATCGAACGCTGCGTCGAACCGCTCCGACCAGAGCTGCCGCCCGGTCTCGGCCTCGGCGAGCTGACAGGCGATGCGCACATGCCCGGCGGCCTTGCGTACGCTCCCTTCCAGCACGTAGCGCACGCCGAGCTCGCGCCCCACCTGGCGCACATCCATCGCGCGGCCCTTGTAGCTGAAGGCGGAGTTGCGCGCGATCACGAAGAACCAGCGGATGCGCCCGAGCGCCGCGGTGATCTCCTCCACCATGCCGTCGGCGAAGTAGTCCTGCTCGGGGTCGTCCGACATGTTGGCAAACGGCAGCACGACGAGCGACGGGCGATCCTCCGGCGGGGTCAGCGCCTCGGCCGCGGGCGGCGCGGCCGGGGCGGCGTTGACCACGGCATCGAGCATGTAGCCCCGGCGCGGGACCGATCGCAGCACGCGCCCATCCTTGTCGCCGATGGCGCGCCGTGCATCCCGCACCGCCTGGAACAGGCTGTCCTCGGTGACGGTCACGCCGGGCCACACCGCATCGAGCAGCGTGTCCTTGGAGACCGTCCGCCCGGCCTCGCGCGCCAGGGTGCGCAGCAGGTCGAAGGGCTTCGGCGCCAGCGGCACCTCGGCGCCGGCGGCGTTGCGCAGGCTGCCGCGGCCGAGGTCGAGCGTAACGCCCGCGAAGCGCAGCACCTCCCCCTCGCCCTTCTCCGCCATGCGCCCCGCCATCGGTTCAGAACCTCAGCGGATCATACACACGTTATCGGCGGAAGGTCAGGCGGCGATCAGGACGCGCGGCCGAGGCGCGGGCGAAGGTTCGGTCACGCCCGGCGCGGTGCCGTGTCGCGGACAACGGAGACGACGATGAGCGCGACGACGAACTTCTCCCCGATCCTGGCTCCGGCGGCACCGGTCCGCGGCACTTGGCGCGGGCGGCTCGCGGGCTGGCTGGCGCGGCTGGCGACGACGCGGCAGCGGACGCCGGCCGATACGTCGCCGGCCGACCTCGGGAACCACCTGCGCCACGACCTCGGGCTGCCGCCTGGCCCGTCCCATGACGACCGCATCTGGGACGTGGGCGGGCTGATGTGGCGCTGACCTCCGGGCACGCTGCCGGAAAGCGAAATGCAGGCGCCAGGCCGAATCCGCCCCACCCATGGCCGATGGGCCTGTAGGGTGGATGCGGCCGTCATCGCGCGACGACCGCGGGGCGGGGCAGCGCCGGGAAGAAGAAAACCAACCTCAGGGAGAGACGGCCATGCTGTTCAGCATCACCGCGAACTACACCCCACAGGCCATCAACGCGCTGATGGCGAACCCCGACGCGAACCGCGCCGAGGCGATCAAGCGCCTGCTCGAGGCGGCCGGCGGCAAGCTCGTCTCCTTCTACAGCACGCAGGCAGAAGGCCCGGGCGTCCTGGTGATCTGCGACCTGCCGGACCTCGCGGCGGCAGCGGCTGTCGGCGGGGTCGCCCTGGCGGGTGGTGCGATCCACAACTATCGCCTCACGCGGCTGATGACGCCCGACGAGGTGAAGCCCATTCGCCACAAGGCGGCGCAGCTCAAGGCAGCCTACGCGCCGCCGTCGTAGCGCTATCGCGTCCGGAAGGCGGCCTTGTGCCGCCTTCTGGCACCGGCGGGCCTGCGACACCCGGCAGCGCGCCACAAGGAGAGCTTCCATTGCGCACCTACACCGGACCATTCATCGACAGCTCGCGATGGGAGCGATTTCAGCCCCGGCCCGACGACGTGCTCATCGCGACGCCTCCCAAGTGCGGCACGACCTGGATGCAACACATCGTGGGCATGCTCCTGATGGACACCTTCGAGGCTGGCCAGCCGTTGTCCCGCCGTTCGCCCTGGCTGGACGCCCTGTTCGCCAGTGAGCGCGAGGTCTTTGAGACCTTGGCCGCGCAGACCCACCGCCGGTTCATCAAGACCCATTTGCCGCTCGACGGGCTGCCATCGCATGGCTCGTGGACCTACATCACCGTCTTCCGGCACCCGCTCGACGCCATGCTGTCGGCGCGCGACCAACGGGAGAACATGGATCCGGCCCACCTCGTGAAGCTGATCGCCGAGGTGAACGACCGTCCGCCACAAGCGCTCCCACCGCGGCCGCAAACCGATCCGGCGACCTACCTCCGCAACTTGATCGACAGCGACGCCGAGCCCAACGGCCACAGCATCCTCGGGCTGGCCGACTACGCAAACACCCTTCGCGCGGCCTGGGAACGCCGGCACGAGCCGAACGTGCACCTCTTCCATTACGATGAGATGTCGAACGACCTGGGCGGGCAGGTCGGTCGGCTCGCGGGCCTTCTCGGCGTCGCCCTGGATGCGGAGCGCCACCGCGCGATCGTCGAGGCGGCCACGCTCGATGCGATGCGTCCGCGGGTCCGGGAAACCGTGCCCTACGCTGACGGCTCTGTCTTCAAGGATGCAGAGGCATTCTTCCGCGGCGGCGGGCGGCGTGGATGGCCCGCTCTCCTCACCCCCGACGAGATTTCAGGGGTCGGTCACCGGCTCGAGGCGCTGGTCGGCCGCGAGGCCGCAGCCTGGGTGCTGCAGGACGGCGCAGCGCGCAACGGGTGACGTCGCGGCGAGGGCTGACGTCGGTGCCGCGGCAACCGTGCGGCGCGGACACCAGGTACAGAATGCGCGCGGACCGAACCCATGAATGCGTGCGCGTACCCAGATCGCGGCAGCCACGAACGCGTCGATGACGGTCCGGCGTCACATCGGTTGGCCGTGGGTGCAGTGCGCGAACGCGCGGCTGGGAACCGCTCCGATCGGAAAAAAGCTCGCCAGACAAATCGACGGTGGCGCAGGCTGATCCCAGACCTGCCAAGCGGAGGCACGCGAATGACGCAGGATGCTCAGGGGTATGCGGTCTCGGGCGGCACCAGGGAGTCCGTCGAACGCCTCGACCAGGCCATCCGCGCCTTCACCATCGGCCATGGCGATGCGCTGGCCCTGCTCGATGCGGCTGGCGCCCTGTCGCCCGACATGCCGATGGCCCTGATTGCCAAGGCGTGGATCCTCGCGATCCCGGTCGATCCCAGGCTGGCCACGATGGCGCGCGACCTCGCCGGGCGGGCACGGGCGCTGTCCCTGAACGGGCGCGAGCGTTCGCTGCTCGGCGCGCTCGACCTGCTGCTCGACGGTGAACGGCGGGCCAGCATCACGGCGCTCGAGGCGCATCTGCTGGACCATCCGCGCGACCTGCTCGCGCATTACGCCGCCTTCTACGGCGACGCGCTGCTCGGCCGCTTTCCCCGCATGCGCGAGCGGGTGGCGCGCGCCCTGCCGTACTGGTCGTCGGACACGCCGGGCTTCGCGGTGCTGCGCGCGGCGCGGGGCTTCGCGCTGGAGGAGGCCGGCAGCTACGCCGAGGCGGAGGAGGATGCACGGGCGGCCATTGCCATGGAACCGCATCTCTATTTCGCCCATCACGGGATCATGCATTGCATGGAGATGACCGGCCGCCCCGGCGACGGTCTCGCCTGGAGCAGGGAGTACGCGGCGCTGTGGGCCTCGGCCGAAAGCGGCGCGCAGGGCCATCTCTGGTGGCATACCTCCCTGTTCCACGTTGAACTTGGCCAGTTCGGCGAGGCGCTGGACCTCTTCGACGGCCCGGTGATGCGCACGGTCCGCCCGATCGGCTTCTCGCTCAGCGACCCCGCCGCCCTGCTGTGGCGCCTGGACACGCTGGGCTGCGACGTCGGCCGCCGCTGGCACGACCTGCTGCCGCGCTGGGAAGGGCATGCCGATGGGCGCAGCATCGTGTTCGCCGACATGCACGCCGCGATGACCGAACTGCGTTCCGGCAACGAGGCGCTTGCCGAGGCGCGCCTTTCCACCATGCGCCAGACCGCCGCCGGCAGCGGGGAGACCGCGTCGCTGTACCGGGAGATCGGGGTGCCGCTCATCGAGGGCATCGTCGCCTTCCATCGCGGCGCGTATGACGACTGCGTTGCGCGGCTGTTCCCCCTACGCGCCGAGGTCTGGCGCATCGGCGGCAGCATTGCGCAGCGCGACATCGTCGACTGGACCCTGACCGTCGCCGCGCTGCGCGGCGGCCACAAGGCGCTTGCAGGGGGCCTGGCTTACGAGCGGTTGGCGGGGCGCCCCGAGAGCCTCATCAATCGGCGCTTCCAGGAGGAGGCCGAGCGGATCGCAGCCTGATCACGGGCCGGAGCGCTTCGAATTAACGGCAGTCAGGCGGGACCAGCAAGGCAACTCGAAATGGCGGAACCTGCACCGAAGATCCGCACGTCGTTCATTTGCACAATTCCTTCGGCAGTTGTGACGCAAGCCTTGGCACAGGCGGGTGCAGACGCTGTCGTTATCGACCAGGAACATGGCGCAATCGGACCGGAGCATCTCCACGCGATGATTGCCGCGACGGCAGGCACGAAGTGCCGTCCTCTCGTAAGGGTCGGCAAACGCGACGAGGCAATGGTGAAGCTGGCGCTCGACATGGGCGCCGCCGGCATCGTGTTTCCCCTGGTGAATACAGCGCAGGAGGCAGCGGATTGCGTCGCAATGACATGCTATCCGCCGCGCGGACGGCGCGGCTTCGGCCCCTTCATCGGGCATTCGAGATGGGGCGTTTCGTTCGAGGACTATCTCTCGAAGGTCGGCGGCACGGTCGTCTGCAATATCCTGATCGAAACCAGGTCGGCGATCGACAACATCGAGAAAATCTTTGCGGTCGAAGGCATCAGCGCCTTGATCCTTGCGCCGTTCGACCTCGCGGTCGAACTCGGTTGCCCCGGCCGGTTCGACAGCCCCGATTTCCTAGCGGCCGTGGAACAGTTCGAACGAGCGACGGACGCGGCCAAGGTGGCCAAGGTGGCCAAGGTGGCCAAGAGCAGGGTCGCCATGACGGAGCAGCAGGTCCAGGCAGCCGCCGCGCGCGGCTACGCGGCGATGATGCTGGGCTTCGACGTAATGATGCTCAAGAATTCCGCCGCAACAGCAATCGGTTGGATAAAATGATCGACCCCGACACGCTCGCGTTCCGCGATTGCAAGTCGTGAAGGCCTGCGATCGCACCAAAACAGGTCGAGGGTCTGGACGCGCCTTAGCAAATAGTCAACGGCGACGCTTCGGACCGACTAGCGACAATCCTGGTAGATGTTGCGCAGCATTAGAGCCCGGGCCACAGCATTTTGAAGCAAGTGTGTTACCCAACTCAGGAGACTGACATGAAAGCGATCCGCGTCGATGCTTTCGGTGGACCAGAGGTTATGCGGCTTCAGGAGGTGAGCGACCCGGTCCCTGGATCGGGCGAGGTCGTGATCGATGTCCGCGCCGCAGGCGTGAATCCCGCCGATACCTACATGCGGAGCGGGGCCTACGCGATTCTTCCGCCGCTTCCCTACACGCCCGGCGGGGACGCCGGCGGGGTCGTGGCGGCAGTCGGACCGGACGTCGAGGATTTCGCGGTCGGGGATCGAGTGTTCGTCGGTACCGCGCTCAGCTTCGACCTGACCGGATGCTACGCCGAGAAGGTGAAGCGCCGCGCCAGCGAGGTGTTGCCTCTGCCTGGCAACGTCAGCTTTGCCGCCGCGGCGGCCTTCGGGGTGTCCTACACCACAGCCCATTACGCTCTCTTCGAGCGCGGCGGCGCCCGATCAGGCGAGACGGTCTTCATCCACGGCGCCAGCGGGTCCGTCGGCACGGCGGCTGTCCAGCTGGCGAAGCGCGCGGGCCTGAAGGTGATCGGCAGTGCGGGCAGCGCCAGGGGGCTCGCGCTGATTGTCGAGGAAGGCGCGGACCTGGCGGTCGATCACAGCCAGAAGGGCTACCTCGACGAGGTGAAGAGCTACACCGGCGGCCGCGGGCCGGAGCTGATCCTCGAGATGCTCGCCAACGTCAATCTCGCCGCCGACATGGATCTCGTCGCGAAATACGGGCGGATCATCGTGATCGGCAACCGCGGGGAGATCACCGTCAATCCGCGCCTGGCGATGATGAAGGAACTCGACATACGCGGGATCGCACTTTGGAACGCGACACCGGCGCAGGTGAAGCCGATGATGCAGGACATCATGGCCGGCGTGGCGGAAGGGTCGTTGAGGCCCGTCATCGGGCGAGAGATGCCGCTCGCCGACGCGGCCGCGGCGCATGTGGCGGTCCTGGCGCCCGGCGCGCATGGCAAGATCGTGCTGGTGCCATGACCCCAGCGATGAACGGGCTCGTCCGCCACGGCATCCGGATGCCGGACGAGCGAAGTACCGGGCTGGTCAGCCCAGGCGGATCACGCCAGAGCGGTGCGAGCCCCACGATCGCGGCTCGAACCACGCTACGGACGCGCCCGACGACACCCGGCTTCCGGCATAGGTGACCGCGCCGGGCGGCTAACCCCGACCGGGCTCGCCTCCGGCAGGCAAGTTCGGCGTCGTCCGTCCCGACATCGCGCAAACGCTCTCCGCCAGCCGCTCGGCATCCTCGGCGACGCCGATGAGGAAGGCCGAGCTGAACTTCGACAGAAAATGCAGGCCGAGGAAATAGAGGCCCTGGAACCGTGTCACGCCCTTTTCGTGCACCGGCGCACCGCGCTCATCGAACGCGGGAATGTCGATCCAGCCGAAATCGAGATCGTAGCCCGTCGCCCAGATGACGGTGCCGATGCCGTCGGCGCGGAAATCCAGGCGCCGGATCGGGTCGTGCATCGCGGGCGGGGTCGGCATGATCACGCGTGCGGCCGGATCCTCCGGCAGTTGCATCCCTGTCCGCGCGACATGCGCGTCCACGAGATCGAGAAACGCGAGGTAGCCGGCGTCGCCATGCGCCAGGTTGTCGGCAAGGTCGTCCGCGAAGGTCATCGCTTCCCGGGTGGCCGCCTCCGCGCGTCCGAGAAGGGTCATGCCCTGGTCGGCGTAGTCGCGGAAATCGATCGTGTGCCCGCCATAGGCGCCGGTGTGCACGACGGGGGAGGAATCCGGGTTGCGCCGCTCGGGCGGCGTGTTGACCATGCCGGTCTCCACCCACCACCAGACGTGATCGTGCCCGCGATAACGGCGCGGTGCGCGGCGATGCCTGCTGACCGACAGGAACACCTTGCGGCCCGCGCGCATGAGTTCCTCGGCGATCTGCGCCCCGGACGCACCGGCGCCGATGACAAGCACCGCACCGTCGGGAAGCTTGTCCGGCGCGCGGTACTCGGCGGCATGGATCTGCAGCACCGCGGCGTCGCGCGGCAGCATGGCCGGGATCACGGGGCGATGAAACGGGCCGGTGGCGACGATGACATTGCCGGCGGTCATCGGCCCCGCGGACGTCTCCAGCAGATACCGCCCGGTGCCGCCCTCCCGCGCCAATCGCGTCACGGCGACACCCTCCCGCACGGGCGCCGAGATGAACTCTGCGTACCCGGCCAGGAAGTCAGCGATCCGCGCGGCGCTGGCGAAGCCGTTGGGATTGTCATGCACAAGCGGATAGTCGGGCATGGCAACGAGCAGGTTGGGCGTCTGGAAGTGGAGTCCGTCCCATCGTTCCGACCGCCAACTCTCGGCGATCCTTCCCCGTTCCAGAATGCAGTGGCCGCAGCCACGCTTCGACAGCGCGTGGCTCATCACAAGCCCGGCCTGGCCCCCGCCGATGATCAGCGTATCGATCTGTTCCATGAAGACCGCGCTGCATCGTTTCCACCGGTACTGTGTCGATCTGCAGGTGGGCCGTCGAGGAGAAGTTCGCCGCACGAACCAAGCCCCGGCTCGCCATGATCGCGGCGGGCGGCGAAGCCGGGCGTCCCGCCGAAAAGGTGGACGTCTGCGGACGCCGCTTTACGGAGAGTCCCCGCGCCCGGTCAGCCGACGGCGCGGACCATCCGTTCCTGCCCTGGCGCCAGCACGGGAAAACGCGGGGAGCGCTTCACGTTCGCCGCGTGGCTGACAGCTCCGCAGCGCGATGGTCTCGGCATCTCGGGTTGCGGGCAGCGTTACCGCGTGGTTCGCTTTGGATTGGCCACCCATCCGGGCAACGTCGGCTCAAAGGTGGGCGTGCGCGAGCATCGGAGGGTCGCCGTGAAGGAAGTGATCGAGGTCCCCGTCCTTTCGGCAGCCGTTCGCCGGTTGGGCGTGCCTCTCTCCCTGGTCACTCGGGCCAACGGGATGGTCTTCGTCTCCGGCACGCCGCCACTGGATCTGGCGACAGGGGCGCTGGTGAAGGGCGATATCCCCGTGCAGACCACGGCTTCTCTGAACGCGGTCGCGCATTGCCTGGCCGCCGCCGGCTCGTCGCTCGACCGCGCGGTCATGGTGCGCATCTACGCCGCCAATGCCGGGTTCTACGGCGCGATCAACGCGGTGTATGCCGGGTTCTTCCCGACCAACCCGCCCTCCCGCACGTTCGTGCCGGTGGCCTCCTGGCCGATGGAGTTCGATTTGGAGATCGAATGCATCGCGCTGGCCTGAACGCGGCCAACCACGCGACGCTGACCTGCCCCCCTAGAATCGGTCCGCCGGAAATGTTGTCCGGCGGCAGCGATGGGAGGTTGTGGGATGGGGCGGAAGAAGGCGCACACGCCTGAGGAGATCGTTGCGAAGCTGCGGCAGGCGGAGGTGCTGATTGGCCAAGGTAAGACGGTGGCGGATGCGGTGCAAGCAATCGGCGTGACGGAGCCGACCTACTATCGCTGGCGGACGGAGTTCGGTGGCCTGAAGCTGGACCAGGTGAAGCGGCTCA
>NZ_BMKW01000024.1 GCF_014644535.1 Neoroseomonas lacus
TGCACAAGATTGAACGGCTGATGCGCCAGCAGGCACTTCGGGCACGACCGCGCCGCCGCGGCCTGCCCAAGGACATCGGTGAGCGGCGGCTGGCCGCCGTGCTGCCCAATATCCTCGACCGTCAGTTCGCGGCGCAGCAACCGAACCAGAAATGGGTGGCTGACTTCACCTACATCTGGACCGCCGAGGGCTGGCTTTACGTGGCCGTGGTGCTGGACCTGTTTTCGCGCCGCGTCGTGGGCTGGTCGATGAGCGCCAACAAGACGGCGCAACTCGTCGCCGATGCGCTGGTCATGGCGATCTGGCGGCGCGGCAGCCCGTGTTCCGTGCTCCATCACTCGGATCGCGGCAGCCAATATAGCGCTGATCCGTTCCAGCGATTGATGGCCGATCATGGCATCACCTGCTCGATGAGTAGGTCTGGCAATGTCTGGGACAATGCCGCGATGGAGAGCTTCTTCTCGTCGCTCAAGACCGAACGCGTCAGGGCCCGGGTCTACCGCAATCGCGATCAGGCCAGGGCCGATGTGTTCGACTACATCGAGCGCTTCTACAACCCCAGGCGACGGCACTCGACCATCGGCTATCTCAGCACTATGGAGTTCGAGCGCTTGGCCGGTTCAAGCTAAACTCCGTGTCCATCGAACCGGCAGCAGGCCATTCATTCGCGACCTTCGCCCAAAGCGCCTTCAGTGGCCAAGTCGTGGCCTTGTGGGTGTGCTTCTCGGCGTCGTCGGGGCTCCATGGCATGATATAAGTCTCCCAGGCGCTGCAGGTCATATTGGGCTCATCGGCCACGGACTGCGCGAATTCCAGCGCGCCGATTCGCAAGCCCTGATGCACACGGACGAAATCGGCATCCATGCTCTCCTGCGCCGGGACGAGGGTGTGACTATCGCCCAGGTCATCGACGCGACCGCCTGGCAGCCGCACACGGTTCGCGGCTTCCTCGCCGGCCTCAAGCGCCACGGCATCACCGTCGAGGTGCTGGAGCGCGTCCGGCAGGTCGGGCCGAACAAGCATGGTGCAAAGGGCTCCTACTCGATCTACTGCATCACCACCGCGACCGCACCGGCGGAGGCCGGCTGATGCGCCTCGGTGCACATGCGCCCGACGACTTTTTTGCCTGCGTCGTAGCCCGACGGGTCAAGCGTAGAGCCCCCTTTTGCGCACCCTTCGCCGTCTGGCTGTCGATGATGGCCGTTGTCGGGGTTCGCCTCACGTCCCGCTTGCTCGCGCACTGCGACTTAGAGGACATGATGGATGCGTTCGATGGTTCCTTCCCATTCCCATCAGGAAAAATAGCCCCACGCCGTGCTCTTCGGCGGCAGGTCCTTGGGCAGCGCCTGCCACTGGCAGCCGGTGCGCAGGCGCTGTTTCAGATGGCGCCGAATCAGAACAACGTCGCGGCCGCGATTTTCTGGATGCAGGCGTGCGGTGGCTGGCGCGAGAAGCACGAGGTGGAGGCCACCGTCTCGGCGGAGATGCGCTCGATCCGGGTTGTCACGGGTGTGACGCGCTCGGAGGACCACACCGATGCGGAACTGCTGCGGATTGCGATCTCAAGGCGTGGACGGATGCCCGGCGAGCCAGGCGAGGGGCGCTGAACCGCGCGCCGTCGCATCTGTTCACCGCCGAGCAACGACCGTTGTTCGGTGGTGAGCGGGGTATGATGATTGGCACGACGCAAGAGAAATCTTGACAAGTCCAGATTCGGACATTAAATCCGAATTCGGAGAATACGCCATGAGCCACGCTCACCTTCCCGGTCCAACCCACGCCACCGCGCCACTGCCGCTCGATGCGTCCCGATTCACCTCGGCCAACCGGCGCCGGCTGAGCGGTCCCGCAATGCGCACTTTCATCGCCATCGCGGACCTGTGGGCCCTGACGCAGGAAGAGAGGCTCCTGGTTCTCGGCCTGCCATCCCGCTCGACCTATTACGGATGGGTAAGGGCGGCCCGCGATGGCGAGGACGTGACGCTGCCGACCGACACCCTTCTGCGCATTTCCGCCGTGCTCGGCATTCACAAAGCGCTGCGCATCCTGTTCGCCTCGGATCAGGATGGCATTAGCTGGCTGCGCGATCCGCATGCTGCCCTTCCCTTCGGTGGCCAGCCACCCATCGCATTGGTCCTAGGCGGGACCCAGGACGGGCTGATGTTGGTGCGGCGCTTCCTCGACGCGGCACGCGGCGGGCTCTTCATGGCACCCAGCGCCGCCGATGATCGGACGCCGGCGCTATCGGACGAGGACATCGTCTTCGTGTGAGTGACGATGCTCCCGTCGAAGCGCCGTCGCCGGCGTGGCGCCTCATTCCCTCGAGGTTTCCTCCGATCTCGGCCTTCGAGAACGTCGCGACCGCGGCCGACCTCGAGGCGGTGATGGAACTTGAGGGCTGGACCAATGATCGTCTCGTCGCCGAGCGTCTCGCGCGGCTGCCGCGGGAGGAATGGGTCTATGGGAGCAAGAATGTCAGCGTCGTCATGGCGTCGTTTCTCCATGCTGCGCCGACGGGGTCTCGGTTCAATGGGCCCGACCTCGGCGCCTGGTACGCTGCTGCGGCGCTGACGACGGCGATTGCCGAGGTGGCGCATCATCTCCGGCGTGAGGCAGTGGCGCGTGCCAGCACCGAGCAGCGCCGCACCTTCCGGTGCTATAGCTGCCGACTGCTGGGCAGCGACTACCGCGACATCCGCGGGCAGCAGCAGAGTCGCACCGATCTCTACTCCAGCACCAGCTACGCGGCATCTCAGGCCTTCGGTGAGGCTGTCCGGGCGGAGGGGCAATCAGGGGTCATCTACGACAGCCTGCGGCACCGGGGCGGCACCAATATCGTTGCATTCCGTCCTCGGCAGATCGTCGATGTGACGCAGGCGGACCACTACGACCTGATCGTACCCGTGGAGGGCAAGATCATCGCACGAAAGCTGAGGACGGGCGCGTAACCTCGCCCACGTGGCGCAGACACTGTCGACGCGCTTCATCGAACTCGACGCTACATCGTGGTCCAACAACACCGTGCGCGTCATGGCACGGAGCATCTCGCCAACAGCGTCCTTCGATCTGAGGGCGGTGACGGTGTCGGTGCAAGTCACGATGCTATTTGTGCCATGAAGGCACGCCGAGATCCTCGAGGCGCGGCAGACGCGCGACGTCGCGGCGGCCCTATGCCGCCGCGGAGACTGAAAGTGGAACGGGATCCGGTGTGGCGGCTGTTCGCTTTGGTCGTCGACGCTGGCTGGAGACTAGCTGGGACATACCGAACCTCGCCGCTCGTCGCGACAGCCAATATCGACATCACAGCGTCGGGCGCACGACGGGCCATCACGCCGGTCCGGGGATCTTTCATCCGGCGCTTCCAGGGAGCATTCACCCGGTAGCTACCGCGATCGCCAACCGCGCAGCGGCAAGACCAGGGTCGTCGCGTCGCCCGTCGCGAGGATCGGCGCGCCGGTCGCCAGCACCGTGCCATCCGGAGCGGTGACACGCAGGCCGCTGAACGCTGGCTCCGACCCTTCCGGGACATGCAGCCGCAGGGCGTCCGGCAGCACCGCGACGGCGGCGTCCCCGGCTGGCTCCGTAGCCGTCAAACGCGCATGCGCGAAGGCGGGCACCGCAGTGAGGAGGCCGAGCATCGCCACCGCAATGCCAAGGTGGATACGACGCATTACGGTCCTCAGTGCAACTGGACCTGCACCGGCGCCTCGTGCTGGGCGGCAGTGCCGGGCACGATCACCAGATAGCGTCGCAGATCCTCCTGCCCAGCCTCCACGATCTGCCGGATTGGACCCAGCGCATTGACGATCGCCGAGCCCGCCGGGTTGGTCATGAAGGCCGAGATCGGCTCGATCGTGCCGCCACCATCGCGGCGCGGCGCCAGCGCGAGCACATAGGGCCGGCGTGGCTCGAGCCCGGTGACCGAGGCCTGGAGCACTTGGATCAGCCCCTGGTCGAACAGCGTGACGCTGGTCGGCGCGGCGCCGGCCGAATGCGCGCCATGCGGCGCCAGGCTCAGATGCGCCGCCTGTCCCGCGACGCCGAGCGGCTGCAGCCCCTCTGTGCCGTCGCCCACGGGCACCGCGTTCGGCACATAGGCCACTGCCTGCGGCGCCTGGCCGATCGGCACGGTCGCCACCACCCGGTTGGCCAGCGTATCGATCACTGCCATGCCATCGGCATTCTCAAGTCCGACATAGACGCGGGTGCCGTCGCCCGACGGCCAGAGCCCGTGCGGCAGCGCGCCGACGGGGATGGTCGCGACGCGGGAGAAGTCGTCGGTGCGATAGACCTGCACCTCGTTGCGGCCGCCCACGGTGATGTAGGCGAAACTGCCATTCGCGTTGCGGACAATATTGACGTGGTTGGTGATCGGGCCGGTGTCTATCCGATGCAGTACGTTGAAGGGCGGCCGCGCGTTGAACACCATGGTGCGGCCGATGTCCTTCAGCGTCAGCCAGACCTGGGTACCGTCCGGGTTCGCCGCGATGTTCGGGCAGAAGGGGCTGTCCTGCTGCACGCGGTCGACGACCTGATGGTCGGCAACGTTGATCACCACCGTTTCCGGATTGAAGCTGGAACAGACATAGCCGTACCGGCCGTCGGGCGAGAAGATCACCATGCCCGGCCCGGCCGGCACAGTAACGCGCCGCGTTTCCTCGAAGGTGGCAGCGTCGATGACCGAGATGTAGTTCTCGCCGCGCACCGTCACCCAGACCTCCTTGCCGTCCGGCGTGAAGAACGCCTCGTGCGGGGACCGGCCGACATAGGTGACGTGCCGCACCGCATTGGTCACCGTGTCGATAAAGCTGACCGAATTGGAGCCGATGGACACCACCGCGAGGGTGCGGTGGTCGGGCGAGAAACCCATGCCATGCACCAGAAGCTGGCCGCGATAGAGCGGGCTGAGATTGCCCGGCGCCGGGTCGCCCAGCCGGATGACGCCGAGCAGCCGGTTGTCGGCGGGGTCGATAATCGAGACGGTGTTGGAGAACTGCTCGGCGGCATAGACCCGGTCGCGATGGCTGATCGCGATGTCGGGCGCATCGGCGGCGACGGGAACCTGGCCGGCGAAGGCCGGCATGGCGGTGGAGGCGAGCAGCAGCGCGAGGCGGATCGTGCGGGTCATGTCAGTGGCTTCCATGGTGATGATGGGCAGGGGTCGGCGCGGCCGGCTTGTCGGGTGCCGGCGCGGCTGCGGGCAGCGGATCGCCGAGGGCGAGGCGCATCGCCACGATCTCCTGCTGCTGCTCGACGATGATCTCCTGCGCGATGCGCCGGATCTGCTCGTTCCTGCCGTAACGCAACACGGCCTGGGCCATGTCGATCGCCCCCTGGTGGTGCGGGATCATCATGGCGACGAAGTCGCGGTCGATATCGCCCGTCGTCTGCACCGCCATGTCGTCCATCATGCGGTTCATCGCCGCCACATTCTCGGCAAGGAAGGCGGTCTCCGCCGGATCGGGCGGATCCGCCGCATGGGCGGCGTGGCCACCGAGCGCAGCGGCTAGAAGCAGCGTCGAAAGTCGGCGCGGGATTGGGAGCGATCGCATCGGATCTCCTCTGGTGCGAGGGTCAGGAATCAATGACGGACGCTCGGCGGCCGGTGCTTATTCCCGGCCGTGCGAGAGGTTCCTGGGATCAGCCGCCGACCCGCAGCACCCGCGCGATCTCCGCAGCGCGCGCGTCATCCGCCGGCGCGACCACGGCAAAGCGGTACCCATTCCGGTGCCAATAGCGGGCGAGCAGCCCGCCGTCGCGCCGCTCCTCAATCGTCTCCGTCGCGAAGGGCGGGCCCGGCCGCATGAAGAAGGCGATGCGGCGGCCGTCCTCGTCCTCGAAGAACACCATCGCTGCCGGCCCTTCGTCGGTCGCCAGCAGCCTGCCGCCGAGCAGGCGGACGCCATAAGTGGTGAGGTCAGGCAGCCGCGCGCCGCCGCGGTCGAGATGTTGGGCGAGCCAGGCCTGCATGCCCTCCACGCCACTGGCGCTCACCTCCACGGCGTTGGCGCCGGCAGTGGCGAAGACGCGATAGGCGCTGACCGCGTCGGCCATCGGCGGGTGCGCGGCCGCGAACATCCGTTCGCGCGCCGTCCAGCCGGCACCGCCGCCGAGCCCGGCCACCAGCAAAAGCACCGCGGCGGTCGCGAGCCGCCGCTGCCGGCGCTTCCGGCCAGCCCGGCGCAGCCCCGTCGGATCCAGCCTCGGATTGGGCGGCATCAGCGCCCATCCCGTGGCGGCAGCGCGCAGCCGCTCGGCGTCGCGCTTCCAGCCCGCGACCTTCTCCGCCCAGTTCAGGTCACGCGCCAGAAAGGCCTCCACCCGGCGCCGAGCCTCGGCGTCCAGCCGCCCGTCCACATAGGCGTGGAGCATCTCCTCGTCGGGAATGATCGGGCTCATGACAGGGCCCTCAGGGATGGCGGCATCTCCTCACCCTCAATGGCGCGATGGAGGGCGGCACGGGCGCGCGACAGGCGGGACATGACGGTGCCGATCGGCACATCCAGCGCCTCCGCTGCTTCCTTGTAGCTCAGGCCCTCCACGCTCACGAGCAGCAGCAGTGCGCGCTGCTCGGCCGGCAGACGGTCGATGGCCGCGAGCCCGGTGCGAGCGAGCACGCCCTCCTCAATGGAGGGCGCGCGGCGCTCGGCTCCCGTGAAGAGCTCGACGAGCCGCGAGAAGCGCCGGGCACGCCGCTGTTCGGCGATGAATTGCCGATAGAGAATTGCGAACATCCAGGCTCGGAGGCTGCCATCGGCGCGCCAGGAGGACCAGCGCGACAGCACGCGCTCGAGGCAGGCCTGCACAAGGTCGTCGGCGGCGGCCGGCTCCCGCGTCAGGCTGAGCGCGAAGCGCCTGAGATGCGGGAGCAATTCCCGCAATTCCTCGTCGCTGATGCCGCTCATCGTCCTCGCCCTCCCGCCGGGTTCCATCTGGCCCTTGCCCCGGCTGAGGGATAGACGCCCGGGCCGCGGAGTTTATTCCCGGATGGTGGGGCGGGATTCTCGTTACCAATCGCCACCACGTCGTGACCTTTGGAGATCCCCTTGCGTATTTCCAGGGTTGCAGGGCAATTGACCTGCGCCCCTAAAATCCCGCCATTTTTGGGTAGAGTCCTCCTGATGAGGAGGCAATTTGATGCGACGGAGCAGGTTTACGGAGGAGCAGATCATCGGGGTGCTGGGTGAGAAGGAGTTTGGCGGGGCGACAGCGGAAGCGTGCCGTTGTCACGGGATCAGCCCGACGACGTTCTACAAGTGGAAAGCGCGGTACGGCGGCTTGCCGGTCTCCGAGGCGCGGCGTCTGCGTGTGCTGGAGGCGGAGAACGCGCGTCTCAAGAAGCTGCTGGCGGATGCGATGATGGACAATGCGATGCGGAAGGACGTGACCTCAAAAAAGTGGTGACGCCCGACGCGCGGCAAAAGGCCGTGGCGCATCTGCGTGCGGAGCACGCGGTGAACGAGCGTCGGGCGTGCCAAGTGCTGGGAGCGGAACGCAGCGTGGTGCGGTATCGGGCGCGGCGCGGTGATGATGCCGCGTGCGCGCATGCCCTTGGGCCCTGGCGTCGGAGCGGCGGCGGTTCGGCTATCGCCGGCTTGGGTTTCTGTTGGCGCGCGAGGGCGCGGTGCTGAACCACAAGAAGCTGCGGCGGCTGTACCGACTGGAGAAGCTCCAGGTGCGCCGACGTGGTGGGCGCAAGCGTGCGCTCGGCACGCACGCGCCGCTGATGCGGGCGGCGGTGCCGAACCATAGGTGGTCGCTGGATTTCATCTCTGACGCGCTGTCGGATGCGCGGCGGTTCCGGGTGCTGTGCGTGGTGGATGACTGCACACGCGAGAATCTGGCGCTGGTGGCGGACACGTCGCTGTCCGGCCAGCGGGCGGCTCGCGCGATCGCGGCCGAGCGGAGCCATCCCGAGGCGGTGGTGAACGACAACGGGACGGAGCTGACGAGCATGGCGATCCTGGCCTGGGCGCAGAAGCACGGCGTGGCCTGGAAGTACCTCGCGCCCGGCAAGTCGCAGCAGAACGCCTATGTGAAGAGCTTCAACGGGAAGCTGCGCGACGAGTGCCTGAACGAGATGTTGTTCACCTCACTGCGGCATGCGCAGGTGGTGCTGGCGGCATGGCGACAGGACTGCAACGAGGTCCGGCCGCACTCGTCGCTGGGCGGCCGGACGCCCAGCTCGATCAGGCTGCCGCCGTGCTCGCTTGCGTCAAGGCCGCTGCGCGCCGGCTGCGCCGGCGGCCTTCGGCCATTCTTGACCCAGGCTGCGCGCGACGGCCTGGAAGCGCGTGGCCGAGACATAGAAACGGAGCTCGACCGAACCGAGAAACATCGTCACGGTCGGCGTGGCGATGAACCAGGACTCCACCTTTGAGTGGAGGGGAGTTGGGGCCCAGGTCACAATGACAAGCGCGGGAAGCTATATCGAATCACCCTATTCGAAGACCAAGGTGCGCTGTTGGGAACCTATCTCGCGCGTGGCGACGCGAACAAAGTGCTGCAGAAGCTTGCCTACGAGCCGGAGCCGCGCTGGTAGCACCTGCGCCAATTCCACACTACAGTTCTACCCGCGGCCCTCTAGATAAGGTTGGCTTTCGGTGCCTGCTGCTGCAGCGTGTCCGAGGCCCTTCAGACGCGTGAGGCATCGGCCCTAGTTGGACGCGGAGCTTCTCGTGGCAGCAGTCGAGGGTGGCCCCTTGGGTGTGCCGTTCAGCCGTCCGTCCAGGGGTGGCCGGACCGGCCGGCCCTCATCATCGTTGGCCAGATGGCGGCGTAGTCGACGCGGCCACATACGGAATTTCCGACAGATTCAGGAAGAACAGAAATGGCCCGCGCGACGGTCGGGAGCCCCTCATGCCGCCGACCCGACCGCGCACGGAAGCGGAGCCGTCCCGCCCTTTCAGTTCGCCGTCAGCGCCGCGGCGCTGACCACCTGCCCCCATTGTTCGCTTTCCTGCCGCATCATGACGGCAAGCTCCTCGGGAGAGGACGTCGCAGCGTCGCCGCCGGACCGCCCAAGCTGCTCCCGGAAGGCATCATTCGCCGCAAGTTCCGTCACCGCGGCATTCAGGCGAGCGACGATCTCAGGCGGCGTCCCGCGCGGTGCGAAGAGGCCGCCGGTCGAGCCCGCCGAGTAGTTCGCCACCCCCGCCTCCTCCATGGTCGGCAGTTCGGGCATCAGCGGATGGCGCTGCCGGCCGCATACCGCGAGAGCCCGCACCCGGCCGCCGCGCACATGCGGCTCGGCCGATGGCAGGCTATCGAACATCATCGAGATGTTGCCCGCCACCAGGTCGTTCATGGCCGGACCACCACCACGATACGGCACATGCACGATGTCGACGCCAGTCCTGATGCGGAACAGTTCGCCGGCCAAATGGATCATCGAGCCACTGCCGCCGGAGCCAAAGGTCAGCGCGCCAGGTTCCGCCTTGGCCAACGCCACCACCTCCGCCACCGACTGCGCCTGCAGACCGGCCGAGACCGCCATGAGATGTTCGATGCGGAAGGCCAGACTGACCGGCGCGAGATCGGTCAGCGGATCGAAGCCCATGCTGCGATAGAGGTGCCGGTTCACCGCGACGGCGCCGTTCGTCCCCATCAGCAGGCTGTAACCGTCGGCCGGCGAGCGGACGACGTTCTCCATCGCGAGGTTGCCGCCCGCGCCGGTGCGGTTCTCGATCACCACCTGCTGGCCGAGCTTCTCCGTCATGCCGCGCGCCAGGATGCGAGTCAGCACATCCGTGCCGCCGCCGGCCGAAAAGGGTACCACCACGCGGATGGGGCGCGCGGGAAAGGTCTGCGCGCGCAACAGCGTTGGGCGGGCGAGGCCGAGCGGCGTCGCAGCCGCCGCGGCCAGAAGATGTCGTCGGGCAATCATCCCAGTGCTCCTTGCATGAATCAGTCCGGGGCCTGTTCCGTGGCACTCCCGGGCGGCGGCCTCTGCCGGGCCGCTCTGCCCTGCATCCGTCAGTCTTCGGCCGTCGCGCGGACGACCAGCGGCGCGCCGTAGTCGCGCCGCGCCGCCTCGATCGTGAAGCGGCCATCGGCGATGTCGATGGCGAGGGCCCGTGGGTCACGTTCCGCTGGCGCGCCGAAGCCGCCGCCACCCGGCGTTTCCAGCCGCACGCTCTCGCCGGCCTTCAGCACCAGGTTGGCGGCCTTGGAGGAGAGTTCCTCCTCCTGCGGCGTGCCGGGGTTGCGCAACAGCCGCGCCGTCCCGCCAGGCAACCCGCCGAACAGCCCCGGCGCACCGGCGCGATGCCCATCCGAACGCGCGGAGAAGATCACGCCGTCCCGCGTCGCGCGGATCTGCCGGGCGATACCCATGCCGCCGCGATGCCGCCCGGCGCCGCCGGAGCCTTCCACCAGCGCGTATTCATCGACCAGCAGCGCGTACTCGTTCTCCAGCGCCTCGGCCGGCAGGTTGGAGGTGTTGGTGACATGCACATGCACGCCGTCCATGCCGTCCGCGTTGTGCCGCGCGCCGACCCCACCACCCATGGATTCGAGATAGACGAAGGTGCCGTCCTGCAGCCGCCGCTCACCCGAGAAGATGATGACCGGCACGCTGTCGAGGCTCGCCGCCATGGCGCGTTCCGGCGGCAGCAATTCCGCGAAGGCACCGAACAGGGCGCGGGCGATCTTGTTGCAGGTGATGGAACGTGCACCGGTCGCCGCGGGAAAGCGCGGATTGACGATGCTGCCTTCCGGCGCGCGGATCTCAATGCAACTGGCCATGCCCTGGTTCGGCAGCAGGCCCGGGTCGAGCAGTGTTTTCACCGCGTAGTAGACCGTCGCGCGCAGCGCGCTTTCGGCGACGTTCATCGCACCGCGCGCCTGCGGGGCGGAACCGGCGAAATCGACCACCAGCGTCTCGCCTTCCACCGTTACCCGCGCGATGATCGGCACGGGGTCGCCGCCGACGCCGTCATCGTCGAGCCACGCGCTGGACTGGGCGCTGCCATCAGCCATGTCGCGGATGCGGTTGCGCAGGCGACGCGCGGTATAGGCGAGCAGGTCGTCCGTCGCGGCGATCACCGCCGCCAGGCCCATCTGCTGCACCAGGCCCTGCACCAGCCGCGCGCCGCGCTCGTTCGAGGCGATCTGCACCTTGAGGTCGAGCGCCCGCTCCTCCGGCTCGCGCGAGTTCTGCGCGATCAGGTTCAGCAGGCCGTCGTCGAGTTCCCCGGCGCGGACGAGTCGCGTCACCGGAATGCGCAGCCCTTCGGCGAAGATCGAGGTGGCGCCGCCGGAGATCGATCCCGGCGTCGGCCCGCCGACATCCGAATGATGGCCGACATTAGCGGCGATGTAGCGCGGCTCGCCCTCGATGAAGACCGGCGTCACCACGGCGATATCAGGCGTATGCGTACCCCCGGCGAGGAAGGGGTCGTTGCAGACGAAGGCGTCGCCTTCGCGCATGCGCTCGATCGGACAGGCCTGCAGCACCGCTTTCACCGACCCCATCAGGGAACCGAGATGCAGCGGGATGTGGGATGCCTGCGCGACCAGCCGGCCGGCCGCGTCGAACAACCCGACCGAGCAGTCCTTCCGCTCCTTGATGTTGGTCGAGAAGGAGGAGCGAATGAGCGTATTGCCCATATCCTCGGTGATGGAGAGCAGCCGGTTGCTGAACACCTCCATCGCGATGGGATCGGAGAGGGATGGCATGGCGTTCATGCGGCGATCTCCAGGATCAGGTTGCCCGCCGCATCCATGGTGACGGACTGGCCGGGCTCGACCACGGTGGTGGAGGACATTTCGTCGATGATGGCGGGACCTGGGATACGCAGCCCGGCGCCCAGCGCGACGCGGTCGAAGATCGGCGTGTTGCGCCAGCCCTCGTCGAAATGCACGCTGCGGCTGGCGCGCGGCGCAGGCATGGCAGCCGCCGCGCCTTGCGGCGGCGTGGCCGGGCGCTCAACCGCGCCAACTGCCTTCAGGCGGCAGTTCACCACCTCGATCACGCGGTCGGGCACGTCGTAGCCATATTCCTGCCGATGCGCGACGGTGAAGGCGGCGCGGAACTCGGCCAGCGTGAAGCCGCCGGCATCCGGCAGCGTCACCTGCACCTCATGGTTCTGGCCCTTGTAGCGGGCGTCGATCACGCGGGCGAAGGTGCGATGCTCCGTGGGCACCTGGCTGGCGTCAAGCCAGTCGCGGCCCTGCGCCTCCATGCTGGCGAAACGCTCCATGATGCCGGGCCAGGATTCTTCGGTCGCCTGCACCACCTCGCTGCGCACGAAATCGAGGCTGATGTCGGACATCAGGATGCCACGGGCGCACATGGTCCCTGGTTCCTGCGGCACCAGCACGCGGCGAATGCCGCATTCCCGCGCGACGGCCGAGGCATGCAACGGCCCCGCGCCCCCGAAGGGAAACAGCGCGAAATTCGCGAGGTCATGCCCCTTCTCAGTCGAGACGGCGCGGATCGCGCGGCTCATATTGGAAACGGCGATGCGGATGATGCCAAGTGCGGCCTGTTCCACGGTCAGGCCCAGCGGGCTGGCGATCTTCTCTTCGATCGCCTGGTGCGCCGCCGCTTCCTGCACCGTCATCCGTCCGCCAAGCAGCGAGACGGGATCGAGCCGGTGCAGCACGATATTGGCATCGGTCAGCGTCGGTTCCTTGCCGCCTTGGCCATAGGCGACCGGCCCCGGATCGGCGCCGGCGCTGTGCGGGCCGACCTTCAGCGCACCGGCATCGTCGATCCAGGCGATCGAACCGCCGCCGGCACCGATGACATGCACATCGACCATCGGCGTGCGCACCGGATAATCCGCCACCAGACGGCTTGTGGCGAAGGCCGGGCGGCCATTGGCGATCAGCGAGACGTCGGTGCTTGTGCCGCCGACGTCATAGGTCACTACATCCGGGAAGCCCGCCGCGCGCGCCACTTCCGCGGCACCGACCACGCCTGCTGCCGGACCGGAGAGGCAGGTGCGCACCGGAAAGGCGCGCACCGTCTCCACCGACATCAGCCCGCCATTCGAATGGATGGTGTAGGGCGGCACCGTCGCGCCGAGGTCGTTCAGCCGCGCCAGGAAGCGTTCCAGGTAACGCTCCATCCGCGGCCCGACATAGGCGTTGATGACAGTGGTTGAAAAGCGCTCGTACTCGCGGAATTCTGGCAGCACCTCGGAGGAGGTGGAGACATAGGCCTCGGGAAGGATGCCGCGCACGATCTCGGCGGCACGGCGTTCGTGCGCGTCACGCAGATAAGCATGCAGGAAGCAGATGCCCACGGCCTTTACTCCCGCCTCGCCCAGCCGGCGCGCTGCGGAAGAGACCGCTTCCTCGTCCAGCGGCAACAACTCGTCGCCGGCGGCGTCGATGCGTTCCGCCACCTCGATGCGCAGCGCGCGCGGAACCAGCGGCGACGGGTTGGCGACGGAATAGTCGTACAGGCTCGGCCGCGTCTGCCGGCCGATCTCGAGCACGTCGCGGAAGCCCTTGGTGGTGATCAGCCCGGTGCGCACGCCGCGCCGCTCGATCACCATGTTGGTCGCGACGGTGGTGCCGTGACCGACGAAGGAGACCTCCTCCGCTGCGATTCCGAATTCGCCGAACAGCGCGCGCAGCCCGGCCTCGATCGCTTCGGACGGATCGGCGGGGGTCGACGGCGTCTTGAAGTAGCGCAGGCTGCCGTCCCGCACGTCATGCACCGTGAAGTCGGTGAAGGTGCCGCCGACGTCGAAGCCGATGCGATACATGGTCAGCGCGCCGCCGTGACGACGATCTCGACCAACGTGCCCGGGCCGAGTTCGGCGACACCAACCGTCGCGCGGGTCGGCAACTCCTCGGGGTCGAAGAACTCGGTCCAGGCCTCGTTCATCGCGTCCTTCTGCTGGAGGTCGGTGACGAAGATCGTGGCCGACAGCACCTTGGACCTGTCGCTGCCATGCTGTTCGAGCAGCGCGCCGATGCGCACCAGGGCCTGCGCCGTCTGGCCGTTCATCGGAAGCGACTTGTCCTCGGCGACCATGCCGCCGAGGTAGAGCAACCCGCCATGCTCGACGACACGATGCATGATGGGCGTGCGGTGGTGGCGTGCGATCATGGCAGGGGTGTCCTTCGTCATCGGTGTCAGTCCGCGGACTGCGGCAGCGCCGCGTCGTCGGAGGGAAAGGGTTGGGCGGCGTTGTGGCGGAGGCCGTACACGGCGCCGCTTCGGCCAATGATCGGCACATCGCTCACGCAGTATCGTCCTTGGCCAGGCCGGCCAGCGCGCCGACGGTCAGCGGCTTGAACGGCGCACGCGGCCGCAAGACGCCGGCCTGTTCGATCGTGATGCCGCGCTCCGCCGCGATCAGCGCCGCGACGGTGGTGCCGCACATCCGCCCCTGGCATGGCCCCATGCCGGTGCGCAGATAGGCCTTGGCCTGGTTCGGCCCGGTCGCGCCAAGCCGCGCCGCCGCGCGCACTTGGCCGGCGGTGATCTCCTCACAGCGGCAGACCACCGTGTCGTCGGCGGACGGTGCCAGCACTTCCGGCGCCGGCGCGTAGAGCCCGTCGAGGAACGGCCGCAGCGCCACGGCCCGGCCCAGCGCCGCGCGACGCGGTATGGCACGCCGGTTGCGTTCCGCCGCATCGATCCGGCCGAGCCGGCATGCCGCATCCAGTGCCGCCAGCCGGCCCGTCGCCACCGCGACTTCCCAGCCACCGATACCACCGCCGTCACCGGCAACCGCGATCGCGTCGTGGCTGGTCGCTCCCCAGCCATCCAGAGCCGGCCGCCAGCAGAACTGCGCCGCATCCCAGCGATGGTCCAGCCCGAGAGCACGCGTGACATGGGTGGAGGGAATCACGCCCTCATGCAGCAGCAGCGTGCCGCAGGGGATGCAGTCGTTCTCCCAGCGCACATGCTCGACGCGCCCTTCGCCCAGCGCCTGAAGCCCGCGCACCTTGCGCACCACGCGCAGCCCGCGCGCCCGCGCCTCGCGCATCAGGGCAAGCCCCTTCAGCAGCAGCCTGCGCCCAGCCCAGAGGCCGCCGGCCTGCAGCGCCGCCGTCGCGACACTCACGCGCGTGGTCTCCAGCAGCGTCACCGGCCCGGCGCCCGCGCGCAGCAACTGCACGGCAATCAGCCAGCAGAGCGGCCCCTGGCCCGCGATCACCACCGGCCCGGCGGGCACCGCGCCCGCGGTCTTCAGCAGGATCTGTGCAGCCCCGGCGCCCATCACGCCGGGCAGCGTCCAGCCCGGTATCGGCACCGGCCGTTCCTGCGCGCCGGTGGCGAGCAGCAGCCGCGACGCCTCGGCCTCCTCCGCCACGCCGCCGCGCAGCAGAGACAGGCGCAGCGTCTCCGTATCCACATGCCACAGCGTCGTGCCCGGCCGATACTCCACGCCCTGCGCGGCCCGGAAGGCGCGCACCAGCGCCGTACCCTCGGTCGCGTAGTCGCCGGCCAAGGCGGGGTCGCCCGCGGCCTTCTCCACCGCGCGGAAGACCTGACCGCCGGGCGCATCCTGCTCGTCCAGCACCAGCACCGACAGGCCGAGCGCCACGCCTTCCAGCGCCGCCGCCATCCCCGCCGGCCCGGCGCCGACTATGGCAAGGTCGTGCCCGCTCATGCCCCCGGCCTCGCGATACGGGCGCCGCGCTGCGGCGCGATGCGCATCCCCGGCGCAACCGTCACCATGCAGGCTTGGCGGTTCGGCACGCCGTCGATCTCGGCGAGGCAGTCGAAGCACACGCCCATCATGCAATAGGGCAGTCGCGGCGCGCCGCCGATCGGCGTGCTGCGCAGCGCCGGCAGCCCCGCCACCAGCACAGCAGCGGCGGCCGAGGCGCCTGCCGGCACACGGACCGTCTGCCCGTCTACCAGCACCTCCACCGTTGCGGGGCGCGCCTCAGGCCGCTGTGCGTACATCACCGAACCGATCCGCGCTGAAGGGGAGAAGCTCCGGCGCCAGCGCGCCGGCGACGATCATCGGTGCGAGCATGCGCGCATGCGCCGCGGCGAGCGTCACGCCCGAATGGCAATTGGCGGTGAAGGCGCCGGGGAAACGCTCGGATTGGTCGTAGATCGGCAGCCCATCAGCCGACATCACGCGCAGCGCCGACCAAGCGCGCACGATGTTCAGCTCCGCGATCCAGGGCATCCCCAGCACGGCGCGCTTCGCCATGTCGCGCATGACCGACGGGATCTGCGTGGTGCTGTCGAAGCCCGCATCCTCCTTGCTCTCGCCGATCAGCAGCGAGCCCTCGGCGGTCTGGCGCACATTCACGGTGGGCATGGGCAGGATGCGCTGCGTGCGTTCCGTCACCAGGATCTGCCCACGCTCCGGCCGCACCGGCGCGGCGAGGCCGACCATCGGGGCGAGCACCGCGTTGCCGAGCCCGGCGGCGAGCACCAGGCGCGGCGCCCTCATCGTCGCGCCACCCGCGGTGACGCGGAAATCATGCGGCGCGGCGTCGAGCCCGGCCACCGCGGCATTTGGCCGGTAGGTCCCGCCAAGGTCGCGGAAGGCAGCATGCAGCGCACGCAGCAGCGTCAGCGCGCCGGCATGGCCGTCATAGGGCGTCCAGCTCGCCCCCGCCACGGCGGGGCCAATACCTGGCAGCTTCTCCGCCACCTCGGCGCGGGAGAGCATCCGGTACTCGAAGCCGAAATTGCCGGCCTCAGCGCGCATGCGCTCCATCCGCGCCGCGCGGGCGGCAAACTCCTCCTCCGAGAGGCAGAGATGCAGCCCGCCCGGCTGTTCCAGCGCGGTGTCGAGCCCGGTCCGCGCCGTCAGCGCAGCGGCGAGCGCCGGCCACTCCGCCGCCGATCGCCGCGACCATCGCTGGTAGTGCGGCGCGCCGAGCCCCTTGGACTGCACCCAGATCAGGCCGAAATTGCCGCGGCTGGCACGGTGCGCGACGTCGCCCTCGTCCAGCAGCAGCGTGTCGAGGCCCTGCTCGGCCAGCCCGCAGGCGATGGCCGCGCCGACCAGCCCGCCGCCGATGACGATGGCATCATGCCGGCCCGAGGCCGAGGAAGGATCTTGCGCCGAGAGCACCATGGCCGGGAACTTGGCCCTGGCGCCTCACCTGACACAAATTCATAATAGTCCCTGTTTCATTCCTTTGGGTTGCCGAACCGTGACCCCTCGCCGTTACCACCAGCTCCAGGCCTTCACCGCCGTCATGCAGCTCGGCTCGGTGAGCCGCGCCGCGGAATCCCTGCTCCTGACGCAACCCGCCGTGACCAAGCTTCTACGCGCACTGGAGGACGAGACGGGTCTCGGTCTGTTCGACCGCCGCCGGCGCCGCCTGGTGCCGACCCATGAGGCTCGGCGCTTCGAGCAGGAAGTCACGCGCCTCTTCGCCGCCGCGCGGCAGGTGGACCGGCTGGCGAGCAACATGCGCGGCGCTGGGCTCGGCGAATTGCGCGTGGCGGCGATGCCCTCGCTCGGCATCGCCTTCGTGCCGCGACTGCTCGCCCGCTTCGCCCGGCAATCCGAGGGGCTGCATGTGGCGATGACGGTCGCCAGCTCGCTCGAGGTGCATGAGCTAGTGCAATCGGGCCAGGTGGATCTCGGCTTCGCCAACGCCGTCTCCGCCGGCAACGCGATCGAGGCCGCGCCGCCCATTCCGCTGCACGGCGTGCTGGTGCTCCCACCCCGCCACCGCCTCGCCCGCCGCCGCGCGGTGGAACTGCGGGAGTTGGAGGGCGAACCGCAGGTCTCGCTCGGTCGTCAGTACCGGCTGCGCGACCTGGTGGATGAGATGTTCGAACGGCACGGCGTCGCGCCGGTGTCGGTGGCGGAGACGCAGAGTGCCGCGGCTGCCTGCGAGATGGTCGCCGAAGGCCTCGGCTTCACCATCGTCGATGCCGTCACCGCCCAGCGCTACGCGGGGCGCGCGATCGCCGTCGCGCTGCGGCCGAGGATCGACTTCCCCGTACAGGTCCTGGCACCGCCCGAGCGGCCCATGTCCGTCCTGGCCGCGCAGTTCCTCGCCATGGTGCAGTCGGCAATGCCGGGCGGCGAGGCATGACGACGCGCGACGCTACGGCACCAGCAGCGCCATGCCGTCCCGCTGCGGATCCGCCCCGCCTTCCAGCCGGCTGCCGGTCATCCGGATGCCGTGCAGCGCGGCGAAGGCGTAGCTCATCCAGCTTCGCTTGACCGCATAGCCCTCGGCCTCCAGCGCATCGGTGACATAGCGCGGCACGCGGTTGGACACGTCGATGGCGTCGGACACGCCCATGACGCGCGGTGCCGCCACCGCCTCGGCCATCGGCATGCCGAAATCGATGACGTTCATGATGCCCTGCGCGATGGCGGGCGCGATGTAGGACCCGCCCGGCGCACCGATGACGATGCAGGGTTGGTCGTCGCGGAACACGATGCTCGGCGCGGCAGAGGAGGCGCGCCGCTTGCCCGGTGCGATTGACCCCGCGCGGCCTGGGCGCGGATCGAAGCGGCTCATCGTGCCGTTCCAGATGAAGCCGAGGCCCTCGGTGATGGCACCGGAGGGGCTGCCCAGCGTGTGCGTCAGCGCCACCGCATTGCCCTCGGCATCGACGACGGAGATGTGCGTGGTCTCGCGCTCCGACCGGTCGAGGCGCTTCACGGTCGCGCGTTCCCCGGCCCGGATCGAGGCGGCATGCCCTTCGGCATGCGTCTTCGAGATCAACCGCTCGACCGGCACCTCGACATAGGCCGGATCGCCCATATGCGCGTCCTTGTCGAGCGTCATGCGCTTCATCGCCTCCGCCAGCAGGCGGACATGCCCGGCGCTGTTGTGGCCGAGCGCGGCGAGGTCGAAGCCTTCCAGGATGTGCAGCAGTTCCAGCATCGACAGCCCGCTCGATGGCGGCGGATTGGTGGCGATGCGGTGCCCGCGGTAGCTGCCCCAAATCGGCTCGGCGAGGGAGGGACGATAGGCCGCGAAGTCGTCCTGCGTGATCAGGCCGCCCTGGGCGGCGAAGTCCGCTGCAGCCTCCTCGGCCAGCTGACCGCGGTAGAAAAGCTCCGGCCCGCCCCGGGACAGGCGCTCCAGCGTGCGCACCAGGTCGGCGTTGTGCAGCACGTCGCCAGGTCGTTTCAACGCCCCGTCCGGGCGGAAGTAGAGCGCGCGGCCCGTCGCCGTCAGCCGCAACTTGTCCGCCGTGTTGACCTGGCCACTCGCCTGCTGGTCCTGCGACCAGAACCAATGCATGTGCGGGCGCACCGTCACGCCGCGCTTCGCCTCGGCGATGGCCGGCGCGATGGTATCGGCCCAGTCAAGCGTTCCCCAGCGCGACAGCGCCTCGGCATAGCCCGCGACGCTGCCGGGCGTGCAGACCGCAAGATGCCCCTGTTCGCTGATGCCGTCGACCAGCAGGAAGGCGAAGCCATCGCGCGACTGGCCGCGCAGCTTGTCCAGCCACATGTCGGGCCGGGCGGCGAGCGGTGCGCGAGCATAGAATTCCAGCACCTGGTGCACGCCGCGCTTCGGCATGAACACCTGCATGGAACCGAAGCCGCCGATGCCGCACATCAGCGGGTCCACCACGCCCTGCACGAAGGCGCAGGCGATGGCGGCATCGACGGCGTTGCCGCCGCGCTGCAGCACCAGAGCGCCCGCCTCGACGGCCTCGGGCTGCGGCGCGACGATCATGCCGGGCATGTCAGCCCCGCCGCTTTTCGACCAGCACGCCGGCAAGGAATTCCTTCACCCGGCCGAGCACCTTCATGCGGTCATGCGAGACACCCGGCACGATATCGAGCTGCACCGTCACGCCCGCGGCGCGGAAGGAGTCCGCCAGCGCCTGCAGCCGCTCCGGCCGCGTGCGGCCGGCATCGTTGGCACCTTCCATCCAGTAGGTGCTGCCCGGCTGGTGTGTGATCTCCCAGGTTTCGAGGTCGGCATCGCCCACCAGCATCTGCACCGGCACCCGCGCCAGCGCCTTGGCGTCGAAAGTCACGCCGAAGCGCGCCTGGAGGTCGCGGACGCCAACCCACCAGTCGCGCGTCGGGTCGAGCAGCGTCACCGAGCCCGGCGCACCGATGCTCGCTGCCCAGAGCCTGTCCGGATGCAGGATCGCCATGCGGTGTGCGAAATGCCCGCCGCCCGAATAGCCGAAGACGGCAAAACGCGACCAGTCCTGCTCATACTTCGCCGCCACTTCTGCCACCATATCGAGCAGCACGAGGTCGTAGCGGATATCGCCCTCCGCCATGTACTTGTAGCCGGACCGCGCGCCATCCCCGCGCGCGCCCACCGGAAAGACCGGGCAAAGCACCGCGCAATCGTTCCACCGGCCGAATTCCGAGAAGCCATCACGGAACTCCAGGAACGACGTCCGCGTCGTGCCATGCACCGCGACCAGCAGATCGACCTTCGCCCGGTGCCCGACCGATGGCGGCACATAAAGGCAGTAGTGGAAGCGCGGGTCCGCCTTGCTGGCGAAGATCGCCGTGGGGCCGAGGTCGTAGAGGGCCCGCGCGCGGGTGGTCGCCTCGATGGTGGGGGGCGCGTCGGTCATGCGTCAGCTCCGGCCCACGCCCATGGCGAGGGTGTATTGGTCGTTGCGCGTCTCGTAGGTGATGCCGCGCCGCGCGGCCCAAACGGAAACCTCGTGGTGCAGCGGGATGATGGCGACATCCTCGAAGGCGATGCGGCTCGCTTCCGCGAGCATCGCATTGCGGCGCGCATCATCCATCGTCCGTAGTGCCTGCTGCAGCAGGCGGTCGAGCTCCGCGTTGGAATAGCGCCCGGCATTGGAGGCGCCCATGCCGGCATTGCGGTCATAGGTGGCGCAAATCGCCTTCAGCGGGTTCGAGGTCTCGCCCGTGTTCACGCCCCAGGCAGAGAGGAAGATGCTGAACTCGCCGCGCGGGTTGCGCGAGGCATAGGTCGCCCAGGGCATCACCTCGGCGCGCGTCTCGATGCCGATGCGGGTGAACATCTGCGCCACGGCCTGCACGATCTTGGCATCGTTGATGTAGCGGTCGTTCGGCCCGTGCAGGGTCAGCCGGAAGCCCTGCGGATAGCCTGCCTCGGCGAGCAAGGCGCGCGCCCGGGCCGGGTCGAAGGCGGGCACGTCCAGACGATCGGAAGTCCCCGGCTGGCCCTTCGGCAGGAACTGGGAGGCGGCGACGGCATCGCCCTCCATCACGCGCTCGACCATCGCCTGGCGGCTGATCGCGAGGTTCAGCGCCTGGCGCACCCGAAGATCCTTGAAGGGGTTGCGCTCCAGCGGCCGGCCGTCGGCGCCGGTCGCGAAGGGCGTGACGTCGCGGTGGACGTCGAAGCCCAGATAGGCGACGCGGCTGGAGATACCGCGGATCGCCTGGAAGCGGGGATTGGCGCGCACGCGGGCGCCGCTCTGCGAGGGCAGCGCCTCGATGATGTCGAGATCGCCGGAGAGCAGCGCGGCCAGCCGCGCGCCGTCATCGGTGACGACGCGGAGCGCGACCTCGGACCAGGGCAGGCGCGGCCCCCACCAGCCCTCGTGCCGACCGAGCCGGATCACACTGCCCGGCGTGTTCTCCCGCAGCACCAGGGCGCCGGTGCCGATCGCCGCGGCGCCGCTGTTGAACTCGGCCGTCGTGGCGCCCGCATGGCGCGCGGCAATCATGCGAATGCGGCTCAGCGAATTGAGCAGCAGCGGATCAGGCCCATCCGTCTCGATGATCAGCGTGTCGGACCCCTGCACGGACATCGCCTTGATGCTGCGCGTGTAGGTGCGGAAGGAAGCCGTGCTCGGCAGCTCGTTGGCGCGGCGGAGGGAGGCGATCGCGTCCGCCGGCGTGAAGGGTGCGCCATCGCTGAAGCGTGCGTCGCGGCGCAGGCGGAATTCCCAATGCGTGTCGTCGATCAGTCGCCAGGATTCCGCGAGGCCCGGCGTGGAGCGCGACGCCGCGTCATTCGTCACCAGCGCGTCGAAGATGTGGCTCGCCACCGCATTGTTCGGCGCGTTGCTCTGCAGATGCGGATCGAGCGTGGTGTTCGGCGCCGCCATGCCGACGCGCAGCAGCCCGTCCGCGCCCGCGCCCTGGGCCAACGCAGCGGAGAGCCAGCCCGGCGCCTGCGCCGCCGCGGTGCCGCCGAGCACCGCGCGGGTGAGCCAGCGGCGGCCGATCATGCCCTGTTGCATCGTCGTCTCCCTCAGGATGGCAGCATGCCGATGGCGCGGTAGATCGCCGGCAGGCTGTCGAGGCTGCCGCGCACATGCGTCTCATAGGCCGCGGCATCGCGCCAGAATGGCCCGAGATTGAGCCGACCGAGCAAGGTGACATGTTCGGGGTCCTCGGTGGCCTTGCGGAAGGCGGCCTCGAACACCCGCACCAGCTCGGGCGCCATGCCGCGCGGCGCGATGAAGCCGCAGGGCAGGTCGACGGCGACGTCGAAGCCCTGCTCCTTCGCGGTCGGTACCTCGGGCCAGCGGGGGAAGCGCTCCTCGGCCGCCACCGCCAGGGCGCGGAAGGTGCCGCCGTCGATCACCCCGGCCAGCGCGCCGAGCGCGTCGAACACCAGGTCCACATCGCGCGACATCACGGCATTGATCATCTGCCCGCCGCCTGCGAAGGGTACGAAGAGGAACTTCGTGCCGGTGCGGTATTCCAGCAGACGCATGCCGAAGGGCGGGTTGGTCGGCGTGCCGCCGCCGGCGAAGGTGATGCCCTCCGGCTGCGCGCGGGCGCGCTCCACCATGTCGCGCAGGTCCCGGATCGGGCTGTCTTTCAGCACGGCCCAGCCGAAGTTCAGTGTGCCGGTAGCGGCGATGAAGCTGAAATCGGTGCGCGGGTCGTACTGCACCTGCTGGACCAGGGCGATACGGAAGGAGGCATCAGTAACCCCGGCGATCACCGTGCCATCCGGCCGCTGCGTCTTCAGCCAGGCCATCGCCACCGCGCCGGAGGCGCCGGCGCGATTCTCCACGATCAGCGCCTGGCCGAGATGGCGCGAGACGATCGGCGCGATGCCGCGCAGATAGGTGTCCGTGGTGCCGCCCGGCGTCCAGGGGCAGATCAGGCGGATCGGCCGGTCGGGCAGCGTGGCCTGGGCCTTCAGGTTCAGCGCCGGCAGAGCGAGTGCGCCGCCGAGAGCCAACCGACGCGTGATGAGGTGATGGGTCATGGGCGGAGCTTCCCGTTCCAGGTGACTCTGCCATCCGGCCGGAACGCGGCGGCGGCGATGTCGCGGCAGAGGCGAAATTCGGCGCCGTGCACGGCGCGCGCGCGGTCGAGTAGACGCAGCAGGATGGGGATCCGCGCTTCCCGCGCCAGGCCGAGGTCGCCACGCGGATGCAACGTGATGCAGGCGAAGCCATCGGCCGGCAACAGCGCGTCGAGTTCTTCGGTCAGGAAAGCTTCGGCGCGGGACTGAGTCAGGCGACGACCGAAATGCGTGGCGTCGGTCAGACCCTCGCTAAGCGGCAGCTCGACCATGCCCGGCGCACCATCGGCGGCGAGCGCGTAAGGCGCGTCGTCATCGACATTGCTGCTGTCGTAGCGGTAACCGAGGCGATGCAACGTGCCGAAGGTCGACGCAGCCAGGGTGCCAGTCGGTGCGCGGAAGCCGAGCGGCGCGGTGCCGCAGCACGCCGTCAGGGCATCGTGCGCTTCCTCCAGGATGGCGGCTTCCTCCGCGGCGCCGAGTGTCATGTGGTCCTCGAAGGCGCGGCCATGGGCGGCGACCTCGTGGCCATCGGCGAGGCAGCGCTCTAGCAGCGCCGGGCAGCGCGCGGCTTCCGAGGACGGCCAGAAGAATGTCGCCGGCACCCCCGCCGCACGCAGCGCATCAAGCAGCCGCGCCAGCCCGCGGTGATAGGCGTAGCCGCCATGCGCGAAACGGCCGTAGAGCGCGGAGGCGGGTTCCGTCGCCGCCTCCGGCCCCAGGCCGTGGACATTGACGGTCAGGGCGACAATGCGGTTCATCGGCGCCAGGCTCCCGGATCAGCGAGGCAATGCGCGGCGAGGTCGCGTAGCGTCATGAAGCGCAGGCCGGGCACGGCGGCCGCCTGGCACAGGAAGCGGTCGACGATCGACGCGCGCGCCGGCCCGCCGCTGCCGAAGCCGGACCGCGGATGGTAGGTGAGGTGCAGATACCCCGCACCGCGATGGATGGCGTGGAGTTCCTGGATCCAGTTCTCCAGCACCTCCTCCGCCAGCGCCTGCCCCTCGCGATACGCCGGCACATCGTCGAGCGAGACGGTGTTGTTGGGCAGGATGACCATCTCCTCGCTCACCGCGCCGTCGATGGTGGCAAGGTAGGGGACGTCGTCATCCTTCTCTGAGGCGTCGTAGACGTAGCCGAGCTGGCGCAGCACCGGCAGGGTCAGCGCACTCTTGCGGCCGGAGGGGGAACACCAGCCGACCGGCGCCTCGCCGACGCAATCCGACAGGATGCGGTGGGTGCGCTCGAGCAGTTCCGGTTCCTCGGCGCCGAGGTCCCAGCCCTCATGGACATAGCCATGAGCGGCGATTTCGTGGCCGGCGGTGTGGACCTCCCGCATCAGGCCGGGGACGATCTCCGCGTCATAGCCGCACATGAAGAAGGTCGCGGGGACGTTGTGGCGCGCCAGGATCTCGAGGTGGCGCGGAATGCCGCGGCGGATCGAGTAGCGGCCGCGGCTATGGATGCCGAGCGGCACCTGGCGCCGCCCCACTTCCACGGCGGGGCCGTCCATATGGACGGTGACGCAGACGACGCAGGCCGCGCCGCCGGGCCAGTCAGGCTTGGTCGCGGCCGGACCGCGCGATGAAGAATCTTCCAAGGCACATCTCCCGATGTGGGAGCGTGGATGCACTATCAGGACGCAAAGTGCAATATGGTCGTCATCCGCCCTGCGGCGGGCGGGCGCGCCACGGCAGCGCCGCGGTGCCGGCAAGGTGGCGATGCATGCGCTCTGCCGCTTCCTCGCGGTCGCCAGCTTCCAGCGCGTCGAGGATGCCGAGATGGTCGGCGGCGGAAACGCGCACGCGCTCCGCGCCGCTTTGCCAGTCGTAGTTAGAGAAGCGGCGGAGCTGGTTCTGTTGCTCCATCGCCTGCACCAGGAAGCGGTTGCCGGAGGCCTCCGCGAGGCCACGATGGAAGGCGGCGTTGGTCTCGAAGAAGGCGACCATGTCGGTGTCGCTCCAGCCACGGCTGAGGAAGCGTTCGTGCAGCCGCCGCATCCCGGCGCCCCAGCCGTCGGGCAAGGCGAAGCCGGGTTCCAGCAGCCCCGCTGGCTCAATCATCAGGCGGAAGCGGTAGGAGGCCGCGCGGTCTTCGGCCGAGGCATAGGCCGGCCCGAAACGCCAGCCATGGCCTCGGTTGCGGCTGACGGCGCCGGCCTCCGCGAGCTGCCGCAGCGCCGCCGCCAACACTGCCCGCCCGACCCCATAGCGGGATTGGAGCAGACGTTCCGACACGTCCTCGGGCAGTTCGCCGGAGCGGCGGTCCCGCGCCAGGGTCACGATCAGGGCCGCCACGGCGTCGCTGCCGTCCTCGGGCGCCACGGCGAGACGCCCGAGGTCGAAGCCCGGGTCGCGCAGCAGCACGGTGCGGCCGTCGGTCTCCACCACCCCCAGAGCCTCGAGCAGCGCCACCGCGCCGGCGACCGGCGTGCGGGAGACGCCGAACTCCTTGGCCAAAGCGAGGCGCGACAGCCGTTCCCCCGCGCGCGCGCCGCGCTCTCGGAGCGCCTGCAGGATGTCGCGCGCCAACGCGCGGTGCAGGAGTGGGATGTCAGTCGCGTCAGGTGGGAGGGGATTGGCCATGCAATGCCTTATGTGTCACCATAATCCATCTTTGGAAGAGGCAAGCGGCATGTCGTCCACCCCGATCGAACCCTTCCCCCTGATCGAACTGGCCGGCACGCCGGAGTCCCGCGGGCGCGCCTATGGTCGCATGGCCAAGGCACGGGTGCACAAGTCGCTGGCGCATTACGGCGTGCAGCTCGCCGGCCAGGGGCGCGATGCCGGCGCGGTGCGCGCCATGGCCCGCGCCTTTGTCCCCCGTATCGAGGCCTTCGAGCCGGATTTCGTCGCCGAGATGCGCGGCATCGCCGAGGGCGCCGACGTCGCCTTCGAGGACATCGTCCTGGTCAACTGCCGCACCGAGGTGCTGCAACTCGCCAAGCGCGCCGAAGCCCTGGAAGCCGAGCGCCGCGACCCGGACGGCTGCACCGGCGCCATCATCCTGCCGGAGGCCAGCGCCGATGGTACGCTGATCCACGGCCAGAACTGGGATTGGAAGAGCGAATGCGCCGAGACCGGCGTGGTGCTGCGCATCCGCCGCGATGACGGGCCGGACGTGTTGACCTTCGTCGAGGCCGGCGGGCTGGCGCGCTGCGGCATGAACGCGGCCGGCATCGCCATCACCGCGAACTACCTTGAGAGCGACCGCGACTACACGCAGGAAGGCGTGCCGCTGTCGCTGCTGCGGCGCAAGGCGCTGGAGCAGGAGCAGGTCGCGCTGGCCTTCCGCATTCTCTATGGCACGCCGAAATCCGGCTCCAACAACCTGATGCTGAGCCATGCCAGCGGCTTCGGCATCGACATCGAATGCGCGCCTGATGAATCCTTCCTGGTGCAACCCGAAGGCGGGGTGATCGTCCATGCAAACCACTGGCAGAGCCCCGTCGCGCTGTCCAAGTTGAAGGACACCGGCCTGCTCAGCACCCCGGACAGCGTCTATCGCGACCGCCGCGTGCGCGCGGCGCTGGCGGCGAAGCAAGGCGGCCTGACGATGGACGATCTGCGCGACGCCTTCTTCGACGATTGGCAGACGCCCTGGTCGGTGTGCCGGCCGCCGCGGATGAATCTTGGCGGTAATCTCTCGGCCACGGTGGCGATGATCCTGATGCGCCCGGGCGAAGGCGTGATGGAGATCGCGCCGCTGCCGGCGCTGAACCCCAGCTTCACCCGCTACACCCTGGCGCCTCAGGCGGCGCGGGAAGCCGCGGAATGACGCGCACCCTGCCGACCGATCCTGCCGCCGCCGGCATTTCCGCGGAGCGGATGCATGCGCTGCTGACCGAACTCTGCGCCTTCGGCCGCAAGCTGCCCGGATCCCCCGCGGAGACCGCGGCCTGCGCCATCATCACGCGGGAACTCGCCGCCGCTGGCGTCGCGCACCAGGTGCATGAATTCGACGCCTTCATCGGCTGGCCGGCGCGATCCGGCGTGACGCTGTTCGGCGCGGCCCCGCGCGAGATCGCGGCGACCGGCGTCGGCATGGCCGCCGGCACGCCGCCCGAAGGCGTCGCCGCGCCGATCGCCGAAGGCACCGCGCTCGCCGGCCGCATCGCGTTGATCGAAGGCCTGCCGCGCTATGACGCGGTCATGGCCGCACAGCGTGCCGGCGCGGTGGGTGTCGTCGCCATCTCGCACGGGCCTGAACGGCACTACGTGCAGACCTCGCCGATCTGGGGCGCGCCAACCAGCGCGGCCGAGGTCGCGATGCTGCCGGCGATCCCCGTGGTGCAGGTGGCGCAGGAGGACGGCGCCCTGCTGCGCGCCCATCCCGGCACTGAGATCCGGCTGGTGGCGGAAGCGCAGCGCGAATGGCGGCCGGTCCGCATGCCGGTCGCCGAAATCCCCGGCGAGACACCGCATTTCGTGATGCTCGGCGCGCATTACTGCACCTGGGGCGCAGGGGCGACGGATAACCTCGCCGCCGTCGTCATGCTGATCGAGCTGGCGCGCCTCTTCGCCGCGGCGCCGCGGCGCCGGCACGGCATCCGCTTCGCCTTCTGGACCGGGCATGAGCAGGGCGGCTACGCCGGCTCCTCCTGGTACGCGGATCACCACTGGGCAGAACTGCGCGACCGCGCCATCGCGTACTTCAATGTGGACATCGTCGGCGTGCGCGGCGGTACCACCAAGGCGCTGCGCAACACCACAGCGGAACTGCACGGATTCGCCGCCGACGTGCTGGAGGCAACGGTGGGCCCAATGCCTGATTCCGAGAAGGACTTCGTCGCGCACGCCCTGCGCCGCCAGGACAAATACGTGCCGGCGACGCGCAGCGCGCGGAACTCGGACCAGAGCTTCTGCGGCATCGGCGTGTCGAGCCTGCAGGTCAGCGCCTTCCTGCCGGCGTCGAGTGCCGAGCACATGCCGGGCAGCGGCCTCGCTTGGTGGTGGCAGACCGAGGAGGACACGCCGGACCGCTGCGATCCGGCGGTGCTCGCGACCGATGCGCTGATCCACCACAACCTGCTGAGCGAACTGACCGCCGCCGAGACCCTGCCGCTCGACCTGGTCGCCATGCTGGACGACGTGCTCGCCAGCCTGCGCGAATACGCCGAGGCCGCACCCGACCTGACCGAGATACCTTTGCTCCGGAGCCTGGCAGATGAGGTCCGTGCGGCAGCCGCGGCGCTGGCCAGCCAGCCGGTGGCCGATGCCGCGGCGCGCAATGGGCTGCTGCTGCGCGTCACGCGGCTGCTCAACCCGGTGCTGCATCACGCCCGCAGCAACCATGACTACGACTTCGGCCGTGCCAGCCGCATGCTGCCGGGCCTTGCCCTCGCACTCGGCCTGGCCGGCTCGGCGCCTGACGAGGCCCGTATGGCGCGCGTCGCGCTGCGCCGCCGCGCCAACCGCATCGCCGACGCGCTGCAGGCCGCCGCCGCCACGCTGCACGCCCCTGGGACGAGGAACTGAACCATGTACCGTCGAACCTTCCTCGCCGCCGGCGCGGCGACGGCCCTCGCGGGCCCGGCCCTGGCGCAGACCGAACGCCAGCGCACCTTGCGCTTCGTGCCCTATGCCGATCTCTCGGTTCTCGACCCGATCTGGACCACGGCGGACATCACCCGCGACCACGGCTATCTGGTCTACGACACGCTCTACGGTACGGACGATGCGCTGCAGCCGCAGCCGCAACTCGCCGAAGGCCATCTCTGGGAGCAGGACGGGCGCGTCTGCACCATCACCCTGCGCGACGGCCCCACCTTCCACGACGGGGAAGCGATCCGCGCGCGCGACTGCGTCGCCAGCCTGCGGCGCTGGATGGCGGTGGCGCCGATGGGCCAGACCATCGACGCGCTGCTCGATGATCTCAGCGCCCTGGATGACCGCCGCCTGCGCTTCCGCCTGAGGCGGCCCTTCCCGATGCTGACCAAGGTGCTCGGCCAATCCTTCGCGCCGGTGCCCTTCATCATGCCGGAGCGCATCGCGACGACGAGCCCGCGCGAGCAGATCACCGACCTGACCGGCTCCGGTCCCTACAGGATCAAGCGCGACGAGTATCAGCTCGGCAGCCTCGTCGCATATGAGCGCTTCGCCGGTTACAAGCCAAGTTCCGCGGCCGGCCGGGGTCTGACCGCAGGCGCCAAGCAGGCGCATTTCGATCGCATCGAATGGCGTAGCATCCCCGACCCCTCCACCGCCGCGGCGGCGTTGCAGCGCAACGAGGTTGACTGGTTCGCCGCCCCGCCGCCAGAAAGCGTCGAGCTGCTCCGCCGCTACCGCAACGTCGAACTCAGCCGCATGGAGCTGCTGCCGACGGTCTGCGTGATGCGTTTCAACCAGCTTCATGCACCCTTCGACGACAAGCGCATCCGCCAGGCACTGTTGCCGGCGATCAACCAGGCGGATTTTGTCATGGCCGCGGTCGGCACGGAGCCGGAGAACTACGAGATCGGCACCGGCTTCTTCCCGCCCGGCTCGCCAATGGCGAGCGATGCGGGCCTCGAGCCGCTCAAGGGTCCGCGCGATCTTGCCAAGGCGCGTCGGCTGCTACGGGAAGCCGGCTACAGCGGTCAGAAAGTCCGGCTGCTCGGTTCCGTCAACACTGGTGCCACGGCATCGCTGGCGCAGGTGACGGCGGATTTGCTGCCGCGCCTGGGCTTCGATTTCGAGCCGATGCTGCTCGACAATGCCTCCGTCGTGCAGCGTCGCCGCTCGATGGAGCCGGTCGAACGCGGCGGCTGGTCGGTGAGCTGCTGGGCCTTCCCGGGCCTGTGGTTCGAGAGTCCGGCCACACACATCCTGATCCGCGGCAATGGCCGCGACGCCTGGTTCGGCTGGCCCACCGCGCCGCGGCTGGAGGAATTGCGCGACGCCTGGCTCGACGCCGCGGACCTCGCCACACAACAGCGCATCGCTCGAGAGATCCAGCGCGTCGGCATGGAGGAGCTGCCCTGCATCCCGCTCGGCAGCATCTTTCGGTCGACTGCAACAAGCCGGACCGTGCGCGACCGCGTGGTAGGGTTCCCCATCTTCTGGAACATCCGGCGCGCCTGAGAGTCCATCCGGGGTCATATTCGCTTTGGGCAAAGCCCCCGGAGTGTGAGGAGAACGGACTCATACCAACTCCCACTGATCAGGACCCATGCGCCCAATCGCGCAAGCCGATGGACATGATGCGCCAGGGTTGATCGACGAGGCGGTTCCAGTGATGGCAGCAGTGTTCGACGATGTCGTCGTGGTCCTGGAAGACCCGGTTGGAGAGCCAGTTGTCGCGCATGAACTGCCAGACGTTCTCCATCACGTTCAGTTCCGGACATTTCGGCGGCAGCGGCAGCGGCAGCAGGGTGATGTTGTCCGGCACGGCGACGTCGCCCGAGAGGTGCCACCCTGCCTGATCGAGCAGCAGCACGGCATGCTTGCCGGGGCTAACCATCTCGCCGATCTCGGCCAGATGGAGGTTCATCGCTGCGGTGTTGCAGAAGGGCAGGACTGGAGTTGCCGCCATCAAGCCGGACAGGTGGCTTGGGTTGCTGACTGCGTAGCGATGAACTCAGGCGGCGAGCGCATGCGCAAGCCGCTGTGAGGGTGGATGGTGTTGTCGTCCTCGAACCGGCCGGCCAGGCGCTGCAGGACGGAGATGGCGTCTGGCCTTGGGCTCACGCGGACGTAGTCGCGCTTGAAGGTCTTCACGAAAGCCCCGCAGACACCGTTGCTCTCGGGGCCGCGGACGGGCGTGAAGCAGGCGACGAGGTTCAGCGCGACGGCGAAGTTGGTGGTCTCGGCGGCGGTGTAGGCGGAGCCGTTGTCGGCGAGCCACTGCGCGGGCTGCGGGGCGCGCAGCGCATCGAAGCGCCGTTCGACGCAGTCGAGCATCATGTCGCGGATCATCTCGCCGCTGATGCCGCCGCCGGAGGTGCCGACCCAGGCCATGACCTCGCGGTCGTGGGTGTCGATGGCGAAGGTGGCGCGGACGACCTCGCCGTTCCAACAGGTGATCTCGAAGCCGTCCGACGCCCAGCGCTGGTTCGATGCCGTGGCGATGACGGTGCCCTCGTGAGTGCGGATGGCGCGCCGGCCGGTGTGGGGCTGCAGCAGCAATGAAGCCTGGCGCATGAGGCGAAAGACGCGCTTGTGATTGAGCGGCGGCTCGCCATAGTTGCGCCTGGCGCGGTTGAGCAGCGCCGTGACGCGGCGATAGCCGTAGGTCGGGCGCGCGTCGGTGATGGCGCGGATCTCGGCCAGCACGGCGT
>NZ_BMKW01000025.1 GCF_014644535.1 Neoroseomonas lacus
CCGGTTGGGCAGCCCGTGGCGGGACCGGCTGCCGCAGCGCACGCTGAAGAGCCTGCTACGCCGCGCCGGGGCCGAGGGCGGCCTCGCAAACAACTCCCCTCCGAGCCAGTTGCCGCAACGGACGGCGCAGCGCGCTCTGAGGAGGCTGTCGTCGTGTCGGGCCACGACCTAGGGCGGTCTCGCAAACGGCCGGCCAGCGCGCCTACCAGGCGCGTCGCTGATCCTTTCAACGCCTCCGACGGCGGCGCGAACTGCATGCGCTGCGGCTATGCGATCGAGGCGGGGCGGGAGAGGCGGGGGCTGATGACCTGCTCGGGGTGCGGGTAGCCCGGAAACGGCGTCACGGAACGTCTGAAATATGACCGAGAGCAGACAGGCAGCTTTCGGAGCCTGACCGGGAAGAAGCAGACCTTCGCGGCTCGTTGTTTCACAGCAGGATTCGACCCGGAGCGGACGTGCCAGGGGGTAGGAACCGCGGCTGGCGCCAGCATTCGCCGTTGTGTGCGCAATCGGCGAACCGCCGCCGCCCGCTCTTCCGTCACAGACCTTGCGAAACATCAAGGTTGGGCTGTGGGCAGGCGAGGCAGAATACCGCCCTGGCCCGGCTGGTGGTAAGGCGGCGGTCGGCAACGCCGTCTCGAGACCTTGTGCTGCCTGTGCGCTTAATCGCAAGGTTGCAAGGACAACGCCTATGATGGAACCGCGCAACCGCGTTGTTCGATTGAGGCGCTTCGGCGGTCCCGAAGAGCTGGAAGTGGCCGACGCGCCCCTTCCGACGGCAGGCCGGGGCGAAGTGCGGGTCCGCGTGCTCGCCTCGAGCCTGAACTACACCGACGTGCTGATCCGGCGCCACCTATACCCGCAAACCGCGCGGCGCCAGCCGCCGTTCGTGCTGGGCTATGACGTCGTCGGGTGCATCGATCAGCTCGGCGACGGCGTGAAGGATTTTCAGCTCGGCGACCGCGTGGCCGACATGACGGTCCTCGGATCGAACGCCGTCTACCGTACGCTCCGGGCCGCTCGCCTGACCCGCGTGCCGGCGGGCCTCGACGCGGCAAGAGCGGCCACGCTGATCCTGAGCTGGATGACCGCATATCAGCTCCTCCACCGGGCCGCCCGGGTGCAGCGAGGCCAGCGCGTGCTCGTGCACGGAGCCGCTGGCGCCGTCGGCCAAGCGCTGCTCGCGCTGGGCAGGCTGGCCGGGCTCGAGTTGTGGGGCGCCGCGCGCAGCGAGCACATGGCGCTGATCCGCGAGCTGGGCGCCACGCCGATCGACTACCAGCATGAAGACTTCACGCGGGTCCTGCCGGGCGGGTTCGACATCGTCTTCGACGGCATCGGCGAGGACGGCTATCGCCGCTCCTTCGCGGCCCTCAAGCACGGCGGCCTGCTCTGTGCCATCGGCTATTCGGCGGGCGTGCAGGCACAGCGCGGCATGTCCGGCATCTTGATGTGGATTGCGCGCCTGTATCTATGGGGGTGGTTGCCGGGCGGCAAGCGCGCCCGCTTCTACTCAATCAACCTGATGCGCGCGCTCCATCCCGCCTGGTTCCGGGAGGATCTGGAGCGGCTTTTCGAGCTGTCAGCCACCGGCGCCATCCGGCCGCGCGTGGCCGAGCGGATCTCCTTCGACGAGGTCGCCGAGGCGCACCGCCGTCTCGAAGCGGGCGGTCTCGTGGGCAAGTTGGTCCTGTGTCCGGACCTCCCGCTGCGGCGCGACGGGGCGGCCCGCGCTGAGGTCTGAAATCCGCCCACTTCAACCAGAAGAGTCACATCGCGCGACGTCCGCTTTCGGAAAGGCGGGCAACTACGTGCATCGTCCTCCTTGGGCGCAATGTTGGCTGGCCGGATCTGGCCGTTAGCGGATTGGCGGCTTTCAGGCTCGCAACGCATGAAAGCGGACGCGGGAGGTAATCGCGTCTTGAAGCCCCGCATCCGGTGCAGTGGCTCGCCGACAGCGGCTCCGCCTACACCGCAGGCGAGAGCACTCATATCGCCGTCGCGCTCTCTGAACCTCATTCCATGCTTCACGCCCAACCGGCAACTCCAGCGATCGTGGTTGGCGCCGCGTATGAACTGCCCCGGGGGGGCCTGAATCTGCCAACGCGATCGGAGGGCGAGCGTGGATCCAGCACAAGAAGGGGACGCCCTTCGGCGCCCCTTTCCTTGGCTAAAGCGTGCTGTTGCGCAGGATCAGCGGAGGATGATCTCCACGCGCCGGTTCTGCGGCTCGCGGGTGTTGTCCGGCGTGGGAACCAGCAGATTCGTCTCGCCGAAGCCCTGTGCGACGATCTCCTGCCGGGGCACACCAAGCCGCACCAATTCGGCCGCCACCGCATTGGCGCGGCGGACCGACAGGCCCTGGTTGTACTGCGCCGAACCCGAGGTGTCGGTGTAGCCGTTGACCTCAATGCGGGTGACCGCTTGGCGCGTGCGGGCCTGCGCCGCCTCGCTGATGATCTGCCGCGCGCGGTCGGTCAGGTCGGCCCGGTTCCAATCGAAGAACACCAGGAAGGTACGCGCCGGCGCGGGTGCTGCCGCGGCCGGTAGCGGGGCCGGCGGCGGGGCGACGCCAAAGGCATAGCGAACGCCGAGCAGGATGGAGTGGTTGAAGTTGTCCACCTCGACCGAGCTCCGCTGCACTACGCCGTTCGCATTGGTCGCGGTCGCATCGAAGTCCTGTGACAGCGTGCCGAAGAAGCGATACTCCGCGGTGATCGCGAGGCCAGGCACGGAACGGATCGGGAAGCCCAGCCCGACGATGGCCTGGTAGGCAAATTCCCCGCCGGTGCCATCGATGCGGGCTGTGGGAAGCGTGTTGCCCGCCGTCGCCAAGGCGCGAATGGTCACATTGTCGTAGTTCTGCCAAGCGTAGCCGATACCGAGGCCGAGATAGGGATAGACGGGCCAGTCAAAGACGGCGCCGAAATCGTAGAAGGCGTTCGCCATGATGCCGTAGGTGCGCGCTGTGCCGCTTGAATTGCCGCCGAAGCCAGTTACGGTGACTTGGTCGACTTCGTTCTGACGGTAATTGCCCTCAAGCTCGACCCGAAATCCATTCCCAAAGCCCCAACCCACGGAAAGGACGCCGGCGAAACCGAGGCTGTAGGAGACGTTGAAGCTGCCCGAAGGTGTTAGGCCGAGGTTGGTGGGGTTGATGTTCGTACTGTCGATGAAGCTCTGCAGATTCCCACCGTCGGAATCCGTGAGCCAGTTCAAGCCCGCACCGCCGGCCACATAAAGGCCTGAGACGGGCTGCGCCTGCGCTATGACAGGCATTGAGAGGATCGTGGCCGCCAGGAGAAGGATTCTGGGTTTCATCGCCGCACCTCCGCTGTTTCTGATTTCTCCGCAGACCGATCTAATCAGACAAAGCAAGATCCCACAGTCGCAATCAAGGGTCGCGCTCCAGGAATAATTCAAGGTGTTGCCAAAATGGCACTTCTGCCATTTTGGGGGGCCTCTCGGCGCTGTCCGAGGCCGTTCGAGAACGTCGGTCAGCACATCACCCGACAACCGCTCCGAGCGGATCGTAGAGCGGTGAGCGGGCGCCGAATGGCTGGTGAGGCGAGACCAACACGGGCTTCGCGAACACCGAGATCAGGCCCCTTAAAATTCGAAGCAGTCAACTGCAGCCAACCGCATGGTGTCGATGGGGAGGCGAGCCCAACGGCGGCGGTGATCGACGGCCAGAGCACGAAGACCAAGGAGAGCGGCGGACCGCGCGGCTACGATGCGGGCAAGAAGGTAATGGGTCGCAAACGCCACGCCATGGTGGATACCGACGGCCGCGCGCTAGTGCTGCACGCCCACCCTGTCGGCGTGCAGGATCGCGACGGCGCCCCGCCGCTGCTGCGCGCCTAGCGGCGACGTTGGCACTACGTAGAACTCGCCTTCGCCGCCGCGGGCTACGCGGGCGGTCATGCGGTTCGCGTCCGGCATGTCGCACGCCATGAAAGCGACGTCGGCCTTTTGAAGCCCGAGCAGGAAGTGAGCGTCGCGAGCGAGCAGGAAGTGAGCGTCGCGAGCCAGTCGGTCCAGCTTGGCGCTACGGCTACGGTCAACATCACGACACTGCGGCAAGCCGACGTCACGCTCCCCGCTCCGCCCGCGACCATCGATCGCATAGACGCGCCATGGGCATCCTCCAAATGCCGTCACCTTTGCTAATATGGCCGAATCGCCGATAGGCTCGCACTCCGGAGGCCGGTTCTGCCGTCCATCTTGGGAATGCCCACCAACGTGCTCTACGCGCTCGACCTTGTGGGCGTGACTGTGTTTGCGGCCAGCGGTGCCCTGGCCGCCATGGCCGCCAACCTGGATCTCCTAGGCATTCTTGTCCTCGCGGCGGTGACGGCCATTGGCGGCGGCACCATTCGAGACCTTCTTCTTGGCCGCCATCCAGTGTTCTGGATCCAGGACCCCTCGCCCTTGTTCGTCATCGTCGGCGCCGCGTTCGTCACCGTCGCTTGCGCACAACTGCTGCCTGTGCCGCGCCAGGCACTATTGATCGCCGATGCGCTTGGTCTCGCGCTGTTTGCGGTCACTGGCGCACAGGTTGCTGAAGACAAGGGCTGTTCTCCCCTGGTGGTAATACTCATGGGAACCTTGACCGGTTCCGGGGGCGGGGTTGTCCGGGATGTCCTCACAGCCCAGATCCCACTGCTCCTGCGCGCCGAAATCTATGCAACTGCCGCGATTGCCGGAATCGTGATCTACTTGATGCTTAGGGTGGTTCGCGTCCCAAGCCCGATCGCAATGATCCTGGGATTTGTCGTCGTTGCCACCACGCGCTTGGCGGCGGTTGCCTTCGATCTTCGTCTGCCCGTTCTCGGGCTACCGGAGTGACGCCTGAGTTCAGGCCTCATTGCCCGAGCCAGAAGGTGTTTGCGGCAGCATTGTCATGCGGGAACTTCGCTACCCCAAGAATCAGCCCCCCGCGTACCTAAAGGCGATTAATGGGTCCTGGGCCTAGACCGTGCCCCCCTCGGGGCTGGTCAGTTTGGGCAGACCCTCACGGCGATTGCGGCGCTGTGGCCATTGCCGCCGCCGGCCCGAAGATTGAGCGTCGTTGGCCACATAGGTCGCGCTAGCCGACGGCAGCAGGAGAACCGCGCCCAGATCTCGACCGGAGATGCCTGCTTGTCGCTCCGACGGCGACCATCGACCGGCCAGACCCAACGCGAGCGCAATATGGGCGCTGGCACCGTTGCAAGAACCGCCGGATCGTCGATACGCTCGCCCTCCCAAAGACCAGAGTCGCGGGCCATTCGGGAATGTTGGATTAGCACTTTGCTGCTGGGGCGCACCTTCCATCGGAGGACGTTGGTAATCAATGCAGCGGCCCTAGCGGCGTGCACAACGGTCGCCGGTCGGGGTGGGAGCACTTCATCGAAGGGCCGCGTCGTGCTCCTGCGGGGGCTAATGAATATTTTCTCTACCGGAATGGATTCTCTCGGCGCGAAACTGCATCAAGCCGGCTGGCACGCGACCGTGCATAACCACATCGCCTGGAACGAGCTCGCTGATGCGCTGCACACCGCAGCACATCAAGTGCAACTATGCGGCCCACTCGTAGTAGTGGGCCATTCGCTCGGCGGCGACGATGCCATCCGGTTATCGGGCAACCTCGGAACTCGGGGAGTCGAGGTCGACATGCTCGTCACCTTCGACCCGACCCTCCTGGGAGCCGTGCTGCCTGGGCCACGACTGGTTGTGAATTACTTCCAAACCACGGGACTGTGGGGTCGTCAGTTGCAGCCGTCAGCTGGCTTCACTGGGCGGATCGAAAACGTGCCTGTGGACCGAGGTCTCATGGCCAACCACTTCACCATCGACAAGGATCCGGTGCTGCACGCCGACGTTCTGGCACGGATCACTACGTTGGCCGCGGCGGGGCCTTGCGTGCCTGGGATCTGAGTCCTGGTCCATGAAAAGTCGCGTAGGCGATGCTGAGGGAGGCCCGGATAAGGATGGCTCCTGAGCCGTGCCGGCATCTCCGTTGTCGGCCCGGGCCAGGCGCGATGCCGCGCTGATGCCCGAGATCGCGCGCGTGTTCGAGGAGAACTTCCGCGTCTACGGCGTGCGCAAGGTCTGGCGGCAGTTGAAGCGCGAAGGGCAGGACCTGGCGCGCTGCACCGTTGCGCGTCTGATGCGCGGCATGGGCCTGCAGGGCGTGATCCGCGGCAAGCCGGTCAGGACCACGATCAGCGACAAGACCGCCCCTTGCCCGCTGGATCACGTCAACCGGCAGTTCAAGGCAGCGCGCCCGAACGCACTGTGGGTCTCCGACTTCACCTATGTCGCGACCTGGTCGGGGTTCGCCTACGTCGCCTTCATCATCGACGCCTATGCGCGGTGGATCGTCGGATGGCGCGTGTCGCGGACCGCGCACACCGCCTTCGTGCTGGATGCGCTGGAACAGGCCCTGCACGAGCGGCGCCCGCTGCATCGCGGCGGCCTCGTGCATCACAGCGACAGAGGCAGCCAATACGTCTCCATCCACTACACCGAGCACCTCGCTCAGGCCGGCATCGAACCATCCGTCGGCAGCGTCGGCGACAGCTATGACAACGCCGTGGCCGACAGCATCAACGGTCTCTACAAGGCCGAGGTCATTCACCGGCGAGGACGCTGGCGGTCGCTCGAGGCCGCGCAATTCGCCACCCTCGAATGGGTCGGCTGGTTCAACCATCGGCGCCTGCTGCGGCCGATCGGCAACATCCCGCCGGCCAAGGCCGAAGCACTCTACTACGCCGCCCATGACCATCAGCCGCTGGCCGCATAACTCAAACCAAACAGCCTCCGGCAAAACCGGGGCGGTTCAGTCGCGCTTGGGTGGCGTCGGGAGAGCCGCGTCTGGATCTCGACCAAAAGTGCGCGTCTTCCGCTCCGACGGCGACCATCGACCGGTCTGACCCAACGCGGGTGTCATCCAGGCGCTGTCAGAGTTGCGAATGCTGCCGGATCGTCGATACGCTCACCGTACGATAGTCGGATGGGCCAGCGATCTGAGAGACGCTGGTTCATTTAATGCCAGTTGACGAGGCCTATCGGGGAGAGGGCAAGAAAATGGCGGGCAAGCGCGATGAATGCTGTGATCCTCAGCGCGCGAGCAACGTGATCGGTCGCAGGTACGTTCTCGCCGGCAGCGCCGCGGTCGCAGCGACCTCCGCAGGCGCCGCCGCCCCGAACCCAGCCGCGGCGCAGGGGCGAGCCGCCATCGCCAACACATTTCCATCGCCCTACATGAACGCCGCGCGGACGCGTCTCGTAACCATAGCCAAGGGCGCGACGGTCAGTGAGGAGACCGCCGCCTATTGGAACCTGCCGGTGGATTCACCGCAGCGGGCCTCCTATGACGCCGATATCGTGGTGAATGTGGCGCCGGGCGTCTGGACCTTCGGCACCGAAAGCATCGTCAATTGCCACGCCGTCGCCGGTCAGGATGGGGTGATCGTCTACGACACCGGCGACAATCTGAAGGATGGCGAGAAGTTCTACGGCATGCTCCGCCGCGCGACCAATGCGCCGATCCGCGCCATCATCTACTCGCACGAGCACTATGTGAATGGCGCGAAGTACTTCGTGGAAGAGGAAGCCAAGCGCGGCAACTCCGACATCAAGATCATCGGCCATCCCAAGACGAACGAATCGGTTGCCCGCACCGGTGGCCTTTCGGCGGCGCATGCGGAAGTTTCGACCGTGCTCTATGCGCGATCGGTCGAGCAGTTCAATTTCTACCTGCCCGAGGAGGGGCCGGACAGCCGTTTCAAGAATACCATCGTGCCGCAAGCGGCTGGTTTCGTGCCGGTGAACACGCCGGTCCAGGACAAGCAGGAACTGACCATCGCCGGGATCAAGCTGGCTTTCTACACGGGCGGCGTCGGCACGGACACCGAGAACCAGACGCTGGTCTGGATGCCCGATCGCAAGATCGTTATGAACAATGTGATCTGGGGCATGTACCCGAATATCTACAGCGCGCGCGGTGGTCGCTACCGCGATCCCGGCGGCTGGATCGCATCGGTCGAGATCATCAAACAGCTGAAGCCGGAGATCCTGCTCAGCACGCATAGCAGCTCGCTCGCTGGTGCCGATCAGATCATGCAGCGTCTGCAGGACTACCAGGACGGCCTCGCCTTCGTGCGAGACCAGACCCTGAAGGGCATTCTGCTGGGTCAGGGTCCCGACGAGCTCTGCTACTCCGTGCAAATGCCCGAGCGACTGAAGAACTCGCCGATCCTCGTGCAGAACTACGGCGAGGTGTCGCTCATGACGCCGCGGATCTTCAACGCCATCTTCGGCCAGTTCGATCGCAATGCGGCCAATCTGCACAAGCTCCACCCGACCGAGGAAGCGGAGCGCATGATCGTCGCGATGGGCGGGGCGGAGGCCGTCCGCACGAAGGCAAGGCAAGCCCACGAGGACGGGGATTACCTCTGGGCGGCCCAATTGGCCGACTATCTGGTGAAGACCGATAACAGCGCTGCCAACCGGCAGATCAAGGCCGAAGCGCTGCGCCAGATGGCCTATCGCACCCTGTCGACCAACACGCGCTCCTGGCTCCTGTCCCAGGCGCGCGAGTTGGAAGGCAAGGTGTCCATCATCAAGTCGGTTCCAGCCCAGCCCGCTGCGGTCGAGACGAACCTCGCGGATTATGTCAACTACTACCGGGTCCGCGTCAGCGCCGAACGCTCCAAGGACGCGGACATGCTGATGACGCTCGCCTTCGAGGATGGGCGGAGCTTCAGTCTGCATGTGCGCCGTTCCGTCGTTGACTTCGTCGCGGATGTGACGAAGGCACGACGTGCAGCGGATGTCACCGTGACGATGAAGCCTGAGACCTGGACGCTGGTCTTCAACAACCTGGCCGATCCCGCTGTTCTGATCGACAGGGGCGAGATTGGCATCACGACGGGTGATGCGGCCCGGGCCAAGGCGTTCTTCGCGTTCTTCGATGCGGTCTACGATTGGGCCAACGATCCCGCCCTGATGGCCTTGGGCAGAATGCTGCAAGCCACGACACATAACCCACCCTGACCGGTGCTGCAGGCCGTTCTTGCAGGACATGCCGATGACTTTGTAGCGCGCCGACATCGCGATTAGACCATGTGAGCCTCGGCCGACAGAGCTGGACTGGGGGCTGCGCATGGTTGCGGAAAGGGGGCGCCCCGCCGAAGGCATTGCGGCATCCTTGTTGGCCGAACTGACAAGATGGCTTACGCCGTCACCGGCTACGGTGGACAGGATTGCTCCCTCTGACCGCTTTCCGGTCGGCATCCATGCCACGTTCTTGACTGCCATGGGCGCAGAGCGGACAAGCGCGCCGACGTCACCGTGGCATCAAGAGCTCCTGCTCGTGTTCCCAGATTTCGGGAAATGGCTGAAGCAGTTCGGAAGGGCTCGGAGCGGATATGGGCCTTGCCTGTATCAGTTCTTCCACCAATGTAGGAGCGAGCAGTGTCAGCCGCAGCAGGCTGCCGAGATACCCACGCTCGATCTTCTCCGCCGCCGCCATCTCGGTGATCGACGCATAGCGCCCTTCATTGAGAAGCTTCTGGTATCGGAAGGATCGCGCCAGCGCCTTTACCACCGCAGGGTCGAAGTGCGTCGCGATGGCAGCATCGCCGCCGTCGCGGATTGGCGTCACCATCGTCTTCCGCCCTGGCCGCCGCCGAATGTTAAGCGGCACGCCGACTGTGACGCTGGTCGCGCCACTCATGCTGCGGCCTCCAAGGCCGCCGGTGCGATGGCGCCGAGATCCCTGACTAACTCAGCCAGCCCCTCGACGCGGAGACGAATGTCAGCGCCGGCAGGGCCCACCACCACCCTCTCCACCAGCGCCCGCACGATCCGCGCCTGCTCGGCGGGAAACAGCCCATCCCAGAGTGCATGCGTCGCCCCATCGAGAACAACTCCTCCCCAGGCCAGGCGATCTGCGAGCCGCTCTCGGGTTCCGGCACCACCCTCATCGCCGCGGAGCTGACGGGCCGGCCCTGCCACGCCATCGAACTCTCCCCGGCCTACGTGGACGCGGCCGCAGCCCGCTGGGAGGCCTTCACCGGCCAGGAGGCGGCGCGGGAGGGCGACGGGGCGCTTTTCAGCGGTACTCGCCTCAGGGCCGGCCGCCGGCGTGCCTGCGAGCCCCACGGAGGCGTCGCATGCGCCGGTATGAACCCACCCCCGATCAGCGCCGCACGGTGAAGACGATGGCGGGGTTCGGCATTCCGCAGGAGGACATCGCGGGGTTCCTAGGCATCGACACCAAGACGCTGCGCAAGCACTTCCGGGAGGAGCTCGACCGGGGCATGACGGAGGCGAACGCCAAGGTTGCACAGTCCCGTTTCACCATGGCGACGCAGGGCAAGAACGTCGCAGCGGCGATATTCTGGATGAAGGCACGGGGCGGTCGGCGGTAGAAGCAGGAAGTCGAGGTGACGGCACCGGCCTCACCGAAATTCGTGATCCAGCGACCCGCGCCGATGACCTTGGAGGAATGGACGGAGAAATACGTCCCGAAGCACATCAAAGGAATGGTCAGCATCGCATCTGTTCAACACCGTGCAACGACCGTTGGTCGGTGGTGAACGGGGGGAGCGACGGGTCGCCTTCGCCGAAGCGATCTGCTGCAATGCGATCGCAGCGGAAGCATGCCGCCGATAGGAAGGAAGCGCCGTGATCGAAGATCGCCGGATCGAGTTGCAGCCTGGGCTCGTGTTTGATGTTTCTGTCGCAGGAGCACCGGATTCGCCTTTGGTCCTGATGCTGCACGGGTTTGCCGTGTCGCGGCACCTCTACGATGCACAAGTGCCTGCGCTGGGCGCCGCGGGCTTTCTGGCTGTCGCACCCAACCAGCGCGGCTATTCCATCGGGGCACGACCCGACCCTGCGCAGTTCGCGAACTACGATATCGAGCTTCTGATCGGTGATGCGCTGGCGCTGGCGTCAGCCGTGGGACATGGCGATAGGCGTTTTCACCTCGTCGGCCATGACTGGGGCGGCAGCCTGGCTTGGGACATCGCGGCGCGGTGGCCGGATCGCCTCGCGTCACTCACCATGCTGTCGCGGCCGCATCCTGCGGCCTTCGCCAGGGCCCTCGCAGAGGATCCGGAGCAACCGCAACGGTCCAAGCATCACAAAGCCTTTCAGGACCCGGGCGCCGCCAGCGTGCTGCTCGAAAATGACGCTGAGTGGATCCGCACCCGCCACGCAGCGAATGGGGTCCCAGCCGGGGCGAGCGCGAATCATCTGGCCGTCCTTGGGTCGCCGCCAGCCATGGAGGCCGCGCTGGCCTGGTATCGTGCACGGGGAAAGGTCTATCGCGAAATCGGCCCGGTGACCGTACCAACACTTTATATTTGGGGTGATGCCGACGATACCGTGGGCCGCATGGCAGCTGAGAGCACAGCCGACTTCGTCGATGCTCCCTACCGGTTCGAGGTGTTGGCTGGCGTAGGCCATTACGCCGCGGATCAGATGCCCGACCGCGTGGCAGCACTGATGATTGACCACCTGCGACAGCATTCCGCTTAGGGGCTGCTGCCTCGGTGATCGAACAGGGCTGAGCGGGGCACTGATGCGTATTCTGAAACGCGTTCTGTTGCTGTTAGCGGCGGTCTACATGGTGCCTATCGGAATCGCAGCCGTCCTGCATCAGGCAAACGGGATCGGGCCTGATTGGTGGCGTGCCGATCGCTCGAGCATCGGGCACCTGGCGCCAGCGACGGAGCGCTCCCCTGCGATAGTGCGCGTGTTCGCCGCGCCGACGGTTAGCTGGCGCGGGATCTTCGCCGTCCATACGTGGATCGTTCTCAAGCCCGAAGGCGCCGCCGAGTACACGCGGTATGATTACACTGCTTGGGGTGAGCCCATTCGCGTCAACGGCTTCGAGCCGGACGGCCGGTGGTTCGGACGGCCGCCGGAGGTTGTATTCGCCAGTGACGGACAGGCAGCGGCAGCGCTGATCCCCCGGCTGTTGGCGGCCATTGAATCTTATGTGTGGCGCAACAGGGGTGACTACCGCGTCTGGCCTGGGCCGAACTCCAACACCTTCGTGGCAGCGTTGTTGGATGCCGTGCCTGAGACCCGTGCGACCCTTCCGCCGACGGCCATCGGCAAGGATTATCCCTATGACGGTCGTTGGCTTCGAAGGACGGCATCCGGCAACGGCGTGCGACTCTCGCTCGGCGGCTACGCCGGTGTCACGGTGGGTTGGATCGAAGGCGTCGAGGTCAACATCCTCGGCGGCGTTGTTGGCATCGACATCCGGCGTCCGGCGCTGAAGCTACCGGGACTAGGTCGCATCGGCGTGCCGGCCGACGACATCACGTAAGCGAGCGGGAAGTCCACAGGTAGCCGACGTTGCCCGCGTCAGGACGCGGGCAACCGTGGTGTGGGTCCAGGCCATGCCGCCGCGCGGTGTCGGCACGCCGCGATCGGTCAGCGCGCGGGCGAGCTCAGCGAGACCGACGACGCCTTCGGCCCGTGACCGCTCCAACTCGAGATGCAATCGATGCGCCGTCTGATTGGCCGCCTCCCGGCGTGCCACGGCCGCGGCGGCAGCGTCGGGCCCCGATGCTGGCCGAAATCCCCTGTCCCCGCCCAGCACCTTCCCGCGGGCCTTGTCTGCCGCCAGCGCCGACCAGGTCCGCTCGCTAATGAGCTCGCTCTCCTTCTGCGCCATAGCGGCATAGATCCGCAGCATCAGGTCGCCCGCGCCGGGCATGTCAGCCGCGCGGATCGAGACGCCGTCCTCCAGCAGCTGCGAGAGCGTGTGCGCGCGCCGGGTGAGGCCGCTGCCCGACCTCCGGCCAATGCTGGCGCGCCATCCGAGACGTTTGACCCGCCGATGTCGCGACGTTCCGCTGCCTGCGCCACCCTCCCGCGCGCAGGCGGGCATCGGCAAAGCGCCATGCCATTGATCTGCGGCTATTGTAGAATTTCCTTTACGAAAAATCTTTTCTGAATTTAGCTGTCCCGACGGCGCTCGTCGGGCGTCGCATGGCATCGTCCCAGGGACAGCGGCCGAGAAGGGGTTGGAGCACATGGTTTCAGTCGACGACGTCGCGCGGCTGCACCGGGACGCGATCCTCATCGACGATGTCTGCCCACTGCTCGCTGACCGGCGGTACGTCGACTGGTACCGCGAAGGCGGCTTCACTGCAGTGGCGCCGACCGTCGCGATCTACGAGAACGCCTGGCAGACGGTGAAGGAACTCGGGGCCTGGCACGCCTACGTTGCGCGCAACTCACCCTGCGTGATCATCCGTCGCGCGGCGGATATTGAGGCGGCGAAGCGCGAGGGCAAGCTCGGTCTCATCCTGCACTTCCAGAACACCGACCCGGTCGAAAACGACCTCAATCTGATCAACGCCTACAAGGAACTGGGCGTTGGCGTGATGCAGCTCTGCTACAATGTCCAGAACCGGGTCGGCGCCGGAGCGACCGAGCGCGACGACCGCGGCCTGAGCGTCTTTGGCGACGCCTTCATCGCTCGCTGCAATGAGGCGCGCGTCATCATCGACTGCTCGCACACCGGCCGTCAGACGACGCTCGATGCCATCGCAGCATCCGAGCGGCCGGTCATCATCTCGCATGCGAATCCCAAAGGGGTGTTCGACTGCCCCCGGAACATCGACGACGTGCAGATCAGGGCGATCGCCGACAAGGGCGGCGTGATCGGCGTCGTCGGCTTTCCGCAGTTCCTCGGGAACGAGACGCGGCCGACACTTGATCGCTACATCGACCACATCGCCTATCTGATCAACGTGGCCGGAGCCGAGCACGTCTGCCTTGGCATCGACTACTTTCGCTACCAGCATCCTGTCGCGACCGAACAGGATGCCCGCGCGATGTACGACGCTGCCATCGCCTCCGGGAAGTGGACGCCCGACGCCTATCCGCCGCCACCCTACTATTACCCCGCGGGTATCGAGACCCCACGCACCATGCTGAACCTCACCAGGGGATTAGTGGCGCGCGGCTTCGATGAGCCGACGATCCGCCGCATCTACGGGCAGAATCTCCTGCGGGTGTACCGCGAGGTTTGGGGCGGCTGACACGCCGCCCGCCGGCGCCGCAGCCTTTCGCAATCCATCACCGAGAGCAGGAGTCAGAGCGTCATGCATCGACGGAAACAATTCCCGGGCTTCTCACGTCGCATCCTGCTCGGCGCGGCAGGGGCATCGCTCGCTGGCCGCACCATGGCGCAGCCCGGCTTCCCATCGCGGCCGCTCAGCATCGTCGTGCCCTACACGGCCGGCTCGAGCTCCGACATCCTGGCGCGACTGCTGGCGCCGCATCTCGGCAATGAGCTCGGCCAGCCCGTCGTGGTCGAGAACCGTGCCGGCGCGGGCGGCACAATCGGCATGGGCTATGTCGCCCGGAGCGCCCCGGACGGGCACACGATGGCCCTGACGTCTTCCAGCGCAGGGCCAATCAACCGGGCGCTCTATCGCAACCTGAACTTCGATCCAGTCCGCGACGTCCCACTTGTCTACCAGACGAATCTCTCGACGAACGCCCTCGTCGTCGCAGGCAACAGTCCCTTCCGGACCGTTGCGGACCTTGTCGCCAGGGCGCGGGCGCAAGGTCAGCCGTCGCTGCAATACTTCTCACCCGGCAACGGTACCTCGCAGCACCTGTGTGGCGTACTCCTGGCGCAAAGCGCGCCGGGGCGCATGGAACACATCCCCTATCGCGGTCCGGCAGAGGGCCTCACGGCCGTCATTGGCGGAGAGGTGAGCTTCGGGTTCGCGTCTCTTTCCTCGATCATGGGATTGCTGCGGGACGGCCGGCTGCGCGCCCTCGGCACCACTGGGGCGAACCCGATCCCGAGCCTCCCGGGCGTGCCAACCCTCGCCTCCGCCGGCTTCCCGCGCTTCGCCGATCTTGTGGTCTGGACCGGGCTCGCGGTGACGCGCGGCACACCGGATCCGGTCATGCGGCGCCTGCACGCGGCGATCGGCGCGGCCCTGGCGACGCCCGCGGTGCAGGAACGGTTCGCCCAAATCGGCATCGAGCCTGCGCCGGCCATGACGCTGGCAGAGACCGAGGCGTTTGCCGAGCGGCAGGTCACACTGTGGACGGAGCTGGTGCGCGACGCGGATCTGCGCGCGGACTGACGCGACGCCGCGGGCCCGTCGGGGACGCTGCGGCACCCGCGTCGCTTGCGTGCCTCGTGCCCGATGGGCCGGCGCCTCTGGACGTAAAGAATCCTGCCGTGAATCCGATGCTGATTTGGGACATGACCCTGTCCTGGAACCGAAGATTCCGCGACCGCGTCACATTGCCGCGGCTGCACGCCGCAGGCTACGGCGTGGTCGGGCTGACGGTCGGCGGCGACCTGAGCACCGAGGCCCGGCGTGAGGCGGAAGCCGGCATCGCCGCCGTGGTGGAGTGGATCGCCGCCGAACCGGCACGCTATGTGCTGATCCGCACCACCGACGATGTGCTGCACGCCCGGCGCGACGGCAAGTTGGGCATCGAGCTGAACTTCCAGGGCATCGGTCCGCTGGAGGGGAGCATCGAGCTGATCGGGCATTTCCACGCGCTCGGCATCCGCCACATCGGCCTGGTGTGGAACGATGCCAACCTGGCGGGCAGCAGCGCGACGCGCGGCGCGGATACGGGGCTGACGCAGCACGGCCGGGCGCTCATCCACGGCATGGAGCGGGCCGGCATCATGGTGGACGGCGCACATGCGAGCTACCGGACGGTGATGGAGGCCATCGACGCCTGCGCGAAGCCGTTCATCATCTCTCACGCCAACGTCGCGAGCCTTGCGCCGTCTTACAAGAACCTGACGGACGACCAGATCTCGGCCTGCGCGGCGACCGGCGGCGTAATTGGCGTCAGCGGGCTCGGCAGCTATCTCGACGACCCGCGCGCCATGCCGGACGCGATGTATCGGCAGATCGACCACGTCGCGCAGCTGGTGGGCCCGGCCCATGTCGGGCTCGGGCTGGACTACGTCACGGACGCGCCGCTGTTCTGGCGGATGGTGAGGGAGAGGCCCGAGATCTGGCCGGCACCGGACGGCGGGCCGATGGCGCAATCGCTGTTCTTCGAGCCCGAGCGGGTACATGACCTTGCCGCCCTGCTCGATCGTGCCGGCTACGCCGTGGCCGACATCGGCGGGATCCTCGGCGGCAACTGGCAGCGCGTCGCCGCAGCCTGTTGGGCGGCCGGCTGACCCCGGCGACGGCCGCCGGCGTTTCCCCGGACCGCCTCCGCATGGGAGGCGCACGAGGAGCGGCGTCACCGCGGCTCAGCGCGTCGCCGTCACGCCGGATGCCCGGACAACGTCGGCCCAGGTCCGCGTCTCCTCGGCAATGAAGCCCGCGAAGGCGTCCGGAGTCCGTCCGTCGATCCCCGAATAGCCGGAGCGGAGCAGCCGCGTGCGCGTCTCGGGCTCGTCCAGCATCTGGTGAAGCGCCGCGTAGAGCCGGTCGATGATCGCCCGGTTGCCGCCTGCGCGGACGGCGATGCCGTGCCATTGCACCGCGCTCACCTTCGGGAAGCCAAGCTCCGCAAAGGTAGGGACATCGGGCAGCTCCGGATGGCGGGCGTCGCCACCGATCGCGAAGGCCTTCACGCTGCCTTGCCGGATCTGGCTGGCCGAGGTGAAGGCGCTGGAAAGGGTAAAGTCGATCTGCCCGCCGAGCAGTGCGGTCGTCGCTGGTGCCGCGCCCGCGAATGGCACGAATTGGAGGTTGACCCCCGTCTCCATGCGCAGCAGCTCGCCATACATGTGTGCGACGCTGCCCACGCCCCAGGTGCCGAAGAAGGCCGACTCGCGCGCGGTGCTGAGTTCGCGGCGCATGTGCTCGAAGGATGAGAAGCGCGACCCGGCCGGCCCGATCAGGACGAGCGGCAGGAAGCCGATCAGCGTCAGAGGATCGAAGTCACCGACGGCATAGCCGGGGTTGCGATAGACATTCGGATTGATGCCGAGATTGTCGAGCGTCACCATGATCAAGGTATGGCCGTCCGCCGGCTGCCGCGCCGCGTATTCGGTACCGATGATCATGTTGGCGCCTGGTCGGTTCTCCACCACGACGGGCTGGCCGAGCAGAGCCGAAAGGCGATCCGCGATGGCCCGTCCGGTGTTGTCCGTGCCCGAGCCCGGGGCAAAGGCGTGAACAAGCCGCAGAGGCCTCGACGGGAAGCCGGTCTGCGCCCGGGTCGCCTTCGGCATTAGGAAGGCCGATCCCGTGGCAAGGGCACCCGATGCGAGCAGCGAGCGTCGGCGCGCAAGGCCGCTGGTCAGGTTGTCAGGCACGGAAGTCATGCGCGGCTACTCCATTCTTCGGGGTTGCGGGCTGGCCTGGAGGAAACACGGGACCATTCGGCCGTCGCGCAGCCTGTTGCAGGGACGACCGGGCAACGCGCGCAGCCGCCAGGTCCCAGGCTGCGGTGCCGACGCTCTTGACGACCACCGGGTGGCCGCTTGGTGGCTTAGAGATGGCGGCTGCGAGTGGCAGGACAGTCTGCCAGTCGACGCCAGCGCGCAGGAGATCGCCTGCCTCATGCCGTGCGCCGGCAGGATCGTCTGCGAACAGTCGGCTGCCGTGCAGCGTGGTGGAGCCGATCTCAGCCATGTCCGGCCGGAAGGCCCCGACGCCAATCACGAGGCGCCCGGGCGAGGCGGGCAGGTCATAGACGACCTCCTTGCTCGTGGTCAGCGTGATCACGACCTGCGCGCTCTCCGGAATGATGTCCGGGCACGGCGCGAGGCTGGGATGGCACACACCATGACGCTGGCAGAACGCCTCCACCTGGCCGGGATCGATTCCGCGCACGAGCACGCGGCACCCCGGGTACAGGGCGTGAATGCCGGCGACGTGGTGGGCCGCCTGCGCACCTGTGCCGATCAGCACGATCTCCTCCGGCGCGGTGGGAAGGAACGTCGCCATGGCGAGCAGTGAGATCCCGGCGGTCCGACGACCGGTTACCTCCGGCCCGTCCAGGCCGCAGAGGATCTCGCCCGTGGCAGTGTCGATCAGGGTGACGATCCCATGCAGCGTGGGTCGGCCGTGACGTGCATTGGCGGGCTGGACGTTGACGAGCTTGTGGATCGCGATGTCGGCCGCGCTGGCCGGCATGGACAGCGCGACACCACCCTCCGCAAGGGGCACGCTCAGGCGTTCCGGACTATGGATCAAGCCTGCCTGGTATTCGACCACGGCAGTCCGGAGCGCGTCGACGAGAGGTCCAAAGCCGATTGCAGCGGCCGTCGTGGCGCGATCCCAGACGATCGGCGCTTCGCCCCGGGCAGGGGCGGACACCTCCCTTGCCGGGACGGCGCGCCTGTCGTCATGCAACATCCGGTTCTCCATCATCCGAAGCGTTCGATCGAGAAGGGTGAGAGATCGAGCGGGGGATCGCGGTCGGCCACGAGCTCCGCCAGCAGCCGACCCGTCGTGGAGGATTGCGTCAGCCCGAGATGGCCGTGGCCGAAGGCGTAGAACACCCGCTTATGCCGCGGCGAACGACCGATCACCGGCAGGCTGTCCGGTGTCGACGGTCGCTGGCCCATCCACGGCATCCCACCCTCGGCGGGCAGGCCCGGAAGGTAGCGACGAGCGGATTGGACGAGCGAGTGCGCGCGCTCATAATTCGCTGGGGCGGCGAGCCCGGCGAACTCCGCCGCGCCGCCAATCCGCAGGCCAATCGCGAGAGGCGTGGCGACGAACTTCCGCTCGGCAAAGACGAGCGGCCGATGCACGTCGATCCCGGGCGCCGCGAAGGTCATGTTGTAGCCGCGCTCGGATTCCAGCAGGACGCGATCGTGCAGCGACGCCGCCAGCCAGCCGGACCAAGCACCCGCGGCCACGACCATCGAAGCCCCCGCAAGCCTCGTGCCGTCGGCCAGCCGCACGGCCGGCTGCTCACCGGCCTCAATGGCCAATGCCTCTGAGGCCACGAACGCCACGCCGCGTTGCAAGAGGAATTCGCGGAGCCTGTCGACGACACGCTTCGGATCCGACACGTGCGACCATTGCGGCATGATCACGGCCCGGCGGACAAGCGCACCAAGCGAGGGTTCCAGCTCGCGCGCCGCGTCGCCGTCGATCACCTCACAACGAATGCCGTGGCGTTGGCGAAGGGCCCATTCGTCCGCATCGCGCTCGAAGCCGACATCTGTCTCGTATACGGCCAGGGCGCCCTTCCGATGAAGATCGCCCTGCAGATCGAGCGACGTCAGCAGGGCCAACATGTCATCCTGGGCGCGGCGATTCAGGGCCGAAAGCAGGGCGGCAATCCGCGCGACCTCTTCCGTCCGGCCGGCGCGCAGGAAGCGCAGGAGCCACGGTATCATCCCCGGCAAATGTGACGGTCGGAGAGCAAGCGGCCCCAGCGGATCGAGCAACCAGCCGGGGATACGCCAGACAAGCCTCGGCTGCGATGCGGGAACGACTTCCGGGACCGCCACCGCGCCGGCATTGCCAAAGGAAGACTTGTCTCCGGCCGGATCCCGATCGACCACCGTGACCTGGCGCCCATCATTGGCGAGCCAGAACGCGCAGGCCAAGCCGACGACGCCGGCACCGATGACGATGTCTGTGGTGTGGGCTGTCGATGATCGCGCGTGTGCCATCCCGGGCCTCAGCTCCAATTGCCGGCCAGGGCGTATCGGCTGGCACCATTCCACGCGGCGCACCGCTGCGCGCAGCGCAAAACGGCAACGTGCATGGGCGTCGGCAGAATTCCGCCTGCACTGAAGGTCATCATGTGCTAAGCGTAGCAGCGTGAAGTTTTTTTCCAATAGGAAAATTATGCCCCCACGAGTAAACAAGCCGACGGCGGCGAGCATGGCTGCCGCTGCCAGCCGCGCAGCAGCGGTGGAGCCGGTCAGCCCGAATGCCGCGTTCGGAGAGCGCATCCGACGGATGCGCCTGAAGCGGCGCTTGACCCTGCAGCAACTCGCCAAGGCCTGCGACCTCGCGATCTCATCCATCTCAAAGGTCGAGAACGGCCAGATGTCGCCGACCTACGAGAACATCGTTCGCCTGGCCACCGGGCTTGGCGTCGACGTCGGCGATCTGTTCAGCGACCGGGACACGGCCCCGGCGGGCCGCCGCAGCATCACGCGGGCCGGCACCGGGTTGAGGCTTGCGACCCCGCACTACGACTATGAGATGCTTTGCACCGATCTGACGAACCGGCGCTTCGTCCCGATACATGCCACCGTGCATGCCAACGACATTCTGGAATTCCCGCAACTCACACGGCACGATGGCGAGGAGTTCATTTACATACTCTCGGGAAAAGTCATGCTCCACACCGAGCACTACGAGCCCGTGCTGCTCCAGCCCGGCGATAGCTGCTACTTCGCAAGCGCGATGGGCCATGCCCTGGTCAATGGCGATACGAAGGACGCTGAGGTGCTTTGGGTGTGCTCCCACATCGACATGGCGAATGCAGTGACGCGAGGCGCGTGACGCACACCCCGCGATGACGATGCGCGCCGCTGGGCTACTTCGCGGCCGCGGCACGCGTCACAGCCTCGTGCCATGGGTATCAGAGGCTCATCAGCGAGGCATTGCCGCCCGCGGCCGCCGTATTGGTGCTGGTACTGCGTTCGGCCAGCAACATGTCGGGCGGATAAAGCGCGCCCGCGGCGATGCGCTCCGGTGTCAGCGCCAGCACCGCCCTCAGCGGCCCTTCCATCGCCGCGACGGCGCGTTGCAGGGCAAGAAGCTCCTCGGCCAGGCCCTCGAACAGCACTGCGTCTGCAGCGTCCGGCAGCGCGTCGGCAGTCAACGTGATCCGGGTGGCCAGGGTGGGCGGCAGTTCGGCCAGCGCGGCGACGGAAGTGGTGGAGGCCGTGACGAGCGCCCGATTGCCGGTGGCAAGGCAAGCGGCGAGTTGCAGCAGCAACCCGTGGCGCGTCACGGCGCGGCAGAGCACGGCGCCGCGCGGACGCAACGCGTAGCGGTTCGCCTCGCCCACCGGGCCGGATAGCGCGATGTCGAGGCCAGTGCGCGAGGCCGCCGCTTGGCGCGCCGCCTGCGCCGCTTGTGGCGGATGCCGTTCGCGGAGCCAGTCGAGGAAGGCGCCGGCTTCGGCCGGCAGCGGTACCTCGGGCAGCAGCGGCGCCGCCTGGCAGGCGACGAGCAGGCGACGCAGATAGAGCGGCCCGCCCGCCTTCGGCCCCGTGCCCGACAGCCCATGCCCGCCGAAGGGCTGCACGCCGACCACCGCGCCGATCAGGTTGCGGTTGACATAGACATTGCCCGCCGTGGAGCGTGCCGTCACTCGCGCGATGGTCGCGTCAAGGCGCGAATGGACGCCGAAGGTCAGTCCATAGCCGGTCGCGTTGACCGCGCTCAGCAGCCCATCCAGCTCCTCGCGGCGGAAGCGTATGACGTGCAGCACCGGGCCGAAGACCTCGCGGGTCAGCTCGGCGACCTCGGTGATCTCGATCAGGGTCGGGGCGACGAAGGTGCCAAGCGCACATGCCTCGGGTAACGGCAGCGCATGGACGCGCCGGCCTCGCGCGCGCATCGTCTCGACATGGCGCAGGATGCTCTCGCGCGCCTCGGCACTGATGACCGGCCCGACATCGGTGGCCAGGCGGTCCGGATTGCCCACGATGAGTTCCGCCATCGCTCCACGCAGCATCGTCAGCACACGATCGGCGATGTCCTCCTGCAGACAGAGAAGGCGTAGCGCTGAGCAGCGCTGCCCCGCGCTGTCGAAGGCGGAGACGAGCACATCCGCTACTACCTGCTCGGGTAGAGCCGAGGAATCAACCACCAGCGCGTTCTGTCCGCCGGTCTCGGCGATCAGCGGCACCGGCGCACCGTCCGGATTGAGGCGTGCCGCAAGACTTCGCGCGATCAAGCGGGCCACCTCGGTCGAGCCGGTGAACATCACGCCGTGCACCCGCGCATCGGCAACCAGTCGTGCGCCGACCCTCCCGTCGCCAGGCAGCAGTTGCAGCGCGGCTTGCGGGAGCCCGGCCTCGTGAAGGATGCCGACCGCCAGGGACGCAATGAGCGGCGTCTCCTCCGCCGGCTTTGCGAGCACCACATTGCCCGCCGCCAGTGCCGCGGCCACCTGGCCGGTGAAGATCGCGAGCGGGAAGTTCCAAGGTGAAATGCAGGCGACGGCGCCAAGCGGGAGATGTCCCGCTGTGCCAAGACCGCGCGCCCCGGCGGCGTAGTAGCGCAGGAAGTCCACCGCCTCGCGCACCTCGCCGACCGCATTGGCCAAGGATTTACCGGCCTCCCGCACGATTGGACCGAGCAGGGCGGGCATGCGCGTCTCCAGGAGATCTGCAGCCTTTTCCAACAGTGCGGCACGCGCTTCGGTTGGCGTCGCCGCCCAGGCCGGTGCAGCGGCCTCGGCGCAGGCGAGGGCCGCATCCACGGTCTCCTCCGTTGCCTCGGCGACGTGCCCGACCACGTCGCGATGGTCAGCCGGGTTCCGCACCTCGCGCGCCGGAGTGGCGGCTTCCGACACCGGCGGCGCGGCCTGCAGCGGCTCCGCCGCCGGCATCGCGAGCAATGCGGCCAGCCGCGCCAGCGTCACCTCGTCTACGAGGTCGAGACCCGAGGAGTTGCGCCGTGCCGTACCGAACAAATCGAGCGGCAGGGCGATGCGCGGATGCGGCGCGCCGAGGGGCGTGATGGTACGTGCCTCGGCGACCGGATCGGCAGCCAATGCCTCCACCGGAATGGCGGCGTCGCCGATGCGATGCACGAAGGAAGAATTCGCGCCGTTCTCCAGCAGCCGCCGCACAAGATAGGCGAGCAGCGTCTCATGCGTGCCCACCGGTGCGTAGATGCGGCAGGGCCGGCCCAGTGCCTCGGGGCCGACCACCTCCTCGTAGAGCGGTTCCCCCATGCCGTGCAGGCATTGGAACTCGTAGCGGCTGGGGTGGAAGTCCGGCCCGGCCATGGCGTGGATGGCGGCCAACGTACGCGCGTTGTGCGTTGCGAACTGCGGGAAGACCGCCTCTGGCGCTTCCAACAGCATGCGTGCGCAGGCGAGGTAGGACACGTCCGTATGGACCTTCCGCGTGAAGACTGGGAAATCGGCCTGGCCGTCCACCTGCGCGCGCTTGACCTCGCTGTCCCAGTAGGCGCCCTTGACCAGGCGCAGCATGATCCGGCGACCAGTGCGGCGCGCGAGATCGATGATCCAGTCCAGCACGAAGGGCGCGCGTTTGCCGTAGGCCTGAACGACGAAGCCGATCCCGTTCCAGCCCTGCAGCGCCGGCGACTCGCAGAGCGCCTCGAGGATATCCAGGGAAAGGTCGAGGCGGTCAGCTTCCTCGGCGTCGATGTTCAGGCCGATGTCATGCTGCCGGGCGAGGGTTGCGAGATGGAGCACGCGCGGCAGCAGCTCCGTCATCACGCGGCCCCGCTGCGCCCGAACGAAGCGCGGATGCAGCGCGGAGAGCTTAATGCTGATGCCCGGCCCTTCGATGATCCCGCGCCCGGCCGACGCGCGCCCGATCGCTTCGATCGCATCCTCGTAAGCGTGCAGGTAGCGCTCAGCATCGTGCGCGGTCGCCGCCGCCTCGCCCAGCATGTCGTAGGAGTACCGGAAGCCGCGCGCCTCGAGCGTGCGTGCCCGGACGAGTGCCTCATGGATTGTCTGACCGGTGACGAACTGCTCCCCCATCATGCGCATCGCGACATCCATCCCACGGCGCACCACAGGCTCCCCGGCGCGCGCGAGCAGACGGCCGAGCGCAGCGCCGAGCCCCGGTTCATCCCCCGCCGAAGCGAGCCGCCCGGTCAGCATCAAGCCCCAGGTCGCGGCGTTGACGAAAAGCGAGCGGCCATGGCCGAGGTGCGAGCGCCAATCCCCAGGGCCGACCTTGTCTCGAATGAGCGCGTCGCGCGTCGCATCGTCCGGGATGCGGAGCAGGGCTTCGGCGAGGCACATCAGTGCCACGCCCTCGGCGGAGGAGAGCGAGAATTCCTGCACCAGCGTCTCCACGATCCCGGCGCGGCGCTTGCCGCGCAGCGCGGTGACCAGGCGGCGCGCGAGGGCGGCCGCGGCGGCGTCTTGGTCGGGGGCCAGCGTGGCAGCGGCGATCAGCGGTGGCAGGCACGTTTCCTCCGCCCGCCGTGTGGCCGCAGTGATGGCGGCACGCAGGGGGAGCTGCGGGCCCGCCTCGCGCACGAAGGCGCTGAACGGCGCCGGGTGCGGCACGGGAGAGGTGGCGGGCATCGTCGCTTCCTGATCCGGTTGAACTCAGGTGCAGGAGGCTAGGGGCGTTGCAGCCGGATAGGTATCGCGCGTTTGCGCCGCCGGCTGTAACTTTCACTATTGCTGTTTTGATATGTAGGGAATCATGCAGGAGCTTGACCGAACAGACCGGATGATCCTGGGCATCCTCCAGCGCGAGGGGCGCATCACCAACCTTGAGCTGGCCGACCGCATCGGCCTCTCCCCGACCGCGGCGAGCGAACGGACGCGGCGGCTAGTGAAGGACGGGCTGGTGATGGGCTTCGGCGCGCGGCTCGATCCGCATCGCCTCGGCTTCGGCCTGCTCGTCTTCGTCGAGGTGCTGCTCGACAAGACCACGCCCGATGTCTTCGACCATTTCGCCGTTGCCGTGCGCCGCGCGCCGGAAGTGCTGGAATGCCACATGGTCGCCGGCGGCTTCGACTACCTGCTGAAGACGCGGGTGCGCGACATGGCGGCCTATCGCGCCTTCCTCGGCGGCGTCCTGCTGAGCCTGCCCGGTGTACGGGAGACGCGGACCTATGCCGTGATGGAGGAGGTGAAGTCGGATGGACCGCTGCCAATCTGATGGGCGCGGGCAGAGGCGGTGGTCAGTTCAGACTGGGCGGGTCGCGACGTCGTCCGGCATAGCACCAGCGGCACAAGGCTCTGACTCGTGCCGAGGCTGCCGATGCGGCCCGCCGGCAGTCCGGCGAAAGCCAGGCAAACCAGAGGTTTGCACCGTGCGTCTGAGGGTCAGATGAGGAAGATTCCAGCGGTCAGTGGCTCACCACGAGGGATCATCCGCGCAACTCTGCACGCAGTTGCCGGACACCCCGCCCAAGCCGCCGCCGCAACAGGGTTCGGAGCGTGGCGGACTCCGCGTAGCCGATCTCCTCGGCGATCTGCTCCAGGTCGTACCCCAGGGAAATCAGGTGCTGCGCGCGTTCCACACGCATGTCCTGAAAGAAGGCGAGCGGTGACCGTCCAAGCACGGCCTCCACGCGCCGCTGCAACGTCCGCGGGCTGACGGCCAGGGCGTTCGCTGCCGCCTGAAGCGAAAAGCCCCTGGCGAGGTTCACACGCGCCCAGCGCTCGAAGCGTTCGACCATCGGGTCGGCATGGGCCAGGAAATCCGGGATGATATACTTCGCCTGCGATGGCCGGCTGTCGATGAGCAGCATCCGGGCAACGAGCGCAGCCATTTCCGGGCTCGCCTGCCGCACCAGCCACAGCGCGAGATCGAGGTGCCCCATGGCCGCGCCGGCAGTCACGACCCGGCCCGAGGCGATGATCATCCGCGTGTCGTCCAGCCTGACCTTCGGATAGCGCCGGCGGAACAGCGGCGCGAGCGACCAGGTTGTCGTCGCCTCGCGCCCATCGAGGATCCCCGCCTCGGCCAGAAGAAAGGTCCCGATGCAGGCCGCGGCAATGCCCAGGCCGGCGTCATGCCATGCGCGTACCCGCCCGACCGCCTCGCGGACGTCGTCGCGCCCAAGCGCCTCGACCAGCCGTTCGGGCTGCTTGGCGTTGAGGGCCGGCACCACGACCCAGTCCGGCCTTGGCGGCGTGTCCGCAGCTTCAATGGCGACGCTCATCCCCATCGCCGTCCGCACCTGCGGCCGCACGCCCACGAGCCTGACGTCAAAGGGCGGAGATTTGACCCCCTGCAGGGCCGCCAGCTCGTTCGCGGTGCCGAGCGTGTCGAGGAACACCGCAAGGCCGGTGTCGAAGGCGCCCTCCAACGCCAGGACCGTCACCCGCATGGCGTAAATGACTCCAAAATTGTCATTTGCGCCAATACGCTTCGGGCGGCGCCAGGTCTAGCGTCACGCCCCATCGGAGGTCGCCGGAGCGTGGCGGTGTCGGTCCAATCGAAGGGAGTCCGCCGTGATCGGCTTCACGATCGAATTGCAGTGCCTGGCATGGATATGCCTAGCGACTGCGCTGATGTGGGTGCCCTACACGGTCGCCCGCATCCTGACGCGCGGCGTCGTGGCGGCGCTGTCCAATCCAGACCCGTCCCATCCGCCCGACCCGGCATGGGCTGAACGGGCGCGCCGCGCACATGCGAACGCCATCGAGGACCTGGCCGTCTTCGTACCATTCGTCCTCATCGCGGCGATTTGCGACGCGAGCACCCCGGCGACTGCCTTCGCCGCCAAGCTCTATGTCGGAGCGCGGCTCGTGCACTACGCGGTCTATACGGCGGGCATTCCCGTCATCCGCACGCTGGCCTTCCTCCTCGGCGCTGGCGCCACGCTCACCGTCGCCGCCGCGCTGCTCGTCAGCGGCATGTAACCGCCCACAATCCAGGAAGCAGGGAATGAACAGTGCCATGACCATCCTCGACACGATCGGCGACACGCCGCTCCTGCCGCTGCGCAACGTGGTTCCGCCGAACGGCGCGCGCATCCTCGTCAAGCTGGAGAGCCGGAACCCGACCGGCAGCATGAAGGACCGCATGGCCCTCGCGATGATCGAAGCGCCAGAGGAGGATGGTCGGCTCAAGCCCGGCGGCAGCGTCGTCGAATACACCGGCGGCAGCACCGGCGTTTCACTGGCGCTGGTCTGCGCGGTGAAGAACCACCCGCTGCACCTCGTCTCCTCGGATGCCTTTTCGAAGGAGAAACTCGACCACATGCGGCTGCTCGGCGCGAAGCTGATGATCGTCCCGAGCGAGAACGGCAAGCAGACCGAGAAGCTGACGCGGGACATGATCCGCGAGGCGCATCGCATCGCCGCCGAGACGGGCGCCTACATCACGGCGCAGATGGAGAACACCGACCAGCTTCGGGCGTACTGGACGCTTGCCGACGAGATCTGGCAGCAGACTGGCGGGCGCATCGATGGCTTCGTGCAGAGCGTCGGCACCGCCGCGGCGTTGCGCGGCATCTCGGAGCGTCTGCGGCAGCACGACGGACGGATCCGGATGGTTGCGGTCGAACCGGCGGAATCGGCCGTGCTGTCCGGCGGCCCGAGCGGCGCGCACAAGATCGACGGCATCGGCGCTGGCTACGTCGTGCCACTCTGGCACGACGGCATTGCCGACGAGACCGAGCGCGTCTCGACAGCCGAGGCGAAGGCGATGGCATTCCGGCTCGCAGCAGAGGAAGGCCTGTTCTGCGGCACCTCGACCGGTGCGAACGTCACGGCGGCGTTGCGGCTTGCCGAGCGGCTCGGGCCGAATGCCGTGATCGTCACCATCATGTGCGACAGCGGCATGAAGTACCTGACGACCTTCTCGCGCGACCTGGAGCCCTGACGCGGGGTGACCGTACCTCTCAGAGCGAACCGCTCTCGGCATCCTGGCGGGAAAATTCGGCCCGAAGTCCGGCCGACAAGGGCGGCACGATGCGCATGCCCTTCGTGCGGACAGAGGCGCAAAAAAAGAGGCTCCCACCTGGAGCGGCCCCCAATTCGACCGGACATGCGGCATAGCCCGGAGGGCCTAGGTTGAAACCTAGGCGCACGCCTATGTCGAAGCCCATTGAGCGCGTTGCGATGATCACCGGCATCCACCGACGCC
>NZ_BMKW01000026.1 GCF_014644535.1 Neoroseomonas lacus
CCGCCAGACCTTGCGCACGCCATAGACGCGGAAGTTTTCCGCGAACACCCGCGCGATCTCGGGCATCAGCGCGGCATCGCGCCCGGCCCGGGCCGGCAGCCTCGCCGGATCACGCCGCCGGGCTGGCTGCGCGCGATAGGTCGATGGGGCGACCGGCAGGACCTCGCAGATCGGCCTTGATCCGTGCCGCCATCTCCGTCGTCGGCCCAGGCCTGCGGCCCGAGTCGCGCTCCGCCTGTTTCACCCACTCGTTCAGCGTTTGGCCCGTGCACCCGATCTTGGCCGCGACCGACAGGATCGTCGCCCAGCGCGACGGATGCTGCGCCTCATGATCCAGCACCATCCGCACCGCCCGGTCGCGAACCTCAGGCGAAAACTAGTTCGTCGTCTTGCTCCTCATCGCTCCAGCCTCTCAGGCGTTGGAGCCCCGACAATCCCACAGCGGTTCAGTTCATCCTGGAGGCGGCACGGGCTTTGATCGACCAGGTCATCGTGACGCCAGGCGACGATCCCGACGATCCCCCCGGGATCGAGCTGGTTGGGCAACTCATGGCCATCCTCAAGGCTGCCGGCACGTTTCCCAACGGAGATGATACGACATGCCGCGACCTCGTTTCGGGTTTGTCCACCTGTTCGCTAAAGGGGACTATGAGGGCTCATACACGCTTACACTGCCCGTCATCGAAGCTTCATTGGATCAATTCCATGATTCCATTAAAATCGAATTATGGAGACCGCAACCGCCGCCTTTGCCTTTGCCGCCTTGGGACAGGAGACGCGCCTCGATCTGCTGCGCGTCCTGCTCGCGGCCGGGCCGAACGGGCTTGCCGCCGGTGACATCGCTGCTGGGCTTGGCGTGCCGCCCTCGACGCTCTCGTTCCATCTCCGCGCACTGGACCAAGCTGGGCTGATCGCTGCTACCCGGCAGGGGCGCAGCCTGATCTACGCCCCACAGATCGATCGCCTACGCGCTCTTCTCGGCTTTCTCGTCGATGCCTGCTGCGACGGCGATCCGGCACGCTGCGGCGGCCTGCACAGCATATTCGAAACCCATGGGGAGACCGCCCGGATGAAGCCGGTGACCTTCAATGTCCTGTTCCTCTGCACGCGCAACTCGGCACGATCGATCATGGCAGAAGCCATCCTGAACAGCATGGCGGATGGCCGCTTCCGCGCCTTTTCGGCTGGTTCGGACCCACTTCACACCGGTCCCCTGCCGGAGGTTCTGACGCAGCTGAAGAGCCTTGGGCACGATGTCGCCGGGCTGCGCTCGAAGTCGTGGGACGAGTTCATCGGGCCGGACGCGCCACGGATGGATTTCGTCATCGCCCTTTGCGACACGCTGAACCTCCAGGCCTGCCCGGATTTCGAGGGTACGCACGTCACCGCTGCCTGGCCGTTGCCGGATCCGGCGAAGTTCTCCGGCAGCGCGCCAGAGCGGGCGACGCTACTGAACGAGCTCTACGCGGCGCTGCATCGCCGCCTCGGCATCTTCACCAGCCTGCCCTTCGGCACGCTGGACCGCATGGCGCTGAAGGCACGGCTTGATGAACTGGCGCAGCCGCTCGCCACGGCCCGGGCATGAGAGTCGGCATCAATGGCATGGGCCGCATCGGCAGGCTCGCCCTGCGGGCAGCGGCGGGAGCGGCAGAGCGGCCGGAGGATGATCCGCGCACGGGCAACAGGCTCGACGTGGTGCATGTGAACGAGATCAAGGGAGGCGCGGTGGCAACCGCGCATCTGCTGGAATTCGACAGCGTGCAGGGGCGCTGGCGCGCGCCGATCACGGCCGAGGGCAATGGTGCCATCCGGATCGGCGATCGCCGCGTGACCTTCTCGGATCACGCCGTGCCGGCCGAGATCCCCTGGGGCGATCTCGGCGTGGATGTCGTGCTGGAATGCACCGGCAAGTACCTGTCGCCGGATGTCCTGCAGGGCCATCTCGACCGCGGCGCGAAGCGCATCATCGTGGCCGCGCCAGTGAAATTCGACAGCGTGCTGAACGTCGTGGTGGGCGTGAATGAGGCGCTCTACGATCCGGCGCGGCACCCGATCGTCACCGCGGCATCCTGTACGACGAACTGCCTCGCCCCGGTGGTGAAGGTGGTGCACGAGGCGATCGGCATCCGTCACGGCCAGATTACCACCATCCACGACCCGACCAACACCAATGTCGTGGTGGATGCGCCGCACAAGGACCTCCGCCGCGCGCGTTCGGCGATGCTGTCGCTGCAACCGACGACGACAGGGAGTGCGACCGCCATCGCTCTGATCTACCCGGAACTGAAGGGCAAGCTGAACGGACATGCGGTGCGCGCGCCCGTGCTGAACGCCTCGCTGACCGATTGCGTCTTCGAGATGCTGCGCGAGACGAGCGCCGATGAGGTGAACGCGCTGTTCCGCGCCGCCGCTGCGGGGCCGCTTGCCGGCATCCTTGGCTATGAAGAGCGCCCGCTGGTCTCGGCCGACTATGCCCGCGACACGCGCAGCAGCATCGTCGATGCGCCGAGCACGATGGTCACCGACGGCACGCTGCTGAAGGTCTATGCCTGGTACGACAATGAGATGGGCTATGCCTGCCGCATGGTCGATCTCGCCTGCCACATGCAGGCGATCGGGATCTGAGGGAATGAGCAGCAGCACTAGCGCCGCCGTGCCTCATGGCACCCGCAACTATGTCATCGTCACGCTCGCCTATTGGGGCTTCACGCTGACCGATGGCGCGCTGCGGATGCTGGTGCTGCTGCACTTCTTCCGGCTCGGCTATTCGCCCTTCACCCTGGCCTTCCTGTTCCTACTGTATGAGGCAGCCGGGATCGGCGCCAACCTGATGGGCGGCTGGCTCGCTACACGTTTCGGAATCGCGCGCATGCTGGCGGTGGGGCTCGCCACGCAGATTCTGGGCTTCCTGTTGCTCTCGGCGATCTTGCCGGGTTGGGGCGAGGTGCTTTCGGTGGCCTGGGTGGTCGTCGCGCAGGGCGTCTGCGGCGTCGCGAAGGATCTCACCAAGACCGCGAGCAAATCCGCGATCAAGCTGACTGCCGGCGGTGCCTCCGGCAGGCTGTTCAAGTGGGTCGCCTTCTTCACCGGCAGCAAGAACGCCATGAAAGGCATCGGCTTCTTCCTCGGCGGCCTTCTGCTCGAAGCGCTCGGCTTCCGCGGCGCGCTTTGGGCAATGGCTGCGGTGCTGGCGATCGTTCTGGCAGGCGTCCTGCGCACCCTGCCGCCAATGATGGGACGTGCGAAGGCGTCGCGCTCGGCGCGCGAACTTTTTGCGAAGTCCGCCGGCGTCAATCTCCTTGCCGGCGCCCGGGTCTTCCTGTTCGGCGCGCGCGACGTGTGGTTCGTCGTCGGACTGCCAGTCTTCCTTTATGCCAGCGGTTGGAGCTTCACCATGGTCGGCGGTTTCCTCGCCCTCTGGACCATCGGCTACGGCATCATCCAGGCGAGCGCGCCTGCGGTGATCCGACGCAGCATCGATGGGCTGAGCAGTGAGGTCCCGGCAGCGCGCGCCTGGTCTCTGGCGCTGACGGCGGTGCCGGTGGCGCTGGCGGCGATGATGCTCGGCGGCGTAGCGCGGCCGGACCTTTTCGTCCCCGTCGGACTCTGCATCTTTGGCGTGCTGTTCGCCGTGAATTCCTCGGTGCACTCCTACCTGGTGCTGGCCTATGCGGGCAGCGAGAAGGCGGCAGAGGATGTCGGCTTTTACTATGCCGCCAACGCCGCTGGGCGCTTCGCCGGGACGCTGCTGTCGGGTCTGCTGTACGGCTGGGGCGGGCTGGTCGCCTGCCTGGCGGGTGCGGCCGCGATGCTCGCGCTATGCTGGGCCATCACGCTGCGCCTGCCATTGCAACGAGAGGCCAGCGCGGCCGCCTGATGCCGCAGCCGCACGCGCTGCCGTAGAGGGAAGTCGGCGTACGGCCGGCTTCCTTCCCATCTGGCCTCAGGCTTGGCGGTGTTCCTGCGACTCGAAGGTCAGTTGCCGCACACTCTCCGGCGCGTCGGCGCTCTTCCGGATGTTGCTCCCGGCCTGCTTGTCGTCAGGGACGATGAACTCGTTCATACCAACTCCCACTGATCAGGACCCATGCGCCCAATCGCGCAAGCCGATGGGCATGATGCGCCAGGGTTGGTCGACGAGGCGGTTCCAGTGATGGCAGCAGTGTTCGACGATGTCGTCGTGGTCCTGGAATACCCGGTTGGAGAGCCAGTTGTCGCGCATGAACTGCCAGACGTTCTCCATCACGTTCAGTTCCGGACATTTCGGCGGCAGCGGCAGCGGCAGCAGGGTGATGTTGTCCGGCGCGGCGACGTCGCCCGAGAGGTGCCATCCGGCCTGATCGAGCAGCAGCATGGCATGCTTGTCGGGGCTAACCATCTCGCCGATCTCGGCCAGATGGAGGTTCAACGCTGCGGTGTTGCAGAAGGGCAGGATCAAGGCCGCGCCCTTGCCGACGCCGAGACAGACGGCGCCGAAGATGTCGGTCGATGCGTAACGCTGGTCCTGCGGCGCGCAGGGCCTGGTCCCGCGCCGGGCCCAGCGCCGGGTGATGCTGTTTTTCTGGCCCACCCTGGCCTCGTCGGCGAACCAGATCTCTATCGCGTCGAGACCGAGGCCCTGCTCGCACGCGATGCCTGCCAGCGTGGCGGGTCGGAATGCAGGGCAATGGCACGCGCCATGGTGAGCCTCCGAGGATCACCACCTTGAATCACATCAACTCCGCGTCGCGGAATCCCTCTCGTGAGTCACTGACCGCGGGCGTTGGTATCAGTGAGGAAAGCCGGGAAGTGTGGTTCAGGCGATTCCGGCTCTTGTCCAGTCGGCGGCGGCTGCCCGCATTGATGAAATGCACGGCTTGAGCTAACGCGCGACATCCGACGGTGATGCGAAGGGTGGCAAAGGGGCACTTGTTCCTTATTCCGCAGTCTCGTTCCCGTTGGACCGGCTGCGGGTCCATTGCCAGGACGCGCCCTCAATGAGAAGCGCGCGGCCGCTGGAGTGTGGGGAGGGAAGCCTCAGAAGGCCGACCCGCGCCGCAACACGCGCTTTGCGATCGCCATGCGATGCACCTCGGTCGGCCCTTCGTAGATCCGCATCAGCCGGGCCTGCTGGGCAAACAGATGCAGCGGCATTTCTTTCGTCATGCCCATCGCGCCGAAGGTCTGCATCGCCTGGTCGAGCACATCGCGCGCCATCTCGGTGGCGAAAACCTTGATCATCGATGCCTCGTCCTTGACGTCCTCATTGCGGTCCATCTTCTCGGCTGCCGAGAGCACCATCAGCCGCGTCGCGTGGATCTTGATCGCGGCATCGGCGATCCACCACTGGATCGCCTGGCGTTCGGACAGCTTCACGCCGAAGGTCACGCGCTGCTTGGCCTGTTCGGTCATCATCTCGATGGCACGGCGGCACATGCCCACGCAGCGCGCGCCCATCTGAAGCCGCCGCACGTTCAGGCGCAGCTGCATCGGCGCATAGCCCTGGCCGAGCTGGCCGAGCACCTGGGATTCCGGCACGCGGCAATCGTCGAAGACCAGTTCATAGGTCAGCCGCCCGCCGATCATCTTGATCTCGCGCTCGATGATGAAGCCGGGCGTGTCCTTCTCGACGATGAAGGCGGTCATGCCCTCGGCGCGCTTGCCCTCGCCGGTGCGGGCCATGACGATGATGAAGTCGGCGGCCGGCACGCGGCTGACCCAGATCTTGCGGCCGTTGATGACCCAGTCGCTGCCATCCTTGCGCGCGCGGGTCAGCATGCCCGCCGGATCGCCGCCGGCACCGGGCTCGGAGATCGCGATGCCCGACTTCGCCGTGCCATCCGCATAGGGCTGCAGATAGCGCTCGCGCTGGTAGTCGTTCGCCACCGCCATCATCATGTGAAGGTTCGGGCTGTCGGGCGGGAATTCGAAGGGCGTGATGGTGCGGGAGACCTCCTCCTCCACCAACATGCGCGTCACCGTGTCGAGATTGGCTCCGCCCATCGATTCCGGCACGTCGAGGCCCCAGAGACCGAGCTCCTTGCACTTGGCGAGGACCGGGCCCTCTTCCTCCTCGGTCATCGCCCATTTCTGGCCCGAAGCCTCGCGCGCCAGCACCGCGGGCTCCAGCGGGATCAGTTCGCGCTCCACGAACTTGGCGACGAGGTCCTGCAGCATGCGGGCCTCTTCGGTGATGATCGTCATGACGGTTGTGTCCTGCGGTCAGCCGAGGGCGATGAGGCCATCGACAGCGACGGCCCCCTGCCCTTCGGCGCGGATGATGAGTGGATTGATCTCGGCTTCCTGTACCGGCGCGCCGTCGAGGCACGCCAGCAGCGAGACCGAGCGGATCGCGCGCGCCAGTGCCGCGACATCGCCGCGCGGCAGGTTGCGGAAGCCCTGGATCAGCATGAGTTCAGGCAGCGACGCGATCATCTCCATCGCGGTCTGCTCGGTCACGGGCGCGAGCCGCACGCAGTAGCTGCGCTTCAGCTCCGCGAGCACGCCACCCATGCCGAGCATCACCACCGGCCCCACTTCCGGATCGCGCCGATAGCCGAGGATGACCTCCGCCAGCCCGCGATGCATCGGCGCAACCAGCACGCCTTTCACCACGGCATTGGGGAACTTGTCGCGCGCGATCGCAAGCAGCTCCGCGACAGTCGCGCGGATTGCGTCGTCGCCCGTCACGTTCAGCCGCACCAGCCCGGCATCGGTCTTGTGCAGGATGTCGGGAGACAGCAGCTTCACAGCGACCGGACCGGTGAACCCCGCCGCGTCATCCGGCGCCGCCACGATCCGGCTGCCCGGCCCCTCGATGCCGAGGGCGGAGAACACCTCGCAGGCTTGTGCCTCGTCGAGCCACGGCGCGCCGACCGCGTACAGCCTTTCCGCCGCACCACGCCACGCCGCGTCCGGCACGGACTCCACGGGCTTCGGTGCGCGCCAGTTCAGGAAGGCGTGCAGCGCGTCGGCGCAGGTCTCCGGCGTGCGGAAGGCGGCGATACCGGCCTCGTCGCAGATGCGGATCGCCTCATCGGCCTGCGGCGCGGCAAAGACAGCCACCGGCTTCGACCCGTCATAGACGTCCAGCACATTCTCATTCACCTGCGTCGGCCGCAGCCGCGCGGTGGACCCCAGCACCGCCACCACCGCGTCGCAATGGTCCGAGGCCACGAGTTCCTTCAGCACTGTCGTATACTGCCCCTTCCCGCCGCCCATCGGCAGGTCGATCAGCGGAGAGTCGCTGATATGGATGCCCTGCTCGGCGAGCCGCACGCGCATCTCCGGCGTCGGGCCGGCAACCGCATCGCCGCGCAGGCCGACGCCATCCACCACCATCGCCGCACCGCCGCCCGTGCCGGTCAGCACGGCGACGCGATTGCCCTTGGGTGGGGTGCGCCCGAGCACCAGGCGCGGCAGCTCCACCAGCCCTTCCAGCGTCTCGACCCGCAGGATGCCGTTCTCGCGGAAGAAGGTGGCGGCGAGCTCGTCCGCGCCCACCATCGCCCCCGTATGCGACACCGCGATCTGCCGCCCCACATCCGACCGGCCGAGCTTGTAGACAATGATCGGTTTGCCCAGCGCATGCGCGCGCCGCGCCGCCGCTGCGAGCTTCGGCGCATCGCGCAGTGTCTCAAGGAACATCAGCACGCACCGCGTGGCCTCGTCCTCGACCATCAGCTCGGCCATCTCGCCGGCGCCAATGTCGCTTTCGTTGCCGACCGAGGCCAGCTTCGCGAAGGTGAAGCTCCGCGCCATCGCCCGCGATAGCAGCGCACCCATCATCGACCCGCTCTGCGACACCACGGACAGCCAGCCGGGTTTCAGCGCCTCGGCCTCGACGGCCGCGTTGTTCGTGATCGGCACGCCGTCGGTGACGTTCACCAGCCCGAGGCAATTCGGCCCGATCAGCCGCAATCCGCCCTTGCGCGCCATCGCGACGATACGATCCTGCGCGGCGCGGCCCTCCGCCCCGAGTTCCGCGAAGCCGGCACTGTAGAGGGTGGCGACCTTGACCCTCTTCTCAACACAGCCGGCGATCGCATCCGGCACCGCAGCGGCGGGCACCATGATGAAGGCATGGTCGATCGGCCCCGGCGCCGCGCGGATATCGGGATAGGCGGCATCGCCCATGATCTCCGCCGCCTTGGGGTTGATCGGCAGAATGCGGCCGCCATAGCCGTTCTTCTTCAGCACGCGCTGCGCGCGCGCATTGTTCTTCGTCTGGTCGGCAGTCGCGCCGATCAGCGCGATGGCGCGCGGGCGAAAGATCGCATCGGCAAGCATCGCGCGTTCGGTGATGGCGTTCATCGGCTCATCGCCCCTTGAAGTTCGGTTCGCGGCGCTCGTTCATCGCGGCGCGACCTTCGGCGAAATCCTCCATCTGGCGCTGCCAGCTCTGCTGGTGGAACTCGCGTTCCGTCGCCTGCTCGAATGCCACCGCCATGTCGCGGCGCATGGACGCGCGCATGCTCTGTACCGCCATGGGCGAGGAGACCGCGATCTCCTTCGCCAGCGCCTGCGCCGCCGGCAACACCTCTGCCTGCGGCACCAGCATGTCGGCCAGGCCGATGCGCTCCGCCTCCGTCCCATCGATGCGCCGGCCAGTATAGAACAGCAGCGCGGCCTTCTGTTCCCCGATCAGCCGCGGCAGCGTGTAGGACAGCCCGAAGCCAGCATGGAAGCCGAGCCGCGCGAAGTTCGCCGAATACCGCGCCTCGGCACAGGTGATGCGGAAGTCCGCCACGACCGCGAGGCCGAGCCCGGCGCCCACTGCCGCCCCGTGCACGGCCGCGATGATCGGCTTGCCCGTGCGGAACAGCCGCGCAGCTTCGACGTAAAGGATGCGCCCTGGCTTGCCCTCGGGCGAGGCCAGCCCACCGGAATCGCCCTTGGAGAAATCCGCCCCGGCGCAGAAATGCTTGCCGGCCCCGGTCAGCACGATGGCGCGGCAGCCTGCATCCCCGTCCAGCGCTTCGAGCCGCTCGGCAATGCGGACGATCAGTTCGCGATTGATGTGATTGGCGGGTGGCCGGTTGATCGAGAGCGTGACGACGAACCCGTCCTGCGCCTCGAGAAGGGTGTCGTCGGCATTCGCATCGGCCATGGCCATTTCCTCCTGCTTGCGCTCCGGGCGGCGTGGTCATAATCTTGTTCTTACAAGATGACAACACGGCCGACTGTGCCGCCATGACAGCAAGGAAGCGCCCCGATGGATATGCCCGTGCCGGATACCCGCCTCACGACCAAGGGTCCGACCCGCACCCTCGCAGAATTCGTCGCGGCGCTGACGCTCGACCAAGTGGATGATTTCGCCCGCCACGCGGCGCGGCGGCACACCATCGACACGCTGGGCGCGATGATTGCCGGCGCCACGCAGGACGCCACGCAGTCGGTTGAAAAGGCCTTCGCCGCTGCGGGCATTGGCGTCGGCACCGTCCCCATGGCCGGGGTCAAGCAGCGCTACGATGCGCTTTCGGCCACCTATGTCGGCGGCACGGCGGGGCATGGGCTGGAACTCGACGACGGCTACCGCGCCGGGTCGGTGCATCCGGGCGGTGTCGTGGTGCCGGCCGCGCTCGCACTTGGCGCGCAGCGGCATAGCGACGGCAAGCGTTTCCTCACGGCCATCGTCGCTGGCTACGAGGCCGCGTGCCGCATCTCCGCCGCCAGCCATCCGCGCGCGCGCTGGCGCGGCTTCCACAATACCGGCACTGCGGGCGTCTTCGCCGCCGGTTCGGCCGCCTCGGTGCTGCTCGGCCACGATGCCGACCAGGTCGAGAACATGATCGGTACCGCCGCATCCTACGCCGCGGGGCTGTTCACCTTCCTCGCCGGTGGCGACGTGAAGCGCACCCATCCAGGCCACGCGGCGCGCGAAGGCCTACTCGCCGCGCTGCTGACCGAATCCGGCCTGCTTGCTCCGCGCGGCGCGCTCGAATTCAAGGACGGCTACTTCAACGCCTATGCCGGCGGCGACACCGGCGCGGTGGACTACAGCGCGATCGACCTGCTCGCCGCGGGCGACAACCATCCGAAGTCGCGCTTCGCGGTGGCGAATTGCTACATGAAGCCATACGCCTCCTGCCGACACATCCACGCCATGGTGGATGCGGTACTCGACATGGCCGCGGCGGATGGACTGACGGCGGATCAGGTGAAGTCGGTCGAGATCGGCAGCTACCGCGTCGCTGCCGCGCATGGTGGCGTCGGCTGGTCCGAGATGACCACCGCGCAGATGAGCATCCCCTTCGTTGTCGCCACCGCGCTGCATCGCGGCCGCGTCACCCTCGCCGATTTCGGCGAGGCCGAGCGCGCCGACACCGCGATCATCGGCCTGGCGGGGCGCATCGCCACCGATGTCGATGCGGAATGCGAGGAAATCTACCCGCGCAAGCGCGGCGCCAAGGTCGCGGTGACACGCGCCGACGGCTCCGTGCTGCGCCGGACCGTGATGGAACCCTATGGCTCCGCTTCGAAGCCGCTGACGGATGGGGCTGTGGCCGAGAAGTTCCTCGGCCTCGCCGCGCCGCGGCTGGGCCAGGCGCGGGCCGAGGAAGCGCTGGCGCTGCTGTGGCGGGTGGACGAGCTGGACGACATCGCGCCGCTGGCGGAGCTTTTGGCGGCGTGACGCTTCATCGCCACCGGCCGCTGGCAGCGGGCGGTGGCGGGCTTTGGCGCGCGGAAGGGCGGGCCGGGGTGCCTCAGCCTTCCCCGGGCGCCCCCAGCCTCAGCGTGTAGACGAAATGATCCGCGGCCGCGTGCACGTTGGTCGTTGCCTCGATCAGCTTCCCCGCTGCCGCGAAGAACTGCCGGCGGATATGCAGCCCTGGCGAGCCCGCCGCCACACCCAGCGCCTGGGCCTGCGCCGCATTCAACGTGATCGCCCCAATATCCTGCTCCACCGCTTCCACCGCGATCCCCCGCCGCCGCGCGATCAGCCGGTAGGCCGGCGTTGCCACCAGATCCTCGGATTCCGCCAGATCCGCGAATTCCTCCGCGATGTAGAGATCGCAGATCGAGATCACCGCGCCCCACCCCTCGGCCGGCAGTCGCAGCCCCGACACATGGACCCAGCGCGACCCCGGCTCGCAGCCCAGCCGCTCCGCCAGCGCCGTGTCGGCTGTCACATGCGCCCGCGCGCGGATGTCGAGCTTCGCCCGCGCGGCATAGCCCATCACATCCGTCACGGACTGTATCGCGAGCACGTATTGCCCGCGCGGCTGGTCGGCGATCACCCGCGTGCCGACGCCCTGCGCGCCCGCCACCAGCCCGAGTTCCCCCAGCCGGCGCAAAGCCTGGCGTACCGTGGAGCGGCTGACGCCGAAGCTCTGGCAGAGTTCCTGCTCGGTCGGCAGCAATGTGCCCACCGGCCGCCGCCCATCCAGGATCGTCGCCGCAAGTTCGGTCGCCACCGTCGCATAGAGCGGCTGGCTTCCGGCCAATAGCTGCGCGGCATCCGTCGCGGCCGCGGGCGCAAGGGGGAGGCGGGCTGCCGGCCCACGTCGCGCACGGGTCATTGATTCGCACATCCGAAAGTCATAATCATGTCCGTACAAGAATATCAGATCGCCCCGCTTCGATAGCATCCTTCCTGCCCGGGGCCGAAGGAGGAAACGCCGTGCCCGCCCAACCAACCCGCCGTGGCTTGCTCGTCGCGACTGCCGGCTTCGGCCTCGCCGCCCCCGCCTTCGCCAGCCAGACGCCCGGCTGGCCGAACCAGAGCCTCCGCCTCGTCGTCCCCTTTACGCCTGGCGGCAGCAACGACAACTTCGCCCGGCCCGTGGCCGAGGCCCTGCAGGTCGCGCTCGGCCGGCCCGTGGTGGTGGAGAACCGACCCGGCGCGGCCGGATCGATCGGGGCGGCCTTCGTCGCGGCCGCCCCACCTGATGGCCATACGCTTCTTCTGGCCTCGAGCTCATTTGCGACCAGTTCGACCATCCGCCGCACCTCCTTCGACGCGCTGGACAGTTTCGATGCCATCCAACGGCTCTGTACCGCGCCCATGGTGGTTGTCACCAAGCCGAACAGCCCGTTCCGGAGCATGGATCAACTGGTGGCCCATGCCCGTGCACATCCCGGCGCGCTCCTCTACGGCATGGCCGGCCTCGGCGGCGTCGGCCATTTCGCGATGGAGGCGTTCAACCTCGCGAGCCGCTTGCAGATGGAGGCGATTCCCTATTCCGGCATCGCTCCGGCTCAGGCCGACCTCGTCTCGGGCCGCATCGACTTCCTGATGACGACCCTCGCCTCGGTACGCGGCCTGGTGGAGGCCGGCACTGTGCCGGTCATCGCCGTCAGTACCGCCGGGCGTGTTCCCGAGATGCCGGATGTGCCCACCATCCGCGAAACCACCGGCCTCGATTTCGAGGTCACGGTCTGGTGGGGCATCCTTGCCCCGCGCGGCGTACCCGCCCCGGTGCAGCATCGGCTGAACGCCGAGATCGCCAAGGCGGTGCAGGCGCCCTCCTACCTGCGGTTTCTGGAGGCCGAAGGCGCCCGCCCCGCACCGCTGGGCCTGCCGGAATTCCGCGATGCCCTGCGCACCGACGTGCTGCGCTGGCGCCAGGTCGCGACCGAGGCCCGCATCACCGTCAACTGATGGCGCCGGCGACGCCGGAAGACTGCCACGCCGGGCTGCCCCCCTTCCGCCAGCCCGGCGAATTCGGCGCGGCACTCCTCCGCAACGCCGATTCGGCTGATGGCGCCTGACCGTGGCGCCGATGATGGTCGGCTCCGCCGTGCTCGACCCCGTGCCGGGACAGCGTAACGCGACGGCGCTGACGCGGCTGTAGGGGGACGGGTTGTTCGGGATATTCAGAACGCGACGGATGGTGAAGTCCGCCTCATCCGCGGTGAAGGGTGATCCGTCAGGGAAAGTGACGCCGGGGCGCAGCGTGAAGCGCCAGGCGCTGCCGCCCTGTGACGTCCAACCAGAGGCCAAGTCGGGCTGCAACTTTCCGTCTTCATCCACCCGCAGCAGCCGCTGTACGGGTGCATGTTGTAGGATACTTTGTCCCGCCCCACAGGAAATGCGGATCAAGTGTCGGCGCATTGGTCATGCCGATGCGCAGATTGTCGGGGGAGGCCCCTGTCGATAGGGCCATGACCAGAATGGCAGCAGCGAAACCGGACGCGCGACGGGTCGCCTGCGTCTCCTTGAGACGATTCAGAACTGGCCGCGGCGGTGGCTTTCCCCTGCTGGGACCGGGACCGATGCTGACGCCGGGACTAGACATTTCAGCCGGTTCCGACGAGGTCCGCATCGATACGACATCCCATCTGCTGCAGCCTCCGGCATCGAATGCAAGGCCAAGCCGTATTATCTCGAATGTCGCCGGCTCAGGTCCAAGAGCAATTCGCTAATCGGCCATAAGTCACCCTTATGGCGTTAGAATGTTCCCCCGCGACTCATGCAGCCTTCCGGCTCCGCGGCGCGGGCGGCTGAGGAAGATCGGACTATCGGCCATGGTCGAAAGCGCCCTGCGCTGCCTGGCCCTGAGCGGTTCGCAATGCGCGCTTGAATGAGCGAGCTGATGCTCTTTTGCCAACGACATGGTGACGGGCACTATCGTGGAAGCAGCCATCGGGATATGCGCCCCGGCGCGGACCCATTGGGCACAAGGAAAGCACTGTGACAAATGGCCCGACCGATGAGATCGACGAAGACGCCGAGCCCGACCTGCCTGTCGCCGATTCCGCCGCGCAACTTTCCGCGTCATCATTGAGCGACCCGTCCATGCACGACGGGCGCGCCGTGGTCCGCGCCCTGGGCACCGACGCCGAGGCCGGGCTGAGCGCAGCGGAAGCGGCGCGCAGGCTTGCGGAGCACGGCCCGAACGCATTGAGCGCCGCACCGCCGATTCCGAAGTGGCGAAGGATGCTGGCGCAATTCCAGGATCCCCTGATCTATCTGCTGCTCGCCGCCATCGTCATCGCCCTGGTTGCCTGGGCAATCGAGGGCCGGAGCAGCTGGCCGGTAGACGTGGTCGTCATCGCACTGGTGGTCCTGTTCAATGCGCTGATCGGCTATGTGCAGGAAGCAAAGGCCGAGAGCGCCGTCGCCGCGCTGGCGCAGATGACTGCGGTCACCTCATCGGTCCTGCGCGATGGCAGGCTGCAGCGCATCCCCAGTGAGGATCTGGTGCCGGGCGACCTGCTGGTGCTGGCTGAGGGCGACGCTGTCGGCGCTGATGCGCGGCTGCTGCGCGCGGCGTCGCTGCGTGTGCAGGAATCTTCGCTCACTGGCGAAAGCGAAGCCGTCCTGAAGGGGCCGGCGGCACTCCCGGCAGCGGCGCCATTGGGTGACCGGCTCTGCATGGTCTTCAAGGGCACGTCGGTGGCGCAGGGCACCGGATACGCCGTGATCACCGCGACGGGCATGAACACCGAGATGGGCGCCATCGCTGGCATGCTGGACGCCACACAGGAGGAACCGACCCCCTTGCAGAAGGAGGTGGCCTATATCGGCCGCATGCTGGGCATCGCGGTGGTGATCATCGCTCTGGTGGTCGTCGGAACCATCCTGTTGCTTTCCGATATGCGTACCACCTCCGATTTCATCGCGGTGCTGCTGCTCGGCGTCTCCCTCGCCGTGGCGGCCGTGCCCGAAGGCCTGCCGGCGATCCTGTCGATGGTGCTGGCGCTTGGCGTCCAGCGCATGGCGTCGCACAACGCCGTGGTCAAAAAGCTGTCATCGGTAGAGACGCTGGGCTCGGCCTCGGTGATCTGCTCCGACAAGACCGGGACGTTGACGCGCTCCGAGATGACGATCGAGCGGGTGATGACAGCTTCCGGAAGCAGCCATGTCACGGGCGTCGGCTATGCGCCGCACGGACGGGTGGAGCATGAGGGTACGCCGCTGACAGACGGGCCGTTGCACACCGAGCATCTCGTCCTGCTCAGCGGTGGCAGCCTCGCCAGCAATGCCGATCTACGCCAGACGGAAGATGGCCTGTGGGAGATCCAGGGCGACCCGACCGAAGCGGCCTTCCTCGTGGCGGAGCGCAAGCTCTGCGGCGAGGCGCGCCGCAAGCGCCGCTTCGAGCGCGTCGGTGAAATCCCGTTCAGCTCCGAACGTAAGCTCATGTCGACGATCGAGCGCGACCATGAACAGGGCGACGCACTTGTCGTCATCACGAAAGGAGCGCCGGATGTGCTGATCTCGCGCTGCACACGGCTGCGCGTCGGGTCGGACATCCTGCCCTTCGACGAGAGCCGGCGGGCGCGGGCGCTCGCAGATGTCGAGCAGTTGTCCGACGCGGCGCTGCGCACGCTTGCCGTGGCCTACCGACCGCTGGGCGAGGACGAGGACCCACTGACCGGCGAGGCATTGGAGCAGGAACTCATCTTCGTCGGGACGGCGGGCATCATCGACCCGCCGCGCCCAGAGGCCGCCATTGCCATCCGCGAAGCGCGCCAGGCCGGCATCCGCGTGATGATGATCACCGGCGACCATCCGCGCACGGCGGCGCGCATCGCGGCCGACCTTGGCATCGTCGAGCCGGGCACGCGGGCGATCACCGGGGTCGAGCTCGATGCGCTGGATGACGCCGGCTTTGCGGCAGCCGTCCGCTCAGCCTCGGTCTATGCGCGCGTGGCGCCGGCGCACAAACTGCACATCGTCGACGCGCTTCAGGCCGACGGCAATGTCGTCGCCATGACCGGAGATGGCGTCAATGACGCACCGGCGCTGAAATCCGCCGACATCGGCGTTGCGATGGGCGTGACCGGGACTGAGGTGTCGAAGGAGGCGGCGAAGATGATCCTCGCCGACGACAATTTTGCCACCATCGTCGAGGCAGTGCGCGAGGGGCGCTGTATCTTCGACAACATCCGCAAGTTCCTGCGCTACCTGCTGTCGTCGAACATGGGCGAGGTGCTAACCATCTTCCTCGGCGTGGTCGGCGCCGGCGCGCTCGGGCTCACGGGGGCCGGAGACGGCGGGGGGCTGGTGCTCCCACTGCTGGCCACGCAGATACTCTGGATCAACCTGATTACCGATTCGGGCCCGGCGCTGGCCATGGGCATCGATCCGGAGACCGATGACGTGATGACGCGCCCCCCACGCAAGCCCAGCGAACGCGCCATCGATGCCAGCATGTGGCGGAGCGTGATCGCGACCGGGTTTGCCATGGCGCTGGCGGCGTTGCTGACGATCGACCTTTACCTGCCCGGGGGGTTCTTCGATGGCGACCGAACACTCGACAATGCCCGCACCGCCGGGTTCACGGTGCTGGTCTTCGCGCAGCTGTTCAACTGCTTCAATGCCCGCTCGGAGGCCGCCAGCGCGTTCCACCGCCTGTTCGCCAACCGCTGGCTGTGGCTGACGATCGCGGTTTCGGCGCTACTCCAGGTCGCAGTGGTGCATGTCGGCGTGCTCAATGTGGCTTTCGGTACCGTGGCGCTCACGCCTGACCAGTGGCTGGTCTGTGTCGCGATGGCGAGCTCCGTCTTATGGTTCGGGGAGGTGCGCAAGCTGGTGCTGCGCACGGTTCGGGCCTGAATGCCGCACCCCGGCATCATGTTCCTCGCTCGCCTCATCGTCGTTGTGACCGGGGCCGAACTCGTGCTGAGCGGTGCTACACGCATGGCCTCCATCCTGAGTGTCCGGCCGACGGTCGTTGGCCTGACTGTGGTACCGATAGGCACCAGCGTTCCAGAATTGGCGATCGGCGTCGCCGCGGCCGCCGAGCGCCGGGGCGCATTGGCGCCGGCAGTATCGCCCATGCCTACAGGGCGTCGCATGCGTTCATCGGTCTGATCATCGTTGCCATCGGCACCTCGGTGCTGGAACTGGCCACGACGGCGGTCGCGACGCTGCGGAACGATCATGATGTGGCCATCGGCAACCTGATCGGCAGCAGCCACAACATCCTGATCATTCTCGCCTGACATGCATGGCGCCCAGGCGGGGTGTAAGTAAGTCGAGACATCGTCCGCTTCGACCTGCCGCTGACCGCGGCGGTTGCACTCGCCTGCCTGTCGGTGTCCCGGAGCCGGCAGATCGTCTCGGGCCGCGAAGGGACAACGTTCGTGCTGGCGTATCTCGCAAATCTCGCGTCGCTGCCGTACTTCGAACCTGACAGGGTGCCCCAGCATTAGCCGCCGCAGAGGCGGCTTTGACGATCACGTAGCCTCCGGCGATGTTGGCCCCGATCGCAATTTCGGAAAAATCTTAGCCGCGGGTGGTGTGCTCGCGCGCTTTCGGCGGGCGTGCGAACCGCGTGATGGTACTCGCGGCGCCATCGCCTATCAGCTGGACCTGGACGGGGAGCTGTGTGACCAGGGCCCTTGGCGGGATCAAGCTGCGACAGGATATGGCTTGCCAGCCTGCGATATGCCTCGGTCCGCTCGCGCAGGTGAAGATGGCTGCGCACCGGTTCAGACTGGACGATCTCGTCGCGCGGCATCATGACCTCCATCATGTTGCCGGGCAGAGCCCTTTCACCCGAGAATTGATCGACAATGAACACTCGCTTGCCGTCACGACCGCTGCGGTCGATGGCGAGATCGAGCGGCGAGTTGCTGATGTTGCCGCCGCAATAGGCCTTGCCGCCAATCACCGTCCAAGGAAGGCCCGGTGGCAGGCCACCGCCGGCCACCAGATGATCCGGCGTCAGATCGTCCACGTGGCTGTCGAACGTTTCCAGTCGTGCGGTGGTCACGTTGACCGCGCTGATCAACAACCGAACCGGGCTGTCCTTCAACGCGGCGAAGTCGACATCTTTCATCACCAGCGCCCTTTTTTCGGCGCAGTGTCGAAGTAACTCGTCAAGTTTGCCAGCCAGTCGGCGGGTATCCACTCGGCCGGCAACTTATGCGGGGAGAAGAATTTCGGCATGCCCTGTGTCGCGATCCGCGTCGCCGGTCGCTAGACATCCGTATTCGGCATCCTCGAACGCGGCTGCCGCGTGCATACCCAGATCGTCAGAAACTGTTCAAAAGAAGCGCTTCAAGGCATCATTGGAGACAGGATCGACGTCTCCGCCAGTATCTATTCCGACGGCTGGCGCGCCTATGACGGCCTCGTCGAGGCAGGCTTCGCCAAGCACCACCCCATCCGACACAACGACGATCAGTTCGCCGAAGACGGCGTCCACATCAACGGCATCGAGAGCTTCTGGAGCTTCTCAGAACGCCGCCTGGCCACGTTCAACGGCATCCCCAACGCCAGCTTTCCAGCCTTCCTCAAGGAGTACGAATTCCGCTTCAACAACAGGCATGGCGATCTCCACCGAACCATGCTCCGATCCCTTCGGCGTATCCCCTTCTGGTTCTAATCTGGAACAGACCTTTCACGATCTATGCCAAGCGCGAAAATGCGAAGTGGTGGGAAGTCGTCCGCATCCGGAACATCCGGGCAACCTGAAGGAGCAGAAGCCGCCGGGCGGCCGTCAAGCAGGACGCTGCCCAGTCGTGCCAGTCCTGCGTGCCGAGGCCGGATGCCTGCGGGACGCGGCACCCGGCGGGGCGGCGTCGCCATCCCCCGTCGCGCGCAGCCAGGCCGCTAGTTGTCGGATGATCGGCAACGGCTCCTGATCCGCCCGGACGCACAGGTAGTAATCCTGCCCGTCGGTGACGCCTTGCTCCGATAGCTGGACGAGCAGGCCGGCGCGCAACTCCTCCTCGATCAGCACCGGTCGCGTCAGCGCGATGCCAAGCCCCGTCAGCATGGCGGTCCTGGTCAGCAGCCCGTCCTCGCAGACAATGCCGCGCAGCGGTGCCGAAGGCGGTGCGCCAGCGCCGTCCAGCCAACTCGCCCATTGCTCCGTGCTGCCGTCATGGATCAGCGGCGCGCGCCCGATGTTCCGGTCGCTGCCGAACGGACCGTGGCGCGCGATGAAGGCGGGGCTGGCCACAGGAAAGGCTTCGCCGGAGAACAGCCTCTCGCTCGTGTAGCCCGGCCAGTCGCCGACACCGAAGCGCAGCGACAAGTCGGCCGCATCGCTGGAGTAGTTGCGATACCGCGCGTACTGGATTTGAATCTCGACATCCGGGTGGCGCGCCATGAAGCGGCCGACGCGCGGCAGCAGCCAGCCATTCGCCACCAGCGGCAGGGCGCTGATCGTGACTCGCCGCGGCAGACGGTTCCGGCGGATCTGCTGCGTCGCGCGCTGCAACAAAATGAAGGCCGGGCTCACCGCCTCGAAGTATCGCCGCCCTTCCTGCGTCAGCGCGAGGCGGCGCCCGCGCCGTTCGGTCAAACGGACGCCCAGCAACTCCTCGAGCCCGCGAAGCTGATGGCTGACGGCGGAGGGCGTCACGCCCAGCTCGCGCGCGGCCTGCGCGATGTCGCCCAGCCGCGCGAAGGCTTCAAAGCAGCGCAAGGCGCCAACCGGCAGCCGCTCCATCTCATGAGTTGAATTCATCTGTTGTTGCATAATTCATTCATGTGACTGACCGCAATGGGTCACATTGGCTGTCAGAACTTCGAGCCAGGACTGATCGGCAGCATGGCGTTGCATTTCGACCCGGCGGAACTTCTGGCGCGCATCGCGCACGTCACCGACCGGCTGCGCGCCGAGTGTCTGGACGGAATCCTGCTGTTCCGGCAGGAAAGCATGTACTGGCTGACCGGCTACGACACGGCCGGATATTCCCAGTTCCAGTGCCTCTGGTTGGGCGCAGATGGCGGGATGCTGCTGCTGACCCGCTCCTCCGATGTGCGGCAGGCGAAAATCACGTCGATCATCGAGGATGTCCGCCTGTGGATTGATGCCGCCGGTGCCAATCCGGCCGCCACGCTGCGAGAGACACTGGGCGGGCGGATTCGCCCCGGCGCGCGCATCGGCGTGGAGTTCGCCTCCGTGACGCTGAACGCGCAACGCGGCCGCATGCTGCAGGCAGCCTTCGCACCCGACGTCGAACTGATCGACGCCTCCACGCTGATCGCCTCCTTCGCCGTGGTGAAATCGCCCGCTGAACTTGCCTATGTGCGCGAAGCCGGGCGCATCGCGGATGAGGCCTGGCGCCAGGCATTTGCGGCTTGCAGGCCCGGCAATTCGGAGTCCGACATTCTCGCCGAGATCTATGCAACGGTGATCCGTTCAGGCGGCGACCCGGCAGCCGGCCGATTCGTCTGCGGTGCCGGAGACAATGCGCTGCTCTGCCGCTACTTCACCGGTAAGGGGCGGATCGGTGCGACCGACCAGGTGAACATCGAATTCGCCGCCGCCTATCGCCACTACCATGTCGCGCTGATGCGCACGGCGCTGATCGGCGCCGCGACCCCCACACAGCGCCGCATGCATGAGGCGAATATTGAGGCTTTGGCCGCCTGCCGCGACCGTCTGCGCCCCGGCCACAGCTATGGCGATCTGTTCGATGCCCATGCGAGCGTGCTCGACCGCCGCGGCTACAAGCATGCGCGGCTGAATGCCTGCGGCTACAGCCTCGGTGTTTCCTATCCGCCCACCTGGATGGAATGGCCGATGATCTATGCGGGCAATCCGGTGGCGCTGGAGCCCGGCATGGTGGTGTTCATGCACATGATCCTGCTCGACAGCGAGACCAACCTCGCAATGTGCCTCGGCGAGACCTTCGTCGTCACGGAGGGGGCGCCCGAACGGCTCTCCACCCTCGACCACGATCTGCCGTTGGTCGTGTGATGGTCCAGGGCGCCGGCCAGTCCGTCGAGATCCAGGGGTTGAGCAAGCGCTTCGGTGATGTCGTGGCGCTTGATCGCGTTTCCTTGACGGTGCGGCCCGGTGAGTTCATGGCGCTGCTCGGCCCGAGCGGATCGGGCAAGACCACCATCCTGATGGCGGTGGCCGGCTTCGAGCAGGCGGATACCGGCGCCATCCGCATCGGCGGCCGGGCCATCGATCGGCTGCCGCCGCACAAGCGCGACATCGGGGTGGTGTTCCAACGCTACGCCTTGTTCCCGCATATGACCGTCGCGGAGAACCTTGCCTACTCCCTGCGCCGCCGCGGTATTGCTGCCGCCGAGACGGCGCGCCGCGTGGAAGAGGCCCTCGCGCTGGTGAAGATGGAGGGCTATGGCGCGCGCGGTGTGGACCAGCTCTCCGGTGGCCAGCAGCAGCGCGTCGCCATCGCCCGCGCCCTGATCTTCCGCCCCGCCGTACTGCTGATGGACGAGCCAATGAGTGCGCTCGACAAGAAGTTGCGGGAGCATATGCAGATGGAACTCCGCCTGCTGCATCGCGAACTCGGCGCGACCATCATCCTGGTCACGCATGACCAGGAGGAGGCGCTGTCCATGGCCGATCGTGTCGCCCTGCTGCATGAGGGCCGCCTGCGCCAGATGGGCACGCCGGCGGAACTGTATCGTGCGCCGGCCGATGCCTTCGTCGCCGGCTTCATCGGGCGCAACAACTTCCTGCCGATCGAAGCCGGCCCGCCGCTGCGCCTGCGCGGCTGCGACGGCGACCTTGTCGGTGTGCTGGCGGAGGACAGCGCCGCGCCGCGTCCCGGCGATGTACTGGCAATCCGACCGGAGCACATGGCGCTGCTGCCGCCCGAAGTCCCCGGCGGCGAACCCTGCCGCGTGCTTGAGACCGCTTTTGGCGGGGCACGGCAAACCGTTCTGGTCGAGGCGGCGCACCACCGCATCACGGTCGAGGCTGCGGTCTCGGATCACCTCTGGCAGCCCGGGCAGGCCGCCAGCCTTCACTTCAATCCCAGGACCGGCCGGATCTTTCCGGCACCCGGCCCGCAATGACGAAAGGTAGGACGACGATGTCAAAGCATCTGAACCGCCGGCGTCTCCTCGCCGCTACGGTCCTTGGTGGCGCCACGACCATGTTGTCGCGGCCTAGCCTCGCGCAGAACAGCCTGCGCGGGACCGGCAGCGTCATCGTGCATTTTGGCGGCGGCACCATGGGCGACGCGCAGCGCATCGCCTATTCTGAGCCCTTCGAACGCGAGACCGGCATCCGCGTCATTCATCAGGCCGGCGTCACGGCGGGCGTGCAGCGCGCGGCGATCCTGGCCGGCGCGCCGAAGCACGATGTCGCGAATATTTCTGGCGGCTCGATGGCCGCCTTCGAGCAGGACAACCTGCTGTTGCCCATCGACTACGGCTTCTGGAACGAGCGCGACCGCGCCGGCTACGACATCGTGCCGGCCGCGCGCCTCTATGTGCCGGCGATGCTCTATTCCATGGTGATCGCCTTCGACGCGCAGCGCTATGCGAACCGCTCGCCGCAGAGTTGGGCCGATGTGTGGAACGCGCGCGACTTCCCGGGGCGGCGGACACTCGCGGCCGGCGCCAACGCCGCCGACGGCGCGAGCTATGAGATCGCCTTGCTCGCCGATGGCGTGAAGCCCGAGGACCTCTACCCGATCGATTGGGAACGCGCACTGCGCAGCCTCGACCGGATCCGTCCGGAGGTGACGAAGTGGTGGGCCAATGGCGCGGAATCCGTGCAGCTCCAGGTGGATCGCCAGGCGACCATCGGCAGCGCCTGGAATGGCCGCATCGATGGCGCCAACGACCAGGGTGCGCGCATCGGAAAGAACTGGAACCAAGGCATCCTGCAATGGGCCGGCTGGGCGATCCCGCGCGGCGTCGCTAATGCCGAGAACGCGCAGAAATACATCGCCTTCATGAGCCGGCCCGAGCCGCAGGCGCGCTTCTCCGAAATCATCACCTACGGGCCGACCAACTCGCTGGCCTTCAACCACATCCCCGCCGATCGCGCCGCGCTGCTGCCCACCGCGCCCGCCGTGAAGGACCTCCAGATCGTGCAGAACTATACCTTCTGGAACGCGGTGGATTCGACAGGGCAGACCGGACTGCGCCGTGCCATCTCGGAATGGGAACGCTGGGTCGCCAGCCGACGCTGAGGTAGCGCGCGTGACCGTCGCCACCCGGACGGACCATGGACGGGCGGCAATGCTGCTGCCCGTCCTGCTGCTGCTCGCGCTGGGCTATCTCGGGCCGCTCGGCATGGTGGCCTGGACCAGCCTGCGGCGGGCGGGACAAACCAGCCTGGCCGCCTATGCCGAGATCCTCGCCCAGCCGGTCTTCCTCGACATCTTCCTGCGGACGCTGACCACGGCGGGCATTGTCACGCTGTTCTGCACCGCCATCGGCTATCCCTTCGCCTATCTCGTTGCGACGCGGGCGCGGAGCTGGGCGGGGTTGGTCATGGCCCTGGTGGCGATGCCCTACCTCACCTCCATCCTGATCCGTTCCTATGCCTGGGTCGCCATTCTCGGCGGCGGCGGTCTGGTAAATCGGGCGCTGATGGCGCTCGGGCTCATCGAGGATCCGCTGCGCCTCGTCTTCAACAGCTTCGGCAGCTATGTCGGCATGGTGCAGGTCCTGCTGCCGATGATGGTGTTGCCGCTCTACGCCGCGATGCGCCGCATCGATCCGACGCTGCTGCGGGCAGGTGCGAGCCTCGGCGGCGGGCCGGCTTCCGTCTTTGCGACCGTCTTCCTCCCGTTGTCGATGCCCGGCCTCGCCGCCGGCGCGGCGCTGGTGTTCCTCTCGGCACTGGGCTTCTACATCACGCCGGCGCTGCTGGGCGCGCCGGGCGACTACATGCTGGCCCAGGCCATCGAAGTGCGCGTCACGACGCTTGCGGAATTCGACGTCGCCGCGGCGCTGTCCTGGATGCTGTTCGCAATGGTCGCGATGCTGCTGCTATTCCTGCGCCGGTGGATCGTGCCGCTTGGCGAGGAGCAGCCGACGGCTCGGCCGAGCCGCGTCCGTGCAGTCGCATCCACAGCGGCCATCGCGCGCCTGGTGCAGCGGGCTGGCGACCGCCTCGCTCCGCTGGCCGGGCCGCTGCTCTGGATACACGGCATGCTGGTGCTGACCTTCCTGCTGGCGCCGATGGTCGTGGTCGTCTTGATCGCCTTCAGCAGCGCGCCATATCTGACATTCCCACCGCCAAGCTATTCCTGGCGCTGGTTCGTCGCCTTCTTCCGCGATACCAACTGGCTGCAAGCTGGCTGGTTCAGCCTGTGGGTCTCGACGGCGGCAGCCGTGACGACACTGGCGATCGGCACGCCCTTCGCCTTCGCTCTGGCGCGAGGCTGCTTCGCCGGGCGACGGCTGCTCTGGCTGCTGGCCGTATCGCCAATGATCCTGCCACACATCGTCATCGGCCTCGGCCTGTTCTTCACCTTCGTCGCCTTGGGCTTGAACGGTCATCCAGTCAGCTTCTGGATCGCCTATGTCGTGACGGGGCTGCCCTATGTCGTCATCGTGCTTGTCGCGGCGCTCGGGCGGTTCGACCGGGACATGGAGCGGGCCGCGACAAGCCTTGGCGCCGCACCGCTGACCGTATTCCGTACCGTGACGCTGCCGCTTCTCGCGGCGTCCTTCGCGACGGCCTTCCTCTTCGCCTTCCTCAGTGGGTTCGACGACCTGATTATCGGTCTGTTCCTGAGTTCCCCACGCGGCACGACCCTCGCGATCCGCATGTGGGAGGACATCAGGCTGGAGATCAGCCCGAAGACCGCCGTGGTCGGGGCTCTGCAACTGGCGGTGCTGCTTGTGGTGCTCGGTGCGCGTGGGCTGTCCGGATGGGTCGGGCAGCTACGTAGGCAGCGGACGTCGAGCTGAGGTTGTCCAATCTGCAGCGCCTCGCCAAGGGTAATGACGCGTGGGGAGGAAGACCTGCGCCGTTGGACGCAAGCCCTTGGCCACGCAGCAGCGCATCAGTGGGGACGAGGCCTCACCGTGAGGTGGTCCCCAGCCACGTTCTGCCCATCGAGAGTGAGGGTGACAGAACCGTTGAGGGGCCTGTTATGGGCGTAGCAGTCGAGCGTAACGGTGAGCGCGCCGCCCGGCTGCAAGACGGCGACAACCTCGAATAGATCGCTGTGAGCCTCGGCCTGCGGCTGCGCAGCGGCAATCGATTCGGGCGCGGCGTCGTGTTCATGCCCCTCATGACCTGCGGCGGGCTGTTCAAGCGGAACCAAGCCAAACCGGGCAGCACCGACCAGCCGCAGCACGGCCGGGAATGGCATCAAGGTGGAACGAAGAGGCATTGAAGGCCCCTGAGAGCCTCAACCATGCCGACCTCTGTGCGACGGCGCCGCGCGGGATCATGACTAGGCTCAGGGCTCATTGACCGAGCGAAAAGATGACGGAAGCGGCGATGGTGATGGCGCTGGAGAAGGTGCGGGCGCAGCGGTCGTAGCATATGGCGATGCGGCGCCAATCCTTGAGCCTGCGGAACATGATTTCGATGCGGTGGCGCTGGCGATACGGCACGGTGTCGTGCGGGATGGGCACCTTCCGACGGCGGGTTAACGGGATGCACGGGGCGATGCCCCGAGCCGCCAGTTCTGCGCGGAAGCGGCCGCTGTCGTAGCCGCGGTCGCCGATGAGTTCGCTGGCTGGTGGGAGCTTGTGCAGCATCAAGGCAGCACCCCGGTGATCACTGGCCTGGCCTTCGGTGAGCAGTAGCACGACGGGACGCCCCTAGCCGTCGCAGGCGGCGTGAAGCTTGGAGTTCAGGCCGCCCCTGGTTCGGCCGATGCAACGGGCAAAAGCCCCTTTTTGAGCAGGCTGGCCGCGGTGCGGTGCGCCTTGAGGTGTGTGCTGTCGATCATCAGGCGTTCAGGCGGGCCGCTCTCGGCGGCCAGCGCGGCGAAGATGCGGTCGAACACGCCCAAGCGGCTCCATCGGACGAAGCGGTTGTAGAGCGTCTTGTGGGGACCGTAAGCGACAGGCGCGTCCCGCCACTGGAGACCGTGGCGGATCACGTAGATGATGCCGCTGAGCACGCGGCGGTCATCCACGCGCGCGATGCCGTGGGAGTGTGGAACGTGCGGCGACAGCCGCCGCATCTGGGCAGTCGTCAGCAGGAACGGCAGCGTGGGCATGGCGGCACCTACACCACACCTGGAGCGGCCCCCAATTCGCCCGGACAGGCGGCATAGCTGGAAGGGCCTAGGTTGAAACCTAGGCGCACGCCTATGTCGAAGCCCATTGAGCGCGTTGCGATGATCACCGGCATCCACCGACGCC
>NZ_BMKW01000027.1 GCF_014644535.1 Neoroseomonas lacus
GCCACTGCTTTCCTCTATGCCGCCGCCGTCCTCTTGCTCATCAGACGATTAGCTCGTTCCACCTGAGTTCAGAGTCAGACTCTAACCTGGTAGGCGATGGCGGGCATCGGCTACCAGACCGGCTGGGTCGGCGTGACGCTTGGCTACCGGTACCCCTACTACGATCAGGGGAATGACAAGTTCGTGCAGGATTTCTCCTTCAGCGGCCCCTTCCTGGCGGTCAACTTCAGCTTCTGACTTGCTCGCGAGACACGTCAGCAACGCACAAGCAGAAGGAGGGAGGCGCCGATCTCCTCTCGAATTGTCACCCTGACGCGTCGCGCGATGGTCACGACAGCGCTTGCCCTGGCCGCTACGCCGCCTGCCCGGGCGCAGCGGGCCGTGCGGGACCCGCTGCCATCCTGGCGCGACGGCCCGACCTAGCGGGCTATGGTCGACCGCATCCGCCGCTCGAAGCGGCCAGGCACGTCCGGCTTTGTGCCGTCCGCCAAGCGCGTGACGACCTTCGACAACGACGGCACGCTTTGGTTCGAACAGCCGCTCTATGCCCAATTCGTCTTTGCCATCGACCGGCTGAAGGACATGCCGCGCAGCGACGCATCCTTCACCGAGCGCCAGCTCTTCAAGGCGGCGATCGAGGGCGACATGCGCATGCTGATGGCTGACGGCGAGCGCCCCCTCTCCGAGATCATCGGCGTCCTTCATGCCGGCATGTCCTGGTAGGCCCTCGACGGGATCGTCACGCGATGGCTCGCGACGGCGCGCTACCCGCACTTCAACCGCCGCTACATGCAGCTGATCTACCGGCCGATGCTGGAGGTGATGCGGCTGCTGCGGCAGCAAGGCTTCGCCGTCTGGATCGTCACCGGCGGCGCGCAGGAATTCGTTCGCGCCTTCAGCCAGCCGACCTACGACGTCGCGCTCGACCGCGTGGTGGGATCGACCATCAAGACGGAATTCCGCCTGCTGCCTGACGGAACCTCCGAGCTGTTCCGCCTGCCGACGATCGATGCGGTGGATGACGGGCCAGGCAAGCCGGTCGGCATCGGCCGGTTCATCGGCCGCCGTCCCGTGCTCGCCTTCGGCAACGCCGATGGCGATATCGAAATGCTGCAATACGCCACCACCAGCCCGGGCGAGCGGCTCGGCCTGCTCGTGCACCATGACGACGCGGTGCGCGAGTATGCCTATGATCGTAATATGCATATCGGGAGGCTGGATCGCGGGCCGACCTTCGCGCCGGCCGCGGGCTGGAAGGTGATCTCGATGAAGGACGACTGGTTGCGGAGCTTCCCGGGCGCATGACGGCGACGCAACGCGTCTTTGCGGCGCTTGCCATGCTGGGCGGGGTGGTCCTGTGCTTTGCGATCGTCGCCATCCTGCCGGACCAGGGCGCCGCCTTCCGCATCGCCGCGCCTGTCCAGGCCCATCAGCGTGCCGCGGAGGGCTTCGTCGGCACCGCTACATGCGCCATCTGCCACGCGCCGCAGGCTGCCGCCTGGCATGAGAGCGACCACGCCCGCGCGATGGCGGCAGCCACGCCGCAGACGGTGCTGGGCGACTTTTCCGGCGTGACGGTCACCGACCGCGACCGCAGCGCAACGTTCCGCCGCGACGGCGACCGCTTCGTCGTCCGCACCGACGGCCCCGGCGGCGCGACCGCCGATTTCACCGTCACCGAGACCTTCGGCGTCGATCCGCTGCAGCAATACCTGGTGCTCTTCCCCGACGGCCGCCGCCAGGCGCTGCCCTGGGCCTGGGACACCCGCCCGCGTGAGGTCGGCGGCCAGCGCTGGTACCACCTGCTCCCCAACGAAGCCCTGCACGCAGGCGACCCGCTGCACTGGACCGAGCGCGACCAGAACTGGAACTTCATGTGCGCCGCCTGTCATTCGACCGGCGTGCAGCGCGGCTACGACGCGGTGGCTGACCGCTATGATACCAGTTGGACCGAGATCAGCGTCGGTTGCGAATCCTGCCACGGCCGCGGGGCGGCGCATACTGCCTGGGCGCAGGCGAGCCCTCGACCGGACCTGCCCTCACGTGGGCTGGAGGTGGCGGTGCGTGATTCCTCTGGCGGCGCCTGGCGTTTCGCACAAGATGATCCGCGCGGCATCGCCCATTGGGAAGGCCCACCGCGACGGGCCCAGGCACAGGCGGAGATCTGCGCCCCCTGCCACGCCCGCGCACGGCCCATCACCGCGGATCCGTTGCCCGGCGCGCGCTTCCTCGACACCCATGCGCCGGCGCTGCTCGATCGCGGCCTGTATCACGCGGACGGTCAGATCGACGGCGAGGTCTTCGAATGGGGTAGCTTCACGCAGAGCCGCATGCAGCGTGCTGGCGTGATCTGCGCCGATTGCCACGATCCGCACAGCCAGCGTCTGCGCGCCGAAGGCAATGCCGTCTGCGCGCAATGCCATCTGCCCGCACGCTTCGACACGTCCGACCACCATCACCACCGCGAAGGCAGCCCGGGCTCCCAATGCGCGTCCTGCCACATGCCGCAGGTCACCTATATGGGCGTGGATGGCCGGCGCGATCACGGCTTCCGTGTCCCGCGTCCCGATATCGCGACCACCATCGGCGCGCCGGATGCCTGCACCACCTGCCACACCGGCCGCCAGCCGGCCTGGGCGGCACAGCAGATCCGCATGTGGTACGGGCCGACGCGGCGGCAGACTCCGCATCCGGCGCTGACCATCGCCGCCGGGCGGCGCGGCGATCCCGGCGCGGTGTCGGCGCTGGCAGCGCTGGCGCAGAACCCGGCGGAGCCGGCGATCCTGCGCGCCACCGCTTTGTCACTGCTGCCCGCGCCGGCCAGCAATGAGGCGGCGCAGGCCATTGTGCTGTCGCTGCGCGATCCGGACCCGCTGGTGCGCGCCACTGCGCTGCGCGCGCTGACCGGGGTTGATCCGCGCAACCGCCAGCATGCCTTGCCGCTACTGGCGGACCCGACGCGGCTGGTGCGCATCGAGGCGGCGCGCATCCTCGCCCCCATTCCGCCGCAAGCCATCCCCCAGGGCTCGCATTCCGATTTCGCCCGCGCCTGGGATGAATTGCTCGCCAGCGAGCGCGTCGCCGCCGAGCGTCCGGAATCCCATGTGAACCTTGCCGGGCTGTTCGCCGCTCGGGGCGACGCGGCAGCGGCAGAGGCGGCGTATCGCGATGCGCTGCGCCTGGACCCTGCCTTCCTGCCGGCGCTGGTGAACATGGCGGATTTCGAGAACCGGCGCCGGCGCTTCAATGAGGCGGAGGCCCTGCTTAACCGCGCCATCGCCGCATATCCGAACAGTGCGGAAGCGCATCATGCGCTGGGCCTGACGCGGGTGCGCGCCGGCCGTGCTTCGGAATCGCTCGGCCCGCTGGGTCGCGCAGCGGCACTGGCGCCGGACCGGCCACGCTACGCCTATGTCTACGCCATCGCGCTGAATGACCTCGGCCGCGGGCCGGAGGCGATGGAGGCGCTGCGTGCCGCGTTGCGGCGCCACCCGGGCCAGCGCGACCTTCTGGTGGCGCTGGCGAGCCTGGAACGCGACCGCGGCAACATTGCCGAGGCCGAGCGTCTGGCCGCGCAGGCGGTGCAGTCCAACCCGCAGGACCGCGAGGCGGCGGCACTGTTGCAGCAACTCCGCCATCTGCGCCGGCAGGTGCCAGGGCTACGATAGCGGCGATTGCATCGTGTCTATTGGCATTTGGCTCCTGCGGCGGGCGCGACGTTCTGTGCGGACGATTGGAGAAGGACGCCTGCTTTCCTCCTCGAATAGCAGAGAATTTCGCTTCCGGATTCCTATCGCTGCAGGTTTGGCTGGGGTGTGGGCGCCGAGCTGGATGGTTCGAGCAAGCAACGGGACCTGATTGCGTCCCGCAGAGTGCAGAAGATCTCCGACCTCGAGGGTAGGTTGAATTTACCCTCGATTCTAATTCGTCGAGTTCAAGCGGCGTTCTTCACAACATCACGGGAACTCCGCAGTTAAACCGCCTGAGCGATACGTCATTGATGCTTGAGCAGTTGCTGTTCGCTTCGGATCAAGGAATCTTCTCCAGATTTTGTATTCTCGAGGCTCTGCAGCCGATCACATCATGTCACTGATCGGGACCGGCTCTAGCCGTTGATTTGGCTCCGACATTCCACGCGGCGCACCCATCGCTAGGGGCGGAGGGCAAGGCGCGGCAACCATGGCCGCTTGACCAGGCGGAAATGCGACTGCTAATGCGACTCGCTCGCAATATAGCACCGCCCTCTCTGCGTTTGCCGAATCAAGCTCAACAGGACAAACCACATGTCGCGGAATCGCGCCGAGACCACCCGGCGGAGCCTTGTTCGCACGGGCCTCGCCATTGCCGGATCAGCCGCCTTGCCGCGTCTCTCCCGCGGCGCCGAAGCGCTCACCGCGACCGACCTCGCCGGGCGCACCGTCACGCTGCGTGCGCCGGCGCGCAAGGTGATCCTCGGCGAAGGCCGGCTGATGTACGGCTTCAGCACCCTGGTGCCGCGCGCGCCCTTCGAGCGCATCGCCGGCTGGGCCGACGACATGATCCTCTATGATCCCGGCTCCTGGCGGAAATATCGCGCGGCCTTCCCGCAGGCGGACCGGATCACCCGCTTCTCCTCCGCCGTGAACGCCGATTTCAGCACCGAGCAGGCCATCGCGCTGGATCCTGACCTCGTCGTGTTCCCGCTCTCGGCGCATCAGCGCATGGAGGCGACGGGCACCTACGACAAGCTCGCCCGCGCCGGCATCGCCACCGCGGTGGTCGACTTCCGCGAACAGGCCTCACAGAACACGGTCCCGAGCATCGAACTGCTGGGCCGTCTGATGGGCCTCGATGCCGAAGCCCGCGCCTTCAATGACTTCTACCTGCGCGAGACGCGCCGCGTGTCGTCGCGCGTATGGAACCTGCCGCCCAACCGTCGCACCACCGTCTTCATCGAGCGGGCCGGCGGCTTCGACCCCAACCAATGCTGCATGACCTTCGGCAACGCCAATCTCGGCGTCACGTTGCAGGAGGCAGGCGGCATCAACTGGGGGGCCGGGCGCTTCCCCGGCCTTGGCGGCACGGTGAACCCCGAGACGATCTTCACCGACGATCCCGAGGTGATCATCGGCACCGGCGCCGACTGGTCGGAAAGCACGCCGGGCTCCCGCGGCGTGCCCTTCGGCTACGAGGCGACGCCCGAGCGCGTTCAGGCCGCGCTGCGCGCCCTGGCCGAACGGCCTGGCTGGCCCTCGCTGCGCGCAGTCAAGTCCAAGCGCTTCTACTCGATCTATCACCAGTTCTACACCAGCCCCGCGCATCTCGTGGCGTTGCAGGTCTTCGCAACGTGGCTCTACCCGCAGACCTTCGAGGGACTGGACCCCAACGCGACCTGGCGCGCCTATCACGAGCGCTTCTCGCCCATTCCTCTGACAGGCGCCTTCTGGGCGCAGCTCGCGTGAGCGCCGCCTTGCCCGTCTTCACGCCGGCGGGCGAGGCGAGCCGCGGTGCGGGCCGGGTCGCGCTGCGGCGGAGCGCGCTGCTCGCCGTCGCGGTCCTGGCGGTGGCGCTGCTCTTCCTGGTCGATCTCGGCACCGGGCCGGGGGCGCTGTCCTATCGCGACATCTTCACCGCGCTGCTCGACCCTGCGGCCGCCTCCCCGCGCCACGCGGTGATCGTGTGGGACATCCGGTTGCCTGTCGCGCTGCTCGCCGTGGTGGTCGGCGCCATGCTGGGGCTCGCAGGCGCAGAGATGCAGACGATCCTCGACAATCCGCTGGCCGACCCCTTCACGCTCGGGCTGTCCTCGGCGGCGGGCGTGGGCGCCTCGGTCGCCATCGTCACCGGCATGTCGGTGCTGCCGGCGGCGGGGCCGACGCTCGTCACGGTCAACGCCTTCGCCTTCGCCTTCGGCGCCGCGATGCTGGTGCATCTCTTCACCATGGCGCGCGGCGCGACCTCGGAGACCATGATCCTCTTCGGCATTGCACTGATGTTCACCTTCAACGCGCTGCTCGCGCTGCTGCAGTACCGCGCCTCGGAAACGCAGCTCGTGCAGATCGTCTTCTGGATGATGGGGTCGCTGCAGCGGGCAAGCCTTGAGAAGATCGGCATCGCCGCCGGCGTACTCGGCATGACGGGGCTGCTGCTGTGGCGTCGGCGCTGGGCGCTGACGGCGATGCGCTTCGGGGATGATCGCGCGGCAAGCCTCGGTGTCGATCCGCGCCGGCTGCGGCTCGAGGTGCTGGTGCTCGTCGCATTGCTGTCGGCCACCGCCGTCTCCTTCGTCGGCGTGGTCGGCTTCGTCGGCCTGGTCGGGCCGCATGTCGCGCGGCTGCTGGTCGGCGAGGACCAGCGATGGTTCGCACCGATGTCGATGCTCTCGGGTGCTGCGATGCTATCGGCAACCTCCATCGTCTCGAAGGCGCTGTCGCCGGGCATCATCTATCCCATCGGCATCATCACGGCGCTGGTCGGCGTGCCGTTCTTCCTGTCGCTGGTCCTGATGCGCCGGAGCCCGGCGCGATGACCGGCCTCGCCATCGAAGGGCTCCATGTCGCCTACGGGCGCCGGACGGTGTTGCGCAACGTGTCGGTGCCTCCGCTGCGGCCCGGCACCGTCACCGCCCTGCTCGGCCCGAACGCCTCGGGCAAGTCCACCCTGTTGCGGAGCATCGCCGGGCTGAAGCGGCAGGCGACTGGCCGTATCCTGTTCGACGGCCGGCCGATCGAGGAGATGCGGCTCGCCGAGCGAACCCGCTCCGTGCGCTATGTGCCGCAGGTCTATGCCGCGGCGGCCCGGCTGACGGTGTTCGACGCCGTATTGGTCGCCGCGCGCACCGCGGGCGCATCCGGCGGCAGCGCCGCCGTCGCTGCGCGCGTGGAGGCCATCCTCACCCGCACGCGCATCGACCACCTGGCGCACCGCATGATCTGCGACCTCAGTGGCGGCCAGCAGCAGCTGGTGGCGCTGGCGCAAGGCCTGGTGCAGCCGGCGCCGGTTCTGCTGCTCGATGAGCCGACCAGCGCGCTCGATCTGCGCCACCAGCTCGAGGCGCTGGCCCTGCTGCGCGCGATCACGGCTGCTGACGGTCATATCGCGGTGGTGGCCTTGCACGATCTGTCACTGGCCGCGCGCCATGCCGACCGCGTGGTGCTGATGGACCAAGGCGCGGTCGTCGCCGACGGACCTCCGGCCGAGGTCTTCGCCGACCCTGTCTGCGGTCGCACCTACGGCGTGGAGTTGGTCGCCGAGACCTCGCGGCGCGGCAGCCTGATGATCGATGCGGCCCTGCCATGAGCGCGAATTACGACCTGAAGGAGCAGATACGCGACTATTGGTCCGGCCGTGCCGCTGGCTTCGATGCCGCACCGGGCCACCGGATCGACGACGCCGACATGGCGGCCTGGCAGCGGCTCATGGCAGTGGGGCTCGGGCCGCTGGAGGGGCGCACGGTGCTCGACCTCGCCTGTGGCACCGGCGAAGTGAGCCGCGCGCTCACCGGCCTTGGTGCCCGCGTGACCGGCGTTGACTTCTCGGAGGCCATGCTCGGCCATGCGCGTACGAAACTTGCGGGGCGCGCCTGGCGAGGGATGTTGATGGACGCGGAGAGCCTGGCCGGCCTGCCCGACGAACAATTCGACGCCGCGATCACGCGACACCTCGTCTGGACCCTCACCGACCCGGCCGCCGCCTTCGCGGCCTGGTTCCGTGTGTTGAAACCCGGCGGGCGGTTGCTCGTGGTTGACGGCGACTGGGTGCGCGAAGGGCTGCGAGGAAGAGTGCTGCGACGGATCGCCGCGCTGCTGGGTGGCGCAGTGCCGGCAGCCGCCGATGGAGCCGTACACAAGGATATCCTGGCGCGCGTTCCCTATAGCGGCGGCCTGACGCAGGAAAGGCTGATCACGGCACTGCGGCGGGCAGGCTTCACCGATCCACGAAGCCATGGCGTCAGCGGGATCTATCTGCGTGGGCTGCATGGGGCGCCGATGGCCCAACGCCTGCGCCTGCTCGCGCCGACGCGTTTCGCGGTGTCGATTCTGAAGCCCTGATGCAGGGGTAGTCAGCGTCGTCGCGTGATAAGCAGGTGCCCTGACCTTGCCGATAGCGGGCCTCGGAGCGCGATCACACTCCTTGCCCTCCTGCGCATGCCGGTGCCGACCCGGACGGTGAGCGCCGCCGGAGCATGTTCCGCTCACGCTGAACCGGCATCGGCCCGCACCCCGAGCCGTGTCAGCTCATCGGCTCGATCGAGATCGCCAGGGCTTCCTCGTAGACCATGTCGACCTGCTCCCCGACGCGCAGGCCAAGGATGAACGTCCGGGTTTCGAGGCTCTCCGCGGTCACCGTCCGGGTCATGTTGCCGGGGCCGACGAAGCTGACCGTGCCGCCCAGCCGATCGACATCGGTGATGGTCACGCGCCCGGCCCTGACGCGGGTGACCTCGCCACCGGGGCGTTCCGCCTCGCGGGCGATGGCGACGCCGGCGAAGGGCTGACCTCCCGGCGCGCCGGGGCGCACCGCACGCGCCGCCAGCGCCTGGTAATAGCGCACCGTCACGCGGTCGCCCGCCTTGATCTGGTTGAGGCGTTGCACGCCGCGTCCGGCAATCAGCGTGACCAGCTTGCCGGTTTGCGCACCGCCCTGGCCACGCAGCAGGATCTCGCGTGACTGCGGGTCGACGGTCTCGACGACGCCGACGATCGTGGTGGTGCGGTCGACATCGACCGAGGTACAGGCCGCGAGAAGCGGCAGAATGAGTAGCGATCGGCGCTGCATGGCGTCTCATCCCTGTTTGTTCGCCGACCCGGGTCCTGGCGGCGTCGGAGCGTCGCGCCGCGTCACCGCTGCCGCGTTGATGCATGTCAACATGGCTCGCCCATCCTCACGGCATGAAGCGGCGAGGCTGACGCCAAGGCGGGGAATGCCCACATGAAGGTGGTGATCGTCGGTGCGGTGGCCGGCGCGGACCAGCGGATCAACGCCCTCGCGATGGCCAACCGGATGGGCGCGACGATCGACGACGTGGCCGAGAGCGAGCTCTGCTACGCGCCGCAATTCGGCAGCGCCAACGACCCGCTGAACGTCGCGGCCATGATGGCACACCACATCCTCGGGGGAGACATGCCGGTCGCCCGTGGAGCGCGCGCGGCGAGGGGCTGTTGCTCGACATGTGGAAGCATCGGAACTGGCGGTCGAATGCGTCCCTGGCGCGCTCCACATCCCGCTCGAACAGTTGCGCGGCCGGCTCGCGGAACTGCCCAGGGACCGCGAGTTCTAGGTCATCTGCCGCTCCGGCCAGCGCGCCTACTACGCAACGCGGCTGTTGCTGCAGAACGGCTTCCGCGCGCGGACCCTGCCGGGTGGCATGCTGTCACGCGCCGTGCTCGAGCCTGGCCCCGAAGGGATCGGTCATGCGCTCGACTGAAGCCCTGCGGTGAGTGACCTCCCGCTGCTTGCGCTGAAGCTGTCGCTGCTCGTCTTCATGGCGGGCTCGCTGATGGAGATGGGCCTGGGGCTGCGGTTGCGGGATGCGCTCTCGGGGCTGCGCGATCGCCGCTTCCTCCTCTATGGCGCCGGCTTCGGTTTCGTGATCGGGCCCGGCCTCGCCTGGGGCATGGCGCAGGTGCTGCCGCTCTCGCCGCCGCATGCGCTGGGCTTGATGCTGCTCGGGCTGACGCCCTGCGCGCCCTTCGTGCCGATCATGGTGAATCGCGCGCAGGGAGACGTCGCCTATGTGCCGGCGATGATGCTGCTGGCCGCGCTCGGCACGGTGACGCTGATGCCGGTCGCGGTGCCGTTGCTGGCAGCCAGTCTTTCCGTCGACGCCTGGGCCATCGCGCGTCCGCTGCTGGTCATGGTCCTCACGCCGCTCGTCCTCGGCATGGCCGTGTTTCACCTGGCACCGCATGTCGCGGCCGTCGTGCGGCCCCGCGTCAAGGCCATGGCGGCGGTGGCGGCAGTGGCCCTTCTGGTGCTCTGCGGAGTGCTGTTTGGACACGGCTTCCTTGCCTCGTTCGGCAGTTTCGCGATCGGCTCGCAGGTGCTGTACTTGGCGATCATCACGACGATGGGCTACCGCTTCTCGCGCGGTGTCGGGCAGCAACGGCGGAGCGGGCTCGGGCTCTGCACGCGCAACGTCGGCGCCGCCATGGCACCACTGCTCTCGGCACCCGGCGTGGATGACGGCGTGATCGTGATGCTGGCGCTCGCCGTGCCGGTGCAGATCGCCTGCGGCCTGGCAGCCGCGTGGTGGTTCGGGCGGGACGCACAGCGCACGGCCGCGGAGGGAGAGACAGCATGCCCGTCTGGCTGATTCCGATTGTCTACACCGTGGTGAGCATTGTGTGTGGCCTCGTCCTGCCGCGGCTCGAAAATGCCTATGCGGTATCACTGGACCTGGGCGTCTCCGCGGCGGCGGTCCTCGCGGCTCTCTCGGCGATCTCCTCGGGGATGATGGCGCTGACGGGGATCGTTCTCTCGATCGCCTTCGTGATGCTGCAGTTCAGTGCCATCACCTATTCCCCGCGTTTTGCGTCGCGCTTCGCGCGCGACCCGGTGCTCTTCCACGCACTCGGCATCTTCTTCGCGACCTTCACCTACGCGCTTGCCACGACCCTCTGGGTGGATCGAGCAGGTGGGATGGGAGTGCCGACACTCTCCGCCATCGGAGCGGTCGTGCTGCTCTTCGCGAGCCTGCTGGTGTTTGGGCTGCTGATGCGCCGTCTCGGCGATCTGCAGATCACCAACACGCTGCGCTTCATCGGCGACCAGGGACGAGAGGTGATCCGCCAGACCATTGACGCCGGCGTCGCACGCGCGGCGGCCGTCGCCGGTGCCACACCAGCCGAGCCCGTCGTGCAATTGCTGCGGCACCAGGGACCGCCGCGCTATGTCCAGGCCTATGACATGCCTGCACTTGTCGCTCTCGCCCGCCGTGCGGATGGAGTAATCGACATGGAAGCCGCGGTTGGCGACATGCTGTTGGATGGATCCGTCGTGCTGCGCGTGTTGGGCGGCACTGGGGGAATCCAGGAGGCGGAACTGCGGCGAGCCGTGCGCCTCGGGAGCGACCGCACTTTCGAGCAGGATCCGAAATACCCGTTGCGCCTGCTGGTCGACGTCGCGATCAAGGCGCTCTCGCCCGCGATCAACGACCCGACCACGGCGGTGCAGGCGCTGGACCAGATCGAGGACCTTCTGCGTCGTCTGGCCAGGCAGCCACTCGACATTGGGCGCGTGGCGGATGGGGATGGCTCACTGCACCTTGCATTTCCTTCGCCCAACTGGAGCGACTACCTCTCCCTTACCTTTGACGAGATCCGCGTTTTTGGGACGACCTCCGTGCAGGTCCTGCGACGGTTGCGTTCGGCGCTGCTCGGCCTCGAAGACCTGCTGGGCGGGGATGCGCGCGGGGAGGAGGTGCGGCGCTATCTGGTGCACATCGATTCGGCGATCGAGCGGTCCGCCTTCGACGAGCAGGACCGGAACGCGGCCCGGCAGGAGGACCCGCAAGGGCTTGGGCTGACCAGGTAATTCAGCGGCGCCTGCGACCGTACGGACATGCCCACTGCTCCATGACCGATTTCGGCGAGCGGGCGAGCGTCGTCGGTGTGGTCAGATCCGCCGTCAATGTGTCGGACTTCCAGGTCATCATCACGGCGCGCACCAACACCGACAAACATGAGCCGAGCTGACCGCCACCGACACATCAGGTCCAGAGATGTAGCGCCATTGTTTGGGACCATGCGGCAAATCCCTGGGGAGGGGGCGCCGGTAGGGCCCGCGCACAGGATCGCGCACCAGGGAAAGCGTAGCAGCACGCCGAACGGCTGCCCCGAATCGATTTCCTAGAGTTGCTTGTGTTCGAGCTCGCTCACGCGAGCCGCTCCACGTCTTCGCTTGTTCGAGCATCTTAATGCACCTGACTGACTCCAGTCAGGTGCGCTATGCTCCAGGGGCAGCCCAATGCGTTCAGTCTAGGTCTTGAAATACCACTGTTCCGGATGCCCTCCCCAAGGCGTCCGGCAGTGCTGCGAGATGCCGGTTCGGCCGGGCACATTCTCCAGCCGCTCATTCACCACGCGCACCCCCATGAAGGCCGGCGACAGGCCAACCAATCCAATCCCCCATTGCTGATCCACGGCAATCTTCCAGACCTCCTTGGCGGTCGCATCACGCTCGGCCTTCTGTTGGCCGGTCGCAGCACGCATCAGCGCGAAGGCTCGACGCATCTCGGGATCGGGCGGCTCACTGCCACGCTCTCCATTCGAGGCGAACCAAGCCGCGTAGACGTTGCTGATCACTCCGCCGATCGGGTCGACCGGCAGGACGTAGCGCGGGTAGAGATAGAGGCTTTCAGTGCCATTGTTGGTCCAGAGCGCGATCTGATGCTTGTCGCCATAGGCGCGGGTGTACCAGAGGCTGCGCTCCATCACCTTCACATCGGTCGCGATCCCGATGTCGCGCCAATGCTGGGAAATCATCTCGGCCTGTTGCGGCCAGGTCGCGGACAATGTCTGGCCGACCGCAATCTCGATCCGCAAGCGCTGGCCATTGTCCCGGCGCAACCGGAAACCCTCACGGTCCTTCCGTGTCAGGCCGATGGCGTCCAGCAAGCGATTCGCCTGTGCCGGATCGTGCGTGGACCATTTCTGCCGCCACTCGCCGCCCGGACTTTCAGGGAGGCTCTCATCGGGAATGGTCGAGCCCGGTGTGCCGAGGCCGAGCCAGAAGGCCTCGTTCAACTGGTCCCGGTCGATGCCGAGCGCCAGTGCACGGCGGAACTCCACCTTCCGCAGCAGATCGCCGATCTCGGCATCCTCGGTGTAGGTCAAGGTCGGGAAGAGCACCGAATCGGCGCCGTTGAAGCCGGGGTCGAGATGCACCTTGTAGTGGCTGCGCTGCTGGTTCTCGATGAAGACCGGCAGCTTGCCGAGATCCATGAAGCGTTCCTGGTAATCGTATTCGCCCGCCACGGCGCGAAGGTTCACCACCTCGGGATTCTCCGCGAGCGTCATCTGCACGCGATCGATGTAGGGGAGCTGCTGGCCTTCGGTGTCTACCGCATAGAAATATGGATTGCGCTCGAGCACCCAGAGCTGGGTGTTGATCGGCTGCACCATGCGCCAGGCACACAGCGTCGGCACGTCCTTGTTGAGCTGCCAGTCCGAGAGGAACTTGAAGTGCTGCACCCAGTTGTTGAAGCCGGCGGCACGCGCCTGGGCGGTCAGCGTCTCGACCGGCGTGTTTTTCGGCAAATAGCGGCTGAGGTAGTGCGCCGGCGCATAGAGCGCATAGGTCTGCCCATTCGATTGCAACCGTGTCTGCCCGCCGCCGACCAACGTATCGCCAGCCAGCAGCATCGGAAACAAGTAGTAGGGCTCGTCGAACTCGAAGGCGATGGTTGCCTCATCCACCTTCACCATTCGGCCGGGCTTGCCGTTGGACGACAGCTCGGGGGCCGGGGCCGGCACCAGGTCACGGTTCGTGTAGAGGTCGTTGAACCAGAACATCCAGTCATCGGCGGTATGCGGCGTGCCGTCGGACCATTTCAGGCCGCGGCGCAGATGCAGCGTGGTCCGCTTGCCATCCGCGCTGACCTCGAATCCCTTCGCAAGTTGCGGCCGCAGTTCAGTGCCGGACGGATCGAAGAAGAGCGGCTTGTCCGCCGACATGATGCGGTTGCCGTTCTCCCCGTCGCTCGGCCCGATGAATCCGCGGCGCCAGGTACCTCCGTACTTGCCGACGCTGCGCAGCGGCTCGACCACCATGACGTCCTGCGGCAGGCGTTGTTCGACCGGCGGCAGGCGGCCGGCGCGAACCTGTTCGGCCAGCATCGGCGCCTCCTTGAACTGCGTCGGGCGACGCGCCGGGTCGGTGATGATGTTCGGCCCTTCCAACCGCCCCACCAGCCCCGAATCCCGAAAGCCACCCGCGGTCTGCGCCGTAGCGGCGCCGGCGAGGCCGGTGAAGGCGAGGACACCCATTTCCCTGCGACGCATGGCGTTGTTCCTTTTCCCTGGACGCTCTCTATCGAACGCCGACGAGGTCGAGCTCCTCGGCGCGGTGGCAACTGACGTAGCGACCCTCGGCGGCTGGCCGCAGTTCTGGCCGTTCGACGCGGCAACGTTCGACTGCGTGCGGGCAGCGCGGATGGAACGCGCAGCCGGTTGGCGGCTTGGCCGGGTCTGCCACCTCGCCCTGCGCGACCTGGCGACGGCCGCGGCGCATCGGGTCCGGCGCCGGCACGGCAGCAAGCAGCGCCTCGGTGTAGGGGTGCAGCGGCGCGCGGTAGAGCGCGTCGGTCGGCGCCACCTCGACCATGCGCCCGACATACATCACGGCCACGCGGTCGCTGACATGCCGCACGACGCTGAGGTCGTGGGCGACGAACAACATGGAAAGGCCGAGCCGGTCCTGCAGGTCGAGCAGCAGGTTGATGATCTGCGCCTGCACCGAGACATCCAACGCCGAGACCGGTTCGTCGGCGACGATCAGGCGCGGGTTCAGCGCCAGTGCGCGTGCAATGCCGACGCGCTGCCGCTGCCCGCCCGAGAAGGCGTGCGGGAACCGCGTCCGTGCACCAGGGGGCATCTGCACCAGGTCAAGAAGTTCAAGGACGCGGTCGCGACGCTCGGCCGCCGACACCCCATTAACCTTGAGCGGCTCGGCGATGATGTCGCCCACCATCATGCGTGGGTTGAGCGAGGAATAGGGGTCCTGGAAGATCATCTGGATGTGCCGTCGGAGCGGCCGCATCTGGCGCTTGCTCAATCGCGCGAGATCCACCTGCCCCCCGCCATCGGCGGCAAAGCGGATGGCGCCGGAGGTTACCGGCATGGCGCGAAGGATGCAGCGGGATACGGTCGTCTTGCCGCAACCGCTCTCGCCGACAAGTGCCAGCGTCTCGCCCTCCGCGATATGGAAGCTCACGCCATCGACGGCACGAACACGTGCGATCTCCCGACGCAGAATCCCCGCGCGTATCGGGAAGTGCTTCTTCAGGTCCTGCACATCGAGCACGTTCATGCCGCGCGCTCCCGGCCTGGTTCAGTGAGAAAGCAACTGGCACCGGCGCGACCTGGTTCGACGGGCGCCGGAATCTGCTGGCGGCAGATATCGCCGATGATTTCGGCGCAGCGGGGATGGAACGGGCAGCCGCTCGGTCGCGACCCCGGATGCGGTACAGCACCACCGATCGTTGACAGGCGCTGGCGCGGTGCGGCCAGGATGCTCGGCACCGCGCGCAGCAGGGCGCGGGCGTAGGGGTGACGGGGGGCAGAGAATACATCGGCCACCGGCGCGAATTCGACGATGCGGCCGAGATACATCACCGCGACCTCATCGGCCATCTCGGCGATGACGCCCATGTCGTGGGTGATCAGCATCAGCGCGATCTGCTTCTCGGCTTGCAGCCGGCGCAGCAGGTCAAGGATCTGCGCCTGCGTCGTCACGTCGAGCGCGGTTGTCGGCTCGTCGGCGATGACGATGTCCGGATCACCCGCCAAGGCCATGGCGATGCCGACGCGCTGACGAAGCCCGCCCGAAAGCTCAAAGGGATAGGCCCTGAGGCGCGTCTCGGGGCGGGGGATCCCCACGTCGCGGAGCAAGTCGACGGCGCGGTTCCTAGCCTCGGCGGCCGAACAATCCGCGTGCTGGCGCACCGCCTCGATGATCTGGTTGCCGATCGTGTAGTGGACGCTGAGCGCCGTCATCGGCTCCTGGAAGATCAGGCCGATTCGGCCACCGCGCACGCCCCGCATCCGGCGCGATTCCGGGTCGAGTGCGGCGAGGTCCACCTCGCCTTCGGCGCCCGGGTCCAGCAGCATGCGTCCTGCGGTGATGCGGCCGGGCCGGTCAACCAGGCGGAGAATCGAGCGCGCAGTGACGCTCTTGCCGCAGCCGCTTTCGCCGACGATACCCAGGGTGCGACCAGCATGAAGGTCGAAACTCACGCCATCCAGCGCGCGCACCACGCCCTGTTCGCTCTCGAACTGCACGGCGAGGTCACGGATGGCGAGGGCGACACGCTCAACCATAGGGGTCTGCCGCGTCACGGAGGCCATCACCGAAGAAGTTGAAGGCGAGAATGATCAGGGTGACCGGAATGGCCGGCATCAGAAGCCAGGGCGCATTGGCCAGTACCTGGATGTTCTGGGCGTCCTGCAACAGGATGCCCCAGGAGATGGCGGGGGGACGGAGACCAAGGCCGAGGAAGCTGAGCGACGTCTCGCTGATGATCATCGCCGGCAGCGCGAGGCTGGTTGCCGCGATGATATGGCTCGCGAAGGACGGCAGCATGTGGCGGAAGATGATCCGGCCCTGGCTGGCGCCGGAGAGTTCGGCGGCGATCACGAAATCCTCCTCCCTGAGGGCGAGGAAGCGGCCGCGCACTACGCGCGCCAGCTCCGTCCAGCCGATCAGCGAGATGATCAGCGTGATCGCGAAATAGACCTGCAGCACGCTCCATGTCCGCGGCAGTGCCGCGGCGAGGCCCATCCAGAGCGGTATGGTCGGCACGGAGCGCAGCAATTCGATCAGGCGTTGGATCAGCGTGTCCACCCAACCGCCGTAGAGGCCGGAGATGCCGCCGAGCAGCACGCCGAGGAACAGGCTGAGCGTCACGCCGGCCAGGCCGATGACGAGCGAGATACGGGTCGCCACCATCAGGCGCGAAAAGAGGTCGCGCCCGAGCTGGTCGGTGCCGAGCAGGAAGGCGCTTTCACCGGGGCGGCCGCCGACCACGCCGAACAGGTGGATGTCCGTCTCGATCAAGCCGAACAAGTCGTAGGTGAAGCCGCGGACGAACAGCCGCACGGGCAGCTTGCGCGCCGGATCGGGCGCATAGGTGAGTTGGAAGGTGCGCGGGTCGCGCACGCCGCGCAGGCCATAGACATGTGGGTTGAAGCCGCTGTCGTCGAAGAAATGGATCCCCTGCGGCGGGATGAAGCTGCGTCGCGCATCGGTCGCATGCGGGTCTGTCGCGGCGAGGAAATCCGCGAAGATCGCGATCAGGTAGAACAGCGCGATCACGAACAGGCTGGCGACTGCCAGTTTGTGGCGGCGAAAGCGCCACCAAGTCAGCTGGAGCTGCGTCGCTTCCGCGAAGCGTGCCTCGGCGGTGGCGCTCACGATCAGCGCCCCCCCAGCCTGATGCGAGGATCGATCCACATCAGCAGGATGTCGGAGATCAACGTGCCGACCACCGTCATGACACCGAGCAGCAGCACGATGGCACCGGCCAGGAACATGTCCTGCGCCACGAGGGCCTGGAGCAGCAACGGCCCGACCGTCGGCAGGCCCAGCACCAGCGAGACGATGATGCTGCCCGAAACCAGGTAGGGAAACAGGTAGGCGATCGAGCTCGCGAAGGGGTTGAGCGCCGCGCGCACCGGGTACTTCAGCACGGCGTGGCGTTCCGTCAGCCCCTTGGCACGGGCTGTCACGACATATGGCTTGCGGAGTTCGTCGAGCAGGTTGGCCCGCATGATGCGGATGAGCTGCGCGGTGCCTGCCAGCGCCAGCACCGCGGCGGGCAGCGGCAGGTGCTTCATCAGGTCCCATACCCGTGCGAGCGACCATGGCGCCTGAAGGTATTCCGCTGAGAACAGCCCGCCCACATTGAGGCCGAGATAGCGGAAGCCGAGATACATCAGGATCAGCGCCAGCAGGAAGTTCGGTATGGCAAGGCCGATGAAGCCGAGTGTGGTAAAGATGTAGTCGGCGAACGAGTATTGCCGCATCGCGGAGTAGATGCCGATCGGCAGGGCGATGATCCAGGTCAGGAACAGCGCCGAGACCGAGACCAGCATAGTGAGCCAGAGGCGGTCGCCGATCACCTCGGTCACCGGCCGGCGCCATACCATCGACACGCCAAAATTGCCTTCCAGCACGCGACCCATCCACAGCGCGTACTGAACGATGGCCGGCCGGTCGAGACCGTATTCCTGGCGCATCGCCGCGGCCTGCTCGACCGAGATGGTGCTGCCGCTGGCCGCCAGGTTTGCGATGTAGGCATCGACGAAGTCACCAGGCGGCAGCCGGATGATCACGAAGGTCAGGATCGAGATGAAGACGCATGTGACGAGCGCCAGGCCAAGACGGCGAAGCAGGTACGCGATCATGGGCGCGCAGGACCTTGCGGCATCACGACTGTTTCCTCCGGCCGCCCCAATCATCGTCAGGGCATGTCCAGGCTGAATTAGACCCGCGCCGTTGGGGTTAGGCAAGGGTCACGATGATGTACGCGACGCGATGTGGGGCTCGGCAGTTCTCGTACGGCATCCCCCGCCGCCTCGCGGCTCGGTGTCGAATCCGCCGAGCCGGGGTTCACGTGCGGTGGCGCAAGGTGGGCTTCCTCATTTGCGTGCATCCCTTGCTGCCTGATGCGCCATCGCGACTGGTGGGTCCGGGTGCATGGCCCCGGCTGTCGCGTTGCTCGGGCGATGACAAACCCTCTCCTGATCATCGCCGGAGGCAGCGAGTGCCATCTTCAGCGTGCCGGTCACGTCGCTCGCGTCCATGCTGCAGGCACAGGAACGTTGGGCAATGCCGGGCCGGCTTACCGGGTGACCGCCAGGGATCCGGGCGCACTGCGAGCGGATCACCCGGCCTGCCGCTGGATAGTCCAGAACAGGGTCCGATGCGGAGCAAAGCCAGGTGAATGCGCGGATCGACCAGCTTCTCTCTCGCCTCGTGAATTCTTCCTCCGCGCTTACAGGGGCGATCGGGTCCATTGCGCCTCACCGTCCGTCCCGCCGTGGCAGAGTAGGCGGCAATCCATTAGCCTCCCTGTCGGACCGCGCATGCTGCGCACGTCAGGTGGCTTCGGAAGGAGACGATGATGGCGCTCAGGCGCATGGTGCTCGAAATTGGCATGGGCACCGATATTCGTGGAAGCGACTACACCAAGGCCGCTGTTCGGGCGCTGCGCGATGCGCTCTGGCACAATTCCCTATCGATCGGCGCCGCGGTGGACCAGCCCGTCGATGCGATGAATGTCGAGGTTCTGATCGGCGTGCCAAAGCCTGATCAGGTCGACAAGGCCGAGGTGCTGGCCATCCTGCCGCATGGCACGGGCAGCGTGTCCGTCGTTGAGGGCGGGCTCGAGATTCCCAACGATGAAGGTACCAGCACAACGGTCATCGCCAATTGCTGCGCCATCGTGCGGCTCGATATCTAGGGAGCGCCGGACAATGGCCTCGAAGCGAATCATCCTGGAACTCGGCACTGGCAACGATCTGCATGGCGGGGACTACACCAAGGCTGCCCTGCGCGCGGTGCAGGACGCGCTGCACCATTCCTCGCTGGCCTTCATCCGCACCGTTGGCCTCGACATCAGGGCCATGCAGGTGGAGGTCACGATCGGCGTACAGCAGCCCGACAAGGTGGATGTCGAGACCGTTCGCAGATCCCTGCCTTACGGCGTCGTCACCGCCAAGGCGGTCAAGGGCGGCCTGGATGTGCCGGGAGAAGACAGCCATGACATGGCGGTGATCGCCTCTGCCGCCATCGCGGTCCGCTTCGATCTACCCTGATCGCCTCGATCAGACATCACCGGTGATCGACGGATCGCCGATTCGGGCCACGGATCGGATATCTACCCGGTCGCCTGTTGGGAAGGCTGGAAGTCCCCGGGGACGCCGACGTCGGAAAGGCGGTGGTCAGGCAACGGCGCGACCGGCACCTCCATCGGGGGCGGTCGCGCGCGCCATCCGGCGGGCGCACGAGGCTGCATGCGACGCGATGTTCAGTTCGACCGCGCGGCCCATGGCCTCGATGCCATCCGACAAACCCGGATCCACGCTGCCGACAGCGTCGGACGGTCCGGTGACAGGCGTCGAGGTCAGGCGCCGAGCAGGCGCCGCGCCGCCTCCGCCAGCACTTCCATCCCGAGCACTAGGTCTTCGCGTTTCGTGTCCTCGCTCCAGTGATGGCTGATGCCGCCGATGGAGGGCACGAAGAGCATACCGATGGGAAGCTTCCGTGCCAGGATCTGACTGTCATGGATGGCGCCACTCGGCATCCGCTGCCAGGCACCGGGGCACTGCGTCTCCGCTGCTTCGCTGAAGGCCCGCACGATGTCGGGGTCGCAGATCGCCGCGTCGGAGCGACCGATCTCTTCGAGCACGGCCGGGCAGCGTTCGCGTCGATTGCTCTCCGCCACGATACGGCGCAGGCAATCCGCCATCCGGTCCATGACCTCGACTTCGAGGTCGCGAAAGGAGAAGACAAGTTCCGCCTGGCCGGGAATGATCATCGGCGCATTCGGCTCCAGCGCGATGCGCCCGGTCGTCCAGACGCTGCGGTCGGCGCAGATGCGGGGAAATTCCTGGTCGATCATGCCCAGGAGGCGCACGGCGGTCAGCCCGGCATCACGCCGCTCCCGCATGGTGGTGCCGCCGGTATGGTCCTGCTGTCCGGTGATCATGATCCGGAACTGGCGGATCGCGACAATGCCAGTGACGACACCGATCCGCAGCCCGGCATTCTCCAGCTGCGTCCCTTGCTCGATATGCATCTCCAGGGCGCCCTTGTAGCGGCCTGGGTCGATGACGAGGCGTTCGCGACCTGCGATCCCCACCTCCTCCAGCGCCAGCCGCAGCGGCTTGCCGGTTTCGCGGTTCCGGGCGGCATCCATGTCCGCCTCCGAGAATTCGCCGATCAGGGAACGGCTTCCGATGAAGTCGCCCCAATGAGCTTCCTCGTCGCAGTAGGCGCAGACATCGACGGGCAGACCGGCCCGCGCGAGTTCCAGCGCACCGATCACGCCGAGCACCCCATCGAGCCAGCCGGCATGGTTCTGCGTTTCCAGATGGCTTCCGGCCAGAAGATGAGGACCGGCGCCGCCGTGCCGGCCAAAGACATTGCCGATGCCGTCGATCGTCGCCTCCAGCCCGGCCTGTTCCATCCTTGCCGCCAGCCAGCGCCGGCTCTCCATGTCATCCGGACTGAATGTCGGCCGGTGCACGCCGGTCCTGTACGAACCAATGCGACGCGCAGCATCCAGGTCCGCCAGGAATCGGCCGGTATCGAGCGCCATACGCCATCATCCCCATGGTGATGCGGCACGATATTGCCGCTGCATGCGATGCGATAGCTGGGCGGACAGCGGGCGAGACATGCGGGCACTGTCGGAGACCGCGCCTGCGGCGCTGAACGGCACGCCGTTGCTGCCAAAGTGGGGCAGCCGGGGTTTGCCGCTGGATTCAAGGAACCGGCGGCATGACGCGATTTGGTATTGCGAATCATTCGCATACACATATTCTCCAGCCGCACCGCATTGCCGTTTGAGGTCAACACGCATGCCGACACGCCTAAAGGTGCCGCGCCTCCATGCGGTCGTGCTCGCCAACCGAATCGAAGGCGCATCGCTGCCCAAGCGCCGCCCGCGCAGCGGCGCCGGTTCCGCTCTCGATAGGGCAATCGACGCCGTGGCGCCTCGCCATGCACTCGCCGCGAAGTCGCCCGGCGCTTGTCAAAACCCCAAGCCCAATGGGCGGAGGCAGCATGAATCCCGATAACGTCGCCCCCAACGCACTGCCCGCCGCGCCCGCCATGCCGGTGGATGGCCTCGCGCACGCCGTCACGCAGGCGCCGCCGCCGGACGCCCCGGTCGAGGCATTGGCCCAAGCCGCCGATCATTCGCTGCTTGGCCTCGTCATCCAGGCCGGGCCGGTGGTTCAGGGGGTGATGGGCGCCCTCGTCCTGGCCTCCGTCATCTGTTGGGCGATCATGATCGAGAAATCGATCCTGCTCGGCCGGCTGCGGCGCGAGATCCGCCTGCTGTCGAACACCGGCGACTCGGGCGCGACAAGCGGCGAGGGCCCTGCGGCGCGGATACAGCGCGCCGCCGCGCGCGAATGGGCCGAAGGTCGCGACCACGACGAAAGCCGCGGCGAATACCGCGAACGCATCGAGCGCGCGATGCGCGAGACACTGTCGGCCACGATGCGCCGCGCGCAGTCGGGCACCGCCTTCCTCGCGACCACCGGCGCGGTCGGTCCATTCGTCGGGCTGTTCGGCACCGTCTGGGGGATCATGGGATCGTTCCAGGGCATCGCGCAGATGCACGACACCTCGCTCGCCGTGGTCGCGCCTGGCATTGCCGAGGCGTTGCTCGCCACCGCGATCGGCCTGTTCGCCGCCATCCCGGCGGTGATTGGCTACAACCGAATCGCGCGCCGGGTCGCTGGCCTGCGGGCGGAGGCGCTGGCCGCCATCGCCGCCATCAGCGCGCGACTGTCGAGCCGGCCGCCGCGCGACGGCAACCTGGCCCGCGCCGCGGAGTAGCGACATGGCCTTCTCCACGGGTGGCGACGGCGGCGAGGATGACGATGCCGCGCCGATGTCCGAGATCAACGTCACTCCCCTGGTGGATGTGATGCTGGTGCTGCTGATCATCTTCATGGTCGCCGCGCCGATGATGACGACAGGCGTGCCGGTGGACCTGCCGCGCAGCGCAGCGCCGCGCGTGGCGAACCCGGCGCCGCCGGTGGTCCTGACCGTGACGCGCGACGGCTCGATCCATATCGGCGAGGACCGCATCGCGGAAGCGACACTGGCCGAACGCCTGGTCGCGCTGAAGGCGGCGAATCCTGACCTCGCCGTGCATGTGCGCGGCGACCGCGCGGTGCCCTATGGCGACGTGCTTCGCATCATGGGCCGGGTGACGGCGGCCGGCATTCCGCGAGTCTCCCTCATCGCGGAGGCCGAGTCCGGCGGGGCCGCGCGCTGAGCGATGGCAACTCCTGCCCGAAAAGTGGCGTCGCCGCCAACCGCGCCGATGCCTGAAAGCGACGTCGATAATCGCGCACGCCTTGTCGCCGCGGGCGTCGCGGTGCTGCTGCACGGTGTGGTCGTGGCGACGCTGCTGCTCGTCCCGCCCACTGTTGCGGCGCCGGAGGTGATGCCGATGGTCGTCACCATGGCTGAGCCCATCGTCGAGGAAACCCCGCCGCCGGCAGTCGAACCGGAGCCTGTGGATGCCGCGGCGCCGGATCCGACGCCGGTGGCCGAACCGCAACCGCCTGAGCCCGAGCCGCAGCCGCCGGAGCCCCCGCCACAAGAACCACCACCGCCCGAGCCCTCGCCTCCCAAGCCGGTCCTCGAGGAACTGCCGCCGATGCCGCTCACGCCGGAACCGCTGCCACCCGAGCCGTCCCTTGAGGAGCCGCCACCGCCGGAGCCGAGTCCGCAACCCCTGCCCGAACCGCCACCCGAACCCACGTCGCCGCAACCGGCGCCGCCGCGGCCACGCGCCCCACCGCGCGCAGCACCGCCGCGCCCGGCCGCCGCCGCGCCGGCGGCCGCGCCCGCCGCCGTCGCGCCCTCCCCGGCC
>NZ_BMKW01000028.1 GCF_014644535.1 Neoroseomonas lacus
CCGCACCCCCACCCGGCCACCCACGTCAGTATCCTGGAATGGGTGGCCGGGTGGGGGTGCGGGCCGGGTGCCGGACCTCAAAATGCGCCCCCTGGCGCATCGTCAAACGGTCTCTTAGGGCCTTTGGAAACCTCAACTTTGCGCTGTGCGCAGCGGTCTGCAGGAGTGGCGAAACCCGCCCTTGCGCACGAAGCGCGCGCCGCGGCCACAGCATGCGTTATGCGCCCGGTGCCAAAGGGCGGCATCCCAAAGCGCATGGTACTTTGGAAGGGCGGGGCGCCCTCCAACCTTCCCTCTCCGGCCATCACTTAGCGCCGTTGGGCGTGCGGCCCGGTTCAGCGCAGGCAGCGCAGGAAGACGGTCGAGGCATTGGCGACTTCGCCGATTTCGGCCGCGGTGCGCAGCGGGCCGGTAGGGTCTTCCAACTGCGGCTGGACGCCGTGCTCGCGCATGAAGTCCACCGCTTCGGTGTGCTTCACCGCGAAATTCACATTCTGCGGGATGTCGCCGGTCGCCTGCGCGATACGCTGCGCATTGAGCTTCGAAACGATCACGCCCACCACATGGCCGTGCAGGTCGAGCAGGGGGCCGCCTGAATTGCCCTGCTGGACCGGCGCGCTGATCTGGATCTGGCGCGGATTGTCGCCAAGCCCGGCCAGGGCCGAGACATCGCCTGTCGTCAGCGTCGGCCCGGAGGACAGCAGCCCTGCCAGCGGGAAGCCGTAGGTCACGACATTCTCGCCGCGCCGGACCGCGGCGGTGCGGCGGAAGGGCAGGACCGGCCCGGCATCCGCCTCGGTCCGCAGCAAGGCGAGATCGCGCTGAGCATCGACGGCGATGACGGTGGCCGGGATCTGCGCGCCGGAGGAGGTGCGCGCGATCATTGCCGTGCAGCCCTCGGCGACATGATGGTTCGTCATGATCTGACGCGGCGCGACGACGAAGCCGGTGCCGGAGGAGACGTCACGCGGCGGCTGCCGGTCCGGGGCGGGGCCGCCGGGCACGCGCGGCATCGCGGCGCCGAGCGGTGGCGGTTTATCGCGCGGCAGGGCGGCCATCGGGCCAGGGGCGCGTCCGGTTGGCGGCGGGCTGGCCTGTTGGCGGCCGAGCGGTGGCGGCTTGTCGCGCGGCAGTGCCAGTTGTGGGGCGGCGCGAGGCGGCGGGGGTGGCTGGGCCGCCGGCGGCAGGTTGCCAAGCGACCCGCTCGGCTTCTGGGCGACGGCCGGAAGCGCGGCCATGGCCAGGGCAAGAGCGACGAATGGCAAGGGTGAGCGCATGGACGAAGCGTGCAGGGTCGCGGCCCTGCCGGTCAATCGTCCGTGTGTGACCGAGGTCGCGCCGCGCGAAGTCTTTCAGATCAGTCCTTCGCGCCGGAAGGACAGGTGGCGGCCATTGCCCACCACCAGGTGGTCATGCAGCACGATGCCGAGGACGGCGGCGGCCGCTTTCACCTCCTGCGTCATCGCACAGTCGGCGCGCGACGGCGTGGGGTCCCCGGAGGGGTGGTTGTGAACGAGGATCAGCGCCGTCGCCTGCAGTTCCAGCGCGCGGCGGACGACCTCGCGGGGATAGACCGGCGTGTGGTTCACCGTGCCGCGCGTCTGGGCCTCGTCGGCGATCAGGCGGTTGCGGGTGTCGAGGAACAGCACGCGGAACTGTTCCACCTTCTCGCGTGAGAGCACGGCGGTCAGGTAGCCGATCAGCCGGTCCCAATTGTCGAGTACCGGGCGGTCGATGATCTCGGCGCGGGCGAGGCGGAGCGCGGCGCCCTGGACGGTGCGCAGAGCCGCCGCGCCGGCCTCGCCGAGGCCCTCGACCTCACGCAGGTCGGTGAGCGGCGCCGCGAGGGCATTGGCGAAGGAACCGAAGCGGGCGAGCAGGGCGCGGGCGACCGGCTTGGTGTCGCGCCGCGGCAGGGCGAGGAACAGCACCATCTCGAGCAATTCATGGTCGAGCAGGGCATCCGGTCCGGCCTGCAGCAACTTGGCCCGCATGCGGGCGCGATGGCCGAGATGGCCGGGCGGCTCGGGCTCGCTGACCGGGGCGTCGATGCCGATCAGGAAGCCGGGGCCGGCTTCGGCGAAGTGCTTGGTTCGCGACATGCCTGGTCCGCAATGGTGCCTGCCGGAGGGGCCGGGGGCTGCGCAACCCAAGGTAGATGTATTTTTTTGAATATCAACGCAAAGAGCAGCGTTTGCGTGCCCCGCTGCCCCGGGCGGTCACCCGGTCTGATGCGTCTTGTGCAGCCCGGCCGGCGAGAGGGTGAAGATCTCCACTCCGGTCTCGGTCACGCCGATCATGTGTTCGTATTGGGCGGAGAGCGAGCGGTCGCGCGTCACCGCGGTCCAGCCGTCATCGAGGATTTTCACCTCGGGCCGGCCGGCATTCACCATGGGTTCGATGGTGAAGAACATGCCGGGGCGCAGTTTCGGGCCTTCGCCGGGGCGGCCGAAATGCAGCACGTTCGGCGGGGCGTGGAAGTGGCGGCCGATGCCGTGGCCGCAGAAGTCGCGCACGACGGAGAAGCGTTGCGCTTCGACGTAGGTCTGGATGGCGTGGCCGACATCGCCGAGCGTCGCGCCCGGCTTGACGGCCGCGATGCCGCGCATCAGCGCTTCATAGGTGACGTCCATCAGCAGCCGCGCCTTGGTCGAAGGCGTGCCGGCCACATACATGCGGCTTGTGTCGCCGAACCAGCCATCGAGGATGACGGTGACGTCGATGTTGATGATGTCGCCATCGGCCAGCACGCGATCGCCGGGGATGCCGTGGCAGACCACATGGTTGACCGAGGTGCAGGAGGACTTGGTGTAGCCGCGATAGCCGAGCGTCGCCGGGACCGCGCCATGATCGACCATGAAGTCATGGCAGAGCTGGTCGATCGCGCCGGTCGTGATGCCAGGGCGGATATGAGCCGCGATCATGTCGAGCGTTTCGGCGGCGAGGCGGCCGGCCTTGCGCATGCCCTCGAAATCCTCGGGGCGATGGATGATGATGCGACGTGGTTCGCCGGCCTGCTGCTCCATCAAACTGTCCGTAAGTCTTGAGTGAATTGAGACTCGAAGATGCGCTCGCGACCTCCCGGTTGCAAGCGCGAGGGATCACCTTCCGGCTTTCTCGCCTGTCCCGCGCTCGACCGTTCCGAAGGCGTCGGCGAGGCGGGCCGTGGCGCTGCCGGGCCGTGCCGCCTTCGGTTGGCCCTCGGCGGGGGACCAGCCGGTCAGCACCATCAGGCGCAGCGTCGCCGGGACGCCTTGGGCGACGCTCGGCAGGCGGGCGGCGGCGAGGGGGAACAGCGCCCGCGGCGGGGTGCGCCGGTCGCGTGCCAGTACGGCGTTGGTCTCGCCGGCCGCGCGCAGGTCGGCGAGCAGGGCGAAGGGGTCGCGATAGGCGAGGGCGATGTCCTCGGCATCGGCGACCGGCATGGCGAAGCCGGCGCGTTGCAGCAGGCCCGCGCCGTCGCGCAGTTCCGGGAAGGGGGAGACGCGCGGGGACAGGCCGCCGCGCAGTTCGGCCTCGGCCTCGGCGGTGGCGGCGCGCAGTTCCTGCAGGGTGGGCAGGCCGGGCAGCATGGCGAGGAACAGACCGTCCGGCGCCATGGCGCGGCGGATCTGCACCAGCGCGCCGGGCAGGTCATTGACCCAGTGCAGCGAGAGGAAGGCGACCACCAGGTCGAAGGAGCCTTCCGCGAAGGGCAGCCATTCCTCGTCCATCGCGACCGGCAAGCCGCCGGCGCCACGGACCAGGGCAGGGGAGAGGTCGGCCGAGATGACCTGCCCGACCCCGCGTGCGGCCAGGCGCGGCGCGATCATGCCACGGCCGCCGATCTCAAGCGCGCGGGAGAAGCGTCGCGTGGTGTCGTCCAGACGGTCGAGCAGGCGCTCGGCGGCCTCGGTCAGGATGGGGGCGACGCGGTGTTGGGTGGCCGCCGCGCGGTCACGTCGGCGCCGCACCAGGGTGCGGTCGAAGATTGCGGTCGGGTCGGCCATGGGCGGACAGATGCGCCCGGCCGCGAGCTGCCGCAAGCCGGGGAGGTTCCCGCCCAGGCCGATCCGCCGTAGCGTCCGGCACATCGCGAGGACGCGCCACGGCGCGGGCAGGGACAGGAAGCGCATGCCAAAGCAGATCGATGCCGCCACGCTCAAGGGTTGGATCGCGGATGGGCGGGAACTCGCCATCCTCGATGCGCGGGAGGAGGGGGAATTCGGGCGTTCGCACCTGTTCTGGGCAATTCCCTGCCCGCTGTCGAAGAAGGAGTTTCGCGCCCGGGCGCTGCTGCCCCGCCTCGCCACGCGTGTTGTCTGCGTTGATGGCGGGGAAGGGTACGCGGCGCAACTCGCTGCCTACCTCGAGGGCATCGGCTGCACTGATGTGGGCGTGCTGGCGGGCGGCACGCCGGGCTGGATCACCGCAGGCTACACCGCTTTTTCCGGCGTCAACGTGCCGTCCAAGGCCTTCGGCGAATGGATTGAGCATCACTATGAGACGCCCTCGGTCGATCCGGGTGAGCTGAAGGCGATGATGGATGCCGGCACCGACATGGTGGTGCTGGACAGCCGGCCCATCGACGAGTTCCGCCGCATGACCATCCCGACAGCGGTGAATGTGCCGGGCGGCGAGCTGGTTTATCGCATCGGCGAATTCGTCACCCGGCCCGAGACGACGATCGTGGTGAACTGTGCCGGGCGGACGCGGTCGATCCTGGGCGCGGAATCGCTGCGCAGCGCCGGCGTGCCCAACAAGGTGGTGGCGCTGCGCAACGGCACGATGGGTTGGGAATTGGCCGGCTTCACCTGTGACCGCGGCCGTTCCGACCGTTACCCGGACCGGACGCCCGTTGGCGTCGAGACGGCTCTCGACCGGGCCGATCGGTTCGCTCGCAAGAATGGCGTCCGTTTCATCACCCGCGCCGAGTTCGAGCGGATGCAGGGTGAGCCCGGCCGGACGACCTATCTGCTCGATGTCCGCGATCCGGCGGAATTCAACGCCGGGCATCTGGTCGGCAGCCGCTCGGCGCCCGGCGGACAATTGGTGCAAGCGACGGACCAATGGGTGGCGGTGCGCGGGGCGCGCATCGTGCTGGTGGATGACACCGGCGTGCGCGCGCGGATGACCGGCGGCTGGCTGCGCCAGCTCGGCGGCTGGGATGTCTGCGTGCTGACCGATGGGCTGCAAGGGCGGATCGAGGAGGGCAGCTGGGCGCCGCATTGCCCCGAGGCCGAGGCACTCCGAATCCCGCATGTCACCCCGGCCGAACTCGCCGTGCTGGCGGGGGAAGGGGCGGCGCAGGTGGTGGACCTCGCGCGCTCCATCGACTTCCGCGACGGCCATGTGCCTGGCGCGCTGTGGGGCATCCGCACGCGGCTGGCGAGGCTGTCCGACCGGCTGACCGGGGATCGCCAGATTGTCGTGGCGGCGCCGGAGGAGGCGCAGGCGCGTCTGGCGGCGGCTGAATTGCAGGGATTCGCCAAGGCGCCCGTGAAGATCCTCGCCGGCGGCACCAAGGCCTGGGCGGCGGCCGGCTTCCCGATGGCGGCCGATCGCCGCGACCCCGAAGATGCCGATTGCGTGGATTTCTACCTGCGGCCCTACGACCGCAACGAGGGTATCGAGGAAGCCATGCACGCCTATCTCTCCTGGGAGATCGATCTGGTGCATGAGGTCAAGAAGGACGGCGACGCGCCCTTCGGCGCCTGGGTCTGACGTGGCTGCCGGGCTGCAGCGGCTGACATCGGGGGCGCGCCAGGTGACGGCGCGGTTGCTCGATGCGCTGCTGCCGCCCCGCTGCCTCGCCTGCGAGGCGGAAGTCGCCGAGCAAGGGACGCTGTGCGCCACCTGCTTCATGGCGCTTTCGCCCGTCACCGCCCCGTTTTGCGAACGCTGTGGCGTACCCTTCACCCATGACGGCCAGGCGCCGGCGCGCTCGGCGGATGGCGGGCCGATTTGCGCCGGCTGCGATGCCGGCAGCCCGCTATTCCGCACGGCGCGTGCGGCGTTTCGCTACGGGCCGGGCGCGAAGCGGCTGATCCTGCCGTTCAAATATGGCGACCGGACCGATCTCGCGCGGCCGCTCGCGCGACAGATGGCGCGTGCCGGCGCCGAGTTGCTGGCGCGCGCGGAGCTGATTGTCCCGGTCCCGTCCCATTGGCGGCGCCTGGTGGCGCGACGCTACGACCAGGCGGCGATGCTGGCCCAGGCGCTTGGTGCGATCGCCGGGCGGCCGGTGGTGCCGGACATGCTGTGCCGCAGCCGCGCCACCCCGCATTTGGGCGACAAGCGGGCGATGGAGCGGGCGATCGCCGTCTCTGGCGCCTTTACCGTCTCCCGCCGCGGCCGGGCGCGGCTGGCTGGGCGGCAGGTGCTGCTGGTCGATGATGTGATGACGTCCGGATCCACGGTGAATGCCTGCGCGGTCGCCTTGCTGGCGGGCGGTGCGGCGGCGGTCGATGTGCTCGCCGTGGCACGGGTGGCGGATCCAAGGCTCGGGGTGTCTTGATCTGCGGGCGCGTCGCGCCAATTCTGCGGCCATGGCCAAGATCGAAATCTATACCCAGGACTTCTGCGGCTACTGCGCACGCGCCAAGGCGCTGCTCGACCGCAAGGGCATTCCCTATGAGGAAATCGATGCTCCGAACGGTTCCGCCGCGCGGGCGGCGGCGACCAGCCGGTCCGGCGGGCGGACCACCGTGCCGCAGATCTTCATCGACGGGCAGCCAATTGGCGGCTCGGATGAGCTGGTGGCGCTGGAGCGTGCGGGCAAGCTCGACGCGCTGCTGGCCGCGTAGCACCGGGTCTGGCACTGTCGTCATCGCAGTGCCACATGACGATGAAGTGAGGGCGCGACGGGCGACCTCTTAGGGATGACGGAGCGATGATCCACTACCAGCTGCGTTGCACGAGCACGGCCGAGGAGCATGCCTTCGACGGCTGGTACAAGGACAGCGCGGCCTTTGAGACGCTGTTGAAGGCGGGACTCGTCGATTGCCCGGTTTGCGGCGGGACAAGTGTCGCCCGCGCGCTGATGGCGCCGGCCATTCCGAAGAAGGGCCGCCCGGCGCGCAACGCCGTTGTCCCCGCAGCACCCGTCGAGCCGGTCGCCGCCGCGAGCCCGCCGGCGGAGACGGCGCCGGTCGCAGCCGGGCCGATGCCGGCGCAATTGCGCGCCATGCTGCAGAAGCTGCGCGCCGAGGTGGAGAAGAACTGCGACTACGTCGGCAGTGATTTCGCCGACGAGGCACGCCGCATGCAGCGCGGTGACTCGGAACGTCGCGGCATCTTCGGCGAGGCGACCGACGCCGAGGCTGAGGCCCTCCAGGAGGAGGGAATCGAGGTCGGCCGCATCCCGTGGGTGCCTCGGGCGGACGGCTGACGAGCCGATCCGGGGGCCTCGTGCTCGTATTCAGCTATGGTGTGCCAAAATCGGGCAGCACGCTGGCCTTCCAGATCGCCCGCGCCGCGGCTGTGGTCGGCGGTCATCCACAACGGCTTCTGCCGCTGCCATTGCGCACGCCGGGCCACAAGGTGAATTTCCAGCAGCGGCTGGATCCGACGCTGTTGCGGCGGGTGGCGGAACGGGCCGGCGACCGCATCCTGATCGTTAAGACGCATGATACCCCGGGCCCGGAATGGGTGGCCGCCTATCGTGACCTGGCGGCGCGGGGCCAGGCGGCGGCGATCATCAATCACCGCGATCCGCGCGACATCTGCCTGTCACTGTGCGATGCCGGCCGGGCGGCGCGGGCGCAGGGCGAAGACGCCTTTGCGGAATTCGTGACACTGGAGGACGCGGCCGCGCGTGTCGGGTCGTATCTGCGGGAGCTCGACGGCTGGCGGGATCTGCCCGGGCTGCTCGAGCTGCGCTACGAGGTCTGCGCCTTTCGGATGGATGAGGCGATCACCTCCATCAAGGCGCATCTTGGCCTGCGCGGCCCGGCCTGGCCGGTGCGGGTCTATGCCCGCCACATCGCCTTCACCCACCGCAACAAGGCGGTCCCGGAGCGGCATATGGCCGAGCTGAGCCCGGCGCAGCGCGCGAGCCTCGATGCGGTCTTCGCACCCTATCTGGACGCTATGGGCTACCGGCGGGTTACGGCTGCCGCGCCATGACGATGTAGTTGACCCCGACATCGCGCGTCGCCCGCCAGCGGCCGGTCAGCTTGTCCATGGTCATGCCTGCGATGTCGGCGACCGCCAGGCCCGCGCCGCGCAGCCCGGCGCCCAGTTCCGAGGGCGTGACGAACATCTTCCAATCGTGCGTACCGATGGGGAGCATGCGCAGCAGGTATTCGGCTCCAAGCTTGGCCATCAGGAAAGAACGCGGCGTCCGGTTCAGCGTCGAGAGAAAAACCAGCCCGCCCGGCCTTGTCGCCCGCGCCAGCGCGGCGAGGAAGGCCTCCCGGTCGGCGACGTGTTCGATCACCTCGAGCGCGATGACGGCGTCGAAGGTGGTGTTTGCCGGCAGGTCCTCGGGCAGGCCCTCGCGGTAGTCGATCGCCAGGCCGGCGGCGTCGGCATGGGTGCGGGCGGCCTGCAGCGCTTCCCCGGCGGCATCGAGACCGGTGACGGCGGCCCCTCGGCGGGCCAGGGCTTCCGAGGCTAGGCCGGCGCCGCAGCCCACATCCAACAAGGTCAGCCCGGCCAGCGCATCGGCAGCGGCCGGGTCCCGGCCATGGTGGCGGGCGAGGCGTTCGGCGATCCAGCCGGTGCGCAGCGGGTTCATCCGGTGCAGCGGCCTCATCGGCCCATCCGGGTCCCACCAGCGGGCCGCCAGGGCGTCGAATTTGGCGATTTCCGCCCCCAGCATGGTGCCGGCCTGCGACATGATGTCCCTTCCAGGGCCGGGGCCCGTTGACGGCGCGGGTTGCGCCTGGCCCGCCCCATGGGTATCTGTCCCGCCCCGTCGCTCGGCGCAACCGCCGGCGCCGGCCTTTCCCGCCCGGCCCCAGGAACCAGACCGCCGCCGATGGCCCGTATAGTCATGAAGTTCGGCGGCACCTCCGTCGCCGATCTCGATCGCATCCGCAACGTCGCCAACCGCGTGAAGCGGGAGGTCGATGCCGGCCATCAGGTCGCCGTCGTCGTCTCCGCCATGTCGGGGGTGACCAATCAGCTGGTCAAATGGTGCCAGGACCTCTCGCCGCTGCATGATGCGCGCGAATACGACACGGTCGTCGCGACCGGCGAGCAGGTCACGACCGGCCTGACCGCCATCGCGCTGCAGGCGATCGGCGTCGATGCGCGGTCGTGGCAGGGCTGGCAGGTGCCGATCATCACCGACCAGGCGCATGGCAAGGCGCGGGTCGAGAAGATCGACGGGGCGTCGCTGATCGAGCGCATGGAGGCCGGCCAGGTGCCGGTGATCGCCGGCTTCCAGGGCATCGAGAACACCCGCCACCGGATCACCACGCTTGGTCGTGGCGGGTCGGACCTTTCGGCGGTGGCCGTCGCGGCGGCGGTCAAGGCGGATCGCTGCGACATCTATACCGATGTGGATGGCATCTACACGACCGACCCGCGCATCGTGCCGCGCGCGCGCAAGCTCGACCGCATCTCCTTCGAGGAAATGCTCGAACTCGCCTCGGTCGGTGCCAAGGTGCTGCAGACCAGGTCGGTCGAACTGGCGATGAAACTCGGCGTGCGGGTGCAGGTGGTCTCGAGCTTCGAGGACAAGCCTGGCTCGCTCGTGGTGGATGAGGACGAGATCGTGGAACAGCCCGTGGTTTCCGGCATCGCGTATTCCCGCGACGATGCCAAGGTGACGCTGCGTCGCGTGCCGGACCGGCCCGGGGTGGCGGCGGCCGTGTTCGGCGCCATGGCGCGCGCCAATGTGAATGTGGACATGATCGTCCAGAACATCGGCGCCGACAGCACCACCGACATGACCTTCACGGTGGGCAAGGCGGACCTCGCCCGCGCGCAGGACGTGCTGGGCAAGGCGCAGGCCGAGCTTGGCTTCGAGGCGCTGATCGCCGACCCGGATGTGGCGAAGATCAGCGTCGTCGGCATCGGCATGCGCAGCCATGCGGGTGTCGCGAACACCATGTTCGGGGCGCTCGCCGAGAAGGGGATCAACATCCAGGTGATCTCCACGTCCGAGATCAAGGTCAGCGTGCTGGTCGCCGCCGACTACACCGAACTCGCGGTGCGCGCGCTGCACACCGCCTACGGGCTGGATGCACCGGCATGACCGATAACGCCCCGGCGCCCGATTGGGCCTATGCCGAGCTGGATGGGCTGATGGCGCGGGGCGCTGCCTTCTTCGGCAGCCGCTATGCGTTGATGGGCGGGGCGATGTCCTGGGTCAGCGAGCGGCATCTGGTGGCCGCGCTGTCCAATGCCGGGGCATTCGGCGTGATCGCCTGTGGTGCGATGGAACCGCCGCGGCTGGCCGAGGAGATCGCCGGCACCCAAGCGCTGACCAGCAAGCCCTTTGGCGTGAACCTCATCACCATGCATCCGCGGCTCGACCAGCTGGTAGATGTCTGCCTTGCGGCGCATGTCGGGCACATCGTCTTCGCCGGCGGCATTCCGCCGGGGTCTGCGATCAAGAAGGCCAAGGAAGGCGGGGCGAAGGTCGTCTGCTTCGCTCCGGCGCTGGTGCTGGCCAAGCGGCTGGTGCGCAGCGGTGCCGATGCGCTGGTGATCGAGGGGTCCGAGGCGGGCGGTCATATCGGTCCCGTTTCGCTCAATGTACTGGCGCAGGAGATCCTGCCGCACATGACCGACGTGCCGGTCTTCGTCGCCGGCGGCATCGGGCGGGGCGAGGCGATCCTGTCCTATCTGGAGATGGGCGCGGCGGGCGCGCAATTGGGCACGCGCTTCGTCTGCGCCACCGAATGCATCGCGCATCCGGCCTTCAAGCAGGCCTTCATTCGCGGCAATGCCCGCGATGCGATGCCGACGGTGCAGTTGGATGACGCCTTTCAGGTCATTCCGGTCCGCGCCCTGCAGAATGCCGGGACCAAGCGCTTCCTGGAGTTCCAGGCCGAGACCATCCGCCGCTTCCGCGCCGGCGAGGTGGAGAAGGACGTCGCCCAGCTCGACATCGAGCACTACTGGGCCGGTGCGCTGCGCCGCGCGGTGATCGATGGCGATGTTGAGAACGGCTCGCTGATGGCGGGGCAGTCGGTCGGGATGGTCACGAAGGAACAACCTGCCGCAGAGATCATCAAGGAACTCGTCGACCAGGCCGCCATGGCGATCGCCGCGCGTCGCCGCAACGCGGCCTGACCGCCTCTCACGGACGGGACGGGCCTTTGCGGGGAGGCCCGCGCGGGTTAGAAGCCGCCCGTCGATCCTGGACCCTCATGAAGCGCACCCAACGCCCCGATATCACTGCCGCTGAGGCCGCCCGCGTCGGTGAGGAACTGCGCGAGGCGCGGCTCACCCTCGGCGCCAGCGTCGAGGACATGGCCGAGCATCTGCGCATCAATCGCCGCTATATTCATGCGCTCGAGGAAGGGCGCGTGAAGGACCTGCCGGGTGCCGCCTATGCCGTGGGCTTCGTGCGGTCCTATGCGGCGGCCCTCGGCCTCGACCCTGACGACGCGGTGCGCCGCTTCCGTGATGTGACCGGCGGGGCGACGGTGAAGTCGGGCGAGTTGGTCTTCCCTGAGCCCGTTCCCTCCCGCGGGATGCCGGCCGGCGCCTTGGTCGCGGTCGGCGTGGTGATCGCGATCGGCGCCTATGTGGCTTGGTACAATTGGACCGGGGCCGGCAACCGGGTGGTCGACAGCGTGCCGCCGCTGCCGCCGCGCCTGGAAGAGGCCGCCCAGGAAGGCGGCCGCCTGCGCGACGGCGCGGCGCCGCAGGTGACACCGGTTGCGCCGGCGCCGGGGAGCGTACCTGCCGTCGTTGCGGCGCCGGCCGCGCCGGTCGATCCGAATGAGCCGCGTATCGTCATCCGCGCCCGGGGTGAATCCTGGATACAGGTGCGGGATACCAAGGAGAACCGGGTCCTATTGGACCGTGTGCTGCGCAACGGTGAAAGCTGGGCCGTGCCCAATCGTGACGGGCTGGTGCTGACCACCGGCAAGGCCGAGAACCTTGAACTCGTGCTGGACGGCGAGACAGCGACGACCACATTGACCGGCGCGACCGGCGTGCGTCGCGGTGTTGCGCTGGAGGTCGACAAGCTGCGCGTGGCGGCCACGACACTGGCACCGGGGCAGCCGGCCGCACCGCGTCGGTGACGTTGTTTTGGCGGCCGCGACGGTTGGCGCAGATCACGATCAGGTGGAACCAGCTGATCGGGTGATGATGCCCGCGAGAACCAGCAGCCGGAGTAGTTGCCGTGAGCTGGCGCGACCGGAATCCGCGCCAGCCGCCTTTCGAAGCGCCATGCGCATCGTCATATTGGCGGTGCCGCCGAGCTGAGGGACCCGTTCGCCATCATGTCCTATCGCCCCTACCAGCAGATCATGCGCCGCAAATCCCGGCAGATCGGCGTCGGCAAGGTTCGCGTCGGCGGCGATGCGCCGATCACCGTCCAGACCATGACCAACACGCCGACCGAGGACGCCAAGGCGACGATCGAACAGATCCGCCGGTCCGAGCTTGCCGGCGTCGACATCGTCCGCGTCTCCTGCCCGACCGAGGAAAGCACCGCCGCGCTGGCCGAGATCGTGCGCGAGGTGAATGTTCCGATCGTCGCCGACATCCATTTCCATTACCGGCGTGCGATCGAGGCGGCGCAGGCGGGGGCGGCCTGTCTGCGCATCAATCCGGGCAATATCGGGTCGAAGGATCGCGTGAAGGAGGTCGTCAGGGCCGCGCGGGATCATGGTTGCTCGATCCGCATCGGGGTCAATGCCGGCAGCCTGGAGAAGCATCTGCTGGAGAAGTATGGCGAGCCCAATCCGGAGGCGCTGGTCGAAAGCGCGCTGTGGCACGCCGATCACCTGCTCCAGGAAGGCTTCGACGAATTCAAGATCAGCGTGAAGGCGTCGGACGTCTTCCTCGCCGTCGCGGCATACCAGCAATTGGCGGAGGTTTGTGACCACCCGCTGCACATCGGCATTACCGAAGCGGGCGGCAAACGCGCGGGCACGGTGAAGAGCGCGATCGGGCTCGGTTCCCTGCTTTGGGCCGGCATTGGCGACACGCTGCGCGTCTCGCTCTCGGCGGAACCGGAGGAGGAGGTCTCGGTCGGCTGGGAGATGCTGAAGTCGCTGCATCTGCGCCATCGCGGGGTGAAGATCATCTCCTGCCCCTCCTGTGCCCGGCAGGGGTTCGACGTCATCCGCACGGTCGAGAAGCTGGAGGAGCGCCTTGCCCATATCGACCAGCCCATCAGCCTGTCGATCATCGGCTGCGTGGTGAATGGGCCGGGCGAGGCGCTGATGACCGATATCGGCCTGACCGGCGGTGGGGCGGGCACCCATATGGTCTATGCGGCCGGCAAGACCGACCACACCATCCGCAGCGATGAGATGGTGGACCACATCGTCGCCCTGGTGACCGCCAAGGCGGAGGTGCTGGCCGCCGAGAAGCGGGCCGCCGCGGCAGCCGATGACGCGAAGGCCCAGGCGGCGGAATGAGGCTTCCGGCCATCCTTCTGCCGGCCCTGCTGGCCGTCGCGCCAGCGGCGCATGCGCAGGTTGATGCGTCGGCGGATGCGACGGTCACCGGAGGGTCGGTACCCTGTTCGGAATTGAACAACCGGGCGATGGAAGCAACGCTGGTCATCCGTCAGCACGCCAGCGTGCTTTCGCCGGGCATCGATCAGGATTCCCGCGTGCAGGGTATCGTCACGCTCGGCTGGTTGGACCAGTGGGCGGGGCGGCTGCGCGGTATGCTTGATGTGGCCGAATCCATCGCGTGCTTCGACGATGGCGATATCGAGACTTATCGGCGCGCGCTTGCCATGGCCACGCGCGTGGCCAATACGGCGCGGGAAGAATTGCTCCGCCCAAGCCGCGCGGCGGCCCAGCAACAGCCGCCGCGCCGCCGCTACTAGACCTTCGGACACCGGAACCACTGGCATGACAGCCCTTCAGCCCGTCCGCGGGACACGCGACCTCATCGGCGAGGATTTCCGCCGCCACCAGGCGGTCACGGATGCGGCGCGCCGCGTCAGCGCGCTGTATGGCTTCGAGGAATGGGCGACGCCCATCTTCGAGGATACCCGCGTCTTTTCCCGCGGCCTGGGCGACAGCAGCGATGTCGTGATGAAGGAGATGTATTCCTTCGAGGATCGCGGCGGGGAATCCGTGACGCTGCGGCCGGAGATGACGGCCGGGGTGTGCCGCGCGATGGTCTCCAACGGGCTCACCCAGACCAACCTGCCGCGCAAGGTGTTCTATGCCGGGCCGATGTTTCGCTACGAGCGGCCGCAGAAGGGGCGCTACCGCCAGTTCCACCAGATCGGCATCGAGGTGCTGGGGGCGGCCGAGGCGCTGGCGGATGCCGAGGTGATCGCCTGCGGCTGGCATATCCAGCAGGAACTCGGCATCGACGACGGCACGGTGCTGGAAATCAACACGCTGGGCGATGCGGAGAGCCGCGCGGCCTATCGTGCCGCGCTGGTCGCCTATTTTTCGGCCCATCGGGACGCGTTGAGCCACGACAGCCAGGTCAGGCTCGAGAAGAATCCGATGCGCATCCTCGACAGCAAGGATGAGGGGGACCGCGTCATCGTCGCCGGTGCGCCGGTGATCGGCGGGCACCTGACCGAAGCGGCGGCCGGCTTCTATGCGGCCGTGCGCCGGCATCTGGACCGTTTCGGCGTCCCCTATCGGGAGAATCCGCGCATCGTTCGCGGCCTCGACTACTACAGCCATACCGCCTTCGAATTCGTCACCGACCGGCTTGGCGCGCAGGGCACGGTGATGGCGGGCGGGCGATACAACGGGCTGGTCGAGGAAATGGGCGGGCCGGCCACGCCGTCGGTCGGCTGGGCGGCGGGGATCGAACGGCTTTCCATGCTGCTGCCGGTAGCGCCGGCGGCGCCGCGCCCGGTTGCCGTGATCCCGGTGGGCGATGCGGCGGAAGGCGCCGCGCTCGACCTGCTGCAGGCGTTGCGCCGGGCCGGGGTGGTCGCCGAGATCGCCTATCGCGGCAATCTCAAGCGCCGGATGGAGCGGGCCAACCGCATCGGTGCTCGCGCCGCGGTGATTCTGGGCGATGAGGAAATCGTCGCCGGCGTCGCGCAGTTGCGCGACCTCGATGCCGGCACGCAGGAGAAGGTGCCGCTTGCGGAGGTGCCGGGGCGGCTCGGATGAGCTTCTCCTCGCGCCTTGATCGGCTGCTCACCCGCGCGGAGGAGTTGCGCCACGTCCTCTCGACCGCGCCGGGGGCGGATATCGGCGCGCTGTCCAAGGAGCTTTCGGAGCTCGAACCGCTGGTGGCGAAGGTCGGCGAGTTGCGCACAGCCGAGCGGGCGCGCGACGATGCGCGGGCGTTGATGGCCGACCCCGAGATGAAGGACCTCGCCGAGGCCGAATGGCTGGAGCAGAAGGAGCGGGTCCCGGCGCTGGAACGCGAGATCCGCATCCTGCTGCTGCCGCGTGACTCGGCCGATGAGCGCAGCGCCATTCTCGAAGTGCGGCCGGCGGCGGGCGGCGACGAGGCGGGACTCTTCGCCGCCGAACTGTTCCGCGCCTATCAGCGTTATGCCGAAGGCCGTGGCTGGCGGTTCGAGCTGCTCGACTACGATGAGAGCGACCTCGGCGGCATCAGGGGCGCGACCGCCGAGATCGCCGGGCGGGGGGTCTTTGCCCGACTGAAATTCGAAAGCGGCGTGCATCGGGTCCAGCGCGTGCCGGCAACGGAGACGCAAGGGCGCATCCATACCTCGACCGTCACCGTTGCCGTGCTGCCGGAAGCCGAGGAGGTGGATGTGCAGATCAATGACGGCGATCTGCGCATCGACACCTACCGTGCCTCGGGTGCCGGCGGGCAGCATGTGAACAAGACCGATTCCGCCGTGCGCATCACCCATCTGCCGACGGGCCTGGTGGTGGCGATGCAGGAGGAGAAGTCCCAGCACAAGAACCGCGCCAAGGCGATGAAGGTGCTGCGTGCGCGGATCTTCGAGCAGCAGCGCGCCGCGCTGGCGGCGACGCGGGCGGCGGACCGCAAGGGGCAGGTTGGCACCGGGGACCGCTCCGAGCGCATCCGCACCTACAATTTCCCGCAGGGGCGGGTGACCGACCACCGCATCGGGCTGACGCTGCACAAGATCGACCGGGTCATGCTCGGCGAATTCGACGAGATTTTCGACGCCTTGACCGCCGAAGACCAAGCGGCGCGCCTCGCGGCCGACGCCGGATGAGCGGCTGCGCCGATCCGGGCGGGTCGGTCGGCGCCTTCCTTTGCCAGGCGGGCCAGGTTCTGCGCGCCGCCGGCATCGAGGCGCCGCGCCAGGAAGCCCGCATCATGTTGTCCCATGCCATGGCCTGCCGGGAGGAGGACCTGCTGCGCGACCCGCGCGCGCCGGTGCCGGCCCTCGCTGCAGCGGCCTTCGGCGAGCTGTTGCGCCGGCGCGCCACGCATGAACCCATGGCGCATCTGCTCGGCCGGGCCGGCTTCTGGACCCTGATGCTGGAGACGAGCCCGGCAACGTTGATCCCGCGCGCGGATACGGAGGCGATTGTCGAGGCGGCGCTGGCGGCCTTCGAGGTGCCGGGGCGGATCGGCCGCGTGCTCGACCTCGGCACCGGCACGGGGGCGCTGCTTCTGGCGGTGCTCGCCGAATGTCCCGAGGCATGGGGTGTCGGGGTCGACCTTGCCCCGGATGCGGCGATGCTCGCCGCCCGCAATGCCGCAGCCAATGGGCTGGCGGGGCGTGCCGCCTTCCTGTGCGGGGATTGGGCGGCGGCGATTGCCGGCCGATTCGATCTCGTTCTGTCCAATCCACCTTATATAGAGACGGCGGCGGTGCCGCTGCTGATGCTGGAGGTGGCGCGATTCGAACCGACCTTGGCCCTCGATGGCGGGGTGGATGGGCTCGATGCCTATCGCCACCTGATGGGGGTCCTGCCGGGACTCCTGGCGCCGGGGGGGCGGGCGGTGCTCGAGATCGGGCAGGGCCAGCGAGCCGCAGTGGAGGCCCTGGCCGATGCGGCCGGGCTGGCGCCAGTGGCGGCGCGGCGGGATTTAGGCGGCATTGACCGTGCCCTGGTGGTCCGGGCGCGTTGATATCGATGGAATGTCCAGAAAACAGTTTGGCGACGCGGCGGCTCACCGCTATGGTCAGGGCAGCGGTCTGGATCCGGCGAAGTGCCGCATCCGTACCGGACCAGGCAGACTGCGGGCTTGCCCGCGCCATGGTCGGGACCGCCTGGATGCAACAATGCCGACCGCCGATACGCATGGCTCGCCCCGTCTGGGCTGCGATGCGCAGGGGCGGAGCGGATGCAGGACAGCGAAACACGATACGATGAACATCAAGCGCATGCGCGGCCGCGGCGGCAACCGCCACGGTGGGGGTGGCGGTGGCGGGCAGTTCCGTCATGGCGGGGGTGGCGGTGGCGGCGGGGGTGGTGGTGGTGGCGATCGCCAGCCGATGAACCGCAACCACGTTTTCGATTCCAGCGGCCCGGACATGCGTCTGCGCGGTACGTCGCAGCAGCTGTTCGAGAAATACCTGCAACTCGGCCGCGACGCGACCAGCGGCGGCGACCGGGTGATGGCGGAATCCTATTTCCAGCATGCGGAGCATTATTTCCGCATCCTCAACGCCATGAATCAGGCCGCGGCGCAGCATCAGCAGACGCAGCAGCGCCGGTTCCAGGGCGAGGGCGAGGGCGAGCCGCAGGGCGAAGCCATGGAAATGAATGGCCAGAACGGGTCGGACATGCCTGACGCCGACGAGACTGCGAGCGAGGCGCGCGAACCGGCCTGAACCCTGCGCCGGAGGGTCGCTGCCCCTTCGGCGCCGCCATGGCGCCGCGCTCTGCAAACGCCGCGCCTGCCAGGTGGGCCTGGCGCGCCGACCGGCGGCAGCCGCGGCGACCCTGCATGGGGTTGGCGGGGCGGCCGTGCGCCAGACGCGGATCGGCAGGCCGGTCGCGCACAGGAACGAATCCTGGCGCGACGGGGCTCAGTCGGTCGGTGCCAGCGCTTCCAGCGCGTCGCCGACGGCGATGCGGCCTCCTTCGATCACTTCGGCATAGACCCCCAGATCGACATGACCGAAATGGTCGCGCAGCCAGCGCGGCGGCATCGCGTCGCGTTCGCCGGTTGCCGGGTTCACCTCGGTCGCCGGGCAACGGACGATGCGCTTGATGACGCGCAGCCTGGTTTGGCCAAGCTGGATCTCCTGGCCGATCCAGTCGAATTCCGCCCAGGGGCTGCCGCCCGAGACATAGACATTGGCGCGGAAGCGTAGCGGGTCGAGCGTGGCGCCGGCTGCCTGTTCGAGCGCGTGGAGGCTCGACAGTCCGATGATGGAGACGACCTTCTTCGCGACGTCGGAGAAGGAATGGCCCGGCGCTTCGAGGAAGCGCGGCGTGCCGCGGGCGTCTTCACCCAGGTGGGCGGTCAGGGCGGCTGCGATGGCGGCGCGGCCTTCCTCGCTGCGGGTGCTGGCGAGCAGGGGCGGCTGGTCCGGCAGGCGCAGCAGCAGGTTGCCGCTGCGGGCGTCGAAGGCCGAGTGCACCAGGGCGAGCCGGGCATTGGCCATCAGGCAGGCGAAGTTACGCTTGGGCAGCCAGGCCGGTGCCGCCGGGTCGAAGGGCGAATCGCCCTGGGCCAGGGCGAAGCGGCGATCCTCCGGCAGGGTCTCGCCGGGGGTGAGGAGCACTTCCTCCATGGCCTCGGCCGTCAGGCCCTTCACGGGGTAGCGGTAGATGGTCTCGATACGCATGGCGGCCCCTTGAAGCAGATCAAGGACGAATACCACATGGTGATGCATCTAGGCGTGCCTGCTGCCCATCCGGGGGCGGGAGACGCCGTCCGCTCTGGAGAGGGACAAGAATGGACATCGAGAAGTTTACCGATCGGGCGAAAGGCTTTCTGCAGGCCGCCCAGACCATCGCCATCCGCGAGTATCATCAGCAGGTCACGCCGGCCCATCTGGCCAAGGCGTTGTTGGATGATGCCGAAGGGGCTGCCAGCGGGCTGATCCGCGCCGCCGGGGGCGACCCGGCGCGTGCGAAGCTTGCGCTGGAGGCGGCGCTGGCGAAGCTGCCCAAGGTTTCGGGCGGCGGGGCGGGGCAGCCCAATTTCACCCCGGACATCGTGCGCGTGCTGGATGCGGCCCAACAGCAGGCGGCCAAGGCCGGCGACCAGTTCGTCGCACAGGACCGGCTGTTGGTGGCGCTCGCTGCCAGCGAGGGCGACACGGGGCGCGCCTTCCGTGATGCCGGGGCGAATCCCCAGCAGCTCGAGAAGGCGGTCGCCGATCTGCGCAAGGGCCGCACGGTCACCAGCCAGAATGCCGAGGAGAGCTTCGACGCGCTGAAGAAGTATGCGCGTGACATCACGGAGGTGGCGCGGGAGGGCAAGCTCGACCCGGTCATCGGGCGCGATGAGGAAATCCGTCGCTCGATCCAGGTGCTGGCACGGCGGACCAAGAACAACCCGGTGCTGATCGGCGAGCCGGGCGTCGGCAAGACCGCGATCGTCGAGGGCTTGGCGCTGCGCATCGTGAAGGGCGACGTGCCGGAGGCGCTGAAGACCAAGCGTGTCATGGCGCTGGACCTCGGTGCGCTGATCGCTGGCGCCAAGTATCGCGGCGAGTTCGAGGAACGGCTCAAGGCGGTGCTCGCCGAGGTGACGGAGGCCGCGGGCGAGATCATCCTGTTCATCGACGAAATGCACACGCTGGTCGGCGCGGGCAAGGCGGATGGCGCGATGGATGCGTCGAACCTGCTGAAGCCGGCGCTGGCACGCGGCGAGTTGCACTGTATCGGGGCGACGACGCTCGACGAATACCGCAAGCATGTCGAGAAGGACGCGGCGCTGGCGCGGCGGTTCCAGCCGGTGTTTGTCGGCGAGCCGAGCGTCGAGGACACCATCTCGATCCTGCGCGGTATCAAGGAGAAGTACGAGCTGCATCACGGCGTCCGCATCACGGACGGCGCGCTGGTGGCGGCGGCGACTCTGTCGAACCGCTACATCACCGACCGTTTCTTGCCGGACAAGGCGATCGACCTGGTGGATGAGGCGTCCTCGCGCTTGCGCATGCAGGTGGATTCCAAGCCGGAGGAGCTCGACGCGATCGACCGGGATCTGATGCGGCTGAAGATCGAGCGGGAAGCGCTGAAGAAGGAACCCGACCCGGCATCGCGCGACCGGTTGGCGAAGCTGGAGAAGGAACTCGCCGACCTGGAAGAGCGGTCGAACGAGATGACGCAGCGTTGGGAGGCGGAGAAGGGCAAGGTCGTCGAGAGCCAGAAGCTCAAGGAGCAGCTGGACAAGGCGCGCACCGATGTGGAGTTGGCGCAGCGTGGCGGTGACCTCGCTCGGGCGTCGGAGCTGCTCTACGCCGTCATTCCGCAGATCGAGAAGAAGCTGGCCGAAACCGGCGACAGCGATGCGCGGCTGGTGAACGAGGCGGTGACCGAGGAAGGCATCGCCGCGATCGTCTCGCGCTGGACCGGCGTGCCGGTCGAGAAGATGCTCGAAGGTGAGCGGGCCAAGCTGCTGCGGATGGAGGATGCGCTCCGCCATCGCGTCGTGGGGCAGGAGGAGGCGCTGGAAGCCGTCTCCAAGGCCGTGCGGCGGGCCAGGGCGGGGTTGCAGGACCCCAACAGGCCGATCGGGTCGTTCCTCTTCCTCGGCCCGACGGGTGTGGGCAAGACCGAGCTGGTGAAGGCGTTGGCGCAGTTCCTGTTCGACGACGAGCGGGCGATGACGCGTATCGACATGAGCGAGTTCATGGAGAAGCACGCCGTCTCCCGGCTGATCGGGGCGCCGCCTGGCTATGTCGGCTATGAGGAAGGCGGCACGCTGACCGAGGCGGTACGGCGCCGGCCCTATCAGGTTATTCTGTTCGACGAGGTCGAGAAGGCACATGACGATGTCTTCAACGTCCTGCTGCAGGTGCTCGACGACGGGCGGCTGACGGACGGGCAGGGGCGGACGGTCGATTTCCGCAACACGATCATCGTGCTGACCTCCAACCTTGGCAGCCAGGCGATCGCGGAGTTGCCGGAGAATGCCGAGATCGACGCGGCGCGGCCGGCAGTGATGCGGGCAGTGCGCGAGCGCTTCCGGCCGGAATTCCTCAACCGGCTGGATGAGGTGGTGCTGTTCCGGCGGCTGGCACGCGGGGATATGGCCTCGATCGTCGATATCCAGTTGCAGCGGCTGCTGAAGCTGCTGGAGGACCGCAAGGTTCGGCTGGAGCTGGATGACAAGGCGCGGGAATGGCTGGCGGAAGCGGGCTACGACCCGATCTATGGCGCGCGGCCGCTCAAGCGCGTCATTCAGCGGAACCTGCAGGACCGGCTGGCCGGGCTGCTGCTGGAAGGCAGCATCAAGGACGGGGACGTGGTGCATGTGACCGCGTCGCCGGACGGCATCGAACTGCGGAACGAACTGGCCGCCGCGGCGTAATGCCGCTACGGGGCGGGCCGGCGGGTATGACCGCCGGCCCTATCCGGTGTCAGTCGCTCGCCAGGGCGACTTCGTCGCGCGTGCCGAAGCCGGCCACCAGGCGCGTCAGGGTCCGTTGGCGAGCACGGAAGGCGTTGAGCTCGGCGCCGGCAAGGCGGATGGCCTGCTGCACATGGCTGGCCGGATTCACCGGCCGACCATTCATCGCCACTTCATAGTGGAGATGCGGGCCGGTCGAGAGGCCGGTCGAGCCGACGGCGCCGACCACGGTGCCCTGCCGGACATGGCGCCCGGGAGCGATGTTGCGGGCGAAGCGGGACATGTGCGCATAGCGTGTCTCGACGCCGCTGTTGTGGCGGATGCGGACCATGAGCCCGTAGCCGCCTTCGCGCTTCGCCGAGACGATGGTGCCATCGGCCGCGGCGTAGATTGGCGTGCCCGAGGGGGCGGCGAAGTCGATCCCTTGATGCATCCGGTTGAAGCCGAGGACAGGATGGCTGCGCAGGCCGAAGCCGGAGGAGATCCGCGCGCCGTCCAAGGGGGTGCGCAGGAATGAGCGACGCAGGCTGCGGCCTTGCTGGTCGTACCATTCGGTGCTGCCGTCGCGGTCCCTGTGGCGCCATATTTCGAGCGTCCGCCCGGAGAGCGTCAGCGTCGCCTTGATGATCTGACCGTGGCCGAGCAGGTCCCCGTCATCGTCGCGGAAGCGGTCGAACAGGATGGCGAAGCGGTCGCCCGGCTTCAGGTCACGTTGGAAATCGACCTGGTGCCCGAGAATCCGGATCAGGGAGAGCGCCATGCCGGCCGGCAGGCCGGCGCGCGTCATGGCCGGAAACAGGCCTCCATCGACGGTACCCGACGCGCGTACCAGGAAGCGCGTGCGGGCAGCGACCTCCTGTTTGTCCTCCCAGCTGCCGTCGGGCTGGCGAATGGCACGGATGGTGCGACCCGGCTCGGGCTCCAGTTCGAGCTCGGCCAGGGTTGGCGTGTCACCGGTCGAGAGGCGGATGGCGATCTCGTCGCCCGGGCGAAGGGAGCTTGGCTGGAAGTGGCGGGCCAGGCTGGCGATGGCGGCGTGGGCCTCGGCCCTGTCCACACCGGCGTCATCAAGGAGACCGGCAAGGGTATCGCCGCGTGTGACGACAAGGACCCTCTCCTGAGATGAGGCGTCAGCTTCGGAAGGATCTGGCGCGTCCGCCGGCAAAGCCCCGGCGATTGCCGCCTCGACTTCGGGGACCGGCGGCAAGCTGGCGATCGACATAGGAGTGCCGGCTGGCGAGGTTTGGGACGAGGCGGCAAAGGGGATGGGCGCCGCCGACGCTTCGGAGGCCGGGGGCTGCGTCGTGAAATTCGCTGAGGGGCCGTAGGAAGCGGCTGGATAAAGCGCAAAAAGCGCGGACATGGCGATGGCCGGGCGGAGCCGCATCTTGGGGGTGACCTCCTTGGCTGCGGGTTCTGGAGGCGTTGGGCCATGGATTCGGCCTGCGTGACAAGCCGTTAATCCCCGGCCTTGAAGTTTCTTCGGAGATCAAGGGGGCAAGCCATGCGTCGAACGCATTGCACGAAAGACGGTGAAACCCGTTTGACATACCCGAGGGAGGTGAGTAGAAACCCCCCACGCCGACGATGTAGGGTGTTGACGAGGCGGGGATGACCCGGTAAGTTCTTCGCCCCGCTGAGAAAGGTGGGTTAACTGAAACGGTTTGATGGTGACCTCCCTGAGGTTATCTCGGGTCGGGTTGGTTTTGTTCTTTGACAAGAAAATCGGTTTTGGAA
>NZ_BMKW01000029.1 GCF_014644535.1 Neoroseomonas lacus
ACCACCGACTTCGCCGTCGCGCTGAACCTCGTCGCCTGCTTCACGCCCGTCCGCGGCCCCGAGAGCAACGGTGTCTGCGGGGCCTTCGTGAAGACCTTCAAGCGCGACTATGCCCGTGTGAACCCCAGGCCCGATGCCATCTCCGTCCTGCAGCGCCTGGCCGGCCGGTTCGAGGACTACAACACCATCCACCCTCACAGCGGCTTGCGCATGCGCTCGCCCCGTGAGTTCATCGCTGCGCAGTCAGTAACCCACGCCGCTTGTCCGGTTTGATGGGGGCAGCTCCACGGGCCAAGAAGCGTGGCGCCGATGATCAGCGTGCGGAGCGTGCGTTTCATTCTCCGATGTGCCTTTGCTGGTCATGCCGGCGCACCTCGCGTCGGCTGATCCCCAGAATGCGATCAACGATGAGCGAACGTCCGTTCAGCGTTCCTCGGATCTGCTGACGCTTGTGACGGATGCCCTCACGACCACACAGCGCGTGCTGCGTGCGCTCGTTGCATCCTTTGCCACCCAGGCAATGCCCGGCTGACATTGGCTGAGGAAACACGGCGACCCTGCGACGGGGGAGGCCCCGTTGCGAGGATCGGGTGAGCGCGCGTGGGCACCCGGCGCTTCGACCGAGGCCTTCGCCAGCGCCAATTGGACCTCGTTCAGCATGTAAGGTCAGGCTGCGGTTGGCATCGATCGTGTAGCTGACGGCAAACTCCGGACATCGTTGTTCTGGGCCCGGTAGAAGCGCGTCGAGCCGATCCGCGCCGCCTTCACGGTTCTTCACCCGAACTCGCGCTGCCTAACTCGCGAAGCGTCACCCACCCTCGCATGCTCCTCGGCAACAACAGGAGCCTAGACATGCCGAGCCAGCAGCAAGACTACGACGCCACCTTCGCCCGACGCGCGCTGCTTTTGGGCGGCGCCGCGATGCCGGTCGGCCTCGCCATGCCGTGCACTTCCACGCCCGCGACTGCCCAAGACAGCGGCGGTGCCACGACGCCACCCAACCCGAGGAGCATCACCATGAACAGCATCACCACGCGCGACGGCGTATCTCTCTACGTCAAGGATTGGGGGCCGCCCAGCGGCCAGCCCGTCGTGCTCAGCCACGGCTGGCCGTTGAACGCGGACAGCTGGGAGAGCCAGGCCCTCCACCTTGCGAGCAACGGCTACCGGGTCGTCGCGCATGATCGGCGTGGTCATGGCCGCTCCAGCCAGCCCTGGGACGGCAATGACATGGACCACTACGCCGATGACCTGGCCCAGGTGATCGAGGTGCTGGACCTGCGCAACATCGCTCTGTTCGGCTTTTCGACCGGCGGCGGCGAGGTCACCCGCTATGTCGGACGCCACGGCACCGGGCGCGTCGCGAAGATCTGCCTCATCTCGGCCGTGCCGCCGTTGATGCTGAAGACTGCGGCGAACCCAAGCGGGCAGCCAATCGAGGTGTTCGACGGCCTCCGTGCGGCGAGCCTTGTCGACCGCTCGAAGCTCTACCTCGACATCGCGAGCGGTCCGTTCTTCGGCTTCAACCGACCGGGCGCCGAGAAGTCGCAAGGCATGATCGACTCCTTCTGGCTGCAGGGCATGATGGCTGGCCACAAGAACACCTATGACTGCATCAGAGCCTTCTCGGAGACCGACTTCACGGAGGATCTCAAGCGCTTCGACCGGCCCACGCTGATCGTGCACGGCGCCGACGATCAGATCGTCCCTATCGAGGCGTCCGCTCACGCTGCGATGCGCCTGGTGCCGCATGCAACGCTGAGCGTCTATCCCGGTGCGCCGCACGGCCTGACAGACACCCACAAACAGCAGCTGAATGACGACCTGCTCGTCTTCCTGCGCCGTTGAACCCAGCATCGCGAGGGCCAACCATGTCCACCATCCTCAACATGCGGGCATCGATCGTGGACGCGCACGGCGCCGCGCCGCGCATCGCAAGCGTTCCGCGGCCGGTTGCCGCTTCGGGCCAGGTGCTTGTCCGCATCGCGGCCAGCGCGGTGAACCCGCTCGACGTTAAGATCCAGATGGGTGCCGCGCCACACGCACGGCATCCGTTGCCCGCAGTGCTCGGCATCGACCTCGCCGGCACCGTCGAGGCCATTGGCGAAGGCGTCGACGGCCTTCGGCCCGGCGACGAGGTGTACGGCATGGCCGGTGGCGTCGGCGGAAACCAGGGTTCGCTCGCCGAGTACGCGGCGGTCGATGCCGCGCTGCTTGCTCGAAAGCCCGCCAACCTCAGCATGCGCCAGGCCGCAGCGCTGCCGCTGATCTTCATCACCGCCTGGGAGGGCCTGGTCGACCGGGCTGGCGTTCGGTCGGGCCAACTGGTGCTGGTTCAGGGCGGTGCCGGCGGGGTCGGCCAGATGGTGATCCAACTCGCCTCGGCAGTGGGTGCCGAGGCGTTCGCGGTGAGTGGGCCGGAAGGCCGTGCCGCCATCGAACGCCTTGGCGCGACCTTCATCGACCGCTCCGATCCGGTGGACGACTATGTGGCGCGCCTCACCGATGGGCGAGGGTTCGACCTAGTCTACGACACCGCGGGCGGAGCCACACTCGACGGGTCCTTCCTGGCAGTGCGCCGATTCGGACATGTCGTGAGCTGCCTCGGCTGGGGAACGCACGCGCTGGCGCCGCTGTCCTTCCGGGCAGCAACCTATTCAGGCGTCTTCACCCTGCTGCCACTGCTGACCGGCGAAGGCCGCGAGCACCACGGCGAGATCCTGGCCGAGGCGACGCGGCTTGCCGAGGCTGGAAAGCTGGTGCCCCCGCTGGCTCCGCAGCGCTTTACGCTGGCGACCGTCGCCGAAGCCTATCGTGAGGTCGCGATGGGAACCGCGCGCGGCAAGCTCGTCGTGGACATCAGTGAGGCCACGCATGAACCCAATCCGGGAAGCGGCAATCCGTCCGCGGCGCCTCGATGACGCCGCCCGTCACGCCGCCGGCGCGCGGAGGCCCTCGCGCCCACAACGAAGGACAAGGACCAAGCCAATGAGCACCAACGCCCAACCGCGCCCTTCCGCGCGCACGCGCCGGGGGTTCTGCCTGTGCTGCCTCATGGCCGCGGGCTTCACCGCATCCGGTCGGTGGCTGACACCGCGCCAAGCCTATGCACAGGCGCAAGGCATCGTCGACGGCATTCGCGCCGCCGCGGTCGAGACGCCGATCACGCTGCACCGCCTCCGCGGCGGAATAGGCGTGCTGGAGGGGTCGGGTGGCAACATCGCGGTGCTCGGCGGTCGCGACGGCAAGCTGATGATCGACAGCGGCATCACCGCATCACGCCCACGGATCGAGGAAGCGCTCGGCAGCATCGGACGGGAGCCGATCAGGCACCTCGTGAATACCCACTGGCATTTTGACCACGCGGACGGAAACGCCTGGATGGCCGAGGCCGGCGCGACCATCACGGCACACCGGAACACCCGCAAGTACCTGGCGATGATGCAGCGGGTGGAGGACTGGGCTTTCGACTTCCCGCCGGCCCCCGTCACCGCCCTGCCGACACGGCTGGTCGACGGCGAAGAGGTGATGCGGCTGAACGGCGCGACGATGACATTGCGCGAATACAGCCCCGCACACACCGACAGCGACCTCTCGGTCTTCTTCGCCGAGGCCGACATCCTTCATACCGGCGACACCTTCTGGAACAACGCCTACCCCTTCATCGACTACTCCACCGGCGGCAGCATTGAGGGCACCATCCGGGCCACGGAGGCCAATCTGGCCGGAAGCGCGGAGAGCACGATCATCATTCCGGGCCACGGGCTTGTCGGCACGCGGCAGGACCTGCGTGATTGCCTCGCCATGCTCGTCGATGTCCACGGCAGGGTCGCGGAGCTAAAGCGGCAGGGACGGAGCCTGGAGGAGGTCATCGCGGCCCGGCCAACCGCGGTGCACGACGCGCGCTGGGGCGGCTTCGTCATCTCGCCACAGTTCTTCACCCGCCTTGTCTACATGGGCGTGTGATGCATGAAGGCGACGGTCACGGCTGCTGCGCCACTGCGTCAGCTGTGGCGCAGCAAATCGGACGACCAGGCGGGAGGCTGTCAGCCGTTCGTCGGAAGACAGCCGGGTGGGGAACAAGGCGGCCCGCAGCGACCGGGGCGGGCAAGGATCGAAGCGATCGTCCAACGACGCCGGCTTCGGCCTCGACGAAGATATCGCCGCGCGCACCGGAGCCCTTGGACGATCGGGCAACCACAAAGTCAGGGTTCCCGGCATCCTGACCCGGACACTGCATTCGTCGCGTGGCGGAGGCGGAGACATGATCTCAACGGTAACCGACAGCTGGCTGCCAGTCCTGCTCCGCGGCCGCTCCTGGCTCCAGCGGCCGTTGGGGGTCTTCGACGGCGACAGACCGAACGACCTGCTTGAGCCCGCGGTACTTTTACCTTCATGACAACTAAGGATGCCATCATGGACGCCATCGAAGTTACCACCTTCAAGCTCAATCGAGGACTCACCGTGGCGGACTTCATCGCCGCCAATGCCGACGTCGATGCCTGGCTGCTCAAACAGCCCGGCTTCCTCTCGAGGCGCATCGCCCAGCGCAGCGACGGCGTCGTCATCGACTTGCTGATCTGGGCAAGCGCCGGCGACGGCGAACGCGCGGCGGACCGGTTGATGCAGGAACCGGCCGACTCGCCCGTCCATGCCGCCATCGATCAGCGAACGGTCACCTGGACAGTGTCCCGTGTTCATCACCGGCTTCTGCCGTGCCCGCCGGCACGCGTCTGAGCTGTTCTGGGTCCATGGATGACTATGGCCAGCCGGCCCGGGGCAGCGACGTCACGCCGAACAGGCGTCGAGGCGCGCCAGCTCGCCGGCGGCCGCACGCAGGTCCGGCGTGTCGCGGCCTTCCACGAAGCGTGCCATCACTTCTCGCAGCAGCGTTGCGCCAGCCACGGCATCGCCGGACGTGGCGCGCAGGCGGGCCAAGCCGGTGGCGGCGCGCAGTTCCCAGCCGAGCGCGCCCTGAACCTTCGCCGTCTCGATCGCCGTCAGGAAGTCGGCCTCCGCCTCAGCTGCCTTGCCGAGCCCCGCGCAAAGATTGGCGCGAGTTCGATAGAGCTCCGGAAGGTCGAGGCTGCCACCGCGATCCAGCGTAGCATCGAGTACCGCTTCCAAGATCTCGATCGCCTCCTCGGCGCCCCCCAGAGCCGCCAGCCCTTCCGCCAGCGCGACGGTGAAGCCGGCGGTGTATAGTTCATAGTGATGGGTGTGCAGGACCTTCAGCGCGCTTCGCAGGAACTCCGTCCCCGCGCGCGTCTGGCCGGAGCGGATCAACGCCTCGCCCCGCATCCCGAGTGCGACCGCTTGGTATGGCCGCAGGGAATGCCGGCCGGCCAGGGTATCGAGCTGATCTGTCAGCTCCTGGAAGGTTGCCCAGTCGCCCGTCCATCGGAACACGTCTGCGCCCCAGATCAGCCCTATGCATCGCGTGACGATATCGGGTGATGCCGCCTCGGGCGCCAATGGGCGCGCGGCGGCGACTGCCCGTTCGGGAAGGCCCTGCAACCAGTAGGTGCGGGCCAGCGCGATGTACGGATTGCGGTGGAAGGCGAAATGGCCCGGCGAGACGTGCTCGAACGCAGCCATCTGCAAGGCTGTCTCCAAATGCAGGCGCGCGGCGGCCTGGTCACCGGCCAGGTGGAAGGAAACGCCCAGCACCGTGTGCGCCGCGGCGATGCCGACCGGATCGCCAATCGCTGTCCCGGTCTCCTGAATGCGGATTGCGATCGGCAGCAGTCGCGACACCTCGTTGGTGCGGCGATGGAACATATGCATGCGGCTCAGCAGTCGGAATTGCCCTTCCCGATCGTCGAGCCGTTCGGCGATCCTCAATGCCTGCTCGAGCGCGTGTCGCGCTGCGTCGCCATTGCCGTCGATGAATGTCATCGCGTGGCCGAGCGCGGCGTGCAGTTTCAAGGTTGTACGATCGTCAAGCTCACTCTCGTCGGCCAGGGCCAGAGCATCAGCTGCCCAGTGACGGCATTCGTGCAGCAGCGACAACCTAACGAACAGGTCGCAGGCCTCGGCAGCCAACGCGATGGCAAGGTTGCGGCTGGCGACATCGGTGAAACTCCAGCGCAGAGCAGCGTGCACGTCTCCGAGCAGTGCACGCTCACGCACCTGTCGCGTCGCGTGGTCAGTCAGTGGCAGAGCGACGGCGTTTGCCTTCAGCATGGCCAGCACGGCCTCCGCGTGGCGTCGTGTTGTCGTGGCGGCCTCCCCAGACGCATCGAGCTTCACGGCGGCGTAGGCGCGGGTCGTATCCAACAGGCGATAGCGTATCGTCTCCTGCCCGTGCCGAACAGAGACCAGGCTCTTGCGCAGCAGCCCGTCAAGCGCGACAGCGACCTCGCTCTCCTCCATGCCGGCACCGGCCACGGCGATTGCCGCAGTCAACGAGAAGGGGCCGACGAAAGCCGATAGCCGCCGCAGCGTCCTGCTTTCCTCCTCCGAGAGCAACTCGTGGCTCCAGTCGAGCGCCGCGGTTAGGGTCTGGTGCCGGGGCGGCGCCGTGCGGCGCCCGTGCCAGAGCAGCCGCAGGCGCGTATCGATCAGCGCCGTTGTCTCCTCCACGCCAAGCACCCCGACCCGGCTGGCGACGAGCTCGATCGCCAGCGCGATGCCGTCCAGCTTGCGGCACAGCATTGCGATCAGCCCCACCGTCCCGTCGGAGAGCGCCCCCCGGAAGCCCCCCGCCACGGCGCGGTCCAGGAACAGCGTCACGGCGGGATAGGCGAGCACCTCAGAGGCCGGGATGCGGCTGTCATCCGGCGGCACCTGCAGCGGGGGCAGTTCCACCACCAGCTCACCCAGAACTCGAAGCGGCTCCCGGCTGGTCGCGAGGATGCGCATGGAAGGTGCTTCGAGATGCAACCTCTCGGCGAGCGGTGCGACCGAAGCCAGCACATGTTCGCAATTGTCGAGGACGAGCAGCACCGATCGATCCGCGAGAAAGCCGAGGATTTCGTTGGTCGGATCCTCCGATCGCGCGGAGATGCCGACCGACGCCGCCACTGCGGCACCGACGAGCGCCGGGTCCCGCAGCGCGGCGAGGTCCGCGATGCGAACCTCCTGGCCGCGGCCCCGCTCCGCTGCGCCAACAGCCAAGGCAACGGTCGTCTTGCCGATGCCGGCCGGTCCCACCAGGGTAATGAGCCGGTCCTGGCCGAGCTGCTCCAGAAGGTCCGCGATCGCCTCCTCGCGACCCAGCGGCACGCCATGAGGACGCAGGGGCAGTTTGGGGTCCGGGCGGGCCGCGATGGACGGCTGGTCCGGCTCCGGCCCGAAAGCCGTCGCCGGGATGACCAGGCAATAGCCGCGTCCGGGGACATTGGCGATGTAGCGGGCGCCGTCCTTGCCTTCTTCGAGCGCCTTGCGCAGTGCCGAGATGTGGAAGCGAAGCCCACTCTCCTCGACCGTCATGCCGGGCCACGCACGCGTGAAAAGGTCCGCTTTGGAGACGACCTCGCCGGGCCGCTCGACCATGGCGGTCAGGAGGTCGAAGGCGCGGCTGCCGAGCGAAATGGGCTTGCCCTCGCGCTCCAGCAATCGCTCCGCCGGAAAGAGGCAGAACGGCCCGAACGCGAAGCCCTTTCGGTTGCCGTCCGTGCTCATCTCGCCATCGGTCTTACTGGAACCGCGGGGGGGCGTCGACGACGTGTGGGCTGCCGGCGTCCACGGGCGCGTGACCGGCGTGGCCGGCACGCTGGCAGCCCGGGTCAAAGACCGAGTTCCGTCAGGCCTGGATGGTCCGCGGGCCGCGTGCCCAGCGGCCAGCGGAACAAGCGCTCCGCCTCACTGATCGGCACGTCGTTGATGCTGGCGTGCCGCTCCGCCATCAGCCCGTCTGGGGCGAACAGCCAGTTCTCGTTGCCATGGCTGCGCCACCAGCGGCCGCCGGCGTCGCGGCTCTCATACACGAAGCGCACCGCGATAGCCGCGTCGGTAAAGGCCCAAAGGTCCTTGATGAGACGGTACTCGAATTCCTGCGCCCATTTGCGCGCGAGGAAGGCCTCAATGGCCGCCCGACCGGAAAGGAACTCAGATCGGTTCCGCCATCGGCTGTCCCCCGTGTAGGCCAGGACGACGCCGCCGGGGTTGCGCGTGTTCCAAGCGTTTTCTGCCGCGCGAACCTTGGCGATCGCACTCTCGCGCGTGAAGGGTGGCAGCGGCGGGCGTGAGGTCATTCGGGTCTCCTCGGCGATGCGTCGGACGTGACATGTCGATGATGCGCCATCGTTGCACCGGCCGGGCGTGAGGTCCTGTGAAATGCGGTGAGGCCCGGCCGCGTCGCGTCAGCCCGCGATCGTCGATGGCCGGCCGGGCGATCTCACGACGTCCAACCACGCCTCACTCGGCCTTGGGGCAGACCCGACGCACAATCATGCGCAACGCCGACCACCGAGAGCGAGGATCAGCGCATGACGGCAGGAGCTGCGACCGAGGAACAAGCCCGCACCAGCACTCGGCCGGACCGGATCACGCTCGACGCTGACGAGATTCGCACCTTCGACGCCAGCCGCTCCGCGCATCGATTCCCGCGCGACGGCATCTCCAAGTGGCCGCTGGAGTGCCGCGGGTCGCTCGGGAACCCCGTTTGACGTGGCTTGCCCACCGCCGGCTTGCTCCGCCCAGCCCCCTCCCCCCGGGGCGGAGCCGCGTCCCGGATCCAGCGCCCCCTCGCCAGGATCCGGGACGCCTTGTCGCTCCATGTCAGTCGGATGGTCTTGCACCGTATCGCCGCGCCGCCTCCGCGTAGAGCGCGCCCACGTGGCGCAAGTCGGCTTCAAAACGCGCCCGCGTGGATGGCCGTGGCACCAGCCCGATGGCCAAGAGCCTCTCGGTTACGGCCGGTTCCGCGATAATGTCGCGCATATACGCGGCAATCTCATCGCGCAGCACCATCGGCATGCCCTTCCAGCCGAAGAGGCCAGGAAAGCTCTCAAGTTCGAGTGTGGGAAATCCGAGTTCACGCGCCGTCGGTACATCCGGCATGGCGGCTGCCCGCTCGGCATTGCTCACCGCCAGCAACCGCAGCCGCCCGTCGCGCACCATGGAAAGGCTTGGTGCCAGCGGCAGGTAGGCCATGTCGAGACGCCCCATCGCGACATCGGGCAACATGGCTGTCAGAGCGCGGTAGCCGACATAGATGATGTCAATCCCGTTGGCGCGGAAGAAGGCATTGAGCATCAGGTAGGCACCGGGTGCCGTGGCCCAGGTGAACTGCCGCGGCATCGCCTTTGCGCGCGACAGGAAGTCGCCCAAGGAGGTCGCAGGCGTGTCCGATCGCACGAAGAAGCCCACGAAATCGGTGACCGGCGCCGCGATCGGGACAAGTTCCGTCGCGGTGTCATACGGCAATGGCGCGAACATCAGCGGCGCGGCCATGTAGATGCCCGCGGCCGAGAACAGCAACGTCGATCCCGGCCGGCTCAATACGAAGGCCTGCGCCGCGACGACGCCATCGGCACCGGGCCGGTTCTCCACGATCCAGTCCTGGCCGTAACGGCGGCACAGTCCGTTAGCGAGCAGACGCGCCACCAGGTCCACGCTGCCGCCGGGCGGTGAAGGTGTCAGGATCCTGACCGGCCCCTCCGGCCAGGATGACTGTTCGGACGCGACGGCGGGCGCCGCCACCGTCGCGAGAATCATGACCAGGTCGCGCTTCGTGGTCCGGTTCATCAACCATGCTCCCCGTCCGGGAATGCCATATGTGGGTACCGTCGTTGCGGCCGGGACGGGGAATGGTCCTTTGCCGCCTGGACACGCCTCCATCGTAGCGTCTCGGCAGCGCCGCCGCGACGGTGGCTGACGAGCCCATGGCGCTGGCCATGCATCCGGCACGAAGGCGTCTCACGGTGCCTGGCCGGTTCCCCACGGCGTGCACAGCCTGACCTGCGCTTCGCGTCATGTCACTGGCTTTCTCCGGCCGTGCCGGGCCGTTGCCGCCATCATCGGAGCCGCACAACGTCCGCGTAGGCCAAGCGACGGGTCGCCGGCGTCCGACGCCAGCGAGGCCAAGGCACGTCGGAGACGCGTGCCAAGGTCGTGGCGGACTATCGCGAATTGGACCGCTGGACGTCGCGTAGCGCGGTCGATGCCACGACTGTCGCCGCCCGTGCATGCCGAGCCATCGAATGCTCGGCGCAGGATGCGTTGTACGGCCAATTGTCGGCAACACGGCCATCGCCGGCGCAGAGCTCGGCTTGGTCGGCCTGTTCGGCCAGGATGTCTGCACCCGCGCGGGAAATTCCACCCAGCGCGAACAGCTGGCAGGTCAGCCTCCGCTGTGTTTCACCACGGCCTCGCTGCGCGCCCCGGGCCCTCTCGCTCCGGTACGATGCACGCCGCAGCAGCCTCGCAGATTCTCCCGGCGGCTCACGCTGCCTCACTCTCGCTCGCGTCGGTGCGGCTGCCATGGTGGGCCGTCTTCAAACACCGCAGAGGAGAACTGTCATGCCGTTCGTAAACGTCAAGCTCGTCGAAGGCGTCTTCAGCGAGGAGGAGAAGCACAAGCTGGCCAAGTCGCTGACAGACGTCATGGTGCAATTCGAAGGCTCGGAGGCCTTTCGCGAAGTCGTCTGGGTTCTGATCGAGGAACTCCATGCCGATGGCTGGCACATCGGTGGGAGGCCGTGGGAAGGGCCGCGCTCGCTGATGCCCTCGCTGCAGAAGTCGAAGGCGATCGTGGACATGGTCGACGGGTCGCCGAGCACCAGGGCGGAGTGGGCCGAAGCAGCGCCTGTCATGGATCAGCCGTAGGCGGCTGCCGCAGGTTGCTGTGCTCCCCCCAGCGACCGTGGCCTACGCTTCGAGGGTACCGTTCCTGCGCGAAATCGTGCGGGGACGCGTCCTGTTCGGACCGGAAGGTGGCGGCCGCGGATTCCGCCGTCGTGCAGACGCCTGCGCGCCGTGGATGGCAGCATCACCGCCGCCGAGGGTGCGTAGACCACTGGAGAGCACGCCGAATGGTTGTCGCCGCGATTGTCGCCGGCGAAGCGTCACGGACACGGGTGCCTGACCCCGCCCGGGATCCCGCGAGCGCCGCTTCCCATCCCTTCCAAACTCAAGAAGACACCACGATGACCCACGGCGCCAGAGAGACCCACCACCGCGCGCTCGTTCAAGCGAAATTCGACGCATGGAGGGCCGGTGAAGGCAGTCCGTTCGATCTGCTGACCGACGACGCGAGTTGGACCATCGTCGGCCTGTCCGATGTCTCGGGCACCTATCCGACTCGCCAGGCATTCCTGACAAAGGTCATCGGGCCCTTCAACGCCCGCATGCGCGAGGGCCTCCGCCCCCGCATCCGCAGCCTGCACGCCGATGGCGACACGGTGGTCATCTTCTTCGACGCTGCCGGCGTGGCCAAGGACGGCATGCCCTATGCGAATACGTACGCGTGGTTCTTCGAGTTGCGCGACGGGCAGGTTGTTCGGGCCTCGGCCTTCTTCGACAGCCTCGCCTTCAACGAGCTGTGGCGGCGAGTGCAGCCGTAATTGCCGTTCGTCGGGGGCGGGCCTCTCGGGGGCATTGGGGCGTCGAGCCCGCGGCACCTCGCGAAATCCGACTCCTTCTCACTGGCCGCACCGCGCCGCGGCTGAAAGCATCTGCTGGGCAGACCGTCCGTGCGGGTCGTGGAGGGCATCGCCGGAGGTCGTGGATCGGAGGGATCGAGGCATGCTGGAGACACATCGCAGTGGCGACACTTCCAGGCACTTGGAGAGGCCACCCCGGATGAACGATATCCGTGACAGAGTCCCGATCCTTCCCGCCTCGCTCTTCGGGATCGTGCTCGGGCTGATCGGGCTGGGCAACAGCTGGCGCACGGCACACGAGCTGTGGGGGCTGCCCGCTGCCATCGGAGAAAGCCTCATGCTCGTCGGCGGCGTGGTCTGGACCGTCCTCCTCCTGCTCTTTGTCACCAAGTGGCTCTTTGCAACGGAAGAGGCGTTGGCCGAGGCATGCCATCCTGTGCAGTGCTGCTTCATCAGTCTTGCGGGCGTTGCCACGATGCTCGTGGCGGTCGCTGCTCAGCCTCATGCCAGGCCCATAGCGGTGATCATCTTCGCTCTCGGATTCTCGTTCACTTGCGCTTTCGCTCTGTGGCGGACCGGGACCCTCTGGCAAGGGGGCCGTAGTGCTGAGTCAACGACGCCCATCCTCTACCTCCCGACCGTGGCCGGCTCCTACGTGACGGCTATCGCTTGTGTCGCGCTCGGCTTCGCCGAATGGGGCCGCCTCGCCTTCGGCACCGGCGTGATCTCCTGGCTCGCCATCGAGTCGATCATCATCCAGCGGCTCTTGACGTCCCCGGAGATGCCGTCAGCGCTCAGGCCCACGCTCGGCATCCAGCTCGCGCCGCCAACCGTCGGGGCGGTCGCATACCTCAGTGTGACCGCGGGGCCACCGGACTTCGTTGCCTACGCCCTTATCGGCTACGGCCTCTTCCAGTTCATCGTGCTGGCGCGACTCTCCCGCTGGATCTTTGCCGGAGGCGTAACCGCATCAGCGTGGAGCTTCACCTTCGGGCTGACGGCGCTGGCGACGGCGATGATGAAACTAGTGGGCCGTGGTGGCGTCGGCCCCTTCGCCGTCTTGGCGCCGGCCATCTTCCCACTTGTCTGCGCGATGCTCGGCGTTCTGACTCTTCACACGATCGGGCTGCTATTCTCCGGCCGTATGGTCTCGCAGTCGCCCGCGAAAGCACCTGTCACAGGCCCTAAGTGAACGCTTGGAATTGCGCACGAGATCGGCACCGACGAAGTTTGGACGAGTATCTCAGCTCTCGCATCGACAGCCTTTGCGACGCAATGGGTACACAGGCCAGCCGGGAGTCACGACACCCACCGCTTGTTCACCTGCACTGACAGCGTTACCGAGCCCAGGTCCAAGGTGGCCCGCGAGATGTTCCTGGCCATGACGCGCACGGTGTTGTTCGACCACTCGGCAACGTCGGACTCGACGAAGCGCGTCGACGGGGCGAGCGCCGCATGGGCGAGGTCGCGCTGTCGCGCGCCATTGACGGTGACGTCGAGCAGGCTGGTCGCACCAGGTGCGACGCTGCTGACCGAGACCTACACCCAAGCGGAGCGGGCGCGGGCGCAGACGGCCAATGACCTGACGATCGTTGCGGTGGGCCTGGCGTCGTCGCTGGCCGCGGGCTCGCTGCTGCAGGGGCTGGGCTGGCAGACGATGAACGTTGCGCTCCTGCCGTGGCTCGGACTCGCCGCCGCGGCGATTGCAGGGCTTGGCGTGCCACGCCGTCGCCAACGGGTTCGGGCAGCCACCTGAACGCGAGGCGATGGATGCGTTCGGCCGCTGATTCCGGAAGCCAATGTGGTGCAGCTCATGAATGGCGGACAATAGGGTGTCGCGGTTGTCCTTGACGCGATGGCGCGCCGCTGGTGCGCTTTCGGCGGGTGACGCTGAACGCCAGCAACACCGAGCGAACCCTCGCTCCGGTCAGATGATTTGTCGCTTCGTCACCTGCGCCGCCAGGGGCGCTTCGCGGCAGCATCACCGGGCCCGCCGCTTCGCCACCCCCGCCGACAGCGTCGCCGCCGCCAGGTCGAACGTCGCCGCGGAGAAATTCCGCGCCATCACCCGCACCGTGTTGTTCGACCATACCGCGGCATCGAGCTCGGTGAACCGCGTCGAAGATACCAGCGACGCTTCTGCCAGATCTCCCGCCCACGCCCCGCTCACCGTGATATCGATCAGCGACGTCGCGCTCGGCGCCAGGCTCGGCAGGTCCCAGGACACCTCCGCCGCGAATTCGCGCTGTGCCGAGCCGCTGCCATCGCGTCCAGCATGCGTCGACGTCGTCAGCTTTGCGGCTGCGCAAGGCGCGCCGGTCCTGGCCGCGCATAATGAATCACTTAAGGCGCGAGTTCCTAGAGCATCACGAACGGGGACGGACACGGTAGGGATTTTCGCCAACCGCCTATCCGCCTGGGAGGCTCTGAACGAGCGCGGCAGTGCAACCAGACGGCGGTCTCGCCGTTACGCTGGAGGGCTCCAGGTGACAAAGTTCATTCCTCCAGCATTCAGACGCGGCTCCCCGGCATCGCTCTGGGCAAGCCGTGCACCCGTGCGCGAAGAGCTCTTCAGCGTCGAGCGTCTCGAGGAGCACGCGCGCAGCTTGGCGGTCGCCCAGACGGTCTCAGCAAAGCCCGCCAAGGTATACCCTCTAGCACACCGGCTCACGGACAACCGCAGCGTCCTGCTCGACGCCTACCGCATAATAGCCCGGGCAGCGGAGGAAGGAGCCTCAATAACACCGGCGGCCGAATGGCTGATCGACAATTATCTCCTCGTCGAGAAACAGATCCACGAGATCCGCGGCGACCTTCCACCGCGGTACTATCGCCAGCTGCCGAAACTCGCCACCGGGCCGTTTACAGGGTATCCGCGGGTCTTTGGCCTGACCTGGGCCTTCGTTGCACACACGGACAGCCACTTCTCGCCCGAGACACTGTGCCGCTACGTCCGGGCCTACCAGGACGTCGAGGTGCTTACGATCGGGGAACTCTGGGCGATTGCCATCACGCTGCGGATCGTCCTGGTCGAGAATCTAAGGCGATTGGCGGCGCAGATCGTTGAAGACCGCGCATCCTGCCAGGTTGCCGACGAACTCGCAGATCGCCTGCTGGGTGCAGGCGGGCGCACCGCCGAACCGTTCGCGGTGGTGTTGGCGCATCCTGACGGGGCGCCACCGACGAATGCCTGCGCGGTCCAGCTTCTGCATCGGCTGCGTGACCAGGACCCCAGGATCATCTCTGCTCTGACCTGGCTCGATGAGTGCCTTGCGAAGCGGGGAACAACGGCTGAAGCGGTCGTGCGCGAGGAGCACCAGAGCCAGGCCGCGGCAAGCGTCTCCGTCCGCAATATCATCACCAGCCTGCGCCTGATCTCCGACGTCGACTGGACCGCGCTATTCGAACGCATGAGCCTCGTCGACGACGTGCTCGCCAAAGGTGACGGCTACCGGGACATGGATTTCCCGACCCGCAACCTCTACCGCAGCGCCATCGAGGAACTCTCGCGCGGCTCGGGCCGCAAGGAGATCGACATCGCCCGCAATGCGGTCCTCGCTGCAAGGCAGGCCGCGCATGAGGCACCGGACGCCGCGGACGGCCGCAGGCGGGATCCGGGCTATCACCTGCTCGCGGGTGGCCGGTTCGCCTTCGAGGCGGCCATCGGCTTTAGACCGTCGCTGCGCCGTCGGGCATGGCAGTTGAATCAGGCACTCGGCATCGGTGGCTATGTCAGCGCGATCACCATCGTCGCTGCCGTCCTGCTGCTGTTGCCGCTCATGCTTCTGCGCGCAGGCGGACTCGCCGGCGGCGTGCTGGCGCTGCTCGCCGCGCTCGGTGCCATCCCGGCCTTGGACGTCGCGGTCGCGTTGGTGAACCGCGGCACGGCATGGGGCTACGGCCCGAAACTCCTGCCTGCCCTGGCTCTGCGGGACGGCGTGCCGTCGCATCTGCGGACGCTGATCGCGGTTCCGATGCTGCTGACGTCGGCGGACGCGATCCAGGAGCAGATCGAACGATTGGAAGTCCACCACCTGGCGAGTTCGGATGGCGACCTCCATTTCGCCCTGCTCTCGGACTGGTGCGATGCTCCTAGTGAACGGATGGAGGGCGACGCGGCGCTGCTCACCGCCGCGGCAGATGGGATCGCCGAGTTGAACCGCCGCTACGGTCCGGCGTCCGGCGGCGATCGATTCCTATTGCTGCATCGCCGGCGCCAATGGAACGAGGGCGAAGGACGCTGGATCGGCTGGGAGCGCAAGCGCGGCAAGCTGCATGAGCTGAACCGGCTGCTGCGCGGCGCGACCGACACGAGCTTCATTCAGGCGGCCGAGCGGCCGCATGCTGTGCCGACGAATGTTCGCTACGTTATCACACTTGACGCTGATACGAGGCTGCCGCGCGACACCGTCCGGCGGCTCATTGGCAAGATGGCGCATCCTCTCAACCGGCCGCGGTTCGACCCGCGTGCCAGGCGGGTCGTCGAAGGTTACGCGGTGCTCCAGCCACGGGTCACGCCCTCCCTGCCGGTCGGTCGGGAAGGCTCGCTGTTCCAGCGGATCTACTCGAGCCACAGCGGAATCGACCCCTACGCTTCGGCGGTGTCCGACGTGTACCAGGATCTGTTCGGCGAAGGCTCCTACGCCGGCAAGGGCATCTATGACATCGATGCTTTCGAGGCCGCCCTTGCAGGCCGGGTTCCGGAGGCCGCGCTGCTCAGCCACGACCTGTTCGAGGGAATCTTCGCCCGTGCCGGCCTTGCCACCGATGTCGAGGTCGTCGAGGAATTCCCCACCCGCTACGACATTTCTGCGCTGCGCCAGCACCGCTGGGCGCGTGGCGATTGGCAATTGCTTCCGTGGATTCTGGGGCGCGTTCCAAGCCCCGAGGGTGGTCGCCAGGAGGCCCGCGCCGTCCCATCGATCGGGCGCTGGAAGATGCTCGACAACCTGCGCCGAACGCTGTCGGCGCCGGCTACCGTGCTGGCCTTCCTGACCGGATGGACGCTGCCCCTCCATGCTGCACTCGTTTGGACGGCATTCCTGCTCTCCACGATCGTTGTGCCGACGCTCATTCCCGTCATCAGCGCGATCCTGCCGCGCCGTCGTGGCCTGACTCCGCGCAGTCACCTGCGCGCGCTCGGCACTGATATAAGGCTTGCGCTCAGTCTCTCGCTTCTCGTCGTCACCTTCCTCGCGGACCAGGCGTGGCTGATGTCCGATGCGGTGGCGCGCACGCTTGCTCGCCTTTTCGTCACCCGGCGGCACCTGCTCGAATGGGTGACCGCGGCGCAGGCAACCATCGAATGCCGACCCGGCCTGCTCGACTTCCACCGTCGGATGGCGGGTGCGCCGGCGATCGGTGGATTGGCCATCCTCGTCGCAGCGCTGTCAGGTCAGGGGACGTGGCCACTCACGGCCCCCTTCGCCCTGCTCTGGATCGCCTCACCCGGCATTGCGTGGTGGGCCAGTCGTTCGCCGCCTGCTGCGGGCCGGCTGTTGGTGTCCGGCGCCGACGCACGCGGTCTGCGACTGATCGCGCGGCGGACGTGGCGCTTCTTCGAGACCTTCGTGACGGCCAGTGACAACATGCTGCCGCCTGACAACTTTCAGGAAGACCCAAAACCGGTCGTGGCGCGTCGCACGTCTCCGACCAATATCGGCCTCTATCTCCTGTCCGTCCTCAGCGCCCGCGACTTCGGGTGGATCGGTACTGCGGATGCTGTCGAGCGGCTCGAAGCGACGTTTGCGACGATGAGCCGTCTCCCGCGGCTTCATGGCCATTTCTACAACTGGTATGACACGCGGGACCTGCGGCCGCTCGATCCACGCTATGTCTCCACCGTCGACAGCGGCAATCTTGCGGGGCACCTCGTCGCCGTCGCGAACGCTTGCCGGGAATGGCGTGAGCTGCCGATGAGCCCGGATGCGCGCATCGCCGGCATCGGAGATGCGCTGGAGGTCGCTCGCGACGAGTGTATGCGCGTGCGCGAGGGGGCCCGGACCCGGACGGTGACCTGGCAGCCACTTGACGACGCGCTCGCCACATTCACGGCCGACATGCGCCGGCCTTCCCCGGATGGCGAGCCCATAGCGGACCGTCTCGCGCGATTTGCAGTCCAGGCCGAGGTCGTCGCCGACATCGCGGCGACGCTCGCTGCCGAGCGGGAGAATAACGCCGGAACGGACGTGCCGTCTTGGCTAGCAGCAGCGCAGCGATCGATCGAGAGTCATCTCCGAGACCTTGTGGCACCGGGCGCGCCGGACGCAGCCCTTGCGGCGCGTCTCTCGGCTCTGGAGGGGGCCGCGCGAACCATGGCGCTCGACATGGAGTTCGGCTTCCTGCTCGATCCCGACCGCAAACTTCTCTCCATTGGCTACCTGGTGCCCGAGGGCAGGCTCGACCCGAGCTGCTATGATCTGCTTGCCTCCGAGGCGCGGCTCGCCAGCTTCTTCGCGATCGCCAAGGGCGACATCCCGACGCGTCACTGGTTCCGTCTCGGCCGTGCAGTCACGCCGGTTGCCTCGGGCGCTGCGCTGATCTCGTGGTCTGGTTCGATGTTCGAATACCTGATGCCGTCGCTCGTCATGCGCGCGCCCGCCGGCAGCCTGATCGAGCAGACGAATCGCCTCATCGTGCGACGGCAGGTCGAGTATGGGGCGACACTCGGCATACCCTGGGGCGTCTCGGAATCGGCCTACAATGCCCGTGACCTTGAGTTCACCTACCAGTATTCAAGCTTCGGTGTCCCGAGCCTCGGCCTGAAGCGGGGCCTCGGCGAGAACACGGTCGTCGCGCCGTATGCGACGGGGCTTGCCACCATGATCGACCCAACGGCGGCGGCGCTGAACTTCCGACGCCTCGCCGAGGTGGGTGCGCTTGGCCGCCACGGGTTCCGGGAATCCCTCGATTACACGCCGATCCGGGTTCCGGAGGGTCAGGAGGTCGCGATCGTGCGCGCCTTCATGGCGCATCATCAGGGCATGACTATCGTTGCCATCGCGGATGCGCTGCTCGATGGGGTGATGCGGGCCCGGTTTCATGCGGAGCCCATCATCCAGGCGACCGAACTACTGCTGCACGAGCGCACGCCGCGCGATGTCACCGTCATGCCGTCATGGGTCGCCGATACACACTCGGCGGTCAGGCTTCAGGAGATCGAACCCCCCGGTGGCCGACGCTACACCTCCGCGCAAGATGCCGCGCCCGCCACGCACCTTCTCTCGAACGGACGCTACACGGTGATGCTCACCGCAGCCGGTTCGGGCCAAAGCCTCTGGCGAGGCCATGCCGTGACCCGGTGGCGCGAGGACGCCACCTGCGACGATCTGGGTTCCTACATTTTCCTGCGCGACACAACCAGCAACGAGACGTGGTCGGCGGGCTTCCAGCCATGCGGTGACGAACCCGATGACTACGAGGTCGTGTTCCAGGAGGACCGCGCCGAATTCACGCGACGTGATGCTGCGCTCACCACGACGCTGGAGGTGCTCGTCTCGGCCGAGGACGATGCCGAGGTCCGGCGCATCTCGATCACGAACGCCGGGGACCGAATGCGGGAGATCGACGTCACGTCCTATGCGGAGCTGGTGCTGGGCCCGCAGGCGGCGGACGTGTCGCATCCCGCGCTCTCGAAGCTGTTCGTCGAGACCGAGCACCTGGCCGACATCGGTGCGATCCTGGCAACGCGGAGGCGACGCTCACCGTCAGAGCCCGAGATCTGGGCCGCGCACCTCGCCATCGTCGATGGTGAGGCTGTGGGAAAGCCGGAGATGGAGACCGACAGGGCGCGATTCCTCGGCCGGGGCGGCAGTATCCGCAGGCCAGTCGCAATGTCGGATCGCCGATCGCTCTCCAACACGGTCGGCACGGTGCTGGACCCTGTCTTTGCGCTACGCAGGCGCGTGAGGGTCCCGCCGGGTGCGGTCACGCGCGTGACGTTCTGGACGATGGTCGCGGCCTCCCGCGACACCCTCCTCGAGATCGTGGACAAGCACCATGACACGACGGGTTTCGAGCGCGCAGCCACGCTGGCCTGGACGCAGGCACAGGTGCAGATGCATCATCTAGGCATCGATTCGGGTGACGCGGGTTTGTTCCAGCGCCTTGCGGGGCACCTGATCTATGCCACGCCGATGCTCCGCCCTCCGTCGGACATCATCAAGCGCGGCGGCGGCGGGCAGCCAGGGCTATGGCCCCTGGGAATTTCCGGGGACCTGCCCATCCTTCTGCTGCGAATCAGCGAGGTCGAGGAAATCGGGATCGCCCGCCAGCTGCTGCAGGCGCACGAGTATTGGCGGATGAAGCAGTTCGCGGTTGATTTCGTGATCCTGAACGATCGCGCTTCGTCCTACGTCCAGGATCTTCAGGTCGCACTCGAGACCCTGGTGCGAACGAGCGAGTCGCAGACACCGCCGCGAGACGCCGGCCAGCACGGACGGGTCTTCGTGGTCCGCGCGGATCTGATGTCGTCCGAGACAGCCGGTTTGCTCGCGGCAACAGCACGTGTGGTGCTCGTTGGCCGTCGTGGGCAACTTTCTGATCAGCTCAACCGTGCGCCACATCGCGGCGTTGCGGCCCCACCTCCTGCCAAACCGGTGGTCGCGGCTGTAATGCCCCTTGCTTCGCGACCCCTGCCAGAACTCGAGTTCTTCAACGGGCTCGGTGGCTTCGCGGAGGACGGACGAGAATACGTCACCATCCTGGGCTCCGGTCGATCGACACCCGCGCCGTGGATCAACGTTATCGCCAACCCCACCTTCGGCTTTCAGGTGGCGGCCGAGGGCGGCGGCTACACTTGGTCGGTCAACAGCCGAGAGAATCAGCTTACCCCCTGGTCGAACGACCCCGTGGCCAACCGGTCGGGTGAGGCATTCTATCTGCGGGACGAGGACACCGGCGCCTTGTGGAGCCCAACCGCCTCTCCCATTCGCAACGACGGTGAGACCTTCGTTGTCCGCCACGGTCGCGGTTACAGCAGGTTCGGTCACTCTGGGTACGGAATCGAGACTGATCTCCTACAGTACGTGCCGCTGGAGGACCCGATCAAGATTTCGCGCCTCGTTCTGCGGAACGGTTCGGACCGCGCGCGCCGAATTTCAGTGACAGCGTATACCGAATGGGTTCTTGGACCTTCGCGCTCGGCGACGCTTCCCTTCGTCACGACAGAGATCGACGGCGAGACCGGTGCGATGTTCGCGCGCAATCCCTGGAACCCGGCCTTCGCGTCGCGCGTGGCCTTTGCCGATCTTCGCGGCAGGCAGACGGACTGGACGGGAGATCGGCTTGAGTTCATCGGCCGCAACGGAACGCTGGCTCGCCCCGTCGCACTAGCGCGCGGGGAACCGCTGTCCGGGTCCACCGGGGGCGGGCTGGATCCCTGCGGTGCGCTGAAAACCACAGTCGAATTGCCGCCTGGCGGTGTCGTCGAGATCGCCTTCTTCCTTGGCGAAGCTGCCAGCACGGAAGACGCTCGCTGCTTGATCGCGCGGTACCGAGCCTGCGATCTAGATGCAGTGAAGGCGGAGGCGGATCGTTACTGGGACGATGTCCTCGGCGCGGTGCAGGTACGCACGCCGGACCGGGCCACGGACATCATGCTGAATGGCTGGCTGCTGTATCAGACCCTGGCCTGCAGGGTCTGGGCGCGCTCCGGTTTCTATCAGGCGAGTGGCGCCTACGGCTTCCGGGATCAGCTGCAGGACGGCATGGCGATTGCCGCGTCACGCCCGGCGCTTACGCGCGAGCACCTCCTGCGTGCCGCCGCGCGGCAGTTCCCCGAGGGCGATGTGCAGCATTGGTGGCTGCCGCATTCCGGCCAGGGCGTGCGCACGCGGATTTCAGACGATCGGGTGTGGCTCGCCTTCGCCGTCGCGCACTATCTCGAGGCCTCCGGTGACAGAGGCTTACTCGATGTCGTGGTCCCCTTCCTGGATGGCCAGAGGCTTACGGCGGGTGAACACGACAGCTTCTTCCAGCCTACGGTTGCCGACGACACAGCCACACTGTTCGAGCACTGTGCCCGCGCCCTCGACGCGAGCCTTGCGATCGGCGGCCACGGACTGCCACTGATTGGCACAGGCGACTGGAACGATGGAATGAACTGCGTCGGTGAAGGAGGGCGTGGCGAGAGCGTGTGGCTTGGCTGGCTTCTCGACGCCGCCCTCGCGGCATTCGCGCCCATCGCCGAGGCGCGCGGCGAGGCTGACCGTGCAGAACGTTGGCGTACGCATACCGTGTCCTTGCGGGCATCGATGGAACGCGAGGGATGGGATGGGGAGTGGTACCGGCGCGGCTATTTCGACGACGGATCTCCGCTGGGCTCGGCCGTCAGCGAGGAATGCCGGATCGACTCGATCGCGCAATCTTGGGCCGTCTTGTCAGGTGCGGCGGATGCGGCACGCGCGGCGCAGGCTATGGCGGCGGTCAGCCGCGAGCTGATCCGTCCGCAGGATGGCTTGGCGCTGCTGTTCACGCCGCCCTTCGACAAGACATCGCTCAATCCCGGCTACATCAAGGGATATCCGCCAGGAATCCGTGAAAATGGTGGCCAATACACGCACGCTGCCCTCTGGGCTGTCATGGCGTTCGCAGCACTTGGCGAGGGCGACAAGGCAGCCGAACTGTTCGCTTTGCTGAATCCGATCAACCACGCCCGAACCCGGGCTGGTGTCCATCGCTACAAGGTGGAACCGTACGTCATCGCCGCCGACGTCTACGCCGCGCCGGCCCATGTCGGACGGGGCGGCTGGACTTGGTACACCGGCTCCGCCGGATGGATGCAGCGCGCCGGCCTCGAGAGCATCCTTGGGCTGCACATACGGGGCGAGGCACTACTCCTGGAGCCTTGCATCCCTCGGGCGTGGCCGGGGTTCGAGCTGACCGTCGCGTGCGGCGCGGCGCGGTATACGATCCGGGTGGACAACCCCGAGGGCGTCAGTCGCGGCGTGGCCGTCGCCACAATGGATGGCGTGGCGATCAGGGAGCGTCCGCTGCGCCTGCCATTTGTTGACGACGGTGCGCGTCATCGGATTCATCTGACGCTTGGATGATTTTGGCTATATGTTCAGGTAGATTGTCATGAACGGCCCCCGGTTTGCTGGAGACTGATGGCCGGGCCGACGGTCGTCGCGAAGTTCTTCTGGGGGATGTCCGGCGTCAGCACCCTTGAGACAGAACGGCGGCGTTGAGGAACGGAGGATTTCTGGCTCATCGTAACCCCCAGGAGAGTG
>NZ_BMKW01000030.1 GCF_014644535.1 Neoroseomonas lacus
CGGTCGATGTTCACTACCACCTCATCGGTGGTCGAAAGCAGCCGACGCATCACGGCCGAGCCGATAAAGCCGAGGCCGCCTGTGATCAACAAAGGCATTTCGACCTCAGTAATCGTGCAATTCTCGATTGTAGAAAATATGAGGTACACCTTGCGTCAAATCACTTCAATCCCCGAGTCTCCGTCACTGGGACCGACTACTGGCTCGCTGGCCGCTCCCTTTCAATGGGAAACGGCTCCATCAGCCTCGGCAGCGTCATCCCCTCCGGCTGTCGCCCATTCAGCATCGCCTCGACGATGTCCGATGCCAGCAGGGTCAGCCGCAGCACGCGCGAGACGTAGGACGAGTTTGTCCGGCGTCAATCAAGCGCGTGATGGCGGTATGGCGGAACGAGTGCATCCCAACGCCGGGCCGATACACCCTGACCTGTTGAAGGTAGTAGATGAAGTTGCGCGTAAAGCGTACGCCGCGCCGACCATCCTTCCCTTGTGGCGGGAGGTCGGGGAACAATGGGTCGTCCGGATGCGGCGCCTTCTCGCGCGTATTGCACGAAGCCCAGGCGGATGACCTCCGGATGCAAGGGCAGGGTGCGGGTGGCGTTCCGGGTCTTGAGACTGCGGCCCGTCATGGCGGCCGCTTCATTGGCCTCCGTCTCCAGGATGTTGAGGAACCACGTCCCCGCGTCGCATTGAAGGTCGCCCCCGTAGACGTCTGCGAACTCCTCCAGGCGGGGAGTGTTCCGGCTTTCCGCCTCCGCGATCATCTCGGCGACGGTGCGGGTCCTGTCCTTCGGCGAGCGACCGTAAGTGTTTGGCAGGCGTCGCAGCGTCCCCAGGAACGAGGTTAGATCGCTACGGCGATACTCGCTGACAGGGCGGTCTCCGCAGACCTCGCGGAACAGCCGAAGCGTGGTCCGTTCCTGGCCCATGACTTGGTGACGCGTCTGGTCGATCTTCTCCCGGCGAACGAAGTAGGGCTCGACCAAGGCCGAAGCTAGCGGCGCTGTCGGATCGGCGGGGGATGGCGTTGGCGTGCGGCCGGCCAGTAGCGCGCGCCCGGATGGCGGAGGCAGGCCGTGCGCGCCTATGCGAAGGACACGGCGTATCAGAGGGCCGTGGAGACAGTGCGCCTCCCCACGCCCTCCCGGTAGACCCCGACAGCCTCGCGGTAGTAGCGAAAGTCCCGAGTGAACCTTGGACCCCGCTTCCTATCCTTGCCCTGGGGTGTGAGGTCGGGGAACAGCGGATCCCCGGGCTTCGGGGCGGTTCTCGTGAGGTAGTCCAGAAAGCCCAGGCGGATGATCTCCGGGTGCAAAGGGACTATGCGGATGGCGTTCTGGGTCTTCAGGCGCCGTGCCTCTTCATTGAGGTCGAAAGCCCAGAGGCCACCAGCGTTCTCATCCTGGATCACGTCACTACAGCGGAGGTCTGCGAACTCCTCCAAGCGAGCACCGTGGAACAGGGCCAGCAGAGGCAGCCAGAACTTCGCATCCCTGATGATCTCTGGCCCCGCAGTGGCTCGATGCTTCGGCTCGCAACCGGTCCAGACGGGTGACTTGAAGAGTTTGATGAGTTCATCAGAGGTCCAGGCGTCTCGCTGATCCCGCGCCTTCCGTTCCTCCTTGAAGGCATGGTCCTCCACCAACTCGGTTCTATGGGCATTGCTGATGTGGCCGAGGTCCATGGCGAACTTGAAGAACTGAGAGAGGGCCGACAGGTGGCGCTTCACGGTCTTGTCCGAGAGGCGCTCAACGCCCTTCGCATCGGCCTGGGCAATGATGTCAGCGAGGGACAGTTTCTTGTCCTCTGGTGATTTGCCGTAGTTAGTTGGAAGGCGGCGCAGGGTGTTGAGGAACGCCGTGACGTCTCCTCGGCCGTATTCGTTCACAGGGCGATCTCCTGCGGCTTCGATGAACCGTCGCAGGGTTCCCCGCTCTTGCCCCATGACTTGCTGGGTCGCCTTTGCGACGCTCTCACGCTGGACGAAGAACGGCTCAACGAGGGTAGAGATGAGCGGGGCCTTCGACGGAGCCCTGGTGTCACTGACTGTCGGTTCAACCAGAGCCGGGGGAACGACGGGCCCAGGAGCCACGTCCAGAACGGTGAAGGCCTCGCCGCTGGCCCGGTGTTCCGCGACCTCATTGAACTTGATGAACGTCTCTATGATGCCGAGGGCGAGGGTGGGCCACATCTCGCTTGAGATCTTGTAGCGGCCAGCGAGATCCTCGACCTCCTCGGAGACTGAGGCGTAGTCCCTGGATCGCCGTGCGGCCTTCCAGGCCTCAAGGTTCCCACGAGCCTCTGCAACGTCAGCGTCATCGGGGTTGGTGGCAACGTCGTCCATGCCCGGAACCCAGGACGCATAGACGGGGAGACCGGGCTCCACGGCTACCCTGGAAGTTGTGTCGGCAGTCAGAAGCTGGCCGAGATACTCCCGAAGGATCCGGCGTATGTCTTCGATGGTCATGGTTCGGCTGCGTAACACCTGGACGTGGCGCTCCAGTTGGTCTGCGAGCCACTCGGCCCTACGGAACAACCGGGTCCCCAGAGACATAACGATCTCGCGGGAACTGCCGAAGGGGTCACGTCGCCGGTAGTGATAGACACCCGAGCGCCTAACTAGTCGCAGGGCGGCCTTGTGGTGCGTCTTGTGGTGCAGTTGTGGTGCAGATGACCGCAACATCTTGGCTCCGGTTCTGGACCGAGCCTAGGAAATCGTTGAGGTTCCGATGGATACCACCCGACAGGGTGTTAGGTGGCTGGGGGACCTGGATTCGAACCAAGAATGCCCGAGTCAGAGTCGGGAGTTTTACCGTTAAACTATCCCCCAAGCGGGATCGGCACTGGCCGGGGCGCGCATGTAGCATCGTCCAACGGGGTGGGCAACACCGCCCGTGATGCCAGATGCGGGGGCGGAGATGGAAAGCGCTTGCCCCGGCACCCACATGTCCGGATCATGAAGGCGCGATCGGCCGCCGCCGCGCCGGTCCGGACCCTGGAATGACCGAGACAGTCGCACGCCATATCCCCGACGCCCCGCCCGAAACGGCGGCGCCGGCCTGCGCGCGCGTGGAGCACGGCCAGGCGGCCTTCGCGGCGATCGACCTCGGTACCAATAATTGCCGGCTGCTGGTCGCGGCGCCGACCACCTCCGGCTTCCGGGTGGTTGATTCCTTCAGCCGGATCGTCCGGCTGGGGGAGGGGTTGGCGCAATCCGGGCGGCTCGCCGATGGGGCGATGGACCGGGCGGCCTCGGCGTTGCGGGCCTGCGCCGACAAGCTGGCGCGCCGGCCGGTGCGGCGGTTCGAGGCGGTGGCGACCGAGGCCTGCCGGCGCGCCACCAATGGTGCGGCCTTCCTGTCGCGCATCACCGCCGAGACGGGGTTGCGCCTGCGCATCATCTCGGCGCGAGAGGAAGCGGCGCTGGCGATGGAATCTTGCGCGCCCCTGCTGGAACCCGCTGATCGCCGCGCGCTGTTGTTCGACATTGGCGGCGGCAGCACCGAGATTGCCTGGATCCGCGTGCCGGATGGGCCACGGGCGGGGGAGCCGCCGGAGTTGATCGGGTATCTGTCCCTGCCGCTCGGCGTGGTGACGCTGGCCGAGCGGGCCGGGCAGGATTGCTTCACGCAGCGCGGCTTCTGCGATGTGGTCGATGAAGTGGCGCATCATTTGGCGGAGTTCGACCGGGTGCATTGCATCGGGCAGGAAATCCGCGTGGGCGGGGTGCGGTTGATGGGCACTTCGGGGACTGTCACCACGCTTGCCGGCGTGGCGATGGCCTTGCCGCGCTACAAGCGGCCGCTGGTCGATGGCAAGATCCTGGAATGCGAGGCGGCGGACCTGGCGCTGGGGGATCTGTTCGCGCTGGGGCGGGAAGGGCTTGCGCAGCATCCCTGCGTCGGGCCGGAACGGGTGGAATTCGTGCTGCCAGGCTGCGCGGTGTATGCTGCGATCCGGCGCGTCTGGCCGACGCCGCGCATCACCGTCGCCGATCGCGGACTACGGGAAGGCATGTTGACCAGGATGATGCGCGCTGAGCGCACCGCATCGCGCCGCCGCGCCTGGCGCTAGGGCAGATTGCGCTCGGCTGGCATTGTCAGAAGGCGTGAAGTCGTTCGCTGAACCAAGGGGCGCGAGAGGGCTCTGTCAGCCAGAGCGAACGCAAACCGCTCCAGTGCGAGAATGGTTGGAGCAGGCGACGGGCACCTAGGCGAAGGCAGCATGCTCCAGGGCAGATCCCGATTGGGTAACATGACCTGGTCGGGCGAAGATGCGCGCGAAAACAATGGTATGGAACGGATTCCGTGAGCCGGAGCGAGCGGAAGCGGCTCCTGAAGGACTAGATGATGGCGAAACAACCGCCCGGTTCCGGCCGGGGCATGTCCACGCGGCTGAAGACCGCGGAGGGCCGTTCCACCGCCAGCCAGCGCTGGCTGACGCGGCAGTTGAACGACCCCTATGTGAAGGCGGCGAAGGAACGCGGGCTGCGGTCGCGCGCGGCGTTCAAGTTGCTGGAGATGGACGAGAAGCTGAAGCTGCTGAAGCCTGGGCTTCGGGTGGTGGACCTCGGCGCCGCGCCGGGGGGGTGGACGCAGGTGGCGGTGCAGGTGGTGGGGCCGAAGGGCCAGGTTGTCGCGATCGACATCCTGCCGATGGACCCGGTGCCGGGGGCGACCGTGTTGCAGGGGGATTTCCAGGACCCGGAGGCCGAGCAACGCACCATCGAGGCGATGCGCGGGCGGGCGGATGTGGTGCTGTCGGACATGGCGCCGAACACCACCGGACATCAGGCGACGGATCATCTGCGGATCATGGCGCTGGCGGAGATCGGGCTCGATTTCGCGCGGCGGGTGCTCGCACCGCGCGGTGCGTTCATCGCCAAGGTGCTGCAAGGCGGGACGACCGGCGAGATGCTGGCGACGCTGAAGCGGGATTTCGTGACGGTGCGGCATGTGAAGCCGCCGGCGAGCCGCAAGGACAGCGCGGAGCTGTATGTCGTGGCGACGGGGTTCCGCGGCGGGGTGATGACGGCGCCGGACCCACTTTAAGATTTTAGGATTTTAGGTGTCGCGGATGCGCCGGATTCGGACAATCGGCCCCGATGCGTCGGCGGGGTGCGCCCTCGAATCGGATGGGGTCGGGTCAAAGAACGGTCCCTGCCGTCAGGACAGGGTTTGGAATAAAAACCTAACACCGGATGCCCGGAAAGTCCAGAGCGACGACATGTTGCGGTGCCGCCCGACATCAGCCCGTGCCCGGCTTGCCGATACCTGCCGGGAACACCCTCCCCACCCACGCGCCGGCCCAACATCGCAAAAAGGGGAGGGGGATTCGGGGGAGGTCTCCTCCCCCGACCTACCTCCCTCGCGCATCCCTCCTGCAACGCAACCGCCGCTTGCCCAACGCCTCCCCCACGATTAAGGAGGGCCGCCAAGGTTCGGATCGCGAAAGGTCCCCCATGGCTCCCGACAGCACGCATGACACTCCCCGCCGCGGCATCCGCATGATCGAGGAGGCTTACGCCTTCGACGACGTGCTGCTGGTGCCTGCCTATTCCACGGTGCTGCCCTCGCAGACCGACACGCGCACCCGCATGACGCGCGAGATTGCGCTGAACATCCCGCTGATTTCTGCGGCGATGGACACGGTTACCGAGGGCAACATGGCGATTGCCATGGCGCAGGCCGGTGGCATCGGCGTCATCCACAAGAATCTGACGCCCGAGGAGCAGGCCGCGCAGGTCCGTCAGGTCAAGAAGTTCGAATCGGGCATGGTGGTCAATCCGCTGACCGTGCATCCCGACCAGACGCTGGCCGAGGTGCGGGCCTTGCAGGACCGCTATCGGATCAGCGGCATTCCGGTGGTCGAACGTGGTTCGGGCCGGTTGGTCGGCATCGTGACCAACCGCGATGTGCGCTTTGCGACCGACCCCAGCCTGCGCGTCTATGAGTTGATGACGCGGGAGAACCTGATCACCACCGGGCTGGATGTGACGCCGGACCAGGCGCGGACGCTGCTGCACAAGCACCGGATCGAGAAGCTGGTGGTGGTGGATGACGCCTATCGCTGCGTCGGGTTGATCACCGTCAAGGACATGGACAAGGCGCAAGCCAACCCGAATGCGTCCAAGGACCCGATGGGCCGGCTGCGCGTCGGTGCGGCGACCGGTGTGGGCGAGGATGGTTTCCGCCGCGCCGAGTTGCTGATCGCCGCCGAGGTCGATGTGGTGGTGGTCGATACCGCGCACGGCCATTCGGGCGGCGTGATGGAGGCGGTCGAGCGCATCAAGCGTCTGTCGAATTCCGTGCAGGTGGTCGCCGGCAATGTCGCGACGCCCGAGGGCGCGCTGGCGCTGATCGAGGCGGGCGCGGATGCGGTGAAGGTCGGCATCGGGCCTGGTTCGATCTGCACCACGCGCATCGTCGCGGGTGTGGGCGTGCCGCAGTTGACGGCGGTGATGGAAAGCTCCGCGGCGTCGCGGGAGAAGGGCGTGCCGGTGATCGCCGATGGCGGCATCCGCACCTCGGGAGACCTCGCCAAGGCGATCGCCGCCGGGGCGGATTGCGCCATGATGGGCAGTGTGTTCGCCGGCACGGATGAGGCGCCGGGCGAGGTGTTCCTCTACCAGGGGCGGTCCTACAAATCCTATCGCGGCATGGGCTCGCTGGGGGCGATGGCGCGCGGGTCGGCGGACCGGTATTTCCAGGCCGAGGTGCAGGACACGCTAAAGCTGGTGCCCGAGGGCATCGAGGGGCGCGTCGGCTACAAGGGGCCGGTGGGCACGGTGGTCCACCAGATGGTGGGCGGGCTGCGCGCGGCGATGGGCTATACCGGCTGCGGGACGGTGCCCGACCTGCAGACCAAGGCGCGGTTCCGGCGGATCACCGGGGCGGGGCTGCGGGAATCCCATGTGCATGACGTGGCGATCACGCGCGAGGCGCCGAATTACCGCGCCGAGGGGTAAGGGCCGAGCTGAGAGGGGTGCCGCCCCTCTCCGGACCTCACCCCGCCAAAGGACCGGCCCCTTTGGAAGGCCATCCGAGGGCGTTGTGGCGGCGGCGCGGTGCCGCTCCGTCGCCGGCGAGGCGCGGCTTGCCGCGGCGCCCCCCGCGGGCGAGGCTGGCGCAGGCCCAGGAGGAAACGTTGCATGCCTGCCCCGGAAGCGGTCGTCTTCGACGCCTATGGAACCTTGCTCGACGTCAACGGGGCGATGGCGCAGCACGCCGCGCGACTGGGCGAGCGGTGGGAAGCGCTCTCGGCCGAATGGCGGGGCAAGCAGCTCGAATACACCTGGGTGCGCAGCCTGACCGGTGCGGCGCATCATGAGAATTTCTGGCTCTGCACGCGCGACGCACTGGCCTTCGTTTTCGCCCGCCACGGCATCGACGATCCGGCGCTGCAGAAGCAATTGATGGAGGCCTACCGCTTCCTGCCCGCCTATCCGGAGGTTCCCGCCATGTTGCGCGGCCTGCGCGAACGCGGCGTCGCGGTGGCCATATTGTCGAACGGAACGCCGGGGATGCTGGCGGATGCCGTCTCGGCCGCAGGGATAGAAGCATTGGTGGATGAGATATTGAGCGTGGAATCGGTGGGCGTCTTCAAGCCGGATCCGCGCGTGTACCGGCTGGCGACGCGGCAATTCGGCTGTGAGCCGGAGGAATTGATGTTCGTTTCGGGCAATGCCTGGGACGGGCAGGCGGCCCTGGACTTCGGCATGCAGGTGGTGCGGGTGAACCGAACCGGAGCGCCGGATGAATACGGCCTGGCCGCGGCCGGCGTGGTGTCGCTGTCCGACCTCGCCGGTCTGCCTGGCTTGCTGTCGTGACGCCGGCCGCACGGATTGCCTGCGCGATAGACCTGATCGGGGTTCTGGAGGAGCAGTGCTTCGGCCCGGCGGCGCGGCGCCGCCCGGCCGATGCGGTGGCGAGCGACTTTTTCCGTACCCGTCGCTTCATCGGCGGCGGCGACCGGCGGGTGGTGTCGGAACTGGCCTGGGGGGTGGTGCGGCAGCGCATCCGGCTCGGCTGGCATCTGGACCGGCTGGGCGTGGCGCCGACGGCCCGGCTGCTGTTGCTGGCGCAAATGCTGCTGGGCCGCAGCGGCGACCATGGGCGGGGGCGGCAGGCGGCCGAGGCGGCCTTCGACGATTCGCATTACGGGCCGGCGGCGCTCGACCCCGCCGAGCGGCGGGTGGCGGCCTCGCTCGATGGGCGGCCGCTGGTCGACCCCGCCATGCCGGACGGGCCGCGGCTGAACCTGCCGGATTGGGTGTTGCCGGCGCTCACCGCGCGGTTCGGCGCCGGCTTGGCGCGGGAAGCGGCGGCGCTGGAGACCGAGGCGCCGCTCGACCTGCGGGTCAATTTGCTGAAGACCGACCGGGAGGCGGCGATCACGCTGCTGGCTGGGGAACGCATCGAGGTGGTGCCGACGCCGCTTTCCCCCTGGGGGTTGCGGCTGCCGGCGCGCCGGCCGGTGACCGGCACCGCGGCGTTCCGCCAGGGGTTGATCGAGGTGCAGGACGAGGGCAGCCAGCTGATCGCGCTGCTGGCCGATGCGCGGCCCGGCATGCGGGTGGCGGATTACTGCGCCGGGGCGGCCGGCAAGACGCTGGCGATGGCCGCGACCATGGGTAACAAGGGCAAGATCACCGCCTGCGATACCTCGGCCGCGCGTCTGGAGGGGGCGGCGACACGGCTGAAACGGGCCGGGGTGGACAATGCCGAGCGGCATCTGCTCGAGGCCGGCGATCGCTGGGCGAAGCGGCGGGCGGGGTCCTTCGACCGGGTGTTGGTGGATGCGCCTTGCACCGGGACCGGCACCTGGCGGCGCAACCCGGATGCCCGGCTGCGGACGCGGCCCGAGGATTTGGCCGAGCTGGTCGAGGTGCAGCACCAGATTCTCGGCAAGGCTTCGGAACTCGTGCGTCCGGGCGGGCGACTGGTCTACGCTACCTGTTCCCTGTTGCCGCAGGAGAACGAGGAGCAGATGGACCGCTTCCTGGCACACGCCCCCGGCTTCGTCCCTATCCCGCTCGACCGGCTGTGGGCGGAACTGCGCCCGGGGTTGGAACTGCCCTGTGAGGGGCCGTTCCTCGCGCTGTCGCCCGGCCGGCACGGGACGGATGGCTTCTTCTGCGCGGTGCTGGAGCGCGGGGCGTGATCAGCATCCGTCGCGCCCGGCCCTCCGACGCGCAGGCGATCGGGGAGATCCACGCGGCGGTCTGGCGCAGCACCTATGCCGGCATCCTGCCCGATGCCTATCTGGCGGGACTTTCGGCGCAGCGGCTGGCGGGGTTCTACCAGCGGGCGGTGCAGGACCGGCGGGACGGGCATGCGGTGTTCGTAGCCGTGGCCGGGGTGGCGGGCTCACCGGGCGGGGCGACGGTGGTGGGTTTCGCCTCGGGTGGGCGGTCGCGCCGGCCGGGGATCGCCGAGGGGGAGGTGGAGACGCTCTACCTCCTGGAGGATTGGCGCGAGCGTGGCGCCGGGCGGCGGCTGATGCGGGCGATGGGGGCGCATCTGCGCGCGGTGGGCTGCCGGTCGGCCATGCTGTGGGTGCTGGCCGACAACCCGACTCGCTGGTTCTACCGCCATCTGGGCGGGCGCGAATTGGCGCATGACGAGATCCGCGTCGGCGGCAAGGAAGTGGAGCAGGCCGCTTTCGTGTGGGACCCGATCGAGGCGCTGCTGGCGGCGACGGCGCCGGCGCAGGAGCGGTAGCGCCGATCGTCGGGCCGGGCTCAGTCGCCCCCGCGAGGCATTGCCGGCGCTTATTGCATGCCCGGGCCGTGCATGAACGCGCCGCCGAAGATCAGGTAGACCACAAGCACGATGAGAAGCAGCCCGACCAAGCCCCCGAAGCCTCGGCCACCGTAGTAGCCGGACCGGTAGCCGTAATAGCCGCCACCTCCGAACAGTAGAAACAGCAGAATAACAATCAACAAAAGGCCCATCGGGTGTCTCCTCTGCGGGCAGAACGCCCGAGACGGGGAAAGGTTGCGAACTGCCTCCTCGATCTTGCCAGTGCCACGCTGTTCATCCGCGCGCCATCGGCTTCTGCCTCTGGCAAGCCGAAGCGATGCCGGCTACCGAATCATTGGGAGCGCCTGTCGCGGCCGCGGCTGACCCGGCAGCCGGGGGTGGCATGGCGCGATGACGCGGGCATGACCTCCGCGGAACGGTGAATACCGACCCGACTCGACTTGCCCGAAGCGCGCGCCTGTGCTTCACGCCGCCATGGCCGACCCCACCGCTTCTTCCGCCTCCGCCCGGCACGAACAGGTGCTGATCCTCGATTTCGGCAGCCAGGTGACGCAGCTGATTGCGCGCCGGCTCCGCGAGACCGGGGTTTATTGCGAGATCTGGCCTTTCAGCCACGCGCCCGAGGAGCGCATCCGCGCCTTCGCGCCGAAGGGCATCATCCTGTCCGGTGGGCCGGCTTCGGTGAATGAGGGGGAGAGCCCCAAGGCGCCGGCACATGTGTTCGAGCTGGGCCTGCCGGTGATGGGCATCTGCTACGGACAGCAGACCATGGCGGCGCAGCTGGGCGGCTTAGTGGAAGGGTCCGACCATCGTGAATTCGGCCGCGCCTTTGTCGATGTGACGGGGGAATGCGCGATCACCCAGGGCATCTGGGCGCCGGGCGCGCGGGAGCAGGTGTGGATGTCGCATGGCGACCGCATCACCGCGCTGCCGCCGGGGTTCCGCTCGGTGGCGAGCAGCGAGGGGGCACCGTTCTCGGTGATCGCCGATGATGCGCGGCGGTTCTACGGCACCATGTTCCACCCGGAGGTAGTGCACACGCCGCATGGCGCGGCGCTGCTGAAGAACTTCACTCATGGCGTCTGCGGCTGTTCGGGCGACTGGACGATGGGGGCGTATCGCGCCGAGACCATTGCCAAGATCCGCGCCCAAGTCGGCAAGGGCAGGGTGGTGTGCGGGCTGTCGGGCGGGGTGGATTCCTCGGTGGCGGCGGTGCTGATCCATGAGGCGATCGGCGACCAGCTCACTTGCATCTATGTCGATCACGGGCTGATGCGGGCGAATGAGAGCGAGCAGGTCGTGAAGACCTTCCGCGACCGCTTCAACATCCATTTGGTGCACCGCGATGCGTCGGATCTGTTCCTCGGACAGTTGAGCGGCGTCACCGACCCGGAGATCAAGCGCAAGACCATCGGGCGGCTGTTCATCGAGGTGTTCGAGGAGGAGCAGAACAAGCTCGGCGGGGCGGATTTCCTCGCCCAGGGCACGCTGTATCCGGATGTGATCGAGAGTGTTTCGGCGACCGGCGGGCCGTCCGTGACGATCAAGTCGCATCACAATGTCGGCGGGCTGCCGGCAGGGATGCGCATGCAGTTGATCGAGCCGCTGCGCGAGCTGTTCAAGGATGAGGTGCGGGTGCTCGGGCGCGAGCTCGGCATTCCGGAGGAGATCGTCGGGCGGCATCCGTTCCCCGGGCCGGGGCTGGCGATCCGTATCCCGGGCGACGTGACGCGGGAGAAGGCGGATCTGCTGCGCAAGGTGGACACCGTCTTCCTCGAGGAGATCCGCAATGCCGGGCTGTATGACGCGATCTGGCAGGCCTTCGCCGTGCTGCTGCCAGTGCGCACGGTGGGCGTTATGGGGGACGGGCGAACCTATGACCAGGCCTGTGCCCTACGCGCCGTGACGAGCACGGATGGCATGACGGCGGATGTGTATCCGTTCGACATGGCGTTCCTGTCGCGGGTGTCGAACCGGATCGTGAATGAGGTGCGGGGGATCAACCGGGTGACGTATGACATTACGTCGAAGCCGCCGGGGACGATCGAGTGGGAGTGACGACCGCCGCCGATCTGAAGGCCGCCCTCTGCCGCCACATCGACGCGCGGCGCGACGACGTTGTCAGCCTGCTGCAGGACTTCCTGCGCATCCGCTCGGTCAACCCGCCGGGCGACATGCGCGAGGCGGCGGATTTCGTGAGCGGCATCCTCGACCGCTTCGGGCTGGAACACCGCACCGTCGCGGCGCGGGAGGACATGCCCAACATCATATCCCGCTGGAACGCGCCCTATGTCGGGCGACATTTGGTGCTGAACGGGCATATGGATGTGTTCCCGGTCTCGGATGACCGGCTCTGGGCGGGCGCGATCAAGGGCGATCGCATCGTCGGGCGCGGGGCCTCGGACATGAAGACCGGCACGCTCGCCTCCATCCTCACCTATTGTCTGTTGTATCCGCATCGCGACCGGTTGTGCGGGGCGCTTACGCTGACCGTGGTCTCGGACGAGCAATCGGGCGGGCGCTACGGCACGAAGTTCCTGTTCGATAACGTCGCTGATGAGATCAGCGGGGATTGCTGCCTGAATGGCGAGCCGAGCGGGCTCGGCAATCTCCGCTTCCTGGAGAAAGGGACGCTGCGCTTCTCGCTCTCGGCGCATGGGCCGGGCGGGCATGGCGGCTATCCGCACCGGGCGAACAATCCGATCCAGCAGATCGTCGCCGCGGTGCAGGCGCTGTACGACCGCTACCATCTCAAGCTCGCCGACATGCCGGAGGAGATTGCGGCGGTGCTGCGCACGCCGGAGAGCATCGCCGCGGCGGATGCCATCCTCGGCCAGGGTGCCGCGGACAATGCGCTGCGCATCACCGTCAATGCCGGCATCATCGAGGGCGGGCGCAAGGCGACGCAGATCCCGACGGCCTGCACCGTGCATGTCGACATGCGCTTCCCCTTCGGACCCGATCGCGACCGCGTGCGCGGCGAACTCGTCGCCCTGGCCGATGAATTCGGCTGCGTGCTGACGGTCAATGAGGACCACAGCTACCCCGCCTCCGGCACCGAGCCCGATGGCGAGATGGCGCTGATCCTACGCGACAACACCAAGGCGCTGCTCGGCATCGATGCGCCGCCGGTGTGCAGCCTGGGTGGCACGGATACGCGATATTGGCGGTGGCGCGGCATTCCGGCGATCATCATCGGGCCATCGCCGCTAAGCATGGGGACGGATGACGAGCACGTCACCATCGATGAGGCGATCGCCGTGCTGAAGCTTCAGGTGATGTGCGCCATCGACTATCTCTGGGCGCCCGGCTGAGATGTCGAAGGCGACGCGGGCGACGACGGCCCTCGCCAAGGCCGGCATCGCCTTCACGATCCACGAATATGACTACGACCCCGATGCCGAGAGCATCGGGTTGCAGGCGGCCGCGGCCATTGGCGAGGACCCGTCGCGCGTGCTCAAGACGTTGATGGCGCTGGTTGATGGCAAGCCGGCCTGCGTCATCGTGCCCTCGGACCATGAGGTCTCGATGAAACGCCTGGCGGCGGCCTTCGGCGGCAAGTCGGCGCAGATGATGAAGCCGGCCGAGGCGGAGCGCGCCACCGGCTACAAGGTCGGCGGCATCAGCCCCTTCGGCCAGATGCGGCCGGTGCGCACGGCGATCGAGGAACAGGCCCTCGCGCATGCGCTGGTCTACATGAATGGCGGGCAGCGTGGGTTGCAGGTGCGGCTGAAGCCGGGCGATGCGGTGGCGGTGCTGAAGGCCGTCGTGGCGCCGCTCGTCGCGTAGGGATCGAGAGGGGCAGAGCCCCTCTCGAACTCTCCCCGCCAAATGCCCGAGGCCTTTGGAAACCGAGACTTGGCGCCGGGCGTCAGTGGCGGAGCCGACAACGAGACCGGCCCCCGCGCCCGGCGCCCGAAATCGGCATTCCAAAATGCCCGGCACTTTGGAGGGGCGGAGCCCCTCCAACCTTCCTTCAGTCCCGCCCCGGATCGCCAAGCGGAAAATACCCCCGATACGGCCGCGCCTCCTCCAGCGCCCGCGCATAGGACGGCCGCGCCAGCAGCCGTGCGCGATAGGCACGCAGGGTCGCAAAGCGCGGGTCGATCGGGTGCGTCCAATCCGCGTAGAGCAAGGCTGGCGCCGCTCCGCAATCGGCCAGGGAGAAGGTCTCGCCCGCCGCCCAGATACGTCCGGCCAGCCGTGCATCGAGCCAGGCATAGGCGGTCTCCAGCCGCGCCCGCGCCTGGGCAACGCCAAAGGCGTCCTGCGTGCCGGTCGGGCGGATCACGTCCAGCACCACCTTCTGCATCGGTATCATCAGGTCGTTGTCGATCACGCGGTCGATCAGGCGGACTTCCAGCGCGGCGGCCGGGTGGGCGGGCAGGAAGCGCACCGGGCCGGGGTGATGCAGGTCGAGATGCTCAATGATGATGCTGGCTTCGGGGATCACCACAGCGCCATCCACCAGTACGGGGAAGCGGCGGAACGGCCAGAGCGCGCCGAGGGCGTCGGCCGCCGTCGCGTCGCCGAGATTGACCTGGTGAAAGGTGAAGTCCGTGGCGTTCTCGTAGAGTGCCACCAGCGCCTTCTGGCAGAAGCTGGAGAAGGGGTGGGCATGCAGGGTGAGCGCCATGGCTCTCACCCCCGGCCCGCGCGACGGTAGCGCAGGATGACCGAGCCGACATCGAGGGCGCGGCTTTCGACGAGCGTCATCATCACCTCCGGCCGCCCGCCGCGGAACAGCGGTTTGCCGTCGCCATACAACTCGGGCGTGATCATCAGCCAGAATTCGTCCACCAGGTCGAGCGAGAGCAGGTTGTGCGACAGGCCGGCACCGCCGAAGGCGAAGATGTCCCCCGGCGCCTCGCGCTTGAGCCGCGCCACCTCGGCCGCGAGGTCCGGACCGGCGATCCGCGCGTTCCAGCCCGGGTCGCCGGTCAGGGTGCGCGAGACCACCGTCTTGGGCAGCGCGTTCATGCGCGCGGCGTAGGAAACGCCGGCCGCCGGGCTGGTCGGGTCGGTCTCCGCCGCGCTCCAGAAGCCCTTGTTGAACAGGAAATTGACCCGGCCGTAGAGCAGGTGCCCCGCGCGGTAGACGGCGGCGCGTGCCCAGTCGCGCTCGATCTCGTCCGACCAGGGCGGCGGGGCGAAGACGCCGCCGGGCTTCTCGATATAGCCGTCGAGGCTGGTGAAGACGCTCAGGACCAGGTCCGCCATGGTGCCGCCTCCTGTTCGAAACTGATTGCATATCGCAACTGGTGTATTTCTGGCCTAACCGATCCTAGATTGCAACCGGTATGGATTCCCAACCCACATCCCCCGACCGGCCGCACCGCTCCGGCTGTCCGATCAACCTGGCGCTCGAAGTGCTGGGGGACAGGTGGAGCCTCATCGTCATCCGCGACGTCATGTTCGGGAACCGACGGCATTTCCGCGACCTGCTGAACGGGTCGATCGAGGGCATCGCCTCGAACATCCTGGCCGACCGGCTGAAGCGGCTGGTTGCGGCCGGGCTGCTGACGCGACGCGACGACCCGACGCATCGGCAGAAGGGCATCTACAGCCTGGCTGAACCGGCGATCCAGCTGGTGCCGGTCCTGGCGCATCTCGGCGCCTGGGGGCGGCGGCACACGCCGGTCTCGCGCGACCTGGCGATCCGCGCGCAGCTGCTGGAGGAAGGCGGGCCGGCCTTGTGGGAGGCCTTCATGCGGGAGCTGCGGCATCAGCATCTTGGCACGCCGGATCCGGGCACGTCGGTACTGGCCGACCTCACCGCGGCGTATGAGGCGATGCGCGGCGAATCCGCGTAACCTGCGCGCCGACCCCGATTGCAGGAGGCAAGCTTGGCCGCGTCCGTCACCATCCACGGCATCAAGAACTGCGACACGATGAAGAAGGCGCGCGCCTGGCTGGAAGCGCATGGCGTGGCACATGCGTTCCATGACTACAAATCCGCCGGCATCGACCGCGCGACGCTGGCCGGCTGGGCGAGGAAGGCGGGGTGGGAGAAGCTGCTCAATCGCGCAGGCACCACCTTCCGCAAGCTGCCGGACGCGGAGAAGGAAGGGCTGACAGAGGAGCGCGCGCTGGCGCTGATGGAGGCGCAGCCGTCGATGATCAAGCGGCCGGTGCTGGCGCTGGGGGATCGGCTGATCGTGGGGTTCGATACCGCGGAGTATGAGCGCGCGATCGCGACGCTGCCGCGGGATTGAGGGCGGGGTATGCTCTGGGGCGCCGCGTTGGCAACGGGAGTGGGCCGCGAAGATTGGAGGGGCTTTGCCCCCTCATAGTCCCCTTTACCGAACAGGTGGACAAACCGGAAACGAGGTCGCGGCATTTCGCATCATCTCCGTCGGGAAAGGCGCCGGCGGCCTTGAGCATGGCCATGAGCTGCCCGACCAGTTCGATCCCGGGGGGATCGTCGGGGTCGTCCCCGGGGGTCACGATGACCTTGTCGATCAAGGCCCGTGCCGCCTCCAGCACGTCCTGCCCCTTCCCGGCATCGATGCCCCGCCGCAGCTCCGCCACGCGCTCGGAGTAGGTCTGCGCCAGGTTCGGGTGCAAGGCCGGCGGCACGGTGCTCCCCTGTGCTGACGCCGCCCGCAGTTCGTCCCGGCGCGCCTCGAGCTCGGACAGCTTCTGCTGGATGCCGTATGCTTTCAGCCCCTCCGCGACCGCCTCCAGGATGTTCTCGATCTTGCGTTCAACGACCTTCAACTCCCGCCGGCGGACGTCGGTGCCGGCGGAGGCCTCGGCCGACATCCGGTTCCACTCGGCGATAAACTCTGCGCAGAACGCCTCCAGCAGATCCGGGTGCATCAGACGCCGGCCGAGCGCATCGAGCACCTGCGCCTCCAGCGTCGACCGGCGGACCATGCGGCGGTTCAGGCAGCCCTGCCTGTTACGGGCGGCACGGCACGCCAGGTAGTCCTGCCCGGCCGCCGAGAGCGGCCGCCCACAGCAGCCACAGAACACCTTGCCGCTGAGCAAGTGCTTCGGCCGCCGCCGGTCCCAGAAGGTGTTGCCGCGGTTCTGACTGGCAGGAGCCGCCTCCGCGGCCAGCCGCCGCTGGGCCTGCTGCCACAGATCGTCATCGATGATCCGCAGTGCGGGCACCGGCGTCTCGACGATGGCCTCCTCGGGATGCGCCCGCACCACCCAACCGCCGCGGATCGGATCACGGCGCCGGGTGGTGCGGTTCCAGGTCTGCCGCCCGGCATAGAGCGTGTTCCGCAACAGGCCGTTCTCACGCCCAGGCCGGCCGCGGATGGTCCAGTCATGCCAGGGCCGGCCGTCCGGCCCTTGGATACCTTCGATATTGAGCGCGCGGGCGATGGCGAGCGGACTGGCCCCACCGACATAGTCGCGAAAGATGCGCCGGACGACGGCGGCGCCGGCCGGGTCGATCTCGCGCAATCCCCGCACCGGCTCGCCATCAGCGCCGAAGGTGCGGAGGGCCCGATAGCCATACGCGATCCGCCCGGTTCCAAACCCCTGGCGGGCACGCCCCTCCAGGCCCCGATGGGTCTTTTGCGCCAAATCCTTGAGGTACAGCGCCCCCATCGTGCCCTTGAGCCCGACGTGCAACTCGGAGATCTCCCCCTCGGCGAGGGTGACGATCCGGACGCGGGCAAAGACGGCGAGCTTGTGGAAGGCGGCGACGTGCTCGAGGTCGCGCGACAGGCGATCCAGGCTCTCGGCCAGGACGATGTCCAGCTGGCCCGAGCGGATGGCCTCGAGCAGCGCCTGGTAACCGGGGCGCAACGTGGTGGCGCCGGAAATGGCAGCGTCCGTGAACGTACCGACCACGGACCAGCCCTCGCGCTCGGCGCGGACCTGGCAGATGCGCAACTGGTCCTCGATCGAGGCCTCGCGCTGGTTGTCGGAACTGTACCGCGCATAGAGCGCACAGCGCGGCACCTTGGTGCTGGCGATGACGGGATCGGTGCGGCTCATGGCGCATTCTCCGCCCGGGCGCGCAGGCGCTGTCGGGCTGCTTTTCGGAGCTTGGCCATCAGGTCGTGATGGCGGCGCAGGGCGAGTCGGCTGTCGGTCAAGATATAACTTCGCTCTGTCGTGCTCAGCTTGGTGTGATGCAGCATGTGCTGCGCCATGTGCACATGATCAGGGTCCTCGTTCGCCACCGTCGTCGCCAGGCAGTCACGAAACAAGTGGGCATTCACGTAATGGCCAAAGTGGCGCGTCGTGTGGCGCTGCAGAGCCTTGGTCAGTCCGCCGGGGGTGAGCGGCGTGCCACCCTGGCCGACCCACAGGATCGCCCCGGCCGGCCGTGGCGGACGCGCGGGATCCACCGACACCTTGGCGGCCATGAGGATCGGGCGCACCTCCGCAAGGTAGCGGTCGAGGGATAGGAGCAACTCCTCCGGCCAGATCGTTTCGATCGGACGCTTGGTCTTGGTCTCCTCCCCCGCAAAGCTCAGCGTCACCCTGTCGCCGGATCGGCGGAGGTGACGGCCGATCGTGATGCCGAGGAAGTTCGTGACCCGCAGGGGCCGCAGCGCCAGCAGCGCGATCATCAGGCCGTCGCGGAAGTCCCGCGCGGCGGCCACGCGCTGCCGTGGCTGCGTCGTCGCCACGCTGGCATCGTCCAGCACGGTGCCGGCATGCTCCATCAGCTCATGCCCGAGCTGCAGGAGGCCCTGGGCGGGCACCATGCGGGACCGCTTGTCCCGGGTCGGCCTGGCCTCTCGTTGGAGGTTGTTGTGGGCCTGATGCAGCCAGCGCCAGTCACCCTCGGGGAACATCGCCTTACAGAGCATGCTGAACCAGGACAGATAGCCAACCACCGTGCACGGGGCGCGTCCCTTGCGGAGAAAGGCGACGTACGCCGTGAATCGTTCGGGCGTGATCCGCGCCATCGGCGCCTCATTGGCCAGGGCAACACCCTGCTCCAGTAGCCAGGCAAGCCACCGGCCATGGGCACGTTCCGCATTGCGCTGTGATGCGGGGCGCCACCTGGCAGCATGACCGCCCGGTACCAAGAAGTCCGGCTGCCGGTTGGCAGCATCCCAGGCCTGCCGATCCTGCTCGGGCCATTGCGTCAGCGGCAGGGCCGCGTGTTCGCGCCGCGCCGGCAATCCCGCCATCACTGCGTCCCTCCCGACGCGCGCTTGGAGGCCGCGCGGGGCTTCTTTCGATGGGACCCGCGCGCCATGGCATCGGCGCGCAGGGTGCCCATCAGGTCGCCATAGTCCGCGATCGCCATGGATGCCTCGAGGCCGCTGTAATGGGCCATGGTCGTCGCCAGCGACTTGTGGCCAAGGATGCGCTGCACCTTGCCATGTGCGCCACGATCGTCGCGGAGGGTGAGATAACCGGTCAGGGAGCGGAAATCGTGCGGCGTGAGCATCAGCCCGCACTGCGTCGTGGCCGCTTTGCGGATCTGGCTGCGCAGCGCCTCGCCCGTCTTGGGCTGGCCCGGCACCGCCCCGGGGAACAACCAGTCGGTGCCGCCAGGGTTCAGCAACGGGCGGAAGCGATCGATGTAGGCCTCCATCCGCTTGGCGACATCCTTCGGCAGGGGCCCAGTGATCCGCAATTCGTTTTTCGTCTCGGCCGCCGGGATGTCGACGGTGATGCTCTTCCCGGGACCGCGGATCAGGTGAACGCCCAGCCGCAGGCCGCCAAGGTTCTTCAGGCGCATCGGCAGATGGAGCAGGATGTCGGCCAGGATCGCGGTCTGCGCCATCTGGGCCAGGCGCTGGCCGGGCGGGCCGGCACGGCAGGCCTTGTCCATCAGCGCGCCCGGCAGCGTCAGCAGGCGGTCGAGGCGATCCTGGTCCTCCACCGCGGCGCGGACCCGGCCCTCGGTGCGCTTGGACATGCCGGTATGGGCCGGACGGAGCTGCCGCATCATGTTGCGCAGCGTCTCGACGTCAGGCTCCGGCAGCTTGGCCCAGTACTTCCCGATCTGCAGCACCAGGGCCGCCATCTGGAACGTGTGCGCCGTCGACTTCTGGCCCGCGCGCTCCCAGAGAACGCGCAGGGCGACTCGCGCCATCGCCGGAGTCACGACGCCGGCGAGGTCAACCATGGAGGCGGGATCGACGCCGCTTTCGATGAGCGCCCCCAGGTAGGTCCGCAGCTGGCGCAGCCGGGTCGCCATGGAGGTGGCCCGCAACGCGCTGAACGGGCGATTGGTGAAGGGATCGTCACCGCCGAGCCATTCGCGCCAGCGCTCGATGTGGTCGCGCAGGGTCTGCGGATAGGCGGTGAGCGGGGGCGAGAAGGTGAGACGGTGATCCGGCACGCCCAGTCGGCACTGCGGCCAGGCCGGGTGCAGGTCAGCCGCCGTATTCCACAACCGCGCCACTTCCCGGGCAGCGCGGGCCGGCTCGGCAACCAGGCTGCGGTGCTCGAGGTCGGACAGATACCTCTCCAGCACCGCGCCATCGACCGCCGCCGGCTCGATATCCCTGACGGTGCAGTAGCGCGCGAAGCGCCAGGCGTGGAAGTGGCGCTCCGCACCGGGCTCCAGGAGGACCAGGATAGTCTGCCATTCAGCCGACGGGGCGGTGGCGATGCGGCTCTGCACCTGGATGATGCCAAGATGGGTCAGGGCAGAGGTGACCAGGGAAAGGACGTTGCGCCAGCGGCCGGGGCGGAAGCCCGCCATGGCCGGGGTCACGCCATGCAGGAGGCGGCGGAGGACCATCGGATCGGAAGAGATCACCTCCAATGGCTGGCCAAGGCCCTTGGCGAGGGAGCGAAACGCCGACGACCATTCCTGGCGGCGGAGTTCGGGCAGGACCTCGTCGGCGAGGAAGCACGCCCGCAGTTCCGCCAGGGTCGGGAATGTGCCACTCTCCGCTGCGCTCCGGAAATACCCATAAGTTGACATCGATAGGCTCCTTGGGACTGGTCTGGTTCCGGGTGAACAAAAGTGATTGCGCGTCATTGATAACGTAGTGAAAGACGAGCCGGCCGCAGTCACGACGGCCCCTGAAGTGCTGGAATTACATGGACTTCAGCGGACATGCGTGTCGCCCTCCCGGCAGCGGGCCAGGTAGACCTGCAGGTCGGCCTCGGAGACGCGGAGCGAGCGGCCAACACGCAGGGCGCGGAGCACCTCCGCGGCGATCAGGCGGCGGACGGTCTTGTCGCAGACCGAGAGGATCTCGGCGGTCTGCCGGATGGTCAGCAGCTTGGCGGGCGGGCGGGCGGGCGCGCCCCGCCGCGGCGGGGTCGATGCAGTCATGATGAGGTCTCCGAGATCGGGTGGCGGCCGACCGCCTTTGCCCACGCGTCACGCGCGGCCTGCCGCGCCAGGGCGCGGGTCAGGGCACGCAGCAGGTCCTCGGCGTCGGAGCGCGCATCATCGGACCCGGCGCGATGCGCCTGGTCGGTCGGTGAGCAGCCCGTCTCCGGCGGAGGGGTGACTCGTGGATGTCGGCAGTCGGCCATGCGCCGAATCTGCCGTCACGACTTCGGCGCGACGCATTTTTGCGACCTTCGTGGCCATACGCGCGGCACCATCCGCACAACCGATCAACAGGGCGCGCAGCTATTCCTTGACAGCCTTGCTTGTCGTGACGATCGAGTCGCTGGTCGTATTCGTCGGCGTCGGCGTGACGGTGACCAGCGCCTCGAGCGTCGATCGACGGACCGTGCGGCGGTTGGGGCAGCCCTGCCGGTTGCGGGCGGCGAGACAAGCCAGGTAGCCCTGCCCGACCGCCGAGAACGCCCGACCGCAGCAGCCGCAGAACACCTTGCCGCTCAACAGGTGCTTCAGCCTCCGGCGGTCCCAGAAGGTGTTGCCGCGGTTCTGCGTGGCGGGCGACGCTTCCGCCGCCAATCGCCGCTGGGCCTGCTGCCACAGCTCGTCATCGACGATCCGCAGCGCGGGAACCGACGTCTCGACGATGGCCTCCTTGGTATGGGCGCGGACCACCGACCCGCCCCGAACCGGATCACGCCGGCGGGTGATGCGGTTCCAGACCTGGAGCCCGGCATAGAGCGGGTTGCGCAGCAGGCCGTTCTCCCGACCCGGCCGGCCGCGGATCGTCCAGTCATGCCAGGGCCGGCCATCGGGGCCGGGGATCGACTCGGCGTTGAGCGCGCGGGCGATGGCCAAGGGGCTGGCGCCGCCGACATAGTCGCGAAAGATCCGCCGCACCACGACGGCGCAGTCCTCGTCCACATCGCGCAATCCGCGCACCGGCTCGCCGTCGGGATCGAACTGGCGCACCGCCCGATAGCCGTAGGCCAACCGCCCGGTGCCGAACCCCTGGCGGGCGCGCCCCTCGAGCCCGCGGTGGGTCTTTTGCGCCAAGTCCTTGGGGTAGAGCGCTCCCGTGGTGCCCTTGAGCCCGACATGCAGCTCGGAGATCTCACCCTCAGCGAGAGTGACGATCTGCACACCGGCAAAGATCGACAGCTTGTGGAACGCGGCCACGTGCTCGAGGTCGCGCGAGAACCGGTCGAGGCTCTCCGCCAGCACGATGTTGGCCTTGCCCTGGCGGATCGCCTCGAGCAGCGCCTGATAGCCGGGGCGCAGCGTGGTCGCCCCCGAGATGGCGGCGTCGGAGTGAGTGCCGACGACCGACCAGCGCTCACGCTCGGCGCGGGCCGCGCAGACCCGCAGTTGGTCCTCGATCGAGGCCTCGCGCTGGTTGTCAGTCGAGTAGCGCGCATAGACCAGGCAGCGCCGTGGGCCTGCCCCGCCTGAACGGACACCTTTGATAGGCTGAAGGGCCAGGAGGTGACGATGGTAGGTGGCGTGAAACGGCGTCGGAGTTTTCCCGACGCGTTCAAATGGGAGGCGATTGCCGCGATC
>NZ_BMKW01000031.1 GCF_014644535.1 Neoroseomonas lacus
AGCGACGTCTTGCCATGGTCCACATGCCCAATCGTGCCAATGTTGCAGTGCGGCTTGTTCCGCTCGAATTTCGCCTTCGCCATCGTCGTAATTCCCGAACGGGGTTTCGTTACCAGCGGTAGTGGCTGAAGGCCTTGTTGGCTTCGGCCATCCGGTGCGTGTCTTCGCGCTTCTTGACAGCCGAGCCGCGGTTGTTAGCCGCGTCCATCAGCTCGCCGGAGAGGCGTTCTTCCATCGTGTGCTCGCCGCGCTTGCGGGCGGACTCGATGAGCCAGCGAATCGCCAGCGCCTGGCGGCGCTCGGGGCGAACTTCCACCGGCACCTGATAGGTCGCGCCACCAACGCGACGGCTGCGGACCTCGACGGCCGGCTTCACGTTGTCCATGGCTTCGTGGAACACGCGCAGCGGGTCGCTGTTCGGGCCACCGCGCTTCTTCAGCGTGTCCATGGCGGCATAGACGATCCGCTCGGCGGTGCTCTTCTTACCGTCATACATGAGCACGTTCATGAAACGGCTCAGGACGAGATCACCGAACTTCGGATCGGGCAGAACTTCGCGCTTTTCGGCGCTGTGACGACGGGACATCTCTCAGTGCCTCACTTCGGCCGCTTCGCGCCATAGAGCGAACGGCGCTGGCGGCGCTTGGCGATGCCCTGGGTGTCGAGCACGCCGCGCAGGATGTGGTAGCGGACGCCCGGAAGATCCTTCACGCGGATTGTGGCCCTCGCCGGGGATGTAGCTGACGACCTCGAAGCCGTTCGTCAGGCGCACCTTGGCAACCTTACGAAGGGCCGAGTTCGGCTTCTTCGGCGTGGTCGTGTAGACGCGCGTGCAGACACCGCGCTTCTGCGGGCTGCCCTTCAGTGCCGGAACCTTGTTCCGGGCCGGCTTCGTCTCACGCCCCTTGGCGATGAGCTGGTTGATCGTCGGCATGACGCCCCTTCGTAACCATCGTGTCTCTACGACCACGCCATAAAGCAGAACCGCCCGGCACGCGCGCATGAGCGCGCCTTCCGGGCATTTGTCCCGCTGCCGGCCTCAGCCCCTGAGTATCGGGGCGGCGCCGGCTGCGCAGTGTTTTGGACCAAAACCTGACAGGGCGCCGTCTCCGGAACCCTGCCGAGGGGCCGCTATCTACGCGGCACCCCCCAATGAGTCAAGCACATGAACGGCTGATTCGCGCCAAACCCGCCGCAAGCATGAAAAAGGGCCGGCCCCTTGCGAAGGCCGGCCCCGATTTCATGAGCCCTGAGCGGCTTATTCGGCCGCGTGGGGCTCTGGCAACGCCGGGGCCTGGGACGGCAGCCGCCCCTTGTCCCGCTGCGCCGCGAGGGCCCGCAGGCGGTTCATCACGGAGCCCGTGCCGGCCGGGATCAGACGCCCGACGATCACGTTCTCCTTGAGGCCCGCCAGGTAGTCCACCTTGCCCGCCGTGGCGGCCTCCGTCAGCACCCGCGTCGTCTCCTGGAAGGAGGCGGCGGAGATGAAGGAGGTCGTCTGCAGCGACGCCTTGGTGATGCCCTGCAGCACTGGCTCGGCAACCGCCGGGCGTTCCTTGGCGGCGACTCGCGTCTCGTTCTCGATCTCGAACTCGATGCGGTCCACCTGCTCGCCGATCAGGTAGGTGGTGTCGCCCGGATCGGTGACCTCCACCTTCTGCAGCATCTGCCGGACGATGACCTCGATGTGCTTGTCGTTGATCTTCACGCCCTGGAGTCGATAGACCTCCTGGATCTGCTCAACGAGGTAGTCGGCGAGCTTCTCGACGCCCAGCACCCGCAGGATGTCGTGTGGCACGCGCGGCCCGTCGACCAACGGGTCGCCGCGCTTCACGTAGTCGCCTTCCTGCACCGAGACGTGCTTGCCCTTCGGCACCAGGTATTCGCGCGCGACCGGGGTCTCGTCGCCCACCTGCTCCGGCACCACCAGGATGCGACGCTTCGCCTTGTAGTCCTTGCCGAATTCAACGCGGCCATCGATCTCGCTGATGATCGCGTGGTCCTTCGGGCGCCGCGCCTCGAACAATTCCGCGACTCGCGGCAGACCGCCGGTGATGTCGCGGGTCTTGGACGATTCGCGCGGCAGCCGGGCGAGCACGTCGCCGGCCGCCACCACGGCGCTGTTGTCGATCGAGAGAATCGTGCCGGGGGTGAGGAAGTAGATCGCCTCCGTCCCGTTCTCGCGCTTGACGACGTTGTTCTTCTCGTCGCGCAGGATCAGGCGCGGCCGCAGGTCGGCGGCCTTGCCCGGTGCCTTGTATTCGACGACCTCCTTGAAGGACAGGCCGGTCACGTCGTCCTGGCGATCCACCAGGGTGACGTTCTCGATCAGGTCGGAGAATTCCACACGTCCGTTGCGCTCGGTGATGATCGGCAGGGTGAACGGATCCCATTCGGCCAGCTTCTGGCCGCGGGTCACGGTCGCCCCATCCTCGGTCAACAGGCGAGCACCGTAAGGCACGCGCTGGCGTGTACGCTCCCGGCCCATCGCGTCGATCAGGATGATCTCGCAGTTACGCGACATCACGATCGGATGGTTCTGGCTGTTCGCCACCACCACGCGGTTGAGCACCTTGATGTGGCCGTCGCCCGACGCCTCCACCGCCGACTGCTCGGCGCCACGCTGCGCCGCACCGCCAATGTGGAAGGTACGCATGGTCAGCTGCGTGCCCGGTTCACCGATGGACTGCGCGGCAATGACGCCGACAGCCTCACCCATGTTGACTGGCGTGCCGCGCGCGAGGTCACGGCCATAGCATCGGCCGCACACGCCCTGGCGGGCATCGCAGGTCAGTACGGAGCGGATCTTCACCTGCTCCACGCCGGACTTCTCGATACGCTCCGCGGCGACCTCGTCGATCAGCTCGTTGCGGCTGACGATGAGCTCGCCAGTGCCCGGATCCGACACATCCTCCTGCGAGGTACGGCCGAGGATTCGCTCGGAGAGCGAGGAAACGACCTCCGCACCATCCATCGCCGCTCCCACGGTCAGGCCACGCTCGGTGCCGCAATCCTGCTCGACGATGATGCAGTCCTGCGCCACGTCGACGAGACGCCGCGTGAGGTAGCCGGAGTTCGCGGTCTTCAGCGCCGTATCCGCGAGACCCTTGCGGGCGCCGTGGGTGGAGTTGAAGTACTCAAGGACGGACAGGCCCTCCTTGAAGTTCGCGATGATCGGCTGCTCGATGATCTCGCCCGACGGCTTGGCCATCAGGCCGCGCATGCCGGCAAGCTGACGCATCTGCGCGGGCGAACCACGCGCGCCGGAATGCGACATCATCCAGACGGAGTTGGTCGGACGACCGATCTCCTGCTTCTGGATCTCCTTCATCATCGCGCCCGCGACTTCATCCGTGCAGCGCGACCAGGCGTCGACCACCTTGTTGTAGCGTTCGCCGGCGGTGATGAGGCCATCGAGATACTGCTGCTCGAACTCCTTCACCTCGTCCTTGGTCTTGGCGATGGAGGCGACCTTGGTGTCCGGCACGACCATGTCGTCCTTGCCGAACGAAATGCCGGCCTTCGCCGCCTGCTTGAAGCCAAGGCCCATCAGGCGGTCGGCAAAGATCACGCTCTCCTTCTGACCGCAGTGGCGATACACCGCGTCGATCACGTCGGAGACGTTCTTCTTCGTCAGCATGCGGTTGACCAGGCTGTACTGCAGCTGCGGATGCAGCGGCAGCAGAGCACCGATCATCATGCGCCCGGCGGTCGTCACCGGACGTTCGGTGATCACCTCGCCCTCGGCATTCATCACGCGGCGGCGCGCCCGGATCTTGCTGTGCAGCGTGATCGCGCCGGCTTCGAGCGCCTGCTCGATCTCACCGACCGAGGCGAAGACCGGGGTCCCCTTTTCCTCGGTGGCGACGAACTCAGGCGTCTCCAGGCTGAGGTAGTACAGCCCGAGCACGATGTCCTGCGACGGCACGATGATCGGCTTGCCGTTCGCCGGGCTGAGGATGTTGTTGGTCGACATCATCAGCACGCGCGCTTCCAGCTGGGCCTCAAGGCTCAGCGGGACGTGCACGGCCATCTGGTCGCCGTCGAAGTCCGCGTTGAAGGCGGTGCAGACCAGCGGATGCAGCTGGATCGCCTTGCCTTCGATCAGCACGGGCTCGAAGGCCTGGATGCCGAGTCGATGCAGCGTCGGCGCCCGGTTCAGCATGACCGGGTGCTCGCGGATCACTTCCTCGAGGATGTCCCACACCTCGGGACGCTCCTTCTCCACCATCCGCTTCGCGGCCTTGATGGTGGTGGCGTGGCCATACTTCTCGAGCTTCGAGTAGATGAACGGCTTGAACAGCTCGAGCGCCATCTTCTTCGGCAGGCCGCACTGGTGGAGCTTCAGCTCCGGCCCGACGACGATGACCGAACGGCCCGAATAGTCGACGCGCTTGCCGAGCAGGTTCTGCCGGAAGCGGCCTTGCTTGCCCTTCAGCATGTCGGACAGCGACTTCAGCGGACGCTTGTTGGCCCCCGTGATGGCGCGGCCGCGACGGCCGTTGTCGAACAGCGCATCGACCGATTCCTGCAGCATGCGCTTCTCGTTGCGCACGATGATGTCCGGCGCGCGCAGCTCGATCAGGCGCTTCAGGCGGTTGTTGCGGTTGATAACGCGGCGATACAGGTCGTTCAGGTCGGAGGTCGCGAAGCGGCCACCGTCCAGCGGCACCAGCGGACGCAGCTCGGGCGGGATGACCGGCACGACGTCCAGGATCATCCACTGCGGATGCGCACCGGATTCGCCGAAGCTCTCGATGAGCTTCAGGCGCTTCACGAGCTTCTTGCGCTTCGCCTCGGAGGTGGTCTCCTTCAGCTCACCGCGCAGCTTCACGCCTTCGCCCTGAAGGTCGATGCCACCGAGCATCTGCTTCACGGCTTCCGCGCCGATGCCGACCGAGAAGGCGTCTTCGCCGAACTCGTCCATCTTCTGCTGGTACTGATCTTCGTTCAGCAGCTGATGCAGCTTGAGGTCGGTCAGGCCGGGCTCGAGCACCACGTAGGACTCGAAGTACAGGACCTTCTCCAGCTCCTTCAGAGTCATATCGACCATCAGGCCGACGCGGCTCGGCAGCGACTTCAGGAACCAGATGTGGGCGACCGGCGAGGCCAGCTCGATATGGCCCATGCGCTCACGGCGCACCTTGGCCAGCGTGACCTCGACGCCGCACTTCTCGCAGATGATGCCGCGGAACTTCATCCGCTTGTACTTGCCGCACAGGCACTCGTAGTCCTTGATCGGACCAAAGATGCGCGCGCAGAACAGCCCATCCCGCTCCGGCTTGAAGGTGCGGTAGTTGATGGTCTCGGGCTTCTTGATCTCGCCATAGGACCAGGACCGGATCTGCTCGGGGGAAGCGATCGTGATCTTGATCTGGTCGAAGGTGGCGGCCTGGCCGGTCTGGCCCAGGATCTTCATCAGCTCGTTCATGCGGTCCTCATCAGTGAGACCGCCGCCGTGGAGGACCCACGGCGGCTGAGCGTTTCGAAAGGATAGGAGCGCCGGCGCATCACGCCGGGCGATTCTCCAGATCGACGTTGAGGCCGAGCGACTTCAGTTCCTTCACCAGCACGTTGAAGGATTCCGGAATGCCGGCTTCGAAATTGTCCTGGTCGCGGACGATCGCCTCATAGACCTTGGTGCGGCCCGACACGTCGTCCGACTTCACCGTCAGCATCTCCTGCAACGTATAGGCGGCGCCGTAAGCCTCGAGCGCCCAGACCTCCATTTCGCCGAAGCGCTGTCCGCCGAACTGTGCCTTGCCGCCCAACGGCTGCTGAGTGACCAGCGAGTAGGGGCCGATCGAGCGCGCGTGGATCTTGTCGTCCACCAGGTGGTGCAGCTTCAGCATGTAGATGTAGCCGACAGTCACCTTGCGCTCGAACTTCTCGCCGGTGCGCCCGTCATGCAGCCAGACCTGGCCCGAGGTATCGAGGCCCGCCTTGGTCAGCATGCCTTCGATATCCGCCATGCGCGCGCCGTCGAAGACCGGCGTCGCGATGGGCACGCCCTTGCGCAGGTTCTCGCCGAGCTCCACCAGCTGCTCGTCGCTCATGGGTGCGATGTCACGGTCGAAGATCTCGTCGCCGTAGACATCCTTCAGCTTCGCCTCGAGCTCGGTGCGACGGGCACCGCGATGGCGATACTCCTCCACCAGCTCGCCGATTTGCTTGCCGAGGCTCGCGCAGGCCCAGCCCAGATGGGTCTCGAGGATCTGACCGACATTCATGCGCGACGGCACGCCGAGCGGGTTCAGCACGATGTCCACCGGCTGGCCGTCCTCGAGGAACGGCATGTCCTCGGACGGGACGACGCGGGAGACGACACCCTTGTTGCCGTGACGGCCGGCCATCTTGTCGCCCGGCTGCAGCTTGCGCTTCACCGCGACGAAGACCTTGACCATCTTCATCACGCCGGGCGGAAGCTCATCGCCGCGCTGCAGCTTCTCCACCTTGGATTCGAAGCGCTTCTGCAGCTTCTCCACCGCGGCGTCGAATTCGCGCTTCAGCGCCTCGATCTCGGCCATCGCCGCATCGTCGGCGACACCGATCTGGCGCCACGTCGCCTTGGCGTACTGGTCCAGCAGCGCATCGTCGATGACCGTGCCCGACTTCACGCCCTTGAAGCCGCCAGCGGCCTTCTTGTTCAGCATCCGCTCGCGCAGACGGGAATAGAAGGAACGCTCCTGGATGGCCTTCTCGTCGTCGCGGTCCTTGGCGAGACGCTCGATCTCCGACCGCTCGATCGCCATGGCGCGCTCATCCTTGTCAACGCCGCGGCGGGAGAAGACGCGAACATCGACGATCGTGCCGGCCACGCCCGGCGGCAGCTTCAGCGACGTGTCGCGCACGTCGGAGGCCTTCTCGCCGAAGATGGCGCGGAGCAGCTTCTCCTCCGGCGTCATCGGGCTTTCGCCCTTCGGCGTCACCTTGCCGATCAGGATGTCGCCCGGGTTCACCTCGGCGCCGATGTAGACGATGCCCGCCTCGTCGAGGTTGCGCAGCGCCTCCTCACCGACATTCGGGATGTCGCGGGTGATTTCCTCCTGGCCGAGCTTGGTGTCGCGGGCCATGACTTCGAATTCCTCGATGTGGATCGAGGTGAAGACGTCGTCCTTGGCGATACGCTCGCTGATCAGGATCGAATCTTCAAAGTTGTAGCCATTCCAGGGCATGAAGGCGACGAGAACGTTCCGCCCCAGCGCCAGTTCACCCAGCTCGGTGGACGGGCCGTCAGCGATGATGTCGCCGGCCTGCACCTTGTTGCCCACCTTCACCAGCGGACGCTGGTTGATGCAGGTCGACTGGTTCGAGCGCATGAACTTGCGCAGCCGGTAGATGTCGACACCACGCGTCGTTCCGTCATCGCCGGTCGCACGCACCACGATGCGCGCGCCGTCGATGCTGTCGATCACGCCGTCGCGCTTGGCGACGATGGTCGCGCCCGAGTCACGCGCCACCGCGGCTTCCATACCGGTGCCCACGAGCGGGGCATCGGCGCGGACCAGCGGCACCGCCTGACGCATCATGTTCGAGCCCATCAGCGCGCGGTTCGCGTCGTCGTTCTCGAGGAACGGGATCAGCGCCGCGGCGACGGAGACGAGCTGCTTCGGCGAGACGTCGATCGCCGTCACTTCCTCGGGCTTCACCAGACGGAAGTCGCCGCTCTGGCGCACCGAGACCAGCTCGTCCTTGAAGGTGCCGTCCACATCGACATTGGCATCGGCCTGGGCGACGACGAGGCGCTCCTCCTCCATGGCGGAGAGGTAGCGCGGCTCGCCGACGATCTGGCCGTCCTTCACCAGGCGATACGGCGTCTCGATGAAGCCGTACTTGTTCACCTTGGCGAAGGTCGCCAGCGAGTTGATCAGGCCGATGTTCGGGCCTTCCGGTGTCTCGATCGGGCAGATGCGGCCGTAATGCGTCGGGTGCACGTCGCGCACCTCGAAGCCGGCGCGCTCGCGCGTCAGACCGCCCGGGCCAAGCGCCGAGAGGCGACGCTTATGCGTCACTTCCGACAGCGGATTGGTCTGGTCCATGAACTGCGACAGCTGCGAGGAGCCGAAGAACTCGCGCACAGCCGCGGCGGCAGGCTTTGCGTTGATCAGGTCATGCGGCATGACGGTGTCGATATCGACCGACCCCATGCGCTCCTTGATCGCGCGCTCCATGCGCAGCAGCCCGACGCGGTACTGGTTTTCCATCAGCTCGCCGACCGAACGCACCCGGCGATTGCCGAGATTGTCGATGTCGTCGATCTGGCCGCGCCCGTCCTTCAGGTCGAGCAGCACGCGCAGCGCCGCCACGATGTCCTGCTTGCGCAGGGTGCGGATGTGGTCGGGCACTTCCTCGGCGGAGAAGCCAAGGCGCATGTTCATCTTCACCCGGCCGACGGCCGAGAGGTCATAGCGCTCGCCGTCGAAGAACAGGCCCTTGAACAGGGTCTCGGCAGTCTCCGGCGTCGGCGGCTCGCCCGGGCGCATCACCCGGTAGATGTCCATCAGCGCTTCATCGCGATTGGTGTTCTTGTCCACCGCCAGCGTGTTGCGGATCCACGGACCCACGGATTGGTCGATCGCCAGCGTCGGCAGGCGGTTGACGCCGGCCGCCTCGATCGCGGCGAGGCGCGGTTCGGTCAGCTCATCGCCGGCCTCGGCCCAGATCTCACCCGAGGTCAGGTCGACCATGTCCTCGGCGACGAAGCGGCCGAGCAGGTCGGCGCGGCCGACCAGCACCTCGGTGGTGCCGGCCTCGGCGATCTTGCGGGCCGAACGCGGCGTCAGCTTGGCGTCCTTGTCGGCGACGACGAGGCCGGTGCGGGCGTCGATCAGCGGCTCGATCAGCTTCACGCCGCGGAAGGCGTCGGGGTCGAAGGCGCGGCTCCAGCCCTTCGGGCCGCGGCTGAACACCACCTGGCCGTAGAACTGGTTGAGGATTTCCTCGGCATCCATGCCGCGGATCTCGTTCGGCTCCAGCTCACGCCCGGCGGCGGCGGCATCGGCGCGCAGCCCCTCGGTGCGGTCGCTGTCGAGCGCCAGCAGCAGGGTCGTGGTCGGCAGCTTGCGCTTGCGGTCGATGCGGACGTAGCAGATGTCCTTGGCGTCGAATTCGAAGTCGAGCCAGGACCCGCGATACGGGATGACGCGCGCGGCGAACAGGTACTTGCCGCTGCTGTGCGTCTTGCCCTTGTCGTGGTCGAAGAACACGCCCGGGCTGCGGTGCATCTGCGAGACGATGACGCGCTCGGTGCCGTTGATGATGAAGGTGCCGTTGTCCGTCATCAGGGGCATGTCGCCCATGTAGACGTCCTGCTCCTTGATGTCGCGGACGGACCGGCTGCCGGTGTCCTCATCCACGTCCCACACGATGAGACGCAGGCGCACCTTCAGCGGCGCGGCGAAGGTCAGCCCGCGCTGGATGCATTCCTCGACATCGTATTTCGGCTCTTCGAGCTCGTACTGCACGAACTCCAGGCGGCCACGCCCGGCGAAATCGTCGATCGGGAAGACAGACTTGAAGACCTCCTGGAGACCGGCATGCATCCGGCTGTCCGGGCTCACCTCCATCTGCAGGAAGGCTTCATAGGAAGCCCGCTGCACGTCGATGAGGTTCGGCATCGGTGCCACTTCGGGGAGACGCCCGAAGCTCTTGCGGATCCGCTTGCGCCCCGTGAACGACTTCGTGATAGCGTTCATGCCTGTCCTGCTTCCCTTCATTCCCGGCCCGTAAACCCCGGCCAGCTGGGGTCGAATTCGCGCCGCCTGGTCTGGCAACGCAGGAACGGGCGGCATTGCCGGACCCTTCCGGCAACCCCACCCGTACCCGATCGTACTGGTCCCCCATCCCCGCCCGTTGCCGGACGGGGACGGAGGGCGAGATCACTTGACCTCGACCTTGGCGCCGTTTTCTTCCAGCACCTTCTTGATCTTGTCCGCTTCGTCCTTGGACACGCCTTCCTTGACGGTCTTCGGGGCGCCCTCGACCAGATCCTTGGCTTCCTTCAGGCCCAGGCCGGTGATGGTGCGGATCTCCTTGATCACGTTGATCTTCTTGTCGCCGGCGGCGGCAAGGATCACGGTGAACTCGGTCTGGACTTCCGCCGGGGCGGCAGCCGCAGCCGGCGCAGCGGCGGCAGCCGCCACCGGCGCGGCGGCGGAAACGCCCCACTTCTCCTCAAGCATCTTGGAGAGCTCGGCGGCCTCCAGGACGGTCAGGGCGGACAGCTCGTCCACCAGCTTCGCGAGATCGGCCATGATTGAATGCTCCTCGATCTAATGGCTTGACTTAGGTTGTGCAACTCCCCCGTGACTTTTCCCGGCAACATGATGGTGCCGGGGGTCGGGGGGAGGGTTCCTGCGGCCCTCAGGCCGCCTGGGCCTCGTCCTTCTTGGCGTAAGCCGAAAGGACCCGTGCCACCTGCCCACCAGGGGCCTGGAGGATGCCGGCGATGCGCGTGGCCGGGGTCTGGATCAGACCAACCAGCTGCGCCCGCAGCGTCTCCAGGGACGGCAGCTCGGCCAGCGCCTTGATGCCGGTGGCATCGAGGTTCTGGGTACCGAGCGCGCCGCCCAGGACAACGAACTTGTCGTTCGTCTTGGCGAACTCCACGGCGGTCTTTGCCACGGCCACCGGATCCGTCGACCACGCAATGGCGGTCGGACCCTTCAGCAGCGGCGCAACGCCCTGGAAACGGGTGCCTTCGAGGGCGAGGGTGGCCAGGCGGTTCTTCGCGACCTTGTACGACGCACCCGCTGCGCGCATCCGGCGACGCAGTTCGCTCACATCCGCGACCGTCAGCCCCTTGTTCTGGGCCACGAGCACGAAGGAGGTCTCTGCGAAGACGGTCGCCAGCGAAGCGACGAACTCACGCTTCTCCGTACGGTCCACTCCACGTCTCCGTCGGTGGCCGAAACCTTCTGGAAGGGCTCCGGCCGGTTCACTCGGGGGCGGGCGGCAGGAAGCCGCACACCCCGGTTCGCCTGTCAGGCCGGAACACCAAGTCAAGCCACCCGGGACGCATCCCGGGCAACATCACTGTGGCACACCGTCTCTCCCCTGCTCGGCCGAAGCCGGATCAAGGCCCCGAAGGGCCGCAGGAGGTCTCCGACAGGTATCAGGACCGACCCGAAGGCCGCTCCCTGCCCGCCCGCCCCGAAGGACGGGCGTATTTCGTCAGCCGCCGGCCGAAAGGCTGGCGACGTCCACCTTCACGCCCGGGCCCATGGAGGACGACACCGCCGCCTTCTTCACATAGGTGCCCTTGGCCCCGGCGGGGCGGGCGCGCTGGATCGCGTCGATGAAGGCGCGCGCATTGGCCAGCAGCGCGTCCTCACCGAAGGAAGCCTTGCCGATGCCGGCATGCACGATGCCGGCCTTCTCGGCGCGGAACTCGACCTGGCCAGCCTTGGCGGCGGTCACGGCGCCCTTCACATCCATGGTCACGGTGCCGAGCTTCGGGTTCGGCATCAGGCCGCGCGGGCCGAGCACCTTACCGAGGCGGCCCACCAGACCCATCATGTCCGGGGTCGCGATGCAGCGATCGAACTCGATCTTGCCTTCCTGCACCAGCGCGGCGAGGTCGTCCGCACCGACCACGTCGGCGCCGGCGGCCAGCGCTTCCTCGGCCTTCGGGCCGCGGGCGAAGACGCCGACGCGAACCGTCTTGCCGGTGCCGTTCGGCAGGCCGACCACGCCGCGGACCATCTGGTCGGCGTGGCGCGGGTCGATGCCGAGGTTCATCGAGATCTCAATCGACTCGTCGAACTTCGCCTTCGCATTGGCCTTGGCGATCTTCAGCGCCTCGGTCAGTGCATAGGCCTGCTCACGGTCGAAACCGGCGTAGATCGCCTTGAGGCGCTTGCCCTGCTTGGCCATGAATCAGCCCTCCACCACTGTGAGGCCCATGGAGCGCGCGGAACCCGCGAGCATCCGCACGGCCGCGTCCACGTCGTTCGCGTTCATGTGCTTCATCTTGGTCGCGGCGATCTCGGCGAGCTGCGACTTGGTCACGCGGCCGATCGAGGCCGACTTGCCCGGCGTCGTGCTGCCCTTTTCGAGCTTGGCGGCCTTGAGCAGGAAATAGGTGTTCGGCGGCGTCTTGGTGATGAAGGAGAAGGTGCGGTCGGTATACGCGGTGATGACGACCGGCGTCGGGGTGCCGGGCTCCATCTGCTGCGTCGCCGCGTTGAATTCCTTCACGAACTGCATGATGTTCAGGCCGCGCTGACCGAGCGCCGGGCCTACCGGCGGCGACGGATTCGCCTTGCCAGCCGGGATCTGCAGCTTGATGTAGCCTGCGATCTTCTTCGCCACTGTGTCGTCCTCTGTCCAAGTCAGAGGCCCGCGGTGCCTGCGACCACCCGAAGGCGATCTCCCGCGTTCCCTGAAACGCCGAAGGCCGGGGAACAACCCCCGGCCGGTCGACGAGCGCGGGCCTTTAGCCGGGACGGGGTGGGATGTCCAGAGGGAGTTTTGGGGCGGTGTGACCAGAGAGGGTGTTGCCCCCTCCGCGTGAGGCAGCGCCTCACGCCCCCACCAAAGGCCCGAGGCCTTTGGAAACCGCGGGTTGGGCTGGTGCGCAGGTGGATGATGCGATGCCGGGACGGCGAAGGTGGAACGGGTACGCGGTCGTGCGGAGGGCTGCCGAACCATCGGTGGGGTCGGGGGTAGCCCGGCCACCCCGGCGGGGATAGAGGGGGCGGCGTTGCCTCGTGACGCCCTGATGCTAACCGCGCGCCCCGCCCCAACGTATAGGTAGCATCCTCGGAGAGCCGATCCGCATGCCCTGGCGCGACCGCAACGGTGCCTTTGCCCCACTCAAGGCGCTGACCTTCATCGCCCTGTTTGTCCCCGCCATCCTGTTGGCCGAGGCCGCCTGGCAGGGCGCCCTCGGCCCCAAACCCTGGCAGGAGGCGACACGCGACAGCGGCACCTGGACGATCCGGCTGCTGCTGCTCTCCCTCGCTGTCACCCCGGCACGACAGATACTGCGCCAGGCGCGCATCGGCGAGCTGCGCCGGATGATCGGCCTCGCCGGCTTCGCCTATGCCCTGTTGCACCTGGGCATCTATGCCGGGGACCTGAAGTTCGACTGGGCCAAGGTGGTCAGCGAGATCGTGCTGCGCTTCTACCTGACCATCGGCTTCGTGGCGCTGTTCGGCCTGGGCGCGCTGGCGGCGACCTCGACGGATGGCATGCTGCGCCGGCTGGGCGGGCGGGCCTGGCGGCGGCTGCATTGGCTGATTCACCCGATCGCGCTGCTAGCCGTGGTGCATTTCACCCTGCAGTCCAAGGCGGATGTGACCGAACCGATGCTGATGGCCGGGCTTTATGTCTGGCTCATGGGGTACCGGATGATCGCGCCCGAGGGCGGGGCGCCGAGGCTGCCCGCGCTGCTGGGGCTGGCCGTCGGGTCGGCCGTGGCGACGGTCGGGATCGAATTCGCCTGGTATGGCCTCGCCACTGGCATCGACCCGTGGCGCGTGCTGGAAGCCAATCTCGACATCACCTTCGGCTTCCGGCCGGCAGTATGGGTCGGGATCGCCGGGCTCGGTGCCGCCGCGCTGCGAACCGTGCCGATACGGCGACCGCGTGGGACGACGCGGCGTGTGGCGGCGACGTCCTCGGCGTAGAAGCCAATCTTCGTGCCGTCCTGAGCCTCTGGTTTCTTCATCCGCGCAGCGCGCCGGGGCCTTCTTGTGTCACGGTGGCGGCGCCGTATGTCCCCTCACCGTCCCGGTTGTGCCACGCCCCAAGGCCGCAGCGGCCAGAATCCAGCCGCGGAACGCCGCCAATGCCGGTTCCGCCGCCCGCCCGGGCCGATGGACCAGATACCATCCCCCGCCTTTCGGGACCGAGACGGCAAAGGGCGCGACCAGCCGCCCCGCCGCCAGGTCGTCATCCACATAGGGCCGGATACCCATGGCGATGCCCACGCCATCGGCCGCGGCCTGCTGTGCCTGGCCGTAGAAATCGAAGACCGGCCCGGCCGCCCGCAGCGCCGGGACACCGGCAGCCTCGGCCCAGCGCGGCCAGTCCCCGGGCGCATGCGCGACGCGCAGCAAGGTAGCAGGCAGCAGGTCCGCCGGCCCGCGCAGCCGCGTGGCAACGGCGGGGGTGCAGACCGGCAACAGGTCGGCAGCGACCAGGGGTTCGGCAACCAGCCCCGGCCAGTTGCCATTGCCGAGACGGATGCCGCAGCTCCAGCCCTCGGCGAAGGGTGCGGCGGCGCCGCCGGTGGCGATGCGCACCTCGATCCCTGGATGACGGCGGGTGAAGTCGGCGAGGCGGGGGATCAGCCAGCGCACCGCGAAGCTCGGTCCGGCGCCGACGGTCAACACCTGGGCGCCGGCGCTCGCCACCACCTCGGCGGTCAGCCGCGCGAGGCGGTCCAACAGGGGGGTCAGCCCGGCGCGGAAGGCCTCCCCGGCCTGGGTCGGGGTCAGGCGATTGGCGTGGCGGTCGAACAGGACGACGCCCAGGCGCTGTTCCAGCAGCCGGACCAGGCGGCTGACCGCGGCGGGGGTGACGTTCAGCTCGGCCGCCGCCGCGGTGAAGGCGCCGGTGCGCGCCGCAGCCTCGAAGGCACGGATGCCGTTCAGCGGCGGTAGGCGGCGTGGTTCCAGCATCAGGAAAACTAGGCCTCAGCCTCAGTTAACGCTGTTTGTGATGCAGCCACAACAGGTGCAGAAGCGATACCGGAGGCCAATCCAATGTCGTTCATGCTGACCACCGCGCTGCTCCTGACCATGGTCGGTACCTCTCTGTTGTCGGGTGTGTTCGGCATGGCGGGCGGGCTGGTGTTGATCGGCGTGCTGCTGGTTGTGCTGCCGGTCGCCGACGCCATGGCGCTGCACGCGGTGACGCAGATCGCCTCCAATGGCTGGCGGGCGCTGCTGTGGTGGCGCCACATCCGGCCGGTGCCGGTGGTTGCCCATGTGACCGGCTGCCTGCTCGCGCTGGGAGCCTGGTCCCTGGTGTTGCTGGTACCGGACCGTGGCGTCGCCCTGCTCCTGCTGGGGGCCAGCCCGTTCCTGGCGCAGGCGCTGCCGCCGCATATCCGCCCCAACCCGGAACGCCCCCTACATGGCGTGATTGTGGGGGCGATCTCGATGTCGTTGATGGTGCTGACCGGGGTGTCGGGTCCGCTGCTCGACCGGCATTTCCTCGGTGGGGCGATGGATCGCCGGCAGATCGTCGCTACCAAGGCCGCCTGCCAGGCCTTTGGGCATGGGCTGAAACTGGCCTATTTCGGCGCCATGGTGGCTGACCCCGGGCGGATTGAGCCGTGGCTGGCGGCGATGGCGGTGCTGGCCTCGATGGCTGGGACCATGCTGGCCAAGCGGCTGCTGGAAGCGATGAGCGACACGACCTATCGGCTCTGGGCCGGGCGTATCGTTACCGTGTTGGGTGCATTCTACATCGGCCAGGGTAGCTGGCTGCTGCTGGCACCGTGAGGAGGTTGGCCATGTCCGAGACGTTGCGACCGCTGATCCTCGACCTCGTCGCCTTCGTGGCGGAGAGGCCGCGCCCCTATGCCGAGGTGCTGGATGCCTGGCGGACGAGTTGCCCGCGGCTGACGGTGTGGGAGGATGCTATGGATGCTGGGCTGGTCGCGTTGCATGACGGCGTGGTGAGCGCCACCGATCGTGGCCGACAGGCCCTGGCGCGGCGCTGAGCCGAGGCCGCCTCATCCACCCGATCGCGGCCCGGCCGCGATCCGCGAGCGCAAAGCGCGACCGCGCTCAAACCACCAGCCGCCGCCAACGCAATAGTGGACGGCGCGAAGGCAAGCCGGCCGGACGGCCGGCGCCCGCCGTCTGAGGGTTGAAAAAAGCCTCAGCGATGGTCGCCTACATCGACCATCGCGATCAGAGCTTCTCGACCTGCCCGTATTCGAGGTCGACCGGCGTGGAACGCCCGAAGATCGAGACCGATACCTTCACGCGGCCCTTCTCCTCGTCGACTTCCTCGACCACGCCGTTGAACGACGTGAAGGGGCCGTCGGCGACGCGGATCTGCTCGCCCACCTCGAACAGCACGGCCGGCTTGCGCGGCTTCTCGACGCCCTCCAGCACCTGCTGGAGCAGACGCTCGGCCTCACGCGCCGGGACCGGTTGCGGCTTGTTCCGGGCGCCGAGGAAGCCGGTGACCTTGGGCGTGTCCTTCACCAAGTGCCACGCCTCGTCGGTCATCTCCATCTTCACCAGCACGTAGCCGGGGAAGTACTTCCGGTCGGTATCGACCTTCTGGCCGCGGCGGACCTCGGTGATCTGCTCGGTCGGGACCAGCACCTCGTCGAACTTGTCGGCCAGGCCCTTCTGGCTGGCCTGCTGCTTGATCTGCTCGGCGATCTTCTTCTCGAAGCCCGAGTAGACATGAACGACGTACCACTTCTTCTCGGCCACGGTGCCGTCTCCCCCTCAGCCGATCTTGAACGCGAGGCGCATCACCAGCTGGATCAGCTGGTCCGCCACCAGGAAGAAGACAGCCGCGAGCGCGGACATGCCCAGCACCAACCCTGTGGTGACGAGCGTCTCCTTGCGGGAGGGCCAGGTGACCCTGGAAACCTCCTGTCGGACCTCCCGGACGAACTGCGCCGGATCGAGCTTGGCCAAGTCAGCTTCCTCAGGAATGGTGGCGGAGTGCAACCCAGCAGGGTCACTCCCCGCCGCTACGGGTCTGCCGTCGCGATGCGGCGTGGCAGGGGCGGAGGGTCTCGAACCCCCAACCTCCGGTTTTGGAGACCGGCGCTCTAGCCAATTGAGCTACGCCCCTCGACGCGCTCGCGCGGCGGAGGGGCCGGTCTATAATTCAGCCTAGCCCCCCTGTCGAGGCTCGACGGGGCTTTTGCCGAACAGCATGCGAATGGCGCCGCCACGGCAACCACCCGCGATACGCCCGCGTTGCGATATCGGGCCTTCACGAGGGACATGCAATGACGCGGACGCGTCTGGGGCGGGTGATCCTGGATACCGGGCAAGGCTTCATCGCCGATGACTGCCTGAGCCGGGGTGCGTCCATCGCCTATTTCACCCTGTTCTCCCTGTCGCCCCTATTGGTCATCGCCATGGCCATCGCCGGCGCGGCGTTCGGCGATGAGGCGGTGCGCGGCGCGGTGCAGGACCAGCTGCGCGGCCTGCTTGGCCAGCCGGCGGCCGCCGCGATCGAGGCGGCGATCAGCGGCGCGCGCGATGTCGGGCGCGGCGTGTTCGCCGGCGCGCTGGGCATCGGCATCCTGGTGCTGACCGCCAGCGGCACCTTCGGCGAGATCCAATCGGCGCTGAACGCGATCTGGAAGACGACGGTGCCGCCGCAGGGCACGGTGTCGCGCCTGTTGCGCACCAAGGCCGCGGCGATCGGGCTGGTGGCGGGGACTGGCTTCCTGCTGCTGACCTCGTTGCTCGCCAGCGCCGCGATCTCGGCCTTCGGCACCACGCTGCAGCGGCTGCTGCCCGGCAGCGCGGCACTGTTGGAGGTCTTGAACGGCGTAGTCTCCCTGGCGCTCACCGCCGCCCTGTTCGGAGCCATCTACAAGGTCCTGCCCGACCGCCGCATTGCCTGGCGCGACGTCACGGTGGGCGCGCTGGTCACCGCCGCGCTGTTCACGCTCGGCAAGAAGGCGATCGGGCTCTATGTCGGCGGCGCCGGCATCGCGGGCAGCTTCGGCGCGGCCGGCTCGCTCGCGGCGGTGCTGGTCTGGATCTATTATTCGGCGCTGATTTTCCTGCTCGGTGCGGAATTCACCCGCGCCTGGGCGAGTCGAGAAGGCTCGCGCCAGGCCTCGCCGGTGGAGGCGGAACCGGCCCAGCCGCGCTCGGCGCTCCCTACCCCACCCATCGTCACGCCTGCACCGGCGGATTCGCCGGTCATGGCCATCAGCGCGGCCTTCCTGGCGCTGAGCGCCGCCCTTATGCTGCGCCGCCCACGCAACCGGGCCTGACAGCGGCGCGGCTGCCGCACCAGCCCTGCGCGCCCGCCCGTTCACGCCATCATCGGCACGGCAAAGCGCCTGAAACGACGAAGGCGGCGCCCGGTCTCCCGGACGCCGCCTTCCATCCCGTCCCTCGCGGGACGAAATACTTACTTCGTGATCGACGCGACGACGCCGGCGCCGACGGTGCGGCCACCTTCGCGGATGGCGAAGCGCAGCCCTTCATCCA
>NZ_BMKW01000032.1 GCF_014644535.1 Neoroseomonas lacus
CCGGGGCGACGGTGCTGGCGACGCTCTCGGGTGCGCCGGCGCTGACAGCGGCGGATATCGCCATCATCGCCTGATCGCGAGGTCGCTGAACATCCCACGCTAGGCGGCGATCATCGGTATTCGTCGTCTAGTACCCGCCTTGCGGCGTGGGCATCTGATGGTGCGCTGTCGCGGCTGTTCACGCGGCGGGATGGTGGATGGATATCGAGGCGGAGACTGAGAGCGCTCGTACGAGAAGTCGTAGGAGCGCACGCAGCGAAGTGGTGGAGGTAGTGACCCGCGGTGAGCGACGCTGGGCGTGCTGGACGACGCCCCGCAGAGCTCCGACCAGCCCGACGAGACCGCCATGCTGCGCGGCGCGCTGCAGGCGGCGGAGGCACGGATCGCGACCCTCAAGCAGATCATCAAGGGCTTCCAGCGGGCTCGCTTCGGGCCGAGCAGCGAGCGCGTCGATACTGGTCAGCTCGCCCTGGAACTCGGCCGTGCACCTGGTCTGCCCCCTGAAAAGTGGTCCTCCCTGAAGTGGGCTTTTGAGCCTGAAGGAGGCTGCTGGAATGTCGCAGAAGAAGCATAAGCCAGAGGAGATTGTCGGTAACCCTCCGGTGAGGGCCGCCTTCTGCTGAGGTGCGGGACCTGTCCTCTGCTTCTAGGGGCGTTTTTTTGAGTGTCGGTAAGGGCGAAGGATGGGGGCTGGATAGAGATCATCACGGCCCTCAAACGCCGGCGGCGCTGTCGGCCGGAGGATAAGCATAGGATCTTGCCCGAGCTCGATGAGCCTGGTGTGAAGTTCGTCGATGTCTCCCGCCGCTGTTTCCCGACCACGACGCGGCGCGAGCCGACGCATAGGCCAGCCAACGATCTCGTCTGCCGCGTCTTCACGGTGCCGCCGCCGAACCTGCTGTGGGTCGCCGACATCGCCTATGTGCCGACAGCCGCAGGCTTCCTGTTCCTGGCCGTTGTGTTCGATGCCTGGTCCCGACGCATCGTCGGCTTGGCGGATGGCCGCGGACCTGCGAACGCGCCTGATCCTCGACGCCCTCGACATGGCGGTGACCTGCAGGAAACCCGCTGGTGTCGTGCATCACAGCGATCAGGGCAGCCAACACACGTTGCTGGCCTTCGGAATGCGATGCCGGGAAGCCGGCGTGCGCCCGTCCACCTGTTCGGTCAGCGACGCATATGACAACGCCATGGCCGAGGCATTCTTCGCCATGCTCGAGCGCGAGCTGCTCGACCGGCGCTGCTTCCGCCCCCAGGCCGCGGCGCCCATGGCCGTGTTCCATTTCATCGAGGGCTTCTACAACCCGACCAGGCGCCACTCTGCCTTGGGCTACCTCTCGCCCATCGAATTCGAAGCGAGGACGATGCTCATGAAGGACTGACCGCTACCCGCAGACCGTCCACGGAAGCGGGGCAACTCTACGTCTGCCATACGGGTCACCCCAGACGTGGCAGACAAGCCGACGATGCATTAAGTTTCATCCCGGACCACCTCATGGGGGCAGGCCAGGGCAGCGTAGCGTGGTGGTCGGCGGGCATGGTGTCCGGAAACCGCAGGGTTCTGGGTTCGTAGCTGAATCCTATTTCCGATCAGCGGGTTGCAGTATGCCCACCAGCACTGATGAATATTCCGGGCCAAAAGGAATGCCTGCGTGAAGATCCTCTACAGCCACCGCCTTCAGTCGCATGATGGGCAGGGCGTTCACCTCGAATCCTTGGTCGCCGCCCTGCGCTCGGCAGGGCATGAGGTGCTGGTCGTCGGCCCGCCTGGCTATGCCGAGGCTGGGCTGGGTACCGAGAGCCAAGTAATCGCGCGCGTCCGCAGGCTTCTGCCGGGTTTCGCAGCCGAACTCGCGGAACTAGCCTACACTATTCCGGGCTATCGCCGTTTGAGACGCGCCGCGCGGGAGTTTAGTCCGGATGTGCTCTACGAACGAGCGAACCTATTCTACCTGGCAGGCGCGCTGCTCGCCGGCCGATTAGGCTTGCCCTTCCTACTGGAGGTGAACTCGCCTCTGGCGCAGGAGCGCACGGCATTCGGGAACTTGCGGCTACGTCGTCTCGCGGGTTGGGCAGAACGCTTCGTCTGGCGCCGCGCCGATCGCGTCCTGCCGGTGACTGAGGTGTTGGCCGGCATTGTTGCGGCGGCGGGCGTGGAGCGAGAACGGATCGTCGTGGTGCCCAACGGGATCAACTTGGCGTCCTTCCCTCCGGCGCCCCCAGCGCAGGCTGAACGAACGACCATCGTGCTTGGCTTTATTGGTTTCGTGCGGGAGTGGCACGGGCTCGATGCGGTACTCCGCGCCATGGCAGAGAGGCAGATGGGGCCGCGTATTGTTTTGCAGGTGGCCGGCGAAGGGCCGGCGCGTTTAGGTTTAGAACGGATCGCGGCGGAACTCGGCATCAGCGAACATGTGCATTTCACTGGCCTTATCAGCCGGGAAGCCGTGCCGAAACTGCTCGCCGGATTTGACATCGCATTGCAGCCAGCGGCCGTGGCCTACGCTTCGCCGCTCAAGGTTTTCGAATACATGGCCGCGGGGCGCGCTATCGTAGCGCCGGACCAGCCCAACATCCGCGAGGTGCTGACCCATGAACGGACGGCCTTGTTGTTTACGCCTGGCGACGCGGCAGCGCTGTGGGCGGCTGTGATGCGCCTAGCAAGTAATCCCGAGCTACGCGATAGGCTCGGCGCTTCGGCGCGAATGGAGGCGATCTCGCGCGACTTCACCTGGGCAGGCAATGCACGAAGGGTGGCCGAGATAGCAGAGCAGGTGCGATGTAGGGTGACCAGTAACGTGCAACAGGCCAATAGTGCTGGAAGGCATCCGCTAGAGCGGCCTCCGACCTGACTGAATCGCGAAATCCCTTCCCCGACGCGGAGCGGATCTGATTCAAGCTGTCTGTCGGAGAGGGGGCCGACAGGCATGTCGAAGGCGTTGTCGGTCGATCTTCGGGAGCGGGTGGTGGCGGCGATCGAGGCTGGATCCTCCTGCCGGGCAGCCGCCTCACGCTTCGACGTCGGCATTTCGAGCGCGATCCGCTGGGCGTCCTTGAAGCGCTCGGTGGGCTCGGTGGCGCCGGGGCCACTGGGTGGGGATCGCCGCTCGGGTCGGATCGAGGCCCATGCGCCGCTGATCCTTGGACTGCTGGAGCGGACGCCGGACATCACGCTGAGCGAGCTGCGCGTGGAACTGGCCGAGGCCGGCGCGCCGGTCGGCGTCGCCACCTCGTGGCGGTTCTTCGCGCGGCGGCGGATCACGCTGAAAAAGGGTCGGCGCACGCAGCGGAGCAGCAGCGCCCCGACATCCTGACGCGGCGCTGGGAGTGGTTCGAGGGCCAGATCGATCTCGATCCCGACCGCCTGGTGTTCATCGACGAGACCTGGGCCTCGACCAACATGGCCCGCACCCGTGGGCGGGCACCGCGCGGCGAGCGCCTGCGCGCCGCCATCCCGCACGGCCATTGGAAGACGACGACCTTCGTCGCCGGCCTGCGCAACAGCGGCGTGGTCGCGCCGATGGTGCTCGATGGGCCGATCAACGGCATCGCCTTCCAGGCCTATGTCGACCAGGTGCTGGTCCGGGACCTGCGGGCTGGCGACATCGTCGTGATGGACAACCTCGGCAGCCACAAGCGGCCAAGCATCCGCGCGGCCATCGAGGCTGCCGGCGCGCGCCTGCTCTACCTGCCGCCCTACAACCCCGACTTCAATCTGCTGAGGAGCACTGCTCCGAAGGGACGCCTTCGCCAAGCTCAAGGCTATGCTCCGCAAGGCCGCCGAGCGAACCATCGACGGTCTCTGATCCACCATCGGCAAGATCATCGACACCTTCGATCCAACCGAATGCGCAAACTATTTCGCCGCCGGCTACGACCCAGCATGATCGGAAAATGCTCTAGCGGCTTGACAGCGACGGATGACTACTGATGTTTACGGCGCCGCCAGCGCGATACGGCAACTTTTAGCCATTCCGGCAGCAAGTATATCAATGGGCCATAGCGGCCTGAACCCTTCAATAAGCCGAGCGTCCGCAACCGTCGCCATTCACGAAGCCGTGCCGGGAATTTGAGCACGCCAAGCTCATATTTCAGGAGACGGTCACGGTCGCCTTCTCCGTCAGGGTTACCGCCGTGGATGGCCTGGATGAATACGTCAGGTGCCCCGTCAAAATGCAGAACCGGCCCGCCGGCGCCAAGGTGGCGTGGCGCAGTCACTGCGTGCGCATAGAGCACCTCAAGTTTTCCAAGCCAGGCATCGCGCAGATGATGGGCGGCGATCTGGCGGGGCAACTCTTGCCCGAGTGCGTGCCGATGGGCTTCGTCGGTAATGAGCCGCGAAAGTGCGGCTTCATAAGCGCCGCGGCTCGTGCAGGTCACAAGCAGCCCATCTAAGCCTGGCATGTTGCAGCCGAGCACTTCCGATGTGGTGCCGAAGGGAAACAGGCTCACAGCGGGCGTCCCGAGACCGGCGGCCTCCAGCGTCGATGTGATCGACACGAACGGGAAGGAATCCACGTAAATATCCGCCGCCTCGAAGAATAGGCTAGGGTCGTCGTGCTCGGGTAGGGAGACGATACGCCCCCCGCAGCGCTGCGCTGCATCGGTCCAGTCGTCGCGTTTGCCGGGCCCGACGGTGAGGAGGATCGCTTTCGGGTGATCAAGCAGCGTCGGGACATGGAGATCCGCAAAGCTCATCCCGCCTACTGTCACGTATTTCCGTGCCCGCGCAACGCTCAGCAGCAGGACGGAATCTTCCGGCACGCCGATCCGGCGTTTGGCCTCCTGCCGGCTCACCTTGCGCCGAGGCTCGGCCAGGATGGTCGGTAGCAGCGCGATGCGCTCCGGTGGAATACTGCGCCGCTCAATCATGATGCGCTTTCCCGCCTCGCGCATGCTCGCCATTACGTCCGTGATATGGGTGCCGAGCCAGAAGCCGTGATCCGCATGATCAAGGAAGGCGACCGGTGGCCGGTTCGGCGTCGCGAATGCGAGTTGCGGGACAATATCGAAGGGGTGGGTATGCAGGACGACAAGGTCGGCCTCCTGCGCAATGTCGCGCAGGCGCTGCGCGCGCTCGATCAGTGCGCCGCGACCATGGTCGAGAATCCGCAAGCCGCCATGCCGCTGCGCGACGGCCTCGCGGATGCTGTCGGGCAACGGCATGGTCGATTGCCGGGTGACGACAACGGAATGCATTCGCCCGGCATCGGTTCTGATCCAGCGTTCCATCATGCGCGCGAGGCCGCCCACGGTCGGAATCTGCGTCGTCACATGCATGACGTGGCGGATCTCGGCCGGCGCGCGCCGGCCGGGAAGGTCTGTCAGCGTCTGTTGAGCGATCCGGGTCAGCAGGCTTTCCAGTTTTGGACTTGCCCAAACGCCACTGTGACGGGCCACAGCATGGAAAGCGGCGATGAAGACCTGCACGCACGCCTCGTCATAGCGACCCTGGCCCACGAGTTGCTCGGCATGTTCCACGATGCGCCCGAAGCAGGCGGCATTCTCAACCAGCCGCGCTTCTCCGAAGACGCGCATCTCCTGGAGCAGCGGCGCGAAATCATCCGCGGGAATGTCAAGCATAGGTCAGTGCCCCTGGGTGCGCTGGCCGCCTGGGGCGCCTTCGCCTGTGCGCGGCCCTGCTGTGCGCTTAACGCGCATCGACGCGATCACGTAACGCAGGGAACCGGCGAGAAAGCTGGACAGGAAGACGGCCTGGCGCCGTAACTCGGTCATCGAGCCGGTTGACCGGACCAAGTCGCTGAACAACCTGGACAGCCGCCAGTAATACCATCGGACGGCCAAGCGATCTCCGCCGAACATTGTCTTCATCAGCAATGCACTATCCGAGAAATGATAGTTCCGCACCACGGCATCGCCCTGTTCCAGGGTGACGCGCTTGTGGTCATGGAACACCACGATCTGTGGCAGATACACGACGCGGCATCCGGCGCGGTGCGCGCGGAGAACGTAGTCCGCATCTTCACCGGCACGCATGGCGCTGCCTGCGCCGAAGCGCACGTCAAAACCACCGATCCGTTCGACCAGTCGACGCCGCTGCGCCATGTTGCAGTTCATAAGGATCGCACCTGGATAGGTGGCGTCGTCCATGACCTCGATGCGGCGCGACGTCTTGATGGTCAGTGGAAGGTGGCCCCGATCGTAGAGCTCGATGCGCCCGCCGAGAAGATCAAGTTCCTCGTCGGCCTCGAACGCGGAGAGTATCTCCCGCAACCAGCTGCGGGCGGGGCGGCAGTCATCGTCGGTCCAGGCGATGATCTCCCCTCGGGCGAGGCGCAGGCCGCGATTGCGCCCAGCCCCCGTACCGCGCTCCCGCTCCACCGCCGAGACGAGCGGGAAGGGGAGGTACCTGCGTGCTTCGGCGATCACCTCGGGCGTGCGGTCCGTGGAGCCGTTATCGACGACGACCACCTCGCCCTCGATCCCTTCCGGGATGTGCAGCCTAGTTAGTGAGCGCAGCGTGTGAGCAAGATCCTCGGCGCGGTTTCGAGTGCAGATGACGATGCTGAACTGCATCATTCGTGCGACCACGGGCTCGGGATCGTCATGTGCCGGTCCCATGAATGACGCGGCGGCGGAAATCCAACATTGCCGGCGGCATGCTCGCGGCCAGCAGGTCGATCAAGCAGCGGGAGGTGGGGCCGAACTTGAGCGCTGCAATGAGCAGCTGGCGTGCCAACCTCATGTTGCGGCCATAGAGCGCAGCGCGACCATGCGCGTGATAGCCGCTCGCGACGCGGCGCCGGATCCGGTCGGGTGGCAGAGAGAAGGCCGCCCCGGTCTCCTCGATGCAGGCACGCTCGGCCTCGGCGAAACGGATCAGATTGCGCGTGAGGCTATCGTCGGTCGGACTGTAGATAACCACCGGCGCATCGACCACGACAACGCGCCACCCTGATCCAGCGAGACGCATCCAGAGATTGTAGTCCTCGCAAGGCGGCAGGTGTGATGCCATCCCGCCGGCCGCCAGGAAGGCCTCCCGGCGCACCAACACGGAGGAGGTGGCGATCGTGTTGCGGTTCCAAAGGGCTTCGAAACTTGGATTTGAGTCGAAATCGGTATCGCTGCGACCAACGACGCGGCCCGCGACGATTGCAACCTTCGGATCCTGGACCGCCGTGAGCTGTCGTTCGAGCTTGTCGGGCAACCAGGCGTCATCGGCGTCAAGAAACGCCAGCCAGTCGCCAGTCGCGACCTTGGCGCCGTTGTTCCGCGCGACAGCGGGGCCGGCATTGGCCTGCCGCAGCAGCCGGACTTCGGGAAAGTCGCGCGCCACCAGCGCCGCCGTATCGTCCGGCGAACCATCATCGACGACAATCACCTCATTCACCGGGGCGGTCTGGTCACGAATGCTCTGCAGCGCTGTCGAGATTGTCGTTGCCGCCTTGTACGCGGGCATGATCACTGAAACCGTCGAATGACCCATGGCCGGCCTCCCTGGGCGCGGCCGCTTAAGGTCGCCGCCGCTATCTTGGGGGATCATATATATGGGGGCATCAATATCAAATGCTTTTTCGGCAAACATAAAATCTGATAGGCTCTCCGAATGGCAAAAGAAGCCCCTTGCATTTCTGCCGTCGCCGATACTCGCAGACGAATTATGAAATAATGTCTGACGTATGCAGAGAGCCATCATGAAGAATTACAACCATTACGCGATCGTGGCGCGGTGGCTCGCGAAAAGGGGGTGGATTAGCGACGCTCCCGCACGGTTTGGGTGCCGCGATGCAGCCGCGCCCGTCATTCGGCGGACCACCGCTCTATGACCACGCTGCGCCGTTCCCTGATGTTCTCGTTCCTGGAGCGCTACGCCGGCATCGTCATCGGGCTCGGGACCACAATCGCCGGCGCGCGGCTGCTGACGCCTGCAGATTTTGGCGTCTTCGCGGTTGGCATCTCCGTGGTCATGCTGATCGACGTTCTGCGCGACTTCGGTGCCGGAACCTATCTGGTCCAGCTCGAGACGCTGGAGCGCGACGCCGTTCGGTCGGCCTTCACCATTTCCTGCGTGATCTCGGGCAGTTGCGCGGCGGTACTTGGCTTGGCGGCCATCCCGCTAGGGCGTTTCTACGGTGAGCCCGGTGTCGGCCATGTGGTTCTCGTCCTTGCTGTCGCCTTGCTGCTGAACCCGTTCTCAACGCCGGCAACCGCCATGCTTCGGCGGAAGATGGCGTTCGACAGACTTGCGCTCGTCAATGTTGCCAGCAGTCTTGGCCAGCTCATCGCGATCATTCTGTTGGCGAGCCTTGGCCTCGGATATATGGCGATGGCCTGGGCAAGCTTGGCGGCCGCGCTCATTCGCACCATCGGGTTCAACCTCGCCAATCCGGTGTTCTGGGCTTTCCGGCCCGGTCTGGCGGAATGGCGAGGCATCCTCTCCTTTGGCGCCTGGTCCACGGCGACCGGCATCGTGAATGTCATCCACGATACCCTGCCGCAGCTCATCATCGGGCGTGTCTTGGGGGCGGTGCCGGTGGGTCTGCTCGGTCGCGCCCAGATGATCTGCCAGCTTCCCGACAAACTCATCGCCAGCGGGTTGCATCCCGTGGTGCTCCCGGCCCTGGCCGAGCATGCGCGGCAGGGCGGCTCGCTGAAGGAACCGTATCTTCTCGGCATCTCCTATATGGCGGCGGTCCATATTCCGGCCATGGTTGGTCTTGCGATGCTCGCCGAACCCATCGTGCGCATCCTGCTCGGACCGCAATGGGGTGAAGTCCCGCCACTCGTACGCGTCATGGCGCTGGGGATGATCTGGCTGTTCCCGGCCTTCCTTACCTATCCGATGCTTGTGGCGCTTGGGCGGATCCGCGACACGCTGATCGCCAGTCTGATCAGCATTCCGCCGAGCCTTCTGCTGATCGCCGTCGCGGCGCCGCACGGCATCATGGCCGTGGCGGCCACGACGCTCATCACAGCGCCGCTCCAGGCCTACGTCGCGGTATCCTTCGTGCGCCGGCGCATAGGCCTCACCTGGGCGGGCATCGGGCAGGCCGCTTGGCCAGGCTGCGTGGGGACCCTCGGCCTCGCCTCCGGCATCCTCGCAGTGATGTCGATTCTGGGCTTTCGGACTATGTTGAACTTCGGGGAAACGCTGGCCGCCATGCTCGCCGCTGGCCTGGGCTGGCTTGCGGGGCTGTGGCTCAGCGGCCATCCGCTGATCGGGGAAATCCGCGGCCTATGGGGTCGGGTGTGGCGATGGGCGTGAACCCGACATCGCCGCTGTTCGCCACTGTGCGGGGCGTGGCCAGAATCCTGATATTGCCGCCAGTATCGTTGCTGCTTCTCGCGCTGGCCGGCAGCACATTCGCTTGGCGAGGTCGGCGCGCCGGCGGGGCGGCCGCGGCGCTCAGCGTCGCCGCTATCCTTCTACTTGCGACCCCGATGGCTTCGGGGGCTGTTGGGCGCGTCCCTCGACCAAGCAGCCCTGGCGGTACCGGCGGTGGAACCTGGCGCGATTATCGTGCTCGGGGCTGAGGCACGGAACGGTCCGGATGGTCCGGATGTTGGCCCGCTGACGCTGGAGCGACTGCGCTGCGCCGCCGTGCTGCAGAGGGTTACCGGCCTCCCGCTGCTTGTCACCGGCGGTCCGCCCGGACCGGACGTGGCGCCGCTCGCCCTTGCGATGCGCGCCACGCTCGAGAATGACTTCGCCGTCCCGGTCCGGTGGGTAGAGCCAACGGCGCGCAACACACGGGACAACCTTCAGCTTGCCGCCGCAATTCTGGGGCGGGACGGCGTGCGGGGAGCCTACCTGGTCACCCATGCTTGGCACATGCCTCGTGCCCAAAGGGAGGCGGTCCGCTTCGGCCTGCCGGTCGTGCCCGCCATGGTAGGATGCCAGCGTCGTCCGGACGGACGGCCGACAGATTTGTTGCCTCACGCTGATGACCTCGCCACGAGCCGGTTCGCCTTGCGCGAATGGACCGGTCTGGCAGTCGCGGCGATTGGCTTGTGACTACTTGCATGCCCAGGGATGATGCCGTGTGCCGGCCCCCGCGGCGCCACTATCAATGACCGGAGCCCAAGTATGCGACGTATTTGCCTGATTGGCGCCGGCGGGATCGCCCGCATTCATGCCGAGGTGCTGGCCCGGCTGCCGGGGATTTCGGTAGTCGCCGTCGCCGATCCGCGTCGATCAGCCGCCGAGGCACTGGCGCGCTTGCTGCCCGGCGCACAGGCCGTGACGTCAGCCGACGAAGCCCTGACCGGGCAGGGTTTCGACGTTGCCCATGTTCTAACCCCGCCCGACACCCACGCTGCCATCGCAATGCCGCTGCTCGAGGCCGGGCGCGATGTACTGCTCGAAAAGCCGATGGCGGTGTCGCGCGAAGAGTGCGAACGGCTATCCACCGCTGCAGCCGCCTCTGGAGCGGTGCTCGGCATCAACCAGAATTTCCTGTTCCACCCTGCCTTCATTGCCTTGCGCCGTGCCGTGGCGAACGGTCGGCGGGGCAGGCCGCGCTTCGTGGATTGCGTGTACAGCGTGCCGCTCCGCCAGCTTGCGGCTGGACAGGTCGGCCATTGGATGTTCGCCGCACCGGTGAATATCTTGCTTGAACAGGCCGTGCATCCGCTGTCGCAGCTGGCAGCAATGCTCGGCAGTATCCGCGCGTTGGAGGCGATTCCGGATGCGCCCCGCATCCTGTGGGAGGGGCGCCAGTTCCATGGCGGCTGGACCGTTAGCCTGCGCGGCGAGACACTGCCGGCGACCCTGCGCTTCGCGGTCGGGGAGAGCTTTCCGCTGTGGCAGATCACCGTGGTCTGTGATGACGGGGCCATCGTCGCCGATATCCTTGCCAATCGCGTTCACACGCTCGGTCGCACACGCTTCGCTGACCCGATTGATGGGATTGCTGCCTCGGCCTTGTCCGCCACCGAGATGGTGGCGGCCGGACTTGGCAATGCTGGACGCTATGGGGCCTCCTTGCTTGGATTGGCTAAGCGCAACGACCCCTTCTTCCGCAGCATGCAGGGCAGTATCGCCGCGTTCCACGCCGAACCGAAGCGCTTCGAGGCCAATGCCTCCTTCAGCGCGCGACTTGTCGGACTGTGCGAGGACATCGCGGCACGCCTGCCCAGCCAGGAGAACCGGCCTGCGCCACCGCAGGCTCCGGCCACATTGAGTGGCGCGCCAGATGTGGCGGTGCTGGGTGGCACCGGCTTTATCGGGCGGGCCACTGTGGCGCGGCTGTTGCGCGAAGGTCTCAGCGTCGCCGTCATGGCGCGAGGGACGACAGGACTACCGCCGCTGTTTTCCGGGCCGCGCGTACGATTGCTGCGCGGCGACATCACCGATGCCGGCGCGGTGAACCACGCCGTCGCCGGCGCTGGCGCAGTCGTTAATCTGGCGCATGGCGGCGGGGGCGCGAACTATGCGGCGATCCGTGTCGCGATGGTCGGAGGCGCGGAGCTTGTCGCGCGTGCCTGCCTCGCCGCCGGCTCGAAGCGGTTGCTGCATGTTGGCTCGATCGCCTCGCTGTACCTCGGATCCGCGGCGGGAAGCGTGACCGGTGCAACCCCACCCGACCCACAGGCCGAACAGCGTGGCGACTACGCGCGTGCCAAGGCTGAATGCGACACCATGCTGCTCGGCCTCCATGTGCATAAGGGGCTGCCGCTCGTCATCCTTCGGCCCGGCCTCGTGGTCGGGCAGGGGACGTCGCCCTTCCACAGCGGCCTCGGCTTCTTCAATGCCGAGCAACACGTCATCGGCTGGAATCGTGGACGAAATCCGCTGCCTTTCGTGCTGGTCGAGGACGTGGCCGAGGCGATCCTCGCGGCACTGCAGGCCGAGGGCGCGATCGGCCGATGCTACAATCTCGTTGGCGACGTGCGCCCGACAGCGCGCGAATATCTCACCTGGTTGGCGGAAGCGACAGGTCGCCCGCTGCACTTCCATCCGAAGTTCCCGGATGTGCTCCTGGCCGAGGAAGGGGCCAAATGGCTGCTGAAGCGCCTGGGCGGGCGGCGCTCGCTGCTGCCTTCGCGCCGTGATCTGTTGTCGCGCGGGCTAACCGCGAGTTTCGATTGCAGCGACGCGAAGCGTGACCTCCGCTGGACGCCGGAATCTGATGCCGCCCGTTTCCGCGCTAGCGCCTTCGCCACGGCGCCGTGATGGTCGCGGCCCCGCCCCTCCTTCTGCATGTCTTCGCGACCTTCGCCACGGGCGGTCCGCAGGTGCGGTACGCGACGCTCGTCAACCGGCTTGGTGGGGCATTCCGCCATGCGGTGGTGGCGATGGATGGGCGGCAGGAGGCGCGTGCGCTGCTTGATCCGGCACTTGGCGTGCACTTCCCAGACGTGGGCGTGGTGAAGGGCGACACGATCGGCAATCTGCGTCGCTTTCGCGCGGCACTACGCGATATCCGCCCCAACCTGCTAGTTACCAGTAACTGGGGCAGCATCGAATGGGCCATGGCCCGGATCGGTACTGGCATCCCTCATCTGCACATCGAAGACGGCTTTGGCCCGGAGGAGCGGACACACCAGATTCGGCGTCGCGTGTTCGCGCGTCGGGTGCTTCTACGGCGCGCAACCGTCGTGTTGCCCTCTCGTGTGCTGTGGCGCATCGCCCGGGATACGTGGCGGCTGCCCGAACAGCGCCTAAGGCTGTTGCCGAACGGCGTCGATCTCGGGCGTTTCGGCCGGGTCGGGCATGCGGCAAAGGCACGGTCCGCGGTGGTGGTCGGTACGGTGGCGGCCCTGCGCCCCGAAAAAAACCTTGCCCGACTGATCCGTGCGGTCGGGCGGATGGGGAGCGAGGTGCAACTCGTCATTGTCGGCGATGGTACCGAACGGCCGGCTCTCGAACGTCTCGCCGTCACCGAGGGTATCGCCGGTCGGGTGTCTTTCGCGGGGCACAAGAAGGATCCGGCATCCTGCTATGCCGGCTTCGATATCTTTGCCTTGTCCTCCGACACGGAGCAGATGCCGCTCTCGGTGCTGGAAGCGATGGCAGCGGGCCTCCCAGTCGTGGCGACCGATGTCGGCGACATCGCGGAGATGTTGGATCCGCAAAACAGACGCTTCGTTGTGCCTTGCGACGATGACGCGCTTGCCGACGCGCTCAGTGTGCTCGCGCTGGATGCCGAAGCGCGGGCGCGCCTTGGCGCGGCAAATCGCCGCCGCGCCGAGACCGATTTCGCGGAATCCACGATGATCGCGGCCTGGGAAGGCCTGTTCCGTGACCTCAGCGCAATGAGATGACGATGTCCGTCGCGATGACACCGCCCCGGCGCGCCTGCCGGAGACGCGGTCCCTATAGCAGAAACCAGTTCGCCGCCGGCGCGCTCACGCTGGTGACATCGATGGCGAAGTCGGCCGTGCCGTCGCCATTGATGTCGCCGCGCACCTGGTACTGATCGCCACCGGCCGAGGCCACCATCACCTCGCCGGCATGAGGGCCAAAGCTGGTGACGTAGCGGAAGGCCTGATCGTCAGACTGGGATGTGTTGGCGTCGATCTGGCGCAGATGGATGCAGTCCTGGCCGCCGACGAAGTCGAGGATCTGGTCCGGGGCGGCAAGCGTGCTGTCGACGGCCTTCAGGAAGCGGAACTGGTCGATGCCGGAGCCGCCATTCAACACATCGCGCCCCGCGCCGCCAACGAGAACATCACTGCCGCCCCCACCGACCAACGTATCGGCACCGTCCATGCCAGCCGGGACGTTTCGGTTTAGAGTTGCCCCGCTTCCGTGGACGGTCTGCGGGTAGGGGTCAGTCCTTCATGAGTATCGTCCTCGCTTCGAATTCGATGGGCGAGAGGTAGCCCAAGGCAGAGTGGCGCCTGGTCGGGTTGTAGAAGCCCTTGATGAAATGGAACACGGCCATGCGCGCCGCGGCCTGGGAGCGGAAGCGGCGCCGGTCGAGGAGTTCGCACTCGAGGGTGGCGAAGAATGCCTCGGCCAGCGCGTTATCGTAGGCGTCGCCGACCGATCCCGTGCTGGGGCGGACGCCGGCTTGCTGGCATCGCATTCCGAAGGCCAGCGACGTGTATTGGCTGCCCTGATCGCTGTGATGCACAACATCGGCTGGTTTCCTCGTGGCGACGGCCATGTCGAGGGCGTCGAGGACAAGCTGCGTGCGCAGGTCGTTCGCCATGGCCCAGCCGACGATGCGCCGCGACCAAGCATCGAACACAACGGCCAGGAACAGGAAGCCTGCGGCTGTCGGCACATAGGTGATGTCGGCGACCCACAGCAGGTTCGGCGCGGGGGCAGTGAAGACCCGAGCGACGAGATCGATGGCCGGCCTGTGCGTCGGCTCGCGCCGCGTCGTGGTCGGGAAGCGACGCCGCGACACGCCGCGCAGCCCGGCCTGGCGCATGAGCCGCGCCACGCGCTTGCGGGCGATCGCCGTGCCCTCGGCCTGCAACTCGGCATGCACGCGCGGCGCGCCGTAGGTCCCGTGCGAGCCAGCATGGATCGTGCGGATCCGGCGCAGTAGGGCGGCATCGGCCTGTGCATGCGCGGAGGCCGGCCGGCTGCGCCACGCGTAGTAACCGGTGGCCGAGACCCGCAGCACGCGGGTCATGGTGCGGATGGGGAATTCGGCCTGGTGCGCGCTGATGAATTCGAAGACCCGGACGGGGTCTTGTCCTTCGCGAACCAGGCCGCCGTCTTTGCCAGAATGTCGCGCTCCTGGCGAAGGCGATGGTTCTCACGACGGAGCTTGCTCAGCTCCTCTCGCTGGGCGCTGGTCGTGCCGCCATTCCCGCGCTCGCCGGCATCGCGATCCGCCTGACGGACCCAGTGCACGATCGACTGCGCATTCGGCTCGAACTCCCGCGCAAGATCCTGCGGGGTTCGCCCCGATCGGACTAACTCCACCATCTGCCGCCGGAACTCCGGCGGGTAGGGCACTCTAACTCTCGGCATCTCGAACACCTCCGTCTCAAGGCTCCGGGTGTCCACGAAACCGGCTCAACTCCACTGATCGAATGGCACGCCGATGCGGCCGAGCCCAGCAAGTCTTGGCCCTTCGCGCTGCCTGCCACCATCAGTCGCACCAGGCTGCTCCGCCATGCCATGCTGAGTTGGCGAATCGAGCGCGACTATCAGGAGTTGAAACAGGAAATCGGCCTCGGCCATTATGAGGGCCGAGGCTGGCACGGCTTCGACCACCACGCCATGCTCTGCATCGCAGCCTACGGATCCCTGGTCGCCGAGCGGGCCGCGATTCTTCCCTCAGCCAAACGCATCACGCCACGCATTGAAGCGCCTGCCATTCCCGCAACCTGTCGACCACGGGGAGCCCCCGATCTGGCCTGAACGGCATGTCGCCAACTCCACCGCCACGATGCGAGCCACCATCGAAACCGCACTGGCCCGCCGCTTGCCACGATGCCCTTGCTGCAAATGATCGATACAAGGCCGGACCATTATGACACAGTAGTATTAGGGATCTGCCGTGCCGCACCACTGTCCGGCAGCAGGTCGGCATTACGTCGGAGGGATAGCTGGCACCTCCGATGCGCACGACGACGGCGTGGTGCAGGAGGCGATCGAGCGGCGCGGTGGCGACGACAGTGTTGACCGACAGCCGCGAATAATGGGCCGATTGACAAACTGTGGCGGTTCATCTTCGGCTGGCCTCACCGGCCCGCCTCTGGTAGGAGGTTAATGATGAATCATGGACGAATACGGCATGTTGAAGGAATTCCTGCTTCCGCCCGGCAGTGTCCTCCTTGGTTTGTCGGCGCTGATGTTCGTATTTCGTCGTTGTCCCGGAGCGCGGCGCGCCGTGTTGCTGCTGGCTATTGGTAGCCTTTATTTGCTCAGCACACCTTATGTGTCCCAGTTGCTGATCCGGTCCTTGCAATGGTACCCGCCGCTCGTACCGGGGGCGGTGACGGACGCTGAGGCCATAGTCGTCCTGTCCGCAGGACGCGACCGGAATGTGCCAATGTATGGAGGCGATACCGTCGACGCGTTGAGCCTGGAGCGGCTGAGATTTGCTGCGCGTTTGCAGCGCGCCACCCGTCTGCCGCTTCTGGTGAGCGGAGGGCCACCGTTCGATTCTGGACGCTTGACTACGATGGCGACCCTGATGGCCGAAACCCTCACACAGGATTTCGGCGTGGAGACGCGTTGGCGGGAAGAAGCTTCCACGAACACGGTGGAGAATGCGCTTTTCACGGCGCAGTTGCTCCGTGATGCGTTTATCCACAGGGTCTATCTAGTAACCCATGCTTGGCATCTGCCGCGGGCCATGATGGCGTTCCGCGCCACCGGGCTTGAAGCGATCCCCGCTGCCGCCAGCTACATTCCGCCTCTCCGACCGACGGCAGAGACGCTCATTCCGAGTGCACGTGCACTTACGAAGAGCGCCTACGCCATCCACGAATGGATCGGGATGGGCCAGTACGCGGCTTTCGGTCAGTAGATTACGCTGCCTTGCGCAACACGCACAAAATCCAACCCTGCAGCCCGTTGAGCGGCCGGAATCGTTCCAGCATCTTTCCGTAGAGGCAGCCCAGATGGAAAAGCGTCGGGCTGAACCGAAAATATGCGGGGTATTGGTTGAGGTATTCCAGCCTTTGCACCGATAGCCCGGCTGTGGCCGACAGGCGTCTAATGGCGCGGCCGGTATTCGACCTGTAGTGCGTCGGAAAAACATCTTCCTCATCCCGCCCCTCCGTGGCGCGGACGATCCGGCCATGCAAGGAATTGGGCACCACCGAAGCAATCAGGCTAGCATAGTCCAAGAAATTCGGGGTGAGGAAAGTATAAGTTCCACCGGGCGCCAGTATGCGGCAGATTTCAGCATAGGCGCCGGCGACGTCCTCGATGTGTTCCATGACGCTGCGAGAAAATGCCAGGTTGACGCTGCCATCGGCGATCTGCGTCATAGCGGTCACGTCGCTACGCCAGAGTTCGAGCGCGGGGTCTGCAACGATGAAGTCCACTACATCGATACCAATCAAGCGCGCGGCCTGGCCCTTCATAGCGAGGAGAACCGGTGCTTTGCGCCCGCATCCGATTTCAAGTACCGTCGCGTCAGGATGCAGGCGGCTCTGGATTTCATCAGTGAGGCGCCGATAAGGATGCGTGGAAGGTGGATAATAGCGATCAATAAGGGATTGAATGTGCTTATCTGAGGCTGACATCACTAAACTTTCCTCCGCGTGGCACCGCCAGTGGAATCTTCCACGGCCCCATCCTATCCGCACAATACACGACGTCGACGCAGCTAATGCGATAAGACCAAGCCCAGCGATTTTGCCCGACTTTAATGTGACCTGCCACCCGTTTCCTGGATCGCCTTGATCTGGAAGATCGAGACCTACTGTCATTGGGCGGTGGATGTGGTCTGCCCCCTGAAAAGTGGTACTCCTGAAGTAGCCTGTTGGCCAAATTGGTCCTGCCCCCAACTCTGGTCCGGGGCTTAGGCAACTTCTCGGGCGTGTTGAGCCTGCTCGGCGAACGCCTGCGGGGTCAAGTTCCGCAATGACCCATGCGGCCGTTCCTC
>NZ_BMKW01000033.1 GCF_014644535.1 Neoroseomonas lacus
CTTAAGCTTGAGGGAAAAATCGGCCCACCCTCAAGGTTCGGAGACTCTCCGCTCTCTCCGGGGCAAAATTGGCTGACGTTGCGTCATCGAACCATCAAGATCCGCGCGCAAACCCCGGCCAAACCTGCGCCTCAGCGCGGCGCCCTGACCAGGAGAGACAGGTTGTGAGAGAGAAGATTGGAGCAGCGGTGGGAACCGGGAAACGAAATTCTCTGGGCGGCAATGACCGGGGCACCGCGCGCCTCCAAACGCAGGACCTCGCTCACCGAGCGATCAACTGGATGCGGTGCACAGGTAGCTCTAGCATGGTGTGTTTCAGCATTTACGACAGTTGACCCTCCTTAACCGACCTCGGGCGCTGGGGCTCGCCATACTTGCGTCGACGCCCGCGCGATCGGGCCAAGAAGGGATGGCAGCGTGCTCGCTGGTGCGCTGCTCATCTTCGTCAGCAAAGGACCGACTATGTCCCTGAAAGATGTACTCCCCAGTCGGCTCGGCTTCGGCGCCGCCCCGCTCGGCAACATGTTTCGCGACATCCCCGAGGCCGAGGCCCTCGCGACCGTCACCGCGGCCTGGGATGACGGCATTCGCTACTTCGACAATGCGCCATTCTACGGCGCAGGCCTGGCCGAGATCCGCATGGGCGAAGCCCTCGCCGGAAGGCCGCGCGACGACTATGTCATCAGCACCAAGGTCGGCCGCCTGATCCTGGACGAGATCGAGGACGTCTCCGCCCGAGATCTCGGCGAGAAGGGAGAGGTCTTCAGGCACGGACGCCCAAACAGGATCGTCAACGACTATTCCGCCGATGCGACGCTGCGCTCCATCGAGGACAGCCTCCATCGCCTGCGGACCGACCGCATCGAGATCGTCTGGGTCCACGATGTCGCGCAGGATTTCTATGGCGACGAATGGCTCAGCGTCTTCGAGACCGCGCGCAAGGGCGCCTTCCGGACCCTCGACCGGCTGCGCGACGAAGGGGTCATCAAGGCCTGGGGCCTTGGCGTGAACCGGGTCGAGCCGATCGAACTGCTGCTGGCCCTGGAGGGCCCGCGGCCGGACGGCTTCCTGCTCGCCGGCCGCTATTCCCTGCTGGATCACGACCGGGCGCTGCAACGGGTCATGCCGCAGGTCGCGCAGGATGGGCTCGGCATCGTCGTCGGCGGCCCCTACAGTTCGGGGGCGCTGGTGGGAGGACCGAACTTCGAATATGCGCCAGCGACCCCCGCGATCCTGGACAAGGTGGCGCGAATCAGGGCGATCGCCCTGCGCCATGGGGTGAGCATGAAGGCGGCCGGCCTTCAATTCGCCCTGGCGCATCCCGCCGTCGCCGCCGTGATCCCGGGTGCCAGCCGGCCAGGCCGCATCGCCGAAGACCGCGCCGCGCTCGAGGAAGCAGTCCCTCTCGATTTCTGGAGGGACCTTCGGCAGGAATCCATCGTCAACCCGGCGGCGCCGCTACCCGGCGGGATGTGACAGGCAGCCTTGGCCGGGCGCGCCTGGCCTCCGCCAGTGCGCCGCGCGCCTCCTGCTGCGGCGCTGCGCGCAGCGGGTCCAGCAGGTGCCGGGCAGCGACGAGGTCGGCGATGTCGTCCCTGGCATCGAAGCGCGCCAGGACCGGTGCGAGCAGCGCACCGGCATCGTCGGCCCGGCCATCGGCTGCCCAGCCCTCGGCCAGCGCCAGGGCCGCACGCAATTCGAAGAAGCGCGCGCCGGACGCGGCCGCCATGGTCATCGCCGCGCGGAGCGCGCGCTCCGCACCGGCCATATCCCCCTCGCGCCGCTGCAGAAGCCCCTGTACCCGCAGCAGATCCGGCTGACACCAGCGCTCCTCGCTGCGCTCCATGATCTCGAGGGCAGCGCCAAGGCTCTCCCGCGCGACATCCACGGCACCAAGGTCCAGTGCCGCCTCAGCCAGCACCGTCAGCGAGCTCGGCAGCCGGATCAGGAAGCCGGACGTCCTGCGCGCGGCGAGCACGCCCTGCACCTCCTCGATCGCCGTCGCATCGCCCCGCGCCATGCGGATCAGCCCACCATAGAACCGCACGCTGGGCACCCAGATCGCGATGTCGCGCCGGCTGACATTGGCCGCAAGGGCCGCGACATGCTGCTCCACCGCATCGATCCGCCCGCTCCACCACGCGATGGGAATCACCGACAGCACCAGGACGTTCGCCTGCGAGACGCCGTGGCCGGACGCTGCCTCCAGCGCCGCCTGCGCCGCGGCGGCGGCCTCGCGCGGGTGGCCGCTGATCCAGGCGACGAAACCGAGCGACGTCTGAATCCCCACTTGGGAATCGATCTGGAAGCGCGCGATGCGCGCACGCTGGTCGGCATGTTCATGGTGCCGCGCCAGCTGCCGCAGTGCCTGGTGCGCGCCGCTCACATCGCCCAGGTAGAATTCCGTGATGACGCGCAGCCGCTCGCCCGCCGGCGCCGCGGCGCGATCGCCAGCCTCCTCGCGCAGCGCCTCGAAGCGCCGCAGGCTCGCCAGGGCCTGGCGATGCCGCCCGCCGTAACACCAGAGCATCGCGAGACCCCACTGCGCGCGGAGTCGATAGTCGATATCGCCGGCCAGCTCCGCGAGCCTCAGGCTCTCGAGCCAGGCCGCCTCGGCGGCCGGTTCGAAGCGTTCCGTATAGCTCAGCCGCCAGGCATGCGCCGTCGCGAGCTTCATCCTCACCATGGCCGCGCTGGCCTCGAGCGCCGGCGATTGCAGCGCGCGACGGAGATACCGGCTGCTCTCGTCGACCGAGGACAGCTCGTCCCACAGCGGCAGCGCGCAGGCCGTCAGGCGGATCCCCAGGGCCGGGTCGCCATCCTCGCCGAAGGCCCAGTCGAGCGCCCGGCGCAGGTCATTGGCATGGTGCCCGTAGATCGCGGTCCAATCCGCGCGGACGCGCCAGTGCCATTCCGCCTCCGCCCGCTCGAACAGATCGAGCAGGAACCGGGCATGGGCGGCGCAGGCAGGCCGCATCTCGCCGGCGCCGCGCAGCCGTCCGGCGGCATAGCTGCGCGTCGCGTCCAGCAACCGGTACTGCATCGCCCCTTCGGCGAAATGGGCGGACAGCAGCGACTTGCCGGCCAGGCTCTCGATGCAGGCCGCGACCGCCTCGGCCGGATGCGCGAGGCCTTCGGCGACGCCGACCGCATCCTCCAGCGTGAAGATGCCGGCGAAGACCGAGAGCAGGCGCAGCACCGCGGCCTCGTCCTCCGACAGCAGGCGGTAGCTCCAGTCGAGTGTCGCCAGCAGCGTCTGGTGGCGCAGCGGCGCCTGCGCCGGTCCGTAGCTCAGGGGTTCGACGCTGCCTTCCAGAAGCTGCAGTAGGGTCGCCGGATCGCCGTGGCGCAGACGAGGCGCGGCGAGCTCAATGGCGAGCGGAATGCCATCGAGCCTGCGGCAGATCGCGGCCACGGCCGTGGCGTTGGTGTCGTCCATGACGAAGCCTGCCGCCTCGCCGGCACGAGCCACGAACAGTGCGACGGCAGCGAAATCCATCGCCCGGTCGCGATCCACCGCCTCATCCGCCGCGGGGCAGGACAGGGGGGACAGGCGATAGACCGTCTCCGCCCGGGACCGGAACGCCTCTCGGCTCGTCGCCAGGATCGCGATGTCGGGCAGCGCGCAGCGGATCTGGTCCGCGGCCACCGAAGCCGCGTCCAGCACATGCTCGCAATTGTCGAAGATGAGCAGCATGCGCCCCTGCAACCTCTCGATGATGCCGCCCAGGACATCCTTCTGCGTCCCGGCCGACCCGGTCGCGGCGGCGATCGCGGCGGTGACCAGATGGGAATCGCCGATCGCGGCGAAGTCGACGAAGCAGGCGCCGTCGGGATGGCAGGCGGCGGCCTGGCGCGCCGCCGCCACGGCGACCGTCGTCTTGCCCACCCCGGCGGGCCCAACGATGGTCAGGAAGCGCCGCCAGGCCAGCATCTCGGCGATGCGCGCGATGTCGTCCTGGCGGCCGGCGATCGCGGGCAGGGCGGGCAGGGCGGGCAGGCTACCATCCCGGCCGGACGCGGCGGCGGCGGGGGCAACGCTGGGCAGCGCGTGCTCCACCTGCACCGTCGCGACGAAGCGATAGCCCCGCCCCGGCACCGTGGCGATGATGGGTAGCTCCGGTCCGGTATCGCCCAGGGCGCGACGCAGCGCCGCGATATTGACCTTGAGGTTGTCCTCGTGGACGTGGGTATTGGGCCAGGCGCAGGCGATCAGCTCGGCCTTGCTGAGCAGCCGTCCAGGATGCTCGACCAGCAGGCGCAGCAGCTCCAGCGCGCGGCTTCCGACCCGGACCGGCCGATCGCCTCGCAGCAGCAACTGACGGCTCGGAACCAGCCGGTAGTCGCCGAAGCGATAGGCCCTGTTCCTCTCTTCGGTGTCGCGCTGCTCCATGGCTTTCCCAGCGGTCGGCGAGCAGCCCGATAGGACCGGCCCCGCGCCCGCGGCACAAGCAATACCTTCGCCGTTTTACCTGATTTTACCGGCGGTGCCGCGCGGCGCGGCCCTAGCCTCGCGTGCCCGGATGGAAGCGCTCTTCCGGCGCAGCAGCCGGCAGGTCGCATGAAGATTCTCATGGTTGTCACGTCGCACGACCAGCTCGGGAACACCGGCCGGAAGACGGGCCTCTGGCTGGAGGAACTCGCCGCGCCGTACCTGGTGTTCCGCGATGCCGGGCTCGAGGTCACCATCGCGTCGCCCAAGGGCGGCCAGGCCCCGGTCGATCCGGGGAGCCTCGACGAGGCAAGCCAGACGGACGACACGCGCCGCTTCCTGCAAAGCCCCGAGGCGACGGGTGCGCTTGCCGAGACAGCGCCGCTGCCGCGGATCGATCCATCGGCATTCGACGCCGTGTTCTTCCCCGGTGGCCATGGGCCGCTCTGGGATCTCGCCCATGACCGCCATGCGCTGTCGCTGATCGAGCAGACCCTGGCGGCCGGCAAACCGGTGGCGCTGGTCTGCCACGCGCCCGGCATCCTGACCAATGTGAAGGCATCGGATGGCGGGCCGATCGTGGCGGGGCGTTCGGTTACCGGCTTCACCAATGCGGAGGAAGCGGCCGTGCACCTGACGGACATCGTGCCCTTCCTGCTGGAGGAGGTGCTGCGCCACCAGGGCGCGACGTTCTCCGCGGCGGCTGAGTTCACCCCGCATGTGGTGCAGGACGGGCTGCTGATCACCGGGCAGAACCCACCCTCCTCGACCCAGGCGGCGCTGACGCTGCTCGATAGCCTGCGAGCGCGGATTTCCGTGTCGCGATGACGGCCGACGAGCAGGCCGAGGTCGTCGTGATCGGGTCCGGCATCGGCGGCATGACCGCCGCGCGGATGCTGGCGGAATTCGGTGGTCGCCGCGTGCTGATGCTCGAACAGCACTACACGCCGGGCGGCCTGACGCATGAGTTCACCAGGCAGGGGCGCTACCACTTCGGCACTGGCGTCCACTACCTCACGGCGGGGCCTGGCCCGATGCTGGACTACCTGGCGGATGGGCGGTTGCAGTATCACCGCCTGCCGCACGACTACGACCGGCTGCATTTCCCCGGCTTCGACTTCGCCATCCCGGCATCGGAAGACGAGTTCCGCGCCAGGCTGAAGGCGCGCTTCCCACAGGAGGCGGCCGGCATCGACCGCTTCTTCGCCACGGCGCGCAAGGCCGCGCGAGGCATGACGGCACGCAACCTCGTCGCCTCGACGCTGCTCCGCGCGGCGCTGATGCCAGTGGTCGAGCGGCTCTATCCCGACACCTTCCGCACGATCCGCGAGGTGGTCGCGCGCCATGTCCGCGATCCGGCTTTGCGGGCCATCCTCTCCGCGCGCTGGGGTCTGTTCGGCCCGCCGCCCGCGACCAGCGCCTTCGGCGGCCACGCCAATGTGGCGATCCAGGCCTTCATGCAGGGTGCGACCCATCCGGTCGGGGGGGCCAGGGAACTCGGCCGCGCCATCATGGACGGGCTTGAACGCTTCGGCGTCGTGCTGCGGCCGCGCCAGCGGGTGCAGGGCATCATCGTCGAAAAGGTCCGCGCCGTGGGCGTCGCCGTCGAGGATCGCGCGACCGGGCGGCGCTACACCGTCCGAGCGCCCTGCATCGTGTCGGCGATCGGGGCGCGCAACACGGCGCGCCTACTGCCGCCTGCCCAGGCCGAGCGATGGGAGCGGGCGCTGGCACCGCTGCCCAAGGAAGTCGCGACGCTGCTGCTGTTCCTCGGCCTCGACCATTCGCCCGCCGCCTTTGGCTTGGACGGCGCCAACCACTGGTTCATGCCGGACATCGACGACGATGCCGGCATCGCGCGGCCGCTCGGGGAGGGCATCCTCTTTGTCTCCTTCAGCTCGCTCAACAACCCCGCCGCGCGCGCTCACACGATCGAGGTGATGCAGTTCGTCGATCCCGGGGTGTTCCGCGCCTGGTCAAGGACCGAGCAGGGCGCGCGGCCCAATGCCTATGCGGCGCTCAAGGCGGCGGTGACGGCGCGGCTGATCGAGCGCCTCGACGCGCGATGGCCCGGCATCAAGGCCAGCATCGCCTTCGCGGAGCTAGCGACGCCGCTGACCTTCGTGACCTACCAGAACAGCGTCGATGGTGCCTTCTATGGTCTGGCCACCAGCCCTGCGCGCCTGCGCTCATCCATCGCGCGATGCCGGACGGATCTGCGCGGCCTGTACATGTCCGGGCAGGATGCCTGGGGGCCCGGTATCGAGGCCGCCTTGTGGGGCGGCATCATGGCGGCGAATGCCGCCCTGGGGTTCCGCGAGACGGGACGCATGTGGCGGGCGATCCGGTCGGCCCGCGCGGTGCCCGATCCTGCTGCCCCATGGCGCGGATACATGCGTGTGTCGCGCGTCGAGGCCATGACACCGACGATACGGCGGATCCGCTTCGAGCCGCTGGACGGCGGCGTCCTGCCCTTCCGATTCCTGGCCGGCCAGTATGTGACGCTGGATCTGCCCGTCGCAGGCGACACCATTGCGCGGTCCTACTCCATTTCCAGCGCACCCGGGGAGCGGGGCTACTTCGAGATCGCGGTGAAGCAGGAGGAGCATGGCCTCGGCTCCAAAGTCCTGCACCGGGAGCTCGCGGTTGGCGAGGCGCTGCGGCTGTGCGCGCCCTTCGGGACCTTCACCCTCGATGCGGCGGGGGAGGCGGAGGCGGAGCGGCTCTTGCTAATCGCCGGCGGCGTCGGGATCACGCCGATCATGAGCATGCTCGCCGCCTTGGCGGAGCGAGGCGATACGCGGCCGATCACGCTGCTGGCGTCCTTCCGGTCGGAATCGGACATCCTCTTCGCGGCGGAGATCGACGCCGCCCGGACGCGCCTGCCCGGCCTCGAGGCGCGGATCGTCCTGACGGCGCCCGATGCCGCCTGGCGCGGCGAACGCGGCCGCATCGACGCCGCCACCCTGCGGCCCTATGTCTCCGGCGCCACCCGCGCGCATCTGTGCGGCCCGCCCGCGATGATGCAGGCGATGATCGCGGCATTGCATGCGTGCGGGCTTCCGCGGCAGGCGACCCGCACCGAGGCCTTCGTCTCCAGCCGGACCAGGGCGACCCGCGCTGAGCGTGCGCAGGCGATCGCGATGGCGGCGGCCGCGGCCGGGATCACCACCTTCAGGATCACCACGTCGGATGGGATCGGCTTCGACTGCCGGCCGGGCCAGACCGTCCTGGCGGCGGCGAATGCCGCGCAGGTGCCCTTCAGCCAGTCCTGCGGCGAGGGTGCCTGCGGCAGCTGCCAGGCCCGCGTGCTCGCGGGGCCTTTTGTGACACTCGGCCAGGCGCTGTTCTCGGAGGAGGAGGTCGCGGCCGGCCATGTGCTGGCCTGTCAGACATTGCCGCAGGGTGATCTGGCCATCGCGCGGCCGGGAGCCTGATCGCATGACGACCATCCTGCGCGCGGGCCTTGCGGTTCTTGCCGTCATCGTCGCGTCGGCGCCGGCCGAGGCGCATGTGAAGTGGTTCGCGCCCTATATCGTCGGCGCGCCGCCGCAGCCGATCGTCGCGACACTGGTCAATACCTGGTTCTGGATCGGCATCGCCCTCGTCCTCCTCTTCTTCATCGCGGCGAGGCTGGTCGAGCAATCCAGGGCCGGCGAGGCGATCCTGCGTGGCATGGACCGGATCACGGATCCGCTGTGGGGGCGCCTCGACGACTTCGTGCGGGCCGTCGTCGCGGCCTTCTTCGTGGCAGGTCGGCGGCGTCTATCTGACGCCTGACCTCAGGACGCCGGCGGAATGGGTGTCCTGGATACAGCTGCTGATCGCCTGCCTCATCTTCTCGCGCCGGACACAGCCGCTGGCGGCGGCCGACCTCATCGGGCTGTGGCTGCTGGCCTTGCGCGACTACGACGTGTTCCATCTGCTCGACTACCTCGCGCTCGGGGTCGGCGTCGCGGCCTATCTGGCGCTGGAGGCATCGTCCAACCCGGGCTGGCGCAGGCATCGGCTGGAGGTGCTGCGCTATGGCGTGGCGATCGCGCTCATGTGGTCGAGCCTCGAGAAATTCGCCCATCCCGAATGGTTCGACCCGCTGGTGGATGAAAAGCCCTTCCTCACACTCGGCATGCCACGCGAGGCCTTCATTCCCATGGCCGGCGTCGCCGAGTTCACGATGGGATTCGGGCTCCTCTAGACGCCGCTGGTACGCAGGCTGTCGGCCATCGCGCTGTTCGTCATCTTCAATGTCGCCGTCTATCCCTTCGGACGCGTCGACCTGATCGGCCATGCGCTGATCATGGCGATCATCGTCGCCATAGCCGCTGATCACACCCGCGAAATCCATATCCTGCCCCAAGCGAGGCGTGGCTTCGTCACCATCCCGGCGGGCCTGGCGATGGCGCTCGCCGTCTTCGGCGCGGGCTATTGGGGCCTGCATGTCGCGACATATGGCATCGATGGCGTTGTCGCGACGAGTGGCGAGAGGCTGACGCATACGCCCAATCCGGAACACCCGCATACCCCGCTCCCGCGTTGATGCGCCGCTCCGTTTTACCTGGATTAACGGGGTGATCGCGGCCGCCGGCCGTAGCCTTCGCGGCGGAGAGATCCGATGACCGGCCACGACCACACGGCGGATGCGTACGGGCGGAGAGGTAGACAGGCATGTCGATCAGGACGCTTGGGCGCGCCATGGCCGCCGCGGTTGCCTGGCTTCTGGCGGGAGGCGCCATGGTCCACGCGCAGCAGCAGCCGGCCGTGAGAAACATCGTTCTCGTGCATGGCGCCTGGGCCGACGGCGGCAGCTGGCAGGATGTGCACCGCCTGCTGCGCGCGCGCGGTTATGCGGTGAGCGTCGTGCAGAATCCGTTGAGCTCGCTCGCCGACGACGTTGCCTCGACGCGGCGCGTGCTGGACCGGCAGGACGGGCCCACGCTGCTCGTCGGCCATTCCTATGGTGGTGCGGTCATCAGTGAGGCCGGCAGCCACGAGCGGATTGCAGGTATCGTCTATGTGGCAGCCTTCATGCCGGACGCCGGCGAATCCGTGGCAGCCCTGACGGCCAGCGGATCACCGCCGCCGCTGCGGCCGTCCCGCGACGGCTACCTCTTCTTCGAGCCCTCCATCTTCCCCCAGGCCTTCGCGCAGGACCTGCCGGCGGAACGCGGCGCCTTCCTGGCGGATTCGCAGAAGCCCGTCGCCGGCGCCGCCTTCGCCGCCGCGGCGTCCAGCCCAGCCTGGCGCATGCGTCCGGTCTTCTACGTCGTCCCAACCGAGGATCGCATCATCCCGCCCGCGGCGCAGCGCCACTGGGCGGCGCGTGCCAACGCCGTCATCACCGAGCTTCGCGGCAGCCACGCGATCTACATCTCGCAACCCGAAGCGGTCGCAGACGTCATCGACCGCGCGGCGCGCGCTGTGTCGCGCTGAGGGGAGGACGCGCTATGCTGGACCGGGCCTACCACCCGCAATGCCGCGCCACGTCGGCCCATTGCACGGATGCCGCGCAGCAGCGCAAGCGCGGCCTGACCCTTTTCGCGCTCGCCTTCGGCACCTTCTGTATCGGCACGTCCGAATTCGCCAGCATGGGCATCATCCAGCTCTTCTCGGCGAGCCTCGGCATCAGCATCCCGACCGCGACGCATGCGATCACGGCCTATGCCTTCGGCGTCGTGCTTGGTGCGCCACTGATCACGCTGGCGGCCGCACGGCTGAACCGGCGCAGCCTGCTGCTTGGCCTGATGGCGCTGTTCGTGCTGGGCAACCTGCTTTCCGCCGTCGCGACGGAACTCACCCTGCTCGTGGTGGCGCGCTTCATCAGTGGCCTGCCTCAAGGCGCCTATTTCGGGGCTGGCTCCGTCGTCGCGTCCTACATCGTCGGGCCGGGGCGCGGCGGCAGCGCCTTCGCGCTGGTGATGACCGGGCTGACGGTGGCGACGATCATCGGCTCGCCCCTCGCCACCTTCCTGGGTCAGCTCATCGGATGGCGCAGCACCTATGGCGCGGTCGCCGGGCTGGGCGTGCTGTCCATCCTGGCGCTCTGGGCCTGGGTACCGCGGTCGGAGGCTCTGAAGGGCGGACCGGTGGTGCAGGAGCTCACCGCGCTTCGCAAGCCGGCGGTGTGGATCATGATGGTGGTCGCAGCGCTGGGCATCGCCAGCATCTTTGCGGTCTACACCTTCATCGCGCCCATCGTGACCGATGTCGCGCAGCTGAGCCCGGGCTGGATCCCCGTGGCGCTGGCGGTGTTCGGCATCGGCATGACGCTGGGCAACCTGGTCGGCGGCAGGATGGCGGACGCGCATCCCTCGCGCGGCCTGCTGGTTGGCTATGCGACGACGCTTGCCGTGCTGGCCGCGCTCGCGCTCGGGGGGGCGGATGCCTGGGTGCTGATGGCGGCGCTGTTCGGCGTCGGCGCGACGACGATGGCGGCAATCCCCACCATCCAGGTGCGCCTCACGCACTTCGCGCCGGAGGCGCCGACGCTGATGGGGGCGATGAACCTCGCCTCCCTGAATGTCGCCAACGCGATAGGCGCCTGGGCGGGTGCGGTCGTCATCGCCAGCGGCTTCGGGCTGCTCGCCGCAGCCTGGGCCGGCTTTGTCCTCACGCTGCTCGGCCTGGTGCTGTTCGCCCTGACCTTGCCACGGGCGCCGCAATGGGTGCCGGGCTGACGCATCGCCACGCGAATCCGCAGGAAGGCACTGCCTTGACTCGATCCATCCCTCGCAAGGCCGCTGGCCTGACCGCCGTCATCCTGGTGATCGCCATCGGCTATCTCTGCTTCTGGCCGATCCCGGCGACGCCCGTTGCTTGGCAGGCGCCGACCCCACCGGGCTATGTCGGCGCCTATGCGCCGAACACCCGGTTGGCCGGCCTCCGCATGATTGACCTGGGTGATGAGGTCGGGCCCGAGCACATAGCGATGGGCCCGGATGGCAAGCTCTATGCGGCGATGACGAGCGGCACTCTGCTGCGCATGGACCCGGACGGCGCCAACCGGGAAGTCTTCGCGCATACGGGCGGGCGGGTGCTGGGCTTCGATTTCGATGGACGCGGCCGCATGGTGGCCGCGGATGCCATGAAGGGGCTGCTGGCCATCACTCCGGACCGGCAGGTGTCGGTGCTGACCGACCGCGTCTCGCCGCAGGATCCCATCCGCTATGCCAACGCCGTCGTCGTGGCACCCGATGGAACGATCTACGTCACGGACGCTTCCACACGCTTCGCGCCCTCCGCATGGGGCGGTACCTACGAGGCCAGCGTCCTCGATATCCTGGAACAGGCGGCCAGCGGCCGCGTCCTGGCCTTCGACCCGGCGACCGGGCGCACCCGCCTCGTTGCCCATGGCTTCTCCTTCGCCAATGGGCTCGCGCTGTCGTCTGACGGCCATACGCTGTTCGTGGCCGAGACGGGCCGCTACCGCATCTGGCGGATCGACGGCCACGCCGAGGGCCTCGACGTGGCGAGCGGTTCGCCGCAGGCGCGCGTGCTGATCGACAATCTGCCGGGCTATCCCGACAACCTGATGCGCGGGCGCGATGGCCGGATCTGGGTGGGCCTGTTCAAACCGCGCAATCCGGCCGCGGACGGGCTCTCCGAGCGGCCTTTCCTTCGCTCGGTCCTGCTGAGGCTACCGCGCTTCATGCTCCCGCTGGGCGAGTCATACGGTCATGTCTTCGCGATCGACGAGGACGGCGGCGTCATCGCCGATCTGCAGGACCCGAGCGGCACGTATCCCGAAACCACGGGCGTCACGGAGACCGCGGAGCGGCTCTACATTCACAGCCTTCATGCGCGCGGGATCGGCTGGATGCCGCCCTGACCTGCGCCACCACACGCTCGCTATCCGCCCGGTGGGGGAGCGCGTGCCATGCCGGCGGGCACGCTGCAAAAGCACCGCTAACCGCTTCCAACCGCGGCTGTCTGGCTTCCACCCGACTCAATGTCGAGCAGCACGCTCACGGAGCAAGCCCATGCAAGACGTCATCAGCAGGCAGCGCGCCTACTTCGACACCAATGTTACCAAGCCTATCTCTTTTCGCATCGAGCAGCTGCTCCGGCTGAAGCGGGCTCTCGAGCAGCGCGAGGGCGTGCTTCAGGAAGCGATCGCTGCAGACTATGGCAAGCAACGCTACGAGACTTTCATCACGGAACTGCTCCCGGTCTACAGCGAGATCGATGCAGCGATCGCGAACGTCGCCGCATGGTCAACGCCCAGCCCAGTGGCGTCCTCGCCCTTCACCTCGCCGGGCAGGTGTTACGTCATGCCAGAGCCACTCGGCGTTAGCCTGGTGATCGGACCTTGGAACTATCCCGTTCAATTGACGATAGTGCCTGCCGTCGGCGCCCTGGCCGCAGGCTGCACCGTCGTGCTGAAGCCCAGTGAGATCACGGCCAATACAAGCGCGGCGATCGCGAACCTCATTGCCGAAGCCTTCGACCCGGCCTACGTCACGGTCGTCGAGGGCGGCGTGCGTGAAACCAGTGCGCTTCTGGCGCACAAGTTCGACATGATCTTCTTCACGGGCAGCGTTGCCGTCGGCCGGATCGTCTATCAAGCCGCAGCCAAGAACCTGACGCCGGTCGTGCTCGAATTGGGCGGCAAGAGCCCAACCATCGTGGCGCCCGACGCCAATCTTCCTCTCGCAGCGCGACGGATCGCGTGGGCCAAGTTCCTCAACGCCGGCCAGACCTGCATCGCGCCCGACTACGTCAATGTTCATCGCTCGATCTATGAGGAGTTCCTTGACGCACTGGCGAAGGAAATCGCCGCCAGTCGATATGGGCTGGAGAACCATAACTTCGTCCGAATCGTCAACGCGCGGAACCTTGAGCGCGTTGCCGCTCTCATCGATCAGCGGAAGGTCTTCACCGGCGGTCTGGTCGACGTCGATCAGCGCGTGATCGCGCCAACTGTGTTGCGCGACGTGAATTGGGGCGACCGCGTCATGGGCGAAGAGGTGTTCGGCCCCGTCCTGCCGACGCTCGTCTACGACGACATTGACGACGTCGTCAGCCAGATCAAGCAACGTGACAAGCCGTTAGCCCTCTACCTGTTCACCGAGGATGCCGGGACGAAACGCAAGATCTTGTCCGACCTCTCTTTCGGAGGCGGGGCGATCAATGATGCCGTCGTCCAGGTTACAAACGGCGATCTACCATTCGGCGGCGTGGGGACCAGCGGTATCGGCAGCTATCACGGCGAAGCCGGCTTCAGATCGTTCTCTCACTATAAGAGCATCGTCGACCGCGAAGCGTTGACGACGGCGGAGGAGCAGCAGTTCCGATACTCCCCATACAATGATGATTATCTGAAGATTATGAGGCAAACGCTCGGCATCAGGCCTGGCTGATCGAGGCACGCCTCAGCCATGGGGACCTGGGTCTCCGGATCGAGGGCAGTGATGCGGATCGCGGCGGACGCCCTGGTGCCCGCCTGGCCAGCCACGCCGTTGGTGGCGGATTCAGAGGTGACGGCACTGAACCCGCCATCCCGCCTACGGCACGCGCCGCTTCATCGCCTGCACCGATAGGGCCATCGCCGCCAAGTCGAAGGTCGCCGGCGAGATGTTCCTGTCCATGATGCGCACGGCGTTGTTGGACCCCCGGTGGCGTCGCGCTCGATGAAGCCCATCGACGCCGCTGGCGGCCTCTGTGTCGGGTTGCGCCGGCATGGTTCGGCAGTAAGTCGAATTTACCGATCGCCGCCGCTGTCCAGACGAGCAACGCGCACATACCCTCGGCCTCAAGCCGGGCAGCGATCGTAAGGCCGCTGCAGTTTCGGCTGATTACGATGACAACGCGGTCACCACGATCTGGATAGGTCATTCCACCGTGATGCGCGCTTCGCGTACCACGCGGCCGATCTTCTCCATGTCATCGCGCAGTAGCGCGCCCATCTCTGCGGGCGTGCCACCAACGACGAGTGAGCCAAGGTCGAGCAGTCGTGCGCGTCCTTCCGGCGTACCGACGATCGCCATGAATTCGCGGTTGAGACGGTTCACCACCGGCTCCGGCATGCCGGCGGGACCGATCACCGCATACCATTCCACGATGTCGAAGCCTGGCAACGCGGCCTCCGCGATGGTTGGCACCTCTGGCAGGTAGGGCTGGCGCTGCGCCGAGGTGACGGCAAGTGCACGTACCGCACCCGTGCGCGCATGCGGCAGGGTCGAGCTACCATTGCCGAACATCAGCTGGATCTCACCCGCGACAAGAGCCGCTATCGCTGGCCCACCTCCACGATAGGGCACATGCACCATATCCACGCCGGTCATCAGCTTGAACATCTCGCCCGAGATGTGCACAGCCGAGCCTATACCAGGCGAGCCAAATGACAACTTGCCTGGGTTCGCCTTGCCATAGTCGATCAACTCGCGCACCGAATGCACCGGCAAGCTCGGATGCACGGCGAGAATGTTTGCCACGTCGGCCAGATGCAGGATGGGTGTAACATCATTTACGGGGTGGAAGGGCTGGCGTGACAACAGCGGGGCGGAGACCAGCGTACTCGTCACGATCCCCACGTTGTGGCCATCCGGCGTGGACCGCAGAAGTTCAGCAGTACCGATCGCTCCGGAAGCACCACCGCGGTTCTCGATCACCACGGGCTGGCCCAGGGCAGTAGAGAGTGGAACCTGGATAATCCGCGCGAGGATGTCCGTGGTCCCCCCGGGCGGCCATGGGATCACCATCCGGATCGGCCGGTCGGGCCAAGCCTGTGCCATCGTTATCCGCGGTGTGGTCAAGGCCACGACCGCACCCACCAGTAGATCCCGCCTTTTCATTCTTCTCTCCTCCCTGACGCGTCTCGGATCAGCTTGCGGACCAGCCTCCGTCCATCGGCAGGGTGGCCCCCGTAATGTCGTCGCCCGCCGGGCTGCACAAAAACGCAACCATCGCGGCGACCGCCTCGGGTTGGACGAAGCGCCGTGTCGGCTGCTTGCCGGCGAGAAAGTCGCGAATGGCGGCCTCACGGTCGCTCTCGCCGCGCGCCAACATGCCTGCGGTGATTCGCGCCTCGATCGCGGGCGTGGGCGTCGACCCAGGGCACAGCGCATTGCAGGTGATGCCGTCCTGGATCGTCTCCATCGCAACCGCACGTGTAAGCCCGATCAGCGCGGTCTTGGTGGTGACATATCCAACCCTGCCCGCAGTGGCGAACAGGCCATAGACGGAGGACATGTTGATGATGCGCCCCCAGCCACGCGCGCGCATGCTGGGCAGTGCAAGCCGGATCGCGTGGAACGGTGCGGAGAGGTTCACCGCGAGGTCTGCCTCCCACTCCGCCGGCGTCATAACCTCGATCGGAATGAGGTGTCGCACTACGGCGTTGTTGACGAGGATGTCGGGCGCCTGGCCAAGCGAGTGCAGTAGCTCCTCGACACCGTCAGGTGAGGAGAGATCTGCGTGGTGATAGGCCACGGCGACGTCGTGACGGGCTGCGAGGTCAGCCGCCAGCGCGATGCCATCATCCGCCGGCGCAAGACCGTGGATCGCTACGGCGCAGCCATTGGCGGCTAGGCGTTCGGCAATGGCAAATCCGATGCCGCCGGTCGACCCGGTGACCAGCGCACTTCTCCCGGTCAAACCGTTGCCAACCATGCCTACGCCTCTTCAGGATTTTTGGGATCGGTAACCTGTCCAGGTGCCGCGCCTGACCGCTCTTCAGCATCTCCCTTCCCGTGGGCAAACGGAGACCTGAGCATCCGTCTGGAAGGTTAGGGATTAAGTCTGTCGGGTCACTAGTTCAAAATCAACACAATGATCGCTACCTTCGCTTGGCGTCGCGCCGGTTCGGAGCGAATGGTCGCTGGCGCGGAGTGTCCGGCGTCATCACTGCTCGAAGAGGCAGGACACGCGTAGAGACAACCGCCCTCAACGACCGAGTTGAACAGGAATGACGAGGCAGCACCAACTTGCCAAGGTCAAACTCCGGTTTCTGTTTCCAGGAGATCCCCCAGCCCTTCAGCATGGTTAGAGCGCCGAGTTGCTCGGTATCGGCCAGGTGACAGGTGGTGGTAGCGATGGAACAGCTTCGAAAATGACGCTGCCGTCTCGTAACCGACCCGGCTTGCAATCCGTGCAATGGGCTCATCGGCGGTTTCCAGAAGGAATGCCGCTTCCGCCATCCGGCGCTCGATTACATAGCGTTGCATGGACTGCCCGACGAGTTTGGTGAAGCGCGCCGAAAATACCGAGCGGCCGAGCCCCACGCGCTTGCCAAGGTCGCTCAGGCTCCAGGGCTGTTCCGGGCCTTCATGAATGAGCTTGAGCGCTGGTCCGATATGGGGGTCGGATATGGCCCCAAGCCAGCCACCCTGTCCCGGACTGAGAGACGTGATCCAGCTTCGCAGCACCTCGACAAAGAGCACTTCCGTCAGCCGTGAAAGCGCGACGCGCTGACCTGGACGCTCAAGCGCGGACTCGCTGACCATGCGGCGCAGAATTGCTTCAAGCCAACCACTGTCCGCCGTCGGCCTCAGAGCCCATCCGGAAAGAAGTTGAGTCGATTGAATCGGCTGTGATTCGCTGTGTCCGTGGACGATTCGCGGGGGCAGACGGAT
>NZ_BMKW01000034.1 GCF_014644535.1 Neoroseomonas lacus
GCTTGATCCACCAGCAGCACGCCGCCTAACCTCACCGCCAGATGGGCCAGATACTCCGCTAGCCAGCCGCCTCCGCTGTCTCATAGCATTCGACGACGGACAATCGGGTGCCGAACCGGAGCCCGACGATGACGAAGCTTCCTACACCCAGCGCGTGATCCTCAGCAGCGCGGCACGGCATGGCGCGCTGCTTGCCGAACCGCCCAAGCATCTGCCTGTAGCGGCGCGGCAGAGCGTCCTGCGCAGCCCGATGGCGAAGGACCTGCTGGAGGAGGTCCATGCGCCGCGCGAACATATCGATCTCGCCTGGCGGCAGGACGAGGACGGTGCTCCGCTCGCGCTGCGGAACACGGCGGTCGGCCTGGCAGCGATCGGGGTCGAGCCGCCCCGATACCAACCGGAATGCCATCCATCGGCGCCTTCCCAGCCGGCGGAGGCAGCAATAATCCCCGAGGCGGGCCAGGGAGACTCACAGGCGGCTTTTCTGCCTCCGCCGCTGTCCGCTACCAGTGAGACGTCCGAGGGGCCCCCGCGGTCGCCCGTGAGTCACCAAGGGCGCAAAGGCCGGGCGGCCGCACTCCGGATGGCCGCTGCAACCGTCCTCGCCGCCTGGGACGCCGCGGAGCAGGCGGGGATCAACGACGCCATCACGGGCCTGCGCGACGCCCTGGCCGCTGCACCACGGTCACCACGCGCCTCTTCTGCACCACGCACGCCCCGGACCGGCACCAAGCAGGAGCACGTCCTCGCCCTGCTGCGCCGTCACGAAGGCGCGACCATCACCCAGACCATAGACGCGACCGGCTGGCAGCAGCACACCGTCCGCGGCTTCCTCGCCGGCCTCAAGCGCAAGGGCATCACCATCGAAGTGCTAGAGCGGGTCCGACAGGTCGGGCCGAACAAGCAGGGCGCCAACGGCTCCTACTCGATCTACCGCATCACCGCCGCGACCGCGCCGGCGGAGGCAGGTTGATGCGCCTCGGTGCACAGGCGCCCCGCCTGGCGGTCGGGCTCACTCGGGTCTCGACTGCTGAGCAGGGGCAGAGCGGGCTCGGCCTGGAGGCCCAGCAAGCCAGCATCCGGACCTTCATCGCCGCGCAGGGCTGGACGCTGGTGGTGGAGTATTCCGACGTCGCCTCGGGCAAGGACGATCGGCGGCCGTGGTTCCAGGCGGCGCTGGCCCGATGCCGACAGCTGGATGCCGTGTTGGTGGCAGCGCGGCTGGATCGGATCACCCGGCGCGCGCACACGCTCTCCGGTTCCGAGCATGACTAGGCTCAGGACTCATTGACCGAGCCAGAAGATGACGGTGGCGGCGAGGGTGATAGCGCTGAAGAAGATGTGGGCGCAGTGGTCGTAGCGCATGGCGATGCGGCGCCAATCCTTGAGCCTGCGGAACATGATCTCGATGCGGTGGCGCTGGCGATACAGCGAGGCGTCGTGCGGGATGGGCACCTTCCGACGGCGGGTTGACGGGATGCACGGGGCGATGCCCTGAGCCGCCAGTTCTGCGCGGAAGCGGCCGCTGTCGTAGCCGCGGTCGCCGATGAGTTCGCTGGCTGGTGGGAGCTTGTGCAGCATCAAGGCAGCACCCCGGTGATCACTGGCCTGGCCTTCGGTGAGCGCCAGCACGACGGGACGCCCTTGGCCGTCGCCGGCGGCGTGAAGCTTGGAGTTCAGCCCGCCCTTGGTTCGGCCGATGCAGCGGGGGAAAGCCCCTTCTTGAGCAGGCTGGCCGCGGTGCGGTGCGCCTTGAGGTGTGTGCTGTCGATCATCAGGCGTTCAGGCGGGCCGCTCTCGGCGGCCAGCGCGGCGAAGATGCGGTCGAACACGCCCAAGCNACGGTGGCTTGGGGCTGGGCATAGCGGAACCTCCACCACACGCAGAATTACACGCCGCCGCGTCGCCGCAAGCCGTTAATGGGTCCTGAGCCTAGAACTCGTCCTATGCTTCGACCGGCCACAAAGGATCGAACATTTCGCCCATTTTGCTGACGTATGTCGCCTCTGACGAAGACCAGCGTAGCTCAGCGAGCATCTTCGTGTCGGCGCCTGCGAGATAGCGGAGCACCCGTCCTTCCTCGGTCGCCGCCGCGAGCACGGCCTGCGCAACCTCTGCCTCGCTACAGTACGCCGTTGGATACGCGGCCATCTTTGCGAAGCACGCCGCAGCGAAGCCTGCGTACTCCACCGGTATCAGGCCCTTCATGCGGGCTCCGCCATTGGTCGTGAAGTTCGTAGTGGGAGCGTAGCCAGGCTCCACGAGCCGCGCGGTGATACCAAACGGGCGTAATTCATAGCTCAAGGATTCCGTGAATCCTTCCACAGCCGATTTGCTGGCCGCATAAGCTGCGACGAGCGGCATTGGCCCAATCGTGACGCTCGACGTGACGTTGATGATCACCCCGCTACCCTGTCGGCGCATCTGTGGGATTATTGCGCGGCAGGTTGCCAAGGCTCCGAAGGTATTGGTCTCGAAGAGCTGCCGAACGACGGCGTCGGGCGTTGCCTCGAACGCCGAAGCCAAACCGATACCGGCGTTGTTCACCAGTACGTCAATTGCACCGAACGTCTGGACTCCCTCGGCAATTGCCGAGCCGATGCTGCCCGGGTCGGTCACGTCGAGTGGCAGGACACGCAGGCGATCTGTCTTCATCGGGAAGACCCCCGGATCGGGGCGGCGCATAGTGGCGAGGACGTTCCAGCCTTGTGCAAGGAACATCTCTGCAATGGCTTTCCCATAGCCGGACGAGGTTCCGGTAATCAGGACGGTGCGAGGCATGTTGGTCTCCATCTGGTGCACCTACTGGTATCCAGATCAGACGGGACGATCTATAATCATCACGCCGCAATACATTATGGATCGTCCAGCGTGGATCCCCTCAGCGCCGTCATCGACCTGCTTCGGCCGAGCACTGCAGTCTCGAAGCCAATTACTGCCTTAGGAAACTGGGGGGTTCGCTACTCTGCCTACGATGCACCTGGCTTCGCACTCGTAGTTGAGGGTGACTGTTGGCTCGCTTTGTCGGGGGAGGCGCCTATCCGCCTCCGCCGTGGTGACTTTCTGCTGTTTCCGTTGACGCCGGCCTTCGAGATGTCGAACCGCCCGGGCGGTGCGTGCATTCAAGGGGAACCCGGCACGAAGGCCGTGCGCTACGGCGATCAGGTCGGAGACCCTGACTTCCGAATGCTGGGCGGGACGTTCAGCATCGAGCCCATGAACGCTCTACTGCTACTCACCCTGCTGCCCAAGCAGATTCATATCCGCGCGATGGAGAACGACACCACACGCCTTGCGCGCATAATCAGCCTCATCGTGGAAGAATGCGGCGCTGCGCGACCAGGTGGGCCCACGATCCTGGACCGGCTACTCGAGATTCTGATGATCGAGGCCCTTCGCGACCAGGAGATTGGTGGCGCGAATAGCGCGCCCGCGGGTTTGATCGCGGGCCTGAGAGAGCCCGCCGTGGCAGAAGCCCTTCGTTTGATGCACGCCCATCATCAGAAAGGTTGGACGGTAGCCGAACTGGCCAAGGCCGCAGGGCTGTCGAGATCCACGTTTGCCGCACAGTTTCTGCGCACCGTAGGCTGCGCCCCCATCGAGTATCTGTCCCGTTGGCGGATGGCGATCGCAAAGAACGCCCTGTGTCGAGGAAAGGTGTCCCTGGACCGCTTGGCGGTGGACATCGGGTATGAGTCGGCTAGCGCCTTCAGTACGGCCTTTCGCCGACACGTCGGCTGCGCACCGCGGCAGTTCGCTCGCTCCTATGGGCCAGCTGCCTCAAGTGGGCCGAGCGGGTGAGGCCATTCCCGCTCCGCCCCCTGTTCGCCACCGACCAACGGTCGTTGCTCGGTGTTGAACAGATGCGATGCGTCGGCTGGTCAGGGGGCGATGCCGCGGATGAGGCGCTGGTACTGGCGCGACGCCTCCACCGGATCGTCGGTTGTGATCGTCAGTTCCGCGATCGCGATCGGGCCGTCATCCTTGCCCGTCACCTCGAGCTGCTGCTTATCCTGCCAACCCACGCGCCTTCATCCAGAAGATCGCCGCCGCGACCTTGTTCTGCTTCGTCGCCATGGCGAACAACGCTCGTGCCACCTTGCTGATGGCCTCCACCTCCGCTTGCTCGAGCTCATCGCCCGGGCTCGCCTTCAAGGCCGTCTCATCCGTGCGCAGGTAGACCGCGATCTGCCGGCGCGAGATGCCCAGCCCCGCCATCGCCCGCGCCGTCCGCCGCTGCTCCTCCGAAAACGACGGGATGGCATCAGGGGTGGGCTCGGCTGTCATTGGCCCTTCTCCCCCGCCGTCCCCTCGATGATCCGATTGTAGACCCGCCGCGGCGACTCACCCTGTCGGATGATTGCCTCAAGCTCCGCGTCGGTCAGCGATGCATGAGGCGTCACCTCGGGCCGGATCTCAATCTTCTCGCGCCAGCCCGCCCGGGCCTTCATCCAGAAAATGGCCGCGGCCACGTTCTTGCCCTGCGTGGCCATCTGGAACAGCGACTGCGCGACCTTGGCATTGGCCTCCGTTATCCCCCGGTCGAGCTCTTCCCCGAAATGCTTGCGCGATGTTTTGGTATCGATGCCGATGAACGGCGCGATGTCCGTGTGCGGAATGCCGAACCCCGCCATCGTCTTCACCGTGCGGCGCTGATCCGACGTGGGCTCAAACCGGCGCATGGGACGCCTCCGTGGGACTCGCAGGCGCGCCGCCGACCGGGCCAGGGCCTAGGCCGCTGAAGGAAGCCCCATCGCCCTCGCGGACGGCGTCGTGGCCCGTGAAGGCCTCCCACCGCGCCACCGCGACGTCGACATAGGCCGGCGAGAGTTCGATCGCATGGCAGGACCGCCCGTCATCTCCGCCGCGATCAGGGAGGTGCCCGATCCAGAGAACGGCTCGTACACCGCCTGCCCGGGCGAGGAGTTGTTCTCGATCGGCCGGCGCATGCATTCCACCGGCTTCTGGGTGCCGTGCACCGTCTCGGCATCCTCGCTGCGGCCGGCGATCTGCCACAGGGTCGTCTGCTTGCGATCGCCCGACCAATGCCCCTGGCCGCGCAGCGCATACCAGGCGGGTTCATGCTGCCAATGGTAGTGGCCGCGGCCGAGCACCAAGCGGTCCTTCGCCCAGATGATCTGCGCACGGATATCAAAGCTGCAGGCGGTCAGGCTCTCCGCCACCGTGGTGGCGTGCAGGGCGCCGTGCCAGACATAGGCGACATCGCCGGGAAACAGCGCCCAGGCCTCGCGCCAATCGGCGCGATCATCGTTCTCCACCTTGCCGGTGCGCCGCGTGGTGCTGACGCCGGCCATGTTTCGCCATTCCGGGTCGTAGGCGACGCCGTAGGGCGGGTCGGTGACCATCAGGTGGGGACGGACGCCGCCAGGGCCATAAGGGCGGTGCCGGACGGTCGTTTGAGTGAGGTGATCGGCGTCGTGTCGCGTCGTCGGCGCTGGGCGTTTGAGCAAAAGCGGGCGTTGGTGGCGGAGGTGTCGCGGCCCAGCGCGTCGGCGGCAGCTGTAGCAGACCGGCGCGGGACGAGCCGGAGCCTTCTGTTTGAGTGGCGACGGGAGATGCGCGAAAGAACGATGCCGATCGTAGTGCATGCCAAGCCGGTCCCGGCGCTGGTGCCGGCTCGGGTCGTGGAGGATGCACCGGCGAAGGAAGAGCCGCGCCCGGCACGGCCTCTGCGCAGACCGTCCGAGCGGCTGCTGTGCCTCATGCTCCAGCACCATCCGTACCGCCCGTTCGCGCACCTCAGGCGAGAAATTGTTCGTCATCGCTCCAGCCTCTCAGGCGTTGGAGCCTCCAACAAACCCGAGGCGGTTCAGCCTGCCGCCCGCGCCACCACGTATTGGTGGACGCGGCATCGCCGCCCACATCTTCTATGCATTCAGCCGCCCGTCACGAAGTCGGAAGATCCGGTCCAGACGATCCATAATCTTCTCATCGTGGGTCACGGTCACGATCGCCGCCTGCTGCTCGCGCGCCAGTCGCGACAGCAGATCCATCACGATGCCAGCGCGTACGGAATCGAGCGCCGCGGTCGGCTCATCTGCCAGGATGATCCGCGGCCGGTTGGCCAGGGCGCGCGCGATCGCCACACGCTGTGCCTCCCCGCCGGAGAGTTGGGCCGGCATCGCATACCGCCGATGCCCCACCTGCAGATAGTCGAGCAGCTCCCATGCCCGCCGCCGCGCCGCGTCGAGCCCTTCACCGGTCAAGGTCATCGCCAACGCCACGTTGTCCGTCGCGTCGAGGAAGGGCAGCAGATTGTGGGTCTGAAAGACGAAACCGATCTTCTCGAGCCGCAGCCGGCGGAGATCCCGGCGCAGCCAGCGGCCATCGAACACGGCCTCGCCATCCAGCAGCATCCGGCCTTCGCTGGGTTCGACGATACAGGCGATGACGTTCAGCAGCGTGCTTTTCCCGGACCCGCTCGGTCCCAGCAGCCCGACCACCTCACCGGCGGAAATCGTCATCGCCACCCCGTGCAGCGCGTCCACCCGCGCCGCGCCCTCCCCGAAGTGCTTGGAGATCCCGCTGAGTTCGACCAATGGCTGCGAGGATGGCGGCGGGCTCTCCATAGCTTCAACCCACCAAGGCGCGGCCAGGCTCGACGCGCATGGCCAAGCGGACGCCCAGGCTGCTTGCCAGCAGGCAGACGATGACCACGATGCCGAACAGCGTGACGAGGTCGGTCGGCTCCAGCACGACCCGTCGCGGGAACCAGTCCTTCGCCGCGAATACCAGCGAGGCGCCGAAGACGAAGCCGATTACGCCCATCATCAGCGCCTGCTGCACGATCAGGCCGATGATCGTCCGGTCCGGGGCCCCGATCAGCTTGAGCGTCGCGATCTCCCGCAGCTTGTCCATGGTCAGAGTGTAGACGATCAGGGCGATGATCACCGCTGAGACGAGCGTCAGGACACCCATGAACAGGCCGAGCTGCCGGCGTGCCCGCTCAATGACGGTGGTGGTGAGGATGGTTTCCTGTTCCGCCTGTGTGAGCACCGACAGGTGTTTCCAGCGCCGCACATCGTCGGCAACGGAATCGACAGGCACATTAGGCGATATCCGCAAGATCACGGCATTGATGATATCGGTGGCGGTGTGCTGCGCGCCACGTGCGACCTCACGCCGGGACGCTGGTGCCGAGACTTCGAACTGAAGCTCCTGGGCATCGCGCAAGGTGGTGTAGACAATGGAATCGCCTGACAGTGTCACGCTGCCGCGCGTGAGGCCGACGACGGTGAAGGTGCGTCGACCCAGGCGCAGCGTCTCGCCCGGCGTGAGTCCTGTCTGGACATCGGCAATCAGTTCATAGTGCCCGCGGGTGATTTCACGCCCGGTCGCGATACGGGCAGGGCCACCGGGCCTGCCCGGTTCGAAACCGACGACCTGCAGCCGCAGGCGCCGGCTGCCATGGTCGGCCTGGATCGTCTGGATCGTGATGGAGCCGGCCGCGAGCACGCCGTTGATGCGCGCGATCATCTCCCGTGTGTCGCCAGGGATGCGTGAGGCTTCCGCGAAGGGGCCATGCGTCTCCGCCTCGACCACCCAGGCGTCGGCGCCGATGGAACGCACCAGAGCCAGCGCGTCGGCCGTCTGCCCCCTGTAGATCCCGGCCATCGTCACCACGACACCGAGCAGCAGGCTGAGGCCGATGCAGGTCAGCACGAAGCGCCCGAGCTTGTGACGGATCTCCCGGAACGCGAGGTTCATGGGCGCCTTGCCCCGACCGTCACCTGACGGCCGATGCTGAACCCGCTGCCGAGCCGATTCACCACCTCCGCGTCCTGCGGCACGCCGTCCAGGACCTGAAGCCGGCCGTCCAGTGTCCGTTGCCCAAATGTCACATCGCGTTGGGCCAGCCGGCCATCCTCGACGGTCCAGACCACGCCATGGTGCCCGTCCAGGCCGATTACCGCGGCCAACGGCACGAGGCGGGCCTCACCGAGCTGTGCGACCGACACGGTGACTTCCGCCTGTTCGCCAAGATGGAAATCGGCCGGGCAATCCTCGCATCGAACGAAGACGCGCCGTTCCTCATTCACGCGGTCGCTCTCGATGTCGATCCGCGCCACGCGTCCGGAGAAGCGGCGGTTTCCGAGCGAACGCAGCACCACCTCCGCCGGCTGACCGACAGCCATCTGCCCGGCCTTCGATTCGTCGATATAGGCGAGAACCCAGACGGTCGCCGCATCGACCAGCGTGAACAGGGCCTCGCCCGGGCTGAGCATCGAACCGAGTTCCCGATTGCGCGAGACAACCATCGCATCGTAGGGCGCGCGCAGTTCGTACTTGGCGAGCCGAGCCTCTTCCAAGGACTGCACCGCGCGCGTCTGTTCCAGGTTGGCGTGCGCGACCGCTGCCGCACCTCGCGCCTGGCTGAGTTCCGCTGCGGCGATCTCGAAGGCCGCGCGGGCCTCATCGGCCGCTTCCGCCGAAACATTGCCGCGCTGGACCAGGGCCTGCCGACGGTCATTCGTCTGTACTCTCTGGCGCAGGCTCGCCTCGGCGCGCTCGATGGCCGCATCGGCTTGGCGGACCGCCGCCTCGGCCTGATCCACTGCGGCCCGGGCCTGTGCTACGCGCGCTTCCTGCTCTCGGCTTTGTACCCGTGCGAGGACGGCGCCGGCCGTCACCCGGTCTCCGAAATCGGCGGCCAGTTCCACCAGGGTTCCCGTAACCTCGAAGCCCACGCGCGAGATCACGCGTGCTTCGACCGTGCCGAGGCCGAAGACTTGGATGGGCACATCGCGCTCCATTGTCGCGACGCTGACGGCGATGGGCCGCCACAGGCGGTCCGTGGCCAGCGCGGCGGCAGCGACCAGCGCCACCATCAAGGAAAGCACGATGAGCAGGAGCCTGCGGCGCATTCGTATCTCCTCAACGCAGGCGGGACCGGTTCAGTCAATGGATGATCCGGGTCAGGCCCAGGAAGCAGCCGGAAAGCGCGACCAGCGCCGCGACGTCCATAGCGAATGGAAGGTACCGCATACTACCGAATCCCGCGCGGATGAGGTCCGCGCCTGGCGCTCCCACGGCGTCACCAGCGGACCGACTGCGAGGGCGCAAAGAACAGCGCCATCGCGACGACGCGGGGCACCATCGCGCTGATGGGCAGATCGCGGCCCGCGGCGAAGGCAAGGACGAAGAACATAGAGACGATGCCGCGGGCATATGTGGTAACTTCGGCTTTACCGATACGGCCCGGCGGGTGATGTGCAGGAATGCCTCCTCCAGGCTCGGCTCGAGGGTGTTCAATGCGATGATCCCGATCCCTATTGCCGCGGAGTGTGCGGCGATGTCCTGCGCCAGCCGGCCGGCATCCGCGGCATCGGCGCGGAAGTCATCGGCAGCGGCGTGACCTTGATGGTCGAGGCGTCGGCGAGAACATCGCCCGGCGCCACACCTGAGGTCGCGAACCGCACCTCAATCGACCGCCGGGATTCGATCGTGCCGCGCAGCGCCTGCGGAGTATCCAACGCGGTCATACGTCCCTGGTCGATGATGGCGACCCGGTGGCAGAGATCGCCCGCCTCCTCGATCTTGTGGGTCGTCAGAAGCATCGTGGTGCATCGATCACGCTTCATGCGTACGACGACATCGCGGATGGCGTGGACGCTGGCGAGATCGAGACCGGTCGTTGGCTCGACGAGGAAGAGAATCGCCGGGCTGCCGACCAAAGCCATGCCAGCATCAGGCGCAGCGGAGGCCCTTCGAAAGATCACGCCCCTTTTGCTTCTCCCGGCCGACCAAGCCGAACAGGCCGAGCAACTCTTTGCCACCTTCCGTGCGCTGACGGCGGCCGACGGCGTGAAGTTCGCCCATGAGCATCACATTCCGCCAGACGGTGAGGTCGGCATAGACGTTTGCCTCCTCCGGAACCACGCTCAGCAACTCCCGCGCGGCGATAGGATCCTTGGCGACATCGTAGCCGGCCACCATGGCGGTCCCCTCGCTGGCTGGCACGTGGCCCGTGACCATCCTGACCGTGGTGCTCTTGCCGGCCCCGTTGGGGCTGAGAAAGCCGAAGATCTCGCCACGCGCGATCGCGAAGTTGATGCTGTCCACCGTGACCCGGTCGCCGAAGCGCCGCCTTAGCCGGCGGGCCTCGATCATCGGTTCGGGGGTAATGGTCATGCTGGTGCCGCGCCGACGGGCGGGCGTGTCATCATTGGATTGGCTCGCCGCCGGCGATCGTGAGGTGGTGCCGCTGGTGATGCGAACCACTTACCAACAGGCCGATGAAACCCATCCCGCGAATGTGGGGCACATCCCGCGGATCGGTCGAGGTCACGATCAGGCGAACGCGATCGGTCAGCGCCTCGGTCCTGGCTGTCCAATTGGGAACCGGTCCAACTCCTGGGCATGGGCCGGGACCATGCGGCGGATGGCGTCGAGAGTGCGACCGTCGCCGGTCACGGCGATCTCGATCCCGCCCTCGACCCCGCGTTGCGCAGCTACTGGCCGCAGCGTCACCTCGTTCATATCGATCAGGTGCACACGCGGGGCGGCGAGATTGACCTTGCGCCAATCGGTCGTGGGATCCGCCTCGAGGAGGCGCACGATCTCGTGCACAGCGCCGAACGCGCCCTGACCCGGTATCGTCGGCATCGTCGCGGGCCGGTGGTCGACCATCGCGCGCATGTGCGGCGCGGCGTAACTGACAACGGCGGACACCATCGACCAACGGTCGTTGCTCGGTGCTGAACGGATGCGATGGCGCGCGGTTCAGCGTCCCTCGCCTGGCTCGCCGGGCATGCGGGCGCGGAACAGGGCGAAGGGACGCAGGGTGGTCTTACGGTCGAGCCCGGAGAGTTCGGTGGCCTGGGCCGCGGTCAGATCAGCGCAGAAGAAGCTCAAGAGCTGACGCAATTTGACCTCTGAAATGCACGTGTGGCGCAGATAGCGATTTTTCCAAGCTATCACAGCACCTTAGCAGGTGCTCAGATCACCTAATCTGGACCAGACCCAAACTTAAAATGCACCCGATCAAGCACTTGGAGATTTTCACCCCTCCGAGGGATGCAAATCCCGTGCAGCGCCCGTGAGTCCGGGCCGTCCTGCCCGGAACCAAAAAGCGGTGTCCGGAGGCCTTCAGGCCTTTGGCGGGGAGGCTTGGAGGGGCAGGGCCCCTCCAAGCCCGCTCACCCCCTCCTGGCCGGCTCCCGTGACAGCCCCCGCGCGCCCAGTTCGGCGAGATAGGTCGCCCACCGCGCTTCCTGCTCCACCCCGAGGGTGCGCAGATACTCCCAGGAATAGATCCCGGTGTCGTGCAGGTCGTCGAACACGATCCGTACCGCGTAATTGCCCACCGGTTCGACGCGCATGATGCCGACATGGCGTCGCCCGGCGATGATCACCTTCTGCCCGGGTCCGTGCCCCTGGACTTCGGCGCTGGGGCTTTCGACGCGCAGGTATTCGGCCGGCAGGCGAAAGCGCGCACCGTCGGACCAGGCGACTTCAAGCAATTGCTCCGCACGTTTGAGGCGGATTTCCGAGGGGGCGGCCACGCGCTCAGCCGGCGAGCTTGCGTGCCTCGTCCGGCAGCATAATGGGGATGCCGTCGCGGATCGGGTAGGCGAGCCCGGCGCGGTCGCTGACCAGCTCGCCCTTCTCGCGGTCATAGCGCAGCGGCCCCTTGGTGACGGGGCAGACGAGGATTTCCAGCAGACGCGGATCCACCGCACCGCCGGGCTGCTGCTTGGTGTCGGACATGGTGGTGCGTCCCTTAGCTTGGCCGTCCCTCGGACGGCGAATTGGCGACAGCCCCCATGCGCATCAGCGCGACGAGCATGCGCGCGCGTTCGGCGCAGTCGGGGGCTTCCAGAAGGGCCTGCTTCTCCGGCACGTCGAAGGGGCAGACCATGGACAAGGTGGTGACGAGCATGGCGTCGGCGGATTGTTCCACCGCCTCCCAATTCGCCTCGATGCCGCGGGCGCGGAAATAGGGCCGCAGCGCGTCGAGTAGTTCAGCGCGGTCATAGGCCGCGCTGCCTTCCTCCGGCACCAGATCGGCGGCGAAATCCGCGTAGTCGGCATGGACGCGACGATAGCCGCCCGGTGCGAGCGGCAGTTCCTCGGCGATGCGGAAGCGAATCACCCCGGTCAGCGCGATCAGCAGGCGCCCGTCCTCGGTCTCGGAGAAGGACGAAAGCCGGCCGAGGCAGCCAACACGGTACAGCGCCGAGCCGGACTCGCCACGCGGCAGGTGGGTGTCAGGCTGCACCATGCCGAACATCCGCCCCCGCGCCAGGCTGTCGAAGGTCATCGCCAAGTAGCGCGGCTCGAAGATGTTGAGCGGCAGCCTGCCCCCCGGCAGCAGCAGCGCGCCGGAGAGCGGGAATACCGCGATCTCCTCCGGCAGGTCTGCGTAGCGGGGGCGGAAGGCGGGCATGGTGCCGGCCCGGGCCTATCGGAACAGCACGGCGGAGAGCTTGCGCCGGCCCGCCTTGCTGGCCGGGTCGTCAAAGCCCCAGGCGTCGAACAGCTTCAGCAGCTGCTTGCGGGCGGCCTCCTCATTCCAGGCGCGGTCGCGGCGGATCGCCTCGATCAGCATGTCGACGGCGGCGTCGCGCTCGCCATTGGCGGACAGCGCGATGGCGAGGTCGATGCGCGCGGCATGGTCGTCCGGGTCGGCATCGACGCGGGCCTGGTGCTGGGCGAGCTGGTCGCGGGCGCGGCGGCCTTCGATCTCGACCTCGATGGCACTGCGGGCGGCGACGACCTCCGCGGCCTCCTTGATCTTCGGCGCGGCGCTGTCGAGCACCGCGAGCGCCTGGTCTTCCTCGCCCAGGGCGAGCAGGGCGCGGGCGACGCCGGCGAGCGCCTTGGCGTTCTCCGGCTCCTGCTGGGACAGAGCGCCGAACAGTTCGAGCGCGCCGGCATGGTCGCCCGCGGCGACGGCGGCCTCGGCCTCGGCCAGCAGGTCGGCGGTCGGCATTTGGCCGCCGGCGGCCTTGAGCAGGCCTTCGATGAAGCGCTTGACCTCGCTCTCGGGCAGCGCACCCTGGAACAGATCGAGGATCTGGCCCTGCCAGAAGGCGACGACGGTCGGGACGGATTGCAGCGGCAGGCCCATCTGCGTCAGCTGCGCGACGAGGGAGCGGTTCTGGTCGATGTCGATCTTGACTAGGCGCACGCGGCCGGCGGCGCCCTTCACCACCTTCTCGAGCGCCGGGGTCAGCGTCTTGCAGGGGCCGCACCAGGTCGCCCAGAAATCGACCAGGACGGGCACCTGGCGCGACGCCTCGATGACGTCCTGCATGAAGGTGTTCTGGTTGCCGTCCTTGATGACGCCTTCGGCGGCGGCGGCGGGCGCGCCCTGGCGGGCGGGGTCGAAGATCACGTCCATGGCAGGCATTCCTCAAGTCTTGGCCGGGCTGGCGGGCGGTGGGCCGGGCAGCTGTTTCATCCCATAGATGCGCTGTCCACCGCGCGACGCAAGCAGGATGCGCCGCCGCGGTCCGATTGGCCGCGCGGCATGCTGCCTACCCGGCGTCGAGGTCCAGCAGCAAGGCCTCATGCCCGATTCCGGCGAGGAACCGCAACAGCTCGGCCGGCGCGAGGCCGGTACTGGCGGCATTGGTCAGCGGGTGCACCCAGATACGGTCGAAACCCTCGGCGAGAACGCGGTCCATCACGAAGCGCACCGACCCGGGCGCGGCATTGACCAGGCCGAAAGGGGTCACGGAACCGGGGGTGACGCCGAGCGTGGCCAGGAGGTCCTCGGCGCTGGCCATCGATACCTTGCCCGCGCCGGCCAGCCGCGCCAGCGCGTTGATCGAGACCTGGCGATCCTCCTTCAGGGTGGCGAGCAGGAACGGCCCGACGCCCTTGGCCGGCTTCAGGAACAGGTTCTTGGTGTGGCCGCCCGGCAGTTCGCCGCGCAGGTCCTGGCTCTCGGCCACCGTGAAGACGGGTGGGTGGTGGCGGGTCTCGGCGGCGATGCCGGCGGTGGTGAGGCGGGCCAGCAGGCCCTGGGGTGATTCAGGCATTCAGTGTCCGTTTGCGAGGTGCCGCACCTGCCCGCCCCCCGCCCGCACCGTTGAGCGGCCGGGCGGGGTGCGGAATGGTGCCGCGCGACAGACTGCGCCCGCAGGCATTCAGTCCAGTTTGATGTTGTTGGCGCGCACCACCCGTGCCCAGACCTCGATCTCATTGTCGAGCCAGGTGCGGAAACTGTCCGGACCCTCGGCGCGGTTGACGGCGCCGAGGGCGGCGATGCGGGTGGCGGTGGCCGGAACCGCCATGGCGGCGCGCAGCGCGTCCGAGAGGCGGTTCACCATCGGCGCCGGAGTGCCGCCTTGGGTGAGGACACCCTGCCAGGTGCCCGAATCGGCCGCTGGCCAGCCGAGTTCCGTGAAGGTAGGCACGTCGGGGAAGTCGGCCAAGCGTGCCGGCCCGGTGACGGCGATGGCGCGCAGCGTGCCCTGCTTGCAGAAAGGGGCGGTGGCGGTCGCGCCGTTGATGATGACCTGGGCTTCGCCGGCGGCGACCGCGGTCAGCGCCGCGGCGCCGCCGCGATAGGGCACCTGGGTCAGGTCCGCCCCCCAATGCTGCGCCACCAGCAGGCCGGTGAGATGGTTGCCCACGCCGATCCCGGCATGGCCGACATTGACCCGCTGCGGATTGGCCTTCGCATAGGCCACGAGTTCGGCGGCGTTTTGCACCGGCAGGGAGGGGTGCACGGCCAGGATGTAGGGCGCGTAGATCAGCATGGTGACCGGGGCGAGGTCCCGCTTCAGGTCGAAGGGTAGGCGCGTGTAGAGCGAGGGTGCCGTCGCCAGGGTCGAGACGTCGATGATCAGCAGGGTGTGGCCGTCCGGCGCGGATTTCGCGACCACGTCGGCGCCGATATTGCCGCCGGCGCCGGTGCGATTCTCGACCACGACGTTCTGGCCGAAGGCGCGCGTCAGATCCGGCGCGAGCAGCCGGGCGATGATGTCGGAGGTGCCGCCCGGGGCGAAGGGGACCACCAGGCGCACCGGGTGGTCGAAGCTTTGTGCGCTGGCCTGGCGCAAGGCAGGCAGAACAAGGGCCCCGGCGGCAAGGCCGAGGACGGCGCGGCGGTTCATGACGGATTTCTCCCGGGGGTTCGTTGCGGCGATGATTGCCTTGGCGGGTAGCGACTGTCGAGAGGATGTTCGATTCCTCGCGGGGGGTGGGTTGCAATCCCCAACGACCCATGCCAAAAGCCCGGCCCGCACGGAGCGCGGGCGTAGCTCAGGGGTAGAGCACGACCTTGCCAAGGTCGGGGTCGAGGGTTCGAATCCCTTCGCCCGCTCCAATCTTCTCTCTCACAACCTGTCTCTCCTGGTCAGGGCGCCGCGCTGAGGCGCAGGTTTGGCCGGGGTTTGCGCATGGACCTTGATGGTTCGATCTCGCAACGTCAGCCAATTTTGCCCCGGAGAGAGCGGAGAGTCTCCGAACCTTGAGGGTGGGCCGATTTTTCCCTCAAGCTTAAG
>NZ_BMKW01000035.1 GCF_014644535.1 Neoroseomonas lacus
CGCACAGGCAAGGATGTCAGCGTCTTCATGGGAAATAGCGCGCTCCCCGTCCTTGCAACCCAAGGCGGGCTCGTTGAGCACCTCGTGAATCTTGATGACCGGGTCGAAGCCGGACAGAGGATAGCGGTCCAACGCAACGGGTTCGGCGAAGTGGTTGCGGAATATACGAGCAGCGTGGCTGGTAGGATCACTGGGCAGCGTAGCGACGCCATGGCCGAGCCCGGCAATCCCCTTGCATTCATCCTTTTCCAGAAGACGACGTCGGACGGCGGTGAGATCTATCCTGAGTAACCAGCCCGGGTGGGAGGCCGGTGGCGTTCTGCTTCAGGAAAATGAATCCGCTCGGAAATTGACCGGTAGATGGGACCAGTTGCCGCACTCTCATCACCAACCGTGCCACCGTCGTATGGGTCCAGGTGGCCGAGCCTCGCGGTGTCGGTACACCACGTTCGTTCAGCGCCCTGGCCATCGCCGCCTGCGCGACTATTCCACGGGCCTGTAGCTGTTCAACTTCGAGGCTCAGCCGGTGCGCTGTCAGCTCTGCCGCTCGTTGGCGCGCCACAGACGCTGCGGCGGCGTCAGGGCCGGCAGCAGGCCGGTATCCGCGNTTCCCGCTCCTTCTGCGCCATGGCCGCATAGATCCGCAGCATCAGGTCATCGGCGCCGGGCATGTCGGCTGCGCGGATGGAGACTCCGTCCTCCAGCAGCTGCGACAGCGTGTGCGCCCGGCGCGTGATCCGATCCAGCCGCGCTGCCACCAGCACGGCGTCAAGCTGGCGGCAGCGGGCGAGGGCAGCCTGGAACCCCGACCGCCTATCGTCCTTGCCCGACGCGGTGTCGGAAGACTCCGCCACCAGCGTCCAGCCCTGCGCCGCGATGAAGGACCGGATGCTGGCCAGCTGGGCCTCGAGGCCCAGTCCGCTCTGCCCCTGCTCAGCGGTCGAGACCCGAGTGAGCCCGACCGCGAGACGGGGCGCCTGTGCACCGAGGCGCATCAGCCGGCGACCTCGGCATGCGCCGCGGCCGGAATGGCAGTGCGATAAATGGAATAGGACCCCTTCGCGCCCTGCTTGTTCGGTCCGACCTGGCGGACGCGCTCCAGCACTTCGATGGTGATGCCGCGGCGCTTGAGGCCGGCGAGGAAGCCGCGGACGGTGTGCTGCTGCCAGCCGGTCGCGTCCATGACCTGGATGATGGTCGCGCCCTCATCCCGGCGCAGCAGGGCGAGGACGTGCTCCTGCTTGGTGCCAGTGCGGGGTGGGCGCAGTGCGCAAGCGGCGCGTGGCGCCCGCGGTGCGGAGGCCCGCGCGTCGCGCAGGGCCGTGATGGCGCCGTTGATCCCCGCCTGCTCCGGTGCGTCCCAGGCGGCGAGGACGGTTGCAGTGGCCATCCGCAGTGCGGCCGCCCGGCCACTGCGCCCTTGGTGACTCACGGGCGACCGCTGGGCCCCCTCGGACGCTTCACTGGTAGCGGACAGCGGTGGAGGCTGAAAAGCCGCCTGAAAGCCTCCCTGGCCCGCCGCGGGGATCCAGGCAGCTTCCGCCGGCTGGGGAAGCGCCGATTGCTGACCTTCCGGTTGGTGCTGGGGTGGCTCGACCCCGATCGCTGCCAGGCCGGCATCGGTGATGCGCAGGGCGATCCGGCCGCCATCATCGTCTTGCCGCCAGCCGAGGTCAGCGAACTCCCGCGGGGCGGGGATCTCGCCCAGAAGGCCCTTCGCCAACAAGCTTCGCAGGACCGCGTTGCGCGCGGCGGCAGGAAGTTTCGCCGGCGGCTCGGTCAGCAGCGCCTCATGCCGCGCCGCCTTGCTCAGGATCACGCGCTGCGTTTCGGAAAGCTTGGTCATCGTCGGGCTCCGCTTCCGCACCCGATGATCCGGGTGCTACCAGCCCGAGCCCCGCAGTTTGAGCCTCAGCGGGGCAGCGCGGCCTCCTGCATCGCGCCAGCGACCATTCGCTCCGAACGAGTGCGAAGCCAAGCGAAACAATGGTTGATGTCGCCGGTATCTAGAAGATCTCGCGGTCACGGCAACTTCCGCCGCTGCGACTAGGCTCCAATTGCCCGCGCTCGTTGCCTTTATAGGGTGGAGCTCCCGCATGCCCCTGGAAACCCAAGCGCGTACACCAAAGCGTGTCGGTCACGGGACCAAATGCTCTCGCCTAGCGGTCACTCCGAAAGAAACCTCGGACGGATGTGTGCGTTCCACTCTCGATCGAGCTCGCATTTAGGGGCCGATGAACGCGGGCGCGCAACGCCGCGATCCAGTGGAAGTGAGACGGTGTAACCAACCTCACGACTCCACACAGTCGAGATGCGGCTGGTGAGCGATGGCCGACGGAAGCCCGCTCTCCCATCAAGGAGGAATGATCATGCACGTCAGTAACGGTATCCATGAGCACATGAAAGTCATCGCGAACGACGGCACGTTGATCGGCAAGGTCGATCACATGGACGGGGATCAAATCAAACTAGCGCGCAGCGACAGCATCGACGGCCAGCACCACTACCTGCCGCTGAGTTGCGTCGCCTCGGTCGAGAGCGAGCGGGTTGTGCTCGGCGTCTCCGCTGCGGAAGCCGGTCGCCTGTCAGGCGGCTGAACCGCGAATAGCCGGGTTTGGCCGCGCCATAAGCGGGGCCGCTTCTCTCAACTTCAGTCGGGATCAACGTTATGAAATCCATCTTTACCGCCACGCTACTTATGGGAACCGCCTACTTCGGCAGTATCGCCATGGCACAGGCACAGGTGCCAACGCCTCCCGCGGCGACACCATCCCCGCCTTCGACGCCACCGCGAACGGCTGCAGCTCCCGCCTCCGAAGCGAACCACATCGTTGCTGCGTCCGAGCTGGAGCGGGGTGCTAACAGCTTTACTGAAGGCCAGGCGCGTGGCCGGTTCGAGGATGCCGGCTTCGCCAATATTCAGAATCTGATGAAGGACGAAGCAGGCTTCTGGCGCGGCCGCGGGATGCGTAACGGCGCAACGGTCGACCTAGCCATGGATTTCCGCGGAAGGATCGCCATCGGCCCGGGCGTCGCGTCCCTGCCTGCGCCTTCCGCATCACCGCGGCGTGGCTCGTCGCCGGCACCATCGCCGCGGACCGATGCCGCCTCGCCACCTGCCACCACCCGATAAGCCCCACGCATCAAGCCCGGTTCACCGATGCCCGGTGACCCCGGCAGACCACGAAAGACGCGATCATGCCCAATCAGACAAGAACCTGGCTGTTCGACAGCTACACGGGCTCCAGCGCCGCCGTACGCGACCTGCAGGCGGCCGGCTTCACGCAGGAGGAGGTGAGTATCGTCGGTCGGAACGCCACGACCGACCACGATGACGTCGAGACCGCCGCTCCGGAAAGTGGTGCCGCGGTCGGCGCCTCCGTCGGCGGCGTTGTCGGCGGCGGCGCCGGGCTGCTCGCGGGTATCGGCATGATTGCCATCCCCGGCATCGGGCCGCTGGTGGCGGCGGGCTGGCTGGCCTCTCTCCTGGTCGGGTTGGGCACGGGCGCCGCCGCGGGCGGTCTCCTCGGTTCCCTCACCGGATCGGGGGTCGACGAGAAGGAGGCCCATGTCTACGCCGAAGGCGTGCGGCGCGGCGGCACCATCGTGACCGTACGCACCGACGCGTCCCGAATGGGCCGCGTGGCCGACATCATGGCGGCGCATGCCCCCGTCAACATCACGACGCGCGAGGCCGATTATCGGTCCACCGGCTGGCGGGGCTACGTCGAGAATGAACCGGCCAGCGGTCGATCGGCTCCCGACGGCACGCCCGGCAATCCGCCCGGCACCATGGCCAGCCGTGCTGTGGATGACGTCGCCGGCACCAACATCAGCGGCGCACGCCCGGAAAATGAGCGTCCGCCGCGCGTCTGACGCGAGCCTAGGAGCGGCCGCCATGCGGCGGCCCTCACGGCTCCCAGAGCAAACATCTGAAAGGAGCGCCGACCATGGCGAAGGAAAAGACCCTCGACGATCTCTTCCATGACACTCTCAAGGATATCTATTACGCCGAGCGCAAGATCCTGAAGGCGCTGCCGAAGATGCGGCGGGCGGCGCAGTCGCCCGAGCTGAAGGAGGCCTTCGAGAAGCATCAGCAGGAGACCGAGGGACATCTCGAGCGACTCGCACAGGTGTTCGAAGCACTCGGAAAAGCGCCGCGCGGCAAGACCTGCGACGCGATCGAGGGAATCGTCGCCGAGGGCGAGGAGATCATTCAGGAGTTCCAAGGCACGCCCGCCCTCGACGCCGGCCTGATCTCATCGGCGCAGGCCGTCGAACACTATGAGATCACGCGATACGGCACCCTCAAGCGGTGGGCGCTCGAACTCGGTCATCCTGACGCGGCCGCTCTGCTGGACGCCACGTTGCAGGAGGAGATGAAGACCGACAGCGCGCTGAGCAAGCTGGCATCTGCGGGCGCCAACCAGCGCGCTAAGGACGCACGGGCGGCTTCCTGAGAAACGACGAGGGGAGGGCAGCTTTCGCTGTCCTCCCTGTTGTTGTCTGCGCGCTGCCTCAGCGCACAGCCGCAATGGCGCGCCACTTCCAGCGTCCCGCGGCGAGACGGAATGCAAGGCTGGACGTCACATCAAAAGCCGTAATGCGCGAGGAGCCATCCTATGTCGAAATTGCCCAAGGCGTCAGGCGCCAAAGAGAGCCTGCGTGCCGTGACCATCGAGGACCAGACGTTGGAGCGTGGATCCGGCGGTGAGCTGCACCAGGTCGCAGGCCCCGACACACCGGTGATGACCACCGCGCAGGGCGGTCCTATCTCCGATGACCAGAACTCGCTGAAGGTCGGCGCGCGCGGCCCCGCCCTGATCGAGGACTTCCATCTTCGCGAGAAACTCTTTCACTTCGATCATGAGCGGATCCCTGAGCGCGTGGTCCATGCCCGGGGCTACGGTGCGCATGGTTTCTTCGAGACCTACAAATCTCTGGCCGATGTCACGTGCGCCGACGTCTTCCAGCGTGCCGGGGAAAAGACCCCGGCCTTCGTGCGCTTCTCCACCGTGGTAGGCGCCAGAGGATCAGCGGACCTCGCGCGCGATGTCCGCGGCTTCGCAGTGAAGATCTACACGAAGCAGGGCAATTGGGACCTCGTCGGCAACAACATCCCGGTCTTCTTCATTCAGGACGCGATCAAGTTTCCCGACCTTGTCCATGCAGTGAAGGAAGAGCCCGATCGTGGCTTCCCTCAAGCGGCGTCCGCGCATGACAACTTCTGGGACTTCATCTCGCTGACCCCGGAATCCATGCACATGATCATGTGGGTCATGTCGGATCGCGCCATTCCTCGGTCCTTCCGCTTCATGGAAGGATTCGGTGTCCACACTTTCCGCTTCGTGAACGCGGAGAATCAATCGACCTTCGTGAAGTTCCTCTGGAAGCCCAAGCTTGGCATGCAGTCCGTGCTATGGAACGAGGCCGTGAAGATCAACGGCGCAGACCCGGACTTTCATCGACGCGATTTGTGGAATGCCATCCAGTCCGGCGCCTTCCCGGAATGGGAATTGTGCGTGCAGTTGTTCGACCAAGCCTTCGCCGATTCTTTTGATTTCGACGTATTGGATCCCACGAAGCTCATCCCGGAGGAGCTGCTGAAACCGATCCCGGTTGGGCGCCTGGTGCTTGATCGCATGCCAGACAATTTCTTCGTCGAGACCGAACAGGTCGCGTTCATGACGCAGAACGTGCCACCGGGAATTGACTTCTCGAACGATCCCCTGCTGCAGGGGCGCAACTTCTCCTACCTCGACACGCAGCTGAAGCGCCTCGGAGGTCCGAATTTCACCCATATCCCGATCAATGCACCGAAATGTCCGTTCCATCACTTTCAACAGGATGGGCATATGGCCATGCGCAATCCGGTTGGGCGCGCGAACTATCAGCCCAATTCGTGGGGCCTTGGCCCGCGCGAGGCGCCCGATGCGGGATATCGGTCCTTCAGTGCGGACGAGCAAGGACCGAAGGCGCGCCTGCGGCCGGTGAGCTTTGCGGATCACTACAGCCAAGCGCGGCAATTCTACATCAGCCAGACCCCGGTCGAGCAGAGTCACATCTGTGACGCCATGGCCTTTGAACTTGGCAAGGTGGAAGCGCCGGCGATCCGATTGCGCATGATTTCGCATCTGTTGAATGTGGATGTAGCACTGGCCGCCACACTTGCCGACAAACTCGGCATCGCGACGCTACCGGCAGTCGCGGAAGCCGCCTGCGCCGTGCGTACTGATCTGGAGCCGTCTCCCGCACTGAGCATTCTGTCCAATCCGCCACCCGGCTTCGGCGGCCGCAAGGTCGGCGCCCTGGTGACCAATGGCAGCGACGCGATACTATTGAAGGCGCTACGCGCGGCGCTGGATGCGGAGGGCGCCACGCTCGAACTGGTGGCGCCGACGGTCGGCGGCATCGTGGCAAGCGACGGCAGCAGCATCGAAGTGCACCACGCCCTGGTCGCGGGACCCTCCGTGCTGTTCGACGCCGTGGCCATCCTGCCATCAGCCGAGGGCGCGGCGCTTCTTGCGCCGATGCCGGCGGCACGCGATTTCCTTGCGGATGCGTTTACACATTGCAAGTTCATCGCGCATGTCAAAGCAGCCGGCATGCTCTTCGACAAGGCCGGCGTGCCGATCGGCGATGACGGCTTTGTCGCGCTGCGCGCCAAGGCCGACGCCGGTGAGTTTGTCGCACGCTGCAGGGCCATGCGGTTCTGGGAACGCGAAGCCGCCTTGCCGCCACCGCCAAGTACTTCAACCGGTCCTGCGGCGCATCGCCAGAAGCGTGGTTGATCGGCGGGCGATTGCGGCACACCAAGTCTCGTACCGGCGATATTGACATGGCGCAGGCTCCACCAAGAGCAGGTCGCGCGCAGTCCAACCGCGCCGCCCTGCGGGCAATCGATGCCATCGATCCCATGAAGCTGCGCACTGGCGTGCCTCTGTGGCTGGCCTATGGCACGCGGGCCCCGGCGGCAACTCCGCTCGGCACCAGTCTGAACGTCGATGTCGCCGTCATAGGCGGGGGCATCAGCGGTGCGTTGGTCACCGATGCGCTGTTGCAGGCCGGGTTGAGCGTGGCTGTCTTCGATCGCGTCGGCTTTGTCCGGGGGTCCACGCCGGCCAGCACCGCCATGCTGCAATTCGAGATCGACCAGCCTTTGACCCTTCTGCGCCATCGCATCGGGCCAGCGCGTGCAGCCCGCGCCTGGTGGCGATCGGCCAGCGGCGTGACGCGGCTTCATTCGCGCATCGCCGATCTGGGGTTGCGGTGCGACTTCCGCGAACGCCACACGGCGTATCTGCCGGGCAACGTGCTGGACTTCGCCGACCTGCGGAGCGAGGCAGCGGCGCGGGAGCGCATTGGCCTTCGTTCCATCCTAATCGATCGTGCGACGCTGAAGCGCTTTACCGGCATCGACAAGCCGGGCGCGATCTGGTCGGCCGGCTCGGCGGAGGTCGATCCGGCCAAGCTGGCGCGCGGGCTGTGGCGCTCCGCTGCGCAACGAGGCGCGATGCTGCATGCACCGGTCGACATCATCGACATCGCCCCCGGCAGGCGGCGCGTGACCCTGAGCACCGATACGGACCACAGCATTTCCGCACGCAGCGTCGTCCTGGCCACCGGCTACGCGCTGACGAAGCTGCTCAAGCCGCGTGGCTACCGCGTCATATCCACCTGGGCTATGGCAACGGCACCGCAGTCCGAAGCCTTGTGGCCGAGCCGTTGCCTGATCTGGGAGGCCTCAGATCCATACCTCTATTGCCGAACCACGCGTGACGGCCGCGTGGTCGCGGGCGGGGAGGATGAGGCATTCGAGGATGAGGCCAAACGCGACGCGCTGATCCCGGCGAAAATGGCGCGCATCGGCCGCAAGTTGAAGCGCCTTCTGCCGAAGCTCGACACGGCGCCTGACTATGCCTGGGCCGGGTGCTTCGGCGAAAGCGCAATTGGCCTGCCAGCCATCGGCGAAGTGCCCGGCGCGCCGCGCTGCTACGCCGTGATGGGGTTTGGCGGCAATGGCATCACCTTCAGTGCCATCGCGGCGGAGATCATCCAGCGGGCCATCCTGGGGCTACCGGATCCGGACACGGATCTGTTTCGCTTTGGTTGAGCCGATGCGCTTGAAGGGGCCACAACATCACCCACATACCATCCAGACAGATGGTGTGGAGATGGGATTGGCCAACAATGTGCAATCGCTCCGGCCAAAGCCGAGCAGCGACACGGAGAAGATCACCATCAACCTTGGCTATGTCGATCTGGGACATATCGATCTGCTGGTGCAGGACGGCTTCTATTCGAACCGAACGGACTTCATTCGCACCGCGATCCGCAACCAGATCGATCGCCATGCTGACGCAACGAAGCAGGCTGTCATTAGAAAGCGCCTGGATCTGGGGTTGAGGCACTTTGGCCGGGCGGACCTGGAGGCGGTTCGCGCGGCGGGCGAACAACTCGACATCCGGGTGCTCGGCCTCGCCAGCATTGCGGCCGATGTCACGCCCGAATTGGCCCGCGCCACGATCGCATCGATCTCCGTCCTCGGAGCATTCCAGGCAAGCGCTGCCGTGAAGGCCGCGCTCGCCGACCGCACGAGCTGATCGGTCCAGGCCCCGACCGTTCGTCGCCTCCTGTTGGGGGCAATACCCTATTCCGGTCATCGTCATCCCGCGCGAATGCCGAGCAAGCGTCCTGCGAGGAAGGCTTGCCTGTGTCGTCCCATTGAAGGTTCCTGACATGAACGAGACGCTTCCGAACCACATCCTCGACGCGATGCGGCTGACGCGCGAAGGCAAGCTGACCGAAGCTACCGCCTTGCTGCAATGCGCTCTTCGTGGCGCAGGTCGGCCCGGGATTGCCGCGATCACGCCCGACGGCAACGCGCAGACTGTTTCGGCGTCTCCGCCACGAATCTTCGACGTCGATCCGCAAACCGGTGAGGCGATGCTTCTTGCGTCGGCCGCGAGTGCTGCCGGATCTTCCAGGTTCGGGTCGCGCTCTTGGTCCCCTGGCCGTCACGACAGAGCGGGCACGGCGCCCCTTCCCGAGACGCTGCGTGGATTCCTCGGCCAATTCCACGGAGGCGGATCGTCGCAGCCGCCCAGAGTGCTGCCGGATGGCGCACAATTTGTGACACGCTCCTTCAGCAACCACGCCGGAAGCCGCGGATACAAGCTTTACATCCCCAGCACGTACGTCGGCGAGGCGATGCCGCTGCTCGTCATGCTGCATGGCTGTACCCAATCGCCAGACGACTTCGCCGCCGGAACGCGGATGAACATCCTCGCCGAGAAGCATGGTTGCTTCATTGCCTACCCCGAGCAATCGCAGGCCGCCAACGCACAGAAATGTTGGAACTGGTTCAGCCCGGGAGATCAGCAGCGTGGCCAGGGTGAACCCGCGCTGATCGCTGGCATCACCCAGCAGACCATGCGCGACCATGTCGTGGATCACCAACGCGTTTATGTGGCCGGACTGTCGGCCGGCGGCGCGGCGGCGGTCATCATGGCGATGGCCTATCCAGATCTTTATGCCGCGGTCGGCGTACATTCGGGGCTGGCGTGCGGAGCGGCCCGTGACATGCCGTCGGCCTTCGCCGCCATGCGGCAGGGCGCGACAGGGTCAGCCACCCTAGGCGACCGACGCGCAGTCCCGACCATCGTCTTTCACGCCGACAAGGACAGCACGGTGCACCCGCGCAATGGTGATCAGGTCATCGCTCAATCCGGCGGCGTCGGCGGTCTGCGGAGCGAGATGTGGCGCGGCCATGTGCCAGGCGGACACGCCTATAGCCGCACCATCCACAGCGATGACACTGGCCGAGCCGTCCTCGAGCAATGGCTGGTGCATGGCGGCGGCCATGCGTGGTCCGGCGGCAGCCATGAGGGATCCTACACCGACCCACGCGGCCCAGACGCGTCGAGAGAAATGCTTCGCTTCTTTCTGCAGCACTCGTTAGGAAGCCCAGAAGCGTGATCGTGTCCGATGCTCGTCCCGATCGATGCGCAGAATTCGTTGCGTTGGAACCGATATCGTCGCGGCGGTGAACGGACATCCGGATCGGGATTGGCAGCGTTGAGGACCAGTGGTCATCCATTTGTTCCGGGACCGACGTCCGGAAGCGGTTCAACGTCGCTTGGTCGCATGGGTGGGTACGACAGGTGATCGGCCGCCTCTGAATGGTGAAACGCTCACCGGCGCGTCGGGGATTCTTTGCGCTGGATGAGATCGTACGTTGAATCGGTTCGTTCGGCGCTCGACGAGGGTTTCATCCTCGGTTTGGTAAATAGTTCATTGGCGGGTCAATTTCCGGCCCGCTTACCGCCCGCCCGGCATAGCGTACACTTCGTCGTGCCACCCTGACCATGCTGAATCCCGCGTCGTCCAGATCCGCGCGGCCAAACGAGGGCCTACTCATGGCGACCAATGACGACAAAACCGGACCGCTGAGCGAACTTCTCGGTGACGCCAACCTCGCTGCTGCGCTCGACAGCGATCACTTCAAGCAATTCCTCGACCATATCCCCGTCGCGATCGCCGTGGCGGAGTTGAAGCCGCGGGAGTGCGTCATCTACGCCAATCTCGAATTCGAACGACTCTCCGGCCAGCCGGTCGTGGAGTTGCAGGGCCAACCCTGGAGCGACCTGAAGGCGATTGCCACGGCGAAAGGCGATGACCGGAGCCTCAGCGACGCCATCACGATGGGCGAGGACCGTATCGGCAGATTTCGCCTGGGCCCGGCGGGGGTTGAAGGCGGGATCACCTTCGAGGCCTGGTCGAACGTGATCGAGGACGAGGTTGGCGCGCCGCTGTTTCGGATCGTCGCGCTCGCTGCGGTCAACTCGCGAAGTCGCGCGGACAACGAGGCCCTTGAAACACGCGTGAAGGAGAGGGACGTGCTGCTGCGCGAATTGCAGCATCGCGTGAAGAACAATCTGCAGATGATCACGTCGCTGATTCGGATGGAGGGCTACAACACATCGGACGATGAGGCGGGCGAATCATTCGACCGTCTGGCTGGAAGGGTCGACGCACTGGCGTTGCTGTACCGCTCGCTCTCAGAGGAGAAGTTCGGCCAGAGCGTCGATTTGGGCATCTACCTCAGTCAGATTGCCTCAGCCGTCATGCAGGCCCACGCGGTGGAAGGCATACGGCTCGACCTCAAGGTCGATTCCTGGCCGGTTTCAATCAATGTCGCGATGCCGACCGGGCTGGTGGTGAACGAGGTGCTGACGAACGCGCTGAAGCACGCCTTCGTCGGACGTGCGGGCGGCACGATCACGCTCCACAGCCTGGTCGATTCCGAGGGCTGCCAAGTCTCGATCTCAGATGATGGTATTGGTTTACCTCCGGGCACGAGTTGGCCCACCTCCGGGCGTCTCGGTTCGCTGATTGTGCAGTCGCTGCGGCAGAACGCCGGCGCGGCGGTTGAAGTCATCTCGTCGCCCGACAGGGGCTTACGAGTGATGATCCGCTTCGCGCGCGCAGGCGCGGCGCCCGAGGTGGTAGAGAGCTAGACGATCCATGTTGGCAGTTTCGTGTATTCTACTTTTAGATGCTGCAGCAGCCTGCCTCCCGATCGCTCTGATGGCACTCTTCAGGTAGTGGGTTAGGCAAGGGATCTTGGATGGGGGAGGTCTCGAATCCAAGATGGCGTCCTGTGCGTCATGGAGCTGCGGACGGAAGCGTTGATCATTGAGCATTGGACGCCGTTCAACAATTTGTCGCCTGAGAATGCGTGGTCGCCGATACGCCCTCCAGAGCCCGCGCGCCGCGTCTGATGCCACTAGATAGAGACCGCTTGTACCAAGTCGCACCTTCTCCTGCCTCCTCACCAAAGCAAATCCGGCGCGAGATGATGTTGGCAGCATTTTCGGACCATCAGCTGACCAAGGCACGCGTGAGCGGCTCGGCTCGGGCGCGTTGGCCGTTGGCGTCGAAGATCATACCGCCGCGCGGCACGATGCGGCACGCAGCGCCGCGTTGCGGCGCATGACCGTTGGCCGTGGTGGCGTCGAGCAGCACGCCGCCGAGATCTACAACAATCCGGCAACGCTCCTCTGTTGCATCGCGCAGAGCCCGCACCGTGAAAGCCCCCGGTCCGGCAAGTACGGCGATGTCGCCCGGCCGCAGGAAGGCCTGAGCCTCACCATCCGGCAGGGCCACGCGCATCGGTGGCAGGGGCAATGGATCGAAATGCGCGACGCCGCTGCGGATCTGGCAGTCCAGCTGGGTCGCCTCACCGAGGAAGCCGGCGACGAAGGGGGTGGCCGGCTCCCGCAGTAGCGCCTCCGTCGTGTCGCACTGTACGATCCGCCCGCGCTGCATGACCGCGACGCGATCTGCCATCTCCATCGCCTCCTCCTGGTCGTGGGTAACGAGGATGGTGGAGATGCCGAGCCGATCGTGCAGGCCGCGCACCCAGCGCCGCACATCCTTGCGCACGAGCGCGTCCAAAGCGCCGAAGGGTTCGTCGAGCAGCAGCAGCCGAGGCTCGATCGCCAGCGCACGGGCGAGCGCGACGCGCTGGCGTTGCCCTCCTGACACTTGGTCCGGAAAACGCGATGCGAGCTCTGGAATCTGCACCAGCGCCAGCAATTCCCGGACGCGCCGCAGGATCTCCGCTTCGGACGGGCGCCGGTTCCGCACACGCAGCCCGAATGCGACGTTCTCCAACACAGTCATGTGCCGGAACAGCGCATAGTGCTGGAATGTCCGTCGTCGAATGCTTTGAGACGGTGGAGGCGGTCTTCTAACGGAGGCTCTGGCCCATCTGGTTGTGAGGTTAGGCGGCGCGTTGTTGGTGGATCAAGCGTCGCTGTTGGATCGTCTGTCGCTTGATACGTTCACGCTCGAG
>NZ_BMKW01000036.1 GCF_014644535.1 Neoroseomonas lacus
CGCATGGCCATGATCCGCATCATGCTCCGCCGACTGGCAGCAATGCCCTCAGCATGAATCGGAACTTCCCGGATGGGCTCTTAGGGGGGCACGTCAACAACGACAGCATGAACAGTCTGCAGTCCGTTATTGGCCTGCGCGTGGACCGGCGGTTCAGGATCGATGAGACTATGGCAATCCAAGCAGCCGGGCATATTGGCTGGGCCTACGAGATGCTGGACACATCGGCGCACGTCACAGCGAGCTTCCTAAGCCTACCAGGCAGCGGTTTCACAGTAAGAAGTCCGGCGCTAGACCGCAACTCGGCCGTCATCGGCGTGCGCGCCGCCCTGGAGACCGACGCCCCGGTGCAGGTCTTTGCCAGCTATGACGCCGCGCTGAATGGCAGCGCCACCGCCCAGGCCGTCACTGCCGGCTTTCGCTGGACTTGGTAAGACAGGCCTTGCAGCACGCGAAAACACAGATCGGCCGTTCCCAATTCGGCGCTGCCGTGGCGTGTTTCGAAATTGGCGACCGGTTTTCCTGCCTCCATCGCTAATAATAAAGCGAACTGAAGGTGGACATCTCCAGAAACCTCGGCGGCAGCCTCTGGTTTCACGCACCTTGGGCAGCCGCGAGAGCTGAAACAAGGGAACGCCGAACGGCAGTCCGGGAGAATTTCATGGACGCCAATTCCACCTGGGCTCTCGACTGCCTCGTCCAAGCGTCATCGCTCTTAATCAACCGAACGACTGCCTCTGCAATATCGGGCGCCTCCGTTGATATGGGAACGACCTCATCGATCCCCGGAATCCCTTCAGCCCCGATGGGGGTGGTGACGAGGGGCAGGCCGAGATGCAGTGCTTCCGCAACTTTCCCCTTCACGCCGGCCCCGAAGCGCAGCGGCACGACTGCCGTACGGCTGACGCGATAGAGCCGCAGCAATTCCTCATCGCTAATGCGGCCGGTCACTATCACATGGCCACATGCAAGGGCGCGGACGTTCTCCGGGGGGTTGGAACCGGCGATGACGAGGTGAGCCTCGGGGCACTGTTGGCGGATGAGCGGCAGGATCTCCCGCACCAGCCAGATTGCCGCATCGACATTGGGTTGGTGCAGGAAGCCACCGACGAAGAGCAAGGCACTGCCGGGCGTGACCGAATCGCGCGGCCTGAATTCGTCGAAGCAATAGGGCACGACGGACCGCGCATCGACCTTCGGCGCTGCGCTCCGCACAAGTGCGGCTTCCGCTTCGGAGGGATAGAGCACGACGTCGAATGATCCCCACAAGGCCTGCTCGAAGCGCTCCATCTCGTCAGCCTCGCGCGCGAGGGCAGCATTGCCTGTGACCTCCGCCTCCATTCGCATGCGAACGTAGTGAAGGTCGTGCCCGTAGTAGAGAAGCGATGCCCGCGTGCCCTGCCGGACGATCGGCAGCATTGCCTCGGCAAGGTTCGGGCGCATGAGCATCACACTGTCGATCTGGTCGCCATTCTCCTGCAGCCAGGCCGTGAGATCATGTGGCGAGCGACTGTCGATCACCTCGATGCCCAAACGCTCCAGACGCTCGGCGGCCACCGGCTGATGCGGACGATGCCATGGCCAAAACTTGACGACGCAGTCGGCGTCGAGCAAGGCCTTCAGGATCGACAGGGTGTTCCGCGATCCGGCGTCGTGGTCCGGCTCGGGCACCATCACGTCGGCGACCAGGATGACATGGCGATTCGCGGCGCGGTCGCGCGCCCGCAGATACCGGGTCCATGGCGCCTGATGATCGCGCCGCAGGACCGGTTCCCACCGTTCGAACATCACCCGCTGATTGACGAGCTGATGCGCCTTCACGCCCGTGGTCACGTCGGTGCCGTGTGTGACGCCCTCATGATGGATGACCACAGCGCGTGGTTCGAACAACACCTTCAACCCGAGTTCCCGCACACGGAAGGCGAGATCGGTATCTTCGTAGTAGGCCGGTGCGTAGCGCTCATCGAAGCCGCCCAGCGTCTCGAAGACGTCGCGGCGGACGAGGATCGAGGCGCCGGTGCAGTAGTCGGTCTCCCGCAGGTAGCAATGCTCCGGGGCGGCAGGGTCGCCGAGCCGCCCCCAGTTCATCGCCGAGGCGTCGTTCCACACGATGCCGCCGGCTTCCTGCAGCCTGCCATCCGGATAGACCAGCTTCGCGCCGATCAGCCCGGCATCGGGCCGCGCATCCGCCAGGTCGACCAGCGCATCGATGGCACCCTGCTGGAACTGGGTATCGTTGTTCTGCAGGATCAGATACCGGCCCCTGGCAAGTTTCGCCGCCGCGTTGCAACTGAGCAGGAAGCCCATGTTGCTGGCGTTCCGCACGAAGCGGATGCCCGCCACCGCGGCGGGGATGCGGGCCAGCGGATCGGGCGCCGCATCATCGATGACGATCACCTCGACCGAAGCGGCCGGCGGCGCATCCGCAATGGAGCGCAGGCACATCAGGGTGAAAGGAACCTGGCCATAGGTCGGCACGATGATGGTCACGTCGGGCTGCTCACCCGGGTCGCGAAGTCGCAACGACTCGGCTTCCAGGCGCAGCGCTTCCGGCGTGGCGTCAGCCAGGGCGTGCCAGGCCGTGTTGTCCGGCGGAGGGTCAGTCGCGATCGAGCACGATGCCGCGGCATCAAGGGCCGGCGATGGTCGCTGGGCAGGCAGCGGACGCCACAGCCGGTAGCTGAACCGCAGGCTCTTCCGAACCAGGCGCCGCACGGCCGGGAGGCGATGCATCATGGTGCGGACCGGCCCGGTGGCTCGCCACAGCGTGCTGCTCTCGATGGCATCGGCGCGGCTGGTATTCCGGGCCAGCGCCTCCTCGGTCTCACGCAGCCGGGCTTCGAGCGATTCCAGCCTCTCCGTCGCCGCCGCAAGCGCCTTGCTGGTGGCTTCCGTCGTGCCGCGCAGCGCCTGGATGTCGAGTCCGGCCCGCTCTTCGCGCGCCAAAGCCTCGGCTGCGCTGGCCTCGGCCTGGGCTGCCCTGGCGTTGGCCCGTTCTTCGCGCGCCAGGGCCTCGGCTGCGCTGGCCTCGGCCTCGGCGGCCCTGGCGCTGGCCCGTTCTTCGCGCGCCTGAGCTTCGGCCGCCCCGGCCTCGGCCTCGGTCGCTCTGGCGCTGGCTCGTTCCCTGTGCTCCAGCGCCTCGGTCAGCGCTGCATCGTGTTGTTCCCGGGCGATGGCGGCCGATCGCTGCGCCTGTGACAGTAGGCAGGCGAGTTCCGAGCGCTCGCCAAGCCGGGCGAAGCGCTCGCGCAGCACCATGGCGCTTCCCGCCGCCTGCAGCGCGCACATGGCGGCGATCGGCTCGGCGACCTCGGTACCGAGGGCGACAACGCCGAGGCCTTCGCCGTGCCGGAACTCGATATGCGGAAGGCCGGCCTGGAGCAGCGCCTCCCACACCGGCATCATTGCGGGCTGTCGCGGCCCTGCGGCGATGCCGTGCACCAGCAGGATGGCGCGTCCGGAGAGTTTCGGCCGGAACCGTTCCCAGATGGCCCCAGCATGCCCGGCATCGCCGAGATCCCGAAGTTGCAACAGGTCGATCGTACCGTCGCGGAAGAAATCCGCTGCCTGGTCGAGAGGCGCCTCGACCAGGGTGGAGAAGGCCGAGTAGGACAATTCGTTGATGCGATCCGGCGACAGCGCGGGATCGTCCGGCGAGTGCCCTGTCGCGCCGACCGCGCGGGCTTCGGCGACCAAGCCCGCATCCACGACTGCTTGGCACAGCGCGAAATAGGAGCCGCCCGTGGTTGTGCCCAGTTCGACGAGGCAACGCGGGTGAATTGCGCCCACGAGCCAGCGCAGGAAGGGTTCGTGGCACGCTGCGGCGTCCAGCAGCTCTGGCCGCACCGGCCGCTGGTCGAGCATTGCCAGCCAGTCTGCGTCGGACAGGCCCAGAACGTCGGGTGCCCTGCAGGACGACGCCGGGAATGTAGCGTTGGTTTGCATCGGTGGATCTTTCTGGCCGCCGGGCGTCATAGCGGTACTCCGGCAGGCGTCATGATTCCGAAGCCCGTGCAGAGCGCACTGCCTCCAGCCAGCCGCGTCCGAAGTCGCGGTCGGGCTCGAGATAGGTCCCCTCTGCCCATTCGTTCCAGGCGTTGATCATGATGAGCCGTTCACCGGGACCAGGCGTCGCAAGTTCATGCTGCACGAGGCCACGCAGCCATCGCCGGAGCTTCGCGGGGGTGGCGCCATGATAGATCAGCGCCGTGTCGCCGCGCCGCGCGGTGTTGTCCCAGCCGGCCATCACGCCGCGGTTGCGCAGGCCTTGCACCGGCATCTTGAGCTCATCCAGCGCCATGGAGACGACCGAGTCGTAATCCCTGATCATGCCGGAGAATCCGGGCGTGAGAGTCTTGATCCGCCCGACGATGTCGGTTCCGTGGGTCTGGTGCGGGGGAAAGGCGCTGTAGCTGTCCAGGCCGAGTGCGGCGGGATCCCGGGGCAGGTCGCTATCGCCGCCGAAATGCACCCAGGCGGCGCTCAGATGCACATCCGCCACGCCCTGCCGGGCGAGCGCCTCACGCAGCGCGCGCAGCGCCTCTCGCGTGCCGGGAATATGCATGGCGCGATAGACCATCAGCACCGGCCGTCCCATGAGGCGGAAGTAGCGGGGGTCGCGCAGGACCGGGGCCACATCCCGGACAAAGGCGTCGATCCAGCCGGGCGCATAGGATTGCGGGATCAGTACGCTCCGCGACAGCCCATCCCAGTTCCGGCTCCAGGGTTCATTAGCCCAGCAAAGGAAGAATGGAAGATCCGGACGTCCACGCGCCATCATGTTCTCCAATGGCAAGTCGAGCTCACGGCGACCATCGAACCAATAGTAATAGTAGCAGAACGCCGATACCCCGCCCCACCGCGCCAGAGCCGCCTGCGCCTCCTGCACCTCGGCAAGACGGAGATCGTAGAAGCCGAGCTCGCCTGGCAGTCGGGGCTGGCGGTGGCCAGCGAACAGGGGCTTTGCCCTCGTGACGTTGGTCCACTCGGTGAAGCCGCGGCCCCACCAGCGGTCATTGGCTGGCGTTGGGTGGAATTGGGGCAGGTAGTAGGCTGCAAAGTGCAGCCTGGGCGCCGGCTGCGCCGCGGCTGGAAGCGTGGGCCGTGGGGCCATCTCGGCGGCTTCCGCCACGCGCATCCCCGCATCGCGGCAAATGGCGCCGAGCAGCCATGCCACGGCTTCGGCCATCGGGCAGGCGGCACCTTCGGCCGTCGGCCAGAAGGCCGATAGGTCGAGACCGAGGGCCGCAACCATGCGCAGCGGGAAGGGGCGCATCCAGACCAGATCCGCGTCGGCGGCATCGTGCCATAGCTGCTGCCTCGACAGCCCGATCTTCTCCCCCAGCGCCGCGACGCGTCGATGCACCTCGCGTCCCAGACTGGCGGGGGCGATGCCGTTCGGGCGTTCCCCCAGGACGATGCCGAGATCGCTGTCACCGGCGAAGGCGGCGATCAGCGCCTCGACGGCCGCGCGTTGCTGCCGGGGAAGCGCTTGGCCGTGCCTGGGCGCGCGCAGCTTGCAGATCAGATCGTAGCGGAAGAGCACATCGGCGGAAGCGAGCGCGAGGAGTGGAAGCATGTCGCCGCCACGATCCTCGAAGGCAAGGACGGTGGCGCGGGGAAAGGCCACCTCGACGCCGGCCTTGAGCGCTTCATCGCCGCGCGGCACGCTGACGATGAGATCATACGCCTCGGGAATGGCTTCGATGGCGGGTCGGAAATCCTCCGCATTGTCGCCGGTGCGCAGATGGAGGAGGACCGCGATGCGCCCCGACGGCTCCGATGTCCTGAGGGAAAAGAGGTCCGGCAAGGGAGCGGCCTGCTCCGGCGCCCGCGGCCGGGATCCTGGCCGCGGGTCGCGCACCTGATGATCCAGCGGCGCTGCGCGGTGGGGCTCGGCAAGGGTTGGCGCTGGCGGCGGCAGCAACGGCCGGCGGCGGGCCTCCCGGTATTCCGACAGGCGGCGCGGGAGTTGGAGCGTGACCGTCCACCAGGCCAGGCGCAGGGACCGCCGGACGAAGCGTCGCAGGCCGGCCGGCAGCCGCTGCAACGTGGCACGCAGGGGCCGTCCGATACGCCAATAGGTGCTGTCGCGAATGGCATCGAGGTCGGCCTGAGCGACCATTGCGTGGCCCTGGGCCTGTGCAAGGGCTGCTTCGGCCTGCTGCACGCGCTCTGCAGCCCTGCGTGCCTGCTCGCGAAGGACCTCGTACTCGTCGTCGCCATCCAGCGGCGCGACCTGGTCCCGCTGGCCGTTGCCGTTCGGTGATTCCGCTGGCACGTCGTTCTCCGGTGGTCTGACAGTGTCCGTCTCGGTTATTGAGACGCATTCCGTCGCGATGATGGCGCCCTCCGCGTCTGTCTCGGCCAAGGCGTCCGGCGGCTCCTGTCGTGCCGTCCCGGATTGCGAGGCTTCCGATGGCGAGTGTTCGCGCGGCGAGCTGGCCCCCAAATCGGGGGTGGACGGCGCGGCGGCCTCCGTCTCATGGGGCTGTGGGCCTGCTGCTGCGCGCGAGGCGGCAAGTTCCTGACGCAAGGCTTCGCTCTGAAGCTGCAGCGTCAGTGCCCGGCCGCAGGACGCGAAGATCCGGCGCACCTGGTCGGCAAAGGGCATCTCCTGCGCATGGTCGAACAGCGCGGCGACCGCGGGCGGCAGGTTCCTGCCCGTGGCAAGCACGCCAAGACCGTGGCTGTGCCGGAAGGCGAATGCGGGGAAGCGTGTCGAGACCTCCTCCCAGAACCGCCAGACGCCGAACAGGTCGCGACGCACCTCGATGTCGTGGAACAGCACGACCGACCGGTCCGACAGCGCCGGAAGCCATGTTTCGAAATCGTGCCGCACATCCTCGTAGGTGTGCATGCCGTCGATATGCAGCAGGTCGACGCTGCCGTCGGCAAAGCGGTCGCGAGCCTGGTCGAAGGTCATTTCGAGCAGGGTGGAGAAGGCGGCGTAGCGCGGATCGTGATGCGTCCGCAGATCCGCAAGCAGTCCGTCCTCGGGACCCATGTGCACGTCGCCGCCCCAGGTATCGATTCCGAATGCGCGGGCGTCGATCCGGAAGGTGCTGATGGCTTGGCAGAAGGCACAATAGGAATTGCCGCGATGCACCCCGAGTTCAACGACGGTGCGCGGCTGCAGCGCGCGAATGAGCCAGAAGGCGAAAGGAATATGGCCGGCCCAGTGCTCGAACTGAACCAAACGATCCGGAGGCAGGAAAAGTTCGCTGCCCAGTTTCAGGCGTCGAATTGCCTCGGATAAATCTTCTGCAACAGTGAGATCTGCGTTCTTCATATATAATATTGGGCTTCAGGTCATAAGTCTTGCTCAGGACCACATGTGTCAGAGACCGCACGTGCCATCGTCAACTCCTTGATATCGAGACTGCTATATCAGATTAAGCAATGTCGGAGTCGACAATTCCCGGCGGCCAAGCCAGGTGGGCTGGAGCGCCTGCCTAGCCGCTCTTCCCGGCGAGGGCAAGCAACTCGCGGCGCGCTGCGGCGGGCTCTCCTTGCCAACGAGGACCAATCCGCATCCGGGACTCCCGTCACCGAGGGTGACGGTCGGGCTGCGGCGGCGCCGACGGCCGGCTGGCTATCTTGGCGCGTGCGGATAGCTTATTGTCAACTCCAGACGGCTTTCGGTGCGGGCTCTTGTGCCGTTTTTCTGTGAGATTGCATCTTATGAATATTCGGCAATACTGTTGCAGTTCTAGGCATCTCGCTATAGATCTGATTCGGTCGGGCGCCTGCTGAGCCAGCGCGATGAACAACCCACACGCTGCGGAGATGCAAATCCGGCGCGTAAGTCAGACGCAGGTTGCTGATGCCGAGCTTGCGGATCTCGGGTTACCGTTCCTTGCTGCCTTAATTCGGCAAGTTCAGGCTCGGCAAGCCGAGCGCGATGACAGCATTGTGCGCTGGTATCAGCGCGATCTCATCATCAAGGGACACTTCGAACTACCGTCCCCGATTACGCAGGAGCCGATGCGGCCGCTGGGCTCTGTCGTTCTGGGGCATCTGTCCGTCTTCTATCAGTGCTTTGCGCCTGAGGAGATTTGGATAGGGGGTACCATGCTTGGCGCCGGCTTCCCACTGGATAGCATTTACCTTCCAGAGCGCCGGTTGGTAATCTGCTGGGGTCATCCCGTCTGGAGCATGACCGCCCAGAACGCGCTGACGCTTGAGAGAATCGTTGCTGCATTCCAGGCTGGCACGGCGAAAGGCCTGTCTTCGCCGGCGTCCATCGTCGTGCTGACGGGTGACAGCAACTTTGCACACCACATGTGGAATCAGCTTGGGGCGCTGGATGCCATTGCCAATGCCGGGGTGGCAACGCTTGATATAATCGCAATCTATGAGCCGTTGGGCAGAGTTCAGGAAATCTTCCCTGAGCAAAAATGCTGGAGTGTCACACGGAAGTGGGCCCATGAAACGGAGGGGCTGAACCGGGTGGGCGTCCTGTTCGTTCCACTTGGCGGCAGCCTTGTCACCGCATCCATGCAGGAGCGCCTAGCGCAGTACATCAAGCGGACCGTCAACGCGCGTTTCCTGGCCCGCCCGCCAAACCGGACGCGCTTCTGGATCAGCATCCGCACGCGGAACCGGACGGCGACAAACCAGGTCGAACTGATCAGCGGCCTTTGTCAGGCGATAGCCGGACAGTATCCGGGATGCGAGATCGTTCTCGATGGCCATTCGCTGCCGGACGATATGCACAGGTTGCGCGCGGCGGGGGAGTCCGTGCCAATGGAGGCCATCGATAGCGACCGCGAAATTCTCAACGCGGTGAAGGCGGCAACGGCTTCCCGCCACGTCAAATGTTCCATCATTGATGGTGTCGGACTGAACATTCTTGAGTCCATCGCCATCGCGAGCACCTGCGCCTTCTATGTGTGTCATCACGGCACGGTGCAGCACAAGATCGGCTGGTTTGCTCCGGTGCCGGGCGTCGTCCACTGCAACGCGGAAACTCTGCGCACTCATCCCGCTGGTTGGGTAGCGGACAACGCCGAAGGTGCGGTGTTGCCCAGCTACATCCCACTGGAACTCGTCGAGGATGTGTTGGGCGATGTCAGCGGCGACCCGCAGCAGCGCGAGCTCCGGCATGGTAACTACCGGATCATCGATCTGCCGGGTTTCAATCGCTTTGTCCTTGAACGCATGGCCGAGGTCATCGCACCAACGAAGAAGGCCGAAGAAACAAGACGTTGGTATGAGTTCTGGCGTCGGACCTGACGGCGCTTCGTTGACGATCACCGCCTCGCTCGCGACGATCACGATGGCATTGAGCTAGCGGGGCGTCCACCTGCGGGCCGGGCGCCTTGAGGGACGGATATGACGAGAGAGCGCCTTGCCAGGTTTGAGCCCTGGATTGCGACGGCCTTGGCCTGCTCGCTGGGTGTCGTGCTAGCGGCCAGGACATTTCCCGTGGCCTTCCTCGTGCCGCCCGGGGGTCTTGTTCTCGATGGCGATCTTGCTCTGCACGCCATTGCGCAGCGCTACATGATCGCGGATGCGTGGCGGTGGCCGCTGCTCGTCGTGCCGGGGCTCGAGACGCCCAGCGGTACCCACATTGGCATCGCGGACGGCATTCCGATCCTCGCTATGATCCTGAAGTCATTTCGCGGATGGCTGCCCGAGGGGTTCCACGGCATCGGCCTTTGGCTGGGCATATCCTGGGCGCTGCAGCCGGTCGCAGCGGTGTGGGCGCTGCGCGGCACGGGCGAGAAGCGGCTGCTGCCGCTTCTCGCGGTGGCCGTGCTCGCCGTCAGTGTCCCGGCCTGGTGGAGCCGCATTGGCCATGCTGCACTGACCAGCCATTTTACCATCCTACTGGGACTTGGCTTCTATCTGCGGCTGGTGCACCGCGGCGGCCTCTGGGTTTGGGCAGCGGCGGCACTGACGCTTATCCTGACGCTGCTGATCCACCCTTACCTCGCCCTGGTTTTCCTCGCGATCCTTTCGGCGGTGCCCGTCACGCTGGTGTTGCGACGGGATCCGTCCTGGCTACGCGCAGCGATGTGCAGCGCCGGCGCCGCGACCACCTTCGCGGGGGCCGTGTCCGTGTTTGGCTATGCCGGCGCCGGAGGCGGCTCAGGCTATGGCGACTACGCGCTCAACTTGCTTTCGCCCTTCTGGCCCGCGTCAAGTGCATTATTCCCGACCCTGCCTTATGTCGATGCCACCGGCCATGGCGGGTGGGAAGGCTACAACTACATGGGCGCCGGACTACTTCTGGGCCTTGCTGCCACCCTGTGCTTCCGCCTGGGAGTGGTGGGGCGGCTGATCCGGCGTCACGCCGGCTTGGCGCTGGTGCTGCTCGCCCTGACTCTGGTCGCGGTGACCACACGCATCGGCCTTGCTTCCTCCATCCTCGTCGATCTGGGGCCGCCGCCATCCTTCCTCGAGCAGTTCCGCAGTTCCGGGCGACTGTTCTGGCCGGTTACGTATGCCGCCATCCTGGCCGTGGTGACGATTCTTGCGCGCGCGCCGATGGCTCGTCTGGGTCTTGCCTGCGTTCTGATTGTGGCCGCGCTGCAGTTCGCGGATGTGCATGTGCTGCGACGGAACGTCGCCGGCTGGGCCCGCGGAGGGGCATATCGCGCGCCCGCGGAAGCTGCCGCGGCCTTGCGGCCCCTCCTGCGCCGGAGCGAGAGCCTGACGCTGCTGCCTAGTTACCAGTGCATCCCGGATCCCAATGCTGTCGCCGCGACGCTGACGCTGTTGAACGATATCATGTCAGTCACGGCCGAACGGCCGATTCCTATGACGACGATGTTTGTCGCGCGGCGCCAAAGGCCGGTCCAGTGCAACGATGCGGGGTTGGCTGCGGCCCCTCTGCGCGCCGGCGAACTACGCGTGCTGCTACCGGTCGTGCAGCCGGGATTGCTGGCAAAGGTGCCCGGGCATGCGGATCACTGCCGCCCGCTGCAGGGCTTGATGGTCTGCGCTCAGTAGCGCCGGTTTACCGCTCTTCCTGAGATCATCTGTGTTGCTTGAGTGCCTTCGCGGCACGTGACGCCATCAATGGAGGAGTGTGGTGATCGTGCCACGCAGCGTGGCCTGAGCTGCATAGGCATAGGCCAGCAGGCGTGCACTGCCTATTCCGTATCAACAATCGTGCGGGCCGAGAGGCTGGCGGATGGAAGCGGATAGAGGTGGCTCGGTTTCTCGCGACAGCGTTTCGGTTCCGGCAGGCGGTTTCCCTGCCGGTTTCACGCGCACGTCGTTGCGGTGCCGCGGCGTCACGCAGGACGATCATGGCCCAACCGGAGTGAGGCCGCGGCACGGACGCAGATTTCACGCTGCGTCATAATGTCGGACATGGCAGATCAATCAGGATCGCGCCTGCAAGGGCTCCCTCCAATGCCTCCTTCGCCCCCATCGGCAGACCATCGCGCTCGGGAGCAAGTAGCACGACGGTAGTGTAATAGCCGTTGCGTCGTCGCAGCAGGTCCGACGCCCCATCCGGGTCCGGGACGATGGCGTGCTCGACGTTCTCCGGCATCGCGGC
>NZ_BMKW01000037.1 GCF_014644535.1 Neoroseomonas lacus
CGATGGGCTTCGACATAGGCGTGCGCCTAGGCGTGAACCTAGGCCCTCCGGGCTATGCCGCCTGTCCGGTCGAATTGGGGGCCGCTCCACTGCCGCGCTTCGCGGCGCGCGGTGCCGCGAGAGCAAATCCCGGCCGGGCGGGATCACACCGACAGGTCAAGCTAAGCGTTCAAACGAGGCGATGGCGCTGCGCACCGGCCGCCCTGCCTGTGCGATCATCAGTCCTGGTCCGCATCGCCCCCGGTTGATCGTATGGCCGCGACGCGAAGCACCGCCTGCAGGGGGGCGGCAAGGGCGATCCCGAGGGCGCCGAACAGTGTTCCCATCAGCATCTGCATGCCGAGGGCATGGGCAGGCTGGATATGGACCGTGCGGCGCTGAACAAGCGGCGTGAGCACATAGCCTTCGATGATCTGGATCAGCAGATAGATGGCGATCGCCTCGCCTGTATGCCGCCGGGTCAGTCCACAGCAGGCAAGCGTGGGGGTAGCGCGCTGCTCCACCGGCGTTCGGCTGCGGCGCCGAGATCTTTACTTTCCGCTTCGGCCACCGAAACAGTACCTGAAGTGCTCGCGTCACCGGCAGCGTAGCCTAGATGGCCCCTCGCCCCGTCCTGCCGATCATCCGGGCGATCGCCGCGCATGATAGTCCTTCTACTTTTTTAGTGCATCCTTGATTCCACCGACGGCATTCTGGATCTTGCCTTCGATCTTGTCGCTTTTGCCCTCGGCTGTGAGCTTTGCGTCACCGAGGACTTTGCCCGCGGCTTCCTTGATCGCGCCCTTGGTCTGCTTGGCCGTTCCGATGATGCGATCTTTGTCCATGGTGGTTATGTCTCCGTTTCGACCGTCCAGTGAATGATCCGCGGGTGGCCGTCGACTAGTTGCTAGCCACCCGCACATATGTGGCGTTGACCCTTGGGTCCGTTCAAGATGGCCGGATAGACCTTCGCTGAGACACAGCCATCTTGCATGAAATTCGGAACTAATTAGTCAGCGCCGCACGGATGCAGGCAGCGGCTGTCCAATGAACATCACTGTGACCCTGGTGAGGAATCCGGATTAAGCCGTGGCGTTCCGCCATCGAGGAGGGCTGCGATGAGCAGTCCGCCGAGGCCCGTCAGCAGCGCACCGACTGTCTGCCTCGCCAGAAACGCGGCCGGGGCCACAGCGATCAGAAGCAGTTGGACTCTGGAGCGCGATCAATCACCGGGTTGCTGAGGCACGGCCATTGGTTATCGGAGGCTGCCGGGTGCCCGGGTCCAGCAGGGCGCGGTCCGGGGCGGTGAGCGCCGCCGTCCCTCGCGCAGTCTTCCCGAAACGGTCTGTCATTGGCTATCGTTCGCCGCGGCATTTGACGTCGCGGGCCGCTTTTTCTCGATGGCCCACCATTCGCACCCTATTACTCGTGGCCTACTGTGGCGACGGTCAAAACTTGGCTAAAGCAGGCTGGCCGTAAGCGCTTCACTTACACGGTCAAGGTAAATGAACTGATCACCCACACGCGATAATCGGTTAGAAGCGCGGCGAGAACCCCCCCGGTGCAGCTCTGTGCTCACCAGGGCTCGATCTCGCTCGCATTCGGCCGTCAGCACCTCGAGTGTCATCTCCTGGACATCTATAGGAATGGCCGGCGTGATGGTTTGCGGAATTGCGCCCATAGATTTGCTTGGCTGGCGCGCCGCTTTTCGAGCGGCGCGCTCCACCAACTACGCCGCGGCTGCCGCCTTTGCGTCTTTCGCCCGTTGATTGGCGCCGGCCTTCGCCAGTGCGCTAAGGCTCTTGTCGGTCTGGGTTTCTTCTTTCAGTGTTTCATCGAGAAGCGCAGCCGCCTCGGGCTGCCCCAGCTCCATGGCCCATGCCTTGAGAGTGCCGTACCGCGTCATCTCATAGTGCTCGACCGCTTGCGCAGACGCGATCAGTCCTGCATCAAGGGCAGGGTTGCCCGCATATTCCTCCATGATTTCCTCGCCCTCGGCGACGATGCCCTCGATGGCGTCGCAGGTCTTGCCGCGCGCTGGTTTGCCGAACGCTTCGAACACCCGTGTGAGCCGCTCGACCTGGCCCTGCGTCTCCTCCTGGTGTTTCGCAAACGCCTCCTTCAATTCAGGTGATTGCGCTGCACGCCGCATCTTCGGCAACGTCTTCAGGATCTTCTTCTCAGCGTAGTAGACGTCTTTCAGCGTGTCGTGAAAGAGATCTTCTAGGGTCTTTTCCTTAGCCATCTGACGGACTCCGGCATGAATGAGGGGTGGCGTGGGCAAGAGAAGGGCCGGCCGAGGGCAGCCGGCCTCTTCGCAATCATCCGCGTCGCGGAAGCTCGTTCTCGGGGCGCGCGCCGCTGATGTTGGTTCTAGCAATGTCATCGACGGCACGGCTGGCCATGCTCCCCGGGGGATTGCCCGGCGCTCCATCTGGACTGGAGCGTGAAAGCGCGGCTTCGCTCTCGACGTAGCCTGTCCAGCCGGAGGCGCGGTAGTCCGCTTCCCGGGTCGTCACGTTGACCGGGCCGTGGGCCGTGACAACATCCGCGGCTCGTCCCATCCGAGTGTCGTCGGTGCGAACGGTCACAATGGTGCCACCGCGGCGAACGCCTTCGGCATAAACATGGGCTTCGCGTTCTTCCACGCCGGAACCAGTGAGGGAGCCGAGGAGACCGCCGGCGGCAGCGCCGCCAGCAGCGCCGACCAGTGTCGCTGCCAGCCAGCCGGCGGCAACGAGGGGGCCGATGCCGGGAATGGCCAGCATGCCGATGCCGGCGAGCAGTCCAGCCCCGCCTCCGCACCGCGGGCGCCACGCGCCGCTTGCGCACTGCGCCCACCCCGCACTGGCACCAAGCAGGAGACGGTCCTGACCCTGCTGCGCCGGGATGAGGGCGCGACCATTGCCCAGGTCATCGACGCGACCGGCTGGCAGCAGCACACCGTCCGCGGCTTTCTGGCCGGCCTCAAGCGCCGCGGCATCACCGTCGAGGTCCTTAAGCGCGTCCGCCAGGTCGGGCCGAACAAGCAGGGTGCGAAGGGCTCCTACTCAATCTATCGCATCGCGCCTGCCACAACCGCGCCGGCGGAGGCAGGTTGATGCGCCTCGGTGCACAGACGCCCCGCCTGGCGGTCGGGCTCACCCGGGTCTCGACCGCTGAGCAGGGGCAGAGCGGGCTGGGCCTCGAGGCCCAGCTGGCCAGCATCCGGTCCTTCATCGCGGCGCAGGGCTGGACGCTGGTGGCGGAGTATTCCGACGTCGCCAGCGGCAAGGACGACCACCGTCCCGGGTTCCAGTCGGCGCTGGCCCGGTGCCGGCAGCTCGATGCCGTGCTGGTGGCAGCGCGGCTGGATCGCATCACCCGCCGCGCCCACACCCTGTCGCAGCTATTGGAGGACGGCGTCTCGATCCGGGCCGCCGACATGCCCGGCGCCGACGATCTGATGCTGCGGATCTACGCCGCCATGGCGCAGAAGGAGCGCGAGCTGATCAGCGAGCGGACTAGAGCGGCGCTCGCTGTGGCGAAGGCGCGGGGGAAGGTGTTGGGTGGAGATCGGGGGTATCGGCCGGCAGCAGGGCCCGACGCGGTGGCTGCCGCTGTTGCGCGCCGGCAGGCGGCAGATCAGACGACGCATCGGCTTCATCTCGAGATTGCGCAGAGATCTGGTCGAGCCACGATGTCAGCCGCGGCCCTGGCCCGCGAACTGAACGCTATGGGTGTCGCCACGACGCTGTGCACAATTCGTGCCTGCTAATCCGCGTTCGTAGGTCGCGGCGCCACCTCGCCGCGCAGCTCGCGCAGGCGCTCCATAGCCAGGGCAAGGCCCTCGCGGCCGAGATCCGTAATGCGGTAGAGGCGGCGGATGGTTCGGCCGTGTTGCTCGCGGCGCGAGATCAGGTAGCCGCGTTGCTCCATCGCCTCGAGCATGGGGTAGAGAGTGCCCGCACTCAGGCGGTAGCCGTGCCGCGCGAGTTCCTCGATCATCCAGAGGCCATAAACCTCGTGCTCGGCGGCATGATGCAGCACGTGCAGGCGCACGAAGCCGGCAAGCAGATCTCTGTGTTCCATGGTCCATTGGTAGCACGTAGCTGCGGGCTCCCGATGCTGGGAGCGGTGGGCTCCCTCGACAGACTCGAATATTGATATCGAAATTCGACTGCGTCCAGTCTCGACGTTCTGCGCTGCAATCGCTGCGACTCTACGGGCTGCCGGAAGCCGCGCCTGCGGTGCTGAACGGCACGCCGCTGCTGCCGCAGTCGGGACCGGGACGCACCCGGCGCCGGCTCGCCTTGGCGACGCTAGGCGGTGAGGTGCCGCGGCACGACGGTCCCGTGCGGGAGACCTTCACGGCCGCGGTACGAAGCATGGCAGCACGCATCGGTTCGATGCTGCCGGTCCAGCATTCAGGCGACCGTGAGGCCGAGGCACTGGGAATCACTGCGACACTAGTAGGCACACTGGTGCTTGCGCGCGCTGTTGCCGATCCCGCGCTGTCGGACCGCATCCTGGAGGCAGGTCGCGCGCGGGCGACCGCTTCGGACGGAGAGGTCAAGCCGCAGCAAATTTGATGAAACGAGCAGGAAGCCGCACCAAGGCGGTCCTTAGCATCTCGGCATCTCAACCCACCCGCGCAAGAAGACGGACGACTGATGTGTGAGTCCAACGCCCTCTCCGGCTCGCCGTCGCGATACTCCGCGCGGGGTATGCGGATGTCGGCGCCTACTATCTCAGCTTCTCGGACTGGGCATCGGACGAGAGCTGCCCCATCGAACGGTGATGCAGGACCTGCGCTTGCGGAGCGCGGTCGCAACGCTGCGGCACCCGGCCAATCGAGCCTATGGGACAAGCCGCTTAACCACCCCCACCGACAGCGTCGCCGCCGCCAGATCGAACGTCGCCGCGGAGATGTTCCGCGCCATGACCCGCACCGTGTTGTTCGACCACACGGCAGCGTCGAGCTCGATGAACCGGGTCGACGACACCATTCCAGCGCGGAGGTCGCGTTCGCGGTGGCGCCGGACTTCGCTGCCGGCCGCTGCGCCTCCCAGAAGCCCGCCGCGAAGGTCACGGCTTTGCGTTCCCGCCGTAGAGGGTCGAGGCTGCCGTCGAAGCTTGGCATTAGCGACGCAAGCTGGCGTCAGCAGGTAGTCCAAGACATGCCATGCGGTACCTCGTCCGTGTCGTGGAGGCCAAGGTCGAGCAGCAGCGCCCTGCTCCATGAAGGAGGGCGGAGAAGAGCGCTCAAAGGTATCGGCGCCGTCTTGTCCAGCAATTCCAGGGGTGCGAAGTCCTCCACCCTGCAATGGTGCGGCGGAGGCCCCAATATGATGCTGGGACGTTGGGGCGAGGTCGGAGTGTTGGCCTTCGCTCGTATTTCCATGGGCGCGCAGCTTCAGGTCGTTGGCGCGCTGGGGCCTCTGCTTATTGGAAGTTTAGTCACGGACTGGGCCGCGCTCGGCACACTGATTGGCACTTACTCCCTTGCCGGCGTCTTCGTCGCCCTGCCAGCGGGATGGCTGTTGGCACGGTTCGGCGACCGCGTGGTTTTACTTGGCGGTGTGGGGTTGATGGCGTTGGGTGGCTTGCTGCTTGCCATCGCGCCGGGCTTCGGCGTCGCCCTGGTGGGGCGGCTCGTCTCTGGCGTAGGTGGCGCCCTGCTCACCATTGCGGGCGCGAAGATGGTGCTCGACAGATTCTCCGGTGCCGGCGTCGCACTCGCCATGGGCCTGATGCTCATGGCATGGCCGTTCGGCATCGGCCTGGCCCTGCTCGTGCTGCCGCTACTCGGTGAGGACTGGCGGTCGGGCCTCTGGCTCTCGGCGAGTTTCTGCGCTCTCGCCTTCCTGCTGGTAACAGTGGCGGTGCGCGCCGCCGGCCCCTCGGCTGCTAGCCACCGACGTATGTGGCTGCTCCCTCACGAATGGCGTCCGTTGCTCGCGCTCGGTGTCGTCTGGGCCGGCTACAATGCCTCCTTCGCCGTAGCGGTTGGCTTCACGCCGGCATTCCTGGTGGCCAATGGCATGAGCCATGCAGAAGCCGGCGCGCTCGCTTCGCTGATCGGCTTCTCGATCTTGCCCCTACAACCCGTGGGCGGCGCCATCGCGGAGCGGCTTGGCCGGCCATTGCTTGTGACCGTCCTTTGCATCCTCGGCATGGTGGCGGCCCTCGCCGCGACCGCCGCCGGCGCGCCGCCTTGGCTGACCCTGCCGGCGTTCGGCTTGTTGGCCGCTCCGCCCTCCAGCTTGATCATGGCATTCGCCGGCCGCGCGCTATCGCCTGAGAGCCGTGCCTTCGGGATGGGCGTGCACTACACGGTGTTCTACTTGGGGCTGGCATTGCTGCCGCCCTTCGCTGGCTTTGTGCGCGACAAGACCGGCGCGGCAGCTGCCCCACTTCTGACGGCGGCGGCGTTCCTCGCCATGTGTCTGACGGCGCTTGCCGTCTATGCAGCCACCATGGCGCAGCGCACCGATCCTCGCTGAGCCAGTACGCATTGCGTATCCTGACTGACGAGAAGAGGCAGTCGGTCAGCTGTGTGTCTTAGCGACTGCGGCGAGCCGCGGATTGGCGGGCGCCGAATAAATCGACGGTCCCATAGCATCGCTCGAGCCGCTTCCGCTCATTCTGGGCTGCCACCTGAGCAGAGACCTTCACGATAAGCCAGCATGCGTGCGTCTAAAGGACGAATACTGCCGGCGCCAAGCCCGGCTCACCGCGGATGAGAGTGCCGGGAACCGAGATTTCCGTTAGTATGTAGAAAGATGATGCCCACATTCGCTTGTCTTCGCGCCGCTTCGGAGCGAATGGTCGCTGGCGCGGCGGCAGACGCAGCGTAGCCCCGCTGAGGCTCAAACCGCGGGGCTCGGCCTGGTAGCACCCGGATCATCGGGTGCGACACCGGAGCCCGATGATGACAAAGCTTTCCGACACCCAACGCGTGATCCTGAGCAGGGCGGCGCAGCATGTGGCGCTGCTGGTCGAACCGCCGGCCAAGCTGCCTGCTGCTGCCCGCAATGCGGTCCTGCGTAGCCTGCTGGCGAAGACCATGTTGCACGAGATTCCCGCGCCCCATGAGTTCGTTGGCCTGGGCTGGCGGCAGGATGGGGTCGGTGCGTGGATTGCACTACGCATCACCGATGCCGGCCTCGCAGCGATCGGGGTCGATGCAGCGGACGCCCCGCCGGACGATGGTCAACCGACCTCGCCGCGCCCAGCCGGACCCGCGGAAACCATCAATGTGCCCACAGCGCCCCTTGAAGAGTCACACGCGGCGTTTACGCTTGCCCCGCCGCTCACCAGCGCCGAGGCGACAGAGGGCGCTCAGCGCCCGCCCGTGAGTCATCACGGGACTATCGGCAGAGCAGCCGCCCTGCGCATGACCGCGGCGACGGTCCTGGCGGCCTGGGATGCACCGGAGCGCGACGGTCTCGACGATGCCCTGGCAGCCCTCCGCGAGGTCCTGACAGCTGCCCCGCGCCAGCCTCGCACAGGCACCAAGCAGGAGAGCGTCCTCGCCTTGCTGCGCCGGGACGAGGGTGCGACCATTGCCCAGGTCATGGACGCCACTGCCTGGCAGCAACACACCGTCCGTGGCTTCCTCGCGGGCCTCAAGCGCCGCGGCATCACCATCGAAGTGCTGGAGCGCGTTCGGCAGGTCGGGCCGAACAAGCAGGGTGCGAAGGGTTCCTGTTCGATCTACCGCATCGCCACAGCGACCGCGCCGGCGGAGGCCGGTTGATGCGCATCGGCGCACAGGCGCCCCGTCTCGCGGTCGGGCTCACCCGGGTCTCGACCGCCGAGCAGGGCCAGAGCGGGCTGGGCCTGGAGGCCCAGCAGGCTAGCATCCGGGCCTTCGTCGCCGCGCAGGGGTGGACGCTGGTGGCTGAGTATTCCGACATCGCGTCAGGCAAGGACGACCGGCGCCCGGGGTTCCAGGCCGCGCTGGCACGATGCCGGCAGCTGGACGCTGTCCTCGTGGCGGCGCGACTGGATCGCATCACCCGTCGCGCCCACACCCTGTCGCAGCTACTGGAGGATGGTGTGTCGATCCGCGCCGCCGACATACCCGGCGCGGACGAACTGATGCTGCGCATCTATGCCGCGATGGCGCAGAAGGAACGGGAACTCATCAGTGAGCGGACGAGGGCGGCGCTGACCGCGGCCAAGGCGCGCGGGACGGTACTGGGCGGGGATCGGGGATATCGGCCCGCGCAAGGGCCGGACGCGACTGCTGCCGCAGCGGCGCGGCGTCAGGCGGCGGCTCGGACGGCGCATCGGCTGCACCTGGAAATTGAACAGCTAAAGGCCGAGGGCGTGGCCGGCCAAGCCGCACTCGCCCGGGAGCTAAACGCAAGAGGCGTTTCCACCCCCCGCCAAGGCGGCCGATGGACACACACGTCGGTCACTCGTCTCTTCGCTCGGACAGAAGTCGATGCGGTCGATCTCCGGAGAGAGGCTCCATGTTCGATCCGTGGCGCGTGATTCCGCAGCAGCCACCAATGTGCCGCCGGAGGCAGGAGGGGCCACGAAACGTCACAACCCTTCGCTCCTGGGACAATAGGTTGCGAGATTGTCGTTTACTAGGAAACTTCGATGTGTAAGTTTCCTAGTCAACAAGGAGGGCCGCATGACAGCAGCCTCGGAGCTGACCGATCATACCGGGTACTGGATGCGGATGGTGTCAAACGCCGTTTCGCAGGAGTTTGCGCGCAAGGTCTCCGGCGAAGATGTCACCGTCGCGGAGTGGTCGTTCATGCGGGCGCTCTACGAGGTGGAGCCGACACCTCCGTCAGTTCTGGCCGAGAGAATGGGCATGACGAAGGGGGCGATCAGCAAACTTGCGGAAAGGCTGGTGGCCAAAGGATTGGTTGAGCGGACGGAAAACCAGCGGGACAAGCGCGCGCACAGCCTGTCCCTGACGAAAGAGGGCCGCGCCAAGATCCCGGTCCTGGCATCGCTTGCCGACAAAAATGACGCTGAATTCTTCGGCGTGTTGACGAAGGAAGAGCACAAAACGCTCGACCGGATCCTGAGGCTACTCGCTGAACGCCGAGAGCTGAAATCAACGCCGGTGGACTGAACCCGCCGATCGACCTCAATGTTGAAATGAAAGGAAGCCGCCATGGACGCGGAACGGATATCTGTTGCCGAAACCTGCCTGCATGCTGCTCACGATGGGAGCCTGAGCTTTCCGGAGATCATCGGCAAGCTGCTCGCCGCCGATTTCGAGGGCTACACGATCGACTATCGCCGTAACAGCCAGACATTCTACCTGACAGACGGCGACAGCGTCACGATGGATATGGAACCCTCCGCTGGCCACGTCGCCGCTGCCTTCGACGCTGCCGAGATCGAGCGCCTGGTGCGATGGGCGCAGGCTAACCCCGCCGACTACAGCTACGTGGCCTTCTGCGAGAAGGCGAAAGGCGCAGGCTGCGCGGGTTACCTCGTCTCCTTCCTGGGCCGCCGGGTCGTCTATTTCGGCCGGACGGCCGAAACCCACGTCGAGCACTTCCCCAAATGACGGCCTGACGGTCATGACGCTCTCGGCATTCTGATCGGAGGCGTTGTTCCGGCCGTATGCCTCGGGCTCGGCACCGTATTCATGCGGGCCAGCCTCGACGGCGGCGCATCAGTTCCCGTGTACCCCTCATCTCCTCTGGCTGAAGGCTTGAATCGTGACCCGACTGTTCCGCGACGATTTGTATGAGGATTTCGGCACCTGGCCACTCGCCTACATCCCCTATGGAGGTGCCGATTACGGGGAGGTGCGCGCGGTCGCCGCGGCGGTTGGGGAAGGCGATCATGGTGCCTATTACGATGCCTGGACCACGGCTGGCGACCGAATGACTTCGGAGGCAGACGCCGCTCTCGCGAAGGGCCACGAGACCAGCGCGCGCGAGCTTTATCTGCGGGCCAGCGTCTTTTACGCGACCTCGTTTCACCCCCTCTACGGTGCGCCGGTCGATCCGCGCCTGCTCACTGCCTTCCGCAAACAGGTCGAGGCTTTCGACAAGGGTCTCTCGCTCGGACCGCAACCGGTCCGCCCGGTGCGCATTCCTTTCGACGCGACGCCGATGCCGGCCTATGTCATCCCGGCGCAAGGCCTTGAGACGGCCGTGCGGCCCCTGATTATCTTCAACGGTGGCTACGACTCCACCATCACTGACACCTACTTCGCATCCGCCGTCGCGGCGTCGCGGCGCGGCTATCACAGCCTGCTGTTCGACGGGCCGGGACAGGGTGCGATGCTCTATGAGGATGGCGTGCGGCTCCGGCCGGACTGGGAGACTGTCATCGCGGCAGTGGTCGATCACGCGCTGACATTGCCGATCATCGATCCGAAGCGCATCGCGCTCTATGGCTGGAGCCTTGGCGGGCATCTCGCGCCGCGCGCCGCGTCAGGAGAGGCGCGAATAGCGGCCCTGATCGCTGATCCAGGCACCTGGAGCATCGCCGACGGCTTCCGTAAGGCGCTCATGCACAACTTCGGCCTTTCGCCCGAGGCCGCCGCTGATTTGGGAACACTCGATCAGGCGGTATTGGACCGAGCCGATGCATTCATCCGCAGCAGTCCGCAGATGAATTGGAAGGTTGTCCAGCGCGGCTTCTGGGTGCACGGGGTCAGCGACCTGCGCGCCTACTTCGCTTCCGCGGAACTCTACACCATGAAAGGCCGGGCAGAGCTGATCCGTTGTCCCACTCTCATCACGCAAGCCGAGGGTGACATCCTCGCTGCCGACGCCGGTAGTTTCTTCGACGCGTTGTGTTGCCCGAAGACGATGATCCGCTTCACTGCTGCCGAGTGTGCGGACGGGCATTGCGAGATGGGCAACCGTTCAATGTTGAATCGCCGGATCCTCGACTGGCTCGACGAGCGATTCGCGACCTGAGACTTCGAAGACGAGCCGGTTGTCTGCATGTTCGCCACCGACCAACGGTCGTTGCTCGGTGTTGAACAGATGCGATGGGCGGCTGGTCAGGGGGCGATGCCGCGGATGAGGCGCTGGTACTGGCGCGAGGCTTCCACCGGATCGTCCGTGGTGATCGTCAGCTCCGTGATCGTGATCGGGCCATCATCGCCCGCGCCTGCTGTCCGACAACGGGCCCTGCTACATCGCCGGCGAACTGGCGCAGTGGTTGGCCGAAAACGCCATGGACCA
>NZ_BMKW01000038.1 GCF_014644535.1 Neoroseomonas lacus
TCCGCATGGCCATGATCCGCATCATGCTCCGCCGACTGGCAGCAATGCCCTCAGCATGAATCGGAACTTCCCGGATGGGCTCTCAGCACCAGCACGGGAGGAAGTAGCTCCAACACATTGCCGAGCATTGGCCGCGAAACAGTGAAATTGCCACAAATCATGGTCGAGAAAGGATCTGTGCGGTTACCGTGACGAATGATGCCAAGAAGCGGTGATGATCGATCAATATCCATGATATGCAAAGGCTTGGCATGGCGATCCGAATAGAATACGTGAGGATCTCCGCGCGTAATGACGACAAAATCGCCCGCCAGCATCTGGATTTCGTGATCCTGCCCGAACGCGAGGCTCGCTGAGCCCTGGCTGAGATAGTGAAACAGGGCGTAGGGGCGCGCCGGCAACTCAAGATGCCAGGGATGTCCAAGCTCGAAGTGAAAAAGCAGCGTCCCGCCGAGACGAACGCGATCGAGTATTTGGGCAAGTACGTCCATGCTGCTGAGATTACGCTGCCGGACGATCGGACACAACATCCGGACGATCGATCCCTATCGTCCGAAAGGCTCACTGAATAGGTCATGTCGCGACAGGCCGACGCCATGTGCGGCGACCATTTCGCTAACGCAGATGGAAGAAGCGCGACCTCGCCGGAAACGCCTGTCCCTTCCCCCCAGGACTGTGTTCGTCCGACATGCCTACAGGAGAAGCTAATGCTAAAGCGAAATCTACTCCTCTCAGCCGCCACCGGACTCCTGGCCGGACCGACATTGGTCGGCTCCGCCCGCTCCGCCGAACCGCCACGGGGAGCAGCCCACAACATCGTGCTCGTGCACGGCGCGTTCGTGGACCAGTCGAGTTGGCGACCCGTTGCCGAGATTCTCGAGAAGAAGGGCTACAACGTCACGCTCGTCGAAAATCCGCTCACCTCCCTTGCCGCTGACGTCGATGCCGCCAGGCAGGAGCTGGCGAGGCAGAACGGCAGAACCGTTCTAGTCGGCCATTCCTGGGGGGCGTGCGCGCGGGGGGCGCTGCTTGTGTGCCACTAGACGCGGAAGAGCTACGTCATCACCTTGCGCACTTGAGTGGTGACGGGGTGACCGAGAGCGCGGAACTTCGCGCAATCCGGGAGAACGCCGCGGCTCTTCTAACACGCGACGTCCTCGTGCTGCCGGAGGAAGAGCCATTTCTCTCGGCCCTTCTCCTCGCTGCCTGCATTGCCATCCGACAGATCTGGGCGGACGAGGACCTCACGACTGAAGTCGCGCGCCGACAAGCCGACTGGGCTTGGGACCATGTTGTGCCGAAGGCACCGGATTGGTGGCATAGGCTGAGGGAGGACAGCCGACCTGCACCTACGGCGGAGGTCCTGCGCGCACCTCTCGTGCTCTTGCTGCCTCTCTTCGTGACGGACCCGGAGCGTCGGAGAGCGGCGCGGAGTTGGCTTGAGGAACGGCTCTTGGTCCCGTGGTGGACCAACTTGGAATTTCGGAAGCTCGCCGGTGACGTCGCGCGGGCTCATATTGTTGAGTTCTCCGAGCGCTTCGAGGGCGACCTTCCTCGCGGCGATGTAGCCGAGGAACTCATCATCCGGCTGCCCCCTGTCGTGGCCGCCGAACTCCGCGGCGACGCGGCGTTCCTGGAGGCGAGCGGGCTGCGCGACCGGTTGCCTCTCGCGGGTGTCGGGCCCGACCTCATCTTCGCACTTCCCGCGATGCGGAGCGCGGCACGTTCCGCACTGAACGGCCAATCGGCAACGGTTCGGGATTTGCGCAATAACCGCGACGTGCGGTTCACGGCCAAGCACGGACGGCTGATGATGAACTGGGAGGCGGACGGGGAGATGCAGGAGCGGGAGGCGCCAGTGGACGCCGCGCTGCTGTCGCCATGCGCAGCAGAGCGCATGGAAGCCTTTGGGCAACTCGTTGCAGACGCGGGGCCGTCCGGTCCCGACCCTGTCCGCTGGCGGCCAGTGTTGGAGGCTGCAGAGCTTTCCGACGGCGACCTGGATACGATTATGGAGGAGGTAGCAAACGCAGTTCCCATCAGGATTGCCCGCACGGCGAACGCACTCTCGCGAGGTGTATTGGACCTTAGACTAATGGTGCCCAGTGACCTTCGGTATTGGGAAGGGCTCTGCGGTGGCGCGCCGGGGGAAATGACGCAGGCTGAATGGCTTGCCTCGGTGTGGCAACCAAGGGCGGCACATCTTTTGACGACTTTCGGCGCGGAGGGTTTCCGGTTCATCGCTGCCGCAAATGGGCGACCCGGGTTCATCGACAGTGCCGCTTCTCCGTCTGTCGAGGTGCTAGAGGAACTTGCGGCTGAGGCGCAGTCGGATTGGGGGCCACTTGCTCGGCTGGCAATCGTCGAGGCAGCTACAGACCACGTCGGTGGCGATTTCATTGGCCAAGCGGCCTCCCGGCTCGTGCTGGATCTCGCCGAAGCCGAAGGGGAGGCAGCGCTGCGCCTCGAAGTGTTCGCCGGCCTGTTCCGGTTGTTGGGGGCAGCACTCCTGGTGTCTCCCTGCATGGCTGGTCAGCCACCCTATTGGGTCCGGCTATGCGCCCTGGCGCAGGCCGATCTGCTCGTCGGGCCGGTCCTCGCCGTCCAGCCCGATGTGCCGAAACTCCTGAAGGTGATGCGGGAACTAGCTCCCGCAGGCGGACATTGGGCGGAACTGCTTTCCCTTCGGGAGGAGCCGCTTTGGCGGCCCGAGATGGCGAGCGCCGATTGGCTACGGGCTGAAGTGCTCGGCAGACTCACTGCACTCCTTGCCCACTTGGGGGACGTGGAAGCGGCGGAGCGGGCGGCCGCGGCGACGGCCGAGGCGGGTCGCGCCAGCGGCTACCCTCCCGCTGGCTTCTCACCGGGCCCGCTAGAGTGCGCCGCATTGCCACCCGGCGGAGCAGGCAGTGTGCCGGACCTCGTCAATTCGGTGGATGCCGCGCTGCAGGCTATTGAAGGATCCACCTCAGTGCCGGTCGCGTGGCGATTTCTTGACATGGCGTCGCGCCATATCCAGCTCGACGAGGTTCACTTGGGTAAGCTGGCCTCGCTTGCTGAAGGCTGGAGCCCAGTTGGCGAGAGCGGCGAATTGCGCTGGTTACCGCTGATGCATCTAGCTCGTGCCGCGGCATCACAGCGCGACGCCGAACTGGCTGAAAAAATTCTGCGAACGATTCGCGCGACACCCGAGGCAGGAGTCGAAGCAGGGTCTGCCCTGCAAATCGCGCTGGCAGCTTCGGCCGCTTGGCCCCTAATCGATGAAGCCGTGTCACACTTTGCGGAGACAGCGCTCTCGGTGGCTTGGCGGGCCAAGCGCGATGGATGTGTCGAGATTGAAGCAGTTCTTGGAAGTGTTGCTGACAGACTGCCACTCGGCGCATCCTGGCGGCTGTCATTGCCGAGAATAGTCGCTGAGCTTGGGGCACATGCCCGCGGCGGGTAGCTGCTCGTTATTCCTGACGATGGTGAGTTAGAACTGCAGACACCGCGATCGCCGCCTAGGACGCGCAGCACTTCTCGCTGGACTTCCTGCACGCGCTGAACAGCGCCATCACGTGTCTATTGCTTAGGTTGCGCCGCTTTATCGAAGGGTGGGGCTCGATCAACGGTTCGGACAAATGGAACACCGCGCGGGCAATCGGATTGCCGAAAATCGGAAGCGGGCGCGGGAAAATCGGCCGGCAGTTCAACGGCTTAAGCTTGAGGGTAAAATCGGCCTACCCTCAAGGTCAGGAGACTTTCTGCTCTCTCCGGCCGAAAAAGGTCGGTAGTTGCGCCGTCGAACCATCAAGATCCGCGCGCAAACCCCGGCCAAACCTGCGCCTCAGCGCGGCGCCCTGACCAGGAGAGACAGGTTGTGAGAGAGAAGATTGGAGCAGCGGTAGGAACCGGGATCCAAAATTCTCTGGCCATAGGCCGGAACCGCCACTTGCGGCAGCTTTCCAGGAACCGGACGGAGGGCCGGCGGTATCGTGGGCTTGCCGCATCTATCCCGCCATTCCAGTCGCACACACGCTCCCTTAGCGGAAGCGGCCGCCCGGGAGGGGCCGCGGGCGAGCGCCCAATAAGCCTGCATGACATCCGGCAAAGAGGGCGGCTGCGATAGGCGTGCAATTGTCTCCTGCGGTCCGACGGTAAAGAAATTTCGCGGCAGAGCGGCCAATAGCGCCGGCTGGTTGTTAGCGTCGATGGCAGTCGCCGCCGCGGCGAGGCCGTTGATCACCGCCTGGGCAGGCGCACTCTGCGGGATGCCAAGTGCGCGGCGTGCAGTCCAACGAGATTCCACCAGGCTGTTGATACCGACATCGCTTGCCGTCATCCAGCGCGGGTTGTTCGGGAGTGTATCGGCCAGCCATTCGAGTTCGGCGATCGCGCGCGCGGCCGCGGCGGGCTGGTTGGGCTGCGGATCGCGGTAGAAGGCCACGACCTCCTGCCCGACCACGACGATCGGGTCTCGCCCTACGATGGCGCCGGACCCGCCTAGGCTCTGCGGCAGGGTAGGCGGCGGGCCGGAAGGAGCACAGGCGGCGACGGAGAGCGTCAACATCAAGGCGACGCGGCGCATCATCGGTCCATTCTCGGGTCGTTGTTCACGAATGATTATCACGAGAAGCGCGCAGGGCCGATCACCATGGCTACAAAATCCGTGCGGTGGCTAGAGAGGCGGACTCTGCGCTTCGCGTCGGCTGAGCGCCCTTCATTTCAGGGGACCGCGGTTCGACAGCACCGGACGGAACCCTCGGTCGCTCGGCCTTGGCGTCGTCAACTCCCGGGGAATATCCGCAGCCAGTCGTTCCTCATCGATATCAGTCGCCAGCCTGCGGCGGGCGCCAGGGTCAAGCCGCGATCGAGTTTGCCGACATGCGTCTCGCGGTCATAGGCGTATTCGCGCACTGCGTCGTCGTGGTGAACGAACAGACCGAGCCGCGGGCCGGGGCTGGTTGTGGCGTACTGGAGCATCTCGATATCGCCATCGGAGTTGCCGAAGGCGATGATCGGGCGCCGACCGATGAACCGGCCAATCCCGACCGGCTTGCCCGGTCCGTCATCCACGGCCTCGATCGCGGGCAGGCGGAACAGCTCCGACTTTCCGTCAGGCAGTAGCCGGAACTCCGTCTTTCCGACGGACCCGACAACCTGGGCAATCGGCACGTTGTAGGTCGGACCGCTGAAGGCGCGGACGAACTCCTGCCCGCCGCCGGTGACGATCCAGACAGCGAAGCCTTCCCGTCGCAGCAGCCGCATAGCCTCGAGCATCGGCTGGTAGATCAGTTGTGTGTAGGGTCGATTGAAGCGTGGATGACGCGCGTTGGCGAGCCATTGGGTAGCAATGCTGTTGAACGCATCCTGAGACATGCCAGTGTGGGTCACCGCGATGATCTCGGCCAGACCTCGCTCGCCGGCCGCCATAACGACGCGCATATCGCCATCGACGGCTGCCTTCAGGACCGGGTTGGCGAGCAGCGCCGGGTCGCGCTGCGTCATCTCCTTCAGCCGGTCGATGGCAAAGGCGAACTGCGTGTACATCGGATGCTCGACCCAGAGCGTCCCGTCATTGTCGAAGACGGCCACGCGTTCAGTGGGTGCCACGAAATGGCGCGTGCCCGGCCGTGTCACACGGCCGATGAGCGACTGGATGGCGCGCTTCGTCTGGCCGTCACGCCAGGACGGGAGGGGATCGCCGGCAGCTTGCTGCGCCGGAGCGGGCGTTACGGCAGCGAGGGTCAGAGCCGTCGCCGCCAGGGCACGGCGCGTCAGTGCGACGAAGTGATCAGGCATCGTCTCCTCCTTGCTCTCCGGTCCATTGGCTGCGAGCCGCAGCCCATGATGCACCGACACTTCAGAAGCTGAAATTCACCGCCAGAAACGGTCCACTGAACGAGAACTCCTGTACGAACTAGTCATTGCCCTGGTCGTAGTAGAGGTAGCGATACCCAAGCGTCACGCCCGCCCAGCCGGTCTGGTATCCGATGCCAGCCATCGTCTGCCAGGTCAGGCGTGAGGAACCGGCGCCGACATCGACGGAGCAGGGCAGGTGAAAGCCGGCGCCGAGCAGGAAGCGGCCGCGTGCACCGACGATGCCATCGAACAGGCTTGTGCTGTCGTTGAGCCGCAGACTGCGCGACAGTGCGACCCCACCCCGTGGGCCGGCAACATCGGCTGTGAGTCGGACGTCGGTGTTCGCCGAGAGGGAGAAGAGTCTGAAGCCGGCGAAACCAACGACATTCCCCAAGTCGCCCTGAGCCAAGGTATAGCCGCCGGCTAGGGTCCAAGGGCTTTCCTGCACCGTCGAATCGATGCCGGCGTTGAGCATGGTCGAGACGGGATTGCGCCCGATCTGCACCAGATCGATCGAATCAACGCGGCTCCCTGCGTTGCCCATGTCGAGGAAGATGAAGTCCGTCATGATCGAAAAGCGCTCATAGCGCGCCTCGGCGGCGATCATGCCGGCGAAGTTGATGGCTTCCAGTAGGTTGATGGCGTCAATGCCGACACTGGCACTCTCGGCGTTGCCTGAACCAGGCGGAAGGGCATAACGGACATTCCGTTGTTGGTCGGCGCCCACGCATAAGGCGTGACGGTAAAGCGCCAGCCTGGCTCTAGGGCTGGCTGTGCGGCAAGGTTGCCGGGAACGCCCAATGCAACCGCGAACGCCGCGCCAAGTACCCAGGCCGTGAAATGCAGCCTCGTCAGCAATGCCACCTTGGTTGTCTCCTCGATCCAACGCGCTACTCCCGGATCCGACGCGCGTTAATGTGACGGCATGGGCGAGAACTGCGTCACGCGTTTGAACCGCAGTCATCCTGAACGATGCGCCTCACTGCAAATCCTGAGTTCACTGCGGCGAGCATCGACTCTCCTGCAACGCGAATCGCGTTTCGTCCTAAAATCCGATCAGCGGCGCCCCCGACGAGCGCCGCCTCTTTGCCAAGCCTCAAGACCCGCGCAAGCAGTCACTCGGACGGATGCCGAGCACTTGCGCGGATCTGCTCAAGAATGGCGGTCAGATTGTAGCTCGCCGGTGCCTGCATCGGCGGGAAGGCCTGCAGCGTCTCGAACCAGCGCAGCCACAGTTGCTGGCCGATGGGTAGCAAATTCCAGTCGTAGATATAGGCCGTGCTGGTGCTGCCAAGCGCGCCACCCATGAACATGGCGGATTCCGCGCCCGGGATGACGTTCTGCTCGAACGGGTCCCGCCGAATGTTCTGCACCATGGTCCAGTGGAAGTTAATCAGGGGCATAAACCAGCCATCCGCCCCCGGCTGCGTCATGGAATAGTACATCTTCCAGTTCCGATAGCGCACCGCCGAAGGCGTCGCACCGGAGAAGTAGTAGAAGAAGTCGCGCGCCGAGGTCGCTGAGCGGCCGGTCAGCATCTCGATCTGATTCACGCCATCAAGCGTCGTGCGAACGAGGCCGGCATATCCACCCTGTTCAAGCCGTGTGCGCAAATCGTTGCCCGACGGACCGCCGGCGATCTGGACTAGCGTTGGCAGCCAGTCGAGTGCGGCGAACATCTGGCTGTTCACGGTGCCCGGACGGATCACGCCGGGCCACCGAACCACCAGCGGCGCACGATAGCCGCCCTCCCAGGCCTGGCCCTTCTGGCCACGGAACGGCGTGACGCCGCCATCGGGGAAGGAGACCTTCTCGGCACCGTTGTCGGTGGTGAAGACGATCAGCGTGTTGTCCAGTTGCCCCATCTGCTGAAGGTGGTTCAGCACCAAGCCGATATTGTCGTCAAGCTGTGCCATGCCCGCTTCGTTCAGGCCGTAGTCGCGGCCGCCAGGCTCGCCGATCATCGACTCATAGCGCGGCGGCAACACCGTGGTGACATGCATGCGGGCAGGGTTGTACCAGGCAAAGAACGGCCGACTAGTCTGCCGCGGGTCGTTGCGGTTGAGCCAGTCGATCAAATGGCCGGAGATTTCCTCATCAACCCCGCGCGACCGGTCAAGGGTCAGCGGGCCTTCGTCGCGGCAGGTCTGGTTCGCCGCCCGTCCGTCGGGCGACGTGCACCGCAATACATTCCGCGGCGGCGTCAGGCACACAGTGGTCCGCGGATCGACCGCGCCGGGAACCTCCGCCACTCCCGGAATCGGCGTGTTGCGGCACGGCGGCGCGACGGTCTGCGTGGTTGGATTGCGGTTGATGTCAGGGAAGCTGACCCCTTGCATCGCATCCAGGTGGTAGAGGTAGCCCCAGTATTCCTGGAAGCCGTGTGCGGTTGGCAAAGCGTCCGTGTGGTCGCCCAAGTGATTCTTGCCGAACTGCGCGGTGTTGTAGCCAAGATCGTAGAGGAACCGAGCGAGGGTGGGGGTGCCCGGCAGCAGGTAGGTCGGGCTGCCCGGCAGTTGGGGCGGGATCATGCCCGTGCGCAGCGGATACATGCCAGTGAAGAACGCGTTGCGGCCAGAGGTGCAACTCTGCATGGCCAGGTAGTCCATGAAGATCGCACCTTCTTGACCGATTCGGTCGATGTTCGGCGTTGCGCCGTTCATCAGGCCGCGGTGGTAGATGCTCGGCTGCATCCAGCCGATGTCGTCGGCCATGATGAAGAGGATGTTCGGACGCTGCGTCGTGGGGGGCGTTGCCGGCGCCCTAGCGACTTCACCTGGTGTCGGCACGGGCCGCGCCTGTTGGGCGTGCGTCAGTGAGGGGGCTGCCATGACTATGGACGCGCCGAAGGCAGCGGCCATGGTTATTGTTCGCGCCCGGGTACGAAGATCCTGCAGATAGCTCATGGGATCCATGGCTTTTCGCTCCCTTCGTTGGCACGCTGGCCAGCGTCCCATAGGCGACGCTGCGGGCAATGGTATCCATCTGCCAACTAATTTCGTTTCGTGAAATTTTCGAAACAATCATCAAATGATCTGGAGAGCGGCACGTGGCTTGCCGCACCGGTTTTCGGCTCGCGGCTGACGCCACGCCGATGTGTAGGTTCTGCGTGAAGTAGCCACCAATTCCGACACGAGCTTCGTGCAGTGGACGCCGCGAATAAAGCGGGCATGCTGCATTCGGTGGGCTAGCCAAGTGGATGTTGCGCCAGCTGGAGGACGCGGTTCATGTCGAATGCCATGAGTGCCTCCCACGTCGAAGCCGTAGTGGCCGGCATGTGCCACGTACCTGGCGGGGTGTTCCTGATGGGCAGCGACCGGCATTACCCGGAGGAAGCACCCGCCCATCGCGTCCGCGTCGGCACATTTTGGATGGACGCGACAACCGTCACCAACGAGCAATTCGCCCGCTTCGTCGCCGATACCGGCTACGTCACCTTGGCCGAGCGGCCGCTTGACCCTGCGATGTATCCTGGGGCCACGCCGCAACAGCTCAAGCCCGGCTCCCTGGTCTTCCGCAAAACATCAGAACCGGTGCCGACTGACGATTTCCGTCGATGGTGGGCCTGGACCACCGGAGCCTGCTGGCGCCATCCAGAGGGGCGCGGCAGCGGCATCCAAAGTCGCCGCACCCACCCCGTCGTACAGATCGCCTATGAGGACGCGGAGGCCTATGCCACCTGGGCGGGCAAGTCCTTGCCAACCGAAGCGGAATGGGAGTTTGCCGCCCGCGGCGGGCTGGACGGCGCGGAGTTCGCCTGGGGCGATGAATTGACACCTGGTGGCGTGCACATGGCAAACACCTGGCAGGGCGCATTCCCGTGGCAGAACAGCGCCGATGACGGGTTTCCGGGCGCAGCTCCGGTCGGCTCGTTCCCACCGAACGGCTATGGGCTCTACGACATGGCCGGCAATGTATGGCAGTGGACGACTGATTGGTTCGCCCCGCGTCACGCAGCGGACCCGCAGAAGTCATGCTGCATGCCGACCGATCCGCGCGGCCCTGCCATGGAGGGGTCTTTCGACTACACCCACTCCGCCGTGCCGATCCCGCGCAGGGTGGTGAAGGGCGGGTCGTTCCTTTGCGCTCCTTCGTATTGCCGGCGCTACCGACCCGCGGCGCGTCACGCGCAGATGATTGACAGCGGCATGAGCCATATCGGATTCCGCTGCATCGTCCGCGGAACTTCTGGGAGCGCGGGCCAAACATAGGGAGAGCAGGCCGCGGATGTGACCAGCCCCCATCGAGTGATCCAGGCGGAATTTTAGTGGGCCATCGCAAGCGCGCCTACTCCTGGGCTGATCGGCGACCT
>NZ_BMKW01000039.1 GCF_014644535.1 Neoroseomonas lacus
CCGGTTGGGCAGCCCGTGGCGGGACCGGCTGCCGCAGCGCACGCTGAAGAGCCTGCTACGCCGCGCCGGGGCCGAGGGCGGCCGCGCAAACAACTCCCCTCCGAGCCAGTTGCGGAAACGGCCGGCGCAGTGCGCGCTGGGGCGTCTGTCGTGGTGTCTGTCCATGACCCAGGGCGGCCTCGCAAGCAGCCGGCCAGTGCGCCAACGAGGCGCGTCGCAGATCCGTTCGACGCCAAGGACAACGGCGCGAACTGCATGCGCTGCGGGTATGCGATCGAGGCGGGACGGGAAAAGCGCCGGCTGATGACCTGCTCGGGGTGCGGGTAGATCGTACGGGCAGTCGTGCATCAGTCTGGTCGTTGCCGGGAGCTGCCGATCCGCTTGGAAGAACCTATCTCGATGTCCACCAAACCGGCAGCAGGCCAGTCGCCCTCGAACAGAAGCGGATTGGGCAAGCGCCCCTTTTGGGTATCGTCAGGGTCCCTATTCTGGGATTACCCCGCACAGACGACGTTAATTTTCACATAAGCAACTATTTCCAGCGTCGGCCTGTCATGTTTCGCTGCAGGCGCTAATCTGGTGATAGCCTGTCCGGCATACGTGAACGCCCTATTCCGGAGTCAGGCCGTGAGGGGACAACGAGATCCATGGACTTGGAGACTCTGGCGAGCCTGAGTAACGGCGCGCGGTTCTTCCGCGCGGACCTGCATGTGCATTCCTACGGCGGCTCCTATGATGTGAGCGACGCGAAGGCGACACCCGAGAACATCGTCCGGGAGGCAGCGAGCGAAGGGCTGTCGATCATCGCTATCGCCGACCACAATGAAATCAGCAACGTGCGCGCCGCCGTCGCCGCCGGTGCGGCGGCGAACATCCTGGTCATTCCCGCTGTCGAGCTGTCAGCTCCCGAGGGCCACCTGCTGTGCTATCTACCTTCGCCCGAAGCAATGGACCGCTTCTACAATCGGCTGTCGATCGCCGGACGCGGCACTGTCGATTGCCGCTGCCAGACCGGAACCACCGATTGCCTGAACCTGCTGCGGGAACATGATGGGTTCGCCATCCTGGCGCACGTCGATGGCTCTGGTTCCTTTGAAGAGAATGTGCCGCGCTTCACACCCGCGAAGCTCGACATCCTTTGCCATGAAGCTTTGCTGGGGTTCGAGGTCATTCGAGCCGACGGCGACATCCTCTACACCGACGGCGATACTAATATCGACCGGCGGAACGCCGCTGGTGTGCGCATCGAGCGTCTGAAGCTAGGGTCGCGGCAGTTTCTGGCCCGTGTGCTGAACAGCGATGCCCACACGCTGAATGCCGTCGGCCGCAATGCCCGCAATCAAAATCGGATCACCCGGTACAAGATGGAGCGTCCATCCTTTGACGGCCTGCGGCTCGCGCTCGATGAGGCGGACACGCGCGTCCGGATCGAGGACGAGGTTCCGCGCAGCGTGCCCATCGTAAAGGGCGTATCCTTTGAAGGCGGCTTCCTGGACGGTCAGACCATTCACTTCAACGCCAACCTGACGTGCATTGTCGGCGGTCGAGGCAGCGGCAAATCCACTGCCTTCGAGGCTGTGCGCCTGTTATGTCAGTATGGTCCGCCGGAGGCGGGTTCGGTCATCGACAGTGACGTATGGCCTGATCTTCTGGCGCTCTTCTATCGGGACGAGACGCGCCAGACCCACATACTAAGCCGCGCCAAGGACGGCGCGCTCGAGAATGTCGATGATCCCGTTCTGGGCTCGGTCAGTTTTCCAATGGAGTCATATCGCCAAGGCGAAACGAACACGATCAGCAAGAAGGCGCAGGACGACCCGCTGGCCCTGCTGACCTTCCTTGACCGCCTTGTCTCGATCGAGGTGGCGATCGAGGCGGAGGACGCCGTTCGCACCGAGCTGAACGAGCTCACTCCGGAGGTGGTGAAGGCGCGCAAGAACGTGGCGGAGATACCCGGTTGCGAGCGCGACCTGAAGCTGAAGCGCGGGCAGGTGGAGCGGCTGAAGAAGGATCGCGGTGAAGAGATCATCAAGCTACAGCAGCGCCTGGAGTCGGAACGTCGCACGAGAAATTCCATCGCTGCGGCTCTGACCGAGCTGAAGGGCGCCACTAGCCAGGAAGGGATCACCGCCATCACCAAGGGTATCCGGGAGGTCGCCCAGGGTAGCTTTGAGATTGGTGCGCCTGAAGTCGCCGCTATCGTTGCCGACACGACGGCCTATGAAGGGAAGGTGGCGACGATGCAGGCGGGACTCGTCACCTCGACTAACTCTTACAGCACCGCGGTTCAGGCGCAGATCGCGTCCTGGAGGAGCAAGGAAACGAAGACCGCCGAACAAATCGACGAAAAGAAAAAAGAGCTTCTGGCCGCCGGCATCCGGCTGGACATCCCGTTCATTCAGAAGCTGGTCGCGGACGAAGCGAACCTCACCGAGCGCTTACGCAAGCTCAACACATGGAAGCCTCATCTTGCCGCCCTTGAGAAGAAGCGCACTGACCTGTTGAAACAGCGGTGGGCCGCGCGGTCAAAAGTCGCCGGCATTCGCTCCGCGTTCGCCACCAAAGCTTCCGAAGCCCTCAAGGGCACGCTGTCCGACATCTTTGTCACGCTGAAGTTTGACGAAGGCGCTCTCTGCCCCGAAGGCGAGCGGCTGGTCATCGAGACGATGGGATGGCGGACGCTGCAACAGCTAAAGGCCGCTGCGCTGATCAACGACCTGACCCTTCCCAAGCTGCTGGACTGCCTAAAGCGCCGCGACTCTAAGCCGATCGCCGCGCTGCGCACGCCGCAAGGAGGTGCCGTCTTTCAGCAAGGTGAAATCGATGTTCTGGTGGAGCGGCTTTCTGATTTCGACTTACTCGCCCAGCTCGAAACCGCGGCGGTACATGACGCGCCCCGGCTTAGCGTGACAAAGCGCGTTACCGCCCAGGACGGCTCGGCCAAGTTCATCCCACGCGAGTTCAAACGGCTTTCCCTCGGACAGCAGCAATCCGTGCTGCTCGCCTTGATGCTGTCCAGCGAGAGCAGAGCGCCGCTGATCGTGGACCAGCCGGAAGACAACCTTGACAGCGAGTTCATCTACAAGACGCTCGTTCCAGTTCTGCGGCGGGTCAAGGAGCGGCGACAAGTTATCGTTGTTACCCACAATGCCAATATTGCCGTGCTGGGCGATGCCGAACAAATCGTCGTCCTGAAGGCGACCAACGAACAGGCTACGATTACGTCGCGCGGCTCGATTGACGAGCCGGCTACGCGGGAGGCGGCGTGTGCTATCCTTGAGGGTTCTCGGGAAGCCTTTGAGCGGCGTGCCCGCATCTATGGGAAGCGGACAGGTACATAGCTTTTGCGCTATTGGTCGCCGTTAGCGTCTGATCCAGCGATGTCGGCTTCCAAAGGAAGGCAGTAGCTGATCGAATGACCGAGTTGGGTGCTAAGCAGACTGACAAGGATTGGCCGTGTGCCGACTGGCAGGTTCCGAGTGGCCTCGATAGTTAGCTGCCGTTTACGGGGTCAGATGACTCCGGCCGCTTGCGACCATTAGCGGACCTTCAAAGCGGAGGGGATTTTCCATCCTTCGTTTTTGAACGGAACTCGCCAACCACCTCATATGTGCCGGGATCAAATGTAGCGAATGACAGGGCTTCTTCGAGATATGGGCGTGGGGCTGGGTCTAGGCGCATGGCCTCATAGTCAGCGAGGCTGGCCCATTTAGCGTACATGGTGACCTTGCTGCCGTCTGTGCTGCGATGAAGGGTCGACGAAATGAACCCAGGCGCGTTGCTGACGATCTCGCCCGTGACCCTGGTCAATATATCGACCAATCGCTGTTGGTTGGACGGATCGACTTGAAAGACATTGATGAAGACAATCACGGCGTTCCAACCTGGGCGAAAAAGCGAATCGATCATACGAGAAGTAGGGTCGATGGACGCAGAGGCAACTGCCGCTTTCCACCATTCCTGTTGACTGACGCTTCATGAACGAAGGTCGGCTTTAGGGATCAGCTGCGAGGCGGCTGCATGGCCGAGATGGGCGCAAAGTGGACGAACGGGCATCGGCGTTATCGCCCCAAAGCCTCAAGCTGATGTTCCCAGACCTCCGGCAATGGCTGAAGCAGTCTGGGAAGGCTTGGGGCGGATCCTGTCCTTCCCTCCATCAGTTCCTCCACCATGGCGGGAGCGAGCAACGTCAGTCGCAGGAGGCTCCCGAGGTATCCCCGCTCGATCCTCTCCGCCTCCGCCATTTCGGTGATCGACGCATAGCGCCCCTCATCAAGCAGTCGCTGATAACGAAACGCCCTCCCGAGCGCCTTCACCAGCGCCGGATCGGCGCGTGTCGGGATGGTAGCCTCGTCGCCTTCCCGAACCGGCGTGAGTACCGTCTTCCGACCCCGCCGGCGCCGGACCTTCAGCGGCACCCGGACCGTGATGCTGGTGGCGGCCGTCATGCCGCGGCACTCAGCGCGCTGGGCGCGATGGAGCCGAGATCCCGGACGAGGCCGGCCAGCCCTTCGACACGCAGGCGGATGTCCGCGCCGGCGGGCCCCAGCACCACCCGCTCCACCAGCGCCCGCACGATCCGTGCCTGCTCGGCGGGGAACAACTCGTCCCACAGCGGGTCGAGCCGATGCAGCGCATCCCGGACCTCACGCTCCGTCAGGTCCGGCGCCTCCTTACGTGCCGCGAGCCAAGTGCCGACCACGACCTCCGGCTGGCGCAGCAGGGCGCGGATCTGGCTGATCACTGCACCCTCGATCTGCGCCGCCGACACGCGCCGCACGATGCCGTCGTCCACGACCATGTCGGCCTTCAGCACGCGCTGGGCCACGTAGTAGCAGTAGCGCCGGCCGTTCTTCACCGCGTGCGTCGGCGACATGGCGCGACCGTCGATCCCGAAGATCAGCCCCTTCAGCAGTGCCGGGGCGTGCTGCCTGTTCTGCGCCGCCCGAGTTCGCGGGCTAACCTGCAGCAAGGCATGCGCCCGGTCCCACAGATCCCGCGGCACGATCCCTTGGTGCTCACCCGGATAGACCTGCCCCTTATGCGCCGCCTCGCCGACATAGGTGCGGTTGCTCAGCAGCTTGTAGACGTCGCCCTTGTCCAGCGGCCGGCCGGCCTTGCTGGTGGCGCCCTCCGCCCGGAGGCGGTTCACCGTCTCGATACCGGATCCCGTCTCGGCGAAGATCTCGAACACCCTGCGCACGCGCAGAGCTTCGTCCTCATTCACGATGAGCTTGCGGCTCACCACGTCGTAGCCGAGCGGCACCTTGCCCCCCATCCACATGCCGCGGGCGCGGGAGGCGGCGAATTTGTCCCGGATGCGCTCGCCGATGACCTCGCGCTCGAACTGGGCAAAGCTGAGCAGGATGTTCAGCGTCAGCCGCCCCATGCTGGTAGTCGTGTTGAAGGACTGCGTGACCGAGACGAAAGTGACGCGGTGCGCCTCCATGGTCTCCACCAGCTTGGCGAAATCCATCAGCGAGCGGGACAGGCGGTCGATCTTGTAGACGACGATGACGTCGACCCTGCCCTGCTCGATGTCGGCCAGCAGGCGCCGCAGCGCTGGCCGCTCCAGTGTCCCGCCGGAGAAGCCCCCATCATCGTAGCGGTCACGGACCAGGAGCCAACCCTCGGCCTTCTGAGAGGCGACATAGGCCTCGCAGGCCTCGCGCTGAGCGTCGAGGGTGTTGAACTCCCGGTCCAGACCCTCGTCGGTGGATTTCCGCGTATAGACGGCACAGCGCAGTTTCTTCGTGGTGGCCGGCATGATGGTGTCGGCGGGGGGTTTCCTCCGGCTCATGCCGCACCCCCGGTCGGCCGCAGCCCGAAGAACGTCCAGCCGTTCCACCGTGTTCCCGTGATGTGGCGCGCGATGGCAGACAGCGACCGATACGGCCTGCCCTCATACTCGAAGTCATCGGCGCGCACGGTGACAACATGCTGCACACCATCGTACTCGCGGATCAGCCGCGTGCCCGGCAGCGGCCGGCTGTCGGCGCGAATGCGGCGCAGGACGACGTTGCCACCGTCCAGTTGCTCGCCCAGCGCCTCGAGCCGCGCCCGTGTCTCCGGCTTCAGGCCCCCATAGGCCAGTTCCTGGATGCGATAGGCCAGCCGGCTGGTGATGTAGCTGCGGCTGAATGGCGGTGCCTCCTTGCCATACAGCCGGCGCCATTCATTCTTGAGCTCGGCGATCGGCGCCGTCTGAATCCAGGCGAGGCGGCCGAGCACCTGGTCGCGCGGGAAGCTGGTGATCGGCAGTGCGACGGGCTCGATGGCGTCAGCGGCGGTCTGTCGGCGGGTCATGCGGAACTCCTCTCCAAGGGGTCCGCATGCACGCTCTGGTGGGCGGAGAAGTGTAGCGAACTCTCTCCATCGACCTCGAGGTCGCGGTCGAAGTCCTCGGCAGTGCGGCGACGCAGCCGCAGCAGGCCTCGGGCTAGGAGGTCGCAGACCTCGCGCAGGTGGGGCGGGAGGTGGAGGAGCGGCGCGGAACGCTTGGGGGTCGGGGTCATCGGTTCGCGCAGAGAACCGCCTGGGCGATCAAAGATACAGCAAAATCAGCGCGTTAGAGTAACGCTTCGAAAAAGAAAGCAGCCGATCGAGACCCCGAGAACTGCGATTACTACGCGCAATATCCCCTTTTGCTTGCGAATCTGCGTCGTTTGCTTCTAGCCATCTATCCGCATGAACATCCTCACCGCCGAGTCGGAGGGATAATGGCGACCCTCAAGCAGTTCGTTCGGCGTGTCCCGATCGCTCTTCTCCAGCAGCACGTGGAGCAGGTCGGTGTGTTGCTACCACCCGAGTTCGAATGGACCGCCGGCAGCAGCGCCACAGCAAAGCGCTTCTCCGATATCATGGAGCAGTACGATGGCACGCCCGCAGAGCGACTGCGCCTCGACGTGGAGCGGGTGTCTGCGATGGGGGATGAGGTCGGCGATGGCGCTCTGTACTCGACCTCGTCGGATCCCTCCGCCCTTGATCGCCAACCAAGCAGCCATGCGCGGGCCTACTACTCCTTCCTGACGAACCTGGCCGATTTTCGCCGCGCCGAGGAGGCCCGATACGCGGATGAGAGGCGCCGTGGCCGCAGTTGGGACGGCTTCGAGTCCGAACGCGATCTCACGGTACGACGCGATGCCGCCAACATCGCGGAGTTTGAAAAGGCGGCCTCTGCTTTTTTTGGAACAAGCCAGGTCGAGGCGGAAATCAGCGAGAGGGTACGCAAGCGGCATCATAGGTCCGATGCTGCCCTGGTGCAGACGACGATCTACGTCGAGGATCGACCCAGCGAACTGCGGTCATTCCATGATGGACGCATCGCGTTCACGACGCATCGTCCCGTCCACGAGGCAGCCATCACCTACGAGCCTGAGACGGGCGCCATCGAAGTTGTTGCCAAGGCTGGTGCGCATCGGCCTGCATTGGCCAATCTTTTTGCCGAACACCTGCTGGCAACGCGCCATCGTGGTAATCGCATCGCCGTCAGGCGCTATCGCCTGGACCATCTGCGCCAGCCCCAGCACTTCGAATCTGAGCCGCTTCATCAAATCGACAGCGTCAGCGTGAAGGCGATGAGTCTGATGCCGTTTGGAACGCAAGGTGAACGCCTCACGCTTGAACTGATGGGTAAAGCGCCGGGGACAATTTGGGACCTTGCCGAGCGCAGACTACAGGGCGGAGCCACGCGACTTGCCGACTATCTCATCACCCGCATCACGCTGGTCGTGCGCTTCAAGCCAAAGTTGGGAACCGGACGAGCGCGGGTGCTGCCGATAACCATCACGGGCGGCACCGGATGCAATCTCAAGGATTGCACGGAACAGGAGCGGCTGATCGGCGAGCATTATATGCGGGCGTGGGGCATTCTCGAGGATGTCTGAGCTCGTCTTGCTTGGCGCCGATGCGGTCTCGCTTCTCTGCTCATTGCTGGAGGCGGAGGAGCCCGTCATCACCGGATATGCCGTCGAGTTGCTTCCGATGGCGGCTACGCCCCTGATCGAGCAGGGGTTGCTGGTGCCCGCTGGGTACGACGATGTCATCGGCGTCGAGACAGATGGGCAAGAAGAGCTCGTTTCGGTCTTTCCGATCGATGACGACAGCGCGCTCGGCTATCTGGATCGATATGCGGGCTTTGTGCGCGTCCCGCCCGAGCGCCTTCTTCGACGTCGAGTCGATGTCTCCGGTGTTCTGCGCCGAATGACGTCCGAGCTTGACCTGCCGGTTGGTTCGCCGATCAATGAAATCAGCCCGGGCTTGGTGTGGGAGATTCCCGCAGCGCGCCTCGGCGCATCTTCGAGCCGCCGCCCCCTGTGGTTCGCACGCCGCTTGTTCGACCCTGCCGTGGTCGCCCACATCACGGCCATGATGGAACGTCGGCCACAACCAGCGCCGCTGATCATACTTACTTCGACGCCTGCTGGGCGCGATCATCCCCCACCCCTGGAGGGGGCTATCGCGATCTTCGTGCGGGACGTCCTTCGTGACCCCGACGATCTCGCGCTCCATGCTGGCATTCTTGAACGACGTCTGAGCGGTCTCTCCGTAGCGCACGATCCAGCTTTGGCGGTGTGGCTTTCAGCCGACGCTAAGACCATCCGCTTCAGATGCGGCACAGAAATCCATTTCCGCGGCGCAAAGCAGATCGCCATCCTGAGAACGCTGAAGTCTGCATATGATCGCGGCCAGGCGGTGCGCGTGAAAGAGCTTACGATGCACGGCGGCATCGCGAAGGTTTTCGGGCCCGTACGCTGGCAACAGCTGGCGCCATTCCTGGAACAGCGCCCGGATGGCTGGACCTTTAAACGCTGAGCCGCATTTCTCCGGCAGTTTCTCCCTTTTCTCCGATGCGTGTCTCCGCAGACCGGGGGTTCCTTCGCCTTGCTTCGACGCATCGCGAAAGGCTCCACCATGGCTCCCATCCGCCTCAACCAGATTGAACTTGCCCGCCGCTGGAAGATCAGTCCCCGCACCCTGGAACGGTGGCGTTGGCTGAAGCTGGGGCCGCCATACCTCAAGCTGGGTGGCCGCGTTGCCTATCGCATCGAGGACGTCGAGGCCTATGAGATCGAGCAGTTGCGGGGGCAGGCGTGATGGACGCCGCCACGGCTGCCGCGATGTCCGATCCGCATTGCAATCCGCATTTCCGCCGCCGTTGGAACGAAGCCATCATGGATGCGCCGCCTATGCCGGCACTTCCGGGGCGGGATCCCGTCGGCACATTTGGGCTGGTGCTGCAGGAGGCGCTGAGCCGCGCCACGCGTTCGGGCGGTGCCGTTCACCTGCGTCAGAAGCCGGAGGGCCCCAGCGATGGCTGACGGCGGGTTCCACATGCCGACGCTCGCCGGCCTCGCTGCCATCCCGCGGTGGGTTGCGTGGCAGACTGAGGACCGGAACGGCAAACCGACCAAGATGCCTTACCGGTCTGATGGTCGACGGGCGAAAGCCAATACGCCTGCGACCTGGTGCGATCGCTCGACCGCCGCGGGGCGCGCGCCGGTGCTGCCGCGGCCATATGGCACCGGTGGCATTGGCATCATGCTGGGCAATCACCTCGGTCTCACGATTGGCGGGCTCGATCTAGATAGCTGTCTTTCAGAAACCGGCGACCTGGCACCCTGGGCATTTGAGGTGATGGCGCGCTTTCCCTCGTATGCGGAGACATCGCCTTCAGGGACCGGCCTGAAAGTGTTCTTCACCTACGACGGGACCGCTCTGCCTCACCTTCGTTCCGTCATGGGCGCGGCCGATTGGAGCAAGCTCTATAAGCGCAGGACTGGCGTTGCGCATCCGCCCAGCATTGAACTGCATCTGGGCAACCGCTTCTTCACAGTTACTGACCAGCAGCATGGTGATACCGTCCATCTCCATCACGTCCCGACCGAGACCCTGCTTTGGCTGATC
>NZ_BMKW01000040.1:0-5000 GCF_014644535.1 Neoroseomonas lacus
GACGGTCTCTGGTCCACCACCGGCAAGATCATCGACACCTTCAATTCAACCGAATGCGCAAACTACTTCAGTGCCGCTGGGCAAGATCCAGCATAATCGGAAAATGCTCTAGCGGCGTCCGCTGACGATCCTGACCTCCACCTCGATCTCGACCGGTCCCGCCCGCGTCGCCGAGGTCGCGGCGGGCCTCCTCGCGGACGGCCCGGCGCGCGTCCTCCGGCAGTGCCACGTAGTCCTGCCCGACGTTCCCAGCGCCCCGCTCGACGCCGTTGAAGTAGGCGTCGAACGAGGGGAAGGCCATGCGGACGACCTCGATGGCGTCCTCCACCTCCACCAACCCCGCCGCCTCAAGCAGGAGACGAAGGTGGCCCTCGGCCCCAAGCGAGAAGATACGCCGGATTTCTGCCGCCTTGGACGGGGCGTACCGCGCGATGGACGCATGCACGCGGCCCGTCAGCGAGCGTTCGGGCGTAGTCGGGACCGAGGTCGCGGCCCGACCGCCGGGACGCAGCACGCGATGGAACTCCGCGAGGCCGCGTGCCGGGTCGGGAAAGTACATTAGGCCCTGGTTGCACAGCACCGCGTCGAACCTCTCGGCCTGGAAGGTGAGCGCCTGCCCGTCCTCGACGGCCAGCGCCACGGCAGACAGCCCGCCGAGGCGCTCCCGCGCCCTCTCGACCAAGGCGGGCGAGATGTCGGTGGCGACGACGTGGCCCGAAGGCCCGACGCGAACCACGGCCGCCTCGGCGGCGATCCCGGTGCCGATGGCGATATCGAGCACGCGATGACCCGGCACAATCCTGGCCGCTTGCAGGAGGGGCGGGATGAACTGGGCCGTCATCCGTCCAACGACTTGGTCGTAACCGGCCGCGGCGGTGTCGCGGAACTGGAGTTCGGTCATGACCATGGTCCTTCTAAGCGCGGTGCTACGCCCGAGAAGGCGGCCTCGGCGAAGGGGTTTCGCGATTCAGTCAGGTCGGAGGCCGCTCTAGGCGCAGGGTTGGTGCGTCGTGGATACCTGCGAGGATAATGGTCTGAGCGGCGCGAGCCACTTCCGCCCCGAATTCCTGCGCCTGTTCAGCGACGCCAAGGCGCGGCGCTTCGACGTGGTGCTCCGTGAGGCGCTTGATCGGCTGGGTCCCAAGCTGGCGGACATTGCCGAGTTCCACGACCAGGTGACGTTTCTCGGGATCAGCATCCACTCGGTGCAGCAGGGCCCGATTACTCCCATGCATATCGGTCTTCTCGGCACGATGGCGCAAATGCAGTTGGCCGACATCCGGTCGAAAACGATGCGCGGGCTGCGCTCGGTTGCCGAGGATGGGCGCAACGCTGGCGGCCTTTGCTACGGCTACAAGGTCGTACCCGCCGTTGAGGGAACTGGTCGCGGGGCGCGCCGCGATCATCGTGCTGTCGACGAGGCCCAATCCGCTGTGGTGCGGCAAATATTCCGCGACTATGCGAATGGGCTCTCGCCCAGGCGGATCGCCCTTGCGCTGACCGCCGAGGGCGTCGCGGCGCCGCGGGGTGTTGCCTAGGCGCCGACGGCGGTCAACGGTAGCCGCGCCAAGGGGACCGGCATCCTCAATAATGAGCTCTACATCGGCCGCCAGGTCTGGGGCCGGCAGACTTGGCTCAAGGATCCCTCGACCGGGCGCCGTGTTGCCCGCTCGGCTGCGCCGGACGACATGGTCGTCGCTGATATCCCCGAGTTGCAGATCGTCCCCGACCAGCTGTGGCAGGGGGTCCGGGACCGCCAGGCGCTGCTCGACAGCCGAGGCCAGGAGACGGCCGCCAACGCGGAGGAACCCGAGCGCGATGCCNCTTCTTCGCGACGCTGAAGGGCGAACTCGTCGAGGAGGCCGACTACCAGACGCGCGACCAAGCCAGGGCCGATGTGTTCCAATACACTGGGGGTTTCTGAAACAAGCGCCGCTTTCATTCCGCGCTCGGCTACATCACGCCCGAGCAGAAGGCAGCAGCGTTCCATTCAGCGGCATCAACCGCCTAACTGGGTCCACAAAGCGGGGTAAGCCCAGGGGGTCCGGGACCGCCAGGCGCTGCTCGACAGCCGAGGCCAGGAGACGGCCGCCAACGCGGAGGAACCCGAGCGCGATGCCTTTTGGGCCAAGTAGCGGCCGCGCTACCTGTTCTCCGGCCTCATGCGCTGTGCCGAGTGCGGCGGCGGCTTTTCTAAGATCTCCGCCACGCATTTCGGCTGCTCGACGGCGCGCAACAAGGGCCCAACCGCGTGCACGAACCGGCTGACCGTCCGGCGCGACTCGCTCGAGGACGCCGTGCTGTCGGCGCTGCGAGAGAGGCTGATGGATCCCGAGGTTCTCAAGGAGTTCGTGGCTGGCTTCACAGAGGCATGGAACCGGCTGCAGGCGAACGCCTCGACGGGGCTCACCAGCAAGCGCCAGGAGTTGGTCCGGGTCGAGCAGCAGATTGGCCGGGCGGTTGACGCGATCCTGGAGGGCATGGCGCCGGCGACGCTGCGCGAGCGCCTGGCGTCGCTGGAGGTGCGCAAGGCCGCCCTGGAGGGGGAACTCGCCTCGGCAGACGAGCCAGCGCCGCGGCTGCATCCGAACCTGGCCGAGGTGTGCCGCCACCGGGTGGCGGAACTGTCTGACGCGCTGTCGTCCGACGATGGGGCAGAGGCACGGGAGCTGGTGCGCGGCCTGGTCGAGGAGATCCGATTGGTCCCGGAGGAGGGGCGCCTGCGGATTGAGGTTCGCGGAGAGCTCGGTACGATATTGCGCTTGGCGGAGGGTGCGCAGGATGCCGGAAACGGCAAACGCCCCAGCGAAGTTGCTGAGGCGTTCTGATCGCAATTCAAGCTGGATGCGGGGACAGGATTTGAACCTGTGACCTTCAGGTTATGAGCCTGACGAGCTACCGGGCTGCTCCACCCCGCGTGGGTAAGGATGATCAGAGGATCCGGCCTGGTGGCCCGGCGGCGACCGACTCTCCCGCGTCTTAAGACGCAGTACCATAGGCGCTGGGGTGTTTCACGGCCGTGTTCGGGATGGGAACGAGTGTATCAACCCCGCGATGGCCACCGGGCCACCGGGCCGGATCCTCTGATGTGGTGAGATGATGATCTGTTGTGTGTGGCGTGATTTGGCGCTGTGCGCGGTGGATGGTTGCCCATCCATGCGGTGGTGCGCGGGATATGGAATTCTATCGGGTGATTAGGACCGCTCGGCTGCGTCGGTTACCCGACTTCCACCTGCGGCCTATCGACGTGCTGGTCTTGCACGGCCCTTAGGGAGACCTCGTCTTGAGGCTGGTTTCCCGCTTAGATGCCTTCAGCGGTTATCCATTCCGCACTTAGCTACCCGGCGATGCCACTGGCGTGACAACCGGTGCACCAGAGGTGCGTCCTTCCCGGTCCTCTCGTACTAGGGAAAGATCCTCTCAAGTCTCCAACACCCACGGCAGATAGGGACCGAACTGTCTCACGACGTTCTAAACCCAGCTCACGTACCGCTTTAATCGGCGAACAGCCGAACCCTTGGGACCTGCTCCAGCCCCGGGATGCGATGAGCCGACATCGAGGTGCCAAACCTCCCCGTCGATGTGGACTCTTGGGGGAGATCAGCCTGTTATCCCTAGAGTACCTTTTATCCGTTGAGCGATGGCCCTTCCACGCGGGACCACCGGATCACTAAGGCCGACTTTCGTCCCTGCTCGCGCTGTCGCGCTCGCAGTCAGGCGGGCTTGTGCCTTTGCACTCAACAGCCGATGTCCGACCGGCTTGAGCCCACCATCGCGCGCCTCCGTTACTCTTTGGGAGGCGACCGCCCCAGTCAAACTGCCCACCAGGCAGGGTCCCGACCCCGGATAACGGGGTTCGGTTAGACGCCAGAAAGGCACAGGGTGGTATTTCAAGGTTGGCTCCACCAAGGCTGGCGCCCCGGCTTCAAAGCCTCCCACCTATCCTACACAGTCCCTTCCTGGCGCCACTGCCAAGCTGCAGTAAAGGTTCATAGGGTCTTTCCGTCTGACCGCGGGTACCCCGCATCTTCACGGGGAATTCAATTTCACTGAGCCCATGCTGGAGACAGTGGGGAGGTCGTTACGCCATTCGTGCAGGTCGGAACTTACCCGACAAGGAATTTCGCTACCTTAGGACCGTTATAGTTACGGCCGCCGTTTACCGGGGCTTCAGTTCGGAGCTTGCACTCCTCCCTTTAACCTTCCGGCACCGGGCAGGCGTCAGACCCTATACGTCATCTCTCGATTTCGCAGAGCCCTGTGTTTTTACTAAACAGTCGCCACCCCCTGGTCTGTGCCACCCACCCATGGTTGCCCACAGATGGGTCCCGCTTATCGCTAACTTACGCGGGCAATTTGCCTAGTTCCTTCAGCATGGTTCTCTCAAGCGCCTTGGAATACTCATCCAGTCCACCTGTGTCGGTTTCGGGTACGGTCCATATGCCAGAGCTATTTCCCGGACCGATCCAACTGCCACCCCAATCCGATAAGGAATGACAGAACTTCACGGCCGTCACTTCTGGCGGGCTCAGGAATATTGACCTGATTCCCATCGGCTACGGCTTTCGCCCTCGCCTTAGGGGCCGGCTCACCCTGCGCGGATTAACCTTGCGCAGGAACCCTTGGACTTTCGGCGACAGAGTTTCTCACTCTGTTTGTCGTTACTCATGTCCGCATTCGCACTTCCCATACCTCCACGGCCCGTCACCGGTACCGCTTCGCAGGCCTAGGGAACGCTCCGCTACCGCGCGTATTGCTACGCACCCACAGCTTCGGCAGATGGCTTGAGCCCCGGTACATTTTCGCCGCAAGACAGCTTGTTTAGACCAGTGAGCTATTACGCTTTCTTTAAAGGATGGCTGCTTCTAAGCCAACCTCCTGGTTGTTTTGGCCGTCTCACATGCTTTCCCACTTAGCCATCATTTGGGGGCCTTAGCTGGTGGTCTGGGTTGTTTCCCTCTCGACAATGGACCTTAGCACCCACTGTCTGTCTGCCCGCC
>NZ_BMKW01000041.1 GCF_014644535.1 Neoroseomonas lacus
ATCACAGCGACAGGGGCAGTCAGTACGTCTCCATCCATTACACCGAGCGCTTGGCCCAGGCCGGCATCGAGCCTTCCGTCGGCAGCGTCGGCGACAGCTATGACAACGCCTTGGCCGAAAGCATCAACGGTCTCTACAAGGCCGAGGTCATTCACCGGCGAGGACCCTGGCGGTCGCTCGAGGCCGTGCAATTCGCCACCCTCGAATGGATCGGCTGGTTCAACCATCGGCGCCTGCTGGAGCCGAGAGGCAACATCCCGCCGGCCAAGGCCGAAGCACTCCACTACGCCGCCCATGACCATCAGCCGCTGGCCGCATAACTCAAACCAAACAGCCTCCGGCAAAACCGGGGCGGTTCAGAATTCCAAGTTGCATGCCGTCTGCGACGGCCACGGCCGTCCCCTCGACATGCGGCTCTCAGAAGGCCAGATGAACGATCACAAGGGTGGGTGCGGGGCTGTTGATCGACGCCCTACCGCCGGCCCGCGACCTCATCGCCGACCGCGGGTATGACAGCGACCCGTACCGCGCCGCCCTGCTGGCGCGTGGGATTTCGTCCTGCATCCCGCCGCGCAAGAACCGCAAGACCGATATCCCCTACGACCGCCTGCTCTATCGCCAGCGGCACCGCGTGGAGATCATGTTCGGCCGCTTGAAGGACTGGCGCCGCGTGGCCACCCGCTACGACCGATGCGCTCATACCTGCTCCAGCGCCATCTGCATCGCAGCAACCATCAACTTCTGGATCGGGGAATGAGTCCTGAGCCTAACACCGATCAGTACCTTGAATCATTTGTAGAAGACCCCGTGGTTGCAGGAGAGGTTTGAAGGAAAGTTGGACACCTCCAGCAACTCCCCTCGTCACGATGACCGCTTCCTGATTCACTGACGCGGGTTGGCGCGAGGGGTGGCGGTGGTTGGGCAGCCTGGGTTCTTCGATGTTGAGGATCGGCTGCGTGAGCTGTCGGCCAAGGGCGATGACTTCGAGTGGATCGCCATGCTGGTCGATTTCGCCATGTTCCGCGCGGAGCTGGATCGTGCGGTACCACGCTTCGATTGCACGAAGGGTGGCGGGCCTGCCTTCGATCTCGTGCTGATTTTCAAGATCCTGCTGTTGCAGGCGATGCACGGGCTGTCGAACGAACGCTGCGGATACCTCATCAAGGACCGCCTGTCGTTCATGCGCTGCCTCGGTCTCGGGCTGGCCGACCCGGTGCCGGACGCCAACACGATCTGGACCTTCCGCGAGGCGCTCAAGCGTGCCGGCGCGGTGCAGGTGTTGTTCGCCCGGTTCGACACAACACTGAGGGCGGCCGGTTAGGAACACACGCGGCGATGCTGATCGACAACGCCGGCTGGCGCATCGCTAACGAGTTTCGCGTCCCGCCGAACATCACTCTCGTCAACCTGCCGCCCTACTCACCCGAGTCGAACGTCATCGAGAATGTGTGGCAGTACCTTCGCGACCGCTACCTGTTCAGCGGCACGCGCGCCATCGTCGATGCCTGCTGCGTCGCCTGGAACAACCTCATCGCCGAAACCGGCCGCATCCAATCGTTGGCCGACTTCCAGTGGGCCAGACCGATCAATCCATAGCGCGCTTGGTATCAGACGGAGCGCGACGCGCCTCCGATTGCCGCACGTTAAGCTCCCAAAAACACCGCCTTCACGAAGGCGCGGTAGAGCATGATCTGCCGCGCTAGCAGCACCGGGTCGCGCGTCACGCGGGAAATCGTAATCCCACCATCCACCATCACGGACAGCATGTCAGCCAGGTCGTCTAGCTCCACCGGCAGCTTCGGTGGATATAACGCGACGATCGCGTCGAGCCTTGCCCGGAACCGCCGCCGCCAGGCGATCACCCCGTCGCGCGCCAGCGCATGGATCTCCCGATCGAACAGGTGTTCCTGGTAGCAGACTGAGGCGACCATGCAGCCCGGATGCACCTCGGTCATCGCCCCCATCATGTCGCCGAATAGCTTCAGCGCGACGAGGAAGCCGTGCAGCGGGTCCTCATTCAGCGCGTCCGCCTGAGCGAACAGTTCGTCGAGGATGACGTTGTCGCGTTCAATGTAGCGCAGCAGCAGGGCCTTCGCCAGCTCGCCCTTGTCGGAGAAATGGTAGAAGAAGCCGCTCTTGGAGATGCCGACACCCGCGATGAGTTCCTCGATCGAGGTCGCGCCAAATCCCTTCTGCAGGACCGCGGCCTCGGCAAGTTCGAGCAGCCTGTCTCTCGTGTTTTCCCGACGGCCTGTGATCTCGTTCATGGAATGACTGTACCGCAGGTCCAGCCGCTCCGTGCGAGATATCACGCTCGGACGTTTCGGAACCAACCGAACCGTTTCCAAGTCGTTGATATGCCTGCCTCTTACCAAACTATTATCAGTGTACCACGAGATGGCTGGAGGTCGGGCGGAATTTGGGGCGAAACCATCGCCACCAACATACCAAAGGGAATACTGCCATGACCGCTGACATCCGGGGAAATGCCCTGTCCTGCGGCGCCGAGGCCGCCCGCCGCCTCGATGCCGCCAGCCTCAAGTTCCACAACTACCTGGCCGATCCTATCGCCGATCTCGACGCGCTGCTCGCGGAGCATCCAGATTGCGTGATGGCGCAAGCGCTTCGCGCTGGCATCCTGGCTACCACGACGGACCGGACCTTCGCCGCCGAAGCCGCCGCCAGCCTGGAAGAGGCCGAGAGGCTGGCTCCGCGTGCCAATGCTCGCGAGCAGGCGCATGTCGCCGCCGTGCGGCAATGGATGGATGGCGACCTTTCCGGCGCGACGGAACGCTGGGGCGGCATCGCAATCGATCATCCGCGCGACCTGCTCGCCGTGCAGTATGGTCAGCTTGGCGATTTCTTCCTGGGCCAGAGCCATATGCTGCGCGACCGCGTCGCGCGCGTGCTGCCGAGTTGGCGGCGCGACACGCCAGGCTATGGCTTCGTGCTCGGCATGCATGCCTTCGGCCTTGAGGAAGCGGGCGACTATACGCGCGCCGAGGCGGCGGGCCGCGAAGCCGTCGCGATCAACCCGCGCGATGGCTGGGCCGCGCATGCCGTCGCCCATGTGATGGAGATGCAGGGCCGTGCGGCGGAAGGGGCTGCCTTCATGCAGAGCACCGCGCCCGGATGGGCGCCCGACAGCCTCTTCGCTTATCACAATTGGTGGCACCTCGCACTGTTCTACGTGGAGCAGTCCGATATTGCCGCCGCACTGCGCCTGTTCGATGAGCGGATCTCTGCCGGAGGCTTCGGCCAGGCGCTGGAGGGCATCGACGGCTCGGCGCTACTGTGGCGGCTCTGGGTGCTGGGCCATGACGTCGGCGATCGCTGGTCAAAACTACTGGCCTGCTGGTCGCCGCGGCGCAATCACGGCGTCTATGCCTTCAACGACGTTCACGCGATGATGGCTTTTGCCGCGACCGACGATCGCGCCGCCCAGGATGATGTGATCGGCACGCTCAAGCGCGCCGCGGCACGCCAGGGTACCAACGCGATGATGTCGCGCGACGTCGGCCTGCCGCTTGCCAGTGGCATTGCCGCCTTCGGCCGGGGCGACTATCGCGCGGCGGTCGCGCACATCCTGCCCGTACGCGGCATCGCCAATCGCTTCGGCGGTAGCCACGCGCAGCGCGATATTATCTCCTGGACGCTGTGTGAGGCCGCCATCCGTTCTGGCGATACGGCCATGGCTGAGGCAATGGTGGCGGAGCGCCTGTCAGCCAAAGAGAGGTCCCCAGTCGCCCAGGGCTGGGCGATCCGGGCCAAGGCCATGGCGCGGCCAATCGCCGCGTAACGCCGGCATGCGCGGGAGAATCGGTGCTTCCGCGCATCTCCGCGGGCCAACCGGCATTTCTGCCGCAGCCATCCCGGACACGCCCGATGCGACTCCTGACCAGCCAGGACGGCGTCATGGTCATGCCGCTGGCCGAGGTGGACGGTGTCGAGTGTGGGCCAGCAGTGCATCGTGCTGCGCGGCGCGGCTGAGTATCACCCGCTGGATGTCGGAAAGCTCCGTCATCGTCGGGTTCCCGGTCTGCACGCGATCATCCGGGTGCTGCCAAGCCGAGCCCCGCAGTTTGAGCCTCAGCGGGGTGGAGTGGAGCTTTCCGCGCCGTCGACCATTCGCTCAGGACGAGGCGAAGCCAAGCGAAGGTCACGATCATCTCATTGCCATCTCGTCAAAGCAGCTGCGCTTTCCCGACGCGGACGCGATGTCCCAACGGAACTCTGCGGCCGCGCCGGCGCATCCACTCGCGCCATACGACATCCACAATGGAACGGGCTCCCGCAGACCCACTGCCGACCCGATCCCCGCCGCCTGCTGTCGCAGGATCGCGAAGATCTACTCCTCACCGAACCTCGAACGCTTCATCCGTCCGTCCCTCGGTTGAGCGGGACTCCGGTCACTTCTGGAGGAATTCCCCGGGCTCAGGTCATGCGGGGCAAAGGGCGCAACGCCTTGACCGCGGCGGGACCGGGTCTAGCGTGCTGGGCCATGACAACGCACCGCTTCCGCCCGACCCGCTACTTCAACGCCATCGGCACCGCCGAACCGGTCCTGCGCGTCGCCGATGGCGACACAGTGGTGGCCGACACGATCGACGCCTCCGGCCTCGATGCTTCGGAGGTCATGGTGGCGCCACGACCCAACCCGATGACCGGACCGTTCTTCATCGAGGGCGCGGAACCGGGCGACACGCTCGCCGTGCGCATAGACCGGCTGACGCCGTCCCGCGCCACGGGCTGGACCTATTCGCCGCTGGCGCTGACGGTGCTCGACCCGGCGGCGATCCTCGAGCGGCCGCCAGTGCAGCGTGCGGTCTGGGTGATCGACCGCGACGCGGGGACGGTGCGGCTGAAGGACCCGGTGCGGGGCCTCGAGGATTTCGCGCCACCCATCCAGCCCATGATCGGCTGCTTCGGCGTGGCGCCAGCCGGAGGCCAGGCGCTGTCGACCGCGACCAGCTCGCAGAACGGCGGCAACATGGATTATCGCCTGTTCGCGCCCGGCACGACAGCTTGGTTCCCGGTCTCCGTGCCAGGGGCGCTGTTTTATCTCGGCGACGGCCATGCCTGCCAGGGCGATGGGGAAATCGTGGGCACCGGCATCGAGACGTCGTTCGAGATGGAGGTCACCTTCCGGGTGGTGAAGCGGACCATTATCTGGCCGCGCGGCGAGACGGCGCAGGATATCTTCACCATCGGCAATGCGCGGCCGCTGGACCAGGCCCTGCAGCATGCGACGACCGAGATGATGCGTTGGCTGGGGGAGGACTACGGGCTCGACGCCCGCGCTGCGAGCCACCTGATGGGCCAGGTGGTGCGCTACGACGTCGGCAATGTGTTCAACCCTGCCTATACGGTCGCCTGCCGCATCGCGAAGTCCTGGCTGACGCGCCAATGAGACGGCGGCTGCTGCTCGTCGGCGGCGTGACACTTGCCGGCTGCGCGGCGGCCGCGCCGATGCAGCCAGGCGGCGATACACGAGGCGCGCGACTTGTCGCGGCCTATCCGGATCACCTGGCTGCAGTGGAAGGCGACACGCTTGTCTGGCGCGACGGCGCGCGGATGCCGATCGGCGCGAGCCAACCGGCACGGGACTTCGAGACGATGCTGCGTTCCGCCACCATCGCCGACCAGTTGCGGCAGTACTATGTCACCGGCCCGATGCGAGGCGCGCCGCCGCGCGACCACAGCCCAGGCCGCCTGCGCAATGCCGCCTTCTTCGAGCGGATGTACGGCGATTGTCGCCGCGGCGAGACCGCGCGGCACCTGCGTCCCGTCACCTGGATGCCGCGCACGCGCCCACAGGTGCTGCTGGTGACAACGGTGAATGATGTCGCGACGCGCCTTGAGCGCGTGATCGCCTCGCTGGAGGCGCTGCCCGACCGCTTCAAGGGCTATCTGGTGCCCGCCGCAGGGACCTTCGCCTGCCGCGCGGTGGCGGACACGGGCATGCCGAGCATCCACGCCTACGGCGCAGCGATCGACGTCGCCGTACGGCAGTCCGACTACTGGATATGGTCACGCGCGCGGGGCGAGATCCCCTACCGCAACCGCATTCCCTTCGAGATCGTCGAACCCTTCGAGGCGGAGCGCTTCATCTGGGGCGGCAAGTGGTACCACTACGACACGATGCACTTCGAGTACCGGCCCGAGCTGTTCGTCTAGCTCGGAGGCGGACGCCTCGCCGCCAGCAGCAGGATGAAGCCCGGGCGGTCGTAAGGCGCGGGCAGAACGCGGCCGGTCCGGTCGGCCGGGAAGCGGCGCAGCGCGACGGTGCCCTGCACATTGCCGCCGATCGCCTCGATCATCCCGGGCATGGTGCGCACCACGACATCGCAGTGCATTGGGCGGGGCCTGCCGCGTTCGGCCAACCGCTCCACCCAATGCGACAGCCGCACCCAGGCGCGGTCGGCGCATAGCAGGTCGCCCGGGACCGGTGCCTGGTCCTCCGGCGCATGGGGCGTGAAGGGTGCATCCTCCGGGTCGTTCATGGCACGGTCGAGGATGGCATCGATGTAACGGGCATGTCGCGAGGTCGAGGGCAGATCGCTCTCCGGCATGTTCGCCAGCCGCGCGACAGCCGAGATGAAGGCGGCCGACCAGGCAGGATCTGCGTAGAAGGCCAGGTCGTCGATACTCGCCTGTGGCATCGGCCGCGCCTCGTTCTCCTCGCCGGCCTCGGCCGCGAGCCGCGCCTCCAGCGCTGCGATGCCCGAGCGTAGATCCTCATGCTGCTGCGCAATGCGCCAGCCGCCCGGCACGGACGACCAGTATCCGGTGAGCCGCGCGAAGCGCCCGGGCGTTGCCGCGGTATCGGGTGGGCGCTGTTCCGGCCAGCCTTCGATGACGATGCGCCCCCAGATGCGCCATTCCTCGACGGCGGCGCGTGCTAGCGGGTTGGTCGGGTTCGGATCGGGCAGCGGTGCTACGCGGCGCGGCGCACAGGCGGCGAGCGCAAGTATCACCAGAAACGGAAGCATCCGACGCATTGCAGCGCAGTATTGCTGTGCGCGATGCCGGATGCACCCCATCTTCGCGCGGAATCCGACGCCAAGGTGAAATGGGCCTGCCCCGCCTGAGTGGACACCTTTGATAGGCTGAAGCGCCAGGAGGTGACGATGGTAGGTGGCGTGAAACGGCGTCGGAGTTTTCCCGACGCGTTCAAATGGGAGGCGATTGCCGCGATC
>NZ_BMKW01000042.1 GCF_014644535.1 Neoroseomonas lacus
CCGGGGCGACGGTGCTGGCGACGCTCTCGGGTGCGCCGGCGCTGACAGCGGCGGATATCGCCATCATCGCCTGATCGCGAGGTTGCTGAACATCCCACGCTAGGCGGCGATCATCGGTATTCGTCGTCTAGTACCCGCCTTGCGGCCTGGGCATCTGATGGTGCGCTGTCGCGGCTGGCCGGTGAACGCGAAGCTCGTGTATCGCCTGTACAGCGAGGAAGGCCTGACGATCCGGTCCAAGGTGCCGCGGCGCAAGCGGGCGTCGCGGTATTGGGTGGGGCGGCCGGGCGCGACGGCGCCAAACGAGATCTGGTCGATGGACTTCGTCGCCGACCAGTTGTTCGACGGCCGGCCGATCCGGATCCTGGCGGTGCTCGATGCCCACACGCGAGAGGCGCTCTCGATCGTGCCGAGAGTGAGCTTCCGGGCGTTCGACGTGGTGCAGGAGCTCGATCGCCAGGCGCGCGAATGGGGGCGGCCGAAGACGCTGAAGGTCGACAACGGGCCGGANCGCGCGGGAGCGGCTGAAGGCATGGCGACGCGAATACAACGAGGAACGGCCGCATGGGTCATTGCGGAACTTGACCCCGCAGGCGTTCGCCGAGCAGCCTCAACAGGCCCGAGAAGTTGCCTAGGCCCCGGACCAGAGTTGGGGGCAGGATCAAGCGGCCCTGGCGCATCATGTCCATCGGATTTCGCGACTGGGCGCATCGGTTCCGATCAGTAGGGTTCTTCTATCCTATAAACCGCGTCATATTGAAGCCTTCGTCTGACCTGCCCGCTGCCGCCACGCTGGCAGTCGCGCCGCGTTGTGCCCCACGGCCAAGTCGGCGAGCGATTCCTGAGGTGCGCGGTCGGCAGAGGATAGGGTGGCCCGATGCAGCGCCGCCGAGGTGCTGACGGCAAGCGCAAGCAGATAATAATGCAGCGGATAGAATGCGATGCCCACGAAGGCCGCGCCGGCCATGAAAATAAGCACACCATGACTCAGCGCGCGGGCGAGGTCGCCAATCCATTCCAGTTCCGGTCTCGCGCGCGCTGCACGCCGGACGCTGCGCATGTTTAGGAAGAACACGGCAAACGTCGCCAGGAATATAGCCAGCCCGACCCAGCCATGCTCGCCGAGAACCTCGAAATAGATGCTATGAAACGCGCGGCCTTCCTGGACATTATCCTCTCCCCATTCGTCCTGCGTCACAAAGCGGTTGCCAAGATAGCCGTTGAAGCCGGCGCCCGCGGGATACTGGTTGGCAAGGCCAATCGTCCATTCCCAGACCAGCAGTCGCGTATTCGCGCTCTCATCCTGGCGAGGTGCGAAGGACGTCGAGATACGTGCCTTCCAGGCATCGCCCATCAGGGGCACCACGGCCGCCGCTCCGGCCACAAGCATGATCGCGACCATGAATTTGTGCCGCGATCGCCACCAGAGAAGTGCCGCCCAGACGACACAAGCAACCAGCGCTGCCCGCGCAAAGGTGCCAAAGGCGCCAATGACCGCAATAACCGGCGCCGCGAAGTAGACCCATCGCAACCAGCCGCGGGATGGGGCGACGATGGAATGGCGTTGCAGGAAGGCGACCAAAGGCAGGCAGGCGAAGGCATAGGTTCCGAGGGTGCTGCCTTCTCCCCCCCAGCCCGCATTGATCTGAATGAGGCCGAGCGGGCGCCCGTATCCGCCGCTCGCCAGGACCGACTTGATGGCGAAGCACACCACATTCGATGCGATGCAACATAGAATCACGAGCAGCGCCGCCTCGATCTGTATGCGTGACCGGAAAAAGAACGGCAGCAACGTGGAGAAGAGGATGGTCTTGAATGCCCAATCCCATTTCGCCCAGGCCGCAGTCGGGTAAAGTGCCCAGGTCGTTGTCAGAGTTATCCAGCCGGCCCAGATAATTAGCAACGCGGTCAGCAGTCCAAGTCGAGGCGGGTCGCGCCGATCCACAAGAACATATGCTCCAAGCGTCAGCACCGCGGTTGTTAACGAAAACGGGAAGAGTTGCCCTAGGGCCGGCGCTACGTCATGCGGTCTAAACAGATCGACCCAAACATAGGCGAGCGCCAGAACGAAAGGCGCGAGGCAACCTAGCGCAACCAGTGACGTCCAAACGGATAGAATGAACAGCGCCTGCATCTGGCTGTCGCTCCGTTCAGCGTTTGGCGCGAAATGCGCGCGACAGTGAAGATTCGGCGCGCCGGGCCGCCTCGCGACGCTCCAACAAGAAGGCGCGGCACGCCACTGCGAGGACGCCGCCACAGGTAGCCAGAATGACGAGGTTGTCGATCATGACTCGTGCCACCTAACAGCGTTTGAGGGGTCATCTGGCCGGTATACTAATGTGACCCAAAAGCGATGGCACGCCTCGTATTCATGCGACGTGAAGTTCTCACGGCCACAGGCATGCGACGATCGAAATCGGACTCGGGGCCCGGCCATCATTTTGCCCCTTTCTCCGCCTGAATGCTCCGAATGGATGTGCGAGGACACGGGGCGGCTACCATTCATATTCATTTCTTAGGTTGATTCAACCAGTGGTTGTTTCTTCCTTCGATCGAGCCAGACGGGGCACTGTGTACCCTGACCGGCAGGCCTTTGGGCGACGTAACGCCCCGGGCAGGAATTGGTGTGCCTCCCCTGTTGACATGATTTCAAACGCGGACACAGCGCGACAAGGAGCAGGGTCATGAGTGGGACGGCGCAGACGATCGTGGAATTCAGCCTTCAGAATGCCAACGCGGCAAAGAGCAGCGCGCAGTATATCCGCTTCAATCAGGTCTTTGCCGAAGGCGACCTCGCGGAAGGCACATCGCTCAGCGCCCAAATCGGCACGCAAACATTGCCGATGCAGATGGACGTTATTTCCCACTACGAGGATGGCTCCGTCAAATCGGCAATTCTGACAATTGCGGCGCCTGCGATCGCCGCCGGTGCGACGGTGCAGGGCGTACTTGTGGCGAGTGGCACGCCGGCTGGCACGCCCGTCGCAATCACCGCAGCGCTCGCTCATGGCTACGACCTCACGGTCAACATGAACATCGCCGGACTTGGCGCGGTGTCGCTAGACGCTGCGCAATACCTTGCGGAAGCCGTTGCCGGCGGTGAAGCCGAGATCATCAGGCAGGGCGCATTGGCTACCGAGATACGCTTCGACGTCGACGTGACACGCGCGCTGCGCGTCACGTTCGATGTCGTGACATACGCGGATGGCAGTATTGCCACGAAGGTCTCGTTTCAGAACGATGCCGCGATGGGCACGGCCGGCGGCGCGATCCTGTACAACAGCGTCAGCATCGTCGAGAATGGCGAGACGCGCTTCAGCCGGACCAATTTGACCCAGTACCAGTATCAGGTCTGGGCAGAGGACGTCATCGCTGACGCCAGCGCGGCGCAGACGCTGAACGTCCGGCACGACATCGACTACCTTGAGCAGACTGGGGCCATCTGGAACTACGACCTCACGGCCTCGGTTGGTTCCGCCCCTTCGGTACCGTCGGGCTGGACCAACGTTCTCGGCGTCAACGGCCTGTTCCAATACATGCCGACCACAGGCGGGCGCCCGGATATCGGCCCGACCACGGAAGCCAATGCCCGCTGGCTGATTACCCAGGATGCGTCTGCGGCCAACTACGCGCTTGCACAGGCGGAGGCTGCCGGCAGCATCCCTTGGCATTACTACGATGCGGCGAAGGGTCACTACCTCTCGGTCACAGACTACCCGAAGCTATGGATTGACAATCGTGGAACCCAACAGCCATCGCAGATTGCCGGCAGCGAATCCGGCTGGACGACCGACCGTGCGCACAGCGCCGACGTGTCCTACGTCGCCTGGCTGATGACGGGTGACCGCTACCACCTCGATATGCTGAACGCGCAGGCGTCCTGGGTCATCGCCAGTGCCTGGAACGACCCGCGAAACGACAGCCAGGGCATCGTCGCGAACCCGGTCGAAGAGGTTCGGGCGCAGGCCTGGGCACTGCGTACTGTCCAGGAGGCCGCCTATGCCAATCCCGATGGGACTTACGAACAGGCGTATTTCAGCGAGATCGCCAACAACAACTGGGCGTATCTCCGTTCGCAGACAACGCGGCTGACCGCGGAACAAGGCGAGGTCCACGGTTATGTGGAGGGCGCGTATCGCGAGACAACGGCGACGGCGCCCTGGCAGCAGGACTTTTTTGCAAGCACTACGGCGCTCGCCGCGATGCAAGGCAACAGCGACGCGCGTGCCGTTCTGAAATGGGAAGCGAACTTCCTGAGCGGCCGCTTTCTCTCGCCGGATATCAATCCCTACAACGGTTTCAACTATTCGCTGAATGTCTACAGCTCCAGCGGGCAGGCGCTGAGCACCTGGGCGGATGTCGCGGCGGCCACCCGCTCCGCGGGGAACTACTCGACCGGCCCTTCCTCGGGCTACTATGCCGCGTTGGCCGCGATGAGCAACGCCAACATCATCACGGTCTTCGCCGGCGGCGAAGACCCGACCGACCACCGGGTCGCAGCCGATGCCATGCGCGCCTATGGGTGGATCCTCAGCGCCGGCATGCCTGACCTGCGTACCGATGCCCAGTTCCAGATCGCGCCGCGCATGCCTGATGGCACGCAGATCGGCGTGACGGAGATGAGGGTCATCGCCCCGACCACGGCGAACACGACCCAGACCTTCACGGGCAGTAACGTCTTCGTTTACGAAAAGGGTGTCGGCCGCACGACGCTGATTGGCACGGCGGGCGCCGATGTCCTCATTGATGCCTCGACGGGCGGCGGCGATCGCCTCGACGGACGAGGAGGCGACGACTACCTCATCGGCGGCAGAGGCACGAATGTCTTCGCACCGGGTTCCGGCCAAGACTACGCCCTCATCCTCGGCGGCGCAGCCCGCTTTGAGGTCGACGCGACAAGCGCCGGACGGTTGGAGATCCAGGGCTTTCGTCCAGGCACGGACATCATTGCCCTGACCGGCAGTGTTTCCATGGCCGCCATCATCGCCTCCGCCCGCGCCGACGGCTACGGCGGGACTCTGATCACCATCTCGGGTGTGCGCACTATCCGGCTCGACGGAATCCTGCCAAACGCGATCCAAGCTGGCATTTTCGATATTACCGGCGCAACCGACAGTGGCGGCACCGACCCTGTACCGCCGGTTGAAGTTGGCACGGCTGGGCCTGACACGCTGATCGGCACGTCTGGTGCGGACACGATGTCCGGCGCTGCCGGCAATGACGAGTACATCGTGAACCACGCCAGTGACGTCGTGACCGAGGGCTCCGGTGGCGGAACCGACCACGTCACCGCCAGCGTCGACTTCACGCTGCCCGCCTATGTCGAGGACCTTACCCTGGTCGGCGCTGCGCGGTACGGCACCGGCAATGCGCTCGCCAATGTCATCTCCGGCAGCGGCGCGAACGACGTGCTGGCCGGCCTTGGCGGCAACGACACCCTCATCGGCGGGGGCGGGGCCGACCTTCTCAATGGCGGCGACGACACCGACAGGCTGGTCGGTGCTGCCGGCAATGACACGCTGCTCGGTGGCGCCGGCGACGACGTTCTCGTCGGCTGGTCAGGTTCCGATTCCCTTGTCGGTGGCACCGGCAACGATCGCTTCATCGGGTTGGACAGCGCATCCGACATCGTGGTCGAAGGCGCTAACGGCGGTACCGATGTGGTGACCTCCAACATCAGCTACACGCTCACGGCGAATGTCGAGAACCTGACACTGCTCGGCACGCAGGCGTTGAACGGCACGGGGAACGACCTGGCCAATGTGATCAGTGGCAATGTTGGGGCCAACGTGCTGAGTGGCCTCGGCGGCGAGGACTACCTGGCGGGCGGCAACGGCAACGACACGCTGCTGGGTGGCGCCGGCGACGACGTTCTCGTCGGTGGGGTAGGCGCCGATTCCCTCATCGGTGGCGACGGCAACGACCGCTACATTGGGTTGGACAGCGCATCCGACATCGTGGTCGAAGGCGCGAATGGCGGCACCGATGCAGTGACGT
>NZ_BMKW01000043.1 GCF_014644535.1 Neoroseomonas lacus
TGCACAAGATTGAACGGCTGATGCGCCAGCAGGCACTTCGGGCACGACCGCGCCGCCGCGGCCTGCCCAAGGACATCGGTGAGTGGCGGCTGGCCGCCGTGCTGCCCAATATCCTCGACCGTCAGTTCGCGGAGCAGCAACCGAACCAGAAATGGGTGGCTGACTTCACCTACATCTGGACCGCCGAGGGCTGGCTTTACGTGGCCGTAGTGCTGGACCTGTTTTCGCGCCGCGTCGTGGGCTGGTCGATGAGCGCCAACAAGACGGCGCAACTCGTCACCGATGCGCTGGTCATGGCGATCTGGCGGCGCGGCAGCCCGTGTTCCGTGCTCCATCACTCGGATCGCGGCAGCCAATATAGCGCTGATCCGTTCCAGCGATTGATGGCCGATCATGGCATCACCTGCTCGATGAGTAGGTCTGGCAATGTCTGGGACAATGCCGCGATGGAGAGCTTCTTCTCGTCGCTCAAGACCGAACGCGTCAGGGCCCGGGTCTATCGCAATCGCGACCAGGCCAGGGCCGATGTGTCCGACTACATCGAGCGCTTCTACAACCCCAGGCGACGGCACTCGACCATCGGCTATCTCAGCCCTATGGAATTCGAGCGCTTGGCCAGTTCAGGCTAAACTCCGTGTCCATCGAACCGGCAGCAGGCCACAGCGCAAATCGGGGACTCAGAAACAGGCCATCGGGCGATCGCGCGGCGGCCTGACGAGCAAGATCGTGCCGCTGGTCGATGCGCTTGGGAACCTCGCGCGCTTCGTGCTGCTGCCGGGCCAACGGCACAACACCGTCGGCGTGCCGCCACTGATCGAGGGCGTAGTGTTCGGCGCCCTGCTGGGCGACCGCGCCTTCAATGTCGATTGGCTGCGCGTCGAACTCGACGTACGCGGCGCCGCCGCCGTGATACGGCCGAAATCCAATCGCAAGGCCGCGATCGACTACGACAAAGACATCGACCGCTGGCGGCACCGGATCGAGAATTGCTTCGCCAAACTCGAGGAGTTCCGTGCCGTCGCCACCCGCTACTGCAAGACCGACACCAGCTTTCGTGCCGCCATCAGTCTCGCCGCCGCGGTGATCGCAACGCGGTAATGTCAACAGTCCCTAGGCGGCCGTCACGTCCTGACGGATGGTCCGCAAAACCTGCACAAACTGCCGCGCGAACACGCGCATCTGGTTCCATGCAACCCGGAGCCATTGCCTAGCTGCATACCACCAGGCACCCTGCATCGTTGCTACAAGACTGCCGGGTTCTACGTCGTTCTGTGACAACTCCATGCTCTGGCCGGACCAATTGACCAGAAGCTGGCCATGGCCTTCGAGCCTATTACCCGTGACGATAAGCCGTTGTTGGATGCGGGGGGGGAGGGCGAGGATAGCTGCTCGATAGCCACGCGGCCCCGCACCGGCCTCGATTCGGTTGGAAATGGCGCGAAGGGCGCCTTCAACAGTCACAGTTGCACTTTCCATCTCGGCCCCGGCATCAATGTTGCAGCCTTCTAAGCCGGTCCAGGCGGCGGCTGACAGAACCGCACCTTTTCCGCGCCCGCCCTCGAACACCGTGTTTCGAATGACTAGAGCTTGCAGGGCACCCACACGCACGGCGGCACTCGGAGTGCTTCCCGGCATCGCGCCATTGTTGCGAAAGATACTTTGCTCGATGCGCAGCACGCCACCCATGGCGCCTGGCGCGAAGATGCCGTCCTGGTTGTTCTCTATGAGGAGGCGATTGAGCGACAGGTCTCTGCCCTCGGCTCGGATCGCGGCGCCATGCCCTTCGAAATGCCGTGCACGCGCCAGTGTGAGGTTAAGGATGCGGACGTTGCTACCCACGATGACGAAGATTGCCTTGCCGTCGCAGACACGGTCAGTGACGCGCGTCGATTCGCCGCTTCCTTCAATGGTGAGATCGTCGGCCCGCCAGACCGCGCAGTCATAGTATGTGCCGGGCATAATCCGCACGGTGTCGCCGGATTGAGCGATGGTTGCCGCCTCGCTCGGTTGCTGGAAGCGAAGTCCGGGACCGACGATCAATTCGGCAGCCGAGGCCGCCATGGAGATCACCTGCAGCGCGCAGCAAATCGCGCCCGCCCTTACCACGGATTGGCTGCGGGGTCGTAAAGCGTCGACGTTGTGTGCTGAAGTTTCGATCGGAGGTGGGTGCACCATGTGGCCTGTCCCCATGGGGTAGTCCGGGGTGAAACTCAATGAATCGTCGGCTTGATCCTGCTCCCAACTCTGGTCCGGGGCCTAGGCAACTTCTCGGGCGTGTTGAGCCTGCTCGGCGAACGCCTGCGGGGTCAAGTTCCGCAATGACCCATGCGGCCGTTCCTCGTTGTATTCGCGTCGCCATGCCTCCAGCCGCTCCCGCGCGTCGGCCAGCGACAGGAACCACGAGGCGTTCAAACATTCGGCCCGCAGCCGGCTGTTGAACGCTTCGATATGCGCATTGTCCGTTGGTTTTCCGGGACGCGCGAAGGCGATCTCCGCCCCGTTCAGGTGCGCCCACTGGTCCAGCATCCGTCCGGCAAAATTCCGGCCCGTTGTCGACCTTCAGCGTCTTCGGCCGCCCCCATTCGCGCGCCTGGGGATCGAGCTCCTGCACCACGTCGAACGCCCGGAAGCTCACTCTCGGCACGATCGTGAGCGCCTCTCGCGTGTGGGCATCGAGCACCGCCAGGATCCGGATCGGCCGGCCGTCGAACAACTGGTCGGCGACGAAGTCCATCGACCAGATCTCGTTTGACGCCGTCGCGCCCGGCCGCCCCACCCGGTACCGCCACGCCCGCTTGCGCCGCGGCACCTTGGACCGGATCGTCAGGCCTTCCTCGCTGTACAGGCGATACACGCGCTTCGCGTTCACCGGCCAGCCCTCCCGTCGCAGCAGCACATGCAGTCGTCGGTAGCCGTAGCGCACCCGGCTCGCCGCCAGGTCCCGCAGCCGGACGCGCAACTCTGTCTGCGGATCCTGCCGCGAGCAGCAGCGCTGCGACGACCGATGGAACCCCGTGGCATGGCAGGCCCGCCGCTCGCCGATCGCGTAGGCGCCCCGCAGGTGGCGCACCACGTCGCGGCGCACGGCGGGCCTCACCACTTTCGCCGAAGCACGTCCTGCAACATGCTCTTGTCGAGCGTGATCCGCCACCAGCCGCTTCAGCCGTCGGGTCTCCACCACGCCCATCCCGGCGAACTGCTTCTTCCACCGGTAGAACGTCGGCTCCGACACCCCGAGCTTGCGGCAGATATCTTCCACCGCCGCCCCACTCTCCGCCTGCCGCAGCACAAAGGCGATCTGCTCCTCCGAATACCGCTTCCTCTTCATGGCACTCTTCCTCCTCGGTCAGAGTGCCCGAAAAAGTTGCCCTCCCGATGGGCCACTTCTCAGCGGGCAGGCCACGGCCAGCTACCTGATCGATGTACCGAATGGCGGCTCGGTACTCATCGAGGGAAACCGCTGTCGAAAGATGCACGAAGCGGCAACCGCAGTGCGGCGATCAGCGTCGGCGCGGAGGGCGCTGATTGGGAGGCGCCCGAAACTCTGATCAAAAATAACGCGTTCGTGAATGAAAGCCGCCATCGGACTGCCTTCGTTGCCTACGATACGGCAACCCAGCGCTTCTACGGAGGAATCGCCTCTCGGGGCCGGTTTTACCGGTGCCCGGCGAGGGTCGTGTCAGCACCCCTCCCTGATCCGCGCGTTGAATACCGTTAACTTGCCATTAACGTGTGTCGCTGCTAGCAACCACACGCATCGCGTGTAGCGGTCTTCCGTATTGCGTCAATAAATACGGGAACTGTCTACCACAGCGCGACTGCACTGCGCCGCTGACAGCACCTTCGATGGTGCTCGATGCAGCAGCCAGTATCGCAACGCAGGCCGAGGGGCGGGCTGCGGCGTGTTCAATCAGAACTCAGGGGGCTGATTTCATGGCGACTCTCAATGTTGGAAGCGGGCAGACGTATGCGACGCTGTCGGCCGCGGTGGCGGCATCGCGGGACGGCGATGTGATCGCCGTTCAGGCCGGTACCTACGTCAACGACTTCGCCACCATCCGAACGGACATCACCGTTGTTGGCGTCGGCGGCATGGCGAATTTCGTCGCGACCGTGCCGCCGCCGAATGGCAAGGCGATTTTCGTCACGCAGGCGGACGTGACCATACAGAATCTCAGCTTCTCGGGCGCCGCGGTATCGGACCTGAACGGCGCCGGGATTCGTCATGAGGCAGGAAACCTGACCGTCATCGACAGCTATTTTCACGACAACCAGGACGGCATCCTCGCGCCCGCGGGCGGAACCGTGCGGATCACCGGTTCGGAATTTGCGAACAACGGCGCTGGCGACGGGTACTCCCACAACATCTATGTCGGGACCGTCACAGCACTGATCATCGATGACAGCTACTTCCACGACGCGGACGTCGGTCACCAGATCAAGAGTCGCGCGCAATCCACCACCATCACCAATTCGCGCATCTATGACGGCACCGGCACGGGTAGCTACAGCATCGATATCCCGAACGGCGGCGTTGCCGTCATCCAGAACAACGTCATCGAGCAGGGCGTGAATTCGGCCAATCCGGCGATCATCCACTACGGTGGTGAAAGCGCGGCCTATGCCGGCTCCAGCCTTACCGTCTCCGGCAATGTCGTCGTCAACGACATGACCAGCAGTTCCAGCGTGCGGATGGTGTTGAACGCCACCACGGTGACGGCGGCAATCTCCAACAATGATGTCTATGGGCTGACCTCTGGACAGATCGTGTCTGGCCCAGGCACCACCTCCGGCACAAGCTATCTGTCTGCACGACCCACGCTCGATACCAGCGCACCCTGGCTCGATGGCGGCACCGACCCTGTACCGCCGGTTGAAGTTGGCACGGCTGGGCCTGACACGCTGATCGGCACGTCTGGTGCGGACACGATGTCCGGCGCTGCCGGCAATGACGAGTACATCGTGAACCACGCCGGTGACGTCGTGACCGAGGGCTCCGGTGGCGGAACCGACCACGTCACCGCCAGCGTCGACTTCACGCTACCCGCCTATGTCGAGGACCTCACCCTGGTCGGCTCTGCGCGGTACGGCACCGGCAATGCGCTCGCCAATGTCATCTCCGGCAGCGGCGCGAACGACGTGCTGGCCGGCCTTGGCGGCAACGACACCCTCATCGGCGGGGGCGGGGCCGACCTTCTCAATGGCGGCGACGACACCGACAGGCTGGTCGGCGCTGCCGGCAATGACACGCTGCTCGGTGGCGCCGGCGACGACATTCTCGTCGGCTGGTCAGGTGCCGATTCCCTCGTCGGTGGCGCCGGCAACGATCGCTACGAGGGGTTGGACAGCGCATCCGACATCGTGGTCGAAGGCGCGAACGGCGGTACCGATGTGGTGACCTCCAACATCAGCTACACGCTCACGGCGAATGTCGAGACGTTGTGGCTGCTCGGCACGCAGGCACTGAACGGCACGGGCAACGACATGGCCAATGTGATCAGGGGCAATGACGCGGCCAACGTGCTGAGTGGCCTCGGCGGCGAGGACTACCTGGTGGGCGGCAACGGCAACGACACGCTGCTGGGCGGCGATGGCAACGACGATCTCGTCGGCGGAGCGGGCGCCGATTCCCTCATCGGCGGCGCCGGCAACGACCGCTACATTGGGTTGGACAGCGCATCCGACATCGTGGTCGAAGGCGCGAATGGCGGCACCGATGCGGTGACGT
>NZ_BMKW01000044.1 GCF_014644535.1 Neoroseomonas lacus
CGCGCCGCCGCCGACGATCTTGCGCGCACCGACGCCGCGCGAAGATCTGACGCATCAAGATCAAGCCGCGTGATCGAAATGCCCCTCGCTATCCAAACTCCGCGAATCGCTCAGGCACAAAGCGAATCACAGAACCAAACACTCCAGAATCTCAGCGCGTCACTCAAGACGCAAAACCGTATCACATCGCCGGCGTCAATTCCCCCAGCATGGTGGGGATGAGTTCGGAGACGGTCGGGTGGATCGGCACGGCGCGCTGCAACGTCGTGTACGACGCCCCGGCATTCATCATGTCCAAGATGCCGTGGATCGCCTCGTCGCCACCGGTGCCGAGGACGGCGGCGCCAAGGATACGCTTGGTCTCGGCATCGACGACGACCTTTATGAAGCCCTGCGTCTCGCCTTTCTCCACGGCGCGGCCGACCCGCGTCATCGCCCGCTTGCCAACGAGCAGAGCACGACCCGTGGCGCGCGCAGCAGTCTCCGTCATGCCCACGCGCCCGAGCGGTGGATCGGTATAGAGCGCGTAGGCGGGCACACGTTCGCTCAGCTTCCAGTCCTGCCCGTCCAGCAGATTTGCGGCCACGATCTCGAAGTCGTTATAGGCGGTGTGGGTGAAGGCGCCGCGGCCGTTGCAGTCGCCCATCGCCCAGATACCGGGCACGTTCGTGGCCAGGGAGTCGTCAACCCTAATATAGCCGCGCGCGTCGGTCTCGACACCCGCGGCCTCAAGCCTGAGATCGTCGGTGTTGGGCCGGCGACCAACCGCCAGCAGGAGATGCGATCCCACGATCTCCGGCCCGCCGCTCGCACTGTCGACCGCGGCGGCCACGCCTTTCTCATGCGGCGCGAGCCGGATGCATTTGGCGCCGACGCGGATGCCGATGCCCTCCGCCGCCAGAATGTCGGCGATCGCCGCCGAGACATCCTCATCCTCGCGCGACACGAGGCGATCGCCCATCTCCACGACGGTGACCTTGGCGCCGAAGCGGCGATACATCTGGGCAAATTCGAGCCCGATATAGCTGCCGCCGATCACGACAAGATGCGTCGGCAGATGGTCGAGTTCGACCATGTCGCTGTTGGTCAGGAAGGGTACGGTGTGGATGCCGGGTATGTCCGGCACGGCGGCGCGTCCACCGACATTGATGAAGATGCGGGGAGCACTCAGCACCTCATCCCCGACGCGGAGCCGATCCGGCCCCTCGAAGCGGGCATGGCCGTGCAGCACGGTGCAGCCTGGCATGCCGCCCAGCCAGGTTTCGACCCCCTGCCGGGAGTCGGCAATCACCTTGCCGGCACGCGCCTTCACGCGCGCCATGTCCATGGCTGGCGGCCCGTCGAGGACCACGCCATATTCCGCCGCGCGGGCGGCCATGCGGGCCGCATAGGCGCTTGCCACCAGCGTCTTGGTCGGCTTGCAGCCGGTGTTCACGCAGGTGCCGCCGAAGTATTTGCGCTCGATGATGGCGACACGCATGCCGGCGTCGGTGAGGCGCCCGGCCAGCGGCGGCCCGGCCTGCCCGGCGCCGACGATGATCGCGTCGAAGGTGAGGCTCATGACAGCACCGCGACTTTCCGAAGAGACGTTGTGAGACAGTTGGAGCCGGCCATCCCGGCGCCGGCTTTCCGTGCGGCTTTGGCGGCGGCAACGATCTTCCTGTCCATCTTGAGCCCTTCCGAATGATGGCGTTTCATGACCAGCCGCGAGAGGCTGCGCCAACCTCCCCCAATGGAGATTCCGAGGGTACTGTTGCCGTAAAACAAGCCCGAAGTTGCGACCCGCTGGCAGCAGCACGCATCGCGAACCCGCGAACACCCAGATCTCTTGGCAACACATCTCGAAGAACTGCGTCTGTGGGGACGCAAGACCGGCATCCGCAGCGAGTATACGAACAGTGTGACCCAGGTGCACAGAATGAACCACGGTCGTAGAATCGGTTCCGCAGAACGTCGCGCAGATCGCGGTGGATGGCCTGCCAACGACATCAATCTTGGCCCCAGGCGGAAACTCCGAGGCCTTCTGGCACTTCTGTCAGGATTGTCCGAATTCAACGCGAGCGGCACCGTGAGCGGCGCGCTGCAAAAAATCTAGGGGAGCAACCCGCCATGAACGCCATCGATCGCGGCGCTGCCAGAACCACCCACCCAGCCGTCGAACATTATGCGCGGGTGCGGTCGAAAACGGAAACCTTGGCGGCCTCTCTGTCGCCCGAGGATCAGGTTGTCCAATCCATGCCAGATGCGAGCCCGACGAAATGGCACCGGGCGCATACGACCTGGTTTTTCGAGACCTTTCTGCTGCTGCCCTTCCTGCCCGGCTATAACAGGGTCAATGAAAGCTTTGCCGTCCTCTTCAACTCCTACTACGTGGCCGCGGGGCCCCGGCATGCGCGGCCGCAACGTGGCATCCTGACCCGTCCCAGCAATGCCGAGATCGCGGCGTATCGCGCTGCGGTCGACCTTGCCATGACACAGTTACTGCGCGACCCGCCGGCAGAGGCGCTGCCGTTGATCGAGCTCGGTCTCCATCACGAGGAGCAGCATCAGGAATTGCTGCTGACCGACATCCTGCATGTTCTCTCGGGCAATCCGCTACGCCCAGCCTATGACGCCGGATGGCGTGAGCCGGCGACCACCGACGGCGCCTCCCGCATGCTCGACGGTCCGGAGGGCGTCGTGGAGATCGGCTATGGCGGACCGGACTTCGCCTTCGACAATGAGACCCCGCGCCACCGGACTTATCTGGCGCCCTTCCGCATTTCCGACCGGCTGACCCGCAACGGCGAATGGCTCGCTTTCATGGAGGATGGCGGCTACCGGAACGCGCTCCTCTGGATGAGCGACGGCTGGGCCGCCTGCCAGGCCGAAGGTTGGGAGGCGCCACTTTACTGGGAGCGCCGCGACGGTGCGTGGTGGCAGTTCGGCCTGGGCGGCCTGCGGCCGGTCGACCCGCTCCTGCCCGTTAGGCACATCTCCTGGTACGAGGCGGACGCCTTCGCCCGTTGGGCCGGCAAGCGCCTGCCGACCGAGCAGGAATGGGAAGCCGCGGTGACCCTGGCGGGCTTCGCTGAGCGGTCCGACATCGCCTGGCAATGGACGGGCAGTGCCTATCGCCCCTATCCCGGCTTCACGCCTTGGGCGGGCGCCGTCGGCGAGTACAATGGCAAGTTCATGATCGGGCAGATGGTGCTGCGCGGCGGCTCGCTGGCGACGCCGCCCGGACATGCGCGTCCGAGCTACCGCAATTTCTTTCCGCCCAATGCGCGTTGGCAGTTCACCGGCCTTCGGATGGCGGAGGATGCGGCGTGAGCGGCGCGGCCAATCGCGATGCCGCGACGGCGCAGGCCGAGGCGCTTCGCGCCGACGCGTTGGCCGGACTTGCCGGTGCGCCGAAGACCCTCCCCTGCAAATGGCTCTACGACGCAGAGGGCTGCCGATTGTTCGAAGCCATCACCCGACTCCCGGAATACTACCCCACACGCACGGAGGTGCGGATTCTGCAGGAGAGCGGCCCGGATATCGCCGCTACCATTGGCCCCGGCGCGGCGGTCGTCGAATTTGGCCCGGGCGACGGCGCCAAGGCCGTGCAACTGCTTGGCACGCTTCAAGCGCCGGCCGCCTATCTTCCCGTGGATATCGCCCCCGAGTGGCTGGATGCGGCGGTCGCGCGCGTGTCCGCCGCTTTCCCCGGCCTCAGGGTCCGACCCGTGGTGGCGGATTTCACGCTGCCCTTCGACTTGGCGGGACGGGCCGCTGGCAGCACAACTCATGTGGGATTCTTCCCCGGCTCCACCATCGGCAATTTCGAGCCACAGGAGGCCGTCGCCTTCTTGCGCCGCGCCCGGGCCAGCCTGCGGCCCGGGGCACGGATGCTGCTCGGCGCCGATCTCGTGAAGGAGGCCGCAATCCTGGAGGCCGCCTATGACGATACGGCCGGCGTCACGGCCGCTTTCGATCTCAACCTGCTCGCCCGATTGAATCGCGAGGCCGGTGCCAACTTCGACCTCGCTGCCTTCCGTCACGAAGCACGCTGGAATACACGGTTGGAACGGATCGAGATGCATCTGGTTGCCCGGCATGCCCAGAGCGTACTGGTCGCCGGGCATTGCTTCCGCTTTGCCGCAGGCGAGAGCATCCATACCGAAAGCAGCCACAAATACCGGCCGGATCGTCTCCGCGTGCTCGCAGAGGCCGCGGGGTGGCGGCCTGTCCAGATGTGGACCGATCCGGAGCAACTTTTCTCAGTCTGGTTGCTGGAAGGCTGACCCGCGAGCCGCTTGCTGTTTTGAGAGCATGATCCACGCTTCCGGTGACTCCCTCCGCAACGATCCTGCTCTGACGACCGGCGCATCGACGGGAGGTGCACAGGAGTTTTTCGGATTCTGGTCGCCTGCTGTCTGTCCGCTTCTGCGTCTGAGAGAGCAGAGAGCGGACATTGGCTGAGAGCCCATCTCATCAAGCCAACGCCGCGCCGAGGTTGTCCGCCCCTCCGCCTACGGCTGCGGGCCAGACGACCGCAGTGCACATCAACGTACCAAGCAGGGGTCCCCATTCGAAGCCGATGCGGGGTCTCCGATCCCGTGCGGACTGACAAGCATGGCTCCGGTCCTGGTGATCAATCTTGCAGCCTTGTCTACGGATCGCCTTACAGTGCGCGACATGACTGACCGCGGGGCGCCGGTAGGCATGAAAAGAACACGAATTTGCACGCATAAAGACCCCATATAAATCTTAAATTATACGTAGTTATCAATTCATTGGCGGGCCGGACTGCACCCAGCATGACCCTTCTTCTGACAGGCGGCCTCGGCTTTATCGGCTCGGCCGTGATGCGTCGGCTGCTTTCGACCACCGATG
>NZ_BMKW01000045.1 GCF_014644535.1 Neoroseomonas lacus
GCCTCATGCGCCAGGCTTCATTGCTGCTGCAGCCCCACACCGGCAGGCGCGCCTTCCGCGCACACGAGGGCACCGTCATCGCCGCGGCATCGAACCAGCGCTGGGCGTCGGACGGCTTCGAGATCACCTGTTGGAACGGCGAGGTCGTCCGTGCCGCCTTCGCCATCGACACCCACGACCGCGAGGTCATGGCCTGGGTCGGTACCTCCGGCGGCGGCATCAGCGGCGAGATGATCCGCGACATGATGCTCGACTGCGTCGAACGCCGCTTCGATGCGCTGCGCGCCCCGCAGCCCGTCCAGTGGCTCGCCGACAACGGCTCCGCCTACACCGCCGGCGAGACCACCGACTTCGCCGTCGCGCTGAACCTCGTCGCCTGCTTCACGCCCGTCCGCAGCCCCGAGAGCAACGGTGTCTGCGAGGCTTTCGTGAAGACCTTCAAGCGCAACTACGTCCGCGTGAGCCCAAGGCCAGACGCCATCTCCGTCCTGCAGCGCCTGGCCGGCCGGTTCGAGGACGACAACACCATCCACCGTCACAGCGGCTTGCGCATGCGCTCGCCGCCTGAGTTCATCGCTNTCCACCGTCACAGCGGCTTGCGCATGCGCTCGCCGCCTGAGTTCATCGCTGCGCAGTCAGCAACCCAAGCCACCTGTCCGGCTTGATGGGGGCAACTCCACCCAACGCGCAGACCACGTGCGTTGCTGACCCGTTCGATGGCAACGACGACGGTACGAACTGTATGCGCTGCGGCTAGGGCCCGGAACCGCAGCGCGCACCGCCATCAGCGCCGCGCCGACCATCCCTCGACAGCATGATTCCACCGATCCGCCCGCCCAGCAGGCTCGCTTGCACACTTCCGCAATCCGCCATCACAGAAACAAGGATTTCGGGAGGCGTCCAGTTGCAAAGACCCGGGGCCGCCCTGCGGTGCGGCCCTTTGCGTGTCTATCGTTTCTAAAATCCGCTGCTGCCGCCATTCAGGCGGCTGGCTTGATGTTCTGATTGATCCGGAACAGGTTCATCGGATCGTACTTCTTCTTTACCACCGACAGTCGCCCGTAGTTGTCGCCATAGGTCGCCCTCAGCCTCGCGTCGCCTTCGTCATCCATCATAAAGTTCGGATACGCACCGCCGAGATCAAATGGATGCACCGCATCCCAATAGGCCTTGGTCCACTGCGTAACCGCACCGGCCTTCGCGGCGTCCGGATCGATGCCCGCGATCACCATCGACCAAGTTGCATCGCGGCAGTTCCACGCCGTGTCGGCCCGGTCGACGCGGTGGACGGCGCCGTCAATCGGGTAGAGGTGCATCAGCGAAAGCTCACTAGGCGTCTTGGCCGCCTGCTCAAGATGCGCATCGATTGCCGCATCAGACAGCGTCCCAACGAAGTCGCCGCGCCAGTACCACTGCATGCCCTTCGGATAGAGGCCGTCGAACATGCTCTGCACTGCGGGATAAGGCATGGTGCCCATCCAGTTGAACCAGGGGTCCGGCAGTTGGTCGAGCAGCGGTGCCAACGCCTGTCGGCCCCGCGCCTCACTGCCATTGTAGCACGACATCAGAAGGCACATACGCTTGCCCCAATACTCCTTGGGGAATGGTTCGCAGGAAAGGACCGTCTTCAGCCCGAGGAAAATGCCGAGATCCTCCGGCGCGCTTGGCAGAAAGTCGCGATACTGCTTCATGATCGCGCGCGCATGCTTCTGGTCCCACGCGATGGGGCCGGCAAACACCTGGCTGACGCGATGAAGCTGGAAAAGGAAACTGGTGACGACACCGAAGTTTCCGCCTCCGCCGCGCAACGCCCAGAGAAGGTCGCTGTTCTCCGCCTTGTTCGCGGTGACGAAGCTGCCATCGGCAAGGACGACATCGGCCTCGAGCAGATTGTCGATCGTCAGCCCATATTTGCGCGTCAGGTAGCCGTGCCCGCCGCTGAGCGTCAGTCCCGCGACACCCGTCGTCGAGATGATACCCGCGGGGACCGCCAGTCCGAATGCATGGGTCGCGTGGTCAAGATCGCCTTGTGTCGCGCCGGCCTCCACACGCGCGGTGCGTGTCGTGGGATCGACGCGGACGCCCCTCATGGAGGAGAGATCGATGACCAGCCCGTCATTGACGCTGCCGAGACCGGGACCGTTGTGGCCGCCACCTCGGATCGCAATCGGCAGTCTATTGTCGCGGCCGAAATTCACCGCTGCGATGACATCCGCGACATCGGCGCAGCGGGCAATTGCCAGAGGCCGCTTGTCGATCATGCCATTGTAGAGTTTGCAGGCATCGGCATAGGCGGCATCGCCCGGCTCGATCAGCCCGCCGCGCAGGATCGGCTTCAGGTTCGTCATGTTGACGTCTGGCATCATGTCCTCCCGGGCCTCACGACATTGGGCGAACTTTCAGCCTAAATTGAAGCTGCGTGGCCCTGAATGACACGGCGTCGGAATTTCTTGCTCAATCGTCCGGGAACGTGGTCGACTTCGCTGCAGGTTCTCTCGACGTCGTGTGCTTTCCCTGCAGGGAGGTGTCGCGTGGAGATACTTTCGGATGTCCTTCGCACCGTCCGGTTGAGCGGCGCGCTCTTCTTCGACATCGAAGCAACCTCTCCCTGGGTCGCAGAGACGCTGCCCATGGCTGAGATTGCAGGCCGGGTCATGCCCGAAGCCGAGCACGTGATCAGCTTTCATGTTCTATTGTCTGGATCGTGCTGGGCGGAGCTAGGGCATGGGGAAGCGCCGCTCTCCTTGAGCGCCGGTGATGTGCTGATTGTCCCGACCGGCGTTCGGCATGTGCTCTGCTCCAGCCCAGGCATGCATGCTGAGCCCAACCTCACAGCGTACTATCGGCCCGCGGACCGCGCGTTGCCGTTCACCTTTCGTTGGGGCGATGGCGACTGCGACCATGTCCACTTCGTCTGCGGCTACCTTGGCTGCGATGCAAGGCCTTTCAATCCATTGCTCGACGCGTTACCCGGAATTATCCATGCGCGCGGGCAGGCCCAAGGCGCGGGCTGGGCAGCGCAATTGATCCGTATGGCACTCAGCGAAAGCCGAGCCGGACGCTCAGGAAGCGAGATCGTCCTCGCCAGGCTGAGCGAGTTGCTGTTCGTTGAGGTCCTGCGCGGCTACCTGGAATCCCTGCCAGCGGAGTCCGGTGGATGGTTCTCTGGTTTGAGCGACCGTCATGTCGGCGCCGCGTTGCGTCTGATCCACGCGCGACCGACGGAGGCCTGGACATTGGAGAGCTTGGCGCGCGATGTCGGCGTGTCACGATCTGTCCTGGCGGAGCGCTTTGCTCACTGCGTACACATACCGCCGATGCACTATCTGGCCCGCTGGCGCCTGCAGGTGGCCGCGCGGTTGCTCGAACGCCCTGGGGTCAATGTCGCCCGGGTGGCGGAAGAGGTCGGATACGAGTCAGAAGCGGCCTTCAGCCGTGCATTCAAGAAGCTGACAGGGAGTTCGCCAAGTATTTGGCGCAAGACCCGCTTCACCCTCTACCGCATGCAGGCCTCATACCAACTCCGCGTCGCGGAATCCCTCTCTTGAATCACTGACCGCGGGGGTTGGTATTACTCCGTCGCGCCGGCCTATTATAGCGCCGCCGTTGACAGTCCGCCAACACTGGTGAAATTTCCGGGCTAATTCGTTGCGGCTGAATGGTCATCCAAAAATGAGGAAGCGATGCGTGAACTGATCAAGCGGAGTATTAGACCTTTTTGGCGTCGCGTTTGGACTCGTATTGAGGCCAGAATTATGCCGCTTGACGCAAGACTCACTGCGGTCGAGGCATCGTTAGCTTCTAGCGTGACGCAGTTCAGCACGTTGGATGCGACATCAGCAGCCGAAGCGCGCCGCGCTGGAGTGGGTCTGTTTGTGCCGCCGGGTCATTTCTTCTCGCCCATCTGTGATGAAGGCGAGGCGGAGGAACACCTCTTAAGGGTAAACGCCGTGCTTCCACCCATGTTGCCCGGGATCGAAACCGACCTCGATGCAATGGTAGCATTTTGGCGGAGGATGCTGCCTTATCTTGCCTCTGCACCTTTCACTGATGACCCGCAGCCCGCCTTTCGCTACCATTATAATAATCCGGCCTATTCCTGGGGTGATGGCAGTATACTGCACGCAATGATCCGACTGCACCGCCCACAAAGAATTATTGAGGTGGGCTCCGGATGGTCATCAGCCTGTACTCTGGACACAATAGAGCATTTCCTCAATCAGGAATGCGAGCTCACACTCATTGATCCTTTTCCTGATTTGGTGATCAAAATGGTCGGCCCTTCGCGCGAGCGGCTGACCATTCTCGGTCAGAGGGTGCAAGACGTAGATCTCGCGCTCTTCGAGGGCCTCAAAGCCAATGATATCTTGTTCATTGACTCAACTCATGTACTAAAGACTGGCAGCGATGTATGTACCGAATTGTTCGAAATTCTGCCACGGCTTGCCAGCGGTGTAATTGTACATTTTCATGATATATTCTGGCCTTTCGAATATCCGCATGAATGGGTGGTCAAGGAGAACCGGTCCTGGAACGAGCTGCAGGCCATACGAGCGTTCCTCTACGAAAATCGCGCCTGGAACATACTGTGGTTCACAGATTTTATGATGAAGGCAGAACCTACTCTTATTCAGGACACATGCCCGCGCGTCCTTCGTAACAGTGGCGGTGCGCTTTGGCTCCAGCGACGGTAACGGCCCGTTGACGAATTCAACGTGGCTTAATTCCGGCGCTAAGAGCCTGTCTCTGAACGCGATCGGAACGGGGGTTGGCTGGCCGGAGCGACTGTGATTCCAACGGGTTGTC
>NZ_BMKW01000046.1 GCF_014644535.1 Neoroseomonas lacus
GTGTGATCCCGCCGCACAGCGGACGAACACGCACCGATCAACGGTCACGCCCCCCCAAAAATCAGAGTTTCTGGAGGTGTCCAACTTCCGACTTTCCGGGCTGCCGGGTCTGCAGGCAGAACGCGGCGACATCTTTGGTTGGGTGTGCTCCACCGACGCGCCCATCGTTGCCTTCTCACGCCCGCCGCGGTTCGAAATGGAACGGTGATGGAGTTCCTGTGCATCTGACGCCGTCCTGCACTTGTCAGCGCCCCAGCTTCGCCTCAGGCTTTGCCGGTGGAGGCGGATGGTCTTGCGCATGAGGGCGCGGTCGACGCCCAATGTGAGGGATTTCCGATGCAACGACGCGCATTCCTGCATACAACTGCGGCCATCGGTGCCGGGTCGATCGCGTCGCCGCGGCTCGCTGCTGCGCAGGGGCAAAACGTGCTGCGATTCGTGCCGCAGGCGGACATCGCGATCCTCGACCCGATCGCGACGACGGGCTTCGTCACGCGCAACCACGGCTTCCTTGTCTTCGATACTCTCTATGGCTGGGACGAACAGTACCGCGCGCATCCGCAGATGGTCGAAAGCCATGTGGTCGAGGATGACGGCCGAACCTGGCTGATGACGCTGCGCGAGGGCCTGCGTTTTCATGATGGCGAACCGGTGCGCGCGCGCGATGTCGTCGCGAGCCTGCGCCGCTGGGGTGTGCGTGACCAGTTCGGTATCGCCGCCATGGCCGTGACGGATGAGATCACCGCACCCTCAGACCGTGTCGTGCGCTGGCGCCTCAAGCGGCCCTTCCCGCTGCTGCCGGATGCGCTCGGTAAGATCGGCGCCAATGTTGCCTTCATCATGCCGGAACGCCTGGCGAATTCGGATCCTGCGCTACCGATCAGCGAGATGGTGGGCAGCGGCCCCTTCCGCTTCGTCGCGAGCGAGCGCGTGCCGGGCTCCCGCGCTGTCTATGCGAAGTTCGACGGCTATGTGCCGCGATCGAGTGGCACCACCAGCCTGCTGGCGGGCCCCAAGGTCGCGCATTTCGACCGTGTCGAATGGCTGACCATCCCCGATGCCAGCACCGCCTCGGCCGCCTTGCAGCGCAAGGAGATCGATTGGTGGGAACAGCCGACCTCCGACTTGCTTCCCCTGCTGCGGCGAGGTCGTGGGGTGAAGGTGGAGGTACTCGACCCGACCGGCGCCATCGCCATGCTGCGGTTCAACCATCTGCAGCCGCCCTTCGACAATCCGGCGATACGCCGCGCGGTGCTCGGTGCCATCAATCAGGAAGACGTGATGACAGCCGTGGCTGGCACCGACCGTTCCCTCTGGCGCACGGGAGTCGGCTTCTTCGCGCCCGGCTCCATCATGGCGAGCGATGTCGGCATGGAGGCGTTGACCGGTCCGCGTGACCATGCCGCTTCCCGCCGCGCGCTCGAACAGGCAGGCTACAAAGGCGAGAAGGTCCTGCTGATGGGCCCGACGGATTTCCCCGCCATCACGGCGATGAGCGAAGTGGTCGCCGATACCTTCCGGCGCATCGGCATCAATGTCGATTACGCCGCGATGGATTGGGCCAGCGCGCTGCGGCGCCAAGCGAACCGGGAGACGCCGGATCGTGGTGGCTACAACGCCTATTGCACCTACACGGCGGGAGTGAACCAGTTCAATCCGGCCGCGCACAACTTCATTCGCGGCAGCGGGTTGAGCGCGACCTTCGGCTGGTCCACCAGCCCGAAGCTGGAGGAGTTGCGCGACGAATGGCTGCAATCCGGCAGCGACGAGGTGCGCGCGCGCATCGGCCGCGACATGCAGCGTCAAGCCTTCATCGACGTGCCCTATGTGCCACTGGGCCAGTTCTATCAGCCAACAGCCTATCGCGACGACCTTAACGGCGTGCTGAAAGGCCTGCCGCTGTTCTGGAACCTGAAGCGCGGCTGACGCGATGCTGCCCGTCACTGGCTATGCCGAGCACTGGAGCGTCCGCCAGGGCGACACGCTCCGTTTCATGATCGGCGTGGCGGGCGGTGGACGCTATCGTGCGCGCGTTGCCCGCATCCTCTGTGGGGACCCGAACCCGGCGGGTCCGGGTTATCGGGAAATCCCGATGTCTTGTGGCATTGAGGGCGAGCACGAGGGCGTCGAGCAACGCATGCGCCTTGGTTCCTGGGTCGAGGTACCGGCGGTGGAACTCGGCGCGGGCGATGCACCGCTGACGCTCGTTGCGACAATCTGGCCCACGCTGCCCGGGCAGGGCGAGCAGGCTGTGCTGTCCTGCTGTGGCGGCGGTGTAACGCTGACGCTCGGCCTGGGGCCGGGCGGGGCCTTCGCGCGGCTGGTCGCGGGCGACGGCAGCGCGATGGTCGAGGCTGGCGTGTCGCTCACCGAACGCGCCTGGCACGACATCGCCTGCCGCTTTGACCCTGTTGCGAAGACGCTGAATGTCGCTCAGGCGCCACGACGCAAACGGCTCGACCTCGCTGAGGCCGCCACGGCGCGGACCGTGACGGCCGCATCGGCCGCATCGGCGCCAGCGGGCCTGGGAAGCGCGGCCATCGCCGCCGAAGGCGCGGCGCGCGCGCAATTCGACGGCAAGATCGCGCGGCCGCGGATCCTTCGCGGCGCGGCGGGCCTTGCCGAATGCCTCCACGCCCAAGCCACCGGCGCCGCACCGCCGGCCGAATTGTGTGCCGCCTGGGACTTCGCCCTCGGTATTCCGACCGATGGCGTCGCCGATACCGGCCCGGGCCGCTGGCACGGCCGCTGCCACAACCTGCCGACGCGCGCGATGACGGGTCCCGATTGGACCGGCGCGGTGTACCGCTGGACGGAAGCGCCAGGCGAGTACGACGCGATCCACTTCCATGCCGACGACATCGGTGATGCCGGTTGGACGCCATCGCTTAGCCTCGCCGTACCGGAGGATTGGCCGAGCGGCCTCTATGCGTTGCATCTTGAAGCCGGCGACGCACGCGACAACATCCCCTTTTTTGTGCGCGCCAAGGCGCCGGGCCAGCGGTCGCGCGTCGCCTTCCTCGCTCCGACCATGACCTACACGGTGTACAGCCAGTTCGTGCGGCCCGGCCGCGAGGCGCAGATCGCCGAGCGTGCCGCCGCGTGGGGCGCACTGCCGCACGCGCCGGACGGGCATCCAGGGTATGGGCTCTCGCCTTACAACAATCACGCCGATGGCAGCGGCGTCGTCATGTCCACGATGCGCCGTCCGATGATCGACAAGCGCGTCAACCAATTCCACCTGATGGATCCAGACCCGGCAGGGTCCGGCACTTACTGGATCGCGGCGGACAGCTACATCCTCGACATGCTGGACCGCTGCGGCATCGAGGTGGAGGTCATCACTGACCACGACGTGCATGCCGAAGGTGCTGCGCTTCTCTCGCAATATGCGGTGGTGCTCACCGGCCAGCACCCCGAATACCACACGCATGAGACGCTGGACGCGATCGCCGGCCATCTCGCCCAGGGTGGCCGCTTCGTCTATCTCGGCGGCAATGGGTTCTATTGGCGCATTGCACCGCATCAGGAGGGCCCCTGGGCCTTCGAACTGCGCCGCGCCGAAGGCGGCATCCGCCTGTGGGAGACGCTACCCGGGGAAGGCTATCACGCATTCGACGGTGGCTATGGCGGCCTGTGGCGCCGGCTCGGTCGACCGCCGCAAGCGCTGGTTGGTGTCGGCTTCAGCAGCCAAGGCAACTACAATGGCCACCCCTATACCTTTACGGACGCCATCCTCGACCCGCGCGTCGCCTTCCTGCGCCAGGGCATGGAGGATTTGGCGCGTCCCGGCCTGGTCTTTGGCGATCGCGGCCTGATGGGCGGGGGCGCGGCAGGACATGAGCTGGATCGGGCCGACGTCTCGCTTGGCACGCCGCGCCATGCGCTGGTCGTGGCGCGCGCCGTCGTCGAGGAAGCGAGCTACCAGCCCGTGAACGAGGAACGCCGCGATCATACCTGGCCCGGCATGCGCGAGGATCTGATCCGCTCCGACGTCACCTTCTTCGAGACTCCCGATGGCGGCGCCGTCTTCTCGGTCGGGTCAATGAATTTCATAGGTGCCTTGCCGGTGGATGGATATGCCAATCCAACGGCGCGCTTGATCGAGAACGTGGTCCGCCGCTTCGCCAACCCGGCGCCGCTCCAGCTTTCAGTGAATGCGGAGAAAGGTCGTGGCGTAGCAGGCTGCTGAAATCCCTCTCGCGACTGGCGTCGGATGGTAATTCTCTCGCCCCAGATGGGGGGATGGCACAAGGTTCGCGCGGTCTGTCTGAAGGCTCGTGTACCCGCCGCGGGCAACTGGTGCTTTCCGGTTCCCCGCACCGTCGAGAAGGGAGCGGAGCAACCCGAACCGGCAGGGCCTCCCTGGCGGATGCCAAACTCTATCAGTCGATCCTACCCAGCAAAGTCGCGGACGGAGAGCAAGCGGCTTCCCTCGCCGGCGAGGGCCCGCTCGCCGCCTTTGACGATCGCGGCAATCGGAATGATGGCGCCATCGATCATGGCGAGGCGCGTTGCCTCGCGCAGCACCTCCTTCCGCGCGGCGTTGCCATAGCCGGTGGTGTTCCCGGCACCGATGTTGCGCGCGCGATCCGGCGTGCCGAGGACATTCACCAGCATCGAGGTGGCGTCAAAGGTCGCATTGCCGAGGCCAACGACATGCATCGCGAAACTGCCGCGCTGCGCCGCATAGGCGCTCCATGGCAAGGACGCGACGCTGGTGCGCACGCCGATGCGCGTCC
>NZ_BMKW01000047.1 GCF_014644535.1 Neoroseomonas lacus
TTGCTCGGTGTTGAACAGATGCGATGCTGACCATTCATTTGATGTGCTTCGGGACGTATTTCTCCGTCCATTCCTCCAAGGTCATCGGCGCGGGTCCGTGGATCACGAATTTCGGTGAGGCCGGTGCCGTCACCTCGACCCCCTGCTTCTCGCGCCAGCCAGCGCGGGCCTTCATCCAGAAGATGGCCGCCGCGACGTTCTTGCCCTGCGTGGCCATCTGGAACAGCGACTGCGCCACCTTCGCATTGGCCTCCGTCATCCCCCGGTCCAGCTCCTCCCGGAAGTGCTTGCGCAGCGTCTTGGTGTCGATGCCGATGAACGGCGCGATGTCCGTGTGCGGAATGCCGAACCCCGCCATGGTCTTCACGGTACGGCGCTGATCGGGCGTGGGCTCAAACCGGCGCATGGGACGCCTCCCCGAGGCTGCTGGGGGCGTCGCCAGCCGGTCCGGGGCCGAGGCCGCTGAACGAGGCCCCATCGCCCTCCCTGACCGCGTCCAGCCCCGTGAAGGCCTCCCAGCGTGCGACCGCGACGTCGACATAGGCCGGCGAGAGTTCGATCGCGTGGCAGGACCGGCCCGTCATCTCCGCGGCGATCAGGGTGGTGCCCGATCCGGAGAACGGCTCATAGACCGCCTGGCCGGGCGAGGAGTTGTTCTCGATCGGCCGGCGCATGCATTCGACCGGCTTCTGCGTGCCGTGCACCGTCTCGGCATCCTCGCTGCGGCGGGCGATCTGCCACAGCGTCGTCTGCTTGCGATCACCCGACCAGTGACCCTGGCCGCGCACCGCATACCAGGCGGGTTCGTGCTGCCAGTGGTAGTGGCCGCGGCCGAGGACCAGCCGGTCCTTCGCCCAGATGATCTGCGCGCGGATATCGAAGCCGTGGGCGGTCAGGCTCTCCGCCACGGTGGTGGCGTGCAGGGCGCCGTGCCAGACATAGGCGACATCGCCGGGAAACAGCGCCCAGGCTTCCCGCCAATCGGCGCGGTCGTCGTTCTCGACCTTACCGGTGCGCCGCGTCGTGCTGACACCGGCGCGGTTGCGCCATTCCGGATCGTAGGCGACGCCGTAGGGCGGGTCGGTGACCATCAGGTGGGGACGCACGCCAGCCAGCACCGCAGCGACCGCGGCAGGGTCGGTGCAGTCGCCGCAGGCGAGGCGATGGCGGCCGAGGATCCACACGTCGCCCAACCGCGTCACCGGCACCTCGGGCAGCGGGGGGATGTCGTCGGGGTCCGTCAGGCCGGTGGTGGGATCGGCGAGGAACCCGGCGATCTCGTCTGCATTGAAGCCGGTGAGGCCCAGGTCGAAGCCGAGATCCTGCAGCTCGGCCAGTTCCAGGCGCAGCAGGTCGGCATCCCAGCCGGCGTTCAGCGCCAGCTTGTTGTCGGCGAGGACATAGGCGCGGCGTTGGGCGGGCGTGAGATGCGCCAGCTCAATCACCGGCACCTCGGCGAGGCCGAGCTTGCGCGCCGCCAGCACGCGGCCGTGGCCGGCGATGACGCCGTTCTCACCATCGGTCAGCACCGGGTTGGTGAAGCCGAACTCCCGGATGGACGCGGCGATCTGCGCGACCTGCGCGTCGCTGTGCGTCCGGGCGTTGCGGGCATACGGAATTAGGACCGCTGTTCTGACCCTTTTGTAGGCGGGGACGTGTGCCTCGGCAGCGCGCGGTTCAGCCATTTCGAACCCTCCGTCAGGGAGTGGTGTCGGGCCGGTCGCCACGACGACCATTAAATACCCGATGGAGATTCGTCGGCACAATCGACCGCAAACGCGCAGCGCTACGCGGACCTGCGAAATGCGAATTATTGTGTGCGTATCAGAAGGATCAGCCGATCGGCATGATGCTGCGTGCGTCGCAAACGGGGTTGGGCCCAGGCGCCGGCGCGTTGCGGGTGTGGCAGTGCAGCAGGTGACGCACTTTCCTTCGTGCGCGCTCCAGGCATGTGTGTTCTACCTGTAGTTATATCCCCTACAGGTTGAATAGACTTCCGGTCGACTGCTTGGAAGAGAAGTGTTGCATCTGCTGCACTGCTACACCCCGCGTTCCCAAGGGATGCCGGCTTTCGTTCTCTGACCCCTGACCCACCCCAGCCGCTCCATCGCTCCCGCAATGCGGCGCTGTTCCTGGGTTCCGACCTTCGATTTGTCGAGTCCGATCGCCTCGATTGCCACGTCCAGGAGCGCCACGCGCGCCTTGCCAACCAGCCAGTCGGCGATCACCTCTTCCCATGCATCAGCCTCGTATCGTGCGTCCTGTTGCGGTCGAATATGCAGGCTCTCGAAACCGGAGGTTGGCCACCAACCCTCGCCTTGGTTGAATAGCGCCGCAGCTTCCGCGAACAACTGGTCGCGATCGCGCTTCAAAGCATCTGTATCGACGGTGCCGACCTTCACCGGCCAGAACCGACGGCCGCCGGTTTCGTCGCGCAGATAGGCCGCCTTGTTGGTGGTGCCGATGAATACGCACTGCCGCGGCTCGATCGCCTCAAGCCGGCCGTAGCTCGGTCGGTAGCGCTCGGTATCACGGGTGATGAATGCCTTCAGCGCCGCAGCTTCGGCTTTGTCGAGCGCGGACATTTCCGCCACCTCGATCAGCCATTTGCCCTTGAGATGCTGTGACACGTCTTTGCCTGCGCGGATGTCGGGCATGCCGTCGCTGAACCACGGACCGCCGAGGATTCGGCAGACGGTGCTCTTCCGCGCGCCCTGCGGGCCCTCGAGGATCAGCATGTAGTTCGCTTGGCAACCCGGCCGCATGACCCGCGCGACCAGCGCGATCATGAACATCTTGCCGATGCCGCTGGCGTAGTCGCTGTGCCCCACGCCGAGATAGCGATGCAACCAGGTAACCAGGCGTGGCTGCCCGTCCCAGTGCAACCCGTTCAGATAGTCGCGGACGGGGTGGAATGCGTTCTCAGCGGCAACGATATCTACCGCCTGATGCACGGTGTCCTTGCCGACGGTCTCCAGACCCTCGGTCTGAAGGAAGGCCTGCAGGCGCCCGACGTGAACATCGGTGGCGGGGACCAACGTCTCGAAACCCACCCGATCCTTCAGCACAATGGTGCACAGCATCTCGTCCCGGCGGAACAGGCCTTTCAACCTGTCATCCCCGCGCAACGCCAGCAGGGTGTTGTGGAGATTGCCGCGCGCAAGCCCGTCCTGGCTGGTCTGGCATTTCGCGAGCCAGGCGGCGACAGGGCTCGCGGCCTTGCTCGCATGCTCCCAGGTGCGCCGCGCTTCGCGCTCGCCATTGGGCATGCCCTTCTCGGCCAGCCACTCCGCCGCGCGGGGATCTGCGCCGAGCGCGGCGAGCATATCGGCATAGGTGCCGCCATCGCGCACGACCTGGCATGCAATGCCGAATGCGATCCCGCTGCGGCTGCCGTCATTGCCCTCGCGTGGCTCGCCCCGTGCCGCCTTACCGCGCCGCTTGGACTCGCCCCGCTCCTTCTTTGGCTTCTGCGCGAATGCCGGCCCGCCTTCCTGGATCAGCCAAAGCAGGGTCTCGGTCGGGACGTGATGGAGATGGACGGTATCACCATGCTGCTGGTCAGTAACTGTGAAGAAGC
>NZ_BMKW01000048.1 GCF_014644535.1 Neoroseomonas lacus
TGAGCCGCTTCACCTGGTCCAGCTTCAGGCCACCGAACTCCGTCCGCCAGCGATAGTAGGTCGGCTCCGTCACGCCGATTGCTCGCACCGCATCCGCCACCGTCTTACCTTGGCCAATCAGCACCTCCGCCTGCCGCAGCTTCGCAACGATCTCCTCAGGCGTGTGCGCCTTCTTCCGCCCCATCCCACAACCTCCCATCGCTGCCGTCGGACAACATTTCCGGCGGACCGATTCTAGGGGGGCAGGTCACAGGCCGCGGCGTCGAACTCGATGAAGCGCGCCGAGGAGGCGAGTGCCGCATGGGCAAGGTCCCCCTGCCGCGCGCCGGGCACGGTGACGTCGAGCAAGTTGGTCGCCCCTGGCACCAAGTTGGGCAGATCCCGCGCTACCTACGCCGCGAACTCCCGCTGCCCCACCGGCAGGGTCGGGGTGCCGCAGAGCTGGGCCGGTGCCACCTCCGGCAGACCATAGAGCCGCAAAGCCTCGACCTCGATCTGCCCGTCGAAACCGACAACACCGATCCGCGCGAAGGCCACAGAAAGCAACAAGATGATCGCGACCTTCGCTTGGCTTCGCGCTGCTTCGGAGCGAATGCTCGGGTGCGCGGAGAGCACCGCGCTGCCCCGCTGAGGTTCACGCCGCGGGGCTCGGGTTGGTAGCACCCGGCTCATCAGGTGCCGAACCGGAGCCCGACGATGACGAAGCTTTCCGACACCCAGCGCGTGATCCTCAGCAAGGCCGCGCAGCACCAGGCGCTGCTGGCGGAGTCGCCTGCGAAGCTGCCTGCCGCTGCCCGAAACGCAGTCCTGCGAAGCTTGCTGGCAAAGACCATGCTGGAGGAGATCGCCGCGCCTCGCGAGCTCGTTGGCTTGGGCTGGCGGCAGGATGGGGACGGTGCGTGGATTGCACTACGCATCACCGATGCCGGCCTGCGGGCGATTGGACTCGATCCGGTGAACACGCTGCCGGACGATGGCGAGCCGGTCCTGCCGCGGCCGGCCGCAGCAACGGAAACAGCCGATCTGCTCACAGAGCCTCAGGGAGACTCTCAGGCGGCGCTTCAGCCCGCCCCGCCCGCTGACAGCGTCGAAGCCGCTGAGGGGCCTCAGCGCCCGCCCGCGAGTCAGCATGGGCCAATCGGCCGCGCAGCCGCCCTGCACATGGCCGCGGCGACAGTCCTGGCTGCCTGGGACGCACCGGAGCGCGACGGGCTCGACGGTGCCCTGGCAGCCCTCCGCGAGGTCCTGGCAGCCACCCCGCGAGCCGCGCGTGCCTCCCGCCCGCTGCGCGACCTCGCCGCCCCACGCCAGCCCCGCACCGGCACCAAGCAGGAGGCGGTCCTCGCCCTGCTGCGCCGGGAGGAGGGTGCGGCCGTCGCCCAGGTCATCGAGGCGACAGACTGGCAGCCGCACACCGTCCGCGGCTTCTTAGCTGGCCTAAAGCGCCGCGGCATCACCGTCGAGGTGCTGGAGCGCGTCCGCCAGGTCGGGCCGAACAAGCAGGGTGCGAAGGGCTCCTACTCCATCTACCGCATCGCCACCGCCGCGCCGGCGGAGGCCGTCTGATGCGCATCGGCGGACAGGCGCCCCGTCTCGCAGTCGGGCTCACCCGGGTCTCGACCACTGAGCAGGGCCAGAGCGGGCTGGGCCTCGAGGCCCAGCAGGCGAGCATCCGGGCCTTTGTTGCCGCGCAGGGCTGGACCTTGGTGGCGGAGTATTCCGACGTAGCATCTGGCAAGGACGACAGGCGGCCGGGTTTCCAGGCTGCCCTCGCCCGCTGCCGGCAGTTCGACGCGGTGCTGGTGGCGGCGCGGCTGGATCGCATCACCCGCCGCGCGCACACGCTGTCGCAGCTGCTGGAGGACGGCGTCTCAATCCGGGGCGCCGACATGCCCGGCGCCGACGACCTGATGCTGCGGATCTACGCCGCCATGGCGCAGAAGGAACGGGAGCTCATCAGCGAGCGGACCAGAGCGGCTCTGGCGGCGGCGAAGGCCCGGGGACGGGTGCTGGGAGGAGACAGGGGCTACCGGCCAGCTGCAGGGCCTGACTCTTTAGTGGCGGGCCAGAAGCGGCATGAGTCAGCGATGCGGGCAGCACACCGTCTCGCCCTAAAGCTGGAGCGGATTCGCGCCGAGGGCGTCATGGGACATGCAGCATTGGCGAGGGCTCTGAACGAGCGCGGCGTTCGGACGCCATCTGGCCATGGCATGTGGACGCACACCTCCGTCGCGCGAGTCCTCTCCCGCGTTTCTTGCAATGCCGTATCTCGACCCGAGCATTCTAACCGCCAGAATGCTGTGCAATCGGGTCATCAGTTGGAAGGTTGTCTGGTTGGCGGCGCGCGATCCGCTTCCTCCACGAGATGCGCATAGGTCTCGTCGGACATTCCTGGGAGTTGCCTGATGAATCCGACGACGCCCCAAATATCTCGATCATTGAGGTGATGTCCAAACGCCGGCATGGCGGTCATCTTGATGCCGTTTCGGACTATCCAGAACAGTTCTGCTGGCTGTCGCGCGGGTACCGCGTCGGCCAGGTATGGGGGCTCAGGCTGAAGTGCCTGAGCCCAGTCCGTTGCATCCACGCCAGGCGCGCCGTGGCAGTAGACGCAGCTGTTGCGGTACTGCGCGAAGCCGTGCCTGATATCCTCTTCCGAAATATTGCCTGGCACGGTAATGCCGGCCGCGCGGCTGCGAACCGAGTGCGTCATAGTAGTCGTGAGATACCAGCGCTCTAGCGCTGAGTGCGGGACGCTCGCAGCGACATTGAACACGCCCGTGAACGGAGCAACGACGCCCGCTGCTACGAGCAGAACAATCGCTGCGCAGAAGCCCAGCCAAAATCGCTTCATCGCCGCCTCCATCTCAACGAAGGGCTAGCACCATCTCGAGCGAGGTCTGCCGGCGGATCGAATTCGGTCGGTCGGACCCCAAAATAGAGCACCTGAACACTAATACGAATTCTGCTCGTCGTCTTGCGGGGAATGGCCCTGATTCTTGTTCCTGGCTGGTGCCGTGGATCTCCGAATCGCCCGATCCCGTTCAACGGGATCATATGCGTTCACCACCGACCAACGGTCCTTGCTCGGTGTTGAACAGATGCGATGCTGACCATTCATTTGATGTGCTTCGGGACGTATTTCTCCGTCCATTCCTCCAAGGTC
>NZ_BMKW01000049.1 GCF_014644535.1 Neoroseomonas lacus
CGGGCTGCCGCCGCTCAATCACAAGCGCGTCTTTCGCCTCATGCGCCAGGCTTCATTGCTGCTGCAGCCCCACACCGGCAGGCCCGCCTTCCGCGCTCACGAGGGCACCGTCATCGCACCCTGCTCCAACCAGCGCTGGTCCTCCGATGGCTTCGAGATCCCCTGCTGGAACGGCGAGGTCGTGCGCGTCGCCTTCGCCATCGACACCCACGACCGTGAGGTCATGGCCTGGGTCGCCACCTCCGGCGGCGGCATCAGCGGCGAGATGATCCGCGACATGATGCTCGACTGCGTCGAGCGCAGGTTCGATGCCCTGCGCGCGCCGCAGCCCGTGCAGTGGCTGGCCGACAACGGCTCCGCCTACACCGCAGGCGAGACCATCGACTTCGCCGTCGCGCTGAACCTCGTCGCCTGCTTCACGCCCGTCCGCAGCCCCGAAAGCAACGGCGTCTGCGAGGCCTTCGTGAAGACCTTCAAGCGCGACTATGCCCGTGTGAACCCCAGGCCCGATGCCATCTCCGTCCTGCAGCGCCTCGCCGCATGGTTCGAGGACTACAACACCATCCACCCTCACAGCGGCTTGCGCATGCGCTCGCCCCGTGAGTTCATCGCTGCGCAGTCAGTAACCCACGCCGCTTGTCCGGTTTGATGGGGGCAACTCCAGGCAGGACGACCTTCGAACGCCGAACCTACTTGCCAGCCCGTCTGCCCGCGAAGAATCCGCCGATAAGCGAGACAGCGAGAAGCTCCATCGGCGTCAGGTCTCGCCCCAACCGCAGCGCCGCGATCAGCGCCGCCTGATCCTGCGCGTTTCCGGCCTCACCGAGTGACCGCAGCAGCAGTTCGAGGTCTTCGGGGGCTGCCGGCGCCCGAGCCTCATGGTGCGAGGTTCGGGCATGCCAGCGCGCCAGGACAATGCCCGCGATGATCGCGACCATCCCGTAGGAAACCGAAATCACCAGCGCGGCGAAGACTGGCCCCTCCGACGCGGCGAAATGCGTATAGGCGGCGAATGTCGCGAAGCCGAGGCTGACGACCGCCATCAGCGCGACAAGCTCGGCGGCAACCACGCCGAGCAGGAAGTCGCGCGGGCGCCAATCACCCGCCGCGACCAAGAGACGATACAGCCCTCGGAACATGGGCAATCAGTGCCGCGAGCGGGTCATCATGCCAAGGGCCATCCCGACAGCGAAGGTGATCAGCATGGCCGTCATCGGATTGCGCTCGATGGTGGCCTCGATCTCCCCGCCTACCGCGTTGACGCGTGACCTTACGTCGGCGGCCGTACCGGCGAACCTGGTCTTCGCGTCGTCAACTGCATCGGAGACGCGTTGCCCGGCGCCCAGCGCCTCGTTCCGCAGCAGGGCACTGATGGATTCGGTGAGGCGTGCAACGTCCTGCCGCAGCGAAGCCAAGTCCGCCGCGATGTCTTCGGTGGTGCCTTCGGAAGTCTTGGTCATGGAAATCTCCAGCCGTCGAGACGCCGCATTAGCCCTCTCCTGATGCCGCCGACACCGGCGGAGGTGAGTGGTCAATCCGGCTGAATACGCGTGATCTTCGAACCATTGAGCGCGAGGGAGGCCATTAGCCCCTGCTGGCTGAAACTTAGCGCGTAAACCGGTTCGCTCAGCGTCGTTGAGGTGATGTTAGCCTGCAAGCCCTGGTCGACCGCCACGACCGTCGGGCCGGTGCCAATCTCCCAGCCATTCGCGGCGTTGAGCGCGGCAAGCGCCGCATCCGTCATGAAGAACATGGCCAGGCCGGCGACCTGTGCGCCGATCGTGAAGCCAAAGGATGCTCCGGCGATGTTGTAGTAGCCGAGCGTGCGTTCGCCCGCGATGAGTGCGCCCTGGCCGTACTGGCCGCCAACAATGAAGCCGCCACTGAGAATGCGCGGAAATATGAGGATGGATTTGGCTCCGGCGAACAGTGGGCGGGTGTTTGCCTGCGCGCGAAGGGTGCGCAACGCGCTCGCTACCTCGCTATCAATCTCAGCACGCGTAGCGGCATGGGCCTTACGCGGCGCCACGGTCAGCAAGATGGGACCGATGGCGATCGGAGCGCCCCAGGGAAGCAGGTGGCGGCGGGTGATCTGGGTCATGACGTCCTCCTGGCAGACGGCGCGGTGCCCCATTCGATTGACAGGGTCGAGGCTTGGTATCCATCCCAACAACACGCCGCGAGCGCTGCGGACGTTGCGTTCACGCGGTTCATTAGGGGGAAATTCGTAGACCTCTTTGCTTTCGGATGCCATGCGATAGATCAAGCTTCGCGGCTGCTCAGGCATCGTCGCTGGACTGTTGTCCAAAGCGTTGCGGGCCCTGAACCGCCGAGCAGCCGTGCTGACGGGTCGCGCTGCAGTTAACTCACCGTCCCGCAATGGGCGGGACTTCGGCTTTCCTCCTCAACCCTGCGCGTGTCAGCGAAGGCCAAGAAACCCCAGGATGAAGAGTACGATCACCACGGCTCCGACGATGTAGACGATGTTGTTCATGACCGATCCTCCTGTGCTGGCGCGCTGCGCCCCTCGCGCTGAAGAAGTTTTTGCCTGGGCGGTCGGAAGTCGCGGCAGTTTACGTCCGCCGCGAGGAAAGTGTGGAAGCCGACCAGCAGCGCCACGAGTTGCGTGTTAAGGCTCGCCGATCTCCGTGCTTGCCGTACTAATCCAACGCAACCTCATGGCGCAGTGTCAACTGGACACCTCCAGAAACTCTGATTTTTGGGGGGGCGTGACCGTTGATCGGTGCGTGTTCGTCCGCTGTGCGGCGGGATCACA
>NZ_BMKW01000050.1 GCF_014644535.1 Neoroseomonas lacus
GCACCAAAGCCGTCCAACATTACCGTTCCCAGGTCGCTACCACGCCTCCATTACCCGATCAGGCCCGTTTCGCAGGGGTCTCCGACGGGCGCAGCAACAGCCCCCGCGGCTCGGAACGCTACATTCGACGAGGCCGATCTCCGCCTACCAGCCAAGGTGCCCCGACCGAATGTTCGGCCAGGGCAAATCAGATCCGGCCGAGCAGCACGAGAATGAGCACGATGATCAGCACCGTGCCAAGGACGCCGACGCCGCCATGGCCGAAGCCATAGCCATAGCCGCCGACCACCCCGGTGAAGCCACCCAACAAGGCGATGACGAGGATGATGAGCAGGATCATTCCGAGCGACATGGTGTCTTCTCCTTGAGCTGTTCGAATGCACGGCACCCGACGATGGTCTTCAGCGCGTGCCGCCGCGCGCAGCGGCCAACTGCTGGTCAGTAGTTGCGGTTGTCGCGGTACCCGCTGTTGTTCCTCGAATAATAGGGCTGCCGGGACTGTTGGGACTGGCCGTAGAGGTAGCCGCCACCGGCGCCGACACCCGCGCCGAGCAAGGCGCCGAGGCCGGCGTTGCCGCTGAAGGAACCCACGACGCCGCCGAGCGCCGCACCGCCGAGGGCGCCGATGCCCATGCTCTGCTGCGTGGGCGTCATGTCGGCGCAGGACGCCAGGCCAAGACCGCCCAGGAGGAGGAGTGCACGTTGCGTTGAGCGCATGTTCATCTCCTGCGTCTCAGCGTGCGCGGCGCGAGCTGCGCGACGGGGGGCTCGCCGGGCAGGGAAAGGTCGCCTGCGCCCAGCGGAGCAGGCCGTCGAGTGCTGGCTCACTGCCGTATTGCGTGTTCTCGCGTGCCCAGGCGGCGAAGGCGATGCCGGACTGGGCCACCGTCGGCCCCGGCACTGGCACGCAGAACAGGGGCCGCGCCGGCCCGCCCTGCGGATACAGCAGGGCATGATATTGACCGAAGCCGGTCAGGAAGCCCTGGCAATAGGCGATGGCCTCCAGGCGAGGCACCCCGCCCCAGGCAGGATCACAGATGGCGGCGAGTTCGGTCGCCGTCTGGACGTGGGTGACGATGGCCGGGGCGGGCGCGCCCTGTGCCATCGCTCCCGCCGCCGGGATCGCGGCGCTTCCAAGCGCCAGAGCCAATGCAACGGCAGTGACGGTTCGCATGACTATGTTCTCCAATGCTGCGGGCGTCGTCGATTCAGCCGGGCCAGTGCCCCCATCGCCGGACGCCCCTGCCGAGGTGCGCGTTCCCGCCGGGGCGAGCCCCATCCCGGGCAGCCCTGACGGACTGCTGTCAGTCGTTGTCGCGTCCATGGCCGCGGCCCGGCGGATTGTTGCGGTTGGGATTGTTGCTGCGGCTCTGTCCGTAGTTGGGGTTCGGCCTGTAAGAGGGCGTTGGCCTGTAGTTTGGCGGTGGCCTGTAGTTGGGCGCCGGTCTGTAGGTATTGCCCTGCCATGACCGATGCGACTGGTCGTACAGATACCCGCTCGAAGCGCTCGGGTAGCGATATGGTGTCACGAAGCCCGAGTTGCCGCTGAAGGTGCTGCCATATGGTTGCGGGTAATATCCGTCGCTAACGCCGACACAGCCGGTCAGCCCAAGGCCCGCGATCACCAGAACGGCAGGATGTAGCAAGCGCATGGCGGTCTCCTTCGGCTCGGCGTGGGTCACACGACGCGATGACTAGCTCTAACGCGAGCCAGTTGTCCCGATGGCGCGATCGACGGCGCGCCCCGCCGCCGTGCCAGGCGGGTTGTCCGGCATGCCATCGGACTGCATCGGGTAGGCGCCGGAGACATTGCTGCCCGCAGCCCGGTCCAATGCACCCGTGGCCGCCGTGCCGGGCGGGTTAGCGGGGCTGGCCTGTCGCTGCTCGCAGGCGCCGACGCCGAGAGCCAGGAGCACGACTGCGAGAAGTCGGAAGGACATCATGAAAATTCCTCCCCATGAAGGTTGGCATGCGAACGCAACCACGCACGGGGTGCAATGATTCCAATTGCACGACCAGCCCATTCGATGTTTTCAACTTTGAACTCTTAGGCAGTCTCGAACGTTGATATCCATCAAGGCAGAGAAAAATTCTCACGGATGCCTTCCGACTTACCTCAAGCTGAATCTTTGGATGCATCCGCAAGGTGATCGAGCACAACGTTTCAAGTTGGACACCTCCAGAAACCCCTCGTCACGATGACCGCTTGCTGATTCACTGACCCGGGTCGGCGCGAGGGATGGCGATGGTTGG
>NZ_BMKW01000051.1 GCF_014644535.1 Neoroseomonas lacus
GGGCTGTTCGGGATGTTCCGCGCGCGCGTGAAGCTGAAGGCGATGTCGTCGGCGGTCAGAGCGCGGCCGTCATGCCATGTCACGCCAGGCCGCAGGCGGAACTCCCACGCCGTCTCGGACACCGGTCGCCAGGATTCGGCGAGGCCCGGCGCCAAGGTGCCATCCGCGGCGCGCTCCACCAGCCGATCAAAGATCTGCATGGCGATACTGTTGTTGGGCGACGCGTTGTGGAAGTGCGGGTCCACCGAGGTGACGCCGCCAGCCATGCCGATGGTCAGCGTCTCGGCCCGGCTCGGGTCGGCGGTCATGGCTGCCAGACAGGCAAGGCCGGCCACAAACAGCGTCCGGCGCCAAATGTCTGTCATCGCGGGGCATCTCCTCGACCGTCGCAAAAACTGTCACCGGCGTGGCGCAATCCGTCAAATCGATGTTAGATATGCAGACCATGCAGCGCGCGAATGATCCAGCACCGATCCGGTCGATTCTGGCACTGGACCTCAACCTGCTGAAGGCGCTGAACGCGCTGTGGCAATGTCGCGGCATCACTGCCGCCGGCCGTATGATTGGCCTTTCTCAGCCGGCGATGAGTCACGCCCTGCAGCGCCTACGCCTCGCCTTTGCGGACCAGCTCTTCGTGCGGGGGCGAGGCGTTCTGGTGCCCACGCCGCGCGGCACCGAATTGTGCCAAGCCGCCGTGGCGGCCCTTGCGGGTTTGGAACGGGCCGTCCTGCCGGCGGAACCGTTTCGCCCGGAAGCCAGTGCGCGACACTTTCGCATCGGCATGAACGACTACGTCTCCGCGACGCTGCTCCCGTTGATCCTCCGGACGCTCGACAGATCCGCTCCCGGGGTTTCGCTGGAAGCGATCCACCTACCGCGCGGCGAGAGCCAGGATGGCCCGATACTGCCCCGGCTGCTGGATGAGGGCCGGGCGGATATGGCGCTCGGCCAGATCGACGACGTGCCACCGCGTTGCCATCGGCAGCGTCTCAGGCAGGATCCGCATGTCTGCGTTCTGGCGCGGCGGTGCTGGGACCCGAAGCATCGCTTCGACATGGCCGCGTTTCTCGCGCACCGCCATATCCGTATCTCCTCCTTCCCAGAGCGCCAGAGTTGGATGGACCAGGCGCTGGAGGCGCAGGGGCTGAGCCGGCGGATCGCCGTGACGGTGCCCCACTTCATGGCAGCGCTGCATCTCGTCGCGACGACCGACCTGATAACCACCCTGCCGCTTGGTGCCGTGGCCCCCTTCGCGAAGACACTGCGCTTGCACATCCTTCCATCGCCCCTTCCGGGGCGTCTGCATCGTCTCGACATGGCGTGGCTCAAGGCGGTGAACGCTGACGCCGGGCTCGCCTGGTTACGCGGCATCGTGGCGGCAACGGTGCTGCGCGCGGCGGCTGGAGCGGCCCCCAATTCGCGCGGACAGGCGGCATAGCTGGGAGGGCCTAGGTTGAAGCCTAGGCGCACGCCTATGTCGAAGCCCATTGAGCGCGTTGCGATGATCACCGGCATCCACCGACGCCGGCGCTACACTGCCGAGGAAGAGGTCCGGCTGGTCGAACAGTCCATGCAGCCCGGCATGACGGTCTCTGCCGTCGCCCGGCTGCACGGCGTCTCGCCCAGCCTG
>NZ_BMKW01000052.1 GCF_014644535.1 Neoroseomonas lacus
TGGACACCTCCAGAAACCCCTCGTCACGATGACCGCTTGCTGATTCACTGACCCGGGTCGGCGCGAGGGATGGCGATGGTTGGGCAGCCTGGGTTCTTCGATGTTGAGGAGCGGCTGCGGGAGTTGTCGGCCAAGGGCGATGACCTTGAGCGGATCGCCGTGCTGGTCGATTTCGCGATGTTCCGCGCCGAGCTGGAGCAGGCCGTGCCGCGCGCGGATGGCACGAAGGGCGGCCGGCCCGCCTTCGATCACGTGCTGATGTTCAAGATCCTGCTGTTGCAGGCGATGCACGGGCTGTCGGACGAACGCTGCGAATACCTCATCAAGGACCGCCTGTCGTTCATGCGCTTCCTCGGTGTCGGGCTGGCCGACCCGGTGCCGGACGCCAACACGATCTGGGCATTCCGCGAAGCGCTGAAGCGTGCCGGCGCGGTGGAACGGCTGTTCGCGCAGTTCGATGCCACGCTGCGCGCCGCCGGCTACCTGGCGATGGGCGGGCAGATCGTGGACGCGACCATCGTCGCCGCGCCGAAGCAGCGCAACACCGAGGCCGAGCGGGCGGCGATCAAAGCAGGGCAGGTCCCCGAAGGATGGACGGAGAAGCCCGCGAAGCTGCGTCAGAAGGACCGCGATGCACGTTGGACGGTGAAGTTCTCCAAGGCCAGGCCGCGCGAGGATGGCGCCCCGCAGGTCGATCTCGCGGTTCCAGCCTTCGGCTACAAAAACCATGTCGCGATCGATCGCCGGCACGGCCTGATCCGCGGCTGGACGGCCAGCCATGCCGCAGCGCATGACGGCGCTCGGCTGGCGGAGGTGATCGATGCCGACAACACCGCCGCCGATGTCTGGGCCGACACTGCCTATCGCTCGGCGAAGAACGAGGCATGGCTGGCCGCGCGCGGCCTGGTGTCGCGCATCCACCGCAAGAAGCCGCAGGGTCAGCCGATGGCTCCGCGAACGCGGCGGGCCAATGCCCGCAAATCGGCGGTGCGCTCGGCCGTCGAGCATGTCTTTGCCCGTCAGAAGGGTCCGATGACGCTGGTCGTGCGCACCATCGGCATCGCCCGGGCGCGAGTGAAGATCGGCCTCGCCAACCTAGCCTATAACATGAGGCGGCTGGTCTGGCTGAGCAGCAGGGCGGCTACGGCGTAGGGTCTGCAACCGCAGCGCCCGCCGCCATCAGCGCCCCGACAAGCATCCATCAGCAGTGTGATCCCGCCGCACAGCGGACGAACACGCACCGATCAACGGTCACGCCCCCCCAAAAATCAGAGTTTCTGGAGGTGTCCA
>NZ_BMKW01000053.1 GCF_014644535.1 Neoroseomonas lacus
ATGGCGAAGGCGAAATTCGAGCGGAACAAGCCGCACTGCAACATTGGCACGATTGGGCATGTGGACCATGGCAAGACGTCGCTGACGGCGGCGATCACCAAGATCCTTGCGAAGGCTGGTGGAGCGACGTTCACGGCGTATGACCAGATCGACAAGGCGCCGGAGGAGCGGGCTCGTGGCATCACGATCTCGACGGCGCATGTGGAATATGAGACGGCGAACCGTCACTACGCCCACGTCGATTGCCCGGGCCATGCCGACTACGTGAAGAACATGATCACGGGTGCGGCGCAGATGGACGGCGCGATCCTGGTGGTGTCGGCGGCCGATGGCCCGATGCCGCAGACGCGCGAGCACATCCTGCTGGCGCGCCAGGTTGGTGTTCCGGCGCTGGTGGTGTTCCTGAACAAGTGCGACATGGCGGACCCGGACCTGCTCGAGCTGGTCGAGATGGAAGTGCGCGAGCTGCTGAGCAGCTACAACTTCCCGGGCGACGACATTCCGATCATCCACGGCTCGGCGCTGATGGCGCTGGAAGACAAGCAGCCGGAGCTCGGTGAGCAGGCGATCCTGAAGCTGATGGAGGCGGTGGACAGCTACATTCCGCAGCCGGCGCGCGACGTGGACAAGCCGTTCCTGATGCCGGTCGAGGACGTGTTCTCGATCTCGGGCCGCGGGACGGTGGTGACGGGTCGTGTTGAGCGCGGCATCGTGAAGGTTGGCGAGGAAGTGGAGATCGTCGGCCTGAAGAACACGGTGAAGACCGTGGTGACGGGTGTCGAGATGTTCCGCAAGCTGCTGGACCAGGGCCAGGCGGGCGACAACATTGGGGCGCTGCTGCGTGGCACGAAGCGTGAAGACGTGGAGCGTGGCCAGGTCCTGGCGGCGCCTGGGTCGATCACGCCGCACACGAAGTTCAAGGCTGAGGCCTATGTGCTGACGAAGGAAGAGGGTGGCCGTCACACGCCGTTCTTCACCAACTATCGTCCGCAGTTCTACTTCCGCACGACGGATGTGACCGGTGTGGTCACGCTGCCGGAAGGGGTGGAGATGGTGATGCCGGGCGACAACGTCTCGATGGACGTTGAGCTGATTGCGCCGATCGCGATGGATGAAGGGCTGCGCTTCGCCATCCGCGAAGGTGGCCGCACCGTCGGCGCCGGCGTCGTCGCGTCGATCACGAAGTAAGTA
>NZ_BMKW01000054.1 GCF_014644535.1 Neoroseomonas lacus
TGGTCCATGGCGTTTTCGGCCAACCACTGCGCCAGTTCGCCGGCGATGTAGCAGGGCCCGTTGTCGGACAGCAGGCGCGGGCGGTGGCGTACTCGCACCTGGCTGCAGCCTGATGCGGTGAGCGCCATCTCCAGCGTGTCGGTGACATCGCGCGCCGCCATGGTGGTGCAGAGCTTCCAGGCGATGATGTATCGCGAGAAATCATCGAGCACGGTGGAGAGGTAGAACCAGCCCCAGCCGATGACCTTGAGATAGGTGAAGTCGGTCTGCCAGAGCTGGTTGGGCGCGGTGGTCTTGGTGAGGAACTCGTCGGCCGCCGTGACCACGAAGAAGGCCGGGCTGGCGATCAGGTCGTGCGCCTTGAGCAGGCGATAGACCGAGGCTTCCGAGACGAAGTAGCGCTGCTGGTCAGTGAAGCGCACGGCGAGTTCGCGTGGCGACAACTCCGGTTCGGCGAGCGCCAGTTCGACGATCTTGTCGCGCGTTGCATCCGGGATGCGGTTCCACACGCGATCGGGCCGCGAGGTGCGGTCGGCCAGGGCTTCGGGCCCGCCGCGCTGGTAACGGTCGACCCAGCGATAGAACGTGGCCGGCGGGACGCCCAACTGCCGCAGCGTGCGCCGCGTCGGCAGGTGGGACTGCTCGACGAGCCGGATGATCTCGAGCTTCTCGGCGGCGGGGTACCTCATGACCGGTCGCCCCCATCCGCGATCATGCATTTTTTCAGCAGGCGCAGCTCGAGCGCCTGTTCGGCGACGACCTCCTTCAGCGCGCGGGCTTCCTGGCGGAGTTCCTTGACCTCGTCGGTGGTGGCGGCACGCGCGGTATCCCCGGCCAGGCGGCGCTTGCCGGCTTCCAAGAACTCTTTCGACCAGGCGTAGTACAGGCTCTCGGCGATGGCCTCGCGGCGGCACAGCGCGGCGATGCTCTCCTCGCCGCGCAGGCCTTCGAGGACGATGCGGATCTTGTCCTCGACTGAGTGGTGCTTGCGGGTGGCGCGGCGGATGTCGCGCACCACCTTCTCAGCCGACGGCTTGGCGGTGGGAGCGGAGGATTTCTGGCTCATCTTCACTCTCCTGGGGGTTACGATGAGCCAGAAATCCTCCGTTCCTCAACGCCGCCGTTCTGTCTCAAGGGTGCTGACGCCGGACA
>NZ_BMKW01000055.1 GCF_014644535.1 Neoroseomonas lacus
CGGAGATCCCTGCGAAACGCCTTGCTGAGTGAGCGAAGGACTGATTCGCTGATGCTTGTGATGGCAGCGGCGAGGCGGGGATGGGTCAGCGTCGGATCGGACAGGCGAGCCTGGCGGAGGCGCTGCTGCCGGCGGGTGCGGGTTCCAATCGTCGTCTGGAACGCATTGTCGGCCTGATCGACTGGGCGCCGATGGAGCGCCTGCTCGCCCCGCTGCGCGCGCCCACCGGCCGGCCCGGCTATCCGCCGCTGGCGCTGTTCCGGGCGCTGCTGCTGGCGCAGTGGTACCAGCTCTCCGATCCTGGCCTTGAGGAAGCGCTGGCCGACCGGCTGTCGTTCCGTCGCTTCTGCGGCTTCGGCCTGGACGACGGTACGCCGGACGAGACCACGCTGTGCCGGTACCGCACCGCCTTGGCCGAGCGCGGCATGGCCGAAGCACTGTTCGGCGAGTTGAATCGCCAGCTCGACACGAAGGGCCTGGTTCTGAAGGCCGGCACGCTGATCGATGCGACGCTGGTCGAGGCGGCGGTCGCTCGCCCGCCACACAGCGAGGGCGAGGTCTCGACCAAGGACCCCGAGGCCGGCTTCACGCGGCGCGGCCAGCGCAGCTTCTTCGGCTTCAAGGCGCATGTCGCGGTGGATCTTGGATCGGACCTGATCCGCGACGCCGTGCTCACCGGCGCCGATGTCGGCGACAGCCTCGCCGCCGACGGGCTGGTGCAGGGCGACGAGGCGGCGGTGTTCGCCGACAAAGCCTATGACAGCGCGCCTCGGCGTGAGGCGCTGGCCGATGCCGGCATCGTCGACGGCATCATGCATCGTGGCCATGCGCGCCGCCCGCTGGCGGCCTGGCAGCGCTGGATGAACACGGCGCTGGCGCCAATCCGCGGCCAGGTCGAGCGCGCCTTCGGGACGCTGAAACGCAGCTATGGCTGGCGCCGCGTCCGCTACCGCGGCCTCGTCCGCAATGGCGCCCACCTCCATCTGCTCTGCACGGCCATGAACCTGCGCCGCGCCGAACGCCTGCTCGCCTGACAGGAAAGGTGCGTCCGCCGCACGACAGCCCGGCACCAAAGCCGTCCAACATTACCGTTCCCAGGTCGCTACCACGCCTCCATTACCCGATCAGGCCCGTTTCGCAGGGGTCTCC
>NZ_BMKW01000056.1 GCF_014644535.1 Neoroseomonas lacus
ATGCAGGCGCGAACTGGATGCATTCCTGGCAGCGGGCGACCGGTTGTGCCTTCCGGCAGCCACGGAGCCGCGCGTCAGCATACTGATCGTGCTCTTCAACCAAGCGGAACTGACCTTGCATTGCCTGCGTTCCCTGGCGCTGGAGGCAGGTCCCCAGGTCGAGATCATCATCGTCGATAACAACTCGACGGATCGGACCGGCGTGCTGCTCGACAGGCTCGACGGCGCGCGCGTGATTCGCGAGCCGGAGAACCTGCACTTCCTGCGCGGCGTCAACCGCGCCGCGCAGAACGCTCGCGGCAGGTACCTGCTGCTGCTGAATAACGACACGCGTGTCGAACCCGGTGCAATTCCCGCCGCGGCCGCGCGGCTCGACGCCGAGCCGGACCTTGGCGCGCTCGGCGGTCCCATCGTGATGCTGGACGGCACCCTGCAGGAGGCCGGATGCATTGTCTGGAGCAACGGCCAAACCGAGGGCTACGGGCGCGGCCATGACCCCGCCGATTGGGAATTTCAGTTCCGGCGCGACGTGGATTACTGCTCCGGCGCCTTCCTGATGGTACGGCGCGACCTGTTCGAACGACTGGGCGGCCTGGATACCGCCTATGCCCCCGCCTACTTCGAGGAGACCGACTTATGCATGCGGATCCGGGAAGCCGGCTTCCGCGTCGGCTATGAACCCGCAGCCCGCGTCGTCCACTACGAATACGGCAGCGCGACATCCTCTGGTGAAGCGATCAATCTCTATACGCGCAATCGGGAACGCTTCGTGGCGCGCCACGCGGCGGCGCTTGCGACCGGCCATCACGTACCGGGCACGTCCGTGCTCCTCGCTCGCATGCGGGGTCGCTCAGCGGGCCGTGTCCTGATCGTCGCTCCTCGCGTCCAGGGCTCATTCGCGGTGGCGTGCCGCACTATGGGCCGATGGCTAGCCAAGACGATGCTGGACGCGGGGTTCGCCGTGACCTACTGCGCGCCAGGCGAAGCCCAGGGAGATCCGGCGGGCGCCGGTGCCGCGATGCCGGAGAACGTCGAGCACGCCATCGTCCCGGACCCGGATGGGGCGTCGGACCTGCTGCGACGACGCAACGGCTA
>NZ_BMKW01000057.1 GCF_014644535.1 Neoroseomonas lacus
AGCAATCGGCGTGACGGAGCCGACCTACTATCGCTGGCGGACGGAGTTCGGTGGCCTGAAGCTGGACCAGGTGAAGCGGCTCAAGGAACTGGAGCGGGAGAACGCGCGGCTGCGTAAGGCGGTCTCGGACCTGACGCTTGAGAAAGTCATCCTGAAGGAAGCTGCGTCGGGAGAATGGTGAGCCCCGCGCGGCGTCGGGCCTGCGTCGAGCATGTGGTGCGCGAGATTGGGATCTCCGAGCGCAGGGCCTGCGCGGTGCTGGGGCAGCACCGCTCGACGCAGCGCAAGGTGCCGCGCGGGGCGGATGATGAGGCCCGACTGACGGGCGACATCATCGAGCTGGCGAAACGCTATGGCCGGTACGGCTACCGCCGGATCACGGCGCTGCTGCGGGAAGCCGGCTGGGCGGTGAACCGCAAGCGGGTGGAGCGGATCTGGCGCCGGGAGGGGCTGAAGGTGCCGCAGCGGCAGCCGAAACGCGGCAGGCTGTGGCTGGCGGACGGCTCGTGCATCCGGCTGCGACCCGAGCGAGCGAAGCATGTCTGGGCCTACGACTTTGTCGAGGACCGCACACGCGACGGGTGGAAGTTCCGGATGCTGTGCGTGGTGGACGAGTTCACGCGTGAGGCGCTGGCGATCCGCGTCGCGCGGAGGCTGACCTCGTCGGACGTGATCGACGTTCTGGCGGACCTGTTCCTTGCGCATGGGACGCCCACGCATATCCGCTCAGACCAGGGGCCGGAGTTTATCGCCGAGGCGGTGAAGGCTTGGATCGCCGGCGTGGGCGCACGTACCGCCTACATCGAGAAGGCGAGCCCGTGGGAGAACGGGTACGTCGAATCCTTCAACGGCAAGCTGCGCGATGAGCTGCTGAATGGCGAGGTATTCAACACGATCAGGGAAGCTCAGGTGCTGATCGAGGAATGGCGCCGGCACTACAATCGGGTGCGGCCGCACTCGTCGCTGGGTTACCGTCCGCCCGCACCGGAGACGATGTCAATAGCCAGGTCGCCGATCAGCCCAGGAGTAGGCGCGCTTGCGATGGCCCACTAAAATTCCGCCTGGATCACTCGATGGGGGCTGGTCAC
>NZ_BMKW01000058.1 GCF_014644535.1 Neoroseomonas lacus
AGGTGCTCAACGAGCCCGCCTTGGGTTGCAAGGACGGGGAGCGCGCTATTTCCCATGAAGACGCTGACATCCTTGCCTGTGCGTCCCATTGACCCCGCAACGATGCCGTGATGTTTCAGGACGTTCAGTGTGCCTTCGACGAACAGCGAGATCATGTCGAGGTCCAGGACACGGGCAGCCCCAATCTCCGGCGTGAAGGACGGGATGCCCACGTCCACAAACGCATTGTGCAACACGCCCGGATACACGGGGTTGTCGAAGATTTGGGCGACAGGATACAGCTCCACCAGCTCCTTGATCTCGGGTACATCCATGTCGGCGATATTGAAAGCGGTGACATCGAACCCGGTGGTCCCGGTATGGAAGTCGATAGCTACGTCGGCGTTCGGCTTTAACAGGTGGTTGAACAGCAGCCCTGCATGCCGGCTCGCCGCGGTGGCTCCGTTCTCGTCTCCGGGCCATTCCCGGTTCATGTCGATGAGATCAACACCTCTGCCCGAATTAGGCCATCTCCGCTGCATGCCTTCTAGGGCGGGACGGGAGACGTCCGTAACCGCCATCACCGTGCCTGACATCTGCACCGGATCAAGCTGACTCATTATGGTCTGGACCGTATGCACGGAACTCATCTCGTCACCGTGCACGCCGCTTACCAGAATCACGCGCTTGCCCGGCTTCGTGCCCTTGGCGACCGTCACGGACGCATACCAGTACTGGCCGGTAGGCATCTGCACGCCCTGAAAATACAGGAGGTGCTTCTGTCCAGGCTCCAGGTCGTTGACGTCTAGAGCGCTGACAACCTTCTTCCCCTGGATCGTGTCGCCCGTATAAACTGTAGCGGACAGGGTAGCGGGCGTCCGGTTGACAGAGGCAGGCGCGATGTTCTGAGCGTTGCCAGAACCAGCTGTCGCGATAAGCGCGGCCGAGGTGCCGACCGTCGCAATTGAGGCGATCATGAAATCACGTCGACGATCGAGCGGTTCTTCTGGCTCGCTAGACATCGTGAGGATCCCCGTCCGTTGGAGAAGCGGCACTTCAGCCATCA
>NZ_BMKW01000059.1 GCF_014644535.1 Neoroseomonas lacus
GCTTGCAGTGCGCGGATCACGCGCGTCAGGCCTTGCTCCCAGGGTGGCAGGGCGACGCCGAAGGTCTCGCGCAGCTTCGACCCGTCCATGCGGCCATCGGCCGGTCGTACGGCCTTGGTTGGGTAGTCGGTGGTGGTGATGGCATGGACGACCGGGTGCGGTCCGCCGGCCTGGCCGAAGATCGCCTCGGCGAAACTGTGCCAGGTGGTGTAGCCGCTGCCGGTGGCGTGGAAGACGCCGCGATAGGTGTCCTGCCAGCCGGTGTCGCGAATGCGGGCCAGCACGGCCGTTATCGCGTCGGCGAGGTCGGGGGCGGCGGTCGGGCTGCCATGCTGGTCGGCGACGACGCGCAGTTCGGGCCGTTCGGCGCCGACCCGCAGCATGGTGCGCAGGAAATTGCTGCCGACCGGCGAGAAGACCCAGGCGGTGCGCAGCACCAGCGTGTGCGGATTGCCCGCGAAGGCCGCCCATTCGCCGGCGAGCTTGGTCCGGCCATAGGCGCCGAGCGGGTTGGGCGGGTCGGTCTCGAGATAGGGCGCGCCCTTGCGGCCGTCATAGACGTAGTCGGTCGAGACCTGGATCAGTGGGATGCCGTGCGCGGCACAATGCGCGGCGACCAGCGCCGGGCCGAGCGCATTGGCTCGGAAGGCGGCGGCTTCGTTGTCCTCGGCGGCATCGACGGCGGTCCAGGCGGCGCAATTGACCACGGCGTCCGGCTGAGCCGCATCGAAGGCGGCGGCCACGGTCTCCGGCGCGTCGAACTCGAACTCCGGCTGGCCGACCAGGACTGGCTCGAAACCCCGCGCCGGCAATGCGGTTTCAAGACCGGTCGCGAGCTGGCCGCCGCGGCCCGTCACCAGGATGCGGCGCATCACCAGCTGCCTTTCGGGAAGGGCGGCGCGATCTCCGACAGGCGCGGCGCGTTGCGGTCCTTGTCGGACAGCACGGCGGTCATCGCGTCGACCGGCCAGTCGATGCCGAGCGCCGGGTCGTTCCAGGCAATGCCGC
>NZ_BMKW01000060.1 GCF_014644535.1 Neoroseomonas lacus
ATGCATCGCGAAACTGCCGCGCTGCGCCGCATAGGCGCTCCATGGCAAGGACGCGACGCTGGTGCGCACGCCGATGCGCGTCCACATCTGCGCGATCGCCTGCGCGACGGCCGTCGCCCCGGGATAGCGGTCGGTTGGTACATGCAGGGTCAGGCGGAAGCCGTTCGGATAGCCGGCGGCGGCGAGCAGCGCGCGGGCACGATCCGGCGCGGGCGTATCGACCGTCAGGTCCGGCACCGCCGAGAAGGTGCCCAGCGGCAAAATCTGCACCGTCGGCACCGCGGAGCCTTCCAGCACGCGCTCGGCGAGGCCGGTGCGATTGATGGCCAGCGACAGAGCCTGCCGTACCTCCTGCCGCGCCAAGGGATTGCTGGCGAGGGCGCTGCCATCCGTCGCCGTGACGAAGGGTGCCGGCACCGCCGCGCCGTGTTGGGGCGCCAGGTAGATCACGCGTAGGCCTGGAGCGCTGACCACGGCGAGTTCCGACGATCCGCGCAGCCGCGGCAGGTCGGAGGCGTTGGGCATCTCGATCAGATCCACGTCGCCGGACAGCAGCGCGGCCGTGCGGCCCGCGGCATTCGGCATCATGCGGTAGGTCGCGACCTCCCACGTCACGGGCGTTCCCCACCAAGTCGGGTTGCGCTCCAGCTCAACGCGCTCGCCCGGGCGGAAGGCACGCAGGCGGAAGGCGCCGATGCCGATGGTGGCACGGCCGGCATTGTAGTCCGCGGTCGTTGCGTCACTGCCGACGTGGCGTGCGATCACCGCGACGTTGACGAGGTCGCCCGGCAGGCCCGGAGCGGGTCCGTGCGTCTCGATCAGCAGCGTGGTCGCATCAATGCTGGTGACGCCGGCGACGCTGCGCAGGAACCCGCCGAAACCGCCGGGGCTGTTCGGGATGTTCCGCGCGCGCGTGAAGCTGAAGGCGATGTCGTCGGCGGTCAGAGCGCGGCCGTCATGCCATGTCAC
>NZ_BMKW01000061.1 GCF_014644535.1 Neoroseomonas lacus
TCTGGAACGGCAGGCGGTTGGCTCGCAGGAATTCCCAGACGTTCACGACGGGGTTGAGTTCCGGCGAGACCGGCGGCAGATGCAGCAGGCTCATATTGTCGGGCAGCACCAGCGCGCCCGTGGTGTGCCAGCGCGCCTGATCCGACACGAGCGGCCCATGGGCGCCCGGAGCGATGGCCTGGCCGATCTCGGCCAGATGGCGGTTCATTGCGTCAGTGTTCGCTTCCGGCAGGACAAGAGCCGCGCCTACGCCCCGGCTCGGGCAGATCGCCCCGAATAGCCAGGCTGAGGTGTAGCGGACGTCGCGCGGCCGCTCAGGCCGGCCGCCGCGCCGGGCCCAGATCCGCGTCAGGGTGCCTTGCTGACCGACCCTGGCCTCATCCTGGAAGCAGATTTCGAGCGGCCGTCCGCCAGCGCTGGGCCGGAGCGCGGCCGCTGCCAGCGTCGCGACGTCCTCTTTTTTTGCGCCGACTGCTCGGCAATACCATGCTTCGGATGGTGCGGCCGCACCGAGAGCCGGCGCAGCCCGAGCCGCTGCAACAGCCTAGACACTGTCGCGAGGTGATGGCTCACGCCGTAGCGTGTGCTGATCACCCCGCACAGGTCGACCAGCCACCAGCGGGCCACCCCATCGCGCGCCAGACCAGGGCCGGCCTCCACCAGGGCTGCGAACTCCGCCTCCTGTGCGGCGCCCAGTTCGCGGGCCTTGTTCATGCCACGACGGTCGTACAGTCCCTCGAGGCCCTGCTCGTTGTGGCGATGTACCCAGTCTCACAGCGTCTGGCGCTCCATGCCTGCCAGACGAGCCGCCTCCGTGCGACTATGGCCCTCCAGCACCGCCGCCAGCACCAGCATTCGACGCGCCGCCGCCGACGATCTTGCGCGCACCGACGCCGCGCGAAGATCTGACGCATCAAGATCAAGCCGCGTGATCGAAATGCC
>NZ_BMKW01000062.1 GCF_014644535.1 Neoroseomonas lacus
TGGATCAGACCGGGCAGCGGCCGCTGGCGCGCGATGGCGATGTCGAGCGCGGCAAGCGCTAGTTCGTGACCGAGGTGGTCGGCCATCGCCCAGCCGACGACCCTGCGCGTGTAGAGATCGAGCACCGCGGCGAGATACAGCCAGCCTTCCGCGGTCCAGATGTAGGTCAGGTCGGCAAGCCAGACCCGGTCCGGCGCCTCCGCCGTGAACCTGCGGCCGAGCAGATTGGGCGCGATCGGGAAGGCGTGGCTGCTGTCCGTCGTCCGCCGAAAGCGGCGCCTGCGGTGAGCCACCAGGCCCATGCCGCGCATCAGGCGCGCGACCCGCTTGCGGCCAACCCGACGGCCGCGGGCACGCAGTTCGGCGTGCACGCGCGGGCTGCCATAGCGGCCGCGGCTGGCCGCGTGGGCGGCGCCCGGATCTCGGCAGCCAGGACCTGGTCGGCAGCAGCCCGCGCGCTCTCGTCCCGGCTTGCCCAGGCGTAGTAGCCGCTGCGGCTGACGCCGAGCGCTTCGCACATGACCCGGATGGGGAAGTCGGCGACGTGGTCGCGAATGAACATGAAGCTCACCTCCGGTCCGTCGCCTGACCGAAGATGAGCGCAGCTCGCTTTAAGATGTCGCGCTCCATCCTCACGCGCTCGAGTTCTTTGCGCAGCTGGCCGATCTCTGCGGCTTGGTCGGCCGGGCTCAGCCCGACACGGCGCGCCGGCGCCGCCTGCTCTCGTGGGGGGCGTCGGCGCCGGCGCGCCGCTCCCCCCGGGCGAGCGCCCCTCAGCCCAACGCAACCAGGAGCGGACCAGACGATCCGGCAGACCCAGTTCGGCCGCCACCTGCGATGCCGAGCGACCGCCACGGATCGCGGCAATCGCCTCCCATTTGAACGCGTCGGGAAAACTCCGACGCCGTTTCACGCCACCTACCATCGTCACCTCCTGGC
>NZ_BMKW01000063.1 GCF_014644535.1 Neoroseomonas lacus
AGAGTCTGACTCTGAACTCAGGTGGAACGAGCTAATCGTCTGATGAGCAAGAGGACGGCGGCGGCATAGAGGAAAGCAGTGGCGGAAGCGATGGTTGTTTCGAAGTCCTTGGCGAGGCGGCGGTTACGGCCGAGCCAGGCGAAGCAGCGCTCGACAACCCAGCGCCGCGGATGCACGGCGAAGCCGATTTGGTTCTTTGGCTTGCGCACGATCTCGATGGCGATGTTGGTGGCCTTGGCAACGCGACGGGCGACGTAACCCGCATCGGCAAAGGTCTTCTCGACGAATGGGAAGCTGCTTCGTGAAGCCTGGAGCAGCGGGACGGCGCCATCGCAATCCTGCGCCGAGGCGGCGTGGCATTGCAGAACCAGTGGCCGGCCGTCGGTATCGACCATGGCGTGACGCTTGCGCCCCAGGACCTTCTTGCCGGCGTCGTAGCCGCGCGGCCCGCCAGCTTCGGTGGTCTTGGTGCTTTGGCTGTCGATCACGGCCGCGGACGGGCTTGCCGCGCGTCCGGCGCGCTCGCGGTCGAGCATGACGAGATGGTGGTTCACGCTCTCCCATACGCCGCGATCGCGCAGCCCGCTGAACCAGCCATAGACCGTCTGCCGTGGTGGGAAGCAATCTGGCAGCATTCGCCAGGTAACGCCGGCACGCAGGACATAGAAGATCGCGTTGACGATATCGCGCATCGGCCAGTGTGGTGGCCGTCCCACCCGTGAAGGCGACGGCAGCAAAGGTGCCAGCACGGCCCATTCCGCATCAGTCACGTCACTGGCGAAGCGCAGGCCATCTCGTCTATGACGCGCACGGCTGGTCGGGGTCCACATCGGGCTGCTCATCCAATTCGGTCTCGACAACCCGTTGGAATCACAGTCGCTCCGGCCAGCCAACCCCCGTTCCGATCGCGTTCAGAGACAGGCTCTTAGCGCCGGAAT
>NZ_BMKW01000064.1 GCF_014644535.1 Neoroseomonas lacus
GGCCGCCCTCGGCCCCGGCGCGGCGTAGCAGGCTCTTCAGCGTGCGCTGCGGCAGCCGGTCCCGCCACGGGCTGCCCAACCGGATGTTTGCGAGGCCGCCCTCGGCCGCGACGTGGCACAGCGGCATGTTCCTCAGCAGCGGCCGCATGCGCCTCCGTTGCCGCTGGCTCCCAAGCAGGCATGATGTGCGTGACCGGCTCTGCCGCCTCAGGAGCCGCCTGCTCGATCGACATGGACGTGCGGGGCGCGTGCTTCGTCGGGAAGCCGCCGTCCCAAGAGGCCGCGCGAACATACTGGTCCTGGCGCTGCGGCCTCTCTCTCACAGCACCGCCCGATCGCACGTGCACCACCTCAACGGACCTGCTTCCGGGTGCGCCAGCGCGTCGGGGAATGGTCAGCGTCTCGCGCCGATCAGCCGACGCCGGCTTGTCGTCCTTGAAGCGGGCGAAGACGTGGTCTTTGTCGTCCATGTCGATCCGGCCTCTGAAATATCCGCGGCGATGGTGCAATTCGTTGATTGTAAGGTTGGGGGCCGATCAACAGTTTGCATTAACCGAGCATTGCGGGGCGATCAGGTTACTGAAATCTGAAGATGAACTCGAGAGAAAGCCATCTAATATCAATAGCTTAAGCTTGAGGGAAAAATCGGCCCACCCTCAAGGTTCGGAGACTCTCCGCTCTCTCCGGGGCAAAATTGGCTGACGTTGCG
>NZ_BMKW01000065.1 GCF_014644535.1 Neoroseomonas lacus
GCGGCCAGCGCGCGGGCCGACCACACTTCGGAGAAGAAGCCGCGCGCATCGCCATGGCGCACGGGTTCGATCAGCATCACCTCCGGAATGGCGAGAGGCACGGCCTTCATGCGAACGCCCCCGCCGCCAGGTCGCGCAGATAGACGCCATAGGCGGTCTTGCCGAGCGCTGCGGCCTGGCGTGTCAGCGCCGCGGCGTCGATGAAGCCCATGCGGAAGGCGATCTCCTCCGGGCAGCCGACCTGCAGGCCCTGGCGTTCCTGCACCGTCTGCACGAACAGCGCGGCCTGCAGCAGCGAGCCCGGCGTGCCGGCATCGAGCCAGGCGCAGCCGCGGCCGAGCTGTTCGGCGCGCAGCGTGCCGTCGGCGAGATAGACCTTGTTGAGGTCGGTGATCTCAAGCTCGCCGCGCGCGGAGGGGGCGAGGTCGCGGGCCAGCCGCGTCACGCGCGCGTCGTAGAAATACAGGCCGATCACCGCCCAGTCGGATTTCGGCTGGGCCGGCTTTTCCTCGATCGAGAGCACGCGGCCGGTCGCGTCGAATTCCGCCACGCCGTAGCGTTCCGGGTCGGCCACGCGGTAGCCGAAGATGGTCGATTCACCGGCCTCGGCACGGTGTGAAGCGGCCTGGAGCTGCGCGGGCAGGCCGTCGCCGTAGATGATGTTGTCGCCGAGCGCCAAGGCGCAGGG
>NZ_BMKW01000066.1 GCF_014644535.1 Neoroseomonas lacus
AGCGGCGGCAGCCCGGCGCTGCGCCTGGCGCGGTTGAGCAACGCCGTGACGCGGCGATAGCCATAGGTCGGGCGCGCGTCGGTAATGGCGCGGATCTCGGCCAGTACGGCATCGTCCTCGGCGCGGCGATAGGGGCCCCGCCGCGGCCTCTCAGGCTGGCGGAGATGGTCGACCAGGTTGGACCTGGCGACGCCGATCGTGTCGGCCACGGCTTTCACCGGGAACCTGCCGGTGGCGGCGATGGCAAGCGCCACGCGTGTTTTTTGGGGCGGGCCTGCTCGAGGGCTTCGCGCAAGATCTCGGTCTCCATGGTCTTGCGGCCGAGCAGACGCTCGAGCTCGCGGACGCGGTTCTCGAGTTCCCGCACGCGGCTGATCGGGACGACCTCCTCGTCGGCCCTGACTGCCTCCGGCCCGCCCTCGGCCATGCGCCGCCTCCACTGGAACAGCAGGCTGGGCGAGACGCCTTGCAGCCGGGCGACGGCGGAGACCGTTATGCCGGGCTGCATGGTCTGCTCGACCAGCCGGACCTTTCCCTCGGCAGTGTAGCGCCGCCGGCGGTGGATGCCGGTGATGATCTCGACGCGCTCGATGGGCTTCGACATAGGCGTGCGCCTAGGCGTGAACCTAGGCCCTCCGGGCTATGCCGCCTGTCCGGTCGAATTGGGGGCC
>NZ_BMKW01000067.1 GCF_014644535.1 Neoroseomonas lacus
CTCACCGATGTCCTTGGGCAGGCCGCGGCGGCGCGGTCGTGCCCGAAGTGCCTGCTGGCGCATCAGCCGTTCAATCTTGTGCAGCCCACGGGAGAAGCCCTCGGCCAGCACGTCGCGCCACACCCGCCTGGCGCCATAGGTGCGGCCGCTGGCCAGGAAGCTCGCCCTGATCTGAGGCGCGATCGCCTCATCGGTTTTGGAATGCTGGCTGCGCGGCCGGGTCAGCCAGGCGTGAAAGCCCGAGCGCGAGACCTCCAGTGTTGAGCAGAGCCAGACCACCGGCCAGATCGAACGATGCGCCGCGATGAAGGCGAACTTCATATCGCATCGCTGGCGAAGCACGCCGCGGCCGTTTTTAGGATGTCACGCTCCGCCTTGAGCTTGGCGATCTCCCGACGAAGACGGTCGATCTCCTGCTGCTCAGTTTCATCTGCCCGTGGCCGGGGAAGGCATGTGCCTGGTCGGATGCCAAATCGCGCATCCAGCGGCGCAACACGCACTCCGCCACCTCCAGGTCCCGTGACGCCTGCGCCACTGCGACACCGCGATCACGGACCAGTTTCACCGCCTCAGCTTTAAACTCCCGACTGAATACCCGTCGCTGCATGGGGACGTTCGATAGGGTTGGAAAACCTTATCTCCGTGTCCACCAAACCGGCAGCAGGCCAG
>NZ_BMKW01000068.1 GCF_014644535.1 Neoroseomonas lacus
GCGGCATTGCCTGGAACGACCCGGCGCTCGGCATCGACTGGCCGGTCGACGCGATGACCGCCGTGCTGTCCGACAAGGACCGCGCCGCCGCACGCCTCGCGCAGATCCCGCCACCCTTTCCGCGGAGGTCCTGGTGATGCGCAGGATCGCCCCAATGTGCAAGAATTTCGTCCGGACCATGCTGCGCGTTGGCGTCGAACGGAACGAACTGCGCATCGTTGCTAATCAGCACGGCAGCCCAACTGCGGCGCCGGATCCCGCGGCCGCCATCGCTGCCATTCTCGCGCGCATTCGCGCGGAGGGTTGGCAGGACAGGGAGCAGGACCTGACTTGCGCGATCCGCGCACTGCACGCCGTATGAAGCAGCACGTCCCCTCCACCGACGCCGGCGGCCCGTCTGGCGGCTCCGCGACACCGTCGCCTCCGCACGAGGCTGCCCATCACACCGATCCGGGGCAATCTGCTCCGTCAGACTTCGGGGCTACGGACGAAGCGGCAACATTCGCCATGGCTGCCACTCGTCAACTCTTGCGGACGCAGGCAGAACTGCTCGCCGTGCGTGCCGAACGGGATGCAGCGGACCGGCATTTCCGGGCCATCAGCAACAGCACGATCTGGCGTCTCTCAGCGCC
>NZ_BMKW01000069.1 GCF_014644535.1 Neoroseomonas lacus
ACCTCGCGATCAGGCGATGATGGCGATATCCGCCGCTGTCAGCGCCGGCGCACCCGAGAGCGTCGCCAGCACCGTCGCCCCGGCGCCGCCCGCCCCATCGGCATCGAAGCGCAGCACCCCGGTTGCGCTGTCGTAGATGAACTGCGCGCCGCTGCCCGAAGCGGCAGTGCCGTCATGCAGCAGCGCGTCAGCCAGTGGACCGGTACCGAAGGCGACGCCGAAGCCGCCGCGCGAGATCTGGATCGTGTCGGCAACCGGGTTGAAGTCGACGATCCTGTCACCGCCCTCCGCGGCGCTGAGGAAGCGGAAGATGTCCGCCCCCGCCCCGCCGGTCAGCGTATCGGCGCCCAGGCCACCGACCAGCACGTCGTTGCCTCCGCCACCGTCAAGGCGGTTGGCCCCGTCATTGCCCCTGATCACATTGGCCAGGTTGTTGCCCGTGCCGTTCAGCGCCTGCGTGCCGAGCAGCGTCAGGCTCTCCACATTCGCCGTGAGCGTGTAGCTGATATACGACGTCACTGCATCGGTGCCGCCATTCGCGCCTTCGACCACGATGTCGGATGCGCTGTCCAACCCAATGTAGCGGTCGTTGCCG
>NZ_BMKW01000070.1 GCF_014644535.1 Neoroseomonas lacus
AGAGCCCATCCGGGAAGTTCCGATTCATGCTGAGGGCATTGCTGCCAGTCGGCGGAGCATGATGCGGATCATGGCCATGCGGACGAAGGCGCACGCGATACGGCAGTGGCGCTCGAAGTCGCGGGCGAGGCGGCGGTTGCGGCTGATCCATCCGATGGTGCGCTCGACGATCCATCGCTTCGGCAGGACGACGAAGCGATGGCGGTCGCAGCGGTGCACGATCTCGATCTTCCATGTGCCGGTGCGCGCAACCGCGGCCGCCATCTTCGGTCCCTGATAGCCCGCATCACCGATGATGCGCTCGACGAAGGGGAACAGTCGCCGGGCCTGACGCAGCAGTGGCTCGGCGCCATCGCGATCCTGCACGTGGGCCGGATGGACAACGACAGCGAGCAGCATGCCCATCGTGTCGGTCAGTAGGTGGCGTTTGCGGCCGACGACCTTCTTGCCCGCGTCGTAGCCGGACGGATCGACCGTAGTGCCCCCTTTTGCGCGCCCTTCGCCGTCTGGCTGTCGATGATCGCAGTGGTCGGGCTGGCTTCGCGCCCGGCCTGCTCGCGCACCGCGACGTAGAG
>NZ_BMKW01000071.1 GCF_014644535.1 Neoroseomonas lacus
ATCCGTCTGCCCCCGCGAATCGTCCACGGACACAGCGAATCACTGCCGATTCAATCGACTCAACTTCTTTCCGGATGGGCTCTAAGGACCCAGCCAGCCTGGCGGTTGATCCCGATATCGTCGCAGCCCACCTCGCAGGACGTACACCCGGGCGTCCTACAGCTGACGTGCATCTCTCTGACGATGGCAAGAGACTCACGCTCGCCGGAAAGCATGTATTCGTCTTTCGCGGGCCCGCTCAGATCGAGGTCGTGAAAAGGCTCGTCGCTTCGCACAAGCGAGGCGAACCCATACGAGCGACTGACATGACAGACCTTGGAAGTCCGCAGCGCGTCTTTGGCAAGACCCATTGGCCGCGATTGTCCGCGTTCCTGAAATCCGGTCCAGGTGGCTGGCGCTTCGACGTCTGACGCAAGATCTCCCGGTTCATCTCCCGGACACAACAGTGATCGTCTCCCGCCAATAGTGGTGCCTTCGCCTTGCTTCTTCACAGTTACTGACCAGCAGCATGGTGATACCGTCCATCTCCATCACGTCCCGACCGAGACCCTGCTTTGGCTGATC
>NZ_BMKW01000072.1 GCF_014644535.1 Neoroseomonas lacus
GCCGACGGAAGGCTCGATGCCGGCCTGGGCCAAGCGCTCGGTGTAATGGATGGAGACGTACTGACTGCCCCTGTCGCTGTGATGCACGAGGCCGCCGCGATGCAGCGGGCGCCGTTCATGCAGGGCCTGTTCCAGCGCATCCAGCACGAAGCCCGTATGCGCGGTCCGCGACACACGCCAGCCCACGATCCGACGCGCATAGGCATCGATGATGAAGGCGACGTGGACGAAGCCCGACCAGGTCGCGACATAGGTGAAGTCGGAGACCCACAGCGCGTTCGGGCGCGGTGCCTTGAACTGCCGGTTGACGTGGTCCAGCGGGCAAGGTGCGGCCTTGTCGCTGATCGTGGTCCTGACCGGCTTGCCGCGGATCACGCCCTGCAGGCCCATGCCGCGCATCAGACGCGCGACGGTGCACCGCGCCAGATCATGGCCTTCGCGTTTCAGCTGCCGCCAGACCTTGCGCACGCCATAGACGCGGAAGTTTTCCGCGAACACCCGCGCGATCTCGGGCATCAGCGCGGCATCGCGCC
>NZ_BMKW01000073.1 GCF_014644535.1 Neoroseomonas lacus
ACAGGCGGCCTCGGCTTTATCGGCTCGGCCGTGATGCGTCGGCTGCTTTCGACCACCGATGAGGTGGTAGTGAACATCGACCGGATGACCTATGCGGCGAGCCCCGAGAGCCTTGGCCCGTGGTGGCGCCACCCCCGTCACATCCACATCAATGCCGACATCTGCGACCCGGCCGCCATGCGGGCGGCCTTCGCGACGCACCGCCCGTCGCGGGTGATGCACCTCGCCGCCGAATCCCATGTCGACCGTTCGATCGACGGCCCGGCCGAGTTCATCCGCACCAATGTCGTCGGCACCCAGGTCCTGCTGGAGGCGGCGCGCGAATACTGGGCCGCGCTGACCGGCGCGACGAAGGAGGCGTTCCGCTTCCACCACGTCTCGACCGACGAGGTCTTCGGCTCGCTCGACAGCCTCGACGCACCGCCCTTCGACGAACACACGCGCTACGACCCGCGCAGCCCCTATTCGGCCTCCAAGGCCGCGTCCGACCACTTGGTGCGCGCCTGGCAGCACACCTA